>CAVYAU010000037.1:0-39915 GCA_963766535.1 uncultured Actinomycetota bacterium | reverse complement strand
ATGTGCTCGGGCTGTCCTGGGGCGGCGCTCTTGCGCAGCAGTTCGCCTTCCAGAACCCGCGCCGATGCCGGCGCCTGGTGCTGGTTTCGACCGGCACCGGCGCGCTTATGGTGCCCGCCCACCCACGGGTGCTAGCGAAAATGCTGACCCCGCGCAGGTTCTCGGATCCCGACTACGCCGCATCCATTGCCGGGGAGCTGTACGGCGGTACCGTCCGTGCTCACGGCGACGACGTCGCGCGACTGTTCGTGCGTCAATTGCACGCCGGATCGAAGATTGGCTACCTGCACCAGCTGCTCGCAGGTTCGGTCTGGACCAGTTTGTTCGCATTGCCTGCGGTGCGGCAGGAGACGTTGATCGTGGCGGGCACCGACGATCCGATCATCCCAGTGGCCAACGCCCACATCATGAACGCGTTGTTGCCTCATTCGCGGCTGCACCTGCATTGTCCCGGCGGGCACATCGACCTCGTGCACAACGCAGCCGAACTCGCGCCCGTCATCGAGAAATTTCTGAGCGAACCCGGAGAACGACCATGAGCCACGACGGCATCGATACCTCCGAGCTCTACTCGTACGAGCAGTTGCTTACCGACGACGAGCGCCAGCTCCTGCATGCGGTGCGCAAGTTCATGACGACCGACGCGGCGCCTGTCCTCCTCGAGCACTGGTCGCGTGCGACCTTTCCGTTCGAGATTGTGCCTGGGATGCGCGAACTGGGCATCGCGGCCTGCCGGACCACGGCTACGGCTCCCCGGACACGTTACCTGCTCGACGACATGTCGCGATAGAACTCGCCCGCATCGACTGCTCGATCGCCACCTTCAACGGGGTGCACGGCGGACTGGCCATGGGGTCGATCTATCTGTGTGGCTCCGACGAGCAACGTGAACGGTTCCTGCCCGCCATGGCGCGCTACGACAAGATCGGCTCGTTCGGGCTGACCGAACCGGAGGTCGGGTCCGGGGCCTCGGGTGGGCTGGAAACGACAGCGCGGCGCGATGGTGACACTTGGATCCTCAACGGCCAAAAGAAGTGGATCGGCAACTCGACCTTCGGTGACTTGACTGTGATTTGGGCCAAAGACGTCGCCGATGGGCAGGTGAAAGGCTTTGTGGTGGAGAACTCTTCGCCGGGATTCACCGTCGAGAAGCAGATGCACAAGATTGCGTTGCGAATAGTGCAGAACGGTCTGATCACGCTGGACAACGTGCGGGTCGCGGAGTCCGATCGACTTCAGCGCGCCAACTCGTTCAAAGACACCGCCGAGGTGCTGCGGGTAACCCGCGCCGGGGTGGCGTGGATGGCGGTCGGTTGTGCGATGGGCGCGTAGGAGAACGCGCTGGCGTATGCCCGTAGCCGAAAGCAGTTCGGCCGGCCGATCGGCGGCTTCCAACTGGTCCAGGATCTGCTGGTTCGGATGCTCGGCAACGTCACCTCCTCATACGGACTGTGCGTGCGGCTGTCGCAACTGCAGGATGAGGGGCTCGCCGAGGACCGGCACTCCTCGCTGGCGAAAGCTTTCTGCACCGTACGTATGCGCGAAACCGTGGGCTGGGCGCGCGAACTACTCGGCGGAAACGGAATCCTGTTGGAGCACAACGTTGGCCGGTTCGTCGCCGACGCCGAAGCGATCTATTCCTACGAAGGTACCCGGGAGATGAACACTTTGATTGTCGGGCGCTCATTGACCGGTCTCAGCGCGTTTGTATGAGCGCGCGCCAGGCCGGGATCTCCGCGATCACCACCGACGGCGTGGGTTGGCCGGACCCCGTGAACTGGTCAGCGGCGGGTGAGAGTCGTTCATCGGTGGGTACAGGTGGCAGCGTAGCGGGCTGGCGGTAGGTAGCCGAGCGAGGAGTGTCGGCGGTGGTGGTTGTAGTCGTGTTTCTAGTCGCTGATGACGACACGGGCTTGGGTCAGTGACCAGAACGCGTTGATGTTGAGACATTCGTCGCGTACCCGGGAATTGAACGACTCGACATAGCCGTTGCGCCACGGCTGGCCGGGCGGGATGAAGTGCAGGCCGACATGCTCGCCGGCGACCGTGTCAGCGATCGTTCTGGGTGCCGGACAGTTGCGCCTTCGTCGCGCGCGTCAGATCGTCGGCGAGAACCTCCGGCTCGCCGGCCAGCAGGCCGTCCAGCGCCAGTTCGGCAACGACTGCGGGATCGGTCTTTTGGTCTGCCGGGGCGAAGGCGGCCATGTCGGTGTCCATGTAGCCGACGTGCACGGCGGTGACATGGATGCCGCGGGGAGCCAGTTCCTGTCTGAGTGCGTCGGTCATCGCCCACTCGGCTGCCTTTGCCGCGGAGTAGGCGCCGGAGGCGGGAGCATGCAGCCAGGACAACACCGACAGCATGTTGAGGATTGCTCCTCCGCCGTTGCCTTCGATTATCGGCGCGAAAGCCCGGATGACGCTCAGGGTGCCGAAGTAGTGCGTCTCCATCTCCAGCCGGACGTCCTCGAACGCCCCGGACAGCAGTGACGCCCGCGTGGAGGTGCCGGCATTGTTGATCAGCACGGTGACGTCGCTGGCCAGCTCGGCAGCGCGGCGCACCGAGGTTGGGTCGGTGATGTCGAGCTGGACGGGTTCGACGCCTGAGAGCTCGATTGTTTCGGGGCGGCGCGCGGCGGCGTAGACCTTCGCGCCGCGCTCGACAAGTTGGGCTGCGAAGTGCTTGCCCAATCCACGGTTTGCGCCCGTGACGAGAGCGGTGATGTGCCCCGTGTTCATGGTGAATCCTCCTTGGGTTTTGTTTAGGGCGGGTGTCGAGGACGATGCTCAGGCAGGCGCTTCGCGCGTCTGCTGACTCACCATTGGCCGGACCCCGTGAACTGGTCGGCGGCGGGTGAGAGTCGTTCATCGGTGGGTACAGGTGGCAGCGTAGCGGGCTGGCGGTAGGTAGCCGAGCGAGGAGTGTCGGTGGTGGTGGTTGTAGTCGTGTTTCCAGTCGCTGATGACGACACGGGCTTGGGTCAGTGACCAGAACGCGTTGATGTTGAGACATTCGTCGCGTACCCGGGAATTGAACGACTCGACATAGCCGTTGCGCCACGGCTGGCCGGGCGGGATGAAGTG
Organism: uncultured Actinomycetota bacterium; assembly: GCA_963766535.1. Classification (GTDB taxonomy): domain Bacteria; phylum Actinomycetota; class Actinomycetes; order Mycobacteriales; family Mycobacteriaceae; genus Mycobacterium. Next base: position 36,834 of record CAVYAU010000037.1, on the reverse strand, counting down.
CAGGCCGACATGCTCGCCGGCCCATTCTCCCATTGCGGCACAGGCCAATTCGGGTCCGTTATCGCATCGCAGCACCGTGGGATAGCCGCCGCGCTGGGCGGCGAGATGATCGAGTTCAGCGATGAGGTCCTCGCCGGTGATGGAACGCTCGACCAAGCCACCGAGGCATTCGCGGGTGTGTTCGTCGACGATGGACACGATCTTGATCGGTCGGCCATCGGCGGTGGCGTCAAACTGGAAATCCGCCGCCCATACCCGGTCGGGCGCATCGGCGGTGACGGTATCGGCTGCGGTGGACGTGCCGTGGCGTTTACGACGCCGCCGCTGCTGCACCCGCAATCCTTCGTCGCGCCAAAGTCGTTGGATCTTCTTGTGATTCACGTGCCAGCCCTCACCGCGGGCATCGTGATAGGCGGGCCGGAATCCGCGGCGCGGATGGTCCTTGGCGTAGGCGCGCAGCCAGGCCCGCAACGCCGCATCCGGGTCGGCCGGTGTTGTGCTGCGGGCTGATGCCGTTGGGTAGCGCGGTGCTGCCCGGTGACGCGGCAGGCGAACCGTTCACTGACCCCCAGCACCCGCTGGAGATGGTGAACAGCTGCCCGCCGGCGTTCCGGGCCTAGAAGTTTCCCCGGGCGATCTCCTTGAGCGCTGCCTTCTCCAATTCGGCGTCGGCCAGCAGCCGCTTAAGCGTGGCATTCTCACGCTCGAGGTCTTTGAGCCGTTTCGCGTCATCGGCTTTCAGGCCGCCGAACTGGTTGCGCCAGCGGTGATACGTCGCCTCGGCGACACCCAGTTCGCGGCACACCGCCGCCGTGTCCTTGCCCTCGGCCAGCAGCCGATCAGCCGTCATCAACTTGCGCACAACCTGCTCGGGGCTGTGCCACTTCCTTGTAGCAATGATCTTGTCGAGCCTTCCTGCCCACCACGTGGGCCGCAAGACTCTCACACACCGGCTCAACCAACCGGGGTCAGGCGAGGGTGGCTCGCCGGATCCGCGACCGGCTGGCGCTGATGTGTTTATTGAGGGGGCGAGACTGGTCATGGACGAATGGCATCACGTTCATCATCCAGGAAAGGGATCTGGCATGAATCCTCGCGCCTTACGCATCCTGTACGAGGCGCTCTCCCGCATCGGGTTGAATCCATCACTCGAGGCCGCCGACATTCCCGACGCCTGGATCGTGCCGTTCGTGGAAGGCCCTCAGCGACTTGAACCGGGCCGAGCGCTCGACCTCGGCTGCGGTGCGGGACGCAACACCCGCTACCTGGCCCAGCACGGCTGGGAAGTGATTGGCATCGACATGCTCGGCCGCGCTATCGACAAAGCCCGTTCCCAAGCCGTCGACACCACGGCGAAACCACGTTTTCTGCGAGGCGACGTGACCAGACTCGCCGACCTTGACATCGGTGACGGCTTCACCCTGATCGTCGACAGCGGCTGCTACTACGGCATATCCGGCGACCGGCGGGACAGCTATGCCGCCGGCGTCTCCCGCGTCGCCGCCCCAGGGGCCATGCTGCTCATGGCCGGCTTCACGAAAATCCCCGGCATCATCGCCGGGATCTCGGAGGAGGATCTACGCCACCGCTTTCCCGGTTGGGAATTGCTGACCAGCGCCGCGGTTCCAGCCGAAGAGCTCCGACGCCACACGCGTATCCCGTTCCCGCTGAAGGCAGCGCTTGGGACTGGCCGTCTCGGGGTCCGCCGATTCGAGCTGACCAAGACGGCCGAATCGTAGCCGCACCGGTTGGAGTTGCGGCCCAATCGCTTTTGCCGCCAGGGCCGGTGGCGCCAGCGCCTCAGGGCCCCGCGTACCCAGGCGGGTTGACGCCGTCCACCCAGAAGTCGACGCCGAGTTGCGAACCCGGCACGCAGTCGTACACCGACAAGTCGGTGACGCCGGATTCGACGAGCACGTCCTCGCACAGCAGCGTGTTGCCGGTGTACTCGCGGGCGGGCTTGTTGAGGATGACGTAGGCCGCGTCGGCGTACACCTCGGGCTTGCGGGCCCGCCCCATCGCCTCGTCACCGCCGAGCAGGTTCTGCACCGCGGCGGTGGCCACCAGCGTGCGCGGCCACAACGTGTTCGACGCGATGCCCTCGTCGCGCATCTCTTCGGCGATCCCCAGCGCGCACAGCGTCATGCCGAACTTGGCCATCATGTACGCCGTCGGCTTCAGCCATTTCTTGTCGAGCAGCACCGGCGGCGAAAGCGTCAAGACGTGCGGGTTCTCCCGGCCATTCATATGGCGGATACACGCCTGCGAGACCGCGTAGGTGCCGCGCACCTGGATGCCGTTCATCAGGTCGAACCGCTTCATCGGCACCTCGGTGATGGACCCCAGGTTGATCGCCGACGCGTTGTTGACACAGATGTCGATGCCGCCGAACTGCTCGACGGTCTTGGCCACGGCGGATTCGACCGAATCCGGGTCGCGGACGTCCCCGACGATCGGCAAGGCCTGTCCGCCCGCGTCCTCGAGCTCCTTGGCGGCAGTGAAAACCGTCCCGGGCAGCTTCGGGTGCGGCTCGGCGGTCTTGGCGATCAGCGCGATGTTGGCGCCATCACTTGCGGCCCGTTTGGCGATCGCAAGGCCGATACCGCGACTGGCACCAGAGATGAACATGGTCTTGCCGTTAAGGGACATGGCGTCACACTAACGCCAGGCTCGATCCGGCTGGATCGGGGGACCGCACGACCCAATTCTCCGACCCGATTCACGTCGCGACTAGGGCCGGAAATAGCACACTGGTTAACGCTGTTAAACAAGTCGGTTTCTTCAGCTACGTGACCGGGGCAGACCCGGGCAGACGCTGTCGGTCCCAGCCTTTAGATTGGGAGGAGGATTCTGGTGTCAACGGCGACGAGCCTGTTGGGCGAGGAGCAGTTGGCTCGCTTCCTAGCGAGTCCGGTGTCGCTAGCGGTGCTGTCCGCCGACACCGCAACAGAAGGGACCGTGTTAATCGAGATGGCTGACATCGACGACGCAACCGGACCAGAGATCCCCGAGCCCGAGCCGCCTGAGGAGACCGACGAGGAATTGACGGCGCGTTTCGAGCGCGACGCGATTCCGTTGCTGGATCAGCTGTACGGCGGTGCACTGCGCATGACGCGCAATCCCGCGGACGCCGAAGACCTTCTGCAAGAGACGATGGTGAAGGCTTACGCGGGATTTCGCTCGTTCCGGGAGGGCACCAACCTCAAGGCGTGGCTGTACCGGATCCTGACCAACACCTATATCAACAGCTATCGCAAGAAACAGCGCCAACCGTCGGAATATCCGACCGAAGAGATCACCGATTGGCAATTGGCGTCGAACGCCGAGCATTCCTCCACCGGGCTGCGTTCGGCCGAGGTCGAAGCGCTGGAGGCGCTCCCGGACACCGAGATCAAAGAAGCGTTGCAGGCATTACCGGAAGAGTTCCGGATGGCGGTCTACTACGCCGATGTCGAGGGTTTCCCGTATAAGGAGATCGCCGAGATCATGGATACGCCGATTGGGACCGTGATGTCGCGGCTGCATCGCGGCAGACGTCAGCTGCGTGGTCTTTTGGCCGACGTGGCCAAGGAGCGGGGCTTTATCCGCGGTCAGCAGGCGCACGAGGAGGTGTCGTCATGAGCGAGTTTTCCGGCCAGGACGACCTGCACGCCGACGACAGCGATTCCCACGGCAGCCTCGGCTGTGCGGAAGTGATCGCCGAGGTATGGACGCTGCTTGACGGTGAATGCACACCGGAGTCTCGAGAGAAGCTGCGTCGGCATCTCGAGGCATGCCCAGGATGCTTCAAGCATTACGGGCTCGAGGAGCGGATCAAGGTGTTGATCGCGAGCAAGTGCAAAGGTGAGAAGGCCCCCGAGGGCTTACGGGAGCGCCTCCGGATGGAGATCCGGCGCACCACCATCATCCGGGGTCTGCAGTAGCGGTCTCGCTCTAGGAATTAGGCCGCTTCCCGTGGTTGGCTTTGCTGTACTTGCGGTCCCGCTTCTTACGGCCACGCTTGGCCATCTCTTTCAACCTCCGTAATTACTCAGATACCGGGCACCTGGCACCCGTCAAGTTGTCGCACAGTCTCTCACGGCACGTCTCATGGGGTGTCAATAGCCCGCGCGCCGCGGTCCCGACCGGTTCTGTGGTTCGATATAAATGAGCCTGATGGAAGCTTGAAGGATCAGCAGCCAGCATGCGCAAATGGCCGAAATGAGTGGGGTGAAGATGGCCGAGGATGTTCGCGCCGAGATCGTGGCCAGCGTGCTCGAAGTCGTTGTCAACGAGGGTGACCAAATCGGCAAGGGTGACATCGTGGTGCTGCTGGAGTCGATGAAGATGGAGATCCCCGTCCTGGCCGAAGTCGACGGCACCGTCAGCAAGGTGAGTGTCTCGGTAGGCGATGTCATCCAGGCCGGTGACCTCATCGCCGTGATCAGCTAACCGTTGGACCCTTCATACCTGCCGCCGGGGAACGACTCGGGAGTAATTGATGTCGACTCTCGGTGATCTGCTTGCCGAACACACGATGCTGCCGGGCAACGCGGTGGACCACCTGCACGCGGTGGTCGGGGAGTGGCAACTGCTGGCCGACCTGTCGTTCGCCGACTGCCTGATGTGGGTTCGCCGCGACGACGGCGTGCTGGTGTGTGTGGCGCAATGCCGGCCGAATACCGCGCCGACGGTGATGCACGCCGATGCGGTGGGTAGCGTCGTGGACGCCGATGAGATGCCGGTCATCGCCGAGACGTTCACCTCCGGCACCCCTGCACGGGAAAGCGTTACAGGCCAACAGAATTCGTGGCAACTGCTCGGCCCGCACGTTGAAGCCTCCGCGGTGCGGTATGGCGGCCACGTGGTGGCGGTGCTGACCCAGCACCAAAACGCATCGGCGGCCCGCCGAAAGTCCGGCGACCTGGAGACCGCCTACCGGGAATGCGCCACGGATCTTGTTCACATGCTGTCGGAGGGCACCTTTCCCGACGTGGGCGACGTGGCCATGTCACGCTCGACCCCGCGGGCGGGCGATGGCTTCATCCGCCTCGATGTCGACGGTGTCGTCGTCTACGCGAGCCCCAACGCGGTGTCCGCCTACCACCGGATGGGCCTGACGACCGAGCTGGAGGGCCGCAACCTGATCAAAGTGACGCGGCCGCTGATCTCGGACCCGTTCGAGGCGCAGGAGCTCGCCGAGCATGTGCTCGACTTGCTGGCCGGCGGGTCGAGCATGCGGATGGAGGTCGACGCCGGTGGCGCCACGGTGCTGCTGCGGACGCTGCCGTTAATGGTGCATGGCACCAGCAGGGGTGCAGCGGTGCTGATCCGCGACGTCACCGAGGTCAAGCGCCGCGACCGCGCCCTGATATCCAAGGACGCCACGATCCGGGAAATCCACCACCGGGTGAAGAACAACCTGCAAACCGTGGCGGCGCTGCTGCGCCTGCAGGCCCGCCGGACGGTCAACGCCGAAGGACGGGAAGCGCTGATCGAGTCGGTGCGCCGGGTTTCGTCGATCGCTTTGGTGCACGACGCGTTGTCGATGTCGGTGGACGAGCAGGTGAACCTCGACGAGGTCATCGACCGGATCCTGCCGATCATGAACGACGTGGCGTCGGTGGACAGGCCGATCCGGATCAACCGGGTCGGCCACCTTGGGGTGCTGGACTCCGACCGTGCGACGGCCCTGATCATGGTGATCACCGAACTCGTGCAGAACGCGATCGAGCATGCGTTTGACCGGGCGGCCCAAGAAGGGTCCGTGACGATCCGGGCCGAGCGCTCAGCGCGCTGGCTCGATGTCGTGGTGCACGACGACGGGCGTGGACTGCCGGAAGGATTCAGCCTGGAGAAGTCCGACAGCCTTGGCCTACAGATCGTGCGGACCTTGGTGTCGGCGGAGCTGGACGGCACGTTGGCCATGCGTGAAGCCGCCGAGCACGGCACCGATGTGGTGCTACGGGTACCGATCGGTCGCCGGACCCGGCTGCTGCTGTAATGCCGCGCGCAACAGTGCGGCCCCGACGATTGGCGGGGCCGCACTGTGGTCGAAACTGGGTCAGACTCCGCTACGGGCTTTCGTCCGGGCGTTGCGACGCTTCAATGCACGCCGCTCGTCTTCGCTCATGCCGCCCCAGACGCCCGAGTCCTGGCCGGTATTCAGGGCCCAGGCGAGGCACTCTGTGGTCACCGGGCACCGATTGCAGACCAGTTTCGCGTCAGCGATCTGCGCGAGCGCCGGGCCGCTGTTCCCTACCGGGAAGAACAGCTCCGGGTCCTCGTCACGACAGACCGCCTTGTGGCGCCAATCCATACGTTGTTACTCCTCACTGAGTGCGCAGCAAGGCGCACGGGCATTTTTCTTCGGCTGTTAACGCGTGCACAAGAAAAGGTATCCGTACCCCTACATAAATTTCTGCATGCAACCTTTCGATCGTTTCACAGGCTCAACAAATGTCAATAGTGTGAGTTGACGCGTGGGCCATCTCACTTCGATGATCTCTTATCCGAGCCCTTACTCAGTTGTACTACACTAGCGGGCCGCTTCTGTCGAGGATTTTTCCGTCTGGCGTCCGTCCGATCCGGTGTTACCGCAGGTCAGAGCACGTTTTTGGCGGGCGGGGCGACCACCGGGAGCACGTCGGGAACCGCCCGGAACGTCATGGTTTCGCGCACGCCGAGGTAGTCCCCGTCGAACTGGCTGGCGATCGGGGCACCGGTGGAGGTGACTTTCAGGCAGGTACGTCGTCGTCGCGGACGAGTTGTTTGGCGTTTCGGCTTCGGCCCCTTCGACAGGATCTGGCGAACCAATCTCAGCGTGGGAAACACCTTCATGCCGGTGACCGCGAACACTCCAAGGCCCGACTCGAAGGTGCAGCCGGGGTTGGTCACCAGCGGCCGGTTGTTGCTGTAGGTCCATGGACTGGTGTTGGACACCCAGACGAAGTGCACGCCCGGAACGGGGTCGCGGCCAGGTAGCTCAAGTGTGAGCGTCGGTTCGCGGCGGCTGAAGGCCACCGTGATGGGCACCGCCACACGCCAATAGCGCAACGGCGTGACCTTGACGCCCTTGTCGCGTTGCGCTTCGACCGCGGCCACCACCTCCGCATCGACGCCCATCCCGGCGTTGAGCACGGCCCACCGCTCACCGCAGTCGATCAGCCCGATGCGGCGCCACGTCTGGTGACGGCGGTAGTCATCGAGCAGCTGGATGAGCTGGTTGGTGGCAGCGACCGGGTCCTTGGAAATGCCCAGAGACCGGGCCAGCACATTCGCCGAGCCGCCAGGCACCACCGCGACCGCAGGCACAGGCCCTGCTGGCGTCGAGCCGGGGCGGCCAAGCAAACCGTTGACCACCCCGCTCACCGTGCCGTCGCCGCCGTGCACGACGACCAGGTCGACTCCGTCCTCAGCGGCCGCTTGTGCGAGTTCGCTGCCGTGACCACGGTGGTTGGTGTGCTCGACGGTGAGCTCAAGGCGGCTTTTGAGCGCGTGCGCCAGCAGGTCGCGACCGGCTGGAGTGGTGGAAGTGGCTGTTGGGTTGACGATCAGCACGGCGCGCATGATGCACGAGCTTATGCGGGGCGGTTAAGGCCCTGCTGTGGGGGAACCGCCCGCTCGCGGGGTGGGGGTAACAGCCAGCCGCGCAAGCGGCGAGGGGGAAGCCGGTGGCGTGACTACGCTGACGCTGTGACGCCACCTCCACCTGCCCCATCCACCGTGCGTGGCGCGGGATGGATCGTCGCGGTGCAGGGTGTGGCCGCGCTGGTGGTGGCCGCGGTGCTGGTGGTGCGGGGGATCGCGGGAGCCGACCAGCGGGTGGTCAACGGCTTGGGCACAGCGGTCTGGTTCGTTCTGGTCGGCGGCGTGGTGGTCGCCGCCGGACGCGCGCTGGTGGTCGGCAAGCGCTGGGGCCGCGGGCTGGCAGTGTTCACCCAACTGCTGCTGCTGCCGGTGGCGTGGTACCTCGCGGTGGGCTCGCATCAGCCGGCCTTCGGGATTCCGCTGGGCATCGTGGCGCTGACCGCATTGGTCTTGCTGTTCAGCCCCGCGGCCGTGCGCTGGGCCGCGGGCGGCGATCAGCGGGGTCCGGCCAGCTCGGCCAACCGCGGGCCGGACAGCCGATAGGTGGTCCACTCGCGCTGCGGTTGCTGCGCCGATCCCGTCGTACAGCGCGATGGCATCGGAGTTCCAGTTCAGCACCGCCCATGACAACCGCGTGTAGCCGTTGTCGAGGCACTCAGCCGCCAGCGCCGCCAGCAGCGCGCGGGCCAGGCCGCGGCGGCGAAACCTCGGCCGTACGAACAGGTCTTCGAGGTAGATGCCCGCGACACCGTCCCAGGTGGAGAAGTTGACAAACCACAGCGCCATCGCGGCGATCTCGCCGTCAACTTCGGCGACGTGCCCGTGTACCGTTGGCGAATTACCGAAAAGCGCTGTGGAAATTTGTGTTTCGGTGACAGTGCATTGATCGGCGCCGTGTTCGAATTCGGCCAGCGCATAAATCATGTCGGTGATATCGGCGATGTCTGCCGGTATCGCGCGGCGGATGTTTTCGCTCATTGCTCAACTCCCAGCGCGTTAAGTATCGTGGCGAATTTCGTTGTGGTTTCGTCAACTTCGTCATCGGGGTCGGATTCGGCGACGATGCCGCCGCCGGCGCGCGCGAGGGCGGTGCGGCGGTCTGCCGACAGCTGCGCACAGCGGATCGACACCACCCAGCGGCCGTCGCCGCTGGCGTCACACCAGCCCACGGTCCCGGCGTAGAAACCGCGGTCACCCTCTAACTCGGCGATGAGCTCGGTTGCGGCCTTCGTCGGCACCCCTCCGACCGCCGGAGTAGGGTGCAGCGCCAACGCTAGATCGATTGCGGTAGTGGATTTGTCACGTAGCCGGCCGTTGATCGGGGTGCATAAATGCCAGACTGCCGCGGTGCGGCTCAATTGGGGCTCGGACGCGATTGTCAGGTCGTCGCATAGTGGCTCCAAGGCGGCCCGCATGGTGTCGATAACCAACTGATGCTCGTGACGGTTCTTGGCCGAACCGGCCAGCGTGGCGCCGTTGGCAGCATCGAGTTCCGGGTCGTCAGCGCGTGGGGCTGAACCGGCAAACGGCCGGCACGTGACACGCTCGCCGGAGCGCGCGACCAGAAGTTCTGGGCTGGCGCCCACCAGCGCCACGCCCGCGTAGTCGTCGCCGGCGGCGGTGAGGTCGACGAGATAGCCATATGCGGCCGGGTCTGCCGCGATGAGCCGGCGCAGGATGACACGGGCGTCCAGTGCAGCGTCCGCGGTCAGCTGCAATGCGCGGGCCAGCACCACCTTGCGCAGCGAGTTGCCCGGTGCAGCGAGCTGATCTCGTGCCCGGCTGATCCGGGCGCGGTAGTCGGCCGGCGGCGGGACGGCGGCGGTGATGCGCACCGCCGGCAGCGGGCCCGTCGGCCAGTCGGGTGGACCGTCGGTGCGCAGCACGGTGCCCGGCACCAGCAACGCCGCGGGTCTGTCCACGTCGAAAGGCAACGCGCCCAACAGTATTGGGGCCGACCCCGAGCGCAGCGCCGCTTGTGCCGCCGGCACGTCGCAGTAGCGCCTCTGCACGCCGTCGGCAACCAGAGCGCCGCTCGGCCCGCACAGCGCGAACGGCGGTTCGAGGGAGCTCACCCGAATGCGGTCGGCTGCGGGTGGCCGGTCAATCCGAGCGCAGCGAGCTGTCGCACGCCATGCTCGAACCCGCACACGGCGACCGAGCCGGCGAGCATCCAGAAGCGGCTGCCCTCGACGAGCGGCAGCTCGACCCAGCGTGTGATTACCGAACGGGAAAAGTGGCTATGGCCCACGAACACCACGTCGCGCGAGGTCATGTGCTTCTAACGCCAATGCGACGGCCCGGTCAGCGCGGTCACTGACTTGCGCCACACTCTCGCCGCCGGGGCATCCGTGGGTCCAGACCAGCCAATCGGGATCGCTTTCCCGGATCTGCGGGGTCGTCAACCCCTCGTAGGAACCGTAATCCCATTCGGCGAGCAGGGGAGTGACCTCATCGACGGCGAGCCCGGCCAACTTGGCTGTGGTCAGGGCACGTATACGCGGGCTGCTGAACACCACCGGCTCGGCGAGTTTCAGGTCACGCAGAACCCGCCCCGCGAGTTCGGCTTGGACCCGGCCGTGATCGGTCAGCTCGAGGTCGGTACGGCCGGTGTGCTGGCCGGATTTAGACCAGGCGGTCTCGCCGTGGCGGAGTAACACCAGTCGGTGGTTGTGCAAGCCCATGCCGATCGATTCTGCCCGACGACATGCCGGGCCCGTCGCCCGCAGCACATGGCTGGGAAGCATGCCAGGATGGCACTGTGACAAATACCCGGGTACTGGCGGTGGCCAACCAAAAGGGCGGCGTAGCCAAGACGACGACGGTTGCCTCGCTGGGTGCGGCGATGGCGGAAGAGGACCGGCGAGTGCTGCTTGTCGATCTGGATCCGCAGGGCTGTTTGACCTTCTCGCTCGGCCACGATCCCGACAAACTGCCGGTGTCCGTGCACGAGGTGCTGCTCGGTGAGGTCGAGCCAAACGCCGCGCTGGTCGAGACCATGGAGGGAATGACGCTGCTGCCGGCCAACATCGACCTGGCCGGCGCTGAGGCGATGCTGCTGATGCGGGCCGGCCGCGAATATGCGCTCAAACGCGCGCTGGCCAAACTCTCCGACCAATTCGACGTAGTTGTCATCGACTGCCCGCCGTCGCTGGGTGTGCTCACCCTCAACGGGCTGACGGCCGCCGACGAGGTCATCGTGCCGCTGCAGTGCGAGACGCTCGCGCACCGCGGCGTCGGCCAATTCTTGCGCACGGTCGCCGATGTCCAGCATTTCACCAACCCGGACCTGCGGCTGCTGGGCGCGTTGCCGACGCTGTACGACTCCCGTACCATCCACACCCGCGACGTGTTGCTCGACGTCGCCGACCGCTACGACCTGCCGGTGCTCGCCCCGCCGATCCCGCGCACGGTGCGTTTCGCCGAGGCCAGTGCCTCGGGTTCGTCAGTGATGGCCGGGCGCAAGAACAAAGGCGCGGTGGCCTACGCCGAGCTGGCGCAGGCGTTGCTCAGGCATTGGAAGACCGGCAAACCGCTGCCGACGTTCGCCGTCGAGATTTAGCGGCTCCCCAAAGCGGTCAGCCCAAGGCCACCACGGTGTCGCCTCGCTGCTCGAACACCCTGGACCCCGAAACGGCCGGGATCACGGCCCTGCCTGGTTGCAGGGTGCTCGGCGCCCGGTTCACCGGAATGTAGCGCTCGTTGGCGCCGCTGACCGGGTCGTAGACACCGATCGCGCCACTGACCGGTACGAGCAGTCGGCCCGCCATCATCGCGCCCGGTCCCAACGGCGCGGTCGTCTCGCCCGCGGCAATGGTGTAGCGCAGTGTCAGGTTGCTCGCCTCGAAGACCATCAGGGAATCGCCGGTCCACCAGGTCAGCAGGTTGCCCGCCTGTGACACCGCCGCCGAGCTCGACGGCGGCTTGGGCAGCAGGGTGCTCGACACCGTGGTGCCGGTCTCGTCGATCACGTCAACTCTGGGCTGCGGCGATGGCCGATACACCGCCGTGTTGTTCTCCCAGACGGTCAGCACGCGAGCACCCGAATCCGCCCCAATCCCGGGTTCGAGCACGACGTGTTGCTGGGGTTCGTCATCTTCCTTGCCTGGGCGCAATAGGACGAGCCGCAGATCGGCCTGATTCACGCAGGTCTCGAGCACCGATACCGCTGACGAGCTGGCCGCCGCCGAGACCAGCCGGCATCCGGAGTGCAGTCCCCGTGCCGACGGTTTCACCCGGGCGTCGGTCTCGCCGTAGGCCAGCATCCGGACCATGTCCGAGCGCCACAGTTCCAGGCGGGTGTCGCCGACTGACAACACCGTCGTGCCGTCGGACGAGAGGCGCACGCGCGGATCGGCGTAGCCACTGCGGGCGGCCCCGCGACGACCGGTGGACCCGTCGAGGGTGCTGACCTGCCCGCATCCGCGGTCGTCTTGGTAGACCGCGACCGCGTAGTGGTAGACCCAGGACACCCCGCACAGGTCGCTGTCACGGGCGTAGCTCCAGCGCGACTGACCCGTGCCGGGGTCGCGCCCGTCCACTTGGCGGCCGTCGCCGGTGGTGACCGTCCCGCCCACCACCACAGGTGCGGTGGTGGCAGGGCTGGCGGCGGTCCAGAGCTGGTTCAGGGTGGCCGGTACTTCCCGGGCCGGCGTCGGGTTGGGCGCCGGAACGGCGGCCGGCCGGCTGATGGTGGCCCGAGCATCGCTGGTCCACCAGATCAGCGCCGCGGCTGCGGCGACGACGACCGCGATTGTCGCGGCAGCCAAGATATCGCCCTTGCTCCGGCGTTCGGGTCTGACCATGCGTCAGCGCGGGGCTTAGTTGGCGTGCGCGGTGGCGTCTGCGGGCTTGCGGCGCCGACGGCGGCGCCGGCTAGTCCCGGCGTTACCCGACGGGAAACTGGACGGCGACTCTGCGGCGCCCTCACCGTTGGCACCGCTGGCGACCGCGCTGCCAGCGGGGTGTCCGGTGACGGGTTGGCCGCCACGGGTGCGCCGTCGCCGTGCGCCGGAGCGCGTGCGTCCATACTTTCCCGAGTTCTCCGACGTCCCTGCGTCGCGTGTGGTGTCGCCGCGCTTGACGTGCGACTTACGCCGCGCACCGACCGTGCCGCCGGCCTCGGCCGGGATGCCTAGCTCGGCGTGCAGGTGCGGCGAGTTCGAGTAGGTCTCGGCCGGATCGGGGGAGCCCAGGCCCAGCGCCTTGTCGATCATCGCCCAGCGGGGCAGTTCGTCCCAGTCCACCAAGGTGACCGCGACCCCGGTGCGGCCGGCGCGGCCCGTGCGCCCGATGCGGTGGACGTACATCTTCTCGTCCTCGGGGCACTGATAGTTGATGACGTGGGTGACGTCGTCGATGTCGATGCCGCGGGCGGCCACGTCGGTGGCGACCAGCACGTCGATATCACCGGCGCGAAATGCCTTGAGCGCCTTCTCGCGCGCCACCTGGCCGAGGTCCCCGTGCACGGCGCCCACCGCGAAACCGCGCTCGGCCAAGTCGTCTGACACCTTCTGCGCGGTGCGCTTGGTGCGGGTGAAGATCATCGTCGCGCCCCGGTCGCGGGCCTGCAGTATCCGGCTCACCAGCTCCATCTTGTCCAGCGCGTGGGCGCGGTAGACGAACTGCTCGGTGGCGTCATGCACCGCCGAGGAGTGCGGTGCCTCCGCCCGGATATGAGTGGGCTGGTCCATGAAAGTGCGGGCCAGCGTGATGATCGGGTCCGGCATGGTCGCCGAGAACAGCATCGATTGCCGGTCAGCGGGGATCTGACGCAGGATGCGCTCGATATCGGGCAAAAAGCCCAGGTCGAGCATCTCGTCGGCCTCGTCGAGCACCAGCACCGACAGCCCGCCCAGCTGCAGATGGCCTTGCTGGGCCAGGTCGAGCAGCCGGCCGGGGGTGCCCACTACGACGTCGGCGCCGGCGTGTAGCGCATCGATCTGTGGCTCGTAAGCCCGTCCTCCGTAGATGGACACCACCGACAGCCGGCGGCCGTCATCGGCGGTCAGGTATCTGGCCGCAGTGGCCAGGTCGTCGGTCACCTGCAGGCACAGCTCCCGGGTGGGCACCACGACCAGGGCCCGTGGTGCGCCGGTGAGCGGCCTTACGCCGGTGCCGGCAGTAATGCGCTGCAGCAGCGGCACGCCGAACGCGAAGGTCTTGCCCATGCCGGTGCGGGCCTGGCCGATCACGTCGTCGCCGGCGAGCGCAAGCGGCAGAGTCAGTTCTTGGATAGCAAAGGGACGCTGGATGCCCTTTTCGGCGAGTGCGCGGACTATTTCCTCGCGAACGCCAAGTTTGGCAAAGGTTAGTTCAGTTGTGCTTGTCAGTGCGGTCATACGTGGGTGACGAGCCTTTCGGTGACGGTATCGGTCTTGTGTCGGTGTTTCTCTGTCGCGGTCACGCACGCACGAGTTCCGACTCCGAATACGTCGCCGAGTCGCAGGCCCCCTGCTCCGGGTGGGCGGAGCTCAGTCCGGGCGGCCAGCTGTGCACGCACATTTCGCCGGTAGTGGCGGTACCAGAAATACAGTCACTACCTATGAGCATGATAGCTGGTCGATAGCTGGCTCCGATTTTCTCCTAAGTCCGCCGACTAGAGTGTTGCCATGACTTCGGCCTCCTCCGCCGACCAGGTGGACGATTCGCCTACCCCACGGCTGTCGGCGGACCATCCGGGCGTCAACGAATTGTTTGCGGTGCTGGCATATGGCGAGGTAGCCGCGTTTTACCGGCTGACCGACGAGGCGCGGATGGCACCTGACCTGCGGGGGCGGATCTCGATGGCGAGCATGGCCGCCGCCGAGATGAACCACTATGAGCTGCTGCGCGACGCCTTGGAAAGCCGGGGGGTCGACGTGGTATCGGCGATGTCGAAGTACGTGTCGGCGCTGGAGAACTACCACCGGCTGACGATGCCGAGTACGTGGCTGGAAGCTTTGGTGAAGACTTATGTCGGTGATGCCCTGGCCGCCGATTTATATCTCGAGATCGCCGATGGGCTGCCCGATGAGGTTGCCGACGTGGTGCGGGCGGCGCTATCGGAGACCGGGCACTCGCAGTTCGTCGTCGCCGAGGTGCGCGCGGCTGTGACCGCCAGCAGCAAGCAGCGTAGCCGGCTGGCGCTGTGGTCTCGTCGTCTGTTCGGCGAAGCGATCACCCAGGCCCAATACCTGCTGGCCGACCACGACGAGCTGGTCGACCTGGTGGTATCCGGTCCCGGTGGCCTGGGTCAGCTCGGCGCATTCTTCGACCGTTTAGAGCAGACGCACGACCGACGGATGCACGAACTCGGTCTGAGCTGACCCGAACTGAGGTCCGACCCGCTTAGCGTGTGCAGGTCACCAGACTCGAATTGTTGGTCGACGCCACCACGATTTGACCCGCGGCATTGACGATCGAGCAATTGAGCCGACCGTAGATGCTGGTCGCTACCACGGATTGGGTCTGCACGCCCGGGTTCAGCACGATCATCTTCGACCATGGCAGCGACACGTTGAACTCGGTCTGGGGGTAGCCCCGGGCATCGGTGTAGACGATGTTCACCAGGTCCAGGAGCTGCTTCGTCCCGGTCACGCTGTAGACGACGGTGCGCGGATTCAGCGCGGCCGGTGGCGGTGGGCCAGTTGGAGGCGGCGCGGCGGTGGGCGTTCCCGTCGGCCCGATGCTGGGCGACGCGCTGGGCGGCGTCACGGTGGTGACCGTCTCGGGCGGTAATTGGGGCGCTCTGGACGGGCTGGGCGACGCGCTGGGCGGGGCCGTTGTCTTGGGCGTCGAGGGCGCAGAGGTCACCGTCCTGGGAGCCGGCACCCCCACAGTGGCCTTGGTCGATGCACTATCCCCGCTGTTGATGATGACAGCGGTCGCAATGGCGCCAAGGGCCACCACAGCGCCGAGAATTGCCGTGACCGGGCGCCATCGACGATCGGCCGGCCAGGCTAACTCGCCGTAGCCGTCGTATTCGGCTCCGTCTGTCTCGTAGCTCTCGTCATCGGGGTAGTCATGGACTAGGCCGTCGAGATCGTGAACTGTGTTCTTGATGGTGCCGATGTTACCGGTGTGAATATCGAGGATCTGGTGTCGCGCGGCATGTTGCCCAGCTGGGAGCTAATCGTTATCTAGCCGGGCTCCGTTTCGCTTACCGCGAACCTCTGCCAGGACCCCGGGGCCCATCTGCATCAGAGCACACCACGCGCGTCCACTAGCCTGCTGCTGACACGTCTGCGACTTCAATACCAAAGGAAGGGGCCACCGTGGAGGTCAAGATCGGTATCACGGACAGTCCGCGCGAGCTGGTCTTCGCCAGTGCGCAGACACCCGGTGAAGTCGAAGAACTCGTTACCGCCGCACTGCGCGAGGGCTCGGGCCTGCTCAGCCTGAGCGACGAGAAGGGCCGTCGCTTCCTGATTCACACCACCAAGATCGCCTATGTCGAAATCGGTGTCGCCGACAGCCGCCGGGTCGGCTTCGGAATCGGGGCGGATTCGTCCGCGAGGGCCGCTGGGAAGGCCGCTAAGAGCGAGTAAGCGGCACGTGTGACAGCCCGCCCCAGGCGAACTGAACGGTGCCCTCGACGGCGTCCGATTTGGAAATTGGACGGTCGGAGTCCAGCCAGTACCTGGCGCAGTCGACGCTGATACCGACCAGTCCCACCGCGATCATCCGGGCGCGGTGTGGGTCCAGTCCGGAATCGGCGCTGATCAGGGCGAACACGGCGTCGATGCACGATTCGGTGGCAACCCGCACCTGCGCGGCGACCTCGGGTTCGGTGACATAGTCGTTCTCGAAGATCAGCCGGTAGCCCTGGCTGTCGTGCTCGATGAAGTCGAAGAACGCCTGCACCGCCGCGTGTAATCGCTGCCGGTTATCGGTGGTAGTGCGCAATGCCTGCTGCACGCCTGAGACCAGGTTTTCGACGTGCCGATGAAGCACCGCCAGATACAGCTCCAGCTTGCTCGAAAAATGTTGATACAGCACGGGTTTACTGACCCCTGCCCGGTCGGCGATCTCGTCCATACCGGCCGCGTGGTAGCCGCGGTCGACAAAGACATCGCTGGCAACGACCAGCAATTGGCCACGACGCTCGTCCCGGGGCAACCGGTTGCCGCGCCGGTTCGAGGCCGCCATGTCGTCTCCCGGCAGACCGCGGTCAGCCGGTTTGACGGCACGTCGTGCCGCTGCCTTGGCAAGATCGCTCATCGAGTCCTCATCTGATTCATTGGCAACTGACCATCGGACACCGCCGGGGCCAGCCGCGCGCGGCTCGTCGCACCGACATTACTACCCGTGACGTCGTCGCGATCGGCATCGTCGCCGGTGCTGGCAGAAATGGTGTCGCGCGGTGCATTCGGGCGCGCCAGGGGGCACCTGCAGTGCCAGCTGTGCAATCCTGGGGAAATGACGTCCCAGCGACCCGTGCGTGGCACTGGTCGAACTCCTGTGCGGCGTGACGAGTGGCGAGAACCACTTCGGGCCCTGCGTGACCCGATCGGCCGGGGCGCCGGACGGGCCAGGGCCGATCGTGACCGGCCGCGCCAATGGCGCAAACAAACATGGCTGGGACGGTTCGTATCCACGTATGGCTGGCGCGCCTACGCGTTGCCTGTTCTGGTGGTGCTCACCGCGGTGGTCATCTACCAGACGGTGACCGGCACGGGTGCGCCGAAGCCGACAGCGAGTCAGCCCATCCAGGGCCCGCCGGTCATCGGCGCGGTGGGCACCGCGATCCTCGACGCACCGCCTCGCGGGCTCGCCGCATTCGACGCCAATCTGCCGGCCGGGACGCTGCCGGACGGCGGCCCCTTCACCGAAGCGGGCGACAAGATTTGGCATATCGTGCCGGGCACGACGCCACAGGTCGGTCAGGGCACCGCCAAGGTGTTCAGATACACCGTCGAGGTCGAGAACGGCATCGACCCCGCGATGTTCGGCGGCGACAACGCATTCGCGCAGATGGTCGACCAGACGCTGGCCAATCCCAAGGGCTGGACGCACAACCCGCAGTTCGCCTTCGTCCGGATCGACGACGGAAAACCCGACTTCCGGATCTCGCTGGTGTCTCCGGTGACGGTGCGTGACGGGTGTGGCTACGAATTCCGGCTGGAGACGTCCTGCTACAACCCGGTGTATGGGCCGGACCGGCAGGCGCGGGTTTTGATCAACGAGGCACGCTGGGTGCGCGGAGCGGTCCCGTTCGAAGGGGACGTCGGTTCCTACCGGCAGTATGTGATCAACCACGAGGTCGGTCACGCCATCGGGTACGTGCGCCATGAGCCCTGCGACAAGCAGGGTGGTCTGGCGCCGGTGATGATGCAGCAGACGTTTTCCACCTCGAATGACGATGCCGCCAAGTTCGACCCCGATTACGTCAAGGCGGACGGGAAGACCTGCCGATTCAATCCCTGGCCGTACCCGATCGCTTAGCCGGAGCGGGGCAACCGGATCTAGTGGCAGGAAGGCCGGACGGGCCGGGAAGCAATGCCGGCAGTCGAAGCGTTGATCTCATTGCCGTCTATCCGGACAGCTGTTGTGATGGTTGTGGACGACGTGTCAGAAGCTAAAGTGAAGCTAACCGAGGAGATATTCGGTGTCGACATCGTTGCCGCCACTAGTTGAGCCCGCGAGCCGGCTGACTCGCGATGAGGTGGCCCGCTACAGCCGCCATCTGATCATTCCGGACCTGGGTGTAGACGGGCAGAAGCGGCTCAAGAACGCCCGGGTGCTGGTGATCGGCGCTGGCGGGCTCGGAGCACCGGCCTTGCTGTACCTGGCCGCGGCGGGCGTCGGCACGATCGGCATCGTCGACTTCGACGTCGTCGACGAGTCGAACCTGCAGCGTCAGATCATCCATGGCGTGGCTGACGTCGGACGGTCCAAGGCCCAGTCGGCGCGCGACTCGATCGTCGCGATCAACCCCCTGGTCGAGGTGCGATTGCACGAGCTCAGGCTGGATCCGCGCAACGCCATCGACTTGTTCAAGCAGTACGACCTGATCGTGGATGGCACCGACAACTTCGCCACCCGGTATCTGGTCAACGACGCAGCGGTGCTGGCTGAAAAGCCCTACGTATGGGGGTCGATCTACCGATTCGAGGGCCAGGTCTCGGTGTTCTGGGAGGACGCTCCGGGCGGGCTGGGCCTGAACTACCGCGACCTGTACCCGGAGCCGCCACCACCCGGCATGGTGCCGTCGTGCGCCGAAGGCGGCGTGCTGGGCATCATCTGCGCCTCCATTGCGTCGGTGATGGGCACCGAGGTGGTCAAACTGATCACCGGGATCGGCGAACCGCTGCTCGGCCGGTTGATGGTGTACGACGCGCTGGAGATGACCTACCGCACGATCAAGATCCGCAAGGACCCGTCCACGCCGAGGATCACCGAACTGATCGACTACGAGCAATTCTGCGGTGTGGTGTCCGAGGATGCCGCCCAGGCGGCCACCGGCTCCACCATCACCCCGCGGGAGTTGCGTGAGTTGCTGGACTCCGGCAAAAAGCTGGCCCTGATCGACGTTCGCGAGCCCGTGGAGTGGGACATCGTGCACATCGACGGCGCTCAGCTGATCCCGCAGTCGTTGATCAACTCGGGCGAGGGTCTGGCAAAGCTGCCCCAGGACCGCATGCCGGTGCTGTATTGCAAAACGGGGGTTCGCTCGGCCGAGGCGCTGGCCGCGGTGAAGAAGGCTGGATTCTCCGATGCGGTCCACCTGCAGGGCGGGATCGTGGCATGGGCCAAACAGATGCAGCCCGACATGGTGATGTACTGACCCGATACCCCCGGTGGGCTCTATTAGGCTGACCCGTGTGAATGTCGAGCCACCGCCGGACCACGTGCTGTCGGCATTTGGTTTGACCGGTGTGAAGCCCGTCGCCTTGGGTGCCGGCTGGGAAGGTGGCTGGCGATGCGGCGAAGTCGTGCTGTCGATAGTGGCCGACCACGCCCGCGCGGCCTGGTCGGCCCGGGTGCGGGAGACGTTGTTCGTCGACGGGGTGCGCCTGGCCCGGCCGGTCCGCTCGACCGACGGACGGTATGTGGTTTCGGGCTGGCGGGCAGATACGTTCGTCGCCGGCACACCGGAGGCCCGCCACGATGAGGTCGTCTCGACGGCGGTGCGACTTCACGAGGCCACCGGCAAACTTGAACGCCCCCGATTCCTGACCCAGGGACCCACAGCGCCCTGGGCCGACGTCGATGTTTTCATCGCCGCCGACCGCGCCGCATGGGAGGAACGGCCGTTGGCGTCGGTGCCGCCGGGCGCGCCGACAGCCCCGCCGACAGCGGACAGCCAGCGATCGATCGAGCTGATCAACCAGCTCGCCAGCTTGCGTAGACCGACCAAGAGCCCCAACCAGCTGGTGCACGGAGATCTTTACGGGACAGTGCTTTTCGTGGGCACCGCAGCGCCGGGAATCACCGACATCACGCCTTACTGGCGACCCGCATCGTGGGCTGCGGGCGTAGTCGTTGTCGACGCGTTGTCCTGGGGCGAGGCCGACGACGGACTCATCGAACGCTGGAACGCGCTGCCGGAGTGGCCGCAGATGTTGCTGCGGGCGTTGATGTTTCGCCTAGCGGTCCACGCTCTGCACCCGCGGTCAACCGCCGAGGCGTTCCCGGGGCTGGCCCGCACCGCGGCCCTGGTCCGCCTGGTGCTCTAGCCGCGAAGCGGCACCCGACATCGACTCTACCGCGACAACACGCCGAAACAGGCGTCGGTAACGTCGATTTCGATGAATGACGGCGTGCTCGCGCGGTGCTCTAAGTGCCGGGCGGAAACTCGTAGCGGACCTCGCGCAGCGCGACCTTGCCGTCGACGGCGAGTACCCCTTCGGCGCGCAGCAACTCCAGCTGCCGGGTGGTCAAATGTCGCGCCGGGCGCCCGGACGCGCTGATCACTCGGTGCCAGGGTAAGTCCGAGGAGTCGGTCCGCATGATCCAACCGACGATGCGCGGACTGGAAAGTCCTGCGACAGCGGCGATGTCGCCATAGGTGACGACCCTGCCGGACGGGATGGCCGCCACCAGCGAACGCACCCGCTCGACCTGCCCGTCGGTCACCGGTGGCACGGTCAGCGGGCTTCCAAATGCTTGCGGACCAGCGCGGCGACTTCGGCGGGTTTGGCGTAGGGCACCATGTGGTTGCACTCGAAATCCAGCAGCGCAAAATCGGATCCCAGGCGTTCTTGAAGTCCCGCGATGAGCCGGTCGCTAACATATGGCGGCGAGGTCCGATTTGCTCGCACCAGCATCGTCGCCGTTCCAGCTCGCGGTAGCACGATATCGCGGGCCAACTCACTCCAGTAGGACAGCATCGCCGGCAGGCTGACGCGCCAGCCGTACCGCCCGCTCGGCAACTCGACCAGGTGCTCGTCAAGCTCGGCATCGAGCAACGCGGGGTCCACATCCGCCCAGGAGCCCGTCGCCTTTTCCATGCGGGCTTCCCCGGCGTCCGGGTAGTCGGGGGAGGAAAACATCGCGTCGGCGATGTCTCGCATCCACGCACCGTCCAAGCCGACTGCTGGGTCGAGCAGCAGCAGCGCCGCCACCTGGTCAGGGCGAGCTGCAGCCAGATGCATTGCGAGCGCGCCGCCGAATGAGTGACCAACCACCAGCACCGGCGCGTCGGCCTCATCGTCGAGCAGCGCGGCCAACGCTGAGACGTTGGCGTCGATGGTCCACGGCGCTGCCCACGACGACCTACCGTGGCCGAGCAGATCGGGCGCGGCGATAGCGATTTCGGACATGTAGCCGGCCAAATGCTGCCAACGCTGCCCGTGGCCGGTTAGCCCATGGATCGCCAGGATCCGCACCGGACCGGGCGGACCGTAGCGGTGCACGTGCAGATCGGCAGTCACGCTTTGATGGTGCCAGTTGCGACTGCGGGTGTTGCCGGGTGGGCGGTCGGCCGGTGCGGTGTGGTGCCCGGCTTAGTGATCGTCATCCCAATCGTCGTCTGCAGCGGGAACGATGAAAGCCTGGTCGACCACGTCGGCTTCGTTGGCATCCCGCCCCGTGGCGTCGGCGTTCAAGTAGGCGGTGTCCAAGCCGACTTCGTCGTCGAAATCGACGGCTTGGTGTTGTTCCACCGCGTCTGCTTCGGGCACTTCGTCGTCGGGAAAAATGCCCTCGACGTCCTCCACGATCCCTCCTTACCTTTGTTGGGGCTGCCGCGGTCAATTTCTCCATTGGCCTTATCGGCCTGCGACCCATGTTGTCGGCCTCCAGCGTAGGAGCCGGCGGAATCGAGCCCGGCCACTGCCGGGCCGACTTGTCAGACCCTCGTGATTGCATGCAGCCATGTCATACACCTGGGACGCCGAGGCGCGTGCTGTTCTGGCGCCGGGCCTACGCGGGCTGGTGCGTATCCTGGGCGGGCCCGGCACCGGCAAGAGCAGCCTGCTGGTCGACGCCGCAGTCGCTCATATCAGCGCCGGTGTTGATCCGGAATCGGTTCTGCTGCTTACCGGTTCCGGTCGGATCGGGATGCGGGAGCGCAGCAGGTTGACGACGGCGTTGCTGCGTTCGCGCACCACCGGTCCCTGCCGGGCCGCGGTTCGCGAGCCGTTGGTACGCACCGTGCACAGCTACGCCTACGCGGTCTTGCGACGGGCTGCCGAGCGTGCCGGCGATGCGCCCCCGCGGCTGGTCACCAGCGCCGAACAGGACGCCATCATCCGGGAACTGCTGGCCGGTGACCTCGAAGACGGACCGCACGCAGCGGCCGCGTGGCCGGCGCATCTACGGCCCGCCCTGAGCACCGCCGGCTTCGCCACCGAACTGCGAAACCTGTTGGCGCGCTGCTCCGAACGCGGCGTGGACCCGCAGGAACTACAGCGACTGGGCCGCCGGTGCCGGCGTCCGGAATGGACCGCCGCCGGCCAATTCGCGCGCCAGTACGAGCAGGTGATGTTGCTGCGGGCGGCGGTCGGGACGGCAGCGCCGCAGGCGACGACGCCGGCGCTGGGTGCTGCCGAACTTGTCGGTGCCGCCTTGGAGGCATTCGCGATCGATCCTGAGTTGCTGGCAGCCGAACGCGCCCGGGTCCGAGTCTTGTTGATCGACGACGCCCAGCAACTCGACCGGCAGGCGGCGCGCTTGGTTCGGGTGCTTGCGGCAGGCAGCGAACTGGCGTTGGTCGCCGGTGACCCCAACCAGGCGGTGTTCGGCTTCCGGGGCGGCGAGCCCGCCGGGTTGTCCCCCGCAAGCGGGTGGTACCCCCAGGCTGACGATCCCCTGCAAGCGGGTGGTGCCCCCACGCCGTCGGTGGCGTTGACGGTGTCGCATCGCTGTGCTCCGGCGGTGGCGCGCGCCATCAGTGGCATCGCGCGCCGACTGCCTGGCGGCAGCTGCGGCAGGCAGATCGACGGCACCGGGGCCGAGAACGGATCGGTCACGGTGCGCCTGGCGGCCTCGGCACACGCGGAGGCGGCGATGATCGCGAACGCGCTGCGGCGTGCGCACCTTATCGACGGGGTGCCGTGGTCGCAGATGGCGATCATCGTCCGGTCGGTGCCACGGGCCGGCGCGAGGTTGCCGCGCGCTTTGGCTGCCGCCGGAGTCCCGGTAGCCGTACCCGCAGCTAGCGGACCGTTGTCTGAAGAACCCGCGGCACGCGCGCTGCTCAAGGTTCTGGCGGCCACCGCTGACGGACTCGACGGTGAGCAGGCGCTGGCATTGCTGACCGGGCCCATCGGTCGCGTCGACCCGGTCTCGCTTCGGCAGCTGCGCCGAGCGCTGCAGCGCGCCAGGCCCGACGGTCCGCCGGGGAATTTCGGTGATCTGCTGGTGGCGGCGCTGTCCTCCGACGCGGCGGTACCGGGCGCGCAGTCTCGCCCGCTGCAGCGGGTGCGTGCGGTGCTGGACGCGGCCGCCCGCTGCGACCGGGCCGGCCTGGGGGCACCACCCGCTTGCGGGGGAGATCCCCGCTACACCCTATGGGCCGCCTGGCACCGCTCCGGTCTGCAGCGTCGCTGGCTGGCGGCTGCCGAGCGCGGAGGCCCCGCCGGCGCTCAGGCCACCAGGGACCTTGAGGCGGTGACCGCGTTGTTCGACATCACCGATCAGTACGTGTCTCGCACGTCCGGTGCGTCGTTGCGCGGACTCGTCGAGCACGTCGCGGCGCTGCAGCTGCCGAGCGTCAACCCCGAGCCGGTGGCGACGGCGGAGCAGGTCAGAGTGCTCAGCGCGCACGCCGCACTGGGACATGAATGGGATCTGGTGGTCATCGCCGGCCTGCAGGACGGGTTGTGGCCCAACACGGTTCCGCGCGGTGGTGTGCTGGGCACCCAGCGGCTACTCGACGCGCTGGACGGTGTCACCGAGGATGCCTCGGTGCGAGCGCCGCTGTTGGCCGAGGAGCGCAGGCTTCTGGTGGCGGCGATGGGCCGGGCCCGGCGCCGGTTGTTGGTGACGGCCGTAGATAGCGACACGGGCGGGTCAGGCGGCGAGGCTGCGCTGCCATCAGCGTTCTTTTCCGAAATCGCGCAGTGGACTGATGGTGACGGTGATCCCGAAGTGGTGCAGCCGGTCTCAGCGCCGCGGGTGTTGTCCGCGGCGGCGGTGGTGGGCCGGCTGCGCGGTGTCGTGTGTGCCCCTGATGGCGCTGTGGACGACACGACCCGCGATTGTGCGGCAACGCAATTGGCCCGGTTGGCCAAAGCCGGTGTGCCGGGTGCCGACCCGGCCGGCTGGCACGGCCTGATCCCGGTCAGCACCAGTGAACCGCTGCGCGGTGGCGACGACCTCGTCACGTTGACGCCGTCGACCCTGCAGACACTCAACGACTGCCCGCTGCGCTGGCTGGCCGAACGGCACGGCGGAATCAACGCCCGTGATCTGCGGTCCACCATCGGCTCGGTGCTGCACGCGCTGATCGCCGAACCGGAGAAAAGCCAATCGCAACTGCTGGCCGAGCTGGACCGGGCCTGGGAGCATTTGCCCTTCGATGCCCAGTGGCATTCGGCCAACGAGCGTGCCCGGCACCGCGCGATGATCCAGGCGTTCGTCGAGTGGCGGGCGCAGACCCGATCCGAACTGACCGAGGTCGGCGTCGAGGTCGACCTCGACGGAGTCCTCGGGTCAGCCCGCGATGACGGCGGCGAAGTTCGGCTGCGCGGCCGGGTCGACCGGCTGGAACGCGACGGAGCCGGCCGGCTGGTGATCGTCGACATCAAAACCGGCAAAACACCTGCCAGCAAGGACGACGCCCAACAACACGCCCAGTTGGCGATGTATCAACTGGCGGTGGCCGAAGGCCTGGTTCCCGCCGGCGACGAGCCGGGCGGCGCGCGGTTGGTCTACCTCGGCAAGACCGCGGCCGCAGGCGCCACCGAACGCGAGCAGGATCCACTGACACCGGCCGCCCGCGAGGAATGGCGCAACCTGGTCCGGCTGGCAGCCGGCGCGACAGCTGGGCCGCAGTTCATCGCCCGGCGCAACGCGGGTTGCTCGCACTGCCCGATCAGGCCGTGCTGTCCGGCTTACGCCGGCAGCAACGGGACGGGACCGCTGTGAAGCCCGCGCCGCGCTACAGCCCCGCTGAATTGGCTTGCGCGCTGGGGCTTTTCCCGCCCACCGCCGAGCAGGCCGCCGTCATTGCCGCGCCGCCCGGCCCGCTGGTCGTCATCGCCGGGGCCGGCGCCGGTAAAACCGAGACGATGGCCGCGCGGGTGGTCTGGCTCATCGCCAACGGCTACGCCCAACCGGGTCAGGTGCTGGGATTGACGTTCACTCGCAGGGCTGCCGGCCAGCTGCTGCGCCGAGTCCGGTCCCGGCTGGCGAGGTTGGCCGGTATCGGCTCCCCCGCAAGCGGGTGGTACCCCCAGGGCGCTGACGGCCCCGCAGCCCTCGAACCAGTAGGCACCCCGGTGGTCAGCACCTACCACGCTTTCGCCGGCTCGTTACTTCGTGACCACGGGCTGTTGTTGCCCGTCGAGCCTGACACCCGGTTACTCGGTGAGACCGAACTGTGGCAGCTGGCCTTCGATGTGGTCAACGGGTTTCGCGGCGAGCTGCGCACCGACAAGACCCCGGCCGCTGTCACCTCGATGGTGCTGCGGCTGTGGGGTCAACTGGCTGAGCACCTGGTGGACACCCGCCAGCTCCGCGATACCCACGTGGAGCTGGAACGGCTGGTCCACGCCCTGCCGGCGGGTCCCTTCCAGCGCGACCGCGGCCCCAGCCAGTGGCTGCTGCGGCTGCTAGCCGCGCAGACTGAGCGCGCAGAGCTGGTGCCGCTGCTCGACGCGCTGCAAGAGCGGATGCGCGCCGCGAAGGTCATGGACTTCGGCGTGCAGATGGCATCCGCCGCACGACTGGCAGCGACCTTCCCGCAGGTCGGCCAGGACCTGCGCAACCGCTACCGGGTGGTGCTGCTCGACGAGTACCAAGACACCGGGCACGCCCAGCGCGTCGCGTTGTCGTCACTGTTCGGCGGTGGCATCGACGACGGGTTGGCGCTGACGGCCGTGGGCGATCCGATCCAGTCGATCTACGGCTGGCGCGGCGCCTCTGCGACCAACCTGCCGCGGTTCACCACTGACTTCCCCCGATCCGACGGTTCGCCCGCGCCGGTCCTGGAGCTGCGGACCAGCTGGCGCAACCCGCCGCGCGCCCTACATGTGGCCAACGCCATATCGGCGCAGGCGCGGCGACGATCGGTTGCGGTGCACGCACTGCGCCCGCGCCCAGGCGCCCCGCCCGGCACCGTCCGCGCTGCGTTGCTTCCCGATGTCCGGGCCGAACGAGAGTGGATCGCCGACCACTTGTACGGGCATTACCAGCGAGCCCAGGCTGACGGCGCCAGCCCGCCCACCGCGGCGGTGCTGGTGCGCCGCAACGCTGACGCCGCACCTATCGCCGATGCCCTTCGCGCGCGCGGAATCCCGGTTGAGGTCGTCGGGCTGGCCGGCCTGCTGTCCATCCCCGAGGTCGCCGACGTCGTGGCCATGCTGCGGCTGGTCGCTGACCCGACGGCAGGTGCGGCGGCGATGCGGGTGCTGACCGGTCCACGATGGCGCCTCGGTGGTCGCGATATCGCCGCGTTGTGGCAGCGCGCGCTGGCTCTTGGCGGGCGACGCCTCCGCGAGGCGCTTTCGCCCGAGTGGATCGCGATGGCGGCCGGTCCTGACGCCGACACCGCATGTCTGGCCGACGCGATCAGCGACCCCGGCCCGGCCAGCTCGTATTCGGTTGCGGGATATCAGCGCATCACCACGCTGGCCGCCGAACTGAGCGCGCTGCGCGGCCACCTTGGTCATTCCCTGCCCGACCTGGTGGCCGAGGTGCGCCGCGTGCTGGGCGTCGACTGCGAAGTCCGGGCCGCGGCAGGGGTCTCCGCAGCCTGGACCGGCGCCGAACACCTCGACGCTTTCGCCGACGTGGTCGCCGACTACGCCGAACGAACAAGCGCCACGACCAGCACGACGGACGCGTCCGCTGCGGCATCGGTAGTGGGTCTGCTGGCCTACTTGGACGCGGCCGAGGTGGTCGAGAACGGCTTGCCACCCGCCCTGTTGGCGGTCGCCCGCGACCGGGTCCAGGTGCTCACGGTGCACTCCGCAAAGGGTTTGGAGTGGCAGGTGGTGGCGGTGGCACACCTGTCGGGCGGAACGTTTCCGTCGACCGCATCGCGGAGCAGCTGGCTTACCGATGCCGCCGAGCTGCCGCCGCTGCTGCGCGGCGACCGCGCCTCGGCAGGCGCGCTGGGCATCCCGGTGCTGGACATCTCGGACGTCACCAATCGGAAGCAGCTGTCGGACAAGATCTCCGAGCATCGCCGCCAGCTCGAGCAGCGGCGCGTCGACGAGGAGCGGCGACTGTTGTATGTGGGGATCACCCGGGCTGCGGACACCCTGCTGGTGTCCGGCCATCACTGGGGTTCCACCGGGATCAAACCGCGAGGCCCGTCGGATTTCCTGTGCGAACTCAAGGACGTCATCGACCGTTCGGCCGCGGCCGGCGATCCCTGCGGGGTCGTGGAACAGTGGGCACCTGCACCCGCCGATGGTGAACGAAACCCGCTGCGCGACAACGTCGTCGAAGCAATTTGGCCCGCCGATCCGTTGGCTGCGCGACGCGACGACGTCGAACGCGGGGCGGTGCTGGTGATCAAGGCCATGTCGGCTGACAAAGCCCAGGCTAGAGCCGACATCGACGGCTGGGTCGCCGACGTCGATGCGTTACTTGCCGAGCGTGCACTGTGGCCGCTGGGGGCCCCACCCGCTTGCGGGGGACCGCCTGCCCGCACCCTGCCCAGCCAGTTGTCGGTCAGTGGTTTGGTGGACCTGGCGCGTGACCCGGACGGCGCGGCGCAGCGGTTGGTGCATCGGCTGCCGACCCGTCCGGACCCGCATGCGTTGCTGGGCAACGCCTTTCATGCCTGGGTCCAGCATTACTACGGCACCGAGTGGCTGTTCGATCTCGGCGACCTGCCGGGCGCAGCGGACTCCGACGTTGGCGAAACCCAGGAATTGGCCGCGTTGCAAAAGGCATTCGCCGCATCGCGGTGGGCGGCCCGCACACCCATTGCCGTCGAGGTGCCTTTCGAGATGCCAATCGGCGATACGGTGGTGCGTGGCCGCATTGACGCGGTGTTCGCCGACCCCGATGGCGGCAACACCGTGGTGGACTGGAAGACGGGTGAGCCGCCGCACGGGCCGGAAGCGATGCGGCAGGCCGCTGTCCAGCTAGCTGTCTACCGCTTGGCGTGGGCCGCTTTGTCTGGAGTCCCGGAATCATCGGTGCGCACCGCCTTCCACTACGTGCGCACCGGCGCCACGGTCGCCCCCGATGAACTACCTGATCCCGCCGAGCTGGCGGGGTTGTCCCCCGCAAGCGGGTGGTACCCCCAGGCTGACTCGGCGGGCGACCGCTATGTCGCCGTCTGATGCCTGGTATCTGGCGATGGGCGAGCGTGGTTACATTTGAGTAGTGCGTGTGGCGTGCGGTGGGGTTCAGCCGATGACGGACCGCCGTGCGCAACGGTAGGTCGCGGCGACTGAGCGGTCTGGACGAAACGCTGGCCGTCCAGCCAGGTCACCAGTTGGTCGGCGTCCTGCGCATTCCCGAATATCACGCCAGTCCCGTCCGCGTCATCACGCGCCGAGTGGCCATCGCATTGGTGGTGTTGTTCGCCGCCGCCGTCACTGTCTACCTGGACCGCAATGGCTACCGCGACGTGCGGGGCGAGCGGCTGACATTCCTGGATTGCCTGTACTTCTCCGCCGTGTCACTGTCGACGACCGGTTACGGCGACATCACCCCATACACCGAAGCCGCGCGTTCGGTCAACACCGTGGTTTTTACGCCGTTGCGGATCGCGTTCCTGGCTGTGTTGGTCGGCACGACGCTCGAAGTGCTCTCCGAGCGGTCCCGGCAGGGGTGGAAGATCCAGCGTTGGAGGAGCAGAGTGCGAAACCACACCATCGTGATCGGCTACGGAACCAAGGGCAAAACGGCGGTCGCCGCCATCCTCGGTGATGAGGCTGCCCAGGGCGAGGTCGTCGTCGTCGACACCGACCGAACGGCCCTCGAGCACGCCGCGACCGCCGGTCTGGTCACCGTGCACGGGGACGCCACCAAATTCGATGTGCTGCGACTGGCCGGGGCGCAACATGCGGCCTCGATCATCGTCGCCACCGGCCGCGACGACACCGCCGTGCTGGTTACGTTGACAGCGCGGGAGATTGCGCCCAAGGCCACGATTGTGGCGTCAATCCGGGAGGCCGAGAATCAGCACCTGTTGCAGCAATCGGGTGCGGACTCGGTGGTGGTCTCCTCGGCGACCGCGGGTCGGCTGCTCGGCCTTGCCACCACCACGCCCAGCGTCGTGGAGATGATCGAGGATCTGCTGACTCCGGACGTCGGGCTGGCTATCGCCGAACGCGAGGTGGAGCAGACCGAAGTCGGCGGTTCCCCCAGGCATCTGCGCGACATTGTGCTCGGTGTGGTGCGCGACGGCCACCTGCTGCGCATCGGTGCGCCCGAGGTGGACGCGATCGAGGCCAGCGACCGGCTGCTCTACATCCGAAACGCGGGACACTAGTGGCGATCGCAAGCGCGGCGAAGCCGGGCGCAGCGGGTCGCCACCGGTTGGGTCTAGTGGCGATCGCAAGCGCGGCGAAGCCGGGCGCAGCGGGTCGCCACCGGTTGGGTCTAGTGGCGATCGCAAGCGCGGCGAAGCCGGGCGCAGCGGGTCGCCACCGGTTGGGTCTAGTGGCGATCGCAAGCGCGGCGAAGCCGGGCGCAGCGGGTCGCCACCAGGACACCAGACACTAGCGGCGGTTGCTGCCAGGAGGCTTAGCGTGGACTTCCAGCTGCGGAATGTTCCGTTGCTGTCGCGCGTTGGCGCCGACCGCGCCGATCAGCTGCGCACCGATGTCGAGGCAGCCACCGCGGGATGGGCGGATGCCGCGCTGTTGCGGGTGGATTCGCGCAATCAGGTGCTGGTCGCCGACGGCCGGGTGGTGCTTGGCCCCGCGGCCACGCTGGCCGACAAGCCGCCACCGGACGCGGTGTTCCTGGGCCGGATCGAGGGCGGCCGGCATGTCTGGGCTATCCGGGGTGCGCTGCAAGCGCCCGAGGATCCCGACGTGCAAGTCGAGGTGGTGAACCTCCGCGGTCTTGGCCCGATCTTCGACGACACCAGCAGCCAACTGGTGTCGTCGGCCATCGCACTACTGAATTGGCATGGCAGCGCACGGTTCAGCGCGGTGGACGGCTCCCCGACGAAGTCGGCAAGGGCGGGCTGGTCACGAGTCAACCCGGTCACTGGTCATGAGGAGTTTCCGCGTATCGACCCGGCGGTGATCTGTCTGGTCCATGACGGCGGCGACCGTGCGGTGCTGGCTCGCCAGGCGGTGTGGCCCGAGCGGATGTTCTCGCTACTGGCCGGATTCGTCGAGGCCGGTGAGTCTTTCGAAGTCTGTGTCGCTCGGGAGATCCGCGAAGAAATCGGCCTGACCGTCCACGACGTGCGTTACCTGGGCAGCCAGCCGTGGCCGTTCCCGCGCTCGCTGATGGTCGGCTTCCACGCCCTGGGCGACCCGGCTGAGGACTTCTCGTTCAACGACGGTGAGATCGCCGAGGCGGCGTGGTTCACCCGCGATGAGGTGCGCGCAGGGCTTGAGGCCGGCGATTGGAGCAGCTCGTCGGAGTCCAAATTGCTGCTGCCCGGGTCGATTTCGATCGCGCGAGTGATCATCGAATCCTGGGCGGCGATCGAATGAAGTGGCGGACTGCTACTTGATGCGATCGGTGATTGTCTGAAGGACGGTATTTGCGATCTGCTCTGTCGGTTCAATATCCAACACGCCGACGGACATCAACACCGAAGATTTCACGCGATATTCGTGGCTCCATCCAGCCGAACCGAGCCTCAAGGTCGAGGGATCCGGCTTGTCCAGGGCGAAGTTATAGGCACTGTCGTGCAAGGAGGCGCACTGTGTCAGCGTCGATTCCAGCCGATCGAGACCGCCCCGTTTGGATGCGCGCAAGCCGACACGACGGCTACCGGACTGCAGGCGATGACGGCAGACTTGCTAGCAAAAGCCTTGTTAATTAAGACAGTCGCCTGAGAAACCAGCTTGCTCGAGTACTCACGTCCGTGCGGGTCGAGCCTTTTGGCACCGTCAGGCTCAGCCGCAAACTCGATGCCATAGTCGGTATCGTAAGCGCGCCCTGATGCTTCGCTGAGCACCAAGTTCGCACCGGCGGCTGCGTCGGCCGCAGCCCTACGACCGGTCGGGTCGACTCCCTTAGCCGCCGACTTCGGCCAGCTTTGCCTTGACCTCGGCTGCGCTTGGGTTGGTCAGCGTCGACCCGTCGGCAAACTTCACCGTTGGAACCGTCCTGTTGCCGCCGTTGACCGAGCTGACAAATTCCGCGGCTGCCGGATCATGCTCGATGTCGACCGCGTCGTAGGAGATTCCGTTGGACTTGAGCACCGTTATGAGCCGATGGCAGAAGCCACACCATGACGTCGTGTAAACGGTGAGCGCAGCATTGGTCATAGCCGTTAACGTAGCCCGGCGACGATGCAGGTCGTGCAGCGGGCTGAGGAGGAGCTGGGCAATTGGGGCGTAGCCCGGCGACGATGCAGGTCGTGCAGCGGGCTGAGGAGGAGCTGGGCAATTGGGGCGTAGCCCGGCGACGATGCAGGTCGTGCAGCGGGCTGAGGAGGAGCTGGGCAATTGGGGCGTAGCCCGGCGACGATGCATTCCGCGCTGGGGGTAACCACCCGCTTGCGGGGGACGGCCTGGGCTGGTGTGGGGAGCACGGCAATTGGGGGCGTGGCGATGCACCCGGTTTGTCGGCCACCACTGCCAAGATGGACGCCATGCCGATGGTCGCTGACCCATTGACCGCCGGGCTGGACGACGAGCAGCGCGAAGCCGTGCTGGCCCCTCGCGGACCGGTCTGTGTGCTTGCCGGTGCCGGAACGGGCAAGACCCGCACCATCACTCACCGGATCGCCCAGCTCGTCGCGAGTGGTCATGTCGCCGCCGGGCAGGTGCTGGCGGTCACATTTACCCAGCGTGCGGCGGGGGAGATGCGCTCCAGGTTGCGGACGCTCGACGCCGCCACGCAGACCGGTTCGGGTGTCGGCGCAGTGCAGGCCCTGACCTTTCACGCGGCCGCGCACCGCCAGCTGCGGTATTTCTGGCCGCGGGTGATCGGTGACACCGGCTGGCAGCTGCTAGACAGCAAATTCGCCATCGTGGCCCGCGCGGCCAGCCGCACCAGGGTGAATGCCAGCACCGATGACGTGCGCGACCTGGCCGGTGAGATCGAGTGGGCCAAGGCGTCGCTGATCGGCCCCGAGGAGTACCCGGCCGCCGTCGCCGCCGCCGGCCGAGACATCCCATTGGACGCCGTGCAAATCGCAGGCGTCTACTCCGCATACGAGGCCCTCAAAGCCCGTGGCGACGGAGTCACGATGCTCGATTTCGATGACTTGCTGCTGCACACCGCGGCCGCGATCGAAAACGACGTCGCCGTGGCCGAAGAATTCCGGGATCGCTACCGCTGCTTTGTTGTTGACGAATACCAGGACGTCACCCCGCTGCAGCAACGTGTGCTTTCGGCCTGGTTGGGCGATCGAGACGACCTGACTGTCGTCGGCGACGCCAACCAAACCATCTACTCGTTCACCGGGGCCTCACCTCGCTTCCTGCTCGACTTCTCGCGGCGGTTTCCCGACGCTACGGTGGTCCGCCTAGAGCGCGACTACCGGTCCACCCCACAGGTGGTGTCGCTGGCTAACCAGGTGATCGCCGCGGCCTGTGGCCGGGTCGCCGGCAGCAAGCTTCAGCTGTCTGGGCAGCGTGAGCCGGGTCCGGCCCCGTCGTTCCAAGAGCATCCCGACGAAACTGCCGAGGCCACCGCGGTCGCGGCGTCGATCGCCCGGCTGATCGGATCCGGCACTCCGCCATCCGAGATCGCCGTGCTTTACCGGGTCAATGCGCAGTCCGAGGTCTACGAGGAAGCATTGACCGAGGCGGGTATCGCCTATCAGGTTCGCGGCGGCGAGGGGTTTTTCAACCGTCAGGAGATCAAGCAGGCGCTGCTGGCGCTGCAGCGTGCGGTCGAGCGTGGCGCCGACGGCCCCTTGCCGGACGTTGTGCGCGCGGTCCTGGAACCGCTGGGGCTGACGGCCGAGCAACCAGTCGGCACCCGTGCCCGAGAGCGCTGGGAGGCGTTGACCGCGCTGGCCGAGTTGGTGGACGACGAAGTGGCGCAGCGCCCGCAGCTGGATTTTCCGGGGCTGCTGGCTGAGCTCCGGATGCGCGCCGACGCGCGGCACCCACCGGTGGTGCAGGGCGTCACGCTGGCTTCACTGCACGCCGCCAAGGGACTTGAGTGGGATGCGGTGTTCCTGGTCGGATTGGCCGACGGCACGTTACCCATTTCGCACGCCTTGGCTCATGGCGCCGAGAGCGAGGCTGTCGAGGAAGAGCGCCGACTGCTCTACGTCGGAATCACCAGGGCCCGAGTGCATTTGGCGCTCAGCTGGGCGCTATCGCGGAGCCCGGGCGGACGGCAGAGCCGCAAGCCGTCGCGATTCCTCAACGGTATTGCGCCACAGACGCGTGCCGATCCGGCGCCGAGCAGATCCCGTCGAAAGCGGGCCGCCACGACCCGCTGCCGGATCTGCAACAAGGACCTGACCACTCCGGCAGCCGTCATGCTGCGGCGGTGTGAGACATGTGCCGGAGACATCGACGAGGAGTTGTTACTGCGGCTCAAGGCCTGGCGGCTGGACGTCGCCAAGGAACAGAAGGTGCCCGCCTACGTCGTCTTCACCGACAACACACTGATCGCGATCGCCGAGCTGCAGCCCGACGACGATGTGGGCCTGATCGCGATCCCGGGTATCGGTGCACGCAAGCTGGAACAGTACGGGCCAGACGTGCTGCAGTTGGTTCGCGGTCGCTGAGGAGCAAACCTGCAGGTCAGAAAATCGGTTGTGACGACTGGCCGCCACCGTTTACTCTCGAAACCGCATTCTGCTGCTGGCTGAAGGCTGGCATGCGGGCAGCCAATGTGAGAGGAGGGTGGCCACGATGATCAACCACGCATTCGGTGCAGGCGTGGCCACGGCGGTGCTGACCGCGGCAACTTCTCATGCCGCCCACACCGCCGCGCCGGCGGCAACGGTTAAGCACCGTGTCGCCGCCGCGACCGCCGCGTCCGTGGATCGGGGCCATACGTAAGCGCTACGTAACCAGCCCGGTTTTCGCCAGATGGCCACGGACCCGAAGTCACAAGGATCCGTGGCCACAGTTATAGGGTCGACAGCCTCAACCTGGTCCGGATCACTGCGAAGGACAGCCACCAGACCAGGAAGCAGGTGAAAGACATGTCGGCACTGACAGTCCCTAGACAGACGCTGCCCGTGTTGCCTTGTCATGTCGGCGATCCCGACCTGTGGTTCGCCGAGACCCCCACCGACCTGGAGCGCGCCAAGACACTGTGTGCCAGCTGCCCGATCCGACGCCAGTGCTTGGCGGCAGCGCTGGAACGGGCCGAACCCTGGGGCGTGTGGGGCGGCGAAATTCTCGAGCGTGGTTCGATCGTGGGTCACAAACGTCCGCGCGGACGTCCTCGTAAGGGCGTTGTCGCTGCGTAGGCCGCGAAAGTGCAAGTGCCGACCTGTTTGTCGAGAGACGACGTCGGTAGTTGCACTCTGGCGGTACTAAATGACGGCGATATCGGGTTCGGCGAAACCGGGGATCAGCTCCTCCGAGAGCGCCTTGATCGGCGCATGGGCATCCAACTGGCAGAGGATCGCGGCCACCGACGCGATGACACGCATCGGGATCGCCAGCTTGGGCGGCAGGTCCATTTGCCGTGCCGTCCTGATTTGCGAGACCGACCGGTCTATTTGACTCACGGTCATTCTCTGCAGCCACTTGCGGGTGTAGTGGAAGACCTCGACCTGTATGGGCTCGACGTACTGGCGCAGCATCTCATCGATGTCGCGCACCGACACCTGCTGGCCTTTCTGGATGAATCCGACCTTCTCCATCGTCGGCAACAGCAGGTCATATTTCTTGTCTCGGGCCAATCGGATGGTCATCCCGAGCTCGATGGGGAAGCCGCCGGGCAGGGGTGCCACGGCACCGAAGTCGATGACGCCCATCCGGCCGTCGGGTAGCAGCATGAAGTTTCCCGGGTGGGCGTCGCCGTGCAGCATTCCCAGCCGGCGCGGCGCGTCGAAGGTGAGTTCGAGCAGGCGAGTGCCGATCAGGTCGCGCTGCTCGCGAGTTCCGTTGCGGATGATCTCCGCCATCGGCATGCCCTCGATCCACTCCGGGACCACCACCTTCGGCGCGCTGGCCACGACGTGCGGTATCGCGAAGTGCGGGTGGCCCTGATACGCCTTGGCGAACGCGCGCTGGTTGTCGGCCTCCAGCCGGTAGTCCAGTTCCATCTCGGTGCGCTCGATCAGTTCGTCTACCACGCCTTGGACGTCGGCGCCCGGAGAGAGTTGCTTGAACACTCCGACTATCCGCTGCATGGTCTTGAGGTCGGCGCGCAGTGCCTCGTCGGCACCCGGGTACTGGATCTTGACGGCCACGTCGCGGCCATCGGACCACACCGCTTTGTGCACCTGGCCGATGCTGGCCGAGGCCACCGGGTTGTCGTCGAACGAACTGAACCGGTCCCGCCACTTGGTGCCCAGCTGTGCGTCGAGCACCCGGTGCACCTTGCCGGCGGACATGGCGGGGCGTCCTTTTGCAGCTTGGTCAGCGCTTCGCGGTAGGGCTCGCCGTACTCCTCGGGAATTGCGGCTTCCATCACCGACAGCGCCTGGCCCACCTTCATCGCTCCGCCCTTGAGCTCGCCCAGGACGGTGAACAACTGGTTGGCGGCCTTCTCCATCAGCTCGGCGTGTGACCTCGTCTTTCGACTTGCCGGTCAGCCGTTTACCGAAGCCGAGCGCTGCCCGACCGGCAAAGCCGACCGGAATGCTGGCCAGCTTCGCGTTGCGCGCAGCGCGGCCGCGCTTGATGTCTGCCACACACCCATCATCCACGACGGCTAGCTCGTCGCGGTGTTGATCGGACAACAACGGGTTCCAGGGCCGGTGGTGCACGGCGACCAGCCTCGGTGAATGTGGGCTGAACAGCACAACCCGCGTGAGTCTTTCAGTCGCCCCGTCGGACATGGAGCCATAGGTTGTCGGTTGCAGGCTGCAGTCCTGTGACGCACCGAAACGCGCATCCTGAAGGGCGGAACCGACAAAGCCATGGCAGCAAAGCAAACGCAGCACAACGCCGCCGACTCCCTGTTTAGGGCGATCATCGAAGCGCTGGACAAAAACCGGAAAGAGGGCACCTTGACTGGGGAAATTCTGGAGGAACTCGCCAGAGCGTATGCATCAGTGTCGACGAATGTCCCGGAATAGGGACGACTCGGGTAGTTGGATAGCGACACAACAGATGTGCCCCGGGGATCTGCCCGGGGCACACCTGCGTCAGCATGAGCACAACGGATGTCTGGTCCACTGACGCGCGACGACGGCGCCGGCGTTGACGTCGAACTCCAGGGTGGCGTTCAGCGCCTGGGGCGGCCCGGGATCGGGTACCGCCTCCTGCCCGCGTACGGCCGCGATCACCCGGTTCACCTGGCTGAGCGCCAGCGCTGCGGTCGCTAGCAGGGTGGCCCGATCGGCCACCCCGACGGCGTCCCGCAGCTGCGCGGCGATAGCCGGCCATGCGGCGTCGCGGTCGCTGCGGTGCAGGTCCGCACAGCCCAGGC
>CAVYAU010000036.1:0-30920 GCA_963766535.1 uncultured Actinomycetota bacterium | reverse complement strand
CAGGTCTTCGTACGCCTCGCCGACGTGTACCAGCTCCCAGTCCAGACGGCGGCGAGGTCGGATCCGTCGACGATGAGGTTTCCCATCCGGAAATCCCCGTGCACGAGAACCGGCGGAGACGGCGGTGGCCGGTGGGCGGCCAGCCAGCGAAACGCCCACTCGAAAGTCGCGGTGGTGTCACCCATGGCATCGAGCCGCGCGCGCCATTGCGCCAGCTGGTCTTCGCGAGCCAGAGCGGGGTCGCCGCCCATCGGCGCGGTGGATGGCGGCCAGCGCCTGCGCGCACTGGCGCAGCAGCCGGGCGCGGCCCGCTTGCCCACCGGCGTCGAGCTGACGCTGGATGCGCCGGACGATGGTCTCGCCCTTGATCTCATTGCAGATCAGAAACGGATTGCCCAGTGCGGCAGGCGAATCGTCGGCGACCAGTACGTGGGGTACGGGTGCGCCGGCCGCTGCGGCGGCGGCCTGGGCGCGGGCTTCGAGTTCCATGCCGGCGTGGATGTCGTCGGGCGGCCCGGTGCGCAGGATCAGCGACCGGCGTTGCGTCGCCGGTGACGGCGTCGAAGGCCCAGGTGGTGCGGCTGGCCCCGCCGGTCAGTGCGCGCAGGTTGTCGACCGTGCGTCCGCGCCGAGCGACCGGTGCCAGCACCCCGCGCAGTTGGCGCTCTGCCAGCTCATTGTTCATCACTTGCTGGCCGAACTTGAACAGCCGCTGCGCCACCCGGCGGATCTGGATCTCCTCGGCGCCCTCGGTGATCCGGTAGCGACGGTGATGGCGGTAGATGTGCTCGAACGGCTCGTGACGGCTGTAGCCGAGGCCGCCGAAGATCTGCATGGCCCGGTCGGCGGCGTCGCAGACCAGTCGGTTGGCGCGGTAATTCGCCATCGACACCTTGTCGGAGACCTCCATGTGGTGGTCGCGGTCCAGATGCCAGGCCGCGTACTGCACCAGCAGACGCACCATCTGGGCTTCGGTCTGCAGCTCGGCCAGCGGCCATTGCACGGCCTGGTTGACCGACAGCGGCTTGCCGAACACCGTGCGCTTCGCCGGCGTAGTCGGCGGCGCGGTCGATGCAGTATTGCGCCGCGCCCAGGCTGCTTGCCGCTTGCCGAATTCGGTTCTCGTGCAGAAAGGTTTGCGCGACTTCCAGACCGCGGTCCACTTCCCCGAGTACCGCGTCGGCGGGCACCCGCACATCGGTCAACTCGACTTCGCCGTGGTCGGTGGGCATGTTGAACGTCCACCAGTAGTACGGGACGGTGAATCCGGGCGCGTCGGTCGGGACCAGAAACGCGGTGATGCCCCGGGCCTGCCCCGGCTCACCCGACGTGCGGGCGAAGATCAGGTCGTGGGTTGCGCGGTGTACGCCGGTGTTGAACCGCTTGGAGCCGTTGATCACCCAGCCGTCCCCGTCGGGTTCGGCACGTGTTTCCAGCCAGGTCGCGTCCGAGCCGTGCCGCGGCTCGGTGAGGCCGAACGCCATCGAGCGTTCCCCGGTGATCAGCGCCTCCGACCAAAGACGGCGTTGCGCCTCGGTGCCGAAGCGCTCCATCATGATCACCTGCGGGAAGTTTCCCGACGATCGATGACTCGTTCTGCAAGTCGTTGTGCAGACCAAGGCCCTTGTGCGCCAGATGCTCCCGGATGACGGCCATGTCGACGTTGGTACCGTCACGGCCGCCCAGCGATGCCGGTAGTCCGTAGCGCAGCCAGCCCGCCCTGTCGGCTCGCCTGCGCATCTCGGCGAGCAGCTCTTCCCACTCGCGGGACGGGATGCCGTCGTTGTCCCAATCGGTGCGGGCATGCTCTCGACGCCGGTCGAAATACTGGATGTGTTCGCGTTCCAGCGGTTTGATATCGGCCTCGATGAACTCATCCATCTCGGCGAGCAGGCCCGGAAGATGTTCTGGGAGGGTGAAATCCACGTTGATCTCCTTACGCGCCGTACAGAGTTTTCTTCCAGACCGTCGACAAGGTCGTGATGGCATCCTCGTCGCTCATTTCCAGTCCCAGGCCCGACGTGCCGACGAAGACGGTGGTGAAGTTCTCGAACAGCAGCGCGATGGCCGCCGCTGTGTGTTGCGGGTTGAGCTCAGTTCCGTAACCCTGCTCCTGGGCGCGGCGGACCGAGGCGGCCACGATGTCCATGCCGAAACGCCGAAATTCGTTCTGAACAGCCGCGAAGCGTTGCTGGGTGGCGGCCAGCTGGGCGACGGCGATCATGATGCCGATGTTCTGCTTGAAGATGTTCCAGTACCCGGTGACCACCGAGGTGAAGAACGCGTCGTCATCCGGGGAATCCGGCAGGTGGAGGCTCAACCCGGACGGTGTCACGACATTGTGCAGAAATGACTCCGCCAGGGCAGCCAGCAGGTCTTCTTTGTCGGCGAAATACCGGTAGAACACGGCTGGCGACTTTCCCGCAGCCGATGTGATGTCGGCCAGCGTGGTGCCGTGAAAGCCCCGTTCGGCGAACAGTTTGCGGGCAGCCTGCTCGATGGCCTGCCTGGTCTGGCGGCCTTTGGAGGTCAGCACCCGCGACGTTTCCGGGGCGGGCATCAGGTGAGGATTCGGTCGCCGGCGCGCAATAGAGCGCTCGGCAGGTCATGGCCGACAACAGATTTCGCGATTTGCGCTGCGGCGATGGCGGCCTGCAGGTCGACGTCGACATCGATGTCGCTGTCACGCAGCAGGTACACCAGATCCTCGGTGGCGATGTTGCCGGTGGCGCCCGGCGCAAACGGGCAGCCGCCCAGCCCGCCGACCGAGGCGTCCAGCCGGGTAACTCCAGAGCTGACCGCCGCGTAGGTGCTGGCCAGCCCGGCACCGCGGGTGTTGTGGAAATGTCCGCCCAGCGGCATGTCGCCGATCACTGGACGCAGTTGTGCGATCAGCGAACTCACCCGTCGTGGGGTGGTGGTACCGATGGTGTCGGCGATGCAGAA
The DNA here is from genome assembly GCA_963766535.1 of uncultured Actinomycetota bacterium. Lineage (GTDB taxonomy): Bacteria > Actinomycetota > Actinomycetes > Mycobacteriales > Mycobacteriaceae > Mycobacterium. The sequence continues at coordinate 27,974 of CAVYAU010000036.1, read as the reverse complement.
CCGGTCGACGCCCCGATCGCGGGCGGCCGCGGCGATATCGAGCACCCGCTGGGACGGGGTGGGCCCCTCGAACGGGCAATCCCACGCGGTGGCGACGATCACCTCGACGGTGACGTTGCTGTCGTGGGCGATGGCGACGATCTCGTCGATCTGCGTGGTGGCCTCCGCACTGCTGCGCCCGACATTGGCCTTGCTGAATGCGTCGCTGGCCGACACTACGTACTCGATGGATCGCAGCCCCGCGGCGACGGCACGCTTGGCGCCGTTGGGACTGGCCACCAGAGCAGAGAACTCGATGTCGGGGTAGTTGTGGAGCTGCGCGGCCAGTTCGGCGGCGTCGGCCATCGACGGGACCTTCGACGGGGACACGAAAGCGCATGCCTCCACTTCGCGTACCCCGGTGGCGGCCACTGCCGCCAGCAGTTCCAGCTTGGCCGACAACGGGATTGGCGATTCGATCTGCAAGCCGTCGCGCAGCGACACCTCGCGAATGTCGACCCGGGAAGAAGATTCCACGTGTTTCACAGCACCTCCTCGGCCCGCAATTCTTCGAGCTCCTCGGCGGTCTTGCCCAGCAACCCGAGATAGACGTCGTTGTTGTGTTGGCCCGGTTGTGGCGGGCCGGCGTTGCGGACACTGCCTGGGGATTCGGACAGCACCGGGACGATGCCCGGTCCCAAAACGTTGCGCTCGATTCGTTCGTCATAGTGCTCGGCCAGCATGCCGCGGGCCCGCAGCTGCGGGTCGTTGACCACCTCCGCGACGGTGTTGATCGGCCCCGCGATCACACCGGCGGCGCTTAGTGTTTCGATGATCTCGCTGGGCTGGCGCTCTGCGGCCCACGCGCCGATGATCTTGTCGAGTTCGTCTTGGTTGCGGCCGCGGGCAACGTGCGTGGCGAACCGGTCGTCGGTGGCCAGCTCCGGGCGGCCCATCGCGCTACACAGCCGAACGAACACCGTGTCCTGGTTGGCAGCGATCACCACCCAGGAGCCGTCGGCGCTGCGATAGAGGTTGGACGGCGCGATGCCCTCCAGCCGGGTGCCCGACGGTCCGCGCACCACGCCGCCGACGTCGTAATCGGGAATTGTGGATTCCTGTACAGACAAACAGGATTCGGTCAGCGCGACGTCAACCACCTGGCCGTGCCCGGTGACGCTGCGGCGGTACAGCGCGGCTAACGCGCCCTGGGCGCCGAACATGCCGGCCAGGCTGTCGCCGAGCGAGATCGCCAGCCGGGGCGGTGGTCCGCCGGGGAAGCCGTTGAGGTGTCGTAGTCCGCTGACGGCCTCGGCCACCGAGGCGTAGCCGGCCTTGTGTGCGTCGGGTCCGGTCTGCCCATAACCGGATATCCGAACCAGGATGATGCCTGGGTTGCGTTCACTGAGCACGTCGTAGCCCAGGTTCCACTTCTCCAGGGTGCCCGGACGGAAGTTCTCCACCACGATGTCGGATTTCTCGACGAGATCAAGAAACAGCTCCCGGCCGCGTGGCCGGCGCAGGTCGAGTGTGATGGCCCTCTTGTTGCGCGCGTGCACCGTCCAGAAGACGTGGTGCCCGTTGAGTTCGGCCTGGCCCCAGGTCCGCAACGGGTCCGGGGCGCCGGGGGGCTCCACCTTGATGACATCGGCGCCCATGTCGCCGAGCAGCCGGCCGGCGAATGGTCCGGCGATCAAAGTGCCCAGCTCGAGCACCCGGATGCCGTCCAGTGCTCCGGTGACGGTCATTCGGCGCTCGCGAAGTCGTGGCGGACCAGCCAGTCGGTGACGATGTCGACGGCGTGGCGCAGCCTATCGCGCTGGTCGGGGCCAGCGTAATAGTGTGTGGCGCCTGGGATTTCGTGCATCTCCTTGTCGGGTTGCCCGATCGCTTCGAAGAGCCGTCGGGTGTGGCTGGGCGTGCAGGCGTCGTCGGCCAGGTTACCGATCACCAGCGCCGGAATCGCGAGATCGCGCCCGCAGGCCACGCCGTCGCCGCGGGCGTCGTCGTAACTCCATTGCGAGAGCCAGCTGCGCAGCGTGCAGAAGCGGGCCAACCCGACCGGGCTCGTGTTCACCACTTGAGGATCACCCAGGTAGCAGGTTCCCGGGGTGCGTTCGTTGGGATCGACGTTTGCGTCCAGCCATCGCGGGTCGGCCATGGTGCCGTGCACCACGAATGCGAACTCGTCGTCGGGCCGACCGGCGGCTTTCAACTCGGCCAGCTTTTTCTTGACCCACGCGGTGATGCGGCGGTTGCGGTCGATCTGAGCCTGGCGGTACCGGGACAGAAATTCTTGGCTGTAGGGCGGTTGGTTGGGGTTGTCGGGGTTGTACAGATCCAGCTCGGGATCGCGCTTGGTGGGGTCGGATTCGTCGAGGATGGACGCGTCCAGCCATTCGGTCAGCGTGCCGTGCCGGCTGATATGCGCGGCAAGCAGCATGATGCCATCGGCGGGGGGCAGGTCCAGTGCAGTCAGGTCGGGGCCGTCGCCGGACGGGCTCGACGTGATGGTCGCGTGCTGGGCCTGCTGCTGGTAGAGCACCGAGAGCGAACCGCCGCCGCTCCACCCGGCCAGCACCACCTTCTGGTAGCGCAGCCGGTTTTTGGCGTCCTTGATGCACTCGCCGAGATCCTCGACCACCTTCTCCATCAGCAGCGCCGAATCCGTGCCGCGGAACCGGCTGTTGCAGTAGATGACGTGGTGGCCGGCCCGGGCCAGTCCGTTGATCATCGGCAGATACGCGCCGCCGCCGATCGGGTGCATGAACACCAGCACGGTGTCTGACGGCTTGTCTTTCGGCTTGAGCAGATAGCTTTCCAGCACGGTGATCTCGGCCAGCCCGCCGTAGACGTCCCGGACACCGGAATTGTTCTGGAAGGCAACAAGATAGGGGATTCGGTCGTATTCGTACTTGACGGCTTGTTTCACAGTCTGCGTGCTCCCCATGGTCAGTGCTGTCCGAGGTCGTGGGCGAGCACCTCGGCGGACGGTGTCAGTCGGCGGCGGGTGTCGACGGCGATGACCTGCCAGTCCACCCGCGAATGCTCGTCGAACTTGCGGCGTGCTCTTTCCCGTGCCTTCTCCGGTGCGCCATGGTGAACCCCTTGCGGCGCATGCGAGATCAGACCAGGCGGCATCGGGACGCCGTAGAGCGAACCGCCGTGGAAAAAGGCGATCTCGTCGTAGTCGACGTTGCGGTGGTACCAGGGCGTGCGCTCGGTGCCGGGGACGCCTTCGGCGGGCTTGGGCAGGAAGTTCATCACGTAGACGCCGGTGGCCTGCATGAACAGATGGACCGTCGGCGGCAGGTGGACACTGTCGGAGGTGATGACGTTGTAGTCGGCGATGTTGAAGGTGAACGCGAAGTTGTCACCGCGCCAGCCCTCGACATCGATCGGATTGTGTTGGTAGAACAGCGTCGTCGGGCCACCCTCGTGGATGAGCCGGACCTCGTACTCGTCGCGGCCGTCATCATCGATCGGGGCCGGCTCGGGGATGGTGGCCTGCGACGGGTCGAACGGGAAGTGGCGGCCCAGCGAGCCGGGCGGCGGGACCCGGAACTCGTCAGTGGCCTCGATCATCAGCAGCGTTGTCTCACTATCCGGCACCTGGCGCCAGGTGCACGCCTTCGGGATGTAGACCCAGTCGCCCTCCCGGTAGCGCAGCGGCCCGAACTCGGTTTCGGCCAGACCGGCGCCTTGGTGCACGAAGCACAGCAGGTCCCCGTCGACGTGACGGGTGTAGAACGGCATCGGCTCATGGCGACGGCTCAGCAGAATTCGGCAGTCGTCGTTGCTGAACATCAGCAGTGGCCCGCCGTTGGCGTCGGTGGCGTCGCTGGGTTTGAGCTCCCTGGATAGCACGTCGATGGGCCGCAGCGGGCCGACCGACCGATAGGCGGTGGGGTCGTGGCGGCGGTACATGTTAGCGGTCCGGCCGGTGAATCCGCCCCGGCCCAGCTCGTCGTCCTTGAGTCCGTCGAGGTCGGCATGCAGGCGTCGTGGCGTCCTGCCTTTTCGCAAGTGGACAAAGGATTCCATGGGTGACTCCCGGTGTTATGGCAGTCTCGGCAGCTACAAAACTAAAAGTGATATTACTTTTTCTTTTGTTCGGACACAAGAGCGGCGTCAGCGACAGCCGTTAATCGCGGACGCGTAGAACGACTTTTCCTTTGGCGGTCCGATTCTCAAGCGATGCGACCGCGGCGGCGGCCGCCTCGAGCGGGTAGACAACTGGCTCGGGAGGAGACAGCTGGCCCGAGCTGAGCAGCCGCTCGAGTCCGGCCCACTGCTCGGCCAGCGCATCGTGGTGCGTTGCGGTCCAGGCGCCCCAGCCAACGCCGACCACGTCAATGTTGTTGAGCAGCAACCGGTTTACCTTCACAGTCGGAATCTCTCCGCCGGTGAACCCAATTACCAGCAGCCGTCCCCCCGGAGCAAGCGAGCGGAGTGAATCAGTGAACCGGTCGCCGCCGACGGGGTCGACGACTATGTCGACACCACGGCCGCCGGTCAACTCCTTGACCGTGTCCTTGAACCCCTCGGTCAATACCACGTCGGTGGCACCGGCCGCCGTGGCGATCTGTGCCTTCTCCTCGGTGCTGACCACCGCGATGGTGCGCGACGCCCCGAGTACCGGAGCGAGCCGCAGCGCTGAGGTTCCGATCCCGCCGGCTGCCCCGTGCACCAGCACCGTCTCGCCCGGCTGCAGCCGGCCGCGGACGGTCAGCGCGAAGTACACCGTCAGGTCGTTGAACAGCAGGCCGGCGCCCGCCTCGAAGCCCACGTTGTCCGGCAGCTTGAACACCCGGTCGGGTGAACAAACCGCGACCTCGGCCATGCCGCCGGTGAGCATCGTCAGGCCGACCACCCGGTCTCCGGGATGCACATGAGCGTCGTCCGGTGCCGATCGGACCACACCGGCGATCTCCGCGCCGAGCACGAACGGCGGGTCCGGCCTGTACTGGTAGAGGCCCCGGGTCAGGAGCGCGTCCGGGAACGCCACGCCGGCGGCGTGCACCTCGACGACCACGCCGTCGCCCGACGGTTCGTCGACCTCGGCCACCTCGATCGCGTCCGGACCATCTAGCCGAGTCAGCCGTGCCGCGCGCATGCCACCTCCGTCGTCAGGGCCCCAGATCCTCGGGCCGGCGGTTCACTAGCCTACTGGCGCCCGTTGGCTCAGAACCCGCCGGCGACCCGCACCACTGCTCGGCCGGAGTATGCGCCGGCGCGCACCTGATCAAGCACATCGACGACGTCTTTGACATCGACGTCGCTGGTGACCGCGGCCAGATGACGCGGCCGCAACGAATCGCCCAACAGCGCCCACAATTTCCGGCGTGGGCCGATCGGCAGCTGCACTGAGTCGATTCCCAGTAGCGCGACGCCGCGCAGGATGAAAGGCATCACAGTGGTGTGTAGGGCCGCACCACCGGTCAACCCGCTGGCGGCCACCGCTCCGCCGTAGTCGACGGCGCTGAGTACGTCGGCCAGCGTCGCGCCGCCCACGCAGTCCACCGCTGCCGCCCAGCGCGCCTTGGCCAGCGGCCGCGGTTTGGCGTCGGGATCGGCGGGCAGCCGACCGATAACCTCCGCGGCACCAAGCTCTTTCAGCAGTTCGGCTGCCTTTTCCTTACCGGTCGAGGCCACCACCCGATAGCCGGCGGCTGCCAGTAGGTCCACGCTGACGGAGCCGACACCGCCGGAGGCGCCGGTGACGACGACCGACCCGGCGCCGGGTTCGATACCCCAGTTGATCAGCGCCTGCACGCTCATCGCGGCAGTGAAGCCGGCGGTTCCGATCGCGGCGCCTTCGTGTGGCCTCAACGCGCCGAGCGCCACCACCTGGTCGGCCGGTAGCCACCCGTGAGCCAGCACTTTGTCACCGACGGCGAAGTCGGGTGACCGCGACTCGACGACCTCGCCGGTCAGGTCGATGCCGGGCACGACAAGGATAGTTGCGCACCACGCCGCCGCCCGGTGTCAATGCCAGCGCGTCCTTGAAGTTGACGCTCGAATACAGCACCCGGATCGTCACCTCACCGGGCGGTAGGTCGGAGCGGCTCAGTGTCTCGACCGACGCGGTTATCCGGTCATCATCTTGGCGCGCCACAAGCGCTTGAAACGTGTCCATTCCTCGACGCTAACCTCACCCTATGGATTCCTTTCCACTTGGTCGCTTTTCGGTTGCCCGCATCGGCTTTGGTGCCATCCAGCTTCCCGGCCGCGGAGCCTTTGGGCCGCCGCGTGACCGCGACGAGGCGCTGGCGGTGCTGCGGCGCGCGGTTGAGCTTGGAGTCAACCACATCGACACCGCACAGTTCTACGGCCCGAATGTCTCCAACGAGCTCATCCGCGAAGCCCTTCACCCTTATCCGCCCAACCTGGCGTTGGTCAGCAAGGTCGGAGCCCGCCGCGACGATGCCGGCGGCTGGGTGCCCCTCGTCGACCCCGCTGACTTCCGCTCGGATATCGAGGCGAACCTGCGAACGCTCGGCGTCGACCAGCTCGCGGTGGTGAATTTGAGACTCATCGATACCGACCGCCCAGACGAACGCTTCGACGAACTGCTTTCGGTCATGATCGCTGCCCGTGACGAAGGATTGATCGGTGGAATCGGGCTGAGCAACATTACCCGTGAGCACTTACTGCATGCCTTAGAGCGCAGCGAGATTGCCTGCGTACAAAACGCTTTCAGCCTAGCTGACCGGTCCGCGGCACCAGTGCTGCGGGAGTGTACGACGCGCGGTATCGCTTTTGTCCCGTTCTTCAGCCTGAGATCGCCGTTTGCGCCGCCGGATCAGGTGCTCGGACACGAAGTGGTGCAGCAGGCCGCGGCGCGACTCGGCCATACTCCGGCACAGGTCGCGTTGGCATGGACGCTGAGCGTGGCACCCAACGTACTGCTGATCCCGGGTACCTCGTCGGTGCGCCACCTGGAGGAGAACTTGGACGTCGCCTCCATCGAGCTCGACGAGGACACCCGCGAGCAGCTGACCGCGGTTGCTACTTGAGCTCGGACGATGAGAGGCCCAGTAGGCGGCGCGCGACCACCAGTTGCTGGATCTGCTGAGTGCCCTCGAAGATGTCCATGATCTTCGAGTCGCGTGCCCACTTCTCCAACAGCGTCTGCTCGGAATAGCCTGTGGTGCCGGCCAATTCGACAGCTCTCAGGGTGATGTCGGTGCCGACACGGCCGGCCTTGGCCTTGGCCATGGACGCTTCTTTGGAGTTGGGGATCTTGTTGTCCGCCTGCCACGCCGCGCGCACGGTCAGCAGGTAACTGGCCTCAAAGTCGGCCTCCATCCGCAAGAATTCGGCCGCGGCGGCGCTTTGGGTGTGTGACGGTTTGTCGTAGGAGATCTCCACCCCGGCCTCGGTCAGGATCTTGCGCAGCTCTTCCAACGTGGCCCTGGCGATACCGATGGCCATGGCGGCCACGATCGGCCGAGTGTTGTCGAAGGTCTCCATCACCCCGGAGAACCCCTTGCCCGACTCGATTTCGGGGTTGCCCAGCAGGTTGTCCTTCGGTATCCGTGCGTTGTCGAACCGGATGACAGCGGTGTCGGACCCCTTGATTCCGAGTTTGTTCTCGAGCCGCTCAACGATGACACCGGGGTGTTCCCGCGGCACGATGAACGACTTGATCGCCGGGCGGCCCCGTGATTTGTCCAGCGTCGCCCAAACCACGATGTGCGTGGCCCGCGATCCCGCGGTGACGAAGATCTTTTCGCCGTTGATCACGTACTCGTCGCCGTCCAGCGTGGCTGTGGTGGACACCGCCGCCGAGTCGGATCCAAAGCCCGGTTCGGTGATGGCCATCGCCGCCCACACCCTGCCCAAACGGCTCAGCTGCTCGTCGGTGGCCACACCGGAGATCGCCGCGTTGCCCAGGCCTTGATAGGGCATCGACAGCATCATCGCCGCGTCGCCCCAACTGGCCTCGAGGGTCTGCAGCACCGCTGCCATGTTCGCGCCGTTGCGGTTTTCTCCCTTGCCTTCGCCGCCACGGAACGCTTCGGCTCCGGTGAGCCCCAGGGCATTAGACTCGGCGGCGCCTTCGAACATGTTGGCCAATGTGTCGAGCTCGACGGGGTACGCGTGCTCTTTGAGGTCGTACTTGCGGGCTATCGGCCGCATCATCTCCGCGGCGCCCTGGTGTGCCTTGTCGATCACCGCTTGCATCTTGCGGGGCAGTTCCAGATTGATTGCCATGATTGGTCTTTCGCTAGTGAAGTGCGGAGTTAGATGACTACTTAGATAACGACAACGCCCTCGGCGACGCCGATGGCCCGCAGGTCGCGGTACCAACGCTCGACCGGGTGTTCTTTCGTGTAGCCGTGTCCGCCGAGCAGTTGCACGCCGTCCAGGCCGATCTGCATGCCCTTGTCGGAGCCGAGCCGCTTGGCCAGTGCCGCTTCGCGGGTGAACGTGAGGCCTTGTTCGGCACGGGCCGCGCCGCGCCAGGTGATCAGCCGCAGCCCGTCCAACTCGATGGCGATGTTGGCGCACATGAACGCGACGGCTTGACGACGGGCGATCGGCTCGCCGAATGCCTCGCGTTCTTTCACGTACGGGATGACGTAGTCGAGCACCGCGTGCGAGGTGCCGACCGCCAGCGCCGCCCAGCCCAGCCGGGACAGCGCGATCGCCTCCGAGTAGTCGGTGTCGGTCGCTTCGTCTTCGCCCAGCCGGGCATACAGCGGGACTGACACCCCCGAGAGCTCGACCTGGCCCAGGGCTGCCGCGCGAATCCCCATGCTCGGGTCCGCTTTGACGGTAAGGCCTTTCGCGGACGACTCGACGATGAACAGCGCCGGCTTGCCGTTGAGCTGAGCGCCGACGATGAACAGCTCGGCGTCGGCCGCGGCCGGGACCAATGACTTCACGCCGTCGAGCCGGTATCCGCTCGGTGTGCGCACCGCAGTCGTCTTCAACCGGGTGGGGTCGAACAGCGGTTGCGGTTCGGCGATAGCCACGCAGGCCTGCGGAACATTCTCGCCGGCGAACTCTGTCAGGTAGGTGGCCTGCTGGTCGGCGCTGCCCCAGTGGGTCAGCGCGGACGCCACGCCCCCGGGGGCCAGAATCGGCAGTGCCAGACCCATATCGCCATATGCCAGCGCCTCGGCCACCAGCACGTTGGTCACGCTGGAGCGGTGCACGGCAATGCCGTCGAAATCCTCGGGAATGTTGATCGCGGTGATGCCCAACTCGGCGGCCTTCGCGATCAGATCGGGCGGGAAGGTCGCCGCCTCGTCGGCGTCGTGCGCCGCGGGCCGCAGTACCTCCTCGGCGAACTCATCGAGGGTCTCGACGATCATCTTCTGCTCATCATCGGGCGTCAGGTCAAAGTAGTCCTTGCCGCTGGACTTGAGCCGGGTCGGGCCACTGCGAAAGTTCTGGACCCGCTTGAACTGCCGGGAAGCGGCACCGGCAGTGGAGAATATCGTCTTCGTGCCGTAGCGCAGGCCCCGGTTGAGCGGACCGCGCAAATGGTATTTGTCCAGGAACTCCTGGCCGACGATCGGGGTGAGCAGCGCCATAGCGATATCGATCCCGGTTCGTTTGTGCGGTTGCATCCCGACACCGGTGTTGCGGCCGCGCCGCTTAACGCGTGAGCGGGAGGATTTTGAAGTCTGGTTTGAACCGGAAACGGTGTCGGTCATTTCAGCAGCCTCGGTCGTTGGGGCGATGCGGATAAGCCTATCTTACTCCGGAGTAAGATAGGCTGCGTCTGTTAATTAATTCACATCTACGACAGGCTGGTCAGCAGCGGCAGCCGCCGCCGGCCCCAGTGTCCGGCCGGGCCGTCGTAGACACCGGCCAACTGGCAGCCGCACGTTCGACAGCGGCCGTCATCAGTCAGGGCATAGTGCCGCATCGTGTACCAGTCGCGAACCACGACCGCCGACCCGCACCCGGGGCACCGCGTGCTGCCGCCTTCGGCGTCGTGGACGTTGCCGGTGTAGACGAACCGCAGGCCTTCGTCGATGCCGATGCGGCGCGCCCGCGTCAGCGTGGCAGGCGGTGTCGATGGTGTGTCCAGCATCTTGTAGTCGGGATGGAATGCGGTGAAGTGCACCGGCACGTCGGTACCGAGGTTCTCCCGGATCCACGCGCATTCGGCGGCGATTTCGGCGTCGCTGTCGTTGCTTCCCGGAATCAGCAAAGTAGTGATCTCCAGCCACACGTCGGTCTCGTGCCGCAGGTAGACCAGAGTGTCCAGGACGTCGTGCAGGTGCCCGACGCAGACTTTGCGGTAGAAGTCTTCGGTGAATGCCTTCAGGTCGACATTGGCGGCGTCGATGTGCCGGTAGAACTCGGTGCGGGGCTGCCGACACATGTATCCGGCCGTCACCGCGATGGCTTTGATGCCCCGGTCGTGGCAGGCGTCGGCGACATCGGCGGCGTACTCCCAGAAGATCGTCGGGTCATTGTAGGTGAATGCGACGCTACGACAACCTAATTCGTCAGCGGCGCGCGCGATATCGTCGGGGCCGGCCCGGCTGGCCAGGGTGTCGATCTCGCGGGACTTGGAGATGTCCCAGTTTTGGCAGAACTTGCATGCCAGGTTGCACCCCGCGGTGCCGAACGACAGCACGGCCGAACCCGGCAGGAAGTGGTTGAGCGGCTTCTTTTCGACCGGATCGACGCAGAATCCGCTCGACCGCCCGTAGCTGGTGAGCTTCACCTCGTCGTCGATCCGGCCGCGGACGAAGCACAGGCCGCGCTGGCCCTCGTGAAGTTTGCAGGCGCGCGGACATACGTCGCACTGGATCCGGCCGTCGTCGAGGTGGTGCCAGTGTTTCGTCGCTACAGTGAACGGGTCGTCTTGTGAAAGAAGTTGGCTCATAACACTCTCGATCGCCAGGTTACGCCGAGGTAATGGCCCCGCTCTCCCCCGCAAGCGGGTGGTGCCCCCACCTCGGGCCGTTCCGGTCCGCATCGTCGGGGCGCTAGGCGTTAAGTCTGGTCAGGACCTGTTCATGCAGCAGGCCGTTCGTCGCCACGGCGCTGCCTTGGTGCGGACCCGCGGTGCCGTCCAAGCCGGTGAGCGTCCCGCCCGCCTCGCGCACCAGGATGTCGAGCGCCGCCAGATCCCATACCGACACCTCCGGTTCGGCGGCAATATCGACGGCCCCTTCGGCAACGAGGCAGTACGAGAGAAAGTCGCCGTAGGCGCGCACCCGCCACACGGCATCGGTCAGCTCGATGAACCGTTCGCGCAAACCGCGCTGCGCCCACCCGGACAGGCTGGAGAACGAGAGGCTCGCCGAACCCAGCTGCGCCACCGAGGAAACCGACAGCCGGCCCGGTCGGCCGCCGCCGACCGACGCGAATGCACCGTGGCCGTGCGCTGCCCACCATCGACGCTGCAGCGCGGGCGCACTCACGACACCGACGGATGGGACGCCCTCTTCGAGCAACGCGATCAAGCTGGCCCACACCGGCACCCCGCGCACGAAGTTCTTGGTGCCGTCGATCGGGTCGATGACCCACTGCCGTCCACTGAAAGTGGTGGTTCCGCCGAACTCCTCGCCGAGGACGCTGTCGCCGGGCCGGTTGCGCGCGAGCGCCTCACGTAGCTGGGATTCGACCGCCCGATCGGCGTCGGTCACCGGAGTCAGGTCCGGTTTGGACTCGATGTGCAAGTCCAAAGCACCGAACCGGGCACGCGTCAGCGCGTCCGCACGGTCGGCCAGCGCCAATCCAAACCTCAGATCCTGCCGACTCATGCCAGCAGTCCTACCATGGCGGCGTGTGGGAAATCGGTGTGCTGCTCGTGTTGGTGGCGGTCCTGGCGGTATTCCTTGCCCAGCGGTTCATCCCGCGCGGCCCGCGCGGTGAACTGGCGAGCGGCACGCTGCTGGTGACCGGTGTCAGCCCCCGCCCGGACGCAACCGGTGAGCAATACGTCACCATCGCCGGTGTTATCAACGGACCCACCGTCAGTGAGCACGCCGTGTATCAGCGCATGGCAGTCAACGTCGACCAATGGCCGACCATGGGCCAGCTGCTCCCGGTGGTGTATTCGCCGAAGAATCCCGACAACTGGAAGTTCGCACCGCCCGCACCGCCCGAGCCGCCGCCCGGCTAGCGGCCTGTCACCCGGCCGCCGGCGGGCGTGCCATCACCGTGATCCGGACGCCGTACCGGGGGACGACGCCCGTGGCTTGCGAGACCGTCCCCCCTGGCATCCCGGGTATGCCTGGCATACCGGACCCGGATCCGGCCAGTTCGCCGGTGCCCGGCAGGGTGGGTAAGCCGCTGCCCGACAATGCCGTAATTGGGCTGCCCGACGGTACGGCCCAGCTCGCCGGCACGGACATCGACCCGATCGTGCCGGCACGGGCAAGGGTTGCGGTTACATTGCCCAGACCCGCGCCACCGCTTAGCCGGGGGGCCGCGGTGAGCGTCGGGGCGACCTCGGCCGGAGCCGAAGCCAGCTTGGGTAAAACGCCCAAGTCGTTTTCAGCCCCAATGACCCCGGAAGGGACCCCTTCCATTTTCCAAGTGCCGCTCAACGTGGTGCCGGCAGCCTGGATGACGTTAAGGATGGTGAGGTCTGCAGGGATGATCGACGGCGGGTCGGCCGCCGCGGTCGGCGGAGCCGCCGAAACCGCCTGTGAGGCCGGGCCTGTGGCCGCGGCGCTGGCGTTGGCTTGGGCGACTGCGGCGTTCTGGGCGGTCAGCCCGTCTGGGTTGGTGGTCTGGTGCGGGGAGGAGAACGGCGTCAACTGCGTCGCCGCCGCTGAGCTGGTGGTGTAGCCGTACATTGCGGTGGCGTCCTGGGCCCAATACTCGGCGTACTGCGCCTCGGTGGCCGCGATCGCCGCGGTGTTTTGGCCGAAGAAGTTCGTCGCTACCAGCAAAGCCAACTGGGTGCGGTTGGCCGCGACCGCCGCTGGGGGCACCGTTATCGCATACGCCAACTCATATGCCGCCGCGGCCGCCCGAGCCTGCATCGCCGTCTGCTTTGCCTGCTCTGCGGTCGCGTGCAGCCAATCCAGATAGGGGGTGGCGGTGGCCGACATCGCCTCCGATGCGGGACCGCGCCAGTACAGGCTGGTCAGGCCGGAAAGCACCGATTCATAGATTCCGGCCGTGATGCCCAACTCAGCCGACAGCGAATCCCAGCTCCCCGCGGCGGCCAAAAGTGGGCCCGACCCGGGGCCAGTGTACATCCGGGTGGAGTTGATCTCAGGTGGCAAAAAGGCGAAATCCATTGTGGCACATCTCTATAGCTAGCGTGTGCAGCGAACCATGCTGCAGCGGCGGGGGTCCCACATCTGCCGATAGGGCGGCCCATCGCGACGTCCTATTGGACGTTCCCGAGCCGCCCGCCGGTTAGCGGCCTGTCACCCGGCGGCCGGCGGGCGGGGCATCACCGTGAGCCGGACGCCGTACCGGGGCGGGACACCCACGCCTGAGCCTCGTGAAACGGTCCCCGCCGGCATCCCGGGGTAGCCCGGGTAACCGGACGCGACCGCTTCGTCGGTCCCCGGAAGCGTGGTCAAGCCGGCGGGCTGCAACGCCGCGACATGGCTGCTCGACGGTGCCGACCAGCTTGCCGGTACGGACATCGGCCCGATGGTCCCGGCGCGGGCAAGAGTTGCGGTTACGTTGCCCAAGCCCGCACCACCGCTCAGCTGGGGTGCCGCGGTGAGCGCCGGGGCTACCGCGGCCGGAGCCGCCGCTACCTTGGGCAAAACGCCCAAGTTGTTCTCGGCTCCAATGACCCCGGAAGCGGTCGCCTCCATGTAGTAGATGGAATTTAACGACTGGCCGGTCCCCTGGATTATGTCAAGGATGGCGAGGTCCTCAGGGATGAGCGACGGCGGGTCGGCCGCCGCCTGCGCGGGCTGGGCCGCCGCGGACACCGCCTGCGGCACCGAGCTTGAGGCGGCGGCGCTGGCGTTGGCTTGGTTGACCGAGGCGCTCTGAGCGGCCAGTCCCGACGCGTTGCTGGTCTGCTTCGGGGAGGAGAACGGCGGTAACTGCCTCGCCGCCGCCGACGAGGCGGCGTAGCCGGACATCGCGGCCGCGTCCTGGGCCCAATACTCGGCATACTGCGCCTCGGTGGCCGCGATCGCCGCGGTGTTCTGGCCCAAGAGGTTCGTCGCCACCAGCGATGCCAGCTGGGTGCGGTTGGCCGTGACCGCCGGCGGAGGCACCGTCATCGCATATGCCTGCTCATAGGCCGCCGCGGCGGCCCTGGCCTGCATGGCCGTCTGCTTTGCCTGCTCGGCGGCAGTTTGCAGCCAACCCATATAGTGGGCGGCGGTGGCCGCCATCGCCTCCGATGCGGGGCCGCGCCACTGCAAGTCCAGGCCCGAAAGCACCGATTCGTAGGACTCGGCCGTGGTGCCCAACTCAGCGGACAGCGAGTCCCAGCTCCCCGCGGCGGCCAAAAGCGAGCCCGACCCCGGGCCGGTGTACATCCGGGCGGAGTTGATCTCCGGTGGCAAAAAGGCGAAATCCATTGTGTCACATCTCCTTAGTTGGTGTATGTGGTGAACCGCAATCGGCGTCGACAACTCACGGCCGCCGCACTAGCGGTGGATTTGAAAAACGTGGGCTGGTCCTGTGTGTATTGGGAGATTCGGGACCAAAGCGCGTGAATCAGGTGATACGGCGGCCGTCTATGTCTTCCGAGCAGGGTCGCACCCGGTGAGTCGCCGGCGGGGCATGCGCCTGCGGCATCTCGGGCGCTCTTCGCTTACGGAGTGCCCTAAAGCTCGCAAGGCGCATGGCGACATATCGCGTTTTGGGTGAATCCCTAGCAAGAGTCGAGCGAATTCCCGACACATCGAAAATCATCATTAAATGATGGCAATAAGGCCGAAAATGCGGGCCGTTATCGTGGCAAATCCGTATCCGCGGAATCCGGCTGCCGAATCCGATGGTGACCGCCAAGTGATGCAGCATCGCGAAGAAGGTGACCGTCCACACCGCCAAAGCGACCCAGCTTTCAATGTCGCCGATGTGTTCGACGAGAGGCAAGCGATCGGCCTGCCCGAGGTAATCGCCACCGACCCCGTACATGCCCAGTGGGAACACCACACTCCACAGCGCGGCTTCGTAGCGCAGTGGGACGCGGTGGACCACATGGCGCCAGATCCCGGCGCCCAGGAGCGGCGCCAGCAACCAACTGCCGAAAGCCCAGAAAACGACTGACGTTCCGGCAACCAGGCCGCGGGTAGCGGCGACCATCGGCGCATTCGCCATCTCGACGATGCGGGCACCGGCCAGCACAGTGATCGCAGTGGCGCCCATGGCTACCCAGTAAGGCGGGGTGAGATCCTCCGGGCGCAGCGGGTAGTACAACATCCGGGCGGCGACTAAGACACCGACAGCACCATAGAGAAACACCCCGACCGACCAGGAGAACACCGCGAGCAAGGCCACTTCCCGACGCCCTTGTCCGAGAGCGGGTTCCAGCGTCGCCGCGAGTACGGCGACCGACTGGCTGGCGACCACCCAGATGAACCAAGTGCCGTTCGCGCACAGCAAAGCGGGCCGCAGCGGGGTCTGCAGCACCGCGATCCAGGGCACGATGTAGCCGAGTGTCAGCCAGGTGAGCCAAGCAATCGTGAGCAACGTGAACGCAGGGGCTTAGTGGTCGTCGACTGCCAGCCGGGTGCCCAGCACATCGGCGGCGGCGACGAAGGTGAACAGCCCGAAAGCGCGACCAGGATCGGCCAGGTCCTTGGCGAATTCTTTGCGGAACGCGACTATTTGGATCGCGCTCACGGTCAACAGCACAATGAACTCGACGCCGGTCAGCCATAGCTGCGCGACCGAGAGCGCATAGGCATGTTGGCGGTACATCGCCATCGAGAGGATGCCCGTGGCCATCGCCAGCGCGAAGTAGCCCGGGTTGAGGGTTCGCACCGCATCGCGGACACCGCCGCGGCCTTCCGCGCGCGGCCGGTTCTCAGCTACGGACACCGATGCGTGCCATCGACCGCGGCCGGTGTTGCATTCGGGCTGTCGGTCCACGTGGTCATGCGCACCCCTCGGTTCTGTACCGCCCCGTCGCCGGTCAAAGTATGACCCAAGGGTGCGCGACCGATCATCCACAGTGGTTTAGGGCGTGAACTACGGCTGCCGACCAGCGGTGGCAAAGAGTAGCTTTTGCCACCCGTTGATAGGGACCAATGGCACCCATTTGTGGATCCAATGCCCCTGGGTTACCGGGGCTTCTCGTCAATAACGTTACGGGTTGGCCGTCCTTTCCGATCAGCACAGGAGACCGCGATGCGTCATTCAGCTCCGACGGTCGTCGTCGGTGTCGATGGATCGAAAGCGGCCATCAATGCGGCCCGGTGGGCAGTCGACGAGGCGGTTAGCCGAGACATACCGCTGCGACTGGTCTACGTCATCGAGCCGTCGCCATTCTTCCGGCGCCGGGTCTCACCAAGGCCGGCTTCCCGCTGCCCGTTCGGCGTTGCATGACGCCCATCGGGCCGTCGAGGCGACCGGGAAACAGGTCAAGATCGAAACCGAGATCCTCAGGGGGACGCCACTAACCAAGCTGATGGAAGAGTCGAGGTCGGCGGCAATGATCTGTGTCGGATCCATCGGGCTCAACCATGCCCCGTGGCGTTGGCTCCCTCTCAGCGGCCTTGGCGGCGTCGGCCCTGTGCCCGGTGGCTGTGATCCGGCGGCCGGTGGGCCGATCGGCAACCCCCAAGGTCGGCCGGGTTGTCGTGCAAGCCGACAATGCGGCAGTCCTGCGTCACGCCTTTGAGGAGGCGAGACTGCGGCAAGCCCCGCTGCGCGCAATTTCGGTAGCCCGGGCCGGAGGGCCGGACGACGTTGACGGGAAACGTTTGGCGCAAGCGCAACTGAGTCGACGGATTGCCCGGTGGACGCACTCGTACCCGGACGTGCAGGTCGAGTCCGCCATCGTACGTGGAAGTGTCGACCGGTATCTGGCCGCCAACGAGGAGCCGGACCAGTTGTTCGTCGCCGACTCGCGCGCTTGTTACGACTTGTGCGGCGCGCACAATGCGGGACGCTCCGTTCTCGCCACGCGTTCTAGCAACTTGTAGAGACCTGATTGTGGGACTCGTCTGATCTCGGGAGGGGCGCGATTGGTAAAGGTCTTCTTGGTCGACGACCACGAGGTTGTGCGGCGCGGCCTGATCGATTTGCTCCGTGCGGACCCCGAACTCGACTTTGTCGGTGAGGCGGGGTCGGTCGCCGAAGCGATGGCAAGGATTCCCGCGGCGAGCCCGGATGTCGCGGTGCTCGACGATCGGATGCCCGATGGCAACGGCATCGAACTGTGCCGTGATCTCTTGTCGTGCATGCCAGATCTGCGCTGCATGATCCTGACGTCGTACACCTCCGACGAGGCGATGCTGGATGCGATCCTGGCCGGCGCCAGTGGATATGTCGTCAAAGACATCAAAGGAATGGAATTAGCGCGCGCCATCAAAGATGTGGGCGCCGGGCGCTCGCTGCTCGACAATCGGGCCGCGGCCGCACTGATAGCGAAACTGCGGCGGGCCACCGAGAACAGTGACGGGTTGTCAGGGCTGACCGACCGGGAGCGGACGCTGCTGGGCTTGCTCAGCGAGGGCCTGACCAACAAGCAAATCGCCGATCGGATGTTCCTGGCCGAAAAAGCTGTGAAGAACTACGTGTCGCGTTTGCTGGCCAAACTGGGCGTGCAGCGCCGAACCTCAAGCCGCTTTATCCACAACGGAATTGAAGCGTCCGTGACCACCCGGTAATGGATAACGCGCGGACCGAGGCTGAAGCGGCCCCCATTGGGGACGCAGACGATGCCGCTATGCGTCCGCTGCGCCACACGCTGCCCCAACTCCGTCTGCGCGAGCTGCTAGCCGAGGTGCAGGACCGCGTCGAGCAGATCGTCGCGGGCCGCGACCGCCTCGACGGGCTGGTGGAGGCGATGTTGGTGGTTACCTCCGGGCTGGAGCTGGACGCGACCCTGCGCTCGATCGTGCACTCAGCGACCAATCTCGTCGACGCCCGCTACGGCGCCCTGGAAGTGCACGACCAAGATAACCGTGTATCGCAATTCGTCCACCAGGGCATCGACGACGAAACCGTCCGGCACATCGGCCACATACCCGAAGGTCGGGGCATCGTTGGCCTGCTTATCCACGATCCCAAACCCGTACGTCTGGAAAGCATTTCGAATCACCCTGCTTCAGTCGGCTTTCCGCCGCACCACCCACCGATGCGGACTTTCCTGGGGGTACCGGTCCGTGTGCGCGACGAATCGTTCGGCACTCTTTACCTGGCCGACAAGACCAATGGGCGGCCGTTCAGCGACGACGACGAGGTGTTGGTCCAGGCGCTCGCTGCCGCCGCGGGTATTGCCATCACCAACGCCCGGCTCTACGAGCAGGCCAAGGCGCGCCAGTCGTGGATAGAGGCAACCCGCGACATCGCCACCGAATTGTTGTCCGGCACCGAACCCGCGACGGTGTTCCGGCTTGTCGCCGAGGAGGCGCTCAAGCTGACCGCGGCCGACGACGCCCTGGTGGCAATTCCCGTTGACGAGGACATGCCCGGAGCCGAGGTGCAGGAGCTGCTGGTGATTGAAACCGTAGGCAGCACTTTGGCTTCCGCCGCCGGGCGAACCATTCCAGTGGCGGGCACATCACTTGGGGACGTGTTCGTCAAGAGCACTCCGCGACGGGTCGACCGGATCGATTTGGACGGTGTGGAAGTGGGACCCGCGCTTGTATTGCCGCTGCGGGCCGCCGGTACCGTCGCCGGTGTCGTTGCCGTGTTGGACCAAGGCGGTCCGGGCTCATTCACCGACGAACAGCTCGAGATGATGGCCGCGTTCGCCGATCAGGCGGCGCTGGCCTGGCAGTTGGCCACCTCGCAGCGTCGGATGCGCGAACTCGATGTGGTCACCGAGCGGGACCGCATTGCGCGTGATCTCCACGACCACGTGATACAGCAGCTCTTCGCAGTCGGTCTGGCGTTACAGGGCACCGTTCCGCGGGCGCGCGATTCCGAAGTGCGGCGACGACTCGCCGAAGCCGTAGATGATCTGCAGGGCGTCATCCAGGAAATCCAGACGACCATCTTCGACCTGCACGGAGCGACGCAGGGAATCTCTCAGCTCCGGCAACGGATCGACGAGGCGATCGCCCAACTCGCGGGCGCGCGGTTGCGCACCACCGTCCAATTCGTCGGGCCGTTGTCGGTGGTCGACGGCACGCTGGCCGATCACGCCGAGGCGGTGGTCCGGGAAGCGCTCAGCAACGCCGTCCGGCACGCGGAGGCCACCACGGTAACGGTTCGGGTCACAGTCGACGACAATTTGTGTATCGAGGTGAGCGACAACGGTCGCGGGATGCCCGAGGATCTCACCGGCACCGGTTTGACGAACCTGCGGCGGCGGGCAGCGCAAGTTGGCGGTGAGTTCACCATCGAAAGCACACCCGCCACAGGTGGAACACTGCTGCGGTGGTCAGCGCCGCTGCTCTAACAGCCTGCCTGGGGGTGCTCCTCGATCCGTGGTCAGCCGTGGCTGATGCGCAGTAGCTCGGCCAGGCTCGGCAGCTTGACGCGGGGACGCCCGTGCGGCTCGCCGGCCGCTCGCTCATGGCGATCGATGATCTCCCAGTGAGCGGAGGTGACCAGCTTCGGCTGGCGCGAGGCCAGCCAGTCGGCCAGCTTGTCGGCATGGTCTTCGGGGAAATCCGCCATCCCGCCTTCTCCGGCGCCGGTCAAGTCGTCGATCAAGGTGTCGACAGTGTCCTGGGAGTCCTTCTTATTAGTGCCAATCACACCGGTCGGCCCGCGTTTGATCCACCCGACGACGTATTCGTTCCGGCTGCCCGCTACCCGGCCGTCAGTGTTGGGGATCGTCCCGCTGTTGTCGTCGAAGGGCAGCCCCGGCGTGGGCATACCGCGGTAGCCGACCGCGCGCACCACCAACTCAACAGGTAGCTCCTCGCGATCGCCAGTGTGTTTGGCCACCACCCGCCCGCTGTCGGTGACCAGCTCGTTGCGGCCGAGCACGATCCGCTCCACTTTGCCCTCGCCCTTGATCTCGACGGGCGATGTCAAGAACCGGAACACGATGCGCCGATGTCCGGGCCGAGGCTCGCGGCTCGCGTAGTCGCGCAGCACCTTGATGTTCTGCTTGCAGACCTTGCCCACCGCCGCGGCGTCCTCGTCGGTAATGCCTTCCAGCTGGGCAGGATCGACGATCACGTCGACCCCTTCGAGGTCTGCCAGCTCGCGCAACTCCAGCGTGGTGAACGCGGTCTGCAACGGCCCGCGCCGGCCGAGGATCATCACTTCCTCGACACTGCGGGGGCGCAGCGACTCCAACGCGTGATCGGCGATATCGGTGAGCGCGAGCACGTCGGGGTCGGTCACCAGAATGCGCGCGACATCGAGGGCGACGTTGCCGTTGCCGACCACGACGGCCCGGCCGCCCGAAAGGTCAGGCGCCATCTGCTGGAAGTGGGGATGCGCGTTGTACCAGCCCACGAAATCCACCGCGGCGATACTGCCCGGCAAGTCCTCACCGGGAATGTTAAGTGCACGATCCGTCTGCGCCCCGATGCCGTAGATCACCGCGTCGTAACGCTCGGCGAGTTCGGCGGCCTGGACGTGCTCGCCCACCACGACGTTGCCGAAGAAACGGAAGCGGGGGTCTTCACCGGTCTTTTCGAACTGGTTGCTGATCGACTTGATCTTGGGGTGATCGGGCGCCACACCAGAGCGCACCAGCCCCCATGGCGTGGGCAGCATCTCCAGCATGTCGACGGCGACTTCGATCTCGTCGGACGCGTCAGCGGCCTTCAGCAACGATGCCGCGGCAAAAAATCCCGCTGGACCCGAGCCGACGATCGCGACGTGGTATGGACGCATACTTGAGCCTTCTGTTCGTGCCCGGCTTCTTTGACGGCGTGAGGGGCTGTCATGTCGCAGTTGCGGGGCGCAAATGCTGGTTACTTTGATGCTAAACGTTGCTCCCGGGACCGGAGCCAGCGCCGCTGGTCGCGACCTGAACACTCGACGCAGGCAGCGACGCCGGTAACGTTGTCGGCTGTGGAACCCGACCGTCAAGCCGACATCGCCGCCCTCGACTCCAGCCTGACCACGGTGGAGCGGGTGCTCGATGTGGACGGTCTGCGCAGCCGCATCGACAAACTCGAGCATGAGGCGTCCGATCCCAAACTGTGGGACGACCAGGCCCGCGCGCAGAAAGTCACGAGTGAGTTATCCCACACTCAGGGGGAGCTGCGCCGGATCGAGGAGTTGCGGCGGCGCCTTGACGACCTGCCGGTGCTCTACGAGCTCGCGGCCGAGGAGGAAGAGGGCGCCGCAGACGCCCTCGCCGAGGCTGACGCCGAGCTGAAGGCGCTGCGCGCCGACATCGAAGCCACCGAGGTGCGCACCCTGCTGTCGGGCGAGTACGACGAGCGCGAGGCGCTGGTCACCATCCGTTCCGGTGCTGGCGGGGTGGACGCCGCCGACTGGGCCGAGATGCTGATGCGGATGTATATCCGATGGGCCGAAAAGCACAAATACAACGTCGAAGTGTTCGACACCTCCTATGCCGAAGAGGCCGGGATCAAAAGCGCCACCTTCGCCGTGCACGCGCCGTTCGCCTACGGCACGTTGTCCGTCGAACAGGGCACCCATCGGCTGGTCCGGATCAGCCCGTTCGACAACCAGAACCGGCGTCAGACGTCGTTCGCCGAAGTCGAGGTGCTTCCGGTGGTGGAGACCACCGATCACATCGACATCCCGGAAGGCGATGTGCGCGTTGACGTCTACCGTTCCAGCGGGCCAGGCGGCCAGTCGGTGAACACCACCGACTCCGCGGTCCGTTTAACCCACATCCCAACAGGTATCGTCGTGACTTGCCAGAACGAGAAGTCCCAACTGCAGAACAAAGTTTCGGCAATGCGAGTGCTCCAAGCAAAGTTGTTGGAGCGCAAGCGTTCAGAAGAGCGCGCTGAGCTGGACGCGCTGAAAGGTGAGGGCGGCAGCTCCTGGGGCAACCAAATGCGCTCCTACGTACTACACCCGTATCAGATGGTCAAGGATCTGCGAACCGAGTACGAGGTCGGCAATCCGGCGGCCGTTCTGGACGGAGACATCGACAGATTCCTGGAAGCCGGGATCCGGTGGCGCAACCGACGAGATGACGACTGACAAAACTGTTCTCGCTATGTCGATGACGCAGCGTTGGCACGACTTTTGGCGCGGCGAGATCGGCGAATGGATCATCACCCGGGGTCTGCGGATCGTCATGCTGCTGATTGCGGCGGTGCTGGCGGTCCGCTTCGTCACCTGGGTGGCGCAACAAGTGACCCGGCAGCTCGACGAGGGCTTTGCCGAAAGCGATGCCTTGGTGCGCTCAGAGGCAACCAAGCACCGCCAGGCCGTGGCGTCGGTGATCCAGTGGGTGTCTATCGTCATCATCGCTATCTGGGTCATCCTTCAGATCAGCGAAGTTCTGCAGTTTTCCGTGGGCGGGCTGATCGCGCCGGCCGCCGTGCTGGGTGCGGCGCTGGGCTTCGGCGCTCAGCAGCTGGTCAAGGACCTGCTCTCGGGATTCTTCATCATCGTCGAGAAACAGTACGGCTTTGGTGATCTGGTCGCGTTGACCGTCAGCGGGGTCTCGGCCGAGGCGCGTGGCACCGTCGAGAACGTGACGTTGCGGGTGACCAGACTGCGCTCCTCGGATGGCGAGGTGTTCACCGTTCCCAACGGCCAGATCGTCAAAACGGTCAACCTATCCAAGGACTGGGCACGCGCGGTGGTGGACATTCCGGTCTCGACCAACGCCGACCTGAACCGGGTGAACGAGGTCTTGCACCAGGAGTGCGAGCGCGCGCTCGACAACCCGTTGCTGGGTGAATTGCTGTTGGATGCACCCACCGTGATGGGGGTGGAACGCATCGAAGTCGACACCGTCACGCTGCGTGTGGTGGCCCGCACGCTGCCGGGCAAGCAGTTCGAAGCGGGCCGTCAGCTGCGGGTGCTGGTCATCCGGGCACTCGCCCGCGCCGGCATCGTGACTGCGGCCGACGCGACGGTGGGCCTTGTTGACGATCCCGCCGTCCCTGCGGCTCAGGCCGCTGAGGAAACGCACGAAAAAACCGACGATTCGGTGCGGCAGCGGTGAAGGTCACGCTGAATGTCCTCGAGAAGCGCAGCGCCGATGAGAAACGACGCTGGCCGAGCTACATGTTCGGCGGACGGATGCGCACCTCGACCCTGGTATTGATCGTGGCGTTCCTGGCCGTGTGGTGGGTCTACAGCGCCTATCGTCCGCAAGAGCCGGCTCATGGCGGTCCGCCGGCCACCCAGGTGGTGCCGCCGGGCTTCGTGCCTGACCCCAACTACACCTGGGTGCCGCGTAGCAGAGTGCAGCAGCCACCGGCCACCGTCACGGTCACGCCGACCCCGACCAGCACAGAGCCGCCGACCCCGACCACCACTGTGCCGCCGCCCGCAACCACGACCAACCCGCCGCCGTTCGTGCTGCCGACGCCGCCATGTCTGCTGCCGCCGCCCTTCTGCCCGCCGAGCACAAGCCCGACGACACCACCGTCGCAGCTACCGCAGCCGGGGCCCGGTCCGGCGCCCACTTCGCCGCCATCCGCCAGTTGACTTCGCCTGCCAGCGAAATTCACCGCTACACTGGCGTGCCGTGATGATCACCCTGGACCATGTCAGCAAGAAGTACAAAGCGTCGGCGCGTCCGGCGTTGGACGACATCAACGTCAAAATCGACAAGGGTGAATTCGTCTTTTTGATCGGCCCGTCGGGTTCGGGCAAGTCGACATTCATGCGGCTGCTGCTGGGCGCGGAAACGCCGACGACCGGTGACGTCCAGGTGTCGAAATTCCACGTCAACAAACTGCCTGGTCGCCACGTACCGCGGCTGCGTCAGGTGATCGGCTGCGTATTCCAGGACTTTCGGCTGCTGCAGCAAAAGACGGTGTACGAGAATGTCGCCTTTGCGCTGGAAGTCATCGGCAAACGCACCGACGCGATCAACCGAGTGGTGCCCGACGTATTGGAGACGGTCGGCCTGTCCGGCAAAGCCAACCGGCTGCCGCACGAGCTGTCGGGCGGCGAGCAGCAACGCGTTGCGATCGCCCGCGCATTTGTCAACCGGCCCCTGGTACTGCTGGCCGACGAGCCCACTGGCAACCTCGACCCAGACACCAGTAAGGACATCATGGATTTGTTGGAGCGGATCAACCGCACCGGGACGACCGTGCTGATGGCAACGCACGACCACCACATCGTCGACTCGATGCGGCAGCGGGTCGTCGAGCTGTCTCTGGGCAGGCTGGTACGCGACGAACAGCGTGGCATCTACGGGATGGATCGCTAAGTGCGCTTCGGCTTCCTAATCAACGAAGTCCTGACCGGCCTTCGTCGCAATGTCACCATGACGGTCGCGATGATCCTGACGACCGCGATCTCGATCGGTCTGTTCGGCGGCGGTCTGCTGGTGGTTCGGTTGGCCGACAACTCCCGCAGCATCTACCTCGACCGCGTCGAGACGCAGGTCTTCCTCACCGAGGACGTCTCCGCCAACGATCCGGCCTGCAACGCCAACCCGTGTAAGGCGCTGCGGGAAAAGATCGAAGGACGCGAAGACGTCAAATCGGTGCGGTTCCTCAACCGCCAGGACGCCTACGAGGACGCCATCCGGAAGTTCCCGCAGTACAAGGACGTTGCCGGCAAGGATTCCTTCCCCGCATCGTTCATCGTCAAGCTGAATAACCCCGAGCAGCACAAGGACTTCGACTCTGCGATGCAGGGCCAGCCCGGGGTGCTTTCCGTGCTCAACCAGAAGGATCTGATCGACCGGCTGTTCGCGGTCCTGGATGGCTTGAGCAATGTCGCGTTCGCCGTCGCCCTGGTCCAGGCCATCGGGGCGATCCTGCTGATTGCCAACATGGTCCAAGTCGCGGCGTATACGCGGAGCACGGAGATCGGGATCATGCGACTGGTCGGAGCCAGCCGCTGGTATACCCAGCTGCCCTTCTTGGTGGAGGCGATGGTCGCCGCGACTGTCGGTGTGGCCATCGCGATCGTCGGCTTGATCTTGGTGCGGGCATCGTTTCTGGGCAACGCGCTGAACCAGTTCTACCAAGCCAACCTGATCGCCCGGGTCGACTACGCCGACATCCTTTACGTCTCCCCATGGCTGTTTCTGCTCGGCGTGTCGATGGCCGGGTTGACGGCCTACGCGACGTTGCGCCTATACGTACGGCAGTAGCTGTGGCCAACAACTCCGGCCGGGCCAAGGCGGTGGGCGGCAAGCGTGGCAGCAAACAGATCATCGCCACCAATCGCAAAGCGCGGCACAACTATTCGATCATCGAGCTGTTCGAGGCAGGAGTGGCTTTACTCGGGCACCGAAGTCAAGAGCTTGCGGGAGGGGCATGCCTCGTTGGCCGATGCGTTCGCAACCGTCGATGACGGCGAAGTATGGCTGCGCAACATGCACATCCCGGAGTATCAGCATGGTAGCTGGACCAACCATGATCCCCGCCGCAAACGCAAGCTATTGTTGCACCGCCGCCAGATCGACACCCTGATCGGCAAGATCCGCGATGGCAACCTCGCCCTGGTGCCGTTGTCGTTGTATTTCTCCGAGGGCAAGGTCAAGGTCGAGCTCGCGCTGGCGCGCGGCAAGCGAGCGTACGACAAGCGCCAGGACATGGCCCGCCGCGACGCCCAGCGTGAAGTGGTCCGTGAGCTGGGTCGCCGAGCCAAGGGCATGAACTGATCGGCGCAGCATACGCCCAGCTGTCGGCCGTTACCTACGGCGTCAGCGATTTCGTGGGCGGTGTAGCCGCTCGCCGCGTGGCCGCGCTGCGGGTAATCCTGGCGGCCTACCCGCTCGAGACCGTGCTGCTGGGTGTGTTGGCCGTCACCACCGGCGGGCCGATACAGTCCGGCGCGGTCGTTTGGGGTTGCCTGTACGGCATCAGCCAGGCGCTCGGTATGTGGGCATTCTTCGCGGCGCTGGGCTCCGGTCCGATCTCGGTGGTTTCACCGCTGGCGGCCGTCCTCAATGCCGCCGTGCCCGTGGCGGTCGGTGTACTCCTAGGGGAGCGGCCGGGCCAAAGCGCCTCGGTGGGCGTCGTACTGGCGCTGGTCGCGGTGATGCTCGTCAGCCGTGAGGCCACTGACCAGAGTGCCACGCCGTATCGGTTCACCCCGAAGGTGGCCTGGCTCACGGTAGTGTCCGGGGTCGCCTTCGGGATGGACCTGGTGTTCCTTCATCAGGCGCCACAGGAATGCCGGATGTGGCCGCTATTTTTTGCCCGGCTGTCAGCCACCGCGGTGGTGTTCATTCTGGCCGCGACGAGCAAAAACCTGCGGCTGCCGCGCGGGAAGCCGTTGAAGCTGGCACTGGCCGTAGCCCTGCTGGACATCTGCGCCAACGTCACCATGCTGCTGGCGCTGCAGTCGTGGTTTCTCTCGTTGGCCAGCATCTTGATCTCGCTGTATCCGGCGGCGACGGTCGTGCTGGCGATGGTCGTGTTGCGCGAGCGGGTGACCCGCTGGCAGGGGATCGGCATGGTGATGGCCATGAGATCCGTGGCGATGATCGCCGCAAACTAACTGTCTTCTCGTCCGGGGCGACCTCTTCTTTGGGAGATGAGCGGCCTACTATCCGACCATGGCCGATCGTCCCATCACCGAGCTCGACAAGTCCGAGGTGCTGTCTGGTCTCTTTGCGGTGTGGGACGCCATCGATGCGCTGCTAGACGGGCTGCCCGAGACGCAATGGCAGGCGGCGACTCCGCTGCCCGGCTGGGACGTGCAAGGCTCTGGTATCGCACATCATCGGCACCGAGTCATTCCTGGCGGGCATCGCCGCCCCCCAACCGGATATCGACGTCTCGGCGCTCGACCATGTGCGCAACGACATCGGAGTGATGAACGAGTGCTGGGTTCGCCATCTCAGCGCGGAATCCGGCACCAGCGTCCTCGAGCGGTTCCGCGCGATGACCAACGATCGCCGCAAGGTCCTGCGAGCTTGTCCGACGACGACTGGAACGCAGTGACGCCGACGCCGGCGGGCCCGGACAGCTACGGGCGATTCATGCGGATACGGGTCTTCGACTGCTGGATGCACGAGCAAGACATCCGCGAGGCGTTGCCGCGGCCGTCGTCCGACGACGAGCTCGCGGGCCCGCGTCGCAGCTGTCCCTCGACGAGATCGCGGCCACCATGGGTTTCGTCGTCGGCAAGCTCGCCAAAGCGCCCGACGGTTCGCGCGTCCAGTTCGACCTGACCGGTCCGCTGGCCCGCAGCATCCGCGTCAGCGTCGACGGTCGGGCTCAGGTGGTCGACGACTTCGGCGGCCAAGAACCGACGGCGACGATCCGGCTGGACGGCCTGCAGTTCACCAGGCTGGCCGGCGGGCGCCCCATGTGCGCCGCACGCGCGCAGGACGTCGAACTCGGCGGCGACAAAGACGTGGCCGCCGGATCGTCGAGCATCTGAACTTCGTGATCTGACCGCAGCCCGGCCAGCGCCGGAAGATAATTCCGTTGCCGCTGGTTGATAACGGCGTACCATGGATTGTCCTGCCGAAAATCGGCGGGGATGCGAAGACCAAGCAGGGGCTGAAAGGTTTCGACTTCGCGCATCGAATCAAGGGAAGCGTGCCGGTGCAGGCAAGAGACCACCGTAAGCGTCGCTGCAACCATATAAGCGCCGATTCACATCAGCGCGACTACGCTCTCGCTGCCTAAGCGACAGCTAGTCTGTCAGACCGGGAACGCCCTCGGCCCGGACCCTGGCATCAGCTAGAGGGATCCACCGATGAGTTCGGTCGCGGGACTCATCGGGACACTCACAGCGACTGGGATCGTCATCCTGGCTAGTTCGCGTGAC
This sequence comes from uncultured Actinomycetota bacterium, assembly GCA_963766535.1. Taxonomy (GTDB): domain Bacteria; phylum Actinomycetota; class Actinomycetes; order Mycobacteriales; family Mycobacteriaceae; genus Mycobacterium. Next base: position 89 of record CAVYAU010000036.1, on the reverse strand, counting down.
CGGGAGATCCGAGTAGAGGCATAGCGAACTGCGCACGGAGAAGCCTTGAGGGAATGCCGTAGGACCCGGGTTCGATTCCCGGCAGCTCC
>CAVYAU010000035.1:0-29726 GCA_963766535.1 uncultured Actinomycetota bacterium | reverse complement strand
TTCAGCTTGGGAAGCTGATGTTCTGCCATTGAACTACATCGGCGCGGTTGCCTGAGAAGGCTAGCATCCCCCGCCGCGCCAGCAGACAGGCTCGTCGGCTGCTGCTCTCCGATCGCGACCCAGGGCCGAAATCGCAGCCGCGCGGTAGGCAGAGATACGCAAAGTCATTCGAGCGCGGGAATCGAACGCCGCTATCAGCTTAGGAGCTTTTCTGGCGGGGCCCAATTAACCCGTCCGCCCTCGTAGACGGGCCGAAAGAACTTCCACGCCCTCGGTCTTGAAAGCGGGATATTTATTCTTTCGTTATCTTGTCGTAATGTGCTTTCCGTGGGTCGGCATGAATTACCCAGGGACCGACGAAAGCCGTCAGTAGTCCTGGCAGCGGTCCTCGCCCCGGCCGCCGTGTTCTTCGCGGTGGCGGGAGATGTCCATCCACTCGCCGCCCGCGACGACGCTAAGCCGGTTGTCGGCGACGTTGCGCCGTGCTGCCTGGAGATCGTGGCCGCAGGACCGATCGCGGATAGGTCCGTTAGCGCGACAGGTACGGGTCTCGCCCAAGGCCAGCTCGTCCGGGCCTCGAGATTGCGGGTCAACAACCGCTTTTTGCCCGTTGGGGTCGCGCCGGAGCAGGGTCTACAGGTCAGAACCATCTTGACGGCTCGCGCCATCAGTGCGGCTTTCCCCCAGATTCACGAAATAGGTGGCGTTCGACCGGATCCGCTGCCATGGCATCCCCTCGGTTTGGCGATCGACGTGATGATTCCCAACCCCGACACCGCCGATGGCATAGCCCTGGGGAACCAGATCGTCGCGTTCGTGCTGGAGAACGCGACTCGCTTCGGGATGCAGGATGCGATTTGGCGTGGCGTTTACTACACGCCCAATGGCGCGCAACCGGCGAGGGTCGGCCACTATGACCACGTCCACGTCACCACCACCGGCGGCGGATACCCCACGGGTCGGGAAATCTACCTCCGCTGAGCCAGCATCCCGTCCACTGCCAGATAGGCTCGTCGGGTGCTGCTCTCCGATCGTGACCTCAGGGCCGAAATCACCGCCGGGCGGTTGGGCATCGACCCGTTCGACGACACCCTGGTGCAGCCGTCCAGCATCGACGTTCGCCTCGACTCCCTGTTCCGGGTGTTCAACAACACCCGCTACACCCACATCGACCCCGCGCAGCAGCAGGACGAGCTGACGAGCCTGGTGGAACCCGTTGACGGAGAGCCGTTCGTGCTGCACCCGGGTGAGTTCGTGCTCGGCTCGACGCTGGAACTCTTCACCCTGCCCGACGACCTGGCGGGACGTTTGGAAGGCAAGTCGTCTCTGGGCCGCCTGGGCCTGCTGACGCACTCGACCGCCGGCTTCATCGATCCCGGCTTCAGCGGTCACATCACGCTCGAGCTGTCCAACGTCGCCAATCTGCCGATCACGCTGTGGCCGGGCATGAAGATCGGTCAGCTGTGCATTTTGCGGCTGACCAGCCCGGCTGAACACCCTTACGGCAGTTCGCGGGTAGGGTCGAAGTACCAGGGTCAGCGGGGACCCACGCCGTCACGCTCCTACCAAAATTTCATAAGATCTACCTAGCTTCGGCAGGGCCGCCACACAGCTTCGTACGCGATTATTGAGTAGGCGGTCCGCGTGGTTTCTCCTCCGCCCAGACCATGTCTGGCTGCCAAAACCTCGGGAGGGGTCGGTATTGGATATCGTGCTCGGGGTGTCGATGGCACCGGCGTCGATCCAGATGGTTCTGTTGGAAGGCGAAAACGCCGACGGCGCCACGGTCGAAGAGGACGAGTTTGACGTCACTGCTGCCGACGACTCGGCCACTGCGAGCGCACCCGATCGAGTAATCGCCGCCATCCTGGGTACCCGCGAGGGCGCGGCCGAAGCCGGCCTCGAGCTGTCGTCCGTCGGGGTGACGTGGACCGACCGACTCGAAGCCGCCGCGCTGCGCGACGCGCTAACCGCCCACAAACTCGAGAACGTCATGTTGGTCTCGGCGTTTCTGGCCGCGACAGCACTGGCTCAATCCGTCGGCGGGGCAATGGGTTACGAGCGCACCGCGGTGCTTTTCGTGGAGCCCGACACCGCGACGTTGGCTGTCGTCGAGACCTGCGACGGTTCCATTGCCGATGTCTACAAGGAACAGATCTATGCGGAGTCCTACGACGAGGCCACTGCACAACTCGTCGGGATGGTCGCCGGGCTGGAGGAGCGGGAATCAGCTCCGGGCGGCCTGTTTTTGGTCGGCTCGGGCGTCGACATTGCCCCGATCAAGCCGGCGCTGGAGTCGGCGACCTGGCTTGATGTGAGCGCGCCGGAGGAGCCCGAGACGGCGCTGGCCCGCGGTGCGGCCCTCGCGTCGGCGAACGCGCCGTTGTTCGCCTCGTCGACCGCTGCGCTGGCCTATGCCCAAGACCCCGGCACCGGCGCGGTCGACGGGTACGCCCTGCCCGAGTACCTCAGTGTTTCCGGTGTTCCGTTCGGGGCTGAGCTCGGCGACGACGGCTGGGCCTACAGCGCTGTGCCGGACGAGGACGCCAATGCCCCGACCGTCGTGATAGACGCCTCCGACCTCGTCGATCCGGACGAAGGCCAACCGCGTCGCCGGCCGGTCCTGTTGATCGGTAGCGGGTTGGCGGTGGCCGGCATTAGCGCGGTGGTGGCGCTGGAGATCGCACTCGCGATCGGCATCCGCACGACGGTCGCATTGCAGCCCACCCCCGGCCAAAACCTCATCGTCCCAACGCAACAGGCCCCCGCGCCCGCTCCGGTTGAGGCATCTGCCCCGAAGCCGAAAATCAGCGTGCCGACGCCGGTGGCGGCGCCCAAGCCGTTGAACCCGCGACCAGCCGCACCGCTGCCGGCAGCTCCGCTTCCCGCTCCAGCTCCGGTGGCTCCGGTGGTGCCAGTTCCAGTTGTGGCCCCTCCGGTGGTGCCGGTTCCCGTGCCACCGGTCCACCTGCCGGTTCCCGACCCGGTAGTACGCCCACCGGTAGTCCAGGCCCCGCCGCACCTGTCGCCACCGCACTATATGGTGACCCAACCCCCAGTCCACGTCCCGCAGCCGCAAGGCAGTGGCACGGTTCCGCAGTCGCCACCCCACCAGGCTCCTCCGGGGCAAGGCCCGTCACCCAAGCCGAGCGGCCCTGGCGGCCAGGGCGGTGGGCACGTTCCAGAGCCCGGCGCAGGCCCGGGCGGCCTCGGCGGCGGGCACGTTCCAGAGCCCGGCGCAGGCCCGGGCGGCGGCGGTGGGCCCATCCACGTCCCCGGCGCAGGCCCCGGTGGTGGCGGTGAGCCCGCTGGTCCTGGGCCGTTCGGCGGTGGTGGCCCGTTCGGCGGTGGCGGCCCCTTCGGCGGTGGCGGCCCCTTCGGCGGTGGCGGCCCCTTCGGTGGTGGCGGCCCCTTCGGCGGGGGCGGCCACGGCGGCGGGGGCGGCCACGGCGGCGGGCCGTTCGGCGGCGGTGGTCCCAGTGGCGGCGGGCCCTTCGGCGGCGGGCCCTTCGGCGGCGGGCCCTTCGGCGGGGGCGGCCACGGCGGCGGGCCCTTTGGCGGCTTCGGCGGTGGCGGCGGCTTCGGCGGTGGCGGCGGCTTCGGCGGCGGCGGTTTTGGCGGCGGCCACGGTGGCGGCGGTGGCGGCGGGCGCAGGTAGCCGTCGGCTGCCGGCTGAATGCCGCTCAGTGTTGCAACACGGTTAACGCATAGCGACCGGTGCTTACCACCCTCGGCGCAATGCGGGTAAGGTCGAAGTATCGGGGCTGGTCGAGTATTCGCGCCGACCCGTTCCTGCTAGAACTCCATAAAGCCCAGCTAATCCCGGATCGTAGAAGCCCGTGCGCCCGCTGTGGCAACAGAATCCGTGGTTACTAGCTAGAGAGCCGTGCTGTCCGTGCGATTATCTGGCGGCGTAGCAAACTACCAAGGGGAAGATAGAGCGGTGGTGGGCATCGTGCTTGGCGTCTCGATGGCGCCAACGAAGGTGCGCATGGTGCTGGTCGAAGGTGAAAACGCCGACGGGGTCACTGTCGACCAGGACAACTTCGACGTCGTCGGGGACGCGTCGCCTTCCACTGCACCCACTCAGGTGGTCTCAGCCATCTTGGGCACTCGAGAGAGCGCTGCAGAAGGCGGCTATCAGCTGCTATCGAGCGGAGTGACCTGGACCGATCACGTCGAGGCCGCGATGCTGCGCGACGCGCTGATTGCCCACAAGATCGAGAACGTCATGCTGGTCTCGGCCTTTATGGCCGCGGCCGCACTGACTCAGGCTGTCGGCGACGCCACCAACTATGCGCACACCGCGCTGCTCTTCGTTGAGCCGTACACCGCGACCCTGGCTGTGGTCAAGACCGCTGACGGATCGATCTCCGACGTGCGCCGGAAGGTCCTTGCTGACGACGAGGACCAGGCGGTGGCCGAGCTGGCCGCGATGGTCTCCGGTGCTGAAGCGCTGGAAGCCCGCCCGGAGGGTGTGTTCGTCGTTGGTTCTGGCGTCGATATCCCGCTGATCAAGCCGGCGTTGGAGGCCGCGACTTCGCTTGAATTGTCCGTACCTGACGAGCCGGACATGGCCCTGGCCCGGGGTGCGGCGCTGGCGTCGGCGAATGCGCCGTTGTTCGCGTCGTCCACGGCCGCGCTGGCTTACGCGCTGGACCCCGGCACCGGCGAGGTGGACCCGTTAGCGCTCGCCGGCCAGTTTCCCGGATTACTGCCCGGATACCTGCCCGAATACCGGGCCGTTCCAGAGGTTCCCGCCGATGCCAAGAAAGGCAGGGCCAATGTCGCCTACAGCGCCGTGCCGGACGAGGAGGCCGACGCCCAAACCGTAATCGGTCTGGACGAGAGCGCGCAGCGGCGCAAGTCTGTCCTGCTGGTGGGTAGCACGCTAGCGGTGATCTTCATCGCTGCGGTTGTGGCGCTTGAGATCGCGCTGGCGATAAGTATCCGCCCGACAGTGGCTTTGCGGCCCAGCCCCAACGAAAACATCATCGTCCCAACGCAGCCTGCGCCCGCACCACCACCTCAGGCGAAGCCGAAAATCGATGCACCTACGCCGGTGGCGGTGCCCCATCCCATGAACCCGCCAGCCATAGCTCCGGCTCCCGCGGCTCCGCCGGTTCCCCTGGTTCCGCCGCCTGTGCTCGTGCCCCGCGTGCCGGTTGTCCAACCTCCGGTGGGCGGTGGCCGCGGGCCCTTCGGCGGCGGACCGGGCCCCCGTGGGCCCTTCGGCGGCGGGCATGGTGGCTTTGGCGGCGGGCATGGTCCCTTCGGCGGCGGGCCCTTCGGCGGCGGCCATGGTGGCTTTGGGGGCGGGCACGGATTCGGTGGGCACGGGTTTGGTGGCTTTGGGCACGGGTTTGGTGGCTTTGGGCACGGATTCGGTGGCTTCGGGCACAGGTAGCGATTTCGCAAACGCGGGCGTGTCCGGCCCGGCGGGCTAGGGTGGCGGACTAGGGTCTGATTCGGGGTGGATCCCTCTACAAAGGCCAGCTAATTCTGAAATCACAACGCACCGCGATGTGGTGGCAAATCAAGCTGTTCCGCGCAGCACAGCAAACCGATTAGGCGAACTTGGGGGAGCGGTGGACATCGTACTAGGTGTGTCTATGGCACCTGAGACAGTCCGCATGGTGCTGGTAGAAGGTGAAGGCGCCGGCGGAGTCACCGTCGATCAGGATGACTTCGACGTCGCCGGTGAGGCGACGGCCGTCGCTGCGGCAGATCAAGTGATCGCGGCCATTCTCGCGACTCGGCAAAGTGCGGCTGAGGGCGGCTATCAGCTGCGTTCGAGCGGAGTGACCTGGACTGATCAGGTCGAGGCGGCCGCCCTGCGTAATGCCCTGGCAGCACACAAGATCGAGAACGTCATGCTGGTCTCGGCGTTTACGGCCGCGACCGCGCTGGCTCAGGCGGTCGGCAGCGCGACCAATTGCGCCCGTACCGCGCTGCTGTTCATCGAGCCGACCACCGCGACGCTGGCCGTTGTCGACACCGCCGACGGATCGGTCGCCGACGTGCATCGGCAGCCCCTGCCCGAAGGCGACGACGCGGCGCTGGCAGAGCTGGCCGCGATGGTCTCGAGTGCTGAATCGATGAAAGGTCGGCCGGACGGGGTGTTCCTGGTCGGCTCTGGCGTAGACATCCCGTTGATCAAGCCGGCATTGGAGGCGGCGACTTCGCTCTCGGTAAGCGCACCTGAGGAACCTGAGATGGCGTTGGCGCGGGGAGCCGCGCTCGCCTCGGCGAATGCGCAGTTGGGAGCGCCGCCCACGATCGCAATGCCTTACGTGCAGGACCTGGCAGCCGCTGCGCCCGGGCTCGCCTACAGTGCCGAAACGGACAACGAAACCGGCCTAGCAACCGGCGTCGACCGCCGAATCGCCGCCGATCTGGGCAGGCGGCGCAGCCGAAAGTCATTGTTGGCGGCCAGCAGTGCGATGGCAATCTTCGTCGGTGGGGTGGTGGCGCTGGCGCTCGCGCTTGCCCTCGGTATCCGGCCGCACGCGGAACAGCGGCCCAGCATCAGCAAAAACGTTGTCGCCCCGGCGACTCAGGCGCCGCCCCCGAAAGCCGAGGTGCCTGCCCCGCCCCCGCCAACGGCAGTGCCGGTCCCGGAATCCGCGGCACCGCCGGAGGCACCCGCACCGGTTGTCCCGAGACCGGGGCCGACCTTGGATACTCCCCAGCAGGGGCCGCCGTTGCGCCCCAGAGGTGACGATCACGGCGGCGGTGGCTGGCTGCGCCGCCATTTGGGGGATTATGGCGTCCAGGTCCCCTGGCCGTGATGCCGCCCAGTCCCGGTCGGGCAGAACGCGCATAAAATGGGGAGACTAGGGGAATACAGGGTGGGGATTAACGGCGTATTGCCGTCGCTGTAACTTACGATGACGACATCCCCGGAGCCACTACCTAGCAAACGACTATGGAGGAGCTTTGGACACCGTACTTGGCGTATCGATGGCGCCGACGGCAGTCCGGATGGTGCTGGTCGAAGGTGAGAATGGTGATGGCGCCACCGTTGACGAAGACAATTTCGATGTGGCCGCTGACGACGACGCGGCAACGGTCAATGCAGCCGACCAGGTAGTCTCGGCGATCCTGGGGACCCGGGAGGGCGCAGTCGAGGGTGGCTACCAGCTGACCTCGACCGGAGTCACCTTTACGGACCCCATCGAGGCGGCAGCTCTGCGTGATGCGCTGGCCGCCCACAAGATCGAGAACGTGATGTTGGTCTCGGCCTTTCTGGCCGCGGCCGCACTTGCTCAAGCGGTGGGCAACCATACCAACTATGCCCAAACCGCGCTGCTGTACATCGAGCCCGACACCGCGACCCTGGCGGTCGTCAACAGCGCGGACGGGTCGATCGCCGAAGTTCATCGCCAGGCCCTACCCGAAGACGATGGGGCGGCGGTGGCCCAGCTGGCCACGATGGTCTCTGGTGCCGAGGCGTTAGCGACGCGCCCCGACGCCGTGTTCGTCGTCGGCTCCGGCATCGACATCCCGATGATCAAGCCGGCGCTGGAGGCGGCAACCACGCTTCCGTTGACCGCGCCCGAGGAGCCGGACACTGCGCTGGCCCGGGGAGCCGCGCTGGCGTCGGCGCATGCTCCGCTGTTCTCGTCATCCACCGCGGCGCGGGCCTACGCGCAGGATCCCGGCACCGGTGCCATAGACCCGTTCGCAATCGCCCCCGGCTACTTCGACGTTCCCGCCGATTCCGCCGACGGCGCTCTGGCCTACAGCGCTGTCCCGGACGACTTGGCCGACGCCTATACCGGCGTGCAAACCGCCGCGACCAGGCTCGTCGACGCAAGCCACGGCGAGCGCAGGTCGTTCAGGTTGGTTGGGAGCGCGTTGGCGGGGATCTTCATCGTCGGTGTGGCGGCGCTGGTCGTTTCACTAGCGATCGCCATCCGGCCAACCGCCGGTGTACGGCCCGATCCCGGCCACAACGTCGTCGCTCCCACCCAGCCTGCTCCGGCACCCGCGGCTCCTGCTCCGGCGCCCGCGGCTCCTGCTCCGGCGCCCGCGGCTCCTGCTCCGGCGCCCGCGGCTCCTGCTCCGGCCCCTGCTCCTGTTCCGGCGGCTCCTGCTCCGATTCCTGAGGCTCCGGCTCCGGCCCCTGTCCCAGAGGCTCCGGCCCCCGCTCCCGCTCCGCCACCAGTGGCACCCGTTCCAGTGCCGATTCCGCTACCACTACCCCCGGTCATTGGTGGGCCGGCGCCAGGCGGGCCGTTCGGGCCCGGTGGCGGGGGCCACGACGGCGGCGGGTTCCCGGGTGGCCCTCACGGCGGCGGCGGGTTCGGTGGCGGTCACGGTGGGATCGGGATCCCGGGTATCCCCAGGCTGTAGTACGCCTAGCTGTCTGGTGCCATCTGTCATCTGCCGTTTGCCTGCCGCTTAGCGGTGCGATGCAGTTAGCTCATCGCGGCGACCTACACCGGTTGTATGCGATGCACCGTCTTTGGCACTGGTTATCTGGGTGCCACCCACGCAGTCGGGATGGCGGAACTGGGACACGACGTCGTCGGGGTCGATATCGATCCAGGTAAAGTCGCCAAGCTCGCAGGGGGCGACATTCCCTTTTATGAGCCCGGCCTGCGGAAGCTGCTGACCGACAATCTGGCTGCGGGGCGGCTGCGGTTCACCACCGACTACGACATGGCGGCCGAGTTCGCCGACGTGCATTTCCTAGGGGTTGGCACCCCGCAGAAGAAGGGCGAATACGGCGCGGACTTGTGCCATGTCCATGCGGTCATCGATCGGCTGGTGCCGCGGCTGACCAGGGCGTCGGTACTCGTCGGCAAGTCGACAGTCCCAGTGGGCACGGCAGCCGAATTGGGCCAAAGGGCCGCTGCGCTGGCACCCCCGGGAGTCGACGTCGAAATTGCCTGGAATCCGGAGTTCCTGCGTGAAGGTTACGCGGTGCATGACACCCTGGAACCAGACCGCATTGTGCTTGGCGTACAACATGATTCGGTGCGCGCCGAGGCGGTTGTGCGTGAGCTTTATGCACGACTGCTCGACGCCGGCGTGCCGTTCCTGGTAACCGACCTGCAGACCGCGGAGTTGGTCAAAGTTTCGGCCAATGCCTTTCTGGCGACCAAGATTTCGTTCATCAACGCAGTCTCCGAGGTCTGCGAGGCGGCGGGCGCCGACGTCAGCGTGCTGGCCGACGCGCTCGGATACGACCCGCGGATCGGACGTCAATGTCTCAACGCGGGTTTGGGTTTCGGCGGTGGTTGTCTGCCCAAGGACATCCGTGCGTTCATGGCCCGTGCCGGCGAGCTGGGAGCCAACCAGGCACTGACCTTCCTTCGCGAGGTGGACAGCATCAACATGCGTCGGCGCACCCGGATGGTCGAACTGGCCACCACTGCGTGCGGTGGCTCGCTGCTGGGCGCCAACATCGCCGTGCTGGGCGCGGCGTTCAAACCCGAATCCGACGATGTGCGCGACTCGCCCGCGCTCAACGTCGCGGGCCAGCTGCAGCTCAACGGTGCTGCGGTCAACGTGTACGACCCGAAAGCCCTGGAAAACGCGCGTCGCCAGTTCCCGACGCTGAACTATGCCGTTTCGGTCGAAGAGGCCTGCGAGCGCGCCGATGCAGTCCTGGTGCTTACCGAGTGGCGGCAGTTCACCGAGCTCGACCCCGACGACTTAGCCGACCGGGTGCGGGCCTGGGTTATCGTCGACGGCCGCAACTGCCTTGATGTCGCCCGCTGGCAGCAGGCGGGCTGGCGGGTATTCCGGCTCGGCGCGCCGCGGCCTTAGAAGGGGCGGTGGGTGGTTGCGTTCAGCTATTGCCCGAGCATGTTCTGCATCGCCGCCGCCAGCGCGTTCACCGCAGGACCGCCGTCCCCCGACTGACACACCTTCGCCTGCAGCAGAACGTTTTCCCGCAGCCGGGTTTGGATGAAGCAGCGACGGTCGCTGCCGGCCTCCTGCTTGCTCCACGCGGCGTCGGTGCCCGTGATCGCACCGTTGGTGAACGACCAGACCTGGGTCGTCCCGTTGTCAATGTGCATCGCGGTGGTCTGCCCCGAGCACCCACCTGTACGGTCCAGGATCCGGTGGAACGCCCCATTCGCCGCATCATTAATGGCGAACACACCGACCGCCTGCTTGACGTAGTGGGTCTCATCGGTGGGCGACTCCTGCATGACCGCGCTGTTGAACGACGCCAGGCCGGGATCGTTGTAGACCTCGGGCACCCCGATATCGGCGTAGTTATTGCAGACTGGGAGGTCGACCCAATAATCCTGCACCGGCATCGTCGACATGTCCTCCCACCCCATGGTCGCGCCGACGATGTTGCCCACGGACCCCTTGTCGAGTACCGCATGATTCACCACGCCCGGATCCGACGGCCGCGCCGCGGCCGCTGGCATAGCGGCGAAACCCGCCAGCACTACTGTGACAACGGCGCACGCGCGAGCACGGGCTGTGATGATCCCCCGTTCGACTTGGCTGCCGGCGCCGATCTCCGGCTCACTCTCCTCCAAACCGCCGGCGCCGATGTCTACCTCGGTTCGCTGTTCCCGGTGCGCGGGCCGCGCTCCCAGCATGCCTTTTAGAGTAGTTCGGGAAGTGGTGTTTTCGGCACAGGCCGGCGCGCCGCTGCCGCCGCCTCGATCTGGGCCCATGTGGCGATCGCGGCCAGCACCGTGGCGCCGTCGGCGCGCTGAAGCGCCTCGGCACTGGGCAATGACACATCGAACATACTTTCGCATTCCTAGCGGCGCACACCGACATCGGCGCCGCCGAAATCCCAAGCTGTGGACAAACTTCCAACTGTGCATAAATCGAGCCTGGACCGGCGGGTAACCTGACCGCGTGGACTATGCTGCCGCATTCCTCGACGAGAACCGCGCTTTTGCGGAGCTTTTCAACAATGTCGACGAGTCCAGGCCGGTGCCGACGTGCCCGGGCTGGAGCCTCAAGCAACTGTTTCGCCACGTCGGCCGTGGTGACCGCTGGGCGGCACAGATCGTGCGCGATCGACTTAACCACTTCCTTGATCCCCGCACCGTCGAAGGTGGCAAGCCGCCACCGGATCCTGCCGACGCGATCTCCTGGTTGCGCGGCGGTGCTCAGCGGCTGGTCGACGCCGTCGAGCTGACGGGTGTGGAAACACCGGTGTGGACGTTTGTCGGGCCGCGCCCGGCGAACTGGTGGATCCGGCGCCGGTTGCACGAGGTGGCGGTGCACCGGGCCGACGCGGCCGTCGCGATCGGCAGCGAATTCACGCTCCAACCCGAGGTGGCGGCCGACGGGATCACCGAATGGCTCGAGCGGGTCGCGATCCAGGCCGGAAGCGAGGGGGCTCGCCTGCCGCTCGAGGACGGCAACACCCTGCACCTGCATGCCACCGATCCAGGCCTGGGTGAAGCCGGCGAGTGGACGGTCGGTGTTGACGAGGGCGGGATCACCTGGTCACACGAGCACGGCAAGGGCACCGTGGCGCTGCGGGGCGGCGCCAGCGAGCTACTGCTGGCCATGTCGCGCCGGGTCTCGGTGGCCGACACCGGTATCGAGCTGTTCGGCGACGACACCGTGTGGCGAAACTGGCTGGACCGCACGCCGTTCTAGCCACGGGTCGGGACGTACACGGTAACTTGCTGACCATGACCACATCGGAGATCGCCACGGTGCTGGCTTGGCACGACGCCCTCAACGCCTCGGACCTCGAGACCTTGGTGGCCTTATCCAGTGACGACATCGATATCGGCGACGCGCACGGAGCCGCACAGGGCCACGAGGCGCTACGCAGGTGGGCCGCTTCCGTCAAGGGGACCGCAGAGATTGGCCGGATGTATGTGCACGATGGCGTCGTGGTCGTCGAACAGAAGGTCACTACCCCGGACAATCCCGGGGCCGTCACGAACGCTGCGTCGGCATTCCGGGTGGTCCACGACCATGTCACCTCGGTGTTCCGGCACGAGGACCTGGCGTCGGCGCTGGCAGCTACCGAACTCACCGAGGCCGACGTCGTCGATTGAGGCATTAGGAGCTACTCATGCGCGGGATCATCTTGGCCGGCGGCTCGGGCACTCGCCTGCATCCGATCACCGTGGGCATCAGCAAGCAGTTACTTCCCGTGTACGACAAACCGATGGTCTACTATCCGCTGTCCACGCTGATGATGGCCGGAATCCGCGACATTCTGGTGATCACCACCCCACACGACGCAGCGGCCTTTCAGCGACTCCTGGGCGACGGTGCGCAATTCGGTATCAACATCAGCTACGCGACGCAGGAGCGACCCGACGGTCTGGCGCAAGCCTTCGTCGTCGGCGAAAAGCACATCGGCACCGATTCGGTGGCTTTGGTGCTGGGGGACAACATCTTCTACGGTCCGGGACTGGGGACCAGCCTGAGTCGGTTCCAATCCATCAGCGGCGGGGCGATTTTCGCCTATTGGGTAGCCAACCCGTCAGCTTATGGTGTCGTTGAATTCGGCGCCCGACGGCATGGCGCTCTCGCTGGAGGAGAAGCCCGCCACACCGAAGTCTCAATACGCGGTCCCGGGCTTGTATTTCTACGACAACGACGTGATCGAGATCGCCAAGGGCTTAAAGAAATCGGCGCGCGGCGAGTACGAGATCACCGAGGTCAACCAGATCTATCTCAACCGGGGCCGACTGTCGGTCGAGGTGATGGCCCGCGGCACGGCGTGGTTGGATACCGGCACATTCGACTCGCTGCTGGACGCCAGCGACTATGTCCGCACGCTGGAACGGCGGCAGGGTCTGAAGGTCAGCGTCCCCGAGGAAATCGCATGGCGGCGGGGCTGGATCGACGACGAGCAGATGGAGCGACGCGCCCGCACCTTGGTCAAGTCTGGGTATGGCTGTTACCTGCTGGAGCTGTTGGAACGGAGCTGATTTCGGCGGGTTTGGCCAGCACGGCGGCGATCGCCGTCGTCAACGGAACCGACAACGCCAACGCGATGCCACCCACCGCCGAACGGGCGATCTCGACGGCCACACTCTCGCTGATCAGCACGTCGCCTAGCGAGCGGTTGGCGACGCTGAACAGCAACAACAGCGGCAGCGAACTGCCGGCGTAGGCCAGGACCAGCGTGTACACCGTGCTGGCGATGTGATCGCGGCCCACCCGAATTGCGCCCAGGAAAATTGCCTTCCGGGAGCTTTTGCCGCCGAGATGGGCGAGCTCGAAAACGGTCGACGCCTGTGTCACGGTCACATCGTTGAGCACACCCAGCGACCCGATGATGAACCCGGCGAGCAGGAGGCCGCTGATCGACACACTGCCCAGGTACGTGGAGACCTGCGAATTCTGTTCGTCCGACAGCCCGGTTAGATGAGCCAGAGCGATTGCCGCCCAGGATAATCCTGCGGCCAGCAGCAACGATGACAAGGTGCCCAGCAGGGCGGCGCTGGTCCGCAGACTGACCCCATGGGCGAGGTAGATCACCGCGTACAGGATCGCCGCCGACGCCACCAGCGCCACCGGGACCGCGGGTGCGCCGTCACGCAGCGCCGGCAGCAAAAACACCACCAGCACCACGAAAGCGACCACGATGCCGAACAGCGCCAGCAACCCGCGCCAGCGGGCCACGGCGACGATCACCACCGCGAACGCGATGGCAAGCCCGACCAACGCCCAGCCACGTTCGAAGTCATAAAATGCGTAGCTGGTGGCGCCTTGATCGTCGACCTGGCGGACGAGCCGGATGTGATCTCCCGCCGCGAATTGGGGCTGGCCCGGGCCGGGGGAGAATTCCAACAGGGTGTTGGCACCCGCGTTCGGACCGGAATCGATTGCGACGAGTGTTTGTACGCACCGCCCGGAGCCGGGGGTTCCCGGCAGCGGCCTGGTGGTAAGCACCTGACTGGTCGACGGGCTGCCGCAGTCGCCCAGTCCGCTGGACAGCACGTGCCCGCGCTCGGTTCTCACGGCACCACCGGACGCGTTCTGGAACGGCATCGGGATATCGACGTGCTGGCGACTCGGCCATAGCAACACCGCACCGGCGATCACCGCTAGACCGATCGCGACCAGCAGCCCGACGACGATCTTGGCGGGCAGTGGACCAAGCGGGGACGGGCCTGACGACAAGCTATGCGAGTGTGAGTGCGTCACCCGCTCCACGGTAGAGGCGGCCGGAACCTGCTTACTGCCGGTAGCTGGTCAGGAAGTTGCCCAGCCGGTCGATCGCGGCGGCCAGGTCACGGGCCCACGGCAGCGTCACGATACGCAGGTGATCCGGTGCCGGCCAATTGAAGCCGGTGCCCTGGGTGACCAGGATCTTCTCCGACAACAGCAGGTCGAGGACAAGCTGCTCGTCGTCGGCGATGTCGTAGACCTCGGGGTCCAGCCGGGGAAATGCATACAGCGCGCCCTGCGGTTTGACGCAGGACACCCCCGGGATCTCGTTGAGTTTGGTCCAGGCGACGTCGCGCTGCTCGAGCAACCGACCGCCGGGAAGTACCAGGTCTTCGATGCTCTGGTGGCCGCCGAGAGCGACCTGGATCCCATGCTGCGCCGGGACGTTCGGGCACAGCCGCATATTCGCCAGCAGGCTGATTCCCTCGATGAAGCTTTCCGCGTGGTCCTTGGGACCGGTGATCGCCAGCCAGCCGGCCCGGTAGCCGGCGACCCGGTAGGCCTTCGACAGGCCGTCGAAGGTCAGACACAACATATCGGGCGCCAGCGAGGCAACGTTGATGTGCTTGGCGTCGTCATAGAGGATCTTGTCGTAGATCTCATCGGCAAGTAGCAGCAGCTGATGCTTACGCGCCAGATCGACCATCTGGGTCAGTACTTCGTGGCTGTAGACCGCGCCGGTCGGGTTGTTCGGGTTGATCACGACCAGCGCTTTGGTGCGCTCAGTGATCTTTGACTCCAGGTCGGCGACATCTGGCTGCCAACCCTGGGTCTCGTCGCACAGATAGTGCACGGGTGTGCCTCCCGCCAGGGAGGTCGACGCCGTCCACAGTGGGTAGTCCGGCGACGGGATCAACACCTGATCGCCGTTGTCGAGCAGGGCTTGCAGCGTCATCGTGATCAGCTCGGAGACCCCGTTGCCCAGGTAGACGTCGTCGACGTCGAATCGAGGGAAGCCCTCGACCAACTCGTAGCGGGTGACCACCGCACGCCGGGCCGACAAAATGCCCTGCGAGTCGGAGTACCCCTGCGCATACGGCAGCGCCTGGATCATGTCGCGCATGATCACGTCGGGTGCCTCGAAGCCGAACGGCGCCGGGTTACCGATATTGAGCTTGAGGATGCGGTGCCCTTCGGCTTCCAGCCGCGCGGCATGCTGGTGCACCGGGCCGCGGATTTCGTACAGAACGTCCTGAAGTTTGGACGACTGCGCGAAGGCCCGCTGCCGGTGATGACCGGGGGTGTGCACGGGCAGCTGGTGAGTAGTCACGTCACCTATGGTGCCATTGTTGTCCACCGAAATTTGCTGACCAGCGTCAAACCCGTGGTCAGCGCTTGCCCGGCGGACGGGCGCCACGTGCGATGCCCAGCCCTTTAACGGGTACTGCCGGGGGTGCCGCGTCACCGTCTGACAGCTCCGGTTTGGGCTCTGGCTCGGGTTTCGCTTCCGGTCGCTGCTCGGCAGGCTGGGCCGGGGCCTCGGTTGCCTTCGCCGCGGGCGGTGCTTTCTTGGCGCCGGGTCGCTTGGCGCCGGCCGCGATACCCAGTCCCTTGACGGGCGCGGCGGGAGCCGCGGGAGTCTTGGCTTCCGTGGTTTCCGGTGCGTCTGGGGCCGGCTGGGCCGGGGCCTCGGCCGCCTTAGCCGCGGGTGCTGCTTTCTG
Organism: uncultured Actinomycetota bacterium; assembly: GCA_963766535.1. Taxonomy (GTDB): domain Bacteria; phylum Actinomycetota; class Actinomycetes; order Mycobacteriales; family Mycobacteriaceae; genus Mycobacterium. Next base: position 13,926 of record CAVYAU010000035.1, on the reverse strand, counting down.
TGCACCGGGTCGCTTGGCGCCGGCGGCCATGCCGAGTCCTTTAACGGGTGCGGCGGGCGCGGCAGCCGCTGGCGCCTCAGCCGCCGGGGCTGCTGTTTTCTTGGCGCCGGGCCGCTTGGCGCCGCCGGCGACACCCAGACCGGTGACCGCCTTAGTGGCCTTCTCCGGCTCGGGAGCCTTGGGAGGTGCGGGCTCCTCGGACTTGACGGGTGCCTGTGCGGGTGCGCTCGGAGTAGCAGCCGCAGGCTTGGGCGCAGCCTTGGCCGCCTCTTCTGCAGCCGCACCCTTCGCCGGCAGCTTCGCCTTGTCGTAGTCGAGCGACCCGAGCAGCACCTGGGCCACATCAAGCACCTCAACGCCGCTGCGACCGGCTTCTTCCTGCCGGTCGTTGACACCGTCGGTGATCATCACCCGGCAGAACGGGCAGCCGGTTGCGATCGTGGCGGCGTTGGTGGCCAGGGCCTCGTCGACGCGTTCGTGGTTGATCCGCTTGCCGATGTGCTCTTCCATCCACATGCGCGCGCCGCCCGCGCCGCAGCAGAAGCTGCGCTCGGCGTGGCGCGGCATCTCGGTCAGGTTCGCCCCTGCGGCGCCGATCAGCTCCCGCGGCGCTTCGTACACCTTGTTGTGCCGGCCCAGGTAGCACGGGTCGTGATAGGTGATGTCTTGGGAGACAGGGGTCACCGGGACCAGCTTCTTGTCGCGTACCAGCCGGTTGAGCAGCTGGGTGTGGTGTAACACGGTGTAGTTGGCGCCCAGCTGCCGGTATTCGCGGCCGATGGTGTTGAAGCAGTGCGGACAGGTGACGACGATCTTGCGGTCGGCGGTCTCCACAGCCTCGAACAACCCGTCGAGGGTCTCGACGGCCTGCTGGGCCAGCTGCTGGAACAGGAACTCGTTGCCCGACCGGCGCGCGGAGTCGCCGTTGCAGCTTTCGCCGGTGCCCAGCACCAGATACTTCACCCCGGCGATGGCGAGTAGCTCGGCGACGGCCTTGGTGGTTTTCTTCGCTTTGTCGTCGTAGGCGCCCGCACAGCCCACCCAGAACAGGTATTCGTAGCCGTCGAAGCTGTCGACATCTTCGCCGTAGACCGGGACGTCGAAATCGACCTCGTCGATCCAATTGGTCCGGTCCCCGGCGTTCTGCCCCCACGGGTTGCCCTTGGTTTCCAGGTTCTTGAACAGCGTGGACAGCTCGGAGGGGAACTCCGACTCCATCATCACTTGGTAGCGGCGCATATCGACGATGTGGTCGACGTGCTCGATGTCCACCGGGCACTGCTCGACGCAGGCCCCACAGGTCACACATGACCACAGCACGTCGGGGTCGATCACCCCGCCCTGTTCGGCAGTGCCGACCAACGGGCGGCTCGCCTGCTCCGGCCCGTGTCCAGGTACCCGGCCGAATCCGGACTCCGGGACGTGGTGGCCCTCTTCCTTGGTGGTCTCGAGGTCGAGACCCTCAAGCGGCTCGGGATTCTGACCCAGGATGTAGGGCGCCTTGGCCAACCAGTGGTCGCGCAGGTCCATGATAACGAGCTTGGGCGAAAGGGGCTTGCCGGTGTTCCAGGCCGGGCATTGCGACTGGCAGCGCCCGCACTCGGTGCAGGTGGCGAAGTCGAGCATGCCCTTCCAGGTGAAGTCTTCGATCTTGCCGCGGCCGAACACGTCGTCCTCGCCGGGATTCTCGAAATCGATCGGCTTGCCGCCCGACTCCATCGGCAGCAGCGGGCCCAACCCGTCCGGCAGCCGCTTGAACACCACGTTGATCGGCGCCAGGAAGATGTGCAAATGCTTGGAGTGCAACACGATCAGCAGGAAGCCCAGCATGACGGCGATGTGCAGCATCAGCGCGATGGTCTCGATGATCTCGTTGCCGGCGTGACCCAGCGGATGCAGCAGGGCACCCATGGCATGTGAGAAGAACGCGCCCCTGCCGTACGGGAAGTTGCCGGTATTGACCGACGCCCCGCGGAAAAGGGCGTACGTCCAGATGACGTTGAAGATCATGAACAGGGCGAGCCAGGCAGCGCCCAGGTGTGAGCCGTAGAACCGTGACTTGCGGCCGTATTCCTTCGGCTCGGTGCGCAACCGGATGATCGCGAACGTGACGATGCCCGCCAGCACGGCCAGCGCGAAGAAGTCCTGCAGGAAGCCCAGCACGTCCCACCGGCCGATGATCGGGATGTGGAAGTTCGGCTGGAACACCACCCCGTACGCCTCGATGTAGACCGTGAGCAGGATGAAGAAGCCCCACATGGTGAAGAAGTGCGCCAGGCCCGGTATCGACCACTTCAGTAGCCGGCGTTGCCCGAACACCTCGGCGATCTGCGTCCAGATCCGGGTGCCGAGGCTGTCGGTGCGCCCGGTGACCGGCTGGCCGGACATGGTCAGCTTGTACAGCCACAGGACCCGCCGTGCAGCGAATACGAGCACGACCAGCGTCAGGCCCATGCCCACTATCAGTCTGATGAGCATCTGCGTGGTCACAGAAGGTCTCCCCAATGCATAGTTATTCCGGCGCGGTTATTCCGGCGTGCTTGTTGCCTGCTCCTTGGGCTTGCTCATAGTTACATCTTCGCGGCTTTCGACGCGAGAAAGGCTGCCCTAACTTGCCGGTTCGCCGGTGCCTCTGGCCTGCGGTGCAGTTTTCCGGGGCCAGCATGGCGCGCAGCATGGACTAGTACGTCACAGGGGTACCCGCCCCCGCTCGAAATACCGGGCGATCGTCGAATTGTCGGCCGCGTTAGCGCCGGAATGGGGGTTCAGGGCGGGGCGGCAGCGGTCTTTCTCGCGTGGTCGTCGACGGCGCCGTAGTGGTCACCTGCGATGTCGTTGTGGGCTGGGTGGTCGTGGTGGTAGGCGGCGGGGTCGTCGTGGTCGTCGGCGCCTGCGTGGACGGTGGCGGCGGCGCTGGGACCACCGTCACGGTGGTGCTGTCGTTCGGCCCGGTTATGGTCACGGTTTGCGACGTTGGCGGGGGTGCCGGTTGGTTTGGCGGGGTGGTATTCACCGGGTTGGTTTTGCTGTGGCCCAGAGTCAGTGCCAACACCGCTGCGACCAGTATGGCCGCGCCCGCGCCGGCCACGCTCAAAACCAGCGCCGTGCGCTTGTACCAAGGCAGCGGTCCTTTGGCATCGCGGTCGCGGCCCGCGTAATTGAAACCCGTTGCCTCACGGGTATATTCGCCGGTGGCGTCGCGGCCCGTATAGGGCACCGGCTCGGCTGCGCCGTCGGTGTCTTGTGACCACGCCAGGGCACGGTCCTCGTGGGCGGCGTCGGCGGTGGTGACCAATTCGGTCGGGTTCTCGACGATGGGACTCGCGGCGGTCGGGGCGCCAGCCGACGCTTGCTGTTGGCCGAGTACCGCCGCGCCGATGGCGGCGCTGAACGCAGGCTGTGGTGTGGTGTGGATCGGTACCTGTAGGCGCTCCGACAGGCGCGTGGTGAGCAGCGGGATGCTGGCACCGCCGCCGACAATCGCCACCGCGGCCAGGTTGGATCGCACAATCCCATTGCGCCGCAATATCTCTTCCACGGTGCTGACGAATCGGTCCAGCGGTTCGGAGATAAGTTGCTCGAACTCGGTACGGGACAGCCGGACATCCTGACCAGAACCCGCCGCGACCGTAGTCACCGTGGCCGTCGACAGTTGTTCCTTGGCGCGCCGGCATTCGCCGAGCAGGCGGGGATGTGAGCCCATTCGCGTGGTGCTGGCGAGGCCGCCGGTGGTGTCCGCATCGGGGGCAGCTGCCTGCAGGTGATCGAGGATGAGCTGATCGATTGCGTCGCCGGAGAAATCGGCGTAGCGCACCGACGGGCCGATCTGCTGAAAGTTCGACCTGGCATTGATCAGGGTGACGCTGGTGCCGCTGGCGCCGAAATCACACAGCGCGACAACACCGTCGGCCGGGAATCCCGGTTTGGCGCGCAGCGCTGCGAGCGCGGCCGTGGCGTCGGAGATCAAAACCGGAGCCACACCGTTGGGCGCAAGATCCGGCTGGGCGAAAAACTCGTCACGCAGCGCGGCGACCTGGGCCTCGGACCAATACGCGGGAACCGCGATAGTGACCGGTGTCCCGTAGCCGACTGTGCGTGCCATCACCTCGATCGCTTCGACCGTGAGTGCTTCGCCGAGGTACTTCGTCCCGTCAGCCGCCACCAACGGAGCCCGGTCGCCGACCCGCTCGACGAATCCCCGCAGCACCAGACCGGGTTCGGTCAGGTTCGGATTTTCTTCCGGCAGACCAACTTCGGATGCACGCTGGTCGTACACCGTCAACACGGAACTGCGGATCAGCGGAGCGCTCCCCGCGCGGGCTGCGGCCAGGTTGGCCACGCCGATCGACAACCCGAGCGACTCGCTCATATCGCGCACTCCTGTGTCTGTTGTCTCGCTGGCGATCGGACGGCGGCCCTCACCATAACGGCTGTGGATTCCAGCGAGTCTAGGGGCGCGGCCGCATTAGAGACCCGGAGGCAAAGTGATCGCGGTCGGTAGTCCCGGCAGCGACGGCAGCGTGATCACCGACGGCAGCCGGGGGAACGCCCCGGGCGACGGGGTGCTGGTAGTGGTCGGCGTGCCCGTATCCGCGGTGGTCGTCGTTGGGGTGCCGGTGTCCGCGGTGGTTGCAGCGCTCGACGGCGCAGTGGTGGTCGTGGTGGTGGTGGTCGTCGTCGTGGTGGTCGTCGTCGCCTGCTCCCGCGGCGGGCTGCCGTGGGCGAGCTGGATGATGCCGTAGATGATCAGCGCGATCAGGACCGCGATTAATACGCCCCAGCCGACCAACGCGATCGGTTTGCGCCAACCCGGGATGGACGCTTCCGGTTCAGGCTCTTGACCGCCCCCGGTACCATCCGGTGGCTCGTACATCGCCATGGCCGCTGACGGTATCGGCGGAGGCCAGGTGAATACCGCTGCCACGCGTGCCGCTATCGATCAGCAGTCAAACCTTGATCTGCCTGCGACCAACTCCCTAAGGGAGGCCAGGCGGCAGCGTAATCACCGTCGGCACTTCCGGAATGGTGATCACCGATGGCAGTGGTGGCAGGTGATGAGGCCGATGCGTTGGCTGCTGCTGCTGCGTAGGCTCGCGCGTCGGCTGCTGGGGCACCGGCTTGACCGCACTGCTGGTGGGCGGTGTCGTCGTGGTTGTGGTGGTCGGCGGCGTCGTCGTGGTGCTGGTAGTGGTCGGCGGGGTCGTGCTGGTCGTGCTGGTACTTGGGGTATGGCTGGTGCCTTGGTTTCCGTGTATCAGCTCCATGATGCCGTAGACGATCAGCGCGATCAGGATCACGACAAGCAAAATCCAGCCGATGAGCATCACGGGCTTGCGATACCAGGGGATGGGCTCGGTTTCCTGGTCGAGAGGGTCGAGGGATTCGGGCGGCTCGAAGTGTTCAGGCGAAGTTTCTGACGGAACGGTTGTCGGGGGTCCACCGGATGGCGGGTGTCCGCCCATGCCGTAGTTGGCATGCTGGGTCGGCTGATTGTTGAAGTCGTCAGGTGGGCCGTAGCGTGCCACGGGACCGATGGTACTGACACCACCTGCCAAACTGCTGGTGCCCTAAGCGGGCAGCCGCGGGGCGTCAGTGCTCGGCTGGCCGGCTCAGAACGTGTTGACCTTGTCGATGCTGACGAACGCACCTGGGCGTTTGCCGAATGAAGTTGTGACGGTTGCGCGACAAGGGGGCCGGAAGTCTCGGAAAATCCTACTGCGGTCCCGTGCGGTCCCAGGCTCACCAGCGGGCCGGGGTTTTACGCCCCCTCGCGCCCGTTGGACGCCTGCTCGATTGCGTTGCGTACCGCCGCATCTATTGCGATACCGATTGCGCGGAGCGGTTCGGGCGTGCCGTGCTTGGCGAGTCCGTCGACACCCATCGCCACGGCCACGGCTCGCTTCACTGGCCACTCAACCGCGCGTTCAATCTCGGCAGCAACAGACGCCTCGCGGGCCTCTCGGCGTGCATTGACGAGGAATTGTTTGACCACTCCGTTGAAGGCCTGGCGAAACTCGTCGGTAGCGAGCGCCTGCCTGACCGCAGCCTCGATTGCCTGTAGGAATTCGTCGGTGTCGAGAGCCTGCCTGACCGCAGCGTCGATTTCCTGTCGGAATTCGTCGGTGTCGAGAGCCTGCCGGACAGCGGTGTCGAGGGCTGAGCGCAATGCGTCGGGGTTAATCGCATTGCCGCCGGGCGGAAGGTCGCTCATGCCTGCGGAGTCTAGGCCGTTACGGCGGCGCGATTCAGGCACCCGACACGCCGTGCCTAATCCAGCCGCTCGCGGGGCAGCATCCTAGGCGGTCAGTGCCGGGGCCAACGTGAAGGCCGTCCAGCGGATGCTCGGGCACGCCAAGGCCAGCATGACGCTGGACGTGTACGCGGACCTGTTCGATGACGACCTTGACGACGTCGCCGACAGCCTGGACGCGGCTATGAGGTCCGCTGCTGCGGTCCCACTGCGGTCCCAACCAGCGAAATGATGCCCTGGCCGGCTCAGAACGTGTTGACCTTGTCGATGCTGACGAACATGCCGTGCCCGGTGTGGTCGTTGGTGAAGCGGGTGCCTTCGGCGGTGGCGTTTATCGTCCAGCCCTGCGCTTCGTAGGTCTTGTAGTCGATGCTGACGGTCGGGATGGCCCCCAGGTTGCCCAGCACCCACTGAACGGTGCCGTTAGCGGTGATGCTGACGCCGTTGGCGTGCTCACCATCCTTCAGCGGGGAGTTGGTGAACGGTGCTTCGCAGCCGACGCTGTCTTTGTTGATCTGGCAACGCGTCATGCCGGACTTGGTTTCGATGAAGACATAACCGTTCTGGTCGGGCGGGAGCGGGATGGCACCGGCTGGCGTGGTCGGGCTGGCCGGCGTTGTCGGTGCGCCCGAAGTCGTGGAGGGCGCCGGCGTCGTGATGGTCGGGCTGGGTGTAGGGACGGTCGGTTCGACTGGACCCGCCCCCGGGGAGGCGACCGGCCTGCCCTCGACGCTCGAGCTGCAGCCGGAAACGGGCATAGCACTCACCAGCACGGGCGAGAGCAGCAGCGACCCACCGGCCAGACCCCACCGTGCCTTTTGCGATAACCGCACGCTTACTCCCGAAAATCTGAGATATCAGAAATTCAGATTACGCACGATGTAACGAAAGTTACTGCAGTGACGCGCCTGTGGATGTGCGCAAATCGACATCGCGCATCATCTCGGCGGCCCGATAAGCGGCGGCGACGATGCCCTGGTAACCGGTGCACCGGCAGAAATTCCCGGACAGGCCTTCGCGTATCTCGTCGTCGGTGGGATCCGGGTTGTCGCGCAGCAATGCGGTCAGCGACATGACGAAACCCGGGGTGCAGAAGCCGCATTGCAGTCCGTGGCACTCCCGCAGCGCTGACTGCACGGGTGACAACGTGCCGTCCGGCGACGCGATGCCCTCGACCGTTGTCACCTCCATCCCGTCTACCTGTACCGCGAACATCAGGCACGACCGCACCGCATCGCCGTCCAGCAGCACCGTGCAGGCACCGCATGCCCCGTGTTCGCAGCCGAGATGGGTGCCGGTGAGTCCGCACTTGTCCCGCAGGAAGTCCGCCAGTGTCATGCGTGGTTCGACCCTGGCCGCGATCGGAGTCCCGTTGACCGACAACTGGACCGGTTGTTCATGCATTGCGTGCTGCTTCCTCGATGGCTTGGGTCCAGGCGCGCGCGGCCATGGCGGCGCCCACCTTGGTGCGGTACGACGCCGACCCCTGCAGGTCGGCCGGAATGTCGTCGAGGCCCGTCATCGCGGCCTCGCCGACCTCCTCGGGTACCAGCTCGCTGACCGGCTTGCCGATGACTGCAGTCTCGGCCGCCGTTGCGCGCCTGGGCGTGGAGCCCAGGCCCAGCAATCCGATCGCGCAGCGGGACACCCGGTCATCATCATCGAGCTGGACGGCGACCAGCGCACCTGCGATCGCGAAATCGCCATGACGGCGTGAAAACTCGTCGACTGAAAATCCAGATCTGCTGTTCCACGTGGGAAATCGGACGCCGGTCAGCACTTCATCGGATTCCATTGTGGTTTCCCACAAACCGGCGAAGAAGTCCGCGGCGGCTATTTCCCGCTTTCCGCGGGGCGACAGTACCTCCATCACTGCGTCCAGTGTCAGGGCTACCGCCGGATATTCGCCTGCGGCGTCGGCGTGGGCGATCGACCCGCCGAGGGTGCCGCGGTTGCGGATTTGGAAGTGTCCGACGAACGGTGTCGCCCGGGTCAACAGCGGAACCGCCTGGCGGACTTGCGCATCGGCGCCCACCTTGGCCTCGGTAGTTCCCGCGCCGATCCATAGTTGGTCGCCCCGGCTTTCGATGCCCTGCAGCTCGCGCAGCCGGGAAATGTCGATGAGATGGTCGAAGTAGGCTAGCCGCATCGACAGCATCGGCACCAGGCTCTGGCCGCCCGCAAGCATTTTGGCGTCATCGCCCAGCTCGGCCAGCAGGTTCACCGCCTCTTCGATGGTGCCAGGGCGGTGATAGTCGAACGAGGCGGGTTTCACCGGTCCCCCTCGGTCAGTAGCGAGGCGATCGAAGCCGGGCTGGCCGGCAGCCGGGTGATCGTCACGCCCAGCGGCGCCAGTGCGTCGTTGATTGCGTTGATCACCGCCGGCACCGAGCCGATGGCGCCGCCTTCGCCGGCGCCCTTGTATCCGCCGGGGCCGGGGCCGGGTATCTCGACGTGGCCGAATTCGATGGGCGGAACCTCGGTGGTCGTGGGCAGCAGATAGTCGACGAATGTGGTGGCCAGCGGGTTGCCGTCGTCGTCGTAGACGAGGTCCTCCATCAACGCGCCACCGATACCCTGCACCGTTCCGCCGGCGATCTGACCCTCCACGATTGCCGGGTTGATCATGGGTCCGACGTCTTCGCTGACGATGTAGCGCAGCAGCGTGACTTTGCCTGTCGCCAAATCCACTTCGCAGGTGCAGGCGTGGGTCGCGTTGGACCACAGAATCGGCGCCTTGGCGACGAAGCGGGCGGTGGCCTCCAGCATGGGTGACGTTTCCGGTGGCAGCATCTGGGGCTGGTAGTACGCGAGGTAGGCCAGCTCGCCGAAGGTCACTTGCTTCGAAGGGTCGCCGCGCACGGTTGCAGTCGAATGTGTGAGTTCCACTTCGGATTCGGCCACCTTGAGATGGTGTGCGGCCAGCGCCACGATCTTGTCGCGCAGGATGGCCCCCGCCTCGTTGACGGCTCCGGCGGTCATCGGGCCGCTGCGGCTGCCCTGTGTCCCGGCCCCGTACGGCGTGATCGCGGTATCGCCCTGGATGGTGGCGACATCGTCGATATCGGCGCCGAGCGCGTCGGCGGTCAGCTGAATGACGGTGGTTTCCAAGCTGTTTCCGCTTGAGCCGCCGTTCACGTAGACTTTGATCTTGCCCGTCGGCTCCATCCGGATGGTGGCACCTTCGGTGGCCAGGTGGCCGGTCGCCGCGCCGGTCGGCTCGATGTACGCCGAGAACCCGAGGCCCAAATAGCGGCCCTGCGCTAGTGCTTCTCGCTGCTCCTTGCGAAATCCTTCGTGGTCAAGGATTTTCACCGCCTGCTCGAACGTCTCGATCGGGGCGACGTGGTCGTACGGCATGCCGTTGGGGTTGAAGTACGGCATCTCGTCGCGGCGCAACAGGTTACGTCGGCGCAGCTCGACCGGATCGACGTTCATTTTGCGCGCGGCGATGTCGAGAAGTATTTCGCGCGCCAGCGTTTCGTATTGCCATGGGCCGCGGTAGGCGGCCAGACCGCTGGTGTTGGAGAAGACCGTCTTGTAGTTGAAGCTGGCCTTGGGCACGCGGTAAGGGCCCGGAAAGAACATGCCGATGGCGGCCGTGGTCAGCACCGGGTACGGCGTCGGATATGCGCCGACGTCCTGGACGAAGTCGATATCCGCCGCACAGATGTTGCCCTCGTCATCGAAAGCCATCCGCGCGGTGCCGTCGACGTGCCGGGCCTGCCCGGCCGACATCAGATTCTCGCGCCTGTCCTCGATCCACTTCAGCGCCGCCGGCACCTTGGGGGCGGCAAGCATGATGCACATGTCTTCGCGCATCGGGACGACCTTCTGGCCGAAGCCGCCGCCAGTGTCGCGCATGATGACCCGAACACGTTGTGCCGCAATGCCCAACAAGCGCGCACAGAACGCCCGCAACTCGTGCGGAGTCTGCGTGGACGCCCAGAGGGTGAGTTCTTCGGCAGCGGCCGCCCACTCGACGACCAGGCCGCGGGTCTCGATCGGCACCGGCGCATAGATCTGCTGATAGATATGCTCTTTAACGACATACGCCGCCGAAGCGAAAATCCCTTCGTCCGGCGGCGCTCCGGCCATCCCGCCCGCGACGTTGTTGGCATATCTCTGATTTGGGGTGTCGTGAACCAGCACATCCGAGGACTGCGCGCGGGTGAATTCGGTGATCGCGGGGAGCGGCTCGTAGTCGACGTCGACCAGTTCGAGTGCGTCCTCGGCGATGTAGCGGCTCTCGGCGACGATCAGCGCAACCGGGTCGCCGACGAACTTCGCCTCGCCCTCGGCAAGCGGCGGCCGCGGCGTGTCCGGGACGTCTTTGCCGGCTACGGCGTGCCACGTCTCCTTGACGTCGGGGTTGAGGTCGGCGGCGGTGAACACCGCGTGCACTCCGGGCAGCGCCAGCGCCGCCGAGGCGTCGATGCTGTTGATCCGGGCGCGCGCGAACGGGCTGCGCACAAAGCAGGCGTGCAGCATGCCGGGTCGCGAAATGTCGTCGACGAAACCGCCGCGGCCAGTGAGCAGGCGGCCATCCTCCACTCGCTGGACGCGGGTCCCGGCGTACCGGGGAGCCGGGGTAGTGGGGGGCCCCTGCAGGTCTTGAGTCATGGCGCTCAATCCGATTGTCGCCCAATGAGAAGCCCGATGTCATCATAGGAGAGTGTCATTATCGGCGCCGATAAACGTCGGAGTCTTGCTGGCCGCGGGCGCCGGTCGGCGGTATGGCAAGCCGAAGGTGCTGGTCGACGGCTGGCTGGACGCCGCGGTCGGCGCGCTACGTGACGGGGGCTGCACCGACGTCGTTCTGGTTCTGGGGGCTGCCGAGGTCGCGGCCCCGCCCGGGGTCACCGCGATCATCGCGCCGCAGTGGCGGGAGGGGTTGAGCGCCTCGGTGCGCACCGGTCTGGCCCGGGCCGACCGCATGCACGCCGACTATGCGGTGCTGCACGTCATCGACACTCCCGATGTCGGTCCCGCCGTGGTGGCGCGGGTCCTGGGCCGCGCGGTGGCGTCGGCCAGTGGCCTGGCGCGCGCATATTTCGGTGACCGGCCGGGACATCCGGTGATCATCGCGCGCCGACACTGGCCCGAGGTGCTGGCCCACATATCCGGAGACCAGGGCGCGGGGGCGTTTCTGCGGAGCAGGCAGGACGTCGAGATCGTTGACTGCAGCGACCTCGCCGGCGGTCAGGACATAGACGAGCCGGCGTAGGCATCCATCCTCGATGACATCGACGATTCGGCTTGGCGACGGTCCGGATCGTCGACTACGACCTGTAATGGCGGCTATACGTCGCGACGTCTGCGATCCGGCCGCCGCGGCCACCGCGCCCTCTCACTGATCGAGGAGGTCATCTCCTATAGATCGGCCTGCTGAGAGCGCACGCTGTAGGAATTCAATGAATGTGTCGGAAACTGACCGCTCCCGCCTCGGTGTTCTCAGTACCGTGTCGGTCCGCGATTCGCATTAAGCTGCCTGGTTCCTCACGTCACTGCGGCCGATCCGTCGCTGGTGTCACGCGGGAAGCCCGCGCCGCCCGGCCCGTGCCGCGAATGCGTCGAGTGCAGCCAGAACCTCGGGGGCGCGCCATGCACGGTTACGGGCGCGGTCGGTGAACTCGACGATGATCCCCGCTTCGGTGAGCGGGTCAACGTAGCGGCGTGCGTTGCCGGTCGATATGCCCAGCTCGCGCTGGAGCAGCTGCGCGTTGATTACGGGGCGTTTCAGCAGCAGGTCCGCGACCCGGTGGATGGCGGAGTCGCGGCGGGCGGTGATCTTTGATTCCCAGCCCGCTCTGATCGAGCGCAGGTCGCTGACGAGACGGCGACCATTGGCCACCGCCAAGACGGATGCGGCGGAGAGCCTTTCGATTATCGGAACGGTGTCGCCCTCCCGGTAAGAGGTGAGCGCGTCGAAATAGGAGTCGGTGTCGGTCAGAAGTCCCGCCGAGATTGGCACGGTAACCTGGCGGGTCAGCCGCTTGTTACGCAGCATCGCCTGGATCAGTGCCCTACCCGTGCGCCCATTGCCGTCGGAGAAGGGGTGGATCGTCTCGAACTGCGCGTGCGCGATAGCAATCTGCGGAAGCGCCTGGATGTCGGCGCGCTTCGTGAACCGAATCAGGTCGTCGATGGCGGGGACAACTAGTTCGTGGCGCGGCGGGACGAAGTCGGCACCGCGCGGACCGAAGTCGCCACCGCCGATCCACACCTGTTCGGTGCGCCACTTCCCAGCGATGCCCGGCCTGCTGCCACGCATCAGCGCGGCGTGCATGGACAAGATCGCGTCACCGTCGATCCGGTCCGCCAGCGGGACGGCAGCTTTCATCGCTTCGGTGTTGGCGACAATCACGGCTGCGTTGCGGCGGCTGGTGTCACCCAGCTCGGCTTCGGCGATCGCTCGGGCTGAAGCGGTCAGGTTCTCGATGTTCGAACTGGCAGCCGACTCCGTCCGCAGCAGCACAGAGGAGAACGGGGCGATCTCATCGCCGAGTTCGGCGTCGAACCGCGCGATCTCGTGGCTGGCTTCCTCGGCGTCAACGATGACGTCGGAGGGGAGCGTGACAGCAAGGTCGGCGATCTCTGCAGGGATGGCGGCCGTGTACTCACCGGACTGCCGCTGCGCCACCCGAAGATCGGCTAGCCCGTACCCCGCCTCAACCGGCATCTCCCAGTTGAGGGTCTCGTAATCTAAAGCGGGCCAGGTACCGCGGGGGGTATGTGAGGGCATGCCAACACGATAGCATCACTTAGACGATTAAGTGATGCTAACACTGGTCGATGACATCACTTAGCGGGTCGCTATGCGTAACGGTGAAAGTCATCAAGGTCGACGTCGAACGAGAACGGGTGTCACTCTCGCTGAAGGCGACCTCTACTTAACTACTTAACCGGTTTGCTCCATCAAACGGCGCCGCGCATCCCGAACGGGCCGGGTGGTGTGCCGCACGTGGGTCGCCGAGAAGTGGCTAGAGCTGTCTGGGGACAAAGCTGACCCCCGGGAACAAGACGGGGACACCCGCCGTTAGCATGGTCAACAAGTTGAGTTCACCACACTCAAGCCTGGGTTGACACCACAGCGTCATCAGGAGCAGGCTTGAGCGGAGTTCACTCAGCATCGTGCAGTAAGCAGCTCTACTACTCAGGAGGAATCACTATGGCTCGTGCGGTCGGTATCGACCTCGGGACCACCAACTCCGTCGTCTGTGTCCTCGAGGGTGGCGAACCCGTCGTCGTCGCCAACTCCGAGGGCTCCAGGACCACTCCGTCAATCGTCGCGTTCGCGCGCAACGGCGAGGTGCTCGTCGGCCAGCCCGCCAAGAACCAGGCGGTGACCAACGTCGACCGCACCGTGCGTTCCGTCAAGCGGCAGATGGGCACCGACTGGTCGATCGAGATCGACGGCAAGAAATACACCGCGCAGGAGATCAGCGCCCGCGTTCTGATGAAGCTGAAGCGCGACGCCGAGGCCTACCTCGGTGAGGACATCACCGACGCGGTGATCACCACACCTGCCTACTTCAACGACGCCCAGCGCCAGGCCACCAAGGAAGCCGGCCAGATCGCCGGCTTGAACGTGCTGCGGATCGTCAACGAACCGACCGCCGCGGCGCTCGCCTACGGGCTGGACAAGGGCGAGAAGGAGCAGCGAATCCTGGTGT
>CAVYAU010000034.1:0-28645 GCA_963766535.1 uncultured Actinomycetota bacterium | reverse complement strand
GTGCGTGACGCGATCGAAGCGCACCTGACCATCGTGTTCACCGCCCTGGCCGTTTCCCACTGCATCCAGGCGCGCACCGGCCTGGCCATCGGCAAGATCGTCAAACAACTCCGGCCGCTACGCAGCGCCACCATCGTCATCAACGGCGCCACCCAGTCCTTCCCACCCGAAATCCCCGAGGCCCAGCGGAAAATCATCACCCATCTCGGCTTCAAGCCGGGGTACTAAGCGAAATGTCCAAACTCAGGACTGCCGGTCGCGGTGCAGCGCCGCGAAGCGGACGTGAGCGGTCAGCCTGCCGCGGCGGGTCGAGGAGTCGTCGATCACATCGTCATGCACCAGCGCGCAGGCGTGCAGCAGCTCCAGCGCGGAAAACAGCAGCAGCACTTCAGGATCGGGATCCCCGGTTGCCACGGCGCGCCAGCCCCAATAGGCGAAGGCAGGCCGCACCCGCTTGCCACCGTTGAGGACAAAATCCTCGAGGGCGGCGACGAGGGCGCTGTAGTCGCTACCGATGTAGGCAGTCTCGGCCCGCCGGTCGTGCAAATACCGCCGAAGTTGGTCGGTAATGGCGCCGGTCAACTCGACGGTTGCCACTGCTTCGACGCTCAGCGCGGCGCCCCTTTCTGCTCGGCGTGCCCCTGGCCCGACCAGTGTATTCGGCGCGACGTGCATGGCCGTTTCGACATGACCTGGGCGGGCGCGGCTCGCCGGGGCGGCCCCAGTTGCTTCGACTGGCTCATTATCTCGCCCCTATGCTCGCCCCTATGCTGGGCGAGGTGTCTGGGCTTCGCGCCTCGTTGCGCGGTCAGGCAACGGCCAGGGCAATAGTCATCTGATGGAGAGGAGCCGCGTGACCCTCAACACCATCGCGCTCGAGCTGGTGCCACCGAATACCGACGATGGTCGGGAGCGGGCACTCGAAGATGCGCGAAAAGTGGTGCGGTACTCGGCTGAATTCGGTCTTGAAGGCCGGATCCGGCACGTGATGATTCCAGGGATGATCGCGGAAGAAGACGACCGTCCCGTCGCTATGAAGGCGAAACTGGACGTGCTGGAATTCTGGTCGATCATCAAACCGGAATTGCCCGGCTTCAGCGGCCTGTGCACACAGGTGACCGCGTTCATGGACGAGCCATCGCTGCGCCAACGGCTCACCGACCTGTGCGCTGCCGGGATGGAAGGCGTGGTTTTCGTCGGCGTGCCGCGCACGATGAATGACGGCGAAGGCTCCGGCGTCGCGCCGACCGACGCCCTGTCCATCTATCGCAACCTGGTGACCAACCGCGGCGTGATTGTGATCCCCACCCGCGACGGCGAACAAGGCCGGCTCAACTTCAAGTGCAACCAGGGCGCGACATACGGCATGACTCAGCTGCTGTATTCCGACGCAATCGTGGGGTTTTTGACCGAGTTCGCCAAGAACACGGATCATCGGCCGGAAATCCTGTTGTCGTTCGGCTTCGTGCCGAAGGTCGAGAGCCATATCGGGCTGATCAACTGGCTAATTCAGGACCCGGGTAATGCCGCGGTGGCCGGTGAGCAAGCGTTCGTCAAAAGGTTGGCCGGCAGCGAACCCGCTCAAAAGCGCCAGCTCATGGTCGACCTGTACAAGCGCGTGATCGACGGTCTGGCCGACCTCGGCTTCCCGCTGAGCATCCATCTCGAGGCGACGTACGGGGTTTCCGGCCCGGCTTTCCAGACCTTCGCGGACATGCTGGCCTACTGGTCGCCTGCCAACGCCTAGCTGGGCGGTTGGTCGCGCGGTGCGGTGACCCGGGGGGAGCGGTCCCGGCTGATCCAGGCCAGCAGTGCCACCACGCCGGCGGCCGCGAAGGACGCTATGCCCAGCCATACTCCCGCCCCGGTGAAAGAGCGGGTATTGGGATCGGTGTAGCGGGCTTGGGCGGTCATCGTGCTCACCACGGCCGGTTTGAGCTTCCACGACACCACGTCGGGCTCTACGCAGTCACCGTTGGTGGAGGTGACAACTCCGGGAAAGGCGACAGTCAACTCGACGTCGGCGTCGGAATCAGTCAGCGATGTCAGATCCGCCCGGCCTTCCAGGAGCACCAGGTTGGCGTTTCGGCGCAGCGACAGATTCACTCCGGCGGCGTCGGAGTTCATGTTGGCCAGCTGCGGCAACTCGGCGAAGGTCAAGTCGGAGAACACCGCCTGGGACCCGACATAGCCGTCGCTGTTGTAGTTCGACACCGCCACTTTCTGACTGAAAGGCAAATTGTTGCTGTCGAGCTGCGGACCGGTGTCCTTGGCAGTTTTCGGCTTGGCCGCCGCGATGATCTCCCCGGACACCAGGTCATCGGGCGAGACGGTGAGCGACGCTCTGACCCGCAGGCATCCGGTGGCCAGCGGTACAAGGAGCAGCAGCATCGCGATGGCCAGCACGCGGCGCCGCCGAGCATCCAATCCTCGGGCTTGAGGCGGGGGCGAGCTGGCGCGCACCAGGACATCGTGCCAGATCCGGTGTGCCGCTTCGGCGAGTCGTCCGATGTGCACGTGGCGCGCCGTATTGGGCGCACCGGGGCGGCTACAGCGGGAGTGGGCGGCCCAGGATCGCGAATGCGCGTGGGTCGCCGGCGAAGTGGTAGCGGCGGATGATGTCCGTGAAACCCAGCCGCCGGTACAACCGCCACGCGCGGTTGGGTTCACCATTGATTTCTGGCGTGGAAAGCAGGACGTTCTTCTCAGCGCGACCGGCGAGCAGCCGGCGGGCCAATGCCTCACCGAAGCCGCGACCCTGGGCGCGGGGATGAATGTGCAATTCGGTCAACTCGAAGTAGCTGTTCATCAGCCGGGCGACCTCCTGAGGTGGCAAGCCGATGCGTTGCAAGCCCAGGACAACCTGCTGCTGCCACCATTGCCCGGGTGCCCCGGGGTAGCCGTAGGCCACGCCGAGCAACGGCGCGTTGCTCAGTTCGGCAGCCGACGGTACTTGGGCGCCTGGGGGCCCGCCGCGGTCTTCGGCTACCTCAGCTTCTACGACGGCGACACCTTGCCACCCACGTCGCCGGATGTGCTCCAGCCACATAGCAGCGCGCTGGTTCTCGGTGCCCCGCGGGTATCGCATCGCGTCGACATAAACCTCCAGGGCGTCACCGAGACGGCGCTCCATATCGTTCGGCGGCAGATCGATGAGGAATATCGCCAACTCGCGGTCTCCTCCCCATCCAGTGCCCCGGTCTGATGTCGTGTCTGGCGCTTCATTAGTGCTTCGGTCGCCGTGCCGCTATCGCCATTATCGGACCCTTAGGTGGCCGATCGACGAGCGGTCGCGGCAGCAAGCCGACGAACCGCCCCGCTTCGGCAAGCGGGTTGTAGCGCACCGCCGTTGCCGCTCACGGGAGTGTCGGGATGCGGCCGGGATAGAATCGCGGTCGAACCAGTGGTACGGCGCAGATTGACCTCGTATCATCTGAGTTAGTTGCCCTCACAACGGGCATCCGCGTGCTATCGATAGTTACGTGCCAAACTGTCGGCAAGGAGGGACGAATGCCACTCTCCGATCATGAACAGCGGATGCTCGATCAGATCGAGAGCGCTCTTTACGCCGAAGACCCCAAATTCGCGTCGAGTGTCCGTGGCGGAGGGTTCCGTGCACCGACCGCACGGCGGCGCCTGCAGGGCGCGGCGTTATTCGTCATCGGTCTGGCGATGCTGGTTTCCGGCGTGGCGTTCAAGGCGACGATGATTGGAAGTTTTCCGATTCTCAGCGTCTTTGGCTTCATCGTGATGTTTGGCGGTGTGGTGTTTGCCATCACCAGTTCGCGGTTGTCCGGCAGGCCGGACCGTTCCGGATCGGCGCCCGGGTCACCCCGCCAGCGTCGCAACAAGGGTGGAGGCTCATTCACCAGTCGTATGGAGGATCGGTTCCGCCGCCGCTTCGACGGGTAGCGGGACTGTCAGACGCAACGGGGTAGCCATCGGCTACCCCGTTTTTGTGTTCGTGCCGAGTCTGCGGCCAGCGAGCGGATATGCGTCGCACCCGCGCCATGTGCGCTGACCCGGCGCCATCGTTACAGGCTCGGACTGTTCAACTGGCTGGCGCGAACCTGTTGAGTCCCTTCTGAATCCCAATTGAGCTCTAATCGAGTCCCGGCGCACGATTTAAGCCCCACTGGGCCCCACTCTCGGCCACACCGGGCCCCACGCTGCTGTTTTAGCCTTCTGAAGTGCGGTTTTCTGATATCACGATCGAGTCGCGACGCAATCCCGGAGGCCCTCGAATGACTCCGGGAAAACCCTTGGTGGTGGATGACCGGGAAAAACTCGGCGACGACACTCCCTAATGGGGCAAAGTGGTGGATTGTGGGGTATGGTGGCCGAAGTGTTTGGGTGAGGCGGGAGCAAGTCTCGGCGGGAGGTGAGCTGGTGTTTCTCGGCACCTACACGCCCAAACTCGACGACAAGGGGCGGCTGACGTTGCCCGCCAAATTCCGCGACGCGCTGGCAGGGGGGTTGATGGTCACCAAGAGCCAAGATCACAGCCTGGCCGTCTACCCTCGGGCGGAATTCGAGCAGCTGGCCCGCCGGGCGAGCAAGACGTCGCGAAGCAACGCGGAAGCCAGAGCATTCCTGCGCAATCTCGCCGCCGGCACAGACGAGCAGCATCCCGACGCCCAGGGCCGAATCACGTTGTCGGCCGACCACCGCCGTTACGCCAACCTTTCCAAGGACTGTGTGGTGATCGGAGCGGTCGATTACCTTGAGATCTGGGACGCGCAGGCCTGGCAGGACTACCAGCAGACCCACGAAGAGAACTTCTCCGCGGCCAGCGATGAAGCACTCGGCGACATCATCTGAGGCGCATGCCCGTGCATCGTGGCCTCTGCCCGAACCGACCCTGGCGTACTTCCCCAACGCCAGGTTCGTGCCTTCGGACAGGGACCTCGGTGCAGGGGCCACGCCTTTTGGGGCCTCGGGAACGGCCCTGGGGGCCAACGGGTGCCGCCAGACCCGGGGAGGCGTTGCGGTGGCTGACAATTCACATGGTTTCGGGCACGTGCCCGTCCTACTGCAACGCTGCGTCGAGCTGCTCACCCCCGCACTGACCCGCTACCACTCTGACGGGTCGCGGGCGGTCCTCGTCGACGCCACGATCGGCGCGGGTGGGCACGCGGAGCGGTTCTTGACCGAATTGCCGGGTCTGCGGCTGATTGGACTCGACCGCGATCCCAGCGCCCTGGATATCGCCCGGGCTCAGCTGGCGCGGTTCGCCGACCGAGTCACGCTGGTGCACACGCGGTATGACGGACTCGCTGCGGCACTGGCCGAATCCGGTTATGCCGCAGTCGAATCGGTCGACGGCATGCTATTCGACCTCGGGGTCTCGTCCATGCAGCTTGACCGCGCCGAGCGGGGCTTCGCCTATGCCCAGGACGCCCCGTTGGACATGCGGATGGACCCAGCCTCACCGCTGACCGCGGCCGACATCGTCAACACCTACGACGAGGCGGCGCTGGCGGACATCTTGCGCCGCTACGGCGAGGAGCGGTTCGCGCGCCGCATCGCCGCGCAGATCGTCCGCCAGCGCGCCCACACCCCGTTCACCTCCACGGGGGAGCTGGTAGCCCTGCTCTACCATGCGATTCCGGCTCCGGCCCGGCGCACCGGCGGGCATCCGGCCAAGCGCACGTTCCAAGCGCTGCGTATCGCCGTCAACGACGAGCTGAACTCGCTGCGCAGCGCCATTCCTGCTGCTCTGGACGCGCTCACCAGGGGCGGACGCATCGTGGTGCTGGCCTATCAGTCGCTGGAAGACCGGATCGTCAAACGCACGTTCGCCGACGCGATCGCCTCGCGCACGCCAATGGATCTCCCGGTCGAGCTTCCCGGCCATGGGCCACGATTCCGGTCGTTGACACACGGTGCCGAACGCGCAGATGCCGCCGAGATCGAACGCAACCCCCGTAGCGCCGCCGTGCGATTACGGGCCCTGCAACGGCTGGAGCACGGGGTGCAATCACAGCAAGCAACCGGGAAGTGCGACTCATGAAGACAAAGCGCGAGACGCCGAAACGCCGTGGCGGCAGCGACCGTCGGGGCGGACGCGACGGTTCTGCCCGCAGCGGCAGGCGTACTGGAACTGATTCGGCGTCCTCGCGCCGCACCCGACCCGCAAAGACCTCGGCGCCCACCCGCGAGGCCCGGGCACCGAAGTCTGGACCGCAAACCAGCCCGATTGCCCGGCCGGTGCAGCGGTCAGCCCGGCCCAAGAGCACGAGTCAGGCCAAGGCGCGAGCCAAGGCGCGGAAAGCCAAGGCGCCCAAGGTTGTCCGGCCCCGTTTGACCGAGCGGTTGGCCACCCGGCTGGCCTCGATTGATCTGCGGCCCCGGACACTGGCGAACAAGGTCCCGTTTGTCGTGCTGGTCATCGGTGCGCTCGGTCTCGGGCTGGGCCTCACGCTGTGGTTATCCACCGCCTCCGCCGAGCGCTCTTACCAGCTGAGCCACGCCCGCGAAAAGAATCGAATGCTGCAGCAGCAGAAGGAAGCGCTGGAACGCGATGTGCGCGAGGCAGAGTCCGCGCCGGCGCTGGCCGAGGCGGCCCGCAAGCAGGGCATGATCCCGACGAGGGATACCGCACACCTGGTCCAGGACCCGTCCGGTAACTGGGTGGTCGTCGGCACGCCCAAGCCTGCTGATGGCGTTCCGCCACCGCCGCTGAACACCAAGCTTCCCGAAGAAGGTCCTCCGCCGCCCCCGAAACCGCCGGTGCTTCCCCCGGAGGTCCCGGTTCGGGTGCAACCAGGCCCCGGTGGTCCCCCTGTGCCGGCCAGGTCTGGACCGGAGATGCTGCTGCGCGCTCCGGACGGCTCGACGACCGTGGGCGGCCAGCACTTGCCCGCGCAGCCCGTTGCTCCGCTGCCGGGTATGCCCGGCGGACCGGCCACCGGGCAGCTCCCGGGTGTGATGCCGAGGCCAGGGCTGCCGGCTCCGGCGGAACCAGTGCCCGCTCCGATGCCCGCCGAAGTGCCAATCCCGGTGGGCGGGCTGCCCGTTCCAGCTCCCGCTGAAGTTCGCCCACCGGTTCCCGCAGAGGTGCCGGTTCCGCTGCAACCGGGGATGGCGCCTGCGGCCCCCCAAGCTGTGGTGCCCGTCGTCCCCGGGGCTCCTGTGCTTGCTCCGGTGCCACAACCGGCGGTGCCGCAACCGGGGCCGGCTAACGGCGAACAGTTCGGGCCCCTCACCGTTGCGACGCCAGGTGTCCCCAGGTGAGCCGCGGCGACTCCAGGCGGACACGCCGGTCGCAATCGGCGCGACCGACGCGCGGTCCCCGTAAAGCACAGGAAGCCAAGGAAGCCCGGCAACCCAAGCGGCGCCGGAAGCCACAGAAAGCCGGGCAACCCCGAGACGTCCGGGAACCGAAGAGATTCCGGAAAATCAAGGACGCCACGAAGTCCCGCGCAGCGCAACCACCAGACGCAGTGCCGGCCGGTCACTCGGCACGAGAGCGGCGTACCCGGCAGATCGTGGAAGTGGGGACGCGCGGCGCGTCGTTCGTCTTCCGGCATCGCGCCGGCAATGCGGTCATCGGAGTGCTGATGCTGGTGGCAGCGGCGCAGTTGTTCGTCCTGCAGATAGCCGATGCCCCGACCCTGCGTGCCCAGGCGGCCGGACAACTGAAGGTCACCGACGTCGAAAAAGCGGTCCGCGGCAGCATCGTCGACCGCAACAACGCACAACTTGCGTTCACCATCGAGTCGCGCGCGCTGACGTTTCAGCCAAAGAGGATTCGCCAGCAGTTGGAAGAGGCCAAAAAGAAGAACTCGGCCGCACCTGATCAGCAGCAGCGGCTGCGGGACATCGCCAAGGAGGTCGCGGCGCGGCTGAACAACAAGCCGGACTTCCCGACCGTGCTGAAGAAGCTGCAAAGTAACGACAATTTCGTCTATTTGGCGCGCGCCGTCGACCCCGCCATCGCCAGCGCGATCTCCGACAAGTATCCCGAGGTCGGTTCCGAACGGCAGGATCTGCGCCAGTATCCGGGCGGATCGCTGGCGGCCAACATCGTCGGCGGTATCGACTGGGACGGTCACGGGCTGTTGGGACTGGAGGACTCCCTGGACGCCGTGCTGTCCGGAACCGACGGTTCGGTCACCTATGACCGCGGATCCGACGGCGTGGTCATCCCCGGCAGTTACCGCAACCGGCATCGGGCGGTCAACGGTTCGACCGTCCAGCTGACCATCGACGACGACATCCAGTTCTACGTGCAGCAACAGGTCCAGCAGGCCAAGAACTTGTCCGGGGCGCACAACGTCTCGGCCGTCGTCCTGGACGCCAAAACCGGAGAAGTGCTGGCCATGGCCAACGACAACACCTTTGACCCCTCCCAAGACATCGGGCGCCAGGGCGACAAGCAGCTGGGCAACCTGGTGGTCTCATCGCCCTTCGAGCCGGGCTCGGTGAACAAGGTCATCACCGCGTCGTCGGTCATCGAGTACGGGCTGAGCAACCCCGACGAGGTGTTGCAAGTACCTGGCTCGATCCAGATGGGCGGCGTCACCGTGCATGACGCCTGGGACCACGGCGTGATGCCCTACACCACCACCGGCGTGTTCGGGAAGTCGTCCAACGTTGGCACCCTGATGTTGGCGCAGCGTGTCGGCCCGGAACGCTATTACGACATGGTCCGCAAGTTCGGGTTGGGTCAGCGCACCAATGTCGGGCTGCCCGGTGAGAGCGCCGGGGTGGTACCGCCCATCGACCAATGGTCGGGCAGCACCTTCTCGAACCTGCCCATCGGCCAAGGTCTTTCGATGACCTTGCTGCAGATGGCCGGCATGTACCAGGCGATCGCCAATGACGGGGTGCGGATACCGCCGAGGATCATCAAGGCCACCATCGCAGCCGATGGAACCCGGACCGAAGAACCGCGTCCCGACGGCGTCCGGGTGGTGTCGGCGCAGACCGCCCAGACCGTGCGCCAGATCTTGCGGGCCGTCGTGCAGCGCGATCCGATGGGTTACCAACAGGGCACCGGGCCTGCGGCCGCAGTGGCGGGGTATCAGATGGCCGGCAAGACCGGGACGGCCCAGCAGATCAACCCCGCATGTGGCTGCTACTTCGACAACGTCTACTGGATCACCTTCGCCGGGATGGCAACCGTCGACAATCCCCGCTACGTGATCGGCCTGATGATGGACAACCCGGAGCGCAACGCGGACGGTACGCCGGGGCACTCGGCGGCCCCGCTGTTCCACACCATCGCCGGCTGGCTGATGCAGCGTGAGAACGTCCCGCTGTCACCCGATCCGGGACCGCCGCTGACATTGCAGGCCACGTAGCCGGATCTGCGAACTTCTGCCGCCATCGCCCCTGCCCAACCCGCAGCGTAGGCGCGGGAACGCCTCATGGCCGGGTGCGTGTAGGTAGGGTGTCATGGCCGATCATGAGGATCACGCGTGGGACGGAGGTGTGAACGAAAGTGGTGTCGGTGCCCACTGGCTTGCGCCCCAGCACCGGTGCGGGCGTGCGGTTGCCTGCGCTGGCAGCTCAGGTCGGCGCGGTCTTGGCCGACAGCCCAGAAGGCAGCGCTGCCGTCCCCGACGTGCCGGTCACCGGCGTGACGCTGCGTGCCCAGGACGTGCTGCCTGGTGACTTGTTCGCCGCCCTGGCCGGCTCGTCCACCCACGGCGCCCGGTATGCCGGCGACGCGATCGAACGCGGTGCCGTCGCGGTGCTCACCGATGCCGCCGGGGTCGCCGAGATAGCTCAGGCCGGCTCCCAAGCCGAAACTGTGCCCACACTGGTGCACCCCGCACCCCGCAGCGTGCTCGGCGGCCTGGCCGCCACGGTGTACGGAAACCCGTCCGAGAAGATGACGGTCGTCGGGATCACCGGAACGTCCGGCAAGACCACCACGACTTATCTGGTCGAGTCCGGTCTACGCGCCGGCGGGCGCGTGGCCGGGCTGATCGGCACCATCGGCATCCGCATCGACGGCGCCGACATCCCCAGCGCACTGACCACTCCTGAGGCTCCCGCCCTGCAGGCAATGCTCGCGGCGATGGCCGAACGCGGCGTGGACACCGTTGTCATGGAGGTGTCCAGTCACGCCCTGACATTGGGCCGGGTGGACGGCACCCGATTCGCGGTGGGCGGTTTCACCAACCTGTCTCGTGACCACCTCGACTTTCACCCCACCATGGCCGACTACTTCGAGGCCAAGGCATTGCTGTTCGACCCGGAATCGCCGCTGCGTGCCCGCAGCGTCGTGGTGTGCATCGACGACGACGCCGGGCGCGCGATGGCCGCCCGAGCCGGTGACGCGATCACCGTCAGTGCCGCAGACCAACCCGCACACTGGCGGGCCATTGACATTGGGCCACTGACCGCCGGAGGACTGGGGGGACCACCCGCTCGCGGGGGCGAGTTCACCGTCGTAGACCCCGCCGGAGTGCACCACCGGGTCGGCATCCGGCTACCAGGCCGTTACAACGTCGCCAATTGCCTTGTCGCACTGGCGATTCTCGACGCGGTCGGGGTCTCCCCGGAGCAGGCGTCGCAAGGACTGCTTCAAACCCGGGTGCCTGGGCGACTGGAAGAGATCGACTGCGGCCAGGATTTTCTTGCGTTGGTCGACTACGCCCATAAGCCGGGCGCGTTGCGGGCGGTGCTTACCACCCTGCTGCAGCCGGACCGCCGGCTGGCGGTGGTGCTCGGCGCCGGCGGCGAGCGCGACCCGGGAAAGCGGGCGCCGATGGGCCGGATCGCTGCCGAGCTGGCCGATTTGGTCGTCGTCACCGACGACAACCCGCGCGGTGAGGATCCCGCCGCAATCCGACGCGAGATTTTGGCCGGGGCGGCCGAAGGTGGCGGTGCGGCGGAGGTAGTCGAGATCGCCGACCGGCGGGCAGCGATCAGGCACGCGGTCGCCTGGGCGGGCCCCGGAGATGTGGTGCTGATCGCCGGCAAGGGCCATGAAACCGGGCAGCGCAGTGCCGGGCAGACCCGCCCGTTCGACGACCGGGTGGAGCTGGCAGGGGCGCTGGAGGCCCTGGAGGCACGCCAATGATCGACCTGACCGTTGCCCAGATCGCCGAGATCGTGGGTGGCATGCTGGCCGATATCTCGCCGCAGGCCGCCGCGGAACTCCACGTCACCGGGACTGTCGAATTCGACTCACGGGCCGTCGGCCCCGGTGGGCTGTTCCTGGCGCTGCCGGGGGCCCGCGCCGACGGGCATGACTATGCAGCGTCGGCGGTAGCGGCCGGCGCGGTCGCGGTGCTGGCCGCCCGGCCGGTCGGAGTTCCCGCCATCGTGGTTGCCCCCCAACCGCCGGCCGGTGATGCGCGGGGCGGGCTGGCGGGGGTGCTTGAGCATGACGCCGACGGATCGGGCGCGGCGGTCCTGGCAGCGTTGGCCAAGCTGGCCAAAGCGGTTGCCGCGGAGTTGGTGGCGGAGGGGCTGACGATCATCGGGATCACCGGCTCGTCGGGAAAGACCTCGACCAAAGACTTGGTGGGCGCCGTGCTGGAGCCGCTGGGTGAGGTGGTGGCCCCGCCCGGGTCGTTCAACAACGAGCTGGGTCATCCTTGGACGGTGTTGCGGGCGACGCGGCGCACCGACTACTTGGTGCTCGAGATGTCGGCGCGCCATCCCGGCAATATCGCCGCGCTAGCCGAGATCGCCCCGCCCGCGATCGGGGTGGTCCTCAACGTCGGCACCGCGCACCTGGGTGAGTTCGGCTCGCGTGAGGCCATCGCACGGACCAAAGCCGAACTGCCACAGGCTGTTCCACCATCCGGGGTGGTCATACTCAACGTCGACGACCCGACGGTGGCGGCGATGGCCCATGTCACTGAGGCCTGGGTCGTTCGGGTCAGCCGCAGTAGCCATACCGGCTCCGGGCCCAGCGATGTCTGGGCCGACGGAGTGTCGCTGGACGAACTGGCCAGGCCGCGCTTTACCCTGCACGCGATGGACAGCACAGCCGAGGTGCAGCTCGGTGTGTACGGCGACCATCAGGTCACCAACGCGTTGTGCGCTAGCGCGGTCGCGCTGCAATGCGGCGCCAGCGTCGAGCAGGTAGCCGCCGCGCTTGCGGGAGCGGGGCCGGTGTCACGGCACCGGATGCAGGTGACCACCCGCGCCGACGGGGTGACGGTGATCGACGACGCCTACAACGCCAACCCCGACTCGATGCGGGCGGGACTGCAGGCGCTGGCTTGGATCGCCCATGGCGGGGAGCAGCAGGGCTCCCGCCCCCGGCGCAGCTGGGCGGTGCTGGGCGAAATGGCCGAGCTCGGTGAGGACGCGATCACCGAGCACGATCGCATCGGTCGACTGGCGGTGCGCTTAGATGTGTCTCGACTCGTTGTCGTGGGAATGGGGAGGTCAATGAGCGCCATGCACCACGGAGCGGTCATGGAGGGCTCGTGGGGCACCGAGGCCGTCAACGTGGCCGACGTCGACGGCGCCCTGGCCTTGTTGCAGGCCGAAGTGCAACCCGGCGACGTGGTCCTGGTCAAGGCGTCGAACGCCGCCAAACTGGGTGCGTTGGCCGACGCACTGGCCTCGGACGGCGGGGCCCGCCAGTGAGACAGATCCTCGTCGCCGTCGCCATCGCGCTGACCGTGTCGATCCTGTTGACCCCGGTGCTGATCCGGTTGTTCACCAAGCAGGGATTCGGCCATCAGATCCGCGAGGATGGCCCGCCCAGCCATCACACGAAACGTGGCACGCCGTCGATGGGTGGCGTGGCGATTCTGGCGGGCATCTGGGCGGGCTACCTGGGTACGCACCTAGCCGGGCTGGCATTCGACGGTGAAGGAGTGTCCGCGTCGGGTCTGCTGGTGCTGGGTCTGGCCACCGCGCTGGGCGGCGTCGGATTCGTCGATGACCTGATCAAGATCCGCAGGTCGCGCAACCTCGGGTTGAACAAGACGGCCAAGACGCTCGGGCAAATCACCGCCGCGGTGCTGTTCGGTGTGCTGGTTTTGCAGTTCCGCAATGGCAGTGGCCTGACACCGGCCAGCGCGGATCTGTCCTACGTCCGTGAGATCGCCACCGTCACACTGGCTCCGGTGCTGTTCGTGCTGTTCTGCGTGGTCATCGTCAGCGCCTGGTCCAACGCGGTCAATTTCACCGACGGCCTGGACGGGCTGGCCGCCGGCAGCATGGCGATGGTCACCGCCGCCTACGTGTTGATCACCTTCTGGCAGTACCGCAACGCGTGCGTCACCGCGCCGGGCCTGGGCTGCTACAACGTGCGCGATCCGCTGGACCTGGCGCTCATCGCGGCCGCCACCGCGGGCGCCTGCATCGGCTTTTTGTGGTGGAATGCCGCGCCCGCCAAGATCTTCATGGGTGACACCGGGTCCCTGGCGCTGGGCGGCATCATCGCGGGGTTGTCGGTCACCAGCCGCACCGAGATCCTCGCGGTCGTGCTGGGTTCGCTGTTCGTCGCCGAAGTCACCTCTGTCGTGCTGCAGATCCTGGCCTTTCGCACCACCGGGCGCCGGGTGTTCCGGATGGCGCCGTTCCATCACCATTTCGAATTGGTCGGCTGGGCCGAAACCACGGTGATCATCCGTTTCTGGCTGCTCACGGCGATTACCTGCGGTCTGGGCGTTGCGCTTTTCTACGGTGAGTGGCTGGCCACGATCGGCGCTTGATGAGCGGCCTTGACCCCTTGGTGCCGGACGCGCCGGTGCTGGTAGCCGGTGGCGGTGTGACCGGCAAGGCAGTGCTGGCGGCCCTGGCCCGATTCGGTGTGGCGGCAACCCTGTGCGACGACGACCCGGCCACCCTGCGCCAGTACGCCGAGAGCGGAGTGGCGACCGTGAGCATGTCGACGGCCACGCAGCAGGTCTTGAAGTACGCGCTGGTGGTCACCAGTCCCGGCTTCTCGCCGAGCAGGCCGGTGCTGGCCGCCGCGGCGGCGGCGGGTGTGCCCATCTGGGGCGACGTGGAGTTGGCCTGGCGGCTAGACGCCGCAGGCCACTACGGGCCGCCGCGCCGCTGGCTGGTCGTGACCGGCACAAACGGCAAGACGACGACGACGTCGATGCTGCATGCCATGTTGACCGCCGGGGGCCGCCACAGCCTGTTGTGCGGCAATATCGGCAGCCCGGTGCTAGACGTCCTGGGCGAGCCCGCCGACCTGCTGGCCGTCGAGTTGTCCAGTTTCCAGCTGCACTGGGCGCCCTCGTTGCGGCCTGAGGCAGGCGTAGTGATCAACATTGCCGAAGACCATCTGGACTGGCATTCCACAATGTCCGAATACACCGCTGCCAAGGCCCGGGTGCTGAACGGCCGGGTGGCGGTGGTCGGGCTCGACGACCGCCGGGCCGCCGCGTTGCTGGACACCGCGGCAGCGCCGGTCCGGGTCGGCTTCCGGCTCGGTGAACCGGCCGCGGGCGAACTCGGTGTGCGCGACGGCCAACTGGTTGACCGTGCCTTTGCCGACGACCTGGCACTTTTGCCGGTCGAATCGATACGGGTGCCGGGCCCAATCGGCGTGCTTGACGCCCTGGCAGCGGCGGCGCTGGCTCGCTGCGTCGGTGTGCCCGCCGACGCGATCGCGAACGCAATCGCGGCGTTTCGGGTTGGCCGGCATCGGGCCGAAGTGGTCGCCGTCGCCGACGGGATTACCTACGTCGACGACTCCAAGGCCACCAATCCGCACGCCGCCGAGGCGTCCGTGCTGGCCTATCCGCGCGTGGTCTGGGTGGCCGGTGGTTTGCTGAAGGGCGCATCCGTCGACGCCGAGGTCGCCCGAATCGCGTCTCGCCTGGTCGGCGCGGTGCTCATCGGCCGAGATCGCGCAGAGGTTGCAGAGGCGTTATCGCGACACGCGCCGGATGTCCCCGTCGTCCAGGTTGTGACAGGCGACGATGCTGGTATGGATGCGACGGCTGTTGTTTCTGGTACAAATGTGACAGAAGTGAAACATTCGGGCGGGAATCTCGGCACTCGCGTCATGACCGCGGCCGTGGCTGCGGCCCGGAAGTTGGCAAAGCCGGGTGACACAGTGCTGCTGGCACCGGCCGGCGCGTCGTTCGACCAGTTCACCGGTTACGCCCACCGTGGCGACGCATTCGCGGCCGCCGTGCGCGCGGCGATCCGGTAGGCGGGTGTGGGTAACGCGCTGACCCGGCTGCTACGCCGGGGCAAGGGAAAGAACGAAACCTCGACCGCGCAGGGCGAGGCCGAAGAACCGGGTGCCGCCACGGATGCATCCGCAACCGACGACGCGGCCACGTGCGAGATCAAGGCCGCAGCGGGCGCAAAGGCTGCGGTCACGGCCGAAAAACGCGGTCCGCGCACCCGGTTTACCGCCTGGCTGGGCCGGCCCATGACCTCGTTTCACCTGATCATCGCCGTGGCCGGGTTGCTGACGACGCTCGGCCTGATCATGGTGCTGTCGGCCTCCGGCGTGCGCTCCTATGACGCCGACGGGTCGGCCTGGGTGATTTTCGGCAAACAGGTGTTGTGGACTGTCATCGGCCTCATTGGGGCCTACGTCGCGTTGCGGATGTCGGTGCGGTTCATCCGGCGGATTGCCTTCACCGGTTACGTAGTCACCATCATTTTGCTGGTGCTGGTGCTCGTTCCGGGAATCGGCAATCTCGCCAACGGCTCTCGCAAGTGGTTCGTGATCGCGGGCTTTTCGATGCAGCCTTCTGAGTTGGCGAAAATCGCGTTCGCCATCTGGGGTGCGCATCTGCTGGCGGCCCGGCGAATGGAGCGAGCCTCGCTGCGCGAGATGCTGATCCCGTTGGTGCCGGCGGCGGTCATCGCGCTGGCGCTGATCGTGGCCCAGCCCGACCTCGGGCAGACGGTATCGCTGGGCATCATCCTGCTGGCCCTGTTGTGGTACGCCGGGCTGCCGCTTCGCGTCTTCGTCACCTCGTTGCTGGCGGTCTTCGTTGCGGGTGCGATCTTGGCGATGTCCGCGGGTTACCGCTCGGACCGGGTGCGGTCCTGGATGAACCCCGACACCGATCCTCAAGACACCGGCTATCAGGCCCGGCAGGCGAAGTTCGCGTTGGCGCACGGCGGCATCTTCGGCGACGGTCTCGGCCAGGGCGTGGCCAAGTGGAACTATCTGCCCAACGCTCACAACGACTTCATCTTCGCGATCATCGGCGAGGAGCTCGGCTTTATCGGCGCATTCGGGCTGCTGGTCCTCTTCGGGTTGTTCGCCTACACCGGGATGCGGATCGCGCGCCGGTCGGCCGACCCGTTCCTGCGGCTATTGACCGCCACCACGACGATGTGGGTGTTGGGCCAGGCGTTTATCAACATTGGTTACGTGATCGGCGTGCTGCCGGTCACCGGTCTGCAGCTGCCACTCATCTCTGCCGGCGGAACATCCACGGCCGCAACGCTTTTCATGATAGGAGTCATGGCTAACGCGGCTCGCCATGAACCGGAGGCGGTGGCCGCGCTGCGAGCCGGGCGCGACGACAAGGTGAACCGGCTACTGCGGCTGCCGCTGCCGCAGCCGTATGTGCCGACCCGTCTGGAGGCGTTTCGCGATCGCAAGCGTGTTCGCCCGCAGCCGGCCAAGGCGGGAGCACCTCGGGACGCGGCCCGGAAAGCCCCCCAGACGCCCGCTCGGAAGCCCTCGCGGAACCCTGACCCGCCGCTACGGCCGGCATTCCCCCGAACAGCTGCTCGGCCCGCCCGCCAGTCTGGGGGTACCGCCCGCCAGTCTGGGGGTACGCCCCCAGAGGGTGGGGGTACGCCCCCAGAGGGTGGGGGTACCTCCCGCTTGCGGGGGAGTGCCCCCACCCGCTTGCGGGGGAGTGCCCCCACCCGCTTGCGGGGGAGGGGGTACCTCCCGCTTGCGGGGGAGCATCATGGATCTGGCCAGCGCCACGCCGGCCAGCGTCAAACGCGGCGCGCTCGCGCATTGGAAGGTCAACGTTACGGGTGAACGACACGGTCAGGGAGCCGGCCGGCGGGCTGGGGGCAAGCCCCTCGCCCGCCGGTGCCGCATTGTCGGTCGTGCTTGCCGGCGGCGGTACCGCCGGTCATGTGGAGCCCGCGATGGCCGTCGCCGATGCGCTGAGCGCGCTGGATCCGCGGGTCCGGATCACCGCGTTGGGCACCCGGCGTGGGCTGGAGACCAGGCTGGTGCCCGAGCGCGGCTACCACCTCGAGCTGATCACGCCGGTGCCACTGCCGCGTAAGCCCAGCGGCGACCTGGCCCGGCTCGCGCCGCGGATGTGGCGTGCCGTCCGGGAAACCCGCGCGGTGCTCGACGCCGTCGACGCCGACGTGGTGGTCGGTTTCGGTGGGTATGTGGCACTGCCGGCCTACCTCGCCGCCCGCGGTATCCCCGGGCTCCGGCGCCGTATCCCGGTGGTGATCCACGAAGCCAACGCGCGGGCCGGGCTGGCTAACCGAGTCGGCGCCCGCACCGCGGACCGGGTGCTCTCCGCGGTGCCGGATTCCGGGCTACGGCGCGCCGAGGTGGTCGGAGTACCGATCCGGGCGGCCATCACCGCGCTGGACCGCGCGGCATTGCGCGCCGAAGCGCGCGCGCACTTCGGCTTCGCCGACGACGCGCGGGTGTTGCTGGTGTTCGGCGGTTCGCAGGGCGCGGTCTCACTCAACCGGGCCGTCTCCGGGGCCGCCGCCGACCTGGCCGCCGCAGGTGTTTCCGTGCTGCACGCGCACGGACCCAAGAACACCCTCGAGCTGCGCCAACCTGCGCAAGGCGATCCGCCCTATGTGGCGGTGCCCTATCTCGACCGGATGGAGCTGGCCTACGCCGCCGCCGATCTGGTGATCTGCCGGTCCGGGGCGATGACGGTCGCCGAAGTCTCGGCCGTCGGCCTGCCGGCCATCTACGTGCCCCTGCCGATCGGCAACGGCGAACAGCGGCTCAACGCGCTGCCGGTGGTCAACGCCGGTGGCGGCATCGTGGTCGCCGATGCCGCTCTGACGCCGGGCCTGGTCGCCCAACAGGTGGCCGGGCTGCTCACCGACCCGCCTCGGTTGGCAGCGATGACTGCGGCCGCTGCGCGGGTGGGACATCGCGATGCAGCGCGCCAAGTGGCTCAGGCGGCGCTGGACAGAGCGCGTGAAGCCCAGCGGGCGCGTGACCGGGGAGCAGCGGCCGGGGGACCACGGTGAACGCCGAACAGCTACCGCCCGAGCTGCGGCGGGTGCACATGGTGGGCGTCGGGGGAGCCGGCATGTCCGGCATCGCGCGCATCCTGCTGGACCGCGGCGGGCTGGTATCCGGATCCGACGCCAAGGAGTCGCGCGGTCTGCACGCGCTGCGGGCCAGGGGCGCGCTGATTCGCATCGGACACCACGCGTCGTCGTTGGACCTGTTGCCCGGCGGCGTTACGGCGGTCATCACCACCCACGCCGCCATCCCGAAGACCAACCCCGAGCTCGTCGAAGCCCGGCGCCGCGGCATCCCGGTGATTTCGCGACCGGTCGTGCTGGCCAAGCTGATGCAGGGGCGCACCACGCTGATGGTCACCGGCACGCACGGCAAAACGACCACGACCTCGATGCTGATCGTGGCCCTGCAGCACTGCGGACGGGACCCGTCCTTCGCCGTCGGCGGCGAGCTCGGAGAGGCCGGCACCAACGCTCACCACGGCAGCGGCGACTGCTTCGTCGCCGAGGCCGACGAAAGCGATGGCTCGCTGTTGGAGTACACACCCAACGTCGCGGTGGTCACCAACATCGAGACCGATCACCTGGACTTCTACGGCAGTGCCGATGCCTACGTCGCGGTGTTCGACTCCTTCGTGGAGCGGCTTGCTCCCGGAGGAGCGCTCGTGGTGTGCACCGATGATCCCGGTGCGGCCGCACTGGCCCGACGCACCGCCGAGCTGGGAATTCGGGTGCTGCGATACGGGTCGGAGTCGCAGCGGCCTGACCGGTCCGGCGAAACCTTGGCCGGCACGCTGTTGTCGTGGGAGCAACAGGGCACCGAAGCGGTCGCGCACATCCAGCTGGCCGGCGAACCTCACCCACGTGTGATGCGGCTGTCGGTGCCCGGACGGCATATGGCGCTCAATGCGCTGGGCGCGCTGCTGGCGGCGATCGAGATCGGCGCCCCGGCCGATGCGGTGCTCGACGGGCTTGCCGGCTTTGAGGGCGTGCGCCGCCGATTCGAACTGGTCGGGACCGCGGCGTCGGTGCGGGTGTTCGACGACTATGCCCACCATCCGACGGAGATCAGCGCCACGCTGGCGGCGGTCCGCACGGTCCTCGAGCAGAGCGGCGGCGGTCGCTGCTTGGTGGTGTTTCAGCCCCATTTATATTCGCGGACAAAGGCTTTCGCTGCTGAGTTCGGTCGTGCGCTAGATGCCGCCGATGAGGTATTCGTCCTTGACATCTACGGCGCACGCGAGCAACCGCTGGCCGGTGTCAGCGGAGCCAGCGTCGCCGAGCATGTCAGCGTGCCGGTGCGCTACCTGCCGGACCTCTCCGCGGTCGCCGAGGAGGTGGCCGCGGCTGCCGGCCCGGGCGATGTCATCGTCACGATGGGTGCGGGCGACGTGACCTTGCTGGGACCGGAGATCGTGACCGCGCTGCGGGTGAGGGCCAACCGTAGCGCGCCCGGCCGGCCGGAAGCGTTGCGATGACCGAACCGGACGACGCCACACCGACCGATCTGGTAGGCGACTCAGCCGACACCGATGTAGCCGCCGATGTATCCGACGACTCCGCCGACAGCGCGATCACCGAACCGCTCATCGCCGGAGCACAAGACGCCCAACCGCACGCGGATCAAACCGAATTCGAGGGCCCACGCCGGCGGGCCCGTCGTGAACGGGCTGAGCGCCGCGCCGCGCAGGCTCGCGCCAGGGCCATCGAGGAAGCTCGCCGTGAGGCCAAACGCCGGGCCAGTGGGCGCTTCGTCAACCAGCCCAAACCCGTTGCGCGGGGCGTTGTTCGAGGCTTGAAAATGCTGCTCGCAACGGTGATGTTGGCCATCGTCGGGGTCGGGCTGGGATTGGTCCTCTATTTCACGCCCGCGATGTCGGCACGCAACATCGTCGTCACTGGGACCGGGACGGTGACCCGCGAGGAGATCCTTGACGCGGCGCGGGTGCGGCCCGGAACGCCGCTGCTGCAGATCAACACCAACCAGGTCGCCGACCGGGTGGCGGCGATCCGGCGAGTGGCCAGCGCGCGAGTACAGCGTCAGTACCCATCGGCGCTACGGATCACCATCGTCGAGCGAGTTCCCGTGGTAGTGAAGGATTTTCCGGACGGCCCGCACCTTTTTGACCGTGACGGAGTCGACTTCGCGACCGCACCACCGCCGCCTGCGCTGCCCTATATCGATGTCGCCGATCCTGGGCCAAGCGACCCGGCGACCAAGGCCGCGCTCCAGGTGCTGACCGCGCTGCGTCCCGAGGTCGCAGGTCAGGTGGGCCGGATTGCGGCCCCATCGGTGGCCTCGATCACCCTGACACTGAGCGATGGGCGAGTGGTGATCTGGGGGACCACCGACCGTACCGAGGAGAAGGCCGAAAAGCTGGCTGCCCTGTTGACGCAGCCCGGGCGGACCTACGACGTGTCCAGCCCCGATCTGCCGACCGTGAAATAGCGACGAGCCCAACGTGATACACGCCTCACACTGGTGTGCCGTGCGACATTGCTGTCACCGCTGGTCTCGCCTGGCCACGGGCGGGGTGAAAAATTGACCAAAATTTGCGCGCCGCGCGTCGGCGCGCCTGCGGGGTTAGGGCCCGCTATGCCCATACCGTTCTGGTTGCGCGGAACTACTTGACATAACTCTAACTCTATGGTTGAGGTTGAGAGTTTGCCAGGAGAACCGCCACCGTCCGGGAGGAACCCCGCCGGGAGGAACTGAGCCCACCAGGGAGGAAGACGAATGATGACCCCCCCGCATAACTACCTGGCCGTCATCAAGGTTGTGGGTATCGGTGGCGGCGGCGTCAACGCCGTCAACCGGATGATCGAGCAGGGCCTCAAGGGCGTGGAGTTCATCGCGATCAACACCGACGCGCAGGCGTTGTT
This sequence comes from uncultured Actinomycetota bacterium, assembly GCA_963766535.1. Lineage (GTDB taxonomy): Bacteria > Actinomycetota > Actinomycetes > Mycobacteriales > Mycobacteriaceae > Mycobacterium. The sequence continues at coordinate 7,651 of CAVYAU010000034.1, read as the reverse complement.
GATGAGCGATGCCGACGTCAAGCTCGACGTCGGCCGCGACTCCACTCGCGGGCTGGGCGCCGGTGCAGACCCAGAAGTCGGGCGCAAGGCCGCCGACGACGCCAAGGACGAGATCGAAGAGCTGCTGCGCGGAGCGGACATGGTGTTCGTCACCGCCGGCGAAGGGGGCGGGACCGGCACCGGCGGGGCACCCGTCGTCGCCACGATCGCCCGCAAGCTGGGGGCATTGACCGTCGGTGTGGTCACCCGGCCGTTCTCGTTCGAGGGCAAGCGGCGCAGCAATCAGGCCGAAAACGGCATAGCCGCGTTGCGGGAGAGCTGCGACACCCTGATCGTGATCCCCAACGACCGACTGCTGCAGATGGGCGACGCGGCGGTCTCGCTGATGGATGCGTTCCGCAGCGCCGACGAGGTGCTGCTCAACGGCGTGCAGGGCATCACCGACCTGATCACTACGCCGGGGCTGATCAACGTCGACTTCGCCGACGTCAAGGGCATCATGTCCGGCGCCGGCACCGCGCTGATGGGCATCGGCTCGGCCCGCGGCGAAGGCCGTTCGCTCAAGGCCGCCGAGATCGCCATCAACTCCCCACTGCTGGAAGCGTCGATGGAGGGTGCACAGGGTGTGCTGATGTCGATCGCCGGCGGCAGCGACCTGGGCTTGTTCGAGATCAATGAGGCGGCGTCGTTGGTGCAGGACGCCGCCCATCAGGAAGCCAACATCATTTTCGGCACCGTCATCGACGACTCGCTGGGCGACGAGGTGCGCGTCACCGTCATCGCGGCGGGCTTCGACGCCGGACCTGGCCGCAAGCCGCTCACGGGAGACGCCGCCGGAGCCAGTACCGGGGGCGCTCACAGAATCGAGTCGGCGAAGGCCGGCAAGCTCACCTCGACGCTGTTCGAGCCCGTCGACGCCGTCAGCGTGCCGCTGCACACTAATGGTGCGACTTTGAGTATTGGCGGCGATGACGACGACGTCGATGTGCCGCCGTTCATGCGCCGCTGAGGTCATGGGCGCGATACTCCGGCCTTGGCCGGACGTCGGAGCCGCTTGGCTGATAACGGGTTCCCGATACTGGTCACGTGAGCGTTCGCATCCGGCGGGTGACCACCACCCGCGCGGGCGGTGTTTCGGTGCCGCCGTTCGACACCTTCAACCTCGGCGACCATGTCGGTGACGACCCGGCGGCGGTGGCCGCTAACCGCGCCCGGCTGGCCGCCGCTATCGGCCTGGGTGCCGACCGGGTGGTGTGGATGAACCAGGCCCACGGTGATCGAGTCGAAGTGGTCGACGAGCCGCGTGATACCGCGGTCGAAGACACCGACGCGCTGGTGACCAGCACACCCCGATTGGCGCTGGCGGTGGTGACGGCCGACTGCGTGCCGGTGTTGATGGCCGACGCGCGCGCCGGTGTGGTCGCGGCGGTGCACGCCGGTCGCGTCGGCGCCCAACGCGGGGTGGTCGCTCGCGCGGTGGAGGCGATGCTGGGGCTGGGTGCGCAAGCCGGCGATATCTCGGCTCTACTCGGTCCGGCGGTCAGCGGTCGTAACTACGAAGTGCCCGCGGCGATGGCCGACGAGGTCGAGGCGGCGTTGCCGGGCAGCCGGACCACCACATCGGCCGGAACTCCCGGACTCGACCTTCGAGCCGGAATCGCTTGCCAGCTCAGGGATTTGGGTGTCACGGCGATCGACATCGATCCGCGTTGCACGGTGGCCGACTCGACACTGTTCAGTCATCGCCGGGATGCGCCGACCGGGCGGCTGGCGTCGCTGGTCTGGATGGAGTGACCGCCATGGCGGTGGACGTGCCAGGCCAAGGAAACCGCGAATCGGAATTGACCCACGCCTTGGCGGCTGTGCGATCGCGACTTGCGGCGGCTGCCGAAGCGGCGGGTCGCAATGTCGGCGAAATTGAACTTCTTCCGATTACCAAATTCTTTCCAGCAACCGATGTTGCGATTTTGTCCCGATTGGGTTGTCGGGCCGTTGGCGAATCACGGGATCAGGAAGCTTCGGCGAAGGTGGCTGAACTCGCTCGGCTGGCAGCGGATACCGCGCGGGCCGACTTGGAGGGCATGCGCTGGCACATGGTGGGCCATATCCAGCGGAATAAGGCTCGTTCAGTTGCCCAATGGGCACACACCGCGCACTCGATCGACAGCTCGCGGCTGGTGACCGCGCTCGATCGGGCGGTAGCGGCGGTGTTGGCGGCGGGCCGTCGGCAGGATCCGCTGCGGGTCTACGTTCAGGTCAGCCTCGACGGCGACGTGTCTCGCGGCGGCGTCGACGTCCGGGCGCCTGGGGCGGTTGACCACGTCTGCGCGCAGGTTGAGGAGTCGAAAAGCCTGGAACTGATCGGGTTGATGGGCATTCCGCCGCTGGACTGGGATCCCGACGAGGCCTTCGACCTGCTGCAATCGGAGCACCGCCGGGTGCTCGAATCGCACCCGAACGCGGTGGGTCTGTCCGCCGGCATGTCCGACGATTTCGAAATTGCCGTCAAACATGGTTCGACGTGTGTGCGTGTCGGTACCGCGCTATTGGGCCCTCGGCGGTTACCGTCACCGTGAGTAGTCACTGTAGTCACACCTTCATCACAGACACCAAAACTCTCAGGGGCTAGAAGGGGTCAACGCAATGAGCACACTGCACAAAGTCAAGGCCTATTTCGGTATGGCCCCGATGGACGACTACGAAGACGAGTATTACGACGACCGCGCACCCTCCCGCGGTTTCCCGCGCCCCCGATTCGACGACGGGTATGGCCGCTACGAGGGGCGCGACTACGACGATCCGCGCGGCGAGCCGGCCGACTATGCGCCACCCGGATACCGAGGCGGCGGTTACGGGGAGGAGCCTCGTTTCCACCCCCGCGAGTTCGACCGGCCCGAGATGAGCAGGCCGCGCTTCGGGTCGTGGTTGCGCAATTCCACCCGCGGAGCGCTGGCGATGGATCCACGCCGGATGGCAATGATGTTCGAAGAAGGCCATCCGTTGTCGAAGATCACCACGCTGCGGCCCAAGGACTATAGCGAGGCCCGCACCATCGGTGAGCGGTTCCGGGACGGCACGCCAGTCATCATGGATCTGGTGTCGATGGACAACGCCGACGCAAAACGGCTGGTCGACTTCGCGGCTGGCTTGGCCTTTGCGTTGCGTGGCTCGTTCGACAAGGTCGCGACCAAGGTGTTCCTGCTGTCGCCCGCCGATGTCGATGTATCCCCGGAGGAGCGTCGCCGGATCGCCGAAACCGGCTTTTACGCTTACCAATAGAACCCATCTCCCCCGCTATACAGCAGGTTGGGCACCCGCCCCGACTCTTGATGAGGCCCACGTGAGATGTGTGCCCGTGCCCTGAGTCGGTAGGCTGGCAATGGCCGCGCTAGTGCACGGCGTTTGACATCTCATCAGTAAGGTCGGGGCTCTAGTTGGTGCTGTTCTTTCAGATCCTTGGGTTTGCGCTGTTCATCTTCTGGCTGCTGCTCATCGCTCGGGTCGTCGTGGAGTTCATCCGCTCGTTCAGCCGTGACTGGCATCCCACCGGTATCACCGTGGTGATCCTGGAGATCATCATGTCGATCACCGATCCGCCGGTGAAACTGCTACGTCGGCTCATCCCACAACTCACCATCGGAGCGGTCCGCTTCGACCTGTCCATCATGGTGCTGCTGCTGGTCGCGTTCATCGGGATGCAACTGGCGTTCAGCGCCGCGGCGTGAGCCACGCTCCGGCCGCCGCGGGTGAAGCTGGGAGACGGTTCGGCCACGTTTTAGCGTCGGTTTGGTGCGCGCGATTTGAAAAATCTAAGGATTAGGATTTTCTTGGTCTTAATGTTTGAAATTCGTTCTTATTTATTGGCCTAATCGGCAACCGCCGAGTCTGGTGTGACAGGATGGGCGGCAGTTGCGCTACGGCTACCACTGCGTTCTACACTTTCCAGAACGTTAAACAGGAACTTGAGGGGACGAACTAATGCCGCTTACACCAGCCGACGTCCACAATGTGGCGTTCAGTAAGCCGCCCATCGGCAAGCGGGGCTACAACGAAGACGAGGTGGACGCCTTCCTCGACCTGGTTGAGAACGAGCTGACGCGGCTCGTCGAAGAGAACTCCGATCTGCGTCAGCGGATCGAGGAGCTCGACCAGGAGCTGGCCGCCGCCGGCGGCCCTGCGGCCGCTGCTCAGCCCACCGTGGCGATTCCTGTCCCCGAAGCAGAGGCGGTCAAGCCGGCACCGGCTGCAGCTGCCGCGGGAACCAATGAGGAACAGGCCATGAAGGCCGCGAGGGTTCTGACCCTGGCGCAAGATACCGCCGACCGGCTCACCAGCACCGCCAAGGCCGAGTCGGACAAGATGTTGGCCGATGCCCGCGCCAACGCCGACCAGATCCTCAGCGAGGCCAAGCACACGGCGGAGACCACCGTCACCGAGGCCCGGCAACGCGCCGACGCGATGCTGGCCGACGCCCAAACCCGCTCCGAGACTCAGTTGCGCCAAGCCCAGGAAAAGGCCGACGCCCTGCAGGCCGACGCGGAACGCAAGCATTCCGAGATCATGGGAACCATCAACCAGCAGCGCACCGTGCTGGAAGGCCGCCTTGAGCAGCTACGTACGTTCGAACGCGAGTACCGCACCCGACTCAAGACCTACCTGGAATCTCAGCTCGAGGAACTCGGCCAGCGCGGATCGGCGGCACCTGTCGACTCCAGTGCAGATGCTGGTGGGTTCGACCAATTCAATCGGGGTAACAACTAGCCTCAGAACCGTGCCGGACGCCACGGTTGGCACACTGGACCTGCACTAGACCTGGTAGTCCCGCTCGTCGGCTGGAGGATGACCGATGCTGATCATTGCGCTGGTATTAGCCCTGATCGGGCTCGTCGCGTTGGTGTTCGCCGTCGTCACAAGCAACGAGCTGGTGGCTTGGGTGTGCATTGGCGCCAGCGTCCTGGGTGTGGTGCTACTGATCATCGACGCATTGCGGGAACGCCAGCGACGTGCCGCGGGCGGCGAAGACCATGACGAAGAGGGGGCCGAGGCCGGGGCCGACGAGGACGCCTACGTCGACTATCCGGAGGAAGCCCCGGACGAGGGCCAACAGCGGCTCGACACTTCGGACACCACCATCGATGAGTCCTCCCAGGAAGCCGGCACCGATGCGAGCGAGGAGTCGGTAGTCCCCGCCGATGGCCGCGGCGACGACCCGGCCAAGTAGACGAGGGCTCAGCCGGTCGGCGTATTGAGCAGTTCGCGAACCTCGTCGTCACTGACCTGGTGAAAGTCGGCGTAGACCTGTCCGACGGCCTCAAACCCGGGCGGCATGGTCGCGCACACCACGTCATCGGCTTCCTGCGCGAGCTCGTGGCAGGTCGACTGCGGTCCGACTGGGACCGCGACCACGATGGATTGCGGGCCGGCGGCCCGCACGGCTCGGACGGCCGCCAGCATGCTGGCACCGGTGGCGATGCCGTCATCGACCACGATCACAATCTTGCCGCGCGGGTCGGCGATCGGGCGCCCGCCACGGTACGCGTGCTCGCGCCGGGCGAGCTCGGCCGTCTCGCTGTCGATCACCTCGCGCACCTGTTCGTCGGTGATGTGCAAGCTGGATACCACGTTGTCGTTCATCACAACGCCGCCGCCGCTGGCCAATGCACCCATCGCAAGCTCCGACCAGCGCGGAACCCCGAGTTTGCGCACCAGGAAGACATCCAGCGGGACATGCAGCGCTGCGGCGATTTCCCAGGCGACGGGAACGCCGCCGCGTGCCAGCCCGAAGACGAGTACGTCGTCGTTGTCGCGGTAGGACGTCAGCTCATCGGCCAGCACGCGACCGGCTTCGCGACGGTCGCGGAACATACGCGTCGCCGTTCGCCGGAGGAAGCCGCTCGGTGGGGTCATTGGTCGCACTCCAGCCTACTGGCTTCCATCCAGTCTGGCGGCGAGGTTCTCAAGACGACTTGACGAAGGCGGGGCGGTTGCGACAAATGCTGCTCATCCGGATCGTCATTGCGAGCCCGATAGGGTTATGCGCGAACGGAATCGGCGACGGCTTGCTCGCCGTCCTGGCTGGCCGCAATGAAAAAACGTATTCGGCGACGAGCCGCCTTCCGCTTTGCAGGTCAGGCACGATCGAGAGGGTTCGCTATATGAGTCGGCGCTTTCACAACACCTACACGGGCTACAGCATTGGTTGCGCAATCGTCTGGGCCATTATCTTGGCTGGGGTTTCGTCAGTGGCCGAAAGCGCCACCCGGCGCACCTTCATGTTGGTTTTCGGGGGATGGGTGATCGGGTGGCTGTCGGCGACGATCGCCAGAGCCGTCTACCCACCCCCGAAGCGGCATACCGGGCCGTAACGCGGGTGTCCGAGGGGGTGTCTGAGTTCACGACATCGTTCACAGCTGTCTCGGGACATCGTTCACACCCGAAGACAAGGGTTGAGCGATGGGAATGCCGCAGCTGGTGGTCACGGCCGTGCTGGTCGAAGGGCGGAGTAAGAGCGAGGTTGCACGCGAGTACGGGGTCTGCCGACGGTGGGTGATCACCCTCGTCCAGCGTTACCTGGCCGAGGGTGACGCGGGCCTGCGACCACGCCCACGAAGACCGCTTCGCAGCCCCAACCGCACCGCCAAAGACATCGAAGACGAGGTCATCGCGTTACGGAAGGAACTTGAGCGCGATGGCCATGAGGCCGGCGCGGCGACGATAGCGTTTCACCTTCAGCGACGCCACGGAGTTAGCCCCGCGGTGTCCACGATCTGGCGGATCCTTTCGGCACGAGGCTTCGTCACCCCCCAACCGCACAAACGCCCGAAAAGCAGCTATATCCGCTTCCAGGCCGAGCAGCCCAACGAACGCTGGCAACTCGACATCACCCATTGGCAGCTAGCCGACCGCACCGACGTCGAGATCCTCAACATCCTCGACGACCACTCCCGGCTGTGCTTAGGTAGCGACACCTTAGCGGTGTTCAAGGCCCGCGACGTCAATAACAGCTTCGGCAAAGCCGTTGCCGCCTATGGCAACCCGGCCAGCCTGCTCAGCGACAACGGGGCCGTTTTCACCGGCCGCTACCGCGGCACCGGCCGAGTCGCCCTAGAAGTCACCCTGCACAGTCGCGGCATCAGCTTTCGCCACTGCCGCCCCTACCATCCGCAGACCTGCGGCAAGGTAGAACGCTTCCACCAAACCCTCAAAAAATGGCTCACCCACCAGACCCCCGCCCACACCGTCGCCCAACTACAAGCCCAGCTCGACACCTTCTGCACCTACTACAACACCATGCGCCCACACCGCGCACTTGGCCGTCGCACTCCACACCAGGCTTACCTCGCCCGCCCCAAAGCAACCCCGACCGGCACCCCACTGCACGCCGGCGCCTACCGCATCCGCCACGACCGCATCGACAGCAACGGCAAGCTCACCGTGCGCCACAACAGCCGCCTACACCACATAGGGATGGGCCGCAGACACGCCGGCACTAACGTCCTGGTCCTGATTCACGACCTACACATCCGGGTCGTGACCACCGACGGCCAACTACTGCGAGAACTCCACCTCGACCCGACGAAAAACTACCAACCACAAACAAAACCGTGAACGATGTCCCAAGACACATGTGCACGATGTCCCGAGACATCGC
>CAVYAU010000033.1:0-9941 GCA_963766535.1 uncultured Actinomycetota bacterium | reverse complement strand
CGCTTCACACGCGGAAGGTCGCTGGTTCGATCCCAGCCGGGACCACAAGACATCTTCCCAGTTCAGAGGCCCAATCTGTCGGCGAGTGCGGGCGTGCCGAAACCGAAAAACTGAGCCCGATAGGGGCCTAAATTGGGTCAAACTTGTCACGCACCGATTGGACCGAAGGCCTTGAGGGCGTCGAGCGCTGAGGCGATGGCGTCGAGCTCGTCGTCTTAAAGATCTGCATGAATGTGGGCGTTCACCGTGATCGACGCGCGACCCACGGTCTTCTGAAGCGGACGAAAGATCGGCCGCTGGCCTGTCACCCAAGGGAGCTGTGCCGTAGATCGTGCACCCATGGGCCCGGCGGCTGATTTCGGCGATGACTTGTCGCCGGCTCACAGACCGCTTCCAATTCTTCAAGGACGCGCCGAACCCGTCGGCGACGCAACCGTCAGCTCCGCGGGGCGCCGGGCGGTGATGCGGGCCCGCACGATCTGACTCAGACTGAAACGGCGACATCCAAGCCCATCCCGGAGAAGGGCGTAGCGATGGCAAGGAATCACCACCCAAAGGAGAGGACAGGATGACTTCCTTGGAGCTAACCAACAGTGGCACAGCAGATTTCAATGAGGGCGATGTTTATTTCATCGGTAACGCCACTACATTGATCCGTTTCGCTGGACTGACGATCCTGACCGATCCCGCCTTCCTCCACAAAGGCGAGCACGTGTATCTGGGCCATGGCATATGGGCCCGGCGCGAGGTCGAGCCAGCTTGCCAGGTCGCTGACCTGCCACAGATAGATCTGATCGTCTTGTCGCATTACCACGGCGATCATTTCGATGACGTCGCCGCGCAAGAGCTCGACAAGAAACTGCCCATCGTCTCAACGGCTGACGCGGTGGACAAGCTCAGCGCTCTCGGCTTCGAGCAGGGCTATCCCCTCGACACCTGGGAATCCCTCGTGGTGCAAAAGGCGACGCGGCACTGAAGATCACCGCGATGCCGGCCAAGCACGCCACAGACGACGCAGTCAACGAGCTGCTAATGCCTGTTAACGGGCACTTGCTCGACTTCAGCCGCAACGCCGATCACCCTCTACCGGCTCTACATAACCGGGGACACGATGCTCGTCGATAGCCTCGAGGACATTCCGCGTCGCTACCCCGACACAGACCTCGGTCTGATTCACACGGGTGGCACGACCTTCCTTGTCACGGTAGTCACGATGACGGGCGAGCAGGGGGGTGAAGGCCGTCGAGATCACCAAACCTCGTACCGCCATCCCAATCCACTACAACGACTTCTCGGTATTCCTGTCGGGACTCGACGACTTCAAGAAGGCCGCCGAGGCCTCGACCACGAGTACAAAGTTCGTCTACCTCGCTCACGGCGAGACCTACACATTCATGCCCAACGCGTGAACATCGCTCACCGGCGCACCGGAGCCGATATCCGGGCTGATCCCGGGCGACAATACGTGTGCACCGAGAACGAGACCAAGACCCCGGTAAGGATGGTGGACGGTGGTAGGCAACCAAGAAGGCATCGGCACGTTGAAACTCGAATGCCCGCAAGGCCATCCCGTTGGCAGGATCCTCAAGCAGGCCCCGCATCAGGCAGTCCAATACGACCCCGGGGCCCAGGTTGGGCCACGCCGGTTCTGGCCGGATGAGGACGAGCAGCCACAATTCAAAACGCGTTGCAGATTTTGCGACAAACCGGTGGGGGAATCCACGGCCACGCTGCAGAAAAAACTAGGTAATTTGGTCGCCGACGGAGCCGAGGTTACCGGGACTGCGACGCTGCCGTATCTGTAGACGGTTGCGAGCGGGCCGCATACATACTGTAAGCGCTACAGTAGCGAGCCTACGGCGCATGTTGCACCAGCGGCGGCGCCGACGCGAAAGGAGTCCCGTGGCGCAGATCCCCCCGACACCGCATACCAGCCCTCGCCCGCCCGAGGGGGATTGGCTGGGCACTCCATACCTGAGTTTCCAGCGCCAGGGACCGATCGCGGTTTGCACGATCGACCGACCGGAAGCGCGTAACGCCATGACTCCCGCGATGTACTTCGGAATCCGTTATGCCGTTGGACGTCTCAACGAGGACCCCGATCTGGCCGGGCTTCTGATCACCGGAACCGGAGACGTCTTCGCGCCCGGTGGTGACATGGGCGGCGGAGGAGGCACCGACGACTGGATCACGTTCGGCGCCGCGCTGGGCATGGACGTCACCCCGTTCGACGCGCTGCGGACCTCGGCCAAGCCCGTCGTCTCCGCGGTCAACGGACTATGCCAGGGTGGCGGCATGCAGATCGCTTTGTGCAGCGACTTGTCAGTGGCCAGTGAGCGGGCGACTTTTCGCGTGCCCGAATTGTTCCGCGGCTACGCCGACACGTATTACAGCCAGATGCTGGTTCGTCTCATTGGGCCGGTGCGCACCCGCGACCTCATGTTCACCGGACGGGTGCTCAGCGCGGCCGAAGCTCTCGACTGGGGTCTGGTGACCAGAGTCGTGCCCCACGAGAATCTAGTTGAGACTGCGAAAGATCTGCTTGCGCAAAGTTGTCGAACCGCACCACGTGCCCGCGGTGTCATCAAGTCCAGCATCGACAATTACCTCGGTCTGTATGACCGCATCGGCATGACCAGCAGTCTGAGCGACGCGGAGGCCCGAGAAGGATTTCGCGCGTTCAAGGAGCGCCGCTCGCCCGATTGGGTGCATCCGGAGCTGCGTGTTGAGGGACGCCCGTGATCCCTCTAGCGGCGACTGTAGGCGCACAGGCCGGATTTTGCCGGACGTTCGCAGGTGCCAATTGCTTTGTTGAGCAACAGCATTCGGCATCTCCCGGTTTGGCAATCGGTTGTTAGGACTCTTGGTCGGGGCGAGCTGGCGAGGGTGGACCGACGGGTGGCGGGAAGATGCCGCTTCATGAGGCCGTTGCCGCCCAAGATGCGTTTCCTTAAACGTCATCGTCAACGCCCGCAGCAACGAGGCAAGGGTGGCCTGCGCACCCTGACCAAGTCCCTGACCCCGGAGCGGACGAAGGAATTCCTCCCGGCCATGCCCATCCGGCGCCAGCCAACGCCCGAGGAGCTGGCGTGGGCGTGCGCCTTCCTGTGCTCGACGCGCTCAGCCGCCATCACCGGTGCGGTCATCCACGTCAACGGCGGCCAATGGATGTTCGGATAAGCGCGAGGGCAAGGCTGCCAACTACATCGAAAACTAATCGTTTAGTGGCTGGTCGTCTCGTTCCAGTCGATCCACTCGCCGTGGGCGGCCACCCGCAGCAGGTTGCTGATCCCGGCCTCGTCGAACGCCATGACGAACTCGTCGACGCCCTGGCTGAAATGGGCCCAGCCGTCGACGTGGGCCGGTATCACCAGCTTGGCGGCGAGCAGCTCGGCGGCAGCCGCCGCACGCGCCGCGGTCAGTGTCAATGGTCGGCCGCGCTCCTTGGTCGGCACGCTCGCCGCCCCCGCGAAGAGCACCGCGATGTCGATTTCCCCGACGCGATCGGCAACATCCTTGACCGCACCCATCGAGGCGTTGTCGCCGCTGAGGTACACGGTGGGCAGGCCGGGACCGGACAACACGAAGCCGGTCACCTCGCAGTTGATGTGACCGCTCGCGTCGCGTTGCCCGTCGGCCGGGCCGTGGACGGCCGGAACAGCCTGCACGGCAACGGATCCGGAGCCACCGGAAAACTCATACGACTGCCAGGGCTGCAATCCCACCGCCGGCGGCCCTAATCGGCCCGCAGCGCCGGGATGGGTCAGAACCAACGGCGCGCCCAGCGCCATCCGACGGCCGTCGTCGTCCAGATTGTCGGGATGCTCGTCGTGGCTGATCAATACGGCGTCTACCGGCCCAAGCGCGTCGGCGCTCGCGGCAGGACCGATGAGCTTGGTCAGATAAGCGTGCACGCCGGGCCGATCGAAGGTCGGGTCCATCACGATCCTGCGGCCCGCGATGTCGACGACGGTTGTGGGGCCGCCCAGCACACTGATCGCACAGTCGCGTCGCCGCGCGTCTACTTGCGCACTCATGCGATTACTCATACCATCCGCGCCTGGTCGCACCAATACGGTTCCCGCAGAGTGGTTTTGAGGATCTTTCCGCTTGCGTTGCGGGGCAGCGACAGCACGAAGTCTACGGTTCGCGGGCATTTGTAGCCGGCCAGGTGCTGGCGGCAGAATTCGATGATGTCGCCGGGATCGATCTCGGCGGTGGCGACGACGATCGCCTTGACGGATTCACCCCAGTAGTCGTCGGGGACACCGATGACCGCGGCTTCGGCGATGGCGGGATGCTTGATCAGCACGCTTTCCACCTCGGGTCCGTACACGTTCTCACCGCCGGTGATGATCATGTCTTTCAGCCGGTCTTCGATGTAGACGTAGTCATCGGCGTCGAGGCGCCCGACATCGCCGGTGCGCACCCAATCGTCGGCAGTAATCGTGTCGGCAGTCGCCTCAGGCCGATTCAGGTAGCCGCTCATGTTCTGGTTGCTGCGCACCCAGATCTCGCCCGGCTCTCCGGTAGGCAGCTGGTTGCCCGTTTGGGGATCAACAATCCGGATTTCGGTGCCCAGCACCGCCTTTCCGGCCGACAGCTGCAAGTCGGGCCGCGTGGGATCGCGGTGATCGGCGTTACTCAGTGCTGTGACCGCCCCGCACAGTTCCGTTTGTCCGTACACCTGGACGAAATTCATGTCAGGCCAGGTCGCGAGCGCTCGCTGCAGCAAGGGCAACGGCATGGGGGCGGCTCCGTACACGATGTAGCGCAAGCCCGGGATCGTGGCGCTCGCCGTCTCGCCGGCGTCAAGGAACCTGGCGATCACGGGTGGCACAAAGAACGCGTGGGTCGCGCCGGCCTGCACTGCGCCGACCAGAGCCGCGGCGTCGGGTTCGCGGGTCATGATCGTCGTCACCCCCGCCCTGATGCCAAACAGCGCGTACCCGATGCCGCCGACGTGAAACAGCGGCATCGCCACCAGGTTGGCGTCCCCCTCGGCAAATGGGAATGCCGGCGCTAGGTTCGCCGCGTGATTGACCAGCGCGCGCTGGCTCAGCAAGACACCTTTCGGTCGCCCGGTGGTGCCCGAGCTGTAGATCACCAATGCGGTCTCCTCGCTCTCGGCGACCTCCGCGTCGGTCTGCACGGGTAATGCTGCGGCGAGCAACGATTCGTACTGATCTTCGTCGCCGCCTACCACGACGACGCGTTCGAGGCCCGGTACTCGCGCAGCGGCCGCCCCGACTGTGGCATGCAACTCGGCGCCGACGAAAAGCAAACGTGCACCGCTGTCGTTGAGTACGTGGACGAGTTCGTCGCCGATTAGTCGCCAATTGACCACGGTGGTCACGGCGCCGATCGATGCGGCGGCAAAGAGGATTTCAAGGCAGGCCGGGTGGTTCTTGTCCAGGAATGCCACGCACTGGCCACGCTGCACACCGGCCGCTCGTAGCGCTCCGGCCGCGCGACGAATCCGCGACGCCCAGTCAGCCCAGGACCATTGCCGCTCGCCGTAGCGAATCGCTATGCCGTCAGGTAGCTGCTGCGCGTGGTGTTCGACGAATCCGGCGAGCGTCTCCGTTGTACTGGTCGTTGCGTCGGCTGGTGGCATTACCCCTCCGCTTATGTGAGTTTGTCCCACTCTGTGATACGCGGTCACATCGCCGCACGCCACGGCGGCCCGCGGTTTCCTTCTGAGAGCTTCCGCCTACCAGTGGTCATAAAAAGGTCGTGGCGTACGTGCCCGGCGCGGCGCACGATCAGGCTATGTCACCAAAGACGCGCCTGCCGTTGCTGCCACCGGCAAGCTTGAGCCCGGATCAAAAGGACTTGTATGACGACATGGTGGAGGTGATCGACAAAAACTTTGGCGAGCTCATCGCGCGGCGCAAAGACGGCGCGCTGATCGGCCCGTTCAACGGCTGGCTGCACTTCCCGCAGTTCGGGAAGCCCGCCTGGGCTTTCAACAAGTCGCTGTGGGAGCACGGCGTCTTGCCTGCCGCGATCCACCAGCTGGTAATTCTGGTGACCGCAGCCAAGTTCGGCGCTCGCTACGAGATTTACGGCCACGAATACTTCGCGAAGCGGGCGGGCCTCGCCGAGCACAAGATCGCGACGATCGTCGCCTGTGAGCGTCCCAGCGACCTCAGCCACGACGAGGGTGTCGCCTACGACATGGCGGCGGCGCTGAATCGGGGCGCGCCGCTTCCCGAGACGACGTACCGGGCGGTGCTCAACACATTTGGCGAGCAGGGCCTCGCCGAGATCGTGTTTTTGGTCGGATGCTTTTCGATGGTCGGCATTACGCTCAACGCGTTTGATGCCGCGGTGCCCGGACGTGAGGAAAGCCTCGGCTAGCGCTGGTGGCCTTGATAAGACAGACATTCGCAAAGCTTCGTGTCGATACGGTGTGTCAACATGGCTGCGGCGACCCGTCATTCCATGGAATGAATCATCATTCCGCCGTCACTGGCAGCTTGAGCAGTCGCATTGCCGTTTTGCCTGAAGTCGATGAAGGCCGACAGCTGGTTCGATGTATTCAGCAGCTCACTGAATGTGCCGATGACAGGAATTGTGCCCTGCTGTGTTGACACGTCGGCGGTGTAGTCGATGGAGGCTTCCTGCTGGAAGTTAGCGCCTTGCAGCGTTTTCGTATTGGGCGCGCTCAAGTTCTTCACGTTGCTCAAAATGGCCGATGCCTGCTGGTCAACTGATTGATGTCGGCCTGCAGCATGGCGACGACATCTGTCTCGCTCGCTGGTTTGACCGTGACTCGCATCTGCGCGCTGGTGTCGGCGTTGTTGAGCGCCACCCAGTTCGGGCCCCGGTTTCCGAGCGTCCAGCCCGGCGCGGGGGTGATCGAGATGCCCTGCGCGATGTCGATCGGGTCGGCCGACGTGAGCGCCACCGCCACGCCCCGCGCTATACGCGCGAGCTTGTCTGGCGGGTTGGGTCGGTTGGCGGTGCCGGTCAGGACGATCGCCGCTGTCACTGTGGCGGCAATGAGGATGACCATTCCGTTGATGGTGGCGATGGCCACCCGCCGCAGTCGGTGCCCGACCCGTGCCCCGCTGCCGGGGTAATGCAATTTTGGGGGAGTGTGCGTTGGCGGTGGCGGTGGCGGTGGCGAAAATGACATCGTGGCTCCTGGTTTGGCTGTGGTTTTCAGGTCGTCGGTGTAAGGGTCGCCGTTGTCGGGCCAGGGGAGGCGGGCCAGTGCAGCCGTGGCTGTTCCACAACGCAACCCGTCCGGGTGTGGGGTCGAGCAATTCGGGCAGTCCATCATCTCCTCGGGTTTCTCAGCGGCTAAATGCCTTGCGCGCCAGCGACTAGATCGCTGCCGCAAAACGATCGCCAACCGGCGGCGCAGCCGCCGGGTCGCTGCTCTTCAGCGTCACGTCACTCCCGGTAACCGTCCCGCTTAGGCGTGCGCATCACCACTGGCGCTGCGCCGGCGGATGCAAGTCGTGTCGTGGTGAAAATCGTAAAGTACATATCGCAACATGGGCAGATCTTGTTTGATTTGCGAATTCCGCTTCGATCTTCTTGGTCAAGCAAATGCAACCGACTAAATCCGAGCACGACCTGCTAGGCGGGGATGGTGGAACTTTCGCATCTGTGCGGAATTCGCTAAATGTGCTAGAGGGCTTACCCGGCGCGCTGTGTAACCAATTGTGCGCCATAGTGATTACTTGTCGATATGCGCGATGGTTGTGGTCGGCAGCCTTAGTAATTGGGCATTCGCGAACTTGTGCCGGCGCGGTGTGTCAACATAACTGCGGCAAACCCCAACCTGACAAGGACCCAGACATGGTGAACGCTGATCGTGCCCGTTCGCGCACCTTCATCGTGACGGGGGCGGCATCCGGAATCGGCCTGGCCACCGCGCGGCGCCTGCTGGCCGAAGGTGGCACCGTCATCGGCGCCGACCTGGCCTCGCCGCCCGACCTGGGCCCCGAGTTCCGGTTCGTGACCGCCGATGTGACCGACGAAGCCGCGATCGCCGCGATGCTGGCCGCCGTACCTGACCGCCTCGACGGGGTCTTCCACGCTGCCGGCGTTGCCGGGGGCGGCCCGGTTCATCTGCTCGAGCGAGCCGAATGGGACCGGGTGATCGGGATCAACCTCACCGGCACATTCCTGGTGGCCAAGGCAGCCCTGGCCAAGATGATCGAGCAACCCCGAATCGACGGTGAGCGGGGCTCGATCGTGACTGTCGCCAGCATCGAGGGCCTGGAAGGCACGGCAGGCGGCAGCTCGTATAATGCAGCCAAGGGGGGCGTCGTTCTGCTCACCAAGAATATTGCGCTCGACTACGGACCGAGCGGCATCCGGGCAAATGCCATCTGCCCCGGCTTCATCGAAACGCCGATGGCCCAGAGTGTCTTCGGCCTCCCGGGGATGGAGGATCCGCTGGCCTCCATCACCAAGGAGCATGCCCTGCAACGGCTCGGCCAACCGGAGGAGGTCGCGGCCATGGCGGCGTTTCTGCTGTCGCGCGATGCCTCCTTTGTCAGCGGACAGGCCATTGCCGTCGACGGCGGGTACACCGCCGGCCGTGATCACGGCGTGGTCAAACTCTTCGGCTTCCCCGACTGATGCCTTTAGGATTCGCCCATGAGCGGTTCGGTTTCTCCTGACGACGCGATCGAGGCGATTCGAGGTACCGGGGGAGCGCAGCCGGGCTGTCGGGCGTTGCACGCGAAAGGCACGCTATACCGCGGCACGTTCACCGCGACCCCCGAAGCGACCGGGCTTTCGCGCGCAAAGCACCTCGACAGCTCGACGGTCCCGGCGCTGATCCGCTTCTCCAACGGATCGGGAAACCCGGCGCAGCGCGACGGCTCACCAGGGGTGCGCGGGATGGCGGTGAAGTTCACGCTGCCCGACAGGTCCACCACTGACGTGTCGACGCAGACCGCCCGGCTGTTCGTCTCAAGCACGCCAGACGGATTCGTCGATCTGCTGAAAGCGATGCGGCCCGGCCTGACTACCCCGCTGCGCATGGCCAGATACTTCCTAACCCATCCTGGACTGTTCGGCGCGTTGCCCCTACTGCGCGACGCCAACAAGGTCCCGGCAAGCTACGCCACCATCGAATATCACGGCCTGCACGCCTTCCGCTGGATCGCCGCAGACGGCAGCGCCAGATTCGTTCGCTACCACTTGGTCCCCGCCGCGGCTGAGAAATATCTGTCGGGATCAGCTGCCCAGAGCAAGGGCCCTGACTTTCTCACCGACGAGCTGAATACTCGCCTCGCGAGTGGGCCGGTGCGATTTGACTTTCGCGTTCAGATCGCCGGGCCGAAGGACTCGACGGTCGACCCGTCGGCGCCCTGGCAGAGCACACAGATCGTCACTGTCGGCACCCTCGAGATCACTGGCCTCGAGACCGAGCGCGAGCATGGCGACGACATTGTCGTGTTCGACCCGATGCGCGTGACCGACGGCATCGAACCCTCCGATGACCCGGTCCTTCGGTTCCGCACCCTTGCTTATTCGGCGTCGGTCAAGTTACGCACCGGCGTAGATCGCGGCCCCGAAGCGCCTCCCGCCTGACGGGAAGGCGGTCAACCGCGGTTTTGGCGCAATCCGGCGGCAGACTAAAGTTTTCGGCAGTGCTGCCTTCCCACATGGTTTTGATCGGCTTGGCCGGTTCGGTGCTGGCACAATCAACGCCCTCGTCGGATCTGGCACCCTGATCACCTTCCCGACGCTTGTCGCCCTCGGCTATCCGCCCGTCACGGCCACCATGTCGAACGCGGTCGGTCTGGTGGCTGGCTTTGTATCGGGCACCTGGGGTTATCGCGCCGAGTTGGAGGGTCAGTGGGATCGGTTGCGGTGGCAGATCCCGGCGTCGCTGATCGGCGCCGCCCTGGGCGCCTTCCTGCTGCTGCATCTGCCCGAGAAGGTGTTCGCCGACATCGTGCCGGTCC
>CAVYAU010000032.1:0-36968 GCA_963766535.1 uncultured Actinomycetota bacterium | reverse complement strand
TGCAGGTAACCGCCACTTTTTGAGTTCAGCCAAGCAACGCCGCGCCTTCTGCGTCCGTCCCGCTCGGAGCCTGCCCTGTCCGCACTCCTGCCGGTGCCCGGTTGCTGGCCACCTGGCACTGGCTGGCGATTCCTGGCCCCTGGTTGCCCCGTAGAGCGACGAGTTGGCTACCCTGGCATGGTCCCCCGAACGACTCCCCCCGAGAGGCTGGGATGGGGAGCCAATACGCTTCTGGCGTTGCTGGTCGCACCATCTCGCCTCCCCGACATATCACTGCGACCAGATTGGAGTTAAACCAGCCGTGAACGACAACGACGTGCCCGATATGCCTGACGGGCTGGAAATAAGATAACCGCCGAGGATTACGCCAAGCTCCGCGAGCTTTCCAAAGCGTCGGACATCACCCATTGCATCCGCTGCCTGGCACCAGCACCAGGTGGGGGCGATCCTGGGTGGGGAGCCGGAGGATTCCGCAACAGGTTGACCGGCGACGAGATGCTTTACGTCCACCGCCTGGTGCGTTCCGTGTTTGTGGGGCCGTGCCCTCCGGATATGGAGTGCTGCCATTGGGACGACGACAAGGCGAACAACAACGTCTGGAATCTTCACTGGGCTTTGCGGAGCGCCAACATTAAAGACTGCGTCCGCAACGGTAGCCACAACATGGCCCGCAGAACGCACGGCGCGCGCGGACACGCATACTCGCCCGAAAACACCCGGATCCGCGAATCGGGGGGACGCCGATGCGTTGCATGTGTCCGCGAGGACTGCCGCCGCCGCTACGCGCGTAACAGCTACCGCCTCAAGGAGGAAGCGCGCCGCCGCTATGCGCGGAGACGGGCGCCGTTCAAGGAGGCAGCGTGACGTCGCCTCCGTTACACCACAAGGAGAGTCCGGTCTTCGCAGCAGACCGCGGCGCCTTTTGGCGCCAGCTGCGCGAGCTGGGCCCGGTGGTGAAAATCGACATAGGCAAACCAATGCTGCGCGGCTACTATCTCACCAGGCGGGACGACGTGCGCGCGGCTTTGCACGACCCGGACACGTTTATGTCGCCGCCGAAAACCTTCAAGCTCTCCTCGTTCGGCGTACCGCTTCCTCAGGTGCCGCTCTCTTGCGGGACGCGATCGGAGCATGCCCGTTTCGCCCGCGTCTTACATCCTCTCTTCAGCCCCAAAGGGTTGGCCCCCTACGCTCCGGACTTGCGCGTCCGGGCCGCGACGCTGGTCGATACGGTCGCCGCCAAAGGGCAGTGTGATGCAGTCAACGTCGCCGACACCTACGCCTGCCAAGCGCTGCTCACGGTGTGCGGGATGCCGGCAGACGATGACACGGCGGCTCGGGTGATCCGGGCCGCAGTAATCGGCGACTCCGACGGGGCAGCCGAAGTTGAACTCTTCAAGTTCCTGAATTCCAGGCTGGGCGCCGAGTTGGGAAATCCCGGGCGGCCGCCCGGCATTCTCTGGCCGCTGCTGGAGGGGCTCGACGGCGATAACGATTTTCCGCTCAGCAGGGTCGAAGTGCTTGCGGTCATCCTTTTGTTGTTCTCTGTTGCAGGCGTTGAAATGGTCGCCGCGGCAATTTGTTTCACGCTTTTACAGCTCGCGCGCGATCCGCAACTGCAGGCCCAGCTGCGCGAAGACCCAGCACAGATTCCGGCGTTCCTCGAGGAAATGTTGCGGTTGCAGGCGCCGGGGCCGGCCATTCCGCGCATCACCACGAGGGAAGTCAATATCGGCGGCGTCACAATCCCGGCGCGCAGTGTGGTGTGGCTGGCCTTGGAAGCCGCGGGCAGAGAGAACGGCGGTGACGAGATATCGACGGCCAGCAACGGAGAGGTTCGGCGGCAGCGCCACTGGGCGTTCGGCGGCGGCATACACAGATGCTTGGGCATGCACCTGGCCCGACTTGAATTGGCCACGTTTGTGACCGAGTGGTTGAGCCGCATCCCGCAATTCGAACTAGAACCAGGCTTCGCGCCAGCCATTGTGCATCAACCGACCGGCGTGACCCACCTGGGCAGCCTAATGCTGCGCTGGGAGGCCCGGTGAGCGCGCCGCCAACGCGGGCCGACCTCATCGCCAGCAGCGGCGGCCATCACTGGTAGTCGGGCCTGCCGCCGCCGCATTAGCCACACTCAGCGACGAGCCAATGGACGCCTGCCTCAGCCTCACCCGCTGCGGCAACCAGCTCTTGAGCTTTCTTGGACGTGGCCAGCGCCGACAGTGCCTCGGCCACCTCCACATCACGCCCGCTCACCATCTGTTGATAAATCAGTGACGCTTTCGCCGTGCTGTGACCGAGACGCTGCATCGTCTCAACCAACTTGCCGACGCGGGCGGTTTGTGAGCCTGCGAAATGTCTTAGGTCGTGTATCCGCACATTTTCGCGGCCAATAGCTTTCAATGCCGGTGCGAAGTAGTCACGGAACACTCGGTCATTGAAGTGGCAGCCACCTTTCGCAGCCGGAAACAGTTGCGCGCCAGCATCTTTCTCCATATACAGCTCAAGGTGGTTTTTCAAATCGTCGCGGATGTGAGGCGGCACAACCACGGTGCGGCCTTTACCGCTCTTGGGTGTGTCGATGAGGCACTGTTTCTTGCGGTGGGTCACACCACGGCTCACGTTGATGACCTCGCACCCCGGCCCGATGTCTTTGCGGCGCAGTTCGATAACCTCACCCCAGCGCAGACCACACCAAGCACTCACCAGCACAAGAGCTTTCAGCCTCTCAGGCTGGATCGCGTCGGCCAGCTTACCGATGTCGTCCACGTCGAGGATCACGGCCCGTCGTTTGGCCGGTGGGTTCATCACACCTTTCAGGTTAGCCGGGTTGGTGGTCAGGATGCCGTCAGACACAGCGGTGGCCAGAATCGCGTGCAGCAACCCGTATGCGTGGCTGTTGCGTCTGACGTGTTCTTTACCC
Source organism: uncultured Actinomycetota bacterium (assembly GCA_963766535.1). Lineage (GTDB taxonomy): Bacteria > Actinomycetota > Actinomycetes > Mycobacteriales > Mycobacteriaceae > Mycobacterium. The sequence goes on along the minus strand of CAVYAU010000032.1, from coordinate 34,045 downwards.
AGGCCGGAATACCAGCGCCGGATCGTGTCAGATGTCAGCGTGGACAGTGGTTGGTTGCCGAGCTTTTTCTCGATGTGGCCTTTCAACAGTGATTCGTATCCGATTTTGGTGCGCGGCTTGACGTTTCGCGTTTCGATCCAATCGGATGCATACTGGCCCAACGTTTTTCCGCGATTCAGGCTGGCCTCTACCCTCAGCCTCGGCGCTGTCCAGGTGCCTTGTTCGATCAACTTGCGTTCACTGGCCAGCCACGCTTCGGCGTCCATCTTGCTGCTGTAGGTGATGGGTGCGTTGTGCCGGTCAAGTTCCGGGGGCCAGATGTAGCTTGCGTGCCAGCGGCCAGACGGCAGCTTTCGCAGCTTGCCCCAGCCTCGGCGTCCCGGTTTGCCTGCCATGATCGTTTGCCCTCCCGACGTCGTGTCTTCTGTGTGCCTTCTAGCGGCTGATTCTGGCAGCCGCTGGCCCAGGTTGTCCTGTGAGCTTGCTGTGAATCACCGCTGCTGAGAGCGGCTTTTTGCAGGTCATCCACAGGCTGTGGGGTATACCATCGCGGCTAATTCGAATCCTGCCGGGGCCACTTTCGAAAATGCCTGCTCAATGGCATATCCCGAAAACACCCAATAGTGCAGAGCGCCTCAAATCCGACTGAGGACGAACGCCTCGATGTGGCGTCCGCCGGCCCGCGCTTCGTACTTTCGCCAGCCGGGATAGAGTTCGAGGCCTTTTGCCCAGATCTCGTCACGCTCGCTGGGTGTAGCGGGTCGTGCCACGGCATGCCAGGTATCGCCCTCGATACATAAAGTGGCTTGTGGGTTGGCCTTGAGATTGTGGTACCAGGCCGGGTGCTTTTCGCCGCCAAAGTTCGATGCGATGACAGCCAAGCCCTCGGGATGCGGGATTCCGAAAACCGCGACAGTGCGGGGTTCCCCAACTTCGCCCCAATGGTGGTGAGCATGACGGCAGGAACGCCGGTCACAATCCCAGCGAAGCTGCGCCTGCCTCCGGTGAGCTTGCTGGCGAGTTGGTCGAGGTGGTGCGCCGTCGGGCGAAAAAGTGCCACCCCAACCTTGGTGGCCGCGAAGGTGCGCATCATCCGGTGGAATGCGTTGACATCGTCGAAGGACCGGCCTGGCATGGTGTCATTGTCGCGCAACTGCGCTTCGCGAGATCCCACGGACGGTCCAACGCGAGGGCCCGTCGAGGAGACCGGTTGGGCAGCACCGAAAAGCGTTGTCCTGCTGCGTATTCACGCAGACGGCAGGTGGAGGACCGTCCGGGGCGGTGCTAGTCACACCGGCTTAGTGCTGTCGACCTGATCCTGGTTGTATTCGATGACGGGCGGCGAGTCGCCGTAGACGTCGAGGGTGTGGATGAAGCGGTGCAATCCCATCACCCCAGCGCAGGTGAACCCAAGCTCGACGATCTGTGCGGCGGTGAAATGCTCCCCCAAGCGCTTGTAGAACTCGTCGTCCATGGCGTGGTGGTCAGCGGAGAGGAGGTCGATGAACTCGACGGCCATCTGCTCGTGCGGGGTGAGCGTGCCGTGCCCCGGCGCGAGCAGGCATGCGACATCCTCGTCGGTGATCGAGTCGTGCTTGCGCGACTGGCTACACGGTTCGCACTCGCCGAGTTGGGCACTGCGTATGCGCAGTAACTCCAGGATCCGGCCGCCGAGCAGAGTGCCGGCACCGAGGTGGGTCCTGGCCATATTGACCTGGTCGAGCTGTGCGCTGCGATAAGCGAAGATCTGCAAGGGCACCGGCGTCGCATAGAGTCCGGCGGCAACGCCGGCCTCCACGATTTCGCGAGAGTGTGAGCTGAGCTCTTCCATGGGGATTGGTGCAATACGCGGCATCGAATCAGGCTATCTTTTTGATGCGGCCGTCGGGCGCTAGCTCAGACGCTCGTCGGTCCGAGCGCGTATGCGCCAGTCTCCGGGTGGTGGTACCAGCCGCTGGCCGCATGGGTGCCGCCGTCGACGTGGATCGTTTGACCGGTGATGTAGCTGGACATTTCCGACGCGAGAAACACTGCCGCGCCTGCCATCTCGTCGACGTGACCCGCGCGGCCCATCGGGATCGTAAGGGCGAATCGCTGCTCGGAGCCCGGCGGCGCCACTTGCTTCATGCCTTCGGTCAGGGTGATATCGGGAGCCAGCGCGTTGACCCGAATGCCATGCGGAGCGAGCTCGAGTGCCGCGGTCTTGGTGTAGTTGATGACACCGGCCTTGGCCGCCGCGTAGGTCGCGTAGCCGGGAGCGGCGCGGACGCCTTCGATCGAGGTGACGTTGATGATGCTGCCCGACAGTTTCTGCTCGACGAGGATGCGGGCTACTCGCTGCGTGCACAGGTAAACGTGGCGCAGGTTCGACTTGTACAGCGCGTCCCAACCGTTCTCGCTGGTGTCGAGAATCCCTGACCAGAAAACTCCGCCGGCATTGTTGACCAGGATCGTCACCGGCCCTAGTTCGGCGGAAGTCTGCGCCAGTGCGGCGTCCACCGCGGCACTGTCTCGCACGTCGGCGACGATACCCAGCGCACCGATCTCCCCGGCGGCGGACGCACACGAGTCGGGGTTGCGTTCCCAGATCGCGACCTGCGCACCGAATGCCTTCAATCCTGCCGCGATGCCGCGGCCGATGCCTGCGCCGCCGCCGGTAACGACCGCGACGCGGTCGGTCAGAAGAACGCTTGAGGGATCGAGTGTCATGAAGCTGAATATAGAACGATTCCATTTCGAGGTTTACAGTCTTCACTAAATCTGTTCGATATGTAACAACTTGGGAAGGGCTGCCATGGCCAGTACGATCTTCGTCACCGGTGCGACCGGGCAGACCGGAGGCAACGTTTGCGAGCAGTTGGTCGAGCGTGGCGACCATGTTCGCACCCTGGTTCGCAATCCGGACGAAGCCACGGCGCTGGCCGGCATCGGGGTCGAACTGGTCAGGGGCGACATCCGCGACGCCGACGATGTGCTTCGTGCGGCCAAAGGCGCCGAGGCGGCTATCCACTGTGCGGCATTGCTGGGCGGCGCGAGTCAGGACCTTGAAGACTTCAAGGCTGTCAACATGGTCGGCACCACTAACGTCCTGGATGCGGCGAAAGCCCACGGCATGCGTCGGGTCGTCGCCTTGAGTACCGCCACCTTCCTCAATCTGAGCACCGACCTCGACTTCGAAGAGGCGCCCGTTCTCGAGGACCCGCCAGACGACCCCTACACCGTCACCAAGCTCGCCGCCTTTCTGGAAGCCCACGAGCGCGCTGCTGCGGGCGAAGATGTGCTGACATGCCACCCCGGCGCGATCTTCGGTCCTGCCCCGGTCGTCGAACGCGCCTTGCACCGCACCAGCTTCAACCGGGTGCTGCTGGCAGGCATGCGCGGAAAGATCAAGCGCTATCTCGCTTTCCCGGTGACCTGGGTGTCAGGTAAGGACGTCGCGAAGGGCTCGATCGCCGCGCTGGACCGCGGGGTGGCCGGTGAACGCTACCTGCTGATCGGCCAGCCGCAGGACAAGTTCAGCACCGCCGGCGGTATCAATCGCGCCTGCGAGATCGCGGGAATCAACCACCTTGTCGAGGATCTCGACTACCGCACCGATCCCGAGGCGTTGACTGCTGAATTCGGGCCTACCTTGATGGCCATCGCGGAAGCCGCGGCCAAGGACGTGCGCAAGCCCAGAACAAATGACAACTTGACCACCCGGCGCCTCGGCTACCGGCCCATGTCCTTTGACGACGGGCTGCGACTGCTGGTCTCGTGGCTGCGCGAACTCGGCAAGCTGTAGGAGCTGCCGTCGTGTCGATCGCCGAATCGCGCAGATCCGGCTCAGATCATGGCGATCTGGCCGATCGGATCCTCGACGCTGCCCAGCGGCTCCTGGTCAGGACGGGCGCCCGGAAGTTGTCGCTCTCGGACGTGGCGACCCTGGCCGGGGTGTCACGGCCCACCATCTACCGCTACTTCGTATCAAAAGAAGAGCTCATCGATGCGCTGGGAAAGCGCGAGCGCCGACGGTTCAACACGGCGATGGACAAAGCGATGCCCGGAGTCGTCGGAGTCGCACGACTGGAAGCCGCGGTCGACGTCGTCGCGACTTTCGTCGAGGATCAGCCGCCCGGGCGACTGCTCGACCTCGAGCCGGGGTTCGCGCACGAACAGATGGCGCAAGCGTTACCCATGATCACCGAGGGGTTGACGGTCGTCTTGCAGCGCTGTGCCCGCGAGGACGCCTTTGCCACAGCGGTGGACCCCCGCGACCTTGCCGGCGCGATCGCGCGAACCGCATTGAGCCACTACATATTCCCCGACACTGACCGGGCCGCAGCGCGCCGGCAGATCCATGCCGCCGCCGGTCTTTCTGGCCGCGCGTGATGGCCGGCGTGAGTCGTCATTGAGGCCCCGCAGAAAACGCCGCCACCGGCATTTCGACGGATCCACGGCAAGGGCCGCTGCTGATGTCGGTGTGCCAGGTACCGCCCAACGATCCGTCCGGCTGGGGCGTGTAGAACGCCCACGATTTCGCGGGTGCCCACACTTTCGGAACCGCTTCTCCCATGTAGCAATCCCATTGGAAGTCGAAGTGCTCAACCCACCTGGTTCCGTCCCAGGTGTAGTGAGACGGCTGGGGCAGCGTGGGGTTCTTTGGAGTTGGTCCGTTGGTGGCAGTGGCGACGCATTTGCCTGACGAACACGACGTCACGAAGACGTAGTCGGCGGTGAAAGTGGGTTCGGCCTGGCTAGCGGCCACGCTGGTGCCGGACTTGTCGACGGCGTAGCGCACCAGCGAGTATTTCCCATTCCACGACGGCATCGCCGCATGCACCGGAGGAGCTGGCGTGCCGAAGATCGCGATTGCGATGGCACTGAGCACCACAGCTGCATGAATTGCAAACCTCGATCGCGGACACATCGTGTCAATGGTGCAGGTTCGATGACGCAACGAGATATCGGCACGGACACGATCGCGCTTTGGTAGCTCCAGCTAACTCAGTCCAACTGAAACTTTGTGGCGCCGAACGGTTCCGACGTGCCGAGCGCGAATACCGTCGAGGGCTGCACGCGATAGACATGCCATGGCGCTGGGCCGGCCGACGGGGCACTGTACTCCGCCGTGAGGGCATCGCCCGCGACCTCGGCAGGCCATCCGGACCGGACGAAAGCCTCGGCGACGGAATTCAATTCGCTCGCATCGGTGACCCGTTGGGCAGCACCTTCGATGACGAGGTCGAAGGGATCGGTGGCAACAGTGACCACGCATCTGGCGTCGCGGGCCAAATTGCGCGGTTTCCGAGTCGCCGGACCGGAGGTGAAGTACCAGCTGCCGCCGTGCCGAGCCACCCCCAACGGCATCACATGCGGGCTGCCGTCGGGATTGATCGTGGTGAGCCACGTCGTGTGGCGTTGCGCACCGCCGGTGCCCGGCGCCTGCGTCAGCTGACCGTCCAGCACCGCTTTGACTCGGGCCCATTGGATCGTCGGCGCGCCATATCCGTCGAGATTGCGCTGTGTGATCGTCATATCAGTGTTGACCAATGCCGGCCGCGGAATTCATCGCATTCATAGCCGGCGCAGCAGGAACAGGCCGTAGGCGGCGATCGACTGCGCGTCGGCGATCACCCCTGAGCGGATCATCTCCTCGACGTCTTCGCGCGAGAACCACTCACTGCGCAAGTCCTGCTCCTCGTGCTCGCGATCCGCTTCGCCCTCGGCGATTCCGGTGGCCAAGAACACCCACCCGCGCTGACTGGTCATTCCGGAAGCGGTGTCGAGCTGGCCGAGCGCCTCGAACGACGTCGCGCTTAATCCGGTTTCCTCGCGCAGCTCGCGCTCGGCCAGCTCGGACGGTTCGACGTCCGCCAGATCGGGAGCGGTGCCCTGCGGAAATTCCCAGCGCCGCGCGCCGAGGGGATACCGGAACTGCTCGACCAACCGGAAGCGGTGCCCGTCGTAGGGCATCACCAGCGCATATGTTGGCTTGTCCACCACGGAGTAGATGCCGGGGCTCCCGTCCGGACGGCGGATGTCGTCCTCTCGGAGCACCAGCCACGGGTTCCGATAGATCTCGCGGGACGCGACGGGTTCGATGAAAGGCACGCAGCCAGTATCACGACCGTCCCGCGCGGCATATGAATCAGCCGGGTGTTTCGGCGGCACGCTTGATGCGCCGGAGTGTCTCCTCGATGCCTCGGTTGACTTGACGTCCCCGCGGGACAAACGCTTCGGCCAGTCTGTTGGGTACCGAGCACCAGAGGAACTGAAAAGACTCAGTGAGTAACGTGCCGGACGGCGACGGCTCCATCGTGTAGCGCCAGCGTGTTTCTTCACGACCAGCACCATCGTTGACCGTAGTGAAGCTGAATTCGCGGCCCCGGTCAGCCGTATCGACCACCACGGTTCTTTCCCAGCGCAAACGGCCGAGCCGGTTGTACCCGCGAAACCGCGCGCCCGGGGCCGCCGCGGTTGCCCCGTCCAGCCACTCGCACCGGTAGCACTCCGGGCTCCACTGGCCCATCCGGGTGACGTCGGCGATGAGGTCGTACACGAGGTCGGGGGGTGCGGCGATGTCGATGCTGCTGTGGCCGCGGCGAGCTGTGGGCATGGACCGAGTATTTCACCTACGTGACGAACTCGAGTCGAAGCTGTTGCGCTGCGGCACATGCGGCTGCGAGAGCCGCGAGCCTGGTTTTGATCTGGTATGCGAGTCCGCTTGCGGCACATCCGTGTTGGTCTCCCCAGATCAGCTTTGCTGATCACGTGAGCAGCGGCCACATCGACGGGATCGGTGCGCTCCGGTGGCACGATCCGGCATGGTGCCCGATAGTCATAGAAAGCAAATGGACGCTAGCGTCACCGGAAGCAGGTATGTATGCCGGATGAAATAAAGAACGACCGAGACAAGCGTCAACGTCAGCGATGTGCCCGCCTAACCCGGCAATAGAGCCTTGGAGGATTCGGTCGCGAAAAGCATCCCAACAAAATGTACGAGAGCATGCATCGGCACATCATCGTCAGCGGTGACGACTCGCTGGCGACGACGATCGTCGAGGAGCTGAACAGCGCCGGCGCGCGGATTGTCAAGATCGCCACTGCCGCCGAGCTCGGCGGCGCCGGGGTCGACCGCGCGCTCGCCGTCATCTGCGCCGGGCCCAACGACGCGATAAATCTTGAAATCGCCCTACTGGCAAGGAAAATTAACCCCGACGTGCGCGTGGTGGCGCGGCTGGCCAATGAGGTGCTGCGGGCTGCGGTGGCGGCCGATAACGGCCCCGGCGCAATCCTGGACGTCGCCGACCTCGCGGCGCCGTCGGTCGTCGACGCATGTCTGGCGCTCACCGCGCACCGGCTCGAGACGGCCGGCATGGAATTCGTTGTCTCGGGCGCCGAGGCGCCGCGTGACGCGACCCTGCGCGAGATCTACGGCGACCTGGCACCGCTTGCGGTGATCCATGGCAAGAACTCCCCCACTCCCGGCGAGGTGGTGGCCTGTCCAGGACGAGATGAGCCGGTGCACGCCGGTGACTGGACAGCGATGATCGGCACCGCCGACGAGTTGGCCGCCCGCGGCATCACGGTCAAGCGGCCGACCGCAACGCGCGTACGCCTGCCTCGGCTGCGGCGGGTGCTCCATACCGCACGCACCCTGCGCGACGATGCCAACCCATTGTTTTTGCGCGCCTTAGCAGTCGCGCTGGTCCTGCTGGTCGGCGCGACGATCTTGTTGCGCTTCACCTACCAGCGCCCGGGCATGGCGTGGATCGACGCGTTGTATTTCGCCTCCGAGACGATCACGACGGTGGGCTACGGCGACTTCACCTTCGTCCAGCAGCCCACCTGGCTGCGATCGTTCGCCATCATGCTCATGTTTGCCGGCGTGATCACTACCGCGGTCCTCGTCGCATTCGTCGCCGATCTGCTGCTCTCGCGCCGGATCGCCCAATCCGCCGGACGCAGGCGGGTGCGCCATATGCGCAACCACATCATCGTCGTCGGGCTGGGCTCGTTCGGCATTCGCGTCGTCAGGGATCTGAACGCCGCCGGATACGACGTAGCGGTCATTGAGCGCGACGAGGACAACCGCTTCCTGGCGTCGGCGGCCGAGATCGACGTGCCAGTGATCTTCGGGGACGCCACGCTGCGCCGGACGCTGGAACTGGCCGGCCTCGAGCACGCCCGCGCGGTGGCGGTGCTGACCCAAGATGACATGGTCAACATCGAGACCGGGATCGTGCTGGACGAGATGTTGGGCCCCCGGGTGATGCCCGAGGTCAACCGGCCCGAGGTTCCGCTCGTGCTGCGCGTATACGATCGCGCGCTGGGAGCTGCGGTGGCGCAGCGGTTCGGTTTCGAAAACGTCCGCTCGACCGTCGACCTGGCAGCACCGTGGTTCATCGGCGCGGCGATGGGCCTGCAGGTGCTGGGGACGTTTTCGGTCGGGCAACGCTCCTTTATGGTCGGCGGAATGCATGTGGCGGCCGACAGCGAACTCGATGGGCTGCTGATGCTCGAACTGTCCACCCAAACCCGCGTCATCGCGATCGCCCGGCCGGATGCGCCGGTCAAGCTACACCCGCGCCGCGACGCGCGGCTGCGGGGCGGCGACACCGTTTACCTCGTCGGCCCGTACCGCGAGCTGCTGGCGACCCTGCGCAAAGGACAATCTGCGCAGCAGCCCGCTACCGTCGATGAGCGCGCCTCCTGACCTAAAGCTGCCCGACCACGTTGGCCACGCGCCGAAGCTGGTCGATGTCCGAACTCGTCGGGATGAGCTGAACCTCGTCGGTGCCGATCCCTTCGAACTTCCGTAGGACCGCCAGCAGCTCGTCTTCGCTGCCGGCCCAGCCGGTCATCGGCGCCATCGCATCGACATATTCGGCCGGTACTTTTGGCGGCCCGGCTGTGCGTGAGAGCCGTTTGCGCTGGTAAACGCGGGTTACCCGTTACCCCTCTGCATGGCGGTATCTTGGCCCTGGCAAACCCCCCTCTCACGCCCCTGACCTGCGCAAATAGGGGTACGCACATCGTACGCACTGGGGTAAGCTGGCGGTAGCGCAACACGGCGTTGTGCATCTCGATAGTCGAGCCAGCGGGTGAAAAACCCCGTTCGGGGCTAAGTGGCAACGGCCCCAAGGAGGCCCGGCACCAGGGAGCCTTACCGAAAGGTGGGCTCCCTTCATGGCGTTTAGAACCCGCACCCAAGCCCGCGCCGCCGCGCATGAAAGCTGGGCGCGTACCACCAATCGCGCCGCCAGGACAGCCGCCGCCCGCGAGGCGGCAATGGCGAAGATAGAGCGCGAAGTCGATCCCGATGGCGTGATGAGCCCCGGCGACCGGCGAAAAGCCGCCGAGAACCGGCGCAAGGCTCAACTGCTCCTGGCATCCCAGAAAGCCGCCGATGAGCGCGAGTTTAAGAAGCAGGCCAATAAGGATGCGCGGGGCGAGAAATGACCGACGAACGTCGGATCGACGCCATCAAGATCAGCGACCGCTACCGGATCGACTTCGGCGACATCGACCAACTGGCCGACTCGCTTGAGAACTTCGGGATGCTTCATCCTGTCGTGATCACGCCGAATGACGAGCTGATCGCCGGCGCACGGCGGATCGAAGCCGCGCGGCTATTGGGCTGGGAGACGGTGCCCGTCACCGTGGTGGACAGGCTAGAAGACGCCGCCGACATGCTGGAGGCTCAGCGCGACGAAAACGAGCTTCGCAAGGACCTGACGCCAACCGAGGCGGCATCGTTGCGCAGGGCGCTGGCCGACATTCTGAGGCCGCTGGCCGAGGAGCGGATGAAGGCTGGCGTCGAGCAACCCTACCCAAACTTGGGGGAGGGTCGGCACGACCGTGAAACCGTCCGAATCGCCGCCAGGGGAACTGGTTACAGCGCCACCACCCTGGACAAGGTCGATGTGGTCAGCAAGATCGCCGACGACGCATCGCAACCTGAGCAGGTGCGCAACAGGGCACTCGGGGCGCTGGCCCAGATGGACTTGACCGGCAAGGTGGACGGCCCATACAAGAAAGCCCTGGCCGCGCGAGATGCGGCGAAGTCGCCAAGCAAGCCCCCAAAACCGCAGCCGAACACGTTCTCCACCCGGTTTTACTCCCACCTGTCGCAGGTGCAGCACCACGCTCTGGAACTAGAAATCCTGACGAAAAAGAACGAGTTCGCTGAGCACCGCGATGAAGTGTGCCGCGAGCACCGCGACGGCCTCGTCTGGGCGCAGGAGGTCATCGCCAGAGTGCTCGCGCAGCTGAGTACCGAACAGGGGGAGCTGTTCGGGGAGCCCGAAGTGACGCAGCTCGATCCTTGGGATGAGTCATGACCATCACACGCAAGCGAGGGCCGAAGGGCAGATCGTTCCAGCATTACAGCTTCACCAGCTCACAGACCGGCCTGACGTACGTGGCCAGGCGCATGAGCGACCACTGGGATCTCCACCCCACATGCGGCAGGCACGAATGGTTTCCTGGGTACCACTTCTACTACGGAATTGGCGACTTGTGCATCTGCGATAGCTGGTACATCGCCAAGCCGCGTCTGTTGCGTGACGTGCCCGCCGCAATCGAGAAGTTCGAGAAGAAATGCACCGCGAAGGTGCGGGTGTTACAGAACCCGAGGAAACACGACTCATGAGCCGGGCGAGGCATCCGCGCCGACTCGAATCCGGTACCCGGCATTTTTGCTGCCCTGCGAGAACAACGTGCGCCACAACGCCGATCACGTCGTTCTCGCGGCCTCCAGCATGTCCGGATGGCCGCCCGCGAAACCTGGGCGTCCACCACACAGACTTCGGGCAAGGTGCCCGCTGGTAAAGAAAGGAGGCCATCGTCATGGTGGCAACTATCGGTAGATGGAGTCCGGTCTTGGTGGCAGCAGCAGATGGAGAACGCCGATGAGTAGCAAATCCAAGCGCCGACCACCACCTCAACCGAAGCTGGGTGGCTACCTTGATCGGGCGCGCCAGATGTACCCCGATTACGTGACGGGTGACTCCGTTTGCGACGTGCCCGATTGTCCGAAAAGGGTCAAAGACAAGATCGACGGGGAATATGGCGGTGGCCGAGCAATCACTTTCGTGGCGGATGACGGCGACTATATGTCCATCTACATCCGGGTGTGCGGGAGGCACTATAAGACCCCAGCCGATGAACTGGTGGAACTATTGCCGGATCTCCGCCGAATGGACATAGACCAGGACAAGGTCGCCTATATCGACCTGCGGGAGGGCATATGACCTACATCGACCGTGACGACGCCATCAAAACGATCCGGGCGGCGTTACGCCGCCGTTCCGGCAAGGACTGGAGCGTGCGCCATGACAGAGGCACAGCATCGGGCTGGATAGAGATCTGTGCGCCTCCGCGACGCTGCATCGCCGGCTGGTACATGACCCCGGAGGATATGGCCGAGCTAGAGAAACTACTCGGGTTCACCGGCACCAAGGTGCACAGCACCACTGGCATCTTTTTCGATCCCCACCGTCGCGAAGAGTACATCGAGCGCGCCGAGGGTCGCCTGATTGGTGGGGCCGATGAGTAACACGCAGATTGTGTTACAGGCCGGTGAGTCGGTAGCTGTCGTGGTGATGCACCATGACGCCTCGATGTCACGGTGGAGGTCAAGGTCGACGAATGGGAATGATGGACGTGATCATCGAGGCCAATCTGGCAATTCCGTACGGCCTGATCCAGCGGGTCGCGGAGGACGCCGATGACTAACAGCCCAGGTATCAAGGCGGCCGAGCACATCCTGACGAACGAGGCCCGGATCAGGCGGGAGTACCCGGATACGGCGGAGCTGCTTCTCAAGTGGGCACGGAGGCAAACCGGCGTTGACAACGGCTCTTGTATCGGTGGTTACGAAGATGAGAAGGCCTTCGATGAGCGGGAACCATGACTACGAATTCCCTTGCGGGTCGCACCGCTGATTCGTCACAGGAGGCCAATAGGCTAGCGCATGTGGCCGAAAGGGAGCGTCAGGAGTTGTTGCGGCGAGTAGAGCTGAGCAATGGTGGTTCGGTGCTGGTGGATATTGATGACAGTAATTCGGATGAGGCCATTCGCGCTGCCATCGAGGGGCAAGAGTGAGCCAACTGGCTGAGCACCGGATCAGTATCGAGCTCCTAGTACCAACAACGCTTGATGCGAGCATCTACAGGGCCCGCGCTGCGCGCCGGGCGAAAGAACTTGGTTGGACCAAGCCCCAATCAAAAGGGCTGTCGTTTGCGAATCCCGAATACGCCGTCGCGACCCTGACTTGGACGCTGCCCGGTGACACCCCGGTCGCGGAGGTAATCACCGCGCTGCACAGCGAGTTCCACCTGGCGAAGGTGATTGGAGCGAAGTTCCCGACCAGCGACAATAAAGAGATGAGAACTTGCTCGGTTTCAAACTGGTCGCCCGCACTTCTGCCGGGTGAGCTGGTGGCGACCGACACACCCACCCTCCTCGCCGGCCAAGGTCAATTGGCGGCGAATGCAGTGCGGATCAAACGTGCGTACAGGGTCGTTGGCTGCGCGTCGGTCGGATGCCCTGCCCCACATTTCGCGCACGGGCTCTGTCAAGCCCACTGGCGCCGCTACCTCCGCACCGGACAGACCGGAGTCGGCCCCCCGAGGGCGTACGGGCGCGGGGGATGCGTCATCGTCGGTTGCCCCAACCCGCACCACGCACACGGCTGGTGCAGGATGCATTTGGATCTTCAACGGCGGCACCCGCCTGTGCTGGTGGGCGCTGGCTCACTGTCGGCCCTCATCGAGGCTTTTGTCGACCTACGATTCGCCCTCGTGACGTGGCAGGAAGAGCGCAAGGGCGCCCACACGCTGGCTATGGCTCGGCCCAAGTACTTCATCACGCGCGAGGAGGGCGTGGCGGCCGCACCCACCGACGGGTCGCCGTGGAATGTTGTTGACGTCACGACGCGTGTCGGGTCGGCTCACCGCCGAGCAGAGATCACCGACGCCTCGATCTTGCGGATGAGGCGACTGGCCGGCGAAGTACTGCCCGCCCCCGGGGCGGTAGTGCCCCCACCCCGCCACACACCAAACGGCAGAACTTCCGGCAGCGCGGCAATGCGGCGCACCAATTCGCCGCCGCTAAGCCATCCTTGGCGAGAAAGCATAACGTGAGCGGCAGAGGTAGGCGTTATTCGAATCGCGCCTCGCACCGGCGGCATTATCAGCTCGGCCGCCAAGCGCGGACGGAGAGATACCAGCGGCGCCGTGATCCGCCATATCCGCTTCCTGGGGACGCCGAGGGACGATATAGCCGAGGGCGAAGCCACCGAAAAGCGAGGATCGTTTATGAAACCCGACAAGTTAACTTATGGGTTTTCAGACGAGCCGTGATACCGAGCGCCAGAACGCGCGTCTAGGGCCTCGTGTGTGCTTTAGGCGGTTACTCTTGAGGTATGAGCCTGGAATGGTGCACGGGGTGCTTCAATAACCTGGTCGATCCCGAGGACACCCTCTACTGCAGCGACGGCTGCAGAGAAAAGGCCCACCGGCGGTACGTGGGGCTTCCGGCGCGAGAGACGCGGCGAAGGATCACGCCGGAGACATTGCCAATCGCGGCAGCGTGGAGGGCGCTCGCCGATGAGGCTAACAAAATCTCGCCTCCCGAACGGCGCTAAAATCCGGGATTAAATTCCCCAACACTCTTGGCGCATCGCCTGCAATGGCGGTGCGCCAATTATAGTGAAGAATGGAGAAGGAGGTTTCAATGAGCACACCGCATGAGAATTTCGCCAACGTGACATTTGTCCACGGAGATGAAAACGCAGGCGGCACGTTCGCCGGGTCGAAAGGCTGGGGCAACTACGATCCCAGTGATTCGCCCGATGATCCTCATGACGAAGGCTACGAAGTAGGCATTGACGGAACGCCGGGTGCCGGTCCTGTTCCGGACAACATCGTCAATGACGGCGGCGGCGAGTTCGACTGCAACCGCAGCCGCTCCACCCGCCTCGTGCCCGGCCCCTTCAGCCGTAGCCGCCAAGGCCGCTGACCGAAGGCTGCCGCCGGGATGGAGTCGCCATGGCTGACCACAGCGGAGAGCCGCTAGCCCTCCGCCTCCTGCTGAGTTTCGCCAGCGGCAACGACGACGCAATGGTCGCCGCGCTGGATGAATTTGTCGGACGCTGCACGGGCTGTACCGCGAACGTGCTCTGGGAATTGTGTCGGATGGTCGCGTTCGCGTTCAACGAGCTCGAAGAGATCTCGGGAGTCGAGTGGGAACCCGTTTTGCAGGCCAGGTTGGCGGAGTTGCTCGACATGGCAGCAGCGGGGTGATCCCATGGAATATCAAAGCCGCAGTTATGCTCCGCCGCCTGCCGCAGCGGGAGGGCCTGCCGTCACATTCACGAAGGGCGTCGAGAACCTCGGCAACCATCCCCGGCCCGGGCAACCTGCGCTCGCTGACTCCACACCATTCACTGGCGGCCCAGCCGTGTGGATACCGGGCACTCCAACGGGCGTTGTGACCCCCGAAACGGCGCCTACTGTTCAGAAGGATCCGCTCCAGAATCTTCCGCATCCGAGAATTGTGTACGTGCCGGGCTCGGTCAACGATCCTCCTGACTTCAGCGTCATCGACCTTCACGACCCGCGCACTTCGCCGGCGATGAACATCTCTCCGCCGAGCACTGAAGACATCGGCGACCTGGGCAGAGCCCATGCTCCGCTGGGCAGCGACTTCCCGACCATCGATCAGGGGATCGAGCAGATCGGCAATATCGGCGAAGGGTCATCCGGAATCCGTCCGATGCTCGCGCCATATCACGACGATATTCCGGGCACCGAGCCGCCAGCCACCATCGGGCTGCACCCACAGCCCGATGGCAGCGTTCCGTGGCAAGCCGACGAACCCGGAGATATCCCGCCAAAATTCACGGTGTCCACGAACCAGGTGTGGGGAGATGACTGATGCAGCTGCACCTCAGCACCTACGATCCGCGGTGCCCACGGGGGCTTCCGGTCGCGGTGATAGACACCGACACGGACACGATCTGGGGCACGTTCAAGTCTAAGGGCGAGGCGGAACGCGCCCTGACGGTCTGGCTCGCTGGTGGCGTCTACCGGAGGAATTGTCAATACCTGTGGATCGGGGGATTCCAGCGGTCTCGCATCAAGGCACCCTTCGTGATCCAGGCTGTACGATAAACGCCGACCGCAGCCTACGACCTCGTCGGGTAGCTCACCCATCAGCCCGCACTAGCCTGATGAAAGTCGGTTAGAGCTACCCGACCGGTCCGCTCAACGGACCGCAGCCTTGCAGAGCAGTTCTAAGCGGCGTTGACTTGGACCATGACCGAGCAAATTTTGGTTCGGCCTGAACTGATCGCTGCTGCGCGCCCCACAACTTTTTTGAATTCGTCGGCGGCCGAAAAATCGCCAGCGCGGGAAGCAGCTCCGAACGAAGACCGCCGCCTGACCACTCCGGCGGTCGGCAAATTTGACCGTTATGGGAAAGCAAGGGAGATGACTTCATGGGAAATCCGGTAGAGGCGGATGCGAGCGGCTCAACGCCAGCAATCACCGGGAACTCGACCAGCGCGACAGCGGCGATCAGTGGTAACAACACCGCCGCCTCAGCCGGCGGGTACGGCGTTTCGGGGTCAAGCCAGAGCGGCGTTGGCGTCTATGGCGAAAGCAGCTCGTCCTCGGGCTACGGCGTCTCGGCGCTCAACAACAGCGCGCTCAACAACAGCGCTGTTCCCTGCGCGGCGATCTACGGATCGAGCCAAAACGGCTATGGCGTTCACGGCGTCAACCAGGGCGGCGCGAGCAAGAACGCGCTGTTTCTCCCCTGCGGCGTGTTTGGCGAATCCAACAAAGCAATCGGCGTCGGTGGCTACAGCAACGACGGAATCGGCGTTCTTGGCACCAGCATTAGCGAAATCGGCGTCTCTGGCAGCAGCGATACCTCCAACGGCGTGGTCGGACAGAATGGAGACGGGAGCGGACTCACCCCGCCCGTGGGCTGCGGCGTCTGTGGCGACTCCACCAACGGATATGGCGTATACGCAACGAGCACCACCAATGCCGGCATCTGGGCCGAGAGCAATACCTCCGACGGGGTCCACGGTGTGACCACCGGCAAGGGGATGAGCGGCGTGGCCGGAATTGACAACAGCGCCGCCGGGGGCCATGGCGTTTATGGCACAAGCGGCAACCAACACGGCGTCCATGGTGTCAACGGAGCAGGCAGCGGACTCACCCCGCAAGAGGGCTGCGGCGTTTGGGGCGATTCCGCCAACGGGTATGGGGTCTACGGGACGAGCAACACCAGTGCGGGCCTTCTCGGTCAGAGCAATACCTACGACGGGGTCCACGGTGTGACCGCCGGCACGGGGATGAGCGGTGTGGCCGGGATTGACAACAGCACCGCCGGGGGCAATGGCGTCTATGGTCGGTCAACATCGGGGCTGGCCGGGTCGTTCGACGGCAATGTCAGTGTCTCCGGCAATCTCACTGCCGGCGATGTCATGCTTTCCGGCGCCGACTGCGCGGAAGAATTCGATCTGCAGCAAAACGAGGCCATCGAGCCCGGATCGGTCGTCGTGTTCGACGCCGCGGGCGCGTTGGCTCCCTGTGACGCTCCTTATGACAAGACGGTGGCCGGGATCATCTCAGGCGCTGGCGCATTTCGGCCCGGTATCATCCTCGACCGGCGCGGCTGCGAGCGACCGCGTGCGCCGCTCGCCCTTGTCGGCAAAGCGTACTGCAAGGCTGATGCGAGCTACGCCGCGATCGATCGAGGCGATTTGCTCACGACGTCGGCAACGCGGGGCCACGCGATGAAGGCCCGGGAGCAGGAGAAATCCTTCGGCGCGCTCATCGGCAAGGCCTTGGCGCCGCTCGACGCCGGCACCGGTCTTATCCCCGTTCTGATTACGCTCGGGTAGGTGGGCCATGTGGAGCCTCAAGAACACCCTTGGGTTGATTTCGAGCAACCTACCGGCCGGCTTCAGTGCGAAAAACGGCGTCAAATCACTGTTACCGCCGAAATACAAAGGGACGCTGGGTGTTCTCAGCGCTTATGTGTTCACACGCACCGGCAAGGCTTCGATCGATGAGTGGGATTGGGCGACTTATTTTGTTGCAGCCGACGGCGGCGGCAGATGGTTCTTCAGCTGGACCGGCTATCCCTATGACCTCGGTCACTGGCCAGAAAGCATCCCCGACGCGAATATCCGGCTGCAGGCCGGATTCGTATTCCTGTACACCAACGACGGCGTCGCCCGTGGTTTCATCGACACCAGCCGGCCCAGCACCTACTCGCTAAGCTGTGCGTCGGGCGCCGACCCCTGGATCGCCGAAAATTGGCCGAACCTGTTTACATCGACGGTCTTCTGCGGCTACCAGCAAGCCGCTGGTTTCGATTCGCTGCCGCCCGAATCGAACATCTGGCAGAATGCCGGCTTCCCGCAGGCGAATTTCGCGGCGCTCAGCGGCGGCAATGTCCCAAGTTCCGGCGGGGCGTCTGGATCGACGCTGTTTCCTGCGGACGAGCAAAACATCTACTGCGTGCTCGAGGTGCGCGACCCCTCACTAATCGAATCGCTGCATCTTCCAGCAGATCAATTCTGGCAACAATGGGCCCAAGCGCAACCATCAAAGCAGACCATCGAAACGCTGACCCAATACGTCAACCTTCGTTATCTCAGCCCCGATTGGCGGACCGCCGTTATCTCGGGTTCTGCCCGCTCGCTCGGCGCGCAACCGTGCGTCTCCGCGAGGCTGACGGTGTTCGGTTGGCAGCCCACACTGTCTGGGGCGTCCGATAATATTACAGCCGGCGCAGCAAATATGTTTGGGGGCGCTCTAGCTATTATCACTTCACCCGGTGCCAGTCTTGCCGGACCCGAGGGCCCACCAGTTGTTGCTGCTATTGGCTGTGCTTGGACCCAAGAGGGATTTAATCAAGTCATTTTTGGCTTAGTCGAGGGTGCGTATGTCATCGGTAGCCAACTCATCGGTGGAGGAGGTGGTTCTTCGTCAACGCCGATCACGACTCCGGCGACACCGGCTAATCCGTCCGGCGCGCAAATCTATGGTGCCAGCCAAGGAAACACCGGCGGCAGTGGGAGCGGGAGCGGTGGCGGCGGCACCGGGAGCGGCAGCGGTGGCGGCAGCGGCGATCAGCAAGACAGCCAGCCCACTTCGGAACCATACGGCCCACCGCTTCTTATCGGTGAAATCGACGCTGCCGGAAACTGGATGTGGTATCTGGACTTCGACGGTACAACTGTGTACAACATCGACAGTTCGCCCATCTGTGGACCTGGCGACGTACCCAACGCCGCGGGGACCGGAATCGGGGGCACAGGCGCCCCCGGCGACGGTGGTGGTGCTGATGAACCATTCCCGCCGTAGTGTGGCAGTGACTTAACCGAGACCCACCCGGTCGCGCATCACTACAATGCCCGCCACCACGGTTTGACCGCTCGAGCTGTTCGACGTTCGAGTCCATTGTCGGCAAATTGACAGGTCGCTTAATGAACAGTGAAATCGATCACGCGAGGTGAGACATGGGAGGACACACTGCGACGACAACGGACGGTCATCCCATCAGCAGATCGAGACACGCGAGCGCTTCGGCGGCTGCCGGTGCTCACATAAGCCGGGTCACTCGCCGTGCGTGGGAGTTAGTATAACGACGATCGGTCTCTAATTCGCGGAGGATGACCATGGTCGCAGTCGTCGGTGACAATACGGATGGTGTTGGCGTTTCTGGCACAGGAAGCACTTACGGTGTCCAAGGAACCAGTACCGGCAACTTTGCGGGCATTGTCGGTTCGAACGGTGGGAACAGTACAGCGCCCGGCATCTATGCCCAAACCTTGAGCCGCGCGCCGGGTCTTTTTGCGATAAACGGTCTAGCCCAGACAGCCGATGCTTTTTCCGGTGCCAGCTTAGATTCCGCGGCGGCCTCTTATACCGCGAAGTACCCGGACAATGCAGGGATTTTTGTCGGAAGCGTGACGGTCACCGACAATCTGCATGTTGTCGGAGGCGCCTCTCCCGGCGCCGCCGCCGGGCAAGATCGCCGATGAAAACCGCGTGCGCTCACCAGAGTCAGGGTCGGTCCGCTTGTCGTTGACCCGCGGCGCGCGCACCGGCACTCCACCGGCGGCGGTGAGCACCGTGCGTTCCTCGTGGAAGCCGTTGCGCACCACCAGCCGGTGCCCGTCCTCATCAATCAGGTGGCAGTGGGCGTCAATGTAGGCGGCGACCTCGGCCTTCAATGCCGCGGCCAGCATCTGGCGAGCACCATCGCGGACAATCTCATCGAGCAACGACCGACCCGCACCGCCGTCGTTGTCGTTGGCCGATTCCGCATCGTGAACTACCGTGAGCATGGGCGTACCTTCCCAACCAGCGCGCCAACGCCGGTCTTGATCAGAACACTTCGGACTTCAGATCATCCTCGGGAAGGTGCGCCCGCTTACGCCGCCTCGCCGATGCTCATCCACAGGTTCTGAGCATTGCTCCGTCTACCGAGCCGATAAGAACTATGCCGATCCGGAACTGGCGCGTTTCCCGATCGGAAACAGCGACGACGCCCTTCGGTCATGGGCCGATGTTCTCGGGCGTCTTCACGCTGCGCAATACACCCGGTCGGAGTACGCGGACATCTACGACGCGGTGCGTGATGCGATGGTGGGCCACTTTGGAATCGCTCCGGAGGGCCGTAAGAAGAAGAAGGGCGAGCCAAGCGATAAGGGCCTAGACGATTACGGCGATTTCGAGGACATGCCAGATGAAGGTGAGGAGCCCGACTCCGAAGACGATGATCCCGACGAGCAAGACGACTGGGATCCCATCGCTGTCCAGACGCCCTGGCCTGTGAGCCAGGTGATGCCATGACTATGAAGACCTCCCGTCTGCGCCGAACCGTTGCGCGACGGGAATGCGGGGCGGCTGCTTCCTTCCCGGTCGTCCCGCCCACGCTTGGCGAGTTGTCTGATCGTGGCAGTTCACTCGCCGAGAACGGGATGCGCCCGGGGTGTGTTTCAAACCTTTCTGGCCCCGGTGCATCCCACTCTCCGGCCCGGCGCGGGTCCTCGCTAGCGCCACCGGAGATAGGCGGGGCGGGTGTGTAACTCCTCGGCACTCGCCCCGCCCCCAAGACTGGGCACGCCGGGTGAAACCGATCCTGGCCCGGCGTGCCCACTTAGGAGGTGAACCATGACGACGCCGATGCCGTGGCCGTACCCGACAACCACGACTGCGTTTTTAACCGGAATGCAAGGGATCGCCTACCCGCGATGGGTCCCTCCGCCGGCGACCTACAGCCAGTACCCGACCGACCTGCAGGACTACAGCATTGATTGGAGCGACTGGCTGGCCAGCCAGGACACCATCGCAACCTCAACCTGGACGGTGGACAGCGGAACCTACCTCGGGCCACCGGCATTCAACGGCGCTGGAACGCCCAACTGGGTGCTTGTCGGTGGTGGTCTGTCCGGCTCCGGATCGCTGACCGCGGAGGTTGTGTACCGAGACAGCTACGGCTGGCACACGCCGCCGACGCTATCCGGCGGCGGCGTCCTGACGGCGGCGACGAGCGTACGCGGATTGATTCTCAGTGAAACGTGGTTCACCCCCACCGGCACGACGGTATGGGTTTCGGGCGGCATTCCGGGCTACCTCTACGAGGTGAGGAACACGATTACCACCAGTGCTGGCCGCCTATCCGCCACCCGCGTCCTCAAGTTCAAGATCAAGCAGCTCTGATGGACGTCACAACCATCCTGCTCACGCCCGAGCTCGCGGCAGAGTTGCTGGCCAATCAGAACATCGCCACCGGTGTTGATGCGGGCAAGGTGGCGATGTTCGCCCAGACGATGACCGAAAATCGGTGGAGGGCCGGTTCAAGGATTGGCTTCTATGCTGACGGCGCGCTCTTTGACGGGGCTCATCGGTGCCATGTGGTGCTGGCCTCGGGCTGTTCGATCCTTGTCGAGGTGTGCACGGTCGACTGGCTGTTCAGCGCGTGAGTCAGCAGGCATCTTCATCGGCAGAGAATAAACCGTTCCCGGATGAATCCCCCTCGGCAAACTACAGCTAATCCCGCCGAGGTTGCTGGCCACCGAGACCGACTTCGACCCGAGTTCGGAAGGGAAAGTGGCGGAGTTTGCTGCGGCAATCCGGGGCCTCGGCTTGGAGATGGCGCAGGACTGGCACCGCAAGTGGCAAGTGGGCATGCGGCCTGACCAGGCGGGACGCAGGGTGCTGCGGGAGCTGGCGTAGCTCAACACGCCGCATAGCCTCGCGCCATTTCACGCTGTCTATGGCAAGCTAGGGGACGCCAGCGCCAATACGCGCGGTTCCTGAACGCCTAGCCGGGCCGGATGGAGAGGTCGACCCGTAAGCCACGTGCCCCAGGGATGGCAAGAAGTACTGCCACCTTGAGGAGGTGCCGTGGAGATCACGGAACGCGAGATCACCGAACGCAACAAACAGGTCTACAAGTCACGCCTTGTCAAAGTCGAAGACCTGGCACGCGATGCCGATGTTCAGGAAGACTGCATCCGCCGCCTGTACCGCAGTGGGAAGCTGCCTTACGTCAAGGTCGGTAGGAACGTCCGCATCCCGCGTGAGGCCGCCGAGGCCCTGCTGACGGGCACGCTGTGACCCCCAAGACGAAGCAACCCCCATCGGTACCGATGGGGGTCAACGCTTCAAGCACCACCAAGAGAGCGCAAGGCCAAGCATATCAGGGGCAGGTGTCAAGGGCGCGCTACCCGAAAGGATTAGCTCATGCCCCAGCACCGCAACCCGATTCTCAAGCTGGGGAATCCATCCTTACGGAATCACACCAAGGTACCCAACGAGCTGCTGCGCGATGGCGCGGCAGAGATGACCTCGGATGGCCTCACCGTCCTGCTGTTTCTGATGTCCCACAACAACGGCTGGGAAACATCCGCGGTGGCGATCACGAGGCAATTTGGGTGGGGCAAGAACAGAGATCGCGCAGGCAATGCACTGCAGAGCATCGTGAAGGCCAACCGGCTGGTGATCCGCGAGCACCAGAAGCCAGGCGGTGGCCGAGTAAGGCAGGAGTACATCTTCAAGGCCGACGGCAGCAAATTCACCGATGTGGAGATGCACCAGTTTTCTACCCCAGGGTTTCGGGAGTAAGGGTGCACGGAATCCGTGCACCCTTTGGCATGAAAGCCTGCACGGAATTCATGCACCCTTTTGAGGCAGTGAGGGGGGGTGTGAGGGCAAAAGCCTGTACGGAATCCGTACACCCTTTGGCGCAAAAGCCTGTACGGAATCCGTACACCAAAGAAGTACGTAGTTACTTACCCGACCACGCCACCTCGCGTACCGAGCACGCTGTCGCTCAGGGAGCGACGAAAAAACCACAAGCAGTCCGGGCGTGCAAGCACACCCGGAGCGACTCGAAATCTCTGCATCTTCTCCGGGCTTGCCACACTTCGCGACAGCGAAGGGTGGTTACGTTTCGCAAACAGCCTTACCCACCGCAGCCCGAAAAGTCGTTGCGTTACCGGGGTACGGCACTTGGGTGGTCGCGATGAGGCCCACCATCTACGGCACCGACGGCAGAGAAATCTGGCTCTACGTCAACAACCGGGACAACGGCGGCGTCACCATCGCGCTGGGTGACCCGAATATCGGATTCAACGACCCGGCGACTGTCAGCGCCGCCGACGCGGTACGGCTGGCGCACTGGCTACTCGAACTGGCAGAGCCCAATCAGAAGAAAGAGAGTCCCGAGAAGGAGACAGAGTCATGACCAGCCGCAAAGACCGTGAGGAACGCATCAAGATCGTGGCTCCGTTGCGGCGCGATGGGCTGACGGTCCGCGAAATTGCCGCGAAGACCGGGTGGTCCCATGGAACCACCCAGCGGGCGGTCAAAGACTTTGAATCAGGAGAAGTTGAGCCGGTGAGCGCCGAGGAGCTGAACGGACAGGCACCCGCGACTGATGGGCAGCGGGACCAACTCCACACCGACGCCGCGCCGGACACTACGACCGCGATCCGGTCAGTTGACCGGTGGGACGAGTTCTGGGCGGACCCGCAGGTGCATCCGGCGGCTGCGCTGCTGCCCATGATGGGCGACATTGAACTGGCTGAGTTGGCCCGCGACATCGAGGCCAATGGCCTGATGGAGTCGATTGTGCTGTGGCGCGACGACGCCGGCGAACTGTTCCTGCTGGATGGCCGTAACCGGCTGGCCGCGCTGGCTCGGCTCGGGATCACCAACCCTGATAAGGCACCGGCTGGGCTAGGCGGGGAGACGGTCGTCGTCATCGACGGTGTCGACCCGACCACCTACGTGCTATCGGCCAACGTGCATCGTCGGCATTTGACGTCGGAGCAGAAGCGGCAGGCCCTGGCCGCCTACCTGAAAGCTGATCCGACTGTCAGTAACCGCAAGGTGGCGAAGGATCTGGGTGTCAGCGACAAGACGGCGGCCAAGGTCCGCAGCGATCTGGCAGGGACGTGCGGAAATTCCGCACGTCGAGAAGCGCACCGACACTGCCGGGCGTGAACAGCCCGCGTCAAAACCGCCGCCGACACCGACACCGGTCGGGCCGGAGCAGCCCAGCCTCCCCATGCCTGAACCCGTCGCCATTGAGGACATGATCGATGAGGACGAGCCGATTGCTGAGTTCGATGAGGACGAGCCGATCGCTGAAAGTTCAACGAGGACGAGGCGCCGAACAGCGACGACAACACAGGGAAATATGCCCGCAACCGATTTGCACCGGTTGCTGCACAACGCGCTGTTGTTTGCGGGGAAAGACCCAACCCTACCGATGATCGAAAGGGCGCGTTTGGAGTTCGGCACCGATCAGGTGCTCAGCGTCGCCACCGACAGGTTCATGTTGGGCGTGACCCGCGGCGACTACAGCGGTGCGGCGATGGTGGTGCAGTTGGACAGGGCGGACGTGGAGAACCTGGCCAAGATCGCGAAGACGCGCGAAACATGGGAGCGCGAGCCGCGCGAGGTGCAGATCGACCGCACCGACAGCCTGGTGACGTTCACGTTCACCACGGGCGAGTCAATCGCACTGACCAACCAGGATGACAAGTTCCCGCCGTGGCGCCACCTACTCCCGTCCGAGCTGGAAGAGGGGGAACGGTTCGTCGGTGTTGCGCCGGCGAAACTCGCCACGTTCACGAAAGTGCTTGACACCGACCGTGTTGCATCATTGACGGTCACGATGCAGGGGCCGGAGCGTCCGGTGCTCGTGAAGGTCGGGGCGTTGTTCGTCGGACTGCTCATGCCGGTGAGAGGCGACGATCACGGCCCATTCGAACGGCCCGACTGGATCGACGCAGTCTGTTCAGCCTCCGGGGACACTCTCCCCAACGACGGAGCGGCCTAATGGGCGGGGCCGGGCCGCCGATGCCCACCTGGCGGCTCATCGTCTCCCCTGGCGCCGACACCGACGGCTGCGATGAATGCAACCGCTGGGTGGCTGACGGATACCTGCTGGGCATGTGCCTGGACGACCCGCAACCAGGCAAGTGGCGCTGCATGCGGTGCATCGCGGCTCGGGTCCGAGAAGCCAGCGCCCGCCGAATCCTGGACGGCGCATCAGAGCTGTCCGGCGCCGGCGGTGATCTCCTTGCGTGGTACCGCAATCCCTCGGGCGCACGCGCCGAGGCGCTGTCCATCGTCTACGAGCAGAAGGGCATTGCTCGGCTAGTGCGTCCAGACTTCCTGCTGTTCGCGCGGAAGAAGGATGGTTCGGTCGGCGTGTCTATCGTCGACCCGCACGGGTATCACCTGCCTGACGCGATGTCCAAGCTGCGGGGACTTGCTGTGTATGCCGAGAAGCACGCGGGTGTGTACGAGCGAATCGACTCGATCGCAGAGATCGCCAAAGGGAAGTTCCGAGTGCTCGATCTCACTGAGAAGACGGTACGAAAGGCTATCGTCGCTGCGGGCGACGATGACGCGAAGCTCTTGTACGAGAGCGCTGCGGCGACAGACTACGTGTAGTCCGACGTGTGTGGAACCGGAACAATGAGCGAAACCATCAAATCGAGTCGGGGCGTCCAACTGGTGAAGTTCCCCGACGGTCGATTCCTCGTGATCGCCGATGGCGAAGTCCTCGTCGAGACGAAGGTCGAGTCGTACGCGGTGATTGAGTTCGAGGAAGCTGTCGAAGCTCGCGATTATCGGGGCAAGGCACAGCGGGTCCGGGAGCGTGGCTTCTACGACTTGCAGGCGATGCGTACTGAGTCCTCCAAGCGTCGCGCGGCTAACGCACGACGAACGGGCGGTAAGGGCGGTCGGGGCGGGGTATAGCCGTCTACGGGTCGACTGGTTCAGACGCAGCTTTTCTTCCATCGGGCTTGGGCCGCTGTTTGGCGGGGTATGTCAAATCCTTGCTTCGCGAGTGTCCCGCTGTCGGTTAGCGGGCGGGCATAGCCTGAGTGAGAAGTATTAAGTTAGGGCCTGCAGTTCCCAAGGATGCGGACATGTGAGAGGAGCGGCAACAGAAATGGCAGACGACACCAGCTCGTTGAGTTTCCTCAGACGACGCCCCTTTTGGTGGTTCGTGATAGGTCTGGCTGGCGTTGCTAGCTCGTTGTGGGGGAAGCGCCTAGGCGAGGACCGTCCACTCCTGGGTTATATCGTTTTCATCCTTGGCCTAGTGCTTATCGCGATCGGTCACGGCTGGGTCATCAACTGGGCGTACGTTCGTCTTGCCGGTCATCATCAGCGGCGCGCATAACGCAAGTAGCACGGACACCAGCGGATCGTGTTACACGCCATTGTGCACCCTCGGCAGAATGCCCGGTCGGCAGGTTCGAATCCTGTCGGGGGCACTGTCTGACCAGCGCAGATGTCATCCCGCGCAAGATCCGCACAACTTACGTGGCGCATCCTCACAGATTGGAGACGCACCACCATGCCCACCTACACCATCCCCGAATCCGCCCGACCCGGAGGCGGCCGCGCTGGCAGTCATCCCACGTGGCCCAAGGTACGGGGTCAACCAGAGGCCCGGCAGGATCGAGGCAGGGCCTCTGTCAGTTCTTGGCGTAGGTGATCGGAGTTTCATAGAGCTTCAACGGATTCCGCCATCGCTTCGGATGCTTACGGAATGATCTATACCTGTACGCATAGCCAACCATCTCTGTTCCCTTTGGGAACTCCTTCACCAGTTCATGTCCGATGGTCCATCGCAATGCTCCATGTGCATCGACGCGCACGGGAAATTCGGGACCTTCGATCTGTTGACCTTCATCGCGCCGCTGCTGGACATCAATGTTGCGCGAGCGATCCTCCGATCGAATACCGACGTTCGCAATCGTCATCGCCTCCGCTCCCTTGTTGACCACGATCACGTCGAGCTTCTCCTCCGTCCCCCTGGTGGCCTGTGCAGGTGGTGGCTCGCAGTCAGGTTCTTCTGGTGTGGTGTCATCCTGCGCCGGCGTTTCGTCGCCCTCCGGAGTTACCCGAAGTCGGCCAAAAGCTTCCGCGGAGGGTATGCCGCCGGGTCGAAGGGTGATGTGTTGCCTCATGACCACACCGATGCGGGGCCACCGAATATAGGTCTCCACGAATTTCCACACAAACGTGGCAGCAGCAACGCCCAGCGCCAACCATGCAGTCATACGTCCCCCTCTGTCGCTACCCCGATTCACGGTGCCATCGGTCATTATCCTGAGATACAGGCTTCAATCGGACGGGGCCGAAGCGGTTTTAGGCTGCCGGTGTGCTCCGGGGGCCGGCCGCGCATCGGAGGTGAAATGAAAAGAAGTGGCGCGGGTTCATCAAGCGGCTGTTCACGCTGCATCTTCTGCGGTGGTAAGCCGCCGCTTAGCGGTGAACACATCTTCGGCGACTGGCTCCGGAAACTCGGCCACAGCGGTGAAGGTGTGCGGGAGATCATTCCGGGCGACGCCAGCCAGCCGATCAGGTGGCGCGCGCCTCTCTAGTCACCAGCTCAGTCGGCCCATCCTGGCCTTGCTCCGTCCATGCCTTCACCGTCCCGCCTGACCGCAGGTAGTGCTCCCACTGCTGCACCACCGCGTAGCAGAGGCCGTAGGTCGGATACCTCCCCGCCGACACGCAGAGCCCGGCGCCGGTCACGGCCAGCTCGTACATGACTCTCCCGTGCACCAGGACCTGCTCAATGGTGAGCACGGTGCCGTTTGCGTCGCCGCACTCGCCGCTCCATATCAGCTGGCGCGCTGATTGCATACGCCGGTTCACGTACCCGGCAGTCGCGCCCGCCGCACCGCCGCGGATCGCGGCGCTAATCAATTCGTCAAACATTGCCTTCTTTCACACACCGACATGTGGGCTCGTGGTTATGCGGCTACGGGGATTCGATGAGTACTTGCCCCAACCCTCGGTCACTGACAGGGAGTTCTTAGAAAACTCGCCGCTGAGCAGGATCCGTTCGCACTGAAGCGGGTACTAGGCTTCCGGCATGAAAAACATCGCACGTGTCGCAGCATCAACGGTCGTAATGACCGCCGGTTTAGGGCTCGCGGGTTTGGGGGCAGCTGCCGTCGCCCAGGCCCAACCTGCGCCGTTCCCGGATTATCACTGGTGCCCCGGCGACCGGTGGGATCAGGGGTGGGGCGACAACTGGGACTGGGGCCGCTGCCACGACGACCACTGGTACGACGGTGAACTCCGCGACCACGACCACTGGCACAATGGCCCCTACGACGAAAACTGGCGCTGAAGTGATGCTCCAAGCGGGATGCGGTGACCTTGGTGGTGCAGCCTAAGCCCCCGACGTTGCGCGAGACGCACTTGTGCCCTTCCCTAATGCCACGTTGAAGTAGGTTTCGGGCCGGCCAGCCAGCAAAGGGTTCAGCCTGTTTTGCGCCTCAGGTGCTGGCCGCATTGCTCGCATGTGAACTGGGTTTGGCTTGCCAGGACCGCCTGGACATGGTTGCACTTATTGCACCTGCACCTGACGACCTTCTTCGTTGGGACCTTATTCGTTGGGACATTCTTCGTTGTGAAGTGATGCCCGCAGTACCAGCACACCTCGGCGGCGCTGGTGTCAAACGCCCCTATTCGGATAGTGGTACGCGGGTCTAAAATCCACAACAGAGGAGATCCACACCGATGAATACGCGCAACACGTTGCGTCTGAAGGAACAGTGCGCGATTGAGGGTTGCACCAACCCGGTCAAAGTCAAGTATCTAGGCTGGTGTGACATGCATTATCAGCGCTGGCGCAGACACGGCGACGGCAGCTGGACACCAACCACAACGCATCCGATGGCACAGGAAAGGACGAACGCCAGCGTCCCCGCTGACTAGGCAGCCTGAGCGCACTGGGTGGTCACCTACGAGGCTACCGCGGGATCACCCGGTGGCTTGATTTTCTGGTCCAACGGCACCACGACGCTCGCCTCCGGCGGATTCTTTCGTTCTTGATATGCCGACTCAAGGGTGGCCGGAACCGCTTCTAGGTTGCGGTATACGCCCATCAGTTGCTCCAGGATCTTGATTCGTTGCTGACTTGCCTTGTCCACCGCCCGCCGGGCCTGCTCACGATAATGATCAGCCTCCTGCTTTGCGTCGGCGAGGAGGTGCTCACGCTCCTGCTGGGCGTCCTGCCACGCCTCATCGATTGCCGATTGGGTTTCAGCACGCATCCTGGCCAGTTCGGCGTCGAGCTTTTCGATGGTTTCCTCATATTCGGCTTCTAGGGCTTTTCGCTGCGCGGCCATGTCCGCCAACAGCTCTTTGTGCTTTCGCTGCGCGGCCTCGGCCTCGGCCTGGGCCGCCGCGATCAGCGCCTCTGCCTCGGCCCGCGCCTCGGCCAGCATCTCGGAAACCTCGTCGACCGCACGCCGCAGCATCTCCGCCATCCGATGTTGCATCGCGTGGGGCGAGGGTGAGGTGTCCGTGAGGAAGGCGACCTCATCCGTGAGGACGGTGACCTCAATCCGCAGCGCGGCTGCTTCATCGCCGGATTCCTTCAGCTGGGCCCTTAGGCTCTCAACTTCGTCGAGCAGCGACTGCTGCTTGGTGATCAACATCTCGATGTAGGCATCAACCGCAGCCGGATGGTAGCCCCTGAACATGCGAGAGAACGTCTTTGCGGGTTCGGTTACCACTGCGAATTTCCCCTTCTGGGAACGCCCGGTATCGACTCTGGGTGGTCTCACGGGTCTACCGGTAACCGTAGGTTCGCGGCCTTTTGCTGGCGTAGAGCCTTTCGTCCCACACTGCGTCCCATTCCGCCTGTCGGCGCTGGCGGCTCTGCGCGGCTCTCAGCGGCCAGCACGGCGGCACTGTCGGCATCGACAGCTAGGGCACATCGGCCCTATGCGGCGACCCATGCTCGGGCCTATGAACAAACATCGGAGTACACCAGTCAGTCATGAATGCGAAAGAACCGACAGCGTGGGAGAGCTACGAAGAGGTTGCTCGCTATCCGATGGGGGACAACGTATTAGTGCTGGCGAGCGACGATCACCGGGATGCGGACAGCGTGTACCACAGCGGTGCTGACCGAGCCGAGCAGCATTCCGGCGAATCCGCCCCGGCCATGGCTGCCGACCACCACGAGTTGGGCGGACTCGGATTCGTCGAGCAGATGGCGCGCCGGGCGGTCAAACACCAGCCGACGGTGAACGGTCAGGTCGGGATAGCGTTCCTGCCAACCAGCCAGGCGTTCCGCAAGGATTTCCGCTGCCCGGGATTGCAGGGGCGACCATTCCATGCTCAGCGAGTTGTCTAAGTCGGTCCGGGCGTGCAGGGCCACCAGGTCCACACCGCGGAAGGAGGCCTCGTCGAACGCGATCGCGGTGGCCAACTCCGAAGCCGGCGAGCCGTCAATGCCCACCAACACCGGTAACCGTGAGGGCCCCAGCAGGATCGGGGCCTCGTCGTGGATCACCGCAACCGGGCAGTGGGCATGATGGACCAGCCCGGTGCTGACCGAGCCGAGCAGGGTCCGCTGCAGCGCGTCTTGCCCGCGGCAGCCGACCACCATCATGTGCGCCTCTTTGGACACGTCGACGAGGCTCGGCACGGGCGCTGCGCACAGCAGTTCGCTGTCGATCTCGGGTCGGTTGCCGTCCTGCACGCTGTCTTCGGCGACCTTGATCGCATTGGCGATGACCTTGCGGGCCTCTTGCTCTCCGCGCCTTTGGTGGAGTTCAACGAGGATCGGGGCGGCCGGCCAGACTACCGGCGGGGTTGAGACGTGCACGAGGGTCAGAGGAACGTTGCGCATCGTTGCCTCGCGTGCGGCCCACCGCACCGCCAAATCGGAGGACGGGGACCCATCGACACCGACCACGACACCCGGATGTGAGCTAACACCAGACACTTCGCCGTCCTTCCTTGCGTGGCTGCCGCCGACGCTAGATGGTCGGCGATCGCCGGTCAGGAGGCCTTGGTCCCGACGGCAGTGGCCAAACGGCCCTTCGGCGCTGGTTACAAGAAGCTGCAACGCTTGTGGGGCGACGAAGACCTGCGGGTACCGGTACGTCGGCACCCCTGATCTGAACCAGCTCAGATTCTCCGAGAGTCGCAGCGCCATCAACAAGTCGCGCTGTCGACGCGCTGAGCATCACCCCACCCGGCGGGGCCACCGATTCCATGCGCTGCGCCATACCCACCTGCTCGCCAATGGTGGTGTAGCCCAACGACCTTGAACCGATCTCCCCGGTGATCACCTGCCCGGAGTTCAGCCCGATCCGCAACTGAAGCTCGACACCATCCCGTTCGGACACTTTCTCAGCGAGATCGCTGATGGCGTTGTGGATCTCCAACGCCGCCCGGCATGCCCGCAGGGCGTGGTCCTCCAACGCCACCGGTGCACCGAACAGGGCCATGAGGCCATCTCCAGTGAACTTGTCCACCGTCCCGCCGTAGCGTTTCACCACCGCGGCGGCCCGATCCACCAATACGGCCATGATCTCACGCAACCGCTCCGCCCCAACGACAGAGGCGATGTTCATCGAATGCACCATGTCGGCGAACAGCACCGTGACCTGCTTGTA
Source organism: uncultured Actinomycetota bacterium (assembly GCA_963766535.1). GTDB lineage: Bacteria > Actinomycetota > Actinomycetes > Mycobacteriales > Mycobacteriaceae > Mycobacterium. Next base: position 3,057 of record CAVYAU010000032.1, on the reverse strand, counting down.
CTCGGCCCGGGTATCGCCGTCTTTGACTGGTGAACCACAGCCGTGACAAAACCGGGCGTTCTCTAAAGGCTCAGTGCCACACGTCCGGCACGCCGCTATGGCCGTCACCCGACCCTCCGCCGATCCCGGGCCCTACCGTTTCCAGGGTCCTCTAAAGATAGGCGGTTTGACACTTCCACCAGGGGCCGTCGGCGTTCGCGGTGACTCCGACACAGAGTTTTGAGAGCCTCGTATGTCGTCTGTTTCGAGACAGGTGGATAGAGGGATTTCTACCCGCTGAGGGTGCCCCCATCAGCTCCCAGAGCTGGTTGCGACAGAGCTACGGCGAAGCGGTACACCTTCCGTCGACCAGCTGTACTGCTGCAAGCAGCCGCAGCTCGGCGTCGGACAGTCAACCGATCACAAGTTGGAGGCGGCGGTGGGCAGCGCCCCGTGGCGTGGTGTAATCGGTCTGATTAGCTTGAGGCTCTGTGTGTTTGACGCTGTGCCGTGAGGCCGGGTTCGACGACGTTTTACCCACCTCGACCGCGCGCCGCCGCTGCGGACCGGTGGTATTCAGTTAGCGCCGGACTTGCGGACGCTTCTTGGCGTGTGGCGTCATCTCGGTGAGGACTGATGGACTTACCCCGCGTGGAGATTCTTCGGCGGCCGCCAACAGAATGCCGACTGATTCGACGATGCCGGTAGCGATGTCGTTGACCGCGGGCACGTTGTCGGGGCAGACGCACACGCTGAGATCCATCACGTCGCCGTGGGAGATCAGCGTGATGTTCAACCCGGCGCCTTCTATCAGCGGCGCCGCGGTGTGCATGCCGACGACCTTCGCTCCAGCGCAATACACCGGCATCCGCGGCCCAGGAAGATTCGAGACGATGCCATGCGAGATCGGTGCGAGCCGTTGCGACAAGCCCAGCCCGGTATAGAGCTGCATGCCGGCGTGGACGACATTCGGCGGGATCAGCGCAGCGATGGTCGCGAAATCGGCCGTGGGACCAATCTTTTCAGCATCGCTCCTGCGGGCCGTCTTCAGCCTTTCAGTGGCTGCATGTAGGTCGGTGAGGACCTGGACGGGATCGTCGAGCTGCACCGGGAAGCGGATACGCCCGAAAGTGAACTGATTGTTGACGGTGGTGGAATCGGCGTCTCGCAGCGATAGCGGTATCTGCATCAACAGCGGATAGTCGGGCACGGCGCCATGGCGTTGCAGCCAGGCGCGCAGCGACACTGTGCAGGCGGCCAGGAAAACGTTATTGATACTGCCCCCAAACGCGTGCCTGACCGTCTTCATCTGGGCCAGCGGGATCGAGGCGAAGGCCACCGCCCGCCGCTCAGTCAGCGGCGCGTTAAACACGGTGCGCGGCACCGGCCCGCTCATCGACGACGCCGCGTGCGGCAGCTGGTCGGGCCCGCCCGTGCCGCGCAGCCGGCGGACCGCGGCCCGCAGCACACCAGGCACGGCCCCGGCGATCAGCCAAACGCCGGTGACTTGATTCTCCAGGAGCTCCTGCATCGTGTCGGTAACGAGCTCGCCGATGGAGGGCTGCTTGCCCAGGCCCGGCTCGGCCGGCAGATCGCTGGTCGAGTCGTCTCGCGGACCAATAGTCAATATCCGCGGCCAAACGGAGGCCACCCCGGCGACGCCACCGCTTATTGCAGGCACCATCTTCACCGCCAACGCCCACCGGCCGCCCTCAAGACCGTCGATGCTCCACGCTTCCCACAGCGGTTTGTGGCGATCCAGCGGCCCGGCGGTCAGCCCCGCGATCAGGTCGGCGAACTCGCGCCGGCCGCCGGGAGCAGGAACCGTTGCGCTGTGCATCTGGGGAGTCGGGTCATAGTCGTCGATCTCGGCCCACACGGGCTGACCCAATCCCAGCGGCTTGCCCACAACCCGGCTGCGGAAGCGCGCCATCCGCGGCAGCGACAAGCCAACCAGCTGGTGTAGCCGCTGATGGCTGAGCTGATCGGACGCCTCGATGATGATCAGCGCGACGGCGTGCGCCGGCACCGTCGAACTCTCGATGTGCAGCGACACCGCATCCATCCCCGATAACCGGCTGACCATCACCGCGCCCCCGCGTCCGCCACTGAACGCGCTTGGGCCAGCGGATTGATGATCGTCAGCTTCGACGTATTCATCGGCCAGCTAACCGATTCCACGTCGAGAAATCCGGTGTCATAACCGCATCCGCAAGCGACGGTGCCGCGACCCAGCACCGTCACCGGCTCCTGATGGCGGGCATGACCCACTCTAACCCTGCACTACGGCGGCCCTCAGCTCGCCGCCAAGCCCGAGCTGGTCGACAGGTGGATTGTCGCTGATGTGCTCGGTGAGCACCGATCAGAGGAGCGACAACGATCCTGCGGACCAACGATCGGCATCGCCACCCGCTACGACAAGTACGCGCTGACCTAACCTCGGCGGAGGCATCCTCGCAGCAGCAATCACCGCCCACCGCCTCCAATTAATAGACACGACCTAGTCGAGGGACTTGACGGCGCGGGCTGTGGCCTGACTGAGGCGAAGAATCCGCAGATCGCCGATCGGTGTGCCCTGCCCACGGTTGCACACCATCGCCACGGCCAGGTCGTGCCCGGGATCGGCAAAAGCGCCGGAGCCACCGAACCCGAAATGGCCATAGCCGCGGGGGAACTGTTTGTTGATAATCGGCAGCCGATGGTAGCCAAGCCGCCACTGCATGGTCATCACGATGACCCGGTCTCGTTGGTCGTTCTGGATCTCGGAGGCCTTGCGGACCGTCTCCTCGGAAAGGATGCGCACACCGCCCAGCTGGCCGCCGCCGGCGAGCATCGCGTACATGGCGCCGAGCGACACGGCATCGAAATACCCATTCATCGCGGGCACGGCGGCATCTTGGAGTCGAGGGTCCACGATGACGTCCTCCATACCGCGGGAGAGGGCTGCGTTGATCATCCGATGCGGGTTGATCGGCGATCTCAGGACACGCAGACCCCGCGACACCTGGTTCAACGCGAAGCTGCCGAGGGGGCTAGACCAACGCGTCAAAGCGGGCGACATCGGTGCCAGTGGCGCTA
>CAVYAU010000031.1:0-131419 GCA_963766535.1 uncultured Actinomycetota bacterium | reverse complement strand
CAGCACTTCACCTTTTCGGCGTGAGCACTATGGCGCGTTCGGCGTGAACGCGACGGGCTTGGGCGAGGGGACGATCTCGAAGTTCGTTACGGCCCGTCTGGGGTTCCGGGCGTGTCGGGTGGCGGCGGCGAAGGCGGCGAGGTTCCCACCGGCGGCGGCGGTGGTGGCGCCTGAGCCCAGGGCCTGGCCAGCGGCCAGCGGCGCCAACGACGACCCCCGCAACTCTCTCCCGGTGCGGACAGGGTGGCCGTCATCGTCTTCAAGGAATCCGAACGCACCGGCGAGCCGGTCAGCATGGGCCTGGTGAAGCGCGTCGTCAACGACCTACTAACGCACCCGGAGCAATGTCAGTTTGGGGCTTGCCAGGCCGCAGCCATGGCGATCTGGTGGGCGATGTTGACCGCGGCGTCGGCGGGGTTGTCGGAGCACGCTGCGACGTCGATGGCGATGTTGTTGCTCACGGTCAACGCGCGCTGACAGACCCACCCGTTACGGCCCTTTAGAGTGTCGGTGGTGCTCAGGGTGCCGTTGGTGTTGGCGATCGGCCCCACCGTCCAAACCTTGTCGGGCTTGCCGGAGTCGATGTTTTGGTATTGGCGATTCGAGCAGGCCGGCCAGCCCCGCTGGGCCGACGCGCTGAAGAAGCGCGCCGCGTCGTTGGCGGAGGGAAACGCCACGACCGCCTGCAAGACTTCATGATCGAAGTCGTCACCGGGTTCGTGTAGGTGCTGTGAGCGCATGGCGATCCATCCGCTGCCGTCATAGACCCAGGTCTCCGCTGGGTCGATGAATCGGCAATCCTTGTCCGGGATATTGGCACTGTCGTCAAACATATCGGTGTATGTTCCGTTGACCAGTATCCCGGTAGTACCCATCGCGGTGTTGATCTCGGCGGGGCTAAGCAGCAGCCCGTAGAGGACGTCCGCCGCGACCGGTGGGGGCGTGGACGATGTCGTCGTGGGTGCGGCGTTCTGAGTGCCCCTGCTACAGGAAGCAACGAGAATGCACGCGCTCGCCAGTGCCAGTGCCACTGTCAGCTGTCGCATGTTCATCGCCCCAGCTCTCCCGATTCGGTAAATCCAGAGACATAGCAGTCATCCGCAGCGCCACTCCGTTGTCGACTAGCTGGATGCTGTTGTGTGCGCTCTTCGCCGTTCAGGTAGCGGCGCTGTAGCTGATCGATGAGAGCCTGTGCTCCTTTGATGTCTCGGCGCAGCGCGGATGCTTCCATCCGCATCGCGGATGCCCGGCCCTTCCTCATGGTGGTGACATCTTGGCGTTCCACCCCGGCTAACTGGGTGGTCATATCGTGCAGTTGATGCCGCAACGCGCGGACCAACTCCGCGGCCTGGGCGGCCTCGCAGTCTCCCACGACGAAATAATCGCATTCCGGTGCCTTTCGCGGGGGGAAAGTACGCTAAAACGTGTCAAATCAAACCTTTGTCTTGGCAACCGTGTCCTTGAGAGCACCTGTCGCCTTGATGAACGGGTTCGGCCCGCCACCGAAGTGACGGGCCCGTCCGGTTCGTGAAGTCAGTCGGTCAGCACGTCGACCTTCGTCGGCGGCCCGCGATGAGCGCCCGCGCCAGCTGCCGCGCCTGCTGCGGCGTGATCGGATCATCGGCGTGGAGCTCGTGAACCACGATCTCTCCTTATCCCTTTCTCGCGTGGCATGTCATCCCCTGTTGTAACAGCCCAGGCAGCTCGGGTCCCCAGGACCGTCGCGCAGCGACGAACGGACCATTGGCCTGCTGCTCAGGGTCCTTTGGCACTGCCGTGCAGGAGCATTCGCGTCTTAGCTTGCCTCTGGCAAGACAGCCACAACGCATTAAGGAGGCTGCACCACGACCATCGTCGCGTTTACGACCATCCATCCGAATCCGGGCGTCAACCGCCCCGAGCATCGGGCCCGCGCCGAGGTTCACACCATAAGATGCGTCACCGGCTATGCTGCATGTCTTACTGCGTTCGGCGCCGTGCCGACCGCTAGGGGCTAGCGGTTAGATCCGCGCTCCGTTTCCCGACGATTGATCATCCAGGCGGCAAGGACCGCTGCTATCGCGAACACCCCGTAGCGCAGCGCCAATGGCCACCAGGGTTGGGTGGGTTGGGTGGGCTCCTGGTGAGCGGCCAGCGCCACTAAGAAGCTGCCATTGTCGGTCGGCCCGACGCCCGGCAGCGACTGAGTCTTGGTCACCCTGATCTGGGCGCTGTTGCTGGGATCGTTGACCTGACCCCAGGCCAAGGTGGAGTCGTCGAGCAGGAAGGTGTCCTGGCTGCCCGCGGGTTGGCTATCGTCGTGGCCCACCACCTCCACTTGGCCGACTTCCACGGTCTGGTTATCGGCGGGGACATAGGCCGAGACGTCCTGGTACACCTCCGGGGGCGCCGGCGGGGTGTAGTCCGGCGGCGGTGGGCCGTTCCAACCGTCCGGCGGTATCCAGGCCCCGCCGTGGAAGCTGCCCGACGCCACATAGCTGTCGCCGACCGCGGTGAACGGGAACAGGCCAACGGTGGCGACATCGAGCACGATCCGGCCACCGGCCGGCACGTACGCCTCCCGGTAGGCGCCGTTGTAGAAGTAGCGGAAGGTCATCGCCTGATTGAGCGGGTTGTACAGGGTCGGGCGGTGGTAGTCGTCGTAGTCGATGTAGTCCCAATGTCGGGGGCGCGCCAGCGTCTGGTTGTCGGCCTTTACGACGTCAACGTTGCCGCTGTGGGCGTTGACCACATTCTGCACCTGGTGGTTGAAGTCCACCTGCGTCGGCGGCTTCGGTGGGGTGGTGGGGTTAATCCGCGTCGCCGGTGCGGCCTTGGCAGCCGCGACCGCCTGCGGTGGCGCATCCAGCCCCTTCGGCGGTGCTGCCACCAACGAGGCGTTTCTTGGGCCCCGGCCAGCGGATTGATCTTCGGGGTCTGCACCGGAATCGTGCTCGGGGGCGGGGGACTTGGCGGAACGACCTGTGGGGTCTGCACCGGCGTCACGCCCGGCGGCGCGGGCGGGGGACTTGGCGGAACGACCTGTGGGGTCCGCCATACCTTCGCGGTGTTACAGCTGTCGGCGGGAACGCCATTTCATGCAGATGAGTAAGTGGTTGGGGCACAGCACCTTTACGCTCACCTTGGACGTGTACGGCGACTGCATCCCCGAGCAAGATAGGGGTGCGCTCAACATCTTGCCGGAATCACCCGCCCCGGCTAAGCCTGCCGAGGCGGTGTGCAACGTGGTGAATTTGGTTGGGCGGCAGAACATTTGACGGAAGCGCCTAGCGATTCATGAGCCTTCGCACGTTCTGTTTCAGGTGTTCGGTGCGGTGGCTTTGACACAGCACTTCCATTGGACGCTTGCTACCCGCGATCCTGTTAAGCAGCGCGCCGAGCAGCAGCAGCGCTCCACTGTCACCAAGGGTCACGATGTCTGACGGGTTGTACTCGAATGTCGGTGCGTGTTTCAAGCTGTTATAGGTGTCCCAGAACATGGTGCTCCACTTGTCTAGGTCGCCAACAAACTCAGCGAATGTTGGACCGACATGCCGCCCTACGGACATTGGGAGTGGCTCGGTCTTCTTTTTCTGCTTCCGGGGTACTGCCCACGCTCGTCCAAGTTGTCGGTGAACCTTAGTCCAGTACTCAAGTCCAAGGGCTATCTCGATAAGCCTTACTTCAGCGCCACTCGCTCCGTACCGATAGATGTTCGTGATCGGGCCGGTCGCACGCGGGTATTCGTGGTCGAGCCGTATCCAGTTCCTGAGTCCTCGAACGCCGCCAATATGAGCGAGATAGAACATCGGAAACTCAGTCATCGAATTTGGCTTAGAAACGCCACGCGGGACCGTCATCAGGCGTGAGTTCCACATCTGGGGCGTTTGACGCGGGCGGCCGTCTTCCTTGCACTTGAACTGGACCGTTCCGTGCTCTGCTGGTACGAAGCCTTCGTACGCGAGATTGATGAGGTCTTGAACGGCGATCAGGGGGATGAGATGTTGATGCCAGGGCTTCGGTGTCTTGCTTGCTGTCCCGATCACCAACGGAGTACTCAAGATTCGCTTATCGTCGGGACCTTCGACGGACCACGTCGTCGTCAGTATGAGTTTGAGGCCGCGCCGTATCTCGATTTCCAGCGGCTCGACGTCAATTGTCGATGCGGTCCAGGTCTCAGGAAGGCCAGCAGCGTCGAGTTGGACCTCCTCTGAAACACCCATGAGGCCAGACCATCCCGTGACCTCTGGGATGCGCACCTCTACTTCGGTGAAGTTGCCGTCCTCGATAACGCTGAATGGCACCTTCACCACGACGCCACGGGTGCGTATGGTCTGCGTTGATGCTGCCTGCCCCATCACATTGTTCCGAGATACGCCCGCTATATCGAAGAACAACGAGCGCGTGCTAGCTGTCATCGCATACACGGCGTCCGGACGCGGGAGCCGATCGCTCGCTCCGGCGAAGTCCCGATGGAATTGCCGGGTGCGAAGTGTTCTGACATGGAACAAGCTGTCGTCTACCAGGTTCGCGTAGCCATCACCGGACTTGTCGAGATCATAGACATCGCTGAGTTCCGTCCAAAAATGGCCGAGAGTACCGTCCATGGTTTCTCGCAAGGCGTCAGCCATTACCGCATAGTTGCACCGATGTGGAGCAGCACCGGGCGATGACACGCGGGCCAAAAGCCTTCTTGCCGTCCGGCAAACGCCGCCATACCGGCAAAATACCGGCGTCCGGGGGCGACCCGCGCCCGTCCTCCAGCCGACCCGCACCCGACCGAGAGCAGGCGAGAAGCCCGTGCTGAGCTGCAGTAATGCCTGACTCGCTACACTCTCTACCTGCACAGCGCCGGTAGCCCAGGAAGCGCGCCGTACGTTCTTAAAGTCCGTCTGGTGTCGGTTGAGTCCGACCGGCGGACGGTACAAGGCCTTTGCTCCAGACAATCCGTTGCTACAGTCAATTCGCTTCACGAGATGCCGTCGAAAAGCTCCGACTAGACGCACGCCAACCCCACGCTCGCGGGTGGCTCGGATGAGGAAGCGGCTGGCACCAACCGATGCCCGGCAAGAGCGCCTCCCATGCGGAGGCTCGGAACTATGGAGTCCCCATGTCCGGGTATGTCTGGGATCTTTCGGGTACCGACAAGCAGTGCGCCTCATACAGGCCGGGCCACCAAATTCACTGGATCCATTTCAACCATTCCACGCGGGAGCCGTCGGTAGTCATCCCCGTCACCGCAGTGGTAGATGACGACGGGCTGGTGCACATCGAGGGCGATGACCTATCTCTGGTCCGGTGGAATCACCGCCCGGCGCTGTTACACGCTGCGCTGCAACGCTTCGGCGGGATGGCGGACTGGAAGCCACGCTGGCACATCCTCGCGGTCCCCACGGAAGCCTTCATAGGGGGTGCGCGAACCGTGTTCAGTCTGGCGGCGCTGGACACAAGGAGAGAGTGCTACGTCCACCGCACTACCAACCCTGACCACCTGATTCCGCGAGGTCCTTCTCCAACGAATGTGCCGCCCCTGCGGACAGCCGACCGGTACGCGGCCGGACGGAAGCGTGGCTGAGTTGGGATATGGCCAGGTTGGCCGACCTGATGCCCGGAACGAGGACCGGCAATGCCAGATCACCCAGCACCCCAAGACCGCGCACCACTCGACGACGCTCAGCGCCGAGACCTCATAGAGAAAGCCGGTTATGGGTCCGCGGCGACTCCACCCGTGATCTCACATCACCGGACCGGCAGACACCACCGCGAGTCGGCCCCGGTTCCCCGTTGCGGCAAGGGAAATTGAAGGACTCGTGGCGACCGGGACTGACATGGTGGGGACTGGTCGGCATCTTGCACGGCTGCATACGCCCGTCGCCAAATCACCCCCAGCCGCTTGACGTCGTCGCCAATCACCGCGGCCTGCCCACTCCACCACTGAAGTGTGGGCTGAGGCCCAGCTAGGCTGGCGAGCATCGATCGGCCCAAGGAGATTGTGATGCGCCGCGGCATATTCGGTACCCCGATAGTGCCCGCCTTCAACGCTGTCGCGGCCAAGCTCGTCGATGTGCCCCTGTTGGGCAACGTTGTGCGCCGAAACCTGGTGATGATTTCCTACGTCGGCCGTCGCTCAGGCAAGACGTTCACCACACCGGTGAATTACCGGCGGATCGGTGACGAGGTTGTCATCCGTGTCGGGCTTCCCAGCGCCAAGAACTGGTGGCGAAACTTTCTGGGCGGCGGAGGCCCGATTACGCTGCGGCTCAACGGCACCGACCGAACCGGGCACGCCGTCGCGACCCGCGACGATCAGGGCCGGGTGACCGTCACAGTGAAGCTGGACGACCGGTAGGCGCGATTTCCGAGGTCCATTGCCTTCATCCAGGTCGGCAACGGCCCAGCCCGGGTGACGGTCAGCCCCAATGACACCCAACAGTCGGCTGATCACTTCCGTCGAGCGGCTACCAGCTTCCCAGCCACCGTGGACAAGTCGGCGTGTGTGGATGCCGTCGACGCCGCAAACAGCAGGCGGTCACACCCGCAGCGGCTGCACGGACACTCTTTGCTAAGAAAGCAGTTTCTTTGCTTCCTGTTGGAGCGCATTCATCGCGTGGATTTAGGGGAGCGGACCGTAGCTGATGCGTGAGACACCGAGCTCGGCTCGGCGATTGGCCGATGGCACGCCGTCCATGACCATGACGTACACGCAGTGCTACCTCGTCGCAGATTCGGCCGATCAGTGCCTCATCTTGGAGTCCGGGGATGAAGAACCCCGACGCTCCTGCCGCTGTGTACGCCTTGGCCCTGTCTAGAGCCCAAGTCGAGGTGTATTCGGCGCGGACCTCGCCGACGATCGCCCGTTGACCAGCCCGAGCGGGTAGTTGTTAGACGGACGTCTAGACGTGTCACCCTTGCGTTGCAAAACGGTACCAAGTGTCCTGGCACACCGGGATTCAGAGGTCCTCATGGTACGAATTGGGCGTGAGAAACATTGCTCGCGTTGCAATATCGGCATTCATCATGACCGCAGGCTTAGGGCTCGTTGGTTTGGGAGCGGCTACCGTCGCCCAGGCCCAACCCGCGCCGTTCCCGGATTATCACTGGTGTCCCGGCCAGTGGTGGGATCCAGGGTGGGGCGGCAACTGGGACGGGGGCCGCTGCCACGACGACCACTGGTACGACGGTGAAGGCCGCGACCGCGACCACTGGCACAATGGCCCCTACGACGAACACTGGCAAGGCGACCAACACTGGCAAGGCGGGAACCCCGGCGACCACTGGCAAGGCGGGAATCCCGGCGACCAAGATCACCGGCACTGAGCTGATGTAAGCGGGATCCGGTGACCTTGGTGGTGCAGCCTAAGCGCTGAATGCTGGTGTCGTGGTCAAGCACGTCAAGGAATGACTGACTCGGTCGTGCACCCTATGCGGATTTCCACAACGACCAGCACCGATTGTCTGGTATCCAGACATCATGCCGCGCGCTGATCGAGTCAGCTTGACCCCCGACGGCTTGGACATGCCGTCAGTCGACCACCTCTCCAACAAGGGCATGTACAACGTCGTCCTAGACCGGCACTTGGCCGGATTCCCCGCCAAAATCACTCGCAGCAGGGAGTCGGTGGGGCTATTCGTCCTGTTCGCGCAGCTCACCGATAAAGCCCTGCGGGAATACGACGCCGCCCGCGCCGGGCATCTGCCATGACCCGACGTGGACCTGCGCCACGCCTAACGCATCCTGGGCAGTCGCCGCCCGCACCTTCGTCACCCATTCAGTATCGAAGGCAGAACGAATCCGGCCATCACCGTTGTCTCTAGCTCCCCTGTCAAGCGACGGCCGATAGTGATTGGTTTTGGTCGGTGAGCATGGCGCGGTAGACGACGTCGGAGAGTCGGCGTTTGAGGACTCTTAGTGCTTCCATCCCGCCGTCGCCGTCGAGTTTGCGTCGCTGCAGGAGTTCACGGGCGGGTGAGCCGGGAGCCGTTGCCTGGCTAACCGATCTACTAAGCGTCCTCGAGCCGGAAGCCGACCTTTAGCGTCACCTGGAAGTGTGCGACGGCCCCGTCCTCCAGGTCGCCGCGGACGGACTGCACCTCGAACCAGTCGAGTCCGCGTGTCGTCTCTGCCGCTCGGGCCAGCCCGTTGCGGATAGCCGCGTCGACGCTGTCGGGTGATGTACCGACTATTTCGATCACCCGGTAGGTGTGGTTGGTCATGGCGTCCCTTTCTGCGATCGGCGGGTGAAGGATAGTCCAGGGACGCTGTGCGACGACGCATTTTTCGCGGTGGGTGCTCCCGGAACGGCCGGTTTCGTCAAACGGGTTCCAACTGGGCAGCGGTGTGGCCGCTACGACTACCGAAAGTGCCTGACGCACTCAACCAATCCCGACCACCTGGTTCCCAGCGTGCCGTCTCCGACGAGTGTCCCGTCCCTGCGGATAGCCGACAAGTATGCGGCCGGGAGGAAGCGCGATGGCTGAAACTATCCTGGGCAGACACAACAGCGGGCCCGGAAGTGCGTTGGGGTGGACCCAGGCGAAACGAAGGACATAATGAGTGCTGAGCGCGGCTGGATCGGTGATCCGCAGCCTCCGGTGGAGTGGCATGATTCCCATTACTCCCGGCAGGCTGACCGGGTAAACGCCGCTGCCGGAACAGACCCGCTGCCGCCGGATTCTGAGCTACACCAAAATTCCTGCACGACCAGATCGCGAAGGGTGGTCGTCGGTGGACGGGATGACTGTCAGGATGACTGACGAAGAAATACTGGCTCTTCATCGGCAGCACTATCCGGTTGAACGTCACTCTGGATGACCACCAGCGCAGGGCGCTTCGTCATCGAGGCTTCAAACGATGACGACTGGGCTTCTGCGATCGCGTGCATCATCAACGTGCCGATGACCGATTCCCACGTTCTCGATGAAAGGTGTTGCGCAGCAAGGGAATCACACACGTTTGCACGACCGCGCTCCACGACGGTAGGGTCGTAGGGTCATTACTGTTCCAAGGCCCATCGGACAGAACGCTGGGCGCGACCACCTTGCTGGGCCCTTGGGTGACCTTGACGTGCCCTTGGTCTCTGGACTGGGACGCTCGGCGAGGAGACGATCACGACACGAGCCAGACCTCATGTCGTCCAGGAGGACATCGTGATCGAGAAGCTGCAGGACTTTCCCGACAACGTCGCCGCATATGTCTGCCACGGGCATCTGACGAAGGCCGATTACGCAGGGGTGATACCGCACATCGAAGACAAACTTGCTCGGCACAAGAAGCTGCGGGTCTACACCGAGCTCGCGCCCGATTTCGCCGGGGTCGATCCCGGCGCCAGGTGGGACCATACGAAGTTCGGCTTCGATCACCTCTTCGACTTTGAACGCGTCGCGTTCGTCAGTGACGTGACCTGGATGAATCGGGCGGTGCAAGTCTTCGCTTTGTTCATACCTGGGCAGTGGCGTGCGTTCCCGACCGCTGAAGCCGCCAAAGCGCGCGAATGGATTGCTGACGCCCAACAGTAAGTTGCGATTAGTCGGTGGTTATCCCCAGAAGATCGGATCGCCGCTGTTTGCGATGTGGTCGAGGAGTTCTTCGACGTTTGGACTTGGGTCCAGGAATCGATAGCGATGGAATTTGGCGTGCTGGTCGCACCAGTACAGCGTCCACAGCCGGGTGGTTTTGATGTAGTCGAGGCGGGCGACAGGGAATCGGGTCCACTCCGGGCCCAGATCTTCGCGCCAGGGCGGCCTGGCATTCGCAGATCATGAGATGCCTTGGCGGAATGTCGCATTCGACGCAGATCTCGTCACGTATGTGGTCGGGCACCTGGCGGGCGCACTCTGACCGGACCCGCATCGTTGGAGAGTTGTAATTCCGAAATGCCTCAGGTCGATTCGGGTCCGGCCGGGGGTTCGGGTTCACGCGGCCCCATGTCGAGGCGGAACGGTGGGTACTCGTCGCACAGGAGCGAAACATAGGCTTGCACCCGGAGAACCCACCGGTCGATGCCGAGCATGAAGTCGTACAGGCCCTTCGGGTAGCGCGCGGTGAACAGCAGGGCCACCATCGCGATCAGCAGCAGGACGGGGATCAGCGGCACCCATAGGTAGCCACCGCTCCCGCCGCCATCGCCGGTGCTATCGACGAATCGCAGGCCGCCGTAGAAGGCGATGAGTATCAGGTAATGCGGAATGGCCAGCAGCCACCACTTGATCAGCACCAGACCCCGATGCAGATGCTCCGGGTAATCCACCTCCAGGTCGGCCGGATACTCGGAGTTCGGCTGCAAGCTAAACGGCGGGTACTTGTCGGTACCCAGCGCGAACACCGCATAGAACAACACCCGCCAGCGCCAGCGCAAGACACCGACACTGAAGTCGAACAGCCCGTGTGGGTACTTGCCGGTGAACAAGATCGCAAAGAACGCGATCACCGTGACCACGACGAAGGCGATTTGTAAGAAGAACAGGACGATGTAGTGCGGGATGGCGAGGATCCACTTGACCAGCCACTGCCAGCGCGACAGCGCGGGGTCGAGGTCACCGCGGACCCGAACCGGGTAACGGGCAGGTTCTTGTTGCATCATCGACGCTCCTTTGGGCGCGATTGTTGCCCGGGCCGCGGGCTCAGTGGTTGGTGATGGCCTGGGGTGAACATAGGGCCGCCGAGCCCGCGGCTCTAGGGTCGTTGGGCCCTGGACCCGAAAGCCGTTGGACCGTCCCCGGCTTAAGGAGGATGTAGGTCAGTCCCGCGTTACCCGGTCGAGCAGCAAGCGAGCGGTCAAGATGGTGCTCAATCACCTCGATGAGTATCGATGGGTATATGCCGTAACCGCCCTCATCGATCACCCAGGATATGAAATCACCGACAGGCCAACACCGCTCGCCATTCAGACCTTAGCGCCGGATCGCGGGCGGATGTCCCTCAACCCCCTATGTGCACAACGAAACTGCCACTCAGACGGCAAATCGCCTGCTAGAGAGGCAGGTTCGATTCCCGGCAGCTCCACCAGAAGGGCCGCAGATCAGGCTCGTGTCGAGGTCACGGACTTGTCGGCGGCGGTTCCACGCGCGGGCGTCCCTGCGCTACATCCGAAATTGGCGGTGCCATTGCGGCGGTGACAATGCAAGTCGAACATGTGATGCCGCAATAGTGAGTGCGCGAGCAGCGAAACGCCCAGTGCCACGACGTATCCCGGCCCTCAGTGGGCGGACGTCAGCGCACCGGGCGACGGCTCCGATCGCGTTCAGGCGGCGACGCCTTCCGCGCAGGATCGCGCCCGCCATCAATCCAGAGAAGAAGCCCAGAAGGAAGAGCCTGCGTGAGTGTCGCTTGTTCCTGCGCACAACAGCGGATGCGATGAATCCACATGTCGCCGCAATGATGGCTACCGCGAGGAGCAGAGAAATCAGATGTGTCGGTCCGAGCGACTCCATATCGCAACCTCCGGGCCGTCGTCCGCGTAGGCCGCTTGTCCGATCCAACCACCGTCTTCGCCGGACCAGCATTGCTGGCCAATGTTCGTAACCAAAGCGAGCATGAAGCGTTAGACGCTCGCTACCCCACCAGATCCGGCGTGCCGCCGGACAGCGCGAACCCGAGTCGTTCAAGCTTGGCCGACGAGTGATGTACCGCCGTGCCGACGTCGAAAGGTGGCTGGAGGAGGCGCAATGACCGCACCGGTTCAACGGAAGCTGCCCGGACCCCGTCCCCCTGCGAACAGCTGGCAGCCGAGTAGCACCACTAGGCCGCTCTGTCAGAGAGGATCACTGGACGGAAAGGCTACGACCGTGCCCACATTTTGCCCACACTTCATCGCAAATCAGCATGATGGAGTGGGATTGAATGAGACCTAAAAGGCCAGGTCAAAGGGGGTAGTGGCTCTGTGGCGTGGACCCTGAATAGGGTTCGAGTCCCTCCGCCCGCACATTGTCGCCTTGCGCACCACTCTTTCAGCTGAATATGTCGGGGTGTTGTTCGACGTATTGCCGCACGGTTTGTGCGGGGTGGCCGATGATGTCTTCGACGTCGTGGGTTGAGCGGTTGTAGCGGTCCTCGCGGTGCAGCCTGGCCATGGTGGTGATGTGTTGCTCTACGTGAGGCGGCAGTCCCGCCTCGCTGAGTACTTCCAGCCAATCCTCATCAGGCGGCCGAACCGCGGTGATGGGTCGACCCAGGGCTTTTGAGTACTGTTCGGCGAGCTCATCGGTGCCTAGCGTTGCCGGGCCGGTCAATTCGTAGACCTTGCCGAGATGATCCTGAGGTGCGCATAGCACCGCGGTGACGACTTCCGCGACGTCGCTGGATGCGATGGGCGAGGTGCGTCCCGTTCCGAACGGCAGGTTCAGTTGTCCCGTGTCCCGGATTGAGCGGGCGGCGACCATAGCGAAGAGCGGGTTCTCGAGTAAGACAGTCGGCCGGATGTGCACAGCCGGAACGCCCGACCAGTTGATGACGTGTTCGGCCAGCCAGTGCAGGCGTTGTTGCTTGGATTCCTCGGTGCTGGTCGCGGTCATCTGGGAGACCGTCATCTGGGACATGTTGACCAGAACTTCCATGCGGTCGAGCTCGGTCGCCGCCACGCACACCACGGCGGTGGCTTCCAGGTAGTCCGGTGAGACGCTCATGTTGAAGAACATCCGGGTGACGCCGGACATCGCCGCCTGGACGTGGACCGGGTTGGTCAGGTCTCCGGCGATCACCTCGGCGCCCTGGGCACGCAGCGCGTCGGCACGAGAATCGTCGCGGTGCACCATGGCCCGAACCGCCTCGCCGCGGTCCAGGAGCCGGTTCACCACCTGCGGGCTGATGCCGGCGGTGCCGCCGCCGGCGCCAGTGATGAGGTAGGTCGGTGCCTTCGTCATGCAAGCGCCCTTGTCTCAACGGATTTCCGAGCACAGCCGTCGAGTTCACACCCGGCGATCGCAGGAGACAAATCCTAGCCCTGCGACGAGCGGGGCGGGTTGGCCGGACGGCATAACTCGCGTGCGACACACGGTCGGTCCGGTCGCCCGACCGGGACCCGAGCTTGACCGACGGTAAGGTAACCCTTAGTTTGTGGGGGTAACTTACCAGGTCGGAGTGTGGTGCCAGATGCAAACCGTCGCGTCTCGTCAGGGAGGGCGACCTCCGCTTATCGCCCTGGACGACGTCGTCCGAGTGGGCCGTGAGCTGGGTATGCAACGGCTGAGCATCAACGCGGTGGCCGCGCGGCTCGGGGTATCGGCGACCGCCCTGTACCGGCATGTCGAAGGCAGGTGGGAGCTCGAGCGTCTGGTCGGCGAAAGTCTGCTCGCCGAACTCGAGCTGCGCGACGACCCGGCGGCGGACACCGAACCGCATCTCCTGTCGTTCGGCCTGCAGCTGCGGGACTTCACCGCCGAGCACCCCGGACTCGCGGGCTACCTCCAAGTGCTGTTTCCGCGCGGTGACTCAGGTGCATGGTTGTTGGCCGCCGAGGTCGAGGCGCTGAGCCGGCGCGGGTACTCCGCCGACGCGGCCATGGTCTTGAGCAGTGCGGTCGCCACGCTGGCGATCAGCCTGGCCGCGCGAGAAGAGAGCAACGCCAACGCAACCGGCGGAGACCAGGCCAGTGGGTTCGCGGTGGAGCGCGACGCGGTCGCCGACCGGCTGGCAGGTCACGCGCAGTTGGGTGCCGCCCATGTCGGCTTGCCGCAGGTATCAAGTTCGGAGTTCGTGCGGTTGTTGTTGGCCGCATCGATCCGGGGTCTGGTGGCGGTGATGCCGCCGGGTCGTCCGATCAGCGAGGTCGTGGCGGAACTCACCGCCGCAGGAGAGGACCGCTGATGGGGCGCGGGTTCCAGGGTGTGATTTTGCGGAGTTTCGGCGCGCGCGATCACACCGCAACCGTGATCGAAACCGTCCGGATTGCGCCACACTTCGTGCGGGTGCGCATGGTGTCGCCGACGTTGTTCGAAGACGTGAAGGCCGAGCCTGCGGCGTGGCTGCGGTTCTGGTTTCCCGACCCGGACGGGTCGAATACTGAGTTCCAGCGCGCGTACACGATCTCCGAGGCAGACGTCCCAGCCGGCCGCTTCGCGGTCGACGTTGTGCTCCATGGCCCGGCGGGCCCGGCGTCGTTGTGGGCGCGCACCGTGGAACCTGGTGCCACGATCGCGGTCATGTCGCTGATGGGCTCGTCGCGATTCGACATACCCGACGAGCAGCCCGCCGGCTATCTGCTCATCGGCGACTCGGCGTCGATCCCGGGGATGAACGGGATCATCGGAACCGTCCCTGACGATGTCCCGATCGAGATGTACCTCGAGCAGCACGACGACAACGACACGCTGATTCCACTCGCGCAGCATCCTCGACTGCGGGTGCATTGGGTTGCGCGCCGCGACGACAAGTCGTTTGCCGCGGCGATCGAGAGCCGGGACTGGTCGGACTGGTACGCCTGGGCGACACCCGAAGCCACGACGCTCAAGCACGTCCGAACGCGGCTCCGCGAGGATTTCGGGTTTCCCAAGTCCGAGATACACGCCCAGGCCTACTGGAGCGCCGGGCGCGCGATGGGCACCCGGCGCGGTGACGAGCCGGACGCCACCGTCGCTACCGCGCCGGTGCCCGATGACAGGCAGCCGGAAAGCATTGCAGCACCTCACCGCGGGTGGACGTTTCGACGAATTCTGGCGGCAGCACGAGGCCGCCGCATGGCGCGTCCTCGCTGAGTAGGGAGCGTGGTTGACCGCAACTCTTGCCGTATGCCTTACAGTTGGTCGGTCAGTCGACTGTCTGAGTACTGGAGGCGTGCAGGTTATGAGTGCTGTGGTGTCGATTCCGCGGTACCCCGGCGACGTGACCCCCGAATGGTTATCGGCCGCGCTCAGCGAACGCCGCACGCCTGTCTGGGTGTCCGATGTCGACGTCGTGGCCATCGGCACCGGCCAGACCGGGGCGACCTACCGGGTGACGGCCAGATATGCGACGGACCCCGGTGATCTGCCGCAAACCTTTGTGATCAAACTGCCGGCCCAGGACGACACCGTGCGCGACCGGGTCACCATCGGCTATCGCAGCGAGTGTGCGTTTTACGCCACGGTGGCTGACCGGGTGCGGGTGCCGACACCGCAGTGCTTCTACTGCCAGATCACCGAAGATGCCTTGGACTATGCACTTTTGCTCGCCGATCAAGCGCCCGCGGTGCAGGGCGATCAGATCGCGGGCTGCGGTGAGCAGGAGGCGCGGCTCGCCGTGGTGGCGCTGGCCGGCTTACACGGGCCCAGCTGGTGCGATCCGGTGTGGCTGGATTTTCCCGGCATCGCGTTTGCACGCCCGGACGAAGCTTCCGCCAAGGGCCTAGGTGATGTGGCGAAGATGAGTGCCGATATCACGCTGGAGAAGCTCGGCGATCGAATGAGCACCGAGGACCGTGAGACCTTCACGACCGCAATGGGTTTAGTGACACCTTGGCTGCTTGCCGAACAGGACCGGTTCGCCCTGCTGCATGGCGACTATCGGCTCGACAACATGCTGTTCGACCCCGACCGACGCCGGGTGAGCGTGGTCGACTGGCAGACGCTCGGCGTAGGTCTCCCGGCAAGGGATCTCGCGTACTTCACGGCAACCAGCCTGAATTCGGAGCAGCGCTTAGCAATCGAGAAAGATCTGGTTGACGAGTATTACCGAGCGCTACTGGGCTACGGCGTCACCGATTATGACCGCGAAACATGTTGGCGTGATTACCGTCTCGGGGTGCCACAGGCGCTTTTGATCTCGGCGCTGGGGTTTGCCTTCGCCGCCGCCACCGAGCGCGGTGACGATATGGTACTAGCCATGCTGCGGCGGGGCTGCCAGGCGATCCGTGATCTGGGGACGTTGGAGTTGATCAGCTGAGTCGGTCGTCCTCAGGCCCCCGGCTCCGTCAGCCTCGAACATTGCCGACGTCGTCGGGTTCATGGGGCTATCGGTTGAACCGCCCGGCGAGGTAGTCGGCCCGGCACGCATTGCGGGCGAGTTTGCCGCTGGTGGTGCGGGGAATGGCGCCGGCAGCGACGAGCTGGACGTCGGCGACCCGGACCTGATGCTCGCGCGAGACCGCTGCCCGCACGGCTGCCGCGATCGGCTCCGGATCGGCGCGCCCGACACCCGCGGCGCGTTCGGCGACGATTACGAGCTGTTCTCCGGAGTTGCCGCCCGCTGAGTCGAGGGTGTCGGCGGGAACGGAAAACGCGGCCACATAGCCGGTCCGGATGGCGGGCGACGCCTGACTGACGGTGGTCTCGATGTCGTGCGGGTAGTGGTTACGACCGTCGATGATGACCAGGTCTTTGATCCGCCCCGTCAAGTACAGCTCGCCGTCGATGTAGACGCCGAGATCGCCGGTAGCCAGCCAGCAGCCGTTGTCCGGGGCGCCTTCGGCACGGCTGCCGTACTCGAGCCGAGACTGCAGCTTGTTGCCGAACGTGCGTTGCGTTTCTTCCTCGCGTCCGAAGTATCCGCGGCCGATGTTGTTGCCGTGCAGCCAGATTTCCCCGACGGTGCCGTCAGGCACCTCGGCACCGCCTGAACTGGCGATCACTGCCCACAGGTTAGGGAGCGGCTGGCCGCAGGAGACATAGGCGACCGCACCCGGGGTTCCCGGCCCGACGACCACCGCGCGCCCGGCGGCCACCTGACCGCGGTCGAGGAATACACTCCTGGCCGCTGCATCCGGGGCGGTGGTGGCTACCCCTAACGTCGCTTCCGCCATCCCGTAGGACGGCTTGACCGCCGTCGCGGGCAGGCCATACGGAGCGAACGCGGTTGTGAATTTCTCGATGGCCGAGATCGTCACCGGCTCGGAGCCGTTGGGTAGGTTGACGACGTTGCTCAGGTCAATGGTGTCGCCCTGCGGGGGTAGCCCCCGCTCGGCCGTCAACTCATAGGCGAAGTTCGGCGCGGGCGAAAACGTCCGGCCGCTGGTCGCTTCCGCACTCAGCTGTTTGATCCATCGGTAGGGCCGGCGCACGAATGCCATGGGATCCAGCAGCGTGAGGTATCCACCGCACAGCGCCGGGAACATGACCATGAGCAATCCCATGTCGTGATACAGCGGCAGCCAGCTCACGCAGCGGATTCCCCGGTCCAACCCGTCAGCCAGGATCAGCTGCAGCACGTTGGTGCAGACAGCGCGATGGGTGATCTCCACACCGGCCGGTGTGCGCGTGGAGCCTGACGTGTACTGCAGATAGGCGACGTCATCGGTGCCGACTATCGGCTCGGTAAACATCGACGCGAGCGTCTTCGGGATTGCGTCGACCGCGATCAGTCGCGGCCGCCCGGCCACCGGATGTGTCCGCAGAGAAGCTCGCACCGACTCGGCCGCCGCGGTGGTGGTCAAAACTGCGGCAGGCCGGGCATCGCCAAGCACCGCTGCCAACCGCTCCGCGTGCCCGGACAGAGTTGGCGCAAACAAGGGGACCGCAATCCGGCCTGCATGGACCGCGCCAAAGAAAGCGGCCACGTAGTCAACACCCTGTGGTGCCAAGATCGCCACCCGATCCCCCGGCGTAGTGACCTGCTGGAGGCGAGCGCCGATCGCACGGACCTGCGACCACAGCGCATTCCAGCTGAGGTCAACGATGCGCCCGTCCTGTTCTTTCGCGTAGTCGATGAACCGGTACGCCGGGCGGTCGCCGAACGCTGCCCGGTTCCTTTCGAAAAACGAGGTCAGCGTCACGCCGTCAGGCAAGACAATCGTGCCGTCGGCACGAACGTAATCATTTATGTCAGCCACCCCGGGCTGAGCAGCATCGATCGACAGAGGGGCCCGACCCATGAACAGAGAATAAAAGGGGTGCCAAATGTTTTGCTGTCCCGGGTGGTGTGTCGCCCAGCACTATTACTGATCTGTGATACACATCACACCAAGCTGTATCAGCTGCGGTATTCGATGCGGACAGGGCGATCCGCTCGCCTGTGCATGCACGGGCCTGGCTGCTGGGACTAGCAACCAAGCCGACGGGCATCAGTATTGGGTGGAGCCTTGGTCGACCGGGATCTGGGCGGCGGTGACATTGCGCGACTCGTCACTGGCCAGCCAGCACACGGCATCGGCGATCTCTTCCGGCTCGGCAACCCAGTTGGGCAAAAACGGTGTGAGCATGTTGGACAACTGCGGGTTGGTTTCTATGACCTTGCCCATCGCCGCGACCATCTCGCGGGATCCCATAGGGGTGTTCACCGGCCCAGGGTGAACGCTGTTGACGCGGATTGAGTGTTTGCCCAATTCAGCGGCGAAGGCCCGGGTCAACCCGGTGACGGCATGCTTGCTGGCGGTGTAGTGCACCATGAATGGCTGCACCTTCTTGCCGGCCGCGGAACTGATCAGGATGATCGAGCCGCCGCGGCCCCCTTCAATGATCTTGTCCGCGCCGGCCATCACAGTGTTCCAGGTGCCGGTCACGTTGACATCCATCACATCGCGAAAGGATTCGGGGGTGATGTCGTTCCAGGCCTGCGGAGCGGCGATACCGGCGTTGGCCACGATGATGTCAAGGCGTCCCAGTGCGGCGACCCCGTAGTCGACGGCCTTGCGGAGTCCCTCGAAGTCGCGGGTGTCAACGACTGAGGCGAGGATTCGGCGGTTCGATTCTTCAACCAGGCGAACCGTTTCGGCGAGGTCCTCCTCAGTCGCCGGCGGGTAGGGAACGCAGGACGGAAGCTTGCCGGCGATGTCGACGGCGATGATGTCGGCGCCCTCCTGGGCCATCCGAATTGCGTGTGCGCGGCCCTGGCCGCGCGCTGCGCCGGTGATGAAGGCCACCTTGCCCGTGAGTCGGCCGCTCATAAGTGCTCCTTGATGTTTTTCGGTTGCGGATTTCGCGGACGAGACACCGTCATCGCTGTGCGGCCCTGACGAGGTTGGATCCGATGATCAAACGCTGAATCTCGCTGGTGCCCTCATAGAGGCGCAGCAGGCGAACGTCGCGGTAGATGCGCTCTACCGGAACTCCATGCATGTAGCCGCTGCCGCCGTGAATCTGCACCGCGAGATCTGCAACCTTGCCGGCCATTTCGGTGCAGAAGAGCTTGGCCGCCGACGGTGCGATCCTGCGGTCCTGGCCGCTGACCCATCGCCGTGCGGCGTCGCGGACAAGCGCGCGGCCGGCCAGCACCCCGGTCTGCTGGTCGGCGAGCATCGCCTGCACCAACTGAAAGCTGCCGATCGGTGTCCCGCCCTGGGTCGCTGTGGCGGCATATGCCACGGATTCGTCGAGTGCGCGCTGGGCTGCGCCCACAGCGAGCGCGGCGATATGGACGCGGCCGCGTGCTAAAGAGGTCATCGCCGCTCGATAACCGATGTCTTCGCTGCCGCCGATCAGCGCGCCGCTTTCGACTCGGACGTCGGTGAAGCTGACATCGGCGGTCCACGCGCCTTCCTGGCCCATCTTGGCGTCCTTGGCGCCCACCTCGACGCCTGCTGTGTCCGCGGGAACCAGGAAGACAGCGATCCCCGGGCCCTGGTCATCGGCCGGCCGGGTACGTGCGAACACCACAAACAGATCGGCGACGGGTGCGTTGGTGATGAAGCGCTTCTGTCCGGAGATCACCCAAGCCCCGTCCTTTTTGGAGCCGTCGCGAACGGCTTTGGTCCGCAGACCCGCTGGGTTCGATCCGGCGCCGGGCTCGGTCAACGCAAAGGAGGCGACGACCTCTCCGGACGCCATCGGCTCCAGCCAACGGCCCTTCTGCTCGTCGGTGCCGAAGCCGACGAGAACCTGTCCAGCGATGCCGTTGTTGGTGCCGAACATCGACCGCAGCGCCAGCGAGGTGTAGCCCAATTCCATTGCCAGCTCGACATCTTGCACGAGGTTGAGGCCAAGGCCGCCCCACTGCTGGGGAATCGCGTATCCGAACAAACCCATCTTCTTGGCCTGCTCGCGAAGATCATCAGGTACCCGATCGTCTGCCAGGATCTCCTGCTCGCGCGGGACCACGGCGGTGCGGACGAAGTGACGGGTCTGGGCAAGGATCTCTTGGAAGTCCTCGTCAGAGACTTCGGGGCCTTCGTGGACTTCAGCGGTGGTCATTTAGCAGACGCTCCTCGTTGGCATTCTCGTTTCGGCAAGCCTGCCCTCAACCCGTCATCGCGGGCATCTCAACCGGTCCTGGACTGGGCACCCCGGCTCAGAGCAGGATCCTATATGAAATATGATATTCAAACGACGGGTACCCCGGGCGGTAGCAAAACAGATAAGGATGCGTGATCTTCAGTGTCGTTGCTGAGCGGTCAGACTGCGGTGGTCACAGGTGGTGCACAAGGTCTGGGTTTCGCCATTGCACAGAGATTCGTCGCCGAAGGCGCGAGGGTTGTGCTCGGTGACGTCAACCTCGAGGCGACCGAAGTCGCGGCTAAACAGCTGGGCGGCGAGGATGTCGCCTTGGCGGTGCGATGCGATGTCACGCAAGCCGCCGATGTCGACACCCTCGTCCGGACCACTGTCGAGCATTTCGGCGGCTTGGACATCATGGTCAACAACGCGGGGATCACCCGCGACGCGACGATGCGCAAGATGAGCGAAGAAGAGTTCGATCAAGTTATCTCGGTGCATCTGAAGGGGACGTGGAACGGTACCCGGATGGCGGCGGCAGTCATGCGGGAAAACAAGCGCGGCGCAATCGTCAACATGTCGTCGCTGTCGGGCAAGGTGGGACTGGTCGGCCAGACCAACTACTCGGCGGCCAAGGCAGGCATCGTGGGGATGACCAAGGCTGCCGCCAAAGAGCTCGCCCACCTCGGCGTTCGGGTAAACGCCATTGCTCCCGGACTGATCCGTTCGGCTATGACAGAAGCTATGCCGCAACGCATTTGGGACCAGAAGGTGGCCGAGGTTCCGATGGGCCGGGCCGGTGAACCCAGCGAAGTCGCCAACGTCGCCTTGTTCCTGGCCTCCGATTTGTCCTCGTACATGACCGGGACCGTGCTGGAGGTCACCGGTGGGAGATTCATGTGACAGGGGTAGCCATGCGTGAGACCGTTATCTGCGAGCCCGTACGGACGCCGATCGGCCGTTACGGCGGAATGTTCAAGTCGCAGAGCGCCGTCGACCTCGGTGTCGCCGCGCTGAAAGGGCTACTCGAGCGAACCGGAATCGCCTCCGAGGCAGTGCAAGACGTTATTCTCGGGCATTGCTATCCCACCAGTGAGGCTCCGGCGATCGGGCGCGTGGTGGCGTTGGATTCCGGCCTGCCGGTGACGGTTCCCGGCATGCAGGTCGACCGACGCTGCGGGTCGGGCTTGCAGGCGGTGATCCAAGCGTGCTTGCAAGTGGGCAACGGCGACCACGACCTCGTCATCGCCGGCGGCTGCGAAAGCATGAGCAACGTCGCCTTCTATTCCACCGATATGCGTTGGGGCGGTGCCCGTGGAGGTGTCCGGGTGCATGACGGGCTGGCGCGGGGACGCACCACTGCCGGTGGCCGTCACTACCCGGTTCCGGGCGGGATGCTCGAGACGGCCGAGAATTTGCGCCGCCAGTACGGCATTTCGCGTCTCGAGCAAGACGAGCTCGCGGTGCGGTCGCACCAGCGTGCAGTGGCCGCGCAGAAGGACGGCATCCTGGCCGAGGAGATCATTCCGGTCGCGGTGCGAACCCGGCATGGCGAGGAGCTGGTCGACACCGACGAGCATCCGCGCGCCGACACGTCGGTGGAGTCGCTGAGCAAGCTCAAACCCGTTCTGCTGGGTGATGATCCGGAGGCAACGGTCACGGCCGGCAACGCCAGCGGGCAAAACGATGCGGCGTCCATGTGCGTGGTGACCACGCGGGAGAAGGCGGACGAATACGGCCTGACGCCGATGGTCCGCATGGTGTCGTGGGGACTGGCGGGTGTGGCGCCCAACATCATGGGCATCGGTCCGGTGCCCGCGACCCAGGTCGCGCTCGCCAGGGCGGGCCTGCGACTTAGCGAGATCGACCTCATCGAACTCAACGAAGCCTTTGCCGCGCAAGCGCTTGCGGTGATGCGGGAATGGAATTTCGGCGCCGCCGATCATGACCGAACCAATGTGCACGGCTCGGGAATCTCTCTGGGTCATCCGGTCGGCGCCACTGGCGGCAGGATGCTGGCCACCTTGGCGCGTGAACTCAATCGCCGCGAGGCCCGCTACGGGCTGGAGACCATGTGCATCGGCGGCGGCCAAGGACTTGCCGCAATCTTCGAACGGGTCGCGTCGACATGAACAGTCTCGGGTTGCCCCTGAGCGGCCTCACCGTTGTAGAGGTGTCCAGCTTTGTCGCCGCGCCGCTGTGTGGCATGACGCTGGGGCAGCTTGGCGCGGAGGTGATCCGCATCGACCCGATCGGCGGTGCCTCCGATGTACAGCGATGGCCGCTGGCAGCTGACGGCACGTCGATCTACTGGACCGGGCTGAACAAGGGAAAGCGGTCGGCCACTATCGATCTGCGCTCACCCGAAGGCCAACAGCTGGTCCAGCGGCTGATCGTTGAGGGTGACGGCATCGTCGTGACCAACGCCGCCGGCCTATCTTGGCTGAGCCATGATCGCCTGGCTGCCAAGCGTTCCGACGTCATCCACGTTCAGCTGCTCGGGCGTGGCGACGGTTCCACCGGGGTGGATTACACCGTGAACGCGGGGATCGGATTCCCACTTGTCACCGGCCCGGCCAATCATGCCGGTCCGATCAATCACGTGTTACCGGCCTGGGACGTGTGCTGCGGCTTGTACGCAGCACTGGCGGTCGTCACTGCTGTCCGCCGCCGCGACCAGTCCGGGGCGGGTGCGCGCATCAGCCTGGCCTTGGAGGACGTCGCGCTGGCCACGGCGGGAAATCTGGGACTGTTGACCGAACCTCAGGTCAATGGGACGCAACGCCAGCGTCTGGGCAATGCTATCTACGGCCAGTACGGCCAGGATTTCATCAGTCGTGACGGGGTCGCTTTCATGGTTGTCACCTTGACTGGCCGGCACTTTCGCGACCTGGTCGAGGTGACGGGCACCGGGGCCGCGGTGTCGGCGCTTGCGGAGGCTCTGGGTGTGGACTTCGGCGCTGAAGGCGACCGCTACCGGTACCGCGATGTGCTGTCCGGTCTGTTCGCCACCTGGTTCGCCGGTCACACGGCCGAGAAGATCACTTCGGCATTATCGGACACCACCGTGCTGTTTGAGCGATACAGCACCTTCGCGGAGGTCGCAAAAGATCCGAAGGTGACTGGTAATCCACTGTTCTCCCGGCTGCACCAACCAGGTGTCGGAGACTATTTCGCCCCCGGGCTGCCGATCGCTATCGATGGCACCCATCCCGCCGGCGCACCCGCGCCCGCCCTGGGACAAGACACCGCCGGCGTCCTCGCGCAGTACCTGGGATTGACAACCGCTGACATCGAGCGCTTAACGGGCGCGAAAACGATCGCCTGTTGAGTCGGCCGGACGAGAAGCGAAGGGACAGACAGCGCATGACCAAACTCGCCCAGACCCTCGGCCTCACCGAATTCCAGACCGAGATCATCGCTACGGTGCGGCAATTCGTCGAGAAGGAAGTCATTCCCAACGCGCCGCAACTCGAACGGGCCGACACTTACCCGCAGGACATCGTCGATCAGATGCGCGACATGGGCCTGTTCGGATTGATGATTCCGCAGGAGTACGGCGGGCTGGGAGAGTCGCTGTTGACCTACGCGCTGTGCGTCGAAGAGCTGGCGCGGGGCTGGATGAGCGTGTCCGGGGTACTCAATACCCACTTCATCGTGGCGTACATGCTGCGCCAGCATGGCACCGATGCGCAGAAGCAGCGCTTCCTGCCGCGGATGGCGACTGGCGAAACCCGCGGTGCGTTTTCGATGTCAGAGCCGGAGCTGGGTTCCGATGTCGCCGCGATCCGGACCCGGGCACAACGCAATCCGGATGGCACCTACACCATTAACGGTCAGAAGATGTGGCTGACCAACGGCGGCAGTTCGACCCTGGTAGCCGTATTGGTGCGCACCGACGAAGGCGCGGACAAGCCGCACCGCAACCTGACCGCGTTCCTCGTCGAGAAGCCAACAGGTTTCGGTGAAGTAGCGCCGGGCTTGGTGATTCCCGGCAAGATCGACAAGCTGGGCTATAAAGGCATCGACACCACCGAACTCATCTTCGACGGCTACCGGGCAAGCGCCGACGACATTCTCGGTGGAACCCCGGGGCAAGGCTTCTTCCAGATGATGGACGGTATCGAAGTCGGCAGGGTCAACGTGTCGGCGCGAGCTTGTGGTGTCGGGATTCGCGCCTTCGAGCTCGCGGTGCGCTATGCCCAGCAACGTCATACCTTTGGCAAGCCGATCGCCGAACACCAAGCCATCGCGTTCCAGCTGGCCGAGATGGCAACTAAAGTCGAAGCGGCACATCTGATGATGGTCAACGCGGCAAGGCTGAAAGATTCAGGGGAGCGCAATGACGTCGCTGCCGGGATGGCGAAATACCTTGCCAGCGAATTCTGTTCCGAGGTTACCCAGCAGAGCTTCCGGATTCACGGCGGCTACGGCTACTCCAAGGAGTATGAGATCGAGCGGCTGATGCGCGATGCGCCGTTCCTGCTCATCGGTGAAGGAACCAGCGAAATCCAGAAGTCCATCATTAGCAAGCGGCTGCTCGCCGAGTATCAGGTGTGAGGCGATGACTGCTCCGGATTTCGCTGCACGGCCGCAACTTTCCGACGATGTCGCGCGCTTTGTCCGCAAGAGGATCTTCGATGGCACCTACGTTGCGGGGTCCTACATCCGTCTGGACCAATTGGCTGCGGAGTTGGGGATCAGTGTCACACCGGTGCGTGAAGCGCTGCTTGCCCTGCGCGCCGAAGGCCTCATAGCCCAGCAACCCCGCCGCGGCTTCGTGGTGTTGCCGGTAACCGGGCGAGACGTCGCCGACGTTGCGAACGTGCAGGCTCACGTCGGTGGGGAGCTCGCCGCGCGGGCCGCGATCAACATCACCGACGACCAACTGCATGAACTCAAGGAGATCCAGGCCCAGCTGGAAAAGGCCTATGCCGGTGATGACCACGAGCTGACGGTTCGTCTGAACCACGAGTTTCACCGGGCCATCAATGGTGCTGCGGACTCCCCAAAGCTCGCCCAGCTGATGTCACAGATCACCCGCTATGCGCCCGAATCGGTGTTCCCTACGATCGAGGGCTGGCCGGGGCAGTCAATAAAGGACCACCGGCGGATCTTGTCCGCGCTCGAGAGCCACGACGACAAGCTCGCCCGCGCTGCGATGTCGGAACATCTTGCCGCCGGCGCGGTTCCCCTGATCGACCACCTCGTCTCGCGTGGCGTGGTGGCCGAAGCGAGCCGTCCGACGTCTCGGCGGCGTCGGCGCAGCACGGCTAGTTGAGCGTGGCTATTCCCTCGGTCAGTCGCCATCGCGGCTGGGTGCTAGTAGGACCTTGCACGCACTCGACCCAGCTACGCGCATCATTGCCACGTAATCCGGTGACTGACTGCTGAGAAACGACATCTACGAGGCCAGCCCAAACGTTGCCTCGGCGCGCCGCGCTGACGGTTTCATGGACATTCCATCAACATTTCACGCAGCCGACGGATGTCGACCTTGCCGGTGGTGCCACGCGGAACGTTGTCGTCGGAATCCAGCAACAGCCACACCGTCGGCACCTTAAAGGAGCTCAGCAGTGTGCGGGCGGAGGTGCGCAGCTGCTCGGCGGTGAGCGCGCTGCTGCACACCACCGCCGCGCCCACCCGTTGACTTGCAGCGCCGGGCACGTTGGTCACGAAGGCACTCTCGACGCCGTCGATAGCGCGCAGCGCCTGCTCCACTTCGCTGGGATAGATGGTCGCGCCGCTGACTTTGAACATGTCGTCGGATCGGCCGTGGTAGAACAGGAACCCATCTTCGTCGAGGTGGCCCAGGTCGCCGGTGGGGTAGCAGCCGTCGGCGGTAAACAAGTCTTCTCGGCGGCGGCGGCAAATGCCGCGCAGTATGTGCGGTCCCCGGATCGCGATCATGCCAACGGTTCCCGCCGGAACACGCTTGCCGCTGTCGGGATCAACGATGCGGACCTCCATGCCGGGGAACGGCTTTCCGCAGCTACCCCATGCTGACCATGGCATATCGGTGTCGGCGGGGTAGCCGCAGTATGGTCCGAACGCCTCCGTCATCCCGAACAGCGTCGCGCGTGCCCCGGGCTGAGCCCGCTGTTCTAGCGGCAGCAAGGCTTCCAGACTGCCCGGCCGCAACGCGGAGAGGTCGGCGCCGACAGTGTCCGCGTGCCGTGCCAGGGCTTCGGCCTGATCGGGCCAGCCGCGAAACAGCGTGACCCGCTCGCTTTCCAGCAGACGCAGGGTGGTTTCAGGTCGTGGCACCTCCTCGGTCACCAGGGTGGCGCCGGCCAGCAGCGCGGACAGTATTCCACTGCCGAAACCGCCCACCCAGAAGAACGGCATCGGGAGATACAGGCGAGTGTCGGGCGTGATGCAGCGCGCCGCAAGGCCCGATCGCACGGCGCCCAACGCGTTGCCATGGGAATGCACGACTCCCTTGGGTGGTCCGCTGCTGCCCGAGGTGAACATGATGACCAGCGGGTCGGCGGCGGTGACCGTCTCGGTCATGGCGTCGACGATCCGGCTGGCTCGCTCGCTCGCAGTGGCATTGGCGAGCCGGTCGACTGTCCAAACCTGACGTAACGCAGGAAGTTCGGGTTGCCGCACAGACTGGAGGTCGTCAAGGTAACGGTGTCCGCGGAATTCCTCGACGCTCACCAGGAATTGCACTGCAGCCACCCGTAGCTGTGCGGTCAGTTCGCCGGCCAGCAGCAGGGTGCTCAACGGAACCAGCACTGCGCCGATGCGCGTCAGCGCAACGGCAACCTCTATCCAGCGAGCACTGTTGGGCATGATCAGCCCGACCCGGGTGCCCTTGCCGACGCCGGCCTCGACGAACAATGCCGCCAAATCTCTTGTGGTCGTGTCGAGTTCGCGATAGCTGACACGGGACGCCGGATCGATGACCATCGGCTTGGAACCGTCGTGGGCGGCGCGAATCCTCACCAATTGGTCGATGGTGCGCGGGGTCGCCGGGTCAGGCATCGAACAGCTTCCTCAATTGCTGCGTGTCGACCTTGCCGCTAGACAGCAGCTGTATTTCGGCGCTGTGCAGGGCGATGAAGCGCTTGGGGATTTTGTACGCCGACAAATCCGCCTTGAGCCGCTCACGCAACGCCGCCTCGTCAAAGGCATCAGAGTGGTCGGGCAGGACGATGACCGCGGCCACCAACTGTCCGCGTTCGGCATCTGGAATGCCCACGACGTGAGCCACCATTCCGCCGGTAACCTTCGCGATCGCCTTCTCGACCTCGGCCGCCGAGACGTTGGCGCCCGCCGTTTTGATCATCGCACTGAGCCGACCAACGAAATACATGAATCCGTCGCGGTCGGCACGCACCAGATCACCTGTGTGGAACCAACCATCGGCGTCGAAACACTCTTCGCGACTACGCTTGTAGTACCCCTGCATCACGTATGGCCCGCGAATGCACAGTTCGCCGACCTCACCGACGCCGACTTGTACTCCGGAGTCGGGCTCGACGATCAAGGTCTCGAATCCCGGTGCTGGCTTGCCGAACGATCCGCGACGCCCTTCGGGTTGGTCGGATTCGTCATCGCTGATCAACACGACACTGCCGGCCTCAGTCAGCCCAAGCATGTTGTGCCGCAATTCCGGGTCAGCCGGTCGGGTGCCGGGCGCCATGATCGGATAAAGGTTGCCCCGTCGCATCGACGACAGGTCGCGTCCGGCGAAACTCGGGTGGTCGGCCAGGTGCGCGATCCCGGCAGCGAAACCATTGGTCATGGTCGGCTTTTCGGCCTCCAGCAAGTCGAGCGTCTCACGGGCATCGCTCGCGTTGGAGCACACCAGCGTCGACCCGGCGACCAAGGTCGCCAGCAGACCGAATGCGAACCCGCCGATCCAAAAGAACGGCGAATTGCAGAACAGCTTGTCTGCTTCCCTCAAACCACGGATCTCGTTGAGGTTCTGCTGGTGTCCGAGCATGGCGGCGTGCGTGTGTACTACTCCCTTGGGGAGGCTGGTTGACCCCGACGTGTACACGATGGCCATCGGATCTGAGCCGTCGACGTCGTCTTCCATCGCCGTCAGCAGCGTGGGATCGACGGTACTGGCCAGCCGGCGAAACCGTTCCATGTCGCGGATGCGCCGCACCGCATCCGGACGGTAGCTGATTCCCACCTGGCGCAATTGCGGTGCGGCGGTGGCGAACAACCGATGGTCAGAATCGAAGTCCGGGTCCAACAGCAACTGGGCCAGCTGGTGCACGTAATCGTGAGAGCGGAAAGATGCCGCGCTCAACAGGATTTCGACATCGCTGTCGACCAGCTGCTCGCGCATCTCCCGGGTAGTGACGAATGTGGAAAACGGGATCACCACCGCGCCGATTCGTGCGGCCGCGAGCATCCCAACGACGAACTCGGTACCGTTCGGGTAGAGCAGTCCGATATGGGTTCCCTTCCCGCCACCTTGGGCGATCAATCCGCGGGCAAGCTCTGCCGAGCGGTGATCGGCCTCAGCGTAGCTGATGCGGTCACCGTCGCAGACGAGAAGTGGGTGCTCTCCTCGCGAGCGGGCTTGGTGTCGCAGGATCTGGGCGACCGTGGGAGAGTCACCGGGCATGGTCGCGCTGCGAAGCAGATTCACTGAAGAAGTGCCGGATCGCGCTCAGATCGGGTTTACCTGATGGTGTGCGCGGGATCGCGCCGACAATCGCGATCTCGGTGGGAATCTCGTAGCGCGCCAGCCGTGTTCGCAGATACGTCACCAGCGCGTCGACATCGGTGGATCCGGACTCGCGGAGTTCCACCATGGCGACGGGCGTCTCCCCGAGGCGCTTGTCGGATCGCCCGACCACGGCGGCACCAGCCACCGCAGGGTGACCCTCCAGCGCGGTGCGCACGTCGTCGGGCATCACCTTGAACCCACCGCGGATGATCGCCTGATCGGCCCTCCCGACGATCCAGACAAAGCCTTCCACGTCGATGTGCGCCATATCCGTGGTCCGCATCCACTGCGCCGATGGCCCCAGCTGTCCCGGCTTGACCTCCAGCAGGCCGACCTGGTCCGGCCCGAGTGTCGTGCCATCGTCAGCGACCACCCGCAGCTGCGCGCCCGGGTTGGCTCGGCCCACGCTACCGCGTTTGTCGCGCCAGTACTTGCGGTAATCGGTGAGGGTCCAGCCTGCGACACCACCACCGAATTCGGTTGCAGCATAAGAGGTCAGGACTGGGATGCCGTACTTCTGGGTGAAGGCGTCGGCATCGTCGGCCGACAGCGGGGCCGTGCCGCAGGTGACGGCGCGAATGCTTTCCAGGTCGGCGCGCGGCAGGTCGGAGTGCAACACCGCGCGCAATGCGGCCGGTACCAGCGATACCGCACGGGGCCGGTGGTTGCGCACCGCCTCAGCCCATGCATTGAGCTCGAATCGTTCCAGCAGCACAAAGGATCTCGCCTCGGCGATGCATTGCAACACCCGGAACACACCGCCGATATGCACCAGCGGCGAGTTGACGATTGCGACGCTGCGGCGTAGCTCCGTAGGTGCCGGTGCGCGGTCAGGCTCGGGACCCATTACACTGCGCGCCAGCATGTCATAGCTGAGGTCGATTCGTTTGGGTAGACCGGTCGTTCCGCTGGTCAACATCCGCACCGCGACCCCGGGCCTCGCATCGGCCTTCGAAACCGGCGCAGTGCCGGGTTGTTCGGCCAGCCGCAGTCGCGTTCCGTTGGGATCGTCTAAGCGAGCCGAAATCGACACTGTCGTGGTGCCGGGCGCCGCTGTGACCAGTGTCATCAGATCGTCGCGTTCGCCAATGATCAGCGGCAGCTCTAGCGCCGCGATATCAGCCTTGGTGCGGTCGTCGCCGCGAGACGGGTTGATGACGACGACAGTTCCGCCACCCAGCAGCACCCCGAGGAAGGCCGCCACCTGACCGGGCCGGTTGCGCAGCAGCATCCCGATCCCGGCGCCCTGCCCGGCGGCCAGAGAAGCGATGCGCCGCGCCGTATCGCCGACGTGGCTCCATGAGATCCATTGGCCGTCATACTCGATGGCGTGTGCGTCTGGCTGCAGATCCAGTACGTCAGCGATGCGTTGACTGAGCGGGTGATCGGGCATTAGCGGATCTTCGGTCCGCGCGTGGCGCCCTCGCCGTCGCAGTCACCGTCGCAGTCGTTCTGGGCGGCCAGTTCAGCCGTCCCTAACGGGTTGCCCAGCCTTGTATAGATCAGTCCCTGCTCCAAGGCGGCGCGGTATGGCTTGTCCAGCGACTCCCAGATCGCTTTCACGGTGCCCTGGGTCGCCGACGGTGGCTTGGCGGCGATCGTCGCCGCGATCTCATGGGCACGGTTCCACAGCCGGTCCGGGGAGACCACCTCCGACACCAACCCGATCCGCAGCGCCGTGTCAGCGCTGACCCGTTCATCGTTGCCCATTAGTGCTATCCGCAATGTCTCGCCCAGACCGATGCGCCGCATCAGTCCGATCGGCTCCAATGCGCAGACCAGGCCGGCCGATACGTGGGAGTCGAAAAACGTCGCGTCTTCCGAGCAGATGACCACATCGGATTCGTTGATGAAATAGAACGCGCCCGCGGTGCACATGCCCTGAACGGCGCACACCACGGGCTTCCACACCTTCTGCCACTTCGGGCTGAGTGCTTCGCCGGGATCTTCGTGATTCCAGATGTTTTCGGGTTGGCCGTATGGCGTCTTGATGTCCAAACCGGCGCTGAACGCCCGGGTGCCGGCTGCTCGCAGCACCACCGCATGCACCGACTCGTCAAGTTTGACCAAGCGCCAGGCTTGGGCCATCTCCTCACACATGGTGCGGTTGAAGGCGTTGAGCTGCTGAGGCCGATTCAGGGTGATGGTGGCGACATGGTCGCCTGCATCGATGTCGAGCAGGATGGTGTCGAAGGTCATCGGCATTGCCAATCCGGTGGCCGCTTTTCCACGAAGGCCTTGGGGCCTTCGAGCGCGTCCTCGGTCCGCAGGACGCGCTCGCGGAATGCTTCGGCGAGCATCTCGGCTTCGTGCAGCGGCAGATCCAGGCCCTTGAGAATGGCCAGCCGGGTCCCCCGGACCGCCAGCGGCGCATTGGAATTGACGATGCCTGCGATCTCATGGGCCCGTTCGAGAAGCCGGTCGTGCTCAACGATTTCGCTGATCAATCCCAGGTCGAAGGCGCGCTCCGCGCTCATCCGCTCGTGCTTGCCCATCAACGCCATCCGCAGGGCGACCGATCGTGGCAGCACCCGGGCCAGCCGCACCAGCTCACGTCCGGCTACCAGTCCGATGCTGACGTGGGGATCGAAGAACGTCGCGCGGTCGGATGCGATGACGATGTCTGAAGTGGTGACCCAATCGAGGCCGGCGCCACAGCACAAACCGTTGACGGCGGTCAACACCGGCTTGGCCATTCGGCGGAACGGGGGTGTGCCTTCCTGGGGTGCCTCCCACTGTTCGTACGTCGACAGGTACGGTCGTTCGTAGAGCACTTTGCCGTCGCCGGGAATAGCTTTGACGTCCGCCCCGGTGCAGAAGGCGCGACCGGTGCCGGTGACGACAAGCAACCACACCTTGTCGTCGTCCTCGGCCTCGTCGTAGGCGGCCCGGAGTTCGGTGATCATGTGCGGGCTGAGCGCGTTGAGGGCATCGGGACGGTTCAGGGTGATGGTGGCCGTGTGCCCGTCGACCTCGTAGTTAATGGTGTCGAACGTAGGCATCCGTGTGTTCCCTTCGTCGAGTGGCTCAGTGCGACCGAGAACGCCTATCTGGTCAACGGCCATGGAACTTCGGTGCGCGTCGCTGCTGAAAGGCTTCCAGACCCTCTTTGAAATCGCTTGTCCGACACGATAGTTCCAGATTGAAAAGCTCCTGCGTCATGGACTGGCTCAGTGTCGCGTGCAGGCCGAAGCCCAGGGCCTGCTTGGCTAGCCCGATCGCTACCGTTGGCCCGCAGGCCAGCCGTTTCAGCAACTCTTCGACGGTACCGTCGAGTTCGGTCCGGCTTACGGCTTGGTGAATCAATCCCCAGTCGGCCGCATCCGTTGCGCTCACTTTTTCGCCGAGCAGCAGCATTCGCCTGGCCCGCGCCAGGCCGACCAGTCGGGGCAACAGCCAGCTGGAACCCGAATCCGGGCTGAAGCCACGGTCCACGAATGGCTCCCAGAACACGGCGTCGGTGGCGGCCACGGTGAAGTCAGCGGCCAGCGCCAGGTTGCAGCCAAACCCCACCGCCCATCCCGGCACGCTGCAGACCACCGGCAGCTGGATGCTTGCGACGAGCTCGATAACCCGGTGGGCGGCGTGGGGAATCCGCCGCACCAGATCACCAGCGCGGGGACGCTGCCGATTGTTGGCGGCCACCCAATCGGCGCCGGCACAGAAGTCGTCTCCGGCGCTTCGGATGTGAATCGCGCGCAACGAGTCGTCGGCGCCGGCATCGGTCAGCGCGTCGACCAACGTTCCGATCATCAATTGTGTCAACGCGTTACGCCGGGATGGGCGATCGAGCGTGACTCGCAGAACCGCGTCATCCCGGCACACTGTCACCGAACCCTCGGCATCGGCCGCGTCGGCCTCGTGACTCACCGTCGAATCCGGCCTTTCTCCGCCGATACGGTTACCCATACAGTAGGCAATACGATTGTTACGCTGTATAAGTTAGCAAGGAAACGCTGTCGACGGAACAGCCGGGTGAAAGAGGGAGCATGGCCGAGGGCGCACCCGCTTCGACGAGCACACACGACGCCAACTTCGGCGAGGCGCCGCTTGCCCAGACCGTGGCCGCCGCCGCGGCCATGCGGCGTCTGAGCTCACTGCTGCTAAGTCTCGAGCACGCTCATCCGACGGTGGACGCCATGCTGGCGAAGTTCGCCGAGTGGGAGAGCGAGCTGGCCGCCGCGGCTCCGACGGACAACGCGCCACGAATCGGTGTGATCGCCGACGATCCCCGCCGGGTCTATCTCAACCACGCCACCGACATCGGTGCCTACAACCCGTGCTTTCCCGAGTACCGGTTCGACCACCTCGATGCCGAGAAGGCCGGTGGCCGGGTCTTCTTCCCGCTGGTCTACGAAGGACCGCCGGGACTGGTGCATGGGGGTTTTCTCGGCGTCTTCTTCGACTGCGTCATCCAGCATCAGAATTGCGTCACGGGCCTTTCCGGCAAGACGCGATCGCTGGTGGTGACCTTCCGCCGGCCGACGCCGGTGTTGACCGAGCTGCGCTTCGACATTGTTCGGTCGCAGGTCGAACGGGGCATCGCGTCGACGGCGCGGCTGCTGCTCGACGACGAGGTGCTCTGCACGGGCGAGGTCAACACGTTGGCGTCGCCGCCGGAGAAACTGGCCGGATTCAAATTCGGCGGGCGGCGAAAGGAGTCCGATACATGAGTGCCTCGAGCGCTTCGGAGGATCGCGTGCTTTTTGAGGTCGATCCCGACCGGCGAATCGCGACGATCACACTGAACAATCCCAAGCAACGTAACTCCTATGACGCCGCAATGCGCGAGGCCGTCGCTCGCTGTCTGGATCGGGTGGCCGAAGACGACGACCTCACTGTGGTGCTGTTGCGCGGAACCGGTGGAGTCTTTTCCACCGGGGCCGACATGAACAATGCGTATGGCTGGTACGGCGCCTCCAGCGCGCAGGGACAAGCCGGCGGCGATGATCCGACGGTCAAGCGTCGCCCCAGTCAGCGTCGGCGACTCACCGTGGACCGCAAATCATTTGGCTTCTACCACAACTTCATGGGCTTCCCCAAGGTTACGGTGGGGGAGATCGCCGGCTACGCACTCGGCGGCGGCTTCGAGATGGCCCTGATGACCGACATCTCCGTCATTGCGCGCGATACAAAAATCGGCATGCCGGCAACACGCTTTCTTGGGCCCGCGCTCGGTAGCCTGCACATGTTCTTCCACCGGTTAGGCCCGGTTCTGGCCCGGCGTCTGCTACTGACCGGTGACATCATCGAAGCGGGCGAAATCGAGCAGCTCGGAATCTTCACCGACACATGCGATCCCGGCTCCGTTACTGCGCGCGCCCGGTACTGGGCCGAGAAGGCGGCGAAGATGCCTGCCGATGGGGTCGTCATCGCCAAGGAAGCGTTCCGTCTTGTCGAGCAAACCCAGGCATACCACGGTGAGGAAGTCGCGAGCTATCTGTTCCATGCCTTCGGCACCAACCTGCAATTCGCGCCGGGTGAGTTCAACTTCGTCAAAACCCGCGCACAGCACGGCGCCAAAGAAGCATTCCGGCTACGCGACGAACATTTTTACGTGCCGGAACCCGAAGCGTAACAACCGGATCCGAGAGGCGGCTACTGTGTCGCCGCCGCCTTGGTGCGCCCTCGCACAACAGGTACCTTCGCCGCCTTGCGTTGCCGGGAGGGCGCCGACTTGGCGGCTTTTGACCCCTCTTCGATCAATCGGCTCGGCATGGTCGAGGATGCAGTTGAGGCCGTATTCGAAATTGGTTTCATCGGGGGCCCCGATGCGGTGACCCTTCCTGGTCACTTGGGCAATCAACGGAGTGCTCGCGGCATCGATGGCCACGGCGTCCTCGATGGCGCGTGGTCCGCTGTCCGCCGACTGGTTCTTTTCGTAGAGCCGATGCAGCACCACTGATCCGCGGACGTGAACCGAAACAGCGGAGTAGGTGTCGAAGGCGTCCTCGGGTGACAGGCCGGCCTCCACCAGATTGGCGATCGCCCGCTCCATCTCCTGAGCGCCCAGTCGCGCCGCTTTAGGACTGAGAGCGGCGCGAATCAAAATCAGATCGCACAGAATTGGGTTGCCCATGAACGTCTTACGCATCAAGCGTGCATGGTTGCGCAACGTCTCACGCCAGTCACTGGCTTCAACGTACGGGGTGGCGAACACGTACTTACTCAAGGCCCGGTCGGTCATCGCGTTGAGCAGATCGTCCTTCTTGCGGAAGTACCAGTAGATGCTGGTGACGCCGACGCCGAGGTGTTTCCCGAGCAACGGCATGCTCAGGTTGTCGATCGATACTTGCTCGGCGAGTTCGAATGCGCCGGTGATGATGTCATCGGGATTGATGGACCCGCGTTCGCGTCGTTGACGCTTATCAGCGGTTGCGTGCTTTGCCACTACGGGCACCTCCATCAAGATCTATCCTGTGCATGCGGCCTGAGAGCCGTGCCACCGGTCGAAATGAATCTACCGGCAGTTCGCCTCCTACCTGCGTATACACAGGCGTGTCGCCGTTCGGCTATGACCGTCAGCGTTACCGGTGGCCATCCGATCGCACATTTGGATAGCCCTACGGTAAGGCCGGGCGGGGGTTGCTTTCGGGTTCTCCTGGTGTGCTTCGTGCGGTTTTCTCCTCTGCTACTGTAATACCTATCGTAGGCTTTTTGGTAAAACGGCTGGACGGGCGAAGATGACCGCGCTAAAGGCTACGGACTAGGCCATGGATCTAGGGCTGGCGAATGCCACGGCGGTGGTGGTCGGTGGTAGCCGCGGAATGGGTTTGGCGACGGCCCGTTGCCTTGCCGAGGAAGGTGCCCGGGTGGCGGTCGTCGGCCGCACCCGTGCCGGTCTCGACTCCGCGGTGACCGATTTGACGGGTCGCGGTAGCCCGGATGCCCTCGGGCTCGTTGCCGACATCGGTGACGCCGGGCAGGTCGACAAGGTGTTCGCCGAACTTGGTGAGCGATGGGACGGCGAACTCAACGTGCTCATCAATACGGTCGGGCCGGGAGCGGCGGGCAGCTTCGAAGATTTGACCGACGAACAGTGGCGCCAATCCGTCGAAGACGGCGTGATGGGGATGGTGCGCTGCGTCCGTTCGGCACTTCCGCTGCTGCGCAAGGCGCAATGGGCGCGGATAGTCAACTTTTCGGCGCACTCGACTCAACGACAAAGTGTCATGCTGCCCGCCTACACCGCAGCTAAGTCGATGCTGACGAGCGTCTCGAAAAATCTCTCCTTGCTGTTAGCCAAGGACGAGATCCTGGTGAACGTGGTGTCGCCGGGCAGCATCGCGTCCGAGTCGCTTATTGGCTGGGCCAAGTCGATCGGCGTCGACGGTAACGATCCCTATCGTCTGATGGAGGCCATCGCCAAGCACTTCGGTCATCCGGCGCAAATGCCCCGAGCCGGCCTGCCGGAAGAAATCGGGCCGGTCGCCGCATTCCTCGCGTCGCGGCGCAACTCCTACATGACCGGAGCCAATATCAACGTCGACGGTGGTTCAGATTTCACCTGACAATGGTCGAAGAAATCGTTTGGCCGACAGAAGGAGTGGACTATGGCGATGGCCAGTGAGGCGCGTGCTTGGGCACGCGGCGCTTTACGGGGGATCGGCGATTCCCTCTACACCCCTTTCTGCGGCGCGGACGGCGACGACATCGACTGGGACGCCTACCGGACGCTGGTGCGCTACTGCGTGAGCGATCTCGGACACCCGATGTTGTGGTGCACCAGCGGTATCGCCGAGTTCTGGTCGTTGACCCTCGATGAGCGGAAGCGCTTGCTGGCGGTGGCAATCGAGGAAGCGCGCAGGGCGAATCCCGATGTCGTCGTGCAAGCCTGTACATCGGCCATGTCGGCGAAGGACTGTTTGGACTTGACGCTGCATGCCCAGCAGGCGGGCGCCGACATCGCCTACATTCAAACGCCGATGATGGAGGTTCACGGCGGTGAAGGTGTGCTGCGATTCTTCTCCTACATCGCCTCGCACACGGATATCGCCCTGGGCATGTTCAATTCCCCATCCTCGGGTTATGTGTTGACCGCGGCCGAAAGCGCGCGGATCTACAACGAGGTGCCCGCCGTGTGCGCCACCAAGGAGGGCGCCTTCCGGCCGGAAAGCAGCCGGTTGCTGCACCAGTTGGCGCCCGATCTGGTGCTCTGGGAATGCGACCGGACAGTGTACCGCGCAGGATGGTTGCGTGCCGGGATCGTCTGCCCGGCACAGCTGGGCACTGCCGGCTACCTATTTGAGACTCCACGGCGGCGATTGTTTTCCGAGTATTGGGATCTGGTGTTGAGCGACAAGCTCGTTGAGGCGATGGACTATGGGCGTGATTCCGGTCTGGACCAGTTCGACCTCGACCTGGGATCGTGGTGGACCTGCTACCCGGGACGATCGGATTACTTCACCCACTGGGGCGGTGCGTTCAAATACGCCGCGTCGCTGCTGGGTCTGCCGATAGGTGCCTATCCGCATTCCCGGCCCCCGCAAGCGGAGTTGCCGGCTGAGGCGAAGGCCCAGATCGAGAAAGCCTATCGGCGCCTCGGGCTTATCGATGCCTAGCCGACCCCCCGAACTGGGGTAGCGAAGGGGCTCCACAGTTGTGGTTCAGCGACCCGAAATTCGCTGTTTGGTCGGGGTTCGGGAGGCCGCGACGGCAGTTGTGGAATGCTGTACCGATAGGTATACAGTATGCGTACAAAGTAGGCTGGGTCCGGTAGACATGCGTGAGGAGGTGCCGCGGGAGATGTCCGGCAGCGACGGTGCTTCCGACGCCGAAGACGCGGTACTCTACGAGGCCACGGCCAGCGGTGTCGCAATCCTCACGTTCAATCGCCCGGAGCGTCTCAACGCCTGGGGCCCCGACATCGCTGCCGGGTTCTACGCCGGGATCGACCGTGCCGAACAGGACCCGGCCATCCGGGTGATCGTGCTGACCGGTCGGGGCCGGGGATTCTGTGCCGGCGCCTATCTGGGCGCTCCGAGTTCGGCGGCCACATACGGCGAGACAATGGAGAAGGCAGGTCAGACCAATCTGGCCGATTTGGTCGGCGAACGCCCACCCCACTTTGTGACCACGCTGCGCAAGCCGGTCATCGCGGCTATCAACGGTCCGTGTGTCGGTATCGGTCTGACCCAGGCGCTGATGTGCGATGTCCGGTTCGCCGCCGCCGGGGCCAAGTTCGCCGCCGTGTTCGCTCGCCGCGGACTGATCGCCGAGTTCGGCATCTCCTGGATACTTCCGCGCTTGACCACCTGGGGCGTCGCCCTCGACCTGTTGTTGAGCGGCCGCACCTTTCTCGCCGAGGAGGCAGCCGAGCTGGGCCTCGTCAAAGAAGTCGTCGCGCCCGAAAATCTGATGAAGCGTGCCCTGGACTACGCGGAGGACATCGCTCAAAACTGCTCGCCGGCTTCGATGGCGGTGATCAAAAGGCAGGTATACGGCGACGCCACTCGCGATGTCGTAGAAGCTACTTCACGTGCCGAGGTCCTGCTGCACGAGGCGATGCCGCGACCGGACGTCGTCGAGGGGATCACGAGTTTCCTCGAGAAACGGCCGCCGCAGTTTCCCTCACTCACCTCAACCGACACTTAGTGTTCGCCGGTGGTACCGGAAAGGAAGATCATGGGTAACTTGAGTTACAAGGCGATCGACGTAGACAACCACTACTACGAGCCGCTGGATGCCTTTACCCGGCACCTGGACAAGAAGTTCCGCAGGCGTGGCGTTCAGATGTACAGCGACGGCAGGCACACCCAGGCGATCATCGGCGACCGTGTCAACCGTTTCATTCCCAACCCGACGTTCGATCCGATCATCGTGCCGGGCTGCCTGGACTCGTTGTTCCGCGGTGAGATACCCGAAGGCGTCGATCCAGCGTCCTTGATGCAGGTCGAGAAGCTCGAACTGCGACCGGAGTACCAAAACCGGGACGCGCGGGTCGCGGTGATCGACAGCCAGGGCATCGAGATGGGCATCATGTTCCCGACGTTCGGTTGCGGGGTGGAGGAAGCGCTCAAGGACGACGTGGAGGCCACGATGGCGTCGCTGCACGCCTTCAACCTGTGGCTCGACGAAGACTGGGGCTTCGACCGGGACGATCACCGCATCATCGCGGCGCCGATGATTTCCCTCGCCGACCCGCAGAAGGCAGTCCAGGAAATCGATTTCGTTCTGGACCGCGGCGCGCCGCTGGTCCATGTGCGGCCCGCTCCGGTGCCCGGTGTCCCGAAGAACCGCTCACTCGGGCACCCATCGCACGATCCGGTCTGGGCCCGTCTCGCCGAAGCGAACGTCCCGGTGGCATTCCATCTGGGCGACAGCGGGTACCTGAAAATCGCCGCCATGTGGGGAGGCAAGGACACCTTCGAGGCGTTCGCGGCTCCCGACCCGCTCGACAAGATCCTCGTCGACGACCGGGCGATCCACGACACCATGGCTTCGCTGATCGTGCACGGGGTTTTCGATCGCCATCCCAAGCTTCGGGTGGCCAGCGTCGAGAACGGTTCGGAGTGGGTACATCGACTCATCAAGCGTTTGAAGAAGACGGCGAACCAACAGCCGCGGTGGTTCCCCAATGACCCGGTCGACGCATTGCGCCAACATGTTTGGGTGTCGCCGTACTACGAAGAAGATCTCCCGGCGCTGGCGGAGAAGATCGGCGTCGAACGCATCCTGTTCGGCTCCGACTGGCCGCACGGTGAAGGCCTGGAGTCGCCGCTGTCGTTCACCGATGAGTTGAAGGCGTTCGGCGAAGCGGACGTCCGGAAGATCATGCGCGACAATGCATTGGACTTCCTGGGTGTGAAAGCGGCCGTGGCCGCCTAGTTAGAGCACAGTCAAGCATCGTGTCTTCTTTCGTCCTTAAGGCCCTCAACCCGCGGCGCGCCCCGTGAGCGAATGGACAGTCGGGGCGGTGCTCGACGCTATCGCCGACGTCGTTCCCGACTGCTTGATGACCGTCTGCGGGAACCGGCGAAGTACATTTGCTGAATCGGCCGCCAGAACCAACAGACTGGCAAACTACCTCAGCAACAAGGGGTTCGGCGTCTACGCTGCGCGCGAGACACTTGAGCGTTGGGAATGTGGTCAGGACCGGATCGCGCTCATCATGTACAACGACCTGTACCCCGACATAGTGATCGGCTGCCTCAAGGCACGTGTTGTACCAGTCAACGTGAACCACCACTACTCGCCACGCGAGATCCGCGACCTGCTTGACTACGTCCGGCCCCGGGGCATCATTTATCACCGCTCACTCGGCACCCGGTTCGCTGAGGTGTTGCCGCCCAACGGTACCGAGCTACTGGTATCTATCGACGACGGGAGCACGGCTCCCCAACTGCCGGGAGCCGTCTCACTGGACGACGTCTTGGCAGCCGGCGATGCAGACTTCCACCTGACGGGGTCGCCCGACGACCTGATCATGATGTGTACCGGCGGGACGACGGGACGCCCCAAGGGAGTGCTGTGGCGACAGAGCGACATGTACGTGTCGTCGATGGTGGGCGCCGACCACGCGAGCGTCACCGAGATCCACGACAAGGTTCGCAATGGCGGTCAGCCGTGGTTCGCTGTTTCGCCGCTGATGCACGCGGCCGGAATGTGGACCGCGTTCGCGGCGCTCTGCGCCGGCCTGCCCGTCGTGCTGTATGACGACCGCAGCAAGCTCGACGTACGGTCGGTATGGGAAACCGCCGAGCGCGAAAAGGTGGGCATGATGACGATGGTCGGCGACGCCTATGCCGGGCCGCTGATCGCCGAACTGCGGGCTCATCCGTACGACTTGTCCTCGCTGAACGCGATTGGCACCGGCGGAGCCGCCACCAATGCGAAATACAAACGCGCACTGATGGAATGCCTGCCGCACATCACCATCATCGAAGGATACGGGTCTTCGGAGACCGGCAATATGGCGTTCGGGCACAGCCGTGACGGAAACGCCAGCGAGACCTTTGAACCCAGGGTCGGCGCTTCGGTCGTCTCTGCCGACCGCAGCCGGTTCCTACGGCCCGGTGAGCAGGAGATCGGCTGGGCCGCCAGGACGGGCCGGATTCCGCTCGGGTATTTCAGCGATCCCGAAGCCACCCAACGGACCTTCCCGGAGATCGACGGCCAGCGGGTGGTGATACCGGGCGACCGGGCATCCGTTGAACAGGACGGCACTATCCGCCTTTTCGGCCGCGATTCGCTGGTCGTGAACACCGGTGGCGAAAAGGTGTTCGTCGAAGAGGTCGAGGAAGTACTGCGCGCACATCCGGGCATCGCCGACGCCCTAGTGGTAGGGCGGCCGAGCGAGCGGTGGGGACAGGAAGTCGTCGCGCTCATCGCGCCGCACCCGGGCGCCGATCTCACCGCAGACGAGCAGGCTCTCTATACCTTGTGCACCTCGCAGCTGGCGCATTTCAAGGCGCCCAAGGCTTTCATCTTCGTCGAGCAGATTCAGCGCCTCGGCAACGGCAAGCCGAACTACCGATGGGCCAGAGAACTAGCCACACAACAGGTTCCGGCCGCCGCGCTGGTCCCCGCCGATCCCGAAGGAAGTCATGAACACCAAAGCGATTGACTGCCTGATCAACGTGCACTTCGGCGAAACCGAGTCCCAGCCCACCTGGATGCTCAAGGTCAGGGACGACTACTTCAAGGGCCCGGAGTCGATGTTCGCGCCGGTCGATCTGTCCGAGCTGCTTGCTGAGATGGACGAGCAGGGTGTGCAGAAAGCGATCCTGATGGACTCGCTTGCCAATCCGTCCACTACGGCGCGTAAGTTCGTCGAAGCCAAGCCGGATCGGTTCGCACTGGCGATGGGTGGGCTCAACCTGCTGCGCCCGGTGCGGTCGTTGCGGGAATTGACCGCGATCGTGGGCGACCTGCCGGTCGCGTATGCGGTAGTGGGGCCGAGCTTTTGGGGTGACGGGCAGTATCCGCCCAGTGATGCCGTTTACTATCCGCTCTACGCCAAGTGCGCGGAACTCGACCTCCCGCTGTGTATCAACACCGGTATCCCGGGACCGCCGATACCCGGAGAGGTACAGCATCCCATGCACCTGGACCGGGTGTGCGTGCGCTTTCCCGAGTTACGCCTGTGCATGATCCACGGGGCAGATCCGTGGTGGGACGTCGCGATCCGGTTGATGCTCAAATACGCCAACCTGCGCCTGATGACGTCGGCGTGGTCGCCCAAGCGATT
Source organism: uncultured Actinomycetota bacterium (assembly GCA_963766535.1). Lineage (GTDB taxonomy): Bacteria > Actinomycetota > Actinomycetes > Mycobacteriales > Mycobacteriaceae > Mycobacterium. The sequence goes on along the minus strand of CAVYAU010000031.1, from coordinate 89,504 downwards.
GCCGGAAAGCCTGCTGCACTATATGCGAACGCGTGGTCCGAACAAGGTGATCTACGCGTCGGACTGGCCGGTGTTGCCCATGCGCCGAGTGATACCTGAAGCTCGTGCGCTGGATCTGCCCGCCGAGGTGCTGGATAACTACCTCTACAACAACGCGCAGGAGTTTTTCTTCGGCGACCGCGCTTGACAACTATTTTTTTCCAGACCGATTGGGAGCTGATGACGATGGACCGCTTCGAACTGCGCAGACTGGACTACAGTCTGTCTGACGACCACGTGGATCTGCAGACTGCGTATAAGCAATTCTTCAAGACCCACTGCTCGATCGAAACAGTGCGTGCCGCAGAACCTTCCGGCTTCGATAAGAACCTGTGGGAGCGGTTGTGCGCGATGGGTGCGACCACGATGGCACTGCCGGAGTCCTGTGGTGGCGACGGGGCGACGCTGGTCGACCTCACCCTGGTGGCCGAAGAGGTCGGCCGGTCGCTGGCGCCGGTTCCGTGGATCGACCATGTCTGTGCTGCACGATTGCTGGGGCGCCTGGGAGCATTGGGTGCTGACACCGCAGGGGTTGCTAGCGGCGAGCAGCTTGCCGGACTTGATGCGCGAATCGACAGCACGCAGGGTATCCGGCTGGTTCCAACGGGGTCGATTGCCGACCACATCATCGTTCGTGACGGTGATGAGATCGTGCGCCTGACGTTCGGCACCCGGCCGGCGAAGGTCGACAACATCGGCCGGTTGCCGATGGCCTGGGTGGATCCGGCCGCCGCCGACACTCGTACGGTCGTAGGTCGAGGATGCGATGCGCTGGCGAATTATGAACTGGGGCTCGATGAATGGCGGCTGCTGACCGCTGCGGCTCTGGTGGGTCTGGTCGAGGAGACGATGACCATCGCGGCAGAGTTCGCCAAGACCCGCTACACCCTGGGTGTACCGATCTCTACGCTGCAGGGCATCTCGCACCCTCTTGCGAACATGGCCATCACCGTTCAGGGTGGACGTAACCTCGCCCGGCGCGCCGCCTGGTTCCTGGACAACCAACCCGATGAACGACCCGAGTTAGCGCCTTCTGCATTCGTTTTCATGGCCGAAGAGGCCGCCAAGGCGGCAACTATGGCGGTCCACATCCAAGGCGGCCTTGGGGTTTCGGCCGAAGCCGCAGCGACGGCGTATCTGGTGCGCGCCAGGGGATGGCCACTGGCGGGCGGCGATCCGGGCGCCAGCGCCCAGCGGGTCGCCGAGATCGTAGCTACCCGTGAGGCTGCGCCACAAACCGCGCGGGTCTAGGACAGGAGCGAAGCGATGGATTTCTCCCGGGTCGAGCTGTCCGACGAGGACAAGGCCTTCCTCGAGGAGGCACGGAGCTTTCTGGGTACACATGTGACCGAAGAGGTCAGGCGTCGAGATCGCGAGACGGGCGACAACTTCGATGAGGGTCTGCATCTGAAGTTCGGCGCCGCAGGCTATTTGGAGGCCGAGTGGAAGCCGGAATCCGAAGGCGGGTTCAGCCGGGTGCGGCGCCGAATTTGGGAGCTGGAGAAGCGGCGGGCACACGTGCCGTGGGTGACTTGGGGGACTACCGCCATGGTGGCGCGCTCGGTGGCGAAGTTCGGGTCAGCGGAACTGCGCGACGAGGTACTATCGAGAGTCTTCCGCGGCGAGGTTCGACTGTGCCTTGGCTACACCGAGCCCGAAGGCGGCTCCGATGTCGCCACCTGCAAGACCCGCGCGGTGCGCGACGGTGACGCATGGATTATCAACGGCGCCAAGATGTTCACCACCGGAGCGCACAACTGCCAGTACGTGTTTCTGATCACCAACACTGCTCCGGAAGCGCCGAAACACAAGAGCCTGACCATGTTCCTGGTTCCGCTGGATTCGCCGGGCATCGAAATCCAGGGCATCCGCACCGTGGACGGCGACCGGACCAACATCGTCTACTACAGCGACGTCCGCGTTGACGACAAGTATCGACTGGGCGAGGTGAACGCGGGCTGGACGGTGCTGCGCGAGCCGCTCAACGTCGAACACGGCGCGGTTGCGGCCGCACCCGACGGATTGCAGGACCCCTCGATCATGATGCACCAGGCCGGGTTCATGGCCGAGGCGGTGGACAAGGCCGCGGCGCGTGTGACTCGGCCCGATCCCGACGGGCGCCGGCTTATCGACGACAAGTCGGTCGCATATCGGCTGGGCCGCAGCGTCGCCCGATTGGAGGTTGCACTATCGGCCCCGAGCATCTTCGGCCGGGTCGCCATCGCACAAACGATGCGGGACATCTCCCCGGACCTGATGGACATTCTCGGGGCCGCATCGGCCCTGCCGTTCGGGACCGACGGGGCCGCCGACGACGGCAGTGCCGAGTACGCGTATCGGTTCGCTCCGTTGGTGGGAATCTACGGCGGCACGCTTGAGGTGTTCCGCAACATGATCGCCCAGTACATGCTTGGGCTGGGCAAGCCCAACTACTCACCGCCGCTTAAGAAAACGTCCTGATAGCGCGCTTTTCAATCAGTCGGTGACCGGCCACCACCGTGGCGGTCGGTTTGATGTCGAGCTATTTGGTGGGGACCTCGCATGCTGCACGTGCCGCCGGCGCCAGCGCCCCCATGTTCAGCTCCCATGACCGTACGGTGTTAATTCGCCACCCGGCCTTGTGTAATGGTTCATTGGCGGCGATGGCTTCGGCTTGGTCACGAGAATCTGCGCGGATGATGGCTATGCCGTCCACGGGGCCCGGGACGCCGCGATCCAGCGGACCGGCGGCCAACAAGCGGTTCTGATCCTCTAAATCGAACACGTACCGCAGATGTTCGGCCAAAAGCGCAGCACCCGGCGCCGTCTCAGGACTCTGAAACTCACCAGTGGCGCGCATAACTATGGCGAACAACTGTATCTTCGCCATCCACTCCTCCAACTGCTGAAGTTCGGGCGGTAGATCAGTCATCTTCGTCAACCTCCTTGCTGGGTTACTCATCGGTTACCGACTGTGACGCGATGATCGGAGCCGGTATGAGTGGCACGACCAAGACGGAAGGTGTCGCCCCGCCGGTGTGGATGGTGTGGATTCCGCGGTTTATGGCGGCCTTATGGCGGAGCACGGGGTAGCGGTCGGCGTCGTGCCCGACGATTTCGACGACAAGTTCCGAGCCGGCCTCGAAATGCGTGCTGCTGGGCCAGATCTCGACGGTCATCTGGGTAGGCTCACCCGGGTCTATGGGCTCGACGGTGCGGTGGGCGTGGAAAGGTCGCTCGGGCCGGCTGCGTGTCTCGTCGAGTTCGCGGTGGGAACCACGAAGCCATCCCTTTGCCACACCATCGTTGATGTAGCCGTTGTAGCCGTAGAACGGCACCACCGCACCCGCGGGATTATGCTTGCGGACCACGACGAACACATCCAGGTCTGTTCCCTCGTCGATGCTGATCCAGACCGTCAGGGCCATGCTGCCGGTGATCTCAGTGTCTTCGGTGAATCTGTGGGTGAATCTGACCCGATCCGAGTGTCGCCGCCGTGGCACAGCGGAGTAAGAAGCCTTGTGGGCGAGGGTACTTGGTTGTGGGGTCAGGGTCATTGACGCGGCGTCCAGGTACAGCGTCTGCAGTGTCGCGAGCGGGAGAGGCCAGTGCGTCGAGGTGCGAACTGTGTACCGGGTGCGGGTATGCCGGAGCTCGTAGCGGACCGCGGGTTCGTCGGCCCAGTCAGCCGATGCGCCCTTGAGGAAGTGGTCGAGGAAGCGGCGCTGCAGCTCGAGCGCTTCGGCCGAGTAGTAGGTTTCCCATTTGCGGCGCCCGTGGACGACCAGCCATTTGGGCCCGCGGAGTTGCTCGTAGGCCAGTAGTGTCCCGCGGGTGTGTAACCCCTGGTCAGACCAGCTTGCCCCCACCAGCGCGGGTACGTCGATGGCGCGAAGGTCGGGTCGCTTGGCGGCCCAATAGGCGTCGTCGAGTGGGTGGCGGCGGCTCTCGCCTAGGAAGTCTTCGCCCATGGTGGTGCCGCGGTGGCTGCCGCGCAGCATCCGCTGCTTCCACCAGATCGGCAGGACGCCGGTTTCGGGGATGCCGCCGTGGTAGGCGAACTCGCGCAACAGATCCGAGGCGCCTTCCCAGGCCACGATCGCGGTCAGGCCGCGGGGGCGCAACGCGGCGACGCGCCACTGCGACATACACAGGTAGGACACTCCATTCAAAGCGACAGCGCCGGTCGACCACGGCTGGTCGGCGGCCCACCCGATGATTTCGGCGTAGTCGCGGGCGTCTTGGTCGGTGAGAAAACCCGCGATCCCATCGGAGGCGTGCATTCCGCGCGCGTCGGCCTGAACGACCGCGTAGCCGTGGCTCACCCAAAACCGCGGATCGGGTGATTCGAATCCGGTCATCGGCGAGCAGTTCAGCTGGCCGAACCTGACCCCGCTCAATCGCATCGCCAGCATCCCGATGCGGTCGGGTGTTTTGTCCTTCCCGTAGGGTGTCATCGACATCACCACAGGCGCTACATGGTCAGGCCGAAAGACGTTGACCCGCAGGGTGATACCGTCTGACATCGGCACAGCGACATTCTTTTCGACGATGATGCCCGCCGACGCGGCGGTGGACCGCTTCATCGGCCCTCAACCTCGAACGCCGCGACGTTGGCTGCCGCCCACGCCGCATAGGGTGTCCTTTCCTTGCCGAGCGGCACATCGGGGCAGTCGGCGATCGATCGCGGCGCCCCGGCCCTCATCGCCACCTTCTGGCGTGCTATGGGTTCGGGCAGCCGCCGGGCCAGTAACGCCACATGCTCCTCGGCCGAGACTTCCACGATGGTGATCGGCCGCTTGAGCACCTCGGTGAGCACGGTTACTCGGTCCCGGGCGCTGAGCCACTCTGGCCCCAAAAGCCGCCGCGTTGGGTGGGGCCCATGTCCGTGCGCGGTAAGCGCGGCTACCGCGGCGGCCGCGATGTCGACGGGCGCGATCGGCACTTCCAGGGCGTCGGGGAAGGCGGTGACCACCTTTCCGTCGTCACGGATCGACGCTGACCATTCGTCGGCGTCGTTGTTCATGAACATTCCCGGTCGCAGCACCGCCAGCGAGTCGCCGAGGACCGCGCCCAACACCGCCTCCTCGCGCTGGTGGCTGGCGGCCATGACCGAACCGGGACAGGACCCCACCAAATCTGACGACAGCAGCACCGTGATCGGGATCCCGGCCTCGGTGATGTCGGCGCCGATGCGCGCCAAGTCCTGTTCCTGCAGCGTCGGCGGCAGATTCACGAATATTCCGTCGGCTCCGGGCAACACAGACCGAAACGCCTCGGCGTCGCGCACGTCGGCTGGGCACGGGGTCACGCGGGGTGGCCCGGATCGGGACTGGCGCGATACGGCCTGGACCCGCCGACCTGCGCGGATCAAACCGTCCACGACGTGGCGGCCCACGAGGCCGGTGGCGCCGATAGCCACGATCTCGCTCGAGTTTTCGTTGGGTGACACAAAAATTAGGGTAGCACTAATTTTTGCTATGGTGGTGGGTGTGGTCGACGGATTACGGGAACGCAAGAAACGGGCTACTCGGCGCGCGATCAGCGATGCGGCCACTGAGCTGTTCATGACGAAGGGTTTCGACAATACGTCAGTGGCCGAGATCGCCGAAGTCGTCGGGGTGTCACCACAAACTGTGCTGAACTACTTTCCCGCTAAGACCGACCTATTTTTTGACGAGACCGACTGGTACGCCGGTCCGCCGCAGGCGGTGCGAGATGGGTGTCCCCGCACGTCGCCCGCAACGGCTGTTCGTGAGTGGTACCTCGCCGACCTGCAGCGCAGGTCCGGCGAGGGGCATTTGGATGGTTTGGCGGCCTACGTGCAAACGATCGCCGACAGCGAGACGCTGCGCCGGCGGCGTCTCGATGACCTGGCCGCCCTCACCGCCTCGCTACGCGCCGCGCTCGATGACACATCAGCCGACGGTTCTGCGTGGGACGGGCAGCTTTCCGCGGCGATTCTCACCAGCGCGATCATGGTCGCCGAGTCAGAAACAGCGCGCCTTTCGCGCACCCTCGCCGGTGCGGACCTGCTGGCGGCTGCCCAAGCGGCAGCCACTTCCATATTCGAGCGAACCGCACACGCATGCAGTCCGTGCACCAGCTGAAGCGAAAGGCTTTGAACATGAGAGGATTTCGCGTCGGCGTCGGCAGCCAAGTCCTCAATACTCGGCGGTTCCCGACCGCGATGGTCCGCGCCGTGTACTTGGCTGCCGTCGCCAAGGCGTTCGCGCTCAACATTCCCGCCCAGATGTGGGCGGCCCACGGCGTACAGCATCTGCTCGGACACGAATTCGCCGGCGCACAAGACCTCATACCGCAAACCCCTCGACGAGCAGACGGTGCTGTCATGCACAGCTCAGGTTCCCGCGTCGTTGATGAAAGAGTTCTTTCTCACCGGCACACCTCAGGAGGTTGTCGATCAAGCTGCACATTGGCGCGATCACGGACTGCGCTATCTGGTCGTCATGAACCTCAGCATCTTGCAGCCCAGCCTGCGCAGCGGTCTGGCGGCCAACGCACCCTTCTTCAGGATTCTCCGCGCGCTCAGGAGGCTATGAAGCGGGGCGTTGTATGCGAACGGCTAAAGATTCGCCGCGCTGCCGGTTCATACGTCACGCGGTCAGGTGGTCAGGATGGTCGCCGCGGCGGTGCCGGGCGCCCCGTAAACCTGCGCGAACCCGACTTGCGGAGCTCCGGGGACCTGGCGGTCACCGGCCTCGCCGCGCAATTGGCGCACTAGCTCGTGCACCTGGCGCAGCCCGGACGCCCCGATCGGCTCGCCGTTGGCGATCAGCCCGCCGTCGGTGTTGACCGGCATCGCACCGCTGATCTCAGTGGCCCCGTCGGCCAACAGCTTTTCCTGGTCACCGTCGGCGCAAAATCCGGCCTCGGCCATGTGGATCAGCTCGGCGCCCGCGTCGGTGTCCTGTAGCTGGATGACGTCGACCTCGTCCGGCGCCACGCCGGCTTTCTCGAACGCGGCCTTGGCGGCGTAGACGGTCGGCGACACGTCCTCGTCGACCGGTGCATAGGTGGTATTCACCTCGTAGGCGCCGTACCGGCGGGTGCGGATCTCGACCGCGCGGACGTAGATGGGTTTGGCGGTGAACCGTTGCGCGATCTCGGCGCGGCACATCACGACCGCGGCGGCCCCTTCGTCGGGAGTGCAGAACATGTACTGGGTCAGCGGGTAGTTCAGTATCGGCGAGTTGAGGATGTCCTCTTCGGAGATCGGCTTGCGGCGAAAGGCGTTGGAGTTCAACGCTCCATTGCGGAAGTTCTTGGCCGCCACCTTGGCCAGCGTGCCGGTGGAGATGCCGTGGTCGCGCAGGTAGCGGTTGGCCTTCATGCCGAAGAACTTGGTGGTGAGGTATTGCCCGTTCTCGGCGTACCAGCTTGGCATCCCGACCAGCGCCGGGTCTTCGGTGAAGGCGCCGCGCGGGTGCTTGTCCATACCGACGGCGATACCGATGTCATAGTCACCCAACCGGATGCTGTCGGCGCACAGTTTGGTGGCGCTGGCGGCCGTGGCGCAGGCGTTGAACACATCGGTGAACGGGATACCGGTGAGTCCCACCATGCCGACGATTGCGTCCGGGTTGGCCACCGTCCAGCTGCCACCGACGGCGAACTGGATGTCCTTCCAGTCGACGCCCGCGTCGGCGAGCGCAAGCTGGATGGCGTCGGCGCCCATCTGCATCGCGGACTTGCCCTCGAAGCGACCGAACGAGTGCAGACCCACCCCGATGACGGCGACGTCATTCATTTGCAGGACTCCTTTTTCTAAGCAATGGCTCCCGACTCCTTCAGTTCGGCGATGCGGTCCCAATCCATGCCAAGCTCCATCAGAACGAGTTCGGTGTGCTCACTCGCCTGCGGCGCCCGGGTTGTCACCAGTGGCTCATGATTGAACTGGACCGGCCCGCGCACGACGCGGAACGGCTTTCCGCCGCTGGCGAGCTCGACCTCGGCGATCATGTCGTTGGCAATGGCCTGCTCGTCGTCGGCCAGGTCGAGGAGGCTCTGGAAGGGTGCCCACTGACCTTTCATCGTCTTCAGGTGCTGCCGCCAGTACTCAAAGGGCTTGCTGGCGAAGGCCTTCGCGATCAATTCGGCGGCCGCGTCGGCGTTTTGGATCAACGGAAGTACCTCGGCGAAGCGCGGATCATCAGCTGCCTCGGGGATGCCGAGATGCTCGAAAGTGTCGCGGATGCAGCCCGTCGGGCTGATGATGCATAGGTTGATCGTGCCGCCGTCGGAGGTTTGGTAGTTCCCCATGAAGGGGTTCACCGACGGGCTGGCGGATCCCGGCATTGCGACGCGCATGACCTCGCCGGTCTCCATGCCCTGCGTCACGCTTGCGCCCGCCGCCCACCAGGCCGTGCTCAGCAACGACACGTCGACCTCGAGGGCTTCGCCGGTCCGCTCGCGATGCAGCAATGCGGCCGAGATGCCACCGGCGATGTTCATGCCGCCGATGGAGTCGCCGAAGGCGGGAATGCCTTGTGGCAGTGCGCCGCCCAGCTCCTCCGGCGTCAACGCGTAGCCGATGCCGCTGCGAGTCCAGAATGCTGTCCCGTCGTAGCCACCGACGTCGCGCTCCGCTCCCTTGTCGCCGTACGCCGTACCGCGGGCATAGACGATGTTCGGGTTCACCGCGCGGATGTGCTCCACGTCGAACTTGTTTTTCTGCCGCTGCGCGGGCATGTAGTTGGTCAGGAACACGTCGGAAGTCCTGGCCAGTTCGTAGAGCACTTCCTGGCCGCCCGGCGTGGAAACGTCGATCCCGACGCTGCGCTTGCCCCGGTTGGGATGCTCCATCAGCGGATGTCGGTCCGGGTTGACCTCGATGCCACCCATGTTGAGGAAGCCGCGTTGGGTGTCACCGCGCACCGGATGCTCGACTTTGATGACGTCCGCGCCCCAGTCGGCAAGGATGGCCCCCGCCGCCGGGACGAACGTGAACTGCGCAAGCTCCAGGACCCGAAAGCCCGCCATTACCTTGACCATTTCAGCCCTCTTCCTCGGACGCTTTGATATCTCCCTCGCTGGACGCTACTTGGCGTCGAACGTCACCGGAAGCGCCGTCGGCGAACGGAAGGGCTGGCCGTGGATGTGCGGGTCGCCGTCGCTCAGCAGGTTGACGTTCGTCAACCGATTCAGCAGGCATTCGAGTGCGACGCGGGTTTCCAGCCGAGCCAGGTGGAGACCTAAACAGGTGTGCTCACCGGCGGCGAAGGAGATGTGCGGCATGTGCTTGCGGAAGATGTCGAATTCTTCCGAACGCTCCCAGCGCCGCTCGTCTCGATTCGCCGAACCAATGCACACGCCGATAACTGAGCGCGCCGGAATCTCGACGCCTTCCAGCTCGGTGTCTTCGGTCGTGAATCGCTGCACGGTGGTCAGCGGCGTCTCGAAGCGCAGCCCTTCCTCGATTGCCTGGCCGATCAGCTCGCGGTCGGCTTGCACCGCGGCGAACTGGTCCGGATGGGTGAGCAGCAGATACAGCAGGTTTCCCGAAGACCGGTACGTGGTCTCCAGCCCGGCGGGCAGCAGCAGACGCAGGAAAGAGTAGATAGCCTCGTCACTGAGCTTTTCGCCGTCGATCTCCGCGGTGACCAGATCGCCGATGATGTCCTCGGTGGGCTTGGATTTCCGCTGCTCGATCTGCTCGAGGAAGTAATCCTTGAGCGCCGCCGACGCCTCGAAGGCGCGTTCGTAGTTGACGTTGTAGCTGATCAATTGCACGGCGCGCTTGCGAAACATCGGCAGGTCTTCGGCCGGCAGTCCCAGTAATTGGGCGATGACACGGGTGGGAAATTCGAATGTGAAATTCCGGACCAGATCGGCTTCGCCGGTGTCGATGAACTCGTCGATCAACGCGTTGCAGACCGGCCGCACAATGGTGGGCTCCCACCGAGCCAGCGCTTTGGACTTGAATGCCGCGGACACCAGGTTGCGATGGTCGCGATGCTTCTTTCCCTCCATCGCCAGAATGGTCGGCCCCATGAACAGGCCGATGGTTTTGTCGTACGGTTTGGAACTGAATACGCGGCCGTCCCGAAACACCGTGTTGACCGCGTCGAACGACATCGCGGAGTACTCGCGCTTGGGCATCAGGGACTCGGGAGTCTTGGAGTAGTCCATGACCGTGCCACGGAACACGCCGGACTCCCGGCGCTTGTGGGCAAAGAACGGGTAGGGGTCACGCAGGCTGACGGTTTGGTCGCCGGTGCCGGCGGCGGTGTGAACGTTGGTCGTCACCTGATCTCCAGCATCTTATCTCAGCACGAACGGGCAGTCCTTCGTAAGATCGTACTGTAATTCTTACAGTAGACAATATGGGCGTGACCATGAGAAGTTGGTAGCCGGCCCACTGGCAGCGTCGCACGCCATGGGACCACAAAGAGGTGAGTCATGAGCACACTCGATGAATGCGCTGACAACACAGTCGAACAGCGGCGGGCCGCGCTGGGTGTGATCTTGTACCGGCAGCGGCAAGCCTTCATGGACGAAGGGCCGCCCAGCGTTGGAGTGAGGCGCAACCGCATCGACCGGCTGATGGCACTCGTTCTTGACAACACCGACGCGTTTGTCGAGGCCATGGCCACCGATTTCGGCACCCGATCCAAGGCCGCGACGTTGTTCACCGAGGTCATCGGCATGATCTCTGTCATCGAGCACACGAGATCCCATGTTGCTCAATGGATGCGGGCAACCAAACTCATGCGCGCGGCACGGCTGTGCGGCCTGCGCGCTGAGGTCCAGCCCTCCCCACTCGGGGTCGTCGGGATCATCGGTCCGTGGAACTTTCCACTCAATCTGGTAGTCCTGCCCGCCGCGACCGCATTCGCCGCAGGCAACCGGGTGATGATCAAAATGTCGGAGATCACCTCCCATACCGCTGATCTGATGCAGTCGATGACACCGAAGTACTTCGATCAGACCGAACTCGACGTTGTCACCGGCGGCCCGGAGGTGGCAGCCACCTTCGCGACCCTGCCGTTCGATCATCTGTTCTTCACCGGTTCGCCGTCAGTCGGCGCACTGGTACAACGGGCGGCCGCGCAGAATCTGGTCCCGGTGACTCTGGAGCTCGGCGGCAAGAACCCCGTCGTCGTCGCACCCGGCGCCAACATCCGTCGATCGGCGGCCCGGATCGCCCAGGCTCGCATCGTCAACGGGGGACAGGTCTGCCTGTGCCCCGACTATGTTTTCGTGCCCGACGAACAGATGGACACCTTCATCGACGTCGCACGGCACACCCTGCGCGACATGTTCGGAAGCATTGTCTCCAACGACGACTATTGCTCGGCCGTCAATGACGCCAATTTCGACAGAATTGTTGGCCTGATCGAGGACGCCCGGGTCAACGGCGCCAGCGTGGAAACCATTGCGCCGGAGGGAGAGTTATTGCCCGACCGCGCTACCCGCAAGATTGCACCCACCATCGTTCGCGATATCGACGACCGCATGAAGATCGCTGCCGAGGAGATCTTCGGTCCGGTTCTTGTCGTCAAGGGATATTCACGTCTGACCGAGGCCATCGACTACATCAACCGGCGGCCGGCGCCGCTGGTGGCGTATTGGTATGGACCCGATGACGCTGACTTCCGCAATTTTGTTCGCAACACCCGCAGCGGCGGCGTTGCCCGCAATGACTTTGCGGCACACATGATTCCGTCGGCGGCGCCGTTTGGTGGTGTAGGCCGCAGCGGGATGGGCGCCTACCACGGCAAGGTCGGCTTCGACACGTTCAGCCATCACCGGTCGGTGGTAGGAAGCGATCTGCCGTTCAGCATTACCGGAACCGCGGCCCCGCCGTTCGGGAATTCGTTGCGGCTGGGCGCCAACGCCATGATGCGCATGACGCGGGCTCGCACGCACCGCCGGCTCAAGGGTCACTCTGGCGGCTCCGTCTTCTGATCTTTCCGGAGTCCGTCAGTATTGCGGCGCGGGCCAAAAGGCCGGCGTATCGCGCACCGAGGAGACGGGGCATCGCTGCCGCGGCGCGCCCGTCGGGCCCAATGAGGATTCTGGCGCGGTTTTTATCGGCTCCTCGGAGGATGAGCCGAGCGGCCTTCGCGGGAGAGGTGAGTGCCGCACGTTCAAAGAGTTTCACTGCGAGGTCGGGATCCTCGGTATCTGCGGTGCGCATGTTCGCTCCGAAGTTGGTACGTACGACACCTGGGTGCACGCAATGCACAGTCACGGGATGGCGTTCGATGATCATCTCCTGGCGGAGCGCCTCCGTGAAGCCTCGCACCGCGAACTTCGAAGTGCTGTAGGCACCCTGGTAGGGAACCGCGATGAGACCGAAGGCACTAGACAGGTTGACCAACCGTGCGGGGCGCTGGGGGGAACCCGACTCGATGAGCTGCGGCAGGAAGGCCTTGGTCCCGTTGACAACGCCGCCGATGTTGATGCCGATGAGCCAGTCAAAGTCTCTCCAGGACATGTCTGCCACGCTGGCGAAGAGATCAACCCCGGCATTGTTGAACACCATTGAGGTGGGCCCGAGTTGGCGGCGAACTTCTTCGGCGTATGCGAACATCGCGTCGCGGTCAGCCACATCGACCTGGTACGTCGTGACTTGGCCGGGTCGGCAAGCTGCTTGAGTTTCAGCCAGACCCTTCTGGTCGATGTCGGATGCTGCGACATATGCCCCGTCCTGAGTAAGCGCGCATGTCAATGCGCGGCCGATGCCGGAGCCGGCACCAGTGACTACGGCGACACGGTCTTGGTACTTCATGAATTCCTCACCCATCCACCTCTGCCTCGACAATCGTCCGGATCCGGTTCACCGACACGTCAAGGTTCTCCTGCAGATCTGTACGACGATCCTGGACGAACAAGAAAAGATGTTCGAAAACCACAGCGCCGAAAGGCAGCGGAACGCACATCCGGAACACTTCGGTGAGACGCGTGGCACCGGCTGTGGAACCGGGTTCGAAGAGGTAGGTCCATTGCGTCCAGTCCCCTCCCAGGGCCTGGACGACGAATGAGAACCTACGTCCTGGATCTGCTTCGACGACGTTCGCAACGGTCCGCCACCGGCCAAGCCGCCGGCGGTTCCAAGCCTGAAAACGATCCGGAGCCAGCCACTCCGCGCGCGTGGTCTCTGGACTCCACTCAGGGATTCGCGTGATATCGGAGATGACAGCGTAAATCTGGTCCGCAGAGGCTCGCACCTCGGTCGATGCCGACAGTGTTTCGTCTTTTTGGAGCAACGACATGATCTATCCCTTGTGCCAGAGGACTGCCCGCTTAACCCTTCAGCCATTCACCGCCTGCTCACGTGCCCACCGGTAGTCGGCCTTGCCCGACGGGCTGCGCTCTATGACTGTACGGAAAACGATCGCTTTGGGGAGTTTGTAGCGAGCAAGGGATTGCGCGGCGTGTGCGACCAGCTCGTCGGCGTCGGCGCGAGCGCCTTCGGTGAGTGCGACGACGGCAACGACCTCCTGGCCCCAACGCTCGCTCGGCCGACCGGCGACCACCACGTCGGCCACCGCGGGATGCGACGCTATCGCGGTTTCGACCTCCTCGACGAAGATCTTCTCGCCGCCGGAGTTGATCGTCACCGAATCACGGCCCAGCAACTCGATGCTGCCGTCGCCGCGGTGGCGCGCGCGGTCGCCGGGGACCGCGTACCGCACGCGATTGATCACCGGGAATGTCTTGGCGGTCTTGGCTGCATCGCCCTTGTAGCCGAGCGGAACGTAGCCTCGTTGCGCCAGCCAGCCGATGCCGTCGTGACCGGGTTGCAGGATGGTGGCCAGATCGTCGGCCGCCACGAAAGTATCCGGTCCGGCGTTGAACGTGCCGGTCGACACCGCCCCCGACGTCGACATGTGGTGCATCTGCGCCCCGGTCTCCGAGGATCCGACGCCATCGACGACGACGGCGTTGGGCAGGGCTTCGATCAAGCGTTGCTTGACAAACGGAGTCAGCAACGCGCCGCCATTGGCAACTACGGCCAACGACGACACGTCTGCGATGCCCTTCTCGATGGCGGCCACCAAAGGGCGCGCCATCGCATCACCGACCACCGTCACGACTGCCACTCGCTCCCGCTCGATGGTGCGGACGACGTCGTCGGCGTCCAAATGATCGACGACCGATCGCGAAGACGACGGACTGCCCGGTCGTGATTGCCGTCATCACACTCCACTGGGCCGCACCGTGGATCAGTGGTGGCAAGATCATCAACTTGGTGCCGGGGCCCGCAGCTGCACCTGCCACGATCTCGTCGACGGAACGCGAGGGCTCGCCGGTCATGAGATTTCGCCCGCCGAAGGACGTCATGAAGATGTCATGCTGGCGCCACAGCACGCCCTTCGGCATCCCCGTCGTGCCACCGGTGTACAGGACGTACAAGTCGTCGGGTGAGTGCTGCACCGGTGGCGGTTCCGGCGAACTCGATGCTAGGGCAGTCTCGTAATCCACTGCGCCGTCGAGCAAGTCGTTACCTGAGTCGTCGGCGATCTGAATCAGCACACGTAGCTGCGGAAGATCCGGCAGGACTTCGGCTACCCGCGGCGCGAACGCGGCGTGGTAGATCAGAGCGGTCGCCCCCGAATCCGCCAGCAGATATTGCAGCTCACTTTTGACATACCGGAAGTTGACGTTGAACGGGGCAACTCGCGCTTGGAAAGTGCCGAGCAACGCCTCGACGAATTCGTTTCCGTTGTAGGCGTAGATGCCAAGCAGGTCTTGGCCCACCTCATGGCCGGCAAGTGCGGAGCGCTCGGTGTGGCACCCCAGTCCACGCGAGTGCAGATATGCGGCGAGACGGTTCGATCGCTCGATCGCCTGGGCGTAGCTGTAGCGCTGTCCGCCTTGTATCAACAGCTCCCGATCCGGGATCGCGGCCGCGACGGCCTGCGCGACGGCGGGCACGGTGAATTGTGTTGCGGTATCGGACATCATGCCTCTCACGGCTGGTGGGGTAGCAGACGGACCATCAGGCCGTTGGCTTCGCTGAGCAGCGTGCCATCAGCGGCCGTCATCGTAGCGGAGATGAAAATCTTCCTGCCGTCGATGTCGGTGATGCGGCCCTGGGCGGTCAACGGCTCGTCGATCGGGGTGATGTTGCGATAGTCGACATGGAGGTATGCCGTGCGGGTGGGCGGACAACCCGCGGTGGACACCACCATCCCGAACAGCCAGTCGTAGAACAGCGGGATCATGCCGCCGTGCACGGCGTTGTTTCCGCCCACGTGGGATCGGGTGAAGTGTCCTTCCATGGTCACGCCGTCCGGCCCGGATTCGGTGAGAGTCCATGGCGGCAGGAGGGGATGACCCAGCCCGGGCAGTTCGATGACTCGGCCGGCCGGTGCCAGGCATTCCGGCACCTGGTGGCCGTCCAGTAACGCGCAGGCGTTTTCGACATGCTCGGCCGCGCTAGTCCACATCGACCAGTCCGGGTTGGTGGACACCGTGAGATCCTGCAGGCGGCGCATCGCGGCAACGAACCTGCCCAGTTCGGGGGGTGCGTCGTCGGCCGGTCTGATTTCGGGAAATCCGCCGCGGACTCCGGGTGCGGTGTCGGTCATGGCTGCGTCCATACCCGGAGCAGATCGTCGGTCGTGGTGATGGTCGCGAGCAGCGACAGTGTGTTGGCGATGACTGCAGCGCCGTAGTCGGTGGGTATGCCCGCCACGGCGTCCCGGGGGACGATGACGCGATAGGCGGCGTTGACTGCGTCCATGACGACGTTGGGGATCGCGACATTCAGCGAAACACCGACCACGACGATGGTGGACACCCCGAGGTTGCGTAGCACGGCGTCGAGGTCGGTGCCACCCATCGGTCCGACGCCATGCCAGCGGCTGAGAACCAGATCGGTTGGCTCAGGACCTAATTCGGGCAGCAGGGCCGCTCCGGGACTGCCGGGAGCGATGTCGACGTCGCCGCGTCCGATGGCGAAGATCTTGGCGTTGTGGTTGGAGCCGAGGCCGTCGGGTCGTCGCTGCACCAAGCAGTGCACGACGCGCACCCGGGCCACCCGCGCCGCCGGCACCAGCCGCACGATGTTGGGTAGTGCAACACGACGCGCTTCCTCGGCGAGTAGCGCCAGCCCGGCGTGCGGGCCGATGACCGCGCCCTGGCACTCCTGGGTGAGGATCGCGGTGTGCTCGGGCGCCGCGAGTTCTGCTAGTTCAGTCATCTTTGTCACGACGTCTCAGCGGGCGGCACCTCGTAGAACTGAGTCGCCCACTTACGCAGTGCCATATACCCTTTCGCGTCGACCTTGGAGAGTGGCGGACGTTCCACGTACTTCTGGTAGCGCCAGATTTCCAGATCGTCGAAGACGGTGGACAGGAACTGCTTTTCAATGAGCTCGCGCAGCTCACCGTGCGGCACGTCGGAGGTGTCGCCGGGGATTCGTGGCCACCAGATTGAGTAGAACAGGTCCGAACACTCGTCATCGACCGGCGTGCAGGTGAAAATCAGCCGATGATTCTGCGCACCCTCGAAGACGCTGATCGCTCCGCCGAGACCGAACAAGTGGCTGTGGAACCGCAACGCGAGATCCTCGGAGTTGTCGCTACGCGCGTCCGGCCAACCCGCAATGAATTGCCATTCGTGGTCGACGATCTTCCAGTCCAGCACCCTGGGCGTCACCGTGGCGTGGTGCACGTACTCGAAATGGGCACTGTCGGGGGCGTTCTCCGCCACGATCTGCGGATGCACCGGTTCGCGCTCCGCACGCCGGGAGAACTCCGGATACGCCCGGTAGTAGGCCGCCGGATCGGTCTCGAATTGCGGGAACTTTCCGAAGATGTCCGGCATTTCCCACTGCGGCTCCTTGCCGTCCGGCTGATGCCAGATGAACACGCAGTCGTACTGCTCCCGGACAGGAAACACCCTCAGCCGTAGCGCGCGGTTGGGTCGGTCCGGTTGATAGGGAATGTATCGATTGGTGCCGTCCGGGCCCCAGCGCCACCCGTGGAAGGGGCACTCGACGCAGTCGCCGACCACCTTGCCGCCGTGGCCGATGTGGGCGCCGAGGTGTTTGCAGTGCGCTTCCAGGACGTGCAGCTCACCGGACTCGTCGCGGTAGGCGACCAGATCCTCGCCGAAGTACTGCAGGGGTCGGACCTCGCCGACGGGGAATTCGGGGGACCACCCGACCATGAACCACCCGGTGACCTTCCAAGTGAAGGGTACTTTCACGCCGAAGCCTCCCGATCTGCCTGATACTAAATCCGTTACAGTATAGATTTCAGCAGTTCCTCCCCCATGCGGCAAGGGAGCTTTATGAGTGGAGATGACGTTCGGGCGGCTGACGAGCTCGAAGCACTTCGGCAGTTGAAGGCGCGCTACTGCCGTTTTCTCGATACCAAAGACACCGAGTCCTGGCGCGATGTGTTCACGACCGACGTGGTGGTCACCCTGGACATGGCGGTGTCCACCGGCGGAGCCGACCCGATGACCGCGCCGCCGCTACGGGGCGTCGACAACTTCGTTCCGATGGTGATGGGCGGCCTCGAGAACGTGGCCACCATGCACCATTGCCATACCCCGGAGATCACCCTCACCTCGCCCACCACCGCAACCGGCATCTGGGCAATGGAAGACCTGCTGGTCTTCGGCGACGGCCGCGAGTTGCAGGGTGCCGGTCATTACCACGAGACATACGAGAAGCGCGACGGTAGCTGGCGGATCAAGAGCTCTGCATCTGACCCGAACCATCCTGAAGATGAGTGGCGATTTCTCCGCCGATGTTCCCGAGAGCATGACCCATGGCGACTGATGCCGACGCACCCGCACACTTCGACGTTCTCGTTATCGGCGCCGGATTCTCCGGGCTGTACATGCTGCATCGGCTGCGGCAGCTTGGAATACGGACCCGGGTGCTGGAGATGGCCGAAAACGTCGGCGGCACCTGGCTGTTCAACCGATACCCGGGCGCACGGTGCGACATCGAGAGCATCGAATACTCGTACAGCTTCTCCGAAGAGATTCAGCAGGAATGGGTTTGGACGGAGTCGATGCCGGCCCAGCCCGAGATCGAGGCCTATCTGAACTTCGTCGCCGACCGGCTGGATCTTCGCCGCGACATCCAGTTCGACACCAAGGTCGTCGCGATGGCCTTCGACGAAGAAGCCAGCGCGTGGGTGGTGCGAACCGAGGCGGGTGACTCCTTCGTCGCGCCGTTTGTCGTCGCCGCCTCCGGCATCCTGTCGGTGCCGCTGGAACCCGACATCCCCGGGATGGCCACCTTCACCGGAACGTCGCTGTTCACCAGCCGCTGGCCCAAGGAGGGCTTCGATCTCACCGGAAAGCGGGTCGGCGTCATCGGCACCGGCTCGACCGGTGTTCAGCTCATCCCCATCGTGGCCCGGGAAGCGTTACAGCTCTGCGTGTTCCAGCGTTCGCCGGCATACACCCTGCCATGGGAGGTGCGCCGATTCGAGCCCGGCGAGCTGGACGAGATGAAAGCCCGTTACGGCGAGATCCGAGCGGCCCAACGAGCACACCCGATCGGCGCGGCGCGGCTGAGCGCCTTCTCGGTGCTGCTCGAGATGCTCGGCAGGCCGCCGTTGAAGTCGGCCTCGCGCGAAGAGCAATTGCGCGCCATCGAGGAGAACGGCGTGATGGGTGCGCTGAACTGGGGCGACATCTTCTTCGACATCGAAGCCAACCGGATGGCCGCCAAGCTGTACGGCGAGGCGGTGGCCCGGATCGTCAAGGACCCGGACACGGCGGCTTCTTTGGTGCCTGTCATCCCTTCGCGTGCAAGCGCCCGATCATCGACCAGGGCTACTACGAGACGTTCAACCGGGATAACGTCACACTCGTCGACCTGCGCAAGTCGCCGATCCGCGAGGTGACACCGACCGGCATCCGCACCGAGCACGACTCGTACGAACTCGACGTCATCGTCTACGCCACCGGATTCGACGCCATGACCGGTGCGCTCAGCCGTATCGATATCCGCGGCCGCGACGGCATGTCGCTCGGCGAATTCTGGGCTACCGAGGGGCCGCTGTCCTATCTCGGGTTGGCGGTCGCCGGCTTCCCGAACCTGTTCACGGTCCAGGGCCCGGGCAGCCCGAGCGCGGCCACGAACTTCGTCGCCGCGCTTGAGCAGCATGTGGAGTGGATCGGTGATTGCATCGCATATCTGCGCGCCAACGGAATCCGCACCATCGAGGCGCTGACCACCGCGCAGCAGGAGTGGATCGACCACGCCACCGCGCTCGTCGCGCCGACGGTGCTGGTCCACCCGTCCTGCAACTCCTGGTACAACGGCGGCAATGTGCCCGGCAAGAAACGGATGTACATGGGCTATACCGGCGGAATCCCCGAATACCGGCGCCGCTGCGATGAAATCGCGGCCGGCGGATACACCGGTTTCAAGCTGGCTTAGCTGGTTCAAGGTGAGCGGCATGTCTTTTGCGACGCGCGGGCTGGGCCTCGCCAGAGAGGCGACCCGCGAGCTGGGCATGTTGCTGCCGCGTACGGTGGCCGGTCTTAACGAATCGACCGGCTGGGCCCCGGCCTCGCCACGCGGCGTGCGTCAGTTCGGCGAGGTCATGCTGGACGAGCTTGTCCTGAGCGGCTTTTCGCTGCTGGGCGGGACCCCGAGCAGCGATGCGGCCGCTGAGCGCGTGCACCGCAGCGGCCGAGGAATTGTCGGCGCTCGGCATCGACCGTGCGCATGGCGACCCAAAACCGTTGCGGGCGACATCGATACGGCGGCGGCGCATCGCGCGGGCTCGCGTATGAGCGGATGACGTTCGAGCACGATCCGGCGCTGCCGAACACGCTGGAAGCCGAGGGCCTGGGCGGCCCGGCGAGGGCGGTGGTGCACCTGTGCCGGCACCGCGACGACCCGAGGCCATGGCTGATATGGGTCCACGGCGCCGGCCAGGGCGGCACCGAAGACCTATTGCTATCCCGAATCGGCCGAATACATCACAAGCTGGGGTTCAACGTCGCGATGCCGGTGCAGCCCGGCCACGGTTGCCGCCGCCGCGAATGGCCGGCCTATCCGGACATGGATCCGCTGGGCAATGTCGCGGGGATGATGCGTGCGGTGTCGGAGGTGCGCGCCGTTGTGCGATGGGCGCAGCCGCAGGCCACCGCGGTTGTGGTATCCGGGATTTCGATGGGTAGCCCGGTGGCCGCGCTGGTTTCGCACCACGAGAGGCAAGTCGACGCGGTTGCGCTGTATACCCCGATTCTCGGGCTCAACGCGATGATCGCGCGACACCTGGGGCGCTGGGGGCCATCCCGTGACGGATTCCGGGAGCTGCTGGGGTCCCCGGCGGTCTCGAAGCTGACCTCGGTGATCGATCCGCTGACGGTCGACCCCGCGCCGCCGCCGCATCGCCGGCTCATCGTCGGGGCGTGGCATGACCGGATGGCCATGCGCGAGCCCGCGATTGCGTTGCAGGAGCGCTGGGGCGGCCAGCTGTACTGGTACGACGGCAGCCACGTCGGCCATATGTTCTCCCGGCGCGTGCAGGGGGTCACCGAGCGATTCCTGCGCGCCGTGGCCGAGGACGCGGTGTCCGGGTGACGGCAGCCATATGGACGGCGCGCGAAGTGGTCGAACTTTACAACCTCGTGGTCTGGAACGAATGCAACATAGACCTGGCCGAGGAGCTGTTCGCTGACACCGTCATCCGGCACGAGGTCGGTGAGGCGCACACGCTGACCCACGCTCAGGCGGTCCAACGGGTAGCGGACATGTGGCAACTAGTCGGCTCGTTGCACTTCGACCTGAACATCGTCATCGTCGGTGACGATGGCGAGCACGTCGCGATCGTCTACGACTCGACAATGACCGCCAAGGACGGTACCGAAACTAACGTCGCCAGCATCGAGGTGTTCCGCGTCGTTGACGGCAAGATCACCGAAGTCTGGAATTGCGGCTACAAGCAAGGAGTTTGGAGTTGACCAGCACCGATCGCACGCTTGACGAATTGGGCTACTACCTGCTGGCCGGGGCTGGTGGTGAGGGGCCGGCAACCTTGATGGACGAGGCTCGCCGCGGCGAGGAGTTGGGCTTCGGCACCGCGTTCATCTCCGAGCGCTGGAACGTCAAGGAAGCCTCGTCCCTGGTCGGGGCCGCGTGCGCGGTGACCAACCGGATGCAGATCGCCACCGCCGCAACCAATCACAACACCCGCCACCCGCTGATCACCGGATCGTGGGCGACCACCATGCACCGGCTCTCCGGCGGGCGGTTCACGCTGGGTATCGGCCGCGGCATCGCGGCGATATACGGGGCGTTCGGCATACCGGCGGTCACGACTGCGCAGATGGAGGATTGGGCCCAGGTCATGCGCCGCCTGTGGCATGGCGAGGTGATCTTCAACCACGACGGCCCGATGGGCAAATATCCCATCCTGTTTCTCGACCCGGATTTCAACGAAGACATTCGATTGGCGCTGGTGGCTTTCGGGCCCAACACGCTCGCGCTCGGGGGCCGGGTGTTCGACGACGTCATACTGCACACCTACTTCACCCCGGAGACGTTGCAGCGCTGCGTCAAGACCGTCAAGTCCGCCGCGGAAAAGGCGGGCCGCGACCCCGACAGCGTGCGGGTGTGGTCGTGCTTCGCTACGGTCGGCGACCACCTTCCCGAACAGTTGCGGCTGAAGAAGACTGTCGCGCGCCTGGCCACCTATCTGCAGGGGTATGGCGATCTGATGGTGCAGACCAACAAGTGGGATCCCGCTGTGCTGCAACGGTTCCGGGAAGACCCGGTGGTGACGTCGATCGCGGGCGGGATCGATCACAAGGCCACGCCCGAGCAGATCGAGCACATCGCGACACTGATTCCCGACGAATGGCTCCAAGCGTCGGCCACCGGGTCAGCCCAGCAGTGCGTGGACCGCATCCGCAGGGAATTCGACTACGGGGCCGACGCCGTGATCATGCATGGCGCGACACCCGATGAGCTGGAGCCCGTCGTCGCGGCCTACCGGCTCACGGCATGATGACGGTCCGGGTCACCGGTTCGGCGGCGGCTTGCCGGCTGGAGATGCCGCGCTGCAAGGCAGCGAGCAGGGCGTCACGTGTCTCGCGGGGATCGATGAGTTCGTCGAATCCCATGTGCTCGGCCGACCGGTAGGACGCTTGCAGCTCGGCGTTGCGCAGCTTCGCGGTGAGGTCCTCACCGGCGTGCGACGCCCTGCTCAGCGCTGCCGCGCTCATGGCACCCATCGTCGCGCCGGGGTAGGCGAAGGTCGCGACCTGATGGTCGAAACCCAGCAGCGACATGACCATGGAGCCGAACCCGTACGCCTTGCGCAGCGTGAGGTGCAGCTTCAACGTGGTGGCCGCGGTCTGGGCGGCGAACATCCGCGCGCCGGCGCGCAGCACGCCGCTGCGCTCGGACCGGCTGCCGGGCAGCATGCCGGGGTTGTCGGCGAGGAAGACGATCGGCAGGTGAAACGAGTCGGCCACCATGATGAAGTGCGCCGCCTTGTCCGCGGCGTCGGCGTCGATGGAGCCGGCGAGCACCTGGGGCTGGTTGGCCACCACCGCGACCGGATGGCCGCCGAGATGGGCCAGCGCGCAGATGATCGCCTTGCCGAACTGCGGCTGTACCTCGAACCAGTCCGGCCGGTCGAAGATCACGTCGAGCACGGCGCGCATGTCATAGACGCGGCGGTTGTCGCGGGAGACGATGTCGAGCAGCTCCGGTGTCTGCCGCGGCTCGCTGGCCCCGTCGGCGGGCAGCGGCGACGGGTAGGACCATGCGCTCGGCGGGAAGTATGACAGGTAGCGGCGGATGTCGTCGAGCACATCTTCGTCGTCCTCGGCGACGTTGTGGATCACCCCGCTGGGCAAAGCGACGTCCGGTCCGCCGAGGTCCTCTTTTGAGATGTCTTCTCCGGTGGACTCTTTGACGACAGGAGGCCCGGCGGTGAAGATCGCGCCCTGCCTGCTCATGATTCGGAAGTCGCACACCGGGGCCACCAGTGCGCCATGTCCGGCCGAGGGGCCCGAGCACGGCGGCGACGGTCGGAACCCGGCCCGAGCACTGCGCCTGGGCGAGCAGGTCGGTCGGGGTGCGCCCGTAGTGCCCACCGGTGGGACGAAAGCCGGCGCCTTCGAGCAGCATCACCAGCGGAATTTTGTCGCGTAGCGCCAGTTCCGCGATGCGATATCGCTTGGAGTTACCTCCAGGTCCGATGCTGCCGGCCATAGTGGTGAAGTCCTCGGCGCCCAGCATCACCGGCGAGCCGTTGATGCGGCCGGAGCCGACGACGATCCCGTCGGCGGCGATCTCGCCACCGACAAGGGTGCCGAGTTCGCGGAATGTCCCAGGGTCGAGGAGCCGGTCGATCCGCGCGCGGGCGTCGAGCTTGCCCTTGCCGCGGTGCTTGTCGAGCCGCTCAGGGCCGCCCATGCCCCACGCGTGCTGACGGCGACGCTCGAGATCCTCGAGCGTCTCCTCCCAATCCGGGGGTTTTGTCATGCTTCTGTCCTACCTCGTACAGATTTTGGTCGAGCACCCAGATGAGCAGGGTCACATACTGGATTGCTTACTGTAAAGTTACCCGCATGGGTAGCACCCCCCGCCTCAAAGTCGACGGGGGCATCCCCAATCGACTCGCACGGGTGGCCGAGGCGGCCGGCGCTCTGGAACAAGACGGGTACGACGGGGGCTGGACAGCCGAAACCAGTCATGACCCGTTTCTGCCGCTGCTGCTGGCCGCCGAGCACACGTCGCGACTCGAGCTCGGCACCAACATCGCGGTGGCGTTCGCACGCAATCCGATGATCGTCGCCAACATCGGTTGGGACTTGCAGGCGTACTCACAGGGCCGGTTCATCCTTGGGCTGGGCACGCAGATCCAGCCCCATATCGAGAAACGATTCAGCATGCCGTGGAGTCATCCGGCGCGCCGGATGCGCGAATTCGTCTCCGCGCTGCACGCGATCTGGTCCGCGTGGCAGGACGGCACCAAGCTCCGTTTCGAGGGCGATTTCTACACCCACAAGATCATGACCCCGATGTTCACCCCCGAGCCACAGCCCTATCCCGTGCCGAAGGTCTTCCTCGCCGCCGTCGGCGAAGCGATGACCGAGATGTGCGGTGAGGTCGCCGACGGCCACCTTGGTCACCCGATGGTCTCGAAGCGCTACCTCGATGAGGTGACAGTGCCGGCGCTGCTGCGCGGCATGCAGCGCTTCGGCCGCGACCGCAGCGACTTCGAGGTCTCGTGCGAGGTGCTCATTGCCACCGGTGACAACGACACCGAACTGGCAGCCGCAACCGCCGCCGTGCGCAAGCAGATCGCCTTCTACGGATCAACGCCGGCTTACCGCAAGGTCCTGGAGCTGCATGGCTGGGGCGACCTGCACACCGAACTGCACCGCCTCTCCCTTGAAGGTGAGTGGGACACCATGGGCTCGCTCATCGACGATGAGATGCTCGCGGCTTTCGCAGTCGTCGGCCCGGTCGACACAATCGCCGCAGCTCTCCGGGGGCGTTGTGAAGGCGTGGTCGACCGCGTCCTGCCGATATTTTTGACCGCTTCCCAAGCCTGTGTTACCGCCGCACTGAAGGAGTTTCGGGAGTGAGCACGACGACGATGGGCGAGGCCGGCAAGTTATTGGCAGATCCGTTGGCGTACACCGACGAGCAGCGGTTGCATGCGGCGCTGGCTCATCTGCGCGCCAGCGCGCCAGTGTCGTGGGTCGACGTGCCAAACTACCAGCCGTTCTGGGCGATCACTAAACACGCCGACATCATGGACATCGAACGCGACAACATGCTGTTCACCAACTGGCCGCGCCCGGTCCTGACCACCGCCGAGGGCGACGAACAGGCGGCAGCTGTGGGCGTACGCACGCTGATCCACATGGACGACCCACAGCACCGGGTGGTGCGTGCGATCGGCTCCGACTGGTTTCGCCCGAAGGCGATGCGGGCGCTGAAGGTTCGAGTCGACGAACTGGCCAAGATCTACGTCGACAAGATGATGGCCGCGAGCCCCGAGTGCGACTTCGTTCAGCAGGTCGCCGTCAATTACCCGCTCTACGTGATTATGTCGCTGCTGGGGCTGCCAGAGGCCGACTTTCCGCGCATGCTCAAGCTGACCCAGGAGTTGTTCGGCAGCGACGACAGTGAGTTCAAGCGTGGCAGCACCAATGAGGATCAGCTACCCGCGTTGCTCGACATGTTCGGTTACTTCAACGCGGTGACGGCGTCGCGCCGCGAACATCCGACCGAGGATCTGGCGTCGGCGATCGCCAACGCCCACGTCGACGGCGAACGGCTGTCGGATATCGACACCGTGTCTTACTACCTCATCGTGGCCACCGCCGGTCACGACACCACCAGCGCGACCATCTCCGGTGGCCTGCAGGCACTGATCGAGAATCCCGACCAGCTCGAGCGCCTGCGCGACAATCTCGACTTGATGCCGCTGGCCACCGAGGAGATGATCCGCTGGGTCACACCGGTCAAAGAGTTCATGCGAACCGCCGCCAAAGACACCACCGTGCGCGGAATACCCATCGCCGCAGGCGAATCGGTGCTGCTGTCGTATGTCTCGGCCAACCGTGACGAGGATGTCTTCGATGACCCGTTTCGCTTCGACGTCGGGCGCGACCCCAACAAACATGTGGCCTTCGGCTATGGCGTGCACTTCTGCATGGGTGCGGCCCTGGCCCGCATGGAGGTCAACAGCTTCTTCTCCGAGTTACTGCCCAGACTCAAATCCATTGAGCTGACCGGTGATCCGCAATTGGTCGCCACGACATTCGTCGGCGGCCTCAAACACCTGCCGGTTCGCTACTCGTTGGCGTGAGCCGGCTCCGCTAGGGAGTGAGCACTACCGATCCGATGGTCTTGCGGCCCTGAAGATCGCGATGCGCATCCGCCGCATCCCGAAGCGGGTAGTGTGCGCTCACGGTGACCGTGATGGTGCCCGCGGCGATCAAGTCAAGCAATTCGCCTGTTCGCCAAGCAAACTCGTCGCGCATACGCACGAAGTGAATCCGCGACGGCCGGGTGAGATAGACCGAGCCTGCTGCGTTCAGCCGCTGCGGGTCGAAGGGGGGAACCGGTCCGCTGGCAGCGCCGAACAGTGCGAGAGTGCCCCGGACGGCCAGGCTGGCAAGGCTGGCGTCGAATGTGGACTTGCCGACGCCATCGTACACGCGGCCACGCCTTTGCCGTCGGTGAGCTCGCGGATCTTCGCGCCGAACTGCCGTGGGTCGTCTGGATAGTCGAGCACATCGACTGCCCCGGCCTGGCGTGACAGTTCAGCTTTCGCTGGGGTGGAGGCAGTGGTGATCACACGGGCTCCCAATCTCGTCGCCCACTGGGTCAGGATCAGGCCGACGCCGCCCGCACCGGCGTGCAGCAGCACCGTATCACCCTGCTGCACCGGGTACACCGACTTGATGAGAAGGTGTGCGGTCATGCCCTTCAACAGCGCTGCGGCGGCGACATCAGAGGCCACACCGTCCGGCAAAGGTCCAACGAGACCGGCTGGCGCAATGCAGTATTCGGCGTATGCGCCCACGGCATCCGCGCTCGCCACGCGGTCGCCAACCCGCAGTCCCGTTACCCCGTAGCCCACTGCCGCGACGGTGCCGGCTACCTCGGCTCCGAGGACAAACGGCGGCTGGTGCGGATACAACCCAGATCGGAAGTAGGTGTCGACGAAGTTCACGCCGATCGCCTCGGCCTTGATCAACACCTCTCCGGCGCTGGGAGAGGGTTGTGATTTCTTGACGTAGGACAGGACTTCGGGTCCGCCGGTTTCGGCGACTTCAATGCCATACATATCGCCATCTTGACAGCATCCGACTGTCGGTGGATGTTGTGATCTGGAACAGCGGCCAGCGCCTAAAGCTGTGATCGATTACATCGACACCGTCGGCGCGATACGTGACGCTGTTATCGGGCGCATTGTTGCCATGACGCTGTGTCTGTGTTGGGCAAGACATCCTTTAGAAGAAGGGAGCAGGAAAGCTAATGACAGATCAGAAGACGGTCCACGAGGTGACCTACGACTTGCTTCGTGCGTTGGGCTTGACGACGGTGTTCGGTAACCCTGGTTCCACCGAGCAGACATTTCTGAAGAACTTCCCCGATGACTTCACCTACATCCTTGGGCTGCAGGAAGCGTCGGTACTGGCGATGGCAGACGGGTTTGCGCAATCGACCGGCAGGCCCACATTGGTCAACCTGCACACCAGTGCCGGCACCGGTAACGCGATGGGCAGCCTGGTGGCGGCGTACAAGGGCAACACCCCACTTATCGTCACCGCAGGTCAGCAGACCCGGGAGATGGTGTTGTGCGACCCGTATTTGTCCAATCCCGAGCCAACCATGATGCCGTTGCCGTGGGTGAAGTGGGCATATCAACCCGCTCGCGCCGAGGATGTGCCAGCGGCATTCATGCGCGCCTACACGGTGGCCCTGCAACCGCCGGCGGGCCCGGTGTATCTCTCCATACCCCTTGACGACTGGGAAAAGCCGGCCTTGGGGCCGGCGGTGATCAGAACTGTCAGCCACCGCGTGGCACCTGACGCCGAGCGCGTGCGCGATTTCGCCGACCGGATCAACCGTGCGCAGCGGCCCCTGCTGGTCTTCGGTCCCGAGGCCGATCGCAGCGGCGCCTGGGACGCTGGGGTGGCGTTCGCGCAGAAGGTCGCCGCACCGGTTTACAGCGGCCCGCTTCCCGACCGGGCGTCGTTTCCGGAGAACCACCCGCTGTTTCAGGGACAGTTGCCGATGACCGTCGCCGGTGTAGCCGAGGTGCTGCAGGGTCACGACCTGGTTGTGGTGATCGGAGCGCAGGTCTTCCGCTACTACCCCTATGTGGCCGGCGAGTACCTGCCCGAGGGCAGCGAATTGCTGCAGATCACCGCCGATCCGGCGTTGGCCGGAGCCGCGCCGGTCGGTGACAGCCTGCTCGGTGACACCCGGCTGGTCCTAGAGCAGTTGGTGGGCCTGATAAACGACCGTGGCGACGGGTCGGCTCAGGCTGCGCCGCCCGCTAAAGCTGAAATCGTGGACGCGACGTCGTCGCCACTGACCCCGGATGCGGCGTTTTCGACGCTGGCCACCGTCAAGCCGGCCGACTCGCCGGTAGTCACGGAGTCGACGTCGACGCAGGCCCAGCAGCTGCGTTTTCTGCCCACCACGCGCCCGGCTTCGTTCTTTGCAACCGCTAGTGGTGGAATCGGCTGGGGTGTACCTGCAGCGGTGGGGATCGCCCTCGGCGACCGTACCCGCGGGGTGCGGCGCACCGTGGTCGCCACCATCGGCGACGGATCGTTCCAATACTCTGTGCAGTCGATTTGGACAGCCGCCCAACACCGGCTGCCGATCGTGTTCGTGGTGATGCGCAATCAGGAATACTCCATCCTCAAAGCCTTCGCACTGCTGGAGAAGACACCGGGTGTGCCTGGGCTGGACTTGCCTGGCCTCGACATCGCCTCCATCGCAGCAGGTTTCGGCTGTCGGTCGGTCAATGTCGATACCACAGAAAAGCTCGCCGAGGAGTTCAACTCCGCGGTGGCGGCCGACGGGCCCACCGTCATCGTGGTGCGGACCCAACCGCAGTTGGCGCATCTGGGCTGACCTCGGCTCGAACACGCGCGGCGATGCTCGCGTCGCGTCGGCGGGGGAGAAGCATTCCTGGCCAACGCCTTAGTGCACATCGCGGACCAACGCTTGACATGTATCCACAAAATTCAGTATTTTCTGAATATAGTGAAGGAGCCGGTGCTGGCCTAACTTCACGATCGCTGCCCGGAGAGGGGCTTGCATGCAAGCGTCGGGATTAATCGATGTGCACCACCACATTGTTCCCGGCGAGTACGCGAGGGCTCTCTCCAAGCTCGGCGTCACGAAGGGGTTGGGAGTTCAACTGCCGAAGTGGGATGTCAACAAGACCCTCGCCGTCATGGACGAACACGGCATCTTGTCGGCCATTGTCTCCATCTCTGCTCCCGGTGTGTATTTCAAAGAGCACGACCGCAGGTCAGCGATCGCCAGGGACTTGTCTCGCCAAACCAACGAGTTCTGCGCCGGACTCATAAACGACCACCCAGGACGCTTCGGCGCCTTCGCTACCCTGCCGGTCCCTGACATTGACGCCGCACTTGACGAGCTCACGTACAGCCAGGACGAGCTGAAACTTAACGGCGTGATCCTCTTAACCAACTACGACGGGTACTACCTGGGAGACGCGAGGTTCGACGAGCTATTCGCCGAGTTGAACCGGCGAAAGGCCGTGGTCTTCATTCATCCGCAATCCCCACCAGGGCAAGAGCAATCCCACTTGGATCTGCCTGAGGCCATGCTCGATGTATGTTTCGACACGACCAGGACAGCCTTCTCACTCATCGTCAATGGCGTAACCAAAAAATTTCCTGACATCCGGTTCATCCTCGCGCACGCCGGCGGCGCAGTGCCTTACCTGGCCGGACGGGTTGCCATTACGGCTTCGATGTTGGCCAATCTCAAGGGAGCGGCACCGGTTGTTGCCGACGGCATCGGCAGGGTCTTTTCCGTCTCGCACAAACTAGAGGAAAAGATGCCCGACCAGCTGAGTTACTACCTCAGGTTCAAACATAATGTCCTACCGGAAGGACCCGACTACTTCCTGCGACGCTTCTACTATGACACGGCGCTGTCGGCCTCACCGCACTGCTTTTCGTCGCTGCTCACCGTCACGGACTGCTCGCATATCGTTTTTGGAACGGACTACATATTCGCAACCGAAGCAGCCGTACCGACAACCATAAGTGCCATCCGCAACCACGATGGGTTCACCCAGGATGATGTCGATGCAATCGGACGGGAGACGGCGCTCACGCTGTTTCCAACTCTGCGATAGGGCGATCAACGTGATTGCCCAGCTTGCCGATTCGCGCAGGGGTATCCACGCCAAATGAGCCCGGCTTCATCTACGCCCCGCGGACCTGAAGCCGACTGGCGGGACGCATTTGTCGAAGAGCTCGGAGCGCTCGGCCCCGAACTCGGACTGCCCCGGGCCATGATGCGCATCACTGCCTGGATGATGGTTTGCGATCCGCCCGAACAGTCGGCGCGACAGATCCAGAATGGCTTGCACCTTTCAGCAGCCGCGGTGAGCGCCGCCACCCAGCAATTGATCACCGCCGGGATGCTCGAACGTGCCTCACGCCTGGGGGATCGCAAGATCTACTACCGGCTGGCCTCAGCAAGTTGGGATGCACCGCTGACGGCAAAGCTGCGCGCGCTCGGCCGGCTGCGCCAAGTTGCCGACAAAGGCATTGCCGCGGCCGGTAAGAGGGCTGACTACCGCCTGATCGAGATGCGGGATGCCTTCGCCTGGTTCGAAGACCAGCTCGATGAGCACATCAAGCAGCGCCGGCAATCGAGGTAGGCAGACAGGACAACTAGGGCCGCGCCGCCCGAATTCGCGACGGGGTGTGCTCCCCATCCGATTGCCTTTCCGCACCTAGGCCGCTCAGCGCCCTTCTCTATGCGCTATGCGCTGGCAGTACTCCAAGGTGGCTAATCAGTCAATCACCTTAGGCTGCGATCGCTACACTCCCCGTGGAGGACACCAGGGCAATGGCGCGCAGGACGATTGTCATCACGGGTGCCACTGACGGCATTGGTGCCGCCGCGGCCCGTCGGTTACGCCGGAGCGGCGAAAACGTCGTAGTGGTGGGACGGTCTGAGAGCAAGACCACCGCCGTGGCCGCAGAATTGGACGCGGACTATTTCGTGGCCGACTTTACCGACCTGTCTCAGGTGCGAGCCTTGGCAGACAAAATTCGTTCCCAGTACCGGCGCATCGACGTATTGGGCAACAACGCCGGCGGCATGTTCACAAAACTCCACAAGACGGCCGACGGTCACGAGATAACTTTTCAAGTCAACTACCTGGCGCCGTTCCTGCTCACCACGCAGTTGATGAAGGTGCTCCTTGATTCCCGTGCCACGATCGTCAACACGACCAGCTCTTCACAAAAACTGCTTCGCAAAGTCACCATCACCGATTTTGAAACTACCGACCGGCGCCGGCCCAGCATTGCCTATGCGCTCGCCAAGCTGGCAAACATCTTGTTCACCAGGGAATTGCATCGGCGCTACCACGCCGACGGCCTGTCGGTTGCGGTTGTCCACCCCGGCTATGTCGACACCAACATCGGCGACGCGTCAGGATCACGGTTTCTTAAGGTCATGCGGCATACGCCGGTAAGGCGACTCACCGCGACGGCGGACCAGGGAGCCGACCAGCTGGTCTGGCTGGCGTCAAGTACGCCCGGTGTCGATTGGACACCTGGCGAGTACTACTCGAAGGGCAAGATCGCGAAAGCCAACCGCGCGGCCTACGATCCCGACCTTGCGCGTGAGTTGTGGGATCGCACTTTGGCCAAAATCGCTTAGGTATCTGCGCAGCTGCGCGCTCCGACTAGGTGACACAAAGTGTCCATTGGCGTCACCGGTGGGGACCAAGGACCCTAGGAAGCACCACACACGTCCATAAGCTCAAAAGTGACACTGTCCCGCAGCATGATTCGAAAGATGCACCGCATGCACCACAACAGTCACCCGCATTCCTCTACACATCCAGTGGTCACATTAGCGATCGACGAGCACCGCGGACGGACATATGCGAAGGTCGAGTTGCAATGGGGTAGTTCACATCTGGCCGGATTAGGCGTCGCTTATCGTCATCCAGCCGACTATCTGGCGAGCGAAACCGGTCAGGAGTTGGCTACAGCGCGAGCCTTATCGGACCTGGCCGATCAAGTTACCGCTTTAAGCCGCGCCAGGAACTGAGGCGGTCTGCCGCCTTGTAGGCAGTCCACCGGCGGGCCACAAGGTTCATAAGGCCGAGTCCGGGTACTAAAATTGCAACTCGTGCTAGGTGTTCACCACTCCGCGATCTGCACTGCCGATGTCGAACGATCGCTGCGATTCTGGCGTGACGGGCTCGGCTTCAGCCAGCTGTTCGACTATCACTTCACCGGTGATTGGCCAGAACTGTTCGGCGCAAAGACCGATCGGCTGCGGTCGATATTCCTGGGCGATCCGCAAACACCGGACAGCGGGATTGTCGAACTGGTGGAGTTGCCCGGTGCCGACGAGGCGCTGCCTGTGTCTGCGGTGCCCCGGCACGGATTCTTCTTGCTCTCCCTGCAGCGTGATGTCGACGAGGCGCTTTCCACGTTGGCCGCCCTGGGTTTCACCGACGGTGTTCGCCGCATCACCGTTGGCGCCCCGGCCGGAAAGACAGTCGCGATGGCCGTCATCACCGCACCAGACGGTGTCCTCGTCGAATTGATTGGGCCCGCGCAATGAGCGCCTTGAGTGCCTTAGTAACCGGTGGCGCGTCCGGGATCGGGCGTGAAGTCGCTGGACGGCTGCGCGATGCGGGCCACGACGTGGTGGTGTGGGACCTGTCCGGTGCCGATATCGCTTGCGATGTCAGCGATCCCGGCGCAGTGTCGGCCGCGATGGAACAAACCGTACGCGAGCACGGTGTGCCCACCCGGATAGTGACCTGCGCCGGAATCGGTGCGTCGGGCATGCTGCTGAAACAGTCGCTCGCGGAGTGGGAACGGGTATTGGCGGTAAACCTGACCGGCACCTGGCTGACCATTCGCGCCGGAGCGCAAGCCATGGTCGATGCCGGCGTGGGCGGTTCGATCGTTGCAGTCTCCAGCATCAGCGGCACTGTCGCCGACCGAGACATGGGCGCCTACTGCGTGTCGAAGGCGGGAGTGGACATGCTGGTCAAGGTCGCCGCCGTGGAGTGGGGCTGTTACGGCATCCGGGTGAACGCCGTTGGACCCGGTGTCACCCGAACGCCGATGCTGGCGAAACCGGAACAACTTCCGGGCTGGGTGGAAGGTCTGTCCGAGCGCACGGCGTTCGGCCGCCTGGGTGAAGCCACCGACGTGGCCGGGGCCATCGTGGGCGTGCTCGAGTTGCCTTGGGTGACCGGCCAAATCGTGCACGCCGACGGCGGCCTGGCGCTGCACAGCCCGATCGACGCGTACGGCCAACTGCAGCGGTTGATGGCCCGCAAGAAATAGCTTCAGCTGATCCCGAAATCGATGATGCCCCTGATGATTTTGCCGTTGAGAAGGTCGTCGTAGGCGTCGTTGATGTCGTCGAGGCGATAACGCCTGGTGATCATCTCGTCGAGCATGAGCTGTCCGCTCTGGTAGAGCCTGGCCAGCCGGAAGATGTCTGCCTTCGGGTTGCACGAGCCGAATATGGTGCCGGCCAGCGTCTTGTTCATCAGGATAAAGTCCTGCAGGTCGATGTTGACTGACCGAGTCAATTGCGAGGTCATGCCGGTGAGCACACAGGTCCCGCCCTTGCGGGTGAGCGTCAGCGCATCGCGGACGTCGTCGGCGGTGATCAAGGAAGGCGAGACCACCACAGCGTCGGCCATGACCCCGTACGTCAGATCCCGCACCAGGTCGACCGCCTCGGCGGCCGTTGCGGCGCTGTGGGTCGCGCCGAACTGCAGTGCCGATTTCTGTTTGAAGTCCACCGGGTCGACGGCGACAATCTGTGCGGCGCCGTTGATCCGGGCCCCCTGGATCGCACCCGTACCGATTCCTCCCGCGCCGATGACGACGACGGTGTCGCCGCCGCGCACGCCGGCTCGATTTGCGGCCGAACCGTAGCCGGTCGGGATGGCGCACGACAGCAGCGCGCTCGGCGCCAGTGGTAGGTGCGGCTGAATCTTCACAAGTGAATTCGTGGATACCACAGTGTGTTCGGCGAATGCGCCGACCTTGGCCAGATGGCCTAATGGGCGACCGTCGGCGGTGTGATGGCGGAAGGTGCCGTCGGTGGGCATTCCCGGGATCATGGTGCCGATGCCGACGTCGCAGAGGTACTCCATGCCGGTCGCACACCAGCGGCACTGCCCGCACACGGCGACGAACGACATCACCACGTGGTCGCCGGGCGCGAAATCGGTGACGCCGTACCCGACTTCACGCACGATGCCGGAACCCTCATGGCCGCCGATCGTCGGGAACATGGTTGGCAGCCCGAGGGAGCGCATCACCTCGTTGGGCGCCGACATGTCACCTTTGAGGATGTGGTCGTCGGAGTGGCACAATCCGGCGGCGGCCATCTCGACCAGAACCTCGCCGGCACGGGGTGGATCCAGCTCGAATTCCTCGACAGACCACGGCCCGCCGACATCGTGCAGGACCGCCGCGCGGCTTTTCATGCGGCCGGGGTGAACGTGACCGGAAGTTTGTTGGGCGACCGGAAGGTGAGTCCGACGATTTTGGACTCCTCACCGGTTCCGTCGTCAGAGACAAAGGCCAGGTCTCTAACGCGGTCGAACAGGCTGTTCAACATGACCCGCGTTTCCAGCCGGGCCAGGTGCATGCCGAGGCACATGTGGATGCCGCCGGCGAACGCGATGTGGGCTTGCCGCGGCCGGCGGATGTCGAACGTATTGGGGCCGGTCCACCGGCTCTCGTCGCGGTTGGCCGAGCCCATGCACATGTCGATCTGAGCGTCGGCCGGGATTGTCCTGCCGCCTATTTCGACTTCTTCAGTGGTGGTCCGCATAACCATAGTGAGTGGCGTTTCGAACCGTAGGCCCTCTTCGATCGCGGCCGGTATCAGTGACCGGTCCTGGTGGACCATCGCCAGCTGCTCGGGGTGGGTCAGCAGCAGGTACAGCAGATTGCCCGACGAGCGATAGGTGGTCTCCAGTCCCGCGGGCAGCAGCAGGCGCAAGAACGCGATGATGGCCTCGTCGGTGAGCTTCTCGCCGTCGATCTCGGCGGCAACCAGGTCGCCGATGATGTCATTGGTGAGTTTGCACCGCCGCTGCTCGACCTGCTCGAGGAAGTAATCGTGCAACTCTGCGGCTGCGTTCAACCCAGCGATGATGTCGGTCGGTATCGAGATGAGGTCGAGGGACAATCGCCGGAAAAGGTCGAAATCCTCAGGGGGAAGACCGAGCAGCGTCGAGATGATCCGGGTCGGAAACTCGAACGTCACCGCCTTCACCAGGTCCGCCTGGCCGTCGTTTTTGATTTCGTCGACCAGCTGGTCGCACACCGGCCCGATGACCGACGGCTCCCAGCGTTCCAGCGCGGTGGCGCGGAAGGCTTTGGCCACCAGGTTGCGGTGGTCGTGGTGCTCTCTGCCGCCCATCGCCAGGATGGTGTGGCCCATCACCAATCCGATCGTCTTGTCGTAGGCAGCCGAAGTGAAGATCCGATCGTCGCGGAAAGCCTGGAACACCCCGTCGTAACCGAACAAAACCCACTCGTCGTTCGGCCGCAGTTCCTCCGGCATCTGTGAGTGGTCCGCCAGGGCACCGTGCCAGACCGGATCGGTGCGCCGCATGTATTCGAAAAATGGATAAGGACTCGTTTCACCGGTGAGGTCGAGTGGAGGTACTCCCCCGCGAGCGGGAGGTGCCCCCACCCGCTCGCGGGGGATGACGGCCTGGCCGTCGGGGTCGGTGCTGAGCGTCATCAGCGCTCCTCCTGAGCAACCGGTATGGCGGGTTCGTACCGAGGGGAATGTCGCTATCATAGTATAAATAGCAACGAAGCCCAACGGCTTGTAGTGGTTACCGTAACGGGCACAGTATTGATACTGCGGTATCAAGGAGGCGGTGATTTTCAGGTGCCCAAGCGCCGATTCGTGTGCTCTCTCGACGAGCTACCGCCCGGCGGGATGAAGCTGGTCGACGCGGGGAAGTTCGGCGTGGGCGTGTACAACGTGCGCGGTGCGCTGTACGCGATCGCGAATTACTGCGCGCACGAGGGCGCCCCGCTGTGTCTGGGCTTGATCGGCGGCACCAACGAATCGGACCCTGAATCGCCTGACCGGTTGCGCCGGGTGCGTGACGGGCAGATCGTGCGATGCCCTTGGCATAATTGGGAATTCGACGTCACCACGGGTCGAAACATCGCCGATCGGCGACGCCGCCTCCGCACCTACCAAGTCGATGTCACCGACGGGGAGGTGTACCTGACCGCATGAGCCCGGTGATCGATGCCAACGTGCAACCGCATTTCCGCTACAACGCCGAGATCCGGCGTTATCTCCCCGCTGCCCACAAGCTGCGGTCGATCCCCGACGTCGAGCAGCAGTGGTACCAGGCGCCCGGCGGCGACTACCGCCAGGACCTTTACGGAGAGAACTACCCGGGGTCGGATCCCGAGACCGTCAGCCGGCACCTGTTCGAAGACATGGGCTCGGACATGCGGGTGGCCTACGCGATCCTGAACCCGCTGACCCGCGGCAACATCGCCGATTACCTGCTCAACAGCAGAATCTGCGCCGCGGTCAACGACTGGCTGCTCGACCGCTGGCTGGAACCCGACACCACTAACCGATTCCGCGGCACTATCCGCGTCAATCCCGAAGACCCCAAGGGCGCGGTCGGCGAGATCGAGCGGCTCGCCGGTCACCCCAAGCTGGTGCAGGTCGGCGTTCCGATGCAGTCACGCGAGCCGTACGGCAAACCGATGTTCGAGCCCATCTGGGAGGCTGCCGCTGCACACGGGCTGCCGGTTGCGGTGCACATTAACGGCGGCAACGGCGTCGACCATCCGCCCACATTCGCCGGGCACGCGCACACCTACCCGGGATATGCGGCGTTCATGCCGCTGAACTACTTCGTCCACCTTGCCACGCTCATCGTCGAGGGCGTGTTTGGCCGGCATCCGAGCCTGACGTTTGTTTTCGCCGACGGCGGCTACGACATCCTCACCCCGCTGATGTGGCGGCTGGACACCTTCTGGCTGTCGATGCGCGACCAGACGCCTTGGGTCGATCGCTATCCCAGCGAATACCTGCCGGGCCATGTTCGGTTTTGCTCGTCGGCATTCGACGGG
The DNA here is from genome assembly GCA_963766535.1 of uncultured Actinomycetota bacterium. Taxonomy (GTDB): domain Bacteria; phylum Actinomycetota; class Actinomycetes; order Mycobacteriales; family Mycobacteriaceae; genus Mycobacterium. The sequence goes on along the minus strand of CAVYAU010000031.1, from coordinate 52,640 downwards.
CCGGTCGAGGCCGGCAAGATGCAGCGCTGGATGGACTTCACCGGCAAGTCCGACCTGCTGATGTACGGATCGAGCTACCCGCACTGGTCCACGTCGCCGCCGGATGTGATGGCCGAGGGTCTCGACGCTGCGCAACGCGACAAGGTGTTGTGGCGAAATGCCAGTGAGCTCTACGGGCTCACGGTGCCAATCGAAGGAAGTGTGCCATGACCACGATCGAACGGGTCGAATCGCGAACAGGTCAATACGACGAGATAGCGGTCACCATCGTCGACACCGATGTGCACCCGTTGCCCGTCTCGGCCGATGTGCTGAAGTCCTACGCGCCCGCCGAATGGGTGGACAAGATCTGGCCGACCGGAAATGCGGTCACCCCGGTGCCGCATTTCTACGACACCCCGGATTCGTACAAGACGATGTCGATGCGTCTTGACGCCCTTCCGCCCAATGGCGGATTGGCCGGCAGCGACCCGGATTTTGCCGCCAAGCAGTTGCTGCTCGATGCCGGTGTCAGCATCGCGACGCTGGAGCCGATGTGTGATGCACAGCTGCCGCAGGCCGAGCATGTTCTCAAGTCGACCTATAACGACTGGCTCGCCGACGTCTGGCTGGACAAGTACAACGCGCACGGCCGCTGGCGCGGGTCGATCAGCGTCAGCGCCCAGACGCCAGAGCAGGCGGCGCGCGAAGTCGAGCGGTGGGCGGGACATCCCTATATGGCCCAGGTGCTGATGACACCGCAAACTCGTGGAATCCCTTTCGGAAACCCACATTTCGACCCGCTCTACGAGGCCGCCTCGCGCAACGGGTTTCCGGTGGCCACGCATCTGATGGGTCAGACGCCGTTCGAATTGATACCGCTGTACCCGGTTGGCAACCCCGCGCACTGGCACGACTTCTTCGCTTCCTGGCCACTGCTATACGTCTCGCACCTGATGAGCCTGGTGTTTGACGGCGCATTCGATCGGCATCCCGACCTCCGGGTGGTCTTCGTCGAAGGCGGCTTTACCTGGGCGATGCCGGTGATGTCGCGGATGGACCGGATCTGGGAAGCCCGCCGCGGCGACTTGCCGCAGGTGCGTCGCCGTCCGTCGGAGTATGTGCGCGAACACGTCCGGTTCACCACCCAGCCGCTGGAAGACACCGACACCGTGCAGTTCCGCGAGTACCTGGAGATGATGGACCTGGGAGACAATCTCATGTTCTCGACGGACTACCCGCACTGGAGCTACGACTCTCCGACATACGCGATCAACCGGTTCCCCGCCGACCAGCGGGAGCGGATCATGCGTGGTAACGCGACAGCTCTGTACGGGCTACCGGCGACCGTCAAGGCCCTTCCCGGAGAGCGGCAGGGCCTCGGCGCCCCTTGACACGTGGGCAAGCTGAGTCAACTGGGCCCGGCCTGGCCGCCAGGCTGATGCCGCTGATCAGCGAATACGATGAGAAGTGGTCCGCGCTGGACGTCGCCGGTGTGGCCGACATGTGGGAGCGTGACACCCCGCAGCCGGTCTACATCGGCGACGAGTACGCGATGCCGCTGGTCGGCGCCGACGAGCTCGATCGGCACTGGGCCCGGATCGGCAGTCGCCTGAAGTGCGCGTCGGTGTCATCGCAGCTGTGGTCCGCCGACGCACTTGCCGGGGGCGTTGCTCGTTGCATCCTGCTGAGCCGATGGAGCTTCACCGGACGAGAGTCCGATATTGCCCACACCGGCGCCAGCTGGATCACTTGGCTGCTGACGCCTCGCGGCGATAAGTACCGCATCTTTCACCACATGGAATCGCAGGTCTACCTTGAAGATGGTTTCCGACATGGGCCCCTGCTGGGCCCGGACGATGAGTCCGCACGATGAGCCCGGAAGATGAGAGGGTATGACACAAACGAATCTGACACGGCCACAAGGCCTTAACCGCATCGACCCGGTGCTGCGAGAGGCTGCGATCGAGCTAGGCGTCGTCGAATTCCGGGCCGAGACGCTGCCCGCCGAGCGGGAACACGCCAACCTCCGGGCAGCCCAGCGGGCCGCAGCAGTCGACACCGGCGGCTCCGACGTTATAGCCATCGAATCGCGATCCATCGCCGGTCCGGACGGCCAGCAGCTGGACCTTCGTTTCTACCGAGGTCCCTCCGAAGGCACATCGGGGGCACCGCTGGTGCTGTACGCCCACAGCGGTGGCTTCGTGACCGGGAACCTGGACACCGATCACGCGCAGTGCGTTGAGCTGGCCCGTGCGGCCGGCTGTCTGATGGTCTCGGTCGACTACCGGCTTGCGCCCGAAAATCCGTGTCCCGCCGCACTGGACGATGTCGAAGCGGCCTTCCGCTACGCCATCGAGAATTGCGCCGACCTGGACGCTGATGCCGGCCGCATCGCGGTGATGGGTAGGGATGCGGGTGCCGCACTGGTCGCGGGCCTGACCCAGCGCATGTTCGACGAGGAAGGTCCAGAGATCCTGGTTCAGATCCTGCACCAGCCGATGCTCGACTGCGATGCCACGCCGTCGCGGCGCGAGTTCCAGCGTACGCCGGGCCTCAACGGTCCTGCCGTAAGCCGTGCCTGGAGCCACTACCTCGGCCCCTCCAGCGCGAACGGCCAACACGTCCCTGCACACCGGGCGAACCTGGAGGGGCTGCCGCCCACGTTCATCAGCTGCTCCGAGATCGACCCGTGCCGCGACGAAGCCATCGCCTATGCCAACCGGCTCCTGCATGCCTATGTCCACACCGAATTACACGTTATCGCAGCGACATTCAACGGCTTCGACTCGTTGGTTCCGGATTGGGTTGTCTCCGAAGAAAACCGGGCCCTGCACGCGCAGTCGCTGCGCCGTGTGTTCGCTATGTAGTGGGTGAACGTCTAGGCCGGGGTGAACTTGGTGATCACCCAGTTGCCGTTGACCCTGGCCATGTGCACCAGCGCGCTGCTGAGCGCCAGCATGCGCGGCAGGCCAAGTCGCGGCCGTTTGCTCCGCGCGGGGGAGTCGGCCTCTGCCTCGTGACCGCTCGCCAACGTCATTATCGACTGAACTCCGGTATCTCTTACTGTATTGCTCATTGCTAACATCAGAGTCGCCAGCGAACTCCGACGAGAACCGATCAGGCGGATGATCACCCACCCAAACTTTCTGCCCTGCATCCTTCGCAGCGGCGATCGAATCCTAAGGAAGGTCCTGCTGGCATCATGACCGCTGTCGACTCTCCGGAAAAGATACTCTTTGCCTCGACAACCGAAGCCTTTCTGCAAAAAGAAGCACCGCTGCGTCGCGTTCGGGAGTTGCATGCCGCGGGTGTGTCCTTTGATCCGGCATGGTGGCGGCGCGCCGCTGAGCTCGGGTGGACGGGTCTGCTCGTTCCGGAGGATTTAGGCGGCGGCAGCGTCTCGGGCAGCGGCGTCGCGGATCTGGCCATGGTCGCCGAACAACTCGGCAAAACGGTGGCACCCGGACCGCTGTATCCGGTCAGCATCGTGCTTGCGGCACTCGTCGAATGCGCCGATTGGCAAGCGCACGCTGCCACTATCGAGTCGCTGATGTCGGGTGAAACGGTGGCGTCGTGGGCAGTTTCTGAGCCGGGTCGGGGCTGGGCACCGCTGGATCCGTTGGTGGCGGCCACCCAGACCGACTCCGGCTACCGCATCGACGGCACCAAGGACCGTGTCGAGGCCGGCGCGCAGAGTGGCGTGCTGCTGGTGGTGGCGCGATGTGGCGACGAGATTCGCCAGTTTCTGGTCCCGACGGACGCGCCGGGCGTCCGGATTGTGCCCCAGCAGTCAGTCGACCTGGTCAAGCAATACGCGCGGGTGCATTTCGACGGTGTCGTGGTGGAACGGTCCGCGGCCGTCGGCAGCGCCGCCGAGACCGCCGCGCTGATCGATCGGCAGAGCCAGATCGCCCAAGTGCTGCAGTGCGCCGAGGTGGTCGGCATCCTGCAAACAGTGTTTGACTTCACCGTCCAGTGGGCGCTGGACCGGCACACCTTCGGTCGCCCGCTGGCGTCGTACCAAGCGCTCAAACATGGGTTCGCCGATATGAAGCTGTGGCTAGAAGCCTGCCGTGCCACCACGGCCGCGGCGGTCGCCGACGTTTCCGCCCGCGCACCCGCGGCGGGCTTGTCGGCCAGCATCGCCAAGTCCTACGTCGGCGAGATGGCCGGCCGGATCGTTCAGGCTTGCGTGCAGATGCACGGCGGCATCGGCGTCACTTGGGAGCACGACCTGCACCTATACCTGAGGCGGGTTACGTTGTACCGCTCCATGTTCGGCACGCCGGAAGAACACAACTTACGCGTGTATGAGTCGGAGAAGGCAGGCCGTTCGGCGAAATGACTCAAGAACAGATGGCGCCGACCGAATCCGTTGCAGAGTTCGCCGCCCGGGCCAGAGTGTGGTTGGCGGACAACATGCCTGCCATCAACCCCGAGTCCCCGCCGCCCGCTCCGCGCGACGACGAACGCTCCTGGAAACGGGCCCGAGAACTGCAAAAGCGGCTCTACGAAGGCGGATTCGCCGGTATCTGCTTTCCCCGCGAATACGGTGGCCTGGGTCTGGATTACGATTACCAGAAGGCATTCGACGAGGAATCCCTCAACTACGAGATGCCGTTGATCCTCAACACTCCGACGTTCACCATCTGCTGCGCGACGCTGCTCGACACCGGCAGTGAAGACCAGAAGAAGCAGCACATCGCCGCCGCCCTGCGCGGCGACGAGGTCCTAGTGCAGCTGCTGTCCGAACCCAGCGGCGGGTCGGATCTGGCCGGTGTCATCACGCGGGCCGAACGCCATGGTGACCGGTGGGTGATCAACGGTGCCAAGACCTGGAGCACCGGCGCGTTCGCTGCCGACTACGGACTGTGTCTGGCCCGCACTGACTGGGATGTGCCCAAGCACGAAGGCCTGACAATGTTCTTGGTGCCGATCGATCATCCGGGAATCACGTTGCGCCGCATCACAATGCTGAGCGGTTCCACCGAATTCTGCGAGGAGTTCCTCGACGGCGTGGACGTCGGCGACGATGCCGTCGTCGGCGAGGTCAACGGCGGCTGGGCGGTGGCTTCCCGGCAGCTTTATCACGAACGCCGGGCAGTTGGGCAGGGCTCGGAGTTCGCCAGCGGCAGCGGCAGCGAGGGCGGCACTGCGAATCCGGTTGACTACGTGAGCCTTGCGGAGAAGACCGGCCAAGCCGACAACGAACGCTTGCGCGAGATGGCCGGCCGGGTGCTGGTGCACCGCGCGGTAGCCGAGCAGCTGATCGATCACGTGTACCGCAATGTCAGAGACGGCGTACTGCCCCCGGCCGCCGGAACGCTCATCAGGCTCTTCCACTCCGAGACCGTGACCCTGGATATGGACACAGCGCTGGCGATTGCGGGGGCTGCCGGCGTCGTAGGGGAAATCGGCGAAGGCCTGGAGACCGGGCTGCGATACCTGTCGCGGCAGAATGTCGCCATCGGCGGCGGTACCACGGAGATGGCCCGCAACGTCATCGGTGAGCGGGTGCTGGGCTTCCCACGGGAATACGCCGCCGACCGCGGGGTGCCGTTCAACCAGGTGCGGCACGGCCAAACACGCTGATCGCGATCTGACCCGGCCTACTCTTCGACGAAGACGTTCTCGGGGTCGTTGCTGACAACTGGTATCTGGACCAGCGACAAGACGTGGTGCGCCGGGCTTCCGGGCGGGGCCACCAGTACACAGTCACCGCCCTGTCGGCGCGCTCGGTCGCGGGCGGCGGCCAGCACGCTGACGCCCGCCGATCCGAGGTGGGTAACCCCGCTGAGATCGATCGTCAAAGGTGCGATGCCGGAACGGCTTTCGACTGCGATCTGGCGGTCCAAGAGTGGACGCGGTGTTGGCGTCGACGTCGCCGCTGACGACGATGCGGCCCGCGTCGCCGACCAGGCAGACGAATTCGGAATTGATTGCCCGCTGGTAGGTTGACCGGGCTGACCATCGTGTCGGTGACGAAGTTTGCCGGTCGCGACAGTCGGTGCGTCACACTGGCAGTCGTCCCACCGGCATCGTGTGTGATCTGCACTTGCGACACCAAGGCTTCGGCCATTGCAAGTCCGCGCCCGCGGCCCTGCTCGCCTTCGCGATAATCCTTCCACTGCCCGCGGTCGATCACCGACACGTGCAGGTTGCCATCGCCGGCCAGCGACGCCTCGACGACAACACCGTCGGAAACCTCGGTGGCGTAACCGTGCTCGACCGCGTTCTCGACGAACTCCGAGATTGCGTGCACAACGTCGGAGATGTCGTCGGAGTCGGCGCCGATCTCCGACAGCCAGTCACGAAGCCGGGCGCGAACCGCGCGTGCGGCGTGGATCGCCGCATCCACCGTCATGTGCAGCGGCGGCGGCGGTGTGCGCCGTTGCGCCGCCAAGCAATGTGACGTCGTCGTTGTAGCCCGTCGACCGGAGCAGCAATTCCAGTGTCTCCGAACAGATGCGGTCGATGGGCCGCACTGGGGCATCGATGACGAAGCCCCCGTGGCCGGCGATGTTGGCGGCCAAGTCGGCGAATTCTGCGGTGCTGGCGCCCAGCGGCCGGCCGGGACGTTCGATCAGGCCGTCGGAATAGAGCAGGATCGAGTCGCCAATGTTGACGACTTCGGTGCGCACCGGAAATCCGATGCCGCCGCCGAGCGGACCCGCGCCGGACGGTTCCAGGTACCGCGCGTTCGCGTCGGCGCCTACCAGCAACGGCGGCGGGTGTCCCGCGGTGCAGTACTGGAATTCGCCCGTGGCGAAGTCGAGCGAGCCGACGCACAAGGTGGCCGACTTCGATCCGGGCACATGTTCGTGGAAGCGGTCCACCGCCTCGAGTGCCTCGCCGATCGTGCGCCGCGCCAAGATCTGCATCCGCACGGCGGTACGCAACTGCGACATCACCGCCGCGGCTTCCACACCGTGGCCGACCACGTCGCCGACGATAAGAACCAGCCGGTCCCCGAGGGCGATCGCATCGAACCAGTCGCCACCGGCCGCGGTGTCCTCCGCGGCGACGAGGTATTCCGCAGTGATGTCGGCGCCGGGAACGACGGGCACCGATGGGGCCAGCAACGCCTGCTGCATAACGATGGCTGAATCGCGGACGTTACGGTACTGCTCGGACAGCTCCTCCATGCGCGCCTCGGCGGCCAGCCGTGCTCGCACCCGGTTTGTGACGTCGTCGAAGATGATCTGCACGCCCTCGATCGATCCGTCCTCCCGGCGGCGCGGTGTGACGACAAAGTCGAAGAACCGTTCCTCGACTCCCGAACCGTCATAGTCAGCTTGCAGCCGCCATTCTGTCCCGGATTGTGGTTCGCCGGTTTGATACACCCGGTCGAACATCTGGTAAATCTGCTGGCTCTCCAGCTCGGGATAGACCTCCCGTGCCAGCATTCCCACAGGATCAAACATCGGAGTGAATGCGCGGTAAGCCGCGTTGACCGCGACGAACCGATGCTCGGGCCCCTCCAGGCCGACCAGCATCGCGGGCACGTTCTCGAAGATGCGGCGAACGTCGTCGGCCGCACCCACACGTTTGTCCCAGTCCTTTTCGGCCACCATATGGCCGTCCCTCCTACGCAGCCTCCTTCGGACCCTTCTGCGGACCGAGTCACAAAAACAGATCAAGTGCGCCGACTTATTAGTCACACGCCGGTAATCAGATTATCGATGGGTGTCAGGTGCCCATTGCAGCAGTTTGCTCACAGCCCGCGAGCTTCCTCGCTGAAGGCGGGGGGACTTAAGCCACGGCTGTCGACAGCGCGGAGTCCATCAAGCTTCGATGGCCCGGGCGACGCCAGCGTTGCAGCTCACCAGGCGTAGTTCGACGCCACGCCGGCGGCACCGCTCCGCTTCGGCGGCCAGGACGGCGAACGCTGCGCAGCCCATGAAATCAAGCCCGTTGACGTCGAAAACGAATGGGCCCGGTTGGGTGAGAAATGACTCCGCGGGAGCCAGGTTCATCGTGCGCACTCCTACTCGGCCGCCTCGGCGAGGCCGCGATTGGATGCCCGTCCTGCGTGTCTGTAGACAGACCTTCGGCTGTTGCGAGTTTCTTTTGTATAGCAAGACGGGCGCGTGCGTCTATGGGTCGACTGTGCGGGGCGTGCGAGATCGAGCAGCCGGAAACCGCCCGAATCCAGCGTTCTTTTGCCCCCGAATGCCGATCAGGCTGAGACTGGCTTCTTCGAGACAGGCTCGGAAATCTTCATCACCTTCATCATGTTGCCGCCCATGATCTTCTCGACGTCCTCCTGGTCGAAACCGGAAAGCTCGTCGACGAAGGAGATGGGATCCTTCAGGCCTTCGGGGTGTGGCCAGTCGGATCCGAAGACCACCCGGTCGGTGCCCACCATGTTGACGATCTCGGTGAACCGGTCCTCCCAGAACGGGCTGACGTACACGCACCGCTTGAACGCCTCGATCGGGTCTTCGCTGAACGCGTTCGGCATCTTTTTGTAGACGCCCTTGAGTCCTTTGAACAGGTGCGGCACCCAGTCGGCGCCGTTTTCGATGGACAGGATGCGCAATTCGGGGTTGCGCGACAGCGCGCCGTGGCAGACCAACGCCCCCATCGCATCTTCGATCGGGCGATGGCCCATCGCCAGGCTCCGGAAGGCGGTCGGCTTGAACGGCAGGAATTCGTCGCCGGGCTCCCACACGTTCATAAACTCGGAGTACCCGCTGTCCGAGGCGTGCATCGAGACCGGGATCTCGGCCTTGATGCAGGCCTGCCAGAACGGGTCGAACTCCTCGAGGCCGAACGACCGGCTGCCGCGGTAACCGGGCACGGGCGCGGGACGGACCAGTACGGTGCGGGCGCCGCGCTCCAGGCACCACTCCAGCTCTTCGAGCGCGCGCTCGACGATGGGCAGGGTGATCACCGGGGTGGCGAAGATGCGGTCCTTGTAGTTGAACGACCAGGTCTCGTACATCCATTGGTTGAGCGCGTGGATGACGTCGTGGGTCATCTCCGGGTCGTCTTTCATGCGCTCTTCGACCAGGCTGGCCAGCGTCGGGAACATGAGGGCGTAGTCGATGCCGAGCTCGTCCATGACCTCCAGGCGGGGGCCCGGCTCGCGGAAGGCAGGAATGGCCTTCATCGGTTCACCCAGGATCTCGCGGTAGCTCTTGCCGCCCGCGCCGGTTCGGAAGTACTCCTCCTGGGCACCCGGCCGGGCCACCACTTCGAACGTCGGGTTGGGGATGTAGTCGCTGATGTGGCCGCGCACCACGATCTTGGTGCGACCGCGGACCTGCACGTAATCGATGACGTTCTTGCGCTTGTCCGGGAGGAACTTGGTCAGCGCCTCCTGCGGCTCGTACATGTGGTTGTCGGCGTCGAAGACGGGAAAGGAAAGCTCGCGAGATGGCATGGCGATCTCCTTGCGGAAGTTTTGGGTTCTCTGTAGGTGGTAATGACGTTACCACTTCTGCGCGGCAAGGTGTACATGGGCTGCCGCGCGCGGGTATCGCTACCCGCTCGCGGTGGTGTCGGGAAGGTTGATGAGGGCGAAGTTCACGGTCGCCGTCGCGGCGAGTTCGCCGTCGCCATCGCCCAATATGTCGATCTGCATGACAATCGATCGCCGGCCGGCCCGCAGTACCCGGGGCACTGCGAGTGCCGACCCCTGCCTGATCGGCCGCAGGTAGCGGACGAAGATGTCGGCGGTCGTCATGGCGGTGCCTGGCTGCAGATAATCCAGCCCGAGCTGTCCTCCCGCCACGTCGGCGAGCGTGGCGATCAGGCCGCCCTGAAGCGCGCCGGAGGTGTTGACCACCTGCGGGCTGACCGACATCGTCATCGCGAACTCGCCGTCGCGGGCAGTGGTCGGGCGCATTCCGATTTGGGCGAACAGTTCGGCCAGCGAGGGCGCGGCCGACTCGTCGTCGGTGTCCCGGATGCCGAGAGCGTGACTGCAGAAGTCATACAGCTGGCCGGCGTCAATCGGTGTTCCGTTCAATTCGGTGCCCAGCCAGTGCAAGCGCTGCGCACCCACAATCGTCTGCATGACGATCGCCGCTGCAGCCCCGACATCGAGTCCCGGGTTAAAGACTCCCTCGGTGATGCCTTGCCCCACGATGTCGCGAATCAGTCGATGCAAGGGGGAGAGCACACGCGCGTATTCGCGGGGACGGGTCTCGGCCAGATGCTGGTTGTAGAGACTCAGTGCCCGATTGAGGCTGTCCTGGGTGCTTGATTCCGGCTGTTGGCTGACGCGGTCGATCACCAACTTCAGTGCGGCGGTGCTATCCAGCCCGGTGGTCTCGGTGCGCCAGGTCTGCGCCGATTGCGCGATGGTCCTGTCGAACAGCGCGAGCAGCAGTTCGTCCTTGGTGCTGAAATGCTGGTAGAAGGCCCGCAGCGAGGTTTTGGAGCGTGCGACGACTTCCTGCACGGTGAAGTCGGTGCGTCCGGTTTCGCCCAGTATTGCAACGGCGGTCTTGATGAAGCGGTCGCCGCGCGTTACTTCAGCTTCATCGCTGGCTTCATTGCTCGGGCCGGCCGTGGGCATCGCGCCTCCTCGGTTACGCTCCGATCACCTTTGAGAACGAGGTTACCGTACCTTGCCAGCGATATCGGCGGACCGAATGTCGCTGGCCGTCCTTGATAGCCGATCCGGCACTTGTGTCAAAACGGCGGCGGCTGGTCGTTTGCGGTGACGCGGATTTCGTCGCGTTGTCGTTGTTCGGAGATGCGCTCCGCCCGGATCCGGTGGTTGTGGTGGCGTTCGGCTGCGATGCGGTGGGCTCGGTTTTGTGCGCGGGTGGTGGTGCGCAGCGGCATCATCGCGGTTTTGTCGCCGCAGCGGTCGGCAAGGGCGAGTTCGACGGCGGGCAGGTCGCCGGTGGGGGCGCATAGGGTGGGGAACAACAGCGCACTGCCCGGGGTGGTGACGTAGACATGCCCGGAGGGCAGCGCCCAGATCACAGTTCCGTCTGGTAGCTGTCGGTCTTGCCAGCCCCAGAATGTCTTCATCAAATGATGAAGGCGGCAAAGGCATTTCACGTTCGACGGGTGGGTGGCCCCGCCGTCGCCGAACGCGATGGTGTGGTCGAGATCGCATTCGGTGGCCGGGCGGTCGCAGCCCGGCGCCCGGCAGGTCAGATCGCGCGCCCGCACGAACGCCGCCAGGTTGGCCGACGGGGTGTAGTGGGGTTCGGCGCCGACCGGCGCGATCAACGGCCGCAGCCTGCTGTTCTTCGCCAATTCGGCCACCATCTGGGCCGGGATGAGCCCGTCTGCGCCCAGCACCGATGCCGGTGTGGCGCTGCGACGCTGCAGCGTGGCTTGCTCGGCCACCACATGAATGACCACCGGGCTCGCGCGACGCGCACCGGCCGCACAGTCGGCGGCCGCGCACTGGCAGCCCAGCCGGTCGGCTCCGGCGGCCAGCGCGCCCAGCGCGTCGGCGCGGCGCTGCTCGCGGCTGCGCGGGTCATCCGCACACACCGTGGCGGCCAGCGCATCCAACCGCTGATCCAGCGCCTCGGCATCGGTGGCGAAGAGCTTGCCGTACACCTCGGCCATCCCGGCGTCGGACTCCCAGATCGAGACTTGCCGGTCACTGATGGCCTCGGCGTGGCGGCGCACCGCATCCCGATCGGCCCTGGCCACGATTCGGTCGACCTCGCCGGCCAGCTTGCCGCGCGTCATCGATGGCCACCGCGGCGCGCGCAGCGCCAGCTCGGCATCCACCCGGGCCAGCACCGCGGGATCGGTGATCAGGTCGGTGCGATACACGATGGTCTGAAACAGCCGATAGTCAATGTCGCCGGCCCTAAACACCGCGGCTACCCGCGGTAGCCGCTCGCGCATCGCCAACGCGTAGCGCAGGTAGCTGCCCGCCATCGCCAGACTGGTCTGAAACGCGGCCGCGACCTCGGCGCTTACCGCCGCCCAGGTATCTACCGCCCAATCTGCATGCTCCCCGAATTCCGCCCGGCGCAACTCGAACAACTCCCCAATCGCATCCAGGCGATCAGCAGCCGATCGGGCTTCCGCGCGCCAGGCGGCGCACATCCGATCAATCAGCGCACGCGGGCTGGCGGCATCTTGCGGCAACTGTTCGAACATATATTCGACACTAGCAGCGTCCAGTGACACTGATGGTGATAAAGCGGCCCGGCGATTGATGGTCGCGGCAGCCGCGGCCGATGGCTTTCGGCCCGATATTCATGGATGGCCAGTGGCGCCAGCGCCCCAGCGCTTACCCGCCCCGGGCTGCGATCATCGCCGACCGATTGACCTTGGTTGCCGCAGTGCGGGGAATCGCGTCAACGAACTCGACGGTCTTGGGGGCCTTATAGGGGGCCAGCCGGCTCTTCGCGTACTCGATCACCTGCTGTTCTGTCAGCGGTGTGCCGCCATCTATGTCGGCGAGTTGCACCACTGCATGCACCCGGCGTCCCCACTGCGGGTCGGAGAGCCCGATGACCACGACATCGGCGATGCTCGGGATGGCCGGCGAGCGCGGACTCAACCTCGGCCGGAAAGACATTTGCGCCGCCGGTGATGATCATGTCGACGCGGCGGTCGACGATGTAGAGGTAGCCGTCCTCGTCCAGGTAGCCGATGTCGCCGGCGGAACGGAACCCGTCGTCGGTCGACGGCAGCGGCGGCGCCCCGCCCAGGTAGCGGTATCCCGCGCTCATCGGCGCGCGCAGGTAGATGTCGCCGTGTTCACCGGGGCCCAGCGGTTGTTTCTCGGCATCCAGAATCCGGATCTCGGTGTCCCGGAAACCGCGGCCGACGCTGCCCGGGATGAGCAAGCCACTCGTCGCCGCGCAACGCGGTGAGCCCGAGATTCTCGGTCATGCCGTAGGCCGTCACGATCTGCTCGGGGCTCAGCAGCTCGAACCAGGTGTGCATTAGCGACGGCGGCATCACGGCGGCGCCCTGCAGGATGAAGACGATGCTGGACAAGTCTCGCTGCCGGACGTCGGGCCGGGCCGCGATGCGCGCCAGCATCGTGGGCGTGGCCGTGAAGTTGGTGATCCGAAACCGCTCGATCACGTCCAAAACCAGTGCCGCGTCGAACTTTTCGAGCATCACCAGATGGTCGCCGGCCAGCAGGAAGAGGAAGGTGGCGAAGCCGTTGGTGTGATACATCGGCGCGGGCACCATGATGGTCTGCGGCTGGGCCACCGGTGTCCAGTTCGACAAGAACGGTTCGCCGTGCTGAGGCGTCCAGAGCGACGGCGCCAAGTTGAGGATCACTTTGGGCACGCCGGTTGAACCGCTGCTGCAGATTCCGTTGGCGGTGGGGGAAACGGCTGTGGGCAGCGGGCTGTCGGACTCGCCGGCCGCGCGCGCATCCAGCTCCCACCGGCTCTTTTCGTCGACGACCACGGCGGGGTCGATCACCGCGCGCACCCGGTTTCGCTCCCATTCGGGCAGATCCCAATGCATGGGAATGGGAACCGCGCCGATCTTCCAGCACCCCAGCGTGGCCAGCACCAGGTGCTGCGAATTCGGGATTGCAAGTGCGACAAGGGAACCCGTTTCAGCGCCGCTGGCGGCCAGTGCCCGCCCCCACTGGTTGGCGCGGGCGTCGAGTTCACCGAAGGTCAGCGACTGCGCGGTGCCGTCGAGCGCGACAATGGTCACGGCCGTCTCGTCGCGCCGTTGTTCGGCGAGCTCTTGAAGTTTGGTCCCGAACGGGATTCCTTCGTCTAGCGGATTGGGGGTCACTCCGGACGCGATGGGTTCGGTGCTCATGCCGATACCGGCCCACTGAACAGTGTCTCCAGGTAGCCGTCGCGGACGTCGGGTATCAGGCGCAGCGCCGAGTGCCTCGGCGCCCAGCGGCAACCGGATCAGCGGTTGGGTGTGCCGGTCGAGCACGCTGACGTCGGACTCATCGCAAAAGCCCAGGGCGCCGAGCAACTGGTGGGAGGTGCGCAGCACCTGCCGGGCGGTGTCGGCGGCCTTGAACCGAAGCATGAGTGCGTCGGCCGAACGTACTTGCACTGGTAGCGATTCCGGTCGGCAGATGGTGTACTTCGCGAGTTCGTGAAGTCCGCGCACCGCGACAGCGGCATCCGCGACGGCGAACCTGACGGCCTGGAAGTCCGCCAGCGGCTTGCCGAACTGAATCCGGGCGCGCACATGTTCGGTGACGATCTGCAGCGACTGCTGCATCGCCCCCAGAATCCGCCATGATCCCAGCACGAGATGAAGGTTAACGTCGGCGGCCGGGACGGTTCCGTCGGGTGCGCTTAGCGACGCCGGCACCAGAAACGGCCCCAATTTGGCGTTCGTCCGCGACGCCGGTTGCGGGTGGTACCGGGTGCCGTCCAGGTCGGCGGCGATCCAGTCACCGGGCAGATCGCCATGGTCGATGCGCGGCGCCTCGGGATTGACCAGGGCCAGTCGGGCGCCGTCGATCGCCAGCAGCTCTTCGACGAGGGGATAGGGCAGAGCGGTCGCGCCGGCGGCCTGGCACAGCACCGCGGCGGCCAGCAAGTCATCGGACGCCGACCGGACATCGAGCTCGAACGCGCCGACCTCGTTCAGGGCCGTGCGCGCCGCGTCCCGAATGCCGTCGTCGGTCTCGGCGCGCAGCGCCGCCGGTGGCCCGCCCAACCGGGCGAGCCGCTTGGCGGCGACGGCAGCGAAGTCGCTGATATCTTGTGGCAGTGCGGTTTTCACCGATGTTCTCCCAAGACGTCTCGTGCCACCAGCATTCTCTGCACCTCGATGGTGCCCGATGCCACGGTGGCCGCCTGTGCGTAGCGCCAATGGTCTTCGATCGCCCCGTGCAGCGCCGCCGACGCACCGCTGTCCAGCGCGGTCGGACCCAGCACGTCGAATAGCAGCTCGGCGACCTGCTGATCGCAGGTGGTGGTGGCGATGCGGGCGGCGCTGGCCGCCGCCCCGCCGACGGGTCGTCCTGCAGCGACACGGCGCGATAGGCCAGCAGTCTGGCGACCCGCAGGTCGACCAGCGCCCGAACCCAGCGGGCGCGAATCGATTCGGGCAGCTCGTCCCAGTCGTCGCCGAGCTGGGTGCGCATCCGGTCGAGCAGCGATTCGCATCGTGCGTACCGTGCGATGCCGACGCGCTCGAATGCCAGCGCTTCTCGCATCACCCGCCAGCCGTCGCCCGACCTCGCCGAGGACATCACCGGGGAACGCCTGCACGTCGTCCAAGAACATCTCGTTGAGGTGATGGGGTCCCAGCATCGACGGGATCGGCCGGACGGTGAAGCCGGGCCGGTCCATCGGAATCAGAAAAAGCGTGAGCCGCTTGGGCTTTGGGGCGTCAGGATCGGTGCACGCCGCCAGCACGCACCAGGACGCCATCTGCGCATACGACGTCCACACCTTCTGGCCGGTGATACGCCAACCGTCGCCGTCGGGCACGGCGCGGGTGCGCAACGACGCGAGATCGGTTCCGGCCTCCGGCTCGGAAAATCCCTGGCACCAGATCACGTCGCCGGATGCGATGGCCGCCAGATGCTTGGCCTTCTGTTCGGCCGTCCCGTAGCGCATCAGTGCCGGACCGACCCAGTTGATTCCCATGTACTGCGGACCGCGAGGCTCGTGTTGGGCCCACATTTCCTCGCGCAGCACCGTCTGCTGCCAGATCGAACCACCGCCGCCGCCATGCTCTTTCGGCCAGGCCAGCGCCAGCAGCCCCTCGGCGGCCAGCAGCTTGCAGAACGTCTCGGTGGTGGCCAGGTCTTGCGGATCGTCGGTGCAGGCGCCGAGGAAGTCGGCGGGGATGTGATTGGATATCAGCTCGCGCAAGTGGTTTCGCAGTTGTCCGGCGTCGTCGCCGAGGTCGTAATCCATCGTCGTCATCCCTTCGGCAGCCCGAGCAGCCGCTCGGCGATGATGTTGCGCTGGACCTCCGATGTTCCGCCGTAGATGGTCGCGGCCAGCGCGTCCTGGCGTTCGAAGAGCAGATCCGGGTCGCCGGCCGAATGCGGTCCTTCGGCGACGGCGGCGAGTTCCCAAACCCGTTGCAAGGTAACCGATCCGAGCAGCTTCAGGATGTCGGCTTCCGGGCTGGGCCGTCCGGCCAGTTCATTGCCCAGGGCGCGGTATCCGGTGGCCCGCAGCGCCTCGGCATCGGCGAGCAGCGAGCCGAGCTCGGTGCAAATATCGTCGCTTGGACGCGCCGTGCGTACCGAGTCGAGACCGCGCTTGATTTCGACCCAGTTCATGATCCAGATCATCTGGCGTTCATGGTGCAGCGACGACAACGCGACGTTCCACCCGCCATTGAGCGGCCCCAGCAGGTTTTCCGCCGGCACCTCGACGTCGTCGAGGAAGACCTCGCAGAACGTCTCGTCGGAGATCGACGCCATCCGGATGGGCTCGATCCTCACGCCGGGCGAATGCAGGTCGAGGATAAGGCAGGAAATCCCGCGGTGTTTCGGCGCCGCCGGATCGGTGCGGGCATACAGGGTGCACCACCGCGACTCGTGGGCCTGAGTGGTCCAGATCTTGTGACCGTTGACCCGGAATACGTCTCCGTCGCGCTCGGCGCGGGTGCGCAGGCCGGCGAAATCCGATCCGGCTTCCGGCTCGGACATGCCCAGCGCCCACCATTCGTCGCCGCGCAGCAGGGGAACCAGCAGGCGGTCGATCTGGGCGGGTGTGCCGAACTGACGGATGCCGGGTGCGGCGACGTTGGGACCGGCGATGTTGGGCAGCTTCGGCGCGGACCGCATTGCCGCCTCGAGCCGGACTTCCATTGCGTCGCGCAAGCCCAGCGATCGTCCGCCGTGCTCGCGCGGCCAGGTCGGCTGTATCCATCCGGCCTCGAAGGCGGCCCGCTGGTAGTCACGCCGCAGCGTCAGGTCCCAGCGGTACTGGCGATACTTCTCGTAGTAGTCCTTCGGCAGAAACGCCGCCAACCAATCGGCGAACTCGGCGACCACACGGCTTTGTGTGTTTACCGTCACGCGGCGCCTCCCGCGAAACGGCGGCCCACCTCGTGGTAGAGCGCGCGACTGTCTCCCAGCATCGCCGCACCCTGCCAGGCGTGCCGGACGTAGAGATGGATGTCGTGCTCCCAGGTCTGCCCGAGGGCGCCGTGCACCTGGACCGCGGTGCGCGCACAATTGGCCGCAGCGTCGCCGGCCGCCGCTTTGGCCAGCGCCGCGGCGGTCCAGGCATCCGCGGGTGCGCTGTTCGCATCGGCTAGCCGGGCAGCCGCCGCGTAGGTGAGACTGCGGGCGCGCTCCAGGCTGACGTAGTTGTCGGCCAGTGCGTGCTTGATCCCCTGGAATGCGCCGATCGGCGTGCCGAACTGGCGACGGGACTTCGCGTGCTCGACGGAGCGGTGCAAGGCGGCGCTCGCCACGCCGACCAGGTCGGCGGCAGCGGCTACCAACGGTGCCGTCAACGCCGATTCGATGCTGTCGATCTCGCGGGTGGCCAATGGCTCGGCGTCGATCTCGACGTCGGCCAGCGGTTGTGCGGGATCGGTGGACTCGCCTGCCGGCACCAGGGTCACTCCGTCGCCACAGCGTGCGACCGCTGCCACGACGCCTTTTGGGTCACTGTCGGAGGTGGCCAGCGTGACGATCAATTCGGCGCGAGACAGGTTGGGGACCGCGACCGCCCGTCCTCGCAGACGTCCCTGGCGCAGCGTCATCGGTGCCCCGGGTAGTCGAGATCCGGGGGAGTGGACCGCCAGGGTGGCGACGACGCCGCCGGCAATGTCGGTGAGCACTGAGCTGAGGCCACTGGCACGCAAAGCGCCCGCGGCCAGACCGACGCTGCTCAGCAACGGGATCGGCGCGATGGCAGCGCCGCATTCCTCGAGAACCACTGCCAGCTCGACGGGTCCGTAGTCGCTGGCGTCGGGCGCCGCAAGTTCCGTCCAGCCGAGGTCGACGACCGTCTTCCACAGCGCGCGCCAGCGCTCCGGATCCGTCATCGCCTGGCGGGCGGCGTCGGGGGGACACTCGGTGCGCAGGATGTCGCGCACGGCGTCGCGCAGTGACAGCTGCTCCGCGTTCAGTCCGACATCCATAAGACCCCTAACATAATAAAAATAGTAAACTAGCGACGCTGTTGCAATCGCATGGGAACACACGCATAGGTGGTCGCATGGTCGAGTGGTATCTGTTCCTTCCACAGGTGCGGTTGTCGGCGGCCGACATCGCGGAGCGGGCGCGCCATGCCGAGGCCAGTGGCTTCGACGGAATGGCGTTCATCGATCACCTCGAGGCGCCCGGGCTGCCCGATGAAAACATCTGGGAGGCAATGGGCATAGCCACCTGGGTGGCGGCCAAGACGGAGCGGCTGCGGATCGGCCACCTGGTTCTTTGTGACGCTTTTCGACACCCTGCCGTGCTCGCCAAACAAGCCGTCACCTTGTCGGACGCGTCGGACGGCAGATTCGAGCTCGGTCTCGGTGCGGGATCGTGGCCCGCTGAGTTCACCAGATTCGATGTCGGTCAGCAGGATCCGGTAGCCAGGGTCGAGCAACTCGAGCGCCACCTCGATCTGATCAGGCAGTACTGGGGCGACGACGGGCGGGCCGGCATAGCTCCGCAGGCTCCACGAAGGTCCCATCCGATACCGCTGGTCCTGGGCGGCACCGGGCGCCGGATGATGGAACTCGTTCGTAGATACGCGGATTGGTGGAATCTGCCGGCGAACCACATTGATAAGTTGCCCAAGCTGGCTCCGGCAGCGGGAACGGCCCGGCTGTCGGTCCAGCAGATGGTGGGCTTTGTCCGCTCGGGTAGCGATCCGGGCACCGTGCGCGAAATGAGCAGCCGCCGATTCGGCAACCTGGGGTCAGGGCTGGTCTGCGGCTATGCCGACGAGCTGATCGGCCATTTCGCCGGCCTGGCCGCCCAGCGGGTCGAGCGGTTCTATGTGTGGTTTGCCGATTTCGCCATCCCGGACTCCCTGCATGAGTTCGGTGAATCGGTGATCAAGGCGTTCCCCTCGGTGTAACCGTCAACCTCGCCGGGCGGCGCGCCGGCGGCGAGCTTCGGTGGGCATAATCGGCGGTCGGGCGAAGGGGCCCCGCTGCACCGCGCTGAGACGGATCTCCGGTAGATCGACCGACGGGTCGACGGTGTCCAGCCAGGCGACCGCTTCGGCGACGTCGGACACCTGAATTGCGTACATCTCGAAGGGAACGTCCTGCAGCATCTCGGTTTCCACCGGGCCGGGCGTGACGATGTGGACGCTGATGCCGTCACGGTCGACTTCGAGCGCCAAGGCCCGGGCGAAGGCGTTCATGCCGGCTTTCGATGCGGAGTAGGCGGTCCGGGCAGGCATCGGCTCGTGTGCCGCCGACGACGAGATGAAGACCAGCCGCGAGCCCGCGCGCATCCGCGGCAGCACGGCGGCGGTCACCACGAAACACGAATCCAGGTTGGCCGACATAATGGCCTGCCACTGCTCGAATGTCTGCTTGCGCGCATAGGTTCCGCCCAGCATGCCGGCCGCATGAACGACGAGGTCGATCGTCTGTAATGTGCTCATCGCAGCGGAAAATCCGTCCGGATCGGATGCATCGGCCACGATGTGGCGCGCACCGATCTCCTCGGCAGCCGCACGCAATGGGCCTTCGCGTCGTGCTGCCAGCACCACGTCGTAACCCAGCTCACACAGCTTGCGGCCGCATCCCTTTCCGATCCCGCCGCTGCCGCCGGTGACCAATGCGGTTCTCAAGGGCTTCAAGGGTGCCGGATATCCCGCGGGCGCGACAATGCCTGCGGCGAAAGCGCATAGATCCGTTGATCGGGCCGACCGGACAGCACATAGGTCTGCGTGTCGGCTAGATGGCGACCCGCGATGCGACGAGCCCGGTCGACGTCACCCTCCGCGATGGTCTCGGTCAGCTTGATATGCGTGCTGAGCACCGCGCGGCGCTTGGCCAACGAGGGGTAGGTGCCACGTGCCGCGCTCTCGTCTGCCCACTGTCGTTCGTGGCTGGTCCACAGCGTCTCCAAGCTGCCGACGACCGCGATGATGGTGTGGTTTCCGCAGCCGCGGACAATGAGATCGTGAAATTGACGGCCGATTTCGGTGAACAGCCGACCGTCGTCGAGATGCTCGGCCATCGAATCGTTGACCTGCTTGAGTTCTGGCACCAAGGTGTCCGCCCGGTCGGGCCGCTGGGCCGCGAGTGCGGCGCAGGCCGGCTCGAGTTCCTGCAACGCCATGCCCAGGTCGGCGACTGCAACGGACTCGCTTTGCAGTAGCAGACCGAGCATGTAGGCCGCGCTGGTCTTCGCCGGCGCGTGCACGACGGCGCCGCCACGGTTACCCCGCCGGACCGAGACCAGCCCCTCGGTTTCCAGGATCCGCAGCGCTTCCCGCAGGGAGACCAAACTGACGTTGAACTGTTCGACGAGCACCTCCTGGCGAGGCAGCAGATCGCCGTCGGCAAGCTCGCCGTCGATGATCTGGCGGCGCAACTCGTCGGCTACGATTTCGGCGATCCTCGGCGCCGACAATCGGCGACGGGCGTCGGGGCCAATTCCCAGGGCGGTCATCCAATCCTCGCAACGAACAGAAGAGAGCACGCGGCAGCTGGCTCACGTAGTCGACAGGCTTAGCTATTTTAGCAGTAATGGTATAAATAGCGTCTTGCGATCGCGTGTCGATCGGGAGGGCGGGTGCAAGTGTGAGCGAGCGGTCCGATGGCCGGCCGACACCGCTGCACGAGTTGCGTGTCGTCGAGATCAGTGACCGGATAGCCGGCAGCTACTGCGGGAAGCTGCTGGTCGATGCCGGGGCCCAGGTGCGTAAAATCGAACCACCGCAAGGAGATTCGTTGCGGCGATACTCCGCCACCTGTTCGCCGGTGCCGGATGGCGATAGTTCGCCGTTCTTCAGCTATCTCAACGCAGGCAAGCGCAGCATGACTATCGCTGAAGATTCTGAGCGCTATCGTGCCGAGCTGGCCGCCGCCGACGTCGTGGTCGTCACCGCTGGCCGGTCGCAGGCCGCGGCGCTGGGCATCGATCCGCAGCGGCTGCTGGCCGACTCTCCGCGGGCGATCATCGTCACGATCTCCGACTTCGGCTGGACCGGACCCTACGCCGACCGCGCTGCCAGCGAGTTCACCTTACAAGCGTGGGCGGGCTCGCCCGGCTTTCGCGGCGACCCCGCCGGGCCTCCCATCTCGATCGGCGGCGACCTGGGGGAGTACATGGGCGGTGTGTTCGCCGCGTTCGGTGCGCTGGCCGTGCGCCGCCGCGTCGAGCACGGTGGCCCGGGCGAGCATCTCGACCTGTCCATGCTCGAGGCGATGACCTCGATGCAGAGCAGCGAATGGCTGCATTCGCAGCTGCTGCGGGTACCGCCGATCCGCCGCACCCTGGAAGTGCCGTCGATCGAGCCGGCCAAGGACGGCTACGTCGGGATCACGATGGTCACCGGTCAGCAATGGCTCGACTTTGTCGCGATGGTCGAGTGCCCGCAGCTCGAGGAGATTGAACAGCTGCGTTTTCAGATCGGCCGGTGGGACTACCGCGACCTCATCCGCGAACAGATCGGGCCCTGGCTGGCCCAACGCACCGTCGAGGAGATCGTCGAGCTCGGGCAACTGTTCCGGCTGCCGATCGCGGCGTTGGGCAACGGCTCCACGATCCGGGATATGGAGTACGTGAGGCAGCGCGGGGTGTTTGTCCGCAACCCCGCCGGCTTTCACCAGCCCCGCCCGCCGTGGTTGATGTCGGCGTGCGCGCCGGCACCGCTGCGCGGCACCCCCGCTCCCGGTGAAGCCAATGACGAACCGCCTTGGCAGACAAGCGAACCCGAAAGCGAGCCGACGCCGCAGGGGTTGCCGCTACAGGGCGTTCGCATCATCGATCTGACCGCGTTCTGGGCCGGGCCCGCCGCTACCCACCTACTCGCCGGGTTCGGTGCCGACGTGGTCAAGGTGGAGTCGATACAGCGGCCCGACGGCATTCGATACTCGGGCGGAATGCGCACCGATGTGGACGACTGGTGGGAGTACGGCTGGGTGTTCCACGCGATGAACACCAACAAGCGTTCGGTCACACTGGATTTGGGCTCCGACGAAGGTCGTCGCCTGTTCACCAAGCTGGCGGCCGGCGCCGACGTGGTGATCGAGAACTTCTCACCGCGGGTGATGGACCAGTTCGGGCTCACCGCCGACGTGCTGCTGAAGGTCAACCCCAAACTCGTCGTTGCCCGGATGCCTGCGTTCGGGCTGGACGGTCCGTGGCGTGAGCGGGTCGGATTCGCCCCCACCATGGAGCAGATCGCCGGTCTGGCCTGGGTGACCGGAATGCCGGAGGCACCGCCGGTGACGCCGCGCGGAGCCTGTGATCCGCTGGCCGGCGTGCACGCCGCATTCGCCGTGCTGGCCGCGCTGAGCTTCGCCGAGCGCACCGGATCGGGCCAGTTGGTCGAGCTGCCGATGCTCGAAACGGTACTCAACGCCACCGCGATACAGGTGATCGAATCCGAGGTGTTCGGGATAACGCTGAGCCGGCGGGGCAACCGCGGTCACTGCGAGTCGATTCAGAACATCTACCGGTGCGCCGGCCAGGACGACGACTGGATCGCGGTCACCATGCGCGACGACCAGCAGTGGCGTGCGCTGGTCGACCTGATGGATCGACCGGCCTGGTGTGACGAGGGCCTGTCCACGGTGGCCGGGCGACGAGAGCGAGCCGACGACATCGATCGCCGGCTGCAGGATTGGTTCGCCGGGCAGCCGCTGCAATCGACCGTGGAGCGCCTGGCCGGCGCTGGTATTCCCGCCGCGCCCGTGGTGTCGCCGTCGTTGGTGACCGAGAACCCCCAACTGCGGGATCGGGGATTCTTCGAGGCGCTGGACCACCCGAGTACCGGTGCAGGCCTTTATCCCTGTCCGCCGTTCGCTTCGCTCGCCGGCCAGCGCAGATGGCTGCTGCGCCCGCCGCCGACCCTGGGCGAGCACAATGGAGAGGTACTGCGCGATCGGTGCGGGCTGACCGAAGAAGAACTAGCGAACCTTGCAAGCAGCGGGGTGATCGGGACCCGTCCCAAGAGCCTGTGAGAGGAGGGCATCGGATGCGCGTGACGGTTGACGAAAATTTGTGTGAGGCCAACGGCTTCTGCGAATCGCTCGCACCGGAGGTATTCGAACTGGGCGACGCCGACGTGGTGCAGATTGCGGACGGCCCGGTGCCGCCGCGTCTGGAGATCGACGTGCGCGCCGCGGTGGACCAGTGCCCCAAGGCCGCGCTGCGGCTGTGCGACTGACCTATCGCCGCTCGGTTAGCGATATCGCCATCCCGTCGTAGCTGGACGTGTTGGTGATCAGGTTCAGACAAGCCGGCTGGGCCACGGGCTCGAGTGTTTCTGGCGTCACTGGTGCTGCCCGCCACGCACATGTCGGCATCACGCCTTAGAGTCGACGCGCACACCAACGACGTCGAGGAATTGGAGGCGTCCATGTCGTCGCGAGACATGGCGAAGTACGCCGCGATGCGGCCCTACTTCGAGGTCGTCGCCGAGGGCCTAAAGGGCCTGGTCGACGGGACCGATTTTTTCGATATGCACGCCGAGGATGTGATAGTCGAGTACATCATCACCGTCCCGGACTACCCGCGCAGAATTGTCGGGCGAGAAGCGCTGTCCGAGCTGTACTCCGATTACGGGGATTCGATCGTTCAGAGTGGCAGCAGTGACGTGTACCGCTATTACGACCCCGAGAAGTCCGTGGTGGTTCTCGAGTACACCATGCACGGCACGGTGGTGAGCACGGGTGCGCCGTACGTCAACCGATTCATCTCGGTAATCACGATCAAGGACCGCAAGATCGTGCACTGGCGGGACTACCTTGACCCTTTGGCGGTGTTCGCCGCATTCGGCAGCACGCCGGCGCCCGGCACGCACGCGTCCTGACGCGGCTTCCGGTGCGCGAGAACTTGTGTGACGTGGCGCAGATTGTGGACGGCCCGGTGCCGCCGCGCCTGGAGATCGACGTGCGCGCTGCGGTGGACCAGTGCCCCAAGGCCGCGCTGCGACTATGCGACTGACTTACCGCCGCTCGGTTAGCGATATCGCCATCCCGTCATAGATCGACATGTTGGTGAGCAGGTTCGGATAAGCCGCTTTGGCCGGACCGAGGACGATGTCATCGCATCGCAGCAGCAGTTCATCGAACACCGCGCGGAGCTCCGCGCGCGCCAGCATGGCGCCCAGGCAGTGATGTGGTCCGCCACCGCCGAAAGCCACCTGAGGGTTGGGCTGACGGCCTATGTCGAAGGTGAACGGCGACTCAAAGACCTCCTCATCGCGGTTCGCCGAACGCAGCATCGACACCACCCGCTCGCCCTTCGGGATGTGCTGGCCATCCATCTCGACATCGACCTTCGTGGTGCGCGTCCAGTACGCCACCGGTGACGCCCAGCGCAACACCTCCTCAACGGCGCTGGGTCGCACCGCTTCCTGCTCGCGATACCGCTCGATCTGCTCGGGATTCTCCACGAACGCCTGCAGCCCGCTGGCCAGCGCGTTCTTGGTGGTGTCGCTGCCGGCAAACGCCAGCACAAAGAAGAAGAACTCGAGTTCGTTGGCGGGCAGGCTGAACTGCTCACCGTCTTCACCGGTGATCACCGCCGACGCGAGCGTGCTCCAGATGTCGTCGGCGGGATTTCGCCGCTTGTCTGCGGTGAGCTCCATCGCGTACCCGAAGATCGTGGCGTAGAGATCGATTTCTTCCCGCCGGCTCAGCTGCGCCTCGGGCGAGCGGGCCTTCAGGATGCGGTCGAAGCAATCGAAGATCCGAGGCCGATCGGATTCCGGTATGCCGATGATGTCGCCGATGACCGTCATCGGCAGGGCGTCGGCGACGTCCTCGATCCAATCGCCGCCGCCCTCGGCGAGCAGATGGTCGATCATTCGCGCGGCACGTGAGCGGATGCCGTCCTCGAGTTTGGCGATCGCACGTGGGTTGAACGCGTTGGAGATCAGCTTGCGGCGCTTGTTCAGTCCCGGCGGGTCCATGTTGATGATCGTCGGATACGACGAGAACATGCCGACCGGCTGGATGAGCGGGCCGTCGACCGCGGTGAACGAGTCAGCATCACGGTGCAGCCGGACCGCGTGCCGGTGCTTGGTGGTCACCCAGAACTCACGCTGTACGGTCTTGGCGACACCGGGCGTCAGGTCGTGCCGGAAAAGCGGCCTGGTGCGCCGCAATTCGGCGAACAGCTCATCAGGAAAACCGTTGCACCACAAAGCGAAATCGGAAAGATCCACTGCCGCAGCCGTCATTGGAAACCTCGCTCAACCCGGACATCTGGACGCCGACGCGCCCTACGCGTGCCCAGACCACGCAACAATCGGCCAGCGCCCGCGTTGACGTTCAATGCTTAAAATAGTAAAAATAGACCTAGTCGTCGAACCGCGGTGAGTTTAGGGCGGCCCAGTTGCGCTCGGCCGCGCGGGATACGGAGTGCCAGTGACGCAGACAATTTCGGACTCGGCTTCCCATTCGGGCGAAGATCCTTCGGAACGTGAGTTCGGACAGGCCGGCATTGCGCTGTCGACCTACCGGTTCCCGACGGGCTGGTTCATCGTCGCCTTCGCGTCCGACCTGGCTGCCGGTCAAGTCAAGCGGGCGCACTACTTCGGTGAGGAGCTGGTGCTGTTCCGCGCCGAGTCCGGCCAGGTGCACGTAATGGACGCCTACTGTCAGCACCTTGGCGCCAATTTAGGCGTCGGCGGCACCGTGGAAGGCGAAAACATCGTCTGCCCCTGGCACGGCTGGCGCTGGCGCGGTGACGGCACCAATGCGCTGATTCCCTACAGCAAGATCGGCTGCAAGAACAACGTCCGTATCCGGACCTATCCGAGTATGGAGTGGTACGGCTTCATCCTCGCTTGGCATGAGCGGCACGGCCGGGCGCCGTACTGGCAGCCACCGGTGCTGCCCGAACTGGAAACCAACGAGTACTACCCGCTGCACCCGCACACCCAGATGCTCAACCGGGTCAAGGTGCACCCGCAAATGATCATCGAGAACGCCGCCGACCCATACCACGTTCAGTACGTGCACAAGGCCGCCAGTCCCGCCACCACCGCGTCGTTCGAGGTATCCGGTTACCACCTGCACGCCACCGTCAATGCCCATTTCGGCGGCGGCCGGGCGTCGACCTGGTTGACCCCAAACGGACCGGTCGACGCAAAGATCATCTACGACAACTACTCGCTGGGATTGGGACTGGTCCGCTTCCCCAGCGAGCTGGTGGCCACCGTCCAGGTCACCGGACAGACGCCGGTCGATGAGGACTACACCGATTACTTCTACACCCAAGCTTCCGTTCGTGAGCCCGGCGATACCGGCGACGTACCCACGGGGCGCGCCGCCAAGTTCCTGGCGCTGCAGTGCGAGGTCATCAAACAGGACTTTTTCACCTGGGAGAACATGAAATATCTGGAGAAGCCGAATCTGGCCCCCGAAGAGGCACACGACTATGCCGCTCTTCGTCGCTGGGCGCACCGCTTCTACCCGGGCCCGCAACCTTCGTCCTCCGACTTCGGCTACACCGCCGAGGGTGAGCCCGACCCGGCGGCCGCGGAAGCCTGATGCGCGCTGGCCGGAGTAAGCTCCTCGGGCCCTCCGATTTCGGCGTCGATCGTTTCACCGTGCCGGCTGTGCTGGATCGCCGCGCTGAGCAGTATCCCGACCGTGTGATGATGTCGATTGCCGGTACCGACCTGACCTTCGAACAGATGCGAGAGCGGTCTTGCGCGGCGGCGAACACGCTGGCCGACCTAGGTGTCGGCCGCGGTGACTGCGTGGCGTTGTTCACCGCCACCTGCCCGGAATGGGTCTACTTCTGGCTGGGCGCGGCACGCATCGGCGCGGTGAGCGCGGCGGTGAATGCCGCAAACAAGGGTGACTTCTTGCTGCACACCCTTCGGTTGTCGCAGGCCAAGGTGATCCTCACCGACGCTGAGCGACGCCCCCGCGTCGACCAGGTTGCCGACGCGTTGGACACGGTGACTGACATTGTGATGCAAGATGATTCACTCAACAGGGCCTTGACCGGCGGTGCTGACCGCCCGCTGGCGGACAGCCCAGCTGAGGTGGGGGACGTAGGCTGTTTGTTCTACACATCGGGCACCACCGGACCGTCGAAAGCGGTTGCCACCACATGGCACTACCTATTCTCGGTGGCTGCGACCGTCGCTTCGGCCTGGGAATTTTGCCCGGGGGAGGTGCTGTGGACGGCGATGCCGCTGTTCCACCTGAGCGCGGCGCCCAGCGTACTGGTTCCGATGTTGGTCGGCGGAACGACCGTGCTGGCGGAGGCCTTCCACCCCAGCGAGGTGTGGGATGACATACGCGCCCGCGGTGCCATCGGCTTCGCCGGCGCCGGCGCGATGGTTTCGATGCTGCAGAATCTGCCCGCGGATTCGCGTGACGCGCAGCTGCCGCTGCGGTTCATCTCCGCTGCACCCATCGATGCGAACTCCTACCACGACATCGAAAAGCGTTACGGCTGTCGCATCGTCACGATGTACGGGATGACCGAGGCTTTTCCGATCGCCGTCAAAGGCGTGGCCGACGAAGGGGTTCCTGGAACATCAGGCCGGCCAAATCCCAATTTCGACGTGCGCATCGTCGACGGGGACGGCAATCCGCTGCCGGCCGGCACCGTCGGAGAGATCGCTTGTCGGCCAAGGTACCCGCACGTGATGAGCGAAGGCTATGTAGGTCAGGAGGCTGCCAGTTCCGAGAGAGCGGGCATCCGTGTGGTTTCGCACCAGGATTGGTTCCGCACCGGCGACCTCGGCCGACTCGACACCGATCAGAACCTGACCTATGTGGACCGCATCAAAGATTCGTTGCGCAGACGCGGCGAGAATGTCTCCTCGGTCGAGGTGGAGACCGTCGTCATGCGCCATCCCGCGGTGGCCGAAGCCGCAGTGGTCGGAGTGCCCAGTGAGTTGGGCGAAGACGACATCCTGTTAATAGTGACGTTGCGCCCCGGGGCCGCGCTGGATTGCGCAGAATTGCTCGACTTCTGCGCTGCCCGCATGCCGTACTTCTGCGTGCCGCGGTTCGTCGACACGGTCAACGAACTGCCGAAAAACGTCATTGGACGAATACGTAAAGACATATTGCGCGCACGGGGCTTAAATCCGGGCGTGTGGGATCGTGAAGACCACGGCTATACCGTTCGCCGTTAAGTTACGTTAATGTTACGTAAGAGCCAACAAGTTACGTTACTGTTACGTCAGTTTCGTTGTTGGCAGTCATTCCCGAGAGAGGCTGGAGAGCAAAGATGACCATGACGTATCAGGAACAGCAAATGCTCCACGCCGCGATCGCGCGCGCTGCCATCCTGGATCTGAGCGCCCGGCACAATCGGGCCTATTCCGACGGCGATCGCGACCGCTGGATCGCCACGTTCCGCCATTCCGGCCCCACCTACACGCGCGATGGCGAGCTGTTCAACGATCTGCGCGCGGCCTTTGACGGCGGCGATGGGCAGCGCTTGGTCACACACGATCACGAGATCCACGTCGACGGGGTCAACGCGATCCAGCGTTGTGTCGCCGTGCTTTTCGCCAGCATGTATGGCGACACCACGCTACGGGCCACCGGAATGTACCGGGATCAGCTGATCTACGAGCGCGGCGGCTGGTACTTCACTTCCCGTGAACTCGCATGGGATTTGGTGCCAAGCCGGCATCCGCTCGTCATGTAAGCGGCACCGATACGTGGATCAGGACCTCAGCTACCAACTGGCGTTTGGTACCTACGAGGATGCGCTGCGCATGGTCGGCGCGGCGAGCGAACCGCGAACCGCGGCGACGCCGGTCAGCGGCGCGCGCATCCAATTGTTTGCCTCACTGGTCCACGACCGCAATCGTTCGTACTGGGACGCCGAGTTCGCCCGGGAGAAATGGGGAGGTCTGCTGGCCCCGCCTGCCCTGTTGATGGGATGGCTGATACCTCCGCCGTGGGAGCCGGCGGGCAGGCCGCCGGCGGCATCGGTTGTGCTGCGGGTGCCGTTGCCCGGCACCACATTCATCAACGCGGCCAACGACGTTGAGTTTCTGCAGCCGATCGTCGAGGGCGATCTGCTCACTGTCGTCGAGGAGCTGGTGTCGGTGTCGCCGGAAAAGCAGACCCGGCTCGGTGTCGGTCATTTCGTCGAAACGTTGGAGACCTATCGCCGCCAGGACGGGACCGTGGTCGCTACGTGCCGGAATACCTTGTTCCGCTTCACCCCTGGAGCGCCTTCGTGACCGGTGCGGATCTGGACTGGAACAAGATCACCGTTCCGGTCGAGTTGCCAGAGGTGGTCGACCACATCAGCTACCAGCGGGTGGTGGAGAACGCCGGAGCAACCTGGGACTATTTCCCCGGCCATTTTGATCCGGGCTACGCCCAAAGCCAGGGAAACCCAACGATTTACGTCAACACCATGCACCTCGCCGGATTCGCCGACCGGGTCGCGACAGACTGGGCCGGCCCGAGCAGCCGCGTGGTGCGCCGCTCCATGCGGCTGGCCGGCTCGATCTATGCCGGCGACACCATGGTGGGCCGGGGCCGGGCGGTGGCCAAGCGGCGGGATACCTCCGTGCACCCACCACGCTGCCTTGTCGACATCCAGATCGAGGTGACCAACCAGCACGGCGCCCTGTGCTGCCCGGTCGAGCTCACCCTGCAGATGCCGGAATTCCGGTATGACGGCGATGGATGATGAGATAGGCGAACTGCATCTAGCAGTGTGCCGACGGTTCGGCGAGGCGGTTGGGTCGGCGAATGGCAAATGGGATCGTCGCTCACCGTGCGACGCGTGGGATGCCGAGGAGTGCTCGAGCACGTTATCGGTTTTCATGACGTACTTCTCCTGCGTCCGCTGGGACTGAAGCCCAACCGACCACAAGATCCGCAGGTGCGATGGCAACTCACCTACGACTCGCTGACGGAGGCTTTGGAGTCCGGCGGGGCAACGCGGCTGGGTGCGCGCAAGCTGGTACCGAGTCTGACACGCGATGTTTTAGTGCACACCTGGGACCTCGCTCGCGCGGTAGGGGCCGACGATCGGCTGGATCCCAGGTGGTGTGAGCTCTTCTACGCCGCCTTACCGGCGGATCCCCAGGCCTTGAGTGCGTCGGGAATGTTCAATGCTCCGGTTGCGGTGAATGACGAAGCCGACGTGCAGGCCAGACTTCTTGCGCGGCTTGGCCGCGATCCTTCGTGGCGACCGGACCATTCATAGCGGCGGCATCTTCCCGTTGCACACCACCGTTTGCAGCTCGACGTACTCGTCGAGGCCCTCCGGCCCGAACTCCCGCCCGATGCCCGACTGCTTGAAGCCGCCGAACGGGGTACTGATGTCGAGCATGTACATATTGATGCCGTAGGTGCCGGTGCGCACACGGGCAGCGATCTCCATCCCGTGCGCGGTGTCGGCGGTCCACACCGAACCGGCCAGGCCGTAGTCGCTGTCGTTGGCGATCCGGATCGCGTCGTCCTCGTCGCGGTAGCGCAAGACGGTCAAGACCGGGCCGAATATCTCCTCCCGAGCGATGCGCATCTCGTTGGTGGCGTCGGCGAACAGGGTTGGTCGCACATACCAGCCCCGCTCGGCCGGATTGTCCTCGCCGCCGAGCACAATGCGGGCACCCTCCTTCACTCCCGAGCGAATGTAGTCCTGAACCCGACGTTGCTGGCGTTGCGCGACAAGAGGTCCGACGTCGGTGGCCTCGTCGGCCGGATCCCCGACACGCAGTCCCGACATCATGTCTGCCAGCGCGTCGACGAACTCGTCGTGCCGCCGCTGGCTGACCAGGATGCGGGTCTGCGCGACGCAGGCCTGCCCGTTGTTCATCAGGCCGGCCGTCTTCAGCCCGGCCACGGTCTTGCCGATATCGGCGTCGTCGAGAATGATCGCCGCCGACTTGCCGCCAAGTTCCAGGCTCACCCGCTTGAGCTGCTCTCCGCACAAAGCCGCAATCCGGCGCCCGGTGGCACTGGAACCGGTGAACGCGATCTTGTCCACACCAGGATGGCGCACCAGCGCCTCGCCGGCATCGGATCCGCCGGGCAGCACCGATACCACCCCTTCGGGCAGCCCGACCTGCTCGATCATCTCGGCCAACCACAAAGCGTCCAGCGGTGTTTCGAGTGCGGGTTTGACAATGACCGTGCAGCCCGCGATCAGGGCCGGGATCAGCTTGGGCATGATCAGGAATTGCGGCACGTTCCACGGCACAATCGCCCCGACCACCCCGACCGGGGCCCTGCGCAGGTGCACTTCGCCGAGCACACCGTGGCGGCGTTCCGCCCAGGGAAAGTCGCGGGCGGCTGCCAGCGCGAGGTGCATCATCGACGCCGCGCCTGCCGCTTGGCCCAGTCGGCTGAAACTGCGCGGAGACCCCATCTCGGCAGTGATGAGGTCGGCCATCTCGTCGACATGGCCGGCATAGATCGCGGCGAGCTTTTCGATCTTGGTCATCCGCTCGGCGTGGGCCATCCGTGGCCACGGGCCGTGGTCGAAAGCCTGCCGCGCGGCAACTACGGCTGTGCCGACATCCTCGGGGCCGGCCACCGCGACGTGGCCGATGGGCTCTTCGGAGTGCGGGGAAATGACCGCGAGCTGTTGCGGACTGGCGGGTTTGCGCCAGTGTCCTCCGATGAACAGTTCGTCATATGAACGGTAGCCGGGCTTTTCCGTCATCGGGGCACTTAACCTCGGGGCAGCGTGAGATTGCGACCGTAACTTCGCTATTGATGCTAACATAGCAAAAAAGCGGGATTGAGGAAGCCGACACCGTGAGCGACGAACTTCTGGTAGCGGCGGACGGTGCCGTTCGGATTGTGACGATCAATCGTCCGCAGTCGCACAACGTCATCGACGAGTCGTTGCACAGCCAGCTGCTCGATATCTGGCATGACCTGGATCGCGATACCGGCGCGCGCTGCGTCGTGCTCACCGGCGCGGGCGCCACATTCAGCGGCGGCGGCGATTTCGCGTTCCTCAAGTCGCAGCATCAGTCGCTGGCGCTCAGATACGCGGTGTCGCAACAGGCCGGCGCGATCCTGAATGCGATGATCAACTTCCGGCTTCCGGTGGTGGCCGCGGTCAACGGCCCGGCCGTCGGGCTCGGTGCGTCGCTGGCGCTGTGTTGCGATCTGGTCCTGATGTCGGAACACAGCTACCTCTGCGATCCGCACGTGTCGATCGGCCTGACCGCCGCCGACGGCGGGGCGTTGCTGTGGCCCTACATGATGAGCCTCATCCGCGCCAAGGAGTACATCTATCTCGGTGCCCGAATCCCGGCCGCCGAGGCGCTGAATCTCGGTCTGGCCAACCGCGTGACGAATGCGGACACCCTGATAGAGGAGGCGATGCAGCTCGCGGCCCGGCTCGCCAAGCAGCCGGCGCGCGCACTGCAGACCACCAAGCGCGCATTCTCCAAACACATCGCCCAAGCGGCGCTCGCGATCGTCGACTACGGCCTAGCCGCCGAGACCCTCGAACTCGGCGGGCAAGAACACATCGACAAGGTTCGCGAATTCCTCGGGGCCGACAAATACGACGCGATCACCGTCCCCCGGCAAGGCGAGGCGTGAGATGAATAGCGATTGGCGCAGTTATCCATTTCAGTTGGTCCCCGGTGATAGCCAGCTCGATTTTCCTGGCGCCGAAGGCGAACACCCCGACCAGGAGTCGGATACCTGGTTCATCGCCGGTCAGCTCGACGCCGCCGAGACCGACCGGTCATTTGCCTTCCTGACCATCTTCAACAAGAACCGGCCAGGCGCAACGGTGGTCGCGGATTTCTACACAATGGCGCTGTTCGATCTGGATACCGGCGACTACGGCACCTATACGGATTACGACATGCCGCCGGCCAACCTGGAACCGGGAGCGCAATGCAAGCTGGCCATGGCCTCAGGTCATCTCGACATCAGCTATCGGAGCGGCGCCGGCACCTCGTCGTGGACCACCTGCCGCAATGGCGACGGAGAATTGCTGCCCTACACCTACCGCGTCAGCCTGGTGGGCCAGGACCACTCTGGTCGGCGCATGCGGCTGGATCTGGCCGTAACACCAACGCGCGCACCGACACCGGTGGGTGCATCGACCTACAACGGGAAGATCGTCTGCTTCGGCCAAAGCGACACGTACTCCTATTTCCAGACCGGAATGGCGATGACCGGCACCTTGCGCTGGGGCGAGGTGGTCGAGCAGGTCTCCGGTAGCGGTGGGCATGTCGACCGGCAGTGGTTTCCGAAATATGCCGGCGGTGGGGGAATCGGGGGAGACCCGCGGGCCAGGTCTCACGAATGGCGCACCATCAACTTCGACAACGGCGTCGACTTGAGCATTTGGCGGCAGTTCGACCGCACGAACGGCAATGCGCTGCAGCCGTTTACCGGTGTGACGACGAGCTATCCCGACCAGGCTTTCGAACCGGCCCAGCCGCCGGCGTGCGCCGAAGATATCGAGGTCACGGTAAGCAGCTACGTCCGATGGCCGAACACGGTGCGGCCCCTGGTGCCTCCGCTTGCTCCAGCCCGCTATATGCCCGATCGCCACCGGATAAGCTGCGCCACAATGCAACTGGACCTCATCGGAGAGCCGGTGGTGGCAGCACCTGCACATGGCCTGCCGATCGAATACATGGAAGGGCCATACCGCTACCGCGGGACGTTGTGGGGCAAGCCGGTGACAGGCTTCGCATTCTACGAACGTTCGCTGGCGCTGTACCGGGATTGGGAGCTCGTCGACGTGCTGGCCACTACCGTCGCCAACGTCGAACCACCGGCCAAGGACCTGCAGACGATGGTGGATCAGGTTGTGCCGTTGGTGGCCGCCGGCCGTCGCAGTGAGGCGGTTGAGCTATTGAGCAGAGTGCCACCCGTCCAAAACGACACCCTCGCAACCATTCTCGATGACCTCATCGCCGTACTGTCCTCGGAGAATTGAGAGACGGGCGCCGAAACTCCTAAATCCGCAGGTGTTTACTCGCACTTTTCCTGCGAAATTCCAGTTTCGGCGCAGCTTGGTCAGTGCCCTGCAATCGCTTGGTCCCAGCTGATGTGGCGATGCTGCAGTCCCGGTTCGTTGCGCCCGAACAGCAGGTGGTCGCGAGCGCCCGACTCGAGGTTGGCTTGCAAGCCCTCGACCAGCCGGTAGTCCTCGTCGCGCACCGTGGCATGCGCATATTCGAAGACGGCTTGAGCGCCGGCGGCCAAAAACCGTGCAGTTGCTGCGGCCGGGACGCCGGGACGCCAGCTGCTCTTCGACCGATTGCGCCAACTCGCCGGTGACGTGATTGCGTTGGGCGAAAACCACGCGGCTGCAACAGCACTCGCGCACACCTGGATCGACCAGAAGCTGGCCGACCCGCTGCCCGACGACGTGGTCAGCGCGCTGCGGGGCGTGCAACCGTTGTTGGAGCACGACCCAGTGATCGTGCAGGGATTTCGAGCCTGGGCAGGATCGATCAACCCGGCGGCCGCGCGCTTCATCGACGAGATCGCCCTCCAGGCCGCTCGCCATGGTCTGGAGGCCGTCAGTGTCATCGTGCTGCCGGCCTCGGGCGCAAGGCAGTCCCACACTGGTGATGCGTTAATGTGATACACGTGTGACTGCTAGGGCTCGTGTGTCGTCTGGTGTTTCTGGCGTACCCTGTGGCATGTGTTGGTCTCGCGGCGTGATGTGCTGAAATTCGCGGCCGCGACCCCGGGGCTGTTAGGTCTCGGCGTCGCGGCGGCGTCGTTGCGCGCCGCGCCGGCATCGGCCTCGCTCGGCACCCTGTTGGACTATGCGGCCGGAGTCATCCCCGCCAGCCAGATCAGGGCTGCCGGAGCGGTGGGGTCGATTCGGTACGTGTCCGACCGGCGGCCCGGCGGCAATTGGATGCTGGGCAAGCCCATCGGAGTCGCCGAAGCGCGCGACCTGAGCAGTAACGGGCTCAAAATCGTTTCGTGCTATCAGTACGGCAAGGGCAACACCGCTGACTGGCTGGGCGGTGCCAGCGCCGGCCTTCAGCATGCCCAGCGCGGAATGCAGTTGCATGCGGCCGCCGGCGGTCCCGCCAATGTCCCTATCTACGCCTCGATCGACGACGACCCATCGTATGACCAGTACAAAAAGCAGATAGTTCCGTATCTGCGGTCCTGGGAGTCGGTGATCGGACACCAGCGCACGGGTGTGTACGCCAACTCAAAAACGATTGACTGGGCGTTGCACGACGGCTTGGGCTCGTACTTCTGGCAGCACAACTGGGGCTCGCCCAAGGGGTACACCCATCCGGCGGCGAATTTGCACCAGGTTGAAATCGACAAACGCAGTGTCGGTGGGGTCGGGGTGGACATCAACGAAATCCTCAAACCCCAATTCGGGCAGTGGGCCTAGGCTCCGGCGCCAAGACTCCAGCAAACACTCGTTCGCTCATTGCGCGGCGCTGCAGACGCCGGCTGTCGCGCGGCGCCACGGCCGACGCGGCGCCACGCGCTGCGCGGAGCCCGAATTTTTAACATAACGATTTGATAACAAAACTGCCTTGATCTGCGCAGTTGTAGCTACTCGACCGTAACCACCTACATGCAGCAAGTTTGTCCGGGACGCCCGCGGCGGCGGTTAAACCGAGTGTTACCCAGGACACGGTTACCCGTGCGTAGAACTCACCAGTAACGGATCACCATGCAAAAAGGGCACTGATTCTTATGACAATCTTAGTACTACCGATGTAGTCCGCCGCGCCGCTCGACCCACGGGGGCGGCCCGCCGACAACACACCGGTCAGCCGTTTTTTCGGCTGCGATTCGATGCGGAATCGACTTGAACGCACCGGGCCCCGCCCGCCGGTGGTGACCGGCCGAACGACACCGATACGTAAGACGCATACAGGGAGACACAGAAGGTGACGATCCACGAGCACGACCGGGTGTCCGCTGACCGCGACGGGGATGGCGACCCGGACCGGGGGCACCTCCCGCTTGCGGGGGACACCCATGCTCTGGTCGACCGTCTGACGGCCGGTGAGCCGTACGCTGTTGCATTCGGCGGCCAGGGCAGCGCCTGGCTGGAGACCCTTGAAGAACTGGTGTCGTCGGCGGGGATCGAATCCGACGTGGCAACGCTGGTCGGTGAGGTAGAACTGCTGCTCGAGCCGGTGGCAAAAGAGCTGGTCGTGGTGCGTCCGATCGGCTTCGAGCCGCTGCAGTGGGTGCGCGCGCTGGTGGCCGAGGACCCGGTCCCTGCCGACAAGCACCTGACATCGGCCGCAGTGTCGGTGCCCGGCGTGCTGCTTACGCAGATCGCGGCCATGCGCGCCCTGGCACGCCAGGGCATGGACCTTTCGGCCACCCCGCCAGTGGCCCTCGCGGGGCATTCGCAAGGTGTGCTCGGTGTCGAGGCGCTGAAGGCTGCGGGCGCTCGCGACGTCGAGCTGCTGGCCGTGGCCCAGCTGATCGGGGCGGCAGGAACGCTGGTGGCCCGCCGGCGCGGAATCTCCGTTCTCGGCGACCGCCCGCCGATGGTGTCGGTCACCAACGCCGACCCCGCGCGCATTCGCCAGCTGCTCGACGAGTTCGCATCCGATGTCCGCACCGTGCTGCCTCCGGTGCTGTCCATCCGCAACGGCCGGCGTTCGGTCGTCATCACCGGCACCCCCGAGCAGTTGTCCCGATTCGAGCTGTACTGCCAGCAGATCTCCGAGAAGGAACAAGCCGACCGCAAGAACAAGATCCGCGGCGGCGATGTCTTTGCGCCGGTCTTCGACCCGGTGCGGGTCGAGGTGGGATTCCACACGCCGCGGCTGGCCGACGGCATCGACATCGTCGGAGGCTGGGCCGAGAAGGTTGGCCTCGACGTCGCGTTGGCCCGGGAATTGACCGAGGCCATCCTGGTGCGCGGAGTCGACTGGGTGGATGAGATCACCCGGGTTCATAAGGCCGGTGCCCGCTGGATTCTTGACCTGGGTCCCGGCGACATCCTGACCCGGCTGACCGCGCCGGTGATCCGCGGCCTCGGTGTCGGCATCGTGCCCGCGGCAACCCGCGGCGGTCAGCGCAACCTCTTTACCGTCGGGGCCGTCCCTGAGGTGGCCCGGGCCTGGTCGAGCTACGCCCCGACCGTGGTTCGCCTTCCCGACGGCAGGGTCAAGCTCTCGACGAAGTTCACCCGGCTGACGGGACGCTCGCCGATCCTGCTCGCGGGCATGACCCCGACCACCGTCGATGCCAAGATCGTCGCCGCTGCGGCCAACGCGGGCCACTGGGCCGAACTGGCCGGCGGCGGCCAGGTCACCGAAGAAATCTTCGCCGCCCGCATTGAGGAGCTGTCCGGGCTGCTAGAGCCCGGCCGCACCTATGAGTTCAACGCGCTGTTCCTCGACCCGTACCTGTGGAAGCTCCAGGTTGGGGGCAAGCGGCTGGTGCAGAAGGCCCGCCAATCCGGCGCGGCGATCGACGGTTTGGTGATCAGCGCCGGTATCCCGGATCTAGAGGAAGCCGTCGAGCTGATCGAAGAGCTCAACGACGTCGGCATCAGCCACGTCGTATTCAAGCCAGGCACCATCGAGCAGATCCGCTCGGTCATCCGCATCGCGACCGAGGTCCCCACCAAGCCGGTGAACATGCACGTCGAGGGCGGGCGTGCCGGCGGCCACCATTCCTGGGAAGACCTCGACGACTTGCTGCTGGCGACCTACTCGGAGTTGCGCTCGCGTCCCAACATCACGGTCTGCGTCGGCGGCGGTATCGGCACCCCCGAGCGGGCAGCCGAATACCTGTCCGGGCGCTGGGCCGAGTCATACGGCTTCCCGTTGATGCCGATCGACGGCATCCTGGTCGGCACCGCGGCGATGGCGACCAACGAGTCGACCACGTCGCCGTCGGTCAAGCGAATGCTGGTGGAAACGCAAGGCACCGATCGGTGGATCAGCGCCGGAAAAGCCCAGGGCGGCATGGCTTCCAGCCGCAGCCAGCTGGGTGCGGACATCCACGAGATCGACAACGCTGCCTCGCGTTGCGGCCGGCTGCTCGACGAGGTCGCCGGTGACGCCGAGGCGGTCGCAGAGCGCCGCGACGAGATCATCGCGGCGATGGCCAACACCGCCAAGCCGTACTTCGGCGACGTCGGGGAGATGACCTACCTGCAGTGGTTGCAGCGCTACGTCGAGCTGACCATCGGCGAGGGCGACTCGACCGCTGACACCGCCTCACCGGGCAGCCCCTGGCTGGCCGACACTTGGCGCGACCGGTTCGAGCAGATGCTGCAGCGCGCCGAGGCGCGGTTGCACCCGCAAGACCATGGCCCGGTCGAGACGTTGTTCAGCGACAGGGCGTTGCTGGAGGAGCCGAAGCAGGCGATCGCCACCCTGCTTGCGCACTACCCCGACGCTGAGATTGTGCAGCTGCATCCCGCCGATGTGCCGTTCTTCGTCACGCTGTGCAAGACGCTGGGCAAGCCGGTCAACTTCGTGCCGGTCATCGACAAGGATGTGCGGCGCTGGTGGCGCAGTGACTCGCTGTGGCAGGCGCACGACGCCCGCTACGACGCCGACCAGGTGTGCATCATCCCGGGCACCGCATCGGTCGCCGGCATCACCCGGATGGACGAACCCGTCGGTGAGTTGCTGGACCGCTTCGAGCAGGCCGCCATCGACGAGGTGTTGTCTTCTGACGCGCAGCCCCGAGCCGTCCGGTCGCGCCGGCTGGGCCGCCCCGATGTCACCGGACCACTGGCCATCGTGCTCGACGCCCCCGATGTGCTGTGGGCCGGCCGCACCACCACCAACCCTGTTCATCGAATCGCCGATCCGGGCGACTGGCTGGTGCACGACGGACCCGAAAGCCTCCGCGCCACACACTCATCCACCGGTGCGCGGTTGCAGGTGAACGGGGACGACCAAGTCGTTCTCAGCGTTCCGGTGTCCGGCGTCTGGGTGGACATCCCGTTCACCTTGCCCGCCAACACCATTGACGGCGGTACTCCGGTGGTCTCAACCGAGGACGCCACCGATGCAATGCGCGCGGTCCTGGCGATCGCCGCGGGTGTCGACGGGCCGGAGTTGCTACCTCGGGTCACCGACGGGACAGCCACCGTGACGGTGGACTGGGACCCCGAACGGGTCGCCGACCACACCGGGGTCACGGCCACCTTCGGTGAGCCGCTGGCGCCCAGCCTCACCACCGTGCCCGACGCATTGGTCGGTCCTTGCTGGCCCGCCGTTTTCGCGGCGATCGGCTCGGCGGTCACCGATACCGGCGTCCCGGCGGTGGAGGGCCTGCTGAGCCTGGTGCACCTCGACCACGCCGCCCGTGTGGTCGGCAAGCTACCCACCGAGCCGGCCCAATTGATAGTTACCGCAACGGCTTCGCCGGCCATCGACACCGACATGGGCCGTGTCGTTCCGGTCTCGGTGACGATCGCCGACGTCGACGGCGCGGCGATCGCCACCCTCGGCGAGCGGTTCGCGATCCTCGGGCGCACCGGTGCCGCCGAACTCACCGACCCGGTCCGGGCCGGTGGCGCGGTATCGGAGAACGCGACCGACACGCCGCGCCGCCGTCGCCGCGACGTCACTCTCACCGCACCTGTGGACATGCGTCCGTTCGCTGTGGTGTCCGGTGACCACAACCCCATTCACACCGACCGCGCGGCCGCCTTGCTGGCCGGCCTGGAATCGCCCATCGTGCACGGCATGTGGTTATCGGCCGCAGCCCAGCACGCGGTGACCGCCACCGACGGTCAAGCCCGTCCGCCGGCACGGCTGGTCGGCTGGACCGCACGATTCCTGGGAATGGTGCGTCCGGGCGACGAGGTCGACTTCCGCGTCGATCGGGTTGGAATCGACCAGGGCGCAGAGATTTTGGAAGTGGCCGCACGCATCGGATCGGATCTGGTGATGTCGGCGACCGCCCGACT
This sequence comes from uncultured Actinomycetota bacterium, assembly GCA_963766535.1. Taxonomy (GTDB): domain Bacteria; phylum Actinomycetota; class Actinomycetes; order Mycobacteriales; family Mycobacteriaceae; genus Mycobacterium. Next base: position 12,781 of record CAVYAU010000031.1, on the reverse strand, counting down.
GGCCGCGCCCAAGACGGTCTACGCGTTCCCCGGGCAGGGCATCCAGCACAAGGGCATGGGCATGGAGGTCCGAGCCCGCTCCAAGGCTGCCCGCAAGGTATGGGACAGCGCCGACAAGTTCACCCGCGACACGCTGGGCTTCTCAGTGCTGCACGTGGTGCGCGACAACCCCACCAGCATCATCGCCGTGGGTGTGCATTACCACCACCCCGACGGCGTTCTCTACCTGACGCAGTTCACCCAGGTCGCGATGGCGACGGTGGCTGCCGCGCAGGTCGCCGAGATGCGCGAGCAAGGCGCCTTCGTCGAAGGTGCCATTGCATGCGGCCACTCGGTCGGCGAGTACACCGCGCTGGCCTGCGTGACCGGCATCTACGAGCTGGAAGCCATGCTGGAGATGGTGTTTCACCGCGGCTCGAAGATGCACGACATCGTGCCGCGCGACGAGCTGGGTCGCTCCAACTACCGGTTGGCGGCAATCCGGCCCTCGCAGATCGATCTGCCTGACGACGAGGTTCCCGCGTTCGTCGCCGAAATTGCCGAATGCACAGGAGAATTCCTGGAGATCGTGAACTTCAACCTGCGCGGCTCGCAGTATGCGATCGCCGGCACAGTGCGTGGTCTGGAAGCGTTGGAAGCCGAGGTTGAGCGTCGCCGCGAGCTCAGCGGTGGCCGGCGCTCCTTCATCCTGGTGCCCGGCATCGACGTGCCGTTCCACTCGCGCGTGTTGCGGGTCGGGGTGGCCGACTTCCGCCGCTCACTGGAGCGGGTCATGCCGCGCGACCAAGATCCCGACCTGATCATCGGGCGCTACATCCCCAACCTGGTGCCGCGGCCGTTCACGCTGGATCGCGACTTCATCCAGGAAATCCGGGACCTGGTGCCCGCCGAGCCGCTCGACGAGATCCTCGCCGACTACGACACTTGGCGTCGCGAGCGGCCGCGTGAGATGGCGCGCACGGTCTTCATCGAACTGCTGGCGTGGCAGTTCTCCAGCCCGGTGCGCTGGATCGAAACGCAGGATCTGCTGTTCATCGAAGAGGCCGCAGGTGGTCTGGGTGTGGAGCGGTTCGTCGAGATCGGCGTGAAGTCGTCGCCGACTGTCACCGGACTGGCTACCAACACCCTCAAGCTGCCCGAATATGCCCACAGCACAGTGGAAGTGCTCAATGCCGAGCGCGACGCCGCAGTGCTGTTCGCCACCGACACCGACCCCGAACCGGAGCCAGAAGAGGTGCCGGAGCCGGCCACCGACTCGGCCGCGCCGGAAGGTGCCGCCACTGTAGAGGCCGCACCGGCGCCCGCGCCGGCCGCGCCCTCGGGTGCGGCTCGCCCGGACGACATCGTGTTCGACGCCGCCGACGCAACCTTGGCGCTGATCGCGCTGTCGGCCAAGATGCGCATCGACCAGATCGAGGAACTGGACTCCATCGAGTCCATCACCGACGGCGCGTCGTCGCGACGCAATCAGCTGCTGGTGGACCTGGGTTCGGAGTTGAACCTGGGCGCCATCGACGGTGCCGCCGAGGCCGACTTGGCCGGACTGCGGTCGCAGGTGACCAAGCTGGCACGCACCTATAAGCCTTACGGCCCAGTGCTTTCCGATGCGATCAACGATCAGCTGCGGACGGTTCTTGGGCCCTCGGGCAAGCGGCCCGGTGCCATCGCCGAGCGGGTCAAGAAGACCTGGGAGCTCGGCGACGGTTGGGCCAAGCACGTCACAGTCGAAGTCGCGCTGGGAACCCGCGAGGGCACCAGTGTTCGTGGGGGTGCCATGGGTCACCTGCACGAGGGCGCGTTGGGCGACGCCGGCGCTGTCGACAAGGTCATCGACGCCGCGGTCACTTCGGTCGCCGCACGCCGCGGCATTTCGGTGGCGCTGCCCTCTGCCGGTGGTGGCGGCGGTGCGACCATCGATGCAGCCGCGCTGAGCGAATTCACCGATCAGATCACCGGTCGCGACGGTGTGCTCGCCGCGGTGGCCCGCCTGGTGCTGGGCCAGCTGGGCCTCGACGAGCCGGTCAGCGCGTTGCCGGCGGCCACCGATGCCGAGCTCATCGACTTGGTCACCGCCGAATTGGGTGCGGACTGGCCACGTTTGGTGGCGCCGGTGTTCGACGCCAAAAAGGCTGTCGTGTTCGACGACCGCTGGGCCAGCGCCCGCGAGGACTTGGTCAAGCTGTGGCTGACCGACGAGGGCGACATCGACGCCGACTGGGTACGGCTGTCCGAACGGTTCGAGGGCGCAGGGCATGTCGTCGCCAGTCAGGCCACCTGGTGGCAAGGCAAGTCGCTGGCCGCGGGCCGTCAGATCCACGCATCGCTGTACGGCCGGATCGCCGCCGGCGCGGAGAACCCGGATCCAGGTCCCTACAGCAGCGAAATCGCGGTGGTGACAGGCGCTTCGAAGGGATCGATCGCCGCGTCAGTTGTCGCGCGACTGCTCGACGGCGGTGCCACCGTCATCGCGACGACATCGAAGCTCGAGGAGGAGCGGCTGGCGTTCTACCGCGGGCTGTACCGCGACCACGCTCGCTACGGTGCTGCGCTGTGGGTGGTCGCGGCCAACATGGCGTCCTACTCCGATATCGACGCCCTGGTCGAGTGGGTCGGTACCGAGCAGACCGAAAGCCTTGGGCCACAGTCGATTCACATCAAGGACGCGCAGACCCCGACGCTGCTGTTCCCGTTCGCGGCACCGCGCGTGGTCGGCGACCTGTCCGAGGTCGGTTCACGCTCGGAGATGGAGATGAAGGTACTGCTGTGGGCGGTGCAGCGGCTGATCGGCGGCCTGTCGAAGATCGGCGCCGAGCGCGACATCGCGTCGCGGCTGCACGTGGTGCTACCCGGCTCGCCGAACCGCGGAATGTTCGGTGGTGACGGTGCTTACGGCGAAGCCAAGTCGGCGCTGGACGCTGTGGTGAGCCGCTGGCATGCCGAGTCTTCGTGGGCATCCCGGGTCAGCCTGGCGCACGCGCTGATCGGTTGGACCCGCGGCACCGGGCTGATGGGGCACAACGATGCCATCGTCAGCGCCGTCGAGGAGGCCGGTGTCAGGACCTACTCCACCGACGAGATGGCCGCCATGCTGCTGAACTTGTGCGACATCGAGTCCAAGGTCGCCGCGGCGAGCGCACCGATCAAGGCGGACCTGACCGGCGGGCTTGCCGACGCCGACCTCGATATGGCCGAGTTGGCCGCCAAAGCACGCGAGGAGATGTCAGCCGAGGCGGCGGCCGATGAGGAGGCGGCCGAGGGCACTCCCGGTGTCATTGCCGCGCTGCCGTCCCCGCCGCGCGGATACACCCCGGCACCGCCGCCACACTGGGATGACCTCGACGTCGATCCGGCCGATCTGGTGGTGATCGTCGGCGGCGCCGAAATCGGCCCATACGGTTCGTCGCGCACCCGCTTCGAGATGGAGGTCGACAACGAACTTTCGGCGGCCGGCGTACTGGAGCTGGCCTGGACCACCGGGCTGATTCGCTGGGAAGACGACCCCCAACCCGGTTGGTACGACACCGAATCCGGCGACCTGGTCGACGAGTCCGAACTGGTCGAGCGCTACCACGACACCGTGGTGGAGCGCTGCGGCATCCGTGAATTCGTCGATGACGGCGCGATCGACCCCGACCACGCATCACCGTTACTAGTGTCGGTGTTCCTGGACAAGGACTTCGCGTTCGTGGTGTCGTCGGAGGCCGACGCCCGCGCCTTCGTCGAGTTCGACCCGGAGCACACGGTCATCCGGCCGGTGCCCGACTCGAGTGACTGGCAGGTCATCCGCAAGGCCGGCACTGAGATCCGGGTGCCGCGAAAGACCAAGCTGTCGCGCGTCGTTGGCGGCCAGGTCCCGACCGGCTTCGACCCGACGGTGTGGGGCATCAGCCCGGACATGGCCAGTTCCATCGACCGGCTGGCGGTGTGGAACATCGTCGCGACCGTCGACGCGTTCCTGAGCGCCGGCTTCAGCCCGGCCGAGGTGATGCGCTATGTGCACCCAAGCCTGGTGGCCAACACCATGGGCACCGGCATGGGCGGTGGCACGTCGATGCAGACGATGTACCACGGCAACCTGCTGGGCCGTAACAAGCCCAACGACATCTTCCAGGAAGTGCTGCCCAATATCGTTGCCGCGCACGTGGTTCAGTCCTACATCGGCAGCTACGGTGCGATGATCCACCCGGTTGCCGCGTGCGCGACGGCCGCGGTGTCGGTCGAGGAGGGCGTCGACAAGATCCGGCTGGGCAAGGCCGAGCTCGTGGTTGCCGGTGGCATAGACGACCTCACGCTGGAGGGCATCATCGGCTTCGGTGACATGGCGGCCACCGCCGACACCGGCATGATGCGCGGGCGGGGTATCCACGATTCGAAGTTCTCCCGGCCCAACGACCGGCGCCGGCTGGGCTTCGTCGAAGCCCAGGGTGGCGGCACCATTCTGCTGGCGCGTGGTGATCTGGCGCTCAAGATGGGCTTACCAGTGTTAGCGGTGGTGGCCTTCGCGCAGTCGTTCGGCGACGGCGTGCACACCTCGATCCCGGCCCCGGGTCTGGGCGCGCTGGGTGCCGGCCGCGGCGGCAAGGATTCGCCGCTGGCGCGGGCGCTGGCCAAGCTCGGTGTGGGCGCTGACGACATCGCGGTGATCTCCAAGCACGACACGTCGACGTTGGCCAACGATCCCAACGAGACCGAGCTGCATGAGCGGCTGGCCGATTCACTGGGCCGTTCAGAGGGTGCTCCACTGTTCGTGGTGTCGCAGAAGAGCCTGACCGGGCACGCCAAGGGCGGCGCGGCGGTCTTCCAGATGATGGGCTTGTGCCAGATGCTGCGCGACGGGGTGATCCCACCCAACCGCAGCCTAGATTGCGTCGACGATGAACTGGCAGGCTCCGCACACTTCGTCTGGGTGCGCGACACGCTGCGGATGGTCGGGAAGTTCCCACTCAAGGCCGGGATGCTGACCAGCCTTGGGTTCGGCCATGTGTCCGGGCTGGTGGCGCTGGTGCACCCGCAGGCGTTCATCGCCTCGCTGGATGCGGATCAGCGCGCGGACTACCAGCGGCGCGCGGATGCCCGCCTGCTGGCCGGTCAGCGCCGACTGGCCTCGGCTATCGCCGGCGGTGCGCCGATGTACGAGCGGCCACCAGACCGTCGGTTCGACCACCACGCGCCGGAGAAGCGGCAGGAGGCGGCAATGCTGCTCAACCCGGCCGCCCGACTCGGTGACGACGAGGCCTACGTCGGATGACTTCGGTCATCCGTTAACCTGGCCAGCCATGGGCATTGTCGGAGTGGGGATCGACCTCGTCTCCATTCCTGATTTCGCCGAGCAGGTCGACCAACCGGGGACGGTGTTCTCCGAGACGTTCACGCCCGGTGAGCGCCGTGACGCCTCCGACAAGAGTTCGTCGGCGGCGCGTCACCTGGCGGCCCGCTGGGCCGCGAAGGAGGCGGTGATCAAGGCCTGGTCCGGATCGCGGTTCGCCCAACGGCCGATGTTGCGAGAGGACATCCACCGCGATATCGAGGTGGTCACCGATATGTGGGGACGACCGCGGGTGCGGTTGACCGGGGCCATCGCCCAGCATCTGGCCGACGTGACGATTCATGTGTCGCTGACACACGAAGGGGATACCGCGGCCGCGGTGGCCATCCTCGAAACGCCCTAGGGCCGAACCTCTCGGACTAGCTTTGAGCCATGAGTGTTCTGGTTGAGCGCGTCCGCGACGTGTTGCCGTCGGTACGGCGCGACCTTGAAGACCTGGTGCGGATCGAATCGGTGTGGGCCGACCCCGGGCGAAGGCCGGAGGTGCACCGCAGCGCGCAGGCGGTGGCGGATCTGTTGTCGCAGGCGGGTTTTAGCGACGTGCGCATCGTCAGCGAGGGCGGCGCGCCAGCCGTCATCGCGCAACACCCGGCGCCCCCGGGCGCGCCCACCGTACTGCTGTACGCCCATCATGACGTGCAGCCTGAAGGCGACCGCAGCCAGTGGGCATCGCCGCCTTTCGAGCCCACCGAACGCGACGGCCGACTCTACAGCCGCGGCAGCGCCGATGACAAGGCTGGTATCGCAACGCATTTGGCGGCGTTTCGGGCGCACGGAGGCCAACCACCGGTCGGCGTCACGGTCTTCGTCGAAGGCGAAGAGGAATCCGGGTCGCCGTCACTGGGCCGGTTGCTCGCGGCCCACCGCGACACGCTGGCCGCCGACGTGATCGTCATCGCCGACTCGGACAACTGGAGCACCGACACCCCGGCGCTGACGGTATCGCTGCGAGGCTTGGTCGACTGCGTGGTCGAAGTCGCCACGCTTGACCACGGGCTGCACTCCGGTATCTGGGGTGGCGTGGTTCCGGATGCGCTGAGCGCGCTGGTGCGACTGCTGGCCAGCCTGCACGACGACGACGGCAACGTGGCCCTAGCCGGCCTGCACGAAACCGACGCCGCATCCTTGAACTACCCGGATTACCCGGCCGAACGGGTACGCGCCGACTCCGGTCTGCTGGACGGGGTATGCGAGATCGGCTCGGGTTCGGTGCCGCAACGGCTCTGGGCCAAACCGGCGATCACGGTGATCGGCATCGACACCACATCGGTTGCGGCGGCATCGAACACGCTGATTCCGCGGGCCCGCGCCAAGATCAGCATGCGGGTCGCGCCCGGCGGCGACGCCGCGGCACACCTGGACGCGTTGACCGCTCATCTACAACGGCACACTCCGTGGGGCGCACAGGTCACTGTCACGCGCGGCGAGATCGGCGAGCCCTACGCCATCGAGGCCAGCGGCGGAGTCTATGACGCCGCGAGGGCAGCATTTCGGCAAGCGTGGGGTGTTGAGCCGATCGATATGGGTATGGGCGGCTCGATCCCGTTCATTGCGGAATTCGCCGCCGCGTTCCCGCATGCGAAGATCCTCGTCACTGGCGTCGAAGACCCTGCAACACAAGCGCACAGCGTCAACGAGAGCCTGCATCTGGGTGTGCTGGAACGTGCAGCCGTCGCCGAAGCGCTGCTGCTGGCTAACCTGGCCTGACCGGGGGCCTAGACCGATAAGTCGCGCCGCAGTTTGGCCACGTGGCCGGTGGCCTTGACGTTGTACTGCGCGACGGCGATTTTGCCTTTTTCGTCGACCACGAAGGTGGAACGAATCACACTGCTGTACCGTGGCGTAACATGTACATATGGCCACCACCACCCTGCTTATTGCCATTTACCTGCGGCAATCCAAGGATGCTGAGGGAAATGAACTGGCTATCGAGCGACAGCTTGCCGCCTGCCTGAAGCTGATCAAGGAAAAGGGATGGGACAAAACCCATCGCATAGAGGTTTACAAGGACAACGACCGCTCGGCTTCCAACGGCAAGCTTCGCGAGAACTACCAGAGGATGCTCAAAGACATCGCGGCAGGCAAGATCGCGCGGGTAGTGGTGTATCACCAGGACCGGCTGCACCGGGACGTCATGGAACTCCTGGTGTTAGCGGAGTTGGCGGTGGAGCACAATGTGGAGCTGGCCACCGTGACAGGAGACATTGACCTGTCCACCGACGACGGTGAGTTCATGGCCATCATCGGCGCGGCGGTGGCGCGCAAGGAGGTCCGGCGCAAAAGCGCACGACAGAAGGCAGCGGCTGAGCAGATGGCCAAGCTAGAGGGGGGCGGCAGGCCGTGGTGGCCACAGCGTCCATTCGGGTTCGATGCCGACCGTGACCCGGTGACCGGGAAGTGGTGGACGGCCAAGCGTGATCCCACGGTTTACAACGAGATACGGCTGCATAAAGAAGAGGCCAAGTTGCTGAAGAAGGCGTACAAGGACTTCCTCGCCGGCACCAAGTTGTACACCATCGCGGATCGGTGGAATAAGGCTGGGGTGAAGACCCCGCGAGGCAACAAGTGGAGCGGTAGCCGGGTACGTGAGGTGCTGACGCTGGCGCGCAACGCGGGGCTACGGGAGTTCCGGGGTGAGGTTGTCGGCAAGGGCACCTGGCCGGAGATCGTGACCGAGGACGACTGGCGCAGCGCGGTTGCCAAGATCACCGAGAAGAAGAACACCGGTCCCTACCAGGGCCGCAAGTATCTGCTGTCCGGTATCGCGCGGTGCGGCCTGTGTGGTGGCGCATTTACCTCGCACATCAGCGCGCGGGGCAAGCGCCAGTACTCCTGCAACACCTGTCGCAGGGTCAGCCGTGATGGCGTCAAGTTGGACGAGGTCATCATCGAGGCCGTGGTGCGCCGGCTGGCTCGGGAGGATGCGGTGGACCTGCTGAGGCCCCCGGTAGACGAGGTGGACGCGGCGGCATTACGCGAGGAGCGGCGGGCTCTCAGGGACAAGCTCAAGCAACTGGGCAAGGACTTCGCCAGCGCGCCGCCCGAGTTCACCCAGGCGGCACTGTCGGAGATCAACGGCAGGCTGGGGGAGATCGACGCGCAGTTGACGGACCCGGGCAAGGCGCAGATCTTCGAAGGCGTCATCGGCGCCAAGGATGTGGGTAAGGCATTCGACAACCTCGACCTGGGCAGGCAGCGCACCATCGTGGACGCGCTGATGATCATCACCGTCAATCCGGTTGGCAAGGGTACCGGCGGGGTGTGGGACCCGGACGCGATGTTCCAGGGGAGGCGGGCCGTCGACGTGGTGTGGCGGGAGGACTAGCCGCGCGCGTCTCTACCGGGCCTGCCCTCGGCAATGCGTTTCAAAGCATCGCTCACGCCCGACGTGCTCATGTTCGTGACCGCGGCTATCTGCTTCAGCTTCCAGCCTCGCCGGCGCAGCTCAACGATCTTTTCGTCACGCTCGATTGGGCTCAGGCCGTCGTAATATCTGCTGTGCGGCGTGAACCTGCCGTACTCGCCAGTGCTCCTTGGCCTGCCTTCGTTAGGTACCGGCCCCTTCGGGTAGTCGTTCGCGATGCCCATGTGTCAGGCCATCGCCGAGGCCAGTTCGAGGGCGCGGTTGGCTACTTGACGCCGCCACATCGCGTAGTGAATCCGGCAGGTCGCTCCAGGGTCGTGGTACCTCGCGGGCTGGTCACACCCGTCTAACACGCATCTGGGCGCCTTTAATCGCCGGTTGCGTTCCCTGTCGGCAGCGTTGGCCGCAGGGTCTCCCCAACGCAAGTTCATGATCGTGTTGTCCCACGCCATGTCGTTGTAGTGCAGGCCGATCTCGCCTTCAACACGCTCGCCGATGTAGACCTCTAAGACCAAGTGATGCAGCTTGCGGTGCCTGCTGGCGATGTCCACTCTGAAGTAGCCGTCGTTGAGGTACGGCTTCAGCAGTCCCTTGGGGCCACGGACTGCGCCGAGGTTGCTCACGTGGTAGCCGGGGTGGTCGGGGTGCGGCAACCAGTGCTCGGTGCCGGTGGTGCAGCCTTCCAGACACGTTCTGAGGCAAGGATCACACAAGCGGTCGGACACCGTGCCTTGCGCGGGCGCAGAGCACCTGGCGCAACCGAACAGGGTTAGCTGGTCCACAAGGTGAAGTTTAACGAACTCGGGGTTTTGGTCTGTTTAACCGGAAGTGGTGTTTTGGTCTGCGCTGAGACGCAATCGCACAGGCTCTGACATGCACTGACATGCCCTGCACGGCACTGACGCGAGTAAAGCGTTCCGCTCCGGTTTGCGCGAACCGGTTTCCTCAAGAGCGGGGTTTTCGCCGCCAAGCCTTTGCCCACCCCCCGGCCACCCCCGCACAGCACCCCGTTCGCGCCGCTGTGGGCAACGTAGGGCGGACAACGGGGCGGGCCGGTATGGCGGTCTAGGGTAGCGAACCCGGCTTTGCTGGGGCCGGGTACACAGAGTGTCGAATGCCACTCGCACCGACTCCACAGCGAACTATTGAACCCCGCTCCATCAGGGTAAACTGGCAGTACAGCAACGGCAATGGGTCGAAGCGGAGAAGGAGAGATCGAGATGACAACTAGCACCAATGCGCCCGCGACGGGTTTGCGGGGAGCGCGCAAGGAGCAAGCGGCGGCACGCAAGCCGGCACCGGCGGCACCGGCGAAGAAGGTGGCACCGGCGAAGAAAGCGCCCGCGAAGAAGGTGGCCGAGAAGAAGGTCGAGAAGACCACCTTCACGGCCACGGCGACCGGACGCGCTGGCGTGACGAACACCCGCACCTTTACCACCGAGATGCACTGGGCGGTGGATGTGGCGGAGCCCCACAGCACGAACCCGCGCGCCGTTAAGGGCCGGGTTTGGGGTTTCTTCGTCGACAAGGCGAAGGCGGAGACAGCCGCCGCCAAGCTGAACGCCACAGGAAAGTACGACGCGATCGTCGTTGCGGCCAAGTCGGTGACGAAGTGATCGCCGCGCTGTTGGTGGCGTTGATCGGCCTGATGCTGGCGATCGTGGCGATCGGTATCGGAGTCCACCGCGCAGTGGGCGGCGGCAAGTAGCAACGGAGAGGGGAAATGGTTACCTCAGGTAACCATTTCTCACCCACCGGCTGGCAAGGGCCAGCCGAGAGGAGAGACAGACAATGTTTGACGAATTGATCGACGGCCTGGCGATGGGAGCCGCGGCGGGAGCCGCAAGCACCTGGGCCAGACGCAAGATGCAATCGGACCGCCAGCTGATCTGGAGCGGCGAGCAGCCGGACGGCACGGTGTTGACCATCGAGCAAGCTGATGGACGATGCCGAATGTGATCCGCTGCTGGACAACGAGCTGGTGCGGCGGGGCTGGAAACTTTCTCCGCATTCATACAGTCACCCGGCGCGTCGGAACATCTGCCCCGGCTGCGTAGGCTCATAGTCGAAGCATGATCGTCCTGCTGAGTGGGGGTCTGGACTCGGTGGCCGCGTGGCGGCTGCTCGGGCTCCCTCATGCCATCCACTTCGACATCGGCACCCGCTCGGTGCCGCGGGAGCGGAAGGCGTTGGAGTGGGCTTCCAGCCACTTCAGTACCGACATTCTCTATCGCCACCTTCCGATGGGCGATTATGAGTCCGACAATGGGTTTCTTCCCTTCCGCAACGCGCTGCTGATCCTGGCGGCGGCGCAGCTCGATCCCCATGTTGTCATCGGCCAGGTGGCCGAGCGGGCGCCAGACAAGAACGCCCGCTTCTACCGGCGGCTGGAGAAGACGGTGAACGTGGCGCGCGAGCTGGCCGAATTCGCTGGCCGGCTCATCATCACGGCGCCCTTTGCGCACTTGAGCAAAGGCGAGCTACTGGCCGAATACGACCGCGAGTTTGGTGCGAAGGAGACGGCGCTGCTGGCCGAGCACACTTGGTCATGTTATCGCGACGAGCGGCATCACTGCGGGCGCTGCGGCGGCTGCACTCAGCGGTGGAACGCCGAGGCGCAGTTCGGCGAACTCATGGGCGTGTCGCTGAGCACGCGCTACCAGGGCGTGCCGGGTGACCTGACAATCCCACTACCCCATCTGGTCCGCTGGATCACGGACAGGCTGGCTCGGCGTCAGGCAGCTGGCCGCGCACCGCCGCCAGACGCTGGCCGGGCGGCGCGCGCACCTGGCCTGACCGCTACCGAGCTACCAAGCCTCGGTGGCGGCCCTGCGAAATGCGATGGGCGAGCAGGAGTTTGACTCCGCGAGGGCCGAGGGTGCGGCACTGTCTACGAGGAGGCGATCGCCTACGCGCAGCGCGGCTGCGGTGAACGCAACGCCCTTCGAGTGGCTGGGCCTCGCTGACCCCCACCGAGCGCGACGTGGCACGCCTCGTCAGCGAAGCACTGGCGAACAACGACATCGCCGCACGGCTTTCGGTCTCACCGCGCACCGTGCAACCCCATCTCACCGACGTCTACACCAAACTCGGCCTGACCTCCGCGTGCAGCTCGTTCAAGAGGCTGCCCGCCACGCCTGAACGCCGCCGCGCGCTACCGCACCCGTGCCGGCCCGTCCAGCAGACTGCATCCCTCGGCCAGCGCCGGGCCGTACGATACGGACCCCTACTCGCACCGCCACGTCAGATGACGGCCGCACGAGCACCGACGCTGCCGACTATCCGCGACGGCTTGGGCGGTTATGTTGCGTGATGCCACCCGGCGGGGGGCCACCCGGCGTGACGCTAGCCGGCGTGATGCTTGCCGGCGCGGTCCAGCCGGCGTGATGCGAGCCGACGCCGTTCGCTGCCTCCAGCGCCGCGAGGCTGATCCCGAACTTTTGGCGATACCGGAAAGGATGTCTCCTCGCCGGATCACATAGGTCTTGGAAAGCTTCGGAATCTCGATGACCTGGCCGGGGAAGATCTTGTTGGGGTCGGTGATCTTCTGGTGGCTGGTGTAGGCGGGGAGCTGTGCGGTTCGGCGCCAGTCGGGCTGGCTGTGGCGATGCTGATGCTCAACGCGGCCGCGATGGTGGCGAGGATGGCGAGGGTCGCGGCGGGAGCGGGTCTCCTGCCATTTCGTGTCCTTTGGGCGCTTGCGGATTTCGACTTGCGCCGGGGAAGTGAGCAGACGAGAAGTCCGGGTGATATCGAGGCGTCAGATATGGTCGCGCCCTCGGCGCGACGACCTGAATTTTAGTCCGGTGACATCAGATTGGAACCCGTGTTAGCGGACCCACGCTGGACCGTTCAGCAGGCGGCACCGATCGGAGAGCGCCGGGCCGAGGCGACGGCGCCGCACTCGCACCGCCACGCCAGATGCCGGCCGCATGAAAGAAGCGGCCCGCCGCACCTGACCGAAAGGAGTGCACAACGGCCGCTATTCGACCCGAGCCGCAGGGCTGGCGCGTGAGCGAAGCGGTTCCCGGCGCTGCGTTTCAGCTTGGGTGTTCGAGTTCTGTTCGGGCCTGGTCGATTTGGTCGTATGC
>CAVYAU010000030.1:0-60199 GCA_963766535.1 uncultured Actinomycetota bacterium | reverse complement strand
CCCGACTATCCGCTGTTGATGCAGATACCGCTATCGCTGCGAGACGCCGATTCCACCACCGTCAACAATCAGTTCACTTTCGGGCGTATCCGCTTCCCGGTGCAGCTCGACGATCCCGTCCAGGTCCTCACCGACCTACATGCAGCCACTGAAAGGCTGAAGACGGCCCGCAGGAGCGATGCTGAAAAGATTGGTCCCACGGCCGATTTCGCGACGATCGCTGCGCTGATCCCGCCGAATGTCGTCCACGCCGGCATGCAGCTCTATACCGGGCTGGGCTTGTCGCAACGGCTCGCACCGATCTCGCATGGCATCGTCTCGAATCTTCCTGGGCCGCGGATGCCGGTGTATTGCGCTGGAGCGAAGGTCGTCGGCATGCACACCGCGGCGCCGCTGATAGAAGGCGCCGGGTTGAACATCACGCTGATCTCCCACGGCGACGTGATGGATCTCAGCGTGTGCGTCTGCCCCGACAACGTGCCCGCGGTCAACGACATCGCTACCGGCATCGTCGAATCAGTCGGCATTCTGTTGGCGGCCGCCGGAGAATCTCCACGCGGGGTAAGTCCATCAGTCCTCACCGAGATGACGCCACACGCCAAGAAGCGTCCGCAAGTCCGGCGCTAACTGAATACCACCGGTCCGCAGCGGCGGCGCGCGGTCGAGGTGGGTAAAACGTCGTCGAACCCGGCCTCACGGCACAGCGTCAAACACACAGAGCCTCAAGCTAATCAGACCGATTACACCACGCCACGGGGCGCTGCCCACCGCCGCCTCCAACTTGTGATCGGTTGACTGTCCGACGCCGAGCTGCGGCTGCTTGCAGCAGTACAGCTGGTCGACGGAAGGTGTACCGCTTCGCCGTAGCTCTGTCGCAACCAGCTCTGGGAGCTGATGGGGGCACCCTCAGCGGGTAGAAATCCCTCTATCCACCTGTCTCGAAACAGACGACATACGAGGCTCTCAAAACTCTGTGTCGGAGTCACCGCGAACGCCGACGGCCCCTGGTGGAAGTGTCAAACCGCCTATCTTTAGAGGACCCTGGAAACGGTAGGGCCCGGGATCGGCGGAGGGTCGGGTGACGGCCATAGCGGCGTGCCGGACGTGTGGCACTGAGCCTTTAGAGAACGCCCGGTTTTGTCACGGCTGTGGTTCACCAGTCAAAGACGGCGATACCCGGGCCGAGTACAAGCAGGTCACGGTGCTGTTCGCCGACATGGTGCATTCGATGAACATCGCCTCTGTCGTTGGGGCGGAGCGGTTGCGTGAGATCATGGCCGTATTGGTGGATCGGGCCGCCGCGGTGGTGAAACGCTACGGCGGGACGGTGGACAAGTTCACTGGAGATGGCCTCATGGCCCTGTTCGGTGCACCGGTGGCGTTGGAGGACCACGCCCTGCGGGCATGCCGGGCGGCGTTGGAGATCCACAACGCCATCAGCGATCTCGCTGAGAAAGTGTCCGAACGGGATGGTGTCGAGCTTCAGTTGCGGATCGGGCTGAACTCCGGGCAGGTGATCACCGGGGAGATCGGTTCAAGGTCGTTGGGCTACACCACCATTGGCGAGCAGGTGGGTATGGCGCAGCGCATGGAATCGGTGGCCCCGCCGGGTGCGGTGATGCTCAGCGCCTCGACAGCGCGACTTGTTAACGGCGCTGCGACTCTCGGAGAATCTGAGCTGGTTCAGATCAAGGGTGCCGACGTACCGGTACCCGCAGGTCTTCGTCGCCCCACAAGCGTTGCAGCTTCTTGTAACCAGCGCCGAAGGGCCGTTTGGCCACTGCCGTCGGGACCAAGGCCTCCTGACCGGCGATCGCCGACCATCTAGCGTCGGCGGCAGCCACGCAAGGAAGGACGGCGAAGTGTCTGGTGTTAGCTCACATCCGGGTGTCGTGGTCGGTGTCGATGGGTCCCCGTCCTCCGATTTGGCGGTGCGGTGGGCCGCACGCGAGGCAACGATGCGCAACGTTCCTCTGACCCTCGTGCACGTCTCAACCCCGCCGGTAGTCTGGCCGGCCGCCCCGATCCTCGTTGAACTCCACCAAAGGCGCGGAGAGCAAGAGGCCCGCAAGGTCATCACCGATGCGATCAAGGTCGCCGAAGACAGCGTGCCGGAGGGCAACCGACCCGAGATCGACAGCGAACTGCTGTGCGCAGCGCCCGTGCCGAGCCTCGTCGACGTGTCCAAAGAGGCGCACATGATGGTGGTCGGCTGCCGCGGGCAAGACGCGCTGCAGCGGACCCTGCTCGGCTCGGTCAGCACCGGGCTGGTCCATCATGCCCACTGCCCGGTTGCGGTGATCCACGACGAGGCCCCGATCCTGCTGGGGCCCTCACGGTTACCGGTGTTGGTGGGCATTGACGGCTCGCCGGCTTCGGAGTTGGCCACCGCGATCGCGTTCGACGAGGCCTCCTTCCGCGGTGTGGACCTGGTGGCCGTGCACGCCCGGACCGACTTAGACAACTCGCTGAGCATGGAATGGTCGCCCCTGCAATCCCGGGCAGCGGAAATCCTTGCGGAACGCCTGGCTGGTTGGCAGGAACGCTATCCCGACCTGACCGTTCACCGTCGGCTGGTGTTTGACCGCCCGGCGCGCCATCTGCTCGACGATCCGAGTCCGCCCAACTCGTGGTGGTCGGCAGCCATGGCCGGGGCGGATTCGCCGGAATGCTGCTCGGCTCGGTCAGCACCGCTGTGGTACACGCTGTCCGCATCCCGGTGATCGTCGCTCGCCAGCACTAATACGTTGTCCCCCATCGGATAGCGAGCAACCTCTTCGTAGCTCTCCCACGCTGTCGGTTCTTTCGCATTCATGACTGACTGGTGTACTCCGATGTTTGTTCATAGGCCCGAGCATGGGTCGCCGCATAGGGCCGATGTGCCCTAGCTGTCGATGCCGACAGTGCCGCCGTGCTGGCCGCTGAGAGCCGCGCAGAGCCGCCAGCGCCGACAGGCGGAATGGGACGCAGTGTGGGACGAAAGGCTCTACGCCAGCAAAGGCCGCGAACCTACGGTTACCGGTAGACCCGTGAGACCACCCAGAGTCGATACCGGGCGTTCCCAGAAGGGGAAATTCGCAGTGGTAACCGAACCCGCAAAGACGTTCTCTCGCATGTTCAGGGGCTACGATCCGGCTGCGGTTGATGCCTACATCGAGATGTTGATCACCAAGCAGCAGTCGCTGCTCGACGACGTTGAGAGCCTAAGGGCCCAGCTGAAGGAATCCGGCGATGAAGCAGCCGCGCTGCGGATTGAGGTCACCGTCCTCACGGATGAGGTCGCCTTCCTCACGGACACCTCACCCTCGCCCCACGCGATGCAACATCGGATGGCGAAGATGCTGCGGCGTGCGGTCGACGAGGTTTCCGAGATGCTGGCCGAGGCGCGGACCGAGGCAGAGGCGCTGATCGCGGCGGCCCAGGCCGAGGCCGAGGCCGCGCAGCGAAAGCACAAAGAGCTATTGGCGGACATGGCTGCGCAGCGAAAAGCCCTAGAAGCCGAATATGAGGAAACCATCGAAAACCTCGACGCCGAACTGGCCAGGATGCGCGCTGAAACCCAATCGGCAATCGATGAGGCGTGGCAGGACGCCCAGCAGGAGCGTGAGCAGCTCCTCGCCGACGCAAAGCAGGAGGCTGATCATTATCGTGAGCAGGCCCGGCGGGCGGTGGACAAGGCGAGTCAGCAACGAATCAAGATCCTGGAGCAACTGATGGGCGTATACCGCAACCTAGAAGCGGTTCCGGCCACCCTTGAGTCGGCATATCAAGAACGAAAGAATCCGCCGGAGGCGAGCGTCGTGGTGCCGTTGGACCAGAAAATCAAGCCACCGGGTGATCCCGCGGTAGCCTCGTAGGTGACCACCCAGTGCGCTCAGGCTGCCTAGTCAGCGGGGACGCTGGCGTTCGTCCTTTCCTGTGCCATCGGATGCGTTGTGGTTGGTGTCCAGCTGCCGTCGCCGTGTCTGCGCCAGCGCTGATAATGCATGTCACACCAGCCTAGATACTTGACTTTGACCGGGTTGGTGCAACCCTCAATCGCGCACTGTTCCTTCAGACGCAACGTGTTGCGCGTATTCATCGGTGTGGATCTCCTCTGTTGTGGATTTTAGACCCGCGTACCACTATCCGAATAGGGGCGTTTGACACCAGCGCCGCCGAGGTTGCCGACACCGCGCCGAGAAAACACGTGCGGGAAAACCCGCAAGTGTTCGCCACCGGCCAGCCGCCGAGCCGCCCGCCGTGGCTCTGTGCGGGCCATAGCCGGTCGATCCGGACGGGTCCGGTGCGGGATTCGGTTGGGCAGGCCGGACAGCGCTGGTACAGGCCAGCCTGGACGCCACCGGCCAGCGCCGTGTCTATCACCGGCCAGCGCCGCGAGCGGTTATCAGCGCCGGTCAGGACAGCACCGGCCACCTGTGCCGAATGGTAATAGTCGCAGTTCAGGCGAGGTTTTCAGGGAGGTATCTTGCATGACTTACCGTGCCGTCAGCCAGCTGGCCGATTCCTGGGCCTGTGAGCCACGCTCGCGCACCTCTGTCTTGCCGATGCCCTTTGCCTCATGTAATGGCGTGGCTAGCGCCGCCGCGCTGCTGCTCCGATGCCAAGTACTCCACCATCCGGCAAAGGTTGACAACAGCCGCGCTCAACTTGTAGATGGTGGCGTCCCGATCTTCCACGCACGACTGCCAGTCCGGGAACTCCTGCGGCAATTTCTGGTTGTCTGCGTTGGCGTGGATTTTCTGCTCGATTTGCTCGCACACATCCGCGAGGGTCAACTCTCCCGGCGCAGGGGCGCGGCTGGTGTTCGCCGGGCGTTGTTAGCTATTGGGCTGGAGGTGCTGCCAATTGGGGTGCGTATGCACGCCTAGTGATCGAAGCAGCCGCAGGACGAGTCGCGCCGTGACCTTGTCCGGCTCCGTATCAAGTTCAATGAAGGTGGCCTCGGTCGCTCGCCCGTACATGGCTTCCGTGTACGTCGGCCCCGGATCACCCCATGCGTCCACCGCTTTGATCGACGTCGCACCATTAAGGCCGGTAACTACAACGGCAATCTGCCAGCTGCCGTAATAACCGTACTTCTTTGCAACCTGTGCGGTGAGCCGCACGACCAGTTCGACGTTACCGACAATCAAGTCGTCAAGAATGACTCTGAGGTCGGGTGGTTGGGGGTTGACATTCGGAAAGGTCCTTATCGCGCTTGGCCTTTCCGAGATGAGGACTATCCGTCCAGATTCATTCAGCGTTACTTCCGCAGTCCGTTGACCCGATCCAACAGACTCGCCACTCGTAGTCAGAGCAACTCCGTTAGGCCTCCGTAAGGCGCGGAGAGGGGATGCCAGCGAAGGCGAGTAGCTGTGCTGTCGGCTAGTCACCGCACTCGCCACGAGGGTCCGAACCTCATTGTCCCAGTCGGGGTGGGCACTCAGATCTTCGAGGAAGTCGGTCGTTGACGAAAGAGGCTCGGCGACTACAGCAAGCAGGGACTCATGTTCCGGCGCTGCGCGTTCGAGAATCGACGCCGCGTCAGCAATGAGATCAGAACGTGTTTCGACTCGGCGCTGGTGGTGGCGAAAGATCTCTTGATCTGATAAGGCGAAGTTGGTCTTGTCGCCCCTGGCGTAATAGCGACCGTCAACCATGTGCGGCGCACGGGGCGAGGCCGGCACCTCGACTGCCAGAACGCCCAACTCTGGATCATTCGCGGTCCTGAGCAAGGTCGCCGCCACGGGCACCGGCTCAGTGACAGCCATGAGTCCGATTTGCTCCACCCGCTCGGCCAACCCCTTCAGTGGGATCGGGTTGACCGACACAGGCGGCCCCTCGTCGACACCGATAAGAATGACGCCGCCGTCGATAGCGAACGCAGCGATGTCCCTTGCGATGTCTCTGTTTGCACTCTGCCCGGACTTAAGCTCGCGCTTGAAGTCAAGAAAATGATTCTCTTCAATCAACCCGTTGTTGATCGCCTCGCCGAGTTCCTGCAACGTCGTCGGCCGCCATCTGCGTGGCTGTGTCATCTGATTCCTCCATACCCCCGACATGCGAGATTCAGGTGTGGTGCGATGAAGCTGAGCTAAATCCGACCGCTAGATGGTCACGGTTCGTCCGCTGATCAGCGAGGGCGCTTGCCAGCCGGGTCGTCACCCGGCTAGCTTCGACCGTGTATGTAACCGGTCCCGGGTCGCGTACCCGGTGCCTCCCTACGGGGCTGCGAAGCCGACCAGCTGCCACTGATCGGCTCCGGAAGGGGCTCAACTCACTCGCGTCCGAGCGATTCGGGGGGTTGAGCCCTTGGCCTTATCGTCACTCTTCCTCCGTGCCAGGATCTGGTGATGCCGCTTCCTGGTCCTTTCGTCGGAGACGTTCGGCGACGGCATGAGAACCGTAGACCTCAAAGCCATCCTTGTTTCCACTTCTAATCAGCTTGTCCTTCACCGCGCGATTGACGGCAGTCCCAAATGCGTTGTCCGGCCTGTCCCAGAACCGCTCCATTTCTTCACGCGAAAACCGTTGAAAAAAGGCTTCTTTCAGCTCTTCTCGGTTTACGACCCTGTCGAGTTCCTCTACGACGTCTCTAACCATGAGCGTGGAACTGAGTCGCCGCCCCTCGCCGCCGCGCTTTATGTACTTCGCAATCGGCGAATCCGACGGCACTAACGGCCCATCAGGGACCGCCTCATCCAATGTTGATTTGGTGTCGGGCTCGGGCTCGGGCCCCGGTTTGGGCTCTGGCTCGCTCAAGCGTTCTAAAGAGTCAATCGCCTCGCGAAGGCGATTTTGGCGGTCCTCCAGGGCGTTGAGGTGTAGGTGCAACTTCTCGACCTGCGCTTCGACATCGGCGTATTCCTGGCGCAGCTCATCCAGAACCCGCATGACGTTCGCTGTGGTCATGTTGGGGAGCATACACATATTCGTGTACGGATGCGATTATGTGGCGGCGTGTCGGGTTTGGGGATGGGGCGAGACGCCATAGTTACGTATGTGGCCAGTGTGAAATTTGTTAAGACTTATGGGGAGTCACCTGAATAGTGGCACCACGTTGGTCGGTAGGTCCGCCTGCTTCGCCGGGGCGGGCGGCTCCGGCAGGGTGTTGAGCGCGCCCCCCATCGCCGAAGGGGATCGTATGATCCACGTCGCAATGGGTCGCCGGGCGGTCGCAGCCCGGCGCCCGGCAGGTCAGATCGCGCGCCCGTATGAAGGCCGCCAGGTTGGCCGACGGAGTGTATTGGCGTTCGGCGCCGGGTCAATTATATTGCAGCACAGTGACATTCAGATATCCATCGGGACTTGAAAAAAATGGGTTGGTGTATTTCGGCGGAATCCGCCCTGGCTCCTCAGCCTGCCAAGGGATCTCGTCTTGGTTGATCGCCGACGTCGGGAGCTCGGTGGCTGGCAGATCCTCGTGGTAAGGGGCCAGCGAGGGCCTGATACCAGAGGCGTGGTGACCGACCCCGTCAATATCCTGGATGCCCTGATCCACTGTCGGGAAGCCCGACCCCAGCGCACCGATATTGGCATTCGAGGATGGCGATACGGTTGGGCTCGGACTCGCTTTGGGGTTGTGAATGTCACCGACGCTGAGCTCGGGAGGGTCGCTGACCGTGCCGGGTTGGTAGACGATTCTCGGGTGGGGGAGATTCTCTAGCGGCTCGGCTACAGCCGGTGAAGCAGTAGCGGGCGTGACCGTACCGGTCGGGGTGGTGGGCGAGCACACGACTGGACCAGAGGAGAAGGGGGTCGAGTCAGTGAGCGCCGGTTGCCCGGGCCGGGGATAGTTGCCCACATTCTCGACGCCTTTCGTAAACGTGACAGGAGGCCCGCCCTGTGCGGCGGGTGGTGGGGCATAGGCCCTGGACTGATACTCCATCGGGTTCTCCTTGTGGGATTGAGGCGGCGCGCCGGAGAAGAGTGACAGCGCGCCGCCTCAAGATTCATCCGGCTGCTTCCGCCATGTCCAGTAGTAAGGCCAAGCGCTTCGACAAAATGGCTTCCCAGCTCCTGCCTGTGTGCTGGTCGAGCGCGTCGAGCGAGTATTTGAGCATTCCAACTAACAGGAGTACGACATCGCTGGTACAAGTAGGACACCTGCCGACGAACGTACTCAGCGCCAGCAGCATCGCGTCCTCGTTGCCGGCGGAGACACTGAAAAGAATCCTGAGCGCAGCTATCTCCGCCTCGTCCTGGTTCTCCTCGTGGCGGGACATGGCGGTCAGCGGCCTTTGGACCTTGAAAACGGCCCGGGCGGGTAGGCACCGTGGTAGCCGCGATGGCAGTTGTCTTCGGGATCGTCCTCTGGGTCATCGGGTTCCTCACCGATATCGGGCACATCCTCGACATCGGCGAAATCGCCGAGATCCTTGTCCGACGGCTCACGGTGCTTGCGTGTCACGATATTGGTCGGTACCGGACCGAAGTCGCTGGCAGAGTTATCGGCGAATATTGCCGCAACATCACCGACATCACCACCCTGAATGTTGTCGGGCACGGGGCCGGTGTCCGGTGTGCCGAAGGTGCCCACCTCGAACAGCGCGTCGTGCGGGTCGATCGGCGAGCTGCTGGGATCGTAGCCGTCCCAGCCCTTCGTCCCACTGAAAGGGCCGGGCACGTTCGCGTCGGGCTGCGGGCCACTGGGAACGCCTGTGAAGGGGGTCGTGTCGGCGCGCTGAGAGATGCGTGCGCCGGTGGCTGGATCGTAGCTTCTCGAAATCATTTCAAATGCTCCTCTTCTCTAGAACTCCAGTCTAGAATTTCCCGGTTGCATTTTCAGAGAGCGCCAATCGTGTTGCAGCCTTTTTCGCTGAAATTCAGAGAGCGGCGAATGCCAATCAACGACGCGGCGGCCAAATGAAATCGAGGGAATGATCCCTGCGATCGTCAGACGGGTCTCGATCACCCCGGTACTCGACGGTGCCGTTAGTGGGGGTCGACAACGCGCGGCGGTAAGTCTCCAGCGCCTCGACGTCAGCGCGGTCGCAGGGGGAGTTTGAGGCCTGTTCGGCCAGCTCGCGCCAGGCCGCCGAGCGAGACAGGGTGGGCGGTGGCATGGGCCTGCTGACAGCTGTTGGCCGCCCGGGGGTCTCCCGCGGCAGGCCAAGACAGCGCCGGTGCCATTCTGTTTCACAGCCCGGCGAGCACGTGGAGTCCGCAGGGTCGTCGTGGTAAAAGAGTTCACCACACCCTTTGCACCAATCGTGCTTGCCGGTCATAAGAAAAGTGTAGAACGCATGGAGCAGAACTAGGCCGCTCGGCGCGCTCGACAGCCTCAGCTTGCGGATTGTTGACGTCCTCCATGTAGAAGTTCACCAGTTTTGTTACTAGGGGTGTATAGAACAGACATCTCGTCACGTATCTCTCCATTGGGGTTAGGGAGAGTAAGTAACAAATCTGGTGAACTTTTCGGGTCCAGCGCACTCGGTGAGATGCCTGGAGCAAGGGAGTAGTACCACCGGACTTTGTCTTGGCCGTACGCCTGCTCATCGCAGTCACAAACCCCCAACATGTGCAGTGCTGTTAGCTGCCGGTCAACGGTGGCGCGTGGCTTGTTGATGCGCTTGCGGACATCGGACGCTGTGCTGTACGGGTGCTTCGCGAGGTCATCAATGATGAGCAGCCGAAGCGGTGGCATCGAATCCCGTGCGCAGCGGATCGCCAGCCGCAGCGCACCGCTACGGTCCATCCCGATCGCCACAGCGCCTCGCATGAGTTGAGCTAACTGTTTGGCGAACCTGGTGGGCATCTCGGGTGCGTGAGCGTCGATGACCTCGCCCCGGTAGTCGTATTCCACGCCGGTGCGGGCCAAGGTCACCAAGTCGGCGGCTTCCAGAATCCGTTCAGATTCGGCGTCGGTGAGGGTGATCCCATCGACGTTCATACCGGCGATGACTCGGCCAACGGCATCGGCCAGTTCGGCGCGCATGGTGGTCTCATCACCCGTGTTGCTGATGGCTTTACGCCCGGCAGCCTTGCGTCCCTCGGTGGAGTCGACACGGATCAGGACGAATCGGTCGCCCATTGTCGAGACCACCGCGTGTGCGCTGTCCCAGGCGGTTGTCACCGCCCCGATGACCGCGATGCGCCCTTTCCATTGAAGACGAAGGCCGCCGTCTGTGCCGACGTCGCGGTACCAGCTACCGTCGTGGACCTCCCGCAGCGCGGCTAGCACCGCCGCGCGGAGGTTGCGGTCCATCGACAAGATCGACGTCACGTCCTTGATTACCAGGACGCCGCGAGGCTCCAGGAGTCGCAGCAGTCCACCAGTAGCGTTCTTGGCGCGTTCCTTTCGGGGTGTCGCGGAGAGTAACCCGGCGTCTGATGAGATGGTGCTGGTGATGATGGCGCCGATTCCTGCGGCTGCCTGGACGGTTTCAGTTTTGGCGTTCCCTGGCCCGGACACGACCAGCAGCCAAAGCGGATCACCGTCGAGTCGTTCGGCAGCGGCGGTCGCCATCACGGCGTCGGCGGCGTCGATGTCGTAGTCGTGGCCGAGCCATCGCCGAAACACATCGTGACACTCATCGAGCGGCGTCTGCTGGGCAGTGGAGACGCTAGTCATGACACCCTCCTGGCCCACGGATGCTCCGACTTGAACTCCTCGCGATCCCGGACCTGCTGGGCGACTCGCGTCCAGTCAGCCGACTCCGCGACGGCCCGCGACGCCTCGGCCAAGTGCTCCTGCCCGGTTTCGCAGCGAAGAACATGGTGCTCGGCAGCGAGCAGCACGCTCGCCCACTTCACCGGGTCGGAGTCGTCAAGATCGAACCACTCCTGCGTGCCTGCCATCGGCGCGGTGGCCTCGACATCCGGCGAGACCCAGCGCTGCACCCACCGCCGAAAGTCCCACCATCGAACCGCCCTCGATATAGACGGAGCGTGTCGGTCTTTGCCGTTACCGACACTTCGACTATGCTCAGTGGTATCGGCTTCCCAGTCCGGTTGATCCGCCCCGTTGGCAGCGGGGCGGTTCTCTTTTATCACCCGGTATCACCACCAACCTCGAATGGGTTGATCGGCGTGGCCATTAGCTTCCAGGCCTTAACAGAGCAGCAACGCGGTCAAGTTGTTCGTCGGTCAGCTTGGGTGAGCCGGCGATTGTCTTCTTGACGTAGCCGACCAGCTTCTCGGCTCGCAGAACACGCCGGGCTTCTTCGTACCGAGGATCGTCTTCGGGGACTCCGAGACGTTTCATGCCGCCGAGGCGTCCGCGAGCGGTTGCGGCGGCAGGAGATAATGGTGCGCGCATGAGAGAAAACCCTTCGGGTTTTCGGCCCTGCCGCGACCGAAGTTCTTACTGCAAGGAGGCGGTGACCGGGCGCGCTATTCGGCATCTAGGCCGTCTCGTTGGCCGCGTCTACCGGGCTCTTCCCGGTAACCCTGCAAGAGCGCGGTTGTTGTTGCCCTGGGTGTCACCCCGGTCGCGCTCAACTAAGTACGTTACCTAGCCAATACCGCGAAGCGGCAGACAACACGCCGACTACTTACCTTTCTATCTGCCGCTCATGGCGTTACACCTTCGTTCGTCACGGGTGGCGTTTGGGTTGCGACCCAGTGCCGCCACAATCCGCGCTGCCGGGAGTTTTGCCGTTGGGTGTGTGGCGGGGTGGGGGTACTACCGCCCCTGGGGCGGGTAGTGCTTCGCCGGCCAGTCGCCTCAGGCGCAGGATCGCCTGGTCGGTGATCCCCTCCCGGTGGTAGGACGACTCGACCTTCGTCGTGGTATCGACAACGTTCCACGGCGCGTGAGTGGGTGCGGCCGCTTCACCCTCGGCACGCGTGGCGAAGTAACGCGGCCGAGCCATAGCCAACGTGTGGGCGCCCTTGCGCTCTTCCTGCCACGTCACGAGGGCGAAGCGCAAGGGGACATAAGCATCGATGAGGGCCGACAGCGCGCCAGCGCCGCCGAGTGGTATCAGGGCCCCGGCGAAGGCAGACAGTGAGCCAGCGCCGCCAAGCGCGGGCGGGTGCCGCCGCTGAAGATCCAAATGCATCCGGCAGCAACCATGTGCGTGGTGCGGGTTGAGGCAGCCGACGATTACACATCCTCGACGCCCGTATGCCCTCGGGGGGCCGACCGGGATGATGCCGGTTCGTCGTAGGCGCCGGAAATGCGCCTGGCACAGATTCCGGCCGAAGTGTGGGCGACCACAGTTTGGAACGACGCAGAGTTTCATTTGAGTTCATTTTCGCTGCTCGTCGTCCAGATCGCGCATCACCAGGGCGAAATATGCCGAATGTAAAATTCCCCGGCGAGCACGTCCACCACGGGCCTCGGGTCGGTGGTGTCGGGCAATTCCCAGGCAAGAGTGGCGATGGGGCGTGGGGGGCCAAACTCAGCCGCTTGGAGTGCGGTCGGGGAAAGCCCAGGGCCGACGCTCGCCGCGCCGCGTTGGCACGGTAAAGAAGAGGATCCCGGTCGGCTGGCACGAGCAGTTCGACCTCAAGCTTCACCAGCCCTCCCTGATGGGCTCAATGAGCTTCTCCATCACACTGTCCGCGTACGCGGCGGCGAATCGGTGCCGCTTAGCGGCGAGCACCAGTCCATCGGAATCGTCATCCTGATAGTGCTGCAAGGCCCACAAAAAAAGCGCCTCCCGCTGAAGCGCCTCCTGATCCGTCACAAGCACCGAGTCTATTTGGGAGATGTGACGGATCGGTTAGAACCGGTGGTGCGTGTCATGATCTGCTCATCAAAGTACCTCTCATCATCGAAAGCTGAAACACAACCTCCATCTTTGTCAACGCCGGTTTGCTTGCGTGCCCACTTTAGAAGCAGCTCAGCCGTGTCCGGGTACTCGTGCCGAATCTGCTCCTCGTTCGTCAGGATGTGCTGGGCCGCCTTGATACCTGGGCTGTTAGTCATCGGCGTCCTCCGCGACCCGCTGGATCAGGCCGTACGGAATTGCCAGATTGGCGTCGATGATCACGTCCATCATTCCCAGGTCGTCGACCTTGACCTCCACCGTGACATCGAGGCGTGGTCACGCGCTTGCCTCCTTCGCCACGCCTATGCATTCATTGCAGAGCACGGTGAATTCGTCGTCCACGATGTCACAATCGGTGAAGTCCTCGTCGTCCACCGTACGTCCGCAGCGGTGGCAGAAACCAAACCCAAACATTCCCAAAAATTCGTCGAGTGTGGTCTCAGGTGCTAGCTCGCGGGCCTGTTGACACAGCTCGTCAAAAGCACGTTGACCGTTTTCATCAAGGGACGATCTCAACGCCTCAAGATCACTGTCGGGTGTTTCGGTCATGATTTCTCCCTTTCTCACCGGCGAGGCCTGTCGCCTGGCCGAAGTATCTGTTGGACCCACAGTCCGGACATGCTGGAGTTGACGAGAACAACATTGATCGGCGTCGCGCCACACGTTGTTGTCGCGGAGGCAGTCTGGGTAAACCGGTGCTCACGATGCGGCTCGCCCAAGTTTCACCACCGCGTCGCGCAGACGCAGGAGCTGTAATGGGTTTTCTTCTTCGCGCCATGCGTTCCACGCCAGAACCACGTCGAGCGCGGCTTGCCGCAAATGGTATTGCCGCCAGTGCAGCGGAGCGGCATCGGCGTCAGTGCTCATGCCCGATCCGATCGGCCTGTGGGGCAGGCGGCCAGGTTTCGGGCGCGGTGATGCGGAACGTGAAAGCCGCGTGGTCACCGTCGTGACCCGGCTGGCGGGTGCAGGTCACCGAGGGCACGAGGCGCACACGCTTGGAGCCGTCAACGTCATCGAAGAGTTGCCGTTTGAGATATCCGGGGTGTGGTGCCCTGCAGAAGTCAGCCATCGCGAGTCGGCTTCTCGGTAATCGCGCCGTTGAACTTGTAGTCGGCGATCACGGTGCCGTGCTCGGGCTTGCCTCGCACCTGCCATCCCCACCAATACGTCCCGACGTGCTTGCCCATCAGGGGCGCTTCGGCGGTGTAGCGCTTGAAGTGGCCGCGCACCTTGTGCATCGCCAGCACGTCCTGTTTGGAGCGACCCTTGCCCTTATGCCTGTCGCCGTTTATTTCGGTGCCAGGCAGCACTATCGTGTGGTAGCGGGTCACCGGCACGCCCTGGCGCTTCTCGGTGCCGCTGCGGGTGAACACCGAACCCTGCTGCCGGGTAGTGACGTTGCGGCAGTTGATCAGTTGCAGCGCCATCCACACCACCACCACGTGGGCATCGCTAAGCAGCTTCATATCGTGAAGGGTTTGAGGGTCGTCCGTCGCCGAGTTCGGAATCAGATCGGCACCGCTGTCGTACACGTAACGCCCGGTCACGGCGTCGATGCGCATCCGTTTGAGGATCGGCAGCATCTCCACTCCACGCACCAGACGCCCGTCTAACGCCGGGATACGGCCATCTGAGCGGGTGAAAAACAGCCGCACCATTACCTCAACTTCAGCGTTAACCTCTTCCGTTGTTGTGACGAGCGCCGCCCAGTGTGACCGCTGGCCGTCAACCCATTGACCCTCAATCAAGACACGGTCCGGGACGTCCCACTCCATCCACATCACCGGATAGGGTGGCCGGAGCGGACCGAAATCCTTGTCCAGCTCGTAGTAATCCTGCCTGCCGTTCCAGAACAACTCGGAGGCGACGGACACGTCGAAGAAGGCGGCAGCCTCAAGAGCTGCCCCGCAAAACTCGACAAAGCTGTCAGCATCATCGAAGCCTGGCGGCAGCGCGGCTGGCGCAGTGATGTGGCCGCCCTCTTGGCGGATCATGTCAGCGATCAGGAAGTTCGTCACTGCGCGGTCTTGCCCGGCTTCTGGCGCGCGTCCCGGTCGGCCTGCTTCTTGAAGACGCGCTCATCGGCGGCTTTCTGGGATGCCAGAAGCAACTGGGCCTTACGCCGGTTCTCCGCCGCCTTGCGCCGGTCGCCAGGGCTCATCACCCGGTCGGGATCGACCTCGGCCTCCAGCTTCGCCATAGCCGCCGCGCGGGCGGCGGCGGTTCTGGCGGTTCGGTCGGGGGTTCTTGCCCAGGATTCATGCGCAGCGGCGCGGGCCTGGGTGCGGGTCCTGAACGCCATAAGGGCCAACCCTTTTCACTAGGTTGGCCCATGCCAGGCGCTACACGGTGTGGCGCTACGGCAAACGCTACCACAGTGCGTATGCTGTGCGTACCCCAATCTGCGCAGGTCAGGGGCGTTTTTTGGGGGTTTGCCGTGGCAAAGATACCACGAGGCAGAGAGGTACTGGGAAACCGCCGTTTACCAGCGCAAACGGCCCTAACGCACAGCCAGGTTGCCAACCGTACCGGTTTTACCGGCGGTCCCGGGGCTCGGCGTACCAGGCTCGCAGTAGGCCCACACGATGGCAGCCTTGTCCCACTTGCGTGCCTTCAGCAGCCGGCCCACGCCCTCGACCGTCTCGGGGACGAACGTCACGTCATCGTTCACAGGTTCCCCAATCCCAGGTTGCGCGTGGTTACCGGTCATCGAATGCCCTTCTCGTCATCGAACCCGCCACCGCGCCCATGAAGTCCATACATCCGCGCCATCACCCTGGCGTCATAAAACCGGCGCGCACCGGGGCACTGGTCGGCGCATACATCCGCCTCGGATGGCGACCAGTTGGACTCTGCGCACCAATAGGCCACGATGCGCGCGGCGGCGGTACGCAACCCCGTCTCCCCGCTCACGGTCAGCCCCTCAGCGGCGATCACCGTGACGATCCGGCAGGCCTGCTCCCGTACTGGCGGAACAGTGCTTGCAGTGTGTGGGTGCCGTAGATGCCGCAGTTGCAGCCATCCGCCGGTGCTTCGTGGTCGGCGTTCTTCGTGCAAATCGCTACGCACACACCGTTTTCCCAATGTCCCGCGCCGACGACCACCGACGACAACTTTCCGTCCTCGATCTTGAATGTGCGCAGCGCATATATCGCGACCGCGATGTCCGCCTGGCCGTAGGAATCGAAGTCGTGGCCGTCACTCATCGGACTGCCCGTCGCGGCTGTCGCGGCTTGATTGCGGATATCTCAGCCATGCGTCCTCGAAGAACTCCCGCCGATATCCCTTGGCCTTGTCGCCGCCGATGCGTTGATCTTTCGGCTGCCCCACGCCATACCCCCTGAGGATCTGGGCCAGCCTAATTGCGGCCTCCTGCGGTTTTGCCGACGTCCAACGGAACCTGCCCGTGGCCCTCAACTCGTCTAGCAGATCGGTCGTGAAGATGCGGTCGGTCTGGCGGCGGTCAAAGATCGCCTTGGTTTCCCACAGCAACCACAGGCCCTCGCTCGGCTCCGAGTTCACCCCCGAAGCCGAGACAGCCGCGACAGCCGCGACAGCCGCGACAGTCGGCCAGCGTCCGCCAGCTAAGTCGGCAACCCTCAGCAGCGGCTGCCAACAGTCACGGTCACGGTTTCTGATGCCCTCCGGTATGGCCACAGCGGGATGCTCGTGGGCGTACGCATGGGCAAACTCGCACCAGAGCGCTATCAGGTCGCGCAGTGGGGCGGCTTGCGGTGGGCTCAGTAGCGGGTCCCAGTATTCGACTGTCTCGCCCGGTGCCGCCCACTGCATCGGAATGATGATGCTGCGCGTCCGGATCGTGTCCGGCACCTCGCCGGCGAGCATCTTCCCGGCCATCGCCATCGCGGCGTAGACCGGGAACCGCTGACTGGTCTTGTTTATCCGGCGAGCAACGGTGCCGCTGCGGCGGTAGCCGTTGTCGATGATGCTGCGCATATCCTCAGCGATCCCGGATCTGATCCGGCGGGGGCCGAACACTGTGTCGATTTCGTCGTAGAGCAGCGTCGGTCGAGCGCCGTTGAGCGCCAGCGACTCGTCGACCAGGTGGTAGAAGTAAGCCGGTGACGTATTGCCGGTCAGATCAGCGTTGGGCGTGAGTTGCGCGGTGACTTCAAGGGCGACGGTCTTGCCGCTGCCCGCCTCCGGTGACACGAATAGCAACCTCGGCGTGGTGCCCCAGCAATCCATGAGCCAGCAGTGGGCGCACCACAACGTGTGTGTGTGACGCGCGTGCTCGGTCGGATACACAACGAATTTGGCGAGGAAATCATCAACGCGGTCGAGGACGTCGGCGCCGATATCTGGAGCAAATTCGTAGGGGGCTCCCTCGCGCAGTAGATATTCCAGGTGGCCCACCATGCCGCCAGCAGGCAGATCCGCAGTCACAGTGTGTTTCCTATCTTCCGCTGGCCGTTTGCCAGGCGCTAGCTTTGTTGGGGGGCTCATCCGGCGCGGCGCACAGCCTCGTCCTGGCGGCGCTGTAGTTCGTCCTGCTCCGCCCAGCGCTCAACCGCGGCCCCGGCCTCAAGCGCACCGGCGAATACCGCGCTGATGATGTCCTTCTGCTTCTCGCTCAGTGGCGGCGCTGCGCCAACCCAACGCTGAACGGCTGCTTCACTTTTCGGGTCGAGGGTCATCGGCCCGGCCACCGCCCCGGCGCCTCGTCCAGGTTCTGGACGTCGGCCTGCCAGATCCGCCAGTTGCCGGCGAGCCGGACTGCACGGATACGGCCCTGCGCGATGCGCTTGCGGATCGTCGTGTGCGACAAGCCGCTGAGCCCGCAGGCCTGATAGACGCTGCAGGTCTCGGCGTTGAGCTGATCGACAAGCGCCTGGATCTCGGGCGCGACGGTTGCCATAGGGCGGCCTCCAACGGGGTTACAGCGGTGCTAGCTGCTCCTCCGTTGGCGATTGCCGCCAAACCAGCTAATTACCCTTGCAACCTTACCCCAAGTCGTACCGGTTCGGTAGGCCTCCGGTACCCAATCACGTTGCGCCGCAATTGAATATCCTCTTTGGTGGTATACCATGCCAGCGGCAGTGTGATGAATCGGGGAGACGTTACGGTGTACGTGTTTAGTGGGTGTACATGCCGTTGTTGATCTCGGCATCAGTGGCCTCTGCGCCACACTTCTCGTTGCGCCAGGTCCCCCTCATCACCGGCCCTCGCCGGCGTGGATGCAAAAGCATTCTGGGCACATGGCACTGCGGATAGCGGCCTGCTCGCGCTGCCCGCGGCCCTCGTCCTCGGCGTCGACAGGCCAGCTCGGCGGTGCCTGGCGTTCGTACCAGGCTAGGTCGGGGAAGGTGTCGTACTCCGGCAGGTGGCTGCCAGTGCGACATCGTGCGACCTCAACCCCCTCATCGCTAACCACGCGCTTGACGGCGGCGGTGTCTCTAGGGTCGATGTGAGGATCTCCCACGGCCTCCTGGAGCAGCGCGTAGTGCGCCCAGATTGCGCGGCGGGCTGCTCCGCGCGAGACACCTCGGTCCGTGGTGACTACCTCGTCGGGGTAGAGCGCCAGTACCTTCCCCAGCTCCCACCCTTCGACGTAGAGCAACCGTGCGGCCTCGGCGCGGGTCCGCTTATCGGGCCACAACGCCAGTCTCCGTTCAACAACACGGTTCATCGCGTTCCCTATCTCACTTTGGCGGACTTCCAGACGTACGTGTTTTGTACCGGTACACGCCGCTGTCGGTATACCCCTGCGAGGGGCTAGTCCCGCACGACTCGCCAGATGGACGCGCCAACGTCCGAGTCGATCTCACCGCTACGCCCGTCGCGGTCTTCCTCGTAAAAGAAGGTCAGCGTCCCCGCGCTGGCTGCGGCCTCAACGTTGAGCAGCCTTAGCCACTCGTCACTCTCGGGGTTGCAGATGAAGTTGTCCGGTCGAATTTCCTGCGCGGCAACACGCTCCGTCTTCACGTCGATCTGGTTGTCGGCAGCGGGTACCGCGATCTCGTTCAAGCCGGGACCGTAGAACTTAATGGTTCGTCCAGTAGAGAAGATGTTGACGACATGGACCCACGGTTGCCGCGACGACCTGCGAATATAGTTGCCCGGCTTTACTGGCCGAACGTCAACTGCCCTAAACCCCTCCATGCCGGGCACTTTAACGCCGCTACGGGGTTGTACGTGTTTGGTGGGTGTGCATGCCCCTACAACCTGACTTGGCTCACGTTCGCCGGTCAGCGTTAGTCGCGGTGTCTTGACCTGCGGGTTCGGTGTCGGAGTGCTGAAAATTTGCGCACTAGGTATGGTGTTTCAGCATGTTGGTTACGGAACGATCGTGGCGGTCCGCTATCAGTGGTACGTAGAGCACCGAAATGCCGGTGGAAAGCGCCGGTATCGATGGTTTCGGACGCGAAACGCGGACTTCGGGTGCACTTATGGCTCTAAGAATTCTGGATTCAGATAGACGTAGATGGCAGAAATTTTGTCGTCACGAGTGATGATGACATCCAGGCCTGTGTATTCGGGCGGTTCACCCTTCGGGCCCGAGCCCCAGGCGAGGATTCCCCCGTTGTGCAGCGCTTGGGGCTGCCCGTGCGGTGTGTAGACGAAATGCGGGTGGGTTGCGCGGAGGTCGCCGGCGAATTTATCGAGCGCCTGTCGTCCGGTGAGGACAGCGTCTGGAACATAGAGGACGCAGTCGTCGGTGTAGAACTCGTCAATCGCAGCGCGCCGGCGCGATCCGTCGCCTTCCCCGAAAACTTCCTGGAGGTTTCGGTAGAGAAGTTCGACGATTCTCTCGCTCATACTTGTGTCCTTTTCCTGCAGGCACTTTCAATGATCACTGACTGATGCTCTCGGGTGCGGGCGCTGCTTCAAGCGGTCGCTTGCAGGCACCGACTCTGCGTCCGAATCGGACAGCATTTAGGAGCTGGTTACGAATCGCGGCCGGGCGACTAGATGCGTTGTGGTCTGGTCGAACACACCGCTGATCCTCAGCCCCGCCACGCCAGCATCCTTTTGAGTTCGGTGAAGTCGTAACCGTCCTCGGTCGGGTGGACCTCGGTGGTGAACAGCGTGACGCCTTCGTCGACGAGAGCGTCGCCGTCGGTTCCTGGCAGCCATCCCTGTGCCCGCTCGATCGCGGCAGGATCACGGCCAGCATCCACCGCGTGCTGGCTGACCAGGTCGTTTTTCCGGCGGAAGGTTTCCACGTCCAGAAAGGAATGCCAGATATCGGCGTAGCGCCCTACCAGTGGCAGCGTCTTTCGTTCACCGGCACCTCCGATCAGGATGGGGATGTCGCGTATCGGCGCGGGGGTCAGCTCGCCAAGACGCGTTTTGACACGAGCGACGCTCTCGGCGAAAAGCGCCATCCGGCTGGCAACAGTACCGAGTTCATAGCCGTAGGCCTGGTAATCCTTGGGGTACCAACCGGTGCCCAGCCCCAGAATCAGACGTCCGCCGCTGATGTGGTCGACCGTGCGCGCCATGTCGGCCAACAGGTCGGGGTTGCGGAAACCGACGCCGGTAACGAGCAGACCGATCTCGGCTCGCGTGGTGATCTCGCCCCACGACGCGAGCGCAGTCCAACCCTCAAAGTTGTTGACGTCGGGCTGATCCGGGTCGAGTTCAAGCCCGCCATTGACGATGGTGACGAATGGCTTGTGGAAATGGTCGTAGCCAAAGACCGCGTCAGCGCCGAGGTCCTCGGCCTGCAGCACGGCGTCGCGCCAAGCGCGATAGCTGGGCGTTCCACCCGGCCACAGCTGAACACCGATGCGGATACGCCGCAGCGCGCGGGTTGAGTGGGATGTGCTGGCTGTCATGCCGTTGCTCCAATCGAATTTACTGGGCTGACCTGTCGAGCGAGGTGACCGAATATTCTGGTGGGGTGAGCGCTTGTGGCGATGGTGAGGAGCCACGTCCGTTGACGCCGCGAGGGCAAGCGACACGCGATCGCATCGTGGCCGCGGCCGCGGCTTTGATGTTCGAAAAAGGTGTCGCCAGTACTACTACCGAGGACATTCAGGAAGCTGCCGGGGGCCTGAGTCCCTCGCAGATTTATCACTATTTCCGGGACAAGCGATCGCTGGTCCAAGCCGTGATCACGTTGCAGACCGAGACGATTCTCGCGATCCACACGCCGATTCTGGCGCGCTTGGACAGCATCGAATCGCTGGAGGCCTGGCGCGATGTGATCATCGAGTTTCAAAAGCAGAACCATTGCATCGGTGGTTGTCCACTGGGCTCGCTAGGCGGCGAATTGGCCGATCAAGACCAGGTCGCGCGTGAGCAGATCGCGCAAGGCTTCGCCCGCTGGGAGACCGCCATCCGTGATGGCTTGACTGCGATGCGCGATCGCGGCGAGCTCACCGCGCAGGCTGACCCTCACATCCTGGCCTCCGCGCTGCTCACTGCGCTGCAGGGTGGATTGCTGATGACGCAAATCCGGCGCGACACCACAGACCTGTACAACGCGCTCAGCGCCGTCATCGCCCATATCAGCACCTACTCCCGGTCGTAGTTCTCGACGCCGATCCACTGGGGAATATCGGGCGTCCTCGCCGCGTCACAACTAGAGTAAATACTCTAGTCTGGGTTCAGCGCAAGTGCGCGAAAGAACCGCAAGACACCAACCTGATGAGGAGTGGTTAGTGAAGGATCTGCGAAATGTCTACGGGGAATACGCCGTAGTGACCGGTGCGTCTTCGGGTATCGGCGAACAGTTCGCCCGCCAGCTCGCTGCCCAGGGCGTGAATCTGGTGATCGTGGCTCGCGGAAAGGACAAGCTCGAAGCGCTCGCACAAGAACTGCATGGGCAGCACGGCACCACGGTGCACGTTGTTGGACTCGACCTACTCAGCGCCGGCGCAGTCGACGAACTGGTCAGGCGCACCAGCCAACTCGACGTCGGTGTGGTCATCGCCAACGCCGGCAATTATGCCTCAGGACCGTTCCTGAGCAACGACCTCACCACGGAGATGGACGTCCTCGTCCTCAACGCCGCGGTACCCGCGCAGATTGCCCACCAGTTCGGGCGCCGGTTCGCCGACCGACGCCGCGGCGGGATCATTCTGATCTCGTCCACCGTCGGCGCCGGTCCCGCCCCGTACCTGGCCAATTACGCCGCCGCCAAGGCTTACGTGCTCTCGCTAGGGCAGGCACTCAACTACGAGTTCAAGAAAGCCGGCGTCGACCTGCTCGTAGTGTCCCCCGGGCCCACCAAAACCGAAGGGGCCGAAAACGCCGAAGGCATCGACTTCAGCAAGCTGCCTGTGCCCATGATGGCACCCGCCAAAGTCGCGCGAACCGGCCTGAAGAACCTCGGCAAACGTGGGCACGTAGTCGTGGGAGCGCCAAACAAAATCATGGACTTCATGGGCAAATACCTCACCCCACGAACCATCTCCAAACGGATGTACGGCCGCCTGCTGTACGGCGCACTCAGCCCCGACAACCGCGGTTAACACTCAGCACCGCGTGACCAACGTCATGAGATAGCACAACTAGGTGTGGGCTGAAGTCTGCGCTGATGGCATATATCCGCAGCGTGAAGACCTCTTCGGGGGCCACCGCGGTGCAGATCGTGTGGTCCTCCCGCAAGGGGTCGCGCCAGATCGAACATGTCGGTTCCGCCCACGACGACGGAAAGCTGGCGGCCCTGAAAGCCGCAGCGGCCGAGCGGCTGGCTGCCGGGCAAGCCGTACTGGATCTCAAAGTGACAGCCCCGCCTGGGTCAGAGCCGTTGCCAATCATCTCCTCGCAGATGACGCATCTGTGGGATGGGCTGTGTACTGCCTATCGGATCCTGGGGTTCGAGTCAGCCACGAAGGGCGACAACGTGTTTCGTGATCTGGTGTTGGCGCGGATCATCGAGCCGACCAGCAAAGTCGACGCTGAGCGGGTGCTGACCGAAGTCGGTGTCGAGCCAGCTTCCTACGCCACGATCAAGCGCCGTCTGCCGACCTATGCCCAACCACGGTGGCGCCGATCATTGGCCACGGCTTCGGCGCGGCGTGCCGACCTAGGACCGGCCAGCCTCGTGCTATTCGACGCCTCCACGCTGTACTTCGAAACCGATGCCGGTGACGGATTCCGCGAACCCGGGTTCTCCAAAGAACGCAGGCTGGAACCGCAGATTACCCTCGGACTGCTCACCGACGCGGCCGGATTCCCGCTGACCGTGGAGGCGTTCGAGGGCAACAAGGCCGAAACCGCCACCATGCTGCCGGTGATCAACGCATTCAAGACCGCCCATCGCCTCACCGACGTCACGGTCGTCGCCGATGCCGGCATGATCTCCGAAACCAACCAGGTCGCCCTGCAAGCGGCAGGGTTGACTTTCATCCTAGGCACTCGTATCCCGTATCTGCCCGACGTGGTCCGCGAATGGCGCGACAAACACCTCGATGAAGCGATCCCGGATGGGCTCGTGCTGACCCAGCCTTGGCCATCAACCAGTTCGGAGAAAGCCCGCGGCATCCCGGATCGGGTTATCCACTACCAGTTTCGCCACGACCGGGCCAGGCGTGCACTGCGCGGCATCGACGAGCAGGTCGCCAAAGCCGAACGCGCCGTCGATGGTCACGTCCCGGTCAAACGCAACCGCTATATCCAGCTCACCGGCGCGATCAAGAGCGTGAATCGGCAGCTGGAGGCCAAGACTCGAGCGGTGGCCGGGTGGAAGGGTTATGCCGACGGTGGGGTTATGCCGACCGGCGACGGGTCGTGCCTGGTGGGGGTCGTGCCGGGGCTGGATTGCTCGGCATAATCACAGACTCTTCAGCCATGTGAGCAAGGGGTCGGCGGGCTGGTATTCGCCGGCGCGGGTATCGGGCTGGCGGGTGCGTTCGAGAGCTTTGCGTTTGATGGCGATGTCGGCGTGGAGGTAAATGCTTGTCGTTGCTTGTGATTCGTGGCCGAGCCACAAAGCGATGACGGCGGCGTCGATGCCGGCCTCGAGGAAACGCATCGCGGCGGTGTGGCGCAGGGTATGCACGGTGACGTGCTTGTTGGCCAGGTTCGGGCAAATGGACGTGGCCTTGACCAAGTGCAGGGAGAGCCTTCGCTGAACGGCGTCGGCGGATAGCGCGAAACCGTGCGGATTCGGGAAAAGGGCCTGACCGGAACGGCTCGACCGCTCTTGGAGGTATGCCTTCAGCAGGGATGCTGTGGCTGATGTCAATGGGGTAGTGCGGTTCTTGCGTCCCTTGCCGGTGCAAGCCACGTAGGGGGCAGCGCCGAGATGAACGCTGGCGAGGGACAATTCGGTGATCTCGCTGAGTCTCAACCCGGTTTGGACCGCCAGGGTGAACATGGCCCGATCGCGTCTGCCGGTCCAGGTGTTAGTGGTGATCGCGTCCAGCAGGGCCTGGGTCTCCCCGTAAGTGAGGAACGTGACCTCCGGTTTCGGATACTTCTTGACGGGGATGGTGTGAATTCGCGCGATGGTGTCCAGCAGCTCAGGTGCCTTGGTGGCCTGGAAGGCCATCGTTGCTTTGATGGCCGCGAGCCGAAGATTCCTGGTGGCAACGCTGTTACCGCGGTCATTTTCGAGGTGGTCGAGAAATGCGATCACCTCGGTTGCGTGGACTTGGGTGGTTTCGAGCTTGTGGGCTGGCACGTTTTCCCTGTCGGACAGGAATGCCAAGAAGAGCTTCCAGGTGTCGCGGTAGGCCCGAATCGTCGCGGAGCTCGCGGCGCGCTGAGTGACCAGATGCGCGGTGAAGAACTCCTGCAGGATCGGCGCAAGGAGGGCCGTCATGACTGCCTGCTCCGTTCAAGTCGTCGGACCGCGACTGCGGCGATCTCCGGTGCTGCCTGCAGATACCAGTACGTGTCGGCCGGGTTGGAGTGGCCAAGCCAAACCGACAGCAACGTCAGCGTTCGGGCTGGATCATGGCCATAGCGGTAGGCGTCGATCATGGTTTGGGTCGCGAACGTGTGGCGAAAGTCGTGCAGACGCGGGCGGGCACCGGCCCGAGCCGGTAGACCAGCGTGTTGCACCAACAGGTGAAATGCACCTCGAGCGGTGTGCTCGTTGAGCGCGGTGCCTTTCTGCGTGACCAACAAGGCACTCTCGGGTCCGGTGCCGAACCGGCACCGGACCGGGCTGCTGAGATAACCAGCCAGCGCATCACACGAACTCGGATCGAGCCGGACCATGCGTTGACGCCCGAACTTCGCGTGAGCGATCAGGACGACTCCCTGGTCCAGATCGACATCGCCGACCGTGAGCCGCACGGTTTCGCCGATGCGCATTCCCGTGACCGCGAGCAGCCCGATCAGCGTCGTCATCGTCGCCGCACGCAGTGGGGTGAACAACTGCTGAGCTATCGTCATCAGAGCCCGGATGTCGTTGAACGAGTACAGATATGGCGTCGCCCGGCGGGATCCGCTGACTCCTAGACGGACGGCGGGCACGCCCACGGGCAGGCCGGAGCCGGCGAGGTAGATCGCGAATCCTCTGACGGTAGACAACCGGGAGGACAACCATGCCGGATGTCCTCCGACGGGTGCGTGTGCCCACGCCAGCGCTTCGCCCTGGGAAAACAGCAGGCCATCGTCACGTTCGGCAGGAAGAGTGTTGGCGAACTGGGTGAGTAGGTGTTCGGTCTTGCGGTTTGGCTGGAACCCGCGAGCGGCCCGGAAGTCCATGTAGTCGCTGATCAACGTGGATAGCTCACACATGATCAACCTCCGCCGGCCAGGGGCGGGCAAGGACTGCCAGCGACTGCAGCTCGAAGGAGGCATAAGCCATCGTCACCTGGCCATTGGCGTGTCCGAGCAGTTCGCCAACCTCGGTCAGGCTGCCGCCGGCGGAAAGAACGGCGCGGGCAGCCGAGTGCCGGAGCCGGTGCGCCCGCACTGTGCCCAACCCCGCCCGGGCGGCATGCCTGGCCACCACCTGGCTCACGGCTCGGCTGGTCATCGGCGTTGGTCCACCTCGGACCTGCAGGAATACCTCCCGAAACGCAACGCCGGCCGGGCGCCGGTTCAAGTAGGCCACCACTGCCTGCCCCATATCGTGAGGTATCGGAAGGCACAACCTGCGCCCGCCCTTGACTTTCGGAGTCACCGTCGCCGCGCGCCAGTTGAAGTCGTCGAGGCGCAACCCGGCGACCTCGCCAGCGCGCAGACCCAGCCGGGACAACACCACCAGTAGGGCGTAGTCCCGAGACCCCATCGTCGTTCGGCGGTCCGGAACCGCCAACAGCCGTCGGAGATCCTCACCGGGCAACGCCTTGGGAAGGCGGCCGAACCGGTGGGTCACCACCGCACCAACCGCCGGCCTCAGATCGCGGACCGTCCAGCCCGAGATCCATGCGAACCCCAGAAACGACCTGATCGCCGTCGCAATCAGCTTCAACGACTGTGGCGAGTATCGGCCACCAAGATCGGTCACGTAAGAACGCACGCGCTGAGCTGACACGCCGCCGAGGTTGACCACACCGACCCTGTCACCACCCACCTCGGTCAGGAACGGCAGGACATGACGGACATAGCACTCCCTCGTAATCACCGACAGACCCTTATCAGCCGACAGGAAGTGCTCAAAATCGTTGAGCGCCAACTCTATCCGGAGTTGGCACCCTCCGGAACCATCGCTGCTGCTCATGCTGGTGTCTCCTTCCTTCACAGATACAAGGAAGGCCAGCATCGCGCTCAAGCCACGAGCCCGTGATTATGCCGAGCAATCCAGCCCCGGCACGACCCCCACCAGGCACGACCCGTCGCCGGTCGGCATAACCCCACCGTCGGCATAACCCTTGTTATCCCGAGGTCGAGATAAGAAGGGATACACCACCAACCTCACGACCACCGGCCCGGAGTTTGTCATCGATGCGTATCACCAGCTGTGGCACATCGAGAAGGCCTTCCGAATGTCTAAGCACGACCTACAAGCCCGACCGATCTACCATTACCTGCGCGAATCCATCGAAGCCCACCTGAGCATCGTGGTCGGGCGCTGGCCGTCAGCCACTACATCGAGCGCCAAACCGGTTGGAGCATCAAGAAGTTCGTGCGGACCACCCGCCGCTACCGCACCGTGAAAATCGAAGCCGGCAACAAGACCCTGACAGCCGCCGACCCACTACCCGACTACCTCCGCGAAGCACTCACCAAAATCAGAGCCGACGGTGCGCACTAGTTTGAGCCAAGTCGGGGCTACGGGGTTGTACGTGTTTGGTGGGTGTGCATGCCCCTACAACCGAACCCGACACCCGCCGGTTCGTTGGGCTGTCAGTTGTTTGGGCAGTAGTTCAGGGCGACGGTGCGGATCGCTTCGGCCTGCTTGCGGTCTAGGCTTGGGTGGTTGAACCAACCAGCCTGCTGTAGCTGTGTGTCGATGACATCGGCGCTCATGTCTTTGTTCTGGCACACCAGGTCGCGTGCCTTGTCTAGGACGGTGGTGGCACCGGTGGTGTCTGGCACCTCGTAGCCCGCGTCATGCAGGGCCTGACGCACGGTGTCCTGGTAGTTGTCGGCGGCGTTCGCGGCTGCAGCGAGGGCGACGAGCGGGCCGGTGGCCAGGATGGCAGCGGCGACTGTGAGTCCGACGTTCATTAGTTGAACCTCAATTCCGGCATAACCCTGGGGCGTTAAGTCTATGGGAGATTACATACAGGTTTAGTGGGTGTACATGCCAATGCATCCACCCGGCAACGGCGGCAAAGTCATAACACCCTCCACGCCGCACCTACGGTCTCCTCCGCGCACTGCATAACCGCACAGACCAAGAGTGGGTATCGGTTATCGAGGCCAAGATTTCATGACGGTTTCGGTTGAGCAAAGGTACTGCAGCTTACCCGCGATGCGAGGGCCGATATCACCTGTTTGGCTTTAGTGTTGGCTGCTATGGCCGGACTGAACAATTACGTGAAGCGCTGGCGCACAGCGCTTCACGTAAGCGTGTCGGCATTGATAGTTGCCATCCTCGGACTCGCCATCAACCCCGTAGCTCATGCGGCTGCGGCCACGGCGACGTTGTCGGTGACATCGACGTGGCAGACCGGTTTCATCGCCCACTTCACCATCACCAACTCGAGCACGGTGCCGCTAACCGATTGGAAGCTTGAATTCGACTTGCCGGTGGGAGAATCCGTCTCGCACACGTGGAATAGCACCCTTACCCAATCTGGCACGCACTATGTTCTCACCCCCGCGAATTGGAATCGCATCATTGCACCCGGTGGTTCAGCCACAGGTGGTCTCAGAGGCGTGCTGACCGGTTCCTACTCGCCACCGTCGAATTGTCTGCTCAACGGGCAATATCTTTGCACCTAGAGGCGACTGCGCACTGAGGCTCGACGGCTCCGACAGTGCGGCCAATGCCGTATAGGTTTAGTGGGTGGACATGCCGGTGTTCGGCTGGGTGTCGAGCCTTCTGCCTAGATCGACAAGTCGCGCCGAAGCTTGGCCACATGGCCTGTGGCCTTGACGTTGTACTGGGCGACCTCGATCTTGCCCTTTTCGTCGACCACGAAGCTCGAACGGATCACCCCCTGGACGGCTCTGCCGTACATCTGCTTCGCGCCGTAGGCACCCCAGGCGGTCAGCACCTTGCGGTCGGGATCGGACAGCAGCGGGAACGTCAGCTTCTCGGCGTCACGGAATTTGGCCAGCTTCTCCGGCTTGTCGGGGGAGATGCCGACCACGTCGAGGCCGGCCTCGTTGAGGTCGGCCAGGTTGTCGCGAAAATCGCAGGCCTGCTTGGTGCATCCCGGCGTTGAGGCAGCCGGATAGAAGTACACGACGACGCGTCGACCCTTGTAGTCGGCCAGTGACACCTTGTTGCCGTCGGCGTCGGGGAGGCTGAAGGCGGGCGCTTTGTCGCCGGGCGTAAGCCGTGTGGTCTCGGTCAACGTAGGTCCTTTCCGTAGCGATATGGGGTCCTTTAGCACCAGTCCGGGGGCAGCGGTGGCCACTCGGACTCACCTACCACAGACTCGCCGCTCTCGCCTACCGCAATGATGCGCCAACCGCCAGTCTTGTTTTCCGCACGCTCAAGTCGCGCTTCGACACGCTTCCGGTGGTTCTCGGAACTGCGCTTCATTCTGTACTGCGCGGAGGTTTCGTGGACCCGGCACCAGCGGAGGAAGTCATCGTGCTTGTCGACGAACTCACGGATTTCTCGCCCAACTGCGCCATCAATCTGCGCGAAAAACCACCGGATAAACTCGCGGACCCGCTCCGAGAAGAATGCCACCAGCGGCATCAATTCGATGGTGTCGCCGTCGTGCCCGTTGATGAAAGCGCGCGACTTCTTGTTCCAGCCATCCCATTTCAGCAGGTCGTCTCGACTTATCCCGACCGCGTTTTTCCCCACCATCTTCTGTCCGCCTTGACCGCCAATCGATTCGAAGCTGCTGGCCACGGTCATCAAGGGGATGGTGTAGTGCAGCGAGTAGTCGCGCAGCTTGGTCAGGAACACGATTCGTTCGTCGCCGAGCAACTCCTCGCGCTTTGGGTCCCAGACCTCGACCTCCCACTTAGTTCGTTTCGGGTCACGCCGCCCGCAGGTCTCACACGCGAGGTTTTCCCCCTCGTCGGGGTCCGGCCACAACCTGTGATGCACCACCCGTTGCGCGTCGCGCAAGCCCGCCAACGCCGCTAGGTAGTTGATCAGCAGCCGGGCGGCTTCAGCGTCGTAGCCTTCCGACAGCTCTGTCACGAAAATCGGCTTGCCGACAAATTGCATCAGGTGGTCACGAAGTTCCTCAGAGTTCTTACTGAACAGCGTCGCCGCCCTATTCAGCGACTCGCCCCACTCGTAATAGACCTTGCCCTGCAGTCGGTCGAGATGCGCCTGACGCCGGGGCATCTCGGTCGCAAAATCAGACATCGCGAAGCTGTCGCCCTCGGCCTTTACCAGGCCATCCAATACGTACGTGTTACGCGGCTATACATGCCCTGGACGGTCTTGCCGTACATCTGCTTTTCTCCGTAGGCGCCCCAAGCCGCCAGCACCTTGCGGTCGGGATCGGACAGCAGCGGGAATGTCAGCTTTTCGGCATCACGGAACTTGGCAAGCTTGGCTGGTGGGTCGGGGGAGATGCCGACGACGTCAAGTCCGGCATCGTTGAGGTCGTGCAGGTTGTCGCGAAAGTCGCAGGCCTGTTTGGTGCATCCCGGTGTGGAGGCCGCCGGGTAGAAGTACACAATGACTCGGCGCCCTCGATAGTCGGCCAGCGATACCTTGTTGCCGTCGGCGTCGGGCAGGCTGAAGGCGGGCGCTTTGTCGCCCGGCGCCAGCCTCGTGGTCTCGGTCAACGTTCCTGCCTTATCTGTGTTGGGGACCCCCGTAAAGGTGGGAGTCCAGTTGTCGTTTTTGTTTGGTCCTCGTTCCGTTGCCCGGGCTTGATGGCCGGTGGGCCCGGGTGGTGGGTCAAGGTGGAGCGCCCGCAGCGCAGCGAGGACGAACGACCTTGACGCCGGCGGCGGGCCCACCGCATGCTGGCACTCGGGCAGACGAGGGTAAAAGCGTTGCGCTTCAAGCCATGTGATGCCCCCGTGTGTAGTCGTTGATGTCGGGAAGGGGCGTGCCGGCGCCCAGCCTTATCTGGGTCCACGGACGAAAGTCCGGCGACATGATGATTGATGGGGTGCCCGGCGTGCGGGCTGGTGATGGGTGCGGCCGCTCATTCTTTCCAGGGCGTCCACCTGCGAAGCGGATGGCGGCAGGGAGATCTTGGGAGCTGGCCGCGGGCATCAGCTGATTGATGGGCAAGGCACGCGCACAACCCATTTAGGCGGCCACCCCCTTCACTTCGAGAACCGGCATCGCCAGGGCGGCATCGCCGAGCTCACGCAGCATGTGATAGCTGCGGCGCAGGATTTTGCGTTCGACCGCCAGGGTCGGGTTCTTGCCGTTGTGGGGGCGGGCGGCCAGCCGATGGTAGTAGGCGTAGTCGGGGGAACCACGGCGGGCCGCGCACTTAGCCGCCTCGAAGGTGGCCCACCGTAGCTCCGGGGAGCCTTGCCGGGAGAGATGTCCCGGTGAGCGTTTGCCGTCCGAGGAATACACGGTGACATCCATGCCGGCAAAGCGCACCAGCTGACCCGAGCTATGAAACCGGCGGGCATCACCAATCTCGGCCCACATGATCGCCGCGCACAACCAGCCCACCCCGTACTGGCGGGACTGCAATGCCTGACATCCCATCTGGCGCCGCGCGACGTTGATCAACTGTGTTCGCACCGGGTCGATCTCGGCGGTCAGCTCGTCAATGCGGCGCAGCGCGGTATTGACGTACTGTCGGCCCGTCGCCGACAGGTCGGCACCCGCGAGCGCCTCCCGGCCAGCTTCGGTCAACAGCGCGGTGATCGGCGGGCAACCCTGGTGAAACACCTGGGCATGGATGCGCTGCCGCCAGCCCCGCCGCTCCTCCATCAGCGCGCAATACAACCGCCCCAGCGTGCGGACCTCCAGCACGTGCGCGGGCGGGATCCATGATTCCGGTAGCCGCCCCTCCAACAGCAACGTGCGCAACAACCGAGCGTCGGCCCGGTCAGTCTTGGCCCGCTTCTTTGGACCTCGCAACCCTGCGGTCTCGGCCGGATCAGCCAGATGCGCCGTACCACCTGCCGCGGCCAGCTCCTCGACCACATACCGCCACCCAGTGCAGCCCTCCACCGCCATCTCCGCGTCGCCCTCCGGGCAGTGCTCGGCCAGCCAGGCCCGCAGCGTCTTGCGGGTGGCCGGACGGATCACACCGCATCGCACCAACCCGGTGTCGGAATCCACGTAATCGAACGTGATCTGCTTCCGATGCACGTCAAACCCGCCTACGATCGTCATTGGGACCTCCTCAAGCTCCCGAAAAATCCCTGACGCAAACTCAACGAGCGTCTGAGCTGAGGGGGTCCCCATCACATGTCATCTTTCTGTTCACCGGA
The DNA here is from genome assembly GCA_963766535.1 of uncultured Actinomycetota bacterium. Taxonomy (GTDB): domain Bacteria; phylum Actinomycetota; class Actinomycetes; order Mycobacteriales; family Mycobacteriaceae; genus Mycobacterium. The sequence continues at coordinate 28,619 of CAVYAU010000030.1, read as the reverse complement.
GCGTTGGGATCAGCGCCAGCTGATCTAGGGTAGTGCGTCAGGTGTACCAGGCGGACTTGCAGGCAGGCTTGCAGGCTGACAGGGCGGACTTGGAGGACAGAGACGTGGCGGACCGGGACCCCGACACCATCAAGCAGGAGATCGACCTCGCCCGCGACCAGCTGGCGGCCACTGTCGATTCACTTGCTGAGCGCGCTAACCCTCGCCGCCTTGCCGACGACCTCAAGGCCCGGGTGGTCGAATTCGTGAAAAAGCCCGTGGTGATCGTCTCGCTGGTGGGGATCTCCTCGCTCGTCGTTGTCGTGGCGGTCCGCAGGATCAGGGATCGCTGACCCGCCACGACACCCGCTCAAGCAACGCCCCGGCCGAGCGGCGGCTTGCGGCAGCGACGAAACTCTTTGCAGCGCATGGGATTCAAGCGCTGCCGTGGGATCGCAGGGCAGTTGTTACGACCGGCGTCTAGCCCCCGTCATTCACCTTTGTGCGCCGTCAGGGTTTCGAACCCCGGACCCGCTGATTAAGAGTCAGCTGCTCTACCAACTGAGCTAACGGCGCCTTGGTCGGCCGAGACCGCGTTTGCGACAATAACAGGCATTCCGTCACAGAGCGAAATCCCGGACCTCTCCAGATTAGAGCCTTCGGTGGCGGGCAATCTTTTGGCGTTTGCAGACCCCTCGATGCTCGCTTAGGGTCACGGGCTTGTGTCCAGAATCGCCGAACCCCGGGTCGGCTGCCCGCTTTGGTATCGAATTCGTCGAGATCGCCGTACGAACCGGATAACCCAGCCCGTGTGCCCATGGGGACAGGCCGAAACCCTTTAGAATGCTTGCAACTATTGGGGGTCAGCGGTGACCAAAGTAAGCAGAGTTATGTGGAAGGTCACTTGATGGCGCCTTTGCTCAGACGTCGATCGTGGCTGGCTGCTGTGATAATCCCGGTTGCTGTGTTCGGCGTTGCCTGCAGCAGCAGCCACAGTGCCGCACCGGCGAAGGTCATCTTCGACAAGGGCACGCCGTTCGCTGATCTGCTGGTACCCAAGCTCACCTCCTCGGTGACTGACAGCGCCGTCGGCGTCACCGTTGATTCACCGGTGACGCTGGGCGTTGCCGACGGCGTGCTTGGGTCGGTCACCATGGTGAACGAGAACGGCAGGACGATAAGCGGTCAGCTCAGCCCGGATGGGCTGCGCTGGTCGACCACCGAGCAGCTCGGCTACAACAGGCGCTACACGCTGAACGTGAAGGCGCTGGGCCTGGGTGGCGCGGCGAACCGGCAGATGACCTTCCAGACCAGTTCACCGGCTCACCTGACGATGCCCTACGTCAATCCGGGCGACGGCGAGGTGGTGGGCATCGGTGAGCCGGTGGCGATCCGCTTCGACGAGAACATCGCGAACCGCGCCGCGGCCCAGAAGGCCATCACCATCACCACCAACCCACCCGTCGAGGGTGCGTTCTACTGGCTGAACAACCGCGAAGTCCGTTGGCGTCCGGAGCATTTCTGGAAGCCGGGAACAGCCATCGACGTGGCGGTCAACACCTACGGCGTCGATTTGGGCGACGGGATGTTCGGGGAGGACAACGTCAAGACGCACTTCGCCATCGGCGATGAGGTCATCGCGACCGCTGACGACACCACCAAGATGGTGACCGTGCGGGTCAACGGTGAAGTCGTCAAGACCATGCCGACGTCGATGGGCAAGGACAGCACCCCGACGGCCAATGGCGTCTACATCGTCGGTGCGCGGTTCAAGCACATCATCATGGACTCCTCGACGTACGGAGTGCCCGTCAACTCCCCCAACGGATATCGCACCGATGTCGACTGGGCCACGCAGATTTCCTATAGCGGCGTCTTCGTGCACTCCGCGCCATGGTCGGTCGGCGCCCAAGGCCACACCAACACCAGCCACGGGTGTCTGAATGTGAGCCCCAGCAACGCCGAGTGGTTCTACGACCACATCAAGCGCGGCGATCTCGTCGAGATCATCAACACCGTGGGGCCGACGCTCTCGGGCACCGAGGGGCTGGGCGACTGGAACATCCCCTGGGTGCAGTGGAAGGCAGGCAACGCCAATACCTGAGGGGGTCAGCCGGTCTTCTGCCAGGTTCCACAATCTCTCGTCATGAATGCTGCATCACTCGGCAAGATCCGGACCACCTGAGGACCATCGCTGACGTTGTTATCGATGACGTCGCCCGTATCGAGACTCTTCAGTCTTGCCCAATAGCACCCGGTTCCACCGTTGGTGCGATAGGTGCCCGGCGCGATGTCCGTGCCGACGACATACGTGCCGTTGGTGTCGATAGTCGTTTTCGGCCCAGGCGGCGGTGGCGGTGTGTAGGTCACCGTCACGGTTTGGGTTACCGGCAGTGTGGACGTGACAGTTGTGGTCGCTGTGTGGCTCGGCGCCCCGCAACCGGCGAGAACGACCGCGGCCCCCGCAATAACTGTTTTCTTTCCCCACATGGGAAGGGAGAGTAGGCGCAGCATCTGGCGTCCCGGACCATTTCCGTGATGCCGGGGGTGACGGATCCGGCGGTGGTCGGGCGACAGGGCGCGCTGTGTCGGCACTGCTTTCCTCTTAAGGGTGCAATAGCGTTGCACGGGGTCCCTATAACCTAAACGCTCAGAGCGCAGAAATACCACCTCTGACCTGTGGGGTGAGTGACGGGACTCGAACCCGCGACACCCAGGATCACAACCTGGTGCTCTACCAACTGAACTACACTCACCATGGCCGCGAGCCGGCCCCCGGATCGAGGCCAACGAGCGGCGACGTCGATACTAGCCGCTCGGTGGCTCGGCGGCCGAATCGATTGGCGCCGGTGCGTCCTGGCCGTCCGCAAGATCGGCGACTACCGCCTCGATTTCGCTGGTAGAGGGCCCTGGCGGGGGCACGAATGCGGTCCGCCGGTAGAACTGCAGTTCGCGGATGGATTCGTGGATGTCGGCCAGCGCCCGGTGGGTGAGCCCCTTGGCCGGCTGACCGAAGTAAATGCGTGGGTACCAGCGTCGGCAGAGTTCTTTGATCGAACTGACATCGATCATCCGGTAGTGCAGAAACGAGTCCAGAGTGGGCATGTCGCGGGCGATGAATGAGCGGTCGGTGGCGATTGAATTGCCCGCCAGCGGCGCCGTCTTGGGTTGCTTGACGTGCGTTGCTGACGTAGTCCAGCACCATCGCCTCGGCAGTCGCCAGGTCGACGGTGGATGCCTTCACCTCATCGATCAGCCCCGAGCGCGAATGCATCTCGGCGACCACCTCGATCATCGACGACAGCGCGGCGTCGTCGGCGTGGATCACCACGTCGACTCCGTCGCCGAGAACGTTCAAATCGGCATCGGTGACCAGGGCTGCGATCTCGATCAACTTGTCCGAACCCAGGTCCAGCCCGGTCATCTCGCAGTCGATCCACACCAATTCGTCGTGCACAGCGCTCAGACTAGGCCCACGCTGGCCCATGTTGGCCCTGCCCCTGCCACCCCCTGGCAAGTAGTGTGGGCTTTGCCTTACTGCTTGGGGAACTACTGGGGAGAAGAGGGGCGCGGCACGATGAGCACAGAATCAGCGACGACGCGCGCAAAGCGGATCGCAGACGGGTACGCCGTAGCAGGCCAGGCACTGGAATTGGGCGCGGTCGTCGTCGACGGCACGGCCGACCCGACCGCCCAGATCCGCATCCCGTTGGCCACCATCAACAGGCACGGCCTGGTGGCCGGAGCAACCGGAACCGGCAAGACCAAGACGCTGCAGTTGATCGCCGAGCAGCTCAGCGCAGCAGGGGTTCCGGTGCTGATGGCCGACGTGAAGGGCGACCTGTCCGGGCTGTCCCGGCCAGGGGAGGCCAACGACAGGACCACCGCACGTGCGAAGGACACCGGGGACAACTGGGCGCCCACGGCGTTTCCGGTGGAGTTCCTGTCGCTGGGTACCAACGGAATTGGGGTGCCGGTGCGTGCCACCATCTCCAGCTTCGGGCCCATCCTGCTGTCAAAGGTGTTGGGACTCAACGCGACTGGGGAGTCGACGCTCGGACTGATCTTTCATTGGGCCGACCAGAAGGGCCTGCCGTTACTGGACCTAAAGGATTTGCGCTCGGTCATCAGCCACCTGACCAGCGACGAGGGCAAGCCCGAACTGAAAAATCTTGGCGCGGTGTCGTCGACGACGGCGGGCGTCATCCTGCGGGCGCTGGTCAACCTTGAGGCCGAGGGCGCCGACACGTTCTTTGGCGAGCCGGAGCTCAAGCCCGAAGACCTGTTGCGCGTCGACGACCAAGGCCGCGGCGTCATCTCGCTGCTCGAGCTCGGTGACCAGGCGGCGCGCCCGGTGATGTTCTCCACATTCCTGATGTGGGTGCTGGCTGACCTTTTCACCTTCCTGCCCGAGGTCGGCGACGTCGACAAACCCAAGCTGGTGTTCTTCTTCGACGAGGCGCACCTGCTGTTCACCGACGCGTCCAAGGCATTCCTCGAACAGGTCGAGCAGACCGTCAAGCTGATTCGCTCCAAGGGCGTCGGCGTGTTCTTTTGCACGCAGTTGCCGACGGATATCCCTAACGAGGTGCTCTCTCAGCTGGGTGCGCGCGTCCAGCACGCGTTGCGCGCGTTCACGCCCAACGACCAGAAGGCGCTAAGCCAGACCGTCCGGACCTACCCGAAAACCGATGTTTACGACCTGGAGTCCGCTCTGACGTCCCTGGGTATCGGCGAGGCTATCGTCACCGTGCTCTCGGAGAAGGGCGCGCCAACGCCGGTGGCGTGGACCCGCATGCGGGTACCCCGGTCGCTGATGGGCGCCATCGGTACCGACGCGATCGCCGCTGCAGCCAAGGCCAGCCCGCTGCAGGCCGAATACGGCCAGACCATCGATCGGGAGTCGGCCTACGAGATGCTCAGCGCCAAGCTCGCGCCTGCGCCGGAAGCCCCGGCGCCTGATTACCCGCCACCGCCAACGGACTTCGAGTTGCCGCCGATGCCGCCGACCGCTGAGCCAAAGGGCCCCGCCGTGTGGCAAGAAGTACTGAAGAATCCGACCGTGAAGAGCGTCCTCAACACAACCGCACGCGAGATCACCCGCAGCATCTTCGGCGCCGGCCGCCGCCGGAAGTAAGGCCTACCCGCCGCCGAGCTTTTTGTAAAAGCTGCCCACGATTGGCGCCACGATGGCGCGTGGAGCGTACTGGCTCGCCACCGACATGGCTTTCGACGTCAAGCCCGGGACAACGCGCATCTTGTTGCGCTCCAACGCATCTAGCGATATCCGGGCGGTGTGCTCCGTCGAGATCCACAGGAAGTCCGGCACCAGCCTTTCGACCAGCGAGGCTTCGGAGGCATCGGGTAGCTCGGTGCGCACCGGGCCCGGTGCCAGCAGCGTGACGTGCACACCGGAGCCGCGCAGTTCACCGCGCAACGATTCACTGAAGGTGTTCACGAACGCCTTGGTGGCCGCATAGGTTGCGTTGTAGGGAATCGGCGAATTGCCGGCCGCCGAACCAGAAATCAATATGCCGCCGGCCTTGCGCTCGAGCATGCCCGGCAGCACCGCCAACGTAAGATCATGCACCGCTATGGCATTCAGCTGCACCTGAGCCTTTTCGCCCGCCGGGTCGAGTGCCGAGACCGGACCGAAGGTCGCGGTACCCGCGTTTGCGCACAGAATCGAGACGGGGCGGGCGGCCAGTTCGTCGCACAGTTTCGCCCGTTCCCCCGGGTCGGCCAGATCGGCAGGTCGCACTTCGACGGCGACGCGATACTTGTCGGCTAGGCGGGCGGCCAGGTCAGTGAGCACGTCCTCGCGTCGCGCGGTGACGATCAGGCTGTGTCCGCGTGCGGCAAGTTCGGTGGCCAGCGCTTCGCCGATATTTTGCGAAGCTCCAGTGACAACGGCACGCGCGTCGGGACTGGGAGCTGGTACCGGCATGTGCCAATCGTAGACAGCCCCCCGCTCGCAGCGACCGCATGCGCGGCGTAGCCGGGCGCGGCGGGTCGTCTGCCAAACCAATAGAGTGCCGGGCATGAGCCAGCCGGAGCCGCGTGCGATCGCACCTGCGCGATTAGGGGTCGTGGCGTGGGCGCTGTGGGACAGCGGTGCCATCGGTCTGAACGCGATCGTGACGACCTTCGTATTCACCGTCTATCTGACTGGCAGCGTGGGGTTGGGCATGCCGGGTGGTACGCCACCGGCGAGTTGGCTAGGTCGCGCGATCGCCGTCTCCGGGCTGACCATCGCGGTGCTGGCGCCGCTCATCGGCGTGTGGGTCGAGTCCCCGCACCGCCGGCGCACCGTACTGGCCGTCTTGACGGGCCTCGCGGTGGCGCTGACCAGCGCGATGTTCCTGATCCGCGACGACCCCGGCTACCTGTGGGCAGGGCTGGTGCTGCTGGCGGCGACGGCGGCATGCAGTGACCTGGCCAGCGTTCCGTACAACGCCATGCTGCGTGAGATCTCGACGCCACAGACATCGGGGCGGATCTCCGGCTTGGGCGCGGCGGCAGGGTATGTCGGCAGTGTCATGCTGCTGCTACTGGTCTATCTGGGTTTCATTTCCGGCACCGGCCCAGTGCGCGGGCTGCTGCGGCTGCCCGTCCATGACGGGCTCTATGTCCGGGCGGCGATGCTGCTGACCGCGGCCTGGCTGGCGGTGTTCGCTCTGCCGCTGCTGCTGGTTGCGCACCGGCTGCCCTACTCCGGCGAGCTGGCCCACCCGACGAGCATGCTGGGCGGTTATCGCAAGCTGTGGGTGGAGATCAGCGCCGAATGGCGCCGCGACCGCAACCTGGTCTATTTCCTGGTGACCAGCGCGCTGTTCCGGGACGGGCTGGCGGCGATATTCGCCTTCGGCGCCGTGCTCGGCGTCAACGTCTACGGTATCTCGCAAGCCAATGTGCTGATTTTCGGTGTGGCGGCAAGCGTGGTGGCCGCGTTGGGAGCGGTGGTGGGCGGATTCATTGACCACCGGATCGGATCCAAGCCGGTCATCGTGGGGTCACTGGCCGCGATCATCGTCATCGCGCTCACCTTGATGGCGCTGTCCGGCCCGCTGGCGTTCTGGATCTGCGGACTGCTGCTGTGCGTGTTCATCGGTCCGTCGTTGTCATCGGCGCGCGCCCTGCTGCTGCAGATGGCCAAGCACGGCCGGGAAGGGGTGGCGTTCGGCCTGTACACGATGACGGGACGGGCGGTCTCGTTCGTCGCGCCATGGCTGTTCTCCGTCTTCGTCGACGGATTCGGCGCCGTCCGTGCCGGCCTCGGCGGGATCTCGCTGGTGCTGACCGCCGGCCTGCTGGGCATGCTGGTGGTGCGTGTTCCGGTGCGCGGCGCCGCCGTAGCAGAACACGCCTAGCAGGCTTACCCTCTGGCGTCGCAAATCGTCAGACCTGCCCCCACCCGATGGCTTACCTGAACCCCGGCGACGGTGACCGAGCAGCTGACATTGTGACCGATGTTCACGATCGTGACGTTTGCCGGGTGGACGGCCGACTGCGACAGCCTGACCTGCTTGCTCCACGGCAGTGCGACGTTGAACTCGGTTTGTATGACGTCGCCGGTGTCGATGTACATGATGCTGATCGCGCGACCTTCGCCGGTGACGTCGTAGACAACGTCTTGCATCGCAGCCGGGCCGGTTGTCTCAGTGGGGGTCTCGGAGCCGCTGGTCGGTGGCGCCGGCGCAGGGATGGGGAAAGCTGATGTGCCTGTTGATGGGGTCGGGGTTCTCGAGCTCGGCTCGGGCATGGCGGGCAATGGCGGCACGGCAGTCTGGGTTCTGATCGCGCCGTTCGCGAGAATCAGCGCGATCACCAGACCGACCACCAGTAGCACCGCCGCGCCAGCGACGATCCACAGCCAGCGCGGCGATTTCGGGCCTCCCGGCGGCGGGGGACCCAGCCCCTCAGGAGGCAGTTCACCCGACCGAGGCTGGTCTTGTTGCCAGTAGGCCGGCAACCGATCGGTCGGTCCGGTTTCGTTCAGGTTCGGCGCCCATTGCGGAATAGCCCCACCGTAGGTATGCGCATAGGGCGCTTGGTCGGCGTAGGCCGGGTCAGCGGGCGGCGGATACCAGGGACCCTGCGGCCCAGCCGGTCCAGGCCCCGGTGGAGGGGGACTGAACCGCTCGGGTCGATGCGGATCGTTCATGTCCACCTCATGGCTTGCAGGGTACCTGGGCCGGGCGCCTGAGCGATGACTCACCTTGTCATGCGCAACTCAGGGGCACTGATTTCCGGCTTTTAGCGCGGCGACGGTCATTGCCCGCATGACGGCGCGTGACCTAGCCGTGTGGGCGGGCTTGGTGCGCGAATTGTCTGGGGACTTCATGCTGTGCGGTGTCGAATTCAGCAGGCCGAATACCGCGTGCGCCGTCAGCCGGGCATCGGCTTCAGCCAGCTCGGGGTTCAGCTCGCGCAGCACACCCACCCAGACCTCCACATACTGGCGCTGCGCCTTGCGTACCTGCTTCTCGGCTGCCTCGGGCAGATGCGCAAGGTCGCGGTCCTGGATACGGATCAGGTCAGGTTCGCCCAGTGCGAAGTCGAGGTGAAAATCGATGAGGCCGTCCAGCACCGCGGCCGCGTCGGAGCTGCGGGCCCTCACCTCCCGGGCACCGGCGAGTAGCCGGGCGCTGATCCCGACCAGCAACTCGACCAGCAGCGACTCCTTGTTGGGGAAGTGCCGGTAGATGGCCGGACCGCTGACACCGGCGGCAGCGCCGATGTCTTCCAGTCGCACCGCGAGGAAACCGCGCTCGGCGAACAGCCGTTCAGCAGCCGACAGCAGTCGCAAGCGGCGGTCGGATTTCAACCGGCTGCGACGATTTGGGGCGTCAGGATGGCCGGACTGGCTGTCTGGGGCGGACATCGTCATGACGGCCTCCTTGGAGAACGCGGGCAGTTCGTCCCCGGACACTTCGGTTAATCCTCGCTAACATAGCACGAGTTAGTCGACATTAACTCAATTTTTTGGGTGCGCGTTGTGCGGATGCATTTCGTGACCAGGGCTCAGCGTCGCGCTTTGGAGCAGAGCCTCGGCATTTCCTTCGAGTGCGCACGAGCGGTGACGCGCGACGAGGTTCTCGGGTGCCATGTGGCCCTATAGTTGCAGCGACAAAAGGGAGGCCATGGTGGCATTGATGGCATTGACGATTCGTCAGGCGAGCGCAGCCGATGCGCCGGAGTGTGGACGCATCTGCTACGACGCATTCGCCGATATCGCCGCGCGCCATGGATTTCTGCCGGATTTCACGTCGGTCGATGTCGCGACTGCGTTGGTGTCCGGGCTGATCGAGCATCCTGGCTTCTTCTCCCTGGTCGCTGAGGTCGACGGGCGGATCGTGGGGAGCAGCTTTCTCGACGAGCGCGCGATGATCTCCGGGGTGGGCCATGTGACGGTGGATCTCGACGTGCAAGACCGTCGGATCGGGCGGGCGCTGATGGAGACGATGTTGCAGCGGTGCGCGCAGCGGGGGGCACCCGGCGTCCGACTGTTGCAGGCCGCCTATCACTACCGCTCGATGAGTCTGTACGCCAAACTCGGCTTCGATCTGCGAGAGCCGTTCGCCGCGATGCAAGGCGACCCGCTGGCGCTGCGCATTCCGGGATACGGCGTGCGGGCCGCCACCGCCGCTGATCTGCCCGCGTGCGACGCGCTGTGTGTACGTGTCCACGGCCACGACCGTGGCGGCGGGCTGCGCGACGCGCTCGCCCAAGGGACGGCCCGGGTGGTCGAGCGCGGTGGGCGGATCACCGGGTATACGAGCGGGATTGGGTTTTACGGGCACGCAGTGGCCGAGACCAATGACGATCTGCAGGCCCTGATCGGGGCTGCTGAGGGATTCTCGGGTCCCGGGTTTCTCGTCCCGATGCGCAACACCGAGTTGGTGCGCTGGTGTCTGGCCCACGGGCTGCGTGTGTTCGTGGTGTTGAATCTCATGACGATCGGGCTGTATTCGGAACCGCGCGGCGCGTTTCTCGCGTCGGTGTGGTACTGACGACCCGCGCCTGGTGCCATGCCGCTGATCGTTTCAGGGTTGTGCGGCGAAGGAATGGCTGGCCGAGGCGAAGCCCCAAACCTAACCGGTCTCGGCCTCGCCGATCGGGGGTCCAATGTCGCCCTTGCGGAGGGCGAATGGCCCTATGTCGAGCACTATGGTGTCCGTACGTTGGCACCGAAGTGGGGAAGACGACGTAGGGACGAAATTATGGGTGCGATCACGAGCGTCGCGGTGGTTGGAGCCAGCGGCTATGCGGGTGGGGAGATTCTGCGGCTGCTGCTGGGCCATCCGGCTTACAACGAAGGGCGGCTGAGGATCGGCGCGCTCACGGCGGCCGCCAGCGCGGGCAACACGCTCGGCGAGCACCACCCGCACCTGCTGCCGCTCGGGGACCGGGTGTTGCAGCCCACCGACGCACGAGTGCTAGCCGGTCACGACGTCGTGTTCTCAGCGTTGCCGCCCGGCCATTCCGGGCCGCTGGCCGAACAGCTCGGTCCCGGCACGGTGATCATCGATTGCGGCGGCGATTTTCGGCTGCGCGATGCCGCCGCCTGGCAGCGGTTCTACGGTTCGCCGCACGCAGGCACCTGGCCCTACGGGCTGCCCGAGCTGCCCGGTGCCCGCGATCGCCTGCGCGGCGCCACCCGGATCGCGGTCCCGGGGTGTTATCCCACTGCGGCGCTGCTGGCGCTGGTGCCCGCCGTAGCCGAAGGCCTCGCTGAACCATCGGTGACCGTCGTGGCCGTAAGTGGCACCTCAGGCGCCGGACGCGAGGCCAAGACCGAGTTGCTCGGATCGGAGATCATCGGCTCGGCGCGTGCCTACAACATCGCCGGTGTGCATCGCCATACCCCCGAGATCGCCCAGGGACTGCAGGCGGTCACCGAGCGCGATGTGTCGGTGTCGTTCACGCCGGTGCTCATCCCAATGACCCGCGGCATCCTGGCCACCTGCACCGCCGCATGCACAGCACCGCTGGCTCAGGTGCGGGCGGCGTACGAAAAGCACTACAGCGGTGAGCCGTTCGTGCATCTGCTGCCGGAGGGAAGGCTGCCTCGCACCGGCGCGGTGATCGGCAGCAACATGGCGCAGATGGCGGTTGCGGTCGACAGGGACGCTGCGAAGCTAGTAGCCATCTGCGCGATCGACAACCTCGTCAAGGGTGCTGCCGGAGCGGCCGTACAGTCAATGAACCTGGCGCTGGGCTGGCCGGAGACCGACGGTCTTTCGGTGGTCGGGATGGCGCCGTGACCTCCGTCGGCGCCACCCCGATTACCCGCGATGTCAAGGCCACTGTGTTTGCCGAGGCGTTGCCGTGGCTCAAGCACCTGCACCACAAAATCGTCGTCGTGAAATACGGCGGCCATGCAATGCTCGATGACATGCTGCGGCGCGCGTTTGCCGCAGACATGGTGTTCCTGCGCAATTGCGGAATCTACCCCGTCGTCGTACACGGCGGGGGCCCACAAGTCAGCGCGATGCTCGAACGGCTCGGTATCCCAAGTGATTTCAAGGGCGGTTTCCGGGTGGTCACCCCTGAGGTGCTCGATGTCGCGCGGATGGTGCTGTTCGGCCACGTCGGTAGGGAATTGGTGAATCTGATCAACGCGCACGGCCCGTACGCGGTCGGCATCACCGGCGAGGACGCGCAACTGTTCACCGCGGTGCGCCGCAGCGTCATGGTCGATGGGGTCCCCACCGACATCGGCCTGGTCGGCAATATCCAGAGCATCAACACCGCGGCGGTACGGGATCTCATCGCCCAGCGCATTCCGGTGGTCTCGTCCATTGGCCCGGACACCGACGGCGTGGTCTATGACATCAACGCCGACACCGCCGCGGCCGCGCTGGCGCAGGCGCTGGAGGCCGAAAAGCTGCTCATCCTCACCGACGTGGAGGGGCTCTACACCAATTGGCCAGACCGAGATTCACTGGTCAGCGAGATCGACACGCTGAAGCTGGCCGGGCTTCTGCCGTCGTTGCAGTCGGGGATGGTGCCCAAGACCGAGGCTTGCCTGCGCGCGGTCGAGGGTGGGGTACCCAGCGCGCACATCATTGACGGTCGGGTCGAGCACTGTGTGCTGGTCGAGTTGCTCACCAACGACGGAGCCGGAACTACGGTGGTGCGCGCGTGACCCACACCGAGGAGCTGCTGAAGCGGTGGGACGCGGTGATGATGTCCAACTACGGCACCCCGCCGCTGGGACTGGCCTCCGGGCAGGGCGCGGTGCTCACCGACGTTGACGGCAAGACCTACCTCGACCTGCTGGCCGGGATCGCGGTGAATGTCTTGGGGCACTGCCATCCCGCGGTGATCGAAGCGGCGACTCGGCAGCTGACCACGCTGGGACACACCTCCAACTTCTATGCCCACGAACCGGGCATCGCGCTGGCCGAAGCGCTTGTCGCCCAGTGGGGCGTCGAGGGTGCGCGGGTGTTCTTCTGCAACTCCGGCACCGAAGCCAACGAGCTGGCGTTCAAGCTGTCCCGGCTCACCGGCCGTTCGAAACTCGTTGCCACTCAGGGGGCATTTCACGGCCGCACGATGGGGTCGTTGGCGCTGACCGGCCAGCCCGACAAGCAGGCGCCGTTCGCCCCGCTGCCGGGCGAGGTCACCCATGTGCCCTACGGGGATGTCGACGCGTTGGCGGCCGCCGTGAGCGCTGACACCGCGGCTGTGTTCCTCGAGCCGATCATGGGCGAGGCCGGCGTGATCCCGCCGCCGGCGGGCTACCTCGTCGCAGCCAGGGAGATCACCGCCCGGCACGGTGCGCTGTTGGTCATCGATGAGGTGCAGACCGGGATGGGCCGTACCGGAAAATTTTTCGCCCATCAGCACGACGCGATCACGCCAGATGTGGTGACGATGGCCAAGGGGCTCGGTGGCGGGCTGCCGATCGGGGCGTGCCTGGCGGTCGGGCCCGTCGCCGCGCTGCTGACGCCCGGCCTACACGGCAGCACCTTTGGCGGCAACCCGGTCTGCGCGGCCGCTGCCCTGGCGGTGCTGCGCACGCTGAACGACGACGGACTGATCGAACGCGCCGAGGTGCTCGGCACATCGCTGTGTCGTGGCATCGAGTCGGTAAATCACCGCTTGGTAGACCATGTGCGGGGCCGCGGCCTGCTGCGCGCCCTGGTGCTGACCGAGCCGGCGGCCAAGGCGGTCGAGGCGGCCGCGCGCCAGGCCGGTTTCCTCGTCAACGCCGCCGCCCCCGACGTGATCCGGCTGGCACCGCCGCTGGTGATCACCGAAGCCCAGATCGACCAATTCGTGGCGAGCCTGCCAGATGTGCTGGACCAAGCCGCGGGATGACGCTGCGGCGCCAGGCGTGCGGACGTGGTTCAGGCAGTGACCGACAAACCTTCGTCGCTTTCCACCAAGACACCGCTCTGAATCAGCTTTTCCACATCAATTCCGTAAGCCGTCACCTCGTCGCGTGGGGTGGCGGTGCCGAGCCACTGATTCGCCAGAACGTGTGAGATTGCCTCCCTTTCCGCCGCGGAAAGGGAGCGCGCCACCCCGGCGAGAGTATGCAGCAGATTGAGTGCGCGCGTCAGACCGGTGGAGGTATTGCGGGTGAGAAAGCCGACGGCGGCAGCGGCGGCATTCTCGGCAAGATTCCATTCTGAGCGGCGCAACGTCAAATGAACGCGGTAGCTAGTCACGTGCTCATCTGCCGTGTCGGTCGTGTCGTCAATTTCCAGTTCACCTTCGTCGAAGCAGACGACGAGATCACCAACCGCCTGTTCCAGCCGGTCAAGCCCGATCAAGGGCACGTCTTCAATTGAGAGCTCCACTGGCTGTGGGTTGACGCGGGAAGCAAGTCCATGCGTCAGCGCACCCAGCGAGGACTTTCGATCGTCTTGCTGGACGACCCATTCGGCCGTCTCCCACTCGTCGTCGACGATCACCACACGCCCCTCAATCCGCTCGCGCGAGTTGTCATCGAGCACTGCCCCACGACCTGGCAGCCACTTTCGGGATCGCCCGATCGGCGAGCCCCGCGCCTTGGAACGGTAGCAAGCCAGCACACAGTTCGTGTGGGTCCCCCGCCTGCGGGGGCCTGATCCGGGTGTGCGAAGGCCAGCAGTGCCGGTCGACGGCGCTGTCGGCAGGAAGCCTCGGCGGGAGGCGTCGGCAGGATCGGTGGCCGCCATGCCGCTTACCCTCCCTGGACGACCGCAGGAGCGGGTGGTATTCTGACGCCAGTTAATGAGCATTAACTGAAATCATCTTCTGCTGTCTGCGGACATGTCCGAGGAGGCTCTGCGGTAATGGACAAAGTGGTGGCTACCGCTGCGGAGGCGGTCGCGGATATTACCGACGGGTCGTCCCTGGCGGTAGGGGGATTCGGGATCTGCGGCATTCCCGAAGCACTGATCGTCGCGCTGGTCGACAGCGGTGTCACTGATCTCGAGACGGTGTCGAACAATTGCGGCATTGACGGCGTCGGGCTGGGATTGCTGTTGCAGCACAAGCGAATTCGCCGGACCACAGCGTCCTACGTGGGCGAGAACAAGGAGTTCGCCCGCCAGTTCCTTTCTGGCGAACTCGAGGTGGAACTGAACCCGCAGGGCACGCTGGCCGAGCGGCTACGCGCCGGCGGTATGGGAATACCGGCGTTCTACACACCGGCCGGGGTCGGCACTGAGGTCGCCGACGGCGGGTTGCCCTGGCGTTACGACGCGTCGGGAGCGGTGGCGGTGGTGTCGCCGGCCAAGGAGACCCGCGAGTTCGACGGTGTCACCTATGTTCTCGAGCGGGCGATTCGGACCGACTTCGCGTTGGTGCACGCCTGGAAGGGCGACCGGCACGGCAACCTCGTCTACCGCGAAGCGGCAGCCAACTTCAACGCGGACTGCGCTGGGGCCGGAAGGATCACGATCGCTCAGGTAGAACACCTCGTCGAGCCCGGAGAAATCGACCCCGCCGCGGTGCATACCCCGGGCGTCTTCGTGCAGAGGGTCGTGCACGTGCCCAATCCCACCAAGCTGATCGAGAAGGAGACGGTGCGGCAATGAGCTGGAGCAGACATGGCATGGCCGCGCGGGTGGCGGCGGAGTTCGAAGACGGCCAATACGTCAACCTGGGCATCGGGATGCCCACTTTGATCCCCAACCACATCCCCGAGGGCGTCCACGTCGTTCTGCATTCGGAGAACGGGATCCTGGGCGTCGGTCCGTACCCTCGGCGCGAGCAGCTCGACCCTGACCTGATCAACGCGGGCAAGGAAACGGTCACCACGCTGCCAGGCGCGGCGTTCTTCTGCTCCTCGACCTCGTTCGGAATCATCCGCGGCGGACACCTGGACGTTGCTGTACTTAGGGGCCATGCAAGTCTCGGCCACCGGCGACCTGGCCAACTGGACGATTCCCGGAAAGATGGTCAAGGGCATGGGCGGCGCGATGGACCTGGTGCACGGCGCCCGCAAGGTGATCGTGATGATGGAGCACGCCGCCAAGGACGGCAGCCCGAAGATTCTCGAGCGGTGCACGTTGCCGCTGACCGGCGTGGGCTGCGTGAACCGCATCGTCACCGAGCTCGCGGTCATCGACGTTTGCGACGACGGCCTGCACCTGGTCGAAACCGCCCCCGATGTGTCGGTCGAGGAGGTTATCGCAAAGACCCAACCGCCCCTTGAAATTCGAGCGGCCGCGCAGTGACCTCCGTGACGAGCCCTATTGAGGCGCCATCGTTCGCCGATGAGCACCGCGGGCTCGTTGCGGAGTTGAACGCCAGGCTTGCGGCGGCGGCGCAGGGCGGCAATGAACGTGCGCGGGAACGCCACGTCAGTCGCGGCAAGCTGCTGCCCCGCGAACGGGTGGACCGCCTGCTCGATCCGGGCAGCCCGTTTCTGGAGCTGGCTCCGCTGGCCGCCAACGGCATGTACGACGATGAGTCGCCGGGAGCCGGAATCATCACCGGGATCGGCCGGGTTTCCGGGCGCGAGTGCGTCATCGTCGCCAACGACGCGACAGTCAAGGGCGGCACCTACTACCCGATGACGGTCAAGAAGCACCTGCGCGCGCAGGAGGTCGCGTCGCAGAATCGGCTGCCGTGCATCTACCTGGTCGACTCCGGCGGCGCCTTCCTGCCGCGCCAAGACGAGGTGTTTCCCGACCGGGAGCATTTCGGGCGGATCTTCTACAACCAGGCGACCATGAGTGCCGAAGGCATTCCTCAGGTGGCGGCGGTACTTGGCTCGTGCACGGCGGGCGGCGCCTACGTGCCGGCGATGAGCGACGAGGCCGTCATCGTCCGCGAGCAGGGCACGATCTTTCTCGGCGGTCCGCCATTGGTCAAGGCCGCCACCGGAGAGATCGTCTCGGCCGAGGAGCTCGGCGGCGGCGACCTGCACTCGCGGGTCTCCGGTGTCACTGACCACCTCGCCGACGACGACGAGCACGCGCTGCGGATCGTCCGCGCCATCGCGGCCACCTTCGGCCCACGTGACCCCAGCCAATGGGAGGTGCGACGTACGGTCGAGCCCAAGCATGCACAGACCGAGCTCTACGACGTGGTGCCCCCGGATCCGCGAGTGCCCTACGACGTGCACGAGGTCATCGTGCGGCTGGTCGACGGCGGCGAATTCAGCGAGTTCAAGGCCAAATACGGCAAGACGCTGGTGACCGCCTTCGCGCGCATCCACGGCCACCCCGTCGGGATCGTCGCCAACAACGGTGTGCTTTTCAGCGAATCCGCGCTCAAGGGAGCGCATTTCATCGAGCTGTGCGACAAGCGCAAGATCCCGCTGCTGTTCCTGCAGAACATCGCCGGCTTCATGGTCGGCCGCGACTACGAGGCCGGCGGTATCGCCAAGCATGGCGCCAAGATGGTCACCGCCGTGGCCTGTGCCCGAGTGCCCAAGCTGACCGTTGTGATCGGCGGATCCTATGGCGCGGGCAATTATTCGATGTGCGGCCGGGCATATTCGCCGCGCTTCCTGTGGATGTGGCCCAATGCGCGGATCTCGGTGATGGGCGGCGAGCAGGCCGCGTCGGTGCTGGCTACCGTGCGCGGTGAGCAGCTCACCGCGGCAGGCGAACCGTGGTCGGCTGACGAGGAGGAGGCGTTCAAGGCTCCCATCCGCGAGCAGTACGAGGACCAGGGCAACCCGTACTACTCGACGGCCCGCTTGTGGGACGACGGCATCATCGACCCGGCCGACACCAGAACGTTTGTCGGGCTCGCCCTTTCGGTGTGTGCCCACGCGCCGCTGGAACCGGTCTCCTACGGCGTCTTCCGGATGTGATGACGATGTTCGACACCGTATTAGTGGCCAACCGTGGCGAGATCGCGGTGCGGGTGATCCGGACCTTGCGCCGGCTGGGCATCCGGTCGGTCGCGGTCTACAGCGATCCCGACGCCGGCGCGCGGCATGTGCTGGAGGCCGACATGGCCGTGCGGCTGGGTCCGGCCGCTGCGCGCGAGAGCTACCTCGATATCGCCAGGGTGCTCGATGCGGCGGCCCGCACCGGATCCCAGGCGATCCATCCGGGCTACGGGTTTCTTTCCGAGAACGCCGATTTCGCCGCTGCCTGTGAACGCGCCGGTGTGGTCTTCCTAGGCCCCCCGGCACGAGCGATCCAAGTAATGGGCGACAAGATCACCGCCAAGAACGCGGTCGCCGCCTTCGACGTACCAGTGGTGCCCGGTGTGGCGAAGCCGGGGCTGACCGACGAGGAGCTCGTCGCGGCGGCCGAAGAGGTCGGCTATCCGGTGTTGATCAAGCCGTCGGCGGGCGGCGGCGGCAAGGGCATGCGGCTGGTGGAAGACCCGGCCCGGCTGCGTGACGCGCTGCTGGGCGCCCGGCGGGAGGCCGCCTCCTCGTTCGGCGATGACACGCTGTTCCTGGAGCGGTTCGTGTTGCGGCCCAGGCATATCGAGGTGCAGGTGCTGGCCGACACGCACGGCAACATAGTGCATCTGGGTGAGCGTGAGTGCAGTCTGCAGCGGCGACACCAGAAGGTCATCGAGGAAGCGCCGTCGCCCCTGCTTGATCCCGAAACACGTGCGCGGATCGGCGCCGCGGCCTGCAACACCGCCCGCAGCGTCGATTACGTCGGTGCCGGCACGGTGGAGTTCATCGTCTCCGCCGACCGGCCGGACGAATTCTTCTTCATGGAGATGAACACCCGGCTGCAGGTGGAACATCCGGTCACCGAAGCGGTCACCGGCCTGGACCTGGTCGAATGGCAGCTACGGGTGGCCGTCGGCGAGAAGCTGGGTTTCGCCCAGGACGACATCGAGCTGCGTGGGCACGCGATCGAGGCCCGGGTGTACGCGGAGGACCCGGCACGAGGATTTCTGCCTACCGGCGGGCGGGTGTTGCAGGTGTTCGAACCCTCCGGCGCCGGCGTGCGGGTGGACTCGTCGCTGCTACCGGGCACGGTGGTCGGTAGCGATTACGACCCGATGCTGAGCAAGGTGATCGCATATGGGGCCAATCGTGACGAGGCTCTCACGCAACTCGACCGGGCACTGGCGCAGACCGCGGTCCTGGGCGTGCAGACCAACATCGAGTTCCTTCGGTTCCTGCTGGCCGACGAGCGAGTGCGTGCCGGTGACCTCGACACCGCGCTGCTCGACGAGCGGTTGGCGGACTTCGCGCCGCTGCCGGCGCCCGACGACGTGCTCGCCGCGGGTGGCCTCTACCGGCAGTGGGCTTTGGCCCGCCGCGCCCGGGGCAACCTGTGGGCCGCACCGACCGGATGGCGCGTCGGCGGTGGCGCGGCGCCGGTCCGCACCGCGATGCGCACCCCGCTGCGCAGCGAGACGGTGTCGGTGTGGGGGCCGCCCGAGGCCGCCAAAGTGCAGGTCGGCGACGGTGAGATCCATTCCGCAAGTGCGCAACTCGACCTTGCACAGATGAGCATGACGCTGGACGGGCTGCGCCGCGAATACCGCTGGGCCGAGGCCGACCGGCACCTGTGGATCGCCGACGAGCGGGGAACTTGGCACCTGCGCGAGGCTGAGGAACACAAGATTCACCGCGCGGCGAGCGCGCGGCAGGCCGAGATTGTCAGCCCCATGCCCGGCAGCGTGATCGCCGTTCAGGTTGCCTCCGGCGCCGCGGTTTCCGAGGGTGATGTGGTGGTGGTCGTGGAGGCGATGAAGATGGAACACTCGCTGACCGCACCGGTTTCGGGGCAAGTGGAGGTGCTGGTGTCCGTCGGCGAACAGGTGACGGTGGACCAGGTGCTGGCCCGGCTGATCCCAGCGTCCACAGCGGAGCCCGAGTCAGAGCAGGCCGAGATCAAGGATTAGAGGATCATGACGACATCCATTACGGCAGGGACGTTACCCAAGGAATACGAAGATCTTCGTGACACGGTTGCCGATTTCGCGCGCACCGTGGTCGCGCCGGTGTCGGCTAAACACGATGAGGAGCACAGCTTCCCGTACGAAGTTGTCGCCAAGATGGGCGAAATGGGATTGTTCGGCCTGCCGTTCCCGGAGGAGTACGGCGGCATGGGCGGTGACTACTTCGCGCTGTCGCTCGCGCTCGAGGAACTCGGCAAGGTCGACCAGTCGGTGGCGATCACGCTGGAGGCCGGTGCCAGCCTGGGCGCGATGCCGATCTACCGGTTTGGCACTGAGGAGCAGAAGCGCAAGTGGCTGCCGGACTTAACGGCCGGCCGGGCGCTGGCCGGCTTCGGGCTCACCGAGCCGGGGGCCGGCTCGGACGCCGGCGGCACTCGCACCACTGCCCGGCTCGACAATGGCGAGTGGGTGATCAACGGCACCAAGCAATTCATCACCAACTCGGGCACCGACATCACCTCACTGGTCACCGTCACCGCAGTCACCGGAACCGTCGGGGACGGCAAGAAAGAGATCTCGACGATCATCGTGCCCAGCGGCACACCGGGATTCACCGTCGAACCGGTCTACAACAAGGTCGGCTGGAACGCGTCGGACACCCACCCGCTGACCTTCGCCGATGCCCGCGTCCCGGCGGAGAACCTACTGGGCGCCCGCGGGACCGGCTACGCGAACTTCTTGTCCGTTCTGGACGAGGGCCGCATCGCGATCGCCGCTCTGGCGACCGGCGCGGCGCAGGGCTGCGTCGACGAGAGCGTCAAGTACGCCAAGGAGCGCCAATCGTTCGGCCAGCCCATCGGCTCCTACCAGGCGATCAGCTTCAAGATCGCGCGGATGGAAGCGCGTGCGCACGTCGCCCGCACGGCGTACTACGAGGCGGCCGCAAAGATGTTGGCGGGCAAGCCATTCAAGAAGGAAGCAGCGATAGCCAAGATGATCGCGTCGGAGGCGGCGATGGACAACGCCCGCGACGCCACTCAGATCCACGGCGGGTACGGCTTCATGAACGAGTATCCGGTGGCACGTCACTACCGCGACAGCAAGATCCTCGAGATCGGTGAGGGCACCACCGAGGTGCAACTGATGCTCATCGCGCGATCGCTGGGACTGCCGTGACCGCGGGGGAGCAGGCCGGCAAGTCGGTTGTCCAGCGGGGCTTGTGGTTTGAGGAGTTCGAGATCGGCACGACATACCTGCACCGGCCCGGCCGCACGGTCACCGAGGCCGACAACGTGTTGTTCACCACGCTGACGATGAACACCCAGTCGTTGCACCTCGACGCGGCGTGGGCTGCCGAGCAGCCGGGTTTTCGGGGCGAGCGGCTGGTGAACTCCATGTTCACCCTCTCGACGCTGGTCGGGCTGTCGGTTGCGCAGCTGACGCTGGGTACCATCGTGGCCAATCTCGGCTTTTCCGAGGTGTCGTTCCCCAAGCCGGTTTTTCATGGCGACACCCTGTACGCGGAGACCGTTTGCACCGGCAAGCGCGAGTCGAAGAGCCGGCTCGGCGAGGGCATCGTCACGCTCGAGCACACCGGGCGCAACCAGCACGGAGACGTCGTCGCGCGGGCGGTGCGCACCACGCTGGTCCAGAAGCGGCCGGACGAGGAGGGACCCCGGTGAACTTGCGTGCCGCCGGTCCGGGATGGCTGTTCTGTCCGGCCGACCGTCCCGAGCGTTTTGCAAAGGCCGCCGCTGCCGCCGATGTGGTGATTCTCGACCTCGAGGATGGGGTGGCCGAAGCGGATAAGCCTGCTGCCCGCAAGGCACTGCGAGAGACGCCGCTTGACCCCCAGCGCACCGTGGTGCGGATCAACCCGGCCGGAACCGATGAGCAGGCTCGCGACCTGGATGCCCTGGCCGATACCGCCTACACGACGGTGATGCTCTCGAAGACCGAATCGGCCGCGCAGGTGACCGCACTCGCGCCGCGCGACGTCATCGCACTGGTGGAGACCCCGCGCGGTGCGGTGTTCGCCGCCGAAATCGCCGCTGCCGAGGGCACCGTCGCAATGATGTGGGGTGCCGAGGACCTGGTCGCCACCCTTGATGGCAGCTCCAGTCGCCAGGCCGACGGCACCTATCGGGACGTTGCCCGCCATGTACGGTCGACGGTCCTGCTCGCGGCATCCGCATTTGGCCGGATCGCGCTCGACGCCGTGCATTTGGACATCCGCGATATAGAGGGCTTGCAGGTGGAGGCCGACGACGCCGTTGCGGTGGGTTTCGGTGGGACCGTCTGCATCCACCCGACCCAGATCCCGGTGGTGCGCAAGGCCTATCGTCCCAGCGAGGAGAAGCTGGACTGGGCGCGAAGGGTATTGGCGGCGGCGCAGACCGAGCGTGGGGTGTTCGCGTTCGAAGGACAGATGGTCGACTCGCCGGTGCTTAAGCACGCGGAAATGATGCTGCGCCGCGCAGGCGAACCCGCCTCCGGCTGACGGGCGGGATCACCCGCGCAGCCATGTTGCTAGCCGACCGCAGGGCCTGCGGACCCGCGGTGCTGCTGACGACACCGGACCTGACCAGCGCCGATTAAGGCGACACGTTCTCGACTCAGCTGCGATCAACGCGGTGTCTTCGCATTTGAGCGCATAATGGGAAGTACGCCAGTGTCGCGGCGAGCGGAGCCTTTCGTGCAGCTGGCGATCGACTTCGCTTCGCGGTAGGTCCCGGCTGAGATTTTGCTGTGGCCCGCTGTGGTCTGCTGCGCCGCTTGCGCCGACGCGAACGAACGCAGGTGATCGGCTACGGGAAGGACGACATCTTCTAACGGTGTGACTGCTCGAGCTAGGGAGGCGGTATGACGGAGATTTCTCAGACGCCGATGACTGTCGACCTCGAGCCGGTGCAACTTGTCGATGCGGATGGGACGCCGACCGCCGAACGTCGCTATAGCCGTGATCTTCCTCCTGAGACACTGTGCTGGCTCTACGAGATGATGGTGGTCACCCGGGAGTTGGATACCGAGTTCGTCAACCTGAAGCGCCAGGGAGAATTGGCGCTGTTCGCGTCCTGCCGTGGTCAGGAAGCCGCCCAGGTCGGCGCTACGGCCTGCCTGCGCAAGACCGACTGGCTGTTTCCCCAATATCGTGAGCTCGGCGCTTGCCTGGTGCGCGGCATCCCGCCCGGACACGTGGGAGCGGCATGGCGCGGAACCTGGCACGGCGGGCTGGAATTCACCAAGAAATGCTGCGCTCCGATGTCGATTCCGATCGGCACCCAGACTCTGCATGCCGTGGGCGCGGCGATGGCCGCGCAACGCCTCGGCGAAGATTCGGTGACGGTGGCCTTCCTCGGAGACGGCGCTACCAGCGCGGGCGACGTTCACGAGGCGCTGAACTTCGCGGCGGTGTTCACCACGCCGTGCGTGTTCTACGTGCAGAACAACCAGTGGGCGATCTCGGTGCCGATATACAAGCAGACCGCCGCACCTTCTATCGCGCACAAAGCGATTGGCTACGGGATGCCTGGAGTCCGGGTGGACGGCAACGATGTGCTGGCGTGCTACGCGGTGATGGCCGAGGCCGCCGCCCGGGCCCGGGCCGGTGACGGCCCGACGTTGATCGAGGCGGTCACGTACCGGCTCGGCCCGCACACCACTTCCGATGATCCGACTCGGTACCGGACTCAGGACGAAGTAGACCGCTGGGCGGCGCTGGACCCGATTCCGCGTTACCGCACTTACTTGCAGGGCCAGGGCCTGTGGTCGCAACGCTTGGAGGAACGGGTCGCTGCCCGGTCGAAGCGAATGCGGACCGAACTGCGCGACGCGGTGTTCGATGCACCTGATTTCGACATCGACGAAATATTTACCACGGTGTACGCCGAAATCACGCCTGGATTGCAGGCGCAGCGCCAACAGCTGCGCGCCGAACTGGCCCGGAATGACTGAAAGAGGCGTGAATGACCCAACTCGCTGATCCGCCAGCCCGCTCGGGCGAAACACTGAGGGCGGCAGCGGAGAATGTCGCACTCGGCGCCCAATCGTTGACCATGGTGCAGGCGCTCAACCGCGCGCTGCATGACGCGATGGCTGCCGACGATCGGGTCCTGGTGTTCGGCGAGGACGTTTCGGTCGAGGGCGGGGTGTTCCGGGTCACCGAAGGGCTGGCCGAAACATTCGGCGAACACCGGTGCTTCGATACTCCGCTGGCGGAGTCCGCCATAATCGGGATCGCGGTGGGGCTGGCGCTGCGCGGCTTTGTGCCGGTGCCGGAGATCCAGTTCGACGGGTTCTCCTACCCGGCTTTCGATCAGGTGGTCAGCCATCTGGCGAAGTACCACACCCGTACTCGCGGCGAGGTCAACATGCCGGTCACGGTCCGGATCCCGTCGTTCGGTGGCATCGGTGCGGCCGAACATCATTCGGACTCCACCGAGTCCTACTGGGCGCACACCGCCGGCTTGAAGGTGGTGGTCCCGTCCACCCCGGCTGACGCCTATTGGCTGCTTCGCCACGCGATCGCCTGCCCGGACCCGGTGATGTACCTGGAGCCGAATCGGCGCTACCAGGGTCGCGGCATGGTCGACACCGGCCGGCCCGAACCGCCGATCGGGCAGGCGATGGTGCGCCGGACCGGCACCGACGTAACCGTCATAACCTACGGCAGCCTGGTCAGTACCGCTGTCGCGACCGCGGAAGAGGCGCAGCGCCAACGTGGTTGGAGCCTGGAGGTCATCGACCTGCGGTCGCTGGTCCCGTTGGACTTCGATACCATCGCCGCGTCGATCCATCGGACCGGGCGTTGTGTGGTGTTGCACGAAGGGCCGCGCAGCCTGGGCTATGGAGCCGGTTTGGCCGCACGCATCCAGGAAGAGATGTTCTACGAGCTGGAGGCGCCGGTGTTGCGCGCCTGTGGTTTTGACACTCCCTACCCGCCGGCACGGTTAGAGAGGTTGTGGCTACCGGGCCCCGACCGGCTGCTGGACTGCGTTGAGCGCGCGCTGGAGCAGCCGTGAGCGCCGACGAGCGGGTTAGGTCATTCCGGGTCCCCGATCTTGGCGAGGGGCTCGAAGAGGTGACGGTAACGAGCTGGAACGTCGCCGTCGGCGACGACGTCGAGCTCAATCAGATTTTGTGCTCGCTGGAGACCGCCAAGGCCGAGGTGGAAATCCCGAGCCCGTACACCGGGCGGATCGTCGAAATGCATGGCGCCGAAGGCGATGTGCTCAACGTGGGTGCGGTGCTGGTCCTCATCGACACTGCGCCGGTGAACGGCGAAGCACGGGCGCCCAATGGCGAGGCCGCGGTGCCCACGCTGGTCGGCTACGGCGCCGATGCCGGCATCGACGCCAGCCGACGGACCAGCCGGCCGCTCGCCGCCCCTCCAGTGCGCAAGTTGGCCAAAGAGCTCTCGGTTGATCTCTCCTCGATACAGCACGTCCCTGCGGGTGGGATGATCACCCGCGCGGACGTGCTGGCGGCAGCTCATGGGTCCGGAGGCGGGCCTGAGGTTCGGCCAGTCCGCGGCGTACAGGCCCGGATGGCGGAGAAAATGACGTTGTCCCACAGGGAAATCCCGGCTGCGAAAGTCAGCGTAGAGGTTGACTGCACCGAATTGCTGCGGCTACGCGACCGATTCCGTTCGGCGCATCAGGAGATCACCCCGTTCGTGCTGACGCTGCGGTTGCTGGTTATTGCGTTGACCCACAACGAGATTCTCAACTCGACCTGGATCGACTCGCCCGGAGGCCCACAGGTACACGTCAATCGTGGTGTGCACCTGGGGTTCGGCGTGGCTACCGAACGTGGGCTGCTGGCGCCGGTGATCACCGACGCTCAGAACAAGACGACCCGTGAACTGGCCAGCCGGACAGCCGAATTGATCACTGCTGCACGCGAGGGCACGCTGGCGCCCGCGGAGTTGCGGGGCTCGACGTTCACCGTGTCGAACTTTGGTGCGCTGGGCGTAGACGATGGCGTCCCGGTGATCAACCATCCCGAAGCGGCCATCCTGGGTATGGGAGCAATCAAGCCGCGTCCGGTAGTCGTCGGCGACGAAGTTGTGGTGCGGTCGACGATGACGCTGACATGCGTGTTCGATCACCGCGTGGCAGACGGCGCCCAGGCGTCGCAGTTCGTTTGCGAGCTGAGGGATCTGATCGAGTCGCCGCAGACCGCGCTGCTGGACCTATAGTTAGCAGAATCCCGGTGCCGGCGGCAATCTGCGTGGTGACCAGTCGTTGTCGTCGTATCGGGCGCCGACATCCCAGCCCAGCCCGTCGGCCAGGGCCAGGCAGTCGTCTCGCTGGCGTTGAACTCCCAGCCCTTCGCCGGTCTGGTCTGCGGATATACGGGTGTAAATGGCGGCACGGGTCATGGCGCCGACCAGTAAGGCTGCTGCTGTATTGCTCGCTCTAGGAATTCTGTTGCCGTCTGCTCGTCATCTGCGGCGCCATCACCATGGGCCAGTGGGCACCGACGTGGATCGCCTTCGACAATCCACACTGCTTCTAGTCCCACCTCAGGGGTGGCGGCGCCCGCCGGGGGTGCAATCAGGTCTGTGGCGAACCCACATGCGCCTGGCCAGGTGAACCCATCGCTGTAAATCACCTCGTCGTCGTGATTTTGAGCGACTACATGGTAATGGGGCATGGCGGCTAGCTGGTCCCGAAACCGTTGCACTTCGTCCCCGTCCATCCCGCCATGCTATCAAGTATCAGTGCATCACCTCACTATTCCTTGGCGTACAAGACAATTCGCTGCCCAGGGGTGGGGGTACCACCCGCTTGCGGGGGCGCCAGTCGTTTGGTGTGATACAGCGCCAGAGCCCTACCTTTGTCGAAAATGGCCAGATAGTGACGTGTATGCCGTGCAAGGCGAATCACATCGCTCATGGGCAGGATGCTGCCGCCACCGGTGAGTCCCTCACCGGCGGCGGCTTCGAGTGATTAAATCACAGTGCAGAAAGCTACCTGCGTTGCGCCGCGGCCAATCTGCTTGCGAATTCAGGTGATTGGACGGAGTACACCTGCGGCCCAAGCTCTGTGCGCATCGCTGACTCGTGTTGCTCGTTGTCCAGCGACCCCGGGCTGGCTGTGGCACGCATGGTGGCCTTGGTCGCCAACACCACTTCGCGGGGAGCGGCCGCCGGCCCTGCGGCCAGCTCCAGCGCCGCGGCAACCGGATCGTCGGCAACATTGAGCGCCAAGCCGTGGCGGACGGCAGCTTCGGCGTCGAAGCGCATGCCGAACAGCAGAGCGGCGCGGGCGACCTGCGGGCCCACCGCCCGCTGCAGCATCCAGGTGGCACCCCCGCCCGGATGCAACCCCAGCTTCTGGAAACGGGCGTCGAACAATGCAGCCGGCCCGGCGATGCGCACGTCGGCGGCCAGCGCCAGATTCAGGCCCGCGCCGACAGCCGCGCCGTTGACCGCGGCGATGGTGGGCAGCCGGCAATTACCGACGGCCATGAAGCCGTCGTAGAGCCGCTGCAAACCCGTCTCCGCCGCTCCGCCGCCCGCGGCGCCCAGAGCGCTGAGGTCGGCGCCGGCGCAAAAGGCCCTGCCCGCACCGGTGATCACCACGGCGTGCACGTCGGGATCGGCTTCGGCCCGTTCCACGGCGGCACGCAGGCGCGCCGACATCTCGTCGGTGAGGGCGTTGTGCCGATCGGGGTCGTTGACGGTGATGAGCGCGACGTGATTTTCGACGCTGAACAAGACGAGCTCGGATTGGGCCATCGGGCACCTCCGCGGTTTCGGGTTTGCTGGCGACTCCGGGCGTAGATCCGTGGATGCTGCCGGGCATCTAGCAGATGTCGCGGGCTGTAGCGCCAGTCGGTGTCGTCAGACTACGTCGCGGGCTCAGCGGGCCGACATGGGCGGCGAAGCGATACCCGTCGCACCTCACACGGGCAACATACGTCCCATCAGTGCCCCCGGCACGACTCGAACGTGCGACCTAGGGATTAGAAGGCGCTCCCACCTGGGCTTTTGTTTAAAAACGGTGATCTTTGGCTGTTAACGGTGGATGAGGGTAACCCGTTCGGGCGCAACCTTTTTGAGTGTTGGTTGGCTATGGTCAGTATTAACCCTGACTTGGCTCACGTTCGACGCTCCCGCGCATCTGCGACCGGTTTACCTGCTGTTTTGTGTTGGGGTTCGATGGAATTTGGACACTAAAGCGGGGCTTTAAGCTGCGCTGGTGGCGTTCGTACGCACGGTGAAGACTGCCTCTGGGGCGACGGCGGTGCAGATCGTGTGGTCCTGGCGGCGGGGTTCACGCTCGATCGAGCACATCGGCTCGGCTCACGACGCGGTCGAGTTGGCGGCGTTGAAGACTGCTGCGGCTGCACGGTTGACGGCCGGGCAAACCGAGCTGGACCTGGGGCTTTCCAAAGGGGTCGAGCCCGGCGCTTTGCCGATCATCTCCTCGCGGATGAGCCACCTGTGGAACGCGCTGTGTGCCGCCTACCGAGTGCTGGGTTTTGAATCGGTGGCCAAGGGCGACAACGTGTTTCGTGATCTGGTGTTGGCGCGGGTCATCGAGCCGACGAGTAAGGTCGACGCCGCGCGAGTACTGACCGAGGTCGGTGTTGAGCCGGCCTCGTATGCCACGGTCAAACGCCGGCTGCCGATCTATGCCAAACCGTCATGGCGCCAATCGCTGGCCAGGGCGTGCGCACGCCATGCCGGCCTTAAGCCAGCGTCGCTGGTCCTGTTCGACGTGTCCACTTTGTACTTCGAGACCGATGCGGCCGATGGGTTCCGCGAGCCCGGCTTCTCCAAAGAACGCCGCCTGGACCCGCAGATCACCATCGGTCTGCTCACCGATGCCAGTGGGTTCCCGCTGACGGTGGCGGCGTTCGAGGGCAATAAGGCCGAGACCGCCACCATGCTGCCAGTGATCAACGCGTTCAAGGCTGCTCACCAGTTGACCGACGTTACCGTGGTCGCCGATGCCGCCATGGTCTCTGAGGCCAACCAGATCGCGCTCGCCGCTGCCGGGTTGTCGTTCATCCTCGGCACCCGCATCCCGTTTTTGCCCGATGTGGTGCGCGAATGGCGCGACAAACACCCCGGCGAGCAGGTCCCTGAGGGGTTGGTGCTGACCCAGCCGTGGCCATCCACCAGCGCGGAGAAAGCCCGCGGGATCCCCGATCGGGTCATCTACTACCAGTACCGGCACGACCGGGCCCGGCGCACGCTGCGCGGCATCGACGAACAGGTCGCCAAAGCCGAACGTGCGGTCGACGGGAAAGCTCCGGTCAAACGCAACCGCTACATCCAACTCACCGGTGCGACCAAATCGGTGAATCGGGATCTGGAAGCCAAAACCCGGGCGCTGGCCGGCTGG
>CAVYAU010000029.1:0-35608 GCA_963766535.1 uncultured Actinomycetota bacterium | reverse complement strand
GGCCGAATACGTCGACGCGATGGCGCCGACGACCGGCTGGGTCGGCGGCGAAGACGAGTTACTGGCGGTGCTGCGAAGTTCGAAGAGATCGGCACCGACGAGGTTCAGCTCATCCCGACCAGTTCGGACCTCGACCAGCTTCGTCGCGCCGCGGATGTGGCGGTCAAGTTTTAGGTCCGGCCGCGCGTTCGTTGACCGTATCGGTCTGCTCGGCTGTTGTCCTTTGCGCAGCGTCGCCAGCAGTTCGCGGTACGGGCCGACGAGGTAGACGGTGTCGCCGGCGCGCAGCCGGGCATCGCGGCGCGGGTGTAGCTTGACCGGCGCATCCCGCCGGGCGATCGCGATGACGCGGGTCTGGGTGGACAGTTCGAGCATCCGCAGCCCGTCGAGTTCGCTGTCGGCCGCCACATGCATTGCGCCGACCATGAAGGAGCGTTGCCCGACCGAGAACGTCCCCAGCACCTGCAGGCCCATCGCCGCGCCGATGAACCACGGTGCGGCCAGTTCGACGGTCGACCGAACGTTTTCGAAACCGAACCGCTGCGCCACCGCGCTCCCAGGGCACGGTCGTAAACCCTCAGCACGAGCGGAACGTCGGGCCGGTTGACCTCGGGCATCACCCGGGGGCCCAACATCTCGCGCAGCACGATCCCGGTCTCGATGTTCGCCATGTCATCCTGGGTCAGCACCGCGACCGCGCGGGCGTGTCGACGCGGGCCGCTTCCAGCGTCTGGCGCATCGTCGCGTCCCCGAAGATCACCGGCACGTCGAGTTCGGCCGCCGACGACAGGAAGCGATTGTTCTCGTCGCGCTCGATGACCGCTACGTCATATCCGGCGGCGGTCAGATCACTGACGACGCGGATGCCGAACGAGCCCAGCCCGACGACGATGATGTGGTTGCGCAGATGGCGCGCCCGGCGGAGTCCAGCTGTTTGGACGAACCGGCGCGAGAGAGCAGGTCGGCAAGGAACGCGACGAGGACAGCGGTAACGGTCACGCCGGCAAACATCAGCATGATGGCGAACGGTCGCAGCCAGGTGGGCTGTTGGGCGAAGGTGAATTCGCCGTAGCCCACCGTTGTGATCGTCTCGGAGGTGAATACAAGGCGTCGATCCACGACAGCCCGGGCGCTGGTAGATGAAGCGCAACAAGACCGTTGACCGACCACCAGGGCCAGCGCGGCGACCAACGCGCAAAAACATCGGGTTGACGTCGTCGCGCAGGGTGCGTGCGGTATCGAGATCCGCCGCAGCCGAGGCGGCGTGAGCGCGTTGCGGTCGGCCGCGGACCTTGATGCCACGGGCGGCCAACTCATCTGCGGTGCCGATCATCGCGGTCCAGTCACCGGCGTGCACCGGCAGATCCCGACCCGGCATGCCACCACCTCGCCGGGGGTGGCGGAGTTCTTGCCGCGAATCACCGCCACTGGTGCCAGGTCGCCGTAGATCTCGCGCAGGGTCGCGTCATACGGCGCCTCGGCGCCGGAGACAACAAATTCGATGCCGGCCGCCTCGAGCGGGTGCGCGGTGCGCGCCAGACATGCCTCGACGACCGACGGCGCCGCGAGTTCGGCGACGTCGAGGATAGCGCCGGGGCCGTTATCGGCGGCCACCGCTGCCCGCAGCACATCGTTAGCAAGCCGCGCCACCACGCGCACGTCGGGTTGGCTTTCCTTGCCAGCAGGGCGATTTCGAGATTTTTCGCATCGTCATCCCCGGCGCAGACGACGGCGAGCGCGCGGGCGACCCCGGCGCCGGCGAGCTCGGCGGCGTGGCGATCTTGACGATCCTCGCGCCGGCGCTGTTCAGCTCCTCGACGATCGTCGTCGCCAGCGAGTCGTCACCGCTGACGATGATGTGGTGGTGCATGCTCTCGTACGTTTCGTTGGGATGCTTTTCGCGACCGAATCCTCCAAGGCTCTATTGCCGGATTAAGCGGGCACATCGCTGTCGTGACGCTTGTCTCGGCCGTTCTGTATTTCATCCGGCATACATCCTGCTTTCGGTGACACTGGCGTTCATTCGCTTTCTATGACTATCGGGCACCGTGCCGGTTCGTGCCACCGGAACGCACCGATCCCGTCGATGTGGCCGCTGCTCACGTGATCGGCGAAGCTGATCTGGGGAGTCCAATACGGATGTGCCGCAAGCGGACTCGCATACCAGATCAAAACCAGGCTCGCGGCTCTCGCAGCCGCATGTGCCGCAGCGCAACAGCTTCGACTCGCGTCGTCACGAGATGAAATACTCGGCCATGCCCACAGCCCGGCGCGGCCACAGCAGCATCGACATCGCCGCACCCCCCGACCTCGTGTACGACCTCATCACTGACGTCACCCGGATGGGCCAGTGGAGCCCGGAGTGCTACCGGTGCGAATGGCTGGACGGGGCAACCGCGGCGGCCCCGGGCGCGCGGTTTCGCGGGTACAACCGGCTCGGCCGTCTGCGCTGGGAAAGAACCGTGGTGGTCGATACGGCCGACCGGGGCCGCGAATTCAGCTTTACTACGGTCAACGATGGTGCCGGTCGTGAAGAAACACGTTGGCGCTACACGATGGAGCCGTCGCCGTCCGGCACGTTACTCACCGAGTCTTTTCAGTTCCTCTGGTGCTCGGTGCCCAACAGGCTCGCCGAAGCCTTTGTCCCGCGGGGACGTCAAGTCAACCGAGGCATCGAGGAGACACTCCGGCGCATCAAGCATGCCGCCGAAACACCGGGCTGATTCAGGTGCCGCGCGGGACGGTCGTGATACTGGCTGCGTGCCTTTCATCGAACGCGTCGCGTCCCGCGAGATCTATCGGAACCCGTGGCTGGTGCTCCGAGAGGACGACATCCGCCGCCCGGACGGCAGCCCCGGCATCTACTCCGTGGTGGACAAGCCGACATATGCGCTGGTGATGCCCTACGACGGGCACCGCTTCCGGTTGGTCGAGCAGTTCCGGTATCCCCTCGGCGCGCGGCGCTGGGAATTTCCGCAGGGCACCGCTCCCGATCTGGCGGACGTCGAACCGTCCGAGCTGGCCGAGCGCGAGCTGCGCGAGGAAACCGGATTAAGCGCGACGTCGTTCGAGGCGCTCGGCCAGCTCGACGTCGCTCCCGGAATGACCAGTCAGCGCGGCTGGGTGTTCTTGGCCACCGGAATCGCCGAGGGAGACGCGGATCGCGAGCACGAGGAGCAGGACATGCGCAGTGAATGGTTCTCGCGCGAAGACGTCGAGCAGATGATCCGCTCAGGAGTGATCACCGACGCGCAGTCGATCGCCGCCTACGGCCTGTTCCTGCTGCGCCGGCTATGAATCGTGAATTCCGCGGCCGGCGTTGGCCAACACCGATATGACGACACACCGCGCAATCTCGACGGATATTGCGCGCCGACGATCCAATGGGCCCGCATCATGGCGGTGCTGGACGGTCAGCTGACGTAGGCGCCGGGCAACCGGCGCTGCGCAACGCCACACGACGTGGCTCACCACGATCAATCCGACGGCGCCCGCGTTGATGCCGTTGGGGGTGGCCCGGCACGGCGGCAGCTGTACTTCGCATCCGGTGGCGACTCGGAAACCGCGCAATTTGGCCCGCGACGCCGATGCGTGGTCACTGTTGCCACCGATCCCTTCGACCGCGTCATCGAAGGTGCTGCCCAACGGGTACCGATGCGAGCGAATTGAATGCGGTCGCCGAGGCTTTCGGCCGTCCGGGTGGCCTGCCGGGGTCGCGGGCGATGCCCTCACGGCGGAGTACAGTGCCCCATCGGCCGGCCAGCGCCATGGCATGTCTATGGCGTGCTGCCCTCGACAGTATTCGCACCGGCACGTCGGAAATTCGGCGCCACAAATTTCAGCCGGACTGAGTTAGCTGGAGCTACCAAGAGCGCGATCGTGTCCGTGCCGATATCGCGTTGCGTCATCGAACCTGCACCATTGACACGATGTGTCCGCGATCGAGGTTTGCAATTCATGCGGCTGCGGTGCTCGGTGCCATCGCAATCCGATCTTCGCGACCCCCGCGGCTCCGGTGCATGCGGCGACGCCGTCGTGGAATGGGAAATACTCGCTGGTGAGGTACGCCGTCGACAAATCCGGCACCAGCGTGGCCGCTAGCCAAGCCGAACCCACTTTCAGCGCCGACTACGTCTTCGTGACTTCTTGTTCGTCAGGCAAATGCGTCGCCACTGCCACCAACGGACCCACTCCCAAGAACCCGACGCTGCCCCAGCCATCTCACTACACCTGGGACGGAACCAGGTGGGTTGAGCACTTCGACTTCCAATGGGATTGCTACATGGGAGAAGGGGTTCCGAAAGTGTGGGCACCCGCGAGATCGTGGGCGTTCTACACACCCCAGCCGGACGGATCGTTGCGCGGTACCTGGCACACCGACATCAACAGCGGCCCTTGCCGTGGATCCGTCGAAATGCCGGTAGCGGCGTTTTCTGCGGGGCCTCGATGACGACTCACGCCGGCGATCACGCGCGGGCAGAAAGACCGGCGGCGGCACGGATCTGCCGGCGCGCCGCGGCGCGGTCAGTGTCGGGAAATATGTAGTGGCTCAATGCGGTTCGCGCGATCGCGCCGGCGAGGTCGCGGGGGTCCACCGCTGCGGCGAAGGCGTCCTCGCGGGCACAGCGCTGCAAGACCACCATCAACCCTTCGGTGATCATGGGTAACGCTTGCGCCATCTGTTCGTGCGCGAACCCCGGCTCGAGGTCGAGCAGCCGCCCGGGCGGCTGAGCCTCGACGAAAGTCGCGACGACGTCGACCGCGGCTTCCAGTCGTGCGACTCCGACGACTCCGGACATCGCTTTGTCCATCGCCGTGTTGAACCGCCGGCGTTCGCGCTTTCCCAGCGCATCGATGAGGTCTTCTTTGGACACGAAGTAGCGGTAGATGGTGGGCCGTGACACCCCGGCCAGGGTCGCCACGTCCGAGAGCGACAACTTCCGCGCGCCCGTCCGGAACACGAGCCGCTGGGCCGCGTCGAGGATCCGATCGGCCAGATCGCCGTGATCTGAGCCGGATCTGCGCGATTCGGCGATCGACACGACGGCAGCCCCTACAGCTTGCCGAGTTCGCGCAGCCACGAGATCAGCAGCCGCAGCCCGTCGTCGAAGGACATGGGCTCATAGCCGAGGCGCCGGGTGGTCAGGTTGTCGTTTGTTCTGGGCTTGCGCTCGCTCTTGGCCGCGGCTTCCGCGATGGCCATCAAGGTAGGCCCGAATTCGGCGGTCAACGCCTCGGGATCCGTGCGGTAGTCGAGATCCTCGACACGGTGGTCGATTCCGGCGATCTCGCAGGCGCGATTGATACCGCCGGCGGTACTGAAGTTGTCCTGCGGCCGGCCGACCAACAGGTAGCGCTCACCGGCCACCCCGCGGTCCAGCGCGGCGATCGAGCCCTTCGCGACGTCCTTGCCCGCCACCCAGGTCACCGGGAAAGCGAGATAGCGCTTGATCTTTCCGCGCATGCCTGCCAGCAGCACCCGGTTGAAGCTGGTGCGGTGCAAGGCGCGTTCGACGACCGGGGCAGGACCGAAGATCGCGCCGGGGTGACATGTCAGCACGTCGTCGCCCGCGGCAGCGCGCCGGTGGGCTTCCAGAAAGGCGGCGAGCTTGGTGACGGTGTAGGGGTCGTCTGGCGGGTTCTCCAGAACGGGCGCCTCTTCGAAGTCGACGTCGGTGCTCAGATCGAGGAAGGTGGCGGTGCTCAGGGCGACCACCCGACGCATGCCGTGGGCTTTCGCCGCATCCAGGACGTTGGTGGTGCCGACCATGTTGACGGCCTTGAAGTCTTCCAGGTCCTGACTCGCGCCGCCCAGCAATGCCGCACAGTGGATCGCCGCCTCGGCGCCCTTGGCCGCGCGCAGCACATCGTCGGCGTCGCGGATGTCGCCCTTGACCAGTTCGACCCCGATCTCGGCCAGCGCCGTGGCTTCGTCCGGATTGCGAACCAGGGCGCGAACATGGTCGCCCCGCTCGATCAACTGCTCGCAGACGTTGCCGCCGGTCTGCCCGGTCGCGCCGGTGACGAAGATCGTGCTGGCCATGGCGGCCCTTCCCATGTTGTTACATATCGAACATATTTAGTGAAGACTGTAAACCTTGAAATGGGATTGTTCTATATTCAGCTTCATGGCACTTGATCCCTCAAGCGTTCTTCTGACCGACCGCGTCGCGGTCGTCACCGGCGGCGGCGCAGGCATCGGCCGCGGCATCGCGGCAGGGTTCAAGGCATTCGGCGCGCAGGTGGCGATCTGGGAACGCAACCCCGACTCGTGTGCGTCCGCCGCCGAGGAGATCGGTGCGCTGGGTATCACCGTCGACGTCCGGGACAGTGCCGCGGTGGACGCCGCGCTGGCGCAGACCTCCGCCGAACTCGGGCCGGTGACGATCCTGGTCAACAATGCCGGCGGAGTTTTCTGGTCAGGGATCCTCGACACCAGCGAGAACGGTTGGGACGCGCTGTACAAGTCGAACCTGCGCCACGTTTACCTGTGCACGCAGCGAGTGGCCCGCATCCTCGTCGAGCAGAAACTGCCGGGCAGCATCATCAGCGTCACCTCGATCGAAGGCGTCCGCGCCGCACCCGGCTACGCGACCTACGCGGCGGCCAAGGCCGGTGTCATCAACTACACCAAGACCGCGGCACTCGAGCTCGCTCCGCATGGCATTCGGGTCAACGCGCTGGCTCCCGATATCACCCTGACCGAAGGCATCAAGCAAGTGGCGCCGCCGGGCTCCGAGCAGCGATTCGCCCTTACGGTCCCGATGGGCCGCGCGGGTCACGTCGACGAGATGGCAGGCGCGGCAGTGTTTCTCGCGTCCGAAATGTCCAGCTACATCACCGGTCAAACGATCCACGTCGACGGCGGCACCCATGCCGCCAGCGGCTGGTACCACCACCCGGAGACCGGCGCATACGCGCTCGGACCGACGAGCGTCTGAGCTAGCGCCCGACGGCCGCATCAAAAAGATAGCCTGATTCGATGCCGCGTATTGCACCAATCCCCATGGAAGAGCTCAGCTCACACTCTCGCGAAATCGTGGAGGCCGGCGTTGCCGCCGGACTCTATGCGACGCCGGTGCCCTTGCAGATCTTCGCTTATCGCAGCGCACAGCTCGACCAGGTCAATATGGCCAGGACCCACCTCGGTGCCGGCACTCTGCTCGGCGGCCGGATCCTGGAGTTACTGCGCATACGCAGTGCCCAACTCGGCGAGTGCGAACCGTGTAGCCAGTCGCGCAAGCACGACTCGATCACCGACGAGGATGTCGCATGCCTGCTCGCGCCGGGGCACGGCACGCTCACCCCGCACGAGCAGATGGCCGTCGAGTTCATCGACCTCCTCTCCGCTGACCACCACGCCATGGACGACGAGTTCTACAAGCGCTTGGGGGAGCATTTCACCGCCGCACAGATCGTCGAGCTTGGGTTCACCTGCGCTGGGGTGATGGGATTGCACCGCTTCATCCACACCCTCGACGTCTACGGCGACTCGCCGCCCGTCATCGAATACAACCAGGATCAGGTCGACAGCACTAAGCCGGTGTGACTAGCACCGCCCCGGACGGTCCTCCACCTGCCGTCTGCGTGAATACGCAGCAGGACAACGCTTTTCGGTGCTGCCCAACCGGTCTCCTCGACGGGCCCTCGCGTTGGACCGTCCGTGGGATCTCGCGAAGCGCAGTTGCGCGACAATGACACCATGCCAGGCCGGTCCTTCGACGATGTCAACGCATTCCACCGGATGATGCGCACCTTCGCGGCCACCAAGGTTGGGGTGGCACTTTTTCGCCCGACGGCGCACCACCTCGACCAACTCGCCAGCAAGCTCACCGGAGGCAGGCGCAGCTTCGCTGGGATTGTGACCGGCGTTCCTGCCGTCATGCTCACCACCATTGGGGCGAAGTTGGGGAACCCCGCACTGTCGCGGTTTTCGGAATCCCGCATCCCGAGGGCTTGGCTGTCATCGCATCGAACTTTGGCGGCGAAAAGCACCCGGCCTGGTACCACAATCTCAAGGCCAACCCACAAGCCACTTTATGTATCGAGGGCGATACCTGGCATGCCGTGGCACGACCCGCTACACCCAGCGAGCGTGACGAGATCTGGGCAAAAGGCCTCGAACTCTATCCCGGCTGGCGAAAGTACGAAGCGCGGGCCGGCGGACGCCACATCGAGGCGTTCGTCCTCAGTCGGATTTGAGGCGCTCTGCACTATTGGGTGTTTTCGGGATATGCCATTGAGCAGGCATTTTCGAAAGTGGCCCCGGCAGGATTCGAATTAGCCGCGATGGTATACCCCACAGCCTGTGGATGACCTGCAAAAAGCCGCTCTCAGCAGCGGTGATTCACAGCAAGCTCACAGGACAACCTGGGCCAGCGGCTGCCAGAATCAGCCGCTAGAAGGCACACAGAAGACACGACGTCGGGAGGGCAAACGATCATGGCAGGCAAACCGGGACGCCGAGGCTGGGGCAAGCTGCGAAAGCTGCCGTCTGGCCGCTGGCACGCAAGCTACATCTGGCCCCCGGAACTTGACCGGCACAACGCACCCATCACCTACAGCAGCAAGATGGACGCCGAAGCGTGGCTGGCCAGTGAACGCAAGTTGATCGAACAAGGCACCTGGACAGCGCCGAGGCTGAGGGTAGAGGCCAGCCTGAATCGCGGAAAAACGTTGGGCCAGTATGCATCCGATTGGATCGAAACGCGAAACGTCAAGCCGCGCACCAAAATCGGATACGAATCACTGTTGAAAGGCCACATCGAGAAAAAGCTCGGCAACCAACCACTGTCCACGCTGACATCTGACACGATCCGGCGCTGGTATTCCGGCCTGGGTAAAGAACACGTCAGACGCAACAGCCACGCATACGGGTTGCTGCACGCGATTCTGGCCACCGCTGTGTCTGACGGCATCCTGACCACCAACCCGGCTAACCTGAAAGGTGTGATGAACCCACCGGCCAAACGACGGGCCGTGATCCTCGACGTGGACGACATCGGTAAGCTGGCCGACGCGATCCAGCCTGAGAGGCTGAAAGCTCTTGTGCTGGTGAGTGCTTGGTGTGGTCTGCGCTGGGGTGAGGTTATCGAACTGCGCCGCAAAGACATCGGGCCGGGGTGCGAGGTCATCAACGTGAGCCGTGGTGTGACCCACCGCAAGAAACAGTGCCTCATCGACACACCCAAGAGCGGTAAAGGCCGCACCGTGGTTGTGCCGCCTCACATCCGCGACGATTTGAAAAACCACCTTGAGCTGTATATGGAGAAAGATGCTGGCGCGCAACTGTTTCCGGCTGCGAAAGGTGGCTGCCACTTCAATGACCGAGTGTTCCGTGACTACTTCGCACCGGCATTGAAAGCTATTGGCCGCGAAAATGTGCGGATACACGACCTAAGACATTTCGCAGGCTCACA
This sequence comes from uncultured Actinomycetota bacterium, assembly GCA_963766535.1. Taxonomy (GTDB): domain Bacteria; phylum Actinomycetota; class Actinomycetes; order Mycobacteriales; family Mycobacteriaceae; genus Mycobacterium. The sequence goes on along the minus strand of CAVYAU010000029.1, from coordinate 26,189 downwards.
AACCGCCCGCGTCGGCAAGTTGGTTGAGACGATGCAGCGTCTCGGTCACAGCACGGCGAAAGCGTCACTGATTTATCAACAGATGGTGAGCGGGCGTGATGTGGAGGTGGCCGAGGCACTGTCGGCGCTGGCCACGTCCAAGAAAGCTCAAGAGCTGGTTGCCGCAGCGGGTGAGGCTGAGGCAGGCGTCCATTGGCTCGTCGCTGAGTGTGGCTAATGCGGCGGCGGCAGGCCCGACTACCAGTGATGGCCGCCGCTGCTGGCGATGAGGTCGGCCCGCGTTGGCGGCGCGCTCACCGGGCCTCCCAGCGCAGCATTAGGCTGCCCAGGTGGGTCACGCCGGTCGGTTGATGCACAATGGCTGGCGCGAAGCCTGGTTCTAGTTCGAATTGCGGGATGCGGCTCAACCACTCGGTCACAAACGTGGCCAATTCAAGTCGGGCCAGGTGCATGCCCAAGCATCTGTGTATGCCGCCGCCGAACGCCCAGTGGCGCTGCCGCCGAACCTCTCCGTTGCTGGCCGTCGATATCTCGTCACCGCCGTTCTCTCTGCCCGCGGCTTCCAAGGCCAGCCACACCACACTGCGCGCCGGGATTGTGACGCCGCCGATATTGACTTCCCTCGTGGTGATGCGCGGAATGGCCGGCCCCGGCGCCTGCAACCGCAACATTTCCTCGAGGAACGCCGGAATCTGTGCTGGGTCTTCGCGCAGCTGGGCCTGCAGTTGCGGATCGCGCGCGAGCTGTAAAAGCGTGAAACAAATTGCCGCGGCGACCATTTCAACGCCTGCAACAGAGAACAACAAAAGGATGACCGCAAGCACTTCGACCCTGCTGAGCGGAAAATCGTTATCGCCGTCGAGCCCCTCCAGCAGCGGCCAGAGAATGCCGGGCGGCCGCCCGGGATTTCCCAACTCGGCGCCCAGCCTGGAATTCAGGAACTTGAAGAGTTCAACTTCGGCTGCCCCGTCGGAGTCGCCGATTACTGCGGCCCGGATCACCCGAGCCGCCGTGTCATCGTCTGCCGGCATCCCGCACACCGTGAGCAGCGCTTGGCAGGCGTAGGTGTCGGCGACGTTGACTGCATCACACTGCCCTTTGGCGGCGACCGTATCGACCAGCGTCGCGGCCCGGACGCGCAAGTCCGGAGCGTAGGGGGCCAACCCTTTGGGGCTGAAGAGAGGATGTAAGACGCGGGCGAAACGGGCATGCTCCGATCGCGTCCCGCAAGAGAGCGGCACCTGAGGAAGCGGTACGCCGAACGAGGAGAGCTTGAAGGTTTTCGGCGGCGACATAAACGTGTCCGGGTCGTGCAAAGCCGCGCGCACGTCGTCCCGCCTGGTGAGATAGTAGCCGCGCAGCATTGGTTTGCCTATGTCGATTTTCACCACCGGGCCCAGCTCGCGCAGCTGGCGCCAAAAGGCGCCGCGGTCTGCTGCGAAGACCGGACTCTCCTTGTGGTGTAACGGAGGCGACGTCACGCTGCCTCCTTGAACGGCGCCCGTCTCCGCGCATAGCGGCGGCGCGCTTCCTCCTTGAGGCGGTAGCTGTTACGCGCGTAGCGGCGGCGGCAGTCCTCGCGGACACATGCAACGCATCGGCGTCCCCCCGATTCGCGGATCCGGGTGTTTTCGGGCGAGTATGCGTGTCCGCGCGCGCCGTGCGTTCTGCGGGCCATGTTGTGGCTACCGTTGCGGACGCAGTCTTTAATGTTGGCGCTCCGCAAAGCCCAGTGAAGATTCCAGACGTTGTTGTTCGCCTTGTCGTCGTCCCAATGGCAGCACTCCATATCCGGAGGGCACGGCCCCACAAACACGGAACGCACCAGGCGGTGGACGTAAAGCATCTCGTCGCCGGTCAACCTGTTGCGGAATCCTCCGGCTCCCCACCCAGGATCGCCCCCACCTGGTGCTGGTGCCAGGCAGCGGATGCAATGGGTGATGTCCGACGCTTTGGAAAGCTCGCGGAGCTTGGCGTAATCCTCGGCGGTTATCTTGATTTCCAGCCCGTCAGGCATATCGGGCACGTCGTTGTCGTTCACCGCTGGTTTAACTCCAATCTGGTCGCAGTGATATGTCGGGGAGGCGAGATGGTGCGACCAGCAACGCCAGAAGCGTATTGGCTCCCCGCTATCCCAGCCTCTCGGGGGGAGTCGTTCGGGGGACCATGCCAGGGTAGCCAACTCGTCGCTCTACGGGGCAACCAGGGGCCAGGAATGGCCAGCCAGTGCCAGGTGGCCAGCAACCGGGCACCGGCAGGAGTGCGGACAGGGCAGGCTCGGAGCGGGACGGCACGCAGAAGGCACGGCGTTGCTTGGCTGAACTCAAAAAGTGGCGGTTACCTGCAAAAACACTGGTGCCCCCGGCAGGATTCGAACCTGCGGCCTTCTGCTCCGGAGGCAGACGCTCTATCCCCTGAGCTACGGGGGCGCTCCGACGTATATGTTGCGCCATTGGGCCCCGACAGACTAACGCATTGAGGTGGCCGCTCCGTCACCGCAATGGATTCGGGGCGGAGGCGCCCCAGCCAATAGGATGGACGCTCGTGACCCCCGCTGACCTGGCTGAGCTGCTCAAAAACACCGCTGCCGCGGTGCTGGCCGAGCGCGGGCTCGACGCTGCCGCGTTGCCGCAGGCGGTCACCGTGGAGCGGCCACGCATTCCCGAGCATGGCGATTACGCCAGCAACCTGGCGCTGCAGCTGGGCAAAAAGGTCGGCGTAAACCCGCGTGAGCTGGCCGGATGGCTGGCCGAGGCGCTGGCTCAGGCCCATGGCATCGCCTCGGCAGAGGTGGCCGGACCCGGCTTCATCAACATGCGCCTCGAGGCATCGGCGCAGGCCATGATCGTCAACAACGTCATCGACGGCGGCAAAAGCTTCGGTAACTCCGACGCACTGGCCGGACACAAGATCAACCTCGAGTTTGTCTCGGCCAACCCGACCGGACCCATCCACATCGGCGGTACCCGCTGGGCCGCTGTCGGCGACGCGCTGGGCCGCTTGCTGTCCACGCAGGGCGCAGACGTGGTGCGCGAATACTATTTCAACGACCACGGGGCCCAGATCGACCGATTCGCTAACTCGTTGATCGCCGCGGCCAAAGGCGAACCAACCCCTCCCGACGGCTATGCCGGCACCTACATCACCGACATCGCCGCGCAGGTGTTGCAGAAGGCGCCCGACGCACTGAGCCTGCCCGAACCCGAGATGCACGAGACCTTCCGTGAGATCGGTGTCGACTTGATGTTCGCCCATATCAAAGAGTCGTTGCACGAATTCGGCACCGACTTCGACATCTACACCCACGAAGACTCGATGCACACCAGTGGCCGTGTCGACCAGGCCATTGCCCGGCTTCGCGATACCGGCAACATCTACGAGAAGGACGGCGCAACCTGGTTGCGCACCAGCGCTTTTGGTGACGACAAGGACCGGGTCGTGATCAAGAGCGACGGGAAGCCGGCTTATATCGCCGGTGATATCGCGTATTACCTGGACAAGAGGCAACGCGGCTTCGACTTGTGCATCTACATGCTCGGCGCCGACCATCATGGGTACATCGCCCGGCTCAAGGCTGCCGCTGCTGCGTTCGGCGACGACCCGGGCACCGTCGAGGTGCTCATCGGCCAGATGGTCAACCTGGTCCGCGACGGCCAGCCGGTCCGGATGAGCAAGCGGGCCGGAGCCGTGATCACGCTCGACGACCTAGTCGAGGCGATCGGCGTTGACGCGGCGCGCTACAGCCTGATCCGCTCGTCGGTGGACACCGCGATCGACATCGACCTGGCACTGTGGTCCTCGGCATCGAATGAAAATCCGGTCTACTACGTGCAATACGCCCACGCGCGGCTTTCGGCGCTGGCCCGCAGCGCCGCCGAGCTCGGCCTGATCCCCGACACCGGACACCTCGAGCTGCTCAGCACAGACAAAGAGGGTGCGCTGCTACGCACCATCGGCGAATTCCCACAGGTGCTGAAAACCGCCGCCTCGCTGCGCGAACCACACCGAGTATGCCGCTACCTAGAAGACCTCGCCGGTGACTACCACCGGTTCTACGACTCGTGCCGGGTGTTGCCCCAGGGCGACGAGCAGCCCACCGACCTGCACACCGCGCGCCTGGCGCTTTGCCAGGCCACCCGCCAGGTCATCGCCAACGGGCTGGCGATACTCGGAGTCAGTGCCCCGGAGCGAATGTGAACGTCCATCCCGCCGGTCCCCGGCACGCCGAAGAGACCCGCCAAACGGGTAGCCCGCCGCGACCACAATCCCCCGAAGAGCTGCTGCGGCTGGCGCCGAACGTGTGGCCGCGCAACACAACTCGCGACAAAACCGGTGTAGCAGTCATCGCGGGAGTCCCGCTGACCTATCTTGCCCATGAATACGGGACCCCGCTGTTCGTCATCGACGAGGACGACTTTCGCTCTCGCTGCCAAGAGATCGCAGCGGCTTTCGGCGGCGGGCGCAACGTGTACTACGCCGCTAAAGCCTTCCTGTGCAGTGAGATCGCGCGCTGGGTTGACGAGGAAGGCCTCTCGCTCGACGTGTCCACCGGAGGGGAGCTGGCCGTTGCGCTGCACGCCAACTTCCCGCCGGAGCGGATTACCTTTCACGGCAACAACAAATCGGTCGCAGAACTGACTGCGGCGGTCAAAGCCGGTGTAGGCCATGTCGTTTTGGACTCGATGACCGAAATCGAGCGCCTCGACGCCATCGCGGGGGAGGCGGGCGTCGTCCAGGATGTTTTCGTCCGTCTCACCGTCGGTGTGGAGGCGCACACCCATGAGTTCATCTCCACCGCGCACGAGGACCAGAAGTTCGGGCTGTCGGTGGTCAGCGGCGCGGCGATGGCGGCGGTGCGTTGGGTATTCGCCACCGATCATCTGCGACTGGTCGGCTTGCACAGCCATATCGGTTCCCAGATCTTCGACGTCGACGGCTTCGAACTCGCTGCGCACCGTGTTATCGGTCTGCTGCACGAGATTGTCGGCGAGTTTGGTCCCGAAAAGACGGCACAGATTTCGACCGTGGACCTCGGTGGCGGCCTGGGTATTTCGTATCTGGCGTCCGATGATCCACCGCCGGTGGCCGAACTGGCGGCCAAGCTGAGCGCCATCGTGAGCAACGAGTCGGCGGCGGTGGGGCTGCCTACGCTCAGGCTGGTGGTCGAGCCCGGACGTGCCATCGCCGGACCAGGCACCATCACGCTGTATGAAGTGGGCACCGTTAAGGATGTCGACGTGAGCACCACGGCGCATCGGCGTTACGTCAGCGTCGACGGCGGGATGAGCGACAACATCCGCACCGCACTGTATGACGCGCAATATGACGCCCGGCTGGTCTCGAGAGTCAGTGATGCACCAGCGGCGCAGGCCCGCATCGTCGGAAAGCACTGCGAAAGCGGTGATATCGTCGTGCGCGACGCATGGGTGCCCGGCGACCTACAGCCGGGGGACCTGCTTGGGGTGGCCGCTACCGGCGCCTACTGCTATTCGCTCTCGAGCCGTTACAACATGGTCGGGCGGCCGGCCGTGGTGGCGGTGCGCGCTGGGCGGGCCCGCCTGATCCTGCGCAGAGAGACGGTCGACGATCTGCTGAGTCTGGAAGTGAGGTGAACTGTGCCCGGTGATGAAAAGCCAATCGGCGTAGCGGTACTCGGGTTGGGCAACGTCGGCAGCGAAGTTGTCCGCATCATCGAGGACAGCGCCGAAGACCTCGCGGCTCGCGTCGGCGCGCCACTGGTGCTGCGCGGCATCGGAGTCCGCCGCATCGCCGCCGACCGCGGTGTTCCGATCGGTCTGCTCACCGACAACATCGAAGAACTCGTCTCACGCGAGGACGTCGATATCGTCGTCGAATTGATGGGGCCCGTAGAGCCCTCTCGCAAGGCGATCCTGTCCGCGCTCGAGCACGGCAAGTCCGTCGTCACGGCGAACAAAGCGCTGTTGTCCACGTCCACTGGAGAATTGGCGCAGGCAGCTGAAACCGCGCATGTCGACCTGTATTTCGAAGCGGCAGTCGCAGGCGCCATCCCGGTCATCCGCCCGCTCACCCAGTCGCTGGCCGGCGACACGGTGCTGCGGGTGGCCGGCATCGTCAACGGCACTACTAACTACATCCTTTCTGAGATGGACAGCACCGGCGCCGACTACGACAGCGCTCTGGCCGACGCGAGCGCGCTGGGCTACGCCGAGGCCGATCCCACCGCCGACGTCGAAGGCTATGATGCCGCGGCCAAGGCTGCGATTCTGGCATCCATCGCTTTTCACACCCGGGTGACCGCCGATGACGTCTATCGCGAGGGCATCACCAAGATCACCCCGGCCGACTTTGCGTCCGCGCGGTCCTTGGGCTGCACCATCAAACTGCTGTCCATCTGCGAGCGCGTCACCACCGGCGATGGTCAGGAACGGGTTTCAGCGCGCGTATATCCGGCGCTGGTGCCCTTGTCGCATCCGCTTGCCACGGTCAGCGGAGCGTTCAACGCCGTGGTGGTCGAGGCCGCGGCCGCGGGGCGGCTGATGTTCTACGGCCAGGGGGCCGGCGGCGCACCCACCGCGTCCGCGGTGACCGGTGACTTGGTTATGGCCGCCCGCAACCGGGTATTGGGCAGTCGCGCGCCGCGTGAGTCGAAGTACGCCCAACTTCCCATCGCGCCAATGGGTCTCATTTCCACTCGCTATTACGTCAGCATGAATGTCGCTGACAAGCCTGGCGTATTGTCGTCAGTGGCAGCAGAATTCGCCAAGCGCGAGGTGAGCATTGCCGAGGTCCGCCAGGAAGGTGTAGCGGACGAGGATGGGCGACGGGTGGGAGCCCGTATCGTGGTGGTGACCCACAGCGCCACCGACGCCGCGCTCTCCGAAACCGTCGATGCGCTCGCCGATTTGGACGCCGTGCAGAGTGTGACAAGCGTGCTGCGACTGGAAGGAAACAGCCTATGAGCGCTCCGCGGACGGCCACCCATCGACCCTGGCCGGGAGTGATCGCGGCCTACCGCGACCGGTTACCGGTTGGCGATGACTGGACCCCGGTCACCCTGCTCGAGGGTGGTACCCCGCTGATCGCCGCAACCCGACTCTCGGAAAGGACCGGCTGCACGGTCCATCTCAAGGTCGAGGGCCTCAACCCCACCGGATCCTTCAAGGACCGGGGCATGACGATGGCGGTCACCGACGCATTGGCCCGTGGCCAGCAGGCCGTGTTGTGCGCATCGACCGGAAATACCTCGGCGTCGGCGGCGGCATATGCCGCCCGCGCCGGCATCACCTGCGCGGTGCTGATACCGCAGGGCAAGATCGCGATGGGCAAGCTCGCGCAGGCGGTTATGCACGGCGCCAAGATCATCCAGATCGACGGCAACTTTGACGATTGTTTGGAACTGGCCCGCAAGATGGCCGCTGACTTCCCGATGATCTCGCTGGTCAACTCGGTCAATCCGGTGCGCATCGAGGGCCAGAAGACAGCGGCGTTCGAGATCGTGGACGCGTTGGGCACCGCGCCGGACGTGCATGCCCTTCCGGTCGGCAACGCCGGGAACATCACCGCGTACTGGAAGGGTTACACCGAATATCACCGTGAGGGCGTGATCGACAAGCTGCCCCGCATGTTGGGCACCCAGGCGGCCGGCGCAGCGCCCTTGGTACTTGGCGAGCCGGTCAGCCACCCTGAGACCATCGCGACCGCGATCCGCATCGGCGCACCGGCGTCGTGGACGGCTGCTGTCGAGGCGCAGCAGCAATCCAGGGGGCGCTTCCTGGCCGCTACCGACGAGGAGATCCTGGCCGCCTACCACCTGGTGGCCCGCTCCGAAGGCGTCTTCGTCGAGCCCGCGTCGGCGGCCAGCATCGCAGGCCTACTCAAGGCCGTTGACGACGGCTGGGTGGCCCGTGGGTCGACAGTGGTGTGTACGGTGACCGGCAATGGGCTCAAGGACCCCGACACGGCGCTAAGGGATATGCCGAGCGTGTCCCCGGTGCCTGTCGATCCTGTGCTCGTCGTCGAGAAGTTGGGGCTGGTCTAGTGGCGGTCGCTAGCGCGGCGGAGCCGGGCGTAGCGGGTCGCCGCTCATTGGCCTTAGTGGGGATCGCTAGCGCGGCGGAGCCGGGCGTAGCGGGTCGCCGCTCATTGGCTTTAGTGAAAGCCTGTTGGTGACCCAGATGCTGCCTGCCGGGCTGGCGGCGAGCGCCGTAGTGTCGGCCTCTAGCGCTAACCTCGGCCCGGGTTTCGACAGCATCGGTCTGGCGTTGAGTCTTTGCGACGAGATCGTCGTGGAGACAATCGATTCCGGTTTGGTTGTGGTGGTTGAGGGCGAGGGCGCCGGCCAGCTACCGCTGGGCCCCGAACATCTGGTGGTGTGTGCTGTCGAACGTGGGCTGCAGGCTGTGGGGCTCAGCGCTGCAGGTCTGGTGGTTCGCTGCCGCAACGCAATCCCGCATTCTCGTGGTCTCGGCTCGTCTGCGGCGGCCGTGGTCGGTGGCCTAGCGGCGGTAAATGGTCTTGTCGCACAGACAGATTCGACACCGTTAAGCGAAGCTCAGCTGATCCAGCTGTCCTCGGAGTTCGAGGGTCATCCCGACAACGCCGCGGCTGCAGTGTTGGGTGGTGCGGTGGTTTCATGGATAGACCGCACCGGAGATCGGTCCGACTACTCGGCGGTGTCGCTGCGGCTTCACCCCGATATCCATCTGTACTGCGCGATTCCCGAGGAGCGCTCGTTGACCGTGGAGACCCGGGTGCTGCTGCCCGCCCGGGTCAGCCACGAGGACGCGAGGTTCGACGTCAGCCGCGCCGCGTTGCTGGTGGTAGCGCTGACCGAACGACCGGATCTGCTGATGCCGGCCACTGAAGACGTGCTTCATCAACCGCAACGTGCCCCGGCGATGCCCGCTTCGGCGGAATATTTGCGGCTCTTGCGGCGTCATAACCTGGCAGCGACGCTTTCGGGGGCTGGTCCTTCACTGATTGCACTGAGCACAGAGCCGGAGTTGCCCTCGGAAGCGGTGGAGTACGGGGCCGCAAACGGATTTACCATCACTGAGATGACCGCCGGCGAAGGAGTTCGCTGGAGCCCGGGAGTCACAGTCCCCGGTTAATCGACAGCGTGGCCGGAGGGTTTGCTTGCTTCCGACAAAGATGCGGGCTATCCTCGGAGCCGTCCAGCAATCGCAGCATCTGCATCTGCATCCATACTGCATTGCCGCTAGGACAACCACCAATTCTTCTCGTGGACGAGGTTCGCCGTTTTCTCCGCCGATCCAGGCGATCACCGTTGCAGAGTCGATGATTGGTCGCACTCGGCAATTTGGCTGAATGCAACGAACCCCCTATGACGTGATCAGCGGGGGAAGAAAGGAAATCCGTGACTGATACGGACCTGTTCACGGCTGACGAAAGCACCGATGGCAATCAGCTGTCGAATGCCGTGACCAAAGACACACCAGACGTCGAAACCAACGTCTCGGTCGGCTCCCTGTCCACCATGGTGCTGCCCGAGCTGCGCGCACTGGCTAACCAAGCCGGCGTCAAGGGGACGTCGGGTATGCGCAAGAACGAATTAATCGCCGCGATACAGGAAATCAGGGGACAGGCCAACGGCGCTTCGGCCGCTGGTGCCCCGTTATCTGAGGACAGCGGCAAATCGGACACGGCCACTGCCGAAGCACCGGCCGCCCAAGGGGAACAGAACGGTGCGACAACCGAGGTGCCGCGCCGGGAACGACGCAGCGTCTCCCGCGAAGCGGGATCAGCGGCCCCAACTACCGACGAGGCGGATCGCGAGAGCTCAGGCACCCGCGAGGGCACAGCTACTGGCGAGGCCGACAACCGCCAAGGGGTTCAACAGGGCACCAAGACGGATGAGCGCGGACAAGACGCCGGTAGCGACCAGAGTGGCGATCAACAAAGCTCGGGCGGCCAGCAGTCGCGTGGCGACGAAGACGGTGAGGGGCGTCAGGGCCGGCGGGGACGCCGGTTCCGCGATCGCGATCGCAGGCGCCGCGGTGAACGGTCAGGCGAAGGCGCCGACGCCGAACTGCGTGAGGATGACGTCGTTCAGGCGGTAGCCGGCATCCTTGACGTTCTCGACAATTACGCGTTCGTGCGCACCTCCGGTTACCTGGCCGGTCCGCACGACGTCTACGTGTCCATGAACATGGTGCGCAAGAACGGCTTGCGCCGCGGTGATGCGGTGACCGGCGCGGTTCGGGTGCCCCGGGACGGCGAACAGCCCAACCAGCGGCAGAAGTTCAACCCGCTGGTCCGCCTGGACAGCGTCAACGGCGGCTCGGTCGAAGACGCCAAGAAGCGTCCTGATTTCAGCAAGCTGACGCCGTTGTACCCCAACCAGCGGCTTCGTTTGGAAACCACTCCCGACCGGCTGACCACGCGGGTCATCGACCTCATCATGCCGATCGGCAAGGGGCAGCGCGCGCTGATCGTGTCGCCGCCCAAGGCGGGTAAGACGACGATCCTGCAGGACATCGCCAACGCGATCACCAAAAACAACCCGGAATGCCACCTCATGGTTGTGCTCGTCGATGAGCGGCCCGAGGAGGTCACCGACATGACGCGCTCGGTCAAGGGCGAGGTCATCGCCTCGACGTTCGACCGGCCGCCGTCGGACCACACGTCGGTCGCCGAGCTGGCGATCGAGCGCGCCAAGCGGCTCGTCGAGCAGGGCAAGGACGTCGTAGTGCTGCTTGACTCGATCACCCGCCTGGGGCGCGCCTACAACAACGCGTCGCCTGCGTCGGGCCGCATCCTGTCCGGTGGTGTCGACTCCACCGCGCTGTACCCGCCCAAGCGCTTCCTTGGCGCCGCGCGCAATATCGAGGAAGGCGGATCGCTGACCATCATCGCCACCGCGATGGTCGAGACGGGGTCCACCGGTGACACGGTCATCTTCGAAGAGTTCAAGGGCACCGGCAACGCCGAGCTCAAGCTGGACCGCAAGATCTCTGAACGCCGGGTCTTCCCCGCGGTCGACGTGAACCCGTCGGGCACCCGCAAGGACGAGCTGCTGCTGTCGCCCGACGAGTTCGCCGTCGTCCACAAGCTGCGCCGCGTGCTGTCGGGTCTGGATTCGCACCAGGCCATCGACTTGCTGATGTCGCAGCTGCGCAAGACGAAGACCAACTACGAGTTCCTGGTGCAGGTGTCCAAGACGACACCTGGATCCATGGATAACGACTAGCTGACAACTCGCCCGAGGCCAAGCCGTGGCGGAAACGCTTCAGCAGCTGCTTCGCGAGCGTTTGGACCAGGACACGCCGGCGCTCAAGTACGGCGAACGAGTCTGGACCTGGCGTGAACATCTGGCCGAGGCGGCCACCACCGCAGCCGCCCTGATTGGCGTCGCCGATCTGGATCGCCCGCTGCATGTCGGCGCATTGCTGGGCAATACCCCCGAGATGCTCACCGCCATGGCGTCGGCGGCGCTTGGCGGATATGTGCTGTGCGGGATCAATGACACCCGTCGCGGTGCCGCGCTGGCCAGGGATATCTTGCGTGCCGACTGCCAGATCCTGCTCGCCGATCCAGCGCATAAAGGGTTGCTGGACGGTCTGGAGCTGCCCGGTGTGCAGGTGTTCGACGTGTCCAGCGAGCAATGGTCGGCACTGCTGGCGAGTGCAGGAACGCTGGAACCATATCGCGAGGTCGTGCCAACCGACACCTTCATGATGATCTTCACCTCCGGGACCAGCGGCGAACCGAAGGCGGTGCAGGTGACTCATCTGACCGTCCTGTTTGCTGGCACGACGCTGATAGCGCGGTTCGAGATCGATTCCTCCGACGTCTGCTATCTGTCGATGCCGCTGTTTCACTCCAATGCGCTGCTGGCCGGATGGAGCGTGGCAGTGCGCGCCGGCGCGGCCATGGTCCCCGCGGCGTTCTCAGCGTCCGGGCTGCTCCCCGATCTGCGCCGGTACGGGGCCACTTTCATGAACTATGTCGGCAAACCACTTGCCTACGTCCTGGCCACGCCCGAGCAACCCGATGATCACGACAACCCGCTGCGGGTCGCGTTCGGCAACGAGGCGAGCGATCGCGATATCGCTGAGTTCAGTCGCCGTTTCGACTGCACGGTGTGGGACGGCTTCGGGTCCACCGAGGGCGCGATCATCATCACCCGAGAAGACGGCTGGCCGGCTGGGTCACTCGGCCGGGGTTTTCCCGGTGTCAGCATCTATAACCCGGACACCTTGACCGAGTGTCCGGTGGCCACCTTCGGTGACGACGGCGCCCTGACCAACGCTGACGAAGCAATAGGGGAGCTGGTCAACACCACAGGCGCGGGGTTGTTTGCCGGCTACTACAACGACCCGCAGGCCACCGATGCACGCCTTCGGCACGGCATGTTCTGGTCGGGCGACCTCGCCTACCGAGACGCCGACGGGTGGATCTACTTCGCCGGGCGCAGCGGCGACTGGTTGCGCGTCGACGGAGAGAACATGACCACGGCGCCCATTGAGCGGATCCTGCAGCGGTTGGCACCGATCAGCCACGTCGCGGTGTATGCGGTGCCCGACGAACATGTCGGCGATCAGGTGATGGCAGCGATCGTGTTGGCCGACAACGCTGATCTGATGCCAGAGGAGTTCGGCCAGTTCCTGGCCAGTCAGCCCGACCTGTCGCCCAAGGCGTGGCCCCGGTATGTCTGGCTCACCGATCGGCTGCCGACAACGGCCACCAACAAGATCCTCAAGCGGGAGCTGACCGCTCGCGGCACGGCACCCGGCAGCGGCGTGCTGTGGACGCGCAGCGGGCAGAGCAGGGCTTACACCCGACTCGATCGCGGTTAGCCGCTCCGAGCCCCCGGGAATGCTCGGGCGCATCTCGGTGTTTGGGATGATGGCGGTTGACCTGGCATAATCGACGCTCGACTACCCCGGAACCGCCTCAGGTTCGGTGTTCACGCCCGACCGCTGGATCCAATACGGGGGGCGCGGGCGGCAAACGATCGAAGAGGACAGCATGAAATCTGACATTCATCCCGCCTACGAGGAGACCACGGTGGTCTGCGGATGCGGCAACACCTTCCAGACGCGCAGCACCAAGCCGGGAGGTCGCATCGTCGTCGAGGTTTGCTCGCAGTGCCACCCGTTCTACACCGGCAAGCAGAAGATCCTCGACAGCGGCGGCCGCGTGGCCCGCTTCGAGAAGCGCTACGGCAAGCGCAAGGCCGGAGCTGCGGAGGCGGCTGCGCCGGAGATGGCCGACAAATAGCTGGCTTACCGACGCCCGAACTGTGCGTGAACCTGCACAGGCCGGGCGTCGGTTCGCGTTTGCGGTAAATGAGCTCGCTGGAGGCAGAAGATCGGGGCAGGAGGTGTGACATGACGCAGCCGGTACAGACGATCGACGTGCTGCTCGCCGAACACGCCGAGCTCGAGCATGCAGCTGGCAGATCCCGAATTGCACAGCAATCCCGCCGAGGCGCGCAAAGCCGGACGCCGGTTCGCCCGATTGGCCCCGATCGTCGCCACGTACCGCAAGCTGGTGTCGGCGCGCGACGACCTGGAGACCGCACGTGAACTGGCCGTCGACGACGAGTCGTTCGCCGATGAGGTGGCCGAACTGGAATCACGGGTGGCCGAACTGGACACCCAACTCACCGACATGCTGGCACCACGCGACCCGCATGACGGCGACGACATCGTGCTCGAAGTCAAATCCGGTGAGGGCGGCGAAGAATCGGCACTGTTCGCCGCCGACCTGGCCAGGATGTACATCCGCTATGCCGAGCGGCATGGCTGGACGGTGACGGTACTGGACGAAACCACTTCGGATCTCGGCGGCTACAAGGATGCGACGCTGGCCATCGCCAGTAAGGGTGACACAGCCGACGGCGTGTGGTCCCGAATGAAGTTCGAAGGCGGGGTACACCGGGTGCAACGGGTCCCGGTGACGGAATCCCAAGGCCGCGTTCATACTTCGGCGGCCGGCGTACTGGTCTATCCGGAACCCGAGGAAGTCGGCGAGGTGCAGATCGATGAGTCGGATCTGCGCATCGACGTCTACCGCTCCTCCGGCAAGGGCGGGCAAGGCGTCAACACCACCGACTCCGCGGTCCGGATCACGCATCTTCCCACCGGGATTGTCGTCACCTGTCAAAACGAACGGTCGCAGCTGCAGAACAAGACCCGTGCGTTACAGGTGCTGGCGGCTCGCCTGCAGGCAATGGCCGAGGAGCAGGCGCTGGCCGACGCGTCGGCCGATCGGGCCAGCCAGATCCGCACGGTGGACCGCAGCGAACGGATTCGCACCTACAACTTCCCGGAGAACCGGATCACTGACCACCGAATCGGTTACAAGGCACATAATCTCGATCAAGTGCTCGACGGTGACCTGGACGCGTTATTCGACGCGCTGAGCGCCGCTGACAAGCAGTCCCGGCTGCAACACACATGACGTCCCGGCGACAATGCGGGTCCGAAGACCCGAGGTGGGGGCACCACCCGCTCGCGGGGGAGAGCGGGACAGTTGAGCACAGCCTGCGGCGCGCGATCGACTCCGCTGCGGCGCTACTCGCCGAAGCGGGGATCGACTCTGCGCGTTGCGATGCCGAGCAGTTGGCCGCTCATCTGGCAGGTACCGACCGTGGCCGGCTGACCTTGCTGGAGTCGCCCGGCGAAGAGTTCTTCGGGCGTTACCGCGACGTCGTCGCCGCGCGTTCGCGGCGGGTGCCGTTGCAGCATCTCACCGGGACGGCGGCGTTCGGGCCGGTCGTGCTACAGGTCGGCCCCGGTGTGTTCATACCTCGTCCGGAAACCGAGGCCATCTTGGCGTGGGCCACGGCGCAGCGACTCACGGTGCGGCCCGTGATCGTCGATTTATGCACCGGCTCCGGCGCCTTGGCGGTGGCGCTGGCCCGGCACCGGCCCGCGGCCCGGGTCATCGGCATCGATGACTCCGACGCGGCCCTCGAGTACGCACGCCGCAACTGCGAGGGCACGACAGTGGAACTTGTGCGCGCCGACGTCACCACGTCGGGCCTGCTTCCCGAACTAGACGGACGGGTCGACATAATCGTGGCCAACCCGCCCTATGTTCCCGACGATACCGTCCTGGAACCTGAAGTAGCCCAACATGATCCGCATCACGCGGTGTTTGGCGGGCCGGACGGGATGGCGGTGATTCCGGCCGTGGTCCGCCTCGCCGGGCGTTGGCTGCGCCCGGGTGGCCTGCTCGCCGTCGAGCATGATCACACCACGTCGTCAAAGACTGTCGAATTGGTCGGGAGCACAGGACTTTTCGAAGACATCCAGGCCCGGCAAGATCTATCCGGCCGGCCAAGATTCGTGACGGCCCGCTGGGGGCACCACCCGCTTGCGGGGGAGTGGGGGCACCACCCGCTTGCGGGGGTGGGGGTACGCCCCCAAGGGGAGGTACCCCCACCCACTTGCGGGGGAGTAGAGCCGTGACCCGCGCCGCGACGATGCAGAGCGAAGCGATGAGGAGGAGCGGCGCCTATGACCGCGGTGTTCGACTGTGCTGACCCCGAGCGGCGTTCACTCGGAATCGCTTCGGCGGTAGGGGCGCTCAAGGGCGGACGACTGGTTGTGATGCCGACCGACACCGTGTACGGCATCGGCGCCGACGCCTTCGACAGCGCTGCGGTGGCTGCGCTGCTGTCGGCAAAGGGACGGGGTCGAGACATGCCGGTTGGCGTGCTGGTCGGCTCCTGGCACACCATCGAGGGCCTGGTCTACACAATGCCTGACGGGGCCCGCGAACTGATCCGCGCATTCTGGCCGGGCGCGCTAAGCCTGGTAGTGGCGCAGGCGCCGTCGTTGCAGTGGGATCTCGGCGATGCCCATGGCACCGTGATGCTGCGGATGCCATTGCACCCGGTTGCCATTGAGTTGCTGCGTGAGGTGGGGCCCATGGCAGTGTCCAGCGCCAACGTCTCGGGCCGCAAGCCCGCGGTGGACGCCGACGAGGCGCGCAGCCAACTCGGCGATCTCGTCGACGTTTATCTCGATGCGGGTCCGTCCGAGCAGCAGGCCGCTTCCACGATCGTCGACCTGACCGGAACCACCCCGCGCATCCTGCGGGCGGGTCCGGTGGGCGTTGAGCGGATCGCAGATGTGCTCGGGTTGGACCCCGGAAGTTTGGTCGCCTAACCGGGCAGCAGCGCGGGTATTCGGGTCTCAGGTTGGTGCAGTACGGTCTCGTGGTGTCCAGCGACGTAGCCAGCCTTGCCGGTGGTTTGCTCGCCCTGTCTGATCGCGGCGCCGGTGTCCCCCTGCGCGAGCTTGCGCTGGTCGGACTGACCGCAGCGATCATCACCTATTTCGCGACCGGACCGGTACGGGTGCTGGCCACTCGATTGGGAGCGGTCGCCTATCCGCGGGAACGTGACGTGCACGTCACGCCAACCCCCCGGATGGGCGGGCTGGCGATGTTTCTCGGCGTTGTGTCGGCTATCTTCCTGGCATCCCAGCTTCCGGCGCTCACCCGCGGATTCGTCTATTCCAGTGGTATGCCCGCGGTTTTGGTGGCGGGCGCGGTGATTATGGGTATCGGGCTGATCGACGACCGTTGGGGACTGGATGCTTTGACGAAGTTCGCCGGTCAGATCACCGCGGCCAGCGTGCTGGTCACCATGGGTGTTGCCTGGAGCGTCCTGTACATCCCGATCGGCGGTGTCGGCACCATAGTGCTGGACCAGGCCTCGTCGATCTTGCTCACCCTGGCGCTGACGGTGTCGTTCGTCAACGCGATGAACTTCGTCGACGGACTCGACGGACTGGCTGCCGGCCTGGGACTCATCACCGCGCTGGCGATCTGCATGTTCTCGGTTGGTCTGCTTCGTGATCACGGCGGTGATGTGCTGTTCTATCCGCCTGCCGTGATATCGGTGGTGCTCGCGGGGGCCTGTCTGGGCTTTTTGCCGCACAACTTTCACCGAGCCAAGATCTTCATGGGCGATTCCGGCTCGATGCTGATCGGCTTGATGCTCGCTGCCGCCCTCACGACTGCTGCCGGGCCAGTCTCGCAGAACGCCTATGGCGCTCGCGATGTGTTTGCTCTGCTGTCACCGTTCCTGCTGGTGGTGGCGGTCATGTTTGTGCCGATGCTGGACCTTCTGCTGGCGATCGTGCGCCGCACCCGCGCAGGCCGCAGCGCGTTCAGCCCCGACAAGATGCACCTGCACCACCGGTTGCTGCAGATCGGTCATTCGCATCGCCGGGTGGTACTGCTGATCTATCTATGGGTAGGCATCGTCGCGTTCGGCGCCGCGAGCACGATCTTTTTCAGCCCCCGCGATACCGCCGCGGTAATGCTGGCCGCAATTGTGGTCGCCGGCGTCGCGACGGCAATCCCGCTCCTGCGCCGCCGCGACGACGACTACGACGAGGAGTAGTAGTGGCGTTTACCATATGGTACGGTGCAGGTAGAACCCCGAAAAGATTCTCGCGGGTTGCCGGCCAACCGGCCCATCGGAGGCTTACCCGATCGTGCCGATTCACGACCGACATAGGGAGCTACCCCTTGGGTGAGTCCAACGCGACGACTGCGATACGCTCGGCGGGCCACCGATCAGTCGGTCGGGGCGTTCCCGCTCTACCAACCCGGGATTGAGGTGCTGCAGTGACGACACCAGCGCAGGACGCGCCGTTGGTGTTTCCCTCTGTTGCTTTCCGCCCGGTTCGGCTGCTTGTGATCAGCATCGTGATCACTGCGGTGGCAATGCTGGCCGCCGGATTGTCCGGTCACCTCATGGTTGGGGTGTTCTTTGGTATCGGGTTGCTATTGGGTTTGCTCAACGCGCTTTTGGTGCGTCGTTCGGTTGAGTCGATCACCTCCCAGGCGCATCCATTGAAAAGGTCGATGGCGCTCAACTCAGCGTCACGGCTGGCCATTATCACCGTTCTGGCGCTGATCATCGCCTACGTTTTCCGGCCTGCTGGATTGGGCGTGGTGTTCGGGCTGGCGCTGTTCCAGGTCCTATTGGTGGTATCGACCGCACTGCCGGTCTGGAAGAAATTGCGCACCGGGGAGTCGACGGCGTCTTCTTCTTCCGTTTCTTCCGCAGGCCAGCCGGCGGGTTCCGACAGCGGCGTGCTGACGGGCTCGGAAGGGACGGAAGAAGGGAGCACCAGCGATGACTGAGTCGATCCTGGCCGGAGCCCGAATCGAGGTCGGCGAGCACACCACGGCTACCTGGTTGGGGATGACCGTCAATACTGACACGGTGCTGTCGACCGCGATCGCCGCGGTGATCGTGATCGGGCTGGCCTTCTTCCTGCGCGCCAAGGTCACCTCGACGGCCGTGCCCAGTGGAGTGCAGTTGTTCTGGGAGGCGATCACCGTACAGATGCGCAGCCAGATCGAGAGCGCCATTGGCATGCGGATCGCTCCGTTCGTGCTGCCATTGGCCGTCACGATCTTCGTGTTCATCTTGATCTCCAACTGGCTATCGGTGCTCCCACTGCAATACACCGACGCATCTGGGCACACCACCGAGTTACTCAAGTCGGCGGCGGCGGATATCAATTACGTGCTGGCGCTGGCTCTTTTCGTATTCGTCTGCTACCACGTGGCGGGGATCTGGCGCCGCGGCATCGTCGGACACCCGCTCGCGGTGCTCAAAGGTCACGTGGCGTTCCTGGCGCCGATCAACCTGGTCGAAGAAATCGCCAAGCCGATCTCGTTGTCGCTCCGACTTTTCGGCAACATTTTTGCCGGCGGCATCCTGGTGGCCCTGATCGCGCTCTTTCCGCCCTACATCATGTGGGCGCCCAACGCGATCTGGAAGGCGTTCGATCTGTTTGTCGGCGCGATCCAGGCCTTCATCTTTTCGATTCTGACCATCTTGTATTTCAGCCAAGCCATGGAGGTCGAGGACCAGCATGACTGAAACCGCCATAACTTGGCCCGACCCACGCACCAATACAGAAGCCTGGTAGACCGCTACCAGATAAAGGAGGATAAGGAATGGACCCCACTATCGCTGCCGGTGCTCTCATCGGTGGTGGACTGATCATGGGCGGCGGCGCGATCGGTGCCGGTATCGGTGACGGTGTTGCGGGTAACGCGCTGGTTTCGGGTATCGCCCGGCAACCCGAGGCACAGGGCCGGTTGTTCACACCGTTCTTCATCACCGTCGGTCTGGTTGAGGCGGCCTACTTCATCAACCTGGCGTTTATGGCGTTGTTCGTCTTCGCCACCCCCGTCACGTAATTCGCCGTGATGGGTGACGCGAACCCTATTGTTCTGGCCGCCAGCCAGGCAGCAGAGGGAGGCAAGACCAGCAACTTCCTCATCCCCAACGGCACGTTTTTCTTCGTGCTGGCCATCTTCCTTATCGTGCTCGGCATCATCGGCACATTCGTCGTGCCGCCGATCCTGCGGGTGTTGCGCGAACGCGACGCCATGGTCGCCAAAACCGTCGCCGACAACAAGAAGGCGGCCGAGCAGTTCGAAGCGGCCCAGGCCGATTACGAAAAAGCCATGACGGAAGCCCGGGTCCAGGCATCGTCTTTCCGCGACAATGCCCGGGCAGAGGGTCGCAAGGTCGTCGAAGACGCCCGCGCCCGTGCCGAGCAGCAGGTGATGTCGACGTTGCAGGTGGCCGCCGAGCAATTGAAGCGGGAGAGGGACGCCGTGGAATTGGATCTGCGAGCCAACGTGGGGACCATGTCGGCGACCCTGGCCAGTCGAATCCTCGGCGTCGACGTCACCCCGGCCGCCGCAGCCACATCCGCGACTGGGTCGTCCGGGCGGTAGCACGTATGTCGACTTTCATCGGACAGTTGGTGGGGTTCGCGGTCATCGTGTTCCTGGTCGTCCGTTATGTCGTGCCGCCAGTACGCAATTTGATGGCCGCTCGGCAGAACACGGTGCGCCAACAGTTAGACGATGCGGCGGCGGCCGCCGATCGGTTGACCGAGTCGACCACGGCCCATAGCAAGGCTGTGGAAGCCGCGAAGTCGGAGGCGAAGCGGGTCGTTGAAGAAGCGCAGGTGGACGCCGAACGCATCACTGAGCAATTGCAGGCCCAGGCCGGTGTCGAGGCGGAACGCATCAAAGAACAAGGTGCCCGCCAGGTCGAGCTGCTGCGGGCACAGCTGACTCGTCAGCTTCGCCTGGAGCTCGGCCACGAATCTGTGCGCCAGGCAAGGGAATTGGTGCGCAACTATGTTGCTGACCCGGCGCCGCTGTCGGCCACCGTCGATCGGTTCCTGGACGATCTCGATGCCATGGCACCGGCATCCGCCGACGTCGAGCATCCGCTAATGGCCAAGATGCGCTCATCGAGTCGAGAGGCGCTGGTCAGCCTGTCGGATCGGTTCAGCACCATAGCCAAGAACCTCGACGACAAAGCGCTGTCCACCCTGGCCGGCGAGCTGGTCTCGGTAGGCCAAATGCTGGACCGCGAAATCGTCGTCACCCGGTACCTCACCGTGCCCGCCGAAGACGCGGCGCCCAGAGTCCGGTTGATCGAGCGGCTGGTATCCGGCAAAGTCGGCGACGCCACGCTCGACGTTCTGCGGTCAGCTGTCTCGGAGCGTTGGTCGGCCAACGCCGATCTGGTCAATGCCATCGAACACATATCGCGGCAAGCGTTGCTGGAAGTCGCCGAACGCGACGGTCAGATCGACGAGGTCGAAGACCAATTGTTCCGGTTTTCCCGCATTCTCGACGCGCAGCCGCGACTTGCCATTCTGTTGGGCGATTACGCTGCTCCGGCCGAGGGACGGGTGGGGTTGCTGTGCAAGGTGCTTGAGGGCGCAAGCAGCAGCGTGAACCCGATCGCGGCCGCATTGCTGTCCCAGACCGTCGAGCTGCTACGAGGTGAGCCGGCCGAGGAGGCCGTGCAGGTTTTGGCAGAAGTCGCGGTGGCTCGACGCGGCGAAGTCGTTGCGCAAGTAAGTGCGGCGGCAGACCTCAGCGATGCCCAGCGCACGCGTCTCACCGAAGTGCTGAGCCGCATCTACGGTCGTCCGGTCACCGTGCAGCTGCAGATCGACACCGCACTGTTGGGTGGGCTCTTAATCGCCGTTGCGGACGAAGTGATCGACGGTACGCTCTCGTCTCGTCTGACCGCGGCCGAGGCTCAGTTGCCCGACTGAACACGAACTAGTCACACGCGAACGACGGAAACAAGTAGGAAGACGAAAAGCCATGGCCGAGTTGACAATCTCCGCTGATGACATTCAGAGCGCGATCGAAGAGTACGTAGAATCCTTCACCTCCGACACCTCCCGCGAGGAGGTCGGTACCGTCGTCGACGCCGGGGACGGCATCGCGCACGTCGAAGGTTTGCCGTCCGTCATGACCCAGGAGCTGGTCGAGTTCCCAGGCGGAGTCCTCGGCGTCGCACTCAACCTCGACGAGCACAGTGTCGGCACGGTGATCCTGGGCGATTTCGAGAAAATCGAAGAAGGCCAGCAGGTCAAGCGCACCGGCGACGTGTTGTCGGTACCCGTCGGCGACGCGTTTTTGGGGCGGGTGGTCAATCCGCTCGGCCAGCCGATCGACGGGCGCGGAGACATCGAGGCGCAGGAGCGGCGCGCACTGGAGATCCAGGCGCCGTCGGTGGTGCAGCGGCAGGGCGTGAAGGAGCCGCTGCAGACCGGAATCAAGGCCATCGACGCGATGACCCCGATCGGCCGCGGCCAGCGTCAGCTCATCATTGGCGACCGCAAAACCGGCAAGACGGCGGTCTGCGTCGACACCATCCTCAACCAGCGTCAGAACTGGGAGACCGGCGATCCCAAGAAGCAGGTGCGCTGCGTATACGTGGCCATTGGGCAGAAAGGCACCACCATCGCCAGCGTGCGCCGCGTCCTGGAGGAGGGCGGCGCGATGGACTACACCACCATCGTCGCTGCGCCGGCGTCGGATTCCGCGGGCTTCAAATGGCTTGCGCCGTATACCGGTTCGGCGATCGCTCAGCACTGGATGTACGACGGCATGCATGTGCTGATCATTTTCGACGACCTGACTAAGCAGGCCGAGGCATAC
The DNA here is from genome assembly GCA_963766535.1 of uncultured Actinomycetota bacterium. Lineage (GTDB taxonomy): Bacteria > Actinomycetota > Actinomycetes > Mycobacteriales > Mycobacteriaceae > Mycobacterium. Next base: position 4,214 of record CAVYAU010000029.1, on the reverse strand, counting down.
CGCGCCATCTCGCTGCTGCTGCGGCGCCCGCCGGGCCGCGAAGCCTACCCCGGCGACGTGTTTTATCTACATTCGCGGCTGTTGGAGCGCTGCGCGAAGCTTTCCGACGACCTCGGTGGCGGCTCGCTGACTGGTCTGCCGATCATCGAGACCAAGGCCAACGACATCTCGGCCTACATCCCGACCAACGTCATCTCGATCACCGACGGGCAGTGCTTCTTAGAGACCGACCTCTTCAACCAGGGTGTCCGGCCGGCTATCAACGTTGGTGTTTCGGTGTCCCGGGTCGGCGGCGCAGCGCAGATCAAGGCCATGAAGGAAGTTGCCGGCTCGCTGCGCCTGGACCTGTCGCAGTACCGCGAGCTAGAAGCCTTCGCCGCCTTTGCTTCCGACTTGGACGCGACATCCAAGGCTCAGCTGGAGCGGGGTGCGCGGCTGGTCGAGCTGCTCAAGCAACCGCAATCCCGCCCCATGCCTGTTGAGGAGCAGGTGGTCTCGATCTTCCTGGGCACGGGCGGTCACCTGGACTCTGTGCCGGTCGAGGATGTCAGACGGTTCGAAACCGAACTCCTGGACCACATCCGGGCCTCCGAAGAAAAAATCCTGGCCACCATCCGGGATAGCCAGAAGCTCACCGATGAAACCGCCGACTCGCTCACCGAGGTCATCAACCACTTCAAGAAGGGCTTCGCGGCAACGGGCGGCGGGTCGGTGGTGCCCGACGAGCATGTCGAGGCCCTCGACGAGGAGAAGTTGGGCAAAGAAGCGGTGCAAGTCCATAAGCCCGCGCCGGAGAAGAAGAAAGAGAAGAAATAGCTACCGATGGCCGCCACACTTCGCGAATTACGCGGACGGATCCGCTCGGCTGGGTCGATAAAGAAGATCACCAAGGCCCAAGAACTGATCGCGACATCGCGTATCGCCAGGGCGCAGGCCCGGCTCGTGTCCGCACGACCCTATGCCCTCGAGATCACCCGGATGCTCACCACCCTGGCCAACGAAGCCGCTCTGGACCATCCGCTGCTCGTCGAGCGACCCGAACCGAAGCGGGCCGGCGTTCTGGTGGTGTCCTCTGACCGTGGCCTGTGCGGTGCGTACAACGCCAACGTCTTCCGCCGCTCCGAGGAGCTGTTTTCTCTGCTGCGGGAGGAAGGCAAGACACCGGTGCTGTACGTGGTCGGCCGTAAAGCGCTGAATTACTACACTTTCCGGAACTGGGACATCACCGAGTCGTGGACCGGCTTCTCCGAGCAGCCCCGCTACGAGAACGCCGCCGAGATCGCCTCGACACTGGTCGATGCATTCATGCTCGGCACCAGCGACAACGGCGAGGATCAGCAGTCGGATAGCGGCGAGGGCGTTGACGAACTGCACATCGTCTACACCGAGTTCAAGTCGATGTTGTCGCAGTCGACGGAGGCGCGCCGGATGGCTCCGATGGTAGTGGAATACGTCGAGGACATCCACGAACCGCGCACCCTGTATTCCTTTGAACCGGATGCGACGACGCTCTTCGAGGCATTGCTGCCGCGGTACCTGACCACCCGCGTGTATGCGGCGATGCTCGAATCAGCGGCATCGGAGCTGGCGTCGCGCCAGCGGGCGATGAAGTCGGCCACCGACAATGCCGACGACCTCATCAAGGCTCTGACGTTGGAGGCCAACCGCGAGCGGCAGGCCCAGATCACCCAGGAAATCAGCGAAATCGTCGGTGGCGCAAACGCGCTCGCCGATGCCGCCAAGTAGCCCCACGAGGAAGCGACAAAGATATGAGTGCTACTGCCGAAAAGACCGAAAAGCCGACAGACTCCGACACCAGCGGCCGCGTGGTACGGGTCACCGGGCCGGTCGTCGACGTCGAGTTTCCGCGGGGTTCGGTGCCAGGGCTGTTCAACGCGCTGCACGCCGAGATCACGTTCGAGGAGCTCGCGAAAACCTTGACGTTGGAGGTAGCGAACCATCTCGGCGACAACTTGGTGCGCACGATCTCGATGCAGCCCACCGACGGCTTGGTGCGCGGGGTTGAGGTCACCGACACCGGTGGCCCGATCTCGGTGCCGGTCGGCGAAGAGGTCAAGGGCCACGTCTTCAACGCGCTGGGATATTGCCTGGACGAGCCAGGGTACGGAGAAGATTTCGAGCGCTGGTCGATTCACCGTAAGCCGCCGCCCTTCGAAGAGCTGGAGCCTCGCACCGAGATGCTCGAGACCGGCCTGAAGGTCGTCGACTTGCTGACCCCGTACGTGCGTGGCGGCAAGATCGCCCTGTTCGGCGGTGCCGGGGTGGGCAAGACAGTGCTCATCCAGGAGATGATCAACCGCATCGCCCGCAACTTCGGTGGCACTTCGGTGTTCGCCGGCGTGGGGGAGCGCACCCGCGAGGGCAACGACCTGTGGGTTGAGCTCAAGGAAGCCAACGTGCTCAAGGACACCGCGCTGGTGTTCGGTCAGATGGATGAGCCGCCTGGCACTCGTATGCGAGTGGGACTGTCCGCGCTGACGATGGCGGAGTGGTTCCGTGACGAGGCGGGCCAGGACGTACTGCTGTTCATCGACAACATCTTCCGATTCACCCAGGCCGGTTCGGAGGTGTCGACGCTGCTCGGTCGTATGCCGTCGGCGGTGGGTTACCAGCCCACACTGGCTGACGAGATGGGCGAGCTGCAGGAGCGCATCACCTCAACGCGGGGGCGGTCGATTACGTCGATGCAAGCGGTCTATGTGCCTGCCGACGACTACACCGACCCGGCGCCGGCGACGACGTTCGCGCACCTGGACGCCACCACCGAGCTGTCTCGTTCGGTGTTCTCCAAAGGCATTTTCCCCGCGGTGGACCCGCTGGCGTCGAGCTCGACCATCCTCGACCCCGGTGTCGTGGGTGACGAGCACTACCGCGTGGCGCAGGAAGTCATCCGGATCCTGCAGCGGTACAAGGACCTTCAGGACATCATTGCGATCCTCGGCATCGACGAGCTGTCGGAAGAGGACAAGCAATTGGTCAACCGGGCCCGGCGCATTGAGCGATTCCTCTCGCAGAACATGATGGCCGCCGAACAATTCACCGGCCAGCCGGGTTCGACGGTCCCGGTGAAGGAGACCATCGAGGCGTTCGACCGCTTGTGCAAGGGCGAGTTCGACCATGTGCCCGAGCAGGCCTTCTTCTTGATCGGTGGCCTCGACGACTTGGCCAAGAAGGCCGAGAGCCTCGGCGCCAAGCTCTAACGTCCGGGTGAGTCGAAAGGTGGTGTGGCATGGCGGAATTGAATGTTGAGATAGTCGCCGTCGATCGCAAGATCTGGTCGGGCGAGGCGAAGTTCCTGTTCACCCGCACCACCGTCGGCGAGATCGGCATCCTGCCCCGCCACATCCCGTTGGTGGCCCAGCTGGTCGACGACGCCATGGTGCGCGTCGAAAGGGAAGGCGAAAAGGACCTGCGAATCGCGGTGGATGGCGGGTTTTTGTCGGTAACTGAGGAGAGAGTCAGCATTCTCACCGAATCGGCCGAGTTCGAGTCGGAGATCGACGAGAGTGCCGCCAAGGAGGATTCCGAGTCCGACGATCCCCGTATCGCCGCAAGGGGACGCGCCAGATTGCGCGCCGTCGGCGCGATCGACTAACCGCCGATGAGCGCGCCCATGGTCGGCATGGTCGTGCTCGTCGTTGTGCTAGGGGCGGCCGTCCTCGCCCTGAGCTATCGGTTGTGGAAACTGCGCCAGGGCGGAACGGCGGGGATCATGCGGGATATCCCTGCGGTCGGAGGTCATGGCTGGCGTCACGGCGTAATCCGCTACCGCGGCGGCGAAGCCGCGTTCTACCGGCTGTCCAGTCTGCGTTTGTGGCCGGACCGTCGGCTCAGCCGGCGAGGTGTGGAGATCGTGGCCCGGCGCGCGCCACGCGGCGACGAGTTCGACATCATGACCGACGAAATCGTCATACTGGAACTGCGCGACACGACACAGGACCTCAGGTCTGGTTACGAGATTGCGCTCGATAGGGGCGCTTTGACCGCATTCTTGTCCTGGCTGGAATCCCGTCCTTCACCGCGTGCACGCCGTCGCAGCGTCTAGACCTTCAGCATCAAAACCCAAGTGGCTGAGTAAATTTGGATATCATCGGTCAGGCGTCTGGGCGGTTCGGCCAAGGCGCGACAGTAGGGCATCCGAACTCTTCGGAGCTGACATCGCAAGCGAGATACCGTGCGACACTGGACGTTTC
>CAVYAU010000028.1:0-76151 GCA_963766535.1 uncultured Actinomycetota bacterium | reverse complement strand
CAAGCTCCGCGGTAAAGCTGTGCGACGAAATGTGGATCACGCGATGCCCGCGCGCTACCGCTTGCCTGATGAGACGCTCGACCTGCATGCGATAGGGCCGGTAATACCGTTCGACGATCTGCGCCCGGGTCTGGGCCGGCGCGGCGCGGGTCACCGCCGAAAAAAGTTGTGGGTGGCCGATCGAGCGATTGAGATCGATAAGCAGACGGCTGATCGTCGAAGCCACGAGGGGCGCCGCGAAGGCACTGGCGAGTGCCTTCGCCATCACCAGCGACCCGGGATCGTAGCCACGGTGGGAATCCAGCAGCGCCCGTTGCCCCCGAAACAGCCGCCGATAGGGCGCGGGTATCCGGTTGCCGCCGTGTTCACAGGTGATGATGAAGGCATCCACCGTGACAACCCGTCACCACTGCAGCTCGGGCAAATGGCGAAACACCTGCCGCACACCTTCGCCCCATTCGTCGCTAAGGGCGGTGAAATAGGGGTCCCCCTCATCGAATCGCCGCCGCCACTGCACTTCGAGGCTGTCCCGTTCGTAGCAGATCAGGTCGATTGGCATGCCCACTGACAAGTTGCTGCGCATGGTCGAATCGAAGGACACCAAGACACACTTCGTGGCGTCTGCGAGGGGCGTGTGTTGCGTAAGTACGCGGTCGAGGATCGGCTTTCCGTACTTGGTTTCACCGGTCTGCAAGAAGGGCGTGTCGGTCCCCGCTTCGATGAAGTTGCCTTCGGCATAGGTCCGGAACAGCCGTATCGGCTCGCCGAGGATTTGCCCACCAACGATGAACGAGGCATCGAAGCGGATGTTGTTCTCTTCCAGGTACCCGGCGTCGCGTTTCTCGATATCGCGCGTCGCGTCGGAGACCAGCCTCACGACGTCGAACATCGTCCGGGCGCCCAAGACATTGGTGGCCGCGTCGCCGTCAGCGCAGCGCTGCGTCAATACGCTGATGACGGCCTGAGTCCCGGCCAGGTTTCCCGAACTCAGCAGAACGATAACGCGGTTGCCGCGACGCTCGAATACCGTCATTTTGCAGAACTTGGCGAAGTTATCCACCCCGGCATTCGTACGAGAGTCCGAGGCGAAAATCATGCCCTTTTCGAGCATTACGCCTATGCAGTAAGTCATGCGATGAGCCTTCTGTGCAATCGACCTCCCTGTTCATAGTGGCACGTGCTTCTGGCTGGTGGCAGACGTGCAGGTGAGCGGTCCGACGGTCGTAGCCCGGCCGGCATCAGAGTCTCTCCGTAATACACTGCGGTGTACTGACTTCCGGCGGATGCTCTCCTGTTTGTAAAGCCGCGATGTTGATCTTTTCTTTCGCCGGGCGGTCGTGGCTGGCCGGGGTTGAGTAGGTAAACTAAGGAAATGGGAATGTAGAGGGCCTTACCTCCGCGGTTGATCCGGACAAACTCTGTGAAACAGTCATGGTGATCTTGATGTGCAGACGATCACCGGCATGTAGGGGCCTCGGAGCCAACACTCCTCAAGTTCTGCAGCGGACAGCTGAACTCATCCCGAACCAGCTGAGATTCTCAGCACCTCCGACGCTACACCCATGGGGACTAACCCGCCGAATCCCGTTTGGGGCGGCCCCCTTTGCAAGGCTTACCAGCGTTGCCGGTGGTCGACGGATTCAGGCGCGAGGTCGCGTTCCTCGGACGGCCGCTACCAGCACGCGGTCCAGAACTGCTAGCGGCGGTACTCTTGGCGTGACAAATCATCTCGTGGCGGTTGCGCCGCGGCTATGTCGTCGAGTTCCGTTGAGGGATAACGGGTTCCGGACTGGACCATCGAGTGCAGGTAACAGAGTTGACGCAGTTCACCGAGGACGTCCACAGCATGATCGGCATTTCGACATCCATTGAGCGCCGGACATTAGAAACCAGCTACGGTAGGCCGTGCCGCCCGCGGGGTGTAGTGTTGACGACGTTGAGAAGTTCAACCAGTCCGGGATGAGGCCAGCTGTCCGGTGCCGTCCTCGCTGAGCAGTCGCTCGTGCCGAACACGCCGGTGACAACCGCATGCCCGGGGATCACCATGACTGCTCCGCTCATTCCTGGGACATCCAGAGCGCCTGCCGCACAGCACTTTTGATCGATACCCTCGGTCACATAATCGTGCGGCAACGCACTGCCATGCAGCGTACCGGCCAAACGGCCAGCCTCACGGCACATACCAGGTGATTAGGACCCCACTACCGCAACGGCGCACTGTCGTCCTGACACTGCCCAACACCCCCATAGGAGGCTGTGTGGACGCGACCGTTACCAAGGCCGGAATGTTTCAGGGAATCGAGAGCGCCGTGGCTGCCGTAACCAAACAACTGCAGCCCGTCGACTTCAAGCGCCGGTGGACCGTGTTTGCTGAAGGAGAACCTGCAGACCGGCTGTACATCATCATTTCCGGGAAGGTCAAGATCGGCCACCGTTCACCGGACGGCCGCGAGCATCTGCTGGCGATCATGGGCCCGCCGGAGATGTTCGGCGAGCTCTCGGTCTTCGACCCCGGCCCGCGCACCGCCAGCGCGACCACCCTCACCGAGGTGCGCGCGGTGTCTTTGGACCGCGACATGCTGCGCGGATGGATGGCCGATCGCCCCGAGGTCGCCGAACAGCTGCTACGGGTACTGGCCCGCAGGCTGCGGCGCACCAACAACAAACTGACCGATCAGATCTGCACCGACGTCCCTGGACGGGTCGCCAAGCAATTGCTGCTGCTGGCACAACAGTTCGGCACCCGTGAAGGCGACGGGCTACGAGTGGCCCACGACCTGACCCAAGACGAGATCGCTCAGCTGGTTGGCGCGTCCCGGGAGGCGACGAACCAGGCGCTCGGCACCTTCGCCGACCGTGGCTGGATCCAGTGGGAAAGCCACAACGTGCTCATCCTCGACGCCGAAAACCTTGCGCGCCGAGCACGCTAACAGTTCCCGGCAGGCCACCGTCGTGGTCACCGGCCGCAGCGGCGGACTCCCGCAAGGCGCCCATGGACGCCAGCGGGCACTACAAATCGGCCCGAACTCTCAGCCTGCTCGTCGACCGCATACCGAACGCGCGTGTCCATGAGCGCCATCCCGACCATCAATACACCGCGCCTGACGACCGATGGCGATCAGACCTTGCTGACCTTGGCCCCGACGACGTCAGCCAGCTGGACCACCGGCCAAACCTTTCCGGCCAATGGCGGTTTCTTATTCTCACTGTGACGACCACCCCGATCGTCGACCACGCCAGGAACCCACAGTGAAATTCGCCTTCCCCCTACCGCATATGCTCCGCCTCAAGGCAATTCAAGCACGTTGGCGCGGCGAGGTTAAGTCGATGGGGCGCTCTCAGATCAATATTCAAGCGGCTAATCCGGTCCCAGCGCGAGGCGCCGGGCGCGAGAAGCACTCGTCGCCACCGACAAACACGACGCGGCAAGGTCCGTAACCGGGGGTGAGCCGTGCAACCGGGACTGCACATCGGCGAGCGGCACCGTCATGCTCAACCGTCCATTCGATGAAGTCGGCGGCGATCCACGCCGCGCCGCACAACGCCAACGCGACACCGAACTGAAGCGGCGAGCCGACGGCGAACGCTACCAGGGCGCAGGTGCCGGACAGGACGGCGATCGCGATTGCGCCGGTGTGAAGAGTGGTCATGCGTGGATCTCGGGCTTGCGGCGGGATACCAGGCGTGGCCATCGCCCCTCCTTATCAGTCGACAACTCAACTCCGGCTGGTCGAAAACCAAACCGTGACCTCGATGTTTCAGTACCGAGACACCGCAAACGAGGGCCATACGGCACGGCGATGCCATGGCGTAGGGCCCCGAACAAGAGGCCAAAAGTCCCTGCAAACAGAAGTCAGGTGTGCATGCTGTCTTGCTGTCCCAAGGCTCGTCACACAAGCGTTCGCCTGCGTGGACCATGTTGCACGACCAAAATCGGTGAGTTCTGGTCGCTCCACCCTGGGAGCTAATTCCCCGTCGCACAAGCACTTACCGGTCTTTCGAGCAGCCAACCAGAACCCCGAGTCGCGAATCCATTGGTCGCGGATTCGAGCTTCGCCCGGCCCCCTTCAGAGGGGTGTGAGCACGACGGCCGCCTCGCCAACCGGCGAAGCGGCCGTCGTGGGAGTTGGTCTTCTACAGCGGGATCCAGACCCCGAAGAACCAGAAGCCCCACTGGTTGAACCCGGGATCCCACAGGGGTGTTTCCTGGTAGCCCCAGTAGTTAATCGGGCCACCCACCCACTGCCCCCCGGGCGGCGGGAGCGGTCGGCCCCAAGCCGGCGGTGGCGGCGCACCCCATCCCCAGGGTGCAGGTCCGTCTCCCCAGGGGGCGTCGTGGAAGTAGCCACGCTGAGGATCCCCACGCCATGGACCGGGGCCACCGGGTCCGCCCGGGCCGTGGTCCCCGGGGCCACCGGGTCCGCCCGGGCCGTGGTCCCCGGGGCCACCGGGTCCGCCCGGGCCGTGGTCCCCGGGGCCACCGGGTCCGCCCGGGCCGTGGTCCCCGGGGCCACCGGGTCCACCAGGGCCGTGGTCCCCGGGGCCACCGGGTCCGCCGGGAGGGCCGCCGGGTCCGCCGGGGCCGTGGTCGCCGGGTCCGCCGGGTCCACCTGGGCCACCGGGTCCGCCGGGGGGACCGCCGGGTCCGCCCGGGCCGTGGTCCCCGGGGCCATCGGGTCCGCCCGGGCCGTGGTCCCCGGGACCACCGGGTCCGCCCGGGCCACCGGGTCCGCCCGGATCATTGGGTCCGCTTGGGGCGTGGAAGTCTCCGGGTGCCGGCCCGCCATGGTTACCGCCGGGAGCGCCCGCAGGCGGCGCGCTATGGCCGCCGGCCGGAGCCGGCGGTGGCGATCCCGGAGCGGCGTTTGCCGAACCGGCACCCACACCCAACACCGCTGCGCCAAAAGCACCGGCGATGGTTACCCCCCCGATCAATTGCTTTAGTTTCATGGTCCTTCACCTGACTATTAGTGAATTCCTGGAGCACTGCCCCCGACATCCACCGACGCTAGATAGCTTGCCTATGAATGAGCTGTGACGCGCCCCTGTGAATCTTTTGGGCGGACCAGGGTCGCTGGTGTCGGTGCTGGCTAACCAGGGAAAAGGCACCATGGATCAACCGAGACAGAAACGTGAATTCGCTACCCGGAAGACAGCACCAGACAGCGCGCGACTGGAAGAGAAACTGTAACGTCTACTGTTGATAACCCAAAGGAGATGTAATGGTGGTTGTAACATGCGCTTCTCACTAGAGCTGCCGTTCCAGCATGCGCAGGATTCCGTGCCGGGCGAGGCCATCGCCGATGTCAGCCGTGTTGCCCGCGACTGCCTGGCGGGTATGCGGTGACCGAACCGAATACCGTGCCGGACAACGTTGATTTGGTGGCGTCGACGCCGTACTTCGTGCGCGACGAAAGCCGTTACGTGCCAACCGAAATCGCGCGCGGCGGGTGGGGCCCGTCAATCAGCGGCCACGTTGTCGGCGGTCTGTTGGGCTGGGCGGTCGAACGCGCGGTCGACGACCCGCAACTGCAGCCTGCGCGGCTGACCGTCGATCTTCCCGCACCAACCGCGCTGGAGCCACTCGAGGTGCACACCCGTGTACAACACGACCGACGGCGATTGCGGCTCGTCGAGGCCGTTCTCATCCAGCATGGGACGCCCGTGGCACGGGGTAGCGCGCTGTTTCTGCGGCGCGGGCCACAGCCCGACGGCGAAGTGTGGTCACAACCAGTGCAGATGCCGCCGCTACCCATCGAGCTTGACGGCGCTAATCCGTCGCTTTTCCTGCGGACCTATGGCTGGGGCGGCGGCATTCAGAATCCCGATCCCGATTGGGACACGTCCGGACCGAAATACACGTGGCTACATGAAACGCGTTCGTTGATCGAGGACGAACCGCTCACCGCATTCACCCGCGCGGCGATGTGTGCTGACGTCACGGCGGCAATCGCCAACTGGGGCACAAAGGCGTTGCAATTCATCAACGTCGACTACACGCTCACCCTGAGCCGGCTGCCCGAAGGGCCGCATATCGGGCTGGCCGCACTTACTCACTACAGCGATGACGGGGTGGCCAACGGTTCAGCCGTTGTCGTAGACCATCAGGGTCCAGTCGGCAGCGCGGTGTCTGTCTCGATAGCGCACTCCGGATTTCGACCACCCTCGGCCTTGCCGCCGGCCGGATGACGACCGGAAAGGACATCACCTTATGGACGTTGATCGCCGACGCGGCACAGCGCGGATCGAACGGGCCGCTTCTCGCCGATGAGCATGGGCGCAGCCTGACCGCACGTCAGCTTCACGATGCCGCGTGCGCGACGGCTGCAGCGTTCGCCGAGCGTGGGATCGGCCCAGGAACTGTCGTGTCCTGGCAGCTGCCCACCACGCTAGAGACCATGGTTGTCATGGCAGCGCTGGCCCGACTCGGTGCGGTGCAAAACCCGATAATCCCGATACTGCGGGAAAACGAGGTCGGCTTCATCACCGACCAGCTGGCAACCGAATTCTTTGTGGTGCCGGAGTTTTGGCGTGGATTCGATCACGGTGGACTTGCCCGGGCGTTGTCCTCGGATCGAGGCTTCGAGGTCATCACCGTTGACCTGGCGACACCCCCGGTCGCCGGTGAGCTTCGGCTGCCCCGCGCAAGCATCGATGCGCATACGGCGCCACCAGGGCCCACTGGCGACGCGCGATGGATCTACTACTCGTCGGGGACTACCGCGGCTCCCAAAGGGGTCCGTCATACCGACGCGTCGGTGATCGCCGGCTCGACAGGGGTGGTGGGTATGGTCGGTGCCACCAGCAGCGACGTTAATCCGATTGCCTTTCCGGTCGCGCATATCGGTGGGGCTGCGATGTTGGCCGCCGCACTGCTGACCGGCATGCGGCTGGTGCTGTTTGAGGCATTCGATCCGGCCACGACACCGCTTTCCATCGCGGCGCACAACCCGACATTCCTGGGCACAGCGACACCATTCTTCGTGGCATTCCTCGAGGCCCAACGAGCCCACGGCGATCAGCCGCTGTTCGGTTCCCTGCGGGGCTGCCTGGCCGGCGGTGCACCCATTACCGCCGAACTAGGACGTCAGGTCCGCGAAACCTTCGGCGTGGCCGGCATCGCCAACGCCTGGGGGCTTACCGAGTTTCCGGTCGCGACCTCACCGTCCCTTACCGCTGCGCCGGAGGTGCTCGACCACACTGTTGGCGCGCCAGTACCAGGGGTCTGCGTCCGGGTGGTCGACAACCGAGAAATCGAACTGCCCGTCGGGCATGAGGGTGAGCTGCGGCTCAAGGGACCCCAATGCTTCCTCGGCTACGCGGACGCCACACTTGACGCCGACGCGTTCGACAAGGACGGCTGGCTGCGCACAGGCGATCTCGGGCTAATCGATGCAAACGGCAATGTCCGTGTCACGGGTCGTATCAAAGATGCGATCATCCGCAACGCGGAGAATGTCTCGGCCCTCGAGATCGAAAATGTGCTGGCTACCCATCCCGCAGTGGCCGATGTCGCGGTCATCGGAGTCCCTGACCGCAGCGCCGGCGAGCGCGTTTGCGCCGTGGTGGTACCCACTTCGGGAGTTGGTGTGTCGCTGGAATCCCTAGTGCAGCACTGCCGCTCGGAGGGGCTGAGCCGTTACAAATACCCCGAGCGCCTCGAGATCGTCGATACGCTACCGCGCAATCAATTCGGAAAAGTGATCAAGAAGGACCTGCGCGAGGCCTTCGGCTGAGACGAGAATGCCCGCGCGGGCTGGCTACAACCCTTTAGGCGCTTCGCGGACCGCCTGCACCGCCGACGCATCGCCGTCAAACTCGACTCGGGCCTGTCGTCCGACCGAGAACAGCAGCAGCTCCTCGGGAGCACCCGTCACCGTGACCGCCGGGCCGCGGCCGGTGGTCAGCACCGTCTTGCCATCCGAAGTACGCAACGTCACCCGGCCCGGGACCTTCGCAAGCGTCAGCCGGCCCATCAGCGGCAGCGTTCGGCGCAGCATGGAGGTCAGGGCGGGTTCGAGCACGCGCGGCTTCCAGTCCGGCTGCGCCCGGCGCACATCCTCGTGGTGGATGAACATTTCGGCGACATTGGCCACCGGGTCCAACATTTTCAGCGGTGAGTAGACCGGCGGACCCGACGCGACCTTGTCCACCAGCTCGTCCCATTCGGTCTGCTCCGCCACTTCGTTCTGCACCTTGGCGGTGTGGGAGGCCAAGAACGGAATCACGATGCCCGGTGCGGCGTCGAGGCGGTACTCCCGGATCATGAGGTGGGCGGCCAGGTCTCGTGTCTCCCAGCCTTCGCACAGGGTGGGCGCGTCCGGCCCGACGCCGCGCATGGTGTCGACGAGGGCGGCACGTTCGCGTTGAGCAACGGACACCTGATTTCCTTTCGGTCCAAGGCTAGGTTGAGGTCGTCCCCAGTGACGCTGACCTGTTCAGGGTAGAGCCTCACGTGATTGGCGTAAGTGGACCATTTCTCCAGCCCCTTAACGCTCGCCCGTAACAGCGCTTTGCGACCCCCCGAAGCATCGCCGATTGGGATCTCGCTAAATTCGAGACGCTATGTTGTCGGAAGGAATCTCATGAACGCGAATGTCGAGCAGTTGGAGTTTCAGGCAGAGGCTCGGCAACTGCTGGATTTGATGGTCCACTCGGTTTACTCCAACAAGGACTCTTTCCTGCGAGAGATGATCTCGAACGCCTCTGATGCAATGGACAAGCTGCGGCTGGAAGCGTTCCGGAACAAGGACCTGAACGTCGACACCTCCGATCTGCACATCGAGATCGAGGTGGACAAGGACGCACGCACCCTGACCGTTCGCGACAACGGCATCGGTATGACCCGTACCGAGGTCGTGGATCTGATCGGCACTCTGGCCAAGTCAGGCACCGCGGAGCTGCGTCAGCAGTTGCGAGAGGCCAAGAACGCGGCCGCTTCGGAGGAACTGATCGGTCAGTTCGGTATCGGCTTCTACTCGGCCTTCATGGTGGCCGACAAGGTCGAGCTGCTGACACGAAAGGCCGGCGAGAGCGAGGCCACCAGGTGGGAATCGAGCGGTGAGGGGACCTACACCATCGAATCCGTCGAGGATGCTCCCCAGGGAACGTCGGTCACCCTGCATCTCAAGCCCGAAGATGCCGAGGACGAGCTGCATGACTACGCCTCGGAGTGGAAGATCAGGAACCTGGTCAAGAAGTACTCCGACTTCATTGCCTGGCCCATCCGGATGGAGGTCGAGCGACGTACCCCGGCCACCGAGGAAGGTGGCGAAGAGGTCGTCACCATCGAAACCGAGACCCTCAACTCGATGAAGGCGCTGTGGGCCAGGTCTAAAGACGAGGTTTCCGACGAGGAGTACAAGGAGTTCTACAAGCACATCGCGCACGCCTGGGACGACCCGCTCGAGGTCATCGCGATGAAGGCCGAGGGCACCTTCGAGTACCAGGCCCTGCTCTTCATCCCGTCGCATGCCCCCTTTGACCTGTTCAACCGTGACGCCCACATCGGGGTACAGCTCTACGTCAAGCGTGTGTTCATCATGGGCGATTGCGACCAGCTCATGCCCGAGTACTTGCGCTTCATCAAGGGCGTAGTCGATGCGCAGGACATGTCGCTCAACGTCTCCCGGGAAATCCTGCAGCAGGATCGCCAGATCAAGGCGATCCGTCGCCGCCTGACCAAAAAGGTCCTCTCCACGATCAAGGATCTGCAGTCCGAGCGGCCGGAGGACTACCGCACGTTCTGGACTCAGTTCGGCAGGGTCGTCAAGGAGGGTTTGATATCGGACTTGGACAACCAGGACACCCTGCTACGTGTTTCGTCGTTTGCTTCAACGCATAGCGAGGAGGAAGCCACCACTCTCGCCGAGTACGTCGAGCGCATGAAGGAGGGTCAGGAGCAGATTTTCTACGCCACCGGCGAGACGCGTCAGCAAATCTTGAAATCGCCGCATCTCGAGGCGTTCAAGGCCAAGGGCTACGAGGTGCTGCTGCTGACAGACCCGGTCGACGAGGTCTGGGTGGGAAGCGTGACGGAGTTCGACGGCAAACCGTTGCAGTCGGTAGCCAAGGGCGAGGTGGACCTGGACTCCGAAGAGGACACAAGCGAGGCCGAGCGCGAGGAGCAGACGAAAGATTTCGCCGACCTGCTGACCTGGTTGAAGGAGACCCTGAGTGAGCACGTCAAGGAAGTGCGGTTGTCTAACCGCCTGACCGAGTCGCCGGCCTGCCTGATCACCGACGCCTTCGGGATGACACCGGCGCTCGCGCGCATATATCGGGCTTCCGGACAGGCGGTACCGGTCGGGAAGCGGATTCTCGAACTCAATCCGAATCATCCGCTCGTCACCGGCTTGCGCCAAGCGCACCAGGACCGCGCTGACGATCCCTCGGTCGCTGAGACCGCGGAATTGTTATATGGCACAGCACTTCTCGCTGAAGGTGGCGCGCTGGAGGATCCGGCTAGGTTCGCCGAGCTGCTCGCCAACCGTTTGGCCCGCACGGTGTAGGCCGTCGCGGCCCCGTGAACGAGCGCGGTGCGGCGGGACGTTCGCGGGTGGCGTTGATACGGGTGCTCGCAGAGGGCGCCAGTAGGTTTCGCCATCGCAAACACTCCTCGGTGGACGGACATTACACGCGATTGAAAGTCGGCCGGGGAGGATAATCACGTCGCATGGCTGAGTTTCGAGTTATCGACCCACATGGCGGGATTGTCGCGACGAAGAATTTCGCCAGCGCGGAGGCTGCACACGCATGGTTTATCAGCTCCATTCCAAATAATTCCGAGCTGGGTTGGCGTATGGAGGTCAACGACGACGGGGTGTGGGCGTTCTTCGATGACACCGAAGGCTTTACCGCGCCAGCGAGCCGCCATCCGACCGACCGGCAACGTCCACTGCCGAACTGACTCGCCAGCCGATTCGAGGTGACGTAGGAGCATGGGAAAACGGGTTTGTGAACGAAGCGCCGCGCAACCGTCGAGATCATCATGGGGCTCGGATCGGCCTAAATAGTCATCTTTATTCATCGCTGATGATCGAGAATCAGCCGGAATCAGTGATCGGACCGGACTGCTCGGGGAGCCAAGGTGCGTGTCGCGCAAGCATTTAGCGGACCTGTAGCGCGGTCAGCAAGAACCATGAATCGCGAATCCGTCGCCGCGTGTTCGAGCCCGCCCGCCCCGCCTTCAAAAGGTCTGGTCAGGGCAAACACTATCCGCGGCTGATCTGGATGGCTTTGACCACCAGTAGCAGCGCTCCGACGATCAGGTAGGCGCGCAGGGCGATCATGCCGAGTCGGGTCCCAGCTGACCAGGTGACCGGCTCTAGCAGGGTCAGGGGTGGCATCCGCCAGGTGCTGCGGTCGACGGCGCGTGCCGGGGGCTTTGCGGCCGGTGGTGCGGGTTGGCGGCGGGCCAACCAGCGCAGCACTGGTACCGCGGCGGCGGCCAGTAAGACGAGGGCCAGAGCCAGGTAGCCGGCGACAGCGACGACGTTGAGGTCGCGGAACAAGGTGGTGGCCATCAGGATCCCCGAGAGCAGCAGCAGGGTGCCGACGATCAGCCCGGCGACCCAGTTGAGCCAGGGCCGATTGACCCAGGGCCCCAACACTTCCCGGTCGTTGCACAACAGCAGCAGAAACACGCTGGCGCTGGGCAATAGCAGACCGGCAAGGGCCTGCACGGCGGTCGTGATCAACCCGAGCGGGGCGCCGGGGATCAGCACGATGGCCGCGGCCAACACCACCATTGCGGTGTAGGACAGGTAGAACTGTTTGGCGTCGGCGAACCCGCGGTGCAGCGAGTGCTTCAGACCGAACACATCGCCGAAGGCGTAGCTGGTGGCCAGGGTCACCGCGGCTGCGCCGAGGATCGAGGCGTCGATCAGCACGATCGCAAATATCGAGCCGAGAGCCGCGCTGTGCTGGCCGAGCAGATGCGCGATGGCGCCGGCGTCGGAGAAACCACCCACGGTGTTGGTGGAGCGCGCCGCCCAATCGCCGGTCATCAGCAGCGCGGCGGCGCCGATTACCACGATGAAGGCCCCGAGTATGGTGTCGGCGCGTTCATAGCCCATGAACCTGGGGGTGATGCGTTTGTCAACGACGTTGGACTGCTGAAAAAACAGCTGCCAGGGTGCCACAGTGGTGCCGACGATGGCGATGATCAGCAGCACCGCATCCGAGCTCACGCCACCCGAGATGCTCGGCACCACAAACGACTTCGCCGCATGGCCCCACTGCGGGTGCGACATCAGCAGCATCGGGACCTGCACCAGGCTGACGGCGATGAAGACGAACATGGCCCGCTCCCACCGCCGGAAGCTGCCGCTTGCCATTATCGCGACCAGCGCCGCCGCCGAGACCGGCACCACAATGTATTTGGAGACGCCGATGTATTCGGCAGCCAGGGTGATGCCGATGAACTCGGTGACGATCGTCAGGAAGTTCAGCAGGAACAGATCGCCGACGGAAAACCAGCCCCAGCCGCGGCCGAACCGTTCGTTGATCAACCGGGCATGCCCGACGCCGGTGACCGCGCCGAGCCGGACCACCATTTCCTGGTTGACGATGAGCACCGGGATCAGCAGCAGCAGCACCCACAGCAGGGAGTAGCCGTAGTTCTGGCCGGCCTGGGCGTAGGTGGCCACCCCGCCGGCGTCGTTATCGCCGACCATCACGATGATCCCGGGACCGACGATGGCCAGCAGGGTCATCAGCCGGGTCTTCAACGTGCGGGCATGCTCGGTCTCGCCGAGGCTGATGCGTCCGAACGCGCCCTCGATGTCACCCAGGTGCGCGGTGTCGAGCACGGCGCTGCGCCGCGGCACGGCCTGTTCGGCGGGGCGAACTTCAACCGCAGGCGCCCCGGCGTGGGTGGTGTTGTCGTCGCCTGAGGTCACGGTCCCTCACCTCCCGGCACAGGCGCGTTGCGGTCATCATCGGATTGAGTGATTTCGCGGACCGGACGGGGGGCGGGTTCGCGGCGGCGCCAGTCCTCGGGGATGGTGGACTCGAGCACGTCGTCGACGGTGACCACCCCGAGCACGCGGTCCTGCTCGTCGACTACGGGGATGGAGTAGAGGTTGAAGTCGGCCATCAGCAGTGCAATGTCGGTCAGGTCTGCGTCGGCGCTGACGCACACCGGGTCGGAATCCATAAGTGCCCCAACACTTTCACTGGGTTCAGCCTGCAACAGGGTGATCACCGAAACCGCACCGGCGAGGTGTTTGCCCTCATCGAGAACATGCATCTTGATTAATGCCTCCGGCTGGATGGTTCGGGCGGCCGCGATGAGCGCCAGCGCCGAGCCCGCGGTTGCCGTGGCAGCGCAGGAAACGAAGTCGAGGTTCATCAGCCCCCCGGCGCTTTCGGGGTTGAACCCCATCAGGGTGATCACCTTGGTGCGCTGCGGCGCGGGCATCAGGTCCAGCACGCGCCGGCGCCGCGATTGGCGCAGTTCGATGATCGCGTCGGCGGCATCGTCGGCGCGCATCCGGCCCAGCAGCGCGGCGACCTCGTCATCTGGCATGCCGTCGAGTAGTCGGCTGGCCTTGTCGGGGTCGAGTTCTTCGAAGACGTCGGCTTCTAATTCCGGGTCGCTGTGGACCCGATCGAGGATCTCGCCGCCCTCGAACTTGTCGGCCTCCTCGAGAAGATCGGCGATCTCGGCGGCTTTGAACTCGCCGAACCGGTCCGACAGACGCCGCACGGCATCAGAGCGAGCGTGGCCGATCAGCGGTTCGAATGCCTTCCAATCGCGGGCCGCGTGCCCACCAGAGTGCTTGATCAGTCCGAACAACTTTGGTGGGCGGCGGGTGTCCAGCCGCGCAAGCACCCACCCGGCGCCGGTGTCTTCGAGCTCGACGTCGTAGGCGCGCACCAGCTCTACGGCGGCCACATCGATCAACCGGTGGCCCAACACATCGGCGCGCAACAACACCTCACCGTCGCGGCGCTCAAAACCGCGAAGGTCAACCTTGTTCTTGGCCAATACCACCCGGTCTGTGGCGTACTCGTCAATGGATTTGCTGCCGATGAACACCCGCCGCCCGCCGACCCCGGCCACGATCCCGGTCACCAGCGGATACTCATCGGCGCCGCGCAGCCGCACGATCACGTCCTCGACCCGGCCCACCGCCTCGCCGGAGCGGGCCAGCACCGGCGCGCGCAGCAGTTGCGAGAGATAGATTTCCGGCAGCCCGCCGCGAGGCTCAGGCGCCGTCTCTGATGTGCTCACTTGTCCCTCCTCAACACTGTGCGACAGAACCCCGCCAGCAGACTGCCGAGACCATGTGTCGCGACGTCATGTCCTGGTACGGCTTACAACCAGGTTCGGTGATGGCACAAGTGTCGTCGCTTGACCGGTTCGGCCGCCAGATCGTACGCCACGGTCGCCGCGAGTAGCTAGAGCCGGTAGGTAAACGGCGGGCGGCCATCCGGCAGACCGACGCCAGCGGGCCGGACCCCTGACGATCCGACGTGTCGCCGGTGGTCATATATGTACATCGAGCAATGTTTTTATGTCGCCAGCCCTGTTGCTTGCTACCGCGGCTTATCTGCCACTATCTGGGTGGTTTTCGCGCACTCTTTGCTTTGAAAGCCGAGTTGCTGTTGTTAAAAACAGTCAGCGCGTTATGTTCCTGACGCGCCGATGGAGGGGCCGTCAATTAGGCGGGGCTGTAGTCGGTTTCGGTTAGCAACGGTTTCGGTTAGCAACCGTGGCTCGTGATGCCGATGGGCCACGGTCGGCATCGGGAGAGCCGCAGGGATTGCCATCGGCCGTTCGCCTTCATGCGAGACGTAGTTGGCCGGCCCGGACGATGTAAGGCAACTCTTCCATAGCTACGGGAGCACGAGGAGCCTTGATCAAACAATAACGAAAGCCGTTGCGGCTCAGAGGGATGAGCGGATGAACTCTAGGACCTCATCGGCGGCGGCGAAGCCGCCGAGGTGGCTCTCGCCTGGGCGCAGGATGAGCTCGGCGTCGGACAGGTGCGAGACCGCTGCTTGGGCGGCGGCAAGGGGCACCAGAGGGTCGGCGTCGCCGTGCCACCACCGCACCGGCACCTGCACGTCGGCCAACCGGAAACCCCAGTCCCGCCCGAACAGGCGGACATCGTCGATTACGGCCTGGCAGCGGCCCCTGACGACGAGAACGATGTCATCGATGAACACCGCCTCCATTTCGGGGTCGGCGAAGACCCGTTGGTCGCCCTCGGGCTGAATGCTGGAGTAGGCCCGTAATACGTAATGCGAGACGGGGATGAGGGGCGCGAGCAACCCGAAACTCAGCGCTGCCAACGGCCGGCGCAGCTCCGACAGCATCGGTTCGAAGCGGCGGGCAAGGTCGTCGATGACGCCGGCGGTGGCCTCGGGGCCAACCGACGGGACTATGCCGCCCAGCACTGCCACGGCGGCCACGCGAGCAGCCAGCGGGGGCACCGCGCCGCAGGCCAGAGCGTAGGGGCCGCCGCCGGAAAGGCCCACCACACCCAGTCGCTCGGCGCCCAGCGTGTCGGCCACATCTGCGATGTCGGTGGCCCAGTCGGCCACCGCGGCGTAGGGATGCGGAGCGGACAGACCCGAGCCCGGCCGCTCCACTACGACGACGCGCAGGCCGAGCTTCTCGGCAGCGCGCCGACCGAGCAGCGGGAATTGGCGCCGGGCGCCCGGCGTGCCGTGGAACCACAGCACCACCGGGCCCGAGGGGTCGCCGTACTCGGCGAAGCCAAGCCGGCGACCGTTGGACAGGTTGAAACGGCCTTCCGCGCGCGGCTTTTCGACGCGTCTTACGCGGAAGGGATGCCGCAGAGGATTGTCCAGTTTCATCGGTTCTCGGAAAGAGGTTCTCGGAAAAGAGTAGGCGACCAGGCTCGGCGGCAGGCTCGTCGAGCCCCTTCGGCATCAGCGTTTGCGTCGTATCCATGACGAGTCGACCAGGCCCGACTGCACCAGCGCATTGTCGACGAATCGCTGCACCGGCCGCGAACGGAAGAACCCGGTGTGGCCGCCCTGGTACCAAACGATCTCGGGCCTGCCCCAGTGCTCCCAGAGCCTGGTGACCTGGTCGCGTGGGTGCACCAACCGGTCGGCGACGCCGGCATAAATGAAGCGACCCTGCATCGGCACGCGGGGAGTCAGAGCCAGCGGCGAGATCATCCGGCCGATGGGCTGGGCCAGCCTCAGCGTCTGACGGGCGGGATCGTGGCGGCTGAGGCCGGCATGGCGGCCGACCAGCTCGAACAGGTCGGCGACGGGGACGCCCAGAATCGCACAGGTGAGGCCGTCATCGAGGCTGGCGACCAGCGACGTGATGAAACCGCCGAGGGACAGGCCGTTCAGCCCAATCGTCGAGTCGGGCTGCTGTGAGCGGATCCAGGACAGCAGCCGCCGGATATCCCACACCGCCTGAGCGACAACGTGGGCTTCGTTGAGCGGGTCCCCACTGGGGAACGCGGCGCCCTTCCGCAGGCCCCGCGCACGGGGGCCGTGCATGGGAAGGACGGGAAACATGACGTTGAGGCCGAGGTCGGCGTGCAGATGCCAGGCACGAAACAGCGTGAGGTCGAGCGCGGCCCGTCCCATAACTGCGCCGTGCACACACACCAGCCAGGGGCGCGGCTCGCGGTGTCGCAACATCAAGCCGTACTCGCGGTTGTTGGCGGTGTAGCTCAGCCAGTGTTCGCTGCCCGGTTCGCCGGTATGGGGCTCATATCCACTGTCGAAGAAGAAGCGCTCGTAAGTGCGCCCCATGCTGTTGACCGGCCTGACCCCGACGTCGGTCAGCGGCGGGGGCGCCGCGAAGAACCCCTCGGGCTGCTGGAGCCAGCCCTTGTGGCCGTAGAACTCCAGTGCCTCGCTCACCTCGCGATTGACCCGCTCGAGTGTCCTCGCGCCGGGGACCGACCGCTGCAAACGAAACCCGGCCAGCACGATTTCGTCGCGGAACGCGTGCGTCGCCAGCGCGATGGTGGGCCGTGCCACCGGAAGCTCGCCGGGCTCACGATCCAGATAGGTGCCCCAAGACCGGGCATAGAAGCCACCGGTCCGGGTAAATGGCCTCAGCACCTGCGACAGCGGACCGGGACCACCGCGCCGCCGGTCACGGACGGCCGGGTTGGCATCGTCTGCTGCGGCAGCCGGGGAGCCTGGGTGTTCGATGTCCTGCATCTAGCCTCTACTTCGTTGGATAGGCCTAGGCACGAGACTGTGCCTCGGTCAGCCTAAGTGCCACCGATCCGGCGCCATCGGCAAGGGCCAGGATCTCGTCTCCCGCAGGCAGCGCGCGATCACGTAGGGCCTGACATCACCGAAGGCCACCACCGGGTCGATCAACGGGGACGCGGCCTAGATGGCCATCTCAATGTTGGTAGGCGAGAGATTCCTTCCGGCTAGCTGAAATCTGTGCTGCTCGGCCGGCTGCCAAGTTCCAGACCGGCCAGGTCGCAGGTGCCTTCGAATATCACCCGACCGAACTTGCGCACAGTGCAATGGAGTCGACCGGCAAGGTGCTCGAAGTCGGTGTCGACATTGCGCCGCGCCGCGGGCAGTGGCACTGGCAAGACGTGCGGGTCCAGGCCAGCGCCGTCTCCGTCCACATCGATCTGGTAGCGCGGCGTGCGTGCGCGCACGGTCCAGCGTCCGTCGCTGACGTGCGATCGCACCAGCGCCGGCGGCGTCATTCGGATCACGCGGTCACCGAGTCGCACTACCACTCCGGTGACATCCCGGTGGATCAGGCCGAGCTGAAGTAGGCCACCCGAGAACGCGACCGAGACGTCAGCGCCGCCGAAATCGTGTGCCTGACCCCACCACCAGCGCTCAGGAAAGCCCGCGCCCCAGTTCCGTTCCGCGTACAGCAGGGCGTCATCGAACGACCAGGTCCCGACGCTGAATTCGACGGTGCCGCTTGCTTTTCCACCAAGGCGGTAGGGATGCCAGTATTGGTTGAGGAACGGGATCGACGAAAAGATGCCGCCGCCGCCAAAGGCCTTGGGCCACAAGAACGAATCGGCGAATCGCAGGTCCAGGTGGATGTCATCGAGGTCGATTCCGAGCCGATCGATGCACGCGGCCACACGGCCCGTCGGGTCGGTCCCAGCGCGCACTGCGAAGCGGGACAGTTCGGTTTCGGCACTGTCTAAGGCCGCGGACCGCACAATGCCGTCGGGGTGCAACGCGACTGCGACCGTGGCCCAGTCCCCGTCCCGGTTCCGGTTGACGCTGCACAGCGCGACGACGACCCGACCCGAGGCGGAGTCGGTGAGGCGCCAGAACCAGCCCTCCATTTCGCAGCCGTGCGAAGGCAGTGGATCGCCAAAAGGTACATCAGCACCCGTGCGCCGATAGGCATCGACCAGACGCTTGGCGACGCCCATCGGCGCCTTTCGCAGGTGCGTAACGGAATTCATCGGTGGTCTGCCGCAACACGTACGGCGTTAGACCGCACGGAGGCACGCCGCCTCTTGCGTGGTGGTGTGGAAGTAGGCACCGGGTCGAAGGCCGCGGGATCAGCCAGGTAATCGCGGAAGATGCGGGCCGCGGTCGCCGCCTGGTAGCCGTCGACGAAGCGGTGATCCAGCTCGATTGTCAATGGCAGCACCGGACGAACGACGGGTTTACCGTCCCGTGCCAATACCTTGTCGGTCACCGTACCCATGATGATCGCCATGGGCATGTGGCAAAACGTCAGCATCGGCGCAGAAACGGTGTCGAGGCCGTAGGTCCCGACGTTGGTCACGCCTACGGAGCCGAAGGTGCGAGCCTCCAGCCCGAGGAAGGGAAGCGGCAACTGGAGGCCGTCGGTGACGAACCCGATGCCCTCCAGTACCGGGCGGAGCAGCAACGGCGGCAGCCACTTGATCACGGCTTTGGCCTGCTTGAACAGTGGATCTTCGTTGTGGCGAATGCGTACGACACGATCGGCGAGTTCCTCGGCGATCACCCAGGGCGGCTTCTCATCGACGTGGCGCACAACAGCGCCCGATATATCGATCGCGGCAGCCTCGGCTCCAGACACCGGATCTGTCCGCAGCGATACCGCAAAGCCGCAGTCGATGGTCGGGGACGGCAGGAAGCTACCGAACACGACACGGCCATTGAGCTCGGGCAGGGCTTCGAGGACCCTGCCAGCGGCCCTCCCCACGAGGTGCATCGGGGTGAGGTGCTGGCCCGTGGCGTCGCGGACCTGGTCGATGTACTCGAGCAACCGAGGTGCCTCGATGTCCATCGTGGCCGAAATCATCGGGTCTTTCCTGGGACGCCACGTAGCCATGGCTATCTTCCGCCACATAGAGAACGGGATGGACGACGTGGCCTTAGTCATCGGAAAGCCTCGCTCGGGTGCTCAGATTCGCGGTCAGTCAGATAAGTTGATGACGTCGGGTCCGGGTGTCTCGGCATAGAGCTTGTCGATCTCCGCGGAATACTTCTCCGCGATCGGCCTGCGCTTGAGTTTCATCGTTGGGGTGAGCTCGTCTCCGCCCGGCTCCCACGGGGTGCCGACGATGAGGAACCGCTTGATCTGCTCGACGCGGGAAAGTTTGCCGTTTCCCTCGAGGACAGCGGCGGCAAGCATTTCCCTCGCCTCGCGACGTTGCGCGAAGGCGGCCGCCGACGAGTCGGCCATGCCGAGCGCGGCGGCCTGCGCGGCGGCGGCATCGCGCTCGATGACGACGAGTGCCGTCACGTATGGCCGCGCATCACCGAACGCCACGACTTGGTCGATCAACGGGGATGCGGCCTGGATCGCCATCTCGATGTTGGTGGGGGAGAGGTTTTTTCCGGCTTCGTTGACCAGCAACTCCTTCTTGCGGTCGACGATCGTGACGAAACCTTGAGAGTCGATGGTGCCGATGTCACCGGTATGCAACCAGCCGTCGGCGTCGATCGCTTCGGCGGTCTTGTCCGGCTGATGTCGATAGCCTCGCATCACGATCGGCCCGCGTATCAGCAGTTCGCCGTCGTCGGCCACCGAGATCTCGACGCCGGGCAGCGCTGTCCCGACCGAGCCAACCTTATTTGCGCCGGGTCGGTTGGATGTCGCGCCGCCGGCGTTCTCCGACAACCCCCACACTTCGTAGACGGGAATGCCCAGGCCCCAGAAGAATTCGAGCGTTTCGACCGGGATGGGTGCGGCGGCGGTTACTCCCCAGCGCAGCTGGTCCAGGCCAAGGGCGTCGCGCACCTTGGCCAGCACCAGGCGGTCGGCGATCTTGCGGCGGATGGCAAGGGAGGTGGGCAGCGCCTTGCCGGCCAATGTCTGGCGGGCGGCGCCGACACCGGTGTCGATGGCCCACAGCGCCAACCGCCGCCGGATTCCGGTCGCCTCGGTGCCAAGCTTCGTTTCGATCCCGGCTTTGATCTTGTGCCACACTCGCGGCACCCCCAGCCACACCGTGGGGCGAGCATCCGGCAGCGCCTCCGCGATCGCCCTGGGGTCGGCGACATCGGTCACCTGCACTCCCAGGACCATGTTGGCGTACTGCCCGGTCACCCGGTCGGCGATGTGCGCATGTGGCAGGTATGAGGTGATCCGATCGGTTGGCTGCATGTCAATGAGGTCGACGACCGCCGAGAACTCGGCGATCACATTGGCGTGGGTAAGCTCGACGCCCTTGGGCGGGCCGGTGGTTCCCGAGGTGTAGATAAGGGTCGCGAGGTCGTCTGGACGGACCGCCTGCCACGCCGCATCGAAATCGAAATCAGCTTTGGTTCCCAAAGATTCGAGGTCTTCGAGGGTCAGGCAGCCGTCGAGGTCGACGTCGGCGTCGACGACGATCACGTGCGCGAGGTCGGCCCCGGCCGTCCTAATAGCGGGCAGAAAATCATTCTCGGTGAATACGATCTTGTTCTCGGCATTGCTGAATAAGTACCGGATCTGGTCGGGCGCCGAGGTGTTGTAGATCGAGAACGGGATCGCGCCGAGATGCATGACGGCGGCGTCCGCCAAGTGGAACTCTGGACGGTTGCGCAGCATGAGACCAACCGTGTGGCCGCGTTTGACACCAAGCGCCGCCAGCCCGGTAGCTATCTTTCGCACCCGGTCGGCGTACTGGCGCCAAGTGAGGACCACTTCGTTGCCGGGCGTCCGGATGGCCACCGAGTCCGGCAGTAAAGTCGCGGTCTCCTGAAAAGCCTGTGGCAGCGTGGACACGAGTACCCCACTTCGGTGCCGAACCACCGTTGGATCGACTTCGGTCATTTCTGTCCTGCTCCTTCGATCACGAGTACGTCCACTTGTGTAGGCCAGGCCCCGCCTACCAGCGGATCCCGCAGCGTCGCACTTCGGTTACCACAGAGTCTTCTCGTTCCCTGCGCCGGGCGTAGGGCCGATGGTCCCCATTGCAGGGTGCTCTGACCACCGTCGTTGATCTGGTGCGCTGTACCACGGCGGGTGGATGGTCCGACTGCCACAACACCGGCCGCTACGAAGTCGGCCCGGGCCGGGTGCTTGCAAGCCATCCGGCGAACATACTTGGGCCACGGATCACATCAGGTGATTTTCGGTGTCGGCCTCGGCCTCTCGTCGATAGCCGGGGGCCGCAGCGGCCTGGCTGCGAGCCAGCGCCACCGTCGCCGCGGCCATCACCGCGACCGACACGCCGAGTGCGACCAGGCCGACGTTGTTGGTGTTCAGCGTCTCACCCAGCACGGTGACGCCGAGCACCGATCCGACGATGGGTTCGGAGACAGTCACCGCGGGTAGTGACGCCGTCAGCGGGCCGGCTCGAAACGCCGACTGCTCCCAGGCCGTGGCGGCGATCGCCAGCACCGCCCACACGTATACCTCAGGTATGCGCAGCAACGCCAAGATGCCGTGGTCGAGCTGGTCGACCACACCCTTCATCAACACCGAGAACAGGCCCCACAGCGAACCGGACGTCAGGCCCAGCAACAGCGCCGTGACCGAACCCGAGAAGAAACGGGCGCCGATCAGACACAGGATCAGTGCCGGGCCCATGACTACGGCCACGACGGTCCAGGCCTGAAGTGACCCGCGTGCGTTCCCGGCCTGCGGGTTGCCGACCGTGACCACCACTGTGACGGCAGCGGCGAGCAGCACGGCCCAGATTCCTTGCCAGCGGGTGATTCTGCGGTGATTGACCTTCGCGCTGATGACCAGCGCGAACAGTAACGAGGTCACCAACAGCGCCTGCACGAGCACCACCGAACCCAGGCCCAGCGCCGCGGCCTGCAGCCCGAGCCCGGCCCCGGCCACGAGGCTGCCTGCCCACCACCGGCGATCGCGCAGCAGTCGGCCGAACAGGGCGAGGGTGCTGACCGGCTTGTCTGTCACCTGTTGAGCGGATCGCTGTTGGAGGACGTCTCCGATGCCGATCATCAGGGCAGCTGCTATCGCGAGCAGTGCCGCGATGTCCGTCTTGGCCACGAGGACCTCCTGTGCAATCAACCAAGGATGTTCGCGACTGCTGGTGTGTGGTTAAGCCCTTGACGGCACCCCACAAATTGGTCCAGGGTGGGAGTCGGTTCAGTGGTTTCAAGCCGCAGCGTAGCTGGCTGGGGGCGGGATAGCCCAAGGCCCTATCACGCCAGCCGCGGCGCGCCCACAACAACGTCCCGTAAGGAAATGACGGCCAGGTCAAGGGTGCCCCGTGCGAGTGCCGTTACGGGTTGTCAGACGGATGGACAGGCGGCGGGACCGCCCAGCCACCCTGGTTCGGCACCTCAGGCGGTGAACCCCCCGGACGAGCACTGGCTGAGCGAAACCGCACCTCAGATGGCTTCCGCGGTATATGATCGAAGCCGGAGCAGTCTCTCGTGACGATTGCGGCCGCACGTCGCTGAGCCTGGTGTGAAACCGGGACCCAGCCTTCATCAATGCAGGATCACCGATGAGCGAGTTCACTCCCGACACCGATACCGGTGGGTCTTTGACCCCGGAGCAAGCTGCGGCGGACGCGGCTGACCTCCAAGCCAGTCTCGCCGATCTCGCCGCTCTGGTGAGCGGGCAATCGGGGCTGGGCGGCCTGCTGGGGCAGGTGGCGACCTTTGCCGCGCACGCCATCCCCGGCGCGGACGGCGCCGGGGTGACGTTGCTGCGGGTGGACCGGCCCGACCTGCAGGTGGAGGCGTTAGCCGCCAGTCACCCGTTCGTGTCCGAGATCGATGAGATCCAGTACGTCACCGTCCATGAGGGGCCGTGCATCACGGCGGCGCTGGAGCGGCGCACGGTCCGCTCGGGGTCGCTAGGTGGGGAGCAGATGTGGCCGCGCTTCGGCCCGCGCGTCGTCCAGCGCGGTGTGCACAGCGCGTTGTCGTTGCCGTTGCTGCTGCCTGGCCAGCTGGTCGGCGCGATCAACGTCTACGCCCACACCGAGGACGCGTTCGACGAGCACGCAGCCGAGCTCGGTGCGCGGTTCGCCGCACCGGCCGCCGTCGCGGTGCACAATGCGCAATTGCTGGCACAAGCGGTGACGCTCACGACTCAGTTGCAGACGGCGTTGTCGCAGCGCCCCGTCATCGACCAGGCGGTGGGGCTGCTGCGGGGGCACAGCGGCGGCACCGCGGAGGAGGCGTTGGCGCAGCTGCGAGCGATCAGCCAACGCGAGGATAAGAAGTTGGTCGACGTCGCCCAACACATCGTCGATGAGGCCGTGCACCGTGCCCGCGAGGGCCACAGCGAGACGTGACCAGCCGGGGGAGCGCGCTGGGCTGGTGCGCCGATCCCAGGCCGAGGGAGCGGCGGGCTACCATCGAATCAGGAGTACGTCCGAGACGGGTCCTGACTCGCTTCTCGAGATCCCCATTGTGCATAGCGATTTGCTGTGTTCGGCGCCTGGCTCCAGAACGCGCTCGGGAGCGCCCAGCGGAACACGTTGCTGATGGACGATATCACTCCGGCTCTGGCCGCGACGCTAGCTCTGCTCACCGCAGCCCTCGATGACCCCGGCGCCGACGTCGCAGCCAGCATGGCAGCGTTCGCCGCCGAGGCCCACGCGGCCATAGGTTCCTATCTGGGGCTTACCGTGAGCGTCAGCGGCGGCGCGGGGGCGGTCATCTTCACCATGCTGGCCGTCAGCGAGCAGATGCCAGCTATCCGCGCGTCGCTGCGGATGCTCCTGCCCGACGTGGCCAGCAGCGGCGCGGATGGTGTCGGTGCGGCGTTAATTCTGTATGCGGGCCGGTCGGGCGCGTTCGTCGATCTCGCCGCCGACCTGGCCTGGTTAACCGGCCGCGAACTCACCGACTTCGTCCTCGACCAGCACTTGCAGCTGCCCGCCCAGCCGGACAGCACGCTCATGTTGCTCACCGCGTCGCTCATCGACCAGGCCATCGGCGTGCTGATAGGGCGCGGCCACACACTCGATCAAGCGCGCCGGGAACTCGACGCGGACGCCGCCCGCGCCGCCACCGGCCGCGCCGGCGCGGCCGCTCGCATCCTGGCAGCCCTGAGCCGCATCAACCCCGAGCCGGACCCGGAGCCCTTGTAGTTGGCGTCGGTAAGCCAACTTGGTGAATAGCAGCGCCGAATGGGCTCGACTTCGCCGCCTCTCCCGAGTTTGTCTTGGGTTAAGTTCCTGCTTGCGGCACATCGAACATCTGCGCCGGATTGATCGTGATCTCTGCGGCGGCCGTCCGAGCCCAGGGTCGCATCTGGTCGGCGGGCGTATAGCGAGCAGGGTCGATTTCCAAGTCTCGTATCGATTGCTCTTGGGTCGCGGCAACCGGATTCGCCACTGTGATCTCGCCGGGAACGTTGCCGCCGAAGTTGTTTTCGACCATCCACTGCATGTCGGGGCGGGCGACATTGGTCGTATCCGGCAATGCGGCCTCCCGGATCCAGATCCGGTCCTTGGTGACATTGACCACGACGTGGTCGATCCCGAATGCGAAGAGCCCCTTGTAATGTCGCCGCACACCGGCGATCATCTCCCCGACGAGCTCGTGGTCGAACGATAGATGCGTGGCCATCGCGAGCCGTGGCCCGACCAGCTCGGCCAGATAGCCCACCGCGTAATGCGAGGTGTGGTAATTGTCGAGGACGTACGCGCCCATCAGCGGTGACACGCCTTGCTTGAGTGCCCATAGGTTCACCAGGTCGCAGGCCATCTCGCTGACGAAAACATCAGCGCCCCTGCCATATTCGATGGTTAGCTGGTCGGGCTTACCGTCACCGGTCCAGACGAAGGAAAGTCCGTTCCAATCCAGCCGGTAGGCCGACGCCCCGTCCGAACCATGCGAGCGCCGCCAATGGATCACCCGCACCCCGTCCTGGTCATAGCACACGCCACCGTCATCGCTGAAGTCAAACTCGGTGACGTCGATTCGGTAGCCATCCTGCATTGGCCCGACGGCCCACTGGGAGGTCCAAGCGCCCATCTTCTGCAGGTGCTCGCACATCGCCTGTGTGCCTAGCGCTTCCGTGCGACCTGACGGTCCGATCACACGTAGCGGTGTCCACCGCCCGCTGAATGGCGCGAATTGCCACAAGTATGGCAAGTCGCCGAAATGGTCGACATGCAGGTGAGTGATGAAGATGTCGTTGATCTCCGGCACCGGCACCTGGTTGGCAACAATGTTGCGCAGGCAGCCCGGGCCGAAGTCAAAGAACAGCCGCTTGCCGCTGCCGAGTTCCACCATCATGCAAGTGCCGGCCTGCGACGACCGCGGCGGCCACGGATTGCTGCCCATGAAGATGATCCGCATCTCATCCGGCCCAAGCGGCTCGCTCTGCGGAAAGTAATTGTTTCGGTTCTTGACCGATGGTGTCGGTCGGTAGTAAGGCGGCAGCGAAATCCCGCTGCCGGGTGGGCCACCGTAAGCGTTGCCATCTTCGCATGTGGGCTGCCCATTTGGCTCATCACTCTTGGCCGCAGTCATGGCCTTCATCATGACGTCTACCGGCGGGAAACAAGCCTCATTCGAGCAACGGCCACGACCGTCAACCGATCCAAGGACTTGCGACCCTAGACCGTTGCGCGGTACGCGGCGGAAAGTTGGTACTCGAATTGACTGGGCCGGATTGCGATGGCAGGCCGCCCGAAGAGTTACTAGGAGGTCGCGCCATGGCAAGCCGAAAGTTCCTGCGTGTGCTTGTGACGTTACCCGCCATCGTTGCCGGCGCTGTCGCGGCGTTGTATCTGCTCTTACTCGGCTGGGGGATGGTGATGCGGGTGAGATGGGTCAGCGACCAGACGCGGCAGCTCACCAAGCGGGGGAATCCCTATTTGCGTAAGGTCGCCGGAACCCGTCTGGGCATGCTCTACTTCAACCTCAGCGCATTGCATCACGTCGGTCGGCGCAGTGGCCGAACCTATGTGACACCGCTGAGTGCCTACCCGCTCGGTGATGGTTTCGTACTCGCGGTGGCATACCCCCACGTTGACTGGTGCGAAAATGTGCTGGCCGCCGGAAAGTGCACGCTTAATTGGAACGGCAAAGAGTATGCGCTAGAAAGGCCCGAAGTGATCCCGCGGGCAGAGGCGATGGAGGCCTATCCGCTGCTGGTGAAGCCCTTTCTGGCAGGTGCCGCGGGACAAAACAAGTTCGTGTGGCTGCATCGCGCCGGGACCCAAGAAGGCAAACCGGCGCAGGGTGATTCAGCTGTGCAGGAAAGGCCCGCGTTTACCCAGTAATACTGCCGCGCGGCAACGCTTTGTCCCCGTTGTTGATTCGATGAGCATCGCTGACGAACGCTCGCCTTGCTTCCCGGTACAACTCCACCGAGCTGCCTCTGCCATGCATCGCGTGGATCGAGACGTTCTCTCGAGACTGTGGGCCGCTGGATCGCCGGAAAGGGCTAAGTCGCAGGGCCCTACGATGCACTCATGAACGACGCGACCGCACGGATCGGCATTCTGGCCACCGAGGCGATCAATCTGCTCATCGACGCCGTGGACCAGATTCCGCCGGAGAGTTGGGACCAGCCATCTAACCTCGAGGGCTGGAGCTTGCGTGAACTGGTCGGTCACGCCACCGGCAGCGCAGCGAAGATCGTGACGCTCGTCGGGGACGGGGAGGTCTGGCGCGGCCCCTCCCAGCCGGCCGACTGGGTATGCGAGGACCCGGGGGCACGGCTTCGTGAGCTGGCCGCGCGGCTGCAGGACGCCCTGCCCGGCGCCGACCTGGACGCGATGCGGGTGTCGCCGGAGGGCGAGGTTTCGCTGCACCGGGCGCTGACCTATCCCGTCTCGGACCTGGCCCTGCACAGCTGGGACGTACATTGCTCACAAGGCCGGCTGATCGAGCTGCCCGAGGACCTGCTCGCGCTGTGCCGTGGGCTTGTGGAGTCGGTGCCGGAGGACATGCTGCGGCGGCCGGGCGGCTTCGGGCCGGCCCAATCCGCGCCAGAGGACTCGACGCCGACTGCCCGGCTCATGGCCTATCTCGGGCGCTCAGTCGACGCGCCGGCGTAGTACGATTTGCGGCGTTCGACCGCCCATATCCCGCCTGTGCTGCCGACCGCAGCCATAACAGTTCGAGGTTGAGAACATGGCTACACCTGTGATCGTCGGAGCCGTCAGGACGGCGATCGGCCGTTCCTTCAAGGGGACGCTCGTCAACACGCCGCCCGAGACGCTGATCACCACGGTGCTTCCGGAGGTGGTGCGCAGGTCCGGCGTCGACCCGTCCGCTATCGATGACATCATTTTTGCCGAATCACATTACGGCGGTGGGGATTTGGCGCGGTATGCGGCGACCGCGACCGGCATGGAGGACATTCCCGGCCAGTCAGTGAACCGGCACTGCGCGGGGAGCCTCACCGCCATCGGCAATGCCGCGGCCCAGATCGGCTCCGGGATGGAGCGCGTGCTCATCGCCGGTGGTGTGCAGTCGTTGTCGATGACGCCGCTGATCAACTGGCGGATTCCCGGCCCCGAGCTGAAGTTCGAGGAGCGGTGGCTACCGCCGACGCACGTCGAGACGCCGGACGCGCCCACCAGGGACATGTCGATCACGGTGGGGTGGAACACCGCGCAGGCGGTCGGCATCACTCGCGAGGAGATGGACGCCTGGGCGGCCCGGTCGCATCAGCGCGCCATCGCGGCCATGGATGCAGGCAAGTTCGTCGACGAGATCGTCCCGCTGAAGATCACCCAGCCCGACGGTTCGGTGACTGAGTTCTGCATCGACGAGCATCCTCGGCGTGACACCACCGTTGAGAAACTCGCAGCACTGAAAGTGCTTCACCCCGAGATCGAGGGATTCTCGATCACGGCGGGCAACAGCAGTGGCACCAACGACGCCGCTGCGGCGGTCGCACTCGTCGACCGCGATTACGCCGACGCCGAGAAGCTCAACGTGATGGGCACGGTCAAGGCGTGGGCCGCGGTGGGCGTGGCGCCTCGGGACACCGGTCTGGGGGCCGTCAAGGTCATAGGCAAGGTGCTGCAGCGGGCCGGCCTGTCGGTCGGCGACGTGGCGCTGTGGGAGATCAACGAGGCGTTCGCCTCCGTGCCGATCGCGGCGTGCCGTGAATACGGCATCGACGAGGAGAAGGTGAATTTCTCTGGTAGCGGCTGCAGCCTCGGCCACCCCATCGCGGCCTCGGGTGCGCGCATGGTTACCACGTTGACCTATGAGCTGGCCCGCCGCGGCGGCGGTATCGGCGTCGCGGCAATGTGTGCAGGCGGTGGCCAGGGCGGCGCCGTCGTCGTCGAGGTCTGAGCAACGGTTAGTTGCAAAACGTGTAGCCGATGAATTCGGTGTCGCGGGGGTTGGCGCCTGAATAGTTGACGTAGTGCACCGCCGGCATCCCGTTGTACTGGGTGTCCATTTTCTGCGCGGTGGGTGGGGGGACGCCTTCAGGGAACGCCAAGATCATGTCAGCAAAAATTTTCAGGCCGACCTGGCAGACGGCCTCAGGTCGTGGTGGCTGCGGATTCCACGCATGCACGACGACCGAGTTGGTGAGTTGGTAGCCGGTTGCACAATTCGGATCGCAGATCTCGAAAACGGCAGTACCACTCCCGTCGGCGCCCTGAGGTCCCCACGAGCTCCACGACATGCCTTGCAGCGCAACGGCTACGCTAGCGCAGCCCAAAATGTTGAGCTTCTTCGGACGCTCGATTGTTGGGACCGACGGGTTGTAGCAGCCCGGAATGGCGAAGCTGGTTGGCGGCGGCGGTTGGGTAGTGGTCTGGGGCGGAGCGCTTTCCTGGCGCTGGGTCAGCTTCACTCCGACGAAGGTGAGCACACCGATCAGCAGAACAGCCAGGACGACACCGATCACGACCAGGCGTCCCCCCGGAAACCGCAACCGGCTCGATGAAGAGACGTTGCCGCTCACGTTCACCAGGTTATGGCAGAAATGTCACCCGGGGTGGGCACTGCTACAAGAGCAGGGTAAGTTGGTCAACACTGCCAACATATCGAGGATTGTGATCGTCTGTGGAGCCACCGATGAATGACCACGAACTGGCCGCGTGGTTGGCCACCGAGGCGGGGCGCCTGCTGCTCGGAGTGCGGGAGGAATTCGCCGATGCCGACGCGAGTGAGCGGAAAGCGGCGGGGGACAAGCGATCCCACGACTTTCTGATGGAAGCGCTCGCCAACGAACGGCCTGACGACGCGGTGCTGTCCGAGGAGGGCGCCGACGATCCGGTGCGACTGCGCTCGGAGCGGGTGTGGATCGTCGATCCGCTG
Source organism: uncultured Actinomycetota bacterium (assembly GCA_963766535.1). Lineage (GTDB taxonomy): Bacteria > Actinomycetota > Actinomycetes > Mycobacteriales > Mycobacteriaceae > Mycobacterium. The sequence continues at coordinate 46,541 of CAVYAU010000028.1, read as the reverse complement.
GACGGGACGCGGGAATTCTCCGAGCTCGGGCGCGACGACTGGGCGGTGCACGTCGCGCTCTGGCGGGCCGGTGAGCTCGTTGCCGGCGCTGTAGCACTGCCGGCGCAGGGAGTCACGCTGGCGACACCTCAGGTTGAAGCGCCTCCCGCCGCGCCGGACAAGCCGCGCATCGTGGTATCACGCACCCGCCCGCCCGCCATCGCGTTGACCGTTCGTGACGCGTTGGACGGCACCCTGGTGGAAATGGGTTCTGCCGGAGCCAAGGTGGCGTCGATCGTCCAAGGTTTATCCGATGTGTATATACACGCCGGCGGCCAGTTCGAATGGGACTCGGCTGCCCCGGTGGCGGTGGCCCGAGCCGCAGGTCTGCATACCTCCCGCATCGACGGGTCGGCGTTGGCGTACAACCAGCCGGACCCGAAGCTGCCGGACCTGGTGGTCTGCCGTCCTGAGCTTGCCCAAGCCGTACTGGCCGTCACTGGCTGACGGTACGGCCAGGCCTCAGTGGGATTAGCCACTTCGCGCGTCTCTGAGCGACAATCTGTTTCCCTTGTCGCTGTGAGGCGGGCCTAGGCAAGCTCGTGTTGTGGTGGGACACGGAACTGCTTGCGCCGTCCCTCGGCGACATGCGACTGTGACGGCAGCTGATGCCCGAGTACGCCCGCCCCGTCATCAAAGCCCGGCAGTTCCGGGACGAGTTCGGCGTCGTAATCCGCTACGGCACTCGATGGGCGGGTTCACCGCCCGACAACTCGTATTCGCACGTGACTAATCCGGAGCGCTTCGCGCCGCTGCAGACCATCGCGGATACTTTGATCGAGCACCTGCGAGTGGCGTACCGGGCCGATATTGCGGCGCTTGCGAAGTCGTCCACGACATCGGACACCACGAAGCTGATCGCCGTCACGCCGGAACAGGTCGACGCCGCGCCACTGGTGTTCCGGTTCACGAACTTTCCGGGCGTTGAGATACGAGCCGGCGTCCGCTACCGCGCGGCTTTCCCGTCTTGTGGGTGCGACGCCTGCGACGAGACATGGGACGACGCGGCTGACGATATGGAGCGGCTGGTCTTTGCGGTGACCGACGGGAGCTTCAGCGAGCGAATCGTACTTCCGCCTCCATCCTCCGGGAAGGCGACGGTGGAGTACCGGATCGAGGCTGCAGGTGGAGGAGTCCGGTCCGGTGTTGCCCATGGCCTGCAACCAGACCCGGCGCTTCGTGATGATGCAGCACGACTCGATCGTCTGCCGACTGGGCGCTGGCAGCCATGGACGCGCAGATCTTCAGGCGTGTAACAGATTCCAGTTATCCGCGTCGATAGACACAATGCGGTTTCGCCTCGACGACAACGAGTGCCGGTTCCTGCTTCAACGTGGCCCTGCCGAGGACGTCACCGCGCTCGGCTGGCACCTGGACGACCACGAGACGTTCGACGCCGTCCTCGCTCGCGTCAAGCATCATGGTGTGTCCGTAACCGAAGGCACCGACGAGGAGGCGGCTCTGCGCGGCGTGGAGCGGCTGGTCCGATTCCCGGGACCCAACGGGCTGGCCCAGGAGGTCTTCACACGCGCACTTACCGGCGCGACGCCGTTGCACATGGTGACGGGCGGAGGATTCGTCACCGGCGCAGCAGGTATGGGCCATCTGGCCGTCACCACCACGAAGCCCCATCAGGTGCGCGGCTACTACGATGCGGTGTTCGACGCGCGACTGTTCGACTACATCGACGAAACGATCAGCGGCGTCAAGTTCAAGATCCGCTTCCTGCGGGTCAACGAGCGTCACCACACCGTCGCGATCGCCGCGGTCAACCGCATGAGATTAAACCCGATCCGGACCCGGGTGCAGCACCTGAACATCCAGGTCGCCGAGCTCGACGACATGACGGCCGCCTATCAGCGGGTCAAGCAACTCGGCTTCCGGATGGCGCTGGGCGTAGGCCAGCACACCAATGACAAGGAGCTGTCCTTTTATGCCGTCACGCCGTCGGGATTCGAATGGGAAGTCGGCTGGAATCCGATCGTGGTCGACGAGGCCACCTGGGAGCCCGCCACCCACCAGGGCATCAGCATCTGGGGCCACACTCCAGAGGGGCAGACGATCATCGACAAACTCATCCAGCTCAAGACCGGCGCCGCGTCGCTGTTACACAACGAGGACGTCGTTCCGGCACTCGCCGGTGCGGGTATTCCAGACTACTGATCGCCATCCACCCGAGGAGCAACGATGTTGCGGATTGATACTCACCATCACGCCATCCCGTCCTTCTACCGAGACTTGTTGCGAAAAGCCAGGATCGACGAGGCTGGTGGTCGCGACTTGCCGGAGTGGAGTCCGGAGGCGTCGTGGGAGACCATGGGCGAACTGAACGTCGCTACCGCGATACTGTCGGTGTCCACGCCGGGCACCGCGTTCCTGCCGAGCACAGCCGATGCCACCTCGCTCGCGCGCGACATCAACGACTACCTCGCCGAACTTGTCAGGGCTCAACCTGACCGGTTCGGATTCTTCGCGACCATCCCCATGCCGCATATCAGCGAGTCCGTCGACGAGGTCGTCAGATCGCTCGACGAACTAAGCGCAGACGGGGTTGTGCTGCTTGCCAACAGCGCGGGAATTTACCTTGGCCAGCACGGACAGGACGACCTGTTCGCCGCGCTGGACGCGCGTTCGGCGGTGGTGTTCATCCACCCCGCGGACTTACCCGGACCTGCAGTGGACGGAGTCCCACCATTCGCCGCCGACTTTCTGCTCGATACCACCCGCGCGGCGTATCTGCTCGTCCGCAACGGGATATGTCGCAAGTACCCGAACATCAAGTTCATCCTCAGCCACGCGGGCGGATTCGTCCCCTACGCCTCCCACCGAATGGCAGTCGCCATCATGGGCGACACCGGACGCAGTCCAATGGACAGCCTGGATGACTTTGCGGGCTTCTACTTCGACACCGCGTTGTCCTCGAGCGCCGCGGCACTGCCGAGCCTGCTTGCCTTCGCCAAGCCCGGACACGTCACCTTCGGCTCCGACCGGCCCTTCGCGCCGATCGCGGCCGGCAAGCTGTTCGCCGCCGGCCTGGAAACCTATCCCGGACTCGACCCCGACGCGCGTGCGGCGATCGAGCGCACCAATGCCCTCGCGCTGTTTCCGCGCCTAGGAGCAGCGCCGCCGTCGGATGCCGGCTCGGCGCTCGATCAGATACGTCACGCGGCCAGCAGGGCGGTGATGCGCGGCGTCGTGCGGCTGGTCAACACGCGGTGACGCGCTCTTAGCGCAGGGCCTGCTGCCAGGACAGAACACGTTCGGCCAGTTCGGGTCCGCTGTCTTCTTGGATGAAGTGGCTGGCGTTGATCCGGGCGTGCGGCTGGCCGGCCGCGCCGGGGATGTGCTTGATCAGGGGACGGTCCGCGTGCCCGAGGATGGGGTCGCGAGCTCCGAAGATGGCAAGGAAGGGCTTCTCCCAGCGGCCCAGCGCGTCCCAGGCTGCCCTATTAGCCGGAATCGCCGGATCGTCGGGTGAGGTCGGCACCAATTGAGGGAACGCGCGGGCGCCGGCCTGATACGTCTTGTCCGGGAAGGGCGCGTCGTAGCCGGCCCGCACCTTGGGGGGAACCCTGCGGACGGTGCCCACGGCGACCAGGCGACCGGCGGGCAGCACGGGGGAGTAGCGCGCAAACGCCCGCCACACGAAGAATGCCGGAGAGGGTTGCTGCCCTGTGGGAAGAAAACCGTTCGCCACCACGAGCCGCGCGATCCGGTCACCCTGCTCGGAGGCGATGCGCAGACCGATAAGCGATCCCCAATCCTGCACGAACAGCGTGACGTCCTTCAAGTTGAGCCGCTCAAACCACGAGGTCACCCACTCGACGTGCCGCAGATAGGTGTAATCCTCGATCCGGCTGGGCTTGTCGGAGCGGCCGAAGCCGATCAAGTCGGGCGCGAGCACGCGGTTCCCCGCGTCAGCCAGCGGCTGGATCATCGTGCGGTACAGGTAGCTCCAGGTGGGCTCGCCGTGCAGCAGCACGATCGGCGGGCCATCGGCCGGACCCTCGTCGAGGAAGTGCATTCGCAGCGGCCGCGTGTCGCTTGCCGTCACATCAAGGTAATTCCCTACGAACGGATAGCCCTCCAGGTTTTCGAATCGGGTGTCTGGGGTTCGCAGCACATCCATATTCAGCTCCTCCGGTGGGCGGACACCTTTGCAAGCCTCTCTCTGCGGCGCGAATTCGTCCAGTACGAATTTCATTGAGGCAGACGGCGGTGGCCACTAAACTGCTCAATTTATGGCCATCCGGCGTGCGGTCCTGCTCATTGCCGACATCGGCGGATACACGCACTACATGCATTGGAACCGGACGCACCTGGCCCACGCGCAGCTTACGGTGGCGCAGCTACTGGAGTCGGTCATCGACGCCGGTAAAGGCCTGAAGCTGGCGAAGCTGGAGGGTGACGCCGCGTTCTTCTGGGCGCCGGACGGCAATGCCAATGTGCTGGTGTGCGACCGGCTGTGGCGGATGCGGCGGTCGTTCCTCGCGAGGCGACAGAGGATCAAAACGGACATTGCCTGCGAGTGCGCGAGCTGCTCACAGCTGGACAACCTTTCGCTGAAGTTCGTCGCTCACGAAGGCGAGGTCGCGGAGCAAAGGGTGAAGCGTCACGTCGAGCTCGCTGGAGTCGACGTCATCCTCGTGCACCGAATGTTGAAAAATGCGGTGCCTGTGCCGGAATACGTGCTGATGACCGATCCCGTAGCGGTGTGCCTCGACGAATCGATGCGCGGGCTTTGCAAACCGCTGACTCACGATTTCGAAGGCATCGGACAAACGTCGACACATTACATCGACCTCGCCACGTCCGAGGTGCCACCGGCGCCGCCAGAGCGCAGCTTCTTTGGCCGGCTGGGGATGACGGCGAAGTTCGAGTTGAGCACGTTGCCGTTCTTGCTACGCATCAAGAAACCCGCTCAGGGGTTCCGCAACCTGGGCCTCGACACCGCCGACGAGCAGTAGCGCCGGTGTCCGCATCGATCTCACGTTCACTGGGCAGTCGATCCTCGACACCATTCGGCAGCAGACTGTTCACGTGAACCGTCTATTCGCAAGAGGTGACCGACGAAGCCAACAAGCGTTTTCGTTACTAGGATACGAGCGAAATGGACGACACGGTTCTCTGCCACCTTCCGCGCAGCGGAGCGCTTGACCCACAGTGGCCAATTTCGCTGATGTCGAGCGGCGCGGCGCGATGATCACCGGCGTGTCAGGCGCGTGGAACTGCCGGGATGTGGCGCACGCCACGGGGATACGTCACGGCCGGTTCTTCCGGTCGAGCGAACTGAGTGGACTCGACGCAGATGGCTGTGCGGCGGTAGGGCGGCTTGGCATCACGGATGTGGCCGACCTACGGTCGATTAGTGAGGTCGAACGGCACGGGCGTAGCGTGGTGCCTGATGGCGTCGTGGTGCATCGACTGGCGTTCGACGGTGACCAGGTAGCACCGCACGAACAAGCTTTCGAGCGGATGTTGACCGACAAGCCCGACGATGAAGAGCCGGTCGCAGCGGCACGCAGGTTCATGATCGAGGAGTACGAACGGTTTTCGGCTCTCCCGGGTACCCGCGCAGCGGTGGGGCAAGTCATCCGGATGATCGGCGGGGCGCGGTCGGTCCTGGTTAGCTGCTTCGCCGGTAAGGATCGCACCGGCCTGGTCGTCGCCATCGTCCTGGAAGCCGTCGGCATCGACAAAGACCTGATCACAGCCGATTTCCTGGCCAGCAACGAGTCTGTTCCGGTGCTGCGCGACCGCATTCTGCACGGGATCGAGACCCGCAGTGACATCGCGACTTCCGAGCTTCTGGACTACGTGCGGAGCAGGCTGCCTGATCAGGTGCTCGGCGTACGTGAGGAGTACCTCGACGCAGCACGGAATACGATCGACGAGCGGTACGGCTCACTGCGTCGGTTTCTTGACGCAGCGGGTGTCGATGACGACGCATTGCTGCGAGCGCAGGCCGCGTTGCTGACATAGCAAGACCCCGAAACACGTTGTGCCCTAACGGCGGTCGAGGGCCCAGCCCATTCGTGATACGGCCTCGGCGAGAATGGCTTGCGAGGTAGCGAAGTTCAACCGCACATGCCCGGCTCCGCCAGTTCCGAAGACGTGACCGGAGCTGAGCGCGACGCGGGCGTGGTCGAGGAACCAGCGGGCCGGCCCTGACAGATCAGCAACCACCGAAAGTCCGTCGGCGGCCTCTTCTGTAAAGCCGAGCTGCCGACAATCGAGCCAGGCAAGGTAAGTGCCCTGTGGTCGTTGATATTTCACCCCGGGAAGGTGTTCGGCGACCAGATCGCCCAGCAACGTTCGGTTCTCGTCGAGACCCCGCAACAGCATGTCGAGCCAGTCGCCACCGGTCCGGAATGCCTCGGCGTGCGCGATGATGCCCAGGTGGCTGGGACCGTGGCTGACCTCCTCCGGCATCCGGCGAAGGTCTGCGGCCGCCTCCGGACCGGCAATCGCCAAGGCCGCCTTCAGCCCGGAAAGGCTCCACGCCTTCGAGGCAGACGTCAGGGCGAGGGCGTTCTCTGCACCCGGGACGGTCAGATACGGGATGAATCGCGACCCCGACAAGATGACCGGCGCGTGAATCTCGTCTGACACCACCCGGACACCGAACCGGCGGGCAAGATCGGCAACCCCGCGTAGTTCGTCGACGGTGTGCACGGACCCCGTCGGGTTGTGCGGATTGCACAACAGGTACGCGGCCTTCCCGCCGCAAGCACGAGCACGCGCAAAGGATTCCTCCAAGGAGTCCAAGTCAATTCGCCCGTCGACGTCAAGCGGCGCTTCGATCACTCGGCGGCCGTCGTGCGACACGAATGCGTAAAACGGGGCGTATACCGGCGAGTTGACGACGACCGCGTCACCGCGGTCGGTGACCAGACGTAGCATCTCAACGACACCGAGCATGACGTCTGGAACGATCGCAGTGCGGCTGACCTCCAGGTCGTGCCATTGCCAACGCTGCGAAGCGAATTCACTGACCGCCTCAGCGAACGCGGTGCCGTGAGGATAGCCGGTATCACCGATGTCGATGGCCCTGCGGAGGGCGTCGGCCACCGTCGGCGCCAGCTTGACGTCCATCTCGGCGACCCACAACGGCAACACATCGGCCGGGTGAGCACGCCACTTCATGCTGGTGCGGAGCCGCAGCTGCTGCAGCGTGAGTTCCTCGAGCGGATTAAACGTCACTTCGGCAGATTAAGCCTCGGCGGCTGCGTCCTGACTCACCCGGTGACAAAAGCGTGCTTCGGGATCGTCAACGGCAGGTCCACCGAACTCAACAGTCCAGGTTCTGCGGCAACGACATACGGCACCGCATTGACGACGCGCATCGCGGTGGCGACCATTGCGCCGGCTCCGGAGGTCATACCCGCGACGCCGGCCTTGCCGGGATCCTTGAGCGTCGCCGCCATGGTGCAGTCGATGTCCGGGTCGCCCGTGATCATGACGCGGTAGGACAGGTCGCCGATCCCGGTCGGCCAGTCGGGGGCGACATCGTGTGCGAGTCGGGTGACGTGCTCGATGACGATGGCTTCACGGCCGTCGACCACCCCGATCGCCTGCATTCGCAGCGCGCCGCACTTCCCGGCCTCGACGGTGCCCATCGCGACGTCCAGCGTGCGGTTGGTGACCGCGCGATCGAAAGTCTCACGGACTTCTTGGACTTCGACCCCGAGCGCGTCGGCGATCAACCGGATCTGCCCCTGCCATTCGCCGGCGATCGCGCCCGGATAGCCGATCCAGGGCTGGTAGTCGAGCGGCTTACCGAAGCCCAACGCGTTGATCATGATGTCGGGAACCCCGTAGTCGTCGTAGAGGGCGATCTCGAATGCATGGATCTTTTCGATGGTCGACGACTGGGTCGACAGCACCAAGGGCAGGTAGTCGGCGGCGAAGCCCGGCTCGATCCCTGACGCGTACAGCGACGCCTGGCCCTGCTTGGCCGCGGCGACTAGTCGGTCGCGCCACTCCGCGGGTTGGTAGGCGTGCGGATTGACCAAGCGCGTGGTGCTGGTCGTGACGACGTTGATTCCGGCTTCGAGCAGCTTGACGTAATCCGGGATGGCCAGCGCATCGCGTTCTGGGCCGCTGGCCGCGTAGATGACGCAGTCGGGTTTCAGGGCGATCAGCGCGTCCGCGTCATTGGTGGCGGCGAGGCCGATCGGCTCCCCGTTGGCGAGTTCGCCGGCGTCCTTGCCGACCTTCTCGTCGGAGTGCACCCACACACCGACCAGATCCAGATTGGGGCGCCGCTGAATGGCGCCGATGGCGATCGACCCGATGCCACCTGTCGCCCACACCACCACGCGGAGGGCGCCGTCTGCCATGTTGTTTCCTCCTCAATTATGTTGTCTAGTTGTCTGTTTCGCGAAGCTCACCGGTAGAACGATCCTGGCTTTCCCGCCTGTTGCAGATGGCCGTACGGGTCGTAGACCTTGACTCCTGCGTAGGGGTAGTGGTCGTAGGCGGGTGCGGTGTGGCCGCTGATGCGCAGCAGGCTGAATACCGCGATGGGCAGCAGCACGGCGCTCAGTAGCACCGCCGTCGTGGTGACGAGCAGCAGGGCGGGGGTGAGACGCAGCCGGCCGCTGTGCACTGCCGGCAGCCGTCGGGCCAGGGTTGCCACCACCGCTGGACGGCCGTCGTCGCCGGATACGCACAACACGGCGACCACAGCGAACAGCACGCTGTCGTAGATCACCATCACTAGGGGCAATTGCCGACCTCCGATGTGCAGTATCGGGCCCGCGGCCTCGGTGTAGACAAACAGACCCACCTTGAGCCAGAGGAACTGCATGAGCGTGTTGAGCGGCAGGCCAACGATGAATCCGGTGACGAAAACCGAGAGCATGCGGTGGCGCCCACCGCGCAGCCAGGGCGCGACGAAGCGGCGGTGGATCCGCAGCAAAGCAACGCCGGTCAGGACGTAGTAGCTGGCGTACCCGCCGAGGAACGACAGCGTCGGCTCCAGCAACGGCGAGATGTTGAAGTAGGGCCACGACAACGGGAAGTGCCCGACCCTGGGGTCGAAGACGGTGAAGGTCGCCCAGTTGGCCAGCGGGTCGAGCGCGCCGGCGAGCAAGGCCGCGATGCCGACGATGAGAGCCCAGTGCGGCTTGCGGTCGCGGACTGACCACCACGTCACCACGCCGAAGAAGCCGATCGTGACCAGAACCGACGTCACACTGCTCACCAGTGGCCAGTCGACCACCCCCAGAAAAGGCGGGTACGGCGCACCCGTGGGTCCGGGATTGAGGGTTCGGGGATCGCCGTGCAGACCGGTCTGCATGGTGGCCAGGGCAACAATCGCGAAGGCCATGAAAACCGAAGCGGCTGTTGCCCATCCAACACTGGACAGTCGAATGCGGTCAGCGGGGTGCAGCTCGGGTGTGGTCTCGATCATTGGGCCCCTTCGGCTGCGGTGACGATTTACACCCAATGTTTGATCCGCAAGCTAACAGTTACCAACCGACGGGGTCAAGGGCTGAGTTGGCACCGATGACTGCAGATCATCGGCTATTTCATGATGGTCAAGCTATTCGGGACAATCGATCGATCACGCGATCCACCACGATGTGCAGAACAAACGTTAGGTTAAGGTGCATGGATATGACGGAATCGGGTGACCGCCACGTCTTCCCCAGAGCTGGCGCGGGGGAGCGCGCGCTCTTGGCTGGGGGCCCTGATGTTCACGCTTAGGTTCGACATGCGCGCTCCCAGTTGGGCCGGGCCGGCTGCCGATCTCTACGCCGCGGCCATCGACATGTGCGCATGGGCAGAGACCAGGGGCGCGGTCCTCGCCGTGCTCTCCGAACACCACGGTGCCGACGACGGTCATCTGCCTGCACCGCTGATATTGGCCTCGGCGATCGCGGCCAGAACGCGTAGTTTGGCGATACTGCTGGCCGCGGTGCCGGTTCCGTTATGGGATCCCGTCCGGCTCGCTGAAGAGATGAGCGTGCTGGACCTGATCAGCAAGGGACGGGTGTCCTACGCCTTCGGTGTTGGGCATCGAAGTCAGGAATACGACCATTTCGGCATCGATATGGCCGCGCGCGGCCGGGTGGCAGACGAAATCTTGGCCGTCCTTGGCCCGCTGGTCCGTGGTGAGTCCGTCGAATACCGGGGGCGCACGGTCCGTGTTACGCCGCCGTGCGGGTCGCCCGGTGGACCGATGGTGCTGATTGCCGGCGGCAGCAAGGCGGCCGCCCGACGTGCCGGCGCTTTTGGCCTTGGCTTCATCTCCCAGGCCGACCTGCCCGGGCTGAAGGAGTTTTACGAAGCACAGTGCCGCGCTCACGGACACGAGCCCGGAATAATCCAGTTTCCCGTCCGGGGCGCTCCGACAGCGGTTTTCGTCGCCGACGACGTCGACGAGGCATGGAATGTGCTGGGGCCGTACCTGTTGCATGACGCGGTGACAGCGGCGTCCTACCGGCCCCACGACAACTCGGTGGCGAGCATTACCCGTGCGGACAGCGTGACCGCGCTCCGTGCAGAGAGCGGCCCGTACCGCATTTTCACATCCGACGAGGCGACCGACTACGTGCGCAGCGGGCGCCCGCTACCGCTGCACCCGCTGTGTGGTGGCGTGCCACCCGATGTGGCGTGGCCATACCTCGAACGTGCCGCAGCCGCCGCACGGGCCCACGAGTAACGCACGGGCCCACGAGTAAGGAGAGTGCTGGTGTCAATCGAAAAGCCTATCCGTACCGTCGTGTGGTCCACCGGGGGAGTCGGGGCAATCGCGATCGACGCCATCAGGCGTCGACCGGATCTGGAACTCGTTGGCGTGTGGGTGCATTCGCCCGACAAGGTTGGCAAGGACGCCGGCGAGTTGGCCGGCGGTGAGCCACTGGGGCTCGCGGCCACCAATGATGCCGATGCGCTGATCGCGTTGGCGCCCGACGCCGTGGTGTATGCCGCGAGCGGTCCCGAACGCGACGGGGCCGCCGTGCCTGACTACCTGCGGCTCTTGGAGGCGGGCATCAACGTCGTGTCGACGTCGTCGACGAGTCTGGTCTACCCGCCGTCGTATTTCGCACCCGACTGGCGCGACCAACTCGAGGTGGCGGCCAAGGCCGGCGGTGCGTCGTTCTACGCATCGGGCATCTTTCCCGGCTTCGCCTCCGATCAGCTCGCGCTGCTCATGACGACGCAGTCAAAGAGCATCCGCACCATCACGGCCAGCGAGGTCGCGCTCAACGACCATTACCCGGTAGCTGATGTGATGATGGACGGGATGGGCTTCGGCCGCCCACTGGATTTCGAACCCATGCTCAAGACGCCTGGTTTTATCGAGATGGCTTGGAATGCGCCGATACATCTGATAGCTAGCGGCCTCGGCGTCGAGGTGGAGCAGGTGCGCGGTTCCTTCGACCGTGAGCTGACCGATCGGGACATCGAGGTGGCCTTTGGCACCATCAAGGCGGGTACCTGCGGAGCGGTGCGTACTCGGGCCGCGGGGGTGGTCAATGGTCGCGAGGCGATCGTGATCGAGCACGTCATCCGGATGGCCCGCGCTGTCGCACCCGACTGGCCGACTTCGGAGTTCGACGCGACCTATCGGGTCGACATCGAAGGCGATCCCGATATCCACTGCGTGATGACGCTCGGAGAGGCCGAGGGCCACGGCGCCGGACACGCCGCCATGGCGTCCACGGCCATGCGGGTGGTTAACGCGATTCCGTATGTCGTCGACGCCGCTCCCGGGCTGCTCAGCTCGCTGGATATCCCGACGACTCTGCCGCGGCACGTATTTGACTGAACGTTGACGCAGATCTCGGACCCGACGTAGCGTACGTGAGACAAAGATTAGGTCGTCTAGGAGCTGGGTGTGTTCACGCTGCGCTTCGATATGCGGGCCCCGACCTGGGGGGCGCCCCCGGCCGAGCTGTATGCCGCCGCGCCCGAGATGTGCGCGTGGGCCGAAGATCACGGCGGCATCGCCGCCGTCATGTGTGAGCACCATGGGTCCGAGGACGGCTACCTGCCGTCCCCGTTTTTGTTGGCGTCGGCTGTTGCCGCGCGGACGCAGCGTCTGGCCCTGAGCCTGATCCTGATTCTTCCGTTCTACGAACCCGTACGCCTCGCCGAGGACATGGCGGTCCTCGACATCCTCAGCGGAGGGCGGGCGTCGTACATCCTGGCTCTGGGGTATCGGCCCGAGGAGTTCGAGCACTTCGGCTTGACGGTTAAGGATCGCGGGCGGCTCGCTGACGAGAAGCTCACACTGCTGCGCCGACTGCTCGACGGCGAAACGGTCATTCAAGACGGACGACGGATCATGGTGACACCGCGCCCACAGACCGCCGGCGGGCCGGGGTTGACGTGGGGCGGCGGAAGTGTGGCAGCGGCCCGGCGGGCGGGCAGATACGGCCTGGGCCTGTTGGCAAACGCCAATGTCCCCGGTATGCGGGAGGCCTACGAAGCGGCCTGCCGCGAGCACGGCCACCAGCCCGGGCCGACACTGCTTCCCGACCGTGACCACCCGTCAGTTGTCTTCGTCGCCGATGACGTAGACCAGGCCTGGTCGGAACTTGGCGAGCATCTGCTCCACGACGCGCGAACCTACGCCGAGTGGAACCCCGGCAACCAGACCTCGGCGGGCTTCTCACACGTGTCAACCGTTGCCGAACTGCGCGACGCATCGGCTTCGCACGCGATCATCTCGGTGCCGGAAGCGATCTCGCGGGTTCGCGCCGGCCAGATCCTCAACCTGGCGCCGTTGTGCGGTGGGTTGCCACCGGAAGTCGCATGGCCCTATCTCAAGCGTGTCAGCGACGTCGTGTTGCCCGAGGCTCTGTCGGAGAGAAAGACGTCACTATGACCAGTACGACCGAGGTTTACTACGACCCCTTCGATTTCGACATCGACGACGATCCGTACCCGGTCTGGAAGAGGCTGCGCGACGAAGCTCCGCTGTACCACAACGACAAGTACAACTTCTACGCGCTGAGCCGGTACGAGGACGTCTCCCGCGAGCTGATGAACTTTGAGACCTTTCGGTCGGGTCGTGGTACCACCATAGATATCATCATGAGCGGTATCGAGGTCCCGCCCGGTGTCATACTTTTCGAGGATCCGCCGCTGCATGATCTGCATCGCCGTTTGCTCTCAAAGGTTTTCACGCCGCGGCGGATGGAGGCGATCGAGCCGCTGACGCGGGCGTTCTGTGTGCGTGCACTCGACCCACTGGTGGGTTCGGGCAGGTTCGACTTCATCGAGAACCTCGGTGCGATGGTCCCAATGCGCACGATCGGCTACCTACTGGGCATCCCCGAACAGCATCAGGAATCGATCCGTGACCGCGGCGGCCGTCGGCTCACCCTCAAGGACGGTACGTTTAGGGCGGTCTCGGAAGACTTATTCGAGCAGAGCTATCAGATGTTTTCCGACTACATCGATTGGCGGGTAGACCATCCCTCCGATGATCTGATGACGCAGCTGCTCAACGCTGAGGTCGAGGACGATGGAGCGACACGCCGGCTGACCCGGACCGAGGTGTTGCTCTACACGAGCATGATCGCCGGTGCGGGTAACGAGACGACGACACGTCTGATCGGTTTCATCGGCCAACTGCTGGCCGAGCACCCCGATCAGCGTCGGCAGATCGTGGCCGACCCGTCGCTGATTCCCATGGCCATCGAGGAGGTTTTACGCTACGAAGCGCCCTCGCCGGTGCAGGCGCGTTATGTCGCCCGCGACGTCGAGTGCCGCGGCACCACGATTCCCGAAGGTTCGATCATGTTGTTGCTCAACGGATCGGCCAACCGCGACGAACGCAGGTTTCCCGATGGCGAGAAATTCGACATCCATCGCGGTGACACCCATCTCAGTTTCGGCCACGGGCTTCACTTCTGTCTGGGATCGGCCTTGGCGCGCATGCAGGCGCGGGTGGTGTTGGAGGAGGTCATCAAGCGCTGGCCGGACTGGGAAGTCGACTACGCCAACGCCAGAAAAGCGCACACGTCGAGTGTGCGGGGATGGGCGAAGCTGCCCGTCTTCACCGGCTAGGCTGCACGACCCCGCGCAGCATCGTGTCGCGGATGTGGATCAGCGCTGCCCGGGTTCCCAACTGCTGCAGAATGTTCGCCGGAATCCACTTCAAGACGATGACGCAGCGCGCCAGCGTCTCCAGCGGTGCATCGTCAATCTTGATCTCGCCGGACTGAATTCCCGCGGAGAGCAGTGATTTGATCTGCCGCAACCGCTTGGCGAATTGCATGCTCGGGTTCGGCGTATCGGGGGGAATCTGTCGCATCCATGCGAGTTGAATCCGGAACTCGTCGCCGAATCGGTCGAGCGCGTTGGTGTCGACCCAGCTCAACGCATCCAGCTTCTCGATCGGTGACGCCTTGGACCGAAGAACACACTTTGAACCCGCATCGACCTTTTCGTTGAACGATCTCATGATCGACGCGAGCAGCGCCTCCTTCGAGCCGATGAGGCGAAACAGCGTGCCGTGACCCAGTCCGGCAGCTGCCGCGATGTCGCGTACCGAAGTGCCTTCATAGCCTCGGCGCCCGAACTCCGCTCGCGCGACCGCGTGAATATGAGCGGCTCTGTCGTCGGCATCGCTGTCGTCGCGCCAGGTTTGGATGACCGTGTCCGCGGCGACGAACGCGGCTGAGCCGTCCAACTCAGCGTCGGTGGGATGGCCGGCGCTTAGCCCTTCCAACATGATTCGAGACAGCAAGGTGGCCAGCTGGTCTGTGGGCGCGTTGTGCCGCGCAACGTCGAGACCGACCTGCAGCATCGTCTGACAGATCCGGTCGGCCAACACGCGCAGGTCGACATCAGACCGGATGTAACCACTCCATCGCGCTGCCCGCAGGGTTTGATACATGGCCTCCAAAATTGCTGTCGGGCGCCGTTGCGACCATTCGACGAGGTCGGGGTTGGAGCTCGGAGCTTCGTAGAGCGAGATCTGTATGGCGGCGCGATGCGCAACCGCGCAACGTGCGATCGCGATGCCCAGATCGGCGACCCGAGCGAAGACCGGCCGTGGATCGGGGTCGTCGAGCGTGTTCAGGGCGTGCTCGGCGATGCGGTCCAGGCCGGTGTGATAGCGCCGCAGCAGCTCGGTCAGCAGTGCTTCTTTGGATTCGAAATGGTGGTAGAGGCTGCCTGTTTGAATGCCTGCGGCGCGGGCAATCTCGTGCATCGAGGTCCGCAGCCCCGAGGTGGCGATTAGCGACGCCGCGATCTCCAATACCTCGGTCCGTCGAGTGCCGTCGTCAAAGGTTTGGGGGCCGAGTCTTGTCGCGCTCATCGAGGCGCCGGACGGCTCTGGCGTCACCGGGGGACCCCCCACAACACCTTCACGACTGCTCGCTCCCGTCATGACCGAAGGTTTGGTCAACGCTATCAGAAGACGGTCGTTAAGCACGTCGCTGCCGCAACGTAAGTTACCAAGCGTTAGGTTAATAATGGACCTTGGCCCAACTGGGTCAGGCTGTTGAGGCCGTCGGCAAATAGTCTATTTCGCCCTTCCACCGTTGACCTGTAGGTGGCCTGCGTGGTGCCTGAACCTCAAGCTATTCGGCCATAGCTGAACAAACGTTAGGTTGCTAGTCTTTGCGCATGGCTCGCCAGCCCCTGAGCCCGTCGCAAGGAGGCCTCGCATGACAGAGCTGACCCAGGGCGTCAAGGATGCACAGGCCAAGTTCGATGCCGGTATGGGCGCCGACGGGGACGCGTCGCCCTACCCGACGCTGGCCGAGTTGCGGGCGAAAGCGCCGGTGCATCCCGGGTGGCCGGAGATGTCCATCTTCGAGAATCCGGCAGAGGGGCAACAGATCTTTTCGGCATATACCTTCGACGCGGTCAAGGCCGTATTCACCGACAACAAGACCTTCAGCACTCGCTGCTACGAGGCGATCGTCCGCCCGCTGCAGGGGCCGACCATCCTGGAAATGCAAGAGCCCGAGCACCAGGTCTACCGAAAGTTGCACGAGTTCGCCTTCGCCCGCCCGTCGATGCGACGGTGGGAGGCCGAGCTGGTTCGCCCGCTGGTGGAACGCACCGTCGACCGGCTGCGCGACGTTAAGCGGGCCGACCTGGTCGAAGAGGTGTTCATGCCGATCCCGGTTCGGGTCATCGCGGCGCTGATCGGCTTGCCGGAGTCCGATATCGCCGAATTCCACCGTCTGGCCATCGATTTGTTGGGCTTCCACTCGGACATGGACAACGCACTGCGGGCCTCGGCTCAGCTGCGTGAATACTTCGTTGGCATCTTGGCCGACCGTCGGCGTGAGCCGCGCGACGACATGGTCAGTGTGTTGGCTGCGGCTGAGATCGACGGCGTCAGGATGTCCGACGAGCAGATATACGGATTCATGCGCAACTTGCTGCCGGCCGGTGCCGAGACCACCTCACGGTCCACCGCGAGCTTGGCGTTCGGGCTACTGACCCATCCCGACCAGTTCGCGGCCGTGCAGTCCGACCGTAGCGTGCTCCCGCAAGCGATCGAGGAAGGCATCCGGTGGGAGACGCCGCTGCTGAACTTCATGCGGGAGACCACATGCGACGTCGAGTTCTTCGGTATGCACATACCCTCCGGGTCAACGATGACGGTCAACCTCGGTAGCGCCAACCACGACGAAACCAGGTGGGCCAACCCGGAACGCTTCGACATCTTCCGAGAACGCAAGCCGCACATCGGTTTCGGCCACGGCGCGCACGTGTGCATCGGAATGCATTTGGCCCGCTTGGAGAGCACGATCATCTTCAACACGCTGATGGACCGATTGCCGGGACTTCGCCTCGATCCCGACGCGCCGGCGCCTCATGTGGCCGGTATGTACTTCCGCTCCCCACAACATTTGCGCGTGGTGTGGGATTAACTTCCGGGCCGTGTAACCAAGGAGGTCAGGTGTCGTACGAAAGCAGTGCCCAGCCGATCAAGATCGGTTACCTGATGGACTTTCTGCTACCCGAGGGTTTTCCCAAGACGTACTTCGAAGACCTGACTCAACCATTCGATCTGGTTTTCAAGCAGGGTGTCGATCAGGGGCTGATCGACCGTCCCATCGAGATCATTTACCGGGAAGTGGAGGGCCTGCCCAAGGGATCGGTCAAAGCGGTCATCGACGCCTACGGCGAACTTTGCGACGAGGGATGCTTGGCCATCTTCGGTCCGCACATCACCGACAACGCGGTTCCGACCCGGGAGGCGATCGAGGAGCGCTTCAGAGTTCCCTGCATCAGTGTGACGGGCTCTGACGCCTCACTCGGCGAATGGTTCTTTTCGTTTCCCCAGGGTTCGTTGACCGACGAGCCGATCTTCTGGTCCGACCTGCTGGCCAAGGGCGGACATACCGAGGTCGGTGTGCTCACCGAGCAATCGCTGGTGGGGGAGACCTACCTGAAGAACTTTCGGGAAGCCGGTAAGCGCAAGGGGATTCGGATCGTCGCCGAGGCCTCGATCGCCCAGACGGCCCAGGACGTGACGTCAGCGGTGAACACTCTCTACGAAGCCAGGGTGCAGGCGATCGTGCACTGCGGATTCGGGTTTGGCGTGGTGTTCATCAATCCCGCGCTGCAGGCGTTGGGGTGGGATCCGCCGCGGTTCTGCGGCACAGCCTTCCAGAACGCGTGGCTCAACCCGGTCATGTGGAATGCGTTCATGGGCTGGACCGGGGTCGACCAGTACGACGAAGGCAACATGGTCGGGCAGAAGTTCCTGGACGAGTACAACGAGGCATACGGCCGGCGACCGGAATGGTGTGTCCCGGTGGTCAATAGAGACGTCGCGTTCACCTTGCTGCGGGCGCTCTCCGACGCGCATCCGCTGAGCCCACGGGGCGTGAAGGAGGCACTCGAGCGCGTCAAGATGATGCCGGCCGCGTCCGGTGCTCCGGGAACGCGGGTGTCCTTCGGCAACTGGACCCGCCGTGCCTGGATGGGCGCGGGTTATCTGGTGGCACGTCGACTCGACGCCGACGGCGTCAATTCCCATCTCGTCGATCGCTTCGGCGAGGAATAGCGCCGGTTCTGGTCCAGCGCGATGCGGACCGGCTAGTCGTACGGGCTGATCAGAGCGTATTTTTCAATTCTCCTGCGATGCTGATGAGGACAACGGTATCTCCAAATGGCTGGCCGCGCTTGTACCGTCCTTGCAGCCGACTGATACGTTTGACAATCGGAATGAGCCGCCCGTATTTCGCACGGATGCTGGCCTGGACCTCGTCGAAAAGTGGACCGGCCTGAACCACCTCTGCGGTGCCTTCGAGGATTGCGGCGCCTGGCTTCGTTTTTCCCCTGGCTGTGCATGCCTGGATCGTGACATGTGTGTTGTTGCGTAAACGCTTGTACTTGCCGGTGCCCGTGCCGGTCCACATCCCGACGCGTCCATCACTGACCGGAACAGTCCAAACAGGCGTGGCCACTCCGGCGCCGCTCTTGCGGAACGTAGTGAGCAGCATGTGTTTTCCACGAGTGATGTCGGTCGTCATGGTCACGACTGAGCCTTCCGTCGTACAGCAGGTCCCTCACCCACCAATGTCGGGTCCCCTTGCGATGCTGATCTCCGTCTTGTGCAGCCAAAGGAATTCGTGGATTCCACCGCCCTGCAGCAGAAACCGCTGCCAAACCGGCATTATCTGAAACACCTGTGATCTGGAGATGACCTCCGGCCGCTCGAGCTGGTAGGTCTGCCCTCTCCAGGCTAGCTTGCACGCCCCGGCTGCCATCACGTTGCGGCACCAGTCAGTCTGGCTACCGTAGGGCAGTGACACCACGAAGCCGTCACCGTAGGGGTACGCACCTAGCGGTGTTTGGTAGGTCTTCTTGCTGCGACGCCCCACGTGGGTTAGAAGTGCCGTGACGGAGTGTTGATGACCCGAGCGCTTTCGCCGGAAGGCAGCATATCTCTTGAAGGCCTTGAGCCTGAGCCAGTCTGGGTGACGTCTGATGATTCTGGGCATCACCACCGGGGAAGCCAAAACGGCTGCAAGGACGCTGGCCAGACCAGCCGCGACGACAACGAAGCGTCGCGGCAGCCGCTCTTGGCTACGGTGGTTGCACTCGATCGGCATTCAGCTGCACCTTTCCTATCGAATCCATATAATATGAAATTCATACTATTGAGGGAAGGCATGGGTAAATATCAGGAGTCACCGTTCGAGAGGCGCGGAGCTCGTCCTTTATTTATGCCGGCTGGCGTATCGATCCGGCATGCGTGGGTCCGCTCACGCTGGCCGTGGGCTCGGCCGATGGATGACGCAAATGCAACCGTCAGCGCCGGAGGGCCTCACTGCAACCGCTTCACGAAAACGGCGACGCCGCAATGAATGTGGCTGATGCTCTCCGCAATGAGTTGCGCCAATTGCGGATCGAGCTGTCTGTCGGCACACGTCGTGTCGCGGCGGCGACAGGCTTGAATGATTCCGACCTTGACGTCCTCGACGTCTTAGCGCGTCATGGTGCGCAATCACCGACGTCGTTGGCGCGACGCCTGGGTATCCATCCAGCCACCATGACCGGTGTGCTGACGCGTTTGGAGAAGGCCGGCTGGGTGGCCCGGCGACCCGACGCCAGCGACCGCCGCAGCGTTCAGGTCGAGCCGAGCGGGTTTGACCGTCTGACGGCGCTATACCGTGACGCGAACGAGCGCCTCGACGAGATCGCCGCTCAGCTCACCCCCCAGGCGGGCGAGGTCATCCTCGAGTATCTCGGCCGGGTCTGTGCTGCCGTGCATGAGGCGTCGATCCGACTCGACGCCGACCGACCGACAAGTTGACAGGGCACGCAACTCCGTTCCCGGCACGCACCCGTCTGAACGCCGGCCTCAATCGCACAACCCACCAACGTGACATCAGCATCACGCTCGAGAAAGCATGCCGGACAGGCTAAGTGACTCACTCCGGTTGTTGCGAGACGTCCACCGTGCTGAAGTCCTTGTGCGCCAAGCCGGCCGTGGCGCCGCCGTCGACGACGAATTCTGAGCCGGTCGAGACCGTGGAATCGACCATTGAGACACTGCACACAGCTACATATCTGTATGGCCACTGCTCTGACGCAGGTGGAAGCCATCGACTGCCCTAGCCGCTCTGGTCCACCAAGACCGCGCCGTCGGGTTGGTTCCCGAGCGTCTGCAGCGGAATGTCCTCACCTTGGGCCGTGAGGCGAACAATTTGAGCCAATTGTCCAGGGGCGTCGCATTGAAGATAGTGATCGGCGCTCGGCACCACCCAGTAGCGGTTCCGACCGGGCTTGTTCTTCAGATACGTCTGCCAGACATGATTGGGGACGCGCAGCGGCGCGACGTTGTCGTGCACCCCCCAAACCACCGTGGTGTTGACGTCGCTCTTGGAAAGCGCTTCAAGCCAACTGGTTTCATCCGCGGCGCGCTCATTCAGATACTGAATCGTATCGGGCAGCACGCGGATTCCGTCGTTGTGGGCAAAGCACTTCGCCAACGCGGCGATCTCCGGGTCTTCCAGCGTCCGCCGTGGCATGAAGGTACTCGCTCCCAGACCGGCCGCCAGCATCTCCGGCGTCGTCGCTGCTGCGGTGTCTCGCCCGGTTGCGGGGTCGAGCAGCGCGGTTTGGAACACGGTGAGGTTCGCCAGCGGCAGGTAAACGTTGGCGTTCGTCAGGATGACGTCAACGGGTACGGCCGGCGGATCCTGGGCCGCCAACATGCCCAGCGCGATCATGCCGACACTGCTGCCGCGATCATGGGTGAGCATGCGGTATTCGGTCAGGTTCCACACCTGAGTGATCGCGTAGACGAGCAGACGTGCGTCGTCGTACAACGAATAGACATGCGGCGACGCCGGCTTGTCGGACAATCCGTAGCCCGGAAAGTCGAGCAGATACATATCGAACTCGGAGCTCAGTTCACCCGCCACGGCGAAATAGTCGATGCTCGACGTCGGGAAGCCGTGCACGAGCACCAGTGTGGGTGCCTCTGGTGTGCCGCAGCGGCGGCTGAACACCGTGACTTCCGTTCCATCGTTGGCGGCGGTTGTCGACCGCCAACGAAGCTCCGTACCGCCGCTTTGCCACTCCGCGAAGATGTCCAAGGTGCCAGCATCTCAGAGGTGATCGCGGTTAGACAACCACGCCGCGCCTCGTGGGCCGCTGTGCTAGGGGAAGGTGACGACAACCTTGTCTGCGGCACCGGGCCTGCTGGCCAGTTCGAGTGCTTCGCCGAGGTTGTCGAAGGGGATGGTATGGCTGACGATCACTGCGTATTTCTGCCAGTTCGCAACGAGATCTTCGGTGACCTGGAAGATCTCGTCGGGGTATCCCATGCATCCAACGATGCTGATCTCGTTGCTCATCACGTTGACGAACTCGACGGGAACCGGTTCTTTGTGGACGCCGACGATTCCCAGGGTGGCTCCCTTCTTAGCGGCCGCCAGCGCGGTGTTGACGACGGCGGGCGCACCGGCGGCGTCGAGATAGATGTCGGAGCCTGCCTTGCCGGGGAACATCGCCTCACCCTCGCCGTGCAGCTCGACGAGGCGCTGCACGACGTCCTCGTCGGCGGAGTTGATGATGGCGTCGGCGCCGATCTGCAGTGCCTTGTCCAGACGGCTGGGGATCAGGTCCGTGACCACCACATGGCTTACGCCAAGGGATTTGAAGGCCAGCGTCGCGCCTAGCCCGATCGGTCCGGCACCGAACACGACGACTTTGTCCGATGGTTTGGGTTTGCAGCGGTTGGCGCCGTGGCGCGCGACGGCCATCGGTTCGTTGAGCGCGGCGACTTCCCACGGGATGTGGTTGGGGATGACTTCCAGGCTGGTTCCGCGGACGGCGTTCTCGATGAGCAAGTAGTCGGCGAGCGCCCCGGTGGCTCCGCCGTTGCCGATGATGCCGCTGGGGGCGGCCATGGGGTTGATGACAACGTGATCACCGACAGCGACGCCGGATACGTCAGCGCCGACCTCGGCGACTTCCCCGGCGGGCTCGTGTCCAAGCGGCGTGTGTCCCTGGCGAGGAGGGATGCCGCCGATGGAAATGTAGAACGCGTCGGAACCGCAGATGCCGCAGGCGCGCATTCGGACGACTACGTCGTACGGGCCGACCTGCGGACGGTCCGCGTCGACGACCTCGGCTTTACCCGGACCAGTCACCATCGACACCTTCATGACTTACTCCTTGCTGTAATGGTCTGGGTAAAAATGCATTTCAGTAATCCCAGCAATGACCCCTTGCCTTCTGGGACCCTTCTCGTAGCGGTTTCGACGACCGCCGCCATCCTCTACAGCTGTAGAGGTAAAGTCAATCCTCCGAAGCAGGATCGTCAGGAAAGGGGTGCCCATGGGACTGCGCGGTCTTGCCGAAAGGGTTGCGGTCGTAGTCGGCGGCGCCACCGGCATCGGCGCGGCGACGGCCGCTCGGCTCGGCGAGGAAGGCTGCCGGGTAGTCATCGGCGACGTCGCCGCCGATGCCGCGCAGCAGACGGCTGCGCGCATAGTCGCAGCGGGCGGGGCGGCGACACACGTCGCCTTCGACCTGTCGGATCCCGAGTCAGTTGCTGACCTCATCCACACCGCTGCTATGACCTACGACGCGGTCGACCTCCTGTTCAATGTCGGCGCCGACATGAGCACCATCCGCGCCGATACAGACGTGGTCGATATCGATTTCGACGTATGGGATCGCGTGATGGCGGTGACCCTCCGCGGGTACGTGGCCGCCATGAAATACGCCATCCCGAGAATGCTCAGTCGCGGCGGCGGGGCGATCGTCAACATGTCCTCGGCGGCGGCATTTCAGGGCGAACCCGCACGACCGGCCTATGCCACCGCGAAAGCCGGAATCGGCGCGCTCACTCGGCACGTCGCGTCGCGGTGGGGAAAGGAAGGTATCCGGTGTAACGCGGTCGCGCCGGGGTTCACTGCGACCGAGGCCATCCGGTCCGCTCCGCAATGGCCGGATCTGCAGGCTGCTGCATTGAAACGCATCCGCGGCACTCGCGTCGGCGATCCCGACGACATTGCATCACTGGTCGCCTTCCTCTTGTCAGAGGAAGGCGCCTGGATCAACGGTCAGGTCATCAACATCGACGGCGGCACCGTTCTCCGCTGACCACCTCAACGTTGCCAGGCTCGTCGGCGGGTGTGTGCGACTAATATCCCTGTCGCACAAGGAGATTGGGAAATCTCAAGTGTGACGATTTTGAAACTGCTCACGGGCAGGTCACGTGAATCCCGAATGTCACCTGGCGCATACCGCTTTGGCCGGGAGTCACCGCTTGGCCCGTCCCGGTCACCGTGTAACTCTTGCCCTCTTTGGTTGCTTGGACCTGGGTTGGTGACTGGGCCGGCTGATAGGGCATCTGATACTGACCGGTTCCCACCTTGAGCGAAATTGCAAAGCCATCGACGCTTGGGGGTTTTTCGTCCGACAGCGCCAGTGACACCGATGCTGAATCGTCGTGAACACTGATGTGGGTGGTCAGGTTGCCTGACTCCGTGGGCGTCGCACTCGGTTGCGCCGCCGAGCTAGTGCAGTCGACTCCCGTGATCATCGTGTGCTTGTTCCCCTCCACCATGACGGTTGTGCTTGACGAGGCCGGACTCGAGCTTGGGGCAGAAGCCGGCTGGCTGCTCTTGCTGGAGCAAGCCGACAGACTAGCCGCCAACACGACCACGCCGAGCCCGGCAGCAACGAGAACGAGTCGCCGCCGACCGTCCGGATTCCGCATCTCGAGGTCCTTTGCTAAAAGGTCACCAAGACTATAGGCCGTGTTGGCTTCCGAAAGTTCTCATTTCTTTAGCGACGAGACAAACTGCGGTGCCGCGGACTCAGGGCCAGGCTTCCCAACTGATCATGGTCCGCAGCGGCCCGGCGAATACGGGTCGCACAGCTGACGATCGCCACCGCTCTTCAATGAGGGGGGCCAGGGCGTCGGTGGTGGCGAGCGGGTCGTCATCGAGGTAAACCACGGTGATGTATTGGTGGTCCGGTCGCCATCCCCGAGGTAGGTGGCTCCATCCGGTGCTCGACCCGAATGTCCATGCGCCGGCCGTGCCGGGTGTGGCGAGCAGCGCCGGATAGTGTTCGGCATGCAGCCATTGCAGCCATTCGTTCGAGCGGCCGTCGGTGGGTTCTTCGACGACCAGCACGATGCCGCGATGCGGCCGAAACGGCACCACCTCGGCGGAAACCAGCGCGTGCGGTGAGGATTGCCACTGCAGTAGGCGTAGGCCGGCCACCTGCAGCGACGGTCGCATGACGGGAAAGCGGCCGTTCTCCCGCAGCGCGCGGCCGAGTGCGACGAAGTCGTCGAAGGTTTCCTCAACGGGGTCACCGACCAGGTAGTGCACGGCATTGCCGACTTGGCCCAGCGGTCCGTGGGCTGCCAAGCGGTGGTCGAGGTAATCGCCGTCTGCGATCCAGCGCAACCCGTGCACGATGCCTGGCAGTTGGTATTGCTCCGGCATGTGATCCAGCAGGTGCCAACGCAGATAACTGCCGTCATCGTCGGCCGGCGCCGCGGCGGTGAGGCTGAATATGCCTGCCTTGACCCGGATCACGCGGCACCGCCCGGCCCGGGGGGATGCAGCTCGGCGAGCGCCGCCAGATTCTCCAGGTAGTGCTGCAGAGAGGTGTGGGTGAAAGCGGCGCTGATGATGGTGGCGCCGTGCGCGGCGGTCTCGGCGAGACTGTCGCGGGTGCGTTGCGGGTCGTTAATCGGGTCCAGTCGCGCTGGGGGCGGCAGAACGACCTCGAATCCGGGCTGGAGTTCGAAGCGGCCCAACCAGTCTCGGGCCTGCTGCAGGCTCACGTTGAAGGGGGCCCAGCCGTCGGCCAGCGTTGCGGCCCGGCGCAGCGATCGCAGCGTGCGCCCACCGATCCAGATGGGGACGCGATCCTGGACCGCGCAGGGGTCGACGACCATGCCGCTGAACGAATAGAACTCACCGTGATAGGCAGGCTCGGGGACTGACAGCGAGGCGCGCAGCGCCCGCAGCGCGTCATCGCCACGCGGTCCGCGGTCGTCGAAGGATGCGCCGATCAGCTCGAACTCTTCTTTGAGACTGCCGACGCCGACCCCGAGAATCAGCCTGCCGTTGCTGACTTTGTCCAAGGTGCCGTAGCGCTTGGCGATCTCGAGCGGGTGGTGATAGGCGAGGACCAGCACGTGGGTGGCCAACCGTATTCGTTGCGTGCGTGCAGCCAGGTAGCCCAACGTGGCCAGCGGATCCCAGTAGCGGGTGCCGCGGCGGCCCTGCTCGGCTGCGGGCAGCGCAATGTGCTCGCTGCAGGTCAGGTGGTGGTAGCCGAGTCGGTCTGCGGCTTCGGCGATCTGGGCCAGGTCCTCGATGGAGGCATTCTTCTCCCAGTCGCCGCTGGTCTGGGGCAGCATGGTCACCACGGGCGTGGCTATCGACAGTTTTGCTCGACCGATGCTCATCCCTGCATATATCCTCCGGCGTCGACGGGGATCGATTGCCCTGTGATGGTTCGGCTCTCGTCGCTGGCCAGGAACAACGCCAGGTTGGCGACATCCTCAGGTGAGGAAATATCCTGTAAAGCAACGCCTTTGAGATACTTCGCGCGCTGGGCTGCGAAGTCAACCCCCTGCTCGTCGGCGGTGCGTCGCACCCATTTACGCCACAGCTCGGTGTCGATGGCGCCGGGCACAATGCAATTGCACCGGATGCCGTACGGACCGACCTCGAGCGCAACGGACTTGGTGAACGCCCGAAGCGAGGCTTTGGCGGCGACGTAGTGAGTCTTGCGGACCATGCCGGCGTAGCTCGCCGTCGACGAGAAGTTCAGGATGACTCCGCGGCGGCGTTGCAACATCGACTGGTTGAGCACTTCGCGGGTGCACAGCATCGCCGCGGTTACGTCGATGGCGAGCGTGGCGTTCCAGTTGTCCAGAGTCTGCTCCCAGATCCAGCGGTCCTGTCCGGGCGCGGCGGCGTTGTTGCACAAGATGTCGACATGGCCGAACTCGTCGACCGCTCGCGCCACCATGGCCGCGACGTCATTCTCGTCGGTCACGTCGGCGCGCATCGCGATGGCGCCGGGACCTGCCGCGTGTGCGGCATCGCGGACCAGGTCTTCACGTCGCGCGGCCAGCAGTACCTTGGCGCCTTCTGCGACGAACAGCGAGCCCATCACTGGTCCCAGGCCGGTGCTTGCGCCAGTGATGATCGCGACCTTGCCGTCAAGCCGGCCTGTCATTGCGCAGTCTTCCAGGTCTTCCGGTCGTTCCATGAGGCCGGTTGGTTGTTTCCGGCAGATTGATATCGGGTAGATTCTAACAGTGCTCGAATCTTACATAGGGCCGTTGGCGACCGCGAGGAATGAGGTGCCGCAATGACGGCCGCGGTCCGGCGTGCCTACGGCGAACTCGACCGCGCTCAGGTGGTGGCATCCTTGCAAAACCTGGCCCGACGCGTCGGTGTGCAGAGTGTGACGATGCGTGAGCTGGCCGCCGAACTCGGCGCCGCTGTGCCCTCGGTGTACTACCACGTCCCCGGGAAGCAAGCCGCTCTGGATCTGCTCGCCGAGTCCGTACTGACTGAAATCCCGGTTCCTGAGGCCGGTCCGTGGGACACCCGCCTCATCGAACTCTACTGTGCTGCGCGCGAAGTGATCCTCGCCGTGCCGGGCGTCGCGAGCATACTGCAGACCAGCAGCGGCGGCGAATCCGCCCGTCGGCTCGACCGGCTCAGCCGCTCCCTGCTTGCTGAAGCCGGACTCACGAAAGCCGTTGCAGCCGCGTCGCACTCGGTGTTGTACACCTATTTGCTGGGCTCGGTAAGCCTGGAGGAGTCACGCCCCCCACAACGCGGTAAACGCCAGGCCGCCAACCACTTTCGCGCCGGACTCGACGTGATCGTTGCAGGGATCAAGGCATCCTTGCAGGAAGGATCAGCGGACCGATGAACATTCCAAAGCCAACACTGGTGGGTTCCCTGGTCGTCGAGAACCAAGACAGTACGGCAGACCGCGATGCCGCGGCCGTGCTGAACCCCGACACCTTTGTCACCGGCGCCCCGTTCGACGCGTTGACCCGGCTGCGGGCCACCTCACCGGTGCATCCGGTGCAGCTACCCGGGCTGCCTAGAGCGTGGCTATTGACCAAGCACGCCGACGTGCGATTGGTCAGCCGCGACACCGAGACCTTCACCAGCAGCAAGGGCAACACCCTGGTCGAGGCCGAGGCGGGGCCCAACTCGGCGCTGCTGCCTGGCATCGACCCGCCCCGTCATGTTCACTACCGCAAGCTGATCAACCAGGGCTTCACCGTCCGCAATGTGCAGCGCCTGGAACCGCGAATGCGCCAGGTCGCCCGCGACATCGTCGCCGACATCACCGCCAAGGGCGAATTCGATGCGGTATCAGACATTTCCGCGGAGATGTCACTACAGGTCATCGCCGACGTGCTCGGGGTGCCGCCCGAGGACCGCATGGACGTTTTCCGATGGAGTAACGCCATCGGAAGCTTAGGCATCGAAGATCCCGATTACGCTCCCACTCCGCAAGCTCTTGGACAGGCCGCTGCTGAAATGTTCGCCTACTGCGGCGAACTGGTGGCACACCGGCGCAAGCACGGCCTCACCGACGACATCTTGTCGGCGTTGTTAGCCGCCGAGGTCGACGGCGAAAAGCTCAACCGCGACCAGCTCAACGAGTTCTTCTTGCTGCTGGCGATCGCCGGCAACGAAACCACCCGCAATACGCTCAGCC
This sequence comes from uncultured Actinomycetota bacterium, assembly GCA_963766535.1. Lineage (GTDB taxonomy): Bacteria > Actinomycetota > Actinomycetes > Mycobacteriales > Mycobacteriaceae > Mycobacterium. Next base: position 18,815 of record CAVYAU010000028.1, on the reverse strand, counting down.
ACGGCATCTTGGCGCTGTCCGAACACCCCGACCAACAAGCCCTGCTCGCCCGCGACCCCGCCGCGATCAAGCGCGCGGTGGAGGAACTGCTGCGCTGGGCCACCCCGGTGATGCACTTTCGGCGCACCGTCACCCGTGACGTCGAGATCCGCGGGCAACAGATTCCGGCCGGCGACTGGGTGCTCATGCACTATCTTTCCGCCAACCGCGACGAGCAGGTGTTCGAGCGGGCCGACCAGTTCGACGTGACCCGCCCGGACGCCGGTCACGCCGCATTCGGGGGCGGGGGAGTGCATTTCTGTCTCGGGGCCCAGCTGGCGCGCCTCGAACTGCGCGTAATGCTTGAAGAGTTGTACGCGAAGGTGCCCGGGCTTGCGGTCACGGGACCGCCTGACCGGCTGCGCTCATCGTTTTTCCATGGCATCAAACGGCTGCCGTGCAGCGCGGAACGGAGTGGCTAGCTCTGGAGAAGCTCAGTCACGTTGCGGGGTCGCAGATTTCGAGCCACGCGAGGATTCGTTCGGCCACGGTGGCCCATTCAGGCTCGAGCATCATGTCATGACCGCGAAGGCTCACAGCCAGCGACCGATAGCCCTGCTCCGCGAAGAAGTCTAGGAAATGCTCGTCCCAGCACCACGCGCCATGCCAGGCACCGTGGACGAATAGCACCGGCGTTTTATGAGATTCGCGGCAAGGCCCCTTTTCGATCACGTCGAGCATGAGCCTGACTCCTTTGTGGGCAAGCGCGTCCTGTGGGCGAGTTAGAACGCCGCTGAGACTAGCGTCTGGCCACACCTAAAGAGACCGGAATTAGCCAAGTCGCCCAAAGCGGCCGCGTCGCAGTTGAACAACGCCAAGAAATCGCTCAACAATATTCACCTGGCTATCGTTTACGCGAAGATCGAGGTCGACCCATCACATCAGCCATGTCCATAAGGCAGCGAGTCTCGGCATCCATGACCGACAGAAGACCAGGGGGAGCGTGCCCAAATCTTTTCGGGTCGCCCTCGTCGTGGCGGTTGCATTGTCGGTGGGTGCTGGTGTGTCCGCCGCCGAACCCGAGAACGTGCCAAACGTGACGTTGGATTCATGCGAACAGCGCACGCTGGTCCTCTCCGCCTTTCCGGCCGAAGCCGACGCGATTCTGTCCCACACCACCCTCGACCCCAACCCGGTGGTGGTGGCCGACCGCCGGCATTTCTACCTCGGCTTCATTAGTGGCAAGAAGGTGATTGTTGCGATGACCGGCATCGGCCTGGTGAACGCTACTGACACCACCGAGACCGCGTTCGCCCGCTTCACACGCGCGTCATCCATCGCCGTTGGGGCAGTAGTGTTCTCGGGCGTCGCCGGTGGTGCCGGGCGCACCAGCATCGCAGATGTGGCCGTACCAGCCCGCTGGACCCTCGACAACGGCACAACATTTCACCCGGTCGATCCCGGCATGCTGGCCACGGCGCAGACACTTACTGTTGCCCTGGAAAACGTCAATTACCTCGGCAATCCCATCTGTCTGTGTAAGAGCGCCCCCACCATCAAGCTGATCGATCTGAAGCGCCAGCCGCGCGTGTTCGTCGGCGGCGATGGCGCCAGCCTCGACAACAACAACGGCCAGGCATTCCCCTGCATCCCCAACGGCGGCGACGTTTTTGGTTGCCAGCCCTGCAGCGCACCCGATCGCTCACTTCTGTACACCGGCAACTTCTTCCAGGCAGCGGGGCCCTGGCTGAAAAACGCTCTGATCAGCAACCTGCATATCGCATCGACGTCGAGCCCAGCCTTTGATGCGACGGACATGGAGACCGCAGCCGCGCAGGCTGTCGCCGATGCCCATGGCGTCCCGTTCCTGGGTATCCGCGGGATTTCAGATGGGGCCGGTGATCCGTTGCACCTGCCGGGTTTCCCGTTCGAGTTCTTCGTCTACAAACAGATCGCGGCGGACAACGCCGCCCGGGTAACCGCGGCTCTCCTGCAGAGCTGGGCCGGCGTCTGACGCTTTCTGCCCGCCTCCAAGCGACAACGCGATGGACTTCTCATCTCCTACGGCTCATGCACCGCACACCACCCGCAGATTGTCGCTCGAAGGCGGGCACCCTGACTAATCCCACTTGTCATCTTCGGCCCCCAAGACCAAGAGCGGGGCGGTGACGAGGTGAGGTCAGGGGGCAGGTTGAGCCACAAAATATCAGCATGAATCTAAGTTCTTTGCGGGCAACTGTCGACGGCATTCGCGCCGCTGCTGGCCGCACTTGGCTAGGCCAGGATGAGCTAACCCGACTAAAGCGGACTAGTCAGTAGCTGAAAACGTGAAGAAATCGCAAAACAAAAAACGATAACGAATATTCATCTGAATTTCGGTTACGCGAAAATCAGGTCATGTCATGACATTAGCTAGTCCATTACGGGAGCGAGCCTTCGGCGTCCACGATCGACCGAAGCCCAGGGGTCGTACCCACGCCGGCCTTCGAGGTGACAGACAAAGCGACAACGGCGGCGCAGGTAGTCGCCGATACACACGGGATCCCGTTCCCGGGTATCCGTGGCATTTCGGACGGACTGTCGGTATTCCCGTTCGACGTCTTTTACCAGCAGATCCTGGCGGACAACGCCGCTCGGTTGACCGGGGGTTTTCTGGCACAGCTGGGCCGGCGTCTGGGTCGGATCTTGACAGATTGATGCGCCTCCCCGCCGAAGGCGGCTTTCGCCGGTCTACCATTTGTGGGCCGTTGGACACCCAGTGTTGGGTTATCGGCCATCTATTGTTTGTCTATTATCCACCGCCCGCTCACGTGCAATTGGCAATTTCCTTTGGACCCTTCCGATGTGTTACTTCGGACCCTCGCGGGGATCCGACCTTTGTGTGAGGCTATGTCAATGATCGGCAAATTGACCAAGAAGTTATCTGCGTGCACGTTCGGCGTGCTGCTGGCGGCCATGTTGGTGCCCACAGCCGTCGCGCACGCCGACCAGACGGACACCGACTTCTACGACTTACTGACGGCGCACGGCGTCAACCTCGGTACGCCGTCCCATGTCGTGAACATGGCGCATGTGATGTGCCAAGATCTCGAGTCGGGCTTGACCACGACCGATGAGGTGAAACAGATGACGGATCACCAGGTGAGCCAGGAGCAAGCCCAGTTTTTCGTCAGCGCTGGCATCGCGGCTTACTGCCCGAAGTACAAGCCTGCCAAACCCTCGTGATCTTTTGCGTGTCCAGCCGAGGCGTCTGACTGAACTATTCGGGACCGCGGCCGACGGCGCGGGCCGGATCCGAACTCCACTCAGACCATGACCCTGGATACAACGCTGCTTGACGGCCCATCGCAGCGAGCGCCGCGATCGTGACAGTGGCGGTGACGCCCGAGCCGCAGTAGACACCCACATCGCTGTGGCGACCGATGCCGCAGTCGGACAACAGTTGAGATAGCGCGTAATCCCCGAGGAATGTGCCGTCGGCCGCCAGGACCGCGCCACTCGGAAGGTTCTTTGCGCCGGGGATGTGACCGGCGACAGGGTCGAGAGGTTCAACGTCGCCGCGGAAGCGCTCCGGCGCACGCGCATCGAGTAGCGTCACGGCGCCTGCGCCAGTTTGCTCCGCCGTCAACGTAGGTCGACTTCCGGAATACAAATCACCGTGGGGCACAGTCACATTCCCGGGTTGCGGGTTAATCGGGCCGGCCTCAAGGCTGCGTCCGGCTGACCGCCACGCAGACAAGCCGCCGTCCAGAATGCGAACGTTCTCAAGCCCGGCCGCGGTGAGCACCCACCACGCTCGCGCAGAACCGGCTCGATTCCAGTCGTCATACACCACGACCAACACGTCCTGCCGGATCCCCCATCGGCGTGCGGCAGCCTCCAGGCTGCGCCCCGACGGCAGCGGGTGACGGCCACGGCCGGCGATCGTGTGATCGCTGAGTTCATCCTCAAGTGACACATACACCGCGCCCGGTATGTGGCCCTGCAGGTAGGCCGCACGTCCATCAGGATCATCGACCCGCCAACGCACGTCCAGTGTGGTCACCGCATCGCCGGCCTCGATAAGGGCGGCCAGCTGGGTGGCGCTGATCAATACCTGATCGCGTGCTTCCACGGGTTCACCTCCTTGTCCGCTGCGAGCCTAGCTGCACGGTCGTTATCGACTGCCGGTCTGGTAAACCGACCACTGGTCGGTGTACACTCCCTGGCGAGAATGGAGGTAAAACAATGAGCACATCAGAACAGTCGCAGATCCGCACCCGCATGTTCGCCCGCGCGTTGGGCCCGTTCTTCACAATCGTGCCTACCACGGTTGCGGTGCGCGGCTCATACATGCAAACACTATTTACCGAATTCAAGGCAAACCCTATGTGGCCGTGGCTGTTTGGCGCCATTCTGTTGATGTTCGGCATGATCATCATCGCATTTCACCAGTACTGGCGCAGCCCCGCGGCAATCATCGTGTCTGTCGTGGGCTGGTTTCTCGCGATACGCGGAGTGCTGCTGCTGACCGTGCCCCTGGCCTACGACGCCGCCGGCAACGCCATCTACAGCTCGGGTGCGACCGCGGTGATATGGGTGTTGTTCATCTGCCTCGCCTCGGCCGGGCTGTACCTGACTTATGTCGGCTGGAAGCCGGAACCCGGCACGCCAAAAGCCGTGGCGGGCGCAATCGAGGATCGCCCGCATGCCGCGGGTAATTAAGCATCCCGATATTCGCAGAGCGGAACTGCTTGATCGGGCATCGGGGCTATTCCTGCGCCACGGTTATGACAATGTCAGCTTGAACGATCTGATCGCCGACGCCGGGGTCTCCAAAGGCGCCTTCTACCATTGGTTTCCGTCCAAAGATGCGTTGATAGCAACGTTGGCCGAGCGCAGCGCCCGCCAAGCATTCGCCGGTGTCGAGGACGCCGTCGCCGCGTGCGGTGGTGACGCGCTGGCTCGGCTAAACACGGTGTTACAGGCCGGTTTTGACGTCAACATGACGATGGGCGGACCGGAGCAGCTGGCCGCTATGGTGTCGTTGCTGCGCCCAGACAATGCCCATCTGTACGGACGAATCCTCACCGTCGAGGAAGCGCTGTTCCGGCCTCTGCTGACGCGGCTGATATCGGACGGGGTCGCAGACGGCGTCTTCGAGACGTTCGACCCTGAAGGCGTCGCCGACATGATTTATGGCCTTGCCGCACGCACGAACTCGAACATCGTGGATGTGTTGCAGGCCACCGACGAGTCCGCCCGGGAGCGGGCAATCGATGTTCTGACAACCAGATTCAGACTCCACGGGCTCGCCATCGACCGCATCCTCGGACTACCGGACGGAAGCATCACCACACTCACGCGCGCACAAGTCGAAGCTCTGGTCGCAGCACTGCCCCGAAACTATTGATGCCATCGCATCATCAGCAACATCTTTCGCCGGCAAGCGCCTTAGCCTCGAGTACGACGCGCTCTCGATTGGCTCCGCCACCCCGAGTGGGCTGCCCCAACAATTCCTCTCAGAGGTTCACGGGACTGCAGATGTTGGGTGACCATTTGGTCTACGTAGGTCGCTTGATCATTAGGGTCGAATGGCTCTATCGGGAATAGACTGGAACAAGCACAATCAAACCTCCGGCGTCGGTTGACGGCAAATAGTTTCGTCGCTCAAACGAGTAGGGAGAACACCAATGAGGATCACCACAATGATAATGACGGCGGTAGCAGCCGTGGTCATGGCAATGATCGGTTTCACCAGCGTACCGACTGCATCAGCCGCTTATCCCATCGTCGGCAAACTCGGTAGCGAGCTGACGATGACCGACAGCGTCGGCCAAGTTGTCCTTGCCTGGACGGTTAGCGAGCTCCAACCGAGCACCGACGTGATGTCGGGTTACACGCCAGTCGGCAAACTGTGGGAAGCCACCGCCACCGTCAGGGCAATCCAGGGCAGCGTCACCCCGGGCATTTCGCAGTTCAACGCCGTCGCCCCCAACCAAGCCGCCTATCGGGTGCTGTGGTACGTCGTTAGCCCGACGAACATTAGCGGGGCCACCATCCCGCAAGGCGCAGAATCGACCGGCAAAATCCACTTCGACGTCACGGGTCCAGCGCCGACCACCGTCACGATGAACAACGGGATGGAGGATCTCCTCATTTGGGGGCCATAATCCTCTTCGACACACTTCGGCACTCAGGTGGATCAGTCTCGTTGCGGAGGATATTTCGATCGAGCTCCTGATGGATTTCCCCGACACCGCCGTAGCGTTCGCGCGCCATGGGCACGTGACGAAGGCTGATTAAACGATTCTGATACCGGACATCAATGAAAGGCTGACTCGCCACGGCAAATTGCGGATCTACTACGAGATCGCTTCGGATTTTGCCCGATTCGATCGCGCTGCCGTCTGGAACGATACGAAGTTGGGCTTCAGTCATTTCCTTGGCTGGGAACGGCTAGCAGTGGTCACCGACGTCGAATGGATTGTTCAGCGCAACAGCAAGTCGATGTCTCGCGGCGGTCGGTCCGTGCTGCAGGCTGTGGGCCCTATGCGGTGTGTTCGGAATCGCCGCGCTCGTCGCCCATGGCCGGGGTCCCTAACGTAGCCAGCATGCCGGCCGCTGCCCGTTGCCAGGTGAAGTTCTCCGCGCGGCGCCTCGCACCGGTGCGGCGGTGGTATTCGGGTCGGCTGACTAACACGTTGACCGCTTTGGCGATGGCCTCCGGGTCGTTGTCGGCCAAGGCGCCGCTGTCCGGGGTGATGATCTCGGTCAGCGCCGACGTGCGCGACACCACGGCCGGTGTCCCACATGCCAGCGATTCCAGCGCGGCCAGCCCGAATGTCTCATGCGGCCCGGGTGCCAGCGTGACATCGGCCGAGGCCAGCAACCCGGCCACGGTGTGCCGATTGGAGATGAAACCCGTGAAGTCGATCGGCAGCCGGGTGGCCTGTCGTTCCAGTCTGGCCCGCAACGGGCCCTCGCCCACCACGACCAGTCGGGCGTCTACTCCGGCATCACATAACGCGGCGACCGCGTCGATGCTGCGGTCGGCGCGCTTTTCCACCGACAGCCGGCCACAGTGGACCAGCAGGATCTGATCCGGGGTGGCCCAGCGCCGCCGCACCAGGGCGGAGTGCCGGCGCGGGTGAAAGGTGTGCAGGTCCACTCCCAGTGGGACGGTGACGGTGTTCGTCGCGCCGATGCGGTCAAATTCTTCGCGCGCGAATGCGGTGGTGCATACCACGGTGTCGTAGTTGGCGGCGGTGCGCGCGTTGGCCAGATCAGCGAACTTTCGCGCGGGCCGCCCCGGAAGCACTTGGCCCACAAGGCGATCCAAGCGCTCATGGGAGATCATCACCGTCCTGGCGCCGTATTCGCGGCCCCACGGTCCCAATGACCGCAGGGTGAGTCGATCTGAGACCTCCAAGGCGTCGGGTTTCAGCGCTTCCAGCAGCGCCTTAACGGGTCCCGGCATCACCGCGCGGTAGCCGCCAGTGAAAGGAATCAATCTGGCGGGCAAAGTGATTCGTACCACACCCGTGCGCAGCTGGGTTCGCTCGGTTCGCGGGCCGGGGACGATTAAAAACACCTCATGGCCGCTGGCGCAGTATTCCGCGCCTAGCCGGTCCACCGCGGTGCGAAGGCCGCCGGAGCGAGGGCCATAGAAGTTGGCGACCTGTACAACGCGCATATATGTGAGAACACGCGGTGCGCGTGTGCAGTCAACGATGTGGAACCGACGCGTGCCTGAACAGTCCATGAATTCCGCCGACCGCGCAAACAGCGGTCATGTCACCACTGGGGTCGCGTGTGGCAACCTCTTCAGCTAACCGGCTATGTCAGTGGGCGTTGTCGCGCGGAGGCGGGCACAGTGAACGCCCCCTCGCCGCGGACGGCGCGACTGGGCGGGCCTACTTATCGGCTTTGGGGCCTTCGGCTTTGCTGATCCGCTCGGCTAGGTCGGCGCCGGACAGCTGCGCACCGAGGAACTCGCCGGAAGTAGGCAGGCTCAGATGCAACTGTGAAGCGCAGCTGACCGCGACCTGTCCGTGCTCGAGGGTGAAGTCAAGGACATGGCCCCCGCCGGTGCGGTCACTGTTGAGGAAGTGCAGATGGTATCCGGCGACGGAGATGCCTTGCTGGAATTCGGGTGTGCGGAAGCCGACTAGGACCCCGGACACGTCGGTGAATACGGCTTCGGCCTGCTCTTCGGTCGCTTGTGTCAATGGTGGATAGGGCGGTTTCTGCGCCATCACCGTACGGGTGTGCAGTTCGGAGAAGTGCCCGGTGACCCGGATCGCGTAGATCAGGTTGGCGCTTTCGATCTGGCGGTCGATCGCGTCGATCACCTCCGCCCGGTCGGTCCGGGTTTGGATCGTGATCTCGGAGTCGCTGTGGAATCGGGTCACCGCTGCGAATGGGGTGCGATCGGTTGGCGCTGCCCGGCTGGCGGTTCCGTCGGCGCGCAACCGGTAGCAAACGCCGTCGAGGATGACCATCTCGCCGTCGAGGTGGTTGAAGGTGCCCAAGCCGAAGTCGCCGTGACGCAGGATGTCGGCGACGGTGACGTCGCCGTCGTAGACGCCTTCGAGCAGAGCGCTGATCGTCGAAAACTGATACACCTCGGCGTCGTGGCCGGCCGCGATGTGTTGATGCGCGAAAAGCGTTGCAGCCCAATTTCTGAAGCGTTCATATGCGCCGGTTGCATTGTCCATGGCGGTGTTGCCTTCCACGCTTTATTCGAAGGAGTCTTCGTGCAACTGCGTGGCGAGGTCGATGTTGCGGCTGTAGTCCACCGGAACATCGATCAGGGAGGGACCATCCTCGGCCAGCGCTTGGCGCAGGGTGGTCCTGAAATCGTCTAAGGTCTTCACCCGGTAACCACGTGCGCCGAAAGCTGCTGCGTAGGAGACGATGTCGTAGTCACCGAGTTCCACGCCGGATTTGCGACCGTACTTGAGCACTTCTTGGAAGCCCACCATGTCGTAGCTGTTGTCGCGCAGGATGATGTGGGTGAACGTCAGGCCCAAACGGGTCGCGGTCTCGAGTTCTTGGGCGGAGAACAGGAATCCACCGTCTCCGGAGACGGACACGACGGGAGTACCGGGTCGCACCAGGCAGGCGGCCATCGCCCAAGGTAGGGCGACGCCCAGGGTTTGTTGTCCGTTGGAAAACAACAGCCGTCTGGGCTCGTAGACGCGGAAGTGGCGTGCCATGTAAATGTAGACCGAGCCGATGTCGCAGGTGATGGTGGCATCGTCGTCGATTTCCTCACGCAGCCGCAGCACGACAGCGGCCGGGTCAAGCCCGGGGCCATCCGGTGTGTGATTAAGCGCGGCGATATCTATATCGGCCAGCGCTTTTCGCTGCTTGTCGATCTCGGCCTGGTAGTCGTTCGTAAGAGTGAGGCCAGCCAGGTTGTCGGTCAAGGCGGTGAGGGTGGCCGCGATGTTGCCGAGCAGCTCCAGGGTCGGCTGATAGTTGTTGTCGATGTCGGCCGGAACGGAGTCGATGTGCACGACGGTGCGGCTGATGTCGTGGTTCCATAGCACCGGGTCGTATTCGACGGCGTCGTATCCGACGGCGATCAAGACGTCGGCCTGAGCGACGATGACGTCGCCGGGCTGGTTGCGGAACAGGCCCACCCGGCCTAAGAAGTAGTCCTCCAGCGCCCGGGGTATCACGCCGGCGGCCTGGAAGGTTTCCACGACGGGTAGCCCCGTTGCGGCGACCAGGGTGCGCAGCGCCTGGCAGCTGTCCGGGTCGGCGCCGCGGATCCCGATCAGCAGCGCCGGGCGGCGCGCGGCGCGGATCAGCTCAGTTGCCTTACCGATTGTCGTCGGCGGGGCCGCCGCCAACGGCGGGATCGGCATTCGGGCCGCGATACCCGCCGTGGTGGGTGCGGCCAGGACGTCGGCGGGCAGTACGACAGCGGCCGCACCGCGCGGCTCGCTGACCGCGGCGCGGAATGCGCCGATGGTGGCCTCGGCGACGTTGCCGGGGTCGTTGACTTCGCCGGTGAACTTGGTGACCGTCTTGAGCACCGCGGCGGCGTCCATCGACTGATGGGTGCGCTTGAGCCGGTCTTCCCGGCGCACCGCGCCACACAGCGCGACCACCGGATCTTGTTCGGTGTTGGCCGTGAGCAGGCCGGTGGCCAGATTGGTCGTGCCGGGGCCAGAAGTCACCAGCACCACACCCGGGGTACCGGTCAGGCGACCGATCGCCCCGGCCATGAACGCCGCGTTTTGTTCGTGGCGGCACACCACCAGCTGCGGGCCGGAGTCGACCAGGGCGTCGTAGACGGCGTCGACCTTCGCGCCGGGCACGCCGAAGATGTACTCGACGCCCTGCGCTGTCAAGACGTCGACGATTTTTTGAGCGCTGCGGACAGGTTCACCGGGATTCGTCGAAACCATGTAGCCAGTCTGGTCCCTGGCGCTGCTATCCGCTGGACTCGGGCCCGAACCAGCGCTGCAGCGCAGCGCGGCTCGTTAATCGCTGTCGGCAGGGTCGAGAAGTTGCACTTCCTCTAGATCCAGCTCGGCTTGCAACTCGCGCAGCACGATGTCGTCGATGAGATTTTGGTTTCGAAGTGCGGTGATTTCCCGGCGCTTGTGTTCGAGGACACCAAGGCGCACCCGCCGAATCAGATCCCTGCGCTCGGCCGGGTCGCTGGTTCCCGAACCGTCGTCGGTGGCCAGGACGAGCGCGGCGCGTTCTTCGTACTCTTTTCGGATACGGCGCAGCAGCTCCTCGCTGACACCGACTTCGCTGGCGACCACTGGCAATGCATCCAGAGCGGCTTGAATACCCCGACTGCGGGCCAATTGCAATTCCTCAGCGTGGGCCACATCGTCGGGCATCCGGGCCCAGCGAACGACTGCGGGCAGCGTGCTCCCTTGGACCAGGACGGTCACCAGAATGACGAAGGTCACGATAAAGATGATCAGGTTGCGGTCTGGGAATGGCGCGCCGCTGAGCGTCGTCATCGGGACGGCCAGCGCCGCCGCAAGCGACACGGCACCGCGGAATCCTGCCCAGGCGGTGACGAAGCGCACTCGCCAGTCGACGCGACGGGTGCGCTGCACCTCGCGACGGTCAATGACATGAAGCAACACGGTGGTGATTTCTCCCCAGAAAATCCGAGATACGACGATGACGCCGGTGACGGCGAGAGCAATAAATGCGGCGTGGCGAAGTCCGCCGTCGACGTTGGATATACCGCGCAGCGCGCCCGGGATCTGGACGCCGACAAACACCCACAACGAGCCGTTAATCAGGAATGTCGCAATGTCCCAGAATGCATAGGACTGTAGGCGGGAACGAGCCCGGATCACCACCGGCCCGGAGTAGGCGAGCACCAGAGCCGACACCATGACCGCGACCACACCGCTGCAGTCCATCGTTTGGGCTAGCAAGAACGCCGCGAACGGCGTCAGTAGGCTCAAGGCCCCTTCCTCCTGTGGCGCGTCGATTCTTTTGCGCAGCAGCGTGACCAATCCGCCGACCAGCAGCCCGGCGGCGATACCGCCGAGGTAGGAGCCGATAAATCGGGCGACCAAATCGGCCGGGCCGATCGCGGCTCCGCCAATCGCGACGTGGACGGTCACGGCGAACAGGACCAGCGCGGTGCCGTCGTTGATGATGCTCTCGGCGCGCAGCACGGTGAGAGATCGTCGCGGCAACTGTTTCGCGAGGCCGGCCACGGCGGCCGCGTCGGTGGGGGAGAGCACGGCACCGAGGACGGCGGCCGCGTGTGGTTCCATGCCCAGCGCTCGTGCCGTCCACGACACCGCTACCGCGGTGGCAATCACCAGGGCGACACTGAGAAACACGATGACACGCAGGTTCTTGCGGAGCTCGCGAAAGCTCGTGTTCAGGCTCTCCCAGTAGAGGATCGCCGGCAGGAACAGCAGCAGCACGATCTCGCCATTGATCCGAACGCCGCCGAAGCGAGGGATCAGACCCAGCAAAGCGCCGAGCAGGATGAGCAGCACTGGGGGACCGACGCGATAGCGCCGGCCCAGCACCGTTCCCACGATGACGGTGGAAACGAGCGCAACGATGACGACGAGCCCAAACACCAGCCCATCCTGCCGGACCTGCTCGACTTGCGCGGCGTGGGGTTTGGGTGGTGATCGTGGTCAGCCGTTTTGCCCAGTAGCCATACGCATCACGTGAGCGCCGTCCGAGGGTCGCCATGTGAATCTCAAAAGCAGTGGCACATCCGATATCAATTTTTAAGACGGCATGTGACACAAAGGGATCTGGCCACGGCGCCGGCCACTGCTGATGCCAAACACGCACAGAAGCTACCCGACCTTCAGTAAACGCCGGCCCGAAGCGGCCAGCTACAGGCGGCCCGCTAGCGGCAGCACTGTGACGATGAACTCACTTGCCGTCATTACCGACCCCAGGATGGCCGCGGCCGCTCCGGGTACACCTAACGCCACGACAGTCAGTACAGCAACAGCGAACATTGCCTTCGGTTCTCACCTCCGGCCCGGATGCCGACCTGGAATATTAGGTTCCGGAGCGGAATCGAAGGGGGATTCTCGTGAAGATCAGACTGCTAATGGCAGTCGCCGGGCTCGTTTCATCGACGGTGTTGGGCTGTCATTTCGAGTCCCGGGACGCACCATCGACGAAAACCCTCCAGGTCCCCATGGATGATGTTCTGAAGCAGAGCGTCATCACGCAGAACATCACACTGGCCGTCGGCAACACACTGGTAGTGAAGTTGGGCTCGAATTACTCCACCCCGTACCGGTGGACGGCTGATACCAAGATCGGTGATTCATCGACCGTGAAGCAAATCAGTCACGAGTTCCTGCAACCCAGCACTGACGCGCTGGGCGCACCTGGCACCGAGGTTTGGACATTCACGGCTCTGAAACCCGGGACGACGACGATTACCACCTCCTATGCCAGCTTCGTAGGCAAGAACACCAAACCGGTGTGCACGTACACAGCGAACGTGACAGTGCAGTAAACCTCTCTGGCAAACGACTGCGTGCTGGCAGCACCTCAAGCTACGGTCTGGCTGTGTTTGGCTTCCTTCGTCGCTGGTCCGAAATTGGCAAACTGCCCGCAGGGCTGCGCGAACAACTCGAAGCCGAAGGCGTCATCTTCACTGCCGGCAAAGCCGGGGTGAGCCGACACTTCAACGGCCATGTGCCAGGCGTCTATCAGCCTCGGGCGTGCGTCCCAAGTCATAGCCGAACCTTGGGTGGTCTTTCCCGCGACGCCAGGTAGCCATGGCGATCTTCCGCCACACGGCGATCGGGATGGACGACGTGACCTTGATCATCGGAAAGCCTCGCTCTGCTGCTCGGATTCGAGAGTCAGTCAGACAAGTTGATGACGTCCGGCCCGGGCGTCGCGGCGTAGAGCTTGTCGATCTCCGCGGAATACTTCTCGGCGATAGGCCTGCGCTTGAGTTTCATCGTTGGGGTGAGCTCGTCTCCGCCTGGCTCCCACGGGGTGCCGACGATGAGGAACCGCTTGATCTGCTCGACGCGGGAAAGTTTGGAGTTTCCCTCGAGGACAGCGGCGGCAAGCATTTCCCTGGCCTCGCGACGTTGCGCGAAGGCGGCCGCCGACGGGTCGGCCATGCCGAGCGCGGCGGCCTGCGCGGCGGCGGCATCGCGCTCGAGGACGACGAGTGCCGTTATGTACGGCCTGGCGTCACCGAAGGCCACCACTTGGTCGATCAACGCGGACGTGGCCTGGATCGCCATCTCGATGTTGGTGGGGGAGAGGTTCTTTCCGGCTTCGTTGACGAGCAGCTCTTTCTTGCGGTCGACGATCGTGACGAAACCTTGCGCGTCGATGGTGCCGATGTCACCGCTGTGCAACCAGCCATCGGCGTCGATCGCTTCGGCGGTCTTCTCCGGCTGATGCCGGTAGCCTCGCATCACGACCGGCCCGCGTATCAGCAGTTCGCCGTCGTCGGCCACGGAGATCTCGACGCCGGGCAGCGCCTGCCCGACCGAACCGACCTTGTTCGCGCCGGGTCGGTTGGACGTCGCGCCGCCCCCACACTCCGATAATCCCCACACTTCGTAGACGGGAATACCCAGGCCCCAAACGAATTCGATCGTTTCGACCGGACTCGGTGCAGCACCGATTACGGCCCATCGCACCTGGTCCAGGCCGAGCGCGTGGCGTACCTTAGCCAGCACCAGGCGGTCGGCGATCTTACGGCGGACGGCAAGTGTTGGGGGCAGGGACTTGCCGGCCAATGTCAAGCGGGCGGCCTGGATGCCGGTGTCGACCGCCCACAGCGCCAACCGCCGCCTGATTCCGTTCGCCTCGGTGCCAAGCTTCGTTTCGATCCCGGCTTTGATCTTGTGCCACACCCGGGGCACCCCTAGCCACACCGTGGGGTGAGCATCGGGCAGCGCCTCCGCGATCGCCCTGGGGTCGGCGACGTCGGTCACCTGCACGCCCAGGACCATGTTGGCGTAGTGGCCGGACACCCGGTCGGCGACGTGCGCGTGCGGCAGGTATGAGGTGATCCGATCGGTCGGCTGCATGCCAACGAGATCGACGATTGCCGAGAACTCGGCCATCACATTGGCGTGGGTAAGCTCGACGCCCTTGGGCGGGCCGGTGGTTCCCGAGGTGTAGATAAGCGTCACGACGTCGTCTGGCCGTACCGCCTGCCACACCGAATCAAAATCGAAATCAGCTTTGGTTCCCAAAGATTCGAGGTCTTCGAGGGTCAGGCAGCCGTCGACGTCGGCATCGACGACAATCACATGAGCGAGGTCCGCCCCGGCCGCCTTGACAGCGGGCAGAAAATCTTTTTCGGTGAATACGATCTTGTTCTCGGCATTGGTGAACAAGTAGCGGATCTGGTCTGGCGCCGAGGTGTTGTAAATCGAGAACGGGATCGCGCCGAGGTGCATGACGGCGGTGTCCGCCAAGTGGAACTCCGGACGATTGCGCAGCATGAGACCGACCGTGTGGCCATGTTCGACACCCAGCGCCGCCAGCCCGGTGGCGATCTTCCGCACCCGATCGGCGTACTGGCGCCACGTGATGACCACTTCGTCTCCGACCGTCCGGATGGCCACTGAGTCCGGCTGCAAGGCTGCAGTCTCCTGAAAAGCCTGTGGCAGCGTGGAAACCAGTACTCCGCTTCGGTGCCGAACCACCGCGGGGTCGCCTTCGGTCATTTCTGTCCTGCTCCTTCGGTCACGAAACGCGTCCACTGTCAGTGTTAACCATTAGTGCACTTCCCGTAGGGCATATCGGCCCCTTCAGTTACCGCAGACCCTTGTTGTTTCAGGAGCCGGGTTGGTCAGTGGCGTTCGGCGGCTTTAACGAGGCGTCGGGACAGGAACTGGACCACGCCGCGCAGGAAAATGAGCATCACGGGGCCCGTGCCGGGCAGCCCTTCGGTGAATGAACCTGTCCAGCGCAGATCGGTCCCTCCGGCCGCATTGGGGGTTAAGAGCAGTTCCGCGTGGTAGTCCTTGGCGGGAAGGGGTGGACCAATCTGCGCGTAGACGTGGCGGCGGTCTTGTTCGTACGCGACGGTTTTCTCCCGCATGAGCATCGGCCACATCCCCACCTTGCGGACGGCGCCGACGCCGGCGGGCACCGGATCGCCTTCCTGCTCCCAGTTCGACTGGACAATAAGTGGTTTCGCCCATTCGGACCAGTGGGCGCCGTCGGTCTCAAGGCGGAACAGCGTCGCGGTCGGTGCGCTTGTGGTTCGGTTGATCTCGAACGAGAACATCTTGCCTGTCATGTCGCTCACGAGACCTCAGCGGGCCGCAGCATCCGCCCAGTGACGAGCGCCGAGAGCCAACCGGGGGTCAGTCGTCCGCCCGTGGACGTCACCCGATTGCGCCACCCGGGAACGACCACGGCATGGCCCCGATCCAGGGCGCGCAGCCCGGCGGCCACGACGGGTTCGGGTGCGGCGAGGTGTCGATAGACCGCGGTGTGCGAGACATCGGATCCGAGCGCATCGACGAATCCGGTGCGGGTGGGCCCTGGGCACAACGCCGTCACGGTGACCCCCGAGCCGCGGGTCTCTGCCCACAAGGCTTGGCTGAGCGAGAGCACGAACGCCTTCGAGGCGCCATAGGTGGCCTGATACGGGCCGGGCTGAAACGCGATGGTGGAGGCTACATTCAGAATGCCGCCGCGACCACGGGCCAGCATGCCCGGCAGCACCGCGTGAGTGAGACGCACCAGCGCGTCAACGTTGACCGCGAGCAGCTCGTGCTCGCGCTCGGCGTCGATTTCGACGAACGGGCCGTAGGTGCCGAACCCGGCGTTGTTGACCAGCACGTCGATCACCCGCCCGTCCAGGCGGGCCACCAGGGCGTCGACGCCGGCGTCGGCGCCAAGGTCACCGACGACCAGTTCAACATCAACATCCGGGGCGATCTGACCAACCCGCTGCGCCACCGCGCTTAGCCGAGCATGATCCCGCCCGGCCAGCACCAACGACAAACCCCGCTGCGCCAGCTGGTCGGCGAAGATTGCGCCCAGCCCGGAACTCGCGCCGGTAACCACGGCCCACCCTGTCCCGTCATGCCGCTGCTTTGACATTGCTACTCCTTCCAAAGATGGTTATTACCAATGACTTTTACAAGGAACGAGTTGCCGGCCGGACCGCCAAGGCGTGGCTGATAAGGCCGATCGCTCCACCGAGGATGGGCCATATCGGCCAGAAGTAAGAGGCGTCGGTCGTCACGGCGACCGCGGCCCAGATGGTGAGCACGACGATGGCCATCGCGACGTAGGCGCCGAGGTGAATGCGCACCCCGATGCGAGCCGCGGCCACCCGGGCGGCGCGGCGGCGCGGGTCGG
Source organism: uncultured Actinomycetota bacterium (assembly GCA_963766535.1). Classification (GTDB taxonomy): domain Bacteria; phylum Actinomycetota; class Actinomycetes; order Mycobacteriales; family Mycobacteriaceae; genus Mycobacterium. The sequence goes on along the minus strand of CAVYAU010000028.1, from coordinate 2,015 downwards.
CACGCCAGATGCGCTCGACCGGTAGATCGGCGAGCAGTTCCCGCAGCTCCCCGGTCGTTTGCGTCTGGAACGCCGCTTGCACCCGCTCCTCATATTCGTTGATCTGCAGGTAGCCCTGCGCGAGTGCTTGGCCTAGTCGTGCGGCCGTCTTCTGCCGGTCGCGGTCGCCCGCGCGGTCACTCGGATTGGTCGCGGTGGCGGTCATGAGTCGCTTGTCCATTTCGGCTCCTTCCCTCAGATGTGAATGGCATTAACATAGACCATAATGTTAATGTCGTCAACATGCCAATTCAGCGGAAGAGAACGCCTCGATCGCCTACGCGTCGGGACAGCTACCACCACGGCGATCTGAAACGGGCGCTCACCAGCGCCGCGCTATCTCTGGTGGCCGAGAAAGGACCGAAAGGCTTCACCCTGACCGAGGCGGCACGACGCGCCGGCGTCAGCGCCGCAGCGCCGTACCGGCACTTCGCCGACAAGGCCGAGCTGCTGGCCACCGTCGCCGAACAGGGATTCCGCGAACTGCACGCCGATCTGGCCGCGGCCGCCGATGTCACATCGAAGCCGAAGGCCCGGGTGATCGAACTCGGCCGTGTTTATGTGCGCTGGGCCGTCGCCCATCCGGACCACTACCAGGTCATGTTCGGGGCGGAGAACATAAAAGCGGACCACCCGAGCCTGGCGGTCGCCGCGGAGCAGGCGTTCGGCGACCTGCTCGATGCGATAACGAGGTGCCAGGAGGCGGGGATCGTCGAAGGTCAGGACCCGCGCGAGATCGCCGCGCCGCTCTGGTCGCTGGTGCACGGCGTCGCTTCCCTTGCCATCGGCGGCGAACTGCGCGCAGTGGGCATCCAGCAAGACCCGGAGGCCATGATCGCGGGCGTGGTGGCCCAGCTGCTTCCAGATTGCTGAGCCGCGGTTACGCCACGGAGGCCTGGCGTTGTGTCGCGTACACCTCAGCCAGGAATTGCTCGACGGCCACTGCTGTATGCGCCGCACGGGCTGAGCCGAAGATGTCGAAAGCGTGCTGGGTAAAAGGCAATTCGGCGTATACGACGGGCTGCTTGCTGACTTGCCGCAGCTCAGCGACGAAGGCACGCGCCTGCTCGACGGGAACCAGCGAGTCATTGCGGCCGTGCAGAACGAAGAACGGGGGAGCGTCGGCCGAAACATGGTTGACCGGTGACGCGGTGATATACGGCTGCAGGTTCGTCGAGGGCCGTTGCTTGATAACAGATTTCACGAGCAGCGCCGGCATCATCGGATGCATCGCGTCCTCGAAACGGGTGAAGTCATAGACGCCGTAGAACGGCACGGCCGCCTGCACCCGGGTGTCGGCGTCTTCGAATCCTGGCTGGAACTGTGGATCATTGGGCGTCAGCGCCGCCAGCGACGACAGATGGCCGCCGGCCGAACCACCGGTAATGGCGATGAAGTCGGGATCGCCGCCGTATTCGGCGATGTGGGCCTTGACCCACGCCAGGGCGCGCTTGACGTCGACGATGTGGTCGGGCCAGGTGTTGCGCGGGCTGTGCCGGTAGTTGATCGCCACGCAGATCCAGCCCAGCTCCGCGAGGTGGCTCATCAACGGATGTGCTTGTCCGCGTTTGTTTCCCGTCGTCCAGGCGCCGCCGGGGATCTGGAAGAGCACCGGTGCCTTTCCGGCCGGATCGAGATCGGGACGTCGCCAGATGTCCAGGTAGTTGGCGCTGCCGTATTCGCCGTAGTTGATATTCGAGTCGTGGGCGTAGTCACGGTAGATGCGCAACATCCGCAGCAGTCCCGGCGTCTTGGCGGTGCCACCGCCGATCGGCCGGCGCCACAGACCCGCGGACTCGGTGCGTCGAGAGGTTCCCAGGCCGTTATCCAACGCGGCTGTCAACGGCACATTGGCCCGGTGGCCCGCGCGGCTGAAGTTCAACAAGCCCAGCGCCGAGACGCCCGCCACCAGCCACGCGACCTTCGCACTGGCCGGTTCAGGCGACGGGCTGTCAATGTCAGCCCGCCGAGCTGGC
>CAVYAU010000027.1:0-9147 GCA_963766535.1 uncultured Actinomycetota bacterium | reverse complement strand
CAGTGCTCGGTGCCGGTGGTGCAGCCTTCCAGACACGTTCTGAGGCAAGGATCACACAAGCGGTCGGACACCGTGCCTTGCGCGGGCGCAGAGCACCTGGCGCAACCGAACAGGGTTAGCTGGTCCACAAGGTGAAGTTTAACGAACTCGGGGTTTTGGTCTGTTTAACCGGAAGTGGTGTTTTGGTCTGCGCTGAGACGCAATCGCACAGGCTCTGACATGCACTGACATGCCCTGCACGGCACTGACGCGAGTAAAGCGTTCCGCTCCGGTTTGCGCGAACCGGTTTCCTCAAGAGCGGGGTTTTCGCCGCCAAGCCTTTGCCCACCCCCCGGCCACCCCCGCACAGCACCCCGTTCGCGCCGCTGTGGGCAACGTAGGGCGGACAACGGGGCGGGCCGGTATGGCGGTCTAGGGTAGCGAACCCGGCTTTGCTGGGGCCGGGTACACAGAGTGTCGAATGCCACTCGCACCGACTCCACAGCGAACTATTGAACCCCGCTCCATCAGGGTAAACTGGCAGTACAGCAACGGCAATGGGTCGAAGCGGAGAAGGAGAGATCGAGATGACAACTAGCACCAATGCGCCCGCGACGGGTTTGCGGGGAGCGCGCAAGGAGCAAGCGGCGGCACGCAAGCCGGCACCGGCGGCACCGGCGAAGAAGGTGGCACCGGCGAAGAAAGCGCCCGCGAAGAAGGTGGCCGAGAAGAAGGTCGAGAAGACCACCTTCACGGCCACGGCGACCGGACGCGCTGGCGTGACGAACACCCGCACCTTTACCACCGAGATGCACTGGGCGGTGGATGTGGCGGAGCCCCACAGCACGAACCCGCGCGCCGTTAAGGGCCGGGTTTGGGGTTTCTTCGTCGACAAGGCGAAGGCGGAGACAGCCGCCGCCAAGCTGAACGCCACAGGAAAGTACGACGCGATCGTCGTTGCGGCCAAGTCGGTGACGAAGTGATCGCCGCGCTGTTGGTGGCGTTGATCGGCCTGATGCTGGCGATCGTGGCGATCGGTATCGGAGTCCACCGCGCAGTGGGCGGCGGCAAGTAGCAACGGAGAGGGGAAATGGTTACCTCAGGTAACCATTTCTCACCCACCGGCTGGCAAGGGCCAGCCGAGAGGAGAGACAGACAATGTTTGACGAATTGATCGACGGCCTGGCGATGGGAGCCGCGGCGGGAGCCGCAAGCACCTGGGCCAGACGCAAGATGCAATCGGACCGCCAGCTGATCTGGAGCGGCGAGCAGCCGGACGGCACGGTGTTGACCATCGAGCAAGCTGATGGACGATGCCGAATGTGATCCGCTGCTGGACAACGAGCTGGTGCGGCGGGGCTGGAAACTTTCTCCGCATTCATACAGTCACCCGGCGCGTCGGAACATCTGCCCCGGCTGCGTAGGCTCATAGTCGAAGCATGATCGTCCTGCTGAGTGGGGGTCTGGACTCGGTGGCCGCGTGGCGGCTGCTCGGGCTCCCTCATGCCATCCACTTCGACATCGGCACCCGCTCGGTGCCGCGGGAGCGGAAGGCGTTGGAGTGGGCTTCCAGCCACTTCAGTACCGACATTCTCTATCGCCACCTTCCGATGGGCGATTATGAGTCCGACAATGGGTTTCTTCCCTTCCGCAACGCGCTGCTCATCCTGGCGGCGGCGCAGCTCGATCCCCATGTTGTCATCGGCCAGGTGGCCGAGTGGGCGCCAGACAAGAACGCCCGCTTCTACCGGCGGCTGGAGAAGACGGTGAACGTGGCGCGCGAGCTGGCCGAATTCGCTGGCCGGCTCATCATCACGGCGCCCTTTGCGCACTTGAGCAAAGGCGAGCTACTGGCCGAATACGACCGCGAGTTTGGTGCGAAGGAGACGGCGCTGCTGGCCGAGCACACTTGGTCATGTTATCGCGACGAGCGGCATCACTGCGGGCGCTGCGGCGGCTGCACTCAGCGGTGGAACGCCGAGGCGCAGTTCGGCGAACTCATGGGCGTGTCGCTGAGCACGCGCTACCAGGGCGTGCCGGGTGACCTGACAATCCCACTGCCCGATCTGGTCCGCTGGATCACGGACAACGGCTGGCTCGGCGTCAGGCAGCTGGCCGCGCACCGCCGCCAGACGCTGGCCGGGCGGCGCGCGCACCTGGCCTGACCGCTACCGAGCTACCAAGCCTCGGTGGCGGCCCTGCGAAATGCGATGGGCGAGCAGGAGTTTGACTCCGCGTGGGCCGAGGGTGCGGCACTGTCTACCGAGGAGGCGATCGCCTACGCGCAGCGCGGCCGCGGTGAACGCAAACGCCCTTCGAGTGGCTGGGCCTCGCTGACCCCCACCGAGCGCGACGTGGTACGCCTCGTCAGCGAAGGACTGGCCAACAACGACATCGCCGCACGGCTTTTGGTCTCACCGCGCACCGTGCAAACCCACCTCACCCACGTCTACACCAAACTCGGCCTGACCTCCCGCGTGCAGCTCGTTCAAGAGGCTGCCCGCCACGCCTGAACGCCGCCGCGCGCTACCGCACCCGTGCCGGCCCGTCGAGCAGACTGCATCCCTCGGCCAGCGCCGGGCCGTACGAGACGGACCCGCACTCGCACCGCCACGTCAGATGACGGCCGCACGAGCACGCGATGCTGCCGACGTGCATCCGGCCACGGCTTGGGCGGTTATGTTGCGTGATGCCACCCGGCGCGGTGCCACCCGGCGTGATGCTAGCCGGCGTGATGCTTGCCGGCGCGGTGCCAGCCGGCGTGATGCGAGCCGACGCCGTTCGCTGCCTCCAGCGCCGCGAGGCTGATCCCGAACTTCTTGGCGATACCGGAAAGGGTGTCCCCCCGCCGGATCACATAGGTCTTGGAAAGCTTTGGAATCTTGATGACCTGGCCGGGGAAGATCTTGTTGGGGTCGGTGATCTTCTGGTGGCTGGTGTAGGCGGGGAGCTGGTGCGGTTCGGCGCCAGTCGGGCTGGCTGTGGCGATGCTGATGCTCAACGCGGCCGCGATGGTGGCGAGGATGGCGAGGGTCGCGGCGGGAGCGGGTCTCCTGCTCATTTCGTGTCCTTTGGGCGCTTGCTAATTTCGACTTGCGCCGGGGAAGTGAGCAGATGAGAAGTCCGGTGTATCGAGGCGTCAGATATGGTCGCGCCCTCGGCGCTACGTCCTGAATTTTAGTCCGGTGACATCAGATTGGAACCCGTGTTAGCGGACCCACGCCGGACCGTTCAGCAGGCTGCACCCATCGGAGAGCGCCGGGCCGTAGGTGACGGCGCCGCACTCGCACCGCCACGTCAGATGCCGGCCGCATGAAAGAAGCGGCCCGCCGCACCTGACCGAAAGGAGTGCACAACGGCCGCTATCGACCCGAGCCGCAGGGCTGGCGCGTGAGCGAAGCGGTTCCCGGCGCCGCGTTTCAGCTTGGGTGTTCGAGTTCTGTTCGGGCCTGGTCGATTTGGTCGTATGCGTAGGTCACCATGGCGGCGGTGGTCATCGTCTCACCCTTGCGGGCGAGCGATTCGTAGGTCTGGTCGCCGAGGACATCGCGCAGGTGGGTGATCGCGGTGTTGATCTCGGGGACGGCTGTCCGCGCGTAGGGGGTCGCGGCGACCCCGCTGATGGTGGCGGCCGGTTCGTGGTGGCCGAGCCGGTCGAAGATGAAGGCCAGGACTGCCAGCGAAGTTGACGTGAGGGACAAGCTGCCGGATTCGTATTGGTTGCGGATAGCCAGGGTCAGGTAGTCGAAGGTGTCGGTGGGGTTGCCGTGGGCGGCCGCCAGCCTCGACAGGACGGTCGCAAGGACTGACTCGACCCATCGGTTCCCGCTGACCTGGGCGATCCTCAGGCCCCGGCGGGCGATGTCATGCGCGGCAGCGGGATCGACGCCAGTCTGGGCATAGCCGTAGGCAGCGAGCGCCAAGGCGGCCGCACCGGGATTGTCGGTGGCGTCGGCGGTGGCAAGCAGGCCTTCGCAGGCCGCCACCGCCTCGGCACCGGCCCCGGCGCTGGTTAGTGCGAAAACCAGGACGGACCGGGTGAAGGTATGAGCACCTGGGGCTCGTGCGATGACGGTGCGGCACACCTCGACCCACCGCTGGGGCTGACCTGCCGTGAGGTACCCAGCGCCAATCGAGGATTCGAACTCGTAGGCGACCGGGTCGAACCGTCCACTGTCGATGGCTGTCCCGCTGGCCTGGACATAGCCGAGGAAGTCGTTGACCCGCCCGGCCATGTAGCACTGGGCGGCCATCACGTAGAGCTGTGCGAGTCGCCGATGCTCGGCGGCCTGCGCCGGTTCGAGAAGCTCTTCGGCCCACCCGACCGACTCATACTGCTCGACCCACTTCCCGAGGAAGGTCGCGTAGACGGCGATGGTGGCGGCGGTGTCCAGATCACCGTCGTCGGCGGCCCAGCGGAACGCGGCACGCAGGTTCGCCAACTCAAGGGTGAACCAGTCGTAGGCCTGTCGTTGGCGGGGGCTGTCCCACAGGGCCAGGACGGCGGCTTCGCGTCCGGCGAAGTACCGCGAGTGGGCGGCCCGAACCTCGGATGCTTCGCCGCGGGCGACGAGTTGTTCCTCGGCGAACTGGCGGATCGTCTCAAGCATCGAGAACCGGGTCCGCCCCGAAGACCTGTCAGCGACCAGCAGCGACTTGCGCACCAGCGCATCCAGCAGATCGAGGGTGGCGAAGTCGTCTGGGGCGTCTGGGAATCCCGCTACCGCGCAGGCGCTGTGCAGGTCGAATCCACCGGCGAACACCGAACACCGATCCAGCAGCGCCTTTTCCGTGTCGTCGAGCAGGTCGTAGGACCAGGCCACCGCGTGGCGCAGGGTGTGATGGCGTTCCAGGCCGCGTCGCGAGCCGACCAGCAGCCGGAACCGGTGGTCGAGCCGATCCCGGACCTCGCTGGCGGTCATCGACGCCATGCGTGAGGCCGCCAGCTCGATGGCCAACGGGATGCCGTCGAGTCTGCGGCAGATCTCTACCACCGCGGCCGCCTCGTCAGGTGTGGCCACCGAGAATCGGGAGGCAACGCTATGGGCACGTTCGACAAACAGGGTCACTGCTGCTGAGTCGATCCCCGCGGCGACGTCCAGCGACGGCACCAGCCACAACTGTTCGTCCGCGATTCCGAGTCCTTCGCGGCTGGTGGCCACAATCTTGGTCGTTGCCGAGGCCGCCAGGATGGCCTCGACCAGATCGGCGGCGGCGTCCAGCACGTGTTCGCAGTTGTCGAACACCAACAACCGCACTCTGCCCTCCAGGGCGGCGGCCACGCTCTGGGCCACGCTCCTGCCGGGTTGTTGGGTGATGCCCAGCACCGCCGCCACCGCGTCGGGCACCGCGGCCGAATCGGTGACCGCGGCTAAGTCGAAAAACCAGACACCGTCGGGAAATTCATCGGCCAGATGCGCCGCGACCTCCAGCGCCAGACGGGTTTTGCCGACCCCGCCCACCCCGGTCAACGTCAACAACCGATGAGCCTTCACCGCGGCTTGCACCTCGGCGGCCTCGGACTCGCGTCCGATGAAACTCGTGGGCGCAGGGCGCAGGTTCCCCAGACCCGCATCCAGCGCCCGCAACGGCGGAAAGTCCGTGCGTAGGCCCTCCGCTTGGACCTGGAACACCTGAACCGGGGTCGGGAGATCCCGCAACCGCCGCGGTCCCAGATCGATGAGATCAACTCCGCTGAGCAGACTCGCCGTCGACTCGGCCAGCAGGATCTGACCGCCGTGCCCGGCCGCCATCACCCGCGCGGCACGATTCAGCACCGCCCCGAAGTAGTCAGCCCCCCGCAGCTCTGCCTCGCCGGTCGCGATGCCCATCCGCACCGGCAACTCGAGTTCCCGCTGCGCGGCCACCGCGGCATCAACCGCGGATCGGGGTGACGCGAACGCGGCGCACACCCCGTCACCGGTGTGCTTGAAGAGCCAGCCCCCGTGCGCCTGAATCGCCTTGCGCAACACCTCGTCGTGGGCGGCCAGCGCCACCCGCATGCCATCCGCGTCCGCCTCCCACCGACGGGTCGAACCCTCAACATCGGTGAACAGGAACGTCACGACACTCGAAGGGGCGGGCACCTCTGCAGAATGTCACAACGAACCCTGTTCCACCTTGAACATCACAGGACGACCCAGCACCGCCGGCACCCCGGTGGCGTTGATCGACCTCGATAACGCGGGTCGCATTATTTCGAGTCACCGAAGGTTGGTCGACGCAGCGAAGGCGAAGGCGTCGATCCTCTACGACCGGAACCGGCGCTACGGCGACCCGGAACTAAAACGGTTCCGTATCGATAGCGGCCCTGCCTCGTTGGAAAGTCTTGCGGCCATCAATGCCCATCAACATTGGCAGCAATATTCGAAGTCGAAATACACGGGCATCGTCGACGCGGTACCATTATTTCAGTCTACGCCTGTCCAGGTAAGCAACAGGAGTTGGGTCGAGCGTTCGACGGGCATCTCGCCGACCATCACCAATTCCTCTGCGCGCAACCGACATCGACGAGCAGATCGAGGCGCGTCTGGCCCCTTTCATGTGGAAGGCGATCCTGGACACCAGGGTCCTCATCGCCGAAGACCTGGGCGCAGTGTCGACACCCCTGGTGCACGCGCAGGTCGAGTGCTAAACCAGAAGGAGCGCAGCCAGCCGACACCCGTCGCGATGGCGCGGTGCGGCAACCGACATGTAGGAGGTGGTTGCTGTGCTTCATCCCGATCCATTCCGTGACATCGACAGACTCGCCGCGCAGCTGCTCGGTACACCGCCCGGATCCGCCCGAGTCCCACTGGCCATGCCGATGGACCTCTACCGCTCCGGCGATCACTACGTCCTTCACGCCGACCTCCCGGGGGTGGACCCCGATTCGCTGGACGTCAGCGTTGACGGCGGCATCCTCACCGTGACGGCACAACGCAGCGAACGCACCGAACACGACGTGCAATGGCTGAGCTCCGAGCGCTTCACCGGCGGTTACATGCGTCGCGTGTCCCTCGGTCAGGACATCGACGCCGACCACATCGCCGCCACCTATCAGAACGGGGTGCTGACCGTAACCCTCCCCGTGGCGACAAGGGCCAAGCCGCGCCGCATCGAGATCACCCCAGGGGCACCTGAGGAAACAAAGCTCATCGAGCCCAGCGACTCATCCGACCAGCACACCACGACCTAAACCTCTCTTCACCGGACGGGGTCCAGGCGGGTCATGCCGCCGGGCCTTGGCAATTGGTGATGCCCATTTCGCATCGAGTGCGCCAACAGCACCCGGAGCTCTTCACCGAGGCCATCGTCCTCCACGCACGACAGGGTGACCGGGGTTTGTCCCTCGCCGACAGTGGCGGACTTGATATCGAAACTGGCTGGCCCGCATTACAGGGACAGCATGACCGTGTGCAGAATGCGGGCGGCGGGGTACAGCGACATGGATATCGCGGAAAGGATCCAAGCCAATAATCTGAACGTAGATTTCTTTTATGTCGAGCAATTCCTTCTGGCTGCCGAACGCGCGCGGTGCCCCCAGTACCTTGGGGGCGAAAGCCAACCTGGACCGTCAGTGCCGTAAGTACGCTGACCGGTACTTGTTCTGTCGGCTGGGCGACCGCCTCCCAATTCCGGTACCCCGAATGGGGCACTGAGGCGCGCGCACCTGGGCCAAAAGACCCTATCGGGGGGATGAGGGGAGGCGAAATCTGATGTGTACGGCTCAGAGCCCTAAGCCGGGCGGCTCGGTTAAGGAAGAATGACGGCCGCCAAAAAGCCCTTGATGATCAGGCAATCGCTGTTTTTCGACTACTTGCCGAAAAGGCTTCCAACAAAGCGGCCCAGCCCCCGAAGAAAAAGGAGCTCCGAAACTGAGCACTCCGACATCAGGAACAGATCTGATCGCAGGTCGTTGCGACGAAGAATTCCGCGAGGTGGCAGACGTCTTCAGGAAGCAGATCGCCGGCACCGACGGCGGCGCCGCCGTGGCCGTCTACCACCGCGGCCGGCTTGTCGTCGATCTGTGGGGTGGGGTTCGCGGCCTGGATAGGGTTCCCTGGATGCGCGACACGCTTGCCATGTGCTGGAGCACGACCAAGGGCGTCGTGGCCACCTGCGCCCATGTGCTCGCCGACCGCGGGGAGCTGGACTACGACGAACGGGTCGCCACGTACTGGCCGGAGTTCGCCCAAAACGGTAAGGGTGACGTCACCGTTCGGCAGGTGCTGAGCCACTCCGCGGGCCTACACCGCCTCGGCACCATCATCGACCACGGATCGAGGATGCTCGATTGGGAGCACATGACCGATGCGCTGGCTCGGGCGAAGCCGGCATATAAGCCGGGAACCTCGGTGGGCTACCACGCGCTGACGTTCGGTTGGCTTGTCGGCGAGCTGGTGCAGCGGATCTCCGGCACACCGATCGAGGAGTTCCTGCAGAAGGAAATCGCCGAACCGCTCGGGCTCGACGGCCTGCATATCGGCTGCCCGCCCGAGCAGCGGCACCGGATAGCGCCACTGGCACCGATGTCGCCCGCTTTGACGCGTTGGTCTAGCCCCCTCGGCAGCTTCGCGTTGAACCAGGTGTCGCGGGGTCTGCGTGTCCTGAGATCGCCGATCAACCCGCATCGGATGATCAACGCAGCCCTCTCCCGCGGTATGGAGGACGTCATCGTGGACCCTCGACTCCAAGATGCCGCCGTGCCCGCGATGAATGGGTATTTCGATGCCGTGTCGCTCGGCGCCATGTACGCGATGCTCGCCGGCGGCGGCCAGCTGGGCGGTGTGCGCATCCTTTCCGAGGAGACGGTCCGCAAGGCCTCCGAGATCCAGAACGACCAACGAGACCGGGTCATCGTGATGACCATGCAGTGGCGGCTTGGCTACCATCGGCTGCCGATTATCAACAAACAGTTCCCCCGCGGCTATGGCCATTTCGGGTTCGGTGGCTCCGGCGCTTTTGCCGATCCCGGGCACGACCTGGCCGTGGCGATGGTGTGCAACCGTGGGCAGGGCACACCGATCGGCGATCTGCGGATTCTTCGCCTCAGTCAGGCCACAGCCCGCGCCGTCAAGTCCCTCGACTAGGTCGTGTCTATTAATTGGAGGCGGTGGGCGGTGATTGCTGCTGCGAGGATGCCTCCGCCGAGGTTAGGTCAGCGCGTACTTGTCGTAGCGGGTGGCG
>CAVYAU010000026.1:0-80438 GCA_963766535.1 uncultured Actinomycetota bacterium | reverse complement strand
GTGGTCGGCAGCCTTAGTAATTGGGCATTCGCGAACTTGTGCCGGCGCGGTGTGTCAACATGGCTGCGGCAAACCCCACCTGACAAGGACCCAGACATGGTGAACGCTGACCGTGCCCGTTCGCGCACCTTCGTCGTGACGGGCGCGGCATCCGGAATCGGCCTGGCCACCGCGCGGCGCCTGCTGGCCGAAGGTGGCACCGTCGTCGGCGCCGACCTGGCCTCCCCGCCCGACCTGGGCCCCGAGTTCCGGTTCGTGACCGCCGACGTGACCGACGAAGCCGCGATCGCCGCGGTGCTGGCCGCCGTGCCCGACCGCCTCGACGGCGTCTTCCACGCTGCCGGCGTTGCCGGGGGCGGCCCGGTCCATCTGCTCGACCGAGCCGAATGGGACCGGGTGATCGGGATCAACCTCACCGGCACGTTCCTGGTGGCCAAGGCAGCCCTGGCCAAGATGATCGAGCAACCCCGGGTCGACGGTGAGCGGGGCTCGATCGTGACCGTCGCCAGCATCGAGGGCCTGGAAGGCACGGCAGGCGGCAGCTCGTACAACGCAGCCAAGGGTGGCGTCGTGCTGCTCACCAAGAACATCGCGCTCGACTACGGACCGAGCGGCATCCGGGCAAACGCCATCTGCCCCGGCTTCATCGAAACGCCGATGGCCCAGAGTGTCTTCGGCCTGCCCGGGGATGGAGGGTCCGCTGGCCTCCATCACCAAGGAGCATGCCCTGCAACGGCTCGGCCAACCGGAGGAGGTCGCGGCCATGGCGGCGTTCCTGCTGTCGCCCGACGCCTCCTTCGTCAGCGGACAGGCCATTGCCGTCGACGGCGGCTACACCGCCGGCCGTGATCACGGCGTGGTCAAACTCTTCGGCTTTCCCGACTGATGCCTTTAGGATTCGCCCATGAGCGGTTCGGTCTCTCCTGACGACGCGATCGAGGCGATTCGAGGTACCGGGGGAGCGCAGCCGGGCTGTCGGGCGTTGCACGCGAAAGGCACGCTATACCGCGGCACGTTCACCGCGACCCCCGAAGCGGCCGGGCTTTCGCGCGCAAAGCACCTCGACGGCTCGACGGTCCCGGCGCTGATCCGCTTCTCCAACGGATCGGGAAACCCGGCGCAGCGCGACGGCTCGCCAGGGGTGCGCGGGATGGCGGTGAAGTTCACCCTGCCCGACGGGTCCACCACTGACGTGTCGACGCAGACCGCCCGGCTGTTCGTCTCGAGCACGCCGGACGGATTCGTCGATCTGCTGAAAGCGATGCGGCCCGGCCTGACTACCCCGCTGCGCATGGCCAGATACTTCCTCACCCATCCTGGACTGTTCGGCGCGTTGCCCCTACTGCGCGACGCCAACAAGGTCCCGGCAAGCTACGCCACCATCGAATATCACGGCCTGCACGCCTTCCGCTGGATCGCCGCAGACGGCAGCGCCAGATTCGTTCGCTACCACTTGGTCCCCGCCGCGGCTGAGAAATATCTGTCGGGATCAGCTGCCCAGAGCAAGGGCCCTGACTTTCTCACCGACGAGCTGAATACTCGCCTCGCGAGTGGGCCGGTGCGATTTGACTTTCGCGTTCAGATCGCCGGGCCGAAGGACTCGACGGTCGACCCGTCGGCGCCCTGGCAGAGCACACAGATCGTCACTGTCGGCACCCTCGAGATCACTGGCCTCGAGACCGAGCGCGAGCATGGCGACGACATTGTCGTGTTCGACCCGATGCGCGTGACCGACGGCATCGAACCCTCCGATGACCCGGTCCTTCGGTTCCGCACCCTTGCTTATTCGGCGTCGGTCAAGTTACGCACCGGCGTAGATCGCGGCCCCGAAGCGCCTCCCGCCTGACGGGAAGGCGGTCAACCGCGGTTTTGGCGCAATCCGGCGGCAGACTAAAGTTTTCGGCAGTGCTGCCTTCCCACATGGTTTTGATCGGCTTGGCCGGTTCGGTGCTGGCACAATCAACGCCCTCGTCGGATCTGGCACCCTGATCACCTTCCCGACGCTTGTCGCCCTCGGCTATCCGCCCGTCACGGCCACCATGTCGAACGCGGTCGGTCTGGTGGCTGGCTTTGTATCGGGCACCTGGGGTTATCGCGCCGAGTTGGAGGGTCAGTGGGATCGGTTGCGGTGGCAGATCCCGGCGTCGCTGATCGGCGCCGCCCTGGGCGCCTTCCTGCTGCTGCATCTGCCCGAGAAGGTGTTCGCCGAGATCGTGCCGGTGCTGTTGGTGTTGGCCTTGGTGCTGGTGGTGATCGGGCCGCGGATTCAGTTGTGGGCGCGCCGGCGGGCCGAGGTGGGGGTACCACCCGCTTGCGGGGGAGCGGGGCGCTCCGCCGAACACATCACACCGGGACGGATGGCCGTGCTGGTGCTCGGTACATTCGCTGTCGGCGTCTACGGCGGCTACTTCACCGCCGCGCAGGGCATCCTGCTGGTCGGCGTGATGGGTGCATTGCTGCCGGAGTCGCTACAGTGCATGAACGCGGCGAAGAACCTCCTGGCGTTGCTGGTGAATATTGTTGCGGCGGTTGGCTATACGTCGGTTGCCTTCGATCGGATCAGCTGGCCGGCTGCCGGGCTGATCGCGGCGGGCTCGCTGGTCGGGGGACTGCTCGGGGCGCGTTATGCGCGCCGGCTGTCGCCCAATGCTTTGCGCGCCACGATCGTGGTGGTTGGCCTGATCGGGCTATGTCGCCTGGTCACGCTGTAGTTGGCCAAGCGCGCGTGACGAGAGTTTCTAAAGCCCAAAGTGCGGAATTATCACTGGGATTCGGGGCATCGCCGGGACCTGCGGCGCTATCGGTGCAGGGGCCGGCATGACCGGGACCGACGGCGCCGGCAGCACGGGAACCTGTGGGGCCACAGGCGTCGGCAGGCGCACTGGCGGCTGGGGGTGGGTACCTGTACGGGCGGTTTGGGCGTCTAGAGCGGCGCTGCCGGAACATCAAGGGGTCGCGGCACATTCACCGAGGGGTGTGCCCAATCACGATCGACCTCGACGCACGGCGGCAGCCCTGAGATGGGGGTGCAGGCAAAGCACTCTGACCGAGAGAAAACGACCCTGGACCAACAGATCTGACGAGTACGGCCGATCGGTGCTTCGGCCGGTGGGTCACCAGCGCGCGGTCGTCGCGAGCGCGGACTCCGCAGTCGGGTAAATGGGCAGTATGCCGCTGAGCCGGCACGCGTCGACAATTCGGGCGATGATCGGCTGGCTGCTCACCAGACGCAATTCGACGCCGCGACGATGACAGCGTTGCGCCTCGTCGGCCAGCACCGCGAACGCGCAGCAGCCCATGAAATCGAGTCCCGTCACGTCGACGACGAGGGGTCCGGGCGGAGTGACGACGCTGGCCGCCTCGCTGACCAGCTGGCGCCAGGTGTGCTCATTGCGGGCGTCGATCTCGCCGCCCGCATAGATGAGCACTGCCGTACCGCTGCGATCGGTGGTTGCCCTCAGCGTGCTGTGCGGATCACCCAGCTGGTAGACCAGGCGCGTGCTGAGCATCAGGTGGGGGCTGGACATGGGTTCCGCGATGACCGGGCTCATGATGGACTCCCTAATCGACTGGCGTTGGAAACGCCGCGACGGATGCCCGTCCTGTTGTCTGAAGACAGACGTTTCGCGAATTGCGAATCTCATTTGTATAACGAGACAGGGCGGTCTGTCTACATGTCACGTCTTAAGAGTATGGTAAGGCTCGCTATGACAAGCCCTGACGTCGCGATGCCCGCGCCGGCTCGTGAACGCATCCTGAATGCGGCGTACGAGCTGTTCAGCCGGCGTGGGATCCGCGCGGTGGGCACCGACGAGGTGATCGAGCGGGCCGGTGTGGCCAAGGCAACGCTTTACCGGCATTTCGCGGCGAAGAACGACCTCGTGCTGGCCGTGCTTCAGCGTCGCGAGGAGCTCTGGACGCACGGTTTGATCGAGGCGCAGTCACGGCAGCGAGGCAACACACCCGAGGAACAGTTGCTGGCGATCTTCGACGTCATGCACGACTGGTTTCAGCTCCGTGACGGTTATGAAGGCTGCTCGTTTATCAACGTGTTGCTCGAGTTGGGGGCGGATCATCCTGCCGGACGGGCCTGCGTCGCGCATATCGACCACGTCCGTGATATCGTGCGCCACCGCGCTCTTGCAGCCGGGCTAAGCGGCGTCGAGGACTTCGCTTCGTCCTGGCACATCCTGATGAAAGGCGCCATCATTCTCGCGGCCGTGGGTGACCTGGACGCCGCTCTGCGTGCTCAGAAGATGGCCCGCACTCTTATCGAACAGCACCGGTCGGCAGCGGCGGCGGGCGCCGGCGAGGCAGTTGGGTAGGCCTGCCGGCCGGGGGTTTCAAACGGCGTCAGCTGCCTTAGTGCCGGTTTTGCGGTAGTGCTCGGCCTCGAGTTCGGCGATCGCCTGGGACGTGCGTTCGCGCAGCAGGATTGCGGCGGTAAGTCCGCACACGATGGCGATGACCAGCGCGACCCACGAGAACCGCTCCATCCAGCGTTCGGCGGCCATTCCGGCGAAATAGACCAATGCGGTAGTGCCGCCCGCCCAGCAGATGGCGCCCGACACGTTGGCTGCCAGGAAGCGCGGGTAGTGCATTTTCAAGGCGCCGGCCAACGGCCCGGCGAATATTCGTAGCAGCGCGATGAAGCGGCCGAAGAACACCGCCCGAACTCCCCAGCGGTTGAACAACCTTTCGGCGAGCGCGACGTGTCCGGGACCGAAGTGTTTTGGGAAACGCCGGCCAAGCCGGTCGAAGAGCGGCATGCCGAACCGGCGCCCGATCGTGTAGCCGATCGAGTCACCGACCACAGCGCCGATCACCGCGGCAACGCCGACACCGATCGGATTGACGGCCAGGTCGTGATTCGACGACATCAGCGCCGCGCTGACCAGCACGATTTCGCCGGGAAGGGGAACGCCGAGGCTCTCAATCCCGACCACGCCGCCGACCACAAGGTAGACCGTCAGCGGCGGGATTAAGTGCAGCAAAGCCTCCACATTCATGGGTCAAGGATGCCTGACCGGCGGTTAAAACGCGCCGTAATGTTTTCGCTCTGGGCCGGCGCGGCGTTGCCTGGTGCGCTTGGCGTGCTGAGGGGTTCCAACCGCGGACGTTTGGGCGTTCGCCCGTCGGCCGAAGACTGGCCGCGCAGACGGCGCCAAACCCATGGGATGAAACTGTCATGCGCCCAGCGCAGCTGCCAGTAAGCGCTGGCTGGAAATGACAGTTGCGTGGGATTGGGGCTCGCTTCGGCCCAATCATGGTTGCTGTCAGGCAGATTAAGAGCTTCGGCAGCTGCGGCAGCGAACAAAATATGCCCTTTGGTGGACGCGTGCACGCGGTCGATGGCCCACGTGTCCAATTCGCGCATCGAGGGCGCGGTGTACAGGTCCACGAGCCTGAACCCGTAGCGATCGGCGACCGCGCTGATTGCTTCGTTGATGCGGGCAAGGCGCGTCGACACAAGCCGGCCGAGCGGCAGGAATTGCGCGACGTTCGGGAAGGTTGTCGTCACCACCGTCGCCCCCGATTCGCCCAGCGCGGCGTAGAGGTATTCGAGGTCGGTCAGGGCACGGCCGAACGATCGTCCCGGCTGGATCACGTCGTTCATTCCGGCGCACACGGTGATCAGGTCCGGCTGCATCGCCAGTGCTTGCGGAACTTGCTCGCTGAGCACGTCGGCCATCCGCGTGCCGCGAATCGCCAGGTTGGCGTAGTGCAAACCCGGATAGATCGAATCGATCCTTGCGGCGAGTCGGTCAGCAAAGCCGAGGACACCGACAGCTTCGTCGCCGTCCCATAAGCCCTCGGTCTGACTGTCACCGATGGCGACGTATCGGCAGTATCCGGTCCGAATAGCCCCGCACACGAAGCTGAGACTAATAGCAATCTGAATTCCGGTGCGTTGTAGCGTGGCCCTGACTCGACCCGAGGAGAGTCAGTGGAATTCAACATCGCCCAAGTGTTCGCGGCGGTGGCGGCGGCCAACCCCGACCCGGACTGCATCGTGTTCGGGGATCGGCGATTCACCTTCGCGCAGACCGACGAACGTGCCCGCCGATTCGCCCGCGCGCCGCATGAATGGGGACTCGGCACGCATCGGGAACGTTCCGAGTTGGCGCCGTACGAGTCAGGTCAAAGCCATCTCGGGTTGTACATGGCGAACTGCAATGAGTTCCTCGAGCCATGCTCGGCGCGTACAAGGCGCGGGTCGCCCCGTTCAACGTCAACTATCGCTACGTTGCCGACGAACTGGTGTATCTGCTCGGCAATGCCGGCGCGGACGCGGTCATGTATCACGCGCGGTTCGCCCCGACGCTGGCCGAGGCGTTGGAGAGGTTGCAGCTACCACCGATGCCGCTGATCCACGTCGGTGACGGGTCCGGAAACGAGCCGCTGCCGGGGGCGGTGCGTTACGAGGAACTGCTGGCATCGGCGTCCGATGAGCCGCTCGACCTTGCACTGTCGCCAGACGATCTCTGTGTGCTCTACACCGGTGGCCCCGCCGATGGCCCTGCGGGCTTTCGGGGCAACGTGGGCACGACCGGCGGCAACGACTAGGACCGACAACTTCGGTAGCCGCGGCAGCTTAAATGTGCAGTCACAGGCCGCTTCGCAACCATCGCGTCGTATCGCAGGTACGGTCACTGTCATGCAGAAGAAGAGGCAGCGGGACGCAGCAGAGCCGGCCGCCGATTCGCTTGCGCCCCAGTATCCGATCGAGTCGGTCGACAACGCGTTGAAGCTGCTGCTGCTGTTGGGCGAGCAGCCGCAGATCCGGTTGAGCGAGGCAACCCGATACCTGGGCGTGGCGTCGTCCACCGCGCACCGGCTGTTGGCGATGCTGACCTACCGAGGGTTCGTCCGACAAGACCCGGTATCCAAGGCGTACCTGCCCGGTCCCTCGCTAACCGGCGTGGCGTTTGCGATCTTCAGCCGCATCGATATTCAGCGATCCGCCACCCCGATCATGCGTAGCCTCAGCGAAACCCTTCGGGAATCGATTCACGTCGGGATGCTGGACGGCGCCAACGTCCATTTTGTCGCCGCGATCGAGGGTCCGGCCGCGGTCCGGGTGGCTTCCCGGCTGGGACGAACGATGCCGGCGCATTGCACCTCGACGGGCAAGGTCATGCTGGCCCAGTTGTCGCAGCCGGAATTGCGTCAGCTGCTACCGGAGGAGCACTTGGAGCGCATTACCGCTCGCTCGATCGGCAGCCGCACCGAGTTGGAGGCTGAACTTGCCGGCATCCGCGAGCGCGGCTATGCCGTCAATCGCGAGGAGAGCGAGGAAGGCGTCGCTTCGGTTGCGGTCCCCATACCGACTCGGGCACCGGGTCTGCGGCTCGCGCTCAACGCCGCCGCACCACAGAACCGGCTCGACCGCTCGCGGTACCCATCGGTGGCCGCCGCACTTATCAAGGCGGCCAAGGAGATTGGCGATCAACTCGGTTGAGCGCCCAACCGGGCGACTTCGTGGCGCCAAGCCGCCTCGGCGGTAAACGACGGCCCCAAGTCCGGCAACTCATCCCAGTCTGCGTCGTCAATATCACGCGGGGTGCCGCCGGCCGCGCACACTTGCAACGACATTCGGGCCAGCGCATCGAGGCTGATCGCCTGCAGCACCGCCTGCGGCACGGTGGCGGCGGCACTGGTGATTCCGTGTCCGCGGCAGATCACTACCGGCCGACCGCGCATCGCCGCCACCATTTCCTTGCCCAGCCGTGAGTTTCGGATCAGCACAGCGCGTTCATAGACAGGCACCCCGTCGCGTGCGAGCCACGCGCCGGGAATGTCGTAGGCGCCGTAGATTGGCCGGATCGGGATGCCGGCGAGATCGGCGGCGACCACGGCCGGCGGGTGCAGATGCGCGACGGCCCGGTGCCGCGAATCGGCCAGCATGGTTTCGACGTGGATGGGCAGTTCGTTGGGGACACGGTATCCGTCGAGTTCGCCGTCGGCGCCTGCGCTGCCGTCGAATCCGATGAGGCGGATGTCGGCGGGCCCGGTGAACGCCACCCCCGTGTCGGTGTCGCTTCGGCAGCGGATGAGCAGGTGCTCGTCGTCGATACGCAGACTCAGGTGACCGAGGATGCCGTCAACCAGGCCGCGGGCCGCGGCAACCCGGCAGCCTTGCGCCACCAACGCACGTTGCCGGTCTAGCTGGTCGGTCACGATTCCGCCGATCGTGGTGCGCCGAGACCGAATCCGCCGTCAGGGTGGATGGTCTCACCGGTGATGCCGCGGGAGCGGTCGGACGCCAAGAACACGAAACTCCACGCGTGGTCTTCCCCAGAGAGCGCGACGTTCAGGGGAGTGCGCGCGGCCACATCGCGTGCCCGGTTGGGGGTGTCGTCGAGGCGGGTGTTAGCCAGCCCCAGGCTGGCAAGACCGCGCAAGTCGGTGTTGAGCGTGCCGCCCGGCGCCACCCCGTTGACCCGAATCTGCGGCGCCAGCTCGTGCGCCAACGAAGCCACCAGCCCGCGCACGGCGAACTTCGACGACACGTACAGCACGCCGCCGCGTCCGGGATGGTACGACGATGCTGACTCCGTCAGCACGATCGAGGATCCGGTTGTGGCCCGCAGCCACGGGATCGCTGCTTTAACCGATTGCAGATGGCTGAGCACATTGGTCCGAAACATCTCGTCGAATGCGGTGTGAAGCTCGTCGGCGGCGATATCACTGATGCCCTTATAGAAGTCGAAGACTCCGACGCAGTTGACCAGTGTGTCGAGACCACCGAAGCTATCCACCGCGACATTGACTGCGCGTTCATTGGCCTCACGGGTGATGGCGTCGCCTTCGATCACCGGAATCCCAGGCAGCTGCTCGCGCAACAGGTCGCACTTACGTCGATCTCGTTCAAGCACAGTAACTCTCGCGTCTTGGTCACGAAAGGCATCGACGACGGCCCGGCCGATCCCGGATCCGCCGCCTACGATCAGGGCCCGCTTGCCGTGCAGCCAGCTGGTCATGGTCACGATTCTTCTTCGTCGGGCAAAAGCGGCTTGTAGGAATTTCCGACCATCGCCGCCAGCGTACGAGTGTTCTGCCAGGTCAGCGCCTCGACCTCGAGCGCGTCCAGGCTGATCCAGCGTCCGGTTCGCGGTGCGCTGATCAGTAGCCGTGATCCGTTGCGAGTATCCACCCGGCGCACCAGGACTTCGGTGAATTCGTTTGCGACCGTCAGGGGTTCGCCGACCGCACCTTGCAGGAACTGCTCCAGCTCGCTGTTCACAGGAACACCGCCAGGTTTTGCATCCGTAACACCGACTCGTCGGCAATGATCTTGCGGCGGGCCAGTTTCAGGGTTTTTTGGGGTTCATTGCACCAGCGCAGCAGGTCCTCGCGGCCGCAGGACACCAATGCGCTCTCGTTGACGTCTCCTCGGCTGCGGAACAGCAGTTCGGCCGATTCAACCAGCAGATGCGCATCATCGTCGCACTCAAATGTGCGCACATTGGTGATGAAGTGCCGCAGCCGTGACGGTGGATCCTCGGCCCACACGTGCTCGGTGCCCATCCGCGCGACCCGCTGGCTCAGCGAGTACTTGTCCTCGTCGAAGTGGGCCATCCCCGGCGAAGTGTCGAACCCGGCGCCACGTGCGGTCGTGACGCGGACCGGCATGATGTAGCGAACGTCGTCGGTCAACGTCTCCAGCCACACCTGGTATTGCTGAGCATCCAGCAGGTAAGCCTCGTCCACCAGGAACTGATGCGCCTGAAGGTGCCGAATGTCATTGAACGGCAGCGCCTTTCTTGCTGAGGCCGCGCTCATGTCGTGACCGCCTGGGGCATCTGAAGATAGTCGGCCCACATCTTGAGCAACGCGCGCTGGTTGTTCTCGTTGTAGCCGACCTGCGCGTGTCCCGGCCCGTGGAAAGCTTCGGGAGTCAGCGCCTCGACGACCGGGCGGTCGTCGGAGAGCAGGCCCATCCGGCTGTTCAGCAGCAGTCGCCGTGCCATCGAACCGCCGGCGGTGGTAGTCAGCGACACCCAGTTCTCCACGTCGTCTTGTTCGAACATGCCGGTTGAACCGAAGCACATCAAATATGCCTTGTAGGAGTCTTGTTTGTACTGCGGGGGAGCGGCCGAGTCCACCGCAAACCACGAGCACACCTCGGTTTCATTTTCACTGATCGGCTGCCATAGCCGGATCGAGATGAACGGCAACACGTCATCGGCATGACCGTTGTGGTCATGCACCTTGGGCCAGTTGTGTACAAAACTCAGGTTCGGAAAGCAGGTGGCGGCCGAGATCATGAAACCGTCCTCGCCGACTACTCGCTGCTGCTGCGGCGTCCAGACGGCTTTGATCCGGCCGATCATGTCGTCGGGGTAGCCGACATAGCGCATCCGATCGTCGAAGCTGCCCGGCGGAAGTTTGTAGGTGGTTCCACCGCCGCGGTGTGCCCAGTAGGTGGCGCCGTCCTTGCGCTTTTGGGCTTTCGGCTCGCGGAACAGGCCGATCTCGACGATCGACGCATGTGTGTGCGGCGTGTGGTACATGTCGCCTGCGAAGTTCTCGGCGCCGATCTTCCAGTTCGCCTTGATCCGCCAGCGCTGCGGTCCTCGCACCTGTAGGCCGCCGGTGCTCTGTTTGGTGTAGAAGTCCAGGTAGAACCTGAAGTCGCCGAGGAAATCCTCGAGCGGTTCGGCGGCTGGGTCCATGCTGATGAACAGCAGACCGTTGTAGCTCGCGAAATTCGGCGCCGGCAACAAAGTCTGGCCGCTTTTCGCGAACCCCTCGTCGCCTCCGTAGGCCTCCCGGTGGAACGGCAGGCCGGTGAGCGTGCCGTCGTTGCGGTAAGACCAGCCGTGGTAGGGACATCGGAAGTTGGAGGCGTTCCCCATCTCCGCGCGACACACCTGCATTCCGCGGTGCAGGCACATGTTGAACATCGCCCGGATGTCGCCGGCGGAATCGCGGGTGATGATGAACGAATCGTCGAGAACCCGGCGCACCACATAGTCGCCGTCCTGCGGGATCTCCGACTCGTGTGCCACGAATGTCCACGCCCGGCTGAACAGCCGTTCCTTCTCCAGCGCGAACAGCTCCTTGTCGTTGTAGATGTGGGCGGGGATCATCCCCCGGCGGACGTTGTCGAAAAGATCCTCGAAGGCCTGACGATCTGGCACGGGAACCCCACAATCTCAGAATCAAAGTGTCTGCTCTACAGAAATATCTTCCGCTCAGTAGAATCCCGCAGTCTACGGCCTTGGTCAATCGCTACGAGGCCAGCACCGTCAGGTTCTTACAAGAATGCTTTGTGCAAATTCACAGGCGCCAGGCAATTAAGGATTCAGGGGGCGAGGCTACGGTGGTCACGTTAGGCCTGCCGCGCATGTGAGCGCGAGGTAACCAAGGGGTAATCGTTCGATTTTGCGTGTATTGCTGTCGTCTGGCTCTGCATTTGAGGAAGGACTGGTGCCATGGTTGGTCGGTCACGGGGGGGTCGATTGCAGAAACTCGGAACGTGCGTGCTGTCGGCTATCGGGCGTCAAGAGTGGCTGGATCGGCCGAGCTATCGGTTCGAACACCTGCTCAGCTTCGCCTACAACGGGCTGGGCAGTGCGCGCAACACCGTCACCAACGCGCTGCACGGTGTCTGGCTCGGGCACCCGGTTCATCCGCCACTGGCCTCGCTGACCAGTGGAGCGCTCGGAACAACGGTGGCGCTGGATGCGCTCAGTCTGCTGCCGGGCCAGCCTGCAACCGAGGTCCGCGACGCATCGAGGTTTGCTTCCCGCGCGCTCGGGCTGGGGATTCTGGCGAGCATCGGCTCCGCCGTCACCGGCGTCACCGATTGGCAGCACACCCATGAGGAGGACCGCCGGGTGGGGCTGGTGCATGGCCTGGTGAACCTGGCCGCTACCGCGCTCTACGCGCAGTCTTGGTGGGACCGTCGCCAAGGCCGCCACCGCCGCGGGATCGTCCTCGCCGCGCTCGGCTACGGCATCACCGTCGCCGGCAGCTACCTGGGCGGGGCCCTGGTGTTCGAGTCCGGGATTGGAATTGACCAGTCAGGGCAGCGGCTGCGCACCAAAGAGTGGACGCCCGTGCTGCCCGCGACCTCGTTGAACGGAAAGCCAGTGCGGGTTGAGGTCGACGGGGTGGGACTGGTGGTGTGCCAGACCAAGCCCGGGGAGGTCTCGGCGTTCGGTGAGTTCTGCCCGCATCTGGCGGCTCCGATGGCCGACGGCTGGGTTGATCGTGGCCGGATCGTGTGCCCGTGGCACGGCTCGTGGTTCGCGGCCGAGTCGGGGGAAGTTCTGCGTGGCCCGTCGGCGGCTCCGCTGCCGTGTTACGAGGCCAGGTTGGTCGACGGAATGGTCGAAGTGCGCGGCGACGGGCACCATGCTCCTCTCGGCGCGCGGAAGGGAATAGCCAAGTGAACGCCTACGACGTGCTGAAAGAGCACCACATTGTGATCAAGGGCCTGGGCCGCAAGATCAGCGAGGCACCGGTGAATTCCGAAGAGCGGCATGCCCTTTTCGACGACATGCTGATCGAACTCGACATTCACTTCCGCATCGAGGACGATTTTTACTACCCGGCCCTGAAGGCGGCCAGCAAGCTGATCGCGGTTGCCCATGCCGAGCATCGCCAGGTGGTTGACCAACTTTCCGTGCTGCTGAAAACTCCGCAGAGCGCGCCGGGCTACGAGAAAGAGTGGAACTCGTTCAAGACCGTGCTGGAGGCGCACGCCGACGAAGAGGAACGCGATCTGATTCCCGCTCCTCCTCAGGTGAAGATCACCGAGGCGGAGCTCGAGGAGCTGGGCAACAAGATGGCCGCGCAAAATGGAGCAATACCGAGGCTCCGCCCTGCACAGAATGCGCACCAAGGGGCGTGCGGCCCTGGTTCGCGCTCTGTAGCAAGACGGCGCTGCCCGCCTGCGGGGTTAGTCGGGCGATCGAGGGTAGCGTCACGGCTCATGAACGCCGAGCGTGTCGCGTCCCAGGCTGACATCACGGCGGAGATCGCCGGCATCGCTGCCGACTACCGTCGCGAGGGCGGGGGTGTGGGGCAAGAAGCACAGCCGCGGCTCGACTACCCGCCGTACCGCAGTAGCGCCCTGCGCCACCCGAAACGGCCTCTGCTGGTTGTTGATCCCGAGGAGGTCGAGCGCTGGGCACCGTGTTTCGGCCATCAAGACGTCGATCCGCTGGATGCTGACCTGACGGCCGGCCATTCGGGCGAGCCGATCGGGGAGCGCATCATCGTGACCGGGCGGCTCCTCGACCAATCCGGTAGACCGGTGGCGGGTCAGCTGATTGAGATCTGGCAGGCCAACGCCAGCGGTCGCTACCGCCACCAGCTCGACCAGCACCGGGCTCCGCTCGACCCGAACTTCACCGGTGCCGGCCGTTGCCTGAGCGGGCCGGACGGGTCATACCGCTTTGTGACCATCAAGCCCGGCCCCTATCCGTGGCGCAACCACCACAATGCCTGGCGGCCGGCACACATCCACTTCTCGCTCTTTGGAACCGCTTTCACCCAACGCCTGGTCACCCAGATGTACTTTCCGGGTGACCCGTTGTTCGATCTGGATCCGATTTTTCAATCGATACTCGATCCCGCCGCGCGCCAACGGCTGATCGCCCGCTACGACCACGACCTCACCCAGCCGGAGTATGCCACCGGCTACCGGTGGGACATTGTGGTATCCGGCAGCTGCCGAACCTGGACCGACGACGGTTACGATGGCTGAATTGGCTTACACCCCAGGGCAAACGGTAGGGCCCTTCTTCGGCCTGGCATTGCGGTATCGCGGCGACAGCGACCTGGTCGACGGTGCGCATCCGCAGGCCGTCCGGTTGCACGGCACGGTTTATGACGGGGCCGGCCACGGGGTTCCGGACGCACTGGTCGAACTCTGGCAGCCTGACACGGACGGTCGAATACCGCGACAGGCCGGCTCGCTGGGGCGCGACGGCACGGTGCTGTCCGGATTTACCGGATGGGGGCGGTCCGCGACCGACGCTGCCGGGCGTTACACCTTCACCACGTTGGCACCCGGTTCGGCGAGCGCCGGGCGACCGCCGTTCTTCGCTATGACCGTCTTCGCGCGGGGGCTGTTGAACCGGTTGTTCACTCGCGCCTACCTGCCCGACCGCGACCTGGACGCCGATCCAGTGTTGGCCAGTGTCGATCCCGAACGGCGAGCGAACTTGGTGTGTGCCGCCGAAAGTGCTTCGGGCCGCTTACGATACCACTTCGATATTCACCTGCAGGGCCCAAACGAGACCGTGTTCCTGGCGTACCGGGACGGTGGGCGATGACCAACCTGTTGTGGCCCGGAGACCATCGGGCCGGCGGGCACATGACGGATCAGGCCCTGTTGCAGTCGATGGTTGCGGTGGAATCCGCCTGGCTGAGTGCCCTGGCCGCGGCCGGCCTGGCGCCCGCCGACTGCGCCGGTGCGGGCCTGTCGAGCCTGCTGGTTCAGAACGACTGTGAGTCGCTCGCGGTCACTGCCGAAGACGGCGGCAACCCGATCATCGGCCTGGTCGCACTGTTGCGCCAGCGGGCTGTCCCGGCTATCGCGTCGTGGATCCACCGGGGGCTCACCAGCCAGGACGTTCTGGACACCGGCCTGATGCTCGCCGTACGTGCGGTCGTGGATCACCTCAGATCGCAGCTCACGGAACAGATTTCAACGCTGTCCGCACTTGCGACAACCCATCGGGCCACACCCATGGTGGCCCGTACCCTCACCCAGCACGCAGCGCCCACCACATTCGGTGCTAAGGCGGCCGGCTGGTTGAACGGAGTCGTCGACGCCTTCGAGCGGCTGGGCGCGCTCGTCACCCCGGTGCAGATTGGCGGCGCAGCCGGAACATGGGCGGCCACCACAGAATTGGCGACGCTGCTCACCGACGCGGACGACCCGGCGGAGGTTTCCGATCACCTGGTTCGAAGCGCCGCAACCACTTTGGGCTTGGATGTCCGGTTGCCATGGCATACGACACGGACGCCGGTCACCGCGGCCGCGGACGCCTTCGTCGGGTGCACGGACTGCTGGGGCCGTATCGCCTCAGATATCGTCACCCTGGTTCGCCCGGAGATCGCCGAGTTGAGCGAGCCGGCCACCAACAACCGCGGCGGGTCGTCCTCGATGCCGCACAAGCGCAATCCGGTGTTGTCCATTTTGATACGGCGGGCTGCCATGTCGGCGCCGCAGTTGGCAGCCACCCTGCATACCGCCGCCGCGCTGGCCAACGACGAACGGCCCGACGGCTCATGGCATGCCGAATGGGACACCCTGCGCACCTTGGCCCGGCGGACGGTCGTCGCGGGTTCCCAGTGCGGCGAGCTGCTGGCTGGGTTGGACGTACATTCTGAGCAGATGGCTAAAAACCTCAGTACCGCAAATGTTTTCGGTGAACAACGCACTGTTGCCGACCTGGTGGGGAAAGCGCCGTCGCCAACCTACTTCGGCGCCGTCGACCGTTTGATCGACGAGAGCCTGAGGCGAGCTCAGCAGATCCTCAAAGAACATCCGTGAGCATCGTCAGCGATCGATTCGTCTCAGAACTTCCGTCGGTGTCGACGCGAGCTCCTCGCGTAGTACCTCGTGCAACTGCAGCGGCTGCGTCTTGCCCTTGACCTGCACCGGTGGCAACTTGCGAACGGCGAAGAGCCTGCCGGTCGCGTCGAAACACTGCTGTGTAATAAGGACTTTCGTCTTCATCTCCTGATTGAGCGACTCGACGCGGTTCGCCACGTTCACCGTGTCGCCGATCACTGTGTACTCCATCTTGCGGTCTGAGCCGATGTTCCCCGCGATGAGCGGTCCGGTGTGGAGTCCGATGCCAACGTCGATCTCGACGCCGCCCGTCTTGCTTTGCTGTTCGTTGAAACGGTTAGCCTCCTCGATCATGCGCAGCGCCGCCCGGACGGCGCGCGCGGCATCGTCCGGCTTCGGCACGGGCGCACCGAAGACCGCCATGACGGAGTCACCGATGAACTTGTCGACGATCCCGCCCTCGTCGAAGACGATCTCGACCATGCGCTGCAGGTAGTCGTTGAGGAAGCCGACCACGTCCTTGGGGGAATCTTCTCGCTGATCGAGGTGAAGCCGCGGATGTCACTGAACAGCACGGTGGCCGTTAGCTTTGAGCTGAGGCGCCCACCGTCCTTTATCTTGAGTACCTCGCGCACGACGTCGGCGGGCACGTACTTCCGGAACATCTGGCGGACGCTCTTCTCAGCCTCGCGCGACCCGGCGACCTCGTCGAAAAGGCGGGCGTTTTCGATGGCGATGGCCGCCTGGTCGGCGAAGGCGTGCACGAGGTTCTGCGACTCCTCGTTGAACTGAGCCTCCGTGAACTTGCTGTCCACGTAGAGCGCGCCGAGGTTGCGTTCCTTCAGGCGCAGCGGCACGCAGATGAGCGAGCGCACTTCGAGGGCCGTGATCGACATGGACCCGCTCAGTGCGGTCTGGGCGTCGGTAGTAAGCACAGGCTCGCCCGTCTCGGTCACACCGTCCAGCACGGAGCGCGAGATCAGCTGCGACGGGTTTTCGATCTCGGTCTTGTCGCGATTGCGCGCCACTTTGAAGTCGAGCACCCCGTCCTGCACCAGGATCAGGAACCCTCGCTCGGCCTTGATGAGCTCGACGCCCTTATCGACGATCGTCTCGAGGACCTTGGCCTTGTCGAGTTCGCTGTTGAGGGCCTTGGTGATACGTCGTTCACGAACGAGCCGTTGAAGCTGCCCAGGTCGCGCAGGAGCCATTGCGCGCCGCTGCGACGAAACTCGCAATGGCGGCGGGAGAGGCCCGGGTCGTCGAGCCAGGGCACATTGTCCGGCGCGCGACCGACGCTCGTCACGTCGTCACGCAGCTCGAGGACGCGATGCTGGTCCCCACGCAGGATGATCAGCTTCGCCAAGGGAGTCCTCCGGTATGGGACCGAGCGGCCCGGCCGCGTCGAACGGCGGGATGGTAGCAAGGCCCCCTGAAAACCATCGCACCCCATCAATGCCCGGAAGTGAGAAACGGTTCCGGTGCGCCGGACTTACTTGGCCGTCAAGGCTTTACCGTTGGCGTCGTAGATGCTGGCCAGCCAGATGTGCACCAGCGTGTCGATCACCCGGTCTTCGGGGATCGCCGGCTCCTCGGCGGTGAACGTCGCAGCCATCACCCGCTCGCTCAGCATGTTCAGCGCGACGGACAGATCCTCGGCCGGGATGGTGTCGGGGGCGGCGCCCCGCTCGCGCTCCGCCTTGATCGCCGCCGTGGTATAGGAGATCCACCTCTGCATGAGCGTTGACCACAGCTGCCGGACCTCGGGGTTGGTGGCTTTCGCCGCTGCACCGGCCACGGCGACCGCTCGGTGAGATCCCGACACTTCGAAGAACGCCTCGATGCGCGCCCGCCAGACCGTCGCGGGATCGCCGGACCGGTTGCCGCCCAGCGCCTGGAGGGCTGCCTGTGCCTTGCTGTTCATCTGGTCCAGCAGCGACAGCAACACCGCGTTCTTCGACCGGAAGTAGAAGTAGAAGGTGGGACGGGAGATGCCCGCTCCTTTCGCAAGGTCGTCGACGGAGAAGTCGGCCAGCGGCCGCTCCTGCAGGAGTCGCTCGGCGGTGGCCAGGATCGCCTGTTCGCGGTCGTCGCCTGAGTGATGCGACGAACGACGGGCTCGGGAGGCGTGCATGTACTCGGTGTGCGTCGGGAGGTGGGGCACGTCACTCACTTTTAGGGCACGTCGATATACGTCAACGAAATTATTGATTAAGACCAACGATAATGTCGATTAAGTTGACGCTTTGCCGAATAATATCGACCAATTTCGTGGCCTCGGTCGACAGTCTGTCCAAGTTCGTTTCTCCACCCACGCAGCGCCCCGCCCGCGCCCAAGCTGCGGTCGGCGATTGTCCAGGATGTCTTCGACGAGGGTGCACGCGCAGTGAGCCGAAAGCGTGGGCCGGGCAACAAAACTGAGAGGATCGGCAAGAGCTCGGCGGGGTGACAATGGTTGCATGCAGTACATCGATCGGCGCACGATGTTGTGTGCCATTGCCGGGGCGGTGCTAGCGACCGTAACCGGGGCTTCGGCGGCCGGTGCTCGCCCCATCCGTTGGCAGATCCCGTTGGGTCCGGTCCCGGTACCCCCGGTAATCATCACCCGCCTGCCCGGGGATACCAACCAAATCGCACTCACCGTTGACGACGGTGCCAGCACCCCGGTCGTGAGTGCTTTCGCGCAATTCGCCCGGGACAGCGGCACCCGGCTCACCTTTTTCGTCAACGGCGCCAACCCGTCCTGGTCGGCCAATGCGCCGGCGCTTCGGCCCTTGGTGGATTCCGGCCAGGTTCAAATGGGGAACCATACCTGGTCGCACCCACACCTCAATCGCATCGGGCTCAGCGCGGTGGCCGATCAGATCCGACGCAACGCCGATTTCCTGAGAAACACCTACGGTTCCGACGGCACCCCGTTTTTCCGTCCGCCCTTCGGGGTCCACAACGCCGACATCGACCGGATTGCCGCCGACCAGGGCTACACCACGATCACCATGTGGAGCGGGGACGTCGGTGATTCGGCGCCCGAAAACGAATCCAGCCTGGTGGCCCGCGCGGCGAAGTCGTTTCAGCCGGGCCAGATCGTGCTCATGCACGCCAACCTGCCCACCATTACGCATTGTTACGGGCAACTGCTAGATCTCATCCACAGCCGCAACCTGCAAACCGTCACCCTCAAAGAGGTCTTCACCTGACGAACGGACAGCAGACGAACGACCTCGCGACTCGGGACTTCCGCCCCAATCCGTTCGACGACGACTGTGGCAACTTTTTTGTCTTGGTCAGCGACGAGGAGCAACACAGCCTGTGGCCGGCCTTCGCCGATGTTCCAGCCGGCTGGCGGGTGGTGTACGGCGAAGCCGACCGCGCTGCGTGTCTGGACTACATCCAACAGAACTGGACCGATATACGGCCGAAGAGTCTGCGCGAGAGGCTGGCAGCGGGCCGGGCTTTTAATAAGTAAACCGTGGGGTTGGTTGGTCGGATGGAGGTTGACGACCGGGCACTTCCGCTGACGCGCGGACAGCTAGACATATGGCTTGCGCAGGAAACGGGTCACGCCGGTACGGAGTGGCGGCTTGGCCTTTTCGTGAGAATCGAGGGCAGACCGCACCGCTCGGGGTGAAGCCAGGAAGATACCGACCGTCCGACACACTTCTGGCGTTTCTCGAGAGCCTCTGATTATGTTGAACGGCAACCGCCCTGAATCCCGCTCAGCAGAGGGAAAGCGCACCCAGCGAGCGTGTCTTCAACATAACCGCATCTTGGACATAGAACACGTTACGTGGAATTCCACGTAACCGGTTCTGCGAGAGCCGGGAGGTGCGATCCCTCCCGGCTACTCACCCGCTGGTGATGTGCCGGTCGAAGGGGCAGGCGGTGGCCGCGTTGGCGCGGTTGACCGTGCTGCTGGCCGAACTCGGGTTGCGCCCGAAACCGGCCAAGACCCGGATCGTGCAGCTGACCGCGGGGGGCAAGGGAGTGGACTTCCTCGGCTTCCACCATCGGCTGGTGCGATCCCGGGCCGTCCCCGGGCGCGCAGGCGTCACCTTCCTGGCCCGCTGGCCCTCAGGCAGGGCGATGCAGCATGCCCGAGACCGCATCCGGTTCATGACTCTGCGGGCCCGGCTGGCTGCTCCGGTCGAGCAGGTCGTGCAGGAGATTTGCCCATTCCAACGCCGCGCCTACTGGTTCCCGGATACCATGGCCCCGGCGCCGAAAGGCCGGTTGAAAACCCCAGCCGCAGAGAGGACAACCCTGTGACAACCGTCAAAGATCTGATGGGGCGGGCATCGCGTGAATCACAGGGGATGGGTGAGGGTTTTGCGATAGTCGGCTACGCAGTGCGCGTACCGGGTGCCGCTGACGCGGACGAATTCTGGGATGTGTTGCGGTGCGGGCGCGATGCGGTTTCGGAGGTGCCCCAGGACCGGTGGGATGTCGAGGAATTCTTCGACCCAGATCCTGAGGCGCCCGGCAAGATTGTGACCCGCCGGATGGGCTTCATCGATGACGTAACGGGATTCGACGCGCCGTTTTTCGGGTTGTCGAAGCGGGAAACCATGTTGATCGACCCGCAGCATCGGCTGTTGCTGGAGACGGCGTGGCAGGCGGTGGAGCATTCAGGGACCGCGCCATCGGCTTTGGCGAACACCAAGACCGGTGTGTTCATGGGTCTGTCCACCCATGACTACCTGGGATTGATATCGGAAGAGCTGAGTTACGCCGAGATCGAGGCGTATGTGGCAATTGGGACGTCGGCTGCCGCAGGAGCGGGCCGGATCAGTTATGGGCTGGGGCTGCAGGGCCCGGCAATCACAGTCGATACGGCGTGCAGCTCGTCGTTGGTGGCAGTCCATCAGGCGTGCCAAGCGCTGCGCTTCGGGGAATGTGACGTCGCGCTGGCCGGCGGCGTGAACGTCCTGATCAGCGCGAAGACCGTGATCACCTTTTCACGGGCGCGGATGCTGGCTCCGGACGGCCGGTGCAAGACCTTCGACGCGTCTGCGGATGGCTACGTGCGCGGCGAGGGCTGCGGTGTCATTGTCGTGAAACGCCTCGAGGACGCGATCCGCGACGGTGACCGGATTCGGGCCGTGATCCGGGGCAGCGCGGTCAACCAGGATGGCGCATCGGGTGGTTTGACGGTGCCGAACGGCGTCGCTCAGCAACGGGTTATCACCGAGGCATTGGCGTGCGCCGGTGTCGCAGCCGGCGACATCGGATACCTGGAGGCGCACGGAACCGGGACATCGCTGGGTGATCCGATCGAAGTCCAAGCCGCCGGTGCGGTACTCGGCAACGGGCGCGACGCCAGCCGGCCGCTGCTGATCGGGTCGGTGAAAACGAATATCGGGCATCTGGAGGCAGCCGCAGGGATCGCGGGTCTGATCAAGGTCATCCTCTCGCTCGAGCACGAGGTATTGCCGAAGCACCTACACTTCCGGAACCCATCGCCGCACATCCCCTGGGACCGGCTTCCGGTGCGGGTTGTGGACGAGGCCCTCCCCTGGGCACGCGACGGACAGCCCCGTATTGCCGGGGTCAGTTCGTTCGGGTTCTCCGGGACCAACGCGCACGTCATTATCCAGGAAGCACCTGCTGAGGTAGGCCAGGTTGCTGCGGCACCGGTGGCGCCGTCCGACGACAGACGCTTCAGCCTGTTGCCGCTATCGGCACGCAGCCCGGATGCCTTGGTGCAGCTCGCTGAGGGATACGGCAGCTGGCTGGCCGCCCACCCAGAAGCCTCGTTGGCCGATGTGTGCTTTACCGCCGGGGTTGGGCGATCCCACTTCGAGCACCGGGCCGCCTTGGTGGTCAATTCGACGGAATCCGCGCGTGAGGTACTCGGTGCGCTGGCCGACGATCGCCCCGCACCGGGTTTGGTGCGGGGGGATTGCGCTGATAGGCCGAAGACAGCGTGGTTGTTCCCGGGTCAAGGCAGCCAGTACGCCGGCATGGCCCGGGAGTTGTTCGAGACCGAGCCGGTGTTCGCCGAGACAATGAGCCGGTGCGCGGCGGCGGTCGCCGACGTGCTCGAAAGACCGTTGCTGGACGTTATTTTCGATCCGGATGGCGACGACACCTTGCGGCAAACCGGCTACGCCCAGCCCGCCTTGTTCGCGGTGGAGATGGGCCTGGCCCGGCTCTGGCAGTCATGGGGCTTTGAACCCGACGTGGTGATCGGCCACAGCGTCGGCCAATACACGGCGGCCTGCGTCGCGGGCGTGTTCAGCCTCGAGGACGGAGCGCTGCTGATGGCTGAGCGCGGGCGCCTGTTCGGCAGTTTGCCCGCCGGCGGTCGGATGGTCGCGGTGTTCACCGCAGCCGAGCGGGTGGAAAGCCTGACTGATGAGTTTCCGAGTCTGTCGGTGGCCGCCTACAACGGCGCCAATACCGTGCTGTCGGGACCAGCGGAGGATCTGGACCGGGCGGTGGCCGGTCTGATCGACGACGGTGTGCGCTGTGACTGGCTGGATACCAGCCACGCCTTCCATTCGGCGCTGCTGGATCCGATCCTCGACGAATTCGAGTCGTATGCGAACCGGTTCGAGTTCGGTTCGCCACAAAGGACATTGGTGTGCAACCGCACCGGCGTGGCCCTGGGCAGAAGTGCGAAACTAGACGGCGCCTACTGGCGCCGCCATGCGCGGCAACCGGTCGAGTTCGCCAAAAGTGTGCGCACCCTTGCCGATCTGAGTTGCAAAGTGTTGCTGGAGGTCGGCCCGCAACCGGTACTCACCGCCGCAGCCCTGCGGGCATGGCCTGACCCGGCCACCGCACCACGGGCGATCGCGTCGCTGCGTCGAAACAGCGCCGACCACCGCCAGATCACCGAAGCCCTTGCTAACGCGTACATCGCCGGCCACCTGCCCGACTTCGATGCTCTGCAGCAGGGACCGACGCGCAAGCTCGACCTGCCCACCTATCCGTTCCAGCATCGCCAGTACTGGTTCCGTGAGGAGCGGCTCCGGCCCACCCAACAGACCTCGAACCAGGCCGTAGCCATGCGTACCGAAGCCGTCCGGCTTCTCGAGGACGGCCAGATCGAGGAACTCGCTGCGTTGCTCGACGGTGCGAGCGGCAATCAACAGACCGTCGATGTGTTGAGACAGCTTGCTGCACAACACAACCAACAGCGTAAAGCTCAGTCCATCGCGGACTCCCGCTACGAGATTCGCTGGGAGAAATCCGCTGCCAAGGTCTCGGGCGCGAAAGCCGGCGAGGAATCTGCCTGGCTGCTGATTGGCGATGATGCCGAGATAGTTCAGCCTTTGGTCGACGCGCTGACCGCACGTGGGCACCGGCACCGGATCCTCGGGCTGCCGATGTCCGACGCGGACGAGGAACGACTCGAAGTCGCGCTGCGCACTGCGGCGGCAGACGAACCGACGCTGCGTATCCTGCATGTCGCGGCCCTCGACTCGGACAGTGCACCATCGACGCAATCGCTGCTGCGTATGCAACACCGAATCCTGGGCGGGACACGGCGACTCTTCCGCGCCGCGGCTGCCGCTGAACTCCGCGCACCCATCCGGCTGGTAACCCGCGGCGCACAACGGGTCACCAGCGCGGACACGGCGTCACCGGTGCAGTCCTGCCTGTGGGGGTTCGGTCGCGCCGCCGCCCTGGAATATCCGCGACTGTGGGGCGGACTGGCAGATTTGTCCGAAGGCGGTGCCGACGAGTGGTCGCGGTTGATCGACCAGCTGGTGGCAGCACCTCGTGGCGAAGACCAAGTCGCGCTGCGGGATCAAGCGGTCTATGTTCCCCGGCTGACTCGACGCGCAGGGCACCCGACCGCAACACCGCTGGCACTACGTGATGATGCAACGTATCTGGTGACCGGTGGGCTGGGTGCGATCGGACTGGAGATCGCCGGATATCTGGCCGCGCACGGTGCCCGGCATCTGGTGCTGACCAGCCGACGCTCACCCAGCGATGCCGCGCAAGGGCGCATCGATGCGTTACGCGAACAGCACGGCTGCGAAGTGCGGGTCATCGCGGCCGATGTCGCCAATCCGCACGACGTCGCTCGTCTGTTGGCCACTGTGCAGGCCGAACTACCGCCGCTGGCCGGCATCGTGCACGCCGCAGGCGAGATCGGTAACACCCCGCTGCAAACCTTGGACGACGCCGAGGTGGATCGAGTGTTCGCCGGGAAGGTCTGGGGTGCTTGGCATTTGAGCGAAGCTACCGCGGACATGAAACTGGACTTCTTCCTCAGCACCTCCTCGATTTCCGGGGTATGGGGCAGCTTCGGCCAGAGCGCTTACGGCGCGGCCAACGCCTTCCTCGACGGGCTGGCCTGGCGGCAGCGTGCGCAGGGTGTTTCAGGGATCAGCGTCAACTTCGGTCCGTGGTCGGCGGGCATGGCCGACGAGGAGGCCCGTGCGCAACTGGATCGGCGGGGGGTCCGGACGTTGTCACCCGCTGACGCACTGGCGGGGATGGCCGAGCTCATGGTGGCGTCTTCAGGACAGAAGGCAGGACAAGGGGTTGCACAGGGAGTTGTGGCCCGGATCGACTGGGCCAGCTTCCTGCCGCTCTACCAGCTGGCGGGGAAGCGGTCATTCCTGGCGCAGTTGGAGCGCGAGGTGCCCGAGTCGGCGCCGGCACCGACACCGTCTGGGACCACCCAATTGGTCGATCAGCTCGCCGTCGCTCCGGCGCAGCAGCGCAAGAAACTTGTCGTGGATTACCTGCGCGACGTTGTCGCGGAGGTGACGCGGATCGATGCCGCGGAGATCCGCGAGGAGGCCGGGTTCTTCGACCTCGGCATGGATTCGCTGATGGCCGTCGAAATGCGGCGCCGGGTCGAGTACGCCGTGGGCAAGGAGCTGCCGGCGACCCTCGCGATGGACTATCCACGACTCACCGACGTGGCGGACTACCTGCTCAGCGACGTCCTCGGCATCGGCGCACAGGCAGCTGCCGATTCGCGCGCCAAAGCGGTGGCCCAGCCGGATTCGGTAGTGACGACGTGCGCGTATGAGCCGATCGCGATCGTCGCGGTGGCCTGCCGCTTTCCGGGCGCGCCCGATCCCGACGCGTTCTGGGAGGAGCTGGCCGGCGGTGTCGATGCGATCCGGGAGATTCCGGATGACCGCTTCGACGTCGACGAGTATTACGACCCCGATCCCGAGACACCGGGCAAGATCTACACCCGCTACGGCGGATACCTCGACAGAATCGACGGATTCGATCCGGAGTTCTTCAGTATTTCCCCGCGCGAGGCCGTGTGGATGGATCCGCAGCAGCGGTTGATGCTGGAAATTGCGTG
This sequence comes from uncultured Actinomycetota bacterium, assembly GCA_963766535.1. GTDB lineage: Bacteria > Actinomycetota > Actinomycetes > Mycobacteriales > Mycobacteriaceae > Mycobacterium. The sequence continues at coordinate 55,611 of CAVYAU010000026.1, read as the reverse complement.
GGAGGGCCTGGAACGTGCCGGGTATTCGCCTGCGGCGTTGCGCGGCAGCAAAAGCGGCGTGTTCGTGGGGGTGGCTGCCAACGAGTATTCGCAGCTGCTGAACGCCAACTCGGTCGAGACCATCGAAGCCCATTTCATCACCGGCAATGCGCTCAATGTCATCGCGGGTCGAGTTGCGTTCGCGCTCGGACTGGAAGGACCGGCGATGGCGGTGGATACCGCGTGCAGCGCGTCGCTGGTTGCCGTCCATCAGGCCTGCCAGGCATTGCACTCCGGTGACTGCGACTTGGCGCTGGCCGGTGGGGTGAACGTCTTGGTGAGCCCGGCATCCATCGTAGCCACCTCGCGCGCCAGGATGCTTGCCGCCGACGGCCGATGCAAGACCTTCGACGCCGCCGCGAACGGCTATGCGCGCAGTGAAGGATGCGGGATTCTGGTGCTCAAGAGGCTGAGCGATGCCGAGCGCGACGGCGATCGGATTTGCGCGGTCATCCGGGGCAGCGCGGTCAATCAGGACGGCGCTTCCAGTGGTTTGACGGTGCCGAACGGGGGTGCACAGCAACGGCTTATCACCACAGCGCTGGCTCGTGCCGGCGTCGCCGGTGGGGATGTCGATTACCTTGAGGCGCACGGCACGGGCACCTCGCTGGGTGACCCGATCGAGGTCCAGGCCGCCGCGGCCGTCTACGGTGCCGGCCGTGACGCGGACCGGCCGTTGCTGATCGGATCGGTCAAGACCAACATCGGGCACCTCGAGTCGGCGGCGGGGATCGCCGGTCTGATCAAGGTGGTGTTGTCTTTGCAGCACGAAGTCCTGCCGCAGAACCTGCACTTTGAGAAGCCGTCGCCGCACATTCCGTGGGACTCCCTGCCGGTGCGGGTCGTGGACAAGGCGATTCCGTGGCAGGCCAACGGCCGGCTGCGCCGCGCCGGAGTAAGTTCCTTCGGGTTCTCCGGCACCAATGCACATGTGCTGATCGAGGAGGCGCCGCCACAATCGGTGACCGCCGACGCGTACTCGGCAGACGACGTCTTACCTGACGTCACCGCGGCACCGGAGTCGGACGCCGCAGTTGAACGGGTCAGCGTGTTGCCGCTGTCGGCGCGCTCACCGCAGGCGCTCGTGGCGTTGGCGCAGCGATATGGAGCCTGGCTGGACGCGCATCCAAAGGTCGACATCACCGACGTGTGCTTCACCGCCGGGGTAGGGCGTTCGCATTTCGAGCACCGGGCCGCGCTTGTCGTGGATTCGGTTCAGGGCGCCCGCGATCTCCTGGCCGGACTGGCCGAGAACCGGCTGGAACCGGGTGCGGTCCGTGGCGAGTGCGGTGACCCGCCGAAGACCGCGTGGTTCTTCACCGGGCAGGGCAGTCAGTACGCGGGGATGGCGCGCGAGTTGTTCGACGCCGAGCCGGTGTTCGCCGACACCGTGAAGCGATGCGCGGAAGCGGTCGATGCGCTGCTGCCGCGTCCGTTGCTGGAGGTCCTGTTCGACACCGACAGCGACACCGGCGGTGAGGCCGGAGAAACACTGCGGCACACCTCTTTTGCTCAGCCGGCGCTGTTCGCCGTCGAGATGGGCCTGGCGCACCTGTGGCAGTCGTGGGGCATCGAGCCCGACGTGGTGCTCGGGCACAGCGTGGGCCAGTACGCGGCGGCGTGTGTGGCCGGGGTGTTCAGCCTCGAGGACGGGGCACGACTGATGGCCGAACGCGGCCGGCTGTTCGGCAATCTGCCCGAGGGCGGCCGGATGGTGGCGGTGTTCGCCGACGCCCAGCAAGTGGAGCGCGTCGCCGACGAATTCCCGCATGTTTCGGTCGCCGCCTACAACGGCCCTAACACGGTGCTGTCGGGTCCGGGAGCGGATCTGGAACAGATTGTCGCCAGGTTCAGCGGTGACGGAATCCGCTGCACTTGGCTGGACACCAGTCATGCCTTCCATTCCGAGCTGTTGGAGCCGGCGCTCGACGAATTCGAGTCGTACGCAAAAACGTTCAAATTCGCCGTTCCGACCCTGCCCCTCGTTTGCAACCGCACCGGCGCGGTCCTCACCGCGGAAACCCCGCTGGACGCCCAATATTGGCGGCGGCATTCCCGGCAGCCGGTGCAGTTCGCCGAAAGCGTGCAAACCGTGGCGCAGCTGAGCTGCTCGGTGTTGATGGAGATCGGCCCGCAACCGATTCTGACCGGCGCTGCGCTGCAGGTCTGGCCGGAATCCTCGGCCACTCCGCGCGCTGTCGTTTCCCTGCGCAAGGGCACCGATGCCCGGCGTCAGATGGCAGAAGCGCTGGCCGCGGCCTACGTCAGCGGCCATCGGCCCAAGTTCGCTGCGCTGTACCATCGACCACACCGCAGAGTCGAACTGCCCACCTATCCGTTCCAGCGCCGTCGCTTCTGGCCCAAGAATGCCGACATCCGCGGCATCGATGGTCAGGGCGCTGCCGGATCCGGAATCCTGGGCAGCGTAAAGGATCTCGCCTCTGGCGACACCGTTTACACCAGCCGGTGGTCCATCAAATCGCAGCCGTGGCTGTCGCATCACGTCATCTATGGCACCGTTGTCGTTCCGGGCGCGACCTACGCGGCGATGGCCCTTGCCGCGGTTGGGACGCCGGCGCAGGTGCGCAATGTCTTCTTCTACGAACCGATCATCCTGGGCGACAAGAATTCCCGGGAGGTGCAGCTGACTGTGCATCCGGTCGAAGATGAGGGCGGCTGGACCTTCCAGGTACACAGCCGCCCATACGGTGAGCGCGACGCTGAGTGGTCGTTGAACGCCGATGGCCGGATCGTCACTGGTGTCGACGACGAGCCGGCATCGGAGCCGGTAGAGTCCATCGATGCCGCGTGCGAGCGGTTGGGCCGCACGCGTCCGCAGCAGTTGTTCGATACCTTCGCCGACATGGAGCTGGCATGGGGTCCCACCTGGTCCACTTCCCTCAAATCGCTGTGGGCCGGTGACGGTGAGGCGGTTGGCGATATCGCCATCGGCGACGAGCTCGCCGAACAGCTCGGTAGCGAGCCGATCCATCCGGTGCTGCTGGACCTGTGCACCGGAATCGCCTTCCCGGCCTTCCCGGCGGTTCTCACGGCAGCCGAACATGGGGTGCCCGATCTGTTCTTGCCGCTGCGGTATGGGCGGGTGGTGCTGCGTGAGCGGTTGCCACGGCGGTTTTATTGCCGCGCGCGGTGGCAGACTGGCGGTTCCGACAGCGAAACGCAGGTCTTCGACCTCGATTTCGTGGATCGGGACGGTCGCGAGCTGGGCGGAATTCGCGAGTTCACGGTGAAACGCGCTCCCCGGGAGGCGTTGTTGCGCGGGCTCGGCGGCGATGCCACCCGGAACCTGTACACCCTCGGCTGGCAGGAGGTGCCACCGCCGGCGTCGAGCAACGCTGCCGGGAACGGCGACGGCACCTGGCTGATTGCCGGATTTGACGAGCTGGCGGCCGACCTGCCAGGTTCTATCTCGTTGGACCGTACTACGGATCCGGAGCCCTGGAAGCGGCAGTTAGCACAGGCTCAGGAGCGCGGCGCCCCGGTCTCCGGGATCGTCTGGCGCAGCACCGGGCGACCCAGCGGAGAAGAGTCGAGCGCCGAATTCGCCACGCGGCTGGAGATCGAAATCGACCAGCTGCTCACAGTCGTGCAGACGCTGCAGACGCAGCAAGACGGGAAAATTACCGGCGGACTGTGGATCATCACCGAACGGGCCGTGGCCACCGAACCCGGCGAGCCGGTCGACCCGGTGCAATCGGCGCTGTGGGGATTCGGACGCACCATCATCACCGAACAGCCGGCCCTGCGTTGCAGGCTGGTCGACTGCGACGGATTCGATGACGCCGTGCACTCGCTGGCCGGCCTACTCGGCGCACCCGCCGACGAACCCGAACTCGCACTGCGACAAGGAAAGTACTTGGTGCCGCGGCTACTGCCATGGGCGCGCGGCGGCCATCTCCCGGTACCCCGCGCGACTGATTACATCCTGGAGCCGACCGAACGCGGCGCGATCGACAACCTTCGTCTGGCCGAGACAAAGGTGCCGCCGCCGACCGCGGGCCAGGTGCAGATCCGGGTAGAGGCCGCAGGTCTCAACTTCCGGGATGTGCTCAATGTGCTCGGCCTGTATCCGGGCGACCCGGGGCTGATCGGCGGTGACCTCTCCGGCATCGTCACCGAGGTGGGTGCCGGCGTCACCGGATTCGAGGTTGGCCAGCGCGTCTTCGGCTTCATGCAGGGGGGGTTCGCCACCCGGGTCAATGTGCCGGCCCAGTTCCTGTCGCCGTTGCCGAGCGGGGTGAGCGCTGTAGGAGCGGCGACCATACCCGCTGGGGCACTCACGACCCGGCTTGCGTTCGACTGGGCGAAGGTGGGGCCCGGTGATCGTGTGCTCATACACGCCGCCAGTGGTGGCGTCGGTCTGGCCGCGATCCAGTTGGCCCAGCAGCGCGGTGCGACCGTCTTCGCCACCGCCAGCACCTACAAACGTGCGACGCTGCGCAAGATGGGTGTGGAACACGTCTACGACTCGCGCAGTACGGACTTCGCGGATCAGATCCTCGCCGACACCGGGGGTGCCGGCGTCGACGTAGTGCTCAACAGCCTGACCAATGAGGGGTTCATCGCTGCGACCGTGCGGGCGACCGCACAGGGCGGCCGGTTCGCCGAAATCGCCAAGCGGGACATCTGGACTCCGGAGCAGATGGCGGCGGCCCGTCCCGACATCGACTACGAGATCGTTGCGCTGGACGGGACCATCGAGCGAGAACCCGAGCGGGTGGGGAAGTTGCTGGCCGAGCTGGCGGATAGCATGGCCAGCGGCGAGCTAGCGCCGCTCGCCGTCGAGGTCTACCCGCTGACGGAGGCGAAGACCGCGTTCCGCCGCATGCAGCAGGCGCGGCATATCGGCAAGATCGTGCTGCAGATGCCGAAACCGCTGCAGCCGCGCGGCGATCGGAGCTATCTGATCACCGGCGGCCTCGGTGCACTCGGCCTGCACACGGCGGCCCATCTGGCCCAACTCGGGGCGGGTGACATCGTGTTGACCAGCCGGCGCATGCCCGATGCGGACGCACAACGGGCAATCGACGACATCACTGAGCGCTACCGGTGTCGGATCCACACCTTCGCGGCCGACGTCGGCGACGAGTCCCAGATCGGAGAGCTGCTGGAGCGGATCCGGGCAGAGTTGCCGCCGCTCGCGGGGGTGGCACACCTGGCGGGCGTGCTCGACGACGCGCTGTTATCACAGCAGAGCCTGGAACGTTTCCGGACGACCTTGTCACCAAAAGCGTTGGGTGCCTGGCATTTACATCGGTTGACGAAGAACGATGATCTTGAGTTCTTCATCGTGTACTCTTCGGCCGCTAGCGTGCTCGGTTCACCCGGCCAGGCCAACTACGCGACTGCCAATGCGCTGCTCGACGGGCTCGTTGCGGAACGCGAGGCGCAAGGCCTGCCCGCGACCAGCATCAACTGGGGCCCCTGGGCGAAGGGCGGCATGGCCACTTCGCACGCCGCACGCGCCAATCTCAGTGCGCAAGGCCTGATTCCGCTGGAACCCGCGGCCGCCCTCAATGCGCTCGACGAGATCATCGCCCACGGAACTGGGCAGGCAACCGTCATCAAAGCCAATTGGCAGCGTGCTGCGAAGGGGCTAGGCAGCTCTCGCCCATCGATTCTCGACCACGTGCTGCCGAGTGCTGTCGCGGCGACAAGCGGCGACAGCGAGTTGCTCCGGCAACTGCACGAGGTACCCGAGGCGGAGCGCGGCAGTTTCCTCACCGAATTCCTACGGCACGAAGTACAAAATTTCCTGAGGCTCGCGCAACCGCCGGCCGCAACCAGCCGGTTCCTGGAGCTGGGCACGGATTCACTGATGGCGGTCGAATTCAGCAACCGGTTGCTCCCCCAGTTCGGTGGCGCGTTCACGATCAGCGCCACCGCGGTATTCGACTATCCGACGATCGGGTCGCTCGCCGAGTACCTAGCCGGTCAGGTGCCGGAGTTGGTCGAGGTGGAATCCGTCGGTGCGTCCGAGCCTACAGAATGATCGAAGGAATCAGGTGGGCGGCGCAACTTCGGAGTGGGGGGGCGAGTTCGTGTTCGATGAGTTTGCGGTAGATGGGCGGCATATTCAGATGTGTTCACAAACTCCGAACGATGCCGCGGTCACCGTCTCTACCAGCGCAGACACGCCGAACCACCCGCGCACCAAACTACGGCTGCATACCAGCGCAGACACGCCGAACCACCCGCGCACCAAACTACGGCTGCAGTACTAACAGGGACGACCCGATGTCGCCTCTGTACGCAATTGAGATCTCATTATTCTGTACTCCAATAGGCCCGCGCGTAGCTGCTCGTAGATCGCAGACCCAGGCAGCGCAAGAAAGTTAGCTACACGAGCGCCTCCGTCGCCATAAACCTGCTCCCAGTTACTGCTCGCTTGATCGCGCGAGGCCAATACGTTAGCAGTGATATCGCGGTCGATTTCGGTGAAAAAGCCCAGCTCCTTCAAACGCATCCTTATATGGTCCCAGTCCTCAGGACTCTGAAAATCCGTATGCAAAAACCATGCTCCGGAGCGGCAGATCCTGTGAACTTCACTCAGGAATTTTGGTAGATTGCCATATGAATGTGACGACTCCACATTAATGACGGCATCGCAGGACCCATCGGGTAGGGGAATATTCAATGCATCGCCGACCCTGAAGTCCATCGAATGGCTAAGGTGCGTTCCGCGGCAGAAGGCGATCGCTTCTGAGGACATATCAATGCCAATCACTTGAGCGCTGAATTTCTCCGCGACAAGTGCGGTGTTGCCTCCGCGGCCACATCCTATGTCGACAATTGTGCAGTCATTCAGGTCAAGCGATCCGATGACCTCGAACACCAGCCGGACCGAGTTGGCGTTGAAGGTGCCTTCGCGAATGATGAACGAGGATTCATTGTTAGAATCCGTCGGAACGTATCCATAATTTAGGAAAAACGATGAATCAGCCACTCCGATGGCCTCTAAGCGGCGGCTGAGTAAATCATAAAAGCTGCGCCATCCAACGGCGGTCGTAGACAGTAGGTCGTCAGCCAGGTGCGCCGACATTGCGTCTCGTGAATTACCCTTCGATTCAGCGTGCACCGAAGGTTCGCTATGGTAGTCCATTTATGTCCGCCTCAACCAAATCTGCTTTGCCCCATGATTCGTAACATGGTGCCTCTTTTATGGATATTTTGATAGGGGATCTACCCGGTCTGACATGCCGCCCAATCATGTTGCGTGCTACACGGGCGGCTCGCGTCAGGCAGCGGCTCAACCTCCGCGCCTTGGACGCCATAAATATAAATATTCCAGATACCTCCAATTTCCTATGTGCCGAATTCATCATCGATCAGCTTAAATAGCTTATCATCTGTAGCCGTGTCTAAATCGTCACCTACTTCTTGTACACACGCGGCATGTGACCTCCTGATGATCACTCTGCCCCCAACTCTCACAAGAGTGGACCTATAACACGGGTACAGATCTCGTGGACCAACCAACCGGGGTCAGGGCAGTGCGGACGGCACCCCGTTTTTCCGTCCGCCCTTCGGGGTCCACAACGCCGACATCGACCGGATAGCCGCCGACCAGGGCTACACCTTTATCACCATGTGGAGCGGGGACGTCGGTGATTCGGCGCCCGAAAACGAATCCAGCCTGGTGGCCCGCGCGAGGAAGTCGTTTCAGCCGGGCCAGATCGTGCTCATGCACGCCAACCTGCCCACCATTGCGCATTGTTACGGGCAACTGCTGGATCTCATCCACAGCCGCAACCTGCAAACCGTCACCCTCAAAGACGTCTTCACCTGACGAACGGACAGCAGACGAACGACCTCGCGACTCGGGACTTCCGCCCCTACTCCGCGCCGGTCCGGTGATGGTCGCATCTAAAGCGTCGGCAAAAGACGACTGCCGGCTCATTCGGGCAAATCGGCTGGCAAGACAAGGAGACTGGCGATGACGGGCAACGATGACGGCACCAAGACTTGCCAAATCGACGTGCTGATCGAAGAGCACGAAGAGAAAACCCTGGCAAAGGCGCGACTGTCCTGGGCAGGGAAGACGTACGTCGGTGTCGGTTTGGCGCGACTCGATCCGGACGACGAGCCGGTGGCCCAGATCGGCGACGAACTTGCGATCGCCCGGGCGTTGTCCGATTTGGCGAATCAGCTGTTCGCTTTGACATCAAGCGATATCCAGGCCAGTACCCACGAGCCGGTCACGGGTCTGCACCACTGAACACGGCCCGCTTGGGATGTGCGACCGTATACCGGGTTCACGATGACCTTCGGCCCTACAGCGACGATTTGCGAGAGCGTAGCAACGAATCATGAGACAGAGACCCGATCTACCAGCTGTTCTTGACGTCGAGGTAACGACGCACGGGCAGCTGCCCGATGCCCAGGACTATGCACGAACAAAGATCGGCGAGCTCGGTCGCCTCACCCACCAACCGGTGCTGCACGCTCATGTCAAATTGAGTGAGCACGGCGATCCAGCGGTGGCCCGCCGGGTGATCGCGCAGGCGAACCTCGACGTCAACGGCCGGCTGGTCCGCGCGCAGGTCGAAGGTGTCACCGAGCGGGAAGCAATCGATCGACTCGAGGCGCGACTGCGTCATCGACTGGAACGCAGCGCCGAACACTGGGAAGCCAAACGAGGCGGCAAGCCTCGGGTCGGTCCGCACGAATGGCGGCACCAGTCCGAGCCCACTCACCGGCCGAACTACTTCCCAAGGCCTGAAAGCGAACGCCGAATCATGCGTCACAAGTCGTACAGCCTGCCAACCATCACCGTCGAAGAGGCCGCACTCGAGATGGAGCTGCTCGACTACGACTTCCACCTCTTCACGGAGGAGGGCACGAAGCAGGACAGCGTGCTGTATCGCGAAAGGCCCACCGAATACCGCCTCGCACAGGTCAATCCGGAATTTGCAGACAAGCTGGCGCCGTTCGAGCTGCCCCTGACCATTAGTCCGCAGCCGGCTCCGCGGCTCACCGTCGACCAGGCAATCGAGCGGATCGGGTTGCTTGGCCTGCCGTTCCTGTTCTTCGTCGATACTGCCCGAGACCGTGGAAGCGTGTTGTATCACCGCTACGACGGGCATTACGGGCTCATCAGACCGGCGAGCTGAGCGCCGGGTACGCCGCCGGGCGACCAACCTTGATGCCGCGGCGGTCCCGGAAACCCCCTTTGTCCGGGGCCGCCGCTTTCAGGCTCAGCCTTTGACGACGCCCAAAGGAACGAGGCGAGCGACCTTGCGTGCGAGGCCGCCATGATGGCTGACTTCGACGACCGCGTCGATGTCCTTATACGCCTCGGGTTTTTCCTCGGCGAGCCCCCTGCGGGAGGTGCCGCGGACGAGGATGCCGCCTTTTGCAAGTCGGGCACGTATCTCCTCGCCGCTGGTATCGCGGGCCGCCTGGTGACGGCTCTGCACACGCCCGGCACCATGCGCGGTGGAAAAGAACGCGGGATTGTCGGCGACCCCGACAAGCACATACGACGCTGTGCCCATCGTTCCCGGTATGAGAACGGGTTGGCCGACCGTTGCCAGATCGGCTGGCAATTCGCGATGATGCGGCGGCAATGAGCGGGTCGCACCTTTGCGGTGCACGCACACAGAGCGCGGCTGACCATCGATGGGGTGCAGCTCGATCTTGGCCAGGTTGTGGGACACGTCGTAGAGCAGATCCAGAGCTGTCCCGGTTTCGTCCTCAAACACGCGACGCGTAGCCTCGGTGAGTAGTTGCCGGTTGGCGCGTCCGTAATTTGCCGCCGCGGCCATTGCCCCCAGATACGCCTGGCCATCGGGAGAGCGCACCGGCACACACGCCAATTGGCGATCGGGCACCGCAATTCCGTAGCGGCCCATGGCTTGCCCCATCTGCCGGACATGATCGGTGCAGATCTGATGCCCCAGACCACGCGAGCCGGTGTGGATCATGACGCAGACCGTACCCTCGGCCAGACCCAGTTGCGCCGCCACGGCTGGGTCGTAGACGCGGTCGACGGCCTGGACTTCCAGGAAGTGGTTGCCTGAGCCGAGGCTGCCGATCTGCTCGAGCCCGCGTTCGACCGCCCGGTCGCTGACCGCGGCCGCGTCCGCTCCGGCCATTACGCCGCCGTCTTCGCACCGCTCGAGGTCGGCTGCGACGCCGTGTCCCTGTTCCACCGCGAACCGGGCACCACCAGTCAGCACTTGTTGCAACGTACCGCGGTTGGGCACCCGCCACACACCCTTGGTGCCTACGCCGCGTGGTATCGCTCGATCGAGCCGATCCATTACCGCGGGCAGCCGTGGCTGCAGCAGATCGCGGTCAAGTCCCCGGCCAACCAAAAGCCTTACCCCACAGGAAATATCGAAGCCGACTCCGCCGGGGGAGATAACACCGTCATTGTCGATATCGGTCGCCGCCACGCCACCGATCGGGAACCCGTATCCCCAGTGCACGTCGGGCATCGCATACGACGCGCGGACAATCCCAGGCAGCGTGGCCACGTTGACTACCTGCGTCAGGGTCATGTCACCCTGGTCGCGGGGCAGCAGCGACCTGGACGCGAACACTATTCCGGGCACCCGCATCGCGCCCTCTTGTTCGATCCGGAACCGGTATGGGGTCTCTTCGATGATCTTCACGCGCTAGCTCTCGCCTCACACATCGAGCGTTACCAAGCACCGCCAGCCGTGGCGGCCGTGAGAAAACTGAAGCTCGTTGAGTGATACCGCCTTAGGCACGGCACCCACCTGACGTTGCGTACTCGCATCGGCCATTGCGAACGTGACGTCGACACCACCGTCGACGTCCTGCAGCTCGAGATCGACAGGTGCTTCGGCAACGGTGTCCAGCAAATAAATGACTTCATCAAGTGCGGCCACCAGCAGATCGTCGTCGCGATCTGCCATCAGCCGGCGCAGGCGAGTGTGGTTCGCATGCGTCGATGACAGGTCCAAGAAGCTCTCGACGGCGGCCAGCACCGCCTGCCGGATACAGCCGTCACGGGTCGGTGCCCAGGCTTCGATACGCAAATCCGCCGTGTGCGGCACGGTCCGGTGTCCTGAGCCGCTGTCCGCCATGGCTTTTCGTGGCTTTTCTTAGGGCCTAGTGCCCCGGGAGAGCTAGGTGGTCGATGAACCAGTCGCGCGCCAGCGCCGCCACTTGCTCAAGCGTGCCCGGCTCCTGGAAAAGGTGGGTGGCGCCAGGGACCACGGCGACCTCGCACTCGGCGGGGATCGCCGCTTGTGCCTGCCGGTTGAGCTTAAGCACCACCTCGTCGCGCCCACCCACTATCAACAGGGTGGGAGCTTGCACCTCGCGCAGCAACTCACCCGCAAGATCAGGCCGCCCGCCGCGGGATACCACCGCCGCTACCTTGACACCGGGATGCGCGGCCGCGGCCAGGGCCGCGCCCGCACCGGTACTCGCACCGAAGTAACCGACCGGCAATGACGCGGTGTCGGGTTGGCCGGCCAGCCAGCCCGTGACATCGACCAATCGGCGGGCGAGCAATCCGATGTCGAAAACGTTGGCGCGGTTGCGTTCTTCATCGGGCGTCAGCAGGTCGAAGAGCACCGTGGCGAACCCGGCGTTGTTGAGGACCTCGGCGACATATCGATTGCGCGGGCTGTGTCTGCTGCTTCCACTGCCGTGCGCGAACGCGACGACCCCCTTCGGGTGCTCGGGAATGGTCAGATGCCCAGCCACCGAGACCGGCCCAGCTGTCACCTGGATTTCCTCGTCCCGCAGTGGCGGATCGCCGGCGCCGGCGCTGGCGGCTGCACGAAAATCGCTGCGGGCGCGATCGAGTAGGGCGACCACCTCGTCGTCTGAGGTCTGCGCGAAGTTGCGGTATCCCTGGCCGACGGCGAAATACGGCACCGGTGTTTGCAAGCACACGACGTCGTCGGCGTAGTCGGCGAACTGTTTGGCGGTGTCGGTGGCCCCGATGGGAATCGCCAGCACCACCCTGCTGGCCCCCTCGGCGCGGGCCACCTGGCAGGCAGCTTGCGCGGTGGCCCCAGTCGCGATGCCGTCGTCGACGATCACGGCGATTCGCCCCTTCAGCGAAATCGGGTGACGATCACCGCGGAAGCGTTCGGACCGGCGTTGTAGCTCGGCCCACTGCTCGGTTTCGACCGCAGCCATTTCCTTCTCGCTGAGACGGGCCTCGCGGACCACGGCGTCGCTGATTACCCGCACACCGCCATCGCCGATGGCACCGAAGGCAAGCTCCGGGTGAAAGGGCACCCCGAGCTTGCGTACCACGAGCACATCAAGGGGGGCTCCCAGCGCTTTGGCGACTTCGAAGGCCACCGGAACTCCGCCTCGCGGCAGGCCGAGCACCACTACGTCTTGACCGCGCAAGAAGTCCATGCGCGACGCCAGTTGCTTTCCGGCATCGACACGATCATTGAACTGCCTCATGAGTCGAGTCTGGATGCCGTTACGGCCCGACGGTATGGCCAGAAGTCCTTTAACCAACCGACGAAGTTCCCGAAAAGCGCTGCGCACGCGACGATTGACCCCGAACCTAGGATTGTTGGCTGGCCAGTCGGTCAGTCGCGACGTATCGCAGCAACGCACCGACCCCGTCAACGGGTGCGATCCGGTCGTCGGCCCGAACCAATGAGGCGCCAACCGCAATTGCGGTGAACGGCAACGCCTCATCGGCCCTTGCCACACGTTCCACCGGTTCGCCGAGTTCGGACAGCACGTCGGCATCGGGCGCGACCGTGGTAAGCGCTTTGCCGGTGACCACAGTGGCGTCGCCCAGCTCACCGACGATCAGCGTGTCGACGTCGCCGTCACGCAGCGCCGCGCATACGGCAGCGAGCCCTTCGGCCGCCAACCCCGAGCCGCGCCCGATTTCGGCTTCAAACCGATCAGCGATGTCGGTCATCTCGATGCCGCGGCGCCGGGCGAACTCCGCGGAAGTCAGTTCGCGGATCTCTTCGGAGTCGATACCGCTCTTGCGCGCTCCGGCATGTAGTTGTGACACCCGCTGGGCCACGCGCTCCGGTAATTCGGCAACCACATCTGTGCGCGAACGAACCTCGCCGCACAGGAACACCACTTCGGGATCCGCTTCGTCCACCAGTCGCGTCAGGTGGTCGGCGACCGCGCGGCAATTCATGCGGATAGCTTCCTCGGTCGTGTGCTGGAAGTCGCCGTAGCCGTTCCAGCCGGCAGTGACCGGCTTATGCACCGGGTACCCGGCGCCCTCGATGCAGGTGGAACTGATGGTGTCCCCCTGGTACAGGGTGATGTCGGCGCCGGCGTGATCAACGGCGGCAAAAACGTAGGTCGGTCGCTGCATCTCGAGTTCGATCAACGGCACGAGGTACGGGTAATCCGATACGCGAACTACCGTAGCCGGTGGCGGGCTGATCAGATGCTCGTTGACCAGCACCTGATCGCTCGTCGCGACGACCGCCCGACCACGCCGGCCCACGGCCGGTCGATGGTTCAGCACGGCTTCCTCGAGCTTGCCGAGGAGTTCCGCGTTCGCGCCGCGCTCGTCGAGATGTTTTTGGATATTGCGCCACCTCGCTTCGAGTTGCTCGATGGCATCTGCGGTGTCGTGTGAGTCGTCGAAATACACCGAGGCAAACGGGCCCTCTGCTGTTGCCAGCCACCTGAGGCGTTCTGATCGCATGCCATCCCTCTTTCGTCTTGTGTCTGCTCTGTTCGCCAACCGTATGAAGGGCGGACGTGGCTGCGCGAGAGTCGTTAGCCCCCCGATATGGGTCTTTGGTCCCGGTCAGGAGCACCTACGGCCTCGTTGCGGTCGCTGGCGGCGGGCGTGGCCGTGGGATGGCAGGGCTGGCTTCGGGGGACCAACGCCCGTGATCTAGAGGACTTTCTTCCCTACGTCTGTTGCGGCCGGTGCACCAACGTGAGAGACGTGAAACGGCGAACCGAGGGATCCGGTCACCGCCATAGAAGATCCCGCACGGCATCGCCGTCAGTGATTGATCGGACGTATGGCATCGGAACCGGCTTGGTTGGCGATGCCGCAGAGCCAGACGAGTCCGGGCGGCCACAGACCGTCATCGCGAAGATCCCGCTCGGCGACCAGGTGAGCGACATAGTCACCAGCCCAAACAACTCCGTTGCCTATGCGGCCCTGAGCAACTCGATCGCGGTCATCAGCGGCCTTCATAAGGTCTCCTGCGTTATCCCAATCGGCGGAAATCCCAGGTGCCTGACAATCGATGCCGACGGCAGCCGCCTGTATGCCACCGACTACGGCGGCTCGGTTTCCGTGATCGACATCGCCGACTACCGCGTCGGTGTCATCCCAGGCGCGTGCTGTGTGCAGCGGGTACACACTGTGGACGGGGCGTTGATGTACGCGGCGGGAAATGCAATCGATGGCTACCGTGGTGGTGGCTGGATCTCGGTGATCGGCGCGGGCGCCACGGTCGCCGCCATTGCCGGGTTTGACGGCAATGCCATTATCGATCTTGCGGCCGACCCTGAAGGCAACCGTGTCTACGCCGGGTTGTCCCGACAGAGTGCCTACTACCAATACGACGCCGGTTTGGTGGGCGCGATCGACACGACAACCAATGCAGCGATCCACGCCATCGATCTAGGTGCCTCGCCCGACACCATCACCGTCAGCGCGGATGGATCGATGATGTACACGACGCACTATGACTACGGATGGGTGTCGGCGATCGACCTTGCCTCTTTCCGCGTCACGCCGATTGCCCTGGGCGACAATCCACTTGGGGTAGGGCTCACGCCGGATGGCTTGCAGGCGTATGTGGCGAATCGTTGCTCACTGTCGGTTATCGACACGGTTACCAACGAAGCGGCGCGAATCGCGGTCGGCGATCTGCCTCGGTGCGTGCGGATCAGTCCGGACGGAAAGTATGCCTACGTCAGCAACTTCGGTGATGGCAGTGTGTCGGTCATCGACACCATTGCCCAGTGCGTGACCGAGACCATTGATGTCGGCGGCTATCCCGAAGCGTTGGCGGTGAGCCCCGATGGCCACCGCCTCTACGTCGGCGACTATTGGTCCGGCACCGTCACGGTGTTCTCGGTCCAGCCCTGATCTACTGCGAACAGTCAGCCCATCAATTGCTGGGCGCGACGTAGCCTTTCCAGCTCGCATGCGATCCCTGGGCTGATGTCCACAGGGTAGGACCAGCCGGTAGCTTCCAGCGAACGAAGCTGAGGCGGAAGCCGATCGATCTGCAGGCGCGCCCAGTCTCTCGATGTCGGTAAGCCGGGATCGTGCTGCGGAAGGCGCCGGCCATTTTTCATGACCGGCACCAGCAGCGGCTCGCCGTCGAGCTGTTCGTCAGGCCTACCGATCGTGTCGCCGGCGAAGACCCCGTGATCAAGCCGGCGGACTACCTGCTTACGTCCCGGATAGATCACCTTGCCGCTGGAGAACTTGGTCCGCCCGATGCCGTTGTACTCCACCAGTTTGTACGCCATGTCGAGCGCGGGCGCGTCTTGGGCCACAACGAGTTTGGTTCCCACGGCGAAGGCGTCGATCGGGCAGCCGTCATTCATCAGCGCCGCGATGCGGTACTCGTCGAGACCCGACGAAGCAATGATTTCGACCTGGTTCAAGCCCGCCGCGTCGAGCTTTGCGCGTGCCGCCTTGGACAGGGCACCCAGGTCCCCGGAATCGAGCCGGATTGCTGCCACGTCGAGGCGCCCCCGATGTTTGGCGAGTTCGATGACGTGATCGACACCGCGCAGCGTGTCGTAGGTATCGACGAGCAAGGTTGTGCCCGGGTAGAGCCGGGCGAAGGCGTCAAATGCGTCGAGCTCGTTGTCGAAGGCTTGAATGAAGCTGTGAGCCATCGTGCCGAACGCCGGGATTCCGTACTCGCGGGCGGCAAGCAGGTTCGATGTGCCCGCGACGCCGGCGAGGTAGCTTGCCCGCGCGACCTTGAGCGCCGCGTCGGTGCCGTGGGCGCGCCGGGCTCCGAAGTCCACAACCATTCGTCCGCGAGCCGCTTCGACCACACGGGCAGCCTTGCTCGCGATCACGCTCTGCAGGTGAATCTGGTTCACCACAAACGTTTCGGCGAGTTGGGCTTCCAG
Organism: uncultured Actinomycetota bacterium; assembly: GCA_963766535.1. Lineage (GTDB taxonomy): Bacteria > Actinomycetota > Actinomycetes > Mycobacteriales > Mycobacteriaceae > Mycobacterium. The sequence continues at coordinate 39,498 of CAVYAU010000026.1, read as the reverse complement.
AATTGGCGCGATCACCTGCACGATCGGCTCGTTGGGAAAGACCACTGTTCCTTCCGGCACTGCCCACACAGCTCCGGTGAAGCGAACTGCGGAGAGCGACTGCAGGAATTCCTCAGTAAACAGCCGCAATCCGCGCAAGTAGTCAATGTCGGCTTGTTGAAATTGAAACGTTTCGAGGAAGTCGAGCACGTCTGACAAGCCGGCAGCCATCACATAGGACCGGGCCTGGGGGAGCTTGCGAAACATGGTCTCGAACACGGCCGTTCCCGACATGTGTTCAGCCATATAGGCCTGCGCCATCGTGACCTCGTAGAGGTCGGTGAACAGCGCAGGAAAGTATCGGGTGCCGTCACGCAAAGCAGGAGTCACGGTCGGGCTCGGGACCGAATCTGAATCGGCGGCCGCTGATTTCGTGCGGGGTGACTCGCACGTAGCGAAGCTTCAGCGTCGCAACCCACGGCAGCAGCTGTGCTTGTTCAGCTTCTTCGATCTCGGTCCGGGTATCCAGCACATGCGCGCGGCCCTTGACGATGACACTCCAGCCTTCGGTCATGGTGTGATGGTCGGCTTCGAAAACCACGTCGTGGTTGACCACAACGCTGGTTAGCTTGGTGCCCTCCGCCGTCCGGAAGAGAATGGTCTGATCCTGGATGACGAAGTTTACCGGGAAAACTTCGGGCCGGCCTCCGACGCTGGTGATCAGCCGGCCGAGCTGCACACTGGCCAGCAGGTTCCAGCTTTCACTTTCGGACAAAGTGGTGATCGGCTGATCGTCTACTGACATTTCCATCCTTGCTGCGTCGGCGCGGGCTTCGTAATAACTTGAACCGCTGTGTATTTGGGTAAATCACTTACCGTCCGGAGATGCCGGTTTTCACACTGACGATTGTTCGTAGAGAGCCGAGAGGGGGTCTGCGAACTTCTCGATGACTACCTTGCGGCGAAGTTTCATGCTCGGCGTCAGGTCGCCGGCCTCGACGGAGAGCTCGCGGTCGATGATCGTGAATTTCTTGATCTGCTCCCAGCGATTCAGTTCCAGGTTCAATGCGTCGATGTAGCCGGCGATCAGTTCCTGTGTTTTCTCATCGCGGGCTACCTCGGCGAAGGACTTGCCCGCCAGACCGTGCTTGCCGGCCCAGTCGGTGATCGCTTCGTTGTCGAGGCTGACCAGCGCCACGCAGTAGGGCTTAGCCTCCCCATAGACGAGAAGCTCGCCTGCATAGGGGCAAAGGCCTTTGAATCTCACTTCGATTGCCGACGGCGCAACGTACTTACCCTGCGAGGTCTTGAACATGTCCTTCTTGCGGTCGGTGATCCGCAGATAACCGTCGGCATCGATCTCGCCGACGTCGCCGGTGTGGAACCAACCGTCCTCGTCGAGTGCCTCGGCGGTGGCGTCCGGCAGATCGTGGTAGGCGGTCATCACACCAGGCCCTTTGAGCAAGATCTCGCCGTCGTCGGCGATCTTCACCTCGGTAGCCGGGAACGGCCACCCGACCGTTCCGAACCGATAAGCGTTGGGGCGATTGATAAATGATGCGGCCGCGGTCTCGGTGAGCCCGTAGCCTTCGAGCACCGTGATGCCGACAGCGTCGAACCACTGCGCGACGTTGCGGTCCAGGGCGGCGGCCGCGGAGACGAAGAACCGCACCCGGCCACCGAACCGCTCGCGGATAGTGGAGAACACCAGCCGGTCTGCCACCTTGTATGCCAACGACGACGGCAACGAGGGCTTCTTTCCGGCTTGCCGGGCTTCCGACACCCTCATGCCGATCCCGATTGCCCAGTCGAACATCTTTTTCGTGAGCCTGCCCTGCTCGGCGACCATTCCCTCGATGCGGGCATGCGCCTTCTCGAAGATGCGCGGTGCTGCACCCATGATGGTGGGACGCAGGACCGCCAGGTTGTCGACAATCCTTTCGGCGCGGCCGTCGATCGCGGTGGGGAAGCCGATCTGCAGCGGCAGCGCCAGCATCACCTTGCCGAACGAGTGCGCTAGCGGCAGCCACAGGAAGTTCAGGTCATCGGGGCCCAGGACGTTGAGCGCGTCAATGGCCGCGGCGGTGTACGTCCACGCTCCGTGGGTCAGTCGTACGCCCTTCGGCCGCCCTGTGGTGCCGGAGGTGTAGATGAGGCTGGCGAGCTGGTCCGGACCGACGGTTGCGACGCGCTCCTCGATGGCATTGGGCGAGTCGGCGAGCAGTTGCTTACCCAACTGCTCCAGTTCGGCGAGGGTGATCACCCAGTCGCCGTCGCCGTTGCCGTCGATGATCACGACCTTGCTCACATCGGGCAGTTCGGCGCGGTGCTCGAGCAGCTTGTCGACCTGGGTCTGATTCTCGGCGATCACCACCCGGCTTCCGGAATTGGCCACGATGTACGCAACGTCGCTGGCCATGGTCGTCGGATACACGGTGGTGGTCGCGGCGCCGGCGCACATCACGGCGAAATCGGCAAGCACCCACTCGTAGCGCGTCGAAGACGCAAGCGCGACTCGATCCTCCGGGGCGATTCCCAGCGAGATCAGCCCGCCGGCGATGTTGTCGACGCGTTCGCCCACCTGCTGCCAGGTCACGCTCTCCCAGCTGTGGTCCTGTGGATACCGAAAAGCTTCCGCGTGCGGGGTGGCGGCGACGCGGTCGAGGAACATGCGTGCCACCGACGGCGCGCGATTCTCGATCTTGGTGAAGTCGGGCCTCTCCAGTGAGGCGAGTGGTGCTTTCATGTTGCTAATCCATTGCTGTCGAATCGAATAACGTTGGCGTGGCCTACACCTGCGATCCTGCTGCGGTCCCGTAGGTCGGGGATAGTGACGAAAGTCACCCTGATGATCGGCAATCGTCCCTTCAAGCTGCGTATTCGGGTGGCGACAGCTCTCAGCTGGCAATGGCTACCTCAATGGATCAGCACTCATCTATGGCATGCGCCGCCGGCCAAATCGCCGCTACGCACCGCGCGGGCAAGGTCGCCAACCAACGGGCTGTGGGCGCCCAACTCGGCCAACCATGCGGACACCGTGGCCGTGATCTGGTGGGCGGATACCCGGGCCGTGTGTCCGTCGTGTGGGCGATCGGTCAGCTGATAGATCGTGGTCGTCGGCCTGCGCTGTGGCCAATGATGCCGCCATATTGCTGAATTCATCGTCTCTCCCATAAGCCTTATCGGTCCATCCGACCACTGCCGCAGGCCGAGCCGTAGGGGCCAAGAGCACGACTACCGGAATGCTTTGGTCTCGCGTCAGATCTGCCGGAGTCCTAACCCGACAGGGTCTTTTGTCACTGCGCTTACCTGCGAATTGCCCGGGCGATGGCCGCGTCGGTCGCGTACCGTACATCCGGTGATGACGCAGTGTGAAGTAACTTGCGTCGGGAGTGCAGCGACACAGGAATTGGCGAGATGACCGCTGCATCAACTGATCACGGTCGGCAGTTGCCGCCGAAGCGGCGCGAATCCGGCTCGCGCCGGGCTGCCAAGCGGGCCGGCGTGAGCGCCGTTAGCACCGAGGAGCTGGCGGCGCTGAATGTGTTTGCCAATATCCCGGCGCAGGACCTAGCGACACTGGCTGTCAACCTGGAGCCCCTGCACGCGGCCGCCGGCGAGATCCTGATGCGGCAGGGTGAGCAAGCGGCGTCGTTTTCGATCATCACATCCGGTCGAGTCGAGATCAGGCATGTCGGCCCGGACGGCCAGGTTGTGGTAACCGAGCTGTCGCCAGGGACGATTGTCGGCGAAATCGCTTTGCTGCGACACGAACCCAGGATGGCGACGGTGATCGCGAAAGATGACGTGTGCGGCTATGTCGGATACAACGGCGCTTTCGAGTGCATGCTGGCTATGCCGGTCGTCGCCGACCGGATGGTTCGCACCGCGAGGCAGCGGTTGGCCGCTTACGTCGTCCCGATTCCGGTATCGGCCGAAGACGGCGCCGGGCTATTGTTGCGCCCGGTCTTGCCCGGCGATGCCGAGCGGTTCAAGAGCGACGGTTCATTCTCGCGGGAGACTCTGTACCGGCGATACCAGGGTGGCGCTCCGACCGAGGCACGGTTGGCCTACCTGTTCGAGGTCGATTACGTTGACCACTTCGTCTGGGTCGTTACCGACGGCGTGGACGGGCCGGTCATCGCCGACGCCCGCTTCATCCGGGATGAAGACGACCCGGCCTCGGCAGAGGTCGCGCTCACCGTGGGGGACGCCTATCAGGGTCGCGGGATCGGGACACTGCTGCTCGGTGCCCTGGCGGTCGCCGCGCGCGTCGACGGCATCGAGCGGTTTCACGCCCGGGTGCTTTCCGACAATCCGCCCGCGCGGGCGTTGGGCGATAAGGTGAACGCCCACTGGGAGCAGGAGGAACCCGGGGTGGTCACTACGACGGGGGAGATCCCGGCCCTCGATGACCTCCCCCTCGATCACGACACGCGCCGGCAGATCCAGCATGTGGCCCGCCTGGTGATCGATGCATTCGACTGACGCAACCGAAAGGGACCCTGAAGTGACCAACGCCCCGGGCTTTGGTGCCTTTGCGCCCTTACCGGATGGTGAGGCGTCCGCGCAGCATGGACCCGTCCGGGCCATGTTATTCAAGGAGTTAGGCCATGAAGACGCTCATCGTCTGCGTTTCGACCTCGCACGGCAACACCCGCCGTGTAGCCGATCGGATGGCTGAGGTGCTTGATGCCGAGGTCGTTGAACCCGAATCAGTCGACCCCGAAAAGCTCCGCGAATACGGCCTTGTCGGCTTCGGGTCCGGCATCTATTACATGACGATGGACGCGAGGCTACGGAACTTGATCCGTCGCCTACCGCGCGTTGACGGCATCCGCGCGTTCACCTTCTTCACCAGCGGCGCCCGGGAGATTCCGCTGTTGGAATACCACAAGCCGGTTCGAAACCAGCTCGCGTCGAAGGGCTTTGAGGTGCTCGATTCGTTCTCCTGCCGCGGGTTTGACACGGTTGGCCCGTTCGGGTTCATCGGCGGGATAAACAGGGGACGGCCCAACGATCACGACCTTGACCGGGCCGCGGCATTCGCCGCACGTCTTCGCAAACGAGTCGAGCACTCCCGGGCTGCTTCATGAGCAATGGCAAACCAAGAGTGCGCCCCTGGAATCCTGGCGCTGGTGCGCGGCCTCGTCGCCGAGGTTCACCCGCATGCCACGCCGCCCTCGGTGACGCTTGACAGCACTTTCGACAACCTGGGCATCGGCAGCATTGAGCTGGCAGAACTGTTGCTGCGCGTCCAGGACAAATTCGGGGTGGCACTGCCGCCCCACATCCTGGCCAGTGCCGAGACGCCGCGCGACCTGGTAGCGGCCGTCGCTCACGGTCATCCCGCCGCGGGGGAGGACCGTGGCATGGTTTCACTTCCGGCCACCGCGCCGGGCGCTCTGGCGCCAGACACCACGTTGACCCTGAACGACGTCCTCAACTGGCACGTCAGCGCGACCCCGGACCGAACGCACATCCGCATCCTCGACGATGCCGGCGGCTCCGTGGACGTGAGCTATGCCGCGCTGCACCAGGAGGCGGCTGCGGTAGCGGCCGGGTTGATCGCACACGATGTCATGCCGGGCGAGACGGTCGCCATCATGTTGCCCACCTGCCGGGCGTATTTCGCCACCTTCGCCGGTGTGGTCCTCGCTGGCGCCGTACCTGTTCCGGTCTACCCGCCGGCCCGGCCTTCTCAGCTGGCGGACCACCTGCGTCGCACGACCGGCATCCTCGCGAACGCCCGGGCCACAATGCTCGTCACCGTGCCCGAGGCCGTTACCCTCGGCCACCTGCTGCGCTCCAACGTCGAAAGCCTGCGTCACGTCGTCGTTCCCGAATCCCTCACGGGCGCAACCGAAGACGTGCTTCCGCGACCGCGAGCCGACGACCTCGCGCTGGTGCAGTACACCTCGGGCAGCACCGGGCAGCCCAAAGGGGTCGCGCTCACGCACCGGAACCTGCTCGCCAACATCCGGGTGATGGGTCAGGCCGCGGCGGCGTCCGGGTCGGACACGTTTCTCAGTTGGCTGCCGCTGTATCACGACATGGGTTTGATCGGTGCGTGGCTCGGCTGCATGTATTTCGGTGTCCCGGTGGTGGTGATGAGCCCGCAGTCGTTCCTGATCCGCCCGTCACGATGGCTCTGGGCGATCCACGCCAACCGGGCGACCATGTCGGCCGGCCCGAATTTCGCCTACGAACTGTGCCTCGCCAAGGTCCGTGACGCCGAGATCGAAGGACTCGACCTGAGTTCGTGGCGGCTGGCCTACAACGGCGCCGAGCCGGTAAGCCCCGCGACGATCGAGCGGTTCGCCGATCGCTTCGCCCCGTATGGTTTCCGGTCCGAAGCGATGACGCCGGTGTATGGGCTGGCCGAGTCCTCGGTGGGTCTGGCGTTCCCACCGCTGGGCCGAGGTCCGCTCATCGACCGAATCCGCCGAGATGCATTTGTGCGTTTTGGGCGAGCCGAGCCGGCGGAACCGGGTGCGCCGGAAGACCTCCGTTTCGTCGCCTGCGGCCAACCACTGCCAGGCCACGAGATCCGGATCGTCGACGCCGCTGGCAACGAGTTGGGTGATCGCCGTGAAGGTCGCATCGAGTTCCGCGGTCCGTCGGCAACCGCCGGGTATTTCAACAACGTGCCCGCGACGCGTGCACTGTTTCACGACGACTGGCTCGACACAGGCGACCTCGGGTATGTGGCCGACGCCGACCTGTATGTCACCGGCCGGGTCAAGGATGTGATCATCCGGGCCGGCCGCAATCTGCACCCGGCGGAGCTCGAAGAGGCGGTCGGCAACCTCAAAGATGTCCGCAAGGGATGCGTGGCGGTGTTCGCCTCGCCCGACCCATCGGGGGGCCCCGAGCGACTCGTCGTCATGGCCGAGACCCGAGCGACCCGAGACGACGCCCGCGCCGCATTGCGCTCCGAAATCGCCGCCACCGCAGTGGATCTGCTAGGGGTGGCTCCCGACGACGTGGTCTTGGCGCCACCGCGCACGGTGCTGAAGACCTCAAGCGGCAAGATCCGGCGGGCAGCCAGCCAGGCGATCTACCAGGCAGGAAAGATCGGCGCGCGACCACGTGCGGTGTGGTGGGAGTTGGCCCGGTTTCGCCTCCGCGGCGCGGTGCCATCGCTGCGCCGCGCTCGTCGCGCGGCGGGGGATATGGCATTCGCCCTCTACACGTGGGTGGTGTACGCGGTCCTTGGGTTGTCGGTCGCCGTCTTGCTGCTGCTGCTACCGCGACAGCAATGGCGCTGGCGGGTGGCCCAGGGATCGATCCGGCTGCTGGCTCGCCTTACCGGAACGCCGGTCACTGTGCATGGCTTCGACCGCCTCCCAGCAGGGACCTCCATCGCGGTAGCCAACCACCCCAGCTGGATCGACGGGATCGTGCTCGCTTCGGTGATGCCGCAGTCGTTCCACTTCATCGCCGCCGAAGTGCTTCAGCGTCAGGGGTTGAATGGATTCGTACTCAGGCGGCTGGGCCACCAGTTCGTCGAACGCCACGAGCGCGAACACGGCGTGGCCGACGCCGACCGGCTGGCTGACCTGGTGCGAGCCGGGCAGTCGCTCGTCATCTTCCCCGAAGGCCGGCTGGCCCGCGCCCCCGGGTTGCGGCCTTTCCACATGGGTGCATTCGTGGTGGCCGCAATAACCGGTGTGCCCGCTGTCCCTGTGGCCATCCGCGGGACACGGACGATACTGCGGCCAGAGCACCGCTTTCCGCGACGGGGCGCCGTCGACATCGTGGTTGGTGAGCCGATCTGGCCGTCGGGCGCGGACTGGGCTGCGGCAGTCGAACTGCAGCGCGCCACGCGGAACGCCGTCTTGCGCCTCTCGGGGGAGCCGGACGTCGAATGACAAATGACCGATGGCCGGGCGGTACCCCACGGGCAACCGTTCGGCCATCGGCCTTCGATCATTGACCCGTTACGACTGTTTGTCGCCTACCGCCTGGCCGGCGCTTCGCACCACGCTGCGGAAGAACTCGATCCGCCCGGTGACCAACTCCTCAGTTAAGTCCAGGGCGGCGTCGATGACGTTCTTGCGCCGCGACTCATCAGGGAGGTCTCCACTCACCTGATCGACGAACTTGCGGATGGCTTTGATGGCCTGCTTACGGCTTGCCTCGACCGATTCGAGCACCTCGTCAGAGAGTTCGGCCCAGCGTGACTCGGTCTTTTCCGGTGTCTGTGTCATTGTCAATCTCCTCAAATTTCGTGGTCTGACGCTGCAAATCGTGTCGCAGCGAACGGCAACTATGCCGAACCAAACGCTACGATCTCCACGCCACCGACACGAGTGCCTAAAGTCCTTCCTTACCCGATCATTTGTCCCAGATGGGCGTCGATGATCTATACTTGCTAGTCAAGGACTTTCGCGACTTTCACCGGGACGTAAGTCCCTAACATGTCGTCTCGGGTGCTGTTAGCTTTGCCATCATGGCAGTACCCACCAGCGGCGATGCCGTCAACGGCCAGGCGCTTTTCACCTGAACGCACCGGTTGTCGGTGGTTTGGACAGCGCCGTCATACCGTTCATGCACACCGGCCGCTACTTCGCTCGATCATGGGGCGATTACCTCGATCAAGCCCCGGATGAACTTCCGATCGCACGACCCACTATCGCCCTGGCGGCACAGGCTTTTCGCGACGAGGTCGTCCTGATGGGCCTGAAGGCGCGCCGCCCGGTCAGCCGGCCGGATGTGTTCGAGCGCATCACCCGCGAGGTGGTCGCGGGGCTGGAGTTCTACGGGAACAAAGGGTGGCTGGAGAAGCCGAAAGGATTTTTCGCTAAACCTCCGCCGCTTTCAGACGTCACGGTCCGAAAGGTCAAGGGACGCAAACGCGCCTTTTATCGCATCTTTTTCGACAGCGGGTACACGCCGTATCCCGGCGAACCGGGTGTCCAACGGTGGCGCAGCTACACCGCGAACAACCGCGAGTACGCACTGTTGCTGCGCCACCCTGAACCGCGACCCTGGCTGGTGTGTGTGCACGGAACCGAGATGGGCAGGGCTCGCACTTGATCTCGCCCTGTTCCGCGCCTGGAAACTGCATGACGAGCTTGGTCTGAACGTCGTCATGCCCGTCCTCCCGATGCACGGACCCCGGGCGCGCGGCCTGCCGAAGGGCGCCGTGTTTCCCGGAGAGGATGTGCTCGACGACGTGCATGCGACGGCTCAGGCGGTGTGGGATATCCGGCGGCTGTTGTCCTGGATCCGGTTGCAGGAGCCACGAGTCGCTGATCGGGTTGAACAGCCTTTCGCTCGGCGGCTACATCGCGTCGCTGGTCGCCAGTCTCGAAAAAGGCCTCACCTGCGCGATCCTCGGTGTTCCGGTGGCCGACCTGGTCGAGCTGCTGGGACGCCACTCCGGGCTCGGTCAGGATGACCCCCGCCGACAGACGATGAGATTGGCCGAACCCATCGGGCGGATGGTGTCGCCGCTGTCGCTTGCTCCGCTGGTGCCCATGCCAGGCCGTTTCATCTACGCCGGCGTCGCTGACCGGCTCGTGCACCCGCGCGAGCAGGTGATCCGGCTCTGGGAGCACTGGGGCAAACCGGAAATCGTCTGGTACCCCGGCGGTCATACCGGGTTCTTCCGCTCGCGGCCGGTGCAGCGGTTCGTGTGGGATGCGGTGCAACAATCGGGGCTCCTGGACGGGCCACAGATACGGCGTGAGCGCCCTGCTTAGTTGCTGAGGTCGAAATGAATCCGCTGGATCCGCTGGACGCGGCGATGATGACCGCGGAGTTGGTGTCCAACCCGATGCATGTCGGCGCTGTGCTGATCCTGTCTCCGCCGCAAGACGCCGGTAAGGACTATGTCGACGAACTGCATCGTGAGGCGCTCGCCGGAAACGATTCGATCGATCCCAGGCTTCGCAGATATCCGCATTGTGGTGTAGACACCGGCGGTTTGTGGGTCTGGCGCGATATCGACACCGTCGACATGAACCAACATGTCAAGCGCCGCACGGTGTCTCGGGGCCATGACGGGTTCTGGCGGCTGATCGGCGAGCTGGATGCAGAACGCCTCGACCGGTCCGGGCCGATGTGGATGACTTACCTGATCGACGGGCTCGAAGATGGCCGGTTCGCCTTCTATATCAAGGTGCATCACACCGTCATCGACGGTGTGGCCGGTTTCCAGATGATCACCGACGCGCTGAGCAGCGATCCGAAGCGTCGGTCGATGCCACCCTTTTATGCCGACTGCCGTCATGAATCCGCGCCGCCGCCGACATCGACCGGGCTGGTTTCTCGTCTGGTCGCACCGCTACGGTCGCTGGTTGGCACGGGAACGTCGAGCGTTGGGCTGATCGGGCGGGTTGTCACCGGCGAGGTTTCGACGGTGGTCGACAGCCTGGTCGGGCACACGACCGTGCTGCCTTTCGGAGCGCCATACACGCGGTTCAACGGTCGTCTTGGGCCCAAGCGTGCGGTCTCCGCGGGCAGCTGGGCGAAGGATCGCATCCGGGCCGTGCAACAGGCGGCCAGTGTGACTGGCAACGATGTGGTGACCGCCATGGTGGCCGGCGTTGTGCGCCGCTGGTTGGGTGACCGCGAGGAGCTGCCCAAGCAGTCACTGGTGGCCATCTGCCCGATCACGGTGCGTGATCGCGAGCACGCTCCGGCAAATGACCAGCATGGCAACATGTTCGGTCTCTGGCTGTGCCCGTTGGGCACGAACATCGATGACCCGGTTGAGCGGCTGGATTTGATCCACCGCTCGATGTCTGAAGGAAAGCACTGGGTGGCCAAACGCGGATCGGCGGCATCACTGCTGACGACCGCGGGCAGCATCGCCGCGACCGTAATCTTCCCGATGCTGCCGTTCACGCAGAAAATACGTACCGGATACAACCTGCCGATTTCGCACGTTCCCGGACCTCAGGTCGAAATGTATTGGAACGGCGCGCATATCGAGGAAATGTATCCGGTGTCAACCGTCTATGACGGTCAGGCACTCAACATCACGACGTGCTCGTACGCTGACCGGGTCGGATTCGGCTACGCCGCAGGCCGCGATGTGGTTCCCGATATCGACACCCTGATACCGCTTACCGAGCAGTGTCTGACCGAACTCGAATCTGGTTTAGGTCTCTGAGTACCTAGCGGATTCGCTACGAATCCGTGCCGGTCGAAACATGTTCTGCCGCTTGTTCCTTGCTGCCGACATCCGCCGGGCTGCTCCCAGCGGCTGCCTTGCCGCTGTCATCCACAGAACTCCCGGCAGCCAGCGGCTCCGCGGGAGCAGCCGGTGCCGCGGGAGCCTCGATGCGGTGGACGCCTTTGCGGTCGTACAACCAGGTGACCAGGGCGCCGAACAACAGGCCGATGCCGAGCCCGATCACGCCCACCATCAGCGAACGCGACAGCCCGGCATCGGCGCGACCGTCGAAGTACAGCATCGCCCTAGACCCCAGGAAAGCCTGGCGCATAGGTTCGAATCCGGCGAGCCAGCCGAAGAACCTCGGCGAGGCCTCCAGCGGAATGGTGGCGCCGGTATCTGGCAGACCGAAGAAGAGGAAGACAAACAGGCTGATTAACGTGCCTAAAGATCCGAGGGCCGCGATCAGCGACGCCGACGTGATACCCACCGTGGTGACGACGAAAGCACCGAAGAGCCATACCGACCACGGGTGCGGCACCGGCATGCCCAGCGCGGATGCTATCCACAGGTAGACCGCCGATGTCGACAAACCCAGCAGTACCACCAACGCCCACTCGACCAGCAGCGTTTGCAGGCGAGACACCTTCACCTTGTTGACCAGCCGGTACCACGGTCCGAATTCCGCCGGCACGTAGCCCAGCAGCGCATCGGTAGTCTCGCTCACCACAATTGCGGCGGTGACTCCACCGATCAACAGCATCAAGGAGAAAAAGAAGGCTGAAAGTCCGGCACCGGTGCCGTTGGGTAGCGGATTGTCGGCAGTGGTCTGGATGTCGATCGGGCTGGCCAGCACCAGGGAGGCACCTCCTGGCGCCGGTGCTGCGCCGTTTAGCTGGTCCAGTAGCGGCGTGAGCTTCTGGCTGGCCTCGGCGTTAAAGGCCGCCATCGCTTGGTCTATGACCTTCGCGGCGATGGCGGCGCCCATAACGCTGGCTCGCGGGTTGGTCAAGATCGTGATGACCGGTTTGGCCGGTTGTCCCGGCTGCAGCGTGGCCTGCGGCAACGCAAGCAGTCGCTGCGTCAGGTCCTGCGGTAGCAGGACTTGTGCGTAAACCTTGGCCGTATCGAGTTGGCGGCGTGCCTGATCGGCCGGCAGTACCCGGATGTCGAACTGGTTCTTGTCCATGTTGGCCACCAGGCCGTCGATGATGGTTTTGCCCGTCGGCCCGGCGTCCTCGTTGACGATCGCGATCGGGAAATGTCGCAGGTTGGTGGTCGGATTGAGGATGCCGCCGAAGTAGAGCATGGCGAACCCGGACAACAAGCCCAGGGCGATGACGATCGGCGCCAACCAGAATCGCAGTCTGAGCAATGTATTGCCGCCTGCCGGGTTTGGTGCCTCGTGTTGAGGCTGATGTGCGGACGTGGGAGCTCCTTCCGAACTGAACTACTTCAGTGACGGCTATGTGCTCGCGGCATAACCGAAAAGGTCTTGATCACGGCAGCCCCGCAACCTAGTTGGCGATCCTGAAAGGCTGATGGCTTTGCTTCGTGCTCCTTGGCTTCCGGGACAGGGCGCGGGTGACCAGGCGTGCGACCCCGAGTTCGATACCGCTGGCAAGCTCGTCGACGTCGGGTGTGGCGTCATAGTCGGCGGTGATGCCGAACACCAGTTCATCGACATAGCTGAGCATGCTGATTACGGTGCGCAGCTGCAGCGCGATCGGCGGTATCGGCAGCAGCTCTTCCACCGGACGACCCAGTACTTGCAGCCGCTGACGGGGACCCGGCACATTGGTCGCCAGCGTGACAACGCTGCGTTGCGGCAGCCGCGTTAGTAGCCGGATCGCCCACGCGCTCACCACGAACGGCAGGTAATTGCTCAGCGTGACAAAGGTATTCGCGGCTTGTCGCTCACCGCTATTTTTGAGCCTGTCCAGCCGTGCGTGGACGAGCTTTAACCGCTTCACCGGGTCGGCCTGCTCGACGGGCAAGGATGAAAGCATCGCCGCGACGCGAATATCGGTGCGGTCCATGGCATCCGGTGGGCGCACCGATACCGGGATCAACGTGCGCAGCGAGCTGCGCCGGGGCTTTTCACCGCGACGCAACAGCATCGTGCGAAAACTGTCGGTGATCGCCGCAAGTGCCACATCGTTGAGCGTCACGCCGAAGGCCTGGCACACCGTTTCGACTTCTTTGAGCGACACCCGCGCCGCGCTGTAACGGCGCATGTTGGCCACCGGGCCGCGCAGCGACGATCCTGCTGCCGGAGTCAGCAGGCCGGTGACAAATTCCGCTGCGCCCACCGCAGTGTGCGCAGCCGTACTGGTGGTGGCCACTGATGCGCGCCATAGTCCGCCGGCCCAGGTCAGCGGGTTACGACTGAGCCCTGCCGAAAGAACGATGGACGACGGCAGCTCCTTGGCGGCGCGGATATCGCTGGCGAACGTCGCACCCGCACCCTCATCGGCGAAACTCGCTAACATCCGCATAGCGGCGATCCCGTCGGCCATGCAGTGATGGATCTTTATCAGAGCCGCCCACCGCCCATCCGGCAGGCCTTCTATGACCCAGCACTCCCACAACGGGTGGTCACGATCCAATCTGCGCTCCATGAGATCGGCGATTACGCGGAACAACGCGGCATCGTCGCCGGGTTGCGGCAGAGCCGCCCAACGCATGTGATGGGTGATGTCGAAGTTGGCGTCGTCAACCCATTCCGGCGCCGCTAATTCGAGCGGGTGGCTATGCACCACCTGCGTGAACCGGGGTACGGCTAGCATCCGTTCGGACAGCGTCGCGATGAGCCTCTGCTGCTCGGGGATTGGTCCATCGATGATGGCCAGCGCGCCGATCGCCAGACTTAAGTGCCGGTCGGCATCTTCGGCCTCCAGGAAGCTGGCCTCCAGAGTTGTTAGCCGTTCCATAGCCGGTCACCTCCGATCCACGCTGATCGGCATCACTATCCGCTCTGCGCCTCGAGGGTCGATAGTGCCGTTAGTCCCGAAGCAATGGGGCCGGTCTTCCCAAGAGTGGGGCGATTATCGGACGACCGGGCTTAGTGAACCGTGGCGGCGCCGGCCGGCGGCCCGTCGGCCACGTGGTGGCTGCGAGGCGCGACGCGCACGTGGGCCATGATGCGATCCAGGACCATGTTGGAGAGATCGCCGTTATCGGCAACACGGGGAAGGCCGCGCCGCCGCAGGAACGTGTCGAGGCGTCGATCGGGTGACCAGTCGGCATAAATCGGGCCGACGTAACGCGACCGCAGGAATTCCCAAGCGAGGGCGTCTATGTCAGAGTCGGTCAACAACAACGGTGGGTTGCCACCCATAGCCGTCATGCTCCTTTGTTCAGCCCCGCAACCGCCGCAGCCAAGTTACGTCAGGCGAGGTCATTATTCCGTCACGCGCACATTGCGGATAGGGTCCAAAGTCATCGACAGGGCAAGGACCGCGGGTAGCGAAGCAGGCCGGCGGCATCTGGCGCAAGTGTGCGGGGCATATCGGCGTGCCTGCCGAGGACCATTGACCCTGGCAGACAGCGCTCCCGCGCACGCAGACTGGCGCCATGGCCAACGTGACAAAACGGGTGACAAAACGGATCACCAAGACGGCGGCGCTGCTCGGGTTGCTTTACGCCGCGCGACGGTACTACCGCGATTGGGGTGCAACCAAGGCCGAGTGTCAGATGCAGCTGCCCGGCGACACATTGGTAGGCGACCCGGCCATTCAGACAACCGAGGCGGTCTATATCGACGCGCCCGCATCTGCGGTCTGGCCCTGGCTGCTGCAGATGGGTCAGGACCGGGGTGGTTTCTACGGCTGTCAGGGACTGAAAAACCTGGTCGGCCTTCGCCATCAGGACGCCGATCGAGTTCATCCGGAATGGCAACAACTGGTGGTTGGGGATGTCGTGCGCCTGGCGCCCGAAGGCTGGATGGGGCTACCAGACGGTGTGACGCTGACCGTTTCCGAGATCGTCCCCAAAAAGTACGTCGTGTTCAATATCGAGCGACCAGAGCTGCGTTGGAATGGGGTGTGGTCATTCCATCTCCAGCCGCACTGGGAGGACCGCGTCCAGCTCCTTACCCGCGCCAGAATCTCCCTGCGCCACCCGGGCGAAGTGTTTGCGATGGAACTGGTCAGGCCGATGATCGCTTTGAGCACGCGGGGATTGTTGCTTGGGATCAAGCACCGGGTCGAGCGGTTACCGTCGACAAATCCGACACAGCCGCGGCCGGCTGTTGAAACTGGTTGACAGCATGCGTCTTTGAGGCTGTGCTGACGTGGTTTGCCGGCCGAATTTCCGGCTTGAGCAGCTTATCGGCGTTGTGGCTCGGGGACCGGAAGCTAGTCCTGCTTTGCACGACGTGACGGGCCTGGGTGACGATGCCCGGGCCCGTCGTGATCTGCGCTAGTTGGTGGCTACCTTAACGTGTTTTTCTGCGGGTTCGGGTTCCGAAACCGCCACGGAGACAGTCAGGATGCCTTTGTCGTAGGTGGCCTTGATGTCGTCTTCGTTAGCGCCCTTCGGCAGAGACACCGTGCGGACAAACGAGCCGTAGGAGAATTCCGATCGGCCGTCGAACTCCTTTTTCTCACTGCGCTCAGCCTTGATAGTGAGCTGCCCGTCGCGGACGGTGATATCGACGTCCTTGGCTGGGTCGATGCCGGGAATCTCGGCGCGGACTTCGTAGCGACCGCCGGTCATCTCGTCTTCTAACCGCATCAGCCGGGTGTCGAACATCGGGCGGATGCCGGCGAACGACGGGAACCCCGCAAAGAACTCCGAGAACTCGGGGAACAGCGAATGCGGCTTTTGCGTCACGGGAAGAGTGGTCATTGTCTTCTCCTGGGGTGTTCTGATCGGTCTGTCACATCGCCTTAAATCCGACCACGCAAGCCGGCGCCGCGGTAGGGACGGAAGTCCTTATTGGGTTTCGCGTGCTGAATTTTGGTCAATGACGGGGATACTCAAGTGATGATCAGGCCACCGCGGGCTGCTGAGTGGCCGGCCAGCGTCCGGCGCCGCGACGGACGCCTGGTGCCCTTTGACCTGGCCCGCATCGAGATTGCGGTCGCCCGGGCTGCGCGCGAGGCCGGGCACCGGGACCCGGGCGCGCCGGGCGTGCTGGCCAGGTCGGTGGCCGACGCGCTGGCGCGCCGGCCCCGTGGCGAGGTTCCCACGGTCGAGGAGATCCAGGATCTGGTCGAGGCGCAGCTCGTGGCCGCGGGCCTGGATGACGTTGCCCGCGCGTACATTATCTACCGCCAACACCGTGCCGAGTTGCGCGCCGCCAAAGCACTGATAGGCGTGCGCGATGAGCTGAAGTTGAGCGTGGCCGCGGTGACAGTGCTGGGCGAGCGCTATTTGCTTCGCGACGACCACGGCAGGCCGGCCGAATCAACCGGCGAAATGATGGACCGGGTCGCGAACTGTGTCGCGGCGGCCGAAGAACACTTTCAGCGTGGCTCCTCGGCGATGTGGGCAGAGCGGTTTTCGGCGGTGCTACGCAGCCTGGAGTTCTTACCGAACTCACCGACGCTGATGAACGCAGGCACCGCGCTGGGCCTGCTCTCCGCGTGTTTCGTGCTGCCAGTTGATGATTCGCTGCGCTCGATCTTCACCACGCTCGCGCACAGCGCGGAAATTCACCAGGCTGGAGGCGGCACCGGCTACACGTTCACTCACTTGCGGCCCGCGGGGGATCGGGTGGCCCGCACCGGGGGTACGGCCAGTGGGCCGATGTCATTTCTTCGGCTCTTCGACACCGCGGCCGGCGTCATCTCGATGGGCGGTCGCCGACGCGGTGCGTCCATGGCCGTGCTGGACGTATCGCACCCCGACATCTACGACTTCGTCACCACCAAGGCCGACTCGCTAAGCGAGCTAACCCACTTCAACCTCTCGGTGGGCGTCACGGACGCGTTCCTGCGCGCCATGACGCGCGACGGCACTCACCGATTGATCAACCCGCGAACCGGCAAGACAGTCGCACGAGTGCCGGCTGCCGACCTGTTCACCGCGATCTGCGAGGCCGCGCACCGATGCGGCGATCCGGGATTGGTGTTCCTCGACACGATCAACCGCACTAACCCGACACCGGCGCGGGGCCGGATCGAGGCCACCAACCCTTGCGGGGAAGTTCCGCTGCTGCCCTACGAGTCGTGCAACCTGGGCTCCATCAACCTCGCCCGGATGGTCAGCGGTGGTGGCGTCGATTGGGATCGGCTCGCAGAGGTTGCGGAGCTGGCTGTGCGCTTTCTTGACGACGTCATCGACGTCAGCCGCTATCCCATCCCCGAACTCGAAGTGGCCACCCGGGCCACCCGCAAGATCGGGCTAGGTGTTATGGGGTTGGCGGAGATGCTGGCCAGCTCGGGCATTCCGTATGACAGCGAACGAGGGGTTCGTCTGGCCGGCCGGATCGCCCGCAGCATCAAGCAGGTGGCGCACGCCGCGTCGACGCGGCTGGCCGAGGAGCGCGGGCCATTTCCGGCCTTCGCCGACAGCCGATTTGCGGGCTCGGCGCCGCGGCGCAATGCCCAACTCACCTCGATCGCCCCGACTGGCACGATCTCGTTGATCGCCGGCACCACTGCGGGGATCGAGCCGATGTTCGCGATCGCCTATACCCGCGCCGTCATCGGGCGACGCCTCCTAGAAGTCAACCCGTGCTTTGATCGGCTCGCCCGCGACCGGGGCTTCTATCGTCATGACTTGATCGCCGAGATCGCACAGCGCGGCGGCGTACGCGATGACTCGCACCTACCCGCCGAGGTGCGGGCCGCGTTCCCGACCGCAGCGGAAATCACTCCGGAGTGGCACCTGCGGATGCAGGCCGCCGTGCAGCGTCACGTCGACGCCGCAGTGTCCAAAACCATCAACCTGCCGGCCGACGCGACCGTCGAGGACATCCGCGCGATCTATCTCGCCGCATGGAAGGCGAAGGTCAAAGGCATCACGGTCTACCGCTACGGCAGTCGGCAGGGGCAGGTGCTCAGCTACGCTTCCCCCTTCCCAGCTCCCGACCAAGCGCTGCTGTCAGCCGACCCCACGTTCAGCGGCGGCTGCGTCGGCCATATATGCGACTTCTGACTGGGTGGCGACAGCCCAACGCAGCGCCGAATTCCACGGCAGGCCAAGCCTGCTGGTGACCGGTAGCTGAGGGTGAGCAACGGCGGATGGCGCCGGAGCCCGTAGGGTGCGCTGCGTCGATCTTGCAATGCTCCTTCGGACACTCCGACCCGCGCAGGTCCATTGGCCGCCAGCGGAAGGTCCAACGACCCTAGTGGCGGCGGCGGCGCCGCCTTACTTTCGGCAACAGGCGGGAGTAGAAGCCGAACCCAAGGAGGATGCAATGACCACCGCACGCGACATCATGAATGCCGGTGTGACCTGCATTGGCGAGCACGAGACGCTAAGCGCTGCTGCCCAACACATGCGTGAGCACGACATCGGTGCGCTGCCGATCTGCGGCGACGACGACCGGCTGCACGGAATGCTCACCGACCGTGACATTGTGGTCAAAGGCCTGGCGGCGGGCCTAGACCCCAACACCACCACGGCTGGGGAGCTGGCCCGGGACAGCGTCTACTACGTAGACGTGAACGCAAGCATCCAGGAGATGCTCAACGTCATGGAAGAGCATCAAGTCCGCCGCCTTCCGGTCATGGAAGAGCACCGACTGGTTGGCATTGTCACCGAAGCTGACATTGCCCGGCACCTGCCCGAACACGCCGTCGTGCAGTTCGTCAAGGCGATTTGCTCGCCCGCGGCGATTACCAGCTAGTTAGGTAGGCGGGCCAGTTCGGTTGCCGGTCAGGATCGTCCGTCCGGCGCCGAAAGCTTTGTCCGCCCGCAATTTTGGAGGTTTTGAGATGCGCGATGCGATCCCACTGGGGCGGATCGCCGGGTTTCCGGTAAATGTCCACTGGAGCGTGCTGGTCATCCTGTGGTTGTTCACATGGAGCCTGGCGAGCACGTTGCCCACCGCCGTCAAGGGGTATTCGCCCCTGGCCTATTGGCTGGCCGGAGCATGCGGCGCGCTGGTGCTGCTGGCGTCGCTGTTGGCCCATGAGCTCGCGCACGCCGTCGTCGCCCGCCGCGCGGGGGTAGCCGTGGGGAGCGTGACGCTGTGGCTATTCGGCGGTGTGACCACTCTCGGTGGCGAGGCGAAGACACCCAAAGCCGCCTTCCGGATCGCAATCGCGGGCCCGGCCACCAGTCTTGCGCTGGCGGCGACGTTCGGCGGGCTGGTCGCAGCGCTGCACACCGTGCGGGCCGCTCCTATCGTGGTCGGTGTTGCTTCGTGGTTGGCAGTCATCAACCTGCTGCTGGGCGTGTTCAACCTGTTGCCGGGTGCCCCGTTGGACGGTGGCCGGGTTCTGCGTGCTTATCTGTGGCGCCGCCACGGCGACATCGTTCGCGCCGGCATCGGCGCGGCGCATGCCGGACGAGTGGTCGCATTCATCTTGATCGCGTTGGGATTGGCCGAGTTTGTGGCGGGCGGCCTCGTCGGTGGCGTCTGGTTGGCGTTCATCGGCTGGTTCATCTTCGCTGCCAGTCGCGAGGAAGAGAACCGGATATCGACCCAGCAGCTCTTTGCCGGGGTGCGCGTCGCCGACGCGATGACTGCCCAGCCGCACACCGCTCCCGGATGGATCACGGTCGATGATTTCATCCAGCGTTATGTGCTCGGTGATCGTCACTCGGCGTACCCGGTCGCCGACCGGGATGGATCGATCGTGGGACTGGTCACACTGACACAGCTGCGCGATGTTGCGCCCAGCCGACGCAGCACTACCAGCGTGGGTGACATTGCTCTGCCGCTGCAGGCGGTGCCGACCGCAGCACCAGGGGAGCCGCTGAGCGCCCTGCTGGAGCGGATGGCAGCAGCCGGTCCCCGCAGCCGTGCCCTGGTCGTCGACGGGGGCAGGGTGGTCGGCATCGTGACGCCGAGCGATCTCGCACGGCTGATGGATGTCTACCGGCTCGCCCAGCCGGGAACGGCCATGACAGCGCAGCGTTAACATGAAACCGATCATCGCGGGTATCGATGGTTCGCAGGCGGCGATCACGGCCGCGCTCTGGGGTATCGATGAGGCCATCAGCCGCGGTGTGCCGCTGCGCCTCATCTCGGTTATCAGGCTGACACATCCATCCTCGGACGACTACGCCCACGACCTTGCGCACGCCGAGACATCGCTTCGCGAGGCACAATTGGCAGTTGAGGCCAGCCGAAAGCCCGTCAACATCGAAACCGACATCTCACGCGGTCCGGCCGGACCAGTGCTGGTTGAGGCATCCCCGGATGCCGAGCTGATCTGCGTCGGCTCCGTCGGGATCGGGCGCTTCGCCCGCTCGATCTTGGGTTCGACGGCAACCGAGCTCGCTGAAAAGTCGCAGTGCCCGGTCGCGGTCCTTCGTACCGAATCCGACCAGCCACCGCCCGACATCAACTGGATCGTGGTCCGGATGACCGACGCGCCCGACAACGACGCCGTTGTCAAATATGCCGCGTGGGAGGCGAGGTTGCGCAGGGCGCCCATGCTCGTCCTCGGTGGCCGACCAGAGGACCTCGCCCAGCGTGCGGACGGCGCGTTCGAACGCCGGGTACAGGAGTGGCAGCAGCGTCATCCCGAGGTGCGCGTCTACCCGATCACCACCAAGCACGCTATCGCCGGCTTCCTGAGCGCCAACGATGAGCGAGTTCAGCTCGCGGTTGTCAGCGGCGCCGAGGCCGGTCAGCTGGCACGGCTCGTCGGGCCCTACGGACATCCACTCTTCCACCATCCCGAATGCTCGGTGCTGGTCGTCCGCTAGTAAGCGCTGGGGCTCGCGCAAGGAAGTGACGTTTGGCTCTTATGCGTCGGCCACTGCAGCAATGATCATCGGGTACGAAACATGACTCTTTGTCGGCGCACCGGCGGATGGTCGGCCCTGATGGGCAAACAACCCAGGAGGGTGGTCAGCCGTGAACGGTGATCGCGCATCCCGGATTTGGGCATCGATCGCGTTGCTCGCGCAGCGTGAAGGATCATCGCCCTCGCCAAGGCACGCGTGTCTTGCGTGCGTGGAGGCGGTCGGCGTCAGCGGCGCCGGCCTGATCCTGGCGGGTAGTACGAAGTCGTTAGAACCGGTGTATGTCACGGATTCGCATGCCGGTGAGGTGGCGGAATTGCAAGCGACCCTGGGCCAGGGTCCAGGAGTTGATGCGCTGGAGTCAGGCAGGCCGGCTCTAGTCCGGGATTTGGCCTCACTCACGAGCACGCGTCGGTGGCCAATGTTCGCAACCGACGTGCTTCGGCTCGGGGTATGTGCCATGTACAGCCTTCCGCTGGCGCTGGGCGCCCTCCGGGTCGGGGTGCTTGACCTTTACCACGACATCCCGGGCCACCTCAGCCGGGACCAGCTGGTGGACGCCTGGGTCTATGCCGACACTGCGTTGCTGCTGGTGCTTGACGCTCAGAGTGGCATTGCCACATCGGTGGATGGTGTCAACCGTGACGGCCTCGGTCCGGTGCTATGGCATGCCCAGGTTCACCAGGCGGCCGGCATGATTTCGGCACAACTTGGCGTCTCCGCGCTGGAGGCGTTGGTGCGGCTGCGCACGTACGCCTACGGCCACGGTAAGCCGCTCACCGATGTTGCACGCTCCGTGGTGGAACGACGGCTGCGGTTTCGCCCAGACGATGCGAAACGTGCGACAGACCACGATATGAGGGGATCGTGGTGACCGGCCCGCAGCCCGCGATCCCGAAGACCTTTGTCGAATTGGCCGATACGCTTGTCGCCGACTTTGACTTGTGACTTTCTGCACCTGGTAACCAAGCCGGCCCTCGGGGGTCGAGGCGGTCGGGCTCTTGCTGGCGGAAGCGGGCCGGGATCCGCGCAACCTCCGCCGTCGAGCATTACCCGATGGCCGGTCCAGCTCACCAACAGCCCGGCCGGACGGTAGCGGGGCGAGTTCATCGCTCCGACCCCGAGCAGCACCAGCCGCGGCATTTACTCGCTCAAAGTCGAAGCCGAAAATCCCGGAGATCCCGGAAATCTAAGCCAGCGACTCGCGTGCCACGATTACCGGCACTCGCGCCATTTGGGCAACGGCTTCGCCGACAGAGCCCACCAACATTCCGGCGAATCCGCCGCGGCCCCGGCTGCCGACCACGACCAACTGGGCCTCCTCGGACCGCTGGACGAGTTGGCGTGCCGGCTGAGCCTGCACGACGCTACGGCTTACCTGCACGTCGGGATACTGCTCTTGCCAACCCGCCAAACGCTCGGCTAATACCTCTTCAGCCATCGATTGCGTTGCCGGCCAATCGATTCCGGGCCACTCCGATACGTCGAGATCGCTCCATGCGTGCAGGGCGATCAACCCCACGTTCCGGCGCGAGGCCTCGTCGAAGGCGATCGCGGTCGCCAACTCGGATGCTGGCGAGCCGTCGATGCCGACCAACACCGGCACCTGACTGGGATCCGGCATCGAGGGCTCCTGATCGTGGATGATCGCGACCGGGCAATGCGCGTGACGGAGCAGCGCCGAACTAACCGAACCGAGCAGCCGGCCGGGCCAGCGCCCACTGCCTTGTGACCCCGCGACCACCATCTCCGCTTCTTTGGACAAGTCGATCAGCGTGGGAACGGCTCCCGACGCCAAGATTTCGGTGTGGACCCCGGCGGGACCGCCATGCTGAGTTGCCTCTTCGACGACCTTGAGCGCCCCGTCGACCAGTCGGCGCCCGTGATCCTGCTGCCAACGCATCACGCCGGCGGGCATCGGCGTCCTCAGCCACGTCGAAACCTCCGGTGAAACTGCATGCACGAGCGTCAGCGGGATGTGTCGTAGCTCGGCGTCGCGTGCCGCCCACTGCACCGCTGCCCTGGCGGCCGGTGAGTCGTCGATGCCGACGACAATTCCCATAGGTGCGTTGCGCGATGACATGGCTTGTCCCCTATTCGTTGACGTATTCGAAGGCTGCGCCGAAGTCGGCTTGGCCGCTCATGCACGACCGTATCGAGGGTGGACCTGTTCGGTGAGAGGCGTTTGTCACCAGCCGGACCGGCACAGGTCCCGGAGGTGGAGGTTGACGTGCCAGCTGCTAGCCGGCATTTGATGTCGCGGCTTTGTGGGCGACGATGGCGACGGCGGCCAGTCGCTCACGATGTCTGCGAAACGTGCGGCGCATCGTAAGCACTCGCTTGCGGGCGTCACGATGGACGAGCACGTTCTTGGCGAACCGCAGTGCTCCGAAAAGTCCTTCGTCGGCGATCACTCGTCGCGGTTGTAGCAGGGCCATCGGCGCGGTCGCGATGTGGTCGACCACCAGTCCGTGGTCTGCCAGCAGCCGCGACCATTCCGCTATGGTCAGCGGACGCGCGTTCACCTTGATCGCACGGGCAAGCGACTGCCGGATGTCGGTGCCGATTTCCTCTGAGACAGTGTCAGGCGTCAAGGCTAGTTCGTGGATCGCGTAGCGTCCGTGCGGCCGCAGCACTCGCGATGCCTCGGCGACTATGGCGTGCTTAGCCGCATCGCCCTGCATGGTCAGCATCGCCTCTCCGATGACGACATCGCTGCTGGCGTCGGGTAATCCGGTGGCGGCCGCGTCGACGACCCGGACAGCCCCATGCTCGGCGCCGAGTTCGGTGAGCACGCCACGAACGACGTTGGCCGCGTCGGGGTCGCTTTCGGCGCCGACGTACGACCGTGGGCCTCGGGCCAGGATTTCGGCGGCGGTGCGGCCCAGGCCCGGCGCCAGTTCGAGCACGTCAGCATCGCTTAGCTCGGCGCGGGCCAGCAGTGTGCGGGTGAGCTCGACACCGCCGGGGCGAAGCACGCGTTTGCCCAGCCGTGCCAGCAGCCAGTGGCCCGCAACGGTGTCGTCGGCGCGACTCGATGAAGGCAGGGGCTGCCGCGAACCGCCCCGCTGTCCTATCATCAGACCGCCTGCCGCACAGGGCTTTTCAGGGGCTCCGGGACCAGCGCTCGGCGCCGCTGGTGCACGGTGAAGTATCGCATCTCGTCAGGGCCGGCGGTGAACTGCCGTCGCGAACGCCGTCCGACCGCCAGCGCGGCGTAGGTCGCGAAAATCGTCGGGTGCTTGTCCGGCTTACGCAGCTGCCGGACGTCAAGTTCGTTGGCGGCCATGGGCTCTCCCGCTCTCAGACTGGTTTTTACAAACTAGATTGTGTAAACTCTAGCGCATGACGTACGTGATCGGAAAGCCATGCATCGACGTGATGGACCGCGCTTGCGTCGACGAGTGCCCAGTGGACTGCATCTACGAGGGCGCCCGGGTGCTCTACATCCATCCCGATGAATGCGTGGACTGTGGTGCGTGCGAGCCGGTGTGTCCGGTCGATGCGATTTACTACGAAGACGACCTGCCCGAGGAGCTGAAACCCTACCTGGCCGACAATGAGGCGTTCTTCGCCGAAACGCTGCCGGGGCGCGATGTTCCACTGGGGTCCCCGGGCGGGGCGGCCAAGATCGGTCCGCTCGGCGTCGACACACCCCTGGTGGCCGCCCAGCCGAGAACCGACGATGCTGAAGGAGCGTGAGGGACATCGTCACGTCAGTCGGGGAATCCGCCAGTCGCCGTCGGGAGGTGCTGCGGGTATTGCGAGCGTCGCCTGATCCGATGAGCATCGCCGCGATCGCCGAAGTGCTGGGCGTGCATCCCAACACCGTCCGCTTCCACCTCGACAGCCTGGTTGGCGACGGCCAAGTGGAGCAGGTCGAGCCGGGTCGCAAGGGGCCGGGGCGCCCGCCATTGATGTTCCGGGCGGTGCGGCAGATGGATCGCGGCGGAACGCGGCATTACCGCCTGCTCGCCGAGATCCTGACCATGGCGTTTGCCGCCGAGCGGGATCCGCGCGCCAAGGCGCTGGCCGCCGGGCGGGCCTGGGGACGAACGATGGATGCAAAGCTACAATCGCCGCCCGCAGATGCCACCAGCGTCGAGGGGGCCATCGACCATTTGATGGATGTGCTCGACGAGCTCGGCTTCGCCCCCGAGCGCCGGGCAACCGAGGGGGAGCAACAGGTCGGCCTGCGGCACTGCCCGTTCCTGGAGCTCGCCGAAAACCGAACCAGCGTCGTCTGCCCGGTGCACCTCGGGCTCATGCAGGGAGCCCTGGAGGCCTGGGGAGCGCCGGTCTCCGTCGATCGGCTCGACGCGTTCGTCGAACCTGACCTGTGCCTGGCTCACCTGAGGCTGCAGGCAGCTGCCAGGTGAGCACCGGACCCGCGATCGCCGCCGCAGTCACCTTCGTCTGGGTGGGCATGGTGTTGGGCATCTCGTTTCTGGAAGCTCCGCTGAAGTTCCGCGCACCCAACGTGACGTTGCAGATCGGGCTCGGCATCGGACGCCTGGTCTTTCGTGCGCTCAACACCGTGGAGGTCGGTTTCGCCCTTGTCATCGTGGCGATCGTGGCGGCCGGCCCAACACCGGCGCGGATCGCCGTGGCGTTTGCCGTCGCTGTCGGCGCGCTGGCCATCCAGTTGATAGCGGTGCGCCCCCGATTGACCCGCCGTTCCGACAAGGTGCTCGCCGGACTGGATGCTCCCCGTTCCCGCGCTCACTACGCGTATGTCGGTTTGGAGATGGTCAAGGCGGTTGCGTTGGTCGTGGCGGGGATACTCCTACTCGCCGGCTGAAACAGCCGAACTTCGACGACCAAAGGACCCAATTATGGAATCCATCTCGTTGACCAGCCTCGCCTCGGAAAAGCTGGCCGAGGCCCAACAGTCGCACAGCGGGCGGGCCGCGCACACCATCCATGGTGGTCACACCCACGAACTTCGGCAGACGGTGCTGGCTCTGCTTGCCGGCCATGACCTCTCCGAACACGACAGCCCCGGCGAGTCGACGCTGCAGGTGTTGCAGGGTCACGTGCGCTTGACGACTGGTGGCGACGCCTGGGACGGCAAGACCGGCGACTACGTCGCGATTCCGCCGGAACGGCACGCCCTGCACGCCGTCGAGGATTCGGTGATCATGCTGACCGTGCTGAAGAGCATTCCCTCGGCGGCTCACTAGCCGGGATGTTATCGACGCCCTGGTCAAAGAGTTTCGGCCTGCGGGTACCCATCGTCAACGCGCCGATGGGCGGGGTTGCCGGTGGTCGGCTGGCCGCTGCGGTCACTGCTGCCGGTGGTCTGGGCATGGTCGGCATGGGCAGTCTCGCGACGAGGGAGTTGCTCCAAACCCAGTTGCAGCACGTGCGCGGAACATTCGGAATTGGCCTGGTCGACTGGGTGATGCGCAACGAGGCGGGGCTGCTGGAGGATGCTCTGGCCGCGCGACCCGCCCTGTTATCAGTCAGTTTCGGTACCGACTGGTCGTGGGTCGGCAAGGCGCACGACGCCGGAATCGCCACCGTCACACAGGTATACGACAGTCTCGGGGCCCGTCAGGCGGTCGACGCCGGCGTCGACATCCTGGTCGCGCGCGGGTCCGAGGGTGGCGGGCATGGTGAGGTAAAGCTCGGGACGCTGCCGTTGCTCGACACCGTATTAGATGCCGTTTCGGTGCCAGTACTTGCAGGCGGCGGTATCGCCTCGCCGCGAAGCCTGGCCGCCGTGCTGGCCGCCGGTGCGAGCGGAGCATGGGTCGGCACCCGCCTGGCCGCATGTCCGGAGGCGCTGACCGGCGACGGCAGCCGCCGGGCACTGATCGCGGCCCGGGCAACCGACACCGCGATCACCCGGGTCTTCGACGTTGCCAAGGGCCTGCCCTGGCCGGCGCGGTTCCCGTCGCGCGTGTTGACCAATGACTTCGTCGTGCGTTGGACGGGTAAAGAGGACGCGCTCGCCGCCGATCGGCCGGCCCGCGAGGTGCTGGCCGCCTCGATCGCCGCCGACGATCGTCGGATCGCCCCCGTCGACGCCGGTCAGGGCGTCGGGATGATCCGCGACGATGCGTCGGTGGGCGAGGTCATCGACACGATGTGCACGGGCGCGGAAAGTTTGCTTGCCGGCTGGGGGTCATAGGGCTGTCGTCACGCTGGCGTGCCACTCGGCCGTCGTGCTGACGCTGGCGTGACGGCTGGCGGGCTCAGGAGGTTCTACTCGGAGCCGCGGGTAAGCACGACGCAGCACCGATCCGGCCCGGGGCATAGCCGGGCCTCGGGGCGGTGTGGTGCCAGGGCGTCGGCCACGCCGGTGATCAGCGCGTGATTCATGTTGCAGGCCAGCTCGGTCTGTCCCCCGCAAGCGGGTGGTGCCCCCTCTTGGGCCAGTGCGTGGAACGGACAGTTGGCGAGCTCGACCTCACCGTCGGCAACGCGGGGTTCGTAGCCGTACTTGCTCAGCACCCTGACCGTGAGCTCCAGCGCTGCCGCGGCGTCGGCGGGCGGGCGCTTGGTGGCAGCTATCGTCAGGCCGTAGTCGTGGGCGACTCGGTTCAGCACCTCGACGACGGGCTCGCCGGTGGTGGCTGACTGCGCGATGGCTGTCGCCATCAGGCGACCGGCCAGCTCATACTCCCGCTGCGGAAGGCTGACCGCGATGTCGCGGCGGGCCCTGCGATACAGCTTGGAAGTCCGTCCCGCGCCGGGGCCGGACCGGCCCGTCAAGCGCGCGTAGTCGGTTTCCAGCAGGCCCTCGGCGGTCAGCCGGTCCAGGTGGAATTTGGCCTGGTGGTGCGGTATCCCGACGGCGTCGGCCGCCTGGTCACGGCTCACCGGCGCCGGCTGAGCACACACGAATTGATAGAGCCGATGACGCACCGGATCAGCGAGTGCCCCGATGCCGGAGGCGTCACGCTCCAGGGATTTCCCGCCGTCCACTGCAACAGCCCATCTCTAACAGACAAAACTCTTGACGCTACAGCCTACAGAATCTAACGTGCAGATTAGTATCCGTTAGAAACTGGGAGGCAACCATGAGTACGAAACAAGTCGGTGCGACCCCTGCGCTCGCAGACCAGTTGAAAGATCCGGCGTTCTCGGCGTACTTCGCGCTTCGCACCGTTTTCACGATCGCGCCCATCGTGTTCGGGCTGGACAAGTTCTTCAATCTGCTGACTTATCCGCATCACTGGAGCATGTACCTGGCTAGACCCCGCGCAGGTAGCGCTTGGCGACGACGCGCTGGGCCACCGACACCAGCGGCCCACCGGCCTTGCTCCACCAGGTCGCGGGCCGGGAGAACGCTGACACCTCCGCGAACACCGCGGAGGTGTTCGGGTCGCGGCGTACGACGAAGCGTTCCTCGCCGGACTCAGGATGGCCCGGCAGAGTGCCATAGGCGAATCCGCGGATATCCGGTTCGTCGATGACGTACACCACGCGGCACGGCGCCGGCAGAAAACCCATTCGTACCAATACCACCGCGTCCACAACGGCGACCTCGGAGCCGGCCTGCACCCGCAGGCCGGCTCCGCGCTGCATGCCCCAGTGCATGACAGCGTCGGCGGCTTGCTCGAAACGCTGCTGGCCTGTGCCGATCTGGCGCTGGACGTGAAGGTGGCCATATCCCGCAGGCAGCTGGCCCGCTGCGGTTGCGCCCACCTCCGGGTAAGTCAGCGGAAGTTCCTCAAGCGCTGCTAGGTCCACTTGCTCAGCTTGCCACGCCAAGATGCGCAGCTGCGTTTGCGGCGTACGGTCGTAGAAGTGACCGCACAAAACTCGAAAACCGTTGCAGAAGCATCCGGAACGTTCTCCCTCGGCGGCGACCTGACCGTCAACCGACTCGGTTTCGGCGCAATGCGCCTGACAGGTAAGGGCGTGTGGGGCCCGCCGGCCGACCGCGACGAAGCCATCAGGGTGTTGCGGCGCGCCGTCGAACTGGGCGTGAACTTCATCGACACCGCAGACTCCTACGGCCCCTACATCTCCGAGGAAATCATCCACGAGGCGCTGCACCCTTACGACGGTCTGGTGATCGCGACCAAGGCCGGGCTGCTGCGCACCGGTCCGGACATATGGATCCCGCTCGGTAATCCGAGTTACCTGCGCCAGGAACTCGAGATGAGCCTGCGCCGCCTCGGCGTCGACATCATCGACCTGTTTCAGCTGCACCGCATCGACCCGAACTACCCGTTGGCTGACCAGGTGGGCGAGCTGCTCACGTTGAAGAACGAAGGCAAGATCCGCCATATCGGTCTGTCCGAGGTCAACGTCGATCAACTCAACGCGGCGCAGCAGATCACACAGATCGTGTCGGTGCAGAACATGTACAACTTGTCGGCCCGGGGTGCCGAACCGCTGCTGGATGCCGCGACCAGCCAGGGCATCGGTTTCATTCCGTGGTTCCCGCTGGCCGCCGGACCGCTGGCCGCCCCGGACGGCCCGCTGCAGCGCATCGCCGCCGACCATGACGCGACGCCGTCACAACTGGCGCTGGCCTGGTTGCTGAAGCGGTCGCCGGTGATGTTGCCGATTCCGGGCACGTCGCGGGTGGCGCACCTGGAGGAGAACGTCGCCGCCGCCGAGATCACCCTGACCGACGAGGAGTTCGAGTCGCTGGCGGCCGCCGGGGCTTCGTAAACAGCCAGGCAATACGGTGTTCTGGTGGCCGGCGAACATCAGCAACACCCTGGCGGTGGATTCAATCCGCCCGAACCGACGACCAAGGGTGGGCCCGACTACGGCAGGTTCATCGACGCCGTGCGCAAGATGCAAGATCACGCCCGTGCCGTCGACGCGCCCGACGAGGTGATCACCGAGGCCGCGGACCTGCTGGAGAAGGTGTCGCTATTGCTGAGCCCGTTCGACGCCGACGAATGGGAGTCGCCGTCGGGACGCCGGATGGACCTGCCGGTGCGCGGCAACATTCTCACGGTCCCCATGTCGGCCCGCAAAGGCGACGATGGCCGGATTCATGGCTGGGCCCGATTCGCCCGGTTTCATCTGGGACGTAACGGCGCTGTGCACGGCGGCGCCCTGGGGATGCTGTTCGATACCGTGCTCGGGTTGACGTCCTCGGTGCTCACTGGGGGCCCCTACCAGCGCACCGCCTACCTCACGATCAATTACCGCCACATCGTGCCGATCGAAAAGGAACTGCAGATCGACGCGGGAGTCGATCGGGTGGACGGGCGCAAGATCTTCGTGTCGGGCCGGCTCAGCGACGGCGACACCCTGCTGACCGAAGCCGACGCCCTGTTCGTGCGTCTTAAGCCTGGCCAGCCGTAAGGCCTTGGGGCGTTAATGGCTTGGGTTCTTCGAGCCGCACCCCGATAGCATGGCATCGATTATTCAGGATTATCAGGATTACCAGTTCACGACCAACCCCTTGGAGACCAACGCGATGAGCGCCCCCGTACAACCCGCCCCAGCAGCCCCGATCCGGGTACCTGCTGGGACTACCGCGGCCGCCGCGGTCGGTGAGGCGGGGTTGCCGAGGCGGGGCACGCCCGACGCGATCGTGGTGGTGCGCGACGCCGAAGGCAAGCTGCGCGACCTGAGTTGGGTGCCCGAGGCCGATGCCGAGGTCATCCCGGTGGCGTCCAACACCGACGAGGGTCGCAGTGTCATCCGGCATTCGACCGCGCACGTGTTGGCCCAGGCTGTCCAAGACCTGTTCCCGGGAGCCAAATTGGGAATCGGGCCTCCGATCACCGATGGCTTCTACTACGACTTCGACGTGGCAGAGCCGTTCACACCGGAGGACCTGGCGGCGCTGGAAAAGCGGATGCGTCAGATCGTCAGGGACGGGCAGCTGTTCGACCGGCGGATCTACGAGTCCAAAGACCAGGCGCGCCAGGAGCTGGCCAACGAGCCCTACAAGCTCGAACTCGTCGACGACAAGTCCGGCGATCCCGATGTCATGGAGGTCGGCGGCGACGAGCTCACCGCGTACGACAACCTCAATCCCCGCACCCGGGAACGGGTCTGGGGTGACCTCTGCCGCGGACCGCACATCCCGACCACCAAGCACATTCCGGCGTTCAAGCTGACCAGAAGCTCCGCGGCTTATTGGCGGGGCGACCAGGAAAACACCAGCCTGCAACGCATCTACGGCACCGCGTGGGAGTCACAGGAAGCCCTCGACCGCCATCTCGAGCTGATCGCAGAAGCCGAGCGCCGCGATCACCGCAAGCTGGGCATCGAGCTCGACCTGTTCAGCTTTCCCGACGAAATCGGTTCCGGCCTGGCGGTTTTCCACCCCAAGGGCGGCATCGTGCGCAGGGAGCTGGAGGAGTATTCGCGGCGCAAGCACATCGAGGCCGGATACGAGTTCGTCAACACCCCGCACATCACCAAGGCCCAGCTATTACACACCTCGGGCCACCTGGACTGGTACGCCGACGGCATGTTCCCCCCGATGCACCTCGACGCCGAGTACAACGACGACGGAACAGTGCGCAAGCCGGGCCAGGACTACTACCTCAAGCCGATGAACTGCCCGATGCACACCCTGATCTTCGCCTCGCGCGGGCGGTCCTATCGCGAGCTTCCGTTGCGGCTCTTCGAATTCGGCACGGTGTACCGCTACGAGAAGTCCGGCGTGGTACACGGGCTGACCCGGGCACGCGGGTTCACCATGGACGACTCGCATATCTTCTGCACCCGCGAACAGTTGCGTGACGAACTGGCGTCGCTGCTGCGGTTCGTGCTCGACCTGCTCGGCGACTACGGACTGGACGACTTCTACCTGGAGTTATCCACCAAGGATCCTGACAAGTTCGTCGGCTCCGAACAGGTGTGGGAGGAGGCCACCACCACGCTGGCCGACGTCGCCCGGGAGTCGGGCCTTGAGCTGGTCCCCGATCCCGGCGGTGCAGCGTTCTACGGACCGAAGATTTCGGTGCAGGCCCGCGACGCGCTGGGCCGCAGTTGGCAGATGTCGACCATCCAGGTGGATTTCAACTTCCCGGAGCGTTTCGAGCTGGAGTACACCGCCCCAGACGGGACCCGCCGGCGCCCTGTGATGATCCACCGGGCGCTGTTCGGGTCGATCGAGCGGTTCTTCGGCATCCTCACCGAGCACTACGCGGGGGCCTTCCCGGCGTGGCTGGCGCCCATTCAGGTGGTCGGCATACCGGTCGCCGATGAGCACGTCGCCTACCTGGAAGACGTTGCCGCGCAGCTGAAGTCGCACGGAGTGCGGGTCGAGGTGGACGCCAGCGACGATCGGATGGCCAAGAAGATCGTTCACCACACCAGCCAGAAGGTGCCGTTTATGTTGCTGGCCGGTGACCGCGACGTGCAGGCCGGGGCGGTGAGCTTCCGCTTCGGTGATCGCACCCAGATCAACGGCGTGGCCCGCGACAGCGCGGTCGATGCCATCGTGGGTTGGATCGCTGATCGCGAGAATGCCCCTCCCACAGCCGAACTGGTGAAAGTGGCCGGTAGTGAGTGACGAGGAACGCGCCGATCGCACTGACGACACCATTCTCGACAGAGGCGTCGGCGAGCGCGACCATCTGCAGCGGTTATGGACGCCGTACCGGATGACCTACCTGGCCGAAGCGCCGATGAAGAGCGACAATGCCGCCCCCGCAACGCCGTTCACCGACATTCCGCACCTGTCCGACGAGGAGGGCCTGGTGGTCGCCCGGGGCGAACTCGTCTACGCCGTGCTCAACCTCTACCCGTACAACCCCGGGCATCTGATGGTGGTGCCGTATCGGCGGGTTTCCGAGCTCGAGGACCTGACCGATTCGGAGAGCGCGGAGTTGATGGCGTTCACCCAGAAGGCGATTCGCGTCATCAAAAACGTGTCGCGGCCGCACGGCTTCAACGTTGGCCTGAACTTAGGCACATCGGCGGGTGGGTCACTGGCCGAACACCTGCATGTGCACGTCGTGCCGCGGTGGGGTGGCGACGCGAATTTCATCACCATCATCGGCGGGTCCAAAGTGATCCCGCAGTTGCTGCGCGAGACTCGCCAGCTGCTGGCCACGGAGTGGGCGAAGCAGCCATGAGCAAGGTGCCGTTCCTGTCCCGGGCGGCGTTCGCACGGGTCACCACCCCGGTTGCCAGGGCTTTGCTGCGGGTCGGCTTGACGCCGGATGCCGTCACCATCCTGGGCACCGTTGCGTCGGTGACGGGGGCGCTGACGCTGTTCCCGATGGGCAAGCTGTTCGCCGGTGCGTGTGTGGTCTGGTTCTTCGTGCTCTTCGACATGCTCGACGGGGCGATGGCCCGGCAACGCGGCGGCGGCACCCGCTTCGGCGCGGTGCTGGACGCTGCCTGCGACCGTATCAGCGACGGCGCGGTGTTTTGCGGGCTGCTGTGGTGGATAGCGTTCCACATGCGCGACAGACTTCTGGTGGTGGCGACCTTGATCTGCCTGGTCACTTCGCAGGTGATTTCCTACATCAAGGCCCGGGCCGAAGCCAGCGGGCTGCGCGGCGACGGCGGACTCATCGAAAGGCCGGAGCGGTTGATCATCGTGCTGACCGGCGCCGGCCTGTCGGACTTTCCGGTGATTTCATTCCCCTGGGCGCTGCCCGCGGCGATGTGGCTGCTGGCGGTGGCCAGTGTGGTCACCTGCGCCCAGCGGTTGCATACGGTGCGCACCTCGCCCGGGGCGGCGGATCGAATGGCCGGGCCGTGATCACCACTCCGGCGGGCCTGAAGGTACCCGGGGCCCCTCGCCGTCTGCTGACCCGTACTGCGACCGACTGGGCGTACGCGGCCGGCTGGATGGCTGTGCGCGCCATGCCGGAATTCGCTGCGCGCACCGCGTTCAACACCGGAGCGCGCTACGCGGCCCGGCATGGCGGGCCGGACCAGCTGCGCAAGAACCTGGCCCGCGTCATCGGTGTACCGCCGGCTGACGTGCCGGACGCGCTGATGCGCGCCTCGCTGGCGTCCTATGGCCGCTACTGGCGGGAGGCGTTCCGGCTGCCGACGATGAACCACCGTGCACTGGCCCGCCAGCTCGACGACTCGTTCCTCGGGCTTGACAATCTGGATGCGGCGCTCGCTGCGGGCCGCGGGGCTGTGGTGGCCTTGCCGCACAGCGGCAACTGGGATATGGGCGGGATGTGGCTGGTGCAGACGCACGGCACCCTCACCACCGTCGCGGAGCGACTCAAACCCGAGTCGCTGTACGGGCGTTTCATCCACTATCGCGAAAGCCTCGGCTTCGAAGTGCTGCCGCTGTCCGGCGGCAAACGACCACCCTTCGAGGTGTTGTGCGAGCGGCTGCGGGCCAACCGGGTGGTATGTCTGATGGCCGAGCGCGACCTCACCCGAAGCGGGGTTCAGGTCGAATTCTTCGGCGAACCCACCCGGATGCCGGTCGGGCCGGCGAAGCTCGTGATCGAGACCGGGGCGGCCCTGCTGCCGGCGCACTGCTGGTTCGCAGACAACGGCTGGGGCTTCTCGATACACCCGGCGCTGGACTGCACCAGCGGTGACGTCCATGCCATCACCCAGGTGCTGGCCGATCAGTTCGCCAAGAACATCGCCGCCCACCCCGAGGACTGGCACATGCTGCAGCCGCAGTGGCTGGCCGATCTGTCCGATGCCAAACAGGCCTGGCTCAGGGAAACCTGATGCGGATCGGGATGGTCTGTCCGTACTCGTTCGACGTGCCGGGCGGGGTGCAGTCCCATGTCTTGCAACTGGCCGAGGTGATGCGCGCCCGTGGGCACGAGGTGAGTGTGCTCGCGCCCGTCTCGCCGCAGGCCTCGCTGCCCGACTACGTCGTCTCCGCCGGCAAGGCCGTCCCCATTCCCTACAACAGGTCGGTGGCCCGGCTGCGGTTCGGCCCGGCTACCCACCGCAAGGTCAAGAAATGGCTTGCGGAAGGTGATTTCGACGTGCTGCACCTGCACGAGCCCAACGCGCCGAGCCTGTCGATGCTGGCCCTGAACATAGCCGAGGGACCCATCGTCGCGACATTTCACACGTCGATCACCAAATCGCTGACCCTGACGGTCTTCCAGGGCATCCTGCGGCCGATGCACGAGAAGATCGTCGGCCGGATTGCGGTGTCCGACCTGGCCCGGCGCTGGCAGATGGAGGCGCTGGGGACCGACGCGGTGGAAATCCCCAACGGGGTCGACGTCGATTCATTCGCCTCGGCGCCGCGGCTGGACGGTTATCCGCGGCCGGGCAAGACGGTGCTGTTCCTGGGCCGCTACGACGAGCCCCGCAAGGGCATGTCGGTTCTCCTCGAGGCGCTGCCACGGGTGGTCGAGCGCTTCGCAGATCTGCAGCTGCTGATAGTCGGTCACGGCGACGAGGACCAATTGCGCGACCAGGCAGGCGGATTGGTGGAACACATACGCTTTCTGGGCCAGGTAGACGACGCCGCAAAGGCGTCGGCGATGCGCAGTGTCGATGTTTACTGTGCGCCCAATACCGGAGGCGAGAGCTTCGGCATCGTCTTGGTCGAGGCGATGGCCGCCGGTACCCCGGTGGTGGCCAGCGACCTGGATGCCTTTCGGCGGGTGCTGCGCGACGGTGAAGTCGGGCGTCTGGTGCCAGTCGACGACAGCGCCGCGCTGGCCGATGCGCTTATCGCGGTGCTGGAGAATGACGTGCTGCGGGAACGTTATGTGGCGGCCGGTGCCGAAGCGGTCCACTGCTATGACTGGTCAGTGGTGGCCAGCCAGATCATGCGGGTATACGAGACGGTCGCCGGGTCGGGCGCCAAGGTTCAGGTGGCCAGCTGATGACGTGGCTGATCGTCGCCATCTCGGTGCTCGTCGTGGTACTGGCGGTGTTCGGTGTCTGGGGATACCGAACGGCCAACCGGCTAGACCGGCTCCACGTCCGCTACGACCTGTCTTGGCAGGCGCTGGACGGTGCACTGGCGCGGCGCGCGGTGGTGGCGCGTGCGGTCGCGATCGATGCCTATGGCGGGGCGCTGGAAGGAAGGCGACTGGCGGCGCTGGCCGACGCCGCCGAGGGTGCGCCCCGGCAGGCGCGTGAGTTGTGCGAAAACGAGCTCTCGGCGGCGCTGGCGATGGTTGATCCGGAGTCGCTGCCGGCGGGTCTGATCGCCGAGTTGGCCGACGCCGAGGCCCGGGTGTTGCTGGCCCGCCGATTCCACAACGACGCCGTCCGCGATACCCTCGCACTGCGTGAGCGATTCCTGGTGCGTACCCTTCGGCTCGGTGGAACCGCGGCGCTGCCAAGCTATTTCGAGATCGTCGAGCAGCCTCATGCGTTGGCGCACGGCGACCACGGTGTGCTCAACCACCGCACCTCGGCGCGGGTGGTGCTACTCGATGAGACCGGCGCGGTGCTGTTGCTGTGCGGGTCGGATCCGGCGATCACCGACGGGGCCGCGCCGAGGTGGTGGTTCACCGTGGGCGGCGAAGTGCGGCGAGGCGAGCGGTTGGCCGAGGCCGCCGCGCGGGAGTTGGCCGAAGAAACCGGTCTACGGGTCGCGTCAGCCGACCTGATCGGACCCATTTGGCGCCGCGACGAGGTCTTCGAGTTCAACGGCTCACTGATCGACAGTGAGGAGTTCTACCTGGTCTACCGCGCGCGGCGGTTCGAGCCGTCCATCGCGGGGAGGACCGAGTTGGAACGCCGCTATATCCACTGTGCCCGCTGGTGTGACGCGAACGACATCGCAGAGCTGGTCGCGGCCGGCGAGCAGGTATACCCGCTGCAACTCGGCGAGTTGTTGCCCGCGGCCAACCGGCTGGCGGATGCCTCCCTCAACAATGACGCCGGCGACGAGGCCGTTCGCAATGCCTGCGTGCCTCTGTCGATTCGTTGATCGGGGGAAAACTCGCTTGTCGCCCACCACTAGAGTGGAAGGGCAATGGTTGAGGGAGAGAAAAAGGTAGTGGACGGCGCCGCACAGTCGAACCAGGCCCGGTCGGCCTCCGGCCAGGTGGGAACGGCGCGGGTCAAACGCGGCATGGCAGAAATGCTCAAGGGCGGCGTCATCATGGACGTCGTCACCCCGGAGCAGGCCCGGATCGCGGAGGGCGCTGGCGCCGTCGCGGTGATGGCGCTGGAACGGGTGCCCGCCGACATCCGCGCACAGGGCGGCGTGTCGCGGATGAGCGATCCCGACCTGATCGAGGGCATCATCGCCGCGGTCACTATCCCGGTGATGGCCAAAGTGCGCATCGGGCATTTCGTCGAGGCGCAGATCCTGCAGAGCCTCGGCGTGGACTACATCGACGAATCCGAGGTACTGACACCCGCTGACTACACCCACCACATCGACAAGTGGAAGTTCACCGTGCCGTTCGTGTGCGGGGCGACCAATCTCGGCGAGGCGCTGCGGCGCATCAGCGAGGGTGCGGCCATGATCCGGTCCAAGGGCGAAGCCGGTACCGGTGACGTCTCCAACGCGACCACGCATATGCGGGCAATCGGCAGCGAGATTCGCCGGCTGACGTCGTTGTCTGAAGACGAGTTGTATGTGGCGGCAAAGGAATTGCAAGCGCCCTACGAGCTCGTCGTCGAGGTGGCCCGGGCGGGCAAGCTGCCGGTCACGCTGTTCACCGCGGGCGGTATCGCCACTCCCGCGGATGCGGCAATGATGATGCAGCTCGGCGCCGAGGGCGTCTTCGTGGGCTCGGGCATCTTCAAGTCCGGCGCCCCTGAGCACCGCGCCGCCGCGATTGTCAAGGCCACCACGTTCTACGACGACCCCGACGTGCTGGCCAAGGTGTCGCGTGGCCTGGGCGAGCCGATGGTGGGCATCAATGTGGAGCAGATCGCGCAGCCGCATCGCCTGGCCCAGCGCGGCTGGTAAGAACATTTCGTGTCGATCGAGAAGATCCTTGATCTCGAGCAACTCGAGGTCAACATCTACCGCGGGAGGGTGTTCAGCCCGGAATCGGGCAACTGGCAGCGCACCTTCGGCGGTCACGTGGCGGGCCAGTCGCTGGTGTCGGCGGTGCGCACCGTCGAGCCCGGTCACCTGGTGCACTCGCTGCACGGTTACTTCATCCGACCCGGAGATGCCAAGGCGCCCACGGTTTTTATCGTCGAACGCCTCCGCGACGGCGGCTCGTTCTGTACCAGGCGGGTCAACGCGATCCAGCACGGTGAAACCATCTTCAGCATGTCGGCGTCATTCCAGAGCGACCAGGAAGGCATCACCCACCAGGACGCCATGCCGGCAGCGCCGCCGCCGGACGGTCTGCCGGGGTTGAGCTCCATGAAGGTGTTCGACGACGCCGGATTTCGTCAGTTCGAGGAGTGGGACGTCCGTATCGTGCCGCGGGAGCGCCTGCAGCTGCTGCCCGGCAAGGCCTCCCAGCAACAGGTGTGGTTCCGCCACCGTGATCCGCTACCCGACGACCCGGTACTGCACATCTGCGCGCTGGCCTACATGAGCGACCTCACGCTGTTGGGATCGGCGCAGGTCACTCACCTCGACGAGCGGGATCATCTGCAGGTGGCATCGCTGGACCATGCGATGTGGTTCATGCGGGTGTTCCGGGCCGACGAGTGGTTGCTCTACGACCAGTCCTCGCCATCGGCCTGCGGCGGTCGCGCACTCACCCAGGGCAAGATCTTCAACCAGTACGGCGAGATGGTCGCAGCGGTCATGCAGGAAGGCTTGACCCGTTTCGCACGCGGATACCACCCGACCACACAGTGAGCGCACCACAGATCGGGGTCTTGGCGCTGCAAGGCGATACCCGTGAGCACCTCGCAGCGCTGCGCGAAGCCGGAGCCGAGCCGATGCCGGTGCGCCGCCGCAGCGAGCTCGAGGCGGTAGACGCGCTGGTCATTCCGGGCGGGGAATCCACCACCATGAGCCATCTGCTGCTCGACCTCAACCTGCTGGAGCCGTTGCGAGCGCGGCTGGCTGACGGGCTTCCGGCCTACGGCGCGTGTGCCGGCATGATCTTGCTGGCCAGCGAGATCCTTGATGCCGGCGCGGTCGGGCGGAAGGCGCTGCCACTGCGCGCAATCGATATGACAGTGCGGCGCAACGCTTTTGGACGGCAGGTCGATTCGTTTGAAGGCGATATCGCGTTCGCGGGCCTGGATGATCCGGTGCGTGCGGTGTTCATCCGCGCGCCCTGGGTGGAGCGGGCCGGTGACGGCGTGCAGGTGCTGGCCCGGGCCGCAGGGCATATCGTCGCGGTGCGGCAGGGCCCGATGCTGGCGACGGCGTTCCACCCGGAGATGACCGGCGACCGTCGCGTCCACCGGTTGTTCGTCGACATCGTCAACGGCCGACAGTGACTGACGCCCCACCTGTCACTTGAGTCACCAGAGGATCGGAGTGGGTTTTTGCCCGCCTCACAGCGACAATCTGAGTGGTTGGGCGGTTGGGCGGTTGGGCCTGGGAGCCGCCACGTTGTCGCTCTGAGGCGGGCAGATCGGCATACACCCTGTTGCCTCATGTCAATATGCCCGCGACGGTATTCGTTGCCTCATGTGCCGGATGCCCGCGACAGCTGGTTCGTTGCCTCGTTTGTTGGTGCCCGCGTGGGCGGGGCTGTGCGCTTGGGTCCAGCCTTGGTGATGGCCAAGGTGAT
>CAVYAU010000025.1:0-18825 GCA_963766535.1 uncultured Actinomycetota bacterium | reverse complement strand
AAGCCAAGCTGAACAGCTTTGGCGTGGATGGCCTCGGTGGCGGCTGCGGGTGGCGCTGGACGAAACTGTCCAGCGGATGAAACGTCACGGATGTCAGGCAATAGGTCAAAAACGATGCCAGCGCCAGCAGCACGACGTAGTTGAGCAACCGGCGCACCAGGAAGCGAGTCATGCCCAGCCACCCGTCCGTTCGCATTGGGACAGGTTAGCGAGCCGAGCGCGAACTGGCCGGGTAGCGTGGCGCCAACGGCCCGTCCGGTGACTACTGGATCCTTCTGATCCGGCTGATTTTCACCCGTGAAATCCAGCTAGCCGGTTGTTAAGATCCAGTGCGGCATCGATCTGTGTAGCAAATTCCCTATCGCGATACTCCGAGGAGACTTGCGTGACGGTTACCGATGACTACCTGGCCAACAACGCCGAGTACGCAAGCAATTTCAAGGGGCCGCTGCCTTTGCCGCCGAGCAAGCACGTCGCGGTCGTCGCGTGCATGGATGCCCGGCTCGACGTCTACCGCATTCTCGGCCTCGACGAGGGGGAGGCTCACGTCATCCGGAACGCCGGCGGAGTCGTCACCGACGACGCCATCCGCTCGCTGGCCATCAGCCAGCGGTTGCTGGGGACCCAGGAGATCATCCTGATTCACCACACCGACTGCGGGATGCTCACCTTCACCGACGACGACTTCAAGCGCGCCATCCAGGAGGAGACCGGAGTCAAACCGCCGTGGTCGGCCGAGGCCTTCCCGGATCTCGCAGAGGATGTCCGGCAGTCGCTGCGCCGGATCGAAAACAGCCCGTTCGTCACCAAGCACGTGTCGCTGCGCGGGTTCATCTTCGATGTCGCCACCGGCAAGCTCAACGAGGTCGCGCTGTAGCGAGCCGTCAGCCCACCTTGTAGGTGGCAAGGGCTTTGGCGACCAGCCTGCCTTCCGGGTCGACGACCTCGGCCTCGCAGTTGATTAGCGACCGGCCGCGCCGTAACACCCGGCCGACGCCGATCACATCGGTGGCCCGAGCCGGCGCCATGAAGTCCAACGCCATCGACACCGTCACGCCCCGCAGTTCTGGAGGCGCTTCCGCGCCGCACCACGCCGCCGCCATCACGGTGAGATCGGCGAGGGTGGCGATGGCACCGCCATGAACCATGTCGCCGATGGTGACATTGGAGGGATCCCACGGCAGCCGCAGCCTGACTTCGTCGTCGTCGAGCTGGTCGGCAACGATTCCCAGCTTGGCGACAAACGGCGATTGGGGGAGGAACTGCGCGATAACGTCGCGGCCGCTGGGCGGTCCGGCAAGGGCAGAAGGGCCAGGAGGTATCGTCATCCGTCCATGCTTTCGCACCGTCTGGGCGCCGCAAAAGAGCTGCCGCCGCTCCTGGCGTGATGCGTCCCATGGTCGGTGTCTGCGCCACGTCGATCGGCACATCGTCAGAACTTGATTGACACCGGCCACGCGGGCTGGTTCCATAGATGGTAATGCTAATAAACATGGTCAGTTCTACCAGATTTATCGAGAATACGATAAGGAAGCCATGACCGTCGATGTAAAGACCGGCCCCGCGGTCGGCCAGTACGAATTGAGCCATCTGCGCTCGCTGGAGGCCGAGGCCATCCACATCATTCGGGAGGTGGCCGCGGAGTTCGAGCGGCCGGTGCTGTTGTTCTCGGGTGGCAAGGACTCCATCGTCATGCTCCACCTTGCGCTCAAGGCGTTCCGCCCCGGGCGGTTGCCGTTTCCGGTGATGCATGTCGACACCGGCCACAACTTCGACGAGGTCATCGACACCCGCGACAAGTTGGTCGCCGAGAACGGGGTGCGGTTGGTGGTCGCGTCGGTCCAGGACGACATCGACGCCGGCCGTGTCGTCGACCCTCCTTCAGGGCGTAACCCGATCCAGACCGTCACGCTGCTGCGGGCCATTCGTGAGAACAAGTTCGACGCCGCGTTCGGCGGCGCGCGGCGGGACGAGGAGAAGGCACGCGCCAAAGAACGCGTGTTCAGCTTTCGTGACGAGTTCGGCCAGTGGGACCCCAAGGCGCAGCGTCCGGAGTTGTGGAACCTCTACAACGGGCGGCACCACAAGGGCGAGCACATCCGGGTGTTCCCGCTGTCCAACTGGACCGAGTTCGACATCTGGTCGTATGTCGGCGCCGAGGACGTCATGCTGCCACCGATCTATTTCGCCCACCGGCGGCGAGTCTTCGTTCGCGACGGCATGCTGCTGGCCGAGCATCGGTACCTGCAGCCGCGCCCGGACGAGGAGGTGTTCGAAGCCTCGGTGCGCTTCCGGACCGTTGGGGACGTCACCTGCACCGGCTGCGTCGAGTCTGAGGCGGCGACCGTCGAGGAGGTCATCGCCGAGACCGCAGTGTCCCGGTTGACCGAGCGTGGGGCGACCAGAGCTGACGACCGGATCTCGGAGGCTGGAATGGAAGACCGCAAACGGCAGGGTTACTTCTGATGACGACGTTACTGAGGCTGGCCACCGCAGGCTCCGTCGACGACGGCAAGTCCACACTGATCGGGCGCCTGCTCTACGACTCCAAGGCCGTGATGGAAGACCAGTGGGCGTCGGTGGAGCAGACGTCCAAGGACCGCGGCCACGAATACACCGACCTGGCGCTGGTCACCGATGGCCTGCGGGCCGAGCGCGAGCAGGGCATCACCATTGACGTCGCCTACCGCTACTTCGCCACTCCCAAGCGGAAATTCATCATTGCCGACACTCCGGGCCACATTCAGTACACCCGAAACATGGTGACCGGCGCATCCACCGCGCAGCTGGCGATTGTGCTGATCGACGCCCGGCACGGGATGCAGGAGCAGTCACGGCGGCACACCTTTTTGGCATCACTGCTCGGCATCCAGCACATTGTGCTCGCGGTCAACAAGATGGACCTGATCGACTGGGATAGAAAGACATTCGAGTCGATTCGGGACGAGTTTCATGCCTTCGCGGCCCGTCTGGACGTGCAGGATGTGACCACCATCCCGATGTCGGCGCTGCATGGCGACAATGTGGTGACCAAGTCCGACCGGTCGCCCTGGTACGACGGACCGGCGCTGCTGACGCACCTCGAAGAGGTCTACATCGCCGGTGACCGCAACCTGGTCGACGTGCGGTTCCCGGTCCAGTATGTGATCCGGCCGCACACCCGTGAGCACCAGGACCACCGCAGCTACGCCGGCACCGTGTCCAGCGGGGTGATGCGTCCGGACGACGAGGTGATAGTCCTTCCGGCCGGCAAGGTCAGCCGCATCACTGCGATCGAAGGTCCGAATGGGCCGGTGACAGAAGCGTTTCCGCCGATGGCGGTCTTGGTGAGCCTCGCCGACGATATCGACATATCCCGCGGCGACATGATCGCTCGCGTCACCAACCAGCCCAGGGTCTGTCAAGAGTTCGACGCGACGGTGTGCTGGATGGCGGACGCCTCGGCGCTGGAGCCCGGCCGCGACTACGTGATCAAGCACACCACCCGAACCACGCGCGCGAGGGTGACTAGGCTGGAATACCGACTCGATGTCAATACTCTGCATCGTGACAAGACCGCAACGGCGTTGAAGCTCAACGAACTTGGTCGCGTCTCACTGCGCACTCAGACGCCGCTGCTCCTGGACGAGTACAACCGCAACGCCAGCACCGGGTCGTTCATCCTCATCGACCCCGACACCAACGGAACGGTGGCCGCTGGCATGGTGTTGCCCGCGGTTGCGGGCCGTACGTCGAGCCCGAACACGGAGCGGCACAAGTCACTGGTCACCGCCCAGGACCGGCTCTCACGCGGCCGAACCGTGTGGATCACTGGGCTGTCGGGTGCCGGAAAGTCCTCGATGGCCATGCTCGTCGAGCACAAGCTGATCGAAAAAGGTGTCCCTGCTTACGTTCTCGACGGGGACAACCTGCGGCACGGTCTGAACGCCGATCTGGGGTTCAGCATGGCCGACCGCGCGGAGAACCTGCGTCGGTTGGCCCACGTGGCGACGTTGCTGGCCGACAGCGGTCAAGTCGTGCTGGTGCCCGCGATCAGCCCCCTTGCCGAGCACCGCGAGCTGGCCCGTCAGGTGCACGCCGATGCCGGTTTCGACTTCGTCGAGGTGTTCTGCGACACGCCAATCGAGGAATGCGAGAAGCGTGATCCCAAGGGGCTGTATGCCAAAGCGCGCGCGGGTGAGATCACGCACTTCACCGGCATCGACAGCCCGTATCAGCGGCCGAAGAATCCCGACCTGCGGCTGACCCCGGACTGCACCCTTGACGAGCAGGCGCAGAGGGTCATCGACCTGCTCGAGTCGCGGCCCTAACACAAGGCCAGCACGAGGCCGCGGGGTTGGGTCTGATTGCCGGGGTGGGTGGCACAATCCTCAGAATGCGGATGTCAGCCAAGGCGGAGTACGCGGTGCGGGCGATGATCCAGCTCGCCACGGTCGCCAGTGGCACGCTGGTTACGACCGATGACTTGGCCCAGGCGCAGGGCATACCGCCGCAATTTCTCGTCGACATCCTTACCAACCTGCGCACCGACCGCCTGGTGCGAAGCCATCGCGGTCGCGAGGGTGGCTATGAGCTGGCGCGTCCGGGAACCGAGATCAGCATTGCCGACGTGCTGCGCTGCATCGACGGACCGCTGGCCAGCGTCCGCGACATCGGACTGGGTGACCTGCCCTACTCGGGGCCAACCGCTGCGCTGACCGACGTCTGGCGCGCACTGCGGGCCAGCATGCGGTCGGTGCTGGAAGAAACGACCTTGGCTGACGTCGCGACTGGCGCCTTGCCCCAGCATGTCGCGCAACTGGCCGATGACTATCGCAAGCAGGAGAAGCTGCGGCACGGCTCAACGCGCACCGGCGACTAGAGAAGACTCAGCCGCCTGAGCCGTAGGGGCGGGTGAGGATCTCCATAGCATGTCCGGCGGGGTCCAGGAAGTACACCCCACGGCCGCCGTCCCTATGGTTGATCTCGCCGGGCTTTGTGGCACCCGGGTCCGCCCAGTGCTGCAGGCCACGCGATTTGATCTTGCCGTAGATAGCGTCGAACTCCTCTTCGGAAACCAGAAACGCGTAGTGCTGCCGCCGGATCTCCTCGCCCTCGGGGACATCCGCGAAGTCGAGACTGACGCCGTGCTCGAGAGAAACAACCATGAAGCGTCCAAACGGCTTGGGGCTCGGCAGACCGAACAGTTCGGTGAGAAACTCCGCGGACTCCCGCTTGTCGCGCGCCGCCACAATGGTGTGGTTGAAACAGATGGTCATAGTTCTTTCCAGTCAACCACTCTGGGCGCGGCCCGACAACGACGCAACTCCTACTTCGGCGCGGTAAGCTCCAAGGCGATGTTGTCGGGGTCGCGGAACTCCAGGATGTATGACGGACCAATGTCTTTGACCGGCTGGTGCCGGACGCCGAGTTCATCGAGATGCGCTGCTGCGGCATCTAATTCGGCCTTGTTGCTGAGC
Source organism: uncultured Actinomycetota bacterium (assembly GCA_963766535.1). Taxonomy (GTDB): domain Bacteria; phylum Actinomycetota; class Actinomycetes; order Mycobacteriales; family Mycobacteriaceae; genus Mycobacterium. Next base: position 13,366 of record CAVYAU010000025.1, on the reverse strand, counting down.
CGGAACGCGATGTGGTCAAGACCGGCGCGATCCTCGTCGAAGCGGTCCGTGGCGACCGGCCGCAGCCCGAGTAGCGTGCCGCCGAGGTCGTAGATGACACCGCCGAACAGGAAGCCCAACTGCTTGCGGGTTGTTTCGTCGGCATTGTCCGGAACTTCCAGCAACACCGGCCAACCGAACACGCTCTCGTAGAACTGCCGGGATCGCTCAATATCGGTGACGGTCAGGCGGACATGCGCGATGGAAGTACTGGTTAAGCCCATCTGACTCATGCTGCCACTCCAGGGACCACATGTTGAGGGCATGCCAGAATCGCCGTCGTGCGAATAGCAATGACCATGCCGGTGATGGAGCCGGACTTGGATGCGACGGTTTTGGAGAGCTGGGCGCGCGCGATCGATGAGGGTCCGTTCTCATCGTCCCCCGCAAGCGGGAGGTGCCCCCAGTGCTGGGGCGAGCGCATCGCGTTCGAAAACCCAGACAACCTGACGCTGCTCGGTGCGCTGGCCGCCTGGACCAATCGGGTACGGCTGCTGACGACGGTGATCGTGCCGCAGCTGCACGACCCGGTCATGCTGGCCAAGGCGCTGGCGACCGGGGACATGCTGTGTGGCGGCCGGCTGACTGTGGGCATCGGCGTGGGCGGCAGGCACGAGGACTATCACGCCGTGGGCGCCGACCCAGCGACACAGACGATGCGCGGCATGGCCGAACGCGTGGCGGTGATGAAACGGGTGTGGGCTGGCGAAAAGATCACCGAGTCGGTGCTACCGGTCGGGCCGTCACCGGTCCAGTCGGGTGGTCCGCCGCTGTTCGTCGGCAGTATCGGGCCGAAGACCATCCGCAGCGCTGCGGCCTGGGCCGACGGACTGGCCGGCACCACCTTGGACCTGGACGTTGCCAAGCAGAACGAGCTGTTCGACGTGGCGCGAGCGGCGTGGGCGCAGGCCGGCAAGCCGAAACCCCACCTGGTGACGTCGTTCTGGTTCGCGTTCGGGTCGCCCGAGCAGGCCCGTGCCCAGGTGCACCGGCATTTGCGGCGCTATATGAACTGCATACCGGCCGAGTATTTGGCCCTTGTACCTGCCAATATCCGCATTGCCGGTGCGCCTGAGCAGTGGATATGCAGGATCTTTGCCACGCATAAAGGTCTTTGCCAAGATACCGCGTTACTGGTAAATTTGCTGGTATGGGCAAACATTTAGCGGACCTACCGGCCATGTTGGCGTCATTCGAACTGGCGCTGAAGGCCGAGCGCAAGTCGGCAAACACCATCGAGACCTACGGCGATGGTGTGCGGGCGTTTCTGCGCTGGTGTAAGGCCACCGGCACCGAACCTGAGCTGACCAAGCTCAATGTGCAGGCGTTCATCGCCGATCTCATCGCCGCTGGCGCCGAGGGTGCCACAGCTCACGCCCGCCTCAAGGCCCTGCGCCGCTTCAGCGGCTGGCTGGTGGCGGAGGGGGAGCTGGCGGAGGACCCGCTGGCCGGTATGCGCTCGCCCAAGGTTGACCGCAAGATTGTCGAGACGCTGGACGAGGATCAGCTCACGCGCCTCATCAAGGCGTGTTCGGGCCAGCGGCTGTCCGACCGCAGGGACGAGGCGATCGTCAGGCTGATGATCGAGACCGGTGCCAGGGCGTCCGAAGTGGTGAACCTGCAGACTGCCGATGTGGACCTGGGTCGTAGTCAGGTAGTGATCCGCAGGGGCAAGGGCGGTAAGGGCCGGATGGTGTACATCGGCCCGCAGACGGCGGTGGCACTCGACCGCTACCTTCGCATGCGGCGGTCCCATGGGCTGGAAGAGCGGCGCTGTGGGTGGGCAAGGGCGGCAGCTTCGGTTATTACGGCTTGGACCGTGTGCTCAAGTCGCGGGCAGCCGCTGCGGGCATCCCTAAGTTTCACGCCCATCTCCTACGCCACACTTTCGCTACTAGGTGGAAGGCGGCATGGGGCAGTGACGACGGGTTGATGGCGATCGCCGGCTGGTCGTCCCGCGCCATGATCGATCGCTACGCGGGGGCCGCGGCGGCGGGGCGCGCGGCGGACGAGGCGCGGTCGTTGGCGCTGGGGGACCTGTGACGACACTGCGGGGGGACAGGAGGGAATGCCATGTACGTCGATGATTTCGGCTACGAGCGGGAGAGCAAGGACACCTACCTCAACACGGAGCTCGACTGTCCGGAAGGGAAGCGCGTCAGCCAACTGATCCGCACGGGCGGCGAAGGCATCAGGTATACGCTTCCCGGCTGGGGAAGCACGTGGCGTACCTGGTCCACCGGACGCCATGTCCGTGAACTACAGCGAACGGTGCCCGTGTGAGATGTGTGGGAACCGCTTAGTCGGCGCCCCTATCGACCTCAAAATTTCACGGTCGCCCGAGTTCTCCCCTGACGGCTTATTGAGATCACGAGTTGATCTTGATTTCCGGCTTCTCCGTAGGCGGCGGCGCCGCGTGTCGTGCGGTGACGCCGGGTTCCACGGTCCCGGGGTGGCTGCTCCTTCCTTGGGGTCGAACGGACACGGGGGTCCGCGGGTCAGGGGATGGCGCGGACGCGGTTGACGGCGGCGGCGAATTCCTGTGCCCAGGGCCAGGTTTCGGGGACCCGCAGGATCAGGTAGCGGGATCGTTTGACCAGGCGGGCCGCAGCGTGCAGCAGCCGGTAGCGCAGGGTCGCCGGTTCGGCCTTGGCGAGCGGGCCGTCCAATAGCAGCAGCTGCATCCAGCACAGCAGGTCGATGGCGAGGGCGACCGCGGTGACCCAGGCGGTGTTGATCGCGAACGAGTGCGATGGCCAGCGGGCCAGGCCGGTGTCCTTGCCGCAGCGGATGAACCCCTCCACCCGGGCGTGCACCCGGTGGCGGGCCTCGAGCCGCTGGGGCTGTCCGCCCCGGGTGGCGGTCGCGATGACCTGGTAGCGGTAGCCGTTGATCTGCTCGAACAGTGACAATTGCGTCCCGTGCTCGATCTTCTCCCGCCGCACCAGGATGCGCATGTCGGCCGGCCAGCCGTCGAGCCGGTCGCCGTCGGCGCCCTCGCGCAGCAGCCCGGTCAGCTCGGCCACCTGCGCATCGTCGCGGGCCTTGCCGGCCGGGTCTAGCGCCGCCTCCCACCCGGCGGCGGGCATCTGCCCGATCGCGACCCGGGCCCGCTCGTCGAGGTCGAACCCGACCGAGTAGGCCACCGACCAGCCCGGGCGGGCGTTCAGTTTCCTCAGGTGCTCGACCACGGCGTGGCTTGAGCCCGCCCCATCGATGGTGATCAACAGGTTGCGCCGCCACGTCGCCGGGATCGCGGCGATCGCCGCGTCGATGATCGCGATGTGATCGGCCGCGGTGTTCGACCCGGCGTTGCCTGGGCGGCAAATCACCGCCAGCAGTTCGCCCGTGTTGTCGCACCACGCCAACAGCGGGTGAAACCCGTAGCCACCCTTGAAATTCCCCGCAGCGTGCTGCTTGTCGCTGTGCGATTCAACCAGCGAGGCGTCAATGCGGATCACGACCACCGGACCCAGGTCCCCATAACAGGTCCGCGAGGGCGGGATCGCGCCATGCCGAGCCTCGATCAACTCCCACACCCGCTCCCGGACCCTGTTGCGCACCAGCGCGATCCTGGCCATGCCCTGGTGGTCGATCTCGTTCAGCGACCGCCACATCGTCGGGACCGACGCCACCTGCCCGAACAGTCGTTCCTGATCCCGCAGCACCGCGGTACCGGCCAGGTTCTCCGCACCGCCCGCGATCGACACCGCCACGTCCCGTAACACCGCGCCCCGGTCGTGCAGCACCTCCGGCCGTGACAACGCCGCGGACAAGCCGCTGGTCAGGCCCAGGTTGTCGGCCAGCATGCGGGGGATCACGTTGCCCGCGTGCCCGACCACGTCGTCGCCGCGGACCTCGACTCGAACACTTTGGGACCAATCCGAAGTAGCCTGCATCTGATAGGTGCACTCCTCGATCGATTCCCGAACGCCAGCAAACATCGATTATCGTTGAGGCAGTGCACCTTTCACGTTCACGACACACCTCAGCACCGAATTGCGTGAACTATTGAGGTCGATGAACTCAGGCACGAGGTGAACGAGATCCACAAGTCCACCAAGGTGCACGTCGACACGTGTATACCCCGCGCCCTTTGGAGGAGTAGGTGATTGCCGACGTCGTATGGAGAGCACCTGTGAAAATTCCGGTATTTTTACCGGACTTTTCAGACCTGTGGGTCTCGCCTTCGTGAGTCACGATGGTGCGCGACGATGCATTTTCTGCGGTCGAGCAACGGGAGATTCCGTCGACCCCGACGACCCGAACTCGCGAAAAGTCATCCTGACCCGTGAACACCTATTTCGCTCGTCCTGGAAAGACAAAATCATAGTGAGCGTTTTGCCGGGCAACGCACCGATGGGTGAGAGGGCCTTCACTAGGTACGGCCTGGATTTTGAACCAAAATCTTCACGTCCGGAGCCGCTATTTGAGCTCGTTGTGAAACCGGTGTGCGACTTCTGCAATAGCGGGTGGATGAACGACCTCGATTCCGCCGTTGAGCCCTGGTTACTAGACCCGTACGCGGACGGTTCACAATGCGACCCCACGGAATTCCGTCGATGGGCGATAAAGGTCGCGGTACTGCGGTCGTATTACGAGAATCGCGTGGTGCCGCAACCTGGAGACCTCACCGCGTTGTACGAAGGTCAAGACATCGCCGATTGGCACATCTTTGTCGGGCGAACATTGATTCCCGCTCACCGCCACACCTTCGCGGGTCTCGGACCAATACGCGTGGCGACAGGCGGGAGGGCTATGGGCCTAACCCAAGTGTCGTGGTCGCTCGGTCGCGTCGCAATCGTTGCGATTCGCCTCGTACGAGACAGCGAGACGGGTGTCAATTTTTTTAAGATGTTCAAGATCTCTAACCGGACAGAGGGAATACTCTTAGCGGAAGTGTCACCCAGCGCGCAAGTGCTTCCAAGCTTGTCGATGTTGCCAGAGCTATCACCCATAAAATGGGACAGCATAGTTTGGTATTTCAGCCCAAATCCCTTGTCGCCCATCTCTGAGGGAGTTCGCGAACTGGAGCAGGGTTTCCGGTCGCTCATTACCGAAACAGGTGAAGAATTTCGGGAGCTGTAGACCGGCATTGCCGGACGCCAATCATGCCCGCCGCGCTGGTTGAAGCAGCGACAGCAGGCGGCTCATCCGCACAACGCGCGAACCAGATGTCCCCGTGGCGTTTGCGGTTACGCCCCGCGACTTCCAGTAACTACTACCGAAGGTTCAGGCGCGAGGATCTCTGCCGGGCCGTCCCTCTTCGATTCTTCGAAGTGCATGCAAAACTCCGTTGGCGCTCATGCCGACCCTGCGCCCGATGTGTGCCAGCGTGCAGCCTCGCCGGCGCAACTCCACGATCAGCTCATCGCGCTCCACCGAGCTCAAGAACGGCGCATCCTGGCCGGTCCTGCGCCTCGGCTTCTCGTCGTGGCGGACCGGGCCTTTCGGGTAGTCGTTGACGTGGACGTGCTCCATAGGACCAGGGTAGGGCCTGAGCACATCGTTACAAACGCTAACAAGGTTTCTGCGTTCGAGCGCAGTCACGTCACAGGCACGGATGGTTTGCAATTATTTGCAAGCTGCAACCATCCGCCGATTTGGCGGAACCCTCGGCTAAATTAGCCGAGGGTTCCTGTCAGGCGATTAGCGCAGCGGCCAGTTCTCTCGCGCGGTGGGCGACTTGTCGGCGCCATTCGCTATAGTGCATCTCGCACGTCACGCCGGGGGTGCGGCCCCTCGCCGGTTGGTCACAGCCTTCGATGGCGCAGGTGGGGGCCCGCAATCGCCGATTGCGTCTGGCGTCGGCCACGTTGGCGTCCGGGTCTCCCCAGCGCAAATTCATCAGGGTGTTGTTGGTCGCCACGTCGTCCCAGTGCAGGCCCAGCTCGCCCTCCACCCGTGGCCCGATGTACGCCTCAAGCACCAGATGATGCACCCGCCGCCTCCCGCCGGGCATATCCACCGTGGGGTAGCCGCCACTCCCGTTAATGAACGGCTTCATTAGCTTGCCACTGGGCCCGCGGATGTGGCCGAGGTTCGATGCGAAGTACCCCGGATAGTCCGGATGCTCCAGCCAGTGCTCGGTGCCGGTGGTGCAGCCTTCCAGCATCGTTCGCAGGCAGTCGTCACACAGCCGGTCGCTGACGGTGCCGGGTGCAGGGGTGCCGCAGCGGGCACATCCAAACAGCGGCAATTGATCCACGGGTGAATTGTAACTGTTCGAGCGCAGTCAGAACGGTGCTGACCTGTGCGTTTCGGTGCAAATCGGGGCGGTGCAGTGCAAAGTCTTTTCAGCGAATAACCGGGGGGGTAAAGAACCGGTGCCTCAAGAGCGGGGTTTTCGCCGCCAAGCCTTTGCCCACCCCCGGCCACCCCCGCACAGCACCCCGTTCGCGCCGCTGTGGGCAACGTAGGGCGGACAACGGGGCGGGCCGGTATGGCGGTCTAGGGTAGCGAACCCGGCTTTGCTGGGGCCGGGTACACAGAGTGTCGAATGCCACTCGCACCGACTCCACAGCGAACTATTGAACCCCGCTCCATCAGGGTAAACTGGCAGTACAGCAACGGCAATGGGTCGAAGCGGAGAAGGAGAGATCGAGATGACAACTAGCACCAATGCGCCCGCGACGGGTTTGCGGGGAGCGCGCAAGGAGCAAGCGGCGGCACGCAAGCCGGCACCGGCGGCACCGGCGAAGAAGGTGGCACCGGCGAAGAAAGCGCCCGCGAAGAAGGTGGCCGAGAAGAAGGTCGAGAAGACCACCTTCACGGCCACGGCGACCGGACGCGCTGGCGTGACGAACACCCGCACCTTTACCACCGAGATGCACTGGGCGGTGGATGTGGCGGAGCCCCACAGCACGAACCCGCGCGCCGTTAAGGGCCGGGTTTGGGGTTTCTTCGTCGACAAGGCGAAGGCGGAGACAGCCGCCGCCAAGCTGAACGCCACAGGAAAGTACGACGCGATCGTCGTTGCGGCCAAGTCGGTGACGAAGTGATCGCCGCGCTGTTGGTGGCGTTGATCGGCCTGATGCTGGCGATCGTGGCGATCGGTATCGGAGTCCACCGCGCAGTGGGCGGCGGCAAGTAGCAACGGAGAGGGGAAATGGTTACCTCAGGTAACCATTTCTCACCCACCGGCTGGCAAGGGCCAGCCGAGAGGAGAGACAGACAATGTTTGACGAATTGATCGACGGCCTGGCGATGGGAGCCGCGGCGGGAGCCGCAAGCACCTGGGCCAGACGCAAGATGCAATCGGACCGCCAGCTGATCTGGAGCGGCGAGCAGCCGGACGGCACGGTGTTGACCATCGAGCAAGCTGATGGACGATGCCGAATGTGATCCGCTGCTGGACAACGAGCTGGTGCGGCGGGGCTGGAAACTTTCTCCGCATTCATACAGTCACCCGGCGCGTCGGAACATCTGCCCCGGCTGCGTAGGCTCATAGTCGAAGCATGATCGTCCTGCTGAGTGGGGGTCTGGACTCGGTGGCCGCGTGGCGGCTGCTCGGGCTCCCTCATGCCATCCACTTCGACATCGGCACCCGCTCGGTGCCGCGGGAGCGGAAGGCGTTGGAGTGGGCTTCCAGCCACTTCAGTACCGACATTCTCTATCGCCACCTTCCGATGGGCGATTATGAGTCCGACAATGGGTTTCTTCCCTTCCGCAACGCGCTGCTCATCCTGGCGGCGGCGCAGCTCGATCCCCATGTTGTCATCGGCCAGGTGGCCGAGTGGGCGCCAGACAAGAACGCCCGCTTCTACCGGCGGCTGGAGAAGACGGTGAACGTGGCGCGCGAGCTGGCCGAATTCGCTGGCCGGCTCATCATCACGGCGCCCTTTGCGCACTTGAGCAAAGGCGAGCTACTGGCCGAATACGACCGCGAGTTTGGTGCGAAGGAGACGGCGCTGCTGGCCGAGCACACTTGGTCATGTTATCGCGACGAGCGGCATCACTGCGGGCGCTGCGGCGGCTGCACTCAGCGGTGGAACGCCGAGGCGCAGTTCGGCGAACTCATGGGCGTGTCGCTGAGCACGCGCTACCAGGGCGTGCCGGGTGACCTGACAATCCCACTGCCCGATCTGGTCCGCTGGATCACGGACAACGGCTGGCTCGGCGTCAGGCAGCTGGCCGCGCACCGCCGCCAGACGCTGGCCGGGCGGCGCGCGCACCTGGCCTGACCGCTACCGAGCTACCAAGCCTCGGTGGCGGCCCTGCGAAATGCGATGGGCGAGCAGGAGTTTGACTCCGCGTGGGCCGAGGGTGCGGCACTGTCTACCGAGGAGGCGATCGCCTACGCGCAGCGCGGCCGCGGTGAACGCAAACGCCCTTCGAGTGGCTGGGCCTCGCTGACCCCCACCGAGCGCGACGTGGTACGCCTCGTCAGCGAAGGACTGGCCAACAACGACATCGCCGCACGGCTTTTGGTCTCACCGCGCACCGTGCAAACCCACCTCACCCACGTCTACACCAAACTCGGCCTGACCTCCCGCGTGCAGCTCGTTCAAGAGGCTGCCCGCCACGCCTGAACGCCGCCGCGCGCTACCGCACCCGTGCCGGCCCGTCGAGCAGACTGCATCCCTCGGCCAGCGCCGGGCCGTACGAGACGGACCCGCACTCGCACCGCCACGTCAGATGACGGCCGCACGAGCACGCGATGCTGCCGACGTGCATCCGGCCACGGCTTGGGCGGTTATGTTGCGTGATGCCACCCGGCGCGGTGCCACCCGGCGTGATGCTAGCCGGCGTGATGCTTGCCGGCGCGGTGCCAGCCGGCGTGATGCGAGCCGACGCCGTTCGCTGCCTCCAGCGCCGCGAGGCTGATCCCGAACTTCTTGGCGATACCGGAAAGGGTGTCCCCCCGCCGGATCACATAGGTCTTGGAAAGCTTTGGAATCTTGATGACCTGGCCGGGGAAGATCTTGTTGGGGTCGGTGATCTTCTGGTGGCTGGTGTAGGCGGGGAGCTGGTGCGGTTCGGCGCCAGTCGGGCTGGCTGTGGCGATGCTGATGCTCAACGCGGCCGCGATGGTGGCGAGGATGGCGAGGGTCGCGGCGGGAGCGGGTCTCCTGCTCATTTCGTGTCCTTTGGGCGCTTGCTAATTTCGACTTGCGCCGGGGAAGTGAGCAGATGAGAAGTCCGGTGTATCGAGGCGTCAGATATGGTCGCGCCCTCGGCGCTACGTCCTGAATTTTAGTCCGGTGACATCAGATTGGAACCCGTGTTAGCGGACCCACGCCGGACCGTTCAGCAGGCTGCACCCATCGGAGAGCGCCGGGCCGTAGGTGACGGCGCCGCACTCGCACCGCCACGTCAGATGCCGGCCGCATGAAAGAAGCGGCCCGCCGCACCTGACCGAAAGGAGTGCACAACGGCCGCTATCGACCCGAGCCGCAGGGCTGGCGCGTGAGCGAAGCGGTTCCCGGCGCCGCGTTTCAGCTTGGGTGTTCGAGTTCTGTTCGGGCCTGGTCGATTTGGTCGTATGCGTAGGTCACCATGGCGGCGGTGGTCATCGTCTCACCCTTGCGGGCGAGCGATTCGTAGGTCTGGTCGCCGAGGACATCGCGCAGGTGGGTGATCGCGGTGTTGATCTCGGGGACGGCTGTCCGCGCGTAGGGGGTCGCGGCGACCCCGCTGATGGTGGCGGCCGGTTCGTGGTGGCCGAGCCGGTCGAAGATGAAGGCCAGGACTGCCAGCGAAGTTGACATGAGGGACAAGCTGCCGGATTCGTATTGGTTGCGGATAGCCAGGGTCAGGTAGTCGAAGGTGTCGGTGGGGTTGCCGTGGGCGGCCGCCAGCCTCGACAGGACGGTCGCAAGGACTGACTCGACCCATCGGTTCCCGCTGACCTGGGCGATCCTCAGGCCCCGGCGGGCGATGTCATGCGCGGCAGCGGGATCGACGCCAGTCTGGGCATAGCCGTAGGCAGCGAGCGCCAAGGCGGCCGCACCGGGATTGTCGGTGGCGTCGGCGGTGGCAAGCAGGCCTTCGCAGGCCGCCACCGCCTCGGCACCGGCCCCGGCGCTGGTTAGTGCGAAAACCAGGACGGACCGGGTGAAGGTATGAGCACCTGGGGCTCGTGCGATGACGGTGCGGCACACCTCGACCCACCGCTGGGGCTGACCTGCCGTGAGGTACCCAGCGCCAATCGAGGATTCGAACTCGTAGGCGACCGGGTCGAACCGTCCACTGTCGATGGCTGTCCCGCTGGCCTGGACATAGCCGAGGAAGTCGTTGACCCGCCCGGCCATGTAGCACTGGGCGGCCATCACGTAGAGCTGTGCGAGTCGCCGATGCTCGGCGGCCTGCGCCGGTTCGAGAAGCTCTTCGGCCCACCCGACCGACTCATACTGCTCGACCCACTTCCCGAGGAAGGTCGCGTAGACGGCGATGGTGGCGGCGGTGTCCAGATCACCGTCGTCGGCGGCCCAGCGGAACGCGGCACGCAGGTTCGCCAACTCAAGGGTGAACCAGTCGTAGGCCTGTCGTTGGCGGGGGCTGTCCCACAGGGCCAGGACGGCGGCTTCGCGTCCGGCGAAGTACCGCGAGTGGGCGGCCCGAACCTCGGATGCTTCGCCGCGGGCGACGAGTTGTTCCTCGGCGAACTGGCGGATCGTCTCAAGCATCGAGAACCGGGTCCGCCCCGAAGACCTGTCAGCGACCAGCAGCGACTTGCGCACCAGCGCATCCAGCAGATCGAGGGTGGCGAAGTCGTCTGGGGCGTCTGGGAATCCCGCTACCGCGCAGGCGCTGTGCAGGTCGAATCCACCGGCGAACACCGAACACCGATCCAGCAGCGCCTTTTCCGTGTCGTCGAGCAGGTCGTAGGACCAGGCCACCGCGTGGCGCAGGGTGTGATGGCGTTCCAGGCCGCGTCGCGAGCCGACCAGCAGCCGGAACCGGTGGTCGAGCCGATCCCGGACCTCGCTGGCGGTCATCGACGCCATGCGTGAGGCCGCCAGCTCGATGGCCAACGGGATGCCGTCGAGTCTGCGGCAGATCTCTACCACCGCGGCCGCCTCGTCAGGTGTGGCCACCGAGAATCGGGAGGCAACGCTATGGGCACGTTCGACAAACAGGGTCACTGCTGCTGAGTCGATCCCCGCGGCGACGTCCAGCGACGGCACCAGCCACAACTGTTCGTCCGCGATTCCGAGTCCTTCGCGGCTGGTGGCCACAATCTTGGTCGTTGCCGAGGCCGCCAGGATGGCCTCGACCAGATCGGCGGCGGCGTCCAGCACGTGTTCGCAGTTGTCGAACACCAACAACCGCACTCTGCCCTCCAGGGCGGCGGCCACGCTCTGGGCCACGCTCCTGCCGGGTTGTTGGGTGATGCCCAGCACCGCCGCCACCGCGTCGGGCACCGCGGCCGAATCGGTGACCGCGGCTAAGTCGAAAAACCAGACACCGTCGGGAAATTCATCGGCCAGATGCGCCGCGACCTCCAGCGCCAGACGGGTTTTGCCGACCCCGCCCACCCCGGTCAACGTCAACAACCGATGAGCCTTCACCGCGGCTTGCACCTCGGCGGCCTCGGACTCGCGTCCGATGAAACTCGTGGGCGCAGGGCGCAGGTTCCCCAGACCCGCATCCAGCGCCCGCAACGGCGGAAAGTCCGTGCGTAGGCCCTCCGCTTGGACCTGGAACACCTGAACCGGGGTCGGGAGATCCCGCAACCGCCGCGGTCCCAGATCGATGAGATCAACTCCGCTGAGCAGACTCGCCGTCGACTCGGCCAGCAGGATCTGACCGCCGTGCCCGGCCGCCATCACCCGCGCGGCACGATTCAGCACCGCCCCGAAGTAGTCAGCCCCCCGCAGCTCTGCCTCGCCGGTCGCGATGCCCATCCGCACCGGCAACTCGAGTTCCCGCTGCGCGGCCACCGCGGCATCAACCGCGGATCGGGGTGACGCGAACGCGGCGCACACCCCGTCACCGGTGTGCTTGAAGAGCCAGCCCCCGTGCGCCTGAATCGCCTTGCGCAACACCTCGTCGTGGGCGGCCAGCGCCACCCGCATGCCATCCGCGTCCGCCTCCCACCGACGGGTCGAACCCTCAACATCGGTGAACAGGAACGTCACGACACTCGAAGGGGCGGGCACCTCTGCAGAATGTCACAACGAACCCTGTTCCACCTTGAACATCACAGGACGACCCAGCACCGCCGGCACCCCGGTGGCGTTGATCGACCTCGATAACGCGGGTCGCATTATTTCGAGTCACCGAAGGTTGGTCGACGCAGCGAAGGCGTCGATCCTCTACGACCGGAACCGGCGCTACGGCGACCCGGAACTAAAACGGTTCCGTATCGATAGCGGCCCTGCCTCGTTGGAAAGTCTTGCGGCCATCAATGCCCATCAACATTGGCAGCAATATTCGAAGTCGAAATACACGGGCATCGTCGACGCGGTACCATTGTTTCAGTCTACGCCTGTCCAGGTAAGCAACAGGAGTTGGGTCGAGCGTTCGACGGGCATCTCGCCGACCATCACCAATTCCTCTGCGCGCAACCGACATCGACGAGCAGATCGAGGCGCGTCTGGCCCCTTTCATGTGGAAGGCGATCCTGGACACCAGGGTCCTCATCGCCGAAGACCTGGGCGCAGTGTCGACACCCCTGGTGCACGCGCAGGTCGAGTGCTAAACCAGAAGGAGCGCAGCCAGCCGACACCCGTCGCGATGGCGCGGTGCGGCAACCGACATGTAGGAGGTGGTTGCTGTGCTTCATCCCGATCCATTCCGTGACATCGACAGACTCGCCGCGCAGCTGCTCGGTACACCGCCCGGATCCGCCCGAGTCCCACTGGCCATGCCGATGGACCTCTACCGCTCCGGCGATCACTACGTCCTTCACGCCGACCTCCCGGGGGTGGACCCCGATTCGCTGGACGTCAGCGTTGACGGCGGCATCCTCACCGTGACGGCACAACGCAGCGAACGCACCGAACACGACGTGCAATGGCTGAGCTCCGAGCGCTTCACCGGCGGTTACATGCGTCGCGTGTCCCTCGGTCAGGACATCGACGCCGACCACATCGCCGCCACCTATCAGAACGGGGTGCTGACCGTAACCCTCCCCGTGGCGACAAGGGCCAAGCCGCGCCGCATCGAGATCACCCCAGGGGCACCTGAGGAAACAAAGCTCATCGAGCCCAGCGACTCATCCGACCAGCACACCACGACCTAAACCTCTCTTCACCGGACGGGGTCCAGGCGGGTCATGCCGCCGGGCCTTGGCAATTGGTGATGCCCATTTCGCATCGAGTGCGCCAACAGCACCCCCAGAACTATCACCGAGGCCATCGTCCTCCACGCACGACAGGGT
>CAVYAU010000024.1:0-93153 GCA_963766535.1 uncultured Actinomycetota bacterium | reverse complement strand
GCACCTCGCCTTCGTCTGGTTTAGCTGCGCACCACTCTGCGTGAATAGGTCGGCCCGCAATCGTTGGCGACCTCGATGCAGACGTCACCGTGCCGACACCAACCTTCATGATGCTGACCAGACTCGGCCAACATCCGCCCTCGCGGCAAAGGCGATGCGGCGACCTACTTGGCGTTGTTGTACTTGGTGATCGCGTCGTCCAGCCGCTGCAGCGCCGCACCGTAAGCGGCGAAATCACCCTTCTTCTGCGCGTCTCGCGCCGCGCCTATCGCCGCCTGAATCTCTTGCAGGGCGGCGGCTTTGGCCGGCGACAACGTCACCGCCCCGTCCGGAGACGGCGGCACGGCCGCCGGCGGCGGCGGCGGATCCCGGCGCCGCAGCCGGCGCCGGCGGGCTCGCGGGCGGTTTCGGGGGTACACCGGCTTCGGTGGGCTCGATCCCCGTCGCAGCCGCACCCGCGCCCGGCCCGAATAACCCGGTGAGGGCATCACCCACGGTGGGGCCGTATCCGATCTTGTCGTTGTACATCATCGCCACCCGGATCAACCGCGGATACGACGAGGCGGCGTCGCTGGCTCCCGGGGAGGCATAGACGGGTTCGACGTACAGCAGCCCACCCTGGGCCACCGGCAGCGTGAGCAAGTTGCCCCAACGGATCCGGTTTTGGTTGTCGCGCCCGATCACACCAAGGTCCTGGGATACCGCCGGATCGGTGGTGATCGCGTTATTGGCCAGCTTCGGACCGTTGACCTGGCCCGGGATGGTCAGCACGGTGATCTTGCCGTACGTCGCGGGATCGGAGCTGGCGCTGATGTAGGCGGCCAGATAGTCGCGCTTGAACCTGTTCATCGCGCTCGTCAACTGATACGACGCCGAATTGTCGTTCTTGGCAATGTTTTTCGCGACGATGTAATACGGCGGCTGATAGCTGCTGGCGGTCGGGATTCGGATCCAGCGGCACGTCCCAGAAATCCGAGGTGGAGAAGAACGTCACGGGGTCGTTGACGTGGTATTTGGCCAGCAGCATCCGCTGCACCTTGAACAGGTCTTCGGGATAACGCAGATGCTCGGCGAGCTCGGGTGTGATGTCGCTCTTGGGCTTGACCGTGCCGGGGAAGACCTGCATCCAGGCTTTCAGCACCGGATCCTGTTCGTCCTGCTGGTACAGCGTGACGGTGCCGTCATAGGCGTCCACCGTGGCCTTCACCGAATTGCGGATGTAGGAGACCTGCTTGTCGGGGCCCAGCTTGTTGAACGCCACCTCGGTGGAGTCGGCGGTCGCCGATTCCAGAGAGGTGAGTTCGGAGTACGGGTAGTTGTCCAATGTGGTGTAGCCGTCGATGATCCACACCAGCCGCTTGTTGACGATCGCCGGGTACACGGCGCTGTCGGTCGTCAGCCACGGCGCCACCGCCTCCACCCGCTGCGCCGGATCACGGTTGAACAGGATTTTGCTGTTGGAGCCAATCACGTTGGAGAACAGAAAGTTTCGCTCAGCGAACTTGGCGGCGAACACGCTGCGGGATATCCAGTTGCCGATCGGAACTCCCCCGAGCCCGGTGTAGGTGTAGTTCTTGGTTTCGGTGCTGGTCTCGTAGTCGTATTCCCTGTCTGCACCGTTGCGCCCGACGATCGCATAGTCGGCGGAGGTGTTGGAGATGACGGGACCGTAGTAGATGCGCGGCTGATCCAGCGGTGCCGGCCCGTCGGATACCACGCTGCCGTTGGCGCCGACGACGTTGACCAGAAACTCCGGGTAGCCGCCGTTTTGGTTGGGGTCGTTGGCGATGCCACGCACCGTGTTGGCCGGCGACGCGATGAATCCGTTGCCGTGGGTGTAGACGGTGTGCCGGTTGATCCAGTCACGTTGGTTGTCGATCAGCCGGTCCGGGTTGAGTTCGCGGGCCGCGACGACATAGTCACGCAACGCACCGTTGCGGTCCAGGTAGCGGTCGATCCATAGCTGGTCGGGAAAGTAGTAGAAGTTCTTGCCCTGCTGGAACTGGGTGAACGCCGGGCTGATGATCGTAGGGTCGAGCAGCCGGATGTTCGAGGTGGTCGCGCGGTCGGAGGCGACCTGCTGGGCGGTGGCCTGGCGTCGCCGGTGTAGTTGCGATAGGTCACCACGTCAGACGTCAGGCCATACGCTTGCCGCGTCGCAGTGATGCTACGGCTGATGTATTCGCTTTCCTTTTGGGCGGCATTGGGTTTAACGCTGATCTGCTCGACGATCAACGGCCACCCGGCACCCACGATCAGCGACGACAGCAGCAACAAAACCAGGCCGATGGCCGGAATCCGCAAGTCCCGCAAGGTGATCGCGGAGAACACCGCGGCAGCGCAAATCAGCGCGATCGCCATCAGGATCAGCTTCGCCGGCAGCACGGCGTTGATATCGGTGTACCCGGCACCGGTGAACGGCTTACCGCCGCGGGTGTGCGACAGCAGCTCATACCGGTCCAGCCAATAGGCAACGGCTTTGAGCAGTATCAGCACCCCGACCAGGGTGACCAGCTGGATCCGCGCCGAGCGGCTCAGCGCGCCGGTACGGCCGGACAGCCGAACGCCGCCAAAGATATAGTGCGCCAGCAGATTTGCCACGAAAGCCAGGAACGCCGCCACGAACATGTAGCTGAGCACCAGCCGGTAGAACGGCAGGTCGAACGCGTAGAAGCCGAGGTCCTTGCCAAACTGTGGATCTTTGATGCCAAAGTCTCCGCCGTGCAAAAAGAGCTGGATCCGCACCCAATAGCTCTGCGCGATGATGCCGGCCAGCAGGCCGATCGCCGCCGGGATTCCGATGCCCACCAGGCGCAGTCGTGAGACGACGATGGCGCGGTACCGCGCCACTGGATCGTTGTCATTACTCGGGACGAATACCGGGCGGGTGCGGTAGGCCACCGCGAGCCCCGCGAACACGATGCCGCCGACCAGCAGACCGGCGACCAAAAAGACCAGGATGCGGGTAAACAGCACGGTGGTGAACACCGAGCGGTAGCCAAGCTCACCGAACCACAGCCAGTCGACGTAAGCGTCGATCAGTCGCGGACCAGCGAGCAGCAAAACGATCACACCCAGTGCGATCATGATCAGAATCCGGCTACGCCGAGTCAGCTTCGGCATCCTTGCGGTGGGCCGCATCCCCACTGGCTACGCTCCCTGATCGATTTGGCTGGCGTCGATTTAGCTGGCGCCCGTTCTGTGGACGGTTCTGGGCCGGTTGTTGCCGGTTGTCAGAGATTTTCCTAACGTCACAACTGTACGCACTGCAAGCACGTGGGATCGCGGGCTGTGCCTGATCGCCCGCCTGCCCCCGCACGCGGGTGGGGTCCCCGCTGCGCAGGTGGAGTGCCCCCGACGCGGTGTGCATCGTCGGCGGGCTAGCAGCTGGGCGGCTGACCCCCCGATGTGATCGCGTGCAGCGCGTCCACCGCTTGGCTGAGGTTCTCGACCTTCACCAAGCGCAAGCCGGCCGGATTGTCCGAGCTCGCCTCGTAGCAGTTCTTCGCGGGCACCAGAAACACCGTGGCACCGGCCCCGTGGGCGGCCACCATCTTGTGGGTGATGCCGCCGATTTGGCCCACCTTGCCGTCGACGGAGATGGTGCCGGTCCCCGCGATGAACGCCGATCCGGCCAGGTCACCGGTGGTGAGCTTGTCGACGACAGCCAGGCTGAACATCAGTCCGGCAGAGGGCCCGCCGACATTGGCGAGGTTGAAGTCCACTACGAACGGCGCCCAGGGCGCGTCAAGCACCGCAACACCCATGAAGCCGTAGGCGCGATCTTTATTTGTGCCCAGCGTGATTTGCGCCACGCCGGCCGGCTCGTTCTTGCGGCGGAAATCGATCGTCACCACCTGGCCGGGTTTGGTGTTCTTCAGTAATCCCGTGAATTGCTCCACACTGGCTACCGGGGTGCCGTTGACCGCGTCGATGGCATCACCGGGCTTCAGCTTGCCCACTGACGGACCGGGATCGGTAACCGTCGCGACGGTAACCGCGGGCGGGTACTTCAGGTATCCCAGGGCGGCATACGCTGCACTGTCCTCGGACTGTTTGAAATCAGCGTTGTTGGCCTTGTCAACGTCCTCGCGAGACTTGCCCGGCGGATAGACGAGGTCGCGCGGTACCAGCTGTTCCTGTCCCGAGAGCCACAGCGTCAGGGCTTCGCCCAAGGTCAGATCGTCGCGCTGGGACACCGTCGTCATGTTGAGGTGACCGGTTGTGGAGTGGGTCTGGGTGCCCTCGATCGCGACTACCTGCTTGCCGTCGACCTCACCGAGCGTGTCGAAAGTGGGGCCGGGGCCCAGCGACACAAACGGCACCGTCACCACCGCGAGCAACACGCCGAAGACCACGATCGGCACCAGCGCGACCATCAAGGTCAGAATCCGCCTGTTCACGCCGCTTACACTAGACGGACCCCGCTGGGCCTCTTTCAGCTACGAGCGTGACCCGAGATCGCACGTTCTGTTCCAGCGGTGAGTACCGTTGACGTTATGGCTGACCTGCCTTTCGGCTTCTCCTCCGGAGATGACCCCCGGAAAGATGAACCTGGGCGCGACAAACCCGGGAAGAAAGATCCCGATTCCGGCTCGGGCGCGTCCGACCCGCTGGGCGCGTTCGGCATCAGCGGCGATTTCAGCATGGGCGACCTGGGGCAGATCTTCACCCAGCTGGGTCAGATGTTCAGCAGCGCAGGCACCGTAATGGCCGGAGGCAAAACGTCGGGGCCGGTCAACTACGAATTGGCACGACGAGTCGCGTCCAGCTCGATCGGGTTTGTCGCGCCGATCCCGGCCACGACGAACGCGGCGATCGCTGATGCGGTACACCTCGCCGAAACCTGGCTAGACGGGGCCACGGCGCTGCCCGCGGGCACTACCAAGGCGGTGGGTTGGACCCCCACCGACTGGGTCGACAACACCTTGGAGACCTGGAAGCGGCTGTGCGATCCGATGGCCCAGCAGATCTCCACTGTGTGGGCGTCGTCGCTGCCCGAAGAAGCCAAGAGCATGGCCGGCCCGCTATTGGCGATGATGTCGCAGATGGGCGGCATGGCGTTCGGCTCGCAGCTGGGCCAGGCACTGGCGCGGTTGTCCCGCGAGGTGCTGACCTCGACCGATATCGGTCTGCCGCTAGGGCCCAACGGGGTGGCCGCGATACTGCCGGACGCCGTCGAATCATTCGCCGCCGGACTCGAGCAGCCACGCAGCGAGATCCTGACATTCCTGGCCGCCCGTGAGGCCGCGCACCACCGGTTGTTCAGCCACGTGCCCTGGCTGTCCAGTCAATTGCTGGGCGCCGTAGAGGCCTACGCCATGGGCATGAAGATCGACATGACCGGAATCGAGGAGCTGGCACGCGACTTCAATCCGGCGTCGCTGTCCGATCCAGCGGCCATAGAAAACCTGCTCGGTCAGGCAGTATTTGAGCCTCAGGCGACGCCGGCGCAGACGCAGGCGCTGGAACGGCTCGAGACACTGCTCGCACTGATCGAGGGTTGGGTCCAGGTGGTGGTGTCCGCGGCCCTGGGCGATCGGATTCCGGGTGCGGCCGCGCTCGGCGAGACGCTGCGCCGGCGCAGGGCCAGCGGAGGCCCGGCCGAGCAGACGTTCGCGACGCTGGTCGGCCTGGAACTGCGGCCACGCAAGCTGCGGGAAGCCGCCGCGCTTTGGGAGCGCCTCACACAGGCCGCAGGCGCCGACGCCCGAGACGCCATCTGGCAACACCCGGATCTGCTGCCCGCCGCGGACGACCTCGACGAGCCGGCTGGCTTCATCGACCGGGTCATCGGCGGGGACACCAGCGGTATCGACGAGGCGATCGCCCAACTCGAGCAGGAACGCGATAGCCGCGACTCCGAGGGCCCCGACTCCGGGCCAGACGGCAGTTCTGTGGATAACTGAGCGGGGCGTACGCCCGGGGCGTGGCACAGTCTCAACTCATGCCGCCGGCCGCGTCTTCCCTGTATGCGCTGGACCCGGCTATGCCGGTGCTACTGCGACCCGACGGTGCTGTTCAGGTGGGCTGGGATCCCCGCCGCGCAGTACTGGTCCGCCCACCACGCGGCCTGGCCGCAGCGGAGTTGGCCACGCTGCTGCGGTCCATGCGATCACCGATACCGATAACCGATTTGCAGCGCCAAGCCGTCGGCCGCGGGTTGACGGACGCTGACGGCCTGACGAACCTCGTCGCGCAGCTGGTAGGCGCAGGTGTCGCGACCGAATGTCGCCAGTCCGGCGGCCGGGCGGCATCGATCCGAGTCCACGGCCGCGGGCCGCTGTCGGACCTGCTCGTGGAGGCGCTGCGCTGCTCCGGGGCGCGGATTGCGCACAGCAGCCAGCCGCATGCCGCGGTGTCTCCCGCCGCCGTGGATCTGGTGGTGTTGTCGGACTACCTGGTCGCCGATCCACGCATGGTGCGCGATCTGCACAGCCAGGGCGTCCCGCACCTTCCGGTACGGGTGCGGGACGGCATCGGGCTGGTGGGGCCACTGGTCATCCCAGGCGTGACCAGCTGCCTAGACAATTCCTAAGGGGAACTACCGAGCCACACCAGGAAGGACGCACACGATCTCAGGCAGTAACGCTTTAATGAGGCGCCAGGCGGCACGTCCGCCGCGTGGAACATGATGGCGGGCACTTGGACTAGTCCTTGCGCGGTCGACGCGGCGGCTACGCGGCGGCGTCTGAGTGCGGTCATACTGACGATTCACTTGAATTGGCATCTTACATACTAAAAGATCGGGTGTGAAAGAATACCAGACTTCTAGTCTGGTACCATCTGGGACATGCAACTCAACCAGCGACAGGTGCCCACGGGCACGTTCTGTGGCGGCAACCATCCCGAGCAAATCGAATACCGCTACTCGCTGGTAAACGGTGCCGAAGTCCCCAGCGGCCAAAGCGCTCCGCGCTGCTTCCGACCCGGCTGCCCCGACAATGCCGTGGCTCTGGCCAGAGAGCAGCGCGGTGGGCGCCCCACGCCATAGTCCGGTCGCCGGAACCGCATCGCCCTAGTCCGCGTCTGACTAGTTGATCGGGCCGCCCCTACTCTCCTCGGGGACGGTTCGTGACCCCGGCTGGTAGCTAAGCTAGCTGCCGCAGCGGCCTGACTTGATGATCTCGAGGCGTTCCTTGAGCAGTTCCTTGAGTTCCTCGATCGAGCGACGTTCCCGCAGCATGTCCCAGGGCGTTTTCGGCACCTTGACCTTCTTGGGTTCGGCCAGGTCGCCACCCTCGATCAGGGTGCCCTCCATGCCGTTGCGGCACAGCCAGGTGCCGGGGATCTCAGCGTCGTCGGCGAAGGGCATGTCGAACTCCTCGCCGTTCTCGGTGCGGTACCGGGCGATTTGACGCGGCGCCAGGTCATGGTTGCGGTCGGTCTCGTAGCTCACGGCTCCAAGGCGACTGCCCCTCCTCATGACGCGATCAGCCATCATCAACGCTCCGCTGACGCTCCACTTGATCGGCAGTAGCGCGCATCCGACCAGACAATCGAAGCAGATCGTGCTCGCCCACAGCTTCGGGCAGGGTGTACGCAAGTTGCCGTAACTCGACGGCGTAGTTGCGCAAGTCCTGGCGGAGCTGCGCCTCAAAGGTGGGCATGATTTCTTCCTGTGGGCAGGGATTTACTGAGACGCTCGAACTTTTCGTATAGCCAGGCTTGAAATCTGATGCCGTCCAGCTGTCTATCCGCGATGCACCTGGGGGTGTTTTTAGCGTCTCCCAACCGCGCCCGCCACCCTACTCCGCTGGCGGGCTAACTACTACGCGCCGCCCTATTCGTTAGGACGGCCGGTACAACATTCCGAAGGCGACCCCGCCTACCTACCCAAGCTGGACCGGGACAACGACGGCTTCGCGTGCGAGTCCAAGGCCCAACGGCCCCGGCTCCCGGAGGTGCCTAGTCAATCACTAGCCGGGCTTCGCCCCATCCCGACGGGCATGTTGGTTGGTGTCGCTGTGGGGGCTCCGGTCCGGACGGGATGAAGACCCTGGTCGAAACGTGTCGATCGGGTGTATGAACCGCACAACGCGGTTGGTAGGCCGTTGCCGACCGCCCGTGCGAACCGGAGCCCATGATGACCGTAGCGCGTACCGCCGGTGCTGTCTTGTCCCATAACGTGGAGTTCGAGGTTGAGTGCATCGACCGGGTCTTTCTCAACGTGTGGGTGCCGCGGCTAGGCTACGGCGCCGGGGTGCAGGGCTTCTTCGTGGGTCACCGGGGCCACCACTACGCGTCCACGGCGTTGATGGATCCGATGACCAAGGCGTTCGTCGCCGGCATCCACGGTTTCGTCGCCGCGCGCGGGCTGGAGTTGGTGTCGTTTGGCAAGGAGCGCAAAGACGAGGTGGCCCAGCAGTTCCTGGCCCGGTTCACCGGCGCTGAGGGGGTGCTGTTCGTGGGCCGCGCGCAGGAGAAGGCGCTGGTGTGGCGCACCCAGCGCCGCTACAGCCGCGACGGGTCTTCCTACGCGTGGCTGGTGCGCTCGACGGCGTTCGTCAACTACTTCTACTTCTATTGCGTCGATGAGGATTTCGGCCCGTTCTTTATCAAGTTTTGCACCTACTTTCCCTACCCCGCCAAGTTGTGCATCAATGGCAATGAGTGGGCCAAGCGTCAGGCCGCCAAGGCCGGGATCGGGTTCGAGGCCCTCGACAACGGGTTCGCCGCGGTCGACGACGTCAACCGGCTGCAGGCGATCTGCGACCGCAAAGGTCACGAAATAGCAGATCTCACCCCGGCGCAGCCAAGACCCATCACCGCCCGCCCCGCCATCCGCAGCACGGCGGTCCGCCAGCGCCATATCAAAGATCCAGCTATGACTGTTCTAAACGGCGCATCCCGGTCCGCTCAGCGGACCGCACTCTTGCGCGACCAGACAGATCGGGCACGTAATGAAAGCCACCGGCCCGCTACGGCGGCCTGGCAGAAGGAGCGGCCATGACCACTGGGCCAGCGGCTTCGCGTTTGCAGGATAATTCCCTCCTCGGCATCGGCGCCGGTCTCGTAGCCGTAGTGGCAGCGGGATCCGTGTGCAATTTGGCCGGTTTTTCCCAAGCGACGACAACCAGCGTGATGGCCTTGGCCATCAGTGTCCCCGCAGCGGTCGAACTGCAGATAAAGAGCCGCCGCCGCGACACAAACGTTGACATCGCGCGCATCCATCGCGGCGAGCTGCGCCGCCCGGTCGGGCTCGTGGTGATGCTGCTCGCCGCGGCAATTCTCCTGCTTGATAGTGCGTCGGGGGCCATGATGGCCGGCATCTCAACCGCCCTAAATAGCCTCGTCGCGGCGGGCAAAATTGATATCAGCACCGCGAAGATGGTTTCACCCTTGGTGGGTATCCAACCAGTGATTTTGGGAATGTGCCTTTTCCTGGTCGCGTCCTACGCCTCGCACTACTTCGCTAAGCGCCCCTACCTCTGGACCGCCACCGCTGTCGGCTGTGCTTTGGCCATCCGAGAGCTGGTGGTGCTCGGGTTAGGGTCGGTGAGCGCGATTAAGAGCGTTATTAAAGACATTGCCGGCTCGCTCGCTGGCCTACTGGTGGCCGAGGTCCTGGCTTACCTGGGCATCCTTTTTATCTGCATGGTCGGGGCCTGGCTCGGCAGGCGCTACCACGACGAGTTCCTCACAAAGAAGCTGGCACGTATGGAGGGCAAGGCCGCGAGAAAGGCCGCCAAGCAGCACCAGTCCACTCCGCAGAGTCAAACGACGGCAACGCAGGCTTCGGCACAGGATTCCAATGCCCCACAAAACTCCGCGCCCAAATTGATGACCCTAATGAGTCGGCCCGATGACCTGCCATCCGCGCCTGACAACCATCGGACATCAGACCCAATCAAGCAGATTGAGAAACTCGCCCATCTGCGAGACACAGGCGCGCTGACCGAGGAAGAGTTCCAGGCGAAGAAAACGGAGATCCTTTGCCGGATCTGACCGCACGACCGACCCCGCCCGGCACCATGGCATAGCCGCTAACCCGACTCCGGTGATGCTAGGTGCCTAGTCAATCCCCAAATGGAAATACTCATTGGCACCATTGGGAACCGGATCGCCCTAATCCGTGTCTGAATAGTTGATCGGGCCGCCCCTGCTCTCCTCGGGGGCGGCTTGGTTCGTCGTCACGAGCAACCCACAGGGCGTTTGCGGCCCTCTACCAGCCAGTGCCGCCGAGTCAGGCAGCGCGAGCGAGCGGGGATCGTCGAGTCTCGTCTTCGGGCATATTGGCGCTGCTAGCCGCTTATCGGTGCAGGATTACGTTCGATGGCTCCGACGCGCAAGTCATTTGCTCCCACCGAGGCCACCAACACGATCGCGATTAGCTAGGAGGTTGTGCAGCAATGGATTTCGCAATCTTACCACCGGAAATCAACTCTGGGCGGATGTATGCCGGTCCCGGGTCGGGGCCGATGCTGGCCGCTGCGGCGGCCTGGGACGGGCTGGCTACCGAGTTGCAGTCGGCGGCGGCCTCATATGGTTCGGTGATCTCGGGGCTGACCGCTGGCTGGCTTGGCCCCGCATCGGCGGCGATGGCGGCCGCGGCCGGTCCCTATGTGGCGTGGATGAGCACCACCGCCACGCAGGCCGAGCAGGCGGCCACCCAGGCCAAAGCGGCGGCGGCCGCCTATGAGGTGGCGTTTGCGGTGACGGTAGCCCCGCCGGTGATCGCGGCCAACCGCGCCTTGTTGATGGCGCTGGTGGCGACCAATATTTTCGGGCAAAACACTCCGGCGATCGCGGCCACCGAGACCCACTACGCCGAGATGTGGGCACAAGATGTCGCTGCGATGTACAGCTATGCGGGCGTGTCGGCATCCGCGACAACGCTGACGCCGTTCACCCCGCCAGCGCAGAGCATCAACCCTGGCGGGCTGGGCGGCCAAGCTGCCGCGCTCGCCCAAGCCACTGCCACATCGACCGTGACCAAGACACAGACGGTGTTGTCGCAGCTGACGTCGGCCGTGCCCACGGCGTTGCAGGGGCTCGCCTCGCCCTTGTCCTCCACCTCGGCGGCCGGGTCGTCCACGTCCGGACTCTTCGGAATCCTGCAGAGCCTGGGCCTGATATCCCCTTCGACCATATTGGAGCCCGCGGGTTTGGGTCTCGGGTCGTCTGAATTGACCACGGCGTCAGGGGCATGGGCAGACGCGGCACAAGGCGACGACGAGATACAAGCCGCCCAGGATGAAATTGCCTTTGACCAGAAGGCACTTACCAAGCAAATTACCGGCGTGGAGGATCGAATTATGAACCGGTTCGGCCAGTTGGGTGCGGTGGGGTCGGCGGGCTCAGCTGGTCTGGGCCAGGCGGCCTTGGTCGGCGCGTTGTCGGTGCCGCCGGGCTGGACCGCGGCGGCCCCTGCGATCAGGCTGGCCGCGGTGGCGTTGCCGGCGTCGCCGGCCACCAGCCTCGGCGCCGCCCCAGAAGTCTTCGCAGGCGGCCCGGGAAGCCTGTTCGGCCAGATGGCCCTGGCAAGTATGGCCGGGCGGGCGATTGGCGGCACTGTTAACCCGGGCCAACGGGAGCGCATCGGGGTGACTACTCGTGTATGCCCGGCGCCGTCGCCCAAGTCGCCGGGCGGTCCCATTACAGGAATCGCCGAGATGCGCGAAGTCGCTGAACTCCTAGGCAAACTCGGCTCACTTCGCGACTCGGGGATTCTGACCTGCGAGGAATTCAACGAGCAGAAGCAGCGCCTTCTCGGTCGCTAAACCTCGATATTTCGTGCCACGAGCAGACCGGCGGCCTGCCTCCGCTCATCACCGTCAAACGTCGCGCGCCACGAACATGCGGCGCGTGTGCAAGCAATGGCGCGCCCTTACGGTCCCCAAGGCCGACCAACACAGCGGCATTAGCTGCCTCGGGGTTTACCAGCTGCCTAGCCAGGGTGACTAAAAGGGATTACCGCCGACGTCGTAGGGCCTACTGCCTACTTTTTCGGCACCAGCGTCAGCTTGCGGGCCAATTTCGGCTGGCGGCATGTCATCGGCCAGGTGCTAAGCCTGGAACCAAACCGCCGCCTCGTTTCCGCCAATGCAAGTGACTGAACCATCGGCTGCCCTCACACAGGCCATCGTGTAGGTCTGCCCCGTTTCGGGGCTGGTGGCCTCGATCAACGCCGAAGACCCTCCGGCCTGGGACATCCACTGTTCGTGGACAATCTGGGCGAACGGGCACGACGTATTGCTATTGACCCATACGCCACTACCACAGTCCGTTACAAATTGCCCGATGCCTGGACTACCCATGGCAACCTCTTTCTGGCACACGATTTCTCGCAATGGTCACCGGAGCCGTGCTGGCGGGCAAGGCTTCGGTCCGCTCAGCGGACCGGGATCGACACAATTAGTGGCCGCACGCTAGTGCAGGCGACCAGGAGTGCAGGCGACCAGGAGCATCAGCGGGCAGCTCGGCGATATGCGTCACGACCGTTTTGCCGTCCTTAAACCTAACGACGGGCACAGCCGCGCCGACGCCAATGCTCCGTGCTTGGCCAATGACCCCACATTCATAAGCTGCCTGGGTAGTCACTAAATGGAATGATGCCTTTCGAGGCAGCGACCTGATGGGGGCGGGAAAGATGGGCTTTTTCCGCTACGAGCCCCGATCGCTGTGGCGCATACTTCCGTTTATGACGAGGTTGTCGGCATTGCTAATAGCGGTCATTGCTGCGCTGTTCCTCGGCGGATGTAGCACTCCGGCAGCTGCGGAAACAGGGCCGCATTCGGAACTGATCGACGTCACGTTGCCCCCTGGAAGTGTACCCGCGTGCTGCGGGAAGTACCCCGGACAGGAGGTTTGGCTTGTGACGACGCCCTACGACTTTACGGTTCAGAGCCTTCGCCAACAGTTGCCGATCTTCCATGACTACTACGGTTTGCCGTGGTGCACCCAGGACATCAACGGCCAGCTCGGTCTCACGCAATGGGATTGGGTCGACAGCCAGAACTCGATCGTGGTGGCAGTAGATTCGACAGGCACCGTCACGATCACGCGCGGACCCGACGACGAGGGACGGCAAGGGGCTGGCTGCGACTCGCCGTAGCTGCGCCAGCAAGATAACGCCCCCGTCGTACTAGGTGCCTAG
The DNA here is from genome assembly GCA_963766535.1 of uncultured Actinomycetota bacterium. Lineage (GTDB taxonomy): Bacteria > Actinomycetota > Actinomycetes > Mycobacteriales > Mycobacteriaceae > Mycobacterium. Next base: position 80,054 of record CAVYAU010000024.1, on the reverse strand, counting down.
TCAATCACTAGCCGGGCTTCGCCCCATCCCGACGGGCATGTTGGTTGGTGTCGCTGTGGGGGCTCCGGTCCGGACGGGATGAAGACCCTGGTCGAAACGTGTCGATCGGGTGTATGAACCGCACAACGCGGTTGGTAGGCCGTTGCCGACCGCCCGTGCGAACCGGAGCCCATGATGACCGTAGCGCGTACCGCCGGTGATGTCTTGTCCCATAACGTGGAGTTCGAGGTTGAGTGCATCGACCGGGTCTTTCTCAACGTGTGGGTGCCGCGGCTAGGCTACGGCGCCGGGGTGCAGGGCTTCTTCGTGGGTCACCGGGGCCACCACTACGCGTCCACGGCGTTGATGGATCCGATGACCAAGGCGTTCGTCGCCGGCATCCACGGTTTCGTCGCCGCGCGCGGGCTGGAGTTGGTGTCGTTTGGCAAGGAGCGCAAAGACGAGGTGGCCCAGCAGTTCCTGGCCCGGTTCACCGGTGCTGAGGGGGTGCTGTTCGTGGGCCGCGCGCAGGAGAAGGCGCTGGTGTGGCGCACCCAGCGCCGCTACAGCCGCGACGGGTCTTCCTACGCGTGGCTGGTGCGCTCGACGGCGTTCGTCAACTACTTCTACTTCTATTGCGTCGATGAGGATTTCGGCCCGTTCTTTATCAAGTTTTGCACCTACTTTCCCTACCCCGCCAAGTTGTGCATCAATGGCAATGAGTGGGCCAAGCGTCAGGCCGCCAAGGCCGGGATCGGGTTCGAGGCCCTCGACAACGGGTTCGCCGCGGTCGACGACGTCAACCGGCTGCAGGCGATCTGCGACAGCCTGGGCCCCGTCCAGATCGACGCGCTGCTGCGCAAGTGGCTGGCGATCCTGCCCCACCCGTTCACCGACGAGGACGAGGCTGCCGGCTACCGCTACGGGCTGTCGATCCTGCAGGCCGAGTTCTCGCTGACCCAGATGCTGGATGCGCCGGTGTCGGGGCGGATCTTCTTCGAGCAGGTCATCCGCGACAACCTCGACATCGGCCGCCCCGACCATGTCAGCCTGATCTTTGACCACCGAATCATGCGCGGCCGCAAGCGCAAAACACCGGGCCGGTTCCACACCCGGGTGATCACCGAGGGCGTCACCCCGAGTCTGCACATCGACTACAAGAACACCAAAGTCAAGCAGTACCACAAGCAAGGGAGGGCGCTGCGCACCGAAACCACGATCAACGACCCCCATGACTTTCGCGTCACCAAACGGCTGACCAGCCTGCCCGAACTGCGGCAGATCGGCTTCTCCGCCAACCGGCGCCTGCTCGGCGTCCAAACCATCAGCCACGACCCGATCCGTGGCGCGAAGGCCTTCACCGATCTGACCGCACCCGTCGTCACCGACTCCGGCACCCGCATCTCTGGATTACGCTTCGGCGACAACCGAGTTCACGCCCTGCTGAAGGTACTGCTCATCCACCGGCTCCTGCCTCACGGGTTCACCAACCGTGAGCTGCGCACCCTCACGGCGCCCATCCTCGGCAAACACTTCGAGGACATCACCGCCGGCCAGATGACCTACGACCTGCGGCGCCTGCGTGCCCACGGGCTCATCGAACGCATCCCCCGCAGCCAGCGCTACCACGTCACCGACACCGGACTACAGCACGCCCTGCTGTTCACCCACGCCCACGACCACCTGCTGCGCGCCGGGCTCGCCCAGGTCACCGACCCCAACCCACCACGATCATCCCCACTGCACACCGCCGCCCGCGCCTACCAAGCCGCCTTCGACGACCTCACCCACCAAGCCGGACTCGCCGCCTGAACCCAACACGACCCGAACACCCAACTTGACTCCAGATTCACGGCAGGGCCGCTTAAGCTTCCTAAGGGGGAAACACCCCCACGAGCGCTTTGCACGCCTCGGCCGGGCCCGTCGAGCTCGTCTTCGCCGCGAGGTTCGTCAGCCCACTGCCATCATGGGAGTGACTTGCGACCGCGGCCGAACGGACGGCTGGCACTATGCGAAGTGCCATAGTTTATTCGCGTCACGATTAAAATGGACGCGCGACGGTAGCTACTGTATCTACCGTAATTTTAGTGAATCCCGTTGATTACCAACGGTTTTGAGGGTATGAGATCCCCTGTGCGAGTGGGTGTTTGGGCAAGATTTTTCCAAAACGTGGCACGCTCAAAGTTCGACCGGAACGGTCGCTGGGGTGGTCGCGACTTAGGGATTTAGACCCACGCCCCCGTCCCGCCACGGCTGGCGGTATCAGTCCTGCGAACTGCTCTAGCTTGGCGTCGGGATCGGCCACCGGGGTGGGCAGGCTTGGGCCGACGGCGGGTGATGAAGGTGGAGGCGTCGAGACATCCATGTGGGCCTCAGTGCACCTACCCCCGGTAAGGGCAACTTGGTGTTTCGTGTCCAAGACGGCCAGCACATCGAACCGCTGACACAAGCCCTATATAGGAAAAACCAATTTCTTCCCCGGTGACCTCTACACAGAACCGACAAAGCCTCGACTGGCCGTTTTCGTGCACCTGGTCGGGCATCCGGGCGCCCCACTTCGGCAGCGACCTTGTCGCCTGGGGCTGCTGCGACAGATAACACCCAAGGCCCGCGTGATGACCGATCCCGGTCCGCTCAGCGGACCAGGACCTTGCGAAAAGGAAACCGGTGCTGCCGTAATAACGCGATGAGTTTTCGCACGGGTGAGGCCGTTGCGACGTCCAGGCACGCAGCGACATCGAACAGGTAGTCCACCTCGTGTGTGGCAGTGCGGCGTCGGTGAACTGATCCAACAGCACAAGACAAGCCGGGAAAGGGCGCATCGTGACTCTTAATGTCACCCACTATCTGAACAAAACGGTCTTCGTCTCAATCCCTGCGATCTTCGAGGACGGAGCCTGCCGAGCGTACAAATTGCTCGGCGTGGAATTCAACGGATTGTGGTTGCAATCCGAGGAGCTGACCCGGCGATTGCTTCTGCAAGACCATAGGGATCTCGCGTCCTACAGACCCGCGGCCTTCGTGCCTTTCGCGCAAATCGCCAGCGTAATGGTTGCAACCAGCCCAACACCGCCGGCGGCGCAGGCCGGCGAAGCATCGGCAAGCACAACCAGCGCTACCACCGCCCCATCCAAGGCAGCCCCGCAGAGCGCCGGACCAAGTCCACGCAAACCGCGGCCGAAGAAGAGCTCAACCGCCGCTCAAACACAACGCAAACAAGCGTGAGCAGGAGAAGTCAATGTCCAACTTACTGGTGATACGGGTTGTCCCTCAAACTCCCATCGACCCGAACGCCTTTACCGGATACCTGAATCCCTCCGGCTCCGGCTTTGGCCCGCTGCAGATCACAGCCTACGATCTTTCCTTCGACAGTCCGACCGTGGGGCAAAGTATCGGCACAGCAACCTATCTCGCCCCAACGACAGCTGCATCACCGACCGCTCCGGTATCTGTGGGAATTAATAATCCGCCACCACCGTTGGTTCCAGCCCAATACACGCCCGATCCGACCAGCGGAATCGTCCAGCAGTACGACCTCGCGCCCGCCGCAGTCTTCGAGAGCGCGTACTTTCAACTGGAATCGGTCGCCACAGCGATTATCGTCATGCCCGCGGTGCCAAAATTCGAGAATCTGCGGATTGTCGCGCAATGGGGAACCGGCTCGGGAGCCACCCAAATTCCCGTCACCTTGGATTATTACGATGTCGCGACGGCGACTGGGCCTGCCCCCAGTCTCAACGGCTGGAATCCGCCAGCTTCCTCCTCGGCCGTTCCCGACCCCTGGGCTGGCCTTGCGGCTGCTACCGCAACAAGTCTGTACCTTCAGCTGCCGGCCCCCACTAGCGTGACGAGCGGGGTGGGGCTCTCTCTTCCCCCGGATGGTGCGCCTCCGCCGTTTCAGCAGCTGCTCGCCGCAGTGCAACAGATTCTCACCAGCGATCCCGGCGCACCCGTTACGGCGACGACCACGGCCAACGCTTCGGCGGGAAGTTCAACCCTTCAATTTCCCGCGGCTACGGCGGGCATTGTTGCTGGCATGACTGTTTCCGGCGCGGCCGGATTTCCTGCAGGCACAACGGTTGTGTCGATCAATGCGGGAACGGTAACTCTCGATCAGCAACTTTCAGCCAATGTGTCTTCCGGCGCAACGGTAGCCTTCCAGGCGAACATAGCGGCGCTCAGTCTTCAACAATGCCAAAACATTGCGTATGAAATCGTCTGGAGCCAGCAGCCACCCCTGCCGACTCCTCCGGATCCCGTAGAGGATCTCTACACGAATCCGCCCAACACCGGGCCGATGGTCTCGGCAAGCTCAAGTGCGAGCACACCAAACATAAATACCTACGAGGGAGATCGGCAGCAGTTCGAGGCCCAGCTGAAAAGCTATTACGCAATGGCCGATTTAACTGCCGACCGGCTCACGAACTTCGTGTATGCACTGTCGGCGGCTGTGGCACAGGAAGAGCAAAGCCTTGCCGCGACGCAGATGCTGCTCAGTTTCCCGGCGAATCCGGGCGCAGCCAGCGGGGGATCGCTGACTGATGTCGAGGTGATCCTCTGCGGCGCCAACACGATCCAGTCACCCACCAACGTCGGAATTCCCGCGGGGTACTTCTATGCCCTGACCGCGAACATGCCTGCGCAGCAGATCGCGCAACGCTCCTCGATCGCGACCGGTTATCGACTCAGCAACCTACTGACTAACCTCACCACAGCTATCAACGCCGGGACCATCAGCGATGCCGAATCGTTTGTGACGCTCACTGGCCCCCCGGTGAACATCAACGCAGCGCAGGCAGCCCGCCGGATCGTGGCACTCGAGACTCCCACCGGAACGTCCACGCCGCTGGCACCTTTGGACTCCGTCGCACTTGCAACGGTCGCTGATGCACCCTCCGGCACAGTCCTGACCTTCGCCTCCACAGCCCTGGTCAAAACGGGCATGTCCGTCAGCGGCAAAAACATTGCACCTGACACGAAGGTCGCTTCCCTCACCAACAGCACAGTGACCGTGGACACTCCGCTCCTCGGCGATTGCCCCAACGGCAGCACCATCGTTTTCACACCCACCTACCCCGCCGAACTGATCACCCTGATGCATGACTGGCTCGATTACCCGGCCACAGTTTCGGGAACGGTTAGCAGCCAGTCGTATCAGCCGGGCGATGACGATACGAACTTCTGGCCGACCAACGCTGGCTCGGAGCCGGCGGCGTTTGTGAATCTTGTTCTTTGTGCCCTCACACAGGGTTACATGATTCCGCCGCCATACGCGGTGTCGCTGGGCGACAAGATCACTACCAACCTGCTGCCATCGGCCACCGTTGCCGCGCTCGCGGGAGTGACAGACGCGCAATGGACCGGATTCTTCCAATCCAATCCCACCTGGGTCCCGCCCGGACCGGGAAATACGGCAGCGGGAATCCAAGCCTTCCTCGCCGAAGTGCACACCTTCTTCGCCGCGAGTTCCGGCGGCCCCTCAGCATCTTTCGTCCTTGCCGCCACCGCGGCAACCGCGGTCGCCGGTACCACACTGGAATTTGCGCCGACAACGGCGATCCAGTCCGGAATGTCGGTGAGCGGCAACGGCATCGCCCCAGGCACCACCGTGGCGCTCGCCGGTGCCACCACAACGGCCACCGCTACCACAGTGCCGTTAAGCAACGCCGTCGTGGCGCCGGGTGTCGCCGCACAGGAGGACATCACCTTCAAGGTGTCGGTTTCCGGTGGCACTGCCGCGGCGGTTGCATCGCTCCTCGATTCCTCAACCGATTGGCTGACAAGCTGTCTCAGCGCATACGGACCATTCACGCTCGGCGACGGCTTCACCCTTGCCAAACTCCAAGCGGCCGCCGCCACCGTATTCCCCGGCGACGTCAGCGCCCAGCAGTGGCTCGTCGATGCACTCCTCACACTCGACGCGCTCTACCAGGTCCTGAAGCCGGTTGCACTGCCGGTGAGCACAGCAGCGTACGAATTCTCGGTCATAGAGGCGCTGTATGCACGCGGATTCACCTCGGCCGCACAAATCACGCAGATTTCCGGCACCGACTTCGAGCAAGCACTCACCGGCACGGTCGCCTACGATCTGGCCAACGCGATTTATGGTTCCGCCTCAGCCATCGCCCCACCCACGCCGGGGGGTCCCGCCTCCCCGGGCTTTCAGCCGATCAACTCCGACGGCTCATTGACCAACTGTGTCCCGGCTCCCTGCGGATCACCGCTCGGGCCGATCGCGTATCTGAACGAGATGCTGAAACTCTCACAACTTTCCACCTGCCAGGCCTCGTCCGCATCGGCGGTATCCCTTTCCACCAACGCCGACACGTCTTCCGGATCCGTGCTGCCGTTCGCATCAACCACCGACGTGATCGCCGGAATGACGGTCAGCGGCGTCAACATCACCGAGGAAACGACGGTCACCGATGTCACTGCCACATCGGTGACTTTGAGCCAACCGATCACGGGGAACATCCCCAGTGACACCAGTATCACCTTCACCCCAATCACGTTGGGAGATGTTGTGGGTCAACGGCGAGGCCCGATCGGCAACCTTGCCGCCAGCTGCCCGAACCTGGAAACCGCGCTGCCAATGATCGACATCGTCAACGAATCCCTGGAATACATGGGTTCGCTCGCCAGCACACCAACGTCCGGAACCGTTTACGACACGACCTCGGACACGGTAGCGGGATATAGGTTATGCCAACACGATCCGTGTCCCGACGAAGATGAGGAGCGAGGCTGCCACGAGCCAGCTCGGATCTTTGCCGCGCTTCCACAGTACTCGACTCCCGCGACCCCGGTGAATTCAAGCAATCCACTGCAATCCAACACCGCCGTAAGCCCGGCTGTGTGGAACAAACTGAAAATCGACTTCTCTTCGTGTTCGCTGCCCTATTCGCAGCCACTGGATGTTTCGCGGACATATCTAAAACACTTCGGGAGCTGCCGCTTCGAAGAGATGCGCACGTTCCGCAAATGCATCCGCGAGTTCGTTTTCGAGCCGACGAGCGAGCCCATCGGGTTCGAGTCATATCTGTGGCGCTATCCGGTGCGCATCGACATCGCCATCGAATATCTGGGCATCACACCCGAAGAGTACGAGCTGCTATACCAAGGTAGCGCCGATCCGCCGTGCGCGGCCATCGCCGACCAGCCACCCGAGCGGCGCACGGGCCCTGCGGTGTGGGGGCTCTACGGATTCGCCTCTTCCGGGGACGACACCCCTTGGACCACAACCATTGTCCAGCTGCCTGAGCTTCTTGGGCGCACCTGCCTGTCCTATTGCGAATTCTATGAACTCTGGAAAAGCGGGTTCATGACCTTCCGCAACGGCGACGACCGCGAGGGGGCATTCCCTCAATGCGAGCCGTGCTGCCTGGACCGGCTATGGTTGCAATTCCCGGGCTCGCAGGATACCTCGGAACCCGACACACGAACCCCGTTGCAAGACAACACCGACACTGTCGTGGAGCAAGGCCTGCTCGAACTGGCGATCTTCATCCGCTTGTGGCGCACGCTCAACGAATCCTGCTGCTTTTGCTATTCGTTCGCACAGTTACGAGACATCTGCGACGTCCTGCAGATGGTGGACGACAGCAGTCTTAATCCCGACTTCATCCGCCAACTCGCCGCATTCCAGATGCTGCGCGACCGGTTCAGCCTAGAGCTAGCCGACCCTGCCGGTGATGCGCCGTTAGGCGCGACCGACGCGGATCGAACCAACCTGCTGGCCTTGTGGGTCGGGCCCACCGCTGCGAAATGGGGATGGTCGGTAGGCCAGCTCTGCCGAGGAATCGTGGATCGCGCCAAGCGCCACAACGACTTCCAGCACCGGTCGGATGAATTCGCCGAGAAGCTGGCCGCCAACCTTGATACGCTTTCCGCTTTGGCGGGGTTCGATCCGGCCTCAGCCACCAACAACTGGCACGCGCTGCCCACGCACACACTTCGCCTCGCCGAGGTGTTGGAAAAAATCTGTGCATCCCGCTTCACCATCGACGAGATCCTGTATTTGTTCGACACAGACGATCCGGGGGTTTCGGACGGTCTGTTCCCGCTGCAGGAGCAAAGCGAGGCAAACGATCAGCCATTCGACCTGCCTGACGACGAACACGAATTCTCGTTGTGGCATCTGCGCCGCGAGCTGCTCGACGCGGACTTCTCGGACACCGATGTCGAGGAATGGCACTGGCAGCGTATCGAAGCGGTACTGCAGAACGAGTTCGGCTTCGACTCGGCCGATGTGCTTGATCTGGGCCGCCACTTCTTCCCACGCACCCTGCAACGCGCCGGCTATCAAGTAGACAGCGCGTCAATGCGCTTCGTCAGCGACCTCCCGGCCGCGCAGACCACACCGGGGAATTGGAGCGCTCCGGCAGGGCCGTTCCAATACGACCCGGCCGCCGCAGGAGGCCAGCTTTGGGTTGAGATGCCATGTCCGGATTCGGCTGTCGTCGCTCAGCTCACCGGTCTGCCCGCCCTCAACCCGAATGAACAGGCCGCCGTCCAGGATCTCTACTTTCAGCCGAGGGCGCTACTGGCGCTGTTCGCCGTGCTCTTCCCCGATTTCACGGACGCGGTCAGCCACTTGATCGAGCAGCGCGAGGAAGACGAGCGCTGGCACTATTTCCGGCGCCATGTGGCCTTGTGCCACCGACGAGTTCATATCCTCGCGCGTCACCTGTGTCGGCATGTCGCCGCCGTAACCCGACAGGAATGGCCAGAAGGCGAGACCGCTGCACTGACGATCCTCAAACACCTGTTGGGCGACGAGAACGCGGCCACAACAGACTGGGAGAACGACGACGGAACAGCCCCGCCTGTCACCTGGACACCGGCCCCCAATGGGGGAGCTTTCGCCGCGCTGCTCGGGCTGCTGGGAACCGGTCTGGTCGCAGAGTACAAAGCCGACGGAGGAACTGTCGTTTGGCGCGACGTTTCCGGGTCACTAGACGGCTTCGGGATGACTCGTGACCGCGACAACGCGCCCGTGCCAACAGTATTGCCATCTTTGGCCGCCGCGCTCACACCCCAGGAAGCGGCATTTGCGGGAATCCGCAACGGTTTTCTGGTACGAAGCTCCGATGCAGCGCTGCTGGGCGGGGCACAAGGATTCGACGTCACCTGGTCGGGCTGCCTGCTGATAGACGAAGAAGGCACCTACGAATTTTGGGCCGGTGCGCCCACTCCGGACCACGAACAGCCGGACCACGAACAGGTGGAAACCTGGCAATGGCGAATGGTGCTCAAGCGAGGACCCCGCACCTGGGTGATCCTCAGTCACCGCTGGCCCGGCGAAGAAGACCGCCGCTTCGGCAGCCGGCCACTTCGGCGCGGCGCCTACGATATGACGCTCGAACTGGTGCGGCCCGCGCCGGATCACCCCCATCGCCAGCATGCCGGATTCGAGGTGAAATACTCGGGTCCGGACACCGACTGCGAGCGGATCGTCATCCCGCACCGGCAGCTTTTCTCCTGCACCAAGGAACAGCCGCTCGGCGCCGGCATCGAAGGGCTGAGCCCAGGAGCAAGTCTTTACCTGAACCGCTACTACACGAGCACCATCCGCGACATTCGCGGCACCTACCAACTCCTGTTCAAGGCACTGCTGTTTGCGCATCGTCTGGGCCTATCCGGACCGCGTGACCACCAGCGAACGTCCGAACTCGCATACATGCTCGAACATCCCGAAAACTTCGCCGGGGTAACGTATTACAACTCAGGTACCGGATACACCGCACACAAGGCGAACTTCGATTTCGACTTCCTGCCGATCACCGACACCTACTACCCGCCCACAACCGATTCACGAAGAAACCCCTCACAGAAGCGTAAGCAAGCGATGTTCGATTGGGCGGAGCGGCTATTCGACTACACCGTCGCGCGCGATGACATATTCGACCGACACCAGCACCACTTGTGGTGGCTCTTCGAGGCGGCTTCGGCCGCGCCATCGACCAACCCCATTGCGCTACTCGACCAGTTTGGGGTGGAACCCTGGAACGGCGCCGCCGAGCTCAGCTATTACCAGGGCCAAAACGTTAACGTGTATGCCGTCACCGGAACGGATCTCGAGGACGACCGCTGGGGCGTGCGCATCTGGCACGCAAACCGTTGGCTGCGCAGCCTGGAGTGCCGCTTTGCCGGAAAGGACGTTACCAAGGCGCGACCTGACGTGTGGGCTTCAGATGATCCCAGCGCGACCGTTTCGGGTGAGACCGAGACCGGCAACGCCAACCTGCTCGCGTTTGTGTGTGACGGTTGCGTCGATGACGGCCAGCCGCGGCGATACGACGAGCTGAAGCGGCTGAACGACGGTCTGCGCGAGCGGGGGCGCCGCGCGCTGGTGGACTGGCTGTGCCACATGAACCGTGTCCCGCTGCCCTGGCTAACGACTCAGTTCGCCCAGGCGCCCCGAGATCTCAGCAACCTGCTGCTAATCGACGTGGAAACCGGAATCAGCCAGCGCGGCAGCCGCATCGAGGACGCGATCACGGCCGTACAGAACTTCGTCCGCCGCGCTCGCCTCGGTCTGGAGCCAACCTGGACCGTCGGTCATGAATTCGCCGAGCTCTGGGACAAGCAGTTCGCCACATTCCACACGTGGCAAGCCTGCCAGCGCCGCCGCCTTTACAAAGAGAACTGGGTGGAATGGGATGATCTGCGCAAGGCGCGTGGTGTGGAAGCCTTTCGCTTACTGGAGGACGATCTGCGCACCAAGTCGCTCAGCGTCGCTATGCCCGGAGGAATCGACTGGTGGCCAGACCAGATTCCTCCCAATGCCCAGCCGACGCCGCTGCAGGAAATGGAGCCGTCCGCGCTGCAGCTGCTGCCCGCAGAGCGCGAAGGTCTCAATCTGCTCGGGACGCCGGAGCGTGATGGCCGGCCCTCGTGGGTGGCCGCCGTGCCGCAGGCCGGCGGCGGGGAAGCCGAGACCAGTACCTCGCCCGATGGGGACCTGCCATACTGGATCGAAGCGGCAATGCGCGCGGGCACCACGTTCTTGCGCATCGCCGCCGGAGGACTACCTCCGGGATCGACGCTGTTCCATCCGCATCAGCCAAAGAACGACAGCGAGTGCGTGACATGCTGCGACGAATGCGGATGCGGTCACGCGCCGCTCGTCGACGAATACTACTTCTGGCTGATTCCCGCCGAGCTGTATCAGCCAGCGCCGGTCCCGACGCTATCCGGGGCTCCTTCCGGCGGCACCGCGATGTCGAATTACGAATACGGATACCAGGACGATTTCTACGACCCCGCCCAGCAGCAGTCGGCGGTCTGGCAAGACGACAGCCAGCTCGCCCAGTTGTTGGAGTGGCAACCCTTACCCGCCGTCCGCCTCGCGTGGTGCCGCATCCATAACGGTGAGTTCCAGCAGCCCCGACGATCAGCCCACGCTGTGCCGATCACTGCCGGCACGAGCGCCGATCTGCAATTCCTTGGCCGCACAGGCGATTCACTGACCTTCCAGGTGACCAACGCCATCGCGCCCGAAGGCTACGCTGACCAATCTCTGCCGGGCTTTCGCTACGACATCGCCACGGACGACGCCACCACGCTGCCCCAAGTTCTTGCCCCAGCGATACCGCCGACTTTCCTAGGTACAGCGGGCCTTCCCGCCTACCCCTGGTTTGTGTTCTTGGCACCGGGAGACTCGCTGCTGCCTCTCACGCCGTTCGCTCCATCATTGACGATCGCGCGGGCCTTGCGATCGGGCTGCCATTTCGAGGCCGCTCTCGCCTGGTATCGCGAAGCATTCAATCCTCTCCAGCAGGATTGCACTTGGATTCACTGCGCCTCTGATGGGTTCGAGCCTGCGCGGTCTGCTGGGAACCCGCCATCCGATGCGGCACCACCCAGCCCCGACGGGGTTCCCGCAGCGACGCCGAGTCCAGTGGGCGTGGCTGCCTCGCCTCCGCCCGCTCCGGCCGCGCCCAGTCCGGCCATCGTCGGCGCCGCCGCGGCAGGCGTCGATGTGCTCGACGGGCCCGTCCCCACCGCTGCCGTTCCCACTGCCAGCAAGATGGTTGTGCCGAGCCCTGCCGAAGCCACGCCAGCGCCAATCGCAGCTTTTAGCCGCGGAACCACCACGGTGAGCGGTGCCTGTTGCGACAGCACGAATGTCTCGTGTGATCAGGCCCGGGATCGAGCCGTGGTCCTGCATTATCTGGAAACGCTGCTCGAGTGGAGCGACGCTGTAATCCGACATGGTGGGTCATCGGAGGCCTATCAACAGGCCCGCATGATTCTTGACGCGATGACAACAATCATGGGGAAATCGCCTGTCACGGTACAACTTCCAAGACCGACGACCACAGCAACGGTCTCCACCTTCGTGCCGGCATTCCCGCCGCTGAACCCGAGGCTGCTCGATCTCTACGAACTGGTCAATGACCGTCTACAGGTGGTCCGCTCGTATCTGAACTCTGATCGCTTGCGTGACAGCGTTGTCGACGGGCAGGAGCCCTATTTCGGCTCCGATCCGGTGCGCGAGGGCTGGCGCGCGGAGGTCACCCGCTGCGACGAGCGGGCCGAGTGGTGTCACGTGCGCAGCCCGTACCGTTTCAGCACCCTCATTCAGAAGGCACACGAACATGCTTCGCGGGTAATCGAGTTGTCGAACAGCCTGCAAGCTGCCTTCGAGAAAGGCGACGCAGAGTACCTGGCTGCAATGAACGCACGCCACCAGCGAGAACTGATGGTCCTCGGGCTTGACGCAAAAAAGGACCAGTGGCGCGACGCCGACTGGCAAGTCGAGGTGCTGCAGAAAACGAAGGCGGTCAGCCAGGCGAACCTCACCTACTACAACGGCCTCATTCAGCAGGGACTGATCGGCGGCGAAATCGCCTACCAGGACCTGACCCTGGCCTCGATGGTCCTCCGGACGGTCGGCAACGGGATAGAAACGTCAGGGGCCGCATCGGACGCACTCGGGAACTATTTCACGGGCGTCGCGGGATTCGGAGGCTCGCCGCTCATCTATTCACAGCTGCCCGTCGGTCAGCCGGTGGGCTCGAGCTTGGCGTCGATCGCCCGGACCATGATCGCCCTATCCGACATCGCGAACACGACCGCGGGGCTGGAACTGACCGAGGCCGGATGGGAGCGCCGCGCTGCCGAGTGGACCCATCAGGCCCAGATTCTCATTATCGAAATTCAACAGATCGAACGCCAGATCCTCGGCGCACAGCGCAGGCGCGACCAGTTCCTGCAGGAATTGAATTTGCAGCAGCGACAGATCGAGCATGCGGCCGAAGTCCAAGACTTCCTCCGCGACAAGTTCACCGCCCACGACCTGTACTTGTACCTTCAGAAAGAAACCTCGGGTCTCCTTGCGAAGAGCTGGGATCTGGCCATGAACGCAGCTCGGCAGGCACAGCAGGCCTTTAACGTCGAACGCGGCCATACCACCCGCGATTTCCTGTCGGAATGCATGTGGAGCGACCTGCATGAGGGCCTGATGGCGGGGGAGAAGCTCTCCACTGCGCTGTATCGCATGGACAAGGCCTATCTCGATGAAAACATCCGCGAATATGAACTGACCAAGGAGTTCTCGCTGCGGCTGCACTTCCCGGCCGAATTCCTACGGCTGCGCACCACGGGGTTCTGTGAGATCGACATCCCGGAATGGATGTACGACCTGGACTATCCGGGTTTCTACATGCGCCGGATGAAGAACATGACCGCCACGATTCCGTGCGTCACGGGTCCATACACAAACGTGAACTGTCGGCTGACGCTACTGAGCAGCATGACTCGGATCGACCCGCGGCTGAAGGCACCCACACACGAATGTTGCTGCGCGCTCAAGCCCTGCTGTCCGGAATGCGGCGAGGAGCAGTGCCTGGAGCACGAATATCTCCCGTGCCCAGACGATCCCCGCATCGTGCGGCAATACGGAGCGTGCGAAGCCATCGCGACCTCCACGGGGCGAAACGACTCCGGTCTCTTCGTGCTCGACTTCAACGACCCGCGCTACGTGCCCTTCGAATACAGCGGCGCCGTCTGCCGGCTGCGCATTGAGCTGCCGCGGGAGAACAACTACTGGCGTCGCGAGTCGCTGACTGACCTGATGATCCGCGTCGCTCACACCGCGCGGGAAGGCGGAGAACCGCTGCGGCGCGCAGCCAGCCTGGCAGCCAAGACGCGTCTGCCCGGCGACGGCTGGCGCTTCCTCGATGTCCGGCACGAATTCCCGGATGCCTGGCAGCTTCTCGTGGATCGGTGGAACGAGGATCGCGACGAAGGCCATCTTAGGTTGCGGCTTCACCGCGGCATGTTCCCGTATGTGCCCGGGGGACGGGAGATCTGGATCGACGAAATGGCGGTCTTCTTCGGCACCGACGACTGCGAAGAGTGTTGTTGTCCGACCTCCGAAGGTTGTCCGTGCCCAGAACCAGGCAAGCGCACCTCCACTGTCATCTCATTCGGCGAATGCCACGTCGAATACGGGAAACGGCGCGAAATCCATTGCCGCACAGTGCCGACGTTCGGTGATCTGTACTGCGGTGTTTTCGACGCGCACATCGGTCCGTTGGCGGAACGGCACCATGCCGAGGTGGAATTTCGATTCCACGATCGCGACTGTCGCTTTGATCAGGTGTTCCTTGTCTGCCGCTACCGGGTCAGGCCCGAATCGCCGGACAAATGTGAAGACTCCGTGCGAGCAGGCCGCCCGCTCCGCGGCGGGCTACCCATGTCGTCATAACACGCAACTATCGAAGGGCGAACGGCGATGGTGGAGAACACGCCGACACAAGCGCCTCTGGCACCCGCATGGAGTCAAGAGTTGCCTTCCGGCCAAGCTACGTCGGCTGCCTCTGACCAGAACACGTCAACGACTGAAACTGATTCAAGCGTGTCGCCGTTTACCGCCCCCAAGTTATCGCTTCCCAAGGGCGGAGGCGCGATCCGAGGCATCGATGAAAAGTTCAAAGCGAACCCCGCTACCGGCACCGGTTCCCTGAGCGTTCCTCTCGCACTTACGCCGGGACGCTCCGGTTTCGGCCCGCAGCTTTCCGTCGATTACGATTCGAGCGCCGGCAACGGAATCTTCGGCATGGGGTGGAGTCTTTCATTACCTTCGATTACGCGGCGCACGGACAAGGGGATTCCGCAGTATCTCGACAGCCTGCCTTATAGGGATAGTAAAAAAGAGGACATCTTCGTGCTGTCGAGCGCTGAGGACCTGGTCCCGGTGCTTCGCACCGAAGACGGCGAAACGCGCTGCGACGAGTTCGAACGTGACGGCTACCGCGTCAAGCGCTATCGGCCTCGGATCGAAGGACTGTTCGCGCGAATCGAGCGGTGGACGCACCTCGATTCTGGCGAGCAGCATTGGCGATCTATAACCAGGGAAAACGTTCTCAACGTCTATGGGTTCGATCCGGGATCACGGATCGCGGATCCTGAAGCTCCCGATCGCGTTTTCAGCTGGCTCCTTTGCCGAAGCTACGACGACAAAGGCAACGCCATCGTGTACGACTATGCGGCCGAGACCGATAGCGGCGTAGACCTGGCCGCAGCCAACGAGAGCTCCCGGGTGCGCACAGCCAACCGCTATCCGAAGCGGATCCGCTATGGCAACCGCCGGCCTCTACTCGTCGACCCTGACACGCCGAGCTTCCGGTGCTCCCATCTCGAGCCGGGCGATCTTGAAGGCGCCCAATGGATGTTCGAGGTCCTCTTCGACTACGGCGAGCAACACTGTCGGGACGACGAGCCGGACGAGGAGGGCCGCGTCTTCTCACAGTTATCACCTGGAGGGCGCCACGACTGGCTGGTACGCAAAGACCCGTTCTCCACCTATCGTTCCGGTTTTGAGATTCGCACTTACCGGTTGTGTCACCGGGTGCTGATGATCCATCACTTTCCAGAGGAGTTGGGCACCTCATCGTGTCTGGTGCGTTCCACAGCCTTCCGTTATCGGCAAAAAACGACCGGGTCACTTCTTGAGAGTGTCATGCAATCCGGCCACCGACGCCTTCAAGACGGGCGCTATCTGACACGTTCGCTACCGCCGCTGGATCTCTTCTACACCGCGAGTCCGCTCGAAGATCCCACATTTGACGACTACCACGTCGACGACGTCGATGCTGAGAGCCTTCTCAACCTTCCCGGCGGCATCGACGGCTCAGATTACCGCTGGCTCGATCTCGATGGCGAGGGAATCTCCGGTGTCCTGACCGAGCAAGACAATTCATGGTTCTACAAGCCGAATCTCGGCAAAGGCCGTTTCGGAGCGGTAGAAACAATCGCGCCCCGTCCCTCTCTCGCGACCCTCACCCGCGGGCGCCAACAGCTCATGGACGTGGCCGGCGACGGCAATCTCGATCTGGTCGACCTGTCACCCGAGGTTGCGGGTTTCTACGAAAGGACTTTCGAAGCCAGCTGGGCGGGCCTGCGGACGTTTCATTCGCTTCCCGTGACGGATTGGGACGATCCCAATCTCCGGTTCGTCGATCTGACCGGCGATGGTATTCCTGATGTTTTGGTTACCGAAGATGACGAGATCACCTGGCACGCATCGTTGTTGCAGGAAGGCTTCGGCCCCGCGATGCATGTGCCGGTACCGTGGGATGAAAGGAACGGCGCGCGGGTAGTCTTTGCCGACGGCATGCAGTCCGTCTATCTTGCTGACATGTCCGGCGACGGGCTCTCCGATCTGGTTCGCATTCGCAACGGCGAAGTCTGCTATTGGCCGAACCGCGGCTACGGGCGATTCGGCGCCAAGGTGACCATGGACCGCTCGCCATGGTTCGATGAACCAGACCTGTTTGACCAGAAGCGCATTCGGCTCGCCGATACGGACGGGTCGGGCACAACCGACATCCTCTACCTCAGTCCCGACGGCGCAAGAATCTACCTCAATGAGATCGGCAACGGCTGGAGCGAAGTACGGTTGCTGCGTCGGTTCCCGAGCATCGACAATGTCGCATCCATCACCGTCACCGATTTCCTCGGCCGCGGCACCGCGTGCGTACTTTGGTCCTCGCCGCTACCGACATATTCCGAAAGGCAATTGCGCTACGTCGATCTCATGTGCGGCCAAAAGCCCCATCTGCTCAACCGGACCGTGAACAATCTAGGTGCCGAGACACGGATCGACTACGCGTCGTCCACCAAGTTCTACCTCGCCGACAAAGCCGTAGGAACGCCGTGGGTCACCAGGCTGCCGTTCCCGGTGCATGTGGTCGAGCGCGTCGAGGTGCACGATCGCATCAGCCGCAATCGCTTCGTCACGCGCTACACGTATCATCACGGCTTCTACGACGGCGTGGAACACGAGTTCCGCGGCTTCGGCCGGGTCGATCAAACCGATACAGAAGAAATCGCGGTTCTGACCTCCAACAGCCACTTTCCGGCAAGCGACAATATCGATGCCGCGTCGGCCGTTCCGCCAGTGCTTACACGGACATGGTTTCACACGGGTGTGTATCCAGAGGGCGGACGCGTCTCGCGGCATCTGGCGCACGAATACTACCGGGAGGGACTGGCTCGCAACGGCGAAGCGCCACTTTCTCCAGACGAGGCCCAGGCGATGACGCTCGAAGACACCATTCTTCCCGCGCACCTGACGCCGGAGGAAGCGCGCGAGGCCTGCCGTTCACTCAAGGGCTCGATGCTGAGGCAAGAGATTTACGGGCACGACGGCACGGAGGAATCTTGCCGCCCTTACCTGGTCACCGAAAGCAACCTGACGATCCGTCTGCTGCAGAAGCGGGACAGGAACCGGCATGCGGTCTTCTTCACCCATGCCCGCGAGCAAGTAGCGTTTCACTACGAGCGCAAACTCTACAATGTCGACGGCTGCCGCCGCGCTGATCCGAGGGTTTCACACGGAGTCACCCTCGAAGTCGACGATTTCGGCAATGTATTGAAATCTGTTGCGGTCGGCTATGGGCGTAGGTTCCCGGATGAGTCCCGCCTGTTGACAGACCAGGACAGAGAGACACAGGCGCGAATTCTATTGACCGTGACCGAGAGCGATTACACGAATCCGGTCGAGGAGTCGGATGCCTACCGCACGCCGTTGCCTTCGGAACAGCGGATTTATGAAGTGGTCAAGGCAGTCCCACGCTCCCATCGTCCCCTTATCACGAATCTTTTCCGGTTTCGCGAACTGGCGAATCGAGTCGCTCAGGCAGGCGATGGAGACCACGATCTGCCGTTCGAAGATTGGCAGGCGAATGGCGCCGTGCAAGAGGTGCCGTATCGACGTATGCTGAGAGCGAGCCGTACTCTGTTTCGCGACAATCGTTTACGGCGTCTTCTGCCGCTCGGTGTCATGCAATCGCTGGCGTTGCCCGGTGAAGGCTACCGGCTCGCTCTTCCGGATGGGCTTGTCTCTGAAGTGTTCTGTCGAGGCGAGCAGCGCAAGAATCTGCTTCCGCGACGCAGCGAGATGCTGGGGGAGGAGGCCAGCTATGCCGACCTTGATGGGAATGGGAACTGGTGGGCCCCATCGGGGCGTGTGTTCTACTCCGCGGAGGAAAAAAGTGGGGTCACCGATGAATTGGAGTATGCAATCAAGCACTTCTTCCTCCCGCATCGCTACCGTGACGCCTTCGGCAACATCACAAGAGTCCGATTTGACTCGCATGATCTGGCGCTGGTCGAGACCATTGACGCTGTGGGCAACACCGCCCGCGCCGAGCTGGATTACAGGGTGCTCGCGCGCAGGCTGTTGACCGACCCGAACGGTGATCGCGCGGAGGTAGCCTTTGATGCCCTCGGCCGGGTAGCGGGCACGGCCGTCATGGGTAAGGCCGACGAACACCTAGGCGATTCGCTCGGGGGATTCCAGCCCGACCTCTCGACACCCCGGCTGGAAGCATTCCTCGCCGACCCTCATGGCGAAGCCCTGGGCCTGCTCGAGCAGGCGACGACGCGCATCGTCTACGACGTCGAGCGCTACTTCCACTCTCAAAAGCCGGTCTTCGCCGCAACGATCGAACGTGAGACGCACGTCAGCGACCTTCGGCCGGGCGAGCGAACCAAGGTCCTGCTCAACTTCGGCTATTCCGATGGCTTCGGCCGCCAAATCCAGAGCAAGCTCCAGGCAGAGCCCGGTCCGCTGACGCAGGGAGGTCCGGTCAGCGAGCCACGATGGATCGGCAGCGGTTGGACCATTTACAACAACAAAGGCCAACCAGTTCGCAAATACGAGCCGTTCTTCACCGCGTCGTTCGACTTCGAACTTAACGCGATTCACGGTGTAAGTCCCGTTCTCTTCTACGATCCGATCGAGCGGGTCATCGCCACGCTGCATCCCGACCATAGCTATGACAAGGTCGTCTTCGATCCGTGGCAGCAGAGCGTCTGGGATGTCAACGACACCGTCGTTTCCGATCCTCGGACCGATCCCGAGGTCAGTGAATACTTCGCGCGTCTGCCTGCAGACGACTATTTACCAACGTGGTACCACGAGCGGATCGACGGCCAGAAGGGACCCGCGGAGAAGACCGCCGCGGAGAAGGCTGCAAAGCATGCCGACACGCCGACCACCACCTATTTCGACACTCTCGGCCGAATCTTTCTTTCCTTTGCTGACAACGGTGTCGCCGACCATGGCGATACGGATCCTGGCACGCAGGAGGCGTGGCAGCACCGGAAATATCCGACCCGAACGTTGCTCGACGTCGAAGGAAACCAGCGCGCGGTGATCGACGCTCACGAGCGAGTCGTCATCCGGTGCGACTACGACATGCTCGGCGCGCAGTTGCATCAAACGAGTATGGACGCGGGTGAGCGTTGGATGCTCGAGGACGTCGTGGGAAAACCAGTTCGGACCTGGGACAGCCGGCTGTACACCTTTCGCACCGAATACGACGCTTTGCGCCGGCCGATCCGCTCTTTTGTTCAAGGTGGTGATCCCTACGAGCGCGGAGCCAGAACCTACCCTCGCGAGATCCTTTTCGCGCAAACGATCTACGGCGACAGCGCCGATACCGGCCTGACCGAAAACCGGCGGCGCGAAGCCAATCTGCGCGGCAAAACCTACCGGCATTTCGACACGGCCGGGGTGGTCACCTCCGATCGCTACGATTTCAAGGGCAATCTTATGCACAGTCGCCGACAATTTGCCAACGACTACAAGAGCGTCCCGGATTGGTCGCAGGACCCGACACTCGACGCCGAGACGTTTGTCCATCGCACCACCTATGACGCACTCAACAGGGTTGTGACGGTGACCAACCCAGACCGGAGCGTGTACCGGCCCACATATAACAAGACCAACCTCCTCGAAAAGATCGACGTTGTTATTAGGGGCGCGGAACGCGACGGCCACCCCGTTTGGACGCCATTCGTCACGAACATCGTGTACAACGCCAGAGCGCAACGGGTGCGCATCGACTACGCTAATCACGCCACCACGACCTACCGGTACGATGACAAAACCTTCCGACTCATCCGCCTTTACACCCGGCGCCCGCGAGATAGAGATGGATGGACCACAAAGGTCTTCGAAGACCCGGCTAGCATTCAGGACCTGCACTACACATACGATCCAGCCGGGAACATCACACGAGCCGCCGATGATGCCCTGCGAACAGTCTTTCACAACAACCACAAGGTCGATTCCGTTTGCCAGTACACATATGACCCTCTCTATCGCCTGATTGAGGCCACGGGACGCGAAAACATCGGCCAGTCGACATTCGACTTCAAACCGCGACACGGTGACTATCGCGACTATCCGTACGTGGGTGCTGCACACCTGGGCGATCTGGAAGCGTTGCGGAATTACACCGAGCGTTATGAATACGACTCAGTCGGAAACTTCCGTCGCATGATTCATCGCGCGGAGAACGGCGACTGGACCCGCCACTACATTTACGACGAAAGCAGTCTCATCGAATCGGGCCGCGAGAACAATCGCTTGACCCGCACGCATCTGCGTGCCAGCGGTCACCCCCTGGCGGAGCCTTATCTTTACGACGCCCACGGCAACATTACGCAGATGCCGCATCTCCCGGAGATGCGATGGGATTTTATGGATCGCCTCGCGGCGAGTTCGCGGCAAGTGGTCAAGGACGGTAGGCCGGAGACGACATTCTATGTTTACGATGCAGCCGGACAGCGCGCGCGCAAAGTCACCGAGAGCCAGGATGGGGTGCGGAAGAATGAGCGCCTTTACGTCGCAGGTTACGAGGTATTCCGGGAATTTAAGACGAGCGGCGGGAAACTTACGCTAGAGCGTGAGACTCTGCATGTCATGGATGACCAGCAAAGGATTGCGCTGGTGGAAACTCTGACGTGGGAACGCGAACATGCACCCTTATCGCTGGAGGCGCGCGAGCGGTATCAGCTGGCAGATTACCTCGGCTCCGCTTGTTTGGAATTAGATGAAGCAGCGGCAATCATTTCGTACGAGGAATACGCGCCGTATGGCGAAACAACGTTTCATGCTGCCAGAAGCTCGGCCGAAGTATCGCTCAAGCGCTATCGATACACCGGGAAGGAACGGGATGAAGAGAACGGGTTTTACTACCACGGTGCCCGCTACTACGTGTGCTGGCTGGGGCGGTGGGTGTCGTGTGACCCCATCGGATTACGCGGGGGATTGAATCTCTATTCCTATGGCGCCGATTCACCGGTCCTATTTGTGGATCCCAGCGGCAACGAACCCAAAAAACCCAAACCCATCTTTATCAGCGACAAGTATCGGCAAGAAAATCCAAAGGCCCCAAAAATTTTCGGCCATCTACCTCGATCTGGGGGTGGCAGGCACGGAAACGACGCAGGCGTCAAAGGAAGCAGCAAGCCGCGTTCGCAAGGCGGCGGGGGTGTCGCTGGGGGTGTAGAGAAAGGTGTGGTTGGCGGCGACGCCGGCGGCAACCGTGGCGAGAAGCCCGAACATGGGCAGGACGACGATCTGCGGCCCCGCGGTCCAGGCGGTGAGCTTGGGCCCGGTACGGGAAGCGCTGGGAAGGCGGGAAAGGGGCCAGGAACCGGTGTCCCACCAGCAACCGCAAAGTCTGGCGGGCGCAAGGGCCCACCAGGCGGCCGAGAGGGCGGGACCACAGATGGTCCGCCGGGATCTGGGGAAGGCCATGGAGGTCCTGCTTCGATCCTGGACGATCTCGCGGCATTGGCGTCCCTCATATTGGATCCAGACAGCCTCTACAACGCGAAGCACTCCGGCAATAAAGGAGGCACGGGATCCCAGGTTGGAAGCAAGAGCGGAGTCATTAGTGGCTGGTTCGCGCAGATCCTCGTCATCGGAATGGTCGTGGTGGACTTCGCTGTGAATCTCGTCAAGAAGGGAGTTCAAAAGTTTCGCGAGGGACTCCAAGCACTTCGTGAGGGACTTAAAGCAGAGGTCCCCGAGTCCATCAGGCCATTCCTCGCCGAGGCATCGGAACGCCTTGAGGCATCGAAAGCGAAATATGGCATCCCTGACAATATGCTGGGCATGGCCCGCAAGGCTGATCTTCAAGCGATCGACCGCGTGATCAGGGATGTGGAAAAAGAGCTGGGGACCACCTTCAATCGGGCGCAGCGGAGGCTCCTACACGATGAGATAACCAAACAAGGCCTGACTCTAGACGAGATCAGGGAGCACGTGATCGATTTCGCCATGCATTCCCCCAAGAGAGGCCGAGAGTAAGGTTCACATGCTTGTTGATATCAGTTGTCTCGCGGACTCAGCCGCCTGGCCGGCAACCATAACGTTTGCCTCCCCGGACATAATTTTCCAAAACGTGTACCGCTCACAGCTCGCCCGGAGCGGTCGCTGGGATGATCGCGACTTAGGGATTTTCGACCCACCCCCTCCGGGTCGCCTTCCAAGGACACGCTCGGCCAAGCAGCAGATTGGGTGGCGGGTTTTGCACCACGGTCGCTTACGGCAGCGATACTATCCGCCGCGTGTCGAGGTTCGACGGATTCGATCCCGTATCGCGGCTCGTTACGGCACGATGGCTTGGTGGTCGCCCCCATGATCGTGATCGCGGCTGAGACGTTGTCCCTCGATGACGCCGTTGCAAAGCTCAGTTGCTACCCAAAGAAGACGGTTGATAGGTACGACCGTCCCGGCCCCGGCCACCCCCGCTCGCTAACACGGGAGGAACTCATACGTACCCGAGCGGTTAGCTCGCGGATAGGGAAGGACGAGGCGGACTGGTTCCTCGACCGCGCCACCAACGCACCGTGGCCCTCTCCGGGGGCGGATCTGCGCCAGGCCGATCCGGGAATCCGCGGCGGTGTATATGACGAGTTAGCCGCACTTTACGAACACTTCGACGACGCGGCACCACCGGGAATCGGGATAGCGAAGATTAGCAAGGTGCTACACCTCAAGCGGCCAGCGGCGTATCCGATCCTCGACCGGAAGCTCACCTCGACCTACCGGGAGGCTGCTGGGCAGGCAGCACTCCGCTGGCCTGAGCGGGGCCAGAAACGCATGTTCTGGGCCGCGATTCGCGCCGACCTCATCACTAACACCGAATCCGGGGCGCTGGCCGCGCTTTGGAAAGCCCTCGAATCGCCGCAGTTTCAGGGCCTGACCTGCGTGACGGATTTGCGTTTGTTAGACATGTTGACCTGGCGGTGACGTGTCCTACGGCCGACAATGCACTTCTCACAGCGCATTAGGCGTCGCCAGATTATTCGCCCGTGTTGCACGCCTTAGTCGGTGGCCGTGTGTAGCTTCACTTCATGGCGGCGCTCGCTGATCTCCTGGACCAGCTTGACCCCGACCCAGGTCGACGGGGCAGGCAATTCGAGCGCGTCTGCCAGTGGTTCCTGACACACGACCCGGTCTACACGCACGAGCTTCGCCGCGTGTGGTTGTGGAAAGACTGGCCGGGCCGATGGGGCGCTGACGCTGGCATCGACCTGGTCGCCGAGGACCGCCACGGACACCTCTGGGCGATCCAGGCGAAGGCGTATGACGAACGCACCTGGATCACCAAGCGCGACGTGGACACCTTCCTGGCCGAGTCGGGGCGGTCGGAGTTCTCGTTCCGCTTGTTGATCGCGACGACCAACCACATCGGACCCATCGCCAAGCACACGATCGAAGCTCAAGAGAAGCAAGCCAGTGTTCTGCTGCTTGGTGACCTGGAAGCCGCCGGGGTCGACTGGCCTAGCTCACCATCGGATTTGCGTTCTCGGCGGCTGCCACCGAAACGACCCCGGCAACATCAGCGCCAAGCGATAAACGCAGTGGCGAAGGGTTTTGGGGAAACCGATCGCGGCCAGTTGATCATGGCCTGCGGGACCGGCAAGACTCTGGCCGCGTCGTTCATCAACGAGAAGCTCGGTGCCGAACGCACGCTGGTGCTGGTGCCGTCGCTGTCGCTGTTGGCCCAAACGCTGCGCGAGTGGACGGCCAACACCAAATTGGGATTCGACTTCCTTCCGGTGTGTTCCGACGAGACTGTCGCCGAACCCGACGCCGTCGTGAGCAACACGAGTGATCTGGGCTTCCCGGTCACGACCGACCCCGAGGAGATCGCGGCGTTTTTGCGCCGGCGGTCAGTTCGGCGTGTCGTCTTCGCCACCTACCAATCGTCGCCGCAGATCGCCATGGCGTTCCGGCTGGGTCGGGTGCCCACCTTCGACCTGGTGATCGCGGATGAGGCCCATCGCTGCGCTGGCCCCGTCTCCTCCGACTTCGCCACTGTCCTCGACGAGGAGGCAATCAAGGCGCGCCGCCGATTGTTCATGACGGCGACCCCGCGCTACTTCACCGGTCGGGTCGTACATGAAGCGAAAGAGGCCGACTTTGAGGTCGCCTCGATGGACAACGGGGCAGCGTTCGGCCCGGTGTTCCATCGCCTCGGGTTCGCCGAGGCGATCGAACGTGCCCTGCTCACCGACTACCAGGTGGCTGTCGTGGGTGTCGATGACGCCACCTACCGCGACTGGGCAGAACGTGGCCGCTTCGTCACCATCGACGGGACCAAAGTCACCGACGCACGGACCCTGGCCGGGCAAATCGGCCTAGCCAAGGCGATGCGTCGCTATGACCTGCACCGCGTGATCACCTTCCATTCACGGGTTAACCGTGCCAAAGAGTTCGCCACCCGCTCGCTCCCCGAGGTAATCGCCTGGATGCCCACCAGCCAGCGGCCCACTGGCAAGGTGTGGTCGGACTACGCCTCAGGCGAGATGCGCGCCGGGAGGCGCCATGTGCTGCTCCAACATCTCCGCAAGCTTGACCGCGGCGAACGAGGGCTGCTCGCCAACGCAAGATGTCTCGCCGAAGGAGTCGACGTCCCCACGCTCGACAGCGTGGCCTTTATCGACCCGCGCCGCTCCGAGGTCGACATCGTCCAAGCCGTCGGCCGCGCCATCAGGCTCGCCGCAGACAAGATCGTCGGCACTATCATCATCCCCGTCTTCATCGACACCGAGGAAGACCCCGAAGTCGTTCTCGATGACTCCGCGTTCAAGCCGGTATGGGATGTGATCAAAGCGCTCCGGTCACACGACGATGAGCTTGGCGAAGAATTAGACGAACTCAGACGAGAATTAGGGCGGCAGCGGCGCCGGCTACGGCGGCCCGGCAAGATCCAACTCGACCTGCCCGCAAGCGTCCGCATCGATTTCGCGCGCGCCTTCGATGTGCGCCTGGTCGAGCAGACCACGCTCTCCTGGGAGTTCTGGTTCGGTCTACTGGAACGGTACGTCGAACGTACCGGCGACGCCTTAGTCCCGTTCACATGCACCACCGACGATGGCTATAGGCTCGGTCACTGGGTCGGTAAGCAACGCGTGAAATATGTCAGCGGGTCCCTTGCCGCCGATCATCAACGCCGACTGGGAGAACTCCCCGGCTGGTCATGGGACCCTATCGCGGACCAATGGGAGGAGGGTTTCGGTCGACTCCTGGACTACGTCGAACGCACCGGCAACGCCCGCGTCCGGCTCGCATGCACCACCGACGATGGCTACGGGCTCGGTCACTGGGTCGGTAACCAACGCGCGAAATATGTCAGCGGGTCCCTTGCCGCCGATCATCAACGCCGACTGGGAGAACTCCCCGGCTGGTCATGGGACCCTATCGCGGACCAATGGGAGGAGGGTTTCCGTCGACTCCTGGACTACGTCGAACGCATCGGCAACGCGCACGTCCAGGCGCGCTACAGGGACGATGATGACTACCCGCTCGGCGAGTGGGCTCGAACGCAACGTGACAAGAACACCGAAGGCACGCTTGACGCCGATTGTCAGCGGCAACTGGAAGAACTCCCCGGCTGGACGTGGAAGCCCCATGGCGACCAGTGGGAGGAGGGTTTCGACCGGCTGGTGCAGTACGTCGAACGCACCGGCGACGCCAGCGTCCCTCGACCGTACAAAACGGAGGATGGCTACCGACTGGGCCACTGGGCCAGTACACAACGCCACAGGCGCGCCAAGGGGATACTTGCCGCCGACCGTGAACGCCGCCTGGAAGCCCTGCCCGGCTGGATCTGGGAACCCCTAGCCGACCAATGGGAGGAAGGTTTCCGCCGACTCGTGCAATACGTCGCACGCACCGGCAACGCCCTGGTGCAACTCCCATACAGCGACGACAATGGCTACAAGCTCGGTCAGTGGGTGAAAGTGCAACGCCGAGAGCACTCTAAAGGAGCCCTTGACGCCGACCGTGAACGCCGACTCAAAGGCCTGAACGGCTGGACATGGGACCCACTCGAGGCGAGGTGGGAGGAGAATTTCCGTCGACTCCTGGACTACGTCGAACGTACCGGCAATGCCCGCGTCCCGCAGGACTGCGTCGTCGACGGCCAGAAGCTGGGTGTGTGGGTTGACGCCCAGCGCCAGATCCACGCCAAGGGCGCGCTTGACGCCGACCGTGAGCGCCGGCTCGAAGAGTTAGACGGCTGGACATGGAAACCAAAAGCCGACCAGTGGGAGGAGGGTTTTCGCCGACTCGTACAGTACGTCGAACGCACCGGCGACGCGCGCGTGCCGCAGTCCTGCACTGTCGACGGCTACAGGCTGGGCTTGTGGGTCACTACACAACGCCACAGGCACGCCAAAGGCGCACTTGACGCCAACCGTGAACGCCGGCTCGAAGAGTTAGACGGCTGGACATGGGACGCTAGCGCCGACCGTGGACGACGTCGGACTCCGCGGTGATGCCTGCGTCCCGCAGTCATACATGGTCGACGGCTACAAGCTCGGTCATTGGGTCGGTAACCAGTGCAACACGAAGGCACCTTTGACGCCGATAGCCACCGCCGACTGGAGGACGTGCCCGGCTGGACATGGAAGGCATCCTCGTCGACCTAATCGCTTGGGCTGTCCCCACGCTGCCCAATGCAGTCTCAAAGCTAACGTTTTTGGTTTCTCAAATAACGCAGCAAAACAGCCCACGCATATATACCGGCGACAGCGCTCGGAGCGAAGGTGGTGAGATTGTCATGTCCCGATACTCTTTCCGTAGCCCGGACCTAGCGTTGCGGTCTGACCTGGGAAAACTAGGTCGCGAGCGAGCGTTATGGGCCGAACTATTTGGACATCAGCAAACGGCCACGACTAGAGGAGCCAACGGCGCGCGCTGTACGACAGGTAGAGCATCAATCCCAGCTTTCGCCGAGGACGCTGGCCCATGAACTGCGAACCACGGCTAGTGCTTCGGCCGCCGTGATTTCCAGTCGTGTCTGACCGGAGAGGGATGTCTGCCACGCTAACTCGCTCGGCGGATGGGCGAACATGAAGTCGCGCGGCGGAGTTGCGGTTGGGCCGTGCCTAGCGAATAGGGCAGCGGCCTCTGGTGTAAGCGACCCGATCTCCGCCATTGCCCACAAGTCGTAAAGGTCTCGGGCCGCGCCGCGGTCGCACCATGCTGTGGTCTTCCAACCGACGAATGATTCGATGGTCGGGACGATCAGGGTTGCGGGAGGAGCATCTTGGTAACGCTGCTCGATGTGACGCAGTTCAGTAGGCCATGCTGGATACCCGCGTCTGGCCAGTAACTGGAGCTTTATCGAGACGCCGCTGGCGGTTTGGACGATGGCGGGCTCGACGTCGCGTGTTCCGAACGATGGAGACCAACTCACTCGGCCGTGGGTCCGTAAAAGCGAGGAGCTGATCGATCTCGCAAGCCGGTCGGCGATTTCACTGCGATTCCCCAGGGCAATCATGTCGATGTCTTCGCTCAGTCGTGCGTGCACTAGGTGAGTGCGACTCAGCGCCGTTCCGCCGAAGAAAATCACGTCATCGCGCATGCTGTTGGAGATGGCCCCGAGGATATGCGAGATGGCGTGATCTCGCCGGACCTGGTCATCGGCGACGCCGAAGCGTGCAGCTTCCCGTTCCAAGTCCTCCCCAAGGAGCCCGAAACCAGCAGCCGTCATGCCGCCATCTTGCGGACCCGGTTGAATGGTTGGCGGAGCCGTTGGGTTGCGGCGATTTCGGCCATCAGCTCTTGGTCACATCGCGGCAGCAGGGCATGGATCGCCGCGAGCGCCTCGTCCTCCATCTCGCCGATGTTGGGTAGATGGGCGAGATCCAGCACTGTTTGCTCGGGCGTCGTGACGAGACAGTCGCCGAGATCGGTCTGCATCACTTCTACCTGCAGGTCGGTGATGTCGCGCACGAGGAATCGGATCGTCGCCGGCCGATCCGTCATCCGCAGAGTTTCACGCCTCCGAGGGGCAGCAATTACTGCGATGGCGATCGCACGCGGGATTGCCCGGTGTAGCCGGGCGGCCGTCAGGCCCATCAAAGCGTATCGGCCCGCACCGAACTCCGCGGCACCGATCCCGGCTGCGGCGCCTTCCAGAGTTGGCAGCCAGTCACCACCGATTCGGTCCTGGGGGACCAGCGCGTAGAAGCCCTCGGCAAGGCGATGGACGAGTCCGCGGGCCTCAAGTCGGGCTAGTTCTTTGCGCGGGTTGGCGTACGCATCCACATCACGCGGACGCACGGTGCGCAGCGGAGCCTGAGCGATCACAGGTGGCACGCCCGGGTAGCGAACAGGCATGTGGCACCTCCTCTAGCATTAAATAAACGGATGAAGTTACTTTCAAGGTTACAATATCCGTAGTTTAATGCCAACCAGCCGCGAGTTGAAAGGATACTTCTCGGTCGAATGAACTCGAGTCGACTCGTTCGCATCGAGTAGGTCACGCCACTGTCAGTGCAGCTAGAGAGCGGTTTTTGGACCGGGATTCACCTGATAAACGACAGCTCTGTCGTACAAGCCGAGTGTCGAGCTTCCAACAGCACAGCGCCGTCTCCCCGGCCTCGCTTATGGGTGTTTGACAGAGTTGACCGCAGCGAAAACTGGCAGGTCAGAACGTTGACATCGTTTGCCAGCGAAGACCAGGATCTGATGCCCTACGGTTCAACGGTCCCGAAAAGCGATGCCGGTAAGTCGGACCATAGGCGAGAATATCGGCGACGAAAGGACGCAACGTGAAGATCAAGGAGTACGGCCTACGGTTGCCGGACGGTCATATTTCTATCTACCGCACCCGTGAGAGCGCCATCGGTGCGAGGGGCAGGTTCAACAAGATTCCGGCCACTGCGCACAGCGTGCTCCTGGAGCGTGAAGTGGAGATCGGGGACTGGCGCGAGGTGCGGTCCGGGGAAGATTTCTAGCGAAAAAATTGAGCCGCCGACCGCCGCGCTGCTCATCCAGCCGGGGCGACTCAGGCATCATCTTTAGTTGTGCAAGGAGGTCATTGGTCGGGAATATCTCTCCATTCGAACGTATACTTCATTGCGCTGGCCTCTCTTTTTCCCTGTGTCACAACGCAATTCGTCGTTCGGAATACGTTCGTGCGCAACGGGATTGGTGAAGTGATGACTATGACAATAGGTGCTCATAGCTATAACATCTCACGCATATATTTCCAAAACTCGCTTCGCTCAAGATGAGCCCGGAACGGTCGCCGGGGTGATCGCGGCGGAGGGATTTCGACCCACCCCCTGGGCCGGCTTGCCCGATGAAAAGCTGAGCTTCGGCTGCGGCCGCTGCTAACTACTGACAATGGGCATGTCAACCGTCGAGTACTCGATGGTGTAGTTTTACACCGTGTTCCGAGCCCTGATTGTCGTCCGACTGTCCCGTGTCACCGACGCTACTACCAGCCCCGAGAGGCAGCTAGAGACCTGTCGCGAGCTGTGCAACCAGCGCGGCTACGACGTCATCGGCGTCGCACAGGACTTGGACGTGTCCGCCGGGAAAACCTCGCCGTTCGACCGCCCCCAGCTCGGCGACTGGCTGACGAACCGCCCCGATGAGTTCGACCTGCTGGTGTTCTTCCGGGTCGACAGGATCGTTCGCAGGTTATTCGACCTGGCAGACCTAATACGTTGGGGACGAGAGCATTCCGTGACTCTGGTAAGTGCGACGGAATCCTATTTCGACCTGTCCACCGACTTCGGCGACATCATCGCCTTGCTGGTCGCCAAGGTGGCCGAAATGGAACTCGCGGCAATCAGCGAGCGCAACGCATCGGCTGCGCGCCACAACATCCGCGCCGGCAAGTACCGGGGCGGCGTGCCGCCGTGGGGTTACCTCCCAGACGACACCACCGGGGAGTGGCGGTTCGTCCAAGACCCGGAACAGGTCAAGGTGATCCGTGAGGTTGTCGAGCGGGTATTGGCGGGCGAGCCGCTGAGGGCGGTTGCCCACGACCTGACCGCCCGGAAGATCCTCACCCCACTAGACCGGTTCGCGCAGCACCAAGGCCGCGAGGTGAAGGGCTACGCATGGCATTCCTCGCCGCTGAAACGCTGCCTAACGAAGGAAACCCTCCTGGGGTATGCAGTCACCGGGGGAGGTGCCGTACGAGCCGACGACGGCTCACCTGTGGTCCGCGCGGACCCCATCCTGACGCGGGAGGTATTCGAGCGGCTCGGCGCAGAGCTGGCCGACAGGGAGACCCGGAAGGAACCGACCAAGCGCAGCACCGGTCTGTTGCTTCAGATCGTTCACTGCGGGGTCTGTGGCCGACCGGCCTACAGGCTCAAGGGTGGCCCTGGCCGGTCTCCCCGGTACCGCTGCGCCTCGGCTCAATACAAGGAATCCTGTGGCAACAAGTCGATTCCGATGGCATACGCAGACGAGGTGGTCGAGCGGCTCCTGCTCGGGATGCTCGGGCAATCCGAACGCCTAGAGCGGGTGTGGGATTCGGGCTCGGATCATTCCGGGGAGCTGGCTGACATCGACGCCCAACTAGAGGACTTGGTGGGCCTTCTCGGCTCTGGTGACTTCCGTTCGGGAACGCCTCAGCGGGTGAGGCTCAACCAACGGATCAGCTCGCTTGCGGCTCGGCAGGCGGCGCTGTCGGCAGAGGCGGTGAAGCCTGCTGGGTGGACCTGGGAGCCGACAGGAGAGACGTTCGGGGTCTGGTGGGGCCGTCAGGACATTACTGCCCGCAACGTCTGGCTCCGTTCGATGAACGTCCGTCTGGAGTTCGACCAGCGAGGGCTGCGCCTGGACCTGGGAGACCTGGAGACCCTGACTCAGCAGATGGTCGCCAGCGGCTCTGTCGCTGGCTGGCAACAGATCTTCACCGCGATGCGGGATGGGGGCATCGCAGGAATGGAGATATTCGGCGATGAAATCGAGTTCACGTCTGCAAAGGGTCAGCGGCTGAGGGAGCCGCTAGGCACGGACACTTAGGTATCAGACAGTCCGTTTCAGCTCAAACTGTCCGCGTTGGAGGAAGTTGGTACGGATTCGCACCAACTCGTCACGGGCTTTGTTGTACGCCTCTTCAGGTTTGGCCACGTACTCCTCGTGAAAGTCTTGTTCCGCATTGCGGATCCATTGGAAGAAGCCGGGATTGTCAAGGTCTTCACCCCGAGCCGCGTACTCTTCCTCGATTTCGCTTTGCTCGCTGCGCAGCCGAGCCTTGGCGGAACCCCTAGCCGAGTGAAGCTTGTATGTCGGCTGCTCCATCGCTTCCGCGGCATCTTTCATTTCAACGCAGATGTTTGCGAGGTACTCCACGTTCATGAGATACAACTGCTCCGCTATCGATGCGATGCGACCCACTGCTTCCGTTGCAACAGCCAGGTCCTCTTTGTAAGCGGGGTAATTCTCCCGACTCGACGCCACCTCCCACGTGCTCGCGACCCCTTTGGCTGCCTCCATCGCATCCGAACACAGCTTGATGAGCGTGTCTCGTCGCCACTTATTCCACTCGCGCCGGTCCGCTCTCGCGTTGGTGACGATCAGCGAAACGACAGCCATGATCAGGACCAGTAGGGCAGGAACAAGCCAGGACGACACCGAGAATTGATCCTTGGCGGCTGCGAGCATGCCGCCATCGTCTCACCGGGTTGGACACCTAGTTCCGTGTCGGGCGCATCAGCTCCAGCTCCCAGCGCACCAAGTCGAGCGCCGCTCGCACGGCGAGGCCGTCAGGGTCGAGCCCTTCGGCTCGGGTTCTCTTTGAATCGTCGTCGCGGGATTCACAGGGTCGAAAGGCAATCATGTTCCTATGCGGCACCCGTAGGTAACGCATTGGCTTTCACGGTGTTAAGTATGTCGACGATGTTCTCGACTTCAGGTTCGGGGAACATCGACTCCGGCCCCGTGGCAGCGAGATCCGTGTACGGCGATTCGTAGAGACGAGCCGGTTCCATGACTCCGTGGTTGGCTACCGCATCACCTCGCATAGCGCGGTGCTGGTAGTGGTGGAACGCCAAGCGGCGACCTGATCAAGTCGCTGTCATCATCCGCAACTGGTGCTCGGGCCGACTATCGAAGGCGGCCTTGCCTTCCTGATGTGACGAGGTCATGCGGCGTAGTTGTAGACCGTCTGGCGGCTCACGCCGAACTCTTTGGCCAGTGCGGTAACGGACTCCCCCGCTGCCAGACGAACACGAAGATCGTCGGCCTGCTCATCGGTGAGGGCCGCTTTCCGGCCCTTGTATTTGCCCGCAGCCTTAGCGAGGGCGATTCCTTCCCGCTGGCGCTCCAAGATCATCGACCGTTCGAACGCTGCGACCGCTCCGAGCATCGACAGCAGGAGCGTGCTCATCGCCGAATCATCACCGGCAAACGTCAGGTTCTCCTTGACGAACTCGACCTTGACGCCCTGGCCGGTGAGTTCCCGAACGAGCCGTAGCAGGTCTTCGAGGTTCCGTGCGAGCCGGTCCATCGAATGGACCACGAGGGTGTCACCGTCCCGCACGTATTCCAGCGCACGTGCGAGTTCAGGACGGTTGGCGTCCTTCCCGCTGGCCTTGTCGGTGAACACCTTGTCCAGCTCGACACCGTCGAGCTGACGATCTGTGTTCTGGTCGACGGTGCTGACTCGCCGGTATCCGACACGCTGACCCACGTTGCTGCACTCTCCTGCTCTCGATGATCTGTCAATCTGGACTCTGAGACATGGGTGGACCGCCTGTCAAACAATGCGTAACAGGCC
Source organism: uncultured Actinomycetota bacterium (assembly GCA_963766535.1). GTDB lineage: Bacteria > Actinomycetota > Actinomycetes > Mycobacteriales > Mycobacteriaceae > Mycobacterium. The sequence goes on along the minus strand of CAVYAU010000024.1, from coordinate 46,716 downwards.
CTAGTTGGACACTATGCGGCAGTCGCGTCGGTGTCCAGTATGAGTACACCCCAGATAGGCATTCGGCCGTCAGCGTGGCCGATAGAGGCCAGTACGGCAAAGTGTGCAGCACAAGGGGCAGACATCACACAGGGAACTGGGATGCGGTCGCTGAGAGCAGACCCCGCTTCAGCCCATTAGGTTGAGCTTGGGTGACTGCTCAGTGATGGGGTGCAGAAGATGCGGGGACGCCGCCCGCTACGGCGGTTGTGCCACGACTGCAACGAGCTCAAAGCAACCCAAAGCGTGCGCCGAAACCGGCCTTCGCCAACAACAGCAACCGCTGTTTCGGGTGCGGTAGCCTCCGAAGATGCCCGAGTTGGTGCCGAAACGGGTGAAACAGATGACCGCCGTGACGTTCGACGCACGCTGGAACCCGAAGCGCCGAGAGGTCACCTACCGCATCGGCAAGCAAGGGGTATCCGCGTTCCTGCTGCTCGGCGCTGATGACCTCGCAGCACTCCGCACCATGATCGACCAAGCCACCCAGGGCACACAGCATGACCGGGCAACCTGAGCTAGATGAGCAGGACATCAGCCTGCTCAGCGGGGAGTCCGGCAAGGAGCCGCTCGGTGCGTTGGGTGCGTTCGCGCTGAGGTGTATGCACAAAGGCTGGGGGATGCCCGAGTTCGCGGCTGCCGCTGCGGGCAGCCGGATCTTGGAGTCCCTTTGCACGGACGGCAACCGCTACCGGCCCCAGCGGGCCGACGCGAAGCTCTCCAGCGCGTGGCGGTGGGCCGAGAAGACGTTCTCACCCACGTTCGAGATCAAGCACCAGACCGCCCCTGCCAACCTCCGTAGGGAGGTCATCAAGTCGGGTCTGGTGGACGGAGACGACCTTGCCGTGCTGCTCGGTCTCATCGCGAAGGCCGAGCGGGACGGGCACAACCCGGTGATCGGCCCGTGCCGCGCGGTGGCCGATCTGATCGACATAGGTCACATGCGGGTCAACCGGGCGATGCAGCGGCTCGCTGCCGCTGCCTCTCCCAACTTCCCTATCCGCGAGGTAGCCGATTACCGGCTACGGAGCGGGGCGAACAAAGGGAGCAAGACACGGCTATGGACGCTCAACTTCGGGTGGCGTGCGACCTGTCCCCAGGTGTACAGGGGGATATACCTGTATCAGCTCGGGTGCCTAAGCTGACCAGTGAAGATAGACTAAGTTACTTTAGAGTGTGTATCAGTAACTTACCTCTCGAGGAGTTCCTCACAACCGCCGAGATAGCCCGCAAGGCGGGCGTCCCGTACGACAACAGATCCCGCGATGCGCTGAAGCTGCTCCACGAGCAAAGCGAAGTCGACAGGATCGAGGGGAGAAGCCGGAGAGGCACTACGTCCTACCGCTGGGGCAGGTATCCCACCACAGCAGAGACAGCCGAAGCCGAGGCCAAAGCATCGGCCCACATCGAATCCGTCAAGGCAAGGTTCGCGGCAGAGCTGGCCGAGGAGTCGACATGTCAATTCCCCGTGGGGCTCGGCCCACACGAGCGGCCGTGCGGGGACATCGCACCAGCCGGGCAGAGGTACTGCCCGACGCACGAAGAGGGGATGGCGGCATACCGGGGACGGACTGCCGATGAAATCAGGGCCGATTTCGACCGCTGGTTACGGGAGCACGACCGAAAGATGCGAGAACGCGACCAGAAGCGCCCCGCGACTGGTCGGTCATCGTGGTCCTACTACGGCGACAAGCCAGACCCGTTTGACGGGGTACCACCCGACAACTGAATGCCTAACCAAGACATGCCCCTCGGACACGGCGCCGTGTCCGAGGTGGTCGGCCAAGTCATGCGCGGAGTAGTCGGTGAGGCCAGGCCCTGGGGCTGGGGCACCGCCCCCACTTGGGCGGGGGGCAGGGCGGGGCTAGCCCCCTTGGGCAGGTAGGGGCAGGCAGTACCAGGCTGGCACCGACGGCACCCGGCCCCCGCCTCCCTCCGGGTGGGTACTGGGGCACTGGGCCGGGGGCAGGCTTGGGGCCTGCCTCGGGTACCGGGCACCCCCGCAGGGGGTGAGAGGTCAGGTCGGCACTGGGCCGCCCCCCGGGGGGGGCCAGGGGGTTTACCCTAGGCGCCCCTGTTCGACCGGTCGGTAATACGGCGGCGAGGTCGGCCCCCAGTTTTCAAGTCTGTGACTCGCGGTGCCCTGAACCCGGTAGTAACCACTCCTGAGGCGGTCTACGAGGTTCCCCCGCGGGGTGCTGCGGTACCGCTCACCGTCGGCGCGCAGGTCGACCAGGATGCGCGGGGCGCCGTAAACGCCAGCAAGAAGCCGCGTGGAACTCGGCGACCTTGGTGTCGAGCTCGGCGCGGCGGCGGGTGCGGTCGTCGCATTCGGCGATCAACAGCTCAGACAAAAACCCCAAGTAGGACAGTTGCTCGCGCTCGGCAGCGGCGGCGATCTCGACGAACCTGTCGCGGATGGTCGGAAGGCGCAGCATACGACATCCCTGCTCGATGGCTGCGGTGGCCGCCTGCTCGGTAACGGTGCGCCGCCGGGTCATGAGGTTTCTCGCCCTAGCAGGATGTCGTAGTGGTCCACTGAGGGCAGCGGTCGGGTATCGGCGGGCACGGCCGCCGAGCGATGCTCGGCGAAGATGACGACACGACCGCCACGGTGGGCATCATCTGGGCCGGCCGTGGCGCCGCGCCGTTCGGCGGCCTTGCGTGCTTCCAGCGCCACCACGTCGGGGTTGGTGGACCCGACCGTCAGCGCCGCGGCGATGCCGGCCAGCATATCGACTCGATCCAGATGGCGATGCAACAGCAGCACCTCGACGAGCGCCCGGGTGCCTGCACCATCACCGTGGGCTTTGCGGGCGGCAACCCAAAACGCCTCATGCTCGGCGGTGAACGCCTTCGATGCGCGGGCCTGCGCCAGCGCTGTGGCGCCAGGCAGAGCCCCGGGCTTGCGCTGATCGCTGGATCAGTGCCCGAGATCCAGTTCTAATCGCCACTCCGACGTGCTCGCTGAACATAGTCCGCGGCTCGGCGACATAGTGACCGCCGCCCGGGATCCCGCCTCACCCGCTGGCGTCGCCCGGCGTGCGGCGCTGGAAGAGTGGTCCGAGTCTTTTGAGCCACAAGGGTGGCAGCAGTAAAGCACAAATCTAAACGGAATCAGTGCCCCTATGGCTTGCTGACTCTGACTGAATGTCCTCCAGTTGCTTTTCCCCCAAGGCGGTCAAAACCTGATTAATCGCCTCGTGGACTCCGTTATTAATTGGCCCGTCCTATCCCGAACAACGGCGTCAGCCAATTGCCAGGACCGCGTCACCTGAATGCTTGGGCGGATGTCAAACTTGTCCATTGGCAGCTTGTTAGCCCACTCGTCAAGACTCACCATTTCACTCTCGTTGGCGTAATTACGCTCGACTAGCCAGTGTCGAAACTTCGAGTCATTGATGTCCTCGCGGGGTCGGCGTCCGGCGCGGTGGTCATGGAAGTCCTTGACCCATTGGCGCACGTATGCCGGGCCAAGCAAGTGCCGTGCTGGATACCACCGTTGAGGTCCGTGGGCGCGCCAGTAGGCGAGGTAAAAATTGGCGTTTACCTGCCAGGCCGGGTCGTCGGTCAGGGCGATGAGGGCTTCCGCCCTCTTAGGATCGGGGTAGACACGTTTGTACTGGGGACCGAGTTCGGCGGGCCACACACTGAGGACGAGATTGCCGCCCTCGATGTAGAGGCTGACTCGGTCGAAGGCGACTACCTGGTCGCCTGGGAACTTGACCCCGGCGTGGCCCAAGACATCACGGACCTCTGCGGAGAACCCGGTCGCCTTCTCCAGGATGGTTCGGAGGCGACGCAGACGACGCCCTCGATTGTCGCCGCAGCGCTCGAGGTCGGTGTAGGGAAGCAAGTCACCGAAGTTCTCTTCCGCATTGTCGAAAAAGTCGCTCAGGACTTCCACCTCGGCGGGCGCGAGAACCCTTAGCTCCATCAGATTCCACCAGCGGTCCAATAGCTCTTGCCACCTGACAGGCACCCAGCGCGATTTCTTGTGGGCGAGACCTTTGGTATTGATGTCCAGCGCTTGCTGCTCCCTCGCGTTGGCGTAGAGCTTGCTTTCAATCACGACCAGCAGACGCGACCCGTACTGGATTACCCCGTCGTACCGAGCCCTGCGTTCGGAGGCCAGATTAGGCTCCTGGGTCACCACCAGGTTCTCGTGCGGCCCGAGGAAGACGCTGACGAGCTCGGCGACCTCCGGGTCTTCAGCGTCGGGGTCTAGTGGCACTAGCTTTTCCGTTTGCATCTCGAAGCGCGGACGTGGCAGAGCTGACAGCGGTTGGCATCCGCCGAGGCACAGGAACGCTTCATGCGCCAACGGCACCAGTTTCAACACGATCAGGGCTGCTCGGGTCAGCTGGTCTTCATGTTTGGCGTCGCGCTCATAGGGGCGAAAGATGCTCAGGTGGTGCTCCACGGAACCTGACATTAGCCGGTTCAACAAGCCGCGCGGCACGTCGTCTCATTCCTGAAAACCCCAGGGCTTGAAGCTCACGAAAGGCGTGATAGTCGCTAAAGGGGGCGGAGCTCTGGTTCAGTCATCGGCACCTCCGCCTGCCGTGGGTTCATCCACTTCGATGAGGTAGCCGTTGAGTAGAAGCTCGGACAGTCACTCCTCAAAAGTCATCGACATGTCAGGATCGACGTCACGCCGAGTCGCAATGTCAACTTGAACTGGCCCCGGCGTGACGGCCTATCCGGGGCCATCCGTGGCAAAGCTCGCAGGACCACGATCGCTGATCCGGCCGCAGCCCGGCCTGCCGATCTCGTCGGACGCCGGTTTGGGCCAGCGGCACCTAACCGGCTGTGGGTAGCAGACCTGACCTATGTGTCGACCTGGTCCGGGTTTGCCTACGTCGCCTTTGTCACCGACGCCTACGCGCGGCGGATCCTGAGCTGGCGGGTCGCGGCGACGATGGCCAGGCCGATACCGACGACGAGGATGGCCAGGCCGACACCATCACCGACGCCGACGCCGACGCCAGCACCACCACCGACGACGGTCACTGTCGAACCACCCGCGCCGACCGTCACTGTCACGCCAGCGCCACCACCAGCACCAACGAGGTATCGACCGCCGGTCGCGTTCGCAGCCTTGAGCGCACAGTCCGCCGATCCGATGGCCGGACACATCGGGTGCGCGAGCGGATCTTCGCAGTCAAGGCGTACGAGCTTATATCAGGCACCCAGCTGAATTACAAGTATGTAATTAGACTTCCCAGCTCAGGACAGCGTGTTGTGCGTGTCATGTCACGGTTTTATCGCCGGTCGCCGTTACGGTCTGGGGTATGAGTTGGTTGTGGGTTCCGGTGGCGATGGCTGCGACGTGGTTCATGATTTCAGTCTTCATCGCGGGGGTGGTGGCGTTTCGGGCTCCCGAGTGGTCAGAAGCCTTTCATCACCTTGCGTTTCTTGAGGCAAGGCGTCGAGGCTTCGCCGATAGGAAGCGGTCGCTCGAGGATGTGGTAGCCATCAGCAAGATGGCTGGACCCGAGCCAGTCAGTTCAGAGAACGTTGATGCGGGGACGGAGATTCAGGCGCTGGCGGTCCTGAGTGGAAGCGACATCGAGGACTTGACTGTAGATATCACAGCACGGCGCGAAGCGCTTCTTGGGCGGATGCTTGACCGGCAGCTTGGCCGAGTTCAGAACATCCGCACCATCCGTTGGACAGCGCGTATCTGGGTTATCCAGAGATTTCTCAGCCGTCTTGAAGTCGCGATCCGGGGAATGGCATGGGTCGTGCCCCGTTGTCTAACCCAGATCGTCGCCATCATCAAGTCGCCATCGCCCTATCTCGCCGTCATTGCTGGTTTCCTCGGCCTGTTTTACTGGCTCCTTGTTCGCGGACACGATGGGGCTGATCCTGATCCGCTGACGACCCTCGGCAATCTGACAAAGGTCATCCCAGTTGCTGTCCTGTTGTGGGCGATCGGTGTGCTGTTGTTCCGGGTGCTGGTTGTGCATTTTGGCCCGCCGAGCAGCTGGTCACGGCGAGCAGTGGTGATGACCTCAGTCGCGATACCTGCGGCTATCGTCCTGGCAGTCGCAGTACAGTTCGTTAGCAACAAACTCGGCGAGCATGAGAATCGATGGCTGGATAGGGCAGGTAATCACGATCCCACCACGATCCGTATCACCGCGGGGGCCATGGCCATTGGCTTCTTGTGGATGGTTCTCCGACCAGTAAGGAACTTCCTGAACAAGCAACTACTGACCTCAAAATTTCACGGTCGCCCGAGTTCTCCCCTGACGGCTTATTGAGATCACGAGTTGATCTTGATTTCCGGCTTCTCCGTAGGCGGCGGCGCCGCGTGTCGTGCGGTGACGCCGGGTTCCACGGTCCCGGGGTGGCTGCTCCTTCCTTGGGGTCGAACGGACACGGGGGTCCGCGGGTCAGGGGATGGCGCGGACGCGGTTGACGGCGGCGGCGAATTCCTGTGCCCAGGGCCAGGTTTCGGGGACCCGCAGGATCAGGTAGCGGGATCGTTTGACCAGGCGGGCCGCAGCGTGCAGCAGCCGGTAGCGCAGGGTCGCCGGTTCGGCCTTGGCGAGCGGGCCGTCCAATAGCAGCAGCTGCATCCAGCACAGCAGGTCGATGGCGAGGGCGACCGCGGTGACCCAGGCGGTGTTGATCGCGAACGAGTGCGATGGCCAGCGGGCCAGGCCGGTGTCCTTGCCGCAGCGGATGAACCCCTCCACCCGGGCGTGCACCCGGTGGCGGGCCTCGAGCCGCTGGGGCTGTCCGCCCCGGGTGGCGGTCGCGATGACCTGGTAGCGGTAGCCGTTGATCTGCTCGAACAGTGACAATTGCGTCCCGTGCTCGATCTTCTCCCGCCGCACCAGGATGCGCATGTCGGCCGGCCAGCCGTCGAGCCGGTCGCCGTCGGCGCCCTCGCGCAGCAGCCCGGTCAGCTCGGCCACCTGCGCATCGTCGCGGGCCTTGCCGGCCGGGTCTAGCGCCGCCTCCCACCCGGCGGCGGGCATCTGCCCGATCGCGACCCGGGCCCGCTCGTCGAGGTCGAACCCGACCGAGTAGGCCACCGACCAGCCCGGGCGGGCGTTCAGTTTCCTCAGGTGCTCGACCACGGCGTGGCTTGAGCCCGCCCCATCGATGGTGATCAACAGGTTGCGCCGCCACGTCGCCGGGATCGCGGCGATCGCCGCGTCGATGATCGCGATGTGATCGGCCGCGGTGTTCGACCCGGCGTTGCCTGGGCGGCAAATCACCGCCAGCAGTTCGCCCGTGTTGTCGCACCACGCCAACAGCGGGTGAAACCCGTAGCCACCCTTGAAATTCCCCGCAGCGTGCTGCTTGTCGCTGTGCGATTCAACCAGCGAGGCGTCAATGCGGATCACGACCACCGGACCCAGGTCCCCATAACAGGTCCGCGAGGGCGGGATCGCGCCATGCCGAGCCTCGATCAACTCCCACACCCGCTCCCGGACCCTGTTGCGCACCAGCGCGATCCTGGCCATGCCCTGGTGGTCGATCTCGTTCAGCGACCGCCACATCGTCGGGACCGACGCCACCTGCCCGAACAGTCGTTCCTGATCCCGCAGCACCGCGGTACCGGCCAGGTTCTCCGCACCGCCCGCGATCGACACCGCCACGTCCCGTAACACCGCGCCCCGGTCGTGCAGCACCTCCGGCCGTGACAACGCCGCGGACAAGCCGCTGGTCAGGCCCAGGTTGTCGGCCAGCATGCGGGGGATCACGTTGCCCGCGTGCCCGACCACGTCGTCGCCGCGGACCTCGACTCGAACACTTTGGGACCAATCCGAAGTAGCCTGCATCTGATAGGTGCACTCCTCGATCGATTCCCGAACGCCAGCAAACATCGATTATCGTTGAGGCAGTGCACCTTTCACGTTCACGACACACCTCAGCACCGAATTGCGTGAACTATTGAGGCTGATGAGCGACCGCGTCGGCTCTCTTAGTCTGATAGCGCTACTCGTGTCGTTCTCGATCTTCTCGCTCGGCATGGCCGTTTGGGGCTCAACGCCGGAGGTAGTTCGGGTCGCCGGTCTCACGGTATTCGGTATCGCTTTGTGTTTGGGGGCCCCTGTGCGTGGCGCTTTCTCTGCGATCGAGTGGGTTGGTCGCTGTCGATGGCTTGCGCGCGCAGGGATCAAAGTTCCACGGCATGGCTGCCACTGGTGGCTCGGAACCTCCATTGCAGCCGGGGTCGGACTCGGCGTGTTGTCGTCAATCGATGCTCTGGCTTCAGAGCCGCCTATCGTGCAATTAGTGCTGATCTTTCTTGGTCTCGTGGCATTCGTCAGCATCTGGCTAGCGGCCATTCTCGAATGGCTGTTCATTCGTCGAGTTAATGCCAACTTTGAGCGCTACCAAATAATGGATTACGACCGCTAAACGCTGCGGCGGGCCGACCGCGCATAGTGACAAGACGCCGGTACCGGCGTGGATGATCGAACTGTGTTCCGCGACAGCGAAGTTGAATGATCACCGGCCCGCGCCATCGGGCCGCGCTGAGATTCGCTGGCAATGCCCGCTGGGTGGCCCATACAGCGGCGATCCCGCCCTGGCCGGTATGATTTCCGGTCGGGGCGGGATCGGGGCATCCGGTCAGTCGCAGTACTGGGTGCAGTGTGTGTAGGCGCGCCGCTGTCGGGTGTAGCAGGTGCTGTAGCAGGTGGCCGACGCGGTACCCACTGCGAGTTGCTGCGGACATATTGGCGGTTCGTCCAGTCCGCACCCGCGCCCCAATCGTAGACGCGGCTTCGCGAGATCCTGGGTTTCGCTGAGGCGATGGGAGGAGGCTGCTCGACTTCTCCCAGTTGGGTCGATTGAGCCGCGACCTGCGCCCGCCGTTCGCTGCCATTGAACGGGGGTTCGACTCACTGGACGCAATATTGCAGTTGGTCGAGGGCTGGGTTGTAGCTCTCAGAGAACTCCCTGGCGCTGACTAATTCGCCTGCCGCCCAAACAGTCTCACCACGTTGTCGGGCAAGTCATCCGGCTTCGTCGGGGTCACCGGTTCGGGTAGTGGGTTAACCGCCCCGCCATCAGCTTCTGGGATGTAATCGCCGTACACGTCGAGCGTCAGCGTGAAATCGGCCGGCTGGACGTGGCCAGCCGACCGGGGGCCGCTTCAGCGGTTCCGGTCGGGGCGCCGACGATGCCCAAGCTTGTCACTGCGGACTGTTAACTTCGAAGGCGAAGAATGCCGCGTGGAAAGTTAGGTCTGGGGGACGAGTCAGTATGACGACGACCGATGGTGGCAGGAATGCCGCATACGGCTTTAACTTTCAGTTCGTCACTACCGCCGAGTTCTTTTTGCGCCACCTCCGCGAGAACTTCGACAAGGTCGGCACAATGGCACTCCATATCGAGTCCGCATCTCTTGCGCAGTCCACGGAGCACGACGACATCGTCGACTTTGCCATCGAAGAGGATGAGGCAATCGCCACGAAGGCGCAGGTAAAGGCGTCCAGGACGGGACGCGCACTCGCGGAGCCAGAAGCCAAGAGGGTCTTCGCCAAGCTCAACGACGGCGAAACGCCCAACATCCGACTGATGACGAATCGGCCTTTGTCGCAACCGCTTCAAGACTCGTGCTTCGTCGCCAACGCGAGCGAGAAGGTCGTCGAGTACGCGGTGAAGAACCACGAAGGACAAGCAACTGACGAGATCATCGCGCTGGACGCGAGAACCATCGGCGAACTTACCGACTCGCTCGTTGACCTCGTCACCAAGTTCCGAGCCGAAAACCGGAAGAGTCAAGGCCGCGTGAGCTGTCGAATCGTCGCGGTGGTTCTTCTCCACAGGATTTTCAGTGCGGCCGCTGGTGAAGCGAGTCGGCGGCTAAGTGCTCTTGAGATCATCGACGCGTTGTTGATGCCGGATCGAGAGCTTGCTGAAGCAGCAGGTGCGTTCGAGTGGGGAGTCCCAGTCGCGGGGATACCTACATTCCAAGCGACGGTCCCCCGGCTTGCATTGCTGGAGCAACTCGACGCGATCGTTCAGCAAAGGCTGCGTGACTCGGATGGGCGTGCTCCCTCTGTCGCGATCCTGGCGGGACGGACCGGCAATGGAAAATCCGCTCTGGCAGCCGACTTTTGCCACATCGAACACAATGCATTCAGCGAGATCCTGTGGATTGATTCGCGGGAACCGTGGATCACGGCTGCACGGGTCCGCGCAATCACGCATGACCTGACTGGAAAGGACTACGGGGAAGGCGCGGATGCGTCAGCGGACTTCGTAGGGGTGCTCGCATCGCACCCTGGCCCTTGGTTGGTGGTATTCGACAACGCTCCGTCCATGCTGGCCTTGCAGAAGTACATGCCGACTATGGGGAACGGCGCAGTTGTCATTACCACGACGAACAGCACTGGCAGCTGGTTCCCTCGGGCCGAAATGCTCCCTATCGAGGAGTTTTCCGAGGAAGAAGCGATCGCGTGCTTCGCAAGATACGCGGATCTGCAAGTTGGCTACGACGAAACGACGGTCTCAGAAATCGTCTGCCGGCTGGGTCTCGTCCCGCTGGCCGTAAGCATGGCTGGAGTGTATTTCAGAAATGCAGAGGGGACACTCGACGAACTGTCGAGCGATTACTTCGAGAGACTCGAAGCCCTTGATGACATGCGGGCCATCCCCGCCGGATTTGATCGGACTGCATTTCAAGCGATCAAATTGTCCGTTGAACACCTTGGGCAAGGATTGATTTCGGAGGAGGAGCGACGCCGCGCGACGGTAATTCTTGAACACGCATCTCTCCTCGCTCCGGAGTTAGTGCCACTTAATTTTATTATTTCTGCTTCACCCGAAGAAGGAAGTCTAGACCTCGCTGATCGACCAAGCCCCGCCTTTGTCGATCGAACAGTAGCGCGGAGTGTGATTTCGACATTTCGCACACAGACCATCGCCCAAAGAGTCATGAACGTCGATGATGCTGGGGCGCAAAATGCGGCCAGTGAAACAATCGCAATCCATCCGCTCGTACACGAAATTCTACAGATCTCATACGTCGATCGGTTACGGCCCGGCGAACTTCAGAGCCACGCCCTCATGCTGATGCATCATCTAGTCGGCTGGATTGAAGGTATGCGGTCGGATCTTGAGTTCTTTGCCGTCGAACAGCTGCTCTTGCATGCTGAGGCGCTGCTCGATCTCCTGGCGAAGAATGAGCCGCTTTCGACTGCGAGCGAGAAGGCCAATCAAATCTTCGGCTACTGCAAAGCGATGCTGCAGCTGGAACTGGGGAAGTGCTACTGGGCGCGCGGTGACGCGACGGGTTCTGTTCAAATGTCGAAAGCGGCCGTAGAAGCTCTGCAGGCGTTGCCAACGAACCCGCTAACGACGATGCTTTCGATCGACGCGGTCTCAGCTGCCGTCGTTGATCTCTCAAATGCCGGCGACTCGGTTAAGTATGTTCTCCCCTTTGCCACAGCAACGGCGACACTAATTTTCTCTGTTGATCTCACCACGGCCCCCGAGTCGTTTCGCGCATTCCTGTTCGAAAGGGCCAAGGCGGTTCGAGCATTCTTAAGGAAGCGCACTGAGTACATGTCGGTACAGGCTGTTCAGCAAGTCGTCGACGCCTTAGAGAAGTTCATTGCTCTCGATACCAGCGGCACCGTCAGCCAGCACGATTTACTGGACACGGTCAATGATCTCATCGAGGCCAACAACTACGCCGCAGTTGTTGAAATGATCCCAGGACTCTTGGAAAAGGCCAACGATTACGACCGTATTCTTGTGCAATCCATAGCCGTCATCGCACACTTGCACACAAGCTCATTCGATGCGGCCGACGCAGGCATCAGCGACTTGCTGGCTATCCAGATGCACCAGGACTACATGGCAACGCCACTCATGCAGGGTTTGGGCAAGATCTATCAAGAGCTCACCGCGCTGAGAGGCAACCTGCCGGCAGCCTTGTCCGCGCGCATCACGCCGGTCCACGACAGGGCAATGCAGCTGTACGAGTTAGTGCAGCGTCGATCGCACCGCTAGCGGCTGAGCAACGGGGCTGCGTAGATAGGGGCCGGGGTGTCAAGCGCCTTGTGCGGAATTGGTGTCTGACCAGTACTTGGGGACAGGTCCGCTGCGCTTTGGGCGTCGGGCACAACTTGCCCGAGGCGCGCTTGCTGCAGCACACCCCCTCTCCTGTGGGCGGGGTGCTGCACAGGGAGCGGGCTGGATCGACTTCCTTGGTGACCGTTCAGAGGCTGCTCGCGCAACTTGTTAACCCCTGCTCCGCTGTCGCTTTCGCTTGCTGCGTCCGCTCGATCCTGCCGGTCGTTGTCCTGGTTTGGGCTTGCCCGGTTCCGGCGGCCGCAGGTCAGCGGAGTTCGTTCGGTGTTCGTCCGATCGGCTGACGAGTTCGATGTCGCCTTTGTCGAAGCGTTTTAGGCCCGGCACGATCGCGAGCGGCCAGTAGGGGGTCACCAGAGCCTCTAATGCGTCAGCGAAGTCGAACAGATCGCTGGCTAACTGTTGCAGCATTTCCACAGTGGGATGTATCTGCGCAGGAGCCTGAGCCTGATTTGCCTTCGGGCGGTAGTACCGTGATGAGACGAGTCCGGTTGTGCCCATTGGAATTAACCACCAGTAGCCGTGGACTACATCGTTCCGCCCGTCGCGCATCGTGGTCACTTCGTTTCCGGAGAGAAGCTCGAAGACGGCCTTCTGCAAATCTGTCGGGCACCAAGAGGACAAGGTGTAAAACTAGACAACCGAATAATCGGTTGCTTCACTTCACTTTCTAACGCACGCGAGTCGGTCGGAGACCCAGCCGGTCGCCACCCGCGAGTGGCGGGCCAGCTCGGCGCGGTCCTTTCAGTCCTTGAGCGTCTTCTCATGGCTGATTCCGCCGTAATGGAAGTGAATGCCTTGTTACGGGTCGGCGAGTTCGAGCCGCCAGGAGTCGCGGTCCATCGTTGGGATGGCGCAGTAGATGCGGAGCCGGTCCGCGGTTTGACGCGGCTACCCCTCTGCGGAAGGCGGAGCCGAGGCTAGCCAAGTCTTGACGTGCTCAACGAGTAGTTCGGCAGCCTGATCGGGCGGGCGGTCAACCCGCCAACATAGCCTCTCCAGACCGGTCCCCGCTACCTGCACGGATACCTTTTGTGGTGTGTTCGTGTGGAAGTTCACCAAGAGCGCCCGCGAGCACTGGTGCGTCACAGCGAACGCCAGCAGTTGGTACACATCGTCTCGCCTCCAACTTCCGCCGTCTAGCGAGTACTTAACATCACCAATCGCGATATTTCCGAATGTCAAGTCGGGCGTGAAGCTCAGTGCCGCGTAGTACTTGGATTCCTTACCCACGTTAGTGATATCGCTTAGACCCTCACGGAGCACTTCTCTTATGCCTGCTTCGGCGGCGTCGGGTGTTCTCCAGAGGAAGCACCATGCACGCATCGTGCCCACCGACAGTTCGCGCAGCAGTCCACGAAGGATGTGAAGGGCAAGCAGCAAAGGGTCGCGATAGCGAGCGGTGTGCCTGTCGATCCCAACGCGCAGATCACTCGACGAAGCTGTTCCCACATCCGAAAATCGGGCCAGCAATCGTCGGGTGCGCCTGGCGGCATCGAACGGCAATGTGCCCGAGCCCAGTCCAAAGAGAAGCGCGGATTTCAGAACCCTGTTGATCGGAATGTCTGCACTGAACTCCTCATAAGAGCATCGGACTCGTGTATGCCCACGAAGTACACCTCGCGACAGGCTGACCGTGTCAACGGTCCCTCGGATGTAGGGGAGTTCACGAACCTCGGAGGTATACCCCTTCGCCAGATCGGCCCTCACCAGGGTCTCCGTGCTTCGGACGAACCAGTCATAAATCAGGTGCCAAAGGCTTCTGCCGGATCCCATCTCCGCGGTTTGGGATGAGGTGCGCGGCAGGATATTTGCGCGTTGGAACAGATAGAACAGATGCTCCGGTGCGATCTTGGGGTCAACCGACCAGGACTGGGACCCAGCCCCGACCAGTCCGATGGCGTCGGCCACACGCACTTCCCAGACGCCGGAAGTCGTGTACCTGCACTGGATTAGGCTCGTCGTCTCGCCGGTCTCGCTGTCGGTCGCTGAGAGCTCCTGGCCCAAAGCTTCAAGGGTGCAAGCCTGTTCCTCGGTGAGGCCCCGTACAGGACACCAGGTCGACTCCTGGAGTCGCGTCACATCGATTGACTCGGCCATAGGTCAGCCAGTTTGAACTCGGCTTCGACGCGATTTGGCTCATCGAAGAAGTATTCCTCAATGAGCGGACGCACCTGTCTGCGCCAAATACCTTGCAGCGTCTTCGAGTCGAGCAGCTTGCGCATAAAGAAGCTGTGCCCGACACCGTGGTGGCGGTCTATTGCTGCTGTGAGCCGGCGGTTTAGTTCCTCGAATCCTTCGACGAGGTCTGGCACTTCGAGGACTGCGCTGCCCGCGTAGTAGTTGTTCAATGCGCCGGGGTCGGGGAAGACCTCGAAATACTCGAACCGTCTGCGCAGGGCTGCGTCCACCGACCGAATACTCCTGTCCGCGGTGTTCATGGTAGCGATGAAGCGAACTTCGGCCGGTAGCGCGAACTCACCAGAAAGGCGAAGCCTTACTCGCTCGTCTCGGTACTCAAGCAAGTACATGAGCTCGCCGAACACCGAAGGGATGTTCGCCCTATTCATTTCGTCGATGATGAGGGTGCTGGGTCCGTTGGGAAGGGCTTCAATCAGCTTTCGAAGGTGTCCTGGTTCATTCTGGAACACGACCGTTCCATCCTTCGCCACGGGCCGAAGACCTTCAATGAAATCCTCGTACGCGTACGTGGGGTGGAACTGCACCAGGCTGTATGCGCTGGACGCTGCCGACGACCCAATCAAAGCCAGGCGCTTCGCAAGCCATGTCTTTCCAGTGCCAGGCGGACCCGCGAGGATCAACTGTGGCTGGCTGCCTTGAAGAACGCGGTACATCTCGTGCAGCTCTCCGGCAGCTATGCCTGAGTCGCTCGCAAGCGCAAGCAATTCTGCGTCGTCATCTTTCGTCGTCGCGATGGATGACGGTTTCTTGACGGCGTGCATGGGCGAAGCGGGTGCAGCTGTGGTGCCGGCGTCTTGTGCGAATCCGCTGTAAACGTAGGTGAAGCTGGGCCGGCCTGCGAAGCTCTCTTGCACAGGCTTGCCGGTGTTCACCGCGAAAAGACCTTCACCCGCCCACGAGGTCGGCATCGAGGTGAAGTCGGTCAGCTTCATAGCCAGCTTGCGTTCGTGTGGCGTGCTATTAGGTGCAAGAAGTTGTGATTCCGCCTCAACGTCGCTCTTCGAAGTGGTGATGTCCATGAGTCGTGTCCGCCATGAGTCGCCGGAGGCGCACAGGTAGGCGTACGTGGGGATTTCCTCCGCGAGTTGTTGGCGCAGTTGATCGACTCGTTGAGGAGCAATGGAGGTGTTCGTCGTCCACCAGGCGGCGCCCAAATCGTCGGCTATAGCCTTGCGCGTTTTGACGATGCCGGGTCCTGAAAGATCCTCCACCCAGGGATAGACCAGATGTATTGGTTCCATCGATGCGTGAAACCGGAGCCCGCTTTCGTAGGCCGCGTCGGCGAATCCCAGGAATCTATCGAGGTCGTTGCGCAGCTCATCTTCTGAGGGTATTTGTTCGGGGTTGTACACCCTTGCCACGACGGTGCCGTTGACGTAGTCGGCTGCCCGTCCAGATTCCTTCGCCAGCTGAGGAACCAGCGCGAGGTCTGCCGTGTCGGGGCAGAACTCGCGTAAGGCTGTTGTCCTGGCTCGGAGTGCGCCAAGGCTCTTGACCTTGTCCGTACCGAGTCCAAAGCACAGATTGATGAACTCGCCGTTCCAGGCGAACAGGTAACTGGTGTAGCAGCCAGTCTTTGGATCCGTATCGTCACGGCCCTCAGGGAAGGCGACGACCCAAGGTATGTCGCTCGGGATTGTCTGTCCCTCGCTGTACCGCACAGCATGGCTAGGCGCAAGCTCTCCAACTGCTGAGCGCACATCCTTCAACACGTCCTGCAAGGCCCTTCGCTCATCTTGGTCGCGGTGAGGCTTCGTCAGTTCCGCAGCCTTTGCCAGTAGGGACCTCAGCGTCGCCATCGACTTCTCCTCCCTGAGCCAACGCCCGTATTGGCAAGCTTAGGAATTGAGCCCAGCTGGCGTGGCGGCCCCCGAAAATTATCGAAGATCTCTTGCGTCAGTGGATGATGTTTCCTTTTCAAGCAAACAGTCCGATTAGCGGAGCTATCCCTGGACTCGTCTCGGCATCGAGTAAAGCGAGTCAACCAACGTAATCTGCACCTTGCTGCCATCTGGTGGGTTGACCGCCCAAGGTCCGTCGAGGTGCCAGGACGCTGCCTCGGGATGCACAACGCCGAAGACGGTTACGACTCGTTGCATGCCCGGATCATGTCACGGCCCACAGGGTACGCAGTTGGGTACGTTTTTCACACAAACGGACGACGACGAACATCAACGCATGGCGCGGTAAAACAAGCATGTCAGAGTGCCTTTCGCCAACACTCATTGATCATCGGTGCCAGCCGTGAAATTCCATCTCCCCAGGTCAGGGTCGCGCTGCAGCATGCGAAGCACGCGGCGCACGCGGTCAGTCCATCGGATGGCCCAGAAGTTGACCGAGTCGAAAGCTGCACTGGCACAGCGGATGCATGCGAGCGGTAAGCCAGCGAGCACCATCGCCAGCACTCTGGGAGTGAGTCGGGCAACGGTCTACCGAGTGCTCACAGCGAATGAAGAATGATGCTCAGAAGTTGGCTAGCTCGACCGGAAATCCATGGTGTTGGTCATCGGCAGATGCACCCCCTACGGTGTTTCGCCAGGACATCAGACAATGCCTGAGCTACAGACCGCACACTAGGTAGGCAACTTCACTCCTCGCGTACTGCTCTTCTTCCTGAATCTCGAACCGTTGCCTGCACCTGGCGGAGCGGTTCGCTTGTGACCACATGTTCCACCGAAGAACCGCAACGCTGGCTATCCTGACTTTGGCGCGATCTCACGATCACTCGGTGGTGGGGAGGACATTCGGCGGATGCTTAAGGTCTCGATAACGATAGCCATTGCTTTAGGCGTCGGTTTGACGCAGTTATTTTTGAAAGGCCTCAGCAGGTCAAACCGGACCAACCGTAAGCATGGTTTGAGCCGTGATGACTGCATTTTCTGGACCGATTGGGTAATTTTGGGCGGCCTTGGCTTTGTGCTATCGGTTTTCACAGCTTTTCACCGAAAAGAAGTCTTACCGACGGCAACGTTAGTGTGGGGATTTATAACTTTGGTTCTTGCATGTACTGCATTACCCTTCGGCTTACGAATATTTGCGTATGGCGAAGACGCTCAGATAAAAGGAGTACGGTGGATTGTCGTAGCGGACCTGTTGGGAGCCGTCGTGATTGCTATCGCAGTGAAGATTGGAGTTCAAGTCTATGTCTGGGGCTAGTGGCGTAGAGACACACGCTCGGACCCGTAAGCGATTAGTGAGAATCGCTGCCGGGGTCGGCCTGCTCGCCACGATCGGGGCTATGGCAGCCGCACTGCTCGCGACGAAGCCACTAGAAGGGCTAGCCCTCGCGGCGGCCGCGGGCATAGTCGCGCTCGCGATCGCGCCGATCGCTAAGGTGCTGGGTCGCTCGCTTAGCGAACCCAACGACGCGGGAGCGACAAGTCCTAAGCAGCATGACTTGCGACATGCTAAATCCGGCGACAACCGCGCCGACAGCTCTCCTGACGATGCACTGATTCCTGAGTTGCCAGACAACTTACTCAACGTCGATCAGATCATAGAAGTAGTCCCCGAAGGCACCGCGTGGCGAGGGGTGCTGCCGAAGGTTGTGGTCGGGTCGGACCAAAACTTGCAACTTGCGTTGGAAAACTATTCTGACGAGCCAGTAACCAACGTGACATTAAGGTACGAAGACGAGAGCGGCGATCTCATCGATGACTTCGATCTCCTTGCAAATCGACCTAAGCGATGGGAGGTTCTTCCACCGCGCAGCACCGTGTTGTCCCCATTGTTGAGGGCATGGGGTTCGCGAACCTCAGCAATCTGCATCATTAAATGGACCGATCAAATGGGCAATGAGCACGAGACACGCACCACCATTCGGACCCCTTAAAGTTGAAGCCGCTCCGAGTCGAATTGCTGAGATAACGCGAGGAAGCATCAGTCGCGTCGGGCACGTTAACCAAGTGGCCCCAGATGGGTAAGCAAGGCACCGACATCCCATGGCGAGGTCCGCAAGTCGCCACCGTCCGCAGCGATTCCGCAGCAGCTCCGGTCACCGCCATCGCCGACCAACGTCTCAAACCCCATCGACCTGGACTTTTCCTCGAAAACCAACATGATTAACTGATACAAACGCGCATGTCGAATCGTCCGCATCGAGTAGGTCAGAGTTGACCGCCCCACTGACAGGCCGCCGGGCGCATGTTCGCCGGCCGGGCCTTGGTCGGTTTCGGGCATTCCCGGTGAAGACGCCACTGCCGCAGCGTTGCGACCGGGGTGTCGATCACGTTGCACAGCTCTCCGAGTGTGAGAAATTCTGGCACCGTGGCCCGAATTTCACGATGCCAGAGTCGAATTGGATTGTGACCATCCGGATTCCAGCACTCACACGGCCATGGTGACCATCCATTTTTGGGTGGTCAGCCAATTTTTTTCCAAAATGTGGCACGCTCAAAGTTCGACCCGAACGGTCGCCGGGGTGATCGCGACGTAGCGATTTCGACCCCCCCGCCCGGGCCGGGCCGCGCAAACCAGTGAAGGCCACCCCTTGCACCGGGCCACTGGACCGCACCTGTCCGAGGTCAGCGAGTAGCAGCAGCCACATTCGGTGCCGTGGTGTGCCGAGCCTTAGGCCCTAACTATCCATCGAGTGCTGAACTGGGCGTCCGTGCCGACGGCAACTGCCAACCTGGCCCAGGTGGCCGACATGCCCCCCACGGCGGTCGACGCGACATCGTCCTCAGAGGCATTCGCCTGTGTGGACCATGTGGCATGTCGGGCATGCAGTCTCCTGAGTTTCCGCGGCCTTGCGCGCCACAGTCCCGGAGTCTCGCCGCGTCCCAGAAGCGGAGTGGCCACTTGATGCAGGTATGCGGCTGAAGGCCTTGAGTCCTGGCCCACCGAGGGCGGTCAAGGCTTGATCAATTGCCTTACGTACTTCCGCTACAAACTCACCCTTGAGGTCCTGTGCGCCTACGCCCGGCCACGTCTTTAACAGCTGCTCAGTTAGAGCGGGGCCGACCCCTTAGCGCCAAGCAGACGCGCCGACCGCCGCGCTGATGTAAATAGCAAAGAGTTGGCTAAGCCAGTTCTAGACCAGCCGGTTTCCTGGCGTCGTCGTATGCGTGGACGTGCATGTCATATTCGGCCCGCGTCGGTCCTACTCTTCGATCATGGCCGCAGCCGACGAGACGATGAAGTCCGCCTGACGCACACCGAGGAGCATTGACATGCAGATTGAGCAGCTATTCGTAGAGACACTCATTGACATAAACAAGAGGTTGGCGCGTAATCCGAGCGAATATGACTTGCTGAGAGTCTCCGGTCTGCTGAGGCAAATCTTGCTCGACAAGAAGAACCTTCTCGAACCTGCGAGCGCCGCCACCTCCCTGGATGCGAAATTCCGCGTCATCAAGCCGGGACCGCCACCGATACCACCAGAGGTGCAGCGGCAGATCGACGATGCGTGGGAGAAATTCCTCGCCGTCAATCCCGGCGTGACCCGCGTCGACGTGGCCTTCGGGGTACGCGGAGATCTGCTGACCGGCGAACCGCAGTGGCCCGGGGACCAAGTGCTCGAAGGGCGGGAGGATTTCCTAGGGCACGAGATCATCACCTGGATGGACAACCATTACACCGTCGAGAACGCACTGCGAGTAGCGGCCAATAGCCTGGGTGGAGTCCACCTCAGCGAAACCAACCACGATCCGCCATCCCAGGAGCTGCGGGAGTACATGGAAGGGGCGACGTGGTTTGGCAGGTCTATGCCAGCCGCCATGATCGCCCAAATCGCAATTTGCACGTTGCGCGCTTGTCACCCGCTGGCAGAGAAGCTGGCCCAGCTCGGCCTGTATTCCGATGCGCCTAGCGACTGGATATGGTCGATGGGCGACGGCGGTGTCGGCGGCGCCCGCCAGAACGACCAACCGGGCGACGAGAGCAAGGACACTGAACCACCGAATCCCTAAACGCCCTGTGCCCCTTGGTAATAGCGCACAATGTTGGTGCTGACGCCGGAATTCTCGGGGTCCACGATGCCAGACAACCAACCGAAGCGGGAATGCAGGCGCTCTACGACCGCCTGGCTGACGTTATTGACCTTGACGAACAACTGGGGAGGTTGTCCCGGTCTTCGTGGAATTTGAGGTGGCGGTCCCCAACCTCAGCCCTGCCGCGTGGCAGGTCTCGGGTGGTCCGACCAAAGAACACCCACAAGGAAGGGGACCGCTGATGAAGACCGTACCGACTGTTCGCGTGGCCGACAGCACCGATGCCGTTGTGTTGCCGGATCTGCCCGAGGAGATCGCGCTGGCGATGGGTGATATCGCTGGGGCGGCACGCGAGGGGCTTTTGGCGATGAGCGTGGCCGCCGGGCTGGCGGTGATGCAGACGATGTTTGAGGCCGAGCTCACCGAAGCATGTGGGCCGAAAGGCAAACACAACCCTGACCGGGTCGCGGTACGCCACGGCACCGAGAAGGGGTCGGTAACCCTTGGCGGGCGGCGTGTTTCGGTGGACCGGCCGCGAGCGCGCACGATTGACGGGCACGAGGTTCCGCTAGATAGCTACGCGCACTTCGCCGCTGAGGACATGCTCGTCCAGGTGGTGATGGAGCGGATGCTAGCCGGGGTGGCCACCCGCCGCCACGCCCGCACCGGCGAGCCGATCGGCGAACAGGTCACCGGTAAGCAGAAGTCGACATCGAAGTCGGCGATCTCACGCCGGTTCATCAAGCAGACCGAGACCGCGCTGGCCGAGCTGATGGCCCGCGACCTTTCCGGTGAGGACATCAAGGTGCTCATCATCGACGGGGAGCACATGGCCGAGCGCTGCGTGGTGGTGGCGCTGGCCATCACCGCCGACGGCACCAAAAAGCCGGTCGGGCTCTGGGACGGCTCCACCGAGAACAAGACCGTGGTGCGCGCGCTGCTGGCCGACGTGGTCGAGCGTGGCCTGAAATTCGATGATGGGCTGCTGGTCGTTCTCGACGGCGCCAAGGCCCTTTCCGCGGCGGTGCGCGAGGTGTTCGGCGCCAAGGCGGCGATCCAGCGCTGCACCCTGCACAAGCGGCGCAACATCGCCGAGCACCTACCCGACAAGGACAAAGACTGGGTAGATGCCAAGCTGGTCAAGGCCTTTGGCCACCCCGACCCCGAGCTAGGGTTGCGCCAGGCCAAAAACCTTGCGGGCCAGCTGGAGAAAAACCATCCAGGCGCGGCCGCCTCACTGCGCGAGGGGCTGGAGGAGATGTTCACCGTCGCGCGCCTGGGCATCGACGGCCGGCTGGCGAAAACGCTGACCACCTCCAACCCGGTCGAGTCGATGATCTCGATCGCGCGGACCACCAACCGCAACTGGCACAGGAAAGACTGCTTAATGCGGTTCGATCAGCTCGCCCCAGCGTTGGTGCGTTTCAGCGCATCCGCGGAGCGTTACGCGGACATAGATACGGCTCGGCCGCGACCTCGTGGTGCGCGGGGGCGTCCCTGGACCAGAGCCGGCTTGACATAGAGAGGCGCACTCCGCAGGGCGCAACCGTGCGCGGTGAAAGGCTACACAGCCGTGGCGAAATGACCTAGGATCAATCGGTTGCGCGGCATGATCACAAGGACCATCTGATCTAGGGGTTCCTAATGGCGGCAAAGGCACGTGTCGGGTCGGCCCACGCCGCTAAGGCATTGCCTAGCGAGTTGATCGACGCTCTCACAATCGATGGCGATACTTGGCCGCGGGATCCGTTTCGATCCGTTACCCGACGGTGGGCGCTCCCGTCGTCGGGTTGTGTCCGACACGGCTGTGAGCGGTAAGCACTGGTGTTAGCGGCGTTTGAGTCTGCGGTGCCGCTGGAGCGGGTTGTCGCGGTGGTGCTCACCCTGGCCAGCGGCCGGAAGCAGACGGGCACGGGTTATCTGGTGGGCGGGCGACGCGTGTTGACCGCCACACACTGCACCCGTGACCGCCTCAGTGGGGCAGCGCCGCAGTCGATGCGGGTGATCAGGGCAACCGGCGGCCAGGTGGCGGTGTCGGCCGAGTTGGTGACGTCGTCGGCGAAGTTAGACCTCGCCGTGATCGAACTTCCCGATGACGCACCGTGGGACATAGGGTTGACGGCTCCGACTTACGCACGGCTGCACCGCGACAGGTCCGGGGTGTTGTCGGACTGCACCGCGATCGGATACCCGCTGTACCAACGGGATCAAAACAAGGGCACGCGACACCACGCCGAACTTCACGGCACGATTTATCAAACCGACGAAGCCGAATCCGGGCGCCTGTTGATGCGCGAACGGTTCACTCCTGGGCCGATCCACAACCCAACAGACGGCCGTGCAATTGCCGATACGGGTGGTCAGTCAGTGTGGGGTGGTTTGTCCGGGGCGCTTGTATTCCACGCCGGTTATGCGATCGGTGTGGTGGTCGAGCACCACCCGCGGCAAGGCGCGACCGCGGTGCAACTGTGCGGATTTGACCAATTGGTCCAAACCGCCGCTACCGACGAGGGCACCAGCCGGGTTGCCAGCCTGCTCGGCTTGACCGCGCACACAAAGTTGCCGTTCGCGACGGCCACCCCGGTGCAAGAGTTGGCCGAACTGGTCGACATCCTGCTGGACGACGGGCAGCTGCCCACCGTCGGCGAGCTGGACCCCTACCAGTTGGGGACCACCACCTCGGTATTCGGCAACAGCCAGACCTACGGCGAGCACGACCCCTATGTTGCTCGGACCTTCGGCGACGTCGACACGCGATTAGCCGCTGCACTCGGCGGGTCGCGAATGGTGCTGGTGGTCGGTCCGTCGAAGGCCGGCAAGACCCGCACCTGTTATGAGGCGCTTCAAAGGGGTTGGGCCGATGCCTGCCTACTGACACCGCAGCCGGGCACCTTCGAGCAGCTCGCTGCCCATCCCCGGCTGCAAACCACTACCGACACTATCGTGTTGTGGCTCGACGACCTGCAGCGCTACCTCACCCACACCCGCCCACTCACCCCCAACTTGTACGACCGGCTCACCGGTCGGCCGGGCACCACCATCGCGGTCGCCACCCTGCGCAGCGAGGCCCGCAACCGGCTCGCCGCCGATACCGGCGATCTCACCCGCGACAACCGCCTGCTCCTCGACCAAGCCGAGACCATTGAACTCTTGCCCACCAGCGACAGTCACGACGAACAAACCGCCGCCGCACGGGCTTACCCCGATCAAGATCTACGATCCGGGCTGGCAGCGGTGCTGGCCGGCGCCCCCGAACTGCTGCGCCGCTACGACGCCGCCAAACACCACGACCCACTGCAACACGCCGTTATCGGAATCGTCATCGACTGGGCCCGCGTCGGGCGACCCGACCCCATCCCCGAATCCCTCCTAAAAGTCCTAGCCAGCGACCGGTTGTGGGATACACGACCCGACCTCGAAACCCCTGACGAAGCCAAGCTCACCGCGGCAGTGCTGGCCGCACGAACGCCACCCGAATCCTTCGGCCGCGTCGCGGCCCTTGCCACACACCCGCTTCCCGGCAAGACTCGCGGATACCGCCCCTTCGACTACCTCGTTGCCGCCGACGACGGCCAAAGACCTCCTTCCCGACCGATCCCCGACACCTTCTGGCAGGCCGCACTCAGCGA
Source organism: uncultured Actinomycetota bacterium (assembly GCA_963766535.1). Classification (GTDB taxonomy): domain Bacteria; phylum Actinomycetota; class Actinomycetes; order Mycobacteriales; family Mycobacteriaceae; genus Mycobacterium. Next base: position 22,844 of record CAVYAU010000024.1, on the reverse strand, counting down.
GGTCAACGGGGACAGCGCCAGAACAATCGGGCTTGCCGCTCTGACAAGGGGCAATACTGAAGCGGCTATCGCGGCTTTCAAACAAGGCGCAGCCGGCGGCCACCTCGGCTCCATGCGCGGGCTTGGCTATATGCTCACCGAGCGGTTGGACCCGCCCGACCTGGACGGCGCCCGCGGCTGGTACAAAAAAGCCGCCGCCGGCGGCGACTCCGCTTCCATGTTCAACCTCGCGCACCTGCTTTCCGAGCGGTTGGATCCGCCCGACCTGGACGGCGCCCGCGGCTGGTACGAAAAAGCCGCCGCCGCCGGCGACTCCGACGCCATGGTCAGCCTCGGCATCCTGCTTTCCGACCGGTTGGATCCGCCCGACCTGGACGGCGCCCGCCGCTGGTACGAACAAGGCGCCGCCGCCGGCAACTCCAACGCCATGTTCAACCTCGGCATCCTGCTTTCCGACCGGTTGGATCCGCCCGACCTGGACGGCGCCCGCGGCTGGTACGCACAAGCCGCCGCCGCCAGCGATGAGGACGCGATGTACAACCTCCTCCTTCTGCAACGTCGCGATGAGTAGCTGCCGGCCGCCACACGATGGATACGCGATGGATCGACGGTTTGTGGGCATCATTAACAACACCATTTGAATTGAGGGAGTTCTTATGCGGGACAAGGCGATTGTCGGGTTGGCGGATGCCGTTAAGGCGTTGCGCAGCGAACTGATGGAGGCCGTCACAGATGGTCAGGGCGAGTGGATGCGCTTCTCGCTGGATCCGATCGAGCTGAAGGTGCAGGCCGTTGTCACGAAGGACGTGAACGGCAAGATAGGTTGGAAAATCCTCGAATTCGGAGCGAAATACGATTCAGAAACCACGCAATCGATCACGCTGAAACTCACCCCGCAGTGGAGGCTGCCCGACGGAACGCTGACCACCAACTTCACCATCGCCAGCGATACCCCGGGAGAGGACCATTTCGGTCCGGAAGAAGAGTAATCGGCCCACGACGGCGTGAGTAACGGTCGGGAAGGCTCGCCGACCACGATGGCATGGCGCCAGTGGTCTCAAAACTAGAGTTGTGAGACAGGCTCGGCAGGTCCCACTGGGGCACAGGAAAGCCCACGTTGCATTGTCGCAAAAGTTGCCTCAAAACTATATTCTCAATATTTGTGCTTATAAGACTTTTGAGACATAATTAAGGCATGACCGCCCCAGTCGCCCCCACGGGTGTTCAAATCGGCTATGCTCGCGTCTCCACGGGCCACCAATCTCTAGATCAACAGCTGGATGCGCTCACCGCAGCTGGGGTGAACCCGGAGCGCGTCTACAGCGACAAGCTGTCCGGAACGTCAACCCGTGAGCAGCGGCCCGGTCTCGCCGCCCTGCTGGACTACGCCCGCCCCGGCGATGCGATCGTCGTGGTGGGGGTCGACCGCCTCGGCCGTAACGCCGCCGAAGTCATGACAACAATCCGGGAACTCCGCGACCGCGACATCGTTCTACGATCGCTGCGCGAGGGGATCGACACGTCGAACGCCACCGGACGGATGGTGGCCGGCGTGCTGGCTAGCTTGGCTGAACTTGAGCTTGAACTAGGTCGGGAACGCCGCGCAGCGGCCCGTGAGGCGCGTCGCGCACGTGGCCAGTCGATTGGGCGACCGAGGGCATTGGATGCGTCGAAGACCGCTCTGGCGCAACGGATGCACGCCAGCGGTGAATCGGCAAGCACCATCGCGGCGACACTGAACGTAAGCCGTGCAACCGTCTACCGGGTTCTGGCCGAATAGATCGACTTGGCAACGCCTGGGGCGGTGCGAAGGGTGAGGCCCCGAGTGATTCTGTGTCCGCTTCGAACGGCCAGCACCGGCTCTCTCCCCGCGAGCAGCCGCAATTGGGACACAAACCCGTCTAGCCTTCTACTTGACCTTCTGCTTTTACTAGTTCATCCGCACGTACCCGGGCCGCCACGTGAGAGGAGTCTCTTGTCCGAGCCGACTCAACGGAGTATCTCTCCGGAGAATGCAGCCAAACTGCTGTCGACTGTCACCGCATTGCCACCGCTCTGGGTTGGACTGATGTGCCTCGTGGCGATTGTCGCAGCTGTGGATGTCACCAAGATTGATAACGGCGGCTTCCGTTGGCACGCCTCACTTGGCGCAGTGAGTCTCGTGGCAATAGGACTCATCTGGTTGCCAACCGCGGTGCGGTTCCTCATTCTGGCCGGCGGCTCACTCAAGGCGGCGGGCGTCGAAGCAAAGACCGCTGGATTGCTGACGTCCCCAGATGAGTTCATTAACGACCTGGCCAACCTGCGAACGACGGCCGAGCCGATACGCGACGGAACAGACGACCTGACGGCTGCGGCACGGCGAATCGATACTGTAATCGACAACATGGCATCGCGATACCTATCGGCTGACGACGTGCTGTCAGAGGAAGTGCTTAACCGTGAGGCACGTGAATACGAACGCATCCGCCGCACAATGTCGGCGGGCCAAGAGCGCACAACGGCGATGAACAGGCTTGTCAACGAAGTCCGAATTCGAGCCGCCGCTGCGCCCGCCGCCGCCTCGCGATACGCGCAAGACTCTCTGCGATCTGCCCGAGCGGGCGACCGCATTGTTGGGCTGGCGCTAGTCGAAGGAGCCCCCAGTGCTGATCAATTCGGCGACGTGTTGCGGGTTTTCAGTACGTCCGCCAGCGCGTTTGAGCAATACCATAGCCTGCTCGCTCTCAAAGAGATCGCCCCCGCACTCAGCGCGGTGCAGCGACGCGAGGCGGTAACCGTCTTAGAAACAGAAAAGACCGATCCACGCGGCGTCGGACTAATGAACGATGCATACATACCGTCATGGATCGACGCCGTCCTTGATTTGATCCAAACAGATCCCGACCGCCGCATCACGATAGCGGCTTGAAGTCGGCAAGATCTAACGCGGAACGGTGAATAGCGTATGCACAGCCCCTCCTTCCGGTGGCTTGTTGGAGGGATCATGCGAGAGCAGCGGCCCGGCTTGGCCGCCCCCGGTGGCTATGCATACGAAGGCGACGCCTTCGTCGTCGTGGGCATCGACCGCTTGGGCCGCAACGCCGCTGAGGTCATGACGACCATCCGTGAGTTAAGTGAGCGCGGAATTGTGCTGCGCTCCCTGCGTGAAGGTATCGACACCTCCAACGCGACGGGTCGGATGGTGGCGGGCGTCCTGGCGAGCTTGGCGGAGCTTGAGTTGGAGTTGGGTCGAGAGCGTCGAGCGGTGGCGCGTGAAGCGCGGCGGGCACGTGGTCAGCACGTAGGCCGGCCCAAGGCGCTTGACGACAAGAAGGCGGCCCTCGCCCACCGGATGCACGGCAGTGGCGAATCGGCGAGCACCATCGCAGCCACACTTGGAGTCAGCCGTGCGACTATCTACCGTGTGCTCGCGGAGCACGCCGACGGCGAAGGCTGACCCGATAACAACACCTGGAGTTATTCAGGCTGCATTCAGCTTCGCAATTGGCAGCAGTACGACACGAACGGAGTTTGAGAGTTTCATCACGCTGGCCATCCCACCTCCTGGGCCACCTATGGCATGGTGAAACCGATCAGGATCATTCTTGCTCGCTCTTGGGCGCTTAGCCCTATTAGCTCCGGTCTGCCAAGCACTCTTTTGAACGTGTCAATCGCCAGTCGCCCCGACTGGTCGGCATAACTGCGGGCCTCCGCCACCTTGAACGACTTGCTTTCGACCTCATGTCCGAGCGTTCCGTGAACAAGTCCACTACGATTGTTGTACAGCTTTCTAATCTGACCAAAAAGGGTCTTTCGCTTTTGGACATTAGTTGGTTCCAATATAAGCGACATCGCGGCCGAGACAACGTAGGAGGTGTTTTCCGACGACCCTACCATACTTTCCCAGGCAATTACGAAATCGATAAAGCTGTCTATGGGGTCGTTTCTTTCAGAGATAGCTTGCAATACTCGCCTTCGACCGATACGTAGACTTTGATCAAGCTGGTCGGTTGCAATACAATACTTGTCGAGCAACTTCGCATTGATTGGATCGATGACCTGGCTCGGAAATGCCGGAGCCGGATCGTTGAATCCCCGGAGCAAGTTTCCCCCGTGCCCTGTAAGGGGATTTCGGAAAACAGTGTACAACCAGATTGGTCCCAACAGTCTCCGCTGGTGAGACGCAAGAGCCATCGCAAACCTAATCTGTATGATCCGCTCTGCAACGCCTGCGCTCGTGCGCGATATTTCGGGCGCATGTTCTCTTAGCCGTTCCCGTTCAGCACCAAAATTTCGAAGCGCCTCCATGCGATCTTCATTTGGTATAAACGATTGAGAGACAACGTCGAGCAGGCGTAGTGTCGTATCGACATCCAAAATGGTTGTCGGCTGGGCGGTGAACGGAACGTTATTTCGCTCGAATGGTGATGGCCGTCGAAGCCGCATGCCAGTAAGGTCAATGGCCGAAAGTTCATCTGCGAGTGTGACGTTTCCGAGTCCCACGGTGGCGGTCGTCTGAACTGCTTCTCCGCTGGCCAAGGCTCGGGCCATGGCGACCGAATCGTGTACAGCGTCGCAAGCCGCTTGTAGCACGCCACTAGTCGTATCTGTAGTCATGCGAAAAGTGGTTAGGATGTGCTCGGGCACGTGCCGGATGTCGATGCTGCCGCCGCTCCCGTCGGACCAGTGGGCAATCACGTTGGGCAAGTAGTAGTGCTGCATTTCGCGCTCGGGGCCATCGAGATCGGGCTGCTGGTCGACGGCTTTCTCAAATAGGCCACGTATTGGCTCGCTTTCTGCCATGACGCGGTCAATCAATGTTGGGTACAGAGGATGGGACGACAACACATTCATTAATGACTGCTGGCTCTTGTCTCCCCTGAGCCGAGCACCTAAAGTATCGATAGCAATTATCTGCAAGGCGGCGGTAAGGGTGCCGTCGTCGGCAATCAACGGTAGTGCTCCCCCGCACTTAATATGTAGCTCGGTCGCCTTGCTTGTTTTCAAACTCGGGTCATATCGCAGCAGCGCACCACTGATGGCTCCTCGCTGCAAGTCGTACCGATAGCCTGGTAGGTCACCTAAAATACTCAGTAACTCTGAGATCGCTTCACGTTGTATATCGTTTGGAATATGATCGTGTATTTCCGAGGACGGCGCGTTGAGAGTGAACGCCAATAACTCCGGCGAAATGACACCGGCGATTTCGTAAATCGCCATTCTGGTGTCGCGACCTTGTGCTGCCAACAAGTCATCAAAGTCCGCGTACCGGCTGCTCTTCTTCCGGGCCTCGGGCATGGCTAGACCCGCCTCAGCATTGCTTTGTTGCATTTTTAGCTCAAATTTGGCTCTTATCGTCGAACTTTGCTCCTCGCTCAGTGGCTCACCCTTAAGCCATTGGCCGGCCTGCTCATACAGCAACTCAAGTTCTCTACGAAGAGTTTGTTCAACTTGTTCTCGGGGCCGGTCCAGCTCGATATAGGCCGCCGAGGCGGCTTGCGTAAGCCCACTAGCGATGCCAACCACGATCAGTTCGGCTACCGACTGTGATGGAACCTGATTCGCTGCTAGCTCGGTCCCGAAGGCCAACAAGGCGCTTTCGCAGAACTCAAGTCCAGATTCTCCGTCATAGTCCCCAAGCGAGTCTATGAAGCCTCGTAGCCAATCCAGCCAGTGCTGCAACGAGTGCCGAGATTCGTTAGGTTCTGCGTCCGCCTGAGGTGCCATCACCTTCCACGTTAGGCAGGGAGAAGTCCATGGCGCTATCCGGTTTGCTGACGCGCAATGTGGTCTTCCTTCGAGCGGGCTACCCGTGCGTCCGCAGTGCGTCCGCAGTAGCTTCGCCAAGCGCCGTCAAAGCCCAACTGTTCCAACGCTCTGACATGCGCTTTCGTAGTTCAGCCAACGCGGTCAGCATCTCCAAACGCCCAGTACGCAGAGTTCGGGACGAAGAGGCCGTGTCTCCCAGAGAGATGTTGCGAACTTGTCAGTCGGCAAGCCTAAAGACAGCAACGATGTCGGAGCCGGCCGATCTTGGCCGATCTCGGTCCATAGCCGGTGAGGCACCAATGCCGCAGCGTTGCGACCGGGGCGCCGATCGCGTTGGACAGGTCTTCCAGTGTGAGAAATTCTGGCATGTGGTTAACCAACCTTCCTTTACGTGGTGGCGCCTGAGATACGGCGTCTTGTGGTGAATCCAAAAAACGGTGCGCGTTAGCCCAGGGCTTTCACGGAAATTCGTTGTGGGGGTGGGTCGTTCATGAAGAATGGTGCTCTGACGTGGGATAATTGGGGTTGCTGAAATCCTTTTTATCCTGCTGATCGGAGCACCAATCTGGTGGGTAAGTCTACGTCGTGCTACCCGTCGCTGGTGGTGGAGCGCCGCGGATCGGGTGTCGTGTCGCATGCGGGAGCGGTGGCGCTGCTGGGCACTGCGCAGCGAACCGGGCTAAGCGGTGTGTTGTCGGAGGCGTTGGCGCCGTGGCGCAAGCCGATGAGCAGCCACGATCCGGGCAAGATCGTGCTGGATCTGGCGGTCGCGCTGGCGGTGGGCGGGGATTGTTTGGCCGATATCGGCGTGCTGCGGGCCGAGCCGGCCGTGTTCGGTGCGGTGGCATCCGATCCCACCGTGTCACGGTTGATCAGCGCTTTGGCCGCCGATGCGCCCAAAGCGGTGGCGGCCCTCGCGGCTGCTCGAGCCGCGGCGCGAAACACAGCGTGGGCGGTCGCCGGGGATCGCTCGCCGGATCACGGCATCGACACCGAGCACCCATTGGTGATCGATCTGGATGCCACCCTGGTCGCCGCGCATTCGGACAAGGAGTCCGCGGCCCCAACGTTCAAGCGTGGGTACGGGTTTCACCCGTTGTGCGCGTTCGTCGATCACGGCGCGGCCGGCACGGGTGAGCCGCTGGCGATTCTGCTGCGCCCGGGCAACGCCGGCTCCAACACCGCCGCCGATCACAAGGCGGTGCTGGCCGACGCCTTGGCGCAGTTACCGTGGCGGCCCGGCTACCGGGTCGGGCGCAAAGTGCTGGTGCGTGCCGACACCGCGGGCGGCACCCACGAGTTTGTCCACCACCTCCACGCCCGGCGCCTGTCGTACTCGGTCGGGTTCTTCCTGTCTGATGCCGCCGCCGCAGCCCTGGATCTGATTCCCGAGGCGGCCTGGACTCCCGCCTACAACGCCGACGGGCAGGTCCGTGACGGGGCGTGGGTCGCCGAGGCCACCGGCGTGCTCGACCTATCCGGCTGGCCGCAGGGCATGCGGGTGATCGTGCGGAAAGAACGCCCGCACCCCGGCGCCCAGCTGCGGTTGACCGACCGCGACGGGCTGCGGCTGACCGCGTTCGCGACCAACACCGGCCGCGGGCAACTACCCGATCTGGAGCTGCGGCATCGCCGCCGCGCCCGCTGCGAGGACCGCATCCGCAACGCCAAAGACACCGGGCTGGCCAACCTTCCACTGCACGGCTTCGACCAAAACCGGATCTGGTGCGCCCTGGTGCAACTGGCCATGGAGCTGACCGCGTGGCTGCAGATACTGGCACTGCATGGCCACGACGCGCGCCGCTGGGAACCCAAACGACTACGGCTGCGGCTGTTTTCGATCGCCGGCCGCATCGCCCGACATGCCCGACGAACCAGACTCCGGCTCGCCGCCCACGCCCCCTGGGCAGCCCTGCTCACCACCGCGCTGACCCGACTACAGCCCGACTGACCAAGCACCAACCCATCACAACGAGCCGAAAGACAATCTCACCCCGGGCCTTGGAACCCGACAGAACCCGCTGACCGGGCGCCTCAACGAACCCGAACCACAAAAATTCAAGATCAACAAGCCAATCCGAAACCAGTCAGGCCACCGCATCACCCGTACGAAAGATCCGGGTTAGCGCACACAATGCGGATCATTGGTCACCCAGCACTAACGCGAGCCACGATGATCCGCCCTCGCCTTTAGGCGAGCCCATACGTTTGGCAAGTCGGTCACCAAAGCGGCATGGAGGAGGGGAAGTTTGGGGCTCCTCACCTTCTCCAGGCCCCGTTACGTTACCCAGCTGGAACCGCAAGGTTGGCAATGAAATCTTATTTTTCAACACACACTCGACCGGCGCCGCAGCCGTAGGCGTTTTGCGGTGACGGTCCATCCGGCGCCGCTTGCGGTGTCGGATGCTTGCCGGCGGCGAGCCGCCGGGGCGGGACTCGGCACGGGAGAGACGCTGCCCAGCCGGGCAGCTGGGGTGTTGTCGTTCGCCGTCATCTCGCGGTGCTCGATGCCATCTCTCCACCAACACGAGGCGTTCGCTCCGCTCACACGGGGGGGATTTATATAAGGGGGGGTTACACTGTTACACCCCGTCCTCCGCTGTCCAGCGCCCGTCTGTGTACTTCCCGCGGGCGGTGTCCTTAGCCCGGCTGAATGCCATGGTTGCGGCGCCGGTGCTGTCCCATTCGCCGGGGTACTTCTCGAATAGCGCGCGCCCTACACCGCGAACCGTTTTGATCCGCGACAGCTCATCGTCGCCGGCTACCCGGTCGAACAATTCATTGCGCCGCTGGTATGCCTCTTCGGTCCGCTGCCGGGTGTCCTCGCGTTCATTGAGCAGTGACCACTCAGCAGATGAGCGGCCCCAATCGACTCGCAGCAGGAGGTCCCGATTTCCATGATCGTTGGACCGGATGGCAACCGCTCGGGTGTTCGGTTCGGTCACGTCGTGGATGTGCATGTTCAACCGCTCCCACGCCTGGTACACGGTCGAGCCCATGACCCCTGTTGGCGTGTACCTGCCTGACTGCGCCTCGAAGTTCTTCGCCGAGTGCGCGATCATCAGGACGGTTGTGCCGTTCTCCGCGATCTCGGCCAGCGGGGTGCAGAACTGCCTCGCGGCGTCGTCGTCGCCGATCCTGGCGTTACCCAAGCAACCGGTCAGGTTGTCCAGGATCAATAGTCGAGCGGAACGGGCTTGACCCTCGTACAGTAGCCAGTCCAACGGGTTGAACTTGGCAATACCTACACGGCCTTCGGGTACGCCGTGCTCCCTCATCCGCAGACCCCAGCGACGGGTTTCCCCGGCGTCGGTGGAGATGACCATCACCGGTCCGGCTCCGACGATCTTGGAGCCGCAGAACTCGGGGTCCTCCTTGGCGATGGCTGCCGCCATGGCGGCCACCAAGCGGGTCTTACCGACCGTGGGCTTACCGGACACCGTGTTGGTTGCCGCGTGCAACAGCCCGTCAATCAGGAAATCGGGTTCCCTCTCTGCGATGTCAGCCCAGTATTCATACGGGCGAAACGGAGCGCTCCAACTGAGGGTCACTACGCCGCACCCCCTGTGTCGTATGACTCAGAAATCTGAGCCTCGCCGGAAGTGTCCCGGCAGTCGTCGTACTGGCCAGGCGTTTCTGAGCCGTCAGACGCAGACACCGCCAGTGAAAACGGGTGCGGGCGGTCGTCGCGCCGCCCCCAGCATTCATAGGCGCGGCCCGACCGTGCCAGTCCCACGGCCGCGGGCTCCAGGCACTGACCATTACGGCGGTGACGATCAAAGGAATCGATGTTGGAGAACGTCGTGTGGCACGCCGAACAGTGGCAGGTGTTGTATCCGTTCCAGCGGTTGGTGCAGCCATTGCAATGGTGGGGCAGCGTCAGGTCGACCACATCGGCGTGGATCACCACGTCGCGGGTCATGCCGCACCCCGAGAGTCCAGCTCGGCCAGGCGCGCTTGCGCCGTGCGGTTGGCCACAATCTCGTGGCGGGCGGCACGCATTAGCTCGGCCAATTTCGAGCGCTGATCGCCAGTCAACGGTGGGGCCGCAGCGAGGACTTTCTCTACGTAGTCGCTGAGCGCGGCAGTTGATGAGATGGGGGACATTGATTGCCTCCGGGCAGGGTGGTATCACCCTCCGCGAAAAGAGGCTTTCCCCCGGTTTCGCCTACCGGGGACAGGGGCTACGCCGGGTTGCTTCCCGGCGCAGCGACGCCGCCAGCCTAGCGCATGGGCGGGGGCCACGCCACCAGAGCGACCAATTCCCGAACGCTGATCTCCTTCTTCCCGTTGGCCCACAGCTTCTCGAACGCCGCGGAGAAGGGCGGAAACTCGGGGCCGTAGTGTCGGTCGAGGCGGCGTTTCTCGTTGAACCGGCAGTCGGGGCAGCGCAGCAGGATTCTATCGCCGTGACCCGCGAAGGACAGCTTGACGGTTTCGCGGAGGGGTCGGTAGAAGGAGCGCGGTAGGTAGACCCAGCGTGGCTCCCCGTCGACCCAGCGTGGCTTCCCGTCGAACACACGCTCCTCCCGGTCGAACACGCGCGCATAGATCCGAACTTTGTAACGTGGGTGCGGCGCATCCGCTGGGCCGTCGCAATATACATACACGACGTTCCGGGCATCGATGAGTCTCATCGAGGCCTCCATTCGATCAACACGGTTTCGGGCTCAAAACCCCGCCCGTGCTTCTCACGGCGCAACAAAACGACCTCGATGCCGAGCGTCTCCAACACGGCCCGGCGCGCAGCCACCGACATCGCTTCCCATCGGGCGGCGGCCTCCGGCCCCGCCAACGGACGCAGCGCATCAACATCTAACGACCGGACAGCCGCATCACGGTCACGCTCGGCGCCTGCCACCTCAGGCATCAGGCGAGCAGTGATGCGCTCCAACTGCCGGATGGTGATCTTCCCATCGGCCTGCGAATCGGCGGCCTCGTCGAGCCGGCGCTGTAGCTCCTCGCATCGTTGCGCCAATCGGCGGGCCTGTTCGTCATCGCCAAGCAACCAGTCCAACGCATCCGGCTTTGACAGCCGACCGATGACCACCCGCGCAACGAGGTCGTCCACATGCTGTTGGACGCGCCCGGTGCAGCCGCTGCGCCCCGCGCACATGTAGATCAGGGTCTGGTCGCTTCGGCCGTTACGGCGAGCCACTCGAAGCATCCCACCACATATCCCGCACTTACCGATGCCGTGCGTCAGGAGGTGCTTACGCGCACCAGGGCGCTGACCGCTATGGCTGCGTCGCTCTGGTGAGGCCAGCAATGCGACCACCCGTTCATGCTTGGCGCGGTCCACAATCGGCGGCCAATCCCCCGGCATCTCGGTCCCACCGTTGTCACGACGCCGATAGCGGCGTACCGCGATATTCGCGTCGCGGGTCACCAGCGTCCGGATGGTCGACTTCGCCCATCGCTGCGTCGGAGGCTTACGCCCCTTGGCCGACCGTTGCTCTCTCAGGTCGGCGGGCATCTTCATCCACAGCGCATAACCAGGCGCCGATTCTCCGCGGGCGTTCATGTCCCGGTAGAGCTCGTTGAGCGACTCACCGGCCAGAAGCCGGGCCACCAACTCGCGGACAATCTCGGCTTCGTGCTCGTTGACGACGTGCTGGGCGTGGATGCCCCGGCCAACACGATCCCAGCCATATGGGCAATATCCCCATGCCTTGCCGCGCCGAGCCAGGTCGGCGATCGCGGCCGAGACCCGCTCGGCTTTCACTTCGCCTTCCATCGTGTCGAAGCTCGTCATCATGTCTGCCATGCCCCGCCCATAGGCCGACCGGAGGTCCAGCGACGGCCCCTTAACCGCGATCACATCCACGTTGTGCTTCCCGAATGTGCTGATGACCTCGGCGCGGTCCTTGCGCGAGCGCATGAGCCGCGATGACTGCCACGCAACGACGTGATCGACGCTGCCAGCGCGCACCAGTTGCCATACCCGCTCGTAGCCCGGCCGCCGCAGGCCCTTCGATGCGGTGATGTCGTTCTCGGTGATCTCGGTCACGACCTTGAAGTCTCGCGCCTCAGCGAGCGCGCGCATGTCGTGGAGTTGACGACTTACGCCGACTTGCTCGCCGCTCTTATCGAGGCTGATCCGCGCGTACAACACGGCGCGTTCCTTCACGGGCGGACCTTTCGTAGTAGTTCCGTCTATGAATATACCAGGTGCCTGGGCTGTGCGGACCTGCACCGCAGCGACCGCGACGCCGCATGGCCGGCTATCGCCGCGCAGCTGCGGGACGCCGTCGGGGTGGCCGATCGGGCCACCCTGCTAGCGACCGCAGCGCTGGCGCTCAGCCAGGTGAACCGGGTGATCGCGGCCGTACGCGGGCAGGAGGCGGTACCCGATCCCGGGCCGCCCCAGGCGCTGAACGCCACCCTGGAGTTCGACGTCAACGCCGGCGCCGTCGTCGCGCGTCAGTGGACCAGACATCCGTTGTGCTCATGCTGACGCAGGTGTGCCCCGGGCAGATAGCCCCGGGGCACATCTGTTGTGTCGCTATCCAACTACCCGAGTCGTCCCTATTCCGGGACATTCGTCGACACTGATGCATACGCTCTGGCGAGTTCCTCCAGAATTTCCCCAGTCAAGGTGCCCTCTTTCCGGTTTTTGTCCAGCGCTTCGATGATCGCCCTAAACAGGGAGTCGGCGGCGTTGTGCTGCGTTTGCTTTGCTGCCATGGCTTTGTCGGTTCCGCCCTTCAGGATGCGCGTTTCGGTGCGTCACAGGACTGCAGCCTGCAACCGACAACCTATGGCTCCATGTCCGACGGGGCGACTGAAAGACTCACGCGGGTTGTGCTGTTCAGCCCACATTCACCGAGGCTGGTCGCCGTGCACCACCGGCCCTGGAACCCGTTGTTGTCCGATCAACACCGCGACGAGCTAGCCGTCGTGGATGATGGGTGTGTGGCAGACATCAAACGCGGCCGCGCTGCGCGCAACGCGAAGCTGGCCAGCATTCCGGTCGGCTTTGCCGGTCGGGCAGCGCTCGGCTTCGGTAAACGGCTGACCGGCAAGTCGAAAGACGAGGTCACCGCCGAGCTCATGGAGAAGGCTGCCAACCAATTGTTCACCGTCCTGGGCGAGCTCAAGGGCGGAGCGATGAAGGTGGGCCAGGCCCTGTCGGTGATGGAAGCCGCAATTCCCGATGAGTACGGCGAGCCCTACCGCGAAGCGTTGACCAAGCTGCAAAAGGACGCCCCGCCAATGTCCGCCCACAAGGTGCATCGGGTGCTCGACGCACAGCTGGGCACCAAGTGGCGGGACCGGTTCAGTTCGTTCGACGACAATCCGGTGGCCTCGGCCAGCATCGGCCAGGTGCACAAAGCGGTGTGGTCCGATGGCCGCGATGTGGCCGTCAAGATCCAGTACCCGGGTGCCGACGAGGCACTGCGCGCTGACCTCAAGACCATGCAGCGGATAGTCGGAGTGTTCAAGCAGCTCTCTCCGGGCGCCGACGTCCAAGGCGTGGTAGACGAACTGATCGAGCGCACCGAGATGGAACTCGACTACCGGCTGGAGGCCGACAACCAGCGCGCGTTCGCCAAGGCGTATCAGGGCCACCCGCACTTCGCGATACCGCACGTCGTGGCCAGCGCGCCCAAGGTGGTGGTCCAGGAGTGGATCGAGGGCCTGCCGATGGCGGAGATCATCCGCAACGGAACTCGCGAGCAGCGCGACCTGATCGGCACTCGCCTGCTCGAACTCACCTTCGACGCGCCGCGCCGGCTGGGAATGCTGCACGGCGACGCCCACCCGGGAAACTTCATGCTGCTACCCGACGGCCGGATGGGCGTCATCGACTTCGGTGCCGTGGCACCCCTGCCCGGCGGCTTCCCCATCGAGCTCGGGATGACCATCCGATTGGCCCGAGACAAGAAATATGACCTGCTGTTGCCGACGATGGAGAAGGTCGGATTCATCCAGAAAGGCCAGCAGGTGTCGGTGCGCGACATCGATGAGATGCTGCGCCAGTACGTCGAGCCCATACAGGTCGAGGTCTTCCACTACACCCGCAAGTGGCTGCAGAGAATGACCGTGAGTCAAATAGACCGGTCGGTCTCGCAAATCAGGACGGCACGGCAAATGGACCTGCCGCCCAAGCTGGCGATCCCGATGCGTGTCATCGCGTCGGTGGCCGCGATCCTCTGCCAGTTGGATGCCCATGCGCCGATCAAGGCGCTCTCGGAGGAGCTGATCCCCGGTTTCGCCGAACCCGATATCGCCGTCATTTAGTACCGCCAGAGTGCAACTACCGACGTCGTCTCTCGACAAACAGGTCGGCACTTGCACTTTCGCGGCCTACGCAGCGACAACGCCCTTACGAGGACGTCCGCGCGGACGTTTGTGACCCACGATCGAACCACGCTCGAGAATTTCGCCGCCCCACACGCCCCAGGGTTCGGCCCGTTCCAGCGCTGCCGCCAAGCACTGGCGTCGGATCGGGCAGCTGGCACACAGTGTCTTGGCGCGCTCCAGGTCGGTGGGGGTCTCGGCGAACCACAGGTCGGGATCGCCGACATGACAAGGCAACACGGGCAGCGTCTGTCTAGGGACTGTCAGTGCCGACATGTCTTTCACCTGCTTCCTGGTCTGGTGGCTGTCCTTCGCAGTGATCCGGACCAGGTTGAGGCTGTCGACCCTATAACTGTGGCCACGGATCCTTGTGACTTCGGGTCCGTGGCCATCTGGCGAAAACCGGGCTGGTTACGTAGCGCTTACGTATGGCCCCGATCCACGGACGCGGCGGTCGCGGCGGCGACACGGTGCTTAACCGTTGCCGCCGGCGCGGCGGTGTGGGCGGCATGAGAAGTTGCCGCGGTCAGCACCGCCGTGGCCACGCCTGCACCGAATGCGTGGTTGATCATCGTGGCCACCCTCCTCTCACATTGGCTGCCCGCATGCCAGCCTTCAGCCAGCAGCAGAATGCGGTTTCGAGAGTAAACGGTGGCGGCCAGTCGTCACAACCGATTTTCTGACCTGCAGGTTTGCTCCTCAGCGACCGCGAACCAACTGCAGCACGTCTGGCCCGTACTGTTCCAGCTTGCGTGCACCGATACCCGGGATCGCGATCAGGCCCACATCGTCGTCGGGCTGCAGCTCGGCGATCGCGATCAGTGTGTTGTCGGTGAAGACGACATAGGCGGGCACCTTCTGTTCCTTGGCGACGTCCAGCCGCCAGGCCTTGAGCCGCAGTAACAACTCCTCGTCGATGTCGCCGGCACATGTCTCACACCGCCGCAGCATGACGGCTGCCGGAGTGGTCAGGTCCTTGTTGCAGATCCGGCAGCGGGTCGTGGCGGCCCGGTTGCGACGGGATCTGCTCGGCGCCGGATCGGCACGCGTCTGTGGCGCAATACCGTTGAGGAACCGCGACGGCTTGCGGCTCTGCCGTCCGCCCGGGCTCCGCGATAGCGCCCAGCTGAGCGCCAAATGCACTCGGGCCCTGGTGATTCCGACGTAGAGCAGTCGACGCTCTTCCTCGACAGCCTCGCTCTCGGCGCCATGAGCCAAGGCGTGCGAGATGGGTAGCGTGCCGTCGGCCAATCCGACCAGGAACACCGCATCCCACTCAAGTCCCTTGGCGGCGTGCAGTGAAGCCAGCGTGACGCCCTGCACCACCGGTGGGTGCCGCGCGTCGGCGCGCATCCGGAGCTCAGCCAGCAGCCCCGGAAAATCCAGCTGCGGACGCTGCGCCACTTCGTCGTCCACCAACTCGGCCAGCGCGGTCAACGCCTCCCAGCGCTCCCGGGCACGGGTGCCGACTGGTTGCTCGGCCGTCAGCCCCAGCGGTTCCAGGACCGCGCGCACAACGTCCGGCAAGGGGCCGTCGGCGCCACGCTCGACCGCACGCTGCAGCGCCAGCAGCGCCTGCTTGATCTCCTGACGGTTGAAAAACCCCTCGCCGCCGCGAACCTGATAGGCGATACCCGCCTCGGTCAACGCCTCCTCGTAGACCTCGGACTGCGCATTGACCCGGTAGAGCACGGCGATCTCGGATGGCGGAGTGCCGGATCCGATCAGCCGGGCGATCGACGCCGCGACCGCGGCGGCCTCGGCAGTTTCGTCGGGATGCTCTTGGAACGACGGGGCCGGACCCGGCTCACGCTGGCCAGACAGCTGAAGCTTGCTGCCGGCGACCCGGCCACGGGCCGCGGCGATCACCTGGTTGGCCAGCGACACCACCTGCGGGGTGGACCGGTAGTCGCGCTCCAGGCGCACCACCGTAGCGTCGGGAAACCGCCGCGAGAAGTCGAGCAGGAAGCGAGGTGAGGCCCCGGTGAACGAGTAGATGGTCTGGTTGGCGTCGCCGACGACAGTCAGGTCGTCTCGATCGCCCAACCAGGCCGAAAGCACCCGCTGCTGCAACGGGGTGACGTCCTGGTATTCGTCAACGACAAAGCAGCGGTAGCGGTCCCGGAATTCCTCGGCCACGGCGACGTCGTTTTCGATCGCGGCCGCGGTGTGCAGCAGCAAGTCATCGAAGTCGAGCAGCGTGACTCCGTCGTCGCGGGCTTTGAGGGCCTCGTAGGCGGAGTAGACGCCTGCGATTTTCTCGGCGTCCAATGGGATGTCTCGGCCGGCGGCGGCCACGGCGGCCGGGTACTCCTCGGGGCCGATCAGCGACGCTTTGGCCCACTCGATCTCGCCGGCCAGGTCGCGCACGTCATCGGTGCTGGCATTCACCCTGGTGCGGCTGGCCGCCCGGGCCACGATGGCGAATTTGCTGTCCAGCAGCTGCCAGCCGGTGTCACCGATCACCCGCGGCCAGAAATACCGCAGCTGGCGGTGCGCGGCCGCGTGAAAGGTCAGGGCCTGCACTGCGCCGACACCCGAACCGGTCTGCGCGGCGGCGTCGAGCGCCCGCAACCGGGAGCGCATCTCCCCCGCCGCACGCTGGGTGAATGTGACCGCCAGCACCTGCCCGGCGGCGACATGACCACTCGCGACGAGCTGGGCGATCCGGTGAGTGATGGTGCGGGTCTTGCCCGTTCCGGCGCCCGCAAGCACACAGACCGGTCCGCGCGGAGCCAGCACGGCTTCGCGCTGCTCGTCGTCCAGCCCGGCGGTCAATGGGTCAGCGACCATCGGCATGGCGTCCATCTTGGCAGCGGTGGCCGACAAACCGGGTGCATCGCCACGCCCCCAATTGCCGTGCTCCCCACAGCAGCCCGGCCGTCCCCCGCACGGGTGGTTACCCCCAGCGCGGAATGCATCGTCGCCGGGCTACGCCCCAATTGCCCAGCTCCTCCTCAGCCCGCTGCACGACCTGCATCGTCGCCGGGCTACGTCCCAATTGCCCAGCTCCTCCTCGCCCGCTGCCGACCTGCATCGTCGCCGGCTCGCCCCAATTGCCCAGTTCCTCCTCAGCCCGCTGCACGGAATGCATCGTCGCCGGGCTACGTTAACGGCTATGACCAATGCTCCGCTCACCGTTTACACGACGTCATGGTGTGGCTTCTGCCATCGGCTCATGACGGTGCTGAAGTCCAACGGAATCCCCTACGACGCGGTCGACATCGAGCATGATCCGGCAGCCGCGGAATTCGTCAGCTCGGTCAACGGCGGCAACAGGACGGTTCCACGGTGAAGTTTGCCGACGGGTCGACGCTGACCAACCCGAGCGCAGCCGAGGTCAAGGCAAAGCTGGCCGAAGTCGGCGGCTAAGGGAGTCGACCCGACCGGTCTAGGGCTGCGCCGACGCAGCCGCCCGTGCGAACTTGGTGCTCAGCGAGGCATCAGGGCGGCTTACGATACCGACTATGGCATCGAGTTTGCGGCTGAGCCTGACGGTGCTAAAAGGCTCGACCCGCACGGACGTGAGTACTCGAGCAAGCTGGTTTCTCAAGCGACTGTCTTAATTAACAAGGCTTTTGCTAGCAAGTCTGGCCGTCATCGCCTGCAGTCCTGTAGCCGTCGTGTCGGCTTGCGCGCATCCAAACGGGGCGGTCTCGATCGGCTGGAATCGACGCTGACACAGTGCGCCTCCTTGCACGACCGTGCCTATAACTTCGCCCTGGACAAGCCGGATCCCTCGACCTTGAGGCTCGGTTCCGCTGGATGGAGCCACGACTATCGCGTGAAATCTTCGGTGTTGATGTCCGTCGGCGTGTTGGGTATTGAACCGGCAGAGCAGATCGCGAATACCGTCCTTCAGACAATCACCGATCGCATCAAGTAGCAGCGCCACGTCAGTCGATTGCCGCCCAGGATTCGATGATCACGCGGGCGATCGAGATCGACCCGGGCAGCAGCAGTTTCGACTCCGACGAGCTGGTCCAATCGCCGGCTTCAAGCGCTGCGCGCACCTCATCGCGGGTGAACCACGCCGCCTCGGCGATCTCGCCGTCGTTGAACGAGAAGTTCTCATCCGGGTCGCCCAGGGCATGGAAGCCGACCATCAGCGAGCGCGGGAACGGCCACGGCTGGCTGCCCAGGTAACGCACGTCGCGGACGGTCAGACCGATTTCCTCGCGGATCTCCCGAGCGACACAGACTTCGAAAGACTCACCGGCCTCGACGAATCCGGCCAGCAGCGAGAACATCCGCTCGGGCCACACCGCCTGGCGAGCCAGCACCGCACGGTCGCCGCCGTCATGGACCAGACAGATCACCGCCGGGTCGATACGCGGAAACTCCTCATGACCAGTGACCGGGTTGACTCGTGACCAGCCCGCCCTGGCCGGCTTCGTCGGTGAGCCGTCCACTGCGCTGAACCGCGCGCTGTCATGCCAATTCAGTAGCGCGATGGCCGACGACACCAATTGGCTGCTGGTGTCGTCGAAGATCGGGCCAAGACTGCGGAGGTTCACCACCTCGGCTTGCACGTCGGGATCCTCGGGCGCTTGCAGCGCACCCCGGATAGCCCAGACATGGCGGCCACCCTCGATGCGGCCCAGGAATACCGCGTCCGGCGGCGGCTTGTCGGCCAGCGCGGCCGCGGCGCCAAGCACCACCCGGCCGTTGGCGACCAACACCTGATTGCGCGAATCCACCCGCAACAGCGCCGCATCCGCCCATCCCGCGGTGGCTGCCTCGACATCGGTGCGCAGCTGATCGGCCCGGTCGGCGCCAACGCGCGACAGCAACGGAACACTCCGCAGCTGGAAGTCCACGCTAAGCCTCCTGGCAGCAACCGCCGCTAGTGTCTGGTGTCCTGGTGGCGACCCGCTGCGCCCGGCTTCGCCGCGCTTGCGATCGCCACTAGACCCAACCGGTGGCGACCCGCTGCGCCCGGCTTCGCCGCGCTTGCGATCGCCACTAGACCCAACCGGTGGCGACCCGCTGCGCCCGGCTTCGCCGCGCTTGCGATCGCCACTAGACCCAACCGGTGGCGACCCGTGCGCCCGGCTTCGCCGCGCTTGCGATCGCCACTAGTGCCCCGCGTTTCGGATGTAGAGCAGCCGGTCGCTGGCCTCGATCGCGTCCACCTCGGGCGCACCGATGCGCAGCAGGTGGCCGTCGCGCACCACACCGAGCACGATGTCGCGCAGATGCCGGGGGGAACCGCCGACTTCGGTCTGCTCCACCTCGCGTTCGGCGATAGCCAGCCCGACGTCCGGAGTCAGCAGATCCTCGATCATCTCCACGACGCTGGGCGTGGTGGTGGCAAGGCCGAGCAGCCGACCCGCGGTCGCCGAGGAGACCACCACCGAGTCCGCACCCGATTGCTGCAACAGGTGCTGGTTCTCGGCCTCCCGGATTGACGCCACGATCTTGGCCTTGGGCGCAATCTCCCGCGCTGTCAACGTAACCAGCACGGCGGTGTCGTCGCGGCCGGTGGCGACGATGATCGAGGCCGCATGTTGCGCCCCGGCCAGCCGCAGCACATCGAATTTGGTGGCGTCCCCGTGCACGGTGACCAGGCCGGCGGTCGCGGCGTGCTCGAGGGCGGTTCGATCGGTGTCGACGACGACGACCTCGCCCTGGGCAGCCTCATCACCGAGGATGGCGGCGACCGCCGTTTTGCCCTTGGTGCCATAGCCGATCACGATGGTGTGGTTTCGCACTCTGCTCCTCCAACGCTGGATCTTCCACCCCTGCCGGGACCGCTCGGAGAGCACTTCGAGCGTCGTGCCGACCAACACGGCCAGGAACGCGATCCGCAACGGCGTAAAAACCACGGTGTTGACCGAACGCGCGGCTTCGGTGTATGGGGTGATGTCGCCGTAACCGGTCGTCGACAGTGACACCGCGGAGAAGTACAGGCAATCCAGGAATGTCAGCCGCTCGCCCCGCACGTCGCGGTAACCATTGCGGTCCAGGTAGACAATGACGGTGGCGGCGAACAACACCACCAATGCGATGGCCACTCGGCGCGTGATGACGCGGACGGGGCTGGCGTGATATTCGGGAATGCGCAGGACGCCGACCAACTGGTGACCTGGCTGGACGGCCAGCGTTTCGTCCAGACCGCTCAGTCGCCGCAACCTACCGTTGCGCACGGCGGTCCGTCATCGGCTGAACCCCACCGCACGCCACACGCACGACTCAAATGTAACCACGCTCGCCCATCGCCAGATACCAGGCATCAGACGGCGACATAGCGGTCGCCCGCCGAGTCAGCCTGGGGGTACCACCCGCTTGCGGGGACAACCCGGCCAGCTCGGCGGGATCGGGCAGTTCATCGGGGGCGACCGTGGCGCCGGTGCGCACGTAGTAGAAGGCGGTGCGCACCGATGATTCCGGGACACCAGACAAAGCGGCCCACGCCAAGCGGTAGACAGCGAGCTGGACGGCGGCCTGCCGCATGGCTTCCGGCCCGTGCGGCGGCTCACCGGTCTTCCAGTCCACCACGGTCGCGCCGCCATCGGGGTCGGCGAACACCGCGTCAATGCGGCCGCGCACCACGGTATCGCCGATCGGCATCTCGAACGGCACCTCGACGGCCACGGGTGTGCGGGCCGCCCACGGCGATCCGGCGAATGCCGCCTGCAACGCGGCCAATTCCTGGGTGTCGCCAACGTCGGAGTCCGCCGCGCCCGGCAGGTCGCCGAGATCGAACAGCCACTCGGCACCGTAGAACTGCTGGACCCAGGCATGAAAGGCGTTGCCCAGCAACGCATGCGGGTCCGGACGGGTCGGCAGCCGATGCGTCAGCCGCTGCGCCGCGCCGGCCGGGTCGCGCGCCAGGTCCACCAGACCGCTGACCGACAACTGGCTGGGCAGGGTGCGGGCAGGCGGTCCCCCGCGGGCCCCCAGCGGCACCGTGCACGCTCGGCCAGTAACGCATCGACGTCGGCGACCCAGCCGTCGATGTCGGCGCTAGCCTGGGCCGTGTCGGCCGACATCGCCTGATCACCAGCGCCGCCCCGCGTTCGACGTCGCCGCGGCGCGCAGCCAACGGATCGGCGGGCCACATCGCTTCGACAACGTTGTCGCGCAGTGGGTTTCGTTCACCGTCGGCGGGTGTAGCCGCCCACTGTTCCACCACCCCGCAGGGATCGCCGGCCGCGGCCGAACGGTCGATGACGTCCTTGAGTTCGCACAGGAAATCCGACGGGCCGCGCGGTTTGATCCCGGTGGAACCCCAGTGATGGCCGGACACCAGCAGGGTGTCCTCGGCCCGCGTGATGCCCACGTACAACAGTCGGCGCTCCTCGTCGACGCGCCGCTGGTCGAGCTGGCGGCGATGCTCGGAGATCTTGTCCGACAGCTGCTTTCGATTGGTGACGTCCGAGGTGTCCAGCACCGGGATGCCCAGTGCGCCCGCCGACGCGCGGTCGCCGCGCAGCAGCGGCGGCAGCTCGGCGGCATCGGTGAGCCAGCTGCTCCGCGACGCCGTCGACGGAAACATTCCGCCCGACAGGTGTGCCACCGCCACCACCTGCCACTCCAAGCCCTTTGCGGAGTGCACCGTGAGCACCTGGACCCGGTCCCGGGCGACCGCCAACGGGCGGGCGGCAAGCCGTTCTCGACCACCTCGGCCGCGTCCAAGTAGTCCAGCAGGCCCACCACCGATGCCGCGCGGACGTGTCCGTCGCGCTGGTCGTGGCGTTTGTTCGTTCGGCGTAGCCGGCGACGACGTCGGCGAAAGCGTCGAGGTGCTCGGCGCCGGCCCAGGCTGCGGAGACCCCTGCCGCGGCCCGGACTTCGCAGTCGACGCCCAGCACGCGGCGCACCTCGGCGACCAGGTCGGGCAGGGAATGACCGAGGTGGCCGCGCAGCGCGCTTAGTTCGGCGGCCAGCGCGGTGATGCGCTGATATCCCGCAACCGAATACGAGCCGGCCGGGCCGGGATCGGCGATCGCGTCGGCCAGGCAGCGGTGTCGGTGTCGGGACCGGCCGCCATCGCGATCGACTCGGGCGAGGGCGCCTCGCGGAGGCGTCGCCCGCCCAGTGCCAGCGCGCGCCGCCACAGCGCGGCGATATCGCGACCACCGAGCCGCCATCGCGGACCGGCCAGCACCCGCATCGCCGCCGCGCCGGCCGTCGGGTCCGCTACCAGCCGCAGCATGGCCACCACGTCGGCGACCTCGGGGACGGATAGCAAGCCGGCCAGCCCGACGACCTCGACCGGGATCCCGCGCGCGCGAAGGGCATCGGCGACGGGTGCGGCGTCAGCGTTGCGGCGGACCAGTACCGCGGCGGTGGGCGGGCTGACGCCGTCGGCGTGGGCCTGCCGGTAATGCCCGTACAGATGGTCGGCGATCCATTCGCGTTCGGCCCGCACATCGGAAAGCAACGCGCACGGACGGTGCCGGGCGGGGCGCCGGGCGCGAGCGCAGCGCGTGCACCGACCGATCGTCGCCGCGCCTGCGCCGATATGGCGTTGGCGACGTGTAGGGCCCGCGGCGGGTTGCGCCAGCTGGGCCGCAGCTCCAGGACCGGCGCGGGCGAGCCGTCGGATCGCGGGAAGTCCGGGTAAACCGCGGCAGGTTGGTCGCCGAGGCGCCGCGCCAGCCGTAGATCGACTGGATCGGATCGCCCACGGCCGTCAGCGCCAACCCGTCGTCAGCGCCACCGCCGAACAGTGACGACAACGCGACGCGCTGGGCGTGCCCGGTGTCTTGGTACTCGTCGAGCAGCACCACCCGGTAGCGGTTGCGCAGGTCCTGGCCGACCTGCGGGAAGGTCGCTGCCAG
>CAVYAU010000023.1:0-144314 GCA_963766535.1 uncultured Actinomycetota bacterium | reverse complement strand
GGGCGCGGTGATGTAGGCGTTGACCTGTATCGGGAAGTTCAGCTCGACCTCGATGGAGTGGGCCAACGACGCAATCGCGCGCACGTAGCGCTCGACGCCGCCCAAAACGATCGTGTAGCCATCGGCAAGGTCGTTGCGGATGCGGACAAGGTCGAGGCTGCCATCAACAAGTCGGTAGCTGTCGGAGCCTGTCTTCCTGTCTTTTCCCCTCATCAGGTGCACCGTCGATGGCTCCCGGCGAAAAGCTCCAAGAGTTCCTCAACCGCCGACGACGCCTGCAGCAGGCTATCGAAGTAGCCCGCGCAGCAGCGCTTGACGTGGTAGTGCGTTGCCCCCCATATCTCGTCAAGAAAGGTCTCCACCGCAAGAGGTTGAAGCAACCAGGCTAGCGACGGCTCGATGGTGACCCCAGGCACTTCGAACGCGACCTTCCGTTGCAGTGGGCCGACGGACTGTCGAAACCGTTGTGTGGAGGGCGGGCTCACGCCTACGTCGGCAATTGGCGTTACGCCACACCGGGGAAGGTACCGCAGCTTTTCCGCGTAGTACCAGTAGTTCCACGTTGTGCTTGCCCAGGCAGCTAGTAGGGGATGGTCCCAGCCGCGCCGGGTGAGGGTGGGCCGGCCCCGGTGGTTTGATGCATCGGGCGCCGGGGCCGGTTTTCCACCGTGTCGCCGCGCGCGGGATCATGGATAAACCATGCTGCAATGGGAAACAGTCGACGAGAGCGCCATCTATCCGTTCGAGCGCTACAAAGCGCTCAGCGACAAGCGCGAATGCCGCATCTTCTATGACCCCGACGAGGCGGCGATCCAAGAACTCCCGTGGATTCTGGTGGTTCGGGAGGTCGGGGAGGATGACTTGTACTGGCACGTCTACCACGGCAACTATGGCACCGTCGACGAGGCGAAGGGAGACGCCGAGGAATGGGTCGCCCCTCCACCGCGGTGACGGGCTGTCCCCGAGGAGAGCAGGGCGGCCCGATCAACTATTCAGACGCGGACTGGGCCGAGCTGGTTCCGCTCACAACTGCCGGTGGCAGTTCGATCTACCTGCCGCGGCGTGACTTGATGATCTCGAGGCGTTCCTGGAGCAGTTCCTCGAGTTGCTTGATCGAGCGGCGTTCCCGCAGCATGTCCCAGGGTGTGCGCGGCACCTTGACCTTCTTGGGTTCGGCCAGCTCACCACCCTCGATCAGCCTGCCCTCCATGCCGTTGCGGCACTCCCAGGTGCCGGGGATATCAGCGTCATCGGCGAAGGGGACCTCGAACTCCTCGTCGTTCTCGGTGCGGTACCGTGCGATTTGACGCGGCGCCAGGTTGTCGTTGCGGTCGGTCTCGTAGCTCACGGCTCCGAGGCGACTGCCCCTCATGCCGCGTCGATCAGCCATCATCAACACTCTTCATTGCACGTATCCCCGCATATCTGTGCAGGTTACGCCCCGGCCATGCTAGCCATAGCTAACGCCTTCGCGAATCCATCTGTAGTCCCACAAACACGGAAACGGCCGAACTGCTCGATAGTGGAAAGGCCCGCCACCGAAGTGACGGGCCGTTCGTGGTTGGGGTGGTGTGGTTACTCGTCGGCCACCGCATCCAGCCATGAGCGCTGCACGTGCAAACGCCACCCGTCAGTGACCAGCACGACGCCAGGGTTGTCTGGGTCTGTGATTTTGTCGGACTGGGCGACGTCGACGATCTCCGAGGGTGTCGAGGACAGTGTGGCGGCGGCGGTCTCGATCGGCACGGTCACCGGGTCGTTTCGGTCGTCGGGGCCGAAACCGCGACAGCACAGCGTCATTGATGCGGTCCGATAGATGCGGACATCGTCACCGGGCTCGGATAGTAGCCGGTCGCCGTAGCGGTCGCGGATGTGGCGCGCGAGCCGCATCAACAGGATGTCCACGCCGGTCATCCTGTCACGCCTCGTCGCCGCGGGCGGTCATTTCGTCGGCCTCATCAGCGGGCCGCGATGAGGGCCGCGGCGAGGTTTGTGTGGGCTTCTAGGAGATGGGTGAGGGGGCTGGTTGGCATGGTGACTCCTATCGGGTTGGAGCCACGCCCTATATTGCACGTACCTTGCACGGACTTGTGTTTGTGCTGTTCAGATTGTGCCCCCGGCAGGATTGGAAACTGCGGAGACCTCGGCACCATCATGATGGTCAGGGGTTCGTCTGCCACGACGGCGACGGTACGCGAGTTGTGGAGCATGCGGACTCAGGTGGATGATCTTGTGGTGCGGCATATGCCGCACGTCGCGCCCGTCAGCGCGTCATTCCCAGCGCTCAGATCGACGCTGCCGGGTCAGAACGTGCACGCAGCGTGTGATTGCAGCGGGCAACGTCGGGTGATTCAGATGAATCAGTGCGCACGAGATAGAGCGCATGCGGTTACTTACGTTTAACAGACGCCACAGCGTTAGAACCCCAGCAGTGTTTCCGCAGCTCATGCACAGCGTTCGGCGTGAAATAACACAGCCATACCCCGACGGTATACCGTCACTGGCCATGCCGACCCAGATCGTTGTCGCCGGGGCGGTCATCTCCGGCTCAACAGTGTTGGTGGCGCAACGTGCGCGGCCGCCGGAGTTGGCCGGCCGCTGGGAACTGCCCGGCGGTAAGGTCGCGCCGGGCGAATCCGAACGCGACGCACTGGCCCGTGAGTTGGCCGAGGAGCTGGGCTTAGGGATTGGCGACGTCGCGGTGGGTGACCGCATCGGCGACGATATTCCGCTGAATGGCACGACCACGCTGCGGGCGTATCGCGTGCGGCTGATTCGCGGTGAACCGCACGCGCGTGACCACCAGGCGCTGCGCTGGGTCACGGCGGACGAACTGCACGACGTCGACTGGGTGCCTGCCGATCGCGGCTGGCTGGGAGATTTGACTCGAGCCCTTTAAGCGCGTTCCTGACAAGTCCACAGTGCTTACCCAGCCAACATACAGGCCCGCTGAAGGTTACTACAGTCAAACTTGTATATAACAACGTCACAAAACCATAACCTGGATTTGCATGCCGGTAGCGATCCCAATGGTTCCGCGGATGCCCTGGGGGGTCACAGCTTCCACGTCGGAGGCTGGCATATCTGCGTGCAGAAACCCGACACTGATGGCACCGTTTTCTGCTAACAGGCTGCGCGTGGCGAGTGTGGTAGACCCGGCGCCCGGGACCTATGCTGGTGGCCGATTGCCGCGCAGCGCGCAGGCCGCAGGAGCTGATGGTCACGCCTGGACTGGTCGGATCGCGCAGGCGGATCAACGGGCTGATCGCCGTACGGCCGACAACTCTCGAACACAACGCAAATGGGGTCGAACGCCCACGGCCCGGCGACGAGGCGCGACGCTACCGAGCAGGGGGTTTATTTCTTGACTGTCACACCTCACATCGGTGGAACGCTCGAGGAGCTGCTGGAGCGTAGCGGGCGCTTCTTCACACCAGGCGAGTTCTCGGCCGATCTGCGTACCGTGACCCGGCGCGGCGGCCGCGAAGGTGACGTGTTCTACCGCGACCGGTGGAGCCACGACAAGGTGGTCCGGTCCACACACCGGGTCAACTGCACCGGATCGTGCTCGTGGAAGATCTACGTCAAAGACGGGATCATCACTTGGGAGACCCAGCAGACCGACTATCCGTCGGTGGGTCCGGACCGGCCCGAATACGAGCCGCGTGGTTGTCCCCGTGGTGCGTCGTTCTCCTGGTACAGCTACTCGCCCACCCGGGTGCGTTATCCGTATGCCCGGGGCGTGCTGGTTGAGATGTTCCGCGACGCCAAAGCCCGCCTGGGCGACCCGGTACTGGCGTGGGCCGACATCCAGGCCGATCCTGAGCGCCGTCGCCGTTATCAACAGGCCCGGGGTAAGGGCGGGCTGGTTCGGGTGACCTGGGCCGAGGCCAGCGAGATGATCGCCGCGGCCCATGTGCACACCATCAAGACATACGGCCCGGACCGGGTCGCCGGCTTCACGCCGATCCCGGCGATGTCGATGGTCAGCCATGCCGCGGGCTCTCGATTCATTGAGCTGATCGGCGGCGTGATGACATCGTTCTACGACTGGTATGCCGACCTGCCGGTGGCCTCGCCACAGGTGTTCGGTGACCAGACCGATGTGCCCGAATCCGGGGACTGGTGGGACGCTTCGTATTTGGTCATGTGGGGCTCCAACGTCCCGATCACCCGGACCCCCGACGCGCACTGGATGGCGGAGGCTCGCTACCGCGGCACCAAGGTTGTGGTCGTCAGCCCCGATTACGCCGACAACACCAAGTTCGCCGACGAGTGGATGCGCTGCGCCGCCGGTACCGACGCCGCGCTGGCCATGGCAATGGGCCATGTGATTCTTCGGAATGCTATGTGCGCAAACAGGTTCCGTTCTTCGTCGACTATGCCCGCCGCTACACCGACCTGCCGTTCCTGATCAAGCTGGAAAAGCGCGGCGACTCGTTGGTGCCCGGAAAGTTCTTGACCGCAGCCGATATCGGCGAGGAAGTCGAAAACTCAGCGTTCAAACCTGCGCTGGTGGACGAGGTCACCGACCGCGTCGTCGTGCCACACGGCTCACTAGGATTCCGCTTCGGCGAGGATGGCGTCGGAAAGTGGAACCTTGACCTGGGTCCGGTGATACCGGCAATGAGCGTGGAGCGCGCCGACGGCGATCACGGCGCCGAGCTGGTTGAGCTGCCCAGCTTTGACACGATCGACGGCCACGGTGAGACCGTGCGGCGTGGCGTGCCGGTGCGCCTGGTCGGCAAGCATTTGGTGTGCACGGTGTTCGACCTGATGCTGGCCCATTACGCGGTCCAGCGCGAGGGACTACCCGGCGAATGGCCCACCGGTTATGACGATCCCTCCCAGCAGAACACCCCGGCCTGGCAGGAACCGATCACCGGGGTCCCGGCCGCGCAGGCCATCCGCGTCGCCAAGGAATTCGCCCGCAACGCCGAGGAATCCGGCGGGCGATCCATGGTCATCATGGGCGGTGGCATCTGCCACTGGTTCCACAGCGACGTCATCTACCGCTCAGTGTTGGCGCTATTGCTGTTGACCGGGTCGATGGGACGCAATGGCGGCGGATGGGCTCACTACGTCGGTCAGGAGAAGGTGCGTCCGCTATCCGGGTGGCAGACCATGGCCACTGCCACCGACTGGTCGCGGCCGCCGCGGCAGGTGCCCGGCGCCTCGTACTGGTATGCGCACACCGACCAGTGGCGCTACGACACCTACGGGGCAGACAAGCTGGCCAGCCCGGTGGGCCGCGGCAGGTTCAACGACAAGCACACGATGGACCTGCTTGCGTCGGCGACGGCGATGGGCTGGAGCCCGTTCTATCCGCAGTTTGACCGGTCCAGTCTGGACGTCGCCGATGAGGCGCACACCGCTGGACGCGATGTCGCCGAGTACGTCACCGAACAACTCGCCCAGCGCAAGCTCAAGCTCGCGATCACTGATCCCGACAACCCCGTCAACTGGCCGCGGGTGCTCACGGTCTGGCGGTCCAACTTGATCGGCTCGTCCGGCAAGGGCGGCGAGTACTTCCTGAAGCATCTGCTGGGCACGGACTCCAACGTGCAGGGAGAACCCCCGGCCGACGGCGTGCGACCCAACGATGTGGCCTGGGACAGCGAGATCCCCGAGGGCAAGCTCGACTTAATGATGTCGATCGACTTCCGGATGACATCGACGACGCTGGTGTCCGACGTGGTATTGCCAGCCGCGACCTGGTACGAAAAGAACGACTTGTCCAGCACCGACATGCACCCGTACGTGCACGCGTTCAGTCCGGCGATCGACCCGCCGTGGGAAACCCGTTCGGATTTCGACGCATTCGCCACGATCGCGCGTGCTTTCAGCGGGATGGCCAAGCGCCATCTTGGTACACGTAGCGATGTCGTGCTGACGGCGCTGCTACATGACTCCCCGGATGCGATGGCGTATCCGGATGGCACCGAACGGGATTGGCTGCATACCGATCAGGTGCCGGTACCGGGCAGGACAATGAGCAAGCTCACCGTTGTGGAGCGTGACTACGTCGCGATCTACGACAAGTGGGTGACCCTGGGACCGCTCATCGACAAGTTCGGGATCACCGTCAAGGGCTACACCGTCCGTCGAAACCCGTCCAGGCGTGGGCTATCCGCGCACTTACGAGGACCAGGATCGGTGGCGCGGGGGATGGGTGCGCGACAAGAAAGGTCGGCTCCGGCTACGCGACGGTGGCCGAATCCAAAAGCTGCTGCGAATTTTCGCCAATCCCAGGTTGCCCACCATGGCCGACTACTACGAGCCGTGGACCTACGACTACGAAAACCTGACTTCGGCTCCGGCCGGTGACACCTTCCCGGTTGCCCAGCCCCGCAGCCAGATCACCGGTAAGCCGATGAAGGTGGAGTGGGGGTCGAACTGGGACGACAACCTCGCCGGGTCGCCGGAGATCGTGCCCAACGACCCGGCTGGCTGTGGCGAAATACGAAGAGCGCTATGTCATTCCGACTGCGTATGTGGCAGATCTGCCGGCGGCGGCGATGGCCGAAGAGATGGGGTGCTCGTTATCGTTCGAAGGCGGGCCGGGCATGTACGAAACCGGTCCGTTCGGCGAGGGCAGCGGCGCTCCGGTGCCGGTTGCCGTGGAGACGTTCCATGCCCTGCAACAACGCCAGCTGGGTGCAACCGTGGCTGCCGGTGGGCACGGTGGGCACCGCCGCGGCAGGGTGAACCTGCTCAACTGGGATGGCACCGGCACGCCCCCGGGTCTGTTCCCGGAGTCACGTAATGGCGTCGGCAACCAGGACTGGTAGACGATGAAGTTGCTGCCCAAAGTGCGGGAGCGGTCGAACACCATGCAGGACCGGTTGGTGTGGCAGTCGGCTTCGCTCCTGTTGGCCTATCCGGATGACGGGCTGGCCGAGCGGCTGGACACCGTCGATGAGATGTTGAGTCATATCAGCGGGCCCGCGGAAGCGCTGCTTTCAGAGACGGTCGTGACGCTGCGTGCCCGCGAGCCGATGGCCGCCGCGACGGACTACGTCGAGACCTTCGACATGCGGCGGCGCGCCACGATGTACCTGACGTACTGGACCGCCGGGGACACCCGCAACCGCGGCCGGGAAATGCTGGTGTTCGCCTCTGCCTACCGCGACGCGGGTGTCGAGCCGCCGCGCGCCGAGGCGCCAGATCACTTGCCCGTCGTGCTCGAATTCGCCGCCACCGTCAACCCCGAGGTCGGGCGCCGGCTACTGACCGAGCACCGGGTCCCGATCGACGTCTTGCGGGCCGCGTTGGCAGACGCCAAGTCGCCGTACGAGCACACCATTGCAGCGGTCTGCGAGACTCTGCCGGCTGCAACCGACCAGGAGGTGCGCCGGGCCGAGCGGCTGGCGAAGGCCGGACGCCCGCGGAAGCCGTTGGGCTGCAACCGTTTACCTTGACCGTACCGCCCAAGCGCACCGACGGAGATTGATTTTGGCCGACATGAACCTAGCCGAGATCTTCTGGGACGACGTGCCCTACGTCGTGCTGGCGATCGCGGCCATGGGTACCTGGTGGCGGTATCGCTATGACAAGTTCGGCTGGACCACCCGTTCGTCGCAGATCTACGAGTCGAAGTTGCTGTCGATCGGCAGTCCGATGTTCCATTTCGGCAGTCTGATGGTCATCATGGGCCACATCATGGGCCTGTTCGTTCCGGAATCCTGGACCCGGGCGCTCGGGATGAGCGACCACCTCTATCACCTGCAGGCGCTGCTCCTTGGCGTGCCCGCCGGTTTTGCCACCCTGATCGGTATCGGGTTGCTGATCTATCGGCGGCGCACACACGGACCGGTGTTTTTGGCCACCACCCGCAACGACAAGCTGATGTACCTGGTGCTGGTGTGCGCCGTTGTGGCGGGTTTGTGCTGCACCCTGACGGCCGCCACACACTTCGGCGAGCTGCACGACTACCGGCAAAAAGTGTCGGTCTGGTTCCGGTCGATCTGGATCCTCGATTCGCGGGGCGATCTGATGGCGCACGCGGCGTTCTATTACCAGGTACACGTGCTGATCGCGCTCATGTTGTTCGCCCTGTGGCCGTTTACCCGGCTGGTGCACGCGTTCAGCGCGCCGATTGCCTACCTGTTCCGGCCCTACATCGTGTACCGCAGCCGCGACGTGGCGGACAAGCACCAATTGATCGGTTCGGCGCCGCGTCGCCGCGGTTGGTAAAGCCGCACACGCATCCTTGGTCTTTAAAGGCCCAGTTCGCTATCCGAGGCCCCCGCTGCCACAATCACCGACGTGCCATTTCGCAATGTCGCCATCGTCGCCCACGTCGACCACGGCAAGACCACGCTGGTCGACGCGATGTTGCGGCAGTCCGGCGCGCTGCACGAGCGCGGTGAAGTACAGGAACGCGTGATGGACACGGGTGACCTGGAACGGGAAAAGGGCATCACCATCCTGGCCAAGAACACCGCAGTGCACCGCCATCACAGCGACGGGACCGTGACGGTGATTAATGTGATCGACACGCCTGGGCACGCGGACTTCGGCGGCGAAGTGGAGCGCGGACTGTCCATGGTGGACGGGGTGCTGCTGCTGGTCGACGCGTCCGAAGGCCCACTGCCGCAGACCCGGTTTGTGTTGCGCAAGGCGCTGGCCGCCCATCTGCCGGTGATTCTCGTGGTCAACAAAACGGACCGGCCCGACGCGCGCATCGCCGAGGTGGTGGAGGCCAGCCACGACTTGCTGCTCGACGTCGCGTCAGACCTCGATGACGAAGCGGCCGCGGCCGCCGAGCACGCGCTGGGCCTACCGACGCTGTACGCGTCCGGGCGTGCCGGGGTGGTCAGCACCACACAACCGCCCGACGGTCACGTTCCCGACGGCACCAACCTGGATCCGCTGTTCGAGATCCTCGAAAAATACGTGCCGCCTCCGAAAGGCGACCCGGACGCGCCGCTGCAAGCTCTGGTCACCAACCTGGACGCGTCGACCTTTTTGGGCCGGCTCGCGCTGATCCGCATCTACAACGGACGCATCCGCAAGGGCCAGCAGGTCGCGTGGATACGCGAAGTGGACGGCCAGGAAACCACTGCGACGGCCAAGATCACCGAATTATTGGCCACCGAAGGCGTGGAACGCACCCCGACGGACGAGGCCGTCGCGGGCGATATCGTCGCCGTCGCCGGCCTGCCGGACATCATGATCGGTGACACGCTGGCCGATCTGGCGAATCCCGTTGCGCTGCCGAGGATTACCGTCGACGAGCCGGCGATCTCGGTAACCATCGGCACCAACACCTCGCCGTTGGCCGGCAAGGTGTCCGGTGGCAAGCTCACCGCGCGAATGGTCCGCAACCGGCTGGACGCTGAACTCGTCGGCAACGTGTCGATCCGCGTCGTGGACATCGACGCGCCCGACGCCTGGGAGGTGCAGGGCCGCGGCGAGCTGGCGCTGGCCGTGCTGGTCGAGCAGATGCGCCGGGAGGGCTTCGAACTGACCGTGGGCAAGCCGCAGGTGGTGACCAAGACCATCGACGGCAAGCTGTGCGAGCCGTTTGAGGCGATGACCGTCGACTGCCCGGAGGAGTACGTCGGCGCGGTCACGCAATTGATGGCCGCCCGCAAGGGGCGCATGGTCGAGATGGCCAACCACACCACCGGCTGGGTGCGAATGGATTTTGTGGTTCCCAGCCGCGGCCTGATCGGATGGCGCACCGACTTCCTCACCGAGACCCGCGGCACCGGCGTCGGGCATGCGGTGTTCGACGGATATAGGCCGTGGGCGGGGGAGATCCGGGCCCGGCACACCGGATCGCTGGTATCCGACCGGTCCGGCACCATCACGCCGTTCGCGTTGCTCCAGCTCGCCGATCGGGGCCAGTTCTTCGTCGAGCCCGGCCAGGACACCTACGAGGGCATGGTCGTCGGAATCAACCCGCGCCCGGAGGATCTCGATATCAATGTCACCCGCGAGAAGAAGCTCACCAACATGCGGTCGTCGACCGCCGATGTCATCGAGACATTGGCCAAGCCGCTCGAGCTCGACCTGGAACGGGCCATGGAGTTCTGCTCGCCCGACGAATGCGTTGAGGTGACTCCGGAGATCGTGCGGGTCCGCAAGGTTGAGCTGGACGCCACCGCCCGGGCCCGCAGCCGGGCGCGGGCCAAGGCCCGGGGTTAGCCCCGCGTGGTTGGCCGGGTTGCCGGGCTGGTGCTCGATACCCTGATGGGCGTGCCGAGACGAGCCCGCCGCATGTTGATGACGATCGGCGTCGTGGTCTCGCTGGTCGGATTGGCGCTGGCGGCGTGTACGGTCAATCCTCCGCCGGCGCCGCAAAGCACCAATACGCCGCACAGCTCACCGCCGCCGCCGCCGCGGGTTACCCAGATCATCATGGGCATCGATTCGATCGGTGCCGGGTTCAACCCACATCTGCTGTCCGATCTATCGCCGGTGAACGCGGCGATCAGCGCGCTGGTGTTGCCCAGCGCGTTCCGGCCGGTCCCCGATCCCGGTTCGCCGACTGGTTCCCGCTGGGAGATGGATCCGACGCTGTTGGTGTCCGCCGAGGTGACCAACCAGAACCCGTTCACGGTGACCTACAAGATCCGCCCCGAGGCCCAGTGGACCGACAATGCCCCGATCGCAGCGGATGACTTCTGGTACCTGTGGCGGCAGATGGTCAGCCAGCCGGGGGTAGTCGATCCGGCTGGATACGACCTGATCACCGGTGTGCAGTCGCTCGAGGGCGGTAAGCAGGCCGTCGTCACCTTTGCCCAGTCGTATCCGGCCTGGAAGGAGTTGTTCAGCAACATCCTGCCGGCGCACATCGTCAAGGACGTGCCGGGCGGTTTCGCGGCAGGGCTGGCCCGGGCGCTATCGGTCACCGGCGGGCAGTTCCGGGTGGAGACCATCGACCCGCAGCGCGACGAAATCCTGATAGCCCGCAACGACCGCTTCTGGGGGCCGCCGGCCAAACCCGCGCTCATCCTCTTCCGGCGTGCCGGCGCCCCGGCTGCGCTGGCCGATTCGGTGCGCAACGGCGATACCCAGGTGGCCCAAGTCCACGGCGGTTCGACGGCCTTCGCGCAGCTGTCCGCCATCCCCGATGTGCGGACCGCCCGGATCGTGACACCCCGGGTCATGCAGCTCACGCTGCGCGCAAACGAACCCAAGCTGGCCGACACGCAGGTCCGCAAGGCGATACTGGGGTTGCTCGATGTTGACCTGCTTGCGGCTGTGGGCGCGGGCAGCGACAACACCGTCACGCTGGACCAGGCCCAGATCCGTTCGCCGAGCGACCCGGGCTATGAGCCGACCGCGCCACCCGCGATGACCACCGCAGCGGCGCTGGGGTTGTTCACTGCATCCGGATTCCAGGTCGAGAGCAACACGTCGGCTTCGCCGGCGCCCCCGGCGCCGACACCGGCGAGTACCGGGCCGCCAGAAGTCATCCGCGGCCGGATCAGCAAGGACGGCCAACAGCTGTCGCTTGTCATCGGAGTGGCGGCGAATGACCCGACCTCGGTCGCAGTGGCCAACACGGCCGCCGACCAGTTGCGCAACGTCGGCATCGCCGCGACCGTGCTGGCGCTGGACCCGGTGACGCTGTATCGCGACGCGCTGAACAACAACCAGGTGGACGCCATTGTCGGCTGGCATCAGGCCGGCGGAAATCTGGCGACGCTGCTGGCCTCGCGCTACGGCTGCCCGGCACTGCAGTCGACGCAGGTGTCGACCTCCAATGCACCGACGACCACACCCGCCGCTGCGTCGCCGCCTGCCGGGCCCGGCACCACCTCTGTGACGCCAACGCCCGCGCCGCCCAGTCGCCCGCCCGACCCCGGGGCGCTGGTGCAAGCGCCGTCCAACCTCACCGGAATCTGCGATCGCAGTATCCAGTCGAATATCGATGCCGCCCTCAACGGCACCAAGAACATCAACGACGTGATCACTGCGGTCGAACCGCGACTATGGAACATGTCGACCGTATTGCCGATCTTGCAGGACACCACCATCGTCGCGGCCGGCCCGAGCGTGCAGAACGTCAGCCTGTCGGGTGCGGTTCCGGTCGGCATCGTGGGCGACGCCGGCCAATGGATCAAAACTGGGCCGTAAGGCCAGCCCTTAGTCGGCGCGCAACGCCGGTGCTCGTGGCGGGATCACGGTGTCGACTATGAGCGCCAGCTCCCGTCGGTTCGGCGGTTCTCCGGTGAGCAGGAAGTGCTGGTTGATCAAAGCCGGTCCGATTCGCGCGGTTAGCGGGGTGAGCGTGGCCGGGTCGATGTCGCCGTCCTCGACGGCGGCTC
The DNA here is from genome assembly GCA_963766535.1 of uncultured Actinomycetota bacterium. Taxonomy (GTDB): domain Bacteria; phylum Actinomycetota; class Actinomycetes; order Mycobacteriales; family Mycobacteriaceae; genus Mycobacterium. The sequence continues at coordinate 132,030 of CAVYAU010000023.1, read as the reverse complement.
GCAGGATCGAATCGACGATTTTCAGGCGCGGGCCCACCACGGCGTCGGCGAAGATGGCACGCAGCTCGGGTTCGTGGATGAGCTGGCCGATGATGTCCAGGCCGGGGAAGGCAGTCTTTCCGGCCAGGACGTCACGGTGGGCGATGAACACCGTCAGCAGATTCTCTCTGGCCGACCGGCCAGAGCGCGGCTCGGGCAACCGCGGCAGAGCGAAAACCAGAGCGGCGTGCACCAGGTCATGCTTGCTCGCCCAGCGCCGGTACAGCGCCGCCTTGCCGGTGTGGGCGCGCGCTGCGATCCCTTCCATCGTCAGCCCGCCGTATCCGACTTCAGCCAGTTCGGCCAACGTGGCCTCGTAGAGCGCACGTTCGAGGACCTCGCCTCGCCGGCGGCTCCTGCTGCCGGTCGGGGTTGTTTGGTTGAGCTGCGGCATTTCTCGATAGTAGCCGTTGGCGTTCCTATTTGCCGCGACCTGGTGAAGCAACGGTACGACGCAAAGATAAGAAACGATATCGACTACTAATGCTGACTATCGACGCGGTCGGCACGGCGGGTAGGGTGCGTCCATGCCTGAGACTCCGCGGCTGCTGTTCGTCCACGCACATCCCGACGACGAGAGCCTCAGCAACGGCGCCACCATCGCCCACTACACCGCTCGCGGGGCACAGGTGCGTGTCGTAACCTGCACGCTCGGCGAGGAGGGCGAGGTCATTGGCGAGCAGTGGGCCGAGCTCGCCGTCGATCGCGCAGACCAACTCGGTGGCTACCGAATCGGCGAGCTCACCGCGGCATTGCATGCGCTGGGCGTCAGCGCACCCATCTATCTCGGCGGCGCGGGTCACTGGCGCGACTCGGGTATGCGCGGCAATGCGAAGCGGCGTCGCCAGAGGTTCATCGACGCCGACGAAGGCGAGGCGGTCGGGGCGCTGGTTGCCATCATTCGCCAGCAGCGCCCACACGTCGTCGTGACCTACGACCCCAACGGCGGCTATGGCCACCCCGACCACGTCCACACCTACACCGTCACAACGGCCGCGGTGGCTGCGGCCGGCACCTGCGACTATCCCGGCGAGCCATGGACGGTACCGAAGTTCTACTGGTCAGTCTTGGCCGCAAGCGCATTCGAGGCGGGTTGGCGCGCGCTGGGTCGCGAAGATTTGCGGCCCGAGTGGGTGATCCCCCCGCCGGAAGAGTTCAACTTCGGATATTCAGACGAGGACATCGACGCCGTCGTGGAGGCCGCCCCGGATGCGTGCGCTGCCAAGACGGCGGCGCTCGCCGCGCACGCCACCCAAGTAGTCGTCGGACCGACCGGCCGGGCCTGCGCCCTGTCGAACAACATAGCGCTGCCGATCCTCGGGCAAGAGCACTATGTTCTGGCCACAGGCGTCGCGGGGAATCGCGATGAGCGCGGCTGGGAAACAGATCTGCTTGCAGGACTTGGTTTCACTGGGCCGTAACGCGGTAGGCTGCCGAACAGGCAGCCACGGAAGGAATTCGCATGGACCCCGACCTGGACCCCAACCTGCAGCACTGGCAGGACCGACTGGACAGCCTGCAGTGGGTTATCAGCTCGATACTCTCGCAAGTCGACAGCGTTCCGACCTGACCGAAACCAAGCCATGCGCCGCGTACGTCGAAGACAGCGGCGCGACAGATCCCGCGATTCGTTTCGTAGTCTTGGCGCTGTTGGCTGTCGACGGCGTTCTATCTGCACTAGCCGGGGCTCTGCTGCTGCCTTTCTATATCGGCTCGGTTCCGTTTCCCATCAGTGGATTGATCAGTGGATTGCTCAACGCCGCCCTGGTATGGGCTGCTGGGCGATGGACCAGGTCGGCGCGGGTGGCCGCGTTGCCGTTGTGGACGTGGCTCCTCACGGTTGCGGCGACCAGCATGGGCGGTCCCGGCGACGACGTCATCTTGGGGGGTCGAGGCCTGATGGCCTATGGAGCTCTGCTGTTGATCGTGCTGGGGGTCACGCCGCCGGTGTGGGTGTTGTGGCGGCGCGGCCACCACGTCTGACGCTTTATCGCTGTGCCATGTTTACGCTGGGATGGTCGACCGCATCCTGGCGGCGGCCTGGCGCTAGTGTTGCGCATATGGCACCGTTGCCCAGGGTTTCAAATGTTGGGACGCGGATGAAATTCGATCGTGGGGAAGTTACACCAACGTGCCGCTGACTCCAGGCGAGGATCCCACCCCTCTGCCCAGCCCCGTCGTTCCGCCGAAGGCCGGTGCGTCGGCGCTGCGCAGGGTTTTACGTCGGGCTCGAGACGGCGTCGCGCTGAATATCGATGAGGCGGCCGTCGCGATGACCGCACGCCGCGAGGACCTCGCCGATCTTTGCGCGAGCGCGGCGCGGGTGCGCGACGCAGGCCTCGAGTCGGCCGGGCGGCGCGGGCCCAACGGCCGGTTGCCGATCACCTATTCGCGCAAGGTATTCATCCCGATCACTCATCTGTGCCGCGACAGCTGCCACTACTGCACCTTTGTCACCGTTCCGGGCAAGCTGCGCGCCCAGGGCGCCGGTATGTATATGGAGCCCGACGAGATTCTCGACGTTGCCCGCCGTGGGGCCGAACTCGGTTGCAAGGAAGCACTATTCACCCTCGGTGATCGGCCCGAGGATCGTTGGCCGGAGGCGCGTGAGTGGCTCGGCGAACGAGGCTACGACTCCACGCTGTCCTACGTGCGTGCGATGGCAATCCGGGTCCTGGAGGAAACCGGGCTGCTGCCGCATTTGAACCCCGGCGTGATGAGCTGGTCGGAGATGTCGCGGCTCAAGCCGGTGGCGCCGTCGATGGGCATGATGCTCGAGACGACGTCGCGGCGGCTGTTCGAAACGAAAGGGCTTGCGCACTATGGCAGCCCGGACAAAGATCCGGCAGTCCGGCTGCGCGCACTCACCGACGCGGGCCGATTGTCCATTCCGTTCACTACCGGTCTGCTGGTCGGCATCGGCGAGACGCTGGCCGAACGTGCCGATACCTTGCATGCGATTCGCAAGTCGCACAAGGAGTTCGGACATGTCCAAGAAGTGATCGTGCAGAATTTCCGGGCTAAGGAACACACTGCGATGGCCGCTGTCCCCGATGCCGGGATCGAGGATTACCTGGCGACAGTAGCGGTTGCGCGGCTGGTACTGGGTCCGGGCATGCGTATCCAAGCGCCGCCTAATCTGGTGTCCCGGGACGAGTGCCTGGCGCTGGTTGGCGCCGGAGTCGATGACTGGGGCGGTGTTTCACCGCTGACGCCCGACCATGTCAACCCGGAACGGCCTTGGCCCGCTTTGGACGAGCTGGCCGCCGTGACTGCCGAAGCCGGATACGACTTGGTGCAGCGGTTGACCGCGCAGCCCAAATACGTACAAGCGGGCTCAGCGTGGATCGACCCGCGGGTGCGGGGGCACGTTGTGGCGCTGGCCGATCCGGCGACTGGCCTGGCTCGCGACGTAAACCCGGTGGGCATGCCCTGGCAGGAGCCCGACGACGTGGAGTCGTCCGGCCGGGTCGACCTCAACGCGGCGATCGACACCGAGGGCCGCAACACCGAAGCCCGCAGCGATCTCGACAGTGCCTTCGGTGATTGGGAATCGATCCGTGCGCACGTGCACGAGCTGGTCACGCATGCTCCGGAGCGCATAGATACCGATGTGCTAGCCGCACTTCGGTCGGCCGAACGCGATCCCGCTGGCTGCACCGACGAAGAGTATCTGGCGTTGGCGACCGCCGACGGTCCCGCGCTGGAAGCGGTTGCCGCGCTGGCGGATTCCTTGCGCCGCGACGTGGTTGGTGACGACGTGACCTTCGTGGTAAACCGAAACATCAACTTCACCAACATCTGTTACACCGGCTGCCGGTTCTGCGCGTTCGCACAACGCAAGGGTGACGCCGATGCGTATTCGTTGTCCATTGAAGAGGTCGCCGACCGTGCGTGGGAGGCGCACGTGCAAGGTGCCACCGAGGTGTGCATGCAGGGCGGGATAGACCCCGAGCTGCCAGTGACCGGCTACGCCGAGCTAGTGCGCGCCGTCAAGGCTCGAGTGCCCTCGATGCACGTGCACGCGTTTTCCCCGATGGAGATCGCCAGCGGTGTCACCAAGAGCGGGTTGAGCATTCGTGAGTGGCTGATCAGCCTGCGCGAGGCCGGGCTGGGGACCATCCCCGGCACCGCCGCGGAGATTCTGGACGACGAGGTGCGCTGGGTGCTCACCAAGGGCAAGTTGCCGACTTCGATGTGGATCGAGATCGTGACCACCGCACACGAGGTGGGCCTGCGGTCGTCGTCGACCATGATGTACGGACACGTCGACAGTCCACGGCACTGGGTCGCCCACCTTAATGTGCTGCGCGAAATTCAGGACCGCACCGGCGGTTTCACCGAGTTCGTGCCGTTGCCGTTCGTGCACCAGAATTCGCCGTTGTACCTGGCCGGCGCGGCTCGTCCCGGACCCACCCATCGCGACAACCGGGCGGTACATGCGCTGGCGCGGATCATGTTGCACGGCCGGATCTCCCACATTCAGACCAGCTGGGTGAAGCTCGGTGTTGAGCGCACGCAGGTGATGCTCAACGGTGGCGCCAACGACCTGGGCGGCACGCTGATGGAGGAGACCATCTCGCGGATGGCCGGTTCGGAACACGGGTCGGCCAAGACCGTTGCCGAGCTGGTCGCTATCGCTGAGGGGATTGGCCGCCCAGCGCGCCAGCGCACCACCACTTACGCGCCGTTGGCCGCGTAGCTCGCACAGAGGGCGGGTATACCCTCGCCGTGCGGCGACAGATCGACCACGATCGATTCCCGGAGTGGCAGCCGTTTCTGGATGCGGTCCAGCAGCGCCGACCCGACGCCGGTACGTGGTGTGAAGCCTGGACGGTGCGCGACATCGTGATCCATCAGGCCGGAAATGCCGAGGAGCTCGCCCGGGTGCTGGGCGCTCACCTGGAGGGCGAACCCGTCGGCACACGCAGCTTCGAGGAACGTGAGGGCCCGCTGCGCGCCATGAACGACACGGATCTGTGGGACTCGCTGCACGACCGGATGGTCACTTTGAACGCGGTCGCCGCGGCGGGCGACGGGGTTCCTGCGGATACCGACGTCGCCTGGACGGGTCGCACCATGAAGGTGCCCTGGTTTGCCGAGCACATGCGTGGAGAGCCCGTTTTACACGGCTGGGACATCACCGGAGACGACGCAGCCGCCCAGGCGCGGCTGGCCCCAGCCCTGGATGACGACCCATAGCGTCGTTGCGGTGGGACGTCCCCTGCTTGCCAAGGGCGCCAAGCAATTGCAGCCGGGCGAGCGGATTGAGGCTCGGCTGCGAGTTCCCGGCACCGACGATGTCTTCGTCAGTGCGGGCGCCGACCACACCACCGTGGGGTTTGCCGACTCCGAGGGTCCGGCCACCTTGGAAACCGATGCCGCCGCACGTGTATTGCTGCTGTCGGGTCATCGGCCCGGCGACCCGTCGCGCATCTGTAGCCGCGTCGGCGCCGAAACCTTAGGTCGGGTGCGCCGGTTGTTGAGCGGCTACTGAACTATCTGCGCCGGTCGGCTCAGAAGTTGTTACAGCTGACCGCGACCTGCTGGATGTCGTTAAAGTACTGCGCGGCCGCAGGCATGCCCTGGACCTGCGCGGCCATCTGCGCGCGCCGAGACGGCGGCGCGGCAAGGAACTGACGTATGTAAGACTGCGCCATCGGCGATTGGTTCAATTGCGCGGCAGTTGCCGGATCCGTCGCGTTGAGCGCAGCTATCACTTGCCCGTAATTGCAGGTTGTATGGATGATCGGATCGAGTGGATCTGCGGATGCGATTCCAGCGCCAGCGCTCAACGCGAATGCCGCACCGCCAACCACAGCGGCCAATCTGGTCAACGACAGCCTCACCATGTGTGGACACCTTCCCCAGTTAATGCACCGTCAATAAACGGCGACGACATCTGCCCGGCGGTTTGCCGTCTTTAGTCGAGGTTACCAGGCCCCGCGGACTTCTTTCCCTCGCCATAATAATAGTCGGCACGCCCGCTCCAACTGTAACTATGTGCAGGTCAGCAGCGCGGCGCTGCTCGGTGAGGCGCACCGTGGTTCGCGGAAATCTTCGCGTCAGCGGCATGGTGACGCTGTTCGCTTTCGGCTGAAATGGACCTTGACTAAAGCCTTGCCGCCAGCTCAGTGCCCTGTTTGACGGCGCGTTTAGCGTGCAATTCGGCGGCGAAGGCCGCCCCGCCGATGATGTGCGGGTCGATGCCGCTGCTTCGCAGCTCGTTCTCCAGATCACGCACCGGTTCTTGGCCGGCGCAGAGCACCACGTTGTAGACCGCGAGCAGCTGTGGCCGTTGCCGGTCCGAGCCGAAGCTGATGTGCAGGCCGTCGTCGGTGATCCGTTCGTAGTTCACCCCGGAGAGCTGATGAACGCCTTTGGCTTTCAATGAAGCCCGGTGTACCACCCACTGGTCTTGCCCAGCCGCTCGCCGTGCGGGCCCTTGGTGCGCTGCAGCAGGTACACCTAGCGGGCAGGCGGCGCGGGCCGGGGAGTGGTCAGCGCACCGCGCGCTTCTCCCCCGCAAGCAGGTGGGGGTCGCACAGCGACACCAAGATCGGGTGGGGGAGCGCCACCCGGGCAGCATAATTGGCACACCTGCGCCGCCACGCAACTAGGTGCATAGCATGAGCAATCCGACGGGCATGCCAAGTGGTTGACGTGTATGTGCAACGTCTAGTATCAGTAACCGAAACGCTTTGCCAATATAGGGGCCCTTAGGGCCTGCGGCGAGGCGAACAGCAGCCCGCACCGAGCAGTGCATAGAGGACACGTTGAGGAGACGTCCGTGACGTACACGATCGCAGAGCCTTGCGTCGACATCAAAGACAAGGCATGCATTGAGGAGTGCCCGGTCGACTGCATCTACGAGGGTGCCCGGATGCTCTACATCCACCCCGATGAATGCGTCGACTGTGGGGCCTGTGAGCCGGTCTGCCCTGTCGAAGCGATCTACTACGAAGACGATGTGCCCGAGCAGTGGAGCCAGTACACGCAGATCAACGCCGACTTCTTCGTTGAGCTGGGATCGCCGGGCGGCGCTGCCAAGGTCGGCATGACCGAGAACGACCCGCAAGTGGTCAAGGATCTGCCGCCGCAGGGCGAAAGCGACTGAGTGGCCCGGTGCTGCATGAGCCCGGGGGGCGCCGGCCCGCTGTGTCGGCGTCCCTGCCGGAGTTTCCTTGGGACACCTTGGCCGACGCGAAAGCGCTGGCCGGGGCCCATCCCGACGGGATCGTCGACTTGTCCGTCGGCACCCCGGTCGACCCGGTCGCACCGCTGATCCAACAGGCGCTGGCGGCCGCCGGTTCCGCGCCGGGGTATCCCGCAACCGCCGGCACTGCGCGACTGCGTGAATCGGCGGTGGCTGCGCTGGACCGCCGCTTCGGCATCACCGGGCTGACCGAGGCGGCCGTGCTGCCGGTGATCGGCAGCAAGGAACTTATTGCCTGGCTGCCGATCTTGCTGGGACTTGGCCCCGCGGATGTGGTTGTGGTGCCGGAGCTGGCGTATCCGACCTATGACGTCGGCGTCCGCCTGGCCGGAGCGCAGGTGCTGCGCGCGGATTCGCTGACGCAATTGGGCCCGCAATCCCCCGCGCTGATCTACCTGAACTCGCCGAGCAACCCGACCGGACGCGTACTGGGCGTCGACCACCTGCGCAAGGTGATCGGGTGGGCGCGCGACCGTGGCGCCGTGCTGGCTTCCGACGAGTGCTACTTGAGTTTGGGCTGGGACGCCGAACCGTTGTCGGTGCTGCATCCCTCGGTCTGCGACGGCGACCATGCCGGGCTGCTCGCGATCCACTCGCTGTCGAAGAGTTCGTCGCTGGCCGGTTACCGGGCCGGCTTCGTCGCCGGAGATCCGGGTCTAGTCGCCGAGCTGTTGGCCGTGCGCAAACACGCCGGGATGATGGTGCCGACGCCGGTACAGGCTGCCATGGTGGCCGCCCTGGATGACGATGCTCACGAGCAACTGCAGCGCGGGCGGTACGAGAGGCGGCGGGCCGCCCTGTTGCCGGCGCTGTGCTCGGCCGGTTTTGCTGTCGACTATTCCGACGCCGGCCTCTATCTATGGGCCACCCGAGGCGAGCCGTGCCGGGACAGCGTCACGTGGTTGGCTGCGCGCGGCATCTTGGTGGCGCCCGGCGATTTCTACGGCCCAGGCGGTGCGCAGCATGTGCGAGTTGCGCTGACCGCTACTGACGAGCGCATTGCCGCCGCGGTCGGACGGCTAACTTAGCCCGGCCGCCTGCCGCGCAAACGAGGCGAACGGCAGAATGCTTCGGAGGCGTTATCCAAGCACTTCCTAAGCTGACAACCTGGGGTAAGGAATGTGGTCGTGACAACTCTGGCGGGCAAGCTGCGCATCCCATTGTCGATTGGGGACATAGCCAAGCGTGTTTTCCTGGGAAAGCCGCTGATCACCGAGGAACTGTCATCCGAAAAATTGTCGAATACTGTTGCGCTCGGGGCGCTTTCGCCGGACGCAATATCATCGACCGCCTATGGTCCGGAACAGATCCTGGTCGAACTGGTTCCCCGTGCGGGGTTGGCGGCGTTTGCGTTGTTGCTTCCCATCACCGGCGTCATCTTGTTGATTCTGGCGTTGGTGACCGCATCGTATCGGCAGGTCGTGACGGCCTACACCCGAGCCGGTGGGTCCTACATCGTCGCCCGGGATAATTTCGGGCCCCGGGTGGCGCAGATCGCCGCCGCGGCGCTGTTGATCGACTACGTGGTCACCGTGGCGGTGCAGGCGGCGGCGGGCACGGTCGCGGTGGTGTCGGCGATCCCGGTATTGGGTCCCTACGACCTGTACATCACGCTGGGCGTGGTGCTCTTCATCTGCTACCTGAACCTGCGCGGATTGCGGGAAGCCGGCTGGCCGTTCGCGGCGACAACCTACTTCTTCGTCATCATGATCGGCCTGACGATCGTGGTCGGTGTCATCCGCGAAATCTTCTGGGGGCTGCCGACATACGATCCAGAGCACATCGCCGGCGCGGTGCCGGTCCATTCGGGTAACGGGTTGGTGATGGGCGCGACGGTCTTGGTGCTGTTGCGCGCGTTCGCCAACGGCGGCTCGTCGCTGACGGGGGTTGAGGCGATCTCGAACACCGTCGACGTCTTCCGAAAGCCGCAGGGCCTCAACGCACGTCGAGTGCTCACCGCTATGGCCACCATACTCGGGTTGTTGCTGGCCGGTGTCGCCTATCTTGCCCACGTCACCCACGCCACCCCGTTTGTCGCTGAATATCCGTCGGTGTTGTCGCAGGTTGCCCGCGCGGTCTTCGGAAACGGGGGGATCGGCAACATCCTCTACTTCCTTGTCCAGGCGTCCAGCGCCGCAATCTTGTTCACCGGTGCCAATACCAGTTTCAACGGCTTTCCCGCGCTGGCCAGTTTTGTCGCCGAAGACCGCTTCCTGCCGACGCAGCTGACGAAACGCGGTCACCGCCTGGTGTTCTCCAACGGCATTATCACGCTCACCGCGCTGTCGCTGGCATTGCTGGTGGCGGTGCGCGGCTCGGTCAACGCCCTGATCCCGGTTTTCGCGATCGGCGTGTTCACCGGATTCTCGATGGCCGGTTACGGAATGACCAAACACCACCTGACTCACCGGGAACCCGGGTGGCGACGCCGGCTGGCGATCAACCTGTCCGCGGGGATCGGGTCGACGGTCGTGGTCGCCATCTTCGCGGTGGCGAAGTTCACCGAGGGTGCGTGGCTGGTGGTGATTCTCTTTCCCGTGCTGGTTTTCGTGCTGATGCGGCTCAACCGGGAATATCGGGCCGAGGCCGCCATTCTCGAGATGTTCCGCACTGACCGTCCCGAATTGGTGAAGTACGCCCGGCACCGGGTGTTTGTCTTTGTCAACTCCGTTGACCTCGCGGTGATCGAAGCGTTGCGGTACGGCAAAGGATTGCGGGCCGACGAGCTGGTCGCGGTGCACTTCATGGTTGACGCGGCCCATGCCGCGCAGTTGCGAAAGCGTTGGGATCACTTCGATCTCGACACCCCGCTGCGGATCGTGGACTGCCCGGACCGGCGGATCAACCGCGCCGCGCAGGTGCTGGTCGCCAAGGCGCGCGATGAACATCCGGACACCAACGTGACGGTGCTATTGCCACGACGAACATATGCGCCGCTGCTGGGGCGACTGCTGCATGACCGCACCGCGGACAAGATCGCCCGAGCCGTCAGCCTGATCCCGGACGCCGCGGCGACGATCGTGCCCTACGACGTGGAATCGCGGATCAAGGAGGCCTATCCCGACAGCTTCCAGCAACGGATCTCGCACGAAGTCGACAAAGTCCAAACGTGGGTTTCAAAGGGCGAAGACGAGAATGTCGAGGCCTATGAACACCCCGAGCGGCCGCCGTCGGCGATCATGGTGGCGGGCCTGATTTCCGGGCAGCGTGCCACCGTCGAAGGACGGGTCAGCCAAGTCCAGGACGTCACCGAAGGCAGGCGGACCCTCCGACAAATCGTCGTCGGCGACAGCAGCGGTGAGATGACCGTCACGTTCCGTCCCGGCCACGGGGGCGCCGACATCCAGCCCGGTCAGCTATTGCGGATCACCGGGAAGGCCCGCCAGACCGGCAACCGGCCCATATCGATGCTCGACCCGGCTTATCACGTGATCGAGGACCCCGGGAAGGCTGTTGAATCCGGAGAGCCCGGGCAAACCAGCAAAACGTAATCCCGTTGAACAGCAGGCTGACCCGGATGGCCGCACAGGTCGGCAGTTAGATTCATTAACTAGTGTGTGACTGGTGGGCCGGCGAAGTGATGCCCGCGTCTTGACGGAAGGACGGCTGTGAAGCGACTGGCAGCCGTGTTGTTGTCCCTATTCGGCTTCGCATTCACCGCTAATGGCTACCGGCCGCTGACGAAGCATGGCTACGGGTCGGCGTTTGCGTTCGGCTACGGCGTGTTTGCGTCGGAACTTCCGATGCAAACGCTCGGAGTGCAGCTAGCGGCGCTGGCGGCGGTGTCGCACCGCCTGCCGCCGCGGATACGCCGATTCAGCTGGCTGGTGTCGGCGCTGTCGTGGCTGGGGCTGGTGGGGCTGCGCCACGTCGGCCGCAGGGCCAACGAGCCGCTAACCGCCGCGCTGGACGCCGGACTGGGTCCGGACCGTCGCACCGAGTCGGGCGACCTTTGGAAGCGGCCGGTGTTCGGGGGCGCGACCGCGAAGAAACCCGGCGTGGCACGAATGCTGCGGATCTACCGCGACTACGCGCACGATGGCGACATCAGTTATGGGGAGTGCGGCTCCAGGAACCATCTCGACATCTGGCGACGGCCCGATTCCCCCGCAAGCGGGTGGGGGTCCCTCCCGCTCGCGGGGGAGTGCCCCCACGACCGCGGTGGACGGGCTCCGGTGTTGCTGCAGGTTCCTGGCGGCGCCTGGATGGTCGGAAACAAGCGTGGACAGGCACATCCGCTGATGAGCCATTTAGCCGAACTCGGCTAGGTCTGCGTCGCGATCAACTACCGGCTCAGCCCGCGCTCCACCTGGCCCGCTCACATCGTCGACGTCAAGCGCGCGATCGCGTGGATAAAAGAGCACATCGCCGAGTATGGCGGCGACCCGGACTGGATCGCGATCACCGGAGGTTCGGCCGGCGGGCATCTGTCTTCGCTGGCCGCACTGACCCCCAACAATCCGCGGTTCCAGCCGGGTTTTGAGGAGGCCGACACCCGGGTGCAAGCGGCTGTCCCGTTCTACGGGGTCTACGACTTCACGCGATCAGACAATTCGATGCATCCCATGATGGTGCCGGTACTGCAGAAGCACGTGTTCAAGCTGAAGCGCACAGAGTATCCGGACGATTTTCGCGTCGCCTCGCCGATCACCCACGTGTCCGAGGACGCGCCACCGTTTTTCGTGCTGCACGGCACCAACGACTCGTTGATCCCGGTCGAGCAGGCCCGCAGCTTTACGGCGCGCCTGGCCGAGGTCAGCCGTCAGCCTGTGGTCTATGCCGAGTTGCCTTGGGCGCAGCACGCTTTCGACATCTTCGGGTCGGCCCGCGCAGCACACGCCGCGGTGGCCGTCGAGCAGTTCCTTGCCGAGATGTACGCATCGCGTCAGGTTTCGGCATAGCCGGGGTCGGCCACAGATGCGACCGCCGCTGAAATACCTGTGAAGGCGTGTTCGATACATTGGCTGCCGTGTCCTCCGCGTCACATGTGGCTGCACAAATGGCCAGCCGAGTGCTGAGCTTTTCCGAGGGACCGTTGGTGGTCGACAGTGACGCGCAGTTATGGTGGGCCCCACCGCCATCGTGCGTTGCCATCTATGTACCCACCCTGGTAACGCAACTTCACTACCCCGTTCGATAGTCAAACCGAACTGTGGTCGTTCGACAATGTGAAACGGCTGATGTACCGGAGATTTCCAGCTAACTTCACCGGTACGTCCAGTTAGGTGACCGATGCCGCAGCAGCCAAATGCGGCAGAGCCGGTCACGACATAGCTACTAAGACCTGAAAAACCGAGGTCGTGGTGATGGCGGTTGGCGGGGTGGCACCGGGTCGGCTGGGCCGGTGGGCGGTGGTGTCGGTGTCATGCTGCGAGGGTGCTGATCTTGACGAGGTTGTGGGCGAAGACTCCATGCCCGCACCAGATTCGGGCGCCGTCGATGCCGGTGAGTTCGGTGCGGTTCCAGCCATAGCTGCGTTTGAGGTGGTTGATTCGTCCTTCGGATCCGGTTCGCCATTTGATCTTGTCGCGGAAGGCCCGTCGGTGTTCGAATTCGCGGCGGGCGGCGCCAGGTTTGCTCCTGCGTGGGATGGCCACGGTCGACACACCGAGCTGGTGCAGATCGTGGTCGACCGATGCATCTCCGTAGCCACGATCGGCGGTCACTGCTCGTGGTGGACGTCCGGTGCGGCGGATGATCCGTTCGATCGCAGGGGCCAATTGTGCGGTGTCGGGCGGGTTTCCGAGCTCGACGCTGTGGTCGAGGATGACGCCGTCGGTGTTGTCGACGATTTGGGCTTTGTAGCCGAACTCGACTGGCTTGCCGAGTCGCCCTTTGCGGATCGGGCGCGCATCGGGATCATGCAAGCTGACCAGTCGGCGGCTTGAGTCGGGCATCACCCCGGCCAGCCGCGTTCGGGTCTGTGCCACCACGCGCTGGGTGCGCGTCACGACCGCGTTCAAGTGGTTGATCGCCTGGCGCAACCGGGCTTTACGCCGCCCGCTCGCACGACGAGCTGCGCGTTTGGCGTTGCGGATCACCGTGGCGGCGTCGCGGATGGCCTGTTCGGCTATCCCAGCCAACTCGCCGGTGATACGCCGCACCGTCGTCTGGGCCTGATCCCGTTGCTGCTGACCACGCAACCGCAGTTTGGAGGCGATCGAGCGGGCACGCTGACCCGCCGAGCGGCGCCGGTCGCGGGCGCGAGTTCGGACCGCGCCGCCGGCGGCTTTGACTGTCTGCACACTGCGCGCCATCGCCCCGATCCCCTTGGCCAGAAGGCCCGAATCGGTGGGATACCCGACATCGGCCTCTACCATGGTGGTGTCGGCACGAACCTTATTGGTGCGTACCAATTCGCCTCGACCGCCTTCGTCAGTAGCGCCCCGTTGAGCCCATCGACGGCTGCCGCACCACACCGCGTCGTCAGCTTCATCAACGTGGTCGGATGGGGCACCGGCCCGTCCAGCGGTATCCGGCAAAACCGCCGCCAGGAGATCGAATCGGCGACCTCCCGGCACAGCGATTCATAGCCCAGCCGGTAGCGGAACTTCAAAAACATCAACCGCAGATAGGTCTCCATCGGCGTCGATGGGCGCCCCAGTCGTGGATCGAAAAACGGCACAAACGGCGCGAAGAACACCGGATCATCCAGCAGCCCATCCACCCGAGCCAACTCCTCAGGCAGCCGCTGCAACTCCTCGGGCAGCACCGACTCCCACAACGAGCACTGATCGCTTACAGTACGAAACATGATGGCCTCAATCCCTTCCAGCACAAGGGCTTGAGGCCATCTTCCCTGCTCAGCGCCATCCGGCCACGGATCAACGCACCGAGTTTTTCAGGTTCTAGTAGCTAGGTCCGCAGTCGGTTGCCATGGGGAAACAGCTACGGGTTACTGACCCGACCGAAGAACCCCGGAGGCGGTAAAACCGATGAATGGGATGCGAATCCCGATGTCTGTTGTCCACACTCGTGATTCACACGCTGCCCGGCTGGCGCCCCGACGCTCGAACAGTAAAGAGTGCTAATAGTTTTGGAGTCGCGATGACGTCGATGGGTCCGGTCATCGTCGGTCCGGATGCCCAGTACGTGCTGACTCGTTTTGCGGCGCCCGACACCAACCCCGCAACAGCACGGACAACGACATAACGGCTCCGACCACGCCATAATGCTTGTCGCACAGGCTCTTTGCGACGTCTAGGCAACGATCGCATGGGAGCAAGTCAGCCGATGAACGCCCGATAGTCATTTCGAGGCGGCGTGCGCGTGCAGCGCCAAGCGTGGCCGGGTTGGTCGCTGACCGCTGACGCGCAAGCGACAGGAAACACCCAACCAGAACACAGTTAATGGTCAGCTTGCGCGACCATCATAGACCTAAGAATCAGGCTGAGTAAAATAGGCGGAGAGAGGCAGTCAGTGACTTCGCAGCCATAACGATCCGTGGCGCACACGACCAAAAGCCCAGGTCACAGACGCCTGTGACGTGTACGATCCGACTTGTAACTGAATAGTGTGGTGATATCAACTCTGCCCTTGATAGTCCTCTGGCTCCGCCCACAGCCCGAATTCGTGGTCGCTGAGGCCGATCGCGTGTCCTAACGGTGGCAACGCGAATAGCGCCACCGCGCCCAAGGCCAGGATTACCGCGATGGCATAGCTGACGTCGGCATTGCGGGCCCGGATCGCGCCCTTGGCGGCCACGATGGCAGACACCCCGCAGATCGAGGTACCTATCGCCAGCAGCGAGCCCAGCTTGCCCGATAACCCGAATCCGCGTGCAACGACGAGGATGAACGATCCCGCGACCGCCATGTCCACCAGAATCTGGACCAGGCTGGTGGCGCCGAGTTTGGCGATATCACCGAGCACGAATCGTGTACCCAGCGCGACAATTCCAACCTTGAGCCAAAATTGATAAGTCAGCACGCCGGGTCGAAATATCCGATGCAGGCCAATGGTGTTGGTGATGAGAAGACCAATCACAATGGCCCACAAGACATATTCGATGTCGGGCACCGTCCAGCGTTCGTGTCGGGCCAGCGTGTTCCACCAGATCTGGGCGTACTTGCCCAGCATCCCCACGCCGATCAGGACCAGAATGCCCGGCGCGTAGTCGAGTGGCCGGCTGCTTGTGAAGGGTGCTTCAGCCGACGTTTCGTCGGGTTTGATGCCAACGGTGCTCATACCGATCACCAAGGAATCCGCGGCAGCGCATCGGCGACCGCCAATGCGACGATCACACCGGCCAGCAGGGTCGCCCACCAGTCGTCACCGACCCGCCCGAGCCAACCACGCCACTGCGGCGTATCCGGTTCAACCACGACATCATGGTCGCGTGGACGACCGAGCGGGCCAGGTGATTAGCTCGCCCTGAATTTAGGTCGGCTGGCGGGGACTGCGTTCGTTGAGCAGAGCAATGACCTGCGCGACGAGATCATCGATGTTGGCTCCGGTGGTGTCCAGTACCAGGTCCGGGTTGTCGGGCGGCTCGTAAGGCGCATCCACTCCGGTCATGCCGGTGAGCTGGCCGCGGCGCGCACGCGCGTACAGGCCTTTGGGGTCACGCTTTTCGCACTCGGCCAGCGATGTGGCGACGTAGACCTCGATGAAAGGCAGTTTGGCGGCATCGTTGAGGGCGCGGGCGATTTCGCGGTCCGACTTGAGCGGCGACACCAGTGACGCCAGCGCGACCACGCCCGCGTCGGCAAGCAGTCGAGTCAGATGGCCGACCCTCCTGATGTTTTCGGTGCGATCGCCGGGTGAGAAGCCCAAATCGTCCGACAGACCGTGGCGCAGGTTGTCGCCGTCGAGCAGGTAGGCCACCCGCCCCGATTCGACAAGTGCGCGCTCCACGGCCACCGCGATTGTCGACTTGCCGGATGAGGGTAGGCCGGTGAACCAGATCGTCGCGCCCGGCTGTCCGGTAGCCCGCCACCGGTAGCCACGGTCCAGCGATGACGGATGCCAGCGGATGTCGGTGCGCGGGTGCGTGCCCGGCTTGACCTCCCGCGCCTCGATGATGGTGCCGGCGCCAACGGTGTCGTTGGTGGACTCGTCGATCAGGATGAATGCGCCGCTGTCGCGATTGTCGGTGTAGCTGTCGGCGACGACGATCGAGCTGGTTCGCAATGTCACGGTGCCGATGTCGTTGAGCGCCAACTCAACTGGCCCATCAAGCTCGTCGAGCGTCTCGGGATCCAGTCGCGAGTGCAGCTCCTGCACGGTAGCCCGGACGGTCTTGGTGGTTTGCTTGAGCGCCAGCCGGCCACCGGCCCGCAGCGGAGAGTCGACGAACCAGCACACGGTCGCATCCAGCTCCCGGGCCAGCACCGGCGAAACCGCGTCGTCGGCTCCGCTGACCAGCACATCGCCGCGACCCACGTCGATGTCGTCGGTCAATTCGATCGAAACCGACAGCGGTGCAACGGCTGTGGTGCGGTCGTCATCGAGGGTGTCCAGAGCGGTAACCGTCGAGCGGGTGCCGGCAGGAAGCGAGACCACCGGATCGCCGACACTGAGCGTTCCTGCCGCAAGCCGCCCGGTGTAGCGGCGGCGCACGTCGGCGGTTGGCCGCGACACCCACTGCACCGGCAGCCGCAGCCGCGACGCCTCGGCCTGCGGCGCGGCCAGTTCGACGCCTTCCAGATACTGAAGCAGCGTGGGGCCGCTGTACCACGGCGTGCGGTCGGAGCGCTGCACGACGTTGTCCCCGTGCTTGGCCGCGATTGGGATGACTGTGATGTCCACGCCGCCAAGGCGCGCCGCCATCTGCTGCAGCTCGTCCTCGACCTCGGTGAACCGGGCCTGGTCGAAGTCGACGAGGTCGATCTTGTTCACCGTTGCGACAAAGTGCTTGATGCCCAACAGCTTCGCGATCCGTGCGTGCCTGCGTGTCTGACGCAGCACCCCTGCGCGTGCGTCGACCAGCAGGATGGCCACATGCGCGTTGGAGGCGCCGGTGAACATGTTGCGGGTGTACCGCTCGTGGCCGGGAGTGTCGGCCAGGATGTAGCTGCGGGTGTCGGTGGAAAAGAACCGGTACGCCACGTCGATCGTGATGCCCTGTTCGCGTTCGGCGCGCAGACCGTCGGACAGCGCTGCCAGGTCGGCGACGCCTTCTTCGTCCGTGACAGCTTCCAGGTGGTCCAGCGGCAGGCTGTCGGTGTCGTGCAGCAGCCTCCCGATCAGGGTGCTCTTGCCGTCGTCCACCGAACCCGCGGTGGCAATGCGCAGCAGCTGACGCGTTATGCCTTTGGGAGGCAGGGTCTTTTCTGGGTTTTCGGTCGCGGTCATCAGAAGTAGCCCTCTCGCTTGCGATCTTCCATCGCGGCGGCCGAGGTGCGGTCGTCAGCACGGGTCTCGCCGCGCTCGGACACTGTTGCCGCCGAGATCTCGGCGATGACCCCGGTGATGTCGGTGGCTGTGGAGCGCACCGCACCGGTGATGGTCAGGTCGCCGACGGTGCGGTATCGCACCCACTCCACGGCGGAGGTTTCGCCGGTCTGCGGCCCGGCGTACTCCGACACCGCCAGCAGAATGCCGTCGCGCTCGAATACCTCGCGTTCATGGGCGTAGTAAATCGACGGTATCTCAAGGTTTTCCAGCTGGATGTAGCGCCATACGTCGAGCTCGGTCCAGTTGCTCAGCGGGAACACCCGCACCTGCTCGCCCTTCTTGATCCGGCCGTTGTAGAGCGACCACGGCTCTGGGCGCTGTGCGCGTGGATCCCACTGGCCGAACTCGTCGCGAAAGCTCAGAATGCGTTCCTTGGCGCGGGCGCGTTCCTCGTCGCGGCGGGCACCGCCGAAGGCCGCGTCGAAGCCACCGGCCTCCAGCGCGTCGAGCAGTGTGCGGGTCTGCGCCCGGTTGCGCGAAGCCCCGGGACCGGGGTCTGGCACGCGACCGTTGTCGATGGATTCCTGCACCGAGGCGACGATCAGCTTGTGCCCGTGGCCGGTGACTCTGCGATCGCGGAACTCGATCACCTCGGGAAAGTTGTGGCCGGTGTCGACGTGCATCACCGGAAACGGCAGCGGTAGCGGTCGAAACGCCTTTTCCGCCAGGCGAAGTAGCACGATCGAGTCCTTGCCGGCCGAGAACAGCAGGACCGGCCGCTCCAGCTCGGCGACGACCTCGCGGATGATGTGCACCGCTTCGGCTTCCAGAAGCCGTAATTCGTCGACGCGCCGCGCCTCGGTCGCCGCGGTGGGCGCCTCCTGCTCACGGGGGACGGTCATATTGATGGCCCCTCTCTTTCCATATTCGCCCGGCGGCCAGCACCAAGTATGGCGATGGGCTACCTGCCATCATGGAAGACTAACCGCACGGAAATGCCGTGCAACACATGGAATTAGCTTCACGCTGAAGATAATTATTGCGCGGAGTGGGCTTCATCCCGGCTGCGGTCTCGGTCACTGATACTAGCGCCAGTCGGTGTCGTGTACCGCTGTGGTCGCCAAGTTTGCTGCTAGCTACCGATCATCCGGAGCGCAGCTACTGCCCGCTTCGTGCGCAGTTAGCATCTTTTCGCGCAATCTCCGAGGTGCTGGGGTTGGCGGGGCGAAAGCGATGGACCGACCTGCTCACGGCATTATGGTGAGTTAGCATTGCGAGCCGGCATTTGCGGGCGCACACGGTTGGACGCCTGATGTACGACCGACAATACGTGCCGTGGCTCAATGCGCTGCGTCGCCTAGACGGGGCAGGGGTTTTGAGATCGGATGCGGGTCGTCGATCTTCGCCTTGACCGAACAAGGCAGCGAGGTCACCGGCATCGATGTCGTGCCAGAGTCCGTAGAGATGTCGCGGGCGAGGTTACGTTTCTTCGGACTTGACGGGCACAGCGCCCAGACTTGCCTATCGGCTTATTCATGTCGTACCCCAACATAGCGGATACCTAGAAAAGCCGGATCGGCTTAGAAGGGCGGTGGGTGGTTGCGTTCGGCGGTGTGGGCGGCGTTGAGTGCGCGTTCGGCGTTGATGCGGTAGGCGCGGTCTTGTTCTCGCGTCCGACGACGGGTGGGCATCATCAGGCTGCGATCGCCGGGTGGTGGTTCCGCCGTTGGGGCAGCGGGCAATTCACCGGTGGGCACGCAAAGCGCGGGAAATAGCAGCCGACTGCCCGGACGAGTGGTGTAGGTGTGTCCGCTGGGAGTCGTCCAGATGATGGTCCCATCAGGGTGTTGCTCGTCGCGCCAGCCTTTGGGACCGCCCCAGAAGGTTTTGAGCAGATGGTGTTTTCGGCACAGGCACTTGAGGTTCGAAGGGTGGGTCGGCCCGAGCGGGTAGGGGATCGTGTGGTCGACATCGCAGAACGCCGCGGGTCGATCGCAGCCCGGAAACCGACAGGTCAAATCCCGGCACCGGATGAACCGCTCCAGCTCCGCCGATGGGCGGTAACCCGACTCCGGTGGAGCATCTGCGGGATAACGCAACGGTCGAACCTTCGCCCCATTGTGGATCAGCTCGGCCACCATCGGGGCTGGTACCGTACCGCCGCCGATGAGGTGGGCTGCGGGCAACCGGACCGTCGGCGGTTCGGGGTCGGGGGCCAGCGCCTCGCGCAGCGGTGTCTCGGCCGTGATGGGTCGCGGCGCGAGCTCACCCGAGGTGTGCGGATCAAGGGTCGCGGTAAGCGCTGAGGCCTCAGCGACGACGTGGATGACGACGGCGGTTGCCCGCGGATCGGTGCCGGCACCGGCGGGGCAGCCGGTAGTAGCGCAAGTGCAGGCTAGCTGCTGGCCCCCGGCGGCCAGGGTCCCTAGCGCGTCGGCGCGGCGTTGGGCCAGGGTGCGCGGGTCATCGTGGCAGACCTGATGGGCCATCTGGGTGAGCCGGCGGTCCAAGACGACCGCGTCGGTGGCATACAAGGAGCCCCACAGGGCTGCGATGCCCGATTCACTGTCGGCGGGGGCGATGACCACGTCGCGCCCGCGGGCGCCGGCGCGCGAGCGGCGCACTGCTGCGGGGTCGTGCCGATCGACGACGGCGTCGATGGCCTGGGCGGTCTTGGTCACCGATAGTGGCCCGAAGCGTGCCGCGTCGCCGGCCAGGGTGGCGTCGACGATCTGCAGAGTGTGCCGGTCTTTGATCAGATCGGTGTGCCATACGATGGCCGCGGCCAGCCGGGCGCTGATGGCGCCCTCACCGAACAGAGCCGCTACTTGTGGCAAGCGGTCACGCAACGCCACAGCCAGATACATCTGGCCCGACGCCATGCCGTGGCTGATGTTTTGTGCGGCACCGACTTCGGCGGCCATCGCATCCCAGTTGTCGCACGACCAGCGGGCGGAGTCGACGGGGCCGTCGGCGCGGCGGCGCACCAACTCGGCGATCGCGGCCAGTCGGCGCGCCGCTGCCGCAGCCTCGACTTGGGCGCACCTGGCGATCGCGGCCACTACCATCGCGTCGTCGGCGCGCTCCAGCGCCTCGGCACTGGGCAACGAGGTATCGAACATACTTTCTGCGTATCTGCTTAAGAGAAGTCCGAAATGTCGGCTTTGTCGGTGAGTAGTTCGCGTAGCGGGTGGGGATCGGTGGCGACGGACTGTTGCAACAGGCGGTAGAACAGCATGCCCCGCGCGTTGGAGGTGCGGCGGTTGAATCGGAATGAGTACTCGTCGAGGTAATAGGCGAGGTTGTCGATGCCGACCGAGTGATGCAGCGTGCCGGCTATCCAGCGTTTGAGCAGCGAGGCGACCAGGTGTGCCCCGGGAAGTTCGGCCGAACGGTCTTGGCTGGCATAGCCGTTGGCGTACTCGTGCCGATACCCATGCTCGGGACGTTTGCGGAGCAGTCGGGCTCCATCGGTGCGGATGAGTGTTCCCGGTTCAATGGTGTCGCAGGCGAAATCGATGATCTGCGTGGTGCCCGGGGCGTCGGAAACCTGAAATCGCACACGGCCCAGCCGGCCGCGATCGAGGCGTTCGACCGCGAGCATCACGGGGACCTTGTCGGTGCTGGCCCCGGGCTTGCCCGCTGACTTACCACCAATAAAGGTCTCGTCGAGTTCGACCACACCGCTGAGCCGTTCGCGATCGGGGCGCACCATCGCACGACGGAACTTGTGCATCCAAGCCCACGCCGTCTCGTAGGAGCCAAAACCGAGGACCTTGTGCAGTGAGGCGGCCGAGATGCCGTTCTTCTGCGCCGTGATGAACCAGGCGGCGGCAAACCAGGTCGACAGCGGCGTGCGGCTGCGGTGAAAGATCGTTCCCGCCGTCACCGACGTCTTGCGCTGGCATTCGGTGCACATCCACAGACCCTTACGGGTCCGCCACGCATGCCTACCGGCGCAAACCGGACAGACGAATCCCTGTGGCCACCACAGGGATTCGAGATAGTCCACGCAGGATTGCTCGTCTGGGAACCACTCTCGAAATTGCTGATACGAGCCCGGGTAGTCCACTCCAGCCCGCGGCCAGTTCTCAGGAACCCCCATCCCACCAGCGTAGCTGCTCTTAAGCAGATACGCAGAACATACTTTCGAATTCTAATGCCGCGCACCGACACCGGCACCGCCGAAATCCCAAGCTGTGGACAAACTTCCAACTGTGGACAACGTCCGCATCGTCGATCGCGCTAAACCGGTCTCTCTAAGACCCGCAGCCCAAGTGAAAACAACAGCCGAACCTCGGGATCGGTCAGCGGAGTCGACAACAGCTTCTCGATCCGCCGCACCCGGTAGCGAACCGTGTTGGGATGTACTTGCAGCGACTGCGCGGCGGCGCCGATGTCGCCGAAGCTGTCCAGGTAGGCCCGCAGCGTCTCGGCCAGCACTGGATCATGCGCACGCAGGTCCCGTATCCGCGGATCGACTAGCCGCTCGTCGGTGCCGACCAGAGTGACGATCTCGTCGAGCAAGACGGTGGTGCGCGCCTCAGCCAGCGATGTCACCTGTCCGATCGAAATCGGGTGGCGCTCAGCGCTGTCGAGCACGCGGTCCACCTCGGTGCGCGCCGCAGCTACCTCCGCCAGACCGGCGACCGGCGCGGCGATGGCGGCCCGCAGCTCGACGCCAAGCTCGGTGCGCAGTGCGCTGATCGTGCCGCGGACCCACGAGGTGACCGACCGGGTCGTCGCGATCTGCGGCAGCAGCACATAGATCCGCGATCCGTGCGACGCGACCTGTGCATCACGGCGAAAAGCGCTGGCGCTCAACGCCAAGACGTCGGGCAGCCGCGCATGGCGGGCTCCGGCATCTGCGGTGTCCGGGGTATCCCAGCCGATCAGGGCAGCGTTCCCGTTGGCGGCGAGGCCGAGTTCGCCGGCGATGGCAGCCACGTCGACGGGTCCGCTGTCGGCCAGGCCAAGCAGTTGCTGCACCCGCCGCGCGTGCGTGGACGGCCGGGCCACCAGCCGCGACATGATCCGGGCGGCCAGCACGGCCGCGCCCCGCAACATCTCCTCGGCGTCATCGGCCAGCGGTTGTGAGCCTTGCTGCACCCAGATGGCGCCGGCAAACACCGGTGGTCGGCGCGGACCGGCCGGTGGCAGATGGATCCCGATCGCTAGCCGCGGACGCAGACCCAACTCCGGGCGCTCGGCGACGCGCACGACCTCCCCGCCGGCCCGCAGTGCATCGAAGATCCCCCATTGGCCGATCCACTTCAGATGCTCAGGCGGGCCGGCCCGACCCAGGATGGACAGCCGGCGCAGTTCGTCGGCTTCGTCGTTGGAGGCCGAATAGGCGAGCACATGCGACTCAGCGTTTTCGATGCTGATCATGCCGTGGATGCGGTCGGCCAGGGACTGCGCCAGACCGAACAGGTCGGTGCCTGAGTCGTCCATCGGATCGCCGCGGTCCCCGTGATGTTCCAAGACGTGGTTGACCAGTTGATACAGCCGCTCCCAGCGGGCTCGAGGCTCCACGGCCACCACCGCTGAGCCGGCCGCCACCGCCTTGGTCACCAGTGGCTCTGACGGCTCCTTGACGAAGATCGCCACCGGCACGCGCCCGCGTGCCTGCTTGTCGATCCATCGCAACGCCTCGTCGTCGGTGACCCCGAGCAGGAAGAAAACATCGGCTGAACCCGCTGCTGCCGGCAGGCCCAGCCGCACGTCATCGGAATCAATCAGCGCGGCCGACCCCACTGGAAGGTTCAGGCCACGTGGGGCGTCCACCAGGCTGACCAGGGTCGCGTCCAGCGCGAGCAGCAGCTGGCCCAACCCGACACCAGCCACCCGCATGTTGTTCGATCCTACTACAAAGCCGAACCTATCTTGTCTGATCAGACAATCACAGAGAGCGCCGCGGCGAGGACCCTGGCAGGCATGGACGCGATCACCCAAGTTCCAGTACCTGCCAACGAGCCAGTCCACGACTATGCACCGCAATCCCCGGAACGCACCCGGCTACTCGCCGAACTAGCTGCACTGGCCGACCATCCGATCGACCTTCCGCATGTCATCGGCGGTAAACACCGGATGGGCGATGGTGAGCAAATTGACGTCGTCCAGCCGCACCGGCACGCCGCGAAGCTGGGCACCCTGACCAACGCCGACCACACCGACGCCACGGTGGCTGTCGAGGCTGCGATGGTCGCGAAGAACGATTGGGCGGCAATGCCTTTCGACGAGCGCGCTGCGGTGTTCCTGCGGGCTGCCGATCTGCTCGCGGGGCCGTGGCGGGAGAAGATCGCGGCCGCGACTATGCTCGGCCAATCCAAGTCTGCCTACCAGGCCGAGATCGACTCGCCCTGCGAGCAGATCGACTTCTGGCGGTTCAACGTGGCGTTCGCCCGTCAGATCCTGGCGCAGCAGCCGATCAGCGGACCCGGGGAGTGGAACCGCAGTGACTACCGCCCGCTGGACGGCTTCGTCTACGCGATTACGCCGTTCAACTTCTCGTCGATCGCCGGCAATCTGCCGACAGCGCCCGCGCTGATGGGCAATACCGTCGTGTGGAAGCCGTCGATCACCCAGACCCTGGCGGCTTATCTGACCATGCAACTGCTCGAGGCCGCGGGATTGCCGCCCGGGGTGATCAACCTGGTCACCGGCGACGGCTTCGCGGTTTCCGATGTGGCACTGGCCGATCCGCGGCTGGCCGGCATCCACTTCACCGGATCGACGGCCACCTTCCAGCATCTGTGGCAGCAAGTGGGTGCCAATATCGGTAACTACCAGAGCTATCCGCGGCTGGTCGGCGAGACCGGCGGCAAAGACTTCGTGGTCGCACACGCTTCGGCGCGGCCGGATGTACTGTGCACGGCTTTGATTCGCGGCGCGTTCGACTACCAGGGTCAGAAATGCTCGGCGGCGTCGCGGGCATTCATAGCGCATTCGGTGTGGCAGCGGATGGGTGACACCTTCCTGGGCGAAACCGCCGGACTGCGCTACGGCGACATCACCGATCTGACCAACTACGGCGGCGCGCTGATCGACCGGCGCGCCTTCGTCAAGAACGTCAACGCCATCGAGCGGGCGAAAAGCGCAGCCGGTGTCACCATCGCGGTGGGGGGCGAATATGACGACCGCGTGGGCTATTTCGTGCGGCCGACCGTGCTGCTGTCCGACGATCCGACCGACGAGTCTTTCGCGACCGAGTACTTCGGTCCGCTGCTGTCGGTGCATGTCTACCCCGACGAGCAGTACGAACGGATCCTGGACGTCATCGACGCCGGGTCTAGCTATGCGCTGACCGGCGCGGTCATCGCCGACGACCGCGAGGCCGTGCTGACCGCGCAGGACCGGCTGCGGTTCGCCGCCGGAAACTTCTACATCAACGACAAGCCGACCGGCGCAGTGGTCGGGCGCCAGCCGTTCGGAGGTTCGCGCGGCTCGGGTACCAACGACAAGGCCGGATCGGTACTGAATCTGTTGCGCTGGACGTCGGCGCGCACCATCAAGGAGACGTTCGTCCCGGCGACCCACCACACGTATCCGCACATGGAGTCCCACTGATGGCCGGCGTGTTCGCCAGCACCCTTCGACCGGCGATCCTGGCCGCCAGCCGGAGGGAGAGATTGCGCCGCACTGCCGAACGGTTGCCGGTCACCCGTAGAGTGGTGCACCGGTTCGTGCCCGGGGAGACGATTGGCAGCGTGCTGGATAGCGTTGCCGCCCTGCGAGAGTCGGGCCGCTACGTCACCATCGACTATCTGGGCGAGGACGTCACCGACGTCGATGACGCCGATGCGGCGGTGCGGGTTTACCTGGCTCTGATTGACCAACTAGGCAATCGGGGCGGCGATCCGGGTGACGGCATCTGGCCGCTCGAGGTATCACTGAAGTTGTCTGCGCTGGGACAGTCGCTGGATCGCGATGGCGAAAAGATCGCTCGGGAGAATGCTTGGACGATTTGCGCGGCTGGGCAGCGCGCGGGCGTGTGGGTCACGGTGGACGCCGAGGACCACACCACCACCGATTCGACGCTATCGATCGTGCGCGACCTGCGGGCCGATTTCCCTTGGCTTGGGGCGGTTTTGCAGGGTTACTTGCGGCGCACGCTGGGCGATTGTGAAGAATTCGCCGCAGCCGGCGCACGGATCCGGTTGTGCAAGGGCGCCTATGACGAACCCGCATCGGTGGCCTACCGGGACCACGCTGCGGTAACTGACTCGTACCTGCGGTGCCTACGGGTGCTGATGGCCGGATCGAGCTATCCGATGGTGGCCTCCCACGACCCGGTGATCATCTCCACTGTGCCTGAAATAGCCGCTGAAACAGGCCGTAGAGCAGGCGATTTCGAATACCAGATGCTGTACGGCATCCGTGACGGCGAGCAGCGACGGCTTGCCGACGCCGGTAACCAGGTACGGGTGTACGTGCCGTTTGGCACCCAGTGGTACGGATACTTCATGCGGCGACTGGCCGAGCGGCCGGCAAACCTGACATTCTTCTTGCGGGCACTGGCCGAACGCGGTCACTGAGTGCGCCGGGGCCGCGGACGATCGCTGGCGAATCCGCGCACCACGTGTGCCCGAACGAAGTCCGCTGCCACTTCGGGGTTGTCCATATCCAGCGTTGATGACGGCGTGCTGAATAGCGAGAACAGTATGCGGGCGAACCATTCAGCAGCGGCCTGGACGTCGAGGTCTTTGCGAACCTCGCCGGTGACCCTGGCGGCGGAGAGATAGGGCGCAAAGAAGTCGACGCATTCGCGCAGCAGCACGGCGGCATCTTTGGTCAGCAGCAGGCTGATCGCATCTTCGTCGAAGTACTTTTCGGAGGCAATGACCCGTCGCGCCTGGGTCACGAATACCGCTGCGCGGCTAAACTTGTCCTCGAGTGAGCTGCCCTGGTCCATCGCCTTGGACATCTCGCGATAGAACCGCTCGGATGCGTGTTCGGCGCACGCTTCGATAATGGCGGCCTTGTCGCTGAAGTACTCGTAGATGGTGCTGCGCGAAACGCCGGCCACCTTGGCGATGTCGACGATCGTCGCTTTCTGCAGTCCCTGCTTGCGGAAACAGGCATACGCGGACTCCACGATGAGCTCGCGGGTATCGGTCGCCGTCGCCTGGGTCATCAAGACTCAGTCCGCCGGCGCGAGAATCAGGCCACTGGTGGGTACGCCGGTTCCCGACGTGACCAGCACGTGCTCGACATTGTCGACTTGGTTATAGGAGGTGCCGCGCACCTGACGCACACCCTCGGTGATGCCGTTCATCCCGTGGATGTAGGCCTCGCCGAGCAGCCCGCCGTTGGTGTTGATTGGCAGTTCCCCACCGAGCGATAGCCGTTCGACCGTTGCGAAGTCCTTGGCTTCGCCACGCCCACAGAAACCAAGTTCCTCGAGCTGGGTGAACACGAACGGCGTGAAATGGTCGTAGATGAAGGCGGTTTGGATGTCTTGTGGCTTGAGGCCCGAATGACGCCACAGCTGGTCGGCGACCACCCCCATCTCCGGCAGCCCGGTGATGTCCTCGCGGTAGTAGCTGGTCATCATCTCGCCCTCGTAGGCTGCGCCCTGGGCGGCCGCCGTGATGACCGCCGGCGGCTGCCGAAGGTCCCGCGCGCGTTCGGCACTGGTCACCACCAACGCGACCCCGCCATCGCTTTCCTGGCAGCAATCCAGCAGTCGCAGCACGGGTTCGATGATCCAGCGGGAATTCTGGTGGTCCTCCAACGTGATCGGGCGCTGGTAGAACCACGCATCGGGATTTTTGGCCGCGTGTGCCCGGTCGACAACGGCAATCCGGGCGAAGTCCTCGTTGGTCACTCCGTACGTCGACATGTAGCGCTGGGCGTGCAGCGCGACCCAGGCCGCGGGAGTGAGCAATCCGAACGGCGCGTAGTGTGCCATGAACAGCGGAGTCTCTGCGCTGGTGCGTCCGCTGCCTCCGAAGCGCATGCCGGACCGCTCGTTGAAGGCGCGGTAGCACACCACCACATCGGCGATGCCGGTCGCCACGGCCATTGCCGCGTGCACCACCGTGCCGGCCGCCGCCCCGCCGCCGTGCGGCACGCGAGAAAAGAAGGTCAGGTCGCCGATGCCCACGCTGCGCGCCACGTCGATCTCGTCGCTGGCGTCCATGGTGAAGGTGACCATGCCGTCGACATCGCTGGGTGCCAGGCCGGCGTCGTCGAGTGCGGAACTGACTGCCTCACATGCCAATTGCAGCTCGCTGCGCCCGGACTCCTTGGAAAACTCGGTCTGGCCGATCCCCACAATGGCGCAGCTGCCACCCAGCAAGCTACTCATGCGCCGGCTCCGTCGAGCAGGCTCAGCACCGCGGTACCGGAGACGTGATCGCCAAGGCTGTTGGCTGCCTTGAAGGTTACCTCGACGAAGTTTTCGCCGTCTGACCCTTCAGTCTTGCCGGTCACGCTGCCGGTGAAGCGCAGCGGATCATCGGGAAAGCACGGTACCCCGAGACGAATCGATAGCTTCTTGACCATCGCCTCGGGTCCTGCCCAGTCGGTGAGAAAACGCACGCAATAGCCATTGGTGGTCAAGATGTTCATGAACAAATTGGGCGAGCCCTGCTTGTTGGCATAGTCGCGGTCGTGGTGCACTGGCATGAAGTCACGCGATGCGATCGCACCGGCGACGATCATCGTTGTGGTGATCGGGATCTCGAGCGGGGTCACCTCGTCACCGACTTCGATATGGCCCCACTTCAACGTCGTGGTGCGGGTCTTGGTGGTTGTCATCAGATTACTTCCGAGTATGTGCTGCCGATACGGGCCAGCTGTGCAGAGGCGGGACCGAGGGTGAGCTCGTTGTGCTTGGCCCACAGGAAGTAGCGGTGCAGGGGATAGGTGATGTCGATCCCGATCCCGCCGTGGACGTGTTGGGTGGTGGCGGCAACCCGAGCGCCGGCCTCGGCAGCCCAGAACTTCGCGATGCGGGCCGCTCGGTCGGCGGGCCGTCCCTGCGCGATCAGCCAGGCCGCATGCCAGGTGGTCCACCGAATCGCTTCGACGTCGATGAAGGCGTCGGCCATCCGCTGCTGCACCGCCTGAAAGCTGCCGATCGGGCGTCCGAATTGCTCACGCCCGGTGGTGTAGCTGGCGGCCATCCGCAGTGCCCGATCGGAGACGCCGAGTTGAATTGCACACAGCCCGACCAAAGCACGGGTGTAGAGCGAACCGATCAGCTGCTCGCCGTCGCCGGAGAGTCTGTCTTCGGTGGAAATGGTTGCGCCGTCCAGGAATATGTCAGCGTGCGGTTCGCGGTTGGTGGTCGCAACCGGTCGCACCTCGACGCCGTGGGCGTCCGTCGCGAGGAGAAAAAGGCTCACATCACCGTCGTCGGTGGTAGCGGGAACCAGCACAGTGTCGGCGATTTGGGCGGCCGGCACCAGCTCTTTGGCCCCGTCCAGGCGCCAATTGGGGCCGTCGCGGCGCGCCGTAGTAGTGGGGGCCATCGGGTCGGACCGACCCGGCTCTTGCAGGCCCGCGCTCAAGATGTGGGTTCCCGCGACGACGCCGGGCAGGAACCGTCGCTGTTGCTCCGTACGTCCGTGCCGCGCGATCGGGTCAGCGCCCAGCACCAGCGTCGCGTAGGCCGGCACCGGAGCGACGCTCCAGCCCACCTCGGCCAGCAACACCCCGAGCTCCACGAAGCCGCCGCCATTGCCGCCGACCGACTTCCGGCAATGCGGTGCCCAACAGGTCGACGGACGCGAGCTCTTTCCAGAGCGCGGCGTCGTGGCGGGTCTCGCCGGCTTCGAGTTCCGCCAGTCGTTCGGGGGTGGCTCGGCGCTCGAAGAGCTCCCGGGCGAGTTTGGCGATCGTCTCTTGCTCTTCAGTGAACGTGAAATCCATCGCGCTACCTAGCCGCTAGGCCGGAACTGGTGCAGCACAAGGTCGTTGTCGAAGGTCTGGTAGTAGACCTCGACCGGCATCCCGACCGTGACGTCGGCCGGGTCGATGTCGCACAGGTTCGAAACCAGCCTTACCCCTTCGTCAAGCTCCACCAGCACGACGATGTAGGGATAGTCGAAGAAGGGGAATTTGGGTTCTAGCGGCATCACGTAGCTGTAGACAGTGCCGTGGCCCGACGACTCGATCGCATCCCAGTCCAGGGAACGGCATTTAGGACACATGGGGCGGGGCGGGTGGCGCAGCGCTCCACATCCGGTGCAGCGCTGGATCAGGAGCTTCTGCTCGCGCAGCCCGTTCCAAAAGAATTCGGTGTCCCGGCTGATCGCCGGTGCCAAGCGGGGTGCCATCAGCGTTCCGGCCTGAATCGCAGCACGCGGAATCGCTGGCGTCCCAGCACCTCGCCGTTCTGGTCGGTGTAGGTAATCACCCAGGTCAGAAAGTAGCCGGTCCCCAGCGCCGTCTTCTTTTCTTCGGAGACATCCTCGAACACCGACGTCGCGCTGATGACATCGCCCAGCCGGGGATAGCGCTCGATCTCGAACTCCGAGTTGGTCGCCACGGTGCTGCTGTATCCAGCCTCATCGAGGAACGCCGTTGGGTTGGATTTGATCTCGATGGGGGCGCCGCCTCGATCTCCAATCCCTTCCAGCTTAGGTGCTGGCATCGTCCAGGTTTGCAGCATGACCGGCGGTGACACGATGCCGCCGAACCGAGACGCGGCCGCGAACTCCGGATCGAGGTAGACCGGATTCATGTCGTCAAGCGCGTGCGCCCAATGCCGAATCATCGGCTGATTAACCGGATCCGGTGCCACCGAGGGCTTTCCGGTACCGCCGGTCGGCTGGCCGACAAGCGCTCGCAGCTTGGCGCGGAACTCGGTCTCTTGATCGGTCACTTAGCCTGTCCTTCTGACTTGTCCGCGGCCCGAAGGTCGCGGGGTGCTCGCGGCATGCCCAATCCGGCCATGGCGATGATGTCGCGCTGAATTTCGTTGGCGCCGCCGCCGAACGTGTTGATGACCGCAAACCGGTAAGCGGATTCCAGGGCCCCGCGCAGCGGTGCGTCGGTGCCGCAGCGTAACCCGTTGCGGTCGAGCACTTCCAGCAGCTGACGGGCGACCTGCTGCGTCAGCTCGGTGCCGAACACCTTTGCGGCCGATGCTTCGCCCATGCTGAGCACACCCTTCGTCATCGCCGCGTTGACCCGCATATTGATGAGTTTGTATGCGGCGACCTGCGCTTCGACTCTGGCGAGGGCGAGTTGTACCCAGGGCTGGTCGATGACGCGGCTGCCGTCGAGCTCGGTGGTGGTAGCCCAGTGCAGGGTTTTCTCGAACAGCGGCTCAAGCGGTCCCAGATTACCCAGGGCTGCGCGTTCGAAGTTCAACTGCGTGGTGATCAGTTGCCACCCTTGGTTTTCACCGGCCACGATGGCGCTCGCCGGGACCCGAACGTTGTCGTAGAACGTGTAGAAGGTGGAGATGCCCGGCATGGTGTGCAGCGGCTGCCAGGAGAATCCCGGGGACGAGGTGGGCACTATGAAGATGGAAATTCCCTTGTGCTTTTTGACGTTCGGATCGGTGCGCGCGGCGAGCCAGATGTAATCGGCGTATGCGGCGCCGCTGGTGAACATCTTCTGACCATTGACCACGTAAGTGTCGCCGTCGCGCACCGCGGTGGTGCGCAGCGACGCCAGGTCACTTCCCGCCCCCGGCTCGGAGTAGCCGATGGCGAACTCCACGCTGCCGTCGAGAATCGCCGGCAGAAACTTCTGCTTCTGCTCGTCGGTGCCGTACTGCATGAGGGTCGGTCCGACCGTGTTGAGCGTCACCAGCGGGATCGGAGCGCTGACCCGCTGTGCCTCTTCGGAGAAGATGAACTGTTCGATCACCGAGAATCCATGTCCGCCATACTCTTTGGGCCAGCCGACGCCGAGCAGGTTGGCAGCGCCCAGGGCACGTACGCATTCCCGCACCGCCGTGCCGCCCTCGACGCGTTCGCTCACCGCGGCGCTGCGCTGCGGCGTCATCACCTCTTCCAGCGCGGCGCGGATCTCGGCGCGCAGCTGCTGTTGCTCGGGCGTGTAGTCAAGTTCCATCGCTCAGCCGGCCGTCCCGAGCCGTACCGGCATCCGCTTCACGCCGGGGATCATGGTCGCGCGCATTCGGTCCACCTCACCGACCAGCTCGAGCTTGGGGAAGCGCCGCAGCAGCTCGTCGAACAGAACGCAAGCCTCGAGACGGGCCAGTTGCGCACCCAGGCAGGAATGCTCACCGCACCCGAACGCGATATGAGGGTTCGGGTGGCGGGTCACCTTGAATTCTTCGGAGTCGCAACCGAATATGTCCTCATCCCGGTTGGCGGATCCGTAGAGCATCACCACCACCTCGCCTTCCCGGATCAGCTGACCGCGAATCTCGACGTCTGTCGTTGCGGTGCGCGCCATGTGGACCACCGGGCTGTTCCACCGCAACATCTCTTCGACGGCGCTCGGGATCAGCGTGGGATCCTCGACCAGCAGGCGGCATTGGTCGGGGTGGGCGATCAGTGCCAGGGTGCCCAGCGCAATCAGATTACGGGTTGTTTCGTTTCCGGCGACCAACAGTAGAAACGCGAAGTTGAGCAGGTCTTCGTCGGTGAGGCGATGTCCGTCGATCTCGGCGTTGACCAGAATCGACAGCATGTCGTCACGCGCTTCGGCACGCCTGGCGGCGATCAGCTTTTGGAAGTACTCGTAGAGCTGGCCGATGGCCACAAAGGTGTCGAGCTCTATCTCGGGGTCGGCGGTTCCGGTAGTCGCGTCCGACCAGGCCCGGAATTGCTCCCAGTCATCGGGCGGGGCGCCGAGCAGCTCGGCGATGATGCGGGTGGGCAGGGGAGCGGCGATCTCCTCGGCGAACTCGTGGGTCGAATCGGGTTCGACGCGGTCAAGGATCCCCCCCACGATCTGGCGGATTTGCGGCTCGAGAATCCCAACCTGGCGCCGGGTGAACCCCGAGTTGATCAGCTTGCGCAGCTGCCGGTGCCGCGGCGGGTCGGTGAAGATGAGGCTGCCCTCCTGCACCGGGTTCGCCATCGCCGGGTCGGGGATGGTGATGCCCTTGGTTGAGGAGAACATGGCCGGATTGCCGGACACGAAGCGGATGTCCTCGTACTTCAGCAGCGCCCAGAACTTGGTGACGTCGTTCCAGCACACCGGCGACGTCGCGCGTAGCTCGCGGTACGCCGGGTACGGATCGCCCGCGTAGAAGTCGGGGGAGTGCAGTGGAAAAGTAGTCTGCACGGCAAGCCTCCCTCAAATGATCCAGCAGGACCCGGCAGGACCACGGTATCCGACACATTGGCCCAATGTGTCTGGAAGATGTGTCTACTCCGGGCAGCCCATCGGTGTCAATATGCGTCCAACTCGATGAAATAGCACGTAATTCAGACGATCAGTGATTGACGGCGGAGTCTGACGGGTGAACACTAGGTCTTTAGATGACCGACGTTCGGGTGAGGAAGCAAATGGGCGAGCTACAACCTCCGGGACCTCTTGTCGACACCTACCAGCTCTACATCGACGGACGGTGGGTCGAGCCGGAGGACGGTCGCTACGACGACATCGACCCAGCCACCGAAAAGACCATCGCCAGTGCGCCCGACGCGAGCGTCGCGCAGGTCGGCGAGGCGATCGCGGCGGCGCGTCAGGCTTTCGACAGTGGGCCGTGGGCAACCATGAGCCCCGAGGACCGAGCCGGCTGCCTCAATCAGCTCGGCGACGCACTGCTGAAGCACGCTGACGAGTTCTTCGCGCTGTCGCAGGTGGAGTGGGGCTGCATCGCCAATGAGCGCATGATGCAAATCGACGGCGCCGGATACATGTCCATGCATGCGGCCCAGCTCGCCACGAAGTTGACCGACGAGCCGGTCACCGGAATCGGTGCCGGAACGACGTTGCTGCGACGTGAGCCGCTCGGCGTCGTATCGATTCTGACGCCGTGGAACTTCCCGCACTGTCTCAACGTCATGAAGGTGAACAATGCGCTGGCCGCGGGCAATACCGTCGTGCTCAAGCCCTCGCCGCTGACGCCGCTCGCCGGACTTGCACTCGCCCGCCTCATCGACGAGCACACCGACATTCCGCCGGGTGTGGTCAACGTCGTCACGCCGTCGGGTATCGAGGCCGCCAAGCTGCTCACCACCGATCCGCGAATCGACATGATCAGCTTTACCGGCAGCTCGGCCGTCGGCTGTGAGGTCATGCGAGCCGCGGGCGACGCCATGAAGCGCATCCTGCTGGAGTGCGGCGGGAAGTCGGCAAGCATCGTCCTCGACGACACCGACGTGACCGACGAAATGCTGGAGCAGCTGCTGTTCGATTGCTGCTCATTGCATGCCGGGCAGGCCTGCATCCTGCACAGCCGGCTCCTTCTTCCCGATTCGTTACACGATGACGTCGTCAATCGGCTTGTCGCGCTTGCCCGTGCGGTGCGCGTCGGCGACCCCAAGGATCCCGCGGCGCAGATGGGTCCACTTATCAGCGCGGCACAGCTAGAGCGTGTCCAGGCGCACGTCGCCGGGGCGGTCGACGACGGAGCGAAGCTGGTGACCGGTGGTGGTCGTCCGAGCGGTTTGGATGTCGGCTTCTACTTCGAACCGACGGTTCTCACCGACGTCGATCCCGATTCGACGATCGCCCAGGAAGAAGTGTTCGGGCCGGTGCTATCGGTGCTGCGCTACCGTGACGACGACGACGCGGTAGCGATCGCGAACAACTCGCGCTACGGGCTTTCCGGTGCCGTGTGGGGCGGTGACGTGGACCGGGCCGTCGGCGTTGCCCGCCGCATCCGCACCGGCCAGGTCGCGGTCAACGGCATTGGGCCCGGTGACGCGCCGTTCGGCGGCTTCAAGTTAAGCGGGTTCGGTCGGGAGAGCGGCGGAATAAGCGGACTACACCAGTACATGGAGGTGAAGGCCATCGGGATCCCCGCGTGACGGGACCGCTCGCCGGGCTCCGCGTCGTCGAACTCGCCAGCAAGATCTCTGGTCCTTACGCTGCAAAGCTTTTCGTCGACCTCGGCGCTGAGGTCACCAAGATCGAGCCGCCCGCCGGAGACCCGCTGCGCCGGTGGGGCCCGTTTCCCGGGGAAGTTGTCGACCCGCAGCGCTGCGGCTTGTTCGACTACCTCAACGCCGGCAAACGCGGCGCCACCCTTGACCTCGTCGTGCCGGACCACCTGGCGGCCGCTCGCGAGCTCATCGCGCAGGCGCATGTGCTCGTCGAGGATTTCGCGCCCGGAGCGCTGGAGGGCTGGGGACTCGGCCTCGACTCCCTCCAACAGCTCAACCCAAACCTGGTGTTGCTGCGCATATCTCACTTCGGTCAGTTCGGCCCCTGGCGTCATCGGCAGGCCACGCCGCTGACCCTGCAGGCGGCATCGGGCTGGATCACCGCACGGGATCCGCAACGCGCACCGGTTGCGGTCGGCGCCCGCATCTCCGAGTACGTCGCGGGCGCCTACGGCGCGCTGGGCGCACTCACGGCGCTGCGCCTGCCGCCCGCCGGCCGTATCAGAGAAGTGGACGTCTCGCAGTTGGAAGCGCTGCTGTCGACGCTGCCGTATCCGATGCTGATGGCGCAGCGGATGCGACAGCTCGGCTTGCCCGCCAACCTGCGGTCGGCCCCCATGCTGGGTGTCGTCCGGGCCGCCGACGGGTGGGTGGGCATTAACTGCCTGACGGGTCAGCATTGGCTCGACGTGTGCGCGATGCTCGGCCTGCCCGAGTACGGCGAGCATCAGATCGCGATCATGCTGGGTGGTCCCGAGCGTGCCGAATTCTTCGCCAAGGCGAAGCCATTGCTCGCCAACCAAACCGTCGCCGAGATCGTGGAACTGGGCCAGGCGCTACGTATCCCGGCCGCCCCGGTCAACGACGGCGCCACCGTGCTGGACTGTCCGCAGTACGCCAAGCGTGGTTTCTTCGTCGAGGGCGGGTGCGGCGAGGGTGGGGGACACGGCTGGTCGTACCGACGGCCTGGGCCAGCATTCAGGTTCTCGAAAAATCCAGTGGTACAGCCGCTTTCAGCGCCCAGCCTGGGAACGCGGCCGGGGCCATGGGCTATTGGCGGCCAATCGCTTTCGCCTACAGAAGGGTCGCTGCCCTTTGCGGGACTGCGGGTGCTCGACCTGACCACCTTTTGGGCCGGGGCGTATCTGACCTGCTACCTGGGCGCGTTCGGCGCCGATATCGTCAAGGTCGAATCGATCCAGCGGCCCGACGGGCATCGTTACTCGGGAGCCTTTGCCTACGAGGGCGACGACTGGTACGAGCGCAGCGCGATTTGGCAGGGCACCAACCTCAACAAGCGGGATCTCACGCTTGACCTGACCTCGCAACGTGGCCTCGACATCGCGCGGCGGCTGGCCGCGCGGGCCGACGTTGTCGTGGAGAACTTCTCACCGCGAGTGGTGGAGCAATTCGGCCTGGACTACGACTCGCTGGTGTCGCTGAAGCCCGACGTGATCGTCGTCCGGATGCCGGGATTCGGCCTGCAAGGCCCCTGGCGCGACTACGTCGGCTGGGCGCTGAACATCGAGCAGACCTCGGGAATGTCGGCGGTCACCGGCTACGCCGACGGGCCGCCGTGCAACCCGCAGGGGCCCGCCGATCCCGTCGTCGGTGTGCACGCCGGGGTCGCGCTGCTGGCCGCCCTCGAGCACCGCACCCGCACCGGCGTCGGCCAACTGATCGAGATCGCCCAGATCGAAGTCGCGGCATGTGTGACCGCCGAACCGGTGATCGAGTATTCGATGAATGGCGTCGTCCGATCGCGGGAAGGCAACCGCCAGCGCGGCTACCTGCAGGGCGTCTACCCGACCAGTGTCGAGGATTCCTGGGTGGCGCTGTCCGTGCGCGACGACACCGACTGGTCGCAGCTGGCCGCCGCGATGGGTCGCCCCGAACTGCTCGACGAAAAACCCGATCACGACGCGTTCGACAAGATCGTCGCCTGCTGGACTCGGACGCGGACCCCGATCGCAATCGTCGAAACCCTTCGGGCACATAATATCCCGGCAGAGCAGGTGATCAGAGGCGACCAGATGTATGACATCGCCCAGCTCGACGCGCGCGGATACTACGAGGAGTTCGAGCACCCGATCACCGGATCACACCGCTATCCCGGCTGGCCGTTTCGTATCACCCCCGGACCGGCCCGCCACCACCGCAGCGCCCCGCCGACACTTGGCCAGCACAATGACGAGATCCTGCGCGGTCTGGGCCTTTCCGAAGACGAGCTGGCCACCCTGCGAGGCGAACGGGTCATCGGTGAGCGGGTGCTCAACGCCTAGCTGGCCGAAGGACCCCGTGAGCCTTTTGTGAACGGCTTGGCACATGCAAAGCTGCTGGGCATGGTCCTCGCGATTGCCCGCCCCAAGCTCGAAGGAAACATTGCGGTTGGGGAGGACCGCCAAATCGGCTTTGCTGAGTTCGGCGCGCCGCAGGGGCGCACGGTCTTCTGGCAGCACGGAACTCCCGGCGCCCGCAGGCAAATCCCGACCGAGGCCCGGCTCTATGCCGAACAGCACAACATTCGTCTGATCGGCATCGACCGCCCCGGCATCGGCTCGTCGACACCACATCAGTACCAGACCATCTCTTCGTTCGCCGACGACCTGCGGACCATCGCGGACACTCTCGGGATCGACAAGATGGCCGTGGTCGGCCTGTCAGGTGGTGACCGTACACCCTTGCCTGCGCAGCGGCGTTGCACGACCGGGTGGTGGCCGTCGGTGTGCTCGGTGGCGTCGCTCCAACGCGCGGCCCCGACGCGATCAGCGGCGGTGCGATGAACCTCGGTTTGCGGGTTGCCCCGCTGCTGAAGTTCGGAGGTAGCCCGCTGCGGGTGGGCGCGAGCTTGCTGATCCAGGCGGCCCGGCCGGTCGCATCCCCCGCACTGGACCTGTATGGCCTGCTCTCACCCCAAGCCGACCGGCATCTGCTGGCCCGCCCCGAATTCAAGGCGATGTTTCTCGACGACCTGCTCAATGGCAGCCGCAAGCAGCTGGCCGCGCCATTCAACGACATCGTCCTGTTCGCCCGGGACTGGGGATTCCGGCTCGACGAGGTTAAAGTCCCGGTCCGCTGGTGGCACGGCGACCATGACCACATCATTCCGTTCTCCCACGGCGAGCACGTCGTTTCCCGGCTGCCCGACGCCGAGCTGTTCCACTTGCCGGAAGAAAGTCATCTGGCCGGGCTGGGCCGCGGCGAGGAGATCCTGTCCACCCTGATGAAGATCTGGGACGAGCAGGACTGACTCTGCAGCGGCCGGGTAGCCTGCTCACGTGTTGCTGGTTTCCCTGGATCCTTCGGTCGTTACCGGCACCGATATCGCTGACGCGGTGAGCGTTGACGGCGCCGTGCTGAGCCGCAGCGACTTGTTCGGTGCCGCAACGTCGGTGGCCGAGCGGGTCGCCAGCGCGGACCGGGTTGCGGTCCTGGCCACGCCGACCGCGTCGACGGTGCTCGCGATCACCGGCTGCCTGATCGCCGGCGTGCCCTTCGTTCCGGTGCCCGCCGATGTGGGCGTGGCCGAACGCCGGCACATGCTCACCGACTCCGGGGTACAGGCCTGGCTGGGCCCGGTGCCCGAGGAGCCAGAAGGGCTGCCGCACATCCCGGTGCGATTGCACTCCCGCTCCTGGCACCGTTATCCCGAGCCTTCACCCGATGCCACCGCCATGGTCATCTACACCTCGGGCACCACCGGGCTGCCCAAGGGCGTGGTGCTGAGCCGGCGAGCGATTGCTGCGGACCTGGACGCGCTGGCGCAGGCCTGGCAGTGGACGGCCGACGACGTTCTGGTGCATGGATTGCCGCTGTTTCATGTACATGGGCTGGTGCTGGGCTTGCTCGGGTCGTTGCGGATCGGAAATCGCTTCGTGCACACCGGAAAACCGACACCCGCAGGCTATGCCCAGGCCTGTACCGAGGCCGGGGGCACGTTGTATTTCGGGGTCCCCACGGTGTGGTCGCGGGTGGTGGCCGACGAGGTGGCTGCCCAGGCGCTACGCCCGGCACGGCTACTGGTGTCCGGGAGCGCACCGCTACCGGTGCCGGTGTTCGACCGGCTGGCCGAGCTCACCGGGCACCAGCCCATCGAACGGTACGGCGCCTCGGAATCGCTGATCACCATCTCTACGCGGGCGGACGGCGAGCGACGCGCGGGCTGGGTGGGGCTGCCGCTCGCCGGCGTGCAAACAAGGTTGCTCGACGACAACGGCGGCCCGGTGCCGCACGACGGGGAAACCGTTGGAAAGCTTCAGGTTCGCGGTCCGATGATGTTCGATGGCTACCTGAATCGGCCGGAGGCGACCGCCGAGGCGTTCGACGCCGACGGCTGGTACCGCACCGGTGACGTCGCGGTCGTCGACAGCGGCGGCATGCACCGTATCGTGGGACGCGAGTCGGTCGACTTGATCAAATCCGGCGGGTACCGCATCGGCGCAGGCGAAATCGAAGCGGCGTTGCTCGGGCATCCGGGCGTGCAGGAGGCGGCCGTCGTCGGGTTGCCCGACGAGGACCTCGGCCAGCGCATCGTCGCATTCGTCGTCGGCTCAAATGAATTGGCCGCTGATGAGCTGATTAACTATGTCGCTCACGAGCTTTCGGTACACAAGCGGCCACGCGAGGTGCGCATCGTGAACGCGCTGCCCCGCAACGCGATGGGCAAGGTCCTCAAGAAGGAGTTGCTATCTGAGGGCTGAATTGCTGCATTTACGGCGGTACACCCCCGTTGTGTCGACCACCGGCCAGCGAGAGAGAGTGGTCGAGCTCACCCGAAGGCGGTCGAGCACGTGACCGTGCGCCCAAGCTCTGGTGACGTTCACTCCGATAGGCCGCGCCGCGACACGCAGGATTTTGCCAGCTTCTCCATCGAGCGAGACGGCGAACGTTCACCTACCGTCGTAACCGTGAATAGACGCAACCGACCATTGGGCGGCTGCCATGGGTGAGTCCAGTCGTCCGGGCGGCGCTGCTGCGACGGTTGTGGCCGGCCCTGGGTCCACACCGATGAGGCGGGTCGCGGCTGCATGTCTTGTCGGTTCGGCAATCGAGTTCTATGACTTCCTGATTTACGGCACCGCGGCTGCGCTGGTGTTTCCCACCGTGTTCTTCCCGCACCTGAGTCTTTCGGTGGCCACGGTCGCCTCGATGGGGACATTTGGCGCAGCGTTTCTGTCCCGGCCGGTCGGCGCTGCCGTCTTCGGGTACTTCGGGGACCACCTGGGTCGTAAAAAGACGCTGGTCGCCACGCTGCTGATCATGGCCTTGTCAACCGTGACCGTGGGCATGGTTCCCAGCACGGCAGCTATTGGTGTGGCAGCCCCATTGATCCTGATCGCCCTGCGGCTGGTGCAAGGGTTTGCCGTCGGCGGCCATTGGGCAGGGTCGGCGCTGCTGAGCGCCGAATATGCGCCGGCCGCCAAACGCGGCCGGTATGGCATGTTCACCCTGCTCGGTGGCGGCACCGCGTTGGTACTGAACAGCTTGACCTTTCTCGGCGTGAACTACACCATCGGCGAAAACAGCTCCGCGTTCATGCAGTGGGGGTGGCGCCTACCGTTCCTGATCAGCGCGGGTCTGATCGTCATCGCCTTGTACGTGTGGCTCAAAATCGACGAAACTCCGCTGTTCGCCGAGGAAAAAGCCCGCAACTTGGTACCCAAAGCGCCGCTCACAGAGGTGCTGCACCTGCAGCGGCGGGAGATCGCCCTGGCCGCAGGCAGCGTCCTCGGCAGTTTGGGCTTCGTCTACATGGCCGGCACCTACCTGACCACCTACGCCCACTCCCACCTGGGCTATTCGCGCAGCTTCATCTTGTTCGTCGGTGTGCTGGGCGGGCTGGCGAGCATCGCGTCCGTCTCGCTCTCGGCCACTCTGTGCGATCGAGTCGGGCGCCGCCGCATGATGTTGGTGGGGTGGGCAGGGTGTCTACCGTGGTCGTTTGTGGTGATGCCATTGATGGATACTGGCACGCCCATTTTGTATGCCGTGGCTATCGTCGGCATGTACGCCATCGCCGCGATCGGCTCTGGACCTACGGCAGCTTTCATCCCTGAGCTGTTCGCCACCCGCTACCGCTACAGCGGATCGGCGCTGGCGGTGAACATCGCTGGCGTCATTGGTGGCGCCTTGCCGCCCCTGATCGCCGGAACGCTGCTGGGAACGTACGGCAGTTGGGCGATCGGTCTCATGCTGTCGACTCTTGCGTTGACCAGCCTGGTGTGCACCTATCTACTGCCGGAAACTAACGGAACAGCGCTTCGAACCACGCAAGGTGTGCACGTCGGTCACGTGCCTTCTGAGCTGGAGCTCCCCGGCGGCAGCCGTTAGCTCAGTTGGCGTGCAGATCCTCGTTGAGGGCGATGCCCTGAGCGTCGCGGGCCACCACCTCGACGGCCCCGGTGAGCGAATTGCGGCGGAACAGCAGGTTGTTGGCACCGGAAAGCTCACGAGCCTTGACCGTTTTGCCGTCGGGCGTGGTGACCTTGGTGCCCGCGGTGACATACAGGCCGGCTTCGACGACGCAATCGTCGCCCAGTGAGATACCCAGCCCCGAGTTGGCGCCGAGCAGGCACCGCTTTCCTATCGAAATGACTTGCGTGCCACCGCCGGACAGCGTGCCCATGATCGATGCTCCGCCGCCGATATCTGACCCGTCGCCCACCACCACACCGGCTGAGATGCGGCCTTCCACCATCGACGCGCCCAGGGTGCCGGCGTTGTAGTTGACGAAGCCCTCGTGCATCACCGTGGTGCCCGGCGCCAGGTGGGCGCCCAGCCGCACCCGATCGGCATCGGCGATGCGCACCCCGGTGGGCAGGACGTAGTCGACCATCCGCGGGAACTTGTCGACACCATAGACAGTCACCGGTCCGCGGCGGCGCAGCCGGGCTCGGACCGCCTCGAAACCTTCGATGGCGCACGGTCCGTGATTAGTCCACACCACATTGGTCAATACCCCGAACAAGCCGCCGGCGTTCAGCCCGTGCGGCGCCACCAGCCGGTGCGACAGCAGATGTAGTCGCAGGTAGGCGTCGTAAGCGTCGGCGGCGACATCGTCCAGCGAGCCGATCACCGTGCGCACCGCGACGGTCTCGGTGCCGCGGTCGTCGTCGCGGCCGATCAGCGCGGCCAGTTCCGGGGGAACGTCGGACACCGCGAGTCGCGATGTGGCGCTGCTGCCCGATTCAGTCAGTTCCGGTGAGGGAAACCAAGTGTCGAGAATCGATCCGTCGGAGGCCAGCGTCGCCAGCCCGATGCCTGCAGCTCCAGTCACGGCGGTCAGGTTACTTCCCTCGGCGAAGAGGGTCACCCACTACCCTTGGGATTGTGCTGGACTTGCGTGGGGATCCGATCGAGTTGACCGCGGCGCTGGTCGACATCCCCAGCGAGTCGAGAAACGAAGCGCGCCTCGCCGACGAGGTGGAGACCGCGTTGCGCGCCCAGACGTCCGGCTTCGAGATTATTCGCAACGGCAACGCCGTGCTGGCGCGCACTCGACGGCAGCGGCCGTCCCGGCTGCTGCTGGCCGGACACTTAGACACCGTCCCGGTGGCTGGAAACCTGCCCAGTCACCGCGAGAATGGCGACCTGTACGGCTGCGGCGCCGCAGACATGAAATCCGGTGACGCGGTCTTTCTTCATCTGGCCGCCACGGTGGCCGAACCGGTGCACGACCTGACGTTGGTGTTCTACGACTGTGAGGAAATCGATGCTGCGGCAAACGGTTTGGGCCGCATTGAGCGCGAGCTGCGGGACTGGTTGTCCGCCGACGTGGCCATCCTGGGCGAGCCCACCGCCGGCTACATCGAGGCCGGTTGCCAGGGGACGCTGCGCGTCGTGATCAGCGCCACCGGAACCCGCGCACATTCGGCACGGCCCTGGTTGGGCGACAATGCAATTCACAAACTGGGCGCTGTCCTGGACCGGCTGGCCGGATATCGGGCACGCACCGTCGATATCGACGGTTGTACCTACCGCGAGGGCTTGTCGGCCGTGCGCGTCGACGGTGGCGTGGCCGGCAACGTGATCCCCGACGCGGCCTCGGTGACGGTCAACTTCCGCTTTGCCCCCGACCGGTCGGTGGCTGCGGCGTTGCAACACGTGCATGACGTGTTCGACGGGCTCGACGTGCAGATCGAGCAGACCGACGCCGCAGCGGGGGCGCTGCCCGGCCTGTCCCAGCCCGCCGCCAAGGCCCTGGTCGAGGCCGCCGGCGGGCAGGTCCGGGCGAAATACGGCTGGACAGACGTGTCGCGGTTCGCCGCGCTGCGCATACCGGCGGTCAATTTCGGACCCGGTGACCCAAACCTGGCGCACCGGCGCGACGAACGGGTGCCGGTCGGCAACATCACCGCCGCAGTGGCGATGCTGCGCGGCTACCTGAGCGGCTAGCGCTGAACCGCACAATGCGGCGTGCCCGTTTGCGTTTTCGGGCCAGCTATCGGCCCGCTATCGGCCAGTGAACCGCTGCGCCTGCGCGGCGGCATCCGCGGCCGCCGCGCGCATGCCCACCGCGGCCAGGTCGTCCGACACCGCACGCAGCGCCGCGTCGTCACCGGCCGCCAGCGCACGCGCATGGGCGAGAGCGATCCCGCCTACGGCGCAGTCGATCTCGCGGCACAGCCGGGCCAGCGGATCCACCGCACGGGTGTCCCCGAGCCGGACGGCCTCATGCCAGGCGCGTAGCGCCACAGCCGACTGCCCGCCGCGTTCGGCCATTCGAGCGGCGTCGCGGGCGGCGGCCACCGCTCCGTGATAGTCGCGCACGGAGGCAAGCCGCCATGCCCGCGCCAAGCCGAGCTCTGGGGTGAACAGCGCCGACTTGGTTCCGTGTCGAGATTCGGCTCGGCTCAACGCTTTTGCCGCGGCAGCGATGTCTCCCTGCTGGGCTAGCGCGGTGGCCAAGAGCATCAGCGACAGCGGCCCCCACGAGTAGCCGGTGCGTTCCAAGGTGGCGGCCGCCGGGCCGAGCAGCGCCGCCGCTTGGCCGAAGTCGCCGTCGGCGATAAGCACATGCGCCAGTAGCATCTCTCCGATCGCGCGGCCTGGCTGTTGCAGTTCGGCGAAGTCGGTGAACTGCTGAGCGAGTTCGGCCGCCACGTCGAGCCGACCCGCCATCAACAGTGCGGTGATCTGGCCTAACCCGATCGTGAAGCGCAGCAGCCCGGGATGCTCGGCGTTCAAGGCGCGCTGCGCCAACGGGTCGACGTCGTCGAAACGGCCCTGCCGCGCTGAACACAGTGCGGCGGCACTGGCCGCCCAGGCCACCGCCTGGTCATCGGCCGAAGGCGACGCCAGCACCTGGCGGCCGATTTCGACGGCGTGTTCGACATTGCCCGCGTTCATCGCGAAGGTGGCGCTTAGCGCGTCGAGAGTGGTGCGCGGGCCGGCATCCGTGATCCGATTGCGGATGGTCTGAAGGAAGGCGGTGGCCCGCTCCGGCTCGCTGAGCATCCAGAATTGATTGGCCGCCCGCAGTAGCGTCCAGGCCATCAGGTCTGGTTCGGGCAACGCGGCGGAGTCGACCGCGGCCAGCACCGCGTCGGCCTCGCGGCCACGACCCTGCCACGCCACGGCATGTGCCAACGCCAGCCGCGCCGCCAGGTCGCCGGAACGCCCCAGCGCCCCGCGGGCCAGTCGTTCGCCGAGGGTGAGGTCGCCCAGTCGCAGCGCTTGCTGCGCGGCGGCGACGACCTCAGCTATCGGCTGCGGGGCGTCGCTGTCCAGCGCCAGGGATGCCAGCCGCAGCCGGTCACTGAGGTGGTCCGACGGATGCTGCGACAGCAGTCTGACAAGTTCGGTGCGCCGTCGTCGCGCACCGTCGTCGCCGAGGGCGGCACGCGCTCGTTCGGCGAACAGCGGGTGCGCCGTGTACACCACCGGGTCGGCTGAGCGTCCGCCGCGTACCCGGGTTTCCGCCGCGCCCCACTCCTGTGCCTCCCGCACCGCGCCGTCGCCGGCCAGGATGGTCAGATCGGCGAGCGACAGCGGCTCCTCGACGGCGAGATAGTCCAGGACCGACCGCGCCGCCGCAGGTAACTCGGCGATGAATGCGTCGACCTCGGCGGGGGTAGTCGCCCTGCCGGGTGGCTCGA
The DNA here is from genome assembly GCA_963766535.1 of uncultured Actinomycetota bacterium. Classification (GTDB taxonomy): domain Bacteria; phylum Actinomycetota; class Actinomycetes; order Mycobacteriales; family Mycobacteriaceae; genus Mycobacterium. The sequence goes on along the minus strand of CAVYAU010000023.1, from coordinate 87,349 downwards.
TGTCGATCCGATCCAGCAGACCGTCGGTCCACAGCGCTGCGATGGCCTCTGGCGCGGCGTCGGCGCGGGCGGTGACGATCATCCGGGCCGCGCCGGCCAGCGCTAACTGGTACACCAGTGTGGCCGACAAAATGTCCAGGTCGTGGGCATCATCGACGACGAGCAGCAGATCGCCCTGCCGATCGTCACGGCTCAGCGATGCCCGGGCTGCCCGCAATAGCGCAGCCGGCTTCCCGATATCGGCGATGTCCACCAGCTGGCTGAAGGCCCCGAACGGGACCACGCGCTCGGTCGGGGTGCCGGTGACCCAGCGGGTCAGCGTGGTCGGGTGCCGGCGGCCGAAGTGTTCGGCGGCCAATCGGGCCAACGTGGATTTGCCGACACCGTCGGGTCCGAGTACGACGGCGCCGGGCCGCGCCACGTCATCCAGGGCAACGTCCAGCTGCTCCAAGCGCGGCCGCGTGTTCAGGGACGTTCCATCGAATGGGCACCGCCGGATTTTATTGCGCGTGGTGGCCCACTAGTGGCTGGGCAGTGCGATAGCCCTATCTGTGCACGCTCCGCCGTGCTTGGTCTACCTTGGCGGGTATGCGCCCGGAACGCGATTCATCAAGCGAATGGGCGGTGTGTGTGTATTGCGCGTCCGGCCCCGCGCATCCCGAATTGCTTGAGCTCGCCGCCGAACTCGGCGATGCGATCGCCGAGCGCGGCTGGACCCTGGTGTGGGGCGGCGGGGACGTTTCGGCAATGGGTGCGTTGGCAACCGCGGCCCGGGCACGCGGTGGCCGGACCGTCGGCGTGATCCCCCGAAAGTTGATGCGCCGCGAGATTGCCGACACCGACGCCGACGAGCTGATCGTCACCGACACCATGCGCGAGCGGAAGCAGGTCATGGAAGACCGCGCCGATGCGTTCATCGTGCTCCCGGGTGGTGTCGGCACCCTGGATGAGCTGTTTGACGCATGGACCACGGGCTATCTCGGTATGCACCGCAAACCCATCGTGATGCTGGACCCCTTAGGGCATTACGAAGGCCTGTGGATCTGGTTGTGCGGATTGCTTGACAGCGGTTACATCTCGCAGGCAGCGATGGACCGGTTGGTGCTGGTCGACAAGGTGGGTGCCGCAGTGGAGGCGTGCGCACCCGCCTGATGTCGGCTGGCAACGCGTTGACCCCTATAGGCTGGCCGCCGAGCTTGATTTTTCTTCAGGGAGGGATCACGTGTCCGATCACGACGGGGGAGCGCGCACCGCGGTCAACCTGACCGATATCGCATCTCGGGTGCCGGGCCTACTGGCCGACATGCCGGTGATCGTGCGGGGGGCGCTGACCGGGCTGTTGGCCCGACCGAACTCCAAGAAGTCGATCGGCACGGTGTTCCAGGAGCGGGCCGCTCGCTACGGTGACCGGGTCTTCCTGAGGTTCGGCGACCAGCAACTGACCTACCGCGACGCTAACGCGGCTGCAAATAAGTACGCCGCGGTGTTGGCCGCGCGCGGTGTCGGCAGCGGCGACGTCGTCGCAATCATGCTGCGCAACTCGCCCAACACGGTGCTGGCGATGCTGGCCGCGGTCAAATGTGGCGCCATCGCCGGCATGCTCAACTACCACCAGCGCGGCGAGGTGCTGGCGCACAGCCTGGGCCTGCTGGACGCCAAGGCGTTGATCGTGGAGACCGACCTGGTCAGCGCCGTCACCGAATGCGGCGCCGCAGGCGCCACCGAGACCCTGACCGTCGAAGACCTGGAGCGATTCGCCGTGAGCGCTCCGGCCAGCAACCCGGCGTCGGCGTCGGCGGTGCAGGCAGGGGGCACCGCGTTCTACATCTTCACCTCGGGCACAACCGGATTCCCCAAGGCCAGCGTGATGACGCACCTACGGTGGCTGAAGGCATTGGCTGCGTTCGGCGGGCTGGGGTTGCGGCTGAAGAGCTCCGACACGCTGTACTGCTGCCTGCCGCTGTACCACAACAACGCGCTGACGGTCGCGGTGTCGTCGGTGATCAATTCCGGTGCGACGCTCGCGCTGGGCAAGTCGTTTTCGGCGTCGCGGTTCTGGGACGAAGTGATTGCCAGCCAGGCCACCGCGTTCATCTACATCGGCGAGATCTGCCGGTATCTGCTCAACCAGCCGCCCAAGCCGACCGACCGCGCGCACAAGGTGCGTCTCATCGCCGGCAACGGGCTACGGCCAGAGATCTGGAACGAGTTCACCAAACGGTTCAGCATCGTGCGGGTGTGCGAGTTCTACGCCTCCAGCGAAGGCAACACCGCTTTTATCAACATCTTCAATGTGCCCAGGACCACCGGGATCTCACCGATGCCGCTGGCCTACGTGGAGTACGACCCCGACACCGGCGCCCCATTGCGTGACGAGGACGGACGGGTGCGCCGGGTGCCTGCCGGAGAGCCCGGCCTGTTGCTCAGCCCGGTCAACCGGCTGCAGCCGTTCGATGGCTACACCGACAAAGCGTCGAGTGAAAAGAAGTTGGTGCGCAACGCTTTCCGTGAGGGCGACTGTTGGTTCAATTCCGGCGACGTGATGAGCCCGCAGGGCATGGGTCACGCCGCGTTCGTCGACCGGCTCGGCGACACCTTCCGCTGGAAGGGCGAGAACGTGGCCACCACACAGGTCGAAGCGGCGCTGGCGTCCGACGAGTCCGTCGAGGAATGCACGGTCTTCGGCGTCGAGATTCCACGCACCGGCGGTCGCGCCGGAATGGCCGCGGTCAAGCTGCGTGATGGCGCCGAGTTCGACGGCAGGTCTCTGGCCCGCGCGGTCTACGACCAGCTTCCCGTCTATGCACTGCCGCTGTTCGTGCGGGTGGTGGAGTCGATAGCGCAGACCACGACGTTCAAGAGCCGCAAGGTCGAGCTGCGCGAGCAGGCCTACGGCCCCGACGTGAAGGATCCGCTGTACGTACTGGCCGGCCGCGACGAGGGCTACGTGCCCTACTACGACGAGTACCCCGACGAAGTAGCCTCCGGTAAGCGACCGCAGGGCTGAGGCCTCGGGGAGCGCGCTCCGGCGGTGACCGGGCACCATAGATGCGTGCAGTCAACTCTGTGCGGCCGACCGGTCGCAGGGGATCGCCCGCTGATCATGGCGATCGTCAACCGCACCCCGGATTCGTTCTACGACCGGGGTTCGACCTTCAGCGACGAGGCTGCGCGGGACGCTGCGCACCGGGCCGTCGCTGAAGGCGCCGATGTCATCGATGTGGGCGGCGTCAAAGCGGGCCCCGGCCAGCGCGTCGGCGCAGACACCGAGATCGCCCGGCTGGTGCCGTTCATCGAATGGCTGCGCGGCGCCTACCCGGACCAGCTCATCAGCGTCGACACCTGGCGCTCAGAGGTGGCCAGAGTGGCCTGCGCGACCGGTGCGGACCTGATCAACGACACCTGGGGTGGCATCGACCCCGCCATGCCCGAGGTGGCCGCCGAGTTCGGCGCGGGCTTGGTGTGTTCGCACACCGGCGGTGCGCTGCCACGCACCCGCCCGTTCCGGGCGAGTTACGGCACGACTGCCCGCGGTGTGGTGGACGACGTGATTCGCCAGGTCACCGGCGCCGCCGAGCGGGCGGTCGCGGCCGGAGTGGCCCGTGACAGGGTGCTGATCGATCCGGCCCACGATTTCGGCAAGAACACCTTCCACGGGCTGGCGTTGTTGCGCCACTTGGACGATCTTGTTAAGACCGGGTGGCCCGTGCTCATGGCTTTGAGTAACAAGGACTTCGTCGGGGAGACTTTGGGCGTGGAATTGACCGAACGGCTTGAGGGAACACTGGCAGCCACCGCGCTGGCGGCGGCCGCAGGAGCGCGGATGTTTCGGGTGCACCAGGTCGCGGCTACCCGGCGGGTGCTGGAGATGGTGGCCTCGATCCAGGGGATGCGCCCGCCGACGCGCGCGGTAAGGGGGCTCGCATGACAGCATCGGAGCTGGTCACCGCGGATCTCACCAATGACGGCGCCCTCGCCGCTCGGCCCGGGGACAGTTGGCTGTCCAACCGCAGCTGGAACCGTCCGGGCTGGACGATCGCCGAATTGGAAGCGGCGAAGGCCGGACGGACGATCTCGGTGGTGCTGCCGGCCCTCAACGAGGAAGAAACCATCGAATCGGTGATCGACAGCATCTCACCGCTGGTCGATGGATTGGTCGACGAGCTGATCGTGCTGGACTCCGGCTCAACGGACGACACCGAGATCCGCGCCATCGCCGCCGGCGCCCGCGTGGTCAGCCGGGAACAGGCCTTGCCCGGGGTCCCGACGCGGCCCGGTAAGGGTGAGGCGTTGTGGCGCTCTCTGGCGGCCACCAGTGGCGACATCGTGGTGTTCGTCGACTCCGACCTGATCAACCCGCACCCGATGTTCGTGCCGTGGCTGGTCGGCCCGCTGCTCACTGGCGAAGGCATTCACCTGGTCAAAAGCTTCTACCGACGGCCCCTGAATGTTGGCGACGTGGGTGGCGGCGCGGGTGCCACCGGGGGCGGGCGCGTCACCGAGCTGGTGGCCCGGCCGTTGTTGGCGGCGCTGCGGCCGGAACTGGGCTGCATGCTGCAGCCACTCGGCGGCGAGTACGCGGCCAGCCGGGAACTGCTGACATCGCTGCCGTTCGCCCCGGGCTACGGCGTGGAGATCGGCCTGCTGGTGGACACCTTCGACCGGTTGGGCCTGGAAGCGATCGCCCAGGTCAATCTGGGCGTGCGGGCGCACCGCAACCGGCCGCTGGCCGAGCTGGGCGCGATGAGCCGCCAGGTCATCGCGACCCTGCTCTCGCGCTGCGGGATCGGTGACTCCGGGGTCGGGTTGACCCAGTTCTTCGCCGACGGCCCCGACGGTTATGGCTACACCCAGCACACCTGGCCGGTGTCGCTGGCGGACCGCCCGCCGATGAAGGTACTGCGGCCACGCTGATCCCCGGGGTGGCGGCGGTATAGGGCAATATCGATCACGTGGCGTTGGTGTTGCTGTACCTGGTAGTGCTGGTGCTGGTGGCGATCGTGCTGTTTGGCGCGGCCAGCCTGCTGTTCGGTCGTGGTGAGCAGCTGCCGCCCCTGCCGCGGGGGACAACAGCCACTGTCCTGCCTGCCTACGGTGTGACCGGCGCCGATGTCGACGCCGTCAAGTTCAGCCAGGTGCTGCGCGGATACAAGACCAGCGAAGTGGACTGGGTGCTGGACCGGCTCGCCCGTGAGCTCGAGGCACTGCGTGGCCAGTTGGCGGCGGTTAACGTCTCGTCAGTCGCCGAAGCCGAAGCCGACCACCCGGACGCCCCGAAGGTTGACGACGGTGAGGACAATCAGGATCTGACGTGAGCGACGACGGGCTGGTTCGCTGCGGCTGGGCGACCGTTCGGCCCGGACCGGACTACGAGCTGTATCGCAACTATCACGACCAGGAGTGGGGCCGCCCGTTGCACGGCGGGGTGGCGTTGTTCGAGCGGATGAGCCTGGAGGCCTTTCAGAGCGGCCTGTCGTGGCTGATCATCTTGCGCAAACGGGAGAACTTCCGGCGCGCCTTCTCCGGGTTCGACATCGAGAAGGTTGCCAGCTACACCGATGCCGATGTGCAACGGCTGATGGCGGACGAGGGAATCGTCCGCAACCGGGCCAAGATCGAAGCGGCGATCGCCAACGCGCGCGCCGCGGCTGACCTGGGATCTCCTGAGGACCTGTCCGAGCTGTTGTGGTCGTTCGCGCCGCCACCGCGACCCCGGCTGGCCGACGTATCCGAAATCCCCTCGGCCAGTGCCGAATCGAAGGCTATGGCGCGCGAACTGAAGCGGCGCGGGTTCCGCTTCGTCGGGCCCACCACCGCCTATGCGCTGATGCAGGCGACCGGGATGGTCGACGACCATATTCGCGCTTGCTGGGTGCCCACAACAGCCCGCTGAAGCCAGAGAACCGGGTCTTTGTGTAACTCGTGACCCGAATAGGGAACAATGGTGGGGTGATTTGGCAGTTCAATGTCGGGTATGGCTGGAAAGTCACTGGCGGGGCATGCTCGGCGCCGACCAGGTCCGCGAGGGCGGGCCAGCTCGAATCTGGAGGGAGCACTCGATGGCGGCGATGAAGCCCCGGACCGGAGACGGTCCTCTGGAAGCAACCAAGGAGGGGCGCGGCATCGTGATGCGGGTACCACTTGAGGGTGGTGGCCGACTGGTCGTCGAGCTGACGCCCGACGAAGCCGCCGCCCTGGGTGACGAACTCAAGGGCGTTACCAGCTAGGACCAGCTAAGGCCTGCCGAACGGAAGTGGTCGGGGCTACGCACACACCTTCCGATAGATGTCCAGTGTCTGCTCGGCGACGTGGGTCCAGGAGAATTCCTCGATGCAGCGCTGGCGTCCTGCCTGGCCGTAACGTTTCGCTTTTTCGGGGTCGGCGACGAGCTCATTGATCGCTTCGGCCAATCTGGCTTGGTAACCGCATCGCGTCGTTGGCGTCGTAATGCACCAGCGACCCGGTGATCCCGTCGGCGACCACCTCGGGTATCCCGCCGACGTCGGAGGCCACCACCGCGGTCGCGCAGGCCATCGCCTCCAGGTTCACAATGCCCAACGGCTCGTACACCGACGGACATACGAAAACAGTTGCTGCCGAAAGTATCTCGCGTAGTTCCCCGATGGGAAGCATTTCCCGGATCCAGAACACCCCGCTACGATTGCGGGCCAGCCTGGCTACCGCGGTCCGAACCTCGTCGGCGATCTCCGGGGTGTCGGGCGCACCTGCGCACAGCACCAACTGCACCTCGGGGCTGAATTGGTGCGCGGCCGCCACCAGGTGGGCGACGCCTTTCTGCCGGGTGATCCGCCCGACGAACGCCACGATGGGCCGGCTTGGATCGACCCCGAGTTCGGCCAGCACAGACCCGGTTCGCATCGGCCCGGCCGGATACCAGACATCGGTGTCGACCCCGTTCCGAATGACGTGCATCACGCTCGGATCCAGTGTGGGGTAGACCCGCAGCATGTCCTCGCGCATAGCGGAGCTGACCGCGATGACGGCGTCGGCGGCCAGCACCGCGGTGCGCTCCACCCACGTCGACACCCGGTAGCCGCCGCCGAGTTGCTCGGCCTTCCACGGCCGCAGTGGCTCGAGCGAATGCGCGGTCAGAACGTGGGGGATGTCGTAGAGCAACGCGGCCAGATGCCCGGCCAGGCCGGTGTACCAGGTATGTGAATGCACGACGGTGGCCGCCGACGCGGCATTGGCCATCACCAGGTCCGAGGACAGGGTGGACAGTGCCGGGTTGGCATCCCGGAACCGTGGGTCGGGCTGATGGACGAAGGCGCCCGGACGGGGTGCGCCCATGCAGTGCACGTCGACCGCGCACAATCGGCGCAGTTGGGCGACCAGTTCGGTGACGTGTACCCCGGCTCCGCCATAGACTTCTGGTGGGTACTCCCGAGTCATCATCGCCACCCGCATACCCGCACCGTAGTTCGGCGACGCTGCGGTCCGCGAGTCGGGCGGTGGGGATCCCCCTGCTTGCGGGGGAAAGCCGGACAAATCGGGCTTGAGTTTGGCGACGATGCCGACCGCGAGTCGGTCCGGACAATCGGCTGCGGTGATCTCCCCGGCCGTTCTGAGCCAAATACCTTGACGGACAGCCCGTCAGAACAGCGGCCGAGCGCGATTCCCCCTGGCAGCGGTTCGCGGCGGCCGATAGGTTTGGAGCCATGAGGGAAGCGCCACACGTGCTGGGCATCGTCCTGGCCGGCGGTGAGGGCAAGCGGCTGTATCCGCTGACCGCGGACCGGGCCAAACCCGCAGTTCCCTTCGGCGGTGCCTATCGGCTGATCGATTTCGTGCTCTCCAACCTCGTCAATGCCCGTTATCTGAGGATCTGTGTTCTCACGCAATACAAGTCGCATTCACTCGACCGTCACATTTCGCAGAACTGGCGGTTATCCGGCCTGGCCGGCGAGTACATCACCCCGGTGCCGGCCCAGCAGCGCCTCGGCCCGCGCTGGTACACCGGCTCCGCCGACGCGATCTATCAATCACTCAACCTGATCTACGACGAAGACCCCGACTACATAGTGGTTTTCGGCGCCGATCACGTATACCGGATGGACCCCGAGCAGATGGTCCAGTTCCACATCGACAGCGGGGCCGGCGCAACGGTGGCCGGCATCCGGTTTCCGCGTGCCGACGCCACCGCGTTCGGTTGCATTGACGCCGACGACTCCGGACGTATCCGCAGTTTCGTCGAGAAGCCACTGGAACCGCCCGGGACCCCCGATGACCCTGAGACCACGTTTGTCTCGATGGGCAACTACATCTTCACCACCAAGGTGCTCATCGACGCGATTCGCGCCGACGCCGATGACGACCACTCGGATCACGACATGGGCGGTGACATCATTCCGCACCTGGTGGCCGACGGGATGGCCGCGGTTTACGACTTCTCTGACAACGAGGTGCCCGGCGCCACCGACCGCGACCGGGCTTACTGGCGTGACGTCGGGACGCTGGATGCCTTCTACGACGCGCACATGGACCTGGTGTCGGTGCATCCGGTGTTCAACCTGTACAACAAGCGCTGGCCCATTCGCGGCGAGTCGGAGAACCTGGCGCCCGCCAAGTTCGTCAACGGCGGCTCGGCTCAGGAGTCGGTGGTGGGTGCCGGCTGCATCATCTCGGCGGCCTCGGTGCGCAACTCGGTGCTGTCGTCGAACGTCGTGGTCGACGACGGCGCGATCGTGGAGGGCAGTGTGATCATGCCGGGCGCTCGGGTCGGCCGTGGCGCGGTGGTACGCCACGCGATCCTGGACAAGAACGTCGTCGTCGGGCCCGGCGAGATGGTCGGGGTGGATCTGGAGAAGGACCGGGAGCGCTTCGCGATCAGCGCCGGCGGCGTGGTCGCGGTGGGCAAAGGCGTCTGGATCTAGTTCCGCTTACCGCGCTCGGCACTAAGGGACCTCTGGGACCAGCAGATGCGCGTCGTAACGCGGCCCCCAGTGCAGGGTGACGCGACCGCGTGGCGAGTTCGCGTAGGCCGCCGGGAACTGGCCGATGAGTGGGTTTCGCGGACACAACCAGCGCCCGCCGACCACCAGCCGCAGCTGCTCGCCGGCGCGGAACAACGTCGCCGATGGACCCAGCGCAACATCGACCGCGACCACCTCACCGGCGGATAGTGGCTGCGGCTCGATGCATGCCGCGACCGGCCCCCACGGCTGCGAAAGCTCGGGGTCGAGGGCGCGCAGCGAGACTCGCTGCCAGCCCGTGGTTACCCGGTCGCGGCCGTAGCCGTAGGACCCCTCGAAGGGAACAAACCGTCCGTCGCGCCATTTCTCCACGCCGACGAACAGGTTGGCGTCGTCACAGCCGTCCAGTTCGATCCACAGCCGCGCGACCATCGGGCCGGTCAGCTCGATGTCTGCCGGAACCGTCCAGCTGAATGCCGCTGCACGAGAGCGGGTGTCGAACGTCATGCTTCCCGCCGTCGACGGCCGCTGTGCGGTCAACGCTCCGGCGTCGGCGAGATACATTGGCCGCCAACGGGTGCGGGCGAGCGGCCATTCGGCTTCTTCGCGCACCGTGGTGATGGTGTCGCGGTCCTCGCGCACCTCGAGGCGGACACTGCGGGAATCGGGCGCCCCGTCTAGCACGGCGCGGAAGAATTTGAGCTGTTCAGCCAGCGCGGCTTCGGAGTAGAAGGTCGCCCATTTGCCGCCGCGATGGGTGTAGAGGCGGGCCTGGGTGGAGCCGCCGTGCGTGAATGCCCGGACCGAACCGCGGCTGTGCAGGTTGTTGTCCGAGAAGCTGCCGCAGACCAGCATGGGAACCTTGATCGCCGACAGGTCGGGTACCAGCGAGCGCCAGAAGTCGTCGCGCAGCGGGTGGTCGTCTTGCATCCGCGCCAAGGTGTAGGTCTGTCGCGTGCTGCGCCGCAGGTTCCGCGACCAGATCCGGATGAAACCGTGCTCGCGAACGCCGCCCGGGAATGCCAGGTCGCGATACGCGTCGGTGAAGCCCTCCCACGGGCAGATCGCCCGTAACGCGGGCGGCTGCAGAGCCGCAACGGCGTACTGGCTGATGGCCAGATAGGACACTCCGAGCATGACCACCCGGCCGTCGCACCACGGCTGGCCGGCGATCCACTGCACGAGGTCATAGGTGTCCTCGGCCTCCTGCCGCGACAGCAGCTTCCCGGTGCCATCGGAATGGCCGCAGCCGCGCGAGTCGGCATTCACCACGGTGAAGCCCTGCGCGGTCCACCACGCAGGGTCCGGCGCCTCCCACCCGGTAAGGGCCGAGAAGGTTATTCCTTCGGGCTGACGCATGATGCGGTATTGCATCGGGAACGTCGACTTTCTGCCCCGCCGAGTCGGCAGGTTGTCCTTGCCGTACGGGTGGATGCTCAGGATTACCGGCTGGGCCGCGCCGTCGGTCTTGCGGACGGCATTGATCCGCAATACCGTTCCGTCGCGAGTCGGGACTTTGAGATCACGCTCGACGAGAATGTCGGTCGGTGGGTCGGTGACGGTTACGGGGGGTTTGGCGATGGCGTGAATCCGGTCCAGTGCGTATCGCAGAGCACCGGGACGTCGCCACGGCCGGTCCAGGGTAGGTGCCGGAGTTCGGGCCACGCCAATACCTTAAGCGGGTTGGCTTGGCCGCTACCACACATTGGGCATCAGCCGGTAGCGCACCCGCTGCGCGTATTCGCGGTAGCCGGCCAGCTCTTGCTCGAGCAGTTTTTCCTCGTCGAAGATACGAAGGACCAGTCCTATCAGGGCAGGTATGACGAAGACAAGTCCCCAGTACGAGCCGAGCGCGAGCGGGACACCTACCGTCATGATCACGTTTCCGGTGTACATCGGGTGCCGCACGAACCCGTACAGACCGGTGGAGACCAGCTTCTGTCCCGCCTCGACCGTGACGGTCGCGGCGGCATAACTGTTCTGAACGACCACCAGCATGGAGACACCGAGTCCGATCGCCACCAGAACGTCGCCCACCAACGAGATCGCCGTTGGCACCGGCGACCAGCCGAAGCGATGGTCAAGGACGCTGACCACGGTCATCGCTGCCTGCGACAGGAATAAGAAAACCAATACAGCCTTCTGCACTGGCCTGGTTTCCGCCGTCAGGCCTGTATGCATACGCCGCTCCAGCGCAGGTCGGTTCGTACGCAGCAAGTAAATGCTGGGGATCCACGTGGACAAGGTGAACACCGCCAGAAAGACCCATGCTTGCCAGTAGTCGAATGTCCATGCCGGCAAAAACAGCATCAAGCCGAACGTGACAAGTCCAACCAGCCCGAATCCGACTGCTCGAAGAGTAGTTTTCACCGATCCTCCTAGCAGCGCAGGTCACGCCGTCGAAAAGCCATGGCTCCCACCACGATCAGCACCCCATCACTGGCCAGCAGCCACAGCAGCGGCACGGCGGTGAAGTCGCTGCCGACCCGTGGAATGTGCGCGAACGGTTCGAGATCGAGCAACCATTGCGGGAATCCGGCTAATGAACCGATCAGGTACAAGGCGACGAAGCCGACCAGCACGCCCCACGCCACGGGTGTGAACCGTGGTGCGAAACCGAGGAATGCGAGTGTCACGGCGGAAAGCAGCCAGACGGCAGGCAGCTGTACGGCAGCGCTCCCGACAACGGTGGCCAGCTTGCCGCCGACGTCGCCGGCCGCGATGCCGTAGATGAGCCCGCCTGCCAATCCGCTGACCAGCATCGCCACCGCGGACCCGGCCAACGCGGCCACCAAATGACTTGCCAGCCAATGAGTTCGCGAAACCGCACCGGCCAGTGTCGTTTCGGCTCGCTGACCGGATTCTTCCTGGTGCAGTCGCAGGGTGAGCGAGATGGCGCATGCGGCAGCCACCATGGCCATCATGGTGAACGCCACCGCGATGAAGGCCTCCTCCAAAGCGCTGGTGCCGCCCATCCGGGAGACGATGTCACGCGCAACCGTGCTGTCGCCCAGCTCGTCGCCGATGCCGTGCACCACGCTGCCCATCAGTAGCCCGTACAGACACAGGCCCACTGTCCACAACAGCAGCGCGCCGCGGTCCAGCCGCCATGCCAGCCCGAAGACGTTGCCGAGCGCCGGCAGGGCAGTACCGGGACCGGCGCGTTCGGCGACAAGTCCAGCGCCGACATCGCGGCCGGCGAGCAGTCGATACGCCACCACGGTGAGCACGGCCGCCGTCGCCAGATGCAGCAGCAGCACCCACCAGCGATCACCCGCGTACGGCCTGACCTGCAGCGACCACCCCAGCGGCGAGAGCCATGACAGCTTGCCATCACCGGCATCACCGATGGCACGCAGCGTGAACGCGGCCGCCAACACGGCGAACGCGGCACCGCGGGCGAACCGCGCGCTCGGCGACAGTTGCGCGGTCACCGCGGCAACGGCGGTGAACACCAGGCCGGAGCCGGCCAGCGTTGCCCCGAAGGCGAGCGACCCGCCGGGCGGGACGTCGGTTGTCAACAATCCCGCCGCGCCGATCACGCCGGTGGCAATCGAGGCCCCGAACGACAACATCAGCGCCGCGCTCAGGCTGGCATACCGGCCTACCGCGGTCGAGTCGACTAGCTCGGTGCGGCCGGTCTCCTCGTCAGCGCGGGTGTGCCGTATCACCGTGAGAATGACGGCTACCGCGATTAGTAGGTGGAACATCCCGGCTTTCCAAATGCCAACCGCCCCGAGGCTGTCGTTGTAAACCTGCCCGTAGAGCGCACGCTGGGCCGGGCTGGCCATGATGGAGGCCGCAAATCCGGCGCGGGCTGCCTGGGTGGGGTATACCTTTTCGACGCTGCCGACGTACACCGTGGCTAGCGGCACCGACAGCAGTAACACCCATAGCGGCAAGGAGACTCGGTCGCGGCGCAAATAGAGCCGCAGCATCCCCAGTGTCCCGGAGTAGTTCGAACCGGCCCGAGGAGCTGGGTGCGCCGGGTGGCGTGGCCGATCCAGGGTTGCGGTGCTCATAGCGTTGAAACCCTCTTTTCACTGTGTCCGCGCTGGCCGTCAGTGCTTGCGGTGTTGTAATGGCGCAGGAAGAGCTCCTCGAGAGTCGGCGGCTGGCTGACGAGGCTGCGCACACCGGCGTCGCCGAGCACCCGGATGAGTTCTCCGAGGCTTTCGCTGTCGACCTGGGCTCGCAGCGTGTTGCCGTCAATGCTGACGTCCTCGACCCCTTTGATCCGGGTGAGATCGCCTGGATCACTTGTTATTTCGGCTTTGATCGAGGTGCGGCTGAGATGACGCATAGAGTCCAGCGAACCGCTCTCGACGGTCTTGCCGGCCCTGATGATGGTCACCGTTTCACACAGCGCCTCGGTTTCAGCCAGGATGTGGCTGGACAGCAAGACCGTCGCACCACGGTCGCGTGCCTCGCCGACGCACTGTTGAAATACGTTCTCCATCAAAGGATCCAGGCCGCTGCTGGGCTCATCCAGAAGAAGCAGCCTGGCGTGTGACGAGAAGGCTGAAATCAGGGAGACCTTTTGGCGGTTGCCCTTCGAGTAGGTGCGCGCCTTCTTGTGCGGGTCGAGATCGAAGCGCTCGATCAGTTCGGCGCGACGTCTCTGGTCGATGCCGCCGCGCATGCGGGCCAGCAGGTCGATGGTCTCGCCGCCGGTCAGCGACGGCCACAACGTGACATCACCTGGCACATAAGCGATTTGGCGGTGTAATTCGACAGCGTCGGTCCACGGGTCGCCGCCCAGCAACCGCACGGTTCCGCTGTCGGCTTTCACCAGACCCAACAGGATGCGGATGGTCGTCGACTTCCCGGCGCCGTTCGGCCCAAGAAACCCGTGCACTTCTCCTGCGCGCACCGTGAGGTCAAGGCCATCCAACGCGCGCACCGCACCGAAGTTCTTGGTCAGACCGCGGATTTCGATGGGCGCGAAATTGTCGGCTGGCATGGGATTCTCCTTGCTTCTCGGCTGCCAGGAATGCGTCGTACATGGTGCGGTCGGCCATTAGGCCTTCGCTATAGACCTCAAGGGCGGGCAGTATCATGTCGCGCGAATAGTCGTGCAGTACCGCACGGAGATCCGTTGGGGTTTCATGCATTTGCAGATACAACAGGAAGCCGCCGCCGCCGGTGATGGCCAGATATCTGGCCCTGGCGTGCGGATCACGGCTGGGCTTTATCGTCCCGGCCCGCACGCCGTCTTCCATGTATTCCTCGGCATTTTCAATCATCTTGTGCCACAACAGCTTCGCTAGGTCGCCGCCGGCCTGCATACTGCGCACCAGGTACGCCATCAGCGGTGCGTAGGTCTCGATCTCGGCCATCTGCGCGAACCAGGTGGCGGGGTCGTTGGACTTAAGTGCCTCTGACTTGCTGCTGCGGATCTGTTCGGCGACGAAGTCGTCACAAGCGTTGCGCAGGCCGTCCTTGGAGCCGAAGTGGTGGATGACCAACGCGGCGCTCACCCCCGCCGCCTCGGCGATCGCACGTAGCCCAACGCCGAATCCGTGCTCGCCGAACTGCTCGATGGCCGCATCGCGGATCCGGGCGGCGGCGGTCAGGTCGGCTGAACGCATGTTCAGCACATTAAACGGGCGTTCAGTCGGGCGTCAAGGAGGTGGTAAGTCAGGAATCCGTAAAGGTTTGGTGTCGGAACTAGTCCCGGACCGCGGCCAAAACGCCGTCACCGAGCGGGATCAGCGCGGGGGTGAGCCGCTCGTCCTCGGCGATGAGCCGGGCGGCCTCGCGGACCGCAACCACCTCGGCGTCGCGCGCCGCGGGATCACCGGCGCGTCCGCCCAGCGCGGCCCGGTGCACGACGATGACGCCGCCGGATCGCAGCAGCCGCACCCCCTCGACGACGTAATCCGGCTGGTCGATCGGGTCGGCGTCAATGAACACCAGGTCATACGACTCGTCCGCGAGCCGGGTGAGCACCTCTTGGGCACGGCCGCTGATCAGCCTGGTGCGTGACGGTCCGATGCCGGCTTCGGAAAATGCCTGCTTGGCCAGCCGCAGATACTCGGGCTCGATATCGATCGTGGTCAATACACCGTCGTTGCTCATGCCCGACAACAACCAGAGTCCGCTGACGCCTGCGCCGGTACCCACCTCGGCGACGGCCTTGCCGCCACTGAGCTTGGTCAGCAGGCTCAACAGCGCACCGACCGCGGGTGTCACCGCGCCCGCGCCGATGTCCACGGCGCGCTCACGGGCGCCCGCCAGGATCGCGTCTTCTGATATCGACGCCTCGGCGTGCGCGGCGAGTGATTCGGCTCGACTGGGGGCCGCCTGGCCGGGGGTTTCTGCGTCGGTGCCGTCCATGTCCGCAGCGTATTCCAATTCGCGGCGCAGTCGGTCAGGCGCGCCTGAGCCGGACCGTTACGACACGCCCGGAACGCGTGGGGCGACGAAAGTCACTTCGCGACCGATACGCCCTGCTTAACGTAGGTAACGATAAGGTTTCTCAGCCAAACCTCAGTTTGCTCCTATGCCGCGCATACGCCGATACGCGACGGTATCGGTATGGAACGCGGAGGCCGCTGGGCCGGGAATACACCATGGCAGCTACGTGTTGCCGCCGGTGACGAACTGCCAACCCCTGTCAGGGCCAATTCGGAGGATCCGATCATCACCACGCTTTTGAGCCCGACCAGCATGTCTCATCCCCAACAGGGTCCCGATGGCGAATGGGTGGAAAGGTCTGACGCGTTACAGGGCACCGCGGTATTCGACGCGACCGGGGACCAGGAAACGATGCCGTCGTGGGACGAGCTGGTGCGTCAGCACGCCGACCGGGTCTACCGGCTGGCTTACCGGCTCTCCGGCAACCAGCACGACGCTGAGGACCTGACCCAGGAGACTTTCATCCGGGTTTTCCGGTCGGTGCAGAACTACCAGCCCGGAACCTTTGAAGGCTGGCTGCACCGCATCACGACCAACCTGTTCCTTGACATGGTGCGCCGGCGTGCCCGCATCCGGATGGAAGCGTTGCCCGAGGATTACGACCGGGTGCCCGCCGCTGAGCCCAACCCCGAGCAGATCTACCACGATTCGCGGCTTGGGCCCGACCTGCAGGCCGCCCTGGATTCACTGCCGCCAGAGTTTCGTGCCGCGGTGGTGCTGTGTGATATCGAAGGCCTGTCCTACGAGGAGATCGGTGCCACCCTGGGCGTGAAGCTGGGCACCGTACGCAGCCGCATCCACCGCGGACGTCAGGCGTTGCGCGACTACCTGGCCGCACACCCCGAACATGGCACCCGCGCCAACACATTGCACAGCAAGTCGGCTTAGCTCTGCGGCCCTGACGCGCGGGACCGAACGGCCGCAAAAGAGTCGAGCAATCGCCTTATACACAGCCGGCTGCCCCACCGGGCTGATAATCCACCGGTTTTGCGGGCTGTAGACGGGTATCGGGCAGCACGTCGCGCTACATTCGAGGTGTAGGCGGCAACGAAAGGAGCTGGTGATGGCCGACCGAGGACATGTGTTCCGTCGCGCGTTCTCCTGGCTCCCCGCACAGTTCGCCTCCCAAAGTGATGCGCCGGTCGGCGCGCCGCGCCGGTTCGGTTCCACCGAGCATCTGTCCGTCGAGGCGATTGCGGCGTTCGTCGATGGTGAGCTGCGGATGAACGCACACTTGCGGGCCGCGCACCACCTCTCGCTGTGCCCGCAATGTGCGGCCGAAGTGGATGATCAGAGCCGGGCGCGTGCGGCCTTGCGCGACTCCCGTCCGATCCGTATCCCCAGCACGTTGCTCGGAATGCTCTCTGATATTCCGCACTGTTCGCCCGACGAGACGACATCACAAGTATCCGACCGTTTCGCTGACCGCGATGCGCGCGACCAGCGGAAGCGTCGGTAGCTTGACACTTTCTAGCCGGAACCCAAGTGATTGATGCCGGGCGGATGTCGCGCACCCACACCGTGGGTGGGCTCATGCCGACCAACACCGAACCGTGGATACTAGGGTGGACACGGACCACGCCGGTGCGGCGTATATCGCCCCGTAAAGGCCTGTCTCGAGCGCTCAGAAGAGGATGAGGTGACCTCCGACCAAGGCAACGACAGCGGCAATAACGGCGGCCACCGCCTAGCGCCGCGCCCCATCTCCCGGCCACCGGTCGACCCTGCATCGCGCCAAGCGTTCAGTCGTCCCGATGGGCTGCAGGGGTCTTTTGTGGCGGAGCGTGTGCGCCCGCAGAAGTACCAGGACCAGGCTGAATTCAGGCCTAGCGATCAACCGGCCGATCCGGTCCTTGAAGAGGCCTTCAGCCGGCCCGGCGGGAGTTACGAGTCGCTGCAGCGCCACCCTATTGATGCCGGCGCGCTGGCTGCCGAAAAAGACGGCGCCGAGCCGGACGAGCTCGACGATCCGTGGCGAGACCCTGCGGCCGCGGCCGCTCTGGGGACCCCGGCAGTTTCTCCGCCGGTACCGCAAATCGCGCTGGGCTACGGCGGCAAGCTCGGTGTGCGCGACGTGCTGTTCGGCGGCAAGGTGTCTTACCTCGCGCTGGTCGTCCTGGTACTTATCGCGCTGGTGATCGGCTTGATCGGTGGCGTGATCGGTCGCAAGACGGCCGAGGTCGTCGAGGCGTTCACCACCTCGAAGGTGACGCTGGCCACCAACAACAATGCTGAACAACCGGCCAGCCGGTTCGCCAAGGTGGCAGCCACGACCGCCGACTCAGTGGTGACCATCGAGTCGAAGAGCGACCAGGAGGGCATGCAGGGCTCCGGCGTCGTCATCGACGGTCGCGGCTACATCGTCACCAACAACCACGTCGTTTCCGAGGCGGCCAACAGCCCCAGCCAGTTCAAGACGACCGTGGTGTTCAACGATGGCAAGGAAGTGCCCGCCAACCTGGTGGGTCGTGACCCCAGGACCGACCTGGCCGTGCTCAAGGTGGACAACGTCGACAATCTGACCGTGGCCCGGCTCGGTGATTCCGACAAGGTACGCGTCGGCGACGAGGTCCTCGCCGCAGGTGCGCCGCTGGGGCTGCGCAGCACCGTGACCCACGGCATTATCAGCGCGCTGCACCGACCCGTCCCGTTGTCGGGGGAGGGCTCTGACACCGACACCGTCATCGACGCCGTCCAGACCGACGCTTCGATCAACCACGGCAACTCGGGCGGCCCGTTGATCGATATGGATTCCCAGGTGATCGGTATCAACACCGCGGGTAAGTCGCTGTCCGACAGCGCGAGCGGGCTGGGCTTCGCGATCCCGGTCAACGAGGCGAAGATGGTCGCCCAAACCCTGATCAAAGACGGAAAGATCGTGCACCCGACGCTGGGGGTCAGCACCCGGTCGGTGAGCAACGCGATCGCATCGGGTGCCCAAGTCGCCAATGTGAAGGCAGGAAGTCCCGCGCAAAAGGGCGGAATCCTGGAAAACGATGTGGTGGTCAAGGTCGGTAACCGCAAGGTCGCCGACGCCGACGAGTTCGTCGTTGCCGTGAGGCAACTGACCATCGGACAGGACGCCCCGGTAGAGGTGGTCCGCGATGGTCGGCACGTCACGCTGACGGTGAAGCCAGACCCGGATACCAGTTAGATGTTCGCCAACGTCGGCTGGGGAGAAATGCTCGTACTCGTTGTGGTCGGGCTGGTGATCCTTGGCCCAGAGCGACTCCCCGGTGCCATCCGCTGGACGGCGAACGCGCTGCGGCAGGCGCGCGACTACCTCAGCGGTGTGACAAGCCAGCTGCGCGAGGACATTGGACCCGAGTTCGACGAACTGCGTGGTCCGCTCAGTGAGCTGCAGAAACTACGGGGTATGACACCGCGCGCCGCACTGACCAAGCACCTCCTGGAGGGCGATGACTCCTTCTTCACCGGGAACTTCGACAGGCCGGTCAACGGAGCTCCGGCGAAGCCGGTAGAGTCGGCAGACCCGCCTGCGAGCCCTTCTGCAGCGGCGAATGGGGGGCCGACGTTTGCGGCTGAACAGCACGCCCCCGACCGAACTCCATTTGACACCGACGCGACCTGAACTGAATCGGCCGCGCGGCCGACTCGTTAGCGTCGGGTCGGGTCGAGCCCCAGCGAGACGCCCGCCAGTCCACGCCGTCGCGACGACAGGCTGTCGGCGACACTGCGCAGTTCCTTGCCCGCCGGCGAGTCGGGCGCGCTCAGCACGATCGGAGTGCCCGAATCGCCGGCGGCGACCAGCGCGGGGTCCAGCGGGATCTGACCCAGCAGCGGGACATCGGCGCCGATCGCACGCGACAGCCGCTCGGCGACCTGCTGGCCGCCGCCCTCGCCGAATACTTGCAGTGTTGAGCCGTCCGGCAGCATCAGCCCCGACATGTTCTCCACGACGCCGACGATGCGCTGGCGGGTCTGCAGCGCGATGCTGCCGGCCCGTTCGGCGACTTCGGCCGCGGCCAGTTGTGGCGTGGTCACCACCAGGATCTCCGCGTTCGGAATCAGCTGAGCCACCGAAATGGCGATGTCTCCGGTTCCCGGCGGCAGATCGAGCAGCAGCACGTCCAGGTCGCCCCAATAAACGTCGGCCAGGAACTGCTGCAATGCCCGGTGCAGCATCGGCCCGCGCCAGACCACAGGTGTGTTGCCCTCGGTGAACTGGGCGATCGAGATGACCTTCACCTCGTGGGCAATGGGAGGCAGGATCATCGACTCAACCTGGGTGGGCCGGTCAGTGCTGCCCATCATCCGCGGGATGGAATGGCCGTGGATGTCGGCGTCGAGTACGCCGACCGACACTCCGCGGGCGGCCATCGCCGCGGCCAGGTTGACCGTGACGGTGGACTTTCCGACTCCGCCTTTGCCGGAGGCGACCGCATACACCCGGGTCAGTGAGCTGGGCTGGGCAAACGGGATTACGGGCTCGCGGGCATCACCACGCAACCGCTTGCGCAGTTCGGTGCGCTGCTCGTCGCTCATCACATCCAGACTGACCTTCACCGCCCCGGTGCCGGGAACGTCGGCGACCGCCTTGGTGACGCGCTCGCTGATTTCGGTCTTCTTCGGGCAGCCGGCGATGGTCAGGTAAATCGCTACGTGCACGCCGCCGTCGGGGTCGACGTCAATGCTCTTAACCATCCCGAGTTCGGTGATGGGACGCCGTAGTTCGGGGTCGATCACCTTCCCCAGTGCGGTGCGGATGGCTGCGCTCAGGTCGGCAGTGTCATGACTGGACATCACCGCCGAGTGTAGGCGTGCGCGATTGCCGGCTGGTCAGCCGGCCGGAGCCGGCGCCGGCGAGTTGGTCGCCGCCGTCGGCGGCGGGCTAGCCGGCTTAGGGAGATGGTGAGGTTTTGGGCGATCCCGTGGCCGGGCTTGCCGGTGGTGAGCCGGGGGGAGGACCGCCGGGCGGACCGGCCAGCGGACCCGGGGCCGTGGCCGCGGGCGGGGCGGGCGGAATGCCAGCCGGCGGTGCTCCTGGCGGGACGGCGCCAGGTGGCGGCAGGCCTAACCCCGGTGGAAATGCCTGCGGCGGTGAGTTTTGGGGGTCGATGCAGATCAGTGTGCAGCCAGGCAGCTGCGTCGGTACCTGCGGTGGGGTGGGGGGTGCCATCCACGGGAACATCGGTGGTGGACTGGCGAGCTGAGGTTGGCTGAAGTCGATCAACGGTATGCGCGTCAACGGATCGTCGATCGGCAGGCCGTTGATGTTCATCGGCAGGCCGGGCCCGAGTCCCTCCGGATGCTCGAGGTGCGCATCGCCGAGCGGGGGTGGCGGCCCGGTGATCGGCGGCAGGTCGACCGGGACGACGCCGGTGGCGTAAGCCGCAGCCCAACCCAGCACGTTCTGGGCATAGGGCATCGAGTTGTTGTAGCGCAAGATTGCGGCCATGACCTGCGACGGGTCGCGCAGGTTGAGCCCACCGCTGCACAAGTACCGGGCGGCCGCCAGCGTGGAGTCGAACAGGTTCTGTGGATCAGCTGTTCCGTCGCCCTTGCCGTCGGAGGCGTAGCGCGCCCAGGTGCCGGGCAAGAACTGCATCGGCCCCATCGCGCGAGCGTACGTGACGCGGTTGCCGACGCTGCTTGAGGTGATGACCTCGTTGCCGGGCAGCGTGCCATCCAGCGCGGGACCGTAGATCGGCACGACCGCCGTGCCGCGGGCATCAACGGCGCCGCCGCCCGCGTGGCCCGACTCGATGCGCCCGATCCCGGCCAGCAAGTTCCAGCTGACGCCGCAACCCGGGGCCTCGGCGGCCATCTTCTGTTGGGCGTTGCGGTAGGCGGCCAGTGCGATGGACGGAATGCCCAGCGCGCCAGGCGCATTCACGATCATCGGTGGCGGCGGCGCCGACAAAGCGCCCTCAGCGACGTGGAAGGCGGTCGGCGCACGTTCTATGCCGACGACAACCGGGCCAGAGAGATCAGGAACGGCGGGGGAAACCGCGGCCACCGGGGTAACGGCGGCACGCACGGGCGGGACCTGTCCGTGCAATGGGGGAGCCGCGCCCCCGACTGCTCCGGCGAATACCAAGGGGGTAATCACGGCTATGCCAAATGCCGGCGTTCGTGTTACGCGACGTGCCCGCTGCCGCGTCGCCGCGGCCGGGCGTGCACCCCAGCGTCCCCCAATGTGCACTCGACCGTCCTAAGTATGTGAGCTGGTCGGGAAACTACCTCTTCTTAGCCTCGTGAACTAGATCACCATACATAACTCTTGTGACGAGAGTGGCGCAATGGTCAGACTGCTTCTCACCCGGATTTCTTTGCGGTCCGCTCTAGGCCGTCACCGGCCGGAACGGACTCCGCATCCGGGTTTTCCGGCAGCAGGTCGGCCAGCAGAGTGCGCTGGCAGAGAGCCCAGGCAGCCGCCGGCCGGATGGCACATGCGCCGGTCTTGGCCTCGCTAATGAGAATGCCGCTAACGCCAATTGATGGTGAACATCGCGACGATCAAGAACACCGGCAGGGTCCCGATACCGATCACTATTCCGGCAACGGCCAGGCCGTAGCCCTCCTGGCGAGTCTGCTTGATCTGGTTCAGCGCGATGATGCCCAGCACGATGGCCACAATCGAGCCGATTAAACAGAGCAAACCGGTGAACGACGAGATGAGCGAGGCAATCGCCAGCCCGTTCGTCCCGGGCTGGGACGGCCCATAGCCGCCCTGATAATCCGGCGTCGGGTAATACCCGCCCGGATAGGAAGGCGGTCCATAGCCAGCCGGCGGCCCGCCGAATTGCGGCGGCCCCGGTGGGTACGGCGGGCCGCCATAGCCTGGCGGCTGCTGGTATCCGGGTGAGGGCGGAATGGGCGGTGGGTATTGAGCCGGATTGCCGGCTTGGTACTCGGGTGAATAGCCGGGCGGGTAACTGGGCGGCGGATATGGCGGCGGATATCCGGCAGCTGGCGGCGATGCCGGCGAATCCCAGGGAGGTTCCCAAGCCGGCTGCTCCGAGGCCCGGCCGCCAGCTGGCGGCGGATTAGCCTCATCGTCATGGGCACCGTCGTCGAAGCTGCCCCGGGGAGCTGTCATGGTGTTCAACCTAACCTATGCGCTGGTAGCGAGTGCGGCCGCGAATCGACGGCGCCATCGCTGCATGGTGGGCGAAAAGGCGCGACGCGGACCGCACGATGGCGTTGTGCGGGCTCTAGCGGAGCCTCAGCCCACCCTGGGATGGGCCAGACCAGACGGGGACGTGTTGTTTGCTCGCAGGTTGCTTGGAGGTCGCCTCGATAGGGTTGGGAGGGCCGGAGGTGAAACGATGGCCGAGGCGGAGGAGAATGAGCACCAATGACTAGTCCTTTCCAGCCTGGACAAATCCCCGGCGCAACGCCCCCAGGGGCGGCGCCGGGGCGGCGCGGTGTGCCCGGACTACCGACGCCGCCCAAGGGCTGGCCGGTCGGGTCTTATCCCACCTACGCCGAGGCGCAGCGCGCTGTCGACTACCTATCCGAACAGCAGTTCCCGGTCCAGCAGGTGACCATCGTTGGCGTCGATCTCATGCAGGTTGAACGGGTCACCGGCCGGCTGACCTGGCCTAAAGTGCTCGGCGGCGGCGTAATCAGCGGGGCGTGGCTTGGCTTGTTCATCGGGTTGGTGCTCGGCTTCTTCAGCCCCAATCCGTGGGCCGCGCTGGCCACCGGTCTGGTCGCAGGGGTGTTCTTCGGATTGATCACCTCCGCGGTTCCGTACGCAATGGCCCGTGGCACAAGGGATTTCAGCTCGACTATGCAATTGGTGGCCGGCCGCTACGACGTACTCTGCGATCCGCAAAACGCAGAGAAGGCACGGGATCTGTTGGCGCGCCTGGCGATCTGACGCCCGGACGAGAGGCTGAATTAGTGGTGAGTCGCCGTGGGCGCGCACACCGAATAGGCGCAGTCGTGCTGGGGACGGTGACCATCGCAGCGGCGGTTTCGGCCTGCGGGTCCGGCAGCAACGAGCTGGTGATCAGCTTCTACACGCCGGCCACTGACGGGGCGACATTTACTGCGGTTGCGCAGGATTGCACCAAGCAACTCGGTGGCCGGTTCGCCATCCAGCACGTGAGCCTGCCCAGAGCCCCCGGCGAGCAACGATTGCAGCTGGCCCGGCGGCTGAGCGCTCACGACCGCACCCTGGACGTGATGGCGCTGGACGTGGTGTGGACCGCCGAGTTCGCCGAGGCGGGGTGGGCGTTGCCGCTATCCGACGACCCAGCTGGGCTGGCCGAGGCCGACGCCACCGCCGATACTCTGCCGGGCCCGCTCGCAACGGCACGATGGAAGCACAAACTGTATGGGGCACCCATCACCACCAATACCGAATTGCTTTGGTACCGAGCAGATTTGGTGAGACAGCCGCCGCAAACCTGGGACGGCATGGTAGCCGAGGCCACTCGGTTGCATGACGCAGGCCAGCCCAGCTGGATCGCCGTGCAGGCCAACGAGGGCGAGGGCCTGGTGGTGTGGTTCAACACGCTGCTGGTGAGTGCGGGCGGCCAGGTCCTCTCCGAGGACGGCCACCATGTCACCTTGACCGACACGCCTGCGCACCGGGCCGCCACCGTCAACGCCCTGCGCATCCTCAAGTCGGTGGCCACTGCTCCCGGAGCCGATCCGTCGATCACCCGGACCGACGAGGGCACCGCGCGGTTGGCGGTCGAACAGGGAAAGGCTGCGCTGGAAGTCAACTGGCCGTTCGTGCTGGCGTCCATGCTGGAGAACGCGGTGAAGGGCGGCGTGAGCTTCCTGCCGCTCAATCAGGATCCGGCGTTGGCCGGCAGCATCAACGAGTACGGAACGTTCGTTCCCAATGATGAGCAATTTCGCATTGCTTACCAGGCCAGTCAAAACGTATTCGGTTTCGCGCCCTATCCCGGCGTGGTACCCGGCCGTCCGGGCAAGGTGACGATCGGCGGGTTGAATCTGGCAGTGGCCAGCACCACCCGTCACCGCGCGGAGGCGTTCGAAGCCGTGCGCTGCCTGCGCAGCCTGCAGAGCCAGAAGTACGTTGCCATCGAAGGCGGTCTGCCCGCGGTACGCACCTCGCTGTATTCGGACCCGCAATTCCAGGCTAAGTATCCGATGTACACCGTCATTCGCCAGCAGCTCACCGATGCCGCGGTGCGTCCGGCAACGCCGGTCTATCAGGCGGTGGCTATTCGACTCGCCGCGACGCTGAGCCCGATCACCGAGATCGACCCGCAGCGGACGGCCGACGAACTCACCACGCAGGTGCAGAAGGCCATCGACGGGAAGGGGCTGCTGCCGTGACCGCAACGGTCCCGGAAATGCGCGGAACGCGGGCATCGCGGCACGCCTTCGTACAGAGACGCCCGCGCATCCGAAAGCGACCGCCAGAACAGCGGCTGGCCTTCATCCTGGTCGCTCCGGCGGCGATTCTGATGCTGGCGGTGACGGCCTATCCGATTGGCTACGCCGTATGGCTGAGCCTGCAGCGCAACAACCTTGCCACTCCCAATGACACCGCGTTCATCGGCCTGGGCAATTACCAAACGATCTTGACCGACCGGTATTGGTGGACAGCGTTGGCGGTGACGGTCGGGATCACGGTGGTTTCGGTGTCGATCGAGTTCGTGCTGGGCCTGTCGCTGGCGCTGGTGATGCACCGAACTCTCGTCGGCAAGGGCCTGGTGCGCACCGCGGTGCTCATCCCGTACGGCATCGTCACCGTGGTCGCGTCATACAGCTGGTACTACGCCTGGACGCCGGGAACCGGCTATCTGGCCAACCTGCTGCCGCACGGCAGTGCGCCGCTGACTGAGCAGATCCCGTCGCTGGGCATCGTCGTCATCGCCGAGGTCTGGAAGACCACGCCGTTCATGTCGCTGCTGCTGCTGGCCGGGTTGGCGGTGGTTCCCGAGGATTTATTGAAAGCGGCGCAAGTCGATGGCGCCGGCGCCTGGCGGCGGCTGACCAGGATCATCTTGCCCATTATCAAGCCGGCGGTCGTGGTCGCGCTGCTGTTCCGGACGCTGGACGCCTTCCGCATCTTCGACAACATCTACGTGCTGACCGACGGCGCCAACGACACCGACTCGGTGTCGATCCTGGGCTACGACAACCTGTTCAAGGGCTTCAATGTCGGACTCGGCTCGGCGATCAGCGTGCTGATCTTCGTCTGCGTGGGCATCATCGCGCTTATTTTCATCAAGGTGTTCGGCGCCGCGGCCCCCGGTGGTGACGTCGATGGCCGCTGAGCCGGTGGGCGCGCGGCGCGCCACGAGCTGGGCCGTCATCGACACGGTGGTCGTGGTTTATGCGCTTCTTCCGGTGCTGTGGATCCTCAGCCTGTCGCTCAAGCCGACGTCAACGGTCAAGGACGGCAAGCTGATTCCGTCGTCGGTGACCTTCGACAACTACCGCGGCATCTTTCGGGGCGACTTCTTCAGCTCGGCGCTGATCAACTCCATCGGGATCGGCTTGATCACCACCGCGATCGCGGTGGTGCTCGGCGCGATGGCGGCCTACGCCATTGCCCGGCTGAACTTCCCGGGCAAGCGGCTGCTTATCGGGGCCGCGCTGCTGATCACCATGTTCCCGGCGATCTCGCTGGTCACACCATTGTTCAACATCGAACGCTGGGTCGGTCTGTTCGACACCTGGCCGGGCTTGATCCTGCCCTACATCACCTTCGCGTTGCCGCTTGCCATCTACACCTTGTCGGCGTTTTTCCGGGAGATCCCGTGGGACCTGGAGAAGGCGGCCAAAATGGACGGCGCTACGCCGGGTCAGGCCTTCCGCAAGGTGATCGTCCCGCTGGCGGCGCCCGGACTGGTGACCGCCGCGATCCTGGTGTTCATCTTCGCCTGGAACGACCTGTTGCTGGCGCTGTCGCTGACCGCCACCAAGGCGGCGATCACCGCGCCGGTGGCGATTGCGAACTTCAGTGGCAGTTCGCAGTTCGAGGAACCAACCGGATCGATCGCGGCCGGTGCGATCGTGATCACGGTCCCGATCATCGTGTTTGTTCTAATCTTCCAACGACGAATCGTTGCCGGGTTGACCTCTGGCGCTGTGAAGGGATAGCTCAATGGCCGAGATTGTGCTGGAGCACGTCAACAAGAGCTACCCCGACGGCGCCATGGCGGTGAAAGACCTGAACATCACCATTGCCGACGGCGAATTCCTGATCCTGGTCGGGCCTTCCGGCTGTGGTAAGACCACCACGCTGAATATGATTGCCGGACTTGAGGATATCTCGTCGGGCGAGCTGCGCATCGGCGGCGAACGGGTGAACGAGAAGGCGCCCCAAGGACCGCGATATCGCGATGGTGTTCCAGTCCTATGCGCTTTACCCGCATATGACGGTGCGCCAGAACATCGCCTTCCCGCTGACCCTGGCGAAGATGAAGAAAGCCGAGATCGCGCAGAAGGTCGAGGAGACGGCCAAGATCCTTGACCTGACCGATCTTCTGGACCGTAAGCCCTCCCAGTTGTCGGGTGGGCAACGACAGCGGGTCGCGATGGGCCGGGCAATCGTGCGCCATCCCAAGGCATTTCTGATGGACGAGCCGCTGTCCAACCTGGACGCCAAACTGCGGGTGCAGATGCGCGGCGAGATCGCCCGGCTGCAGAGGAGGCTGGGCACCACCACCGTCTACGTCACCCACGACCAGACCGAGGCCATGACGCTGGGAGACCGCGTGGTGGTGATGCACGGCGGGTGTCGCCCAGCAGATCGGCACTCCCGACGAGCTCTACGAACGCCCCGCCAACCTGTTCGTCGCGGGGTTCATCGGCTCGCCGGCGATGAACTTCTTCCCCGCCACCCTGACGCCGACCGGACTGAGCCTGGCCTTCGGCGAGGTGATGCTGACACCGGAAGTCCAGGAGGTGATCGCGCAGCATCCGAAACCGGAAAACATCATCGTCGGGGTGCGGCCCGAGCACCTGGCCGATGCCGCATTGATCGACGGCTACCAGCGCATCAGGGCGCTGACCTTCGATGCGAAGGTCGACTTGGTCGAAACGCTGGGCGCCGACAAATACGTGTACTTCACCACTGCGGGTCCGGCCGTGCACTCGGCTCAGTTGGACGAGCTGGAGGCCGAGGGGGAAGTGCGCGAAAATCAGTTCGTGGCAAGGGTTCCCGCTGAGTCGAAGGCAACCATCGGACAGTCGATCGAATTGGCCTTCGACACTGCGAAACTGGCCGTTTTCGACGCCGACTCCGGGGTGAACCTGACCATCGCGCCGTCTGACGGTAAGTGACACAGACTCTGGACCAAGTGCGCGCACACCTGCGCAGCTACTTCGCTGAGGCAGGTTTTGCCGAGCCTGATTCGGCGAACGTGACATTTCTGGGTACCGAGCCCATTGAGGTACTGCGATTTCGTTGCGGGGCAGACGGCTTGGTGCATTACGTGTCGCTGGGGTGCTCGCGACATCCGATGACCGACCCGGCGCAGACCCTCGCCGACCAGTCCCCCCAAGCGGGTGGGGGAGTACCCCCAGCGCGGCCCTCGTGCCGAAATTGTGCTGCGCCTGCGAGATCCCGGGCCGGCCAACGGCATTGCCCGCAGCCTGGCGATCCTGGCGGCAACGCCGGCTGTCGACGGTGTGGTGCTGGCCGCCGACGCACTGATCGATCTCGGCTCGCCACTGTGGGCATGGCCGTTGGGGCGGGTGCCGTTCACCGCGGTGTTGCTGGGCCCCAGCGACATCCCGGATCTGCCGCTGGAGCCGCCGCGCGACCCGGTCAACTTCCTATCGGCGACTCCCATCACCGCGACCGAAGCGGCCTGGGTGAGGCTCAAAGGCGCCGAGGCGATGCGACAGGCATGGCAGAACGACGGCGTAGACGTGCTGGATCCGAATCGCAGGGCGGCACAACCTGACTGATTGCGCTAAAGCCAATTGTTGCGTCGGAATCGAAAGTACAGGACCAGACAGAAGACGGTCATCGCGGCCATCACCCCGGGGTAACCCCACGTCCAGTTCAGCTCGGGCATGAAATGGAAGTTCATACCGTAGATGGCGGCGACCATGGTGGGCACCGCCAAGATGGCGGCCACGGCTGCCATCTTGCGCATATCGTTGTTCTGCTGCATGCCGACGCGGGCCAATGCCGCCTGTATCAGCGAGTTGAGCATGTCGTCGTAGCTGGCGATCTGGTCCGCGGCCTCGGACTGGTGGTCGGCGACGTCGCGCAGGTAGCGCCGCACTTCTTTGGTGACCAGGTCTTTGTTCTCCGACTGCATTCGCTGGAAGGCAACGCCCAGCGGGTTGACGCATCGCCGTAGTTCGACGACTTCGCGTTTGAGCAGGTAAATCGGTTCGACGTCGAGCTTGCGGCCAGGGGCAAACGCCACCTCCTCGATGTTGTCGATATCGCACTCCATCAGACTGCTCACCTCGAGGTAGTGGTCCACCACATAGTCGGCGATGGCGTGCATCACCGCGTACGGACCTAGCTGCAGATGCTCGGCGTCGGCGTCCATCCGCTTGCGCACTTCAGACAGTCCGCCATGCTCGCCGTGGCGGACCGTGACCACGAAATCCTTGCCGACGAAGATCATGACCTCGCCGGTTTCGACGATCTGGCGGGCCAGCACCACCGATTCATGCGGGACGTAATTGACGGTCTTCAGGACAAGAAACAGCGTCTCGTCGTACCGGTCCAGCTTGGGCCGCTGATGGGCGTGCACGGCGTCCTCGACCGCCAATGGGTGCAGCCCGAAAACGTCCGCCACGTCCTGCATCTGGGTCTCGTCAGGCTCGTGCAACCCGACCCAGACGAATGCCTCCTGCCCGGTCAGTTCGATCTCGCGCACCTTGCTCAGCGCGGCGGCGTACGTGTACTTGCCGGGCAGCCGCTGGCCTTCGACATAGATGCCGCAGTCGACCAAGGCCTCGTCGTTCGGGCTGGAAACGGGGTGTGCGTGCGGCTCGTATGCCCGGGGCCGCGCTATGGGCCTCAGTGCTTCAGGCAATGCGTCAAACCCCTGGAACACATCCACCTCCGATCGCAGCGCAGGTCTGACCGGGCGGTGCTCCATGCTACGCGTCCTGGCAAAACATGGCATGAAAAGTGCCCGGCGGCCGCGGGCTCGCCACGATTGCCGGATGGGCCGCGGGGAACTAGCACTGGTGTTGGACCGGAGGTTTCGGGCCAGCAGGGGTGCGCTAGTTTCGACCTCGACCGAAATTCTTACATCCCTACCTTCTCCACAAGGAGTTAACCGACGTGAGCGCAAGTCCTCTCAAGGTCGCCGTCACCGGTGCCGCCGGCCAGATCGGCTACAGCCTGTTGTTCCGCCTGGCCAGCGGCTCGCTGCTGGGGCCCGGCCGCCCGATCGAGCTGCGTCTGCTCGAGATCGAGCCCGCGCTCAAGGCGCTCGAGGGCGTCGTGATGGAACTCGACGACTGCGCGTTCCCGCTGCTGGCGGGCGTCGAAATCGGCGCGGATCCGAACAAGATCTTCGACGGCGTGAACCTGGCCTTGCTCGTCGGCGCCCGTCCGCGCGGCCCGGGTATGGAGCGCAGCGACCTGCTGGAGGCCAACGGGGCGATCTTCACCGCGCAGGGCAAGGCCCTCAACTCGGTGGCCGCAGAGGACATCCGCATTGGCGTGACCGGCAACCCGGCCAACACCAACGCGCTGATCGCGATGACCAACGCGCCCGACATCCCGCGCGAGCGGTTCTCCGCGCTCACCCGCCTGGATCACAACCGGGCGATCTCGCAGCTGGCCAAGAAGACCGGCGCCGCGGTCACCGACATCAAGAAGATGACGATCTGGGGTAATCACTCGACCACCCAGTACCCCGACGTGTTCCACGCCGAAATCGGCGGCAAGAACGCGGCCGAGGTCGTAGGCGACCAGGCCTGGATCGAGAATGACTTCATTCCGACGGTGGCCAAGCGGGGCGCGGCGGTCATCGCGGCGCGCGGCGCCTCCTCGGCGGCCTCAGCCGCGTCGGCGACCATCGATGCCGCCCGGGACTGGCTGCTGGGCACCCCGGAAGGCAACTGGGTCTCCATGGCGGTCGTCTCCGACGGTTCCTACGGTGTGCCGGAAGGGCTGATCTCCTCGTTCCCGGTGACCACCGAGGACGGCAACTGGACGATCGTCAGCGGTCTGGAGATC
The DNA here is from genome assembly GCA_963766535.1 of uncultured Actinomycetota bacterium. Taxonomy (GTDB): domain Bacteria; phylum Actinomycetota; class Actinomycetes; order Mycobacteriales; family Mycobacteriaceae; genus Mycobacterium. The sequence goes on along the minus strand of CAVYAU010000023.1, from coordinate 56,872 downwards.
GACGAGTTCTCCCGCGGCGGGATCGACAAATCGACCGCTGAGCTGGCCGACGAGCGCAACGCGGTCACCGAGCTCGGTTTGATCTGAGCGCGTACCCGAACTGGCCCGGGGCTGGATTCGCCGATGGGCACAGTACCCTGAGGCGGTGCCAGAAATCGTGCCGTCAGCGCAGAATTGCCCGCCCGCGACAAGCCCCCAGGTCGCCATCGGAAACGAGGAGATCTTCGAGGCGCACGTAGCCGGGAAGCTTTCTGTAGCGCTAAAGGCCCCGCTGGATACTCAGCGCGCTTTGTCGATCGCCTACACCCCGGGTGTGGCGCAGGTCAGTCGTGCGATCGCCGCCGATCACACCCCGGCTGCCCGCTACACCTGGGCGAATCGGTTGGTGGCCGTCGTCAGCGACGGCAGCGCCGTGCTCGGCCTGGGTGACATCGGACCCGAGGCGTCGCTGCCGGTGATGGAGGGCAAGTGCGCCCTGTTCCAGGCATTTGGCGGTTTGAACGCGATCCCGATAGTGCTGGACACCAAGGATCCCGACGAGATCATCGAAACCCTGATGCGGCTGCGGCCGACGTTCGGCGCGGTCAACCTCGAGGACATCTCTGCTCCGCGCTGTTTCGAGATCGAACGACGAGCCATCGAGGCGCTGGACTGCCCGGTGATGCACGACGACCAGCACGGTACGGCAATCGTCGTGCTGGCCGCGCTGATGGGCGCCACCAAGTTACTCGGCCGCGACATGTCCTCGTTGCGGGTGGTGGTGGTGTCCGGCGCCGGTGCCGCAGGTGTCGCGTGCGCGAATCTGCTTCTGGCAATGGGGGTTTCAGACATCACCGTGCTCGACTCGCGTGGCATTCTGCATACCGGCCGAGATGACATGAACAACGTCAAGGTCGATGTGGCGCAACGCACCAATCCCGCCGGTCTCACCGGGGGCATGGTGGAAGCGCTCGATGGGGCCGACGTGTTCCTCGGGGTGTCGGCGGGCGTGGTCCCCGAGGAGTTGATCGCCACCATGGCACCCGACGGGATTGTGTTCGCGCTGTCCAACCCGGACCCGGAGATCCATCCCGACGTTGCGGCCAAATATGCGGCAGTCGTGGCCACCGGCCGTAGCGACTTTCCGAACCAGATCAACAACGTGCTGGCGTTCCCCGGGGTGTTCCGCGGCGCGCTGGACGCCGGGGCACACCGCATCACCGAAAAGATGATGGTGGCCGCGGCCGAGGCGATCTACTCCGTTGTCAGCGATGACCTCGCTCTCGACCGGATCGTCCCGAGCCCGCTGGACCTGCGGGTCGCGGAAGCGGTGGCCGCTGCAGTAGCTATCGCCTCAGACACCGCGGGGTGAGAATCGGCAGGCTGGCCGCGCTGCTGCTCGCTGCCATACTCGCAGTGGTTTTCTGGGCTGGCTGCGCGACCAATACCAACGACCATCACGCCCGTCCGGAGTTGGTGGTCGGATCCGGGCCTGACGCCGAGTCGATGCTGCTGGCTGGCATCTACGTGGCGGCGCTGCGGTCATACGGTTTCGGAGCACGAGCCGACACTGCCGTCGACCCGATGGCCCACTTGGACTCGGGCGCGTTCACCGTCGTCCCTGCGTTCACCGGCCAGGTGTTGCAGCGCTTGCAGCCTGGCGCATTGGCACTGTCGGATGGCCAGGTCTACCGCGCGATGGTGTCGGCGCTGCCGGAGGGCATCGCCGCGGGTGATTACACCACGGCTGCCGAAGACAAGCCCGTGCTGCTGGTGACTCAAGCCACCGCCAAGGCCTGGGGCGGCAATGACCTCGCTGCAGACCTGACCACGCTGCCAAAACACTGTGACCGGCTGGTCGTCGGGACTGTTGCCGGGTTCCGAGCACCCTCGGCAGTCGGCACTTGCCGACTACCCGCTCCGCGCGAATTCCCCGATGAGGCAACAATGTTCGCTGCTCTGCGGGCCGGACAGCTGACGGCGGGGTGGACCACCACCGCCGACCCCGGCATTCCCGCCGACCTGGTCGCGCTGGCCGACGGCAAACCCGCATTGATACAGGCCGAGAACGTGGTGCCGCTGTATCGCCGCAACGTGCTGAGCGATCGCCAGCTGCTGGCGATCAACGAAGTGGCCGGCGTGTTGGACACCGCGGCCCTGGCCGAGATGCGCCGCCAAGTGGCCGGCGGCGCCGACCCGCAAGCGGTGGCAGGCGGATGGTTGGCCGAACACCCGCTGGGCCGCTGAGGATCAGTGTTTGGGAGGCATGAACCGGCCCAGGACGGGCCCGAAAAGCTGCTGATATCGCGAACCTGTCAGCCGCACCATTATGTCTAAGACCTCGGCGTCCAAGCCGACCAGCACCCGCGCCTTGTTCTTGCGCACCGCGTCCAGGATGACCCGGGCGGCTCGCTGCGGACTGGTCCTGGCCATCCGCTTGTCGAACAGATTGGCCAGCTCAGCCTGGTCGAGTCCCTCGGCGGCGGTGGCGCTGCGGGCGATCGCGGTCTTGATGCCGCCGGGGTGCACCGTGGTCACCCCCACCGGATGGCCGGCCAGCACCATCTCCTGCCGCAGTGCCTCGGTGAAACCGCGGACAGCGAACTTGGCCGAGCAGTATGCCGCCTGCCCCGGCACCGAGAACAACCCGAACACGCTCGAGATGTTGATGACGTGGCCGTCGCCGGAGGCGATCAGGTACGGAAGGAACGCCTTGGTGCCATTCACGACGCCCCAAAAGTCGACGTCCATCACCCGTTCGATGTCCTTGAACTGGCTGACCTCGATGTCGCCGGTGAAGGCGATGCCCGCGTTGTTGTAGATCTGGTTCACCTTGCCGAAGTGCTCGTTGACCGCATCGGCATAGGCGAGGAAGGCTTCGCGTTCGGTCACGTCCAGGCGGTCCGCTTTGACCGGCGCGCTGATCGCCTTCAACCGATCCTCGGTTTGCGCCAGTCCTTCAGTGTCGACGTCGCTGATCGCCAGCTTGGCACCCGAGCAAGCCAGCTCGACGGCCAGCGCCTGCCCGATACCCGAACCCGCGCCAGTGACCACGGCGACCTTGCCCGCGAACCCCTGCATGAGCAGCCTCCTCGTGTCGGCTCATTTGCGTCGAGGTTAATCGGTACCAGCGGTCCCCGGTACCAGTGGGTGGGTCGATGAATTCAGCCGTACCCTCATCCGAAGGCCGTGTCGATGATCTCCTGCTGTTCAACGGCGTGCACCTTCGACGAACCTGACGACGGGGCCGACATCGCGCGGCGCGAGATGCGCTTGAGCCCGCTCAACTTGTCGGGCCGTAGCTCGGGCAGCTCCAGGCCGAATCGCGGCCACGCGCCCTGATTGGCCGGCTCCTCTTGCACCCAGAAGAACTCCTTGACGCCTCCGTAGCGGTCCAGCGTTTCGCGAAGTCGGCGCTTCGGCAGCGGGGCAAGCTGTTCGATGCGCACGATCGCCACGTCGTCGCGGTTGTCCTTGGCTTTGCGTGCCGCCAGCTCGAAATACAGTTTGCCGCTGGTCAGCAGGATCCGCGTGACCTTGCCGCGGTCACCGATGCCGTCCTCATAGGTGGGCTCCTCCAGCACCGAGCGGAACTTGATCTCGGTGAAGTCCTTGACATCGCTGACCACCGCCTTGTTGCGCAACATCGACTTCGGCGTGAACACGATCAGCGGGCGCTGGATGCCGTCGAGGGCGTGCCGGCGCAACAGGTGGAAGTAGTTGGATGGAGTCGATGGCATCGCAATGGTCATCGAACCCTCCGCCCATAGTTGCAGGAAGCGTTCGATCCGGGCGGAGGTGTGGTCGGGCCCCTGACCCTCGTGTCCGTGCGGCAGCAGCAGCACCACGTTGGACAACTGTCCCCACTTGGCTTCGCCGGAGCTGATGAACTCGTCGATGATCGACTGTGCGCCGTTCACGAAGTCGCCGAACTGCGCCTCCCACAAGACAACGGCGTCCGGGTTGCCGACGGTGTAGCCGTATTCGAAACCGACCGCGGCGTACTCCGACAGGGGTGAGTCGTAGACCAGGAACTTGCCGCCGGTCGGGCTGCCGTCGGGGTTGGTTGCCAGCAGTTGCAACGGCGTGAACTCTTCGCCTGTGTTGCGGTCGATGATCACCGAATGCCGCTGGGAGAAGGTGCCGCGCCGGGTGTCTTGTCCCGATAGCCGCACCAACTTGCCTTCGGCCACCAGCGAACCCAGGGCCAGCAGCTCGCCGAAGGCCCAGTCGATCTTGCCTTCGTAGGCCATCTCCCGGCGCTTTTCCAGCACCGGCTGCACACGCGGGTGCGGGGTGAAACCTTCTGGGAGGGCCAGGAATGCGTCGCCGATGCGGGCCAGTAGCGCTTTGTCCACCCCGGTGGACAGCCCCGCGGGGATCATCTGGTTGGACTCCACCGATTCGCTCGGCTGAACGGCGCGTTTCTCCAGCTCGCGGACCTCGTTGAACACCCGCTCCAGCTGACCCTGGTAGTCGCGCAGCGCGTCCTCGGCTTCCTTCATCGAGATGTCGCCGCGGCCGATCAGGGCCTCGGTGTAGCTCTTGCGGGCCCCACGCTTGGTGTCGACAACGTCGTACATGGCGGGGTTGGTCATCGACGGGTCATCGCCCTCGTTGTGACCGCGCCGCCGGTAGCACAGCATGTCGATGACGACGTCCTTCTTGAATTTCTGCCGGAAGTCCACGGCCAGCTTCGCCACCCACACGCACGCTTCCGGGTCGTCGCCGTTGACGTGAAAGATGAGCGCGCCGATCATCTTCGCGACGTCGGTGCAGTACTCGCTGGACCTGGAGTACTCCGGCGCGGTGGTGAAGCCGATCTGGTTGTTGACGATGATGTGGATGGTGCCGCCGACGCGGTAGCCGGGCAGGTTCGCCAGGTTCAGCGTCTCGGCGACCACGCCCTGGCCGGCGAAGGCGGCGTCACCGTGCATCATCAGTGGCACGACCGAGAAACTCTTTTCGCCCCCTTCGTCATCCGAGCCTTTGTCCAGCAGATCCTGCTTGGCCCGGACCAGACCCTCCAGCACCGGGTCCACGGCATCCAGGTGTGACGGGTTGGCGGTCAGCGACACCTGAATGTCGTTGTCGCCGAACATCTGCAGGTACACGCCGGTGGCGCCGAGGTGGTACTTGACGTCGCCGGAGCCGTGCGCCTGCGCCGGGTTGAGGTTGCCCTCGAACTCGGTGAAGATCTGCGAGTACGGCTTGCCGACGATGTTGGCCAGCACGTTGAGCCGGCCGCGGTGCGGCATCGCGATGACCACTTCGTCTAGGCCATGCTCGGCGCACTGGTCGATCGCCGCGTCCATCATCGGGATCACGCTTTCGGCGCCTTCCAGCGAGAATCGCTTCTGCCCAACGTATTTGGTCTGCAGGAACGTTTCAAAGGCCTCGGCGGCATTCAGCTTGCTCAGGATGTATTTCTGTTCGGCCACAGTCGGTTTGACGTGCTTGGTCTCGATCCGCTGTTGCAGCCACTCCTGTTGTTCGGGTTCGAGGATGTGGGTGTATTCCACGCCGATGTGGCGGCAGTAGGCGTCGCGCAGCAAGCCCAGCACGTCGCGCAGCTTCTTGTATTCAGCACCGGCAAAGCCGTTGACCTTGAATACCCGATCGAGGTCCCAAAGCGTCAGGCCGTGGGTCAGCACTTCCAGGTCGGGGTGACTGCGGAACCTGGTTCCGTCTAAACGCAGCGGATCGATGTCGGCCATCAGATGGCCGCGGTTGCGGTAGGCCGCGATCAACTCCATGACGCGAGCGTTCTTGTCGACGATCGAGTCCGGGTTGTCGGTGCTCCACCGCACCGGCAGGTACGGATTGCCCAGCTCACGGAAGATCTCGTCCCAGAAATCGTCCGAAAGCAGCATTTCGTGGATGGTGCGCAGGAAGTCACCGGATTCCGCGCCCTGGATGATGCGGTGGTCATAGGTCGAGGTCAGGGTGATGAGCTTGCCGATACCCAGCTCGGCGATGCGTTCCTCGCTGGCGCCCTGGAACTCGGCGGGGTATTCCATAGCGCCGACGCCGATGATCGCGCCCTGGCCGGCCATTAGCCGCGGCACCGAGTGCACGGTGCCGATGGTTCCGGGGTTGGTCAACGAAATCGTCACGCCGGCAAAGTCTTCGGCGGTCAGCTTGCCGTCGCGGGCCCGGCGGACGATGTCTTCGTAGGCGGTGACGAATTGCGCGAACCGCATGCTTTCGCAGCCCTTGATGCCGGCCACTAGCAAGGAGCGCCTGCCGTCTTTGCCCTGCAGGTCGATGGCAAGGCCGAGGTTGGTGTGCGCCGGGGTGACCGCGGTGGGCTTGCCGTCGACCTCGGCGTAATGCCGGTTCATGTTGGGGAATTTCTTGATCGCCTGCACCAGCGCGTAGCCGAGGATGTGGGTGAAGGAGATCTTGCCGCCGCGGGTGCGCTTGAGCTGGTTGTTGATGACGATCCGGTTGTCGATCAGCAACTTGGCCGGAACGGCGCGGACACTGGTCGCCGTAGGCACGTCCAGCGACGCGGACATGTTCTTGACCACGGCCGCCGCGACGCCGCGCAGCGTCTGCAGCTCGTCGCCCTCCGCCGGCGGGGGGGTGGCGGCTTTGGCGGGCGGTGCGGTGGCAGCGCCGTTACCGGCTGTGGCAGTGCTGGTGCTGCCAGCGGGCATGGAGGGCTCAGTGGTACCGGGGGACGGCTCGGGCGCCGCGGCAGGCTTTGCTTGCGGGCCGGGCGTAGCGGACTGCCCGTCACCGGTGGTCGGGGTGCTCGGGGCTGATTCAGTGGTTGGTTCGGGGTTGTAGTCAACCAGGAACTCGTGCCAGCTCGGATCGACCGACGAGGGGTCGTCGCGGAACTTGCGGTACATCTCCTCGACCAGCCATTCGTTTTGCCCGAATGGTGAACTTATGTTGCTCACGGCCGCTGCTCGCCTCAATTCCTTTGTCCTGCAAGCGCATGGCGCGGCGCCTGCGACTTTTTGCACCCCGGGTGGCGGGGTACTTCACACCCTCGCCGGTCCTGACGGTTCCCGCCTCATAAAGGCTAACCTTTCGCTGGCCATTCGCCAGAGAGACGGGGGAGTACGGGGCTTTTAGCCGGCTTCGTGGATCGGGGGCAACAGGTACAGGGTGCTTGGCCAGCGCGCGGGCGGGGCGCCGAATGCCTCGCGGGCGTTGCGGACGATCTTCTTGCCCACCATCCTGTTACCGGCGCCGCCAACCACGGCACCGATGCCTACCGGCAGCATCTTGCCGAACATCAGGGCGCCGCGTCGCACCGTGTACCGCTTGACGAAGTACCGCAGCATCCGCGTGTTCAACCGTGCCAACGTCGGCACGGGTAGCGAGGCCATGCCCTCGGCCAGCCAACCGCCGTTGGTGCGGGCCGGACCGATGAGTTCGCCGATGGCGCGCCTACTGTCATCTCCGACCAGGACAGAGAGCACCAAGGCGCGCCGCCGTTCCCGGTGGTCGGCCGGGATGTTGTGCACCACGGCCTTCGCCAGCACGAACACGGCGGTGGCTTCGACGAAGAAGACGGTTTCCCCGGCGCCCGCGGACATCGCCGTCAACGTTCCGACCCCGGGGAATGTCGCTGCCGAACCCACCGCAGCACCGCTGGCCGTCAGAGCAGTCAGATAATGCTTTTCCAGCTTGGCAACGAGCTCAACAGGGCTGGCACCCGGGTACGTCCGTCGCAGCCGGGCCACGTAGGCCTGTGCAGCAGGGCCCTGTACCCGCGAGCTGCGCTCGATGACCTGCGCTAATGCACGCGTGGATGCTTTGGGCCGGCCGCCTGTGGTGGCCGCCACCGATTCCGGCTTGGACATAGTCGAATACCTGTTCGGAGACCTGTTCTGTCGGCCGCGCATGTTGCCTCTCCTACGAATGGCGTCCCTTTAGGCTAACTCCCCGCAGCAGAACACGGACCGAACAGAAAACCTTCCGCGCTATCCACCCCGCATCGGGTCCGTGGCTGCACAGCCAATTGCGCAACCGGAATAATGCAGGCTGGATACGGGTCGGTGACGATCCGGGCCGTTTGTCGGTCCTAGTGGTGGGCACTCAACCGCGGGCGAGGGGTGTCACCCTTTGGGGGTAACCCGGTCGACCAGACAGGACCGAGCAGGGGGGACACTCTCGTCGGGACGCGAAACGAGGTGGGGACATGACCACGGCGACGCCCTGGTCGCCCGGGGGGACCCGGCGCGCACAGCCTAGTGGCGCCCACTTCAGGAAGCGCTGGAACTTCACAACCCCGAACCCGTCGCACTCTCCGAATCCCTGGAACGCGCTGTGGGCGATGATGATCGGCTTCTTCATGATCATGGTCGACTCGACCATCGTCGCCATCGCCAACCCGACCATCATGGCCAACTTGCGCATCGGGTACGACGCCGTGGTCTGGGTGACCAGCGCCTACCTGCTGGGATATGCGGTGGTGTTGCTGGTGGCCGGCCGGCTCGGTGACCGGTTCGGCCCCAAGAACCTCTACCTGATCGGTCTGCTGGTCTTCACCGTCGCGTCGATGTGGTGTGGGCTGTCCGGCAGCGCAGCCATGCTGATCACTGCTCGAGTCGTGCAAGGTGTCGGCGCTGGGGTGCTCACCCCGCAGACCTTGTCGACGGTCACCCGGATCTTCCCGGCGCAGCGGCGCGGTGTAGCGGTAAGCGTCTGGGGTGCTACCGCCGGCGTCGCCAGCCTGGTGGGACCGTTGGCCGGCGGCGCGCTGGTCGACGGGCTGGGCTGGGAGTGGATTTTCTTCGTTAACATCCCCATCGGCATCGTCGGGCTGGCGTTGGCGGTTTGGCTGGTTCCGGTGCTGCCCACTCATGCGCACCGGTTCGACCTGGTCGGCGTCGGGTTGTCCGGGGTGGGCATGTTTCTGATCGTCATCGGCCTACAACAGGGCCAGGCCGCGCACTGGCAGCCCTGGATCTGGGCGATGATCGTTGCCGGCGCGGGATTCATCTCGGCGTTCATCTACTGGCAGTCAGTGAGCACCCACGAGCCGCTGATTCCGCTGGACATTTTCGGTGACCGGGACTTCAGCCTGTGCAACGTCGGGGTGGCCATTATTTCGTTCGCGTCGACGGCGATGATGCTGCCGCTGACGTTCTACGCGCAGGCGGTCTGCGGGCTATCGCCGACGCGTTCGGCGCTGCTGATCGCACCGATGGCGATCGCCAACGGTGTGCTCGCGCCGTTCGTCGGCAGGATCGTCGACAGATACCACCCGCGGCCCGCACTCGGCTTCGGCTTTTCTGTACTGGCGATCGCACTGACGTGGCTTTCGTTCGAGATGTCCCCGGACACGCCGATCTGGCGGCTGGTTTTGCCCTTTGGCGCAATAGGCGTCGGTATGGCGTTCGTGTGGTCGCCGCTGACCGCCACCGCGACCCGCAACCTGCCGCCGCACCTGGCCGGCGCGAGCTCTGCTGTCTACAACTCGATCCGCCAGCTTGGTGCGGTGCTCGGGAGCGCCGGCATGGCCGCATTCATGACGTCTCGGATCAGTGCCGAGATGCCGCCGCACCCACCCACCGGGGAGACTGGGGATGGCGCCATCACCTTGCAACTGCCCGAGTTCGTGCGCGAGCCATTCTCGGCCGCGATGTCGCAGTCGGTGCTGTTGCCTGCGTTCATTGCGTTGTTCGGGATCGTTGCTGCGCTGTTCTTGGTCGGCTTCACGCCTTGGGCGGTCACCGGTGACGGTAAGGGCGGCGACCTGCTCGACGATGGCGACATCATCGACGATGACTATGACGATGACGAGTACGTCGAGTTGATACTTCGTCGTGAACCCGACATCAGGCCCCCACCTGGTGCCGATATCAGACCGGCGTATGAGGAGGAGAGCGACACCGAGCCGTTGAAGGAGCGGTCCCAACACCCGCGTCCGGCACCCGCCGACGTATGGCATAGCGACCCTGTCGATTCGTGGCACAGCCTGCTTGACGACCCTGTTCCGCAAGTCGAACCGATTGGCTTCGCCCACAACGGCTCTCACGTCGATGGCGGGCAGCGTTTTCGTCCGATCGCCGAGTTTTCGACGCGTGTGTTCGAGTCTGCCCCACACGACGATCGGCTTGCGCCGCCGTCGGAAAGGCACCAAAACGGCTTCGCGCGTCATCAGCTCACCGAAGGCGAGGCCCCGAGAGGCCAGCATTACCGCGCCGATCCGGATGACGACCCCACCGGCTACGGCCGGCATTCGTCCGGCGAATAGGCCAGTCAGCCAGGCGTGATCGGCCTCAAATAGGCTCCGTCAGCACTAAAAATGCGCCCAAGTCGATCAACCCTGCAGGCGTGGTGGGCAGGTACTCGGTCAGCAATTGCGAGCGTACGATCACCGCTGCGTACTGTGCCCGGCTGACGGCGACGTTGAGCCGATTCCTGTTGAGCAGGAATGAGATTCCACGTGGCACCACATCAACAGACGAGGCCGTCATCGAGATGAAGACCACTGGCGCCTGTCCGCCCTGGAACTTGTCGACAGTTCCCACCCGGATCCCGCCGAGCCCGGCGGAGGTCAACCGCTGACGCACCAGCGCCACCTGGGCGTTGTAGGGTGCCAGCACCAGCACATCGGAGGCGGCCAACGGCCGGGTGCCGTGCTCGTCGGTCCACGACGTGCCGAGCAGCTGCCCGATCTCGGCGGCGATCGCGTCAGCCTCCTCTGGGCTCTCGGTCGAGTTGCCTTGGTGGGCAACGGGAAACACGTGCACGCCGGGCTCATACCCGTCGAGGTGACGCGCGGCGGTGCACTGGGTGTGGGAATGTAGTCTGCCCTCGTAGGACAGCGCGGAGACAGCGACGCAGACCGCCGGATGCATCCGGTACGAGCGGTCCAGGAAGTAGCCGCGTGCATCGGGCAGTGTGCGCTGACCGTCCACCAGCCAATCCAGCGCGGAAGTATCCACTGGTTCGGGATGAGTGCCCTGGCTGACCTGCGGCAGCTGCTGGGGGTCCCCGAGCAGCAGGAGATTATCGGCCGCGGGTGCCACGGCGATGGTGTTGGCCAAACAGAACTGGCCAGCCTCGTCGATCACCAGCAGATCCAGGCTGCCCGGCGGCACCCGATCGGCGTTGGCGAAATCCCATGCCGTACCACCGATCACGCAGCCCGCCGTATCGGCAATGAATGCGGCGTAATCGCTGCTGTCGATCTCACGCCAGCGCGGCGCGGTGTGGTCGTAGCGTTTCTTTGCGACTCGCTCCGGACCCAGCCCGGCATCGATCACACAGTCCAACAGGTTTTCCACCGTGGCGTGCGATTGCGCCACAACGCCAATGCGCCAGTCATGGTCGGTGACCAGTTGCCCGATCACCCGGGCAGCGGTGTGCGTCTTGCCGGTCCCCGGCGGCCCGTGCACCGCCAGGTACGACGAGTCCAGGTCCAGTGCCGCAGCGGTGATGTCGGCGACGGTGTCGGTGCTGCGCGGTAGCGGAGTGCCACTGCGGGTGCGGGGCGCGCGGCGCAGCAGGATGTCGACCACGGCGGTGCGGGGTAGTTGCGGCAACCCGGCGGCCACCGCAGCAGCAGTCGATTCGATCGAGTCCCGCAGTGCTGTTGTCGGAACGGGCGGCCCAGGGGTGAGCGCGAACGGCAGCTGGGGAAATGTGTTGCCGTCACTGCCAACTCGCTCAACGATGACGACTTCGGCGGGCACCGTCGGATCATCGGTCCCGACAACCTCGGCCCGTCCGGCGGCCCGCCGGTCGGGATTGTCGGTCATACCCGGCGGAACCGGGGGCTCGTAGAGCGCAAACACGTTCGTCATCAGCTCGCCGCGGGCCAGCTCACCGCGCAGCCGCACCCGTCGCTGCGGCTTACGCGCGCGAGGAGGCGTATGCCAGTCGACGCTGACCGACGCATCAACCGCGACGAAGACGTCGGTGTTATCCGCCCACTCGTCGACGGGGAAGTTCAGCCGGTCGAAATGCGCCCACCAGAACGGTTTGTCCTCACGCCGGTGGTAGCCGCGCGCCGCAGCCACCAGCGCCACCGCCGTCTGCTCGGGCGTGCGGTCGCCGACGGCGGCATCGCCGGTGAACGTCGACAAAGCCGTCGCCAGCTGGTCACGGTCTTCGACGGTGTTGCCTTCGGGAACTGGTTGGGCGCCAATCGGTACGACGCCGGATTCGTAGGCGCGCAGCATCAGCCAGTTGCGCAATTCTCGAGTCGACCGGCAGTCGTAGTGGTTGTAGTCCTCAATCTCCTTGAGCACGGATGCGGCCTCATCGACGCGGCCGGCGGCCTGCAGTTCGCAATACCGGGCGTAGCAGGTGATCGAATCGGCGGCCGTGGTGACGTCACCAACGCGCAACTGCGCCCCCATGTAGAGCGGCTCTAGCGCCTTCAGGCTGAACGACTCCGCACCCACGCGAATGCTCTTGCGCACCAGAGGATAAAGGTCAACCAGCGTCCCGCTGCGCAATAGTTCGTCGACCTCGTCCTCACCGACTCCATACCGTCCGGCAAGCCGCAATAACGCGGTCTTCTCGTACGGTGCGTAATGGTAGATGTGCATATTGGGACGGCGTTTGCGGCGCTTGGCCACCATTGCCAGGAAATCGGTCAGCGCCTTCCGTTCGTCCACCCGGTTATGCGCCCACAGCGGGCGAAAGTTGTCTGCCGGCCCGGCTTCCAAGACGCCGAACAGATATTCCAGACCCCACTCGTGGCCGTCGGCAGTCCACAGCGGGTCACCTTCGAAGTCGAAGAAGAGGTCACCGGGATCCGGCTCCGGTAACAGTGTCAGTGGCTGCGGGTCAACGATCTCGAACTGAGGAATGCCGGTGTCACGTTGGCGGACTTGCAGTTTGGCCTGCGCGGTCAGATTGCCGAGTGCACCGGACGCCAGGTCGGGCACTGGGCCGGTATGGTCGGCCAGTTCGGCGACCGTGGTGACCCCGGCGTCAAGTAGCTTGTCCCGCTGGCTCACTCGCATGCCGGCAACCAACAGCAGATCGTCAGTCGCGCGCAACTGTTCGGTGCACAGCGGACAACGAAAACACGCGTCCACCCCCTCGTCTTCCCAGCGCACCGCGGTGCCCCCGGCATGGTGTTCGTCGAGTAGCCGCTGCAATAGCGCGCGTTGGGAACGGTAGACTGGGATCAGGTCGCAGACGCGATAGCGTACGACGGTTCCATCGCCCAGTTGCAGCTCGGCCTCCGGCGCCACTGGGACACCCGAGGCGGCCAGCGCGTCGGCATAGGCCGCCAGCTGCAACAACGCAGTGACCTTGGGCGAGCGGGCCAGCTTGGTGTCAATGACCCGATATTGCTCATCGTCTCGCACCAGGAAGTCGGCGAACCCGACGAATCGGCCGTCGAACATGGCGGCCTGATACACGACCGGCGCGCGGTTGGCGATGGCGCGCTGGGTTGCCGCTGCGGCGGCCGCGAGCCCGGCGAGCGTGTATGCCGGACGGCCGATGACCCCGACGGCGTCCCCGAACTCGTCGCGCAATCGTTCGAGTTCGCGCCGCTCATGCTCGTCACCGAGAGCGGCTGTTCGCGCGAACAGTTCGTCCTCGATCGTGACGGCGGGGCCCCAGCCAAGTTTCGCGTCGAAATCCCGTAATAGCGCGTACTGGCACCGGGCAGCGGCGGCAAGATCCGACGCGCTGTACACGATGCTGCCGCCGGTGACGAACACAGCAGCAACTGTAGGTGAGGGGTCTGACAGTACGGCGGTGCTGCTGGGGTGCCCGCGCGCTTAGCCGCCGGTGGTGTTACCGATGAGCTCGACCCCGTTGCCGTTCCAATGGAACCGCACCGGGGTGCTCAAGCCGTTGATACCGCTGGGGTAGGTCAACGCCAGAGTGTCGCCGGTGGACTGCGACGTGTCGATGCCGTTGAACCCGTAGGTGTCGGGCACCCCTTGTGGGATGAACTGGCCGAGATGGAACAGCACCGCCCGGGTGGTGGGATTGACGGCGTTCGTGTTGGCCTTGATGATCACCGCCGACAGCTGGGCGCACTGGTTGTAATTACCGGCCAGCGGCTCCGGGTTCCACGGCTGTTCACTGCGCGGATCGCGAGGCAGCTCGGAGACCACTTTTGCGATGGTGGGCGAAGCGAGATTGACCGCGCACGGGTCGGCTGGCGGCGCGCTAGTGCTGGGCGCGGCAGCCGTGCCGGACGGTGCGCTGCTGGGTGCAGCGGAGGTAGCGGTCGAAGTGGTGGTCGTTGCTTCGGGCGTCTTCGCGACTGTGGAGTCGCCCGAACCGCAGCCGGTCAACATCGCGCCGATCAACACGGCAGCGGACAGGGCGGTCAGTGGCTCGGCACGGCATGGTATCGACCACACATCGCGCACCGTACCGCCATCAGGCTCTCAGGTGTGGCAGGCGTGCCGCGCCCGCCGCGCTCGGCATCTGTTTCGCCACTAAACTCCATGGACGATGACCCTCCCGGACAGTGCGCCTGTTGCCGCCTCTACGACGTTTGCCGACCTGCAGATTCATCCTGCGGTCTTGCGGGCGATCGCCGAGGTCGGTTACGAGTCACCGACAGCCATCCAAGCGGCGACGATTCCAGCGCTGATGGCAGGTTCCGACGTGGTGGGACTGGCGCAGACCGGCACTGGCAAGACGGCGGCTTTCGCGATCCCGATCCTGTCCAAGATCGATGTCACCAGCAACGCAACCCAAGCCCTGGTGCTGGCGCCCACTCGGGAGCTGGCGCTGCAGGTGGCCGAGGCGTTCAGCCGCTACGGGGCTCATCTGCCCAAGATCAACGTGCTGCCGATCTACGGCGGGTCGTCATATGCCGTGCAACTGGCCGGGCTGAGACGCGGCGCGCAGGTGGTAGTCGGAACCCCCGGACGGGTCATCGACCATCTCGAACGCGGGACACTGGACCTGTCGCGAATCGACTACCTCGTGCTCGACGAGGCCGACGAGATGCTCACCATAGGTTTCGCCGAAGACGTTGAGCGCATCCTGTCCGAAACCCCGGAATACAAGCAGGTAGCCCTGTTTTCAGCAACGATGCCGCCGGCGATCCGCAAGCTGACCACCAAGTACTTGCACGATCCGTTCGAAGTCACATCCAAAGCCAAAACCGCTACAGCCGAGAACATTTCGCAGCGCTACCTCCAAGTGGCCGGTCCGCGCAAGATGGATGCACTGACCCGGGTCCTTGAAGTCGAGCCGTTCGAGGCGATGATTGTCTTCGTCCGCACCAAACAGGCCACCGAGGAAGTCGCCGAAAAACTGCGTGCCCGCGGGTTTTCCGCAGCGGCCATCAACGGCGATATTCCGCAGGCGCAGCGAGAGCGGACCATAACCGCGCTGCGAGACGGCGGCATCGACATCCTGGTCGCCACCGATGTGGCGGCCCGTGGGCTGGACGTGGAGCGGATATCGCATGTGCTCAACTACGACATCCCGCACGACACTGAGTCCTACGTGCATCGGATCGGACGCACCGGCAGGGCCGGGCGTTCGGGAACCGCGCTGTTGTTTGTCTCCCCGCGGGAGCGCCACCTGCTCAACGCGATCGAGAAGGCGACGCGGCAAACGCTCACCGAGGCGGAATTGCCCACCATCGAGGACGTCAACGCACAGCGGGTAGCAAAATTCGCCGATTCCATTACCGACGCGCTCGGCGGTCCGGGAATCGAGTTGTTTCGCAAGTTGGTCGAGGACTACGAACGCGAGCACGATGTTCCGATGGCTGACATTGCCGCGGCGCTGGCGTTGCAGTCCCGCGATGGTGAGGCGTTCTTGATGGCACCCGAACCGCCGCCCGAGCAGCGCCGGGATGAACGTCGGGATCGTCCCGAAAAGCCCAGGCGCATACGCGCGTTCACCACGTACCGCGTCGCCGTGGGTAAGCGTCACAAGATCGGTCCTGGCGCGATCGTCGGCGCCATTGCCAACGAGGGAGGTCTGCATCGCAGCGATTTCGGCCACATCGCCATCGGGCCAGACTTCTCGCTGGTGGATCTGCCGGCCAAACTGCCCCGTGCGACGCTCAAAAAGCTTGAGCGCACCCGCATCTCAGGCGTGCTGATCGACCTTCGACCGGAACGGTCATCTGATCGTTCATCCGATAAAGCCCGCGGCCGCGATGGCGGCAAACCTCGCAGAAAACGCGCCGGATGACCCTGTCCGAGGAAAGGGACGCCCAGGGCGGACTCGAGCAGATCTCCCACATCGACCGGGTCGCGTCGCTGACCGGTATCCGCGCGGTCGCCGCCCTCCTCGTCGTCGGCACCCACGCGGCTTACACCACCGGCAAATACACCCACGGCTATTGGGGCCTGGTCGGTGCCCGGATGGAGATCGGCGTTCCGATCTTTTTCGTGCTGTCCGGATTCCTGCTGTTCCGCCCGTGGGTCAAATCGGCCGCCACTGGCGGTCCGCCACCTTCGCTGAGTCACTATGCGTGGCGCCGGGTTCGGCGCATCATGCCTGCCTACGTCATCACCGTGCTGTTCGCGTACGTTCTGTACCACTTCCGCGCGGCGGGGCCGAACCCCGGGCATACCTGGATGGGACTGCTCCGCAACCTCACGTTGACGCAGATCTACACCGACGGCTACCTGGGTAAGTATCTGCATCAGGGCCTCACCCAGATGTGGAGCCTGGCGGTAGAGGCGGCCTTTTACGTGGCACTACCGCTGCTGGCATACGTGCTGCTGGTGCTGATCTGTCGGCGGCGGTGGCAGCCGAAGTTAATGCTGGCCACTCTGGCGGGGATGACGTTGATCAGCCCGGCATGGTTGATCCTGGTGCACACCGATCACTGGTTTCCCGACGGCGCTCGGCTGTGGCTGCCTACTTATCTGGCCTGGTTCCTCGGCGGCATGGTGCTGGCCGTGCTGCAGGCGATGGGTGTGCACGGCTACGCGTTCGTGGCCATACCGCTGGCGACCATCAGCTATTTCATCGTCTCCACTCCCATCGCGGGCGCGCCCACGACATCGCCGGCATCGCTGGGGGAGGCGCTGGTCAAGACGGCCTTCTATGCCGTGATCGCCGCACTTGCGGTGGCACCGCTGGCCCTGGGAGACCAGGGCTGGTACTCCCGGCTGCTGGCCACCCGGCCGATGGTGTGGCTGGGCGAGATTTCCTACGAGATCTTTCTGATCCATCTGGTGACGATGGAGTTCGCGATGGTCTTTGTGGTTCGGTATCACGTCTACACCGGCTCGATGCTGAACCTGTTCATCGCGACGCTGGCACTAACGATTCCATTGGCCTGGCTACTACACCGTTTCACGCGCGTGCGGGACTGAGGCGCTGCTCGAGGCGGTACGGTCGGCGGCGTTCGACGCAGGTGACCATTTCGGCTGGGTCGCCTGCGACACACGCACTGTGCGTCCAGTCTCGGAGTGCTGCGGGAGGACTTCGTCATACCGCGGAAACCCGTTAAGGCGCAAGCCTATTGGGTGGCCTGACGGTTACGGATGTTGCCCCGGATCCTCCGGAAGCCGCCGGTGGCGGCACGGGTGCTGGTTAGGTTGCTACGGGTTTCGGAAGGCTCTCCTGCAGTGGCTGCAGGGGTGCCAGCCCCGCCCAGGCCCATGAGGCGCCGGCGTGGTAGTTGGCCATCGCGGTCACATCCTGGGCCCACATCTCCTCGTACTGGGACTCGGTAGCCGCGATCGCCGGGGTGTTCTGCCCGAATATGTTCGTATTTGCCAGCGCTCCCAACAGAGCCCGATTGGCCGCGATCACCGAAGTGGGCACTGTGGCGGCGTGCGCCGCCTCAAAAGAGGCCGCCACCGCCGCGGCCTGGGAGGCGGCCCGCTGGGTATGCCCAGCCGCCGTGGTGAGCCACGCAGTATAGGGCGCGGCTGCGGTCGCCATCGCCTGCGCCGCCGGACCCTGCCACGTCGCACCCGTCAGGCCCGAGGTCACCGAGGCAAATGAGGACGCTGCCGACTGCAATTCGCCGGCCAACCCAGTCCAGGCGTTCGCAACAGCGAGCATCGGTCCTGACCCCGCACCGGCTTGCATGAGTGCCGAATTAACTTCCGGAGGCAAACAGGGGTAAGTCACTACCGATCCTTTCCTTCGCCAACGGCGACCGGCATCACCTCCACGACACCCAGCCCCGTCGATCACCTGATGATCGAGAAGCCATAACATAGCGCTGACTTGGTTCCGAAATGGGCAATTTCGACGAAAACGCCGCAGGCGGCCTAGCAGCTAGCGGCGGGAGCTGACCGGTGTCACGATCGGGACGACGAACTCCTCGATCATCGCTCGCTCGTCGGCTTCGTCTAGGCCCGGGTACATCAGCAGGGATGTGAGCACCCGCACCACCCAACGGGCCCGGCGCTCGACGATGGCGGGGTCTTCGGGACCAAGCGAGTTGACGAAGGCGGCGGCCAAAGCGGTAATCACTTCGGACTGTCCGGCCACCTCGCCGCCGATTGGCGGGCGGGTGATGGCGAACCACGATGCCAATGCGGGGCTATCGCGAACCATCCGCAACGCGGCGGTGATGCTCGCGATCAGCCGTTCGCGCGGGTCGTCGATACCGTCGATCTGCTCCTTGATCGCGCGGCTGAGCCGGTGAGTCTCGCGGTGCACGTAAGCAGTTCGCAGCGCCTCACGGTTCTCGAAGTACCGGTATAGCGTCGCACGGGAACAGCCTGCGGCCCTGGCAATTTCGTTCATGCCAATCGACGCCTGGTCCCGGTGAGTGTAGAGTCCTTCGGCTGCGTCAAGTATCCGGTCTGCGGCTACTTCGGTGCGGCGCGAGGCCAGCCAGTCCTTGCTGGCCGTCGGGCCCGGCATCAGGACTTCACCCGGATCGGCACCGACAACGGACGCCGGACGTAACTGCCGCCGGCCCACACGATGCCGGACTCATCGACCTCGAAGTCCGGGCAACGGGCCAGCAGCTCGGTCAGCGCAACTCGGGATTGCATCCGGGCGGCGGCCGCGCCCAGGCAGTGGTGTGCGCCGTGGCTGAAAGTCAGGATGTTGCGTGGGCATCGGGTCACGTCGAGTTCGCCGGCGTCCGGCCCGTATTGGCGTTCGTCGCGGTTCGCCGACCCGTACAGCAGCAACACCCTGCGACCTGCCAGGATGGTGGTGTCGCCAATCGTTACGTCGCGGGTGACCGTGCGTGCCAACCCCTGCGCCGGCGAGGTCAGCCGCAGCAGTTCCTCAACCGCATCCGGGATGCGTTCCGGGTGGTCTACCAGCAGCTGACGTTGGTCGGGTCGCTGGTGCAGCAACGGCATCGAGCCGCCGAGCATGCCTGTCACGGTGTCGTTGCCGCCGGTGACCATCGTGAACGTGAACGCCAGCACCGACAGCGTGCCGGCGATGTTGCCGTCGGCGCCGACCCCGGCGGCAACCAAGTGGGAGATGGTGTCGTCTCCGGGTTCGATTCGGCGCCGCTCGATCAGTCCGGTGAAATAGGCCATCATCGACCCGACCGCATCACCGGCGGTTTCCAGCGCTGCGGTGATTCCGCCGTCTGCTGTGTTTCCCGCGACGATGGCCTGGGTCCAGCCGTCGAACTGCGCCCGATCTTCCTCGGGAACACCGAGGTAATGCGCGACCACCATTGACGGCAGCGGTTTGAACAACTCGGCGACGATGTCGCCGCCACCGTTGGCGCGCAGCTTCTCGATGCGCTCGACGACGAAGTCGCGCACCTTGGGCTCCACCGCCTCGACCTGTCGCGGCGTGAAACCGCGCGACACCAGTTTGCGAAACTCGGTGTGCACCGGCGGATCCTGCATCACCATCGGTGGATTATCTTGCAGCCCAATCAGTTCCAGGTCTTTGTAGTTGACGGTCAGCCCCTGCGCGGAGGAGAACGTCTCGTGATCGCGGGCCGCCGACCAGACGTCGGCGTGCCGGGACAGCACGTAGTAGTCGTCCACGGGGTGCTTGGGCGGGATGACGTGGTGCACCGGGTCGTGGTCGCGCAGCGCGCGGTACATCGGCCAGGGGTTCGGCCAGGTGTCGGCGGTGGCGAGCTGGAACGTTACCGGAGAGCGGTGAGACAAAGTTACCGACATGTCTAATTCGTACGACAGAGTCCGCCCGATGTCAACCACCGACACATGGCGCAAGGTTTAGATCGCCGCGCCGGGATTCAGGATGCCGTGCGGGTCCAATGCCTGCTTGATGCGCCGGTTGAGGTCCATCACCTCGGGCCCGAGATAGCCGTCCAGCCACGGCCGCTTCAACCGGCCGACGCCGTGCTCACCGGTGATGGTGCCGCCAAGGCCGACGGCCAGGTCCATGATTTCGCCGAACGCGAGATGGGCGCGCTCCGCCATCGCGGCGTCCGCGGGGTCGTACACGATCAGCGGGTGGGTGTTGCCATCGCCGGCGTGAGCGATCACCGAGATCATCAGGTCGCGCTCGGCTGCGATGCGCGCAATTCCGGTGACCAGCTTGCCCAGCGCCGGAAGCGGCACCCCGACATCTTCGAGCAACAGTGATCCCTTGGTTTCGACCGCCGGGATGCAGAACCGGCGGGCGGCGACGAACGCCTCGCCCTCGTCGGGATCGCTGGTCGAAAATACTTCTGTCGCAGCGTTTTCGGCGAAGACCGCGGCGATCAGCTCGGCGTCCTCGCTACCGGCCCGCCCGCGCTCGTCGGAGGCGGCGACCAGCATGGCGGCGGCCCCGCGATCCAGGTCCATGCGCAAGGTGTCCTCGACGGCGTTGATCGCCACCGAATCCATGAACTCCAGCATCGACGGCCTCAGCCGCGCTGCGACCCCGAGCACCGCGTCGACCGCCGCCTCGACCGAGGCGAAGGTGGCCACCACAACGCTTGACGCGTTTTGTGCGGGCAGCAGCCGCAGCGTCACTTCGGTGATGACGCCCAGCGTGCCTTCGCTGCCGACGAAGAGTTTTGTCAGGCTCAGCCCTGCGACGTCCTTGAGCCGTGGACCGCCGAGCCGGACCGCGGTGCCGTCGGCCAGCACTACCTGCATGCCCAGCACATAATCGGTGGTGACGCCGTACTTCACACAGCACAGCCCGCCGGCGTTGGTGGCGATGTTGCCCCCGATGCTGCAGATCTCGAACGACGACGGATCGGGTGGATACCACAGGCCGTGCCCGGCGGCAGCCTTCTTCACCTCCGCGTTGAACAGGCCGGGTTGACATACCGCGGTACGGGTGACGGGGTCGACGGTGATGTCGCGCATCTTTTCCGTCGACAGCACGATTCCGTTATCCAGCGCGGTCGCCCCGCCGGACAGGCCGCTGCCGGCTCCCCGGGTCACCACCGGCACCCGGTTGGCGGTGGCCCAGCGCAGTACGGTCTGCACCTCTTCAGTGCGCCGCGGCCGGACCACGGCCAGCGGTTTGCCGGCCGACGGGTCGAAAGCGCGGTCCTGGCGGTAGCCCTCGGTCACGGTGGGGTCGGTGACGACCATCCCCTCGGGCAGGCCGGCGATCAGATTCGCCAGCACATCGGCGCTCACCACCTGATCCTACGGACCGGGATCGACAGCAAACTCGGGCGCGTGGTCCAGTTCGTGCAGCGACGGCAGCCTGGTAGCCATCAGGCCGATCCACACGATCGGCACCGCCAACGCCAGGAACGTGACCTTCAGTCCGGCGGCATCGGCCAGTGGGCCGGCCACCAGCAAGCCCAACGGGCCCGCGGCGTAGGTCAGCCCCGCCATCACCCCGACTACTCGACCGCGCAGATGATGCGCCGCCCGGGTCTGCATCACGTAGTTGTAGATCGGCTGGATCGGCCCGTAGACCACGCCGGTCACCGCGCAGAGCACCAGGATCACCGGCAACGGCGGCAGGAACGCGATGCCAGCCGTCGCCACACCGAAGGTGAGGGTCGCCGTCAGCAGGGCCGTACGCCGCCGCATGTATTTCGACAGCACGGCATAGCCGAGCGCGCCTGCCATGCCGCCGACCGCGAGCGCCATCAATGCCCAACCCAACTGCGCGGGTTGGTGCCGGTCGGCGAAGTATTTCGGAAACAGCACGCTTTCCATCGGCAGGTATAGCGCACTGATGGCCAGGTCGATCAGCCCGAGCGTGCGTAGCACCCGCAGGTTCCAGACAAATCGCAGTCCTTCGGCGATGCCCGACACCAACCCGTCGGGTCGGGTCGCGTGGTGCGGCTTGGCGGCGCCCTCAAGCCGCAGCGCGGCCATTGCAAGGATGGACAACGCGAATGCCCCCGCGGTGATCCACATCGTGGTGATGCCGCCAACCGTGGCGATCATCAAACCGCCGATGCCCGGGCCCACGATGAAGGCCAGGTTGAGAATCGCCTCGTAGATGCTATTGGTGCGGTCCAGCGACCAGCCCGCGCGCGCGGCGGCCTCGGGCAGCATCGACTGGCGCGCCGTTGTCCCAGCCGGGTCGAAACCGGCCGCGAAGAAGGCCAACACGGCCAGGACCGCGACGCTGATCGCGTTCTCACCGAACAACCAGGCGATCAGCGGGACGGCGGCCACCGCAGTGCCGGACAGCGAATCGGAGACCAGCGACACCCGGCGACGCCCGAAAAAGTCGACTGCAGTACCGGCGACCAGCGTGGAGAACACCAGTGGCACCGTCGTGGCGCCGGCCACGATCGCAGCGTCCCGCGCGCGGTCGTCGTGCTGCAACGCCAGCCACGGGAAAGCGACTATCGAAATGCCGGTACCTGCTGTCGCCACCAGCGTGGCGAACAGGATGAGAAACGCCGGGCCGCGGCTCGTATGTCTCACGGATATCGCGGGGAGAATCTAACCCCGAATCGATAACGGCAGCCACCGAATTTCGTGGTCGCCACCGGCTGAATGCAGGATGTTCATGTGCTCGTGCACCCAAATACCGGCCAGGCGTTCAGTTCTCCCGTTAGTCCCGGCACCGGATGGCCCGGCGATCCGGCCACACCCGAGACTCCGGTGGCCGGCAGCGCCGCGCAGGTCGCCGCGCTGGCAGCCCAAGCCGGCTCGATGCCGGAACTCGACGCCCTGGTCAGCGTGTGCCGGGCCTGCCCGCGGCTGGTCAGCTGGCGCGAGGACGTCGCCGTCATCAAGCGCCGAGCCTTCGCCGACCAGCCATATTGGGGGCGGCCGGTGCCGGGCTGGGGATCGGAGCGGCCCCGGTTATTGATCGTCGGGTTAGCGCCCGCCGCGCACGGCGGCAACCGCACCGGACGGATGTTCACCGGCGACCGGTCCGGGGATCAGCTGTATGCGGCGCTGTACCGGGCCGGCCTGGTTAATTCACCGATCAGCGTGGACGCCGCGGACGGGTTGCGGGCCAACCAAATTCGGATCGTAGCGCCGGTGCGATGCGCGCCTCCGGCCAACGCCCCGACCCCGGCGGAGCGGGACACCTGCTGGCCCTGGCTGGACGCCGAATGGCGGTTGGTGTCCGCTCATGTTCGCGCGATCGTGGCCCTGGGCGGGTTCGCCTGGCAAGTCGCGCTGCGACTGCCGGGCGCATCCGGAATGCGCAAGCCGCGGTTCGGCCACGGCGTCGTTGCGGAGCTGTCGTCTGGTGTGCGATTGCTCGGCTGCTACCACCCCAGCCAGCAAAATATGTTTACCGGTAGGTTGACTCCGGAAATGCTCGACGACATCTTCAGCAACGCGAAGAAGCTGGCAGGGATTAAGTGACTGACGTTCTGGTTTCCGGCGCTAGCGTAGCCGGTACGACGGTGGCGTATTGGCTTGGACAGCACGGCTATTCGGTCACCGTGGTGGAGCGCTACCCCGGGCTGCGGCCGGGCGGTCAGGCGATCGACGTGCGGGGTCCGGCGCTGACGGTGCTAGAACGCATGTGGCTGCGAGCCGCCGCCGACCATCTGAGGACGCGAATTCGGGGTTCGTCGGTCGTCGACCGCGACGGCAACGAGCTGTCCCGAGACACCGAATCGACGCCCACCGGCGGTCCCATCCATAGCCCCGACATCGAGCTGCTACGCGATGACCTCGTCGAATTGGTTTACGAGGCAAGCCGACTAAAGGTCGAATACCTATTTGGCGACAGCATCGCGTCGTTGGAGGACGACGGCACCTCGGTGTGGGTGACCTTCGAGCGCGCCGCCCCGCGCAGCTTCGACCTCGTCATCGGCGCCGACGGCTTGCACTCCAATGTGCGCAGGCTGGTTTTCGGCCCGGAGGAGCAATTCATCGAGAGGCTGGGCACTCACGCGGCGATTTTCACCGTGCCCAACTTCCTGGACCTGGACTACTGGCAGACCTGGCATTACGGCGACTCCAGCATGGCCGGGGTCTACAGCGCGCGGAACAACACCGAGGCCCGGGCCATGCTGGGCTTCATGGACACCGACCTGCGGATCGATTACCGCGACACCGACGCCCAGTTCGCCGAGCTGGAACGGCGGATGGCGGACGACGGCTGGGTTCGTCCGCAACTGCTGCAGTACATGCGGAACGCGCCGGATTTCTACTTCGACGAAATGTCGCAGATCAAGATGGATCACTGGTCACGGGGCAGGGTGGCGCTGGTCGGCGACGCCGGGTACTGCTGTTCGCCGTTGTCGGGCCAGGGGACCAGTGTCGCGCTGCTGGGGGCTTACATCCTGGCCGGCGAGCTCGCAACGGCCGGTGATGACTATGAAAAGGGCTTTGCCAATTACCAGGCCGAGTTCCAAGACTATGTCAAGCGCAACCAATGGCTGGTCATCGATAACATCCCCGGTGGTGCGCCGATACCGCAGGAGGTGTTCGACCGCATCGTGCATTCCCTCACCCTTAAGGACTACTGACCGGGAGGGAACGTTCGCGGGGCCGCAGGCGTTGACGCCAGCGTGCGTCTTTCCGTCCTTGATCTCATCCCGGTGCGCACAGACCAATCGACCGGGGATGCGCTGGCGGCCACCGTGCAGCTCGCGCAGACCGCGGATCGGCTGGGCTTCACTCGCTACTGGGTCGCCGAACACCACAACATGCCGTCGGTGGGCGCCACCAGCCCGCCGGTCGTGATCGCCTACCTGGCCGCGCAGACCTCGCAGCTGCGACTCGGGTCAGGTGGTGTGATGTTGCCCAACCACGCGCCGCTGGCGGTGGCCGAGCAGTTCGCGCTGCTGGAAGCGGCCGCCCCGGGCCGCATTGACCTGGGCATCGGCCGAGCGCCCGGCTCCGACCCGGTGACCTCCTACGCGCTCCGTGGCGACCGCGATGACCGCGACATCGAGAACTTCCCCGAATACCTCGACGACGTGGCGGCGCTGATGAGCGCGCGCGGCGTGCGGGTGCCGCTGCGCTCCGGGGACTACATCCTCAAGGCCACCCCGGCCGCCGCCACCGAACCACGCCTGTGGCTGCTGGGCTCGTCGATGTACTCAGCGCACCTGGCTGCCGCCAAGGGGCTGCCGTACGTCTTCGCCCATCATTTCTCCGGCAAAGGAACCGAAGAGGCCCTTGAGCTCTACCGCTCCCGGTTCGTGCCCAGCGACCTAGCTGCCGAGCCGGTGACATTTTTGACGGTGAACGCCGCGGTGGCCGAAACACGTGACGAGGCAACGGCATTGATGTTGCCCAACCTGCAGATGATGGCGCGGCTACGGACCGGGCAGCCGCTCGGCCCGGTGCCGCTGGTCGAAGAGGCTCAAATCGCGGAGCTGACGGGACAGCAGCAGCGCATCGTGGACAGCGGACTGCAACGCGCTGTCCTCGGCGCACCCGCGGAGGCTGCCGAACAACTGCGGGCGCTTGCCGAACGGTTCGGAGTCGACGAGGTGATGGTGAACCCGGTCGCGTCGGCCCGCCGCGGTACCGACCCCGCCACCGCACCGGCACGGGTGGCGACGTGCGAGCTACTGGCCAAAGAGTTGTTCTAGCCGATCAGTCGGTCACACCCGCCTGCTCAGACTGACTTGAATTGGGATCAGGCGCATGGCTGGTGATCCAACGCAGTAGGTCATCCGGTGGCAACGGCGGACTGTGCACGAACCCCTGAGTGATGGTGCAGCCGTATCGCCGCAGTGCGCTCAAGGTGACCTCGTCTTCGACTCCCTCGGCGACGAGGTCGGCGCCGAGGCTGTGCGCCAACGCCACCGTGGACCGCACGATGGCAACCGATCGCGGGTCTTGGGCCAGTCGTGCCACGAATATCCTGTCGAGTTTCAGCTCGTCAACCGAGACATCCTGCAGGCGTGCCAGCGATGACCATCCGGTGCCGTAGTCGTCAAGCGAGATGCGAACGCCGAGATGCTGCAGCGCGGCGACGGTATTACGGGACCGCATCGAATCGACGAGGGCGCTTTCGGTGATCTCGATGATCAGAGCGTCGGGGGGTAAACCGTGGGTTCGCAGCAGCCGCTCGATCATGCCCACCAGGTCAAGGTCAAGCAGATTCGTCGTCGAGAGGTTCACCGCGACGGTCAGCGGGATGCCCTGGTCGCGCCAGGAGCGGATCTGCTCGAGGGCGAGGTTGACCGTGCGGTTGGCCACCTTGCGCATCAGCCCAGCGCGCTCGGCGGCGGGCAGGAATTCCTCCGGTAGCAGCAACCCACGGCTTGGATGGTGCCAGCGCAGCAGTGCCTCGACGCTGTGGACGCTGCCATCGCGTGCGTTGATCTTGGGCTGGTAATACAACGACAGTTCGTCACCATCGAACAGCGCGGCGCGTAGTTCCTCTACGAGGTTGGGGTCGTTGTCCCGATACATCTCAAACGCGGAGTCGTACACCGCGATCTTGCTTTTGCTGGATTTGGCATGCGGGATTGCTGTCTCGGCGCGATTCAGCAGCTCCTGCGGGTGGTCACAGTGGTCGGGACATAGCGCAATAGCAATGCGGGCATCGACTTGCACGGTGATCGGATCCAGCGCGAACGGTTCGCTCAGGGCTTCGAGCAAACGCCCCGCCTGGGCGCGTGCGGTGATGAGGTCGGACCCTTCGGCCAGCAGGATTGCGAATTCGTCGTCACCCGTGCGTGCAAGCAGGTCCCCACGACGCACGCTGTTCGCAAGTCGATTCGCGATGTGACACAACAGCTCATCGCCGAAGTGGTGACCGACTGAGTCGTTGATCTCTTGGAACTCATAGAGACCCACCAACAGCAGCGCTCGACGCGATGTCGCCCTGGTCGCCAACAACGGCCCCGGCGAGCCCGAGACGGATAGCGCTGTCAGGGCTGTCGCGAGCGAGCGCCGATTGGGCAGCCCCGTCAACTCGTCGGCCATGGCGTGCTTATGGCTTTCAGCCAGCATGCTGACCTCTCGGAAGGTCACCGAAAATCGCGCAGCGACCGCGATCAGACTCAGCGCAGCCAGAGTCACTGCGAGTCGCGAGTGGTGACCCAGGACGGCGACTCCAAGCGCCACGACAGTGCACGCCACCGGCGCGGCGTAGGAGCCCAGTCCGCGTCTCGGTAAGGGTGCCGCCGACGACCAAGGCGCCCAGCTGGCCATCGCCACCAGTAGCGACGAAGCGGGCCAGAGGGCATCGAGCGTAGTGCCAACGCGGTATGAGCCTGCGGAGGTCTCGAAGAGGTACGCCGTGTCTGCGACCGCAAACCCGATAAACCCTACAACGAGAAGGGCCCATCGGAATTCGTTGCGCCAGCCTAGGATTGGCAGCATGCCTGCGGCCAGAGCCAACAGGACCAGATCACCCCACGAATAGGCCAGGCCCACCAGCACGGTTGCCGGTGCGCGGGTCGCGGCGGCGTGGATGGGCCCTGCGGTCAGCGCCGCGGCGACCGCGGCCATGGCCAACCCGCACACCAGTGAATCGAGCCGGATCGGAACGGGCACCCGCTTCAGGCGTGACCGCATGAGCAGCAGCAGCCCCGCGTAGGCAAGTGGATAAAACGCCAGGTAAGGCGGATCAGCCACCGATGGTGACTGACCTTCCGGCACCCATGCGGCGTAGACAACGTCACCCATCGCCGAAGATGCCATGCCGGCCGCGATCAGAATCCAAGCCAACCGGTCGGCCGAAATGCGGTAAGTACGAACGGCAATCAGCGCAGCCGCCGACAGGTTCAGCGCCGGATACAAGAAGTCGGCGAAGAATACGTTGTGACCCGCATGCGGGTTAAGGACGCTCGACGCGGTGAAAGCGATCACGCCGATCGCCAACGCCCCCATGGCAATCCGGATTGCTGGCGGAGGCCACTGAATGCCGTTGGGCGCATCGTTCGGTTGGTCTCGTGTTGACGCCCCTGCTTCATGCAACGGCCTGAGCGTCCGTGCGGGCGTCGTCCTATTGCCAAAGGCGCCAGCGGGGCCGCAGCTACCCGTAACGGCTTGGTAGGCGGTGGCGGCTGCTGAGGCGGGCACCCAGTCTTCAGGGGCCGATGCCGCCGAGTCGGTGAACTGCGGGAGTGTATAGGGGAAGGGCAGATCGGGTACAAAGCTGCGGATACATTGGCCGCCTTCGCGTTTGGCAGCATACATAGCCAGGTCGGCGTTCTGCAGGAGCTGGTCGACGGTGCAACTCGATGCGGCGGTGGCCACTGTGAACCCGATGCTCGGACGTACCGCTATGGGAACGCCGTCGATCACGATCGCTGCGCTGAATGCCTCGAGAACCCGATGCGCCGCCGCTTGCGATTCGTCCACGGAAGCTTCGATGAGCACCGCGAATTCGTCACCACCAAGGCGTGCAACAGTACCCATGTCGCTCAGCGCAGCGGTGAGCCGCCCGGCGACCCGGATAAGGAGCTCATCGCCGGCCGGATGGCCCAAGGCGTCGTTGACGGATTTGAAGTTGTCGAGGTCGAGGCACAGCACCGCTATCGGTGTGGCGTCCTCACGTTGACGGGCGACGGCTTGTTCCAATCGATGGAGGAAGTGAGCCCGATTGGCCAGACCGGTCAGGCTGTCACGAAACGCTTCCCGCGCCACTTCGGACAACAAGCTCTGGTTTTCGACGAGCACGATGAACTGTCGGGCCAGCACCGCGGCGACCAGGATTCCCAGCGCGGCGAGCATCGGTCCGTGCGGCATCAGGCCTACCGCGTGGCCCAATCCGACCGCGGCGGCCAGTAGCAGCGGCAAGTACGGCAACCACAGCCGGGCGCGGGACGTAGTCTCATCCTGCGGCGCCGTCGTGGGGGGCTCGTTGGCGCTGGACAGCCCTGCCAGCGCTATCATTCCCAACCCGGCTACTCGGATCACGTCGAGCAGATCGCCGGTGTGATAGCTGCCAACCCCGGTCTGGAACACGATCACGATGTCGGCAGCACCGATCGTCGTGATTCCGCCGGCTAACAGGCTCAGGCTCGGCCGGCCGCCAGGACGAGCCCGCGACAACATCACGATCGCCGTCGTGATGACGACAACATCGGCGAAAACGTGCGTGAAGGTCGCGGGCTGCGAGCTACTGCCCTCGCGTATCAGTTTGTCGAGGATGAATACCCACGAGGCCACGAACAGCGAACTCGCCACGATGATGCCGTCCAGCACCAGTTGCCAACGACTGCGGTGACTGCGATCGGATAGCAGCAGCAAAGACGTCATGGCGCCGACCGGGTATAAGACGAGCACAATCTCAGCCGCCGCCGGGTGAACGGCGTGCTCGAGTTCCGGGCGCACATCGTAGACCGCCCAGATGACCTCTCCGACCGCCCAGCCCAACAGGGCTGTGACCAGCGCCAGCCATCCGAATCTGCGGCGCCCGACCGCGGAGCGGGCCGCCTTGCCGGCACATGCTGCCGCGAACACAAGACACAGCACCGACACAACTTCGTCGACCGGCCGAGTCGCGTAGGCGCCGCGCCACCCCCCGACCGACGACGCTACGACCAGCACCGCCGCGACGCCGTATGCCGCGACGACGAGCCAGCCAACGCGTGCAGGCAGCCCGATACGCCGCCACGGATTTCCCGTCCAGCGCTTCATAGCCGCTCCAGCCGATCCCGCGCTTTGCGGTGAATGCATGGAGAGCTTCACCGCGCGTTAGAGGAGAATAAACCGCTGCACTGCTGTCAGGCTCCACTAACTGGTGCTGTTGTGCGGCTCGTTCACATTTAGCGCGGCGTCAGCACGAAGATCGGGATGGGCCGCGACGTCCGGCTTTGGTAGCTGGTGTACCGGTTGGCGTTGTTCTTGTTGACCAGCTGCCACAACCGCGGGTAGTCGGAGTCATCTCGGCTGACTTGCCGCGCGGTCACTGCGAGTCGTTTCGGGCCGAGGTTGACTTCGCAGTCGGGATGCTTGCGCAAGTTGTGGTACCAGCCGGGGTAGCGCTCGTCGCCACCGTTGGAGGCGACGATCAGGTACGAGTCGCCGTCGCGCGCATACGTCAGCGAAGTGGTGCGCGGTTGCCCGGTTTTTGCGCCGACCGTGTGCAGCAGCAGGCTGGGTGGGGCACCCGGTATCCGGTGCCCGATCCGGCCATTGGTCTTCTGATAGATCTTGTCGTGCAGACGCAAAATCGGTACGCCCACGAATCGCTCGAACACGGTGAGATTGCTCATGGCCCAGTCTTACTGACTCGCGTCGATCCGGGCCAGCGCCTCCCGCAGGATCCGCCCGGTGGCTTCCCGGTCCGGGTCGCGGCGCAGCAGCATCCCCTTGGCGACCGAGAGCTTGTCGCCATTGCGCCGCGGCAGCACGTGCAGGTGGATGTGGAACACCGTCTGGAAGGCGGCGGGGCCGTCGTTAATCGCGATGTTCGTCGCGTCGGCCAATTCCGTCGCACGGGCAGCTCGGGCGATCCGTTGGCCGATGGTCAGCATGTCGGCCAGAGTCTCCGGTGGGGTGTCGGTGAGATCTACCGTGTGCCGTTTGGGGAGCACCAGGGTGTGGCCACGGGTGAACGGGCGGATGTCGAGGATCGCCAGGTAGTCATCGTCTTCATAGATCCGGATGGCCGGAGCTTCGCCGGCGACGATCGCACAGAACATGCAGGACATGTCGCCACGGTACTGGTCGGCTCAGTAGGGCCGCGCTGGGACCAGCCGGGGGCTCGCCCCGGCCAGCGGGATACGCTGCCGCAGTGGACGCTCGCGATCTGGCGTTCGCCGGTGTGGCCGCACAGGCACGGATGCTGGCCGACGGTGAACTGACCGCACCGGAGTTGCTCGAGGTCTACCTGGAACGGATTGCGCGCCTGGATAGCGAGCTGCGCTGCTACCGCGTGGTGCTGTCCGACAGCGCGCGCTACGAGGCCGCTGTGGCGCAGGACCGGCTTGACGCGGGCGAGCGGCTGCCGCTACTCGGCGTGCCGGTCGCGATCAAAGACGATGTCGACGTCGCCGGTGAGGTGACGACATACGGCAGCGGCGGACACCGCCCTGCCGTGACCTCCGACGCGGAGGTGGTCCGCCGGCTACGCGCTGCGGGCGCGGTCATCATCGGCAAAACCAACGTGCCCGAGCTGATGATGATGCCGTACACCGAGTCGCTGACGTTCGGAGCTACTGGCAACCCATGGAACCCCAGGCGTACTCCGGGCGGCAGCAGCGGCGGTAGTGCCGCTGCGGTAGCTGCCGGGCTGGCTCCGCTGGCACTGGGATCCGACGGTGGTGGCTCGATTCGCATCCCGGCGACCTGGTGTGGTCTGTTCGGCCTGAAACCGCAACGTGATCGGGTGTCTTTAGAGCCGCACGACGATGCGTGGTACGGCCTGAGCGTCAATGGTCCGATAGCCCGGTCGGTGATGGACGCGGCGTTGTTCCTGGATGCAACGTCAACGGTGCCAGGTCCCGAAGGCGAGTTCGTGGACGCGGCGGCGCGCGATCCCGGCCAGCTGCGAATTGCCTTGAGCACCAAGGTCCCAACGCCGCTGCCCGTTAGGGTCGGGAAGGAAGAGCTGGCGGCGGTCGACCAGGCCGGTGCGTTGCTTCGCGATCTGGGCCACCAGGTCATCACTGCCGACCCCGAGTATCCGGCCTCGGCGATCTTGTTGAACTACCTGCCCCGCTTTTTGCGTGGTATCAGCGACGATGCGGACGCGCAGGCTCATCCGGAACGTCTCGAATCGCGCACCCGCAACCTGGCGCGCTTCGGCTCGTTCTTCTCGGACCGGCGGATGGCTGCCATTCGCGCCGCGGAGGCGGCGCTGAGCACTCGGATTCAGTCGATCTTCGACGATGTCGACGTTGTCGTCACGCCGGGCAACGCGGCGGGCCCGTCCCGCATCGGTGCCTACCAACGCCGGGGTGCGGTGTCGACGCTGCTGCTGGTAGCGCAGCGGGTTCCCTACCAACAGATCTGGAATCTGACCGGACAGCCCGCTGCGGCCGTGCCGTGGGACTTCGACGGTGACGGCCTCCCGATCTCGGTGCAGCTCGTCGGTCGGCCGTACGACGAAGCGACGCTGTTGTCACTGTCGGCGCAGATCGAAGCTGCGAGACCGTGGGCCCACCGGCGACCGCCGGTGTCATGACTGGGAAATCGCCCGCCAGGCCGCCAGCTTGGCGCCCGGCCGCATGACATGAGCGGGCTGGTCGACGGCAACCGCTGGTACTCGACCCGCTCGGTGGTATCCGCCAGCCTGCGATATAGCTCGGCGGCCTTGGCGCCGTTGAAGTACACCCGCGTGATGGCGGGATAGTTGGCGAACAGCTGGGCAAAGTTGTTGACCACCAAGCTTTTCGGGTCGATCGCCGAGTCTGCGCTGCCGATGCGGCGGCAGGTGTGCAGCACATCCCAGAGGGCGACACCGCGGGACCGCAGTGCCCCCAGCCGTGTGTCATATGACGCGTTTGCGTCGAACCCGAAAAGTTCACTGGTGATCGGCCAGATTCTCACACTAGAGTTCTAGCAGCTAAAAAGCGGTATTTAGAGCTACTAACTCAGCTCCGTGACCTAGATATGACCTGACACCCTCGGTTGGCCCGGCGCTGCTCGAGGCGGCCGACGAGATCGACCCGGTGGGCTGAGAGATCTTAGCCACCAGCCGGCCACCAGCCGGCCGGCGCGTGACGGACGATGCTGAGTTGCGCGTTGCCGTTGGCGAGCAGCTCGGGCGCTGCCTCGCAGTGCTGGCAGGCGAAGACATCCACGAATGCTAAGTCTGGCATGAAAAACGGCCCCGGATTTCGCGGTCGATGCGCTCAGAAGGTGTGCTGGAGATCCTGCCCCCAGGGGTAACCGCAGTCCACATTGACGTTCCACTTCGTGCCGGTCCGGACGGCGGTCGGGATCGCCAAGTTGTAGGTGCCGTTCACCGGTAGCTCGAATTGGGGTGAGGTGTAGGTGGGTAGCCCTTGCAGCGGTTGGTTGGGGTCCGGCGTGGCGGTGTAGGTGCAGTGCGGGAAATCGGCATTGACGTTGTTGGCAATGTGGACGGTGACGCCAACAACGGGATCCCACGGATCCCAAGCGACACTAAAACACGGCTTTCCCCCCGGAACCGCACAGGTTTTCGCCTGCGCCGTTCCCGCGCCGAGAAACAGGAGTGCTGGTAGCGTCGCGACGAGTGCCGAGGCGACCAATTTCTTCTCCACGTTGTGGGTGGTGCTCATGATGTGCTCCTTGCGGTGGTGTCAGCCTCTGGTGGGATGTTGGCATCGCTTCGCTGAGTTCGTTGCCAACTGTGTCTGACCTGTAAACGATCGCAGGAGGCGCGGTAACCGGTCAGGCGTAGCGCGCTACTCGAATCCCATGCCGCGCGCTACTCGAAACTCCTAACGAAATGGTGCGGCCGGGGCACACTCCCGGCGCGCAGGCCGCCCCTGTTGAAACGCGTGCGGCTGTCACGCCTGCAATGCACACTTCTATGCGGGCAGGAGAAGGAGATTATGACCTCCGACGACGACACCGCTGACGACCAACCGCCTACGGTCGCGGCCGATAGTGACGCGACGACGCTCGTGCCGCCGCCGACTGAGGCCGCGCCTGAGCTGGCCTGGTCGGCTGAGGATGAGACCGAGGAAATCCAGCGCCAGTCGTGGCGTCCGGCGTGGGGCCACGCCGCGGTGCTGCTGGCGTGCGCGGGTGTGGTCGCGCTGATGGTCGGGTTCGGTGGCTGGGCGCTGGTGCGGATGCACGATGACGCCGCGGTGCCTCGGCCGGTGACGAACCCTCCGACGTCGTGGGCTGCGCCGCCGCCCCCAGCGTGGATGCCGACCACCCCGACACCGACGCCGACGCCGGCAACCACAGCTGCGCAGCTAAGCATCAGCAGCCTGCCGGGAACCGATGACCTTGGCTGGACCGCTTACCCCGCTGCGCGCTGCGATTCGGGAAATCAGCCAGCCGTCATCGGCCGCACCAAACAGTCCGTGTTGGTGGTATGCCAAGTCCAGCCCGGAAACTTCTACTATCGCGGCGTCCGTCTCAGCGATGGCGCCAGCATAGAACTCGCAAACGCAGTGCGCTCCTCGGAAGGCTTCGACGTAACAAATCCGACGGACGGGACCCGCTACCGAATCCGGCCGACGAGTCTTACCATCGCGCCGCCCGATGGACCGCCGTCTTTCGAGCCGATGCTCGAGTACGCATCCAGCTAAGTCAGCGCGAATTGGCTAGGCTGACGCCCCACTCGCGCCGCGAGTGACGCATGTGCGACATCGAGGTCATCGACGGCGAACTTCGGCTGCTGGCGGCTGTGCGCCGTTCAATCCGCGAGCATGGTGGCGAGCCGTCGAGTCGTCAGGTCGACGAATTGCTCGACGAACGCCTAGCCCGAAGTTCCGTGCGCCCAGTGCATTAGGAGGTGATTGTCCAGCGGTCATGACTTGATGGGAAGCTCGTCGTCGCCTGCCGGTGTGAGTCCGGTCCGGGTAGTGGCCAGGAAGCCCGGTAGCAGGCTGGCGGCTCGGTCTGGAAACGGGTCGGGTCGAAGCCCAGCGTCGAAAGCCACGGTGGTGGGAGCAACTGAGCGGTCCGCAGCGTGAAGCGAAGCCTGCCGCGTCGTTAGGGGATAAGACAGTGCCGAGCCGCGGGAATCACGGCGAAGGCCATGGAAGCGGTGAAGATCCTGGAGATGCAGCCGTGAGGAACTGTCCGGCGTAGAGGGCGCGGAACGTTCAGAAGGTGGCGGCGGGAACTGGGGAGGCCCTCCCCGACCGAAACCGGTCGCGGTGTCGGTGGAAGAGCGCCGTCCTATAACCGGTGAGGAGCCGGGAAGTGGATGGGTGTCGGGAGGGAGTCGGAGGCGGTCGTAGTACCGGTCGAGCCGCGGGGCAACACAACCCGCGGGGAGGGAAGGGCCGCTGCTTCGTTCACGCGCATGTTGGGAGCTACTGACTGGTGAGTGCCGGAACCACGGCTAGGTCCACCCTGGCGGCTGTCGGAGGCGACAGAGTCAAAGCGTTACAGCACGCGCTGTACCGGGCGGCCAAGGCCGACCCGAATCGACGGTTTCACGCGCTGCAGGACAAGGTCTACCGCGAAGACGTCCTGTGGCGAGCGTGGGTGGCGGTGCGCGCCAACAACGGCGCACCGGGCATCGACAAGACCACCTTGGCCGAGGTTGAGCAGTACGGGGTGGCCCGGCTGCTGGGCGAGTTGGCCGACGAATTGCGGCAGAAGAGCTGGCGACCGCTGCCGGCGCGGCGGGTGTTGATCCCCAAGCCGGGCAGCAGCGAATACAGGCCGTTGGCGATCGCTGCGGTTCGTGACCGTATCGTGCAGGCCGCACTGAAGATCGTGCTCGAGCCGGTCTTCGAGGCGGACTTCGCCGAGTGCAGTTTCGGGTTTCGCCCGAAGCGCTCGACACACGATGCCCTGCAGGTGCTCGTGGATGAGGCCTGGCGGGGACGACGGTGGGTGGTGGAAACCGATATCGCCAACTGCTTTTCGGCGATACCGCATGACAAGTTGATGCAAGCGGTTGAGGAACGCATCAGCGACCGAACCGTCTTGGCGCTCGTGCGGGCGATGTTGCGCGCCGGGGTGCTAGAAGACGGTCGGGTGCGGCGCGAGGTCACCGGAACCCCGCAAGGGGGCCCGCTTTCGCCGCTGCTGTGCAACGTGTACCTGCACCGGCTGGACCGGGTGTGGGATCCACGCGAGCACGGGGTGCTGGTGCGCTACTGCGATGACCTGGTGGTCATGTGCAGCACCCGGCGGCAGGCCGAGGATGCGTTGGCGCGGCTCACAACCGTGCTGGCGCGACTCGGCCTGGAACTGAAGGTGGCCAAGACCCGGATCGTGCACCTCACCGAGGGCAAGGACGCCGAGGGCTTTGATTTCCTCGGCTTTCACCACCGGTGGGTGCGGGCCCGGGGCACGGTCAGCCCCCGCCGGGTGTGCTTCCTGGCCCGCTGGCCCTCGCGCAAGGCGACCCAGCATGCCCGCGACCGGATCCGCCAGCTGACGCAGCGGAAGCGGTTGGGCCTGTCTGATGAATGGGTCGTGCAGGATCTCAACCAGTTCCTGCGCGGCTGGGGCGGCTATTTCCGGTACGGGAATTCCGCCCGGGTATTCGACGCGATCAGTCAATACGCCCTGGAACGGTTCGCGGCGTTTGTCGGCAAACGCCACAAACGCAGCCGCCGCTGGGGCATGAGGAAGGTGACCTGCGCGTCACCGGATAACCTCGGGCTGATCACCTTGTGTGGAACCGTCATTGCCCCCAGGCCTTTTCGGCCCTGGAAGGCAACGGCCGAACGCCGACGGTGAAGAACGTCGGAGAGCCGTGTGCGGGAGAACCGCATGCACGGTTCGACGGGGAGGGGCTGGAAACGGAGCTTCCGGCCACCGCGCCAGCCCCTCACCCTACCCCCGATTTGTTGACGGGTTGCGCTGTTGAGTTGGGGTTTTGTGGTGTGGCGAGTGTGGTTGTACTGACTACGCCACGCCGTGGCGGTGGGAGATGCCGAGGAGTTCGAAGGCCCGCCGCTGCAGCGGGGTGGGGCTGGTGGTCATGGTGAATGCCGGCAT
The DNA here is from genome assembly GCA_963766535.1 of uncultured Actinomycetota bacterium. Classification (GTDB taxonomy): domain Bacteria; phylum Actinomycetota; class Actinomycetes; order Mycobacteriales; family Mycobacteriaceae; genus Mycobacterium. Next base: position 20,177 of record CAVYAU010000023.1, on the reverse strand, counting down.
GTCGTCGTTGGGCTGAATCTGGTTGGCACAGATTGTGGCCAGGGTCGGCCAGCAGGCTGGCGAAGCTGTGCACGGTGGTGTCGTCGTCGGTGCGTTTACGCGCGGCTTTCCTGAGTGCTTGATCAGAGCGCTGGGCGGCGGCGACGGGGTTGGCCCGTTTGGCCGCCGCGGCGGGTTTATCGTTGTCCTGGTTCTGGCCGTTTGTGCTCAGGCAAGAACCTCGCCGATGTCGAGCGGTTCTTCCGCACCCTCCGAGATCGATCCTCTGCGAATCCAATTGGTGAACTTCGCCCGACACCAACGGGGCTGCCAGGCACTGCAGCGTCATTACGGCGTCGGGTGGTTGTGCGCAGTGATCATCTGGGCCGAGATCGGTGACGCGCGGCGGTTCGCCAGCTCTGATCAGCTGGTGCGCTTTGCCGGGCTCGATGTCACCGTCTACTCCTCGGCCGGCAAATGCGCGCCGGGGCGCCTGTCGCGGCAGGGCTCACCCGAGCTGCGCTGGGCTGCCTTCCAGGCGGCCAAGTGCGCCGCACGCCGCGGGTCCTCGGATTACGGCTACTACCACACGCTGGCGGCCAAGCACGACGGCCACAACGGCAAGAACCCGACGTTGGCCGTGGAGCGCAAAGTCCTGCGCCGCTGCTATCACACCCTGCGTGCGCTCGGTGAAGCCGCTCTGGCGTTGCCGGACACCCCACTACAGCAAGCGGCTGCCTGAGATGCGTTGCGCGCGTGCCTTGCCCATAACTCAGCTGATGCCTGCGGCCAGCTCCCGCATCGTCCTGCCGCCACCCCTATGCTGGGTGGTCGTCCCGGAAAGAATGAGCGGCCGCACCCCTTCAACAGCCCGCACGTCGGGCACCCCATCCATCATCATGTCGCCGGACCATTGTCCGTGGACCCAGATAAGGCTGGGCGCCGGCGCGCGCAACGACGTCTCCTGCACCACGTTCCCTCACGGGAGGCAGCAGATGACTTGAACCACAACCTTATTACCTCGTCTCGGCCGACCAAAGTATGCGATGGATCCGCGCCGGCCTCGAGGTCGTTCGTCCTCGCTGCGCTGCGGGCGCTCCACCTCGACCCCGACTACGGCTCCATCGCCATAAGACACGGGCCGGAACGAGGCCAAACAACAAGAAAACGACCAAGGATCCACCCTTTACCGGGGGTCCCCAACACAGATAAGGACGAGCGGCACCATGACCTGACCACCACATCCAACCCCGTGGGACCCGTACCCTCACCTGCCGTTCCCGGCCGGGCGCCGCTAAGGCCGAATGGCAAGATCCCGGCACCTCTGGCGCGTTCACGATCTGTGTTTGAGTTCGCGACGGGCGCGTCTCTCTACGAACAGGGGTACGAAATCGCGGATCCGACTGGTTTCGAACCGGGCGTGCTCTTTGCGGATGAGCGTGTCGACAACCGCGGGCGAAACGCAAGGAAACTCGTCAACCAGTCGTCGTTCGATTTCCGCTAGGAGCGTCTCCTCACTGACTTGGATGATGTGGCCCATAAAACGAGAGGATTCCTGGCGGTGTGTCGTTTCGTCAAACGGCTATGCAGTTTCGTTGCGGCTACGGGCGCCGAATGCGACGATCGTCCCATGGGCGATCACCAGGTTGCTCAGGCCTTGAAGTTGGTCCGCGCGTTGCGGCATCAACTGCATGAGATGACCACACAGTTAGTTTGGGTGGAACGCCAGGATGTCACAGGCAGGAACGGCCGGGCATGCACGATGCGGTTGGAAGCAGCCGCGCTGCGCCGAGACATACAAGAGGCACAGGTTCTCATCGATCGGCTACAGCGGCGTTACCTGAGCGGCGACGCCGGTCCGCCGCCCGTAGCCATCGGCCTTCCCGCGTCACCGCCGGCGCTGGGGCGCCAAAAAGCGGCCACGCAAAAAAGGTGAAGTGCTAACGCCCGCCCCCGCTGGACCAGGACGACGAGGGCCGGCTCTTCTCGACGGCGCCGGGAGTGGGGCAGCGTTCTCCCTGCGCCGCCAAAGCTGCCTCGGAAATTCTTAAGGGGGATCACTCTGTTCTGCCCAAACCCCTGGCGGTCTTTATGGCTACCGGGAGCTGGGGTGCGGCGGTGGCAGACGCCGAGTCCGACACGGGGCAAGGTGACCGGCGCGGTCGTCGACCCCGGCCAGGTTGCACACCGCACCCAGCTTGCTCAACGACGGCTGTCAAAGTGACGTGATACCGGCAACGGCTCAGCTGGAGGCCAGCTTATCCGGGCAGTACGCCTTGTAACCAGCGACGATCAGTGCCGCAACCTGCTTGCCGGAGATTCCCTGGGCGACCAGGTCCGCCACCTGTGCGAGTTGGGCGGCGCTGTTCGCGTAGTTGTCGCAGACTGCGTGGCCGTCGGCGATCAACTGATCCGGTGGGCCTTGGATACCGGCCGCTGCGACTTCCTGCAAAAACTTATCGTCCTGGGGTGTCGCATGCGCCAACGGTACACAGGAAACCGCAACAGCCGTCAGGGCGGCGCCGGTCACCATCTTAATCAACCTGATCACCTTCCAGCGTATTGAAGGGGCAGTAGTGGAGGACTGCCGTTACTGCGATTATGAAGCCCCTCTGTCACACGGCATCCGTTGTCTCGCGTCTAAGCGGGCAGCGCGGCAAGCCCCTGCACCTCGACCTGCGACGGCGCGAAGGATGGGGAGGACTGTTGCGATGACTGACACCCAGCGATCACAGTGAGGACGACAGTGAGCACGAACGCGGCGAGCGCGATCGCTGCACGGCGGTGCCTCTGCAAGAGCGGTCACATGGATAGACTCCGAGCGCCTACATGTTGCTGACTTGTGGGTGTAGTTGCACAAGGTCTTGAGACCTTTGGCTTCGACGTTGTCCCTTCTGCTTGCTTCCGCTTGGCTCACGTTGTACGTTATCGCACGCCGCCGCCGGGATGTAGTTGCCGCCAACAATATTGGCATGTCAGCGCAGGTAGAACACCGAAGGGCGCTGATCAAGTACACATAGTCAGCAAACCGAGTTGGCTGGTGATCGGCCAGAACGCATTTCGTTGATTGGCGTAGTACTGGCATGCCGCCAGCGATTGGGCACTCGGAAACGAGCCCAGGATCTCCCACCCTGGCATGGTCGTCGACGACCGGCGGGAATCCCTGCAGAAGCGGTGCGCTCATCACGTCACATCGTCGCGCGCCGCCGTTGTACCTTGACCACGTGGACGACGGGGTCGACCAGAATATCGAAGATCTGTTCGAGGGACTCGAGGGCACCGCGCGCACGGAGCGCGCCGAGCTGGTCGAGTGGCTGCTTGAGCAGGGCATCACCGCCGACGAGATCCGGGCGACCAACCCGCCGCTGCTGCTGGCCACCCGCCACCTCATCGGCGACGACGGCACCTACGTATCTACCCGAGAGATCAGTGAGAGGTACGGCATTGACCTGATGCTGCTGCAGCGTCTGCAGCGTGCCATCGGTCTGGCCAGAGTCGACGACCCCGATGCCGTCGTTCACATGCGCGCTGACGGTGAAGCCGCCGCATACGCCCAGCGGTTCGTCGAGTTGGGCTTGGATCCCGATCAAGTGGTTCTCGTCGTGCGGGTGCTCGCCGAAGGCCTGTCACGCGCCGCCGAAGTCATGCGTTACACCGCGCTGTCGGCGATCATGCGCCCGGGAGCTACCGAGGTGGAAATCGCTAAGGCGTCGAAGGCATTGGTGAGCCAAATCGCGCCGATGCTCGGCCCGATGATCCAGGACATGCTGTTCATGCAGTTGCGGCACATGATGGAGACCGAAGCCGTCAATGCCGGAGAGCGGGCCGCCGGTAAACCGCTTCCGGGAGCACGCCAGATCACCGTTGCCTTCGCCGACCTCGTCGGCTTCACCCGGATCGGGGAAGTGGTATCGGCCGAAGAGCTGGGGCAACTTGCCAACCGGCTGGCCGACCTCGCCCGTGATGTGGCCGTCCCGCCGGTGCGGTTCATCAAGACGATCGGTGACGCGGTGATGTTCGTCTGTCCCGATCCGGCGCCAATGCTGGACGTCGTGCTGAAGCTTGTCGAAGCTGTTGATACCGACAACGACTTTCCCCGGTTGCGAGCGGGGGTGGCTTCCGGGATGGCGGTGAGCCGGGCCGGCGACTGGTTCGGCAGTCCGGTCAACCTGGCCAGCCGAGTCACCGGTGTGGCGCGCCCGGGTACCGTGCTGGTCGCGGATTCGGTCTGGGAGGCCGTCGGCGATAGCGGCGAATTCCATGGGTCGTTCGCCGGTGCCACGCCGCCTCAAGGGCATCAAGAATGAGGTCAAGCTTTTTCGGATTCGCCGCGGGAACGGCTCCTACAACGGCGACTGACCCGGGTCGCGCGGGTCAAGATCGCTAGACGCATAGGCAGGCCCGGGCGACTCTGGGGGGCGTATGACTCCGTCTTACGCGGGTCCTACGCGGCCGGCTTCTTACCCCGTCTTCCGGCGCTTCGAATTGGTCGCTTCCGGGCCTGCTTCGCTACCAAAAATACAACTTCGAACAACCCATATCAACGGTTTTCGCAGGCCTCGGGGAACTCACGCAGCGGCTGCGCGATTGGCGGGGCCGCCGGCGTGTTGAGATTGCGCCCGGAACCGTTTGACGTTCGCTGCTGGTGAAACGCAGTTCCATTGCACGGTGTAACGGTGTAATTATGTAATCATGAAATCCCACCACACACATGGGCGGCGGTACGGCCGCCCCGGAGGCTGGCAGCAAGCGCAGCAGCCTGATGCCAGCGGCGCCGCGGAATGGTTCGCCGGACGCCTCCCCGAAGCCTGGTTCGACGGCGATCCTACGGTCATCGTCGACCGCGAAGAGATCACGGTCATCGGAAAGCTGGCCGAACCCGAGAGTTCCGGAAAAGAAGAGAGCGAGGCCCGTGCAGAAGGCCGAGCCTCGCGATTCCGCGAAGAAACCCGTTCTGAGCGGATGCATATCGCCGATGAAGCGCAAGATCGCTACGGGCGCAAGGTTTCCTGGGGCGTAGAGGTTGGCGGCGAGCGAATCCTGTTCACTCACATCGCGGTACCTGTGATGACGCGCTTGAAGCAACCCGAACGCCAGGTGCTCGATACGTTGGTCGACGCTGGTGTCGCCCGCTCCCGCGCCGATGCACTCGCGTGGACGGTGAAGCTGGTCGGTGAGCACACCGAGGAATGGCTGGCCAAGCTACGCGAGCGCCATGTCGGCGGTCGATGATCTTCGTGCGCAGGGGCCAGATCTTCAGCCCTAAGCCAATGCCGCAGTGCCGCTTCGGCATTGGCGTGTGTCCAGTCGGGTAGCAGTCTGGCTATTCGTCGTTGACTTTGGCGACGATTTTGTCAGTGATCTGGCCACCTTGATCGCTGATGTGGTATCCACACGCGTTGACGTCGACGATCACATTGTTCGCCACGCTCATCGCGCGCTGGCACTCCCAGCCGTCGGCGCCTTCCTGAGTGTCCATCACCGTAATCTTCGGTGGACTGCCGTTGATTTGCGCAAACGTCCACCTATACGTTTGCTCTTGTTCGTAACGGTGACCGTCCTGCCGGCGCAGGCTTTCCACTTGTCCGCCGACGTCTGCAGGAACGCCTTAGCTTTATCGACGGACGGAAAGAGCACCACGGCTTGGTTGACCCAGTGGTCATAGTTGTCGCCCGGCTCGGAGGACACCAGTCCGCTCACTCCCGTGTAGCCAGTGCCCGCGTACACCGGATCTTGGCTGGTATAGAGCGCACCCTGGCAGTCCGGCAATGACAGCGTCACCGGGGAGGTGTCCATCGTCAGGATGGGCTTCCCGGGGTGCATGGTCGAGGAGCCCTTGATGGAGTTGATATCTCATCTGGGCCGCGAATGCGTCGTCGGTGGTGCTGGCCCCTGCGGTGCCGGCGGTAGCGACCGCGGCAAGTCCGATGGCGGCAGCGCCGATCGAGGTGGTGGCGATTGTGGTGATGCGGTGTGAGAACATTGCTGCGATCCTTTTCAGGTGAGCGGTTGTGCGGATGAGCACAGCGTTCAGCCCGCTCCTTGAGGGATTCTCAACTTCTTGGCGCCTTTTCTCCTAACGCCATCGGTAGGCCTGACCGGCCTTGACTCCTCCTGGCGCGTGGTCTGGCGAGCCGCGAGCTCAGGCCTGAGTCATCGCGTAATAGGCACCCCGTCGGGCCAGCAGTTCGGCGTGGTTGCCCTGTTCAACGATCCGGCCGGCTTCGACTACTAGAATGCGATCGGCATCGTGGATCGTCGAAAGACGGTGTGCGATAATGAAACTCGTCCGATCTTGGCGAAGCTCGCACATGGCGCGCTGAATAAGGGCTTCGGTGCGGGTATCGACCGAGCTGGTCGCCTCGTCCAGGATCAACAGCTGTGGGTGGGCAAGAAATGCGCGTGCGATGGTGATGAGTTGCTTCTCACCGGCGCTGATGTTGCCGCCGTCGCCGCTGATCCGTGTCTGGTAGCCGGCAGGCAGTGTGTGCACAAACCGGTCGACATAGGCCGCCTTGGCGGCTTCAACTACCTCGTCTGCACTGGCCTCCGGTCGCCCATAGGCGATGTTCTCCGCGATCGTCCCGTCGAAGAGCCAGGTGTCTTGCAGCACCATGCCGATTCGCGATCGCAGCGACTGCCTGCTCACCGTGCTGATATCGACCCCGTCGACAAGGATTCGGCCGGAATCGACGTCGTAGAACCGCATGAGCAGGTTCACCAGGGTGGTTTTGCCGGCTCCGGTCGGCCCAACGATCGCCACCGTGCTACCCGGTTCAGCGATCATCGACAGGTCTTCGATCACCGGGATGCCCGGGCGGTAAGCAAAGCTCACGTGCTGGAACTCGACGCGTCCACTCAGCTGCGGGTTCTGGCCGTCGGGCCGCGGCAATGCCAGCTTGGCGTCCGGCGATTCCTCGGGCTCATCGAGCAGGTCGAACACCCGCTCGGCGCTGGCCACTCCGGATTGCAGCGTGTTGTACATCCCGGCCACCTGGCTCAGCGGCGTATTGAATTGCCGGACATATTGAATGAAAGCCTGGATACTGCCGAGGCTGATCTGCCCGGTGGCCACCTGCAGTCCCCCCACTACGGCGACCGCAACATAGCCGAGGTTGCCGATGAACGTCGTCGCCGGCGCCACCAAGCCGGAGAAGAACTGGGCGCCGAAACTGGCTTGGTAGACGTCGTCGTTGAACCTGCGGAACTGTTCGCGCGCTGCGGCCTGATGACCGAACGTCTTGACCACCGTGAACCCGCTGTAGGTTTCCTCGATGTGGGCGTTGAGGTGTCCGGTGCTGGTCCACTGGGCGACGAACAGGCGCTGCGAACGTCGCGCGATCGCTCGCGTCGCCAGCAGCGACATCGGCACGGTCAGCAATGTGATCAGGGCCAACAGCGGCGAGATCGACACCATCATCGCCAGCACCGTCACCACGGTCAGAATCGATGTCAGCAGCTGGCTGATCGTCATCGACAGTGACGATTGGACGTTGTCGATATCGTTGGTCACCCGGCTCAGCAGCTCGCCGCGCTGCCGGCCATCGAAGTAGGACAGTGGCAGCCGGTGGACCTTGTCCTCGACATCGGAACGCAGCGCGACCATGGTGCGCTGCACGGTGACGTTCAGCAGCCGGGCTTGTGCCCAGATCAGCAGCGAGGCAACCAGATACAGAGCCAGCGCCATCGCCAGTGTTCTTGCCACCGCGCCGAAGTCCACACCTCGGCCCGGCACCACATTCGTCCCTGAAAGCAGGTCAGCGAAGGCATTATCGCCGCGAGCCCGGGCTTGGGCGACGGCCTGTGCCTTCGTGATCCCCGCAGGAAGCTGTCGCCCGATCACGCCGTTGAACAGCAGATCGGTGGCGTGGCCAAGGATCCGCGGAACGATGACCCCGATCGCCGTGCCGGTGATGCCCAGCGTGATCACCGCCATGCTCAGCCCGCGTTGCGGCGCAAGCCGTTTCACCAGCCGGGCCGCCGAACCCCAGAAGTCGCGGGACCGCCCGGCAGCGGTCGGGGCCACGCCGCGGGGCGGCCTGTTGATCGCCGCAGTCATTGCGTTTCCCGGACTCCGGCGCCCACCGACTGCGAGTCAGCGAACTCCGCATAGGTGGTGCAGTCGGCCAGCAGCGATTCATGAGTGCCCGAACCCACCAGCTTCCCGTTGTCGACTACGATCACTTGGTCGGCTTGGGCGGCAGTCGAAATTCGTTGTGTGACAACGATGATTGTGGCGTCGCCTGATATCTCTCTCAGCGACGCACGCACCCGTGAGTCGGTGTGCACATCGAGCGCGGCGAACGCGTCGTCGAATAAATAGATGGCCGGGCGGCGGATGACCGCCCGGGCGATCGCTAGCCGTTGCCGTTGCCCGCCCGAGAAGTTGATTCCGCCCTGGGCGACGCGCATTTGCAGCCCGTCATCGTGTGCCCGCACGAATCCGTCGGCGGCGGCCACTCGCAATGCTTCCCACATCTCATCGTCGGTGGCGTCGGCCTTGCCGTAGCGCAGATTGTCCGCGACAGTCCCCGAGAACAGGTAGCCGCGCTGGGGGACCAGCCCGATCGCCGACCAGAGCCGTTCGGTGTGGTAATCGCGGACGTCGACATCGTCGACCAGGACAGCGCCAGCGGTCACGTCGTAGAGCCGGCAGATCAGCGACACCAGCGTCGACTTGCCCGAACCGGTGCTACCGACGATCGCGGTGGTGGTGCCGGGCAGCGCGGTAAACGAGATGTCCTGCAGCACTGGGCGGTCAGCGCCCGGATAGGTGAATGTCGCGCCGGCCGAGCGCACCACGCCGGTGATCCCAGCCCTCGGGAACTTGGGGCTTTGCGGGCTTTCGACGGCGGGGCGAGTGGACAGCACCTCGGTGATCCGTTCGGCGCATACCGACGCTCGCGGCAGCACCACCAGCGTCATCGTCGCCATCAACACCGCCATCAGGATCTGGGTGAAGTACGCCAGGAAGGCGGTCAGCGAGCCGACCTGCATCTGACCACGGTCGATGCGCAGCCCACCAAACCAGATCAGCGCGACGCTGGACACGTTGACGGTCAGCGTGGTCACCGGCAGCAGCAGCGCTTGCCAGTTACCCGCCGTCAGCGCGGTATTCGACAGCGCGACATTGGCGCGAGCAAACCGGTCGCGCTCAAAGCGCTCCCGAGCAAACGCCCGGACCACCCGGACACCGGACAACTGGTCGCGCATCACCCGATTGATGCCGTCGATCAGGCCCTGCATGCTTCGGAAGAGCGGCAGCATGTGCGACATGATCCAGTAATTGGCGACGGCCATGATCGGAACGCTGACCAGCAGCAGCCACGTCAACGCGGCCTCCTGGTGGATGGCCATGAAGATCCCGCCGACGCACATGATCGGCGCGGTAACCAGCACGGTGCCCGCGATCTGAACCAGGTACTGGATCTGCCGGACGTCGTTGGTGCTGCGCGTCAACAGCGTCGGCGCGCCGAATCGGGCGGTCTCGCGCTCGGAGAAGGTGGTGACGTGTTCGAACATCGCCGAGCGCAGGTCGCGGCCGAAGCCCATCCCGGTCCGAGAGCCAAAGTAGATCGCCCCGACTGAGCACAACACCTGCAATCCGGTGACCGAGAGCATCACCATGCCGAGCCTGACGATGGTGGCGGTATCGCCCTTGGCGACGCCCTCGTCGATGATCGCGGCGTTGACCGTCGGCAGGTACAGCGACGCCAGGGTGCTGGTCAGCTGCAGCACCATCAGCACCGCGACCAGCCGGCGATACGGCCGGATGTACTGGCGCAGCAGTGCCAGGAGCATTTGGTAACTGTCGCACATTCGACGCGCCGCAGTCCGCACCACCGCCGGATGGTTTGCGTACCCGCACCGCATGGTCAACGGGATTGAAATGCCTGCTCAGGTGGCGCGTCGGTGGTTGACCCGCAGGGCTGCCGCTACAGTGCATGCTGTGACCAGTAGGCGAAGTAGCGGTGCGGCGTAACGTGACGGCGCTGGCCCTTGCGGCGGCGGCCTTGACGATCCTGATCCCAGCGGTTGCAGCGTGCTCCGATTCCGGTGGCAACAAACCGGGAGCAACGGCGACGGCGCCGGAGAACGCGGAGGGTCGCCACGGGCCGATGTTCCCGCAATGCGGTGGCATCAGTGATCAGACGGTGACGGATCTGACCAAGGTGACTGGGTTGGTCAACACCGCCCGGAACTCCGTGGGGTGTCAGTGGCTGGCGGGCGGCGGTATTCTCGGCCCGCATTTCTCCTTTTCCTGGTATCGCGGCAGCCCGATCGGACGTGAACGCAAGACCGAGGAGCTCTCACGCGCGAGCGTCGATGACATCAATATCAATGGCCACAGCGGTTTCATCGCCGTCGGTAACGAGCCCAACCTGGGTGACTCGCTGTGCGAAGTGGGCATCCAGTTCCAGGACGACTTCATCGAATGGTCGGTCAGCTTCAGTCAAAAGCCGTTCCCGCCGCCCTGCGATATAGCCAAAGAACTGACCCGTCAGTCGATTGCGAACGCGAAGTGATCGCCTCGATGCGTCCCGGTTCGCGGGGCAGAAGAAGTGTCCGTGCCGGTGTAACCGTCTTGATGGCCACGCTGTTGGTGTTGACCGGTTGTTCGAGGTCTGTTGGGGGTACCGCGGTCAAGGCGGGCGGCAACGTCCCGCGCAACAACAACTCCCAACAGCAGTACCCGAACCTGCTCAAGGAATGTGAGGTGCTGACCAGCGACATCCTGGCCAAGACCGTCGGTGCCGATCCGCTGGACATTCAGAGCACGTTCGTCGGCGCGATCTGCCGGTGGCAAGCGGCTAACCCGGTCGGTCTGATCGACATCACCCGGTTCTGGTTCGAGCAGGGCAGCCTGAACAACGAGCGCAAGGTTGCTGACTTCCTGAAGTACAAGGTCGAGAGCCGTTCGATCGCGGGGATAGATTCGATTGTGATGCACCCGGACGACCCGAACGGTGCATGCGGAGTCGCCAGCGACGCGGCGGGAGTGGTCGGCTGGTGGGTCAACCCCCAGGCGCCCGGTATCGATGCCTGTGGGCAGGCCATCAAGCTCATGGAGCTGACGCTGGCCACCAACTCCTAGACCGGCTCAACGCGGAACTTGGAAGCCGATCAGCGCGGCTCGGCTGCGTTCCAGAGCTTCCCACGCGCACGGCACAGCCAGCACCGCGATCGCCGACGTCGGGAATTTTTCCGAAATACGTTCCGCGGCACCGGCGTCGGTGCCGTCTGCGCTGGCCAGGGCGAGCGCCACGGCAGATATCGTCGGCTCGTGACCGACGACGAGCAGTGTGCTCACGGTGTCGGCAACCTCGGTGATTTCGTCGATCATGGTCCCAGGGGTGGCGCCGTAGAGTCGCTCGCTGTATCGCACTGTGGCGCCGATGCCGGTGTTGGCCAAGGTCTGCCGGGCACGCGTGGCCGTGGAGCACAGCACGGCGTCGATGGTGGGCACGTTGACGCGCAGCCAGTCACCGGCCAGCCCGGCCTCCCGGATGCCGCGGGGTGCCAAAGGCCGGTCATGGTCGACGACGCCGGGCGGGTACGCCGACTTCGCGTGTCGCATCAGCAGGAGGGTGCGCTGGCCGTTCACCCGATCCACCCTAGGGCCAAGCCAGGCGGTCGGTAGCACCCGGAATCAGCGCTGGCCGCCGAGTCGCCAGCCGAGTTGGAGCAGCAAGCCCAGGTCATCCCGCACGGCGCGATGACGGGTGATCTGGCCGTCGACGACCGTGAAGATGTGCACCTGTTTGTGGTTGATTCGCATGCCGGTGGGTTCGATACCGTTAAACGGTCCGGTGTGTTCGCCGGTCATGGTGGCCGCGGCCATCACCACCCCGTTCTCGGCGATAGTCTCCTGCATTTCGAAGCGCAGATCGGAGAACGCCTCGCGCAGCCATTGGCTGGTCGCCAGGAATCCTGCGGGGCCGGGAAGTTGACGTTCGACGTCGTCGGGATCGTCCTCGGCTTCCTGGTTCATGTAGTCGGCTGCGATGATTCGTTGGGCCAGCTCCGCGTCTCCGGTTTCGATGAGCCGGAAAGACTCGAGTGCAACGGCTTTCGGGTTAGTCATTGCTAGAGGCTAGGGCGTCTCGCCTGGGGCGGTATTGGATGAAACGGACACGTTTTGAGCGCCCTTGGGAAGTGCGGCCGGAGACATCCCTGCCAGCGCAACGCACTCGTTGATCATGTGCGGCTGGTCGGCGTATCTGGCCTCGATCGCCAACTCGGCCCAGCGAACTCGGGCGCCGCGGATATGGATCAAATCCAACAGCCGCTGGAAACGGAGAATCCGGCTAAACCGCTTAGGGCCGTAACCGACAGCGGCCTCAAACCGGCGGCGCAGCTGTCGTTCACTGAGGCCGACGGCCGCGGCCAGGCTGGATACCGGCTGATCCGGGCGCCGCTGCAGCATCCCGATCGCCTGGGTGACCGCTGCGTCGACTAACGGTTCAGAGTCGATCAGATGGCCGATCAGCACGTCCTGCAGGGCGGCCACGCGCTGACGGGGAGTCGTTGCGCCGAAGGCTTTCTCGGCCATGAGATGTCCGCGGACTCCGAAAAGTGAATCGAGGCGAACCTGGTGGCCGGTGAACTCACTGACGGGCTGCCCGACGACGGCGGCTGCCGTACCCGGTCGCAATCGCAGACCCGCGAACATGCATTCCTTGTCCGCACGCAGATCGTAGAAAGTGGTGGCGGGGCCCGCGATCATGACATCGCCCTGGGAGCTGACGAACAGATCCACACACCCGTCCGGCATCACCCGCAGCGTCCGAGTCGGCGAGCCTGACCGCGCCCAGCCGCATTCCACCAACGGTGCAAGCCGTCGATCGGGGCGAAACTCCTGGTAAATCGCGGTCACCACATGCCAGTTAATGGTCGTTCAGTGGCTATCAAAACAGCCGCGAGACCCCGGATTCAATGGGGTCCAGATGCTTGCATGCAGGCATGCCGGTGCGCATCCCTGTGGTTGTCGGTGTCCGGGCCTAGACTCGCGGTGCCTTGACAGCCACGCACGTTCGGAAAGGGGGTCGCCGGGATGCGATTCCTGCACACCGCCGACTGGCAGCTGGGCATGACGCGGCACTTCCTTGCCGGTGACGCCCAGCCACGGTATTCGGCGGCCCGCCGCGACGCGGTGGCCGGTCTGGGCGCGCTTGCCGCCGAGGTGGGCGCCGAGTTCGTCGTGGTGGCCGGTGACGTCTTCGAACACAATCAGCTTCCCCCGCAGGTGATCGGCCAGTCGTTAGAAGCCATGCGCGCCATCGGTATTCCGGTCTACCTGCTGCCGGGCAACCACGATCCGCTGGATGCGTCATCGGTGTACACCAGCGCGCTGTTCACCGCCGAATGTCCCGACGACGTCGTGGTGCTTGATCAGGCCGGCGTTTATCAGGTTCGGCCCGGGCTGGAGATCGTCGCTGCGCCGTGGCGGTCCAAGGCCCCGACCACCGACCTGGTCGCCGACGTCCTCGACGGCCTGCAGGGCTTGTCCGGGGTTCCGGTCACCCGGGTGCTCGTCGCCCACGGCGGTGTCGATGTCCTCGACCCCGATCGCGACAAACCCTCGCTGATCCGGCTGGCCAGGCTCGACGACGCGCTGGCCCGCGGCGCGGTGCACTACGTGGCATTGGGGGATAAGCATTCGCTCACCCAGGTCGGCAGCAGCGGACGGGTGTGGTACTCCGGCTCGCCGGAAGTCACCAACTTCGACGACGTCGAATCCAACCCAGGTCATGTCCTGGTCGTCGAGATCGACGAAAGCGACCCGCGAACCGCGGTCGCCGTGGAGCCCCGGCATGTGGGCCACTGGCGGTTCGTCACGATGCATCGTCAGGTCGATAACAGCCGCGACATCGCCGACCTTGACATGAACCTGGATCTGATGACCGAGAAGGACCGAACTGTGGTGCGGCTGGCACTGACCGGCTCGTTGACGGTCACCGACCGCGCCGCGCTGGACGCCTGCCTGGACAAATACGCACGGTTGTTGGCCTGGCTGGGCCTTTGGGAACGCCACACCGATCTGGCGGTCATACCCGCTGACGGCGAGTTCACCGATCTCGGCATCGGAGGGTTCGCCGCAGCGGCTGTCGAGGAGCTGGTGGCAACAGCACGCGAGGGGGACGCCGAGTCCGCCGTCGACGCGCAGGCGGCGCTGGCGCTGTTGCTGCGGCTCGCCGATCGGGGGGCGGCATGAAGCTGCACCGGTTGGTCCTGACGAACTACCGCGGCGTCGCGCATCGGGAGATCGAGTTCCCCGACCACGGTGTAGTTGTGGTGTGCGGCGCCAACGAGGTCGGCAAGTCGTCGATGATTGAGGCGTTGGACCTGCTGCTGGAATCCAGGGACCGTTCGACGAAGAAGGAAGTCAAGCAGGTCAAGCCGACCAACAGCGACGTCAGCTCTGAGGTCGGCGCCGAAATCAGCTGCGGCCCTTACCGTTTCATCTACCGCAAGCGGTTTCACAAAAAGTGCGAAACGGAGTTGACGGTGCTGACGCCGCGCCGCGAACAGCTGACCGGCGACGAAGCCCACGAACGGGTCCGGGCGATGCTGGCCGAGACGGTGGACAACGATCTGTGGCATGCCCAGCGGGTGCTGCAGACCGCGTCGACCGCCGCGGCCGATCTGTCTGGTTGTGACGCGCTGTCGCGTGCGCTCGATGTCGCGGCCGGCGACCACGCGGCGCTGTCCGGCACCGAGCCGTTGCTCATCGAGCGGATCGACGCCGAGTATGGGCGCTACTTCACCCCGACCGGACGTCCCAGCGGGGAGTGGGCCGCCGCGATCTCCCGGCTGGCCGAGGCCGAAGCTGCGGTCGCGGAATGCGCCGCGGCGGTCGCCGAGGTCGACGACCGGGTGCGTCGCCACGCCGTCGTGACCGAGCAGGTGGCCGAGTTGTCCCAGCAGCGGATCGCTGCCGGCCCACGGCTCGCCGCCGCCCAGGCTGCCGCCGACAAGATCGCCGAACTCGCCGGCCAAGCCCGTGAAGCCAAGCTGGTCGCTGCCGCGGCCGCCGCGACGAGCGCCGCTGCGGCCGCAGCCCACAGCGGGCGGTTGCGGCTGCTAACCGAAATCGACACTCGCGCCGCAACTGTCACCGCCGCTGAGGCCGAAGCGCAAGAAGCCGCCGATGCGCAGTCGGCGGCGCATGCCGACGCCGAGGCCGCCGACGCCGCGGCCGAAGAAGCCACTCGGGCCCTGACAGACCTGCAGGGCCGCGCCGAATCCGCCCGGCGCAGCGTGGACCAGCTCGCCGACCGCGAGGAGGCCGATCGGTTGAGCGCCCGGCTGGCCAAGATCGACGCCATCCGGAGGGACCGCGACCGGGTCTGCGAAGAGCTCTCCACAGTCGCCATCACTGAGGAGTTACTGCGGCGAATCGAGAATGCCGCGGCTGTGGTCGATCGCATCGGCGGCCAGTTGGCGTTGATCTCAGCAGTGGTGGAATTCACCGCGGCCGCTGACATCGAGCTCGCCGCTGGCGACGAACAGGTGTCGTTGTCGGCGGGCCAAAGCTGGTCGATCACGGCCACCGGCCCCACCACGGTCGAGGTGCCCGGCGTCCTCACCGCGCGTGTGACCCCCGGCGCGACCGCACTCGATATCCATGCCAAATATGCTGCGGCACAACAAGAGCTGACTGCGGCGCTGGCCGCCGGGGATGTGGCTGACCTTGCGGCCGCACGATCCGCCGACCAGCGTCGCCGCGAATTGCAGAGCACGCGCGACCAGTTGAGCGCCACCGTGGCCGGGCTGTGCGGCGATGAAGAGATCGACCAACTGCGCTCGCGGCTGGCGCAGTTGGGTGCCGGTCAACCGGCCGAACCCGATCTTTTCGCGATGGATATCACCGCCGCCCGTGCCGAACTCGATGCGGCCGAGGCGGCTCGCGTGGCCGCGAACGCCGAATGCGAGACTCGCCGTCAGATCGCGACTGCCGCCGGCAACAGGCTCGCCGAGTTATCCATGCGGGCAACGGTTCTGCACAATAATCTTCAGACTCAACGCACCGAGCTGGACGCGGCCACCGGCCGGCTGGCCCTGGAGCGGCCGTCGGTTAACGATGAGGACCTCGCGTCGGCGGCGGACGCCGCGTTGCGGGAGGCGAACATCGCGGAACAGCGGGTCGCCGAGCTGGCCGAGCAGCTGGCCGCCGCGGCGCCGGACGCGGTGGCCGCCGAACTGGCCGATGCCACCGAGGCCGCCGAATCGCTGCGCGATCGCTACGAAGACGCTGCCCGTGCGCTGCGCGAGGTCAGCATCGAACTCTCGGTCTTCGGCAACGAGGGTCGCAAAGGCAAGCTCGACGCCGCAGAGACAGAGCGTGAGCACGCCACCAGCCAGCACACCCGGGTCGGCGGCCGCGCCCGGGCCGCGCAGCTGCTGCGTTCGGTGATGGCACGACACCGTGACACCACCCGGCTGCGCTACGTCGAGCCCTACCGCACGGAACTGCAGCGCCTCGGTCGCCCGGTGTTCGGGCCCACCTTCGAGGTCGACATAGACAGCGACTTGTGTATCCGCAGCCGAACCCTGGATGGCATCACGGTGCCTTACGAATCCTTGTCGGGCGGGGCTAAAGAGCAACTCGGCATCCTGGCTCGGCTGGCCGGCGCCGCCCTGGTCGCTAAGGAGGACTCCGTTCCGGTGGTGGTCGACGATGCGCTTGGGTTCACCGATCCGGACCGGCTGGCCAAGATGGGGGAGGTATTCGACACCGTGGGCGCTCACGGGCAGGTGATCGTGCTCACGTGCAGTCCCGACCGCTATGACGGCGTCATGGGCGCGCACCGCATCGATCTCAGCGTTTAGCACTCGGCGGCCATCCCGCGCGTTTTAGACTCATCCCGAAACAGGATGCACCATGGACATTCAGTGCGACTACATAGTTGTCGGTACCGGCTCAGCCGGGGCCGTCGTGGCGAATCGGCTCAGCGCCGATCCGGCCACCGCGGTGGTTGTGCTGGAGGCCGGACCGCGCGACAAGAACAGATACATTCCGATCCCGGCAGGTTTCTCCAGGCTGTTCCGCAGCGAGATCGACTGGGACTACCTGACTGAACCGCAGCAGCAGCTCGGCGGTCGCGAAATCTATTGGCCCCGAGGCAAGGTGCTCGGCGGCTCATCGTCGATGAACGCGATGATGTGGGTGCGCGGATTCGCGGCCGACTACGACGAGTGGGCCGTGCGAGCGGGCCCGCAGTGGTCTTACGCCGAGGTGCTCGGATATTTCCGTCGCATCGAGAATGTCACCGCTGCATGGCATTTTGTCAGCGGCGACGACAGCGGAGTGACCGGGCCGATGCACATTTCCCGTCAACGCAGCCCGCGGGCCTCGACGGCGGCTTGGCTGGCTGCGACACGCGAGTGCGGATTTCGCGCTGCGCAACCGAATTCCGCTGCGCCGGAAGGCTTCTGCGAGACCGTTGTCACGCAGCGCCGGGGCGCTCGGTTCAGCACCGCCGACGCCTACTTGAAGCCGGCGATGCGACGTAAGAACCTCAACGTGCTCACCGGGGCCGCTGTCACCCGAGTCCTCATCGACGGAGCCCGGGCAGTCGGCGTGGAATACCAGCGCGACGGTCAACAATGCGTCGCTAACGCCCGCCGCGAGGTGGTGCTCTGCGGCGGTGCCGTGAACAGCCCGCAGCTGTTGATGCTGTCCGGTGTCGGCGATCGCGATCACCTCGCCGAGCACGGCATCGATACCGTCTACCACTCACCCGAGGTGGGGGAGAACCTGCTCGATCACCTCGTTGCGCCGTTGGGCTTCGACGTCGACGCCGACAGCTTGTTCACGGGCCGAAAGCCGAAAGAGTTGATCAACTACCTGCTGCGGCGCCGCGGCATGCTCACCTCAAACGTCGGCGAGGCGTATGGTTTTGTCCGCAGCCGGCCCGAGCTCGACCTACCCGACCTCGAGCTGATTTTCGCGCCGGCGCCGTTCTACGACGAGGCACTCGTTGAGCCGCAGGGACACGGAGTGGTTTTCGGTCCCATCCTGGTCACGCCGGAAAGCCGCGGCCAGATCAGGCTGCGGTCCGCCGACCCACACGCCAAGCCGGTGATCGACCCGCGTTACCTGACCGATCCCGCCGGTGTGGACCGTGCCGCGATGATGGAAGGACTGCGGATATGCGCCCGGATCGCCGCGGCTCCCGCGTTAAAAGGCCTGCTCGGCCCGATCGCGCGACCGCGTGACTGCACCGAGCTGAACGAGGCCACTCTCGAGTTGGCGCTCAACAC
Organism: uncultured Actinomycetota bacterium; assembly: GCA_963766535.1. Taxonomy (GTDB): domain Bacteria; phylum Actinomycetota; class Actinomycetes; order Mycobacteriales; family Mycobacteriaceae; genus Mycobacterium. The sequence continues at coordinate 1,931 of CAVYAU010000023.1, read as the reverse complement.
CAACTCGCACACCCTGTATCACCCACTGGGCACCTGCCGCATGGGCAGCGACGAGTCGAGTGTGGTGGATCCACAGCTACGGGTCCGCGGGGTCGACGGACTCCGGGTAGCCGACGCCTCGGTGATGCCCAGCACGGTTCGCGGGCACACCCATGCGCCGTCGGTGCTGATCGGGGAGAAGGCCGCCGACCTGATCCGTGGCTGACCGCCGCTTACGTGCGATTAAGACTCGGAGCGGGCCGCTGCACTGGTGATTGTGAGCGCTCTCGGCAGAATAGGGCCATGGCGGGCCGACACCGATGACCATGAATGCAAAACGGCGCCGGATGCACGAAAAACTAGCGGGATTGCCCGGCGTGCGGCCGATACGCCGGCCGATCTCGCCGGACTGGGGGCACGCCCCCACTAGTGGGTGGGGTCCCCGCTCCGCAGGGGAGTACCCCCACCCGCTTGCGGGGGACGCCGGAGAGTTCGATCTGTACTACGTGCGCACCGGCCGCAAGTCCGCCCACCCGCTGGTGATCATCCCGGGAGGCCCGGGGGTGGCGTCAATACAGATGTATAAAGGGCTGCGGCGGCGGGCCGCCACAGCCGGCCTCGACGTCATCATGATCGAACACCGCGGGGTGGGAATGTCGCGCCACGACGACTCCGGCGCCGATCTGCCGCCACAAGCGCTCACCGTCGATCAGGTCGTCGACGATGTGGCCGCTGTCCTCGACGACGCTCACGTGGACTCGGCCGTCGTCTATGGCACGTCTTACGGCACCTATGTCGCGGCTGGACTCGGCGTCCGCCATCCCGACCGGGTGCGGGCGATGATCCTCGATTCGCCGCTGCTGTCGCAGCATGACATTGCGATCGTGCGCGACGCCATTCGCGGGCTGCTGCTGAAAGGTGATAGTCCGGAAACCGCCGCACTGGCGCACAAGGTACGTAAGCTCGTCGAGGCCGGGGTGATGACCGCCTCGGCCGGGCAGGTCGCTGCGACAATTTACGGCTACGGTGGTGCTGCTCTGCTCGATCGCCAACTCGACCTGTTGCTGGATGGCCGAACCATGTTGTGGCGAGCGATATCCCGGTTCACCAATATCGTCAATCGCAAGGTGCCGTACCGCTACGAAATTGATCTGGTGAGCCGCATCGCATTCCGTGAACTCGACTACGCCGCCGAACCCGACGGCTTACCACTCGATCCTGCGATGGCGATACGCGAAACAATTACCGAAACAGACGCGTTCGAGGCCGAGCCCTATGACCTGGTGGCCGAGATGCCGAAATTCGGTTGGCCGACGGTGGTGATTACCGGTAGCCGCGATCTGGTCACACCGCCGGCGGTCGCCGAGCGCATCGCGTCGCTGGTGCCGAATGCGGTGTTGTTGACGCTGCCGACCATGGCGCATAGCGCGCTGGACTTTCGTGAGCCCGCTGCCCTGGCCATCGCTGGGGCAGTATGGCGCGGCGAGCTCGACGGGCTTGCCGACCAGGTGCCGACGCTGGACGCCCTCCCGGCGCGCTTCGCTCTGCGTTTGCTGTGGAAAGCGATCGACGTGGCCGCCACAGCCGAGGCTGTGCTACCGGCGGTGCCACCCGGCTTGGTGCGCCGGGCGGCTGCCTCCTAACCGCGGGCCAGCCGGTCGGAGTTTCGGCTCCGCACCATTGTTCGTTGTGCCCGCCAGTGAGCGACAGCTCGTCGGCTTCTGCGCAAGGCCGGCATGGTCTGCCGAGGTGAAAATCCCTGACAGGCGAGGCGTTCTCGCTCGAAGGCGGGCATAAGGTATGTCGCCTGTTGCCTCATGTCAATATGCCCGCGACGGTATTCGTTGCCTCATGTGCCGGATGCCCGCGACAGCTGGTTCGTTGCCTCGTTTGTTGGTGCCCGCGTGGGCGGGGCTGTGCGCTTGGGTCCAGCCTTGGTGATGGCCAAGGTG
>CAVYAU010000022.1:0-280009 GCA_963766535.1 uncultured Actinomycetota bacterium | reverse complement strand
TGGCAAGGTCCGCGGCACCGATGTGGGCTTGCTCTACCACCCCGGGCGGCGCGGGGAGGCCGAGGTGTGTGCCCGCTGGAAGGAAACACTGGCGGCATTGGCTCCGGAATTTCGCGTACGCCGCAATTACCCCTATACCGGCAAAGGAGACGGGTTGACCTCGCACTTGCGCCTACGCTTCGAGCAGAGCGACTACGTCGGAATCGAACTGGAAGTCAACCAAGGCATCGTTTTCGCCGCGGGCCGACGCTGGACGGCGTTGCGGCGCATGCTGATCGATTCGTTACGCACGGCATGTGCGGCCTGAGCGCGCCATGATTCACGCCCTGCGCCAAGGAGCACACGTGAGAACCTTTTCCACCTCCTACGTCGGCGGTCATGCGCGTCCTCACCTGCCGGATACCGGAGAGAAATAATGCAGATTCACGTCGGCTTCGAAATGATCTACGACTGCCCGCAGCCCACCCCGATGATATTCAACCTCAACGTCCACTTCACCCGCGTGTCCGATCTGGTCGGCCGTGACGACCTGGTGGTCGACCCGCCGGTCCCGATGGCAGCCTATCGTGACGACTTCGGCAACTGGTGCACCCGCATTGTTGCGCCCAAAGGCCGCACGCGCGTCTCGGCCAATGCGCTCGTCAACGACACCGGACTCCCCGACGTCATTGTTCCCCAGGCGCAACAGATCCCCGTGCCGGACCTGCCCGAGGACACGCTTATCTTCCTGCTCGGCAGCCGGTATTGCGAAACCGATCGGCTGTCCGAGACAGCGTGGAATCTCTTTGGGCAGGCGCCAACGGGATGGGGCCGCGTTCAGGCAATCTGCGACTACGTTCATCGACATCTCACGTTCGGCTACGAGCACGCGCGCATGACACGGACGGCGTTAGAAGCTTTTTACGACCGGACCGGCGTCTGCCGTGATTTCACGCATCTTGCCGTTGCCTTCTGTCGCTGCATGAACATCCCGGCACGCTACTGCACCGGGTACCTCGGCGACATCGGTGTGCCGCCGGTGGACGAGCCGATGGATTTCTCTGCCTGGTTTGAAGTGTTTCTCGGCGGGCAATGGCATACCTTCGACGCGCGCCACAACACGCCACGCATTGGCAGGGTGTTGATCGCGCGTGGCCGCGACGCCGCCGACGTCGCGCTCAGCAACACGTTCGGTCCCGCCACATTGACGAGCTTCAGGGTATGGACCGACGAGGTACCCGCCGGTTAAGTCGAGCAGCCAAGCCGCCGAACGCCTCCAGCGGCGCCGCGACCACCGCGCACGGAGCCAAAGCTCGACGCGGCGACGTGATCGCCCAAACTCTTAGCTCTTGGTGCCGACGGTTACCAGGTCGGACACGATCCGGGTCCACGCCGGTCGCCGGACACGGTGCTGGTCTTTGACGGTGAACCCGGCGCTTTCGAACAGAGCCCGCATCTCGGCCGGCGACGGGTTGTGCTGAGGTTTCCACCTATTGGCCGAGGGCGCCTGCAGCAGAGGTTGCCGCGCGCTCAGGGTCGCGACGGCCACCAGTCCGCCGGATGCCAGCACCCGATGGAATTCCCGCAATGCCGCCGGCTGGTCGAAGAAGTGAAACGCCGAGGTCGTCACGACGGCGTCGAGCGCCCCATCGTCAAAGGGCAGTTGCTCGGCCGGGCCGCGCAACCACTGCACCCGACTGGATCTGGCGCGAGCCTTGTTGAGCATGCCGTCAGACATGTCTATGCCGTAGATCTCGTCGGGGTGGAGTTCGCGCTCGATCCGATCGCTGAGAATTCCTGTGCCGCAAGCAATGTCAGCGATCCTGCGGGATCGGTGGGCGCGCAGCTGCGCGATCACCTCGTCGTGCGGCGGACGGTAAACCCACTGCTGCAGAAACGGCAGGTCGTAGGCGGGGGCTAGGAAACTCCACAATCGCGTGACCGCGCTGTTCAGGGCCCGGCCTTGTGCTGCCGTCATTTGCTCAGAACCGAGGTGTAGTAGACGGTGTCGGCCACCGACACCGAGTCGTGATTCTGCGGGATCGCCGCAAGACCGTTGTCGGCCAACAGCTGACTCATCGGGGTGCCGACTGACCCCCATCCTAGGTCTTGCAGATAGGAGGCGACGTCGTTGCGCTCGCCCTCGAAGCCAAGGTCGGCAAAGTCCAGCTCGAGGCCATGCTCACGCCATTTGGCGCTGGCCCGGCGCATCATCTCTCGCGCTCGTTCTTTATCGAGGTGCGACCGGTCCGGGGTAGCTTCGCAGGCCAGCTGGCTGCCCTCGGCACTGAGCGCGGTGATGTTGTCCAGCAAGCGGTCCTGAGCTGCTGGCGGCAGATACCCGAAGAGCCCCTCGGCGATCCATGCGGTGGGCCGGCTCTTGTCCAGACCAGCCTCGAGCAGGGCTTTGGGCCAGTCCTGCCGCAGATCGATGGCAACCGTGCGCAGGTCGGCTTTCGGAGCAGCGCCCAGCCTCGCCAGGGTGGTGGTCTTTAACTCGATCACCTGAGGCTGGTCGATCTCGAAAACTGTCATATCGGCGGGCCACGCCAATCGGTAGGCGCGGGCGTCGAGACCGGACGCCAGGATCACGGCCTGACGGATTCCGGCCTGCGTCGCATCGCGAAAGAACGCGTCGAAGAAGCGAGTCCGGGCGGCCATCGCATCTGGCATGTGCCCGAGCTTCCAGCTGGACTCATCGTAGTCGACGTCAGCGGCGTCAATCTCGCCGTTGGCCCAGCGCGTGAAGAACTCCACGCCGACCGCACGGACCAGCGGTTCGGCAAACCGGTCCTCTATCAGGGGGTTGTCGGCCTTGGTGGCGATCGCCCGGGCGGCTGCCACCATCGTGGCCGTCGCGCCCACGCTGGTTGCCAAATCCCAGGTGTCGTTGTCTGTGCGTGGCATACGCCTGTTCTCCAATGTCGGAATAAAGCATTACTTAGTTAGTATAACAACCGCTGGAGGCGACGCAGTTGCGAAGCACTTCACCCGGTGGCCGCGTGGTTGTCCCGCCGGTCCGGGCGTTGGGTTGCCGCAGCGAGGCAAGCCCAACCACTCAAACCGCTTGACGACTCTCTGAGACGTCTAGCGCGGTCCGGGGCCACCGGGTCCGCCCGGTCCGCCGGGTCCGCCGGGACCAACGGATTATGATCACGACCGTCGCCGTTGCTAAGGGCCAGACTAGAGCGGTTGTAAGAACCCTTGGGGTATAAGGTTTCAGCTCTAAAAAGCCTGGTGCCAGAACATGTTAGAAGGTTCCCTAGCAATTTTGGCCGTTGTAGTAACACAAACGCCCAGGTTGCCCGTTGGCGTCGGCGTTGTTGATGTGGTGTTGATGGCTCACCGCGTAGTGGGTGTTTGCTCAGACTTCCGTTCTTGCACGACGCCGAGGCCGGCGTGTGGTTAGCCGCTGGCCCGATCGAGCGGCAGAACCGTGCCGCCCGATCTTCTAGCCGACCTAGGACGGGCCAAGCCGGCAGGCTCCAAAAGATCGGCGTGGATGTAGTCACCATAAGTATCCAGCGTCAGCGACAGCGTGGAATGACCTAGCCACTTCGATACACGCTTAAAATCCGCACTGGGTGCCCACAGAACCAGGCGCAGGGTAGGCGTGGCCGCGATGATCCTTACTTTGTAAGAATGGTTCGCTATGCCGCGTTCATTCGACGTCTTCACCGAATCGCCCGCCAGCGTTGAACAAATTCATGCGGCGTTCGGCCGCGAGGACTATTGGCTGGCCCGCCACGCGGTCGGCGACGCCACCATCACCCTGGATTCGCTGATCGTCGACGCCGACGGCACGGTGACAGTGCGCGCCACCCAGCATCTGGGTCGCCAGCTACTACCCGGACTGGTTGCCAAACTCGTTCCCGGCGACCTGAAAATCCTGTACAGCGAGACGTGGAGACCGGTCGGTGACCGCCAGGTACGCGGGCAGGTCAGCGTCTGGGTTCCCGGCGGGTTGGGATCAGGCGGTGCGGAAGCGTGGCTGGTGCCCGCGGGCAACGGCTCGCAACTGCGCTTCGCCGTGAGAGTGGAGGTCAAAATCCCGTTGGTGGGCGGCAAACTCGAGAAGTCCCTCGGAGCCGGTTTGGCTGAGAGCATCCCTGCGACGCAGCGCTTCACCACCACGTGGATCGCCGAACATGCATGACATTGGGCCTGCGAGTGCGACGCCGGTTCTTCGGTTGATCCTTGACACTCGTTGTTGTGGTTAGGCCTGTGCGCTGGTGCGCAAGGCCCGTTAGTTTCGTACCGCGCCGCAGCTGGTGCGGGCGGCGGCTTTGACGAGTCAGATTTCCGTTGTGCGCGATGACGATTGAGTGGTGTCGCCGTGCCGGATCAGGACACATAGGCTGGCATGGTTTCCCAGCCGCGCACGGTGGAGGTCGTCGACATCCGAGCCTTCGACATATCGACGTCCCATCCCGGGAATCGATTCAGGATCTCCTCGAGGGCGATGCGGCCTTCCAGGCGCGCCAGCGCCGCACCCAAGCAGTAGTGGGCCCCTACGCCGAAGGACAGGTGCGAGCGGGAGCGGCGGTGGATGTCGAAAGCATCACCGTTGAGCGGGAAGCACGCCGAGATTGTGGAGGTGATCGAGCGCTACCTTCGCGAACTCGAAGGCGACCCGCTCACGGAAGTGGGGCGGGCGGGACTCGAACCCGCGACCAACGGATTATGAGTCCAGGCCGTCGTCTTCGTGTCGGCGTACTTTGTAATCGTTCTCGTGCTTGCGGTCGGATTCTGGATTATGTCGGCCATAGCTGCATTGATCTTCACGCCCGACGACCGACCTTGGTCCTTCTGGTGCACGCTCGCTACTTCTTGGCCCGCTCGGTATCGCAGTGCGTCAGCGTCGCACACGAATGCTGCGCATCGTGCAGCCCTACGGTCACTGAGGCTTTGTCTTGGATTAATGCGTCCGAGGTACGTTCGTAGGCGCTTTCCCAACCAATAGGTAGGCGGGTTCATGGCAGATCATCGCACGGAAATCGATCTCCCGGACTCGCTGCATGGTATGGACGACCTCGCACTAGACATGCGGCTCATCTCGTCGCACGGTGCCGATCGCGTCTGGCAGCGTGTCAATCCGGAGCTCTGGGCTGCGTCGCGCAATCCCTGGGCGGTGCTCAAATCGATCGGCCAGCCCGAGCTCGAGGAGCTGGGCAACGACGACGCGTTCAGCGCCGCGGTGCGCACACTGATCGAAGATCGCCGGAGGCGCAACAGCGACCCGTTCTGGTTTCCTCAGTCGCAGGCGGCGAAAACCCTGAATCTGACCGCGTACTTCAGCATGGAGTTCGGGCTTTCCGAGGCGTTGCCGATCTACGCGGGCGGGCTCGGCGTCCTCGCGGGCGATCACATGAAGTCGTCGACCGATCTCGGCGCGCCGGTAGTCGGAGTCGGCTTGCTTTACCAGCAGGGATACTTTCGTCAGGCCCTCGACTCGCAGGGAAATCAGCGCGAACTCTACCCGTTCAGCGATCCCAGCGAGATTCCGGTGCAGCGTTTGCGCGGCAAGGACGGTGCGTGGATTCGCATCCCGCTCGATTTTCCGGGCCGGACCGTGTATTTGCGCGCCTGGGCCGTCAACGTTGGCCGGGTGTGGTTGTACTTGCTCGACAGCAACGATCCGGCCAACGACGCGTCAGACCGCGGTATCACGGCGCAGCTCTACGAAGCCGATCCCGAAGTCCGGTGGGAGCAAGAGATGGCGCTCGGCTTCGGCGGCTGGCGGCTGCTGCGCGAGCTGGGACTCGATCCGGACGTCTGTCACCTCAATGAAGGGCACGCGGCATTTGCCGTGTTGGAACGCGCCCGTTGGATCGTGCGGGAACAAAACGTACCGTTCGACGTCGCGCTGACCGTCGCGCGCGCGGGCACCGTGTTCACCACCCACACGCCGGTCGCCGCAGCCTTCGACCGGTTCGATACCAGCTACGTCGTCAGTTACCTTTCGCCGTTCGCGGCCGAGATGCGCGTAAGCATCGACAAGATCCTCAGTCTGGGCCGCGTGCAGCCGAACGACGATTCCGAACCGTTCAACATGGCGTACCTTGCGATTCGCGGGGCGTCCCGCATCAACGGCGTGAGTCGGCTGCACGGCGAGGTGAGCCGCGAACTCTTCGCGGATCTCTTTCCGCGCTGCCCGATCGACGAAGTTCCGGTCGGGCACGTCACCAACGGCATCCACGTTCCATCGTGGGACTCGCCGGCCGCCGACGAGCTGTGGACGGACGCCGAGCTGCGCCAGCAGTGGCTGGGCGTTCCGACCGAAATCGTCGAGCGGACGGAGAAGGTCCCGACGGCCGAGTTGTGGAGGATGCGCAATCGCAACCGCGAGCGCTTCATGCTCTGGGCGCGCCAACGGCTGGCACGCCAATTCACGATCGCCGGCGCCGACCCGGATCGCATCGATGAAGCGCAGCGCATTTTCGATCCGAAAGCCCTGACGCTCGGCTTCGCTCGGCGCTTCACCGAGTACAAACGCACCACGCTCCTGCTGCACGATCCCGACCGCTTCGCGCGCATTCTTACCAATCCCGAACGGCCCGTGCAGATCGCCGTCGCCGGGAAGGCGCATCCGGCCGATACGTTCGGGAAAGCGATGATCCAGCGTTGGTATGAGTTCTCGCAACGCCCGGAACTTCGCTCGCACGTCGCGTTCATTGCCGACTACGACCTGCTGCTCGCCGAACAGTTCGTCGAGGGAGTCGACGTCTGGATCAACACGCCGCGCCGGCCGTGGGAAGCCAGCGGGACGAGCGGGATGAAAGTGCTCGTCAACGGCGGCCTCAACCTATCGGAGCTCGATGGCTGGTGGGCCGAAGCATACACACCGCAGGTGGGTTGGGCGATCGGCGACGGACGGGAACACAAAGACCCGCAGTGGGATGCCGAGGAGGCGGAGGGCCTCTACGCGCTGCTGGAAAACGAGATCGTCCCGATGTTCTACACGCGCGCAGAGGACGGGATCCCAGAAGACTGGATGCGGCGCGTGCGCGAGAGCATGGCGACGCTGACGCCCCAGTTCTCGTCGGAACGCATGGTTCGGCAGTACGTGGAGGAGCTTTACGCCCCCGCGGCAGCCGCCTACCGCACGCGCCTGGCCGACCACTGCCGGGTCGGGAGCGACGTGCAAGGCTGGCGGGAAATGATTGCGAACTACTGGAGCGACGTGTCGTTCGGCGCGCTCCATGTCGAGCTGGCCGGAGCCGGGCACGAGTTCCGAGTCCTCGTTTCGCTCGGCGCGATCGGACCGGACGCGGTACAAGTGCAGCTATACGCCGCCGCCTGGGAGCACGGTGCGACCGAACGGATACCGATGGAACGCGGCGACGAAGTCATTCGCGGGACGTTCAGCTACCACGTCCACGTCGAAGGGCCGCGACCGCCCGAGGTGTACACCCCTCGGGTCGTGCCGTATCACCCGGACGCGTCGTTTCCGCTCGAAACCGAAAAGATCTGCTGGTACGCCCGCTAGCTTCGCTCGCGGGCGTACCGAACTTCGCAAGGCGTCGACGGGCGAGCGGCTGGGTTTCGGTAGGGCGAATGCGAAGAAGGCCGTCACGGTGTCAGGTCAACGGCGAACAGCCCGCCGATGTCCTGGCACACGGCCGCGCGTCGGCGGGCCCGCTCGGCAGATCGCAGCGGCGCATGGGTTCTCAGCGTGGTCAACCTGCGACACCGACAATCCGTCGCTAATCACCGACAACACGGCCTGATACCTCTGCTCAGCCACGCTCAACTCCCTCAGCCTGTGTCAAGGATCAGCCGAAGTAACTGTCAAGCATCAGCCGAAACACTGTCAGGCATCACCCGAAGACGAAATGTCAAGGAACTGGCGTCCAGGTGAGTGGTGTACGGATTTCCGCTGATGGGCGGTGTGTCATAGCTCGGTAGAGGACGGTCATCGCGTGATTCTTCGAACGACCGGCAAGTCAATCGAAGGAGAACGACGCGATGACCGATCACCACCCTATCGACGTTGAGCAGCTGTTGACTGATCAACTCGCGACAGCCAGCCCGGATCTGCTGCGCGGGCTGTTGTCGACGTTTATCCAGGCGCTGATGAGTGCCGAAGCCGACGCAGTGTGCGGCGCCAGCTACGGCGAACGCAGCGAACAGCGCACAAATCGTCGCAACGGATACCGGCATCGGGATTTCGACACGCGCGCGGGCACGATGGATGTGGCGATCCCCAAGCTGCGCTTGGGCAGCTATTTCCCCGACTGGTTGTTGACCCGTCGCAAGCGAGCTGAACGGGCGCTGACCAGCGTGGTGGCAACCTGCTATCTGCTCGAGGTGTCCACTCGCCGGATGGAGCGGCTCGTCGAATCCCTTGGCGTAACAAGCCTGTCCAAGTCCCAAGTCTGTGTTATGGCCAAGGACCTCGACGAGGCGGTGGAGGCGTTTCGCACCCGCCCTCTCGACGCCGGGCCGTACACGTTTGTGGCCGCTGATGCGCTGGTGCTCAAAGTCCGCGAGAACGGCCGCGTCGTCGGGGTGCACACTTTGATCGCCACCGGCGTCAACGCCGAGGGCTACCGCGAGATCCTGGGCTTGCAGGTGACCTCGGCCGAGGACGGGGCCGGCTGGCTGACCTTCTTCCGCGACCTGGTCGCTCGCGGCCTGTCCGGGGTCGGGTTAGTCACCAGCGACGCCCACCCAGGCCTGATGGCCGCGATCGGCGCCACCTTGCCCGGGGCGGCCTGGCAACGTTGCAGAACCCACTACAACACCAACCTGATGTCGGTCACTCCGAAGTCCTCCTGGCCCTGGGTGCGCACCCTGCTGCATTCCATCTATGACCAACCGGATGCTGAATCCGTTGTCGCTCAATATGATCGAGTACTCGACGCACTTACCGGCAAGCTGCCGAAGGTCGCTGAGCATCTCGATGCCGCCCGCGCCGACCTGCTGGCATTCACCACCTTCCCCAAACAGATCTGGCGTCAAATCTGGTCCAACAACCCCCAAGAGCGGCTCAACAAAGAGATCCGCCGCCGCACCGACGTCGTCGGCATCTTCCCGGACCGGACGGCCATCATCCGCCTGGTCGGCGCCGTGCTCGCCGAACAACACGACGAAAGGATCGAAGGCCGCCGCTACCTCGGCCTCGACGTCCTCAACCGATCCCGCGCCAACCTCGCCGACAAGCCCGCCGACCAGCAGGCCACCACACCCGCGCTCACCGCCTAAAGGCTGTCACCGAAAGTCGCGCGATCGATCTGACTGCTACACCGCTGGGACCCCTGCGCGTGGCCCCACACGCAGGGGTTGCGCATGGCCGTGGTCGGCGCGAATCATCGACACCCATGACCGGGGGTGAGAACAGCGGCGCGTCGGAGCCGCGTGACAACACGCCGCGATATTCCGTGCCTGACGCTGCGGCCGAGCTGCCCAAGCACAAACGCCTACTCCGTAGTGCACGCCGTGGGCAGATCCTGAGTGCCTTGATGCTCCCAGCGGTGCTGCTCTCGCCCCCGGCCGGGTACGGGGTGATCACCACGACGGGTCGAAAGACCGGAAAGCGGCGCCGAAAGTGCGTCCGCGTCATTCGCCGCGGCGACCGCGCCTACCTGGTCCAGCTGGTACCTCCGCACGTCGCGGTGACGCGTCCCAGCGCGGTCAGCAGTTGGGTATGGAATATCAGGGCGAACCCGCACGTGCAGCTGCGGATCAAGGGCGGATCCTTTGCCGGAGTCGCCCATGAGATCACCGATCGGGCCGAACTGGACGTAGCGCGTTCAGTGGTTTGCGAAAGTGTGTATCCGACCGATTACGCCGAGGCCAGCCTCCATCTACGCGGACTCCCGACACGGGCGAAAATCAAAGAACTGCATCGGTATTGGTTCGACACCGGACATCCGCTCGTGGTCGAACTCAGAAGCTAGCCGGCTTCGCGGACTCTCGAAGACTTCGGCCGTGAAGCCAGCGGAGCTATCCGTGCCGCGCCCACCACAACACCCCGCTACCTCGGCGCGTAGGGTGCACCCGAAGGTCACGCGATCGACCGGACTCCTACACCACACGAATGGGCACGGCCGTCAAGGATCACCCGAGGTCATACATTTTTACAGTGGGGCCGGCGGGGCTCGAACCCGCGACCAACGGATTATGAGTCCCTATTTATCGCGCGGGCGACCAGGCTAAATCGTTACCGAGGGAACAGTAAAACGCCTGCGAGACAGCGATTTCGGTCGCTGCCGGTATGGACGCGGTACGCCTCCGGTACGGCTTCAAGTCGCCCCCGGTCGCCGGGGTGACGCCGGGCACGGCTGCCCTACTCGGCCGACCGGCGGCATGGGTCGTTCTCCGACCAGGCTTTTTACAGTGGGGCGGGCGGGGCTCGAACCCTCGGGACAGTCATCGCGTCTGTCCGACGTCGCCCGGCGTGGGGTTGCCGCTTCGCTTCCGGGGCACATGCTGATGTCGCCAACATCGGCGGCAGCAACGTGTCAATCCGATGCGGTAGCGAACTGCCGGGACAGAAAGGCGGGATGCCTCGCAATTCGACTTGAAGTGGCCCCGGTGTGACAGAGTGGCGGCACCGCATGTCGTGCGATAATTACACGCATGGCATTCTCGCGGGAATTGTCTTGCCAAATTCGTCCCGAAACGAAGGGTGGCCAGCTGTGGGCGATTCCTGATAGTTCGGGGCTTGAGGATGCGGGTTTCGGCCCCAAAGAGGTCGTCGTGGAATGTGTTTGGTTCGAAACGCTCGTGTGAGCCTCGCGGCGAAAAATGTCAAAACCATCCCGTAGGTCATCGTTTGGAAAAGATGCGGTTACGGCGCGGCTCGTGCTCCGTATCGGTTCTGCAACTAATTCAGTCGCTCGTCTAGGAAACTTTTCGGGACAGCGATACAGTTCCGCCGCACCCTTTAATTGTGGAAATACCCCTCTGAGCCCGAATATAAGGGAGTTTGCGTTGAAGATCTTTGATCTATTCGGCATCACAGTAGCTGCCAGTGCTGGGTTGTGCGGGGCCGCTTTGGCGTTCAGCCCGGGCGCGGCAGCGGCCCCGCCGCCAACGGGGGGCCCCACGTGCATGGGCCAGATGGCGGGGCTTGGAGCGCCAGCAACCGGTGCAGCGCCACTAGTACCGGCGGTCCTGCCTGGTCCACCTGTCGTGGCAGGTGCGCCACCTGGTGCTGTGCCGGCTGGTGCTCCGGTGCCGGCGGGTGTGCCGGCTGGTGCTCCGGTGGCCGCGGGTGTGCCGGCTGGTGCTCCGGTGGCCGCGGGTGTGCCGGCTGGTGCTCCGGTGGCCGCGGGTGTGCCGGCTGGTGCTCCGGTGCCGGCGGCTGGCTCGCCTCTGCTGCAGCAAGCGGGGGCGGGTAAGGGCGTGCCAACTAATCCGGGGCTGGCACTTATGGCTGGTCCGGTGGTTCTGCCCGGTCCGCCGCCGGTACCGACGCCTCTGTCGCCGGTGCCAGTGGCTGGTCCGACGTTGGCTGCGGCTACGGGGCCTCTCCCCCCTTGTTGTAACCCCTGAGCAGGGATTACGCCGTATCGGCCGTTTCAGCCAGCTCGGGAATTGCTGACCATGTGCACAAGGCCAGCATCAGCCGATTTTTCTTCTACCGGAACCCCTTCCTGCACGATTACCGGGTCACCAATGTTGACCGTGTCGAAGTACCACTCTGCGTCGTCGGGACTTAGGCTGATGCAGCCGTGGCTGACATTCTCAGCCCCCATTGATTGGACCGCCCACGGAGCTGAATGCACGTAGAGACCATGGCTGCTGATACGGACGGCGTAATCCACCGTGAGCCGGTACCCCTCGGGATCGCTGATGGGGATGCCGACGGTGCTCGAATCCATAATCACCGAGCGGTCCTTGGACATGACGGTGTAGGAGCCGACAGGCGTCGGGAAATGCGGCTTACCCATCGAGGCCGGCATCACTCCTTCTTCTCCCCAGTGAGGTCGGTGGTGCGGTGCCGGTAGTCGAGGCGGCGTTTCCGCCTGGACTCCGTCGATGCTCACGGTGAACGTGTGACTTGAGATATCGGCAACACCGAGGACGACCGCACCTGTTTTGAAGTCTGTGGGCAGGCCGCCCACCGAAAGTGCCACTGTGCTGTGCGCCGGCCAGAATCGGTCGGGAACCCACTGCACAACGTTGTTGTCGAGCCACTCGAACTTGCCGGTCATCGCGGGCGCCGATTTCACTTCTATGGCGCGCTCGGCCGCGTGCCGGTCGGCGACGGGCCTGCTGAACGTCACCACTACGGGGTGCGCGACTCCCACTACCTCGCCCCGCGTGGGTAGAACCGATGCGATGGTGAAGTAACCATGCGACAGGCTCGCCGCCGCCAGACGCACGCCAGCTGGCCCCGCGACCACTGTCGCAGCGATCCCGATCACCACAAGAACAGACCGAACTACAGCCCGCATCGCTTCCATCACCCTTTGAGATGACTAGATTGTCGTTGTCGTTTGACGATGTTAGGGGTGCCATGACGGGCGGGTGTGCAAGCGCGCGCTAGCAACTTGATCAAGTCTTTGACAAGTTTTGGTCACAGCTAGCGAATCCGGCGAATGTTCTCCCCAAAGCTCCACGACTTGAATTGCGTACCGTGATTAGCGTGTAAAACCGTTGCGCCCCTGCGATTCCTGTTGAACAACTGCCACATTGATCATCGGCGGGCTCCGAGTCGGCGAAGTGTCGCCAACCCGCATCGACGCGGCGCTTCGGTCCATGCGCTGGGCCAACGGCTCTACGATGGCTCGCCAGTCCAAGTCGATGCTGCGGGGTGCTCTCCAGCTCGCTGTAACGGCCAGCGTGCTCGGCGGCAATCCAGTGCGCGATGTGCAACCGCGATGAGTTGGCGGCACCGCGCCGGAAAAATGGCCTCTGAAGTGCGGCGGGCGGGGCTCGAACCCGCGACCAACGGATTATGAGTCCCTATTCGGCGCGCGCACGACCAAGAGAAACGGTTAGCCGAGACGGCCCATATTCCCTGTGAGACAACGAATCTGGCCGTCGCCGGTACGGTTCCGGTCCGTCTGGAGTACGGCTACAAATCGCCCCCGGTCGCCGGGGTGACGCCGCGGCGGGCGTGGTTAGCTAACCACGCCACGCCCTCCGACACGCCGAGGAGTGTCGGAGGGCGCTTCGCCGATAGGGTGACACCATGTCCGACGCCGATCGGGAATGGACCGTCGCGCGGTGACTGAGACGGCGCCACAACTCCAACCGCTCTATCTGCTGGCGGACAGTCAGCTGCTGTTCTGGAAGCGGCAGGGCCGACTGCTCCTCGAGGCAGCCCTCGATGGATTGGCTCGGGAAACACCACTCAGCGCGGCCTACATCGGTGCCTCCAATGGGGATCGTCCGGAGTTCTACGGGATCTTCGAGGCGGCGGTGGACGCGATTGCAATCACCGACCGTCGCATGATCGATTCGTCGTTCGGCCCAGACGACCGCGCCTTCCTGGAGCGTGCCCAGTTGATCGTCCTCGCGGGCGGCGATGTGCGTCTCGGCTGGAACACGTTCGAGAAAACCGGCATGAAGGATGTGATCCTGGGCCGGTACGCGCAAGGGGCGGTCCTGGTGGGCATTTCAGCCGGCGCGGTCCAGCTCGGACGCTATGCGATCGTCGAGACACCGGAATCCTCCGCGACCGAGCTGCTCGATGTGTTCAAGCTCGCCCCCGTGGTCATCGACACGCACGACGAGCGAGCCGCGTGGGCGCGGCTGTCGCGCACGATTCATTTGCTGGAGGGAGCGGGCACTGGGCTCGGAATCCCCTCCGGTGGCGGAGTCATCGTGCACGCGGATACCACCGTCGAGCCTGTGCGGCGTCCCGCACACGAATTCCGCTTCGAGGGCACTCGCGTCACGCACTCACTGTTGTGTACCGCAGAGGGAGACTGACCGAATTCAACTTTGCGAATTCAACCTTGCCCGGAGGGAACGGCCCGCGGTTTGCCAAGCAGGCCAAGGCCAAGGGCAACAGCAAGATCGGTCGGCGCGCGAAAGCGACTGCGCGCCAGCGTAAGAAGCGGTAAGGCTGACCGGCGTGGCGGCGCGTCAGTGATACGCCCGCGCGGCCTTCGGACTCGGTTACCGGGCGGTTCTACAGCAACTGGTTCGGCACCTCAACCGGCGGGGATGGCGCCGCCACCTGATCCGCGATTGGCGCGGTCGCCCGGAACTACTAAGTTGGGCCAAGTGATTGAGGTCGTCATCGCCGGGGCCGGCCCGAATGGGCTGATGCTTGCCTGCGAACTGGGATTGGCCGGGATCCGGCCGATGGTGTTGGATCCGATGTCCGGCCCCAACCCGCAGCCGCGGGTTAACCGTATTGTGGGCCAAGCGGTCCGGATTCTTGATCACCGAGGTCTGTACAGCGTGCTCACCGGGACGGCGGACCCGCCAAAACCCGCTCCGCGCTCAATATTCGCGGGCTTTCCATTGGATCTCGCGTCGGTCCCCGGCTCCCAACTGTTCACGGTCCCCGTTCAACAGCGAGGGCTTGTTCACGTGCTTGCCGAGCGGGCCGGCGAATACGACGCGGACATCCGTTGGGGTCACGCCCTGACCGGTTTCGACCAGCACGACGACGGCGTCACGGTACATGTCGCCGGCCCGGATGGTGCCTACGACCTGACGGCCAAGTACTTTGTCGGCGCCGACGGTGGCACCAGCAAGACACGCCACCTCGCCGGCATTGACTTTCCTGGGATGTCGTCCTATGACCTGGTCATCCGGATGGGGTTCGATGTAGTGCCGCCAGACGAATGGATGGACCCGGTCAGCGGGACGCCCGACGTCGCCGGGTCCGCTCCCCTCCCACCCCTGCGGTTCCATCGAACTGAGCGAGGCGTTTTCACCTGCGGCACGGTGGGGAGCCGGGTGGCGGTGATGACGTACGAACTGGACAGTTCGCCTCGTGAACAACGCAGAGTCGACACCACCGATGAGCCGCCCATGAGCCTGGCCGAGTTGGAAGCCAGCACCAAACGTGTGCTTGGCGCAGACGTGCCGCTGCGGCCCGCATCGCCTGACGCGCCACTTGATCTGCGTCGGCTCTCCGGCATCAACTCAAGGATCGCGTCGCGGTACCAGCTCGGCCGGGTGATTCTGCTCGGCGATGCCGCGCACGTCCACTCACCGATTGGTGGACCAGGCCTCAATCTGGGTTTGCAAGACGCGGTGAACCTTGGCTGGAAGCTTGCGGCCGTCCTCAACGGGCGCGTGCAGCCCACGCTGCTCGCCACCTATCAGACCGAGCGCCGGCCCGCTGCCGAGCGGGTCATCATGCAAAGCCGGGCCCAGCTGGCTCTCCTCCGACCGGGGCCTGAAGTCACAGCGCTGCGGGAACTCTTCTCCGAACTGCTCACCGAGCCTGATACCGTCCGTCGCGTCAGTGACCTGCTGTCGGGGGCTGAAAACCGTTACACCGTGGGTGCTGATGTGCATCCGCTTGTTGGGCGCTGGGTGCCTGACTTCGCTGTGGCGAGTGCCAGCGGAACGCAACGTGTTGCAGAGCTTGCCCGCGATGGGCGGCCAGTACTTGTCGATCTCACCGAGAGCGGCGCGGTCGCAGCCGCGGTCACCGATATCCGAGACCAGCTCACCGTCGCCACCGGACGGCCGGTCGGTGAGATAGCCGCCACGGCTGTGCTGGTGCGTCCCGACGGCTACGTGGCCTGGGCGTCGTCGGCTACCACGCCCGACATCGACGAACTCCGTGGCGTACTCATGCAGTGGTTCGGGATTTGAGCTGCTACTTCGAACCGATCTCGTCCCGATATTTCTTGGTGCGTGTCGAGGACTTCCGCGATTTCTGCGAGTTCTGCACCCATACCTATCGCGACGAGTTAATGCGGATGTGGACTGAGTATCGGGCGAGAAGGAGACAGCCATGACTTCGACGGACAAGGTCGACTTCACCGATGTGCGGTGGGGCTCGGTGGAATGGACGAACCTGTGCACGCTGTACCTGCGGGCGTACGAAAGCCATTCGCCGGCACCGATTCTCGGAGACACGGCGGCAGCCGAGGCGGTGGACCGCATCGAATACGACTGGGCCCGCATGCGCCGCGCCATGCGGCCTGGGTCCAATCAGTACATGGTCACCATGCGCGCCAAACAATTCGACGACTGGAGCGGCGACTTCCTCCGCCGTCACTCAAACGCCGTCGTGCTGCACCTCGGGTGCGGCATGGATACCCGGGTGTTCCGGCTGCATCCACCGGAAACCGTGCAGTGGTTCGACGTCGATCAACCGAATGTGATCGCGTTGCGGCGCAAGCTCTACGACGACCGCGACGGCTACCGGATGATCGGCTCGTCGGTGACCGATGAGGCGTGGCTGGACGAGATACCCACCGATCGTCCGATGCTGATGGTCGCAGAGGGACTGGTCATGTATCTCACCGAGCCCGAGGTGCGCACGCTGCTGCAGCGTCTCACGGATCGGTTCGGCAGCGGCGAGCTCGTCTTCGACACCGTGTCGCCGATGGGGCCGCGGCTGTCCAAGGTGCTCACCAAGGGCATCACCAAGTGGGGCATCCGTGATGCCCGCGAAATCGAGCAATGGAACCCGCGGCTGCGCTTCCTCGAGCAGTCCTCCGTGGGGGCACTCTACGAACGCATCCCCTCGGCGCCGGTGCGGCTGCTGTGGCGGCTGATCTACGCCACACCGGCCCGCAACTACGACGTGCTCAACCGCTTCGCCTTCTGAGTCATGCGCAATATAGGGTGCCTCGCTGCCAGCATCGCGCTGCTGGCTATTGGCCTTGGTCGCTACGCGACCGCTAACGGGCAGGGCAAGGAGAGCGCGAATGTCGTTGACCACCAAGCTGATCGGGTGGGCGATGAAGCTTCCACCGGCGACGCACTCTGACCTGCGCTGCGAGGTGGATCTTCGGGTGTGCATGAAACCCGGGATGCTCCAGTTGTTGGTGTTAGCACGAAGTACGAGGCCGACGTTCGGCACTCCACATTTCCACACGGCCATGGGCAGGTGCACACTTGTGGCATGGAGGTATGTGAGCTCACCGGCGTCACGCTGATCGCAGCGCCCCTGCCCCCGCCGCGGTCCCTGCGCCGGGCCCAGGCGTCGACGTCACCGCGGCTGGCGTGATCGTGCACGCCGGCGGGCCTGAGCCCGAGCCGCGCCGCCTGCTGAACGGCATCTCGGACGTACGCGCGTTCTTTCACACCAACGCCGTGCCGCTGTACTTCATCTCGCCGACCCCGTTCAACCTGCTAGGCATCGACCGCTGGGTACGAAACTTCTTCTACCTGACGTACTTTGACTCTTTTGAGGGCGCACATTCGCGCGTGTTCGTGCCCCGGCGGCGCGACCGCATTGATTTCGGGTGCATGGGGGATGTGTGCAACCACCTCCTGCGTGATCCCGAGACACTCGAGTTCATCGCGCGACGAGGGCCCGGTGGCAAGGCCTGCTTCGTGATGCTTGACGACGAGACCCAGGCCCTCGCGCGCCAGGCGGGGCTCGAGGTCATGCACCCCCCGGCGGAGCTGCGCCATCGCCTGGGCTCCAAGATCGTCATGACGCGCCTAGCCGACGAAGCGGGCGTGCCGAGCGTGCCGCACGTGATCGGGCGGGCTGGCTCCTACGACGAGCTGTCGGCGCTCGCGCAAAGCGCCGGGCTGGGAGATGACCTCGTCGTCGAGGCCGCTTATGGCGACGCCGGCGACGCGACGTTCTTTGTGCGCGGCCAGCGTGACTGGGACCACTGCGCCGGTGACCTGGTCGAGCAGGAACTCAAAGTCATGAAGCGCATCCGCAATGTCGAGGTGTGCCTCGAGGGCACCGTGACCCGCCACGGCACCGTGATCGGCCCCGCGATGACGAGTCTCGTCGGTTACCCGGAGCTGACTCCGCGCAAGGGCGGCTGGTGCGGCAATGACATCTGGCGCGAGGTGCTGCCGCCCGCACAGACGCACGCCGCGCGAGAGATGGTAGGAAAGCTGGGCGACGTCCTGCGCCGCGAGGGGTACCGCGGCTACTTCGAGGTGGACCTGTTGCACGACCTGGACTCCGACGAGCTCTACCTCGGCGAGGTGAACCCGCGCCTCAGCGGCGCGAGCCCGATGACGAACTTGACCACCGAGGCCTACGCCGACATGCCGCTGTTCCTCTTCCACCTGCTCGAGTACATGGACGTGGAGTACGAGCTCGACATCGACGAGATCAACTCGCGCTGGGAGCGGGGCTATGGCGAAGACGAGGTCTGGGGTCAGCTGATAATCACGGAGACCTCGCCGGATGTCGAGCTCTTCACCGCAACCCCACGCACAGGTGTGTGGCACCTCGACGACGACGGGCGCATCTCCTTTGCGCGCCAGGGCAACGACTGGGCCACGCTGCTCGACGAGTCCGAGGCCTTCTACATGCGTGTCGCGGCGCCTGGCGACTTACGCTGCGAGGGCGCCCAACTCGGCGTGCTCGTCACCCGCGGGCACCTGCAGACCAACGACTACCAGCTCACCGAGCGCTGCCGGCGCTGGGTCAAAGGCATCAAGGCGCAGTTTGCCTCAACACCGCTGGCGCCGGCCACGCCGATCGTCTCGCGGCTCGTCGCACGAGCGTGAGCAGCGGCCGCACGAACTGCTCGACAAACCATCGAGCGCGAGCGCCTGATCCAGGCGTTCCTGTCGCCCCCGCTGACGGTCAAACCTACCTGGTCAGGGGGACAAACTCGAGCCACCGCGCCGCGAGCCAAGCAATCCTTGAGCACGGATCGCCTCGCCCTCTACACCGTCCATGCCGGGTTGGACGCAGCCGCAGCCTTGGTTGGTTCCAACCCGACGCTCGAAGGTTGCTGTCCCGACCAGCCTGCGGTTTGAACCACGCGCCTGTGGACGCGGTGTGGACGTAGAGGCAGTTTCGAGGTCGAAGCACGAGGACTTTCCCGCGTGCTTCAGGCCCTCTAGCTGCGAAAATATGTTGTGGGGCGGGCGGGGCTCGAACCCGCGACCAACGGATTATGAGTCCGCGGCTCTAACCAACTGAGCTACCGCCCCCGGTGTGGCGCGGCACCCATGGTCCCATGCCACCGCGCCGAAGCACACTCCGCCGTCAGCTGAACACGGTCTGACCGTCGGCGCCGATCAGGTAACGCTCGGTGCCGTGCTCCACCCGCGGGGCGTCGGCCCTCAGCGACACAGCGACCTTGTTGCTGGCATTACGCATGATGTCAAAGGTGAGCTCGACGGCCTCAGCCTCGGAGAAACCGGAGCGCACCTCGGCGGCGACGTCGGCGACGAGGTGCGCAGGGGTCCAAATTAACCCATCGGTATACCGAAGCGCTGCTTTAGCGCGCTCGGTAAACAAACCTGAGCTTTCGAAGCGCTCGATGTCGTCGTACAGCGTCTCCGAACCTCCGGCGTCGAGTGCGGTGCCCTCGCGCAGCGACTTGCACAACCGGCAATTGTGCTGAGCCGCGCCACGCAGCCGCACCAACTCGGAGGTGACCGGGTCGAGCGCACGCATCCGGGCCACCGCGGGCAGAAAGTCGTTGAAGACCACATCGGAAGGGTCGGTGGAGTGATCCCACGAGATCGGCCCGTGCGTCCATCCCAGATACTGCTCACCGACACCGAGTGCTTCCAGGCCAGCGCGCACCCGCGGCACGAAGTCGGCGATATACATCGAGACCACAACACCAAAGGTGCGGTCCCCCAGGTGTTTCCACAGCCGGAACTGCTGTTCGCCGGTGATTGCCGAGACATCGACGCTGAACTGTTCGGCGAACTCGGCGATGACGGCCTCTGCGTCGGATTCGGGTTCGTCTACCGCAATCTCGGCGGGCAACGCCGGTAGCGACAATGTCTTCGCGCACACCCGCCGGACCAGCCCCGTGACACGTCCGTCGCCCGGGGACAATGCCACCAACCGCGTCAGCTGATCTTCTCGAACCGAAACCGGAGCCGCCATTTCTCACACGCTAGAACGCGCTTAGCCCCGGGGCAATCGGCTACTGCGCCTGGCTCACCGACGACATGTGGAAGTCCGGTATTCGCAGCGACGGCATCGCCACCCGGGTGGCCCAATCCCCCCATTCGCGCGGCAGGGTCTTCTCACTGGCCCCGGCCTGGGTGGCACGTCGCAGCAGGTCAAGGGGGCTCTCGTTGAACCGGAAGTTGTTGACCGCCGCGGTCACCTCGCCGTCTTCGATGAGGTAGACCCCGTCGCGGGTCAGCCCGGTGAGTAGCAGGGTGGTGGGGTCGACCTCGCGGATGTACCACAGCGTGGTCAGCAGCAGGCCGCGCTCGGTGGCCGCGATCATGTCGGCGAGATCGGCCGACCCGCCGGTCATCACCAGGTTGTCGGCGGCGACCGCGACCTTGGCGTCGAATTTGGCGGCGGTGGCCCGCGGATAGGCCAGCGCGTTGATCACCCCGTCGCGGATCCAGTCGACCTGGCTGATCTCCATGCCGTTGTCGAACACCGACACTGTCTCCGATGAATTGCTCACCGCAACGAACGGCGTGCACGCCAGGCCCGGCGCCATCGGATCGGAGAACAGCGTCAGCGGCAACTCGGTGAGTCGCTCCCCCACCCGGGTTCCGCCGCCGGGTGCGGAGAATGCGGTACGGCCCTCCTGCGCACCGCGGCCCGCCATCGACCACCTCATGTAGAGCATCATGTCGGCCACCGTCGAGGGCGGCATGATCGTCTCGTAGCGTCCCGCGGGCAGCTCGACGCTGCGCTGGGCCCACCCCAGTCTTGTCGACAGCTGCTCGAGCAGCAGATCGGTTGGCACATCGACGAAATCGGGCGTACCGATACCCGCCCAGGCGCTGGCGTCGCCGCGTTTGGCGTTGATCTCCACCGCGCCGGTGGGCTGGGTATAGCGCCGCCGCAGTCCCGTTGACGATGCCAAAAACGTCGTCGAGACACTGTGGTGCGCAAAGCCGTACAACCGGTCGGTGCCGCCAAACCCCCGACTCAACGAGCCGGCGACATCGGCGAACACCTCGGCCCCGGTGCCGGGCACCGGCGCGTCCCAATCAGCGGGCACGCCGGTGTCGGCGAGCAGTGGCGCGGCATCGCCGGCCTCCGGCGCGGAGCGGGCCGCTTCCTGGGACGCCGCCACCAGCCCGGAAATCACCCGCGGGTCCACTTCAGCGCAAACCACGGTGCCGATGAAAGCGCTATTGCCTTGGTGCACAATCGAAATCATGGTGGTGCTGCGGCTGACCGAAACCCCGTTAGTGGTCATCGAATTGCCTGCCCAGCGCAACGTCGCCTCGACCTTGTCGGTGACCAGCACCACGGTCTCGTCGGCGCGGCCAAGTTTGGCCGCCTCATCCAAAACGATGTTGACGACGTGCTGCGCAGTGATCATCGTTCGCCCTCGGTACGGGTGTTGAGCACGTTGACGCCCCGAAACAACGCCGACGGACAACCGTGGCTGACGGCAGCGATCTGTCCGGGCTGGGCCTTGCCGCAGTTGAACGCGCCGCCCAGCCGCCAGGTCGACGGGCCGCCCACGGCTTCCATGGAATTCCAGAAATCGGTGGTAGTGGCCTGATAGGCGACATCGCGCAACTGGCCGTCCAGGCGGCCGTTGCGAATCCGGAAGAACCGCTGACCGGTGAACTGAAAGTTGTAGCGCTGCATGTCGATCGACCAGGATTTGTCGCCGACGATGTAGATGCCGTCTTCAACCCGGCCGATGAGTTCGGCGGTAGCTGATCTCATCGCGGCTGGGCTGCAGCGACACGTTGGCCATCCGCTGGATCGGCACGTGATGCGGAGAATCGGCATACGAGCACCCGTTGGAGCGCGGCTGCCCCAGCCGCGGGGCGAACACCCGGTCGAGCTGATAGCCGACGAATATCCCGCCACGCACCAGATCCCAGCTTTGTGCAGCCACCCCCTCGTCGTCGTAACCGATAGTGGCCAACCCGAATTCGACGGTGCGGTCGGCGGTCACGTTCATCACGGGCGAGCCGTAGCGCATGGTGCCGAGTTTGTCCGGAGTGGCGAACGAAGTTCCGGCGTAAGCGGCTTCGTAGCCGATGGCACGGTCGTATTCGGTTGCATGGCCAATGGATTCGTGAATGGTCAGCCACAGGTTGGTCGGGTCGATCACCAGATCCTTGAGCCCCGGAGTCACGCTGGGCGCCTTGACCTTCTCGGCCAGCAGCGCCGGCAGCTGTGCGAGCTCGTCGGTCCAGTTCCACACCTCGTCTCCGGCCAGCACTTCCCAGCCCCGACCCATTGGCGGCACCAGCGTGCGCATCGAGTCGAAACTGCCCGCCTCGGCGTCGACGGTCACCGCCTCCAGCGACGGCATCAGCCGTACCCGCTGCTGGGTGATCGACGATCCGAAGGTGTCGGCATAGAACATCTGCTCCTTGACGGCGTTCAGGCCGGCCGACACGTGGTCGACGCCGTCGGCGTCCAGCAGCCGCCCGGAGTACTCCTGCAGCACGGCGATCTTGTCGGCCGCGGGGATGCCGAACGGGTCGCTGCGGTAGTTCGATACATAGGTGGCGTCGGTGTACACCGGCTCGGGCGCCAGCTCGACGCGCTCGGTGTTCAGTGCCGCCAGCGTGGTGGCCACGTGCACCGCGCGGCGTGCGGTCTCGGCCGCGACCGACGGCGCCAGCTCCGCGTGCGAGGCGAATCCCCAGGTGCCGTTGACGATCACCCGCACCGCCAAGCCGACCTCGCGGCTAACGACCGCGGTCTCCAGCTCGCCGTCGCGCAGCTGGATGATCTCGGTGCTGATGCGGTGAACCCGCAGGTCGGCATGGCTGGCCCCGGCCGCAGTGGCCGCCGACAATGCGGCGTCGGCCAGCTCGTGGCGCGGCAGGTCCAGGAAGTCGGCATCGATCCCCCGGTTCGGTGTCACCGCTCCACCGTAACGGCCGCGCACCACAAACCACGGCGGCGCCCGCTTTAATTACCTCCATGGCCGGCGCTGTGCTGAGGAAACAACTTCGATCCACTGCGCTGGGCTACGCCTTGCTGGCACCCAGCCTGTTCGGCGTCCTCGCCTTTTTGCTGCTGCCGGTCCTGGTCGTGATTTGGCTGAGCCTGTACCGATGGGACCTGCTGGGTCCGCTGCGCTATGTGGGCTTGGCCAACTGGCGGTCGGTGCTGGCCGACTCCGACTTCGGCAACTCACTGATTGTCACGGCCGTCTTCGTGGCGATCGTGGTCCCAGCGCAGACGATGCTGGGATTGCTGGCCGCATCGATGCTGGCCCGCCAGCTTCCCGGCACCGGCCTGTTTCGCACCCTGTACGTGCTGCCGTGGATCTGCGCCCCGCTGGCGATCGCGGTGCTGTGGCGCTGGATCCTGGCCCCCACCGACGGCGCCGTCAGCACCGTTCTGGGACATCGCATCGAATGGCTTTCCGATCCCAGCCTTGCGCTTCCGCTCGTTTCGGCCGTCGTCGTCTGGACCAACGTCGGGTATGTCTCGCTGTTGTTCCTGGCGGGCCTGCTGGCCATCCCCAACGACATTCACGCCGCCGCACGCACCGATGGCGCCACTGCATGGCAGCGGTTCTGGCGCATCACCCTGCCCATGCTGCGCCCGACGATGTTCTTCGTCCTGGTGACCGGGATCGTCAGCACAGCACAGGTTTTCGACACGGTCTACGCGCTGACTGGCGGCGGGCCGGCCGGCAGCACCGACCTGGTGGCCCACCGCATCTATGCCGAAGCGTTCGGCTCGGCGGCCATCGGGCGGGCATCGGTCATGGCGGTGGTGCTGTTCGTCATCCTTATCGGTGTCACCGTGGTTCAGCACTTGTATTTCCGGCGACGGATCACCTATGAGCTCACCTAGCCGGCTCGCCAACAGTGTGATCTACGCCGGGCTGGCGCTCGGTGCGCTGATCACATTGGTGCCGTTCGCACTTGGATTACTGACCTCGTTCACATCGGCACACCAGTTCGTTACGGGTACCCCGCTGCAGTTGCCGCGGCCACCCACACTGGCCAACTACGCCGATCTGGGCGGGGTGGGGTTCGGCCGCGCGGCGGCGGTGACCGCGGTGATGACGGCGGTGATTCTGGTGGGCCAGCTGACCTTTTCGGTGCTGGCCGCATACGCGTTTGCGCGCTTGCAGTTTCCCGGACGCGATACGCTGTTTTGGGTCTACATCGCGACCTTGATGGTGCCGGGGACAGTCACGGTGGTGCCGATGTATCTGATGATGGCCCAGCTGGGTCTGCGCAACACGTTCTGGGCGTTGGTGCTGCCCTTTATGTTCGGCTCGCCGTACGCGATTTTCCTGCTACGCGAGCACTTTCGCATCATCCCGAACGACTTGATCAACGCCGCGCGCCTGGACGGCGCCAACACTTTGGACGTGATCGTGCATGTGGTGATTCCGTCCAGCCGGCCGGTTTTGGCCGCCTTGACGCTGATCACGGTGGTCTCGCAATGGAATAACTTCATGTGGCCGTTGGTGATCACCAGCGGGCACAAGTGGCGGGTGCTCACGGTGGCGACGGCCGATCTGCAGTCGCGGTTCAACTCCCAGTGGACGCTGGTGATGGCGGCGACCACCGTCGCGATCGTGCCGCTGATCGTGCTCTTCGTAGCGTCCCAGCGCCACATCGTCGCGTCGATCGTCGTCTCGGGGCTCAAGTGAGGATCAGATGACCCGGCCTCGCTTTTCCACGCTGGTCGCTGGGGCGCTTGCGCTCGTCGCAGTGCTGTTGGCTGCCACAGCCGTGCTGTTGAACTACTCCGGTGAACCCCACGGCGGCAAGATCGTTGTGACGGTACGGCTCTGGGCCGAGCAGATAAACGCAGCCTATCGGCAGTCGTTCGAAGCATTCACCCGCGCGCATCCCAATATCGAGGTACGCACCAACATCGTGGCGTATTCGACATACTTCGACACGCTGCGCACCGATGTGGCCGGCGGCAGCGCCGACGACATCTTCTGGCTGTCCAACGCATACCTGGCCGCCTATGCCGACAGTGGCCGGTTGATGAACATCAATAAGACCCTCGGCCCAGGTGCCGCCTCGGGCTGGGAGCCGGCGGTGGTGGACCAGTTCACCCGCGGCGGTGTGCTGTGGGGTGTACCGCAGTTGACCGACGGCGGCATCGCCGTGTTCTATAACGCGGACCTACTCGCGGCGGCCGGCATTGATCCCGCTCAGCTCAACAGCCTGCGGTGGAGCCCTAACGCCGACGACACTCTGCGCCCCCTGCTGGCCCGGCTCACCGTCGACGCCGATGGAAACGCCTCAGGTACAGCAGGTTTCGATGGCCGCCGGGTCCGCCAATGGGGATACAACGCCGCCAACGATCCCCAGGGGATCTACCTCAACTACATCGGCTCGGCCGGCGGCGTATTCCAGCGCGGCGACGAGTTTGCATTCGACAATCCCGCCGCGATCGAAGCCTTCCGATATCTGGTCGGGCTGATCAACGACGACCACGTCGCACCCCCGGCCTCCGACACCAACGACAACGGCGACTTCTCCCGCAACCAGTTTCTGGCCGGCAGGATGGCACTCTTCCAGTCCGGCACCTACAACCTGTCGCCGGTAGCCCGTGATGCCCGCTTCCACTGGGGTGTGGCGATGCTGCCGATCGGTCCGGTGGGCCGGGTGAGCGTCACCAATGGTATTGCAGCGGCTGGTAATTCGGCGACCAAGCACCCGGATGCGGTGCGTCAGGTGTTGGCCTGGATGGGCAGCATTGAGGGTAACGCATATCTTGGCCGGCACGGCGCGGCAATCCCCGCGATGCTGTCGGCTCAGCCGGTCTACTTCGACTACTGGGCCGCCAAGGGCATCGACGTCACACCTTTCTTCTCCGTGCTCGACGGTCCGCGGATCCCAGCCCCGGGTGGCGCCGGCTTCGCCGCGGGGGAGACAGCTCTGCAAAGCTATTTCGACGAAATGTTTTTGGGCCGAGGCGATGTCGCGGCTACGCTGCAGCAGGCTCAGGCGGCGGCCAACGCCGCCGCGCGTCGCTAGTCCGGGCTAGCCTGGCAGCACCAGCACCGGTACCGGGCTGTGGCGGATGATCTTGGCGCTGCGGGATCCGAAAAATATCCTGCGGATGTCGCCGCGCGGTGCCGTACCCACAACAAGGATCTCGCCGTCCTGCCAGGCCGCCCTATCGAGCGCCTGTTTCCAGCTTCTTCCGGTAACCAACTGCAGCACAACGTCTTCGCTGACTATGCCCTCAGTCTTCAGATTTTGCAGGATTTCTCGCGCTTGTGACGCCCACGCATCCACAATCGAATCCTCGGCGTCCAGCCCCACCTCCGGCGGATACATCGTCTTGCGGCGGACCGCGAAGGTGATCACCCGCATCGGCAGACCGAACCGCTCGGCCAAATCGAAGCACCGCCTCACCACATCAACCGAATCCGGGGTAGCCGAGTAGGCACATGTGAGCCGCGTCAACGTGCCAGTGTGGGCACGGTATCTGCGGGGGCTGATCGCCACCGGCACGGGCGACGAATGCAACAACCAGTCAGCGGTCGAGCCGATCACCACTCCCCCGCTAGCGGGTGGTGCCCCCAGCCCGGGCCCACCGCTGGGCAGCGACCCCAGCACCAGAACCTCCGCATCAACTTCCTCGACCACCTCGATCAATCCACCCGAAACCGACCGGTGCGCGCGATGGCAGCAGGTGACCTCGATCCCGTCAGCCAATTTGCGGAGATAACGCTGGGCCTCCCTCGCCGAGTCGGCGGCCAGATGATCCGCCCAGTCCTCGTACTCACCGTCGACGCGGGCGGGCGACGGCGTCAGCCACGGCTTCGGCACGATAGTCGCCACCGTCAGCGACGTTCTGAGCGTCCGCGCGACGCGCACGGCCAGGTGCAACCCCGACAGCCCGACCTTGCCGGCCCGGTAGCCCACGACAACAGTCACAGCTTTTCCTTCGGCGGGTGGTTGAGCACTTCGTCTTGCGGAGCGTCTTTTTCAGCCTCTGTGGTCGGGATGAGGTTGTCACCGTTGAGCGCGCTGTGGTGGCGGCCCCACACCAAGTAGAAGATCAGCGACACCGACACCCATCCGCTGAACGCGATCCAGGTATACCAGTGCAAGCTGGCGAGGATATACCCGCACGCCAGCACCGAAAGGACAGGCGTAACAGGATAACCGGGCACCTTGAACGCGCGCGGCAGGTCGGGCTGGCGCACTCGCAGAATGATCACCCCAAGAGACACAACAATGAACGCGGTGAGCGTGCCGATGGACACCATGTCCGCCAGCTTCTGGAGGGGTATGAAGGCAGCCAGGAGCGACGCGGCGATCGCGACGATCACCGTGTTGGTCACCGGGGTCATGGTGCGCTGATTCACCTTTGCTAACTGGGACGGCAGCAGCCCGTCCCGCCCCATGGCAAACAGGATGCGGGTCTGGCCGTACAGGGTGACCAGGGTGACGGTGAAGATCGAGATCACCGCGCCCGCAGCCAGAATTGTGCTGGCCCACATGCTGTGCGTGACGTTGTCGAGGATCGTAGCCAGCCCGGCCTCTTGCTGCTTACCGAAGTCCTGCCAGGGCTGGGTGCCAACCGCGGCGAGCGCGACGAGCACATACACGCCGGTGACGATCACCAGCGCCGCGATTAATGCGCGGGGCATGGTCTTCTGCGGGTCCGTCACCTCGTCACCCGCAGTCGACACAGCGTCAAGTCCGATGAACGAGAAGAAGATCGTGCCCGCCGCCGAACCAATGCCGGCGACGCCGAATGGGGCGAAGTCCTTGAGGTGGTCGGCGTCGTAGGCGGTGAGCGCGATGATCACGAACATGCCCAGCACACCGAGCTTGATCAGCACCATGATCGCGTTGACCTTCGCCGACTCGCTGGTGCCGCGGATCAGCAGCACCGCGCACAGTCCGATCAGGATGACCGCCGGCATGTTCACATAGCCCGGTTCCGAATCCCACGGCGCCGCCGACAACGCATGCGGCATCTGAAATCCGAATAAATTGTTCAGCAGCTTGTTGACGTAGCCGCTCCAGCCGACCGCGACCGCGGCGGTAGATACCCCGTATTCCAGCAGCAGGCAGGCCGCCACGCCCATCGCAACGGCCTCACCCAGCGTGGCGTATGCGTATGAGTATGACGAACCTGAAACCGGCACGGCGGAGGCCAGCTCGGCGTAGCAGATAGCCGCAAGCCCAGCCGCGATGCCGGCGATGATGAACGAGACAATGACGCTCGGACCGGCCTCCGGTACCGCCTGGGACAGCACGAAGAAGATGCCGGTACCGACCGTCGAGCCGACCCCGAACATGGTCAGCTGGAACGTGCCGATACTCCGCTTGAGGTGGTCTGCGGACCCGTATGCGACGGGGGCGCCGACCACCGGGCGGCGCCGCAGCATCTGCTCTGTCAGGCCGATCGACGTGGCTGGCAATTGCGCCTCCTGTTGGCCGATCAGCTGATTATGATCCCGCCTCCCGCAACGCCGCAGCGAACTGCTGAACCGCCCAGTCGATCTCGTGCTCCGTAATCACCAGCGGCGGGGCGAACCGCAGCGTCGAGCCGTGGGTGTCCTTCACCAGCACACCGCGGTCGGCCAACCGCAGGCTCATCTCCTTGCCGGTGGCCAGCGTCGGTTCGATGTCCACGCCGGCCCACATTCCCAGGCCGCGCACCTCCACCACACCGTCTCCAATCAGTTCCCGCAGGCGCCGATGCAGGTGCGCGCCCAATTCAGCCGAGCGAGCCTGGAATTCCCCCCGCGCCAGCATGGAAACCACCGTGGTGCCGATCGCTGCGGCCAACGGGTTGCCGCCGAACGTCGAGCCGTGTTCGCCGGGATGCAGCACGCCGAGGATCTCGCGGTCTGCGACCACCGCCGACAGCGGAACCACGCCGCCACCCAGCGCCTTCCCGAGCAGGTAGACATCCGGTACGACGCCCCACCGGTCGCAGGCGAACGTGTAGCCCGTGCGAGCCAGCCCCGACTGGATTTCGTCGGCAATCATCAGCACGTTGTGCTCGCTGCACAGCGCACGGACGGTCGGTAGGTAGTCGTCGGGTGGGACGATGATGCCCGCCTCGCCCTGGATCGGCTCCAGCAGCACCGCTACCGTGTCGTCATCGATCGCCTTGGCTAGTGCGGTGGCGTCGCCGAACGGCACCGAGCGGAATCCCGGTGTGAACGGCCCGAAGCCACCGCGCGCCGTCGGATCCGAGGAGAAGCTGACGATGCTGATCGTTCGGCCATGGAAGTTGTTGTCGGCCACGATGATATTCGCCTGGCCCGCGGGAACACCCTTGACGTCGGCGCCCCACTTGCGGGCGACTTTGAGACCACTCTCCACGGCTTCGGCGCCCGAGTTCATCGGCAACACCATGTCTTTGCCGCACAACTGGGCAAGCGCGGCACAGAACGGTCCGAGGTTATCGGAATGGAATGCGCGGCTCACCAGGGTGACGGTGTCAAGTTGCGCGTGAGCCGCCGCAGTGATCTCGGGGTTGCGATGACCGAAGTTGACCGCCGAGTAGGCGGCCAGACAATCCAGGTAGCGCCGGCCGTCGACATCGGTGATCCACGCACCATCGGCACTTGCCGCCACCACGGGCAGCGGCGAATAGTTATGCGCCGCATATCTTTCGACTAACGTGATCGCGGTCTCGGTTCCGTTCGCGGCGACCCTTTCCGAAGTCGGGGCGTCGAGAATCGTCATGGAAACACCTCCAATGTGCAGCACTTGACGGAACCGCCGCCCTTGAGCAGCTCGGACAGATCCACGCCGACTGGCTCGAAGCCAGCTTCACGCAGCTGAGTGGCGAAACCCATTGCGGCAGAGGGAAGTACGACATGCAGGCCGTCGGAGACGGCGTTGAGACCCAGCACGTACGCGTCGGCGCTTCCCACCCCGATAGCATCGGGAAACAGCGCATGCAGTTGGTCCTGAGCTGCCGCGCTGAACGCCGGCGGATAAAACGCAATCGTGTGATCATCGAGAACAGCCAGCGCGGTGTCCAGATGATAGAAACGCGGGTCCACCAACTCTAGCGACACGACCGGCACGCCCAGCGCCGCGGAGATTTCGGAGTGCGCGCGCCGGTCGGTGCGAAAGCCATACCCCGCCAACACCATTTCGCCGATCATCAGCAGGTCGCCCTGTCCCTCGTTGACGTGACGAGTGGACACGGGCCGATAGCCAAGCGAAGACATCCACTGGGTGTAGGCCCGCGACTCACCAGCCCGCTCGGCGAATCGAAACCTGGCGACGATAGCAATGTCGTGCGCGATGAACCCGCCATTCGCGGCGTAGACCATATCCGGCAGCCCGGCCACGGGCTCGACCACATCCACGTGGTGGCCCAGCCGTAGGTAGGTCTGGTACAGACCCTCCCACTGCGCTTGCGCCACGTGGACGTCGACAGGTGTAGTGACGTCCATCCACGGGTTGATCACGTACTCGACAGCGAAGAAGGCCGGCGGGGTCATCGCGTACCGGCGAATCCGGGGCGTGCGGGTGCGTTTGGGGGTCTCGGCGTCTTGCCATGCCGCATACGCGGGTGCGGCGACAGGCGCCGGCTCGGCGACATAGTAATCCGTCATAAATCAACGATATTTGGGCTCTGTTGGACAATCAAACGACGATTCTTGCGTGTCCATGGTCGATTTATTGCGTTAGACTCCCTGCTATAGCGATTTATTGTGCGCCACCGGAGAGGAGTGGCGATGGACCGCCTGGATGACACCGACGAGCGCATCCTCGCCGAGCTGACCGAGAATGCGCGGGCCACCTTCGCCGAAATCGGGCAGAAGGTGAATTTGTCCGCTCCGGCGGTGAAGCGTCGCGTCGACCGGATGCTCGACAACGGAGTGATCAAAGGCTTCACCACTGTCGTCGACCGCAACGCGCTCGGCTGGAACACAGAGGCCTATGTACAGGTGTTCTGCCACGGCACGATTGCGCCCGACGAGCTGCGAGCTGCTTGGGTGGATATCCCCGAGGTTGTCAGCGCGGCGACGGTAACCGGCACGTCCGACGCGATCCTGCATGTTCTGGCCCGCGACATGCGGCATCTGGAGATGGCGCTTGAGCGCATCCGGTCGAGTGCTGACATCGAACGCAGCGAAAGCATCGTCGTGCTGTCGGACCTCATCGATCGCATGCGGCCCTAGCGGCCGGTCAGCGCGCCGTCAGCGCCTGACGAACCAGCGCGCCAGCCTGGACGGGGACGGGCTCGGCGGCTGGCGAAATGCATAGGGCCACGGTTGGTTTCGTTCGGGGACGCAACTGGCCCGGGCGTGTTTCAGCTGCATTCGCAGGTGCTGGCGCAGGTCATGCAGATCCGGATCCGTCCATCGGTTGCTGGCTTCGATCGGGTCAGCGGTCAGGTCGTACAGCTCCCACTGGTCGTCGAGCGGAGACGTCCGGTAGGCCTCTCCGCCCAGCCCGTTGGCCGCCAGGTGACGCACTCCGGGTTCGGTCCAGGTACCCGGATCGTCGAAGGTAAGGACCAGCTTCCACAGGTGCCCGGCGCCTCCGGTTGCCGTGGGATCGTCCACGCGGACAACCAGTCCCTCGAAATTGGATGCGGTGTAGGCGGGGACCCTAATACGCAGGGGCACAGGCGGATTGACCGTCTGCTTCAGGCGGCGCGCCAGACCTAAGGCACCGCTGTCACGCGAAGGAGGGTCGGAGCCTCTCCTAATGGGTAAGATGCAACATCGTCTCGATCGCCACCGCGGCACCACCGGCCGCGGTAGTGATGGCGAGTGCCACCCAGTCCGCCAGTTTCGGCCGCGCCGGAGCGGCAGAGAGTTGACCGGTGCCGCCACGGGCGGTGATCGCATCGCCCATCTCGTCACCGCGCCGCAGAGTCACGGTGATGGCAGCAGCGAGCAGGTCGATCAACTCCCGGGCCTGCTGCCGGCGCCGGGCCTTGCGACTCCGCGGTATCTGTTTGGGACGCAGCCGACGGGCCGCGTAGAGCACCTGGAATTCGTCGATCAACATCGGGAAGGCGCGCAGCGCAAGAGCTAACGCTACCGCCCATTCGTCTACCGGGATCCGCAACACTTTGAACGGGCGGCCCAAAGTCGCCAACGCAGGACCGATTTCGGCCACATTGGTGGTCCAGGACACCATCGCCCCTAGTCCGAGTAGCACGACCGACAGCGTGGTGATCCGCAAGAAGTTCAACGCTCCGCCGAGTCCAATGTTGACCCCGCCCATCGAGATCACCGGACTACCGCCGGCCAGCGCCGCAGTCATACCGCCCAACGCGAGGGCGATCCACAGCCAGCGCGGCATCGATGGCAGTGCACCGCGCGGAATGCGGGCGATCCGGGCCGCCGCCAGCACCAGGGCCCCCACCAACCCGATCGTCACCCACCCCGGGTAGAACGTCAGCAGCACCGAAACAGCGAAAACCACCAGCAGTTTAGTGCCCGCCCACAGATCGTGGATTGTCGACGTTCCGGGCACCGGAACAAGCAGCACTACCGGACGAGAGGGGCGCCGGTTCGTACCGTGTGCCGGGGCCGAGGTTGTGGTCACGCTACACCCCCCGCCGTGGTCGACAGCGATTCCAGCATGCCATTGCGCAAATGCAGGACGCGTGGGCAAACGTCCTCCAGGCCGACGAAGTCATGCGAAATGACCACCACCGTCAGGCCCCGCTCACGGCGCAAGTCCTCCAGCAGCCGCAGCAGGCCACGCTGGCTGGCGGCGTCCAACCCCGCCAACGGTTCGTCGAGGATCAACGCCCGCGGCGAACGCGCCAGCAGTCCAGCCAGCACCACGCGGCGCATCTGACCACCGCTGAGCTGGTCGATGCGCCGTTTGGCCAGCGCGGGATCCAGCCCGACGACGCCGAGCGCCGCGGCGACGCGGTCTTCGTCGCGGTGCGAAAAGCCTGCAGCCGACGCCACTTCCAGGTCGACGCGGCTGCGCATCAACTGCAGCCTGGCCGCCTGGAACGACAACGCCACCTTGCCGACCTGCTCATGGGTGGGCCGTCCATCCAACAAGCATGAGCCGGTGGTGGGAATCGTGAGTCCGGCCATGATCCACGCCAGCGTCGACTTACCCGAGCCATTGCCGCCATGGATCAAGACCCCGTCTCCCTGCTCCACCACAAAGCTGACATCGCGCAAGGCGGTCTTGGCCCACGGTGTGCCACTGCCGTATTCATGCCCGACGCCCGCGAGTTCGATCACCGGCGTGGACGAGCTGTGATCCACCGCGACAGTCGATGCCGGCGCGGCAGCGGTCTCGACCATGCAGGAGTTATCCGGTGAGTCGCTGAGGTTGATCGTGCGGTCTGCGGACGCGGCCTCGTTGTTGTAGTGCGTGATGTGCACCAGGGCAGTCCGGTGACGTTTGGTGAGACCGGACAGCACGCCCAGCAGGGCATCCCGGCCCTGCTGATCAACCATGGTGGTGACCTCGTCGGCGATGAGCAGCGCCGGCTCCCGGGCCAATGCCGCTGCGAGCGCAAGGCGCTGCAGCTCACCGCCGGACAAGCTTCCGGTGTCACGTTCGGCAAGTGCCTCGAGGCCGACCTCGCGCAGTAACCGGCTCACATCGATCTCGGTGCCCGGCGGCAAACCCCACACCACATCGTCGGCGACCCTCGTGCCCAAGACCTGGCTTTCCGCATGCTGTAGGACAACCGCCGTGCCGCCCAGCTTGCCCAAACCCACCGAGCCGGGGCGATGCACGGTACCCGACGTCGGCTCCCGGCCGGCCAGGACCAGCATCAACGTGGTCTTCCCGGAGCCGTTCGCTCCGGTAACCGCGACGTGTTCGCCAACCCGAACGTCCAGGCTGACCTCGCGCAGCGCGTCTTGGCTGGCGTGGGGATAGCGGAAGCGCACCTTGTCCAACCGCACCGGTACCGGCCCGACTGGGGCTTCCTCGCCTTTACGACCGTCCCAAGCATCCAGTTTGTGCACATCGGGAAGGCCGCGCATCCGCTGCAACAGACGGGACAGCGCCCACCAACCGATCAACGACACGATCATGATCCCGACGCCGTAATAGCCGAGCATCAGCCACGGCCAGTAATGCAGCCCATCGGCGAAGTACCGCTTCAAGTCGGCGCCGACCCCGTGCAGATGCACCCGAGCCAGGAAGGCAGCGACGCCGTCCACGTTCGCGGTCATTACCTCGAAGATCAGGTGCCGCAGCCGGGTCATCACGGTCAGCTCGCCGACCACCGCGGCACCGAACGCGAGTCCGGCGATCAGGGACGAGACAATCACCGTTGGTGCGCCCCGGCCCTTG
Organism: uncultured Actinomycetota bacterium; assembly: GCA_963766535.1. GTDB lineage: Bacteria > Actinomycetota > Actinomycetes > Mycobacteriales > Mycobacteriaceae > Mycobacterium. Next base: position 245,818 of record CAVYAU010000022.1, on the reverse strand, counting down.
CGTTTGACGAATCCCGTCAAACCACCGATATAGACGCAGTGGATGACCGTCATGAAACCGCCCAGCCCGGCGATCAGGAAGGCAATCATCCCGGCAGCAACCGTCGCGGCGAGCAGCACGCGCGAGCCGGTAACGGTAGGCCAGCAGCCCCGTCGGCACGGTGCCCAGCAAGGCCAGTCCCGCTGCGAACGGGACGACTACGGCGATGATTGCGATCACCGCGCACAGTGCCCCCATGACCGCAGCCTGTGCCAACTCGCCCGGCCGCAGCGATCCACCCCGATGGTGCCAAAGGCGAGGCGCGGTCACTTTACCGATTCTGCCAGGCCCGGAGCCTAAGTGTCGGCAGCACATTGTGCTATCTGGGCTTTCATGTCGAGGTGTCCGCGATTCGTCTCGCATAGCAAAGCTATGCAACGATGGGTGCATGGACAAAGTCGTCGACACCGCAAACATCGAGCCCCAGCAGGGCCTGGGAGCAGATCTGCTCGCTGTGGTCGCGCGGCTCAACCGGCTGGCCACGCAGCGCGTCCAGATGCCGTTGCCTTCGGCGCAGGCCAGGCTGCTGGCGACTATCGAAGCCCATGGAGAAGCCCGAATCGGTGACCTGGCCGCCGTCGATCACTGTTCGCAACCGACGATGACCACGCAAGTGCGGCGGCTCGAGGACGCCGGTCTGGTTAGCCGAACCGTCGACCCCGGCGATGCTCGGGCGGTCCGAATCCGCATCACGCCCGAGGGGATGCGCAAACTGACCGCGGTCCGGGCCGACCGCGCCGCTGCGATCGAACCGCAACTGGCCCAGCTCGAGCCGGAGGACCGCCGGGTGCTTGCGGATGCAGTCGAGGTGTTGCGCCGTTTGCTGGACAATGCCGCAGCTGCACCACGCCGTCACTCACTGTGATCAGCGCCTATCCCTAGTGGATAGACCACCGTCAGCGGGTAGACACTTAATCAAGGCTTGGTTGATCTGATTCGGTCTGACCGGTGACGAAAGGTGGCGGTGATGCGGCCCGAGGCATTCGCCTCCCCGTTGACCGTATGGGTCGGATCGATGAGGTACGTCTTCGCCCCGGGCCGCGACGTGATCGTGGGCTACGGCCGAGGGTGTGACATCCCGCTCGAGCGGCTGGGGAACGTCGCCCCACCACCGCCGGCACCTCGCCCGGATGTTGTGCTGCGGTTCGCTGGTACCCATTGGGTGGCCATCGACAGGAGCCCCAATGGCATCTTCGTCAACGGCTCCCGGGTTGCGACGGTCAACATCCGCGACGGGCAGGCGATCACGATCGGTGATCCGCAGCGAGGTCCGCGGCTGGTTTTCCAAATCGGCCCCCCACCCGGCCCGCCCGGACGACCGCCCGGTCCACCTCGACGCCCGGCCTACCCGCCGCCCCTGCGGCCCCCGCCGGCCCCGCAGTTAGCTACGCCTGTCGCGGCGCAGCCGAATCGGCCGAACCCCCCCGGCAACCCCAACCAGCAGGTCCCTACGCAGTGGGCCACCCAGCGAATGCGGATACCCCAACGCCAACCGCCGACAGTCGACGGACCCATCCAGCCGGCAGTGCCGCCCCCGGTCCGGCCGTTCACGCCACCAGTGCCACCCACACGGCCGCCCGCAGCGCCTTCCGCACCACCGCCGGCCCAGCCGCCCGCACCACTGCCAGCGACGCAGCCCGCTGCGGACGATGAGCAGTCAAAGGGCCGGGGTCTAATCAAACGGATGAGCGAAGCGACGCGAAAACTGCGTGCCCCGCGCCCCTCGTTCCGCTCCGAAGAAGTGGACCCCACCCATCGGTTGCCGCTCAAGCCCGGGGCGCGCACCGGCGGGGTGGCCGCGTACCGGGTGGGACTCACCGTCGAGGGGCGCGAGGTGCTCACGGATGTCTCGTTCACAGCGCGTCCGGGTACATTGACCGCAGTTATCGGAAGGTCGCCCGCGCGCAACTCCGCGCTCCTCGAGCTGCTCGCCGGCACCAGGGAGCTCAGCTCTGGCCGAATCACCGTGGACGGCCACGACGTGCATGCCGAGCCCGAGTCGATGCGCACACGAATCGGGATAGTGCCGCGCGACGACCGCGTACACCGACAGCTCACCGTCGAACAGGCGTTGAGATACGCCGCCGAACTGCGGCTGCCGCCGGACACTTCGGCCGAGCACCGCCACCGTGTGGTGAGCCAGGTTCTCGAAGAGCTCGAGCTGACGTCGCACCGCGCGACCCGGATCAGCAAACTCTCACCGGAGTTGCGAAGGTGCGCATCGATGGCGATCGAACTCATCACCAGACCGACACTGCTCGTGGTTGACGAGCCGAGCGCCGGGCTGGACGTGGCACGGGCAGGTCACGTGATGGCTGTGCTGCGACGTCAGGCCGACATCGGCTGCGCCGTCGTGGTGGCTATGACATCACAGACATCGCTGATCCACCTCAATATGTGCGACCAAGTAGTGCTGCTCACCCCTGCCGGCACCATGGCTTTTGCCGGGACGCCCCTGCAGATCGAGCCCTCGATGGGCACCGCCGACTGGTCGAAAGTCCTCGCGCAGGTGAGCGCCGATCCCGACCGTGCTCACCGCGCGTTTCGTGCCCGGCAACAAACGTCGGCTCGGCCAGCACCGCCAGAAGTCGCTGCGCCGTGGCCGCCCCCCACCGACCTCACCCTGATGCGGCAAATCGGGTTGGTGATCCGTCGCCAGGTTCGCCTGCTCTTCGGCGACCACGTCTACTTCGCCTTGTTGGCGGTGCTGCCGTTCGCGTTGGGGGCGCTGACGCTGCTAATTCCCGGTAATTCCGGCCTGGACCGGCCCGACCCGACCAGCCCCAACCTGCATGAAGCCGTCGAGATCCTGGCCGCGCTCAACATCGGCGCAGTGATCATGGGCACCGCGCTGACCATCGGCGACCTGGTTGCGGAGCGCCGCGTCTTCCGACGTGAGCAGGCTGTCGGGCTGTCGACGTCGGCCTACCTAGTGGGCAAGATCATCGTCTTCACCGTGGCCGCGGCCATCCTGACGGCGATTTTGTGCACCATCGTCGTGGTCGGCAAAGGCGGGCCCGCGCACGGCGCCGTGCTGCTTGGCAATCCCGATGTCGAGCTCTACGTGAGCGTGGCTGCCACGGCGATCGTCTCGGCGATCGTCGGGCTGGCGCTGTCCACACTGGGCAAGTCCCTGCGAGAGGTCCTACCGCTGCTGGTGCCGGTGATCCTGGCATCGGCGCTATTCGCCGGGGGACTGATAACGCTGGTGGGCACGTGGGGCTACGACCAGATCTCCTGGTTCGTCCCGGCTCAGTGGGGCTTCGCGGCATCGGCGTCGACCGTTGATCTGCATAGGGTTGACACGCTGGCCGCCAATGCCCTGATGTGGACCCACTACGTGGGCTGGTGGATGTTCGACATGGTCGTGCTTGTGCTGTTCGGCGCGGCGTGGGCCGGCTTGGCCCTGTACCGGCTGCGGGCGCCCAGAACCGAAATCCGTGACCAATCACTGCATCGCGAACAGCAGGAACTGAGTGACCTGACTCGATGAGAAATTGTTGTCGCTGACCAACACCACCGATTGGCGGCCGTCGGGCAGTTTCGGTCCCAGCGTGATGCCTTCGATGTTGTCGATGGGGTTGTCCTGCGTCGCCAAACCCAGTGTGCTGCGCGGACATAGCCAGATTGGGCGGCAGGGTGAGCTGCCGCGCGGCAGCAGCTACACATACCGCCTGACGTGGCGGCAGTACTCTGCGTATTCCTGGCCATACCGCTGCCGCATGAATTCCTCCTCCCGTAAGACTTGCCGGTGGAACAGCCAGGTGGCGGCGATCAGGTAGACCAGCGGAAGCCAGTTGGGAAACACCAAGAGCTGCCCGACCAAGAACGCAAAGAAGCCGACATAGATCGGGTTGCGGCTCACCGCGAATATGCCCGTCGTCACCAGCCGACCGGGTTGATCCACATCGATGCCGACCCGGAAGCTGTTGCCAAATGACACCAAGCTGAGCACCAGAATCAGTACGCCGACCAGACACAGCGCCACTCCCAGCCAGGCGACGGTCGTGGATTGAAAGAAGCGCTGGCTGCTGATGAGGGGCCAACCGAAGGCGGCGGCGAACACCGTATAGAAGTAGAACAGCGCCACCGGCGGTATCAGGAAGTCTGTTTTGTCGAGTTCGCCGAAATGCATTGCCCGAGTACCGGTTCTGCGCAGCAGCAAGACTCTGCCCAGGACGGTGCCTAACAGGAGCACGATCATGAGTGCGGCAAGATATTGCGGCATCGCAGTCCCGTTCTGTTAGAAGTTCACGAGCATTGTGCGATCATGACACCCCCGACACCACGGATTGACATGCGTTGTTGTTCCCGCGACGCGAGCCGGAGGTTACGGTCGAGTTATGGCGCCTGACACGACAAGCACTGCCGAACATCTGCGCAACGCGTTGGACGGGCGTTGGCGTGACGTGAAGAACCAGATGCGGGACACGCTGACCGAGGAGCTGTTCCGCCCGCACTACACGCCGAACACGGTAATCGCCCGCACCAAGGTGGCCGAGCAAATGCGGATCATGGCCGCGTTCGGTGCCGCTGCGGACAATTTCCGCAAAGAGCATGGCGGCACCGGCGACGTCGGCGCGGCGATCACGATGATCGAGATGCTCGCGATGTCGGATCTGTCGCTGATGGTCAAGGCCGGAGTGCAGTGGGGGCTGTTCGGCGGTGCCGTCGAGAACCTGGGCACCGAGCGCCACCACGAGGCCTACGTGAAGAAGATCATCAACCTCGAGTTGCGCGGTTGTTTCGCGATGACCGAGACCGGACATGGCAGCGACGTTCAGTCACTCGAGACCACCGCGACCTACGACGCCGAGACCGAAGAGTTCGTCATCGACTCCCCCACCCCGACGGCCCGCAAGGACTACATCGGCGGTGCGGCCCTAACCGCCACCATGGCAGCGGTTTTCGCGCAACTGATCACCACCGAAGACGGCAAGCCGGTCAACCACGGCGTGCACTGCTTCATGGTGCCGATCCGCGACGACGATGGCAACGATCTCCCGGGGGTGACGACGTCGGACTGCGAATACAAGGGCGGCCTGCCCGGCGTCGACAATGGCCGCATCGTGTTCGACCACGTCCGCGTCCCACGGGTGAACCTGCTGAACAAGTACGGCGACGTCGCACCGGACGGCTCGTACAGTTCGCCGATCGAGAACCCCAACCGCCGGTTCTTCACCATGCTGGGCACACTGGTCCGCGGCCGGATTACCGTGGGCGGCAGCGCAGGCGCCGCCGCTCGCGTCGCGCTAGACATCGCCACCCGATATGCGTTGCAGCGCAGGCAATTCAGCGCACCCGATGAGGACACCGAGGTGCTGATCATGGACTACCTGGTGCATCAGCGCCGACTGTTTCCGTTAATCGCGAGGTCATACGCCCTACAGTTCGCCCAGAACGAGCTAGTCAGTAAATGCCACGATATTCAGACTGCGGACGCGCCCGATGCCGAGGAGCAGCGCGAATTGGAAGCTCGTGCCGCCGGGTTGAAGGCGGCCAACACTTGGCACGCGTCCCGAGCCATTCAGGAGGCCCGTGAGGCCTGCGGCGGTGCGGGCTATATGGCCGAGAACCGGCTGATCGCACTACGCGGCGACACCGATGTGTTCACCACGTTCGAGGGCGACAACAATGTGCTGACTCAATTGGTGGCCAAGGAGCTGCTGACGGCTTACGCCGACGACATCCGCAGCATGAGCCCGGTCGAATGGGTGCGCTTCGCCGCCAACACTGTTGGTGACCGGGTGATGAAACGCACTGCAGCCGAAGCGATTATGCAGACAATCGTGGACGCCCGGCAGGACAGCGAAGAAGAGGGCAGCCTGTTCAACCGTGGCACTCAGGTGACCATGTTCGAGGAGCGCGAGAATTACCTGCTGTCATCAGTCGCGCGAAGGCTGCAGGCCAAATCCAAAGAGATGTCTGCATTCGACGCTTTCAACGCCGTGCAGGACCATGTGCTGCACGCGGCGAGTGCGCACATCGACCGGGTGGTGCTGGAAGCGTTCGTCGCCGGAATCGACTCATGCGAAAACGAGGAGGCCCGCCAGCTGCTGGAGGTGGTCTGCGACCTGTATGCGTTGTCGGTGATCGAGGATGACAAGGCCTGGTATATCGAGCATCGGTACCTATCCACTGAGCGAGCCAAGGCAGTCACCCGGGGTATCAACGATCGGTGCCGCGCGCTGCGCCCGCACGCGAAAACGCTCGTCGACGGTTTCGGTATCCCGGAGCCGCTGCGTTACGCCGAGATGCTGCATCCGGAGAATCTGCCGTACGCAGTCACGTCCTGACCGGCTCCTCCACAATTACCGGCTGCCAGTTCGGTTGCGACGGTGTCACGACACCTGCGTGCTGCGGCCGCACGTACCGCACCCAGGTCAAAGTCGCGGCGCACAGGTAGCACACCAGGAAGGCCCAGAATGCCGGCGTTTCGGTGCCGCTGCTCATATAGGACTGCCGCAGAGCCAAGTTGATCCCCACTGCGCCCAGCGCACCGAACGAGCCGGCGAACCCGATCAACGCTGCCGACATGATCCGCGACCAGTGGCGGCGCTGCGCTTCGCTGACGTTCAGCGCGCGACTGCGCTCCTCGAAGACCGATGGGATCAGCTTGAACACTGCCCCCTTGCCCATCCCACAGAAGATAAACAGCGCGATAAAGCCGATGACGTAGCCGATCATCGTGACAGCCGTCGTGTGGCTGCCGGGACCGCGGCTGAGGTCGTCGTGGGTGCCGACACCGACCAGCAACCCGGCGCCCAGGATCATGCCGGCCACGACGCCCAGGGTGACGCGGCCGCCACCGAAGCGGTCGCCCAACTTGCCGCCGACTATCCGCGCCGCCGACCCCAGCAGCGGCCCGACGAAGGCAATCTCGGCGGCGCGCAGCGATGCCTGCGCGGTGCTTTGCCCGCCTGCCAACAAGTTGAGCTGTAACACTTGGCCGAAGGCGAATGAGAAGCCAATGAACGACCCGGAGGCGCACATGTAGAGGAACGAAACTCCCCACGTATCGGGCACCGACAGAATGGATCGCACGTGGCCCACCTCGATCACGTGGGTGAGGTTATCCATGAACAGCGCCGCGCCGACACCGGCGACGGCAAGCAGCACCAGGTAGACCGCGCACACCCAGTACGGCGCCTCATGGCCGGCGGTCGCCAGCACCAACAGTCCGACCGCCTGGATCGCCGCCACCCCCAGGTTGCCGATTCCGCCGGTCAGCCCCAGCGCCAAGCCCTTACGCCGCTGCGGGTAGAAGGCTTCGACGTTGGCCAGCGATGCGGCGTAATTGCCGCCGCCCAATCCACTCAGCGCGGCGCATACCAGATACGGCCACAACGGCAGACCGGGGTTGGCTAGTAACACGAGGGCCCCGACGGTGGGGATCAGCAGCACCAGCGACGAGAATGTCGACCAGTTGCGGCCACCGAACCTGGCGATGGCCATCACGTAGGGGATGCGCACGCAAGCGCCGACCAGTGTCGCGGTTGCGCCTAGCAATAGCCTGTCGCCGGCCGGAAAGCCGTAGACGGACTGCGGCATGAACAGCACCATCACCGACCAAAGAGCCCAGATCGAGAAACCGACGTGCATGGTCACGATCGAAAAGATCAGATTGCGCCGGGCGATGACCTTGTTACCGGCCTCCCAAGCCACCAGATCCTCAGGGTCCCAATGCGATATGTGTCGTGCGCGTCCCATCGAATCCTTGCCTTTCACGCCGATTGTTCGTGGACGTTGATCTTCGAGTCACCCTCAGCGACAGTGGGTCGGGCGTTCGATCGTGGCCGGACCGCGGTATGGACTCAATAACCCGCGGCAGGGGTTGCTCTACGTCCCACGTTGTACCCCCTTTGTACGTTCCAGTCAGCGGGCGCGATCACGTTGGCGGCACTGCTGGCCGCGTGGTTATCGGCGCTGGTCCCTAGGATGCCAGGGCTTTCCGAGCAATCGGCGTATCCCGTGCTAGGAGTGTGCTGAATAAACGCTGTGAAGATCTGGCATATGGTGCTGGTTGTTGTTGACGATTTGATGCGCAGGATCGATCGGAAAGCCAGCCGAAACCGATAGAAGCGCGTCGTCTTCTGAAGGTGGACAGCGTTGTATTTCGGCCTGGAATCGGCTAGTGGAGGAAGGCTATTGATTCGGGATCTTGCCGAGCGCCCGCAGTTTGCCGTTTGATCCGATCTGGAACTTCACCGTGCCGATGCCGGTGGGACAGCACGGCTTATCGTTGCCGACCTGCCATTGGTACTGAACCGTGATGGTGTCGTCAGAGGGCGGCAGCACTGTTATGTACGGCTTCGGGTTCGGGGTGGGTGTGCCCAGCGGGGTGTTGTGGTCGAAGAACAGCAGCTGCTGCGGAGTCGACTCGCTAGCGATGGTCGGGATGATCTGCACCCAGTACAGACGGCATTTTCTGGTATGTCCCCGTGCGATTTCGACCCAGGGCGTACCCGGGATCGTGATCGGAACCGAGGCGATGGCCTGCCGTACCGTGTCGGCCGTCGGCCCGTCGGAGTCCTTGCAGGTGTCCGGTTGCGTCGGCGGCGGCGTCGGCGGCTTCCAGCCGCAACCTGAGGCCAGCAGAATCAGCAGGATCACGACCAGCTGACGACGCACACGGGGAGCTTAGCGAAGACCGTGAATGTCCCATCTGTTTGGTCGGAGCCCTAGTTGTCCTGACTACAGAGGTTGGGGACGGCGTGGCGTGGTGACATGACGAAGACCTCCGAGTGAAGTGCGAGCTGTCTAGGAACGCACCACTCACTCTGGAGGTCTTCGTGTCACCCGACGCCGAAGCACCGTCCGAACGAGCACCGATCATGGTGTTGTGGGCCTCCCAGACTGGGAATGCAGAAGAGCTTGCCGCTGACGTCGCCGCGCAATTGGGCCATGCGCAGCTGCCGGTCGCGTTGCATAGCATGGATGACTTCGCGGTGGCGGAGTTGCCGACAACACGGGAACCATTGCTGATCACCAGCACCACCGGTGACGGCGAGCCACCGGACAACGGTGCCGGTCTCTGGCGGGCGCTAACCGCCTACAGCGCACCACAGTTCACTGAGACCCGCTACGCCGTTCTCGCGCTGGGCGACTCCAACTACGATGACTTCTGCGGTCACGGACGCAAACTCGACGAGCGCCTAGCCGAGCAGGGAGCGACCCGCATTGTCGACCGGGTCGACTGCGAGCCCGACTACGAAGACGCAGCGGCTGGGTGGCTGGGCGAGGTCATCCAGAGGTTGACCCGCAGACTCGCGCCGGTCGGCCAGGATGCCAGCGCACTGGCACCCGCGGCACCGACCACACCTGCGGCCCCGCCCCGCGCGGCTAGCCGGCCCGGAACGCACACGTACACCAAAAAGCGCCCGCTGATCACCGGCATGGTCCGCAATATCACGCTCAGCCGGACACGATCGGTAAAAGACTTGCGGCAGTTAGTTTTTCGTCTTCCTGAAGAAACCGTCAGCTATGAGGCCGGTGACGCGCTCGGGGTGTGGCCGCGCAACAGCGACCGGCTCGTCGACGAATGGTTGTCAGTCACCGGGCTGGACGACCAGACCCCAGTCGAAGTCGCCGACCATGGCTTGATGTCGTTGCGCTCCGCGCTCACCGAGCGATTCGAGATCGCCCACATCAGCCCGGACCTGCTGCGGTTCGTGCAGCGGCGTACTGGCGACACCGAACTCGCTGAGTTGATGAAGCCGGAAAACAAGCGCGCACTTTCCGATTGGGCATGGGGCCGCCAGTCCGTTGACCTGCTCGCTCAGCTGCCGGTCACCGCATCCGTCGACGAGTGGCTGATGGTGCTCAAACCGCTTCAGCCGCAGCCGTATTCGATCTCGTCCAGCCCCAAAGAAAACACGCGAGAAGTCCACCTGACAGTCTCCCCGGTGCGCTACAACTTCCAGGGGTCCCGCGCCGCGGAGTGTGCTCGACATATCTGGCGGACCGCTCCCCCGGCGAGCAGATCGCAATCTACGTGGGCATCCAGCAATTTCCGGCCCCCGGGCGATTCACGCACGCCGATGATCATGATCGGCCCCGGAACCGGGATCGCGCCCTTCCGCGGCTTCCTGCAGGAGCGTCGCGCGCTCGGCCACACCGACCCAACTGGCTGTTCTTCGGCGAGCAGTACGCCGCCACCGATTATTACTACCGCGGCGAGCTCGAGGCGATGCGTGCCGACGGCTTCCTCACCGAGCTGGACCTGGCGTTCTCCCGGGATCAGCGCGACAAGGTCTACGTGCAGCACCTGATGCGTCAGCGTGGAGCCCAGCTGTGGCGTTGGCTGCAGGATGGAGCACAACTGTACGTTTGCGGTAACGCCGGCCCGATGGCTAAAGACGTCGATCGCGCGCTTTGTGAAATCGCGGCCGAACACGGCAACCTCGATCCGGACGCGGCGAAGGCCTACATTCAATCGCTGAGCGCCGACAAGCGCTACCACCGCGACGTGTACTAGCGCCATCTTGTGGCTTCCGCGGAACCTGTAATGCGGCGGAAACGTCGCACACCCGCTGCTGAAACATTTTTGCCGCACCATTCACCTAAGACGTGGTTTCGCACTCGAGGTAGGGACGTGCGCGTGGCTCGGGAGTGTGATGGGTCCGATAGGGACGCCGTGAACACTATTGTCTGCCCATTGCAGTGTCGGCTGCGGCATGGCGCTGCAGGTGACAACTCACTTGGTGAGCAGGCGCCGGCGCGTGACCAAGTCGACTGGGCAGGGTTACCCATCGACCTGGACTTGGTGTTCTCCCGGGAGCAGCTTGACAAGGTCTACGTGCAGCACCTGATGCGCAAGCGCGGGACCCAGCTGTGGCGATGGTTGCGCGACGGCGCACAGCTGTGCGCCTGCGACGTCGCGGCCGACCAGGGGCACCTCAACCCGCACGCGTCCGAGTCCAAGTCCAGTCGATAGCGAACCTGCGGCTGCCCGCCGTCGGCAAGGTGGCGCTCTACGCCGCCCGCGGCGGCATCGATCCCCGCCGCTGCATCGCGGTGTCACTTGATGTCGGCACCGATTACGAACAGCTGCTGCAGGACCCGTTCTATCTAGGCAATCGCCACGCCCAAAGTATGACTAAGCATTGAAACGCGCTCTGCGCCTGCAGTGCACGCCCGCAGAGTCACTCGACCACAATCGAAATCGTCTGGATTGCGTTGCTACCGTACCCAAGACGATTCCATTCGGGTTGCTCGGGCTGGGTGCGGCCAGCCAGGTCGGTTGCCCGTGCCCGCACGGTGCTGGCTCCACGAACGTCGCAGTGCGTCAACAACTCCCACCACTGCCAGCTGTGTCGGCGGCGTTCACCGATAAGTCGTGCGGGCTGCCATGGACCTTCGCCAATGGAGACGTCGACCCGTTCGATTGGCGCCGCGCCCGACCAGGCGACACCGCGTACTACAAGGTCACCGGCTGGCACCGATGCACCTTCGGTGGGCTCGGCGATCAATGCGCGGACGCGCTGTAAGCGGACGGGCTCGCGGACGACGGCACCGTCACGCTCCCATTCGTACATGTACCGCTGTGTTTGGAAAAAGGCCTCGAATGGATGGCCGATCACCTCGATCTCGGTCAGCCACTTGACCGACGCCACCGAATACCAGCCCGGCACGATCAGCCGCACGGGACGGCCGTGCTGCAGCGGCAGTTCTTCACCGTTCATCGCGTACGCGACGAGCGCACCTGAGCTGACCGCGTCGTCCACCGACAGGGCACGCTCGAACCGCACGGGTGCCGTTGCGCCATCGACCAATCCCGCATCGGCACCACGGAACACGACATCGTGGGCGCCGGCCGCCAGGCCTGCCCGGTCCAGGACTTCCACCAGCGGCACACCCGTCCATTCGGCGGTGCTCGCTGCTCCAAAATGCCACTGCTCACCGGCGACTGGTGGGTCGAAATGAGCCCGGCCGTTGCCGGCGCATTCCAGCGTGGCGACGAGCGACTGTGACGGCATGTTGCGCAGATCACGCAAGCGAAAGCGCAACGGCTGCTCAACCCGGCCAGTGACCGTCAACTCGTACAGCTCCGGATCCAGCACCGGCGTCGTGAAATGGTTGCGGACGTAAAAGTGCGCAGCCGGCATCACGACACCGCCGATCAGCGCGCGAAGCGAGGTCTCACAGTTCAGCGGCTCTTCCCGGTGCACAACAAGACCGGAGTCCCCACCATGCCTGACGACCGGCAATCCGGCGGCCGCCCACGCGCACATGCCGCCCGCCAGGTTGACGGCGTCGAAGCCCGACCGGCGAAGCGACCCAGCCACCGCCGCGGAGCGCCCACCCGACCTGCATATCACCACAATCCGGCGGTCGCGAGGCAATTCATCTTGTTGGGCAAGCACGCGACCGACCGGCAGCAGTTTCGCGGTCGGCGCGTGCTCGATACACCACTCATCGGGCTCACGCACGTCAAGCAGCAGTGCCCCACCGTCGACTAATGCTTTGGCGGCTCGGGGGCCGATCTGCGGTGTGTCATCGACGATGTCGGCTTCGGCGCGACACGATGAAGGCAGACCAGCACTCTGCCAGGCCCCAAATCCTCCAATCACGTCCGACACGTCGTCGAAGCCCGAGGCCCGCAGCACGCTCGCAGCCACCATGGAGCGGTAGCCGCTGGCGCAGTAGACGACCACCGGGGCCGTCCGATCGAGACCTGACAACGAATCCATCAAAGCCGGCAGCGGGATTTCGCGCGCACCGGGTATGGTACCGGCCGCCGCCTCCTGCGGGCTGCGCACGTCCACGAGTTGCAGGCCGGGCTCCAAGCCGCGCAATTCGGCGAGCTGCTCGATGGTCAACCGTGAAGTCGCCTCAACGAGATCTGGTCGCTGTGCGAAAACCCCTGCGAGGTCGCGTAATTGGCCTACGACGCGATCGAAGCCCACACGGGACAGGCGGATCTTGGATTCACGCGCCAGCGCGACATCGCCGACCAGCACGATGTCGCGGTCCGGTGATAACACATTGCCGGCCCACTCGGCGAAGCGTCCCTGCAGGCCAACGTTGACCGCACCGCGCAAGTGCCGGCACGCATAATCGACCGGCTCGCGGCTGTCCAGGAGGATGGCCCCCGCCTGGGCATGTTCGCACACGTCGTCGATATCCAGCAAGGACGGTGGATTTTCGTCGAGGAGCGGGCGCAGCTGGCGATTGCGGTGCGCCGCGAACTCGAAGTAGCGCGGCCGCACCGGTTGCCCCTCGGTAACCGTGGCAACAAACTGGTCCACATCGATCGTCTGTAGCGCATAGTTGGTCTGCCGCTGCTCGCCGATCGTCGAACTGGTCTCACTCGATAGCTGCTTGCCGCACGTCGATCCGGCGCCGTGCGCGGGAAACACTCGCGTGGTATCGGGCAGCTTCAGGAGTTTGCCGTGCAACGACCCATAAAGCGTCGCAGCGAGCGCATCCGCCGAGAGGCCGGAGGTCACGAAAAGATCTGGGCGCCCCACGTCACCGACGAACAGCGTGTCACCGGTGAGCACGCCATAGGGCACCTCGTCGTCGGCGTGCTCGTAGACCACGACGCAGATCGACTCGGGAGTGTGACCGGGTGTCGCGAGAACCTCGAGAGTAACTTCTCCCAGCGAGATCCGCTGGCCGTCCCGCAACGGCTCGATCGGGAACTCGACATCGGCGCCTTCGCCGAAGGAGATCAGCGCCCCAGTGGCGGCCGCCAGCTCCAAGTGACCGCTCAAGAAGTCGGCGTGGATATGCGTCTCGATGACCCGTTCGATACGCAGCCCACGCTCAGCCGCTTCACCGATGTAGTCATCGATATCGCGGCGTGGGTCGACCACGACAGCGCGGCCCGTGGTGTCATCCCCGATCAGATAGGAAGCGTGCGACAAACAGCCCAGATAGTGCTGCGTGAAGATCATTGGTCTTCCTCCTCAGGGCCGTATCAACGGTTACGCGGGGCTGGCTGCCCGTAAACGGCAACGACAACGGTGCGGTCCAGGCTGTTGTCCGACCACACCCCTATAGCGGTGTTGGCACAGTCGCGGATGATCGCCATGTCGTCGGGGTTGTAGTACCACTGGTTGACCAGTTCCAGGCTGCTGATTGCGATTGCAGGGTTGATCGCCACAGTCTCGGCGGCTTTGCCGCGGAAGCCGGCGGCGTTGGCGCGGTCCTGCGGGCTCGAACCGTCGGATCCGGTGTCGTCGTTGATGTTTCGGTTGTTGATCATGTCCTCGGCGTGCCACTCGGCGGCCAGCGTTAGCGCGTTGTCCCTGATGACGTCATTCGTGCAGCCCGCCTGGTGCTGGAGGGTATAGACGGCGGAGACGACAGCGCTGTTGAGCCGCTTATTGTCGGCATGTGCGGTGGGGGGCGCCAACGCTCCTGTCCACGACAGAATCACGGCAACGGGCAGCACGCGGGCGCCACGGCGTATCCGTGCGAACATGTCACCCCCTCAAATCACACCGGGTCGAAATGCGAAACCAGCCATCGGCCATTGACCTTGTCCAGAGTCACCCGAACGACGGGCTGGGTATCCGTTGGAGCGCCTTCGCCAATGGTCACGGTTTGGTCGACGAACAACAGGACCACGGCGTGGTTGGCGGTTGCCGAAACCGATGCTGCCGCATTTACTTTGGCCACCGCCGAGATGTGCTTTTCTTTTGCACCGGGAATGACGACCTCACGGGTCAGCGTAGTGTACGCGTCCTTGAAATCGCCGGTCAGCCGTTCACGCGCCGCACCAAGATCCTTTTCGACGGAATCCGGTTTGTACGACAACAAGGCGACCGCGTCTTCGCTGGCGACCCGTACCGATTCGGTGCGGGCCAACGCAACGTCATTTCCCGACCCGTCTATCCACTTGAAGTAGCCCGCCGTCAGTGCCAGCAGCAACCCAAATCCAGGCAACACACCATAGGCGAGCACACCCGACCACACGATCCGGCGCCATTTCCGCGTGGTGTCGGGCTCATCATCGGGCTCGTTATCGGGCTTATCAGCGAGCGCGGCCTCGACCTCGGTTTCCGATTCTTCTTGTGTCGTCTGGTCTTCGGCCGTTGGCTCTATATCTTGCGACATCGCCTCAGCCGAATCTTCTGCGTTAGCAATGACTATCTCCTTGTCGCGCGTGGCAGTGGCGGCGGTTTCGGTGTTGTCGCTGAGTGTCGTCATGGCACGAACACCACGTTGGACACCTTGGCGTCGTCGCCGACCGACCGAACCTCAATTCGCATGCGCCATTCCCGCGGCGCCTCCTCGCCGCCAGCAGTCCGCGACTTCACCGCGACCGCCACCAGCACCTGAGCCGAGTCGCCCCGCTGGGATTCCAGGCCGGCGTCGGTGACCGTGCCTTCTGATTTCGACTGCGCTGCCTTGACCACCTCGATGAACGGCTTAGACCGTTGCTCAAAATCGTCACGGAAAGCCCCGGTGGCTAAATCGAGGATCCGCTGCACGTCGGCGTCGACCTCCGTGTAGTTGATCGTTGTGAGGTTCACTGCGCCCTGGCGAGCAACCTGAACGAATAGATCGCGCTGGGCCTGGGCCTGATGGTTTTGGTAGGCGCGGTATCCAAGCCAGCCAGCCAATCCGGTCAGTATCGCCACGATTACGGCGCTGGCCACCAACGCCGATCCGACGCGCGAAAGCCGCCGACGGGTGGCCCGGTGCCGCCAGCGGGCGAGCCGGCCTTTGGATTGGCTTTCGTCCTCGTCGGTCTCGTCGACCTCAGCGACCTCATCGACGTCAGCGACCTCATCGACGTCGTCTAGGTGGTCGCGGTCTTCGACATCGGCTGCCGTTGACTCGCTGACTTTTTCATCGGTATCAGGGGTATCAGGCTCGTCGGCCATATTGCTCCTTCACACTCTGGGAACGATGGGGTCCGTGCACCCTGCTGCTCCCAGTTCGGTACTGGGTCGAAAATGCTTACGGTGGCGGCACTAGCAGCGACTGCCAGTTTTTGGCACGCGGGTGGGCCAAGTCGGACTCGGTGTAGCGGTGTCCATCGGGGCCTATGTAGTCACCGGTGGCCGGGTCATAGGTCGCAACGGCAAGCGGCGCCTGCGGTGGCGCTGGCGCGGTGCCCCGTGGCGGTGGTAGTCGCGGATCTTGTCCCGGCGGATACTCCGGCACGCCCTGGCCGCTTGTGGTGGCGTTGGGGTCGCCCTTCCAGTTGTAGCCGTCGTTGAGCGGCACGTACTCCTCGTCGCTTTCACACAGCTCGACCGTGGGGGCACGCTTCCAGGGCTTGGTCTCGCACGGAATATTGCGCACGCCACGGACATTGAACTCCGAGTCTTGCGGCACTCGGCAATACAGGTCTGCCGCCGGGCGGTCCGGAGCGTCGACGCTGGCCGGTGAGCGGCGCTGAGTTGGCGGCAGATACCCGGTCGTGCACGGCGGCGGTAAGTTGAGGTTGAGGTTGAAGTCCAACTGGGCGCCCTTGTACTCCTGTTTGGTGTTAGAGCTCGGCATGACGATCGCTGCCATGGCCGCGATGCCTTGCGGGAACAGCACCAGAAGTTGTTCGATGTCGTGGCGATAGACGACGGCGATGTCACCGAGGCTCACGAGGTCGGCGAACAGCACTGGCAGCGCGGGCGCCACCCGATCGAACTGCGCGCGACCTTCTTCCAGCCCGGAACTGCCCTGCGTCAGCAGATCTCGCAGCGCCGCATCCTGCGCCTTGAACTGCGCCATGATGGCTGCGGTTCGATTAGCCCACGTGGCAATCGCGTCCGATGTTTGGACCTGGGAGTTCAGCACCGCAGGGGATTGGTCGATCAGGGCGGCAAGCGGGTCGACGGTGCGGCCTCCCGCAATGGCCAGTGCAGTCGACCCGTCGACGATCCGAGACAACTCGGGCCCGAGGCCACCGACCGCCCGGTTGGCTTCGTCGATCACCGTATGCAAGTTGTCACGCGGAATCGCCTGCAGCGCACGGTTGGTCATGTCGAGCAGGTGTCCGACGTCGACAGGCACATCGACATGGCCCGCGGGAATGACGTCGCCGGCGCGCAGCGGCCGGAAATGTTCTCCGTCCTTCCCAGGCTGTGGGGTCAGTTCGATGTATTGCTCGCCGATCGCCGAGCGGCTGTGCACCGACGCCTGGACGTCGGAGGGCACCTTGACCCCGGATCTCAAGGCGAGCACCGCACGCACCCCGGTAGCGGTGACATCGATCGACTTGACCTGACCCACGTCGGTGCCGCGATAGGTGACGACCGAGGTCTGGTAGAGCCCGCCCGACTGGGGCAGTTCGACCGTGACGTTGTACTCCCCGATCCCGAACAGCGTCGCGGGCAGCTTCATGAAGTTGAACGCCATTGCGCCACAAGAAACTACCGTCACCAGAGTCAAGATCGACAACTGGATCCACGTCCGGCGGCTTAGGCGCAGCATTCAGTATCCCCCGTTGTGGTACGGAAACGTCAGTGGGTTGCCCGCCGTGGCCGGGCTCGGCTGCATGCCGATTGTGCGTCCCCACAGCAGTTCGAGTTGGGTGAGGTTACCTTCCCACCGTGAACCGGTGAAGATCCCGGTGTCTATGCGGCTCAACGTCAAATCGACGACCAGGGTGAGGTTGGCGTAGTCGCCGCGGAACCAATTCCTCGCGGTGGAGGCCGGCCAGGGGTAGGCCGCTATGCCGTCCAGGCCCCTGGTGAGCGCCGGCCCGGCGTCGGCGAGTGACCGCAGCACCGGCGCGATGTTGCGCAGGTTGCTCACCAGAGATTCCTTGCTCTGGTGGATGGTATCGGCCGCGATCGCGCCGAACTTGCCGAGCTGATCGATCGCATCGGAGATCTTGGTGCGCTCTTCAGCTAATACCTCCAGCGCTTTGGGCACGGTCATCAATGCCTTGTCGACGACCGGATCTTTGGCGGCGACCTGGCCTGCCAGCGAGTTGAGATTCTCGGCGGCAGCAATGATGTCGTCGGTCTGGGCGTTCGTGCCGCGGATGAACTCGTCCAGCTGGCCGAGCAGACTGCGCATGTCGTTTTCGCGGCCGGCGAATGCTTTGGCGATCGCCTGATTGATTTCCTGCAACTGCGCAATTCCGCCGCCGTTGAGCAGGATTGACACCGAGGCCAGAGTCTGCTCGGTGGTCGGATACATGCTCGCGTGCGACAACGGGATGACCGACCCGTTTTTGAGTTGGCCGACCGGCGGCTCCTCCTTGGGTGGCGCGAGTTCGATGTGCATCGAGCCGAGAAGGCTGGTCTGCCCGAGCTTGGCGGTCGAATTGGCCGGCAGGCGGACATCGCCGTTGATGCGCATGGTGACTAGCGCGTGCCAGTCTTGGAGCTCGATCTTGGTGACGTTGCCGACGTTGACGTCGTCAACCCGAACACGGGTGTTTTCCTGAATGGTCACGACGTCGGGCAGTTGCGCCTGGATCGTGTAGGAGCCCGGCCCCCCACCGGCGGTACCGGGCAGGGTGAACGAATTCAAGCCGCGCCATCCACACGCCGGAAGCGCGGCAATGGACGCAACGCAGAGCGCCGCAGCTATCGCGCGTCTCATGATGGGCCCGTCGGAAGCATCAGGTTCTGCAGTACTTGGGTCGAGCTGATCGTTGTGTTCGGCGGCGGCGCGTCGGCAGGTGGCGGCTGATCGGCGGGCGGCGGCGGCGTCGCATCCGGTGGTGGGGTCGCGTCAGGCGGCGGCGGGGGCGTGTAGCCAGGCCGAAGCCAGTCCTCGCTGTAGGTGATCTCGCTCGGCCGAGCCTGAGTCCCGACGAACGGGTTGATCCCCACCGGTATGTAGTTGTAGATGCGGTTTTTGATGATCGGATTGATGTACTGCAGGCACAGCTTGGAAACTCGGGCGAGGCGCGCCCGAGAAGCCGCCTCGATCGAGCTGCAGATAAACTGCGGGATGTCGGCGAAGTTGTTCAACGCTATGATGCCGGTCATCGCGCTCTGCGCCGGCTGGTAGATGTTCAGGAAGTTCTGGATCACCGTCGGGGCGATATGCAGGATCTGTTTGATATCACCACGGCTGTCGTTGATCGCAGTCGTGATCGAACCCAGCCGGTCGAACGTGACACCGATTGCTTCCCGGTTATCCGCGAGAAAGTCGCGCACATCTGCCAGGGCCTGATCCAGGCTCTTCACCGCGTTGGCGACTTCGTTGGGTGTGTTCGATAGCACCGTCGTCACGCTGGCCAGGTTCTGGTTGAACGAGGCCAGCAGATCGCTGCTCGAGTACAATGCCGACACCAGCAGCTGCAGATTGCGCACCGTGCTGAAGATGTCGTCGGCGTGATCACCGAGTGCTGAAATTGCTTGGGACAGCTTGATTACGGTGTCGCGAGCGGTGTCTCCCTGGCCACGCAGGTTGTCCGCGGCCGAGTTGATGAATTCGCCGACCGAGTTCACGCCGCCCGGAGCTGTGGGCTGCAGCGCGTCGGTCAGCTTTTCCAGCTGCTTGCGGAAGTCGTCCCACTCAACGGGCACCGCGGTGCGGTTCAGCGGGATCGACGCGCCGGGGCTTAGTTTGGGCCCGCCGGAGTAGACCGGGACGAGTTGGATTGCCCGAGAAGTCACCAGCGACGGCGACAGGATTGCAGCGCGAGCATCGGCCGGGATTGGATACTGCCTGTCGACGGAGAATGTCACCTTGGAGCCGGTGGGCTGCGGCTCGATCTTGTCCACCACGCCGACGGCGACGCCGAGGATCCTGATCTCGTCGCCTATGAACAGGCCGTTGGCCTCCGCGAAATACGCTGAGTAGGTGTTCTTTTCGACATCCTTCCATAGTTTCTTGCCGACCAGAAACGAAGCCACGGCCAGGGTCAGGACCAGGCTGATGGCGGTCACTCTTCGAAGGGTGCCCCGACTCATGTTCACGGCCCGTCGAAGTCGTGGGGCGAGGGCGGGGGGATGGTCCGAATAGGTGGTGTCGAGGGCGGGGGTGAGGGCGGTTGGGACCAGAGCGGGACCGGTGCGTTCTCCGGCGGGACCGGTGGAGATCCGGTTGGTGGGTCTACCGCCTCCGAAGGCAACTTCTGGTTGGGGTCCAAAAACCGGTCATACATGTCCGCGTCGATAACCGGACCACCGATCTGGCCGGGAATCAGGTTGGCTACGTAGGCCTTAAAAAATGGCCCAGAACCTAGGCATTCGCCAAACGACATCGCATATCGTTTGAACTTGGGCAGGGTTCTCTGGATATCTTCTTTGCGGTTGTCGAGGACCTCGAGCACCCCGTTGAGCTTGTCGAGGGCCGGCTTGAGTTGAGTCCGGTTGTCATTGACCAGTCCCGAAATCTGGTGCGAAACCGCAGTGAGGTTGTTCATCAGCGCGTCGAGTGAATCTCGTTCGTCCAGCAGCGCTGCCAGCAGCGCGTTGGAGTCCCCTACCAGGCTGGCGATCTGTTGGCTGCGCCGGCCCAGTACCCCCGAGACCTTGTTGGCGTTTCCCAACAGGCTGCGAAGCTGCGCGTCGCGGCCGTTGAGGGTCTCCGAGAACCGGGCCACGCCCTGCAGTGCAGGTCTAAGATCCGGCGGTGTTTCCTTAAAGGTGTTAGCCAATGTCGTTAGTGCCGAGGAGAGTTGGGTGGTATCCAGACCACTGATCGTGGTTGTCAGGTCGCCCAGCGCGTCGGGAAGGTCATACGGCGAGGTGGTACGTTCCAGCGGAATGGTGCCCGTCAGCTTCCCGTCGCCGCGCGACGTGAGCTCAAGCATCTTGCTGCCCAGTATTGTCTCTGTCTTGATCGCCGCTTCGGTGCGGTCGCCCAGTTGGATGCTCTTGCGGACGGTGAACCCAACCCAGACTTTAGTGCCCTCCAGGCGGACGTCTGAGACCCTGCCGACACCCATGCCCGAAACCCGAACCGTACTACCGGGTTTGATGCCACCGGCTTCAGAAAAATAAGCGGAATAGTCATTCGTGTTCTTGATAAATGGCAGCTTGTCGTACTCGAAGGCGGCTGTGACCACGCAGGTCACGATCACGGTACCCATCATGCCTATCAAGACGGGGCTGCGCTGGCGGAGCGGTTTGATCTTGGGCAGCTTCACTTCGGGGTGCACCGCCCGCTCGGCTGGCCCAACAGTTTGACGAAAATCGGGTTGCCCCCTTTGCCGTTGAGCTTGAGCAACACTTCGCAGAAGTAGAAGCCGAAGTAGTCGCCATTCATGCCCTGCCGGGCCAGGACCTGATAGATGTCGGGGAGGTCCTTGAGCAGTCCGTCGAAATAGTCGCGGTCGGACAGCACCTGCCCAGACATGCGGTCGGTCTCGCGCACCACGTCCTTGATCGGCTGGCGTGCCTGGACAAGCAGATCGGCGACCGAGCCGGCGGCTGCGTTGATGTAGGCCAGCCCGGTGGAGATGTCAGTCTTACGCTGCGCCAAGCCGTCCACGAGCTGGGATAGCTTGTCCAAGCCGTCCGAGAACTCGTGGTCGCGCGTGCCGAAGGTATGCAGCACGGTGTTCAAGTTGGTGATCAGCTCACCGATCAGCTCGCTGCGCCCGGCCAGGGTCGAGGTCAGCATCGAGGTCTGCGCCAGCACTGAAGCGAGGGTGCCGCCTTGTCCCTGGAAAATTCGCAGCAATTCACCGGACAGGGCGTTGACCTGATCGGGATCCAGCGCGCGGAACAACGGGCGGAAGCCCCCGATCAGCGCATCGATGTCCAGTGCGGGCGACGTTCGTGCCAGCGGAATCGTCGCGCCCGGCGGCAGCCGGCGTGGGGGCCCGGGGCCCTCTTCGAGCGCGAGGTAGCGGTCACCGATCAAGTTTTCGTAGCGCACGACGGCTTTGGTGCCCTCGGTGAGCCGAAGCCCTTTGTCTACTGCGAAGCCGACGGTGACTGTGCCGTCGCGCTGCAGCGTGAGGTCGCCGACCTTGCCGACCTCAACCCCGGCGATGCGGACGAAGTTGCCGGACTTCAGACCGGATATGTTCGTGAAAACTGCTTGATAGCCGGTTCGATCCTCGAAGCGCAATTGCCCGAACACCGCGATCAGCGCAAACGTGAACACCAGGCAGATCGCCGTGAACAGCGCGACACGTGCGATGACGCCAGACAGCTTCCTTCTCATGGTGGCGGCTGCCCCCCGCGGTAGAAGTAGCGCGGCAGTTCGGGAGGGTTCTTGGTGGTCGGGAAGTAGTTGGCCCACCATGGATTGCCGACCCACGGAGTGGTGCGGATCTCGTCCGGAGCGGCGCCCCAACCGGTGTCGGTGACCAGCGTACGCACTGGGAAGTTAGCACTCGGGTCGGGCAGCGAGCCACAGCTGGGCCTGCCCCCGGGACCACCTGTCGCATTGACCTTTGGAAGGTGTTTCGGGTATCGGTACGGATCGTCGCCGAAAAGCAGTGAGGCGTCAAGGATCACCGAGTAGCCGTTGCCGCCCAATGCGTCTCGGCCGCCGTGGTCCACGTACCATTGCGCGCCCTGGAAAAAGCATGTGAAGGTCGGTGAGTATTTATTCAGCAGAGCTGTGGTCGGATCGAGCAGGTTGATAGATCGCACGATGTTGGATTCGTTGGTGCCGATGACGTTGATGCCGGTCTGGCTGAGACCCACCGCCGACAACAGCAGCGTGTCGAGCGACCGCTGGTTTTCGGTGAGGGTAGCGCTGGTAGTCGCTGCCGAGTCAAGGATTGACAGGATATCCTGCGCCGCATTGGAATAGGCGGCCGTGGTTTTGCCGAATAACCGCCAGTCCCTGTCAATCGTTCCCATCCGGGGGTTGACAGTCAGCAGCAGCTTGTTCGCATCGGTGATCGCCTGCCCGAGTCGATCGCCCTTGCCGCGCAATGATTGCGCGAAGGCCGACAAGATCGCGTTCAGCTTCGCCGGGTCAAGGGCCTGGACCACCGACTGCAGATTCTCGAACACCGTGTTGACTTCGACGGTGACATTGCGGGAGTGCAGCACCGCGCCGGGCTTCAGCCCTGTGGGGCTGGGATGGTCGGGCGCGATCAGGTCGACATACTTGGATCCGAACGCAGTGGTCGATTTGATCTCGGCCTCGAGGTTGCTCGGCAGATATTTGAATGGGCCTGGGTCCATCTTCAGCTGCAGCTGAGCCGCTTTCACATCGGTGCCAATCGAAGCGACCTGGCCGACCTGCACACCGCGAAACTTCACCTTGGCGCCGGGTTCCATCACCAGTCCCGCCCTGTCCGACACCAGCGTGAGCGGGATGAATGCTTGGAATTTGCCGGAGAACGCCCCCGCGGTCAGTGCGACCAGACCGGCAACCAGGACGAACAACGTCGGCGCCCACCAGATCGGGTCGATCTTGCTCGTGCGGACTCTATTTCTCCTGCGGGGTCCGCTGCTGCTGTGGTTGCTCATACGGTTATCCCGACAGGTTGAAGTTGCCGGACTGCCCGTAGACGGACAGCGAAATCATCAGGGCCACGAAGGCCGTGACGATCATCGATGACCGCACCGAACGACCGACAGCCTCCCCCACGCCGGCGGGACCACCTGTCGCGGTGAAACCGTAGTAGGTGTGCACGACCATCACACCCGTCGCCATCGCCAGCACCGCCAAAAACGACCACAACAAATCCGTGGGACGCAAAAACGTGGAGAAGTAATGCTCGTATACGCCACGTGACTGGCCGTAGATGTATAACGTGCCGAACTTGGACGCGAAGAACGACATCAGCACGGCGACGGCGTAGAGCGGGATGACGACCAGGACGCCGGCGATAATCCGTGTCGACGCCAGATAGGTGACCGAACGGATACCCATGACTTCGAGCGCGTCGATCTCCTCGTTGATGCGCATCGCGCCCAGCTGTGCCGTCGCACCGGCACCGATCGTGGCGGCCAATGCCACCCCGGCCGTGCACGGCGCGATCATGCGGACGTTGAAGAACGCCGACAGAAAACCAGTCAGCGCCTCGACTCCGACGTTGGACAAGGTGTCGTACCCCTGTACCGCGACTAGGGCACCGGTGGTCAGAGTGAGGAAGCCAATGATGCCTACGGTGCCCCCGATCACCGCCAGCGCACCCGTGCCCATACCCATCTCGGCGATCAGCCGCAGCAGTTCTCCCGGGTAGCGTCGTACCGCATCACCGGTGGAGGCCAACGATTTCCCGTAGAACTCGGTCTGTTCGCCCAGCTTTCGGGTGGAAGCCACCAGCCTGGGGCCAAGAGTGACGAACCACAACGGCTCGCGCGCTGCTTCGCTCATTTAGCGGTCACCTTTACTCCGAGCGCGGTGATCACGATGTTGATGAAGAACAAGGCCATGAATGAGAACACCACGGTCTCGTTCACGGCATTCCCGACACCGGTTGGGCCGCCGCCCACCGACAGGCCTTTGTAGCAGGCGATCAGGCCGGCGGACAATCCGAAAAGGGTTGCCTTGATGAGTGAAATCACCACCTGCGGAAGTCCCGTGAGCAGTGTCATCCCGGCAATGAAGGCGCCCGGTGTGACGTGCTGAACGAAGACCACGAAGATGTAGCTGCCCGTCAATCCGGTGACGGCGACCACCGAGTAAAGCAGTAACGCGACGAAGGTGGCGGCGATGATGCGCGGAACCACCAGAGCTTGAATCGGATTGACGCCGATCACCTTCATCGCGTCGATTTCCTCGCGGATGGTACGGGCGCCCAGGTCGGCGCACATGGCGGTCGACCCGGCGCCGGCAACGGCCATCGCGGTAACGACCGGCCCGACCTGAGTTACCGACGCCAGCGCCGCACCGGCACCTGAAAGGTCCCCGGCGCCGATCTCGACGAGCAGGATGTTGAGGACGAACACGATGAGCACTGTGTACGGAATCGACAGCATGATGGTCGGGAAAATTGAAACCCGGGCGACAAACCAAATCTGCTCAAGAATCTCGCGCCAAGCCCACGGCCGTCGCACCAGCGTCACCAATGATTCGGCGCTGAGCATAAAGAACTCGCCCAGCGCGTTCATGGGCTTTGCGATGGTCGTGCCGTTCATAGGGCCTGCCCAGACCACTGACGGTCCATTCGCATCATCCGGTCCCCCAATTTTCGTAATAATTTTTACGCGTTCGTAATTAGCGGGCCCCAAGAGCCCAGCTTTGTTTACATGTGGACCGCGCCGTCTGTTTGCACACATAGAACACACGCGCAACTTACGGGCAAAGCGATGCCCGGCGTAGGGTTGCAATCAACCAGAAGAAATCTGGCCGATGCCGGTAACGCCCAGGCGGCGTTCGTGCCGCACTCGGTGATCTGGCACGGTTGACCTGCGTAACCTCGACGCGGCCAGCTGTCCAACCGCCGCGTCCAGACAGAGGGCATCGTCCTCAGGGTGGGGCACGACAACGACTTGGCCAGCGCGCAGCCGATGTCCCGTACGCCGCGAAAATCACGAGGCCACAACCCATTTGACTGTAAAACTCGGGAGGGCAAGGCCGTAGCAGCCGCAGCAAAATTCGACAAAAGACACTTCGCCAGCGCTGACGTTGAAATCGCTGCGCGAATTTTTTTCCGCCATGTCGAAACCCACTTACGGCCACCGTCCCGTTCGGCTATTGCCGCCGAACGTCACAGTTAGGACAAGTCAAGTCCAAAGCAAGAGTTTCGTTCAGTGTGACCGTAATCGCATTGTCTGCGAAGGAATTTCTGCCTAGTTAGACTTGCTTTTCAGCGAATAACCGAACTCATATTTCGGCCGCCCAGCGCAGCTGGGCAGCACGCTGCCGGTCGAATCGCCACGCGCGACCGGCGTCGAGGATGAGTCGATCCTGCTGCCAAGGCACCTAACGACAGACGAGGCGGCAGCCGACATTTCAGCCGACGTTTGTGCCGCCTTCGGCGATCCGGCGCACCGCCCTGAGGAAAACGTCGATCTCTTCGAACGTGTTGTAGAACGCGAACGACGGACGAACGGTGGCTTCTAAACCGAGGCGACGCAAAATCGGCTGCGCACAGTGATGGCCGGCGCGCACCGCGATGCCCTCGGCGTTGAGTGCCTTGCCCACCTCGAGCGGGTCGTGTCCGGCCAGCACGAACGACAGCACGCTCGCCTTCTCGGTTGCGGTGCCCACCAGGCGAACACCCGGGATGTCGGCCAGGCGTGGCGTCGCGTACTCCAGCAGGGCATGCTCGTACGCCGCGATGCGGTCGACGCCCAACCGCTCGACATAACGCAACGCCTCCCCGAGCCCGACGGCGTCGGCGATGTTGCCGGTGCCGGCCTCGAACTTGCTCGGCGGCCCCTGATACAGCGAGCGTTCCAGGGTGACGTCGGCGATCATGTTCCCACCGCCCTGCCACGGTGGCGTCTCGGTAAGCGCTTCCTCGGTCCCGTAGAGCACACCGATCCCGGTGGGCCCATAGATCTTGTGACCGGAGAAGACAAAGAAATCAACGCCGAGCTCCGAGACATCGACCGGCAGATGCTGGATGGACTGCGCGCCGTCGATCAACACCCGCGCGCCGTAGCGGTGACCCAGCTCGACGATCTGCTCGACCGGCGTCACCGTGCCGAGTGCGTTGGACACGTGAGTGGCCGCCACCAGCTTCGTCCTCGGTCCCAGCAGATCCTCGAATTCCGACATCAGCAGGTTGCCCGCGTCGTCAACCGGCGCGACTTTGAGGACTGCGCCGGTTTGCTGCGAAAGTAGTTGCCAGGGAACGATATTGGCGTGGTGTTCCAGGTGGGTGATAAGGATCTCGTCACCGGGCAGCAAATGCTTGCCACCCCACGCATAAGCCACCAGGTTGATCGCTTCGGTGGTGCCGCGCACAAAGATGATCTCTTCATCCTTGGCCGCGCCGATGAATCGCCGAACCGTGTCGCGGGCCTCTTCGTAGGCATCGGTCGCCCGGGCCGCCAACTCGTGCGCGGCGCGGTGGATGTTGGAGTTCTCGTGAGCGTAGAAGTACGACAGCCGGTCGATCACCACCTGCGGCTTCTGGGTGGTGGCCGCGTTGTCGAACCAGATCAACGGCTTCCCGTGGACAGTCTCCTTCAGGATCGGGAAGTCCGCCCGCACCGCGGTGACGTCGAACACCTCGTGCTCGTCCGGCAACTGCGGCACCGGATTGGCCTTGGTCAGGAAGTAGTAGTTGTGTTCGTCACCAGTCGGCGCGACCGGCCCAGCGGGCACTGCGTCAGACCAGCCCAGGTCGAGAACCGACGGCGCCTCGGGCAGCCACGCGGGCCGCCGGTAAGGCGCCGAACCACTCGGGGCCGCCGGAACAGCCGGTGCGGTCCCGGCCAGCACACCGGGCACCGTCGGCACGATGCCGCTGGGTACCGCGAACGCGGTCAGGTCGGCGACGCCGGGCAGCAGATAGGGATCTGCCACGGCCTCGGTCGCCTCGGCGGCCGAGGGTGCTGCCGTCGTATCGGGCACGTTGCCGCGTGGGGCGACGGGCACCGTCTGCGGTAGGCCTTCGGGCTCGGGCGACGTCGGCGCCGGAACATAGATGTCCCTGACACCGACCAACGGGACCGGCGCCGGATACACATCGGCGGTGCCGGTAGCGGCCTGCCCAGTAGCAGTCGCAGCCGTCGTATCAGGCACGCCGCCGCGCGGGGCGACGGGCACCGTCTGCGGCGGGCCTTCAGGCTCGGGAGACGTCGGCGCCGGAACGTAGATGTCCCCGATACCGATCAACGGGACCGGCGCCGGGTACAGATCGGCTGAGCCCGCCGCGGCCTGCCCGGCTGATGTGGCGGCGGTGATATCCGGCACGCCGCCGCGCGGGGCGACCGGTGCCGTCTGAGGCGGGCTGTCAGGCCCAGGCCGGACGCTGGCCGCATACAGCTGGGTAGCCAGCGCCGCGAGTTCAGCAGCACTGATGGGCAGCTCGCTTTCGGCGTCTACCGACCGGTACTCACTTGTACTCATGGAACTGGTCCACAGCGACGTCGTCGAGCACGGCGAGCGCGTCGTCAGTGAGGACAGCCAAGGACGTGTAGAGGGTGACCAAGTAGGTCGCGATCGCCGACTGGTTGATGCCGGTGAACCGCACCGACAGCCCCGGCGCCTGCTCGCCGACGAGACCCGGCTGGAACAGACCCACCACTCCCTGGCGTTCCTCGCCGGTGCGCACCAGGATGAACTTGGTCTTGGCGTCCTCCAGCGGCACCTTGTCCGACGGAATCAACGGAATGCCACGCCAGGTGACGAACTGCGCGCCGAAGAGGCTCACCACTACGGGCGGCACACCCCGGTAGGTGGCCTCGCGGCCGAACGCTGCGACGCCCTGCGGGTGCGTCAGGAAAAAGCTCGGCGTCTTCCAGACCTTCGTGATCAGCGCGTCCAGGTCGTCCGGCGTGGGTGCACCGGCCAGCGTCTGGATCGTCTGCTCCGGAGTCACCTGCGCAAGCAACCCGTACTCGGGGCTGTTGACCAGCTCGAACTCCTGGCGCTCTTTGATCGTCTCGATGGTCAGCCGCAGCTGCTGCGCGATCTGATCGTGCGGACTGGAGTACAGGTCGGAAACCCGGGTGTGGATATCGAGCAGTGTGGAAATTGTCCGCAGCGTGTACTCGCGAGGGCTGGTCTGGTAGTCGACGTAGGTCTCCGGCAGCGGCTCTTCGGTGCCGGCGCCCTCTTCGGCCTTGACTGCGACCTGCTCGGGGTTGACCACGCGGTTCACCCGATAGATACCCGCTTCCACCGGCACCCAGCTGAGCAAATGCAGCAACCAGCGCGGCGTGATGGTCGAAAGCTGCGGGACAGTCTTGGTCGCGTTCGCAAGCTGCCTGGCAGCAAGATCGCCCAGGGCCTGAGACTCATTTTGAGCCGACGTCATCGTGGTCCTTCCGTGCTTGGTCGAATACTGCAGCGGGGCCGGGTAGGTCCATGATCGCCCACCGTGAAGGCGTCCGCGCCGAGCCTAGGCAAGTGTAAGACCCGGGCAAAAGGATTACAGTTGGGGTGAGCCAAATTGGCAAAATCCACTGATGCCCTATAGTGGGGCCCATGCAACAGGCCGTACAGCTGCGCTTCGTTCCTTCGCGCTGCATCGCCGTGGACTGTTGTTGTTGCTGTTGTTGATTTCCTGACGCCCTCTGACGCTGTAGAAATCCTCGCGCTCTCCCCGCAGACGGGTTTGGACCACCAGTCCGCCCGGCGGCATGGCAGATGCGTGTTAGTCAAATTCTTTCAGGAAGAGCAACCACCCATGACCGTGTTGTCCATACCCAACCGCGCCCTGGCGCAGGTGGCGACCCGTCGACGCGTACTGGTACGCCCGGCCACCCAACTCACCCACATGACGCGCTACCGAGGCGGCACCTACTCCCACACCGTCGACACGATCGTCTTCGCCGACGGCAGCTCCGCGCGCACCGATCTGATCAGGCTGAACCCGAACGTGCATGCCTACTCTCTGGATTTCACCGGTATCGCACCACACCACCCATCGCGCTACCGCCTGGGCACGTGGTCTGCACTGCCGCATCTGCGCACCCGCGGCTGCGAGGCCGGGGTGGACTGGATCTTGCGCCACTCCTTCCCAATGCGCCCCATCGCCGAACTGAGCCAGCAATTGCGGGCTGCTGGCTACCCGCTGGGGCGGGCCAATATCAGCGAACACGAAGCGATCGCTGCAACACAGGCCGCGATCTGGTATTTCACCAACGGTTTGGCGCTCGACACTCGGCCGCTGAACGTCCCTGTCGGGGTACGCCGGGCGCCCGGACCGGTCATCACCTTCGAATTCGACGGCGAACCACAACTGGGCGGCTACTCGGTGTGGGTGGCGTCCGACGCCGCCGTCGGCTTGAAGCTGCAAAAGTCAGCCAATGGCGTTGTCTGGCAAGACGTTTCCAGCTCGCAATTGACCACAAATCGGGGCAAAGGCCGCTATCAACGCACACTGGGCGTGGGCAGCACACTTTCGGCCAGCAGCCACGGCCGCCTCGGACGCGGCTACCGCTACTACCGGTTAGTCTCGACAACGGACGCTGCCAGCCCGACAATCGACCATGTCGAATTCTGGCTGACCGGTACTCGCCACTACCGCAATGCCGACCGAGTCGTGCACCTCTACAATTACCTACTTACCGGGGCATGCGAAGCCTTGCGCAACACTGACGAACCCCGGCTAGTCGATACTCAAGCAACCGCCGAATCCGAACTCATAGGACCATTCCAAGTGCCAATCCCCTTGACGCTCAGCGTCACTGAAGGACACACACTCGTCGACGCCGACGGCTCGAGTATCGACGACATTGTTCGACCGGGAACGGACTTCTACCTACGCCCGGCACCGGGCACATCGGCAACAACCATGACCGCCACAACACCGCACAACCTCACCGGGTGGGTGCTGACCGGAGTGGCGTTAGACGGGGCGCCACAGCGATTCACACCCATTGCCCTGACCGTACCCACAGACGTGGCCATCGAATTCGACATCACCTGGCAGTCCGACGAGTCCTGTACCGACATCGTTGAGGAAGTTTCATGAGCATCGCCGAGGACATCACACAGCTAGTCGGAAACACGCCGCTGGTCCGGCTGCGCCGAGTCACCCAAGGCGCCGTCGCCGACGTCGTCGCCAAGCTGGAATTCTTCAACCCGGCGAACAGCGTGAAGGATCGCATCGGGGTCGCCATGCTGGATGCCGCCGAGGAAGCGGGCCTGATCAAGCCCGATACGATCATCCTCGAGCCGACGAGCGGGAACACCGGCATCGCGCTGGCGATGGTGGCCGCAGCACGCGGCTATCGGTGCGTGTTGACCATGCCGGACACGATGAGCACCGAGCGGCGAATGCTCTTGCGCGCGTTGGGGGCCGAGCTCGTCCTGACGCCGGGCGCCGACGGCATGCCGGGCGCCATTGCCAAGGCCGAAGAACTGGCCAAGACCGACGAACGGTATTTCGTGCCTCAACAGTTCGAGAACCCGGCGAACCCGGCAATCCACCGCAAAACCACTGCGGAGGAGGTGTGGCGGGACACCGATGGGAAGATCGACATCTTCGTGGCCGGGGTCGGCACCGGTGGCACCATTACCGGTGTCGCCGAGGTCATCAAGGAACGCAGGCCATCGGCCCAGTTCGTGGCCGTGGAGCCGGCCGCGTCGCCGGTGCTGTCCGGGGGACAGAAGGGACCCCACCCGATCCAGGGCATCGGCGCCGGGTTCGTTCCGGCGGTGTATGACGAGGATCTCGTCGACGAGATCATTACCGTCGGCAACGAAGACGCGCTCAATTTGGCCCGCCGGTTGGCCCGGGAGGAGGGACTGCTGGTCGGCATCTCCTCGGGCGCGGCCGTGGTGGCCGCCCTGCAGGTGGCCCGCCGGCCCGAGAACGCCGGCAAACTGGTTGTCGTCGTACTCCCCGACTTCGGTGAGCGGTATCTGAGCACGCCGCTGTTCGCCGACCTGGCGGAGTAGCCATGTTCGCGGCCATACGGCAAGACATACGGGCGGCCAAGGAGCGGGATCCGGCCGAGCCCACCACGCTGCAGGTCATCTTCGCCTACCCGGGCGTGCACGCCATATGGGGCCACCGGATCAGCCACTGGCTGTGGAACCATCGCGCCAGGCTGGCCGCGCGGGCGTTCGCGGAACTCACCCGCATCCTGACCGGGGTCGAGATCCATCCCGGTGCCATCCTCGGCACCGGCCTGTTCATCGACCACGCGACCGGCGTGGTGATCGGAGAAACGGCCGAGGTGGGCGAGGACGTTACGATCTACCACGGCGTCACCCTTGGCGGCAGCGGCAGGGATACCGGGAAACGCCACCCGACAATCGGTGACCGGGTGATTATCGGCGCCGGAGCGAAGGTCCTCGGCGCGATCAAAATCGGCGACGACAGCCGGATCGGCGCCAACGCTGTCGTGGTCAAAGAGGTTCCATCGAGCGCTGTGGTCGTTGGGGTTCCCGGACAGGTCATCGGCCGCAGCCGTCCCGGCCCCGGCGGTCCGGACGATTCGATGATGCCCGATCTCGTCGGCGTCAGCCTGCAGTCGCTGCTCACCAGAGTGGCCCAACTGGAGGCCCGGGCCGACGGTTCACAGACCGGCCGGGTCATCCGCCCGCCCGAGGCCGGAGTGTGGCACGGCGAGGACTTCTCCATCTGAGTAGGTGTCCCGATGGCCCCCAACCAAGGCTATCTACCCGTCCGAGACGGTGAAGCCATAGCTGAATGCGCCGCGGCAGCAGACGTTGTGGGGGCCAGGTGAGCACGCTTGTGATCGCCATGACGGCGATAATCGCGGCGCTGGCGACCGCCGCCGTCGTCGGCACGGTGGTCAATCGACGGTCGGGCGTATTGCGGGAAACCAGCCCCGAGCCTCATCAGGACACATCGGACCTCCGCTTGTCCCAGACCGGGCCGACAGTCGTTCACTTCAGCGCTGTTTGGTGTGGCCCGTGCGCTTCGGTGCGTCGCGTGGTCGATCAGGTGTGCACCGACCTCCCGGATGTGTCACACTTGGAGATCGATATTGACGCCAACGCTGCGGCCGCGAAGCAGCTGTCGGTGTTGTCCCTGCCAACCACGTTCATCTTCGACGCCGACGGGCGGCAACGGTACCGCAGCGCGGGGGTACCCAAGGTTGCTGACCTGCGGAAGCTGTTACAACCTCTGTTGGCTTGAGGAGGAGCTAGGTTATGTCGACCGACACCAGCCAGGTAGACGTGCGGGGTCCCCGATTCGCCGCGTGGATCACCACCACAGTTCTGGTGGTCACGTTGGTTGTATCGGCTTTCAGCGAACCCGCCGCGGCGGCGATTCTGGGAGCCCAGGCTGTCGTCTTCGCGATCAGCGCGCTGCGCGGTCCGCGCAACAGCCCCTACGGGACGCTGTTCGCCAAGCTCGTCGCACCGCGGCTGGGACCGGTAAGAGAACGGGAGCCGGTGCCGCCGTTGAAGTTTGCCCAAGTGGTCGGGCTTGCTTTTGCTGTCATCGGGGTCATCGGCTTCGCCGCGGCGGTCCCGCTGCTCGGCGTGATCGCGACCGCGTTCGCGCTGTTCGCCTCCTTCCTCAACGCCGCCTTCGGTATCTGCCTCGGCTGCCAGCTGTACCCCTTAGTCGCCCGACTTCGCCGCGCGCCCGCGGCCTAACCACCGAATCACTAAGCAAACGAACGGATTTCCCCACTCCACGCGGTGATCTCGTCGTCACCGCCGACAGGACGCGGGCAATGTTGGGGACGCAACATGCCCGACGCTGGGCGCCTGGCGTTATTTGGGGCCGATTAATCTACGCAACGGTCATCCTGGTGCAAAGGTTTAAATCGCTTGTGAGCCAAACACACAGAATTCGCCGGTGCCCGATGCCGATGTCCTATAGTGGGGCTATGCAACAGGCCGTACAGCCGCGATTCGTGCTTCCGCGCTGCCTCGTCGCGGACTGTTGTTGTTGATTTCCTGACGACTTCTGACGCTCTCGTTAATCGGCGCGGTTTCACCGCATTCAGGTGCTACCCAATCCGCCGGGCGGCATGTACAGGTGCGCACTCACAGCCTTTCAGGAAGATCAACCACCCATGACCGTGTTGTCCATACCCAACCGCGCGCTGGCGCAGGTGGCGACCCGTCGGCGCGTGCTGGTGCGTCCCGGCGGCGATCTCACTCGCATGACGCGCTACCGAGGCGGCACCTACTCGCACACCGTCGACAGCATCGCCTTCGCCGATGGCACCTCCGCGCGCACCGACCTGATCAGGCTCAACCCCAACCTGCAGGCATACTCGCTGGATTTCACCGGCATCGCACCACACCTCCCGTCGCGGTACCGCCTGGGAACCTGGTCTGCGCTCGCGCATCTGCGCGCCCGCGCCTGCGAGGCTGAGGTGGACTGGATCCTGCGCCACTCCTTCCCGATGCGGACCACCACCGAATTGAGCCACCAGATGCGCCAGGCCGGCTATCCATTGGGAGCGGCCAACATCAGCGAACACGAAGCGATCGCTGGAACCCAGGCCGCGATCTGGAATCTGACCAATGGTCTGGACCTGGACACCCGACCGCTCAATGTCCCCGTCGCGCAACACCGAGCACCCGGGCCAGTGATCACCTTCGAATTCGACGGCCAACCCCAACTCGGCGGCTACTCGCTGTGGACGGCCTCTGACACCGCTGTTGGCATCGTGCTGCAAAAGTCAGCCGATGGCATTGTCTGGCAAGATATTTCCGGCTCACAACTGACCGCACATCCCGGCAAAGGCCGCCATCAACGCACCCTGGGAGTCGGCAGCACGCTCTCGGCCAGCAGCCACGGCCGCGCCGGCGCGGCTACCGTTACTACCGGCTGGTGGCCACAGCAGACGGCGCCGCGCCCATCATCGATCATGTCCGCTTCTGGCTGATCGGTTCTCGGCACTACCGCAACGCCGACCGCGTCGTACACCTCTACAACTACCTGCTCGCCGGGGCGGGCACAGCCTTCCGCGAAGGCGACCAACCCCGACTAGTCGATACCCACGCCGCCGCCGAATCCGACCTCATAGGCCCCTTTCAAGTAGGAATCCCTTTGACACTGAACGTCACCGGCGGTCACACACTGGTCGACACCGACGGCTGCGCAATTGATAAGACAGTCCAACCGGGTACCGACTTTTACCCTACGCCCAGCACCCGGCACATCAGCGACAACACTGACCGCAACCACCCCACACACCCTCACCGGACGAGTGCTGACCGGAGTGGCGTTAGAGGGGGCGCCACAGCGGCTCACACCCGTTGCCCTGGCAGTGCCTATAGACGTGGCCGTCGAGTTCGACATCAGCTGGAACGTCGAAGGCCGCGCTGGCAGCGTCACCTGTCACGACTTCGTCGACGCCCGTCAGGGCCGGCGATGAGCAATCTGTCCTTAAGCGTGTTCTTTCCGGCGGGGTACGTCCTCACTGGCGTCGGGAAAACCGCACTAACAAAGAGTGATTTGACCAGGAGGTCGACGGCGAATGATTGAAGGTCTCGCGAGTCAGACACAGCTCAGCCCTCACCGTCGGGAAACCAGGCGAGTTCTCGACACCGCGGTGGGGATACTTGTCGGATGGCGCCGATGCAGTACCGATGCCGCCTTCCGGGAGCTGATCACTGCCAGCGAGCGGCACAACATAGGGATTTTTGCCATGGCTTCGGGCCTGGTCACCCTGGCCAGTAGGGGCACTAATACCCAGGCTGCTGGTAATGCCGCGCAGCTCGCCGCTGAGCGGGAATGGGGCCTAAATTACCTGCTGTAAACCGGCACCCGGGCGCCGCGGCGGGCGCTTGCCACAGCTGCCACACGTCGACCTGGGCGAACGGGTCGATTCAACGGTGCGGTGGCCGTGCAGAATTCGGCTCCCACGGCGTCACCTGCGCGGCCTCGCCGACGATCCGGCGTAGCCGCACATCGCGGCGGCGTCTTGGCCCACATCTCCATGTACTGGGCCTCGGTGGCCATGATCGCTGGCGTGTTCTGACCGGGGGTGGCTCGACCCAATTAATCAGGCATTGACGGGCGGTGAGCTAGGCGAAGTATTGCTCACGCTGAGATTAACCCGTCTGTGGAATGCGTTGTCGCGCTGGCCGTTGCACAGTGGGTTATCAACCGAGATCCGAAGGTGAGCCGATGTCTGTTTCAGCCGTGCACCAGCCACGACTCGTCGCGGCGTCGCCCGACGACCCGCCGGCCGCTCCGATACCAGCCGAACTCGCCGACCACTGCGCATGGCGTTACGGTGCCACCTCTGCGGTGATCCCCAATTGTCTGCGCAGATATCAGGCCGTCGAGCTGGCAGCCTCCGTCGGTAACAGATTGCGCAGCTCGGACGCGGAAACTGGTCGGTTCCAGCCTGAGAGCCGGCTCGACCCAGTGGCGCTCTTCGAAGGCCTGTCATGACCGAGCTGCATCTGGCTGTCGGGCTGGACGGCTACGGTTGGCACCCGCACGCGTGGCGATATGCCGTCGCGCACAACGCGACCGGCGGCGGGCAACTCAGCGGTCGATACTGGGGGGCGCTGGCGAGCATGGCCGAGCGTGGGTTGCTGGATTTCCTGACGATCGACGACACGCTCGACGTACAGCCGGGCCGGCGGCCCGAGATCTCCCCGCGGCGGCTGGCGGGCCGCGCCGATGCAGTGCTGGTGGCCGCGCGCATCGCGCCGGTCACCGAACACATCGGCCTGGTGCCGGTCGCGACGGTTACCCACACCGAGCCGTTCCATGTGTCGAAATCGATTGCGACGCTCGACTACATTTCGCACGGCCGGGCGGGCTGGCAGCCACGGGTGAGCAACACGGCGCACGAGGCGGCGCTGTTCGGGCGCCGGCCCGGCCTCGAGGGTGACGAGCTGTTCGACGAGGCCGCCGACGCCGTGGAGGTGGTCCGTCGGCTCTGGGACAGCTGGGAGGATGACGCAGTTATCCGCGACGTGGCTGCCGGGCGCTATATCGACCGCGACAAGCTGCACTACATCGACTTCGCCGGCAGGTACTTCTCCGTCAAGGGCCCCTCGATCACTCCGCGGCCACCGCAGGGCCAGCCGGTGGTGGCGGTGCTGGCGCACACGCCGCGCGTCTATGAGTTCGCCGCCACCAGCGCCGACCTCGTCTTCATCACCCCGCGCGACGACGACTCCCTGCGTGCGATCCTGGCCGAGGTTGCCAAAGCGC
This sequence comes from uncultured Actinomycetota bacterium, assembly GCA_963766535.1. Taxonomy (GTDB): domain Bacteria; phylum Actinomycetota; class Actinomycetes; order Mycobacteriales; family Mycobacteriaceae; genus Mycobacterium. Next base: position 209,253 of record CAVYAU010000022.1, on the reverse strand, counting down.
AGCGCACCGCGGGACGGGCGCTGAAGGTGTACGCCGATCTGGTGGTCTCGCTGGCCGAGGATCCACTGACGCCGGGGGCCAGCATCTCCTCCGACGCGCACGTATTTGTCGGCAGCACACGCGATTTGGCTGAGATACTGCTTGCCTGGCACGACGCGGGAGTCGACGGGGTGCGGCTGCGGCCCGCGGTCAACGCGATCGACTTACCCGCGATCGTCGACGACCTGGTGCCGCTGCTGCAGCACGCCGGCAGGTTCCGCACCGCCTACCGGGACGGCGAGACACTGCGCGAGCGCCTCGGATTGGCGTCCGCGCCCAACCGTTACGCGACGGTGCCATCATGACCGTTACTCCGCTGTCGATCCTCGACCTCGCGCCCATCAGCGCGGGCAGCGACGCCACGACGGCGCTGCACAACACCATCGACCTCGCCCAGCACGCCGAGCAATGGGGATACAAGCGCTACTGGCTGGCCGAGCACCACTTCGTCGCGGTGGCCAGCTCGTCGCCGGCCGTGCTGATCGGCCAGATCGCCGCGACAACCGGGCACATCCGCGTCGGGTCGGCCGCGGTGCAGATCGGACACACCACGGCGATCGCGGTGGTGGAGAGCTTCGGCGTGCTCGACGCACTCTATCCCGGCCGTATCGACATGGGCCTGGGTCGATCCGGGCAGCGGCGCAAAGAGGCCGCCACGTCATCGCCGCCACGGCCCAAACGCGCGCCTAGGCCGTGGCGTGACGTGGACGGCCTTGTCATCCCCACCCCCTTCGACCCGACGACGCTCATGAAAAGCGGACGGATCCGGGCACAGGCATCCGCGCTTGCCCAGCCGTGTGCGGTTCCCGCCGACTTCGCCGAGCAGATCGCCGAGATCGAGGCGATGCTCGACGGCACGTACACCGTCAATGGCCATGAGCTGCATGCCGTTCCCGGCGAGCACGCCCAGCTGACACCGTGGATCTTCGGCAGCACCACGGGTCAGAGCGCGCAGGTAGCGGGCGCACGCGGGCTACCGTTCGTCGCGAGCTACCACATCACTCCTGGAACCGCGTTCGACGCGATCGCCGCTTACCGTGAAGCGTTCCGGCCGTCGGCGCGACTGACACAGCCGTACGTCGTGGTCTCGGCCGATGTCGTGGTCGCCGAGGACAACGCCACCGCGCAGCACCTCGCGTCCAGTTACGGCCACTGGGTGTACTCGATCCGCAGCGGCCAGGGCGCGATTCCCTACCCCGATCCCGACGTCTGCGAGCCCTTGACCGAGGACCAACTGGCGCTGGTAGCAGACCGCACCGCAACGCAATTCGTCGGTGATCCCGACGAGGTCGCCGAGCGGCTGGAGCTGCTGCGCCGGGTCACCGATGCCGACGAACTGGTGATCACCTCCGTGACGCATCGGCACGTCGATCGGCTGCGCTCTCATGAACTGATCGCTAAGCGATGGGGACTGACCGGATGAGCGTTCGAGAAGCAAGATGCCGTAAGCAGATACATCTGGCCGCCCATTTCCCCGGGGTGAACAACACCACGGTGTGGTCCGATCCGAGCGCGGGCAGTCAGATCGAGTTCGAATCGTTCGCGCACCTTGCCCACACCGCCGAGCGGGGCCTGTTCGACTTCTTCTTCCTGGCCGAGGGCCTGCGGTTGCGCGAGCATCGCGGCAAGATCCACGACCTCGACGTCGTTGGCAGGCCCGACACGTTCACTGTGCTGGCCGCACTCGCCGCGGTCACCAAGCGGCTCGGTCTGGCCGGCACCATCAACACTACCTTCAACGAACCCTACGAGGTGGCAAGGCAATTCGCGACACTGGATCACCTCTCCGATGGGCGGGCAGCCTGGAACATGGTCACCTCCTCCGACGCGTTCACCGGGGAGAACTTCCGCCGCGGCGGATTCCTTGACCACGCCGATCGCTACACGAGGGCCGAGGAATTCATCACCGTTGCACGGCGGTTCTGGGACAGCTGGGCACCCGACGCGGTGGTTGCCGACGTCGACGCCGGAATCTACGCCGATCCGACCCGGATCCGCACCGTCGAGCATCGCGGTCCGCAGTTCGACGTCCGCGGCGTCGCGTCGCTGCCCCCCGGGCCGCAAGGCCATCCAGTACTGCTGCAGGCCGGCGACTCCAGCGACGGCCGCGACTTCGGCGCCAAGCACGCCGATGCCCTGTTCACGCTGCACGGATCGCTTGAGGCGGGTCAGCGCTACTACGCCGATGTGAAGGGTCGTGCCGCTGCCCACGGGCGAGACCCCAACCAACTCAAGGTGCTGCCCGGCGCGACGTTCGCGCTGGGTGACACCCGCGAGGAGGCGCTGGACAACGCCCGGCACATCCGCGAGCAGCAGGTCAGCGGCCCGACCGCGATCGCGTTCCTCGAGCAACTGTGGGGCATCGACCTCTCGGCTTACGACCCCGACGGGCCGCTGCCCGACGTCGAGCCCGTCGAGAACCCCGACATCACGCGGGGGCGTGTCCGCCACGGCGACCCGAAGGCCATTGCCCAAAGTTGGCGGTCGCGTGCGCAAGCCGAAAACCTGTCAATTCGCGAGTTGATCATCGAAGTGACGAGCCGTCAGCAGTTCGTGGGGACCCCGGCACGGGTCGCCGAGGAGATCGACCGCTATGTGCAGTCGGATGCCTGCGACGGCTTCATCCTAGTGCCGCACCTTACGCCGCACGGCCTCGACGAGTTCGTCGACAAAGTGGTGCCACTGCTGCAGGAGCGCGGCACCTTCCGCGCCGAGTACCGCGGCCACACGCTACGCGAGCACCTGGGCTTATCGCCAATGTCGGGGTGGGAGGGAAGTCAAACCGGTGTCGCGATCAGCGGATAGGAACCGACAGACGGCAAAGAACGAGTTCCTCAGTGTTATCAACCTGGGGGCCGCGGCTGGCCGTTGTCACAGCTGTTGCACGTCGAATTCGGCGAATGAGTCGATCCAACGGTGCGGCGGCCGTGGGGAATTCGGCTCCCCGGGCCGGGCTACGCCGAGTGCAGACCAACCCGCGGAGACCGCAGCATCGAGTTCGTCGGGATGGTCGGACAGGAAGAGGATCTTTTCCGGGGGCAGGCCGATCACTTTGGCAATCCTCTGGTAAGACGCAGCCTCGCGTTTAGCCCCGCCGGTGGTCAGATCGAACCAGCCGCTGATCAAAGACGCCAGCTCGCCGCCGCGAGCGTGCGCGAACCAATCCTGTTGATTGCGAACCGAACCCGACGAGAACACATACACCGAAATACCGATATCGCGCCAAGCAGCCAGTGCCGACCGTACGTCGCTGAAGAATTCCCCGTGCAAGGCACCATCGCGGAAGCCCTCCGCGCAGATGAGGCCTTGAGCGGCCTTGAGCGGTTCGGCCTTCACATCGGAATTCAGCCATCCGCAAAGGACTTCGGCTACCTCGACCGCGTCGGCGTTGGGTCGCCCGGCCAGTTCCCGGGTGGCGGTGATCACCGAATCAGCAGCGCCGCCGCGGTTATCGACCAGCCACTTCGGCAGGTGCTGCCGGGTATAGCCGTACAGACCCTCGCGCACCGAACCGGTCGGGCTGGTGGTGCCCTCGATGTCGATGACGATCGCGGCGATCACGCCGCGACGAGCTGATCGAGTGTCGGGAAGCGTTCGCCGATCGGGTCGCCGGTGAAGTCGCCGATCCAGCCATCCTGCTCCTCGAAGAACCGGATTGCCACGAAATCAGGGCGCACGCCCATGTCGAACCAATGCCGAGTGCCTGACGGCACCGATAGCAGGTCACCGCCCTCGCACACGACCGCCACGACTTCCGGTTCCAGGTGCAAGTAGAAGCAGCCTCGGCCGCCGACGAAGAAGCGCACTTCGTCCTCGGCGTGCCTGTGCTCGGACAGAAACTTCTCGCGAGCCGCCTTAGCAGTGTCCGGCCACCGCGGGTCACTATCGTCGGGCTGCAGCCGCGCGACGTCGACGTGCTTGTAGCGGCCGTCGGCATTGAGTTCGGCGACGTGGTCGTGGTAGTTGGCCAGGATCTCGGTGATCGGTGTTGCCGCGTCGAGACCGGGCGTCGTGGGCCAGCGATCGAACACGATGCCGCGCTTGGCGAGTTCGACGCCGATCACGTGCGGATCGTCGGTGCGCAGCCGTACGTCGGCAGCATCGCCGTCCGCCATCACCTGCACCAGAGTCATTTCGGTTCCGCGCCGTCGCTGTGGAATTCGATCTCACGGCGACCGGTCAACGTCGCCAGCTGGCACATCGCCTCCAGGCACTCCGCGCGGTCGCGGGCTTGCGCGAGGTCCGCGCCCCACGCGGTGACACCGTGGCCGGCGATGAATAACACCGGTGCGGCATCCGGGTGGTTGGTCAGATGACGCTCGATATCTTCGCCGATACGCGCAACGTCGGAGTGATTGGCAAAGACCGGAATGTCAATGGTTTGGGCAGTCCCCAGCCCCTTGATGAGCTCATAGCCGCTGAACCGCAGCACATCCGGTGCGTCGATTGACTGGGCGGTCGCGTACGGCGGGTGTATGTGCACCACGGCGTCGGCGCGGGTGGCCCGGTAGATGGCGGTGTGGATGGTGGTTTCTGCCGACGGACGTCGGGTGCCCGACACCGGCCGGGAGTCAGCGATACTCACCGTCACCACGTCGTCCGCGGTTAGCTCACCCTTGGACAGGCCGCTACCGGTGATCACCGCGGTCGGCCCGGTGCGCACCGAGATATTGCCGGCCGTGCCCGGCATCCACCCGCGCGCATACAGACTGCGGGCGATATCGGCAACCTGTTGCCCGACAAGGTCGTTCGGCGAAGAGGGCACGTTTGGACTGGACTCGGCATCGTGAAACTGCTGTCTTGCGCTAGCGTACCCGACCACGCCATTCTCGGTGACGACCGCGGTGACCAGTTCCGGTGGGGTGACGTCGAAGGCAGGGTTGAAAACAGCGGTCCCCTCAGGGGCCGTCGCGACGCCACCGACATGGGTGATCTCGGCCGAGGCCCGCTCTTCGACGACGATCTCGCCTCCAGTCGGAGTAGCCAGATCGCGGGTCGACTCGGGGGCAACCACGACGAACGGAATGCCGTGCCGGTTAGCCGCAACTGCCAGGCCATAGGTGCCGATCTTGTTGGCGACCGAACCGTCGGCGGTGACGCGGTCCGCGCCGACGATCACGCAGTCCACCCGCCCGGTTGCCATCGCCCACGCCGCGGCCGAGTCGATCGTCAGCTGGTGCGGGATGCCGGCTTCGGCCAGCTCCCATGCGGTCAGCCGGGCCCCCTGCAGCAGCGGGCGGGTCTCGTCGACCAAGACGTTCTCGATCTGCCCGCGTGCATGCAGCACCCGCAGTGCGCCGATCGCGGTACCGAACGCGGTCGTGGCCAATCGCCCGGTGTTGCAGTGGGTCAGAACGCGCAGCGGCCGATCGGGGCACAGCCGCTGGATCAGATCCGCCGCGTGGGTAGCCGCCGCCCGGTTGAGCCGGGCATCCTCGGCCAACATCTGCAAGGCCTCCTCCAGCACGGCCTGCGGACCTTGGGACACCTTGGCCAGCGCGCGCTGTACACCCCAGGTCAGATTCACCGCGGTAGGCCGGGCCGAGGCGATCCGTGCGGCCTCCAGCTCCACCGTTTCAATATCGCCCTGGTGCGCCAATGCCGCCAACACGACACCGAACGCCCCCGATACCCCTATCGCGGGTGCGCCCCGAATCGCCAGGGTTTTGATCGCGTCGACAAGGTCGTCGACGGTCGTGATCCGCAGCTGGCGCAGCTGCTGCGGCAGGACGCGTTGATCGATGGTGATCAACGCGTCATCATCCCAGGACATCGAACTCACCGTGGAGGATTCGGATCCCGACCCAACTGCCACCACACAAGTATCCAACCCGCAATCCCTGTTCGGGACCAGGTTTTGACTCGGCCAGACCGGATAGCGACCAGCGCCTTACTAGGCGCGGTCAGAATCGGCGATGATTTCCATCTGAAGAACTCCTGCGGGTGGCCTTCAAATGCTCTTCAAGGTGCGTTCACCTCGATCAGCGCTACCGTGACTTAATGCGCCAGGTCACCGGACGGAGGTTGTGATGAGCGATCCTTGCACGCCGCGGATCCCGGCGGCGCTGTCCTCGCCGAGTCTGAATCGTGGGGTCGGCTTCACTCACGAACAGCGGCGACGGTTGGGGCTGACCGGTCGGCTTCCGTCGGCCGTGCTCACCCTCGATCAACAAGCCGACCGGGTATGGCATCAGTTGCAAAGCCTCGCAACCGATCTGGGCCGCAATCTACTTCTCGAGCAGTTGCACTACCGCCACGAACTGCTCTACTACAAGGTGCTGGAAGACCATCTGCCCGAACTGATGCCGGTGGTCTACACGCCCACCGTCGGGGAGGCCATCCAACGCTTCTCCGACGAATACCGGGGGCAGCGCGGACTGTTTCTGAGCATCGACGAACCAGACGAGATCGCCGAGGCCTTCGAAACTTTCGGGCTGGGACCCGACGACGTCGACCTGATCGTGTGCACCGACGCCGAGGCGATCCTGGGTATCGGTGACTGGGGTGTGGGTGGCATCCAGATCGCGGTGGGCAAGTTGGCGCTCTACACCGCCGGCGGCGGCATCGATCCCCGCCGCTGCATCGCGGTATCGCTTGACGTCGGCACCGACAACGAACAGCTGTTGCAGGACCCGTTCTACCTGGGCAATCGCCACGCCCGGCGCCGCGGCGCCGAATACGACGAGTTCATCAAGCGCTACATCGAGACCGCTCACCAGCTATTTCCGCACGCGATCCTGCATTTCGAGGACTTCGGGCTGGCCAACGCCCGCAAGATCCTGCAGACCTACGGCGACGATTACTGCGCGTTCAACGACGACGTGCAGGGAACCGGCGCGGTGGTCGTGGCGGCCATTCACGGCGGATGCCATGTCACCGGAATCCCGATGCGCGATCAGAAAACGATCGTCTTCGGAGCCGGGACCGCCGGGATCGGTGTCGCCGATCAGATCCGTGACGCGATGGTCGCCGACGGCGCCACCGTCAAGCGGGCCACGTCGCAGATCTGGCCGATCGACAGGCAGGGGCTGCTGTTCGACGATATGGATGACCTGCGCGATTTCCAGGTGCCATACGCCAAGAACCGCCAGCAGTTGGGTGTGGCCGCCGGGGAGCGGGTCGGCCTCGTCGAGGCGATCAAGTTGGCCTCACCCACCATTCTGCTGGGCTCCTCAACGGTGTTCGGCGCCTTCACCCAGGAGGTCGTCGAGGCGATGACGGGATCCTGCGAACGCCCGATGATCTTCCCACTGTCCAACCCGACCTCACGCATGGAGGCCATGCCGGCAGATGTGTTGGCGTGGTCGAATGGCAGGGCACTGATTACTACTGGCAGTCCGGTCGCTCCCGTCGAATACGACGGCACCACCTACACCATCGGGCAGGCCAACAACGTGCTGGTGTTCCCCGGAATCGGACTTGGCATCATCGTGGCCCGAGCCAGGCTGCTCACCCAGGGCATGCTGCAGGCGGCAGCGAAAGCCATTGTACAACAGGCGAATCCGACGAATCCCGGAGATTCGCTGTTGCCGGATGTGCAGAACTTGCGCGCCATCTCGGCGACGGTCGCCGAGGCCGTCTATCGTGCAGCCGTCGCCGACAAGGTAGCCACCCGAACCCACGACAGCGTCACGCAAGCCGTCCTCGACACCATGTGGACGCCGGAGTACGACTAGGGGCCGAGCTCATCCCCGATCGCCCGCCGGGTCATTGGGGTGTGGCGTCAGAGGCGTCGTTTCCACGCTGATCCAGGCGTGAAGCGGTAGCGATTGCAGGATCGCCGTCATCGCCGCAGCGTCCGAGGCACGCCAGAGGCCCAGCGCATGCGGGTCGCCCGGCTGGGACGGCAGCATCCACAGCCGCTCAAGATGTCCCGCTCGGCGAGTTCACGAGCGCGCTGCGCCTCCCGGGACATGGTGTCGTCGACAATCTCCGTCGGGGCGCTCTGCGGGACGGTGATGGTGATCGTCGTCAGGAACTCCATGCCCTGCCCCGGCCCTTGTTCCACGGTGACCGTTCGCCCAGCCGGATCATTGGGGTGAGCTGCCAGTGCCGTCGCCTCATCGGTACGCCAGACGCGCAGTGGCATCGAGGCGAGCACCTCCTCGAGTTGGTGCTCGTCGTCGGCGGCGAACAGGCCGAGAGTGCGCCATTCGCCCGGTTGCAGCGGCGGGCGCCACAACCGCAGCAGGTGTCCCTGCTGAGCCAGCTCGCGGGAATGCCCGGCCTCCCGCGCACGGACCCCGTCGACAGCTTCCGTTGGTGTTCCATCCGGGACATGAGTGGTCATAGTGACCAGGAATTCCATCAGCCCTCCTTGAAATACGTTGTGCTCGCAGTCAATTCACCATGTCCCGGGCGCCAGGCGGAAAAGCTCTCCATCACCCGGTCCGCCGTATGCGGCGACCTGCACAAATACAGTGTCGGATGCCGGACTGTAATTGGATACACCGGCAACAGACCACCCAGGGAGACCTACATTGACCGCCGATCACGTCAACCAAAAAGTCGCGATCATCACCGGAGCCTCACGGGGAATTGGGGCCGGCCTGGTTGATGCCTACCGCGGGCTCAACTACGCGGTGGTGGCGAACTCACGATCGATCGCCCCCACCGATGACCCCTTCGTGGCCGCCGTCGCTGGTGACATTGCCGAACCCGAGACCGCTGACCGCATTGTGACGACTGCAATCGAGCGGTTCGAACGGGTGGACACGCTGGTCAACAACGCTGGCGTCTTCATCTCCAAACCGTTCACCGAGTACACAGTGGCGGACTACGAGTTTGTCAGCGCAGTGAATCTGACCGGGTTTTTTCACATCACCCAACGCGCGATCGCCCGAATGCTGGCCCAGGGTGAAGGCGGGCACATCGTCAATGTGACCACCACCCTGGTCGAACATGCCGACTCGAAGATCCCCGCCGGGTTGGCCGCCCTGACCAAAGGCGGCCTGGATGCGGTAACCAGATCACTGGCAATTGAGTACGGGCACAAGGGAATCCGCGTCAATGCCATCTCCCCCGGCCACATCGCCACCCCGATGCACGCCGACGATGACGCGGCTGCGCTGGCCGCCATGCATCCACTGGGGCGGATGGGCTCCATCGCCGACATTGTCGAGGGAGTTCGCTATCTGGAGGCCGCAACGTTTGTCACCGGCGAGATTCTGCATATCGACGGCGGACAAAGCGCGGGGCACTGAACCTCACACCGCTCCCCTGGGAGGACTCGAACCTCCAACCCTTCGGTTAGCTGTGCATGGTTATGGATGGTTGTCGTTGATGCCGTTCTCCATTGTCCCGCAACCGAATTGGTGGTCCGATGGTTGCGATTAAATGCCGGTGGTTGTCGTTGCTCATCGGTCATAAGCGGAGAATAAGCGGTGAGCGGGCGGAACCACCCGGTCAGGATTTAGTGGCAGCCCAGCCCGTGCAGTGCCACCATAAGGCGGGCCGAGGTCACCTAAATCGGAGGGAGAAGCAGACCATGGCGGAAGAGTCGCGCGCGGGGCTTTCTGAGCAGATCAAGGAGCTGGTGACGCAGAACGAGGAGCGGATGAAGGCGATTCGCGACCAGATCGCAAACCAGTGGGAGGCCCAGCAGAAGGCGATCGGGGACCTGATCGAGCAGCAGTGGAAGGCTCAGCAGGAGGCGATCGCGGATCTGCTCGAACGCGAACAGGAGCGGAGCGTCAAGATAGCGGACCAGTGGGAGGCTCGGCGCAAGGCGATCGCCGATCAGATCGAGCAGCAGTGGAACGCCCAACGGAAAGCGATCACGGACCTGGCGGAACGGCAGTGGAACGCCCAAAAGAAGGCTATCGAGGACGCGCAGAATGCAATCGGCGGGATGTTTCGACGTAAGCCCGAATAGCGTCTGCACCTGACAAAAGAAGCCCTGCCTAATACCTCTGGGCAGGGCCTCCTGTCGTCGCGTCAGCGGATAGCGCGTTCCGCCTCGGCCAGGGTCATCCCAGCGTCACCTCGACGATGGGGCGTGCAGCCAAGAGAGTTTATGCAGGTAGGGGCGGGTGTAAGTCGGAGCCTCCTGTCAGGATTGAACTGACGACCGCTCGCTTACAAGGCGGATCAGCATATATTCGCGGGTATTTGCGGGTGTTCGCCACAACGGCGAAAGTCCGGCGTGGCCAGGGAAAATACGTCCGCGCACGTTCGCGGGTATGCGCCGGTGTGGTCAAAGTGTTTACCGCGACTTGTGACAGCGTCGTGACACCGAGCCGTTGCCGAAACTGCTGGGGACGCCTTGCGGACGGGACACCCGCAGCCCGTCGGCTACCTTCGCCCGTCGCGGATCTGATAGACGCGCGGGACTGACAGCCCGTGCCGCTTTGGCGAGCTGCTCGCCGGGATGCCCTGCTCGAATCCTTCGCGGATTAGGCGGCGTAGCTCAGCGTCGGCGGCGTCGAATGCGTCGCCCGCGCTGCCGCTTGGCCGTGACAGGTGCGCCCCGCCAAGTGGGCCAATGACCACGTCGTCACTACAAAGGTGACAAGTTCGCGGAATCGCGCTCTGTGATTGTCCGCGGCCTGGGCCGGACGTGTCCGTCGAGCACCAAGCCGCGGAGCAGCACCATCTTCTCCAGCCGCGCAGAAAGCGCTTTTTCGGTCGGGCCGACAAGACCGCGGCCGCCAACGCCATAGCAAAGATCCCGCTGATACCGTTCTGGAGTCTGGCGGGTTCTCCCGGCTGCGAATCAGCGGGTTTCACCGCCGACACCCACAAGCGCGGGATCGACCCCTGCTGATCCCCCGCGTCTATCGGGCGGGCGACACTGCCGAGCTGGTCAACCAGTGGACCGCCGGAGCCACGATCGTCGGTGTGGTCCCGCGCTTCGACGCCGAATGCCTTGCCGATATGTTCGCTCGCCACGGTATGAGACCCGCGTGGAACGACGACCTCGTCGACGTGGTCCCGCTGGCGACGGCCGCGATTCGCGCGGCGGGCCGAGAGCCGGCATCCGATGTCGCGAGCCTGTCCGGGCAGTGCGGGTTAAGCCGCCGACCGCCGCCCAGCGCCACACCGCTCTGGGGGACGCCCGTTGGGCGATGCGCTGGTACGACAAGCTCTCGCAGAAGTGACGGCCGAGCTCAGTCGAGGGAGTAGCGGTCGCGCAGTTTCGCCAGCGTGGCCTCGATCCCTGCGGCGTTGCTCTTCGCGAAACCCATCAGCGTGTAGTAGTTCAGCGCGTCCTTCACCGGCCCCGTGTCGCGGAAGTCGAACGTCTCGGTAACCCGGGTGAGCGTCGGAGATATCTCGGCGAATTCCCACCGCCAGCGATGGCCGAACGGGTGACGCCACTCGATCAGCGCTCCGGGTTTCGAGGCGGTGGCGGTGCCGGTGATTCGGTAGGGCACGCCGAACATTGGCATCTTCGTAGAGAATCGGTCTCCCGCAGCGAGTTTCGCCGGAGCAGCGATGTTCTCACGGATCGTGCCGGAGCCGTCGAGTTCGTGGTGTCGACGAGGGTCGGCGACGAACGCGAATAGTTCGGCGGCGGGGGCGGCCACCTCGACGGACCGGCTGACTCGACGCGGGCCCGCATCGACGACGGAAACCGTCATGGCACCTCCTTCGGCGACGCCGCAGTCACCATCTCGAGGCCGCGATTCCACAGCCGCTCCGCGAGAGCAAACATCGTCAGCGCGATCAAGCACCTCAACCCACCCGCAAGATATAACCTTCCGTCATGATGCGCGTCGCGATCGTGGGTGGTGGTGCTGCGGGCGTGCTCGCCGCGGTACATCTCCGCCGGAGCAAACCAGAAGCGCAGATCACGCTGATCGACGCGTCCGGTCGTCCCGGCACCGGCGCGGCGTATGGCACCAACGACCCGACCCACTTGTTGAACGTTCCTGCGCAGCAGATGTCTGCATGGCCAGACGATCCCGATCACTTCTGCCGTTGGCTTGACGAACGAGCTGTCACGCCGGTGGAGAGCTTCGCACCGCGTCTTGCGTACGGCCGCTACCTGCAAGAACAACTCGCGGTCGCCGACGTGCGGATCGAGACTGCCGAGGTTGTCGGGTTGGTGCCGGGCGCGCCCGCGCGCGTGGCGCTAAACGATGGACGTTCGTTATCGGCCGACGCCGTTGTGCTCGCGTCTGGGCGCCCCGAAGGTGGCATGCCCGACTCGTTGGAACGCGCCTTCGCTCCGGTGTTGGCCGCAGGCACCGACGGCAAGGTTGTGGTGGATCCATGGGCGCCCGGCGCGCTCGCGGCTCTTGGTGCGCGTCGGCCCGCGAGCGTCTTGGTGATCGGTTCGGGACTCACGGGCGTTGATGTCGCGCTGCATCTCATTGCGCGCGGCGCCACGATCACGCTGCTGTCGCGTCACGGCGCGCTCCCGCGCCGATTCCGCGCCACAGGCGCGCCGACAGAGCTGCCTAACCTCGATGCACTCGCTGCCGAGGTCTCGCTTGAGCAATTGCGCACCGCGCTCGCTGCGGATCTCGCGCACGCGCGCGAAGCCGGTTCGGACTGGCGACAAGTGATCGACGCACTGCGGCCGCGTACAGCCCGGCTGTGGCGGTCGTTGGGGTGGGAGGACCAGCGCCGGTTCCTGCGCGAGGACTTGCGGCAGTGGGAGGTCCTTCGCCACCGCATGCCGCCCACGATTGCCGATGCGATTCATGCCGCGATCGACAGTGGCCAACTGAGCATCGAGGCGGGCGAGGTCGCCGATGTGTCGCTGCGCGGCGGCGGCGTTGAACTGGTTGTGACAACAAGCGACCGATCAGTGCGTCGGCACGGTGACGCGGTGGTCGTCGCTACTGGCGCCGCGTGGGATCGGCGGTCCCTGCAACGCTCCGCGCTCTGGGCGAACCTGTTGGCCACAGATGTCGCGTCGCTGCACCCGTGCGGCGTAGGCGTGCGACTCGATGCGGACGGCTACCTCATCGACGGGGCCGGGGGCACGGTCCCGGACATCGTGTGTCTCGGCTCGATCCGCCAGGGTGAGGTGTGGGAGACCACCGCGATTCCCGAAATCCGTGCCCAAGCGGCTGCTATCGCGGAGCTGCTCGCCGACGACACGCGCGACCGTCCGGTGCGGGTGCCCAGTCTCATCACGACTGCGCCGGAATTGAGTGGTGCGCCTGCTTCGTATGCCGAGGGTGTGCGTCGCCTGCTCGCCGTCCAAGACGGCGCGTCGGTCGCCTTCGCTGCCGCGGTCGCGGAAGATCCGCACCACGCGCGTGCGCACGTCGCGCTCGCGATGATTGCCACGGAACGGCCCGACCGCGCGGGCGGCCCTGACGCAGTCACCGGCCATCTCGCTCGAGCGCGCGCGGCGCTTGCACATGGGAGCGACGAAGACCGCAGCCACGTCGAGGCCATCGCGACGTGGTGCGAAAAGGGAAACGCGACGGGCACCGACGCACTCATCGACCATCTCGACCGTGTACCGAACGACGCGGTCGCATTGCTTGTGCTCGCGCCGTCGATTGCGTTCGCAGGGGCTGGCGACGCGTTGCCGGACGCGTGGCAGTACGTCGAGCGGTTCACTGGCGTGCACGGCGAGGCGCCATGGTATCTCGGCTTGCGCGCCTACGGCCGAACGGAGCAGGGCCTCTGGTACGACGCAGCCGACCTGGCTGACGCCGCACTCGAACTCGATCCAGGCAACGGCAACGCCGCGCATGCGCTGTCGCACGTGCACTACGAGACCGACGCGCATGGAGCCGGGCTGAAATGGCTGACGGACTGGATCCGGAGCGACGGCAGCACGCAGCGTTACCTCCCGCACTTTCAGTGGCACGCCGCGCTGCACGAGCTCGCGATGGGCGACGCGGCTGCCGCGGCGCGTCGGTACGCCGCGTTTCTCGCGCCGCCCCAGTCGAAGGACGTGCGCTGTCTCGTCGATGCCGGTTCGCTCGCATGGCGGGCGCGCCTGCATCCGGACTGGGTTACTCCACCTGATCCGATGCCGGTGCTCGCCGAGGTCGGCTCGCTTGCGTATGCGCCGCAAACGCCGTTTATCGCGTTCCACGCGCTGCTTGTGCTGGCCGCTGCGAATGATCCGGCCGCGATCCGCGCGATCAATGTTCCGGGCGCGACCGACGCGCAGGCAACGACGTTGCGTCTCATCGGCGAAGGTCTTATTGCGTTGACGGAGGGTGAGCCGCGCGCCGCGCTCGACTATCTCCTCGAATCGCTCGCCGGGCTTCCGTCGATTGGCGGTAGTCGTGTGCAACAAGAAGTGGTCCTCGAAACGGCGTTGGCCGCGATGCTCCAACTCGGTGCGCCGGGTCAAGCAGCGCGCCTCTTGTCGCGACATCGCGCTGCGCCCGGGCCGCAAGTGACCCGCGGCGCCGTGAACTGACGCTGCCGCTGAGTCAATCCAGCGTGATCCAAGCTCTCATCGCGGCAGCCATTCCCCCACGAGGGGATGCCTGAAATGACAAGCGCCGCGGTGCTAGCCGGCCGCCGCACCATCCCATGACCACGGTTTGCCGTGGAAATGCTGACGCGGCGGCGACTGTTACCTTTCCTCGGGCAGCAAACGGTGATCTTCCCGTCAACGGTGGGCACGCTGCGCGACCCGGACAACTTCAACCGCGTGTGGCGTCAGGTCCGCGATGAGCTGGGCGCGTCCCACGACGGAATCCGCGTCAATGCCATCTCCGCCGGCCACATCGCCACCCCGATGCACGCCGACGATGACGCGGCTGCGCTGGCCGCCATGCATCCACTGGGGCGGATGGGCTCCATCGCCGACATTGTCGAGGGAGTTCGCTATCTGGAGGCCGCAACGTTTGTCAGTGGCGAGATTCTGCATATCGACGGCGGACAAAGCGCGGGGCACTGAACCTCACACCGCTCCCCCGGGAGGACTCGAACCTCCAACCCTTCGGGTAGCTGTTCATGGTTGCGGATCGTTGCCATGAATTGCCGTAATGTATTGTTCCGCAACCAAAGTGACGGCCTGACGGTTGCCATTAGATTCGGGTGATTGTCGTCAATTTCGGTCATAAGGGGTGAATAAGCGGTGAGTCGGGAACCTTCGCTACCGTCGGCCATCACGGATCTGGTAGACCCGTTGCCGTGATCCGTGACGTAGACGTCACCGGCGGTGTCTACCGCGACCCCGCCAGGACTGTTCAACCCGGTGAACGGCAACTCGACCTGCGTCGTCTGAGGGTTAGGGACCGTCCGCGGCGCGGCGGTCGAAGGCTGCGCCGAACCCGGCTGATCCGTTGCCGCTGAACTGCCCCAAGGAGGCCCGCACAACTTGAGCCCTTCGTTCATGAAGTCGGACAAAGGTACCCTGAGCACACCGGGGTGTCGTTTTGCCCGCCGTGGGCGGTCACCCAGATGTGCTCTAAATCCACGACGTACTTGTACTGCGGGCAGTAGGCGGCGATAGCGGCCCCGCTGAAGAACGAACTATCCGCCAGCGACCAGTTGGTGCCGTTCATCACGATTGATACAAGGTCGGGGAAGGTGTCGTTGGGGTTGTCGTTGAGAGTTCCGCAGACGAAGGTTTTAGCGACGAGGATTGCTTTCTCCGGGTGCGCCGTAATTCATGCCGTAGCTGTTGAGGTTGGCTATGAATGCGTCGTCGGTTGGTGTCCATAGGCCGGCGCGGCCGACCCTACGGCGAGGACCATCAGCGCTATGGCTCTTACCACCATGACACCCTCCTAGTTGAATTCGGTGGCGGTCTCCTGGTGAATGGGCGACTTCTTCCCCGCCATGACCAGGCTGCCGCGAACGCGGCCAACCCCCCGGCCACACACGCAGGTGTCCAAATCCAAAAGCGGGCAACCAGCCCCGGGTTGATGACGATCCTGGTGAGGAGCACGGCGAAAGCTACCAGCCCTAATCCGATGGCGATGATGAACAGGTCTGAGGTGAGCCGGGAGCGCGGGTCGCGCCGCAACACCCACAACAATCGGACGAGGAAGCACAGTAGGTAGATGACGATGGCCCCGTAGGTGAGCCAGTAAACGCGGAGCCAGAAGTCGCACGGCACGTCGAGGAAGTCCGGGGGCGGTTTCCGGGAGAGGTTGTGGCTGAGGGTGATGGCGGCGAGCATGGTGCCGCCGGCGATGGCGCCGGGGAATTCGATCTTGTACAGCACTGATTCCAATTCGTGGTCGGGTACGAGTCGGCAGGCGCAGGCGTAGATGACGCAACAGATCGCGCAGATAAATAACACATGTCCGAAGAAGTCGTGTAGGTGTGCGACCCCGGTGATCCTGAACAGTGCGTGACCGAGGTAGTGCGACATCGCTGGTGCGCTGAGTGCAAAGCCTAACCCTTGGAAGAGGAATGACATGGTTAGGGCGCGGTCCCATTGGATGCGCCAGGTTTTTCGTCTCACCCAGATGGCCCCGCCGCAGAAGCAGAGTGCCAGGGCAGTAAGTGTTGATTGTGTCATTTGGACCCCTAACAAGGGGTGACCCTAGAGCGGTGGCCGGTCCGCGCGTGGCGAAAGCCTAGGATTTTTCCGGCCCTCCTTTCCCCCGGCTCCCGTAGGCTCCATGTGGTTTCCCCCACCCTGTTCCAGATACTGCTTCATTTCGTCCTCGTCTAGGAGGATGAGTGCGTCGGTGTCCAGCAGCCCAAACGCTATCTGAAGCATCCTGGGGCTGACATGGAAGTGCTCACCAAGGGTGGCCAGCTCCTCAAAGGAGGGGTAGCCGTCATCGTCCTTGTGGCGGCTGTAGTTACTGGGGTGTACGTCGAGTGCGGCCGCCATGTCGGCGTCCGTGAGGTCGCGGTTTAACAACCATTCCAGCACGCGACGGATCGGTTTCCCATCCATGTTTGTGCGTGCCATTGCACAAACGTACCAACGATCGTGGTTGCAGACAATTACTCTTACCAGCGCAAACGATGAGTTAATGCATGTTTGGCACGGTCATCTTTGCATATTTAATCGCATTCTTGCAACGATTGATCTAGTCTCTGTGACATGGACAAGAGCGGTGACGACACACTCCGTTGGGACACCAGGGGGAACCGTCAACGATGAGGTTGGTGGCGGAACTTCGCCGCGCGGCTCGGGAGCGGGGGCGGGGCCGCTGCCCGTTCGATAGGCGTTGCGGACACGCTGCTGAACGGCGAAACCAGCGGTCACCACGTCTACGACGAAGCCCAGGTACTCAAAGACAAACTCAATGCGATTATGAGGCGAAGTGAGCGACGACGAACGGAACCACGATACAGAGCTACTAGCATCCGTGCTTCATCAAGCTTGGTGTGACGCTAATAATGCCGGCCTGTCGTCATACGACGTTTGGTATCACGTGGCCGAGCGGGCAAAGGAGCTACGCGCATGAAGCGACTGGCTATAGGAATGATGGCGGCTATCGCGGTTCTATTCGGCGGAATGCCGATCTTGTAATGGCATCGCCCCCACAGGGTTTCAAAAGAGGGAGTCTGATCCAACCAACCGAACCGTGGCATTTGGAACACGATGATGATGACCGACGCGCGCCACACCGCGGACCTGAACGCGGGGACTGCAACCGCGGCCGGCGACCGCGGAAAACCCCCAACCAGACGCAAAGATGATGAGTTCGTCGCACGGGTACAGGCCGAAGAAATCACCGTCCACGACCGCGGTCAGGCGCTCTACGCGGCGCGCTGGGTGTGCAGGCAGGTCGCGGATGGCCGCACGGTAGCCGACATCGTGAAAGCCGAAGAACCCAACAATCCGGAGATGACACATGTCGCGGTGGTCGATTTCGTGTCCATGGCGATAGGCGTCTTCTGCCCAGAGTTCGCAGCAGGTCAATCATGATTCACGCAAGCCGCATCCTCGCCGCACCATCCCATTACCGCGTTTTGCCGTGGAGATGCTGACGCGGCGGCGACTGTCACCTTTCCTCGGGCAGCAGCGGGTGATCTTCCCGTCAACGGCGGGTACGCTGCGTGACCCGGACAACTTCAACCGCGTGTGGCGTCAGGTCCGCGATGAGCTGGGCGCTTCCCGCGTCAGCAGCCATTCTTTCCGCAAGACGGTTGCCACGCTAATCGACGACTAGGGCCTGTCGGCCCGCGTCGGCGCCGACCATCTCGGCCACGCACAGGTGTCGATGACCCAAAACGTTTATATGACAGGGGGTCGTGTCCATGCACAGGTCGCGGAGTTGCTGGACCGCGCCGTTGCTGTACGCGATGAGTCTGCCGCCATTTCCGGCGAATAAACGGTGACCTGCACTTGTGGAGCGGTCTGAAAATGTGCTCTGACCTGCTCCCCCGGGAGGACTCGAACCTCCAACCCTTCGGTTAACAGCCGAACGCTCTGCCAATTGAGCTACAGGGGATTAACCCGGTCCACGCGCACCATGGCGCAGATCGCGGGACGACTCTAGCGTACTGGCATACCCGCACCCAACTAGAGGGACTGCCAGCTAGGGGGATCGGCCGGGCACGCGCCCAGCCGAGTGAGGCAGGATGGATCCATCCGCACCGTTGTCGGGAGGAACGCTTTGATCCGGTATGTCGTCGTGCTTGGACTGGGTTACGTGCTGGGTGCGAAAGCCGGTCGCCGCCGCTACGAGCAGATCGCCGACACTTATCACGCGCTGACCAGCAATCCCGTGGTCAAGTCGATGATCGAAGGCGGACGCCGCAAGATCGCGAATCGGGTCTCACCCGACACGGGGTTTGTGACCCTGGCCGAGATCGACGAACAGACGGCCGTCGTCGACCGGCCGGCTGATGGGGCCCTCACACCGTCAGATCGTCGCCGCTAGCCTGCTCCAACAGGCTGCGCCGATATGCCTCCATGGCGACCAGGTCGCCGAATAGCGCGTGATACTCGTCACCTTGTTCGATGGGCGACATGCGCTGCAATTTGGACTTCGCCTCGGCGATCTGCCGGCCCATCCACACTTCCTGCAGACGAGCCAGCACCCCGGCGATATAGCGCGGCAGCCTCTCGTCGTCGACCTGGATGGCCTCCACCCCCAGCTCGCTGATCAGGCCCCCGGTCAGGTCCGACGTAGTCTGCTGGCGCACCGCATCGATCCACTGTGCCCCGGTGACACCGATCGAGGTACCACCGGCCGCGTCGATGGCCGCGCGGACGGCTGCGTACCCAGGGTGGGTAAAGCTCTCGACGGTCAGCGTGTCGAACACCGGGCCAGCGAATGCCGGGTATTGCAACGCCGACTTGAGTGCCTCGCGCTGTGGCCACAGGGTTGGGTCACGCGGGTCGGGACGAGTGGCGGCCGGCGCGCCCGGGGCCGCGTCAGGGGGCTGCTGCGGGGCCCGGCGCGGCGCATTGGATCCGGAGCCGCCCCGGGCGGGAGTCTTCGATTTCTTGGTCTGACGCCGCACCCGGTCGATGACCTGCGCAACATCGTCCCAACCGACCCAGCCGGCGAGCTGGCGGGCGTACTCGTCGCGCAGCGTGGGGTCCTTGATCTGGCCCACCATGGGTACGCAGCGGCGTAGCGCGGCGACCCTGCCCTCGGCGCTGTCCAGGTCCATCTCGGCAATCGTGGTGCGAATCGCGAACTCGAACAACGGGGTTCGCCGCGCCACCAGGTCGCGCAGTGCGCCGTCGCCGGACTTCAGCCGCAGGTCGCAGGGATCCATGCCGTCCGGGGCCACCGCGACGAAGGACTGCCCCGCCAGGTTCTGCTCGCCGTCGAAGGCCTTGAGCGCGGCAGCGCGGCCCGCTGCATCGCCGTCGAAAACGTAGATCAGTTCGCCGCGAAAGAAACTGTCGTCCATCATCAGCCTGCGCAGCATCGCCATATGCTCGTCGCCGAACGCGGTGCCGCACGACGCAACAGCGGTAGTGACCCCGGCCAGATGCATCGCCATCACGTCGGTGTAGCCCTCGACGACAACCGCCTGGTGGGCTTTGGCGATGTCGCGTTTGGCCAGATCGATGCCGAACATCACCGACGACTTCTTGTACAGCAGCGTCTCGGGCGTATTGATGTACTTGGCTTCCATCGGATCGTCGTCGAATAGCCGCCGGGCCCCGAACCCGATAACTTCGCCGGCCGCTGTGCGAATGGGCCACAGCAGCCGCCGGTGGAAGCGGTCCATCGGGCCGCGGCGCCCCTGCCGGGACAGGCCGGCTGCTTCCAGCTCTTTGAACTCGAAACCCTTGCGCTGCAGGTGTTTTGTCAGTGAGTCCCAGCCAGACGGCGCGAAGCCGCAGCCGAAATGACGGGCCGCCTCGGCATCGAAGTTCCGCTCTGTCAGATACTGGCGAGCCGGTGCTGCCTCGTCGGACTCCAGCGCCGCCGCGTAGAACTCCGCCGCGGCCGCGTTGGCCGCGACGAGCCTGCTGCGACTGCCGCGATCGCGCTGCACGCTGGTTGCCGGGCCGGTGTAACTGATTGTGTGGCCGATCCGGTCGGCGAGCAGTTCAACAGCCTCGACGAAGCTGACGTGTTCGATCTTCTGGACGAACGCGTACACGTCGCCGCCTTCACCGCAGCCAAAGCAGTGGAAGTGGCCGTGGTTGGGGCGGACATGAAACGACGGTGACTTCTCGTTGTGGAACGGGCACAGGCCTTTGAGCGAATCGGTGCCGGCGCGCCGCAATTGGACGTAGTCGCCGACGACCTCCTCGATGCGGACCCGCTCGCGGATGGCGGCGATATCGCGATCGGGAATCCGGCCGGCCATCGGCTCAGTCTAAAACGTCCGACCGGTTCAGTTAGCCGGTGCCGATGACGCCGCATGCGACCCGCTCCATCGGCATGTCGCTGGTGTCGGCGGCGTGGATCATCAAAGCGGTCTTATTTCCTGCTAGCAGATCGTCCCTGGTAAACGCGTCGGTGGTGGTCACCAGGTAGGCGGAGCCGTCCTGGCGCACTTCAAGCGACGTCAGGTCGCCGCTTTCAGGCTTCCCAGTATGTCCGGGCGCCTGGTAATGACCGCCGGCGGACAAGAAGTTGCCGGGCGGACCGCCGGTCGGGGCAACCGAGTTGGGCTCGCACTTGCCGATTTCGTGGACGTGCATGCCGTGAAAACCGGGTGCCAGGATGCCGGCGGCGACCGTCTTCACGGTGACGGTGACGTAGCCGCCGGTGAAATCGAAGGTCGCCGTGGCCACCGACCGGCCGTCAGGCGTTTTCAGTTGCGCGGTGAGCGATTCGGCATTGGGCGCCGGGCTGGTCGTCGCCGACGACCCCGGTGAACCGCTCTGGGCCGCCGGGGTGGTGCCCGGCTGGCTGCTCGGATGCTGAGGTGAACTGCAGGCGCTCGCGGCCACGACGGGAAGCGACAGCAAGAGGGTGGCAATGCCGCTGAATTTCATCATGTGGGGAAGCCTAACCCCCCGCTACGGACTCGCCTGACGGGCGTCGATGCGCTCCAGCCGTCCCTCGGTATAGGAGGCGATCTGATCAACGATGACCCGTAACCGAGCGCGGTCGTCGGCCGCGGTGATGAACGCCGCGGCAAAGACCGGATCGAGCGTTCGAGGCGCCCCGGAGTACAGCCAGTGAGCCACCCGGTGGATGCGTTCGCGCTGTCGAGCCTGGGTTTCCAGATGCCGCGGATCGGACATGATGAATTGCAGCGCAAGGATTTTCAGCAGGGCGACCTCAGCACGCACCAGGTCGGGCACCTGCAGGTCGGCCCGATAGCGCACCAGCGGCCCGGGACCGGCTGCTGCGCGCGTGGTCGCAATGGCGGCCGAGGCGAACCGACCGACCAATTCACTGGTCAATCGCTTGAGCGCAACCGACGCTGCCAGCGTGGCGTCGTACTTGCCGACGGCGGCGACCACCGGCAGACCTGACAGCCGTCGCGCGGCCGCCATGAAGCCGTCGGCACTCACCCGGGAGAATTCGCTCTCCCCTAGTTTGGCCAGCGCGACCACCTCGTCGTCGTCGGCGAGCACGCGCAGGTCGATGCGTTGGGAAACGACGCCGTCCTCGACGTCGTGCACCGAATATGCGACATCGTCGGCCCAGTCCATGACCTGTGCTTCCAAGCACGTCCGATCGGTCGGAGCGCGTGCGCGAACCCAGGCCGCCGCCTCATGGTCCTCGTCGTAAAAGCCGAACTTGCGACCTCGCTGACCACGTGTCCACGGATATTTGGTGACCGCGTCCAGAGATGCGCGAGTCAGGTTCAGCCCCGCGCTATAGCCTTGTCCGTCAAGTACTTTGGGCTCAAGGCTGGTCAGGATTCGGAAATTCTGGGCGTTGCCCTCGAAGCCGCCATGCATGGCAGCGACCTCATCGAGCGCGCGCTCGCCGTTGTGCCCGTAGGGCGGGTGCCCGATGTCGTGGGCCAGACCGGCCAGCTCGACGAGGTCGGGGTCGCAGCCCAGCCCGATCGCCATTCCCCGCCCGATCTGGGCCACTTCCAGCGAGTGCGTCAGCCGGGTGCGCGGGGTGTCACCTT
This sequence comes from uncultured Actinomycetota bacterium, assembly GCA_963766535.1. Taxonomy (GTDB): domain Bacteria; phylum Actinomycetota; class Actinomycetes; order Mycobacteriales; family Mycobacteriaceae; genus Mycobacterium. The sequence goes on along the minus strand of CAVYAU010000022.1, from coordinate 186,858 downwards.
CCCGGGGTCCGACGACCTGCGTCTTGTCGGCCAGCCGGCGCAGCGCGGCGCTGTGCAATACCCGGGCCCGGTCCCGGGCGAAGTCGCTGCGGTGCTGGCCTTCGGTACCCGGCAAACCCGCAGTCTTGGGCGCTTCGGGTACCCGCCGCGCACGGTCGAAGTCGTCGTAGGGGTCTTGCTGATTCGTGATCACCGACGCACAGTCTGCCAGGGAACGTTGAGAGAGTTCCGGCTCCGTCTCAGGCCTTCGGCCCGCATCGTCGTCGGGCTACATTGACTTATGCGCATTGCTCGCCTGCTCGGCGTGATCCTGGCGATCCTGACCACCGGGCTGCTGCTGGCACCACCCGCCGGCGCGCAACCACCGTTCCGGCTGCCGGGGTATGTCACCGATAACGCGGGCATGCTGTCGGACTCCGGTCGCGCCGCGGTGTCGTCAGCCGTCGACAAGCTCTATGCCGATCGCCACATCCGGCTGTGGGTGGTCTACGTCGACAACTTCTCCGGGCTGAGCGCGGAGAACTGGGCGAAGCGCACCTACAGCACCAGCGACTTGGGTGGATACGACTCGCTGCTGGCGATATCCAGCACCGGGCGCGCCTACGCGTTCCTGGTGCCGTCCGCGGTGCGGAATGTCAGCCCAAGTCAGGTCGACGACCTGCGTCGCACTCAGATCGAACCCGCGCTGCGCGCCGGCAACTGGAGCGGTGCGGCAGTCGCCGCGGCCAACGGACTCAACAGGCCACCCGATCACTCGGGCCGGATATTGCTGCTGGTCGTGCTGGGCGTCGTCGTCATCGCCGTGGTGCTCTTCCTGTTTCTCATGCGCCGCCGTGCCCGGCGACGGCGCGCGGCCGCATTGGCCGCGGCACGAAGCGTCGACCCCACCGACGAGAATGCGCTGGCCACGATGCCGCTGCAGGCCCTCGACGACCTGTCTCGCGAGAAGGTGGTGGACGTCGACAATGCGTTGCGCACCAGCACAAACGAGCTCGCGCTGGCGATCGAGGAGTTCGGGAAAGTGCGGACCGAACCGTTCACCGATGCGGTGAACAATGCCAAAGCCGCTCTAACCCAGGCGTTCACCGTGCGCCAACAACTAGAAGACGCCACGCCCGAGACACCCGAGCAGCGCCGCGAGCTACTCACCCGGGTCATTGTGTCGGCGGCGCGTGCCGACCGCGAACTGGAGTCACAGACCCAGTCGTTCGAGCAACTGCGGGATTTGGTGATCAACGCCCCGTCGCGGCTCGACGGGCTAACCCAGCAGTACGTCGAACTGACCAGCCGCATCGCCCCGGCAGAACAACGGATGGCCGGGCTGCATAACGAATTCGACGATGCGGCACTGACTTCGATCTCCGGCAATGTCGCCGGCGCCAAGGAGCGGCTGGCGTTTGCCGACCGCAACATCAGCTCGGCCCGTGCTCTGGCCACCCAGGCGGAGAGCGGAAAGCAGACCGGTTTGGTGGATGCTTTCCATGCCGCCGAGTCGGCGCTCGGACAAGCGCTTGCGCTGCTCGACGCGGTGGATACCGCAGCCGGCGACATCCGGCACGCCATCGCCTCGCTGCCCTCGGCCATGGCCGACACCCAGGCGACCATCAAACGCGCCGGCGACCAACTCAAGCAGACGCCGAAAACAAAATCTCGGCACGTCGCGGAACTGACTGCAGCGCGCGATGCGGCAACCAAAGCAGTCGACAACGCCCGCAGCGGTGGCTCCGCTGATCCGCTGGGCACGTTTGCCCGGCTGACCAAGGCCGACGCGGATTTAAACCGGCTACTGGCCACCCTGGCCAAAGAACAGGCGACAGCCGAGCGGCTCAGCCGGTCCTACGAGCAGGCGATGTTCACCGCCCAGTCGCGGGTGCGGGCCGTCTCCGAGTACATCGACACCCGTCGCGGCAGCATTGGTCCGGAGGCTCGGACCCGGCTGGCCGAAGCGAAACGACAACTCCAAGTCGCGCAAGACAAACAGACGACCAACCTGACCGAGGCGATTGCCTACGCCAACGGGGCCTCGGCGTGGGCCGCTTACGCACAGTCGCTGGCCAATGCCGACGTGCAATCGGCCCAGCGCGCCTACAGCCGTCGAGGTGGGGGCAACGACACCGGTGCGCTGATAGGGGGGATCATCATCAGCGACCTGCTGAGCGGAGGCATGCGGGGCGGGTTGGGCGGCTGGATCCCCACATCGTTTGGCGGCTCGTCCGGAGGTTCATCGGGCGGCGGCTTCATGGGTGGCGGCGGCCGTTTCTGAGCCGCTCACCTGACGGGAGACACAGCCGCCCCGGGTGCGAGGAATCGGGGGGCTTTGGCGTGCATATCAACGGTAGGAGGGCCCGAAGCCAGCGATCACCTGTGAATCACCGGCAGTCTTTCCGCTCTCTCAACCAGCCGCGGGAGAATGCGGTATCACGCTACTGGTCCGCGGCATGTCGAAGCGAGGCTCGGCTTCGCCTTCCCACTCGCTCCACTCCGCCCATTCATTCCACTCGTCCATGCCTTCAGCGGCGGCCTCTGAATTCGGCCCGTCGGCCTCCCCGCCATCGGCATCGGCGTCCTCTTCCGGCGCCGGTGCCCAATGGTCATAGTCGTCCGGCGGAACGGCCACGCCCCAACGAAGCGGAACCGATAAGCCACCAAGCATGCCCGACTCACCCCGAACCGCCGACACCGCATCGTCCGGCAAGGGCGAACCAAGAGGCAAAAGCACGTTGCCCCCTTCCACAGCCGATCTCTATAACACTCAGACCCAGCGGGAACTTAATAACCACCATCGTAAGTCAATCCTGAGGTCAATATCCGGGATTTACCGATTTCGCTCTCTTGAGAGCGCGCACGCAACCACGGGCGGGAACCTATGACCGGATCCGCGGTCAAAGCTGGTGGGCGTTGCGCTCTGTCTGGACGCAACCAAACAGCTGATCTGCGCTTTGAGATCCGCCCTGCGCTGCGCCGGCACGAAACGAAAATTTTTTCGCTGTGCAACATAGTTCGCAGCAAGCAGTGGCCGCTAAGAATCGGGCGAACGGGCCCAAATTCCTGGGCCGAGAAGTCTCCGGGCGACGCCCTATCCGACCCCGGTCCGCGGCACCACGCTGGGCCGAGACTGCGACACATGCGGACTCGCCCCGCCGCGGCCCATCATCCCCCCGGGCATCCCACCGCCGGCGGGCATACCCATAGGCATCGGCATCATCGGGCTTCCACCCATAGGAGCCCCAGCCGCCCCCGCCATCGCTGCGCTTTGCACTTCGGCACCCAACCCGGACATCGCCGAACTGGCCATGCGAGCCGGCATCGACCCTTGCCACGTCGGCGGCACGGAGATCGCCCCCACCAACTGCGCCTTACCCAGACCCGCCGACGCACCCAAGGCACCCAGCCCCCCACCGCCCAGTGGCTTCACCTCAGGAACAGCGCTACCAACAAACTTCGGAGCATCGGCGGCCACGCCCGTGGCACCAGCCAACCCGGCCGTGGCCGGATGTGCCGCGTTCGCCGCCATCATCATCGGCGACATCATCATGCTCGCCGGATACATCCCAACCTGGGCCACCGACATCAATGACGACACCGGCGCCGACGAAACCAGCGACGACACCGACGACACCGCAGGCGAAAATGCCGCGACCGCCGACTGCACCGGCGCAGCCAATGCAGCCCCTACCGCATAGACCACCCCGGCAAACTCCGACGCCACATCCGTCAGCGGCCTCGTCACCAACCCCACCAGGCCTGCCAAACTCCCCGGCGGCACGCTGAACGACGGCAACGTCGACGCCACCGACGTCGCCCCCGCGTGATAGCCCACCATCGCAGCCACATCTTGGGCCCACATCTCCATGTACTCGAACTCCGTCGCCGCGATCGCCGGAGTGTTCTGACCCAAAAAGTTCGTCGCCACCAACGCCATCAGCTGCACGCGATTAGCCGTCACCGCCGGCGTAGGCACCGTCGCCGCCAACGCCGACTCAAACGCCGTCGCCGCCGCCCGAGCCTGACTAGCCGCCGCCTCGGCCTGCCCCGCGGCCGCGTTCAACCACCCCACATACGGCGCCCCCGCCGCCGCCATCGACACCGACGCCGGACCCAACCACGACCCACTGGCCAACCCCGAAATCACCGACGCAAACGACGACGCCGCGCCCGATAAGTCCGATGCCAACCCGTCCCACGCCGACGCCGCCGTGAACAACGGCCCCGAACCCGCACCGCCGAACATCAATGCCGAGTTAATCTCCGGAGGCAACCACATAAAAGCGGGAACCATGACACCCCCAACACATCCAGCCGCATCACCGGCTCCGACACCACATAGCCCCCGACGCCACTCGCGGCGACTAGAAACGTACGGCTGGATAGTAAGGCAATCGGACACCAAAAAATACGGACTTTCGCCAAATAATCTCCCCCAATCCGACAGCACTCTTTAGGACGGGGTCACCTACCTGGGTAACCAGACACTGTCCAGATTGCTGGTCAGACGATGTAAAGACGACTGGTGAAAAATCTGGACAAACTGGGTCAGCTTTCTTCAAGGGCAAGTCATACGCGAGGTAAGCGATTCTTGAACCTGGGTAGAGGCCTTACGGGAACAGGCGGCCGCCCGAGTCAGCAAGCCGATACTTTCCCAGCCAGCGTTGCAGGCACCAGATGCGAAACAAGCACCGATAAACCTAACGCACGTGCGGGCAACCGGCTTTTTTAGGTGGCGACCCCCACGATCAATTCAAGTGCTGAGCACCATAGAAAGAAGTCGTCAAAGAACCGGCCACGGCTGGCAGAACACCGTGCCGTCCCGCCAATCAATGGGCCATGAGTGGCGCCGGGCCGTCGCCGCTTGAGGCGGGGCCAGCGGTGCGAGTGCCGGCTAGCAGCCCTTGAGCCGCACCGCCAGATATTCGGCGACGGCGTTCATCGCGACTCGCTCCTGGGTCATGTCGTCACGCTCGCGCACAGTTACGGCGTCGTCCTCGAGTGAGTCGAAATCCACCGTCACACAGAAAGGTGTCCCGACCTCGTCCTGGCGCCGGTAGCGCCGCCCGATCGCACCGGCGTCGTCGAACTCGACGTTCCAGCACTTGCGTAACTCGGCGGCCAGATCACGCGCCTTGGGACTCAAGTCGGCGTGCCGGGACAGCGGCAGCACCGCGGCCTTCACCGGCGCAAGCCGTGGATCCAACCGCAGGACGGTGCGTTTTTCCATCCCGCCCTTGGCATTTGGCGCTTCGTCCTCGGTGTAGGCGTCGATCAAAAACGCCATGAACGACCGCGTCAGACCCGCCGCCGGTTCGATGACGTACGGCACGTAGCGGGTGTCAGTGGTCTGGTCATAGAACGACAGGTCAGCGCCGGAATGTTTGGCGTGCGTCGACAGATCGAAGTCGGTGCGGTTTGCCACCCCTTCCAGTTCTCCCCACGGGTTGCCGACGAAGCCAAACTTGTACTCGATGTCGACGGTGCGGTCGGAGTAGTGCGAGAGCTTGTCCTTCGGGTGCTCCCACAACCGCAGATTCTCCGGATCGAGACCGAGGTCGACATACCACTGCAGCCGGGTATCGATCCAATACTGATGCCACTCCTTCGCGGTCGACGGCTCGACGAAGAACTCCATCTCCATCTGCTCGAACTCGCGGGTTCGGAAGATGAAGTTGCCCGGGGTGATCTCGTTGCGAAAACTCTTGCCTACCTGAGCAATACCGAACGGCGGCTTTTGGCGTGCCGTCGTCACCACATTGGCGAAGTTGATGAAGATGCCCTGCGCGGTCTCGGGCCGCAGATAATGCAGCCCCTCCTCCGTTTCGATCGGCCCCAGATAGGTCTTGAGCATCATGTTGAACTGACGTGGCTCGGTCCACTGGCCGGGCTCGCCGGTGTCAGGATCGCGAATATCGGCCAGCCCGTTGGGCGGCGGATGCCCGTGCTTGGCCTCGTAGGCCTCGATGAGATGGTCGGCGCGGTAGCGCTTGTGAGTGATCAGCGATTCGACCAGCGGGTCATGGAACACGTCGACGTGGCCCGAGGCAACCCACACCTCACGCGGCAGGATGATCGATGAATCAATTCCCACGACGTCGTCGCGACCGGTGACCACCGAGCGCCACCACTGCCGTTTGATGTTCTCCTTGAGTTCCACCCCTAGCGGACCGAAATCCCACGCCGATCTGGTACCGCCGTAGATTTCGCCGGAGGGATAGACGAGACCGCGCCGTTTGGCCAGGTTGACTACGGTGTCGATGACGGACGCCACGGGGTGGTGCACTCCCTTTCCGGATCGGGGCAGACAGGTGCGGCGATGAACCTCTGCGCGCAAAGCATCAGTCATGGTATCGATCAGCGCGGCGGTCTTTGACATGCGTCATCATGCATGTGACAGTAGAAAGCAGCCGATCGCTGTTCCAACGGACGGGCAATCCCAATACCCGGCACTTCTCGAGGTGATGACTCTCTCATGATGATGTCCTCCTCAACGCCAACCACCGCCGACGGCGAGATGGGATCGGACCTGAGCCTGGTTGCCCACGAGCACGGCGGAGCCGGGTCCGGTGAACACTCCGCATTCCCTGAATACCCCGTGCCGCCGCCGCGGGAGATTCTCGACGCCGCCGGCGAGCTGCTGCGCGCGCTGGCCGCACCCGTGCGGATCGCCATCGTGCTGCAATTACGCGAATCCCAGCGCTGTGTGCACGAACTGGTCGACGCACTGGCCGTGCCACAGCCGCTGGTCAGCCAACATCTGAAGATCCTCAAGGCGGCGGGCGTGGTCGCCGGGGAGCGATCCGGCCGCGAAGTGCTTTACCGGCTCGCTGACCACCACCTTGCGCACATCGTGGTCGATGCCGTCGCCCACGCCGGCGAGGACACAGCATGACCGGAGCCAGCGTCCGTTCCACCCGTCAGCGGGCGGCGATTTTTACACTGTTGGAGACACTCGACGATTTCCGCTCGGCCCAGGAACTGCACGACGAGCTACGGCGCCGCGGCGAGAACATCGGGCTGACCACCGTCTACCGGACACTGCAGTCCATGGCCGCGGCGGGAATGGTCGACACGCTGCGCACCGACACCGGCGAGTCGGTCTATCGCAGATGCTCGGAGCACCATCACCATCATCTGGTTTGCCGCAACTGTGGTTCCACCATCGAGGTGGGCGACCACGAGGTCGAGGAGTGGGCGGCGGAAGTGGCCGCCAAGCACGGCTTCTCCGATGTCAGCCACACGATCGAGATCTTCGGCACTTGCTCAGCATGCGGGTCCTGACGGCCTGCTAAAGCCGCTGGCCTTGCGACCGGGCTCACGAGGTCAGCGTACGACGTATCTGGGCGCCGGTATCCAGCACCAGCAGAATCAGGGTGCGCAGGGCGTCGTCGGTCAAGCCGGCGCCGGGAAAGTTGTATCGCAGCATCACGTCCCCGATTTTGGCCCCACTTTTGCCGGAGTTGCGCTGCACGGCCTTCTCGCTGACCTTCTCGACCAGGGTCACGCTGCCGAAGTTGCTGTCGCGCGCCTGCTTGGCCACCTGATCGCTGATCTTCTTGGTCAGCGGCAGATCCCACGCCAATATCTGGGTGAGCGACACCAGATCGAGGTCCTCGGCGATGTTCACCACCCGCAACGACGCGAACGTGCCGTCATGGCGAATCGTTAGCGCGCCGTCGGGCTCCTCTTCGACCGGAAGGACGTCGCCGAGTATCGATGCCAGGCGCTCCTGCAGGGATGGCACTAGGCGCTCCCGAACCGTCGATTGCGGGATGCGTATTTCTCGCAGGCCGCCCACAAGTCGCGGCGGTCGTAGTCGGGCCACAGCTTGTCGGAGAAGATGTACTCGGCATACGCCGCCTGCCACAACATGAAGTTGCTGGACCGCTGCTCCCCCGAGGTCCGCAGCAACAGATCCACATCGGGGATGTCGGGCCGCTGCAGGTGATGGGCGATCGTCGCCTCGGTGATCCGGTCCGGGTCTAGCCGGCCCGCCGCCACCAAACGAGCGATTTCCCTTGTGGCTTCTGCGATTTCGGTGCGGCCACCATAGTTCACACAGTAGTTGACGGTGATGACATCGTTGTCTGCCGTCATGGCCTCTGCGATCGCCAATTCATTGATGACACTGCGCCACAGGCGTGGCCGTGAACCCACCCACCGGATCCGCACCCCGATCGCCTTGAGGTTCTCGCGGCGCCGTCGCACCACGTCGCGGTTGAACCCCATCAGGAAGCGGACTTCCTCGGGGGAACGCTTCCAGTTTTCCGTGGAGAAGGCGTAGAGACTGAGCCACTTGATCCCGAGTTCGATTGCACCGCAAACGATATCAATCACTACCGCCTCGCCCATCTTGTGACCCTCGACCCGTGCTAGTCCGCGTTGGGTGGCCCAGCGGCCATTGCCGTCCATCACGATGGCGACGTGAACGGGCAATCGGTCGGCCGCAATCCTGGGTGCAGCTGCTTTCGAAATATGCTGCGGCGGCCGGCACGGGCCACCGTCTGGGGATGGGGGCAGCTCCGGGAAGACAACCGGCCATGTCGACTTGTCGGGAAAGACCGGGTAGTCGTCGGGTGCGGGGGGCAGTTGTGGGAAGTCGGGGGATTCCAGCTTGCGCTCGGTCTTCCGACCAGAACGGCCAACCCGGATCTTAGCCACAGGCCATATCCTGCCTGATCAGCGCTGCGCGCCGTTCGGCGGTTGTGCGGTCGACCTGATACGTCCGCTCTACCAGCGGCAACGTTTTGAGCTGCCGTTCCAGATGCCATTGCAGGTGCGCGGCCACCAATCCGCTGGCATAGCTGCGGTGCGATTGCGGCGCCGCTTCGGCAGCCTCCCAATCGCCGTCGTGCAGCGCGGACATCAGATCCAGCACACCCGGCGGCGGTGTGGTGGAACCGGCCGGGCGGCAGTGCGTGCAGACGCTGCCCCCGGCAGCGACGTGAAACGCCCGATGCGGACCAGGTGTGGCGCAACGAGCACACTCGGTCAGCGCCGGCGCCCATCCGGCGATACCCATGGCACGCAGCAGATAGGCGTCCAACAGCAGGTCACGGGGCCGGCGTCCGTCGGCCACCGCCCGCAGCGCGCTCACCGTGAGCCGGTGCAGAGCCGGGGCGGGTGCCCGCTCCTCACCGGCGAGGCGTTCGGCGGTTTCCAGCATCGCGCACCCGCAGGTATACCGGCCGTAGTCGCTGACGATGTCGGTGGCGAACGCGTCGATCGAGACGACCTGGGTGACGATGTCGAGATTGCGGCCGGGGTGCAGTTGTGCGTCGATATGCGCGAACGGCTCCAGTCGCGCGCCGAATTTGCTGCGGGTGCGGCGAACACCTTTGGCCACCGCACGAACCAGCCCGTGATCGCGGGTCAGCAGGGTGACGATCCGGTCGGCTTCACCGAGCTTGTGTTGGCGCAGTACTACTGCCCGGTCTCGATACAGCCGCATCACAACAGTTTTGCACCCCACCGCGACATCGCGGGTATCCGCGCCGATAGTCTCGTACCCCGTGGTTGGCGCTTATGGATCGGCTGCCGGGTCCGCTTCCGGATCCGGCGGCCAGCGCCTGCCCACGCTGACTGACCTGCTCTATCAGCTCGCTAGCCGCTCGGTGACTTCCGTCACGTTGGTGCGCCGTTCCCTGCAGGCTATTGGTGTCAGCCAGTCCACGTTGAACGCCTTCCGGGTGGTGCTCACCGAATCGGCGCTGGCCGATGCGGCGGAGGCCGATCGGCGGCGCGCCGCCGGGGACACGGCGCCGTTGCTGGGCATCCCGATCGCGGTCAAAGATGACGTCGACGCTGCTGGAGTGCCCACCGCCTTCGGTACCGAGGGGTATGTCCGGCCCGCTACCCACGATGCCGAGGTGGTTCGCCGTCTGAAGGCAGCCGGCGCGGTGATCGTCGGCAAGACAAATACCTGCGAGCTGGGCCAGTGGCCGTTCACCAGCGGACCCGGATTCGGACACACCCGCAATCCCTGGTCGCGTCGGCACACTCCGGGGGGATCGTCGGGCGGTAGCGCGGTCGCGGTGGCTGCGGGTCTGGTCACCGCGGCTATCGGCTCCGATGGCGCCGGTAGCATCCGCGTGCCCGCCGCGTGGACGCACCTGGTGGGCATCAAGCCGCAGCGCGGTCGCATCTCCACCTGGCCGTTGCCGGAGGCGTTCAACGGCATCACGGTCAACGGTGTGCTGGCCCGCACGGTGGCCGATGCGGCGCTGGTGCTCGACGCGGCTTCCGGCAATGTCGAAGGCGATCGGCACAAGCCGCCCCCGGTTAAGGTATCCGATTACGTCGGCATTGCGCCCGGTCCGCTGAACATCGCCTTGTCAACCCGGTTCCCTTACACCGGCTTTCGGGCGAAGTTGCACCCCGAGATCCTGGCCGCGACGCGAACCGTGGCCCGACAACTCGAGCTGCTCGGCCACACCGTGGTGTCCGGCAACCCGGACTACGGCCTGCGGTTGTCGTGGGACTTTCTCGCCCGGTCCACCGCGGGCCTGCGGGACTGGGAGGAGCGGCTGGGTGACGGCGTCACCCTGGATCCGCGCACCATGTCCAATCTGCGCATCGGCCACGTGCTGGGGCAGGCGATTCTGCGCAGCGCCCGCCTGCACGAAGCCGCCGACCAGCGGCGGGTGGGCTCGATCTTCGACATCGTCGATGTGGTGCTGGCACCGACCACTGCGCAACCACCTCCGTTGGCGCACTCATTTGACAGATTGGGCAGTTACGGCCTCGACCGCGCCATGATCGCCGCCTGTCCGGTGACGTGGCCGTGGAACGTGCTGGGCTGGCCGTCGATCAACGTACCGGCGGGGTTCACCTCCGGGGGCTTGCCGATCGGTGTGCAGCTGATGGGGCCAGCGAACAGCGAGGGCATGCTGATCTCGCTGGCCGCCGAGCTGGAGGCTGTCTGCGGCTGGGCGACCAAGCAGCCCAAGGTGTGGTGGAACACCGGGCGCCTGGCGAGCGCGCCGGACGATTAAAACGCGCTAAAAACCAAGTCGGCCAAGCTGTTTAGGGTCGCTCTGCCAGTTCTTGGCGACCTTGACACGCAAGTCGAGATAGATCTTGGTGCCCAGCAGCTTCTCGATCTGGCCGCGCGCCGCGGTACCCACTTCCCGCAGCCGCACGCCACCTTTGCCGATGACGATTCCCTTCTGGCTGGCCCGCTCGACGTAGAGCACCGCGTACACGTCGATCAGGTCGTCACGCCCCTGGCGCGGGTTGACCTCGTCGATCACCACCGCCAACGAATGCGGCAGCTCGTCGCGAACTCCTTCCAGGGCGGCCTCGCGGATGAGCTCGGCCATCAGCATCTCCTCGGGTTCGTCGGTCAGCTCACCGTCGGGGTAATAGGCCGGGCCGGCGGGTAGCGCCGCGGCCAGCACGTCGATCAGCACGTCGACCTGTGCACCGGTTACCGCCGACACGGGGACGATCTCGGCTGAATTGCCGACGAGTTCACTGACCGCTACCAGCTGCGTGGCCACCCGGTCTTTCGGCACTTTGTCGATCTTGGTGACGATGACGACAAGTGTGGTCTTGGGAGCGATCGAACGAATCTGGTCGACGATCCACCGGTCTCCCGGACCGATCGCCTCGTCAGCCGGGATGCACAGCCCGATCACGTCGACTTCGGCATAGGTGTCGCGGACCAAGTCGTTGAGCCGCTTGCCCAGCAAAGTGCGCGGCCGGTGCAGGCCCGGAGTGTCGACCAGAATGATCTGGAAGTTCTCCCGATGCACGATCCCGCGAATGGTATGCCGGGTGGTCTGCGGCCTCGTCGAGGTAATCGCCACCTTGCTGCCGACCAGCGCGTTCGTCAGCGTCGACTTGCCGGTGTTCGGTCGGCCAACCAAACATACGAAGCCCGAATGGAATTCAGTCATGCCGCCGAGCGTGCGCACAAGGCGAATTTTGGCGTGATTTCTCGCAGTGAGTTCACGCTCGGCGTCATAGCAGGTTCCCGGTCCGGTCGGTGACGATGATCGCGGCAGTTGGGCCGAGTTCGCGAACCGCGGCGATGCCGGGATCGTCGGCGGACGCCGCGACCAGCACGGCGGCCTCCAACCCGGTTGCCCCACTGGATGCGGCCGCGGCCACCGCCGCCTGCAAGCCGGTCAACTCGAGCGTCGACAAGTTCACCGGCGCAGCCGCATACGTGCGGCCGTCGAGATCCCGCACCGCGGCGCCGCTGCCGGCTTCGGCGCGCGCCATCGCAGCCCGCGCCAGCACCACCAGCTTGGCGTCCTCGGCGTCCAGCTGCTCAGCCATGATGATCGGCCTCCTTACCATTGGGCCCATTGGGCCCATCGGAACCGTCGGATTCGGCCGGGCTCAGCAGAACCGTGCCGATCCGTATCCGCCCCCGATCATCGGGGCCGCCCTCGGCGTGTAGCCGCAAGCCATGCGATATCACCTCCGCGCCCGGCAGCGGAACCCGGCCCAATTCCAGAGCCAGCAGGCCGCCCACGGTATCGACGTCGAGATCGTCATCGAATTCCACGCCATACAGTTCGCCGACGTCTTCGATCGGCAGCCGCGCCGAGACTCGGAAACGTTTGTCGCCCAATTCTTCTATCGGCGCCGTCTCCGCCTGGTCGTACTCGTCGGCTATCTCACCGACGATTTCTTCCAGCACGTCTTCGATACTGACCAGGCCGGCTATCGCGCCGTATTCGTCGACGAGTAGAGCCATGTGGTTGCGGTCGCGCTGCATTTCACGCAGCAGCGCATCCAACGGCTTGGAGTCCGGCACGAACACCGCTGGACGCATCACCTGCGCCACGGTAGTGTCCCGGCCGCCGTCGGCCGACGAAAATGTCTGCTGGACAAGGTCTTTCAGGTACACGACCCCGACGATGTCGTCGACGTTCTCGCCGATCACCGGGATGCGGGAATGCCCGCTGCGTACGGCCAGGTTTGTCGCTTGACTGGCAAGTTTGTCGCTTTCGATCCAGATCATCTCGGTGCGCGGCACCATCACTTCACGGGCCGGGGTGTCACCGAGTTCGAAGACCGAATGGATCATCCGGCGTTCGTCGGCGGCGACCACGCCGCGCTGCTGGGCCAGGTCGACAACTTCGCGTAGCTCGATCTCGGATGCGAACGGCCCGTTTCTTAAGCCGCGGCCCGGAGTGAGCGCGTTACCCAGGATCACCAGCAATCGGCTGAGCGGCATCAACAGCCACGAGATCACCCGCAGCGGAAGGGCCGTCGCCAACGAAATGGAATATGCATGCTGGCGGCCGAGGGTGCGTGGGCCCACTCCGATGACGACGAAGCTGATCACCACCATGATGGACGCGGCGCCGAACAACGCCCAGGTCAGGCCGAAGTTGTCGTAGAGGAACACCACCAGCAATACGGTCGCGGTGATCTCACAAATAATCCGCAGCAGCACCACCAGGTTGACGTAGCGCGGCCGCTCCGCCATCACCTTGTAAAGGGACACCGCGCCGGGCCGCTCATCGCGCACCAACTCCTGGGCCCGGGCCAGCGACACCGTGCTGACGGCGGCGTCGATCGCCCCAAAAAGCCCGCCCAGTGCGATCAACGCGATCGCGCCGAGCAGTTGATACAAGCCGGTCAATTGTCGAAATACCTTGATTTATCTAGCAACCGGCGGTCCCGTTCCTCCTGGCGGTCGTACTGGTAGGCCTCGACCTGTTCGGCGACCCACTCTTCGAGTAACCGGTCCTGCAGGGCGAACATCTCCTTTTCCTCGTCCTGCGTGCCGTGGTCATAGCCGAGCAGATGAAGCACACCGTGAATCGTCAGCAGCGCCAACTCGTGTCCGAGACTGTGGCCGGCCGCGGCGGCTTGCTCTGCGGCGAATTCCGGGCACAGCACAATGTCGCCCAGCATCGACGGCCCCGGCTCGGGGGCATCGGGGCGGCCGCCGGGCTCGAGCTCGTCCATCGGAAAGCTCATCACGTCGGTCGGCCCGGGCAGGTCCATCCATCGCATGTGCAGGTCGGCCATCGCTGCGGTGTCCAACAGCACCATCGACAGCTCGGCGCTCGGATTGACGTCCATTTTGGCGATGACGAACCGCGCGACGCTGATCAGTTCCGCTTCGGAGACGTCGATGCCCGACTCGTTGGATACTTCGATGCTCATTGGACCATCATCGGCGACTGCGCGCGCCGGCGGCCCGGCGAGCCGCACGGTTCATCCCCGAGCCGGGCTCCTCGTACCTGGCGTAGGCATCGACGATCTCCGAGACCAGCCGGTGGCGCACCACATCCACACTGGTCAGCTGCGCGATGTAGATATCGTCGACGTTGTCGAGGATGTCGATCGCCGACCGCATGCCGGACCTGGCGCCGCCCGGGAGGTCGACCTGGGTGACATCCCCGGTGACGACGATCTTTGACCCGAAGCCCAGGCGGGTGAGGAACATCTTCATCTGCTCGGCGGTGGTGTTTTGCGCCTCGTCGAGGACGATGAACGCGTCATTAAGGGTGTTGTGCGTGAGCAGGAAATCTTCGGTGACGTACAGCGAATCCGCGGCAGCGACCTGGATGCACACTGCCTCCTCGGTGCCGGCAGGCTCGATTCGATCGATGAAACGCATTGGCCGACCGCCACCCATCGCGTCGTACTTCGCGGCTTTACGCGCGAGCCGGAATGGGACGACGCCCTGCGGCAAACGGATGTCGAGGACGTGTGCATCGGATCGGTGATGCACGTCGCGGCCACGGGCATGTCCCGGCTTGCGACCCGCGGCCGCCCTGGTGCGCTGGTACACAACACCGCCGAGCGATTGCACCAGAAGAACCACGTCATCACGCAGCCGGTCGGATACCGTCACGAACTGGATGCGGCACGTGCGGCCCTGCTGGGTCACCGGACCGCCGTCGGAGTCGAGAAGACCTTGCAGAACCGCCAGCCGCACATCGGGTGTGTTGAACAGGTAGTCCGTGGGTATGAAATTAGTATCCGAGCGCATACCGGCCAGCCCAAGCCGACGCATGGCGCCGGTCACCGGGTTCTCGATGGTGATGACCTCGCCGGGACGAGTGACGCGGTTCAGCACGTACTCGACGTCTGATTTGCGTCGTACCTTAATCCCAGGGATGAGCTGTCCTAAAGATTCAGCAAGCTCTGGATCGCTTGTCGCGAAACTCGGTGTCGTCGTACATGTCACGCATCCGTCGCCCAGCAGCAGACCGAGAGCGTACGGATCGAGCGGCACCGGACGTGGGGCGAAGCCCACCGGGCCGCTTAGCAGCGGCAACTCATAGCGGTGGTAGTGCGCCGCGCGGAGGCTGCCGATCATCTCCTTGGTTTGCAGCACACGCGGCGGCTTCCCAGAACTTCGGTCCTTGCGGGTGTATACCGACCAGAGGTGGTCGCCGGACGCGAACGTCGAGGAACCGTCTTGGGTATAGACCCGGTAGATCTCCTTGAAGCCCTGCGGATAAACACCGCGCACTTCGGTAGGACATCCGTCCGAGCCGATCACGAAATCCCCGACCCGTAGTTCGCCGATCGGTCGGAAGCCATTGGGGGTCAACACGTTGGTAAACACCGGCTGGGCTCGACCGCGCATATATCCCAGCGGCGCCACCTCGATGACTCCGGCGGACATCAGCTTCGGGATCAGCTCGGGGTCCATCATGTCGTACAGCGCGTCATATAGCGGCCGCAGATACGGGTCGATCTTCTCGCTCAGCGTGCCCGGCAAAAAGCCAAGGCGCTCACCGGCTTCCACCGCCGGCCGGGTCAAGATGATCCGGGTTACCTGCTTGGTCTGCAGCGCGTGGACAGCCTTGGCCATGGCCAGATACGTCTTTCCGGTGCCGGCCGGGCCGACCCCGAAAACGATGGTGTTGGCGTCGATGGCGTCGACGTAGCGCTTCTGGTTCAGTGTCTTCGGCCGGATCGTCTTACCGCGCCGCGACAAGATGTCCAGGGTGAGCACCTCGGCCGGTGACTCGTTGCCGGTGCCGACCAGCATGGCAACGCTGTGGCGCACTACCTCTGGCGTCAACGGCTGGCCGCTGGCCACGATGGCGACCAGCTCGGAGATCACCCGCTCGGCGAGCGCGACGTCGGCCGGCTCACCGGAGAGGGTGATGGCATTGCCACGCACATGCAAATCGGCGTTCAGGGTGCGTTCGAGGGCGCGCAGATTCTCGTCAGCCGAACCCAGCAGGCCCACGACGAGATCGGGCGGAACATCGATGCTGCTGCGAACCTGAGCAGAGGCCGATGATGCGTCAGCAGCGCTGGTCTCGCGTGGCGTCACGTGGTTTTCGATGCCTGCCTTCTGCGGTTGGTCAGGGGTTTGCTCAGCTGCCTTAGTCTACGCCGGGGCCCCCGAGTTGGTCAGCTTTCAACAGCGTATTCGCTGGCAGGTCCTTGTCTAGCACCTTGCGGGCCTGGTCAACACCGGTGACCGGCAGCAGCGTATTGTTGAGCAGCCCGACCTGGACCAGCAGCGAGGCCTGATCCCAATAAATCCGTTCGTAGGCGACTTTGGGTGTCTCGGAGTCCGCCTCGAACCCCATCACGACCACCACCGGCAGCATGACCGTGCGGCCGGTGGGCGGTACTCCGGGAAGGAATGTCGGCATCGGGATGTCGTGTGTGAACGACATGATCATCTCGTCGACGACGCGATCGGCACCGACGGTCCGACACACCGGAATAATGGTCGTGTCGGCCGGCCAGTGCCCGATGAAGTATTTGTCGTAGAAGTCCGCGACCTCGCCCGCACCGACTCCGCCCATCATGGTGGGCACGTGATTGACAAAAGGTTCCGCGGCCATCGTCGCCATGGTCGCGGCGACGTCCTTGGCGACGAACTCGTCGGCGACATGCTCGTCGAAGATCGCACTCAGATCGTGGACAGTCTCGGCCACCTTGCACTCTCCTTCGCATCTGAGAGTCCCACGCCGCCAGACTCCGTGAGGCTGTAACCGTGCAGGGAAAGCGCCAGTAGGGGCCCGCAGAATTACAGACTCTTACAGACTCGATGAAGCATCCCATCGGGGGGTAAGCACGCCCAGCGCGCCCAACGCCACCGCGGCTGCTGTCGACGTCCGCAGCACCTGCGGACCAAGCCGAACCGCTACGGCGCCCGCGTCGGTCAACGCGGCGATCTCTTCCGGCGCGATGCCGCCTTCGGGACCCACCACGAGAACCACCGAATTTGCTTGTGCCACATCGATATCCGCAAGCCGGTCGGTCGCCGACTCGTGCAATGCCAGCACCGCCGCGCCGGCAGCCACTTCGTCACGGATCCGCTGGGTCAGCGCCGCAGTAGACAGCACGCCCTCGACTGGCGGGATGTGCGCCCGGCGGGATTGCCGGGCCGCCGAACGGGCGACGGCACGCCACCGACGCAGACCCTTGTCGACGCGGGCACCTTCCCAGTTGGCCACACAGCGGGCCGCCTGCCAGGCCAGGAACGCGTCGGCGCCGGCTTCGGTGGCCAATTCGATCGCCAACTCCGAGCGCTCGGACTTGGGCAGTGCCTGCACCACCGTTACCCGCGGCTGCCCAGGCGCGACGCTCCAGCGTCCCAGCACCCGCGCATGTAACCCGCCGCGCCCGGCGTGCTCGACCTGGCAGCGGGCGAGGCCACCGGCGCCGTCGCCGAGCACCAATTGCTCACCAGGTCGGATCCGGCGCACGGTGGCAGCGTGAAACCCTTCGTCACCGTCGACGACGGCCAGCGCGCCGGTATCGGGCAGTGCCTCGACGTAGAACAGCGTCGCCACCATCTGCGCGGCCCCTAAAAACTCCCGACTAGCGCCCGGTGAAGGTCTCGCGTAGCCGGCTGAACAGTCCGCCACCGGCGTGCGTCGAGCGAACCTCGGCCACATCGCGGCTGCGGCGAGTCTTCAGCTCGCGCAGCAGTTCGGTGTCATGGTGGTCCAGCCGGGTGGGGACCACCACCTCGACGTGGACATTCAGATTGCCCCGGGCGCCCGATCGCAGGTGCGGCATCCCGTGGCCACGCAGCGTGATGACCGAACCCGGTTGCGTGCCAGGCGGAATGGTGATCTCGCTCATACCGTCCAGGATGGCGTCAACGGTGACCGTGGCGCCCAGTGCCGCGTCGACCATCGGCACCGAAACCGTGCAGTGCAGGTCGTCACCGTCGCGGACGAAGATGTCATGGGCCTGCTCATGGACCTCGACATACAAGTCACCGGCCGGCCCTCCCCCGGGCCCGACCTCACCCTGCGCGGCGAGCCGGACCCGCATGCCGTCGCCGACACCGGCGGGAATCTTGACGCTGATCTCCCGGCGGGCCCGCACCCGGCCATCGCCCATGCACTGGTGACATGGGTCGGGGATGACCACCCCGACACCGCGGCAGGTGGGGCACGGCCGCGCCATCATCACTTGGCCCAGCAGCGAGCGCTGGACCGTCTGCACCTCACCGCGACCACCGCAGGTGTCGCACGGGATCGGCGCGGAATCGCCGTTGGTGCCCTTGCCCTGGCACCTGTCGCACAACACCGCGGTATCGACGGTGACCTGCTTGGTCACACCCGTTGCGCACTCTTCGAGATCCAGCCGCATCCGCAGCAGCGAGTCCGAGCCCGGCCGAACCCGGCCGATCGGACCGCGTGATGTCGTACCTCCGCTGAAGCCGCCGCCGAAGAAGGCCTCGAACACATCGCCCAAACCGCCGAAACCGCCGAACCCCCCAGCTGATGCGGCGGCGCTTTCCAACGGATCCCCGCCCAAGTCGACGATCCGGCGTTTCTCCGGGTCGCTCAGCACCTCGTAGGCGGCGCTGATTTCCTTGAATTTCGCCTGCGCGGCCTCATCGGGATTGACGTCGGGATGCAGTTCGCGCGCCAACTTGCGGTACGCGCGCTTGATGTCCGCATCGCTGGCGTTTCTGCTCACGCCGAGCAGCCTGTAATAATCGCGTGCCACGCCTGACCTTTCTTATGCCGCGCCTACGCGGCTGTCCACCAATCCCGCAGGTGCGCGTTCATCGAGCACCCAGGACTTCGCCTATATAAAGAGCAACCGCAGCAACGCTGGCGATAGTTCCCGGATAGTCCATCCGGGTGGGCCCCAGCACACCCATCCCGCCGTACACGGTGTCCGTGGTGCCGTAGGCGGTGGACACCATGGAGGTGCCCGCCATCTGCTCGGCCGCGGTCTCGTGACCAATGCGCACGGTCACCTTGCCGGCTTCCTGCTGGGCCGCCAGCAACCGCAGCACCACCACCTGCTCCTCGAGGGCTTCCAGGATGGACCGCAGCGAACCGCCGAAATCCGCGGCGTTGCGGGTCAGGTTGGCGGTGCCGCCCATCAGCAGGCGTTCTTCGGTGTGTTCCACCAGCGACTCCAGCAACACTGTCGCCGAACGGCCGACGGCGTCGCCCAAGCGGCCGGCGCCGCGCAGCTGTCCGGCGAGGTCGGCGACCGCGACCGAGGCCGCCGACAGCTTCTTGCCTTCCAGCGCCTGGCCGAGCATCTCGCGCAGTTGTGAGAGCTGGTGATCCTCGATGACGTCGCCGAGTTCGACGATGCGCTGATCCACTCGGCCGGACTCGGTGATGACCACCATCAACAGCCGGGCGGGTGTCAACGCAATCACTTCCAGATGGCGAACGGTCGACGTCGACAACGTCGGGTACTGGACCACGGCCACCTGACGGGTCAGCTGAGCCAATAGCCGTACCGCACGGCGCAGCACGTCATCGAGGTCGACACCGGACGCGAGGAAGCTTTGGATCGCCCGCCGCTCGGCCGATGACAGCGGCTTGACGTCTTCGAGCCGGTCGACGAACTCGCGGTAGCCCTTCTCCGTGGGCACCCGTCCGGAGCTGGTGTGCGGCTGGGTGATGTAGCCTTCGGCCTCCAGCACTGCCATGTCGTTGCGGACGGTGGCCGACGACACGCCCAGGTTATGACGCTCCACCAGGGACTTCGAACCGATCGGTTCCTTGGTAGTGACGAAGTCGGCGACGATGGCGCGCAGCACCTCAAAGCGACGCTCGTCGGCACTTCCCATCGACTGTCACCTCCTTGACCCACCTTTGATCTGGTTCATTTTACGGTCTCAAGATGGGCTAACCGCCATCAGCAGCCGTCTGGCGGGGCTGGATGAAGGCGGACGTTTTGGATCGCCGGCGCCAAGTCACCGCCAGCTCGCGGGCGGCGGCGGTCCGGGGTTTCCGGGAGAGCATCGCCGCTGGGGAAAGTTTTTCCGGCTAGCCTGTCCAGCATGAACCGGTCGGGCCAAAGCGACGCGTCAGAGAAGATCCGCCGATGATTTTCAAGGGCGTGCGGGACGGCAAGCCGTATCCCGAGCATGGGCTGTCCTACAAGGACTGGTCCCAGATACCGCCGCAGCAGATCCGGCTCGACGAATTGGTCACCACGACAACCGTGCTCGCGTTGGACCGCCTGCTATCGGAGGACTCCACCTTCTATGGCGATCTTTTCCCGCACGCGGTGCGGTGGAAGGGCACCACCTATCTCGAGGATGGCCTGCACCGTGCGGTGCGCGCCGCGCTGCGGAATCGCACCGTGCTGCATGCCCGGGTGTTCGACATGGACCTGCCGCTGAGCCACCAGATGTAATCGGGACGGCCGACTTGAGTGTTGGCGGTGAACCGGTCACGTTTGAGCGTCGCCAGGTGTCGACGTAGTGAGGACGATGGTTCGCACCGCAACTTTCAGGAGGATCGCCATGTCCCGGCTTAAGGGAGTCTCCGACCACGACGCCGGCCTGGGCGCCAAGATTGCCTTCTTTTTCACCAAACGAAAGCTGGCGCAGATGACCGGCCTTGAAACCGCGGGGATGCTCGAACCGCTGCGAATGTATGCGCATATCCCCAGGTTGCTCAACGCCTACGGCAAGCTGGAACAGGCCGAGTCGAAGCTGGACATCCTCAGTCCGCGCCACCGCGCGCTGGCCGAGCTGAAGTCGGCGACGACGGTGCGCTGCGAGTACTGCATCGACCTCGGTTCACAGATCGCGCGCGTAGTGGGGGATCAGCGACGAAGAGCTGCTGGCGATGGCCGATTACCGGAACGCTTCGTGCTTTTCAGACGTCGACAAGTTGATCCTGGAGTACGCCACCGCGATCAGCCGCACCCCGGTCGAGGTGAGCGACCAGCTTTTCGATGCGCTGCGCGCCCACTTCGACACCGCCCAACTCGTCGGACTCACCCACATCATCACGCTGGGCAACCTTCGTGCCCGCTTCAACATCGCGCTCGACATAGGGTCGTCCGGCTTTTCCGGGAACCGGGTATGCGCCCTGCCCGAGACACACTCCGATGCCGGTGGCGCGTGACTGTGGATGCGTCGCTGACGGCGCGTTTCGAAGCGGCCCGGCCACAGCTGGGTGCCATCGCTTACCGCATGCTGGGCTCGATCGATGACGCCCAGGACGCCGTGCAGGAAGCGTGGCTGCGGCTGAGCCGCTCCGACTCAGCCCCCGGGAACGCAGAGGCTATCGCCAATCTCGACGCCTGGCTGACCACTGTGGTGGCCCGCATCTGCCTGAACACGTTGCGCGACCGCCATGCCCGCGGCCGGGAGGAACTGGTCGCACATCTGCCGGATCCAATCGTCGATCCCGTCGGCGAATTCGACCCCGAACATGCAGCGATGCTGGCCGACGCGGTCGGCCTGGCGTTGTTCGTGGTGCTGGATACGTTGCCGCCCGCAGAGCGGCTGGCATTCGTGCTGCACGACGTCTTCGCCGTCCCGTTCGACCAGATCGCACCCATCGTCGACCGGACGCCCGAGGCGACCCGCAAGCTGGCCAGCCGGGCGCGCCGGCGCATCGAGCAGGCCGACCCGGCTCCCGACGGCGACATCGCCGCGCAACGCGAGGCCGTCGACGCCTTCTTCGCGGCAGGACGCACCGGCGACTTCGACCGGCTGGTGTCGGTGCTGGATCCCGACGTGGTGTTGCGCGGGGACTTCGGCCCCGGCGCTGCCGGATTCCGCGCCGAGGGTGCGTCCTCGGTAGCCAAGCTGGCCCGCAGTTACGCGGCGCCCGAGCGCGAGGTGCGCGCCGCTACCGTGAACGGCGCTGCCGGCGCGGTCATCTTCGTCACCGGCCGGCCAACGGCGATCATGGGGTTCGTCGTCCGTGGAGGGCGGATCGCCGCGATCGATGTACTGGCCGACCCGGCACGCATCGCGCGGATCGACTTGAGTGCAGTAACCGGCTAGCCCGTCGCTGCCTGCACCAGAGCGAGAGCGGCGTCGTGCTGCAGTATCCAGTTGCCACCTTGATTGACGAACATCAGGTTCTTCGTGACCGGCCCGGCGAACTTCGGACCCGAGATGGCTACGTCGGCGGTGGCCGCATTCGGACCGGCCGGCTGGATATTCGTCACGTTGAACGTCTCCGGAAACTTCCCGTCTCGGTACGCCTTTCTCAGGTCGTGGTCGGCCACATGGCCCTCGTCCGGACTGATGCCGTTTTCGACCAGATTGGTCTTAGTCGTGTACGACACGCCGGGATCGGTAACTTGGGTGCAGAGGCTGGACAACTGGTCAGGGGTCGGCAGGTTTTGCCCCGGCGCCGGGGGCGGGGGCGGCGGGGGCGGCGGGTCCTGCGGCTGGGGGTACTCCCCTGCGGAGCGGGGACCCCACCCGCTTGCGGGGGAGGGCGCGCCGACCGCGGCCAGCTGCACCTGAGCATGGCTAGCCGGAACGAATGCGATGGACGTCGCACCGACGGCGGCGGCGCCAATGGCACCCACGGCCGCAACGCCTGTGGCGACGGATTTCATGGTCATTTTCATGGTCAGGTCCTCCCCTTCGATGCAGCTAGACGGTACCGGCACCACGGAACCAGCCACGAGTTCGCGAGGCAACGACCTTTTCTGTGAAGTTAGCAGCCTCTACAGTCTGCACTTCAGAGCAGCTCAAAACGCGCGGGGGCGGGACGCTTTCGACGATCGCGGCGATTTTGGCGCGGTTCTCGTTGAGGAGCGCAGATCCAGGCTTGCTCAACAATCGGTGAGCGCGGCCGGCACGGGAGCATCAAGGTGCTCCAACAACGCGGCAAGCTTGTGATCCAACTCAAGTCCTACCTTGGTGATTTGGGGTGTGTTGAAGCTGCCGAACCGGGTGCTGGGTTGGTCGACGGTGAACCAAGTGGCATCGTCGGCGTCTTCCACAATGGCTGTGCGTAAGGGAGCATAGAGCAGAATGGCTGGGTTGTAGCGGTACATTTTTTGCGCAATGGTGTGATTGCCCATGAGGTACTCGACACAACGGCCGCGGTCTCCGGCCAGACGCATCAGCGACGTGAAGTCGTAGGACCAGTAGAGAATAAAGTCGTGTGGTGCGTTCTCTGCTGTGGCCTCCAGAACGGTCTGCCAGTCGACGCCCCTCTCGACGAGGGATACGAATCGTTCGCTCTGGAAAACGGGCACTGCTCGCTCATAGCGATTCCTGAACCCATCGAACGAGTCGTCGATCTGAATCGTCAACCGGTCGACCTGATGCGAGATCGTTTCGATAAATCCATTCACTGATTGAGTCACGATATCTCCTGGTTCTTGCCTCTAAATTGCCCTGCGACGTTATTGGTTTATGACAGCGAGTGATTTATGACGGCGAGGCCAATGCCAGTGGGATCTAATCAGCGCCACTGGGGTTGGTCACCGCCTCCACGCGTGGCCAATTCATCGCGCAAGTCCGCCGGGAGCTCATTGAGCCAGCGCTGCTCGTCTCCCGGCTCAGGCAAGACATGGCCGAACTCGACCATGTCCGTGTGGTTGAGGTCGTTCAGGTACACCCACACCACACTTTCGGGAACTTTCAGCACCTCCATGAGGAGATCTCGAATTCCCATCAAGATGTGATTCTTGGCGGCGGGGGTCCGCTCGGCGCGGATGTGGCCGTAGACAAACGCACCGTTGTGAGGTGCGGGCTGCAATCCGATGAAATGTTCGTCGGACTCGAGGTTGCGAAAGACGGACTGGCAGAACGCAATCGGAGCACCCGTGAACTGGCTGTGGATCCGCGCAATTCCCCCCGCGATATGCGACTTCTGCTCAGCAGAAATTTGGCCTTCATGGGCATAACACATGTACGTGGGCATGGACACCGTCCTTGGTTGTGCGGCTGTTAATCACTCTCCGCGTTGTCGCGCCTCGCGTTCAGCTTGGCGGGCAATCGATGACAATGGAAGTCTTGAAAAGACGTCAGCGCCCGTTTGACGTCGGCTGCGATGAGCTGACGAGCCAGGATCGGAAGCGGAACCGGACCGCCCCCAGAGGGACGGACCAGGAGCTAGCTTCGAGGTTTGACCGAACGCAGCAATCGTGTCTGAGCCGGGCGCCTAGTAACCCCAGTTAAGGAATACTCAGGCAGCTCGTGAACGTGGGGTCCAGCACCGGATGCATCGGCGTCGGTGGTATCTGAATGCGACTCACCTGTCAACGATGTCGAGGACTCAGACACCTCCAACCGCGCTGACTCCGGCTGTTTAGCTGCGGCCGGTGGCCGGGGCGAGGCGGGCCATCCCGCGCAAAATCCACGGTGTCCGCTTGGCCATCACCGCCACGGCACGATCCAAGCGGCGCATCGCGGTCCGAGGGCCGGGGGTCGGCATTGCGGCGGCTCGACGGAAATCATACGGAGGCGGGTTGAACGCCATGAGGGCTCCACCGACCGCCCAGATCACGCCGAGTGCCCTGCAGCAGCCGATACGTCACCGGCCCGCCTGCCGAGCCGTTGCATCGGTCTTCGGCGGATAGAACTACGCCGTCCACGCCGAAGTGAGGTAATGGATCACGTCGATAGCAATCCGGCGCGTCCTGCCATCAGGGTGACACGTGCAGACTGTGCGATCAGAACGTCGTCGATGGGGTCGCCCGTGGTGACCATGCGATAGAAGAGCGGCGCCCGGAAGGTGGTGAGCAAGGCATTGGCATCGGTGTTTGCTTGAAGCTCACCGCGATCGATCGCTCGAGTGACCAGGGGTATCGCACGGATGGCCTGTTGGTCGAAGTAGCGACGGGTTGCCTCGCCAAGCTGAGCCGATCGCAGGCCAGCCGTAAGGACGACCGCAGCAACCTGGCGCCCGACGCCGCCATTCAATTGGTCGGCCAATTCCCTGCCGAGCGCGAGCAGGTCCGTTTCGATGCTGCCGGTGTCCGGGCCCGGGATGGCGTCGTGTGACCAGGTCGTGAGCGCATCTACCAGGAGGTCGTCGAGCGTCGGCCACCGTCGATAAATGGTGGTCTTATTAACGCCGGCGCGGGAGGCCACCGCCTCCACGCTCAGCGCTGCGTACCCGCTGTCGATCAGCTCACTAAAGGTGGCA
Organism: uncultured Actinomycetota bacterium; assembly: GCA_963766535.1. Classification (GTDB taxonomy): domain Bacteria; phylum Actinomycetota; class Actinomycetes; order Mycobacteriales; family Mycobacteriaceae; genus Mycobacterium. The sequence continues at coordinate 161,569 of CAVYAU010000022.1, read as the reverse complement.
GCAAGTATCGCCTCACGGACCCGCGCGCTCCGACCGCCGGTCCGTACACCCTGAATAACCTGCCGATTCCCCACTAATCGCCTCCGATAGTTGCTTTAATGGTCACTCTGTGCCATCCTCAGTTTATAGCAACTTACTGTTGCGATACCCGTCCCGGCCCTATGAGATGAACCCGCCATGACCTACGAATTCCCTGTCGACACCGCCGACCTGTATGGCGAGCGCCGCCCCCAGTTCGTCAACCAGGGCCTGCCCGCCGCAGGCCTGGATCAGGCGGCCTCGCGGATCACCCAGATGTGGGCCGATGAACCCGGAGGCTGGGTCTACGAGTTCTCCGCGCTGGCCGCCCGCTACGCGAACGACGGACAGCATTACCAGGCGGCGCTGGCCTACGGCGTGGCGCGCTTCCCTGTGCTGGCCAACGAATCCAAGCGCCGGGCGCTGGCTCTGCAGGTCGAGCAGTACACCAAGGCTGCACCCGACTTCGGCGTGCACTTCGAGCGCCGCATCCTGGATCTGCCCTACCGCGGTACGACCACACAGGTTCCGGTTCACCTGCTTTCCCCCACGGCAGATCTCACGCAGACCCCGGTCGTGATCGCCAGCGGCGGAATAGACAGCTGGAAGATGGACATCCACGCCATCGTGACGCCATTCGTGCGCGGCGCGAACGTCACGGTGATGGCATTCGATCACCCTGGCACCGGAGAGACCGCGGCTGGGCTCGACCAATACGCCGACGAGGTCGTCGACGGCCTCATCGACACCGCCCGCCACCTCGGTGACGGCCGCGTCGTGCACTTCGGCTTGTCCTTCGGCGGCAATTTCGCCGCAGCGTCGGGTCTGCGCGGCGTCGTTGACGGGGTCATCGACCTGGGCGGACCCGTGGCGAACTCCTTCCAGCCAGACAGGGTCGAGCACCTCATCTTTGGCATGCGCGACATCCTCGGCAACGCCCTCGGATTCACCGCTTCGCCCTCCGTCGACGAAATAGCAACGACGAGCATGCCTTTCATCCGCAGCGCGCTGCTCGACGAAGACACCAACTGCCCGATGCTGGTGATCAACGGCGCAGACGACGTCCACATCGTCCAGCAAGACACCCTGGCATTCGAGGGCCGCCGCGACACCGAGGTGCACCTCATACCGGGCACCGGCCACTGCGCCACCACGAAACTGCCAGAAGTCATTCCGCTGATGACCACCTGGCTGCGCAACCTGGTGTCGGCAGCCAACTCGCCAGCCCGGACCTGACCAATGCAAACACCGCCAGCCCACCACAACACGTCGCGCCGCATAGGCGGCCTACCGCAAGGAGATTTGACATGACCGTTTTCCCCTACCCGCAGTTGGACGACGAGAAAGAGGCCGAATAAGAGGCATTCCCCATCAACTTGACCCGGATGCTGCTCCACTCCCAAGGCCTGACGCTGCCGTATCTGAAGTTCGCGTGGAGTTTCCGCAACGCCAAGATCCCGCCGGTGGTGCGCGAGCGCGTGATCGTCAGGGTCGGTGCGATCACCGGTTGCGACTACGAACTGCTCCAGCACAAAACCGAAGCGCTGCGTACCGGAACAAGCCAGGAGCTGCTGGCGGACCTGGTCAATCCGGGGCATCAGCAGTTCGACGATCCGTCACTGACAGCGCTGGTCAAATATGTCGACTCGCTCGTCGCGAATATCGGAGCCCAACCAGACGCCCTCGACGCGGTGCGGAAGCACTTCTCCGACAACGAAGTCGCCGAGATCACCTTGCTGGCAGGCACCTACGTCCTGTGCGCCACATTCCTCAAATCGCTGCGTGTGCCGCTGGATGACGGGGCCGCCGATTGGGCCGCGGCTGACACCAACCTGCAGGGGGTGCGACTCTGATGACGGATGATCTGGCAATTCTGGAGGACTACATCCAGCGATGCTCCAACTGGGGCAGGTGGGGTCGCGATGACCAGCTCGGGACGGTCAACCTCATCACCCCCGAAAAGGTCCGCGAGGCGGCAGTGCTGGTGAAGGTCGGCAAGACCATTTCGTTGACCATGCCCTACGACACGCACGGCCCGCAGACCGGTTACCTCGGCAGGAGCAATCCCCATCTGTATCAGCTCGCGTCGGGACCGGGCTACCTCGCCGGCGAGCAATACTCCTTGGAAACGCACACCCTGACCGAGTTGAGAAAATCCTCCGGGCAACCCACCCTCGGCTACTACGACGATGTGCTGTCGATGCCCACACAATCGGGCACCCAGTGGGACGCACTGTGTCACTTCTTCTGGCGGGGCCAGATGTATAACGGGCATCCGGCCGGCGACGCCGGAACAGGGGGCAGTCGCGCCAACGGTGTGCAGAACTACACCGGCAAAATCGTCACCCGCGGTGTGTTCGTCGACCTCGCCACACACCGGGGCGTCGAGACACTCGATCCCGGTTACGCCATCACCGCCGACGATCTCGATGAGTATTTCGCAGCGAAACACCTGGAAATCCGCCGCGGCGACGCGCTGATAATCCGCACCGGGTTCATGGCCGCACGGCGCGGGGATTGGGCAGACTACGCCGGCGGCCCGTCGCCGGAGCTGTCGCTGCACACCGCTTCGTGGCTCCGCGACAAAGACATCGCCGCCATCGCCACCGACACCTGGGGAATAGAAGTGCTGCCCAACGAAATCGACTGCTTCCAGCCACTACACGTGGTCAGCCTCGTCCACACCGGGCTAGCCTTCGGCGAGATGTTCGACCTCGACGCGCTCTCCGAGGACAGTAAGGCCGACGGGATCTACGAGTTCATGTTTTCAGCGTCACCCCTGCCCGTCACCGGCGCCTCCGGAGGTCCCGTCTCAGCGCTAGCGATCAAGTGATGACCGGGGACCACCTGCTTGAACCCCGGCCGCGCCGGGCCATCAGTCCCCCGGCCGAGTACTCTCTGGCGTGCAGGCACACCCCACACCTCGGTGGCCTGCGACATCAACTGAATCCGAAACTAAACAACCCGACTCTAAGTCCGGGTGGACTCAGTAATGGGGACTCGCCAGAAAGGCCCGCCACCGAAGTGACGGGCCGTTCGTGGTTGGGGTGGTGCGGTTACTCGTCGGCCACCGCATCCAGCCATGAGCGCTGCACGTGCAAACGCCACCCGTCAGTGACCAGCACGACGCCAGGGTTGTCTGGGGCTGTGATTTTGTCGGACAGGGCGACGTCGACGATCTCCGAGGGTGTCGAGGACAGTGTGGCGGCGGCGGTCTCGATCGGCACCGTCACCGGGTCGGTTCGGTCGTCGGGGCCGAAACCGCGACAGCACAGCGTCATTGATGCGGTGCGATAGATGCGGACATCGTCACCGGGCTCGGATAGTAGCGGGTCGCCGTAGCGGTCGCGGATGTAGCGCGCGAGCCGCATCAACGGGGTGTCCATGGCGGTCATTGTGTCAGGCCGTCCACCTGACGACCTCGCTGGCGGCCGCGATCGCCCAACTGCAAAGCCTGCTGCGGAGTGATCGGATCGGCGGCGTGGAGCTGGTGAAACCACGACTCTCCTTATCCCTTTCTCGCGTGGCAGGTCGTTCCCTGGTATGACAGCCAAGGCAGCTCATGAATGTGGGGTCATTGGCCAGCACGGAGCATTGGCGTCGGAGCGGGACTGTGCCCGTCGTTAGGTTAGCCCACCGGCTCCGGGTAGCCGCGCATCGCGGGCGGCTGTCCGCCGAGCAGGCCGAGCGGGCAAGCACCTGACCTCGTGGGGTTCTGCGATTCGGTTCACTGGGCAGGTCGGCTTGGGGCAGTCCTATTGCCGCTTCTCATGTTGTGGCTGAACAAATGAACGAAGATGACGGCGCGTCTGGTGATCGGGTGCCCCGGCCTCGCCGTCGGTATGTGTGCCGCGCGTGTAATCGCCTTGCCACGGCATTCGCTCTCCGGCGGCGGTGTTCGTCGCTGCCTGGGCTCGCCCCAGCTCGTCACGTGAGCGACGGAACAACTCATGCTTGCCGCGCAGTTCTTCGTCAGACTCGATGTGCCTGAGCTCGGGGGCGAACTCTTCAAGCTCGGCTCGCCGCTGCGGGACAATCATGCAGATCGGCTCATCGACTTCGAATCGCACCGGCATCAGTTTGCGGGTGAATTTCCAGCTCATGGTGAAACTCGCGCTCGCCCAGTCGGTTTCGACGATGCCCTCTAACGGGCTAATGGCGTCCTTCGGATAGTTCGCGGGCCCGCGGACCAGCAGATTGTAGCCCGCGGGAGTGCGAAACAGCATCGGCAGATGCCAGGTCAGAATGCCGTGGCCGAAGTTGCCGGACGGCAGGAACTGACCGGCATCGAGCTTGTTGGGTGCGATCAACACACTCCTGCTTTCGTCCCCACCCATCCACGTAGCGGTGAACGCGCACGGATTGCGCACCTCCCAGCCGCTCTGATTAGCGATGAGCATCGGCAAACACCGATTAGGCCAAATTCCACGCATCTCTGACATCCACGTCCGGCTAATCGGTGCCGGGGTAATCTGCGGCGCGTTATCACTGGTGATGAACCCGATCAGTGGACGGGCCGGCCGGTTGGACTTGTCACTCATCCGATCCTCGATTAGCTGGGGACACCCGTTGCCACAGACGTTGGAATCGTCGGCGGCTTCGGCCCGTTAGTAATCCAACGAACAGTAGTCCAAGCGATCTCAGCTATCAGCACAACTACGCGCTCGGGCGTTTCTGCTGGTCAGAGCGGTACAGAGAAGAATTAATGGCAAATCTCGAGCTGTCACATGCGAAGCTGTCAGGTCGCGACGCATCCCCCAGGCCGTCGTCTCGCACAGCCCCAGACTAGATCCACGGAGCCGAGGCGACCCTAACAACTACTGTGACGCAGGCAAGAGCGATCTGGTTCCAACCCTCGCAATCCGCTCGTCGGTTGGCAGGGTTGTCATGGTGTCGTCCTGACTGGTGTTGCTAGGTGCTCCCAGTTAAGAATTGCCCAGGCAGCTCATGAATGCGGGGTTATTGGCCAGCACGGAGCATTGGCGTCGGCGCGGACTGTGCCCGTCGTTAGGTTAGCCCACCGGCTCCGGGTCGCCGCGCGATCGCTTAGTGACCGGCGAGCGCACCCGGCGTCGGACCGCAGTGATCCGCGTAGCTGCCGTATATCGCCGGGTCGAATGCGGCTGTCGCCACAGGCGTCCCGTCGTTGGTGTAGCAGATAGCGGGCGGCGGCGGCACCGGCAGCCCGTGTTCATAGGCCTCGAGCATGCTAATCGGGCCGCCTTCTTTGATGGGGTTCGGATCTTGAGGCACATGCTTGGCGTACCACCGCACCCAGTTGTCGGGCGCCCTGTCGTAGTTGGCGAACTTAAGCTCTGTAACGACGCCGACAGCACTGATCGTGACGTCGATGCCCTGCCTAGCCAGCTCGGCCGTCACGGCGTCCCACTGTTCGGGCGTGCCCTGGGGCTGAAGGTTGTGGCCGACCATCCGCGCGGCAGGCTGGATCGTCGGTGCCGCTTGCCGGACCGTTGGCGCTGCCTGCGTTACCGGCGCCTCTGACGGACGCGGCTTCGCCGGCTCGTGGTGTCCCGGCATCAAGATCAGCACAGCGGTAGCCCCGATCGCCAGGCTCGCCGCGAGGCCCAAGAGAACTTTCGCCAGGATACCGCGCCAGCGCGACTCCTCCATGTAGTCAGCGACGGGTTGAGAGCTAGTCTCGGCCGACCACGCGATCTCCGGTGTAGGTGCGGCGCTCGTGTCAAGCAGCTCGGTTGCATCCTCAGTGGGCGCGGCGGCTGTGTCGCCGTCAGATGCGGCGGCGGTCGTCGGTTCAGCGTCGGTGTGGTCGTCTGTCAACCGGGTCTAATCTCCTCACATGTGATCGGTTGCCATCGTCCTCGTGCCGATCCGGAGCCAGCGGAGTCTAGCTGAGCGACCCCATTGATCACTGAAAATTCCGTGTAGTTGTTTAGAGCCGCTTGAGTCGCAAGTGCGATGGTTTAAAGATGATCTCATTTAGGGATTGACGAGGCGGCGCGGCCGGTCCTTCTGGATTGGTAATCCCCTTTAGGAATTACCAAAGGCACCTAGTATGGTCGGGTCCATCAATTCTTAGAAACGTCCCACTGCCACCATCGGCTGTCCCGGCGTACTTGCGCGATGCAGGCGCGTTTGCGGTCGAGTTCTGGGAGGCCGTTAGCGAGTTGGAGCGCCTAGCTCAGGTCGACGGCCCGCTGTCTTACTCCTGGAGTACCGACGTGGTAGGACGCCTCAACGGCGAAATGTGCAGCGGCGAGCTAAACAGCTCAGGACACAGGGTCTAGGGCCCCAAGCCAGCGTCACCATGACAGTGCGTGCCATCGGGTCGGCGTGAGCGTTCGGTGGGACCGCAACAGGGGCTTGCCGCGCTGCCCGCTTAGACGCGAGACAACGGATGCCGCGTGACAGAGGGGGCTTCATAATCGCAGTAACGGCAGTCCTCCACTACTGCCCCTTCAATACGCTGGAAGGTGATCAGGTTGATTAAGATAGTGACCGGCGCCGCCCTGACGGCTGTTGCGGTTTCCTGTGCAACGTTGGCGCATGCGACACCCCAGGACGATAAGTTTTTGCAGGAAGTCGCAGCGGCCGGTATCCAAGGCCCACCGGATCAGTTGATCGCCGACGGCCACGCAGTCTGCGACAACTACGCGAACGGCGCCGCCCAACTCGCACAGGTGGCGAACTTGGTCGCCCAGGGAATCTCCGGCAAGCAGGTTTCGGCACTGATCGTCGCTGGTTACAAGGCGTACTGCCCGGATAAGCTGGCCTCCAGCTGAGCCGTTGCCGGTACCACGTCACTTTGACAGCCGTCGTTGAGCAAGCTGGGTGCGGTGTGCAACCTGGCCGGGGTCGACGACCGCGCCGGTCACCTTGCCCCGTGTCGGACTCGGCGTCTGCCACCGCCGCACCCCAGCTCCCGGTAGCCATAAAGACCGCCAGGGGTTTGGGCAGAACAGAGTGATCCCCCTTAAGAATTTCCAAGGCAGCTCATGAATGTGGGGTAATTGGCCAGCACGGAGCATTGGCGTCGGCGCGGACTGTGCCCGTCGTTAGGTTTAAGGACGGCAAACCGGTCGTGACGCATATCGCCGAGCTGCCCGCTGATGCTCCTGGTCGCCTGCACTAGCGTGCGGCCACTAATTGTGCCGATCCCGGTCCGCTGAGCGGACCGAAGCCTTGCCCGCCAGCACGGCTCCGGTGACCATTGCGAGAAATCGTGTGCCAGAAGGAGGTTGCCATGGGTAGTCCAGGCATCGGGCAATTTGTAACGGACTGTGGTGGTGGCGTATGGGTCAATAGCAATACGTCGTGCCCGTTCGCCCAGAATGTCCACGAACAGTGGATGTCCCAGGCCGGAGGGTCTTCGGCGTTGATCGAGGCCTACAGCCCCGCAACGGGGCAGACCTACACGATGGCCTGTGTGAGGTCAGGCGATTCAGTCACTTGCATTGGCGGAAACGAGGCGGCGGTTTGGTTCCAGGTGGAATAGCACCTGGCCGATGACATGCCGCCAGCCGAAATTGGCCCGCAAGCTGACGCTGGTGCCGAAAAAGTAGGCAGTAGGCCCTACGACGTCGGCGGTAATCCCATTTAGGAATTGACTAGGCATCTGCTTGCTGCAGGTAGCTTTCCTGGCCTTCCCGCGCCTGCGCAATGTACTTCACGAGAATCCGTGCCTGCTCGGCCGCGGCGCGAGGCGACGGCACGATCGCAGGCTCGTCCAGAGACAGCGAGCGACCCCCGACGACGATCCGTTCACGTGTCGGTCCGCTCAGCGGACCGGAGTCTTAACTGTCCAAAATCCCTTGGTGTGTACTTCGTGCGCGAGGAAGCCGCGGAACAGGACATCGGGGGCCAGATCAGCTAACGTGCGCCCATTCTTCCCAAAGAATGTGCGCATACGCGCCGGTCAATTACCCCTATCCGTTGTGGATGGCCGTGGCGTGGCTCCCTTTCTGGCTTGGTAGTCCCATTTAGTGATTACCTAGACAGCTTGGCGGCGCAGGGAGAACGCTGCCCCACTCCCGGCGCCGTCGAGAAGAGCCTGGCCTGAACTACGGTGACTGCTTCTCCTACGCGCTCGCCAAATTCAGCGGCCCGCCCCTTCTGTTCAAAGGCAACGACTTCCAGCACACCGACATCACAACCGCCATCGCTCCTGGTTAGTGAGCAGGGCGCTGCGCTCCCGGAGGGCGGATTCTCAGGAGATTCGCAGGGAATTCTCAGTTGTGTTTACCCAACCACCCAAGATTGCTCCGTAGATTTAATCATCTGAGATAAAATTTGACCTGATCGCGCTGCTGGTCGGTATCCATGGCAGAACGTCCCCTGACCGTCGCCAACCCCAACCTGCGCGTGGCGCTGGTGGCGCGGCGGCATACCCAGTTCGGCGGCTTGCGCTGCGTGCACGCGGTCACCATTCACGACCGCATCGAGCGATCGTCCAAGTGGTCGATATAGACCCGCCTCCTTACACGCAACACAAGCAAACCCGACAGCACAGGAGGTAACGAAATGAAGCACACCATCAGATCCACACTGGCGGCGCCGGCCGCCGCGGCGGCGTTATTGTCAGCCAACGCGCCGGCACACGCCGACAACCCCCCGATGGACCCCCGCGTCCCCAACCCGATGATTGGCTGGTGCCCCGGCGGCGGCTCCGGCGGCTTGACCGGCTACGGATTCTGCGACGGTGTCCGCTACCCGGACGGCAGCTATTGGCACGTCATTCGTGGCGAGGTCCCGTTCGCCGGGTCGCAGATGCGTATGGATTGCGTGATTGACGACGGCAGTCCAATCCCGCCGCTCGCCCGGCACGGCGGCTGTGGGGGCGCGGTCTAGGGCAATGATCAAGAAAATCCTGGTCAGTGCCATTACTCTCGGTGTTGCCATCGTCCTGGCGGCACCGGCCAGCGCTGACGATAACCCTATTCAGCACTTCTTCGCCGCGGTGCGGGCGGCAGGCATCACCGGAACGGACCCGGCGATGTTGGGAGACGGTTACAACGTGTGCTGGGAGCTGTGGAATGCGCAAACCCCGGCTACTAAGGTGGCCGCGGGTCTGCTAAAGGACTATCCGACACTGACCATCGCCCAGGCGGCTCATTTCGTCATTGATGCATATCAGAACCTGTGCCCTGTGCCCGGTGCCTATGATTGGTGGGCCTATGGTCAAGGTGGCGCTGGCGGCGGCGCTGGTGGTGCATGACCGACGATAAGTTTCGGCGGCGTATCAGGTTGGCTTGGGCAGTGACTATGGCAGACGACGCAGGAGTAGACGCTCGCGTTCACTTGGCAATTGCGCTTGAGCGCAAAGTACCCCACAACGGCCCCTGATCAGGGGTTTTCAAACCGGGGGATAATCAAAAGTTTGGCAAAGTGATAACCCCGTCGCCGGGGATCGTGAGGCCCTCGTCGTCCTGGTCCAGCGGGGGCCAGGCGTTAGCACTTCACCTTTTTTGCGTGGCCGCCTTTTGGCGCCCCAGCGCCGGCGGTGACGCGGGAAGGCCGACGGCTACGGGCGGCGGACCGACGTCGCCGCTCAGGTAACGGCGCGGTAGCCGATCGATGAGAACCTGTGCCTCTTGTATGTCTCGGCGCAGCGCGGCTGCTTCCAACCGCAACGTGCATGCCCGGCCGTTCCTGCCTGTAACATCCTGGCGTTCGACCCAAACTAACTGGGTGGTCATCTCATGCACTTGATGCCGCAACGCGCGGACCAACTTCAAGGCCTGAGCAACCTGATGATCGCCCATGGGACGATCGTCGCATTCGGCGCCCGTAGCCGCAGCGAAACCGCATAGCCGTTTGGCGAAACGACACACCGCCAGGAATCCTCTCGTTTTATGGGCCACATCATCCAAGTCAGTGAGGTCCCACGGCTTGGATGTGGTGGTCAGGTCATGGTGCCGCTCGTCCTTTCTCGCTGGCATGTCATGCCATGTTGTGACAGCCTAGGCACCTATTCGTAGATGGAACTATTACCCGAAGGGCCTGGCTCGATAGCCAAGCGACCGCCCTCTTAGCGGGGCGACCAGCTCTGCCTACGCAGCTGGTAGCCCCGGCAATGGTGTGTAGGGCGGGACCCGCGGCGACGGCGGCGGTGGCGGTCGGTTCCTGTTTTGGAGCCATTGGCTCATCGCGGGTACCAGGTCCGGGCAGAGGTTTTTGACCGCGGCGCCGACGATAAACCCGGCGTCATGTTCGCTGTACCCGGCCGCTGTCTCTGAGTCGATGGCGGTGTCGAAACTATCGCCGTTCTCCAGCCCGTGACAGATGGATAGCCCTGCGTTGGTCGCATCGGTCGGGTCGCTATACGAAACGCCCGCCTCATCTAGCTCGGCGAGATAGCCGGCGGCATCGGCGTGCGCCGGCACGGCCAGGCCGATTACGGCGGAGAAGCTCGCAAGCACTACAAGCAGTCGCATCGCTTCATCCTCGTAGAGATTGGCGCCGTTGCCCTACCGAGCGTGCTGGCGGAGAGCATCCGCGACATTCTGTTCTGGGTTCACGTTGTCATTGTCACCTTGGTGGTGGTGTTCATGGTGATGTCCTCCGTGTTAGTTCCCTTTAGTGACTACCTAGACATCTAGTGAAGCCCGGCATTGCCGTCCCTTAAGGACATGCCCACCCGGCGGCGCTACTCCGGCGCGCACTCAGCGATTGCGGGGCACCTGTGTTTTCTGGTTGTGCCCCGGAAAAGGTTGCAGCCGAGCGCTCGTCCAGCAGCGCGTCTATGTGCCCAGTGCTCGGCGGCCGCCCCGGGCTGCTAACTGGACGAGGGCAGCTCCCAGCCTAGTTCGCGGACAAATTGGGCGACATTGGCCCGGAAGGAGAGAAAGCGGCCATACGCCAGGTGCCGATCGTGCAGGACGCTCGGATCGATGCCAGCCTCGAGCAGAAGCAGGCCCCGTAATAGCCACGGCGTGATGTTGGCGACGACTAACCAACGGAGATACCGAACCTCTAGCGGCTCTTTTTCCTCGTCGAGCGGCAATTGGTGAGCCATCTCGTGGCGAGCCTTCGTTAGGCACTCCGGCAGATCAGCCACCGGCTCCGCGATCTCCGGTATCACAGCACAGACCTTCGTCACCACATCGGTGGCACGCTGCACGTAGTCAACATCGTCAAAGTGGGAGACCGCGTTCATCACCGCAATGTGAACCTGCTGAGGGTCCAACTTTCGTCGACCTGTGGCCGTGCCCCTCGCGGCGCGCCGGGCGGCTTCTTTGATCCGCTTCAACGCGCTGGGCGATGCGCCTGCGAATTTTGACTGCTCAAAAGTCTTGGGCATCCGGCGGTGCAACCCTTCGACTAGGAGTGTAACCACGAGAACCTGAGTCTGCAGCGGCGCCTTGATCGGGCGAGCCACCACGGAGGCAAGCCCGTCCAATGTGTCGTTGAACGGGATCCACTTCGCGAACCGCTCGACTGTGAGTTCCTCCCGAGGCAACAGTGTGTCGGCGTCGAACTCGTTCGGGGGCGTGTCAGACCCGGGTCCGTGGACGCTAAGCCAAGGATCGCCGTCATTGATCCGCACGTGCGTATCCCGGGCGGCAAAATCCTGGTCCAGCGCCAATTCGGCTAGCGCCAGGCAACCCAACACCACCCTGGTTTTAAGTTGCCGCAGTGTCGCCGGGGCCCCCGCGGTATACGCCAGCCAGTTGCCATCGTCAGACGTTTCGACGCTCAGTGCGGAACCGTCGCTATCGACGGCACGGGCCTTGCTTTCCCGAAGGTGGCCTAGCCAATAGGGATCACCAAAGCGGAATCGCATGGCGCTGAATAGCTGATCGACACCGCTCACGTGGCGGTCGCCCAACACGGCGTAGTCCGCTTTGTAGTGTGGAGATCCGAAGTAGTAGCCGTCTCGGCCGTGGTTGTACGCGTTGACGAGTGTGACGGCGTGGCCCGTGTCGAGTTGGCCCTGCAGCGTAATTGGCTGAAACGCCTTGACCGTCGCGGCGGCCGACGACATGAAGACGCGACCGCCGGCGCCAGTCGACCTTACCCGTGGATCATCGACCAAGCCGCCGGCAAGAACCGCCTCGGGCTTATGTCCGCGCTCTGCCCCAAACGCACCCCACACCCTCGCATCAGGCTTCTCGGGCACCCAGAAGTAGCCGCTCACTTCAATTCACGCGATCCCTCCCCAGGGCTTCTTCTTCGGGAGCTGGGCCGCCTCTCGAAATGGGCAAGCCAGTGCGGATCCACTCTTAGGCGGTGTTGTCGACCGCTGCGGAGCGCTCGTCCAGCAGCGCGTCTATCCGCGCCGTATATGGCGTGCGACCTCCTGCTTCACGGGCCATGTGGCGAATCGCGAGCAGCAGTCGGAGTTCGGAGTCGATCACCTCGAAGTCGCGCACGTGCGGAGCGTAGATCCGCGCGGCGGCGTTAGCAACTTCACCCCCGCAGAGCCGCATCACGACAATCCCGGAGGCAGGCCGCCGGTCTTCTCTGGGCAATACGCCCGCATTCCATCTGCGACCTTGCGGAACGGGTGATCGTCAGCGTGGGCAACCGGGGTAGGGCCTCGTGATTTCGGGGGCAACCGGTGGAGTATGTCATTTGTGGCCACGAGGAGGCCGGAGTGGAGGTGTGCGTATGTCTCCGCGCAGAGTGACGAGTAAGTAATCGGCCCGCCACCCAATTCGGCCCGTCACCCCGCTTGCGCGAGCGCCGCCGCGCAGCACTCGATGATGTCGACGCCGAGCTACGCCGCCTAATCCGCGAGGGCTTCAAGAGCGGCATCGCCGGGCGAGAAGCTTGCCGATGCGGCGGGGCTGTCAATGTCGCGGGTGTATCAGATCAGGGACGGGCGGCGGTAGCTCCACAGTGGCTCGGTGTCACGACGTTGTCACAGTCGCGGTAAACAGTGCGACAGCACCGGCGGATACGCGCGAACGGCCCCGGCTGTCCTACCTGATCCAGCAGCCGGGGCCGGTTCACCACCAAGGGTTGAAAAAGCGGGGTGCCCGCAGATGACTCTCCCGCCGCGCGCAGGTGCGAACTCGCCGCGCAGCGGGAAGACGGGCGCTAATCCACTACGCTTACTGTTGCGGGACGCCAGGCACGGCCGGGACGCCAGGCACGGCCGGGACGTCAGGCGGTGCCGGCACCGGTGGCGGAGAGGGCGGGTCCGCATTTGCCGTGCCCATACCAAGTCCGACGGCGGTCAAGCCTAAGCCACCGGCAAACATTGCTTTGGCGATGAATTGTTTGAGCTTCATAGCACATCTCCTCGTCCCGTTGACGTTGAACGTGATTGCCTCGTCAACTCCAACCTCAGCAAAAGTAACGCTAAGTCCGATCAGGGCATGCGCTCAAGCGGTTTGTACCACAGGACGCCGCCGAATCTTCAGCCACTCCGGCTGTCCATGCAAAAGAATATCTCGAAGGATTGAGGCGCGATATCGCGCAAGCTCAAAGAAATGGGTGGTGGCGTCGCGACTTGGTCAGATTCTGGGCAGAGTGAGCGCGGACGGATTGGTGAAGTTGTCGTGGCCCGTCAGCGAGCGCGCAGATGGCGACACCCGCGCCAACGCGCTGACCGCGGCCATAGTTGTGAGTGATCCGACAAAGGTCACAACCGATCTGACGCAGCTCCGGGGTGAGATGAAGCGGGCCCTCGCCGTGCTCAGAGATACACCCAACCAGTTGCTGGGGCCACTTGCTCTGGTCCCGATCACCCCCAAGCCCCTGGTGCGACGGCGGGAGATGATGGCTTCGAAGCTTGGTAGTCCAATCGGCTGCTCTAACCTTGGGGAATTGGATCCCGGGGTGAACCGTCCCGACGGCACCGATGCCGACTACGTTTCGTTTCGGTTACTGGAACCCCAGATCACGACGCGCATTCTTGACCGAATGGGTGGCTACCTTTATCTAGCATCCGGCCGCATTCACGGCCAGATCTTCGTTACCGTCGGCGCCTGGACGGCCGGTGGACCCAATTCCAAAGAGAGCCTTCGCGAATCGGTAAGGCGCGTCCTTGCGGATATGCAGCTGTCGGGAATCGTTGAGTGAGTGCACGGAACGCCGGGCACCGCAAAGTGGACGGCGGCGGCGTGAGCATCGAGAGACGTTGCTCTTCCCTGTTGCCTCATGTCAATATGCCCGCGACGGTATTCGTTGCCTCATGTGCCGGATGCCCGCGACAGCTGGTTCGTTGCCTCGTTTGTTGGTGCCCGCGTGGGCGGGGCTGTGCGCTTGGGTCCAGCCTTGGTGATGGCCAAGGTGAGTAGTTCGGTCATCAGGGCCTGAATTTGGCGTTGCAGGGCGGCGGGGTTGATGTCGAGGTAGGTGCGGGTCAGGTCCGCTTTGGCGGTGGTGGGCAGGTTTGGGTGTGTTTGTGCGCGGCGGTGCGGGGTGGCGGCGGTGTCGTACTTCTTGGTGATTTTCGCGCCGTCGCGGGCTTTAAAGATGAGTTTCTGTTGGGGGTAGAAGTAGTTGGTCAGCAAGGACTGCAGCGTCCAGATCTTGTTGAGTAGCACAAGTTCTGCGGGTGTGTCGTAGCGGTGGTAGCCGACTAGGGCGCGCACGGTGGTCCAGTTCTTCTGCTCGACGTGGCAGCCGTCGTTCTTGTTGCCTGCACGCGAGCGGGTGAAGGTGATCTGGTGCTTGCAGCACCAGTCGAGCAGGTGAAAGTTGATGAACTCCGAGCCGTTGTCGGAATCGATGCCGCGGATCGGGAAGGGCATTACCGCGGTGATGTCGTCGAGGGCGGCCATGACCCCTTTGAGGGCCTTGCTGGGCACGCTGCGGTTCTCGGTCCAGCCCGTGGCGATGTCGGTGACCGTCAGTGTCCAGGCATGCTCGCCCGCGGGGTTGCCGCCGTCATGGCTGACCAGGTCGATCTCGACGAATCCCGGTACGGCGTCGTCCCAGTCGGCCCACGTGCGCACCGGGATCTGGCTTTTGAGCAGGGTGCCGGGCTTGGTGCGTGAGCGTCCCCTAACTGCGTATTTCTTGCGCTCCGGGGCCAACCGACGGTCGACGGTGGCCGCGGACATGCCTACCAGCAGCGCCGCGGTGTCCTCGTCGATGTCCAACTCGCCGAACCGGCGCAGCACCGCCACCAACTCACCCAGCATCGGTGCCAGCCTCTTACCTGCCGGCATCCCCAACACAGACCAGCACAACACCAGCGCGGCAACCGCTTTCGGCCCATACTTCGGTGGACGCGGCCGCCGCGCACCCACTACGCGTGGCCGCAGCGCGCCCCGCAATGCCTTACGGGCATGATCACGATGCCACCCCGTGGTGGCACACAACTCGTCAAGAATTTTTACCTTCTCGGCCTTACCCGCCCGCTTGTAGCGGACCGCGATCGCCCTCGTCACGGCAGTGCGCTGCGCCAACGTCAACTCCATCATCCGGCGGTAGCCCAGCCCCCACCCCACAGGCCTCAACGACACGCCGTACGCGGGCATTCTCACATGAGGCAACGAAAGGACCAGGCGGGCATTTTTGATGAGTCCCTGTTGCCTCATGTCAATATGCCCGCGACGGTATTCGTTGCCTCATGTGCCGGATGCCCGCGACAGCTGGTTCGTTGCCTCGTTTGTTGGTGCCCGCGTGGGCGGGGCTGTGCGCTTGGGTCCAGCCTTGGTGATGGCCAAGGTGAGTAGTTCGGTCATCAGGGCCTGAATTTGGCGTTGCAGGGCGGCGGGGTTGATGTCGAGGTAGGTGCGGGTCAGGTCCGCTTTGGCGGTGGTGGGCAGGTTTGGGTGTGTTTGTGCGCGGCGGTGCGGGGTGGCGGCGGTGTCGTACTTCTTGGTGATTTTCGCGCCGTCGCGGGCTTTAAAGATGAGTTTCTGTTGGGGGTAGAAGTAGTTGGTCAGCAAGGACTGCAGCGTCCAGATCTTGTTGAGTAGCACAAGTTCTGCGGGTGTGTCGTAGCGGTGGTAGCCGACTAGGGCGCGCACGGTGGTCCAGTTCTTCTGCTCGACGTGGCAGCCGTCGTTCTTGTTGCCTGCACGCGAGCGGGTGAAGGTGATCTGGTGCTTGCAGCACCAGTCGAGCAGGTGAAAGTTGATGAACTCCGAGCCGTTGTCGGAATCGATGCCGCGGATCGGGAAGGGCATTACCGCGGTGATGTCGTCGAGGGCGGCCATAACCCCTTTGAGGGCCTTGCTGGGCACGCTGCGGTTCTCGGTCCAGCCCGTGGCGATGTCGGTGACCGTCAGTGTCCAGGCATGCTCGCCCGCGGGGTTGCCGCCGTCATGGCTGACCAGGTCGATCTCGACGAATCCCGGTACGGCGTCGTCCCAGTCGGCCCACGTGCGCACCGGGATCTGGCTTTTGAGCAGGGTGCCGGGCTTGGTGCGTGAGCGTCCCCTAACTGCGTATTTCTTGCGCTCCGGGGCCAACCGACGGTCGACGGTGGCCGCGGACATGCCTACCAGCAGCGCCGCGGTGTCCTCGTCGATGTCCAACTCGCCGAACCGGCGCAGCACCGCCACCAACTCACCCAGCATCGGTGCCAGCCTCTTACCTGCCGGCATCCCCAACACAGACCAGCACAACACCAGCGCGGCAACCGCTTTCGGCCCATACTTCGGTGGACGCGGCCGCCGCGCACCCACTACGCGTGGCCGCAGCGCGCCCCGCAATGCCTTACGGGCATGATCACGATGCCACCCCGTGGTGGCACACAACTCGTCAAGAATTTTTACCTTCTCGGCCTTACCCGCCCGCTTGTAGCGGACCGCGATCGCCCTCGTCACGGCAGTGCGCTGCGCCAACGTCAACTCCATCATCCGGCGGTAGCCCAGCCCCCACCCCACAGGCCTCAACGACACGCCGTACGCGGGCATTCTCACATGAGGCAACGAAAGGACCAGGCGGGCATTTTTGATGAGTCAACGCGGAGTCAACGCGCCATGGTGTAGGTGGTGTAATTGTGCCTTTTGTGACTGCTGTTTGTGTATCGAGCGGGTCACGTTACGACCAAGCTACGCGGGGTTGCGCTAATTAATCTGTGCCCCAGCTGTGCAGCAGCCCAGGATGGGTTTGCTGGCTAACTGTCCGGTCACCCCGGCCCTGGCCCGGACTGTGCTGCTCCCCGTCGTTGACCAGCACAAAGAAGGCTCCGTGGTCGTCATCGAAGGGTTTGGTGCTCATCGCTTCTTCTCATCGTGGGGTATTTGGATGAACCTGCCGTGGATCCCAGCACCCGGTCCGACAGCAGTCCCAGACAGCTGAGGTTAGGAAACCCGGGCCCCTGGGTCAGTCCGGCCAGGTTCGGCAGGAACAACTTGGGTGTGACATCGGTGACGGCCAGGTCGTAGCCGATCGCTTCCTGCACGCTGTCGGCGGTCAGCGGTCCGCCCAGGCCGAGCTCGAGCAGGTCGAGCGCTTCCTGGCTGAACAACGAGGTAAACCAGAGCGGGTCCGCGCCGGAGCCGTCGATGACGAGATCGAAACCATGCACCGTCTCGAAGTTCTCGCTGCCCCGGTTCGCGGACAGCGTCAACCGGATCTGCCCCTGCCGGCCCACCGCGTGCGCGACCCGGCCGCGCAGGTGGTGGATACGGTCATCCGCCAGCAGCGCTTCCTGCACGTTTGCCGAGAACACTCCGCGGTCGGTGCGGGCCAGCGCGTCGCGGCGTTCGTCCAGCGTCAGTGCGGTCCAGTCGGTGGGGTCAGAGAACAGCGAGTTCTCGAAGAAGCCCTCGCCGCGGGTGAACAGCGTCACCTGCGGGGAGATGACGGTGATGGTTGAGACCCGGTGCCGGAACAGCTCGTTGAGCATCGACGCGGCCGTCTCGCCGCCGCCGATCACCGCCACCCGCTCGGCACTGATCCGGTCGTGGCCGGCGGCGCGGTCCCAGAACTGGGCGATCGACAGCATTCGCGGATTGCCGGGCAGCAACGACTTTTCGGCCTGGCCGGGCCCGGTGATCATCAAGGCGTCGGCGTGCACGGTGGTCTCGTGGGTGCGCAGCTCCCAACGGTCGCCGGTGACGGCCAGCCCGTCGACCTCGCCGTGCACCACCTTCAGGCCGACGTGCTCGGCGACCCAGCTGAGGTACTGGCTCCACCGGCGATGGGTAGGCGCCGGCCTGCCGCGGTCGATCCATTCGGCGAACGACGCGGTGGCGATCAGATAGGACTGCCAGCTGTAGCGGGTCATCCGCTCATCGAGTTCGGCATTGCGACGTGGCACCAGTGCCGAGCGGTAGGGAAACCCGACATCCTTTTCCGGGCTGGTGCCCAGCCGGTGCGCGCCGTCCGTCCAGCCGCCGCTGGCCTGCCAGTTGGCCCCGACCCCGGTACGTTCGACCGCGATCACATCGGGGACCTCGACGCCCATTTCGCGCAACACGGATGCCTTGGCCGCCACGGCCACCGCCTTGGCTCCGGCGCCCAGGACCGCAAGTGTTGGGGTCATTGTGCAATCTCCAATAGTGCGTCCTGCCACAGCGATTGCAGCACGGCGATGTGGTCGGGAGTGAGGATGTCGGGCAGCGCGCGCCACTGCGTGGCCAGGACACGAGCATCGCCAGTCCCGATGATCGCTGCCACCACGGTCAATTCGTGGCGCACCGCTTGTTCGGGTTCGGGTGCTCGCCCCACCTCGGCCATCAGTTCGCGATCGAGCTCCAGGTCGCCGACGCCAACGTGGACGCTACCGAGGTAGTTCAGCAGCAATTGGGGTTCGGGGCGGTCGCGCAGTCGCTCCGCGGTATCGGACCGCAGGTACCGCAGCAGGCTGTAATCGATGCCACTACCGGGAATACGAGCCGAGTCAGTGACGCCGTCGGAGTGAATGCGCAACGGGTAGATTGCGCTGAGCAGTCCGACCGTGTCGCTCATATCGGTGGTCTCGTCGATGTCGGGGTCCGCGCGACCATGCGTTTCCAGCGCGAGCAAAGGTGCCGGTGTGTCCTGGCCGCGTTGCCGCCGCCACGCCGTCACTGTCCGGGCAGCTGCAGTAGCCAGCAGTTCGCACATCGGATGCGCCATCGAAAGCAGCCGGGCGGTCAGATCCGCCCCGCACGTCGAGATGCTGATCGCCAAATCACCGACCCGGTCGGTCTGCGGCCGCAGCCTGCGAGCGCCCAACGGCGGATCCGCGCCCTGCAGTTCGCCGACCCAGAAGTCTTCGGTATCCAGAGCCTGCGCCCGCTCGGCCAGCAGCCGCGACCATTGCCGGTAGCTGGTGTGCTCACGCGCCGGCGTGGGCTTGCGCCCCGCGGCCAGGGCGTTCAGGCCGGTATCGAGTTCACTGAGCACGATGCGCCACGAGGCCGGGTCCATCGCCAGCACGTGGGCCGTCAGCACAAGCACACCGGGCCCGTCTGGTTCGCGCAGCCACACCACCGACAACAGTTGACCGGCCTGTGGGTCGAGGCTCTCCAGCGCGCCGAGAGTCTGCTTGGCGACGTCTTTGACCAGCTCCCCACTGACCCGCACTTCGCTGAGGATGTCCGTTTTCGGTTGTGCGACAAGCGTCATCGAGTCCCGGTCCAGCCGGCACCGCAGCACCTCGTGTCCGTCGATGACGGCACCCAGCAGCGCATCCAAGCCTTCGTGGGTGATCGTGTTGGGCAGCCTGATGACTTCGGTGTGTGCGAGCCGCCGCGGATCGCCGAACTCATAGAGCCAATGAACGTTGGGCAGCACCGGGATTGGTTCGCCGGCCTCATCAACGGACGTGTCGTGTGCGACATCGGAGTCGATCGCCGCCGCGAGTTCGCGGATAGTGTCGCACTCCACCATCAACCTGGCCCGCAGTGCGATGCCACGACGGCGGGCGGCCTGCACGACCGACAGGGCCACGATGCTGTCCAGGCCCATTTGCAAAAAGCCGGCGGTGACGTAGACGTCCGCTGTTGCCAAGACGTCGCTGAACGCTTCGGCCAGCGCCACCTCGGTCGGCGTCTCGGGCGGGGTTGCCGAGCCTTCGGCGACATCGGTTGCCGCCAAGGCGTTTTCGTCGATCTTGCCGTGCGGAGTCAGCGGCAACTCGTCGAGGACGACGATGTGGTGTGGGACCAGGTAGCGCGGCAGCCGGTTGACCAGCATCGCACGCAGTTCGGCCACCGCCGGCGGATTTACCCCGCCTGCCACATACGCCGTTAACCGCAGACCATTGGCGTGGCTGCGAGCCGTCACGTGTGCGCCGCGTACCCCGTCGTGGCTGTTGAGCACCGCGGCGATCTCACCCGGCTCGATGCGAAAACCGCGTATCTTCAGCTGGTCGTCACTGCGCCCGAGGAACTCCAGACCGCCGTCGGGCATCCGGCGTACCACATCTCCGGTGCGGTACATCTGGCCGCCGCGGCCGTTCGGGTCGGCGACGAACCGTGCGGCGGTCTCGGCCGCGCGTCCGAGGTAGCCGCGGGTCAGCTGGTCGCCCGCCAGGTGCAACTCCCCGGCGGCGCCGTCAGGCACCGGGCGCAGCCAGGAGTCCATGACATAGGCGCGAGTGGTCCGGGTCGGATGCCCAATGGCCGGTCGCGCGTGCTCGTTGACGGCGGCGACAACGGCCTCGACCGTGGTCTCGGTGGGCCCGTAACAGTTAAAGGCGGTCATGGCCGTGCGAGCACATTCCTCTTGGATCGCCCGCCACGCGGTGATGCCCACGGCTTCGCCGCCGAGTGCGAGCACTGCCAGTGGCACCCGGTGGAGCAGTCCCGCGTTGTGCAGCTGGGCGAACATCGACGGCGTGATGTCGATCATGTCCAGACCGAATCGGTCGATCGCTTCGACCAGCGCCTCGGCGTCACGCTGACGATCGTCGTCGACGATGTGCACCGAGTGGCCGTCGAGCAAGGCCGCCAACGGCTGCCACGCCGCGTCGAAAGTGAAAGACCAGGCATGCGCAACACGCAGCGGTCGCCCGATCCGCGCGGCAGCCGGCCGAAGGACACGCTCGATGTGGTCGTCGGCGTAAGCCGAAAGCGCTTGGTGGGTGCCGATGACGCCTTTCGGGGCGCCGGTCGTGCCCGAGGTGAAGACTGCGTAGGCCGCATGCTCCGGCGGCACCGCGGCCGCCCGGTAGTCGGCTTGCAGTACGGCGGCGACGGAAGCCGTGAACAATTCCTCGTCGACGACAATCGGAGCCGACGTCTGGCGCAGGATCTCGGCGACGCGCTCATCCGGCATCGCCGGGTCGAGCGGCACGATCATGCCGCCGGCTTTGAGGGTTGCCAACATCGCGGCCACGTAGCTCGGGCCTCGGGACAGCGTGATCGCCACTGGGGTCTCGCTACCCACGCCCGCCCGGCGCAGGGCGGCGGCCAGCCGGTCGGCAAGTGCGTCCAGCTCGCGGTACGTCAGCTGACCGTCCGCCCAGCTGACCGCGACGCTGTCGGGCTTCGCCGAAGCGATCTGGGCGAACCGGGTATGCACCGCGACCGCCGGCCCGCTGACAGCCGCCAGGCCGTGCGCGGTCCACTCGTGCTCGCCGTCGAGCAGGATGTCGACATCGCGCAGCGGCCGGTCCCACCGGTCCACCAGACGCTGCACCACGGCCAGCAGCCGGCTGCCGAGGTCTTCCGGCGCCATCGTGCCCAGCGCACCGTCGAGCACCTCCACCAACACCGTCAGCTCACCGGTGCTCAGATGCGCGGCGATGGTCACCGGGAAATGCGACCAACTCTCCAGCGCAACCGGACGGAAGGTCGCCCCGTTTGCGACGAACTCGGTGCCCCCCACCACCTCGCCGGGCGGGAAGTTCTCGTACACCAGCAGGGTGTCGAACATCTCACCGACACCGGCGATGGAACGCAACTCGGCATGTCCCAGATAGCTGTGGTCCCGCAATGCGGCGAATTCACGTTGCAGGGCAACGCATTGCGCCCCGACCGTTTCGCGGGGATCCAACCTTACCCGCAACGGCACAGTGTTGATGAACAGTCCTACCATCGTCTCGACGCCCGACAGTTCGCTGGGCCTGCCGGAAACCGTCACGCCGATCGTCACATCGCTGCGACCTGTGAACACGGAAAGCGTTGTAGCCCAGGCTATTTGAAAAATCGTGTTGAGTGTGACCCCGCGCCCACGGGCGGCGTCGACCAGGCCGCTGGTTGCGTCTCGGTCGAGGCGGAGTTCGGTGCGACGCGGAACGCCCACCAGAGGCGGGGTCGCAGTCAGCGCGGGCGAAAGCAGCGTGGGGCCGTCCAGGCCATTCAGGTGTTTCGCCCACAACGCCCGGCTGGCCGTCTCATCCCGTCCGGCCAGCCAGCCGATGTAGTCGCGATACGGCCGCGGCGGTGGCGGCAACGCGGCGGTGTGGCCACCTGCTCGATACAGGGCAAGCAGTTCGGAGACGAGAAGCGGCAACGACCATCCGTCGATAACGATGTGGTGCGCAACAATGACCAGATGCCAATGGTTTTCCGGTAATTCGATGAGCAGGAACCGGATCAGCGGTCCACGGTTCACGTCGAAAGGGTGTTGGCGCTCTTCGGCTTCCAGCGCCTCGACCTCATCGGGCACGGCGCGCACGCACCGCCAGGGCACCTCGACGCTGGTCGGAATCACCTGCACGGGCCGGCTCAGATTGCCATGTACGAAGCTTGCCCGCAGGTTCGGGTGCCGGGTCAGCATCGACGCGGTGCAGTCGCGCAGCAACGAGACGTCGAGCGGGCCGACCACGTCGGCCGCCATCGCGATGACATACGGGTCGCTCGAATCCGCATCGGCCAGCATCGCCATCGAGAACAGCCCCTGTTGCAGCGGGCTGAGCGCCATCACGTCCTCGACGGCTGGTCGTGCCTCCGCTCGGGTCACGGCCGATCTCCCCATGACGAGGTCAGGGCCGCCAGTTCGTCGCGGGAAAGCCCTGACGTGCTCATCGGCGCGTGATGCGTGTCGTCCGGCTCAGCCCCGACTTGCGACTTGGCGTCGAGTGCAGCGGCGAGCTCATTAAGGACGGGATGCTCGAAAACCATCCGCGGGGTCAGCGCCACCCCGTCGTCTCGGGCCCGTGCGGCCACCCGCACCGCGAGGATGCTGTCTCCGCCCAGATTGAAGAAATCGTCGTAGCGCCCGACCTCTTCTACCTCGAGCACATCGGTGAGGATGGCCGCCAAAGTTTGCTCCGTGCCGGTGCTGGGCGGCTCGGCCGGACCGGTGACCGGTGCCGCCTGCGCCCGCGAGAGTCGTTCGATGTCGGCCAGCAGCTCCAGTTGGCCATCGTCACTCCACACACCTCGCTCGCCGTTGCGGTAGAGTCTCGAACCTGCTTGCGCGGCAAACGGATCGGCAACAAAACGGGTCGCGGTCAGCGACGGCCGCGCCAACCGGGCGTTGACGGCCGCACCACCACCGTAGTAGACGCCGCCCACCACACCGACCGGGACGGGGTTCAGCGAGGCGTCCAGCACGTATACCCGGGCCGTACCGTTGCCCGCGTTGGACTGGTCCAGAATGCGTTGTCTCTCTTGCAGACTGGCGATCTCGACCTCGCCCAGCGATTGTTCGGGACGGTCGGCGAACGCCTCGACGACACGGACCAGCCAGTCGGAAAACCGTTGCGCGGTGCTGCGTTTATACAGTTCGGGGCGGTAGATGACGTGACCGCGGTAGCCGTCGTCGGAGGCGAAGAAGTTGACCGATATGTCGGCGTGTGCGACGTCGAATGTCGGCTCCAGCGCACTGAACGTGGTGTCACCGTCAGGCCCGCTGTCGATGACGCGGCCTTGCGGCAACTGTTCGCGAACGTGCACCACCACGTCGAACAGCGGATTGCGCGCCAGCGACCGCACCGGGCTGACCGCGTCCACCACCTGGTCGAACGGCAGGTCCTGATGTGCGTAGGCCGCCAGCGCCATCTCCCTGGTCCGCTGCAGCACCTCGCGCAGGGTCGGATTTCCGCGCAAGTCGTTGCGCAGCACCAGAATGTTGATGAAGAACCCGATCAGCTGATCCAGGTCGGATTCGTTGCGACCTGACACCGGGGTGCCGATGGGGATGTCCGGGCTGCCGCCGGCCTTGTGCAGCACCACCGCGACGGCCGCCTGAAGGAGCATGAACTCCGTGATGCCGAGATCGCGGCTCAGGGCGGTCAGCTTGTCGCGGGTGGCCGCTCCGAAACTGAACTCGACAGCGTCACCGGCACCGCTGAGCAAGGCCGGGCGCGGGAAGTCCGGGCGCAGACCGTTTTCGGTGGGCAACCCCTTGAGTTGGCGGACCCAGTAGTCACGTTGTGGACCGACGATGCCCGCACTGTCGTCCAGCAACGCCGCCTGCCACACGCCGTAATCGGCGTATTGCACCGGCAGCGGTTCCCAGGACGGCTGTTGCCCGCGGCTGCGGGCCCGGTAGGCGGTCAGCAGATCGGTGAACAGCACCCCGGCGGACCAGTGGTCGCCCGCGATGTGGTGCACCACCAACGACAATACGTTCTGCTCCGGCACGCTCAGCAGCGCTGCCCGGATCGGCCAGTCGGTTTCCAGATCGAAGACGTAACGTCGCTCGTCATCCAGTTCGGTTTGCAGCCAGGCCTCGTCGGGCCCGCCGGCACGCCGCACCGGCACCTCGGCGGGCGGGTGGATGATCTGGTGTGGCACACCGTCGATTTCGCGGTAGTTGGTACGCAAGATCTCGTGCCGCGCCACAACGTCGCTGATGGCCGCCGCTAATGTGTCGGTCTCGCAGGGGCCACGCAGCGCCGCGGCGAACGGAATGTTGTTGACGGTGTTGGGGCCGTCGAAGCGATAGGTGAACCAGCCACGCAGCTGAGACGACGACAGTCGCGCCGGCCCGTCATGCTTTACCGGCGTCAACCGCGGCCTTGCCGAATCCGGATCTAATGTGTCGATGTGTTCGGCGATCCTCGCCACCGTTGCCCGTTCGAAGATCTCCCGCACACCGATGTCGACGCCGAACGTGTTACGCACTGCCGCAACGAGTTTAGTCGCCAGTAGCGAGTGGCCGCCGAGGCCGAAGAACGAGTCGTCGGCGCCGGCCCGATCCCGGCCGAGCAGCTCAGCGAACAGTTGGGCAATGCGCCGCTCGGTAGCCGTTTCCGGTTCGCGGAACTCGGTGCCGGAACCGACATCGGGATCCGGCAGCGCAGCGCGGTCGATCTTGCCGTGCGCGGTGATCGGAATCTCGTCGAGCACAACGTAGGCCGCCGGCACCATGTATTCGGGCAGTGCTGCCGCCACCCGGGCCCGGATGCGGTCGAGGTCGACCTCCGACGGTCCGTCGTCGCTTGCTGCGGGCGCTACGTAGCCAACCAGACTCTTCCCCAGCCGTGGCAGGTCGCGGACCACCACAACGGCCTGTCCGACCGTGGGATCGACCGAGATCGCCGCGGCGACGTCACCCAGTTCGATTCGGAAACCGCGGATCTTGACCTGTTCGTCGGCACGACCCACAAACTCGACATCGCCGTCCGCATTGCGGCGCGCGAGATCTCCGGAACGGTACATCCGCGCACCGGGATTAAACGGGTCGGCGACAAATCGCTCCGCGGTCAGTCGGGCACGGCGATGGTATCCATGCGCCAGATGCGTTCCGCCGAAGTAAATCTCACCGATCACGCCAACCGGTACGGGTTGCAGCGAATCGTCGAGCAGGTACATCGTGGTATTGATCTTGGGCCGGCCGATGGGCACGATACGAGTGCCTTGTGGGCCCTCCACCTTGTACCGGCTGGCATTGATCACAGTTTCGGTCGGACCGTAGAAGTTGTGCAGCAGCGCGTCGAATGTGGCGTGGAACTTGTCGGCCACCTCGCCGGGTAGCGGCTCGCCGCCGATGGGCACCCGCTGCAACGTCCGCCACTGGTTGACGCCCGGTAGCGACAGGAACAGGCCGAGTAGGGACGGCACGAAATGCATTGCCGTGATTCCCTCGTCGCGCAACAGGGCAGTGAGATAACCGATGTCGTTGAGTCCCCCGGGGCGCGGGATCACCATCCGCGCGCCGCAGGCCAGCATGCCGAAGATCTCGGCTATCGACACATCGAAGCTTGGCGAGGCGACCTGCAGCAGCCGGTCGGTGTGGTCGGCCCCGTACTCGCCCTTGAACCAGACGAAGTACTCCGCGACGGGGCGGTGCGGCACCGCGACGCCTTTGGGCAGTCCGGTGGTCCCCGACGTATAAATCAGATACGAGGTGTTTTCCGGCCGTAGCGGCCGGACCCGATCAGCGTCGGTGGGGTCGTCGGCGCGGTATGCGGCCAAGTCACCTACCGGCTCGCGTAGCACCAGCTTCGCTTCGCAGTCGTCGAGGATGAATTCCAGCCGGTCCTGCGGGTAGGTAGGGTCCACGGGCACATACACAGCACCGGACTTGGCAATCCCCAAGGCGGTGACGACCAGGTCCGGCGACTTGTCGAGCAGCACAGCGACCCGGTCCTCGCTGCCTATCCCCTGCTCAATCAGCCAGTACGCCAACCGGTTTGCCGCCTCGTTGATGTCGCGGTAGGTGAACCGGCGACCCTCATAGATGACGGCGATTGCATCTGGAGTCCGCGCGGCCTGCTCGGACACCAGGGCGGCGAGGGTCCTGGGGGCGGTATCGAACCTCTCACCGCGCGACACCTCACGCAGCCACTCGGCGTCGGCCTCGTCCATCAGCGCCAGCCCGGCCAACGGCTTGTCCGGTTCGGCCAGGGCGCCGTCGAGCAGCACAGCGAAGTGATCCAGCATCTGGCGCACCAGGGCAGGTTCAAGAATCTCCAGCAGGTGTTCGGCCTCAACTAGCGCACCGGTCCTCTCGAATTCGACCATGAAACCCAGTCGTAGCTGGGTGAGGTTGCTGCGCAGGTCGTAGCGCTCGCACTCGACGCCGGGCGGACGGAATCCGCCACCATCGGGCTCGCGGAATCCGAAGCTGACCCGGGTCATCCGTTCGGCACCGTGTCGGCGATCGGGGTTCAATTCGCGCACCGCGCGGTCGAGACTGACCCGTTGGTGTGCGAATGCCCCGGTGGCGATGTCGCGCGTCGATTTCAGCAACTCGCGGAAGCTCATTGCCGGCTGCGGTCGCAGCCGCATCACCACCATGTTGCCGAAATAGCCGATGGCGTCGTCGGTTCCGGCGCCGCGATTGAGCACAGGTGCGGCCACGAGAAAGTCGTCGCTGTGGGTATAGCGACGCACCAGGACGCCGAAAGCGGCCAGTAGCACCATGTAAGGGGTGCAGCCGGTGTCCCGCGCCATCGCCATCACCCGTTGGGCGGCGTCGCCGGACAGCCGCATCGTGCTGCGAGCGGCGCGCCAGTTGGTCGGCATAGTCGTCCCGGTTGGGCCGGGCAGCTCCAGTGGCTCCGGCGGATCGGCCATGATGGCCCGCCAATAGTCGAGATCGGCCTCCGTGGTGTCCCGTCCGGACGGGGCCGACAAGTAGCGTTCGGGCCCCAGATCGGCGCCCCCGTAGGCCTTGGTGAGATCAGCGAAGAACACCCGCCACGAGCCGTCATCCCAGGCGATGTGGTGAGCCACCAACAGCAGCACGTGTTCTTCCGCTGCCGTGCGCACGACGGTGATCCGCAACGGTGCGTCGGTGGAAAGGTCGAAGGGCGCGGAGAATTCGCGTTGAGCCAGCACCTCGAGTCGAAGCTGGCGTGCATGTTCTGACAAGTCGGTCAAGTCGTGTTGTACCCACCCCGGGCGGAGATCGTCGTGCACCGTCGGCCGCGGGTCGCCTTCGTCGCTGACGGTGTAGGTGGTGCGCAGTACCCGATGGCGGCGCGAGACGTCGTTGACCGCATTGTGCAGCCGGCCGAGATCGATATCGCCGGTGATGCGATAGGAGACGCAGACGTTGAGCAGCGCGCCACTGGGGTCGGCCATCTGCACGAACCACATCCGGGCCTGGCCGTCGGAGAGTTGGTCGTCGGCGCGGGGGCCGCGGTCCTCGGTGTCAAACGAGAGACCGCGTTCGGCGAGCCTGCGACGAAGCAGCTCCAGTCGAGCCGCATCGAGACGGGCGCCGGTGTCGGCGATATCAGTCACGCGAAATGTCCACTTTCTGTGCTGTTTCGAAGCGCTCGTCGGCGCCCTCGAGTTTTTCGACAAGTTCGTCACCGGTGATTTCGCTCAGCAGCGTCGCCAGGGGCACCGTCCGGCCGATAATCCGTTTAAGGCGTTTGCGCAGGTCCAGTGCCAGCATTGAGTCGACGCCGAGATCGAAGAGCGATTCCTCGAGATTCAATTCGCCGGCCTGCTCAATTCCGAGCACGGCCGCCAATTGGCTGCGCACCGCATCGACGACCGACACCTCGGAGTCGGCAGGGCTGTGCGCGGCGACTTCCGTCGCCCGGTAATGTTTGCCGGGCGGCTCAGACCGCCTGCTGTTTAGGAAGATCCGCAACCGGGCTGCGTCGGCCGAGAACACCAGCGGGTCGTCGTGCCACTCGTGCAAGCTCGCCTCGATCGCCTCTTGCGGGGCCATCTGGCGTAGTCCGGACCGCTCGATGTTTGCGATCTCGGCCGAATCCACGATGCCCCGGCCGGATTCGCCATCGGTCGAGCCCTGCCACAGCCCCCATTTCACCGCAACGCAGTGTCTGCCCCCGGCGCGTAGCTGGGCAGCCATCACGTCCAGAAGGCGGTTAGCCGCCGAGTACACGGGGTGCCCCCGTCCGCCCCACACCCCGGATACCGACGAACACAACAGCATTCGAGCATCAGACCGAACCGGCCACAGCTCAGCCAGATGAGCAAGACCGATGACCTTGGCGGCGAAGGTGTCGGCGATGGCGGCCGTCGTCAGCCCGGCGACGGTACCGAACGTAGCGCTGCCCGCCGCGTGCAGGATCAACGAGGCACCGGCAGCGCCGTATTCTGCTGCAATGAGCGACAATTGGGCCGGGTCGGTGATGTCGCACGGTGGTGACACCAGCTCGGTGCTGTATTCGGCCGCCAATGTCTTCAGCACTTCGGGATGCGCGGAGCGGCGGCTCAGCAGGACGATGCGCCGCGCGCCATGCTCGGCGAGATAGCGGGCATAGTGCAGACCGATGGCGCCGGCACCGCCGGTGATCACGACGTCGTCGAGCACCCGGGAGTCCAGTGGCCATTGCGAAGCAGCGGGCGCATCGCGGAATGAGCGCTCGAACAACGCGTACCCGCTTGCGGAGTTGCGCAGCGCGGTTTCACCAGAACCGGATAGCAAAGCTTGGACGACAGCGAAGCCGGCAGCCGGCGTCAACTCCCTCGACGACAGGTCCAAGTGGGCGAAAGTCGGTTCGGGATAATCGAATCCGATGCTGCGGTGCATCGCGGCCAGCGCCGCGTGGCCAGCCGACGGCAGCGCGTCTTGATGGCCGACCCGCTCAGCACCCACGGTGACCAGACAGACCGTTTGGCACCGGGGACCGAGTGCATTTGCATAGTCGAGCAGACCGGCCCCGATCAGTCCGGTGAGGGTCTCGGCGGCCCGGCCGGCGTCGGCGCTGTCGAGGGCGGGTGCGATCGCCACGACGATCTCCGCATCCCACGGTGCACTGAGCTTGGCCGCGGGGTAGGACTCGATCGCCGCGCGCAGCGGTCGAGCCAGCGCGCCGTCGCCGCCGAGATCGACCACCGCGAAATGCACGGGCGGTCCCACGACCGGTGTGGACGGCGCCGTCTGCTCCCAGTGCTCGAGGGCAATGTTGAGTCCGGAGGTTATTCCGGGCACCGGAGGCAGCGGCTCTGGGTGCGCCCACATCGGGATTGCGCGCATGGGCGCGTTCGGAAATCCATGCAAACCAACGCCGCCGTCGACCACACTGTCCAGGTGGCCACCCCAGGCGTAGCCAGGGTCAGCCACCGCCGCGGTGACGATATTCGCCGACAGCGCGTCGACCAACGGCTCGTCTCGACGAGCCGAGCCGACCAGTACCGCTGGGTCTTCCGGGAGGTCCGCCTCGAAGATCTGACCAATCGAGAACAACAGCGCGGGATGGGCTGACAGCTCGATGAACGACCCCGCACCACAACGGATTGCCGACTCAAATGCGCGGTCCAATCGCACCGTGTTACGCAGGTTCGCATACCAGTAGTCGCCGAAGGGCGTGTCCGGCGCCACCACGTCGCCGGTGGCGCCGCCGATGAATTGCACCGGGGCCTCGGCGAATTCCGAGGCGGGTAGCTGCTCTCGCAATTCATCGCGGAACTGCTCGAGTAAGCTGGTGTGTCCCGGGAAGCCCGCGGTGATCTCGCGGGCGAACTGACCGTTGGAGCGAACTACGTCGACGATGGCCAGCACCGCGTCGCGATCACCCGACACTGCGACGGTCGAGGCGGAGTAGACCACAGACAGCTCCACCCAGCCGTCGGTGGCCGCGATCAGCGCCCCGGCCGCCTGGGCGCTAATGCCCAGCGTTGCCATCGCGTAGCGACCCGGAAGGCGGTCGACCACACTGGCACGGGCCGCGACCACGGCGACAGCATCCGACAACGTGATGCTGCCGGCGATGACGGCCGCGGCGACCTCACCGAGACTCTGACCGATGGTGAGGTCGGGAAGCGCACCGCAAGAGCGCCAAACCTCCGCCAGGGCAACGGCGTGGACGAATTGTGCGCCTTGGATCTCGATTTCAGAAAAGGTCTGCAAATCGTCCCCAGCTGTCAGGTAGCGCAACGGCGACTCGATGCCAGCGGCCTCGAATGCTGCAGCGCAGCTATCGGTCGCAGTTCGATAGCTCGGGAGCGCCTGGTAGGCAACGGTGCCCATACCCGGCCAGTGACCACCCTGACCGGGAAACACGAACGCCTGTCGGGGGGCCGAACTCAGCGCCGACCTGGCGACCAGCAGATGCTCGCGCCCGGCGGACAGCGCACGCAACCCGTCGATGAGCTCGAGCCGGTCCGCGGCACGGAGCACCGCACGGTACCTGCGGACCCGTCGGGTCCCGCGCAGCTGCCGGGCAACTTGGGCCACGGTCGTTTCCGGAAAGCGGTCGAGGTAGTCGGCGATCGCCCGGGCATCCACGCAGACGAGTTCGTCGGCGTGGGCGCTGAGCAGTACTGGGATCCGCCCGTCGGGCAGTCGTTTAAGGGCCATCAGGCGACCTTGCGCCCGGATGCGTTCGCGGTGTCAGGCATCGAGACGATCAGATGGGTATTGGTGCCGCTCATCCCGAACGCGGATACCGCCGCGGTTCGCCATCCGTCGACGGCCTGCCACGGCGTCAGCTTGTGCGCTAACCGTAAACCTTGGCTCTCCCAGTCTATTTCGCGGCTGGGTTCGTCGACGTGCAGAGTCGGCGGTATCGCGGCGTGTTCAGCGGATAGGATGACCTTAGCGAGACCAAGCGCGCCCGCCGCGGCCTGCGCATGCCCGATGTTGGACTTGACCGATCCCAAAAGCGGTCCGCGTCCGGCCGGTGCAGTGCCGTAACTGGCCACCATTGACAGCAGTTCGGTCCGGTCACCGAGCCGGGTCCCGGTGCCGTGCCCTTCGACCATCCCGACATCGACGGGCTCAACCTTGGCCTGCGCGATGGCGCGCCGGAAGAGTCGCAGCTGCGCGTCGCCGCTGGGCGCCGTCAGCCCGTTGCTGCGTCCATCGGAGTTCAGGCAGCTGGCACGCACCGCGGCGAGGATGCGACGCCCGTCGGCCTTTGCGCTGGACCGGCGCTGAAGTACGAACATAGCCGCGCCCTCCGCCCAGACGGTTCCGCTGGCATGCGCGCTGTACGGTCGGCAGTGGCCGTCATCGGACAGCGCATGCTGCTTGGAGAACTCGACGAAATAGCCTGGCGTACCCATCACGCAAACGCCGCCGGCAAGCGCGAGGTCGCAGTCGCCGGCCCCAATCGCCTGGACCGCGGTGTGAAACGCCGCCAGCGCCGACGAGCACGAGGTGTCGACTGTCAGTGCCGGCCCCGCGAGGTCCAGCGTGTAGGCAATGCGCCCCGAGATGACACCCAGTGACGTCCCGCTGATCAGATGCCCACTGTGGTGCGAGAACTCGGAAAGACCGGGACCATATTCGAGCGCAGATGCCCCGACATAACAGCCCACATCGTGGCCTGCCAGATCATCAGGGTTGACCCCGCTGTTCTCCAAGCTGCGCCATGCCAGTCGCAACGCGACCCGCTGCTGCGGGTCCATGGCCGTCGCTTCGCGCGGTGAGATGCGAAAGAACTCTGGATCGAATGTTGTTGCGCTGGACAGGAATCCACCACGGTTGTAGATGGGCTTGAATCCGTCCCGCCGCGACCCGTCAAACAGCTCGCGAAGTGCCCAGCCTCGATCGGTTGGGAACGGGCCAAGTCCCTCCCGCTGTTCGGACAGCAACGTCCAGAAATCGTCGGCGGTTTCGACCCCACCAGGTGCTTCGACCGCCAACCCGACAATGACGACTGGGTCGTTATCCGACATCGGCGCTCACCATGCGGGCCACCGCATCGAGGTGATCATTGATGTAGAAGTGACCACCCTCGAAATCCGACACCGTGAATCGGCCAGATGTGTGAGTTTCCCAGCTGGCCAACAGTTCCCGGCCGATCCGGTGGTCGCGGTTGCCACCGACCGCATGGATGTCGGCGCTGATGCGTACGTCCGGCCGACATGAATAGGCGTTCAAGGCGCGGTAGTCGGCCTGCACCGCCGTCACCAGGAGTTCGACGAATTCCTCGTCCTCCAGCAGCGCGGGATCGGTGCCACCGAGATCTACCATGTCTGCCAGCACGCCACTATCACTGGTCGGCAGCGGTCCGGACGCGGCGACCGTCGACGGAGCCTGCCCGGCGGAAGCCCACAGTACGCGCACCGGCACGCCATTGCGTTCGGCGATGCGGGCGAACTCGAAGGCCACCACCGCCCCCATGCAATGGCCGAACAGACTCAGTGGAGCCGCTGAACCCCAGTCGCCTGCCTCGAAGAACTCCAGCGCCAGCGCACCGATGCTGTCTGCTGCAGGGTGATTCCGCCGGTCGGCCCGCTGCGGGTACTGCATCACGAACGCATCAATGTCGTTGGCCGACAACGCTTTAGCCAGTGACCGGTAAGCTGCGGCGGCACCGCCGGCGTGTGGGAACACGACCACCGAGCCGCGCGCAGTACTACCGGTAAACCGCTTCACCCAGGGCTTGAACTCCCGCTGCGCCGGTTCGGTCGTTGTTTCTTCGCCGGCCGTTGAATCGAGTGCGGACAACACATCAACACTCGACATATCCGCGATTTCCAGATACATATCGGCTACCTGCTCGAGTCGGTCGTCGTTGGCTTCCCGGCCGATGAGCAATTGGGCCAGCGTGGCGACGGTCCTGGCGGCAAAGACATCAGCGACCATCAGACTTGGCGAATCGAGCCACTGCCGGATACCGGCGACGGCCTGCGTCGCAAGCACGGAATCGCCACCGAGGGAGAAGAAGTCGTCGTGCACGCCCACGGCGTCGATGTCACGGTTGAGGAGGTCCGCGACGATGTGGCACAGCGCCCGTTCCAGCTGCGTTCGCGGCGCCTCGTAGAGCGCTGACGTGTCGCCGGACTGCTCGGCCACCGCTGCGGCGAGCAGGCCGGTGACCGCACGCCGGTCGATCTTGCCGCCGTCGGTGAATGGGATGCGCTCTACCACCGATACATGGCGCGGAATCATGTGCGCGGGAACGAGATCGACGAGAACCTCGCGAATCCGTTCCGCGGTCAGGCCGGCATCGACGGAGATCTCTGGGCAGACCGCCGCGGCCAACACATCGGAACCACCGGACGCAGGGAGCAAGGCGGCCACCGCCGCCTGCACACCGGGCACTCGTCGCAGTGCAACCTCGATCTCGCCGAGCTCGACGCGATACCCGCTGACCTTGATCCGGTGATCGGCGCGGCCGACGAACTCGCACGTGCCGTCCGGCCAGTAGCGGGCCAGATCACCGGTGCGGTACCAGATCCGGCCGTCATGGAAGACAAAGCGCTCCGCGGTCAGTTCGCGGCGGCCGCGGTAGCCCCGGGCGATGCCGCGTCCGGATACCCACAGCTCACCGGCTACCCAGTCGGGGCAGTCGGCGCCGATGTCGTTGACGACCCGGCAGGCGATGTTCGGGAACGGCCTGCCGTAGGGCACCGCGGTCTGTTCGGCCGGCAGATCGGTGGCCCCGCCGGTCTGAAAGCCGACCTCGAAAATAGTTGCGTGAACGGCGGTTTCGGTGGCCCCGCCCAGCCCGGCGAAGCGCATGTTCGGTGCCTGCAGCTTCAGCCGGCGGGCCAGGCCGGGACGCACCCAGTCGCCGCCGGTGGCCACCACTCGCAGCGACGACAGTTGCCCGTGGCCGACCTCAACGAGCATCTCCAGCCAGCCCGGCAGGAAGTTCAGCACCGTGACTTTGTGGGTGTCGATGAGCCGGGCCCAGGCGTCGGGATCGCGGCGCTGCGGTTCGTCGACCACCACGATCGCCCCGCCGGCCCACAAGGTGGCGAATATGTCCAGCACCGACATGTCGCATTCCAGCGTCGACAGGGCCAGACAGCGATCAGCGGCGCCGATCTCGAAATGGCGAGTGAGGAATTCCACCGTGTTCATCGCGCCGTCGTGCGCCATCTCCACACCCTTGGGCTCCCCGGTTGAGCCGGAGGTGAACAGCACGTACGCGAGCTCAGAGGGATCGGTTCTCGCAGGCCGGATCTCAGCCGTGGCGGGCGCGTTGCGAAGCACGTCGGCAATCGCCCACGCGGGCACCGGCAACGACAGTTGCTGCCCGCCGCACGCCAGGGCCAGGCTCACCCCACCGGTTTCCAGGATGCGCTCTGCGCGGTCGCGTGGTTGGTCGACGCCGATCGGCAGGTAAACAGCACCGGCGGCCAGAATCCCCAGCAGCGCCGGCACCTGCTCGGCGGTTTTCGGGCCCATCACCGCGACCGTGTCGCCGGCGCCGATCCCGGCCGCGCGCAACGCCGCGGCCACTGCCAACGCCTGGTCACGCAGCTGCGCGTAGCTCAGGTCACCCGAACTGGCGAACACCGCCGGCGCGTCGGGCTGCTGGGCGGCCCGGGCGAAGAACCCGTCGTGCAGCGCCTCGCCGCTGGGCTCGGCGGTGCGGCTGTTGGCGGCGTCACGCACCGCGCGCTGCGCGGCCCGCAGCGCCGGCGGGCCCGGCGCGTCCCAGGCGTCGTCGGCAGCGGCCAACCGGAGCAGTTCGTCGATGTGGTGGGCGAACATGGCGTCGATGACGCCCGGTGCGAAGACGCCCTCGCGCACGTCCCAGTTCACCAGCACCCCGCCGTCGAGCTCGGTCACCTGTGCATCCAGCAGCACCTGGGGGCCCTGGGAAATGATCCATCCGGGTGTGCCGAATTGCTCGGTGACATCGGCACTGAACAGTTCTCCGAGCCCCAGCGCGCTGGTGAAGACGACCGGCGCCAGCACCTGGGTGCCGCGATGGCGGCTGAGATCGCGCAGGACCGATAGCCCGGGGTAGGCGGAATGGGCGGCGGCGGTCCGCATGGCGTCCTGCACAACCTGTGCCCGCGCCGCCGGGGTGGCTGCGCTCGTCAAATCAATGTCGAGCAGCAGCGAGGAGGTGAAGTCGCCGACCAGCAGGTCGACGTCGGGGTGCAGGGTCTGGCGTCCGAACAGCGGGACGTTCAGCAGAAACCTCGACCTGGCCGACCAGCGTGCCAGGGCATCGGCGAACGCCGCGGCCAGTGTCATCGCCGGGGTGATGCCGAGTGCGCCGGCGCGGGCGAACAGCGCGTCGCGGGTCGCCGGGTCCAGCCAGTGCCAGCGCCGGGTGCTCTTGTGTGAGTCTTGCCCGCCGGTTGACGGCAGCGTCGGCGGGTCCGGCAGCTGCGGGATGCGCTGCGCCCACCAGTCCCGGTCAGCGTCGCGGGCCGGTTGCGACGCTGCCTTCTTGCCAGCCTCTTCGGCCACGATTGCCTGGCGGTATTCGCGGTAGGTATAACCCAACTCGGGCAGGTCGCGACCGAGATACAGGGCCGCCAGGTCGGACATCAGGGTGCGGTAGCTCATCGCGTCGGCGGCCTGCATGTCCAGATCGACGTGCAGCCGCGAACGCTCGCCGGGCAGCAGCGTCAACACGAGTTCGAACACCGCGCCGTCGAGCTGCTGGTGCGATTTGGCCTCGCGGATGGCGGCCAGCCGCTCCTCGACGAGATCACCGTCCAGCCGGCGCAGGTCTTCCACGGTGACCGGGAAGTCTTGGCATTCATCGGGCGAAGCGATGCGCTGCGTGCCGTCGGGCAGGAACCGCACTCGCAGCATCGGATGACGAAGCGCCAGCGCAGTGGCCGCCGCGCGCAGACGGTCGGGGTCGGTCGGGCCACCGTCGAATTCGACGTAGAGGTGCCCGACCACCCCGCCGAGCTGCTGGTTGTCCTGGCGGCCGACCCACATCGCGTGCTGCATCGGGGCCAGCGGAAAAGGCTCGCTGGATGCGTCGGCCGGTGCATCGGCGGGCAGGGCCGGTTCGTTGGCTTGCTGGTCAGCGCTGTCCCCCGCAAGCGGGCGGGGGTACTCCCCTGCGGAGCGGGGACCCCACCCACTTGTGGGGGCGTGCCCCCAGGCCGACGAGACGGCTACCAGCTCAGACCAGGCCTCGATCGTCGGCGTGGCGGCCAGCGTGGCGAAATCGACGGCGATGCCCTGGCGGCGCCAGCGACCAGCCAGCGCCATCATCCGGATCGAGTCGAGGCCCTGGCCGATGAGGTTGCTACCTGGGTGGACGGCGTCGGCGCTAAGGCCGAGCAGTTCGGCTACCTCCACACGGATGTCCTCCGAACACGCCGGGGCATGCACCACGAACCCTCCCTGAATTAGCACAGGCTGCCCTAAGTTTTGGGGATTACCCTATCCTCGATCCCGGTGTCGCCGCTACCACCCCCGTCTAAGGAGCCAGATGCCCCCGAACACAACGCAGCCTTTGGCGGGAGGCCTGGAGGGATTCGTGCCGTTTTCGGCCGACCGGGCGGCCTCCTACCGGGCGGCCGGCTATTGGACGGGACGAACCCTGGACACGCTCCTGACCGACGCGGCACAGCGCTGGCCCGATCGAGTCGCGGTGCTCGACGCCGTGGGAGACGGCGGATTGAGCTATGCCGAACTCGACGAGCAGGCCAACCGCGCTGCGGCGGGGCTGCGTAGCCTGGGCATCGCACCGGACGACCGGGTCCTGCTGCAGCTGCCGAACAATTGCCAGTTCGCGGTGGCGCTGTTCGGGCTGCTGCGGGCGAGGGCGATCCCGGTGATGTGCCTACCCGGCCACCGGGCCGCCGAATTGGGACACTTCGCCGCGGTCAGCCAAGCCGCCGCACTCCTGATCGCCGATGCCGCAAACGGTTTCGACTACCCGGCGATGGCGCGCGACCTTGTCGAGGATCACCCCACGCTGAGGCACGTCATCGTCGACGGCGACCCGGGGCCGTTCACCTCATGGACGCAACTGTGCGATCACGGCTTCGCCCGGTCGCCTGCACCGCCGGCCGATCCGGAATCGCCTGCCTTGCTGCTGGTCTCCGGTGGCACCACCGGAACCCCCAAGCTCATCCCCCGCACCCACGACGACTACGTGTTCAATGCGACCGCCAGCGCAGAAGTCTGTCGACTCAGTGTCGACGACGTGTATCTGGCGGTGCTGTCCGCGGGCCATAACTTCCCGCTGGCCTGTCCGGGCCTGCTCGGCGCGATGACGGTGGGCGCCACCACCGTGTTCGGCACCGACCCCAGCCCGGAGGCCGCCTTTGCCGCCATCGCGCGCCACGGCGTCACGGTCACCGCCCTGGTACCGGCCCTGGCCAAGCTGTGGGCACAAGCCTGTGACTGGGAGCCAGTTACACCAAAGTCGTTGCGGCTCCTGCAAGTTGGTGGATCCAGACTGGAGCCGCAGGATGCTCGGCTGCTGCGCGCCGCGCTGACCCCGGGCCTGCAGCAGGTGTTCGGAATGGCGGAGGGGCTGCTGAACTACACCCGGCTCGACGATCCGCCGGAACTCGTCGACCACACCCAGGGGCGGCCGTTGTGTGCGGGCGACCAACTGCGCATCGTCGACGGTGCAGGCCAGCCGGTGGCACCCGGCGAAGAAGGCGAACTACTAGTGCGCGGCCCGTATACGCTCAACGGCTACTTCCGTGCCGAGCGCGACAACGAGCGCTGCTTCGATCCCGAGGGGTTCTACCGCAGCGGCGACCTGGTCCGCCGCAGGGACGACGGCTACCTGGTGGTCACCGGTCGGGTCAAAGACGTCATCTGCCGCGGCGGTGAAAGCATCGCCGCGGCAGACCTCGAGGAGCAGATGCTGAGCCACTCAGCGATCTTCTCGGCCGCGGCAGTCCCGATTCCAGATCCCTATCTGGGTGAAAAGGTTTGTGCTGCAGTTGTTTTCACCGGAGCACCGGTCAGCCTTGCGGAGTTGAACGCCCACCTTGACCAGCGCGGCGTGGCCGCGCACGCCCGGCCCGACATGTTGGTCACGATGGCAGCACTGCCCACTACGCCGATTGGCAAGATCGACAAAAAGGCGATCGCCCGCCAGATCAGTAGCACAGGAACCGCAACGCAGGGAGCGTAACGCCGCTGCGAAGAGTCGGGCACAATCCGCAGCCGGCGTTACGCTCGCCGACCGTAATACCCGGCCAAACCGCCCCCAAAACTGACGGCGTTCCTCCCTACGGCAGGCAAAGTGAGGAGGGCAGCGCGGATTACCGTCCGCTGAGCGTCAGCGTCCCTTTGGTTTTGAGCACCTTGCCGGCGGTGATCTTCTCGGTCTTGCGAGCCTCGCGCTCGAGGTAGCGCTGCTTGGATTCGTCGAATTTGTCGCAGGCTTGCTCGAGCTCCTTGATCAGTACGCCCAGATCGTCGCGCATCCACGCGGCCTCGCCGGTGAAGTCTTCGCGTTCGAAAATGCGCCACTTCTTCAGCACTGGCATGACGACCTCGTCGAGATGTATGCGCGGGTCGTAGACGCCGCCGACGGCGATGATCACGGCCTTGCGACGGAACTCCGGCACCGTGAACCCGGGCATCTTGAAGTTACGCAGGATCCGGTGCACTGACTTCATCGCCTGGTTGGGCGTGATGTCCAGACCTGCGGCGCTGACGTCCCGGTAGAAGATCATGTGCAGGTTCTCGTCGGCCGACACCCTGGCGAGCAGCTGGTCGGCGATCGTGTCGTTACAGGCTTTACCGGTGTTGCGGTGCGAGACGCGGGTGGCCAATTCCTGAAACGAGACGTACATGACCGAGTCGAACACGCTCTCAGCGAACATGTCACCCTGCTGATTCTGGCCCGGACTGAAGCCTCTCGTCATTTGCTCGAGCCGCAGCTTCTCCAGCTCGACAGGGTCGACCGCGCGGGTCACCACCAGGTAGTCGCGCAGCGCCGTGCTGTGCCTGTTCTCCTCGGCGGTCCACCGGTTCACCCACTGCCCCCACGGGCCGTCCATGCTGAAGTTCATCGCGATCTCGCGGTGATACGACGGCAAGTTGTCCTCGGTCAGCAGGTTCTGCACCATCGCCACCTGGGCCACGTCGGAGAGCTGGCTTTGCCCGGGCTCCCAGTCCTGGCCGTCCAGAGCGTAGAAGTTTTTGCCGTCCGACCACGGAATGTAGTCGTGCGGATTCCATTCCTTGAACATCGAGAGGTGGCGGTTGAGCAGTTGCTCAACTACGGGCTCAAGTTCGTGGAGTAGCTGCAGGTTGGTCAAGCCCTTGGACACCGGTACCTCCAGGTTATGTGTTTCGACCAGTAACACGCAATATATCTGTGTCACTCGGTTACATGCAAGTCAGACACGCCGCGACGAGTGATGCGTTGCTTTTCGTTGCTTTTCCCCGCCATGATCAAGGGGCATCGCGCTGATCGTCACCAATCGGGGTGATCAACCCGAGGTCGCCGTCATAGCGTGGGTACAGCAGCTGGCCGCGGCCACTAGCCGGATCGGTGAAAAACAGCATTCGCAGGCCATGCGCGCGCGCCCGGCGCACCGCCGTCTCCTCGGTAAGAGTCGGCGTCGGACGGGAATTCACAATCAGCGGCACCGGTGGGCCCGAGTCGGCCGGCGACCACGACCATCCGGGGGGAAAGAAATGGCGCTGACGGGCCAGCCGCAGCCCTGACGGTCCTGCCCGGTAGACCACCGCGTCCTCGGCGGTTTCGGCGTCGGTGAACAAATGCACGTCGTAGTCCATGGCATCCATCACTGCTGCCGCCTGTAATGGGGTGGCGCGCTGCAGCACGACCGATTTGCGGCGAGTCACGACCGCCTCGGCGGGCACGGTCAACATCCGCCGGGTCAGATCGGGCCACGGTCGGGGGCGCCACTGCGCGCCCACCCGAATGATCTGACGATCCAACCTGGACAGCGCCGCCGACAGGTCATCGATGCCCGCCGTGACGGCGTGCACCCGCGCCGGGGTATCACGGACCTGCAGGTTCACCTGCACCAGCATCGGCCCGTCGCCGCAGTTCGGTGTTTTCAGCCGCACCCGAGCACCGCCGCTGATATCACGACGGGCCAACACGTAACCCACCGCACGCGCTACGCGCTCGGCCTGCGAAGCTGAGACCCGACTACCGGAAAGCACGAAGACGTCGGGGAATTCCCGCACCGAACATTGCTCGGGTACATACACGGCGCGGCGTCCCCGCTTTCTTTCCATGTTCTTCAATATCGATTGCGGCTGGACAGGAGCTTTGCTGGCCGACACATTCATGAACTAGGGCCAAAAGTCCCCACGCCGGGAAGCGTTGGTCACCAAGCCATCAACCGATCGCAACGCCGCGTAACAGGGACGGCCGCAACCGACTTCAGCTATGACCGTTGGCAGCCAGGCAGTGAATCAGACGCTACTGCCGTGCAATCAGATACGGCGCGAGCGTGGACAGCTTTTCGCAGGT
This sequence comes from uncultured Actinomycetota bacterium, assembly GCA_963766535.1. Classification (GTDB taxonomy): domain Bacteria; phylum Actinomycetota; class Actinomycetes; order Mycobacteriales; family Mycobacteriaceae; genus Mycobacterium. The sequence goes on along the minus strand of CAVYAU010000022.1, from coordinate 120,822 downwards.
CTCCTCGAATTCGCGCTCGGGTTCCGACTCTTCGATGATGCCGGCACCGGCCCGCAGCCATGTCTTGCCGTCGCATTCGTAGGCCGCTCGCAGCGTCAGCGCCGCGTCCAGCCCGCCGTCTGCTGAAACCATCACGACCGCACCGGAATACAGTCCGCGTGGGCCTTCGTCGAGGCGCAGGATGGCCTCGACCCCGGCAGCTTTCGGGATGCCCGACGCGGTGACCGCCGGAAAAAGCGCTTCCAGCGCGTCCATCCGGTCACTCGACGGGCCCAGACGCGCGCTGATCGTCGAGCCGAGGTGCTGCACACTCCCCCGCTCCCGCACCGTCATGAAATCGGTGACGGCCGCGGTGCCCGGTTCGGCGATCTCGGTGATCTCCTGCAGCGAGCTGCGCACCGAAATGGCGTGCTCGACAATCTCTTTCGAATTCGATTCCAGCTCGTCGCGAGCCTGACGGTCACGCGCCGGACCACGACCAAGCGCGCGGGTGCCGGCCAGCGGCTCGGTGACCACCGCGCCGTCGTGGTAGACAGCCGCAACAAGTTCCGGGCTGTAGCCGACAGCGCGAATTCCGCCCAGCCGCAACAAAAACGACCTCACCGGGGTGTTGTGCCGACGCGCCAGCCGGTAGGTGGACGGAAAGTCGAGCGCGAAAGGCACTTCGACACAACGGGATAGGATCACCTTGTGGTAGCTGCCGGTGGCGATCTCGCGGACGGCTTCCGCCACCCGATCGCGGTAGCCCGACGGGTCGGCGATTACGTCGACCGCGCAGGCGTCGCGCACATTGGGCACACCGTCGCCGAGTAACCCGAGTACCGCGTCGCGGTGGCCGGCCGGTGCGCCGAAAAGACGCACCGTCTCCTGAGTCACCACGATGCGGGTGCGGGGCCAGAACACTCGGGCCAGCGGGGTTCGCGGCGCCAGCCGCTGCTGCAGCCCGTAGCGGTACACACCGAATTCGAACGCGATCCAGCCGAAAACTTGGTCGGTTTCCAGCAGCAGCCGGTCGATGGCTTCACCCAGGACCGGTCCTGGCCGCCCGGACCACCGTTGCCGCTGAGTGACGCCGTCACGGATCACGCGCAGTTCGTCGCTGTCCAGCTCGACCATCGCCCTGCACACCGCTGGCCAGCACCCATTGACCGGCGTGCTCGTAGAGGAGGTACTCCTCGCCGACTCGCTCAGGCAGCAGCGCGGCCAGCTCGGCAGCCAGGTCGGCCGGGTCGGTTTGGGCGGGGAGCGGAATCGACGGTGACGTGGAGCCGGCGGGACTCGTCTCGACGCTGACCTCGGTCACGGTTAGTAAATGTAGCCTAACCTATGAAAGCGCGCGCGGCCGATCCGGCGCCACCCTCCCGGATGGGTTAGCGTTGATGCTGCGTTAATCCCACAGGTAACGCACAGCAAACTCACACCGAATTCACGCTAGTCGCACGTTGGCTGGCACGACCAGCGCGGCTGTGACCGGTAGTTTTCTCAAAACCAGCCGTTCCGGTGCCGGTCGAATTGGCGCCGAGGAAACCAGCGAGGGCCTGACCCCGGTTCCTCGCTTGCGACGTGTCACCGACATCCATGCCGAGGGTGAGGGAGCGGGTCGTAGCGGCCAGTAGGCAAATGGATAGCAAACGTTTGGGGTTTTCTTCGGGGTCACAGATGAGCAGCAAGGGCGGGTGCAAGAAGGCGGATTTGACCTCTGCGACCTGCGGAAAGGATGGGAAGCGGGGTAAGGCGGCCCACCGCCCTAACCCGGTCTTTTCACGCCCTCCTCAAGTCGCGGTTTGGCAGCACCGAGGCTAAATTTTCCTCGGCCGTCGGGATGTTCGTAGTTGCCCCGCTCGCGGACGGTGCTTCCTCAGACCACCGCGCCAATCGAGAGAGGCACCAATGCTGCAAGAGTTCTGGCACAACTTCACCCACAACCTGTTCAAGCCACTGCTGCTGTTCTTCTACTTCGGGTTCCTGATCCCGATCCTGCGGGTGCGGTTTGAATTCCCGTATGTGATCTACCAGGGCCTGACCATGTACTTGCTGGTGGCCATCGGCTGGCACGGAGGCGAAGAGCTGGCCAAGGTCAGCTCCAAGGGCGTCTGGGTCATCATCGGCTTCATGGTGCTGGGCTTCGCGACGAACTTCCTGGTCGGAGGTTTGGCCTACTTGCTGCTGAATTTACTGAGTTCCATGCGGCGAGTCGACAAGGCGACGGTCGGCGGCTATTACGGTTCGGACTCGGCAGGGACCTTTGCCACCTGCGTGGCCGTCTTGACCGCCATCAACCTTGCGTTCAACGCCTATATGCCGGTCATGCTGGCCGTTATGGAGATCCCTGGCTGCTTGGTGGCGCTATACCTGGTGGCGCGACTGCGGCACAGGGGGATGGACGCGGCGGGGTACATGCCCGACGAGCCCGGCTACACACCACCGGTCAAGGTCGGAGTCGGGCCCGGCACCGCGGCAAAGCCCCCGCATGGCCAGAGCCTCGAGACCGACAACGAGCGGGGAGTCGAGCAAGAGTTGGAGCTCTCGCTGGAAAAGCTGGAGCATCCGGACTGGGAGCCGGACCAGAGCCCAGCCCGCGGGAAGCCCAAAAGGATGCCCATTTTCTCCCGTGAGCTCCTGGGGGAAGTTTTCCTCAACCCTGGGCTGGTCCTGCTCATCGGCGGCATCATCATCGGCCTCGTCAGTGGGCTCCAGGGGCAGAAGGTCGTTGCAGACGACGACAGATTCTTCGTAATGGCGTTCCAGGGCGTGCTATGCCTGTTCCTGCTCGAGATGGGCATGACGGCGTCCCGCAAGCTGAGGGACCTGCGGTCGGCGGGCGCCGGTTTCATCTGCTTCGGTCTGCTGGCGCCGAATATCTTTGCGTCGCTGGGGATCATTGTTGCTCACATCTACGCGTCTCTTACCCACGCTGACTTCAAGCCGGGTACCTATGTGCTGTTCGCGGTGCTGTGCGGCGCGGCGTCCTACATCGCCGTCCCGGCGGTCCAACGGCTGGCGATCCCCGAAGCGAGCCCGACGTTGCCTCTGGCCGCATCACTGGGTTTGACGTTCTCGTACAACGTCACCATCGGAATCCCGCTCTACATCGAGGTCAACCGCTTAATCTCACACTGGTTCTAATCTCCTGAGGCTTGGAGCAATCCAGCCAACCGGGGTCATCCCAGCAGCGTGCGCACAACCCCGTCGGCCAGCAGACGGCCGCGCGGGGTGAGTACCAGCCTCTCGCCGTCGGCTACCAGCAACCCGTCAGCCACCACGGATTGGGCCCGCTCGCGTTCGGTGTCGTCCAGCCGGTCCAGCGGTAGCCCTTGGCGCAGCCGGGTTTTCAGCAGCACGTCTTCGGTGTGCAGGGCGTCCGTGCCGAGCTGCTCGAAGCCCGCTACCGGCAGCGTGGCACCGGCCAGCATCTCTGCATAGGCGTTGGGGTGCTTGACATTCCACCAGCGCGTCGCGCCGACGTATCCGTGTGCCCCCGGCCCTGCCCCCCACCACTGACCACCGTTCCAGTAGCCGAGATTGTGCCGGCACTCACCGCCCGGTCGGCACCAGTTGGACACCTCGTACCAGGTCATCCCGGCCGCGGACAGCCGGGCATCGACCAATTCATAGCGGTGCGCCAGCACGTCGTCGTCGGGAGCGGCCAGCTCACCGCGCCGAACCCGCCGAGCGAGTGCGGTGCCCTCCTCGACAAGCAGGGCATACGCAGACACATGATCGACGCCGGCCTCGACCGCCGCGTCGACCGAGCGCATCAGGTCGTCATCGGATTCCCCTGGGGTTCCGTAGATCAGGTCGAGGTTGACGTGTTCGAAGCCGGCAGCCATCGCCTCGCGGGCCGCGGCCGACGCCCGGCCTGGCGAGTGCACTCGATCGAGGGTGGCCAGCACGTGCGGCGCCACCGACTGCATACCGAGCGACACCCGTGTGTAACCGGCCGCACGGATGGCTGCAAAGAATTCCGGCCACGTCGACTCGGGGTTGGCCTCGGTGGTGATCTCGGCATCCGGCGCCAGCACGAAGTGCTCGCGCACCATGTCCAGCAGCGTGGCCAGGCGCTCGCCGCCCAGCAGCGACGGCGTCCCTCCCCCGACGAACACGGTGTTCACCGTCGGTGCGCCCAGCCGCGCGGCCGCCAGCCCCAGCTCCGTCCGCAACGCCAGCAGCCAGGCGTCCGGGTTGACGCCACCCAGCTCGGCTGGCGTGTAGGTGTTGAAATCGCAGTACCCGCAACGGGTTACGCAGAACGGGACATGCAGGTACACGCCAAACGGGTGTCCAGGACTCGGTTGTAGGCCGGGCAGGTCAACCGGTGCTTCGCGAAGGGCCATGCCAAATCATCGCATGGCGAGCAGGCCGGGCCGCGGGGCTCAATCCTGCTCGAGGCCCGGACAGCCTCCGCTGTGCGCCGCCAGGAATGTCAGGATGTGCGTCAGCGAGCCCACCGGGGCCTCGCTGCGGCTGCAAGACCCTAAAGAGAAGTAATTATCGACCGTCACACGGGTCACTCCTGTCACTGACACGACGTTTATTACGAGCCGACTTGGAGATTTAAGTTCACTGGGCGAGCGAATCGATGCCCGTGAGGCCAACCGGGCGGCCCCGGGAAAGCGAACGGTTTCGCAGGGGATTCTCGGTTTCGTCTGCCCAACCACTCAGGCTTGCTCCGTAGTTTTAATCATTGTGAGAGGAAATTTGACCTGGTGGCGTGGCCGGTCGCTATCCATGGCAGAATGGGCCCCGTGACCGTCGCCCAGCCCAGCCTGCGCATTGCGCTGGTTGCGCGGCGGCATATCGATCTCAAGCGTGTCTGCAGCTGTAGCTGTCTGCCCTGATGTCGTAGACCCGCCCACCTGTACGTCCAGCAGCCTGCGCCGGATCTGCGCCGCCGAAAGAAAACCGGTTAGCTGCGCGTCCATGCCTGCAACGTCCGCGAAGGAGAACCTCCGAATGACCACAGCCCGTCCCGCAAAGGCTCGCAATGAGGGCCAGTGGGCGCTGGGAGATCGCGAGCCACTCAACGCCAACGAAGAATTCAAGAAGGCCGGTAACCCGCTCGACGTGCGGGAACGCATCGAAAACGTCTACGCCAAGGCCGGATTCGACAGCATCGACAAAACCGATCTGCGGGGGCGCTTTCGCTGGTGGGGCCTTTACACCCAGCGCGAGCAGGGCTACGACGGCAACTGGACCGGCGACGAGCACATCGACACCATCGAGGCCAAATACTTCATGTTGCGGGTGCGATGCGACGGCGGCGCGCTCTCAGCTAACGCGCTGCGCACGCTGGGCCAGATCTCTACCGAATTCGCCCGCGACACCGCTGACATCTCCGATCGGCAGAACCTGCAGATGCACTGGGTCGAGGTGGAAAACGTCCCCGAAATCTGGCGGCGGCTGGACGAGGTCGGACTGCAGACTGCCGAAGCGTGCGGTGACTGCCCGCGCGTAATTCTGGGCTCACCGCTGGCTGGCGAGTCGCTCGACGAGGTGCTCGACCCGACTTGGGCGATCGAGGAGATCGTGCGCCGCTACATCGGCAAGCCCGACTTCGCCGACCTACCGCGCAAGTACAAAACCGCCATCTCCGGTCAGCAGGATGTCGCGCACGAGATCAACGACGTCGCGTTCATCGGCGTCAACCATCCCGAGCACGGGCCCGGCCTGGACCTGTGGGTCGGCGGCGGCCTGTCCACCAACCCGATGCTGGCCCAGCGGGTCGGCGCCTGGGTTCCGCTGGACGAGGTGCCCGAGGTTTGGGCGGCGGTGACCTCGGTGTTCCGCGATTACGGCTACCGGCGGCTGCGGTCCAAGGCGCGGCTGAAGTTCCTGATCAAAGACTGGGGCATCGAAAAGTTCAGGGAAGTTCTCGAAACCGAGTACCTCAAGCGTCCGCTGATCGACGGCCCGGCCCCCGAGCCGGTCAAACATCCGATCGACCACGTCGGAGTGCAGCGGCTGAAGAACGGGCTCAACGCAGTCGGGGTTGCCCCGATAGCCGCACGGGTGTCCGGCACCATCCTCTCGGCGGTGGCCGACCTGGCCGAGCAGGCCGGTTCGGACCGCATCCGGTTCACCCCCTACCAGAAGCTGGTCATGCTCGACATTCCCGACGACAAACTCGACTATCTGATTGCCGGCCTCGAGGCGCTCGGTCTGCAATCGCGACCGTCGCATTGGCGCCGGAATCTGATGGCGTGCAGCGGGATTGAGTTCTGCAAGCTGTCGTTCGCCGAAACCCGGGTCAGGGCACAGGCTTTGGTGCCCGAGCTGGAACGCCGGCTCGAGGACGTCAACTCCTCGCTCGATGTGCCGATCACGGTCAACATCAACGGCTGCCCGAACTCGTGTGCGCGAATTCAAATCGCCGACATCGGGTTCAAAGGCCAGATGATCGATGACGGTCATGGCGGCTCGGTCGAAGGCTTCCAGGTGCACCTGGGTGGCAGCCTCGGCCTGGACAGCGGTTTCGGCCGAAAACTGCGCCAGCACAAGGTCACCAGCGACGAGCTGGGCGACTACATCGAACGGGTGGTGCGCAACTTCCTCAAACAGCGCAACGAGGGTGAACGGTTTGCGCAGTGGGCAATTCGCGCTGACGAAGGTGACCTGCGATGAGCGGCGCAACGACTAAGCCGACCGAAACCGAACTGCGTGAGTTGGCTGCCCGTGGCGCCGCAGAACTCGAGGGCGCCAGCGCCACCGAACTGCTGCGCTGGACCGATGAGAGCTTCGGCGGAGTCAACGGACCGCGCGGGTGGGCGACGTGCAACTACGTGGTGGCCTCCAACATGCAAGATGCCGTGCTGGTGGATCTGGCCGCAAAGGTGCGGCCAGGGGTACCGGTGATCTTCCTGGACACGGGCTATCACTTCGTAGAGACGATCGGCACCCGGGATGCGGTCGAGTCGGTCTACGACGTCCGGGTGCTCAATGTCACTCCGGAGCACACGGTGGCCGAGCAGGACGAACTGCTGGGCAAGGACCTGTTCGCGCGTGACCCTGGCGAGTGCTGCCGGCTGCGCAAGGTCGTCCCGCTGGGGAAAATGCTGCGCGGCTACTCCGCGTGGGTGACCGGGCTACGCCGGGTCGAGGCACCGACCCGCGCCAACGCACCGCTGATCAGCTTCGACGAGGCGTTCAAGCTGGTGAAGATCAACCCGCTGGCGGCGTGGACTGACCAGGACATGCAGAACTACATCAACGAGCACGATGTGCTGGTCAATCCGCTTGTCTACGAAGGCTATCCGTCGATCGGCTGCGCTCCCTGCACAGCCAAGCCGGCCGAGGGCGCCGACCCGCGCAGCGGGCGCTGGCAGGGACTGGCCAAGATTGAATGCGGGTTGCACGCCTCGTGACGACACTCGTGCTGACCGCGCACGGAAGCAAGGATCCACGGTCGGCGGCCAACGCGCGGGCCGTCGCAGGCCGGGTGGCGCGCATGCGGCCCGGCCTCGACGTGCGGCTGGCCTTCTGCGAGCTGAACACGCCCAACCTGGTCGACGTGCTCAACGGCCTGTCACGTCGCCGCAAGGCGCTCAAGGCAGTCATCACCCCGTTGCTGTTGGCCAACGCCTACCACGCCCGCATCGACATCCCCGGTCAGATCGCCAGCTGCGCAATCGCCGAGCGGGGAATCGACGTGTGGCAATCGGACGTGCTCGGCGAGGATGACCGGCTGGTGTCGGTGCTGCGCCAGCGCGTGGCCGAGTTGGGGGTTTCCCGGCTCGACAACCAGCTCGGTGTGCTGGTGGTGGCGATCGGCTCGTCGGACCCCGCAGCGAACGCACACACAGCCCAGGTCGCGCCGAAGCTTTTGGCGGGCACGAGGTGGGCGGCTGCGACGACCGCGTTCGTGACCCGTCCGGAGCCTTCGCTGGCCGAAGCCGCCGACCGGTTGCGCCGGCGGGGCGCCCGTCGGGTGGTCATCGCGCCGTGGTTCCTGGCGCCCGGCCGGCTGCCGGACCGAGTGCGGAGTTTCGCGCATGACGCCGGCATCGCAATGGCGGCACCGCTGGGGGCACACCAGCTGGTGGCCGAGACGGTGCTGGATCGCTTCGATCAGGCAACAGCCGAGCGCATCGCGGCCTGAGCGTTTGTGCGTTCCCGTCGAAATCGACGCGGGCGTGGAAAAGTTCGAGTAACCCGCACGCTGCTGTCGATTTCGACGTCGACGGTGGGCCTAGGTCAACACGTCGACCGCGTCTGTGTCGGAGGATGCCTTCCCTTCAACGGTTATCGGCGGCACTCGGGTGGCCCGCACATACACGGTGTCGCCCTGCCGCAGCGCCAGCGCCTCGGCATCGCCCCGGGTGATCTGGGCGGTGAAAGCGCCTCCGGTGGCCGCACTGGTCAGCTCGACGCGGACTTCGAAACCCAGCGCCACGATCCGGTTGACGATGGCGCGCACGACTCCGATGGATTCCGCGGTGCCGTCCCCGCCGGCGATGGCCATCTCGGGATTGCGACCGACCCGGATGTCGTGCGGGCGCACCAGGGCACCGTTCAGCACCGACACCGTACCCAAAAACGACATGACGAACGGGTTCGCCGGGGAGTCGTAGACCTCGGTGGGGGATCCGACCTGCTCGATGCGACCCTTGTTGAGCACGGCGATCCGGTCGGCCACATCCAGCGCCTCGGCCTGATCGTGGGTGACCAGCACCGTGGTCACGTGCACCTCATCATGCAGGCGCCGCAACCAGGCTCGCAGATCCTCACGGACTTTGGCGTCCAGCGCACCGAACGGCTCATCAAGCAGCAACACTTGCGGGTCGACCGCCAGCGCCCGGGCCAGCGCCATCCGCTGTCGTTGACCACCGGACAGCTGATTGGGATAGCGGGTCTGAAATCCGCTCAGGCCCACCACCTCTAGCAGGTTGTCGACCTTCGCCTTGATCTCGGCCTTGGGCCGCTTGCGGATCTTCAATCCATACGCCACGTTGTCGCGAACGGTCAAGTGCTTGAACGCGGCATAGTGCTGAAACACGAATCCGATGCCGCGACGCTGCGGCGGCACCCGGGTCACGTCACGACCGTTGATAGTGACGGTCCCGCTATCCGGCTGGTCGAGACCGGCGATGGCGCGCAACAGAGTCGACTTACCCGAACCGCTCGGGCCCAGCAATGCCGTCAACGAACCGGTGGGTACGACAAAGTTCACATGGTCCAATGCGATGAAGTCGCCATAATGCTTGTAGGCGTCCCGCACGATGATCGCGTGGTCGCCGCGCTCGGTTCCGTTGTCGGTCATGTACAAGTCTCCTTGTCAACCCTGTCTAGTCGCTCGTGCCCGGCGGGCGTCCAGAACCACCTGGACGATCAGGACCACCACGGCAACACCCATCAGCAGCGTCGACAGCGCATAGGCCCCGTACTCAGCCCCGCGGTTGTACCGGTCCGAGACCAGCAATGTCAGTGTTTGCGATTTCCCCGGAAGATTGGACGACACCATGATCACCGCGCCGTATTCACCCAGAGTACGAGCGATGGTCAGCACGATGCCGTACGTCAGGCCCCACCGGACCGACGGCAGCGTGACCCGCCAAAACGTCTGCCACCAACCCGAACCCAGGGTTGCCGCCGCCTCCTCCTGGTCGGTTCCCAGCTCGTGCAGCACCGGTTCGACTTCGCGCACCACGAACGGCAGGGTGACGAAGATGCTGGCAAGCACGATGCCGGGCAGGCCGAAGATGATCTTGAACCCGAGGTCTTTCTCGACAAAGCCCAGCGCACCGGCCGATCCCCACAGCACGATCAACGCGACGCCCACGATGACGGGCGATACCGCGAACGGCAGATCGATGATCGCCTGCAGCACGCCCTTACCGCGAAATCGATTGCGCGCGAGCATCAACGCTGTCGGAATACCGAAGATCACGTTCAGCGGCACCACGATGGCCACCACCAGCAGCGACAAGTTCAGCGCCGATATCGCCGCCGGAGTACTGATCCAGTCAAAGAACTGGCCGAACCCGGGTTGGAAGGTCCGCCACAAGATCAGCGTCACCGGAACAACGAGCAGCGCAAAGACATACGCCAGCGCGACGAATCGGATGAGGTAGCGAACCCGCGAAGACGACGTCACACAGCCAACTCCTCACGTTTGGCCGCACGCGCGCCGACGATGCGCAGCAGGAGCAGCACGACAAACGAGATCGACAGCAGCACAATTGATATCGCGGCGGCACCGGTGCGGTCGTCGTTCTCGATCAAGGTCCGTATCCACTGTGATGACACTTCGGTCTTTCCCGGGACCGCACCACCGATCAGCACCACCGAACCGAACTCGCCGATCGCACGCGAGAATGCCAGCCCCGCACCGGATAACAACGCCGGCATCAGCGATGGCAGCACGACCGAGGTGAAGATCTTCGGCCCGCTAGCACCCAGTGACGCTGCCGCTTCCTCTGTCTCACGATCGATTTCCAGCAGCACCGGCTGAACTGAACGCACCACGAACGGCAGCGTGACGAAGCCCAGCGCCACCGCCACACCCCACGCGGTGTGCTGCAGATGAAGACCCACCGGACTGTTGTTCCCGTACAGGGCCAGCATCACCAGGCTGGCGACGATGGTGGGCAGCGCGAACGGCAGATCGATGATCGTATCGACAAGCCGTTTGCCGACGAAGTCATCGCGCACCAGCACCCAGGCGATCAGCAGGCCGAAGACCAGGTTGACGAACGTAACTCCGGCGGAAATGGTCAGCGTCACCCGGAACGACTCCAGCGCGGCATTCGACGTGACCGCCAGCCAGAAAGCCTGCCAGCCGCCGCCCGCGGCCTGCCACGCGATGGCGGCCAGTGGCAGCAGCACGATCACCGAAAGCCACACCATGGCCACACCGACCCGAAGTGACGTGGCGCCCGATCCGCGGACATGCCGCGCGCGTGCGGGCGCCGGTGGAGCGTCACCGCCGGGGCCGTCGAGCTCGGGCCGGATCACCGCCGGGTCCGGCGTTATCGCCGCCGTCATCCGGTGGCCTGCGTATAGATCTTGGTGATGCTGCCGGTGCTCTTGTCGAACAGCTGCGGATCCACTGTCCCCCAACCGCCGAGGTCGGCAATCGTCCACAGTTTCACCGGCACCGGAAACTGGTCCCGGAAATCGGCGGCAACGGCCGGATCGACCGGCCGGAAACCGGCCTGCGCCCACACCTTCTGCGCCGCGGCGGTGTACTGGAAGTTCTTGAAAGCGACGGCAGCATCGAGGTGCGGGCTGGTACTTACCACCGCCACCGGATTCTCGATCTTGAAGGTCTGCGGCGGGTTGATGTGCTCCACCGGCTTGCCCGCCCGCTCAGTGGCGATGGCCTCGTTCTCGTAACTGATCAACACGTCACCGCTGCCCTGGACGAAGACATCGGTAGCTTCCCGTCCCGATCCGGGACGCAATTTGACGTGTTCACGCACCAACTTGTTGATGAAGTCAACGCCGGCCTGGCCATTGCTGCCGCCTTCGCTCTTGACGGCGTACGGGGCGAGCAGATTCCACTTGGCCGACCCCGAACTCAGCGGACTGGGCGTGATGACCTCCACTCCGGGCCGCAACAGGTCATCCCAATCCCTGATGTTCTTCGGATTGCCCTTGCGCACCACCAGCGTCACCACCGACCCGAACGGGATGCCCTTGGTGGCGTCGGTATTCCACTCCTTGGAAACCTTGCCAGCCTTCACCAACCGAGTGATGTCCGGTTCGACCGAGAAGTTCACGACATCGGCCGGCTTACCGTCGACAACACCGCGTGATTGGTCACCGGAGGCCCCATAGGAGGTGATCACCTGCACGCTCTTGCCCTCCTCGGAGGCATTGAACGCCGGAATCACCTTGCTCCAGCCGGGTTCTGGGACCGAGTAGGCGACCAGGGTGATACTCGTATTCGCGTTGGCCGGCCCGCCGCCGCCAACGACGTCGCTGGCACCACCGTGACACGCGGCGACGACACCGGTAATCAGGGCGAGCGCGACGACAGGCCGCCAGCGCAGCGCGCTGCCGTTGTCGTTAAGCATTGGTGGCCTTCCAGTGCGGGACTTACAGATACCGGTCCCGTTGCTGCGGAAAGGCGCCTAAAACTTCAGGAGAATTCACGAACTCCATACCAGACCGCGCACGGGTTTGGGAGTCAGCGACAACAGTGCACGAAGACATAGCACTCCAAAACACCGGATGCCACGTGCATGGCGCGAAGCCTAACAGGAATTCGCTGGCCCGCCACCGGGCCGCACGTCTGAGCAAGTCAGCACCCCATGCGTCTTGAGCGTGCCTCAGTGCGTCAGCAGCCACGTGACGATCACCAGCACCACGAGCGTGACGAGAACCAACGTCACGTGTGACCGAGGCATACGCGTTACCCGGGCGCCCCGTCGGCGTGGCGGGCGCGGCGCATCAACTCGATGCCCTTGCCGAGCAGTCCGTCCAGCGCTGCCGCCGTGACGTAGGCCACCGCCAGCACGACCGGCATCACCACCATGGCCTGCAGCACGAAGGCGAGCCCGGAAAGCCACAGCTCGTTGCCGTCCCACCAATTCAGGAACGCGTTCACCCGGCCCACACTATTCGCCCCGGCACCCGAAACCAATGTGTCAAGATCGGCGGATGCCTCCCGCATCCGATGAAGCGACCTGTCTCATCGCCGGCGGCGGACCGGCGGGCATGATGCTCGGCCTGCTGTTGGCCCGCGCCGGGGTAAAAGTCACGGTGATGGAAAAGCACGCTGACTTCCTGCGTGACTTCCGCGGAGACACGGTGCACGCGAGCACCTTGCGGCTGCTTGACGAACTCGGTTTGGGGCCGCAGTTCGCCCAGATTCCGCATCGCCTCATCGACACCGTCCGCATGGAGATCCAGAACGCACCGGTGAATCTGGACCTGACCCGTCTTCCCGGCGCACATCAACACATCGCCCTGGTGCCGCAGTGGGACTTCCTCGAGATGGTGGCCACCGCCGCCGAGGCGGAGCCCAGCTTCCGGTTGTTGCGCAGCACCGAGGTGACTGGGGTGATTCGCGACCGCAGCCGCATCGTTGGCGTGACGTACCGCGACGAGGCCGGCGAAACCAAACACATGCGTGCCGAGTTGACGGTGGCCTGCGACGGCCGCTCATCGACGGTGCGCTCAGCAGTCGGCCTGACACCACGTAGCTTCGGCGCCCCAATGGACGTGTGGTGGTTCCGGTTGCCTCGCCGGCCCGACGATCCGAGCGGACTGGCCGGTGTGCTCCGCGCCGGGCACGCGACGATCATGATCGACCGCGGCAATTACTACCAGATCGCCTACATCATTCCGAAGGGAACCGACGCGCAGATGCGGGCCCAAGGCATCGAAGCGCTGCACCGCGCGCTACTGAGCATGGTGCCCTGGATCGCTGACCGCATCGACAAGCTGACGTCGTTCGACGACGTGAAACTGCTTGACGTGCAGCTCAATCGGCTTCCCCGCTGGTACTCCGACGGCGTGCTGTTCATCGGCGACGCGGCGCACGCGATGTCACCGGTCGGCGGCGTCGGCATCAACCTGGCGGTGGCCGACGCGGTGGCTGCCGCGCGCATACTGGCCGGTCCGCTCGGTGCGGGACGGGTTTCTACCCGGCAGCTGGCCCGGGTGCAAATGCGCCGCTGGTTTCCGACGGCGATCCTGCAGGCGGCACAACGACTGATCCATGCCAGCGTGATCGCGGCGGCAGTCGCCGGAGGCGACGCCTCAGCGCCACGGGGTGTGCGGGTGGTAGGCCGATCACTGGCATTGCGGCGACTGGTCGGCTACATGGTCGCAATCGGCCCGCTGCCCGAGCACGCGCCCAAGTACGCCAGACGCCGCGGGTAATCCCCAAACAGCCAGCGCAACGCGCCACCTCGGCGAAAGTGGACGCCGGGCCGGTCGACAGTTGATGATGTCGGCATGGTCCTGCACGCGCAACCCGCCGACCAACCCGCCGACGCTGCCGCCGAGCCTGAAGCGTTTGAAACGGCCCGTGAAAAGGCCTTGGCCTCGCCCCTCGATTTCGACGCGCCCGCACCCCTTTCGCCCATCGGAACACTGCGAAACCCATTCCCACCGATCGCCGATTACGCATTTCTGTCGGACTGGGAGACGACGTGCCTGATCTCCCCGGCCGGATCGGTGGAATGGCTCTGTGTGCCCCGGCCGGACTCTCCGAGTGTGTTCGGCGCGATCCTGGATCGTAGCGCCGGCCATTTCCGGCTGGGCCCGTACGGCGTCTCGGTGCCCTCGGCCCGTCGTTACCTTCCCGGCAGCCTGATCATGGAGACCACGTGGCAGACCCACACCGGGTGGCTGATCGTGCGTGACGCGCTGGTGATGGGCCCCTGGCACGACATCGAGCGCCGATCGCGGACACATCGCCGCACTCCGATGGACTGGGACGCCGAGCACATCCTGCTGCGCACGGTGCGCTGCGTCAGCGGCACCGTTGAACTGATGATGAGCTGCGAGCCGGCGTTCGACTACCACCGCGTCGGGGCCACCTGGGAATACTCGGCCAACGCGTACGGCGAGGCCATCGCACGCGCCAGCAGACAACCGGACGCGCACCCGACGCTGCGGCTGACCAGCAATCTGCGGATCGGGCTGGAGGGCCGTGAAGCGCGGGCACGCACCCGGATGACCGAGGGCGACGATGTGTTCGTCGCGCTGAGCTGGACCAAGCACCCGGCGCCGCAGACCTATGAAGAGGCCGCCGACAGGATGTGGAAAACCACCGAGTGCTGGCGGCAGTGGATCAACATCGGGGACTTCCCCGACCACCCGTGGCGGGCGTACCTGCAGCGCAGCGCGCTCACGCTGAAGGGACTGACGTATTCCCCCACCGGCGCGCTGCTGGCCGCCAGCACCACGTCGCTTCCGGAAACGCCGCAGGGCGAACGCAACTGGGACTACCGCTACGCCTGGGTTCGCGACTCGACGTTCGCGTTGTGGGGGCTCTACACCTTGGGCCTGGACCGCGAGGCCGACGACTTCTTCGCGTTCATCGCCGACGTCTCCGGCGCCAACAGCAACGAGCGCCATCCGCTGCAGGTGATGTACGGCGTTGGCGGCGAGCGCAGTCTGGTCGAAGAAGAGCTGCACCACCTGTCCGGCTATGACCACGCGCGCCCGGTGCGAATCGGCAACGGCGCCTACGACCAGGTCCAGCACGACATCTGGGGCTCGATTCTGGACTCGTTCTACCTGCACGCCAAATCGCGCGAGCAAATCCCCGAGACGTTATGGCCGGTGTTGAAGAAACAGGTGGAAGAGGCGATCAAGCACTGGCGTGAGCCCGACCGCGGAATCTGGGAGGTGCGCGGGGAGCCGCAGCACTTCACGTCGTCGAAGGTGATGTGCTGGGTGGCGCTTGACCGCGGGTGCAAGCTGGCCGAACGGCAGGGTGAGAAGAGCTACGCCCAGCAGTGGCGGGCCATCGCCGAGGAGATCAAGGCCGACATTCTGGAGCATGGCGTGGACTCCCGCGGCGTGTTCACCCAGCGCTACGGCAGCGACGCACTGGATGCCTCGCTGCTGCTGGTGGTGCTGACCCGATTCCTGCCGCCGGACGACCCGCGGGTGCGCAACACGGTGCTGGCGATCGCCAACGAACTCACCGAGGAAGGCATGGTGCTGCGTTACCGGGTAGAGGAGACCGACGACGGGCTGTCCGGCGAGGAAGGCACCTTCACCATTTGCTCGTTCTGGCTGGTGTCAGCGTTGGTCGAGATCGGTGAGGTGACCCGCGCCAAGCGGTTGTGCGAGCGGTTACTGTCCTACGCCAGCCCGCTATACCTCTACGCCGAGGAGATCGAGCCGCGAACCGGCCGGCACCTGGGCAACTTCCCGCAGGCGTTCACCCACCTGGCGTTGATCAACGCGGTGGTCCACGTGATCCGCGCCGAGGAGGAAGCCGACGGCTCCGGGATGTTCCAGCCCGCCAACGCACCGATGTGAAACGCCGGTGTCGGCGGAGGTCACCGACCTTGTCCATCATCCTCGAATGTCGACGGCGCTGGCTTCGGATCACCGACCCGACACGCGCGGACGAAGTGCCGCCGTAACGCCAAATCTGCACCTCGACAAGGCAATTCGCTCTGGCTCGGCGACTCGGGCTATGAGAACACCGAGTTGAACGCCTGACACATGCGTCGCGGTACCATGCGCCGATGGCTGCTGTGACACGTCGATCCTGGGTTCGGACCGCGTTCATTTCCGTGGCGATCACAGCGCTGGCCGGGTGCGGTCATAGCGGCACCCCGGCTGCGACGTCGGCGACAACCACCACGCCGCGCGCTTCATGGTCGCGTCCCGCCGCACCACCCGACCCGCAGACGTTGTTGCATGCCGGAGCCGCTGCCGTCGCGGCAGTGCCGAACAGCACGCTGACCCTTATCAGATCCCAGGAGAGCGGAAGCTGGAGGGTCCTGGTGGCCACCGCCGACGGAACGGAGCAAACAATGGACGTGTCGTCCGACGGTGTCACAGTGATGGTCGGGCCGACGCGTGCGAACGAGAGCGACACCGACAAAACCCAAAACCGTGCCCGGGTGCAGGCCGCTCATCTGGACTATCGCGCAGCAGTGGACAAGATCCTGGCCGTGGTACCCAACGGCTCCATCACCGAGCTGAAACTCGGCAACAGCAACGGCACCACCGTGTGGGAAGCCGACGCCTGGGACCTCTACATAGTCGAACACAAAGTCACCATCAACGCGGCGTCCGGGGACCTCATAGCGAACAAGCAGGTGTAGCCGCGGGGGCAACGCTGTCATGTACGGCACCGGGCAGCCGTGCGTCAGCTCAGCGCGCTGACTTTGTCCATCATGATTTGCGCGATGTGTAACGCGGTGGCCTTGACATCGGCTGATTCTTCGTGCGACGGGTTTGATGTATTAAAAAAGTCGACCTCGACCTCGACAAGGCAATTGTCCCGCACACCAATGGCCCGCCCTTCTGGAATGGATGCCGAATCCGAGCCGGGCACCGCGAACCCGATTGAAACAGTTGCCGCGAGAGCAGAAGTGGCAACTTGCACGTTGGTGATCTTGGCCTTGAGCCTGAGCATATCGTCTGGCAGGGGCAGCGTCGTGCCATCGCATTTTTGCCACTGATGAGAGAACCTCGCGAACAGCGCGTTGGCGTCGGCGGCCGTGGGCAAGCTGACCACGGCCTCCTTTACGCTGGTCACCTCAGCCGACATGGCAGCGTGCCGCCAGGTCTCAACGGCGACGTCTTTGACGCTGCCGGATTGGTAGACGCTTTGCTGCAGCATCACTGCTACGCCCAGGCAGTCGACGGGCGAGGCCGATCCATCGTTCTGCAACGTCTCGGGGCCTCCGAACCGCGGTGGAAAACGATGATCAATCTGGAAGGACTGGTTGAGAATTCGCGACAGCGACTTGTCGCCGAGGAGCACCTGCTCAATGGTTCGTCCGGTGAGCAATCGCGGCGTCGAGTTCGCTGCCGGCCGCGCACTACCGCCAACAGTGACGGTACAGCCTGCGGCCAGCAGGCCGATGCTGAGCAGGGCTACCGCCCGCGCCAGGCCGACTCGCACCGGTGTCATTGCTCGTGCTTTGCTCCCTACTTCTTACCCTTGTCCCCTGCAGCGTTGGTGGACAATGCTGCCACGAACGCTTCCTGCGGCACGTCGACACGCCCGATGGTCTTCATCCGCTTCTTGCCTTCCTTCTGCTTTTCCAAAAGTTTGCGTTTGCGGGTGATGTCACCGCCGTAGCACTTCGACAGCACGTCCTTACGGATCGCGCGGATGTTCTCGCGCGCGATGATTTTTGATCCAATGGCCGCCTGCACCGGTACTTCGAACTGCTGGCGCGGGATCAATTCCTTGAGCTTGGTGGTCATCTTGTTGCCGTAGGCGAACGCCGAATCCTTGTGCACGATCGCGCTGAACGCGTCGACGGCCTCGCCCTGCAGCAGGATATCGACCTTGACCAATTGGGCCTCCTGCTCGCCCGCCGCCTCGTAATCGAGGCTGGCGTAGCCGCGGGTGCGCGACTTCAATGAATCGAAGAAGTCGAAGATGATCTCGCCGAGTGGCATGGTGTAGCGCAGTTCCACCCGCTCGGGCGACAGGTAATCCATGCCTTCCAACTCTCCACGGCGTGATTGGCAAAGTTCCATAATGGTTCCTATGAATTCGCTGGGAGCGATGATGGTGGTCTTCACCACGGGCTCGTAAACCATGCGGATCTTGCCCTCCGGCCAGTCGGACGGGTTCGTCACCAGAAGGCTTGCGCCGTCCGCCTCTCCTTCCAGGATCACCCGGTACACGACGTTCGGCGATGTCGAGATCAGGTCCAGGTCGAACTCACGCTCCAGGCGCTCGCGGGTGATCTCCATGTGCAGCAGCCCCAGGAAGCCACACCGGAACCCAAAGCCCAGCGCCACCGACGTCTCCGGCTCGTAGGTCAGGGCCGCATCGTTGAGCTGCAGCTTGTCGAGGGCGTCGCGCAGGTCCGGGTAGTCCGAGCCGTCGACGGGATACAGCCCCGAGTAGACCATCGGTTTGGGTTCGCGGTAGCCCGTCAGCGCTTGCGTGGCGCCGTGCCGGGCCGTCGTCACGGTGTCGCCGACCTTGGACTGGCGGACGTCCTTAACCCCGGTGATCAGGTAGCCCACCTCTCCCACACCCAGGCCCTCGCTGGCCTTCGGTTCGGGCGAGACGATGCCGACCTCGAGCAGTTCGTGAGTGGCGCTGGTGGACATCATCGCGATGCGTTCTCGCGGGCTGATCTTGCCGTCCACCACGCGCACGTAGGTCACCACGCCGCGGTAGGTGTCATAGACCGAATCGAAGATCATTGCGCGCAGCGGCGCGTCGGCGTCGCCTTGCGGGTGCGGCACCTGGCGGACCACCTCATCGAGAAGCTCGGCCACGCCCTGGCCGGTTTTCCCGGACACTCGCAGCACGTCGTTCGGTTCGCAGCCGATGATGTGGGCGATCTCGCCCGCGTAGCGGTCCGGATCGGCAGCCGGCAGGTCGATCTTGTTGAGCACCGGGATGATGGTCAGGTCGCGGTCCAGCGCCAGGTAGAGGTTGGCCAGGGTTTGAGCCTCGATGCCCTGGGCGGCGTCGACCAGCAGTACCGCGCCCTCGCAGGCCGCCAGCGCGCGCGACACCTCGTAGGTGAAGTCGACGTGACCTGGGGTGTCGATCAGGTGCAACACGTAGTTTTGATCCCCGACTTTCCAAGGCAGCCGCACGTTCTGCGCCTTGATGGTGATCCCGCGCTCCCGCTCGATGTCCATTCGGTCCAGGTACTGGGCACGCATCGACCGCTCATCGACGACGCCGGTGAGCTGAAGCATCCGGTCCGCCAGCGTGGACTTGCCGTGATCGATGTGAGCGATGATGCAGAAATTCCGAATCTGCGCCGGCGCGGTGAAGGTCTTGTCGGCGAAACTGCTGATGGGAATCTCCTGGTCGACTGATGTTCGAGGATGCTTCGAGCCGCCGCTTTGAGCGGCGGCTCGCGGGCATGTCCAGCGTATCTATGCTCCGGTGGCCGGGACACACTTGGACACAATCGCACCCGGCCGCTCACGTCTATGCTGCGAATATGGCGTCTGCCCGGAAATCACAGTGGAAGACGTTTCAGCGTTTTGCGGAGAACCTTGTTTTCAACGGGGCTCCGCGGCTGGCCCGGCACGTGCAGAACTCGCAGACCGTGCTGCGAGAACTCCAGCAAGCCGTGAAGATCACCGCGAACGTTATCGCCGCGGTCGCGCCGCAACCACCTGCCGCGGTCACCGCGGGCCGGCCGGTGACCAGCACCAGCTTCCCCACCGCGCAGCGGGCCCGCAAGCTGGTGTACGCACCAGACCTCGATGGCCGGGCCGATCCCGGGGAGATCGTTTGGACATGGGTGGTCTACGAGGACGATCCCACCCGCGGCAAAGACCGACCGGTTCTCGTCGTGGGTCGTGACCGCAGCGTCCTGCTGGGGTTGATGGTATCCAGCCAGGAGCACCATGCCACCGACCCGGACTGGGTCGGGATCGGTTCTGGCGATTGGGATTACGAGGGCAGAGAAAGCTGGGTCCGGATGGACCGGGTGCTCGACGTGCCGGAGGAGGGTATTCGCCGCGAGGGCGCGATCCTGGATCGCGAGATCTTCGATGTGGTGGCCGCCCGGCTGCGCGCGGACTACTCCTGGCGTTAACTCAGCTCCAGCGGGCTGAACCGGGCAATCAGCCCTGCGTGATGTAGGACTGCAGCTGCCGTTGCTCGGCCTCGAGTTCTTCCATTCGGGTCTTCACCACGTCACCGATACTGACGATGCCGATCAGCTCTTTCCCTTCGAGCACCGGCACATGGCGCACCCGGTTTTTGGTCATCAGCACGCTGAGAGTGTCGACCGTGTCGGACTTCGCGCACGTGGCAACTGTGGCGGTCATGATCTTGGAGATCGGGCGGGACAGCACGCTGGCGCCATGTGTGTGCAGTTGGCGCACGACGTCGCGCTCCGACACGATCCCGACGACCCCCTCGGCCCCGACCACCACCATGGCGCCGATGTTCTGCTCGGCGAGGCCGGCGAGCAATTCCCGGACCGTTGCCTCGGGGTTGATCGTCACCACCGCCGCACCCTTATTCCGCAAAACGTCCGCGATCCGCATCAAGGCCTCCAGCGTTGTGAGCTGCTTCACACCAGGCTACGGGTAACTCGCGCGGCGGGAAAGCGAACACGAAAACCGGCAACCAGGAGTGTCCATACCCTACGGTCCACGGCTCAAACGCGACAACCACCCCCGGTGCATTTCGCTCGCGCAACTTGTCGGGGTCGAGCCTGGCGTGGGCCAGCAGCACCTGCAGGGCGCCGCCGGCGGTGCCGATGAAAGCACCAGGCAGCGCAGCCATCGCGCCGACCAGGCCTTCATGGTGCCCGCGACGGCCAGGGAATTCCGGGGTGCAACCTCAGGCCTCACTTACGGCCGGGGCGCGCGCCCGCCCGGCGGGTCGGGAGCGGTGTGAGGCCGAATCCTCGTGTCGGCCAGACGAATCAGTCGATTGAGCCACTGCACGCTGGTGCCCCTTGCAAGGATAAGGCCATGATCGAGATCACGTTGCTCGGAACCGGAAGCCCCATCCCCGATCCGAACCGCGCGGGGCCGTCGACTCTGGTGCGGGCCGGCGGGCAGGTGTTTCTGGTGGACTGCGGGCGTGGAGTGCTACAGCGTGCGGCGGCAGTCGGCGTGGGCGCCAGCGGGTTGTCGGCGCTACCGCTCACCCACCTGCACAGCGACCACATCGGCGACCTCGGCGACGTCCTCATCACGCGTTGGATCAGCACCTTCGCGCCTGATCCCGCGCCGCTGCCGATCATCGGACCGCCCGGCACCGCGGAGACGGTAGAGGCGACGCTGAAGGCGCTCCGCCACGACATCGGTTACCGGATCGCTCATCACGCCGATCTGAATGAGCCGCCGTCGGTCGAGGTCCATGACTACACCGAAGGTCCGGTGTGGGACCGCGACGGCGTATCGATCCGGGTGGCCCCTACCGATCACCGGCCGGTGGCACCGACCATCGGGTTCCGGCTCGAATCCGGGGCAGCGTCGGTGGTGCTGGCCGGAGACACGGTGCCCTGCGCCGGCGTGGACGAGCTGGCAGCCGGCGCCGGCGCATTGGTGCACACCGTAATCCGCAAGGACATCGTCACCAACATCGGCCAACAACGGCTCAAGGACATCTGCGATTAGGCACGCCTGAACGGCATACAATTGGGTATCTGACCAGGTGTTTTACCTACCCGCATACACAATTATCTTGCGTCACTTTTGCCCCTAGCAAACTGGGGTATGGACACCATGAGCCGCAAGATACATCAGCAGACGGCACTGATGGGGCGCGTGGCAGGCAGTGCGGGCCGAGATTCAGGCCCTGAAAGCGACGATTGAATCGATCACCACGCGGGAAGCGGCGGTCCACGTAGTACAGGAAGTCAAAGAACTCGGCGATGAGATTGAGAGCGGCGAACTATGATGCAACTCAATGACTTTGGATACTGGCCTGCCCCTGCTGCAATCCGCTCAGGAGCTGCTGCTGCTGCACGTTCTGCGGAATCTGTTGTGGCCGTAGGCATGTGCATGTGCCGCCACTCAGGGTGCCGAAGACATCGTTAGGGTCGGCGTAAGCTGGCGGCATGGTCACTAGGGCGCAGGTCAGGAGGGTCGCCGCGATGAGACATGTGTGCTTCATAGCATTGATTGTACTCGCACTGCCGGTTTCCGCCAGCGCTGGTACCGTCGATGATACATTCCTGAAAGCCCTTGACTCACAAAGCATTCACTACGTCTCCCCCGATGAAGCCATAGCCGCCGGTCATGGCGCGTGCGCCAAGCTCGATGCCGGCGAGACAGCTATCCAGGTGGCGAAAGATGTTGAGTCCGTTAGTGATCTGGACGATTTCCATGCGGGATTCTTCGTCGGGGTGAGCATCGCGGCCTACTGCCCACAGCACCGCCAGTAAACTGCCTACCGTTTGCAAGTGACGGTAGGCTGATTTTTCGTGCCCAAAATCTGACAAATAGTGGTGGTCCATGAATGACAATGGCAGGTTGTCGTGAATGATCCTGCATGTGAACGACCGGCCCTTTTTCGGTTCGGTGAATGAACCGCGCAAGGTAGGCCGAAATTTGCCACACCGCTATCCGCGCAGGTCAGAGGGTTTTCACTCTTCGCCGGCATGACGCGGATCATACAAAATTGGTGGTTGACAGGGCAGATCCCACCTGACCTGCAACGGTTGACTCGCATCTTGCGCGCCGCTGATCGATCCTGGGGCAAGCCAGGCGGCAATTACCGCATGATTTGGGCATGTCCTCAGCCTGCCTTGCGCCGCGGCTCGCTGGCGCGGGCTTGGTTGGCTCGCGGCTGTCGAGGGACCGCGGCCCGCGCGGGGGTGGGCACCCTGGTCATGACGCACTATGTGCCGGCGCCAGCGCCGGGCCAAGAGGAACAGTGGCGGGCGCTGGCGGCTGGCGAGTTCGGCGGGCGCATCGAGCTCGGCGACGACCTGCACCGGGTTGAGGTCAACGCGCAGCCATAACCGTTATTCGCTGACCGCGGCGCCGGCTGGGAGGCGCGATCGCTCGTGTGCATGCCGAATATCGGTGCGTCGCAGTGGCAATAGCGCGCCGGCCACTACCAGCCATACCAACGCCGAGACCCGTGCGATCGGCAATATCACTCCAAGTTCCGGCCAGACCAACACCAACGTCGTCAATTCGGCAAGGGCGGCAGTCGCCAGGCCGATCCAGGCCACTGGTCTCGGCGTCAAGCCGAGGATGAGGCTGGGCACGGCCATACCGGCGACCAGCAGGCCCAAGGCCACGATGTGCCCCGGGCCGCCGACCAGAAACACCAGAAAATAGACCGCCCGGACCAACGCGGTGTCCGCACTGAGTTCCGGTCGTGACAGCGTCCAGGCCAACAATCCGGTCAGACCCAGCGCGCCGGCCGCCAAGGTGCCGCCCGTGAGTGCGATCGTGGCTCCCGGCGCAGTAACTCCGAGTTGCCTCAACCGGGTACTGGCCGTCGCCGCGTAGATCGCCAACGGCACCGACGACGCGAACGCCGCGGTGGCGATGACCTGCACCGCGACCGGCTGGGCGCGGACGTATGCCGCAACCGCGGTCACCGGAGCGTAGGGCAACGGCATCACGCCGCCCAGTGCGACTCCGATGGCCAATCCGCCGAAGAGCAACCCAAGACAAATCACGGAAAGCAAAACCAGCGGCGGTCCCCCTTGCCGGCGGCGGCCGGGGGCCGGCCCAGTTCTATCAGCCGATGAATCGTTCATGACATGAACGATATGCCCAGATCCACGGGTCGGCAAGGCCCGAGGAGGATTCACTCGCAGAATTATTCGCCAAGACTATGATGTGACGGTGTCATCAGCCCCAACTAGCGACCACGCCGATGGTGTGGCCTTCCTGTTGGCTCAACTCGGCCATCACGCCGCGACGCTATTCGCCGAGCAGGTCGCCACTATCGACTTGACCCCCCCACACGCGGGAATCCTGCGCGCCATCGCCGCCGAGCCCGGCCGCAGCCAGCAGGCCCTCAGCGCCCAATTGGGGATGTTGCCCAGCCGCGTCGTCGTGTACGTCGACGAGCTCGAGGAGCGCGGCTACGTCGAGCGTCGCCGCAACCCCGATGATCGCCGGCTGCACGCTCTCTACCTCACCGCGGCCGGAAAAAGGCTGATGCGCAAGCTTTCCGAACTCGCGCACCAGCACGAGCTCGGGCTCACCGCCGCGCTTGATCCTGACCAATACAGCGCGCTGCGCGGCCTGCTTGCCACAGTGGCGCAGCAGCAGGGCCTGACGCCGCATGTCCACCCCGGGTACCGCACGCTTGTCCGGCCGGCTAAGCCAGCCGGGTGACCTCCACGACGACGTCGAGGTCGGTTGCCCCCTGCCCGGAGTAGATACCTTTCAGCGGAGAAACGTCGGTGTAGTCGCGGCCGGCGCCCACGCTGACGTACTGCTCGGTGATCTCGGCGTCGTTGGTGGGGTCGTAGTTCCACCAACCGCCGGTCCAAGCCTGAATCCAGGCGTGACTTCGCCCGTCCACGGTATTCCCGACGACGGCGTTACGTTTGGGGTGTAGGTAACCCGACACGTAACGCCCGGGAATTCCCATGCTGCGCAACACCATTAGCGACAAGTGCACGAAGTCCTGGCAGACACCCTTGCCCTCGTTCAGCGCGTCCAGCCCGGACGAGTGCACGCTGGTGGTCCCCGGGAGGTAGTCCAGCTCGTCGCGCACCCACTCGGCTGCGGCGACGACGGCTTCGGCGGGCTTGTGGGTTTTGGCGATCTTTTTGCCCACGGACGCAACACGCTTGCTTGCCGGGGTGTGCTCGGTTGGGCGGAGCAATTCGTCGAACCGATCGATCACAGCCTCGGATTCCAGGTCGCTCCAGCCGGCCTCCGTCACCGGCGGCTCTGGCCGCTCGGTCTCGACGACCGAAGACGACGTCACCGTGAGATCGGTGTGCGGCGCGTGCAGGTCGAACGCCGTCACGGCGGTACCCCAATAGTCGATGTAGCGGTACGACCGGGTCGCCGGAATGGTTTCGACGCGGTTCAGGATGACGTTTTGCCTGGTGTCCGACCGCGGGGTCAGCCGCGCTTCGTTATAGGAGGCGGTCACCGGCGATTGGTAGGCGTACCCGGTGGTGTGCACCACCCGCATCCGCCACATCAGGCTTCCCCCTGCCTGCTGACCAGTGGGGCGCGGTTGCCGGCATCCGACCACGCTACCCACGGAGTGACGTGGAAGTACTGCAGCGACAAGGCTTCTCCCACATCGCGACAAGTTCGCTGCAAGCCCGCCAAACGGCTCTCCAATGACTCGAGCAACACACCCGGTTGCACGAATTCCAGTTCGCTGCGGGCTTGCCCGAGCAACCGCTGCGCCTCGGCGGTGGCGCCAATCCGGCTCTGCGGATTGTGCAGCAGCTCGTCGAGGTTGTGTTCGGCCAGCCTCAGCGAGTGGAACACCGAACGCGGGAACAGCCGGTCGAGCAGCATGAACTCGACCACCCGGCTTGCGTCCAGCACACCACGGTAAGTGCGCAGGTAGGTGTCGTGCGCGCCCGCCGAGCGCAACAGCGTGACCCATGCCGGGGACGACGCGCTGTCCCCGACCCGCGATAGCAACAGCCGCACCGTCATGTCGACCCGCTCGATCGCGCGGCCCAACAACATGAACCGGTATCCGTCGTCACGCGAAAGCGTCGAGTCGGCCAAGCCGGCGAACATTGCCGCCCGGCCCTCGATGAATGACAGAAATTCGTGTGGGCCAAGGCGTTTAGCGGCACGCTCGCGTTCGGGCAGGGCATGGTATGTGGTGTTGAGACACTCCCAGATCTCGCTGGATGTCACTTCCCGCGCCGACTTCGCGTTTTCCCGCGCCGCCGTGATCGCGTCGACGATCGAGCAGCCACCATGGTTGTTGGTGCTATAGGCCACCAGGTCGGTCAACGACCAGACATCCAAGTCGTGATCCGGGGGCTCGATACCGAGCACCCGCAACAGCAGCCGAGACGCCTGGTCGGGGTCGACGCTGGAATCCTCGAGCAGTTGGTGCAGTGCGACGTCCAGAATTCGCGCGGTGTCGTCGGCGCGCTCGACGTAGCGACCGATCCAATAGAGCGCCTCGGCGTTGCGGGCCAGCATCAGTGAATCGCCTTCTGCTGTTGCTGTTGCTGTTGCTGGGATTGCACGTCCTGCGGCTGTTCAGTCTGCTGTGGCTGTTGCGTCAGCCGCGGCGAGCCTTCGAGCACTGGGTCTGGCATGGATTTCGGCAGCGAACGCACGACCTCGGCGGCGCCCAGCTCACGGGCGCCGGCCGCTGCGCGCGGCGCCAGCACCCAGGTGTCTTTCGAGCCGCCGCCCTGGCTGGAGTTGACCACCCGCGAGCCCTCGACCAGGGCCACCCGGGTCAGCCCGCCCGGCAGCACCCACACGTCGTTGCCGTCGTTGACCGCGAATGGCCGCAGGTCGACGTAGCGGGGCGCCAGCGTGCTTTCGATCCGCGTCGGCACGGTCGACAGTTCCATCATCGGCTGCGCGATCCAGCTTCGCGGATCGTCGCGAATCTTTCTGGCGACGGCAGCCAAATCTTTCTCGGAGGCGTCCGGGCCGAACACGATGCCGTATCCGCCGGACCCCTCGACCGGCTTGAGGACCAATTCGTCGATCCGGTCCAGCACCTCTTCGCGTTCGTCGTCCAGCCAGCACCGGAAGGTTTCCACGTTGGCCAGCAGTGGTTTGGCGCCCAGGTAGTACTCGATCATGGTCGGCACATAGGTGTAGACGAGCTTGTCGTCGCCGACACCGTTGCCGATCGCGCTGGAAATAACGACGTTTCCGGCGCGGGCGGCGTTGACCAGGCCGGCCACCCCCAGCACCGAGTCGGCACGGAACTGCAGCGGGTCCAGGAAGGCGTCATCGATGCGCCGATAGATGACGTCGACCTGGCGCTCCCCCTCGGTGGTGCGCATGTATACCTGGTTGTCGCGGCAGAACAGGTCGCGGCCTTCGACGAGCTCGACACCCATCTGACGGGCCAGCAGCGAATGCTCGAAGTAAGCCGAGTTCGCCACACCCGGAGTCAGGACCACCACGGTGGGGTCGGCCTCGTTGGTGGCCGCGGAGTTGCGCAGCGCCCGCAGCAGGTGCGAGGAGTAGTCGTCGACGGCACGCACCCGGTGGGTGGCGAACAGGTTCGGGAAGACCCGCGCCATGGTGCGCCGGTTTTCCATGACGTACGACACACCCGAGGGCGAGCGCAGGTTGTCCTCGAGAACCCGGAAGTTGCCCCGGTCATCGCGGATCAGGTCGATGCCGGCGACGTGGATTCGCACGCCGTTGGGCGGGACGATGCCGACGGCCTGCCGGTGAAAATGCTCGCAGGAAGTTATCAA
Source organism: uncultured Actinomycetota bacterium (assembly GCA_963766535.1). GTDB lineage: Bacteria > Actinomycetota > Actinomycetes > Mycobacteriales > Mycobacteriaceae > Mycobacterium. The sequence goes on along the minus strand of CAVYAU010000022.1, from coordinate 93,367 downwards.
ACGGCGGGGGATGACGTCGTCATTCAGGATCTCCTGATCGCCGTAGATGTCGTCGAGATACATCTCGAGGGCCTTGACCCGTTGGGTGATGCCGCGCTCCAACCGGCTCCACTCGGCAGACGAGATCACCCGCGGCACCAGGTCGAGCGGAAAGGGCCGCTCCTGACCCGACAGCGAAAACGTGATGCCCTGGTCAATGAACGCACGGGCCAGCGCTTCGGCGCGGGCCTTGAGGTCTGAGGCGTCTGACGGCGCAAGCTCGGCGTAGATGCCCTTATACGGGCCGCGCACGGTGCCTTGGGCATCGAACATCTCATCGAATGCCATCGCATAGGCGTCAGACGTGTTGTACCCGCCGAAGATGCGCTCAAAGCGTGCCTGCGGGCGGACAGCGCCACGCGACCCCCGCCTGGTCTCCTCGAGCTGGTTCGTAAGACTCACTTTTCAGATGCTGCCTCAAATTGACGTTGCGGCAGGCCGCAGGTTCCCCTTTTGGGAGAAAACGTAACCGACTGATAACCTGGGCAGTCGCTGTCGGGTATATCGGGTGCCCCAAGCAAACACCGGATCGAAGAAGGAAACAACGCGTGGCCAACATCAAGTCGCAGCAGAAGCGCAACCGGACTAATGAGCGCGCCCGACTGCGCAACAAGTCGGTGAAGTCCTCGCTGCGTACCGCAGTGCGCGCGTTCCGCGAGGCCGCCCACGCCGGTGACAAAGACAAGGCTGCGGAGTTACTGGTGTCGACCAACCGGAAGCTGGACAAGGCGGCCGGCAAGGGCGTGATCCACAAGAACCAGGCCGCCAACAAAAAGTCGGCCCTGGCGCGAGCCCTCAACGAGCTCTGAGGACCACCGGCCAACTCATCTGGCCCGGTTGGCGGCCAGCTCGGCGACCTTCCTGACCGCGGATTCCAGCGCGTAATCGGCGTCCGCCACCGCCCCCTTAACGTTGGCGTTGAGCACCGCCACCACTTTCATCGCGGTTGCCACCCTGTCGCGCGACCAGTGCCGGGCCTGTTTCTGGGCTTTCTGCACCCGCCAGGGCGGCATCCCCAACTGCGCCGCCAGACGGTAAGGGTCGCCGGACAGGGGGCCCACCCGACCGATCATGTGCACGGCTTCGGCCAGCGCATCGGCCAGCACCACCAGCGGCTCGCCGCGCATCATCGCCCACCGCAACGCCTCGGCGGCTCCTTCGACATCGCCGGCCACAGCCTTGTCTGCGATGTCGAAGCCCTTCACTTCGGCTTTGCCGCTGTGATAGCGCCGCACCGCGGCAGCATTGACGTCACCGCCGGTGTCAGCGACTAACTGCGAACAGACCGAGGCGAGCTCGCGCACGTCGGAGCCAACGGCATCGAGCAGAGCGGTCACCGTCTCCTCGTCGACCTTGATCCGCAGCGCACGAAACTCCTTGCGGATGAAGTCGACGCGTTCGCTCACCTTGGTGATCCGCGCGCACAGGTGCACGACAGCGCCAAGCGACTGCAGTTCGCTGGCCAGCGCTTTGGCTCGCCCGCCGCCCGAGTGCACCACCACCAGCACCGTGCCCGGCGGAATGTCGGCGGCAGCCGAAGCGATCAGCGCGGCCGCGTCCTTGCCCGCTTCGGCGGCGGCCTCCAGCACGACGATCCGCTCGTCGCCGAACAGTGATGGGCTCAGCAGTTCGGCGAGCTCGTAAGTGTCGACGTCACCGGCCCGCATTCGGGTCACCGGGACGTCATCGGCGCCTGGGTCGGTGCCGGCCCGCTTGCGCGCCGACCGCAGCACATCGGCCACGGCCCGCTCGACCAGCAGATCCTCGTCTCCTAAGACCAGGTGCAACGGCGAAACCTCGCTCACCCCACGATGGTGTCACGTCGAGCCGACTAATCCGTTCTGGGATCCAACAGCTCCGACAGCGTCCAGGCCAGCAAGCAAATGACGACTACCACCCCGGCTAGTCCGACCGTCCTGCGAAACCAGCACCACCGCCACAGCAGCATGGCCAGCAGAATCACCAACACCGTGGCAGCACCGACCACCAGCACACCGGGGACACCGGCCGGAGCGGGTACGGTCGCCGCGGGCACACCGGCCGCCCGCCGCGCCACACTCAAGACCCACCACAGCTCGGGCCCGGTGAAACGGATCAACAGCTGCGCACCGGCCGGCCACAGCACGGACAACACCGCCGCCGCGCTGCCCAGCACGGTGATCGGTGCTATCACGGGTGCAACCGCGAGATTGGCGCCCGCGGCCACCAAGCTGACCCGGCCCGAGATCCCGGCCACCAGCGGAGCGGTCACTACATGCGCGGCCCAGGCAACCGCCAGAGCATCCGCCAGCGGCTTGGGGCAGCCTCTTGCGACCAGGCGCCGTGACCAGACCGGCGCGATGACGACCAACGCGGCTGTCGCCAGCACGGACAGCGCGAAGCCCACATCGACCGCCAGCTGGGGAGCAAGCGCCAGTAGCGCCAGCACCGTGCCTGACAGAGCGGGAATCGCTTGCCGCCGACGCGAAGACAGCATCCCTGCCAACGCGATGGCGCCCATCACGGCCGCCCGCAACACGCTTGCCGTCGGCTGTACGACGATGACGAACGCCACCAGTGCCAGTGCGGCAAGCACCACGGCCGCCCGCGGGCCGATCAACCGGGCCGAGAACAGCACCGCCACGCACACGATCGTGACGTTGGCCCCCGATACCGCCGTCAAGTGCGTCATACCCGCCGCGCGAAACTCGCGGCCGGTCTCGGCGGTAACCGCCGAGGTATCACCAAGGACCAGGGCGGGCAGCATCGCGGCCTGCTCGGCAGGCAATGTGTCGCGGGCGGCCGCGGCGAACCGACCGCGCACGGTGTGAGCGGCCCGCTGCACCACACCGGCGGTGCCCATTGTCGGCCGGCCCGACGCATTGAGCACCGCGACCGTCAGGTCGCGGCGGGCCGGACGGTTGATACGGGCAGTGAACCGCACCGGCTGGCCCACCATCACTCCGCCGGTTTCCGAGCCGAAGTCCGATGCCCGCGCAAAAACCACTACCCGGCCAGACATCTCGTCGGCGCGCAGGCGCTGCAGATTGGCGCGGAACATCAGCCGCCCGCTGCCCAACGACAACGCGCTCTCGGTGGGGGTGACCGTCACCGGGGCGGCCGTTCCGAACGCCGCGGTAATCGGGTGGTGACCTACCGCGTCGGCGCGCAGCGCGATCGCGAGCCCAAACCCCGCGCCCACAACACCGATCGCCACCAGGCCGGCGCTGATCGCCCGCAGCCGCGCGGCTCGGCCAGGCCGGCGGGCCGCGTAGCACTCCAGCGCGCCCGAGGCGGCAACCAGCACGACGCAGCACGACGCGACTTCCCGGCCGACCGGCCACCAGATCCCGGCAGCGGTCACCATCCAGCTGGTGACTGCGGCCGGTACCAGGCGCACATCGACGTGCCCCGAGGGCGATTCGCCGAAGCCGGGGTGGCGCACCGGTGTCAGACACGGACCAGGGCACGCAGCTTGTCCAGCCGCGCCGGGCCGATGCCGTCGACATCGGCGAGCTGATCGACGCTGGTGAATTTTCCGTTGGCCTGCCGCCACGCCACGATGGCCGCGGCGGTAACCGGTCCGACCCCGGGCAGGGCGTCCAACTGCTCCACGGTCGCGGTGTTGAGATCCAGCACCTCACCCGCCTTCGGCTTCGCTGACCCCGATACCGGCCCCGGTACCGGCGACCCAGATACCGGTGCCGAGCCGGAGGCCACCGAGCTGCCGAGCCTCGTCGGCTGTCCTGAGACAGGAGCCAGCCCGACCACGATCTGCTCGCCGTCGCCCAGCGGGCGGGCCATGTTCAATCCGATGGTGTCCGCACCGTCCACCGCACCACCGGCGGCCTGCAGCGCATCGGCGATCCGCGCGCCAGGCGCCAGGGTGACCAGTCCGGGGGTGTGCACCAGACCGACCACGCTGACCACCACCGGTCGGTCGGGACTGGCCGACTGACCGGCACCCGGACTTGCCGACGACCTGGGGCTTGCCGTGGACGCCTTCTCCACCGGTGGGAGCTTGGCCGACATCACCGGCGCGGGCCGGTCGCGCACCAAGGTGAATACCGTGACCAGTACGGCGAGGGCGGCCACTACCGCTAATGCGATGGCACCGGCGCGGCCCGGATCGGCACGCACCCTGGCCACCCACCCCCGGCCCTGGGACGCGTCAGGAAGCCACCTTGGCAGCAGCGAGTTCTGGTCCTCATCTGACGCGTCCTCGTTTGACATCGACTCCGTGCTGGCGGAGTCGGTGCGCGAATCGGCATCCGGGTCAGCACCGAGTCGTCGATGCAGTCGCTCGGCGGCAAGTTCTGTTCGCATGCGCCGACCGTAGGTGCGCCCACCGCCACAACGGCTCCGCCCAGCGGCGTCGCGACGCCCGCCTGTGGATTAACCCGAGGCTGTGCACGAGCGCTGCGTGGGATGGGTCAAGATGGAACCCGGAGTGAACGACCAGGACCGGACGCCCCTGTCCGAAGCGGGTCGCCACGTTCACCCCAGACGACGGGAGGCTGCCATGAAACTGGCGCTCACAACGGAGGAAGCCGCGTTCCGCGACGAACTTCGCACCTTCTACACCACCCAGATCCCGGAAGAGCTCCGCGAGCTGGTGCGCCAGGGTTCATCGCTGTCCCGCGACCAGATCGTCACCAGTCACAAGATCCTGAACGATCACGGGCTCGCGGTACCCAATTGGCCGGTCGAATGGGGCGGCAAGGACTGGACACCCACCCAGCACCAGATCTGGGCCGACGAGATGCAATTGGCGTGCGTCCCGGAGCCGCTGAACTTCAACGTCAAGATGGTCGGTCCGGTCATCGCCGAATTCGGGTCCCAAGAAATCAAGCAACGCTTCCTGCCGCAGACGGCCAGCATCGACATCTGGTGGTGCCAGGGGTTCTCCGAGCCGGAAGCCGGCTCCGACCTCGCCTCGCTGCGCACCACCGCGGTCCGGGACGGCGACAGCTACGTCGTCAACGGGCAGAAGACGTGGACGACGCTGGGCCAGTATGCGGACTGGATCTTTTGCCTGGTGCGCACCGACCCGCAGGCGCCCAAGCGCCAGGCCGGGATCTCGTTTCTGCTCATCGACATGGCGACGCCAGGCATCAGCCTGCGGCCGATCAAGACGATCGACGGCGGCCGCGACGTCAATGAAGTGTTCTTCTCCGACGTTCGAGTACCCGCCGACCAGCTTGTCGGACAGGAGAATCAGGGCTGGACGTACGCAAAATTCCTGCTGGGCAACGAGCGCACCGGCATCGCCGGGGTGGGCCGGACCAAGGTCCGCCTCGCCGAGGTGAAAAAGCACGCCGCAGAGACCGGATTGCTGGACGACCCACTGTTCGCGGCGCGCCTGGCTGAGGCCGAAAACGAGGTGCTGGCGCTGGAACTCACGCAGGCGCGGGTGGTCTCGGACTCCGCGGACGGTGAGCCAAACCCGGCATCGTCGGTCCTCAAGATGCGCGGCAGCCAATTGCAGCAGGTGGCCACCGAGCTGCTGGTCGAGGTGGCCGGTCCCGACGCGCTGCCGGTCGACGGTGACGACATAGCATCGCCGGCCTGGGCGCAATCCAGTGCCCCGCGTTATCTCAACTACCGCAAGACATCGATCTACGGCGGCAGCAACGAAGTGCAGCGCAACATCATCGCGTCCACCATTCTCGGATTGTGAGGCAGCCATGGACTTTCAGTTGAGCGACGAGCAGGCCCTGCTTCGCGACACCACCCGCGACCTGCTGTCGCGCACCTACGACCCGGAGAGCCGCAACAAGATCATCGACACCGATCTCGGTTGGAGCCGCGAGGTCTGGAGTCAGCTCGCCGACACCGGAATTCTCGGCCTCGGGTTCGACCCGGACGAGGCGGGCCAGATCGAGATCATGGTTGTGCTCACCGAAATCGGGCGGCGGTTGGCGCCCGAACCCGTCGTGCATGCCGCACTGGCTCCCGGTGCGCTGATCGCCGAGCTCGGCACCGAAGCCCAGAAACAGCAGCTCGACGATGTCGCCGCCGGCCAACGGTTGTTAGCGTTCGCCCACCTTGAAACCGGCCACCGGAAGCCGACCGCCGGTGTTGCTACCAAGGCTGTGCAGCAAGGCAATTCGTGGACACTAAGCGGAACGAAGAACCCAGTCCTGGCCGGTGACTGCGCCGACACCCTGGTGGTCAGCGCCGCGTTGCCGAACGGCGGCACCGGATTGTTCTTGGTCGATGGCTCGCAAGACAAAACCGCGCTCACTCGGCACCCGTACCCGACTTTTGACAGTCAGCGCGGTGCGCAGATCGACCTGGAGCAGACGCCCGCCGAACCCCTTGGCGATCCCGTCGACGCGTCACGCGCCATCCGCGACGCCATCATCCGCATCCAGTCGGCGTTGTGCGCCGAAGCCGTCGGCGCGATGGAGGAAGCGCTGCGCCTGACCACCGATTACCTCAAGACCCGCAAGCAATTCGGTGTCACGCTCAACAAATTCCAGGCACTCACCCAGCGGGCCGCCGACATGTACGTGTCGCTGGAATTGGCCCGCAGCATGAGCCTCTACGCCGCGATGTCGATCGCCGACGGCAACCTCGACCCGCTGATCGCGTCACGGGCCAAGTTGCAGGTCGGCCGGTCGGGCCGGCATATCGCACAGGAGTCGATCCAGATGCACGGTGGAATCGGCATGACCGCGGAATACCCAGTCGGCCACTACGCGGCCCGGCTCACCGCGATCGAACACACTTTGGGCTCCTCGCAGGACCACCTGCAGATCCTGATCGATCACATCGCCGAGTACGACTTGGCCAGGCTCTAATACATGGCCGAGCTTTCCGAAAAGGTCGTTGAATTCCTGTCGACAGGTACCCGCACCGGCATGCTCGGTTATGTCGCCGCTGACGGCCGGCCGCTGGTCGCTCCGGTGTGGTTCGTGGTCGACGACGGCCAGCTGGTGTTCAACACCGGCCGTGACACGTCGAAAGGCCGTGCACTGGCCCGCGATTCGCGAGTCGTGATCTGTGTCGACGACCCTCATCCGCCCTATTCGTTCGTGCAGGTGCAGGGTGTGGCGACGGTGACCGAGGATCCGCAGGAGGTGCTGGACATCGCGACCCGGACCGGTGCGCGGTACATGGGCGTTGACCGCGCCGACGAGTTCGGCCGCCGCAACGCGGTTCCCGGCGAGCTGGTGGTACGGGTGCGCCCGACCAAAGTCATCGCCGGATTCAATATCACCGACTGAGTGATCAGCGCGCCCGCCGTCAAAGGAGCCCCGATGAGCACAACCAGCCCAGACCGTCCACTGCGGGTGATCCAGTGGACGACCGGCAACATAGGGCGGCGTTCGCTGCACGCCATCATCGGCAGACCCGACATGGAGTTGGTCGGGGTGTATGCGCATGGGCCGGACAAAGTCGGTGTCGACGCCGCCGAACTGGCCGGCTGGCCGGAGCCCACCGGGGTGCGAGCGACGAACGACATCGACGCGCTGCTCGCGCTGGGCGCCGACGCGTGTTGCTATAACCCGTTGTGGCCCAACATCGACGAATTGGTGCGCTTGCTGGAATCGGGCGTCAACGTGTGCTCCAGCGCGGCCTGGATCACCGGCGGCAAGCAAACTCCGCAGGACCGGCAACGCATCGAGGACGCCTGTGAACGGGGCGGTTCTACGATCTTCGGCAGCGGAGCGCATCCCGGGATGACGAATATGGTCGGCATGGTGCTCAGCGCCTCCTGCGAGCGCGTCGATGAGATCCGCATCACCGAGTCGGTGGACTGCTCGACCTACGAATCGGCGGAAACCCAGACGGCGATGGGGTTCTCGCAGGACCCGGACACCCCGGGCCTGGCCGACAGCGTGCGGGCCGAAAGTGAGGTCTTCGCGGAATCGGCCGCCATGATGGCCGATGCGATCGGGGCAAAGCTGGACAAGATGACCTTCGACGTCACCTTTACCGCGGCCACCGCCGACTCCGATCTGGGCTTCATGAAGATCCCCGCCGGAACGGTCGGCGGCGTGTACGGCTACCATCGCGGCTGGGAAGGCGATCGCAACGTCGTCAGTGTCGGATTCAACTGGACCATGGGCAGTCATGTCGTGCCGCCCAAACCGCTCGAGCACGGCCACGTCATTCAGGTGTTCGGGTTGCCCAACATGCGCACCGTCCTGCACTGTCTGCCGCCGAAGGATTGGACGGAGCCCGGGTTCATGGGCCTGGGCATGATCTACACCGCGATGCCGGTCACCAACGCGGTCCCGGCGGTGGTGGCCGCCAAACCCGGGATCGTGACGCTTGCCGATCTGCCGCCGGTCACCGGTCGAGTGGCGCGTTAGCGCTGTGGCGTTCGGCACATGGAGGAGACCCGGAGGAACGCTCTCGTGCACTAAGGTTTAGGATGCTTAGCCGAGCAAAGATTCTGTCGACAACACTGCAGATGACGATGGAAGCAAGCTTTCCGATAGGGCGTTACAACCCAGGATCGGTGCGCGGAAGGCGGTCAAATGAGGGCTAGTACAAATTCAGGTCCAAATACCGGTGCCATTACCCGCGCAGTCAAACGAGCGTGGATACCCCTGGTCTTGGTAGTTGTACTCGCTGTCTCGGGTTTGGTCGTATCGCGGCTGCACAAGATCTTCGGCTCCCAGGACCTCAATGCGAATGCCGGCGCCGGGATCGAGATCGTGCAGTTCAATCCGAAGGTCGTCACCTACGAGGTCTCCGGCCCTCCCGGCACCACCGCGAACATCAACTACTGGGATGAAAACGCCAACACCCACCAGGTCAATGCAGCCCCGCTGCCGTGGTCGTACACGATCTCGACCACACTGCCCGCGGTGAGCGCCAACATCATGGCGCAAAGCGACGGAAATCAAATCAGCTGCCGTATCACCGTGGACGGTGTGGTGCGGGAAGAGAAAAGGGCCGACGGCCACAATGCCCAGACCTTCTGCCTGGTGAAGTCCGCATGAGCGACCTGAACAGCAAGCGCCACGTGGGGATCGAAGACACCGAGGCCGCCACGGGGCCGATCAGCACCCAGAGCCCCGCGACCACCGAGCGCGGCCATCGGCCCGTCATCCCCCACGCAATCCGCATATTCGCGGTGCCGATCATCCTGGCCTGGGTGTTTGTCACGGTCCTGGTGAACGTCATCGTTCCGCGATTGGAAGTCGTCGGCGAAGCACATTCGGCGCCGATGACACCACTGGACGCGCCGTCCATGAAGGCGATGATGCGTCTGGGTCACAACTTCCACGAATTCGATTCCAACAGCACCGTCATGATCGTGCTGGAAGGTCAGCAACCCCTCGGTGACGACGCGCACCGCTACTACGACAACCTGATTCGCCAACTGCGGCAGGATTCCAAGCACATCCAGCACATCCAGGACTTCTGGGGAGACCGGCTGACCGCGGCCGGAGCACAGAGCGCTGACGCCAAGGCCTCCTACGTCATGTTGAACCTTGCCGGCAACCAAGGCACGACCCTGGCGAATGAATCTGTGGACGCCGTCCGCAAGGTGATCGAGCGGAACCAGGTACCACCCGGAGTGAAGGCCTACGTCACCGGCCCCGCAGCGCTCAGTGATGACATGCACATCATCGGAAACGCGAGTCTGGCCAAGATCACCCTGTTCACCCTGGCAGCGATCGCGATCATGTTGCTTTTGGTCTACCGCTCCATCGTCACCACACTGGTCCAGCTGTTCATGACCGGTATTGCGTTGGCATGTTCGCGGGGAGTCATCGCCGTTCTCGCGTATCACGACGTATTCGGGCTCACCACGTTCGCCGCGAACATCCTCACGATGCTGGCGATCGCGGCCGGAACAGACTATGGCATCTTCCTTGTGGGCCGTTACCAAGAGGCACGCGCGGCCGGCGAGGATCGAGAAACCGCCTACTACACCACGTTTCGTGGTGTGGCCCCGGTTGTGCTGGGGTCGGGTCTGACCATCGCCGGGGCAACGTACTGCCTCAGCTTTGCCCGGCTGCCCTGGTTCAACACCATGGGCCCGCCCGTGGCGATCGGAATGCTGGTCGTCGTATTGGCCGGGCTCACGTTAGGTCCGGCTGTCATTTTCGTAGGCAGTCGTTTCGGTCTTTTCGAGAAAAAGCGGGCAGTCAGGGGCCGGCTGTGGCGCCGGGTCGGCACCGCAGTGGTGCGTTGGCCCGCACCGATTCTGGCCGTGAGCGCGGCCATCGTCCTGATCGGTATGATCGCGCTGCCGGGCTATGTCACGAGTTACAACGACCGGTACTACCTGCCTACCAGCGCCCCGTCCAATCTTGGATACCAGGCTGCCGACCGGCATTTCTCGCAGGCCCGGATGAACCCCGACATGCTGATGGTCGAAGCCGACCACGATATGCGGAATACGGCCGACATGCTTGTTTTGGACAAAGTGGCCAAGAATGTCATCCGCACGGTGGGTATTGCCATGATCCAGGACATCACCAGGCCGCTGGGCATTCCAATTCAACACAGCTCGATACCGTTCCAGAACAGCATGCAAAGCCAAACGACCATGCAGAACATGGACTTCCTCAAAGAGCGCATGGCCGACATCCTCAAGATGGCCGACGAGCTGCAGGTCCAGATCGATTACACACAGCGCTTGTACGAAGTGACCCAAGATCTTTCCAATGCCGCTGACGACAGCGCAAGGACCACGGCGGAAACATCGGAAATTACCGATAAATTACGGGACCACATCGCGGATTTCGATGACTTCTGGCGGCCGATACGCAGTTACTTCTACTGGGAGAAGCACTGCTACGACATTCCCATGTGCTGGTCATTGCGGTCCCTATTTGACTCGTTGGACGGGATCGACCAGCTTGCCGAGAAGTTCCACCAACTCACGGCTGACATCCAGCGCACCGCCACGGCCACTCACGAGATGCTGGTGTTGATCCCGACGATGATTCAGACGCTGAAGACCACAAAAGGTATCACGCTGACGCTGTACCAGACGTTCTCGGCAATGATCAACCAGATGGAGGCTATGAGCGACACGGCGATCGTCATGGGGCAAAGCTTCGACAACTCCAAAAACGACGACTTCTTCTACCTGCCGCCAGAGGCGTTCGATAACCCGGACTTTCAGACGGGGCTTCGAATGTTCTTGTCGCCGGACGGTAAGTCGGCGCGCTTCTTCATCACCCACCAGGGCGATCCGATGACCCCGGAAGGCATCTCGCGCGTCGCCGCGGAGCGCACCGCCGCACAGGAAGGACTGAAGCAATCCTCGCTGTCGGACGCCAAGGTTTATCTCGGCGGTACCGCCGCCACCTTCAAGGACATGCACGACGGCGCCAAATTTGACCTGATGATCGCGGTGGTATCGGCGCTCACGCTGATCTTCATGATCATGCTGCTGCTCACCCGGAGTATCGTCGCCGCGCTGGTGATCGTCGGCACCGCGGCGAGCTCAATTGCCGCGTCGTTCGGCCTGTCGGTGCTGGTCTGGCAGGACCTGTTCGGCATCAAAATCCACTGGATTGTCATGGCGCTGTCCGTCATTATCCTGTTGGCCGTCGGATCCGACTACAACCTGCTGCTGGTCTCCCGGTTCAGGGAAGAGATCCACGCCGGACTCAAGACCGGGATCATCCGGTCAATGGCCGGCACCGGCGGGGTGGTGACGGCCGCGGGTCTGGTGTTCGCCTTCACCATGGCGTCCATGCTCGGCAGCGACTTGCGGGTGCTCGGTCAGTTCGGTTCGACTGTATGTGTCGGTCTGCTGCTCGACACGCTGATCGTGCGCACGTTGCTGATGCCGTCGATCGCCACCTTGCTGGGACGCTGGTTCTGGTGGCCGCAGGTTGTCCACCCTCGCGGTGACAACGCCCTACGAAAGTGACGTGCTTACGTTTCTGCCAATTCCAAGCAGACCGCGACGGCTCCGGCGCCGACGTGCAGCGCGAGTATTGGACCCAACTCGGTGACGATCGCCGGCTCGCACGCCGGTAGCCGCTGCGCCAGCGCGGCCGCCACTTCTTTCGCCCCGTCCGGGTTGGCGACGTGGTGCACCGCTAAGGCGGCGGAGCCATCACCGACAACCTCGCAGACCCGATCGATCATTGCCGCCGTCGCATTGCTGACGGTGCGCACCCGTTGTGCCAGAACAAGTTTGCCGTCCTCAATGCGCAGCAGCGGCTTGAGCGCCAGCGCGGTGCCCAGCCACGCCTTGGCGCCACCGATCCGACCGCTGCGGCGCAGGTTGTCCAGCCGGTGCACCACCATGAACGCGTGGCTGCGGGACACGGCAGAACGCGCAGCGTCCGCGACAGTGTCCAGGTCGCCGCCGGCAGCCGCGGCGCGCGCGGCGGCCAGCACGGAAAACCCGGTGCCCATCGCGGCCGACCTCGAGTCGATCACCCGCACGGCCGGGTCGAGGTCGGCCGCGGTCCGTTCGGCATTGCCGTAGGTTCCCGACAACGCCGACGAAATGTGCACTGCCACCACACCGTCCCCGCCGCTGTCGGCCAACGCCTCCTGGTAGGCGTCGGCCAGTTCGGCCGGAGTGGCCGCCGCGGTCGTGGCATGCAGCTTGTAGACATCATCGGGGATCTCGTCCACGCCGTCGCGCAGATCGACGCCGTCGAGCAAGATGTGCAGTGGGACTACGCGTATCGCCCACTTTTCCAGCAAATCGGCTGGCAAGCGCGACGACGCATCGGTCACCACCACGACAGACATGGTTCAGCCGCGTGATTTCTCGTTCGGCACCCCGGCTTCGGCCAGCGCCTTGAGCATCAACTCCGCGGCCGCTTGGTGGGCTTCGAAATTCCAGTGAATGCCGTCGGGATTGCCACGTCCACTCATAATGTGTTCGGCCACAGCGGCTTTGAGATCCACCAAGGGAATATCGTGGCTCTGCGCCCATTCGGTAATGGCCGCCGCGGTCCCCGAGCGGCCATGGTGAGCCTTGCCGTATGTCTCAGCGATGTGCACTGACGGCAGCGACGCCACGATCGGGATGCCGGGCCGGTTGAAATCGATTGCGCCACGGGTCTGTTCAAGGTATTCGGCACTCAAGTGCGGCGGCAACGCGGACCTGGCCACTGGCGAGAGCCTGGGCTGCACCCAGGCGTAGCCATCGCGGACCCAGCGCCGCAGCCACGGCGGCCGCACATAGCGGATCAGCTCGCGCAACGCCGTTGGCAACACCGACGGCAGCGAATCCATCCCGCCGGTCGCGAAGATCACCGCGCCCGCCCTGGGCAGCGCTGCCCAGGCCCGCGGATCCTGGGTTGCCGCCCACCAGATGTCCCGGCAGGTCCAGCCGATGCGGCCAATCAGTTCCAAATCCCAACCCAATTGCGAGGCAACAATATTGGGCCAGATACGCGAATCGTCGGCGGGCAATCCCCCGGTGGGCCCGTAATAGGCCAGCGAGTCGGCGAAGACCAGCAGTGTCGGCCTCGACCGTGGCTCAGAGGACATCGTTGGAGACCTGGGCCGAAGCATTCCATACATCGAGGCGCCAGCGGATGCTGTGAAAGTCGGCGCCGAAATCGTCGGAGTGACCGGACAGCTGCACCCAACTGGCATTGCCCATGCCGCCCAGCATCGGCCAGTTGGCGACCGGAAGCTTCAGCAGCGCAGCCGACAACGCGGCGATCAGGCCGCCGTGGGCCACCAGCACAACCGGTCGATCCGGTTGGTTGGGGTCGCCCCATTCCGGGTCGCCGGATACCAGCTCGGCGACCAACGGCAGACTGCGGGCGGCCACGTCGACCCTGCTTTCCCCGCCATGCGGTGCCCACGTTGCGTCTTCGCGCCACGCCAGCCGGGCGCCCGGGGCCTCGGTGTCGATCTGGGTGTGGGTCAAGCCCTGCCAGTCGCCAAGATGGGTCTCCCGCAGCCGGTCGTCCACCCGGACCTTCAGCCCGGTCCGTTCCCCCAGCTTGATCGCCGTGTCGTAGGCGCGCCGCAGATCCGACGAAACGATCAGCAACGGCTGCATCTTGCCCAGCACCTCGGCGGCGGCGACCGCCTGCGCGCGGCCCAGTTCACTGAGCTGCGTGTCCAGCTGGCCCTGCATCCGGCTACCGAGATTGAAATCGGTTTGCCCATGCCGCAACATCACCAGACGACGGATCCTCATTGCGCGCTCGCCGAGTCCGCTGAGTCCTCGGAGTTCTCAGAGTCACCGGCCAAGTCCACCGGCACCACCGGGCAGTCACCCCACAGCCGGTCCAGGGCGTAGAAGTTGCGGTCGTCCTGATGCTGGATGTGCACGACGATGTCGCGGTAATCCAGCAGCGTCCAGCGGCCTTCCCGGGCACCCTCGCGGCGCGGCGGCCGGTAGCCCGCCTTGCGCATTTTCTCCTCGACCTCGTCGACGATGGCGTTGACCTGCCGCTCGTTGGATGCCGAGGCGATGACGAAGCAGTCCGTGATCACCAATTGGCCGGAGACGTCGATGACAACGACATCGTCGGCCAGCTTCGAGGCGGCCGCGCCGGCGGCCACCGCCGCCATGTCGATGGCTTCCTGGGTGGCGGTCACGTGTTGTTCCCGGTGGCCAGGCTGGACGTCGTCGGGCTTACGGTCCCCTCGGCCCCTTCATCGCGGCGGTAGAGCCGGCGCTTAGAGACGTACTGCACGACACCGTCGGGCATCAGGTACCACAGCGGCCTGCGCTCCTCGGCGCGTCGACGGCAGTCGGTCGACGAGATCGCCAGTGCCGGTATCTCGACCAGCGTCAACGCGTCGGCGGCCAGCTCTCCGAGAGCGCCGGTGATGTGCTCGTGGACCAGCTCGTAGCCGGGCCGACTGACCCCGACGAACCGCGCCCAGTCGAACAGCTCCTCCCAGCCGTGCCACGACAGAATGGAAGCCAGTGCATCGGCGCCGGTGATGAAGTACAGCTCGGAATCGGGGTTGAGGGCGTGCAGGTCGCGCAGCGTGTCCCTGGTGTAGGTGGGGCCGGCGCGGTCGATGTCGACCCGGCTCACCGAGAAACGGGGATTGGACGCGGTCGCGATCACCGTCATCAGATACCGGTCTTCGGCAGCGGATACGTGCCGGCCCTTTTGCCAGGGCTGGCCGCTGGGCACAAACACCACTTCATCGAGGTCGAATAGGTCGGCGACCTCACTCGCAGCAACAAGGTGGCCGTAATGGATGGGATCGAACGTCCCACCCATCACTCCCAATCTGCGAAGCTGCTTTTGCACGATTTGCCAGCTTACTTGAGCCTACGAGCAGGACCGATTCCCCAGCTCGGTCCCCATGACTTACGCCCGTCGCCACGCCTTAAGCGCTTAAGGCGGTCTTGAAGCAACCACGGGGCCGCCATAGCTGTCGCCACATGTGCCACATCAGTCTCTGCTTCGGGAGGTACGCGTTGACTCGCGTTGACTCATCAAAAATGCCCGCCTGGTCCTTTCGTTGCCTCATGTGAGAATGCCCGCGTACGGCGTGTCGTTGAGGCCTGTGGGGTGGGGGCTGGGCTACCGCCGGATGATGGAGTTGACGTTGGCGCAGCGCACTGCCGTGACGAGGGCGATCGCGGTCCGCTACAAGCGGGCGGGTAAGGCCGAGAAGGTAAAAATTCTTGACGAGTTGTGTGCCACCACGGGGTGGCATCGTGATCATGCCCGTAAGGCATTGCGGGGCGCGCTGCGGCCACGCGTAGTGGGTGCGCGGCGGCCGCGTCCACCGAAGTATGGGCCGAAAGCGGTTGCCGCGCTGGTGTTGTGCTGGTCTGTGTTGGGGATGCCGGCAGGTAAGAGGCTGGCACCGATGCTGGGTGAGTTGGTGGCGGTGCTGCGCCGGTTCGGCGAGTTGGACATCGACGAGGACACCGCGGCGCTGCTGGTAGGCATGTCCGCGGCCACCGTCGACCGTCGGTTGGCCCCGGAGCGCAAGAAATACGCAGTTAGGGGACGCTCACGCACCAAGCCCGGCACCCTGCTCAAAAGCCAGATCCCGGTGCGCACGTGGGCCGACTGGGACGACGCCGTACCGGGATTCGTCGAGATCGACCTGGTCAGCCATGACGGCGGCAACCCCGCGGGCGAGCATGCCTGGACACTGACGGTCACCGACATCGCCACGGGCTGGACCGAGAACCGCAGCGTGCCCAGCAAGGCCCTCAAAGGGGTCATGGCCGCCCTCGACGACATCACCGCGGTAATGCCCTTCCCGATCCGCGGCATCGATTCCGACAACGGCTCGGAGTTCATCAACTTTCACCTGCTCGACTGGTGCTGCAAGCACCAGATCACCTTCACCCGCTCGCGTGCAGGCAACAAGAACGACGGCTGCCACGTCGAGCAGAAGAACTGGACCACCGTGCGCGCCCTAGTCGGCTACCACCGCTACGACACACCCGCAGAACTTGTGCTACTCAACAAGATCTGGACGCTGCAGTCCTTGCTGACCAACTACTTCTACCCCCAACAGAAACTCATCTTTAAAGCCCGCGACGGCGCGAAAATCACCAAGAAGTACGACACCGCCGCCACCCCGCACCGCCGCGCACAAACACACCCAAACCTGCCCACCACCGCCAAAGCGGACCTGACCCGCACCTACCTCGACATCAACCCCGCCGCCCTGCAACGCCAAATTCAGGCCCTGATGACCGAACTACTCACCTTGGCCATCACCAAGGCTGGACCCAAGCGCACAGCCCCGCCCACGCGGGCACCAACAAACGAGGCAACGAACCAGCTGTCGCGGGCATCCGGCACATGAGGCAACGAATACCGTCGCGGGCATATTGACATGAGGCAACAGGGGTATGCAGTTTGCCCGCCTCCCAGCGACAATCCGCGTCATCGACACCACGGTGCCCGGCAACCCGGGGGATTGTCGCTGGGAGGCGGGCACAACGAGCACCCTTCTCGGCGGAGACCCATGTGGCCGACGTGACAAGACGCGGTGCCCGCAACCGGGCGGGATGTGAAGTCACACCGGCAGCAGCTGGTCAATCACCGCGGCCAATTGCTTGGCGGACCGACATTCGTGCATTGTGATCACCTCTTGGTAGCGCGGCACCGCTGAGTCGCCGCTGCCCCACAGGTGTTTGGGCTCGGGGTTGAGCCAGTGCGCATGCCGGCTGGCAGTCACCATCTCGGCCAGCACATCGATGGCCGGGTCGCGATAGTTGGTGCGGCCGTCCCCGAGCACCAGCAGCGAGCTGCGCGGCGACAGCACATTCGGGTGGGCCTGCATGAACGAAACGAACGCATTGCCGTAGTCGGAATGTCCGTCGCGGCTGTAGACGCCGGCCTCCCGGGTGATCCGCTGTATCGCCACGGCCAGGTCGGCTTCCGGCCCGAACATGTGGGTCACCTCGTCGGTGGTGTCGATGAAGGCGAAGACACGAACACGCGAGAACTGTTGGCGCAGAGCGTGTACCAGCAGCAGAGTGAAGTGGCTGAACCCGGCGACCGAACCGGACACATCGCACAGCACGACCAGTTCCGGGCGCGCCGGGCGGGGCTTGGCAAGTACCACGTCGATCGGCACGCCGCCGGTGGACATCGATTTGCGCAGCGTTTTGCGCAGATCGATCGACCCGGCGCGGGTGCGGCGCCGGCGGGCAGCCAGCCGGGTCGCAAGAGTGCGGGCCAGCGGCGCCACCACCCGGCGCATCTGCCGCAATTGTTCACCGGAGGCGCGCAGAAACTCGACGTTCTCGGAAAGCTGTGGGATGCCGTACATCTGGACGTGGTCGCGGCCGAGTTGCTCGGCGGTGCGCCGCTTGGTCTCGGCATCGACCAACTTGCGCAGCTGCGTGATCTTCTGCGCAGCAAGCGCTTTGGCGATCTGTTCCTGAGTGGGTGTGGGCTCATCGCCATAAGGGGCGAGCAGCCCCGCCAGCAGCTTGCCTTCCAGCTCATCCAGTGCCATCGCTTTGAGCGCCTGATACGACGAGAACGACGGGCCGCGGCTGGAGCTGTATTTGCCGTACGCCTCCACGATCCGCGCGATCATCGCCACCAGCCGCTCGTCCATGTCGGCCAGGTCAGGGTTTTCGGTGAGCAGGTCCAGCAGCATCTGGCGCATCGCCTCGACGTCGTCGGGCGGCAAACCGCCGATATCACCAGCCGCGTCGTCGGATGCCCCATCTTCGGTGACCACCGAGCGCGCGCCCAACGCCGCGGGAAACCACAGGTCGAACATGGCGTCGTAAGTCTCGCGGTGATCGGGCCGGCGCAAGACCGCGCAGGCGATGCCTTCGCGCAGCACCTCACGATCGCTCAGGCCAAGGGTGGCCATCACCCGGCCGGCGTCCACCGTCTCGGACGGTCCCACCGAAATCCCTTGCCCACGGAGCGCTTCCACAAACCCCACCAAGTGGCCGGGCAGCCCGTGCGGGGCGAGCGGCCGGGTGGGTCGGATGCGGCGGGCGGCCATCAATGCCTTCCTAGTTCAGCCGGAGTTCGCCGCTTGCGCGCTGCTGGTCGGATTGATGTTTGAGGACCACGCCGAGCGTGGCGGCAACGATCGCGTCGTCAATGGTGTCCAGTCCCAGCGCAAGCAGCGTGCGGCCCCAGTCGATGGTCTCGGCGATGGACGGCACTTTCTTGAGCCGCATCCCACGCAGCACGCCGATGATGCGCACCAATTCGTCGGCGAGGTGCCCGGGCAGCTCGGGGACTCGCGACAACAGGATGCGGCGTTCCAGGTCGGGGCTGGGAAAGTCGATGTGCAAGAACAGGCACCGCCGCTTGAGCGCCTCAGACAGTTCGCGGGTGGCATTGGAGGTCAGTACCACGAATGGCGGGTGCTCTGCGGTGAGCGTGCCCAGTTCGGGGACGGTCACCGCGAAGTCGGACAGCACCTCCAGTAGCAGGCCTTCGATCTCGATGTCGGCCTTGTCCGTCTCGTCGATCAACAGCACCGTCGGTTCGGTGCGCCGGATGGCGGTCAGCAGCGGACGGGACAGCAGGAACTCCTCGCTGAACACATCGGTCTTGGTCGCCTCCCAGTCTCCGGAGCCGGCCTGAATCCGCAGGATCTGTTTGGCGTGGTTCCACTCGTACAGCGCGCGAGCCTCGTCGACCCCCTCGTAGCACTGCAGCCGGACCAGCCCCGACCCGGTGGCCTGGGCGACGGCGCGGGCCAGCTCGGTCTTGCCGACGCCGGCGGGGCCTTCCACCAGCAGCGGCTTGCCGAGCCGATCAGCCAGGAACACCGCCGTCGCGGTGGCAGTGTCCGGCAAGTAACCGGTCTCGGCCAACCGTCGCGAGACGTCGTCGATGTCGGCGAACAGCGGCATGGGCCGGGCGGGCACGCTCACAATCGGATTCTCCTAAAGCACTTTGGGTCGGGGGTCAGGCTGGACGGATCTGGCCGTCTCCCCACGCAATCCACTTTGTCGAGGTCAGTTCCGGCAGTCCCATCGGGCCGCGAGCATGCAGCTTTTGGGTGGAGATGCCGATCTCAGCGCCGAAACCGAACTGCTCTCCGTCGGTGAACGCCGTCGAAGCGTTGACCATCACCGCAGCCGCATCGACTCCGTCCGTAAATCGTTGTGCGGCAGCCATATTGCTGGTCACGATGGCCTCGGTGTGCCCGGTGCCGTACTCGTTGATGTGGGCGATCGCGGCGTCGACACCGTCGACCACCGCCACCGCAATGTCCATCGACAGGTATTCGCGGCGCAGGTCGTCCTCGCTGGGGTCGAGATGCACCGTCACCCCGGCATCTTGCAGAGCAGCAACCAGCCTGGGCATGGCCTGTCCGGCGATCGCGGCGTCGACCAGCAGCGTCTCGGCGGCGTTGCAGACGCTGGGCCGTCTGGTCTTGGAGTTCAGCAGGATCCGTTCTGCCACCTCCAGGTCGGCGCCTTCGTGCACGTACACGTGACAGTTGCCGACACCGGTCTCGATGGTGGGCACCTGCGCGTCGCGGACCACCGCATTGATCAGGCTCGCTCCCCCACGCGGGATCACCACGTCAACCAGGCCGCGAGCCTGGATCAGGTGCGTGACTGTAGACCGATCAGCTGCCGAAAGCAGCTGGACCGAGTCGGCGGGCAAGTCCTCACTGACCAGCGAAGCGCGCAACACCTCGACGAGCGCCTGGTTTGACCTCGCCGCCGACGAACTTCCGCGCAACAGCACGGCATTGCCGGACTTGAGCGCCAAACCGAAGGCGTCGACGGTGACGTTGGGCCGGCCCTCGTAGATCATGCCGATTACGCCGAGCGGGACCCGCTGCTGGCGCAGATGCAGCCCATTCGGCAAGGTGTAGCCGCGCAGCACCTCCCCGACCGGGTCGGGCAGCCCGGCGACCTGGCGCAGACCGGCGGCGATTCCTTCGACGCGCTTGGTGTCCAACGCCAACCGGTCGAGCATCGCGGTCGGTGTGCCGACGGCCCGGGCAGCCTTCAGATCTTCGGCGTTGGCCGCCAGGATTGACTCGGCGTGGGCCGCTATAGCCTCTGCCGCGGAGTGCAGCGCCGCGTCCTTGGCGACCGTCGGCAATAACGCCAGGGCGCGGGAGGCGACCCGGGCGCGGCGGGCGGCGTCGTGGACCTCTCGGCGCAAGTCAGGAAGCGATGGTGCTTGCAGACTCATTGAACCAGGGTATCGGGCGTCAAAAAGCCGGGTAAGGCGACCCGTTCCTGAGTGTCGGCCTTACCCCACCCGCTCACCGCGCCGGGCCTGCCGCACTTTGCTTTGACGCTCTTCAAGGATGTGGCCAAAGTTCTGTAGCAGCAATGGTTCACGCATCACCAGATGCTCGAGGTGTTCGCGATTGATCTCCAACGCGGTTACCTCTTCCAGCGCGTATGCGCTGGCAAGGTTCGGTTGCCGAGTCAGCGCGGTCAGCCCAAAAAACGAGCCCTCGACCAGCGTGCTGACCGGCACGACCGACCCATCGTCGGCCGTCGCGGTCAGCTGTACGCGCCCAGACACCAAGAACGTCATCCCTGCCGGCACCTGGCCGGCGTACTCCACGATTTCGTCGGCGCCGAATCGGACGATCCTCGCACACGATTGCAGCGACCGCTGTTCCTCAGCGCTCAGCCGCAATGCCGGCGCCACCACAGTGCGCAATGCGTGCTGCACACGTTCGGTGGTCGAAAAGTCGTCGTCGGCGTCGTCGAGGTGGAGGTTCTCCCGTCGTGCGGCGTACCAGGCCCACCGCAGAAATGTTGCCTTCGCGGCGCCGGCGTCGGCAGGCGAGTTCAGTCCGATGGTCGTGCAGTACTCGGCGGCGCCGAGGGGTACCGAGCGGGGCACGCTGCCTGCCTTGAGCTGCGGCAACGCGCGGGCAACACCCGACAGCATCGCGCATACCCGGTCGGGCGGGTCGGCGCTGGAGAATGTCGTCGTCATCGCCAATTTGTGCGCGCCGGGCGGGCGACTGAGATTTGTGAACGAGGTGGTGGCCAGCATCGAGTTCGGCATGATCCGCAGTCCGCTACCGGTGTCGATGTGGACGGCGCGCCAGTTCACCTCGACAACGCGTCCCCGCGCTGTCCCCGTGTCCAGCCAATCATCGATCCGGAAGGGCTGCTCGAACAGCATGAACAAGCCCGATACGATCTGGCCGACGGAGTTCTGCAGCATCAGGCCGATGACAACCGATGTGACACCCAGCGCGGCGAACAAGCCGCCGACCCGCACGCCCCAGATGTACGACAACATCAGCGCCAGACCGACGCCGATCACGGCGAAGCGGGCAACGTCGAGGAAGATGGCGGGTAGCCGTTTGCGCCAGCTCTTTTCGGGCGCGCCCTCGAACACGGTTGCGTTGAGCCCCGACAGCAACAGCACCAGCACCAGCAAGCCGAACACCGTGGTGAGGATTCGCACCGGGATGTCTCGGGCCGGGACCTGCGAGGCCTCGACAAGCAGCAGCAAAAGCGCACCGAGCGGCAGCAGGTAGTTGCGCAGCAGGCTGACCTGCCTGGCCAGGCGGCTGTTCCTGCGGACGAGTGCATCCTGCAGCTCGGTGAGAAGGATCAGCCCGACCGGTAGTCCGACCGCGATACCAACCGCCCAGTAGAACCACGACGACTGGAATACGTTCATCACCGCTCCAACAACCGGTAGATCGCCTGATCAGTACCTGCGACCGAAATCGTGCCGGCGGCAGTGAACTGCCGGACGTCCCGCATCGCTTCGTATACCTGCGAGCTGACATAGATGCCCGGCTGCGGTGCGCCACTGTTCATTTGGTAGGCCAGACTTACCGCGCCACCCCACATGTCATAAACAAGGCTGGAGCGGCCCACCAGCCCGCTCACGACGTTGCCTGTATTGACGCCGACCCGAAGGCCCAGCTGGTGGCCGGTTTGGCTGTTGAACCGATCGATGATGCGGCCGATTTCGAGGGCGAAGTCAACGCTCCGGTGAATGCTGTCCAGCCGAGGGGTGACGACCCCACAGCTGGCGAGATAGCCATTGTGGAACGTGCGAATCCGTTCGACGCCAAGGGATTCAGCGGCCGCATCAAACTGCCGGAATAGTTCGTCGACAATCCCGACCAATTCGTCCCCCGGCAGATCGTTGGAGATCTCGTCGAGGCCAACGATGTCGGCATAGATTATGGCGACGTCCTGGTGTTTCTGGGCAATGGTCTCCTCACCCTCGCGATAACGTTGCACAACCGACTCGGGCATCAGCGCCAGCAATAGGCGGTCGTTTTCGCGGCGCTGCTCGTTGAGCAGCTCTTCCTTGATCGCAAGATTCCGGCTCATCTCGTTGAAAGCCGCGGTGAGATCACCGATTTCGTCTCGTGCCATGACCGGAATGTTGATGTCGTAGTCGCCGGAGCTGATCTTCCGCGTGCCCTCCTCGAGGCGCCGGACCGGTCGCACCGCTGCTTGGGCGATGAACATCGAGGCCACGCAGATGGCGAAAATCATCGCCGTGACTGCAATCACGAGCGTTTTACTGAACCTACCCAGCCGCGCAAAAGCATCGGAGTTGTCTCGCGTGGCCAGAATCGACCAGTGCAGATCGGAGTTCGGCACGTTCAACGGGGCGTAGGCTTCCAACTCTCTATTGCCCATGTAATCGGTGGCGCTGACAACTCCGGTCTCTCCGCGTTGGGCGGCGCGAAGACCCGCGCTCGGAACCGGCTGCACCAGCGTCGTGCCACCCAAACGGATCGCTCGGTCCACGACGTCCGGCGGAGTACCGGCGTCTATAGCCTCGCGCCGGTATTCCTTCGAGTCTTCTAAGGAAAGCCGCGAATCAGAACGCATCAAGTTGTCGGGACCCGCCAAATACGTCTCGGTCGCAGCGCCCATGCCGGCGGCTTGCCAGTGTTTGTCGGCGGTCATGATCTTGTTGATCTTCGCGATCGGCAGCGGCAAGGCCATAACGCCGTCGATTTTGCCGTTCATGCCGACCGGCGATACCGCCCACGCCGTGGGGACGTCGAGGTGCGGCTGATACGGCTGGAAGTCGGTGATCCAGACGAAGTCGACGTCGTTGGAGGCCAAAGCCTTTTGGTATGCATCTCGCAGATTTGATTCGCGATACGGGCCGGTGAGGATATTGGTCCCGAGGTCGGGACCTTTCATGACGCTGTAGACGACATTGCCTTGCGTGTCCAGCAGTAGCGCGTCCCGATAGTCGAAGCGGGTGACGATACCGCGGATGTAGAAATCGAAGCGGGCATTAGCTGCCGACCATGCGCTGCCGTCGCCGGCGTCCTCGACTGGCAGCGAGTCGGTGGTCGGCCTGGGCGGTGCGGTGTAGTACGCCTGAAGGTATTTCTGCGCGTTGGAACTCGGCAGAACTGCGTTGATATCAATGGCGTCACCGGTGGCCCGTTTGATCGGTTTGAGCATCTCGTTGTCGTAGTAGTTGACGAGCGCCTGCTGTTGGGCGGGGGTGATCGTCGCGTTGGCCAATTGAGTGAAGCCCGCGGTGAGCGCCGTCGTTGCCTCGTTGATGCTGAATCCGCCGCTGTAGACGATCAGCGAATTCGTCACTTCCCTGAACAGCGCCTGCACCGCCCGCTTCTGGGACTCGCGCAACTCGATCAACCGCTCGGACTCGACTTGCCGCAATGCGCTGCGACCGGATAGAGCCCCGATGAGGCCGATCACCGCCACGCCCAGGATGCTCGATAGCAGCATTGTGATCAGGATCTTGGACTGGATGCCGAATCGGAAACGCGTCCACACCAGAGGCCGGCGCGTACGCTTCGGGACCTTTTGAGCCGGGGCGGGTCCGGCGGCCGGTTCGGCGTCTTTCAGCTCGCTCGATGTCAATCGCCTTCCCCCTTTCTCTGACTGGATTTCGGCATTGCTAAGGCAGCAGACTAGCGTGCGGACCTCAAGATATCGGCGTTTGCCGCAAAGCGATTTAGCGTCGAAGGTGCCGGCGCTCTGCTGCGCTGTGAAACCCGACCCGACTAACGTCGGCATAATGGCGCGGGTCTGTGTGGTCGGGAGCGTGAACATGGATCTGACGTTTAGCGTCGATACCCTTCCACGTCCGGGCGAGACGCTGCTGGCCTCGTCGTTGAGCTACTCCCCCGGCGGCAAGGGCGGCAATCAGGCCGTGGCCGCGGCGCGCGCGGGCGCGCAGGTGCAGTTCGTCGGCGCGGTCGGCGACGACGCTGCCGCCGAACAGTTGCGGGCTCACCTAGTAGCCAACAGCGTTGGGCTGGACGGGACCGTCGCAATGCCCGGGCCGAGCGGTACGGCGATTATCTTGGTCGATGCCAACGCCGAGAACACCATCGTGGTGGCGCCGGGCGCCAACGGGCAGCTGACGCTGGCCGCCGCGGCTGTGCGCGCGGTCATCGCCGACTGCGATGTGTTGTTGACCCAGTTGGAGATTCCGGTGCCGACGGCGCTGGCGGCGGCACAAGAAGCGCGTTCGGCCGGGGCGGTCGTCATCGTCAATGCCTCACCGGCCGGGCAAGATCAAAGCTCCCTGGCCGAACTGGCGACCATCGCAGACGTCGTGATCGCGAACGAAGCCGAAGCCGACGAATGGTTTTGGCGGCCAACCCACTCGGTGGTTACCCTCGGTGCGCGCGGTGCCCGGTACGTCGGCACCGACGGCGAGTTCGGAGTACCTGCCCCGACGGTAGAAGCATTGGACACCACAGGAGCCGGCGACGTGTTCGCCGGAGTGCTGGCCGCGAACTGGCCGCGCAACCCAGGTTCGCCGGCCGAGCGGTTGCATGCGTTGCAGCGTGCCTGCGCCGCGGGCGCGCTGGCGACCATGGTGCCCGGCGCCGGTGACTGCGCACCGGATGCCGAAGCGATCGACGCGGCGCTGCGGGACGACCTTTCCTGACTACAGGTATTGAGGTACTCTCGCTGGCCATGACGGCGGTCATGAGAGCCTGCTGATGCCGGCGACAGCCGCCGCCGACATCGCCCTGGTGCTCTTCGCGGTGTTCGGCGTCCTCGGATTCGGTTGGCGCAGTTGGCTACAGTACCGGCGCACCGGGTCTACCGGCTTTCGTGGCATCAGCGGCGGCGGTTCAAAGGAATGGATTGCCGGGGTGGGCTTTGTCGTCGTGCTGCTAATGGCAGTCATCGCCGCAGTCCTGCAGCAGGTCAAAGTCATTGAACCCATCAGCATGCTCAGCGCGGTCTGGATCCGGGCCGCCGGGATCGGAATCGCAACGGCCGGCATCGCGGCGACGGTGTACGCACAACTCGAGATGGGCGATTCGTGGCGAATCGGCGTGGACCAACGGGAGACCACCACGCTGGTGCACACCGGCTTGTTCGGCCAGGTACGCAACCCCATCTACACAGCCATGTTCACGTTTGGCCTCGGGATCACTCTGGTGACACCGAACGTCGTTGCCTGCGCCGCTTTTATCCTGCTCGTCGGCACCATCGAGCTCCAGGTCCGTCGTGTCGAGGAGCCTTACCTGTTGAGGACACACGGCGATGCCTATCGCGCCTACACCGCAAGCGTGGGTCGGTTCATCCCCGGTGTCGGACTGATTCGCTAGCGGGAGTCCCTGGCCACGTCGTGGGCAATAGTCAAACCATCGGCCATTTCCAGTTCGTCCGCCGTCTGGCTGAGCAGCACCCGACTGCGGCTCGGCGATAGCAGAGCCGACAGGTGGTGATGCGGCGCGTCGGCTACAAACACCAGGCGGTTGACACGCAGCAGCGCGGCGCCGATCGCCGTGTCGAGCAGGTGTGCGTTGCGCGGACCCGCGATCTCGGCGGTGATTTCGTGCCGCACCCGATCCGCGACGATCCCGGCATCCGACAACAATTCGTAGAGCGGCGCGCGTCGCAGCGCGGACTCGGTCAACGTGTCGGCCAGTTCCTCCGGCAGCCAGGCGTCGCTCACAATCAACGGCTCGCCGGTCCTGCGTTGCCGCCGCACCCGCACGATCTGGAGCAGCTCGCCGGACGTCTCGAGCGCCTCGGCGATGGCCCGCGGGGGGCGCCGCGTGCCGAGTTCGACCACCTCGACCTCGGTTTCGAATTGGGTCTGTCGCAACCCCTCCATGTATGAGCGGCCGGCTGACGACACGTCTGCTGGGCCGTGCTGGCGCACAAAGGAACCGACGCCCTGCCTGCGCTCGATGTATCCCTGTTCGGCCAGGTCCGCCAGGGCGCGGCGCACCGTGATACGAGAAACCCCGAACTGGTCGCACAGCGTCTGCTCGGTGGGCAACGCATCGCCGGGGGCGACGACGCCGCGGTCGATCTCGTCGTGCAGCACCAAGAACAGCTGCCGGTGTAACGGCACCCCGGCAGCGGTAGACACCGGTCCGGCCTTTCCGCTGGTCTCGTGCACGGTGGTCAATGTTTCCACACCGCCTCTCTTGCGCTATCTGTTTAGTTGTTATATGTATATAACAACCAGCGAGCGTGAAGGAGACCCGATGACCGCGGTGCAGCAGCAGGCCGCCACCGATCCAGCCGGGCCGACCGGGCGACTGGCCACCTGGGTCGCCGACCTCACACTCGACGATGTCCCGCAAACCGTTGTCGAGCGAGCAAAACACCTCCTGCTGGATGGCCTAGGTTGCGCCCTGGTCGGGGCCCAATTGCCGTGGTCGCGAATTGCCACCGACGCTGTCCTCGGATTGGAAAGCCCGGGCGACACCATCGTCATCGGCACCGGACACACCACCGGTGCACCCGCGGCCGCAATACTCAACGGCACGTTCATTCAGGGCTTCGAGCTCGACGACTTCCATCCGCTCGCCCCGCTGCACAGCTGCTCGCTGCTCATTCCGGCGCTGCTGTCGACGGCGTCAGCACTGCCGGAGACGACCACCGGTGCCGAACTCCTGCTCGCAGCGATCGCCGGCTTCGAAGTTGGTCCGCGGGTCGGCTACACGCTGCATGGCACCCAGATGCTCGACCGGGGCTGGCACTCCGGATCGGTCTTTGGCACCCACTCGGCGGCAATGGCGTCGGGCAAGCTGCGCGGACTGTCACCGGCGCAACTGGAAGACGCCCTCGGCTTGGCCGGTACCCAGTCTTCGGGGCTGATGGCCGCGCAGTACGAGGCCATGAGCAAGCGCATGCACCACGGCCTGGCGGCACGCAACGGCTTCTACGCCGCAGGCCTTGCGGCAGCCGGCTATACCGGCATCAAGCGGGTGTTCGAGCGTGAATACGGCGGATTCCTCAGTGTTTTCGGCGAAGGCCACGATCCCGACGCCTCGCTGCTGACCGGCCAACTGGGCCGGCGGTGGGAGACCACCATCATCATGGTCAAGTCCTACGCCGCGATGGGCGGCCTGCACGGAGCGATTGACGCCGCCAGGCAACTGCGCGGATCCGTTGCGCCCGAAGATATCTCAAAGATCGACATCACCGTCGGCGAGACCATCTACAAGCACGGCTGGTGGCTGCCGCAACGCCCGCTCACCCCGATCGGGGCCCAGATGAATATCGGGTACGCGACCGCCGCCGCACTGCTCGACGGCAACGTGCTACCCGAGCAGTTCACCCCGGCCCGCCTCGATTCCGACGACATCTGGTCACTGATCGCGGCAACGACCGTTCACCTCGACGAATCACTGACCAACGCCGATATCACCGAGAAGTTCCGCACCGACATCGCGGTGACCACGCATGATGGCGCCGTGCACCGTGCCCGTGTCGTCCAGCCGCACGGCGCCCCCACCGACCCCGTCACAAACGACGAACTCGTCGCGAAGTTCCATGCGCTTGCCGACCGGGTCACCGGCCGCGGGCGCGCCGAAGCGATTGAGCGGGCGGTGGTCGGTATCGACCAGCTCGATGACACCAATTACCTGATAGACCTGCTCGCCGCCCCCGTCGCGGGCGCCCTGGACTGAAAGATGACATGTGATGGGGACCCCCTCGGCTCAGACGCTCGTTGATATGGGCGTCAGAAGAGTTGTTTCAGGAGCTCGAGGAGGTCCAATGACGATCGTAGGCGGCTTCGACGTGCACCGGCAGCAGATCACGTTCGATTACGTCGACAGCGACGGGTTGGTGCGGTGGGGTCAGATCCGTCCGGCAACGCGGAAGACGTTGCGGTGCTGGCTGAGCGATCACTGCCCTGATGGTGATGGCGAGTTCGCCCTGGAGGGCTGCACCGGTTGGCGGTATGTGAGCGAGGAGCTGGCGGCTGCAGGAGTGGGTGTGCATTTGGGGGATCCGGCCGAGATCGCGGCGTTACGTGGTCCCAAGAAGCGCGTCAAGACTGACCGCGCCGATGCGCGGCTGCTGCGCACGCTGTTGTTGCAGGGTCGGTTCCCGGAATCGTGGATCCCGCCGGCGCACGTGCTGGAGATCCGCACCCTGGGCCGGTTGTACTGCACCCTGATGGACCAGCGGCGCGCCTGGCGGCAGCGCATCCACGCCCAGCTGTTCCACCAGGGCTGTCCACCAATCAAGGCGCTGCTGTCGGTGGCGGGCCGCGAAGCATTGACCAGCACCGAACTATCACCGACCGGGCGGCAGTACATCGACACGGCGCTGCGCCGCATTGATGAGCTCAGTGCCGAGATCGATCCTCTGCGAATCCAATTGGTGAACTTCGCCCGACACCAACGGGGCTGCCAGGCACTGCAGCGTCATTACGGCGTCGGGTGGTTGTGCGCAGTGATCATCTGGGCCGAGATCGGTGACGCGCGGCGGTTCGCCAGCTCTGATCAGCTGGTGCGCTTTGCCGGGCTCGATGTCACCGTCTACTCCTCGGCCGGCAAATGCGCGCCGGGGCGCCTGTCGCGGCAGGGCTCACCCGAGCTGCGCTGGGCTGCCTTCGAGGCGGCCAAGTGCGCCGCACGCCGCGGGTCCTCGGATTACGGCTACTACCACACGCTGGCGGCCAAGCACGACGGCCACAACGGCAAGAACCCGACGTTGGCCGTGGAGCGCAAAGTCCTGCGCCGCTGCTATCACACCCTGCGTGCGCTCGGTGAAGCCGCTCTGGCGTTGCCGGACACCCCACTACAGCAAGCGGCTGCCTGAGATGCGTTGCGCGCGTGCCTTGCCCATAACTCAGCTGATGCCTGCGGCCAGCTCCCGCATCGTCCTGCCGCCACCCCTATGCTGGGTGGTCGTCCCGGAAAGAATGAGCGGCCGCACCCCTTCAACAGCCCGCACGTCGGGCACCCCATCCATCATCATGTCGCCGGACCATTGTCCGTGGACCCAGATAAGGCTGGGCGCCGGCGCGCGCAACGACGTCTCCTGCACCACGTTCCCTCACGGGAGGCAGCAGATGACTTGAACCACAACCTTATTACCTCGTCTCGGCCGACCAAAGTATGCGATGGATCCGCGCCGGCCTCGAGGTCGTTCGTCCTCGCTGCGCTGCGGGCGCTCCACCTCGACCCCGACTACGGCTCCATCGCCATAAGACACGGGCCGGAACGAGGCCAAACAACAAGAAAACGACCAAGGATCCACCCTTTACCGGGGGTCCCCAACACAGATAAGGACGACAAACATGGCGACGACCCCGGCCCGCCAGCGGCTGAAGGACCTGCTGGACAAGCACGAACTCATCATCGCGCCAGGCGTTTTCGACGGTATTTCTGCGCACCTGACCAAACGGACTGGCCACGTCGCGGCGTATATGACCGGCGCAGGGGTGGCGGCGTCGGGATTCGGGTTGCCCGACATCGGGCTGGTCACGGCTACCGAAATGGCCGATCGGGTCGCGATGATCGCCGCCGCATTAGGCGATATTCCGCTCATCGCCGACGCCGACACCGGCTACGGCGCACCCATGAACGTGGTGCGCACGGTCCGTTCCTACGATGCGGCGGGGGTGGCCGCGATCCAGTTGGAAGACCAGGTGTTCCCCAAGCGTTGCGGACATTTGCCGGACAAGCAGGTCGTCGACGCGGCGGTGTTCGAACAGACGCTCGCCGCCGCGCTGGACGCCAGGTCCGATGACAACCTGCTCGTGGTGGCCCGTACCGACGCGCGTGCCCCGCTCGGACTGGACGCGGCGATCGAGCGCGCCAACCGGTACGCCCAAGCGGGTGCGGACGTCATCTTCGTCGAGGCGCCGCAGGACGTGGGCGAAATCGAGCGCATCGCTCGTGAAGTCGATGCTCCCCTGCTGATCAATCTGGTGCTCGGTGGCATGACGCCCTTGGAGTCGGCGCCGCGGCTGCAGGAGTTGGGTTACGCGATCGCGATTCATCCGAGCAACCTGCTGAGCAGTGCGACATTTGGCATGCTGCAGAGCCTCTGCGAACTCAACGGCACTGACATTGCCCCCCATCTACCCACCAGTCCCGCCGACTTCTTCAACCTGGTCGGCATGGCGGAGTGGCTGGACCTCGACGCCAAGTACGCACGCAAGGACCCCTCATGGGCATGACCATCATCGAAAAGATCTTCGCCCGCAAGGCCGGTCTGGATTCGGTGTCGCCGGGTGACACCGTCGTGGTCGACATCGATATGACCGTCCTGATCGATCTGCAGTTCGCCACGATGTGGATTGCGCCCAACCGGATATACGACCCCGACAAACTGGCGGTCATCATGGACCACGCCGTACCCGCACCAACCATCAAGGACGCCGCCGGCGGCTCCCACGCCCGGAAATTCGTCGCCGACTTCGGCATCAAGCGCTTCTATGACGTCGGACGGCACGGCATCTGCCACCAAGTCATCGCCGAGAACGGGCTGGCACGCCCCGGAGAAATACTGGCCTGCACCGACTCTCACACCTGCGCCGCCGGCGCCTACAACACCGCGGCCCGTGGGCTCGGTCCCGCCGAGGTGTATTCGATCATGTGCACCGGCACAACGTGGTTCCAGGTCGCGCCGACCGTCCGCTATCAACTCGACGGTGAAAAACCGAACACGGTGAGCGGCAAGGACATCTTCCTGCACATCGCCAACGAATACGGCGACGCCGCCAACCTGAACCTGGAATTCGGTGGCCCCGGCCTGGCCGGCATCCCGATGCACGATCGGCGCACCATCGCAACCCAGGGTGCCGAGGTATCGGCCGACTTCAGCACTTTCGAACCCGACGACGTACTGACCCGCTTCCTCGACGACGCTGACGTGACCGGATACACTGTCGCCGCACCGGATCCCGACGCTACCTACTACGATGTCCGGCACATCGACCTGGCGAAGCTGGAACCCTATGTGGCGCGGCCGGGCACCGTCAGCCGCAACGGGCTGCCCGTCTCACAGCTGGGCAGACAAAAAGTGGACCAGGCGTTCATCGGGTCGTGCGCAAATGGTCAACTCGAGGACCTCGAGATCGCCGCAGAAGTGCTGCGCGGCAAGACCGTAGCCCCCGGGGTGCGGCTGCTGGTCACGCCCGCCTCACAGGCGGTATACCGGACAGCCATGCGGCTGGGGTACCTGCAGGACCTCGCGGACGCGGGTGCGGTCATCACCAACTCCACCTGCGGCGCTTGCTTCGGCTACCACATGGGGGTGGTCGGGCCCGGCGAGGTATGCATCACGTCGAGCACCCGCAACTTCACCGGACGCATGGGCAGCACCGACGCGGAGATTTTCATGGCGTCACCGGCCACCGTCGCCGCGTCTGCGATCACCGGATACATCACCGACCCAAGGAGTGTGACGGCGTGACGGTTACCTTCACGGGCAAGGTGTGGGTGTTCGGCGACAACCTCAACACCGACGCCATGTACCCGGCCTTTGCGATGAAGATGGACCCGCCAGAGGCGGCCAAACACATCTTCTATGAGGTCCGCCCCGGCTGGACCGATCAGGTGTCCCCGGGTGACATCGTGCTGGCCGGCAAGAACTTCGGGCTCGGATCGTCGCGCCCGGTAGCAGTGCTGTTCATCGAGCTCGGCGTAGCCGGA
Organism: uncultured Actinomycetota bacterium; assembly: GCA_963766535.1. Classification (GTDB taxonomy): domain Bacteria; phylum Actinomycetota; class Actinomycetes; order Mycobacteriales; family Mycobacteriaceae; genus Mycobacterium. Next base: position 61,129 of record CAVYAU010000022.1, on the reverse strand, counting down.
CTCGTCGCCGAGGAGTTCAACTCATTGTTTTTCCGCAATGCCGTAAATGCCGGCCTGCCGGCGATGACTGTGCCCAACGCCACCGCCGTGTTCGCCGAGGGTGATACCGGAACCTTCGATCTGACCGCGGGCACTTGGCGAAACGAGACCACGGGGGCCTCGGGTACGGTTCCCAAACTGCCCGACCTGATCCTCGACATCATCGAAAGCGGCGGCGTCTTGCCGCGACTGGCAGCGCAGGGTTATCTGCCGGCCGAACTCGGCGACCTGCTGCGCTCGAGCGCGGTCGCGATGCGCGGTGCCGGGAGCGGCGCCTGATGGCGCTGCTGGGAAGGCTTCTCCGTGGTGTTCGCGCTGGCGCGCAGCGTAGCCTCTTGGCTGGCAGCGGTTTTGATGCTCCCGAATCCATCACGGTCACTAGCTCGGCGTTCACCGACGGTGGCGCGATGCCGCCGTCCAGCGCGAGAAATGGCTTCGGCGACAATACATCGCCGCCGTTGCGCTGGGACGGGCTGCCACCCGGCACCCGGGAGGTGGTGCTCATCATCGATGACGTCGACGTTCCGCTGCCCCGCCCGCTGCTGCACACGATCGCGGTGATCGAACCGACGCTTGACGGCGTCGCTGCGGGTTCGTTGCAGCCCGGCACCGCGGGAATGCGCTTCATCCCAGGCAGCTTGGGACATCGCTGCTACGCAGGCCCGCGCCCGATCCCCGGCCACGGGCCGCACCACTACCAATTTCAGGTGTTCGCGATCGACCAACCCATTGCGGACACCGTCGCGACGGTCAAGGCTCTGTTGGCCGTGATGAGCGGACATGTGCTGGCCCGGGGCGTGCTGACGGGCACCTACGAGCGGACCTGCTGATCGAGTGCTACTCCTCGGGCACCTCGCGTTCGATCTCGTCGAGCCAGATGCGCGCGGACATATCCGACGGGGCGCGCCAATCCCCGCGCGGCGACAACGCACCGCCGTGGGACACCTTGGGACCGTTGGGCAATGCCGAGCGTTTGAATTGACTGAACGAGTAGAACCGCTGCACGAAGACCTGCAGCCAGTGCCGAATCTCCTTGAGCGAGTAAGACGGTCGTTTGCCCTCGGGGAATCCCGGCGGCCAGTTGCCATGCTCGGGGTCGCTCCACGCATGCCAGGCCAGGAACGCGATCTTCGACGGCCGGAATCCGTAGCGCAGGACATAGAACAGTGAAAAGTCTTGCAGAGCAAACGGTCCGACCTTCGCCTCACTGCTCTGCAGCTCTTCCTGCTCACCGCTTGGAATGAGTTCCGGAGTGATCTCGGTGTCGAGCACCGACTGCAGCACTTCGCCCACTTGCGACTCGAATTGCCCAGACGAGATGACCCAGCGGATCAGATGCTGGATCAACGTCTTGGGCACACCGGCGTTGACGTTGTAGTGCGACATCTGGTCGCCGACACCGTATGTCGACCAGCCCAACCCCAGCTCGGAGAGGTCACCGGTACCCAGCACGATGCCGCCGCGCTGGTTGGCCAGCCGGAAAAGATAGTCGGTGCGCAGGCCGGCTTGGACGTTCTCGAAGGTGACGTCGTAGACCTTCTCCCCGCGGGAGAACGGATGATCGATCTCCTTGAGCATCAGCTCTGCGGTGTCGCGGATGTCGATTTCGGACAAGGTGACACCAAGTGCGCGGCAAAGCTCGATCGCATTGCGTTTGGTGCGATGTCCCGTCGCGAATCCGGGCAGCGTGAACGCCAGAATGTTGCTACGCGGCTGGCCTTCGCGGTCCATTGCGCGTGCGGCGACGATCAGCGCGTGTGTCGAGTCCAGCCCGCCGGAAATCCCGATGACGACCTTCGGGTAGTTCAAGGCACGCAACCGCTGTTCGAGCCCGGAGACCTGGATGTTGTAGGCCTCATAGCAATCCTGTTGCAGGCGTTGCGGATCGGCCGGGACGAACGGAAACCGCTCAACCTCCCGTCGCAGTCCGATGTCGCCGGCCGGTGGATCCAGCCGGAACTCGATGCGCCGGAACGACTCCGCCGAAGTCCGGTGGTGACGCCGGTTATCGTCGAAGGTCCCCATCCGCAGCCGTTCTGAGCGGAGCAGCCCGGTGTCGACGTCGGCGACCGACCGTCGCTGTCCTTTGGGGAAGCGCTCAGATTGGGCGAGCAGCACCCCGTTCTCCCAGATCATGGTCTGGCCGTCCCAGGCCAGGTCTGTTGTCGATTCGCCCTCCCCGGCGGCGGCGTAGATGTAGGCGGCCAGGCACCGTGACGACGCCGAGCGGGCCAGCAGGCAACGGTCCTCGGCGCGGCCGATCGTGATCGGGCTACCGGACAGGTTCGCCAGCACCGTGGCACCTGCCAACGCCGCTTCGGCACTGGGCGGAATCGGCACGAACATGTCCTCGCAGATTTCGACGTGCAGCACGAAGTCGGGCAGGTCGGATGCGGCGAACAGGAGATCGGGACCGAACGGGGCCTGGATGTCGCCGATGCGGATGGTGCCGTGCTCGTCGTCTCCGGGTGCGATTTGGCGGCGCTCGTAGAACTCCCGGTAGGTGGGTAGGTACGACTTAGGCGCCACACCGAGCACGGCGCCGCGGTGGATGACTACTGCGGTGTTGTAGATGCGCTGCCGGTAGCGCAGCGGGGCGCCGATGACCAAAACCGGTAACAGGTCGGTCGAGGACGCGACGACGTCCCCGACGGCGGCGTCGACGTCGTCGAGCAAGAGATCTTGCAGCACGATGTCCTCGATGGAGTACCCGGACAGCGTCAGCTCTGGGAAGACGGCCACGGCGACGCCGTCGTCGTGGCACTCGCGGGCCAACTGCAAGACCGACGCAGCATTGGCCGCCGGATCGCCGATCGTGGTGTGGTGCGTGCATGCGGCGACGCGGACAAAACCCTGGCTGTAGCTGTTGTAGAAGTCCATCGCCCTTCCATTGTCGCCCGACCAGTGTCAACGCCGAGCCGCCGGGTATCACATCAGCATGAGCGACACTGCCGTTCTGGTGGTCGACATGATGAACAGTTATCAGCATTCCGACGCCGAAGTACTGATACCCAATGTCGCAAAGGCCGATCTTGTCCGACGCGCGCGTGAATCCGACGACGTCGACGTGGTTTATGTCAACGACCAAGGTCCGCCACAGCGCGTTTTATTAGACGGCGCTGGCGTATCTGCTCGGTCGTCTCGATGCCGCCGAGCTGGCAACCAAGCCCGGGGGCTTCCCAGCGAAGTAATCTGCAGCGATGAATGGCCACGCGATCCAGCGACCCATGAGACCAACGGCCCTGGGCTGAGCCCCGTGAGCAGATAGCACGAGAGTTGAATGACCACAGCTCGGATAACGACACGACGACACATTCTGCGACTGGCGGGCGTCGCTGCGGCGGGAGTGAGTGTCGCGGCCTGCTCCGGGGGCAAGCCCGGCGCGGGACATCATTCAGGTACAACGAGTTCGGACGCCTCCGGATCGATCAGGCTGCCGTACCTGTTCGACGGCGATCCCCAGGCCCAGCAGATCGCGCGCCGGTTGTTGGCGGCCGCACCCAGCGTCGAGGACCTGCACACACATGAGCAGTTCATGCGACTGGCGATCGATGTGTCCAACGGCAATCCGTCTTACCCGTTCGGCGCGGTGATCGTGGACCATAAAACTGGTGAGGTGCTCGGACAGGGCGTGAACCGAAGTTTGGAAAACCCGGTGTTCCACGGTGAGGTTGTGGCGATCAACGACTATGTGACCCGCCACGGGGACGTGGGGTGGGACCGCGCAACCCTTTATTCGACGGGCGAGCCGTGTGCGATGTGTTGTGGCGCCCTGGCTTGTGCCGGGATTCCGCGTGTGGTGTGGGCGAGTTCTATTGCCACCATCCGTGGGTCAGGCATTCCACAGATCGACATCTCCGCTATCGAGGTGGCCGCGCGCACCTACGAGTTTTACAACCCTGAACTCTTTCTTGGCGGGGTACTCGCTGACGAGATGGACAAACGGTTCGCCACCCGGGTGCGGTAGCACGCCATTCTGACGGCGATTCTGGGGGTTCCTGCGGCGTCTGATTGCTCGCCTTGATCCGTAAGCGGGTGGTACCCCCACTCCCCCGCAAGCGGGGGGACCCCACAGGCCCTCCGGGCCCGCGTCGTCGCCGAACGGGCCCGTACTCTCGGATAGGTGACCGCCCGCTGCGCAGAATCGCCGGAGCTGGTCGCGCTGCTGACCGGTCGCCGGGTCGCGGTGCTGACGGGTGCGGGGATTTCCACCGACTCGGGCATTCCCGACTATCGGGGCCCGGATTCGCCGCCGAGCAATCCCATGACCATCCGTCAGTTCACCTCGGATCCGGCGTTCCGGCAGCGGTATTGGGCGCGCAACCACGTCGGCTGGCGGCACATGGACGACACCCTGCCCAACGCCGGGCACCGGGCGTTAGCCGCGCTTGAGCGCGCCGGGGTGGTGAGTGGCGTGATCACCCAGAACGTCGACCTGCTGCACACCAAGGCCGGCAGTGCAAACGTCGTCAATCTGCACGGCACCTACGCGCAGGTGATCTGCCTGGGCTGCGGCTACACCATGAGCCGTGTCGCGCTGGCCGAACAGCTCGAGGCGCTCAACCCGGGATTCATCGAGCGCGCCGAGGCTGTCGGCGGGCTGGCGGTGGCTCCCGACGCTGATGCCGTTGTCGGCGATACCACGTCGTTCCGCTATCTCGACTGTCCGCGCTGCGCCGGAATGCTTAAGCCCGATATCGTCTACTTCGGCGAAGGTGTGGCCAAGTCGACTGTGGCCCAGGCATATTCACTGGTAGATCAAGCCGATGCGCTGCTGGTCGCGGGCTCGTCGCTGACCGTGTTCTCCGGCTACCGGTTCGTGCGTCATGCCGCCGCGCTTTCCATCCCGGTCGCTATCGTCAACCGTGGCCGCACCCGCGGCGATGACCTGGCCGCCGTCAAGGTCGACGGCGGGTGCTCGGAATTGCTGACGCTGCTGGCCTCCGAGCTGGCAGGTGCCGGCGCCGATAGCCCCGCCTAGAAGGTGCAGGGCATGCTGCGGATGGCGTGGATGAAGTTACCCGGCACGTACGCCGGATCGCCCGCCCGGATATCCGGCACCTGCCGGAGCAGCTCGCCGAAGATGGCGCGCAGCTGTGCCCGGGCCACATGGGCTCCCAGGCAGAAGTGCACTCCGCCGCCACCGAAGCCGACGTGTGGGTTGGGGTTGCGGCTCAGGTCGAAACGCTCCGGATGGTCGAACACCTCGGTATCCCAGTTGCCCGACGGATAGAACATCACCACCTTCTCCCCCGCCAGAATCCTCTGGCCGCCTAGCTCGAAATCCGTTGCGGCCGTTCGACGGAAGGTCATCACCGGCGAGGCCCATCGGATGAACTCCTCGACCGCCGTGCCGATGCGGTCCTCCAAAGCCGCTAGCAGCCATGCCCTCTCACCGGGAAAGTCGGTAAGCGCCTTCATCGCGTGGCTGGTGGTCTGACGGGTGGTGTCGTTGGCGGCCACGGACAGCAACACGAAGAACGCGGCCACATCGGCGTCGGTGAGCCGGTCGCCGTCCACCTCGGCGTTCACCAGGCTGCTGAACAAGTCATCGCCAGGGCGCTCGCGGCGCTCGGCAGCCAACGTGCCAGCGACTTGGTGGAGGTACATCTGGTTCTCGACCAAGACCTCCAGCGGGTTGCGACCGTCGAGGTAAACGGGGTCGGCCCAGGACACCAGCGCATCGGCGGCGTGCGCCACGTGCTGACGCTCGGATTCCGGAATACCCACCATGTCCGACAGCGTGCGGATGGGCAGTTGCTTGGCGCAGTGGTCGACGAAATCGACACCGCTGCCGGCCGCCCGTAGCTCTTCGACGATGGTCTTGGCGTTCGTCTTGATCGAGTCCTCGATGCGCCTGACCTGCCGCGGGGTGAACGCGGCGCTGACGAGCTTGCGCAGCTTGGCGTGTCGCGGTGGGTCCATCGCCAGGAAGGACTGCGACGCTTCGAGTAGTTCCTCGGGAACGTTTTCGAAAATCACACCCTTGCCGGACAGGAACACCTCATTGGTGCGACTGACCGTGATGATGTCAGTGCGTCGGGTGATCGCCCAATACCCGCGGTCGTCGGGGTCCTGCATCAGGGCGTCTTCGACCGGAGGATGCCAGCTCACCGGGCGCTCGGCGCGCAGCACCGCGAAGGAGCGTTCCCGCTCCGCCGCAGTCGTGGACCAAAACGCGCGCGAGGACAGATCGATCGTGTCGTAGGCGCGGCTACTGCCAGACATCCGTGTCATCACTGTCATAGTTGGTCCTCCGTCGCTAATGACCCCCGTCACAGACTCGAACCGACGATATGCCTAGACAAAGTGTCTAGTCAATACGTCAAGCAGTCAGCTATGCTCTGCGCATGCCGTCGGTCACCCGGAAACCGCAGGCCAATCGCGAGCAGCGGCGAGAGCAGATGGAGCGCCGGCTGCTGGATGCCACCGAGCGGCTGATGCGCGAGGGCGCCAGCTTCACCGAACTCAGCGTGGATCGGCTGTCTACCGAGGCGGGTATTTCACGCGCCAGCTTTTATATCTATTTCGAAGACAAGGGTCATCTGCTTCGCCGACTGGCCCGGCAGGTGTTCGGCGATCTCGCTAGCGGTGCCGAACGCTGGTGGGGGGTGGCCTGGAGGCACAATCCAGATGACGTCCGCGCAGCGATGGCCGGCATCATCGAAAGCTTTCGGCGTCATCAAGCGGTGCTCGTCGCCCTCAACGAGATGGCTGCCTACGACCCACTGACGGCACAGACCTATCGCGAATTGCTGACCGCTATCTCGCAGCGGTTGACCCGTGTCATCGAGGACGGCCAGGCCGACGGCTCAATCCGTCGTGAGCTGCCCGCGGCCACCACTGCCAGTGCGCTGACCTGGATGGTCGAGCGGGCTTGCCAGCAGAACCTACCGGCACAGCCACCCGACTACGACACGGAGCTGGCTGCCACGCTCGCCGAAATCGTTTGGGGTGCAATGTATCTCAAAGCAGCATCGGCGGGTGTGCGCTAACCGACCGCAACCAGGTCGTCGGCGTGCACCGCGGGCCGGCGCAGCTCGCCGGGCAGTTCGGAGGTCGACCGGCCCATCATGGTGGCGAGTTCGGCCGCGTCGTAAGCAACCACACCACGGGCCACCATGGTCGCGTCCGGTCCGCGCAATTCGACGACATCTCCGCCATGGAACCGGCCCGACACCGCGGTGATACCCGCGGCCAGCAGCGAGCGGCGTTGGGCCACCACGGCGCGCACCGCGCCCTCGTCAAGAGTCAGCGAGCCGGCCGCCTCGGCGGCATAACGCACCCAGAACCGGCGCGCCGACATCCGATTGGGCCGCGCGGCAAACACAGTGCCGGTTGAGGCGTCGGTGAGCGCGGTCGCGGCGTCGGCCGCCGCCGCCAGCAGCACCGGGACCCCGGCGTCGGCGGCCAGCAGTGCCGACGACATCTTCGACGCCATGCCGCCAGTACCCAAGTCGCTGCCCGGGCCGGCGACCACACCGTCCAGATCCGCCGAGCCGGACACCTCAGGAATGAGCCGCGCCGCTTTCGTTTTTCGGGGATCGGAGTCGTAGAGCCCGTCGATGTCGGAGAGCAGCACTAGAGCCTCGGCGCCGACCAGGTGGGCGACCAGCGCCGAAAGGCGATCGTTGTCGCCGAACCGGATCTCGTTGGTGGCCACCGTGTCGTTTTCGTTGACGATCGCCACCGCATGCAACGCCCGCAGCCGGTCCAGGGTGCGCTGGGCGTTGGTGTGCTGCGCGCGCATGGAAATATCGTGCGCGCTCAGCAGCACCTGCCCAACCGTGCGACCGTAGCGGGCGAACGCCGCACTCCATGAATTCACCAGTGCGACCTGCCCGACGCTGGCCGCAGCCTGCTTGGTCGCCAGATCTTTTGGGCGGCGGGACAATCCGAGCGGTTCGATGCCGGCGGCGATGGCGCCCGAAGACACGATGACGACGTCGGTGCCCGCCTTCATCCGCGCCTCTATCGCGTCGGCTAGTCCGGCCAGCCGACTGGCGTCGAACACCCCGGACGGTGTGGTCAGGGCGTTGGTCCCGACCTTGACCACAAGACTGCGCGCGGTGCGGATGGCTTCGCGGTGTTTGGTCACGAGTCGTCACCGTGTTCGCGGCGCTGACGCCGGGCGGCCTTGCGCTCGGCGGCACTCACGCGCTCGCTGCGCTCCAGCCGCGCATCGGTGCCCCGGCCCGACATCGCGACCTGATGTCCTGCGGGCGTTTGCGGCTCCCAGTCGAACGTCACGTCCCCGATAGTCACTGCGCACCCCGGTTGCGCACCCAGCCGCAACAGTTCGTCTTCGACACCCAGACGCGCCAGGCGGTCGGCGAGATAGCCCACGGCTTCGTCGTTGTCGAAGTTGGTCTGGCCGATCCATCGCTCGGGGCGCGCGCCGCTGACGACGAAGCCGCCCGGCTGCTGCGGGTCGGGCTCGACGGTGAAGCCGCTGTCGTCGACGGGCACCGGGCGAATCACCGGCCGCCGCGGCACGGTTTGCGGCCGCGCGGCATGGTAGGCCGAGATCATCTGCCATAGCCCAAAGATCAACGGCTGCAGTCCTTCTCGGGTGACCGTCGACACGCAGAACACCGGCCAGCCACGCTCGGCGATCTCGTCGCGGACGAATTCGGCGAGCTCACGAGCCTCCGGCACGTCGATCTTGTTGAGCACCACCGCCCGGGGCCGCTCGGCGAGGTCGCCCAAAGCCGCATCCCCTTGCAGTGTCGGCGTATACGCGGCGAGTTCGGCTTCCAGCGCGTCGATATCGGAGATCGGGTCGCGGCCGGGTTCCGAGGTGGCGCAATCGACGACATGCACCAGCACGGCGCACCGCTCGATGTGCCGCAAGAAATCCAGGCCCAGACCGCGGCCCTGGGATGCGCCCGGGATCAGACCGGGCACGTCTGCGACGGTGAATGCGTGCTCGCCGGCCGAGACCACACCGAGATTGGGGACCAGTGTGGTGAACGGGTAGTCGGCGACCTTCGGCTTAGCCGCCGAAATCACGGACACCAACGAGGACTTTCCGGCGGAGGGGAACCCGACCAGGCCGACATCGGCGACGGTCTTGAGCTCGAGTGTGAGGTCGCGGGATTGACCCGGCTCGCCGAGCAGTGCGAAGCCGGGGGCCTTGCGGGCGCGCGATGCGAGTGCGGCGTTGCCCAGCCCGCCGCGGCCACCGGCGGCGGCTTCAAAGCGGGTGCCCGCGCCCACCAGGTCAGCCAGCAGCCGGCCGTTTTCGTCCAGTACGACGGTGCCGTCGGGGACTTTCACTTCCAGGTCCGCGCCGGCGGCACCGTCGCGGTTGTTGCCCATCCCCTGCTTGCCTGACGGTGCGGTGAGGTGTGGACGGAAATGAAAGTCCAGCAAGGTGTGGACCTGCGGGTCGACGACGAAGATGATGCTGCCGCCGCGGCCACCGTTACCGCCATCGGGGCCGCCCAGCGGCTTGAATTTCTCGCGATGGACCGACGCGCAGCCGTTACCGCCCGAACCCGCCCGCGTGTGGATGACGACGCGATCGACAAACCGAGGCATCGAGGGTCCTCTCACCTACCGACCGGCGCCGATGCGCGCCGCGCATCGGCGACGCTCAGTCGGTGGTCTGTGCGGCCGCGACGATGCTGACGGTCTTGCGTCCGCGCTTGAGGCCGAACTCGACGGCTCCGGCTTCCTTGGCGAACAACGTGTCGTCGCCGCCGCGCCCGACGCCTGAGCCAGGATGGAATTTGGTGCCACGCTGGCGGACCAGGATTTCGCCGGCCTTGACGACCTGGCCGCCGAACCGCTTGACGCCCAGCCGCTGGGCGGCGGAATCGCGGCCGTTGCGCGAGCTGGAAGCGCCCTTCTTGTGTGCCATGTCTGTCGCCTCCGCTACTTGATCCCGGTGACCTTCAGGACCGTCAGCTGCTGACGGTGTCCCTGACGCTTGTGGTAGCCGGTCTTGTTCTTGAACTTGTGGATACGGATCTTGGGGCCCTTGGTGTGCTCGAGCACCTCGCCGGTCACCGCGACCTTGGCCAGCGCCGCGGCGTCGGTGGTGACGGTGGCTCCGTCGACGACCAGCGCGACCGGCAGCGACACCTTGGCTCCAGGCTCGGAGTCGAGCTTCTCGACCTTGACCACGTCTCCGACGGCGACCTTGTACTGCTTGCCGCCGGTCTTGACGATTGCGTAGGTCGCCATCGTTGCTCTTGCCTCTTTCTTCTAACCTCTGCTTAGCCGCTGCTCGGCGCCTCGCGCGCGTACCACCGGCGGTGTGCGTGGTGGGTCTGGGGTGCGGGTCTGCGCCGATTGCCCGGCAGGCCCGCTGTCGCCGGCCAAAGTAATCGCCTGGCCTGACGACAACTGTCCAAGGGTACTTGACCAGCGGCTACAGGGTCAAACCGGCTCCAACATCTGCTTAACCGGTGCTGCACAGGGCAGCAGGTCAGTCCACGTGGATCGGCGGGCCGGCCGGCCTGCCCGCCGCGCGCCGGCGGCGCGGACGTCCTGGGGGCACGCCCCCAGAGGGTGGGGGCACCTCCCGCTCGCGGGGGAGTACCCCCACCCGCTTGCGGGGGAGAACCAACGCGGTGTCACCGCGGCCAGCGGAGCCGTCGGAGCCCGTTGCGCTGTCGGTATCGGCCTCTGTGTCGGCGTCTTCGTCATCCGAGTCGGAATCCTCGACGTCCAGGTCGTCGTCTAGGTCGAGCTCGTCGTCGTCGTCAAGGTCCTCGTCGTCATCGAGGTCCTCGTCGTCGAGCTCGTCTTCGTCTTCGGTGTCCTCTTCTTGGGTCTCTTCGAATTCATCCTGGTCAAGGTCTTCCAGGTCAGCAGGACCCTGCTCGTCGGTCCGCTCTTCGATCTCCCCGTTGAGTTCCTCACCGGACTCGCTGGATTCGTCGTCACCGCGGCCGGCCAGCGAGGACGACCCCGCCGCCATCGCCTTGAACATCGGATGCTCGCCGGGAGCGTGAACGGGCACCTTGGCCACCGTGGGCTCTTCGGATCGGCTCTTCTTCGATCGCCTGCCGCGCCGACCGCCGGCTTCAGACTTGCGCCCGTTGGCCGGTGCCGAATCGACCGGGTCAGCGTGCAGCAAGATCCCGCGACCGCCACAGTTTGGGCACGATGTCGAGAACGCCTCGATCAGCCCGGTTCCCAACCGCTTGCGGGTCAGTTGCACCAGCCCTAGTGAAGTCACCTCCGACACCTGGTGGCGGGTGCGGTCGCGGGCCAGCGCCTCGGTCAGCCGGCGCAACACCAAGTCGCGGTTGGACTCCAACACCATGTCGATGAAGTCGATGACCACGATGCCGCCGATGTCGCGCAGCCGCAGCTGGCGAACGATCTCCTCGGCCGCCTCGAGGTTGTTCTTGGTCACCGTCTGCTCGAGGTTGCCTCCGAACCCGGTGAACTTGCCGGTGTTGACGTCGATCACCGTCATCGCCTCAGTCCGGTCGATCACCAGTGTGCCGCCCGATGGCAGCCACACCTTGCGGTCCATCGCCTTTGCCAACTGCTCATCGATGCGATGCACCGCGAATATGTCCGGCCCGTCGCTGGTGGCGGGTTCGTACTTTGTCAGCTTCGAAACTAGTTCGGGAGCAACGGAATTCACGTACTCGTTGATCGTGGTCCAAGCCTCGTCGCCGGACACGATGAGGCCGGCGAAGTCCTCGTTGAACAAGTCACGGATGACCTTGACCAACACGTCGGGTTCTTCGTAGAGCGCAACCGCGGCGCCTGCGGCCTTCTCCTTGGTCTCGGTCGCCTTGGCCTCGATTTGCTCCCAGCGGTCCTGTAGGCGGGTGACGTCTGCGCGGATGTCGTCCTCTTTGACTCCCTCGGATGCGGTGCGGATGATCACCCCGGCGTCGGACGGCACCACCTCACGCAGGATCTCCTTGAGCCGCTGGCGTTCGGTGTCAGGCAGCTTGCGGCTGATCCCGGTCGACGACGCGCCCGGCACGTACACCAGATAGCGACCGGCCAAAGACACCTGCGTGGTCAGCCGAGCGCCCTTGTGTCCCACCGGATCCTTGCTGACCTGAACCACGACATAGTCGCCGGGTTTGAGGGCCTGTTCGATCTTGCGGTCAGACCCGCCCAGTCCCGCTGCTTCCCAATTAACTTCTCCGGCGTAGAGCACGCCGTTGCGACCGCGACCGATGTCGACGAAGGCCGCCTCCATCGACGGCAGCACGTTCTGCACGATCCCGAGGTAGATGTTGCCCACCAGGGAAGCGGAAGCCGCCGACGTGACGAAATGCTCGACGACGATACCGTCTTCGAGCACCGCGATCTGGGTGTACCGCACGCCCGGCTGTGGTGGCTCGGTGCGGACCCTGTCGCGCACCACCATTACCCGTTCGACGGCCTCGCGGCGTGCCAGGAACTCGGCCTCGGTCAGCACCGGTGGGCGGCGCCGTCCGGCGTCGCGTCCGTCTCGGCGCCGTTGTCGCTTGGCTTCCAGCCGAGTCGAGCCGTCGATGCCCTTGATCTCGGCGCTGGCTGTGCCGTTCCCAGCATCGTCAGGGGCACCGTTCTTGCCGGCGCGTGGCGTCCGCTCGTGTACCACGGTGTTCGGCGGATCGTCGGGCGCCGGACCCTCGTCGTTGTCGTCGCCCGATCCCGACTTACGCCGCCGGCGTCGGCGGCGGCGCCGATTGCCCACCTCCGACGTACCGTCCTCGACGTCACCGGCGTCAGCGTCGTCGGAGTCTTCTGAATCTTGGCCGTCGGCGTCCTCCGAGTCGGACGCGTCGGCTGCATTTTGGGCCCGCTGCTGCGCCTCGCCGTCATCGTCACCGGCCTCACCCTGGCTGTCGGATCCGCCCTGCTCACCGCGTCCGCGGCCACGACCCCGACGGCCACGACGCCGCCGCCGGTTGGCCGGTCGGTCGGTCTGCTCCTCGTCGTCGTCGGTGTCGGAGTCATCGGAGTCGTCAACGTCGTCGTCTGTCCCTATCGGCTGCGGCGCGACGAACAGCGGCATGTAGTGCGGACGCTCGATCGCGGTCTCCAGCATCAACCGGGATTCGGGTTCGTCGAGTGCGGCGGCGTCGGTGCTGTTGGTGGCCACGACAGGCTCGATGACCGCAGCGCTCTCCGTGTGTTCGAGCGGCCGGGCGGCCAGCAGATCGCGTACCCGGACCGCGTCGTCGCGGTCCACGCTGGAATGTGCGCTGCGGATCCGTCCGTCGAGCGCGCTGAGCGCGTCCAGCACCCGCTGGCTGGTGGTTCCCAGCGTTCGCGCCAGCGAATGGACTCTTAGGCGGTCCGGCAGTTCCTCGTGCTGGGTCGGCTCTTGTGATGCGTCTGAAGGCGGTGCACCGTTTACCACGTATTCTCCTCAAGCCCCCGGGCGCGTCCTTTCGACGCGGCCACGCGAGGGCTTCGCTATGGGCCCGGGTCACTTCTCCCGGGCTTGTGATGGTCTCGCCCCGAGCGGCTCAGGTAGAACTCACTCGGCGCCGTGCTGGAATGACGGCCTGACATGCCGCGCAACACCGCGGGGTGGCGATGGCCGCGCTTGTCTAAGTCTTCATTCGGGTGTCTGGCACCGGTCCGGCGACGTTCACCCGCTGTAAGTATCCCACATCACTTCGCGGGGCCACTCGCACCTGATCTGGAACTTCGCAAAGCGCTCGGGGCCGCGGCACTAAACGCCGGGAAACCAGAGCGCGATCTCGCGCTTCGCCGAATCGGCCGAATCGGACCCGTGCACCAAGTTGAACTGCGTCTGAAGCCCAAAATCACCGCGAATTGTGCCGGGCGTGGCCTGCTCCACCGGGTCGGTGCCGCCCGCGAGCTGCCGAAACGCCGCGATCGCTCGCGGTCCCTCCACAATTGCCGCCACCACCGGCCCCGAGGTGATGAACTCCAGCAACGATCCGAAGAATGGTTTGCCTTCGTGTTCCGCGTAATGCTGGCTGGCCAGCTCTTGGCTGACGTGACGGAGCTCCAGCGCCGCGATGGTGAGGCCTTTTCGCTCGATGCGGCTGATTACCTCGCCTATCAGCTGCCGCTGGACGCCGTCCGGCTTGATCAATACCAGGGTCCGTTCGGTCACGGCGGACAGCGTACAGAAACAACCGGCAATCAGCCCGGCGGCGACTGTCGGTATTGCTGGCGCCGCCGGACCTCGGCACGGAAGTAGGCGATCAGGGCCCACACCCCGGTGAACAGCAGCCCGATGAATCCCACACCCGGGTACACCGCGAAGCCGGCGAGAAGGACCACTTGGATGCCCAAGTTGACCCAGATCGCCCAGGGTCTGCGCTGCAGCCCGACAAGCAGGATCAGCAGCGCGGCCAGGCCGATCAGATAGGCCAGCGATGCCGCGCTCAGGCCGCCGCCGACCGCGCCCACCACCGGTATCGCCAGCAGCACCACGATCGCCTCCAGAATCAGCGTCGCGGCCATCACCGCACTGAAGCTTTTCCACGGGTCCGCCGGCGGTGTCGGGGCCTGGTCCTCGGGGCTCTCGGACGAGTCCGGGTGGGTCATTCCGGATCACGACCGAACAGGGTCCGCGCCGCCCCGGCGGTGACAACCGAGCCGGTGATGACGATCCCAGTGCCGGAGAAAGCTCCCCCGCAAGCGGGCGGTACCCCCACCCCCTCGGGTTCCCCAACGGCAGCAGCGTCGTCAACCAGCTTTGTCGCGGTGGCGATGGCGTCGCGCAGGTTCTCGGCGGTCGTCACCCGGTCGGGTCCGAACCGCTCATTCGCCGCCAATGCCAGCGACTCGACATCCAGTGCCCGGGGCGACCCGTTGTGGGTTACCACGACGGAATCGAACACCGGCTCCAGCGCTTCGAGGATGCCGTTTACGTCCTTGTCGGCCAGCACGCTGAGCACGCCGACCAGGAATCGGAAGTCGAATTCGTCGGCCAGCGCCTGCGCCAGCGCGGCCGCACCGGCCGGATTGTGCGCGGCGTCGATGAATACCGTGGGTGCGCTGCGCATGCGCTCCAGCCGGCCGGGGCTGGTGACGGCAGCGAAACCGGCCCGGACGGCCTCGACGTCGAGCCGACGCTGCACGCCGGCGCCGAAAAAGGCCTCGACCGCCGCAAGAGCCACCACCGCGTTGTGCGCCTGGTGTTCGCCATGCAGCGGCAGGTAGACGTCGGAATAAACCCCGCCAAGACCCTGCAGCTGCAGCACCTGTCCACCGATCGCGACCTGACGGCCCAAAACCGCGAACTCTGAATCCTCGCGGGCGACCGCGGCGTCGGCACGCACGCATTGGGCCAACAGCACTTCCATCGCCTCCGGCACCTGACGGGCGATGACCGCGACGGTATCCGGCGAACCGTCGGCGGCCCGGGTGATGATGCCTGCCTTCTCGCCGGCGATCCCGGCGATGTCGTCACCGAGATATTCGACGTGATCAACGCTGATCGGGGTGATGACTGCCACCGGCGCATTGATCACGTTGGTGGCATCCCAACGACCGCCCATGCCTACCTCGACCACAGCGACGTCGACGGGCGCATCGGCGAACGCCGCGAACGCCATGCCGGTGAGAACCTCGAACTTGCTCATCGCCGGCCCGCCGGCGGACTGCGACTGTTCATCGATCATCTCCACGAACGGCTCGATCTCCCGGTACGTCGCCACGTACTGGGCCGGGCTGATCGGTTTTGAATCGATCGCGATGCGTTCGACCGCCGATTGCAGGTGCGGGCTGGTGGTTCGGCCGGTGCGCCGGTGCAGCGCGGTCAGCAGCGCGTCGACCATCCGCGCCACCGAGGTCTTCCCGTTGGTGCCCGCGATGTGGATCGACGGGTAGCCGAGTTGCGGCGAGCCGAGCAGGTCCATCAATGCGTTGATCCGGGTCAGGCTCGGCTCGATGCGGGTCTCCGGCCAGCGTTGATCCAGCAGGTGCTCGACCTGCAATAGGGACGCGATCTCGTCCGGTGTGGGAGCCGCGTCGGTAGCCTGACGGCGCTCGGGCCACTGCGACCACTCGGGCGGCTCGTTCATTGAGCACTCATTGCAACCCGGCCAGCCTCGCGTTGATCCGGTCGGTTTCCTCCTGGGCCACGCGCTGACGGTCGCGGATCTTGCCGACGACGGCCTCCGGCGCCTTGGCCAGAAAGTCCGCGTTGGCCAATTTGGCCGCGGTCGATGCCAGTTCCTTTTGCGCTGCGGCCAGATCCTTTTCCAGGCGGCGGCGCTCGGCGGCGACGTCGATGGTGCCCGAGGTGTCGAGTTCGACGACGACGGTGCGGTTCATGTTGGGGCCCAGCCGAACCTCCAAGGACACCGACGAGCGAAAATCCGGACCCGGGGCGGTGAGCCACGCCAGCGACGTCACTGCGGCCACCTGGCTGCTCAGATCGGACTCATCGACACCGGCCAACCGGGCCGGCACTTTCTGCCGGTCAGCCAGACCCTGATCGCTACGAAACCGGCGGACCTCGGTGACCAGCTTCTGCATATCGCTAATTCGCTGCGTGGCAACCGGATCCAGGACCACACCCGACGGTTGCGGCCAGTCGGCGATCACCAGCGACTCCTGATTGGTCAACGCCTGCCACAACGCCTCGGTGATAAATGGGATGACCGGGTGCAGCAACCGCAGCAGCGTGTCCAGTACCCCGGCCAGCACGGCGGTGGTGTGCGTGAGTCCTTCGGCAAGCTGTGCCTTGGCCAATTCGACGTACCAGTCGCAGAATTCGTCCCACGCGAAGTGGTAGAGCGCCTCGCAGGCCCAGCCGAACTCGTAGCTGTCGAAGGCCGAATCGACCTCAGCGCGAACCTGTTCCAGCCGTCCCAGGATCCACCGGTCGGCATCGGTCAGCTCGGCTTGCGGGGGCAGTGACGCCACCTGCGCGCCATTGAGCAGTGCGTACCGAGTGGCATTGAACAGCTTGGTACAGAAATTGCGTGACGCTCGGACATGATCCTCACCGATCGTCAGGTCACCACCGGGACTGGCGCCGCGGGCCAGCGTGAACCGCAGCGCGTCGGCCCCGAACATCTCCACCCAGTCCAGCGGGTCGATGACGTTGCCCTTGGACTTACTCATCTTGCGGCCGGATTCGTCACGGATCAGCCCGTGCAGGAAGACATCGGTGAACGGCACCTGTGGGCCGCGGCGGCCGCCGAGCGTGATGGCGTCGTCGTCGCCGACGAAGGTGCCGAACATCATCATCCGGGCGACCCAGAAGAACAAGATGTCGTAGCCGGTGACCAGAACGCTTGTCGGATAGAACTTTTCCAGCTCCGGGGTCTGCGACGGCCAGCCCAATGTGGAGAAGGGCCACAGCGCAGAGGAGAACCAGGTATCCAGCACGTCGGGGTCTTGCTCCCAGCCCTCCGGGGGCGTTTCGTCCGGACCGACGCACACCTGTTCGCCGTTGGGCCCGTACCAGATCGGGATGCGGTGGCCCCACCACAGCTGCCGCGAGATACACCAGTCGTGCATGTCGTCGACCCAGGAGAACCAGCGCGGTTCCAGGCTGGCGGGGTGAATCACGGTGTCCCCGTTGCGCACCGCATCGCCGGCGGCCTTGGCCAGGGATTCCACCCGGACCCACCACTGCAGCGACAGCCGCGGTTCGATCGGTTCGCCGCTGCGCTCGGAATGTCCGACGCTGTGCAGGTAGGGGCGTTTCTCTTCGACGATCCGGCCCTGCGCCGCCAGAGCTTCGCGCACCGCGACGCGGGCCTGGAACCGGTCCATGCCGTCGAATTGCGTTCCGGTGTCGGTGATCCGTCCCTTGGTGTCCAAGATCGAGATCATCGGCAACTGGTGCCGCAGCCCGATCTCGAAGTCGTTAGGGTCGTGGGCGGGCGTGACTTTGACGGCGCCGGTGCCGAATTCGGGGTCCACATGCTCGTCGGCGACGACGACGAGCTGCCGGTCCACGAAAGGGTGCGTCAGGCTGGTACCGACCAGGTGGCGGTAGCGCTCGTCGTCGGGATGCACCGCGATCGCGGTATCGCCCAGCATTGTCTCGATCCGGGTGGTGGCCACCACGACGTGGGGTTGCGAGTCGTCCAGCGAGCCGTATCGGAACGACACCAGCTCGCCTTCGACGTCGAGGTAGTTGACCTCGAGGTCCGAGATCGCGGTCTGCAATACCGGTGACCAGTTGACCAGCCGCTCGGCCTGGTAGATCAGCCCGGCGTCGTAGAGCCTCTTGAAAATGGTCCGCACCGCCCGCGACAGGCCCTCGTCCATGGTGAACCGGTCGCGGCTCCAGTCCACCCCGTCACCGAGCCGGCGCATCTGGCCGCCGATGGCACCGCCAGACTCACGCTTCCAATCCCAGACCTTGTCGATGAACAGCTCGCGGCCGAAGTCCTCTTTGGTCTTGCCGTCGATCGCAAGCTGATTTTCCACCACGCTTTGAGTCGCGATACCCGCGTGGTCCATGCCCGGTTGCCACAGCACCTCATAACCCTGCATGCGCTTGCGGCGGGTCAGGGCGTCCATCATGGTGTGTTCCAGCGCGTGGCCCATGTGCAGGCTGCCGGTCACGTTCGGTGGCGGCAGCACGATCGAGTACGCGGGTTTGGTGCTGGCCGGGTCCGCCGTGAAGTAGCCCGCATCCACCCACTTCTGGTAGATCGCGCTCTCCATCGCACCGGGATCCCACGACTTGGGCAGGTCGGCGGCAGAGCTGCGGCTGGGGGTCACCGGTCAATTCTAGGAAGCGTCATTGACCCGCGTGTAAGCGCCCAAATCCGCAGGTGATGGGGTCTGAAGTTAGGCGATCAGGGAATGGTGAGCACTTGGCCAGGGTGGATCAGGTCAGGATTGGAGATGCCGCTGGCATCGGCGATCACCTGGTACTTGTTGCCGTCGCCGTAGAAGTGCTCCGCGATGGCCCACAAGGTGTCGCCAGAGACGACGGTGTAGGTCCGCGCGGCGGGCTCTGGCTCTGGAACGACTTCGGCGGCGGCTTCCTCGACGGGCTCGTCGGCGGCCTCAGCCGCCTCGGCCGCCGGTGGCGGCGGGTTGTCGGTCTCGGTGTGCGTCGACCAGGCCGGTCCATCAGCGGCGTAGAGCACTAGGTTGCGATCGTCTTGAAGCACGAGCTTGACGTTCTTCTTGCCCTTGGTGTCGGTGTGCCAGACCGGTTTGTCCGCCGAGTAGAGGACGAAGTTGCCGTCGCGCTGCATTTCGGCGCGCACCACATCCTGGCCGTCGGTCGAAGTGGACCACAGGGCCTGGCCGCGGGAGGCCAGCACCAGGTTGCCGTCGTCTTGCAGGGTCAGGGTGTAGGCCCCATTGTTTGAGGCGAGCGATTCCCCGCGCACAAGCTTCTGTCCTTCAGTGAGCGTGTCTGACATGGCATTACCTCTTTCGTCATCGCAGTCCGGCCGGCCAGGGCCGGACGTTGCTTGTGCCTGCTGAGCGCGAGCCTATTGATCTTGGTTCGTCCTGGGCATCCCTCCCTCGACGCGATCGAAACCACCCGAGAACTGCGAATGAACACTCCGGATGGGGTGCGGCACTGGGCTACTTCTTGCCGCCGAGCAGGCCGCCGAGGATATCGCCGAGTGCGCCGCCCTTGCCGCCCAACACGTTGCCGAGGATGCCGCCAAGGGATTTGTCGCCGGAGCCGGCACCGAGGATGCTGCCCAGGACTTCACCCAGGCCGCCACCGGCGGATGCTTCCCTCTCCTGTGGCGCATTACCTCGCGGCGACGCACCACTGGGGCTCAGCTGTTTTCCGATATATGCCAACACGATCGGGATCAGGACCGGGAGCAACTGCTTGAGCGTATCGCGATTGCCGACCCCTCCCTTGGCCAGCGCCACTGCGACCTGGTCGGTGTCATTCCCGCCGAAGATCGTCGCGATCGCCTGCTGCCCGTCACTCTCGTCAACCTGGTCGACACCCCCACCGGCGTCGAGCAGGCCACGGATCCGCCCGGCGCTCTCGGGATCTTGCGAGGTCTGGTGCAGTCCGCTGAGCAGCACCGGCACCAGCGTGTGAATCGCGCTGTCGACCTCACCTTCATCAACGCCGAGCTTGCTTGCGATTTCAGACGTGGGAATCTGGGCGTACAGATCATCAAGACCGGTCATCGGTGTGCCCACCTTCGTTGCTGAGATGTGGAGCCAAGTCAATTACGACACTAGACTCCTGCGGTCCCGGACGACAGCCCTCCTGCAGGCCGGTTCAAGATACCCCGGTCAGCTCAGCCGCTCGGTCTGCAGCGACACACCCGCAGCCGGGAAGCGCGCCAACAACGCGTCACCCATTGCCGCCGCGGGTGTGAGCACGCCGCGCAGGTCGGAGAGCTTGTCGCGGTCGAACGCCAGCGCAAGGCCACACTCCCCCAGCAACACCGAGGTCGCCTTGTAGCCGGGGTCCCCCTGCTGCTCCATGCGCGCCACATAACGGGCGCCGGTGGTTGTGGTGGTGTAGGTCTCAACCCGGTAGTAGCCACGGTCCCGAGCCGCCGCACTCGGGCCGGTGCCGGGTTTGGGGACGACACGCTCCACCAGCCGACGCGGCAGCAGCCGGAAATAGCGGCCGCCCAATTCAAACGATGCCTTGCCGGCCCCGCTGACGACGGCCGATGCCATTGGTGCAAGTGACGAGGACCCGAGGCTCATGCTTTCGCTGTAGCGGAACCGGCGGCCGTATGCCCAGCCCAGTAATGCGTTGCTGCGTCGCACTATTCGCGTGTTGGCCGGCGCCATCATGAATCCGGCCGTCCAGAGACCGGTCAGTTCCGGTGCAATCTGACGACCACGACGCCATGGCAAGTCGGGCTGGCGGCCGAGTTCAGGCTCGGCGCCGCGGTCGGTGCTCAGCGTGTACGGGTCGGCAAGCTGGCGGCGTACGTCGGGGTCGCTGGATGCGGCGCTCAGCACTTCGAGCAGCGACGCGATGGTGCCGCCGGATAGCCCGCCGGAGAGAGAGCGCACCACGAAGTTGGTGTCGACGAGCTCGCCGGCGCCATCGTCTCGAGCCGCCCGGTACAGCGCATACACACTCAGATCCGAAGGGATGGAATCGAATCCGCAGGCATGCACGATGCGGGCGCCGGTGTCGGCGGCCTGCTTGTGGTACAGGTCAATGCTGTCGCGGATGAACGGCGGCTCGCCGGTCAGGTCGGCGTAATCGGTGCCCGCTGCGGCGCATGCGGCCACTAGCGGCAACCCATAGCGGGTGTAGGGCCCGACCGTGGTGACGACGACTTGTGTCCGAGCGGCCATCTTATCCAGTGTCGACGGCGATGCCGCGTCGGCGGTCAGAACCGGCCAGGACCGCGCGGATTCCGCCAGGGTGTCGCGAACGGCGAGCAATCGCTCGGTGGACCTGCCGGCCAGCGCGATCCGCGCGCCCGCTCCGGCCCGTGCCAGATATTCAGCGGTCAGCCTCCCCACGAAGCCGGTCGCCCCGTACAACACGATGTCGAACTCACGCGGCGTTGCGGTCACCGGCCCGACGCTACCCGACGGATATCAGGCACTTTCCGTGGCCGGCAAGCCCGCTGATCCCCCAGATAGGGAATGCCGGGCCTCGAGGCCCGGCATTCCTTAATACCTACGACGGCTGTCAGGTTCTCACGCCGTCAGCTGCAGCCGATGGTCAGCCGCGCCGACCGCAGACCGGCCAAGCGCCGATGCCCTGCGTGTGCAGCACGTTCTCAGCCACCCAAATCTGCTCCTCACGGCTAGCGCCGGCCGGGGAACCCGAGCCACCGTTGGCGTGCCAGGTGCTCGGCGTGAACTGCAGGCCGCCAGAGTAGCCGTTACCGGTGCTGATCCCCCAGTTTCCACCCGACTCGCACTGCGCGATGGCATCCCAGTTCACGCTGTACGCCTTGTGAACCGGAGGCGGAGGCGGCGGGGCGTCCGGGGCCGGGGGAGGCGGGACGTCAAAGCCCACCGGTGCCGGCGCGGGAGGCGCGTCGACCGGCGCCAGAGCGTCCGGGACCGGGGGCGGCGGGGGAACGTTCGGGTCGAAGCCAACCGGCGCCGGAGCGGGGGGTGCGTCGGGCGCCGGGGCGTCAGGAGCCGGCGGCGCGTCCGGGGCGGGCCCAACGGGGGCGACGTTCGGGTCAAAGCCCATCGCGTCCGCGTTGGCGGTGGCGGATGGCAGGCTCACCAGCGTTCCTGCGATCGCGGCGAGGACGAGCGTCTTGCGGACGTTCTTCAATGTTGTTCCTTTCGCGGTGCGCGCGCGCCAAAGCAAACCCACGGGTGTGGGTTGGGGTGCTTTTTGGATGCGGAATAGGTGCTCTGGGACGTGCCGTCTTTTTCCGGCACGACAGCGGGGGCCAGATCTGCCCGGCGGGCTACTGCCCACCGGCCGCGTGGCGGCTGTCGCCGTCCGCAGCCCCGCTCACACGCGGGTCCGTGGATTCAATTTTTGTTACTTTTCCGTTACCCGTTCGGGCTATCAGGCACCGTACGAGACCGGACCGTTTTCGTCATCTTCAGAAAATGGATATCTCGGTTCGATAACGGGCCGATTACAGCGCGATCATGGAATTATCTTCGCAGGTCAACCGTGCCTTTTCGGCAAACGCTCATCTGCCGCGATCATAGAAAAAGAGTGAGCCGAATCACGCCAATATTGTGAGCTGGGCCACGTATTTGCGGTGGCGCGGATCAGCCGTCGCGGCCAGTACTCAACTAGACCCAGTGACGGCAAGCTGGCGCAGTGTACAGGAAGCTCCTCCGGATTGACGTCCGATACACCGTGGCAAAGCGACCGATTCCAGAATCTGATCGAGAGATGCAGGGCGACAACGTCTTTCGATTACCCCCTGTCAACACCGCGAGAAAGGGCACACAACGCCCCGGGTAGCTGACATAAGACCCATGCCGCAACTACTTCCATCGAATTACACACTACGCCAATGTATTTCAGCTGTCAGCCGGCGTTCGGACGGCACCCATGGCTGCGGACGCCGGCCCGGCCCGCGAGAGGATCTGACGCAGGCGAGATGTTGCAGCGGATTTGCTGCACGGCAATTTGCCACGCAGCCCCGCAAATTTCCCCGTCGACAGTAAGCGTGCTTCCCCTCACTGCATCCGACGCGCGATCACTTGATTCCGAGATCGCCGCTGCGTCAACACAATACGACATACGATCGGGCAGGCACGCCGCCCCTATTCTTGGCAATCTCCCAAACGACATTACGGGCAACGGTCGGCGCTAATTAGCTTTGTATCAAAAATAGATCGCTGAATTACCCTGCGCTTCGGGCTTGAATTTTTTACACAAAAATTATGGAGCGACCCGTTTGACCTAATTTGAAGTGTGCGCAACCTGTCGCCGACTCGGTAGGCGGTCCGCGGTTGCCCTCAGGCTCCGGGCTGCACTAGTGCGCGCAGCTCGGTGTCGGTGTTGACATTGGTCAGCGGGCGGGAATCCGACATCACGATCCGCTGAGTGTCCGAAACGTCGACCAAGGCGCGCATCTTGCGCTCACCTGCGGCTACCAGCGCGTCAGCGCGGTCGGCGAGATCGGTTCGATACACCGCGGCCAGGAAGTGATCCTGTCCATCCCACGGCAACACCACTTCTGCGTCGGTCTCAACGGCCCGACGGGCGAGATCATCGATGAGTTCGACGGCCAGAAACGGCATGTCGACGGCGCAGATGAAGGCGAGCCGGGCACCTGCCTCCGCGGCGGCACGCAGTGCGCGAGCGGTCGCCGGCAACGGCCCCAGCCCCCGCAGTTCGTCGCGTAAGACGCGGGCCTGCAGCGTAGGCAGTGGTTGCCCTTGGGCGGCCATCACGAAAACCGGCTCGCAGCGCTGTCTGAGGATGCCGACCACGTGCTCGACCATTGTGGTGGTGCTGGATCCTCCGGGGGATTCTGGGATAGGCAGGCTGGCTTTGTCGCGGCCCATGCGCCGCGATTCACCTCCAGCGAGTACTACCCCGGCCAGTGACACTGCGTCGGGCGCGAGCTCGGCCACGTCAGTCGACGGTCCAGGTGTCACGCCCGCGCAACAGCGATTGCAGCGCGGCGGAATCGAACGGGGTCGATGACCGGGCGGCGCGGACCTGAGAGCGGGCCGCGTCGTCGTAGGTGGGCCGGCTGATGTTGCGGAAGGTTCCCAGCACCGTGTGATCGAGGTTCTGATCCGACAACCGGGACAGCGCAAAGGCATAGGCCGAGTCATCGGCGTGCGCATCGTGCACGACGATCTCATCAACAGCCACGTCGGCGGTCTTGGCCACATCGAGGCTGAAGCCAGACTTCACCAAGCAGTATTCGCCGTTGGCGCCGAACACAATCGGCTCGCCATGGCGGACGTTGATCACCCGCTCTTCGGCGCCCTCCTTGCGCAGCGCGTCAAACGAGCCGTCGTTGAAGATCGGGCAGTCCTGCAGGATTTCGACAACCGCAGCGCCCCGGTGCTCGGCGGCCCCGCGCAGCACCTCAGATAGCCCGTTGCGATCGGAGTCCAGCGCACGACCGACGAAGGTCGCCTCGGCGCCCAGCGCCAATGACACCGGGTTGAACGGGTGGTCCAGCGATCCCATCGGCGTCGACTTGGTGACCTTTCCGACCTCCGACGTGGGTGAATACTGGCCCTTGGTCAGCCCGTAAATCCGGTTGTTGAACAGCAGAATCGTGATGTTGACGTTGCGGCGCAGCGCGTGGATCAGGTGGTTTCCGCCAATCGACAACGCGTCGCCGTCGCCAGTGACCACCCACACCGACAAATCCTCGCGGGCCAGTGCCAGACCGGTCGCGATAGCCGGCGCACGCCCATGGATCGAGTGAAACCCGTAAGTCTCCAGGTAATACGGAAACCGGCTGGAGCAGCCGATACCGCTGATGAACACGATGTTCTCGCGACGCAGCCCCAGCTCGGGCAGGAAGTTGCGGATGGTGTTGAGGATGACGTAGTCACCACAGCCCGGGCACCAACGGACCTCCTGGTCGCTGGTGAAGTCCTTGGCCTTTTGCGCCTGGTCCGCAGTGGGCACCCCGTCGTTTTTGGTCAACCTCGGAGTCAACCCGAGGTCTGTGCCCGTCAGATTGCCGATCACGTCAGTCACGAGCGCCGCTCCTCCTCATCGCTTCGCTCTGCATCGTCGCCGGCGCGGGTCATGCGATGGCTCCCGCTCCAACCGTTGCCGCCGCCATTCTGGCGACCATCGTCTTATCTTGCTCAATTTCGGCGAGTGTCCCGCCCAGCGCGGCGCGGATAACGCGCCCTATCTCGTCGGCGAGGAACGCGACACCCTGAACCTTGCTGACCGATTGCACGTCGACTAAATACTTGCCGCGAAGTACCAGCGCCAGCTGGCCCAAGTTCATCTCCGGTGCCACCACCTTCGGGTAGCGCCGTAGCACGTCGCCCAGGTTGGCCGGCAAGGGGCTGAGATAGCGCAGGTGGGCATGCGCGACCTTGATGCCCTTACGCCGCGCCCGCCGGCAGGCTTCACCGATCGGGCCGTACGAGCTGCCCCACCCGATCAGCAGCAACTCGGCGTCTCCGTTCGGATCGTCGACTTCCAGATCGGGAACAGAGATCCCATCGATCTTGGCCTGGCGCAACCGGACCATGAGGTCGTGATTGACAGGCTCGTATGAGATGTTGCCCGAGCCGTTCGCTGCTTCCAGGCCGCCGATGCGGTGTTCCAGGCCGGGAGTGCCCGGCACGGCAAATTGGCGAGCCAGCGTTTCCGGGTCGCGGGCGTACGGCTGGAAGGGCTCGTCCGGTTTGGCGAAGGTGTGCTTGATCGGCTCCAGCGAGCCGACATCCGGGATTCGCCACGGCTCCGAGCCGTTGGCGATGGCGCCGTCGGACAACACGATCACCGGGGTGTGATACGACACCGCAATGCGCACCGCCTCAAGGGCGGTCTCAAAACAGTCGGACGGCGACCGCGGCGCCAGCACTGCCACCGGTGACTCCCCATTGCGGCCGTACAGCGCCTGCAGCAGGTCAGCCTGCTCGGTCTTGGTGGGTAGGCCGGTCGAGGGTCCGCCTCGCTGCACGTCGATGACCAGCAACGGCAGTTCGGTCATCACACCGAGGCCTAGCGCTTCAGACTTCAGTGAAATACCCGGTCCGGATGTGCTGGTGACTCCGAGAGCACCACCGTACGCGGCGCCCAGCGCCGCGCAGATGCCGCCGATCTCGTCTTCGGCCTGGAAGGTGATCACGTTGAAGTTCTTGTGCTTGGACAGCTCGTGCAGGATGTCCGACGCCGGTGTAATCGGATAACTACCGAGCACGACTGGAATGTCAGCCAGTTGACCCGCCGCGACGATGCCGTAAGCCAATGCGGTGTTGCCAGAGATCTGGCGGTATTCGCCGGCCGGCAAGGTCGCCCGCGAAACCTCGTACGTGGTGCCGAAAGCCTCGGTCGTTTCGCCGTAGTTCCAGCCCGCCTTGAGGGCCAACACGTTGGCCTCCGCGATATCGGGCTTGCGGGCGAACTTCTCCCTGATGAAGTTCTCGCTGGTTTGGATCGGCCGCCCGTACATCCATGACAAAAGGCCCAGCGCGAACATGTTTTTGGCGCGCTGGCCGTCTTTCTTTGACGCGCCGATCGCCTCGACGGCCCCGAGGGTCAGCGTGGTCATCGCGACGGAATGCACCACGTAGTCGGACAACTCGTCGGACTCCATCGGGTTCGTTACGTAGCCCACCTTCGTCAGGTTGCGCTTGGTGAACTCGTCGGAATTCGCGATCACCATTCCGCCGCGCGGCAAGTCGCCGATATTGGCCTTGAGCGCTGCCGGGTTCATAGCCACGAGGACGTCGGGTCGGTCACCAGCGGTCAAGATGTCGTAATCGGCGATTTGAATTTGGAAGGACGAGACCCCGGGCAGTGTGCCTGCAGGGGCCCGAATCTCGGCGGGGTAGTTCGGTTGGGTCGCCAGGTCGTTGCCGAAAAGTGCTGCCTCCGACGTGAATCGGTCGCCGGTCAGCTGCATGCCATCGCCAGAGTCTCCGGCGAATCGTATGACGACTTGCTCCAGGCGCTGCCGATCGGACCCGGTGTGAGAAGCCCCGCTATCAGAATCTGACCCGGCTCCGCTGCCGTTCGGATCCACGTTTCCGCCTCCCATTTGTTAACCGGACAGGCACTCCGCTGCAGCTTCAGGTTACGCGCCGTCGGAGCGACTCCCCCGTTGTCACGCTTTTATGTCACTGGCGGTGGCGATTATGGCACTGCTTTTCGGTCTGAATGGCCGTCTTCGACCTCTTACACGCGGCGGGTTTACAGCTAAAAGCCCAAGTCAGCGAGGGGTCGGGGTGCAGACCGTACAAAACTGTGGCGTTGGTCACTTCCGTCGCACTTGCGCGCGCGGACCGGTTGCACATGCCCCAGTTTTGGTGCCGGGTTCGGTAGGTGCCGTTTCGGGCATCGCGATCAGATACAAGACGAAGCCCGCGCCGGCGAGAGCACCGAGGGAGGCGAAAGCGGCGTTGTAGCCCGCCGCGACCACGATCGAGCCCGCGACAAGATTCGACACCGAGGCGCCAATACCCGTCGCGGCCGTTATCGCGCCCAGACTGACATTGAACCGGCCGGTTCCATGCGTCACATCCTGGACAACGAGAGGAAACAGCGCACCGAACACACCGGCTGCAACGCCGTCCAGCAGCTGCACGCCGACCAGCCAATACGAGTTACCCGACAACGTGTAGAGGAATCCACGAGCGGCCAAGACCGCGAATCCAAGCAGGAAGATCGGCTTTCGCCCCCAAGAATCGGCCTTGGCTCCGGCAAGGTAAGCCACCGGCACCGTGACAACCTGCGCAGCCACGATGCAACCCGCCATCAGAGCGGTCCCGACGTCTTTGTTGTGCAACGCCAGTAGCTGGCCGACCAGCGGCAGCATGGCTGCGTTGGCGAAGTGAAACGCGACGACCGTCGCGGCGAAAATCATCAGTCTGCGGTTGTGCAGCAGTACCGTCAGTCGCGACGGCTGCTTGTGTGGCTCTCCGGGTGCGTGGTCCATGCCGCGGGCAACGTCGTGGTCGATCGCGTAGCCCGGAATCCGCAGGGTCGCAACCACGCTGCTGGCCGCCATGGCGGCAAGTACCCAGAACACCACCGCCGGCCCGAAGAAGTAGGCCAATCCGCCGGTAATGGCCGCGGCCGACGCATTGCCTGCGTGGTTGAACGATTCGTTTCGTCCAATCCGCCGGGAGAAGAAACGTGGGCCGACAACCCCAAGGGTGATCGCGGCTAAAGCCGGCGCGAAAACCGAGCCGGCGATCCCGGTGAGTGCTTGCAGTACCGAGATCGAGTAGAAGCCGGGGAACAACGGCATCGCCAACGATCCGGCGGTGATTGTCAAAGCGCCGCCGATGATCAGCGCTCGCTTGGCCGTCGTCCGGTCCACCCACGCGCCGGCCGGTGCCTGCGCAACGATCGCCCCGATGCCACCGACCGCCATGACGAAGCCGATCGACGCTTGGTCCCAATGGTGAGCCAGCAGGAGGTAAATCGACAGGTACGGGCCCAGCCCATCGCGGACATCGGCCAACAAGAAGTTCAGTAGGTCCAGCGCATGCGCCAGTCGTCGCGGAACTGCGTCAACGACGTTCGGCACGCGCCTTCACAGCCTCAGCGAATGGTTCGCGAGTAGTTGTCCGGCGTAATCCCCGACGCGCTAGTGGTCAGGGTCGTAAGTTCGTCGGGGGTTTAGGTCCAGGCGGTGGGGTCTGCGAGATAGAGGCCGCAGGCGGTGTCGAGGGCGTCTTCGGGTGAGCCGCCCATGAATCCGGTGGGCAGGAACGAGTCTTCGTAGTCATCGTGGCTGGCTCGGTAGATCGCAAATCCCCAGTCTCGTGGCGAGCCGGCGTAGCGCAGTCGGCACAGCTGGAGCACCTCGCCGTCGGCCAGGACGCCGTCGATGTAGGCGAAGCCTGCGCGATAGCGCATGCGTATCTCGCTCAACTGCGGCCAACGTTCGCGGGCACGATCGATCAGCCGGTGATGCAAGGAGACCTTCGTCGAGTCCGGGATCTTCGGCATCTGCCTATCGTGACCCAACTCGGGTGCGGTGTGGGTGGCCACGGCGTGTCGTGTCCGCGATGAGACACGTCGCGGAGGACAACGGATGCATGGCTATGAGCAGTCCGTTCATCATCGCGCTGACCGCCCTGGACGAGTCGGTTCTCCATGCCCGAGCCCGGTCGTCGAGGTCGGCGCATCGCGACGTGATCCGCGCGCGGATCGTGCTTGCTGCGGCCGATGGCGCGACAAACACCGAGATCGCCGCCGAGGTGGGTGTGCATGTGGACACCGTCCGCAAGTGGCGCCGCCGGTTCGTCGCCGGTGGCCTGCCCGGGCTCGACGACCTGCCTCGCAGCGGGCGGCGACGTGCGTTCACGGCCGTACAAGTGGCCGAGGTCAAGGCACTGGCGTGCACCCTGCCCGCCGAGACCGGCCAGCCGTTGTCGCGGTGGTCGAGCACCGACCTGGCCAGCGAGGCGATCACCCGCGGTATAGCCCAGACGATCTCGCCGGCCACCGTGCACCGATGGCTGGCCGCCGATGCGATCAAGCCCTGGCAGCACCGGTCCTGGATCTTTCCCCGTGACCCCGATTTCGAGACCAAGGCCGCCCGGGTGCTCGATCTGTATGCCCGGCGGTGGGAGGGCCACCCTCTCGGTCCCGACGATTATGTGATCAGTGCCGATGAGAAATCCCAGCTGCAGGCCCTGCAGCGACGCCACCGGGGACAACCACCCGCACCCGGGCGCAACCGACGCGTCGAGTTCGAGTACCGCCGCGGCGGCACCCTGGCCTACTTCGCCGCCTACGACGTCCACCGCGCCCAGGTGCTCGGGCAGATCGCCCCCAAGACCGGCATCGAGCCGTTCACCGACCTGGTCGCCGCGGTGATGACCACCGAACCCTACGCCTCGGCCCGGCGTGTGTTCTGGGTCGCAGACAACGGCTCGTCCCACAACGGACAACGCTCGATCGAACGCATGCAGACAGCATGGCCGACCGCGACCCTGGTGCACCTGCCGGTGCACGCATCATGGCTAAACCAGGTCGAGATCTACTTCTCGATCCTGCAGCGGAAAGCCATAACCCCCAACGACTTCGACGATCTGAACCAACTCGCCGAACGCATCCTCGGCTTCCAGGACCGCTACAACACGACCGCGACACCGTTCGACTGGACCTACACCCGAGACAACCTCAACGCCTTCCTCCGCCGCCTCGACCTCCCCGACACACCGCATACCCAAGCACCCGCCGCATGACCCCCGACGAACTTACGACTGCGACCACTAGGCGCTCTTGTCGCGGCGCTCACTGCGCGACGGCTTGCGCGGCAAAATCGTCGGCAGCACGTTGTCCTGCACGGTCTCCTTGGTCACCACCACTTTGGCGACGTCGTCGCGGCTCGGAATGTCGTACATCACCGGCAGCAGCACTTCTTCCATGATGGCCCGCAAGCCACGGGCGCCAGTGCCGCGGTGGATCGCTTGATCGGCGATCGCTTCCAGCGCGTCGTCGGTGAACTCCAGCTCAACGCCGTCCATCTCGAAGAGCCGGGTGTACTGCTTGACCAAAGCGTTCTTGGGCTCGGACAGGATCTTGACCAACGACTCCATGTCCAGGTTGGTGACCGAGGCAACCACCGGGAGTCGCCCGATGAATTCCGGGATCAAGCCGAACTTGATCAAATCTTCAGGCATCACGTCGGCGAAGTGATCGGTGGTGTCGATCTCGGCCTTGGAGTGGACCTCGGCGCCGAAGCCCAAACCACGCTTGCCGACGCGCTCGTAGATGATCTTTTCCAACCCGGCGAAGGCACCCGCGACGATGAACAGCACGTTGGTGGTGTCGATCTGGATGAACTCTTGATGCGGGTGCTTGCGGCCGCCTTGCGGGGGAACCGACGCCTGGGTGCCCTCCAGAATTTTCAGCAGGGCCTGCTGAACGCCCTCACCGGAGACGTCGCGAGTAATCGACGGGTTCTCGCTCTTGCGGGCGATCTTGTCGACCTCGTCGATGTAGATGATGCCGGTCTCGGCGCGCTTGACGTCGTAGTCGGCGGCCTGGATGAGTTTGAGCAAGATGTTCTCGACGTCCTCACCAACGTAACCGGCCTCGGTCAGCGCGGTGGCGTCGGCGATGGCGAACGGCACATTGAGCATTTTGGCCAGCGTCTGGGCCAGGTAGGTCTTGCCACAGCCGGTGGGTCCGAGCATCAAGATGTTGGACTTGGTCAGCTCAACCGGCTCGGACCGGGAGTCACGGCCCTTCTCGCCGGCCTGAATTCGCTTGTAGTGGTTGTAGACCGCGACGGCCAGCGTCCGCTTGGCGGTGTCCTGCCCGATGACGTATCCCTCGAGGAACTCCCGGATCTCAGCGGGCTTGGGCAATTCGTCGAGCTTGACGTCGTCGGCGTCGGCGAGTTCCTCTTCGATGATCTCGTTACACAGATCGATGCACTCATCGCAGATGTACACACCGGGGCCAGCAATGAGTTTCTTGACTTGCTTCTGGCTCTTCCCGCAGAACGAGCACTTCAGCAGGTCACCGCCATCTCCGATGCGCGCCATGGTGCTGAGGGCCTACTTCCTGTTCGCCGTTCGTCTTGGTGTGCCGCATGTATTGCCCGACGCTACCCGCTTGCTCGGGCCCGACGCGACCTTTAGCGCCGAATCGCGTCAGTGGTATTCATGCCCGTCCGTCTGGATGAAACATATAGGCAGACGGCGCCCATCACTTACCGAGACGCGCATTCCGTGTCTTTGGCGTGTTGCGGTCGTTACCCGACCGAAGCTCGGGCGGCGCCGGTGCAGGTAAAGGTGCCGGCCCAAACCCGGCTGTCACGCGAGGTTCGGGCAGACCCCGATCCAATCACCCTACAGTGGCCGTGTGGGATTGGCTCTGCCCAGCGAATCGGTGCTGCTCGATGGCGGGCTGGCCACTGAGCTGGAAGCGCGCGGTCATGACCTTTCCGATCCGTTGTGGTCGGCGAAGCTACTGGCGGGCGCCCCGCAGGAGATCGTCGCGGTGCACGCCGCATACTTTCGCGCCGGTGCCAAGATCGCGACGACCGCCAGCTACCAGGCATCGTTCGAGGGCTTCGCGGCCCACGGAATCGACCGAGACGAAGCCGTTGGGCTGCTGCGCCGTAGCGTCGAACTCGCCAAGACCGCGCGTGACAAGGCCGGCGCAGGCGACCTCTGCGTCGCTGCCTCGATCGGACCGTACGGCGCGGCGCTGGCCGACGGGTCCGAGTATCACGGGCGCTACGGTCTGTCCGTCGCGGCTTTGACGCAGTGGCATCGACCCCGGCTGGAGATCCTGGCCGCCGCCGGCGCGGACGTGCTCGCCCTGGAAACCGTGCCCGATGTCGACGAGGCCGAAGCGCTGGTCAATCTGGTGCGCTCGGTCGGCGTGCCGGCCTGGCTCAGCTACACCATCGACGGGACCCGGACCCGTGCCGGACAACCGCTCGCCGACGCGTTCGCGGTGGCCGCCGGGGTCGACGAGATTGTCGCGGTCGGCGTCAATTGCTGTGCACCCGACGACGT
Organism: uncultured Actinomycetota bacterium; assembly: GCA_963766535.1. Classification (GTDB taxonomy): domain Bacteria; phylum Actinomycetota; class Actinomycetes; order Mycobacteriales; family Mycobacteriaceae; genus Mycobacterium. Next base: position 28,615 of record CAVYAU010000022.1, on the reverse strand, counting down.
GCTCCCCGCAATCGGCATCGCCGATATCGGCAAGCCGGTAATCGTCTACCCGAACAGCGGTGAGTGTTGGGATGGCCGGCGCCGCGCCTGGACAGGTCCATCGCGATTTTCCGCGCAGCTCGCCACGCAGTGGGTAGCGGCCGGGGCTCGCATCGTCGGCGGATGCTGCCGGGTGCGGCCCGCCGACATCGCCGAACTGGCACGGGTTCTGGCGCCGAGCCTGTAATTTGCCGGCCGGGCCGTTAGGCGGTCTGCGCGGAAAGCTTCCGGTACTCCAGAACGGTGTCGATGATCCCGTAGTCCTTGGCCTCTTCTGCGGTCAGGATCTTGTCCCGGTCGGTGTCCTTGCGGATCACCGCGGCATCCTTGCCGGTGTGGCGGGCCAGCGTGTGCTCCATCAGCGTGCGCATCCGCTCGATCTCGGCGGCCTGGATCTCCAGATCGGAGAACTGACCCTGGATCACGCCCGACAGCGAGGGCTGATGGATCAGCACCCGTGCGTTGGGCAGCGCCATCCGCTTACCCGGCGTTCCGGCGGCCAGCAGCACCGCGGCCGCCGACGCGGCCTGACCCAGACATACCGTCTGAATGTCGGCGCGTACGTACTGCATGGTGTCGTAAATGGCCATCAGCGAGGTGAATCCGCCACCGGGCGAGTTGATGTACATGGTGATGTCGCGGTCGGGATCCAGCGACTCCAGCACCAGCAGCTGCGCCATGATGTCGTTCGCCGACGCGTCGTCGACCTGAACGCCGAGAAAGATGATGCGTTCCTCGAACAGCTTGTTGTAGGGGTTGGACTCCTTGACGCCGAAGCTGGAGTGCTCGATGAACGACGGCAGGATGTACCGCGCCTGAGGCTGGATCTGAGGATTCATTGCGCTTCTCCATTGACGTGGGCGCGGGTGATGATGTGGTCGACGAAACCGTATTCCAGGGCTTCCTGGGCGGTGAACCAGCGGTCGCGATCGGAATCCGCCTCGATGCGTTCGATCGCCTGTCCGGTGAACTCGGCGTTGAGCCGGAACATCTCCTTTTTGATGACGGCGAACTGCTCGGCCTGGATGGCGATATCGGCCGCGCTGCCGGTCACCCCGCCCAGCGGCTGGTGCATCAGGATGCGAGCGTGCGGCAGCGCGTAGCGCTTGCCCTTGGTGCCCGCCGCCAGCAAAAACTCGCCCATCGAGGCGGCCATGCCCATCGCGTAGGTGGCGATGTCACAGGGCGCCAGAACCATGGTGTCGTAGATCGCCATCCCGGCGCTGATCGATCCGCCCGGGGAATTGATGTACAGCGAGATGTCCTTGGTGGCGTCTTCGGCGGCGAGCAGCAGAATCTGCGCGCACAACCGATTAGCGATTTCGTCGTTCACCTCCGAACCCAGGAAGATGATGCGCTCGGAGAGCAAGCGCTCATAGACCGAGTCCGTGAGGTTGAGACCCTGCGAGTTCGAACGCATGTCAGTCACGACTGGGTTACCTGCTTTCTGAAAGATCTGTATGCACCGACACTAACCAACCGAGCCCACTGTTTGGCGGTCACTCACCCTCTGAAATCGGCGCGTTCGCTCACAGCGTCATGGCCGGCGTCATTTCGCTGCGTCGTCGGAGGCGTCTGCCGCTTCGACCGCACTGCGCTCATCGTCCTCTTCGGACTCTTCGGCCTCGTCGGCTTCGTCGGCTTCGTCGGCCGCACCACGCTTGCCGAAGAAATCGCTGGTGTCGATGGTGTTTCCGTCGGTATCGGTGACCGTCGCCGCTTCGACCGCCGTGGCGATGGCCACCCCGCGTCGCACATCGGCGAACATGGCCGGCAGCTGGTTGTTCTCCTGCAGGTAGGCAAACAGCTGCTGCGGCTCGATGCCGTACTGCCGAGATGTCGCCACCAACCGTTCAGTCAGGTCGTCCTGGCCGACCTGGACCCGCAAGTCATCGGCCAGCGCATCCAGCAACAGCTGCCTCTTGACGTCCTTCTCCGCGGCGGTGCGCGCCTCGGTCTCGAACTGCTCGCGCGAACTGCCTTGCTCGGCGAGCACCTCTGCGAGCTTGGCTTCGTCGTGGTTGAGGCCGCTGAGCGCGCCGTGCATGGCAGTATCGAACTGCGCCTGGACGATCGCCTCCGGCAGCGGCACGTCGACCTGCTCGAGGAGAGCGTCCATCGTGGCATTGCGAATTTGCTCGGCTTGCTGAGCGCGCTTGACCTGCAGCACCTGGTCGCGGAGGTTGGACCGCAGCTCGTCAATGGTATCGAACTCGCTTGCCAATTGGGCGAACTCGTCGTCGGGCTCCGGCAGTTCGCGTTCCTTGATCGACCTGACGGTGACGGTGACCTGCGCGTCCTGTCCGGCGTGTTCACCGGTCGCCAACTTCGCGGTGAACTCCCGGGACTCATCGACGGACAAGCCGACCAGCGCATCGTCGAGGCCTGCGATGAGCCGGCCGGAGCCGACTTCATGGGACAGTCCTTGTGCGGCGGCGTTCGGCACGTCCTTTCCGTCGACGGTGGCCGACAAGTCGATCGAGACAAAGTCACCGACGGCCACCGGCCGGTCCACTCCGGTCAGGGTGCCGAACCGGGCACGCAACGACTGCAACTCGGCGTCGACGTCCTCGTCGCTGACCTCGATGGGATCCACCGTGACCTTCAGCTCGCTCAGGTCCGGAAGGGTGATCTTGGGGCGGACATCGACCTCGGCGGTGAATGCCAGCTCCTGGCCGTACTCCTTTTTGGTGACCTCGATGTCGGGCCGGCCGAGCGGCTGGACTTCTGACTCCGCGACCGCCTGTCCATACCGGGCGGGCAGCGCCTCGTTGACCACCTGGTCGAGCATCGCCTCCCGGCCGAAACGGGCCTCCAACAGCTTCGCCGGCGCCTTCCCGGGCCGGAAGCCGGGCAGCCGCACCTGTTTGGCCAGCTCTTTGTAGGCCCGCTGGAAATCGGGCTCGAGTTCGGTGAAAGGCACCTCCACGTTGATGCGCACCCGGGTGGGGCTCAACTGCTCGACGCTGCTCTTCACGGGTGCGCTCCTCGGTGCTCGTTCCTGGCGGTCTGTGGGCCGTGGGTGCGGCCACAGGGCTGGTCGTGCTGGTCGGGGTGACAGGATTTGAACCTGCGGCCTTCCGCTCCCAAAGCGGATGCGCTACCAAGCTGCGCTACACCCCGCGCTGACCACGCGATCCTACGGCCCGACGGCACCGGCTTCGCAGCGACCTCACAGACCTCACAGAGCGGTTACAAAACCGCCTCGATTAGATTTGATGTTCGCCGCCAGATACAGTCTCGCTCGACTAATACATGCGGGCGTAGCTCAATGGTAGAGCCCTAGTCTTCCAAACTAGCGACGCGGGTTCGATTCCCGTCGCCCGCTCGGGCTACGTATTGCTCGAAAGAAAGGCGCCATGAGCGACGTCGACATCCATGGCTCATGCGCGTCGGACTTCGTCGGAGTACGCGACGCGTTCCAGCGCAACTTTGCGCTGCGCAACGAGGTTGGCGCGGCCGTCGCGGTGTGGGTAGACGGGGCTCTTGTCGTCAACCTGTGGGGCGGCTGGGCTGATGCAGCCGGTGCCCGGCCGTGGCGGCAAGACACCCTGACCACGGTGCTGTCCGGTACCAAGGGCCTGTCGGCCACATGTATTCACCAACTGGCCGACCGCGGCGAGCTGGACCTGCAGGCGCCGGTGGCCCGCTATTGGCCCGAGTTCGGGCAGGCGGGCAAGGAAGCCATCACGCTGGCCATGGTGATGAGCCACCGATCCGGTGTCATCGGGCCGCGCACCCGAATGAGCTGGGAAAAAGTCGCCGACTGGGACTTCGTCTGCGCGCAACTGGCCGCCGCGGAGCCCTGGTGGGAGCCGGGCACCGCGCAGGGCTACCACATGACCACCTTCGGTTTCATCCTCGGCGAGGTGTTCCGCCGTGTCGCGGGTCGCACAATCGGTCAGTACCTGCGCACCGAGATCGCCGAACCACTTGGCGCCGACGTCCACATCGGCTTGTCCCCGGCCGAACAACGCCGCTGCGCGGATCGGGTGAACAAGCCGCACGCCCGAGACCTGCTGGCCGACGCGCAAGCCCCCGGCTACCCCACCAGCCTGGCCGAACATCCCAAGGCGGGGCTGTCGATCTCAATGGGTTTCGCCCCCGACGACGAACTGGGCTCGCACGACCTGCAGCTGTGGCGCCAGCTCGAGTTTCCGGGCACCAACGGGCAGGTGTCAGCGCTGGGGTTGGCGACCTTCTACAACGCGCTTGCCCAGGAGAAGCTGCTCAGCCGTGAGCACATGGACCTGGTCCGGGTGTGCCAAGGCGGGTTCGAGACCGATTTGGTGCTGGGCCCACGGGTCGCCGACCACGGATGGGGGCTGGGCTACATGCTCAACCAGCGTGGTATCAACGGACCTAACCGGCGGATCTTCGGCCACGGCGGCCTGGGCGGTTCATTCGGGTTCGTCGATTTGGAACACCGAATCGGCTACGCATATGTGATGAACCGCTTCGACGCGACCAAGGCCAATGCAGACCCCCGCAGTCTCGCCCTCAGCAACGAGGTCTACACGGTGCTTGGCGTCACCCCGGAAGACTGACCGGGGATTTGACGAGGTTTGGGGGGTGCGAACCACCCACGCGGCTCGCACCCCGATCGGTCATCGAACGGATCAGTGTTGCCAGGGGTTCGGCTGCCAAGGCCCCGGTTCTTGCCACCCCGGTCCGCCGCCGTTCCAGTCATGGCTGTGGTCCCAGCCGTCCATGTCGCGGTGGTGATCGTCGTGGCAGACGTTGCCGTCCCAGTTCCAACCCCAACCCGGGTCCCACCACTGGCCCGGGCACCAGTGGTACTCCGGGAAGGGTGCGGGTTGAGCCTGGGCATCGGCCGCGGCGCCCACTCCGGCCAGACCCAGAGCGGCCGCCCCAGCGAAAATCGTTGCAGCTAAACGAGGAATAGTTTTCACAAGCGCTACTCTCACCCAACGAGCCCGTTTTCAAGCGACAGATACCAGCGTTTCTTCCTGGCAATTTCCTGTCAATTTCACCGTTCTGCCAACGACTTGCGGGTTTTGGAGTATAAGGGCGCTCGTTTCACGTTTGACAGGTCGGGCACCAGAACACATTGCGGCCTTCCAGCACTGCCGTGCGGATCGGTCCCCCGCACACCCGGCACGGCTCGCCTGCGCGCCGGTACACATATGTTCGGGGCCGTCCGGGCCGGTATGACGGCGGACCATGGTCATGTTCGGGCCGCACAACGATGATCTTGACGCGGCGCAATCCGACCTTCATCAACGCCACCAGATCGGTCCACGCCGCGTCGAACTCTGCCTCGCTGATCCCCCGGCCGGGCCGGAACGGGTCGATACGGTGCCGGAACAGCAACTCGCTGCGGTAGACGTTGCCCACGCCGGCGATGACAGTCTGGTCCATCAACAACGCGCCAATAGGCCTGCGGGACTTGGCGATCCGGGTCCACGCCCACGATGGGTCAGCGTCGCTGCGCAGGGGGTCAGGACCGAGCCTGGCCACGACATCGCCGACCTGGCCTTCGTCGATCAGCTCGCATACCGTCGGGCCGCGCAAGTCGGTGCCGTAGTCGGCGCCGACCATCCGCATCCGCACCTGTCCGACCGGTTGCGGAAGCGGTCCATCGCCGGGGTGTTGCCATTCAGTGAAAGTGCCGTAGAGACCGAGATGCACATGCACGATCGGGCCGTCGGCGTAGTGATGAAACAGGTGCTTGCCCCAGGCACTGGCACGCCGCAACACTCGGCCGTCCACCACGGCCGCCGAACTGGCGAATCGGCCCTGCGGGCTGGACACCGCGACTGGTGCGCGGCCGAATCGGCGCTGGTGCAGCCGGGCCAGCCAGTGCAGAGTATGCCCTTCGGGCATGGGCAGTCCTTGTTCTGGTCTCAGGCCTGCGCGCCGGGCACCGGCGGCGCTTGGTGAGTGCGTTCGTATTCGGCAAGAATGTCGATACGCCGTTGGTGGCGTTGCGCTTTCGACCACGGCGTGGTCAGGAAGGCGTCCACGATGGCCAGCGCCTCGGCCACGGTATGCATGCGACCACCGATACCGATCAACTGCGCGTTGTTGTGTTCACGGGCCAGCGCCGCGGTCTCGACGCTCCACGCCAGCGCGCACCGGGCTCCGGGGACCTTGTTCGCGGCGATCTGCTCACCGTTGCCCGACCCCCCCAGCACGATGCCCAAGCTGTCCGGGTCGGCAACCGTGCGCGTCGCGGCGGCGATGCAAAAAGCTGGGTAGTCGTCGTCGGCGTCGTAGCTGAAGGCGCCGCAATCGATTGGCTCGTCTCCGGACTTCTTGAGGTGCTCGATGATCTGCTGCTTGAGTTCGAATCCGGCGTGGTCAGAACCCAGGTAGACGCGCATGCCCGACATCTTTCCCTACCCCGCCAGACCTCAGCGACGCGACGTCCGGGCTAGTCGAACTCGGGCCGCTCGGTGCGGGTCCGCTTCAATTCGAAGAAGTGCGGATAGGACGCGAAGGTCACCGAAGCGTCCCATAGCTTGCCTGCTTCCTCACCACGCGGGATCTTCGAGAGCACCGGCCCGAAGAACGCCACACCGTTGACGTGAATGGTCGGGGTGCCGACATCGTCACCGACCGCGTCCATCCCGGCGTGGTGACTCTTACGCAGGGCGTCGTCGTAGGCGTCGCTTTCCGCGGCCTCGGCAAGCTCTGCCGGGAGGCCGGCGTCGGCGAGCGACAGCTTGATGACCTCGTCGAGGTCCTTGTTGTCCTCGTTGTGAATCCGGGTGCCCATCGCGGTGTACAGCGGGTCCAGAACGCCGGCACCATGGGCCTGCTCGGCGGCGATCGCCACCCGCACCGGTCCCCAGGCCTTCTTCATGTTTTCGCGATACTTCTCGGGCAGGCCTTCGCGGTTCTCGTTGAGTATCGCAAGGCTCATCACATGGAAGTTCACCTCGATGTCGCGAACCTTCTCCACCTCGAGGATCCAGCGCGACGTGATCCAACACCACGGGCACAGCGGATCGAACCAGAAATCGGCTTGGTTTTTCACAGGGGCCTTCTCGGGCATAGCGCAGTCCTCTCGTCGACGGTCAGAACACCGTCTGACACAACCGTAGTCGCCGCGCGCCTGTTCCCGCTCTGCTGCAATGGCCCGCGGTCGGGTATCCGGCACCCGCCGACATGTTTAAGTTGGACGCGTGGCCCTTCCTAACCTCACCCGGGACCAGGCTGTCGAACGCGCCGCCCTGATCACCGTCGACAGCTACCAGATCAGCCTCGATGTCACCGACGGCAACGGTGCGCCCGGCGAACGAACTTTCCGTTCCACCACCACCGTGGTATTCGACGCGCTCGCCGGCGCCGACACGGTCATCGACATAGCCGCCGACAACATCCGCAGCGCCAGCCTCAACGGTCGCGACCTCGACGTCTCCGGATACGACGAAGCGACCGGCATCCCGCTGTGCGGACTGGCCAACCGCAACGTCGTCGTCGTCGACGCCGACTGCCGCTACTCCAACACCGGCGAGGGACTGCATCGCTTCGTCGACCCGGTGGACGACCAGACCTACCTGCACTCGCAATTCGAAACCGCCGATGCCAAGCGCATGTTCGCCTGCTTCGACCAACCCGACCTCAAGGCGACGTTCGACCTGCGAGTGATCGCGCCCAAACACTGGAAGGTGATCTCCAACGGCGCGACCACGTCCGTCGAGAACGGTGTGCGCACATTTGCCACCACTGAGCGGATGAGCACTTATCTGGTGGCCTTGATCGCCGGCCCGTACGCCGAGTGGAAAGACGTCTACACCGACGAACACGGCGAGATCCCGCTGGGCATCTACTGCCGGGCGTCGCTGGCGCAATACATGGACGCCGAGCGATTGTTCACCCAGACCAAACAGGGATTTGGCTTCTATCACAAGAACTTTGGCCTACCGTACGCGTTCGGCAAGTACGACCAACTGTTCGTCCCCGAATTCAATGCCGGCGCAATGGAAAACGCAGGAGCGGTCACCTTCCTCGAGGACTACGTCTTCCGCAGCAAGGTCACCCGAGCCTCCTATGAGCGGCGCGCCGAAACGGTGCTGCATGAGATGGCGCACATGTGGTTCGGCGACCTGGTCACCATGACCTGGTGGGACGACCTGTGGCTGAACGAGTCGTTCGCGACCTTCGCGTCGGTGCTGTGCCAAAGCGAGGCCACCGAATTCACCCATGCGTGGACCACGTTTGCCAACGCGGAGAAGTCGTGGGCGTACCGCCAGGACCAATTGCCGTCGACACATCCGATCGCCGCCGACATCCCTGACCTGGCCGCCGTCGAGGTCAACTTCGACGGCATCACCTACGCCAAAGGTGCTTCGGTACTCAAGCAGCTTGTCGCCTACGTCGGCTTGGAGCACTTCCTGGCTGGACTGCGCAATTACTTCCGCACCCACGCATTCGGCAATGCCACATTCGACGATCTGCTGGCCGCGCTGGAGAAGGCGTCCGGGCGCGACTTGTCGAATTGGGGTCAGCAGTGGCTGAAAACCACTGGGCTGAACACGCTGCGGCCTGATTTCGACATTGACGCCGACGGCAAGCTCACCCGGTTCGCGGTGATACAGAGCGGTGCCGCACCCGGTGCCGGAGAGACCCGGGTGCACCGGCTGGCCGTCGGGATTTACGACGAAGACCAGGCCGGCAAGCTGGTGCGGGTGCACCGCGAGGAGCTCGATGTCGACGGGCCGGAGACGCAAGTCCCTGCGCTGGTTGGTGTTTCGCGCGGCAAGCTGATTCTGGTCAACGATGACGACTTGACGTATTGCTCAGTGCGCCTGGACCCCGACTCGCTGCTGACTGCGCTGCAGCGCATCGCCGAGATCGCCGAGCCGCTGCCGCGCACGCTGGTGTGGTCGGCGGCCTGGGAGATGACCCGCGAGGCCGAACTGCGTGCCCGTGATTTCGTGGCGCTGGTCTCGGGCGGCGTGCACGCCGAAACCGAGGTTGGGGTGGCGCAGCGGCTGCTGCTGCAGGCGCAGACGGCGCTGAGCTCCTACGCCGAGCCGGCCTGGGCCCGCGAGCATGGTTGGCCAGCGTTCGCTGACCGGCTGCTGGAGCTGGCCCGCGGCGCTGACGCGGGGTCCGATCACCAGCTGGCGTTCATCAACGCGCTGTGCTCGTCGGTGCTGTCGACCCGGCACGTCGTGGCGCTGGCAGACCTCCTCGACCACGACCCGGCCGACCTGGGGTTAGCGGGCCTGCAGGTCGATACCGACCTGCGTTGGCGGATCGTGACCGCGCTGGCTACCGCCGGCGATATCGACGCCGACGGCCCGGAAACACCGTTCATCGACGCCGAAGTGCAACGCGACCCGACAGCTGCCGGCGAGCGGCACAGCGCCCAGGCGGCAGCGGCACGACCGCAGTTCGACGTCAAGGAGAAGGCGTTCACCACGGTGGTCGAGGACGACACCCTGGCCAACATCACCGGCCGCACGATAATCGCGGGCATCGTGGCGCCAGGGCAAGGTGAGCTGCTCAAGCCGCTCACCGCGCGCTACTTCGAGGCGATACCAGGCGTCTGGGCGCGGCGAACCAGCGCAGTCGCCCAATCGGTGGTGATCGGCTTGTATCCCCACTGGGAAATCAGCGACGCCGGTATCGCTGCCGCCGACGAGTTCCTGACCGCCCCGGAAACGGAGGTGCCGCCAGCCTTGCGACGGCTGGTCCTAGAGGGCCAAGCCGCAGTGAAGCGGGCCTTGAGAGCCCGCCAGTTCGACAGCGCTGCCGGCTAGGAAGGCGGGGAGATTCCGGCACTGAGCACGCGGATCGCGCTGACCAACCCGTCCACCAGGTGACCCTGCTTGAATGCCGACGAAGCGGCGGCAACGCCTAAGGGTGCGGACGACTCGGCGCCGCGACCCCGGACTTGAGAGCCGTAGACCACCTCGATGGCGGACTGGTCGGGCGACACGGCGATCAGCACCGCATTGTCCGGCGTCGACACCTTGGCCAGAATATCGCGAGCCCGGGCGGCGGTGTCGCTACCCAGATCGCCGAGGTAGATGGCGAACCGCGCCTTGGATGCCCGTGAACCGTACTTCAGCGCGTCGTCAAGCGCGACGAGGTCTTTGATCGGAAACGGGTAGTGCACGGATAATTCTCCGGGCTCGGTGACCCCTGAGACCCGTCCGCTGGTGGTGATCACCGACCCCTTGGGCAGCTCGGTGGGCTCGATCGTCGCTACATCACCACGTGCCACTTGCACCACCTCCAACTGAGAACTCCGCTGCATCATGCCCACCATGTCCGCCATCCGCGTTGCCGACATCTTCGTCCGTGGCAGCCCACAGGATCGGCGGATGGGTCCACGGCTCCGACATCTTGTAGGTTGCGGGGTGAGGTCCCTTGTGGGACCAGATCAGCACTGCCAGCGCGATCACCAGCAACAAAGGGATTCCGACAAAGTACAGGTGAATCTGCAGAAGGCTCACGACGCAAACCGTATCCCACCGGGGTATCTATCGGCGCACTTGGACACAAGAAGCCGGGCAATCCGGCTTCGCCCGGCGACGATGCGGGCCGGAACGGGCCGAGGTGGGGGCCCCCGGGCCGCGCAGCGGCGAGGGGGAAAGCCGGGCAATCCGGCTTAAGCGGCGCCTTCACCGAGGTATCGAGCCCAGGCCGGATCCAGTTCCTTGACCGTCGACAGCAGTCGCCAGTGCTGTCCTATGGGCGGCACCGGAGCCCGGCGCAGTGCCCAGCCAAGTTCGGTGAGCAGCTTGTCGCCCTTGCGATGGTTGCATGTCGAGCAGCACGCGACGCAGTTCTCCCAGGTGTGGTCACCACCGCGGCTGCGGGGCACCACATGATCGACGGTGTCGGCCTTCGCCCCGCAGTAGGCACAGCAGAAACGGTCGCGGTGCATGAGCGCTGCGCGGGTCATCGGGACGCGGGCGCGATAGGGAACCCGGACGTAGGTCCGCAGCTGGATCACCGACGGCACCACGATCGAGCTGGTCGCCGAGTGGATGACCGGCCCGGCCGGATCATGGTGCACCACGTCTGCCTTGCCGCAGATCACCATGACGATCGCCCGGCGCATCGGCAGCGCGGTCAGTGGCTCGTAGGTGGAATTCAGCAGGAGTACCCGCCGCCGACTCCAGATCGATGCGCTTTCGTGGCGGGTGGGTGGACGGGTATCAACGCTGTGTAGGCATGACGCGGTTGCGGGTCCGGTTAACCCCGCCGCGGCACCGGAACTGCGGTGGCTGCGGCGTCTCTTGCCCTGCGCCATAGATCCTCCGCCGATAGTCCACCATGATTCGCCGCCAATCGCACCCTACTGCAGGTGAACGCCGTGTCGATCCGGTGAACGGCAGGAGCGGCTATAGCCCGCCTCACGTTGCTACGCCGGCGATGCACCACAATGGAGGAGATGGATCAGGTGAGCTTCTACGACGCTGTTGGCGGTGCCGAGACCTTCAATGCGATCGTGTCGCGCTTTTATGCGCAGGTCCCGGGGGACGAGATACTGCGTGAGGTGTATCCCGCAGACGACCTAGCGGGCGCGGAAGAACGATTGCGCATGTTCCTCGAGCAGTACTGGGGTGGCCCGCGAACCTACTCGGACCAGCGCGGCCATCCGCGACTGCGGATGCGTCACGCCCCATTCCGGATCACTCCCATCGAGCGCGACGCGTGGCTGCGGTGCATGCACACCGCTGTCGCCTCCATCGACTCGCACACCCTCGACGACGAGCACCGTCGCGAGTTGCTTGACTACCTGGAAATGGCCGCCCACTCACTCGTGAATTCCTCGTTTTGATGTCGGGCCACGAAACCAAGCGGGGCGCAATGGACTCTCAGCCGTGGTGGTCGACCGCGGTGTTCTACCAGGTGTATCCACGGTCGTTCGCCGACAGCAACGGCGACGGGGTCGGCGACCTGGACGGCTTGACGGCCCGCCTGGGGCACCTGGAACAGCTCGGCGTCGACGCGATCTGGATCAACCCCGTCACCGTCTCGCCGATGGCCGACCATGGCTACGATGTGGCCGATCCCCGTGACATCGACCCATTGTTCGGCGGCCTGGCCGCGTTCGAGCGGCTGGTCGCCGCGGCACACGATCGAGGCATCAAAGTCACCATGGACGTGGTGCCCAACCACACCAGTTCGGCGCACCAGTGGTTTCGGGAGGCGCTGGCCGCAGGCCCGGGTACCGACGCGCGGGATCGCTATTTGTTTCGTGACGGACGCGGCCCCGACGGGGCGCTGCCGCCGAATAACTGGAAATCGGTGTTCGGCGGGCCGGCCTGGACAAGGGTGGTCGAACCGGACGGCAACCCCGGCCAGTGGTATCTGCACCTCTTCGATGCCGAGCAGCCCGATCTGAACTGGGACCACCCAGATGCCTTCGACGACTTCGAGAAAACGTTGCGCTTCTGGCTGGAACGTGGCGTGGACGGTTTTCGCATCGACGTCGCGCACGGGATGGCCAAGCCGCCAGGCCTGCCGGACTCACCGGAAGTCGAGACCAAGGTTTTGCACCACACCGATGACGACCCGCGCTTCAACCACCCGAGCGTGCACGCGATTCACCGCGATATCCGAACGGTGGTCGACGACTATCCCGGGGCGGTGACCGTCGGCGAGGTGTGGGTCACCGACAATGCCCGCTGGGCCGAGTATCTGCGGCCCGACGAACTCCATCTCGGCTTCAATTTCCGCCTGACGAAAATCGACTTCGACGCGGGCGAAATCCACGACGCGATACAGAATTCGCTGGCGGCCACGGCACTCGAAAATGCCACGCCGACCTGGACCCTGTCCAACCACGACGTGGGCCGAGAGGTCAGCCGCTACGGCGGCGGCGAGATCGGGCTGCGCCGGGCGCGTGCCATGGCGATGGTGATGCTCGCCCTGCCGGGCGCGGTGTTCATCTACAACGGTGAGGAACTTGGCCTGCCCGACGTCGAGCTGCCTGACGAAGTGCTACAGGACCCGACGTGGGAACGCTCGGGACACACCGAGCGTGGCCGCGATAAGTGCCGGGTTCCGATTCCGTGGTCGGGCGACACTCCCCCGTTCGGTTTCTCCACGTCTGCCGACACCTGGTTACCGATGCCGGAAGAATGGGCGGCGCTGACCGTCGAAAAGCAGCGCGCAGATCCCGACTCGACGTTGTCGTTCTTTCGGCGGGCACTCGAATTACGCAGAGCGCGTAGTGAATTCGATGGCGGCGAGATCGAGTGGCTGAAAGCATCACGCAATGCGCTGGTATTTCGGCGCCGTGGTGGCGGTCTGGTGTGCGCGCTGAACGCCGGCGGCCGCCCGATGGCACTGCCGCCGGGAGAACTCATCCTGACCAGTGCGCCGTTGGTCGACTGCAAATTGCCACCCAACGCCGTGGCCTGGCTGGTCTGACCTGGTACGCAATCAGCGCAGCACCAGCGCCGGATGCCCGCGACGCCGGTACACCGAGCCGAACCGGGCGTCGACACGCAACCAGGTCGGCAGTATCCGGACCCGGATCATCTCGTCGGCGGCGATCGCGTCGGGTGACTGCGGCAGAAAACCCATTGCGGTCAAAGCGAACACACAGCGCATGGGGAGCCCCACGCTGGCGTCGGCCGAACTGACCCGAATGACCTCCTGGTCGAGCAGCGAGACCGGCGGACCATGGGAACTGCTGTGTTCTTTGGCGAGTCGCGCGCCGCGCTGCGCCAGGTCCAGCATCACCCGGGCAGGTACGTCTTCGAGGTGAGTGAAGCCGGATTCCGGGGGCAACGCACCCCGCCATGCGGAGTCCATCGCGAAGCCCGGATCGACGTAGCCCGAGGCGTCCATCGCGGACAGGCCGCGCGCCAGTGCGTCTGCGCCCACCGACAAATCGTCGGGTCGCACCCTGCCGACGACTACCCGGCTGGCCAGTACGTCGAAACCTGTTGCCACCCAAGCCGAAAACAGCCCGGCGGATCGAGCGCGCAATCGGATTACCGCACCGTCGTCGAGCCGCAGCGCATGATCGACGAACTTGGCCAGATCTCCGCGGTGGGCAGCGCTGGATTCTGGGCCCAGCCACACTCCGCGCTCGACTACCGTACCCACCGTTGCAAATACTCCCGATGGTGTGGTGAGAGTCGCACCAGCCGCTGCTCCTCGATATGGAACGCGGCCAGCTGTGACTCGGCGATGACGGCGGGCTTGGACTCCGGATCCGCGCTGACCGAACGCACTTCGTAGCCCAGCGTGAAATCCACCGCCCGCAGCCGTTTCACCCAGATGGTCACCTGTAAAGGCGAATCGGCCAGCCGCAGCTGACCCTTGTAGGTGACCTGGACGTCGGCGATCAGCAGGCCGGTGGAAGTGATGTCGGCGCCGAAAGCGTCTCGCAGAAATGGGACACGTGCCTCTTCGAGAATCGTGACCATGGTGGCGTGGTTGACATGCTGGTACATGTCGATGTCCGACCAGCGCACCGGCACAGGCGCGACGAACCCGACACTCAACTTGAAGATCCTCTTCCGCTGGTGCGGGTCATGCGGCGGATCTGTCGCGCCGCTACCGACAGCGTTGCGAGATCCTTTTCGCCGCTTTCGTAGATCTCGGTGAGTGTCCGGCGGGCCCGCTCCACCCGGGACGCGCTGATGTGTTCCCACTCGGCGATCTTCTCTTCGCCACTTTCGTCGGGCTCCCCGACGGCGAGCACGTCGAAACACAGTGACCGTAGCGAGGCGTAGATGTCGTCACGAATCGCCAAGCGTGCCAACGAATGCCAGCGGTCGTTTCGAGATAGCTGCGATACCGCCGTGAGCAGGCCGTCGGTACCCAGCCGATCCATCAGAGCGAAATAGGTGTCTGCGACTTCGGCGGCGTCGATCTCGGTGATGTCGCCGATGTCGATGATGTCCAGCAGGCTGAAGCGGTATAGACCGGCGGCGACCATGTAGGCCAAGTCATCGGGTGCACCCTGCGAGGCGAATTCCGCGGCTTCCTTTTCGACGATGGCCTTGTCGTCACCACGCAGCCACTCCGACATCCGCGGCGTGAGATCTTTGACCTTCGCGGCGAATCGGTTGATCTCGGCGCCGACGGCCAACGGCTGCGGACGATAGTTGAGCAGCCAGCGTCCGGCGCGGTCGATCAGCCGTCGGGTATCCAGCGTCAGCCGATCCGACACCGCGACCGGCAGGTTTGCCGCGCGGATCTGTCGCCAGATATCGCCCACACCGAAGATGGCGTCGGTGGCGACATAGGTGCGCACCGCGTCGATCGGCTTGACACCGACATCTTCGGTGATCCGGAAGGCGTAGCTGATGCCCGCCGTGTCCACCAGATCGTTGATCAGCATGGTGGTGACGATCTCCCGGCGCAGCTGGTGGCTGCGGATCTCACGGGTGAACCGTTCCCGCAGCGGCGTGGGGAAGTATTGCGGCAACCTGGACGCGAACACATCCTGTTCCGGTAGCTCGGTGGTCAGCATCTCTTCTTTGAGTCCGAGCTTGACGTGCGCCATCAACGTGCAGAGTTCGGGCGAGGTGAGCCCGATACCGGCCTCGGACCGCCGGTGGATCTCCTTCTCCGACGGCAGCGCTTCCAATTCGCGGTTGAGTCCGCGTTCGTCCACCAGGTACTGGATCTGCCTTGCGTGCACCGGGAGCAGGCTGGCCGCGTTGGCGCGGCTGGTGCCGATCAAGTCGTTCTGGTCCTCGTTGTCGGTGAGCACCAGTTGCGCGACCTCGTCGGTCATCGATTCCAGCAACTGTTTGCGCTCATCGACCTTGACCTTGCCGGCGGTGACCAGCGAGTCGATCAGGATCTTGATGTTGACCTCGTGGTCCGAGCAGTCCACGCCGGCAGAGTTGTCCATCGCGTCGGTATTGATCCGCCCGCCCGACAGATCGAACTCGACGCGACCCAATGCTGTCACCCCGAGATTGCCGCCTTCGCCGATGACCTTGGCGCGCACCTGATTTGCGTTGACCCGCACCGGATCGTTGGCACGATCGCCGACATCGGCGTCGGACTCGGATTCGGCCTTGATGTAGGTGCCGATGCCGCCGTTGAACAGCAGATCCACCGGAGCCTGCAGGATCGCCTTGATCAGGTTGGGTGGGGCCATTTCGGTGACGTCGCCGTCGATGCCGAGGGCGTCGCGGACCTGCGGGCTGACCGGGATGGCTTTCTGCTCGCGGCTGTATACCCCACCGCCCTCGCTGATCAACGACTTGTCATAGTCCTCCCAGCTGGACCGGGGCAGGTCGAACATCCGGCGGCGTTCCTCCCACGAGGCCGCGGCATCGGGCTCCGGGTCGAGGAAGATGTGCCGGTGATCGAAGGCGGCGATCAGCCTGATGTGTTTGCTCAACAGCATGCCGTTGCCGAACACATCGCCGCTCATGTCGCCTATGCCCACGACGGTGAAGTCCTCGGCCTGGGTGTCGACGCCCATCTCCCGGAAGTGTCGTTTGACGGCCTCCCACGTGCCCTTGGCGGTAATGCCCATGGCCTTGTGGTCGTAGCCGACCGAGCCGCCGGACGCGAAGGCGTCACCCAACCAGAATCCGTAGGACTTGGCGACATCGTTGGCGATGTCGGAAAAGCTGGCAGTGCCTTTGTCCGCGGCCACCACCAGGTAGGCGTCGTCGCCGTCACGGCGTACCACCTCGGGTGGCGGGTTGACGCGTCCGGTTGCCTGGTCGACGTTGTCGGTGACGTCGAGCAACCCGGAGATGAACAGCTGATAGCAGGCGACGGCTTCGGCGCGGCTGGCGTCACGGTCGGCGGCGGGGTCGCCGGCGGGCAGCGGCGGCCGCTTGAGCACGAACCCGCCCTTGGCCCCCACGGGCACGATGACGGCGTTCTTCACTGCCTGCGCCTTGACCAAACCCAAGATCTCGGTGCGGAAATCGTCCCGGCGGTCTGACCAGCGCAGGCCGCCACGCGCCACCGGGCCGAACCTGAGGTGCACACCTTCGACGCGAGGCGAATACACGAAGATCTCGAACTTGGGACGCGGCAGCGGAAGCTCGTCGATCAGTTGCGCGTCGAGCTTGAGCGCCAAGACATTGCGGGCACGGGCCGAACCTTCGCGTGTCACAAAGTAATTGGTCCGCAAAGTGGCCTGAACCAGCGACGCGAACGCACGCAAAATTCGGTCGGTGTCCAGACTCACCAGCGCATCGATGTCCGCAGCGACCGCGGTGGCGGCCGCTTGCGCATCGCGGCCCGCCGATGAACCCGACGGCCGGGGATCGAAAAGCGCCTCGAACAGCGCGACCAGTGATCGCGCGGTAGAGGGGTGCTCGTTGAGCACCGATTCGATGTAGGACTGGCTGTTCGGGAAGTTCGCCTGCCGTAGGTATTTCGCGTAGGCACGCAGTAGCACGACCTGCTGCCAAGTCAGCCTCGCGCGCATCACCAGCTCGTTGAACCGGTCGATCTCGACGCGGCCCTGCCAGATCGCGGTGACCGCGTCGGCGAATCGTTCCGCGGTAGCGTCCCGCTCGGCCTCCGTCGACGCCATCGGGATAGTCGGGTGCGGCGAGATTTTGAACTGATAAATCCACACCGGCAGCCCGTCCGGCCGGGTGACCGTGAACGGCCGCTCCTCGAGCACGACGACGCCCATGCTTTGCAGCATCGGGAGCAGCTGACTCAACGAGGCAGTGCGCCCACCCAAAAACCAGGTCAGCTGGGCGGTCTCCTCGCCGCGATCGGAGAACACTAACTTGACCGAATCGTCGGCCAGCTCGTTGATGATGAGGATGTGGTCGATCGCATCGGCCGGAGTGACGGCCTGTTTGTAGGCCTCGGAGAAGGCGGCGGCGTAATGCTCGGCGTCGGCTTGCCCGACGGAGCCGGCCGCAGCGGCGCCAATCAGCCGGTCGGACCATGTTCGCGCGGCTTCACTCAACAACCCCTGAATCCGGATCCGGTTGGCTTCGGAAGCGTCGACCGGGGCCGTGCCTTCGGGCAGTCGGACCATGAAATGCATGAGCGCCCAAGGTGATTCACTGACACGAGCGGTGAATTCCAACCGCGTCCCACCGAACTCGCGGACGAGGATGTCCTCGATCTGCAACCGCACTTGCGTGGTGTAGCGATCGCGGGGCACATAGACCAGGCACGAGACGAAGTACTGCAGCCGGTCGGCCCGCAGGAACAACAACGCGCGCCGTTCGGATCCCAGATCAACCACCGCTTTGGCCATCGTGAAAAGCCGTTCGGCGCTCAGCGTGAAGAGCTCCGATCGCGGGACGGTCTGGATGACGTCGAGCAGCAGCGGAGCCGGGTGGACGGGGTCACTGTCGGCCATCGCGAGCGCTTCGCGGACCCGACGCGAAATCGACGGGATCTCCAGGACATCTGCGTTCATGGCCGCGACGGTGAAGAGCCCGACGAAGCGGTGCTCAATAACGCCGTCATCGATATATTCGCGAACCGCGATGACATACGGGTAAGCGCCGTAGCGCAGGTAGCTGCCAACGACGGATTGGGCTAAAACCAGCAATTTGTCGTCATCGGTCAACCGGGGGCGCGAACCGGTGCGGGTGCGCAGGACGCCGAGCCCGGGTGACCCGTCGCCGGAGACCAGACTGTCATGCACCCGGCAACGCTGGTAGCCCAGCAGCAGGAAATTCCCGTTACCCAGCCAGCGCAGCAGTGCCGCGACATCCTCGCGGTCCGGCGCCGAGAAGTGGCCGTGCGCGTTGGCTTCGACAGCTCCGGCCAGGTCGCTCAGGGTGGCGATCAACGCTGTTGCGTCTCTGGCGACCTGTTGAACGTCGGCCAGGACCTTGGGCAACAGCTGTTCGACCTCGGTGAGCGCCTTGCTATCCACGGAGGGCAAGAGCTGCACGTGTATCCACGCCTCGCCGACGTATTGCGACGCGCCGGGTGGTTTCGGTTCGATGCTGAGCAGGTCCCCCGTCGGGCTGCGAGTCACCTCGAACACCGGGGTCATGATGGCCGCGTAGCCGACACCGAGCCGGTGCAGCAGAACTGTGACGGAGTCCATCAGCATGCCGCCGTGGTCGGTGACGACCTGCAGTGCGGGCCCGAATCCGGCGGGATCGTCTGCGGGGTAAACGGCGACACAGCTTCCGCCGGCCGGACGGTGCTGGCCGAGCCGATAGTGCGCGCTCAGCATGGCAGGGGTCACCACGGCGGCGGGGACGGTCAGGTCGACGGGCCCGGTTTCTGCGGCCCCTGGTTCGTTTCCTTGCGGACCGCGGTAGCTCTCGATGTAGGCATTCGAGAGCCAGTCAGGAATGTCCTCACCCCGGGTGAATGTGGTCCACGGCTTGAGATCCTGCTTAGCCCCGGGATCGATCGTCATGCCGATTGCTCCCAACTCACGACGGATGCCACCAGGCTCAATCGCCCCACTCTCCCCCGCGAGCGGGTGGGGGTACTCCCCTGCGGAGCGGGGACCCCACCCACTTGTGGGGGAGTGCCCCCACAGCGGCCCGTTCGGGCCGCATCGTCGGGGGGCGCCGGCAGAGCTGACATTAGTCGCGCGTCAGCTTGCGGTGGGTCACTCTGTGCGGCCGGGCGGCTTCGGCGCCGAGCCGTTCGACTTTGTTTTCCTCGTATGCGGCAAAGTTGCCCTCGAACCAGAACCACTTGGCCTCGTTGTCCTCGTCGCCTTCCCAGGCCAGGATGTGTGTGCACGTCCGGTCGAGGAACCAGCGATCGTGCGAAATCACCACCGCGCAGCCGGGAAAGTTCAGCAGGGCGTTCTCCAGCGAGCTCAGGGTCTCGACATCCAGGTCGTTGGTCGGCTCGTCCAGCAGAAGAACGTTGCCGCCCTGCTTGAGCGTCAGGGCGAGGTTGAGCCTGTTGCGCTCGCCACCAGACAGCACACCGGCCGGCTTCTGCTGGTCGGGGCCCTTGAACCCGAACGCCGACACGTAGGCGCGAGACGGTATCTCGGTCTGACCGACCTCGATGTAGTCCAGCCCGTCCGAGATGACTTCCCACACGGTCTTCTTCGGATCGATGCCCGTGCGGGCCTGGTCGACATAACTCAGCTTGACGGTCTCTCCGATCTTGACGGTGCCGCTGTCCGGCTGCTCGAGCCCGACGATGGTTTTGAATAGCGTCGTCTTGCCGATCCCGTTGGGACCGATGACCCCGATGATGCCGTTGCGCGGCAGGGTGAAGGACAGGTCCTTGATAAGGGTGCGTCCCCCGTAGCCCTTGTCGAGGTGTTCGACCTCGACGACGACGTTGCCCAGTCGCGGCCCGACCGGGATCTGAATCTCCTCGAAATCGAGCTTGCGCGTCTTCTCCGCCTCGGCGGCCATCTCGTCGTAGCGCTGCAGCCGCGCCCTGCTCTTGGCTTGACGCGCTTTGGCCCCGGACCGCACCCAGGCCAGCTCCTCGGTCAGCCGCTTCTGCAGCTTGGCGTCCTTGCGACCCTGCACCGACAGGCGCTCGGCCTTTTTCTCCAGGTAGGTCGAGTAGTTGCCTTCGTAGGGATACGCGCGGCCACGGTCGAGCTCTAGGATCCATTGGGCGACGTTGTCCAGGAAGTAGCGGTCGTGGGTAACCGCCAAAACCGCCCCCGGGTAAGCGGCCAGGTGCTGCTCGAGCCATTGCACGCTTTCGGCGTCCAGGTGGTTGGTCGGCTCGTCGAGCAGCAGCAGGTCGGGTTTGGACAGCAATAGCTTGCACAGCGCCACGCGGCGCCGCTCACCGCCGGACAGATTCGTCACCGGCTCGTCAGGCGGCGGGCAGCGCAGCGCGTCCATGGCCTGCTCCAGCTGTGAGTCCAGGTCCCACGCCTCGGCGTGGTCGAGTTCCTCTTGCAGCCGGCCCATTTCTTCCATCAACTCATCGGAGTAGTCGGTGGCCATCAATTCGGCGACCTCGTTGAAGCGGTCGAGCTTGACCTTGATGTCGCCCAGGCCCTCTTCGACGTTGCCCCGAACGGTCTTCTCCTCGTTCAGCGGTGGCTCTTGTTGAAGGATGCCGACGGTGGCACCGGCGGCAAGAAAGGCTTCGCCGTTGTTGGGCTTGTCCAGACCGGCCATGATCCGCAAGACGCTCGACTTGCCGGCGCCGTTGGGGCCGACGACACCGATCTTGGCGCCCGGGTAGAAGCTCAACGTGACATCGTCCAGGATCACCTTGTCGCCGTGCGCCTTGCGGACCTTCTTCATCGTGTAGATGAACTCAGCCATGCCGCGGTTTTGCCTTTCTGGTCTTGCAGGATGATCTCGCGGACCATCCTAGGCACCGCCCGACAGCTCTGAGCCGACAGCTAAGCCGACAGTGGTAGCGGGCCGGGACCAGCGGCCGGCGTCGCCTGACTGTACCGGGTCATCACCGGCAGCGGGGACATCATCATCAGTAGCTCCGCCAGCGGCAGCGACAGCCGGGCCCGGGTCCGCGTCGGGACCGGTGTAACCGGGCTTCTCGATGCGCACGAAGACGCGCGACAGGTCCGGACCGACCGAGGTCGCCCGCATCTCCAGCGACGAACGGCGATTGCCATCGCGATCCTCGTACTCGCTGGTGTAGACGTGGCCCACCACGATCACCGGTGCGCCCTTACCCAACGCGGCACCCACCCCGGTGACCAACTTTCCCCAGCAATTGACGGTGATGAACAGCGAGTTTCCCGGCTCCCAGCTGCCGTCACCGGTACGGCGGCGCGAATTGCTGGCCACCCGGAACTTGATGACCTCCTGATCGCCGACCTTGCGGCGCTGAAGGTCGTTGACGATGTGACCGACGACGGTAAGCGGCGTTTCGAACATTGGCTCATCCCTTTCTCGTTGCTTTCTGCTGGCGTGGTGAACACGCTCACCGCCCGTTCCGGCTGCCATTCAGCTCGGCGATACCGACAGACGCCACGGCAAACAGGCCGAAACTGGCCCTGCCGGTGCCGCTGTGGAAAGAACCGTGACTGTGGATCAGTCCGCTGGTTGGCGCGAACGCCCCGGCGCTTCGCGACGCGCCAGCTCGGCCAGCATCGCGTTGTAGGCGGCCAGCTCGGCGTCATCGTCGAGGTCAGCCGCGCGGTCTAACCGCCGGGCGGTCCGCTCGATCGCTGCGCGCCCACTGCACCAGCAGCGCGAGCATCACGATCACCAGGGGCAATTCCCCTGCCGCCCAGGCGATTCCACCGCCCAATCGCTGATCACCCAGCAGATCGGTGTGCCAGCTCAAACCCAGCGATCGATAGTAGTCGGCGCCGAGCACCTTTCGGGTGCCCATCAGCACCACCCCGAAGAACGCATGCAGCGGCAACGACGCGAACACCACGGCCACCTTGGCCAGCGGCGGGATCGGCCGCGGCGTGGGGTCCACCCCGATCACGATCCAGTAGAAGAGGTAGCCGCTGAGCAGAAAGTGCACGTTCATCGCCAGATGCCCGGCGTGACTGCCCACCGCGGTGTCGAAGATGCTCGCGAAGTACAGCCCGTAGAACCCGGCGACGAACAGCACGGTGGCGACCACCGGGTTGGTGAGGAACCGCGACAACCGGCTGTGCAGTGCGGCCAACAGCCATTCCCGCATGCCCGGCGGATCTTGCGGCCCGCGGCGGGCAGCGCCCGCAACGCCAGGCTGACCGGAGCGCCCAGCACCAGCAGAATCGGGACCAGCATCGAGAGCCCCATGTGGGCGACCATGTGCATGCTGAACATCGCCGGCATGTAGCGACCGACCCCCGACGACGTCACGAACAGCAGCGCCAGACAGCCGAGCAGCCAGGCCACGATCCGGCCGGGCGGCCAGCTGTCGCCGCGGCGGCGTAGCCGCAGCACCGCCGCCACATACAGCGCGGCGAAGACGATCGCCGCCGTGCCGAAGATCAGGTCGAAGCGCCAGTCGAACAGAATGCGCGCCACGGTGGGCGGCCCGTCGAAGTCGTAGCCGATCTCGGCTTCGGGAATCGACGGCAGCCGGGTCGGCGGCGGTGGCGGCGGCGTACGGCCCAGCCCGACGGCGATACCGAAAGTGAGGCCGAAAACCGCGGCCTCGATCAGCGCCAGCCGGATCAGGACGCTGCGCGCGTTGGCGGGCCCGGATCTGCTTGCAGCGCAACGACTCCGGCGCGCCGCTGGCGCCAGCCGAGGACACCCAGCGCGCACAGCGCGACGAACTTGGCCACCACCAGGCGCCCGTAGCCGGTGGTCAGCAGGTCGGAAGGCAGCACCCGCACCAGGGCGTTCACCAAGCCGCTGAGCGCCATCGCGACCCAGCACCACAACGCGATCGCGGAGAAGCGCCGCGCCGCCAGGTCGGTGTGGTCACCGCCGCGCAGTGCGTGGGCCAGCAGAGCCAACAGACCACCGGCCCACAGGCTGGCGGCGACGAGGTGGATCAGCAGGCTGTTGGTGGCCAGGTCGTGCGAGCCGCCGGCCGACGAGTGACCGGTCAGCCCAAGCGGAATGAGGGTCACCAACGACCCGGCGAGCAGCAGCGGCGTCCATGACCAGCGCAGCACCGCCAGGCTTGCCAGCGTCACCGTCGCCGCCAGCACCGCGGTCCAGCGCCACGCGGAGGCGGTGTTGATCAGGCCGGCCAACGACCAGATGGTCACCGGGTTGAGGTGATCGGCCAACGGGTGACCGGACACATCGGAAATGGTCAGCGGGACCAGCAGGGCGGCACACACCGCCCACGCCCCCGATGCCACCGTCCCCAGCCGAAGCGCACGGTATCCGCCGACGTCGAGCACCCCGGTGCGCTGCGGCGGCACCAGAAACGCCGCGAACAGAAACGACCCGACGGCCAGCACCGCGGCGATCTCACCCGCCGCCCGGACGAACGGCAGCCCCAGCGTGGTCGCCGGGCCCGGATCGGGCAAACCGGTGGCGGTCAGCGCATCCGCCAGCGACAGCGCCCCGATTCCGGCCGCCGTGCAGCCCGCCAGCACCGCGACGCCGGTGAGCAGCGGCCACACCAGCGTGCGCGCTTGGCTCCGCATTTTAGCGGACCTTTTTGCAGGCCTGTACAGGGACCTCGTCGGCGGGCCGGGCAACCGTCATGTACCCAGCGTATGGGCGGGCGACCCGACTACGGCGTTTGGCCTGTCCGAGCCTCCTGGCGCGCCTTGAACTCGCGGGCGACGAACTGATTGCGCGCGATCTTCCCGACGTAGTCGAAATCCCGCAGAATGTCCCGCAATTCCCGCCGGAAAGCGATCCGGCGTTCGGCGAGATCGGGGGCGGGCCCGATCAGATCCTGATCGGCGACCACCTGGCGCGCGGTGGCGAACAGCAGCGTCGACACCGATTCGCTGCTGCGGACCCGGGCCTGCGCCACGTACTGACGGCCGACCCCGAGCGCCAGACTCGGTCAGTTCCTTCTGGCCGATATCGGCCGGAGCATCGCGCAACACGTCGGCGACAATCTCATACGCCTCGAAGAACACCCGCAACATCGCGTCCGACATCAACGGCCGCTTCGCAAACAGCATCGCGTCGATCTCGTTCCCCCCGGCGGCGACGTGGGTCTCCCAATCTTGGTGCCACGCCATCTCTTCGGCGATGTTGTCCCGAAACGCCGCCGAGTCGGCGAAATAGAAATCGAATTTCAGCAGATCGCGCAGCCGCATCGCCTGGGCCCAGAACGCCTCCATGCGGTCGCCGTCGGCGCGCCTGGCATGCGCCAGTGCGAGTTCGACGATCGAGGTCTCCAGGAACGCGTGTATCACCGAGTTCCGGTAGAACGCCGCGGCGAGTTCGTCGTCGGGCGCGATGCGCCACACCGGCTCCCGGCCGCTGTCGACGCGGGTGATCGGATGCCCGTTGGACAACGCGTCCACCGCCGCGCGCACACCTTCGCGGGTGCGCAGCCGCAACGCACTCGTCGACATCGGCGTCTGCTTGCGCTCGAGGTAGTCCAGCGAATCCTGCAGCGTGTGGTGCAGCTGATCGAGAGTCAACGCCGCCCCGTGAGTGGTGAGCAGCAGCGCACACACCAGTCCGGTCGCCGTCACCGGCGTCGCCCGCAGAATCCGCCACGCGACTTCGAACGACATCTTCTGCAGCGCAAGCCGTTTGGCGGCCTGATCCTGGCCAGCGGACCGTGCGGCGCGCCCAGGTACTGCCGCATCGAGACCGCTTCGGGGAAGCGGACGTAGATCTTGCCGTAGTTGCGTTCGCCCTGCGCCTTGATGAAGTTGTACAGCCAGCCGACGCCCTCGGGCGTCTTTTCGCCGCCGCGGGCGTAGGCGGCGTACTCGGCGGTCTCGTGCAACTGATCGAAGCTGATCGACACCGGCTGCAGCAGGATGTCTTCGCTGCGGCCGTCCAGGTAAGCGTCGGCCACATAGGCCATCAGACCGAGCTTGGGTGGCAGCATCTTGCCGGTACGCGAGCGAGTGCCCTCGATGGACCAGCTCAGGTTGAACCGCTTCTCGACGATGTAGCCGACGTATTCGCGCAGCACGTACTTGTAGAGCGGGTCATCGCCGATGTTGCGGCGGATGAAGATGACGCCGGAGCGGCGCATCAGCGGCCCCATCAACCCGAACGACAGGTTGATGCCGGCGAACACATGCACCGGCGGTAGTCGGTTCTCCTGCATCGCCACCGGCACCACCGCGCCGTCGATGTAGGACCGGTGCGAGAACAGCAGCACCGCCGGATGAGCTTCCAGCCCAGCGCGCATCGCCGCGATCTGATACTCGTCGTAGTCGATCTCCGGATCGAATCCGCGGCTAAGCATCCTGCCGAGGACGGAAACCAGGTCGACGGACACCCTGCTCCATCCGGTGGCGAGTTCGTCGAGCATCTTCCCGGCTTCTTCGACGGTTGCGCCGGGATCTTTTCCAGGCCGGCGCGAAACCGCGCGGACGCCAAGATCTCTGGCTTCAGCAGCCGCGGAGACTTGTACTGCGGTCCGAGGATCCGGTACTCGGCACGTTCCATCGCCAAGATGGCGCGGCGAGTGACGAACTGGGCGAAATCGCGCTTGTTCTCTCCGACGGTGGTGTCGCGCCACTGCTGGCGGAGTTCGGACACCTTGGCCGACTCGCCAGCCACCACCCGCGCGCGGCGGGGGTCGCTGTGCAGGATGTGGCGCTGCTGACGTTGGTTGGGGTGATAGGGATCCCGGCCCGGGAGCAGCCCGGCCACCTTTTCGACTCTGCCGCGATCCGGGGCGGCAGCCAGAACACCCGCACCGGCACGACCGAACGGTCTTCTCCGGACTCGCAGCTGCTCAACGAGCGCCGTCAGCGCGGTCGGCGGCGCGTTGCGGGAGGGCAGTTTCAATACGTCGAACTTCGGGTCCGGATTGCGGGCTCGCTGCTGGCCCAGCCAATCCATCACCAGCTGCATTTCGACCGGAGTCTGCATGGACGCCAGCACCAGCGAGTCTTGCGCTGTGAGGACTGCGCTGGTGTCTGCGGCCGGTTCGGTCACGGCCGTCCTCTGGGCCGAGAACTCGGCGAGTCGGCGCTGGCGGTTTGGTCGGTGCCGGGCTGGTTGGCCTCACCGTCTTTGAGGCGGCATTGGGTTTCGGGTTGGTCTTGGCAGGCTCTTCGCGGTGGTCTTCGGGGCGGTCTTGGTCGCGGTCTTTTTCGCCGCAGTCTTGCTCGCTCTTGGCTGCGGCTTGGGACCGGCCTTGTCGCAGTCTTTTTCGCGGCGGTCTGCTTCGGAGCCTTGGCCTTGGCGGGCTTTCTTGGGAGCGGCTTTTTTCGCCCGGGTGTACAGACCAAATTGGGGCAGCTCGTCGACCGGCCAGTCCGCCAGGGTGTCTAATACAGCCTGGCGCACCTCGGCAATGCGCTCCGGCAGCGTGTCAAGCGTCCAGTCGTCGATCGGAATCGGCGGAAACACCGCGACATCAACGGTGCCCGGATTTATCGTGCTGGAGTTTCGAGTAGCGACGATCTCCGCGTTACGGATGACGATGGGGACGATCGGGATCCCCGCCGCCATCGCGATGGTCTTAACCGCCCTTTCTTGAAATGCCCGACTTCGGTGGTGTCCACCCGGGTGCCTTCCGGCGCGATCACAATCGAGAGTCCGTTCTTGGCTCGCTCTTCGACGGTGTGCAGCGTCTCCACGGCGGCAACCGGATCGTCCCGGTCGATAAACACGCTGTCCAATAGCTTGCCGAGCGTGCCCATAATCGGGTCGCTCTGCAGTTCCTTCTTGCCCACGCCAACCCAGTTGTCGCGCACCAGCGCGCCGGAAATGACCGGGTCAACCTGGTTGCGGTGGTTGAAGATAAAGACGGCCGGACGCTGCGCGCTGGTCAGATTCTCTCTGCCGATGACATTCAGATGCACCCCACTGATCGCGAGCAACAGCTCGTGGAGAAAAGTTGGAGGTAAAGAAGTTCACACCCCGGCGCCGACTGCCGGTCAGCACACCGATCCCCAGCGTGCCGGCCCCGACCGGCAACATCGAGCTCAAGCCGGCAAGTGTGCGGAATCCCGCCGGATGCACACGCCGCCGCGGCCGTCGACCCGAAGATCGGCCAGCCATGGCGCTTAGCCAAGGCCGCCATCTTGCCTTCGGGGTTGGTCGGCCGTGGATTGCCCACCAGGTACATCATGCGACGTCCTCGCACCGTCGGCGTAGAAGTAGCTGTCTTTGAGGTCGATGTCGTGCTCGGCCGCAAATTTCTGCACCGCAGCGGCTTTGCCCGGCCCCCACAAGATCGGCTTCAGCACGCCGCCGGTGAGCAACCCGTCTTCGTTGGTCTCGAACTTGTCGGCGAGCGTGTTGGAGATCCCGAGGAAGCGTGCCACCGGATTGACCTGGATGGTCAGCGCCGACGAGCTGAGCACCACGGTGTGGCCGCGAGCCACGTGAGCCCGCACCAGCTCGCGCATCTCTGGGTAGATCCGCGACTCGATCCGCTGGGCGAACAGCCACTAGCCGATTTCCTGCAAGTCGTCCAGCAATCGCCCGGCCAACGCGGCGGCGGCCTTGCCGATGAGGTCTTCGAACTCGATGCGCCCGAGCCGTATGGTTCAGACCGGCCTGAACCATGCTGAGCAGCTCCCCCACGCCCATGTCGCGGCGCCGCAGACGCTCCTGGGTGAGGATGACCGCGGTGAAGCCGGCGACCAACGTCCCGTCCAGGTCGAAAAACGCGCCGATCTGCGGGCCCGGGAGGACTGGCGAGGATCTCGGCGACCGAGCCGGGCAACCGCAGATCCTCCGCCGGCTGCCGGTCTTTTGAGGTACCGCGCTCTTGGGCCTGCTTGTTGGAGGCGCTGATCAGCCCGACACCGATCGGGACGCCGAACCGGCCGGATCGGCGGCGAACGACGCAGGCGCCGCGAGATGTGACCGGGTTGACCGGCCAGTGCCAGGATCTCGTCGAAACCGTCCAGCAGGCGCTTGGCGAGAACAACGGCTCGTTTCTCGCGCCCGCCGCCCTGTCGTAGCGCACGGTGATGGTGCACCACCCACCCCGCGAAATCAGCACCACCATCATCGCCACACCGGGCAGCGGACCGATACCGTACTGCCGCAAGATCTTTGCGCCGCCGATATAGGTGTCTCCCGGGTACACCGGGACATTGCTGGCCTGTACGTCGGAGCCGATCACCGAGCCGGTGATCCCCTCCAGCACGGCAGTCGGCAAGACGCTCAGCACCGGCGCGATGGAACCGATGATGTTCATCGCGGGCTCGTCGCGGCGCTGC
>CAVYAU010000021.1:0-81993 GCA_963766535.1 uncultured Actinomycetota bacterium | reverse complement strand
CTACACCACCAACCTCACCGCCGCAACACCGCAGTTCGTCATCGACGCCTACCACCAGCTGTGGCGCATCGAGAAGAGTTTCCGCATGTCCAAACACGACCTGCAAGCCCGGCCGATCTACCACCACCTACGCGAATCCATCGAGGCGCACCTGACCATCGTGTTTGCCGCGCTGGCCGTCACGCACTGGATCGAACACCAGACTGGTTGGAGCATCAAGAAATTCGTGCGCACTGTACGCCGCTACCGCACCGTACAGATCAAAGCCGGCGGGCAGATCCTTACCGCCGCCGACCCGCTACCCGACGACGTGAGCGAAGCCCTCGCCGAAATCAGCAACCGCGTTGAACACTAAATTGAGCCAAGTCGGGTCTTTACGGTGACCTTCGAAAACCCCTGCAGCCGACAGCGTTGTACCCTCCCGCTCGACGGCTGCCTGTACGGCTTCATCGATGAGGTCACACAGTGCCTGGGCGAGCCGGTCACGGCGTCACTCATCGTTGCTGTCTCGGATCGTCGGTGTGTTGAAACGTGTTGCTGTCTAACCATTCCGATTCGGCCATGCGAGACACCGCCACTGTGACAGGTGATGAGTGACCGTGGACTCGGACAGTCCGACCGGTGCGGTCATGTCGCAACTGCAGTCCTGCTTAAATGAGATGCCAAGCGAAACCCGCATGGGCATAGAGTCGGCACATGGCGGCCGAACAGAATGAGTCATCGTCGAGTCTGCGCGACAACCTTCTGGTGCTCCCGCTGTGGGCAACCGTCACGGCTCTCGGCTTCTTGGGCACTGGCGTAGCGGTCGGGTTTGTCTTACTCCTGACTCCCCTGGGCAAAGATGAACGCAACGCCGGTAGCGAGCTTCTCGTAATTTCGCTTCCAACGTTGGCGGTCGCAATCGGCATCCTGGGTGCAAGCTGGGCTCGCACTGAGCGCATCGACGCCATGGAGGGAACTTCTTGCGTCGGACTGTGGGCAAGAAACTTGAGACCTACCTTGTTGCACCCAAGTTGGGCGAGGATGAGGCAGGTCTTTATCCGCCCTTATTCGAGCGAATCGAAACAGTCGCCCGTGGGAAGATCACCTCGTTATGCTGCTTTCGTCTATTCGATGACAAGGAGCGGCGATTCGACATTATCGTCAAGTCCAATGTGTTCAACTTCGAGATCATGTATTGCCTCCGCCTTGCCACTCCGCCCTCTGGATACACGGATGATCTCAAGGAAAAGTCCTATGATCTCCAATCACTCAAGGACTGGTCTGTCACCACGGCCGCCAATCCGTTACTCGCCCTAGTCTCAGCAACGATTCACGGAAGTATCGCAGAGGGATACACCGTTTACGTCCAGGCGAGGCCTGATGAAAGCGGCGGGATCATGGTGACCTATCGACTGCGCCAGAAGCTCCAGTCCAACTTCTTGACGTCGCCTTATCTACGTCGCTATTTCTCCGAAGACGCTGCGATTGCAAGCTACATTTTTTACGCCGAAGCATTGGCTTCGACTGGAAGCACGATTCTGGGTGGAAGCACGATCTGGGAGGAAGCGGCTTGACCGGAGCATAGCGGTCGTGGTGCGAAGATACTCGGCGACTTCGACCGGAGTCGCTAGTGGCGGGAGTTGATTCGACACGGCGGAAGAGCATAGCCAGCACCGGTCATTGACGGCAGCGAGACCGATCAGGCGGGAACCGATCGTGACCGCTTGCGTCCTATCCAGCATGGACGAAACCGAACGTGAAGCGATCCGAGCCGAGGGATGAACCCAGACGATCCCGCCGTCGTGGCTGCGATGGATTTTGTTACGTGGGAGCTGTCAATGTTGGGTCCGTGAGGCCAGGGTCGCCTCGAAATTCTTTGGACCGGTTTCATGATGGGCACTTAGCCGCCCTCGAAGTCTCCGTGCCGTAGGGCCTTAGGCCTCCCAGTGGCATACCGGGTGGCGATCCGCAGGGGCGGTACGTTCATTGGAGAAGGTCTCCGCGCGGGACTAGATGGTCAGGGTTAGTGCAGTGCATCAAGCACTTTCGGTACTCGTAGCGGCCACACGCTGCGACGTCCAGGTCCATCCTTTAGCCGTGGCAGCCCAGAAGCCCAGCTGCTTGGCCAGTGCGGCCTGCGTCAACTCAGTCATGGGGGCGGCCTCCTTTTGCTATCTGATCGAGCGCCAGGCTCTCTTGGATTGAGTCGGTGCTTCTAAGGCTTCCGCACGATGCGGTGAACCGTCGTACCCGACGGTCCCTGGATCACCCATGGATCTCCGCCGTCGACCGGTTCAGATTCCAAAGTCCATACGGTCCCGGTTTCCGGCGTGTATTTGAATTTCTTGTTTTCCACCTGGTAGAGCACCGCATGTCCCTCGTGTTTCACGAGCAGTGACATACCGGTCTGCACCTCTTCGATCGGGAGAGGTACAACGTCAAGGTTTTGTGTGTCCATGACCTCAACCTTAGGACGGCACACCCACACCGAGCCCATCTTTCTTGGTTGACAACAGTGTCTGAGGCTGTGCTTTTGTGGCTGCGTGGTGTCCTTGGAATTCCTATGATCCACAGCGGGCACCCTGAAGACAGGTACGTGGAATCGTCAATCGACTCGTCTGGCCTGCGCTCCTTTTGTGGCACTGCGTATGCGTAATGGCTCTGTCGGTACTGTGTGGGATCCTCGCGGAGATCAGAAAAGGGTCAACACCGGATGCTGCGCCGCAGCCATCCGACTACGCCCGGTTAAGCGAAGGGTAGAACGATGGCGACAAGACCGCAGTGTCAAGTCGAGCGCTGTAAGTTTCCGGCGACTGCAATGCAACGCCTTAAAGAGCAAAGCGGGGCATTCGATTTCCCGGCGGACGTGGCCGTCTGCGATATCCATCGCGAGCAGCTTTCTGACCCGGCGACGGAGTGGGTCCTGCTTAACGAGCGAGAAGGACGACGGCTCCTTGTGGGGGCCATGCTCGCCGAGCTGAACGAATATATCCTGCTTGAACCCATCACCAAACTGACTAGGCATATGGCGAGCCGGGACTTCAGCCATCCGGAACACAAGGGCTATCAGGTGCCACTGAAGGTACGGCGTCGTGGCGGGGGTGAGGAGACCCTCACGCTGGTGGTTCCACCCGACCTGCTGGCTCCTAGCGCGGAGTTCTTATATGGAGTTACGCATCGTTCAGCGCAGCAACCAGAGTCTGGCGATAGTAGATGAACAACCGAGACATGCAGTCTGAGCAGCTGTGCTCAGCAATCACGAAGCGGCTAGAACGATTTGCGAAGACCGTGAGTGACGGCAACACCACCGCAGATCGCTACCGGCAGTTGCTTGCCGACCATCAGCCGGAAGGTGGCCGATGGGGTGCGTCCTGTACCGGTGCGCATCCGGCGGGGGTACCTTGGCCTTGTCGAGAGGTCCGACGACTCAACCAAACAGACACCTACCCAACCACCGTTCACGTTGCGGCTCGATGGTTTGATGTGGTGCAGCGCATGCGGGACATGATCACGGCCACGATTCCACAGGCGATCGACAACATCGAGCATCAGCTGCGGACCGGTGGCCCAAACGCCGAGTACAACCGGCGGTTCGCCTTCAGCGCATTCACGATGCCATTCACATACGCCATTGCTGCCACGCCACCCAGAGGTGGCAGTGAAGTGGAAGCTGCGATCGCACCCCTGAACCGGGCTGTACAGGATCTACTGACTGACCCCGATGTGCGTACCGCTATGTCGCAGTTGGAGGAGACCATGGCGAGCGCTGAAGAGGCGTTGGCGAGGCTGGTGGCGGATCCGGAACCAGCCTCTCTCACGGAGCTTGTCGAAGAGTTGCAGCACACGGTCAAGGTCTCGATGCTGGCGGCGTTAGTTGGGGCTGCAGGGATTGTTGAGCTGGCCGATGCCGAGTTCGCTGCTCGCCTGGAAGAGTTGAAATACCCTCCCCCACAATCACGTTGGGTAGAGCTTGCCCGCGAACCTGTCGCTGTGGTTGGTAGGCCGACGGACACGACAGTCAGCATCGAGGAGGTCTACCAAGCGGCGGCACCAGGAGTGCAGGGAATGTTGCACGCTATGCGCGGTGAAGTCTCGCCACCCCGGAAAACCGAAGTGCAACGCATCCAAGGAGCACAGTGGATCAGCTTCATATTTGCGGAGTGGAATGATCACTACCGGTTCGAACTGGCGAAAGTTTGGGACTGCAGTGACCGGGACTATGTGTTTCCGTTCTTCGGAGAGCTTGCCAAGATACGCAACGATTTCATCCACAACGGCGGCGTCGCTAAGCGTGCGACTGCGAACTGCCAGACTCTCGGTTGGTTCAACGAAGGCGAGCAGATGTTTCTGACTCCCGCCATTTATGTCGATGTGGTTCGAAGCTGGCCTTGGGACGAGCTGCTCCACGAACCGGGCCCATGCCAAGACTCTCGTAATCAATATCCAGGTCGGGCACCAGTCACGTTGATCGATGAGATTCAACGTGCAGCTGCAGCCGATGGGGTCAAACCCGATGACGTACTGGAAGAAGCTCTGCAGCTCTGGCTACAACGAAGTGGCGGCTAGCTTGCCTCGGCGAGGTACCTATGCAGAGTAGCCCGACTTACCCCAAGGTATTTAGCAATATCCCTGCTGGTGTGCCCGTCGGCCTTCATTCGCTTGGCGGTGGCAATGTGCTCGACGTCGGCGACCTTCTTAGGCCGCCCGAACCTGGTGCCGTTAGCACGAGATGTTGCCCGCTTTAACGCCGTTCGTTCCCTGATCAGCTCCCGCTCGTACTCGGCTAGGGAACCGAGAACACCGATCATCATGCGTCCTGCGGGAGTGGACGAGTCGATGCCATCGGTGACCGACACCAGAGTGATGCCACGATCGGTGAGGGCTTTGACGGTCTCCAGGATGTGCAGGGTGTTTCGGCCTAGCCGGTCTAACTTCCAGACGATGACGCTGTCTCCCGCACGGACATAGGCCATCAGCTCAGCCAAACCCGGACGGTCATCCCGAGCGCCGGACATCGTGTCGGAGAACGTCTTTACGACTCCAGCCTTACCGAGGGCGTCTCGCTGTTGATCGAGGGTCTGGGCGACGGTACTCACCCGGACGTAGCCGATCCGCTGACCGTCGGTTACCAACCCGGACGATGAGTGATTCATAAATCGGGTCAACGCGATATTCGATACACGTATTTCTGAGACCTACATTTGAGACATCGCCACCTGGGCATCAAAGCCGTAGTGCCCATCACCAGGCAGCGTCTCAAATGTGGTCTGTTTCGAGACAAGGTAAGCGCCTCACCCGCCCGACCCGTAGGCCGGGTCTGTGGCCGGGGCAATTCACAACACGAGGCGGCAATCGCCGCCGTCTACCAGAAGGTAGATACCGGCCCCCTGGAGCATGACGACCTCGTGCTCGACGTGCTGAATCAACTTGCGCCTATCGACGTGCTCAATCATCTTGCGGCTGTCATCCGGGCCGAGCGCCATCGGCCGGATGCTACGCGTCCCACGCCTCCGGCCCCCAGGGGCCATCGGCTCCCTACTGTGTGACCTTCGCCCTTATTGGCTGACCGCCAGGGCGATTAGCGTTCTCAGTCAGTGAGGTTTGGGCCACCCCTCGGTCCCTTCCCACAAAGAAAGAGAAGGAGCAGACACACTGTGAGCGATGCGGATAAGGCGAAGAACAAGATCCAAGATCTTGGCGGTCAGGCCAAAGAAGCGCTCGGCAAGGTTACCGGCGACAAGAGGACTGAACATGAGGGCCAGCGCGAACAGACGAAGTCTCACCTCAAAGACGCCGGCGAGAAGGTTAAAGAGGCAGGCGAGAAGGTTAAAGAGGCCGGCGAGAAGCTTAAGGAAGCCGGCGAGAAGGTCATTGAAGTCTTCCACAAGAAGTAAGCGCCACGTCATACGATCTTCCAAGACACGTCAACGTGTCGCATCTATCAGAATATAGAGGCAGCATGATTATCTTAGGCGTCATCTTGCTCTTGGTCGGCTACCTACTTTTGCCTAAGCTAACCGGGGTGCCGCTCAACGTAGAGACGATATGTGTCTGGGGAGGTTGGATTCTGCTCATTGTCGGCATTATCCTGTTCTTGTTCGGGCAGTTTGGCAATCGCAGGATCGGCGGCAGACGTTACTGGTACTGATAGTTACCGCCCGGTTTTAAAATGCACCTGGCAAGGTCGGCGTACTTAGGATCGGTTTTTTGCGAGGGTTCTAGGACCCTTGAGACATAAACCCGCAGATCACAGCTGTAAGTGCTCAATTCGTCCTGGACTCTGATCGCTTACTAGGATTGCGAGACTTTCCCACCTGAATATGTGTAGGTACTTCAGGAGGATTCATGTCAACTGCCCTTGAGCCCACATTCTCTGCCCGGGAAGCTGCAGCAATCCTGGGGCGTAGTTATAGCTGGCTGGACCAACATGACCGGAATGGTGATTTCGTATTGCCTGATGGGACTGTCCTAGAGCCATCCAGGACGGCAGGCGGGTACAGGACGTTCGATGTGGAGACAGTCAAAGAGATCTGCTTCTGCTGTTACAGGCGGGGTCGGTACACCATGAGCACGCTAAGGGAGAGCCTCTACCGGCTGTGTGTAGCTGCCTACACATAAGGACCCTCATTCCGTGCTCAGAGCCACGTTTGGTGTACTCCGGCTCTTCCTACCCTTGACCGACCCCTACTTCCTCACCACAGGATGACCACGGCATCGTTGCCGCCCGTACAACGGACAGAGTTCACAGTCTCACCGTCGCTGAGGCGTGCAGTGAAACCGGAATGGCACACCATTTGGTAGGTGTCTCCGGTCACTGGACTGTAGGCACCAACGACAGGACCACCCGAGGAATAGTCAAAACTTGTGGATCGGTGTGTCACGCGACTTGCTGATCACCTCCTGATTCGTCGGGTCGTTCGACGAGTTTCCCCTTCTCGAACCGCGCTCCGGCGCGGACCAGGGCGACGAGGTGGGGTGCGTTGACAGCGCGCCAGCGGGCTTGTGCGGACTCGATGAGCTTGAACGCCATTGCGACGCCGGCTGCTCTTGAGCCCGGGCCCTTGGTGATTCGCTGCCGAAGTCGCACGGTGGCGAAGGTGGACTCGATCGGATTTGTCGTGCGCAGATGTACCCAATGCTCGGCTGGGTAGTCGTAGAACGCCAGCAGCACGTCGACGTGCTCGGTGATCTTGGCGACTGCCTTGGGCCACTTGGCGCCGTAGTCGGCCTCGAATGCTTTGACCGCCTGCAGGGCGTGGTCCTTGTCCTCGGCGTTGTAGATCTCGGCGAGCGCGGCCTTCGCGCCTGGGTGCGCCGACTTCGGCAGGGCGGCAAGGACGTTGGAGCTGACATGGAACCAGCACCGCTGCTCGCGGGCGTCGGGGAATACCTCCCGCAAGGCCTTCCAGAACCCCAGTGCCCCGTCGCCGACCGCGAGCACCGGTGCGGTCATCCCGCGCCGGCGACACGACCGCAGCACGCCGGCCCAGGACTCGGTGGACTCGCGAAACCCATCGGCAAGAGCCACCAGTTCCTTGGTGCCGTCGGCGCGCACCCCGATCATCACCAGCAGGCACAGCTTGTCTTGCTCCAGGCGGACCTTGAGGTGGATCCCGTCGACCCACACGTACACGTAGTCGGTGTTCTTCAACGAGCGCTTGTTGAACGCCTCGGCGTCGTCTTGCCACTGCGCGGTCAGCCGGGTGATCGTCGCCGGTGAGAGGCCCGCGGCCGACCCGATGAACTGCTCCAACGCCGGGCCGAAGTCGCTGCTGGACAGGCCATGCAAGTACAGGAGCGGCAGCACCTCGGCCACCTGCGGAGACTTGCGCGCCCACGCTGGCAGGATCGCCGAGGAGAACCGGTGACGTTCGCCGGTCTCGGCGTCGATGCGCTTGTCGTTGACCCGCGGCGCCCGCACCGGCACCGCCCCTGCGGCCGTGATCACCTCCCGCGGCTGGTGG
Source organism: uncultured Actinomycetota bacterium (assembly GCA_963766535.1). Taxonomy (GTDB): domain Bacteria; phylum Actinomycetota; class Actinomycetes; order Mycobacteriales; family Mycobacteriaceae; genus Mycobacterium. The sequence goes on along the minus strand of CAVYAU010000021.1, from coordinate 74,047 downwards.
TAACCGTTGCGGAGCACCAGCCGATACCCGTTCTCGTCTACCTCACCCAGGTGGGTGTCGATGTATGCGGCGACCTCGGCCTGCAGCGCAGCCGCGAGCATTGCCCTTGCACCGTCGCGGACGATCTCGTCGAGCAACGACCCGCCCGACGTGCCGTTCTCGTTGGACGCATCCGCGTCGTGGACTACCTTGAGCATGGGCGTACCTTCCCGAACCAGCGCGCTAACGCCGGCTCTTGATCAGAACTACTTGGACTTTCAGATCATCCTCGGGAAGGTGCGCCCCTTCACGTCACCAGGCCGAGGGCCATCCACAAGTTCTGATCATTGCTCGGACCACCCTCGATGTCGTAGCTGGCGTGCACGTTCATTGCAAACTGGCAAGAGGTCACGTTGGTGGCAACTCCCGAGTGCCCATCCGGACAGATCAGGAACGTCTCCTGGTGAGGTGGAGCAGCTGTCACCGGAGGGGGGTGGTGGTGCTGCCTGAGATGTTTGTGTGATGGTCACCGGAGGGGGTGCCGTCACCGTGACCGGCAGTCCTGCCGAGAGTTTCACGCCAAGAAGATCTGGCCTCATCCTCCTGGACATCAGCCCAAGCTTTGACCGTAGGTGCAGCCTGAGTCACGGGAGGGACGATCTCGGTCTCATCACCGGCAGCACCGTCCTGATCCCAGACGGTGGTCCCGTCCTTCTCATCAGACATCGCTTCATGCTCCTCGCATCGGCCATCACATAGAACCGAATTCGCTCACACCAAGCAATACAGTTCTCGATCTGGCAGCCAGCTGCTGGGCCCTGGTGGCACGGGCTGCAGGCAGCATCATGGCTGCCAGTTGTGCATTCTCTCGGGCTTCCCGCAACCTGGTGGCACAGCACTTAAGTGGTGCAAACGGGTCGGGCTTCTGCCTCTTGGTCATACCTGCTCCTGCTCCATAACTGGTGGTTGACGCCGTCAACACCCCAGGACGAATCCGCTGGGAACCAACGGGAACGAAAGGGAATGAGACGGAGTGAACCTGCTGGTCAGCAGGGGTTTTGCCTAGTAGATGCTCGGGTTCGATTCCCGGCAGCTCCACAACAAAACTGCAGGTCAGCGGTATGGCGCCGTCTTCGAGGCGCACCTTGGTACGCGAAGATTGGGCGCTGGTTGCTCTTGTTGGCCGTGCTGGCTGGGGCGGAGACTGGTCGGGTTCGTCGTGGTCGATCCCGATTTGCTCTGTGGTGCCGGTGAGCCTGTAGGTCAGCATGGTGACGGAGGGCTTCCACGGGAACCGTGGATTGGTGCCATCGAGCCCGAGCGTCAGATTTTTGAATCTCCCTGCCCTCCCCACGACGGACACCGCAGGTGTTCGGCTGGGAAGGGAGAAGGGCCGTGGAAGTGGTTCATGCCCGCTGTGCCGGGCTGGATATCTCCAAGAGAGACGCCAAAGTGTGCGTCCGGGTCGTCGGTGCTGGGCGCCGCAAAACTGTTGAGACGGTTACCACCTGGGGCTCGATGACGAGCCAGATCCTGGCCCTGCGTGACCATCTGATTGCCGAGCGGATCACTTGTGCAGTGATGGAGGCCACTAGCGACTACGTGCGACATGAGGGTGCATGAGTGAAGTGGGAGGCACCGTTTGGAGGTTCGGTTGATGCCGTAGGTGTAGTACTCGGGCCAGTGCGTGAGGGCCTGTCTCCGCCTCGGCGTGCTCTGCGGGTGACTGCAGGGTGCGAAGCCCGGGGTCCAAGCCGAAGCGGTTCCCGTTCCATCCGGGGGCTGCGGGCGAGGAGAAGACCGGCGGGAAGCCAGCGCGCTTCCCGGCTCCGGGGCGGCATCCGGTCGTCCTGGGGTGATGGGTGAACGTGAGTGAACCCCTGATGACGCCTCGTGAAGGTGACCCCCGCCGATGGGATGTGTCAGCGGGGCCGTAGGGACTGGCCGCTGGAAAGCGGCGGGTGCCGGCCGGAGGGTAGTCGCCGGCCGGGAGCGCACCACCGTCCCCGGGGTAAAGGGGGCACCCTGCCCGGTCGAATCTTGTTCATGCGCAACATGACAACCCCGTTGGGGTCCGGCGATCGATTCCGCCGGTAGGCCGACCGTAAGGAAGGTGCAACCCCCCAGCGGGCGCTGGATGACCCAAGAAGCGAACGCCGACACGCCGAAAGGCGACGGGAAACCGGCAACCGCACGATTCGGCTCCTCCGCCGGACGGTTGCTGCATAACCGGTCGGATACGGGCGTGCTGCCCGGCCCGAAAGGGAGCCGACGTGGGTCGGGTGAGCCTGTGAAGACCAGACGATCGGAGACGCCAGAACCGATGGGCAAGTTGGACACCGTGACGGTGAACGGACCTGAGGACGAGATCATCGACTGGGACGCCGTGGATTGGCGTCGGGTCGCGGATAACGTACGGCGGCTGCGGCGACGAATCTTCACGGCGACACAGGCGGGGGACCTGAAACGGGTCCGCAATCTGCAGAAGTTGATCACACACACTGCCGTGGCCGTCACCCAGACCGCATCGGCGTGTACCAGCACTCTGCCATCCCAACTGAGGAGCCTTCGGGGCTTGCTTGAGCCGGTTGCCTGGAAAGCGGGCACGGCCGGTTCTTAGGGGGCTCCGGCGCGGCGACGCGCCGGAGCTACCCGACTGGAAGCCGTTCTACTACCTATTGGAAGACGCGGGGTTCGATGTGCTGCTTGTCAATGCGCGGCACGTGAAGAACCTCCCTGGCCGCAAGACCGATGTTTCCGACGCGACCTGGCTGGCCCAACTTGGCGCGCACGGTCTGGTGCGGGCCTCGTTCGTGCCACCCGAGCCGATCCGACAGCTTCGTGATCTGACTCGGGCGCGCACTGCGATCACCCGGGAACGCTCCCGCGAGGTACAGGGGCTGGAGAAGCTGCTCGAAGACGCCGGGATCAAGCTGTCCGCGGTCGCTTCCGACATTCTCGGTGTGTCGGGGCGCGCCATGCTGGAGTCGTTGATCGCTGGCAACCGCGACCCCGCCGCGCTGGCCGAGCTTGCCAAACGCCGGTTGCGCTCCAAGATCCCGGTGTTGACCGAGGCATTGACCGGTCGGTTCACCGAGCATCATGCGTTCTTGGCCCGGGTTCACCTGGACCTGATCGACCAGCACACCGCAGCGATCGATGACATCACCACGCGGATCGAGGCGACGTTCGCGCCCTTTCACGGGTTTCGCGACCTGATCTGCTCCATCCCGGGCGTCAGCACCTTAACCGCCGACGTCATCATCGCCGAAACCGGTGCGGACATGACACGATTTCCCACCGCAGGTCAGCTCGCGTCGTGGGCCGGAACTACCCCGGGCAACAATGAGTCCGCCGGCAAAGTCAAGTCGAGCAGAACACGCCCGGGCAACCCCTACCTGCAAGGTGCGCTCGGCGCCGCCGCCATGGCGTGCGCCCAGAATCCACGCACTTACCTCGGTGCCCGCTATCGGCGGATCGCCTCACGTCGCGGACCCCAGAAGGCCAACGTCGCAATCCAGCACTCAATGCTGATCGCCATCTGGCACATGGGAACCAACGGCTACTTCTACGACGACCCGGGCGTCGACTACTTCAACCAACTGCACCCCGAGCGAGCAAAAAAGCGGGCCATCTCCCAACTCGAGGCCATGGGCTACCACGTCACCCTGAGCCACGCCAGTTGATCACCGACGCCGGGGAAATCTTCGCGTCAGCAATCTAGGGGCGCTGCGCTCGCTCCGCCGTGGGTATGGAAAATCTGTCGTCACCTCACGTTCGTTGGGGCTCAAGGCTGTTGGATCTGGTCGTTAATCGCGACGGCAGTTGTTCGCGAATGCTGACTTCACTGTGGGGGCGAGTGGCCAGTTTTGAATTTTGACGTCACCCGATCGGTGGGTGGGGGTTCAGCTGTGGGTGATCACTCGCGTTGTCGCGGCGTGACCTGTTCCCACCAGTTGATGGTTTCGCCGTCGGTGGCCATTTGATCGAGGAGGTGGGCGACGAGCTCGATGTGTGTTCCGCCGCCGCCGGACCAGCAGAACTTCCACAGCTCGCGGGCAGCTCGGTGATAGTGGTGGATCGTCTCGTCGATGGCGTAGGCGTCGATCTCGCCGGTGCGGTAGCGGTCGAGCGCAGCCGTAATGTGTTCGATGAGCTCGGCCAGTCGCGCCTCGTGGTAGGTGGCTACGAGTTCACGCGCGGCCCGGCGTTCGGCCTTGGTCCCCACAGCGGGACGATACCGCGATCAGGGGTCGTCGTTGCCAATCAAGTTTCGTCGTAGCGAAGGCGGGTTGCGCACGCGAGGAGCTGCCTCGGGATGGGTTTTCCGGTTGGGTGCCGGACGGGTCGTAGCCGCACAGTGACGTCAAAAGTCGCGAACGAATCCAGGGCTGTGGTCCACCGGGGTGAGGGTGCACGATGACGCGTGTGTGTTGCGGTCGATCCCGATTCGTCTGTGGTGCCGGTGAGCCTGCGCGTCAGCGTGGTGGTGGAGGGCCCGATCTTTGTCCGCGGGAACCGTGGAATGTTGCCTTTGAGCACGGGTAAGAGATTTCTGTTTCACCCCGCCCTCCCCGCAACGCGCACCCGCTAAGTCACAGCAGACCAAAACAACTGCGAGAGGGTGGTCGGCGATGGATGTGGTGCACCCGCGGTGCGCGGGAATCGATATCTCCAAGAGGGACGCCAAGGTTTGCGTTCGAATCCAGGGCCAGGGCAACCGGCGCACCACCTCGACGGTGACGACGTGGGGTGCGATGACCGGCCAGATCCTGGCCCTGCGCGAGCATCTGCTGGAGCAGAACGTCACCTGCGTGGTGATGGAGGCAACCGGTGACTACGTGCGACATGAGGGTGCATGAGTGAAGTGGGAGGCACCGTTTGGAGGTTCGGTTGATGCCGTAGGTGTAGTACTCGGGCCAGTGCGTGAGGGCCTGTCTCCGCCTCGGCGTGCTCTGCGGGTGACTGCAGGGTGCGAAGCCCGGGGTCCAAGCCGAAGCGGTTCCCGTTCCATCCGGGGGCTGCGGGCGAGGAGAAGACCGGCGGGAAGCCAGCGCGCTTCCCGGCTCCGGGGCGGCATCCGGTCGTCCTGGGGTGATGGGTGAACGTGAGTGAACCCCTGATGACGCCTCGTGAAGGTGACCCCCGCCGATGGGATGTGTCAGCGGGGCCGTAGGGACTGGCCGCTGGAAAGCGGCGGGTGCCGGCCGGAGGGTAGTCGCCGGCCGGGAGCGCACCACCGTCCCCGGGGTAAAGGGGGCACCCTGCCCGGTCGAATCTTGTTCATGCGCAACATGACAACCCCGTTGGGGTCCGGCGATCGATTCCGCCGGTAGGCCGACCGTAAGGAAGGTGCAACCCCCCAGCGGGCGCTGGATGACCCAAGAAGCGAACGCCGACACGCCGAAAGGCGACGGGAAACCGGCAACCGCACGATTCGGCTCCTCCGCCGGACGGTTGCTGCATAACCGGTCGGATACGGGCGTGCTGCCCGGCCCGAAAGGGAGCCGACGTGGGTCGGGTGAGCCTGTGAAGACCAGACGATCGGAGACGCCAGAACCGATGGGCAAGTTGGACACCGTGACGGTGAACGGACCTGAGGACGAGATCATCGACTGGGACGCCGTGGATTGGCGTCGGGTCGCGGATAACGTACGGCGGCTGCGGCGACGAATCTTCACGGCGACACAGGCGGGGGACCTGAAACGGGTCCGCAATCTGCAGAAGTTGATCACACACACTGCCGTGGCCGTCACCCAGACCGCATCGGCGTGTACCAGCACTCTGCCATCCCAACTGAGGAGCCTTCGGGGCTTGCTTGAGCCGGTTGCCTGGAAAGCGGGCACGGCCGGTTCTTAGGGGGCTCCGGCGCGGCGACGCGCCGGAGCTACCCGACTGGAAGCCGTTTTTCTACCTTCTCGAGAACGCGTTGACGGTGATGCTGGTCAACGCTCATGACGCCCGCAACATGCCGGGCCGCAAAACGGATGTCTGCGATGCCGCGTGGTTGGCCGATCTGGGCGCCCACGGGTTACTGCGAGGATCGCTGGTACCCCCCGAACCGATCCGGCGCCTGCGTGATCTGACCCGTGCCCGCACCGCGCTGACCCGCGACCGTGCCCGCTAAGTGCAGCGCATCGAGAAGGTCCTCGAAGACGCCGGCATCAAACTCTCCACGGTGGCCACCGACATCATGGGAGTGTCAGGCCGGGCGATGCTCGAGGCTTTGATCGACGGACGCGATGAGCCCGCGGCGTTGGCGGATCTGGCTAAGCGGCGGTTGCGGTCGAAGATCGGCGCCCTGACCGAGGCGTTGACCGGCGCGTTCACCCCCCATCACGGGTTTTTGATCCGCATGCACCTGAATCTGATCGACGAGTACGCCAAGGCATTGGACGAACTCGACGCCCGCATCGAGGAGGCGATGGCACCTTTACGCGCGGCCCGGGACCTGCTGTGCAGCATCCCGGGCTTCTCCACGACGGTCGCTGAGGTGTTCCTCGCCAAAACCGGCGCCGACATGACCGTGTTCCCCACGGCCGGACATCTCGCCTCGTGGGCGGGCACCGCGCCCGGGTCCAACGAGTCCGCTGGCAGGGTGAAATCGACCAAGACCCGCCCCGGCAACCGCTACCTCAAGGGCGCCCTCGGGATCGCAGCGCTGGCGGCGTCGCGTTCCAAGCGAACCTACTTCTCGGCGAAATACAAACGCATCGCGTCCCACCGAGGCCCGATGAAAGCCCTTGTGGCCGTCGAGTATGCGATGCTCGTCGCCGCCTGGAACATGCTCGCCAACGGCGAGTTCTACCGCGACCCCGGTCCCGACTACTACACCCGGCGCGTCCCCGCCAAGACGAAGGCCCGAGCGGTCAGGCACCTTGAATCATTCGGCTACCGCGTCACCCTCGAACCAATCACCCACACCGCATAACGAACACCCCAGCCACCCAATGCCACCGGAACGACCGGCGGGTCACCTCGGACTGTCCTCACCGCGTTGTGGTCACCTCATTTTCGTAAGAGAGAGCCGGAAATCGGCGAAATCACCTAACTACTGATGTGCTGCTGGGCTTGACCCGGTAGCTAGGTACAGGGTTCATGCTGGTGGGGTGAGAACCAGCGAGGTCGCCGCCCAGGCGCAGGTCAACACCCAAACCCTGCGGTACTACGAACGCCGCGGCCTGCTGCCCGAACCTGAGCGGACCCGCTCCGGGTACCGCGCCTACACCCCCGACGCAGTGCGGGTAGTGCGCTTCGTCAAGCGTGCCCAACAACTCGGATTCACCCTCGACGACATCGAGGACCTGCTGCACCTGGCCGACGGTGGACCCGCATCCTGCGAGGAGGCCAGGACGATGGCCCGCACCCGCATCGCCGACCTCCAGCAGCGCATCAACGAACTCGCAGGCATGAGGGATGCGCTCACCCAGCTGGTCGACACCTGTGATCAGCCCCGCGCCGAGCGCGAATGCCCCATCCTGCACGACATCGAAACCGCCGCGAACACAACAACATCCACCACGCGGAAGTGACCGTTATGCGTATCGAGCTGCTCACCTCGCCGGGATGCCCCAATGGGGAGACCACCAGAAAGATCCTCACCGACTGCCTGAGCAGCCTCGGCATCGACGAGCCGATCATCGACCGCGTCGGCACCTACTCCTCACCGACGGTGCTCATCGACGGCGTCGACGTGATGCGCCCAGCGGCCAAAGCGCCGACCGGTGACGCGTGTCGACTCGACCTGCCCACTCCGCAACACATTCTCGACGCACTACGCCCCTGTAGGTCCAATTCAACTGATAGTCAACGGAGTTATTAATGCCCGACCAGTCGGACGCCCCCCGGTCGGTCGCAGTCTCCGCCGAGCAGCTGCCGCCCGCAATCCGAGAACTCCACCGAGCCGTGTTGCGCGGCTTCCGTGATAGCGGCCAAGTCCATCGCGACGATCTGCGCCCGACCGCTGCCGCGCTCGGCGTCGGCCTCGACGATGCGCTGCACCAACTTGGCAGCGCCGACCTCGTGCACAGCGCACCCGACGGACAGATCGAGGTCGCCTACCCTTTCTCACGCCAACCCACCGGCCACACCGTCCACCTCACCGGCCACCCTCCGGTCGCAGCAATGTGCGCGATCGACGCGCTGGGCATCCCGTTGATGACCGGCACCGACGGCGTCATCGACTCAGCCGACCCCGACACCGGGACACCGATCCGCATCCACCGCCACAGCGACGAATGGACATGGCAACCCGCCACCGCCGTCGTCGTCATCGGACAAACCGACTGCTCCGGAACCCTGGCCGATACCCTCTGCGGATCGATCACCTTCCACACTGACCAGCAACACGCGCATTCGCACCTCGACAACCATCCCGAATTGCACGGCCACATCATCGGCCAGGCCGACGCGATCTCCCTGGCCGACTGCGCCTTCCGAGGCTTGCTTGCCAGCTGACCGATTGACCAACACCTGCCTCAGCACATGTCAGGGGGCCAACACACTGAGCCTGTGTCCCCGCACCGCAGTCTCGAAACAGACGAGATACGAAACTCAAAACTTCGTATCGGAGTCACGGTGAACGCCCCCTGAGATCAGCGGTAATCGATTTTCTCAGTTGATCTGAGGCAACTTGGGCCAGCGCATACCTGCAGGCAATAGTGTGCGACGAAACTGGGGAGTTGATGGCGCTGATCTCTGCGACGCGGCAGTTCTCCGCATACGGCCCGTCACACTGGGCGGTGCTCGCGGTGTTCGCGATCGGGTCCGCGGGGCTGGTCTGGACCGGACGCCGGCAGACCGAACCGCAGTCCCGGCTCCTCAGCCGCGTCCTAGGGGCTGTGACGGCCGCGGTATACGGCGCGGTGGTGGTCCATAAGCTTCTCCAACCCACCATCGCCGATTCGGTGCCGCTGAACCTGACCGATCTCGCAACCGTCACGGCGGCCTACGCATTGTGGTCGCAGCGACATTGGGCCTTCGCGCTCACCTACTACTGGGGTCTGGTCCTAAGCACACAGGCGTTGATCACACCGGTTCTCCATGCCCCCGACTTCCCCCACTATAGATTCCTCGCGTTCTTTACGATTCACCTGCTCGTCGTGTGGGCGGCCATCTATCTCACGTGGGGCCGTGGGATGCGGCCGCGGTGGCGCAGCTACCGCATCGCGGTTATCACGAGCGTGGCATGGGCGGCAGTCACCTTCACGTTCAACAGAATCGCGGGAACAAACTATGGCTTTCTCAACAGAAAGCCCGCCACCGCGACGCTGCTGGACGTATTCGGACCATGGCCGGTCTACCTACTGACCGGGGGCGTAGTCATTGTCATCGTCTGGGCCCTCATGACCTGGCCCTGGGAGCGAAAATGATGACACTAAAGCTTCCAAGTTGGAGACATCATCCTGGTGTGTCTGCGTGTTCCAGGCTCAGAGGGTCAACGGGTATCGGAGGTGCGGACGTTTACGACGTTTACTGACGACGTGGAGAGGCTGGCGGACTGGCTGGCCGAAGCGCAGGTTAGTCAAAACGGGAGTGATCAGTTCTGGTCTCAGTAGTCGCGGCGGTATATGACGAGCAGCTCAGCGAGCCTGGCGCCGTCGATCAACTCTATGCTCGCGTTGATCCTTTCCGCTTCGTTTATTGCTCCAGGGGAAAACCTCGAGGTCGTGATGAACACGCCCCGGTCGCCCTGCTTTCCCAACAGTGCGCCAGCCCGGCCGGCTGACCTGCGTTACCGGCCGGTCGCGGCCCTGCCCGCCGGGGCGCGCACCGGCAGCAGCGCCAGCAGCCCGGCCGCGAGCACGACCAGCAGGCCGCCCATGCCGGCACGGTCGGCGTGGAACCAGTCGATGAATGTGGAGAACATCGTCGGCGCCAGGAACAGCGCCGCCCGGCCCGTCATGGTGTAGAGGCCGAACGCCACCCCCTCCTTGCCGTCGGCCGTCATCCTCAGCAGCAGTGTGCGAGCCGACGACTGCGTCGGACCGACGAACAGGGCGAGCATCAGCCCGCACACCCAGAAAGCCAGCGCACCCGACAGCGCCAACAGGGCCAGACCGATGGTGATCATCGCGCTCAGCGAAGCCGCGATGACCGGTTTGGACCCGACGTGGTCGTCGAGCAGACCGCCAGCGACCGCGCCCACCGCCGCCACTGCGCTGGCGGCCACACCGAACAGCAGGACGTCGGCCTGCGAGATCCCGTACACCCTGGCCCCGAGCACAGCGCCGAACGCGAACACGCCCGATATCCCATCCCGGAATACCGCGCTGGCAAGCAGGTAGTAGACGACGTTGCGGTCGCGGCGCCATTCACCTTTGAGGTCCGACCACAGCTTCCGGTAGGCGCCGAGCACGCCGACGGGCGGGTGCGCATCGGCGGGTGCGGCCGACCGCGTCGGCACGGTGACTAGCAGCGGCAGCGCGAACAGCAGGAACCACGCCGCTGCGAGCAGCATCGCGGCCCGCACATTCTGGCCGTCGGCGGCCGGGATGCCCAGCGCGCCACGGGTCGGACCGCTTCCGGAGATGAACCCGACGTAGACGACGAGCAGCAGCGTGGTGCTGCCGAAGTAGGCTGCCGCCCAACCGAATCCGGAGACTCTGCCCGCGTTTTCGGGTGTGGACAGCTGTCGCAGCATCGTGTTGTACGGGACGCTGGCCAGGTCGCCGCAGGCCGACGTCGCGGCCAGCAACACCAAACCAGCCCACAGGTAGCGCGGGTCTTGGCGGATCAGGCTCATCGCGGCGGTCAGCGCGACCGCGGCCATGGTGAACGCCGTCAACGCGTTCCGCCGCCGCTCTGGCGAGCCGACCCACTCCCCGATGGCCGGTGCCAGCAGTGCCACCGTCACACCCGCGATGGCCATCGCGCGGCCCAGCCAGCTCGCCGGCGAGGTGCCTCCCGGCCCGCCGACAGCGACCTTCGTCGTCAGATACACGTTGAAGACAAAGATGACGACGATCGCGTTCAGCCCCGCTGAGCCGCAGTCCCACAGCGCCCATGCCAGCACCCGGGACTTGCTCACGGTGGCCCACTTTATAGTTCCCGGTATGCCCGCGATCGCTCTAATCTCGCTCCAGGCGTTCGTCAAGCAATTCGTCTCCCAGCCCAATGGGCGGGAGCGGCCCGCCCAGTTCGGCGGCAGTGCGTCGAACAGCGGCCAGCAGCCGCAGCTCGGAGTCGATGATGTCGAAATCCCGCATAGCCGGTTAACCTGCCTGCCCTTCTGCGGCAGTGCAATTCACGGTGCAGGGGCGCGGGACCGGGCGCGAAGACATTCCACGCCTACTGGTCAAGTCTCGTTCATGGATGCCAGTGGCTGGCGACTACGGACACGGTGGGCGCCCCGCAATGATTCCAGGCGCTCGGCCAGCTGACGTCCGGCGTCGACACGATCGTCGAACAGCCTCATATTGCCGCGGAACGAAGCCAGCCGTCGGGCCAGTGGACACCCGGCATCGCGGCGATCGTCGAACTGCGTCATCCCCCGAGTGTTGTCGCGACGGGTCACCGCGTCGAAGGGTCCTAGGGCCACTCCCGTCGGGACCAAAGCCTCCTGACCGGCGATCGCCGACCATCTAGCGTCGGCGGCATCCACGCGAGGAAGGATCGCGAAATGACCGGTCACAGCACACATCCGGGAGTCGTGGTCGGTGTCGACGGGTCCCCGTCCTCCGATTTGGCCGTACGGTGGGCCGCACGCGAGGCAACGATGCGCAACGTTCCTCTGACCATCGTGCACGTCTCAACCCCGCCGGTAGTCTGGCCCGCCGCCCCGATCCTCGTTGAACTCCACCAAAGGCGCGGAGAAAAAGAGGCCCGCAAGATCATCACCGATGCGATCAAGGTCGCCGAAGACAGCGTGCAGGAGGGCAACCGACCCGAGATCGACAGCGAACTGGTGTTCGCGGCGCCCGTGCCGACCCTTGCCGACTTCTCCAAAGAGGCGCAAATGATGGTGGTCGGCTGCCGCGGGCAAGACGCGGTGCAGCGGACCCTGCTCGGCTCGGTCAGCACGGGGCTGGTCCATTATGCCCATTGCCCGGTTGCGGTGATCCACGACGAGGCGCCGATCCTGCTGGGGCCCTCGCAGTTACCGGTGTTGGTTGGTATTGACGGCTCGCCGGCATCGGAGCTGGCCACCGCGATCGCCTTCGACGAGGCCTCTTTCCGCGGTGTGGACCTGCTGGCCGTGCACGCCTGGACCGACTCAGACATCTCGAGTGTGCTGAGCAAGGAATGGTCGGCCCTGCAATCCCGGGCAGCGGAAATCCTGGCGGAACGCCTGGCTGGTTGGCAGGAACGCTATCCCGACGTCACCATTCACCGCCGGCTGGTGTTTGACCGCCCAGCGCGCCGTCTGCTCGACGAATCCGAGTCCGCCCAACTCGTCGTGGTCGGCAGTCACGGCCGGGGCGGATTCGCCGGAATGCTGCTCGGCTCGGTCAGCACCGCCGTGGTGCACGCGGCGCGCATCCCGGTGATCGTCGCCCGCCAACACTAATACGTTGTCCGGCACCATCGCTGGAGGTGATTTGGCATGGGCGGCATCCCGATAGGACGGATCGCCGGATTTCCGGACTCCCCCGCATCACGGCAACGCCGTGGACTACGGCGTCGACTGCTTGCGCGTGAGATAATCAACGGGACAATCGAATCGGCAACAGGTGCACCCTCAACGGAAGTCTTGAAGAGCGTGCACGGCGTTGAGGCAGCGGGTTTCAGGCTGTCCACGCCGAAAGTGCTGCAACGCAACGGCACGGGTGCTTGCGCCGCGAGGGCCGGACCGTGCTGATCCACTGCGTACAGGCTCAAAGCCGCACGCCCACCGTCGCCGCGCTCTACGGCGCGCGGCTACGCGGCATCGGCATCGCTGAGGCCTTGGCTGACGTGTGTGGTGTGTTGCCGAACGCTCACCTGATCACAGAGTTTCATGAGGCGTTGCGACGACTTCGTCCGTTTCGCTGATGGGTTTCGAACCACGAATGGTGACGGGGTTAGCGAGGGTTAGCCGGTTCGAGCGGTGAGGTCACGATCACCTCTGTGCCGCGTCCGATTTCGGAGTTGACGTTCATCGAGCCGCCCATCGCGTCAGCCCGGGCCAGCAGGGACCCCAGCCCGATGTGCCCGTCGGCGACGGATCGGCCGACGATTGCCGGATCGAAACCTGTTCCGTCATCGGCGACCGTTAGCACGATTCTCTGGCCTTCTCGCAACAGTTTGACTTTGACCCTTTTCGCCCGGGCATGCTTGTGGATGTTGGCTAGCAGCTCGCGCGCGGCCCGGTACAGCAGCGACTGAGACGAGGGTCGGCCGACGTCTTCGAGGTCGGCCTCGATCGCGAAGTCGCCGCGAGATTCGTACTGGCGCATCAGTTCTCGCACAGCTGGGGTGAGACCGAGTTGGGCAAGCACCTGCGGATGCAGCGCCGTGACCGTCGAGCGCAGGCCAGCGGCGGTCTCCTGCAATGCCGCATCGACCACGTCCAGGGCGGGATCGGGATGGCGTTCACGAACCTCGTCCAGTTCCAGCCGGGCCGCCAGCAGCGTCTGCAGGGGGCCGTCATGCAGGTGCTCGGCCAGCTCCCGGTTGTGCCGCTCGTCGGCTCGCAACGATGCCGACACCAGTCGGCGCCGCACCTCTAGGAGAGCCCGCACCCGGGCCGATCGCCACGCCAGCACGAAGCACAGGGCTGTGGTGGCCACCGCGAGCCACATTAGAAAGCCGACGTGCATGAACGCCATCTTCGGCAGCTCGACGTTGGGGTCGCGTTTGGAGTAGACGATCCACACCGCGAGATATCCGACGGCGGTTCCGATCCCGAAGATCGCCGTCAACACCGGGCGGTCCCCGAAGGCCACCGAGATCGGTAGTAGGAAAAACACCGGCAGCAACGCCGCGGTCGCGCCCCCTGACACCACGCACAGCGCGACGATGACCAGCAGGTCGACTCCGGTTGAGGCCCAGTCGGCCCACGACGGGACCGGGCCGCGGATTACGACGACCACCCACACCACCGCCGCGGCGGTATAGGTGCCCAGAATCGCCGCATAAGCCCCGGGCAGCCAGTGCTCGACCTCCCATATGCACACCAGGATCGATATCAACCCGATCAGTGGCAGGCGAAGAAACGCCGAGACGCGCACGGGTTGCGCCGTGAAGAAGGCAGCTATCCGGGCCAGGTACCAATTCACGCTATTCCAGATTCCAGCAAACCGCGGCGCATCGCCTCGGCGACAGCGGGTGGGTCATCGACGACCCCCAACGCGCACCTTCTCGGTCGTTACCGCACCGACCACGGCCTTTAGCTTCCCATAGCGCGGCACGCTGTATCCCCCGATTGGAGGACACGAGATTCATCTGCGTCAGCATCCATCCACCCAACAGCCTCCGCCGCCCACTGGCGCTGCCGCTCCGCCCGCTCGCGCTGCCGCTCAGCCGCGGCCTGGCGCTGCCGCTCATCCACACACAGGAGAATACGTCCGCGCCTTGACACGGAGGGGCTAACCGCGAGGGCGTCAGTTTCAGCTTCGGTGAGGAGAATAAGCGGCCCCAATAGTTCCGCGTCCTCCACGCCGTGCCAATGCTCCAAATAGTTCTTCGAAGTAGTATTCCTTCAAGGTAGTATCGAGGCATGATCGACCTTGCCGCGATACGCCGAGCAGCCGGTCTGACGCAGACTGAGCTGGCTGCCAAACTCGGCGTCGGACAGGCACAGATCAGCAAGATCGAGCGCCAGGGCGACATGCTGATCAGCACCCTGGCGTCATACCTCACGGCACTCGGCTTAGACGCCAAGATCGTCGTCGAGGTGGGCGAGCAGACTGTCACCTACGACCTCACAGCCGGGAGGCGGAAGCGATGACCACCCAGACCGAGATCACGCACAGGAACCACCACCGTGCTGTCCGGTTCTTCTGGGGCTTCCTGATCGGCGCGACCACGGTCAGCCTCATCGGCAATGTGGTGCACGCGACGCTGTCGTACATCCCACACGTCGTCATCCAGATCGGTGCCGCCGCTGTGCCTCCCATCGCCCTCCTCGCCGCCGCGCACGGCATCGCCCTCGCCGTCCGAGCGGGAGCGTCCGGCAGGGTTTACCGCTGGGCGGTCAGCGCTGTTGCAGCCATCGGTACAGGCGCGTTCGCCGTGAGTTTGCTCGCGCTGCGCGATCTCATGCGAGTCATTGGGTACAGCCGCCCCGCGCACTGCCCAAGGGGCTATGGCGCAGTTCGACATCAGGACCGCCGCAACCACCGCAGTGTGACAATGTCCCTGTGCCGCGCGTAATCCGAATCAGCCTGACCTCCGACGGTTTGAACATGCCCGCCGTCGATCATCTATCGAACAAGGGCTCGCTCAACGTCGTTCTTGATCGGAACTTCGCAGGTCTTCCCGCGAAGCTAACGCAGGCAAGGGAGCTGGTCGTCCTCTTCATCAACTTCTGTCGGCTCACCGACAAATCACCGCGGGAGTATGACGCCGCCCGTGCTGAGCTCCTCAATCACTTGTCAGTGGACCATCAGCTTCTCATCGCCCCTTACTTGCGTGCGATTGACCACATGGAGAACTGCATCAGCGCAGCGCATCGAGCGGTCCTGAACGCAAAGGCGTTACGCGCGCGGCGCATCGGTGGCGGTGCGCCCCGGCTAACCGCGCCGCAGGAGCAGCGGCTGGCCTATTTCCGAAACGCTGTTGAGCATTCCGACGAACGGGTGCTCGGCACCATGCAAAACAAGAAAATCCAGCCGTTTGGGCGGCTCGAGCCGTTCTCAATCAGGCTTGCGAACACGTCCGTAGTTATAGGCAATGACGCGCTGAGTTACAGAGAGCTGGTCGGTGCGATGACCAAGTGCCACAAGACCGTCGAGGTGGTCCGCGGTGTGCCGACGGGGGATCCGAGCCCGAAGTTCGCCAACGCGATGCTCCGCACGACCGATCCGAGCATCTCGGCGGGGGCAACCTCTGGTTTTAGAGTGTCTGATTACTTCAAACAGCTCGTTCGGCTCCAACTCACCCACGCATGACGATGCGCGCCGCCTGGCAGCCACCGCCGTTTGCGCATGTAACCCCCGCGCGGCGGCATAGATTTGGAGCGTGTCGACGCTTCTGACCGTGGTCGGTGGGGGGGTCGCCGTCCTATAACCATCAATACCCCGCTTCGATCATGTCCCCGTTGCCGACGATCATCGCGACATGGCCGTCCCAGACCGCGAGGTCGCCGGGCTGTAGCCCGCCGGGCAGGGCTTCACCGTTACATCGCACCTGGGTAGGCGGAGCCCACGGGGTTATGAGGCGAGATGCTCTCGGGCGGGGGTACCGCCGACCCTGGGAGGCGCGCAGAATCGGAACAGGAGTGCAGGAAGGAGTCGGCGATGAAAGCCAACGTAGGCGACTGGTTGGTGATCAAGGGGACGACAACCGAGCGCTCGGACCAGCGGGGGCTTATTACGGAGGTGCACTCCGCGGACGGCTCGCCTCCCTACGTGGTGCGGTGGCTCGCCACCGGCCATGTGGCGACGGTGGTTCCCGGCCCTGACGCCATTGTGGTGACACCAGAGGAGCAGGAAGCAGCGGACGAGCGGGCACAGGAACGGGCCGCACACCGCGGCACCAACGACTAGGTGCTGCGGCTCGCCGTTATCCCCGCAGGCTTGCTGGCGGCCTGGTTAGGCCATCACGTGATGGGCTCTCGCGCATGCGGGCGGACGGGACTGAGTTGGATGCCGGTCGGTCTAACCTGACATCGCCATGTCCCAGAAGCCTCGCTCGTAGTGGGTCACCCAGAAGAAGGTGTCTTCAGCTTCTCGGGCCTGTTCGCCGATGGAGGCCTCGAGCTGGCGATCGACGGAACTCTGGAGGTCGCCGACGTAGGACCGGAAGCCGTCGGTGGTCCACCTGTTCACGAACTCCCGGTAGGGCTGAGCACCTGGGCGGGCGCTGTCCCAGCTATCCAGGTAGCTGCGTTCGAGCGCCCAGATGGCGGTGATCTGGGCCGGGTAGCCGGAGTAGGTCACGGCCAGCAGGAAGTCGCAGTAGGCCCGAGTCGTCGGATGCTTGGGGGCGTCGAGGGCCAGGCCGCGCCGCGCCGCCATCTCCTCAAACCAGCCGAGCTCCCCAACGGTGGCGACCACGCCGCCCGCGAGGAGGGCGACGTCGGCGAGGGGGGCCGTGGCCGCGATGCGGGACTGGGCGCGCACCAGGGCCTGCGCGAAGAGGTAGTCCTGGGCCAGCCACCGGTCGAAGGAGTGCTCGGGCAGCGATCCGTCCCGCACGCCCGCGAGGAAGGGGTGAGCAGTGGCCGCCTGCCACGCGGAGGTGTGGCGGCTCATCAACGCAGCGGCAGTCATGGTCTCTCGCATCGGGCGGCAGCGTCGAAGAACCGCAGTTCGAGTTCCATCGCCTGGTGATACAGGACGGCCAGGCGGTCGTGATCACCTCCGTAGCGGTCGAGCAGGCCCTCTACACGTCGGGCCAGGGCCTCGAACTGCGGGTTGGAGTAGGTCATCACCCACTCGCGATAGGGACTGTCGGGTTTTGTCTGGGCGGCCAGCTGCTGGCCGAGGTAGGCGTACAGCCGCATGCACGGCGTCATCGCCGCCGCGATGTGGCCAACCGGCTCCAGCGCAGCGACCGCCAACAAGAAGTTGGTATACGCTGCGGTGGCGGGGTCTGCCGCTTGGTTAAGGTCGACGTTCCAGCGGTCCGCGTAGCCCTGGTGAAGGCGAAGCTCCTCGGCGGCGGCGTCGAGTAGCTCCCTAAACGCGATCAGCCCGTCTTGGTCGGGGCTTTTCGCCAGAGCCAAGGCGTAGGCGCGGCAGAATGCGTCGAGGAAGGCGGCGTCCTGTCCCACGTAGTAGGCGAACGTAGCTGGGGCCAACTCTCCCGACGTGATGCCCTGAACGAACGGGTGCTCCAGCGCGGCCTCCGCCAGGACCCGGTTCCGGTGCCATAACGAGTCGGCAAGCGAGGCCACCAACCAAGCCTAAGGCTCGGCATGGCCTCGACCACCGAGGGCATCGACGACCCGAATCGCAGCCAGCGCTGGGACCCATGGATTGAGCCGGATCGTCAATCCGTGGTCCGAGGCGATGCCATGAGTGGCCGATCGATCTGTACCCGTGTTGATCCGTGCGGCGTGCCCACATATTGCCCACAATTTGCCCACAGTTACAGTCATCTCCGGTGATCTCGCAAGATGCGTTTATGCAGCTAGGGCTCGGTGTCACCTTCTTCACCTCGGCCGCGAGAAGAGTTCAATCCTGACAGGGGCTCATACCTTCGACCGTAATCGTTTCTCGCAAACGAGTTTGGCCTGGGTCGTCCGCCTGGTCCGGGTGTTGGCGCCGCCAACATCTCCGGCGGAATCCCCAGGAATCTCGCGTAACCAACGGGAACCACATGTAGCGTATGTGCAGGTCAAACCGCATTTCCGCAAGTCAAGAACGGGTTCGATTCCCGGCAGCTCCACTGAAAAACCGCAGGTCACAGCACCAAAAGTAGCTGACACAGAAGCCACGTCAAGACTGCTGAGACAGAATCATTCGGTCCTCGGCGACAGCAGGTTCTGCCGTCAGGATGCCCAGGGCCCGACGCCGCCGACCTTCTCGATCGTGATGTGAGTCAGGTACCCGGGCGGTGCGCCGGGCGGCGGGAATCCGGTGCCGGGGCCGAAGATAGTCGTGGCGATCTCGTCGAGCAGTTCGGGAGCGCCGCCCTCCTCGACGCGCGCCGTGCCCTTGATCGACAGATAGGGTGTCTGCGGCCCGCTGCGGTCGGTGGACACGATGGTCACCGCCACCCGGGGATCACGCCGGATGTTGCGGATCTTCTGATGCTCCTGCAGATGAGCGGTGACCAGCTCATCACCGCCGTCGGCCGTACCCTGCACCGTCACCCAGACCACGCTCACCTGCGGGCTGCCATCGCGATTGACCGTGACCAGCGTCGCAGGGTCGGAACCGATGAGTCGGCGTGCGGTCTCGTCGAGTTTCATGTCTTATTCGACCACGCGGCGGTTCATTCCCGCGGGCGGATTCGAGGTCGCACATCTAGGGAATCAGCGTCGCCGGGCGCATCGGGCGATTCACTCAGGACACGTGGAAACTTGACTCTTAATCACATCGGGACTTCCGCGGGACGGGCCTGGTGATGGTCGTTGTCATGCGTGGCGCGGTCCAGCTCATCCTGGGACGACTCGTGAAGGCCGCGGAGCGTGACCGATCACCCCGGACGGCGCCAGCCACTGCTTAAGTTGTGGGTGTGGCAGCTCGCGCCGTCCTGGTTACCCCATTGTCGGGGCCGCTGGCCAGATTCGGGAAAGCAGGGGCGAGCGCCCTCGCTCTCTGGGCCGAGCATTCCGCAGTAAGTCTGCGGGTCATCGACGCTTACCCGTCCGCGGCGTCCGCGATACGGGCCGCCGAGGCTAGCCGGCCCGACGTGGTGTTCGGGCCCTACGGTTCGGGATCGGCGCTCGCGGCCGCGGCCGCCAGCAAAGGGGTCGTCTGGAACCACGGTGGCGCCACCAGCCGGCTGGCGCGGCCGGCGTATCCGCGTGTCGTCAACGTGGAGTCTCCCGCTTACCGCTATCTCGCCGCGGTGCTCGAGACCCTTGCCGCCGACGGTCTTGGGGAGGGGTCGGAGGTGGTAATAGTGCACGTCGACACGGGGTTCGGCCGCGAGGTGGCCGAAGGGGCGGCGGTGGCGGCCCGGCGACTCGGTCTCCTGCGGCGGTTGGTCAGTTTTCGGCCAGGCCGGGCCAGAGACGTGCTGGCGCAGGTCCCGGCGGGCGATGTGCTGTTATCGGCCGGTTCCTTCGACGACGACGTCGCCATCGCGCAGTGGGACGGCGAACACCGTTGGCGTGCAGTTGGATTGGTCGCGGCCGGAGTCGATGAGCTCCGGTACGCCATCGGTGATCGCGTTGAGGGGCTTTACGGACCGTGCCAGTGGATCGACGACGGTACAGATGATCCCGCGGACGGACCCAGCAGCGAGTGGTTCAGCCAGTGTTACCGGGACGCGAATGGTACTGAGCCGCCCTATCCGGCTGCTGCGGCCTTCGCCGCGGGTGTGCTTTGGCAGCGCTGCGCGAAGGAGGCCGGAACTGTTGAATCGTTACCGGTGCGGGCCGCGTCACAACGACTCGACACCACCACCTTGTTCGGGCGGTTTCGTGTCGACCCGGTCACCGGCGTGCAAACCGGCCATCAGATTCGCGTCGTTCAGTGGCGAGGCGGACAGCGGGTGCTGGTGGATCGGCCGCTTCGTCGGACGTGAGCGTCGAATTCACATCAGCTCGTGCGGTCAGGTCCTCGCCCAGGGCGCAGCGGGCGCATTGCCCGTGGCGGTAGATTTGTCCTTCGGTGTGGCAGGTTCGACATCGGTACTTAGGCGCTCGATCACCCCACGCGGATCCAACCCCGAAACTCCTGGCCATAGGCTTATTCGGCAGCATGACAATTCGGGCAGCGAAGAACTCCATCCTGCATCTGATGCAATAATCATGGTCTTACCGGTGACCCGCCGTATTCGAATCCGTCGTATTCGTCCCGTCATGGGACGAGGGAGCAGCTTGGGGCGGTCATCGTCATGGTCGGCACCATCGGGCGCACCGGCTTCCTGCGCACTGGCAATGGGCGTAGTTTCCGAAGTGTTGGATTTCCGCGGAAAGGAGTTGTGATGGATGTGCGACTCCGTGGGTTCGGGTCGATCGAGGTCGAGGGACAAGCGTACGAGCACGACGTCGTCATCGACCGAGGTACTGTGCGCAAACGGAGCAAGAAGCCCTCGAAGCCATACCGCGACAAGTTCGGACACACTCCGCTCTCGGCCGACGAGGAGCTCCCGTGGGGCGGACCCCGGTTGATCATCGGCACCGGGGCCCACGGCTCGTTGCCGATCATGCCCGAGGTGGTGGTGGAGGCTGCGCAGCGAAACATTGACCTTGTCGCTGTCCCGACGGAACAAGCCTGCCGGCTGATCGCGGGCCTCAAGCGACGGGAGGTCTGCGCGGTCCTTCACGTCACCTGCTGATCCAGCGATCTGGAGCGGGGCGAATCAGCTCACGACGGGTTCGACCGGTAACCCGCCGTATTTAATTCCGTAGTATTCCCCGCCGGGGGAGTAGGGGCTCCTCCACTGTTCGTCCATGATGTGTCGGCCAGGCGTGGGTTGACGGTGGATGCTGCCCGGTCGGTCAGACTGGGTATGCGCTGAGAGCTGAAGGCAGTGATGGGCTATGGATTTCGCCCGCCGCTGGCGGCCGAGGCGGTCGGCCCGATGATTGCGCCTATCGTGGAACGACGGGGAAAGTGATGGAGAACAGCCGAGTCGCCCTGATCACGGGAGCTACCTCCGGCCTTGGCCGGGCGGTCGCACGTGCGCTCGCCGAGCGGGGCTTGCACGTGCTGGTGCACGGTCGCGATTCCGAGGGTGCTCAGGCAGTCGCCGGTCAGATACAGGCAGCGGGCGGCAGCGTCGACACCTATCTGGGCGACCCCGTATCACAAGCGCATCCTGAGCGCAGACGGCCACGAGCTGCGGTTCGCCGTCAATTACCTCGCCCCTGCACTCCTGGCTCGACGACTCGTTGCCAGTCTGAAAAACGGTGAACCTGCGCGGATCGTCAATGTGGCATCCGCCGGACAGGCACCGATAAGCTTTGCAGATCTGCGTATGGATCACCACTACGCAGGTACGCGGGCCTACTATCACAGCAAGTTCGCATTGGTCGCGTTCACCTTCGACTTGGCGGCAGAAGTTGCCGACAATGCCATAACCGTCAACTGCTTGCACCCGGCGTGGTTGATGAATACGCACATGGTCCGCAAAGCATGGGTTCCGCCGATGTCGTCCATAGCGACTGGTGTCAGAGCGGTCATGAACCTCGCTGTTGAACCAACCGGTGCGGCCGTGACGGTGCGCTACTTTGACGGCTTGCGTGAAGCCAGGGCTCATGGCGCGGCTTACGACCCCGCAATCCGATCGAACTTGCGTGCTGTGACTAACGAAATCCTCGAACCGTTTCTGTAGTTGCGCTGCCGGTGATTCACCTGCACAGTCTGCGACTCAGCCTGCGACTCAGACACTTGAACCCTCAGCTCTGTTGCGCACTTCGTTGTGCCACAAGGTGTTAACGAATCAGCAATGGTCCTACCGGCATTCCTGCATATTCGATTCCGTCGTATTCGCCGGAGTACAAGAATCACGGTGCACGAGGTGGCGCCGGCCCTCTGACCTCTGCGTCGCATCGCCCCGAGCGCTCGATGAGGAACATTGCGAGGCGCGGTGAGATGCACCAGTCTTACTGCCCGGGATGCTCATCGCCGTGGACGTTCAGTATGCGGAGCTCGCGGTGGTCACCGCCGCCGTGGGCTTCATCGACTGGTCCGACCCCACCTCGACCCTCGAATGCGTCTGCCGCGCCGCGGTGACGCCCGAGCCCTACGAGCCGGGCGCGTTCTACAAGCGGGAGCTGCCCTTCCTGCTTGAGGCGGTCACTCTGGTGGAGCGGCGTCATCCCGTCGAGGCGGTGGTCATCGATGGCCACGTGTGGCTCCGGGAGGGTCAACCCGGGCTGGGCGCGCAGCTGCACGAGGCGCTCGGCGCGCGGATGGCCGTCATCGGCGTAGCGAAGGCCGCGTTCGCGGGAGCGAGCGCCGTCCCCGTGCTCCGCGGTGACAGTAGCCGGCCGCTGTTCGTCACCGCGGCGGGGATGAACGCGCACCGGGCGGCCGAGCTCGTCCGCGGCATGCACGGCCCGCATCGCCTGCCCACGCTCCTGAAGCGCGCCGACCAGCTTGCGCGCGGGCACGCGACACCGGACCCAGTGAAGGTGCTGTCCGGTCAGATGAGCTAGGCAGTCGAGCGTCTGCAAATGGTTGGCGCTCGGCAGGAGGTGCGGGCGCACATCGGATATGTGCTATCGCGCCCGTGCAAGGGCAGCTTGCGGTCCGCCGCGGTAGATGACCTCCCAATCGCCGACCAAGACGGCACCGGCGCGCTGATTCGACGCAGCTCCTCGTCGGTGAGCACCGTCGCCCGCGCGGCGGCAGCGTATCACCAATCCGCTGCTCGGCCGCGTAGGATCCAAGCTTGAGAGTTGATCCATGGACAGCGTCCGACCGTGCCCCGCGTACGTCGGCCTCGGCGTCGACGAAATCTCTCGGCGGGCTGCGCAGGCCCGGGTTCTGCTCGGTCCCGACCGGTGCCGTGTCTGCCCGCGGCTGTGCCGGGTAGACCGGCTGCATGACGTCAAAGGCCTGTGTCAGATCGGGCGCACGGCTGTTGTTGCGTCGCACTTCGCACATTTCGGCGAGGAGAACTGCCTGCGGGGGTGGAACGGCTCGGGCACGATCTTCTTCTCCGGCTGCAACCTGCGCTGCGTGTTCTGCCAGAACTACGACATCTCCTGGGAGGTGCGCGGGAAGCGGGTTACCCCGCAGCAGCTAGCGCAGATTATGTTGGAGCTTCAAGACATTGGTTGCCACAACATCAACTTCGTGACACCCGAACATGTGGTTCCGCAGATCCTCGAGGCGCTGCCGCACGCGATCGACGCTGGGCTGCGGCTGCCCATCGTGTACAACACCAGTTCCTACGACAGCCTCGACAGCCTGGCGCTGATGGATGGGATTGTCGACATCTACATGCCCGACGCCAAGGTGTGGAGCCGCGAACGGGCCCGCCGCTTCCTGCGCATGCCGAATTATCCGGAGGTGATGCGCGCAACCATCCCAGAGATGGGCCGACAGGTGGGGAAGCTCACCCTCAACCGCGACGGGCTGGCGGTTCGCGGTTTACTGGTGCGCCACCTGGTCATGCCCGGCATGTTCGACGAAACGGCAGAGATTCTGCGTTGGATCGCCGACATGCTCGGACCCGACACGTACGTGGACCTGATGGCCCAGTACTACCCGGCCGGGCTGGTCGGGCGTACCGACGTACGGGATCCGTACCCGGAGATCAACCGGCATCTGCACCGAGACGAGTACGTGGGTGCAGTGGAGCTCGCCGACGAACTCGGCCTCCGCCGGTTGGACCGGCGCAGCGTGGCATCCGGCTACGTACTGGCGACGTGAGCGATCCGGCGGATCGCGAAGCGCGATGCTGTCGATAGGCGCCCATGCCAGACTCGATGTGCGCGATCAGTAAGCGGATCCAAGACGCCTTGGGGCGGCACGTCAGCGTCAAACCACCCGACACAACCGAAAGCGATGAAATCCAGTGCCAACTTGGGTGAGATCAACCGATGCACCCGTAGAGTGCCAGATCGATTGCGAAAAGTGCCAACTCCATTGAGACCGGACACCCGGGGCAGAAGCTGCCAGTTGATTCACCTGATGAAAACGGCGGATTTTTACTGGTAACCCGCCGTATTCGCATTCTGGGTCATCGCCGCATCCCGGCACGCGAAGCACAGCGGCTTCAGCTCCAGGCGCACATCGCCGAGATTCAGGCAGAGCAGGAGGAACGCAATGCCGCACTGCACAAAATCGACCACAGTCACATCCCGCCCCTGCGGATCGCCGCCCGGTATGCCGCTGGGGGCCCAGGGCTCCACGGCGCGTACAACCCGACGAAGGGGGATCGCCGCCCATTAAACTAGACGGACCGCATCGCCGCAGTCATGAGAAAGCAGGACTTATTCGATCAGCGACTGTGTGCCGAGGACGATTGCGAGGCCGAGGCGCTCGGCGTCTTCGGTTTCGGGTTCGGCGGTGTTGATCATGATGCGGAGGTCGTCGGCGGCGACGATGAGCGTGTCGCAGTCCAGCGTGATGGGGCCGACGTCGGGGTGGTCGATGACCTTGCGCCGCCCGTAGTCCTGGTGCGGCTCTGGGGCGCCCGATTCCCAGAGCTCGACGAAGCGCAGGCTCTGCGCGGCGATCGCCGCAGCTTTCATCATCACGTCGAGCGGGTGGGGTCATCAAGCAACCGCGAGCAATTCCTGGCGAGCAGGTCCCGCTCGGAAATGACCCACTGGCATGATCAGACAGACGCCATCTTCGCAGGTAGAACCACTGACGCAAGCAAGCGTCCTGGTAGGGTTAATTCATGGGTGGCGAGTTTATCGAGATCCGGATAACCCACCCCAGGGAATTTATCCACCCGGCGCCCGAGGCCATCCGCCCGCGGCTGCTGGACTGGCAGGTTGACGCCAAGGGTAGGCACGTCGCCTGGCGTTACCGGATAACCCGCTACGAGCAGGACGGCCAACCGAGGTGGTGGTTGGACGGGACCGGCCAGCACCCGTGGACCAGCGACGACGTCGAGTACCTGAAGGACGTGGCCGAGCACCACGCCGGTCGACTGTTGCGCAGACAGCGATGGCGGCCCAAGAGCATGTACAACGGCCAGGAGCCGCCGCTGTGGATAGGTGGTCGAGGGTGGTCCTCATGAGAACTGATGTGGCCACCCGCAGACAGCGGCGAAATTCGGCCCCCGATCGGCAGCCAGTTCCCAAGGCGCAATAGAGCGCTATGCCGATTTGATGCTCACGCATGCTGCACACTCCTGATCGGGAAAGGAGCGATGACTCTTGATGCCGTCAAGACCCGAGAACGAAACCGCAGGTAATGAGCGGGACTGAACCGGAACGAGACGCTCAGAAGGCAAATCGCCTGGTAGAGAGGCGGGTTCGATTCCCGGCAGCTCCACTGAGAAGCGCTGATCAATTGCCCGCCTCGATAGCCGCGACTCTGGCGGTTGCGTCGGGTCCGCAAAACAGCTGGAGGTCCACCCCGCCAGCGGCCAGCAGGTCGTCAATGCGGCGCTTGAGGTCACCTGAGGAGACATGGGCATAGAGATTCGCACCCGGGCAAGAAGTCTGGGCTAGGTCCCGATGGCCCGCCAATGTGCCGGTCGCGATGCCAAAGTTCTGGGCAGCCCATGCGAACGCGAGAGCGGCCCCGTGAAGTTGGGCCTCCGACACAACCTCTTGATCGAAGTCGCCTTCGCAGAGGACAAGGAAGTGGCCTGTTGTGTCGTAGTTTGTCGCAGTGTCGCCTGCAATCTTGGGGCTCCGCAGTTCGTAGATGTTGCCGTTGCGGTCAATGCCGACGTGATACGCGATGTCGATCCATCCCAACTGGTCTTGGTGATACCGCTGGTCCTGGCGGAAGTGGCCTGGGGCATTACGGTTGTCGCCGAGGACCACGGCCTCGTGGTGGAGGGTCATACGGGTGATGGAGTGGAGCCTTCCTCCGGAGCGGGCGGGTCGGGCGCCCCAAGCATCTCGGCATAGCAACTGAGCCGAAGTGGTACTCGGGGCCGGTGGGGCCGAGGCCCTCGGTCCAGATGGTGGGCTTGTCGTCAGGCTGGCATCGGTTGCCCCCGTCGCAGCAAGATTTGGAGAAGGTAGCCTCGGGCCAGTCGCAGACGCCGAGACGGAGTCCATTCGTGGCGTGCTTGAGCAGGCGCCGACCGTGGACGCCAAGCCGACGCTGCCGGCCAGCCAAAGCAGCTGACGGCGGCTGACGAAATCAGGGCGTTCATCGGGCCGGTCGGGCGCAGGCGCGTCCATGGCCCTCACGATACGGACGCAATCGTCGCTTGAGGGGCGTCTTTATCCTCGAGGGCCCGTCACCCGTTCTGGATGCTAATTAACCCTTGACGCCGTCAAGACCCGAGAACGAAACCGCACGTAACGAGCGGGACTGAAACGGAACGAGATGGAACGAACCGGCAGATGCTGCCGTCCAAGGTCATACCGCTTCCGGTTCGCGAGCGAGGCGCCATGTTTGGGTGGCTAGCGAACTTCGAACCCGGGGACACCGAGACCATGCGCCCTTCGCCCCAGGCCTGCAGTGACGAATGCTTGACAAGCCGCTCCGCCGGACCCACGATCATGGCGGGACGACCACCTGTGGAATTCCGTGAACGCGGCGGCGGGGAATCACGTGAACGACGACAGCTCGCTTAGCAGCTTTGCCTTCGGTAAGCCAATGCGAAAGGCCATTGCCAGTGGAACTGTCTTTCTTGCACTCGTTGCGGCTTGCTCGCGTGGCGATGCAGCACGCACAGCATTAAGCGACAGCGGGAAGACAAAGCAGGCGCCAGCTGCGGCTCCCACACCTGACTTCGCAACATTCTCCAAGCTGCCCGATGCGGCTACCGCACCTGATTTCGCAACAGTCTCCAAACTGATCAACGATGCGATTGCGGCAGACAGGCTGCCAGGTGCTGTGGTTGTGATCGGGCACGGTGGCAACATCGCCTTCCACCAGGCTTATGGCTCGCGCAAGCTTGCGGGCGAACCTGGGCTAGATGGATCGCCTGCGCCTGCAGAGCCGATGACGGAGGACACGATCTTCGACCTGGCGTCGTTGACGAAGTCTCTCGCAACGGCGACTGCCGTCATGCAGCTTTACGAACAGGGCAAGGTTCAGTTCGACGATCCCGTGCAGACGTATTTGCCTGACTTCAACACGGCGAACGATCCACGACGTGCAGAGGTGACCGTTCGCATGTTGCTTACGCACACTTCGGGCGAAACGGGGGACATCGACCTCAAAGATCCGTGGGGACTGGACCGAGCCGACAAAACAGAGGGCATCCATCGCGCGCTCACCACGCCGCTGGAGTCAGGTCCCGGTGAGGTTTTCCGCTACTCCGACATCAACTTCATTCTGCTTGGCGCGCTGATCGAGAAAGTCACCGGCGAGGCCGAAGACGTTTACGTTCAGCAAAACGTATTTGCGCCGCTTGGCATGGAAGACACCCGCTATCTTCCGCCGGCCAAGGCATGCGGTCCGCACACGATGAGGGGAGCCGCGATTGCGTGGGCTCCCGCGCCAGAAGACCGCGTGCTGGTCGGTTGTCCCGCAGGTACGTGGGACACCGGCCTTTTGTCGCGCATCGCACCGACAGCACATGACGACGAGAGCAGGGCCGATCCGAGCAAGAATCCCGATCTTGATTACCTGCTTCGGGGCACGGTGCATGACACGACGACGCGGCGCATGGGGGGAGTGGCCGGGCATGCCGGCGTGTTCTCGACGGCGCACGACGTCAGCATCTTCGCGCAGGCCCTGCTAGGTCGGCTTGCGGGCCGTCCGAGCAGTTTTCCGCTGAAGCAAGCGACTGTGGAATTGATGACGACTCCCCAGCAGCCCGGACATGCAGCTCAACAACTCGAAGCGGCGAACGATGCCGCCCGAGAAGCCGTCGCAAAGAGACCGAACACAGCAGATCCGCTGCTCGCTCCGAAGTATCCGGCGATCAGGGGACAAAACCTGCGCGGCTTCGGCTGGGATATCGACACGGCCCAGTCCACGCCGCGAGGCATGGTCTTTCCGATCGGTAGCTTCGGCCACACAGGCTTTACCGGAACCTCGCTTTGGATAGACCCGGGCTCAGATACCTACGTAGTTCTGCTCGCAAACTCAATCCATACGCGAGGCAGTCCACCCCTCTCGAATCTGCGAGGTGAAGTTGCGACGGCGACGGCCCAGGCCTTGCGCCTTTACAGCAGTGCGCCTTCGGCCACGACTTCGACACTGCCCGGCAGACCTCGGTGAAAGTAAAACCCCGTCATTCGCTGTCTCCGTAGCCAGGGCATCTATATAAACGTCCTTTGCCGAACCCACGACAGGGATCGCCACCACGGACAAGAGCTGCAGTAAGGGGGCTCGGCGAACCGGTAGAACTTGTAAATTCAGTTCGGCTTGCCAAGAAGGGTTTTCGGCGTCTCCCCGCTAGGTGGTCGCAAAAGTTCAATCCTGACAGGAGGCTCAACCCCTCTCGCGGGATGTGCGCTCATAGAAGGGTCGGGCACCGTCGACCGGAGCTGACGTCTCAGCAGGCGAAGAGGCTCAGGGCCGCTCGAAGTGTTGGTAGTCGGGAGTCGTCCAGTAGCCGCCCCACTGCCAGCCACGATCTGTGAAGATGTGCACGGCTGGGTCGCCGTCGTGTAAGAGTCCCGGGTCGGTGCGGCTGCGGTCCAGGTAGGCCGCCGCGTTCTGCGGTTCGAAATACCCGCTGGCGTAGAGGCACGGGTTGAGAAGCGGATTGAGATCGATAGCCCGACCGTAAGCGTGTGGAGACCATTCGTTGGTTCCTGGGATGCGTCGGCAGTTGAACGCCGAAGTGTTGTTGTCCTCCATGGATAACTCATCATCAGCGTCCGAGTAGTGGTCGACCGTGCGGATCTTCTCGACGGGATAACCCAGTCGGTAAAGCTGCTCGAAGATCGCGATGACCTCCGGCACCAGGTCTTCATGCACGATCAGCTCGCCGCGGTGGGTCTGGCCGTCGAAACCGATGTGGTCGACGTTGACCTGTCGCAGCCGCCCCGGCTCGACGGGGCAACCCGGCCGCCAGGTCGCGCCGAGTTCGGCGGCGGTGACCGGCTCCACGGTCCCACCGGCAGGTGCTGGCGGCGCGTCGGCCGACGACGACGCGGCCGGCGGTGACGGTATAACAGCCGGTGATGGTGTGGCCGCAGGAGGTGGCAGCGCGGAGGTGCACTGCACCAGCACGACACCCGCTGCGAGCATTTCCGCCAGAACGGCACCCCGCCGCTTGAAGGACGTCAATTGGGATGAGTCCTCACCGCTTGCTTCCATCCCTACAAGACCGCTGCAATCAGCGGTTTCGCTAGACACGTGCGGTGCCAACGCTACCGCAGACAGAATTTCTTGCACTGGCTACGCAGGCGGCTACAGCGCGAGCGATCGGCGAGCTGATCGCGCTCGGCGAGCACGAGGGTTCGGCATTAACGTTCTTGCCCAACCCCCACGGCTGGACGGTTACGCCGCGATCCGCAGTAGCTACGGGCACTCGACGGCGTCTCGCAAGCTCCTCGGCGACGACCACAGTTTCGGCGACCGGAGCCACGATCCACCAGGGCCCGGTATTCCCGGCTCGCCGCCAATTCGTCACAGTGGCAAATCTCGCGCGTCTCCGTCAACTCGGGCAGGCGCCCACGACCAGGAGATAAATCCGCCGACACGACGCATTGCTAAAAACTCGCGTAGCGAACCGCCAACAGTCCTGGACGTGGAATTGTGGCGTACATCACACTCAACTGCTTTCCGAGACAGATACTCGGTACCGCTGGTAAAACGCACGTACTCGGTACCGCTGGTAAGACACAGGACAAATAAGCTCGCATCTTTGCTGGGGGAGAAGCCGTCACAGCGATTTAGGGAGGAACCTGCCGTGTGACCGCAGGTGTACATGACGCGACAGCGGCTGAACCAGCGACTGAGGCACAGGGCAATGAACTCCCCTTAGTCGATGTGGTCGATGTCGATGCGAGCATCACCGCGAACGACGAACACGTGTCCCGCCACGCGGCGGAGACGTCCGGCGAGCGCGAAGATAGCCAGGCGGTCGCGGGGGCGTCGATCGGCCAACACGTCGTCACGATGCTGGGCAGACCGCTTCGGTACGGCCGCAACCAACTCGATTCGTCATTGCAGACATTAGGCCGATTCTTCGACTTGGCCGCTGAGGCCTTCGTCTACCTGATCACGGATTTGATCCGGTTGCGCCACCCCTGGCGGGACACCATCAACCAGGCCTGGTTCATCATCAGCGTCACCGCGATACCAGCGTTGCTGGTGTCCATCCCATTCGGGGTCATCGTGGCGGTGCAGGTGGGTAACTTCATCCAGCAGGTTGGCGCTTCGTCGGTCTCGGGTGCGGCCGGGGGCCTCGGGGTGATTCGACAGGGCGCGCCGATGGTCGCCGCGTTGCTGCTGGGCGGTGCGGCCGGTTCGGCAGTGGCCACCGACCTCGGCGCGCGCACCATTCGCGAAGAGGTCGACGCGCTGCGCGTCATGGGCATCGACCCGGTGCAGCGACTGGTCACCCCCCGGCTGGCAGCCATCGTGTTCGTCGCGCCGGTGCTGTGCGCCTTCATCATCTTTATGGGGCTGGCGGCAGGCTACGCCATCAATGTCGGCTTTCAGTCCGGCACACCTGGTAGCTATATCGCGTCGTTCGCGTCCTTCGCCAGCGTCAACGATGTCGTCGTCGCCGTGCTCAAGACCTGGCTTTTCGGCGTGGTCGTGATCCTGGTGGCCTGCCAGCGGGGTCTCGAGGCAAAGGGCGGTGCACGTGGCGTGGCCGACGCGGTCAACGCCTCCGTCGTCATCGGCGTGGTCGCGGTGTTCGTTCTCAACCTGATCATCACGCAGGGAGTGTCGATGTCCATGCCGATGAGAGTGGGCTGATGGCGGCGCCGTCTCGACACCTGCCCGGGGCCCTGCGGACCCCGTGGTGGATCGCCGAACGAGGTGACTCGCTCGTCCAGCGCCTCGGTCACCAGGTCAGCTTCCTGGCACAGGTGCTCGGTGCGATTCCGCATACCCTCAAGCATTACCGGCGCCAGACCGGGCTGCTGCTGGTCGACATGATCTGGGGGAACGGGTCGCTCATTGTCGGCGGCGGCACCATCGGCGTGCTGGTATTCATGGGCGCGGCGGTTGGTGGTTCCGTGGGAATCGAAGGGTATGGGGCCCTCGACATGGTCGGTATGGGACCGCTGACCGGGTTCGTTTCCGCATATGCGAATACCCGGGAGATGGCGCCGATGATCGCGGGGATCGGCTTTGCGGCCCAGGCCGGGTGCCGCATGACCGCCGAGATCGGCGCCATGCGGATCTCAGAGGAGATCGACGCGCTGGAAGCTCTTGGCATTCAATCGATCCCGTTTGTGGTCACGACCCGGGTGATCGCCGGGATGATCACCATCATCCCGCTATATGTGGTGACGCTGGCGTTGAGCTACGTGTCATGCGCGTTGGTGGTCAACGTGATGCACGGGCAGTCATCGGGCACCTATTACCACTACTTCGACTCGTTCATCCATCCGTCGGACGTGCTGTTCTCGGTGCTCAAGGCCGTCATCTTCGTGACGCTGATCATCGCCATCCACTGCTATCAGGGCTACTTCGCCAGCGGTGGTCCCGAAGGCGTTGGGCGGGCCTCGGGTCGAGCCATCCGAGCCAGCATCGTCACCGTGGTCGCCGCCGACATGGTGCTTACGCTGTTGTTCTGGGGCAACAACCCCGGCATCCGGATATCGGGGTAGCCCATGCCAGTATTTCCGGACCAAGGAGTGCGAACGCCCAGTCCGCGTTCATTGCGGATCCTGGGCCTGATTGCCGCGGTTGCGCTCGGTATCGCGGGAACCACGCTATATCAGTTGGGTACCGGCGGCTACGACGACACGTTCAAGCTGACGGTCGTGGCCGAGACGCTCGGTGAGGGTCTGACGCCGGGCGCGGAGGTCAAGTTCCGCGGCCTGACCATCGGATCGGTGAAATCGCTGCAATCGGCCGGATACAACAAGCAGAAGATCACGGTGGAACTCGAGCCGCGCCAAGCGAGAGCCCTGGCCGCCGATACCACAGCAAATTTCATGTCGTCGAACACTTTTGGCCTCGCGGCGGTCGAACTGATCAGCAGCGGCGCCGGACCCCGGTTGAAGCCGAACCAGACGCTGCTGATCGGCGCCAATGTGCGGTCGGCTTCCATCACCGGACTGCTGCGTCAGGGCCAAAAAATCGGCCGGCTGGTGGACTCGCCCGACGTCGACCACATCATCGAGATAGTGCGTCGGCACACGGACCTGACCGAGCCCGTGACCCGGTCATACTTCGACCTAATCAAGATGCTCGTCGACTCCCAGAAGGTGCCGTTCTCGCAGTCGCTATCGGTGTTCGCCTCGGTGGTCAACGGTGCCAGCGACTCCATCCCGCTGATCCGGTTGGCATATGACCTGCTCAATGGGATGGAATTTCTGGCCCATCCCGACGGAGTCGAGCGCATGAACGTGATCCTGGACCAGACCTCGAAGCTCCTCTTCAAGGCCGACGGGATCGTCGTGAAGAACGTCGCGTGGCTGGCCCCATTCAGCAAGGCGCTGATGGACATTTTGCTGCCGATCTCGTACTTCCAGGGCAGCATGGCGCCGGTCTATGACCGGCTCTCGGGTCTGCTGGACCGCACCAGTGCGGCGTTTCCGATCATCAACGGCAAGGTCCGCATGCAAATCGAAGTCGCCTTGGACACAATGCCGGGGCTGGCGGCGGCGTTACCGCCCCAGCCGCCCGGGCCGCCTGGGCCTTCGCAGCCCGCCCAGCCGCCTGCGCCGAATGCGTCCCTAGCGTCACCTCCGGCGGGTGGACGATGAGAAGTGTTACCAAATCGGTGATTTGGCTGACCATCTTCACCGCGATATCGGTGGTGTGCACGCTCATCGTGCTGACCGCCTTGCGCTCTCCGGTGACCGGTGCGGTCTCCCGCTACACCGCGGCGTTCTCCGATGTCTCGGGTCTCTACGCCGGTGACGATGTTCGCATTTCCGGCGTGCAGGTCGGCAAGGTGGAAGGCATCCGACTCGACGGCCGGATCGCCAAGGTGGATTTCACCGCACAAGTTGATCATCCGGTGTTCGCCAACACCGTGGCTGCAGTGCGCTATCAAACCCTGGTCGGTCAGCGCTATGTGGAACTCATCCAGCCGGCCAAGCCGGATCGACGGCTGCCGACGGGCGGCACCATTCCACTGGGGCAGACGATTCCGTCGTTCGATGTGGCGAAGCTGTTCAACGGGTTTCGGCCGATATTCCAAACCCTCGATCCTGCCCAGTTCAACTTGTTGGGCGAGAACCTGCTGCGACTGATTCAAGGTAATGAAAACGGCATTGGCCCGTTTCTGCACGACCTCGACGTCATTTCCAAGGTGGCGGTAAACCGCCAGGCGGTCATCACCGTCGTACTCCGCAATCTGAGCGCGATCTCCCAGGATTTAGGTGGCAAGTCACAGCAACTGTTTCATCTCATCGCCACGCTCAACCAAGTGGTGACGGAGTTCGGTTCCAAAGCTGAGGAATTCCGGACGGCGATGGAAACCGGACTGCCCGTCCTGCGGAATACCACTCATATCTTGCAATACACCGAACGCATTTTTGACGGCTCGACGGTTCCGCTCTACGACCTGACCAGCCGGATGTGGCCGCAGACCGCGACGATCATCGCGGGCTTGTCACTCGCGCCGTCGTTGATCCAAGGAATGCGGGATTGGCTGGCCGACGATCAGCCTGCCACACCGACGTTTTCCTGCTCACACGGCGAAGTCACGTTGCCGGGGATCGGGCAGGTGTCATTCGCGCAACAGAACTTGGTGGTGTGCCGGTAATGGTATTCGGCGACCGACTCGTTGCCTTGGCCAAGCGGCTCGAGTTGGACAAGAGGCTGGCACGGCGGCGCCCCCTGCTCGATGAGCGCGCGGCCGCAACCCGCAGCCGCCGGCACGGCATCGTCGGTGTCGTCGTCATCATTGCGGCGTTGGCAGCCACCGCGATGGCTTACCTGAATCCGACCGATCAGAACGGTTATACCGCGCACCTGTCGAACTCTGGCGGTGTGCGGGTAGGGGACCAGGTTCGTATCGCCGGTATCCCGGTCGGAAAGGTCACCGGCGTCCGGCTGGCCGCCGCCGTCGTCGAGATGAAGTTCGACGTCATGCGCTCGGTGGTGGTCGGTTCGGAATCCACACTGGACATCAAGCTGCTGACCCCGCTGGGCGGCCACTATGTGGCGCTTGACCCGAAGGGCGCTATACCGCTGGGCCACAACGTGATCCCACCGCAACGCGTCGCATTGCCGTTCGAGGTCAACGACATCATTCAGGCGGCAACCCCGCTGATCAAGGAAGTCAACGGCCAAGTCATCCATGACACCTTCACCGAGGTCGCCAACGCCGCCAACAAGTATCCCGACGCAATTCGCGACCTGCTCCGGTCGGCCAATGCGTTGACAACGTCGCTGAGCAAGTCCACCAGAGACTTTCATCGCAGCCTGGATTTCGCCAACAACGGCCTGCGGGCCGTGGTCGCTCAACGCAAGCTGCTCATCACGCTGATCGAGCAGATGGATATCCTCAGCGAGGCCTACACCTCGAAGACGGTTGATATCATCGAGTTCTTCGGCCTGCTCAACGAATTGACTCGAATAATGGACCGCATCACAGTGTTTTACGGCCGGGAGATCGGGCCGATCGTCAACGGGCTCGAAGACATCACCGACACGCTTGGCGCCCATCCCGAGCGGATCGGTCAGATGCTCGATGGCCTGGGGCAGACCCTCAACATCGTGATGCCGATGCTGTCTGGAAACGGCGTCGTGTTCGACAAGCACAAGCAGCGGCTAGCCCCCGGACAGGACCTGTGCCTGCCCAACATCATGAGGAACTGTTGAGATGACCTGGATTTCGGCTGTCGGCTCGCGGCTGCGGTCCCCGTGGGCTATCGCCGCAGTGCTGACCATCGTCGCAGCGGTCACCGCAGCGGTGGTCATCGGCGCCAAAGTCATGATGCCCAAACACACCCGGGCGATGTGCGCCGAATTCACCGACGCGGTAGGGCTGTACCCGGGCAACAAGGTGGCGCTGCTGGGTATCGAGGTCGGCTCGACCACCGCAATTTTCAACAAACCCGACCACGTCGAGGTCGACTTCACCGTACCTTCCGACCTTGACCTGCCGGCCGACGTCGGTGCGGTCACCTACTCGCAATCGATTGTCACCGACCGCCACATCGAACTGACCAAGCCCTACACTTCAGGCCCGAAATTCACCGGGCCGGGGTGTATCAAGCTGAAGTCCACGAAGACCCCGATCAGTATCAGCGAAACCTTCTCTGCCATAGGCAAGCTCGCCGATACCATTCTGGATCCTCAACCCGGCAAAGACCCGTCCCAGGCGCCGGGCGTGCAAGCCATCAACGACAGCTTGCGTGCGGCGAGTCGCTCGCTGGACGGCACAGGCCCGGGGCTCAATAAGACACTGAACAATCTGGTCACCATGCTCGCCGACCCGTACAAGGCCGACGCCGACTATCGCCAGCTGTTCGAAAACAGCGAGATCCTTACCTCGGACTTCCTCAAGAACTGGGACAGCTTCGCCTCGGTGATCCAAACGCTTCCGGCCACCACCCAATTGGTCGAGGGCCTGTCGGACAATTTCGGCCAGGCGATGAGCCGGTTATCGCATCTGCTACCGATTTTGGTCGAGGCGATCAACCGATGGGGGCCGAGGACTTATCACATCTTGGACAAGGTGATCGGCTGGATAGGGCGCGTGCTCGACAAACACACCCCGCTCATCGTCGCCATCATCAAGTCGTGGCCGCAGTTCAGCCACTGGCTGAGCGACATCTACGAGCCGGCGTGGGGAACCCACAACGTCACCTATATTCCACCGCAGGTGGCGATTTCGCCGTCGCAAGCCGGCGCCCTCTGCGAGGGGCTGCGGCAGCGCAATGTGCCCGGTGCTGCGGCGGCGTGCGCGTCGGGCAGTGCGTCGGATCCGGTCACCCTCGGCCTGACCGATCTCATCCTGGGGGCCGCGCTGTCATGACTCGACGATCGATGCGCGCCGGGCGCGTACTGCTGGCGGCGATGGCAATAAGCCTCACGGCGGCCTGCTCGCTGGATCCCACCCGGCTGCCGGTCCCGGGCGCCTACAGCCCGCACCACTCCTACAGAATCAAGATCCAGTTCTCCAGCGTGCTCAACCTGCCCGCCCGGGCCAAGGTTGACTCCGGTGGCGTGCAGATCGGCGTGCTCGACCACGTCCAGCTCGACGGCACCACGGCGGTCGCCTACGTCGATATCTCCGGCGAAACCAATCTCGCCGGCAACACCCGCGCCGAACTGCGCCAGGCCACCCCCCTCGGCGACATCTACATCGCGCTGCTGCCGCCGGAGGGTCCGTCACCGGCGGTATTGCGCGACGGCGACACCATCCCGTTGCGCAACACCGCCCCGGCCGACAACGTTGAAGACCTCTTGCGGTCGGTGTCGAACCTGGTGTCCGGCGGCGCGATTGGCACGCTGCAAAGCACCGTGGTCAACGTCAACAAGGCGTTCCCGAAAGACCCCGCCGAACTGACCCGGATTCAGCAGACCATCGGCGGCGTACTCAATGACCTGGCGGCCAACCAGGACACCATCGACGGCATCCTGTCCAGCATGGAGAACATCAGCACCAACCTGGCGGCCAATACCACGGTGTTCAACCGTCTGGTCACCGAAGGCCCGCCGAAGCTCGAAGGGCTATCGGCGGTCACAGTGGCCATTCTCAACGTCGTGGGGGACTCCAAAGACATCGGCAGCCTGGGCGGAGAAATCCTCAACCCGATCACCGGCGACGTGATGCAAATGCTCTCCTACATCACGCCAATGATCGGAACGATAGCGACCGTTGACACCACCATCCCGGTGCTCGCTGACAAACTGATCGCATTCCTGCACTACAAGCTCCTTGGTTGGTTCCGCAACGGGGGCCCGAAATACATTGTCTCCGAACTTCATCCACCGACCGGACACGAGGGCGTGGATCCCGCCGACAAGGCCGACGCGGCGGTTAAGGCGATGCAGAGCATGGGAATGCTGCCATGAAATTCAATGCCGGCATCACGCTGGCCATCCTGACGGTGATGACGCTGCTCGGCGCGGCCTATATGGCGGTCGGTGTGCTCGACATGAGCCCGACAAAACAGGTCACCCGACTCACCCTCATGCTCGACAGCTCCGGCGGTCTGATGCCCACATCCGAGGTGACGATGCGCGGCATCAAGGTCGGCCGGGTGACCGGTATCGAGACCACGGCAACCGGGCTGGCGGTCTCGATCGACCTCGACCACGCGCACCCGGTGCCCGCCGACAGTGCGATCAGCGTGGAAAACCTCTCCGCGGCCGGCGAACAGTACATCGACTTCAAACCGAAACTGATTGCGCCGCCGTACTTTAGCGACGGGACAGTGATCCCCGCGGACCGCGTGGCGCAGTTGGTTACCGGCGCTGACTTGCTCAAGAAAGCCAATGCCCTGATGTCGGCGCTCAACATTGACCAAGTGCACACCATTATCAACAACATGTCCGCGGCGTTCGCCGGCAATGACACGACCATCGATTCCCTGGCCACCACCGCCGGGTTAACCGCCAAGGTGATCCACGACGACAAGCAATTGCTGGCCACCTTGTTCAACAACATCTCCACGTTCACCACCAACCTGGGTGAAATCAACGCCGGCGAAGTGATCAGCGAGACGGGCAAACTGCTACCGCGCTCAGTGCCGGCATTTCTGCGGATGATCCATGAAATCGAAACCCTTTCGCACACCGGCGTGGGCGTGGTCGGCCCCGACGATCCGGCCGGGGTCCTGGTAACCAAGCTCAGCCAATGGATCGACATGCTGGCCGGCCCGTTGAGTACCTTCACCACCGTCCTGGAACCCGCGGTCGCGCCACTGCACGACATCAAGATAGACGCCGGGCACTGGCTCGACTTCTGGGAATCAACCTTCAACGACACCGGCGGCGTGCGGGTTCAACTCAACGTACCCGCATGGCACCAGTGATCCCGGACCAAGCAATGGCAAAGAAAGAAAAGAAAGAACTGACATGACGAACGCAACTGTCAGCGAAGATGAAAAGGTGGTCGATACCGAGAGCGAGCCCGCCAGCGAGGGCACCGAGGCCTCCGATGAGGCCAAGACGAAGCCGGCGGTAGAACTTGACGAGACCGAAAGTGCCGTCGAGGCCGTTGACGCACGGCCCAAGCGGTCATCGAAGTTGCGACTCCGGCCGGAGAGGCCGAAGCGATGGGGGGCAGCCGTTCTCGCGGCGGTGGTGCTGGCCCTCGGTGTGCTCGGATATATGAAATATCACCAGGTGAACAGCCAGCTCACGGTGCTGCGTCAACAGCAAGCCGACCGTGACACGGTGGCGCAGCTTGCTAAGGATTATGCGCTGAAGTCGCTGACCTACAGCTTCGAAGACCCGGACGCCTTCTTCCGCTCAGTCGAAGACGGTGTGTCGCAGCAGCTTAAAGACAAATACGTCAACGCCACCGATCTGCTCAG
Source organism: uncultured Actinomycetota bacterium (assembly GCA_963766535.1). Taxonomy (GTDB): domain Bacteria; phylum Actinomycetota; class Actinomycetes; order Mycobacteriales; family Mycobacteriaceae; genus Mycobacterium. Next base: position 35,181 of record CAVYAU010000021.1, on the reverse strand, counting down.
GAGCGTCATGCTGCAGGCGCAGGTCACCTCCACCGGTGAGGTGCTGGCTACCGACCCGGTCGCTCAGCCCGGCGGGGTCTATCAGGTAGTGGTATCGGCCCACCAAACCACCCGCAATCTGCAAAACCCGACGCCCAAGGTGTCGATCATCCTGTTGCAAGTCACCGTAAACAAGGTGGGCAATGCCTGGCAGGTGAGCGATATCGGCCCCAAGACCGGCGCGCACCCGCCCGTCGAGCAGCAGATCCCGCCAGCGGAACCCCCTCCCCCTCCCGCTCCCGCCAAACCAGCACCGAAACGGTAGGTGCGTACCCGTGAAGCGGCTGTCACTGCTGGTCGCCATCGTGGCGATGGCCGCCGCGGTTACCGTGTGCCCCACGTGTCCCACCGCGGCCGCCGACACTACGCTGCCGCCGTGCCCGCAGAGCGGCGCACTGATCAGCCCGACAGCCACGTCGCCGCATTCGGACTGCCACGTGCACTCCGGCGGCCTCGATTTCGCGGTCACCTACTTGAACGTGCCCGAGTTGTCCGGGCCCGGGGCGGTGAAGGTTGTCGTGACCGACTCGTCGGGCGGGGTAGTGCAGACGATCGATGAGCTACTGGAGCCCTCGAGTCCGGGGGGCGTCGGCTTACAGGACGTCGACGGCGACGGCCGCGACGAGCTGATCATCCCGATCGCCCGACACCTGTTCAACGGCGAGGCAAACACCCGGTTCTCGGTGTGGCGCGCGCCGGGGGACCGCAACCATTTCGAACGCACCCAGATGCTCGGACAAGCCGTCTATCCCAGCGGCGACGGCTATCTGGTCACCAACGGCGGCGCGCTGGACAGCCGAGACCTCACCTTCTATCTGCCGACCGGCGCCGGGTACACGCTCGTAGTGGTGTTGACCATCGAAGCCGAGGAGGTAGACCCAGACACGCACCGGGTCCTGACCGTCGTTTGCCGCGCCCACCAGGAGGACGGCCTCCACGCTGTCGACATGAACCTCCGCCAGGCCGAGGAGACCTTCTGCGCATCACCGGCCGCCAAAGCCATCTGGCCTGACGCCGAGCGCATATCAATTCGACGCTGGCGCGCAGGGCAGCAGTAGCTTCTCAGCCTCCGTCGAGCAGGTTGCGGCCGACCGATCCCTACGGCGCGCAGTAGTCGCGAGCCGTGGCCAGCTGCTGTCTCGCCTGGGCGAGATCGCCGGCGATATGTTCTGGGCTTGCCGGTCGGTAGGGGTCACTGGCGTCGATCTGAGACGCCAGCATGTCCGACCGAATCCGAAGATCGACCGCGGCCGGACTGCGCAAACCGTGCAGGGGAGCCAGAGCGTTCCTGATCTGGCTTGCCACGTAAGACGGTGTCCCGGAAGGGGAAACCAGATCGAACCCGTTCTGCAGCCGATCGGCTGCCGGGAGGATAATCTCGCACTCCCGGTCGCCGGCGGCTGCCGCTGGCGCAGCTGTCAGGCACATCGTGACCGCGGCAACCGAGAGCGGCACACTGAGAATTCGTCGATGCATTGGCCCTACCCTCGCACTGCGTCGGTCGTTCTGTCGCCACTTTTACCGGATCTAATAGTGTTCGCAGGTTGCTATCCTGCTTCGTTGCCAAAAGCAGGGGCAAAGGCGAGTGTCTGGGCGAAGCCAGCGGCAATGGTTGCATCGCTGGTTGTGGCTAGGGAGTCAAAACGGCGCGGTAGCCTCCCATCGCCCTCCTTGCGGTCGTACACGGCATCGCCCTCGCCGTCCGTGCTGGAGCGTCCGGCAGGGTTTACCGCTGGGCGGTCAGCGCTGTTGCAGCCATCGGCGTAGGCGGATTCGCCGTGAGTTTCCTGGCGCTGCGCGATCTGATGCGAGTTATCGGGTACAGCTCGGCAACTACATGGATTTTTCCGGGCGCATCGGCCCCAGAAAGGGTATCCGGGTGTAGGCCGGCCTCACACCATCACCCGTATACCCCTTCACCACACAGCCGTGGTCCTCGGCGACAACCGCAACATCACTGCTCGGCTCCGCCAGCACCAGCGCTACCACCAAGACGAGCTCGGGTGGATCGACATCGCCTATCACGTCGGTGTCGACCGCAACGGCAACGTCTTCGAGTGCGGGCGCCTGAACTTGCGGGCGACACCGCCACCGACTATGACCCCGCGGGCCACTTCCTCGTCGTCTACGAAGGGAACTTCGACCCAGAAGCTGTCACGGAGGCCAAACTCCATGGAGCCGCCCTGGCATTCGCGTGGGCGGCCCAGACTTTCCGCATCGCGAGCAACACGCTGGCGGGCCACAGGGGTGTCACCCCGGCAACCGCCTGTCCAGGCGCGAACCTCTGCCCATCTCTCCTCGGGGGACCTCCAGCGCCGCATCGACGATCTGCTGGCCGCTGGCACCCTGAACCTTCAGCGCATTTGCGGGCCCGACGCAGCCGCAACCGCCGCCGCCATTGAGGCAGGCTTATCGAGAGCTGGGTCGTAAGAAGTAACCATCCTGTATGTCGGAGTGCGGTACCTTTACCGGCCTTGACGCCGTCAAGACCCGAGAACGAAACCGCAGGTAACGAGCGGGACTGAACCGGAACGAGGCGTAACGAAACCGCAGTTCAGAAGGCATATTGCCTGGTAGAGAGGTGGGTTCGATTCCCGGCAGCCCACTGAGGAACATACTGATCACAGCGCCAAAAGCGTCGTGCACGAAAGCCTCGTCAAGACCGCTGGCGAGATCTCGATCAGGGTCCGACTCGGACTATAGATCTCAAATTTTCAAGTAGCCCTTGTCGGCTGGGATTTGGGCGGCGGTAATGAGGGAGGACGCGTCGCTGGCGAGCCAGACCACGATGTCGGAGATCAGGTCGGGGTCGGCCAGTGAATCGGTTGGGAGCGCGCCCGGCGAGAAGCTGTGGATGTATTGAGGGTGATCTTGAAACACCTGGTACATCGACAGGTCGTTGCCCATCGGAGTGTCGGTGCCGTAGGGGTGCACCGAGTTGACGCGGATGCCGAATTCGCCGAGTTCGACTGCCAACGAGTTGGTGAGGCCAACGACACCGAACTTGCTGGCGCAGTAGTGGCCGCAGCCGGGAACGGCCTTGATCCCGGCCGCTGAGCTGATCGTGATAATCGATCCGCCGTTGCCGGCATCGATCATCGGCGGCACTGCGGCTTTGATGGTGTTCCAAAGCCCGGTTAGGTTGACGTCGAGGGTGTCTTGCCACTGCTGAGCCGAGATTTCCCACAGCCGGCCCCAATTGAGCACGCCGGCGTTGGCTACGACGACGTCGAGCCGGCCGAACTGTTCGATCGCGTTCGCTACGACTCGTTTCTGGCCGGCCAAATCGCGGACGTCGACTTCGTCGGCGACGATCTTGCGGCCCTCACTCTCAACCAGGCTGACGGTCTCGGCGAGGTCTTCGGGCAGGGCCGGGGGATAGCCGTTGTGTTCAGCTACTGGCGCGCACGCGTCGAGCGCGATGATATCGGCACCCGCGCGGGCCAACCGGACGCAGTGTGAGCGCCCCTGCCCCCGGGCGGCCCCTGTCACGTAGGCGACCTTGCCGACTAATGGGGTGACAGAGTCGATCATGCCGATAGCTCCTTTGGACGCGGCGCTGGTTTGCGACCGGCTGGTGGTGGAACTCACAACCCGGTCTGAGTGGCGTCGGGTCGAGAGTAACGACGCCGAGGGAACCCGACAATGAACATCCCGCTGCTTGTCACCTTCCGTCGTGAATCGCAGGTAACCGATAGTCATCGGTAGCGGAGGCGGACGACGGTGGCAAAGATGACGCGGGATCGGCAGGCGTCCTTGACCAACGAAGAGCTTTTGGACAACGAGCGCGAACACATGGGGATCCGTACGCGAGCCTCGCGTGGGCGCAAGAGGTGCAGCAGGTGCCCCTGCGACGATGGAACCTGCGGCACCGTTGATCCTGAGAAGGAGCGCGACCCGGGCTGGCTATGATCGCCGGTCATGTCTGATCAACTACCGGCACCGACGCTGCGTCCGCGCCGATCCGCCCTCTATCTGCCCGGCAGCAACACGCGTCGCCGGCGAGCCAGACCACGATGTCGAAGATCAGGTCGGGGTCGGCCAGTGAATCGGGGTTGATGGTCGAACTCATAATCCGTCAAGGGCGACCGTCGGCTGAAGCGACGTGATCCGGCACCACAAACTCACCGTGGTGGAGGGGGGATGCCAGCGCGGATTCTGCCGACCTCGGCGCGAGCGAGGCGCACCCGGTCGGTGTCGGCACTGCGCGCGGCAGCCAGTTCATTGGCGAGGCCATACACCGCATCGAGGACGTAGCGTGCGCGTTTGCGCTCGCGACGGTTGCGGCCGGCCTTGCGGTAAGTCTTGCGGGCCTTACGGTTACCGGCAACCGCATCGAGTTCGGCCTCGGTAATCACGTTGCGGGCCTCCTCCGGGGTCATGACGTCGCGCACGAAGTCCCGTTCTCGCTTCACGGTCAACTTGTAAACCCGCACAGCGATGACGAGCGCTGAGACGACCACCACGATGAGCAGTCCCACCAACGTCAGTGGTCTTCCTCCGGCGATGGCCGCGAGCGAGTCCCAAATCCCGTGAAGCAGCATCGGCGTCGCCATGAGTAACAGACCCCGCCCTACCTTGCGTGGTTCAGCCGGCCGGCCGAGAAGATAAACCAGACCGGCGCAGAAGATTGCGCTGTACACGATGTGCGCGGCGACCCCGCTGAGCATTCGTAGAATGATGGTGCTTATCGACGCTCCAATTTGATTCGCGCCGAACTGGGTGCCAGCCGACGTCATCGCGTAGGAGATGTCCTCAACGATCTGGAATCCCAGACCTATGAATGCGCCCAGGATGAACCCGTCGAACGCGGTTCGTACCTGCCGTGGCGCCAACGCGATGAGCAGCAGCAGCCCCGAACCCTTCGCCGTTTCTTCGGTGAACGGGGCCGCCAGCCCGGCACCCCAGTTCAGCGCCCATACCTGCCCGAAGACTTTCGCGTACAGGGCGAGGATCGCGTCGTTGGCGTTAGCCGCCATTGCCCCAGTGGCGGCGAAGCCGCCCCACACAAATGCGACGACCATAAGCTTGGCGGGGAGTTTGGCGTAGTGGTCGATGTACTGGGTGAACCACCAGAACAGCGCAGCGTAAATGGCGAATGATGTCACTGCCAAGCCGATCGCCTGGCCGTATGCGTCGTACTTGCTGGTGAGCGTGGAGACGAAGACAAAGATACCGATCCCCACCAGCATCAGATATCCCCAGAATGCACAGTTGCGTGGCTGGTAGAAGGTGAACCGCCTGCCCCAACCGGAGAGGTCGAGCGCGATGTCGCGTGCGCGATCGAGGTCGGCAAGCGTCGTCGTTGTCACTGCTTCCTCTCCCCGGGATGGCTGATGCTGCGGATCATCCGGAAAACCGCTGCCGTGGGCTCCGGACCGGTATCGGACGGTCCGGTCGCCACGGCTTCAACTCCGCGACCGTCGAATACGAAGGCGGCGATCACGCCGCCAGTGTGCGGTCCGCTGACTCGCACTGTCGCACCATGCTTGCCCTGATCGGTGACGATGGTGGTCCGCGCGCCGGTCACGTGGACGCCGCGACCGCGGTTTAGGGCCTCGGAGGTGGTCTCGATCTGGTCGAGCAGTTTGTTGGCGTCTCCGTCGAATGGTCCCGTATGGACCCTGAATCTCACGGCCCCGTCCTCGACGGTTGCGGTCGCGGGATACCCGCCGGATAATGGTGTGTCACCAGCGCGGACACCAGACGTGATGCCCCAACCGGCCTCCGGAACGAATGTCACGTTGCCTTCGAGTTCAATAACATCGCCGGCTTTGACAATGTCGTAGTAAGGCACGTTCGCGTTGAGGACGGGCAACACCACCGACATCACGACGGCCAGCGCGAATACCGCCAGCGTCGGGGCGATGGTCCGCCGATCCACGCCAAAGAACCGCGCGTCAGCGGGCACCCAGCCCTCATCGGGTTCGAACCGTGTTGTTGACGTTGCCGAGGAATTGTCGGTTTCAGGATCCGGCATCCTGCTCCACCCTCCTACCCGTTGTAGCAACGTCTGAGTGGCGTCGGGTTGAGACTAACGACGCCGAGGTGACCCGACAATCAACATTGGCGACATCCGCGACTTCGGCGTGGTGACCGGCATGGCATCGCCGACGAGGGCTCCAGCAGCGACCGGCCACGATGCGAGGGCTCACGCTGGCCATCAGTTATTCGGCTATCCCGTTCACACTGGCGTGACCCAATGCTTGTCCCTAGAGGATCCAGCCAGCCCTACTGGGCCTGTCCGCACGCCCTTTCGTCGTGAATCATGTTGCGGTCTCCTGATGGAGAAGGGGCTGACGGGTCTTGACGCCGTCAAGACTCGAAAACGAATCCGCAGGTAACGAGCGGTAGTGAACAGGACCGAAACGGAACAAACCGGCAGCTCAGACGCCATATTGCCTGGTAGAAAAGCGGGTTCGATTCCCGGCAGCTCCACCATTAGAGGCCTAGGTCAGAGAAAGAATTCACGGCCTACGACTTCAGGTCATTCACCTGCCGGGAGCAATGATCAGAACTTGTGGATGAGTCTCGGCGAGGCGGCGTAAGTGGGCGCACCTTCCCGAGGATGATCTGAAAGTCCTGTTGTTCTGATCAAGACCGGCGTTGGCGCGCTGGTTGGGAAGGTACGGCCTTGCTCACGGTAGTTCACGACGCGGATGGATCCAACGATGACGCTGGTGCGGGTCGGTCGGTGCTGGATGAGATCGTCCGTGGTGGTGCCCGCCAGATGTTGGAGGCGGCGCTTAAGGCCGAGGTCGCCGCTTATGTCGAGCAGTTCGTCGATCAGCTCGACGACAATGGCCGGCGAGTGGTGGTGCGCAACGGCTATCACCAGCCGCGCGATGTGCTGACCGCCGCGGGCGCGGTCACTGTGGTTGCCCCGCGGGTTAACGACAAGCGGGTTGACCCCGATTCCGGGCAGCGGCGTCGGTTTGCTTCGGCGATTCTGCCGGCGTGGACGCGCAAGTCGCCGCAGATGAGCGAGGTGTTGCCGCTGCTGTATCTGCACGGGCTGTCCAGCGGTGATTTCGCCCCGGCGCTGCAGCAGTTCCTCGGCACGGGAGCAGGGCTCTCGGCGGCCTCGATTACCCGGTTGACCGCCCAGTGGCAGGACGAGGCCAAAGCCTTCTAGATGCGCGACCTGTCCGGCACCGACTACGTCTACCTCTGGGTGGACGGCATCCACCTCAAGGTGCGCCTCGAGCAGCAGAAGTTGTGCTTGCTGGTGATGATCGGCGTCCGTGCCGACGGTCGCAAGGAGCTGGTCGCGCTTACTGACGGCTTCCGGGAATCCACCGAGTCGTGGGCTGATCTGCTGCGTGATTGCCGTCGCCGCGGCATGACCGCGCCGGTGCTGGCGGTCGGCGATGGCGCGCTGGGGTTCTGGGCCGCCTTGCGGGAGGTGTTCCCCGACACCCGTGAGCAGCGTTGCTGGTGGCACAAGCAGGCCAATGTCCTTGCCGCACTGCCGAAGTCGGCGCATCCTGGTGCGCTGGCGGCGCTCAGGGAGATCTACAACGCTGAGGACATCGACAAGGCGCAGGTCGCGATCAAGGCGTTCGAGATCAACTACGGCGCCAAGTATCCGAAGGCGGTCGCCAAGGTCGTCGATGACGCCGATGTGTTGCTCGAATTCTATCGATACCCTGCCGAGCATTGGGTGCACCTGCGCACCACAAATCCGATCGAAAGCACTTTCGCCACAGTTCGTTTGAGAACGAAGGTCACCAAGGGACCTGGATCGCGCGCCGCCGGCCTGGCGATGGCCTACAAGCTGATCGAGTCCGCACAGACCCGCTGGCGCGCGGTAAACGCACCGCACCTGGTCGCACTCGTCCGCAACGGCGCCGTCTTCCACAAAGGAAAACTCCTCGAACGGCCCATCGACATCACACCGGCACAACCCGACAAATCACACCAAACGGAGGTCGCTTGAAACACCCCCATCCACAGGTTTTGACAATATCTCCCTGCCGGCCCACACGCCGGTCGTGGTGTCTTGACTCAATTACGGGGACGCTCCTCAGCCGGCGGCCCACTCCTTGGCGCGCTCGAGCTCGTCGAGGCCGAACAGTGCGAGCTCGCCGGGGACCATCCATGCCAGTGCGTGCAGCGTGTGGGCGACCCATTCCCTATCGGACACTACCGCGATTCGCTTGAAGGCCGAATGATGCTGGAAGAGAGCGCCGAAGCCCAGCTTGATGTCCTCGACCAACCCGCCGGGCCCGAAGCCCTCGTAATCGGGGGCGATGACCTCCACAATCCTGATCTCGCCGGTTTTGAGCACGTCCTCCATGGCCGGCTTGAACTCACGCAGGTCGTCACCACGCAGCCGGCCCGAAACGCGGATGCCGGTCACTCCCTCCGGCATATCTGGCAGTACTTCAATCATCGAATATTCCCTCCCTCGCTCGGCCGAAGCCGCGTTCCGATACGGCAGCGCGGGCTATCGGGTCGAAATTTTCCAGACCCATTGACCGCCCCTTGAACTGGTTGACCCGAGTAGATGTCGTTCATTTCGTCACGGAGAACGTACTAGTGAAACGGCAGTGGGCTCAATGGCTTAGGTGGATCTCTTAAATGGTGCCCCTCTCTTTCTGGTGGCCGGTTACGCAGCCGTGGCACCGTTGAACGCGATTTGACTCGCATACTCGTATGACTCGTCCAGCTGGATTGCGGCTGCGTACGCGATGTCGTCACTCGCCACCACACAGAGGAGAAGCCTGCCGATGATGTGGAGCGCGAGCCCCGCCCCGAACTGGGTCGCCAGACCTCGACGTTGTTTGAGGATCTCGCGTCCACCCACGGTTACGAACTTGGCTCCAGCTTCAACAGTCGGGCCGCGTTGCGCCACAACCACGCCTCCAAAACGTCGGGTTTGACTGGCAGCGATCGCATTTCATCGCAGAGCTGCGAGTAGGGCCGGTTGATCAAGAACGCACCAGTGCCGTAGACGATCTTGTCGGCGATCGTCGTCTGCCCGAAGCGCATCAGCGGTTCCCATCCGGCCCCGGGAGCGGTGAAGTATTTCGGGCGATGGGCCCCGAGCTCCAGATATACTCTCGGGTGCTTCCAGGCCACCAAACATGCCTCCAGCACCCACGGATAGCCGGCGTGGCTCATCAGGATCGTGAGATCTGGGAAGTGGCAGGCGACTTCGTCGATGTGGTGCGGATGGCCGAGGTCGCTGGGTCGCGTCCGAGTCCAGTTGGCCGAGGTGTGGATGCTCAGTGGGATACCGAGTTCCACGCACTTGGCGTAGAACGGGAAGTAGGCACGATCGGTGGCGGGCCTGCCGATCATGAACGGGCGCAAGCTGAGTCCACGAAAGCCGCGCTCGACGACCCAATGTTCGAGTTCGGCCAGCGCCGCACTCCCTCGCATGACGTCGGCGCCGGCGAACGCGATGAACCGGTCTGGATGCCGGCCGGCGAGGGCGGCCACAGACTCGTTGTGCACAAAGGTGACGCCGCATGTTGAACGCTCGTCAAACCCAGTGATCAGGCTGCGAGTAATGGCTGCCTCGTCCAGCTCGGCCAGGATCTGGTCATCACTTCGTCGCAATGCTTGCGCATAGCTGCCGAACTGCTCGGCGCTCACTGTGGCCTTGGTAAACACCTCGAGGTATTGCAACTGCTCGGTTGGGAAGCCGGACCGCAAATCCTCGATGATCTCATCGGATGGGACCAGCGGCGCCCACATATCAATGACGGGGACCGACCCACCATGTTCTCGGGTGGACATCTTGATCACCGTACTGCGCGTGTCGGTCGACCGCTGGCGTGATCACGAGCCGACGATACCGGCTATCGCGAACATCGAGATCGCTACCGCGCGCTGTCGAGATCTTTTCGCTTCAGGGGCCTATGGCGTGGGCCGAGCACAATGCCATGACGGCAGTGGTTGTGCGCTGGTATTGACACCTGGCCTCGACCACCCGTCGCGGCTGATGGTATGCCCCTCATGCCATAGGTTCAGCCGCCGACTCTTGGCCTCAGTCGTCTTGCTGACGGAGCAGGTCGGCCCAGTTGCGCGGCACTCGACCGCGGGGACCGGGGACCGTCTGGCCCTCGGGACGGCATTGCGGTGGGGCTAGTTCAGGACCCTCGTAGTAGTCATTGGTCTCGTAGTCCCAGAACCAGTCTTCGCCCGGCTCGAACGATCGGATGATCGGGTGCCCAGTCTCTCGCCAGTGCTTCGTCGCGTGCCGGGCCAGCGAATCGTCGCAGCAACCGATGTGGCCGCAGGCCGCACACCGCCGCAGGTGCACCCACCAACCGCCGGCGGCATCACACTCGGCACAGCCGATACCACTGGGCGGCACCGACGGGTCGACAGCAGCAGTCATCGCGACTCTTCCTTCCTCACTGATCGCGTGCGCTCCAAGCCACGCACCGGTTCAGACGCCCCTCCGCACCAGTATGCGGCTTCCCATGCCGGCAGGGCTCGGGCCGACTACGGGTGCAGCATGTCGGGACATAACTCGTGCTGTGCGGCGTCGACGATCACTGGGCCGTAGGCATTGAGCAAGCCAAATTTAGTCGCCGCACCGGCCGCTTACCGACCTGCCTTCAGGGCGCCGAGCGAATCTCGAGTGCTGACGGCAGCCTGCGAATCTGCCGCCGCTCGCACCACGTTATTCGTAGTATGCGGCTCATGCCATTGAGCAGCGGAGACGGCTTCGGCGTCTTGACGGCGTCAACGCCTTTCGCGTCTCCGCAGGTCGTTTCGCGTTGTTTCACGTCGTTTCGCGTAGTCAAATTCAGCGTTTCCGCAGGTCACCCGCTTTTTGTAGCGGGTTCGATTCCCGGCAGCTCCACCAGAAGGAACTTGGCGAAGGCTGTGCGCCAGTGTGCGATGACATCCGGAAGTCGGCGAGCGTTCCGTGCAACGCGAAACAGCTTAGAGCGATTGGCCGGCGTGCGTTGCCGCGGCCACGTTCTATGTTTTCGAAGACGAAGACTTTTCGACGATTTCGGATTTCGACGTGAAGTGGTAGTCGGCCAGTCCTCGGCTGTGGTCGGCCCGCTCGCCGATTCGGGCCATGGTGGCGTGAGTAAGCCCGCCCTCGGCGATCAGGGCTGGGCGGCTTCGATCATCTTGCGGTGTGCGGCAACGCCACGCCCCCTTGCGCGGCTGCACGGGAGACGATTGCGCCGACACGGTCACCCTTCAGCGACCGGTGAACATCGGAGTGCGGCGCTGGGCCGCTGCCGCCACGCCCTCGCGGAAGTCGGCGGTCGCCTGTAGTCGGGTTTGTTCTTCGAGCTCGCGGGCGGTGGCCGTGGCGACAGCCTCGGCGAGTCCGGCGCGCATGGTGGCACGGATGCTTGTCAGCGCCAAGGGAGCCGAGGCGGCGATACGCTCGGCGAACCGAATCGCCGCCGGGCGCACACCACCGTCTGCGGCCAATTCATCGACCAACCCTGCTGCGTGGGCGAGTTCACCACCGAAACGCTCACCGGTGAGCATCCACTCGAGTGCTCTTTGCTGGCCAACGACACGTGGCAACGTGGCGGTAATCCCGAAGCCGGGATGAAACCCGAGCCGGCTGAAGTTGGCCGCAAATTTCGAGGAGGGTGCAGCCACTCGGAAGTCTGCGCTGAGGGCAAGCCCGAGTCCGCCGCCGATCGCGCTGCCGTGCACCGCGGCGACAACCGGCTTGCTGGTGCGGAACAACCGGATGGCCTGAGCATAAAGCTCGCTGGGCGACAAACGATCCTCGGCGGGCTGGGAGAAGTCGGCGCCGGCGCAGAAGTGCTTTCCCTCCGCACACAACACGATCGCCCGGCATTCGACGTCGTCGTCCAGTCGCTCGTAGGCGTCGGCGATGCCCTTGATCAAAGCGGTGTCAAAGTAGTTGTTCGGGGGCCGATGGATCTCCACCATGGCCACATGGCCGGCGAATTCGACGGTGACATCCGGAGTGGTCACAGCTGTTCCAGTAGTTCGCGCACGGCAGTATTGAACGTCTCGGGCTGGTCCATATTCGCCGCATGCCCCGCGTTGTCGATGACAACCTTGCGGGCAGTGGAGATGTGGCGGTGCATGTAGTCGGCCCCGGCCAGGAAGTCGGTGTCTTGGGCGCCGACGATCACCAACGTGGGCACCGTGATGCTGTCGAGCGATGTGATCACGCGAGCGTCCTTTTGAGCCATGACACCGCGGGCGGCGCGGGGCAGCCCCTCGGGATGCTCATGCACCGCCTGCGCGACTTCCGCCGAGATGTCGGCCGGCACTTCGCCCCGCTCAAGTTGTTGGGCGCGTCGTTCTACCCACGCGTTCCACTTGTCGCGGGCTTCGTCGTTGCGGTAGCCCGGCCCCGTGTCAATCAGCACCAGCGCGGCCACCCGCTGCGGATGGACGAGGTGGAAGGCCAGGGATAGGTAGCCGCCCAAGGACATCCCGCCGAGCACGGCCCGATCAGCACCTGCGGCGTCGAGAATGGCCGCCATGTCGGCGACGCTGATCTGCTCGCTGTAGCCGTCCATGTCGTCGGGTGCGTCGCTGCTGCCGTGGCCGCGCTGGTCCCAGACGATCACTGGTCGGTCGACGCTCAAGGCATCGATATTGGGGTCCCACATGCCCGCGGTGGCGCCGAAACCGTGCGTGAGCAAAAGCGGCACACCCGGCGCCTGCGGGTTGTGCACCTGGAAAGCCAGCGTGACCCCGTGTTGGCGCTGCAGTCGGTTCACTGCACCACCTCGGACCCGCACTGGATGGCTGGGTACAGGGCGTCGGGACCGCAAGCGACCACGGCCGCGCCGAGCCGGTCCGCCCAGCGATAATGCCCTCCGGCTTCGTCTCGCCAGGCCCAGAGTCGACGGGTCAGATAATGCAACGGGTACTCCTTGGTCATACCGATAGCGCCATGCGTCTGATGGGCGGCTGCCGTCACCAGCCGTGCGGCCCGGTCGGCGAGCATTTTGGCGCAAGCGATTTCGAAGCCGCCGCGGCCGAGTTCGACCGCTCCGACCGCTCCGTCGATAGCCGATGCGACCACGGTGGCCTGCTGGTGGATGGTGACCAAATGGGCTTGAACGGCCTGGAAACGACCGATGGGGCGCCCGAATTGCTCACGTTCGCGGCTGTAGCGCAGTGTCATCGCTGCGACGGCACTTACTGCGCCGGCCATCAACGCGGCACGCCCCAGCGCGGTGCGCTCCCAGAACGTTTGTTCAGTGACCTCGTCCGGCGCGTCGGCGCGTGCGGTTACCGGCACACCATCGAAAATCACGGTGTCACGGGGCTCATCGGCGAGGTTGGCTCCGCGGCTGACGGCCGGGCCGCCTGATTGTGCGGCCGGTCCGGGAGCGAGCACCACGACGCCGTCGACGAGTCCGATAACATGCTCGGCGCGGTGACCCCACGCCACGGCAGGCACCGTACCGAACAGCCGATCACCGTCGAGACGGAGCCGCCGCGTGGCAGCAGGCGGCAGTACCGTACGAACACCCTTGGGCAGCGCGAGACCTGCAGACGCCAGTAGCCACCCACCGACCAGTCCGGCCTCGGCCAGGGGCACCGGCGCCGCGTGTGCTCCCGCGGCACGGAGCAGCTGGACCGCATCGGCAACGCTGCCCCCGGCTCCCCCCAGCTCCTCCGGAACGGGGACGTCACTGAATCCGGTCTGGTGCAACGCTTTCCACAGTTGTTGAGCCCAACCGGTAGCTTCGGCTTCGCCGACATCCTGCCACCGGCTGTGCGCGGCAAACAGCTTGGCGGCCAGGCTATAAAGTTCGTTGTCACTCATGACAAACCTTTGACGGCGACCGCGCGCAGCACCTCATTGGTACCGCCTCGGATGGTGAACGACGGCGAGTCCAGCACAGCGCGACGTAACAACCGTTCGAACAACGACGGTGTATGCGCCGGCTCCAGGCCGCAGACGAGCTCACGGTCCAACAACTCCCGCAGCGCGCTCACTACATCCTGTTCGAACCGGGTGCCCATCTCCTTGATGAGCGCGGCCTCGGCCGCGGGCGTGCCGCCTGCGTCGATCGCCCTGGCCACGGCCAGCGAAAGCCGGCGCAGCACCCAGTACTGGGCCGCGAGTTCGCCGATCAGCCGACTCCCGGCGGGACTGGCGGCCAGGTCTGGCCACTCACGGATGAACTCCTGAACGAGCAGGAATGTCGAGATCCACCGGTCTGGGCCGCTGCGCTCAAAGGCCAACTCGTTGGCGTTCTGCGCCCAACCGTGCCCGATTTCGCCGATTACCATCTCGTCCGACACCAGCACGCCGTCAAGGACCACCTCGGCGAAGTGGTCGGTACTGCCGTTCAGGTAGGGGATCGGCTTGACCGTCACGCCAGGGCTGCGCATATCGATCAGGAATCGGCTCAGTCCCTCATGGCGGGCGCCCTCCCCGGTTCGACACAGCGCAATCATGAAGTCGGCGCGCATAGCGTTGCTCGTCCATACCTTGACGCCCGACACCCGCCAGCCGCCCGCGACGCGCACACCTCGCGTCCGCACCGACGCGAGGTCGCTTCCGGCGTCCGGCTCGCTCATGCCGATGCAAAAACACAACTCCCCCCGGCAGATTCGAGGCAACAGCCACCGCTTCTGTTCCTCGGTGCCATAACGCAAGAGCACCGGGGCGATCTGTCGGTCGGCCACCCAGTGATGCCCAACCGGGGCACCCCAGCGCAGCAGCTCTTCGACGACGACAAAGCGGTCAACCGCGGTGGCGTCGCGACCGCCATAGCGCGCTGGGACCGCCATACCGACCCATCCACGCTCAGCCAACGCGGCGGAGAACGCCCGATTAACCTCAGCGCCCATCCCGAGGCCGGGCTCGAATGTCCCCCAGGGCAGCATCTCGACCAGGAATGCGCGAATCTGCTCCCGCAATTCGAGCTCCGGGGCGGTGAGCGCACCAGGCGACACGACCATACTTGGCAGGCTAACCCCACCCCGGCCTCGCAGTTGGAGCAGAGCGCGTTGGTGGATCTTGGATTGCTACCGCAGTCGATGCTGCCGAACGCCTACCCATACCTGCCAGCGTTGGGTCCCGACCTGAACTTCAACTTGGGTCAATCCAGCGTGACGGGCTTGTCGCTGCTCACGGGCGCTGACGGGCGCGCTGGCCAGAGACCTCGGATTGATCCCACCATGGGATTTAGGCTGATGGACGCCGAGGACTCTAAGCGAGTTGTAGGGGATCGGCTTGACTGGGTGGCGACTCCACCACACTTTCGGCTCAGCACAAACCAGCGCGGGGCGACTCACCGGCGACCGTTCCATGGGGGGCTGGTCTCTGCAAGGCCGATTTGTTGCTTGGCATATCAGGTCACGCCTTTGACCGTTCTTGACGCCGTCAAGACCCGAGAACGAAACCGCAGGTAACGAGCGGGACTGAACGGGAACGAGACGGAACGAAACTGCTGCTCAGAAGGCATATTGCCTGGTAGGGAGGCGGGTTCGATTCCCGGCAGCTCCACAGAAACATGTAGGTCAGGACCACAAGGCCTGGCCGGTGTCTTTCCGCGTCAACACTGGGAAGAAGTCCGCCGCCTAAGGGCTGGACGAGGTCGCCGGCCCGTGCGTTGGCGCCGCGGCCTCTGCGAACAGATTTTTGTGCTCACGCAGGAACTGGAGCAGAGACTGTGGCGGCTGGCTGGTGAAGTGTTCGAACGCGTCGCTGACGTGATAGAAGGCTTGATATTCGGGCGGGCGAGTGCGCAAGTAGCGCCACAAGTGGGTGAGGTGTTCGACCGCAACAGCGTTGACCCCCACAGCCGAAGCGGCGCTGGCCCATTGATCGTCGCTGACCTCGACATACTGCACCGGTCGACCCAGGATGTCGCCGAACGCCGCTGCGATCTCTTTGTTGGTTACCGCGCCGGCCATCAGTCGAACCACCGTGCCACTCGACAACACCGGGCCCGTCAGCACCGCCGCGGCCACCCGGGCGACATCTTTGGCGCTCACCATCGGGATCGCCGTGGTTTCCGGTCCCCACGGCAAGGCGATCATCCCAGCCCGGGCCAGGCTGAGCAGGGCCCAAGTGCGGAGGTTTTCATAGAAGACGGTGGCATCCAGATGGACGGCCCCGACGTCGGCCCAGTCGAAGATCTGCTCGGCCAGCCAGTGGCGGGCTTGGTGCGGGGTGGGCTGCTCGCCGCCGGGCTGCAACCACTGCGACAGGTTCACGACCCGCTCGACACCGGCGGAGCGTGCCGCGGCAGCGAAAGTCGCGGCGGCTTCGAGCAGGCCCTGCTGCACCGGATACGCGAAGTAGGCACCGCGGATACCGACCATCGCGGCCGCGACTGATCGGAAGTTGCGCAGGTCGCCGTCGACGACTTCGGCGCCGAGCGCGCGAAGCCGATCGGATCGGTCATCGAGTCGGTGGACGAAGGCGCGCACGGGGTAGCCCCGATCCAGCAGTAAGCGCGTGACATGGAAACCTGTCGAGCCTTGGATGCCTCCCGCGGCGCCAGTGACAAGAACGGGCGCGACAGTCATGATGTTGTCCTTATCTGTGTTGGGGACCCCCGTAAAGGTGGATCCTTGGTTGTTTTCTTGTCGTTTGGCCCTCGTTCTGGTCGGTGTCTGGGGGCGGTGGATCGGAGTCGGGGTCGAGGTGGAGCGCCCGCAGCGCAGCGAGGACGAACGACCTCGAGGCCGACGAGGATCCGCCGTATACTCGGTTGGCCAGAGACGAGGCAAAGACGTGGTGGTTCAAGTCATTTGGTGTCTCCCGTGTGGCAGTGTGGTGCGGGAGATGTCGTTGCGCGTGCCGGCGCCCGGCCTTATCTGGGTCCACGGACAATCGTCCGGTGACATGATGATGGATGGGGTGCCCGGCGGGCGGGCTGTTGAAGGGGTGCGGCCGCTCATTCTTTCCGGGACGTCCACCCAGCACAGGGGTGGCGGCGGGACAATGCGGGAGCTGGCCGCATGCATCAGCTGAGTTATGGGCAGGGCACGTACGCAACGCATCTCAGGCAGCCGCTTCCTGTAGTCGGGTGTCTGGCGTGGCCAGGGCGGCATCGCCGAGCTCACGCAAGGTGTGATAGGAGCGGCGCAGGATTTTGCGCTCCACCGCCAACGTCGGGTTCTTGCCGTTCTTGCCGTCGTGGTTAGCCGCCAGCTTGTGGTAGTAGGCGTAATCCGGGGAACCGCGGCGAGCAGCACACTTGGCCGCCTCGAACGCGGCCCACCGCAGCTGCGGTGAGCCCTGCCGGGATAGGTGCCCCGGTGAGCGTTTGCCGTCGGAGGAGTAGACGGTGACATCGAGCCCGGCGAAGCGAATGAGCTGATCGGAGCTGTGGAATCGGCGGGCATCGCCGATCTCGGCCCAGATGATCGCGGCGCACAGCCACCCGACGCCGTAATGGCGCTGCAGGACCTGGCAGCCACGTTGGCGTCGGGCGAAGTTCACCAATTGGGTTCGCAACGGGTCGATATCGGCGGTCAGCTCGTCGATACGGCGTAGCGCGGTATCCACATACTGGCGTCCCGCCGCCGATAGCTCAACACTGGCCAGCGCCGCGCGGCCCGCTTCGGATAACAACGCCCGAATCGGTGGACAGCCCTGATGAAACAACTGGGCATGGATGCGCTGCTGCCAGGCGCGGCGCTCGTCCATCAGCGTGCAGTACAACCGGCCCAAGCTGCGGATCTCCAGCACATGCGCAGGCGGGATCCACGACTCTGGGAACCGACCCTGCAACAGCAGCGTGCGCAGCAGCCGTGCATCGGCGCGGTCGGTCTTGGCGCGCTTTTTCGGGCCCCGCGCCGCCGCGATCTCGGCCGGATCACCCAGATGCACACCCACGCCCGCGGCCGCCAGCTCCTCGACGACATACCGCCACCCGGTGCAGCCCTCCAGCGCGAAACCCGCGTCCCCGTCCGCGCAATGCTCGACCAGCCAGCACCGCAACGTCTTCCGCGTCGCCGGGCGGATCTGCCCCCACCGGACCAACCCGTCGTTATCCACATAATCGAATGTGATCTGCTGCCGGTGCACGTCAAAACCGCCTACCATGGTCATCGGGACCTCCTCGAGCTCCTTGAAACAAATCTCTGACGCCCATATCAACGAGCGTCTGAGCCGAGGGGGTCCCCATCACATGTCATCTTTCCAGTGGGGCCGTCCAGGTAAGTGGCGGGGCCGAGTCGGCGATCCCGGCACGCGTAGACGCCACCAGCAGCACGTTCCAACCGTGGGTCATCACCGCGCCCGTCGGCGTGATCCGTGAAGCCCGGCCGGCGATGTTACACTTGCAAAAAACCTAAACCCAATAGACAAATAAGTCAAGCATCTGAAATTGAAATCTGTCTAAGTGGTAGAGTGATCGCGTGGCTGGGCGGCGTAACTATAACCAGGACTGTCCGATCGCTAGTGGGCTCGACGTGCTCGGGGAGCGCTGGACACTGCTGATCGTGCGCGAGCTCGTCGGAGGCCCGCGCCGCTACAGCGACTTGCGTGCGCAGTTGCCCGGCATCGCGACAAATCTTCTGGCCCAACGCCTTGACGAACTCGAACAGGCTGGCGTCGTCGAACGCACCGAGTTGCCCGCACCGATCGCACGCACCGTCTACACCCTCAGCGACGACGGGTGGCGTCTGGTGCTTCCCATCCTCGGTGCGGTTGCGCGGTTCGGTCTGCACACGATGCGGTTCAGCACCGAGGAATCTCGATCACCACTCAACGGCTTTCTCGTCGGCGTGCTCCTGGGTTTCGACCCGGCCGGCGCCGTGGGAGTTGAGGCAACGTATCGCGTGCAGATCGACGGCCGAAATTTCGATTTCGCCGTGACCGCAGGACGACTCGCCGGGGCGCGGCACGAGCCAGATGTGACCTTGAGCGCATCAGCATCCGACCTGGTGACCGCTCGCCTGGGCTCCACTGCAGCGCAGCGTCTCGCTGCCCTGCGTCGGCTCCGCTTTCAGGGCAACCACGACGATGTAGACGCCATGCGGGCGGTCTTGGGGCTGACGAACGAAAGGGCCCAGGCTCGACCAGCTAGCCTCTAAAGATCCCCATCCACATGACCACACGGGGGCGGCCACGCAGTTCTACCGCCCTCTACGTTTCGCTGGCGCGCGATCGACAAATAGGGCTCTTGGTCCTTTGGAGAGGAAGCCGTATTGCCGTGAATTCGGCGGCCCGCTCCGTTGGGCGGTCGTGTTTATCCGACTCTCTTTGCCCGTTAAATAGCGAAAGCAGACGTGCGCAGCGGTCATACCGCATCGACACCAAAGGGGAGTCATGGCCGACACCGAGAAGACCCCCGCGACGCTGCTCGACGAGCTGGCTGCGCTAGAACCGGCGCGGCGGCGTGAGCTGGCGAAGCAGCTGCGGAAGGTGGCGGAGACCTTCGGAGAGGTGCCCGACGGTCGGCACACCGCCCACACACTCGGGCTGCTGGCCCACTGGCTCGACCCGCCCTGAGCCCTGCACGCAGCTGGTTGCGGAATGCCGGGAAGCGTCGGGGAAAGGACCATCTGACTCGGTCCATTGGAAGGCTTACGCCCTCGAGAACTACGGCTTGTCGATTACGGAACCACACGGGGTGCGCCACATCGTCCGCACACTAGACCTTCAGGATGTGCCACTGCCCCCGATCCGCAGGGTCATCGACGAAATCGTCAACTGGGCAAACTGAGACGGCTCCGGCATCATCCCGCCCATAGGCACTTTTCGATGCGCAGGGCTGACTTGGGCGCGGAAGCCTTCGACTCACTCACCTTCGCCTTAGGCGTGACTTTCCGGTGCTTGAAGCATCGCCGACAGAGATTCCACGGGTTTGTTGAGATGGTCGCCGCGGCGATTCGCACACAATCGTTAGCGCCGTCGGTCATCGGGCTCGTCCGCCTGCTCAGTAGGTTGTGCCTTATTTGCGCGCGGACACACCCGTTTCTCCGTATCTCGGCTCTTTTTTTCGGTGTCTTTTTGTGCAACTCTGCTGTTGACATCTCCATCTGCACCCTGGCCGTGAGGAGGTGGGGAGCGGTTGAGTGAATAGTCACACCCGGGCTAGCGGAAATCGATGATCGTTTCGTTCCTATCCGGCCCTGGCACCGTTTTCGCCGCCTGAATCGGTTGGTGCCCAGTCGCCTGACGTATGCCTCCGGCTTCACGGGCGAAGGCGCAATCGGCGCATCCGGACACCATTTCAGCGGCGGCCGGAGACCGTTCCCCGGTCGGACAGTTTCCTGAAGGAGAAGTCCATGTCTTTCGTGACCACACAGCCGGAAATGCTGAGCACGGCGGCCGGCAATTTGGCAAGTATCGGCTCGGCATTGACGGCCCAGAACGCCGCAGCGGCCGCCCGGACCACCGGGGTGGTTCCCGCCGCCGCCGACGAAGTGTCGGCGGTGACGGCGGCGCAGTTCGCGATGCACGGCCAGATGTATCAGGCGGTCAGCGCCCAGGCCGCAGCGATTCACGACCAGTTTGTGGCCATGCTGGGGTCCAGCGCGGCGTCGTATGCGGCCACCGAGGCCGCCAACGCATTGGCAACCCGCTAAGGACGGTACCGCAATGGATTTCGGCGCATTACCACCGGAAATCAACTCCGCCAGAATGTATTCCGGTCCCGGGGCGGGGCCGTTGATGGCCGCGGCGACGGCCTGGGATGAGCTGGCCACCGAATTGAACTCAACGGCGGCCTCTTACTCTTCGGTGATTTCGGGGATCACCAGCGAGGACTGGCTGGGTCCCTCGTCGGCGTCGATGGCGGCCGCGGCCGCGCCTTATGCGGCGTGGATGAGCACTACCGGCGCCCAGGCTGAGCAGGCCGCCGCCCAGGCCATGGCCGCGGCGAGCGCCTATGAGGCAGCGTTCGCGATGACCGTGCCCCCGCCGGTGATCGCGGCCAACCGCAGCCAGACGATGGCGCTCATCGCGACCAACATTCTGGGGCAAAACACCCCGGCGATCGCGGCCAGTGAAGCGCAGTACGCCGAAATGTGGGCTCAGGATGGTGCCGCAATGCAAGGCTATGCCAGCTCTTCGGCGGCCGCGTCGAAGTTAAGGCCGTTCACTTCGCCGCCGCAGACCACCAACCCGGCCGGCCTGGCGGGCCAGGCCGGAACGGTCGCCCAAACCGCCGCGCCGGCCGCCGCAGCAGCCGACCCACCCGCTGTCACACCCTTCCAAATATTAGGTTCAGTAGGTGATGGGGTCCTCGTCAGTCTTAACCTTATTTCGCTCGCATCTCTGGCAACCTCGCTTGCCATCTTGGGCCAAGGGGCAGTGGGGCTAACGGACCAGCATCGCGGCGAAACCAGTCCGTCGGTGGAACCGGGTGCGGTAGAGGAGCCCAATCTAGCGACGGCGGCGCTCATGTCCAGGTCCGGGAGTGGGGCGGCGGTGTCCGCGTTTACCGGCGGGGCTAGCTCGATCGGTGGGCTCTCGGTGCCGCCATCCTGGGCCACCCCGCCGGCAATGCGCCAAGTCGCCGCGGCGTTGCCAAGCACCGCAGTCCCAATAGTCATGCAAAACAGCCAAACCAGCCAAACCAGCCCCTACACCGGAATGGCATTGGCGAGTTTGGTCGGGAGCTCCATGGGTCTTGCTGTCCGGGGCGCCCCCGCAGCGAGCGGAGCGGCGACGACCCCCGCGGCGAACAAAGCGCCCGCGGCGAAGGTAGTGGCGGCGAACAAACCGGCCCCAGCAGCGGCGCCCGCAGCGACGCCCCCGGCGACGCCCGTGGCGCCCAAAGCGGCGTTCCCCTCGGCGGTCCCGGTCGCGATCTCAGCGGCGGGCATACCGGCGGACGTAGCGGCCAACCTCGCGGAGACCCTAGCGGGGATCCCCGGGGCGACCATAATCGTGATACCGCCTCCGCCGCCCCCCAAATAACCGGAGGCGAACCCTAAGCGCTTTGCCTCGGTCGGTCTAACGGCTGGCCGGGGAGCAACCACACCATAAGGGGGTAGCCACACACGAGTAGCGCCACGCGAACCCCTGCCCGGCGGCACGGGTTCGCTCGTGATGGCGGGGGCTTACCCACGCGTTCGCTTGGCTCGCCGAGGTGCGAGTAGGCCAATACTCACGCGACGCAGTTCGTTGAAGCGCATAATGACGCATTTGCCAAATAGATCCGGCTCAGGAGAGGAGAAGCTAATGAAAAAGTTGGGTACGGCGGCAGTTTTTGCGGCGGCCATGTTCGCCGCCGTGGGAACCGCGACCGCGAACGCCACCGACCCAAGTGGAACATACAACGTCGTGTTCGACCACCGGGACGGATACGCCGACGATACCTATCAGTGGACCCTCACGCCATGTGGACAGGGCTGCCTCCATGCGACCGGCGACTACGGTTGGCAGGGCGATTTCCACCTCATCCACGGTGAATGGACCCTGATACAGCAGAACGTGCCGAACTCGGTCCGGTGCAAAGACGGATCGAGACACGATGGAGACATGACGCTTACGTTCGACCCGACCAGCCTCAGAGGCAAGTCGACTGGCTATGACTACATCGGATGTCCTCTTGGGGTCCCAGGTCCGACTAACCCGATATCGTTCACGTTGGAAAAGGCGTAAGGCGCGCGGTCTGTCACCGTCGCGGCCGATTCTGGTTAGCGCTGGCGCGAAGTGATGCCGGAATGTCTTGTCGTTTAAATGGCAGCCGCCGCGCGACGGTGGGAATAGCAGCGCATCGGCTTCGGCGGTGCGAGCAACAAAGTCCAAGGTGCCCACGAGGCTCGTTAGCGGTAAGTCTTGTTCCCCTCATCCGGTCAACAGCGCACGTCAGAGGAGTGTGTGCCCGAATTTGGCCGTGAGCCAAGGGATTTATATGCGCGAATTGTCTTGAAAAAGCCAACTTTGGACTAATTTTAGCGGATAACGCCTGATCGGCACCCGGTTCATATGCAACCGCGCCTAGAGCGCAAGCCCTACGTTGATTGGGCGTCCTCGGGCGATACGAAGGATTTCATCTCATGACGTCGTGAGTGGGCGCGGCGGGATGGATTATCAGCAATCCACCAAAAGTCGGGGCCAGTTCGATTAGGGTATTGTTCGCCAAATCGACACCGCTTAGCCTCTTACTTACCCGATGAAGGAGGCAGCCATGTCGCTCTCAGCCCCTACTGTGCGCCGTGCGGTAGCAGGTACCATCGCTACCGGTGCCATCAGCGGCGCAATGCTATTTGGTAGCGCCGCAATCGCCGTGGCCGATCCGCCGCCCAACTGCACCGCCGCCGACCTGGCCCGTGTTGCATCCGGTGTTTCGGATGCCACTTCGACCTACCTGTTCACCCATCCCGATGTCAACGCTTTCTTCACCGGTCTTAAGGGCCAGGACCGCGATGTGATGCGCAACAACGCGCAGAACTACCTCAACGCCAACCCCCAGGTACAAGCTGACCTTCAAGGCATCCGTCAGCCTTTGGTTGATTTCAAGGCTGGCTGCCAATAGACCCATGCGCCAGCCCACGGTTCTACTTTCTTTGATCTAGCGCGGCCCATCGGAAGGATGACTGCCATGCGAATTAGGCGCACCTATCTCACAGCGCTCGCGACCGCTCCCGCCGCCGCAGCGGCGATTCTTGCCGCCTTCATCGCGAGTCCACCGCATGTCCAACTCAGCTCTGCCCCCATCCACAACGCACCCCTCGATGACCTGAACATCCCGGGCGTGCCCGGCAACATCGACTTTGACGTCCCGGACATCAACGTGCCCGACATGATCGACGTCCCGAACATCAGCGTGCCAAACATCAACTTGCCCAACATCAACCCGGGGCACGTCGGTCTGCCGGGTCGCGGACGGTAGCGCGGCCCACGAGCGCACCGAAGCCGCCCGCCATCGCTGCTCGATTGCGCCTATAGGTTGAGTGCGACTGACTGACTACGGTGGATTGATGTGTGCACAGGGCTGTGGAGAGTCGAAGTTCGTCGTGAATTAGCCCGGCTGGGGCGCGGTCCGGTGAGACGATGACGTGATGGCAATGTCATCTAAGCCCAGCCCGCGCCAGCTGACGACGCCACGTGCTGCCGCGGTGGCCGGTGTGATCTTTGCGCTGCTGTTTGGCGCCGTGCTGATCCTGATTCGCACCAACATGCCTGAGGGCGCGGCAGCTTCGTCCGAATGGCTGAACAGTCGCGGCAGGGGGATCGCGACCGCGGCGACGCTGATGCCGTTCGCGGGTATCAGCTTTTTGTGGTTCATCGGGGTGGTCCGCGACGGGTTAGGGCGCTATGAAGACAAGTTCTTCGCGTCGGTCTTCCTCGGCAGCGGCGTGCTGTTCTTGGCCATGATGTTCGTCTCGACCGCTGTGGCTGCCGGCCTGGTGGCCAGTAACGCCGGGGTCACCGATCCGTCGGCGCATGCGGAGACGATCCAGTTTGGGAAGATGGTGATGCTGGCGGCCAGCCAGACTTATGCGGTCCGGATGGCTGCGGTGTTCATGATGTCGCTGGCAACGATTTGGCTTCGGACGGGCTTGATGCCACGCTGGCTGGTTGGCCTGAGCTATCTTTCTGCCGTTGCATTGCTGTTGGCCGGCAACATCAGCATGTGGATCACGATGGTGTTCCCCGTCTGGGTGTTGATGGTCAGCGGCTTGCTGTTGGCCCGCGCAGGGCTGTTCGAGGAACTGAGGACTGGCGGGGTTGGACCGGCGGAGTCTGCCCGATGAACATCGACGCAACGGTGGTCGCCCGGTCGAATGGCCGCCGACGAAAGGGTCCAGGGGGCGTGATCGGGGCGTAGTGTTTCGCACGGATAGCAGAGAGGGGAATCTGAGGATGCCGACGAGCGATCATGACTGGAGCAAGCCAGCGGCGATGGCCATTCCTAAGGAGGGGTACTTCGAGCTCGAGCGGGGCCGCTACGGTCCGATCTATCCGAGAACTCCTGCCTGCTATGGCTTTTCGATCATCGCGAAGGTCAAAGAGGGGCGCGAAGAGGCCGTCCGCGTATACGGCAAGCAGATCCAGGAAGCGATCGCCGGGAGTCCCGACGTGCTCGCGCCGCTGCGGCTGCACTACTTGCGGTGGGTACTGTTCGACGTCGGTTCGGGGCTGCACTTTCAGTACCAGGGCATCTTCGACACCGACTTCGACAAGTACACCGAGGATGCGGTGACGCTGTTCAGCCAGACCGGGATCACGACGGTGTTCACCAACCTCGAGGGATTCCCGGAGGACTGGAAAGAAAACCCTGACGCCTTCGTGCAGTTCGTTCGTGAGCACCAGTGCCCCAGTTTCCTGGAGTATGGGGAGTACCCCTACGTCACCGCCGACGAGATCAAAAAGGCGCTGCGGCTCAAAGCGGCGTTCTCCGACATGCTCGACCAAATGCAGTGATCCGCGCGAAACGGTGCGCCGATGCTTGAATTTGACGACATTCAGCACATTCTGCTGACGCGCACGCCGGCGATGACGGGCCGCTATGAGTTCCTGTCGTTCGATGACCCGGCCGGGGGCCGGGCGTGGCTGGCCGAGTTGCTCGACCGGGTGCAGTCGGCCGCGGATGCGCAGGCCACGATGGACAGCTCACAGCGTTGGATCACCCTGGCGTTCACCTGGAACGGTCTGCGCGCGCTCGGAGTGGCCGACGATTCGCTGGCCACCTTCCCCCAGGAGTTCCGCGAGGGCATGGCCGCCCGCGCGGACATCCTGGGTGATACCGGCGCCAACCACCCCGACAATTGGGTGGGTGGCCTTGCGGGTCAGGACCTGCACGCAATCGCGATCTTGTTCGCGCGCAGCGACGAGGAACATCGGCGGTGCACCGGAGTGCACGACGAGTTGGTCAGCCCGGTGCCCCGGGGTGCGGCACCCTGTCGTTCCTCGATCTCAATGCCACGCCGCCGTTCAACTACGCCCACGACCACTTCGGCTTCCGTGACCGGTTGTCGCAGCCGGTGATCGAGGGCTCGGGTGAAGAGCCGACGCCGGGGTCGGGCGCGCCGCTCAAGCCCGGCGAGTTCATCCTGGGTTATCCCGACGAGAAGGGGCCGCCCGTCAACCTGCCACAGCCGGACGTGTTGTCCCGCAACGGAAGCTACATGGCCTACCGGCGGTTGCAGGAGCACGTTGGACTGTTCCGCGACTATACCCGGGAGCACGCCGAGACTCCGGATGGGCAGGAGTTGCTCGCCGCGAAGTTCATGGGCCGCTGGCCAGCGGTGCCCCGCTGGTGTTGGCACCGGATAAGGACGATCCAGAGCTGGGCGCGGACCCTATGCGCAACAACGACTTCAACTATAAGCAGATGGATCCGCACGGGTATGCCTGCCCGCTGGGATCGCACGCGCGACGCCTCAACCCGCGCGACACCGCGCACAATATGAACCGGCGCAGGATGATCCGCCGCGGTGCTACCTATGGTCCTGCGTTGCCCGAGGGCGCGCCCGACGACGGTGTAGATCGTGGCATCGCCGCGTTCATCATCTGCGCCAGCCTGGTTCGGCAATTCGAGTTCGCGCAGAACGTGTGGATCAACGACCGCACCTTCCACGAGCTCGGCAACGAGCGACGACCCGATATGCGGAACCCAGGACGGCACGCTGGAGTTCAAGATTCCCAACCGGCCGATCCGCAAAACCCTCAAAGGTTTACCGGCGTTCACCACCCTCAAGGGTGGGGCGTACTTCTTCCTGCCCGGCATCAACGCCATGCGATACCTCGCGGCGCTCGACTGATCAAGTAAGGATCCACCATGGGCGCACTTCCCGCAGCGCGGACCTACAACCAAAGCCACATCCCGCGTCCGCACACCGGCGGACGGCGCATCAGCATCTACTGGACCTGGAGCTACCCGTGGGAAGCCCAACGCGACCCCGCCGCGATGTACAACCGCTTCTCCACCATGACCGAAGTCCGCAACGCCTTGTGGCCCAGCTATGAGACACCGGAATACGACGAGGCGCACTTCCTGCAGGGCATCGCCGGCACCCTGGAACTTTTCCACCGCTCGGCGCTGGCTTTCCAGGACCTGGCTGGCGAAGCCACCGGCCACCCGGTCGCCGTCTTCCAGCGCATCGACCAGGCGGGCTACCAGCTCCCGATCGACGAGCGGGTCCTCGCCGACACCGACACCCTCATGGTCTTCGGGCTGGATCACATCCTGTCCGAACAGGAAGCCGTCCCGGAGGAACTCAGCGCCATCCGGGAATGGCTGCAACGAGAAGGCACGTGCCTGCTGCTGGCCCCGCATCACGATGTGGGCTTCACCGACGATTTCGCCCAGCGTCAGGTTGAATACCAGCACCACGGCGACCCGCTGGTGCCGCGTCAACAACGGTTCGGGCAGTACACCCGCTCCCTGATGACGGCCCTCGAGGTCCCGGTGCATAACACCTGGGGGCTGCGTCCCGCCGTTGTCGAGGGCACCAAGCAGATCGCACCCCTGACCGCGGTCCGCGACCTGGACGCCGCGCGGCTGCTCGACAACGTCACCACGTTCAACTTCCATCCCCACCTGCCGCACTACGAACTCACCGCGCCGGAGAGCGACTCGGTGCGGGTGCTGGGTCGTCAACGGATCGATCCCAACAGGCCCCATCCCTTCACCGCGGCGGGCAACACCGAATTCAACGCGCTGATCTGGATGCCGCCGTCGGGCCGGCGTGCCGGCGACATCGTCCTCGTCGACTCCACCAACTTCACCACGCTTTTCGGCGGCACCGACAGCCTCAAGAATTTTTGGCACAACCTCGCCACCATGAAATGATGTTCCGGCGGTTTCGCCGCCGGTAACCAACCTGACCCCACCGGCACTGAGCCGAAACGCCGATCGCAACGTGACCATGGGGTCGATGCCCAGGATTGCGGAGCGAGAGGAAGGTGGAGGTCACAATGCCCGGTATGGCAGCGATCGCCATGGGCGCAGCTCCCGTCCTCGGTGGTGCACTGCTCGGCGCTGCGGTGGGGCAACTCAGGGGTCCCGACTTACGAAGAGGGGATCAAACAAGACTTGGAGCTGCTCGAGCAGATGCCTGAAATCGAGGCGGCCCGGCGGGAGGCGCTGCGGCGCAGCATCAACGACCGCATCGATGAATTGGTCGAGGCGAACGACAAGGCACGCCAGCTGCGCGCCGCCGCCAGTTCCTATGAAGGAAACTGGCGTGACATCGTCCTATTCCTCTGCACGGTGCTCTTCTCGATTGTCTGGTGGTCTGTCGACCACGACCGGGACAGCTGGCTGCCCGTGTTCATTACCACGATTGTGGCGTCGGTCGTGGCGGCCGGCTACGCATTCCGGGGTCTGCGCCGAAGCGTGCTCAGGGTGCGTCGTCGCGCCGATCGTGGTCAGCAGTCGTAAGCGGCGTCCGCTCGGTCGCACGCGCGTGGCAGTACAGGTTGATATCGCGCGTCGTCTCGTCGGTCCCAAACGATTGGTCAGATGTGCTAGGCGGGCCTTGTCGTGGGGCACTCCAGGGATAAGACAGGCGGCAAGACCAGAAACGTCGACCGACGATCTCCATCGACCGCGCCACGGTCTCCGCGCTATGCACCTGGCGCGACCTCCAGGATCGGGAGCGTGAGTTCTTTGATAGCGACTATCGCCCCGGCGGGCTACGTCTTCACCTTCCAGGACGGCCGACCACCGCACCCAGACTCCGTCAGACAGCGTTTTGACGTCTTGCCGCGGCTGCGGGTCTATAGCGGCTTGTATCACTTAGGTTGCCCCTGGTGACGGGTGGTGGTCACGTACGGTGACCTTGGGAGGGGCCTCGGTGGCGGCGGTTTCCGGGTGAGCTTCGGGCTCGTGAAAGAGATCGTCGTCCGGGGCTCGTCTTCTCCCAAGCGGGCCCGGATGAGGGAATTGGTGGCCAGGCGCGGTGGCCGCAGGGCGCGCGGTGCCGTTGCTGGCGGTGCACCCGATTACTCACAAGCTTGGGCGGCCTATGTGTCCGAGCGCGCGTGTCGGGAGCGTGGTAGCGGCAGCGACATCCCCCGGGAACGAGACGTGCGCGAGGGTTCTCCCGTTGTTGGTGAGCCTGTGGCTCGTGGCACTGCGGGTGATCGAGCGTCGGGCTCTTGGTTCGACTCGAACGGAGAGCCCTCGTGTTTCTCGACGGTAGTACCGCGTCGCCGCCTACACGAGTGCAGGTCGGTATCGACGCAGCGGTGGTCGCCAATCATCATGTGTGCGTTCGACTCTGCGGATCCGACGGCTGTGTACGCGAACAGCGGTTCACGGTTGCGCCAACCCCGGCCGGGCTGCGGACGTTGCCGTCTCGGTTGTCACCGTATGCCGGTGCGGTCGCCGTCGCCGAACCCACGTCGATGACGTGGGTTCCGCTGGCTGTGGCGATCACGGACGCCGGTGGCGAGCTGGCGTTGGTGGGTTCGCGACACTCGGCTCGGCTGGCCCGTCGGGCAACCGGGGTGTTCATCGACCGGTCCCACCCTTTCAACTCCAGTCTTGACCGGTCCGTTCTCTAACGAGATGACCGGCTCGGTGATCAAGGGATTTCACGATCTTCGGCTTGCGGTCCGCGTCGAGCGGCCCGTCCTGATCATCGAGGGACCAAGAACCCGCAGGCGAGGCTCCAGGGCACTTTCCCATACGTCCTGGCGATCTGTTTACCGGCATCGGACAAATGGATTTTCACAATACATTCCGACACCACCCCAGTTGGCTGATGGACCGCCTTCATCGGCCGGATCCACCCACAGTGCTGGAGTCGATGTAATTAATAGGTCGATTATCCCGGGCACCGGCGGCTGAATAGGGTCTGGCTGCGATCAGCGGTTTCGCTAGACAAGTCCAGTGCCAACGCTACCGCAGACAGATTTTCGCTATTTTGCCCTGCTCCAGTGGCCTGACCAGGAGAAACAAGCGGACTAAAGGTTGCGGCGTCGCCGCGGCTGCCCGGCTGCACTCACGCCTCGTGCTCGAACGGCGTGCGGTGGGCGCTGCGCTGACGACGCAACATTGTCGGCGGCTGGCTGGCAAACTTTCGGGCCGTGTTGATGCGTGTTGACGGCGTCAACACCCTTAGCGTCTCCGCAGGTCACGCGGCTTTTTGCGGCGGGTTCGATTCCCGGCAGCTCCACTGAAAACTAGCAGGTCAGAATGCAATTCCTGGCCTGCTTTCATTTCCACAACATCGGCGCCACCCCGCCGTCGGATGACCTTGCGGTGCAGGGTCGCTCACCGAGTACGAGCGCGAGCTGTCAAGAAGCGCACGCACCTGAAGCGGCAGGCCTCGAAGGAGAGGCATAAAGAAGCCCGCAGTCCGAATCAGGGCTCGAGGAATTTCAGAACCGCGTCAACAAACTCGTCGTGGTACTGGAATATGCCGCCGTGTCCGACCACGGAAGCTCTGGCCTACGTCGAAAAGGGGCGCGCAAAGGGCAAGGTGGTCGTAAAAATCAGGTGAGAGGTTCTCGAGGCCGGACACTCCACCGTGCAAGTTTGTTTCGCTTAAGCTGCGCATTGTAGGCAAGACAGCGAGCGCGCGAAGGCCCGACCGCCGATGTGGTCTCGTTCGCTTCGCGTAGGCCAAGGATTGGAATCCCTCAGCTCCATCAGAGTTTCGCGTTGAGCGGTTGGCCGCGAATCACAAGGTCAAGCGCGCGATTCCAGCTTGGTGCGGAAGCCCGGTCCGGCTTCGGGTATCACATTTCGCGCGGTGATCTCTTCGCCGCAGTGGGCGCAGATCAGGCGTGGATCGGCGAACTCGCCGCAGGTGTTGTGGCGCAGCACAATCGGTGGCCCGTCTGGGTGCGGCAAGTGCTCGTCCCCCCACCGCATTAGGACGACGATCGCTCCGAAGAGATCGCGGCCTGCGTCGGTGAGCCGATACTCGTGGCGCTCGGGATCCCGGGAGTATGGCACCCGCTCAAGCAGGCCCACATTGACAAGCATTCGCAGCCGCGACGAGAGCGTGGGCCGCGGAATGTTGAGGTTACGCGCGAGTTGACCGAAGCGCTGCACTCCGAAGAACGCCTCGCGCAGGATAAGGAGCGTCCAGCGCTCACCGACCAGCTCAAGTGCCCGGCCGACCGACTCCGCTTCGAAGCGGTGGGACAGATCGGCGGCGGCCATAGTTCACCAACTGTACCCGGTTCAATTGCTGAACCATAGGTGGTAACGTAATTGAACCGTCACCGTTACCAGGAGCCCCGATGAATCAGCCGGACCTGACCGCCACGCCGCGCAGCGGAGCCGAGAGCCATATCGAGATCCTCGCCGAAAAGATCGTGTTTTCGGCCCGGGAGGTGTCGGCGGAGATCGACCGCGATCGCCGACTTCCAGACGAGCTGGTGGCCCGTATGCGCGAGGCCGGGCTACTGCGCGCCGGAATGCCGCGG
Source organism: uncultured Actinomycetota bacterium (assembly GCA_963766535.1). Taxonomy (GTDB): domain Bacteria; phylum Actinomycetota; class Actinomycetes; order Mycobacteriales; family Mycobacteriaceae; genus Mycobacterium. Next base: position 3,896 of record CAVYAU010000021.1, on the reverse strand, counting down.
GAGGTTCAGGCACCGGAGCTCGCGCCCGGACTGGCACTGCGGTGCGCCGAAGCGGTGGCGCGCGGCGACGCATCGGCGGGATGGTGTGTGTCGATCGCGATTACCAGTAGCCTGCTGGTCGCTTACCTGCCATCGTCCAGCCGTGACGAGATGTTCGGCGGTGGGCAGGGTGTCGCGGCGGGGGTGTGGGCGCCGCGCGGCACGGCGAGGTCAGTCGATGGCGGTGTTGTGGTGTCCGGGCGCTGGCCATTCTGCAGCGGGATCACCCACTCTGACATGATGTTCGCCGGTTGCTTCGTCGACGAGCGCCGCGTGCCCTCCGTCGTTGCGCTACCCAAAGACGACCTGCAGGTCCTCGACACCTGGCACACGCTGGGCCTACGCGGCACGGGCAGCCACGACAGCGTTGCCGATGAGGTTTTCGTGCCCGCCGATCGCGTGTTCTCGGTGTTCGACGGACCGACCGTGGACCGGCCGCTGTATCGCTTTCCGGTGTTCGGATTCTTCGCGCTGTCGATCGGCGCAGCCGCGTTGGGCAATGCGCGCGCCGCGATTGACGACCTCGTCGAGCTGGCCGGTGGCAAGAAAGGGCTGGGGTCCACACGCACCCTGGCTGAACGTCCGGCGACCCAAGCGGCGGTGGCAACGGCCGAGGCGGCGTTGGGCGCCGCTCGCGCGCTGTACTACGAGTCAATTGACGCGGCCTGGCAGGCCAGCCAGGATGCTGATGCAGTGCCGCTGGCGATGCGTAACCGGCTACGTCTGGCGGCCACGCACGCGGTACGGACCTCGGCCGACGTTGTGCGCAACATGTATGACCTGGCGGGCGGCAGCGCCATCTACGACAGCGCACCCCTGCAGCGCCGGTTCCGCGACGCATTCACGGCCACCGGCCACTTCCAGGTCAATGAGGCGTCACGCGAGCTGCCCGGCCGCGTCCTGCTCGACCAGCCTGCCGATGTGTCGATGCTGTGACCGGTATCGAAGTCGCCCTACCGTTCTGGCTTGACCGGCCCGCCCTCGAGGCAATGGATGTGGCGCTGGCGGCGTCTGACATGGGCTTCGATGCGGTGTGGATTGGCGAAATGGCCACCTACGACGCGTTCGCGCTCGCGACCGCGATAGGGCTCCGCGCGCCCGAAATGCCCCTCAAGATCGGACCGCTGGCCGTCGGCGTCCGCAGCCCGGTGGCACTGGCGCTGGGTGTAGCTTCGGTCGCCTCGCTCACCGGCAGCCGGGTTGACATCGCATTGGGAGCCTCCAGTCCGGCGATCGTGACCGGCTGGCATGACCGTCGATGGGCCCACCACGTGCCGGTCATGCGCGAAACCATCGAATGCCTGCGATCGATATTGACCGGCGCACGCGTCGAGTACGTCGGCCAACACGTCAGCAGCCATGGTTTTCGACTGCGCGGGGCGCAGCCCGATACGCGAATTGCGTTGGGGGCGTTCGGCCCTGGCATGATTCGAGTGGCGGCGCAGCACGCCGATGAGGTCGTGCTCAATCTTGCTTCGCCCGCCCGCGTCGCGGAGGTGCGTGCGGCAATCGACGCCGCGGCCGCGCTGGCCGGCCGTGCCCCGCCGCGCCTCACGGTGTGGGTGCCGATCGCCCTCAACCCCGGTGATGCCGCCCACACCCAACTGGCTGCTCAACTGGCCGTGTATCTCGGCCCGCCCGGCTACGGCGAGATGTTCAGCGCGCTGGGTTTCGACGACCTCGTCCGTACGGCCCGTGCAGGCGCAACTCGTCGCGAACTGGCGGCTGCCGTCCCGGTCGAGCTGCTCGACCGTGTGTGTGCGTTGGGCACCGCCGACCGAGTCGCGGCACGGCTACGCGCCTACCGCGAAGCCGGCGCCGACTGCGTCGCGCTCGTGCCCTCCACAGCCGAAGACCCGGGAGGCCGGACGACCCTCCGCGCGGCGGCAACTGCGGCTAGCTGTACTAGCCGGGAGATGTGAATCGTGACACTCCTGATGGAGAGGGGATGGGTGATGACGACTCTTGACGCCGTCAAGAGCTGAAGACAAACCCGCAGGTAACGAGTGGGACTGAATCGGAACGAAACGTAGCCAATCTGCAACTCAGAAGGCATATGCCCAGGTAGAGAGGCGGGTTCGATTCCCGGCGGCTCCACCGGAGAAGTCCAAGGTCAGGGGCATGAGTTCTGGCCTGGGCCTTTCTATTTCGCCGCGACGGACACAGTTCGGCGCTTTAGTCGGCAGAGCGGCGCGCCATCTTCGCTGCGGCGGCTCGCAATCGTGCGGCGATGCGCGGGGCGAACATTGGCACCGTCACGTCCTCGCGAAGCCGGGTCAGTTTGGAGGTCTTGATTCGCCATCGGCCGTCGATCTTCTCGTAGGTCTCGTGGTAGTGGCCGTAGCCGTGCAGGGTCAAGGCCGGCACCAGGCGGACGACGTCGTTGAGGGCCCAGATGCCCCGAGCCGTCGTCGCTGATGTCAGTTCGATTTCGGGAGCGTGCACCTGATGGACAGTCGCTTGAGACGGCTTGCCGATCGTGTTGCGGGTGTAGGCCATGAATTCGTCCACGCCGACGATCACGCTGCCTCCCGCTTCCGTTGTGTCGCCGACGAAGTCGTCGGTGAAGACATCCCGCCATCTATCCCAGTCCTTGGTGTCGAGATACCGGCAGTAACGCGCCTTCAACTGCTTGATCGACTCGATCTCCATGAGCACGGTGTCATCGTTCATCGCATACCTCCTTGTCTCGCACAACGCTGGTAAGCATCGTCAGAGCGACATCGTGTCGATGATTTTCAGGTTCCGGCGCACAGCGTACGGTTACGCTGAGCGAATGCTTAGCGCAATCGGACTTCGGGTCCCCCGATGACCACGGGCGTCGTCATCGGCATGGACCCAGGGTGACCGCTACGGCAAGTTCCGTTATTCGACGTCGTTGCTCACCGACATCGGTGAGGACCTCGACGCCCTACACGAGGGTTCAGACCGTTCCGCGAACGGTTCGGCGTCGAGATTGAGACGAGGATCTGGTCATGCATCCACGCGTGGGCCTGCACCAGGTTGCGTTCCTCGACGAAAGCACCACGGCGTTCGTCGAACACTGTCGCCGGATCGGCGTGCACCACATGACGCTCGTGACTGCTTCGCTGATGCGGCGGGGCGGCGTGGACGAGGCTCAGCAGGCACTCGCGGGCGGCGGGCCGCGAGTGGAAACGGTGAATCATCAATTCGCCGCCTACCCCGACCTGGATAACGACCGTGGCGAGGCGACCGAGAAACTGTTGCAGGCCATCGACATCGCCGCGGCATTGGGGGCGAGCTCGGTGTATCTGCAAACGGGCGGCCGCGGATGTTGCTGACGTGGGAGCAAGCCGCCGAACGCTTCGCCGCGCTCATCGCGCCGTGCAAGGTGGCAGCTGCAGCCCAGGGGGTCAGTTTGCTCGTCGAGAACGCCTCGTCGTTCAATGCCGACATCCACATTGCCCACACGCTCGCCGATACCAGTCACCCTCGCGAAACTCGCCGGCATCGGTCTGTGCATCGAATGGCACGCCTGTTGGGTGGAGGCTGGCTTGAAGGCGCTTCTGCAGCAAGCGATTCCGATGACGGGTCTCATGCAGGTCAGTGACTACGTGCTTGGGGACAGGACCGCACCCTGCCGCGCGGTGCCCGGCGACGGAGTTATCCCGCTGGACCGAATACTGGGCGACGCGCTCGAGGCCGGGTACGAAGGCGTCTTCGACATCGAGTTGGTCGGTCCGCGCATCGCTGCAGAAGGGGCGCGCGCCGCTACCGAACGCGCGGCGCGAAGGGTATCGGAAATCCTCACCACGCTGGGAGCCTGAACCGATGGTCTATGGCGACCAGCCCGTCGACGACAAGCTTCGCAACGCGTGGCACCGTTTCTGCGATCA
>CAVYAU010000020.1:0-297703 GCA_963766535.1 uncultured Actinomycetota bacterium | reverse complement strand
GGGACTTGAACCCCCACGCCCATTAGTAGGGCACTAGCACCTCAAGCTAGCGCGTCTGCCATTCCGCCACTCGGACAAGACCAACCGCATAGGTTGGCAGCTAAGGCTATCGGATTGGCCCGCGCGGGCCCAACCCAGCTTGGCGACGATGCGGCCCGCGAGGCGGGCTGAGGAGGGGGCACCACCCGCTTGCGGGGGAGAGCTGAGCAAATCTAACCCAGCTCGGCTGCTCAGCCCCCGAGCCCAGCGGCCTTGGCAGTGGTAGGAAAGGTGGTTGTGACCGTTGAGACCGAGGTTCCAACCAACCCCAGCGATGATGTGGTCGAGGTTGTCAGCAGGTTGATCCGGTTCGATACCACCAACACCGGCGAACCCGAAACGACGCAGGGCGAGGCCGAATGCGCGTACTGGGTTGCCGAGCAGCTCGCGGAGGCCGGCTACCAGCCTGATTATGTCGAATCCGGCGCACCCGGCCGGGGCAATGTGTTCGCCCGCCTCGAGGGCGCGGACAGCTCGCGCGGCGCACTGCTGATCCACGGGCATCTCGACGTGGTGCCGGCCGAGCCGGCCGAATGGAGCGTGCACCCGTTTTCGGGCGCCATCGAAAACGGCTACGTCTGGGGCCGCGGCGCGGTCGACATGAAGGACATGGTCGGCATGATGATCGTGGTCGCCCGGCAGTTAAAGCGGGCCGGTATCGTGCCGCCACGCGATTTGGTGTTCGCGTTCGTAGCCGACGAAGAGCACGGCGGTCACTACGGGGCGCAGTGGCTGGTCGACAATCGGCCTGATCTGTTCGACCGTGTCACCGAGGCGATCGGTGAAGTGGGCGGGTTCTCCCTGACCGTGCCATGCCGTGACGGGGGTGAACGCCGGCTCTATTTGATCGAGACGGCCGAGAAAGGCCTGTCGTGGATGAAGCTGACCGCCCGTGGCCGGGCGGGACACGGCTCCATGGTGCACGAGCAGAACGCCGTCACCGCCATTGCCGAGGCGGTCGGCCGGCTGGGCCGGCACCGGTTTCCGCTCGTGCTGACCGACACCGTCGCGCAGTTCCTGGCTGCTGTCAGCGATGAGACCGGTCTGACGTTCGACACCGAGTCGGCCGACCTGGAGGGGACGATCGAAAAGCTTGGCCCGATGGCTCGCATGCTGAAGGCCGTGCTGCACGACACCGCGAACCCGACGATGCTCAAGGCCGGGTACAAGGCCAATGTCATCCCCGCGACGGCACAAGCGGTTGTGGACTGCCGTATCCTTCCGGGCCGAAAGGCGGCGTTCGAGGCCGAGGTCGACGAGCTGATCGGCCCAGACGTGACTCGGGAGTGGATCAGGGATTTTTCGTCTTATGAGACCAGCTTCGACGGTGACCTGGTCGATGCCATGAACGCCGCGGTGCTGGCGCTTGACCCGGACGGCCGGACGGTGCCCTACATGCTTTCCGGCGGGACTGACGCGAAAGCCTTCGCGCGCTTGGGTATACGCTGCTTCGGTTTCAGCCCGCTGCGGTTGCCGCCGGAATTGGATTTCACCGCGCTGTTCCACGGCGTGGATGAGCGGGTACCCACCGATGCGCTGAGGTTTGGTACCGATGTGCTGGCACACTTCCTGACACACTGCTAGTCCGAAACGCAAGCCGACTACACGAGAGGATTGCCAATGAGCACCCCGCCTGACCCGTACGCCTTGTTGCCCAAGCTGCCGTCGTTCAGCCTGACCTCGGACTCGATTACCGACGGCCAGCCGCTGGCGACGGCCCAAATCAGCGGAATCATGGGTGCGGGCGGAGAGGATCTCAGCCCGCAGCTGAGGTGGTCGGGATTCCCCAAGGAGACTCGCAGCTTCGCGGTCACCGTTTTCGACCCGGATGCGCCGACGCTGTCCGGGTTCTGGCACTGGGCCGTGGCCAACCTGCCGGCCGACGTCACCGAGTTGCCCGAGGGCGCGGGCGACGGCCGTGAGTTACCAGGCGGCGCGCTGACGCTGGTCAACGACGCCGGTATGCGTCGTTACGTCGGCGCCGCGCCGCCGCCCGGCCACGGTGTGCACCGCTACTACGTCGCGGTGCATGCCGTTGACATCGAAAAGCTCGATCTCAGCGAGGACGCCAGTTCCGCCTTCCTCGGATTCAACCTGTTCCAGCATGCGATCGCGCGAGCGGTCATCCACGGCACCTACGAACAGACGTAGAGCAGATCTAGCCAGGGTTCGGCGACGGCGGCGGCGTTGTCGGGCCAGTAGCGCTCGGACATGTAGCGACTCAAATCACTTACGCCACTTTGGTTTCAGTGGTTGTGCGGTAGGGATTTTTGTCGGCTGGCCGTTGTAGTATTCGAACATGTGTTCGGGTAGTCGTGAGGAGATTCAGGAGGACTTCGACGCGCTGCGCACCGTGGTGTCTCGGGTGGTCGGGCATTCGTTTGATGTGCTGACCACTCCAGAGCGGCTGGCATTGCTCGAGCAACTCGAGCACGAGACTCGGCGGCTGCGGGTGCCGGGGCATGAGTTGATCAATCAGATCGCCGAGCAGTCCGATTCGACGGAGCTGGGCGGCAAACTCTCCCACGCGTTGGCTGACCGACTACGCATCACCCGCGGCGAGGCCAGTCGGCGGATCGCTGAGGCTGCCGATTTGGGGCCGCGGCGCGCGCTCACCGGTGAGCCCTTGCCGCCGTTATTGACCGCGACGGCCGCGGCCCAGCGCGATGGCAAGATAGGCCCAGCCCATGTCGCGGTGATTCGGCAGTTCTTTATCCAGCTGCCATGTTCGGTGGACCTTGATACCCGAGAATGCGCCGAGAAGCATCTGGCCAAACTGGCCACCCAGTTTCGCCCCGACCAGGTCGCCAAACTCGCCGACAGGCTCACCGACTGCCTCAACCCCGACGGCACCTACACCGATCAGGATCGCGCTCGTCGCCGTGGACTGACCCTGGGCAAGCAGGACATCGACGGGATGTCGCGGCTCAGCGGCTGGCTGACCCCTGAAGCGCGCGCCACCATGGAGGCGGTGCAGGCCAAGCTGGCCGCTCCTGGCATGTGCAACCCCGACGACGACACGCCTGTCGTCGACGGCCCACCCGGTGAGGAGATCATTCAGCGCGACAGCCGGAGCACCGCCCAACGTAACCACGATGGACTCAACGCCGCGCTCAGGGCTGTGTTGGCCAGCGGAAAACTAGGTCAGCACAATGGGTTACCGGCGTCCATCATCGTGTCCACCACGCTCAAGGACCTGGAGACCGCTGCCGGTAAGGGACTCACCGGTGGTGGCACGCTGCTTCCTATGAGCGATGTGATCCGCATGGCCCGTCATGCGCATCACTACCTGGCGATCTTCGACAAGGGCAACGCGATCGGGCTGTATCACACCAAACGGCTGGCGTCACCGGGACAGCGAATAGTGCTCTACGCCAAGGACCGTGGGTGTTCGGCGCCGGGATGCGATGTGCCGGGCTACTACTGCGACGTCCATCACGTCACCGACTACGCCAAGTGTCGCACCACCGACGTCAACGACCTCACCCTCGCCTGCGGAACTAACCACAAACTCGTCGAGCCCGGCGGCTGGACCACCCGTAAACGCAAAAACGGCGTCACCGAGTGGATCCCACCGCCACACCTCGACCGCGGTCAGCCCCGAGTAAACACGTTCCATCACCCCGAGAAACTCCTCGCAGACGAAGAAGACGAGGACGATGGGGCGGCCTAACCCGGCGGCCTTCCGGGTTTGGGAGCCGCCGACCCGACCGCGTCGCTGAGCGAGGCGAACCCGCCGTCGTGCAGCCGGCGGGCAATGCCATCGTGAATGTGCTTGGGCCACAAGCCTCCGCCGTAGACGAAGCCGGTATAGCCCTGCAGCAGCGACGCACCCGCTGTGATCCGTTCCCACGCATCGTCGGCGGTCTCGATGCCCCCGACGCTGATCAACACCAAGCGATCGCCGACCCGCCCGTAGAGCCGCCGCAGCACCTCGGCAGCGCGGCGCGCCACCGGCGGTCCCGAGATGCCACCGGAGCCCATCTCGTCGACCCCCGGTGTGATCAGGCCCTCGCGCGACACCGTGGTGTTGGTGGCGACGATGCCGGCCAGGCCGAGCTCGACGGCCAGATCCGCGACGGCGTCGATGTCGGAATCGGAAATGTCCGGTGCGATCTTTACCAGCACAGGTGTCGAGGTCTCCGCAAGGACGGCCGACAGGATGAGCCGCAGCGACTCGACCGCCTGCAGATCTCGCAGCCCCGGCGTATTCGGCGAGCTGACATTGACCACCAGATACGACGCCAGCGGGCCGACCAACCGGGCGCTTGCCCGGTAGTCGTCGACGGCTTTAGCGGCAGGGGTTGTCTTGGTCTTGCCGATGTTGACCCCGATCGGCACCTCGGGTCGGTGCCGCGCGAGCTGGATCGCCAGCGCGCCGGCGCCTAGGTTGTTGAACCCCATCCGGTTCAGCAGCGCCCGGTCGGCGGGCAGCCGGAACATGCGCGGAGCCGGGCTGCCGGGCTGCGGGTGCGCGGTGACGGTCCCGACCTCGGCATACCCGAACCCCAACGCACCCCAGATCAGCAGCCCTATGCCGTCCTTGTCGAAGCCGGCGGCCAGCCCGAGCGGTCCCGGGAAGCGCACCCCGAACACCGTGCTGGCCAGCACCGGATCAGTCGGCCCCAGCAGCCGGTGCAATAACCGCCGCAACAACCCGACGGCGGTGACGCCGCGCAGAATGGCAAAAACCAGCGTGTGGATGCGCTCGGGCGGGACTAAAAACAGCAGCCGGCGCACTATGCCGTACACCCGATGACCGCCTTCGCGCGGGTCGCCCACCGTCACAGTTCCGGCTGGTCGGGCCGCCGGTTATCCATACGAGATTTCTTGCGGCGCAACAACACCCGCCTGCTACCGTCGGTATAGAGCCGCACCCGCGTCAGCTCCCAGCCACGATATTCGGCCTCAATGGACAGCCGGGTGGAGGCGCTGACCCGAGTTACTTCCGGGGGCAGGCGCAACGGCACCCACTCGTATTCGTCGGACATCTCAGTGTCCCAGCCCGCGGGCAGCCGACTCCGCCGCGGCGCGGTCAACGGTTACCCGCCGCGTGCTCGATGACCTGGACTCCCGCACCGGACCCCGACACCACGTACAAGGTGTCCGACGCTTCGTCAAAGGCCAGCGAGTTGGGTTGCTGCACGGTTGGGTATCGCACCTTTTCGACGGGAATTCCGGTGGACAGATCGTAACCAATGACAATGTTCGACGCGGTTTGGGATACCCAGGCCAACTCACGGGAGCCGGCCAGGCCGTATGGGGCCTGCCGCACCGGGTAGGCCTGACGCAAGATCAGCGGGTTGACGCCATACACTAGCAGTTGGCCGCCGCGAGTGTCGGCGACCAGGACCAGGCCCAGCGGATCGGCGGCTAGGGTGGTTGCGCCCTCGCCGGCCCGCAGCGCCTGCTCGGCACGACCATCGGCGCCGATCGCCGTCACCGAGGTCTGTCCTCGATCCAGAACGACTGTCGTATTTCCCTGTGTCACAAGGGAATCGACGCGCGCAGAGATCTTTTTTCGGCTGCCGACGGTCGCACTGCTAACGCCGCCCGGTGTCTGGGAGGCAAGCGTGTAGACGGCGCCGTCAGCGCTGCCCAACACCAGCTTGCCGTCGGCGCGTTGCGCGATCGCGGTGAATTCGGCTTGCTGGGCCCCGGCGACGTTCACCTGTGCCGTGTGGCCGGTAGGCACATCGACCACGAAGTAGCTGCCACGGGCAGCCAGGTAGGCCGTCCCGCGGCTGTCGCCGGTCAACGCGGTCGCCGGCCCCGGCAGGACGATGACACGCGGCGGGACCTGCGGATCACCGAACACGGTGACGCTGGCAGGTGCTGCCGGGTCGGCGCCGGGGGTCAGGACCGCCAATTGGTGAGCGCTGCTGTCGAAGATCGCCGCCGCAGCGTGTCCTCCCAGTGGCCGCAGCGCACCGGCCGGACGCTGCGACACCGGCGGCGACGCGGCCGGCTGTGCCGGTTCGATCGTGGGCGGGGCGTTATCGAGCGGATTCGACGAACATCCCGTTACCAGCGACAGCAAAAGTAACAGGCCAACAAAGCGGCATTGACCTGGCTGTTTGTCGCTTCTATGCCGTGACAGCAACGGTTAGCCTTCGCATCGGCGAACATGAAATTCAAATTCTAAGGAACGGTTTCGCATCCAATATGGCTATGTCGGCTACACCGAGTCGTACTGCAGAGGTATGGTCGCGACATGACCGTCAGCGCTGACCGGCATATCGCAGACAAAGAGTTTGCCGTCGAAGACATGTCGACAGGAATCTTTGCCAGCGGATACGGACACGTCGGTGACGGACGTAGTTTTTCTTTCCACATTGAGCACCTATCACTCGTCGTCGAGGTTTACCGGCCCCGCCTGGCTGGACCAGTCCCGCAGGCTGAGGACGTGGTCGCCAGGGCGGTCCGCGGTCTGGTCGACATCGACCTCACCGACGAGCGCAGCCTGACCGCGGCGGTGCGCGACTCGGTTGCGCACGCGGAACCAGTATCGCGCTAGTCACATCCGGTAGCGGCCACCTGCACCAGGTACGGTCGTCATCGTGACTGCGGTTTCGGCGATGTCTTGGTGGCAGGTCATCGTTTCAGCTGTGGTGCAGGGTTTGACCGACTTCCTGCCGGTGTCATCCTCGGGCGCGAGATGACCGTCATCTTGTTGCGGCACGGCCGGTCCACCTCGAACACCGCGGGTGTTTTGGCTGGTCGCTCCGAGGGCGTCGACCTCGACGACAAAGGCCGCGAGCAGGCCGCCGGGCTGATCGATCGGATAGGTGACCTGCCGATCCGGGCGGTGGTCTGTTCGCCGCTGCTGCGATGCCGGCGCACCATCGAGCCGCTCGCCGAAGCACTGTGCCTCGAGCCGCTGATCGATGACCGGCTCGCCGAGGTGGACTACGGGGAATGGACGGGCCGCAAAATCGGCGACTTGGCGAGCGAGTCGTTGTGGAGGGTGGTTCAGGCCCATCCCAGCGCGGCGGTTTTCCCCGGCGGTGAGGGGCTGGCGCAGGTGCAGGCGCGCGCAGTGGCCGCCGTGCGCGAACACGACCGGCGGCTGGCTGATGAGCATGAGGGCGACGCGTTATGGGTGGCCTGCACCCACGGTGACGTCATCAAGGCGGTGATCGCTGACGCTTACGGCATGCATCTGGACGGCTTCCAGCGCGTCACCGCCGACCCGGGTTCGGTGAGTGTGATCCGCTACACCCAGCTGCGGCCGTTCGTGCTGCACGTCAACCACACCGGCGCGCGGCTGTCCGCCGCGTTGCGGGCCGCGCCCGCGCCCAAGAGCGAGTCCAACGGCGAATCCCAGGGTGCCCAGCCGGGGGAGCCGCAAAAAGAGCCGACCGGGGCGGTGCCGTCGAGCGACGCGGTAATCGGGGGCTCCACAGACTAATTCCGCTGCGGCGCCCGAATCGAATCGCACAGCGACGGCAAATGCCGGTATTTTGGAAGTGCCATGGCCCGCGCAATCCATGTTTTCCGCACGCCCGACCGCTTCGTGGCCGGGACCGTCGGCCAGCCCGGAAATCGCACCTTCTACATACAAGCGGTGCACGATTCCCGGGTGGTGTCGGTGGTATTGGAGAAACAACAGGTCGCGGTGCTTGCAGAGCGCATTGGTGCGCTGCTGCTCGAGGTGAACCGCAGATTCGGCACACCCGTCCCTCCGGAGCCCGCTGAGATCGACGACCTCAACCCCCTGATCATGCCCGTCGATGCGGAGTTTCGGGTCGGGACCATGGGGCTGGGCTGGGATTCGGAGGCACAGACCGTGGTGGTGGAATTGCTGGCCGTCACCGACGCTGAGTTCGACGCGTCAGTGGTGCTCGACGACACCGAGGAGGGTCCCGACGCGGTGCGGGTGTTCCTCACGCCAGAATCGGCACGGCAGTTCGCTACCCGCTCCAACCGCGTCATCTCGGCGGGACGACCGCCATGCCCGCTGTGCGACGAACCGTTGGACCCTGAGGGCCACATCTGCGCGCGCGCCAACGGCTACAAGCGCAGCGCGCTGCTCGGGCCTAACGATGACACCGAGGAATGACGAGCGTGAGGTGTTGCGGGACGGCGAGCTGACGGTCCTCGGACGCATCCGCTCAGCCAGTAACGCCACCTTTCTGTGCGAGTCCACGCTCGGCGAGCGCAGTGTGCACTGCGTCTACAAGCCGGTCTCCGGTGAAGCGCCGCTGTGGGATTTTCCCGACGGGACGCTGGCCGGCCGGGAACTCGGCGCATACCTGGTGTCGACCCAGTTGGGTTGGAACATCGTGCCCTACACGGTCATTCGTGACGGGCCGGCAGGTCCTGGCATGCTGCAGCTGTGGGTGCAGCAACCCGGCGACGCGGCCGACTCCGATCCCAGGCCAGGACCGGACTTGGTCGACCTGTTTCCCGCCGACAAACTGCAGCCCGGCTATCTGCCGGTGCTGCGCGCCTACGACTACGCCGGCGACGAGGTCATCTTGATGCACGCCGACGACATCCGGTTGCGCCGGATGGCGGTGTTCGACGTGCTGATCAACAATGCCGACCGCAAGGGCGGCCACATCCTGTTCGGCCTCGACGGCCAGGTTTACGGGGTCGACCACGGTGTGTGTCTGCACGTGGAGAACAAACTGCGCACGGTGTTGTGGGGCTGGGCCGGCAAGCCGGTCGACGACCAGACTCTGGAGGCGGTTGCCGGGCTCGCCGAGGCCCTCAGCGGTTCGCTTAGCGAGGAACTGGCTGCGCAGATCACCCGGGCTGAAATTGCAGCGCTGCGCAGGCGCGCGCACGCGCTGCTGGACAATCCGGTGATGCCCGGACCGAACCGGCATCGTGCCGTTCCTTGGCCAGCGTTCTAAGCCCGTCCGGGCAGGTGGCCAACGGCCGTACATCGTCGGCGATACTGAAGCGGTGAGCCCGGCCGCGGACGACCTGTCAGACCTGACAGATGCCGCACTGGCTGCCGATCTCGCGGCGGACGCGGGGGAGTTGTTGCTGAAAGTGCGCGAGGAGATCGGTTTCGGCCATCCATGGGCGCTCGGCGACGCAGGTGACAGCCTGGCAAATGCCCTACTGCTGCGCCGGCTGCGGGCCGAGCGGCCCGGTGACGCGGTGCTCAGTGAGGAAGCTCACGACGACTTGGCCCGGCTGAAGCACGACCGGGTATGGATCATCGACCCGTTGGACGGCACTCGTGAGTTCTCCACACCCGGCCGCGACGACTGGGCGGTGCACATCGCGCTGTGGCAACGCCCCACCGACAGCCAGCGGGAGATCACCGACGCGGCAGTGGCGTTGCCGGCCCGCGAGAACACGGTGTACCGCAGCGACACCGTGACCGCCGACGCCGCGCGCATCGGCGTTCCGGGCACTATCCGGATCGCCGTCAGCACCACCCGGCCACCGGGAGTCCTGCACCGCATGCGGCAGACGCTGGCCATCCAACCCGTAGCGATCGGCTCAGCGGGCGCCAAAGCGATGGCCCTTATCGACGGCCACGTCGACGCCTATGTGCATGCGGGCGGCCAATGGGAATGGGATTCGGCAGCGCCGGCCGGAGTGGTGATGGCTGCGGGCATGCATGCATCGCGACTCGACGGCTCGCCGCTGCGTTACAACCAACTCGACCCGTACCTGCCCGACTTCGTGATGTGTCGCGCCGAGCTGGCGCCGATCCTGCTCAGCGCGATCCGGCAGGAATGGCGCTAATCTCCCGCGTTTAAAGTCGAGGACATGCAGTCGTGGCCTTCCGCACAGATTCCGGTGTTGCCGGGACGCGGCCCGGAGCTACGGCTGTATGACACCTCTGACCGGCAGGTGCGCCCAGTGGCAGCCGGGTCGACCGCCAGCATGTACGTCTGCGGGATCACGCCCTACGACGCAACCCATCTTGGTCATGCGGCCACTTATCTGGCGTTCGACCTGGTGCATCGGCTGTGGCTGGACCTTGGTCACGGCGTGCACTACGTGCAGAACGTCACCGACGTCGACGATCCGTTGTTCGAGCGCGCCAATCGCGACGGCGTCGACTGGCGCGACCTCGCGGACCGCGAGGTCGCCTTATTCCGCGAGGACATGGCGGCGCTACGGGTACTGCCGCCGCGTGAGTACGTCGGGGCGACCGAAGCGATCGCCGAAGTCGTTGAACTCGTCGAGAAAATGCTGGCTTCCGGGGCGGCCTACGTCGTCGACGACGAGTACCCCGACGTCTACTTCCGGGCGGATGCCACGCCGCAATTCGGTTACGAGTCGGGCTATGACCGAGAAACCATGCTGCGGCTATTCGCACAGCGCGGTGGCGACCCGCACCGGCCCGGCAAGACCGACGAGCTCGACGCCGTGCTATGGCGGGCCGTGCGGCCCGGGGAGCCCAGTTGGCCGTCACCGTTCGGTGCTGGCCGGCCCGGCTGGCACGTCGAGTGCGCGGCGATCGCGCTCAGCCGTATCGGCAGCGGCCTGGACATTCAGGGCGGGGGCAGCGACCTGATCTTTCCGCATCACGAATTCACCGCCGCGCACGCCGAATGCGTCAGGGGCGAGCGGCGATTCGCCCGGCACTACGTGCACGCCGGGATGATCGGCTGGGACGGGCACAAAATGTCCAAGAGCCGCGGCAACCTGGTGCTGGTGTCGAATCTTCGCGCCCAAGGCATTGAGCCGTCGGCCATCCGGCTTGGTCTGCTGGCCGGGCACTACCGCGCCGACCGTTTTTGGAGCCAGCAAGTGCTCGACGAGGCGACCGCCCGGCTGCAGCGCTGGCGCACCGCGACCGCGCTGCCGGCCGGCCCGGACGCCACCGACGCTATCGCCCGGGTTCGCCGGTACCTGGCCGACGACCTTGACACCCCGAAAGCGATTGCCGCACTTGATGGTTGGGCCACCGACGCGCTCGAGTACGGCGGCCACGACACCGGGGCGCCGAAATTGGTGGCGACCGCGATCGATGCGCTACTCGGGGTGGACCTGTAATGGCGGCGGGGGTACGTTTTCGCCCATGACATCGCTGCAGGGCAAAGTTGTTTTCATCACAGGCGGTGCCCGGGGAATCGGGGCTGAGGTCGCCCGTCGGCTGCGCAATAAGGGCGCCAAACTCGTGCTGACCGACCTCGACAAAGCCGAACTGGCCGCGCTGGCCGCTGAACTCGGTGAAGACCGGGTGCTAACCGTGGTCGCCGACGTGCGTGACCTGCCCGCCATGCAGGCCGCGGCCGCCCAGGCCGTCGAACGCTTCGGCGGCATCGACGTCGTCGTGGCCAACGCCGGCATCGCCAGCTATGGGTCGGTGCTGCAAGTCGATCCGGAGGCGTTCAAGCGGGTGCTGGATGTCAACGTGCTCGGCGTCTTTCACACCGTGCGCGCCACGTTGCCAGCGGTGATCGACCGCCGCGGCTACGTGCTGATCGTCTCGTCGCTGGCCGCGTACGCCGCGGCTCCGGGGCTGGCGCCCTACAACGCGTCGAAGGCCGCCATCGAGATCCTCGCCAACGCGCTGCGATTGGAGGTGGCCCACCACGGCGTCAGTGTCGGCTCGGCGCACATGTCCTGGATCAACACCGCCCTGGTCCGCGACACCGAGGCCGATCTGCCCTCGTTCGGCGAACTGCTCGCAAAGTTGCCTTGGCCGTTGAACAAGACCACCACCGTCGATAAGTGCGCGGTGGCCTTCGTCAAGGGCATCGAGGGCCGCGCGAACCGCATCTACTGCCCGCGCTGGGTGGGCCTGTTCCGCTGGGTCAAGCCGGTGCTGTCCACCCGGGTCGGCGAACTTCCCATCCGCAAAACCACCGCTGAGCTGTTGCCCCGAATGGACGCCGAAGTCGCCGCGCTCGGTCGCTCCACCAGCGCCCACAACCAAGGGCTGGAGAGCACTACCGAGGCTGCAAAAAAGCCCTGACTTGTTACCGTCCGAACCCTGGACGACGGCGGCGCAGATAACGTTCGAACTCGGCGGCCAGCGCGTCGCCGTCGATCTTGCCCAGGGCTTCGTTCACATCGACCTCGGCGTCGCCGCGCTGCTCGAGCGACAGCACATATTCGGCCAGGTCGTCGTCCTCGGCGGTCATCTCGGTGATCACCTGCTCCCACTCCTCGGCTTGCGCCGGCAGGTCGCCTAGTGGGACCTCGATGTCGAGCACGTCCTCGACGCGGCGCAGCAGCGCCACCGTCGCCTTCGGGTTCGGCGGCTGCGACACGTAGTGCGGCACTGCCGCCCAGAACGTCACCGCCGGGATGCCGGCCGCCACGCAGGCGTCCTGGAACACCCCGGCGATCCCGGTCGGGCCCTCGTAGCGGGTTTCCTCCAGGCCGAAGCGTTTCGCCGACTCGGGGGAGTAGGCCGCGCCGGAGACCGGCACCGGCCGGGTATGTGGGGTGTCGGCCAGCAGTGCCCCAAGGATCACGACGGTGTCGACGTTGAGCTTGTCGGCGATGGCCAGCAACTCGGCACAGAATGTGCGCCAGCGCATGTTCGGCTCCACCCCGTGCATCAACACGACGTCGCGGTCGCTGCCCGGTGGCCGGCAGTGTGAGATCCGCATCGCCGGCCACACCAGCTCTCGGGTAACCCCATCGACTTGCCGGATGACCGGGCGATTCACCTGGTAGTCGTAATAAGCCTCGTCGTCGATCTCCACGATCGGTTCGGCTTCCCAGATGGCCTCGAGGTGCTCCAGCGCATCGCTGGCCGCATCGCCGGCGTCGTTCCAGCCCTCAAACGCCGCCACGACGACGGTGTTGTGCAATTCGGGCAGCGCGGCGCTGCCATCCGGCGCGGTCACAGAATCAGCGTACGGCCTAGCCGCACTGCCTGCGCGGATGTTCCACGGCACCTGTCAGAGAGCTGTCAAGGACTGGGGCATTTGGATAGGCCGACTATCCTTGTGGGGTGACTGCCGCTAACGAACGCCGCTACGACACCGACATCCTCGATACTTTGGCGCAGCGTGTGGTGGTCGGTGACGGCGCGATGGGCACTCAGTTGCAGGCCGCCGATCTCACGCTTGACGACTTTCGCGGCCTGGAAGGCTGCAACGAGATCCTCAACGAGACGCGTCCCGACGTGCTGGAAAAAATCCACCGCGCCTACTTCGAGGCCGGCGCCGACGCCGTGGAGACCAACACCTTCGGCTGCAACGTGTCCAACTTGGGCGACTACGACATCGCTGACAGGATCAGGGACCTGTCGCAGCGGGGTACTGCCATCGCGCGCCGGGTTGCCGACGAGCTGACCACCCCCGAGCGCAAGCGCTACGTGCTGGGCTCGATGGGGCCGGGCACCAAGCTGCCCACCTTGGGCCACACCGAGTACCGGCTCATTCGCGACGCCTACACCGAGGCCGCGCTCGGCATGCTCGACGCGGGCGCTGACGCCATCCTCGTGGAAACCTGCCAGGACCTGCTGCAGCTGAAGGCCGCGGTGCTGGGATCGCGGCGGGCCATGACGCAGGCCGGCCGGCACATCCCGGTATTTGCCCACGTCACCGTGGAGACCACCGGCACGATGCTGCTGGGCAGCGAGATCGGCGCGGCGCTGACCGCCGTCGAGCCGCTCGGCGTGGACATGATCGGTTTGAACTGCGCGACGGGTCCCGCCGAAATGAGCGAGCACCTGCGGTACCTGTCCAGGCATGCCCGCATCCCGGTGTCGGTGATGCCCAACGCCGGGCTGCCGGTGCTGGGCTCAGGTGGCGCCGAATACCCGTTGCAGCCCGACGAATTGGCCGAAGCGCTGGCCGGTTTCATCGCTGAGTTCGGGCTGTCGCTGGTCGGTGGCTGCTGCGGCACCACCCCGGAACACATCCGCCAGGTCGCCGCCGCGGTCGCCCCGTTCAACGAGGGGACCGCGCAGCGCGGCGAGCGGCAGGTGACCTACGAGCCCTCGGTGTCGTCGCTGTACACCGCCGTCCCGTTCGCGCAGGTCGCTTCGGTCCTGGTGATCGGGGAGCGAACGAATGCCAACGGCTCCAAGGCTTTCCGTGATGCGATGATCGCCGAGGACTACCAGAAGTGCCTGGACATCGCCAAGGACCAGACCCGCGACGGTGCCCACCTGCTGGATCTGTGCGTCGACTACGTGGGCCGCGACGGAGTGGCCGACATGACGGCGCTGGCCAGCCGGCTGGCGACGGCGTCGACTTTACCGATCACGCTGGACTCCACCGAAACCGCGGTGCTGCAAGCGGGTTTGGAGCACCTGGGCGGCCGCTGCGCCATCAACTCGGTGAACTACGAGGACGGCGACGGCCCGGAGTCTCGGTTTCACAAGACGATGGAGTTGGTCGCCGAGCACGGCGCGGCGGTGGTGGCGCTGACCATCGACGAAGAGGGCCAGGCCCGCACCGCCGAGAAGAAGGTCGAGATCGCCGAGCGGCTGATCAACGACATCACCGGCAACTGGGGAGTCGACGAATCCTCCATCCTCATCGACTGTTTGACCTTCACCATCGCCACCGGTCAAGAAGAGTCACGCAAAGACGGTATCGAGACCATCGAGGCGATTCGTGAGCTGAAGAAACGCCACCCCGACGTGCAAACCACGCTCGGGCTGTCCAACATCTCGTTCGGCCTCAATCCCGCTGCGCGCCAAGTGCTCAACTCGGTGTTCCTGCACGAGTGCCAGGAAGCCGGTCTGGATTCGGCGATCGTGCACGCGTCGAAGATCCTGCCGATCAACCGGATTCCGGAAGAGCAGCGCGACGTTGCGCTGGACCTTGTCTACGACCGCCGCCGCGAGGGATATGACCCACTGCAGGAGCTGATGCGGCTCTTCGAAGGCGTGTCGGCGGCGTCGTCGAAGGAATCCCGCTTGGCTGAATTGGCCAACCTGCCGCTGTTCGAGCGGTTGGCGCAGCGCATCGTCGACGGCGAGCGCAACGGCTTGGAGGCCGATCTCGACGAGGCCATGACCGAAAAGCCGCCGCTGGAAATCATCAACGAGAACCTGCTGGCCGGCATGAAGACGGTCGGTGAGCTGTTCGGCTCCGGACAGATGCAGCTGCCATTCGTGCTGCAGTCGGCCGAGGTGATGAAAGCCGCCGTCGCCTACCTGGAACCGCACATGGAGAAGTCCGACGACGACGACTCCGGTAAGGGACGGATCGTGCTGGCCACCGTGAAGGGCGATGTGCACGACATCGGTAAGAACCTCGTCGACATCATCTTGAGCAACAACGGTTACGAGGTGGTCAACATTGGCATCAAGCAGCCGATTGCCCACATTCTGGAAGTGGCCGAGGACAAGAGCGCCGACGTGGTCGGGATGTCGGGCCTGCTGGTGAAATCGACCGTGGTGATGAAGGAAAACCTCGAGGAGATGAATACCCGCGGAGTCGCCGACAGGTTCCCGGTGCTTCTCGGCGGTGCGGCGTTGACCCGCAGCTACGTGGAGAACGACCTTTCCGAGCTCTACGAGGGCGAAGTGCATTACGCGCGAGACGCTTTCGAGGGCCTGAAGTTGATGGACACCATCATGAGCGCCAAGCGGGGCGAGGCGCCGGACACCGACAGCCCGGAGGCGGTCGCGGCCCGCAAGAAGGAAGCCGAGCGCAAGGCCCGCCACGAGCGGTCCAAACGCATTGCGGCGCAGCGTAAGGCGGCCGAAGAGCCGGTCGAGGTGCCCGCACGCTCCGATGTCGCAGCCGATGTCGAGGTCCCCGTTCCACCGTTCTGGGGCTCCCGGGTCGTCAAGGGACTGGCGGTAGCCGACTACACGGGACTGCTCGACGAGCGCGCATTGTTCTTGGGCCAGTGGGGATTACGCGGTGTGCGCGGTGGTGAGGGACCGGCATACGAGGACTTGGTGGAGACCGAGGGGCGGCCGCGGCTGCGGTACTGGCTGGACCGGTTGTCCACCGACGGCATCCTGGCACACGCCGCCGTGGTGTACGGCTACTTCCCGGCGGTGTCCGAGGGCGACGACGTCGTCGTGCTCGCTGAGCCAAGTCCCGACGCGCAGGAGCGTTATCGGTTCACCTTCCCGCGCCAGCAACGCGGCCGGTTCTTGTGCATCGCCGATTTCATCCGGTCACGGGATCTGGCGACCGAGCGGGGCGAGGTTGACGTGCTGCCGTTTCAGCTGGTGACGATGGGCGCGCCCATCGCCGACTTCGCCAACGAGCTGTTTGCGTCGGATTCCTATCGCGATTACCTCGAAGTGCACGGTATCGGGGTGCAGCTCACCGAGGCGCTGGCCGAGTACTGGCACCGCCGCATCCGGGAGGAGCTCAAGTTCTCCGGGGACCGGGCGATGGCTGCCGACGACCCCGAAGCCGTCGAAGACTATTTCAAGCTCGGCTACCGCGGCGCCCGCTTCTCGTTCGGTTACGGCGCCTGCCCGGATCTGGAGGACCGGGCCAAGATGATGGAGCTGCTCGAGCCCGAACGCATCGGCGTGACGTTGTCTGAGGAGCTACAGCTGCACCCCGAGCAGTCGACCGACGCCTTCGTCCTGCACCACCCGGAAGCCAAGTACTTCAACGTCTAGCCGAGGCGCGCCTGTCGCCGAGCTGGGTTCGATTGCCCTCCTCGCCCCCTCGCCGCAGCGTGGCTGGGGGTACCGCCACGCCCCCTTGCCGCACGTGCGGCTGGGGGGTGCCCCCACGGTCCGTCCCCCGCAAGCGGGTGGGGCCCCCGCTCCGCAGGGGAGTACCCCCAGCGCGGACTGCATCGTCGCCGGGCTAAACCCCGTGACTTTGCTCGCCGGCACGTGAAACAATCGCTGGCCGTGAAGACCTTTGAGGATCTGTTCGCCGAACTCGGCGATCGTGCCCGCACCCGGCCGCCCGGCAGCGCCACGGTCGCCGCGCTCGACGGTGGGATACATGGGCTGGGCAAGAAGATCCTGGAGGAGGCCGGCGAAGTGTGGCTGGCCGCCGAACACGAACCCGACGAGGCACTGGCCGAGGAGATCAGCCAGCTGCTGTACTGGACGCAGGTGCTGATGATCGCGCGCGGACTGTCCCTCGATGACATCTACCGGAAGCTGTGAGCATGTTGCGGGTCGCGGTTCCCAACAAAGGTGCGCTGAGCGAGCCGGCCACCGAGATCCTCGCGGAGGCCGGCTACCGGCGCCGCACGGATCCCAAGGACCTGACGGTCATCGACCCCATCAACCAAGTCGAGTTCTTCTTCTTGCGGCCCAAAGACATTGCGATCTATGTCGGTTCGGGAGAGCTTGACTTCGGCATCACGGGACGGGATCTGGTGCACGATTCCGGTGCGGCAGTGCGCGAGCGACTGGCGCTAGGTTTCGGGTCGTCCAGCTTCCGGTATGCCGGCCCCGCCGGGCGCAACTGGACGACGGCCGACCTGGCCGGAAAACGGATCGCCACCGCCTACCCGAACTTGGTCCGAAAAGATCTGGCCGAACGGGGAATTGAAGCAACCGTCATCAGACTTGACGGAGCAGTGGAGATCTCGGTGCAACTCGGGGTGGCCGACGCCATCGCCGACGTGGTGGGGTCCGGTCGCACCCTGAGCATGCACGACCTGGTGGCCTTTGGTGAACCGCTCTGTGATTCGGAGGCAGTGCTGATCGAACGCACCGATCACGACAGCCACGACCGGGGCGAGGCCAGCGTGGCACGTGATCAACTGGTAGCCCGGGTACAAGGTGTCGTGTTCGGCCAGCAGTACCTGATGCTCGACTACGACTGCCCGCGCTCAGTACTGGACAAAGCCACGTCGATCACGCCGGGACTGGAGTCACCGACCATCGCCCCGCTCGCCGACCCGGACTGGGTCGCAATTCGTGCACTGGTACCCCGTCGGGGCGTCAACGAGATCATGGACGAGCTCGCCGCCATCGGCGCCAAAGCGATTCTGGCTTCCGACATCAGATTCTGCCGATTCTGACCACTCACGCTGCCGGCGTTAGCTGTGTTAGCGTCCGGCTAGGAGGCTGTCCGTGTTGTCTGGATGGGCCGTCCCCTAATCGTTGCCGGGCTGTTCGTCCCCCAGGAGGTCTCCGTGACACATGCACTCGTTCTGCTGATGGCTTTACTGATTGGTGTCGTCGCCGGGTTGCGTTCCCTGACGGCTCCCGCCGTGGTCGCCTGGGCCGCCTTCCTCGGCTGGATCAACCTGCATGGCAACTGGGCGGCATGGGTGGGCAATATCATCACGGTCGTCATCGTCACCATTCTTGCCATCGCTGAATTGGTTGGCGACAAACTTCCTAAGACACCGCCACGCACCGCGCCACTGTCGTTCGCCGCCCGGATCATCATGGGCGGGTTTGCCGGCGCGGTCATCGGCACTGCGTGGGGTTATAGATGGGGCGGACTCGGCGCCGGTGTTATCGGCGCGGTGCTCGGCACCCTGGGCGGCTATCAGGCGCGCAAGCGGCTGGTGGCTGCCCGCGGCGGGCAGGACTTGCCGATAGCGCTGTTGGAGGATGCGGTTGCGATCTTCGGTGGATTCGCGATCCTCGCGGCGACGGCTAGTCTGTGACAGAGCATTTCGACGCAATCATCGTTGGTGCCGGCCAGGCCGGCCCGCCGCTGGCGGGCCGGCTGACGGCTGCCGGGCAGCGTGTCGCGATAGTAGAGCGCAAACTCATCGGCGGCACCTGTGTCAACACCGGATGTATCCCGACCAAGACACTGGTGGCCAGCGCGCACGCCGCGCAACTAGCCCGTCGCGGCGCGGAATACGGTATCGGGACCGGACCGATCAGCGTGGACATGGCGAAAGTCAAGGCACGCAAAGACGAAATCATGCTCAAGGACCGCGCGGGTGTCGAAAACTGGTTAGACAGCATGGACGACTGCACCGTTTTTCGCGGCCACGCCCGTTTCGAGGATCCGCACACCCTGCGGGTCGGCGAGGACCTGCTGCACGCCGACCGGATCTTCCTCAACGTCGGTGGCCGTGCGGTGGTGCCGGACATCCCGGGACTGTCCGATGTCGAGTTCCTCACCAATGTGTCGATCCTCGAACTGGACACGCTGCCATCCCATCTCGTCATCGTCGGCGGTAGCTACATCGCGCTGGAGTTCGCGCAGATGTACCGGCGCTTCGGGGCCCGGGTGACCGTCGTCGAGAGGGGCCCACGACTGGCGTTCCGCGAAGACGACGATGTCTCGGCTACCGTCAGGGAGATCTTGGAAGCCGAAGGGATCGACATTGTCGTCGGCGCCGACAATGTGCGGATCAGCAAGAGCGACAAGGGATTCGAGCTGACACCTCGTGACGGTGCCGCTCCCATTGCCGGGAGCCATCTGTTGCTGGCAGTGGGGCGGCGACCCAACACCGACGATCTGGGTCTTGAGGCGGCCGGTGTGCAGACCGACGCTCGCGGCTACATCGTGGTCGACGACCAGCTCAAGACCAACGTGGATCACATTTGGGCGATGGGCGACTGCAACGGCAAAGGCGCGTTCACCCACACCTCGTACAACGATTTCGAGATTGTCGCCGCCAATCTGCTCGACAATGACCCGCGTCGGGTCAGCGACCGCATCACCACCTACGCGCTTTACATCGACCCGCCGCTAGGGCGTGCCGGCATGACCGCTGGCCAGGTCCGCGCGTCGGGCCGTAAAGCACTGGTCGGTAAGCGGCCGATGACCAGAGTCGGCAGAGCAGTGGAAAAGGGTGAGACGCAAGGCTTTATGAAGGTCGTGGTGGATGCCGACACCGACGAGATCTTGGGAGCCGCCATCCTCGGAGTCGGCGGCGACGAGGTGATTCACGCCATTCTGGACGTCATGTCGGCCAAAGCGCCGTACACCACGCTGTCGCGCACGATGCATATCCATCCCACCGTCAGTGAGCTCATTCCCACGATGTTGCAGGAGATGTCGCCACTCGATTAGGCGTGCATGAGGCCCAAAAGCAACCAATCATGCCGCCGGCTCGGTCGGACGCGAAACAGCCTCCGCCCGTGTGTGGTCCGGCCATCCGGGATAGGGCGGTGGCGTTCCGCCGAAAATCGGACAGTGTTGCTGGTGGGGGCACCACTCGCACAACCGTGACGGGCTGGGACGGAAATCGCCTGTCTGCGCCGCGGATTGGATGGCACGCCAGATCGCCATCAGCGTCTTCTCGAAGCGCAGCAGCTCGTCATGGCCCGGCGAGTAGTCCAATACCTGGCCGTCGGCCAGGTAGATGAGCCGCAGCCGGGCGGGCAGCACACCGCGTGAACGCAGTAGCGCCACCGCGTAGAACTTCATCTGGAACATTGCCTTGAACTCGGCCAGTGCCCGCGCGGCCGGCGGCGCCTTGCCGGTCTTGTAGTCGACCACTCGTAGCTCGCCGGTGGCGGCGACGTCGATCCGGTCGATGAAGCCACGCAGCAGTGTGCCGTCGGCGAGTTCCACCTCCACGCGCTGCTCGCAGCATTGCGGGTCGAATCGGGTCGGGTCTTCGAGCCGGTAATAGCCGGAGAGCAATGCGCGGGCCTCCTCCAGCAGTTGGGTTCGCTGTCCGGGGTCCAACCCGCCGGCCAGGTCGGGCTCTGCGGCGATCACCTGGTCCCACGCGGACTCCACGAGCGACCTCGCAGCGTCGGGGCCGCGCCGCACGGCGGGCAGGCCGTAGAGCTGCTCCAGAGCGGCGTGCACCACTGAGCCCCGCAGCTGCGCCGCCGACGGCGCCTCGGGCAACCGGTCGATCGCCCGGAACCGATACAGCAGCGGGCACTGCTTGAAGTCCGCCGCTCGCGACGGTGATAGCGCGGGCCGTGCCATGGGCAGATCCGGCCGGGGTGCGTCCGGCTGGTCGGTCATGCCAGCAGCCTAGGGCGGGGCGCCGACAACCCCGAGCACCCGCTACGGCGAGTCGGCTGGCACGCTAAACGACGTGTCCACAACCGGCCCGTTTACCGCTGGCGAACGCGTCCAGCTCACCGACGCCAAGGGCCGCCACTACACGATGACGCTCACTCCTGGCGCCGAGTTCCACACCCATCGCGGCGCGATCGCCCACGATGCGGTGATCGGGCTGGAGGAGGGCAGCGTGGTCAAATCGAGCAACGGCGCGCTTTTCCTGGTGCTGCGCCCGTTGCTGGTCGACTACGTGATGTCGATGCCCCGCGGCCCACAGGTGATCTACCCCAAGGACGCCGCTCAGATCGTGCACGAGGGCGACATCTTTCCCGGCGCCCGTGTGCTGGAGGCCGGAGCCGGATCCGGTGCGCTGACCTGCTCGCTGCTGCGCGCCGTCGGGCCCGAAGGGCAGGTGGTCTCCTACGAACAGCGTGCCGACCATGCCGAACACGCCCGTCGCAATGTGTCGGTCTTTTTCGGCCAGGCACCCGACAACTGGCAGTTGATCGTCAGCGATGTCGCCGACTCCGATCTGCCCGACGGTTCCTTTGACCGGGCGGTGCTTGACATGCTCGCGCCGTGGGAGGTGCTGGACACGGTATCGCGGCTGGTGATTGCCGGCGGTGTGCTGATGATCTACGTTGCCACCGTCACCCAGCTGTCGAGGGCGGTGGAGGCACTGCGGGCTCAGCAGTGCTGGACCGAACCGCGGGCGTGGGAAACGCTTCAGCGCGGCTGGAACGTCGTCGGCCTGGCCGTTCGGCCGCAGCATTCGATGCGCGGGCACACCGCGTTCTTGATGGCTACGCGACGGCTCGCTCCCGGCGCCGTTGCTCCGCCGCCATTGGGTCGCAAGCGCGAGGGGCGCGACGGCTAGAGGCGGGAAACGGCGTGGGCGGCTAGCCAGACCAATCCTCGCTGCGAAGCAGCGAGCGTCGTACCGACAGCAGCTCGAACTCCGGGTGTGCGGCTACCAGGCGTTCGGCCGCATCGAGGACGTCGACTGCATGGCTACGGTCGCCGGACACCATGGCCACGCCGATGCCCGCCCGCCGATACAGGTCGTGCGAACCGGTCTCAGCTGCCGACACGCTGAACTTGCGCTGCAGTTCAGCGACAACGGGGCGAATCACCGATCGCTTCTGTTTGAGTGATCGCACGTCGCCCAGCAAGACGTCGAACTCGAGCCAGCCGATCCACATCCCGCGGCTCAACCGGGTGGAGTTTGGGTAGGGGCGGGTTGCGGGGCCGGAGCTGGTGCCGGGGCGGGTTGCGGGGCCGGAGCTGGTGCCGGGGCAGGAGCCGGGCTGGGGGCCGGAGTCGTCACCGCCGGTGAGTTGCCCAGCGCCAACAGCATTTCGGCAGTTCGCCGGGATAACTGCCAGCCCCCCTGGAAGGGCGTGAACTCCATCGGGAACGTGAACTTACCGTTGTTCGCTTGGGCGGTGTTGACGCTGATGGTGGCCATCACATTGGACGGATTCTTGTCCGACCATGCGATGTTGTTCGCCGCGAAAGTCATGGGCAAGTAGCCGTTGTCCCGCAATGCGTTGGTGAACTTGTCCAGGGTGCCCGCACTCTCGGGGGTTGCGCCTTCGACGAGGTTCACCTTGTTGATGCCCGGAACGTTCGGGTCGGCGAGCCGGCTCAGCACGTCGGTGAGGGCTTCCGGCGCGGGCAGGGGAGTAGTCGGGGGAGCAGTGACCGGACTCGACGTGGCGGGCACCGCTGAGGAGGCAGTCGACGACGAAACCTTGGGTTCGCTGGGCGAGCATCCCGAGAGCCCAACCGCCGCCACGGCGGTGGCGGCGCTCAGCGCTACGGACAGGTGTCGGTGCATCCAGTCGGTCAGCCGGGCTATGCGCCCATGCCTACTTCCTGCAGGGGGGACATAACTGAGGTCGGGTCAACGGGTGCAACGGAAGTCACACCGGCGGCTGCCGCGCCGACGATGGCGACGCCGGCGGAGCCCGTGGCGAGGGATTTTGCGGTCACGGCGGCCCTTTCGATCGGCCCGATCAGTGGCCGAGATTACCAGCGGGACCAAAATCTTAACTTTTCGTGGGTATTTGACTCCCCACATCAAGCGGCAATCGCCGGTAGCGTTGAAGTATCCGCCGCACCAATTCCTGGTGTGGGAAAGGAGCGCAACATGGGTGACTCAGAGCGTTCTGAAGCATTCGATACCCCCCGGGAATCGGGCATGTCCAGCGGCGATGCTGCCGAATTGGAACAACTACGCCGTGAGGCAGCGGTGCTGCGCGAGCAACTCGAGCATGTGGTTGGATCGCACGGCAGCGCCCGCTCCGCACGCGACGTGCATCAACTCGAAGCCCGTATTGACTCACTTGCGGCCCGCAATTCCAAATTAATGGAAACTCTTAAAGAAGCGCGTCAGCAACTGCTGGCGCTGCGGGAGGAAGTCGACCGGCTTGGACAGCCGCCCAGCGGCTACGGCGTTTTGCTGTCCGCGCACGACGACGAAACGGTCGACGTGTTCACGTCGGGTCGCAAGATGCGCCTGACATGCTCGCCGAACATCGACGTCACGTCGCTGCGGAAGGGCCAGACGGTCCGGCTCAACGAGGCCCTGACCGTCGTCGAGGCCGGCATGTTCGAATCGGTCGGCGAGATCTCCACTTTGCGCGAGGTCCTGGCCGACGGTCACCGGGCACTGGTCGTCGGCCACGCCGACGAGGAACGCATCGTTTGGCTTGCCGAGCCGCTGGTCGCCGAGGACTTGCCGGACGGCATTCCGGACGCCCTCAACGACGACACCAAGCCCCGCAAGCTGCGTCCGGGCGACTCGCTGCTGGTCGACACCAAGGCGGGCTACGCCTTCGAGCGCATCCCCAAGGCTGAGGTCGAAGACCTGGTGCTGGAAGAGGTGCCAGACGTCAGCTACCAGGACATCGGTGGCCTGACCCGCCAGATCGAGCAGATCCGCGACGCCGTGGAGCTGCCGTTCCTGCACAAGGAGCTGTACCGCGAGTACGCGCTGCGCCCGCCCAAGGGTGTGTTGCTCTACGGCCCGCCCGGCTGCGGTAAGACGCTTGATCGCCAAGGCGGTGGCCAACTCGCTGGCCAAGAAGATGGCCGAGGTGCGCGGCGACGACTCCCGCGAGGCGAAGTCGTACTTCCTGAACATCAAGGGCCCCGAGCTGCTGAACAAGTTCGTCGGCGAGACCGAGCGGCACATCCGGCTGATCTTCCAGCGGGCCCGCGAGAAGGCGTCGGAAGGAACGCCGGTGATCGTGTTCTTCGACGAGATGGACTCGATCTTCCGCACCCGCGGCACCGGGGTCTCCTCGGACGTCGAGACCACGGTGGTCCCGCAGCTGCTCAGCGAGATCGACGGGGTGGAGGGACTCGAGAACGTCATCGTGATCGGCGCCTCCAACCGCGAGGACATGATCGATCCCGCGATCCTGCGGCCCGGGCGTCTCGACGTGAAGATCAAGATCGAGCGGCCGGATGCCGAAGCGGCGCAAGACATCTTCTCGAAGTACCTTGTCGAGGCGCTGCCGGTGCATGCCGACGACCTCGCCGAGTTCGACGGTGACCGTGCGGCGTGCATCAAGGCGATGATCGAAAAGGTTGTCGACCGGATGTACGCCGAGATCGACGACAACCGGTTCCTGGAGGTCACCTACGCCAACGGTGACAAGGAAGTCATGTACTTCAAGGACTTCAACTCCGGGGCGATGATCCAGAACGTTGTCGACCGGGCGAAGAAGAACGCGATCAAGTCGGTGCTGGAGACCGGGCAACCGGGGCTGCGTATTCAGCATCTGCTCGACTCGATCGTCGACGAGTTCGCCGAGAACGAGGACCTGCCCAACACCACCAACCCCGATGACTGGGCGCGGATTTCGGGCAAGAAGGGCGAGCGGATCGTCTACATCCGCACCCTGGTCACCGGCAAGTCGTCGAGCGCGTCGCGGGCCATCGACACCGAATCCAACCTGGGCCAGTACCTGTAGGGCTCGAAGTCAGTCGGTCTCCAGCGAATAGCTGTTGGTCAGATTGTCCTGCAGCACCTGGGCGGCCTGAGTCCTGGTGTCCACGCGCAGCTCGCTGGTGAGCACGCGCGGTTGGTAGGTCCACCCCTCCGGCAGGTCGAGCCGGCTGGCCAGCCCGGGCAGATCAGCTCGCGACAGGTTGGGGTCGGCGACTTGGCTCCAGGTCTGCATGACCCAGCGCCGCCCGTCGGGGTCGATGAGTTCGTAGACCTCTTCGCCGGCGTTGAAGACGAAGACCGTATTGCGGCTCACCTTGTTGACGGTGTAGGGCGCGGGGTTCATCGACGACAGCAGGACCGTGGCCTGCTGGATCATTTCGATCCCTCCGAAGGTCTTCGTCACCTGCGGGCCCTGGGGGTCCTTTTCGATGTCGTTCATCAGCCAGTAGCGCGGACCGTTGAGCAGGGCTGCGGCCGCGCCGTTTTCGGTGGCGATGGCCTGCGGGTCGAGTGCGGACCACAGCTCGGCCGGGCAGTCGTTGAGCGGGAAGCTGTTGTAGACGGTGGCCTGCGGGCCCGCCTCGCCGGGGGTCACGAGAAGCACTTCGCCGTAACGCTTTCCAGCCAAGTCGGCCACTTGTTCACCCATTTCCTGTCGTTGCGGTGACGGACACCAGCGTGAAATTAGTCACTGACGGTCGGCGGCGTCAACGTCACACGCAGCTACTGCGATGGCGCCACGGTAGCGATTGCGCGCGATCAGGGTGGTGTGCAGGTCGTCGATCAGCGGGTCGAGGAATGTGGAGCGGTATTCAGCGTCGCCGGCCGCGCGGGCGCTGATGTACATGAACGTCAACGCGCCGAGGAAGAGAGTCATATGGATCAGCGAATCCGGCACCGGAAGCGTAAATCCCAGTACCGTCGCGGTGCTTTTGTAGGTGTGGGTCCATTCGTTGAGCAGCGATGGACTGAGCACGATCAGCCCCAGAATCAAGTAGATCGTGGCGGTGACCACTGCCACCACCATGATCTGCGCCAGTTGTGAGGCGGCCAGCACAAAGACCACGTTGAGGCGTTCGGCCGTTTTCAGCGCGGCACAGTCATTGCTCTCTGGCATCGTCGCGAAGGGCGTGTCGGCAAGGCTTTCAGTGTCTTTGGGCAGCACCGTCGCCGACTGCAGCATCGGCCTAACCCGTTCCCGGGTGGCGGAGATGACGAAAGCCGCAGCGATGGAGACCAGAAATGCCATTGCCAGCCCAGGCCTGTCTCCGCTGATCGTCGTGGCCATGAGCCAGACGTAGCCGTTGAAGAACACCAATGCGGTCAGCAGAACCACAGGTAAGGCCCGGACGGCCAGGGCGCCGACCCGACAACCGCGCGTGTCCGGCTGCGCCGTATCCGCGACACCAGCCAGCCGACGATCGTCATCGCTGGGAGCGCGAGCGCGACTATCGCCAGCACCACCAAGTCGGCGGTAGTCAGTTTCCCGGTGATCTCGACGTCGTGGCCGCCGGTGATCAAATAGACCGGCAGGACGCAGCCGGCCTGCAGCGTCGCGTAGGCCGCCAGCATGGGGGCCGACCGCTGCCAGAGCCGTCGCCATCGGGCCCGCCTGGTCAGCACGGACGGCAAACCCCGCTCGAGTAACCAGCTTTCAGCCGCGGCACTCGCCGATTCTCGGCGGCCCGTCGTGCGACGAAGCGAAGGGTCCATGCCGGCTCACCCTAGTGGCGGTCAAGCCCCACGTCCTGGCGGTTGTCGCGGGCGCCGGGATTTGTTCCGCGACCGGCCTGACCGCACGTGGGCGGGTTGCCCGGGAGAAGGTCAATTCCGCATGTCGCCTAGGCTTTAAGTCATGCAACGGATTATCGGGACGGAGGTCGAGTACGGCATTTCATCGCCGTCGGACCCGACCGCCAACCCGATCCTCACCTCGACACAGGCGGTTTTGGCCTATGCGGCCGCCGCTGGCATTCAGCGCGCCAAGCGCACCCGCTGGGACTACGAGGTGGAATCGCCGTTGCGGGATGCCCGAGGTTTTGACCTGAGCCGCTCGGCTGGCCCGCCTCCGGTGGTCGACGCCGACGAGGTCGGTGCGGCCAACATGATCTTGACCAACGGGGCGCGGCTCTACGTCGACCACGCGCACCCGGAATACTCCGCGCCCGAGTGCACCGACCCGCTGGACGCGGTGATCTGGGATAAGGCCGGCGAGCGTGTTATGGAGGCCGCCGCCCGGCACGTCGCCAGCGTGCCCGGAGCCGCGAAACTGCAGCTCTACAAGAACAACGTCGACGGCAAAGGCGCCTCCTACGGGTCGCACGAGAACTACCTGATGTCGCGGCAGACGCCGTTTTCGGCCATCATCGCCGGACTGACCCCGTTCCTGGTGTCCCGGCAGGTGGTTACCGGCTCCGGCCGGGTCGGCATCGGGCCTTCCGGTGACGAGCCCGGCTTTCAGCTGTCTCAGCGCTCGGATTACATCGAGGTCGAGGTCGGGCTGGAGACGACGCTGAAACGCGGCATCATCAACACTCGCGACGAACCGCACGCCGACGCCGACCGGTATCGCCGGCTGCACGTGATCATCGGCGATGCCAACCTTGCCGAGACGTCGACCTACCTCAAGCTGGGCACCACCGCGCTGGTGCTCGATTTGATCGAAGAAGGCCCGGCGCACGGGATAGACCTGACCGATCTGACGCTGGCCCGGCCGGTGCATGCCGTGCATGCCATCAGCCGCGATCCGTCGCTACGGGTCGCCGTAGCACTGGCTGACGGTCGCGAATTGACCGGCCTTGCGCTGCAACGGATCTACCTCGACCGGGTGGCAAAGCTGGTCGACAGTCGCGACCCCGACCCCCGCGCGGCCGACATCGTTCAGAGCTGGGCACACGTGCTCGATCAGCTCGAACGCGACCCGATGGACTGCGCTGAACTGCTGGACTGGCCGGCCAAGCTGCGACTGCTCGAGGGGTTCCGGCAGCGGGAGAACCTCAGCTGGTCGGCGCCTCGGCTGCACCTCGTCGACCTGCAATATTCCGATGTCCGGCTGGACAAGGGCCTGTACAACCGGCTGGTCGCACGCGGCTCGATGAAGCGTCTGGTTAACGAACATCAGGTGCTCAACGCGGTGGACAACCCGCCGACGGACACTCGCGCCTACTTCCGCGGCGAATGCCTGCGCAGGTTCGGGGCCGACATCGCCGCGGCCAGCTGGGACTCGGTGATTTTCGACCTGGGTGGCGATTCGCTGGTTCGTATCCCCACGCTGGAGCCGCTGCGGGGCAGTAAGGCGCACGTCGGAGCATTGCTGGACTCGGTGGGTAGCGCCGTCGAACTGGTGGAACAACTGACCAGCTAATCGTTGTTAGGCCGGGAAACGTCGGAGTTGACCGGTAGGGTAGAGAAAGACCAGCGGGCGTGGGACGCGGCCGATTGACGAAGTAGGAGGCGGCGATGGCGCAGGAGCAGACCAAGCGTGGCGGTGGCGGCGGCGATGAAGACGACTTCGCCGGCACGGCGGCCGCTGGCCAAGAGCGCCGCGAGAAGCTAGCCGAGGAGACCGACGATCTGCTCGACGAGATTGACGACGTCCTTGAGGAGAACGCCGAGGACTTCGTCCGGGCGTACGTCCAAAAGGGCGGACAGTGACCTGGCCGTTTGGTTATCGCCTGGCCACCAACTCAGCAATTTCCGGAGTTCCCGCTACCGCTGTTGACCTGTCCTCGTTCGCTGACTTCCTGCGCCGACAGGCGCCGGAACTGTTACCGACGGTCACTAGCGGCGGCGTAGCACCGGGCGGCGCCGGTGGACACCTGCCGCACGGCACCACCATCGTCGCGCTGAAATACCCCGGCGGTGTCGTCATCGCCGGGGACCGGCGCTCAACGCAGGGCAACATGATCGCGGGCCGCGATGTGAAGAAGGTGTACATCACCGACGACTACACCGCGACCGGCATCGCGGGTACCGCCGCCGTCGCCGTCGAGTTCGCCCGGCTTTACGCGGTGGAGCTCGAGCACTACGAGAAGCTCGAAGGCGTGCCGCTCACTTTTGCCGGCAAAGTCAACCGGCTCGCGATCATGGTGCGCGGCAACCTGGCTGCCGCCATGCAAGGGCTGGTGGCACTGCCGCTGCTGGCGGGCTACGACATCCATGCATCCGACCCGGAAAGCGCGGGCCGCATCGTCACTTTCGACGCCGCCGGCGGCTGGAACTTCGAGGAAGAGGGCTACCAGTCGGTGGGGTCGGGGTCGATCTTCGCCAAGTCGTCGATGAAGAAGTTGTACTCGCAGGTCACCGATGCCGATTCCGCGCTGCGGGTAGCCGTGGAGGCGCTCTACGACGCCGCCGACGACGATTCCGCTACCGGCGGACCGGATCTGGTCCGCGGCATCTACCCGACGGCGGTCACCATCAGCGCCGAGGGGGCGGCCGACGTGCCGGAGAGCCGCATCGCCGAACTGGCCCGGGAAGTGATCGAAAGCCGCTCGCGCGCAGACACTTTCGGTTCCGACGGCGAGCCGCGGGGTGAGAAGTGAGCTTCCCGTATTTCATCTCGCCTGAGCAGGCGATGCGCGAGCGCAGCGAGCTCGCGCGCAAGGGCATCGCGCGGGGCAAAAGCGTGGTGGCGCTGGCTTATGCCGGTGGTGTGCTGTTCGTCGCGGAGAACCCGTCGCGCTCACTGCAGAAGATCAGCGAACTCTACGATCGCGTGGGCTTTGCGGCCGCGGGCAAGTTCAACGAATTCGACAATTTGCGCCGCGGCGGAATCCAGTTCGCCGACACCCGCGGCTACGCCTACGACCGCCGCGACGTCACCGGCCGGCAGCTGGCCAACGTTTACGCACAGACGCTCGGCACCATCTTCACCGAGCAGGCCAAACCGTACGAGGTCGAGTTGTGTGTCGCCGAGGTCGCGCACTACGGCGAGACGAAACCGCCTGAGCTGTACCGGATCACCTACGACGGGTCGATCGCCGACGAGCCGCACTTTGTGGTGATGGGCGGCACCACCGAGCCGATCGCCACCGCGCTCAAGGAGTCCTACGCCGAGAACGCCGACCTGCACGATGCTTTGCACATCGCGGTGGAGGCGCTGCGGGCGGGCAGTGCCGAAGCCGCGGGCGGCGATCAGCCCGCCCTCGGTGTGGCCAGCCTGGAGGTGGCCATCCTGGATGCCAACCGGCCGCGGCGGGCGTTTCGGCGGATCAACCGCTCTACTCTGGAAACCCTGCTGCAGGAAACCGATTCCACGGTCTCGGAATCTGACGGCAAAGCGTCGGACTCTGACGGCAAAGCGTCAAACTCTGACGGCAAAGCGTCGGACTCTGACGGCAAAGCGTCGGACTCTGACGGCAAAGCGTCGGACTCTGACGGCGAATCCACGGACTAGGCCCGGCCGTATCGCTCGGCGGCCACGCGTTCGCTACCAGCAGAACACCCGACAAACCACGCATTCCCGGCGGTGACGGCGGGGCTGGGAGTGCCAGAGGGGCCGGCATCGCCAACGGTGTCGGTGGGGCTGGTGGTGTCAGAGGTGCTGATGAGCTACTGCATGGCCACGGTCGTGGGGCGGCTGGCGTGCGACGACAGTTGCTGGCGGGCTGTCGGCACCGGCGGGCAGTTGCTCGACCAACCCGGCGGCTCCGCTACAGCGCTACGCAAACCCTCAATGAGATCTGTAGGCGCGGCTTGCTCACCCTCCCGGTCAGACAACCAGTACCCTCAATTACGTGCAGCGGCGAATTATGGGCATCGAGACCGAGTTCGGTGTCACCTGCACATTCCACGGCCATCGCCGCCTGTCCCCGGACGAGGTGGCCCGCTACCTGTTCCGCCGGGTGGTGTCATGGGGGCGCAGCTCCAACGTTTTCTTGCGCAACGGCGCCCGCCTCTATCTCGACGTGGGCAGCCACCCCGAGTACGCCAC
This sequence comes from uncultured Actinomycetota bacterium, assembly GCA_963766535.1. Classification (GTDB taxonomy): domain Bacteria; phylum Actinomycetota; class Actinomycetes; order Mycobacteriales; family Mycobacteriaceae; genus Mycobacterium. The sequence goes on along the minus strand of CAVYAU010000020.1, from coordinate 267,000 downwards.
CGCCGAATGCGACAGCCTGGTGCAGCTGGTCACCCACGACCGGGCCGGCGAATGGGTGCTGGAAGACCTGCTGGTCGACGCCGAGCAGCGGCTCGCCGATGAGGGCATCGGTGGCGACATCTACCTGTTCAAGAACAACACCGATTCGGCGGGCAACTCCTACGGCTGCCACGAGAACTACCTGATCGTGCGGGCCGGCGAGTTCTCCCGGATCTCCGATGTGCTGCTTCCGTTTCTGGTCACTCGCCAGCTGATCTGCGGGGCCGGCAAGGTGCTGCAGACCCCCAAGGCCGCGACGTTCTGTCTTTCCCAACGTGCCGAGCACATTTGGGAGGGCGTCTCGTCGGCCACCACTCGCAGCCGGCCGATCATCAACACCCGCGACGAGCCGCACGCCGACGCCGAGAAGTACCGGCGGCTGCACGTCATCGTCGGCGACTCCAACATGTGCGAGACGACCACCATGCTCAAGGTGGGCACCGCGGCGCTCGTGCTGGAGATGATCGAGGCCGGTGTTGCATTTCGCGACTTCTCGCTGGACAACCCCATCCGCGCCATCCGCGAGGTCAGCCACGACATCACAGGTCGCCGGCCGGTGCGGCTGGCGGGCGGGCGTCAGGCCAGCGCGCTGGACATTCAGCGCGAGTACTACAGCCGCGCCGTCGAGCATCTGCAGATCCGCGAGCCCAACGCGCAGATCGAGCAGGTCGTCGACCTATGGGGCCGTCAGCTCGATGCCGTCGAGAGCCAGGATTTCGCCAAGGTGGACACCGAGATCGACTGGGTGATCAAGCGCAAGCTGTTCCAGCGCTACCAGGACCGCTACAACATGGAGCTGTCCGACCCGAAGATCGCCCAGCTGGATCTGGCCTACCACGACATCAAGCGCGGGCGTGGTGTCTTCGATCTGCTGCAGCGCAAGGGTCTTGCGGCGCGCGTGACTACCGACGAGGACATCGCGGAGGCCGTCGACCATCCGCCGCAGACCACCCGCGCCAGGCTGCGTGGCGAGTTCATCAGCGCCGCTCAGGCGGCAGGGCGCGACTTCACCGTTGACTGGGTGCACCTCAAGCTCAACGATCAGGCGCAGCGCACGGTGCTGTGCAAAGACCCATTCCGAGCGGTCGACGAGCGGGTCAAGCGACTGATCGCCAGCATGTAGCGAGGCCGCGTGCGTGGCGGGAGACGCCGGCCAGCCGACCGATCTAGGCTGGGGTAAATGGCGACCTCGAAAGTCGAACGGCTGGTAAACCTGGTCATTGCCCTGTTGTCCACCCGCGGCTACATCACCGCTGAAAAGATCAGGTCCAGCGTGGCGGGTTATTCGGACAGCCCCAGCGCGGAGGCGTTCTCCAGGATGTTCGAGCGCGACAAGAACGAGTTGCGCGACCTCGGCATCCCCCTCGAGGTCGGCAGGGTGTCGGCCTTGGACGCAGGCGAGGGCTACCGGATCAACCGCGACGCCTACTCACTGCCCCCGGTTGAGCTGACTCCAGACGAAGCAGCCGCAGTAGCCGTCGCCACCCAGCTGTGGGAGTCGCCCGAACTGATCACCGCGACCCAGGGCGCATTGCTCAAGCTGCGCGCCGCCGGAGTGGACGTCGACCCAGACGCCCCGGTGGCCATCGCCTCTCCGGCTGGTGTGCCGGGTCTGCGCGGGTCGGAGGATGTTCTGGGCATTCTGTTGTCCGCCATCGATTCCCGGCAGGCGGTGCAGTTCCCGCACCGGCCATCGCGGGCCGAGCCTTACAGCACGCGCACCGTCGAGCCGTGGGGAGTGGTCACCGAGAAGGGCCGCTGGTATCTGGTGGGCCACGACCGCGATCGCGACGACACCCGCATCTTCCGGCTCTCGCGGATCGGTGCCGAGGTCACGCCGATCGGTCCGGCCGGCGCGATCACCGTGCCCGACGATGTGGACCTGCGCAGGATCGTGACTGACAAGGTCACTGAGGTACCGACTGGCGGGCAGGCCCGGGTGTGGGTCGCCGACGGACGGGCCACCGCGCTGCGGCGTGCCGGAAGGTCGATAGCCACGCGGCAACTGGGCGGCCGCGACGGCGAGGTGATCGAACTCGACATCGGATCCACCGACCGGCTGGCGCGCGACATCACCGGCTACGGGGCAGACGCCGTCGTGCTAGAGCCGCAGTCCCTGCGCGATGATGTGCTGGCCCGGTTGCGCGCCCAAGCGGGCCAGCCAGGTTTGGGGGTGGGGGAACCACCCGCTTGCGGGGGAGTGTCGGCATGACCTGCGCCGGCGACGATGCAGTGGGGGCACCGCCCGCTTGCGGGGGACGGAGCGATGTGGGGGTACCGCCCGCTTGCGGGGGAGTGGGGGCACGCCCCCACGAGTGGGTGGGGTCCCCGTTCTGCAGGGGAGTACCCCCACCCGCTTGCGGGGGTGGGGGCACCTCCCACGTGTGGGGGAAGCGGCGCTCATGACACCGGTGTCCACCCGGCTGGTCCGGCTGCTGAACATGGTGCCGTATTTCCAGGCCAACCCGCGGATCACCCGGGCTGAGGCCGCGGCCGACCTCGGGGTGTCCGTCAAACAGCTGGAGGAGGACCTCAACCAGCTGTGGATGTGCGGTCTTCCCGGCTACTACCCGGGTGATCTCATCGATTTCGAGTTCTCTGGCGACACCATCGAGGTGACGTTCTCGGCGGGCATCGACCGGCCGCTCAAGCTCACGTCGCCGGAGGCCACTGGCCTGCTGGTGGCGCTGCGGGCGCTGGCCGATATTCCGGGCGTGGTCGATCCGGAAGCGGCGCGCAGCGCGATCGCCAAGATCGAAGCCGCCGCCGGCGCCGTCGGGCAGGACGCCACAGGTTCGGTGGCTTCCGTCGACGAGCCCGCGCCCGTCGAAAGCCGTGCCGCGGCCGCGGTGCGCACAGCGGTGCAGTACAAACACGCACTGGCCATCGACTACTACGCCGCGTCGCACGACACCCTGACCAGCCGGATCGTCGACCCCATTCGGGTGTTGCTGATTGGCGGCCAGAGCTACTTGGAGGCCTGGTCACGCGAAGCCGAAGGGGTTCGGCTGTTCCGCTTCGACCGGATCGTGGACGCCACCGAACTCGGCGAGCCGGCCGCTCCGCCCGAACCAGCGCTGAAGGCGCCGCCGGATACGTCGCTGTTCGACGGCGATCCGTCGCTGCCGTCGGCCAAGCTACGGGTGGCGCCTTCGGCGTCGTGGATGCTCGAGTACTACCCGATGCGGGAGGTGCGCGCGCTGCCGGACGGATCGTGTGAGGCCGTCATGACCTATGCCTCCGACGATTGGATGACGCGCCTGGTGCTGGGCTTTGGGTCGGCTGTGCAGCTGCTCGAACCGGAGTCGCTCGCGCTGCGAGTACGGGATGCCGCCGTGGTCGCTTTGGCGGCCTACCAGGCCCAACGCTGCTGACGGTGTACCGCGCCGCGGCGCGGGCACACCGGCACTCGGCTGTGCTGCGGTAGCATCGGGTGGACGTCTGGAGGTAATCAAAGTGGGCAGTCTTAGTCCGTGGCACTGGGCGATCCTCGCTGTCGTAGTGATCCTGCTGTTCGGTGCCAAGAAGCTCCCCGATGCGGCGCGCTCGTTGGGCAAGTCGATGCGCATCTTCAAGTCTGAGCTCCGTGAAATGCAGACCGAGAACAAAGCGGAAGCGCCTTCCATTGACAGCCCCGCCACCCCCGCGGCAACCCCCCAGCCCGTGCAGTCGCAGCGAGTTGAGCCTCCGGCGACTACCGAGCAGGGTCACACCGAAGCACGCCCGGCTTAGCCCGGCGTCACCGTCGCGGTGCCCGAGCGCCACTGACCGAGCGTCGTGAACGTTTCCAAGGTTTCAGCGCGCACCGCTGGCTTGCTGAAGCGGCTCAACCCTCGCCAGCGGCGCAGCCGCACCAATCCCGATGCGACGATGTCGCTGGTCGACCACCTGAGTGAGCTGCGCACTCGGCTGCTGATCTCCCTGGCTGCGATCCTGATCACCACGATCTTCGGGTTCGTCTGGTACTCGCATTCGATCTTCGGGCTGGAAAGCCTCGGCGAGTGGCTGCGCCATCCCTACTGTTCCCTGCCGCAGTCGTCGCGGGCGAATATCAGCGCCGACGGACAGTGCCGGTTGCTGGCCACAGCGCCGTTCGATCAATTCATGTTGCGGCTCAAGGTCGGGATGACGGCCGGGATCGTGCTGGCCTGTCCGGTGTGGTTCTACCAGCTCTGGGCGTTCATCACGCCCGGGCTCTACCAAAAGGAGCGCCACTTCGCGATCGCGTTCGTGATCCCCGCCGCGATGCTGTTCGTCGCCGGCGCCGTGCTGGCCTACTTTGTGCTGTCCAAGGCGCTGGGCTTTTTGTTGACCGTCGGCAGCGACGTGCAGGTGACCGCGCTGTCCGGGGACCGGTATTTCGGCTTCCTGATCAATCTGCTGGTGGTGTTCGGGGTCAGCTTCGAATTCCCCTTGCTGATCGTCATGCTCAACATGGCCGGCCTGCTGACATACCAGCGGCTCAAGTCGTGGCGGCGTGGTCTGATCTTTTCGATGTTCGTATTCGCAGCGATGTTCACGCCCGGATCCGATCCGTTCTCGATGACGGCACTGGGGGTAGCGCTGTCGGTGCTCCTCGAGTTCGCCATTCAGATCGCCCGACTGCACGACAAGCGGAAAGCCAAGCGCGAAGCCCAAGCCCAGATCCCCGACGACGAAGCGTCGGTCATCGAGCCGCCCTCGCCGATACCGGAACCGTCATTCACCGCCGGCCAACATGACGATGTCACCTAGACATCGGTGCCGCACGGCGGCGGCGTGACCGAGCTGGCCGAGCTGGCCCGGTTCACCGCGGAACTGCCCTTTTCGCTCGACGACTTTCAGCAGCGGGCCTGTGCGGCGCTGGAACGAGGTCACGGCGTGCTGGTGTGCGCCCCGACCGGCGCCGGCAAAACAGTGGTCGGCGAATTCGCCGTGCACCTGGCGCTGGCGGCCGGCGGGAAGTGCTTTTACACCACGCCGCTCAAGGCGCTGAGCAACCAGAAGCACACCGACCTGACGGTGCGCTACGGCCGCGACCGGATCGGGCTGCTGACCGGCGATATGTCGGTGAACGCCGATGCTCCTGTGGTGGTGATGACCACCGAAGTGCTGCGCAACATGCTCTACGCCGATTCGCCTGCGCTACAAGGACTTTCCTACGTGGTGATGGACGAGGTGCATTTTCTGGCAGACCGGATGCGGGGTCCGGTGTGGGAGGAGGTCATCCTGCATCTGCCCGACGAGGTGCGGGTGGTCAGCCTGTCGGCGACGGTGAGCAACGCTGAGGAATTCGGTGGCTGGATCCAGACCGTGCGGGGCGACACGACGGTGGTGGTCGACGAGCACCGGCCGGTTCCGCTGTGGCAACACGTCTTGGTGGGCAAGCGCCTCTTTGACCTGTTCGACTACGCCCACGATCAATCTGGCACCAGTCGCGAGCCGCGAGTCGACCCGGAACTGCTGCGCCACATCGCACATCGGCGCGAGGCGGACCGGATGGCGGACTGGCAGCCGCGCCGACGCGGTGCGGGACGGCCGGGCCCGCCGCGCTTCTATCGGCCGCCCGCGAGGCCGGAGGTGATCGCGATCCTGGACTCTGAAGGGCTGTTGCCGGCGATCACGTTCGTGTTCTCCCGGGCCGGTTGTGACGCCGCGGTCAGCCAGTGCCTGCGCTCGCCGCTGCGGCTGACCACCGAGGAGGAGCGCGCCCAGATCGCCGAGGTGATCGACCACCGGTGCGGTGATCTCGCGGACTCCGACCTGGCGGTGCTCGGCTACTACGAATGGCGGGAGGGCCTGATGCGCGGTTTGGCGGCCCACCACGCCGGGATGTTGCCGGCGTTCCGGCACACGGTTGAGGAGCTGTTTGCCGCCGGCCTGGTGAAGGCGGTGTTCGCCACTGAAACCTTGGCGCTGGGCATCAATATGCCCGCACGCACGGTGGTCCTTGAGCGGCTGGTGAAGTTCAACGGCGAGCAGCACGTGCCGCTGACCCCGGGGGAGTACACCCAGCTGACCGGGCGCGCCGGCAGGCGCGGCATCGATGTCGAGGGTCACGCGGTGGTGCTCTGGCATCCCGGCGAAGAGACCTCCGAACCGTCCGCGGTGGCCGGCCTGGCCTCCACCCGCACCTTCCCGCTGCGAAGTTCGTTCGCTCCGTCGTACAACATGACGATCAACCTGGTGCACCGGATGGGCCCTGAGCAGGCGCACCAGCTGCTGGAGCAGTCGTTCGCCCAGTATCAAGCCGATCGATCCGTCGTCGGCCTGGTCCGTGGTATCGAGCGGGGCAGGAGGATGCTCGACGAGATCGCCGCCGAACTGGGTGGGCCGGAGGCGCCGATCCTCGACTACGCCCGGCTGCGCGCGCGGATTTCCGAGATGGAGCGCGCCCAGTCCCGCGCGTCCCGGCTGCAACGACGGCAAGCGGCCAGTGACGCGCTGGCCGCGCTGCGTCGAGGCGACATCATCACCATCACCCACGGCCGGCGCGGCGGGCTGGCGGTGGTGCTCGAGTCGGCCCGCGACAGCTCGGACCCGCGCCCGTTGGTGCTCACCGAACACCGATGGGCGGGGCGGATTTCGTCGGCGGACTATTCGGGCGCGTCGGCGCCGGTCGGTTCGATGTCATTGCCCAAGCGGGTTGAACACCGCCAGCCGCGAGTCCGGCGTGATCTGGCCTCGGCACTGCGATCGGCCGCCGCCGGGCTGGCTATTCCGGCCACGCGTCGTACCGGCCGCGGTGAAAAGGATGGCGAGTTCCACGATCCGGAGCTGGCGTCGTTGCGGGCGCAGTTGCGCCGGCATCCCGCACACAACAGCCCCGGCCTCGAGTCCCAGATCCGCCAGGCCGAGCGCTACCTGCGCATCGAACGGGACAACGCGCAGCTGGAGAAGAAGGTGGCCGCGGCTACCAACTCGCTGGCCCGGACGTTCGACCGGATCGTCGGGCTGCTCACCGAGCGCGGCTTCATCCAAGGCTCGGCCACTCATCCCCACGTCACCGACGACGGTCGGTTGCTGGCCCGCATCTACAGCGAGAGCGACCTGTTGGTCGCCGAATGCCTGCGCACCGGCGCGTGGGCGGGCTTGAAACCGGCCGAGTTGGCGGCGGTGGTCTCGGCGGTGCTCTACGAGTCTCGGGGCGGTGATGGCCCCAGTGCCGTATTTGCCGCCGAGGCGCCCACCCAGCGATTACGGCAGGCGCTGCAGCAGACGTCGAGGCTGTCCACTGCGTTGCGTGCCGATGAGCAGACGCACCGGATCGCCCCGAGTCGTGAACCCGATGACGGCTTTGTCAACGTCATTTACCGCTGGGCCCGGACCGGAGATCTGGCCGCGGCGCTGGCCGTTGCCGACGCGACCGGCACCGGTTCGCCATTGTTGGCAGGGGATTTCGTGCGGTGGTGCCGCCAGGTGCTCGACCTGTTGGACCAGATTCGCAACGCCGCCCCGGATGCTGAGCTGCGGGCCACCGCCAAGCGCGCTATCAATGACGTTCGGCGCGGCGTCGTCGCAGTTGACGCCGGGTAGGCTAGGGCCGAGCTACGGTTGGATCCGGGATGAGAACGCCGACCCGTTCCGGCCAGGACACAAGGGGACTGAGGAGAAACGATGAGCGGACCGCACGGATCGGACCAGCAGTGGCAACCGCCCGGCGAGAGTGGCGATCGGTCCTCGGAACCAACCCAGGTGGGGTCGCCCTGGCAACAGCAGCCGCACCAGGAGGCGACGTGGCAGGCGCCGGCGTATACGCCGCCCACTGAGTATCCGCAGTATCAACAGCCGGCTGAGCAGGCATACCCGCAGCAGTACCCCCAGCAGCCTGGCTACGGGCAACCCGAGCAGTTTGGTGCGCAGCCCGGCCAGTACGGCCAGCCCGGTCAGTACGCTCAGCCGGGGCAGTACGGCCAGCCCGGTCAATACGGGCAACCTGGCCAGTACGGTCAGCCGGGGCAGTACGGTCAGCCGGGCCAGTACGGCCAGCCTGGCCAATACGGTCAGCCCGGCCAGTACCCGCAGCAGTACCCGCCCTACGAACAACCGGCCAAGAAGCGCTCGGTTGCGCTGATCGGCGGCGTGGCCGGCGTGATCGGCTTCCTCCTCATCGCGGCCGTGCTGGTGCTCGGTTTCTGGCAGCCCGGGTTTTTCGTCACCACCAAACTGGACGTCAACAAGGCTCAGGCCGGTGTGCAGCAGATCCTCGCCGACGAGACCAACGGCTACGGCGCCAAGAACGTCAAAGACGTCAAATGCAACAACGGCACCAACCCCACTGTCAAGAAGGGCGCCACCTTCGACTGCAGCGTCAGCATCGACGGCGCCCAGAAGCACGTGACAGTGACCTTCCAGGACAACAAGGGCACCTACGAGGTCGGCCGGCCGCAATAGCCAGCCTGATTGCCCGCCTTGCCCCGCCCCCTCGCCGCTTTGCGGCTGGGGGTGCCCCCACGCCACCGCAAGCGGGTGGGGTCCCCGCTTCGCAGGGGAGTGCCCCCCACCCTCTGGGGGGTACCCCCACACGCCGCCGTGCGGCGGCGCGCATCGTCGGTGGGCGCAGTCACGCGGGCAGCGTGTCGAGCGCTTTTTGCAAGCGGGCAATCGACGACGCGACGCCGAGTTCGGTCGCCAGCGCAGCGGTGCGTTCCGGGTCGGCGGCCACCAGCGGTAGCGCGTCGGTGGGCGTCGACAGCGTGACCGGCGCGTCGGTGGCTACCCGCACGACTGCGCCCGCGGCTTCGATGTAATCGGTCGCGGCCAGCAGTTTCGACCGCAAACCCTTGGCCATCTTGGATTTCGGGTCGTGCGCGGCGGCCAGGATCTGATCCAGTGAGCCGTGCTGGGCCAGCAGGGTGGCTGCCGTCTTCTCACCGACGCCCGGTACGCCCGGCAGTCCGTCGGACGGGTCGCCGCGTAGCAGCGCGAGCTCGGCGTAGGCCGGCCCGGCCCGATCCACCGGCACGCAAAAGCGTTCGGCCACCTCGGCGGGCCCGAACAAGGTGGCTTTGGCCAGCCCGCGGCCCAGGTAGAGCACTCGAACCGGAATGGGATCGTCAGACACCACCTGCAGCAGGTCGCGGTCTCCGCTGACCACAACGACCGGGTTACTGCGCTCCCGCGCCGCCAACGTGCCCAGCACGTCGTCGGCCTCGAAACCCGCTGCGCCCGCCGTCGGGATGCCGAATGCGTCCAGCAATTCCATGATCATGTCGATCTGGGGCGTCAGTTCATCGGGTACGTCCTCGATGCCAGGCTGGCCGTCCGGCTCCGGTTCAGCCACCCGGTGTGCCTTGTAGGACGGGATGAGGTCCACCCGGAACTGCGGCCGCCAGTCCAGGTCGAGGCACACCACCAGTCGGCTGGGCCGCTGCTGGGTGATCACCACGGCCACCGAGTCGATGAATCCGCGGACGGCGTTGACCGGCCGACCGTCCGGAGCGGTGATCGACGACGGCACCCCGAAGTACGACCGGAACCACATGCTGGCGCCGTCGAGCAGCAACAGGGGTGCGGGCATGCCGGCTATCCTGCCAGCGCCGCCGGCGGCGCGGTTAGCCTGGCTGCCATGGATTCTCACCGATTCGACGCAGGCGTGTATGCCCGCCGGCTGGCAGCGGCGGCCGCCGCGACCGCCGACGCCGGTCTGAACGGCCTGGTGATCAACCCGGGCTACGACCTGCGTTACCTGGTCGGCTCGCGCGCCCAGACGTTCGAGCGGCTCACCGCGCTGGTGTTGCCGGCGTCCAGTGACCCGACGGTCGTGGTGCCGCGGCTGGAGCTGGCCTCGCTGAAGGGGTCAGCCATTGCGGAACTGGGCCTGGCGGTGCGGGACTGGGTCGACGGCGACGATCCGTACCAACTGGTGAGTGCCGCTTTGGGCGGAGCCCCTGCTGCGACTGCCGTCACCGATTCCATGCCGGCGCTGCACCTGCTGCCGCTGGCCGGTGTGCTCGGCGTGCTGCCGATCCTGGCCACCGATGTGTTGCGCAAGCTGCGGATGGTCAAGGAGGAATGCGAGATCGACGCGTTGCGCAAGGCCGGTGCAGCCATCGATCGGGTGCATGCCCGAGTGCCGGAGTTTCTGCTCCCAGGCCGCACCGAGGCCGACGTCGCCGCCGACATCGCCGAAGCGATTGTCGCCGAGGGGCATTCGGAGGTGGCGTTCATCATCGTCGGCTCCGGCCCACACGGCGCCGACCCGCACCATGGCTATTCTGATCGAGAACTGCAGGTTGGTGACATCGTCGTCGTCGACATCGGCGGCGCCTACGAGCCTGGATACCACTCCGACTCGACGCGCACCTACAGCATCGGCGACCCCAGACCCGATGTGGTCCAACAGTATTCGGTACTGCAACGGGCCCAGCGCGCGGCGTTTGATGCGGTCCGTCCGGGCGTGACCGCCGAGCAGGTCGACGCCGCCGCCCGCGGTGTGCTGGCCGAGTCCGGACTCGCGGAGTTTTTCGTGCACCGCACCGGGCACGGTATCGGGCTGTCGGTTCATGAAGAGCCCTACATCGTCGCCGGCAATGATCTGACTTTGGTTGCGGGCATGGCATTTTCCATTGAGCCCGGTATCTACTTCCCGGGCCGTTGGGGTGCTCGAGTCGAGGACATCGTCGTCGTGACCGAGGACGGTGCGGTCGCCGTCAACAACTCGCCGCACGAACTGATCGTGGTACCCGTGGCTTAACCGGCATGACACCCTCGGCGCGTAGATTAGGCGGGGTGTCGACGATCCTGGACCTCACACTGCTTCCGATTCGCATCGCCCGTCATATCGCCGACGCGGTGGTGCACCCCACCCCACCCGCACCGGCGCCACCGGCCGAGCTCGTCGTGGTCGACGGGATGCCCGAGGGCGTGCCGCGTGCGGCGCGGCGGCCGGAGCCGCAGCTTCCCGCACCGTCGGGATGGCCGTTCGGTGAGGAGTTTCCGCGTACCTGCGGCGCGGGCCGGGTGGCCGGCGGTGCCCTGTTCTGGACCGACTTCCTCTACGACGACCATGGCGCGACGGGCGTTCCGGTCGGAGACCTGAAGATTCAGGCGCCGCCGCGCGGCACTTACGTCTATCCCGACGGCCCCGCGGCCCGCAACGGCGCCGACATCTTCCGTGTCGCCATCGGGCTCACCGAGACGCACACGTGGTGGCGGATCGACTGGAACACACTGTTGGACGCCTCGGTGCCCATTGCGCTGTTCACCTTCGACACCGACCCCGGCCGCGTTGGGCCAGACGAGTGGCCGGCCGGGGCCGGCGTGCGCTCGGCGGGCATTGACCTGGCTCTGCTGGTCTCGGGGAGCAGCGCTGCGCTGATCGACCTGACGACGCAGGTCACGACGCCGGTCGAGCACAGCGTCGACATGGGATCGCGGTCGTTTGTGGCGCAGGTTCCGCGGTCGTTGGTGGAACCCGCCGATAGCTGGACAGTCCGGCTGGCCGCGGGCCTGGCCAACGCCTCGGGCGACGGGTTCGCCGACGTGCCCGCCGAGCGTGGTGCGCTGCCCGGGCAACCCAACGTCTACAACATCGCGTTTCGCACCAACGAGCAGGAGCCGCCGCATCTGAACTTCTGGTCCGATGCGGCCCAGGCCGCCGCCCTAACCGGCGGCGACGTGTCCGAGTTCGCGGTGACGGTGCCGTGGGACCAGCTTGCGGCTCGCGAGACTACTCCCGACCCGGTTATCACCGGCCCGTCGACGCGGTGGTACGTGTCCTCGGTCGAGCTGGGACAAGGCGTCGCCGCCGACGATATTTTGAGCACCAAGCCGCAGTTCCTCGGGCGGGTCCAGCCCTATTCGGTTTGCCTGCCGTCCAGCTTTAAGCCGGGTCGCGCGCTGCCGTTGACCCTGCTGCTGCATTCGCTTGCGCTCGGGCAGAGCCAGTTCGCCGCGATCGACCCGCGCCTGTTGCACGAAGTGTGCGAGGGCCGCGACTCGGTGGTGGTCACGCCGCTGGCCCGGGGTCCGTCGACCTGGTATTTCGACGAGGGCGAGCTCGACGTCTGGGAAGTGTGGGCGCGGGTGGCCGAACAGCTGGGCACCGACCGCAACCGCACGGTGATCTCGGGTTATTCGATGGGCGGTTATGCAGCCTACAAGCTGGGATTGGCCTACCCGGAGGTGTTTTCGCAGGCGGTCGTGCTGGCCGGCCCGCCGGCGTGCGGCGTGCGGCTGCTTCCTGACGTCGACCTTCCGGCCGACCTCGACCCCGACTCGCACTGTGCGCGCGAGGGCGACACCTGGAAGCTGCTGGTGAACGCCCGCTGGCTTCCGTACGTCATCGCCCACGGGCTGGTCGACGAGCTGGTGCCATTCGCCTCGGCCGCCGAGCAGGTGCTTGAACTCGATCGGCTGGGCTACCGCCACCGGTTCACCGTTTACCCGCTCGAGGATCACATCGCCTGGGTGTTTCAGGACAAGTTCGAGGATCCGATCGAGCACATGGGAACCGCTCTGCGTCAAGCTGATCCGGGACACATCACGTTCGCGTGGTATCCCCAACTGGTGCGGGCCGACCTGGGTATCGGGCCGCATCAGGTGTGGTGGTTGTCGGAGCTGACCGCAGACCCCGGGGTGGCGGCGCGGCGCGGGGCCATCGCAGAAGTCGACGCGCGTTCGTATGCCCGGCCGGACCCGACGCACACCGTTCGGCATCATCGCGGCTTCGTCCCACACTTCGACCCGACCCCCGGGTTGTACAGCGAGCTGGACTGGCGGGTGGGTCCGCCCGTCAGCGCGTTGCCGTATCTGACACTGCGCCTCACCGGGGTTGCCAGCCTTACGGTGGATATCCAGCGTGCCGGGCTGGCCTCGCTGCCGTCGTCGACGATCACGGTGGCCACCGATACAGCTGCGCAGATCACCCTTGGCGCGCTACCCGCCGGGATTGAGGTGCAACTCGACGGCCAGCCGAGCGGGCCGACCGTGGCGGTGTCACCGGGGCGGCATCGCATCACGCTGGCCGCAGGGGAGTGACTCTGCTTCGGGGCCCCGCCATGGCCGCGGTGTTGATGAGTGAATTGTGCTGCTAGCTGGTTGTAGCTAGTGGCGTGTCCTGCAATAAATTGGCTATAGGTTGGGTATGATTTCGGCATGAGACAACCGGTGCCTGCGTTGGCGATGTCGGCAGGACAACGTGAGGTGCTGGAGTCGTTGGCTCGGTCGCAGTCAGGTGCGCATCGGGAGGTGGTGCGGGCCAAGGCGCTGCTGATGGCGGCCGATGGTGTGGCCAACACGGCGATCGCGCGGTCGTTGTCGGTGTCGCCGGCGTCGGTGAAGAGCTGGCGTGAGAGGTTCACCGAGGAAGGTTTGGCGAAGTTGGGTCAGGTCCGCAAGGGTCGTGGCCGTAAACCGTCGATCCCGCAATCCAAGATCGATGAGATCCTCGATCTGACGCAGAACTACCGACCGAAGGGTGAAACCCATTGGAGCTGCAGGACGATGGCTGCTGCGGCGGGGGTGTCGAAGTCGACGGTGCAGCTGGTGTGGCACGCGCGGGGGCTCAAACCGCATCGGGTGAAGACGTTCAAACTGTCCAACGATCCGCGTTTCGAGGAGAAACTGGTCGATGTCGTCGGGCTGTACATGAACCCGCCCGAAAAGGCGATCGTGTTATGCGCCGACGAGAAGTCCTCGGTGCAGGCATTGGACCGCACGCAGGCATCGCTGCCGATGGTCAAGGGGCGAGGCGAGACGATGACCCACGACTACAAGCGGCACGGCACCACCACCCTGTTCGCTGCCCTGGACGTGTTGACCGGCACGGTGATCGGACAATGTATGCCGCACCACCGGCATCAGGAGTGGTTGACGTTCCTCAAGACCATCGACCGCGAGGTGCCCGAAGATCTGGCGATCCACCTGATCTGCGACAACTACGCCACCCACAAACACCAAGACGTCCGCACGTGGCTGGACAAACATCCGCGGTTCCACCTGCATTTCACCCCGACATCCTCATCCTGGTTGAACCTGGTGGAACGGTGGTTTCGCGAGCTGACCGACAAGGCGTTGCGGCGCGGGGCATTTCATTCCGTTCCCGACCTGATCGCCTCGATCCAGGACTACATCGACTCACACAATGACGACCCACGGCCTTACGTGTGGACAGCGACCGCCCAATCCATCCTCGCCAAAGTCGCACGCGGACGCATCGCCCTTGAAAGAGTCAGCTAAATCCAGGACACAGCACTAGCTTGGCGGCGCGACGAGGAGCCTATGGCAGCTGTTTGTTCGCCGAAGGGTGTAATTTCGACCCAATCTGGGTCGCGTTAATCGCCGCCGCGATCGAGCAGATCCGAGGACCCCAGCACCCGCTCCACCTGGACCTCGATGACCACACGTCGCGGATTGCGCCGCGGGGTGCGGTAGCGCTGAGCGTAGCGCAGCTCGGCATCGCGCACAGCGTCGACATCGCTGTTCACCTTGGACCGGCCCTCCAGTGACAGCCACCGCGCGCCGTCGACCTGGCTGAGAACCGCCACCCCGGCACGGTCCGCATTGACCGCCTTCTGGGAGCCGCCGGTGGTGATGACCCGCGCGATATGAGTCTTGGGGTCGAAGGTGAAACCCACCGCCACCACATGGGGTGAGTTGTCGGCACGGAGCGTGGTCAGCATGGCCAGATGACGTTCGGACAGAAACGCCAAAGCGTCGTCGGTGAGCCTGGTGGTGGTAGTGGTCATCACCGCCCACGCTAGCGCAGGTAATAATCGCAGCTGTGGACGACACGGGCGCAGGTCCGGTTCTAATTCTGGGTGGCCGCAGCGAGATCGGCATTGAGCTCGCGCGGCGCCTGGCCCCCGGAGCAACGGTAGTGCTGGCCGCACGGAAAGCCGATCAGCTCGACGACCAGGTCACCACGCTCAAAGCCGCCGGGGCCGTGGCGGTGCACACCACGGAGTTCGACGCCGACGACCTGGCCTCGCACGGCCCGCTGGTCGCCTCGATCATCGCCGATCACGGCCCCATCGATACCGCGGTGCTTGCCTTCGGGATCCTCGGCGACCAGGCCCGCGCGGAGAGCGATGCCGCCCACGCGGTGGCCGTCGTGCACACCGACTACGTCGCCCAGGTCAGCCTGCTCACCCATCTGGCAGCCGCCATGCGAACCGCCGGCCGGGGATCACTGGTGGTGTTCTCTTCGGTGGCCGGGGTTCGGGTACGCCGCGCGAACTACGTCTACGGCTCGGCCAAGGCCGGTCTGGACGGCTTCGCCAGCGGGTTGTCCGACGCACTGCACGGAACCGGGGTGCGGTTGCTGATCGCGCGCCCGGGATTCGTCATCGGGCGCATGACGCAGGGCATGACGCCCGCGCCGCTGTCCAGCACCCCGCAGCAGGTGGCCGCCGCGACCGCACGTGCGCTGGCCAAAGGGCGGCGCACCGTATGGATCCCGTGGGCGCTGCGGCCGATCTTCTTCGGGATGCGGCTGCTGCCGCAATTCGTGTGGCGACGGATGCCGCGATGATCGTTGTTGTCGGTATCGGCGCCGACGGCGTGACGGGGCTCTCCGAGACGTCGCGCGCTGAATTACGAAGGGCCACAGTCATTTACGGATCCAAGCGACAACTTGACCTGCTCGACGACACGGTGTCGGCGCCCCGCCAGGAGTGGCCGTCACCAATGCTGCCGGCCCTGCAAACACTGCCCGTCGACGCCGCTGACGACATACACGTGGTGGCAAGCGGCGATCCGCTAATGCACGGCATCGGTGGGACGTTGATCCGGCTGTACGGGCCCGACCGGGTGAGGGTGCTGCCGCACGTGTCATCGGTGACGTTGGCGTGCGCGCGGATGGGCTGGAACGTCCACGACACCGAGGTAATCAGCCTGGTCACCGCGCAGCCGCGCACCGCGGTGCGCCGCGGCGGCCAGGCGATCGTGCTCTCGAGCGACCGGTCCACGCCGAAGGCGCTGGCGGTACTGCTCAACGCTTACGGCCGTGGCGATTCCGAGGTCAGCGTGCTCGAACAACTCGGCGGCCCAAGCGAACGTCGCCGCGACGGCACCGCGCGGGCGTGGGCCGACGATGCGCCCCCGGACGTCGACGATCTCAACGTGATCGCTGTCCGCTACTTGCCCGACGAGCGCATGTCGCCGTTGCCCGATGATGCGTTCGTCCACGACGGGCAGATCACCAAACACGCGATCCGGGCGGTGACCTTGGCGGCGCTGGCACCGCGGCCGGGGGAACGGTTGTGGGACGTCGGCGCAGGCTCAGGCAGCATCAGTGTCCAGTGGTGCCTGAGCTGGCGAGGCTGCACTGCGGTGGCGTTCGAGCGCGACGAGCGGCGCCGCCTCAACGTCGGTTCCAATGCTGCGGCCTCCGGCGTCACCATCGACGTACGCGGCGGCGCACCCGATGCGTTCGACGGCGCCATGGCACCGTCGGCGATCTTCATCGGCGGCGGCTTGACCCAGCCCGGTCTCCTCGACGCCTGCCTCGACAACCTGCCACCCGCCGGACGGCTGGTAGCCAACGCAGTCACCGCCGAGTCTGAAGCCCTTCTCGCGCAGGCATATTCGCGCCTCGGCGGCCAGCTGCGACGCTTCCAGCACTATCAGGGCGAGCCGCTGGGCGGCTTCACCGGTTGGCGCCCGCAGTATCCAGTCACCCAGTGGGCGGTGACGAAGTGACGGTGTATTTCATCGGCGCGGGCCCAGGCGCCGTCGACCTGATCACCGTTCGCGGCCAACGCTTGCTCAGTCGATGCCAGGTGTGCCTATACGCGGGTTCGATCATGCCCGATGACTTGCTGGCGCTATGCCCGCCCGACGCGAAAATCATTGACACCGGCCCGCTGACGCTGGAGCAGATCGTCACCGAACTCGCCGACGCCAGCGCCGCCGGTTACGACGTAGCGCGGCTGCACTCCGGTGACCCGTCGCTTTACAGCGCGCTGGCCGAGCAGTGCCGTCGACTCGACGCCCTGGGCATCGGCTACGAAATCGTGCCCGGCGTACCCGCTTTCGCCGCAGCCGCCGCGGCGCTGGGACGCGAGCTCACCGTTCCCGGGGTGGCGCAGACGGTGACGCTGACCCGGGTAGCGACGCTGTCGACCCCCATGCCACCCGGTGAAGAGCTGGTCACTCTCGCCCAATCCGGCGCCACCCTGGTCCTGCACCTGGCCGCCGCCCAGATCGACGCCGTCGTCCCGCAGCTGGTGGCAGGTGGCTATCGACCCGAAACGCCTGCCGCGGTGGTGGCTTTCGCGAGCTGGCCACAGCAGACCGTGCTGCGCGGCACGCTCGCCGACATCGCCGGGCAGATGCACGACGCCAACATCACCAAGACCGCCGTCATCATCGTCGGTGATGTGCTGGACGCTGAGGGATTCACCGACAGCTACCTGTATTCGGCAGCGCGCCGCAGCCGTGCTGAGTCTGATTGCCCGGCTTTCCCCCCGTACGCGGGTGGGGGTACTCCCCCGCAAGCGGGAGGGGGCACCTCCCTCTGGGGGAGTACCCCCACCGCGGCCCGCATCGTCGCCGGAGGCCGACTGATGCGGGTATTGCTGCTCGGCGGTACCGGTGAGGCCCGCGCGCTGGCGAAAGCACTGCACCCGCACGTCGACATCATCAGCTCGTTGGCCGGCCGGGTACCGGACCCAGCCTTACCCGTCGGCGCGGTACGTATTGGCGGGTTCGGCGGTGTCGACGGGCTACGGCGCTGGCTGCAAGACGAATGTATCGACGCCGTCGTCGACGCCACCCACCCGTTTGCGGCAACCATGACAGCCCACGCGGCTGAAGCATGCCGCGAATTACGATTACCCCACCTGGTGCTGGCCCGCCCCGCTTGGGATCCCGGCGCCGCCATTGTCGTGGCATCGGATAGTAAGGCGGCAGAAACCGTTGCCCAGCAACGCTATTCGCGGATTTTTCTCACCACCGGCCGCTCCGGCATCACGGCCTTCGCCGACAGCGATGCGTGGTTTTTGATCCGCGCGGTCACCAAGCCCGATAGTGCACTGTTGCCGGGCCATCACCGGCTGCTGCTGTCCCGCGGGCCGTATCGACTACGACGACGAACTCGCGCTGTTGCGTGAGCACCGCATCGACGCGCTGGTCACCAAAAACAGCGGCGGAGACATGACCCGCGCGAAGCTGGATGCCGCTGCCGCGCTGGATATTCCGGTGGTGATGGTCGCGCGCCCGCAGCTACCCGAAAGCGTGACAGCGGTGGGCACCGTCGAAGAGGCCGCCGAATGGGTTGCGGGACTTCACTAGCCGGTGAGGTGGTCGCGTTCCACGTGAGCCAGCAGCGCATCGCGGGCGCGGGCGACGCGGGATCGGATAGTGCCCACCGGGCAGCCGCACACCGCTGCGGCGTCGGCGTAGGGCAGTCCGAGCAGCTGGGTGAGCAACAGGGCTTCCCGTTGTTCGGTGGTGAGGCTGGCGATCATCGTGGTCACTTCGACCAGGTCTTCGAATCCGCGGGCGTGGCGGTCGCCGTTGAGCACGTGTTCGGGATCGGCGCCGGGGGCGGTGCGGGGCCGCGATTGGGCGTGCCGGATGTGATCGGCCACGACACGGCGCGCGATGGCCAGCAGCCAGGTTCGGGCGGTGGAGCGTCCGGAGAACCGCTCGATGGCGCCGATTGCCCGGAGGTAAGTCTCTTGGGTCAGATCGTCGGCGTTGCCCACGTCTGACAGATAGGTGACAAAGCGCCACACGTCTTGCTGGGTGGCTTTGATAAACGCCTCGAGCGCTCGCGCGTTCCCGCGTGCAGCTGCCAAGGCGAGCTCGGTAACGGCCTCGTCGTCGCTTGACGCGGTCATGGCCAACCACCTTAGTTGCGCGGGCCCGGTCAGTCTACGACTGGTTGTCGTAGATGGTGCGATGGGGTCCGGAGACGACCGGTTAATTGGCCAGAGATGCCCGCGTCGTCGACCGGAGGGGGACCCGGCGGGCTGGGCGGTGCGCTCGACATCTGCGTCGGCGTCGGAGGTGCGCGGCCTGCGCGACCCCGCACGTTCCCGCACCACCAGCAACGTGAACGCCAGGCCCAGCAGCACAGGCGTGTGACTGACGATACGTGCCGCGGTCACCTCGCCATTGATGGCGTCGACGACCACGTAACTCAACAGCGCCACCGAATACACGCCGGCGATCGCCGCGACGCCTATCGCGGTGACGGGCCATATGCCGGCGGCGATCATGGCCAGACCCAATGCCAGCAACCATGCGGTCGACTCATGCATCAAATGCTCTCCGGACATCGCCCCGTGCATGTGGGCCGACACCATGCCGAAATCGATTCCGCTGATTTGGGCGGCTGCGATCGCCACCTGGAATACACCGACAGCTATCAGCGCCCACCGCCGGTAATGCGATCGCAGCGCGCGCATCCAGCGGTGATACGCGGTGGACTCCTCGCTGATGCTTGCCATGATCTTTTCAACCAGGTCCGGTCCCTGGCCGGGCTCAATTGAGGCCAGCCGGCGAGTCTGCACGGCGGCACCGATCAGCCAGGCGCGGCAACCGCGGCACGATTCCAGATGGGCATCGACCTGCTGCGCGAGCACCTGGGGACACTCGCCGTCCAATCGCGCAGAAAGCGCCTCACGCGCAACGTCACACCGCATCCCTGCATCGTTGCGCATGGGTGGTCTGTGCGCAAAGACTCGCGAAAACACAGGGCGGGAACCAAACCATGCTGCGAGCCGACCACTGGAGGCAAGCACCGCCAGCCCACCACCCGAGATTCACCGAAGAGGTATTCGTGTCCCTGCTCTAAGGCCGCCGACGATGACCGCCCCGATCTGGATCGCTTTGCCGCCGGAGGTGCACTCGACATTGCTGAGCAGCGGCCCGGGTCCCGGGCCGCTGCCGGCGGCCGCGGCGGCGTCGTCGTCGTCGAGCACCGAATATGCCGCAGCGGCAGACGAACTCAGCGGACTACTGGGCGCGGTGCAGGGGCATGGGATGGCCCCAGCGCAGAACAGTGTGTGGCGGCCCACGCCCCGTATCTGAGCTGGCTGCTCGAGAGCGCCGCCAAGAGCACTGTGTGACAAGCTTTTCGGCCAAAACTGTGCATCAAGTCCACACTGGGCGCTAACCGTAACCCAGCGGCCCGGTTCGCACCTCGCTGCCAAGCACTGAGAGATCCTCATTATCGGAAGCCATGATCCGAACCGGCAAAATACCGTAGGGGGTATGGTATATATTGAGCTTGCGGGCTCAAGCCGGAGCCGTGAGACCCGGACGTGGAGGTGGGCATGCCAGCCGTTGATCGGACCGGCTTCACCAGCGAGGTTGTGTCGGCTCGCTGGCGCTTAGGCAGGCCACGGGCCGCCGTCTTTGTGCCCGATGACCACTACCCGCACGGCCGAACGGCCCTATTCGACGCCGCGACGCGGGCGTGAAACTCCGTACCAGAAGAACCAGGCCACCAGCGAAAGGAAACGTCAATGTTCACCTTTCTCAAGCGGGCTTGGATACCGCTTGTTGTCGTGGTGGCAGTTGCCATCGGTGGCATAGCCGTCGATAGGCTGCGCGGCGTTTTCGGCTCCGACCAGATTTTTTCGTCGACGGGCAGTAGCGCCGAAGCGATCGTGCCCTTCAATCCCAAGCGCGTGACGTACGAGGTTTTCGGGCCCAGCGACACGGCAGGAAGCGTGAGCTATTTGAACAAGAATGCTCAGCCGGAGGAAGCGAACTTCACCAGCCTGCCCTGGACCTACACGCTCACGACAACGATTCCCGCCGTCATCGCCAACGTAATAGCTCAAGGGAATAGTGACAGCATAGGGTGTCGCATCATCGTCAACGGCGATGTCCGGGACGAGCAATCTTCCAGCGGACACCACGCCCAGACCTTCTGCCTGGTGAAGGCCGCATGAACGTCACGGACGACACCCGCCCGCGCTTCGTGCGGATGGTCCGTACGCTAGCGGTGCCGATCATCCTGGCATGGCTGCTCTTAACGATCGCCGTGAATGTTCTTGTGCCGCCAATTGAATCGGCCGCGAGAACGCACGCGGTAACAATGTCGCCGCAAGACGCACCGTCGATGATCGCCGCGAAGCGCATAGGTGCGAAGTTTCACGAGTCCGATTCGGACAGCATTGTCATGGTCGTCCTGGAAAGCAATAAAGAGCTCGGCGACGAAGCGCACGAATATTACGACGGCTTGATCAAAAAGCTGGCGGCCGACACCAAACACGTGCAGCATGTCCAGAATTTGTGGGGAGACCGCATCACTGCGGCCGGGTCTCAGAGCGGGGACGGCAAAGCCGCATACGTCCAACTCAACGTAGCCGGCAACCAGGGCAGCACCCCGGGAAACCAGTCCGTCGATGCGGTGCGCAAGATCGTCGACTCTTCACCACCGCCCGCCGGGATCAAAACATATGTCACCGGCCCGGCAGCGCTGACGACGGACATGACCGAGGCCGCCGACAAAAGCATGTTCAAAATGATGGCCGTGACGGGCGTGGTCATCATGATCATGCTCTTCGTTGTCTATCGCTCCGTTGTCACTGTGCTTCTCGTTCTGGTGATGGTTGGTTTTGAGATGGGCACGGCCAGGGGAGTCGTCGCGATTCTCGGGAACTACGACCTACTGGGCTTTTCGACGTTCGTCGTCGCCATGCTGTCATCTCTGGCCATTGCGGCCGGAACGGATTACGCGATATTCCTCATTGGACGTTATCAAGAGGCACGTCAGGCCGGACAAGACCGGGAAACGGCCTATTACACGATGTTCCGCGGCACCTATCACGTCATCTTGGGGTCTGGGCTGACGATTGCCGGAGCATCCTTCTGCCTCCACTTCGCGCGGTTGTCTTATTTCAAGGCTCTCGGCATTCCTTCCGCATTGGGATTGCTCGTCGTGATCGCGGGGGCGCTGACTGCGGCGCCGGCTGTTGTTGCTGTGGCCACCAGGTTTGGTTTGCTCGATCCGAAACGGATGATCAAGACGCGGGGGTGGCGGCGCATTGGCACTGCTACCGTCCGCTGGCCCGGGCCGATCTTTGTAGCGTCACTGCTCATCGCCCTCGTCGGCTTGCTCGTCGTACCCAGCATGGCGATCAGCTACAACGATCGCTTCTATATACCCTCGAACCTGCCATCGAATGTCGGATACGCTGCGGCAGAACGCCATTTCAGCGCCGCCAGACTCAATCCCGACATCCTCATGGTCGAGGGTGATCACGATATGCGGAATTCAAGCGACATGATCATCCTGGACCGGATCGCCAAGGATATGTTCCGTACGCCCGGTATTGCGCGCGTGCAAAGCATTACCAGGCCCTTGGGCGGCCCGATCGAACACAGTTCGATCCCATTTCAGGTCAGCATGCAATCGCTTCCGATACAAGAGAACTTGCAATTCATGAAAGACCGGATGGCCGATATGCTCAAGATGAGCGATGACCTTGGTGCCATGATCGGCTCGATGGAACGGATGTATGGTTTGCTGGGCCAGATGAGCAACACGACTCATCACATGGTCGGCGACATGGGCGATATGAAGGCCACGCTGGACGAGATGAGGGACCATCTGGCGGACTTCGACGATTTCGTGAGGCCGTTTCGCGGTTATTTGTACTGGGAACAACACTGCTTCAACATTCCCGTCTGCTGGGCGACGAGGTCGGTGTTCGAGGCGATCGACGGCGTGGACAAGTTCAGCGAGAACATGAGCACGCTTCTTAAAGACATGAACAACATCGACGCGTTGCTGCCGCAAATGCTCGCACAGTTCCCGCCGATCATCGCTGTCGCAAAATCCATGCAAGGGACCCTGCTGACACTGCACAGCAGCTTCTCGGGACTGGTCACTCAAATGTCTCGGATGACGGACACCGCGAGCGCTATGGGCCAGGCCTTCGACTCGTCGAAGGCCGACGATTACTTCTACCTACCGCCGGAAGCGTTCGACAACCCCGACTTCCAACGCGGCCTGAAACTCTTCCTGTCGCCGGACGGCAAGGCCGCGCGGTTCATCATCACCCACGATGCAGACCCGGCAACTCCCAAAGGCATCTCGGCCGTCAAGCCGGAACTCAACGCCGCGCATGAAGCCGTGAAGGGAACGCCGCTGGCCAACGCCAAGTTCTATCTCACCGGCACGGCGGCGGTTTACAACGACATCCAGACCGGCTCGAGATTCGACCTCCTGATCGTCGGAATAGCGGCGCTGACACTGATATTCGTCGTCATGGTGATCATCACACGAGCGCTGGTTGCTTCACTGGTGATCGTCGGCACGGTGCTGCTATCGCTGGGCGCTGCATTCGGGCTGTCCGTGCTGGTCTGGCAACATATTTTGGGCCTGGACTTGAACTGGATCGCGCCGGTGTTCGGGTTGATCATCCTGCTTGCCGTCGGATCCGACTACAACCTGTTGCTTGTCTCGCGGTTCCAGGAGGAAATCGGCGCGGGACTAAGAACCGGCATCATTCGCTCCATGGGCGAAACCGGCGGGGTCGTCACCGCGGCGGGCCTGGTCTTCGCCTTCACCATGATGTCGATGGCCGCGAGTGACCTGCGCTCAATCGGCCAGGCCGGCACCACGATTGGCCTCGGCCTGCTATTCGACACCCTGGTCGTGCGCTCACTCATGACGCCATCGATCGCCGCGCTGCTCGGGCGCTGGTTCTGGTGGCCGCAAAAGGTGCGGCCGCGACCGGCCAGTTACATGCTTCGGCCCTTCGGGCCGCGTCGGCTGGTTCGTTCCCTACTGCTGGGTGAGGATGCGGATGGGGCAACCAGCAAGCTTCAGAGACCGTCGGGTAAGGGGTCGACGCTTAAGCGGCTGCACGACGGGAAATTCGCTGCCGAAGGCATCACGCATTCCGGCGTTGATGGCCCCGCAGGCACTCGTTAGCCGGGGCGCAGCGGCCGGACTGGCGGCGATCGCAATCCAGCTCGCGACAGCATATCGATGGCAGCCGCACGATCCGAGAGATTGCCGAGTGCGTGGCTCAGGGCGACGACCCGCCTCAAAACAGCGCGGGTGAACTCGGAAAATTTGGTCGCAAGCTATTTCAGTCGCTGTGGCGTCTCGATCTCGTCGCCATGGCCCTGGACACAAAACGACCGGCAGACTGAAGTCTGGCTCGCCCGAGTGCGATGTCGGCATCACGCCCGGCCCCAGCGCTCGGCGTTGAATTCAGGCCGGATAACGCCGGGGAGTGAACACCCGGTCGCCGGAATCGTCTGAGTACCACTGGGTTTGCGAGGACCCGACGATCAGCAAGCAGCGCATGTCGACATCGGCGGGATTGAGATCAGCCAGCCGTACCACGCGGACATCTTCGTCAGGTCCGGACACGTTACGGCCGATCACTACCGGCGTGCCGGGTTCGCGATGGGCCATCAGCACGTCGCGCATCGCGCCGACCTGCCAGGTCCGCGTCTTAGAGGCTGGGTTGTAGATGGCCAGCACTAGATCGGCGGCGGCCGCCGCGGCCAGCCGCGCCGAGATGACCTCCCACGGTTTGAGCCGGTCGGACAACGAGATCACCGCGTAGTCGTGACCCAACGGAGCGCCGACCCGGCTGGCGACGGCCTGGGCGGCGGTCATCGCTGGAATCACCCGGATCTGGACTCCTGGCCACTGCTTGGCCTCTTCCAGGACGGCGGTGGCCATCGCGAACACTCCCGGATCACCCGACGACACCACCGCGACGGTGTGCCCTTGCTCGGCCAGCGCGCATGCCAGTCGCGCACGAGCGGGTTCGTCGGTGTTGTCACTGGGATGGCGCCGCTGGCCGTCGCGGACCGGGACGCGGTCCAGGTAGCCGCCGTAGCCGATCAGATCGGTCGCGGCGGCCAGCTCGCGTCGGCTCTGCGGCGTCATCCAGTCAATGTCGCCTGGCCCCAGGCCCACCACCGCCACGGTGCCGACTGGCGGCCTCTGCCGTTCCAGCCGCCGCCCGCCCGGCAGCATGGCCAGCGAGAAGTACGGCACGCTGGTCTCGTCGACTTCCGCGGCGGCAAGTATGCGTTGTCCGGGGGTGCTGGCCCGCTCCACGTAGAACGCGTTGTCCAGCTGTCCGGATGCCGAAAGTGCTTCCCGGACAGCGTGATACGAACGACCCAGTTTCAGCACCACGGCAGCGTCGGCGTCAGCGAGCCGGCGGGTCAGCTCGGCGACCGGCAACGTGCCCGGCAGCACCGACAGCACCTCGTCGCCGGCCACCAGCGGTGTCGCGATGGCCGCCGAGGCGGCGCTCACCGACGT
Source organism: uncultured Actinomycetota bacterium (assembly GCA_963766535.1). Taxonomy (GTDB): domain Bacteria; phylum Actinomycetota; class Actinomycetes; order Mycobacteriales; family Mycobacteriaceae; genus Mycobacterium. Next base: position 241,778 of record CAVYAU010000020.1, on the reverse strand, counting down.
GACACCGGGCACGATGACGGCGTTGAACCGCTGCGTCAGCCGAGTGTGCAAATGCATGTACGAGCTGTAGAACAGCGGGTCGCCCTCGGCGAGCAGCGCCACATTGCGCCCAGCGTCAAGATGCGCGGCGATCCGCCGGGTGGCATCTGCGTAGAAGTCCTCGATCGCACCGGCGTAGCCGCCGGGATGATCGGTCGCCTCGGTGGTCACCGGATAGATCAGGTGCTCCTCGATCTGACCGGGCCGCAGATACGGTTCGGCGATTCCCCGGGCAATGCTGTGACCGTGCCTGGCGCTGTGATAGGCCACCACGTCGGCGTCGCCGATCACCCGGGCGGCTTTGACCGTCACCAACTCTGGGTCGCCGGGCCCCAAGCCGACTCCCCACAAGGTCCCTCTCTGGGTGCCCCGGTTGGTCATTCGGTGTCGCTCGCGATCGCGTTGACGGCGGCGGCGGCCATGGCGCTGCCGCCGCGGCGGCCCCGCACCACCAGATAGGACATTCCACGCGGACAGTCGATGAGCTCCTGCTTGGACTGTGCCGACCCGACGAATCCGACCGGGCCACCCAGTACAGCCACCGGCGGAGAAATTCCCTCGTCGATCAGTTCGAGCAGCCGGAACAGGGCGGTAGGTGCGTTGCCGATCGCCAGTACCGCGCCCGCCAGCCGGTCGGCCCACAGCTCCACGCCGGCCGCCGAGCGGGTGGTGTGCCGCCGCGCGGCCAGCTGGGCTGCGCGCGGATCGGCCACCAGCGACACGACCTCGTTGTCGGCTGGCAGCCGCGCGGTGGTGATCCCGGCGGCCACCATCGAGGAATCGCACAGCACCGGGGCGCCACTTCGGAGGGCGGTGCCGGCCCGCGCGACGACGTCGCCGGTGAAGGCGATGTGGTCGGCGACATCAACCTGTCCGCAGGTGTGGATCATCCGGACCACGACCCGCGCGACGTCGGCGGGGAATCGCGTCAGGTCGGCTTCGGCGCGGATGGCCGCGAACGACTGGCGATAGATTTCCGCCGCGTCGCGGATGTAGTCGAGCACGTGCTCACCCTACGGCTGTCGGCGCAGCAGTCGATATCCGTGTCCGCTCGCGACCAGCACCTGACCAGTTGGCGGGCTGCCGCACGCGCGTTCGCAGCCGACGAAGTGACGATGCACCGCGGAATCCACCTCGAGCGACAGCGCAGCGTCGGCCCGCACATCGGCGGACGAGTGCGCGCACCCGGGGCTGCCGGTGCAGGCGCTGACGTTCAGCCAGGGGGAGGTCTCGTCAAAAACCAGGCCCAAGGGCGCCAGCACCCGCAGTGCGGCGTCGGCGACGGCCTCGTCGAGATCGCACACCAGCACCGATCGCCACGGTGTGACCACCAGCGGTGCCTCGATCGCGGCGAGGTACTCCGCGACGCGCGCCGGCAGAACGCCCAGCGGCACCGCGGCGCCCAGCGTGACCCGGCCGTCTTGCTGGCTTATCCATCCCACCGGCGCCTTGGTGACGGGCGGGAAGGTCGTCCCGCTGAGTCCCCCGCAAGCGGGTGGTGCCCCCACGACACCTGGCAGCAGTCCCTTAATGTCAGCCAATTCGTTGACGCGCCAAGCTTTTCCGCGTATCTCGACGAAGCGCACGGCAACGTCGACCAGTATCCGCACGAAGTCGCCGACGGACAGCCGGACGCCGGTGTCGCGCCCTGCCAACAGCAGCGCTAGACCGTCGTCCAGTACGTGCACACCGACATCGGCGCCCAGTCCGGACACGTCGGTGCGGCCGTCGTCGAGACTGAACCAGAACCGGCCTCCCAGCTCCACGAGCCTGGGCTCGGCGCAAATTGCCGCGTCCAGCTCACTCACCCACGCCCGCACGTCAGTGTGTCCGCCGGCCCGGCCGGACAGCGGCGACGCGACGATGTTACGAACCCGCTCATGCGTCGCCGACGGCAACAGCCCAGCTTCGGTGACCGATCCAGCAGCCGCCGTCGCGTCAGTGATCCCGCGCAGTTGAATATTGCCCCGGGCGGTCAGCTCCAGTGTTCCCGAGCCGAACTGTATCGACGCCTGAGCCAGCGCGGCCAACTGCGCCGCGGTGAGCATCCCGCCGGGCAGCCGGATCCGGACCAACATGCCGTCGGCGGCCTGGTGCACCTGCAGCGCACCCGGGCAGGCGTCGGCGTCGCGGGCTCGGGGCATGGTTAACGGTACGTCGTTCGACTAGAGCGGCGGCGGTTGATTGGGCATCATGCCGCCGCGATCGCCGGGTGGACGCGCGATGCTCCATGGGCGACGAGACGTACCCCAACGAGCCCGGTCACGAAACGCTATCCCACTCCTCGTCGGCTACATCGGCGATGCAGTGGTAGGCGATCACCGGAGTCCCAGGGTTCGCCACGCCGCCGTTAATGTTGAGGCAGGGACCGAGGGCACTCGTGACCTGGCCGTTGGGTTGGAGATTCCAACGCTGGTTGTTCGAATTGGTCTGACAGGGCATGAGGGTCACCGGGGTGACATCCGCTGCATTGCTGATGCTCACGCAATGCCCGGGGAAGGCCACGCTCTCGATCTGACCGGCAGCGTTGAAAACCCAGAGTTGGGATTTCGACCCATCGCAGGGGTTGACCATCGTCGCAGCGTTGTTCCCATTCGGGCCGTCGAAACACCAATTGCCCAATCGGCTCTTCAACTGGACCGGGTCGGCGGCACTCGCCACACCACCGCTGAGCAGCGCGACACCGAACACTGCGCCGACTACGACAAGGGCCCGGCGCACACCGCCCATCTTCATCGGTGTGACCTCGTCTCGTTGATGTTGAACACCTTCCAAGCTGCGAATCTTAGTAAAAGTCGATGCTAGAAAACACCCGATCATAGGGAAACGGTTCGCCCGCTGCCTTCGCCCTCTCAAATTCCCGATGATCCGGTCCTCTAACGAACTGCACTCCTCCCACGTTGATACCGAACACGCGAAGAACATTTTGTTGCGGCGCATCCTGGCGCGCCGGGATGGTCATTGACGTGCGACCCGACCAGGCCGAAGAATCAGCCCCGGTGATAGCCGCCGTGGGCTTCGCCCGCGTCATGCCAAAGCTGGCCGCCCATCGATTAACTTCCTGCCATTTGCCGCAGCTGCTGAGCCATGCAGCGGTCCTCTTGTGCGAACTTGCGGTGCTGAGCCGCGTGTTCCCGGTATTTATCCCTATGACGATCGCTCTGTTCGGCTGCAGATCGCTGGGCTGCCTGCGCTTCTCGTCGCGCTTGCGCGGCTCGTTGACTGGCGCGAAATGACTTCTTCGGCGAGCCATTCCGGGTCTGGTTCGGCCTCAGCGCGGTTATCGCTGTCAGACATAGCTGTCCTTTTCGTTGACCGCCGGATTGACTCTAGCGGCGCCCACGGAATGATAGGTCCTTCGGCTTGAAGGTCGTCCAACAGCGTTGACACCGAACCATCAAAGAACACTTTGGACCCGGGTTGGATAGGGGCCCACCCTCAACTCACCGAGCCGATGCTGCGGGACGCCGTCGAAGGACTACCCCACCACCATCGACGGGGCTTCAAGCGGCCGTCGTATACGTGCAGAGACGGGACCTTCGGCCGTGGCGGCCGCTGGCGCGCCCCGACGAGAATCGCATCATGACGCAACGCGAGCTCGAAGACCTCTCGCCCGACGAATGCTTCCGCCTGCTCGCTGCCGCATACGTTGGGCGACTCGTGTACCAAGATGACCTCGGTCCGCTCGCCGTGCCCGTCAATTACGCCATGGCCGGACACGACATCGTCTTCCGTGTCGAGGGTGGCGCGAAACGAGCGGCGATGCAGCAACCGATGCTCGCCTTCGAGGTCGACCACGTCGACGAGGACCGGAAGTTCGGATGGAGTGTCCTGGTGCGAGGCGTCGGCGCCGAGGTCGACCCGGAACGGGTTCCTGCGCTGCTACAAGCGATGGACGGCCACTTCCCGACGCCGTGGGCAGTCGGCATCCACAACGTGTGGCTTCAGATTGTGCCGCACACCGTCACCGGGCGGCGGCTCGGTGCGGAGCGGTCGTCGTGGTGACAGTTCTCATCCACGGCAGGGGCGCACACTTCATCCGCTGGTGCAGGGACCATGGGCCCTATCAAGACGCCTGGGCCGGGGCGCATTCTGATGCCGTTCACTGCTGCGTAAAGGAGCGCCATCATGGCAGAGAGCACCGAGAAGAAGACCGTGGCGGAGCGAGCGTTGGACTCTGATGACGTTTTGGAACGGGTCGAAGCCAGGCAGCTCGCCGCGATCGAGGCTCTGCGCAAGCTAATTGACCGCCTCGACGACGCGATGCCCAATCTCGTCGACGACCCGGCGCTGCGCAAGAAGGTCATCGACGCCATCGGGGACTACTACGAGCAGCTCGTCACGACGACGAACGAGTTCGTACAGAACCTCATGCATGGCGTGAGCGGGATGGTGCCGAAGCCAGGCGACGCGAAGGGCTTATACGACTTCCTGCGCAGCTTCGCGCCTAGCGGCGCGCGCAAGACGGCGAGCCAGCAAGACGACGCAAAGCCAGCTGCAACGAAAGCAGACTGATTAGTCGTTTGCGGGCACAGCGGACTGGACCGGGCCAAGCCGACGGACTTCGTAGGCACCAACGAATCGCCCGTGCCGCCAAGCCGCCGCGACTACCGTGCGTGTCATGTCCTCAGACACCCCTGATACCAAGCTCTCGGGCGGCCGCGCCGGACGGATCGCGGCACGGCATTGGTTGGCCATCATCCTCGTCGTCTTGGCGGTGATCTTCGTCGTGCAAAACACGGCTCGCCATGAAATTCATTTGTTGTGGATCACCGTCGAGGCGGCGACCTGGTTGGTGCTGACCGTGATCTTTGTGGTGGGCGTAGTGATCGGCCTGTTGTTGGGTCGCCGACGACGTTGACGCTCGCGCTGCTCGAACGGCCGGGCTGCGGCCTTAACCCTCTACGGCAGATCGGCCGCAGGCTGCCCGCGCGCACGGCGACGCGCAGCACGACGCCGAGCGATCTCATCCGCCCGACCCAGCTAGCGGCCGTCATCGAGATTGTCGATCTGCTCCACTATGTCGACCAGCCGCAGCGTCAGCCCGCACAGATCACGCCGCGAATCGCACATGTCGATTTCCTCGGCCAGCCGGTCACGCAGCCGCTCGAGCGTGCGCAGCCTGTCGTCGGTTTACATGCTGACCAGCGTCACCCCGAGCCCATAGGGGTCCCTTACTTGGCATGAGTCACCTCCCGGTGAAGTCCATGGATCTAGCAAACCAGCCTGCGCCTTCTCGCCGTGCTTACAAACAAAGCAATGCCCGTGCTGCTTTGTCCCACAGGTCGAGGGGGTCATCCCCCAGGGGGTGGGCGGCGAAGCGACTATGGCAGATCTGCTTTGTGCAGAGGCATTTGAGGTTGGACGGGCTATCAAACAGTCCAACTGTGGATAACCCCACGACGCAGCCATCACAACAACTTGCGCGAGGGTCGGCGAATTTGTCGATAGGCCGAGCCGATGGGCGTAACGTGCAGCCCAGCGAGAGGTCCGGTGAATGTCATGACGCAAAAGCGCCCACTTAAAGTCGCGATAATCGGCGCCGGGATGTCAGGCCTATGCATGGCGGTCAAGCTGCAGGAGGCAGGCATCGACTCGTATACCATTTTCGAGAAAGCCGACGACGTCGGAGGCACTTGGCGCGACAACACGTATCCCGGTCTCACCTGCGATGTGCCTTCGCGCTACTACTCTTATTCGTTTCGGCCGAACCCGAATTGGTCGCATCTGTTGCCGCCGGGCCCGGAAATACAGGCCTATTTCCGGCAGGTGGCCGACGAACGGGCCATTCATCCCCACATCCGGTTCGGCGCCAACGTCACCGCGGCCCGATACGACGATGGGCGGTGGCGGCTCACCACAGCCGAAGGCGAAGAGACGTTCGACGTGCTCGTCACCGCCACCGGTGTCCTGCGGGTACCTCGTTATCCGCAGATCCCCGGGCTGGAGACGTTCGCTGGTCCCGCATTCCACTCGGCGCGATGGGATCACTCCGTCGCTCTGGCGGACAAGCGGATCGGTTTGATCGGGACGGGCTCGACCGGAGTCCAGATCACGGCGGACCTCGGCGGCAAAGTCCGGCAGCTGAAGGTCTTTCAGCGCACCGCCCAGTGGATATGTCCGATGCCCAACCTGCGCTACTCACCGCTGACCCGGGCGGCGCTGCGCCGGTGGCCGAAGTTGAACGGGTTGCCCTACCGCTTCTGGGGCTGGTACGTGCGGTTCATGTTCGGCCGCGCGCCGATCCGCCCAGGATTTCAGCGAAAGTTCTTCACGATCCAGTGCCGCTTGAACCTGCGGCTCTCCGTACGCGACCCGAAGTTACGGGCAAAGCTGACACCGAAGGATCAGCCGATGTGCAAGCGGCTGATCTTTGCGGGCCATTTCTACCGTTCCGTGCAGCAGCCCGGCGTCGAGCTGATCACTGACGCGATCGACCACATCGAGCCCCGCGGCATCGTCACCGTCGACGGCACCCTGCACGAACTGGATCTACTGGTCTGTGCCACCGGGTTTGACGCGCGAGCTTACGTGCGCCCACTGGAGGTGATCGGGGAGGGCGGGCTCACCCTGGACGAGGCATGGGCCGACGGTCCGATGGCGTACCGGTCTGTCGCGGTACCGGGGTTCCCGAATCTGTTCATGCTGATGGGTCCGCATTCGCCGATCGGCAACCAGTCTTTGATCCCGATCGCCGAGGACCAGGCCGACTATGCGATGTGGTGGATCAAGCAACTGCGCGACGGCATCGTGCGCGCCGCCGCACCGACCGAAGCGGCTACTAAGGAGTACAACGAGAGCATGAAAGCCGCAATGCCTCAGACGATCTGGGTTACCGGCTGCAGCAGTTGGTACCTCGGCAAGGATGGTCTGCCCGAACTGTTCCCGTGGACACCGGAGCACCACCACGAGCTCTTGCGCGAACCCGAGCTTGCCGACTTCGACGTGCGCACCGCCTGACAATCATGACGGGCCAACCCCGTCATCGGCCGATGCGGTACGAATGATGGGTGGCTGAGCCGACCATTCTGCTGCTGTCGACATCCGACACCGACCTGATCAGCGCTCGCTCCAGCGGAAAAAACTATCGGTGGGCCAACCCGTCGCGGCTGTCCGAAGATGAGCTGCCCGACCTGCTGGCCGACGCCTCGATCGTGGTGGTGCGCATCCTCGGCGGCTACCAGGCCTGGCGGAGCGGCATCGACACGGTGATCGCCAGCGGTGTCCCGACTGTGCTGGTCAGCGGTGAGCAGGCCGCCGACGCCGAGTTGACCGGCCTGTCCACGCTTGCGGCCGGCATCGCGGTGCAGGCTCACATCTACTTGGCTCACGGCGGCGTGGAGAACCTGCGCCAGCTGCACGCCTTCCTGTCGGACACTGTCTTGATGACAGGCTTTGGATTCACCCAGCCGGTGGTGACGCCAACCTGGGGCGAGCTGGCGCGGCCGGACGCCCGGGACACGAACGGCCCGACGATCGCCGTGCTGTACTACCGCGCGCAGCACCTGGCGGGCAACACCGCATACGTCGAGTCGCTGTGTCAGGCTATCGAGGACACCGGCGGCCGCCCGCTTCCCGTCTACTGCGCCTCGCTGCGCACCGCCGAACCCGAACTGCTGCAAAGGCTTGGCGAGGCTGACGCCATGGTGGTCACCGTGCTGGCAGCCGGGGGACTGAAGCCGGCCACGGTATCCGCCGGCGGCGATGATGACAGTTGGAACGTCGAACATCTGGCGGCCCTGGACATTCCGATCTTGCAGGGTCTGTGTTTGACCAGCTCCCGAAATCAGTGGCTTGATAACGACGACGGACTCAGCCCGCTCGACGTGGCCAGTCAGGTGGCGGTGCCCGAATTCGACGGCCGCATCATCACAGTTCCGTTCTCGTTCAAAGAAATTGACGACGACGGACTGATCTCCTATGTCGCCGATCCGGAGCGCTGCGCGCGGGTCGCTGGCCTGGCGATCCGGCACGCGCAGCTGCGGCATGTGGCCCCGGAAGACAAGCGGGTGGCTTTAGTGTTCTCGGCCTATCCCACCAAGCACGCCCGCATCGGCAACGCGGTCGGGCTGGACACCCCGGCCAGCGCGGTCGCGCTGCTGCGAGCGATGCGCGAGCGCGGTTATCAGGTGGGCGATCTGCCTGGTGTCGAAAACGCCGAAGGTGACGCCTTGATACACGCGCTGATCGAACTCGGTGGCCAAGACCTCGACTGGCTCACCGAAGGGCAACTAGCCGGTAACCCGATCCGGTTGTCCGCCAAGGATTATCGTGACTGGTTCGTAACTTTGCCCGCTGAACTCACCGAGGCTGTGCAGGCGCACTGGGGCCCGCCGCCCGGAGATCTGTTCGTCGACCGCACCAACGATCCCGACGGCGAAATCGTCATCGCCGCAATGCAAGCGGGCAACCTGGTATTGATGGTCCAGCCACCCCGCGGTTTCGGTGAAAATCCGGTTGCCATCTACCACGACCCGGACCTGCCGCCCAGCCACCACTACCTGGCCGCCTACCACTGGCTGGATGCCGGATTCGGGTCTGACGCCGTGGTGCATCTGGGCAAGCACGGAAACCTGGAGTGGCTACCGGGCAAGACGTTGGGCATGTCGGCGGCCTGCGGATCCGATGCCGCGCTGGGAAACCTGCCGATGATCTACCCATTCCTGGTCAATGACCCCGGCGAGGGCACCCAGGCCAAGAGGCGAGCGCACGCGGTGCTCATCGACCATCTCATCCCGCCGATGGCGCGCGCCGAAACCTACGGCGACATTGCGCGTTTGGAGCAGTTACTCGACGAGCACGCCACCGTCGCCGCGCTGGATCCCGGCAAGCTGCCCGCCATCCGCCAGCAGATCTGGACGCTCATCCGGGCCGCCAAGATGGACCACGATCTAGGGCTGACCCAACGCCCGGAGGACGACTCCTTCGACGACATGGTTCTGCACGTCGACGGCTGGTTGTGTGAGATCAAGGATGTCCAGATCCGCGATGGGCTGCACATCCTGGGGCAAAAGCCAACGGGGGAGACCGAACTCGACCTGGTGCTGGCCATCCTGCGGGCCCGTCAACTGTTCGGCGGCGAGCATGTCCTCCCCGGCCTGCGACAGGCATTGGGCCTGGCCGAGGACGGCACCGACGAACGGTCCTCGGTCGACCAGGCTGAGGCCGCGGCCCGCGAGCTGGTCGCGGCGCTGCAGGCCACCGGGTGGGATCCCGATGCCGCCGAACGGCTCACCGGCAACGCCGACGTCGCGGCGGTACTGCGGTTCGCAGCCACCGAAGTGGTGCCCAGGCTCGCCGGCAGCGCCGCCGAAATCGATCAGGTATTAAAGGCGCTGGACGGCCGTTTCATCCCGGCCGGGCCATCGGGGTCACCGCTGCGTGGCCTGGTCAACGTGCTGCCCACCGGACGCAACTTCTACTCCGTCGACCCCAAAGCGGTGCCCTCCCGGCTGGCATGGGAAGCCGGTATGGCATTGGCGGATTCACTGCTTGCCCGCTACCGGAACGACCATGGGCAGTGGCCGCAATCGGTTGGGCTGTCGGTATGGGGCACCTCGGCGATGCGCACTGCCGGCGACGACATCGCCGAAGTCCTTGCATTGCTGGGCGTTCGGCCGGTCTGGGACGACGCGTCGCGACGGGTCGTCGGACTGACGCCGATTCCGCTGGCCGAGTTGGGCCGCCCGCGCATCGACGTGACCGTGCGGATATCCGGCTTCTTCCGGGACGCCTTCCCGCACGTCGTGACGATGCTCGACGATGCGGTGCGGTTGGTGGCCGACCTCGACGAGGCCGCCGACGACAACTACGTACGCGCGCACGCGCAGGCTGACCTGGCTCAACACGGCGACCAACGGCGCTCCACGACAAGGATTTTCGGATCCAAGCCGGGAACCTACGGAGCTGGGCTGTTGCAGCTGATCGACAGCCGCAACTGGCGTGACGACGCGGACCTCGCTCAGGTTTACACCGCCTGGGGCGGATTCGCCTACGGGCGTGACCTGGACGGCCGCGAGGCGATCGACGACATGAACCGGCAGTACCGGCGCATCGCGGTGGCCGCCAAGAACACCGACACCCGCGAACACGACATCGCCGACTCCGACGACTACTTCCAATACCACGGCGGCATGGTGGCCACGGTGCGTGCACTGACCGGCCAAGCACCGGCGGCCTACATCGGCGACAACACCAGACCCGACGCGATCCGCACCCGCACGCTGTCGGAGGAGACCACGCGGGTGTTTCGCGCCCGCGTCGTCAACCCGCGCTGGATGGCGGCGATGCGCCGGCACGGCTACAAGGGCGCATTCGAGATGGCAGCGACCGTCGACTACCTGTTCGGCTATGACGCCACCGCCGGGGTCATGGCCGACTGGATGTACGAACAACTCACTGAGCGCTACGTGCTGGATCAGGGGAACCGGAAGTTCATGGCGGAGTCCAACCCCTGGGCACTGCACGGTATGGCCGAGCGGCTGCTGGAGGCAGCCGGCCGTGGCATGTGGGCCGACCCGCGACCCGAAACACTCGACGGGCTGCGGCGGGCACTACTGGAAACCGAGGGTGATCTGGAAGGCTAGTTCCCTGGCGAGCAGACACAGAATCGCATGTTTCGCCGCGTTCGCGTGCGATTCTGTGTTCCCCCGCAAGCGGGTGGGGGTACTCCCCTGCAGAGCGGGGACCCCACCCTCTGGGGGCGTGCCCCCAGCTCGCGGGGAGAAGGCTCAATCTCAGACGAAGTCCGATCCGCCGTCCACGTTGACCGTGGCGCCGGTGACGTAACCGTTTCGCCGCGACGCCAAGTAAGCGGTGAGGGAAGCGACCTCTTCGGGGAGCCCGGCACGACCGAGGTCGCAGGGCTGGTGAAAGTTGTTGTCGATCCAGGTCATGACATCGCGCGGGTCGGTGGCGTCGAGGCGGTCGGCGGCGAGGATGTCCTTGAGTTGTTCGGTGAAGCTGGCAGTCACGATCGTTCCCGGGCAGACGCAGTTAACCAGGATGCCGTCCTTGGCAAGGCTTTTGGACAAGTTCTTGGTGACGCTGGCCAATGCGGCTTTCGACGCCGTATAGGCGACGATGCGCGGGTTTTGTCGCTGAATAGAGTGCGCGGACAGCGTCACGATGCGGGCCCAATCCGCAGAGCGCAGCAGCGGCAGCGAGGCGCGGATCGATCGCACCGCCGACATCGTGCCGAGTGCGAACGCCGCGTCCCATTGCGTGTCGTCCATCTGCTCGAAATAACCATCGCCCGGTCCAATGGTGTGGACCAGGCAATTGAGTTGCCCCCACCGCTCCGAGACCGCGGCGAAGGCATCGGCGATGGACTCCGCATCAGCCATATCCACGCTGATTCCCACGGCGTCCGGAGCGCCAGCCTCGCGCAGCGATGTCACTGCGGCATCGAGCGCTCCACGGCTTCTGGCCATTACCGCCACGCTGGCTCCTTCGGCCGCCAGGGTTTCGGCAATGGCAAGCCCCATCCCCTTGCTGCCGCCCGTGACCACGGCTGTCGATCCAGCGAAACCCAGATCCATCAATAGTCTCCTTCTGCTCTACGAATTCGGCTTGTTAGAGCACATCCGCTCGATCGCTTCCGGTGCCACGCCCAGCCCGCGCAAGCAGAAACGCAGACTGCGCTGGCGGAGATCGTCGCGGTCGCAATCGCCCGTCGCCCATTGCTGGTCAATGGCCGCCCACACCACGCCATGGATGAACTGGGCGTCGGTCACCGGATCGATGTGGTGGAACATCCCGCTGTGCAGGCCGCGCTGAAGTGCGTCGCTGAGCGGTTTGAGTATCTCCGCGTATGCGGGCTGAACCAGACCGGGGGAGGCGAACGTCTGCGATTGAGCCTCCAGCGACAGGCACCGCAAATCAGCTCCGATGCTGTCGTCGAACGCCAAGTCGAGTCGTCCGTCGATCCACGCCACCACCGCCTCGATCTCCGTTGTGGCACCGGCCATTCGGCGTCGTAGCCGCCGCTTCTCGACGCGCGCGGTCTCCAAGAAGACCGCGGCAACCAATTCGTCTTTGGAGCCGAAATGCCGATAGAACGCACGCGTGCTCAACGCGACTCGTTCCAGGACCGCGGCGATGCTGAGTCCTCGAACTCCCTGCTCGCGCAGAGTTGTTGACGCGGCGGCCAGGATCTCGCGGCGCACTGTCGGGTCCGGACCCAGCTTGTCACGTCGCCGCGTGCGAGGAGCACTCACGTGGTCACGCAGTCGCATCGTAGGCGGCGAGGTAGTCCGCAAACCGCTCGCGAACGCCTACGGGTGTCAGGCCGTAGTCGGCCAGGTCATAGTCATGTGCGCCGCGGGAGCCGGGCCTGTGACCTTCGGCCCACTGCTTGACGGAATCCAGGGTGGCATCGGTGAAGCTCAAGCCCAAGGACTGGTAGCTGGTTTGCAGGGTGTGTACCGGATCAGATTGCAAATCGGCGAACGAGACGTCGGCGAATCGGTCGTCGCCCACCCGGTTGCGGAAATCCATTGCCCGCCGGACACCTTCAACCCAGCTGTCGACTTGCTCGGCGCCAAGTTCCTTGGGGTCGTTGCGGTCGCTGCTCCAGCTGCGCACATACTGGATAAGGCTGCACACCGAGCCCATCACCTTAGCCGGATCGCGATGACTCCAAAGGAATTTGGCGTTGGGGTATGCCTCGACCAGCGCGTCCAGGGCGAACATGTGCACGGGGGTCTTGAGGTGCCACAGCACCGGCGGGCAATGCCATTGCAACAGCTTGAGCACTCGCCGGTGAAACGTGTAAGTCTCGCGCATGTCGCAGTCCATCAGCCACGCGAGATAACCGGGTGCGCGAACGGCGCCGTCGAAGTGGAAGGTACGGAAGCTCATTCCCATCAGGTCTTGGCATTCGGTTGGTGCCGTTGGCTCGGAGTTGTACAGCGTTTTCATCAGCGGGAACATGTCGTCGAGCATCTTCAGGCTGGCCTCGGCCTGTGCGATCCGCGGATCGGTGTGTTGGGTGGCAGCCTCCGGCGGCGGGGTGGGCGCTTGGGATTCCCACATCCGGAGTGACCGGAATTGAGGGTCGGCAGCCACCAGTTGGCTCAGAGGCGTGGTCCCGGTGCGGGGTAACCCAATCACAAAGACGGGGCCGCCGACCACCTGGTCGTCGATCTCGGGGTGGCGGCTGTAGGTGTCCTCGATCTTGAGGCGTTGAATCAAGGCGTTGCTGATGGTGGCGTGCTGGATGACCCGGCCCATGTCGTTGAGGTCGGCCTCGGTGTTCAGCGCTTCAACGATGCGCTCGAGTCCCTCGCGATAGTAGGACGAACCGAAATCCTCGAGACCCGTTGCGGCACAGGCTCCGTCCTCCAACTCGTCGGCGTCAAACGTCACCGTCCGAACCTTTCGCGCACGGCCCGGCGACGCGCCGCGAGGATGGATGTCCGCTCTTCGGGGGTGACTTTTGTGGTATCCGACGGCAACTCCGCATGGATGTCGTCGAACGGCACCACTCGGGTCGTCGGTGTCGGCGCCGTTTTGGTTCGCACGCAGCGCAGGATGATTGGGCCGTTGCTGTGGCCGGCGGTGTCGAGCCAATTGGCGACCCCGGGGTCACCGTCACACAGCACCACCCGCACCAGGCCGTCGGAATCCACCACTGCCTGATGGGCGTTCAGGCTGGACTGGTGACGCCCATAATGAATGGTCTCCCACCACGGGTTGCCGATGGAAAAACTCCAGTAGATTCCTTCGGGCGGTTCCACTTCGACGATGAGCGCCTCGTCGGGGCGCAGCTCCCACCGACCGATCACCGGCCTGTTCTCCGCCGCCGCACCGATGTCAGTGCGGTCGATCGGCGGCAGGAAGCCGTTCGGCGGCGCCGCGGCACCGAACTGCAGGAAGAACACCAAGTTGTCCTGGACGAAGTCGCCGAGGGCGACCAGCTGCCGCGACAGCGCCACGTCCGGATCGACCGAAGGACCCTTGGCCTCCACCGCGTCGCCGAGCCGCTCAATGTGCAGCGACGATGCCACCTCGGTGTCCCAGTCGTAGAAGAAGTGCCGCACCGTCAACGTGGGATGGTCGCCCTCAATCCGCATCCAATTTCCCGCTCGCTCATCGGCTGACAGCACCACTTCGAAGTTCCCGTCGGCATCCAGCTCGAGCTCGTCGACCAGTTCGTTGGCAGTTACCACGATGCCGTTCATCGTCTGCAGCCCGACGTAGCGTGCGGTGCCCCGGTTGCCGAACAGCCGGTAACTCTCCCCACCACGCAGCACGGCGCGGGTGTAAATGCAGTCCGGACACTCCATTCCCCACGTCACGATGTCGTCGGTACTGGTGGGCTGGACACACAGGATCGGATCCGGATCGAACCGCAACACCTCGTCGATACCCGCGGTGAGCAGCACGAGCAGATGCCGCACACCCGCGGCGAGATCGACGCGATTTTGGCTGGCCGGGTCGGATTCCACGGCCTGCGCGGCTCGGCGAAGCCGGTCCAAGAGATACGACCACGCCTGTGCTAGGTCGACGTCGTCAGTGCCCTCCGACAGCGCCGCCTCAGCGATCGAGAACGGCAACCAAGCCAGCGGCTTGTCCAGGTTGCTCACATTTCCCGCTTCCGCCTGCGCCATGTCTTTAAGTGAAAATAATGTTTTCACTTAACGCCAGCTGACTATCGCAGGTGATGGCTGAGAAGTCAACGTTTTGTCTGCCCGCCGGTAGGTTGGCATCGTGACCCCTACCTTCGCTGACCTCGCCAAGGCGCAATACATCCTGCTGACCACCTTCACCAAGGACGGCAAGCCCAAGCCGACTCCGGTCTGGGCGGCCGTGGACGGCGACCGGTTACTGGTCATCTCCGAGGAAAAGTCTTGGAAGGTCAAGCGGGTCCGCAATACGCCTCGCGTGACAATGGCCACCTGCACCATGCGTGGTCGTCCGACGAGCGAGGCCGTTGAGGGCACCGCGGCCCTGCTCGACAAGTCGGAAACGAGCGCCGTATACGACGCGATCGGCAAGCGGTACGGCATCGTGGGCAAGGTATTCAACTTCTTCAGCAAGCTGCGCGGGGGCATGGAAAACAACATCGGGCTTGAGCTCAGAGTTTCCCAAAGCTAGCACCGATGGGCACTGTCTTAATCCCGATCCCGGACCGCGACTTCGACCCGACCGAGGTCGCGGTCAGCTGGCGCGTCTTGACCCGAAACGGTCACCGGGTGGTCTTTGCGACCGAAAGCGGCACGCCCGGGGTCGCGGACGACATCATGGTGACCGGCCGCGGATTGGACATCTGGTCCGCGCTACCGGTGTTGGAGACTATCCCGCTAATCGGGCTGATGCTGCGGGCAAACAAGGACGGCCGCAGGGCGTATCAGGACATGCTGCGTTCGGCTGAGTACCAGCATCCCGTCAGCTGGGCTCAAGCCACCCTCGATGGCATCGATGCGCTGCTGTTGCCCGGCGGACATCGTGCCCGCGGAATGCGCAGCTACATCGACAGCGACATACTTCAGCGGCTCGTCGTGGACGCCTTTGCCCGCGGGGTGATCGTGGCCGCGATCTGTCACGGTGTGCTGCTTGCCGCGCGCAGCGTTGATCCCAGCACCGGTCGCTCGGTGCTCTACGGACGCAAGACCACGGCGTTGACTTGGGCAATGGAGCGCCTGGCCTGGCAGCTCACCCGGGTCACCCGATTCTGGGATCCCAATTACTACCGGACCTATACCGAGGAGCCCGGCCAGCCCGGCGGGTATATGTCCGTGCAGTCGGAAGTCGCTCGGGCGCTACGAGATCCGACGGATTTCTGTGACGTCGCCCGCGGTACGCCGCGCCGGTGGCTCAAGACCTCCGGAATGGTGCGGGACACGGCGACCGACTCGCGGCCGGCATTCGTCGTTGACGACGGCAGCTACCTGTCGGCGCGTTGGCCGGGCGATACGCACACCTTTGCGACCGTCTTGTCACAGAAGCTGGAGTCAGCCCGTTAGCGTCTTCTGCATGGACACAACCGTTTTCAGGCCTCGACATCGTATCGGCCCATTTGCTTGGCCGTGAAGGCATAGGGGCTGTTCCTGTCTCGCATCACCATGTTGGGGACTGCCACCCCGAACACGGCGCTACCGACAGCACCGATCAGGCCTCTTACCCAGTCTTCCCGACTGATTGGATCCTCCTGGCCGGCGGCCTTGAGGTAACCAATGCCGATGGGCAGATGTAAGAGCAGCGCGGTGATAATTCCCGGGCCATACTTTGCCCCGGCCGTCCGCGGAATGACGATCCCGTGCAACACGATCTGGCTCCAGCCCACCAGGACCGGTGCCAGTCCAAGCCACCTCTGCTTCGGGAAGAGCACCGGCGCAAGGTAGAACGGGTAGGCCAAGCCGGTGTTGATCACCATTGCCGTCTGCGGGTTCAGTGGGTAATTACGTGGCGACTCGCTGTTGAACAGACCGCGATTGAATTGGCCGGGAAAGTAGCCGGGGTCCACGTACTCCTCATACTGGTGTGCCATTAGCGCCATAAGGTTTGCGGCCGAAAGGATTTGCGGTCTTGTCATCCGTCTGCCAGCTACGGCTGTCACCCCACCGACGAGCATCGCGATTATGACGCCGATGCGCGGCCACTGTGCGCGGTACTTGGCTAACAACACGGGGCACTCCGGACTACGTCGGTGTTGCTGTTCGTAGGTGTTCGTGGAAGAACGAGAAGA
Source organism: uncultured Actinomycetota bacterium (assembly GCA_963766535.1). GTDB lineage: Bacteria > Actinomycetota > Actinomycetes > Mycobacteriales > Mycobacteriaceae > Mycobacterium. The sequence goes on along the minus strand of CAVYAU010000020.1, from coordinate 225,049 downwards.
CCCGGGTCCAAGCGTCCTCGGTTGCGGCTTGGTTGTAGCCGAAACCCGTGATGCGAAGCAGTGACTGGCCGGGAAGCTTGTTCGCGAAGCTGTGCCCGGCGCCTGGGTAGACCTTGATATCGGTGGGGATTCGCTTGGCCTCGGTCACTTTGCGCAATCGGGCTGGCGCGCCGATTCCCAGCGGGTCACGGCTGCCGAAGCTCGCCACAATCGGGCATGCCCCGTCCAGCGTCTCGCTGAGGTGGCGCGGCAACGGCGTGCCGTAGAACGGTGCAGAGGCACCAAAACCTTTGGGCGACATCACAAGTGCGAACTGGCCGCCCATGCAGAAGCCGGCGATACCAACCCGCCCGGAGCATTCCGGCATGGCCAGCAGGTGACCGCGGGCAGCCAGAATGTCGTCGAGGGCACGCCCCCGTTGGGTCAGCAGCTCGCGCATGACTCGGGTGATGCAGCGGGCGCGTCCACCCCGGGAATACATATTCGGAGTGAACGCCAGATAGCCTGCTCGGGCGACGTGGTCATTAATCGATTCGTTGTCGGGGCCGTAGCCGATCGCGTCGTGGATCACCACCACACCCGGCCAGGGGCCTTCCCCGGGGGGAAGGCTCAGTAGCGCATCGATCGGTCCATCAGGGGTATCGATCTCAATCGTCGTCATAGCGTCATCTAACTGCAGCCGCGATGTGTGCCACCAGGGGAACTCGGGCGTGGCCCGCAGACGTTGGTGTCACATGCTGTCGCGGCTGTTGCTGATCTACGCCGTCGTCGAGCTCGCGGTGATCATCGCGCTGGTGTCGACGATCGGGTTCGGTTGGACCGTGCTGGTGCTGCTGGCCACCTTCCTGCTTGGGTGGGGCCTGTTGGCCCCGATGGCCGGGTCGCAGCTCATTCACCAAGTCGGGCAGCTACGATCCGGCCTCAAGGAACCGCAAAGCGCGGTGAGCGATGGCGCGCTGGTCACGCTGGCCACTGCCCTGGTCCTCGTTCCCGGGTTGGTCACCACCGTATTTGGGCTATTGCTGCTGGTGCCGCCGATACGGGCGGTCGCCGGGCCCGGATTGGCCGCGATAACGGTGCGTGGATTGCAGCGGCGGGTCCCGCTGATCACCGACACGACGGCCTTTGCAGCCGGCTCCCGTCGCGGCTATTCGGGTGACGGCCGCGACTACATTGACGGCGAGGTCATTGACGTTAGAGACGTCGAGCCGCCGATCTTGTCGCAGGGTCCGATTGACGATGAGCCGCCACCGCGGTCGGCGTCGTCGCCGGGCTCGATCTAGATTGCCCTCGGCGCTGCCACACGTAGTTTTGCGGTGTGGCCGAGATTATTTCCACGACGCTGCTGGTGAACGGCCGGGTGCACAGCCCCACCCACCCCGACGCCACCGCTATGGCGGTGCGCGGCGATGTCGTCGCGTGGCTAGGGAGCGATGACGTCGGCCGCGGCCAGTTCCCGGACGCCGACGTCGAGGATCTGGACGGCGGCTTTGTGGCGCCGGCATTCGTAGACAGCCATATCCACCTGAGCGCTACCGGCCTGACGCTCAGCGGGCTCGACTTGCGGCCGGCCAGTTCGCGCGCGCACTGCATTCAGATGGTCACCGACTATGCGGCCGCCCACCCCGACCAGCCGGTGTGGGGGCATGGCTGGGATGAATCGGCTTGGCCCGAGAACACACCGCCCAGCACCGCCGACCTCGATGCGGTGCTCGGCGATCGGCCCGCCTACCTGGCCCGTGTCGACGTCCACTCCGCGCTCGCCTCGAGTGGGCTGCGACGGCTGGTCCCAGAGCTATCGGCGGCAGCCGGTTTCGCCGCTGAGCAGCCGCTGGCCGGCGACGCTCACCACCTGGTCCGGGCTGTCGCCCGTGACCTGCTGACCGCCGAGCAGCTGGCCGAAGCCCGGGCCGCGGCGCTGCAGGCCGCTGCCGCGGCCGGCATCGTCGCGGTGCACGAATGCGCCGGCCCCGAGATCGCCGGGCTCGATGACTGGCTGCAGCTTCGTACCCTCAACCACGGCGTCGAGGTGATCGGCTACTGGGGCGAGGCGGTGACCACACCCGCACAGGCCCGCGCGCTGATGGACGAGACCGGCGCCCGCGGGCTGGCCGGTGACCTATTCGTCGACGGGGCACTCGGGTCACGCACCGCCTGGCTGCACGAGCCGTACACCGACGCCCCGGACCGCATCGGCACCTGCTACCTGGACCCCGACCTCATCGAAGCGCACGTGCGGGCATGTACCGAGGCGGAGGTGACCGCCGGTTTCCATGTCATCGGCGATGCCGCGGTCTCGGCGGTGGTCGCTGCCTTCGAACGGGTCGTCGCCGACCTCGGGGTGGTTGCCGTCGCCCGATGTGGGCACCGCCTGGAGCACATGGAGATGGTCACCGCCGATCAGGCCGCCAAACTGGGCACATGGGGCGTCATCGCCAGCGTGCAGCCCAATTTTGATGCGCTGTGGGGCGGCGCCGACGGCATGTACGCTCGCCGCCTCGGTGCCGATCGAGGCAGTAAGCTCAACCCGCTTGCGCTGTTAGCATCCCAAGGCGTGCCCCTGGCGCTTGGTTCCGACGCCCCGGTAACGGGCCTTGACCCGTGGGCGAGCGTGCGCGCAGCGGTCAATCATCACACTCCGGGCAGTGCCGTCTCGGCACGGGCCGCGTTCGCTGCCGCGACCCGCGGCGGCTGGCGGGCGGGCGGTGTCCGCGACGGCAAAGCGGGGACCCTGGTGCCTGGTGCGCCGGCCTCCTACGCCGTGTGGGACGCCGGGGCCCTGGACGTCCACGCACCGCGCGATGCCGTCCAGCGCTGGTCCACCGACCCGCGTTCCCGGGTACCTGCTCTGCCGCGCCTGGGCCCGACCGACGCCTTGCCGCGTTGCCGGCGAACCGTGCATCGGGGCGCTGTTATCTATGGCTAGGCAGTGGTTCGACCGGAAAAAGCCCCGTGACCAGGCCAGCGAGGTTGGACCGCTGGATGAGGACCCTCTCGCCAGCCCGGATACCCGCCCGGATACCGACCCAATAAGCAATGAAGCCGAATCGGAGCGGGAGGACGAGCCCACCGAGGTCCACGTCGACCCAGAGCAGGAAGAGGCCACCGACTCCCCGGAATCGGGAGCGCCCGACCAGCCCCCGAGCGCGTCCGATATTCCGACTCTGGCTGATCGGCTGGGCGCCATAACACGCCGGGCACTGGCAGGGCTGGGCGCTGCGGTGATCGCGCGGCTGCCCGCCGTTCGGGCCGCGTTGCAGCCACGTCTGCCACGGTTGGTGCTCGCCGTCGCGGGCGGCTTGCTGCTGGGCGCCAGCTTTCCCTCGCTGAACTGGTGGTGGGCCGCCGTCGCCGCCGCCGCGCTGCTGGCTTGGGTGCTGACGCACCCCGCCACGACACCAGCGGGTGGTCTGGGCTACGGATTCCTGTTCGGGCTGGCGTTCTATCTACCGCTGCTGCCCTGGATCAGCAGTCTGGTGGGCGCCATGCCCTGGCTGGTGTTGGCGACGACGTGCGCCCTCTATCCCGGCCTGTTCGGCCTGTTCGCCGTCGTGGTGCGTCGGCTGCCTGGCTGGCCGATCTGGTTCGCATTGGTGTGGGCGGCCCAAGAGTGGTTGAAGTCGATCTTTCCGTTCGGCGGCTTTCCCTGGGGGTCGGTGGCCTTTGGTCAAGCGCAAGGTCCGTTGTTGCCGTTGGTCCGGCTCGGCGGCGTTGCGCTGCTCTCAACGGCGACCATGCTGGTGGGATTCAGCGCGACCGCGATCGCGCTGGAAATCGTGAAGTGGTGGCAAACCGGTAACCGGGCGCGCGGCCATGGTGCCGGCTCGAGCGTTGCGGACGCCAGGGAAGTCAAGGAAGCCGACCCGCCGCCGCCCGCGGTGGTGCTGCCGGGTGTCTGCATATGCCTGGTGTTGTTGGCCGCCGTCATCGTCTGGCCGCCGGTACGGCACGCCGGTGCGGGATCGGGTGGCGAACCCACGGTCACCGTCGCGGCCGTGCAAGGCAATGTGCCGCGGCTGGGTTTCGGCTTCAATGAGCAACGCCGAGCGGTGCTCGACAACCACGTGCGGGAGACGCTGCGGCTGGCCGAGGATGTGCGTGCGGGGGTCGCCCCACAACCTCAATTCGTGATCTGGCCGGAGGACTCGTCGGATATCGATCCACTCGTCAATGGCGACGCCGCGCAACAGATCGCCCAAGCCGCCGCGGCGATCGGCGCGCCGATCCTGGTCGGCACCGTCCTCGATGTGCCAGGCCGCATGCAAGAAAACTCCCAATACACCAACACGGTGATCGTCTGGAACCCGGTCACCGGACCGGCCGACCGCCACGACAAGGAAATCGTGCAGCCATTCGGCGAATACCTGCCGATGCCGTGGCTTTTCAAACATCTCTCCGGGTACGCCGACCGGGCCGGCCATATGGTGCCCGGCAAAAGCAGCGGTGTGGTGCACATCGCCGGGGTGCCGGTCGGGGTGACCACCTGTTGGGAAGTGATCTTTGACCGCGCGCCGCGAAAAGCGGTCCTCAACGGTGCCCAGTTGCTGGCCGTGCCCAGCAACAACGCCACCTTCAACAAGGCAATGAGTGAACAACAGCTGGCGTTCGCCAAGGTTCGGGCCGTCGAGCACGACCGATATGTCGTGGTTGCCGGCACCACCGGGATCAGTGCGGTGATCGCGCCAGACGGCGGCGAGTTGGTACGCACGGACTTCTTCCAGCCCGCCTATCTGGACATCCAGGTGCGCCTCAAGACGAAGCTGACGCCCGCAACCCGCTGGGGTCCGATCCTGCAATGGGTCTTGGTCGCGGCGGCCGGAGCGGTCATTCTCGTCGGGATTTGGCACAATGGATGGTTCCCGCGTCCGATTCGTCTCAGGTCCAGGCCCCGCGAATCGGAACACGCCGGTACGCCCCCGGGCGAACCCCCACCCGACGACGGCGACTCAGAGACTCCGCAAGACTCTCCGCCCGACGAGGGCGGCGACCACACTCCGCCCGACGAGGGCGGCGACCACACTTCGCCCGATAAGGGCGGTGACTACACTCCGCTCCACAGGAGCGGCCGACAATCGCGTTATTTACGGCGACACAGAGGAGCTACATGACCACCGGCCAGCCGGCGCCCCGGGTCCCGGGCAATCGTCCCAGCCAGAGCGTCCTGGTGATCATCCCCACGTTCAACGAGCGGGAGAACCTGCCGGTGATCCACCGGCGGCTGAAAGATGCGTGCCCCGATGTGCACGTGCTCGTCGTCGACGACAACAGCCCCGACGGCACCGGCCAGCTCGCCGACGAGCTGGCGGCCGCCGATCCGGGTCGCACGCACGTATTGCATCGCACCGCGAAGAACGGGCTGGGTGCGGCATACCTGGAAGGTTTCGCCTGGGGCTTGAGTCGGGATTACTCGGTGCTTGTCGAGATGGACGCCGACGGCAGCCACGCGCCCGAACAGCTGCACCGTCTGCTGGACGCCGTCGACGCCGGAGCCGATCTGGCTATCGGTTCGCGCTATGTCGACGGGGGAACGGTGCGAAATTGGCCCTGGCGGCGCCTGGCCTTGTCGAAGACGGCCAACACCTATTCGCGGGTAGCGCTCGGTATCGGTGTCCATGACATCACCGCCGGCTACCGCGCCTACCGTCGCGAAGTTCTCGAGGCGATCGACCTTGACGGGGTGGACTCCAAGGGCTACTGCTTTCAGATCGATCTGACCTGGCGCACCTTCTGCAACGGGTTCGTCATCGTCGAAGTGCCGATCACGTTCACCGAGCGTGAACTCGGTGTCTCCAAAATGAACGGATCGACGATACGCGAGGCGCTGGTCAAAGTCGCTCAGTGGGGCATCCAAGGACGAGTGACCCGAGCTCGAGCCATGGGCGCCGACAACCGCACATAGCCGGTCGGGCCCGGCAGGGCGCGAATAGCCCTCGGTCAGCCGCGGCGGCGTGACCTGATGATTTCGAGGCGCTCCTTGAGCAGCTCTTCAAGTTCTTCGATCGTGCGGCGCTCCAGCAACATGTCCCAGTGCGTCCGCGGTGGCTTGCCCTTCTTCGGCTCGGGCAGGTCGCCTTCGATCAGGGTGCCTTCCATGCCGTTGCGGCACAGCCAGGTGCCGGGGATGTCAGCGTCATCGGCGAAGGGGACCTCGAACTCCTCGCCGTTCTCGGTGCGGTACCGCGCAATCTGACGTGGCGCAAGGTCATGGTTGCGGTCGGTCTCGTAGCTCACGGCTCCGAGGCGACTGCCTCTCAGGACGCGATCAGCCATGTGTCTACTCCTTTAGGTCCTCTGAGCTCTTGGGCTCCTGTAGTGCGATTCTCTCCGCTTGGCAAACGTTACGACGGTCGGCGCAGTTCCCAGGCCAACACGCGGCATGCACGACGCGACCATCCATGATACCGGGATCGTGGAACATGGCGGACTAAAGTCGGCAGGCGTGACCCGCCGCGCCCACCCCCAGCCGTGCCGCTGGTGCGGTCGAGACGTGACCGATATCGGGATGGGCCGTCGCCGCCAGTACTGCCGGCAGTCTTGCCGGCAGCGGGCATACGAGCAACGGGCCTCGTTGAACCGGGGTGAGGCTGGGGCCTTGTTGGCCTTGCCTCCTGACGCGGTGGTGCTGTCGGCCGACGATGCGGCCGACCTATCGGATCGCGTTTACCAGGTGCGATGTGCGGCGGAGGATGTCGCCACAGCGCTCGACGAAGGAGCTGAGGCAACCGAACTCCACGAACTGTGCGATGTGCTGATCCGGGCCGCCCGGGCGGCCGACGGCTGGCGCCGACCGGGCGTCTAACCTGCCCCTGACCACTACCGATGGATAGCCGGGTACAGTCGCGCCATGGACGGCGCGCCACGTGTACCCAGCTGTATGAGGGGCCATAGTGCACCGAGCGCATGGGCGCGCAGCGTCACGTCCTCTTGGACGGGTAGCAGCCGTTCCTCTTTTAGAAGCTGGGAGTATCGGACGTTTTGAAATCCTGCCAGAGTTGGCCATACTCACCAGCGACATTCTTGGGTCGGAGAGCAGCACGACGACGTCGCTTCGTGCAGCAACTTCCGTGACTCGGCGAGAGCCGCATCCGGCGGTTACAGACGGCCAATGTTAGGCGAGGGGTAGTGATGGTTGATCAACTCCAGCATGCGACCGAGGCGCTGCGCAAAGCGCTGGTCCAGGTTGAACGCCTGAAGCGCACCAACCGTGCGCTGCTGGAGCGCTCAAGCGAGCCGATCGCGATCGTCGGTATGTCATGCCGCTTCCCGGGTGGCGTTGATACTCCGGAAGGCCTGTGGCAGATGGTGGCCGACGGCCGGGATGTGATGTCAGAGTTTCCCACCGACCGCGGATGGGATCTGGCCGGATTATTCGACCCCGATCCCGACATGCGTCATAAGTCGTACGCGCGCACCGGGGGCTTCGTGGACGGTGTCGCGGACTTTGACCCAGCTTTCTTTGGCATTGCGCCCAGTGAGGCGCTGGCGATGGATCCCCAGCATCGGATGTTGCTGGAGCTCTCGTGGGAGGCATTGGAGCGGGCCGGGATTGATCCCAGCGGGTTGCGCGGCAGCGCCACCGGGGTGTTCGCCGGACTCATCGTCCAGGGCTACGGCATGTTGGCCGAGGAGATCGAGGGCTATCGGCTGACCGGTATGACCTCCAGCGTGGCGTCCGGGCGGGTGTCATATGTGCTGGGGTTGGAGGGCCCGGCGGTGTCGGTGGATACGGCGTGTTCGTCGTCGTTGGTGGCGTTGCACATGGCGGTGCAGTCATTGCGCTCGGGTGAATGTGACCTGGCGCTGGCCGGCGGCGCGACCGTCAACGCCACGCCAACGGTCTTCGTGGAGTTCAGCCGGCACCGCGGGCTGGCGCCGGATGGCCGGTGCAAGGCCTACGCCGGAGCGGCCGACGGGGTCGGCTGGTCCGAGGGCGGCGGCATGCTGGTGGTGGAGCGGTTGTCGGATGCGCAGCGGTTGGGTCATCCGGTGTTGGCGGTGGTGCGGGGTTCGGCGGTTAATCAGGATGGTGCCTCCAATGGGTTGACCGCGCCGAATGGTCCGTCCCAGCAGCGGGTGGTGCGGGCGGCGTTGGCCAATGCCGGGTTGTCCGCGGCCGAGGTGGATGTGGTCGAAGGCCACGGAACCGGCACCACGTTGGGCGATCCCATTGAGGCCCAGGCGTTGTTGGCGACTTATGGGCAAGACCGCGCTGAGCCGCTGTGGTTGGGGTCGATCAAGTCGAATATGGGTCATACGCAGGCCGCTGCGGGTGTTGCCGGTGTGATCAAGATGGTGCAAGCGATGCGCCATGAGCTGTTGCCGCCGACGTTGCACGTCGATGAGCCCAGCCCGCATGTGGATTGGTCGGCGGGCTCGGTGTCGTTGCTGACGGAGGCGCGGCCGTGGCCGGCGGCGGGTCGGGTTCCTCGGGCGGGGGTGTCGTCGTTTGGGATCAGCGGCACCAATGCGCATGTGATTGTGGAGGCGGCCCCGGCGGAGTCAAAGCCAGTCCAGGGTGGTGCTCGGGTGCCGGTGGTGCCGTGGGTGATCTCGGCGAAGTCGGCGACGGCGTTGGGGGCTCAGGCCGCTCGGCTGGCCGCCCATGTGCGGGGCCATGGTGAGCTGGATGTTGCTGATGTGGGGTGGTCGCTGGCGGCCCGGTCGACCTTTGAGCATCGGGCCGTCGTTGTGAGTGGTGATCGGGATCGGTTGCTGGCCGGGCTGGACGAGTTGGCCACTGATGAAGTCGCATCGGTCATTCGCGGGACTGCAACACCTGCGGGCAAGACCATCTTCGTGTTTCCCGGCCAGGGTTCCCAATGGCTGGGCATGGGTATCGAATTACTTGATACCGCACCGGTATTCGCGCAGCAGATCGAGGCATGCGCGGACGCCTTCGCAGAATTCGTCGACTGGTCGCTGACCGACGTCCTGCGTGGCGCGCCCGGTGCTCCGGGCATGGATCGCGTCGACGTGGTGCAGCCGGTGCTCTTCGCGGTGATGGTGTCGCTGGCCGAATTGTGGAAGTCGGTCGGAGTGAGCCCAGATGCCGTGATCGGCCATTCGCAAGGTGAAATCGCCGCGGCCTATGTCGCGGGTGCGCTGTCGTTGCGAGATGCCGCACGGGTGGTCACGCTGCGCAGCAAGTTGCTGAGGTCACTGGCCGGCCCCGGAGGCATGCTGTCCATCGCGTGCAGCACCGAGCGGGCACGGGAATTGCTGGCGCCCTACGGCAATCGAGTCGGCATCGCTGCCGTCAACGGCCGGTCGGCGGTCGTGGTGTCGGGCGACGTGGCCGCGCTGGAGGAACTCATCGGCTTCTGCGCCGACCTGAATCTGCGAACCCGGCGGATCGACGTGGACTATGCCTCGCATTCGATCGAGGTTCAGGCGATTCGCGGTGAGCTCACCGAGGTTCTGGCTGGCATCGAGCCACGTTCCTCGCGCACCGCCTTTTTCTCTACCGTGACCGGAAGCCGTTTGGATACAGCGAGTTTGGATGCCGAATACTGGTATCGCAACATCCGTCAGACGGTGCAGTTCGACCAGGCGGTACGCAGCGCATGTGAACACGGATACCGCACATTCATCGAATCCAGTCCCCATCCCGCGTTGATCGCCGGTATCGAAGACACCTTCAACGACTGCGTCGACGGTGACACCGAGGCCATCGTCGTTCCCACCCTGGGCCGCGAAGACGGCGGCCTTCACCGGTTCCTCATGTCGGCTGCCTCCGCGTTTGTCGCGGGTGTGGGCGTGGATTGGCGTGGTGTATTAGATGGAGCAGGCTTTGTGGATCTGCCGACGTATGCCTTTGAACGGCGACGGTTTTGGCTCTCCGGCGACGGTGTCGGGGCCGACGCCGCCGGTTTGGGGTTGGGCGCCACCGAGCACGCTTTGCTGGGCGCGGTGGTGGAGTTGCCCGCCTCGGGAGGGGTGATGCTGACGGGTCGGCTGTCGCCCAGCGTGCAGGGGTGGCTGGCCGATCACGCTGTGTCCGGGGTGGTGGTGTTCCCGGGCGCGGGGGTTGTGGAGTTGGCGATCCGCGCCGGCGACGAAGTCGGCTGCTCGGTGGTCGACGAATTGACGCTGCAGTCGCCGTTGATACTGCCTGCCTCGGGATCGGTTGCGGTGCAAGTGGTCGTGGGTCCTGCCGAAGGATCTGGCCAGCGCAGTGTGTCGGTCTTTTCCCGCGCCGATGCCGATGCAGGTGCCGGGTGGGTGTGCCACGCCGAGGGGACGTTGGGCTCCGGGGCGGTCGAGCCGAACGCGGATCTGTCGGTGTGGCCACCGGTGGGCGCGGTCGCGGTAGAGCTGGCTGACGGCTACCAGCGACTGGCAGCGCACGGCTACGGCTACGGCCCGGCATTTAGGGGATTGACCGCGGCGTGGGTCCGCGGCGATGAGGTCTTCGCCGAAGTGCGGCTACCAGACGCGGCCGGAGGTGTCAGTGGATTCGGCGTGCACCCAGCGTTGCTTGACGCAGCGATGCACGCCGTAGTCATGGCCAACCAAACGGCCAACCAGGCCCCCGCGGTGGTATTGCCGTTCTCCTGGCAAAACGTATCGTTACACGCCGCGGGTGCGTCGGCGGTAAGGGCGCGGATCGCGCCGGCCGGACCTCCCTCGGAAGCGGGTGGGGTCCCCGCTCCGCAGGGGAGTACCCCCACGGCGGTCTCGATCGAGCTTGCCGATGGGTTGGGGTTGCCGGTGTTGTCGGTGGGCGCGATGGTGGCCCGCTCAGTGAGCGAGCAGCAGCTACGGGCCGCGGTGTCTGGCTCGGGCCCGGACCGGCTGTTCGAGGTGGTGTGGTCACCAGCGGCGACAACCGCAGCAGCCGGCGGAAATTCGACTCCGTCCTACGAACTGTTCGAATCCGTTGCTGTTGACGAAGATCCGGTGACCGAGGCCTACGCGCGCACGCATCAAGCGCTAGCTGCCGTGCAGTCGTGGCTGACGGACCGTGACTCAGGTGTGCTGGTGGTGACTACCCGGGGCGCAATGGCGTTGGCGGGGGAGGATGTCACCGATTTAGCGGGCGCGGCGGTGTGGGGGTTGGTGCGGTCGGCGCAGACCGAGCATCCCGGTCGGATCGTGCTCGTCGATTGCGATGCGCCCCTTGATGGTGAGGCGGTAGCCGCGGTTTTGGCGGCCGGTGAGCCGCAGCTGTTGCTGCGGGGCACAACGGTCTACACCCCGCGGGTGCATGGCAGCCGCGCGGTTAGTGGTGTGTTGGCCCCGCCGGATGATGGGCCATGGCGGCTCGGTATCAGCAGTGCGGGCACCTTCGAAAACCTGCGGCTAGAGCCGGTGCCGAACGCCGATGCGCCGTTGCAGTGCGGCCAGGTTCGGGTGGCCATCCGCGCCATCGCCGCCAACTTCCGCGACATCATGATCACCCTGGGGATGTTCACCCACGACGCGCTGCTCGGCGGCGAAGGTTCCGGCGTGGTCGTCGAAGTCGGCCCCGGAGTCACCGAATTCGCCGTCGGTGATTCGGTGTTCGGATTTTTCCCAGACGGTAGCGGCACGCTGGTCGCCGGCGACGTTCGGCTGCTGCTTCCGATGCCTGCCGACTGGTCCTACGCCGAGGCCGCGGCTATATCAGCCGTTTTCACCACCGCGTACTACGCGTTTATCCACTTGGCCGACGTCAAGCCGGGACAGCGGGTGTTGGTGCATGCCGCCGCTGGCGGGGTGGGTATGGCTGCGGTGCAACTCGCCCGGCATTTGGGTTTGGAGGTGTTCGCTACGGCCAGCCGCGGTAAGTGGAACACCCTGCGGGCCATGGGCTTTGACGACGACCACATCTCTGATTCACGCAGTTGCGAGTTCGAGGACAAATTCCGGGAAGTCACCGGCGGCCGCGGCATGGACGTGGTGCTGGACTCGCTGGCCGGCGAATTCGTGGATGCCTCGCTGCGGCTGGTGGCCCCCGGCGGGGTGTTTTTGGAGATGGGCAAGACCGACATCCGCGATCCCGGTGTGATTGCCCAGGATCACCCCGGTGTGCGCTACCGCGCCTTCGATCTCTTCGAACCCGGCCGTCCCCGCATGCACCAGTACATGCTCGAGCTTGCCGAACTCTTTGATGCCGGAGTGCTGCGGCCGTTGCCGGTGACGACGTTTGATGTGCGGCGCGCGCCTGCGGCGTTGCGGTATTTGAGTCAGGCGCGTCATGTCGGCAAGGTCGTGATGACCCTGCCTTTTGGGCCAGGTGGTGCGCTGGGTGCGGGCACGGTGTTGATCACCGGTGGCACCGGGATGGCGGGTTCGGCGGTGGCGCGTCATGTGGTGGCCCGTCATGGGGTGCGCCATTTGGTGTTGGTGAGCCGGCGTGGTCCGGATGCACCCGGGGCCGCGGAGTTGGTGGCCGAGCTGGATGCAGCTGGTGCCCAGGTGCAGGTGGTGGCCTGTGATGCGGCCGAGCGCGAGGCGCTGGCCAAGGTGATCGCCGATATCCCGGTGCAGCATCCGCTGTCGGGGGTGATCCATGCCACCGGGGTGCTCGATGACGCGGTGATTTCGTCGCTCACTCCTGAGCGTGTTGATGTGGTGTTGCGGGCCAAGGTGGATGCGGCGTGGAATCTGCATGAGTTGACCCGCGATCTGGATGTGTCGGCGTTTGTGATGTTTTCGTCGATGGCCGGGCTGGGGGGTTCGTCGGGTCAGGGCAACTATGCGGCGGCGAACTCGTTCCTTGATGGGTTGGCCGTGCATCGGCGGGCGCACGGGCTGCCGGCGATCTCGCTGGGGTGGGGTCTGTGGGATCAGGCCAGCGCCATGACCGGGGGCCTGGACGCCGCCGACTTGGCACGGCTGGGTCGCGACGGAGTCTTGGCCTTGTCCTCGGATGAAGCGCTGGAATTGTTCGACACCGCACTTATTCTCGACGAGCCATTCATCGCGCCCGCCCGCATCGATCTCACCGCGCTGCGAGCCCACGCCGTTGCGGTGCCACCGATGTTCACCGATCTGGTCAACGCGACCAGCCGGCGGCAGGTCGACGACTCGCTGGCCGCCGCGAAATCGAAATCGGCCCTGGCGCATCGTCTGCACGGGCTGCCCGAACCCGAACAGCACGCCGTCCTGCTGGACCTGGTGCGCTCCCATATCGCCACCGTGCTGGGCAACACCACTCCGGAGGCGATCGACCCGGACAAGGCGTTCCAGGAGTTGGGCTTTGACTCGCTGACCGCTGTCGAAATGCGTAACCGGCTCAAAACCGCTACCGGACTGGCGCTTTCACCCACCCTTATCTTCGACTACCCGACACCCAACGGCCTGGCCAACTACATCCGCACCGAACTCGCCGGAGTCCCACAAGAAATCAAGCACACCCCGGTGGTTCGTGCCACTGGCGATGATCCGATCGCGATCGTCGGCATGTCGTGTCGCTATCCGGGTGGGGTGAATTCCCCGGACGATCTTTGGGACATGCTGATGCAGGGTCGTGACGTGCTCTCCGAATTCCCGAGCGATCGCGGCTGGAACCTGGCCGGGCTGTTCAACCCCGATCCCGACGTTCCGGGCTCCTGCTACACCCGCACCGGTGGCTTCGTGGACGGTGTTGCGGACTTCGACCCCGCCTTCTTCGGGGTGGGGCCAAGCGAGGCGCTGGCGATGGACCCTCAGCAACGCATGTTCCTCGAACTGTCCTGGGAAGCCTTGGAGCGAGCGGGAATTGAACCCGGCAGGTTGCGGGGCAGCGCCACCGGGGTGTTCGCAGGAGTCATGACGCAGGGCTACGGCGTGTCCGCCGCCGAAGCGGTGGAAGGGTTCAGGCTGACGGGGCAGTCGTCGAGTGTGGCGTCGGGGCGGGTGTCGTATGTGCTGGGGTTGGAGGGCCCGGCGGTGTCGGTAGATACGGCATGTTCGTCGTCGTTGGTGGCGTTGCATATGGCGGTGCAGTCGCTGCGCTCGGGCGAGTGCGACCTGGCGCTGGCCGGCGGCGTCACCGTCAACGCCACACCCGACATCTTTGTGGAGTTCAGCCGCATGCGCGGGTTGTCCGTGGATGGCCGGTGCAAGGCCTACGCGGGTGCCGCCGACGGCACCGGATTCTCCGAGGGCGGCGGAATGCTGGTGGTGGAGCGGTTGTCGGATGCGCAGCGGTTGGGTCATCCGCTGTTGGCGGTGGTGCGGGGTTCGGCGGTTAATCAGGATGGTGCGTCGAATGGGTTGACCGCGCCGAATGGTCCGTCTCAGCAGCGGGTGGTGCGTGCGGCGCTGGCCAATGCCGGGTTGAGCGCGGCTGAGGTGGATGTGGTGGAGGGCCACGGGACTGGGACCACGTTGGGCGATCCGATTGAGGCTCAGGCGTTGTTGGCGACTTATGGGCAGGATCGGGCGGAGCCGCTGTGGCTGGGGTCGATCAAGTCGAATATGGGTCATACGCAGGCCGCTGCGGGTGTTGCCGGTGTGATCAAGATGGTGCAAGCGATGCGCCATGAGCTGTTGCCGGCGACGTTGCACGTCGATGAGCCCAGCCCGCATGTGGATTGGTCGGCGGGCTCGGTGTCGTTGCTGACGGAGGCGCGGCCGTGGCCGGCGGGTCGGGTTCCTCGGGCGGGGGTGTCGTCGTTTGGGATTAGCGGCACTAATGCGCATGTGATTGTGGAGGCGGCCCCGGCGGAGTCAAAGCCAGTCCAGGGTGGTGCTCGGGTGCCGGTGGTGCCGTGGGTGATCTCGGCGAAGTCGGCGACGGCGTTGGGGGCTCAGGCCGCTCGGCTGGCCGCCCATGTGCGGGCTCATGGTGGGCTGGATGTTGCTGATGTGGGGTGGTCGTTGGCGGGCCGGTCGACCTTTGAGCATCGGGCCGTCGTTGTGGGTGGTGATCGGGATCGGTTGCTGGCCGGGCTGGACGAGTTGGTCACTGATGAGGTCGCATCGGTCATTCGCGGGACTGCAACACCTGCGGGCAAAACGGTGTTCGTCTTCCCCGGCCAAGGCTCCCAATTGCTGGGCATGGGAATGGGATTGCACGCCGGATACCCGGTATTCGCCGAGGCATTCAACACCGTCGTGGGCGAACTGGACCGACACCTGCTGCGCCCACTGCGCGGAGTGATGTGGGGCCACGACGAAAACCTCCTCGACACCACCGAATTCGCGCAGCCGGCTTTGTTTGCGATCGAAGTTGCGTTGTTCCGGCTACTCGAATCCTGGGGTGTGCGACCCGATTTCGTGATGGGCCACTCGGTCGGCGAGTTGTCCGCCGCACACGTCGCCGGCGTCCTCTCACTGGAGAACGCAGCGGTACTGGTAGCCGCGCGCGGCCGTTCCATGCAGGCTCTGCCCCGCGGCGGGGCGATGATCGCCGTGCAGGCCACCGAAGAGGAGGTGCGGCCGCTGCTGGGCGCCGAAGTCGGGATCGCTGCGGTCAACGGGCCAGCCTCGGTGGTGATTTCCGGCGCCGAACACGCGGTGATCGCGATCGCCGACCGGCTCCGCGCCGATGGCCGCCGGGTGCACCAACTGGCTGTGTCCCACGCCTTCCACTCGCCGTTGATGGAACCGATGATCGACGAATTCGGAACGTTCGCTGCCGGGCTCGCCATTGGGAAGCCCACCATCCCGATCGTGTCCAACGTGACCGGGCAACTGGCGGGAGACGACTTCGCGTCGCCGGCGTACTGGAAGCGGCACATCCGCGGAGCGGTACGCTTCGCCGACAGCATCCGCTTCGCGCACTCAGCCGGCGCAAACCGTTTCCTCGAAGTCGGGCCCAGCAGCGGCCTGACGGCATCGATCGAAGAATCGCTACCCGATGCTCCCGTGACAACGATGTCCGCCCTGCGCAAGGACCGCCCCGAGCCGACAACCCTGACCAACGCCGTCGCGCAAGGGTTTGTCGCGGGCATGGACGTGAATTGGCGTGGTCTGTTCGGCGAAGCCAATTTCGTGGAACTGCCGACGTATGCCTTTGAACGGCGGCGATTCTGGCTCTCCGGCGACCGTGTGGCCGCCGATGCCGCGGGCTTGGGATTGACGGCCAGTGAGCACGCATTGCTTGGCGCTGTGGTCGAATTGCCGGCCTCCGGCGGAGTGGTGCTGACAGGACGGTTATCGCCCAGCGCGCAGGCATGGTTGGCCGATCACGCCGTTGGTGGGGTAGTGCTGTTCCCCGGGGCGGGATTCGTGGAGTTGGCGATCCGCGCCGGCGACGAAGTCGGCTGCGGGGTTGTCGACGAGTTGAATCTGGCAGCCCCGCTGGTCTTGCCAGCGTCGGGCTCGGTAGCGGTGCAGGTAGTGGTCGGTGGCCCGGACGAATCGGGTACTCGTGCGGTATCGGTGTTTTCGCGTGCAGAGACTGGTTCCGGCTGGCTATTGCACGCCGAGGGCGTGCTGAGTGCCGGGTCGGTGAAGCCGAGCGCGGATCTGTCGGTGTGGCCGCCGGTGGGCGCGGTCCCGGTGGACGTCGGCGACGGATATGACCGGTTGGCTGAGCGCGGGTACGGATATGGGCCTGCGTTCCGCGGCTTGACCGCAATGTGGCGTCGCGGCGACGAAGTGTTCGCCGAAGTGGCGCTGCCCGCCGATGCCGGGGTATCAGTGGCCGGGTTCGGGGTCCACCCGGTGATGCTGGATGCGGCACTGCACGCGGTGATCTTGGCTTCTGAGGGCACCAAGGGCCTGGCAGTCGACGAGGGTTCGGTGTTGGTGCCGTTCTCTTGGCAGCAGGTGTCGTTGCATGCCGCGGGTGCGGCGGCGGTACGGGCGCGGATCGTGCCGACGGGTCCTCCCCCGCAAGCGGGTGGGGTCCCCGCTGCGCAGGGGAGTACCCCGACGTCGGTGTCGATCGAGCTGGCCGATGGGTTGGGGTTGCCGGTGCTGTCGGTGTCGTCGATGGTGGCGAGGCCAGTGAGCGATCAGCAGTTGCTGGCCGCGGTGTCGAACTCGGGTCCGGACCAGCTCTTTGGGGTCGTCTGGTCAGCACAGCCGAGGTCGGACAGTGTGCAGCCGGTGTCGGTGTGCGCCTGGGGGACAACGGAGTTGGACACCGCCGAGGCTGAGCCCACGGCGCACGTGTTCAAATCGGCGCCAGTGGTCGATGACGTCGTGGCGGAGGTATACGCGGCCACGCGTGCGGTGCTGACAGTGTTGCAATCGTGGTTGGCCCGCGACGGGGCAGGGATGTTGGTCGTGTCGACCCGGGGCGCGGTGGCGTTGGCGGGGGAGGATGTCACCGATTTGGCGGGCGCGGCGGTGTGGGGGTTGGTGCGGTCGGCGCAGACCGAGCATCCCGGTCGGATCGTGCTCGTTGATTGCGATGCGCCCCTTGATGATGAGGCGGTAGCCGCGGTTTTGGCGGTCGGTGAGCCGCAGGTGCTGCTGCGGGGCACAACCGTGTACACCCCGCGGGTGCATGGCGGCCGCGCGGTAAGCGGCATCTTGGTGCGGCCGGGTGATGGGCCGTGGCGCTTGGGTATGAGCAGTTACGGCACCTTTGAGAATCTGCGCTTGGAGCGCATTCCCGACGCCGATGCGCCATTGCAGCCGGGCCGGGTGCGGGTCGCATTGTCGGCGGTCGCCGCGAATTTCCGGGACGTCATGATCGCGCTGGGTCTGTACCCTGACCAGGACGCGGTCATGGGTGTTGAGGCCTCCGGCGTCATCGTCGAAACCGCGTCGGGCGATGGCCGTTTCGCGGTTGGCGACCGGGTCATGGGTCTTTTCCCCGAGGGCACCGGAACGATCGCCACCACCGACCAGCGGCTACTGGTCAAGGTGCCGTCCGGATGGTCGCACACCGCCGCCGCAACCACGTCGGTGGTGTTCGCCACTGCGTATTACGCCCTGGTGGACTTGGCCGGCGTTAAGCCCGGGCAGCGGGTTTTGGTGCACGCCGCCACCGGCGGGGTGGGTATGGCTGCGGTGCAGCTGGCCCGGCATTTGGGTTTGGAGGTGTTCGCCACGGCCAGCCGTGGTAAGTGGGACACCTTGCGGGCCATGGGCTTTGACGACGACCACATCTCCGATTCCCGCAGTTTGGAGTTCGAGGCCAAGTTCCGGGAAGTCACCGGTGGGCGCGGTGTGGATGTGGTGCTGGACTCCCTTGCCGGTGATTTCGTGGATGCTTCCCTGCGGCTGGTCGCCCCCGGTGGGGTGTTTTTGGAGATGGGCAAGACCGACATCCGCGATCCCGGGGTGGTCGCCCAGGATCACCCCGGCGTGCGCTACCGCGCCTTCGACCTCTTCGAAGCGGGACCGGAGCGCATTCAGCAGATGCTCGCCGAGTTGGCTTCGCTGTTCGGCGAAGATGTGCTGCGGCCGTTGCCGGTGACGACGTTTGATGTGCGGCGCGCGCCTGCGGCGTTACGGTATTTGAGTCAGGCGCGTCATGTCGGCAAGGTCGTGATGACGATGCCGGATGCGTGGGCGGCGGGCACGGTGTTGATCACCGGTGGAACCGGGATGGCGGGTTCGGCGCTGGCGCGTCATGTGGTGGCCCGTCACGGGGCACGAAACTTGGTGTTGGTCAGTCGCCGTGGTCTCGACGCACCCGGGGCTGCGGAATTGATGGCAGAGTTGGAAGCAGCGGGCGCTCAGGTGCAGGTGGTGGCGTGCGATGCGGCCGACCGCGAGGCGCTGGCCAAGGTGATTGCCGATATCCCCGTGCAACGTCCGCTATCGGCTGTGATGCACACAGCCGGGGCGCTCGATGACGCGGTGGTGACGTCGTTGACTCCCGAGCGCGTTGAGGTGGTGTTGCGGGCCAAGGTGGATGCGGCGTGGAATCTGCACGAATTGACCCGCGATCTGGATCTGTCGGCGTTTGTGATGTTTTCGTCGATGGCCGGGCTGGTGGGTTCGTCGGGTCAGGGCAACTATGCGGCGGCGAACGCGTTCCTTGATGGGTTGGCCGTGCATCGGCGGGCGCACGGGCTGCCGGCGATCTCGCTGGGGTGGGGTCTGTGGGATCAGGCCAGCGCCATGACCGGCGGACTGGCGACCGTCGATTTCAAACGGTTCGCCCGCGACGGCATCGTGGCTATGTCCTCCGAGGAAGCCCTCGGATTGCTCGACACCGCAATGATTGTCGACGAGCCATTCATGCTGCCCGCCCATATCGACTTCGCAGCGCTGCGGGTCAAGTTCGATGGGGGCACGTTGCCGCCGATGTTCATCGATTTGATCAATGCGCCCACCCGGCGGCAGGTCGATGACTCGCTGGCCGCGGCGAAATCGAAATCGGCTCTGCTGCAACGCCTCGACGGGCTGCCCGAAGACGAGCAACAGGCAATTCTGCTGGACTTGGTGCGTTCCAATATCGCCACCGTGCTGGGCAACGCAAGCCCCGAGGCCATCGATCCGGACAGGGCGTTCCAGGAGTTGGGTTTCGACTCGCTGACCGCAGTCGAAATGCGCAACCGGCTCAAATCCGCTACCGGCCTGGCACTTTCACCGACGCTCATCTTCGACTACCCCAACTCCGCCGCGCTGGCCGGTTACATGCACCGAGAACTCGTCGGGACCTCGGAGCAACACACCCCGACCGCTGCGCCCGGGGAAGCCGAAATCCAGCGCGTGGTGGGATCGATTCCGGTCAAGCGTCTTCGGCAGGCCGGGGTTTTGGAACTGTTGCTCGCGCTGGCAAATGAGGCCGACGGCAACGGGCAGGCGGCAGCCTGTGCGGTGACCGCGGAAAAAGACATCGCGGACATGGACCTCGACGACTTGGTCAACGCGGCGTTAATGAACGACGACGAGTAGGTGTGAGCGAGGGCAGTCAGTGAGAATCGCGGTCACCGGGGCCAGTGGTGTACTCGGCCGCGGGCTTGCCGGCCGATTACTCAGCCAGGGCCACGATGTTGTCGGGATCGCCCGCCATCGACCCGAAAGCTGGCCGAGCACAGCTGATTTCGTCGCAGCAGATATCCGCGACACGGCTGCAGTCAAACGCTCCGTCGGCGGCGCGGACGTCGTCGCACATTGCGCGTGGGCAAGGAGCCCCGGCCCCGACGACCGGATCAGCCGCCAGGTCAATATCGGGGGCACGCTCAACGTCCTTGAGGCGATGGCTGAGAGCGGAACCGGGCGTATCGTTTTCGCTTCGTCGGCACACGTCTACGGCGGAGGAGACGCTGCGAATACCGAGCACGACGCGATAACTCCGGTATGTGCCGAGGGCTTGCACAAGGCCCGCGTCGAAGAGATGCTGGGGGCCTCCGACGCCCAAT
Source organism: uncultured Actinomycetota bacterium (assembly GCA_963766535.1). GTDB lineage: Bacteria > Actinomycetota > Actinomycetes > Mycobacteriales > Mycobacteriaceae > Mycobacterium. Next base: position 204,866 of record CAVYAU010000020.1, on the reverse strand, counting down.
GGGTCGCAATTCGCTCCGCGCTCATCGTCGGGCGGGGGGTAGACAATTGGGTGCGCCGGCTGCTGGCACTACCGGCATTTCCCGACGGATCCACCGATCGCCGTGTGCAGGTAGTCCACATCGACGACGCGCTTCGGTTGTTGATACGCGCGATCCTGGACCCGGGAATCGAGAGCGGCCCAGTCAATCTCGCCGCCCCGGGTGCGCCGACATTTCGTCAGATCGCTGCCGCGCTCGGGCGCCCGATCGTGCCGCTAGTCGGCCCGTTTGCAAGGCTGCGCCGACGCGGCCTGGCCTCGTTCGCCGAGCTGGAATTGGTGCAGAGCGCACCGCTGATGGATACCTCGAGGCTGCGCGACGAGTGGGGATTCCGGCCGGCCTGGAACTCCGATGAATGCATCGAAGACTTCGCATTGGCAGTGCGCGGCCGGGTCGCTGTGGGTAAGCGGGTGGTATCGCTGCCCTGGCGGCTGGCCAATATCGGAGACCTGCCTGCCGTCGACGCACCGGCTGACGACGGAGTGGTGCCCAGATTGGCTGGCCCAGAAGGAGATAACGGCGAATTCGACACACCGATTGACCTGCGTTTCCCTACCTACCTGGCCACCAATTTGTCGGAGGCGCTGCCCGGCCCGTTCTCGCCGTCATCGGCGTCGGTGACCGTGCGCGGCCTGCGCGCCGGCGGCGTACGCATCGCCGAGCGACTACGGCCCGGCGGGGTGATCCAGCGTGAAATCGCGATGCGAACCGTCGCGGTGTTCGCCCACCGGCTCTACGGGGGCATCACGTCGGGGCATTTCATGGCCGAAACCGTGCCGTTCGCCAAGCCCGCGACGATTGTCAGCAACAGCGGGTTCTTCGGCCCCAGCATGGCGTCCTTGCCGATCTTCGGTGAGCAGCGTCCACCGTCGGAATCCCGCCGCGCCCGAAGGCAACTGCGCACCGTGCGCAACATCGGGGTGTTCGGGGTCAACCTGGTTGGCCTGAGCGCCGGATCGCCGCGCGACACCCGCGACTTCATTGCCGATGTTGATCGTCTGGAGCGTCTTGCCAGCGGTGATCTGTCCCAACTCGATGATCGCCGGCTACTAAGCCTGATTCTGTTGGCCCGCGACCACGTCGTACACGGCTGGGTGCTGGCCTCGGGGTCATTCATGCTGTGCGCTGCGTTCAACGTGTTGTTGCGAGGCTTGTGCGGGCGAGACACCGCCCCGCCGGCTGGGCCGGAATTGGTCAGCGCGCGATCGGTGGAGGCGGTGCAGCGGCTGGTGGTCGCAGCGCGGCGCGACCCGAACGTGACTCGTCTGCTGGCCGAACCCGGCAAGCGCCTTGATGCGCTGGCCGCGCGGGCGCCGGAATTTCATGCCGCGGTGCTGGCCGAGCTGGCGCTGATCGGGCACCGTGGTCCGGCGGAGGTCGAGATGGCATCGACCAGCTACGCCGACGATCCTGAGTTGCTGGTCCGGATGGTGGCCAGAGCAATGAGCGCGCCTCCTGCGCCGCAGCCCCAGCATCCGGCGATTCCGTTGCGGGCCCGGCCCGTGGCGCTGCTGGCCGCACGTCAACTCCGCGACCGCGAAGTCCGCCGCGACAAGATGGTGCGGGCCATCTGGGTGTTGCGCGGCCTGCTGCGTGAGTACGGCCGTCGGTTGGCCGACGCCGGAATCTTCAACACCGCCGACGACGTGTTCTACCTATTGGTCGATGAGCTCGAGGCACTCCCGGCAGACGTGTCGGGACTGGTGGCGCGGCGCCGAGCAGAACAACGCAGGCTGGCCGGCGTCGTTCCGCCGACGGTGTTCAGTGGGAGCTGGCAGCCGTCCACCACGTCGTCACCAGCGCTGGCCAGCGGGGACACTCTGCGCGGAGTCGGCGTTTGCGGAGGACGGGTCCGTGGCCGGGTGCGGATCGTGCGGCCCGAGACCATCGACGACCTGCAACCCGGCGAGATTCTCGTCGCGGAGGTCACCGACGTCGGGTACACCGCCGCTTTCTGCTACGCCGCGGCTGTGGTGACCGAGCTGGGTGGTCCGATGTCACACGCGGCCGTGGTGGCCCGCGAGTTCGGGTTCCCGTGTGTGGTGGACGCTCAGGGGGCCACCCGGTCTTTGCCGTCGGGAGCGCTTGTCGAGGTCGACGGCACTGCGGGCGAAATTCGCGTGCTCGAACTGGCCCCCGAAGACAAACCGCCGCTTCCCGCGAGCGACCGCAGCCGTTGAAAACGTTGCAATCGCCTGCGCCAACCCCTCACAAGGGCCAGCTGTTCGGCTCGGCCGCATAACGAAAAGCGGGCGCCGGGGGCAGCGGCTGTCGTTCGTTGATCGATATCGCGTCGAGAATGAGGGCGACGTAGCGCCGCCAGCCACCGCTGGTCGAATCCATGGTCGACAGCACGCTGTAGAGCATCCCGATCAGGCGCGGTAGGTCGTCGGTGACCAGGTCGGGACGAACGCGGCCGGCCTTCTGGCCTCGGCGGACCAGGTCGTTGAGCGCTTCATTCAGCGAGATCGAGATGTCGGGGGTCAGCGACCCGGCCCGGTGCGCGGCGATCAAGAGGTTGTGTTCTCGGGCACCGAGCGCTATCGCTGCTTCGATCAGTTCGGCGAGGCCGCGCAGCGGGTCGCCCACGCGGCGGGCGTCTTGGATCGCCGGCGTGAGATCCTCGGCGATGCTTTGATCCAGGGCAGCCCGGACCAGGTCGGCCTTGGTCGGAAACCTGCGGTAGAGCGTCCGTTCACCGACTCCCGCGCGGCGGGCGACGGCCTCAACGGGTGCATCCGCCCCGAGCTCGCCGTACACGTCTCGCGCGGCGCGCAGAATGCGTTCCACATTGCGGGCCGCGTCCGCTCGCAACGGCCGGTCTTCAACCGCGGTCATCGTGACAGCCTAACTGACGGTTGACTGTCAATTGGGTAGGGTTCTACGCTAATATAATTGACAGTTATCTGCCACTTAATGGGAAACGTCGGTGATGCCAACAACTTCCGATTTCCGCTCTGAGACGGACCTTCCGGTCCTACCCGTCCCGCGCGCTGCGCACTGCCCGCTTGCGCCGCCGGCTGAATTCGCGAATTGGCGGGAAGAGCCCGGGCTGCGACGCGCCATGTACCACGGCCAACCGGCCTGGGTGGTGAGCCGGTACCAGGACATCAGAGCCGCGCTGCTCGATCCGCGCCTGTCCGCGGACACCATTCCGGATTCCATCAAGCCGTCGGGCGCTGGCGACAAGGCACCTGTGATGTTCGCGCGGACTGACGATCCCGAGCATCATCGGTTGCGGCGCATGCTGACCAGCAACTTCACGTTCCGGCGTTGCGAATCGATGCGGCCGCAGATCCAGGAAATTGTCGACCAGTATCTCGATGAGATGATCGGCAAGGGGCCACCGGCCGACATGGTGCACGACTTCGCCTTGCCGGTGCCGTCACTGGTGATCGCGCTGCTACTGGGTGTGCCGTCCGAAGACCTGGGGCTCTTCCAGCACCACACCAGGGTTGGACTTGAGACGAGCACGACCGACGAGCAGAGGGCTGAATCGTTCGGTGCAATGTATGCCTATATCCAGGAGTTGGTGGATCGCAAAGAGCGCGAACCCGGCGACGACTTGATCAGCCGCCTTGTCACGGGCTACGTCGCGACCGGCCAGCTCGACCATGAGACGGCGGCCATGACAAGCGTGATCATGATGCAGGCCGGCCACGAAACCACGGCCAACATGATTTCGTTGGGAACAGTTGCGCTGCTGCAGCATCCCGATGTCTTCGAGCGGCTCGGCCAAACCGACGATCACGCCGTGATCGCCAACATCGTCGAAGAGCTCATGCGCTATCTCACCATCGTGCACAGCCAGGTGGATCGGGTGGCGACCGAAGATCTCACCCTTGGCGGTCAGTTGATCCGCGCCGGGGACTGGGTCTTGATGAACCTGCCCGCCGGAAACTGGGACACCGAATTCGTCGATAACCCAGAAACCTTCGACGCCGACCGAAACGCCCGTGGGCACTTGGGTTTCGGCTACGGCGTGCACCAATGCATCGGACAGAACCTGGCCCGAGTCGAGATGCAGGTCGCGTTTGCCACGCTGGCGCGGCGCCTACCCGGGCTGAAATTGGCGGTATCGCCGGATGCGCTGAAGTTCAAAGAAGCCGACATCTACGGTATGAAGGAGCTTCCCGTCACCTGGTGACCGTTTATTGGAACCGAAAAATGGACTGAGCCTTGGGGATTCAGTGACAGCGACCAATGACCTGCGGTTCGACGACCAGGTTGCCGTGATCACCGGCGCCGGTGGCGGCCTGGGCAAGCAGTACGCGCTGCTGCTTGCCTCGCGCGGCGCGCGCATCGTGGTCAACGACACCGGCGGATCGGTGACTGGCGATGGCTCGAATATCGAGGCAGCACAGGCGGTCGCGGCGGAGATCCGCCAGCAGGGCGGTGAGGCCCTTGCCGACAGCCACAGCGTGACGAGTCCAGAAGGTGGAAATGCGATCATCGACGCCGCCCTTCGCGCCTGGGGACAAGTGGACATCGTGATCAACAATGCCGGAATTGTCCGCGACGCGCCGTTCGAGGACATGAGCGCAGAGCGGCTCGAACCGCTGGTGGATGTGCACTTGAAGGGCGCGTTCTATGTGACAAGGCCGGCCTGGAAAGTGATGCGGCGGCAGCGGTACGGCCGGGTGCTCAACACTTGCTCGGCCGCTGGAATCCTGGGTGCGGTCGGTATGAGCAATTACGGTGCGGCTAAGACCGGGCTGATCGGATTCACCCGCGTTCTGGCCGCCGAAGGAGCCGATCACAACATCAAGGTCAACGCCATCGCCCCGATCGCCTACACGCGGATGCTGGCGCACTCCGTCGATGGTGCCGGCCAGCCGGACGACGCGGCAACGCGGGCTGTATTGGATGACCTTGTGGGCCAATACCTTCAGAAGCTGAACCCGGCGCTGGTGGCTCCGGTGGCAGCCTTCCTGACGCACCAGGATTGTCCGGTTTCCGGGGAGATCTTCACGGTCGGCGCCGGACATGTCGCGCGGTTTTTCGTTGGCAGGACGAAGGGTTTCTATAGACCCGAGCTGTCCATCGAGGATGTGCGTGATCACCTCGAAGAGATCCGCGACGAAGCGGGCTACACCGTGCCCGGCGGACCCGCTGACGAGATGAGCGAACTTTTCGCGACCATCATGAGCAGCTAAACGCTATCCCGACGCCATCGGGCGGCGGGGCGGGCCGCAGGCAACCGAACGGCTCGATGCCGGCGATGGCGAACCGTACCGCCGACTGGTGGGCGTAGTTCACGCAGAACAGGCCTGCCTGGTCGGCGCGGCAACGGTAGTCGCCGAATGACAGCGAGTCCCCGTTCGCCAGTTCGGGTCCGTAGCCGTTGACGAACGGACCCGGATCTCCGCGGGCCGACCCCACCTGCAGGTTCGTCCCGTCGAAGTCGACCCAGCCGCCTTTCCACTCGCCGTAGGCCGTCTCGGGCCGGGGCGGGGGATTGGTCAGGTCGACCAGGCAGACCGGCGCGCTGCCGGTGTGTTTGGAATCCGTCATGCAGGCGACTTTGCCGGCTTGGGCGGTGAAGGCGACGTCGTCACCGAGCGGGGTGGTAGCGCCGTCGCGCGTCACGTTGTGATAGCGGGCGGGATCGGCGGGGTGACCTGCCTCGATCCACGCGATGACGTCGGAGATCGCTGCTCCGGCGGCCGGCGCGGTCGACGGCGCCGGCGGTTTGCTCGCCGACGGGGCAGTGGTTGTTGTCGAGGATGTCTGGGTGGTGGTCTGCGTTTGCTCCGAGTGGCCGCCGACCGTATGTGAGCATCCGGCAACCAGCAACGACACTGTGACCAGCGCGGCAATCCGCATCCCGTCAGGCTAACCGCCACACACCGGATTTCGCCGCTACGCGCGCGTTACGCCCGTCATGTCGGCTACCGTCGGGTCATGCACGAGCGCACAGTCCGCGCACGCACGACCATCGGCACCGTCGAGGGTTTCACCCGTGACGGCGTAAATCGCTGGCGATCAATCCCGTATGCGCGGCCGCCGCTGGGGCCGCTGCGATTCCGGGCGCCGCAGCCGGCCCAGCCCTGGTCGGGTGTGCGGCACTGCCATGGGTTCGCCAACTGTGCGCCCCAGCAGCGTCGCTACACCATGCTCGGCGTCGGCAAGTACCAGCCGATGAGCGAGGACTGCCTCACCCTCAATGTCGTCACACCCGAAACGGCCAGCGCAGAACCGCTGCCGGTCATGGTCTTCATCCACGGCGGCGGCTACATCCTGGGCAGCTCGGCGACCCCGCTGTACGACGGTGCCGCGCTAGCGCGCCGGCGTTGCGTATACGTATCGGTCAACTACCGGCTGGGCGCGCTGGGCTGTTTGGACCTGTCGTCGCTGTCGACACCGGACATCACCATCGAAAGCAATTTGTACCTGCGCGATCTGGTGCTGGCGTTGCAGTGGATCCGCGACAATATCGCGGAATTCGGCGGTGACCCCGGCAATGTCACCATCTTCGGCGAAAGCGCGGGCGCATGCATCACCTCCACGTTGTTGGCGGTGCCCGCCGCCGAAGGCCTGTTCGCCCAGGCGATCTCGGAAAGCCCGGCGTCGGGTTTGGTGCGGTCGAAAGAGATTGCCGCCGAGTTCGCGACGCGCTTCGCCCACCTTCTTGGCGCACGCACGCAAGACGCCGCCAATGCGCTGATGCAGGCGTCCCCGGCCCAATTAGTGGAAACACAACACAGGCTGATCGACCAGGGCATGGAGAACAGGTTGGGCGCGTTCCCAATTGGTCCGGTCACTGGCGACGACTGCCTGCCCACGGACCCCGTCGAGGCGATGCGGCGCGGTCGGGCTCATCGGGTGCCGCTCATCGTGGGTACCAACGCCGAAGAGGGCCGGTTGTTCACGCGCTTCCTCAGAATGCTGCCGACGAACCAATCGATGATCGAAGAGTTGCTGGCCGACACGGAACCGGCTGCCCGCGAACGCATTACCGCCGCCTACCCCGGCTACCCCGCGTCGTCGGCATGTATCCAGCTCGGCGGCGACTTCGCGTTCAGCTCGGCGGCCTGGCAGATCGCCGAGGCCCACGCGGGCCACGCGCCCACCTACCTGTACCGGTACGACTACGCCCCGCGGACGCTGCGCTGGTCGGGCTTGGGAGCTACCCATGCCACCGAGTTGTTAGCCGTCTTCGACGTCTATCGCACCAGGTTCGGCGCATTGCTGACCGCTGCTGCCGATCAGCGAGCCGCGCTGCGGGTCAGTAACCAGGTGCAACGGCGTTGGCGGTCCTTCAGCCACACCGGCGTACCGGGCGACGACTGGCCCTCCTACACCCCCGCCGACCGTGCGGTGATGGTCTTCGACCGCAAGACCCGCATCGAGTTCGATCCGCACCCGCACCGCCGGATGGCATGGGACGGCTTCTCACTGGCGCGTTGACCTGGCACGCTGACCCTCATGCACGTCGACATCGAGCGAGTCATCGAACGACCCAGTGACCTCACGGCCTCCTGGTTGGCCGCGGCAATCGGCGCCGGACCCGTTGCCGATTTCGCCATAGAGCGCATCGGCACCGGCCAGATGAGCGAGTGCTACCGCGTCCGGCTCAGCTACGCGGATGGAGGACCCGGCCCCGACAGGCCGGAGTCGGTGGTGTTGAAGGTCGCGGCCACCGATCCGGTGAGTCGGCAAACCGGGTTGGCTCTGGGCCTCTACGAACGTGAAGTCCGCTTCTACGGCGACATAGCGCCACGGCTCGGCGGCCCGATAGCGCCCTGCTACCACGCCGCAGTCGACACCTCGACAGGAGCGTTCGATCTGTTGCTGGGCGACGCCGGACCGGCGGTCGTCGGCGATGAAATCGCGGGCGCCACACCCGAACAGGCCCACCTCGGTGTCGTCGAGTTGGGACGGTTGCACGGTCCGCTGCTCGGCGACACATCGCTGGCCGAAGCGCGGTGGCTCAACCGTGAGTCGCCGCTCAACCAGGCGATGATCACCCCGCTCTACGCCGGTTTCATTGACCGTTATGGCGACCAGATCGCCCCGGAGCACCGCATCGTCTGCGAACGCCTGGTAGCGGCATTCGACGGCTACCTGGCCGCCGAGTCGGAGCCAGACCGAATCCAGGGCTTGGTGCATGGCGACTACCGACTGGACAATATGTTGTTCGGCACCGCCGGAGCCGACCGCGCGTTGACAGTGGTTGATTGGCAGACGGTTTCCTGGGGTCCGGCACTTACCGACCTTTCTTACTTCCTCGGCTGCGCGCTGCCGACGCAGGATCGTCGGGAGCACTACGACGCATTGCTGCGGGCTTACCACGAGGCGCTGGGGCCGCAGCCGCCCATTACCCTCGCCGACGTCGGCGAAGGTGTCCGCCGGCAAAGCTTTTTCGGGGTGATGATGGCGATTGTCTCATCAATGCTGGTGGAGCGTACCGAGCGCGGCGACCGGATGTTCATGACGATGCTGCAACGGCACTGTGATCACGTGCTCGATACCGACGCATTGGCGACGCTGCCCGTTGCCGGGACGCCGGAGCCGCTGCGACCGTTGGAGGAGGACGAACTCGCACACGCCCCGACCACGGAACCGCTGTGGAGTGAGAGCTGGTACGCCGACTTCGTCGATGCGGCACAGGGATTGGGCGGCTGGTTTCGCATCGGCCTGATAGCGAACCAGCAGACGGCATGGGTTCACGCGGTGCTGTGCGGCCCCGAGATGCCGACCGTGGCCGTCGTCGACTGCGAAGTCCCGCTGCCGGCAGACCCGTGGGTGTTGCGCACCGACGCCTTCGAGGTGGGCCACTCCGCCACCGTGCCGTTGCAGACCTATCGCGTCGACGTGCGTGCGCGGGGTCAGGCTTACCCGGACCCGTCGACTTTGTTGCGCGGGGAGCCGGGAACTCCTGTCGAGATGACGATGAATCTGGTGTGGGCCACCGACGGCACCCCGTATAAGTACCGGCTGACGACGCGTTATGAGATCCCGTGCACCGTCTCGGGCACCGTCACCGTCAACGACACCAGCTACCGCATCGACTCGGTTGCCGGGCAGCGCGATCACTCGTGGGGTGTGCGCGACTGGTGGAGCATGGACTGGATATGGAGCGCGCTGCACCTTGACGATGGCACCCACCTGCACGGCGTGAACATCCGAATTCCGGGCGCACCGACTTTTAGTGTCGGCTACGTCCAGGGCGCCGACGGCAACGTCACCGAGCTGCACACCGTCGCCTCGCGGGAAGCCTTCGGCGCCAACGGGTTACCGCTGAACGCGACATTGACTCTCAATCCGGGTGAGATCACCGCGGACGTCGACGTGCGCGGCCACGCACCGGTACGGCTGACCGCCGCCGATGGACGGGTGAGCCAGTTCCCGCGCGTCTGGGTCAGCGTCAGCACAGCGGACGGCCGCAACGGTGTTGGTTGGGTCGAATGGAACCGCAACCTCGCGGAACAGACATAAGCGCGGTCCGGGACAGTGCGCCGTCACCCATCGTGGTGATGGGTGTCTCCGGATCGGGCAAGTCGACGGTGGGCGCAGCGCTCGCGCAACGGTTGCGGGTGCCGTTCGTGGACGCTGACACCCTGCACCCGCCGGCGAACATCGCCAAGATGACGGCCGGTGAACCGCTCAACGACGACGATCGCTATCCCTGGCTGGAGAAGGTCGGCGAGTGGTTGACCGGCCACCGCGACGGCGGCGTGGTGAGCTGTTCGGCGCTCAAACGCAAATACCGCGACCAGCTGCGCGTGCACTGCCCGCAAGTCGAGTTCTTGCACCTCAGCGGTTCACCGGAACTCATCAGCAGCCGGCTTGACGGCCAGGTCCGGCCATTTCATGCCGGCCGCACTGCTGCGGTCGCAACTCGACACTTTGGAACCTCTTGGCGCCGACGAGGCCGGTGCCACCGTCGATATCGGCCAAGACGTCGACGCGATCATCGACACCTTCCTGGCAGGCTCGGCGGCGCGGCAGTACAAGGGCACCTGAGCCATGTACGAAACCGTGGTCGGGCTCACCGTGGCTTTACACTTCGCCTTCATCGGTTATGTCCTCATCGGCGGTTTCCTCGCGCTGCGCTGGCGACGCACGATGTGGCTGCATGTGCCGGCGGTGATCTGGGGAATCGCCATCGCCGCCAAGCGGGTGGACTGCCCGTTGACCTGGGTGGAGCGCTGGGCGCGCGCACGGGCCGGAATGGCGCCGCTACCGCCGGACGGATTCATCGCCCACTACATCATCGGGGTGATCTATCCCGTCGGTTGGGTGGTTGGGGTCCAGGTGGTCTCGTTCGCGGTGATCGCGATGTCATGGGCGCTGTATTTCAGGGGCAGTATCAGGTGGCGCCGGCGCGGCCGCGTCATTACCAGCGACGCTTGCGACCACGAGTCTTGACCCGTCCGCCGACTCGTTCGCGTGCGGTGTCGGCGACGTGGCTGCCGCGTGTCAACGCAGTGTCGGCGAGCTGGCCGCCGTGCTGGCGGGCGGATTCGGCGAGCTCCACCCCGCGTAGTCGGGCGGTGCTGGCCAGTTGACCGCCACGCTTGCGGGCAGCCTCGGCCAGTGGCGCGCCCCTTTCGGCTGCGGTGCTGGCCAGTTCGCGGCTGCGTTCGAGCGCGGCTTCGGCGTATGGCGCGCTTCTTTCGGCTGCGGTGCTGGCCAATTCGCGGCCGCGTTCGGCGCCGAGCTGCAAGCCGTGCACGATCTTTTCTCCGAGTTCTCCGAAGTCGGCGTCAAGCGTGTCGTGCGACCCCGGCAGCGCCGAGGACACCCGCTCAGAGAGCCGCTCCGCTGCCCGGCGGCCTCGCCATCCCAGTGACGGCTTGCCCGCGGTATCGGCGGACGCGATCATCAGTCCGCCCAACAGGCTGAGGTCGGTCAGGAAATCCTTGCGCTTCTCGGCTTTGAGCTGCGGGTCGGTCTCGTTCCAGAACATGTGCGCGCCAAGGTTGGCCGGTAGCACCGTGAACGCCAGGGCGGCCGAGGCGACGCGGGGCATTTTGCCGGTGGCGAGCAGCAGGCCGCCCCCGATCTGGACGGCCGCGTTGATTTGCGCGAACGTCTGGGGGTCGCTCGGAATACTGCTGCCAACCGGATCCGGCAACGCCTGCAGGCCGCCCACTGCGGGCGCCGCGGCTTCGGCCGCCGACTTGGGGTTGAGCAGTGAATCGATTCCTTGGCCGATGAACACAACCGACAACAGGGGCCGCGCGATTCTGCGGATCAACATGGCGGGTGGGTTACCCGGGGAGCCGGCAAACAAACCAGACGGCCTATCGCCCCAGCTACCGGCGGTAGCGCTGGCCCGCCGACAGTATGGTGGAGCGCGTGCGAGCGTTGATCATCGTCGACGTGCAAAACGATTTCTGCGAGGGTGGCTCGGTGGCGGTTACCGGCGGCGCCGCCCTGGCCTCTGCCATCAACGACTACCTGGCCGCTAAGCCCGGCTACCAGCACGTCGTGGCGACCAAGGACTTCCACATCGACCCGGGTGACCATTTCTCCGACCAGCCGGATTATTCGTCGTCCTGGCCACCGCACTGTGTCGCCGGAAGCCCTGGTGCGGATTTTCATCCTGACCTCGACACCAGCCCGATCGAGGCGGTCTTCCGGAAGGGTGCCTACGCCGCGGCTTACAGCGGCTTCGAGGGCGTCGACGAGAACGGAACCCCGCTGCTCGAGTGGTTGCAGCAGCGGGGTGTCGACGAGGTCGACGTCGTCGGCATTGCCACCGACCATTGCGTCCTGCGGACCGCCGAGGACGCGGCACGGGCCGGCTTGACCACCAGGGTGCTGGTGGGCCTGACAGCGGCTGTGGCGGCGGATTCGGCTGCAGCGGCGTGCGCGGAGATGCGAACCGCCGGCATCGAACTGGTCGGGGCGCCCTGATGGTGGTGCCACTGGATCGGGGGCATCTGCTCGCCGCAGTCGAGCGGTCGCCGCAGGCGGCCGCCGCGCACGACCGCGCCGGCTGGGTGGGGCTGTTCACCAGTGACGGCCGAGTCGAAGACCCGGTGGGCTCGCGGCCGCACGTGGGGCACGCGCAGATCGGCCGCTTTTACGACACCTTCATCGGTCCGCGTGACATCAAGTTTCATCGCGATCTCGATATCGTCTTCGGCACTGTCGTCCTGCGCGATCTCGAGCTCGAGGTGGCGATGGGTCCGGCCGTGACGATGTACATTCCCGCGTTCCTGCGCTACGACCTCCGAGAAGCTGACGGCCGGTGGCAGATTGCCGAACTGCGGGCCTACTGGGAATTGCCGGCAATGATGCTGCAGTTCCTGCGAGCCGGATCGCCGGCACTATCGCCCGCCCTGCAACTGTCGCGAGGACTGATAGGCAACCAGGGATTGCGGGGAACCGCAGGCTTCATGACCGGCTTTCGCCGGGCGGGTGCGCGGCACAAGAAGCTAGTGGAGACATTCCTCGGCGCTGTTGCGCGCGGAGACAAGTCCGCCGCTCTTCATGCGCTGTCATCAACTGCCCCAATAACTTTGGGTGATAACGACCCGCTCGACGTCGCCGAACTCGTAGAGCAACTCGACGGGGCCAGCTGGACCAAGATGAACAGCGCGGGGCCCACGGTCACGGTCTCGCTCAACTCGGGTCACGGGCGCGGCATCATGTTCGCCGATGTTGCCTGGCGGGCCAACGCGATCAACCAGATTCGATACTTTCCGGGCTGACCGGCGTCTGTTCAGTGCACAACCATCAGCGCCAGCGATGCCGCCGACAGGAACAAGAAGGCGCCCGGAAACGCGATGTTGTAGAGGACGTGGGCCCTTAGGTGCGTCACCACTGCACCGACAAAGAACAGAACCAGGCCGGCCGCGGCCGCAATTCCCAAAGCCGATAGGCCCAGCAGCCCGACAACTAGCCCGGCGGCCCCGGCCAGCTTCACCGCCCCCAGTGCCGGTAACCAAGAACGCGGCACACCGACCTCGGCTGAGTTTGCCAGAACGAATCCGGCGGGAATGAGGTCGGCTACAGCGATTCCGGCGGTGATGATTGCGGTAGTCAGCGTGATCACGACGTATGCGGTATTCATTGGGTCAATCCGTTGCGGGCAGCTGTTTCGCAGCGGCGAGCCGAATGGCCGCGTGCCCGGTGCGGCGCACAATCGATAGGGTCATGGTGCTGGTCTCCTTTGCGACAGAGAGTTCGATGGATGCGGTCATCTTCTTGACGACTCCTGTGCAGAAAAGGTGACCCATGAGCGCATCAAAGAATCTCGTGGATCTCGCGGATCTCGCGCAACGGTTTGACGCAGATCGACGACACTTGAGGTCGGTCGCGTTCCAGCTGCTCGGCTCGATAGCCGACGCCGACGACGCGGTGCAGTCAGCGTGGCTGAAGGCCAGTCGTTCGGATTTCGACGCCGTCGACAACCTCACCGGCTGGTTCACGACGATCACCGCGCACGAGGCGTTCGATCAGCTTCGAGTGCGCAGGCGGCGTGCCGAGCAGCCGCTGGTCGACCCCGACGAACTGGACCGGCTTGCCGGGACCGCGTCGGCGCCGGCGGACGAGGATGTGCTGCTGGCGGACTCGGTGAGCAGCGCGCTGCTGGTCGTGCTCGACCGGCTGTCACCCGCGCAGCGCGTTGCTTTCGTGCTGCACGATGTGTTCGCTGTGCCGTTCGAGAAGATCGCCGGCCTGTTGGACCGGTCGCCTGCGGCCGCGAAAAAGCTCGCAAGCCGGGCCCGCGGGCGACTGCACCCCGGCTCGGCCGTCCAATCCGACCGTGCAGCTGAGCACCTCGAGATCGTGGAAGCGTTTCTGGCGGCGTCCCGTGGCGGTGATATCGCCACTTTGCTCGAGCTGCTGGCTCCCGATGTGGCGCGCAGGGTGGATCCGGCACTGGTTCCTGAGGATGTGCCCACCGAGCTACGCGGGGCCCGCGAGGTCGCCGAGGAGACCCGTCGATTCGCCCAGCGCGCGCGGGCGGGTGCTGTCTTGCTCATCGACGGTGTCCCGGGCATCGTGATCGCGCCGCGCGGGCGCGCGCAGGCCCTGTTGGAGATCGGCGTCGGAGCCGATAACCGCATTCACACGATCGACATCACTGGCGATGCCGATCGCCTGCGCCGGGCCGGTCTCGCACTGCCGCGTTGGCCATCCCAGGAACACCACAGGCCCATCGGGTACCAAGGACATCAGACACAGCCGGTGGGGCGGCCGGCTACGGGGCAAGATCGGGAGCACCATGCTGGATAAGCCGTTCGGACGGCGAAGCCTGCTGCGGGGCGCCGGTGCGCTCACCGCGGCGTCGCTGGCTCCGTGGGCCGCCGGCTGTGCTCCCGACGACAACGACGCGTTGACCTTCTTCTTCGCAGCCAATCCGGACGAGCGCGATGCCAGGATGCGCATCGTCGACGAATTCCAGCGCCGGCATCCCGACATCAAAGTTCGCGCGTTGTTGTCCGCGCCGGGCGTGATGCAGCAGCTATCGACGTTTTGCGCTGGCGGCAAGTGCCCGGATGTGCTGATGGCGTGGGAATTGACCTACGCCGAACTAGCCGCCCGGGGGGTGTTGCTGGACCTCAACACCATGCTGGCTCGCGATCAAGCTTTCGCAGCGGAACTGAAGTCAGACAGCATCGGGGCGCTGTATGACACCTTCACGTTCAACGGAGGCCAATACGCACTTCCAGAGCAATGGTCCGGAAACTACCTGTTCTACAACAAACGGCTTTTCGCCGAAGCCGGGGTGCCGGCGCCGCCCAGAACGTGGGAGCAGCCGTGGAGTTTCACCGAATTCCTGAACACCGCCACCGCTCTCACCAAGCGGGATGGATCTGGGCGGGCCACGCAGTGGGGATTCGTCAACACCTGGTGGTCGCCCCTTTCGGCCGGGCTGTTCGCCATCAACAACGGCGTGCCGTGGTCCACGCCGCTGAAGAACCCGACCCACTTCAATTTCGATAACGACGCGTTCATCGAGGCAGTGCAGTTCTACGCCGACTTGGCTAACGAGTACAAGGTGGCGCCCAACGCGTCCGAGACACAGTCGATGTCCACGCCTGATCTGTTCGCGGTGGGCAAGGCAGCGATCGCGCTGGGTGGCCATTGGCGATACCAGACGTTCATTCGAGCTGACGGCCTGGATTTCGATGTCACCTCGTTGCCGGTAGGGCCACGCCGGCAGGGACAGCCTGCCCGCTCCAATATCGGTTCCACCGGACTGGCCATCGCGGCGAGCAGTCAACGCAAAGACCAGGCGTGGGAATTCGTGAAGTTCGCGACCGGCCCCGTCGGGCAGGCGTTGATCGGTGAGTCCAGCCTTTTCGTGCCGGTGCTGCGGTCCGCGATCAACTCGACCGGATTCGCCAACGCCCACCACAGGGTCGGCAACCTCGCGGTGCTCACCCAAGGGCCCGCCTATTCAGAAGGCCTGCCGATCACTCCGGCCTGGGAAAAGATCGCGGCCCTGATGGACCGCTACTTCGGACCTGTGCTGCGAGGATCCCGGCCCGCGACATCGCTTGCCGGGCTGTCGCATCCCGTCGACGAAGTGCTGCGCAGTCCATGACATCGGTTGACACACCCACCGTAGCCGGGCCGGTTACCGCCGCAGGACCCGGTCCTTCGCGACGACGTGCCTGGGCCGGTCGCCTGTTCGTCGCACCGAACCTGGCCGCGGTCGCAGTGTTCATGCTGTTTCCGCTCGGATTCTCGCTGTACATGAGCTTTCAGAATTGGGACGTGTTCAGACCGCCAAAGTTCGTGGGTCTGAAGAACTTCGGCGAGCTCTTCACTTCTGATCCGCTGTTCCTCATCGCGATCCGCAACACGGTGATTTTCACCCTTGGGACCGTCGTGCCGACCGTCCTCATCAGCCTCGTCGTCGCCGGTGTGCTGAACCGGAAAGTCAAGGGCATCGGTGTCTTTCGAACCATCGTCTTTCTGCCTCTGGCTATCTCGTCGGTGGTGATGGCGGTCGTGTGGCAGTTCGTCTTCAATACCGACAATGGGCTGCTCAACATCATGCTCGGCTGGGTCGGGATCGGCCCGATCCCGTGGCTGGTCGAACCCAGATGGGCCATGGCCTCGCTATGCATGGTCAGCGTGTGGCGGAGCGTGCCGTTCGCCACTGTCGTCTTGCTGGCCGCAATGCAGGGGGTTCCGGAAACGGTTTACGAGGCGGCCAAGATCGACGGCGCGGGCGAGATACGGCAATTCGTGTCCATCACGGTGCCGTTGATCCGCGGGGCGATATCGTTCGTAATGGTCATCTCGATCATCCACGCGTTCCAGGCGTTTGACATGGTCTACGTCCTCAACGGCCCCAACGGGGGACCGGAATCCGCAACCTATGTGTTGGGCATCATGCTGTTCCAGCACGCGTTTTCGTTCCTGGAATTCGGTTACGCGTCCGCACTGGCGTGGGTGATGTTCGCCATCTTGCTGGTGTTGACCGTGGTGCAGTTGCGGCTCACGCATCGGCGCTCGTGGGAGACTTCACGTGGGCTTAGGTGAGGGCGTGCTCAAGCGCAATATCTTTCGTGCTGTCATCGTTTACACAGCGCTGATCGGCATCGCATGGTGTGCGCTGTTCCCGATTGCCTGGGCGATATCAGGTTCGTTGAAGAGGGAAGGCGAGGTAAGCGAGCCCAGGCTCCTGCCGGCCCACCCGCGGTGGTCCAACTACACCGAGGTGTTCGCGCTGATGCCGTTCTGGCGGATGTTTTTCAACACCGTGCTGTATGCCGGATGTGTCACAGCCGGACAGGTCTTCTTCTGCTCACTGGCGGGATATGCCTTTGCGCGGCTGCAGTTTCGCGGCCGCGATACGCTGTTCGTGTTGTACTTGGGCACACTAATGGTGCCGCTGACCGTCACGGTGATCCCGCAGTTCATTCTGATGCGGACCGTGGGGTGGGTCGACACGCCGTGGGCGATGATCGTGCCCGGTTTGTTCGGGAGCGCGTTCGGCACCTACCTCATGCGACAGTTCTTCCTGACGCTCCCGAGCGATCTTGAGGAAGCCGCAATTCTTGACGGTTGCTCGCCCTGGCAGATCTACTGGCGGATCCTGCTGCCGCACGCAAGGCCGGCAGTGATGGTGCTTGGAGTGGTCACCTGGGTCAACGTGTGGAACGACTTTCTGTGGCCGCTACTGATGCTCCAGCGCAACAGCCTGGCCACGCTGACACTCGGCCTAGTCCGGCTGCGCGGCGAATATGTCGCGCGCTGGCCGGTGATAATGGCGACGTCCATGCTTATCATGCTGCCGCTGGTCATCATCTACGCCGTCGCGCAGCGCTCCTTTGTCCGCGGTATCGCAGTGACCGGGCTCGGCGGGTAGTCATGGCTTCGGTGAGTTTCGAGCAAGCGACGCGGCAGTTCCCGGGCACAGATCGACCGGCCCTGGATAACCTCGACTTGGTCGTCGGTGACGGCGAGTTCGTCGTTCTGGTCGGACCATCCGGATGCGGCAAGACGACCTCGCTGCGGATGGTGGCCGGACTGGAAACGCTGGATTCCGGATGTATCCGGATCGGAGAACGCGATGTCACCAACGTCGATCCCAAGGATCGCGACGTCGCGATGGTCTTTCAAAACTATGCCCTCTACCCGCACATGACGGTCGCACAGAATATGGGCTTTGCGTTGAAGATCGCCAGGACCCCCAAGTCCGAAATCCGCGACCGAGTAATGGCCGCGGCCAAATTGCTTGACCTGCAACCGTATCTCGATCGCAAACCCAAAGACCTCTCCGGTGGACAACGCCAGCGGGTGGCGATGGGGCGCGCGATCGTGCGGCGCCCACAGGTGTTCTTGATGGACGAGCCGTTGTCCAACCTTGACGCCAAACTGCGGGTGCAAACCCGCAACCAGATCGCGACATTGCAACGCAAACTCGGCACCACCACTGTCTACGTCACGCACGACCAGGTCGAGGCCATGACTATGGGGGACCGCGTCGCGGTGCTGTGCGACGGTGTCCTGCAACAGGTCGCGACGCCGCACGAGCTCTACCGCAACCCCGACAACGTGTTTGTCGCGGGATTCATCGGGTCTCCGGCGATGAACCTGTTCACCCTCCCGATCGTCGATTCCTCGGTGTCGCTGGGGGATTGGCCGATCCTGGTTCCGCGTGAGATCGCCAACGCCGCAACTGAGGTCGTTCTCGGGGTCCGTCCTGAACATCTCGAGCTGGGCAGCCTCGGTGTCGAGATGGAGGTCGAAGTGGTCGAAGAACTCGGGGCAGACGCCTACCTGTATGGCCGAATCACAGGTTCCGGCAAGGTAATCGATCAACCGGTCATCGCGCGCACAGATGGTCGTAACCCACCGGAAAAGGGCAGCCGCGTGCGCCTGCATCCGGAACCCGGAGAAGTGCATTTTTTCGGCACCGACGGCCATCGAATTTCCTGAGTATCTCATGAGCAGGGCTTTCGGCGTGCCGCGCGCCGGAAATCCGGCCTGATCCGGCTATGGTGGCGGCCGTGGCGCGTGCTGACCTGGTGTGCGAAGGCGGCGGTGTCCGGGGTATCGGGCGTACAAGTCGTTCGGCGATGCTTATCCGCGCGCGTATCCGATCGCATCAAGTCGACGTTGGACACGAGCGATGTCATCCTGTGAGGGCATTTCGTTGGTGATACGGGTGATCGCCACCCCAATATCTGCGGTACTGATCGGCCGACGTTGATTCATAATGAGTTCGCTTGTGATAGTAGTGATCTCGTCGTTGGTTACGCGCCGGCGGGACAGGGCTAACAGCGGCACGTAGCCGGTAGCCGGCATGCCGGTGGGGTAGCCGGCCCGCACAAAAGCGACAATGCTCGTAACCCAATGGGCCAGGTCCATACGTCCACCTCGCTAACCGCCACACGCTAAGCACTAGCGGCATCTAGCAACATAGCAGCGGCAACGTCACCAGCCGCGTAAGACGACGCAGTTACTTACGACTATTTTTGAAAATCTTTTTCGCCGAGCCATTCGGCCATCGTCTTAGATAACGCGGCTGGATGATGGCGCGGCGTAACGACTTTTGGCCGCAAGGCTTCCTAATATTGCCGCGTGGTGGATCGCTATGGAACCGATGTTCTCGCCGCGGGTCGGCGCAAGCCTCGCTCGACTGAGCATCCGGCCGAGCTCGGCATGGTGGTCGAGGACGTAGAGACCGGCTACGTCGGCGCAGTGGTGCGAGTCGAATACGGTCGAGTCGACCTGGAAGACCGGCACGGCCACACCCGTGGCTTTCCCCTGGGCCCGGGGTATCTGCTCGAAGGCCGGCCGGTGATCCTCACTGCGCCGCGCCGCCCGGTGCCTACTGCCGCGGGCAGGACGGCGTCCGGTTCCGTAGCGGTGCCAGGTGCCCGCGCCCGGGTCGCCCGCGCCAGCCGGATCTATGTTGAGGGGCGCCATGACGCCGAACTCATCGCGCAGGTTTGGGGCGAGGACCTGCGCATTGAGGGTGTCGTTGTCGAGCACCTCGGTGGCGTCGACGACCTGGTCGGCATCGTGGCAGAGTTCAGACCCGGTCCGGGGCGCCGGCTCGGCGTGCTCGTTGATCACCTCGTCGCAGGGTCCAAGGAGGCGCGGATCGCCGATGCGGTGCGACGCGGACCGGGTGGCCCCGACACTCTGATCGTCGGTCACCCCTATGTCGACATTTGGCAGGCCGTGAAGCCGCAACGGCTTGGCCTGGCGGCCTGGCCAAAGGTGCCGCGGCACATGGAGTGGAAGCACGGCGCATGTAAGGCGCTCGGCTTGCCGCACGCCGACCAGGCGGACATCGCCAGGGCCTGGCGGCACATTCGTTCGAGGGTGCGCGACTGGAACGATCTGGAGCCGGCGCTGATCAGCCGGGTCGAAGAACTTATCGACTTCGTGACACACCCCGCCGGCGCCTGAACGTCTGGTACACCGCAACGTCAGCACCGACGCCGCTGTAGACGTGGGATACCGACCGGATGGGCCAATGAATACATCCGCCACATCGAATCGGCTATCTGCGCAGTACCGCCCGCGCCTGAAGAAGGCCACTACGTCGGGCAAAGTCTGTCCAGCTTAGCAACATTTCTGCGTTTGTCATCGGCGGTACCCAACACGTTATCGCGAACGTCACGTTTCTCGGTCTTCCCTTGTTGCTCAACCTGTTCCACTCCGCCGCACCACGCGGAGGAATTAGCTGAGTTTTCGGCAGTGACGGCTTACTCACCAACATCTGCATCACCACCGTAGGGCAATCTGATCGACGGCATGCTGTTCGTGGCGTTACCGTCTTGGATTATCGTGCAGCTGCAACGGCGCCAGGTCCAGCCAGCACCAACGCCATTCGGTTTTCAGGCTCTCACCGATCGCTTGAGTGCAGGCGATGGCACGTTGCCGTTACAGCGAGACGATTTGTTTCGGCTGACTAGCCGCTCAGGGGATAAATTCTGTGTCCCCCGGTTTGGAAACCCACAACACCAGCCTCCGACGGTCCCAAACGGTCTGCGAAGGTCCGCTGTCCCGATGGTTGGGGACTAAAGCCTCACGACCGATGACCCCGCCGGTTTATAACGTCGCTTGTGATGAAAGGAGACCGAATGTCTGCACCCGTAGAACATAACGGCATCGTCGTCGCGGTCGACGGCTCGCCCGCATCGAATGCCGCCGTCTGTTGGGCGGCCCGTGACGCGGCAATGAGAAATATTCCACTGACGGTGGTCCACGCGGTGGTCACGCCCACCGCGACCTGGCCACCGGTTCCTTACCCCGATGCGTTAGCGACAAGGCTGGAAGACGAGGGCCGCAAGGAGGTCCTACACGCGGTCAAGATCGCCGAAGATGCGATGCCGACGGACCGGAAGGTCACTATCCAGCGGGAGATCGTATTTTCGACCCCGGCGGTGGCCCTGGTCAAAATGTCTGATGAGGCAGAGATGATCGTTGTGGGCAGCTCCGGACGAGGATTGCTGGCCCGCGGTGTGCTCGGTTCGGTCAGTTCGACCGTGGTGCGGCACGCGAATTGTCCGGTCGCAGTCATCCGCGACGAAGGTCTGCCGGACCCGCAGCACGCTCCCGTCCTGGTGGGAATCGACGGCTCGCCGGCCTCTGAACTCGCGACGGCGATCGCGTTCGACGAAGCGTCTCGTCGCGGTGTCGATCTGATGGCCTTGCACGCATGGAGTGACGTCGCGGTGGGCGAACTTTCGGAATTGGACTGGTCGGCGGTGGAAGCGGCAGCGGAACGCAGTCTCGCCGAAAGTTTGGCGGGCTGGCAAGAACGCTATCCCGACGTGACGGTGCACCGACTGGTCGTACGCGATCGGCCGGCGCGACAGCTCGTCGAAAAGTCAGAATCTGCACAGCTTGTCGTCGTGGGCAGTCACGGCCGAGGCGGGTTAACCGGCATGCTGCTGGGCTCGGTCAGCAACGCAGTTCTGCACACCGTCCGGATACCTGTGATCGTCGCCCGGCCGTCGTCAGTGTCTGCCGGAAAACACACGACTTAAACGACGGTGGCTGTCCACGCGCGCAACGCAGCAGCGTCGCGTCCGGCGCGCGCGACTGTTCGGTCCGGTCGCACCAACGCGGCCGTGGCGCGTCCTCGGCGCAGCCACACCTCGAGTGCGCTGCCAGGTTCGGCGACCAGCACGACGACTCCGCGGCGCCGCAGCGACGCTTCCTCGCCAGCACCCAGGCGATGCGTGCTGATCAAGGCGAAACCGGTGCCGAGCACGTCGTCGAGCCGTTGACCATCGGGCAGCCGCGGATTCGGGCACAGCGTGCCGGCGAGCTGGCGCGGTCGGCGAGATTTGCGCACCAGCCCAGAACCAGGCAGCGCCGGCGTGGTGGAGTCGACGACCTTGTCGCGCAGACCGGGGATCAGCCGCAGCCGGGGCAGCACCACGCGGCGCGCCACATTGCCCACGCGGCCGCCGCCGGTCATCGCCCGGCCGACACCCAACGCCAGCCGAATCATGCGCCGGGTGTGCGGCTTGCGTTCCTGCTGGTAGCTGTCGAGAACGTCTGCAGCGAGGGTGCCGTCGTGGACTCCGGCAATCTTCCAGGCGAGATTGGTCGCATCCCGCACTCCCGCTCCCATACCCTGGCCGATGAACGGGGGAGTGAGGTGCGCTGCGTCGCCCAGGATGAAGATGTTCCCCCGGCGCCATCGGTCGGCAATCTGCGCGCGGAATGTGTACTCCGTGACCCGCAACAGCGTCAGTTCGCTATTTACGATATCGGCGGTCCAGGGTGCGATCAGTGGTCGCAATGCGTCCAAGGTGCCGAAGTCGTCGGCACTTTCGCCGGTCAGCAACTGGAACTCCCACCGGTAACGGGCCGGTCCGATGCGCATGTACGTTCCTGCGCGCACCGGGTCGCACACCTGGTGCACGCCTTCCCACTGGTGCAGGTCGGCATTGCTGGCGACATCGACAACCACCCAGCGCTGCTCGAAGTTCAAATCCCGCATGGCTGAGCCGATCTGGGCGCGCACCATGCTGTTGGCGCCATCGCAGCCCAACAGGTAGTCGGCATCGACCTGGTGAACATGGCCGTCAGAGCGGTCGGTGAAGGTGACGCGCACGCGTTTTCCGCTGTCAGTCACCTCGGTGACCTCGGCGTCCCCGCGCAATTGGGCGTTCGGGTACCGCTTGAGGTTTGCGCGTAGCAGGGCCTCCAACTCCGGCTGGTCGAACATGTTGGCCTGCGGGAACCCGTTCAGGCTGCGGGACGTGTCGCGGTTGAACTCGGCGAGCACCTGGAATCGGTTGTCCAGCAACCGCAAACCGAGCGTGGGCCGCGAAATCGCCGCGAACTCGTCAGCGACGCCGAGGCGGGCGATGACACGGTAGATTTCGTCGTCCAGGTGCACGGCACGTGGCTGCGGGTACACACCGGGCCAGCGGTCGAGGACGAGGCAATCCACGCCGTACTGTGCCAACAGTGTGGCGGCGGTGATGCCGGTCGGTCCGGCGCCGACAACGACGACGGGAACGTGCTGAATAGCCTTATCGGTCACGCGAATCGGACTGCATTGCGCTGGGTTCCGAGATCGATGGCGCCGTCGTCGGTGGCTACCGAGGCCTCCACGATGTCGCCGTGCTTCAGATATTTCGGGTTGTCGGCCTGACGCTTGAAGAACACCTTCCACTTCAAGGCCGGTGGCAACAGGTTTCCGATGATCTGCACCGGCTTCGGTGGGGCGCTCAGCGCTGTGCCGGCCGGAGTGCCGGTGAGCACCAGGTCACCCGGGGCGAGCTCCTGGAACTGGGTGAGCGACTGCAGTGCCTGCAGTGGCCGATACAGCATGTCCCCGTCGACGAGCGCGTTTTGCCGCTCGTCGCCGTTGACGCTCAAGCGCAGCCGCAGATCGCCGAACCGCTTGAGCTCGTCGGCCGTCAGCAGGACCAGTTCCGGCCCGACCGGTGTAAATGTCGGATAGGACTTCGCCTCGTAGAACTGGGTCTGTGGAAGCTGGATGTCGCGCGCAGAAACATCGTTGGTGACAAGCAGTCCGGCTATGAACTCGCCCATGTTCGCATCGGAAATACTTGTGCCAACCGGGATTGCGCGTCCGATCACCAGCCCGATCTCCACCTCGTAATCGAGTAGCTTGACGTGTGGGGGTTTGACGATGTCGTCGAACGGACCGCTGATCGACGCCGACGCCTTGCGGAAGAAGGTCAGCGGAACCGATGCCGGGTCCATGCCCGCGTCCTTGACATGCGACTCGAAGTTGGTCATCTGAGCCACCACTCGGCACGGTCTGGTCACCGGTGAGACCAACTTCAGACTGTCTACGGCGACGGTGTCGGCGCTGGCGGCGGCGGCCTCGATCGCGGCGTCGAATGCGGCCCGGTCGGCCAGCAGCGCAGCGGTGGTCTTGGCGGTGGTCTCGATCTTCGCGGCGCCGTTGGGCGTTTTGAGCCACCAGGCGTCGGCATTGTGCAGCACGGAAACGGTCATGAGGCGGGTACTTTCAGTAGGCCGACGAGGCGGCTGATATCGAACTCGTTGCTTGCGCGCAGCGCGGATATCATCGAAACCAGTTCTTGGCGAGCTGATTTCAGGTCGGTTCCGAGGAAGTCTTTGGTCGCCGGCGGTCCCCACTGGGCCAATCCCGATGCGGTGAAGGGCGCCCAGCCCGGCTCGAGGGTGTTGTCGAACATGTCACCGTCGGTGAAATGCTCGACAACGAAGCCGTCCGGGTCACGCCAGTAGTCGAATATCTGACTGCCCTGGATGTGTCTGCCGATTCCCCAGGACCGGAAATAGCCCCGCTGTTTGAGGTATTCGCCACCGGCGGCCAGGGCGTCAAGGTCGCTGACCTGATACGCCGAGTGCAGGTAGCGGTTGGCCGGCCCCAATGCCATCGCCAACGTGTGGTGATCAGTCGGTGTTGATCCTCGATCGCAGCGGATGAAGCTCATTGTCGGCCCGCGTTCGCGCTGGCCGGGAAAGAATAGGAAGTCGCTGACGATCATCCCTAGGTTGTCCAGGTACCAGTTGAGCGTCTCGAGGTACTTCGTCGACTGCACCACCAGGTGGCCCAGGCGCTGCACCCGCGCGGGCACGCGCTGAGGACGCTGGGTGGTGTTGGTGCGCCGCACGTCGTGTCCGAAATTGAAAATGTGGGGCTGCTGGCCCGGTAACTCAGGCAGCTCGTCCGTGCCTGCGACCACGCGCACCAGCATGCCGCTGGGGTCGATCAGGTCAACTGACAGGCCGCCGATGTTCTCCGGCAGCGGCCGCGTGGGAGCGCAGGATTTGTCGGCCAGCCGCAGCACGTCGACCTCGTCGCAGGCCCGAAACGCCACGCCGGCGAATCGCGTTTGTTGCCCGCGGCGCACGATCACACATGGTGCGCCCGCGTCGCTTCCGCGCAACTGAAGCTCGCCGGGAGCGCGTTGTGCCGTCTGAAAACCGAAGGCCCGTGCGAACGCCTCGGTGCGCGTGAGGTCCGGCTTCTCGAACTCCAGCCACGCGATATCGGCGACTTTGATCACCGGATTCCGGGACCGGCCGGGGTGTTCGCCCCGTAGCGCTCCGCGCTCGCTATGCAGGTTCCGGTGGACGCTCTTCGTCAGATCCATAACCATCTCCAAGTTAACTGACGAAATCGTCACATACGAGGCAATGCTCAGTCAAGGTTACTGACGAAATCCTCAAAAGTGATGCATACTGCTAGAGATGAGCGCGATGCCCGACACGGAGCCGCCCAACCGCCTGGAGCGTCGCAAACAGCGCACCAGAGCGGCGCTGATCAAGGCTGCGCAACGGTTGATCGCCGAGGGCAAGGTCAACGTGCCAGTCCTGGAAATCACCCAGGCCGCCGATGTCGGGATGGGTTCTTTCTACAACCACTTCGACAGCAAGGAGCAGTTGTTCGAGGCCGCGGTCGCCGACGTGCTC
Organism: uncultured Actinomycetota bacterium; assembly: GCA_963766535.1. Lineage (GTDB taxonomy): Bacteria > Actinomycetota > Actinomycetes > Mycobacteriales > Mycobacteriaceae > Mycobacterium. Next base: position 179,489 of record CAVYAU010000020.1, on the reverse strand, counting down.
GACGCCCATGGAGCGCTGCTGGATCGCCTCACCGCGTCGATCGACGACCCCGCCGAAACATTTGCCACCAGTTTCCGGCTGACCGGCCGGCTGTTCCGTCGGCGTCCGCAGGAGAGCGAGATCCTGTTGGCCAACGGACCGTCGCTATTGTCGTCCGATCGCGGCCTGGCCCCTCGCGCACTGCGCGACATCAAGGCCGCTGTCGAGGCCGGGAGGTTCCATATCGACGACCCGGAACTTGCGCTCGCGATGGCCGGCGGCGCGCTGCTAGGACTCGGCAAACTGCTGCGGGACGACCCGGATCGCGACGACGCACGAGCCGCCGACACGGTAACCGAAAACGTGCTGCGTCTGTTCGGGCTCAGCGCCGACGAGGCGCGCGCGGTCTGCCAACGTCCGCTGCCCGACCTCGAAGCCTGGGGTCAGCCCGATTCTGCGGCGTGATTTTCGCCGAGACGTAAGCCAATGCCCGGCGCGTTGTGTCCGTGGTTAAGTGTCGCGGCGTGACCGTCGGCCGATCACGCGCATTTCTAGCGGTTTCGGGTGTCCGTTGACCACAGGGTGGCGCAACCGGGGCACTGGAGGTGCAGGTGCGTCGCCCGATTGCTCAACAGGTACTGCCAATGCGCACCGCAATTGCGGCTGCTGCGGCATTCCAAACACGCGGTCCGGCCCCAGTCGCAACTTGGGCAGGGTAGCCAAGCGCGCCGGGAAGCATCCGCGTGCGGATCAATCGGTAACTTAACCGTCACTACGATCCTTTCTGGTCGACTCAAGTTAGGGTAGCCTACCCCAACTCTTCGGTCACCCGGTGGCTGGGTGCCGGGCCGAAGACAGGCGACGGGCGGCAGTGAGAAGTGAATCGCCCCGCGAGTACTGCGGGCCTACTACCGTCAGACCCCGTCCGGCAATCGGGCGGGACCTAAACCGAGTGGCCCAGCGACCGGACAGGCCGAGGCGATTCAATACCGCGGCTGTTCAGGCTGGTTGGCGAGGGTGGCGCGGCATGAAGGTGCTGATTATTGGTGCCGGTGTCATCGGCAGCTTCAACGCCGCTCGTTTATTCCGTGGCGGTGTCGATGTCACGCTGTTGGCTCGTGGCGAGCGGCTGGCTGCGCTGCGCGAGCACGGCGTGGTGCTCCAGGACTGGCGAACGGGCCGTCGGAGCACCACCCCCGTCCCGCTGGTCGAGCGGATTGGACCGGGCGACCACTACGACCTCGCCGTGGTGATCGTGCGCCGCAATCAGGTCGCCTCGGTGCTGCCGCTGTTGGCGGAGGCGTCGCATATCCCGTCGGTTCTGTTTCTGGGCAACAACCTGGCGGGGTCATCGGACATGGCAGCGGCCTTAGGCGGTGAGCGGGTGTTGACCGGGATGGTCAATGCGGGCGGCTGCCGGGACGGCGTTGTAGTCCGCTATATCTTTAGCCGCCGGCTTCGGCTGTTGTTCGGAGAAAGGGACGGGACCGTTCGCGCACGCACCCGCGCGATTGGCGAAATGTTCCGCGGCGCAGGCTTGCCGGCGCGGGTGGTGACAGATCCCGAGGCCTATCAGAAGACCCACGGCGCAGGGCTGCCGGCCTTTGCCGGTGCCCTCTACAGCGCCGGCGCGAGCATCCGCTTACTGGCCCGTCGGCCCGACCTTTTGCACATCTTTGTCACCGGATACCGCGACGCTCTGCGCGCCCTGCGATGCGACGGCACCGCTATCCGCCCTGGCATGACGCGGGCATTGCTGTGGGCTCCAGAGCGCCTGTTACGCGCGGGCTTGCGCTACTTCTTAGACACGGAGGTGGCGGTGGTGGGCGGTCAGGCGCACACTCTGGCCGCCGTCGACGAAATGCGTGAGCTCGCCGAGGAGCTACGCGCGATCCTGCGGCGTACGGGCATGCGATCACCCGCCAATGAGCAGGCATACGCAGCGATCGCCGGCTGGGCCGGAGGCGCGGACGCCACCCGGAGCTGAAGGCTGAGCACAGCACAAAGCCCCGGATTCACCAAGGCGGTTCCAACTCACCTTGTGAAAGCGCTTGCGGCAAAGCGCCTTTAGGGCCTTTGGCTATGTGCAAATTCATCCGGTCCTAGGCGCGGGATCGGCTGACCTTGGTGGGGCGCAACGCCACCAGGACCACCCCGGCGACGAAGACCACCGCGGTCACCCACGGAAAACGCCCGTCCGGCGCGAAGCCTCCTTCGGCCAGGAGGTGCAGACCTGCGGCAGCCATCAGGGCACCCGCCAGCATGACCACCTCGCCCCAGCGTTCTGTGAGCGGCATGCCGAGCATGGGCAGCGGGGCCGCGAAGAAACGTCGCTGCCACCACAACAGCACCATCTCGACCGCGGTCGCCAGGCTGAGAATGACGATCCACTCCAGCCGGACCAGCCACCACGCCGCTGTTCCCTCGAGCGGTTGCGGTATCAGTCCTGCCGGGTAGGCGACGATCGCGACGATCACGACCGGCACCATGTGCCATAGGTAAAGAGCCATCACGTTGGCATTGGCCGTGGACAGCACGCGCTGTACGAGGCCGGCGCGCAATGCCCGGTTGAGCGCCGGCGCGACCGCCACCGCCAGTCCGGCCTGCGTGCATGCGTACGCCAGCATCGCCACAGTGGGTGGCGTCGTGTTCTGCACCGCTTGGCCGGGAATGCCGATCATGCTGACCGGATAGGGTCCCAGCCGGATCAGCAGTGCCAGCGCGACCGCTGACCCGGCCGCGAGCAGCATAGGTCTGCGGCCGGCTAACAGCCCGCCGTGCCAAGCGATTCCGAGCTGGTAGAGCAGCCCCCAGCACAGCAGGTAGTTCAGCCAGCCGACGTACGGGACGTGGCCGGCGAGCGAGACGGCGTCGACCACCACGACCCCTACCGCCAGCACCCCTGGCACCAAAAGACCCCAACGGCGTTGTGCGGCAATCGCAATGGGCGTCAGCGACACCACCACCACGTAGACGGCGAGGAACCATAGGTGCATGGCCACCGCCCAACCCGCGTAGTCCAGCACGGAACCGGGCACGCCGCGGGCCTGTAGAACCACCACAATTACCGACACCAGCGCGACGTACACCGCAGTCGGGCCGAGTACCCGGGCCAGTCGATGTCGAATCCAGGCCTGACGCGAGAAACCTTCGGCGTCGCGTCGATGCGTCCACGACACGGCGCCGGCGTAGCCGGCAACCAGGAAAAACACCGGAACCGCCTGAAAAATCCAGGTCAGCCACTGCGTCCAAGGCATATCGAGGAGCGGGTTTTCCCGCCCAAAATGTCCGTTATGGTACGTCACCGAACCGGCCAGCCAGTGGCCCAGCACGATGAGGACCACACCCGATACGCGGTAGAAGTCCACGGCCAGATCGCGGGTCGGTCGTGCGGTGTCCGTGCGGCCTCTCAGCGGCTGGTCCTTCAGCGGCGGGGGAGGACCAGCCACACGATTTTCGTCGCGATCGCGGGATGGTCGACGCAGCTGCACTCGCGCAAGGGTACTCGGCCAGGGTGTCGGCGAACCGCTCGCTGTCGACGCTGGCCTGCGGGGCCGCTGTCTTAGTCCTGCTGGATCTGTGTGTGCAGGCTCGGGTTTTGGCACCGCCAACAGGTGCCGGTTTCGCCGTAAGACAATGATTCTGGTTGTCTAACGACCGGGGAGACCACGACCACCCAGAACAGGAGACGGGCCATGAAGCACGCTCACCTCGCCGACCTTGAAGTTGGGCGCCTCGGTCTGGGCGCGATGGGCATGTCTGTGGCCTACGCCGGCGCGGGCAGTGACGACGCCGAATCCATCCGCACGCTTCATCGAGCCATCGACCTGGGCGTCACTTTGATCGATACCGCCGAGGTCTATGGCCCGTACATCAACGAAGAACTCGTCGCCCGCGCCCTACAGGGCCGACGAGATCAAGTGGTGCTGGCGACCAAGTTCGGCGTGATCTCCCACACGGGACGTCACGGCCTGGACAGCAGCCCCGCCAATATCCGGATCGCCGTAGACGGTTCCCTGAAAAGGCTGGCCACCGACCACATTGACCTCTACTACCAACACCGCCTCGACCGCGAGACCCCGATTGAAGACACGATCGGAGCGTTGTCCGAGCTGGTCGCTGCCGGGAAGATCCGGCACATCGGCCTTTCTGAAGTCGGCGTGAACACCATTCGCCGCGCCCACGCCGTGCACCCCATCACGGCCGTGCAATCGGAGTACTCGCTATGGACCCGCGACCCCGAAGACGGAATATTGGCGCTACTGCGGGAACTGGGAATCGGGTTTGTCGCCTACTCGCCGTTGGGCCGCGGCTTCCTCACCGGCGCCATCCGCTCCACAGAGGAGCTTCCCGACAGCGACTACCGCAAGACCAACCCGCGGTTCTTCGACGAGAACTTCCAGCACAACCTCAGGAGCGCAGACGAGCTGCGGGACATCAGCATCGACGTTGGCGCCACTCCGGCTCAGGTCGCATTGGCCTGGCTGCTGGCGAAAGGTTCTGACATCGTCCCCATTCCGGGAACGAAACGCGTCGCGCGCCTTGAGGAAAACGTCGCTGCCGATACCGTTGAACTGGCCCCAGATCAACTGGCCAGACTCGACCAACTCACCCTACCCGTTGGGGGCCACCACGCCGAAGCGCAATTGCAATGGATCGACCGCTAAGGCAGGTGCATATGCGTGCGGATTCGGCGAGTGCAAAAAAGAAGCTGGTGATCGGGGCCAGCGGTTTTTTGGGATCACATGTCACACGGCAGCTCGTCGCCGCCGGCACCGACGTGCGAGTCATGTTGCGCCGCACCAGTTCCACCAAAGGGATCGACGATCTCGATGTCGAGCGCTGTTATGGAGATGTATTTGACGACGATGCTTTGCGTGCGGCCATGACTGGTTGTGACGTCGTCTACTATTGCGTCGTCGATGCCCGGATGTGGTTGCGTGACCCGGCGCCGTTGTTCCGGACGAATGTGGAGGGTCTGCGGCATGTGCTTGATGCCGCAGTGGACGCCAACCTGAAGAAGTTTGTATTCACCAGCACCACAGGCGCTTTGGCGATTAGCGACAGCCGGGTGGTCACCGAAGACGACCCGCACAATTGGGACCAGGGCGGAGCGTATATCGAAGCTCGGGTGGCTGCCGAAAAAATGTTGATGTCTTACGTGCGTGACAAAGGGCTGCCCGCCGTCGCAATGTGCATATCCACCACCTATGGCCCCGGCGATTGGGTGCCGACTCCGCACGGCTCCCTGCTCGCCGCCGTCGCTACCGGCCGGTTCCCGTTCTACCTCGGCTACTCAGCCGAAGTCGTGGGCATCGAAGATGCCGCCAGGGCAATGCTTCTCGCTGCAGAACACGGCCGAATCGGCGAACGCTACATCATCTCCGACCGCTACATGAGTATCCGTGAGCTGCACCAGATCGCTGCCACCGCCGTTGGCAGACGGCCGCCGCGCATCGGCATCCCGATGCCGGTGCTCCGCGCCGGGGCCCGTGTCAACGACGCTTTGGCGCGACTGCTGCGCCGCGACCTCCCATTCGCCTACGTCGGAATGCGCATGGCCGAACTGATGTCGCAGCTCGATCACAGCAAGGCCGAACGCGAACTTGGATGGACACCCCAACCCGTCGAAGACTCGATCCGTAAAGCTGCGGTCTTCTTCGCTTCGCGAAGCTAGTCCGTAGCGGCCAGCGCCGCCGAGCCATATTTCTTCGCGATCAGCGTCCACGGGTCGGCGTACGGGCCTCGTCCCTCGGCTCGGCGCTGCAGCTTCAGGGCCGTACGCATCACCGGTCGCAATATCGGGCCCAGGGCGCGTAAGACGGTGCGCATGTGGCCCTGGGATTCGGCAATCCAGGCCAGGGTCTGGTGCCAGTCGTGCTGTTGGAAGTCAAGCAATGCCAGCGATTCGGTGGTGTCGAACCAGCCGGTGAAACTCCAACCGCGGTCGTCATCGGGGTCGCCGGGCAGGCTCGCTGACGGGCCGAGGCGACCCAGGCCGACGGCGGTCATCAGGTCGCCCTCCAGGTCGCGCTGCAGCATCAGATACGATTCGTTGCCGCCGATGAGCAGCACTTTGCCCGCGATGGTGGCTTCGCGATCGACGCCGTTGGCGAATGCCAGTGCCACATCGCGGGCGTCCACCGCGTGGATGCGGTTGTCGCCCGGCATCGAGCGCATCAGGAGCAGATAGTCGGCGTTGAGGTTCGACTGACTGTCCGGCGAGATGACCCCGCCGAGTCGGAACAGCGCATATGGCAGGCCGCTGGCGCGGATCGCCGCCTCAGCCAGCACTTTGTCCTGGCCGTACTGATCGATGGGGTCCACAGGGGTGTCCGGGGTAATCCGCTCCGGGTGGCGATAGGGGTTACGTGATCCGTACACCGCTGCGCTGGATGCCATCAGGAACAGCGGTGGACGGGGCAGTGCCGCGGCCGCCGCCAGGAGGTTCTCGGTACCACCCACGTTGACTCTTCTGGCCAGCCCCGGATTGCGGTACGACGGCGGTGAAACGATTGCGGCGAGGTGAATGATCGCTTCGGGCCGATGGGTCGCGACCAGATCGCGCACCGCCTCGGCATCCAGCAGGTCAACATACGCTGGAATCAGCGCGTCGGTGCCGGCGGACAGTTCTTTTTCGGCGGCAACGGTTTTGTCGGTACGCAGATCCATCGCGATGACGGTTCGTCCCCGATCGAGCAGGATCTGTGTGCATCGCTTGCCGACCTGTCCGAACGCGCCGGTGATCAGAATGGTGGGGGCAGTCATGGACGCGTTACTGGTCAATCAGGCGGCTGGCGAGCTTGGCGGCTGCCTTCCGGATACGGTCGGAGATGTAGAGCGAGAACACCGGAGTGACGATGTCCTCTCGTAGCCGAGTTAGCTTGGAGCTCTTAATAAGCCACTGCCCGGCCGTGTTCTCGTAGGTCTCATGGTAGTGGCCGTAACCGACCAGGGTCAGCCCGGGCGCAAACCGGACGACATCTTGCAGCGCCCACACCCCGCGCGCCGTCGTCGCGGACGTGAGCTCGATCTCCGGCGCGTGCACCTGATGCGCCGTGGCCTGCGATGGGCGTCCGATGTTGTTGCGGGTGAACGCCACAAAGTCGTCGGCGCCGACAATCAACTTGCCGCCGGCCTCTGCAGTGTCGCTGACGAAGTCATCGGTAAATATCGCTCGCCATGCCGACCAGTCCTTGGTATCGAGGTACCGACAGTAACGCGCTTTGAGCTGCTTTATGGACTCGATTGCCAGCAGCGTGGTGGCGTTATCGTCAGCGATTTGTTGGTTCGTGCGCTCTGTCATTGCAGCTCGATTCTGGTCGATCAGCGCTTCCTCAAGACAGCCAAGCGTGACATTTCACGCGGAAACTGTAAACCAAGCAGGCGCAGGCCAGCGCGTTGGTCGACTTCCTGGTCTATTATCTGCGTATGCATGCAGGTTCTTTCCCACGGCTCGGTGACGGGACGTGTCCGGATGGTGCGGATGGTGCATTTGGTGCGAATGCGTCATGAGCGCACAGCGGTTACCAACCGTAGGGCCGGAAAGGTTGGGGGGCAATGAGTCACACCCACACGAACGCTCACAACGATTCCCATCACCACAGGCACGACCATGGTCACAGTGAGCATGGGCACGAGCATCCAAAGGGTGTCCGAGGTCTGGTCCGGAAGATTTTCTCTCCACACAGCCATGACAGCGCCGACAGTGTGGACGAAGCATTGGCATCGAATGCGGCCGGTATGCGGGCGGTGAAAATCAGCCTGGCCGGCCTGGGCATCACGGCGGTGTTTCAGGTGGTGATTGTGGTTGTGTCGGGGTCGGTGGCGCTGGCTGCTGACACCATCCACAACTTCTCCGATGCACTCACCGCGGTCCCGTTGTGGATTGCCTTTGCTCTTGGACGGCGTGCTGCTACCCGGCGATACACGTACGGCTTCGGCCGCGCCGAAGATCTCGCAGGCTTGTTCGTCGTAGGGATGATCGCTCTATCGGCGATCGTCGCTGGATACGAAGCAGCAATGCGTCTGATTCATCCTGTGCGGGTTGACCAGCTCGGCTGGGTTGCCGCCGCCGGCCTGGTCGGATTCCTGGGTAACGAGCTGGTCGCTGTGTACCGGATTCGCACGGGCCGTCGCATCGGTTCGGCCGCGCTGACCGCTGACGGCTTGCACGGTCGCACCGACGGAATCACCTCCCTGGCAGTGGTTTTCAGCGCCGGAGGCGTGGCACTGGGTTACCCGCTGGCTGACCCGGTCATCGGCTTGCTGATCACGCTGGTGATTTTGGCGGTGCTTCGCACTGCCGCGCGGGATGTGTTCGGCCGCCTCATGGACGGAGTCGACCCGACGCTGGTGGATGCAGCCGAGGTGGCGCTGGCGGGGCGGCCTGGAGTGCTGGCGGTACGCAGTGTCCGGTTGCGGTGGATCGGGCACCGGCTACACGCCGACGCCGAGTTGGATATCGATCCGACTACGACCCTGGCCGCGGCACACCGTATCGCGCACGAGGCAGAGCACGAATTGACCCATGCTGTACCGAAACTCGACACGGCGCTCATACACGCCTATCCCGGGCATCAAGTCGTGTCTGCGCGATGAACCGTGGGTGGCGCACCCAGCGATTCCCCTTCGGCTAGGTGGTTTTCAGCAGGGCCATGAATCCGAAGTCCATGTGGAGTTGTTGATGGCAGTGGAAGAGCGACAGGCCGGGTTGGTCGGCGGTGATGTCGAAATCAATGGCTTGATAACCCCCGACCATGGCGACGTCTTTGTGCAGTCCGGCGGTGGGCGTTCCGGCGATGTGCGTGATTTCGAAGGTATGGCGGTGCAGGTGGATGGGGTGGATGTCGTCGGACCCGTTGCGTAACCGCAGCCGGTACCGGGCACCCCGACTCAGCTCGAATTGCGGTGTGCCTGCGTGCATGTCGAACGGGGTGCCGTTAAGGGTCCACACGTTAAAGCCGTCGCGCTCGGCGTTGCGTTTGCCGATCAGCAACTCGATTGTGTGGTCGGGGGTGGCTGCGGTCGCGCCGGGTTGGGTGAAGAGCCGGTAGTCCCAGGTAAATGGCATCGGTGGCGTCCATTGCGGGTCTCCGGTGCTACCGGCGTACTCAACGATGACGCCCATTCCGTTGCTGCGGTCGTCATCGGATAAATCACCCAGCACCCATTTCCCGGGGTTTGTCATGTGGACGATTGCCGAGATCCGTTCGGCGGCGCCGAGCCACAGTACCGGCACCTCGACCGGTTTGGGTACGGGGTTGCCGTCGAGGGCCTGGACGGTGAACGTATGTCCGGGCAGGGCAAGGCTGCGGTTTTCGGTGGCGCTGGCGTTAAGCACATGCAGCAGCACTCGCTGGCCCGGTGTGACTTTCATCGGCTCGCCGTGACCAAGCATGGAGCCGTTGATGGCGAACGCTCGGTAGCTAACTTCGAACCCGCGCGGTTTTCCTGAAGCCAAGGATGCGGCCATCGCCGCCTCGCCGGTTTCACGCAGCTCGGGAATAGGTTGGCCGGCCAGGAAACCGGCGGCCATATCGCCGCCTTTGCTGAAGGTCGGTTCAAATTCCTTGAGGGTCAGAAAGATTTCTTGGTCGTAGGCGCCGGGATTTTGTTTCGGCTCGATGTAGACGGGGCCGACCTCACCGTTGTACTGGCCCAGACTCAGGTCAGCTCCTGGAACGAGGTGGGTGTGGTAGAAGCGGAACCCGGACAGCCCCGGAGTAAACGACAGTCGCCGCATTCCGTGCGGCGGGATGTACGGGGTGCCTTCCTCGGCGGACCCGTCGACATCGACGGGCAGGGTCTGCCCGTGCCAATGCAATTGTTCGGGGGTGTCGCTGTCGTTGTAGACATCGACTAGTACCGGTTTACCTTCGGTGAACCGCAGCAGCGGTCCGGGAAACTGGCCGTTGTAAACGGTGGTCGACACCACCCGGTCGGGCGCCAGCTCCACCAGACCTTGCCCGATACGCAGTGTGTAATCGGCGTTGGCGGGCCGGCCCTGCCGGCTGCATCCCGCGACGGCGGTAGCTGAACCGCCGGCGGCCACTGCCGCCGCGGCGGCGCCCCACTTTAGGAACCCGCGCCTATCCATACGTGTCACTCATTATCCCTGAGTCACTCGCGGCCCGTGGCACCCGGCCAGCTGACATCGATGATGCCGACACTGTCAAACGGTAACGCACAGCGAGATCCGACATGATTCGCAATGCGGCCGGCGGGGGATACTCAACTGAGCGACAACAACCTGAAGAAAGCGACGACCACCATGACCAAGCCGAAGGGCGGCTCTAGCGAGGGAAATAGAGGGGACTCTCCCTCGCAGCTGATAGACGCGAGAATCAAGGAGCTGGGCGATTGGCGGGGCGAGATGCTCGCGCGAATCAGAAAACTCATCAAGCAGGCCGACCCCGACGTGGTCGAGGAGTGGAAGTGGAGAGGGGTCCCGGTGTGGTATCACGACGGAATGATCTGCACCGGTGAGACGCACAAGAATGTCGTGAAGATGACCTTCGCCAAGGGCGCCTCGCTGGAGGACCCCGCGGGCCTGTTCAATTCCAGCCTCGACGGCAACACCAGGCGTGCCATCGATATCCACGAGGGCGACAAGATCGATGAAAAGGCGCTCAAGGCGCTCATTCGCGCCACCGTCAAACTGAACACGTCCTAGCCGGCCAGCGGTCGGAACGACGGCGCCGACCTGTACAGTCGCCAGGCAGTGCTGTACAGTCGCCCAGCACAGGCTCGAGGAGCCTACGGCACTGTTGCGGCGGGAGACCATCGGCGATGACGCGCAGACGAATTCGATGCCGCCGGTGACTGCTGAGTCTGTCGAAGAATTTCGGATCCGGGCCAGGGCCTGGTTGGCCGAGAACATGCCGCGGCTCGATTCCGACGACGCAATGATCCTCGAGCGCGACGGAATGGCGTCCTGGCAGCGCGCCCGTGAACTGCAAAAGACCTTGTACGACGGGGGATTCGCGGGTATCTGCTTTCCCCGAGAATGCGGCGGGCTCGGACTGGGCTACGAGTACAAGAAGGCGTTCGACACCGAGGCGCTCGCCTATGAGACACCGCTCATCCTCAACGTCCCTTCCTTCGCCATTTGCTGCGCGACGATTCTCGACAAGGGCAGCGAGGACCAGAAACACACTCACATCCGGGCGGCGCTGCGCGGCGATGAGGTGCTCGTGCAGCTGCTGTCTGAACCCAGCGGGGGCTCGGACCTCGCGGGCGTCATCACCCGCGCCGACCGCCGAGATGGACGATGGATCATCAGCGCCGCCAAGACGTGGAGCACCTGGGCGTTCGCCGCCGACTATGGCCTGTGCCTGGCCCGGACCGACTGGGACGCACCTAAACACAACGGGCTGACGATGTTCCTGGTACCGCTTCACCACCCCGGAGTAACGATCAACCGTATTCGGCAGGTCAACGGCTCGGTCGAGTTCTGCGAAGAGTTTTTCGACGACGTCGACGTAGGCGACGACGCCGTCGTCGGGGAACCGGGCAGAGGGTGGGACGTCGCGTCGCGACAGCTCTACCACGAGCGCCGCACCATGGGCGACGGCTCGGAGTACACCAGCGGACCCGGAATCGCTGAGGCTCAAGATGTTTCGATCGACCTGTTGTCCCTGGTCGACAGGACCAACCAGGGCGAGAGCGAACGCGTCCGGCAGATGGTCGGCCGGGCACTGGTCCACCGGGCAGTGCACGGACAACTCAGTGAACATGTTTACCACGCTGTGGCCGATGGTTCCCTGCCTCCTGCCGCGGGATCGATCATCAGGCTGTATATGGCTGAGGCTCACGATGTCGAGACCGACACCGCCTACGCCATCGCGGGTTCGGCGGCAGTAATTGAGGATGACGCTGGGCTGCTCGACATCGGCACGCGCTACCTGGGCCGCCAGATCGCCAGCATCGGCGGCGGCACCACCGAGATGGCGCGCAACGTGATCGGCGAGCGGGTCTTGAACTTTCCACGCGAGTACGCCGCCGACCGCGGCGTGCCGTTCAACCAGGTGCGGCGGAACAAATCGTCCTGATGCCAAGCTCATGTCGATCCGAGCCACCAACCAAAAGTCTTTCGAAAGGCGGCCGAAAATGAGCGACCAACTTCGTGACATCCGAGAGTTGGCCAACGACACCGACGCCTACCGCGACGAGCTGTTCCGACGCTGGACCGGTCTGCTCAGCTACCGCTACATCGGCCGCAACCACTCGTCCATGAACCTCGGCGAGACTGATGATACCGTCACCATCCGCCGTGACATGCGTAACGAGGCAGGTGGAATCATGGTGGCGCCGTTGGCGATCTCATCGCCCGAGGGGTGTCAGACCGACATGGTTGCGGTGCCCAACCCGGTCATCGCGTCGGTACAGATCATCGACCCCGGCTACGACGTCACGAGAATCGAGATCGTTGAGTCCGGCATTGTGCACCAGGGCCGGACCATGGGTTACGGACGGTGCAAGATCGTAGACGCCGACAACCCAAACCGGGTGATCGCCTTCAACGAGGGGCAGGGAGCGATCATCGGTAACCCACCGGAAGGCCTGGACAGGATGGATGTTTCGGGCACCGAACTGGTAATCGAGGACTCTCCCGATCTGCCGCCGCTGTGGGAAGCCTTCGGCGCCAGCAAGCGCCGCGACGGCCATTGGGTGCTGCCTGCGCTGAGCGCTGAACTCGCTTCGCCGGATGCTGCGCTGCACATCGGACCTCAACACGTCGTCCTCGAGACCGCGGCGACCGACCTTGCCGCCGACATCGCTGGAACCAGGAAGGTCCAGGTAATCAGCTGGCACGTCATGTTCATGTCGCGTGGCAAGGTGGGCCCCTTCCGGGTGGAGGGCACCGCGTACTCCGGCGGACCCGGACGGGTTGGCGTGCGCATGCTTCTGCACGACGAGGGAAACGCAGACAAGGCCATCACCTCTGCCGCAGCGATCTTCGACATCGTGAGCTGACCCAACCACTCGCGGCCCCGACCTATGGCCATGCATCCGCACCCATATGTATGGTGCAGGTATGGGTCAGCCGCAGGAGCTCAGGCCTTGATACGCACCGACTCGACAGGAGAAACCAAGTGGCAGAACGGTTGGCGGGAAAGGTAGCACTCATTAGTGGCGGTGCGCGCGGGATGGGCGCCTCGCACGTGCGGACGCTGGTGGCCGAGGGGGCCAAGGTGGTGTTCGGCGACATCCTCGACGACGAGGGCAAGGCGATAGCAGCAGAACTCGGCGACGCGGTCCGCTATGTGCATCTCGACGTCACCAAACCCGAGCAATGGGATGCGGCGGTGGCCACCGCCATCAGCGAGTTCGGCGGCATCGATGTGCTGGTGAACAACGCAGGCATCCTCAACGTCGGCATCTTCGAGGACTACGAGATCTCCGAGTGGCAGCGGATCCTCGACGTCAATCTGACGGGCGTGTTTCTGGGCATCCGCGCCGTGGTGAAACCCATGAAGGACGCGGGACGAGGATCGATCATCAACATCTCCTCGATCGAAGGGATGGCGGGCACCATGGCCTGCCACGGTTACACCGCAAGCAAGTTCGGCGTTCGGGGGTTGACCAAATCAGCGGCAATGGAATTGGGGCCAAACGGAATCCGAGTCAACTCGATTCATCCTGGGCTCATCAAGACGCCGATGACCCAGTGGGTTCCCGACGACATCTTCCAGACCGCGTTGGGCCGGGCCGCCGAGCCCAAGGAGGTGTCCAACCTCGTGGTCTATCTGGCCAGCGACGAGTCCAGCTATTCGACCGGCTCCGAGTTCGTCGTGGACGGCGGCACCATGGCCGGCCTGGGACACAAAGACTTCTCCGCGATCGACGTCGGCGAGCAACCGGAGTGGGTGACGTAGCCTAGCGAGGCCGACCGTCTGCGCTGTCGGGAAAACCGTCCACTCACAAGGCCATTCGGCTATTGGGTTCTTCGACGTCAGTGGTCATGTGCTCTTTACGGTGAGGGCGCCGCGCAGGTGCTCGCACTGGCTGGCGAAGAAATTCACCGAAATCGGCGCCTTGTCCGCGATCTGGTCGAACGCGTGAAAGGCACCCAGGACGATCTCCTCGTGCACGGTGACACCCGCCTCGCGCAGGCGCCGTCCGTATTCCAGACACTCCTTGTAGAACAGGTCCAACGTCCCGACACCGATCCAGGCCGGAGGTAAGCCGGATAAGTCTTCCCGACGCGCGGGCACAGCCTCGATGGGATCTGCTCCGTTGAGGTACCACTGCCACGCCAGCTGGTTGTCGCTTGCGGTCCACATGATGCGCTTGGGGCCGCCATCATTGGCGCCCGTGCGATCGTCGAGCATCGGGTACACCAGCATCTGGAAGGCAAGTTTGACCTCGTTGCGATCGTGAGCCCGCTGTGCCACCGCCGCCGCGAAATGCCCACCGGCACTGGCCCCGCCGACGGCGACCCGATCCGGGTCCACCCATGGTTGCCGTGCCAGCCACAGCAGGGCGGCATAACAGTCTTCGACCGGCGTCGGATAGGGGTGCTCGGGTGCCAGCCGGTGTTCCACGGCCGCCACCGCGATGCCGGTGAGATGGGACAGCTTGCGGAGAAACTTGTCGTCCTGGGCGGCGTGACCCATGATCGTGCCGCCGCCGTGGATCCACAACAGCGCGGGCGCCCGGTCGGGAAGTCCGGCCGGACGATGCAGGCGAACCGTGACGTGCTCGTTGACCGCGGCAACCGGGATCTCGCGGATCCGGCCCCCGTTACCCAGGAGGTGCATCAGTCTCCGCTGAAGCTTGAAACCACGGTGCAGGGCGTATCCCCGGGGCAAGAAGCGGGCCACCCTGCGCAGACTGGGATGCAACGCCTGTCCTGAAGTGAAGGCGTTCTCGGGGAATCTGTTTGCCATGAAGTGCTCTCTATTCCCGTGCGGTGGCAGGCCACGTAGACCATACACACTGGGATCAGTGTCCGTACAGACGCGATCGACGGCATCGATTACCGTGCAGAGCCCGCAATCTGCGCGGGGTAACCGGCGCGCAGTATCTGCACGATGGACGGTGGGGTAAGCACGGACACGGTGCCGGTGGTCGGGCGTGGCAACTTCTCGCAATAGGTGTTGCTCTGCTGGTCCCAGACCGCGAGGTGATCGCCGACGACGACCGCGGGTCCGGAGTTGGTGGTGACAAACACTCCGTCAGGCAGCCTCTCCCAACGGGCGCGATGCCTGGCCCGGCCGATCCGCTCGCAGTGCAGCTGGGTATCCATCAATACGCCCGGAGGGGACCGGCGGCTTTAGCCGTCGGGGGAATCCGGGCAGGCGAACAGCGTGGGATCCGATAGTGTCGGTGTCGTTTCGTAAAGTGCGCGGTATGTCGCAGCGCCGGTTTCGCCGCACCCGGGGAGGGGTGTCGTCGCTGGGGCTGCACGTGGTGTGGTGCCCGAAGTATCGGCGCAGGATCTTGGGCGGGCGGGTTGCCCGCCGGCTAAGCCTGCGGCTGGAGCAGATCGCTGACGAGCATGGCTGGCAGATCGTGGCCAAGGAAGTGATGCCCGATCACGTGCACCTGTTCGTTCGGTTCGGCCCAACCGACGCGCCAGCGTCGGTGGTGCGGGCGTTTAAGGGCCGCACCGCACGAGTGCTGCGCCAAGAGTTCCCGCACCCGCGCAACCACGCCAAGATGTTGTGGTCGCCGTCGTATTGCGCCGCGTCGGGTATGTGTGGGAGTCGACGGTGCGCCGTTACGTCGAGCATCAGTGGGACGCGGTGATGACGTCATGAGACGTGCGTACGTGTTTCGGTTGCGTCCGACCGCGCGTCAGCACATCGCGTTGGCGGCGTGCGTGGAAGCCCACCGCGAGCTCTACAACGCCGCACTGCAGGAGCGTCGGGATGCCTGGGCGCACGGCAAGACCCGTATTTACTACGGGGACCAGTCGGCGCAGCTGACCGCGATCCGGGCGGCGCGGCCTGATGTGGAGGTGTGGTCGTTTTCGAGCCAGCAGGCCACGCTGCGCCGACTCAATAAGGCGTTCGCCGGGTTCTTCCGGCGGGTCAAGACGGCCAAGCCTGGCGTCAAGCCTGGGTATCCGCGGTTTAAGGGTGCGGGCCGCTTCGACAGTGTGCAGTGGCCCAAAGACGGGGATGGCGCCCGCTGGCGGCCCGAGGCCAAGCGGGTGTATTTGCAAGGCATCGGCCAGGTCAAAGTCGATCTCCACCGCCCGGTGCAGGGTCGGGTGAAGACGATCCAGATCAAACGGGCGGGCCGGCGCTGGATGCTGGTGCTCTCCTGCGATGACGTCCCAACGAATCCGCTGCCGGCGACTGGTCGCCATGCCGGGATCGATGTCGGCATCGTTAGTTTCGCCACCACCAGCGACGGTGAGCACGTCTACAATCCGCGCTGGGGCCGTGCCGCAGCGGACCGCTTGGCCGCGGCGCAGCAGCGGTTGGCCCGCGCCAAGCGGCATTCGAAGAGCCGCCAACGGCGGCGGGAAACCGTCGCTGCGCGACATCGCAAGATCGCCAACCAGCGTAAGGACTTTCACCACAAACAAGCCCGCACCCTCGTGGGACAGTATGACCTTCTGGTGGTCGAGGATCTACAGATCGCCAACATGATGCGGCGGGCAAAGCCCGTCGCCGATGCCGAAAACCCAGGGCAGTTTCTGCCCAACGGAGCCCGGGCGAAGTCCGGGCTCAACCGGAGCATCGGTGACGCCGGCTGGGGCCGGTTCGCCTCGATTCTGCGCGCCAAAGCGGAAGAAGCTCGGCGCATCTGGATTGAGGTCGACCCCCGGCACACCTCGGACGGCTGCGAGAAATGCGGGTATGCAGCCGCCCAAAACCGCGTCACCCAAGCGGAGTTCGAATGCCAGCGATGCGCGCATCGCGCACCGGCGGACGAACACGCCGCTCGCAACATCCTACGGGCTGGACTGGCCCTTCACGCCCAAGCGGCGTGAAAAGAAGCCGGCGGCTTCCAGCCGTCGGAGAAGTCACCTCTTTGGCATAAGGCAGTGCGCCACCATGAGTTTCGGCCCACAGCGTCCGGTACGTGTTGTAGGCGCCGCGCCGGCATTCGGCGCACGGGCGGTGTCCCGCGGCCAGGGCGACGGCCTCGTCGAGAAAAAACAGCACCGTGTAGTGATTGGGCTCCCACTGTGCCACCCGTCGGCCTCTGAACGAGAGCACACAAGTGATCCAGGCCTTGTCCTGATGGTTGCGCACGATGTCACGGGTGTCGCGGCCCTGGTGTAGGCGCCCGCGGTTGCCCATTTCCAGGCGCCGCGGCCCGGGACGGCGATGATCTCGCCCAGCGGTGAGACCCGATTGCGGGCCGGACGCTGTGTCATCATCGGCCCCGCTCGAGGTCGAGCAGGGCGCGCTTGGCGACGGGGCCGCCGCGGTAGGCACCGACGGCTCCATCGGACCGGATCACCCGGTGACACGGCACGACGATCGGGATCGGGTTGTTCGCGCACGCGGTGCCGACGGCGCGCACCGCCTTGGGGGAGCCTGACAGTTGGGCCAGCGCGGCATAGCTGGTGGTCGTGCCGTAGGCGATGTCGCTATTGAGGCGTCCCAGTACCGTGCGTCGAAACCCGCTCGACAGCGACCAGTCCAGGTCCACGTCGAAGCTGTGGCGGCGGCCGGCGAAGTATTCGTCGAGCTGTCGGACCACTGAATCCAGCCGTGCGGGCGCTTCGAGCATCCGCGGGCTGACGCGCTCGGAGAGGTTCTGCAGCACGACATCGTGGCTTTCGTTGGCAAACGCCACCCGCAGCAGTCCGCGGGGGGTGGCCGCCAGCAGAAGTGGCCCGACAGTGGATTCCACTGTGCGATAGGCGATGTCGAGCAGATCGTCGGCTTGCGCGTCCAGTTCGAGGCGGCTGTGGAGGCGCTTCAGGTGACTCTGGTCGACGGGGAAGTACTCCATGAGGTCATGTGTGGTCATTGGTGACTCCTTGCGGCGTCGATAAGGGGATAGGTGCGTCGGAGTGTGGCGATGCCGTCGGCCGCGGCGCGCCGGGCGGCCGCAACGCTGCTGTCGAGAATCACTGCAATCTCGGAGTAGGGCAGGCCGGCCAGATAGTGGTAAGCAACGGCCTGGCGCTGTTTGGGTGGCAGCGCACCCACCGCGGCGTCCAGATCCAGATCGTGGGCATCGGCCCGCTCACGTGCAGGGGAGTCGGGGGTATCGGCAACCGGGACGGCTCGTCGTGAGGCCGCGCGCGTGATGTCGATGGCTTTGCGGTGAGCGATCGTCACCAGCCACGCTTCGATATTGGCCCCAGCCGGCAGCTGCGGGTAGGCCTTCAAAGCAGCCAGGAACGTGTCCGACCAGGCGTCATCGGTATCGGCGGGACCGACCACCGCGCGCGCGACCCGCAATACCGTCGCTCCGTGCTGTGCCACAACAGCCTCAAACGGCGGCTTGACGTGCTGATCGACCTTCACACCTGATGTCTCCGACAGTCCTGGGTACGCATTGGGTTCCTCCGTAAAAAGTAACTACTGTCAATATGAAGACGCCGCTGCGATGTGCAATGTGAGAAAGCGATTCGCGGTGTGGCTGACACGATTGCGGGGTGTCCGTGACTTCTGAGTCATCTAACCCACTATGGTTTGGCGCTGTTGCGCGCGACCTCGGGGCTGCAAGGACGCCTGGATGACTTCGAGAACCGCACGCGCACAACGTAACTGGTTTAGCCTCACGTTTCCGGGCTGCTCATCGTTTACCTAGAAAGGAGGTTGAACAATGACGAGACGACACACGATGATCGACAGCTCACTCGGCGAGCTGACACTTGTCGGCGATGGCGGTACGCTCACGGGTCTGTATTTCCGGCATCACCGATACCGGCCCACAGCTGAGGCCTGCGGTCAGTACGCCGAGCCAGCTGCCGACGAATTGTTCCGTCACGCCGCCGACCAGCTGCACGAGTACCTGGCCGGTGAGCGCACGCACTTCGACCTCCCGATCGCGCTGGTCGGGGAGCCACACCAGCGGCGCGTCTGGAATCTGCTCAACGACATCGCCTACGGCCACACCACTACCTACGGCGAGTTGGCCGCCAAACTGGCTGACGGCACCACCGCATACGAAGTCGGCCAAGCCGTCGGGCGCAATCCGCTCAGCATCATCGTCCCGTGTCACCGCGTCGTTGGAAAGAGCGGCGCCCTAACCGGTTACGCGGGCGGTCTCAAGCGCAAACGATTCCTGCTGGACCTCGAGGAGCCAGCACCCGCGCTGGCCGGCAGGTTGTTTTGATAGCACCGATATGGCATCGGCGCGTCGATGCCGCTGACTGGGACGCGGTCGCCGCCGACATGAACGATGTTGGCGGCGCGCTGCTACCGCAGCTGATCACCCCCGCCGAATGTACAGCGATCTGTGATCTGTACCCCGACGACCGTTTGTTTCGCGCCACCATCGACATGAGCCGCCACCGCTACGGGCAAGGCGAGTACCGCTACTTCAAACGGCCCTACCCAAAGCCAATCGAAGCGCTAAAACAAGCGCTCTACCCTCGGTTACTACCTATCGCCCGCGACTGGTGGAGCAAGCTGGGCCGCGACGCTCCCTGGCCCGACACTCTCGACGAATGGCTGGAAATGTGCCATCGCGCCGGCCAAACCAAACCCACCGCTCTCATGCTCAAATACGGCCCAGGCGACTGGAACGCCCTGCACCGAGACCTCTACGGAGACCTCGTCTTTCCGCTGCAGGTCGTCATCAATCTCAACGAACCCGGGTTGGCACACACCGGCGGCGAATTCCTCCTCGTCGAGCAACGACCTCGGGCGCAGTCGCGCGCCACGGCCACCACGCTGCCGCAAGGACACGGCTACATCTTCACCACCAGAGAACGGCCGGTCCGCAAAACCCGCGGATGGTCAGCCGCCCCGGTGCGCCACGGAGTGTCCGTGGTCCGCTCCGGTCAGCGCTACACCCTCGGCTTGATCTTTCACGACGCCGCCTGAATACCGCCGTACTAATTCCGAAGCAACGGGCTCTCCGGGCCTATCGGCATGCGGCAGCATGATGGGCATGGAGTTGTACGACGTCATGCGATCCACTCCCGCGGTGCGCGAATTCACCGACGACCCGCTTCCTGATGATGTTCTCGCACGGATTCTCGACAACGCCCGCTTCGCACCGACCGGCGGTAACCGGCAGGGCGTGCGCGTGGTAGTCGTGCGCGCTAAGGAGACGCGGTCAGCCCTGGCGGACCTGGCACTTCCCGCAGCCCGCCAATACGCTGCGCAGCTCGCCAACGGCGAGTCGCCGTGGAATCCGTTGCACCCGACCGGCGTGGACGCGTCGACGATCGAGGCGACGGAGGCACCTGCGCAGATGTCAGCTCCGCTTAGAGACGCCCCGGTGGTGCTGGTGATCTGCCTGGACCTCGCCGTCGTGGCGGCCACCGATCAGGATCTCGATCGCGTCGGCGTGATACCCGGCGCCTCGGTGTACCCGTTCGTCTGGAACGTATTGCTCGCCGCGCGCAATGAAGGCTACGGCGGCGTGCTGACCACGATGGTCGTGGCCGAGGAGCCACGCGTCAAAGATCTTCTCGGGGTGCCCGACCCGTACGTCATCGCCGCAGTCGTGCCGCTGGGCAAACCCGTGCGCCAAGTGACGAAGCTCCGGCGACGGCCGGTTCCTGAGTTCGCCACTTGCGAGCGCTTCGACGGAGCACCCTTCACCGGCTAGAACCCGATCGCGGCTGCAAGTGCTGCAGGAAAGCAAGCGAATCTGGTTGGAGCCATTGATATTCCGTCACCGTGACGATTTTCCGGCGGCGGAAGGTCAGGAGAGGGGAGTAGCGCGTCGCCCCCAGGGGCGATACTTCAGAAGACCCAGCCAGGATTACATAGGAGACGATGAATTGACACGAATCGCGCCTTCCGCGGCCTTCGCGGCGGTGCCGACACAAGATCTGGGTCAAGGAGATCGGATCAACCTCGGCGTTGCCGCAATAATCGGCCGGCTTCCTGCAGTGGCCGAGGCGCTTGGCGCCCTGAATGTTGCGCTGCGCACCAGTGGAACCTTGCCGCCGCGACTTCTCGAACTGGTACGACTGCGCATCGCGTTTTTCAACCAATGCCGAAGCTGCATCGCTGTGCGGTATCAAAGCGCCATCGACGACGGGCTTGACGAGGACGCCGTCTGCTCGCTGGAAAGGCCCGCCGACGCAGAGAATCTCGCGGCCGCTGAGCGATCTGCCCTGCGCTTTGCCGAGCTCTTCGCCACCAACCATCTCGCAATCGATGACGC
Source organism: uncultured Actinomycetota bacterium (assembly GCA_963766535.1). Lineage (GTDB taxonomy): Bacteria > Actinomycetota > Actinomycetes > Mycobacteriales > Mycobacteriaceae > Mycobacterium. The sequence goes on along the minus strand of CAVYAU010000020.1, from coordinate 158,240 downwards.
GGTTTACGACGAGCTGCGCGAGCACTTCAGCGAGGACGAGCTTGTGGAGCTCGGTCTGCACTGTGCAATTGCCCTGGGAGTCGGACGGCTGTCAGCGACCTGGGATGTCAGTGATGATCTTCCCGATGCGAACGACTCATCCGAACGGTTGGCGCCCTGGAACTCCGCGTCAGTGGTCGCGTCGGGCTAGGCGCGCCGGGCCCCGACACATGGATGGCGGGCCACATCCGAGCGGCTGGCCGGCGCGGGTCGCGCGCCTCAGTCGGACCTTTTTTACCTGGCAGGACAGCCGCCGACCGACACCGAGAGGTGTCTTCCGTTCGGGCTTCCCGGCTTCCGTTGCCCCTGTGACTTTCCGCGCCTGGCAGAGGACTTTCGGCCCGTGCGCCCGGAGGTAGGTTGGTGCGATGGTCGCTGATGATCTGCCTGAAGTGTCCGAGTGGTTGGGCTGGGGGTCTGCAAGCCTGGTTTGACCCATGGCTGCTAGCCGCCTGTGTGCGCGAGACGACGAACTATGGCGCGGCGGTGGTTTGGGCCGGCAGGCAGGAGTCGGCGGTGGCGGAAAGGATGCCCGATGACCGATTTGCGAATCGTCTCCGGTAGTGCCAACCCGGGTCTGGCCAGTGCGGTCGCCAACCATTTGGGCGTCGAGTCCAATGGCGCCACCCTGGAGCGATACCCCGACGGGGAACTGCGCCCTGTCGTCGAAAACGCTTGTGGCGCTGATGTTTACATCGTTCAACCTACAACGCCGCCAGTCAACGACCACATCATCGAATTGCTGTTGCTGCTCGACGCGTGCCGCCGCGCCCGCGCCACCAGGGTGACCGCGGTGGTGCCCTACTTCGGCTATGCGCGCCAGGATCGACGCACCGCACCCGGACAGGCTCTCGGTGCGGCAGTGGTCGCCGACGCGATCGCCGCTGCGGGGGCTGACCGGCTCGTCGTCGTCGATCCACACACCCCCAGCCTGGAAGCGAATTGTCGAGTTCCGGTCGAAACACTCAGCGCCCTTGGGACTCTGTCCGGTGAGCTGCCACAAGGGGCGGTGGTCGTCGCCCCCGATTTGGGCGCGGTCAAACTCGCTGAACGGTACGCGGCTGTCCTGGATGGTTCGGTTGCGGTCGTGCGTAAACAACGTGAAAGTGGCTCAGCCGTCAGCGCATTGGACATCGCCGGCGACGTGCATGGCCGGCCGGTGGTGATCACTGATGACATGATCAGTACCGGAGCGACCATCGAAGCTGCGGTCGGGTTGCTGCGTGAGCGCGGCGCCGCGCCAGGCATTGTCGTGGCCGCCACCCATGGTCTGTTGGTTCATGCCGCGGCCACCCGCCTGCGTAAGCTTGATTTGCGTTGCGTGCTCGTGACCGACACCGTCGCCTTCAAGAACGCAGGTAGCTTCATCCGCGTGTGCTCGATCGCGTCGACACTGGCTGAGGCCATCGCCTGCTTGCATGCCGATAAGCCACTTCGCCAACCAATCGCTCTGACGCCGTAACCGAACATGCGTCGGGCGCCAGCCATTTTTCGGCGGGCCAGCGCCGTGGCTGCAGCCGCTGCCGCTGCCGGCGCGTGCCGAGTTAGGGTTAGCCGTGGCCGTCAGCGATGAGCCGGTGACCATCCTCGGTGAGGATGAGAGCTGGGAGTTGCTCTCCAGCGTGGCGCTGGGCCGATTGGTGACATGCGTGGGCTCGCGCCCCGAAATCTTTCCCGTTAACTTTGTCGTCCAGCGCCCCACCGTGCTGTTCAGGACTGCTGAGGGCACCAAGCTGTCGAGCGTGGTCGTCAACAAGCACGTGGTATTCGAAGCCGACAGCCACTCACTCGATGAAGGCTGGAGCGTCATTGTTCAGGGCACTGCCGACGTGTTGTCGACCAGCGCGGAGATCAATGAAGCGAATCGTGCCGGACTGCGGCCATGGGTCGCAACGCTCAAACTCCGCTATGTTCGTATACACGCCTCAACGATTAGCGGCCGACGATTCCGTTTCGGCCCCGAACCCGATCGCGACGACACCTTCGCCTGACCACGCGTCTGCACCGGGGCCGAGAGGGGCCGGCAGGAGGCCTTGGTCCCGACAGGAGTGGTCCTAAGACCCTTCGGCACGGCGACGCGTCCCACACACACTCGGGGGATGACGCAGTTCGACGATCGTGGCGATGCTGGGCGTCTTCTGACTCGACGGCTGATTTCGTTGCGCGGCGATATGAGGTTGTTCGAGGATCGTGTTGACGCCGGACGGCAGCTGGCCAAGCGCCTGGAATCTTTCCGTGGGCAGGACATTGTCGTGCTGGGGTTGCCGCGTGGCGGGGTCCCGGTGGCCTTCGAAGTCGCCAAGGCGCTGGCCGCGCCGCTGGATGTTCTTGTGGTGCGCAAGCTGGGGGTGCCGTTTCAGCCCGAACTGGCTTTCGGCGCCATCGGTGAGGGTGGGGTGCGGGTGATCAACGAGTCCGTCGTGTGGGAAGCCGACCTGTCCGAGGAGGATATGGCCGCTGTTGAAGCCAAGCAGCGGGCTGAGCTGGCGCGCCGGTCGGACCGTTTCCGTGGGGGGCATGAGCAGATCTCGTTGGCGGGGCGGATCGCGCTGATCATCGATGACGGGGTGGCGACCGGCGCGACGGCCAAGGCCGCCTGTCAGGTGGCCCGTGCCCAGGGCGCGAGCCGGGTGGTGTTGGCGGTTCCGATCGGCGCGGTCGATACCGCCGAGAGGTTCACCGGGTACGCCGACGAGGTGGTGTGCTTACAAACGCCTGCGTTCTTTTTCGCCGTCGGTCAGGGCTACTGCAACTTTGCCCAGACCTCCGACGATGAGGTGATCGCGCTGCTCGATCGTGCCCGGGAGGGTTTTCGCGAGCCTGCGGCCGCCGGCACGCCTGGCGACCCGCCGCTGCGCGATGAGGAAGTCCGGGTGAGCGCCGGACCGGTCTCGGTAGCCGGGCATCTGACGATCCCCGAGCACCCAGTCGGGATCGTGGTTTTTGCGCACGGCAGCGGAAGCAGCCGCCACAGCCCCCGCAACCGTTATGTGGCTGAGGTCTTGAACGGGGCGGGACTTGCCACGCTGCTGTTCGACCTGCTGACACCTGACGAAGAACTTAACCGCGCCAACGTCTTTGACATCGATTTGTTGGCGCGGCGGCTTGTTGACGTCACCGGTTGGCTGGCGACCCAGCCCGATACCGCCGCGCTGCCGGTGGGCTACTTCGGTGCCAGCACCGGCGCCGGTGCGGCGCTGACCGCCGCCACTCATCCGCAGGTAAACGTGGCAGCGGTAGTGTCCCGCGGCGGCCGGCCCGATCTGGCGGGCCCGGCCCTGACCAAGGTTGGCGCGCCGACGCTGTTGATCGTGGGCGGCCGCGATGACGTGGTGCTGGAATTGAACCGCCGAGCCCAGGCCATGATGCCTGGCGAGTGCGAGCTCACCGTCGTTCCCGGCGCGACCCACCTCTTCGAGGAGCCGGGCACACTTGAGCAGGTAGCGGTGCTCGCCCGCGACTGGTTCATCGACCACCTGAGCCGGGTGGCTACGACCGCGAACCCATAGTGCACCACGAAAAGCCATGGCGGACAACACGTCGGGTTATCGGAGTGTGCCGCATACCGCGGATCTGCGGATCGAAGTCTGGGCACTCACCCGCGACGGCCACAGCCCAACTCGGTCGAGCGCATAGGTGCGGGCTTACCGGCGGGTCGCCGGTCCAACGTCGTCGGCTAAAAGGACGAATGGCCCTAGGCGGTCAGCATCGCCGTCTTTATGTTTGGATTGCCCGAGAGCCGAATACTGCGGCAGCATCACGATTCAGGAGTGCACGATGACCATGGCCCGCGACATCTTGGCTAGCAAGTCATGAGTACTCCGTACGGTGGCACCGGACCGGCGGCAGGTGAATACGGCGTCGAGGACGACAATCAGCTTCAGCCAGAGGACACTCTCATCGACCGCGGTATCGACGACATGCTCGACGAGGGGTATTCGCCGCCCGAGCGACCGTATGGACGTGGCGCATTCGGCCCGTCTGAAAGCATGGATCAGATGCTCGCGGAGGAAGAGCCGGATCCGGCGTCGCGAATCAACGTCTTGTTCGATGAAGCCGAGCAGCAACGCTCCGACGAATCCGAGCGCGAAACCGAATTTCCTCACCGAGGTGAGGTTGGTCGCTCGCGAGCAGGTCGACTTGTCGCGCCGAACCAGGGATTTGGCGAAGACACCGAGGCAGAGTTGGTCGCTGAGGACGTCGGTATCAGCGGAGGCGCAGCATCTGCCGAGGAAGCCGCGATTCACATCATCGAAGACGAAGAGTAACGAACTGCCAAGTTCACCTGTTGGCTGTGCGGGGCTGACGCTGGGAAGCGGCGCGGTGGTGCGCGGTGGACAGCTTGTCGGCGAGTCGGCGTTTCTTCGCGAGGAATCTGCGGAGCCGGTTCAGTGGCCAGGTGTTGATCACCTCGTCGGCTGATACCCAGCCACGCTGCGCGACGGCGACACCGTAACGGATGTAGTCCAGATGCGGGACGGCGTGGGCGTCGGTGTCGATCGCGAAGACAACGCCATGCTCGCGGGCACGGCGCACGAGTTCGTCGTTGAGGTCCAACCGGTCGGGGAAGGCGTTGATTTCCAGGGCGGTATGGGTGCGCGCGGCAGCCGCGAACACGGCATCGACGTCGAAATCGATCGGCGGACGACGAGCCAGCACGCGGGTGGTCGGATGGCCGATGATGTTGACGTAGGGGTTCTCGATGGCGGTGATCAGGCGCCGCGTCATCTCCTCGCGGGTCTGGTCGAACTCGGAGTGCACCGAAGCGACCAGGACGTCGAAGCCGGCGAGAAAGTCGTCGTCCCAGTCCAGGGAGCCGTCGGCGGCGATGTTGAGTTCGGAGCCGTGCAACAACTCGATACCGTAGCGGCGAGACAGCTCGGGCAGCTCGCTACGTTGTTGGAGCGCTTTGTCGCGGGTCATCCGTTGCATCGCCAGCTGCGGGGCGTGATCGGTGATGGCGCAGTAACGATATCCGTGGCGGGAGGCGCCGGCGACCATGTCATCCAGGCTGGCGAGGCCGTCGGTGAGATTGGTATGCACATGGAGGTCGCCGACAATCTCGGCCACCTCGACCAGGTCGGGGAGATGACCATCGAGCGCGGCTTCGACTTCGCCGCGGTCTTCGCGCAAAACCGGCGGGATCCACGGCAGCCCGAGTTTGGCGTAGATGTCCGCTTCGTCTGTCGATGCCAATAGCCGGTTGTTGTCGACTCGGAATAGCCCGTACTCGGACAACTTCAGCCCGGCCCGCACAGCCAATTCGCGGATGCGGATGTTGTGAGCTTTCGACCCGGTGAAGTATTGCAGTGCCGCACCCCAGACCTTCGCAGGTATCACCCGCAGGTCCACCTGGATGCCCTTTGTTGTCACCACGGAAGATTTGGTGGGACCGTGGGCCAGCACGCGATCCACTAACGGCATGGTGCAGAAGTGGTCCATGACCGATGCCGGGTCTTCGTCTGCCGCCACCAACAGGTCGATGTCGCCGACGGTGTCGCGCATTCGCCGCAGTGATCCCGCGTAGTCGACTCGGCTCACCTGCGGCAGTGCAGCGATCCGCGCGACCAGATCCTCGGCGATATCCAGAGCGATCGCCAGCGGCATGCGCCCACCAACTTCCTGCATCTGGCGGATCGCGCGGGCCAGGTTGCGTTCGCTGGTCTCGCCCCAGCCTTTCAGGTTGCGCAGCTGTTCGTCGTGCAATGCGTTGAGTAGCTCGGGCATCGACGAAATGCCCAGCTCGACATAGACCTGATGGGCCCTCTTCGGTCCGAGTCCGGGGATCCCCAATAGAGCGCGCAGACCTGCGGGCAGCTGGGCGTGCAGTTCCTCCAGAGCGGCGATGTGGCCGGTTTCTCGCAACTCGAGCAGCTTGTCGGCGGTGTGCGCACCGACCGCCGGGATCGCCATCAAACCTTTCCGGTCCAGGGTGTCGAGGTCGAAGGGGCAACCGGCCACTGAACGGGCTGCCTTCTCGTAAGCGCGCACCCGGTATGGATCGCCACCCGAGATGGCAACCAGATCGGCTAACTCCTGCAGCGCTTCGGCCGCCACGTCATTCGAGCGCATGAGGCGCTACCTCACCCAATCGGGTGCCGTTATTCATCAGGAGTGGCTCGCACACTTCCGACGCACCTCCTGCAGTCGTCGAACCAGATACAGAATCGACCCCGCTATGCCTACTCGCCAGCTGGCGAAAGACCTCATTCTCGGGACTTCCGACCACGGATAAGCGGGACTTCCTACTCCGGGCGTCTCGTCGTCGGGCCGCTAGCCTCAAGAGTCCCGATCTGCCGACGCGGGGGAGACTCTCATTATGAAAATGTGGATACAAGTTCAAGGCCACGACGATGATGACGAATATTCGGATGCCGCCACCTATGAAATACTCACAGGCGGTGTGCTAAAGGTCACCAGCGGCAATGATATTCACCTGTACAGTCCGGCGCACTGGCAAGAGGTCATGATTGATACCCGCCCCGCGGTTCAGCGTGACGAACAAGTCCAACAACTGGACGAAGATCTCAAATGGCAATAATGGCCGCGGCGCAACAGTAAGCGCGGGTAACACGAATTGGGCGATCGGAAGGGTTCGTGGCACACCGCCGACGACTCCGGGTATTTCGCCATCGCGCCGGGTGTGATCACGTGTTGCCGATGAGTCATCGGTGGCCGGCCACTTCAGCCATCACCGGTTTTGGTCATGGCGGCGGTTGCGATACATCGTCACCGACTCTTCCCGCGATTCACCAAAGCGGCGATATCGCGGTGTGCGGTCTGTGATACTTCCCGCACGGGTTACCGGAGCAATTCCAGAGATGCCAAGTAAAGGATGCGCATGTGGATCGTCGGGCCGAGCGCAACAGCGGAGGTGAAGGTGCGGTGACGGCTTTCCAGAACCCGGCGGCGTGACTGGTGTCCGAGACGACACCGACGCCAGCGGACAACGTCGTTGAGCTTCGGGTGCCTGGGGTTTCGGGCACACCGCCCGAGGAACTGCTCGGCTGCCCGACAGAGATGCTGCAGCAGCTATCCGGCGATAAGGTAGCCGGCGTCTACCGGTGCCGACCGGGCAGCGACGCGCCGGACACCAGCGCCACATCCCCCGAGATCGAAGGTTATTACTGGGGTGGGCTGACCTCCGGCGCGGCCACCCGGGCGCTGTGGCTGCTGTTTTTGCCGTTCGTCTTGATCAATCTCGCACACTGGATGTTGCCGCCCTCGACAACCGGGCGCAGGGCACCCGCGGTGGCGGTGACGCTTCTTCGGCTGCTCGGCCTGGCATTCACGCTGACGTTGATGCTGGCGTCGGTGGAGGTCGTGATGGACGTCGTCGGCTGGCAGTGCGGCTCGGTAAGTCACTGCGCGGCAAACCTGGGCCCGGCGAAGTTCTTGCTGAACATGCCGCGCGGCCGGCGGTTGATGTTCGCCGCGATCCCGGTCGCGGTGATGCCGCTGGCGTTGATGGTCTTGGGCCGCTCCAATCCACCGGCCCCTATCCCCCCTGTCTACCGAAGTGCCCTCTCCGACGCGCAGCGCAACAGCGCTCCACCGGACCCGGCCGTGACGAGTGATCGAGTACCGCTGGCAGAACCGGGCTTTTGGAACCCCGATGATTCCGTCAAACGGCTGCGCTACTGCCACGTCATGGCCTGGACATCGGGGCTCGGCGCGGTCACGCTGGCCCCGCCCATCCAGTACCTGGGGCACTCGGGCTTGCGCATCACCTGTCTGGCGTTGCTGTGGGTTCAGGTTGGGGTCGTTGCGCTCAGCGTCGCAGCAACGGCGTGGACACGGCTGACCGGCCGCGGCGGCACGACTGCGGATCGGTTGACCAGACCGATCTGGTGGATGCAATGGGTCGCCGTTGCTGCGCTCGTCGCGACGCTGGCCGTGGTGGCATTCACCACGCCGGCCCACAGCGGTGGCTCTCCGCCCGCACCGACCCCGATGCCGGGGCTGCGGGACGCGATCAACGGGCTGCTGTTGTCCGAAATCCTTTTGCTTGTAGCGTTTTTTGTGTTCACGGCGCGGTGCATGCATGGTTGGGGGCGTGCGGTGACGGCGATTCTGCAGGCATTTCGGTGGCCGCTGCGTCCAATACGCCGCGACTCCGTTACCGCCGGAACAGGGACTCTTGCCGGGTTTGCGCCAAGCCTGGATGGGCTCGCCGCCCCGTTCGTCGCCACCATCGGGCTGGTGGTCGCCGGGGGATTCAGCGCCGGCGTGGGCCTTTGGGCGGCGCGACTGGTGGGAACTCCGGTGCGCTCGACCGTCGCGGCTGCATGTGAGATCGGGTTCAGGGCGAAGGTGTTGGGCTCTGGCGGTTCTGATGTGCAGGCCCTCTTCGACGCGTGCGACCCGAAGCAGCGTGCCCAGCTCCCTAGTCTCCCTGCAGACTTCGAGACTCTCGTCGACAAATACAGCGCCGACACACCAATTATCGTTCCTCCCGGATACTTCTCGGCCGCCATCGTTTTCTCTGTGCTGGTGTTGATGCTGGTTGTACTCGCGGCCACCTTGTGGCTGAATTGCATTCCGCGATGGGCGCGCGCCGTCACGGGCCAGGTTATCGAGGACTACGGCGGCAGCCCCGACCGCGAGGCTCGCGACCGCGCATCGGCCGTCGCCCGCGCTCGGGTGCTGGCATCGTTGACCGATTCGATACCACCGGTTCTTGCGGGCTTCGCTGTCACCGCCATCGCCGCCTTCGTCGCGCTGGTATTGGTCGGCCTCGCCGGAGGATTCAGCCGCCTGCCGGTGTGGCTGCCGGGACTCTCCACCGCCTGCGTCGCGATGCTGTCGGCGGCGGCCGCCGGCATCGTCGGTCTTGCCGTTGCCGCGTTGCGCGACCGGGAAAAGCGACGCATGGTCGGTGTGCTTTGGGACGTCATCACGTTCTGGCCGCGTGCGAATCATCCGATGACTCCGCCGTGCTACGGCGAACGCACCGTGCCGGAATTAGTCGGTCAACTGAGCTACCTTGTCTCGGGTTCCCGGCGGTTGGTGCTGACCGGGCACAGTCAAGGCAGCATCATTGCGGCGGCGACCATTTTGCAGGCCGACAGTGCGGGGTTGCCGCACACCGCATTGCTCACGTTCGGGTGCCCGCTTAGGCGCCTCTACGCCAAAAACTTCCCCGCGTACTTCGGATACAACACTGTCGAGGCCGTCCATTTCAGGGAGCCCACCCGGTGGATCAACCTGTGGGCACTGACCGACCCGATCGGATCGTGGTTGCTCCTCAACGACAACGCCAATATGACCGACGCCCCGGAGACACTCGACTGCCGGTTGCTCGATGTCACAAGCCTGGATCGCGAAGCACGGGGCGACTATCCACCAATCTGCGGGCATTCGGGCTTTTGGACGCGCCCCGAATACCACAATGCCGTGAGCCTTCTGGCGGGCGCACTCGAGCGCCGGCCGCACCCTGATTCCCCCGGGACAAGGACGTAGCCGCAGACCATAGACGTGATTGGGCGGCGAGGACTTCCGCTCACCTCGGCTATTGTCGAACGCGCGTCGCCGCACGCGCGCTCGGATCGGGCCGGCTGCGGTGACGGTGAGTGGTCTCTGGCGTCGACGAATCGCAGATAGGACCATGACGGGTAATCGTCGGTACGATCAGCGCGGCAACGCATTTATTTATTTATGTTTGCTAACCTGGGCGATTTGCCTCCAACCGAAGGCAGGGTTAACGGCTGATTTCTTTTGTAAAGTCCGATGCTGTGTCAGCGGTTCGACATGCCGGCTGTCTTGGACACCGTGTGTTGCCAGCCGTTGTGCCGTCACGTTGCGCTGAACGCTCGGTGGCGCGACCTCATTGTGAACCTGGCAAAACGGTGCGGGTGACACGGCGGCTTTGCACTTTTGATCGTTTTGCTGGAGTCTGTATCGGAAGCAATGTAGCTTTGCAACCGCAGGTTTAGCAGCAAGCCCGGAGGTATGCCCATGACAACGATCTTTTGCATACTCGTCGCGACGCGAGTACTTGTCACCGGGCCGGCGTCCTGTTGGGCACTGCACAAATGAGTAGGCGACTACGCTAGACCGGCTTGACCAGCTGGCGGGAAATTTAAAGCCGAGTCGCTATGAAACGCCAAGTCGCCCAATACCAGGTCAAATGCAGTGAGGCCCACATGGATGTCTCGACGTATCCACCTTCATCACCTGCCGTCGGCCCAAGCCTGCCCACCTCGGTTGCCGATGCCGGCACCAAGCTAGAGCGGTTGGCAGGACTGATACCGCCGGTCGCTGTGGGGCGGGGAGTCCTAGACGGTGCGTTCGCTGTGTTGGACGCTCTTGCTCGCGCCGATGAGGGTCTTGGACTAACCGCGCTGGCCCGCGCAAGCGGGCTAGCCAAAACGTCCGCGCATCGGCTCGCCGAACAACTCGTCACGCTCGGCGCGGTGCAGTGCGTCGCGCACCGCTACTACGTCGGGCCGCGGATGTTGCGCATCGGGCAGCGCTGGCAGCCGGACCCGCTGCTACGGCGCTTTGCGCAGGCGCCGGTCCACACCCTTGCCGTGCAATCGCGCGCCATGGCGTCGCTGCGGATCCTGCATGAACATCGCCTCCGATACATCTGCGCCGCTGTGCCCCACGGCCACGCCCACATGCCCGACCCCGCCGACCCCAAATCGATCGCCCGCACCGCCACCGGACGCGTCCTCTACGCGACCCAACCCGGCAGCGACGTCACACTTCCTGACTGCTGGACCCGGCGCGAATGGCGCAACCTTCGCGAGTCCCTCCGCGAACCGCGCGCGACAGTGATCGACCATCAAGATGCGGTTGCCGGCACATGTTGCGTATCGGCGCCCGTGTGGTGGCCGAATGGGTCCTGCGCTGGCGCAGTCACCGTCACGGTCCACGCAGACGATCTACCCGCGGGCCTACCCGCTCTGGTGTCCTACACTGCGTGTCGCATCGGCGCCGCCCTTCAGCAACTAAAGCCGAAGTAACGCGTAGGTGTTCCGGAACGCCACGCCTGCGGTTCGCCGAGCCAGACCAGACGTTTCCTCTCGACACTTGCGCATCGCGCGCATGGGGTCTCGGATTGGCTAATCCCGTCCCGGGCCGTTGATCGACGACCATCCCGGAGCATCGACCACAGCGCGGGCCCGATAACCCGATAGTCGACGGGAGCGGGCCATGCCCACCCATGTATCGGATGACCGATCCGGACCTCACTCGTCCGCCACTCCTACTATCAGCGCCCATGGGCACCTCGTCACCGCTTAGGGTTCCTGCCCAACCACACCGTCGCCATCCGGGTCACCCGCGCCGGAGAGGACATCAGTGACTACCTGACCTATATGACGGACGACGGTTACCCCCATTGCGAGCTACCCACCAGCGCCATGGGCGCGTTGTACATCGCCGTAACCGACCACCGCCCCGATCATGGGGGTGCGTGCGGCCGGCTGCGGCCGGCTGCGGTGCAACACCTCTACCCTCGTCGTGGCTGACGCCAAACCGGCCTACGACAATCGCGCCGCTATGCTCCTTGGGGGCGGGATTGGCGCCACCCTGCACCGTCGGTCCACTTACCGGACCGGGCACTTGCCCCCGTCCCAGGTGTGGGTATCAAAATGGAAGAGCGTACTGGGATCGTTGATTGTCGCGATTCGCGAGTACGTGGCCGCGACCGGCGTGACCAGGAAGCGATCGGAGTCGCATGCCTACCGATGTGCCCGGCGATCAGCCAACTGCGGGGCTGATCCGACCGACCGGCCCCATCATTAGCGCCTCCCGCGGCCAGGTCTTGATCACGGGCAGCGGATTCCTGCCCAACCGTTCGGTCACCATCCGCATCACGTATATCGGCGAAGATATCGTGGACTACCTCACTTACGTCAGCGACGCCGACGGGTACCTAAGCGCACCGCTGCCGGAGACCGCAGTCAGCGAAACCGGGCACATCGCCGTCACCGACCACCGCCCCGACCCCGATGGTGACGGGGGCCTGCTGTGGAGCAACACCGTCATCGTTACCCACACCGGCACGTGAAATACAGCACGGCGTTCAGACGCGCCCACAGATCGCGAGCGACCCCGACGGGGAGTTGCTGACGGGTCGGTCCGCTCAGCGGACCGGATTCTTGCCCGGCCAAACTGCCTTGGCGTGCAATGGAACGAGCCTTTCTTCTCGCTGGCCAGTCGTCATCGATTAAAGGGGTGATCCGTGGACAACGACCCGTGTGCAACGAACGTGGGGTGGAGCACCATAAGTGCTGCCTCAGCAGATTCTACTTTTACCGGTCTGCTCGCCGGCTTGCTAATCGCCGCCGCCGCGGCGCTGCTCGTACAGTGGTATCAGGGAGCAGCTCCCCCCACGATAGCGTTGTTCGGTTCCGGCGTGCCGGTTCTGACGCTTTCTACCTATCTCTTCACCGTAATCGGCGGACTGCAATACCCAAAAAATATTGACTATACGACACCCGGAGGCAAGGGTGATAGCCTTTGCAACCAGTTGTGGAGTGAATGGCTCCTAGCAACCGGTTCGCTTTTCATCGGCAGCGCTGTCCTTGTCTGCGGGTTAGGGTGGGCGCTCGTAAGCTACGCTGATAATCTCGCGGTAGAGCTTTGTAAAAGAAATGATCCGATTGAGACGGTAGAGCGCCGTCGCAAGTTCTTCATCCGCTTAAATGCATGGCTTTCAGTCGCAGTTACAACCACGGCGACCGCTTTACTTATAGTCACAAGTGCACTTTACATGGAGGCCATTGGCCAACAGAACATGCACCGCGAAATATTCGGCGAGAAGTGGTACCTCCTGTTCTTCGTTTATTTATTTGGCCTGTATTTTATCGGCCGCGCATCGTATGTCGTTTTTAGTCGCACACGCAGCGCTAGGCGTGCGAACAAGAAATCGTGTGCCGCCTATGCCGCCGGTGGCCCACCTGTCGCCACAGATAACGAAGGCATAAAAGCGGGCGTGGGCTCCGTGCGTCCACCCGCCGCAAAAGATCCAAAATTCGCACGCCGTAATAAAGTAGCAATGCGTGCCGCACAGGAGTTTGTCGTCGTGATGTGGGTCGCGCTCGGTGCACTCCTGGCCGTTTATCTGACATCAGAAGCTGTAGAAGACCGACACTGGGGCACGGTCAGCCCCGATATAGTCATCTATGTGGTTGTCCTCTACATTATCGTCCGAGCGATCCATGTCCTGGTTGTGGGTATCGTCGAACTGGTATCAGCCAAAAAGGACGACACCCCCACTAACAACGAAGCTGTCCCACCGGCGAACGCAAAATCGGTAGAGCGCATCCGGATGAAGTACGATTTTGGAAGGCTTTCCACAACGACATACAGCGTTGTCTTTTTGGCCATATTAGCAACTTTCTTCGTAGTCGCGTTGACACAGGGACCTTTATGGACCGTTCCGCGGATTATCATATCGCTCTTCCTCGGCGGCCTTTATCCAGCCGTTGTCCTCGCGGGGCTTAGCTCTTCAGTCCCCGCCGCCGAGGATGTCAGGAAGCCAAAATGGGAGACGCTGCCTGGGTTGGTATTTATACCGTGATGCTTTTATTTAGCAGAGGTTTGGATTGACGGGTCTTCGCAATGAACCGTGGTAGCGGTTTGTCGACACGGTTGACTGGCTGAGTCTGGAAGCGGGCCTGGGGCCTCATGATTCGTGGTGTTACGGACACGAACAGGAAGGGCCCCCAGGTGATCGACAACGGTAGTGCCACTTCTCCGTGCCGATGACCGCGGGAGCGCAGTGTCGCCCTTTTCGGCGACGCGAACAGCAGGTACGGCCTTCATGGCGGTCTCTCGCTTCCTTTCTTGAGGGTGTACCCGGCGGTTCACCCGAAGACCTACCATCCCGCAGGCCTCAGGCGACGGACCGTCACTCAAGTTCTACGAAGACCGGGACAACCTCGGCGGGCGCGTCCACAGATCGCGAGCGACCCCGACGGGGAGCCGTTGACGGGCCGGTCCGCTTAGCGGACCGGATTCTTGCGCATCCAAAGCCGTTGGCGTGCAATGGAACGGGCATTTCTTCTCGCTGGCCATTCGTCGATAAAGCCTCGATACGCCGCAGAATGCCACGTTGCTTGTGGGTTCGCGGCATTAGCTCAGGGAAGTGATCACCATGACGCAGTCGGTTACGACCGTCGGCGGCCCCGCGCCGATAGAGGTGCGACCTGGCCAGCCGACGCCGATGGGCTCGACGCCCGACGCGGGGGGCACGAATTTCGCGGTTTACTCCTCTTCAGCGAGTGAAGGTGCCGTGAGCTTGTGCCTGTTCGCCGATGACGGCACCGAGACCACGCTGCCGCTGACGGCTCGCACCGGCGACGTCTGGCACGGCTATGTGCCCGGTATCCGTGCCGGGCAGCGGTACGGTTACCGGGTCGCCGGGCCGTGGAATCCGCAGCAGGGGTTGTGGGGCAACGGGGCCAAGCTGCTACTGGACCCGTGGTCGAAGGCCATCGACGGCGGCTATGACGGTGACTCGTCGGCCTGCGCGCACCTGCCCGGTGACCGCGCCAACCCCGACCCGCGCGACTCGGCGCCGCACACCCCTCGCTCGGTGGTGGTCGACCCGAGCTTTGACTGGGGCGGCGACACACCGCCGGGCATCGCGATGGCCGACTCGGTCATCTACGAGACCCATGTGCGGGGGCTGACCAAACAACACCCCCAGGTGCCCGACCCGCTGAAGGGCACCTACGCCGGGTTGGCCAGCGACCCGATCATCAAGCACCTCACCTCGCTGGGCATTACCGCCATCGAATTGATGCCGGTGCACCAATTCCTGCCCGCCGCAACGCCGGTGCCGGCGGGGCTGACCGACTACTGGGGCTACATGACCATAGGATTCTTCGCACCCCACGGCGCATACTGTTCGGCCGGCACCCGGGGCCAGCAGGTCAACGAGTTCAAATCCATGGTCAAGGCCCTGCACCACGCCGGCATCGAGGTGATCCTCGACGTGGTCTACAACCACTCCGCGGAAGGCAATCCCGACGGGCCCAGTGTGGCGTTCCGGGGTTTCGACAACCCCACCTACTACTGGCTGAACCCTGCCGACCCCAGCAATTACTACGACTACAGCGGCACCGGCAACACGCTGGATGCCGGCGAGCCTGAGGTACTGCGGTTGATCCTGTCCAGCTTGCGCTACTGGGCCGGCGAGATGCACGTGGACGGCTTCCGATTCGACCTGGCCGCCATCCTGGCCCGCCAGGAGGGCAACCTGGAGAAGTTCGCGGCGTTTTTGGACCTGGTCTATCAGGACCCGGTGATCTCACAGGTCAAGCTGATCGCCGAACCGTGGGACGCCAACGGCGGCTACGTGCTGGGCCAGTTCCCGCCGCCCTGGGCGCAGTGGAACGACCACTACCGCGCCAACGTGCGCGACTATTGGCGGGCCCAGGCCGGCATCGGTGACTTGGCCACCCGGCTGGCCGGTTCTCACGACGTGTTCGCACGCGCGGATCAATCGCCGGAGTCATCCGTCAACCTCGTCACCTGCCACGACGGCTTCACGCTAACCGACCTGGTCTCCTACAACGCCAAGCACAATGAGGCCAACGGAAACAACAACAGCGACGGCAGCGACGACAACCGGTCCTGGAACTGCGGCATAGAGGGACCCACCGACGATACGGGCATCGTGGCGCTGCGCGCTCAGCAGCGGCGAAACTTTCTGGCCACTTTGCTGATGTCCCAGGGCGTGCCGATGATCTTGGGCGGCGACGAGATCGGGCGCACCCAGCAGGGCAACAACAACGCCTACTGCCAAGACAACGCCATCAGCTACTACGACTGGGACCTCGATCAGGAACGCCTGGATCTGCTCGCGTTCACCGCCCGCGCGATCGGACTCCGCAGGGAACACCCTGTTTTTCGGTGCGGCAGCTTCTTGACCGGCCAGGAGCCACGGCCCGGCAGCGGCGAGGACGTAGCCTGGTTATGGACAGATGGCACGCCGATGACCTCGGACCGCTGGAACTCCGGATCGCTGGCATTTGCCGTGTGGCTCAATGGCGCAGCGCTGACCGACACCGACACCGATGGGAAGGCGCTCACCGACGACACGTTCCTGATCATGTTCAACGCCTCGTGGAACCCGCAGGTGTTCACCCTGCCGTCGTCCAGCCTCGGCACCACATGGATGCCGGTACTCGACACCACACAGGCCACCGGATCCCCGGCGCCGTCGCCGACCACGCTGCCCGCCGGCTCGGCCTACACGTTGAACCCACGCAGCCTGCTGGTGCTGCGCAGAACAGAGTGACCATCTGCAGTCGTCACCTCTTTTGAACGGCAGCAACACTTACAAGCAGTGAACGACTCAGATATCAGAAACGACCACACAGGCGCTTAGTGTCACGCGTCCGTTACGCCTCGCGCACGCGCCCTTCGGTGAAACAATCCCGCCCGGACAGCAGGTCCGCGGACACGTGCCCGCACTGTTCGTCGCAGCCGGTCGGAAAAGTTAGGCGCCGCAAGGATAACCGCGTCACCCGCGCGGCCAGGCACGCCGACACCTTTGCAGTATTGGCTTGGTGAGTCGCACATGAGTACGCAAACCATTAGCACTGGCAGTAAGGCGGCCGTTTATGTCCTCGGCAGTGACGGACAGTTGTGGCTCGACAACGGACCGTCCGACCAAGTGCCGCTCCCTGGGCGCGTCCACATCTATACTGGCGCCCTCGGGTGCGGGGCCGCCAACGAGACAACGGTTTACGTCCTTGGCAGTGACGGCAACTATTCGGAAACTCGATCGGGCGGCCCTTTTACGATGACACCAGCTCGATGGACCAGAAATCACTGGCTAAGTGGGCCCCATTGATTGGAGAGGTATCCGAGCTGGTCGTGGTTCCAGTCATGTATTCGTAGGGCATGTAGAAGTAGCCCGCATCTCCCCATGATGGTCCCCACGAGTTGCGCACGATGACCTGGCTTTTGGGATCGGAGTAGCCGACGGCGACAACGCAGTGACCGCCGACCGTGGCCTCGCCCGGCTGGGGCATCGGCATAACGCCCGTTTGGGCAACGGACGGGGATTCGAAGCTTTGGTAGACGGTGAACCCGAACACCACCGCGAGACTTGAGGAGATCGCATCCTTCAAGTCCCCCAACGTCTGCACCGCCAAGTACTGCACCGCCTTGTCCGTCAGCGCCGCGACGTAGCAGCGTTTCGGTGGCTTCACCGCGAACATCCCGATGTCGTAGGGCCACAGGGTCTCCGGGCAGACACCGTCGGTGTTGACCACTTTGATGCCATCCCGAATGACCGCGCCGGAATCGCTGGAGACGGTCCCTTCCAGCGCGCGCTCGTTGTAGTAGATGAACAGGCGCGCCGGCATGAAATCGCTTAGATCCTGCCGGTCTCGTTCGTACTCCATCGCAGCCGCGATGGCGTTGCCGGTGCAGGATCCGAGCTGACCCTGGTCATAGACCGCAGGCATCGACGGGCGCAGATCACACTCGGGCGGCAGGGCGCCCGTGAGTCGCCTGGTGTACTGCTTGTCGCGGGCGTCCGGCAGCTGAGGCCGCCAACCATAGCCACGAACATGACTGAAGTCAGGAGCCAATCCATCACCCCTGACGCGCTTCGACTCGCCCTTGACGCGCTTGGACTCGCGTGAAACTGTCACTGTGCCCTCCTTATGCGGAAACTTGCGGCATCTTGACGCTGGGCCATGCCCGCACCGTTGAGGTAGTGGATGCGACGTTGCGTGGGCAGGTTGCGTCGTTCTCGCGAAAGCTATTCGGTTGTCCGTCCTGAGCCTGCAACATTGGTCGTGCAATTCGATAATCCTTTGCGCGAGACGTCCATTGCACGTCGATCGGCTAGTTCTGGCAAGAGTGTGGTCCGCTGAGCGGACCGAGATCCGGTCTGGTAACCAGCACCTGATTCCGGTCTAACTAGCCGCTCACCGTCTGCGTCACCGGCTCCGATGCCGACGCCGACTACCGCGCCTGCACCGCCAAGGCCGACCGCAGCCCGAGCGCCGCGCGTCCCGCGATCGCCGGAAGCGGTGCTGGGCACACGCATCGCTACCGTCCACCGTCGCCAGCGCTCCGGCGAGCAATGCTTGCTGGAGAGCAGCACCGTCAGCGACGCCCCGGTGGCTGGTGTATGCCCCGCGCTCAAGGTTCGCCGACAGATCACGGGCGGACGGCGAACGGGTTTGGGCGTTGGTCCGCTCACCGGACCCGACCCTTGTGCGCCGCAGCTCGACAGACACGTAATAGGACCGCATATCAGAGATGGCTGTCACCGGTTCCCGGTGTAGCGGTGTATCGGTTCCAGTTAGGGGGCCATTCGGTGTGACGGTCTGCGGGCATGGTCTGTGGCATTGTCGGCGCGCTTATTCACGGCGGAGGGCTACCCATGGTCGACGACCGAGCCAGACACGCGAGATATCGCGGCGATGGGCTACATGCACGTGTGAAGGCATAGGAGGTGGTTATCGATGGTGACGGGGCTGGCCAGTGTGGATCACATTGTGGTGCTGATGCTGGAGAATCGGTCTTTCGACCACATGCTTGGGTTCCTCTATCGGGACAGCGGCAATATGTCTTCGCGGGGGGCCGTATTCGATGGGTTGACCGGAACTGAGGCCTGCCCGGGTGCCGACGGCACACCGGTGCAGGTCTTCCCGATCACCCCGAGCACCGCGAACGCATACTTCCTTCCCGGCGCCGACCCCGGCGAGGGGTTTCTGGCCACCAATGCCCAATTGTTTGGCACCGCATCGCCGCCCACGGGTGCGATCCCCTCGATGCAGGGATTCGTCACCGACTACGCGCAGACCCTGCAGACCCGCGCGCAACAAGGCTGGTATGTGGTCCCCGGCACCACCGCCGAGATGATTATGGGCTGCCATACACCGGCGACGCTGCCGGTGCTCAGTGCGCTGGCCCGCGGTTACGCGGTGTGCGACCGCTGGTTCGGCTCGGCGCCCACCGAAACCATGCCTAACCGGGCATTTGCGTGCGCGGGCACCAGCCAGGGTCACCTCGACGACGTGACCAAGTCGTTCACCGTGCCCAGCATCTTCGGTCACTGCGGCCAACACGGGGTGTCGTGGAAGATTTACGGCTACAACCGAAAGCCGTTGACCCGGTTGAACTTCCCGGACACCACCGAGGCGCCCGCGGCTAATGCCGGGTTGTTCACCGACTTTCAAAGCGACGCCGCCGCCGGAACATTGCCTGCGTTCTCATTTCTGGAGCCCAGCTGGAACTCGACGGGCAACAGCCAACACCCCAACTACAACGTCGCTCTGGGCGAGCAACTGATCCTCGACACCTACCGCGCGGTTGCCGCGGGCCCCAAGTGGCCGCAGACGCTGCTGATCGTTACCTACGACGAGCACGGTGGCTGCTACGACCACGTCGCACCCCCTGCCACCGCCACCCCGCCCGACAACAGTATCGGTGAATACGGCTTCGACTTCACTCGCTTCGGCCCCCGCGTGCCTACCGTCTTAGTCAGCCCGCTGATCGAGGCCGGAACGGTGTTCCGGGTGCCCGAGTCGGCCACACCACTGGATCACACCAGCATCCTGGCCACCGTCGAGCACCGCTTCTCGCTACCATCCCTGACCCGCAGAGACGCCGCAGCACCCGATGTCGGTGCGGTCCTTACCCTGTCCGACGCGCGTACCGACGACCCGCTCGCCGGGGTGAGCGCACCGCAGGCCCCGCCCACCCCAACCGAATTGGCCGGCCAGCCGGCACACTTGGACCAGATCCGCGCCGAACTCGAAGCGCGCCCGACACGCAGATAACCGAATCCCGCGGCCCATCAATTGTTTGAGTGCGGCGTCTACATCGTGTGCGCTACCTACAGGAGAGGAAGACGATGACCACGCCGAACGCAGGGCTGCCGCAGCAGATCTACCTTATTCGCCACGGCGAGAAACCGGCGGACCCGCCGGTCGGGTCACCCGGTCAGCCCACCTCAGCGCCGGGTCCTCCGTTCGGGGTCGACGTCAACGGCAACCAGAACGCGCATTCCCTACTGCCGAGGGGATGGCAACGCTCCGGAGCGTTGGCCGTGCTGTTTGACCCGGCTGTTGGGGCGCCACAGGCGGGGCTGCGCACCCCCAGCGCGTTGTACTCACCGTCCTACGGCGATCCGGCCAAGACGCAGAATCACCGCACCTACCAGACCATCCAGGGTCTCGGTGGGCGACTCGGCCTGACCATCCAGTCACCGGCGCCCGAAGGCCAGGAGCCCGCGCTCGCCGAGGCGATTCTGGCCAGCGGCGGCGAGGTGGTGTTGATCTGCTGGGAACATCAGCACATTCCGGCCCTCGCTCAGGCCATCCCCGCCGTCGACGCCACCACCGTCCCGACCGCGTGGCCCGGCGACCGATTCGACGTCATCTGGACTTTCGCGCTCGACCCCGCCACTGGACACTACTTGTTCGGCCAAGTGCCCCAACAACTCCTGGAGGGCGACACCGACAGCGTGATCTGAGCCCGGCCGGGGCGGTTCGCGCCGCAGACTCCGACAACCTTTACCCGTGTGGCGGGCGCGCGGATGCTGCGCACGATGAAGCCCCACGATTCGCGGTCGTCGGCGAGCAAGCGCCCGTAGGCGTTGGCGAATTTATCGCGCGCCACCGCGGTGCGGAACGCGGCGCGCGTCGGCGCGTCCAGTTCGACCGCCGGCGAATCCTCCACCGCTCCGGCACCTGTGATCCGAGAAAACGCGACAACGCTTCGCCTTTGCTGCCCTCGTTGGCGTCACCGAAGCTGTAGCCCCAGCCGTTGTCCTTTTGCTTCATCATCATCTCGACGACTTCGCTGACGACCAGATAGCGGACAAGGTCGATGGGCTGGCCGTTACCTGGCGTCACGGTGATCGGCGGCTGGTTGGGCCAGGAGGCGCCCGCATAGGGTCCAGGCTCAAGTTGCACCGGCATGGGCACTGAAAAGGGCACACCGATGTTGCCGAACAGGTTCGACATCCACGTGTAGTCTGCCTCGCAGTCAGCGATCGGTGCGTTAGCACGGTTCTTCCCGTCTGCAGCCGAAAGCGAATTGTCATAAGTGATGGCGTAATGGGGTGTCACCCCGTTGCCGAGGCCATAACTGTTGTTGAGCCCTGCAGACGTCTGCGCCATTTGTTTTCCTCTAGTAGATGTCCGCCTGGTGGAGAGATTTCTGGCTAGCCGGTGCTACCCGTGCGACCGAGCCAAATCAATGAGGTCGATTCGGCGTGGTCAGGCAAGGGCGCGGTCCGCTGAGCGGACCGAGACCTTGCCCGACAGCACGGCTCGGCGAATATTGCGAGGAATCGCGAGCCACAAGGAGGTTGCCAATCAACGGTGATACGGACTGCGGTGGAGGTGTGTTTGCCGGGCCCAACACGTCGTGCCCGTTCGCCCTGAATGTCGTCGAACAGTACAATTCCGTCCCAGGCGACTCGGTGGTGATCGACGTCTACAGCCCCGTAACGCAGCAGACCTACACCATGAACTGTGTAAGGACGGGCAATACCGTCACGTGCCGGGGCGGAGACAACGCGGTGGTTACGTCCAACGTTAAATAGCACCGGGCCGAGGTCATGCCGCCAGCCGAAATATGCGGCGCGCAATGCCGTCGAGGTCACGATGACCGCTAGTGCGACTTCACGATGACCGGTTGCCGTGACGGCAGCTGGGGGAGTCGCGGGTGTCGGAACACTTCGGTCCCCTGAGTACACCATGACGGCCGATCAGGACAGTCGCGACGTGCTTGGGTCGCCCCGCGCCGCCAGGCGCTGGAGTAGGCGGTCGGCGGTTGCCAACCGCTGTCCGGCGTCGCCAAAAATGCCTACCCAGCGGTCGTGGGCTTGCGCCAGAACACGTCGGCGGCCACGGAATGTTGGTTACGACCAGTGACGGGAAAGGAATCCGATCATGCGCAGACAAATTCTCCAGAGCACCGAGGCACAGCCTGGGCGTCGCGCGGACGCCGCGCACGGGTGGACCTACGCGGCGCTGCGCGCCCTTGCTGCCCTCCTGGCGGCGGGAGCCCTTTTTTTCGGCGGCATGGCAATTGCCTACGCCGATGCGGTGTCATTCTTCGACAAGTGGGTGGGCCACGACCGCACCATGCAGCTGTCACCGGACGGCACTGGCACCCTGACACTAGGCGACGGGGCACTCAACACCGATCAATGGGGGGTGACCTGGAAGCAGAACCCCAGCGATAGCATCACGATCACGCTCGCGTCGCTGGTGGCGCGTACCGGTCCGGGCATGGGCAACGTGGGCGACCAATACATCGCCACAATCCAGCCGAATTCCGACGGTCAGCAACTGCTGTACATGCACCCAGTCGGCCCTCAGGGACAGGTCATCTCCTTCTGCACCGAGGCCGAGCAGGCGGCGAATTCGCCGTGTGGTGCATGACCGTGCGGTAAGCACGCGGCTGCGGATGCGGCTTAGCGTGCCTGCGGTGGCTGGTGTTCGTCGAGTCTGAGCTGACCGCGAACCCGGTCGATGTGCGGATGCGCATGCCGGCGAGCCGGACCCGTTTTGGGGGCCGGTCCGCTCAGCGGACCGCACCCTTGCGCAAACCATACGGATCGGCGCGCAATGGGTCTTGCCGGGCGGCGGCAAGCGCACTACCGGTCTCGGCGATCACAACGGGTTGTGCGCTAATCCGGTTGGTGCCGTTGGTCGCTGAAACGATCACATACGCGCATCCCGTGCGGGGATGACAGAGCGATTGGCGAAGGGGACTATGTCGGGCGCTGATACGGCAACGTTGCGCACCCAGGTATTGGCAAGGCTGCGCTCCGGCGAGAAGATCGCCGCAGTTGCGGCCGACACCGGCATTAGCCGTACGACGTTGTATCGGTGGAAACGCGAAGGTGCGGGTGCGGCAACCAAACGATGGGCCGCGCGGCGGTCGGAGACGATCCCGTCGGCGGCGGTGCCGGCACCGGCACCTCCAGCACCGGTGCGTCCGACTCCGGCACGTCCAGCACCGGTGCCTCCGACTCCGGCACGTCCAGCACCGGCGCGTCCGACTCCGGCACGTCCAGCACCGGTGCCTCCGACTCCGGCACGTCCAGCACCGGTGCCTCCGACTCCGCCACGTCCAGCACCGGCGCCTCCGACTCCGCCACGTGCAGCACCGGCACGTCCGGCACCGGCACGTCGGGCACCCGCGGCGGTGCCGGCGGAAATGCCCGTCGAGGGCTATGTGGGCGACATGACCGGCCCCGGCATCACCGACCAGTGGGGTGTGACCTGCGCCGATCTGGGGGTGTCGGTGGTGGCGCCCAACGGCAAATTGGTGTCGGTGTTCGGAGACACCTTCTCCGGTCCGACCGTGGGGCAGGGCGATTGGCGATCCCCGGTCGCCTTGATCGGCAGTGGCGACACCAATGACCAGATCCAGTACGAGTATGCGGGCGGAGCGGATCCCAACCATGCGCAACAGTTGTGGCCCTACGTTCACGACAGCTATCCGTGGCAAAACGGCGGCATCAGCACCGTGATTCCCTCCGATGTTCTGGTGCTCGGCCAGACCATGTATCTGCATGCCATCGTCAACCAGGGCTTTCCCAATGTGATCTGGACGGGGATCTGGACCTCCACAGATAACGGCGTCACCTGGCAGCCGATGGGCCCCAAGGCCACCTTCCCCGCCTCGTTGCACAACGGCTATGCGCAGCTGTGGTCATGGGACTATGACCCTGACGACGGCTGGGTGTACATCGTCTCCACGGGGTTTCAGCGCGACAAGGGCATGATCTTGCGGCGCGTGCAGCCCACCGACATCGGCGACAACACGAAGTACTCGGGCTGGGGCTGGGCCAATAACCAATGGGACTGGGACAACGAACCCACGCCGATCACACCGCCCCCTGAAACCTGGGGTGAGCTGACCTTGCGCCGGCTGGACACCGGCATGTGGATTCTGGGCGGGTTCCTGTCCTCGCAATATGCGCTGGGATATCGCACGATTGACTCACCGATCGCTGATCTATACGTCGCCGATGTCCAGACGCCGGTGGTCGGCACGTCATGGGACGCCCAAGACCTTTCGAACAACCTGGTCGCCCAGCTGTACGGCGGGTATGTTCTGCCGGGCTCTCAACTCGATGTGGACGGCGGTGTCGGTCTGGTCGTTTCCCAGTGGGACACCGCAACGGGCTGGCCCTACCGGGCGATGCAATTCAAGGTGACCCTCAACGACACAACAGGGCAATGAACGCCGCTGGTGGCGGCATCAACATGACGAAACCGAGAGAGCGGCTGGCACCCATGACGTTCGACCGCCGCAACCGAGGCGTTCACCAAGTAATCGGGGTCAGCGAGATTACGCGGCTTCGCTCGCTCGTTGGGTATGCCGAAGTCTCCGGAGAAGTCAAGGTTCCAGGCCAACACCGCTGCAACGCGACACCTCCAAGGCGTCCGCGCTCGAATGTTCCCGGGCCTTGCTGTTCCGAATGCCCACAGCGTGACGCCAAAAAGGTGGATAATCATTCTTATCCACCAAATGCGCGTAAACCGATGCCAGACAGCATCTTTGCCGATGCCCGGCTAGGGGAGGATACGTCACGGTGACGAATTAGTTCACCCGCTGAAACGGAGAAATCTTAGATGTCGTGCGTTGAGCGGTTCGATCAGCTACGCTATCCCGTTCGCAACGGCGGCGATGATCCGCGCTCTGACGCCACTAAAGTCGCTGTATCGCATGCAATCCACGACAACGTGAGAGTGGTGTTTCTGCAGCTGGTGCGTGCGCAGCGGCACGGCCTCGCGGTGGGCGACCGCTTACCGGGCAAGATTCCGCGAAGACGGTGAGGGTAACTGGTAACGGTGCGTGCTCGACAGGTGCGAGTTCCTGTGGGGGAGAGGTCGCGGCTTTGGGCCTCCGCCGCCGGCTGCCGGCGATGCAGCCGCCCTTTCCCCTACTGTCGATGGTTCCCGCGCCGGGAAAAGTTGCGCACGGTCGAGGGGTCCGGTGGCCCAAGCTAGTTGCCAAATTGGTGGCAACGGCTGACGCAGGCCAAGAGCCGTCGGCGATCGGTGACCCTGTGAGCGTCGAACTTCGATAGCAGATACCCGCGCGCCTGATCGCTGTCCGCCCCCGCCGTGAGCATGCGCCCGCCTTCGCCCGCCGCTGAATACTTGGACGACCATCCCGCCAGTCAAGCGCGAGATGCCGAAAGATTGGTGCGCCGCCGTCGCAGGTTGGCCGCAACCACGCACGCGGTCGCTCGCGCCCGGTCGCTGTTCGGTTCTTCGGGCACCGGTGACGTGCCAAATAGCTCCACCGACATCATGGTCGCGGTGCACACCGCAACCGTGAGCCGGGATCGCACATCCGAGATGGTCGGCGGCTCGAGCATACAGCGCGTTAGCTCCAGCCGCCGTCGGCTTCGATGGTGGTGCCGGTGACGTAGGACGCGTCTGGGGAGAGCAGAAACGCGACCACGGCGGCGATTTCGTCGGGTTGGCCCAACCGACCAAGGGCGCTCATCGAACGGATGAGCGCGTCGAACGGGACGTCGGCGAGTGCTGGGGGAGTGTAGTTGGCGGCGTAGCGGGTGGCCATGCGGGTGGCGGTGGCGCCGGGGGCGATCGCGTTGATGGCGATGTTGCGCTCGGCGAGTTCGGGAGCCAGGTTGCGCACCATGGCCGAGATGGCGGCTTTGCTTGCCGCGTATAGGGCGTGGTGATACACCGCCAGGCGAACGCTGACCGAGGAGCTAAGCACGATCCGGCCGCCGTCGGTCATCGCGGCGACGGCCGCCTGCGTGACGAACAGTTGTCCGGCCACGTTGGTTTGAAAGAGGAGATCGAAGTCGGCCTGGGTGATGGTTTCCAGCGCGCCGAAGTGCTCGACCCCGGCGTTGCTGACCAACAGGTCCAGGCCGCCGAATTCCGATACCACCGCGCCGACCAGCTCGTGGGTCTGCGCCGCATCGGTGACGTCGCCCGGGAAGGCCGATGCGACCCACCCGTGGTCGCGGAGTTCGCCGACGAGCGCGTCGGCGGCGGCGCGATCGGATCGGTAGTTGACCGCGACGGCGGCTCCCTGGGAGGCGAGGCGCCGCACGATCGCGGCGCCGATTCCACGGCTGCCTCCGGTGACCAGGGCCCGTTTGCCGGCCAGGGTTGATGTCGATGTCATGGTGCTACCTCTGTTCTCTCTATCTGTTGGCTGTCGTTTCTGCATGTACGGAATTCGTGGGTCGGTGCGGCGGTGTCGGGTGCTCGTCGATGACCGTGTCATGGGAGCGCTCGACGGTTCCTTGGTCGCACCACCGCCCTGTCGTTTGCTTTGGCGGATGCTCGGCGGGCGCGACTGGCCGGATGATCCGCCGACGCTCCCGGTGGGGGCATCGCCCAGTTTCCATATCGCCGCCTCCGTCATATTAGTCAGGTAATATGACTACTTTAGTCATAGAGTAGGACCGATGACAACAGGTGCGAAGTCGCTGAAGCGCATAGATGACACGTGCGGAGCCCAGCGAGCCCAGCGAGCGCAGCGATGCGCGCGCGGCGTTGCGGTCGTGTCGGCAGCGATCTGACTCGGCAGTGCTGACGTAAGGTGTGTACCTCATGAGAGCAGGTGGGCGATGGAGCCGAGAACGGTATGGACGACGAGCAGCCGGTTGATCTAGGGGTGGCGTTGTTCATCCCGTATCGCTACATGGAGGACCGAATCTTCCGGGCCATCCAGGATGCCGGGTTCGACGACTGGACCCTGGCCCAGGTTCGGGTGTTTCAACGCCTCGCCCCGGACGGTTCGCGTCTCACGGATCTCGCTGATCAGGCGCAAATGAGTAAACAGAGCGCCGGGGTGCTGGTCGATCAACTGGAACGCTTGGGCTATGTCCGCCGCGTCCCCGACCCGACCGATGGGCGCGCTCGGTTGATCGTGATCGAGGAACGTGGCCGGCGGGCGGCCGAGGTGGCGATGGCGACATCCACCGAGATCCTGGCGGAGTGGACGGCCTTCCTGGGCACCCGCAACTTCACGTTGTTGCACCAGATCCTGGATCAGCTCCGCGAGATCACCGACCCCTACGCGCACGAACCCTAGCTGCGCCGAGCCGTCGGCCCTCGAACCCGTTTGCCAGGTGGCCCAACCTGGGCCGGCGGGCGTCAGCGGGCTTCAACCCCCTCTTGATATAGTCAGCTTCATTGACTAATCTGGTCAGTGATTCTGACAGTATCTCGACCAGACGGGTGGGCGCCACATCCACGGTGCCACGACGAGCCGGACCCGTCGCCGCACGGGCCCGGCACCGCACGCAGACCCGCAACACCCACTAGAAGGAGTATCGCCATGAGTATCAGCCTGACCTGCGGTCCGTCCGGCACCGTCCTCACCGGGGAGACCGAAGAGGAGCTGGTGAGCAACGTGCAGGCACACGCCCGCGAGCACGAGAACACCGAACTGTCCCGCGAGCGCATCCTCGCCGAGATCCGCGGGAGGGACCCCGAGCAGCCCATCGACGCGGCGGCCTGGGCCGCCATGAATGCCCCCAGCGCCGCGCCCAAGCTGTGCGACACCAGTGACATGGTGATCGTGCACCGCATGTTCCGCCGCGAATGCGCACTGCTGCCCCAACTCGTCGCTGCGGTACCTGCCGGCGATGTCGCCCGGGCCCGCACCGTCGCCAGGCATGCCCGCGAAGTTCTCGACATGCTCCATCACCACCACCTGGGCGAGGACGAACTGCTGTGGCCGAGACTGTCGGCCCGGACCCGGTTCCACACCGATCTGCTCGCGCGCATGGACAGCCAGCATCACGGCCTCGCGGTGCTGCTCGAGCACGCCGCGACCGCGCTGCCCGCGTGGCAGGACGCGCCCACCGCGCACACCAGCACACCACTGACCACGCTGCTGGAGCAGATCTCGAACGGGCTCGACGAGCACTTCGACGAGGAAGAAGCGGAGATCCTGCCGATCGTCGAACGCGTGATCACCGCCGCCGAATACCACGAGGTGGGTCAACGGGGACTGGTGTCGATACCCCTGACACGCCGACTGATCGTGCTGGGTTACCTCCTCGAAGACGCCACCCCCTGGGAACGAATCGACTTCCTCGCCGCCATACCCGCACCCGCCCGACTCGCCTATCGCCTCATCGGAGTACGCCAACACCGCCACGAGACCGCCCGACTCCGCGGCCCGCTACGACCCTGAACAGACCGCGGGCCCGGAGCACCGGCCCGTGAGAATTGGCCAGCGGTACCGGCTCCGCCGCCGCTGACCGTCAACCAATCGAGGAGAAGGAGAGAGAGCTGATGAGCTTTGACACCCCCCACGGCACCCGCGGTGCCCGCCAGCCCGGCGGGAAGCTGATGGCCTGGATGAACCGCTGGAACACGAACCGGATCCGCGGCAACGCCGAGAAGGTGATGGGCATGCAGGCACTTGTCCTGAGCACCGTCGGCGCCAAGAGCGGCACCGCACGCCACACCCCGGTCGCCTACTTCCCCGACGGCGCCGACAGCTGGCTGATCGTCGCGTCCGCGAACGGGGCGGCAAAGAACCCCGCCTGGTACTACAACCTCGCCGCCCACCCCGACACCGTGCAGATCCAGATCGCCGGCCGCACCATCGAGGTCAGCGCCGAGCAGCTGCACGGCACCGCCCGCCAGCACGCCTGGCGCCACATCACCAGCACGGCAGACCGTTTCGCGAAATACCAGCAGAAAACCGACCGCGAACTCCCCGTCATCCGGCTGCGCACCCGACCCGAGGAGTAAGACGGTTTGATTCGAGTTATCAGCTCTGATATCTCAAACACCAAGTACCTCCGTCGATTTGCTGCTCACCATGGCTTGGCTCCAAAGCCTAACGGCGTTGGCCGCCGATCCTGGGTACGAACATGCAGGAACACCCGGCAGAGCCGAATGCAGGATCCGTCAGTCAAGTCGAGTGGCGACATACCGCGCATAGGTAGATGTGGACGCGCGGGCGTGGGCTTCGAGCGTGCCGGGGCGGTAACCGAGGGTTTCCGCCAAGATGGCAATTGGGGTTGTCTGGGTCAGTTCGTTCAGGGTGCCTAGGCGGGCTTCAAGCGAGGCGAGAACGGGCCGTAGGTGGTTGCGCAGATGGACCGGTGAAAGATGCATACCCGGCCTCCGGCCACGAAATACCCACGGCGAGTTCGGATGTGCCGCTGTTTGACTGTTGTACTTACTTGCTGCGAGGGCTCTCACTGGCTCATCGAGCGGCGACGGCAGCTCGATCGGCACGTCGGCCAGCTCGATGACCACGGGGTCGGCGGTTATCGTGATGCGATCCCAAGTAAGTGTCGCAATATCTTCAGCCCGTTGGGCGAAAACGATCATCAGAATCGCAGCGAACCGATCGCGAGGATGAAGCGTCTGCTGATGCACTACCCGTTCGATGACGGCGTTCTGTTGTGTGATCGGCATTCGCGGTGCAGTTCCGCGGCGATGGGGCGTGACTTCAAGATCGACGTTGACCAACCTGGCTTTAATTGCCCATCGGACGAATCGCGTAATGTGCTCGCGGGTTGTCGGTCCGGTCGACTGCCAGAGGTCGATGTGCGCTTGGGTCACCTGGTCGACGGTGGTGTCATTCTCGGCGGCCAGCCAGTTGCAGAAATCAATCGTCACGGTGACGGTCTGTTTGGCTCGTAGGAATGCTGACTCAGTGACCGGGTTCATTGATCGAAGGCGCTTTTCGAGATTCCACCGGATGAAACGGGTGACCACTTTTCGGTGCTCTTCCGTTGTGATGCGCCGTTTAGCCGTACTCGCCCAGGACTGGAAGTTGGCCAGTCTCTCGTCACGTGACGGAAGTGCCCCGTGCTCGACCAGAAGACTTCTGATGTAGTTAGTTGTCCGACCTGTCGGCAGCTGGTCGAGTACCTCGTGGGTGAGGGTTGGGTGGCAGGCCAGCTCGCGCAGAACAGACTGGACGTGGGGTTGGCGAATCCACACCAGGCCTGTTGGGGCGGTGCATCGCGGTCAGCGCATCGACGATGACTTGCAGCTGCGGTGCGATCAATCCGGTGTCGTGGTCAGTGAGCAACCAATGGGCGGTCTCTTCGAGCACGCAGCGTTGGCAGCGCCCACCGCTGTAGAGTTCGGCTTCCGCGCCGCAACCGACGCAGTCGACGTTGAGCTTGACGCCACTACAGCGCCGGCAGGCGGGGCGGTCATCGATGATGCCGGGCAGCACGCCTTCGTGCCCGCAGGTGCAGATCCCGGTCGTTCGTTTTGCTGCCTGGTAGCAGTATCCACAGATCGAGCCGTCAGGCCA
Source organism: uncultured Actinomycetota bacterium (assembly GCA_963766535.1). Classification (GTDB taxonomy): domain Bacteria; phylum Actinomycetota; class Actinomycetes; order Mycobacteriales; family Mycobacteriaceae; genus Mycobacterium. The sequence goes on along the minus strand of CAVYAU010000020.1, from coordinate 127,955 downwards.
GGTGGCCACCAATTCGTAGTGGCATTTGCATCGGGCGCATCCGATCGGCCAGCGCTGCGGATCCTCAGGTTTGCGGGGGCGTGCCACCGTCGTCCTGGACGATCCGAATCCGCTTGGCTACCGGGTTTCCCGGCGTCACCCCTAGGTCGCGTGGACGGGGCACATTAGCTGATGCGGCCGCTTGCATCTCGACGTAGGGCTCGAACAGTTCGTTGGGCGTGCAGTCGAAGATGTCACAGAGTGCGGCGAAGGTCCGCGACGGAATGCGTTGCGGTTCACCGGTAACCAGGCGGTAGACCTGCGCGTCGGAGAGGTTGATGCCGCGCGAGCGGAGCAGCGGCCGCAGCTCGGTGGACTTCCAGAGATTATGAGCTGCCATTACCCGCCGCAGATGCCAGTGGAAGCCGATGCGGCGCTGCTCAGCCACCGGCGTCCTCCATTCGGAGTCGTCGCGCAATCATTTGTTGAACCACCCTTTGCTTGAAGTCCGACGTCACCGATGTGCAGAGCGATGTCGTGGACGCGAAGGAGTGCCCGAGCTGCTGCTGGACAAACAAGGGGTCGTAGCCGGCCTCGATCAGATGCGTGGTGTACGAGTGTCTTAGTGCGTGCAGGCTCAGCTCCGGCGGCAGACCCGCCCGCTGCCGAAACGCGGCGAAGGACCGCCCTAAAGCGCTGAGGGTCAATCTTCCGCCGCGCTCGCTGGGCCACAACGCGGGGGAGCGCTCGGCTGTGCTGAACAGCTGACGACCTTCGCCGCACCAATACTGCAGAAGCTCGACGGCCCAGGCGAATTCGGGCGATGTCAGCACTGTTCGCCGGCGCGGACCCGAACCTTTGGTCCCTTTGGCCCAGCGCACCGTTAGTGCGCCGTAGTTGCCGTAGTCCGGGACGTGCGGATTGGGCCCGAAGTCGGTCAGGTCCAGCATGACCAGCTCGCGGCGTCGAAGTCCGTAGGCGTATCCGATCTTGAACGCGATCGAATCGCGCAACGCCGTCAGCCAGCGCTTTGAACCGGTGCGGTGAGCGTCGTCGACGAAGTCGTCGATGACATCGAACATATGTTGCAACTCGGCCTTGGTGAAAGCTCGCCGTTTGGGTGGGACGGCATCATCAGTGGTGTGTTGCGGCGTGTTCCACTCGAAGCAGATCTGTGACGGCACATCACCGAATTGCTTCTCGCAGAACGAAAACCAACCGTATCGACTGTCGCTGACATAAGAACAGAACATCGAGATCGCGTTGCTATATGAACGCAATGTCGACAGCGCGATCGGCGTCTGCTGCGACCGGAGGTCAGCCAGGAACTGGTCAACATCAAGTGGACGCCACCGCCACGGATACTCGTTGGTGAATTCGACAAACCGAGACACGATGCCACACCGGCCCTTGATGGTGTCGACCGCCAGACCGCGTGCGAGCATCTGAGCGCGCCATCCATCGAACATCGCCTTGAGTACCGTTTCGTCAGCTCGAAGCAGCGAAACGTCATCGAGACGCAGAACGTGTGGAATGAACCCTGGCAGCTCGTCAGCCATGCCGGCGACCGCCCGAAGCCGCGTCGGCTATCAACCGAACACGGAGCCTTAATGGCCCTGCGCCACAGCCTAATTCGTCACAGTGACGTATTGCTGGTGGCGCAAGGAGGGGACGGGCGGGTAGTCGATCGCCGACTACAGGGCCAGTCGGTCGGGGCACTCTCAAGCTTTCACCTAACACCCGAATCATTCATTAAGTGATTGAACTGTACGGCAACCTCGGTGGATGCACAACCATGTAAGCAGCCCGTTAGGGAGCGGGGATCCCAAATCAGTGCCGTGAGGTGTCTAGATGGGCCAATCGTCAACGGGTGCGAGCACTTTCATCTAATGCAACTCGCAACAGTTTTGTGCCGATAAGCGACATTATGTCAAGTCAACTACTGCGTAATGCGTATAATGCGTATAGTGTTGTGCAACAACGGATTGCGGTCTCACGCAACTCGCCGATAAAGCCCCGCGCCGGACGTTGTTGTCCACTCTCCCCAGCGTTTTCGAGTCGTCGCTTTCAGCATGGAGATGTGTCGCACATGATGCATCAGGCGAATCAGCTGGTTGTAGTCGGGTGAGTCGATGATCCGGAACAGGCTTGGGGCCGGCTATGTGTGGGCCGGGCCAACGGACGCGGATCCCCCGCCGGGGGACTGGACGCGGCACTAGAGTCGGGCGAAATCACGCAGCGCTCCCCTGCCGAGGGACGGAGCGCCGCAGTCGAGTCGGCTCCAATCACGCTGCCCGCCGACATGTTCCATCGCCGATTCTGATGGCTCGGCGTTAGCCTCAAATGGTGCGATTGCCAGGGTTGGACCGGTACGCCAGCCATGCGAGCGCGCGCTCAATATTTGAGCTGTAACGCGCGGGAACCGTCTTGATTCGATCCGCGATCAAAGTCGGGTCGACGAGGTTGCCTGAGATCAGGGCGTCGACGAAGTTGCGGTCTTTTTCCCGGAACGCACACAGTTTTGCTACGCACAAGTCTTCCTTGTCAAGGCACCAGCCGATGTTCTGCGGTTGACGGCCGGGCCCGGCGGTGTTTTCGTTCTGTACCTTGACTAGTCGGGTTCGCCAGCCGTCGGGAAGTGCTGATGTGGTCAGGTCGACTCCGTCGATGCTGAAGCCGTGTGTTTGCTGGAACTGAGAGAGTTCGCCAGCGACGCCAACGATGAGGTCGGCAAGTTCAATGGTCTGGTTATGGTCATCAGTGATGGGCAGAATATCAACTTCGAGCGAACGGGTTGCGGCTGAGGGAAGTTCGTACTCGGGGTAGGTACCCAGGATGGCCTGGGAACCGACCACGATGACCTCGAGTTGGCCGGTGATTTGGCAGGCGGCGCGGATGGCGTGCTCCAACTGGTCACGTCGCATCAGTCCAGCTCCTGGAGAATCTTGGTGCGTTCCTCATCGCGGAGCAGTCCGGCCATCGGCGTTACTTCGCGCATCTCGACGGAGTCGCGATCAAGACCGGTGAGGACCCGATGCAGGCCAGCGACGTCGTCGCGGTTTACTAGTGCCTCCCATCGGTCGAGGTTGCGGATGTGGGGTTGACCTCGAACGCCGGCGCGCAGGCGTTCGAGATTCGCTTGGATCGTAGGACGCCACTGGGCCAGGGTCGATCGTGTCAGATGTGTGGACAGTTGGCGATGCAACTTCCATGAGCGCCACTCGGCGCGGGTCAGGTCCGGGGCAATCGCGCGGCGGCTGACTTCGAGGCGATAACCCATGCAGGACAGCAATCGATCAAGCTGTTCGTCGCTGAGGTCGACCTTGCTAGAAAGGAATTGGCTGACACTGGGCTGGTGCACGCCGCTAAGGCGCGCTAGTTCGGACTGGGTCGTGCCCGTTTCGCGCATGACCTGCCGCAGTACTTCGCTACGGTCGAACATGCCTAACTATAGCACTTTTTGCTATAACCTTTGCCGCGTACGCTGCACATCGCGCTTTTGGCAGCCGCTGTTCGACGAGGCCGCGGGTCCGCATGGGCCGGACCGCCAGCCTGCTTGGGTAGCCGCCCGACTGCTAAGACCAGGCCACTCCCCTCCCCTAGCGACCAGTGGAATACAGCAAGATCGAATATGGAGGATTACCGGTAAACTACTCCGTATTCGTTATCGTGCTGTTAGGATTGCCTGTCCAACAGCATGTTTCGAGCTTCGCTCCCCTACCTTGCGGCTAATAGCCTAGGTCAAGGGAGCCCCAGGCCTGGGCTCCCAACGCCTGGCCACTCGCACCACCGCACCGTCGGTACGTCGCTGAATAGCGACGTGGGGATCCGTGCTGCGCGACCCGCCGGCCTCTCCATCGGCTGGTGGGGAACGGCGGCCAGCTCGGCGGGCGCGTCACCAGCTGTGGCCGACAGGCAAGCGGCGTTGGGCAAAATGTTCTTGCGGGCATGGCTGGCCACGGAGTACATACCCGCGCCCGTCCGGCGCTGACTAACGCTGATGATATGATGTGAGCGTCCGTTAGATTCGGAGGTCGCTATGCGTGATGAACTGGATCAGCTGCTGCGCGAGCACTACGACTTGAGTCGCGATGACGTTGTGGCTGCGCTCAAAACGTTGCCGGTCCTGCGGCCGTGGGCTGCCCAGCTGACAGCCGCGGAGGCCCAGCTGCTCGACGAGGTGGGGTTCAGCGAAGATCCGCAAGCCTATGCCAAGGCCGCCGTCGACATCGCAGCCCACCTCGGGCGGCTAATCAACACCGCATTCACCGCCAATGAGGTGGCCAAAGGCCTGGGCATCTCATCCTCGAGGGTGCGTCAGCGGCGATTGGACCGAGGCCTCTGGGCGATCCAGGAGGGCGCCACCTGGCTTTTTCCCCTGACACAGTTCGAACGTGACGCAAACGGCGGCCCGACCAAGCAGATTCGGGGATTAGACCGTGTATTCCAAGCGTTGCCGGCCGACTTGCATCCAGTGGCCGTCGACGGATTCCTTCACACGCCGCACCCCGATCTGCAGCTGGACGGCAACCCGCTCGCTCCCCTGGATTGGCTGCGCAGCGGGGGTGACGTTGCTGCGGTAGTTGCTGTGGCTGAGACCACCGACTGGTACGGCAGTTGACTGCCCGTACGCGCCTACCTGATCCGCCCCCGAAGAACAGGCTCCGTGCTATTGGGATCCGTGATAACGAGTACCGCACCATCGGTACGGATGAGCTGTGGTGGCGAGTGCATCGCACCGCGGGTCCACATGTCTTGGCATGGAACGCGTTTCGGTATTTCGGGCCCGTGTTGCGGTTTGATCCGCACCCGCCGCCGCGGCGCGTGCACCCTGATCGCGGAATTTGGTACGGGGCCTGGACACCGGATGCCGCGCTGGCCGAGACTTTCCAGACCGACCGGACGATAGACCGGTTTCGCGAGACGCCGTATCTGACCGGTCTGCGGTTTACCCGGGAACTTCACCTGCTCGATGTTGCCGCCGACAGCACCGGAGCATGGGCGACAAGGGCAGGCGGTACTTTCGCTATGTCAACGGCCCCGCACTCGATTACCCAGCGCTGGGCCAGGCGCATTGTCGAAGCATTTCCCGACCTCGACGGTCTGCGATACAACAGCCGCTTCGCCGGGACAGCTTGCATAGCGCTGTTGCTGCCAGCAGCCACAGCGATGCCAGGCTATCCCGCTTTCTCCCAACCTCTCACCCATCCGGGTCTGGCACGGCGCATCGCCGGAGCCGCTCAGCGGCTCGGCTACGACGTGATCTGAGGACTTGGCTCTCGGAACCGACAGCGACTGACGGGACTCCCACGGAGAGGCACACCGGCAGCACCACTCCAGCCGCGAAACCGGGGCTCCACTCCCCTGCCGCCGCGCACGGACGAATACGGCGGAATCGAATATGGACTGGGCCGTGAGGTCATTAAGGGTGTCGCGAGCGTTTTCGTAACCGGGTTGCGGCAAAACCGAGTCGGCAGCCGCGATCGGCGCGACGGTAATCGATGTGGCTGCCCCCACAGCAACCAATAACGGCGCGAAGTGTCGCGAAGTGAGGGACATGGCGGTCCTCCTGAACAGCGAGGCCACTGTGGTCTATCTTCCAAGGATCCGCCCAAGCTCCAGCCGCCAAAAGGTTGTCAAGCAAGTTCACAATGGGTTACAGGAAGGTTCCCACGGAGAGGCGCGCGAAGGGTTTCGACATCGCCCGGGCGCGCATAGCCGAGGGTCGGGAGCCAGCCCGCTCATCCCTATTAGAATCGGCAGCCGGCGACTTCGACGAAGCCGTCCTCATCGACAATGGGGCCCGAACCGTGGCGCTGGTAGTCGTAGCCAGGTGAGCTGTCGGCTCGGCCAACCCGGAGGATGGTCTCTGATGTTTAGCGCCCGCATCCCCACTAGCTGTGTAAGTGGCCTGCTCGCTGTCGCGACGGTCACACTGGCAGTGGCGGTCGTCGCCGGGCTGACCGCTGCGGCTGACCCGAAAGCGCCGAAAATCTCATGCGCGGGCGGGGAACTCGACAACTGTTACAGCGAAAGCCAGATGGATCAATTCCTCGAGGTCGGCCATCAGATGGCGACTGATTACCTGGCCCATATCGCGGTGAGCAGCGGCCCAACACTGATCTACGTTCCGGAGGGACGCAGCGTGAACAGCCAATGCGGTTGGCAATTCGACCACTCTTCCGATTATTGCCCGGCCAGCAACACGGTGTTCAGGGGGCAGGGCCTACTGTGGGATAACTACCACCGATACGGAGCGGCGGCTCCTATCGCCGGGCTTGGGCACGAGTACGGGCATTTCCTGCAGAGGATCAGGGGTGTCCCTTACCCTCAAACCGACGCCGAGACCATCCAGCATGAAGACCAGGCCGATTGCGTCGCCGGAGCATTCGTGAAGTACCTAGAAGGCCTTGGCGACGTCGAGTACCCGCAGGATTTCCGGAATCTCGGTCGGTTTCTGAGGGCGATCGGCTCAGCTGAGGGACCCGGGCGCGATCACGGTACGGCCGACGAACGCGTTCACTCCTTTGAGCTTGGCCTGTTCGGTGACTTAACAGCCTGTAATCGCTTTTACCCCCGCACTCCTTTGGCCATGGGAAGCGACGTCATCGATGAGCGTGGATGACAGGCCACGTGCGTTGCGGTTGCCCGGACCATGTTCCCGCGCGGTCCGCGAAGGGGGTTCTAGGCGGGCGGGGCCTGGTTGAAGTCGCTGTCGAAGGTGGCTGCGACGGCGTCCACCACGGGTGCGGCGAAGCCGCTATCGAGATGCAGCTACGTTCCCAACACTGTCGGGGAAGGAGGAAACTCATGAAACTGCTTGTGAGCGTGCGCTGCCCCCCACTGGTGGTCCGACTAAAGGCCAAGCCCGTGATCGAGCCGTCGGTCGGTACAGCCAGCAAGCCGGCGAGCAGCTGCAGCGCGATGTCGAGTTTGGCCGCGCGACCCGAGTCGGTGCCCTAGCAAACCCCGCTCCACGCCCCCACTCGGAGCTTACGAGGCCTCACGATTGCGGCGATCACGCAAGCCGGACCCGGCCGATCCAAAATGAGCCGAATACGGCAAGGTCGAATATGGCGGGTTACCAGTAAAAGTCTCCCGGTTTCGTTTAGCGTTGTAGCACAACGCGCAATCCGGCGACACGAGCACCGATGGGATCGAAATCATCCGCTCGGTCGCCGGCCACGGCCGCGATCCCGACCCGGTCATCGCGCTGCGTACGGCGCGCCGCCAGCAGTCCGCCGGGGCCCTGCACCCCGACCAGCCGAGGCGCGCGCCGCCATCACCAATTCGGCTTCCAGTTGGCAAATCCGGTCCGCTAGCGCGGCTTTGCGAGCGCAATCGCCTCTATCTCGACCAGCTGACCCGGGTAACCGAGGACCCCGACGCCAAGTAGTGTGCTGGGCGGGTCGTGGTCGCCGAAACCGCCGGCGATTTCATTCCAGGCCACCATCAGATCGTCCCGACTGCTGCTGGAAACAAAGATGGTCGTCTTGAGCACGTCATGCGTGTCCGCGCCGCAGTCGTCCAAGGCAATCCGCAGATTGTCGAACGCCTTTCGCGCCTGCGCGCCGATATCACCCGGCGCTACGACTCGCCCCTCATCGTCGAGCGGGCACGCACCCGCGGTAACAATCAGGCCTGTCTCAGGAGCGATCGCGGCGTATGCATACGGCACGCCCGAAAATAGCCGGGTACTGCGTACAAGTTGTACTGCCATGCCAATAAAGCCTCTCATCGTCTATAGCCTCTTGCCATCACGCGGGCATCTGGCCCGCGCAAGTTTGAGAACGCTGCCCCGAGCGCACACGAGTGCGCTCAGCCCGGCGCCGCGGGCGATGGCGCCCCCAGCGACATCGCCGGCCGCCGCGGCGCTCCCGGTGCCGGGCGCGCCCTTTCCACCTAGCGGTTGCGGCACCGCCGCTGGCGCGTGCGCGGTCTCCGCCGCGCCGCTTGCGAGCTTCGGGTACGAACGAACCTCCGGCGATCCCAAGACGTCACGGTCCGCGAGGGCGGCCAATTTGATGACGCCCGGTGTCCTCGTTTGCTGCGCCCAGCGCGGCGGCGATCACATCGGCGAGGTGTTGGAGCGCGGCGGCGATTGCCCACAGCGCTTCGGCTTCCGATCCCGGCGTTGGAGCCTCCCGACGTTCAGAGGCGCCGGTCGTCGAGTGGCTGGCGGTGGTCAAGCGGTGGGGCTGCGGTTCCCAACCGGGCTGTTCAACCGCCGAGCCGATATCCGGCGCGGGCGGCAGCGGCGGCCCGTTGGTGCTAACACGGGCTCGACCACCCTCGCGCCATTGGATCCAGCAACGAAGCGGACCGGCGCCCGAAGGCTCGGCCAGATGCTCACCACGGTGACCGCGTTCGAGTACGCATCTGTGGACCCACGCCGCGTCGCGTTCGCTGCTCAGCGCAGCCAATGACCGCCACGCTTCCTCGTCCAGCAGCACCGTGACATAGCAGCGGTCGCTGATCACTGCGCCGCCCAACGGCCCACGCCGAGGGGGGCGCGCGTCCGGCGCGAGTGCGTCATCGGCTCCCTCACGATCCTTGAGCGTGACAGGTCACAGCGGGTCCTCATGCAGTATCCGCCCGCGGCCCACACGTCGCGTTCCTGGCTCGATGCGGTGAGGCAATTGGCCCCGCGCCTCGCCACGGCCGGGCAGCCCCGCTACCACCGCATCGGCATCCCACCCGCCGCCGCTGGGCTGCGCCGTATATTGTGGCGTATAATGTGGTGTATGAGGCGCACGAACATCTACCTCGACGAGGAGCAGACGGCGGCCCTCGACAGGCTCGCAAAACAAGAGGGCGTGTCGCGTGCTGAAGTGATCCGCCAATTGCTGGACCGCGTTCTCGCCAACGCCGACGACAGTCTCGCGTCGGACCTTCACGCGATCGAGGATTCGTTCGGCGCTCTTCGTGACATCGACATGCCGGCGCGCGGTCACGGTGGCCGTGAGGAGCATCTTGCGCGAATCTGGCGCCGCTCATCGTGATCCTGGTCGACTCGGATGTGTTGATCGCGCATCTACGCGGCGTCGATGCCGCCCAAGATTGGCTTATCGGCACCCGAAAGAACGGGCCCCTGGCGATCAGCGTGGTATCGATCGCCGAACTCGTTGGCGGCATGCGATCAATCGAGCGTCGCGAAGTGTGGCGGCTACTTGCATCCTTTCGCGCAGAACCAACGACCGAGGTCATCGCCCGTCGCGCCGGCGAAATGATGCGCCGATATCGCCGCAGCCACACCGGTATTGGACTGGGTGACTACCTCATCGCGGCAACCGCCGACGTTAGGGGGCTCCAGCTGGCAACCCTCAATGTACGACACTTCCCCATGTTCAAGAATCTGCGCCCGCCGTTCGCGACGACGGCTGAGTAGCCACCCGGCAGACGACCGGCATGTGCCGTCATGCTCGCCGATGGCGATCGCCAACACAAATCCGTGAGCGCGCACGACCCGCATTACCCGTCGCCTAGTTCCGATCGCAAGCATCTGCACCCACAGTGCCTTTCGAAGACGCTGCAGTCACCCGGGTCGGGCCGGCAACGACCCGCGCCGCCAAACCGCTCACACATCCGCTGCGATGCAGCACCGGGTCCACCCACAGCGCCGCGGCGCGCCGCGCGAATCCCACTGCGGCGGTGGTTCACCCAGCCCGGGCGTGTCCGGGCCGACCGCGCTCGACTCAGCAATCCCGCTGCCGACACTGATCTAGTCGTGTGTCGCCAAAATAACTGTTGATTGGTTGGTATTGTTGGGGTATGCGCGCGCCGAGTCCCGCCCTGGCGATGTCCGATGGTCAGCGTGAGGTGCTGATGGTGCTGGCGAAGTCGCAAACCGCGCCGCACCGGCAGGTGCAGCGGGCCAAAGTGCTGCTGCTTGCCGCCGACGGCGGGGCCAGCATCCGGATCGCCGAGCAGGTGGGGGTGAGCCCGGCGACGGTGGCCGGGTGGCGTGAGCGGTTCACCCGGGAGGGTGTGTCGAAGCTGGGCAAGGTGCGCTCGGGTCGCGGTCGCAAGCCGGCGATACCGCAGTCGACGATCGACGAAATCGTCCATCTGACACGCCATTGCACGCCCGAGGGTCAGACGCACTGGAGCTGTCGGACGATGGCCGAGCGGGTGGGGGTGTCCAAAGACACTGTCGCGCGGGTGTGGGCGGCACGTGGTCTCAAACCGCACCTGGTGGACACCTTCAAACTGTCCAACGATCCGGCCTTCGAGGACAAGCTGATCGATGTTGTCGGGCTGTATGTGAATCCGCCGGATAACGCGATCGTGCTGTGCATGGACGAGAAGTCTTCGGTGCAGGCGCTGGATCGCACGCAGGCATCCCTGCCGATGGTTCCCGGGCGCGCGCAGACGATGACCCACGACTACAAGCGCCACGGCACCACCACGTTGTTCGCCGCCCTCGACGTGCTCACTGGCACGGTGATCGGCACCTGCATGCCCAAGCACCGTCATCAGGAGTTCCTCAGGTTCCTGCGCACCATCGACCGTGAAGTGCCCAAAGGCCTTGCCATCCACATGATCTTGGACAACTACGCCACCCACAAGCACCCCGACGTCAAGGCCTGGCTCAACACCCATCCGCGATTCCATCTGCATTTCACCCCCACCTCGTCGTCGTGGCTGAACCTGGTCGAACGATGGTTCCGCGAACTGACCGATAAGGCACTGCGACGCGGAGTCTTCCACTCCGTCCCCGACCTCATCGCCAAAATCGAGGCCTACCTCGACGCCACAAACAACAACCCGAAACCATTCGTATGGACCGCCACCACCGAGTCGATCCTCGCCAAGATCGCACGCGGGCGCGTCGCACTCGAAAGATCAATCAATTCCGAGACAGACGACTAGTTGGCGGCTAGGCAGGCTAACGGCGGCTTCCTCGCCGTTGTCGCCGTTGCCCACACCACGCCACATCACCGCATCCAGCAGCGGTTTACAGCAGCCGCCCCGGCCAGCCGTACCCTCCACTAGCCTGACAGTGGGCTGCCACAAGTCCACGAGGGGACATCGATGAGTGGAACGGGCGAGACCACCATCCGGGTGACTGATTTGCACGCCGTCGGGCGCGGCGTGGATCGCCCGGAACAGGTTGTGGTGGCTGGCGATGGTCGGGTGTTCGCCTCCGATAAGGCCTCAGCGGTCGCAGAACTCATTGATGAGAACACCGTTCGGCGTATGGGGCAGGCGGGCGGCGAGCCGAACGGCATCGCGCTCGACCGCAACGGCCACTTTCTGATCGCCAACTTCGGCTTGGGTGTCCTGCAGGACCTCGACCCGGTGACCGGCGCGGTCACGGTGCTGCTGGGCGGACGACTCGATGGACGCCCGCTGCGGTGGTTGAACTTCGTTATGGTGGATTCCGTTGGGGCGTTGTGGTGTTCGGTGAGCACGATGGCAGACGATCTTGTCGATACCATCGCGCGGGGGGCCGCTGATGGGTTCATCTTTCGGGTCGCACCGGATCGCCGGTCGGCGCGAGTGGTCGCCGATGCGGTGAGCTTCCCGAATTGCATGGCGCTGGATCGCAATGAGGACTATCTGTATGTGGTCCGCACGGTAGCCGCTGACGTGGTGCGGTTTTCGATCCAGGGCGAAACACTCGGTCTCCAACAGCGATTCGGCCCGCCGCTGGGTGGCCGGCGGGCCGACGAGTTCGGCCCGCAACATGGCCAGTTCTTGGCCGACCAGCAGCTGTGTCGCCGGTGGGGGTTTGCCGATGGCTGTGCGTTCGATGCCGATGGAAACCTTTGGGTGACCCTTGTTTTCGCCAACACGATCGTGGCGATCAGCCCGGATGGCCGGGCGACGGTGGTGGTCGAGGATCGCGATGGAGTCTTGTTGAGCGGTCCGACCAGTATCGCCTGGGGTGGGCAGGACATGTGCGATGTCTACATCGGTTCGATCCTGACCCCGTATGTGCTCAAGGGGAGAAGCTCGGTGCCAGGCCTGCCGATGGTTCATCAGCGCCAGTGGCGCTAGCAGCCCAACCGCCCAGGTCTCATGAATTCCGGCATCGCGTCGTCCGGGTTCGGCGGGATCGATGATGCGGGCAGCCCCCATAGCTGCTGAATGGTTGCACCACCGTCGACGACGAGTGTCTGACCGGTGATGCGGGCAGCCAGCTCAGAGCAGAGGAACAACGCGGCGTTGGCGACGTCATGGGCGCGGGGCGCGGCCAGCGGATTAATTCCATTGACAGCGTACTCGTGTGGCGGCTGGTCCTCGTTGCCGGAGCCCACATTGCCTGGCGCGACCGCGTTAGCGCGAATGCCGTACCGCCCCAGTTCGTCTGCGAAGGTCTTGACGAGCGAGATGACGCCGGCCTTGGCGGCGCCGTAGGCGGCATGGTAGGTCGCCGCCGCAATGCCGTCGACCGAGGCGAGTGCGACCAACGATCCACCGCTGCGCTGGGCGATCATGCGCCTTGCCACGGTTTGAAAAAGGTAGAAGACCTGGGTCAGGTTGTAGTGGATCGCCGCTTCCCACAATTGGGTGGTGAAGTCCTCGACCTTCGACCAGGTCGCACCACCGATAATGTCGACGCAGACATCAACACCGCCCAGAGTTGCGACGGCTTCGTCGATCGCCCGACTGACCTGCGCAGGATCGGTCATATCGGCGACAATCGGGATGGCATTACCTCCCCTGCCGACGATCTCGCCGACAATGCGATTCGCGCGCTGCTTGTCGATATCGATACAGGCCACCGAGGCGCCTGCCTCAGCAAGGGCCAACGACGTGAACCAGCCATGGCCCGCGCGCTCCGGGATGTAGCCCGCACCCGACACAACGGCGCGCTTACCGGATAGTCCAAAATCGATCACGGCCGACCTCCATCGCGCCCCGACCAGTCAGCCTCACGGCGGTGATGGCCGACGGTTGTATTGGTGGAGTATCGAGAGAGTCTCGACCGCTGTCAATGACGACTCAAAGCGCCCGATCCGGAAGCCCCCGGTTATTGCCGGGCAGCATGCGCAGTGCCCAGTCTTCGGCAGAGGGTAGTCCAATCGAGGTGGCGTCATGTCTTGCGTGCCTTGGGCGCCTGCCGCCAGTCACGCTGGTCAGTCGAAAAGTCGCTTCAGCCTGCGGGTCCGGGTCCATGTACGCCGACACCGACGTATCAGCCCAAACTGTTGGTTGATAACCAGCTACGCCAAAGCGTCTCTGCTGTAGGTTCATTCGCTGCTTAAGAGATCACTACTGCTGGGCCCCGGGCTGGCCGCCTCCTGCTCGCACGGCGCCGACAGCTTCTCGTCCCGACGCGAGCCCCTTCCCCACTCTCCACATCTACCTCATGACGAGACGAATTCGACAGGAATGAATACGGCGGGTTACCGGTAAAGTACCGCATATATCGCACTGCGACCCAATGGATTTCACCTTGCGGTCACCGCAAGGCAAGTGCGACGGCCGATGGGACCGCTCTCCTAATGAGTGTCCGGGTGAGCGATCGGGCGCAGATCCAACCGTGGGATCCCTTGAAAATCGTTTGGGTTGCATGTGTAAAGCGCGACACCGTGAGCGATTGCACTCGCTGCGATCAATGCGTCGTAAGCGCGTGCTGCCGGTTTTCGCCCCGATGTGCGGAGTGCCGCGGCAACCCCACCGAATGCTCGTGCGCAGTCGGCATCGAACGGAAGCACCTCAAAGTCTGCCTCGGCCTGCTGCAGATGCTGCTGGCGTGCACTGCGCTCATCATCGCTGCGGGCTACGTGCGGGCCGACGGATAACTCTGCCAGGGTGATCGCACTAATTACCGATTCGTCAGGAAGGGCCGTCGGGTCAGCGATCTCGCCGAGAAGGATCACAGTGGAGGTGTCCAGCATTCCTCGCGTTGGTAGCTCAGTCACAGCGATGGATCAATCAGCTTGTCAATATCGCGGCGCAACGCGTCGGGATTCACTCTCGGGAGATGCTTGCGCCGGCGAACAAGCTCGGCCGGGCCGACGCTCGGATGCGGTAGTGGACGCAGTTCGGCTACCGGGGTGCCGTCGCGGGTGACGACGATGCGTTCGCCGCGCTCGACGCGGCGCAGTACTTCTCCCCCGCTGTTGCGTAACTCGCGTACAGTCACGGATCCCATGACTGTAAGTGTATCACCGGTGAGACTGGTTCTCGTTTTGATGGCGTCGCTTACGTGACCGGGGTAGCGCAACGGGGAATATGCAGCAAACGAATATGGCGGGTTACCAGTAGTCCAGATCGACTTTGACGGCTGGCGATCACTCGAGACGCCCAAAGTGCCATAATGATGGCATGAACCGCATACGATTGAGCACCACCGTGGACCCCGAGCTGTTGGCCAGTGCGCGCAGCGTGCGGTCAGGCATCACCGACGCGGCCCTCATTGACGAGGCGCTGGCGGCATTGCTCGCTCGATATCGATCGGCCGAGCTAGATGCGAGCTACGCCGCCTATGACGAGCACCCGGCTGATGAACCCGACGAATGGGGCGACCTGGCGTCCTGGCGGCAGGCGGCTGGGGCCTCGTGAGAGCACTTCCGGCACGCGGGGAGGTCTGGTGGTGCGAGATGGCTGAGGTCGGCAGGCGCCCAGTCGTTGTGCTGTCTCGTGACGCGGCGATCCCCCGGCTTCGACGTGCACTCGTCGCACCGTGCACGACGACCATCCGCGGAATTGCCAGCGAGGTTATTCTTGAGCCCGATTCCGACCCGATCCCCCGTCGTTCGGCGGTGAACCTGGACTCGGTCGAAAGTGTCTCGGTCGCCGTGTTAGTCAGCAGGCTGGGTCGGCTCGCCGATGTCCGGATACGCGCCATTTGCGCAGCCCTTGAGGTCGCAGTTGACTGCTCTGACTGACCGGTTCCGCCGCGTGTCTTTATGGATTCAGCTTATGCCCAATGCTTTTGCACGTATGGCGCTGCCGACGCCCGGCTAGAGATCCATCACGATCCGCAGCGCCGCGTCAACGCGGCGCATCTCCTTGAGGCTGAGATGACCCACGGTCTTACCTAGTCGACCGGGGTCCACTGCCGCGGTCTGCTCCGCCAGTACCCGCGTGAGGCGCCCGTCGATCTCGACCTCAGGCCGAAAGCTTGCGGGCCGGGCAGCCGTGGATGTCGGCGCTACCAGCCACGTCGACAGCGGCAACTGGTCGGATTGGACTACGACGGCATATCGCGAGCCGGACTGCTCGTGGCCGCGGGTGCGACGTGGAGCGTGGAGCCGGAAGACCTCACCACGCACGCAGCGTCTCCATGTCGCGAAGCACCTGCATGGCCTCGGCGCGGTCTGCCTCGTCCGCAGCGAGCTCCTCCGCCTCGGCGCGAATCGCCGCTTCAGCCTTTCGACGCGCGGCCTCGATGAGGGCGGCCCGCACCGCGGTAGATATTGGTGTCCCGTCCCTGGTCAATACAGCAAGCGCCCGAGATGCATCCTCATCGGGTCGGAAGGTGATCGTGTCGGCCACCAACGTATTGTACGACAAATTGTAAGACAGCTCGCTCCATTGCAGCCAAGCTGCGGCGAATACGCGGAAATCGAATATGCAGGGTTACCGGGGTCGCGTCACAAATCGCGGCGCGGTTCAGTCGAGGCATTGAGCGACAGTCGCCGGGCCGAACGCCGACGAATACGACGGGATCAAACGCGGCGTTTACCGGTAAACCGGGACTGATCGTCAAGAGCGCGCGATGCCCCCTTCGATCACCCCGTCGCCTGTCGTATGTCAGGATTCGGAAATGAATGCACGCAGCCTTGCTCGCATCGTTGGTGTCTCGGTTGTGACGACGTGGGCGCTGCTGAGCGCGCCCATCTGCAGTCCTGCCGCTTCTGCAGACCCGTGCTCCGACGTCGCGGTGGTTTTCGCGCGCGGCACCCATCAGGCCCCTGGTCTCGGCGACGTCGGCCAGGCATTTGTCGACTCGCTCACGTCCCAGGTTGGTGGGCAGTCCGTCGGGGTCTACGCGGTGAACTACCCAGCGAACGACGACTACCACGGGAGCGCATCCGCCGGTTCGAATGATGCGAGTACTCACATTCAGGACACCGTCGCCAGCTGCCCGAACACGAGGATTGTGCTCGGTGGATATTCTCAGGGCTCGACCGTGATCGATTTGGCCACTTCGGCGATGCCGGCCCCGGTGGCTGATCATGTCGCCGCTGTCGCCCTTTTCGGCGAGCCGTCCAGTGGATTTTCGAGCATGTTGTGGGGCGGTCAGCCGCTTCCGGCGATCAGCCCGCTGTACGGCCCGAAGACCATTAGCTTGTGTGCTCCCGACGATCCAATATGCTCCGGAGGCGGGAACATAATGGCGCACGTTTCGTACATTGAGTCCGGGATGACAAACCAGGCCGCGACATTCGCAGCTAACAAGCTCACTCAAGGGCCTCAACGCGCGTAGCCGCCGTCTCCCATGGCTGGTTGCGACCGACCGGCGCGTGTTCGGCACGAAGCACGCGACGGAAGTGCGCCATCCCACTCATGCGCGTGGATCGGATGTCCAGCGGCCGAGTGTCACCGGCGTTTGCCACGCACCCACTGAAAAGTGCCGAGCTCCTTGGTCCGCACGCTGCCGAAGCCGTGGTCTTCGAGGATGTCGCCGATTTCGTCCTCGCCGAACGCATAAGACCCGGCAATCGGTAGTAGCTTCCGCCAATATCGGGCAGCACGCCCGGCGGTGGGTACCATCACGGCCAGTCGTCCGCCCGGTCGCAGCACCCGCGCCATCTCCGCCAGCGCCGCTACCCGATCCGGTACCAGCATCACGACGGCGATGGAGACGACCGCATCGACTGTCTCATCGCGTAGGGGCAGCCGTTGCGCGTCCGCTCGCAGGAAGCCGACCTGCGGTCCCGCCTCGGCGCGCACCGCCCGTGCCAGCATGGGCCCGGAGATGTCGACGCCCAAGGCCAGCCCGCCCGGGCCCGCGGCGCGCGCCAGCGACGCGGTGACATTACCGGGACCACAGCCGACATCCAGAGCGATTCCGCCCTGCGGGATGTTCAACCACTCGGTGGGCTCCTGCCACGCGGTGAGCAGCCTGCGCGCCACGGCTTGGGTGTGATCCCAGAGCATCGCCCCGACCGGCGAGGCCCATAAGGCCTGGATGGGACCGGTGTTCTTCGGCACAACTTCGTCCTCAACCGGTCCAGTGCCCAGCAGATCGAGATAGCCCCTGCTGACATCAGGTTGCGCCGGCGGATCGGCGAGCAGCTCCAGCGCCCTGCGCAATGCGGGAGGTAACGTGGTGTTCAGATCGGTCATGCGCATTCCTTCGAGCAAATCCGAGTCAACCGCGAGATGGTGCAGCCGGCAAAAGCCGTACCGACCGCCATCCCATGGGGTATCCGACCAGTTGCCCGAAGCTCTGCAACAGGGCCCGAAGTCTCGCCTTTTCAGGACGTTCGTCACCTCAGCAGACGCTTGAATCACCTGTTGGCCCGAAAGCCCGTCAAGCTGCTTGACGAGCCGAGGCAAGCCCCAACCCGCTCAGGCTGCAGTCAAACCCCTCCCCTACAACCCCAGGCGAATACCGAAATTGAATACAGCGGGTTACCGGTGAACTAACGGCGTGTTTTGTTAGCATGTCGTACCACAAAGGATTTCCTCTTACCGGTCTCAATACTGTTGGCAGCTTTCGCAATAGATGCGGCACTCTACGGATGGCCGCGGAAGTCTCAGCACGTTGGCATCTTGAAGGCCCAGTGACGGTGCCCGAGGAGCAACGGGATCGCGAATCGACGGACCAGCCAGGGCCGCGTAGGAGCAAAATTCATCCAGGTGACATTTCTCCCCTGTCGGCTATGAGGTGAAATACGCTGTTCCACGTAGACTTACGAAGTATTTCATTGGTAATCGGGCGCGCCAGCCCAACACCCGATACCTTGCCGCCTGACAACCTCATGACCTCCGATCTAGGTCATCTGGCCGTACAGTACCTTCACTGGGTCCGGCGTTGCGTGCCCGCGCGCGAGCTGGTCGGCACGTTTCAGGAGCGTGGGCACGCGATGCGGGCCATGCATGGCGCAGACGAGCTCGGCCGCCCGGTGCGCGTTCATCCCTGCCGCTGTGACGAACAGCGGCCGGCTGCTGTCACCGCGGAGCACGGGGACTGCGCTCCCTCCGGCGAACGCGGCCTTCGCCACGCCGATGACAGTCTTCCGCACGCCGAGCGCCTCATGCAGCCGCGCGCCCAGCCCGGGTTGACCCTCCTGGAGCCACACGTGGCCGTCGATGACCACCGCCTCGACGGGATAACGCCGCTCGACCAGCGCGACCGCTTCAAGGAGGAAGGGCAGCTCCCGCTTGTAGAACGCGCCGGGCTCGTAGGGCTTGGGCGTGACCTTGGTGCGGAGGACGCATTCGAGGGTCGAGGTGGGGTCGGACCAGTCCATGAAGCCCGCGGCGGCGGTGACCACCGCGAGGTCCGCATAGTGAACGTCCACGGCGATGAGCATACGAATCAGAGCGTAGGGCCAGTGACTGCCGACGCGTCAGCCGCAGGCTGCGTCGGCCGCATCCCTTACCGCAGAGCTCTCACCGTGCCTCATCACCTAAGGGTGCGGCTCATCGACTCGACCAGGCTCCCCTGCGCGCCGCGCCGTGACATGGCAGCGCTCCCAAGGCAGTTGGAGTACGTGGCCGCCATGTGGGACTTCAGCCAGCGCCCAACCACACCCGCACTCGGTGATCATGCCCGGGTGCAGGCGTCGTGCAGCTACTCTGGCGGTTATGGCTACCGAGTCCACAATGCTCGCCCTCGGCACCCCCGCGCCGTCGTTCACGCTGCCCGAACCAGCCACCGGCGCCACGGTCAGCCTCGACGAGCTCACAGGTCCCGCGCTTGTCGTGACCTTCATCTGTAACCACTGCCCGTACGTCCAGCATGTCGCCGCCGGGCTTGCCGCGCTCGGCCGGGACCTCGCGGATCAGGGCGTCGCGATGGTCGGCATCTCCAGCAATGACGTCGTCACCTACCCGCAGGACGGACCCGATCAGATGGTCGCCGAGGCCCGCCGCCACGGCTGGACGTTTCCGTACCTCTACGACGAGACCCAGGACGTCGCGCGCGCCTTCTCCGCGGCCTGCACGCCCGACACGTTCGTCTTCGACGGCGAGCGTCGACTCGTCTACCGTGGCCAGCTCGGCGACTCCCGCCCCGGGAACGACCTACCGGTGACGGCCGCTGACGTCCGGGCGGCGGTCGACGCCGTGCTCGCCGGGCGGCCGGTCGACCCGGACCAGCGGCCGTCGATCGGGTGCGGCATCAAGTGGCGTTGAGCCGGGCTCACGCCGACGGGTCTGTAGTACTAGTGACAAGAAGATCGAGCCCAAGCACAGGACAGCGCTACAGTGGCGCAATGCGAGTCTGGGACCTGGGGCCGGGTCGGCTCATGGTTGCCGGCGCGTTCTCTGATCTTGCCGTCCACCATCACCCGGCGGTTCAGGTCACAGTCGGTGGCCAGGGTCCTTTAACCCTTACCCGGGCCGGCGATATGCACGACATGTGCCGCCTGGTTGTGGTCGGCAGCGGAGCACGCCATGCTGTGCGGTCAGATTCGAGATCCGCGGCCTTGACGCTATACTTCGGACTACAGACATCGCAGGGCATTGCGCTGAACACGTTGAGCCGCAACCGCGGTCAGCATCGAGGTATCTGGATCATCGATGACGGAAAGGGACTGGCCGAGGCGACGGCCGCGTCGCTGGCCGCGAACGGCCCGCATGCCGCGGCCGATTTCCTCGTCGATGAGCTTTGCGGGATGGAAGACCGACGCTCTGGCGGGCCACCCTCCGTTCACCCGCAGCTACGGCAGGCGATTGCCGTCGTGTCGAGCCGAGTGCCGAACCACATCGATGTGGCTTCGGTCGCGGATGCCGTGGCGTTGTCACCGGATTACCTCGGTCGACTGTGCAAACAGCAGACTGGCGTGTCATTCTCGGCCACGATCCGCTGGGTGCGGCTGGTGACTGCAGTGCGTCATCTCATCGATGGTCTGTCCGTCACCGATGCCGCCCACCTGGCCGGATTTGCCGACGGCTCGCACGCCAACAGGGTGTGCTGGGAGATGACCGGGGCGGCTCCGCGCGACTTCGCGCAAGCGGTTCGAGATTCCCAGTTGGAGACACCGCGAGCCGGGTAACCCGCGCCCGTCGACGGTGGTGTCGCCGCCGGTTGCCTGGCTGCATGGTTGAGCCTGCCACCGCAGTGCTGCGATCCCCGATCTGACGGATCCATACAAGCGCCCCCGTCGGGGTTTAACCCACGCTTGAAGGCGTTGGGATATCCACCACTGATGGGGAGTTGTTCAGATGCCTGTGATGTCACGGTCCGAACGTGCCTTCTGCTGCGGCGCCGTGTGGCGTTCCAGCAGCGCGCTGATCGCGCGTGAACTTCGCGCCCAACGACTGGGCCGCGACATTCTGGAAATCGGCGCCGGCAGTGGATCTGTTGCCCAACAGCTTCTCTCGAGGAATCCCGAACTTGCGTGGGTGGCAATAGATATCGACCCACACATGACGCAGGCCGCCGCCACGCGCCTGCTTGGGTTCCCCAACGCGTCAGCGAAAACAGCCGACGCCACCGCAATGCCGTTCCCCGATGCTTCCTTCGACTCCGTCGTCAGCTGTCTGATGCTTCATCACATCGTTGACTGGGAGCGCGCGGTTGCCGAGGTGGCACGGGTGTTGCGGCCGGGAGGGACGTTTCTTGGCTACGACCTGGTCCGTACACCGCTGGCCAGCGTGTTTCACCGGTTGGACGGCTCGCTGCATCGGCTGATCGTGGCTAGCGAATTCCAGGCCGAGTGCGCGCGAAATGGGCTCACTATCAGCCTGCAGTCGCGGCTTCTCGGTCACGTGATGCGGTTCGTCGCCGACAAGAACACCGCCAACACCGGCGATCGGTAGGCCTCAGCAGGCTGATTTAGCGAACGGAGAAATTCTCATGGCAGCACCATTGCGTATTCGTGCTGGGGCCGCAGTGGTCCGCGCCCTCTACGCGTTGCCCAAACCGGTCCGCCGGTCGATGGCTGGCCCGCCGGTGCGAATCGACGGGCAGGAACTGGCGCTCGACGCGCAGCTCATGATCCGTCTCAAAAACCTTTCGGGCTCCGATGTCTTCGCCGACCCCGTCGAAAAGTCCCGGACGCGATATGAGGACCTCTCGCTGGTCATCGGGTGGGAATCGTCCGTGCCTGTCGCGGTGCGGGAGGTCATCATCCCCGCCGAGCATGGCCACATTCCGGCCACCCTGTACACCCCCGCAGACCTGCCGGAGCCGTCAGGGCTGCTGGTGTACTACCACGGCGGCGGCTTCTCGGTCGGCTCACGAATAAGCCACGAACCGGTCGCGCGTTTCTTGGCCGACCACGCTGGTGTGCGAGTGCTGTCGGTCGAGTACCGACGCGCGCCCGAGCACCGGTTCCCCGCTGCTATAGAGGACGCGATCGCCGCGTTCGAATATGCGCACCGCCATGCCACCGATCTGGGTGCAGACCCCGACCGCCTCGCGGTCGGGGGCGACAGCGCCGGCGGCAATCTCGCAGCCGTGACCGCGCAACAGGCGGTGCGACGAGGCGGTGCGGTCCCGGCATTTCAGCTGCTGATGTATCCCCCGACGGACATCAGCACGCGCCGGCCTTCGCGTGACCTGTTCGGCCAGGGCTCCACCTTTACGGACCAGAATTTCCGATGGGCGCTGGCCAACTACATACCGCCGGAAACCGATCTGAGCGATCCGCGACTGTCACCGCTGCACGGCGATGTCACCGACTTGCCGCCCGCCTATATCGCCAGCGCCGGTTTCGATCCGCTCCGCGACGACGGCGAGGCATACGCGGACAAACTGCGAGCCGGTGGAATTCCGGTGGCACTGAGCCGCCAGGCCGACCTGCCCCATGCATACCTCAACTTTGTCGGCATCGGAGGTCGGTTCGCCGAGGCCGCCGCCGAGGCCGCGGGAGCACTGCGACTCGGCCTCGCCGTTGCGCGTCCACGGCCAGGCCCGGGCGACGAACACGAAATCGCGGCTGGGCGCGCGGCTTTCACCGCCTAGGACAGCTTCAGGGGCATCGGGTCACGCCGGTGCACGGGCCGGTGGAGTCTGCGTGTACCGAGAATCGGCACAATCCAGGGGACGATAAGTCCGCGAACAATGCGATAGGGGCCGATGACACCGATGCATGCCAACAAGAGGACGATGGGAGACCACGTCCCCCGGGTGGCGATACTCGACGACTACGCCGGCGTGGCCGTCGACCTCGCCGACTGGTCACCAGTGCAGAGCCGATCCGAAATAACCGTTTTCGACCGGCACCTCTCCGAGGCGGAGGCCGCGGACGCATTGCGCCCGTTCGATGTGGTCTGCACCATGCGCGAGCGTATGGCACTTCCGCGCACGCTCATCGAGCGGCTGCCGAACCTGAAACTGATCACCATCGTAGGCAAGAGCCTGCCAAACTTGGACATGGCTGCGGCCAGTGAATGTGGTGTCCTTGTCGCCCATTCGAACTTCGCTGATCCCCGATTCCGCTCCGTCCGCGACGCCACTCCGGAACTCGCCTGGGGGTTGATGATCGCGACGGTGCGCAATCTGGCCGAGGAGCATCGGCGCATGCGTGACGGCGCGTGGCAGGCCACCACGGGTCTGACGCTGTCTGGCAAAACGTTCGGACTTCTCGGTCTCGGCAGGATCGGCAAACGCATGTCCGAATACGCGAAAGTGTTTGGCATGGAAGTCATTGCATGGAGCCAAAATCTCACTGAGGAGGCGGCGGCGGCGGTCGGGGCTCGCCGGGTCGAGAAAGCGACACTCTTCGAAGAATCTGATGTGATTTCCATCCACCTGGTGCTCTCGGAGCGCACGCGAGGTTTGGTCGCTGAACCCGAGCTGGCCCTGATGAAGCCACACGCCTACTTGATCAACACTTCCAGAGGCCCGATCGTCGACGAGGCCGCTCTGATCGCCGCGCTCAGGACCGGGCGTATCGCCGGAGCCGGGCTCGACGTCTATGACATCGAACCCCTTCCGCCCGATCATCCGTTGAGACTTCTGCCGAATGTGACGTTGTCTCCCCACCTGGGGTACGTCACCCGCGAAATGCTAGGTGCCTTCTACTCGGACACCGTAGAAGCCGTGGTGGCCTGGTTGAACGGGACGCCAATTCGGATCGCCAACCCCGAAGCGTTGCAGCGGCGAACTTAAAAAGGCTAAGAATCGTCAGATGGAGCCGGACGGCCGATTGAGCTTGCCGCAGATGCGCCAGCGCTCTCGCGGCCTTGGCGCCACTCCTTAGAGGCCCAGCAGGCGCTCGGGTTGAGGTGGGCGATCTTTTCCTCGTCCGCGGGGCTGATGGGCATCCGATCAAGGAATTGCCCGCGGCCTTCATGTGGACGTCCGACGCGCCACCGACAAAAGGCCCTTCGGCTCGGGACTTCGGTCCCTACTGTGTATCGGCGCACATTGGTGTGGTTGAACGATAAGTCTGACAAGAGGTTTCGGACTCGAAGGGCATCCACAATGGTCGACACGTATGATGCCATCACAATCGGCTCGGGGCTCGGCGGGTTGACAGCGGCGGCACTGTACGCGAGGGCCGGGCATCGGGTGCTGGTTCTTGAGCGCAGCGCCGAATTCGGCGGGGCGGCCACCACTTACCGGCACGGAGCGCTGACCGTCGAAGCCTCGCTTCACGAAACCGCAGACCCAAGCGACCCTCTGGATCCCAAGACGCGCATCCTGCGGGCGCTCGGCATCCTCGACGACCTCGAATTCGTGCCGGTCGGCGCTTTTTACGAGGTGCGCGGCGGGTTGTTCGATCCGCCGTTCGTCCTGCCCCACGGATTCGACGCCGCCGAGGCAGCACTGGCTACCCGCTTCCCGCACCAACGATCGGCCTTCGGCCGGTACTTCGAGCGGCTACGCGCCGTCCGGGAAGCGATTTCGGCGGTCGGCGAGCAGCACGACAGCTTGTGGTGGTTCATGCACGCGCCGGTGCTCCCCCTGAAGCTTTGGCCGCTGCTGCGCGATATGCGCCTCAGTCTTTCCGCGGCTCTAGACCACCTGTTCGGTGCCGATGAGGGACCCAAGATCGCCCTTGCTGCGAACCTCGGCTATTACGGCGACGATCCCGCTCGGTTGTGGTGGCTGTTCTACGCGATCGCGCAGGGCGGCTATCTCGCTAACGGCGGCACCTACATCCGGGGCGGCTCGGGTGCGCTGAGCCGAAGCCTCGTCGGCGTGGTGGAGGCCGAAGGTGGCGGAGTGCGCACGGGCCGCACGGTGACCGAGATCATCCTCGACCGAGAAGGCCGCGCCGCTGGCGTCGCCCATACCGCGGAGGACGGAGGTGACCGCGTCATGGAGCATGCTCCAGTTTTGTTCGGCAACGCCGCCCCCAACGTGCTTGCCGACGCGCTACCGGCCC
This sequence comes from uncultured Actinomycetota bacterium, assembly GCA_963766535.1. GTDB lineage: Bacteria > Actinomycetota > Actinomycetes > Mycobacteriales > Mycobacteriaceae > Mycobacterium. Next base: position 103,563 of record CAVYAU010000020.1, on the reverse strand, counting down.
AGACGCGGCCGGGTTTCGCGGCCCGCTACGCGGGGCGGTGTCCGTCAACATCGCTGTTCTCGGTCGCGCTCGGGCTCAGCCGGCCCCCACGCGAATTGGGCTTCACTCAGTACTCCACCATGCTGATACCGGAGTGGGTGAATTCTCTTTCAGACTTTGCGCGCTGCACCGCACTCCTTGCCGATAACCCGGGGACCCACATGCCCACGATGGCAGTGGTCGACTACAGTGCCATCGACAGTGGGCTGAATCCGGACGGGCCTCATTTTGTCTCGGTCGTCGGCGTCGATCGCGTGGCGAACTGGGATGGCTTGGACGATGCGGCTTATCGAGGCAAACGCGACAGGTGGCTCGACGCGATCGTGGCCGAAATCGACTGCTACTTCCCCGGTTTCGTCGGGGCTGTCGACCAGCGGGAAATGGCGACCGCAGTGACGATGCGCCGTTACCTGAATACGCCCGACGGGGCAATCTACGGCTTTGCGCCGGAGCCACCCAGGGGCCTGCCGACCGTCGGCTCGGAGAGGGGCGTCGCGACCAGCGTCCCAGGGTTGTGGCTGGCGTCAAGCTACGGCGGTTTCGGGGGATTTAGCGGCTCCATGATGACGGGGATGCTCGCGGCCCAAGCCGCGATGAAGTCACGGGACAGACACGCTGCATGAGCGTTCGGACGTGGAGGGGAAGTCAACGACGGCTGCGTCGAAGTAGTCTTTCCGCGCGAGGGGTCAGGTAGCTGACAGGCGAAAGGGTCGAGGTATGCGATTGGTGGTCGATCTCAACAAGTGCCAGGGCTACGCCCAGTGCGTCCCGCTGGCGCCCCAGGTACTGGAGCTTGTCGGCGAGGAAGCACTGGCCTACGACCCCAACCCCGACGACTCTCAGCGCCAGCGGGTATTGCGCGCGGCGGCATCCTGCCCGGTGCAGGCGATCATCCTGGAGGCGGACCCGCCGACCGACCGGGACACCAAATGAGCACGGCTTCGCTGGTCAGCCAGCTCGTCGACACGTTCAAGGCCGAGGGCCGGATTGTCATCGTGGGCGCGTCCCTGGCCGGCCTGCGTGCAGCGGAAGCGTTGCGGGCGAAGGGGTTTCGCGGCCAGCTCACCATCATCGGCGACGAGCCGCACGAACCCTACGACCGGCCGCCGCTGTCCAAGCAGGTCCTGAAGGGCTGGGTGCCCGCCGACCACACCAAGCTCCCCCGCCTGTGTCCCGTCGACGCGCACTGGCGTGTGGGCGTGGCGGCGGTGGGCCTGGATCGGTCTAACCGCCAGGTGCTACTGGCCAACGGCGAGAAGGTGGACTACGACCGGCTGCTGATCGCCACCGGGACCAGGGCGCGCCCGTGGTTCAACCCGGAGGAGGCCGCCCTGGAGGGGCTGTTCACCGTGCGGACGTGTGACGACGCCGCGAAGCTGGCCGCCGCGCTCAAGGAGCGACCACGCCGGGTGCTCATCGTCGGCTCAGGTTTCGTGGGCTCGGAGATCGCCTCGGTGTGCCGCGATCTCGACCTTCCGGTGACGGTCGCCGAGCGCGGCAAGGCGCCGCTGGTCGGCGCGCTTGGTGGTGTGATCGGCGACATCGCCGCACAGATGCAGATCGATGCCGGGGTCGACCTGCGCACCGGCGTGGCGGTGGAAGGCCTCGACGGCGACGCTGACGGCCTTGTCCGCGCGGCCCGCCTTTCCGACGGCACCGTGCTCGGCGTCGACGTGGTGGTCGCCTCGCTGGGCTCGATCCGCAACGTGGAATGGCTCGACGGTGCGCAGCTCGCGAGCGGGTTCTGGGGAGTGGCCTGCGACGCCGGCTGTCGCGCGTTCGACATCAACGGCGTGGTGACCGACAACATCTTCGTCGCCGGCGACGTGGCACGCGCCCCGCACGTGCTCTACGAGTATCAGTTCTTATCTCAAGAGCATTGGGACAACGCCGTTTTCGGGGCCGAGGTGGCGGCCAACAACATGATCAGCCTGGACATGGGACGACGGCCACATCTGCCGCTGCCGTCGTTCTGGTCCGGCCAGTTCGGCGTCAACATCAAGAGCGTCGGGGTGTGCTCGTTCGGCGACGAGATCGCGTTCACCCAGGGTTCGGTCGAAAAACGCCGCTTCGCGGCCGCCTACGGCTACCGGGGCCGCATCGTCGGCGCGGTGACGTTCAACCACGGCAAGTGGCTGCCATACTATGCCTCGCTCATCGAGCAGTCCGCACCCTTCCCGCCGCCCCCGCCGGGCTACGACCGCCCCGCCATCTTCGAGCCGATGCCGGCCCGATTCCCCGACCCCCGCGAACCGACCGCTATTCCCGACGTGGTGCTGACCGGACACGACCCGACCTCGCGCGGTGCCGAATTCCGGCCCCGGAGCCGCTGACGTTAGGAGACGCGATGAACGCCGAAACCGCCTGGGCCGAGGCGATGAAGTTCGAGAACCGCCCGAACCCCTACCCGTACTTCAAGGAGCTGCGCAAGACGCCGGTGGCCAAGGTCGCCGACAAAACCTACGTCGTCACCGGCTACCACGAGTTGCTCGCCCTGGCCCACGACCCGCGGATCAGCTCCGACATCAGCCGAAGCCCCGCGGGTTTCGGCGTCGACAAGCCCGAACCCGAGCCCGGCAGCGAGCACATGCAGGCCTACGGCCGCGAGGCCAGCATCATCGTCTCCGACCCGCCCGATCACGACCGCGCCCGCCGACAGGTGATGCGCCACTTCGGCCCGCCGCACTCCCCCGACCTGATCCCAAGCATGGAACCGTTCGTCGTGCAGCTGGCCAACGATCTGCTGGATAAGGTCAAAGACCGCGGCAACACCCGCTTGGACGTGGTGGAGGACTTCGCCTACCCGATACCCGTCGCCGTCATCTGCAAGATCCTCGGCGTCCCGGTCGAAGACGAGCCGATGTTTCATGCCTGGATCTTCGACTTCATGGTGGGCACCGACCTCGGCCCAGAGGGCACCACCGAGGAGGGCCGGGCCCTGGCCGAGAAGGGCCGTGCCGGCACCGCCGCATTGCTGGCCTATCTGGGTGACCTGCTGCAGAGGTACGCGAAGACCCCCGGCGAGGGCCTGCTGTCCAAGCTGTTGCACGACGACGGATCCGACGGCCCGATGTCGGTGAAGGAGACGACGTCCAACGCCATGCTCCTGCTAGTCGCCGGCCACGACTCCACGGTCAACACCATCACCAACTGCGTGATGACACTGCTGCGCAATCCCGGCTCCTGGGACCTGGTGCGGCGGCGCCCGGAGCTGATCCCGCGCACCATCGAAGAGGTGCAGCGGCTGCAGTCGGCGGTGCAGTTTTTCCCCAGCCGCAGTGCCACCGCCGACATCGAGATCGGCGGGACCGTGATCCCGGCGGGGTCGGCGGTGCACCTGATCTACGCGGCGGCCAATCGGGATCCGCGGCGGTTCGACAACCCGGATCGCTTCGACCCGTTACGTGAGGACAACGAGCACGTCGGTTGGGGCAGCGGCATCCACACCTGCATGGGCGGTCCGCTGGCGCGCCTAGAGGTCAACCTGGCGCTGGAGATCTTCCTGCGCCGCGTCGGATCCCCGAAACTGGTCGTCGACCCGCCGCCATATCGGCACAATCAGGTGTTCCGCGGGCCGCGGCACCTCTGGGTGGACTTCACCGCGATCGCCGACTGAGCTTGTTGTCGGTGCCACCTGGCAGTCTGGTCGTGCGGCCGGCGGATCCGAATTAAGGCCGGACGCCCGCGCTGCTATTACGGCACAGACGAAACCAACGGGATCAAGCGCTTTCCGATATATGTCATGCCGCGCCTCCGGCAGCGGGCAAGAAAACAATTAGTCGTAAACAATTAAGTCGTAAACAATTAATCAGGGCAATAGTTTGATTCTGCGGCACTGACCATGGATGTGACGTCCGCGAACGTGATGCCTTTCGCGCCCAAGGTGCTGTCGATGTCCTGGGCAATCGCGTCTGGCGTTTTGCCAGCCACGCGATCGGCGCAGATTTGGTGCCCCATCGCGATGATTGAGGAGTCATCTCCCGCCGGCCAAGTGAAGCCGAGCTTTTGCATTTGAGCGATGAATGCGTCATCAGTGGCGTCGGCCATCGCAACCGCCGTGCTAGATATCAGTGCAGCGCCAACCATCACGGGGATGGTGAGTGTGGCCAGCCGGCGAGGTGAAGACATTTTGCCCGTCCTTTCTTGTCGGCGTTGACGATGCCGCCAGTGTGAGCATCTGGAGGGCGCAAATATGAAAAATAGACTAAGCCTGGGGCCTCTTTGCCGCGTCAGATGGCTGGAATGGTCGCTGACTCAGAGCCCAAGCAGGCGCTCGGCGTTGAGGTGGGCGATCTTTTCCTTATCGGCGGGGTTGATGGCCATCTGATCAAAGAATTGCCGCGCGGCCTTCATGTTGCCGAACGGATAATCGGTGGTGAACACAATGCGGTCGATGCCAATCACATTCACCATGGCCTGATAGGCGTTGAAGGACAGACTCCAACTGCTATCCATCGCGCCAGGGAGTTGGTGCGCATACTCGCCGGCCAGGATGCCGCCATAGAAGTTCTCTCGAAGGTATTCCTTGATGGTGCGTTTGAGGCCACCGCTGCTGTCCAACGGAAACGAGTAGTCCATGCGCCACGCCATCCAACTCAGTGCCTCGAACTGGTGGCCCACGATGATCTGCAGCCTGGGGAACTGATCGAACACCCCGCCCAGGATCAACCGGATGCAGTGGATCCCGGTGTCGATGTGCCAGCCGACCCCCGCGATTGACAACATGGCCGACACAGCCGGGGCGAAGCCGCTGTAGTAGGCGTCGATCACCGGCTGCGGCGGCACGGTGGGGTGCAGGTAGATCGGCACGCCCAGCGCCTCGGCGGATTCGAACACTGGCCAAAAGAACTTGTCGTCAAGGTAACGGCCGTTGATGTGACCATTGACCAGCGCGCCCACGAACCCCCGGTCGCGCACGGTGTGCTCGAGCTCACGCGCTGCAGCCGCCGGGTCGCGCATCGGCAGGGTGGCAAAACCGCGGAACCGGTCGGGATGTCGAGCGACCGCAGCTGCCACGGCGTCGTTGGCTTGTCTGGTCAGCTCCACCGCCAGCGAAGGCTCCACGGCCTCTGCGCCTGGAACGTTGGAGAGGATCTGCACATCGATACCGGCCGCGTCCATAGCGGCAATCCGACCCTCCCCCAGATCACAGATGCCTGCTGGCCACCCGCTCTGCGGGTCCGTGTCGCCGAAGCGTCCGTTCCTCATCGCGTCGAACAATTTGTGGGGACTGTTTGGATTCGCTTCAGCTATAGCCGGAAGCATGTAGTGCTCCTCGAAACCGATGATCTTCATGACATCCTCTCAACCACTGCTGCCGGATCGATCGACGAACCCACTGACACCGCCGCGCTTGCGCTGCTAGAAGCGCTCTCCGGCTGGTTCGGCACACCCATGGAAATGACAGTGCCCGTTATCGAACCATGGTGACCCGGTCACCAACGCGGATGACGCCCTCGGCCACTACCTCGAGGTACACCCCTGCACAGGGCTGCGCTCCGGAACCGCCTGCCTGCAAACGATTTTCGGCCGCGGGCGTGCGAAGCGCGTGGGGAGCTCGCGGTAGTGACCCGTGCTCAAGCGTGGGCACCACGCACCGGGATGTGGCCATCAGGACGCGCAGTCGCGCCTCTCCGACAGCCAATTCCCTTCCCAGCCAATCATTTTCGGCATATGGCGGGTAGCCGGCTGGCGTCGCGATCACCAGGTTCGGTCGGTAGCGCAGTGCCTCGACGCCGATGTGCTCAAGGGTGGCCGTGGTGATCGCGTGCAGTGGGGCATCATCGGTAAACGAGTCGCCTGGGGTCGCCTGGCCAATCACCAGGATGCGGCCATCGACCTCGGCGTCCACGCCGAGCTCGAGCAGCTTCTCCGGGTCCGGGCGTTCCAGCGTTGCGCCGTCCGGTCGCTGACTGATCAGCCGGACCGGCCGTCCCAACAGCCGCGAGAGCACTTCATTGACGCCAGGGTCATCGGCCGCAAGGTTTGTTCCGTCGGGCAGTCCGATGCTTACCCGTCCGATGTCTCCGCTGGCAGTGCACTTCAGTAGTCCACGCCATAGCCGGGCCTGTTTGGCGCTAGCCACATGCCCCGTCACGGGGTCGACAAGTGCCAGCCGCCGGTCTCCTTCGGCGCCGCGTTCGTCGACGAACAGGCTGTTCACGGTTTCGCCGAGCATCGACTTCACCGGGTAGCGGCGCAAACTCTCCACCCGCATCTGCACCCCAGCGAGCCCTTCAAGGGCCGTCGGCTCCTCCACTGCACTTCCCCACTCAGCGACACCGCACACTGTCAGTTGAAAACAGTATGCGCACACCCCCCAATCCAAACCTCATCGGGTCGTTGAGGAAGCCGGAGTATTAGCGTGGGTGGCGGTTCCCGCTCGCCTACGATGCGGCTGGGCGCGAAAAATACACCCAGGTAAGCGATTTCATCTGAACTGTCGGCGACCGAGATCGCCGCGATGTTCCCAAAGTCGGTCAGACAGGATTTGACCGGAACTTTCTTGCGCGCAAGGCTCGGGCTTGAGCCCGGGGTTAGCGCATCCCGTCTGTCGCCGGGCGGAGCCCGGCGCTTAGAGGGGCGTGCTTGGCCGTCGAGGTATTGCTTGATGATCGACAGCGGTGCGCCCGCGCAGGAGACGGCGAAGTAGGACGGCGACCAGAGGTGTCCGCGCATGCGTGCCCGGACGCAGCGGCCGGTGAATTCGCGGCGCACGGCATAGGCGGTGCGGCCCTTGAGCCGCTGCACCAGCGCCGAGATCGCCAGGGTGGGCGGGTAGGTCACGAGCAGGTGCACATGGTCGGCCTCGCCATTGAACTCGACCAGGTCGGCGTCGTGTTCGGCGCGCACGGCGCGCATGGTGCTCGCAGAACGTGAGCATCGCGTCGGTGAACACCGGCCGGCGGTATTTGGTCACGGACACCAGGTGCGCGTGCAGCGCCGACACGCTGTGCCGGGCGCGGCGATAGGTCGGGGTTGTCAGTGGTCGGCCTTACGGTTGTGGTGTGCAGATGCGTTACCGGTACCGCATCGAACCGACATGTGCCCAGCAGCAGATGCTGGCGCGGGTGTTCGGATGCTGGCGGGTGGTGTTCAACGATGCGCTCCGGGTCCGCGTTGAGGCATACCGGGCCGGGGTGAAACTGTCCGACAGCGAGATGCAGCGCCAGGTGATCACCCAAGCCAAGAAGACCGCCGAGCGTGGCTGGCTTACCGAGGTGCCCAGCGTGGCGTTGGTGCAGTCGGTCAACGACTCGCGCCGGGCGTGGCGAAGCTTCTTCGACTCCCACACGGGGAGACGCAAGGGCCGCCAACTCGGTCGGCCGCGTATGAAATCGCGCAAGGATCACCGGCAGTCGTTTCGGCTCACCCGCAACGGATTCAGCATCCGTGGCAATGGGTGGTTGTTTGTGGCGAAGGTGGGCCAGGTTCGGGTGCGGTGGTCGCGCGAGCTGCCGGGCGAGCCATCGTCGGTCACGGTCATCCGCGAACCCGACGGGCACTTTTACGCGAGTTTCGTCGTCGACGTGGCGCCGGCCCCGCTGCCGGTGGTGGGTCGGGAGGCCGGGGTTGATGTGGGCATCACTCGGTTAGCGACCGTTGCCACCACGGATGGGGCGCGCACGCAGATTCAAAATCCGAAGTACTTGGGCCGCAAGCTGCGCAAGCTGCGGCGATCAGAGCGGGAGAAATCCCGCCGGCAGAAGGGATCGGCCAACAGGGACAAGACGCGGCGCACGGTCGCCATCGCGCACGGCAAGGTCGCGAGGGCGCGGCGGGACTATCACCACAAGCAGGCTTTGGCGTTGGTTCGCGAGAACCAAGTGATCCACGTCGAAGACCTCAACATCGTGGGCATGGTCGCGAACCGTTGCCTCGCACAAGCGATCTCCGATGCGGGGTGGGGACAGTTCGTTCGGATCATCGCCGAGAAAGCCAACCGCTACGAGCGCACCGTGCATACGGTGTCGCGGTGGCTGGCATCCAGCAAGACCTGCTCCACACCTGGGTGCGGGCACGTCCTCGACGAGTTGCCACTACACGTCAGGTCGTGGACGTGTCCGGCTTGCCGGGCAGTCCACGACCGCGCCCACAACGCCGCGAAGATCATTCTCGCCGCCGGGCGGGCGGAGAGACTAAACGCCTGTGGAGCCTCGGTAAGTCCTCCCCGTCGTCGGGAGGTTCGGGGCGATGAAACAGGAAGCACCCCCACCGCGGCGTAGCCGCACGGGAATCCCCGGCATTCATGCCGGGGAGCACGTCAAAGCGTGATACGCAGCAGGACCCGTGGTTTGCGGCCACGGGCTGCAATGGTTTCGATGAGTGTGACGACCCGAAACTCCATGCGATACTTGTGCTTAATGAGTGATTCGGCTCGGGCGACCTCTCCGGGGTCGGTGATCACCTCGGCTGTCCCGTCGAAGGTGGGCTGACCGGGCTGCACCTTCCCCGTTCGGCCGCAGGCCGTGAGTGTGACGCGGGGATCGTGTCGGATCCGCTTGACTTTCCAAGCGTCAGCCGGTGTCCACACCAACAGCTGCTCACCATCGCGGACGATCCACATCGGTGAGGCGACGGCGTCCCCGTTGCGCTTGAAAGTCGTCACAGACACGAATTTCTGATCACCCAAATGCACAATCGCACCTTCGTTCATCGTGTTACCCGGGTCCGGTGCTCAGCTCGTTGCGGCAGTAACGACGATCGACTCCTCCTCGGTTACATAGTTCATCAGATGATTCAATTGGCAGCTGCTGCCCTGGCCGATAATTTGGCCTGGGGTCACTGAGGGAGCAGGCGCCGTTTCTGCTCGCTGAATTCCTCGTCGATAAGGATTCCCGAGTCGCGCAGGGAGGCCAGTTCACGTAGCTCGGCAGCGATGCTCGTGATCGGGCCGCCTGCCGAACCTTGCGGCGGTGCCGTCGGCTCATGCCTAGTCGCCCCGACCCGCTCCCGGCGGCCCAAGCCACCAGTACCGGCCATCGCCCGACCGGCCATACTCGCCACAGCCATCTGGCTGAACAGGCTTCCGGCGCCACCGGCGGAGACCTCTGCGGCGGCGCCGACGGCTGGTGGCCGGCAATGCCACTGCGAGAGGGCGTATCTGCGGGGCCGCAGCAGCCCAGCCCGGCGGCACCGACAGTGCCCCGACCGTGTTCGCCTCGCCCAGGCCCGCCGACACCGTCGACGCGCCCAGGTTCGTGATCACCGGAAATGGCGTTGGGGCAGCCGGGCCCTCCTCCGGCCAGGCCTGGATTCCCGCCCAGCCGCTAAGGATGTCATCGGTGTGCAACCCAATCAGATAACTGGCAAGGTCGGGGGGATAACTAAAGATCGAAAATGGTGTGTCCACACCAAGTCCAGCCAGGTTGCCTGGTGCGTCGAGAAAGATTGAAAGCAGGTCGCTCAACGTGCTCAGCGGGTCCGGGGGGTCCGCCGCGGCTGCTGGCGCCACCGTGGCGAGGCTCTGCAGTGTGTTGGGCACCGTGGAGAACGTTTGTTGGACACTCGAGACGGTGCGTTGCACGTTGCCGCCGGAGGTGCCGGTGGCTTGGCCGACCGCGGCGGCTTGGCCGACCGACCGGCCCGGATTGGTGGTCTGCGGTGGTGGGGTGAACGGCGTCAGTGTTGTCGCGGATGCTGACGAACCCGCGTAGCCGTACATCGCCGCGGCATCTTGGGCCCACATCTCGGCGTACTGTGCCTCGGTGGTCGCTATCGCCGCGGTGTTCTGCTCAAAGATATTCGTCGCCACCAGCGCCATCAGCAGGCTGCGGTTGGCCGCGATCACTGGCGGCGGCACTGTTTCCGCGAACGCCGTCTCATAGGCGGCGGCCGCTTTGGCCTGGCTCGCCGTCTCCTCGGCCTGCGTGGCGGTGGTGCTCATCCACGCCACATAAGGGGGCTGCCGCGGCAGCCATCGACACCGCTGACGGGCCCACCCAGGGCCCAGCAGTCAGTGCCGAGATCACCGATTGATACGAGCTCGCCGACGAATGCAGCTCGGCAGCCGGCCCGTCCGAAGTCGCCGCAGCGGCCAGCATCGGTCCCGAGCCAGGGCCGGCATACATCCGCGCAAAGTTAATTTCCGGCCGCAGCAATGCGAAATCCATATCACCTTCTCCGATCGGTCTAATCGGCCGCCAGGCGTTGGCGGCTTCGGTAACCGTCTACTGGGCGGCGCAGCCAGAACCGGGCCAGCAAACAATCGCACCTCTACTACTAACCTCTGCTAGATGTCACGGCGATCACAGATGGCCGATGACGCGCCGAGCCGACTTCTCAGCTCTCGGCCTCAGACGTTTGCAGGCACGGCCCGCCACGATGAATATGGCGAAACCCCGCATGCGGCGGATGACAACGTGAGTGCGCCGTATTCCTCGTGGCGGTGGTCACCGAGCCACGCTCCCGATACGGGATAGCGTCGAGACGTCTGGCCTCGGTCGAACGCCCCGGCCGGTGGCAACGCGACCGAATACAACGCAATTGAATATGGTTCGAGCTCGGACCTGAGGCATCACCGCGAGTTAGGTTCCGCCGATGAGATTTGTGCTGGCAGGTTACGGAAGCCGGGGCGATGTCGAGCCCTGCATCGCGGTCGGTCGGGAGCTGCTGCGCCGAGGTCACGACGTGCGCATGGCGGTCCCGCCTAACATGCTTGGCTTCGTCGAGTCGGCGGGGCTTGCTGCGGTCGCCTACGGGCCGGACACGCGGGAGCAGATGAACGCGGCCGCGGATTTCGTTCGCCGCGTTCAGAATCCGATCAGCGCGTTGCCCGAAGTTATGGGGCGTGTTACCCGGGTCTGGGCGGAGAAAAGCGCGACGCTGACGTCGCTGGCACAAGGGGCCGACCTGCTCTTGGCGGGCATGAACGAGCAGGGGCTTGCCGCCAACGTCGCGGAGTATTACGGCATTCCGCTGGCTGCGCTGCACTTCTTCCCAGCGCAGGTTTTGTCATCTGGGTTGCTGTATTCGCACATGACGAAGGAGGCTGCAGACGCCCAGCGCCGCGCCCTAGGCCTACCGGAGGCAACCGGACCCTCGTTGGAACGTGGAGCGCTGGAGATCCAGGCCTACGACGCGCTCTGCTTGCCCGGACTGGCAGCCGAATGGGCGGAATGGGCCGGCCGACGGCCCTTCGTCGGCGCGCTGACGCTCGAGTTGCCGACCGATGCCGACGACGAGGTCTTGTCGTGGATTGCTGCGGGAACGCCGCCGATCTACTTCGGCTTTGGCAGTACGCCGGTCTCATATCCCGCTGACACGGTCGCTATGATCAGCGCGGCCTGCGCCCAGTTAGGCGAGCGGGCGTTGATTTGCACCGGCCCGAATGACTTCGCCCACATCCCGCATTTCGACCAGGTAAAGGTTGTGGGCGCGGTGAACCACGCGGCCACCTTTCCCGCTTGCCGCGCGGTCGTCCACCATGGGGGCGCCGGCACCACAGCCGCAGGCATGCGGGCTGGAATCCCCACGTTGATCCTCTGGCTCTGGCTCGATCAGCCGATCTGGGCAGCTGCCGTAGAACGGCTGAAAGTCGGCTCAGGCCGCCAGTTTTCGACCACCACCCAGGAATCACTGGTGGCGGACCTATGCTCCATCCTCACTCCGCAATACGTCACTCGAGCCCGTGAGGTCGCCACCCAGATGACCACACCCGCCGAAAGCATTGCCAGCGCCGCCGATCTCCTGGAAGACACCGCCCGTCTGGGGCGCTTTGGCTGATCGGCGAAGGCGGGCCGCCGGAGTAATCGGCGCCGACCACCTCGGGCCGACTTGCCTCGGCGTGGCTTGATTGGATCGCTGCCACTGCGCGGCGAGCAGTGAAGTACATCTGGTGCATGACTTTCAGCGCATCCTCTGTTCTCGCCCGATCGTGCGATCGCTGGTGCAAAGCGGGCTGGGTCCTGTAGAAGAGTCTGGTGGAGGATCCACCCCCCAGATCGTTCAATCCGTCGATGCTGCGCGAAGCGATGGCCAGGCGGTTGCATCGCCGAGCGGTGGCCGAGGGCCAGGTCACGCTGCCGGCCGTTCCGAGCTTGGTCGACGAGTACGTCAAGATGTGTGAAAACATCTTCGCCGGCGTGGGGGTTCAGTACACGGCCGAACAATCCGCTCAGCTCAAGACCGTGCTGCAGCGCGAATTGGCGAAAGCCTTCAAGGCGTCCTCACGTTCGAACATTGTCATCTCGTTCCACGCTCCCTTCGGCACGATGTTGAACTATCGCGTCAAAGCCGAAGTGTCGACGATCGACGTCGAATACGAGCACTGGGTTGCCACCCGGGAGGGACCGCTGTTCGGCACCGCACCGGACGCGCGTGTATGGGCTCTGGCTGAGGAAGCAGACGATCCCAGGTCCTATCGGGTGCTCGACGTCGGCGCCGGAACTGGGCGCAACGCCCTGGCCCTGGCCCGACGCGGCCACCCGGTCGATGCGGTCGAGATGGCCCCGAAGTTCGCCGAGATCATTCGTTCGGAGGCCGAACGGGATTCACTCGACGTTCGTGTCATCCAGAGCGATGTCTTTACGGCCATGGAGGGTGTTCGCGGAGACTATCAGCTGATCGTGCTCTCCGAGGTGGTACCCGACTTCCGGACGACGCAGGAGCTGCGCGGCATGTTTGAACTCGCCGCGGATTGCCTGGCTCCGGGCGGACGTTTGGTACTTAACGCCTTCTTGGCGCGCCCGGGCTACACGCCGGACAACGCCGCCCGGGAACTCGGGCAGCAGTGCAACAGCACGATCTTCACTCGGGACGAAATGACGGGTGCGGCCGCTCAGCTACCTTTTGAGCTCGTCGCCGACGACTCCGTCTACGAGTACGAGAAAACCCACTTGCCTGAAGGCGCTTGGCCGCCCACCGCCTGGTTCGGCGGATGGGCCAGTGGCCTGGACGTGTTCGACGTCGAGCGTGAGGAGTCCCCGATCGAGTTGCGCTGGCTCGTCTATCAGAAATCGGGCTGAGTCTTTCGAATATCGTTGAGCCGGGCAGGTACTGGGAGGCATGTGATGGGCGATATGGAATCGAACCGGCGATCGCTGCTCATGGCAGCGCCACTGTTGCTTGCGGCGATCGCCGCCACTGACAAGACGGGCAAGACAGGCAATAGCGGAGACATCAAGCTAGCGCCGACCCCCAAAACGGGCCCGGATCCAGGCGAAACATTCGTCCAGCCATACGACCAAATCGCCTTCCAGCCATGGGGCAATCTGCCGCCGCGCAGCGGCGAAATGGCCATGCTCTACGGAGATTTCAACCAACCGGGGCCCTATCTGGTCATGTTGACGTCCTCCCCCGCCTAAAGGCGGGGGATTCCAACCCCGTCGCAGCTACGCAGCAGGAGAACAGAGTTGAGGTTCACGGTTCGCAGACCGGCTAGTGCCGAGGTCTCCCCGTGCTGTCACCGCCCGTCCGGCGGCGATATTGCGTGCGGCGTTCACGTCAGCGTTGCACGGCCCCGCACCGCAGGCTACGCACTCGAAAACCACTTGACTCTTGCGGCTTTCAGGCGCGACATGCCCGCAATAAGAGCATCGTTGTGACGTGTACGCTGCTGGGACAAGTTCAAGCCGGCCCAGAGCCTTGTGCTTCAACCGGGCAACCAGCAGTCCCCACCCTTGGCGGCTGATCTCACGGTTAAGGCCCCGTTTCTGCGCGACGTTGGTGCCCGGGCATCCACGAGTGCCGCGCGCCGACTTGATCATGGCCCGCACATTCAAGTCCTCGACGCGGATGGTGTCGAACCGACGCGCGACATCGGTGGTGGTCTTCTCCACCCAGTCACGCCGCCGGTCGGCTTCACGCGCTTTCAATCTCGCGATGGCCAGCTTCGTTCGTCCTCGCCGGTGAGATCCCCGTCGCGCCCGAGCCAGACGCCGCTGCAATCGGCGCAGCCGCTCGGTTTCGGCAGCGCTCAGGGCAGGGGCATGCAGCAGCTCCCCGGTGGACAGCGCAGCCGACACCGTCACACCGCGATCAACACCAACCACGCTGCCATCATCGGGTCCCGGAATGGGTTCAGGGATGGCAGCAAAAGCGATGTGCCAACGCCCAGACCGACCCAGACTGACTCGGTAGGACTTCACCGTGTCGGGTATGTTGCGAGTCCACCGGAACCGCACCCAACCGACCTTGGGCACCCACACCTGCCCGGAGCGGCGACTCAGCCGCTTAATGTGGCGCGGTTTGACACCGACTTGCCGGAATCCTTCATATCTACCGGCCTTACGCCACGTCGGGCGACGATGGGTGCCGTTGAAAAAGTTCCGCATCGCTTGCGCAAAGTCCCGCAACGCCTGCTGCTGCACGGTCTGCGACCCGGCTGCCAGCCAGTCGTATTCGGCGCGGGCCGCAGTCAACTGAGCACACTGCTCGTTGTAGCCAGGCGCTTGGCGGCCTGGCTGCCAGTGCTGCTGCTGCTGCTCCACGGCCAGATTCCACACAAACCGGGCGTGGCGACAGTGCTCGGCCAACGCTGCCGCCTGCTCAGCACTGGGAAGCAACCGGAACCTGCACACAGCAACAACGTAACCAGCACCACCGACAACTCCTCGAAAGGAGAGAGGCGGCGTTTCCTCCCCCGGCTAAAGCCGGGGGTTTCCACACCGCAAATCTGATGAAATGGAATCCGGGCTGGTTCAGCGCACCCCATACTTATGCAACCGACCGGATTCAGGTGGTGGTGTTCGGCACATGGTTTGTCAACAGCGGGCATGATTTTCAGCCGCAGGACGCGGTTCCGGTCGGTCCGGGCGGCTATGTCAAGCGGACCGCGCGTACCCCCCACTGTGATGGCGTCCCGGCAAACCAGCCCGACCCGGCCGTAATCGCTATCTTCGGGCTTGGCCCCGTCGACATACAGCTAGTCGACCCCACGCAGCCGTCCTGGCGTCAGGTGTGACAGCGGGCGAACTCATGGCTTCACGTCCGGGCTGGGTTGATGCAGCGTCGTCGGGTTCAGATTCGATCAATCTGTTCCGGTTGTGATCATTACGTGGTGCTGCAACACCTTTCGCTATCCAGGTAGTCCGGCCGATAATCTGGGCCCGAGGATGGTTGAACGTATTGGCTGGAGCGGATCGGGACGCTTATGTCGAGAAAGTCCGGGCGCCGTGTTCGAGTGGCAGGTGCAGCGAATTCACGAGATAGCTGACCGTCCTATAGGTACCAGCGAGCATCAGTAGCTCCAGGATGGCCTCGTCGCTGTGGTACGTGGTCAACTGTGCCCAGAGGTCGTCGTCGACCGTGCAGCTGCGGTGCAGGCTGTCGCAGAATCTGATCAGGATGCGATCCGCGTCATCCCAGCACGCATCCTCTGGCCCCCCGGTTGTCAGCGATGCGATCTGGTCCCCGGTTAGGCCCGCCTTGGCCGCGAAAGTGCTCACATGCACTCCCCACTCGTACTCGGCGCCGCAGGACGCGGTGACCCTGTCAATGACGATCTCGCGCTGACGGATTGTCAGGTGTCCCCGGTCGAGCAGACCAGAATTGAAGAATTTGAAGAACAATCGGCGGTCGCGGGCCAACGTGGTGAACAGCACTAGCGGAGGTTTGCCGCGCATGACGCCGTCGATGGCCTGCTGGATCTCGGCGGGCAAGGGCGGCGGAGCAGGCGCGATACGTGCGCTACGGTTTTTATAGCGATCCATGCTGGCACTCTACGCCGCGATGCTACAAAATGTGAAGCATGGCAGCTCCGCGGATCGGGTCGCCAGTACGGGGATCGACCTCTGGACGGCCGATCATGGTCGCCCTCGATGCCCTGGGCCGACGCGGCGCACTGCGAGTCTTGTGGGAATTGCGCGTCAATCCGTTGACCTTCCGCGCCCTTCAAGCGGCATCCGAGATGAATCCCGGTTCGCTCAATGCCCGCCTCAAGGAACTACGAGCGCTGCACATCGTGGACCACTCCGACGGCGGCTATCGCCTAACCGATCAAGGGCTGTCACTAATGGCTGCATTAAAACCACTCCAAGCCTGGGCCGACAACTGGGCACACCGGGAGCACTTCATCGCCTCGACGACACCCGAGACGAACACCGACAGTTCGGTGCGATCTGGGCATGTGATAGCGGATTCCTACAGCGGGGACGTTGTCAGAAAGCCAAAGTCGTAGGGCCAGGTCATCGATCGAAATCCCACTGTCCGAAATCGGCCGCGAGGACTTCGTCCACATCCACGTTTATGCCGCCCAGGAGCGGACCCGGGCTCGACGGGGTGTTGACCACCGCCTGATAAAGCACCGCCATGGGCTCGCGCTCCCCATGCGACCACGACTTCGTTTGCCATGCCCACCGGTGCCCTGCACTGGTTGAGTTCCCTATTACGCCGTCTCGGATCGCCCACGCACACGCCTTGGAGTGCCCATAGATGCCAGTGCGGCCCACGCCCAGTACCGAGTTGATTCCGCGAAACCAGTCGACAGCAGGACCATTCCAGGTGTTGAGGTCGATATCGTCATCGACACTGAAGAAGATCGGAGCCGAATTCCCGCCGCCGGCTGCAGCGTGCAGCCGCAGGGCTGTCTGAGCGTCTGCTACGCCGCCGTTGTACCCGCGGGTGAAATCCGACGGGGTGGACCAACCGGGCTTGCCGTACTGGTAATTGCTGACGATTTGAAGACCCGCTGCGCGTAGTGCGTCCGCGTACTCACGGGTGATGGGCTTTGCCTCGAAGTTTGCGCCCGGCCGCGACTCGGACACGTAATTCACTACTCCGTCATAGCCCGCCGATTTGATCTCTTCCGGCGGGATCCTCCGCTCTGCGAAATCGATCAGCCTGGTGCTTGCGGCTGCCGCTTTCTGCCCGTCGAGCGTGGCAGCTACCGTCCCCAGGTTGAGCAGAAGGGGTGAGAAAGCGTATTTAAGGACGTCGCGTCTGGAAACAGATCGCAGTCCGCCGCGTCCACATGGCGCAGCCGAATCGTGCACCGCGCGATGGTAACAAAATCGGGTTTGCGGGTTGGGCACTTGACGACCCACAGGACGACTGCGACGAGGGCTGTTGCGCGCCGTCCGGACGAATGGCTCCTCCCACTAGCTGGGCCTAGCGAGTCCGAAGATCCCTGCCGGATTCAAGTGGCATGCTCGTTCTGTGGCGGACATCCCCGAGACCGTCTACGCGCGGGACGGCGACGTCCACCTCGCGTACCAAATCGTTGGTGACCGCGGCCCGGATCTGCTCTTCGTCCCTACTGGCCCGTTCCCTATCGACTTGCTGTGGGACGAGCCCACTGTCGCTCGCCAGCTCCGTCGGCTGGCGTCGTTCAGCCGTCTGATCATGACCGACCTGCTCGGGGTGGGAAGCTCAGATGCGGTGCCAATTCAGGACCGTCCGGCGATGCAGTCTTGGACGGACGGGCTGGTTGCGGTGCTCGACGCTGTGGGGAGCGAGTGTGCATCAGTCTTCGCGATGGCGGAGTCGGCGCTTCCCGTCATGCTCCTGGCCGCATTCCATCCCCAGCGCGTGCGCTCGTTGGTGCTCTGGAGCCCATTCGCGCGCTTTCTCCGAGCCGTCGACTATCCGTGCGGGATGCCCGAGCCGACCTTCACCCGGTATGTCGACGTCTTCGGCGACATCGTCGGGACCGGTGCTGTCGTGGACAACTTGGCCCTGAGCTGGGCTGGCGATGCCGGGAAGCGGCGATGGTGGGCTCGCGGCGAGCGCCTGGCCGGCGGCCCAGGGTACTTCAAAGCCATCTTCGACCTGTACCTCCGGACCGATGTCCGGCCCGCACTCGAAAGCATTCAGGCGCCGACAAACTGGTGCTGCACCGCCGCGGTGATCGCCACGTGTTCGGCGGCCACGCCCGCTATATCGCCGAACGCATCCCGCACGCGCGATTGGTCGAGCTCGACGGAGACGACAATGTGTGGTTTGCCGGCGACTCCGACAGGGTGCTCGACGAGATTGAGGCATTTCTCACCGGGGAACGGGCCACCACGTCGACAAACCGCGTCCTGGCGACCGTGTTGTTCACCGACATCGTCGCATCAACCGAGCGGGCCGCGATCCTCGGCGACGAAGCCTGGACGGCCGCGCTCAGCGCGCACAACCGTGTCGTCGAGCGGCATGTGGCCAACGCGCGTGGCGCAGTCGTCAAATTCACCGGCGACGGCGTGCTCGCGACCTTCGACGAGCCGGCGCGGGCGATCAACTACGCATGCGCGATCCGCGACGCGGTGCAGGACCTCGGCCTTTCCGTCCGCGCCGGACTGCACACCGGCGAGGTGGAGATGGCCGGCGGCGATGTGCACGGCATCGCGGTGCACATCGCCGCGCGCATTATGGGACTCGCGGGGCCCGGCGAGGTGCTTGTCTCCGGCGCGATCCCACCGCTGGTACTTGGGTCGAGGATCACGTTCGACGACCGCGGCAGCCATGACCTGAAGGGCGTGCCCGGCCGGTGGCCTGTCCAGGCAGTGCGCAACGACCGCGCGTGAGAGTCCGGGAGGTGTTGCTGCCAGCCGCTTTTGGCGTCTCCCATTGGACGGATACGGCGGGCGAATATGGCGGGCCGCTGGTCGCGCGTTGCGTCGATTAGCTGATCGAACTATAGTCCGGACACATGTCCAGTTTGCTGTCACGGAGCTCGCGAGCGCGTTGATGGCGATGGATTGGGGGGCGCCCGTCCGCGGTCGTTCATCGGCGGATAAGAGTTGAGCATGCGAATTGCCCTGCTGTCCTACCGTAGTAAGACCCATTGCGGCGGACAGGGCGTCTACGTGCGCCATCTCAGCCACGGTCTGGTGGAACTCGGTCATGACGTCGAGGTGTTTTCCGGCCAGCCGTATCCGGAGCTGCTCGATCCGCGGGTGCGGTTGACCAAGGTGCCAAGCCTCGACCTGTACCGCGAGCCCGACCCCTTCCGGGTGCCGTGGCCGAGCGAGATTCGCGACTCAATCGACCTGTTAGAACTGTTCACCGTGTGGACCGCGGGCTTTCCCGAACCACGGACGTTCACGTTGCGGGTCGCCCGGCTGCTGGCCGACCGGGCGGCCGATTTTGACGTCGTCCACGACAACCAGAGCCTGGGAACGGGATTGCTCGCTATCGCCGGCACGGGGCTGCCGGTGGTGGCCACCGTCCACCACCCCATCACCCGTGACCGGGTGCTCGATCTCGCCGCCGCACGGTGGTGGCGAAAACCGTTGGTGCACCGTTGGTATGGATTCTCGACCATGCAGCAACAGGTGGCGCGCCAGATCCCGGACCTGTTGACGGTCTCATCGTCGTCGGCCGCGGACATCGTCGCCGACTTCGGCGTCTCGCCTGAGCAACTGCACGTGGTGCCGTTGGGGGTTAACACCGATCTGTTCAAGCCGGCGTCGCGCCCACGGCAACCCGGCCGAGTTATCGCGATCGCCAGCGCCGATACCCCGCTGAAGGGTGTCCGTACTCTGCTTCAAGCGGTCGCTAGGCTACGCACGAGCCGAGATCTCGAGTTGCGGCTTGTCGCCAAGGTGGAACCCAACGGTCCCACCCACAAGCTGATCGCCGAACTGGGGATCTCGGACATCGTCCACATCACCAGTGGGCTTTCCGATGCCGAGCTGGCCGCCTTGTTCGCATCGGCCGAGGTCGCCTGCATTCCGTCGCTCTACGAAGGGTTTTCGCTGCCCGCGGTGGAAGCCATGGCGAGCGGTACTCCGATCGTCGCCAGTCGGGTGGGCGCACTGCCGGAAGTCTTGGGGACCGATGGTGCCTGCGCCGAGCTGGTGCCGCCCGCCGACGTCAATGCGCTGACCCGCGCGCTCGGTGAGCTTCTCGACTCGCCGGAAAAGCGCCGCAGTCTGGGGAAGGCGGGCAGAGCACGCGCAATCGATGTGTTCAGCTGGGAAGCCGTGGCCGCTCAGACCGTGCGGGTCTATGAGCGGGCGATCGCGCGCAACGCCGCCACCGAAGGCGAGGCGCGATGCTGACAGTCGATTTCGACCGGCTGGGCATCGGGCCGTCCACCACGGTCATCGACGTGGGTTGTGGAGCCGGCCGGCATGCGTTCGAAGCGTATCGGCGCGGAGCCGACGTCGTCGCCTTCGACCGCGATGCGTCCGAACTGCGTTCCGTGGACGCCATCCTGCGTGCAATGGCCGAGACGGGTGAGGCGCCCGCGACAGCGTCAGCGAAGGTGGTTCTCGGTGATGCACTGTGCTTGCCCTACGCCGACGAGACATTTGACTGCGTCATCGCCTCCGAAATCCTGGAACACGTGCCACAAGACGATGCCGCTATCGCCGAACTGATCAGGGTGCTCAAAGTCGGTGGCACACTGGCGGTCAGCGTGCCGCGATGGCTCCCCGAGCGGGTGTGCTGGCTGCTGTCCGACGAATACCACAGCAACGACGGCGGCCACGTGCGCATCTACCGAGCCAGCGAATTGCGGGACAAGATCGCAAGGGGCGGAATGGAATTGACGCACGCCCATCATGCGCATGCACTGCACTCGCCGTTCTGGTGGCTGAAGTGTGCTGTCGGAGTCTCGAATGCCGATCATCCTGCGGTGAGTGCGTACCACAAACTGCTGGTCTGGGATCTGATGCAGCGGCCGAAGATAACGCGGATAGCGGAGTCACTGCTTGATCCGCTGGTAGGCAAAAGCGTGGCGATGTATTTTGCCAAGTTGCACGCGGCGGAAAACGAGGCGGCGCTGGGGTATTCAGTTGCTTCGGTTTAACGCGCCAGCAGTTCCGGGCATCCTTAGTCCCGAGCAATGCCGCCAGACCGCGTTATCCATCGCTGCCGCCCAGGAACCGTCGGGCGCGATCCCATGGTTTGAGGGAGGTCAGACTGATCCGTGGGATCACGTCGAATGCGCAATGGCGCTCACGGTGGCCGGACTGCTGGAGCCGGCGCGGGCCGCGCTCGAGTGGAGCCGTCGCACCCAGCGACCCGACGGTTCATGGCCCATCCAGTTCCGCGCGGGGAGCATTGAAGACGCCAACAGCGACAGCAACTTTTGTGCCTACATTGCCACCGGTGTGTGGCACCACGTGCTAGTCACCGGCGACGAATCATTCGCGGCCGCGATGTGGCCAGTGGTGCAAAAAGCGATCGATTTCGTCATCGACTTACAAGTTGGCTATGGCGAGATCTGTTGGGCCCGAAGCGAAGCCGGGTCTCTCTCAGAAGCGCTGCTGACCGGGTGCGCCAGTGTGTTCCACAGCATCCGGTGTGCCCTTGCGCTCGCCGTTCTTATTGGGGAACCCCAGCCGGAGTGGGAACTGGCACTCGGCCGACTGGGCCACTCGATCGCCGCGCATCCGGAGGCGTTCAGTGAAAAAGACCGCTACTCGATGGACTGGTACTACCCGATCCTTGGTAGCGTGCTGCGTGGCCCGGCGGCGACCGCGCGAATCAAGCAGCGCTGGGACGACTTTGTGGTCGACGGTCTTGGCATTCGCTGTGTGGACGACCGGCCCTGGGTGACCGGCGCCGAAACGTGCGAACTGGTGATGGCGCTCGATGCCATCGGCCACCGGTCGGCTGCACATCGGCAATTCGCCGCGATGCAGCACCTGCGCGAAGACGACGGCTCGTACTGGACGGGTTTGGTATTCGCGGACGGAAAGCGGTGGCCCGAAGAGCGCACCACCTGGACCGGGGCCGCGATGATCTTGGCGGCCGACGCCTTGTCGGACACCACTGCCGGCGCCGGGATCTTCCGCGGCGACGAGTTGCCGATGGGCCTGCAGACCGACTTTGATTGCGAATGCGTGGTTAGCGGGCCCGGCCGCTGACGTCGATCTGCTCTCCCGTCCGGCCGCTGATACGTTCGAGCACACGTAGCGACCCAGTGGCCGAAATCTCTCGGAACTGACCGGAATCGATTGCACTGCAATAGATGTAGTAGGGCGACCGCCCGCCGTCCCTCGGGTCTGGGAACACATCGTGGATGACGAGCGCGCCGCCGGCGGTCACCCACTTCGCCCATCCATCGAAGTCTTGCGTAGCGGCGGCTTCGGAGTGGCCGCCGTCGATGAACAACAATTGCAGCGGCGACCGCCACGCCTGAGCCACAATCGCTGACTTGCCCACGATGGCGACGACGTGGTCATCCAGCCCGGCGGCGTCGAGCGTGCGGCGAAACGTCGGCAGTGTGTCGAACAGCCCGGTGACCTCGTCGACCAACGAGGCGTCGTGGTATTCCCAGCCGGGCTGGTGTTCCTCGGAGCCGTGGTGATGGTCGATCGTGTAGAGCACGCTTTCGGTTTGTTGCGCCGCTGCGCCGAGCAGCAGGGTGGATTTGCCGCAATAGGTACCGACCTCGACACCGACGCCGCCGTCGAGGTAGCGCAGCGCCGCCTCGTAAAGTGCGCGCCCCTCGTCGGACGGCATGAAACCCCGCACCTGCTCGGCCAGCGCAAACAAGCGCTCGGCTGAATTGGCGTCGGCGCGGCTCATGAGCTGAACCTATCGGTCGGCTTGGTAGCACCAACACAGTGGTCGACCTGCTTGCTGGGCAGCCTCAGCAGGAGATTTGCTTGGACAGCCACCCGGCCCCCACTCGTGCTTTGCCAAACATGCAGGGTTACCAGTGTTAATCACTGCGTGAAATGTTGTGGCGCAACGCTTTTAGTATTGCTTGCCTATCACCAGCCGGCCGATCTGATGGGTAACGCGTTGAACTGTCGCCCTCGCCCCGGCGCGGGCTGATCTTCCAAGCTGGCCTGCGGCTTCGGCGCGATCGCTTTACCATCATGCTGTGCGTGTTTTGCTAGCCCGCAAATGGGTTGATGTTGGCCTGGCGGCGGTCGTGATTGCAGCCGCGCTTACGTTGACTGATGCAGTGCTGCCGTCCGGGATGCCGGGGGCCGCCCGGCCGGCCGCCGCGGCGAATTGTCCACAGGTGCAGGTCGTCTTCGCCCGCGGCCGACAGGAGCCACCGGGGCCGGGCGTCCTGGGCAATGCGTTCATCAACGCGCTCGAATCCAAGGCCGGGAATAAGAACATCGGCGTATACGCCGTGAAGTACCCCGCCGATACGCAGGTCGACGTCGGCGCCAACGACATGAGCCACCACATCCAGTACATGGTCGACAACTGCCCGAACACCCGGCTGGTCCTGGGCGGCTACTCGTTGGGCGCGGCCGTCACCGACGTGGTGCTGGCGGTGCCGATCTCCGCGTTCGGTTTCGACAGCCCCCTCCCGGAGGGCACCGATCAGCACGTCGCCGCCGTGGCGTTGTTCGGCAACGGAAGTCGATGGGTGGGTCCGATCACGAACTTCAACCCGATCTACAACGACCGGACCATCGAGTTGTGCCACGGCGAGGATCCCGTCTGCAACCCGGCCGACCCGCACACCTGGAGCGACAATTGGCCCCAACATCTCGCAACTGCGTACATCCAGGCAGGCATGGCCAACCAGGCAGCCGATTTCGTCGCAAGCAAGCTCTAGTCGATCCTGCGCACGCCGTGCCCACGGCCTTTGAGACCGCACGGATGCCGGTGACCGTCTGCCGCGGGCCTGTTGCTCGTCAGCGGGCCCGTTCGGCTTGGCAGGACGGGCCCTGTCCGTGTTATCCCTCGTGTGCCAGCCAGACGACGCTCAACGGGGGAAGCGTCATGGAGGCCGAGTGCTGCAGGTCGTTCCAGGCGATCGGCTCTGCGGTGACGTCGCTGACGGTCACGCCGCTGCCGCCGAACTGGGTGGCGTCGGTATTGAGGATCTCGACCCACCGACCCGGCCCGGGGAGCCCGACCCGATGGTCGTGCCGAACCACTGGGGTGAGGTTGGCGACGCACGCCACGACCCGCTGGTCGGTCGCCGGGAACCGGATAAACGACAGCACACTGTTGTCGGCATCGTTCGGCTCGATCCAGCGGAATCCCGGCCAGTCGAAGTCCTGCTCCCACAGGGCGGGCTCGGCGCGGTACACCGCGTTGAGTTGCCGGACCAGGCGCTGGACCCCGGCGTGCTCGGGGTAGGCCAGCAGGTGCCAGTCCACGCTGGTGTCATACCGCCACTCGTCGTTTTGGGCGATCTCGCCGCCCATGAACAGCAACTGCCGTCCGGGATGGGCCCACATCCACGCCAGCAGCGCCCGCACGTTCGCGAACTGCTGCCAGCGGTCCCCGGGCATCTTTGCCAGCAACGAACCCTTGCCGTGGACGACCTCGTCGTGGCTGAGCGGCAGGATGAAGTTCTCGTGGAACGCATACAGCAACGAGAACGTCAGCTCGTGGTGGTGGAACCGGCGATGGACCGGATCCTTGCTAAAGTACACGAGCGTGTCGTTCATCCACCCCATGTTCCACTTGAACCCGAACCCCAGGCCGCCCAGATAGGTGGGGCGGGACACGGCCGGCCAGGACGTCGACTCCTCGGCGACCATCATCACCCACGGGTAATGCCGGTAGACCACCTCGTTGACTTCCTTGAGGAAGCTGATGGCCTCCAGGTTCTCCCGGCCCCCGAACCGATTGGTCACCCATTCGCCCTCGCAGCGGGAGTAGTCGAGGTAGAGCATCGAGGCGACCGCGTCCACCCGTAGGCCGTCTATGTGGAACTCCTCGATCCAATACAAGGCGTTGGCCAGCAGGAAGTTGCGGATCTCGTCGCGGGCGTAGTTGAACACCAGCGTGCCCCAGTCGGGGTGCTCGCCCTGTCGGGGGTCGGCGTGCTCGTACAGCGCTGTGCCGTCGAACCGGGCCAGCGCCCAGTCATCCTTCGGGAAGTGGGCCGCCACCCAGTCGACGAGCACCCCGATCCCCGCCTGGTGCAACCGATCCACCAGGTACCGGAAGTCGTCTGGGCTGCCGAACTGTGCCGCCGGCGCGTAGTACCCGGTCACCTGGTATCCCCAAGAGCCCGAGAACGGATACTGCGCCAGCGGAAGGAACTCCACGTGCGTGAATCCGAGATCGGCCACGTACTGCGGGAGGATCTCGGCGGCCTCCCGGTAGGTCAGCGGCCGCCACGACCCGTCGTCGTTTTGGGTCCGCCGCCACGATCCGAGATGGCACTCATAGATCGAGATCGGGGCGCTCATGAGGTCTACGGTGGCCTGGTGGGCAATCCACTGCGCGTCCTGCCAGTCGTGTGTGCTGCGGGTGACGATGCTGGCTGTGGCGGGCGGCACCTCCGCGGCGAACGCGAACGGGTCGGCCCGCAGGCTGAGGTGCCCGTCCTGGTTGACGACCTCGTACTTGTAGCGAGCCCCTGGGCCGACTCCCGGCAGGAAGATCTCCCAGACCCCTGAGCTGCCCAGCACCCGCATCGGGTGAATGCGGCCGTCCCAGCCGTTGAAGTCCCCGACGACGCGTACGCTTCTGGCGTTGGGGGCCCAGACGGCAAACGACGTCCCGTAGAGCCCCTGGTGGACGCGGACGATGGCGCCCAGGTGCCGCCACAGCCGCTCGTGCCGACCCTCGCCGAACAGGTGCAGGTCCATCTCCCCCAGCGTCGGCCAGCAGCTGTAGGGATCGTCGAAGCACGTCGTCGTACCATTCCGGTCGGTCGACTCGAGGCGGTAGGCGGGCACGGCATCTGCCTGCAGCACGCCGGCGAACACACCGGCGGCGTGGATGCGACGCATCTGGATCCACGCCCCATCGGTCGCCACCGCCATCCCCACCGCGTCCGGGCACCAGCTGCGGATCACCACATGAGCCTGTCCATCGCCATCCTTCTGCAGGTGCGGGCCCAGTATTTGGTGTGGGTCGTGATGATCGCCCGCGACGAGCCGCTCGAGATCTTCCGGGCGCACCGAACCCTGCAGTTCGACCGGTGCACTCACGACCGTTCCAACCCCGACCGGGCGCCGTAGGTGGCTCGACCCGTCGCGCCACACATCGCCCGAGCGAAGGAATTGTCCGTTGCCCGAGCCTTCCATGACACGGTGGCGCTCAGCAGGTGCTGGCTGACCGAACGCAGGGTTGACTCGATGAACGTCGCCGAACCACACCATCTCGTTAGAAAGGTCCCCACGAAGACGACGCGAAACGCCTCTTCCCGGGCGAAACCACCGCTTCTCAACAGCACAGGAAATCGGGTCGATACCACCAAACGCTCCATTCCATCCCGCCTGCCTTGCATCTTGGCGGTCGCCATGACCCCGAAACAGGGACGAAAGTCCCTACGATTCGGAGCTGTCCAGGTTCGGCCGGCAGCTGCGGCAGCTCGGTCAGTTTGTCGGTGGCTTCCGTCAACCCCGCCTCCCACCTCGGGTGTGCCGATGCCCACCAGGCGGCGAGACGCTTCCAATTCCATTCAACCGTGTCCGTGGCCGCGCCTGACCAGGCCGTCACGAACGTCCGTGGTCAGTACAGCTAGCTCGACTTCGCGGCCGACTCTTAACCGCGGCAATGGCGGGTGCTTAAGGCCGACAAGTGCTGACGGACCAGCCCGCAACAGCCATATGCGGAGAACCACCGTGATCACGCTGCTACGAATCGCACAGGGGTGGCAGTCTCACGCTTCGTACGTGACCTGGTACCAGTGGCGCACGGGTTTATGGCTCGTGTCAGCCCGACCCGTGTCCGTCGCGCTCACCACGTTGACGTCGGTCACGTCGGGATTGTGGGCCTCGATGTAGCGCTCCAACTCGTGGAGAAGCGCGCTATGCGGCTGAGCTGGGTTGGCGAGCGCCTTCGCTCTGTGTGTTTGCGGCACACAGAAATTATGCCGAGGTATTCGTCGTTGTGCAGCCTTGGTTGTTACCTTGCCCCGCAAGGTGGTTCGCTGCAAGCGCATGTCGGTAATTCGGCTAAACGCTCTCGCGGCGGCTTAGGGCCGACACATTGGCAGCCGGCCCACGCCCCCGCGCTTGCAAACCAACGTAGCCAAGTATCAGCCCGGCCCCGATCTCGGCGACGGCCGTCAGCCACGAGAACCATGTGACGTTGATCCGCGGTCCAGACGTGAAGCTGTCTTGATAGCTCGGTAGGAACGTGGGCAGCAGATGCGCATAGACGAACAGCAGCGCGCTGCCGAAACCCACGGCGATTGCAGCCTGGGAAGCCCATCGGTGCTGGCGTAACACCAGCACGACTGCGACCACCACGATTAACCCCTGGATCATCCCGCCAATCATGATTGATGGGGGCGATGCCGCCATCCCGCGCCGAAGGTGATCGATCCCGTGGAGGGTAAACGCCACGCCGAACGCGATCACCGCCACGGTTAGGGAACGGCGGGCTGGCACTGGATCCGAGCCGTTGGACATCTGCTTCTCCCGACATCGTCTACTACAAACGGTAGTAGGACTTGTGGCTGATGTAAATAGGTTCCAAGGCAGTTCGGGTCAACGCAGACCCCTGCTAGCGCATTCGCGCGCTCCCTGCGGATACATCCCTTGAGTACACGAGCGAATACAGCGGGACCGAATGTGGGGTTACCGGTATAAGGTCGGCATATTAGTTATCGTGCTGTGGCACAGCTTCATTCACTTCCCCCAAGTGATGAGAAGCAGGCATTGCTGGCGGTGTTTACCGCGATTCCCCCGGAAACGTTCAGGCCGGTGTGTCGGTGCTGGAGTCCGCCTTGAAGTCGCGGATTACGGGGGCAACGTCGCCGCCCGACGTTGCAGCGCGCTGACGGGCGATAAACGAGGGATGGCGGCGCATCGCTTCGCTGCGCTCGCGTGCACGCCGTTGAGCCGCGACCCATGCCGGGTAGGACTGAAGGAAAATAACCGTCGCGAAAATAACCATCGCCGCTGACGCATTCGCCGCCATTGTCAACTCCTCCCAGGCAATCCAACTCAGCTACAAACCCACGAAAGCGGTGGTTACCGCTTCGTGATCCAGAATGCCCAGCCAATCCTGAGACCAAACCATCCGTCAGCATGAGAATTAGCCGTGAATTCGCCGTAATCCCGAGCCACTACCGCGCCGTCGTCCGTTTGGGCCGACTGCGATCCAAATGCTAGCCACAGTCACCGACACAATTCCTGTTTCGACTCCGTACGTCGTTGGCTGCTATCGTCCCTTGCTTATGCCGGAGATGGACCGCCGCCGCATGATGTTGACGACAGGGATCAGTGTGCTGGCAGCTGCGCTGCCCGTCCCTGAGGCCCGGGCTTACCCATCCCGACGGGATGCGCCCGCGGGTCGGATGCCACCGCCTACCGCGCCCAGTGGCCAAACCGGGACCTATATTTTCCAGGACGAGTTCGACGGCCCGGCCGGGTCAGCACCCGATTCGTCGAAGTGGATGGTGGCGCAAGCCCGCGAGTCAATGAAAGACCCGACGTATTGGGAGAGACCGGAGAACGTCGGGCAGTACCGCGACGACCGCAGAAATGTGTTCCTCGACGGCAAGTCGAACCTGGTCCTTCACGCCGCGAAAGACGGCAACACCTACTTCAGCGGCAAGGTTCAAAGCCCGTGGCGGGGAGGCATCGGCCACACCTGGGAAGCTCGAGTAAAGCTCAACTGCCTGACTGCCGGCTGCTGGCCCTCCTGGTGGCTGGGTAATGACGATCGCGGCGAAATTGACATCCTCGAGTGGTACGGCAACGGCAACTGGCCTTCGGCAACCACCGTCCACGCAAAATCAAACGGCGCCGAATGGAAGACTCACAACATCGCTCTGGACAGCGGGTGGCATACCTGGCGATGCCAGTGGGATGACGCCGGGATGCGGTTCTGGCAGGACTACGTGGACGGCGCGCAGCCATATTTCAATGTTCCGGCGAACTCGCTGCCGGATTGGCCCTTCAACGACCCTGGCTACACGGTGTTCCCGGTCTTCAATCTTGCGGTTGCCGGTTCCGGTGGCGGAGATCCCGGACCCGGGAACTATCCCGCGGAGATGCTCATCGACTGGATACGTGTCTGGTAAGACACATCGCGCCGCCCCACCTGCGCTTGCTGACGGTCAGCCGAATTCCAGCAAGGTGTAGGCGCCGCGGAACGGCTTCGTTGGTGCGAACTGCCAGAACGCGGGGAACAGGGTCCTAAAGAACAAGCTCCGTCCTCTGGGCATCGGCACGTCGTGCACCGCCCGGATTCCGGGAATGGTGTTCGCCAGATCCGCCAGTTGATGCACCGAGAGGCTGAACGGCATTGGCGGCACCCGGTAGCGCTTGGATGAACGCAGCCCCTTCGGTGCGAGCTTCTTGACGATGGTCGGCGGCAGGTCAAAGAACATCTGTCCGCCGGGAAACCGCTTGGCGCACTCAGCGATCAGTCCCATAGCCTCTTGGGGTTGTAAGTACATCAGCAGACCCTCGGCGGTGATGAATACACCTTTGTTGCTGTCGATCTTGATCATCCAGGTGTAGTCGAGAGCGGACTGTGCCGGGTGAGTGATCCGCTCGGAATGCGGCAGCAGGCGCTGTCGAAATTCGATGACCGGTGCCAGATCGATTGACACCCAATGGAATTGCGCGTCTGGCAGTGCGCTGTTCAGACGCCAGAAGCTCGTTTGGAGGCCTTCTGCAAGTGCGACGACCGTCGCCTTGGGATGCTTGGTGAGGTACCTGATTGCGCACCGGTCGACAGCCAGTGAGCGCAACGCCATCTCCTGGCCTTGCGTCCGAATTTTTCGAAGTCGAAGTCGATGGATTCGACGAGCTTGATTGCCATCGGGTCATCGATGATCGGGTCCGGGCGGCCAGCCTGGTAGGCCCTGCCGTAGAGGGTCATAAGTGCTGTTTACGAGACGCCGGTCAACGGCCCGGCATTCACTTTGTCGTTGGCTCGATGACTCATCAAGCCAAACCCCACCGACCAGCCCCCGGCGTCACCGCCGGAACAGATACCGCAAGACGGAGAGCAATATCGTCGCCACGACCGAGATCAGCAGCATCGATATCAACGGAATGTAGATGCGCACGTTTCCGCGCTCGATCCGGATATCACCTGGAAGGCGGCCGAACCAAGAGAGTCCACCTGCCCAAACCAAGACGCCCAGCACCACGATGAGAATTCCCGCCAGCACCACGAATGGACCTACGTTCCGTCCCATCGCGCCCCCTGAACCACGAGTTGTCCGGCGCGGATGGCAGATGCCGCTACCGCCACATTGAACGAAAGTTTAGTTGGCGCTACGGCACTCATGGTCAGGCACCGCGCACCGTGAACGCCACAGTCGCAACAGCAAGATGTCGGGCAGCCCGATGTTCGTCGGTCGGCGACGCCGTTAGCTGTCCCATCGCGGCCGGCTAGGCTGGTGCGGATCCCGGATCGACCGGGATCGCGATCTCGTTGCGACGCCGGAACGGCAGCGTCCACGGCGGGTCGTAGAACCATGCATCAGCCTCTCCTGTGGGCTTGATGCCGTTGTCCTGCAACGCTTTCATGAGCTCGCCGGTACGGGCAGCAACTGCCTTAGGGCTGCGGTCTCCGCTGAATTGCAGCACTGCCACCGTCTCGGGCGGCACGGTGACCAAGCGGACTTGATCATCGTTGGGCGTGGGTAGGGTCTCCATGGTCCACTTCGACGGCATGAAGAACCGGATCACAAAGCCACGATCAGGAGCAGCGGTCTGAACGACTGGTGCCGTCATCGCGATCTGTTGGCCGCCCCGTGTCGAATACTGGCTCACGGGCGCTGTCATCGCGATCGTCTCGTTGCGGCGGTTGGCGCCGAAGATGTAACCCGCCAACCGCCGGAAGCCGATGTTGCGAGCGCGATTTTCGTCGTCGATCACCGTCGTCTCGGCAGCAATCCGCGGACCGTAGCTACGTAGTTCGACGGTGTCAGTGAGCTGGCGGCGCGTGTATTTCGGCTCCTCGGTTCCCACCCGGACGCCGACCACCGCTACGACGGATTCAATGATCTGCTCGGCAAGCTTGGTCAGTTTCATCAGCGGGATCATTCCCTTCAGCCTCGATTGAGAAACCAGACATGGCTGGACAACATCGTCGCGAACGCACACCACACCGGGTACAAGAGCAGTGGAGCGGCGCGCTTTCCCTGCACATCCACCGCACGGCGGGCCAGGTCGGCGCTGCTCGCGGTCAGGACCGCTGCCGCGATCGCGGAGGTGCCCAGCAGCCGGCGATCGAACTTTTGCCCATTGCGCTCCATCTCGTCCAGTGTGTTTGACGAGACAAGCGCGATGTCCGCGTACAGCACCGGCCACACGATCGGAAACGCTTGCCGCGGAGGCTGATAGGACGGCTTGCGCAATGATTGATACCACGGCGACGCGGCCGGCCGGCTCGCCAGTCCACCGACGACAGCGGTGGCCGCGACCGCCGCGGCGGCGGGAATCAGAGTTCGTGCCTGCACGTGAAGCTCCCGGTGAAATATCCAGTAGCTGAGATTGACCCACGTTCGCAGTCGTCCGACAAGGGAGGTCATTCCCCAAACGCGGTGTCACCCGGCCCTTGTCTTACGTGCGTAAGGCGGGTAATGGCGGCAACGACTCACCCGTCAGCTGACTGGTCGTAATCGCGGGCTCAATGGGTAAGGAGGGCGGCCGCACTCCAGGCCCTGCCGCCCGGGCGACGCGGATCCGGCTGGGGCAGCCAGGTAACCGGGCGCATCGACATCGGCAAGCGATGGAACCGGCGGGCGGCCGTATACAGTGCTTCCACTTCGACGGTCCGCCAGCCGAGGTTTTCGAAGTAGGCCAACCCGTTCTCGGGTGCGAACTTGAACGGCGCATTCTCCAACATGCCGGCCATCTTCTTGTTCATCATCTTCTTTAGGCCCGGACCAGCGAAGTCGAGCATCCACCAGGCGACCTCGGGTCGCTTGATCGCCTCCGAAAGCGCGACCACGTCACGGTCTTCGAGATACATCAACAGGCCTTCGGTCAGCACCAGCGCTTTCTTAGCGCCGTCCAGCGCGTCGTCGAAAAAGGCGCCTCGGGCCTGCGGGTCGGCCAGGTCGACGGCAGTCCGGGTCAACCGGCATCGCGGTACCTGGTCGGCAAGCAGCTGCGTCTTTTCCGCAAGCAACTTCGGCAGATCCGCCTCTACCCAGGTGAAATCAGACGGGAGTTCCAAACGATACGGCCGGGTGTCCAAACCGGCAGCCAAGTTCAGCACCCGGTCACAGCCCTCGGCGATCGCTTCGGCAATGGCGTCGTCGATGATCTTGGTGCGCGCGACGAGCCACCAACCGTTGCGAGTTGTCCGTGGAACCCCGGCGACGATAGCGCGACCGTGTTCACCTGCGAGACGTTCGGCGAGCGGGTCGCTGAACAGCGCGTCGGGACGGGCCGATTCGGTTGCCCGGTGTAATGCCGTCCACCGGGCCGTATCGGAAACATGGGTAATCGAGCCCCCAGTGCCTGACATACGTTGGGTTATAGCATCCGCCGCTTGCGCTGTCGCACGCTCAGGTCGGCCACCACCGCCGCTCTACTGACCGGCGTTCAATCTCCGGCAAACCACGCGGTCGTCACCGCGCGGGTCCGGGGCGGTGGAAAGTGGGTGGTCGGTGTGCCCAGTTGACCGACTTGGCCCGTCCACACCGGCGCCGACCGGTCGATGCAGGTCCCCGCGCCCTGGCTGGGGAGACACAGGACCGCCAGGTTCGCGCTGAGGTCGCCGCACCCGTAGCCGCCGACATACCCGTCATCGCGCCCACCCCAGGCGCCGCCGTTGCGAAGCAGGCAATGTGTGCCGTCGTCGAGAAGCAGTGCGAATGGTTCTGGTGTAGCGGGGTGCTGCACAGGCGGGAGCTGACCGCCATAGGTCACCCGATGCAACCCCTTGTCCCAGGGATTGTCCAGTCACAACAGTGATCCGGGCGTCGATGGCCAGCAGGTGCCGGCACTGGCCGCGCTGGGCGAGCAATAGTAGATGTTGTCGGCCACCGCCGACGGCGACGACGTCGTGCAGTCATCGACGCCAGTTACATCGGCCTGCGCCGGTGCCTCTTGGTAACCATTGATCGGTTGGCCATTGGGCCCGACAGCCACCGTGGTGATCACCTCGGTGGGTGGCGGATCAGCAATTGCCGATCCGGCCAGCGAGAAAACAGCCATCGTCAGCACAGCGATCGGCAGCACGACAACTCGAGACATCACGCCCACCGAGCTAACCTTCCCGTCGAGCGGCCCCCTTTTGAAGGGTAGAGCGCACACCGTCTCGCGTGCCCGGAATTGCAAGCCGCATACGACCTGATCTGAGGTGCCGTCGCGACTGATGGCTGATCTTCCGGCGCCGGTTCGGTACGGTGCGCTAATGCCCGATCGAAACCGCCGCTTCCTCCTCCGCGAACGCCCCTCCGGCCGCATCGGCCCGGACACCTTCGAGCTCAGCGAAGAGGTCGTACCCGAGATCGGGGACGGCGAGGCGCTGGTGCGCGTTGACTGGATCTCGCTCGATCCGACGAACCGGGCGTGGATCAACGAGACGCCGACCTACCTGCCGCCGGTCGGTATCGGCGAGGTCATGCGCGGTGGCGGGCTCGGCGAGGTCGTTGAGTCGAAGAATCTGAACTATGCGGTCGGCCAGATCGTGCAGGGTCTCGTTGGCTGGCAGGAGTACGCGGTCGCCTCGGACGCGATGCCTTTGTTCCCGGTCGCCGTCGCCGAGGGTGTCTCGCCCAGCGCCTACATGGGCGCACTCGGGATGACCGGGCTCACCGCGTGGGTCGGGATCCGCGACATCGGCAAGCCGCAGCCGGGCGAGACGGTCGTCGTCTCGGCCGCGGCAGGCGCGGTCGGCTCGGTCGCCGGCCAGCTTGCCAAGGCCGACGGAGCGCGCGTCGTCGGAATCGCCGGCGGCCCCGAGAAGTGCGCGCTGCTGACCGACCAGCTCGGCTTCGACGCGGCCGTCGACCACCGCGCCGACGACTGGGTCGCCCAGCTCGCCGCGGCCACACCCAACGGCATCGACGTCGACTTCGAGAACGTTGGCGGCGACATCATGGACGCGATTTTCGCCCGCTTGAACGTCCGTGCGCGCGTCGCACTTTGTGGCCTGATCTCCGGCTACAACTCGGCCGACCCGCCGCCGGGACCGCGGGCGTTTGGGAATCTGCTCATCCAGCGTGCGACAGTGCAGGGCTTCATTGTCCTCGACCACTTCGGCCGTGCGCCCGAGGCGATCGGCGAGATCGCCGGCCTGATCGCCGAGGGCAGGCTCACGCCGCTCGAGACCGTCGTCGAGGGCTTCGAAAAGCTGCCGACGGCGATCAACATGCTGTTCGACGGCAAGAATGTCGGCAAGCTCGTCGTTAAGATATCAGGCTAGGCATCGCAGGTTGCCTTTTCGTTATCATTCAGTGGCGCAAGCAAATTCGCGACGCAAAGCGCCCGTGGCAGGCATCAGCCGCTCCCGGTTGGTGCTGCGCGCGTTGAGTTCGCCCCATACATCCCCTGTTGGATCCGTGAGGATTGTTGCCGTGCAACGGTCCTCACTAATCCAGCTGTTACGAAGTCCCCGACCTCTATTGTCGTCGCCATGACGAGCGGCGATCTCTTTGGCGCGGTTCGCGTCATCCGCGATGACGAATCCCGACCGGTGCTCTAAACGAGGACTCACACATGTCTGACGATGTCGCCGCCCCTGATGTCGCCGTCCCACACCTGCATCGGGGCCTGTCTAACCGCCATATCCAGCTGATTGCGATCGGAGGCGCTATCGGCACCGGCCTATTCATGGGGTCTGGGCGAACGATCGCCCACGCCGGTCCGGCGGTACTGGTGGTGTACGGAATCGTCGGGTTCTTCGTGTTCTTCGTGCTGCGCGCGATGGGTGAGCTGCTGTTGTCGAACCTGAACTACAAGTCGTTCATCGACTTCGCGGCCGACCTTTTGGGGCCCGCGGCGGGCTTTTTCACGGGGTGGTCGTATTGGTTCGCCTGGATCGTCACCGGTATCGCAGAAATCGTCGCGATCACCGGCTACTCGGAGTTCTGGTGGCCAGACTTGCCGGCATGGCTACCGGCCCTCATCGCAGTCGGTCTGATCCTCATGTTCAACTTGTTCAGCGTCCGCAACTTCGGGGAGATCGAGTTCTGGTTCGCCTTGATCAAGGTCGCCGCGATCCTCTGCTTCATCCTCGCCGGTGCGATCCTGCTGGCAACGAACTTCGTTTCTCCGCAGGGTGACCGCGCGACGGTTGAGAACCTCTGGAACGACGGCGGATTCTTCGCCACGGGGTTCACGGGCGTCGTCAGCGGGTTCCAGATCGCATCTTTCGCATTCGTCGGTGTGGAACTCGTTGGTACCGCGGCGGCCGAGACAGCGAACCCGCGCCGCACACTCCCCCGCGCCATCAATGCCGTTCCGCTGCGGGTGGCGATCTTCTACGTCGCTGCGCTTCTGGCAATTCTCACTGTCGTCCCCTGGCGGCATTTCGTCAGCGGCAAGTCACCATTCGTGACTATGTTCTCGCTGGCAGGACTTGCCGCTGCAGCATCAATCGTCAACTTCGTCGTCATCACCGCAGCCGCCTCCTCAGCGAACTCCGGTGTATTCTCCACCGGCCGTATGCTTTTCGGCCTGGCAGATGAAGGCAGCGCCCCGGCACCGTTTCGCCGACTCAACCGCGGCGGCGTGCCGGCGCTTGCTCTGCTTGTCACGGCTGCGCTGTTGCTGACCTCCATCCCGCTGCTCTACCTCCACGGTTCAGTGATCGGTGCTTTCACGCTCCTGACCACCGTTTCGTCTCTGTTGTTCATGTTCGTGTGGGCGATGATTGTCGTCAGCTACCTCGTCTACCGGCGCCGACACATGCAGCGTCATGCCGACTCGACCTACAAGATGCCCGCTGGCGTGGGGATGTGCTGGGCCGTGCTCGCCTTTTTCGCGTTCGTGATCTGGACGCTTTGCACTGAGAGGGAAACCGCTATCGCCTTGGCATGGTTCCCGCTATGGTTCGTGATCCTCGCGGCCGGTTGGCTGATCGTCTGGCGCCGGCCTGGCCGCGCCGACAGGTATCGCCAGTTCCAGGCCGAGATGAATCAGCCAGTCAACGAGAACTCCGACGCTCGTGGACCCAGTTGATCAGCGTTAGGCCCACCGGCCCCGGCCTCGGAGAGGCTTTGTCGTGGCGGACGTGGTTGGGATCGGTAGCTACCCCCAGGGTCTGTACTTACCCCAACGACGACGCCAACCAGGCGGCGCCTCACGAAAGGAAGTCAGCAAATGAAAATCGCACCGACCAGCATCGAAGAACAGATCAACCGCGTCGATCGCCAACGCAGCCTGCACATCGGGATCAGCGCCGGCGCACTCGCGGCCTGGAGCGTCTTCCGTCTGATCTGGGTGCTTTACATCGGGATGACGTTTAGCTGGTTCTTGGGGTCGATGGTTTTCCAATTAGTGGTGTGGGGCGTGATCGGTGCCGTCGCGGCAGTCGCCGCCATAGGGTTCCTGACCCGCTACACCAAGGGATCTTGAATCTGCCTCAAGCCTCGGAAAAGTTCCGAACCTGCTTGAGGTTCGGAACTTTTCCGTTGGGGCTTGTACGAAAAGGGGCACTGTTTGCTAGAGCTGGGCCCAGACCGACTTTGTCTTCATGTAGGCCTCGATGCCCTCCCGGCCGAACTCGTGGCCCCAGCCGGACTGCTTGTAACCGCCGAATGGTACTGCGTGATCGAAAACCAACTGACAGTTGATCGTTACAGTTCCGGCCTGTAGCCGCTTACCAAGGCGGTGGGCGCGGCTGAGGTTGTTGGTCCACGCGGTGGCGGCGAGGCCGTAGATCGTGTCATTGGCCATGGCGACGGCTTCGTCGTCGTCGTCGAACGGCAGGACCGTGACCACGGGGCCAAAGATCTCCTGCTGGTACAGCCTCATGCCACGGTCGACATTGGTCAGCACAGTCGGATGGACGAAGTAGCCCTTCCGGTCGAGCCGATGTCCGCCCGTGACCACCTCGACGCCATCCGACTTGCCCTCGTCGATGAAGCCCATGACTCGGGTGAGCTGCTTCTGGCTGATCAGCGGGCCGATCATGCTGCCCTCTTCCTTGGGGCCGCCCAGTTTCAGTGAATTCGCCACGTTCGCAATGCCTTCCAGGACCTGGTCGTAGACGCCCCGCTGGACGAAGATCCGCGATCCACACACACAGCCCTGCCCGGAGTGCACGAAGATGCCCATCGCGGCCATCATGATGGCCTTGTCCAGGTCGGCGTCGTCGTAGATCAGCACCGGTGACTTGCCGCCAAGCTCCAGCATGACCTTCTTGAGGTTGCCGGCCGACGCTCGCACGATTTCTTTGCCGACCTCGGTTGACCCGGTGAAAGCCACCTTCTCGACGTCGGGATGCGCGGTGATCGCCGCACCTGCGGTGTGGCCGTACCCGGTCAGCAGGTTGACGACGCCGTCCGGGACGCCCGCCTCGGCGATGATGTGGTCCAGCACCAGCGCCGAGAGCGGCGTTTCCTCGGCGGGTTTGACGAGCATGCTGCATCCCGCGGCCAGCGCCGGTGCAAGTTTGGCACTCGCATTGAAGATCGGGCCGTTCCACGGGAAGATCAGCCCCACCACGCCATAGGGCTCCTTGAGCGTGTAGGCGTGCATATCCACATACCTATCCGAAGCGATGCCGCTCGTCTTCACGTCGTAGGCGTCGCCGTTGACCTTGGTACACCAGCCTGCGTAGTACCGGAAGAATTCGGCGCAGGTGGGAACGACCAACTGTGCCTGCATCGGGGGCATGCCGGTGTTCAGCGAGTCGAGTTGGGCGAGTTCCTCGGCGTGTTCGTCGATGAGATCGGCTATGCGCCACAAGATCTTGGCCCGCTCGCGCCCCGGCAGGCCGGCCCAGACACCCGCTTGGTACGACGCCTTTGCGCGTGCGACAGCTTCGTTGACGGCTTCTTCCCCGCAGTCGGTGAATTCGGTGATCTGCTCTTCGGTCACGGGATCGATGATCGGAATGACCTCGCCCGTGCCAGGGCGCTTGCGGATGTCCTCCAATACCGTTTGCAGCGTCATCTGATCCCTTCCGTATCGCCTCTCATCAAGCCCAGCGCTCGATGCGCTCCGGTGCTGAGCACCTGCTTAGCATTGTGGGCGTGGCGCGGTCAAGGCTCCGCATTCGCGGATGACATCGCGGTGTCTGGACGTGGCTTGCGGTTAGTAGAACTGGGCTCCCCTTGACGTTCCGCCCACTCAGCGCAGTTCCTGGATGCGGATCAGGTTGCCCGCGGGATCGCGGACCGCGCGTTCGCGGAGGCCGTATGGCTGCTCCGTTGGCTCCTGGACGATGTCGGCGTCGTTGGCCTGCAGCTTGCTCGAAGGCGCCATCGAGGTCCTTGGTGGCCAGCAGGAGCGTCGCATAGGTGCCCTTGGCCATCATCTCGGCGATGGTGCGGCGCTCGTCGTCGGTGATGCCCGGGTTAGCGGCCGGCGGGTTCAGGACGATGGACGTGTCGGGGCTGCTCCGGAGGCCCGACCGTGATCCAGCGCATCTTGCCCTTTCCGACGTCGAGGCGGACCTCGAAGCCGAGGGTGTCGCGATAGAAGGCGAGGGAGGCTTCGGGGTCGTCGTGTGGAAGGAAGCTCGAGTGAATCGTGATGTCCATGGGGTCAGGCTAGGTGCGGCTCGGTGACGGGTGCTTCTCGATTCCTGATCGGTCTGGTCACCTGTTTCGCCACGCATGGCGGTATCCCCGCCGTCGTGTCTGCCGCCTGACGCCGGTAGGTGCTGGGCGGCACGCCAACCAGTTCGGTGAACCGAGTGCTGAAGGTGCCCAGCGACGAGCAGCCGACCGCGAAACAGACCTCGGTGACACTGAGGTCGCCACGACGCAGCAGCGCCATCGCACGCTCGATGCGCCGTGTCATCAGATAGGAGTATGGCGACTCGCCGTAGGCGCGCCGGAACTCACGGCTGAGGTGCCCGGCGGACATGTGCACCCCGTGGGCGAGCGCCTCGACGTCCAGCGGCTGTGCGTAGTCCCGGTCGATCCGGTCGCGAACGCGGCGCAGCCGCACGAGGTCGCGCAGGTGTTGCGCCGTGGCGAGTCTGCTGGTCACCTGGGCGATGCTGCCACGTTCGATCGGAGTTGCCCAGCGCCGCTGGTGTCCCAGCTGCGACCGCGTCAGTCCGTGGGATTCTTGGCCGCGGTGATCGCGGAGCGCACCGCTGAAAAGCATTCAGCCGCCGCGGCTTCGGGACCGAGCCCGATGTAGAAGCTGCCGGTTTGCTTAGCCTCGGAGCCGGTTATCGTGAATCCCCCGTATCAGATGCCGCAGGGTTTTTCGCGGCTCTTGTACCGCACGATATTTCCTCACGAGCCGACCAGCTCCGGGTGGAACTTGGTTGCCATCCGGCGAATCCCGTCGTGCCAGTCGACCGTCGTGCCGCCGATGAGTTCATGCATCCGGGTGACGTCGGTGGGATTGCCGCGCAGCGCCTGCTGACTCTCCTCAAAGACCGGCTCCTTGCCGACGAGCGAGCCGAGGTAGCCGCACCACTCCTGGAGGCTGACGGTCTGGTCGCCGCACCAGTTGACCGTGGTCGCCGGGACCGACGCCACCTCCAGCAGCTTCGGGATGGTCGCGATGATGTCCTCCTCGTGGATCGGGTTGTAGCGGGCCGGTCCACCGGGCGGGACCGGGATCGGGATGCCGGCCAGCATCATCTCCATGTGGTAGTACGGCCACCCGCCGTTGTCGCCGTAGGGGACGTTGAGCCGGGCGATGGTGGTGGGCACGCCGAGAACGCGCGCCATCGACCGAGCGACGACCTCCCCGGCGATCTTGGAGATGGAATAGGTGGGGAACAAAAACTTGTGGTTGTCGCCCAGGACAGCTCGCTCAGTGCGGGGTTCGTCGTCCGGCGGGTCGTAAACGGCGGCTGAGGAACAGTGCAGGAAGGCCTTTGCGCCGCGGCAGTGGGCCATGAGCAGGCCGACCGACTCCGCGTTGGCCCCGAGGTCCTTGTTCCAGTTCCCGCTCTTGGCCACGGCCAAGTTGAGGACGTAGTCGAAGTCGTTTGGGAGCCCGGTGAAGTCACCAGCTGCCAGGTTGACCTTCTGGCACCGGATCCCCGCCTTCTCGAGGTCTTCTCGGGCGGCGGGGTTTGTGAAGCGGGCGATACCCCAAACCTCGTTTTCGGCCGCTAGGGCCCGGGCGATGGGGGTTGCAACTTGACCAGTCGGACCGGTGATCAGGATCTTTGAGCCGCGCATGGGCTGATGGTAGGCGACCACCAAAAGTGCACATTCGCCTCCAGTGCCACAACAGTGGCGTAGTGTTCCCAGGCCATGGCTGGTGGGATCCAATTCGTCGACGCGAACGGGCTGAAGTTCGCCTGTATCGAGGAGGGCTCTGGGCCGCTCGTGCTCATGCTGCACGGGTTCCCGGATACGGCGCATACCTGGGACGATCTTCGCCCGCGAATCGCTGCCAACGGATACCGCGCGGTCAGCCCGTTTATGCGCGGGTACCACCCCACCGCGATCCCCGATCGCGACCCTGATCAAGAGACCCTGGCGCGCGATCCGCTTGCGCTGATTGAAGCACTAGGCGCCAGCGACGCCATCGTCATCGGACACGACTGGGGTGCCTCGGCCGCATACGGCGCGGCGGCGCTTAGCTCGGATCGAGTGAAAAAGCTGTTCGTTATCGGCATCCCGCACCCAGCGGCGCTCAAGCCGTCGCTGAAGAAGCTTTGGGGCGTCCGGCACTTTGCGGCTTACAAGCTGCCAGGGGCATCGAATCGCTTCGCGCGCAATGACTTCGCCGCGCTGCCCGCTATCTATCGGCGATGGTCCCCGATGTGGAATCCCGATCCAAAAGAGTTCGACGCCGTCCGCGCGAGCTTCTCGAACCGGGCGAGCTTAAACGCGGCGTTCGGTTATTACCGAAAGCTCTCCCCCATACCCAGCCCATCACTGAAGGCCCGAATCACAGTGCCAGTGGTGGTCTTTGCAGGTCTGGATGATCCAATCGTGCAGCCCTCCGACTATCGGGATGCCGCACGGATGTTCGAGAACGGATACATCGTTGAAGAGGTCCGCGGCGGGCATTTCATGCATCGGGAGTATCCCGAGGCGTTCGCCGAGCGGCTTTTGGCCCATTTGTGATTTACCGCGTCGGCTATTTCGTTGCAGTGCAGGCCGCTTCGCATCGACCTCAAGTACCGCCCCGCCGCTCGCAACGCGGATATGGTGCAGCAGGCGTAGCGTGAAAACGGTGAGCCGTTCTGCGTCAGAAGCCTTCCGTCACAACCGTGAATCCTATGAAAGCCTGTACCGAGGACGGCCCGCATTCCCGGGTGCGCCCGCTCCCGACGGCATCCCTTGGGACATCCGACAGGCGCAACCGCGGCTGATGGAACTCGAGGCACTCGGGGTGATTAGTTCAGAGGTGCTCGATGCCGGCTGCGGCCTCGGCGACAATGCGATTTACCTCGCGTGCAAGGGCTACTCGGTGACAGGCCTGGACAGTTCGCCGACCGCGATCGCACAGGCCCGCGCCCGCGCCGCCGAAGCTGGCGCGCAGGTGCGCTTCGAAGTCGCCGACGCCACCGAACTGACCGGCTACGACAGACAGTTCGACACCGTCATCGACAGCGCCCTCTACCACTGCCTCGACCACGACGGCAGACAGGCTTACGCGGCCGCGCTTTACCGCGCGACGAAGCCAGGCGCGCGCTGGTTCCTCTACTGCTTCTCCGGCGCCAACGTCAACGGCGTCATCGCCCCAATGGAGGCTGTGCCGGAAACCGACATCCGCAGCACCCTTGCAAACGCCGGCTGGCGCATCGACTTCCTCGGGCCCACAACCTTTCTGGGCAACACCTCGGGTTTCACCGGCAGCTTCGGGAAGCTGCCCGAAGCGATATTGCGGCAGATGCCACTCGGTCAAGCCGAACAGATGCGTCGCATGGCCCAGCAGATGGCCACTATCCTGCCGCTCATCGACGACGGCCGCATTCACTTACCCTGCAACGTCGTCCATGCGACCAGGGTCGACTGACCACGCACCGATGCCCGCAGCAGAAAACCCGTCTTTGGGGCCAATGGTCCCTACCTTCGGGGGCATTTGCGCGACATTATTCGAAGTATGACGGAACTACCCGAATCGACAACCGTGACCGGGCAGTACGACAGCGGATATGAGCCACCTAATTGGTTGGGTCAAGTCGCGGCGTGGGTAGCCATCGTTGCCGGTGTCGTATTCGTCGTCGCGGTGATCTTCCTCTCGGGGCTGTTCGTGGGCTGGTCCGCAGGCGGCTTGGGCGGAGTTGACGACCGAGACGCAGGTCAGATGGGTCCGGGCGGAATGACGGGTGAGTGCCCCATGATGGGCCCAGGCGGAATGATGAGCACCTGCCCCATGATGGGTGGGGGCGAAATGATGGGACCCGGCCAAATGCGGCCGGGGGGAATGATGGGGCCAAGTCCGTCGCCAACTACGACAGCACCCGGGACACCGCGCCGCTAGCGCCATCGGGTATTCGCTGCTGCGTTTGATTCGCACGGCCGGTCCGGCCAGACGATTTCGGACTTTCGCGCATTTTGCTCACAAGAGCGGTAGGGTCTTTCCATGGCCGCCAAGGGTCGCATCGACTTGCGACTCGCTACCCAGGTACTGCTGCTGCAACTCGTCATCGTGACGCTGACGTTGGTCATCGCTTTCGTGCTGTTCGCCGTGTTCAATCGCCACCGCTTAAACGTCCAGTACGGTGTTCATGCGTTGGATATCGCCCGGGTGGTGGCCTCTGCCCCGACGGTAGTTAATAACATCTCTCGCTACGACGCTGCCCCGTTGACCCCAAGCCCCGCCCTCGTCGACGAACTGGCGACCGGTCCGCTGCAGAGCGTTGCATCACGGGTTGAGCAGCGCACGCACGTGCTGTTCGTGACAACTCCGGCGACGAGCAACCGGGTGAGCTCCTGCTGTAGATAGCAGACGCCCGGCAGCGTCAGCGACTCACAGCCCCGGCTGGTCTTCGATGATGCCAAGCCATATCTGTGCCACGTCGATAGCCACCTTCTCGCTGATGAAGGCGTGCTGGGTGCCGGTGTACATGTCGCGGAAGGCGCGCTCCAGGCGGGTGCCCTCGCGGATCGAACTGGTTCCCGCGACCAGATGGGCCCATTCAGCACAGCCTCGGGCCGTATCGGTGGCATAGACGGCGGCTACACGCATGTCTGCGCGCAGATTTGGTGTCAGGTCTTCCCCCGCGGCAACCGCGGCCTCGGCAGAGGTGAACGCGTCGAGCACCAGCAGACGAGCGGCGCGCCAGGCCGCGCGGTGGTGTGCAAGCCCTTTCTGGAACGTAGGGCGGCTGGCCAGCGATGCCATGTCACTCATCCGGAACTTCGTTGCGGCCAGTTCCTGGACATCGTCGAGCATGCTCTTGGCGACACCCAGTGCCCACGATGCGTGACCGGCGGCGGTGACGGGCATCAGCCCCATGCGGGTGGCCGGCGACGTGCCGCGGTGTGGCTGGCGGACAAATAGTTCAAAGGTGCGGCTCGCGGGCACGAATACATCCTGGGCGCTGTAGTCGTAGGACCCAGTTCCCTTGAGCCCTTGCACGTACCAGCCGTCGTTGAAGCTGATCTCGTCCCGGGGAACCACCGCGACCCGCATCTCGGGGAAGCCTTCGCTGATCCAGCGCATCTCGCCGTTGTCCATCGGCAGAAATCCGGCCGCGATGTATTGGGAGTGACCGATGCCTGAGCCGAAGTTCCACGATCCGTTCAACAGGTAACCGCCCTCCACCGCGGTCCCCTGTCCATTGGGAAAGAACTGGCCGCCCAGGGTGACGCGGTTGTCGTGCACCGTGAACACCTCGGCAAAACCTTCGTCGGGCAAATACGCCGCGGCGGCGAAAGACGACGGCAGGTTGGCGATGCCGATCCACCCGAATGAGCCGTCCTGCCAAGCCATTTCGATCCATGTCTCGATCATCTCGGCGAACGACGGCTCGACACCACCCGCCACCACGGGGTTGAACGCCGACATCAGCCCGCTGGCCCACATTTCATCGACAATCGCGGAGGTGAGTGTGCGCATCCGCTCGGATTCGGCGGCTTCGGCCGCAACGAGATCCCGCATACCGCGAGCCAGCGAAACGACCCGGTCATCCGTGTCGGCTATCGACGTCATCGGCCCATTCCCATCATCGATCACAGTCCCATCATCGATTACGGTTCGACAACATCAGCGGCAACACTGATACCGGTGACCGTACCAACCATTCGAACGGTCTAAGAACGGAAATCACGCGTGACTAAATATCAGGGGTGAAAGACCTCATGCTTAACTCCATTGCCACTGTCGTGGTGGTAGTGCTTGGCCTGCACATCATCACGAAGTTCGCCTTTTTCGCGCTGCCCTACCCGCGACGCCGCGCTTTGCTCGACAAGCAATATGGCGATAAGGCTTCGGCTACCACCACGTCCGATCCCGTGTTGATGGTGTTCACGGTGGCGCTGGCCGCACTCTTGTTGTGGCGCGGTGTGGAAGCCGTCAGCTTTCTGGGCGGACTGTGGATCGGCGCGACGCTCATCCAGTTGTACTTCCACCAGTTCCACCGGCCGGTGCCGGCAGGGCGTGCCGCTCCGCCCCCCACGTCACCGCTCAAGGAAATGTCCTACGCCATCCAAGATGCGCCGTGGCGGCCGTGGCCCCAATTGCTGATGCTGACCGTCCTGGTCGTGTTCGGCCTTGTTTTGTTGTTCTAAACCATTGCGGTATAGCTGCC
The DNA here is from genome assembly GCA_963766535.1 of uncultured Actinomycetota bacterium. Lineage (GTDB taxonomy): Bacteria > Actinomycetota > Actinomycetes > Mycobacteriales > Mycobacteriaceae > Mycobacterium. The sequence goes on along the minus strand of CAVYAU010000020.1, from coordinate 58,992 downwards.
TTCGGAAGCTGCGGCTGCCGCAGTGCCTGGCTGTCCGACCCCTGGGCCTACCGCGCGCCGGGACTCAGGCACAACTCGTACCCAGTCCAGTCCCGTAGGCGCGGAGGGTGGCTCTACCGCCGAGCGGGTGTCGCCCTACCGTGGGTTGGTGCGGTGGATCGTTGATGGCATGAATGTGATCGGGAGTCGCCCAGACGGTTGGTGGAAGGACCGCGGCCGAGCCATGGCAACGCTGGTGGACAGGCTCGACCAATGGGCGTCAGTTGAAGGAGACGACGTGACGGTGGTGTTTGAGCGGCCGCCGTCAACCGCCATCACCTCATCAGTGATCGAGGTAGCGCATGCGCCTAAGGCGGCCGCGAACTCGGCCGATGACGAGATCGTCCGGCTGGTTCAAGCCGACGCCCGACCGCACGAAATTCGTGTCGTGACATCGGACAAAGCGCTGACCGACCGGGTCGCAAGCTTGGGTGCATCCGTCTACCCCGCGGAAAGCTTCCGTAACCTCGTCGATCCGCGTGGCCAATGATTGCTAGCAGCGGCGGCCCCGCACCTAATCGTGTCTGCGAACTTGCGCAGATCAACATACCGATCATTCAGGCGCCGATGACTTACATCGCCGGAGCGCAACTCGCCGCAGCGGTATCCAGGGCCGGCGCGCTGGGCATTATCGAGACCACATCTGAGCAGGGTCGAGCCGACCTGCAACGAGTGCGCGATCTCACGGACGGTTCCGTTGGCGCAAACATCGCCCTGATCATGAATCGTGACCCGGCTGTCGTGGACCTTCTTGTTGCCAACGACATTCGCTTCGTGACTACCTCAGCCGGTGACCCCTCGCTGTTCACCGATCGGCTCCACGATGCGGGTATCACCGTGTTTCATGTGGTGGGCACTCTGGCCTCGGCTAAAAAGGCCGTCGACGCCGGCGTGGATGGGCTTGTGGTCGAGGGTGTCGAGGGAGGCGGGTTCAAGAATCGATTCGGAGCGTCAACCATGGTGTTGCTGCCTTTGGTGGCGGCCCACGTCGATGTACCGATCGTTGCTGCGGGAGGGATCTGCGACGCCCGATCCATGGCCGCTGCGTTTGTCCTTGGTGCTGAAGGCGTGCAGATGGGCACGCGGTTGCTCGCCTCGGCGGATTCACCGGTACACGGCAACCTCAAGCAAGCGGTCGTGGACGCCGATGAGACATCCACCGTGCTACTACCCCTTGACGGCAAACGGATGATGCGAGTGATCCGGACACCCGCCGCCGAGAAGATTGGAACTTCAACATCTTCCGGAGAAGGTGGTGTGGCACTTCAACGGGTTCAACGGCTCTACTTCGATGGGGACATGGACGCCAGCGTTGCAAACACCGGTCAGGTAGCCGGCCGGATCGAAGACATCCCGCCGGCGGCCGACATCGTCAAGCAGATGTGGGCGGGGTGCCGCGAGGTGCTGGCCGCGACAGCGGATCGCTTTGGGCCGGTCGGCACCCACCCGGTGTGACCTAAGCGAACCGTCGACGGCACTCGAATACGCCGCGGGAGCTGTCGCTCGCCCACGACCAGATCCGACTCGTTGAGGCCGAACGGTGACGGGAGTTTCCACAGGGAGCGGACTTTTACCGGCGGCGCACCCGGATGTCCCGGGGACGGTCCCGGCAACCCCCGCCGAACGGTCAGCTCAACGCGGCCAGCGCCGCGTCGTAGTTGGGCTCCTGCGCGATTTCTGGCACCAACTCGGTGTACGCGATGTTGCCGTCGGCGCCAATCACCACGACGGCCCGGGCAAGGAGCCCGGCCATGGGCCCGTCGACGATAGTGGTGCCGTAGTCCTCGCCAAAGCTGTCCCGGAACGCCGAAGCCGTCTTGACGTTCTCGATGCCCTCCGCGCCGCAGAATCGCTGAAACGCGAACGGCAGATCTTTTGACACGCACACCACGGTCGCACCGCTGGCGGCGGCGCGCTCGTTGAAGGTCCGCACGCTCGTCGCGCAAACCGGTGTATCCACGGACGGAAAGATGTTCAGCAACACGGGCTTACCGCGGAACTGCTCGCTGCTGACCGTCCCCAGGTCGCCGCCGGTCAAATTGAAGGCGGGGGCCGGAGATCCGACGGCAGGCAGCTCGCCGACAGTGTTGATCGGGTTTCCCCGCAAGGTTATCTGTGCCATGGGCACAGTCTGCCAAGTCCTGCAGGGCCGCCTTGGGCCAGGTCCGTATGTCCTAATTAGTGGGGTATATGGCGTAGACGACATACCCCGGTCTGGCCAACACTGAGTCCATGGTTCGCAAGGTGGTGATCGTCGGCTTTCCTGGCTGTGCAGGCGCTCGATGTGGTGGGTCCCTACGACGTATTTACCAGCGCATCGGTAATGACCGGCGGCGGATATGACGTCGTCATGTCCTCAGCCGACGGTCAGCCGGTGACCACCGCCACCGGCCTGGCCTTCGTGGCGACGCCGCTGCCGGACCCGAGCGACCCCATCGACACTGTCGTGCTGCCCGGTGGCGGTGGTGTCGACGCCGCACGATCCAATCCCGCGCTTGTGGGCTGGATCAAAGCGGTCGCCGCAAATGCCCGCCGTATGGTCACCGTCTGCACGGGCGCTTTTCTCGCGGCCGAAGCGGGGTTGCTCGACGGCCACCGGGTGACCACGCACTGGGCGTTTGCCGGGCGGTTGGCCCGCGAGTTTCCCACCATCGACGTCGATCCCGACCCGATCTTCGTCCGTAGCTCGGACACGGTGTGGACAGCCGCGGGCGTCACCGCGGGAATCGACCTTGCGCTCTGGCTGGTCGAGGATGACCACGGCACCAAGGTCGCGCAGACGGTCGCCCGCTGGCTGGTGCTGTATTTGCGCCGCCCCGGCGGGCAGTCGCAGTTCGCAGCGCCAGTGTGGATGCCGCGAGCCAAGCGAACACCGATCCGCGAGGTGCAGGAGGCCATCGAGGCCGAACCGGGCGGTTCGCACAGCATCGGTGACCTGGCCCGCCGGGCGGCGATGAGCCCCCGCCATTTCACCCGGGTATTCACCGAAGAGGTCGGCGAGGCGCCCGGCCATTACGTCGAACGTGTTCGTACCGAAGCCGCGCGACGGCAGTTGGAGGAGACCGACGACACCGTCGTCGCGATCGCTGCCCGATGCGGCTTCGGTACCGCGGAAACCATGCGGCGCAACTTCATTCGCCGAGTCGGTATTTCGCCAGACCAATACCGCAAGGCCTTCGCTTAATTATTGAGGCCTTGATCAGAGAGGACAACACCGATGACCCAAGTTGCACTTGTGACCTATCCGGGATTCACCGCGCTGGACATGATCGGCCCGTACGAGGTGCTGCGCAACTTGCCGGGCGCCGAGGTGCGGTTCGTCTGGCACGAAACCGGACCGATCACCGCCGACTCCGGTGTGCTGGTCATCGGCGCCACGCATTCGCTGGCTGAAACACCGTCACCCGACGTGATTCTCGTGCCGGGCGGCCCGTCGACTCCGGTGCACGCACGTGACGAGAAGCTGCTCGAGTGGCTGCGTCAGGCCCACCGGACCGCCAGCTGGACCACGTCGGTGTGCTCGGGCTCGGTGATCCTGGCGGCTGCCGGCCTGCTCAAGGGCCAGCGCGCGACGTCGCATTGGCTGACCATCCCCGCGCTGAAGGCATTCGGCGCCATCCCCGTCGCCGATGAGCGGATCGTGCGTCAGGACAACGTCGTCACCAGTGCAGGCGTGTCCGCGGGACTTGACCTCGCGCTGTGGCTGGCCGGGGAAATCGGCGGCGAAAGCCGCGCGAAGGCGATCCAGCTCGCGATCGAATACGACCCTCAGCCACCGTTCGACTCCGGCCACATGTCCAAGGCGTCGGCGACTACCAAAGCCGCCGCGACCGCGCTGCTATCCAGGGACAGCGTCAAGCCGGCCAATGTGAAGGCCACGACGATGCTCGCCTGGGAACAGGCGCTGACAGCGGTGCGGTCGCGTCGGCGGCGGCGACAGCCGGATCGCTCGTCTGCCTAGTGAGGTGTGGGCTGCAGGATCTGGTCAGAGGCAAGTTGGCCGCCAGCCTGCATCCAGGCAGCGATAGCACCGGGCGCGTCACGGTTGGGGTTATAGATGTCTTCCTCGCTGGAAAACAGGCCATCACCGGCGTAGACCAGCCGACTCCAGTTCGGGAACCAGAACGGCTCACCGTTGGGGTCGGTTGGGTGGTCGAGCAGATTTTTGATCATGAGGACCACGGCGTCGTTGTCCTCGTCGTAGGCAATCCACTCGTAGGGAAAGCGCATGTGCGGGAACGCAGCCATGACCGCCACGATCCAGTCCCGCACCGCCTCGCGCCCGTGAAAGACCCCGTAGTGATGCTCGGTGTAGACAACGTCTTTGGTGAATAGGTCCGCAAAAGGTCGCCAGTCCCCCGAAGCGCTGCACCCCTCGACGACAGTTGTGTAGTGCCTGACGGCTTGTTCAACTTCGGCCCTGGTGAATTTGCCCATAACGGACACACTAGAACGTGTTTCGATTTCAGGTGACTCGTCTGGATGGGGATTTCGAATGAGCGTGTTCGACTTGTTTGACTTGCACGGCAAGAGGGCCCTGGTAACTGGGGCGTCCAGCGGGATCGGCAAAAAAGTGGCGCTGGCATATCTTCAAGCCGGCGCTCAAGTGGCCATTGCGGCGCGACATTCCGAGGTTTTGCAGAAGGTCGCCGGAGAGCTAGCCGCAGCCGGTGGCAAGGTCGTGCCCATCTGCTGCGACGTGACCCAACCAGAGCAGGTGGCCAGAATGCTGGACCAGGTGACCGCGGAGTTGGGTGGCATCGACATCGCGGTCTGCAACGCCGGGATCATCGCAGTCACCCCGATGCTGGACATGTCGCTGGAAGAGTTCCAGCGCATCCAGAACACCAATGTGAATGGCGTATTCCTTACTGCCCAGGCAGCGGCCAGGGCAATGGTCCGGCAGGGTCAGGGCGGGGTCATCATCAACACCGCCTCGATGTCGGGCCATATCATCAACATCCCGCAGCAGGTCGGCCACTACTGCGCGTCCAAAGCGGCGGTCATTCACCTGACCAAGGCCATGGCCGTGGAGTTCGCACCACACAAGATCCGGGTCAACAGCGTCAGCCCGGGCTACATCCTCACCGAACTCGTCGAGCCCTACGCGGAGTACCACGCTCAGTGGGAGCCGAAGATACCGCTCGGCCGCATGGGCCGGCCTGAAGAACTCACCGGCTTATACCTCTACCTGGCCAGCGCGGCTTCTAGCTACATGACCGGTTCCGACATCGTGATCGACGGCGGATACACCTGCTGTTGAGTTGAGCAGAGTCACCGAACGACGCAAGGACGGCCGAAGCGGGTTCGCACACCGGGCGAAAAGAGCGCACGCAAGTGCTCGCCGACGGGTCGCACCGTGCTGGCGTCCAGCAGCTCGTCGCTCAGCTCAACGATCTCGGCCGCGCGCAACGGCCACGGTCCGTGCTCGTTCGGTACCCACCAGGTTCGGCCGGCCTTGCGGGTATGTGCGCCCCATCGGGCGGTCAGCCAGACCTCGATTGGCGTCGGTTCAATCACGTCACCAATGGCGATCGTCAGCCGGCTGCGCAGGCCGCGCCGGGGCCAGCGGCGCACGCTGTGATACGTGATGTGGTCGCCACGCCGTGTCATCCGCATCCTCGCCCAGGTGTATGGGACGCCAAGACCGATCCGGGCGACGGGCACGACGGCCAGACGAGCTGTTTCCAGCGACCTGAAGACAACACCGTGGCGGCCGGCGTCATCGATCGAATAGAGCCGAATGTTCGTCTCTGGAAAACTGCCGAAATACGGGAGTGGAAGTGCGGTGCCAACCTTCGTGCTGCTCATCACGAAGGGGACTAGCGCTACGTAGGTCATCCCATCGGCGAATACATCGGGACGTGTTCCCGGCGGGTACATACCTTCGACGCTCTCGGGCCGCACCGGCCAATGGATGAAGGTCAGATCACTCCAGCGCTGGTCGAAGGTGACCGGACCAGGAAGTGGTGGTGGAGTGACCGGGTACCCCGCCAGAGCCGGGCTCCGACCGGGTTCGGCGGCCGGTGGGCCGGGTATCGCGGTCATCTGACCATCGTGAGATCGGGTTAGTCGACGCGTCTCGCGGGACTTAGCGCGACTTCACCGCTGCCACGGCTCAATGCATTACGAGCCGCTGAGGATCCACTGCCGTGCTTGCTCGACCTGCCCGGCGGGAAAATGCCGGATCTCGGCTGACACAAAGTGCGATGTCAGGTGCTCGGCGACATCCCCGAGATGAGAGTCGGTGACGACGGCGATTTTCTTGACGTGTTTCTGATGATCCCGAACAAACCGGAAGTGGGTGACCATGGCCCCAAAACTGTCCCACCCCGGGAACGACGGCGCGTTGAGAATGAGGCCGGCGAGGTCGCCTTTGGCCTCGATGTGGGGGTCAACCGCCTTGGCGAGTTCGACGAAGTCGTTCTTGTCGAGCGCGGACTGCGGTCGTACCTCCAGGACGGAATGCTCGGTGTCCAGGTCGTATTCGATCATGGGGTGCTCCTAGACGATCGTTGTGATCACGGGCTGCATCGCCGACGGTGGCGATGCCGTCATGATGCCCTTAGCCGGCGTTCGCGGATAAGAGGCCAAAGTCATCGACGAAGGACACCGGGTGCGCGGCCTATCCCTCTATCTGACCGGAGATCCCACGCTCGATACTGGCCTGTGTCGTGGATGGCAAAACGATGAGGCCATCGAGTTCTTTACGGGCAAGGTCGTAGGCATTCTGGCGTTCCTGCGGCGCTGCAGCGGAGTCCGACACCACGCGGAGCAGGCGCTGAGCGCGCGCGATCCGTTGCTGGTCGTCTCGTGAGAAGTCGTTGCGGCGTCTGCGTATTGCCTCCGCTTCAGCGATGTTGAACGCGGTCACATACTCCTCAACGGCGGCCAGATACTGCGCGGCGGCTTCCCGGTCATCGAGGAGATCCTCGGCTTTGACGGGACGCAAGAAGTCTGCACGGAGCTTGGCTTTGTGGAAGCCGATCGTGAGCGGATCGCGCATGTCGGTCATGAGTGGGAAGTCGAGCAGCTTGGCGAAGTCGAGTTCATACTCAAGCCAGCGTGCGTCGGTGCGGTTATGCTCCTCGAGAATGCGCCTGAGCGACCGCCACTGGGCGGCTTGATTGTTGTCGGCGCGTCCGGTGGGCATGCTCGCAGCGTCTGCTATTCGTTCCCGATCGAAATCCTGCGATTGCTCGGCTCGCCGCTTGTTGGCGGCGAACGCTTTTACCGCAGCGATGGTCGCACCTGCCAGCGGCAGGATCACGATCAAAAGCTCCGCCAACCGGAACAGCAAACCCATATCGCCAGGATGCCACCCGGAGTCGCGCTACACCGTCGCGGCCGGGGACCGGTTTGCGCCGCAGCACGCACCTCGCGGTCTTCACGGCTTCCCGTGACCGACGACCCCTGCAACGGGGGCTTGGGTCCCTAGTGGGGGCGTTCGCCACGGTTGTCAGATTGAGTTTGCTCATCGTCTAGCGACCGTTCACCGAACGTTAACTAGGGAAGTTGGTAAACGACCATGAGGCACTGCAACTCGACCAGTCGTGCACGGGTGACGCGATGAGGAATTCAACGAGCTGAAGCAACGCGTTCTGGCTCTCTGAACCTCTAATGCACGCCCAATTGGCCACTGAGGTATTGGGCGCGGCAGGCTCGGCGGGCGAGCTTGCCGCTGGTGGTGCGCGGGATAGCACCAGCTGGTAGAAAACCCACGTCGGAAACGGTCAGACCATGTCGGTGCGACACCGCGGCCCGGATCGCCTTGATCGCCGGCTGCCGATCGTCGCGGCTGGTGCCCGCCGCCCGCTCGGCGATGATCACCAGGCGTTGGCTGATGTCGGTATTCGAGGTATCTGAGCCCGGCATTTCGTTAGCCGGCACGGAGAACGCAGTTGCATATCCCCGACGCACCATCGGCGAGGCTTCTGCAACGGTGGCCTCGATGTCCTGCGGGTAGTGATTACGGCCGTCAATGGTCACCAGATCCGCAATTCGGCCGGTGACGTAGAGCTCACCGTCGAGATACATGCCCAGGTCCCCGGTCCGCAGCCAGGTGCCGCCGACGCTCGAGCCGTCAGCGTGGCTGCCCTGCCCGAGCCGCGATTGCAGCTTGGCGCCGAACGCCAGCCGGGTTTCATCGGGCAGCCCCCAATAGCCCCGACCAATGTTGTTCCCCTGCAACCAGATTTCGCCGACCTCAGCGTCGGCCAGTTCCGTCTCGGTATCGGGGTCGACGATTACCGCCCATTGGCTGCGAGCTATCCGACCGCAGGATACCTGCGCCACGGCATTAGGCGCATCTGCCGCGACGCGTACCGCGTGACCGGCGCCCAGTTGTTCGCGGTCGAGATACACGGCGGTTGCCTCGGCGGTGGGATCGATGGTTGCGACGAATAGGGTCGCCTCGGCGATACCGTACGAGGGTTTGAACGCTGTACGCGGTAATCGATAGGGCGCGAACGCCTTATTGAATGTCCTAACCGCATCGATACTGACCGGTTCGGAACCGATGATCATCACCACATTGCTCAGGTCGACGTCGTCGCCGTGCGCGGGCAGGCCACGCTGTGCGGTCCACTCGTATGCGAAGTTTGGCGCGGCGGTGACCACGCGGCCGTGCCGTGACCCAGCAGACAACGCATGAATCCACCGCAGCGGTCTACGGACAAACGCAGTGGGCGACATCAGAGTGGAGTGTCCGCCGTACACCGCGGGAAAGCCGATCATCGACAAGCCCATGTCATGGTAGAGCGGTAACCAGCTGACGCCGTGGGTGTTCCGGTCCAGCAGGTCGATCGAGAGGATCATCTGCACCAGGTTGGTGCCGACCGCCCGGTGGGTAATCTCCACGCCGACCGGCGGTCGCGTCGAGCCCGAGGTGTACTGCAAGTGGGAAATATCGTCCATGCCGAGTTCGGTAGGGACGAACAGTTCCCCCGCAGAGTCGGGTATCTGATCGATGACGATGACTTGCGGCCTTTGAAGCTGTGGACGGTTGATCAGAAAGTTCTCAACCGCGTCTTTTGCCGCCGTTGTCGTTAGTACGACGGTGGCCTCCGAATCGCGAAGCGCGGTATCGAGACGTTCAGCGTGGCCCGGCAGTTCCGGTGCGAACAGCGGCACCGCTATGGTGCCGGCCTTGACCGCCGCGTAGAAACCCGCAACGTAGTCGATGCCCTGCGGCGCGAGGACCGCAACCCGCTCACCGCGACCTGCGACTTGTTGTACGCGCGCGCCGATGGCTTGCAGTCGGGCACCGAATTGGGTCCAGGTCACCTCTTGGGCGTGCCCGTCTAGCGCGCGGCTGTAGTCCAGGTAGCGATACGCTACGGCGTCACCGACGTTCGCGATGTTGCGGTCGATGAGAGATATCAGCGTGGCTCCTGGCGGCAAGGCGACGCCGCCCTCGGCGTCCAGGCAGTCCTCGATCTGTAGCAGGCCAGGGACACCCACGGCGTTCTGCCGGGAACCGCAATCCATAAGCGCAGTCTAGGCAACGGCGATACAGCACTCCCCTTTCTGCGAAGGGTGATCGTCGGCACTCGCCACTCAGTTGCGCGGTCGGTGCTGGCTCTCGATGTTTCGTCATTTTCGCCGGCAGTTACCCAAGCAACCCCGGGGCACAGTACCCCAAAGCAATCCCGCTGCACAGGACCAATCCCAGCGACGGCTGCACTTGGGGATGCAACGCCTGGGCGCAAACGCGCTGGTCAACCACGGGGCGGGGAATCATGGCCGGGCTTTGTGCTCGACCATGCCCCGTGGATGGCTCCGTACCCTAGCGGTGCACGAAACGGCCAAACGCGTTGGCGCACAAGCACATTCGATGCGTTAGATGCGTACAATACCACCGCTAGGGTATGGCTCGGAATCGCTTGATTCACAAAGCATTCCAGAACACTGTGGGGGTGGGTGCGATCCCTGGAGCGGGCCACTCTCCGCGACCGTTCCGCGAGCATCCGGGCACACCGGTCTCGACAGCGTCGTCCAGCACGTTTTGGCTGCGGGCATGTCCGCAACACCGCGAACGCGGACGAGCCATTTGCCGGTGGTGTTCATGGTGGTCCGCCGGCATTGGCGGCAACGGCAGCAGAGCCCAACCGGTTGCGGGCAAGGCTTGCGCGGTAGGGTACGCGGCAGTGCCATTCAGGGTCTTTAGCTGTCTTCACCAGGGAGTTGGGCATGTCGGGTCGGAAGTTTTCATTCGAGATCACCAAGACCAGCACCGCGCCTGCCGCGACGTTGTTCCGGCTCGTGGCGGATGGTGCCAACTGGTCGAACTGGGCCAAGCCGATCGTCCTTCAGTCGAGTTGGGCGCGGCAGGGTGATCCGGCACCGGGCGGTGTCGGGGCGGTCCGCAAGGTGGGGATGTGGCCTTTGCTGGTACAGGAGGAGACCGTCGAGTACGAGCAGGATCGCCGCCACGCCTACAAGTTGGTTGGACCTCCGAGCCCAGCCAAGGACTACTTCGGCGAGGTGGTCTTTACGCCGAATGCGGCAGGCGGTACCGACATCCGCTGGACCGGCTCGTTTATCGAGGGAGTGCCCGGGACGGGTCCGATGATGCGAGCCGCGCTGGGAGGCGCGGTCCGATTTTTTGCGGGTCGGCTGGTGAAGGCGGCCGAGCGAGAGTCGGACGGCGGACGATAGCGTTTATCCTTGGGGCCTAAGCGTTTTCGTTCCAGTGTGCGGCGGCGCCGGCGCGGCAGACCCATAGATGAACCGCGAAGTCCCGGCCAGATCTGCGACCCAACCCAATTGCCGTAGCTGCTCGGTGAGTTGGTCGGGCTCATAGAACACCTTGACAACTCGATGCTCGGAGCCATCGCGGAGCCGGCGTCGTTGGACATCGTCGGCCTCGTCGACGATATAGGGATCTTGCGCTGTGCGGGCGGGATCGCGACGGTTGTCGATCAGAAATGCCCGTCCATCGGGACGCAGGCACGAGCCCACTAGCGCCCAGAACTTCTCGAACAGACGCCGAGGCACGTGCGATAGCCAGAACGAGAAGAACACCGTGTCGTAGCGGCGGTCCGGGCGCCAGCCGAAGATGTCGGCCACTATGTAGGTCACGTCGGGCCGGCCAACCCGTTCCCGGTTGATGCGCAGTGTCTCGCGGGACGAATCGAGGACGGTAAGCGTGCTGGCCGTCTGAGCAAGATGCTGGCTCCACCAGCCGGTGCCGCCTGCCAACTCCAGGACGTCGCCGACCGGGCCGAACGAGTCAACGGCTTGTACCACCCGTTGGACCTGCCGGTTCCATTCCGCAGTATCCTCCGGGCCGTCATCGTAGCGACCACGCCGTTGCCACCACTGATCGTATTCGGGGGCCCGTGCTTGGTAGAAGCTACGCTGATTGGCCAGCAAGGCGGTCAGTGAATCAGCACTGTCTTCGGGCATCCATTGATTCTGCAACGGCTGGTTACCATTAGCAGATCCACCCCTGTTACCACGTTGATTAGCAACCTTTTTCAAAGGGCGCATGACGGCGGCACCAAGCGGCCGCCACGCTTCGATCCAGGACTATTGGTTGGCCTGTTGCTCGTCCATTTGAGCCTGCTGCATGCCTTCTTCAAACTGCTGCTCGGCCATTTCGTTTTCTTCTTCGTCCAGCTGCTCGATGGCCTGCTGTTCCTCCTGCTGGGCCTGTTGTTGAGCTTGGTCGCTGCTGTCATCGGCGGCGAAGCCGCCGCCGGCCAGGTTCGGTGGCGTCTGAGGGAATTGCAGCCCAGCCGGACCGCTGGCCGGTGCCGGTAAGTCAATTGCCGTATCCGTCAAGCGCACTGATCCTGACCCGAGCACGGTTTCTGTGGTATCGGGGCGCGCAGCGTCGAATAGCGCGAGCATCGCGAGCGCCGCGGCGCCGGCGAAAATCAGCTGCATCATTCGTAATTGCCGACGCCGCGCGCCGGCTGCTTGGATTCCATGGCACTGGTGGTGAGGGGTGGTGGTGGTCATACTCCAGGTTTCCGCCTCATTACTAGCTGCAGGCTGAGAAGCCGCTATCGGTGGAATATGAGATCCCGCACGTGATGCGACGGCTGTAACCCGACGCATGCAGCCGTCTTTGGGCATCGTCGGCTTCGCCGACGACGCAGGGATCTTGCGCTGTACTGGTTATCACGTTGATTATCAGCCTATTTCAAGCGGCGGTCTGCGCTCGCAACCATTAAGAAGCCAACACGCGACCGCCGAACTATGCGGCCGTCACGCTGCGACACAGGACTATTGGTTGGCTTGTTGCTCGACTTGTAGACCCTGCTGCTCAGCTTGCTGAGCTTCCTGGTTGGCCAGTTGCTCTTGTTCTTCGGCCTGCTGTTCGGCCTGTTGCATCTCTTGCAGCGCTAGCTGTTCCTGCTGCTGGGCCTGTTCTTGAGCTTCGTCGTCGTCGTCATCGGCGGCGAAGCCGCCGCCGACCAGACTTGGTGGGGTCTGAGGGTATTGCGGCCCGAAGGGGCCGTTGACCGGCGCCGGTAAGTCAGTGGCCTGGTCTACCAGGTTCACCGATCCCGAAGCGACTAATGCATCTGTTGCATCGGGCCGCGCAGCGTCGAATAGCGCGAACATTGCGATGGCCGCTGCCCCGGCGAAAATTATTTGCGCTACCCGTAATTGCCGACGGCGCGCGTCGGCTGCATTCATCTCATTGCACTGGTGGTGGGTGGTGGTCATCTTTGAGGTTTGCGCTTCGTTCTTAGCTACAAGCTGGGTAGCTGTTATCGCTCGACTATGAGAGGACGCGCGGGCACGTGGTCCGACGGTTGTACGGCCCACTCCGAACTATTAAGCTGGACTAAGTGCTTGACGTCGTCATTGCGGGTGCCGGTCCGAATGGGTTGATGTTGGCCGGCGAACTGGGATTGGCCGGGATCCGGCCCGTGGTGCTGGATCCGATGCCGGGCCCCAACCCACAACCCCGGGCCAACGGCATTATCGGCCAAGGGGTTCGCATCCTGGACCATCGCGGCCTGTACAGCACGCTCGCAGGGACAGCGGAGCCGCCTCAACTCAACCCCCGCGCAATGTTCGCGGCTTTCCCGTTAGACCTCGCGCTGGTGCCCAATTCGCAGATGTTCCTGCTCCCCGTTCAGCAACCCAGGCTTGTTCAGGTGCTTGCGGAGCGGGCCAGCGAATACGGCGTCGATATTCGCTGGGGTCAGGCACTAGCCGGCTTCGAGCAGGACGACGACGGCGTCACGGTACATGTCGCAGGGCCGGATGGCGCCTACCAGGTGAGGACCAAGTATCTCGTCGGTGCTGACGGCGGCACCAGCATGACCCGCAAGTTGGCTGGTATCGATTTCCCCGGGATGTCGTCTTATGACATCGTCGCCCGGCTGGGATTCCACGTGCTGCCGCCAGACGAATGGATCGATCCGGTCAGCGGGGGGCTGGACGTACCCGGGTTTGGTCGCGTCCCGCCCCTGCAATTCCATCGAGCTGATGGGGGCGTCTTCGCCTACGGTGCGCTCGGGAGACGGGCAGCGATGATCATCTTCGAACTGGACAGGTCGGCTCGCGAAGAGCCCCGCGACGATAACGTCGACGAGCCGCCCATGAGCCTGGCCGAACTGGAAGCCAGCGCCAAGCGTGTGCTCGGCGCGGAGGTGCCGCTGCGGCCCGCATCGCCTGGCGCGCCGCTTGATCTGCGTCGGTTCTGCGGCATCAACTCACGGATCGCGTCCCGGTACCAGGTGGGACGGGTGATTCTGGTCGGCGACGCCGCGCACGTTCACTCCCCGATGGGTGGACCGGGACTCAACCTGGGTTTGCAGGACGCGGTGAACCTTGGCTGGAAGCTGGCCAACGTCCTACACGGCCGTGTCGAGCCCACCCTGCTCGCTAGCTACGAGGCCGAGCGCCGGCCCGCTGCCGAGCGGGTCATTATGCACAGCCGGGCCCAGCTGGCTCTCGTCCGGCCCGGGCCTGAGGTCACAGCCCTGCGCGAACTTTTCTCCGAACTGGGCACCGATCCCGATATCGTGCGTCGCCTCAGCGACCTGATATCTGGAGCCGAAAACCGTTACACCACAGCCGCCGATGCGCATCCGCTGGCCGGGCGCTGGGTGCCCGACTTCGGTATCACCAACGCCAGCGGAACGACACGTGTTGCAGAGCTCGCCCGGACCGGTCGGCCACTACTTCTCGATCTCACCGATCGCGGCGAGCTGGCGGCAGCGTTGGCCGACGTCGCGGACCAGCTCACCGTCGCCGCTGGACGGCCGGTCGGCGACGTGGCGGCCACGGCGCTACTCGTACGTCCCGATGGCTATGTGGCGTGGGCGTCGTCTGCGGCCACACCCGGCCTTGACGAATTGGGTGACCTGCGCGGCGTACTCACGCAGTGGTTCGGCATTTGAGCCGCTATTTCGAACCGACCTCGTCCTGATATTTCTTGGTCATGTGCTTACCTAGCACCGATCCGCGTTCAGTGGTCTGAGCAGCGTAAACACTGGAAAAACGGGAAAGTTTGTGGTGTTTCAAGATGAAACACGTTGAGGTCTCAGCACACGAACCTGCTCGGGGTCGTCCGTCGTGCCGCTGTGGCGCCGGCTGGCTCTTTCCTTCCTTCCGAGCCGGGCTTGGGTTGACGCCGTAGCGGGGTGGCGGGGGTCGGCGGGTCGGGCTGGGGTGCAATGCCGGGCCCCGGCCACCATCGCCGCCGAGGGACCTAAGCCTCTCCCGCTTGTCACCGGCTGGTGGATATTTTGACGGCGCGGGCCGGGCCCGCCAGCCGAAGGAATGTCGAAGATGACCTACCCCTACCCGCCCTATCCGCCGGCGCCGGCACCGGTTGCGCCGCGCCAACCGAACTACGCCAAGGTGATCGCCCTGGTGGCGATCGGGTTGTTGGTGTTCGTCGCCGTAGGTGTCGTCGTGTTCGCGTACCAGTTCCACCACAACAACGCGGCCAGCACTGCCGGCGGTGGCAGGGCGCCGGCGTCTGTGACGTCGCCCGGCACGCCGGAGGAATGGTTCGCAGCAGTGTGCAGGCCAGGCTCGTTCCGCAACGGCCCCAGCCAAGGGACAGCGACGTTACTGCCGAACGCTGATGCTGTGTCGAGTTGTTCCGCGAACCCGCCAGCCAATACGTTCATCGTGTCTGGCACATACTCGTCGGACTACCTCGCAACCAACGACGCCGAACGGTACTCGTCAATGAACTCGTCGGCGCGCATTGTTTATCACGGGCAAATCTGGCTGTTCATCGCCATGGTGGATACCGTTGCCCACCTGGCTGTGGAACGCGTTGACCGGCCCGGTCGGGGTTGGGCAGCGGTGGATCGCCACCGGCTGCCTTGATCCGGTGGTGCGCGACAAGGCCGGGCTGCGGTGGACGCGCGCTGATGAATGGATGCTGCGCTTCTACGCGACAGGTGTTCGGGTGTTGTTCCGGTTGATGCCCGAGATTCTGCGCGTCCACCCGCGGGCGCGGGACGCCTACAAACGAGCACGCGGCAAACTGCCGCCTGACGCCCCACTTGTGGACGCGCCGCCCATCTTCGGGCCGCCTAAGCATCATCGGGGATTGCCGCAGCACCATCAACCAGCACCCCACCATGCGTCGTTGCCGGTGGTGCTGGCTCCCCAGGCGATCAGCGGGGCGTTACTGATCACGGCAGCGGTGTGCCGAGTCATCGCGCTGGCACCCGTTTCATGTTGAAACAGACGACACGGGCAACGGGCCGGTGAAGAGAAAAGGAATGAATCGAATGGGAAAGATACTGGCAGCCGTTGGCATTGCTTGCGCGGCAGCGGCTTTCACGCCGGGACTGCCCCACGCCGCCGCCGACCCCCCGTCACAGGCCGTGCAACTCGACGACATCGGGTACCCGCACTGTCAAATTCTCGCAGACCGCGTTCTCTGCCTCGGGGGTAAGGGGTGGCCCCAAAAGGTCGCCTTCGTCGCCCCGTCAGGGGAGTTCAAGTGGGGGTCCGGGACCTCGTTAGGCGGCGGGCAACCACTCCCCGTCGTCCCCGGACAGACCTACCACTGGTTCGGTTGGACGGTAGTGGCCAGCAGCACCGACATGACCTTTACGAACGACGCCACCGGTCACGGCATGACCGTTAATGGCGACAACGTCAACCCGTTCTAGAAGAGAAACGACAATGAACAAGATCACACTAGGAGTCGGAATTACCTGTGCCGCGCTGGCTTTCGCGGCACCGGCCAGCGCTGACGTGCCGCCGGCATTCGTCGGTGGGTGGGCCGCCGCCGACGGGCAATACAACGTGACGATCGACCCCAGCGGGCACGGCCGCCTTTC
Organism: uncultured Actinomycetota bacterium; assembly: GCA_963766535.1. Lineage (GTDB taxonomy): Bacteria > Actinomycetota > Actinomycetes > Mycobacteriales > Mycobacteriaceae > Mycobacterium. The sequence goes on along the minus strand of CAVYAU010000020.1, from coordinate 42,673 downwards.
CTATGCCGATTACACTCGCTGTCCGAGCTGTTCGGCGGCCAGCGCGCCGAGGACCATTGTGGACTTCAATCTGGTTTCGAGTTCGGGGAACACCGCCAGCGGCACAGACAGCAGCGGCGAGGTGGTGACGGCCAAGATCAACGGTCAGGGTCTTTGGTTGACGGTGGATGGGAAGCCCACATTCGTGTGCCAGCGGTAACCAAACAAAACAGGAAGCCCCGATCACTGTCTAATTTTAGACAGTTGGTCGGGGCTTCCTGTTTGCGCTCGATCAGTTCGGATTCGTCGTCACACGAGGTCAAGGATGAGCACGACGCAGCCCGGCGGGGCGTAAGCAGGATTGATCTTGCCCAGCCGTTCGCTGCCTCGCTGGCCTCGCGGGTCTCGCTGGCCCCGCTAGGGGGCCATCTCGCCCTAGCGGTGCTGACCGCGGCTCAACGATCAGAGAGTGATCGGTTTAGGGAAACGTGCGTTGTCACGAGTGGGGGCGTGTGAGCATTTTCCCCCAACCGACCGAATGAAAGGGACAACAAATGAGTTCGACCAGCGTGACCGTGAGGCGCGATGAGGAAGGGAACGTACACGCTCACTGGAGCGGCTCAGTGACCTTCGATCCGAGCATCTATGGCGACCCCGGCTCGTTTAGGTCGCTGATCACTGAGTGCGTGGAGAACTTCGAAAGGGAATTGGAGGCGGAGATCAACCTGGACCTTACGAGGTAGGCCAGCACTGGGCCGATGCCCGATCGACCACGGTCAGCCGGCGCCTCGGGCTCGGGCCCGGCTCTGCGCCAGAGTTTGCAAGGGGCTTTTATCGGCCCCGCCGAAACCTTCGAGGTGTGCCGGATGGGTGGCCCGTTCTCGGTCGGGGGCGGGGCCACCGTCTAGTTTGCTGTAAGCCGGCGCTACGTAAGGATATTTACGCGGGACGCTCCGTAAAACACCAGGTCAAACGGTTTTAGTAGGACGTTTCTCACTTTCATACTTCTTGGTCATGTGCTCGACGGCCTGCAGCTGCTGCTGCGCGAGGTTGTCACGCACTTCGCCGGCCCGCGCGGCGGCATCCAGTGTCGGTTGCGCCTGACCCTGAAAATGCGGCATCACTTCGGCGGCAAACAACTCGGCGGACCGTTTGGTCGCCGCCGGATTGGCCCACTCGTGGCCCATCTGCAGCATGCAGCCGAAGCCACCGGACTGATCCCATAGCCGCTGCACCTGGGCTCGCGCCCGCTCCGGCGTACCGATCACACCGGCTCCGTTGTCGTTGATGATGTCGATCATCTCGTCGAGCCGCTCTCCGGGCATGGTCATCTGGGGGAAGGCTGCCACCTTTTGGAAGTACCGGAACCACGACTCGATGCCGAATTTCACATCGGCGCGTGCCTGCTCGTCGGTCTCGGCGATATGGAACGGCCCGACCAGGCTCCAGTTTTTGCGGTCAACTTGCGTCCCGAAAGCCGCGGCGCGCTCTTCGACGATGCCCCAGTGGTAGGAAAGTGCGTTGAAACCTTCGATTGTCAGCGTCGCCCCGATCGACAGCAAGCCGATGCCATGCTTGCCGGCCAGCCGCGCACCGGTCGGCGAGGCGACGGCCGCGACCGCCAATGGGATCCCGCCGTCGGAGTACGGGGCGAGCTGCAAACGGGCATCGAACAGTTGGTGCGTGGCGGTTTTGGCGCTCACCGTCTCCCCTGCCAGCAAGCGAACGACGATGTCGAGGTTGGTTTCGAGAAGCTCGCGCGTGTCGGTGGGGTTTAGTCCAATCATCGCGGAGTCGGTGGGTAATGAGCCCGGGCCCATGCCGCCCATCACGCGACCATGGGTGAGGTGGTCCAGCAGCATCAATCGGTCGGCGACCCAGAGCGGGTTGTGGTACGCCAGCGAAATGACCCCGGTACCAAACCGAATCCGCTTGGCGCGTTCGGCAGCCGCGGCGATGAAGATCTCCGGTGAGCTGATGATCTCGCTGCCGGCCGAGTGATGCTCGCCCAACCAGACTTCGTCGAAGCCGAGGGCGTCGAGATGTTGGATGAACTCCAAGTCACGTTGTAACGCGAGCGTCGGATTTGTGCCCGCCCTATGAAACGGGGCGATGAAATATCCAAACCTGAGCTTGGCCATTGAGATCCCCTTGCAGTCGAGTTGCTCGAACCATAACTCAAGGTGCTCGGCCCTAGGCCAGGTCGCAAGATCCTAGATATTGCTCAGCCGATGGAGCCAGGTCAACTGGCCCCATCGGCTGGGGAGCAAGTCTTGTGTGTCTGTGTCAGTCCGCTACAGACCGCCGCCGCCGCACACGTTCCCGACGCAACCGCCGCCGCCGCCCGGTCCGCCACCGCCGCCACCAACGCCGGGGATGTTGCCGCTTCCGCCGCCCGGTCCGCCACCGCCGGTGGGACCGCCCGGGATGCTGCCGCCTCCGCCGTTAGGTCCGCCACTACCAGTGGGACCACCCGGGACGGTGCCGCCGCCCGGTGTCGTGGATGGCGCGGGCGCCACGCTGGACGAAGGAGTAGTCGTGGTCGTTGGCGTCGTGGTGCTGCTTGGCGCTTTATTACCGCCGCCACCACATCCGACCGCTAAGACAAGCATGGCTGCACCGCCGAAAATCGCGAACGCCGTCCTCACTTCAGATCTCATCAGGCTCCCCACTCTTATTCAGCCATTCAGCAGTCCATTTGCCCGTACCCCTTCATGTGCCTGCGCAAACGGGGATGGATCCCTGACGAGGGGAACTCGAATCGAGATGGGTAGCGTCCAGTGGCCGGTCTCGTGGCCGGATCAGAGTTGGTGAACGAGTGCTGGGTTGTTGGGTGCGCGTCGCACGCCGAGCCGCCAAGGCTGGCGAATGCGGCCATGCGCGCCGATGCCGCCGACTAGCCGAGCATTCACTAGGTCGATCTGGGTAGGCGCGGGTGGAACCGAGACGGTATCAGCCTGAAGTCACCGTGATTCACAGCGTGACTATGCACTTGCCGCGGTCGCCGTGCGCTTAAACTTCGCTGGTCGACGGGGGCGTTTTCGTTTGCATTTTTGAAGCAAATTATGAAGCCTTGCTCAATCAGGGTTTCCCCAAATAAGGCCTGATTGGGGCGGGCTTCAGGCGATATGGGCTGCAGTTATCGCACCCCGGCGCCTTTGGGGGCGCCGGCGCAACGCTAGCCGCAGGGTCCGTGGTCGGGCCCGTTGTGCTGCCCGGAGAGGTAACGCCGATACCGCCGAATCCGACCGTCAAAGCAAGCGCGGCTGCACTACCGGACATCGCGATCGCCGCCGTGATTTGAGTCTTCATGAGACTCACCTCTGTCATCTCAGCGCGTTTGTTAAATCCAATATTCGTTTGTTAAAAGCAAATCTACACCCATGCAACTATTGCTACAAGGGGAAGCTTTGGCAGTGGTAGCCGGGTACACGGCTGCGCGACTTGCGTTGTCCGGTGTTCGGGCTAGGCGCCGACGCGATCGCGGTGCGGCCGACCGGGACAGCATCTGCTGATCCAAGCCGACGACGGCGAAGTCAGGCTTGACTACGACCAGCGTCGACCGTCGTCAGTCGCTTTGGTAACCCTGCGTCGCCGCCGCGGCCAGCAAACTCGGCAAGAAACTCGTCGCGTTTGCGACGCCTAGCCTTCCTTGGTGATCAACTTCCGCAGCGCGACGCGATCGGGCGTGAGCAGCTCCTCGATGCGGGGGTGGTTCACTTCGGCGACGATGATCTCGCCCACCTCTTGATTGACCTCGCTGAAGATGCCGTGGGACTTCATCTTCGAGGTCTGGTAGAGGTTGTCGTCGGTGGGGGTGACGTAGTGAACCGCCTGGGCCTTGAAGCGGTGAACGAGCCACAGGTGGATCAAGGTCATCAGCCGCTTCTGCCGTAGCGCCTCGCTGAACGTGTTTTGGTCACGCACCAACAGGATGGTGCGGCCCCGCCGGTCCTGGATGGGTTGGAAGATCACGTTGGCGAGTTTCTCTTCGCCCTCGCCGTAGATGCCGAGTTCGAGTACCTCCGAGCCGGCGCGCTGGGGCCGAAGCTGGACGCGCAGCTTGTCCTTGATCTGGTAGTGGCCGCTCCACATGGCCAGCCATTCCTCCAGCAGCTTCCGCGGCACCTCGGTCTGTACCAGATGCTGGAGCTGCGTCGAGCCTTTGCCCATGGCCTTGGTGGTCGCGGTGCGGCCCGACGAGGCAGCCAGCGCGGCGTCGCTGCGCGGCCCGCCGACCAGGGTCTGCGGCGTGCGGTAGGGAGACTCGACCAGGCGCATCTGGCGCTGCAACCGAGCCAGCGCCAGCATGCCGTCCTGGCGCAGCGCGGTGGCGAACTCCTCGGCGGCCACGCCGTCGATCTGGTGGCCGCCATAGGTGATGAAGTTGAAGACGAAGCCCATCTTGCCGAGCTCCTCGGGGAAGCGCCGCATCTCCTCGTCGGTCATGCCGGTGGTGTCCCAGTTGAACGACGGCGAGAGGTTGTAGGCCAGCATCTGGTCGGGGAACTCGGCATGGATCGCCTCGGCGAACTGCCGGGCGTCCGCGAGATCCGCGGTCTTGGTCTCCATCCAGAGGATGTCGGCGAACGGCGCCGCCGCGCGCGACTTGGCGATCGCATAGGGAATGCCGCCACGGATCTGGTAGTAGCCTTCCGGAGTTTTCGCCAGCTCGCAGTCCCATCCGGGATCGACGCCCAACTCCTTCGCCTTTTCCCGGGCGGCGTAGAGCGATGCACGCTGGGCGAACCGGCGCCACTGATCGGGGCTCATCTCGACCGGCTCGCCCTCGTTCTCGCCGAATTCGAGCACATCCCCCACGGCTTCGCCGTAGGTAATCAGCCCGGCGTCGTCCTCCCAGGCAGCCACGAACCGAGACTCGACTTGGTCGAAGAGATCATCGATCGATTTCTTCCCGTTCTCCCGCCAGGCATTGACAGCGTCGGAGATCAGGCCCTGTATGCCTTGGCGCTCAAGCCACGCAGTGGCGGCGGCGTACTCACCGTCGGCAAGAGCGTAAAGCAGATGGCCATTCAGTTCCTTGACTCCCAGTTCGTAGAAACGCCGAACGAGTGCCAGGAAGCAGGCCTTATAGGAAGGAATGTTCAGGTTTGTGACGCCAAGGAGGAACGGCTGGTCGCGCTCGTCGGCGCGGCTGTCAATCAGGTTGGCCGCCTCGGCATCGGTGCGCGCGACGATGATGCCGGGCACCCGCATGATGTCGAGCTGGAACCGGGCGGCGTTAAGGCGTTTGATCTGTTCGTCTGACGGCACCAGAACCTTGCCGCCTTGATGGCCGCACTTCTTGGTGCCTGGGCGCTGGTCCTCGATGTGGTATCCCGGCACGCCGACCTCGACGAAGCGGCGGATCAGATTGCGCACGTGCGGGTCACCGCCGTGGCCGGTGTCGGCGTCGGCGATGATGAACGGGCGGTAGTCATAAGCCGGGGTGGTGGCGCGCCGCCGTTCACTCATGTGCAAACGCTGGTACTGCTGATTGCGGTCGGCGGTGAGGAGGGCGCGCACCAGCACCGCGGCATCGTCGGGCACCTGGCTCAGCGGGTAGCTGGCGAGGTCGGGCCCCGGATCTTCAGTGGTGGAGCCCTTGGCCGAGGTCGCCCAACCGCCGAGGTAGATCGCTTCGATCCCCATCCGCTTCATGCTTACTGCCTGCCCGGGCGAGTAGGGACCGAATGTCGTGATGCTCTTTTTCGCGGCGAAGAGCTCGCGCAGCAGGTCATAGAATGCCGCCGCCGCGTCGCGTGCCACGGTGTAGTCGGTGGGGATCGTGCCGCGTTGCTCTACTACTTGGCGCGCCATGTAGAGGCGGGTAATCCCGGCAAAGCGCGAGCCGTCGAAGTATCGCTGCGTGGCGGCGACGTCTTGTTCGAACGGCGTGCGGACCTCGGTGTCCGTGTCAATGATGGCCATGGGCTTACGCTCCTCTTTCAGCACGATTCCGCTGAACGTGAGTCTATCCCTGCAGATGACGGTTCAATCAGGGGTCAAAAGACCCGAGCCAAAACTGTTGTCACACGCCGTACTCCGAGAACTATCGACCGCCCGGATCAGCCTGGCCCTCGAAGCGATCCAGCCCGTCGCCCAGAGCAGTTGTATTTACCGGTCTGCGGGGGCGTGTGCCAGGTGGGCGCGGGGTCGTCAAGGTCCCGACGCCGCCGCCCTGATCCGACTAAGGCTTCTAAGGCATTACACCGCAATACTTTTCGACAAGCGCTTAGCGGGGCCTGAAGCCCGCACGTCCGCTCAACCAATCCCGCTGCCGACGGATGAACTCCGCGTCGACGATCTTCCCGTGACCCGGGACGTAGATGGCTTCGGGCCCACCGATTGCCAGTACCCGATCAAGCGTTGCCGGCCAGGCCCTCACATCGGAGTCGGCGTCGATTGCGGGGTCGGCGGACTCCTCGACAAGATCACCGGTGAACACCACCACCCGGTCGTCATCGTCTGCCCCAGGCGCCACCACTACTAAGTCCGAGGCGGTGTGGCCTCGGCCCAGGTGGGCGACCCTTACGCTCCGGTCGCCCAGATTGATGACGGCGTCGTAGACCCCGTGGTGCGGCGGCCGCAAGGCCGCGACCGCGCGGTCGATCTCCGTGGCGTCCGCACCGTAATGCAGCGCATCGTCGCGAATTTGGTCGGTAGCCGATGACAGGTATTCGACAACCTCGGGTGCGCAGTAGATATCTGCTTCGGCGAACACCGATGAACCCAGGACATGGTCGAAGTGTTTGTGCGTCAACACAACATGGGTGATCGGGCATCCGGCGAGCTGCCGAACGTCAGCGTCGATCGCAGCCGCTTCGGCGAGCGTGGTACCTGTGTCGACGAGCAGCGCTCCGGTTTGGCCCGACACCAGCCCGATCGTGACGTCGCAGAACGGCAGCCGACAGCGATGCACGTGGGCGGTCAGCTGCTCCCAGGCAAAATGCACACAGAGGAAGGTAACTCCGCCGGCGCTTTCGAAAAGTACGATTCGCTGATGCGATCGTCGCGATGGATCGCCATTGCGGCTGGCACTGTGCGCGTGTGGGGACGTTAGCCTCAGGTGGGCTGCAGAACGTCCGCGCCATACCACTCGCAGACACGCAGCGCGAGTTCGACGTCAAGGCGGTCGTCAATCGGTCGCCCGCGCTGCGCGACCGCCCGCTCCAAGCTGTACTTAACGGTGTGGAGATGCATGTTGAGTCGATCTGCTGCGGCTTTGTAGCCCGAACCGAAATGCAGGAATACTCGCAGCGTTTTACGCAGGCGAGCATCGTCGTCGGTGTTGGACGCCAAGGGACCGAGGACGTCGGACACCCATTCGCGGACCTCCTGGATGCCTGCGGCAAGGAGCGCCGGGGCAACCATGTCGGCATCCGTCGCCGCGACTACCACCGTTTGTTGACCGGTGCGAGCGAGCGCGGCTGTCCGCACGCGTTGCGCCTGGCGATGCGATCGCCGGAATCCTTGGACGCCAGAGCCCGTCGCCCCGATTGCGATGTTGGGTGCTTCCGGCCGTGCGCGTACGAAGTCGCGGATCTTCGTGACGATGTCGCCCGGCACTGCGCGGTACGGCAACCAAGCCCACTTACTGGTCGGGTCGGCGGTGGCTAACAGTGGGCTTGCCGAGGCGTCGACGGCTTTGGCGAGGTCGTGTATGAACTGTTGCAGCCGCGCGAGCTCGTTGCCCGCTGGCTCGTCGCCCGGGTACCAGACGATGAGCGCAAGGTGCTGCCAGCGCAGCGGATAGCTGATTGCCGTGGACGCAGCATCCGCGTCGACCGACCTGCCGTCGTCGAGCACGTCTCGAAGCTGCATCTCGCGGACGCTGTTCTGATTATCCAGGATCAGTTTGCGCTCGCCTTGGTAGACGGCGAGGGCCTGCAGCTCCACCGCGTCGACGTACTTCAACAACGCCGTGGTGATGGTCTCGATCACCGCAACCCTGGTCGCCGGCTCCAGGTCGAAAGCATGCAGTTCGGCGAACACCAGCTCGGTCATCCGGCGCTGCCCCAGGCGGTAAGCGCGCATCACCGCATTGGCCGGAACATTGTGTTGGGCGAGGCCTCTGGCGTACGCGTGTGACGTCGCCGGCGCGGTGACCTTCTCTACGCCGATGTCGTGAAGCAGTGCGTGCAGGATCGTCTCGAGGTGATCCTTCACCCCAAGGTGCATCAACTCGATCATTCGGTCATTGCGGGGAAGTTCCGCAATGTTGTCTTCGAGCGCGGTCGATATAGCGGTGCTGATCTTGGTGACCTGCTCGTTGAGCCGAGCGGCGACTGCGGCGATGTAGCTATCCATGTCAACCTCGCCGTCGGTGTGCGCTTTGGCCACGACTTGAAGGTAGAACCCCGGCAGGCCCACCGGTAGCGGTACTGCCCGTTCTCTTGCTGTGGATTCGCTGGGAGATGCTGTCGAACGATCACGCGTCGGACATAGTTGACATGTCGGACATATCCGACATATATTGCTGGTCATGACCCGCACTGACCGCGTCTTTCTCGCTCTGGCGAACCCGGTGCGGCGGGAACTGCTCGAAATCCTCACCCGGCAACCACTTTCAGCGGGGGAACTCAGCGACCGGTTCGAGCTCAGTCGCCCCGCAGTCGCCGAGCACCTCAAGGTGCTCCGCGAAGCCGGGCTGGTGGCCGACGAGCCGCAGGGCCGCCGTCGCATCTACCGCCTGACCGCAGAACCACTGGCGGAGCTGGATGAGTGGCTGCATCCCTTCGAGAAGTTCTGGCGTGCGCGGCTGGCCGTACTCGCCGAGGCAGCAGAGGAGCTGGAATGACCGAGATGTCGACGCCTGCGACCATCCGCGTAGATCAATTCGTCGCGGCGCCACCGACGAAGGTGTGGCGGTTGCTGACCGAGCCCGAGCTGATGCGACTGTGGTGGGCCGAGGGGCAGGTGGCTGCGGTGGTTGGCCACCAATTCACCCTCGACATGCCGGGCTACGGCAAACAATCGTGCAAGGTGCTCGAAGTGGATCCACCGCACCGCTTCGTCTACACCTTCACGGAAGCCTGGACCCTCACCTGGCGTCTCGAGGCGGAAGGCACTGCTACCCGGGTGTTCTTGGAGCACAGCGGCTTCGACCTAGACGACAAGCGAATGGCCGAGGCCTTCAATCGCATGGGCGCCGGGTGGTGCGATGTCGTGCTCCCCCGCCTTGCTCGGGCCATTTCAGGGGCCAGTTCAAGTTCCGTAGCGCAGGAATGAACCGAGTCCGTCGTTACGAAGCTGTGAGCATGGTCCCGCTCGCAGTATCCCAGTGAGCCCCGGTAAGGAGAGAGGACGATGCGCGCAGTAGTCATCACCAAGCATGGCGACCCATCGGTCTTGGAGGTGCAGCAGCGGCCGGACCCGCCCCCGCCGGGCCCAGGCCAGCTGCGGGTCGCCGTACGCGCAGCCGGGGTGAACTTCGCCGATCACCTCGCGCGCGTCGGCCTGTATCCCGACGCGCCCAAACTTCCGGCAGTTGTTGGCTACGAAGTCGCCGGGACCGTCGCGGCCGTCGGCGACGGTGTAGACCCGAAGCGCGTCGGCGAACGAGTCCTGGCCGGTACACGATTCGGCGGCTACGCCGAAATCGTCAATGTTGCGGCCAACGATTCCGTGCCGCTGCCGGATGCACTGAGCTTCGAACAGGGCGCCGCAGTCCCCGTCAACTACGCGACCGCATGGGCGGCGCTGCACGGTTATGGGTCCCTGCGCGCCGGTGAGCGGGTGCTGGTTCACGCCGCGGCCGGTGGTGTCGGGATCGCGGCTATCCAATTCGCGAAAGCCGCCGGCGCCGAAGTGCACGGCACCGCGTCGCCCGCAAAGCATCAGAAACTGGCCGAGTTGGGTGTGGACCGCGCGATTGACTACCGCCGCGACGGTTGGTGGAAGGGCCTCGGCCCCTATGATCTGGTGCTCGACGCGCTCGGCGGCACGTCGCTGCGGCGGTCTTACGACCTACTGCGTCCCGGCGGAAGGCTTGTCGGCTACGGGGTTTCGGCGATGCAGCAGGGCGAGAAACGCTCGCTGCGCAGGGCGGCTCCACACGCACTTTCCATGGTCCGTGGCTTCAACCTGCTCAAGCAGCTCCAGGATTCGAAAGCCGTGATCGGCCTGAACATGCTGCGGTTGTGGGACGACCGTGGCACGCTCGAGCCCTGGATCACTCCGCTGACCAAAGCGCTGCACGACGGCACGATCTCCCCCATCGTTCATGCGGCCGTTCCGTTCGCCGAAGCGCCACAGGCGCACCGGATCCTCGCGGCACGGGAGAACGTCGGCAAGGTCGTGCTGGTGCCGTGACGTGGGGCCCGTTGTGCCCCGTCGTTGGCTATGTTTCCTTCCATGGCTGTCACCGAGTCCCGCGAAGTTGTCATCGAGGCCACGCCCGACGAGATCCTGGACGTATTGTTGGACCTCGAGTCGTTGACAGAGTGGTCCTCGGTGCATCAAAAGGTCGACATCCTCGAGCGGGACGACCAGGGCCGTCCGAGCAAATCTCGGCAAGTGGTCAAAATCGTGGGCGTCAACGATGAGCAGGTGCTTGCCTATTCGGTTCACGACGACGGTGTGAGCTGGACGCTGGTCAGCGCCAAACAACAACGAGCGCAGGAAGGCCACTACACGCTGACCCCCGAAGGTGATTCCACCCGGGTCCGCTTCCAGCTCACCGTAGACCCACTCGTGCCGCTGCCAGGATTCCTGATCAAGAGGGGGGCCAAAGGTCTGATGGACACGGCCACCCAGGGCCTGCGCAAGAGGGTGCTCGAAGTCAAGAAGCGCGGCAAGTAGCCGCAATCGTTGACCTGCTGCGGACCCCGACCATGTCGACTCAAACCACCGGGCCGAACCTGAGCCGCGCCGTTCGGGCTGTGATGGCAGCGGTGCTCGTTGCGGCCGTCGTGCGGCGCGTCCGCATCGCAGCCGGTATGCGTCGCGGTGACCAGGCGGTGATCGATGCCAAGCGGCATCGCAACAAGCGGTTGGCCAACAAACTGGTGACCAGTGTCGGGCGCGCCGGCCGACCACGCAGCATCTTCGCGGTGATCGACTACACCGGTCGGCGCTCGGGCCGGCACTACAGCACACCCATCCGCGTGGTGGACCAGCCCGGTGCGTTCATCGTTCCGCTCACCTACGGGCCGCGAACCAGCTGGTACGTCAACCTGCAGGCCGGACCGGGCCAACTGCACTGGCAGGGGCGCACCATCCCGGTCGGCCATCTGGCCCTTGTCCCCACCAGCCTCGTCGGCCACCAATTTCGGCTGCCCTCACGATTTCTGCTCTGGCTCGACGGCACCGACCAGTGCGTGCGGATCCAGGACCTGAGCTCCGCCGGTCGCATCACATCGCGGCCCGAGCCCTAAACCAACCACGGGTTAACGCGCTGTCTGGGTATGCGAAAACGGATGCTTCCGGACCCACGGTCCACGAGCGACACTGTCCTACATGGAATCGACCCTGGCGAGCACATTTCACCGGATCACATCCGTCACCGGCGGGCTGGCACTCCTAGTGTCGCTGGCCGGCTGCGGTGGCCACGGCGGCAGTCGAATGACGGCGCCACAAGCACCGAAAGTGACGACGGTCGGTCGGACTATGGCAGCAGCGCCTGCCGGCGGGCCATTGACGATCAGTAGTCCGGCGTTCGCCGACGGTGCGCCGATTCCAGTGCAATACACGTGCAAGGGGGCCAACATAGCGCCACCGCTGATGTGGTCGGCGCCATCGGGCGCGGCACTCGTCGTCGACGACCCAGACGCCCCCCGCGGACCCTACGTCCACTGGATCGTGACCGGAATCGCCCCCGGTTCTGGCAGCACCGGCGATGGCCAGACTCCTGCTGGAGGAAGCAGCCTGCCAAACTCGGCCGGCCAGCCCGGGTACACCGGGCCCTGCCCGCCGGCCGGCAGCGGGACACACCACTACCGGTTTACTCTCTATCAGCTTCCTAACACGTACCAACTCCCAGGCGGACTGGCTGGGGGGCAAGCGGCGCAGACGATTGCAGGCGCCGCAACCGCACAGGCCCAGTTCACCGGAACATTCGGAGGCTGACGCGGTGCACTGCCCGTGATGACGTGACGGCCGAACTGCTTTGGAGCGTGTCAAACGCTTCGAGGTAAGAACCGCGGCTATACGATGTTGGGCGGCTATTTTTTAAGGGACCTGGACGGGGTGCGCTATGCCGATGCTGCCGACATTAGATGTAATGAAGGCAATAGAACTCGGCCAGCTCGTGAACGCGACCTACGACACATCACCCAGCGATTTGACGAATGCGGCCGGACAGGCGTTGAGTGCCGGCGGCGTCAACTACACGGTGGTCACGACGATCTATGCCAACGATTTGGCGACCGACATGAACCCGAGCCGGGGCGACGACGAAGTTTCCATCGGGCTGATCTGCCAAGCGGATCAAACCGGCGATGTGGTGATCGCGATTCGGGGTACTGAAGGAATCCTGGAGTGGATTCACGACGCCGAGTTCCTGCAGGTGCCATGCCCCTTCCTGGTCGGCGCCGGCCACACGGAAGACGGCTTCACCGCCATGTATGAGTCCCTGAGGACCGGAGCTCAGTCGGGTTCGCCGAGGGTGGTCAACGCACTCGCGACGCTTTCGTTCCCCCACCCCGTCAGCTCCGTGACGATTTGCGGGCACAGTCTGGGAGGAGCCCTTGCGACACTGCTCGCGCTCGACGTCGCGGCGAACACGGTCTTCAGCGACCCGGCCGTCTACTCCTATGGCAGTCCGCGAACCGGGGATTCACTGTTTGCAACCACCTATGACCAGGTGGTCAAGAACTCTTATCGGATTGCAAATCGCCTCGACATCGTCCCCACATTGCCCCCTCCCATCGACTATGAGCATGTGCTCAATCCGTATGAGCTAAACCCGATTCGATTAACGCCGCCCCCGCCAAAGATCCTGGTCAAGTCGACTCTGACTTGCGAACATTCGATCGTGACGTACCTGTATTTGCTGTCCCTGCAATCCGGCGGCCCGGTCATTCCGCTCGAATCCACCTGTCAACCCTGAACAACCGCAACGACCGGCGGCGGGCGGCGGCCGGTTACCCCGCCTTTAGAGGCGCCTAAGACGCGTCGTCGAGCGCCTGATAGGCAGCGTTGTAGCCGGGAGTGAAGGTAATGCCCGGGCCGCCATGGCATCCCGCGCCGCCGAGGTAGAGGCCATCGATCGGAATCGGAAAGTCGAGGAAGCCTCTGGGCCCGGGGCGATTGGGCCCCATCAGATCCGGGTGCAGCAGCCCGTGGCAGAAATCGCCGGCGGGTGCGCCGAACATGGTATTCATGTGATATGGCGCAAACGTGATGTGGCGGATCACAATGTCTTTGAAGTTTGGGGCGAACCTGGTGATCTTGTCGATAACACGTTGTGCCATTTCATTTTTGAGGTGCCCATGCTGGTCGCGGCTGACTTCCACCGGGAAGGCGTAAGCGAACGCGCTTGCGGCGTGCTTACCGGGCGGCGCCATGCCCGGATCGTGTACCGAGGGGATCTGCAGTCCCATCGAAGGGTTGTCCGGAACGATGCCCCGCCGGCAGTTTTCCCATTGCAGTTGTTGCTCTTCCGGTGAGCCGAAAATCCCGACCGACTGTTGCATGCCCTCCTCGTTCAGCAGCTCATAGGGCGGAGCGAATTGGGGCAGCCCGTCGAGGGCGAAGTGGATCTGCACGAAAGATGCGCGGTGATCGCGACCAGAGACACGCGAGACCAGTTCTGCGGGAACGTGTTCGGGGGCGATGAGCTCGGTGAGTGTGACGTCCGGCGAGAGGTTGGACACTACGATCGGCGCGGAGATCGTCGACCCGTCACGTAGCCGCACACCCGTCACCGCGTCGTGTTCGACCAGTATCTGCTCGACCTTGGTGCGGAACCGGATCTCGCCACCGTGTGAGACGAAGAGCTCGCGCAGGTGTTCGGTGAGCGCGCCGATGCCGCCCTTGAGCTTGGTCATCATCGCGGTGCTGTCGTCGGGCACCGCGAGGGCGAACGCCAAGCAGGTGGCGCTGCCGGGTGTATAGGGTCCGCGGTAGGTGGAGTTGACGGCCAGAAACGCGAGCATCCCGCGCATGACCGCGTGCTTGTCTTTGTCGGGCAGGTATCGGTCGATCACATCCATCGCCGACCCGAACAGCATTTCGTGAATCGCTCGGCGTTCGGCGTCGTTGGTTGCGCAGGCATACATTTCGTCGAGGGTCTTGGGAGGCTTCCGCACGTCGAAGCGGCCGAGCGCCCGTGCGGGTCCCTGACTCCAGCCGATTAGTTCGGCCATACCGGTGACGGCCTCCAAGCCGTGCTTCTCGCCGAGATGCGTCATCAGCTGCAACGGGTCGCGATAGAAGATCATCGGCTCTTCGCCGGATTCGCCGATGTTGGTCGACATCACGTCGGGCTCCACCGTGGGCAAGGTGTCGAGCCCGAGATCCTTGGTGATTTGGCTTGCGGTGGGGAACTGCACCGAACCCGCGATCTCGTACCGGAAGCCGTCGATCAATTCGACTGTCGCTGCCATGCCACCCGCGTAGGTGTTGGCCTCCAGGCACACAGTGCGCAGGCCCGCACGTTGCAAAATCGCGGCGGCGGTCAGCCCGTTGTGTCCGGCACCCACCACGATCGCGTCATAGTCCGTCTTGTTCATAGTCCTGGTCCTGGTCCTCCCTCGGGTTAGCGCGTGACAAGAATATGTCAGTCCTGACATAATTGAAAGATGTCAGTTCTGACAAGTTTTGGACGGCTGGGATACGATCGCGGTGACATGACCGCGCCGATAAACCGCCATGAGCTACGCCGACGATCGACGCATGAGGCGCTTCGTCAGGCTGCGTTAAAAAGCTTTGCCCGCAAGGGATTTGCGAACGTGACCGTGGCCGAGCTGGCCCGAGAGGCCGGCGTTACCGAACGCACTTTCTTCCGGCATTTCCCAACCAAGGAGGCGGTGCTGTTCCAGGATTACGAGACGCACTTGGAATGGCTGGCCGAGGCACTTGCGCAGCGTCGCGCCTCTGAGTCGCTGTTCGATGCGGTGCTGGCCAGTGTTGCCGCCTTCCCGCACGATCTTGAAGTCGTCCGCCAGGCGGCGGCCGCCCGCGCCGAGTTGATCAGTGCGGACCGTATCGCGAGTCATCTGCGGGTGGTGCAGTCGTCGTTTGCCCACGTGCTGACCGAATTCATCAGGAACCGGCACCCGGACGTGGCCAACATCGATTTGGTCGCCGAAGTCGCAGGATCCACACTCGCGGCGGCTCTTGTTGTGGCAGTGGAGAATTGGGGCCGCAATGGTTGTGCGGGCGACCTCGGTGAACTGGTGGCCGCAAGTCTGGATCTGGTTCGTTCCGGTTTGGGGCCGCTGGCTTAGCGACGCGTACCCCCGATCTCCAGTAGCGAGGCGAAGCAACCCGCGGCGTAACTCGTCGTCACGTTGTCCGGCATCGAGTTCGACCAGGGCAATCTCGGCGATCGCCGCGACGAACAGCGCGGCGATCGGTTCTGGTGGCGCCCATCCAAGCGCCACCAGATCGGGCAGCATCAGAGCGGCCGAGCGCTGGTTGCGGGCCGCGACCAAATCAGTCAGCCCGGCCTCTGTGCGTGACTGGACGAGGAGTGCTTTGGTAGCGGGCTCGGCCAAGCACCCGTCGAGGTAGGTGTTCATCCCAGCCTCGAGCCGGTGGCGTCCAGGCGGTAGGTCGGCGATGGCGGCGGCGATCGAGTCTTCCAGCTGGTCGTGGAATCGAACGTGCAACGCTCGCACGTATGCAGCCCGGCTGGGCCAGTGCTGGTAGAAGCTACCTTTTGCCATGCCGGCTTCGGCAACGATCGCGTTGACGGATATCCGGGCCCAGCAGCGCGTTACGGCCGGGCCGCCATGCTCATCGGCGAGGGGGTGGGCGGATTCGCCGAGTCCGTCCTGCCGCTGACATCGTCGCTGACATGGTCAGCGAGGCCAGCCAGATCCTGAACCAGGGGGCTGCTACCTGCTCGGCTTAATACAGGGGTGACCAGTCCGACGTCCGCAGCAGACGGCTCTCCCACTGATCGCGATACTTCAGGGCTTCGAACATGTAGCTTCCGGGTTCCCGGTGCTCCGGCGGGACCTCTTTGGTGAGTAGATGGACAAGCGCCGCGTAGTTGTTGGAGTCATCAATCTTCTGCCACAGCATGGCTTCTCGTCGGCGGTGGCTTCCGTGCGCGACCTGGAAGCATGCCTGGATATCGAGGATGCGCATCCTGGCGGGCGCCTGGGACAGCGGCCGATAGTAGATCTCGTCCCAGGAGCGAATGTAGTCGTCCAGCGGCGCGTAGGGCCAGCCGGTGTCCTCCATGAACAGGCTCAAGGGATGGGTCACACCATCGGTGGGCACGGTCGTCAGGTCCACCGTCTGAAGCGGCGACCACGCGACCGGCAGCAGGAGCTTGCCCGTCACTTCGTGGCGCAGATTGTCCAGCTCGCGCATCCATGGCCGGAGGTCCCCGGTCTGGGCTCGGCGGACTAGCCTCTCCCAGGCCGCGCCGTCGGTGATTCCGGTGATGGTGACGACGTTGTAGGACACCCCGCTGCCGTGCGCGTGGTTTGTGTACCAGAGCAGCCGAGCATTATCTTCGTTGGCCAGCATGGGCATCCAGCCCTCGCGGTAGGCGGCTTCGAATTCGTCCTGCCGCGCGCCGACCACCTTGTGGGTCTCGTGAAGAAACAGCACTGGGACTCCGTGGTTTCAGGCGTCATCCGCAATCAGCGCGGCGATCTGACGGCGGTTGACCTTGCCTGTCGCGTTGTAGGGGATGTGGTCGACGATCGAAAGCCGCTCGGGCAGCTTGAAGTAGGCGATCAACTCGCGGCAGTGCGACCGCAGCTCCTCGAGTGTCACTGGGGCGCAAGCCACTACCGCAGCGCCCACCCTCTGGCCGAGCTCGTCGTCGGCGATCCCGGCGACCGCGACGTCACTCACCGCCGAATGGGAACGCAGCGCTTCCTCCACCTCGATTGGTCCGAACTTCTCTCCCCCGCGGTTGATGGTGTCACTTAGCCGGCCGCTCGGGAAGATGTAGCCGGCGGCATCTTGACGGGCGAGGTCACCGGTGTGCAGCCAGCCTTCGGTGACGTTCTGGGTGGTGTTCACCCACAACTCGCCGACCTCCCCCGGCTCGACGTCGTTGCCCGTGGCGGGGTCCACCAGTCGCACTTCAACTCCGGGTAGTGGCCGGCCGACGGAGCCGGCCCGGGTGGGATCGCGGTGATCGTCGGGCAGCAGAGTCGTGTAAGCGCCGAGGGTCTCGGTCTGGCCGAACACGTTGGCGAATGCCACATGTGGAAGCGCAGCCATCGCCCTGCGCACCAAAGCGATCGGCGCGGCGGCGGCCCCGTAGGCGATGGCGACCAGAGACGTCAGATCGGTGCCGGCGAAATCGGGATGGTCGAGGATCCGCTGCAGCATCGTCGGCACCATGAATGTGGTGGTCACCCGATGCTCCGACACCAGGCGTAACCACTCGCCGGCGTCGAACCGCTTCTGCACCACCGAGGTGTTGCCCGAGTACAAACTGCCGAGTGTGCCAAGCGCGCCGCCGACATGGAAAAAGGGGACGCACATCATCCCCACCGAGGGTTTGGCTTCCGCCCGGAACGGTGCCGACATCCCCCTGATCCGCATATTGAGTTGACGGCTGGTGATGGCGACTGCCTTGGGGAGTCCGGTAGTGCCGCTGGTGAACAGGATCAAGGCGTCCCGGTCGTCGGCAGCGTCGACGGTCTCGTCGGTTGGTAGCGCTGACGACGGCCTGCCGTCGCCGACGAGGTCGGGCACCGTGAGTACCGTGGGCGCACCCGCTTCGCGGAGCCGGTCGACGTAGGGCTCCCCCGCGACTGCCACGTCGGCACAGCCGGCATTCTTCAGGAGTCCTTGCAGCTCCGGCGGAGTCAGCGCGGGGTTCATCAGCGCCGCTGCAGCGCCGATGCGCGCCGCCCCGAGCAAAGTCGCGATCGACAACAGACTTCCGCCATCGACGACGGCGACGCGCTGCCCGGCCACCGCGCCGTGAGCGGCCAGGCCGGCAGCGCACTGCCGCACTGCCGCGGCCAGCTCGCCATAGCTTATGGAGCGCCCGTCGATGATGAGCGCGGCCCGCGCGGGATCGCTGGCCGCGGCGCTGTCGAGGATCGTGCCCGTATTCATGCGCGGCTTAGTACAGGGGGGACCACTCGGCGGTCCGCAGCAACCGGGTGGTCCACTGATCGCGCAAGTCCAGGGCGTCGTGCATCCAGGTCCCGGGGGCGCGGTACTCGGCGGGGATATGGGTCCGGAGCAGATCGAGCAGCGCCTCTGGCCTACTAATGTGCTGCATCAGGATCACCTCACGGCGCACGTGGCTGCCGAGGGCTGGCTGGAATGCAGCGTGCATCTTCAGCATGGACGTCGGGTGTTCGAGGCTCCGTGCATATACCTCACCGCAGCGGACGATGTATTCCTCGAACTTGTCCTCGTAGGGCCACATGGTGTCTTCCATGTAGAGACTCATCTCGTGCTCTGGCCCATCGACCGGCACCTCGTCGAACGGCACCTCCTGCAGTGGCGACCACGGGAGCGGTACCAGCAGCTTCGCATCGACCTCATGGCGGAGCTCGTCCAGGTTGCGCATCCAATCCCGGAGATCGCCCTTCTGGACCCGCCTAGTCAGGTGCTCCCATGCCGCTCCGTCGCGAACCGCGGTCACGGTGATCACGGTATAGGCGGGGCCACTGCCGTGCGCCTGGTTGGTGTACCACAGCAACCGGGCCTCGTCGCCCTCGGCGAGCATGGGCATCCAGCCCTCTCGAAATGCGGCCTCGAATTTATCTTCAGCGCGCCCGCGCACCTTGTGCACCTCGTGCATGAACAGCACGCCGAGACCTCCGACACGTGGCGCCGCACCTTAGAACGCCCTCGTTCAATGGACGGTACCCCGACCGTTTTTTGGGTCCACGCCGGGTCTACATATGCACAATTACGCACGGTGGGTGACCTAGACAGCTGAGCCGAGAATCTGGTTTCCTCAAATCGGTACTCATCTTCATCGGGCAGGAGTTCGCTGATGGCCCGACTCGACGTGCCGGATGGCCCCGGCGGCGAAGCCGCCATGATCTGGACGCTACGGCCCCAGCTCGGTGGCATGGTCGAGCGAATGATCCGCGGCGCATACCAGCAGAGCATTCTGCCCGCCGACGAGCGTGAGCTGGCCAGGATGCGAATCGCTCAGATCAACGACTGCGTCGCGTGCGCAGATTTTCGCGCCCAGTCCGTGCTGGATGCCGGCGTCGCGCCGGAGCTCTACGACAACGTCGCGGCGTATGCCAGCTACCCTGGTTACACACCGCGCCAGCGTCTTGCCATCGAATACGCCGAGCGCTTCGCAACTGACCACGCGTCGATGGACGACGCATTCTTCGAACGGCTGCGGGAGTTTTTCTCCGACGAGGAGATCCTCGATCTGACCCTTTGCGTCGCGGTATTCCTTGGCCTTGGACGCTCGTTGACCGTGCTGGGCGTCGACCAGTCCTGCGCGATCGACCTTTAGGCAAGTCGCGGAAGGAACGAATGGACATCGCTTCGGTCGACGAATTGCTGACCACCACGCGGTCGGTGCGTAAACGCCTTGACCTGAACCGGCCGGTCGGACGCGACGTGATACTCGAGTGCATACGGCTGGCGATTCAGGCGCCCACGGCGAGTAACGCGCAGGATTGGCGCTGGCTGGTGGTCACCGATGCCGGCAAGCGCGCCGCGATCGCTGACATGTACCGCAGCATCGGTGCTCAGTATTTGGCGAAGGCCGCCGAGAGCGAGTCCGATCCACAGACCCGGCGCGTCTACGGCAGCGCACTGGCATTGACCGACACCTTGGCCCAGGTTCCGGTGCATGTCATCCCCTGCCTGCAGCGTCGCTTCGACGGCAGCGATGTGCTGACTGCCGCATCGGCTTGGGCGTCGATCATTCCGGCCGGCTGGAGCTTTTTGCTTGCCCTGCGCTCCCGCGGGTTGGGATCGGTATGGACGACAATGCATTTGGCCATGGAGGAGCAGGTGGCTGAGTTGCTCGGCATTCCAGCCACGGTCACACAGGCGGCGCTGTTCCCGGTGGCTTACACGATTGGCACTGACTTCCGGCCGGCCGCACGGCCGCCCGCGGAGACCGTAACCTTCTGGGACAGCTGGGGAGAAAGCTGATGCAGTCCTACACCGTGCGATTTCATGTCGACGCACCGCCGAGGAAGGTGTGGCGGGTGCTGCATCCGCCCGCGCCGCCGAACGCGCCGCGGCCGCGAGTCCTCAAGTGGCCCACCGGCAGCATGGAAATCCTCAACGAAGGCAACGAAGCCGGCGAGGGTCTGGTCCGCACGTGCATCTTCGAAGTGCCCAAGTACCTGCTATCCGGCGGCAAGGCGCGGTCGTGGGAGACCGTGACCGAGGCCGAGATCAACAAGCTGTCGCGGTATGTAGCAGTCGGCGCGCCGCTGTGGTCGCGCGCTGAGGGCTATCACCAACTCGAGGAGCAGCCCGACGGCACCACCGTGCTGACCTTCCACGAGACATATCACGCCTACAACCCGGTGCTGCGTTTCTTCCTCGAACGTCCGGTGCACGCAAAGATTTCGCGCGACAACCTCAAGACGTACGAGCACGCGCTCAGCTACGCAGGCAAGGTGCGGCGGCTGACCTAGGCAATCTTCGAGGCATTCCTTTCCGGCTATCCCCTGGTCTTACAACAGGCTTCGCGGCGTAACAGGTTCGCCGCGCCATCGTCGTCCCGAAGATGTCAGACCGCAGGTGCAAGGTGGCGTCAGCACGATGGCCGCGACGAAAGGGACTTGCGATGTGCTGGATGTGTGACCACCCGGGCAGCACGGTAGACGACTACCTCGCCGAGATACGCGCGAAGATCCGCAGGCGAGGCTGGACAGTGCAGTACGTCGAGAGCGATCGAGTGCCATACGCATACACCGTCGGCCTGACCCGCCACGGGTTGCCCGAGTTCCTGATGACTGGCATCTCACCTCAGCGAGCGCTCCAGCTGTTAAGCGGCATTGCCGAGTCGGCGCCGGATGTCGACGTGCCGGCCCCCGGTGAGCGACTTATCCTCAGCGGCGCCACTCTTGTCGAAGCCGTCGAGATCGAGCACCCCGATGCGCACATGAACGCCGCAATCGCGATCTACGGCAGCCAAGTGCGGGCGTTGCAGTTGGTATGGGCTGACTGGCGTGGACGCTGGCCGTGGGCGCCGGGCTTCAACAATGGGCGAGGCACACAACCGGTGCTTGGTGTGCGGGCGGAACCCGGCGGCGCGGAAACGTGAGCGCAAGCTGCCGAAACTCAACCTAAGGCGGACGTCGTCGGCGTATCGTCGCCACCGGTTTCAATGTCGCGGAACCCAGCTCGAAAAGCCCCGCCACAACTCTTGACTGATTCCAGAAAAGAGAGTCATATTGTCTGTGTGTCCTCGATGGCGGATTACGCTGAGCAGTTGCGGACGGCTGATCTTCGTGTGACCCGCCCACGGATTGCGGTGCTCGAGGCGGTGCATGCGAATCCGCACGCTGACACGGAAACGATCTTCGGAGCGGTGCGTGCCGGTCTGCCCGACGTGTCTCGGCAGACCGTGTACGACGTACTGCGCGCGCTGACCGACGTGGGTATGGTGCGACGGATTCAGCCCTCAGGTTCTGTCGCGCGCTACGAGTCTCGGGTCGGCGACAACCACCATCACATCGTCTGCCGGTCTTGCGGGGTCATTGCGGATGTCGATTGTGCCGTGGGTGAGGCGCCCTGCCTGACCGCTTCGGACCATAACGGCTTCCTACTCGATGAGGCCGAGGTCATCTACTGGGGCCTGTGCCCCGACTGCTCGACATCAGACGCTCCGCGATCACAACCGTGATCACAGCCCGATAAACCCACTGCTGGAAGGAATGCTGTGCCCGAGGAACACCCGCCCATTGCCGAAGCCAACACCGAAGCCGGGGCAAACGGCTGCCCCGTCGTCGGTCGTATCAAATACCCCGTCGAGGGCGGCGGGAACCAAGACTGGTGGCCGAACAAACTCAACCTGAAGATGCTGCATCAGAACCCCGCCGTGGCCAACCCCATGGGCGAGGAGTTCGACTACGCCGCGGAGGTTCAGACGATTGATGTCGATGCCCTCAAGCGGGACACCGAGGAAGTGATGACGACCTCGCAGCCGTGGTGGCCCGCTGACTACGGCAACTACGGGCCGTTGTTCATCCGGATGGCGTGGCACGCCGCAGGCACCTACCGCATCGACGACGGCCGCGGCGGTGCCGGGGCCGGCATGCAGCGGTTCGCGCCGATCAACAGCTGGCCCGACAACGTTCTCCTGGACAAGGCCCGCAGGCTGCTATGGCCGGTCAAGAAGAAGTACGGCAAGAAGCTCTCATGGGCAGACCTGATCGTCTTCGCGGGCAACCATGCGCTGGAATCCATGGGCTTCAAGACCTTTGGATTTGGCTTCGGCCGCGTCGACGAGTGGGAGCCCGACGAGGTCTACTGGGGCAAGGAGGCCACCTGGCTCGGCGACGAGCGCTACAGCGGCAAGAGGGACCTGGAGAACCCGCTGGCCGCCGTCCAGATGGGTCTGATCTACGTGAACCCGGAGGGCCCCAACGGCAACCCGGACCCGCTCGCTGCGGCGGTGGACATCCGTGAGACGTTCCGACGCATGGCGATGAACGATGTCGAAACGGCCGCGCTGATCGCCGGCGGCCACACCTTCGGCAAGACCCATGGAGCCGGCCGGGCCGACCTCGTCGGCCCTGAGCCCGAGGCCGCTCCGCTGGAGGAGATGGGCCTCGGCTGGAAGAGCTCCTTCGGCACTGGCATGGGCAAAGACGCGATGGGCAGCGGCCTCGAGGTGGTGTGGACGAACACCCCGACGAAGTGGGACAACAGCTTCCTCGAGATCCTGTACGGCTACGAGTGGGAGCTGACCAAGAGCCCCGCTGGTGCCTGGCAGTACACCGCGAAGGACGGTGCCGGCGCGGGCACCATCCCCGACCCCTTCGACCCGTCGGTGAAGCGCTCCCCGACAATGCTGACCACCGACCTCTCGTTGCGGTTCGACCCGATCTACGAACGGATCACCCGTCGCTGGCTGGACCACCCCGAGGAATTGGCCGACGAGTTCGCCAAGGCCTGGTACAAGCTGATCCACCGCGACATGGGGCCCATCGCGCGCTACCTCGGGCCGCTGGTTCCCAAGGAGGTCATGCTGTGGCAGGACCCGATCCCTGCCGTCACGCATGAGCTCATCGGGGCAGACGACATCGCTGCGCTTAAGAAGCAGGTCCTGTCGTCCGGTTTGACTGTCTCGCAACTGGTTTCCACCGCGTGGGCGGCGGCGTCTTCGTTCCGCGGTAGCGACAAGCGCGGCGGTGCCAACGGCGGTCGTATCCGCCTGCAGCCACAAGCGGGCTGGGAGGTCAATGAACCCGACGAACTGGCTCAGGTGGTGCGCACTCTGGAAGGGATCCAGGAGTCCTTCAATTCCTCCCAGACGGGCAATACCAAGGTGTCGTTCGCCGATCTCGTCGTGCTCGGCGGCTGCGCCGCTGTGGAGAAGGCGGCCAAGAACGCCGGACACGACATCACGGTGCCCTTCAGCCCGGGCCGCGGGGATGCTTCGCAGGAGCAGACCGACGTGGAGTCTTTCTCCGTGCTCGAGCCGAAGGCGGACGGCTTCCGCAACTACCTCGGAAAAAGCACCCCGTTGCCGGCCGAGTACATGCTGCTGGACAAGGCGAACCTGCTGACGCTCAGTGCTCCGGAGATGACGGTCTTGGTCGGCGGTTTGCGCGTCCTGGGCGCGAACTACAAGCAGTCGCCGCTAGGCGTCTTCACTTCGACACCTGAGTCGCTGACCAACGACTTCTTCGTGAACCTGCTCGACATGGGCACCGCGTGGGAGCCGTCGGAAGCGGACGACGGGACCTATGTAGGCAAGGATCGTGCCACCGGTGAGGTGAAGTGGACCGGTAGCCGCGTGGACCTGGTCTTCGGGTCGAACTCGGAGTTGCGGGCTCTTGCCGAGGTCTACGGGGCTGATGACGCGCAGCAGAAGTTCGTCCAGGACTTCGTTGCTGCATGGAACAAGGTGATGAACGCCGACCGGTTCGATCTGGCCTGACGATCACCCACGGCGCCCTGCGAGCTGACCTGACTCGCAGGGCGCTGTGCGTTTCGGCCGAAACGCCAGCGAGCTATTGCTTCCGGGCTGGTTCAACACTGATATGAAATAGGCTGCTCAGCCCGGTACGCTGCTGTTCCATGGGGTTTAAGGCACCTATTGCGGCACGTATTGTCACCGCAGCACTGATCCTCGCGGGCTGGGCCGTGTCCGCGGGCGTTGCCGGGGCCGATCCGGAGCCGACGCCACCGCCCGCACCGAAGACGACCATCGACCACGACGGCACGTACGCGGTCGGGATGGACATCGCGCCCGGCACCTACAGCACTGCGGGACCTGTCGGCAACGGCACGTGCTATTGGAAGCGGATGGGCAACCCCGATGGCGCCCTGCTCGACAACGCAATCAGCAAAAAGCCGCAGGTAGTGCAGATCGACCCGACCGACAAAGCGTTCAAGACGGACGGCTGCCAGCCCTGGCAGCTGACCCCGGACGCCAATCCGCCTGCTAATACACCGCCTCCAGGTGTGCAAGGCACTCTCGGCATCCTCAACGGGCTGCTCGGCGGCCAGAATGGACAGCAAGCCCCCCATTCCTGATGGGCCTTGACCGCGCCTGACGGCGACCAGCCACACCCCGCGGCTGTCCAGTTTTCGCTACGGTGGCGCCGTGGCCAGTACGCAACAGATCGTCGTCGTCGGTGCCGGTGTAAGCGGATTGACCTCGGCTATCTGCCTGGCCGAAGCGGGGTGGCCGGTGCGAGTGTGGGCGGCCGCAATGCCACACCAGACCACCTCGGTAGTGGCGGGCGCGGTATGGGCACCCCCGCGGCCAGCGGAACGCGCGGCGATGACCCTGGGTTGGACCGAACACTCCCTACAGGTCTTTCGTGAACTGGCTAATGATCCCGGCACCGGAGTGCGTATGGCGCCGGCGATGGCCGTCGGCGAATTAACTGGGGCCGAGGCGATGTCGTCTGCGGCCAGGTTGATCCCCGACCTGCGGCCGGCTGACCCGGCGGATATCCCCGAGGGCTTCGGCGCCGGGTTTCGCGCCACCATGCCGATGATCGACATGCCGCAATACCTCGACTACCTGACGCAGCGGCTGACCGCGGCCGGCTGTGAAATCGAGTCGCATCCTGTGCGGTCACTGGCCGAGGCCGCCGACACCGCACCGATAGTGGTTAACTGTGCCGGTCTCGGCGCCGCAGCGCTGACCGGCGACGACTCGATGCGGCCGCTGTTCGGCCAGCATGTTGTCCTGACCAATCCCGGTCTGCAGCAATTGTTTCTGGAAATCAACAACGGCCCCGAATGGATCTGCTACTTCCCTCACCCGCAGCGCGTAGTGTGCGGCGGCATCAGCATCCCCGACCGCTGGGACACCACCCCCGACCCCGAGGTGACCGACCGGATCCTGCAACGATGCCGCCGAATCGAGCCGCGGCTTCGCGAGGCCGAGGTGATCGAGACGATTACCGGGCTGCGTCCCGACCGTCCGTCGGTGCGAGTGGAGGCTCAGCCGCTCGGGCGGGCGCGGTGCATCCACAACTACGGCCACAGCAGTAATGGCGTGACGTTGTCCTGGGGTTGCGCGCGTGACGTGGTGCGCCTGGTCAGTGCTGATCGTTAACCACTTACTATTTTTGCAAAGATAGAAACATCAATCAGTCACGTGGAGACGCGGTGAGCATCGATTACACGCTGCACGCTCACATTGCCACCATTACGATCAACCGTCCCGAGACGCGCAACTCGCTGGACATGGAGCATTTCCGCGATTTGGCCCATGCGTGGGCAGCGTTCCGCGACGACACCAACGCCTGGGTCGCCGTCATCACCGGCGTTGGGCGGGACTTCTGCACCGGAGCCGATCTCAAGAAATTCATTCCGGAACTGACCGGTGAGCTACCCCAACCCGACGGGTGGGACAAGGTCGACGCTATCCATGCGGTCTTGCATCGGTTCCCGGTGTACAAGCCGATCGTCGCGGCCGTGAACGGCACCTGCGTCGCGGGCGGCTTCGAGATGTTGGGATCCACCGACATCCGCGTCGCCGTGCCCCAGGCACGATTCGCAGTGATGGAGCCCAAGCGCGGTCTCTTCGCCGGCGGCGGGACCACCATACGGCTGCCGCGTCAGATGCCCTACGCG
Source organism: uncultured Actinomycetota bacterium (assembly GCA_963766535.1). GTDB lineage: Bacteria > Actinomycetota > Actinomycetes > Mycobacteriales > Mycobacteriaceae > Mycobacterium. The sequence continues at coordinate 16,336 of CAVYAU010000020.1, read as the reverse complement.
TTCGCGATGGAGCTGCTGCTGACTGCCGACATGGTGGACGCGGAGCGAGCTTTGGCCATGGGACTGATCAACCGGGTGGTCCCGGCGGACCAGCTGATGGATACCGCGTATGACTACGCCGAGCGCATTGCGGCCAACGCACCGCTCGCGGTCTTCGCGACGAAGCAGTCAGCCGTCGAAGGTTTGGCGCTCGACCTCGAGGCGGCATACGAAAACGAGACCCGGCACAGCGACCGCGTTTTCGGTACCGAGGACGCCAAGGAAGGACCGCGCGCCTTCGCCGAGAAGCGACCGCCGCGGTGGCAGGCTCGCTGAGCCCTCAGACGCCAGTGCGGCGGCCCACGTCACGAACCACCAGCGACAGGATCCAGCCCACGATGGACAACACGATCGCGGCCCAGATCGCTGTCCACCAGAAATGGTCGATCTGCAGTCCCCAGTGGGTGGTGTGTTCCGTGATCCACGCGGTGATCCACAACATCAACGCGTTGACGACGATATGGAACAGGCCAAGAGTCAGGATGTACAGCGGGATCGACAAGATCTGGACGATCGGCTTGATGAACGCGTTGACCAGACCGAAGATCACGGCGACGACGAAGATGATGCCGACCCTCTCCAGCTTCGTGTTACCGCCTACGAAGCTCAGCCCGTGCACGAAGAGGGTGACGATCCACATGGCAAATCCGGTCAATGCGGCGCGAAGCAGAAAAGGACCCATGTCAGGAGATCCTGCCACCGGGAGTGGCCGCCGGGGCGGAATTGAGTGCCGAACAGCCCAGCTCGCCTGAGCTCGGCGATTGCGAGGTACTGAGCCGGTTTAGTTCAGGTTGTAGAAGCGCTGCGCGTTCAATCCGCCGATCTTCTCGCGAGCCTCCTCGCTGATATCCGAACGTGTTCGCAGATGCTTGGTGCTCTCCGGCCATTCGCCGTCCCAATGCGGGTAATCGCTGGCGAACATGATGAAGTCGGCGCCGAGCACGTCGATCACGCCGGGCAGGATCGGTTCCTCTGGCTCACAGGTCACCCAGATGTTGCCTGCGGCCAAATATTCGTGCGGATCGCGACGCCAGCCGCGCTCAACCCAATCACCCCGCTTCTCGTAATGCTCGTGCAGGCGATCGATGAAGAACGGGACCCAGCCCACACCTGCCTCGAGGAAGGCGACCCGCAACCGTGGATGGCGCTCGAAGACGCCGCCGGAGACTAGCGCGGTCATCGCCGTCATCTGGTCGAACGGAAAGCTGATGCAGTGCACCTGGATGTAGTTGGTGAACCGGTCCACGCCGATCTTCGGCAGATGTATGCCAGGGGCGCCGTGAATGCCGAGCGGCATCCCGAGTTCGACGGCGGCGGCGTAGAAGGGATCGAGGTCGGGGTGGTCGAGATTGCGGGTTTTGAGTGCCGGCGGGACGAGAGTCGCTACTAGCCCGAGGTCTTTGGCTTCGGTCATGACGTCGATGGCTACCTGGCCGTGCTCGATCGGGGCCACGGCGACGCCGCGCAACCGGCCGCCCGACGGGGCGCAGTAATCCGCGATCCACTGGTTGTAAAGCCGAGAGAATCCCGCGGCGAACTCGGGGTCCTCGAGGCTGGGCGCGCACAGCCCGAGGCTCGGATAAAGCACCATCGTGTCGATGTGATCGCGGTCGGCGTCGCCCAGTACGCCTTCGGTCGACCGGCAATTGATATCGGGTGCCTTGCTGATCCCGTGCTCGGGCGGACAACCAGCACCAGGGCCCTGGTCCTCCGGGTAGTTGCGGCCTTCAAGCGTCAACCGCAGCCGCCCGTCGGTGCTGGGCTTGACGTGTTGCGGCCAGCGTTTGATCGCTTCGCTCGCCAGCGAGGAGTTCTCGGCGACGTGTCCGTCGGCGTCGATGATTCGCATGTATCCGCAACTTACTCTGGCGGATTGCATGATCAAACGGTTGTATGTTGGGCGTTCAGGCTCGCCCGGCCCGGGTCGGCCTCGAGGAACGCGACGCGCAACTGTGGGTGCCGTTCAGATGCACCACCGGAGACGAGCGCGGTCATCGCCGTCATCTGGTGACGCGGAAAGCTGATGCAGTGCACCTGGATGTGACTGGTGAGCCGGTCCGCGCCAATCCAATTTGCAACGATTGGTAGCCATAGCGCGCGTCGTTATCCGCCGTCCCGGCCGCGCCATCGCATAAATCGCTATCTTCTTTCAACCTCGAAATGATGGCGTCCGGGTTGAATATGCAGTACTGCCGGTAGAGAGCTCTATATAACTATCGTGCAAGCTCCCGCGATGCCCGCGAAAAGATATGCACCTCCTGGCGCGAGGAAGATCAAGTAGCCAATCTGTCTTCTGCTCGTCTGAGCGCGAGTCGATGAGATTTCGAAATAGTGACAGACGAGCAACGATTCACTCCCGCGCCCGTCGGTACCGTACGGTATTCCTGTCAAGCCTAGAAAGGAAATCGATGAGCGGCGCTGTGTTCAGGGTAATGGCGCGTCGAGACTTTCTGGCAAATGCCGCTTTAGTCGGTAGCACCGCATTTCTCGCTCCATGGGCCTCCCCGGTAATTGCGAAGGCCTATGCGATCGGCCCGGCCGAGGAGTCTCCGACAGGATTCGACCCGAAGTTCGCTCTCGAAGTGGCCATCCCCCTGGCCTTTGCCGCCTACAATGCAATGTCTGGCGCCCCCTTGAACCTTCCGCCAGGGTACGAAGCGACCGCTTTGGTCCAGGCCGACCGTGCTCTTGCTGTCGCAATGGCCGACCAACATCCTGTGGCGGCAAAAATGGCTATGGAAAACAACATATTCGGGCTTATGGGCCGTAGCGAGTCCACTCGCACCGCGTTCGTGGCATTCCGCGGCACCGTCGACCTTGACGACGTGCTAACGGACTTCGACGCAATTCCCGTGCTCTACGGATTCATCCGCGAGTTTGGACGAGTGCACGCTGGCTTTCGGGCCGTCTACCGTCTCGTCCGCGGCAGCATCACCGCCAACATTGCCGCCACGTGCGTGGGTTGCGATAAGATCCTGGTCGTCGGACACAGCTTGGGCGGGGCTCTTGCCGTGCTCAGCGCGCCCGACATCTTCGTGAACATGGCGCCGCATATTGAACCCCGCCTCATCACCTTTGCCGGGCCGAAGCCTGGGTTGTCCGATTTCGCCAAAGCGTTCAATCAGGTCATCAAAACCTGCTTCCGAGTGGTGAACTTCCTCGATATCATCCCGTCCCTACCACCTTGGCCCTACGAACAAGTCGGCATCCCGATCAACGTCGACAGCGGCGGCCCTTTCAACCCGGTATGGCGTCATAGCCTTTACGCCTATGAGGCCGGGCTAAAAAAACTTGTACAATCGAGCGGCTGATGAGGCACGCGATCTCCGCAAGCCGCGACGACATATGTAATGTCGCACTTCGATTTCAGGGACCGGCAGCTGCTGCGGCAGACCGGTGAAAAACCGCAGCAAAATTAGAACGACGCGCCGCGCGTAAAACACTGTCGGCATGGTTATCGCTATTGCGAGTCCTGAGCTCGAAGGCAATATCGCCGTGAATGGATCGTCAACTCAGGTTCGCCCGAGCATGGCGACCCCCAAGGGCGGGCCGTCTGCTGGCTTATGAAACTCCTAGTGCCCGTCGACAGATTCCGTCCGAGGCTCGTGTCTATACCGAGCAAAAAAGCATCCGGCAGATCGGCGTCGACTGACCCGGGATCGGCTCGTCCACGCCTTTGCGGGCCGACCATGATGGAAATCTGGAACCGCGACGCCCAGGGGTGATTCTGGCCGGGCTTTCAGCTTGCTGATCACCGCACCAACACGCGGATGGCTTGGCGCACGTCAGACTCGCGATTCCGCGGGGTCGTGCACCATGCAGACGTGACAACACAACGGATGACCGGCGATCAGCGGAATTCGTTTATCGCGGCGTTGTTGGGCTGGACGATGGACGCCTTCGATTACTTCATCGTGGTGCTGGTCTATGCCGACATCGCAAAGACTTTCCACCACAGCAAGGCCGAAGTCGCGTTCGTCACCACGGCCACCCTGGCCATGCGCCCCGTGGGGGCACTGCTGTTCGGGCTGTGGGCCGACCGGGTCGGTCGGCGGCTCCCGCTGATGGTGGACGTGATGTTCTACTCCGTGGTGGGTTTCCTGTGCGCGTTCGCGCCTAACTTCACGGTGCTGGTGATCCTGCGCCTGCTGTACGGCATTGGCATGGGCGGCAAATGGGGGCTGGGCGCCGCGCTTGCCATGGAAAAGGTTCCCGTGGAGCGACATGGCTTTTTCTCCGGGCTGCTGCAGGAGGGTTACGCATTCGGCTATCTGCTGGCGAGCGTGGCATCGCTGGTGGTGATGAATTGGCTGGGGTTGTCGTGGCGCTGGTTGTTCGCTCTGAGCATCATCCCGGCCCTGATCAGCCTGATCATCCGATACCGGGTGGAGGAATCCGAGGTCTGGGAAGCCGCGCAGGACCGGATGCGGCTCACTAGCACCAGAATCCGTGACGTGCTGCGCGAGGGTGCGATCATCCGCCGGTTCGTCTACCTAGTGCTGCTGATGACTGCCTTCAACTGGATGAGCCACGGTACCCAGGACGTCTACCCGACCTTCCTGACATCGACCGCCAACCAAGGTGCCGGCCTGTCCAGCGCGACCGTCAAATGGATCGTGATCGTCTACAACGTCGGCGCCATTGTCGGCGGTCTGTTCTTCGGCACGCTGTCACAGCGGTTCAGCCGCCGCTACACCATCATCTTCTGCGCTTTGTTGGGACTGCCGATTGTGCCGCTGTTCGCCTACTCACGCACCGCGGCGATGTTGTGCCTCGGCTCGTTTCTGATGCAAGTCTGCGTGCAGGGTGCGTGGGGTGTGATCCCCGCGCATTTGACCGAGATGTCGCCGGATGCCATCCGCGGCCTCTACCCCGGCGTGACCTACCAGCTCGGAAATCTGCTGGCGGCGTTCAACTTGCCCATTCAGGAACGCCTGGCCGAGTCGCACGGCTATCCCTTTGCGTTGGCGGTGACGATCGTGCCGGTGTTGATCGCCGTGGCGGTACTGACGCTGATCGGCAAGGACGCCACGGGAATCCGCTTCGGCACCGCCGAAAGCGCTTTTCTCCCAACCGAAGTGACGTGATCTAGCCGGATTCTGGGTCGCCCAGCATACGCCGCAGCAGGTGCATCGCCACCGTCGTCGAGCGCTCACGGATGTCGGACCGGTTCCCGGGCAGCCGCAGTGTCCGGGTGTCGGTGCGGTCCTCAGCAAGCATCACGGTGAAGCAGACGGTCCCCACCGGCTTTAGCGCCGTTCCCCCGCCCGGACCGGCGATTCCGGTGATCGCGACGGCGGTGTCGGCGTCGAAGCGCTGCAGCGCACCTGCCGCCATCGCTTCGGCCACCGGCTCGGACACCGCACCGTGTGCCTCGATCAGCGCCGGGTCGACGCCAAGCAGCTCCGCTTTCGCCTCGTTGGAATAGGCCACCACGCCGCCCATCACGTAGTCGGACGAGCCGGGCCGGTCGGTCAGCCGCGCTGCCAGTAGGCCTGCGGTGCAGGATTCCGCCGTCGCTATCCGGCGGCCAGCCAGCAACTGCGCGACCAGATCATCCACACCCGAGCCGTCTTCGGAGTAGATCTGCTGTCCGTGCCGCTCGCGCAGCAGCCGCATCAGCTGTGCGTACACGTCGGCGGCGTTCGGTTCGTAGCGCGTGACCATTTCGATCTCCCCGCGCCGCAAGCAGGTGGTGATTTCCAGCGACGCAAAGCCGGGGATGGAAGACTGCGCGCCACGCAGTGTCTCGGCCAGCCCTGACTCGGGCAGCCCGAACATCCGCACGGTTTCCTGCCGGTAGGTCGTTCGGCCGGCGATCGCCTGCTGCGCCGCGGACGTCTCGACGGCCTTGCGCCACATCGGCTGAAGCTCGCGCGGTGGTCCCGGAAGCACGATGACCGTCGGCTTCCCGGGCACAACCACGCCCGGCGCGGTGCCGACCGGGTTGAGCACCTGCGAACCGGCGGGAATCATGGCCTGCTTGCGGTTGGCGGCGCGCACCGCGTCGAAGTCGCCCGGATTGAAGTGTGCCATCAGGGATTTGAGGATGGCGGCGATCTTGTTCTCGACCTCAGTATCCAAGACCAACTCGCGGCCACAGAAGCGCGCCACCACCTCGACGGTCATGTCGTCGGCTGTGGGTCCCAGGCCGCCGCTGGTGACGATCAGGTCCACGCCCTCGTCTGCCATGAAACGCAGCTGCGCCTCGATGTCGGAAGGGCGGTCACCGCAGATGGTGATGTGCGCCAGTTCCACGCCCAGTTCCAGGAGGCGATCGGCGATCCAGGGGCCGTTTGCATCTTGGACTCGTCCGGTGAGGACTTCAGTTCCGGTGACAACGATGCCCGCGCGTGCGCTCACCGTGATGAGCCTACGCATGAACTAGCCTGGGGCCGTGGCGCAGGCTATGCGGACTCGCTACGCGAAGTGCGGCGATATGGACATCGCCTACCAGGTGCTGGGTGACGGTCCGACCGATCTTCTTGTCTTCCCGGGGCCGTTCGTCCCGATCGGCTCCATCGACGATGAGCCGTCGATGTACCGCTTCCATCGGCGCCTGGCGTCGTTTAGCCGGGTGATCCGGTTCGACCATCGAGGGATCGGTCTCTCGTCGGGGATGCCCTCGATGAACGAACTGGGACCACAGTTTTGGGCTGAAGACGCGATCGCGGTGATGGACGCGGTGGGATGCGAGCAGGTGACGGTCTTCGCGCCGAGTTTGCATTCGATGAACGGACTTGTTCTTGCCGCCGATCATCCCGAGCGGGTGCGAAGCCTGGTGGTCGTCAACGGCGCGGCGCGCACGCTATGGGCGCTTGACTACCCCGTCGGCGCCCAGGCACGTCGCGCTGATCCATTCACGACGGTGGCGCTCGAACCCGATGCCATCGAGCAGGGTTTCGACGTTCTGAGAATCGTCGCGCCGAGCGTTGCCCGCGACGATGCCTTCCGTGCGTGGTGGGATCTGGCCGGCAACCGTGCGGGCCCGCCGAGCATGGCACGCGCCGTGTCCAAGGTCGTGACCGACGGCGACGTGCGAGAGGTCCTTGGGCGCATCCGCACACCGACGTTGATCCTGCATCGGGTTGGTTCGACTTTCATTCCTGTAGGGCACGGTCATTACCTTGCCGAGCACATCGCCGGATCACGCTTCGTCGAGCTTCCGGGTGCGGATGTCTTGTACTGGGTGGGCGACACCGCTCCGATGCTCGACGAGATCGAGGAGTTCATCACCGGCGTGCGGGGCGGCTTCGACGCCGAGCGGGTACTGGCCACGATCGTGTTTACCGACATCGTCGGCTCCACCGAGCGGGCCGCCTTGCTGGGCGACAACCGGTGGCGCGACCTGCTGGACAACCACGACACCATCGTTCGTCACGAACTGCAGCGGTTCGGTGGACGCGAAGTGAACACGGCCGGAGACGGATTCGTCGCCACGTTCACCAGCCCCAGCGCCGCGATCGCATGCGCGGACGGAATTGTCGACGCCGTTCGGGTGCTCGGCATCGAGGTGCGGGTGGGCATGCACGCGGGCGAGGTCGAGGTGCGCGGCGCCGACGTCGCCGGCATGGCTGTGCACATTGGTGCGCGAGTGGCGGCGCTGGCGGGACCCAGCGAAGTGCTGGTGTCCTCGACAGTGCGCGACATCGTCACCGGGTCGCGGCGCACGTTCGCCGAGCGCGGTGAGCGCGAACTCAAAGGCGTGCCGGGCAAGTGGCGGCTGTACGCCTTGGTGCGCGAGCAGGCGGCCATCGGCTGATTGCTTGTCTGCGAGACAATGAGCCGATGATCGAGTTAGAGGTATTGCAGGCTGACGTGACCAAGCTCGAACTCGACGCGATCGCCAACGCGGCAAATACACAATTACGGCACGGTGGCGGCGTCGCTGCGGCAATCGCTCGTGCCGGCGGACCCGAGGTGCAGCGTGAATCGACCCAGAAGGCGCCGATCGGGCTCGGGGAAGCAGTCGAGACCACGGCCGGTGCCATGCCGGCGCGCTACGTGATCCACGCGGCGACGATGGAGCTCGGCAGCCCGACGTCGGCCGAGATCATCGCGCGGGCCACCGGTTCTACCCTGCGCAAGGCTGATGAGCTCGGTTGCCGCTCACTGGCGCTGGTGGCGTTCGGTACCGGTGTCGGCGGCTTTCGGCTTGAAGACGCGGCGCGGCTGATGGTCGACGCCGTCCGGCAACACCAGGCGAGCTCGCTTGAGAAGGTAGTGTTCGCGGTCCACGGCGACGCGGCCGAGCAGGCGTTCCGGGCCGCAGTGCAGACGTAACGGCCTGCCTTAACGATCGGTTTCCGGCTTGGACAGGTAACGCTCGACGGAAGCGACTTTCCGCGTCATCGCGTCGTTGGCCCCCGCTCGCCAGTCCGCCTTGATCACGGTACTGACCCTGGGTGCACGAGCAGCCACGGCCTCGACCGCGCGCTGCACGACCGCCATTACTTCTTCCCAGGTATCGCCTTCGATCACGGTGAACATCGAATCGGTCTTGTTGGGCAGGCCGGAATCGCGGACCACCCGAACCGCTTCGGCAACGATCTCGCCAACACCCTCACCCACCCCCAGCGGGGTGACGGAAAACGCGACGAGCACGGACACCTGACGAGCGTACCTAGCCGGCCTGGCAGCATCGAGACCCATGCGGGTTCTGGTGCAACGGGTCTCGTCAGCAGCGGTGTTGGTCGATGGCCAGGTGGTGGGCGCCATCCGGCCGGACGATCAGGGCCTGCTGGCATTTGTCGGTATCACTCACAGCGACGATCTCGACAAGGCACGGCGGCTCGCCGAAAAGCTCTGGAATCTACGTATTCTCGCCGGCGAACGTTCCGCGGCCGACGTCAATGCGCCGATCTTGGTCGTCAGCCAGTTCACCTTGTATGCCGACACCGCGAAGGGTCGCCGGCCGTCATGGAACGCAGCCGCTCCCGGTGAAGTCGCCGAGCCGCTAATAGTGGCGTTCGCGGAGGCGCTGCAAGGGCTGGGCGCCCGCGTACAGACCGGCGTATTCGGCGCGAACATGCAGGTCGAATTGGTAAACGACGGCCCGGTGACGGTGTTTCTGGAGCTCTGACGCTGGCACCGCAGGTACTTTGGTTTTGTCGGCTACGTTTTGGCGAATTTGGACGGGAGGGCCGAATTTTGCAAAACATCGGTGAACCTGCCGGGGTGGTCGGCTGTTCATGAGCACGACACCTGAATTTGGGTCGCTTCGTTCCGACGACGACCACTGGGACATCGTCAGCAGCGTGGGCTACACCGCCCTGCTGGTGGCGGGCTGGCGCGCGCTGCACGCCGTGAGCCCGCAACCGCTGGTCCGCGACGTTTACGCGAAGGTTTTCATCGCCGCTTCACACGACCCGTATCTAGCGGGTGTGCTGGCCAACCCGGGGACCTCGGAGGACGAGACGGCTTTTCCCCGGCTTTACGGCGTGCAGACCCGGTTCTTCGACGACTTCTTCGCCTCCGCCGGCGACGCGGGCATACGACAGGCGGTGATCGTCGCCGCCGGATTGGATTCGCGGGCCTATCGTCTTGAATGGCCGGACAGCACAAAGGTTTTCGAAGTCGACCTACCGAAAGTGCTGGAATTCAAAACCAAGGTGCTGAACGAGCAGGGCGCTGCGCCCAAAGCCCGCAGGATCGAGGTCGCAGCCGATCTGCGCACCGACTGGCCGACGCCGTTGAAAGCGGCCGGGTTCGACCCGCGAAGCCCGAGCGCCTGGTCGGTGGAGGGAGTGCTGCCCTATTTGACCGACGACGCCCAAAACGCACTTTTCACCCGGATCAGCGAGTTGTGTGCACCAGGCAGCCGAGTTGCCGTGGGCGCGCTCGGATCGCGCCTAGACCGCGAGCAGCTCGCCGCCTTGGAAACCACCCACCCCGGGGTCAGTATGTCGGGTGACGTGGACTTCTCGGCTCTTACCTACGAGCCCAAGACTGACCCGGCAGAATGGCTGGCTGCGCACGGTTGGGCTGTCGAACCGGTCCGCAACACGCTTGAGCTGCAGGCCGGTTATGGAATGACCCCGCCGGACGTGGACGTCAAGATCGACAGTTTCATGCGCTCGCAATACATAACGGCAACTCGGTGAGGGTGCGGTCGACATGGCAATGGTCACGAGGCTCTCCCCCGCCGATGCCATCGCGGAGATCGGCGCCAGCACACCCGGACCCGGAATCGGTGCATTCTTCGACCTCGACGGCACGTTGGTCGACGGCTTCACGGCAGCGGTTCACGTCGGTGATCGGATCAGGCGTCGCCAGGCCGCGATTGGTGAGCTCCTCGGGGTGTTCGAAGCCGCCCTACGGTATCGATTCGGTCGCCTGGAGTTTGAGAACCTCATCGTCCGGGCCGCGGGTTATCTGCGTGGCGAATCGCTCGCCGACCTCAACGAGTTGGGTGAGCGACTGTTTGCGGAACGTGTTGCCTCGCGGCTGTACGCCCACATGCACGAAATCGTGCAGGAGCATCAGGAACGCGGGCATACCGTGGTGCTGAGTTCATCGGCGCTTTCCATCCAGGCACTGCCCGTCGCACGCTTTCTTGGTATTTCCAACGTGCAGTGCAATCATTTTGAACTCGACGAGCACGGACGTCTGACTGGCGGAATCGTCAAACCGGTTGTGTGGGGGGCGACGAAGGCTGCCGCAGTACAACAATTCTGTGCCGACAATGCCGTTGCGGTGCACCGTAGTTACTTCTATGCCGACGGTGACGAGGATGCGGCATCGATGTCACTCGTCGGCTATCCGCGACCGGTGAACCCCCGCTCGGGGCTCGCCGCGGCGGCCGCGGCGCACGGATGGCCGGTGATGTGCCTTGCCTCGGGCCGCCGCGGGCCGGTGAGGACTTTGCGTTATCTGGCTGGTCACGTCCGCCGGGACAAAGACTAAGGCTTCAGCAGAATTTTCACGTCGTCGCCCGACCGCGACTCCGCGGTCGCGTAGCCTTTGGCCGCTTCATCCAAGGGCAGTGTCGTGGTGAAGATTCCGTCCACGTTGAGCCGGCCCGACGCCAGCAGCGGGATCAATTCCGGCCAGGTGCGCTGCACCGGCGCCGTGGTCATCCGCAGCGTGATACTGCGAATTAGGCAGCCCAGGGCGGGAAATGGAAACGGCTGCAGATCATGCACACCGACGACCGAGACGGTGCCGCCGGGCCGTACCGCATTGAGCGCGTCGGTCATGGACGCGTCCGTACCGACGGCGTCAATTACCGAGTCTGCGCCGCGTCCGCCGGTGGCGGCGAGGATCGCCTCGGCTGCCGGCGACGTGATTGGTGTAGCGCCCCATTGCGCGGCGCGCTGCAGGCGGCCATCGACTCGATCGACAGCGAAAACCGTTGCCGCACCTTGGAAAAGCGCACTTCGCAGCGCGCACAGGCCAACCGCTCCCAGGCCGATTACCGCCACGGTGCCGCCGAACGGAATATCAGCGCGCTGAGCTGCCGCCCAGCCGGTGGCGAGGTTGTCAGTAAGCAGCAGCGCCTGCTCGGTGCTGATCGCTTCGGGGATCTTGAGCAGCTGAAAGTCTGCGGCGGGCACGGCGAGCAGATCGGCCTGTGCGCCGTCAAGCACGCCGCCGCCGAAGATCTGAAAGCCGGAGTAGCACATGACCGGATCGCGGGTGGCGCAGCCGGGGCAGGCGCCACAGCCGGTCACCGACGACACCATGACCTGATCGCCGACCTTGACGGTGCGCACGTCCGGCCCGGTTTCGACGACGGTGCCGACCGCTTCGTGGCCGAGCGTCATCGGCTCGGCGAGCGGAAAATCGGCCTCGTAGAAGTGCAGGTCAGATCCGCAGATGCCGGCGGCGGTGACTTCGACGATCGCTCCGTCGGGACCGGGAAGTGCGGGATCGGGCCGGGTGTCGACCCGGATGCTGCGGGGCCCATCGACCACTACCGAGCGCATATTGGCGTGCTCACTTTCTTTGTCGCACAACGAATTGAGACCAATCGGGCTCGCGGACCGCGGCCCAGTACTCGTTGAGGCGCCACGGGCTGACGGTGTGGATCTCCCCATCGGCGTTCTTGAAGTAGGAGTGTTTGACCGCCGGGTGTGACCACACCATGTTCTTGATTTCGGCTTGTGTCCGTTGATGCCACTCGGTGGCGGCTTCGGCCTTCGGTTCCACGGAATGCAGGTTCGTCTCCACCAGCCGCTTCAGGCACTGGTCGATGTAGCGCATCTGAAGTTCGGACTGGAAGATCAGGCTGCCTCCATGGGCGAGATGCGTCCCGGGCCCGTAAATAATGAAGAGGTTGGGGAATTCCGGAACGGTGATGCCAAGGTAGGCGTACGGGCGTCGCCCCCACATCTGGTGCAGGTCGATTCCGTTGCGGCCGGTGATTTTCAGCGGCCAAAGCACATCGGTGTGCCGGAATCCGGTGGCGTAGACAATGATGTCCACGTCGTGCGTCACGCCGTCTTCGGTGACGACGCCGCTGGGGGTGATCTTCTGGATCGGTGTGCGCACCAATTCGACGTTGTCGCGTTGCAGTGTCTGCAGCCAGCTGCCGTTGTCCTGCAGCGTCCGTTTGCCAGTGGCGGGATAGTCGGGCAATACCTTGGTCAACAGCTCATGGCCTTCGCCAACCTGGCTGGTGATCCACTGGGTGAACATCATCCGGGCGGCGGCGTTGATGTCGCTGACGGCGTAGTCCTGATCGGCATAATTCGGGTCGCCGCGCGCAGCATCGAGACCTTTGTCGGCGCCGGGCCAGAGGACGAGAAACCGGTACCACCTTCCATAGAACGGCAGGTGGCGCATCGCCCAGCGCACACCGTCGCCGACCTCGTCGTGATACATCGCGTTCGGGAACATCCACTGGGCGGTCCGCTGGAACACGGTGAGGTTCTCGACGTCGCCGGCAATCGCGGGCGCGATTTGGAAGCCGCTGGCGCCGGCCCCGATGAGCGCGACCCGCTTGCCGGTCAGGTCGACAGAGTGATCCCAGGCCGAGGAGTGAAATGAAGGTCCCGCGAAGGTGTCAGCGCCGTCGAATTCGGGGATATAGGGTCGATTTAGCTGACCGACCGCGGTGATGAGGGCCCGTGCGGGCATTGTGCTGGTCTGGCCGTCGGCCGAACGAAGTGAAACGCTCCACATGCCGTCGTCGTCCCATTCGGCAGCGAGAACCTCAGTGTTCCAACGTACGTGCTCAGCCAGGTCGTGCTTGCTCATTACCTTGGTGAAATAGTCTTGCAGCTCGTACTGCTCGGCGAAGAAGTGAGTCCAGTCGTTGTTGGGTTCGAAGCTGTAGCAATAGAAATGGTTTGCGACATCGACGCGGGCACCGGGATAGCCGTTCTCCCACCATGTTCCGCCGGGCCCGGCGTTCTTTTCCACGATGGTGAAGGGGATGTTGGCTTGTTTGAGGCGGATTCCGGCCAGGATGCCGGATTCGCCGCATCCGACGACGAGCACCGGGAGCTCGGCCGCGCATTCGGTCGGCAGGGCTGCTGGGCGGCGGGGGTCGACGCCGTCGAGATCCAGCTCTTCCAAGATCAGCGGTAGGTAGTCGTCGGTCACGTGCTCGCAGGCGGCCCAGTCCATCATTTCCCTGATGAGTTCAAGGCTCAGCGGCTTTGGTTCGGGGCAACCGCGGTCTCGATACTCGGTGATCACCGATAGCGCCTCAGCGCGGGCCCGAGCTTTGTCCTCCTCCGACATGAACCCTTGCACCTCGTTGAGGAAGATGCCCATCTGCTTGAAGTCGCGGATGAACCGGGGGTCGCCGGTGATATGGACAAGCGAAAGCAGCAGCGTCGGGATGCTGACATCCTCGAGCGCGGCCGCGATCTCGGGTGTTGACGTGGTGAAGGGCCGGCCAGCGTACAGGCTGCGCATCGAGCCGATCCTTTCGGTGGACGGGAAGCCAAATTACGCTACTCGCCGTTTCGTAATTGGCAGCACTACGCTACCCGTTGGCGCCAGAGCGGATCAAGAGCTGTTGACCACTCGGCGCCCACGACTACGGCCCGTCGTCGTCTTCCCCGTCGCAAAGCAACTTTTCCGGGTGATGGAACGTATTAATTCGCGGTTGGCCGTGGTCGAGATGTGGCGGGGGGATCCATTCGGTGTCGCCGTTGGCGCGTTTTCGGGTGATCCAGCCCTTCTCGACGAGTTTGTGGTTGGGTCCGCAGGCCAGGGTGAGCTGGTTGACATCGGTGCAGTGCGTCCTGGCCCAGTCTTCGACGTGATGAACTTCGCAGTAGTATCCGGCTACGTCGCAGCCGGGATGGGTGCAGCCGCGGTCCTTGGCAAGACCGTGTAAGTCGGATACTGGTTCGTCAGCAGTGTTGGATGGCTGGTCACATAGACGAGAGCGATTGTTGCCACGACCAGCACCACGGTTATGAACACCAGCGCCCACGTCGCCCACGTCAGCCTCGCGGTCGCTTTCCGTTCGGCAGTCATCCGGTGCCTCGACGATCCACGCTTCCATGTACTGCTGCGCACCAAGGGCCTCCGTAGCAGAAGGCCGCAGGTTCGAATCCTGCCGGGGGCACCATCTGACCAGCGCAGATGCATTGCCGCGCAAGATTCGCGCAACTGACGTCAGCGTGGCTCCAACCCACTGATTGGAGCCCAACACCATGACCACCATCCCCAACGTCCCGTTGCCCGCAGGCGCGGTCTCCGGCGCCATCACAAATCGCACGGAGGCTCCATCGATTCTCGGAAGGAATGCGTCAATCAACTCCATCCGCGACCTGTAACCGCGTCGGGCATCACCTTCGATGAGGTGCAGTTCGTTTCGGCCGCGATGTTGTCGTACCCGGACTGCGCGTGAACTGGAGCCGCTCCTGATGGCCCGTGTAACCCAAGACCCGAGTGCGTTTCGGCGGGATTCACTGAGCAATGATCAGAACTTGTGGATGGCCCTCGGCCTGGTGACGTGAAGGGGCGCACCTTCCCGAGGATGATCTGAAAGTCCAAGTAGTTCTGATCAAGAGCCGGCGTTAGCGCGCTGGTTCGGGAAGGTACGCCCATGCTCAAGGTAGTCCACGACGCGGATGCGTCCAACGAGAACGGCACGTCGGGCGGGTCGTTGCTCGACGAGATCGTCCGCGACGGTGCAAGGGCAATGCTGGCGGCTGCGCTGCAGGCCGAGGTCGCCGCATACATCGACACCCACCTGGGTGAGGTAGACGAGAACGGGTATCGGCTGGTGCTCCGCAACGGTTACCACCAGCCGCGGGAGGTGATCACGGCCGCAGGGGCGGTGCCGGTGCGGGCGCCGCGGGTCAACGACAAGCGCATCGACGCCGAGACCGGCGAACGTCACCGGTTCTCCTCGGCGATCCTGCCAGCGTGGGCGCGCAAGTCTCCGCAGGTGGCCGAGGTGCTGCCGCTCCTGTACTTGCATGGCCTGTCCAGCAGCGACTTCGGCCCGGCGTTGGAGCAGTTCATCGGGTCGGCCGCGGGCCTCTCACCGGCGACGATCACCCGGCTGACCGCGCAGTGGCAAGACGACGCCGAGGCGTTCAACAAGCGCTCGTTGAAGAACACCGACTACGTGTACGTGTGGGTCGACGGGATCCACCTCAAGGTCCGCCTGGAGCAAGACAAGGTGTGCCTGCTGGTGATGATCGGGGTGCGCGCCGACGGCACCAAGGAACTGGTGGCTCTTGCCGATGGGTTTCGCGAGTCCACCGAGTCCTGGGCCGGCGTGCTGCGGTCGTGTCGCCGGCGCGGGATGACCGCACCGGTGCTCGCGGTCGGCGACGGGGCACTGGGGTTCTGGAAGGCCTTGCGGGAGGTATTCCCCGACGCCCGCGAGCAGCGGTGCTGGTTCCATGTCAGCTCCAACGTCCTTGCCGCCCTGCCGAAGTCGGCGCACCCAGGCGCGAAGGCCGCGCTCGCCGAGATCTACAACGCCGAGGACAAGGACCACGCCCTGCAGGCGGTCAAAGCATTCGAGGCCGACTATGGCGCCAAGTGGCCCAAGGCAGTCGCCAAGATCACCGAGCACGTCGACGTGCTGCTGGCGTTCTACGACTACCCAGCCGAGCATTGGGTACATCTGCGCACGACAAATCCGATCGAGTCCACCTTCGCCACCGTGCGACTTCGGCAGCGAATCACCAAGGGCCCGGGCTCAAGAGCAGCCGGCGTCGCAATGGCGTTCAAGCTCATCGAGTCCGCACAAGCCCGCTGGCGCGCTGTCAACGCACCCCACCTCGTCGCCCTGGTCCGCGCCGGAGCGCGGTTCGAGAAGGGAAACTCGTCGAACGACCCGACGAATCAGGAGGTGATCAGCAAGTCGCGTGACACA
>CAVYAU010000019.1:0-112863 GCA_963766535.1 uncultured Actinomycetota bacterium | reverse complement strand
ATGCTTTCGAGTAGTCGTGAGGAGATCCAAGAGGATTTCGACGCGCTGCGCACCGTGGTGTCCCGGGTGCTCGGGCATTCGTATGACGCGTTGACGACACCGGAGCGGCTGGCGTTGTTGGAGCGCCTCGAGCAGGAGACTCGGCGGCTGCGGGTGCCGGGGCATGAGTTGATCAATCAGATCGCCGAGCAGTCCGACTCGACCGAGTTGGGCGGCAAGCTCTCTCACGCGTTGGCCGACCGGTTGCGCATCACCCGTGGCGAAGCCAGCCGGCGGGTGGCCGAGGCCGCCGATCTGGGGCCGCGCCGCGCGCTGACCGGCGAGCCGCTGCCACCGCTATTGACCGCGGCCGCCGCCGCCCAGCGCGACGGCAAGATCGGCGCCAGCCCATATAGCGGTGATCCGGCAGTTCTTCGACCAGCTGCCCTGCTCGGTGGATCCACGACACCCGAGAATGCGCCGAGACAGCATCTGGCCAGCTGGCCACCCAGTTTCGCCCCGATCAAGTCGCCAAGCTGGCCGACCGGCTCGCCGACTGTCTTAACCCCGACGGGAAATTCACCGACGAGGATCGCGCCCGCCGCCGCGGACTGACCCTGGGCAAACAAGACAGTGACGGGATGTCACCGTTGCGCGGCTGGCTGACTCCCGAAGCGCGCGCCACCGTAGAGGCGGTGTTGGCCAAGTTGGCCGCCCCCGGCATGTGCAACCCCGACGACGAGACGCCCGTCGTCGACGGCGCAGCCGGTGAGGCGGGGTACCTCCCGCTTGCGAGGACGCGGTTCAGCGCGACACCCGCAGCCCGGCCCAACGCAACCACGACGGACTCAACGCGGCCCTGCGCGCGCTGTTGGCCAGCGGAAAACTAGGCCAGCACAACGGGTTACCGGCATCGATCATCGTGACCACCACGCTCAAAGACCTCGAATCCGCAGCCGGCAAGGGGCTCACCGGCGGGGGCACCCTGCTGCCCATGTCCGACGTGATCCGCCTGGCCCGCCACGCACATCACTACCTGGCCATCTTCGACAAGGGCAAAGCCCTGGCGCTGTATCACACCAAACGGCTGGCCACACCCGGTCAGCGAATCGTGTTGTACGCCAAGGACCGCGGCTGCACCCATCCCGGCTGCGACGTAGCCGGGTATTACTGCGAAGTCCACCACGTCGAAGACTGGGCCAAGACACACTGCACCGACATCAACCAGCTCACCCTGGCCTGCGGACCCAACCACAAACTCGTCGAAAAGGGCTGGACCGCCCGAAAACGCGCCAACGGCGACACCGAATGGATCCCACCAGCACACCTCGACCACGGACAGCCGAGAACCAACACCTACCACCACCCCGAAAAACTCTTGGCGGACGAGGACGATCCGTGACGATCGCAACCATCTGTTCAACCAGCGGTCGACCGTAGCTGCCGGACGAACTGTGCTACGGCCGAGCCGATCTCGTCTGGGCTGTCTTCTTGGATGAAATGCACGCCGGGGACCGTGATTTCGCTGAGATTAGCCCACTTGCGGACATAGTCGCGGATGCGGCCGGTGAGGATGGCGCCGGGCTCGGCGTTGACGAACAGCTTGGGCACATCGCCTTTTTCGAGCCAGCTGCGGTACTCGTCAACGACGGCGACAACCTCGGCCGGCTCGCCGTCGATGGGGATGTTGCGTGGCCACGACAGGGTCGGTCGCCGGTCCTCGCCGGTGTTGACGAACGGCTGCCGGTAATGGTCCATCTCCTCGCCGGAGAGTCGTCGCCGGATCGCGCCAGGCAGCACCCCTTCGACAAAGATGTTTTGCTCCGATACCATCCGCTCACCCTCCGGCGACCGGAACCCCTGGAACACACCTCGCACGCTGGGATGAAAGTCTGCCCATGTCATCGGGGTGACGATCGCCTCCATGAATGCGATCCCCCGCACGCGGTCGCGATGCTGGTTGGCCCAGTCGAAGCCCAGCGCTGAGCCCCAGTCGTGCAGCACCAGTACCACCCGTTCGCCGAGGTCGAGCGCATCCCAGAGTGCGAATAAGAAGTCTCGTTGCTCTGCATAGTTATAGCGGTCGGGACCCGATGGGCTGAGTTTGTCCGACGCGCCCATCCCGATGAGGTCGCATGCCACCAAGCGGCCCAGCCCTTCCAGATGGGGCATGACATTGCGCCACAGGTAGGACGATGTCGGGTTACCGTGCTGAAAGACGATGGCATCACCATGACCCTCGTCGACGTAGGCCATTCGCTTGCCAGCGATCTCCTGGTATCGCAGCTGCCCATAGGGAGTGACTCCGGGTGGCGTCATCGGGACGTCCTTTCAATCCGGTTGTGGATGTTGATTCTGGCTACCACGAATGATCCGGCGTGGCGGGGACAAACTTGACATTTGATCGAACGCCAGTTCGAATAGAGGTATGCGCTGGGCTAACCAGGCCGTCGCGGTTAACGGGAAGCCCGTCGACGACGGAGCACTACCAGGGCTGCAGCGGATCGGATTCGTCCGAAGCGTGCGCGCGCCGCAGTTCGAGGGAATCACCTTTCATGAGGTGCTGTGCAAGTCTGCGCTCAACAAGGTGCCAAACGCGGCGGCACTGCCATTTCGGTACACCGTCAACGGCTATCGGGGCTGCTCGCACGCCTGTCGTTATTGTTTCGCGCGTCCCAGCCACGAATATCTGGACTTCAACTGCGGCACCGACTTCGACACCCAAGTGGTGGTCAAGACCAACGTCGCCGATGTGCTGCGCCATGAGCTGCACCGGCCGTCGTGGCAGCGCGAGATCGTGGCGCTAGGCACTAACACCGACCCCTACCAGCGTGCCGAGGGCCGCTACGCACTGATGCCGGGCATCATCGGCGCGTTAGCCGGATCCGGTACGCCGCTGTCAATCCTGACCAAGGGCACGCTGCTACGGCGCGACCTGCCGCTGATCGCCGAGGCGGCTCAACAGGTCCCGGTGTCGGTCGCGGTGTCGCTGGCGGTCGGCGATGCGGAGCTGCACAGGGACGTGGAACCGGGCACGCCGACACCGCAGGCGCGTCTGAGTCTCATCACCGCAATCCGCGACGCCGGCCTGGACTGTCATGTGATGGTCGCGCCAGTGTTGCCGCACCTCACCGACTCCATCGAGCACCTCGACCGGCTGCTCGGCCAGATCGCGGCGGCTGGCGCCACCGGCGTGACGGTTTTCGGTCTGCATCTGCGTAGCTCGACCCGCGGCTGGTTCATGTCCTGGCTGGCCCACTCGCATCCCGAACTGGTCGGCCGCTACCGCGAACTGTATCGGCGCGGTGCATACCTGCCGCCGAGCTACCGCGAAATGCTGCGGAAGTGGGCCGCGCCACTGATCGCCAAGTATCGGCTGGCCGGTGATCACCGCTCGTTTCCACAGACCACCGCAGCGGCCGCGGCGTCAGAACCCGTTCAGCCGACGCTATTTTGACTAGCTGGGTTTATCGCCGCGCGGCTTGGTAAGGGTGAATTGGTCCACCACGGTCACTGCGCCGAACAGCCCGCTCAGCGCGTAATGCGTTGCCTTGATCGAGGTGTGGCCGCCGGGCCGGCCCGGGTCGACGTCGAAAGCCACAAAGCCGTAAGGGTTGTCGCGGTCACGAAACGCCGACCACGGCGCATCTTCTAAGACGTAGATCGGTGCCTTGCGACCGATCCCGGGATCAAATGCGCCGACGCCGGTTAATACGCGGCACCGGGGTTGGGGGAAGAACATCGCGTTGGACGGCAGTGATGTGCCGCCGCCACCGATGACGAGATGCACCGTTCCCCGAGTCGAGTCGATCAGGTCGTTGCGGGTGTCGACGGGTATCGGCGTTCGGGTATCGGTACCCAGTGTTCCGCGCAGCGGATGTGAGCGTTCGTAGTGGTGTTCGTGGCCGCACACCACCAGATCGGCCTGATACTGGTCGAACAACGGGAGCCATTCCTGACGGATCCCCAGGTCGGCGCCGTTGGTTTTGTCGGCGGTGGAGATCGCCGTCTGATGCATGCAAACGACCACCCAGTCGACATCCGGGTCGCGCCGGGCGGCAGCGAGTTCATCTGCAAGCCAGCGCTTTTGCTCTCCGCCCGAGTAGCCGTGCACGTAGAAGTTGCCGCCGTCCTGGTAGGCCACGTCGTCGTTGTTGAGGCTGATCACCCGCACCGAGCCGGCGGTGAACGAGTACCACAGCCCGCGGGTCTCCGGGCTGGACCCTGAATCCGGCAATGCGAAGTACGTCTGATAGGCACCGTAACCGATTGGTCCGTTGCCCAATTCGTTCTCGTGGTTGCCCGCTGCCGGCATCCACGGTCGGTACCGCGCCGAACGAGTGTTGTTCTCGAACCAGTCCGACCAGGTGCGGATCCGATCCTGCGCGAGGTTGGCGTAGCACAGGTCGCCGTTGACCAGGTTGAACAGCGGGGCGATGCGCTCGATCGCCAGTGTCGTGTCTCCGGCGGCGGGCGATCCGATGTTGTCGGTGGCGTAACTTCCGTCGGGCAACTTGGCTAGCGTCGGAGTGGACTGATCACCGAAACTGGTGAAGCGCAGCGGGTTTCGTCCTGATGGTGCCGTTCGTACGGTACCTTGCTCGGGGTCCGCACCGTCGTGCACCGCGGCGTACACGTAGTAGGTGTCCGGGGTCAGGTTCGTCAGGCGAGCGTGGTTGACGCGAACTTCGATGTTGGACTTGGCGTCCCGATACGTCCGGGTTTCGGCCGCCACGGTGCGCCCGAAACCGGACGCCGGCGTGCCCAGCATGACGCGCGGATTGCGGACGGCGTCGGTGGTGTGCCATGACACCACCACCTCGGTACCGGCGTTCTTGCCGAATTGCAGATGCAGACCGGTTACCGGCGGCGCGCCGTTGCCACCCGGCTGATACCAGACTGAGGGGCCCCGTGGATGCGACCCCACCAGCACCGCCCCACCCCCAATGCCCGCCCCGAGAGCAGCCGAGACCGCGCTCGTCGTCAACAACCTGCGGCGGCTGATACCCGGCCTGACGTCCGGGGTTGGATCGGCGGCGTCGGCTTGTTCCGGATCGTCGCTCATGCTTGCTTCATACCTGAGCCGGGCAACCACAGCCATATCTACCGGTAAACGGCCGAACCGTCGGTAACGAATTCGGTAGCGTTTTCGACATGATCAACGTGCGAAAAGTGACCAGCGGGGTCGCAGTGGCAACGTTTGCAGCAGCCGCAGCAGTGGCTGTCACGCCCGCGACCTCATATGCGGATCCGGCCGGCCATCAGGTGACCTACACGATCACCACCACCGGCGATCTGACCGGCAACGTCCGGTACATGAACAGCGATCCGCCCAGCCAGGCAGCCTTCGACGCCAACTCGTCGCAGTACATGAACACCGTGCAGACGGCGTTCACCGCCGGGCAGCCGCTGGTTTACACCACCACTTTGGCAAACCCGAACCAGTGGGCGATCGTCACCGCCAGTGGCGGGTGTCACTGGCCGAACTGCGGCTCGGGCACTCCTGAACTGCACTGCGAGATCGCCGTGGACGGCCAGGTGGTGGTGACACAAAACGCCACCACCGGCGTGACGTGCTCGACGCGGCCTTGGTAATTAACGGGTAATCAGCCGGCGAACACGTAAACCCATGCGGTCGCGCCGGATCGCAGCGGCACCGAGATGCGGCGGTAGTCGTCCACCTCGTACTCGTCGGCGGCGGCCAATTCGGCTTCGCTGATGGCGAACACCATCCCGTCGACGTGCGCATCGACCCGATCGGTTGGCCGCAGAATCGGGTGGCGGTCGCTGCCGCTGGTGGCGACGACGTGCGGGTCGCTGATGGTGACATGGTCCAGGTCATATCCGACAATGGCGTCGCGGCGGCCGGTGAGCTCGCGGCCGAACGTCGCAAGCTGGACCTCCGGCTGCTGCAGCGTGCCATAGCAGAACAACAGCTGGGTCAACGTCGGCTCCCGACGCCGGGCTCGGAGTGCGCAACCACGACGACTTCGGCTCGTTCGACGCCGACGGCTCGGATCTTGTGGCTGACCGACGCGTCGAAGTAGGCACTGTCGCCGGTGCCGAGCGTGATCGTCTGGTCTCCGTAATCGAGTTCGACGCTTCCGGCGTGTACGAACAAAAACTCCTGACCCGCATGCTCGGGATGGGGATCGTTGGCCAGGCTTTCCGTCGGGCGAACCACGAACGGCGACATGGACTTTCCCAGCAGCGCCGATGCCAGCACCCGGTAGCGCTCGCCATCGGCGCCGCCTGGAGCTCGATCGACGGTGATCTTCTCCTGCGCTGCCTCGTCGGAGAACAGCCGTCCGACATCGACATCGAGCGCTCGCGCCACCTTGAGGGCCACCGCGATCGACGGTGTGCTCTGGCGGCGCTCGATCTTGGACAGGTAACTCTTGGTCAGCCCGGTCTGCTCGGCGAGTTGCTCCAGGGTGAGGCCGCGTTGTCTGCGGACGGCGCGCAGCAGTGCTGTCACTGGCGGTGCTCTTTCGTTCGTGCGGTCCCGGCCACTGATGACACAAAGTTTCCTATAATGCTACAGTAGTGTCCTACGTCAGCGTCACATATTCGCGTCAAGGGAGCCGCTCATGGCCACCACGTTCACCGATTCGAAATCCGAATTGATGCGTCGGGCTGCCGAACAGCTGACCGCTAACATCGCCGATTCGCAGTTGACCACCCGGCAGAAGCTGGCGCTGACCTGCCGCGCCTTGTTCGATGCCGGGCATGACTCCGGGCTGGCCGGACAGATCACTGCCCGGGCCGAAGCAGCGGGAACCTACTACACCCAGCGGCTGGGGCTCGGGTTCGACGAGATCACCGAAGACAACCTGCTGCTGGTCGACGAGAACCTCAACGTTCTCGACGGGGACGGAATGGCCAACCCCGCCAATCGTTTTCACAGTTGGATCTATCGCGCGCGACCCGACGCGCAATGCATCGTGCACACCCACGCCTTTCACGTGGCGGCACTGTCGATGCTCGAGGTTCCGCTGATCGTTTCCCACATGGATACCACGCCCCTCTACGATGACTGCGCGTTCCTCGCCAAGTGGCCGGGCGTGCCGGTCGGCAACGAGGAGGGGGAGATCATCAGCGCCGCACTCGGCGACAAGAAGGCGGTCCTGCTGGCGCATCACGGCCAGGTGGTGGCCGGTGCCAGCATCGAGGAGGCCTGCTCGTTGGCGATCCTCATCGAGCGCGCCGCGAAACTGCAACTGGCCGCCATGGCCGCCGGCACTGTCAAAGAACTACCCGAACAGCTGGCCCGCGAGGCCCACGACTGGACGTTGTCACCCCAGCGCAGCCGGGCCAACTTCGCCTACTACGCCCGCCGTGCGCTGGCACGCCACCCAGACGTCCTGACAGGCTAAATCCCTTATCCGCCAACTAAATCCGAGGAGCTCGTCTGTGCCCGAGCGCAAGATCCACGGCATCATCGCCTACCCGGTGACTCCGTTCGCCGCCGATTCGGCCGGCAGCATCGACACGACGCGACTGGCCGCGCTGGTCGATCGGCTGGTGTCCTCCGGAGTCCACGCGATTGCCCCGCTGGGTAGCACCGGCGAATTGGCCTATCTCGAAGAGCCCGAGTTCGACACTGTGGTCGACACCACGATCGCCACCGTCGCCGGCCGGGTGCCGGTCATCGTCGGCGTGTCAGATGTGACTACTGCCAAGACCATTCGGCGTGCCAAGTATGCGCAACAGGCCGGTGCCGACGCGGTGATGATCCTGCCGGTGTCCTATTGGAAGCTCACCGAGCGTGAGATCGTCCAGCACTACCGGAGCATCGGCGACGCGATCGGAATCCCGATCATGGCCTACAACAACCCGGCCACCAGCGGCGTCGACATGCGTCCCGAACTGCTGGTCACCATGTTCGAGACCATCGACAACGTGACCATGGTGAAGGAATCCACCGGCGACCTGTCCCGGATGCGGCGCATCGCCGAACTCAGCGGCGGCCGGCTGCCCTTCTACAACGGCAGCAACCCGCTGGTGCTCGATGCGCTACGGGCCGGCGCCTCCGGATGGTGCACGGCCGCGCCCAATCTGCGGCCCCAGCCGTGCATCGATCTGTACGACGCGGTGCGCTCGGGCGACTTGGATAAGGCTCAGATCCTTTACGACGATCTCAAGCCATTGCTGGAGTTCATCGTCGCGGGCGGACTGGCCACCACCGTGAAGGCCGGCCTGGATCTGCTTGGTTTCCCGGTCGGGGATCCGCGTGCGCCGCTGCTGCCGCTCGACGAGCAAGGGCGCGCCGAGTTGCAGGGCTTGCTGGCTCTCTGAGTAGACCGGCCTAGCCGAGGTTCGCGGCGGCGAAGGTGTCGCACTGGTTCGGGTCACCGGTCTGATATCCGACGGTGAACCACTTCTGCCGTTCGGCGGAGGAACCGTGTGACCACGACTCGGGGTTGATGTGCCCGGTCGAGGCCTTCTGAATGCGGTCATCGCCCACCGACGCCGCGGCCGACAGCGCGTCTTGGATATCCTTGTCGCTCAACGGCTCCAGATACGGCACACCCGTGCTCTCCTGCTTGACGGTTGAAGCGTAGTGCGCCCAAATACCGGCGTAGCAGTCGGCCTGTAACTCCGTGCGGACGCCGTTGCCCAGGGCGCCCTGCGCTCCTTGCTGGGCGCGCCCGAGCACCCCCTGCAGGTTCTGCACGTGATGGCCGTATTCGTGAGCCACCACGTACTCCTGTGCTAATGGTCCACCGCTGGAACCGAATTGGTCGACCAGCACCTGGAAGAAGTCGGTGTCGAAGTACGCCGTCTGGTCAACCGGGCAGTAGAACGGTCCGACTGCGCTGGTGGCCGGTCCGCAGCCGGTGGCCACCTGGCCGCTGAACAGCCGTACATGTGGGCGGGTGTAGCCGCGCAGCAGCTGTTTCCAGACCGCGTCCACGGAGTTGCTAGTGGCCACCACACGGCACTGCACGTATTTGTTGGCATCGGCCCCGGTCTTGCACGTGCTCAGGTCGAAACCGGGCGCCGCGTAGTCGCTGGTGTTCATCTGCTGCTGGTTCACCACGGGACCGGGATCGACGCCGAGGAACATCGCCACCAAGACGATCAACAGCCCGGCGATGCCGCCCCCGATGGCGATTAGCCCCCCTCCGCCGCCGCCGGACGTCGACGCGGTGCTGGTGTCGATTTGCATACCCTCGTTGAAGGTCATCGCACGCTCCGTTGCAATCTGATCGGGCCTCGCTACCCGGGCGAAACCAGCCTAACGCTGCCGGGCCACGCGGGCGTCGGTGTAGCTGCGCAGGTTGCTCAGAAACCGGCGCAGCGCCAGATTCAGCAGCGGCCCAACCACGAACATCGCCAGCCGGGCCGGGCCGGCAGGCTTCTGCGCCATGGTCCAAGTCAGCCGGCAGCCACCCGGGATGACCGCGACCCGGTAATCTTCGGCGAACGCGGCAACGGCTCGTGTCGAGCACTCATTGAACCGGAATGCGATGTGGGTGAACGGCTCCCAGGCGAGGAACTCTTCGTTGCCGACGATGCCCCCGCGCATGTCGACAGTGCGGGTAGTGCCCACACCGCGCGGCTCGGGACTGGTCCAGGTCACCTTGGTGATCACCGTCGCCCAGCGTGGCCAGGACTCGGCGTCGCCTAACACCTCGAACAGCTGCTCGGGCGTGATGGCGAGGTCGACACTATTGCGGAATCGGAATGGCGCGGTATCGATGAAGCTCTCGTCGACGCGCTCGCAACCAAACATGGCTATAACCTAGCCGGGGCCGTCGCTGGCCGCGGCCAGCAGGGGCACCACGATGTCACTGATCGGTGTCGCCAGGTCGTGGGCGTGTGCCTTGCGGATAATCACCCCGTTGCGGATGTCCCACTCCAGCCGCCGGTGATTTTCCCGGTCGGCCAGCATCGAGGTGGTCATATCTTCCGGGGCCTGCCGGAAAAGGTCGACCAACTCGTCGACCGAGTCGTCAGGCAACCGGGCGCCCTCAGCCTGCGCGACGGCCAGGCATTCGGCGACGTAACGGCGCGACAGCGCGGCGACGTCGACGCGGCGGAACATGCCGGACCGCCGCCCGGTCAGCGCCATGAATCCGGCCAGCGCATTGACGAGCAGCTTGCGCCAGGCCGCGGTGATGAAGTCCGGGTCACAGTCCACTCGGCAGCCGGCGCCGCGCAGCAGCTCGGCGATCGTCTCCGCCGCGGGTCCGGAGGGCAGCACCAGCCGGGCTTCGGTGCGCAACCGCACCCACCCTGCTGGCTGGGTCTCGGCGCCGTACCAGACGATCCCCGGGACCACCGGCGACGACGGGCAGTGCGGCTGGACCTGCTCGACTTGCTCAACACCGTTTTGCAGCACGGCGACGATGGTGCATTCGTCGCACAGGCGGCCCAGCCAGCCGCTTGCGTCATTGTTCTGGGTGGCTTTGACTGCCAGCACCAGAAAGTCGACCGGGCCGGTCACCTCGCCGGGATCGGTGTGCACCGGACCGGGCACCACGATCGGATCTTCGCCGTCGGGCCGTAGTTCGATGCTGTCGCGGGGAGTGTGACCGCACACCAGTACCGAATGCCCGGCCTTGTATAGGAGCGCGGCGACCGTCGTGCCGACGGCGCCGGGACCGACTAGTGCAATGTTGGTGGCAATAGAACCGAAGTTACCTCCTCGACGGCGCTGCATGGTGATGCGGCCCTGCCCTCTAGACTGATCAGTCATTCAATCCGGGTGAAGGGGAGTGTTTGTGCTGCGCAGCCACGCCGCTGGTTCGCTACGGAATCGCGACGCCGGGCAGCAGGTGACATTGGCCGGCTGGGTGGCTCGCCGCCGCGACCACGGCGGCGTCATCTTCATCGATCTGCGGGACGCCTCCGGTATCACGCAGGTGGTGTTCCGCGCTCCCGACGTGCTGGCCCAGGCACACCGGCTGCGCGCTGAGTTCTGTATTGCGGTCGAAGGCGTCGTCGAGATCCGCCCGGAAGGCAACACCAACCCAGAGATCGCCACCGGCGAGATTGAGGTCAACGCCACATCGCTGACCGTGCTCGGTGAGAGTGCGCCACTGCCATTCCAGCTCGACGAGCCCGCGGGCGAGGAGTTGCGGTTGAAGTACCGTTACCTCGACCTGCGCCGCGACGGTCCGGCTGCGGCAATCCGGTTGCGCTCCAAGGTGAATGCCGCCGCGCGTGCGGTCCTGGCGCGGCACGACTTCGTCGAGATCGAGACGCCGACGATCACCCGCTCGACGCCGGAAGGCGCGCGCGACTTCCTGGTGCCGGCCCGGCTGCACCCGGGTTCGTTCTACGCCCTGCCGCAGAGCCCGCAGCTGTTCAAGCAGTTGCTGATGGTGGCCGGGATGGAGCGCTACTACCAGATCGCCCGCTGCTATCGCGACGAGGACTTCCGCGCCGACCGGCAACCCGAATTCACCCAGCTCGACATGGAGATGAGCTTCGTGGACGCCGAGGACATCATCGCGATCTCCGAGGATATTCTGTCCGCGGTGTGGGCGTTGATCGGCTACCAGATTCCGACGCCCATCCCGCGGATCAGCTATGCCGACGCCATGCGACGGTTCGGCTCCGACAAGCCCGATATGCGGTTCGGACTGGAGCTCGTCGAGTGCACAGAGTTCTTCTCCGACACCACATTTCGCGTTTTCCAGACGCCGTATGTCGGAGCGGTCGTGATGCCCGGCGGGGCCTCGCAGCCGCGGCGCACACTGGACGGCTGGCAGGAGTGGGCCAAACAGCGCGGGCACCGGGGACTGGCTTATGTGCTGGTCGGTGACGACGGCACGCTGGGTGGCCCAGTGGCCAAGAACCTGACCGAGCGCGAACGCGACGGCCTGGCCGCGCACGTCGGTGCCAAGCCCGGGGATTGCATCTTCTTCTCGGCGGGCCCGGCGAAGTCGTCGCGGGCGCTGCTGGGTGCCGCCCGCGGCGAGATCGCCCACCGGCTCGGCATGATCGATCCCGACGCGTGGGCGTTCGTCTGGGTGGTCGACCCGCCGCTGTTCGAGCCCGCCGAAGAGGCGACCGCAGCCGGTGACGTCGCGGTTGGCTCGGGGGCGTGGACCGCGGTGCATCACGCGTTCACCTCGCCCAAGCCGGAGTATGAGGACGTGGTCGACACCGATCCTGGCAGCGTGCTGGCCGACGCCTACGACATCGTGTGCAACGGCCACGAGATCGGTGGCGGCTCGATTCGTATCCACCGCCGCGACATCCAGGAACGAGTGTTCGCGGTAATGGGCCTGGACAAGGCCGAGGCGGAAGAGAAGTTCGGATTCCTGTTGGAGGCGTTCATGTTTGGCGCACCTCCACACGGCGGGATCGCGTTCGGCTGGGACCGGATCACCGCGCTGCTGGCCGGGATGGACTCGATCCGCGAGGTGATCGCGTTCCCGAAGACCGGCGGCGGTGTCGACCCGCTCACCGATGCGCCGGCGCCGATCACCGCCCAGCAGCGCAAGGAGTCCGGAATAGACGCCAAACCGGAACCTAGCTAACGCGCTGACCTCGGCAAACAGTGCGCTCAGGTGCTCGTGGTCCGCAGTTGGCCCGCAGTAGTTTTCATCCGGTCCGCGAGCACCGCGCCCACGGCGGCCCGAGTCGACTCGTCGGCGTCGGGCCACAGGTGCCCGTAGGTGTCCAGCGTCGTGGTGGCGCTGGCGTGCCGCATCCGCGCCTGTACCGTCTTGATATCGGCGCCCGACGCGATCAGCAGCGACGCCAGGTAGTGCCGCAAATCATGGAACGAGAACGTCTCCGGCAGCCCCTCGATGGCGCTCCGCACCGTCCGCATCGCCTTCTCTAGCACCCATGGGCTACAGCGGTCGGTGCCCAGCCCGGCGGTGACCATCATCTCGGACGGGTACTTCTGCAGCGACGCCGACAACAGCAACGCCAGGTCCCGCGGAATCGGGATCGGCTGGCCGCTACCCTCCGTTTTGAGCGGCTGGTCTAGCCACTGTTGTTTGGGGTGCACGACGCCGCGGATGAAATCCACGTCGGTGACCCGCAGCCCGCAAACCTCGGCAATCCGCAGCCCGGCGAACGCGCCGAGCAGTATCGCCGCCCGGAAGTGATCGGGCACTGCGTCATAGATGGCCCAAACCTGTTCCGTCGTAGCCACATACGGCTTCGATTTGCCCATCGGGGGCGAGGTCCGACGCGAGCACGGGTTACGCCCGAGGACCCCGTCATGCACGGCGTCGGTGCAGATTTGCGAGAACCGCGAGTGTGTGCGGTAAATGTAAGACGCCTCAAGCTGCTTTTCCGCTTGCAACCGCGCTACCCACGCTTTGATCTGCGACGGCCGCACCGCCGACAGCGGCATATCGCCGAACTCGGCGCAGATGAGCCGAATATGTGTGCGGGCCAACTTCACTGACGACGGCCGGTGTACCCGATAGCCCTCAAGCCAGAGGTCGCACCACTGCTGCACCGTCAGGTGTGCATCCCGCGGCGCGACGTGGGTCCCGGTGCCCACCGCGGTCACCTGCCCGTCAAGCCAGCGCCCGGCGTCGGTCTTCCGGGCGAACGACCGGGAGTGCTCGGTGCCGTGATCGTCGACGTAGCGGGCCAGCCAGCGCAGCCCCTTGCCGTGCCGCGCGCTCGGCTCGGTGCGCGTGGTGCCGTCGGCGTTACGGGCGGTTCTGGTCCAGCGATCCTCCACGCCGGCCCTGCGATGACGCTTCGTCATCGCCGTGGCCAACCAATCCCCAGTGCCGCCATGGCCTCTTTTAGACTCGCCATCGGATACTCCGCGTGGTATGCCTTGATTTGGTCTACCGCTGGCCCGGTTAGCCCATATTCTCTCTCGCCGGTTTCCGGGTTGGTCTCGATAACCAGTTCGCACCCAATCTCACGAGCCTTGCTGGCAGTGCTGGCCAGAAGGTCGAAAAACGTTGCTGGCGTGCCATCCTGATTGAACAGTGGATTGCCGTCAGAGCCTTCTATCTGCTCGTGAATTTTGTCTGTCATGGTGTCACTTCCCTTGTGTCACTTGGCCATTGGAGTATGCGATGACGCTTCATTCGCTGAGGTCGACTTCCGCCTTTGCCAATGCTTCGCTGAGCAGCTGGTCGGCCGGGCCAAGGATCGAGCAGGCCTCCATGCAGGCGTCCATGAGTTCTGCGGCGCTTCCCTGCGGCTGCCAGTTCGCCGTTATCCGCATGTTGAAGGCCCCTTTCGCGAGGGACACCCGCGCCGATTGGATCTGCTCCTGAGCCTTGTGCGCGGTGTAGACGAGTCGCGCTAGCTCGCGGGCTACGGGGTCCCCAGCAGTATCCCCCGGGGCCGGCCGCCCCAGCATGGCGTCTACCGAGGTCTCGAAAACGTCGGCGATGCGGGCTGCTTCGTCGATCCGCACGGACCGATCCCCGTTCTCGATCTTGGCGATCGTCGACCAGTGCAAGTCAAGGCCGTTGGCTTTGAACACCTCGGCTAGCTCCGGCTGCGTCAGGTGGCGGGCCTCCCGCTCATCCTTCAATGCCTTGCGGAAATAGTGCTCTGTCCATTTCGTGCTTGCCATTTCGTCGACTGTACTGATTCGTCTTGACCAACGCAACCATTGCGATCCACACTGATTCCAGGACCAAAACAGTGGTCTCGATAAATCGGAAAGGGAGCGGCGATGAGCAGCGAATACCTCGACTCAACCGAACTGGAGGAGCTGACCGGTACCCCGGCGTCAACCTGGCGCTACTGGGCGTCTATCGGTGAAGGCCCGGCGTCGTTCAAGCTCGGCCGGCGCCGCGTGTGGAAGCGGTCCGCGGTGCTGGCGTGGATTGCCGAGCAGGAGCGGGCCTCGGCGTGAGCACCGCCGAGATGATGCGGCGCTACTGCCGCACGTGCTACCGGCCCGACGATAGAGCGCTTCCGGACGGCCCCGACTGCCCGATCCTGAACCTGGCGCGGCGGGGCATAACAGCGCAGCAGTGGGAGCAAAAGAAGGGCGCGGCGCGCTGTTCGGAATACCAGTTACCGCCGGTGGCCCGCACGCCCAAGGCCAAGCCCGACGGTGAGCAAGAGCAGCTGTTCGCACCTGTCGCGCACACCGGCCCGCGGTTGGTGCCGGTTGAGAATTGGCCGGACGAACGAGCATTCAGGCGTCGCGGCGGCGCGGTATGAGCCGGGATTTAGGGCCGCCAGGAAGGGAAAGACCCGGCGCCACACCAAGCGACCGGGTCTTTCCAGAGGTCAATAGGCCGGCTAAGCCACGGAACTCCGCTCCCAAGCCTAACCTGGCCGACCGACACCTCGCGTCATCGCAGCAAGTGTCATGGTGGGACGTTCACGAACACGTCGCGCCCTTCCTGGAGGCGGCCGGGTCCTGGCCGATGGCCGGCACACCGGAATGGTGTGCCCTCGATGACAGCGACCCGGTCAAGTTGGCCGCGATCTATGACGCCGCCCGGCATTGGGCGCTTCGGCTCGAGACTTGTCAGGTAGCCCAATGCGAAGCGTCGCACGAGATCTCGTCTGCTGCGGACTGGGCAGCCATCGCCAACGAAACCTCACTCCGGCGAGACGTTTACATCCCCCGGGTGGTCGCGTGAGTGCTGACGACGACTACGCCGAAGATGTGCGCGACTGGTACGGCGAAGACGACCCGGTCGACGGTGTTGACCTACTCGACGATCTGCTCGCCACGATCAAGAAGTACGTGGTGCTTGACGATCACGCGGCCGTCGCAAGCACATTGTGGACCGCGGCGACCCACGCGTTGCCGGCGTTCGAATGTGCGCCGCGCCTCGTGTTCACCAGCCCCGAGAAACGGTGCGGGAAAACGCGCGTACTAGACATTGTCGCCGGCATTAGCCACGACCCGCTCGCGACCAGTGACGCAACGGTCGCGGCGATCTTCCGGTCCATCGGAGACGGCCATCCGCCGACGCTGATCATCGACGAAGCGGACGCGATCTTCGGGACCAAGAAGGTCGCCGAGCAGAACGAGGATCTTCGTAAGTTGCTCAACGCCGGGCATCAGCGCGGCCGCCCGGCGATTCGGTGTGTCGGGCCCCTACAGATTCCGACCAAGTTTTCGGTGTTCGCGATGGCGGCATTGGCCGGGATCGGCACCATGCCCGACACGATCACCGACCGCGCGGTCAACATCACGATGCGTCGACGCGCACGCGGTGAGAAAGTGTCACAGTTCCGATCTCGTCGCGACGCCCCGGCGCTGGGAGCGATTCGCGAACGTCTGTCCAAATGGGCCGCCGACCACATTGAGGGGCTCTCGGCGGCCGTTCCGAACATGCCGGTGGAGGACCGGGCCGCCGACACTTGGGAGCCGTTGATCGCGATCGCGGACGCTGCGGGCGGTCACTGGCCTGCCACAGCCCGGGCAGCATGCAAGGTGCTGGTGGCCGCAGCCGATTCGGCCGATGAGGACCGATCGCTCGCGGTCAAACTGCTCGTCGACATTCACCAGGTTTTCACCGAGAAGGGCCTGCCGTTCCTGGCGTCCGCGGAGCTGGTCGCCGAGTTGCGAGGGATCGAGGAATCACCCTGGAACGAGTTCGACTTGAACGCGAGCAAACTCGCCTACCGACTGCGCGAGTTCGGCGTGAGGCCTGGTAGGAACACCGCCGGCAACCTGCGTGGGTACGCGCTGGAGTGGTTCCGAGACGCTTTCGAGCGGTACACCCGTCAGAACCCGTCAGACCCGTCAGAAACCGCATCTGAGCAGGGACTATCGTCTGACGGGTCAGAGGCGTCTGACGGGTCAGGGTGTCAGACTGACAGGCAGGGTGTCAGACCGTCAGAAAGGTGTCAGACGGAAACAGCAGGTCAGACCCTATCTTCTGACGGTCTGACGGGTTCTGACACCCCGGGCGGCAGAAACGGTCGGGTGCCGCGCTGCGGCTGCGGCAATGAGATGGTCGCACCGCAGTCAATCGCCCGTGGCCAATGCGTACGATGCCATCTTGCCAGCAAACAGGCCGAATCATGACCGCTGTCCGTTTTGAGCGCCGCTCCGACGCCTACGCGCTCACCTTCACCTACGAGGCGTTCATCGTCGACGTCATCAAGCTGACCGTCCCGCCGTACGCCCGGACGTGGTCCAAGCCGCGCCGCGAATGGCTCATCGAACCCGTCTACGGCAGGCCATTAGCTGATGAGCTGCGCCGGCAGGGCTGCACCATCATCGGCCTCGACGAGGCGAACGACGGACAGCATTGGGCGCGCGCGGTGTTTCAACGCGTCGGACCCGACCGGGCACCGCTGGCCTACCGGCTGCTGTCCCGGCTCTGCCACCCCGACCATGGCGGCGACCACCAACTCCAGCTCGAGCTCAACGAGGCCTACGCCGAACTGCCCCAAAGGAGAACAGCATGACCGACACCAGCCTCTACGACGAAGCCGCGAACGAGCTGGCCCGAATGATCGCGGAGGGTAAACCCTTCGGCGAGATCTACGAAGCCGCGAACGAGGTAACCCGGATGCTTGACCGTCTGCTGGCGGACTAACGCCATGACGCAAGAGCCTCAACAAACACCTCTACTAAACAAACTCATCAACGCGGTCATTACGGGCGACGGCTTCGACGACGTCGACCTGCTGTATGCGGCGGCCTGCCTCGAACAGATCGTTCTGGCCGGACCCCGCGGCCTCTACGATGCCGAGCCCGCCACCATCGCCGCCTACCCCGGCATGGTCGCCGCCTACCGCCGGCTCCTCGACGAGACTGCACCCGACTTAAAGGAGAGCCCGAAATGCCGGTAGTGGGTGACTTCGTGACCGTCGGCGCCTTGCTCGCCGCCCTAACCGACGTGGACCCCGACACACCCGTCGTCGTCGCGACCGGCACCGGGCAGTACTTGTGGATCACCGAGATCACGCTGAACGCCATGGAAGAGCGCTACCGCGTCGACGAGGCGGTCATCGCACTGGGCGCCGAGTACGTGGTCCTGACCGTCGAGCCGCCGAAACCCCGCCGGCCCCCAGTGACGCTCGGCTCACCGGTCGACTTCTCGGCGCGCGTCCGCTGCGTCGACGGCGCGGTCGCGCTCGACTACGCGGCCGCGGTGTACCTCCTGGCGTTGGTCGACGTGCTGGAGCGGTTGGCCACTAGCCGCTACGGCGCACCGCCCCGCCCGCCGTTCGGCGAGTTCCGCGAAGCGCTCAACGCCGCGGCGCGCGAGCTGGCGTCGGCCTCCAGACCGGCCGGGATTTGCGCGGACGCAAGCGACGACGACGAGGGCCCGACACTGGTAGTGAGTGCATCGATGTCGACCAAGGAGGCCGCTGAAATGCTTGAGATTACCCCGGCCGGTGTGACGCACCTGGTGCGCCACGGGCGGCTGGAGGCCACCAAGTTCGGCCGGCAATGGGCGGTCAGCGCCGCGTCGGTCGCAGCGTACCGGGCCAGCCGGACACCACGGCTGAAGAGGGGAGAGGTGGCTTGATGGGCCTTCAACCGCAGGACGCAATCGCCCACATCGTCGGCCTCTCCGCCGACGACGACGACGACCCCTTTGAGGTGGCCGTCAACGAGGCGCTCAGTCGGCGCACCGCCGAGCACGCCGGGGCCGGGAAGGAAACCGCCGATGGCCACCATGTCTGATGCACCCTGGAATGGCGACGCCGGCCGCTACACCCTCAGCCAATGGAAGGCCGCTTGTCTGATCGACCACGGCGGCGATGGCAGCACCAAAGGCCAATATTCGCTGCCTGTAAAGGAACCGGACGGCGTTGAACCGACACGGGCTCTCGGCCGCCGCCGGCCGCCTCAACCAAGTCCAAGACATCACCGCAGACCAGCGCGCATCGGTTGCGCGCCAACTGATCAGGCTCTACAACGAGGCCGGCATGGAACCGCCCAGCCATTTACACGAGCTGGCCGGCGCCCGCAGCGCGGCCCCGGCCGGTAACGCCGAGGTGCGGGTCGGCGTCGAGCGGCGCGTTACCCCGCTCCGGGTCGAGCTGCGCGGCTATCCCACCGGGGACAACCCACGCATGACAATTGGTGGGCATGCCGCGACCTTCAACAGCCCCTCCCGCCTCATTCCCGGGCATTCCGGCCATGCGGCATTCGTGGAGCGGGTCGCCCCGTCGTTCTTCGACCAGGAGCAGCGCAGCGGCTGGGCAGGCCCCCAAGGTGCCGGTATTTGCTGTCGTTTTAACCATTCGAACGACTGGCTTCTTGGGACCACCCAAGCCGGCACCCTCCGTTTAGCGGTCGACGGCATTGGCCTCGACTTCAGCTGCGACCTGCCCGAACATCGCAGCGACATAGGGGAACTGGTCGCCCGCGGCGACGTGAATGCCTCGTCATTCACCTTCATTGTGGACGATTCAGACGGCGACGAATGGAGTTACACCCCCAGCGGCGGCACCCAGCGCACCCTGCTCTCGGGCAGGCTGGTCGACGTCGCACCCGTCGGCGGTGCTTTGGCCGCCTACCCCGATGCGACTGTGGCGCTGCGCTCGCTGGCACGCTTCATGGACGCGCCCTACGAAGACGTCGAAATGTATTGGCGTAGCGGGGAATTGGGACGCTTCTTCACCCGCTCCGACCTGCCCCCAGAAAGGGAACCCGCAATGAGCAATCCGTATTCCTCACCGACGATGGACTGGCGCACCGCACACGATCACCGGACGCGGCATCTCATCGAGATGCTCACCAAATTCCCACCCACTACCCCGGAGGAACTTCACTTCCAGCAACGGGAAAGGGCCAAACTGCGCGCGCAGCTAAGCTGAAACCAGTTGGGGTAAAAAGAAAACCGAAAGGAGAAACACGAAACATGAAGCTACGCATACGTATGAAGATTTTCGATCCGGCGATTTTCTTCGGTCCACACGGGCACCCTATGGCCACTCCGTCGAAATCGGGGACATTCTGGAGGTCGACAGATCGCTGGAGTTCATCCGGGAAGGTGCGGCCGAGCTGAAATTGGATGGCCCTGTCGGCCGGCCGTATCAACTAACGATGCCGGTCCAAGAGTTCCAGGCCTTGGAGCGAAAGATCTTGGGCCGCCCCGAAAAACCCGGGCCCGAACCGGCGCGGCCCAAGACCCGCGAGGAGCGGAACGCGCTGCTGGCGAAGATGCATTGGTGAGCCGAATGAAACCCGCCCGCCCAACGGGGAACTTTCATCGGGGTCGACCCCTGGGCGCGGCAAAAACCCGGTGGGCGTCCGGCTCGGGAACCTTTCGGCCGGAGCCGGCGCCCACCGGGCCAAAAAACCGCTACACCGCAACGTAAAAGGACAGGAGCAACAAATGGCCAATCGACCGAATCCGAGCCCGTACACCAGCGGCCGTGACAGCAATATGGGTGTCGGCGGCTACGCATTCGACGACGAGACACTCGATCAGCGCCAACAGCACGCGGACTTCGGCGCCAACGCGCTCTCCGCCATTCAGCGCCCGACCGGCGAGGGCAACGACCTAGCGCCGCAGCCAGCGGTGTCGTCACCCACCTATCCGAAAGGTGAACGGATAGACGACGATTCGGCCTTCGCTGGCAGCGCTGAGGGCGGCGATCAGTTGCCGACCCGAGGCAACGACCGAGGGGCGACCACGCCGCCTCCGCGCTTCACCTACCCGAACCCGGGGCCGGGCGGTCGGTTAGGCGCGACCGGCTAGCCCCGACTAGGTATCGCCATGCTCCAAGCGCCCTCCAAAAACCGCGGCGGACGGCCCCGCACCAAGCCCCAACCCCAGCAGCACCACTAACAAAGGGTATGGGTCGGAGCACCAGCGGCTGCGTCGTCGCTGGGCGCCCCTCGTCGCCACCGGCATGGTCCGTTGTGCCTTGGGCGGGGAGCTTCTGAAGCCCGGCACCAAATGGCATCTATCCCATTCCGATCACCCTGATGCCCATCGGCTCGGGCTTTACGCTGGCCCGGCGTGTGCTCGGCACAATAACGGCACGAACACCGCCGCCAGCTCCGCTCCCACCCCAAACCCAAAGCCTTGAGCTTCTTCGACACGGAAGCCCCTAGCCGGAGCCGAGCAGAACATCAGCGCCCTTGCCGCTCTGCCTCAGTGGTAGCGCTCTAGATGTTTGCCCCATCATCCCATCATCCCAGCAAAGGACTGTCTGCCAGCGCATTGGATCCCCACCCCAGGTATTAGGCCATCCCGGTTACGTTTGCTGCCCTGTAAGCCCTGGCAGAAGCCTTATCAGCCCAGCGAGCAAACATTAGCTATCAATCAGCCGACTCTAGGCAAAGCTGCCATCTGCCAGGGAATATAGGCATTCTGGAACTGTCCATTGCGATATTGCTGATTTGCTAGACGGACGGCCGCCCACGATTCGCATCGTCGCAGGTCAGAAGCGTGCGGGGGGCCTGTTTTTTGGTAGCTGCCCCAGCGCGACCGCCGGGCAAAACCACTTGCACACACAGAGCCGCAGAGAGAACACGAATGAACGGGAGAACCGCTCCCGCCATCTTACCGAGTAACCAGCCGATCTATATGGCAGTGGAAGGCGAAGGGAGTCAACCGAAATGGACCTCTACCGGATACTTCACCCGATTTGGTTGGCGAAAGGATCGCACGAGCCGGGCTTTGGCAATGGGTGCGCAATGAGCGCGGGTGTGGCCACCGCGCGCACATGCCTCGTGACTGCCCAGTGAGATGTCCAAACAGTAAACTAAATATAAACAACAGGAAAATCACAGCCGAACCACAGGCTAACTCAAGCTTGTGCCATCACAATAAATCACGCTGAGTAAAACAGGCAGAGCAAGCCGGTCGAAACATCGTTACCGCAACGATGCATCGCGCCCGCGCTCAGAATTTCACCAAAAAGACGAGGTCACAGACGGCTCTAACGCCGGCAGACCACCTATAGCCGAGTAGGTGGCAAATATCAATTCAGTCCTGTGCAGTTCCCAGTAGCGCGGTCGCGATTTGGAACGGCGCCTACACCGGTCAAGCGGCGGCTACGGCTTTGCAGCAGGAGAAATCATGAAGTCACTCGTAGCCGCGTTGCTGACCGGCGCCGGATTGGCGCTGGCCCCCGTGGCGCTTGCCGAGGGAAGCGACGACCAGTTCTTGTCCGCGCTGGCCGCGGCGGGCATCCCGGCCCATGACGGCATTCCGGGCGTGATCGCTCACGGCCACAACGTGTGCGATGTCCTCGGTGCTGGAATGTCTCCGGGGGAAGCAGCCGACGAGTTGGCTCACCATGCCTATGCCGAGGACCCGGGCCACCCGTTCGACCAGTACCTGCGCACCATGCAGGCGTTCGTGCGGGTGTCGACGCAGACCTTCTGCCCTGGACGCGCTGGCGCGGCCTACCACCACGGTGGTCGCGTGATTCTCGCGGGCCTCAACGTGCCGTCGCCGCCCCCGCAGTTGCCGGACGTGCCCGACGTGATTCACTTTGCGCCACCGCCCGTTCAGGTGGCACCCAGGCCCAAGCAGACGCCCTCGCCGGTGCAGAAGCCCCCGCCACCGCCGCCCGAGGTGATCCCCCCGCCCTCTGAGGGGTCGCAGGGGGGCCAAGGAAAGGGTGGCACAGGCGGCGGCATCGACGGCGGTGGCACCAGCAGTGGTGGCACTCAGTCCGCGCCGGACCCGTCCGAGGGCCACGTTGTCCTGCTGCCGTAGAGGAGGGAGTGGAGTCCGATGATGAGCAGGGCCACCGACGAAGCGGCTCATTTCGTTACTGCTGCGTATCGGAGACCTGTGCCCGGCGCCTGGTTCGGGAAGCCATGGACGGTGATGCGTCGCCAATTCCCTAGTAGCGCGTAACCCTCGCATCTGTTGGCGTACAACATAATTCGCTGACCGGGTGACGTCAGTCGCTTCGTGTGGTATAGCGCGATGGCGTTGCCTTTGTCGAAGATCGCCAGCATCGAGCATCCGCTGACTGCGCCGCGCAGCCCGACCAGGACCGGCAAGATTTGTGAAAACCGCAACCGGTGCTGAATCTCGGCAACAAGCTGGGTTCGTGGCTTACCTCGGCCGGGATTCAGGCGCCGCGCGCCGGTCAGATGTGGCAGGCGTACTGCTCGCTGTCGGATTCAGGGGCCCGCCAGGCGTTCTTGCGGACGTTGCGCTCGGTGGTGGACTACCGCGGTCAGGCTGTCAGCGCGCTGAACAAGCTTCACCTGACGGCCGATCTACCCACCCTCCTGATCTGGGGAGATCGCGACCGGATCATTCCCGTCTGACACGCGTACGCCGCCCACAACGCGCGGGCGGGCAGTCGCCTCGAGGTGCTCGAGGGTGTCGGACACTTCCCGCACGCCGACGGTGTTTCCGCAGGTCAGAGGCCTAAAAACGGGGGTTGGACCCTGTAGCAAACACGTCAGAAGCCGAAAAGTGTTCTCTAGCAAAGAGATACGTAGCTTCCCGCAAATTAGCGGCAGTAGCCGCAGGAGATCCATTATGCCTGGCCGCCTTCGGTTAAAATTGGTGGACCATGACAGAGCGCAAGCCCCGCACACAGCTGCTGGCCGACGTCGCGCGCACCGGTGACCGGCTCACCACCCTGCAGGTGTTGCGCGACAGGCTCGCCGCCGATCTCGACGCGACCCGCGACCCGCGTGAGGTCGCCGCCCTGGCGCTGCGGTTCACCGATGTGCTGGCCCAAATCGACCAGCAGCCCACAACCCAGCAAGCGAGTGCCGCTGATGAAATCGCCGAGCGTCGCGCTGCCCGACGGCGTACCCGTACCTCGCGTAAGACACGCGCCGCACGTCCGGGCTAACGCCTGGGAGGACGTCACCGAGCTGGCCGCCAGTTACGGGCTGCGGCTGCTTGACTGGCAGGAGAACGTGCTCGAGGCGACCATGGGCGAGCGCGCCGACGGCACCTGGGCGGCCAAGCATATCGGTCTTTGTTGCCCACGCCAGTCGGGGAAAGGTGCCGTCTTGGAGGCGCGCGCTTTGGCGGGGCTGCTGCTGTTCGACGAGAAGATGATCATCCATTCCGCGCATGAGGTTCGCACCGCGCAGTTGGGGTTCCGCCGGTTGAAAGCCTATTTCGAGAACTTCGATGATCTGCGCCGCAAGGTGGACAGTGTCGGGAATGCGGTCGCGCGCGAGTACATTCGGCTGCGCTCCGGGCAGGAGGTCCGGTTCGTCACCCGCTCCAAGTCCGCGATCCGCGGGTTCTCGGCGGACTGCCTGCTGTTGGATGAGGGCCAGATCCTCGACGACCTGCAGTGGGAAGCGTGCTTATTCACGGTGTCGGCTCGGCCGGCGCATCAGATTTGGCTGGTGGGCACCCCGCCGACCTCGATCGAGCAGGGCATCGTGTTTCACCGCTTCCGCAACCGCGGGATCGACGGCAAGGATCATCGACTCGCCTGGCTGGAGTGGTCGGCGCCGCCGGACGCCGACCTGGACGACCCACAAGCGTGGGCAATGTCGAATCCCGCTCTGGGGACACTGATTTCACACGACACGATCCTCACCGAGCGGGCAGCCGCGTCCGATGAGGGGTTCGCGCGGGAGCGGCTTGGGATCTGGCCGACCGAGGGGGCCGGGGCCCCGGTGTTCGATGCCCGCCAGTGGCACGCGTTGGCGGATCCTCGGGCGGCGGCGCCGTTGCGGGTGGCGCTTGTGGTGGATGTGTCACCGGATCGGGGGTGGTCGTCCATCGGGGTGGCCGGCGCGATCCCTGACGGCCGCACACTGGTGATGTGCTTCTGCGGGCAGGGCACGTCCTGGGTGGCCGGGCGGGTCGCCGAGCTGGTGGCCGAGCGAGCCGTGGTGGAGGTGGCGCTGTTCACCGGCGGGCAGGCCGCCACGCTGCAGCCCGATTTGACGCGAGCCGGGGTCCAGTTCACCAAGTTGTCGGCCGTCGACATGGCGTCGGCCTGCGGGCAGTTTCAGGAGGCGGTGAAGGCGGCCAGCGTGGTGCACGTCGGGCAGCCGGAGCTGGATACGGCGGTCAGCAATGCGCGCGTCCGCCAGGTCGGTGAAAGCCAGCGGTGGGATCGCCTCGACGACGGGTTCGACATCAGCCCGCTGGTGGCCGTGGCCGGCGCGTTGTGGCGGTGGGGCGTGCTGGACGCCATGCCTTATGACCTTTTGGCGAGCGTGTTGTAATGCGGCTCAGGGAAATGGACGGCGAGGCCCGCATCCGCGAGATTGTGCGCGAGGAGCTAGCCGCCCACGAGGCGCGCAAGAGTGAAGAGGGCGCGCACAGGACCCGGACGGCATGGCTGGGTTTGGCCGATAAGCTCGCGGCCGATGGTGCTGCGACGTCTGCCAACCGGCTACGTGTTGCCTTCGGCCTGCCCCCGGTTGTTGAGGAGCGTGGCCAGCACCTTGTTCGTGCGCGCGAGCTTGAGTTCCAGGGAGCCGAGCTTGAGTTCCAGGCGACGCAGGACGTAGACGATCCCGGTGAGCACTTCGTCGACGCTGTAGGTACCGGCCGCGGGGTCGCCCTCGGCGAGGATCTGTGCAATGTTGGCGATCAGCTCTGCAGTGATCGGGGCGGGGTCGTCGCTGCTTTCCCCTCCGAAACTGAGGACGTTTCTCAGCGGCATGATGCTTCTCCTTGTATTGGTGCGGACACACCGAATGTAGGAGAGGAACGGCCCGGGTCGGGCTAGTCCCGACCCGGGCCGCATCCTCGCGGCCACACCGCGGCCACAATCTGCCTGATTTTGGGTCATCTGCGTGATGTCGTTTGTCCCGGACTCGTACAAACTGCGAGGCGCGCGACCGCGCGCGGTCGCCAGCGGGGTTCAGCAAAAAAACGCGTGGGGGGGTGGCGAGGTGAGAAGGTCGTCGTGTGCAAATCCTCGCCTCCGCACTCCCAGGATTCCGCGACCTGCGAGCACCGTTAATCGCCGGTTACCTGTGGTTGATTTTTCTGTGGATTCTCATCAAGCCCGACATACACAAGCGACCCAACAATGAGGTCGCAGCCGCCGTGTACGACCTCGCAAAGGACGCCGGCCCAATCTGGATCGGGCTTGGCGTGGGTGTGGCCGCATACCTGA
This sequence comes from uncultured Actinomycetota bacterium, assembly GCA_963766535.1. Taxonomy (GTDB): domain Bacteria; phylum Actinomycetota; class Actinomycetes; order Mycobacteriales; family Mycobacteriaceae; genus Mycobacterium. The sequence goes on along the minus strand of CAVYAU010000019.1, from coordinate 86,967 downwards.
TCGGATCGGTCTCTCAAGCACTGTCACCTCTGATCGGCCATAAGGCGTTGCCCGAGATTGCCGAGGCGGTGTGGGGTCGCGTCCCAAGGCCGGGTACGGGGAAACTTGTTCCCATTCCCGAGTTCAACCTCATGCAGGCAGAGCTGGAAGAGGCAGAACGGAAGGTAGGTGGTGCCTTCGCATCGCCGAGAAGGAAGGTTCCTAATCCTGAGTACCTCCGGGTTTTGGATTACGCGAACGCGGTCAGCCGACGACTCAACGCAGAGCTGGACTTACCCGCGACGTTGTTGCTAACGGAGCCGGGTCGGGAGCCGGACCCGCAGCTCTTTTCGGAAGCGGACCGTCTCAAGGCGGAACGAGAACTTCGGCTAGCGGTCGTGCCCCCGCTGAGCGCTCTGGCGATCTTTCTTGGCTGGAATCAGTCCTCGTGGTGGTGGCTTGCGCTCATCCCGGTGGCAGTCCTGCTCTGGCAAGGACATAGCCGAAACTTGGCCTTCAAGTCGCTGATGTTTAGCGCACTGGAGCGCGGTCTCGCACGTTCGTCAAGCATCGAAGAATTTAAGCGTTGGGTCGAGGCCCTTCCTGAGCCATCATCGGAGACCAACGCCTTCCATCCCGAGGAAAAGAGCTCCGCGAGCGCCCGCATCGCCGGCCTTTTCGCCGCACTGGACGAGGCCGACGAAGGAGGCTTCGCACTGTAGAGCAAAGGAGCGTGTCCGGGCGCGCTATCAAGATCACCGCCAGTCCGCAGCTGGTCCGCTAGACAGTCAACAGAACTTCCCGCGACCGTCAGAACCAACCGTGCTGACCTGGGGTTCGTCGCGCAACCGTCACAGCTACCGGGTGCAAACGCCCAAAACGGAGTCCGGAATAGACGCCAATCCCAAAGAGGTTGACCAGGCATGACCGAACAGTTTCCTGACGCCGAAACGGTAAAGGCGTTCAACCAGAACATCGTCGACGAATTCCGGGCTAACGGCGGCAAGGTCTCTGGCCAGTTCGCTGATGCCGACCTGTTGTTGCTCACCACGACGGGCGCCAAGTCCGGCCAACCGCGGGTGTCGCCGCTGGCCTATTTCCGCATCGACGGCAGGCTGATCATAATCGGGTCCTTTGCCGGCGCCCCGGTGAATCCGGCGTGGGTGCACAACCTGCGGGCCACGCCGCAGGCGCACGTCGAGGTGGGCACGGCGTCGTTCGACGTGACCGCGCGCGAGCTGCCCCCCGCGGAGCGCGATGAGCTCTTCCCAAAGGTCACCGCCGCGGCGCCGGGCTTCGCCGAGTATCAGGCCAAGACCGGCCGGGTGATTCCGCTGTTCGAATTGCACCGGGCCTAGCTCGCCAAGCGTTGCGGTGTGCGCTGAGGTAAGCAAGCCTGATGAGCACTTCGCTGCTGACGCTGCCATCAACGGCGTACGCCGCTGTGCTTGCGGCATTCAAACGGCTACGTGGCCGGTGGTTCACGCTCGTGCAGACCTCGATCGCTGCGGGTCTGGCCTGGTACCTCGCACACGATGTGCTCGGCCATCCTCAGCCGTTCTTCGCGCCGATCGCCGCCGCGGTGTGCTTATCGATCAGCAACGTGTTACGCGCGCAACGCGCCATCCAGATGATGATCGGTGTGACCTTGGGGATCGGGATGGGCACCCTGGTGCAGGGGCTGCTCGGGACCGGGGCCGTCCCCATCGCCATCGCCGCGCTGATCGCGCTGTCGGTTGCGGTCTTGATTGGGCATGGCTACATCGGACAAGGGATGATGTTCGCCAACCAGACCGTCGTGTCATCGATCCTGGTGCTGGCGTTGTATCGCAGTGGCGTCGGTCTCGAACGCATCGACGACGCCCTCATCGGTGGTTGCCTGGCCATCGTGTTCGCCGTCTTGCTGTTCCCCGCCGACCCGTTGAAGGTGTTGCGCAGAGCGCGCATCGGGGTGCTGGGAGTCCTGCAACGTGTCCTGTCGCGCACTGCGGATATCGCCACCGGACGCATAGTGGCGGCGCCTGACTGGCCGCTGTCGGCCGTCGATCGGGTGCACGAACAGCTGGGCGGACTCATCGGAGCCCGCACCACCGCACGTCAGGTGGTGCGGATTTCGCCGCGGCGATGGCGACTGCGCGACTCCGTCCAGGGTGCGGATCACCAGGCCGTGCATGTGGCCCTGCTGGCCGGCTCCGTGCTGCAACTGGCCCGTGCCGTCGTCCCCGCCGTCGACGGCTGCTGCGGCCGGCTTCCGCAGCCGGTGCCGGAAGTGCTGGTCGATCTTGCGGCGGCAACAGCGCTTGCCGACTCGGATCCCGCTGGGGCGTCCGCATATACCGCCGCCGCCCGCCGCCATGCTTCGAAGCTGCACTCAGATGCCCGCGACAAAACCGATGTAGTGCTCGCCGACGTCGTCCAGGCCTGCGTCGATGACCTGCAACGGGTGATCGACCTTCGCCAGCTTTGAATAGCTCCGTATGGCTCAGAACGAGTCGGCCAAGAACTCCTGGACCAGTTTCTTCGGCGCCTGCGTCAGCCAGGCCTCGGTGATCAGCTCCGCGAGGTCGGGGACTGCGATCTCGGCCAGTCTGACCAGCACCGCCGGGTAGCCGTCGAAATGCGGGGTAGTGAAATAAACCCTCGGCTCGTCGGCGATCAACGCAAACTTGACGCCCTCATCGGACACCCGGACACCGAGGATGTCGCCCTCCGGTGGTTCCAACCCGTGCTGCGTCAGGGCTTCGCGGTCGGACGGGCGCAGGGGCCGCTCCCACGCCATCAATTTCTTGCCGACCCGCCACTCGTGCGGTGACGGCTCGGAGGTGAGTGCCAGTTCACCAACGATGCGGGCGACGTCGCCCCACGTGGCCACATCTTGATTGTGCTCCGGCTATGGTGCGCTTGGTGCCGGATTGGCGAACGGTTGCCGACCGGGCATCCGATCGACCCCACGAAACCCGCCGGTGTGTGATGTGATCAGCCTTGCCGCCAATGGGCGGGTACGTGAGGAGGTTGCTCTTTGTCAGCAGGAGAGCCGCCGTTTTCTGATGCCGAGGCCCCGGTCGCCCGCCGCCATCGAGTCACTCACCGCACCGAGTACCGCTACTCCGACATTGTGACCAGCTCTTATGGCCGCGGCTTTCTCACGCCGCGGGACTCGCTGCGGCAGCGCTGTATCGCGCACCGGCTAGACATCGAGCCGGCCCCCACCGACAGCTCGACCAGCCGCGACGTCTACGGCAACATCAGCTCCTACTTCCACGTCACCGAGCCGCACCGCACCCTGACGATCACCAGCGACTCCATCGTCGACGTGTATCCACCGGCTCCCGGGCGCTACACCAGCGGGCCGGCGGTACAACCGTGGGAGGCTGCCCGGCCCGCCGGGCGCAAGGGAGCGCTTGCGAGCGAATTCACGCTGGACTTGAATCCGCCGGAGATCACCGATGAAGTGCGCGAGTACGCAGCCCCCAGCTTCGTGCCTGAGCGTCCGTTGGTCGAGGTGTTGCGTGATCTCGCGTCGCGGATCTTCACCGACTTCACCTACCGCTCGGGGTCGACGACGATTTCCACCGGAGTCAATGAGGTTCTAGCGGCCCGGGAAGGGGTATGCCAGGACTTTGCAAGGCTGGCGATCGCCTGCCTGCGAGCCAACGGTCTGGCGGCCAGCTACGTGTCCGGCTATCTGGCCACCGACCCACCACCCGGAAAGGATCGGATGATCGGTATCGACGCAACCCATGCCTGGGCCACAGTGTGGACCCCGCAACAGCCTGGGCAGTTTGAGTGGCTGGGGCTGGATCCCACCAATGACCAGATGGTCGACGAACGGTATATCGCCGTCGGCCGCGGCCGCGACTACGCGGACATCCCGCCGCTGCGCGGCATTATCTACACCAACTCCAAGCACAGTGTTATCGATGTCGCCGTCGACGTCGTGCCCTTCGAAGGTGATGTGCTGCGTGCGTGACTTCCACTGCCCTAACTGCGGTCAGCGCCTGACGTTTGAGAACTCGGCGTGCTTGGCGTGCGGCAGCGCGCTGGGGTTTTCCCTCGACCAGATGGCCCTGCTGGTGATTGCCAAGGGCGACGAGGGCGAGCACGCCGGGGCGGTGGATGCCGACGACTATCAACTGTGCGCCAATCTTCATCTCGCGGAATGCAATTGGCTGGTCCCCAAGGATCACCCTGGCGGGCTCTGCACGTCGTGCGCGCTGACTACCGAACGGCCCAACGATGCCGACACCGTCGGCCTGGCGGGGTTCGCCCGGGCCGAGGCGGCCAAGCGGCGGCTGATCGCCGAGCTGCATGAGCTGAAGTTGCCGATCGTAGGACGTGACCAGGATGCTGACTACGGTTTGGCATTCCGCTTGTTGTCCAGTGCGCACGAGAAGGTGTTGACCGGACACGAAAACGGGGTCATCACACTGGATCTGGCCGAGGGCGACGACGTGCACCGTGAGCAGTTGCGGGTTGAGATGGACGAGCCGTACCGGACCCTGCTCGGACACTTCCGGCACGAGATCGGGCATTACTACTTCTACCGGCTGATCAGCCCGTCAAGCGACTACCTGGCGCGGTTCAACGAGCTGTTCGGCGACCCGTACGCCGACTACCAGGAGGCGTTGGACCGGCATTACAGGGAGGGCACGCCCGAGGGTTGGCAGGAACGGTTCGTGTCGTCGTATGCGACCATGCATCCTTCCGAGGATTGGGCCGAGACGTTCGCGCATTACCTGCACATCCGCGACACCCTGGACACCTCGGCCTGGTGCGGTCTCGCGCCGGCGTCGGCGACTTTCGACCGGCCGGCATTGGGCCCCAGCGCCTTTCAGACCATCATCGACATGTGGCTGCCGCTGTCGTGGTCGTTGAACATGGTGAACCGGTCGATGGGCCACGACGACCTGTACCCCTTCGTGCTGCCGGTCGCGGTGCTGAAGAAGATGAAGTTCATCCATACCGTTATCGACGAGGTCAGCTCGGACTCGAGCGGGCGCGCGGCCTAGAGTCGGCCAATCAGGCTGGCATCACTCGTCGTTCGTCGGGGCCCCACAGCGGCTGCATGCCGCTGGGCAACGCCAACTGCGTTGCGGTAATGACCTCGGCCAGATCGCGCAGCTCGGCATGTATCGCACCGAGCAGGTCCGCCAACTCCGCACGGCGCCCGTCGGTGACCTCTTCCAGCTCGGCGGGATGTGACCGGCGCAAGAGGGTACTGATCTCGTCCACCAACCGCTCCGGGCGCGACGACCCCGACGAGGCGGGCAGCTCCTTGAGGTTGGCCCGCAGCCGCTCCAGCTGATACAGCAACGACCGCGGGTTCTGCGCGTCAAACAGCATCAGCTCGGTCATCGCGGCAACACTGACCTTGCCCACAGTGCGGCGCCGGTAGATGACCGACGATTCACACGCCACCAGTGTCGACTCGATGATCGTTTGCTCAGCGGCGGCGCTGCGGGCAACGGTCAGTGTGGCCTGCAGTAACGCGGTTAGCCAGAGGGCGCGTTCGATACGTTTGCCGATGTCCATCATCGTCCAGCCCACGTCACGCACCATCGACTCGCCGGCCACCCCCGACAGCGTCAGCATCCCGGCCAACGTCTGCGAGTGAGCCGACGCGAGCACGGTGTCGGCGCGTGCGAGCGATTGCGGCGGGTCGGACTTGTGTGCAAGCGCGCGCTCCACGCCGGCCAGCACCATCCAGGTGTCGTTGGACAACTGGTCGCGCACCGCCCTGGCGGCCAGTGCCAGCCCCTCCACCGACTGGACGAGGGATCCCGGCCGGTTCGGGTCCACAGTCAGTGACCACAGCGTCGAGGGGGCGATGGCGATCATCTCGGCGTGGTCGCCATCGGCTTCGGTGTCGGTCCCGGTGATTCGGCCCAGCGCGGCCATCAGCACCGGCACGCACTCGCTTTCTTCGGAGTCCTGGTGATGCCGGTAGACGTGGAAGCCGTCGCGGGCGACGATCAGCAACCGGGCCATGTTCTCCGCGCGCTCGCCATAGCGTCCCATCCAGAACAGCTCGGACAGCACACGCGGCGAGCTGACACTCCAGGTGCCCGCGCCGGTCTTTGCCGGCGGCTCAACCGAGGGCAAGGTCACCGTCTCGGCTCGTGCACGCTCTGTTGGCCGTACCCAGACATCTTTTGCTGCAACGGTTTTCAGTGTGTATGCGGCGGGTCCAGGCGCCAGGACGTAGCCGACGCCGCCGATCATCGGCGCATAGCCGCTGCGTTGGGCAACCGTGAACAACCGCATGCCGACGCCGGCCGACGACAACACACCGGCATGATCGGTGGGCGCCGACGAGAACTGCGGCAGCTCCTGGCCGACCCATTGCCACGGCATATTCTCGATATGCGCAGCCAGTTCAGCCAGCTGCTCGGACGAAAGTGTCCGTCCGACAAGGGTTTCCCCGCCGACAGTGGGCTTGATCAGCAGCGACGAGAGATTCGCCAGTAGGTGTGAGCGTTCGCTTGCGATGCCGCCCCAGTAGACCGGCGCGGTATGCAGCAGCGGGGCTTCCCCGAGCAAGCGCTCGGCTAGCTCGGGCAGGAAACGCAATAGCCCAGGGCTTTCCAGGATGCCGCTGCCCAGCGTGTTGACGACGGTCACCGTCCCGCGGTGTTGCGCCTCCACCAAGCCGACCACACCGAGCCTGGAATCGGCGCGTAGATCCAATGGGTCCGTGTAGTCCGCGTCGACCCGGCGAAGAACGACGTCAACGCGTTTCAAGGTCCCCAGCGAGCGCATCCACAGCTTGCCGTCGCGCACCACCAAGTCCGCGCTTTCCACCAGCGGGAAGCCCAGCAGGGTAGCGAGATAGGCCTGATCGAAAGCGGTCTCTGAGTAGATGCCCGGGCTGAGCACCACCACCACAGGGTCCTGGGCGACGTCGGGTGCCGCGTCGATCAGTGCCAGCCGCAGCGCTTGGGCGAACGGTGTCGTCGGTCGCGGCGCGATCCTCTCGTAGAGGTCTGGAATCGAGTGCGCGACAACGCGTCGGTCGGCCAGCGCATAACCGGCGCCCGAGGGCGCCTGCGTCCAGTCAGCGTTGACCTGAAAGCTGCCGTCCGGCAGCCGGCTGACGTCACAGGCATGCATGAAAAGCTGGTGGTGCCCGGGCACCTCGATGCCGTTGGCGGCACGCACGTAACCCGGATGGGCGAATAGCAGTTCCGGTGGAAGGACGCCTTCGGTGAGCAAGCTGCGCGGCCCGTACAGATCCGCGAGCACGGCATTGAGCAGGCGCGACCGCTGCACCAACCCGGCCTCCAGCACGTCCCAATCTGCCGCGGAGACCACGATCGGCAGGGTGTCCAGGCTCCAGGGCCTCGGCTCCAGGCCTTGGAGCTTGGACGCGCCGGCGGGCCCGTCCCGGTTGGGATCGACTTCGGTGTAGGTGATGCCGTCGTTGTCGATCAGGCCGTGCACCACCGAGCGCAGCCGGTCCAGCCCGGCCCTGCCGCGCTCGGCGACCGCGTCGGCCAGCTCGCTCCAAGCCGGCCGGACGTTCCCGTGTTGGTCGACGAATTCGTCGTAGCCGATTCCCGGGCCTTCTGAGCCGGGGGGGCGCAGGTCGAACAGTGCTTCCTGGGCGCGCGCGGCACGGTACCCGGCCAGGAGGCGGTCGGCATCGTAGCGGCCGGTAGAAGCCGCCGACCATCCATCCGTGCCGAGTGCCATTTCCGCAAACGCCATTACTGCTGCACGGTACGCACGCGTCGCAGGTCCAGGATGCCCGGCGCGCCGATGTCGGTGAATATCCGGGCCTGTTTCTCCCGGATGTCGGATAGGTCGAGCTTGCCCGGGGTGAATCCGGTTGCCTCGAAGCGGCGAGCGCGGCGCGCCTCGGCCACGACGGCGTTGATGGGTGGCTCGTCGTAGGCGAGCCCGCCGGGATGGGTGACGTGGTAGGTGCAGCCGCCGCGCGACATTCCGGTAGCGAGGTCGATCAGCTCGAACTGCAGCGGACCGTCGGTTGTGATGGTCGGGTGCAGCGCGCTGGGCGGTTGCCAGGCCCTGAACCGCACGCCACCCACCTGGATGTCGGGGTTGTCGGTGGCCAGCAGCGGCACCGGGTAGCCGTTGCACGTCACCAGGTAGCGGTCCCGGTCGGCGCCGATGATGCGCACCTGGATGCGCTCGACCGACGAGTCGACGTAGCGTGCGGTGCCTGTCGCGGTGGCCTCCTCGCCGAGGGTGTTCCACGGCTCGATCGCGCCGCGCAACTCGATCTCCACGCCCTCGAAGACGGCGGTGCCGATGCGCGGGAAGCGGAATTCGGTGAACGGGTCCAGCCAGCTGGTCTGGAAGCCGATGCCGTGCGCACGCAGGTCGGCGGCCACGTCGGCGACGTCGTGAATCAAGAAGTGCGGCAACAGGTATCGGCCGTGCAAGTTGGCGCCGTGGCGGATCAGCGGGGCGCGCAGCGGTTCGTCCCAAAACCACGCCACCAGCGAGCGCACCAGCAGCGACTGCACCATCGCCATGTGTAGGTGCGGCGGCATCTCGAACCCGCGCAGCTCCAACAGGCCGAGCCTGCCACGGACGCTGTCGGGGCTGTAGAGCTTGTCGATGCAGAACTCGGCGCGATGGGTGTTGCCGGTGATGTCGGTGAGCAGGTGCCGCAGCGCGCGGTCGGCCACCCACGGCTTGGCCGCGCCTCCCGCCGACAGCCGGGCGATCTCGGCGAACGCGATCTCGAGTTCGTAAAGCGCCTCGGCACGGCCCTCGTCGACTCGTGGCGCCTGCGACGTGGTGCCGACGAACCGCCCGGCGAACAGGTAGGACAGTGACGGGTGCCGCTGCCAGTAGGTCAGCAGCGAGACCAGCAGGTCCGGGCGGCGCAGCAGCGGAGAGTCGGCAGGCGTGATACCACCGAGCGTGATGTGGTTACCGCCGCCGGTGCCGCCGTGGGTGCCGAGGACGTCGAACGACTCCGTGGATAACCGGGCCAGGCGGGCCTGTGCGTACAGGGTTTCCAGCAGCTGGTGTTGCTCGGCGAAACTGGCGGTGGGCGCAACGTTGACTTCAATGACACCGGGGTCGGGGGTGATCGTCGTCGACTTCAGCCGTGGATCCGGCGGCGGGCCGTAGCCCTCGACCACGACCGGGCAGTGGGCGTTCGCCGCCGCGGCCTCGACTCGGGCGATGAGGTCGACGAAGTGTTCGAGTGCCTCGGTGGGCGGCATGAAGAGGTACAGCAGCCCATCCCGAACCTCGGCGACCATCGCGGTCGGCGGCGCCGTCTCGGCGTCCTCTATCACCGCGGCGCCGGAGTCCGCCGACAGCGTGTCTCCCACGGTCTGCGGGTCGACGCCGAACGATGTCCGTGGCGGTCGCCAGCTGATCGAATCCAGCGGCAGCCGCAGACCCGCCGGCGAATCCCCCTCGAGCAACACGATGCGACCGCGGCGCAGCCGCCAGTTCGCGCTGGCCCAGCCGAGGTCGTCGTCGCGGCGGTGCAGCGGCAGCACGAACGCCGCCGGGGAGGTGGTGGATTCGTCGAGGCGCGCCAGCAGCTCGGCGCGGCCGGTGGCGGTGTCGTCGGCGAGGTCGTCAGTCGATTCCACCGGGTCGCCGGCGGGCATTCGCACTGTGGCCGCCAGCCGGGACAGCGGGTCCTCATAGGCCGGCCGCACCTGCGAGAGCGGCAGCCCCAGACCGTCGGCGATCCCGGCCAGCACCTTGTAAGCGGCCTCGTTATCGACAGCCGGGCTGGTCGGCTCGCTGGTCCACGGGTCGGCCAGCAGCGCGTCGTTGGTCCACAGTCCTCGCCCGTCGGTGCGCCAGTAGAGCGCAATCTGCCAGCGCGGCAACGGCTCTCCCGGATACCACCTGCCTTGCCCGCGCTGGATCAGCCCCTGTGGGGCCCACACCGCCTTCAGCCGGGCAGCCAGATCGGATGCCCGCTGGCGCTTATGTGGGCCGTCGGCGGCTGTCGTCCACTCCTTGTCGACCTGGTTGTCCACCGACACGAACGTCGGCTCGCCGCCGACAGTCAGCCGGACGTCGCCGGCGGCCAGTCGCTCGTCGACGCGGCGGCCGACCTCACAGATCGTCGTCCACGCCTCGTCGGTGTAGGGCAGCGTGACGCGCGGGTCTTCGTGGACGCGGGTGACGGTGTTGGAGAACTCCAGCACCGTATTGCAGGGTTCGGTGCCGCCGCTGATGGGTGCTGCGGTCGCCGGATGCGGCGTGGCTGCCAGCGGGATGTGGCCCTCGCCGGCGAACAGCCCCGACGTCGGGTCCAGCCCGATCCAGCCCGCACCGGGGATGTATACCTCGGCCCACGCGTGCAGGTCGGTGAAGTCGGCGGCGGGCCCCGACGGTCCGTCGAGCGCCGCGACGTCGGATGCCAGCTGTACCAGGTAGCCGGACACGAACCGGGCGGCCAGCCCCAACTGGCGCAGGATGGACACCAGCAGCCACGCCGAGTCCCGGCACGACCCGACGCCGCTGCGCAGCGTGAAATCCGGTGTCTGGACGCCGGCCTCCATACGCAGGCTGTAGGCGACGTCGGCGTTGATCGCGCGGTTGAGCGCGACCAGGAAGTCGATGGTGCGCGTGCCGTCCGGCACCGAGAAGTTACGCACCCATGCCTGTACGAGCTCGCCAGGGCCCGACCCGTCGCCGTCTTCGTCGACGGGCCGTAAGTACGGCTTGAGGTCGTCGGCCAGCTCTTTGGGGTAGGTCAACCCATCCGAAGGCCACGTCTCGGCCCAGTCCTCGATAAAGAAGTCGAACGGGTTGATCACCTTGAGGTCGGCAATGAGACCGACGGTGATGGTCAGGCGACGCATCGGGTTCAGAAAGACCAGCCGGGCGAGGAAGTTGCCCATCGCGTCCTGTTGCCAGTTGATGAAGTGTTCGGCCGGCTCGATGCGCAGCGAGTAGGCCTCGATGGGCGTGCGGCAGTGCGGCGCCGGGCGCAGCCGCACGACGTGCGGGTACACCTGCACCAGCCGGTCAAAGGTGTAGCTGGTGCGGTGCTCCAGCGCAACTTTGATGCTCATACAAGCTGATTGCATCACAAGGGCCGCAAGGCCGCAGCGCAGCGCAATTCTGCCTGGTCTTGCCGCAATACGCAGACTCAGCCTTTAGCCTCAGGCCGGCGCTATGTCGGCTGGGGCCCCGGCGGTATGCCGGGCGGCGGTCCGGGTTGATAACCCGGCTGCTCCAGCGGGACGACCTGGCCGCCGGAAAGCTTGCGGTAGGCGTAAATCAGGACGAGGGAGGCGACCGGTACCGCCACCAACAGGCCGACGCCGCACGCCAGCGCACCGACGATGATCGCCGCCACTTCTACCAGCCACACCAGCAGAGCATTGCCGAAGTTCGACGAGACGGTCGAGAAGCTGGACTTCAACCCGGTGATAGCCGACTGCGAGCGATCGATGACGAACGGGATGGTGAACTGGGCGAAGATACCCAAGATGAGGCCGGGAATGAAACACAGGGCCGAGGCGATCGCGGTGAGAACGCCGACCAGCAGCGCAGCGAGGATCACCATGCCGAGGTTGCGCGGCTTGAAGAATGAGCCAATGGTCACCGGCCGTCCGTCAGCGATCTCCAGGCATCCGGACAGGAACGCGGATTGGGCGAATATTCCTACCGCGTAAGCGACTAGGTAGCCAACGACCACGACTGCCAACCCGCCGGCGCCGATGCTCGTCGAAACGCTGTAGTTGGAGCCGTCGGAGCTCGTAGTGGTCGTGCCCATATTGCGGCCTAGCGCGATCACACCGGAGGCGACGCCGAGCAGCACCCCATAGACAAGGGTGGCGACGATTAGCGCTACGGCGTTTTTCGTGAACTTGTTCCAGGCCCAGCTGAACGCCTCACCCACGCTGAACTGAGGCTTGGGCTGGCCGCCGTAACCGGACGGCGGGTAGCCGGGCGGGGGGGTGCGCCGTAACCGGGCGGCTGGGAACCCCCGGGGGGTGGTCCAGGAGGTCCTGGAGGGCCATAGCCGCCAGGCGGTCGGCCATAACCCGGCGGCGGTGGAGGAGGTGCGCCGTAACCCGGCGGCGGGGGAGGAGGTGCGCCGTAACCGGGCGGCGGGGGCGGCGCGCCGTAACCGGGCGGTGGGTAGCCCGGAGGGCTCTGGTTGCCGCCGGGGGGTTCGGCCGGGTTGTCTGGATGCTCTGGGGGCTGGCTCATTTCCGTCCTAGCTGTTTGATTCGCTCTACGGGGCACGCGCACGGAACTTGGCAAACGGGAACTTAGCAAATTATGTGGCGAAGACGCGCGGATTGATAGCGTCTTGCCCCCGGGCCGGCGCACCTGGGCGCCCTTCCCAAGGCGGGCGTGGTATGCCTGAAGCCGTGTCCGACGGTCTGTTTGACCTCCCCGGCGCACCGCAGACGACCAACCATGACCTGGGCGTGTCGGCCGGCGCACCGCTGGCGGTGCGGATGCGTCCAGCGTCGCTGGACGAGGTGGTCGGGCAGGACCACTTGCTGGCACCCGGATCGCCGCTGCGCCGCCTGGTTGAGGGCTCGGGCGTGGCGTCGGCCATCCTGTACGGCCCGCCGGGGAGCGGTAAGACAACGCTGGCGGCGCTGATCTCACAGGTGACCGGTCGCCGGTTCGAGGCGCTGTCCGCGTTGTCGGCCGGTGTCAAAGAAGTTCGGGCCGTCATAGAAAGTGCGCGAAGCGCGCTGCTGCGCGGCGAGCAGACGGTGCTGTTCATCGACGAAGTGCACCGGTTCTCCAAAACCCAGCAAGACGCCCTGCTATCCGCCGTGGAGAACCGGGTGGTGTTGCTGGTCGCGGCGACCACCGAGAACCCGTCGTTTTCGGTGGTGGCGCCGCTGCTGTCACGATCGCTGATCCTGCAGTTGCGGCCGCTGACCTCCGATGACATCCGTACCGTGGTGCAGCGCGCGATCGACGATCCCCGCGGCCTGGGCGGGCAGGTCAGCGTGCAGCCCGAGGCCATCGACCTGCTGGTGCGATTGGCGGCCGGCGACGCCCGCCGCGCTCTGACCGCGCTGGAGGTGGCCGCTGAAGCGGTTCAGGCGAATGACGAGGTGACGGTCGCGGCCATCGAGCAATCCCTGGACAAAGCCGCGGTGCGCTACGACCGCGACGGCGACCAGCACTACGACGTCATCAGCGCCTTCATCAAATCGGTGCGCGGCTCCGACGTCGACGCCGCGCTGCACTACCTGGCCCGCATGCTCGTCGCCGGGGAGGATCCGCGGTTCATCGCGCGCCGGCTGCTGATCCTGGCCAGCGAGGACATCGGCATGGCCGACCCGACCGCGCTGCAGGTCGCAGTCGCCGCCGCGCAGACGGTGGCACTGATCGGCATGCCCGAGGCCCAACTGACGCTGGCGCATGCCACCGTCTACCTGGCCACTGCGCCGAAGTCGAACGCGGTCACCACCGCGCTGGCAGCGGCGATGGACGACATCAAGGCGGGCAAGGCCGGTCTGGTGCCGGCCCATCTGCGCGACGGGCACTACTCCGGCGCGGCGGCGCTGGGCAACGCGCAGGGGTACAAGTACTCTCACGATGACCCGGACGGCGTTGTCGCCCAACAATATCCACCGGATGAGCTGGTGGGCGTGGACTACTATCGGCCGACCAGTCACGGCGGTGAGCGTGAGATGGCCGGCCGGCTGGACCGGCTGCGGGCGATCATCCGCAAGAAACGGGGACGGCCATGAAAACCTTCACCGACGAGGAGATGGGCCAACTGCTGCCCACCGCCAAGCCCTATAGCGTTGTGATCCTCAAGAAAGGGCCGAAGTTCGGTGACGATACGTCACCGGGCATCATCTGGGAACACGGTCGGCGCAACTTCGGGCTGCGCCACGACGGCGTGCTGGCGGTGGTCTTGCCGGTCACCGACGGTTCCGATGTCTGCGGTATCGGGGTGTTCGCGGCGACGGTCGACGACACTACCGCCATCATGAGCGACGACCCGGGAGTAGCGGCGGGAGTCTTCACCTACCAGGTGCATCCTTGCCGCGGATTCCCCGGGGACTCGCTGCCCTAGCTGGAGGCTCAGACCAGCTCGGGCACTCTCAAGTGGGCGATCGCCAGCTCGAATTCGGCTACGTCGAGTACCTCGGCCCCCAACTCGCGCACCCGCCTGCTGCGCAGCTCGGTCGCCCGGTCGCGGTTTCGGGCCATCGCGTCCATGCTGTCGAACGTCGAGCAGGACACCGCCCGCCGGCATGCGGGGTGGTCGACCATCAGGCTGGCACTGCAGAACCCGTCGAGATTCTCCATTTCCGGCAGCACCGACGTCCGGTAGAAGTCCAGGGATCGGCTGAGCTGATCCGGCACCACCTTGAGCCAGCTGGCCCGTACGCAGGCCCCTTCGTGTGACGGGTGGTCGCGGTGCAGCAGAGCGATGTCCCATTCTTCGACCCGCGCGCTGCCGTCGAACATCAGCGCAGCCTGGTCGCGAATGGGGGCTACCCGCTCGGCGCTGGCGCGCATCGCCTCCACGGTCTCCCAGGCGCTGGTGGCGATGCATTGGCCGGACTGCCGGTCCACCAACAGCGACAGTCCGACATACCCGTGAATCTCTTTCAGGGCGGGCATGACGACATCGCGAACGTGCGCAATTCCGATGTCGACTGACAAGGGTTGCGCCTGGATGGTGGTAGAGCGTGCGTACACGATCGACTCCTCCGATGTCGGGGCAGCGCCCCGGTGGCGCCACCGGTCCCACTAGATACCTTCCTCCTGCCGGTTACCCCCCGCAATGCCTTTTGGGGGTGTGGCCGCGCTCACAATCAATTGGCTGGTCGTAGCCGCCGCGCCGTAGGCTTGACCGGGTGCATACCGATGTGCTGGAAGTGGATACCGCCCGTCGCCGCATCGTTGATCTGACGGATGCGGTTCGCAGGTTCTGCTTCAGCTGCGGCGACGGCTTGTGCAACGTGTTCGTCCCGCACGCGACGGCTGGGGTCGCGATCATCGAGACCGGTGCCGGCTCCGACGACGACCTGGTCGACACGCTGGAACGACTGTTGCCTCGCGATGACCGTTACCGGCACGCGCACGGCTCCGCTGGCCACGGTGCCGACCATGTGTTGCCGGCGATCGTGGCACCGTCGGTGACGGTGCCGGTCTCGGGTGGCGAGCCGCTGCTGGGCACTTGGCAAAGCGTCGTTCTGGTCGACCTCAACCGGGACAATCCACGACGCTCGGTGCGGTTGAGCTTTCTGGCGGGTTAGCGGCCCGGTAATGGACGGCACCAGGGGAGGTACTGTGTGCGGTCGAAAAGCTTGGGTAGACAGCCTTCTAATAACCCAACGAATAGGCTGGGAATCGAGGCCGAAGCAAAAGGAAGAAGCGGACAGAGTGCAGACACACGAGATCAGGAAGAGGTTCCTTGATCATTTCGTGAAGGCGGGCCACACCGAGGTGCCAAGCGCGTCGGTGATCCTCGACGATCCCAACCTGCTGTTCGTCAACGCCGGCATGGTCCAGTTCGTGCCGTTCTTCTTGGGCGCGCGCACACCGCCGTACGTGAGGGCCACCAGCATCCAGAAGTGCATCCGCACGCCCGATATCGACGAGGTGGGTATCACCACCCGGCACAACACGTTCTTTCAGATGGCCGGCAACTTCTCCTTCGGCGACTATTTCAAGCGCGAGGCCATCGAGCTGGCCTTAGAGTTGCTCACCAAGAGCGTCGCGGACGGCGGGTACGGGTTAGACCCCGAAAGAATCTGGACGACGGTCTATTTCGACGACGATGAGGCCGTGCGGCTCTGGCAGGAGGTCGCCGGGCTGCCGGCTGAGCGGATCCAGCGTCGCGGGATGGAACACAACTACTGGTCGATGGGCATTCCCGGACCGTGCGGTCCGTCATCGGAGATCTACTACGACCGCGGACCGGAGTTCGGCGTAGGGGGCGGCCCGATAGCCAACGAAGACCGCTATGTCGAGCTGTGGAACCTGGTGTTCATGCAAAGCGAACGCGGCGAAGGCACCACCAAAACCGATTTCGAGATCCTCGGGCCGCTGCCCCGCAAGAATATCGACACCGGCATGGGCGTCGAGCGGGTCGCGTTCGTGCTGCAGGGCGTGCACAACGTCTACGAAACCGACCTGCTAAGACCGGTCATAGACAAAGTGGCCACCGTGGCCGCGCGTCCCTACGACGTCGGCAACCACGACGACGATGTGCGGTACCGCGTCATCGCCGACCACACCCGCACCGCGGCGATCCTGATCGGCGACGGCGTCAGTCCCGGCAACGACGGACGCGGGTATGTGTTGCGCCGGTTGCTGCGCCGGGTGATCCGCTCGGCCAAGCTGTTGGGCATCGAGGACCCGATCGTCGGCGACCTGATGGCCACCGTGCGCGACGCGATGGGGCGAGCGTATCCCGAACTCGTCGCCGATTTCGACCGGATCAGGCGCATCGCCGTTGCCGAGGAGACCGCGTTCAATCGCACGCTGGCATCGGGTTCGAAACTTTTCGAAGAGGTCGCCGGCGCCACCAAAGCGGCAGGGGCCACAGTGGTTTCCGGTTCGGACGCCTTCACCCTGCACGACACTTACGGCTTCCCGATCGAGCTCACTCTCGAGATGGCCGCCGAGGCCGGCCTGCAGGTCGACGAAATCGGCTTCCGGGAACTGATGGCAGAACAGCGCAGGCGTGCCAAAGCCGATGCCGCCGCACGCAAACACGCGCATGCTGACCTGACCGCTTACCGCGAGCTGGTCGACGCCGGACCCACCGAGTTCACCGGATTCGACGAGTTGACCTCCGAGGCACGGATTCTGGGCATCTTCGTCGACGGCAAGCGGGTACCAGTGGTCGCACACGGTACCGATGGGGCGGATCGAGTCGAACTCGTGCTGGACCGCACCCCGCTCTACGCGGAGTCGGGCGGACAGATCGCCGACGAGGGCACCATCAGCGGAACCGGAGCCGGCGAGAGCGCCCGGGCGGCAGTCACCGATGTGCAGAAGATTGCCAAAACCCTTTGGGTGCACCGGGTTAACGTGGAGTCCGGGGAGTTCGTCGAGGGTGACACCGTCATCGCCGCGGTAGACCAGGGCTGGCGCCGGGGCGCCACCCAAGGGCACTCGGGTACCCACATGGTGCACGCTGCGCTGCGACAAGTGCTGGGGCCCAACGCCGTTCAGGCGGGATCGTTGAACCGGCCGGGCTACTTGCGCTTCGACTTCAACTGGCAGGGGCCGCTGACCGAAGACCAGCGCACCCGGATTGAAGAGGTGACAAACGAGGCGGTGCAAGCCGACTTCGAGGTGCACGCGTTCACTGAGCAGCTCGAAAAAGCCAAGGCGATGGGAGCGATCGCGCTCTTCGGCGAGAGCTATCCCGACCAAGTGCGGGTCGTGGAGATCGGCGGACCGTTCTCCCTGGAGCTTTGCGGCGGAACGCATGTGCACAACTCGGCGCAGATCGGTCCGGTGACAATCCTGGGCGAATCGTCAATCGGCTCCGGGGTCCGCCGGGTTGAGGCCTACGTCGGACTGGACTCGTTCCGCCACTTGGCCAAGGAGCGTGCGCTGATGGCCGGGCTGGCGTCGTCGCTGAAGGTACCGTCCGAAGAGGTGCCCGCCCGGGTGGCCAACCTGGTGGAGCGTCTGCGGGCCGCGGAAAAAGAACTCGAACGCTCCCGGCTGGCGAGCGCACGGGCCGCCGCGACCAACGCTGCGGCCGGCGCGGAGCGCATCGGTAACGTCCGTGTGGTGGCGCAACGGATGTCCGCCGGCATGACGGCAGCCGATCTGCGCTCCCTGGTCGGCGACATCCGCGGCAAGCTGGGCAGCGATCCCGCGGTGGTGGCGCTGATCTCAGAGGGTGAGAGCCAAACCGTGCCCTATGCGGTCGCCGCCAATGCGGCCGCCCAAGATCTCGGCATCCGCGCCAACGACCTGGTCAAACAGCTCGCCGTGGCCGTCAACGGCCGCGGCGGTGGTAAGGCCGACCTGGCGCAGGGCTTAGGAAAGGATCCGACCGGCATCGACGCGGCGCTTGACGCGGTACGCGCGGAGATAGCGCGGGTCGGTTGAGTGGTCTCAGCACAGCACCGTTTGCCCGATCGGCCCGGCGACCCTGACCAGGACCCTGGCCGGGGACGACGGCTCGGCGTCGACGTCGGCAGCGTGCGCATCGGCGTGGCTTCCAGCGACCCTGACGGAATCCTGGCCACACCGGTGGAAACGGTGCGCCGCGACCGCTCCGGCAAGCACGTGCGCCGGCTGGCTGAGCTCGCTGCCGAGCTGGAGGCGGTCGAGGTGATCGTCGGATTACCGAGGACGCTGGCCGACCGCACCGGCCCTTCCGCCCAGGACGCGATCGAACTTGCCGAGGCGTTGGCACAGCGGGTTGCGCCCATACCAGTGCGGCTCGCCGATGAGCGGCTGACCACCGTCAGCGCCCAGCGGTCGCTGCGCGCGGCCGGTGTACGGGCCAAGGAGCAGCGCGCCGTGATCGACCAGGCAGCGGCGGTGGCGATCCTGCAGAGCTGGCTCGATCAACGCCGCGCCGCGCTGGCCGGGCCGCAGACAACGTGGGCGGCTGGAGAGGTCATCGATGGTTGACAGCGCACGCCAACGGGCTGAGCCTGAGGCCGTCGGGCCGCCCCGGCGCAGGATGAGCCGCGTGGACCGGAATCGGGCCGAGCGCGGGCGGCGGCGGCGGCGCTTCGCCGGCAGAATCGCCCTCGCGCTGCTCGTCGTGGTCGTGGTGGCGGCTGTCTTCGTCGGCGCCAAGCTCTGGCACACGGTGTTCGGGTCCGGTGACGACTACACCGGTACCGGCAAGCGCGACATCGTGATTCAGATACAAGCCGGTGACTCGACCACCATGGTCGGGCAGACGCTACACAACCAGGGCGTCGTCGCCACCGTCCGGGGATTCGTCAACGCCGCGCACGGCAACGCCGCGATTACTTCGATCCAGCCCGGCTATTACCGGATGCGCACCGAAATCCCGGCGGCTACCGCCGTGGCTCGGCTGGCCGATCCGAACAACAGGGTGGGGAAGCTGGTCATCCCGGAAGGCCGTCAGCTCGACGACACCACCGACATGAAAACCAACGTGGTGAACCCCGGAATCCTGACGTTGATCTCGCGTGCCACCTGCGTGGATCTCGACGGTACCCGGCGCTGCGTCTCGGTGGACGACCTCCGCAAGGCAGCAGCCAACAGCACTCCCGCGGTGTTGGCGGTACCGGCGTGGGCGGCTGAGCCGGTCACCGAGTTGGGCAACGACCATCGCCGGATCGAGGGCCTCATCGCACCGGGGACCTTCGATGTCGATCCCTCGGCTTCAGCCGAGAGCATCCTGGCGAACCTGATCAGCGCCGGAGCTGTGGAGTACATGAAGTCCGGGTTGCTGGACTCCTCCCACGCCATGAGCCTGTCGCCCTACGACATCCTGGTGGTGGCGTCGCTGGTGCAGCAAGAAGCCAACTCGCAGGACTTCCCGAAGGTCGCGCGGGTCATCTACAACCGCCTGCACGAACACCGCACGCTGGAATTCGACTCGACCGTGAACTATCCCCTGGACCGCCGGGAGGTTGCCACCAGCGACGCCGACCGTGCCCAGCGGACGCCCTGGAACACCTACGTGTCCCAAGGACTGCCTGCCACGGCGATCTGTTCACCCGGTGTCGACGCGCTGCATGCTGCCGAGCATCCCGAGCCGGGTGACTGGCTGTACTTCGTCACCATCGATGGTCAGGGGACGACGCTGTTCACCAGGGATTATCAACAACATCTGGCCAATATCGAGCTGGCCAAGCGCAACGGTGTCCTCGACAGCGCGCGCTGAGGCGGTCGGGCCGGGGCCCAGAACGGCTCCCAGAAAAGCGGGCGTGCTCGGCTCGCCGATCGCGCATTCCCGGTCCCCGCAACTACACCTGGCCGCCTACCGCGCGCTGGGCCTGCATAACTGGACCTACGAGCGCATCGAGTGCGGCGCCGAGGAGCTGCCCGGTGTGGTCGGCGGGTTCGGGCCCGAGTGGGTCGGCGTGTCGGTGACCATGCCGGGCAAGTTCGCCGCCCTGCGGTTCGCCGACGAGCACACCGAACGTGCGGGCCTGGTCGGATCGGCCAACACCCTGGTGCGCACCCCGCGTGGCTGGCGGGCCGACAACACCGACATCGACGGCGTGGCCGGCGCGCTGAAAGCAGCATCTGGACGGGCGCTGGTGTGCGGCTCGGGCGGCACCGCGCCGGCGGCCGTTGTGGGTTTGGCCCAACTCGGCGTCACCGGCATCACCGTCGTGGCGCGCAATCCGGAGAAGGCGGCCCGGTTGGTGGACCTCGGGACGCGAATCGGCGTAACGACGCGGTTCTGCAGTCTGGACAGTGGCGAGTTGGCCGACCAGGTGGCGGCCGCGGAAGTGCTGGTCAGTACCATCCCGGCCGACGTGGCTGCGCGGTATACCGGCACGTTTGCCGCGATCCCGGTGCTGCTGGACGCCGTCTACGACCCGTGGCCCACGCCGCTGGCCGCCGCGGTCGCCGCCGCGGGCGGCCGGGTGATCAGCGGCCTGCAGATGCTGCTGCATCAGGCATTCGCACAGGTCGAGCAATTCACCGGGCTGCCCGCGCCGCGCGATGCGATGGCTTGCGCTTTGGAGGCTTTGCACTAGCGTGCCCCTGCATGCGGATCGGCGCGGCGGCCTTAGTGCTTGTCTGGCTGGCGGTGTTGAGCTGCTATGACATCGCCGAACGCCGGCTGCCGAACCTGCTGACGCTGCCCGGGGCGGCGTGTGATTCTGCTGGCCGCCGCCGGGCCGGCCGCGGGTTGCCCGCGCTGGCCGGTGCGGCGGCATTAACCGGGGTGTATCTGCTGGTGCACCTGGTGTCGCCGGCGGCAATGGGGGCCGGCGATGTGAAGCTGGCGATCGGCCTGGGTGGGCTGGCCGGCTGTTTCGGCGTCGAGGTGTGGTTTCTGGCGGCGCTGGGCGCGCCGCTGCTGACCGCGCTGTGCGGTGTCGTTGCGATGTTGCGTGGGGTGCGCACGGTGCCGCACGGTCCCTCGATGTGCGTGGCCACCGCCGGCGCGGCGGGGTTGGCCCTCCTGGGTTGAGCACGTGGGAAGATGGTCAGGTGTTGCGCTGGATCACCGCCGGGGAGTCGCATGGCCGCGCGCTGGTGGCCGTCCTCGAAGGCATGGTCGCCGGTGTGGCAGTTACCTCCACCGAAATCTCCGAACAGTTGGCCCGCCGCCGCCTCGGTTACGGCCGCGGCGCCCGGATGGCGTTCGAGCGCGACGCCGTGACCGTGCTGTCCGGGATACGCCACGGCATCACCCTGGGCGGGCCCATCGCCATCGAGATCGGCAACACCGAATGGCCGAAGTGGGAAACCGTGATGGCCGCCGACCCGGTCGATCCCGCGGAGCTTGCCGATATCGCGCGCAATGCCCCACTCACCCGGCCGCGGCCCGGCCATGCCGACTACGCGGGCATGCTCAAGTACGGTTTCGACGACGCCCGGCCGGTGCTGGAGCGGGCCAGCGCCCGTGAGACAGCCGCCCGCGTCGCGGCGGGGACGATCGCGCGGTCGTTTCTGCGTCAGGCGCTGGGTGTCGAGGTGCTCTCACATGTCATCGCGATCGGCCCGTCGGCGCCCTACGACGGTCCGCCGCCGGGCCCCGAAGACCTGCCCGCGATCGATGCCAGCCCGGTTCGCGCCTTCGACAGGGCAGCCGAGCAGGTGATGATCGCCGAGATCGAAGCGGCCAAAAAAGACGGCGACACCCTTGGCGGCGTGGTGGAGGTCGTGGCGCTGGGCCTGCCGGTCGGACTGGGATCGTTCACCAGCGGCGACAATCGGCTGGACAGCCAGCTGGCCGCCGCCGTCATGGGCATCCAAGCGATCAAGGGCGTAGAGATCGGCGACGGTTTCGAGACCGCGCGCCGTCGCGGCAGCCGCGCCCACGACGAGATGTACCCCGGACCGGACGGCGTCGTCCGCTCGACCAACCGGGCCGGTGGGCTCGAAGGCGGCATGACCAACGGTCAGCCACTGCGGGTGCGCGCCGCGATGAAGCCCATCTCCACCGTGCCGCGGGCGCTGGCCACCGTCGACATGGCAACCGGCGACGCGGCGGTCGCTATCCATCAGCGCTCGGACGTGTGCGCGGTGCCGGCTGCGGGAGTCGTGGTCGAGACCATGGTGGCGCTGGTGCTGGCCCGCGCGGTGCTGGAGAAGTTCGGCGGCGATTCGCTGACCGAAACCCGCCGCAACATCGAGGCGTACCAGCGTGCGGTCGCCGATCGGGAAGCGCCGGCTGTCCGGGCTCGGGCTATCCAGGGATAGCCGAGGAATGGCGTGATGGCACCCAAGGCGGTACTCGTGGGATTGCCGGGCTCCGGCAAGTCCACCATCGGGCGGCGGCTGTCCAAGGCACTCGGGGTCAGCTTGCTCGACACCGACGTGGCGATCGAGCAGCAGACCGGCCGCAGCATCGCCGACATCTTCGCCACCGACGGGGAGCAGGAGTTTCGTCGCATCGAGGAAGACGTGGTGCGCGCGGCATTAGCTGAGCATGACGGGGTTGTGTCGCTCGGCGGTGGCGCTGTCACCAGCCCGGGAGTATGCGAGGCGCTCGCCGGCCACACCGTCATCTACTTGGAAATCAGCGCCAGAGAAGGTGTGCGGCGCACCGGCGGCAACACCGTGCGGCCGCTGCTGGCCGGGCCCGATCGCGCCGAGAAATTCCGCGCCGTGATGGCGAAACGGATTCCGCTGTACCGGCGCGTCGCGACCATCCGAGTCGACACCAACCGCCGCAATCCCGGGGCAGTGGTCCGCTACATCGTGTCGCAGCTGCAGGACCCCTCGCAGGCCCCCCAAGTAACTCAGCAGCCCACAACGTCTGGCGCCGAGGCCGCCAAATGACCGATACCACTGGACCGGTCACCGTGCAGGTGGCCGTCGACCCGCCATACCCGGTGGTGATCGGCACCGGGTTGCGCAACGAGTTGGACGAACTGCTTTCCGGCCGGCATCGGGTCGCAATCCTGCATCAACCGGTATTGGCGCAGACCGCCGAGGCGATCCGAAGCCACTTGGCCGACAAAGGTCTCGACGCGCACCGCATCGAAATCCCCGACGCCGAGGCCGGCAAGGACCTGCCCGTCGTGGGATTCATCTGGGAAGTGTTGGGCCGCATCGGAATCGGCCGCAAAGACGCCTTGGTCAGCCTCGGCGGCGGCGCGGCCACCGACGTCGCCGGTTTCGCGGCGGCCACTTGGCTGCGCGGCGTCTCGATCGTGCATGTGCCCACCACGTTGCTCGGCATGGTCGACGCGGCCGTCGGCGGCAAGACCGGTATCAACACCGAGGCGGGCAAGAACCTGGTCGGTGCGTTTCATCAGCCACTCGCCGTCCTGGTCGATTTGGCGACTCTGGAAACGTTGCCGCGCGACGAAATCGTCTCCGGGATGGCCGAAGTGGTCAAGGCAGGGTTCATCGCCGACCCGGTGATCCTCGATCTCATCGAAGCCGATCCGCAGGCCGCCTTGGACCCGGCAGGCGACGTGCTGCCGGAGTTGATCCGGCGCGCGATCACCGTCAAGGCAGAGGTCGTCGCCGCCGACGAGAAGGAATCGGAGCTGCGCGAAATCTTGAATTATGGACACACTTTGGGGCACGCGATCGAGCGCCGGGAGCGCTATCAGTGGCGACACGGCGCCGCTGTGTCGGTGGGCCTGGTATTCGCCGCCGAGCTGGCCAGGCTTGCCGGCCGGCTCGACGACGCCACCGCGCAGCGGCACCGCACCATCCTGGCGGCGCTTGGCCTGCCGGTCAGCTACGACGCCGACGCATTGCCGCAGTTGCTGGAATACATGGCCGGGGACAAGAAAACCCGGGCCGGTGTGCTTCGGTTCGTGGTGCTTGACGGACTGGCCAAGCCGGGCCGGTTAACCGGACCGGATCCGTCGCTGCTGGCAGCGGCCTACGCGGAACTCGATGCCTCATGACGGTCACGGTAAACGTCATCAACGGCCCGAACCTGGGCCGGCTGGGCCGACGCGAGCCCGACGTGTACGGGACCACCACGCACAAGCAGCTGGCCGCGCTCATCGAGCGTGAGGCCGCTGGTCTCGGACTCAAAGCTGTTGTGCGGCAAAGTGATAACGAAGCTCAACTGCTGGACTGGATCCATCTGGCCGCCGATGCGGGCGAGCCGGTGATCCTCAACGCCGGCGGCCTTACCCACACATCGGTGGCGCTGCGCGATGCATGCGCTGAGCTGAGCGCACCTCTGATCGAGGTGCATATCTCCAATGTGCATGCCCGCGAAGAGTTTCGCCGCCACTCCTACATCAGCCCGGTCGCGACCGGGGTGATCGTCGGGCTAGGGGTTCAGGGCTACCTGCTTGCCCTGCGCTACCTGGCTGGGTCTTCCGGGGGTTAACGGGGCTTCGGGGACTAACGGCTAATCCTTCTCCGGTTCCGAGCTCGGCTTGGCACCTGGTCCTAACCAGCGGCTGTGCCAGTTGCCTTGAAGGTCGTGCTTCGGGCCGGTGTCCGTACGGATCACCTCGGTCTTTGCGTCGTCGTCGCCCGTCGCGATCGTTTCGGTGGGTGCTTCACGCTCGGTAGTGGCGATTGTGTCGGTGTCGGGTTCGGCCGTGGCCACCGCCTTGGGCACCGTAGTCCGTTCCTCGGGCTGGGCCCCGGCGATCTCCCCGGTCGGGGCGTCGTCGGCGCGAACGGCGGCGAACACGTCGGTGTCGACCCGCTCCTCTTTAACGCCAAGGCCGTGGTGCTTCTCCGGCTCCTTCGCGAACTGCCGGTCCACCCGCCAGCGGCCGAGAGCTACGCCGGCAATCCCGGGCAGGAAAACGATCAGTGCGGTAAAGGCCGCGAACGTCGTCACCTCGTTGATCAGGCCCCCGGTGTAAAGACCCTTGTAAACGAGCGCGATGAGCCAGGAGACGGCGCCGCTGAGGATGCCCGCCACCAGGCCGGCCAGCAGCCAGGTCATCGCCAGATCCTGGCGGCGATCCGGATCCCGATTGGCCGTGGCGTCGGCCCGGCCGTCGATCACCCCCCATACGGCCACGCCGATGACGAAGATGAGCAGCAGCACCAGGCTGACCAGCCCCGACTGCGTCGGCCACGCGTTGATTACCGCTCCTTGAAACAAGCGGACGATGACCATCACCGCGGCGAACACCAATCCGCGCAGCATCCAGTTCCTCATGGGCCCTCAGCGTAGCGAGTACCGTCAAGGGTCGTGACACATTCTCAGCGTCGAGACAATCTGAAAGCCCAAATCAGTGCCAGTGGGCTGGACGCGATGCTGGTCACGGACCTGATCAACGTCCGCTATCTGTCGGGTTTTACCGGGTCGAACGGCGCGTTGCTGGTGTTTGCCGACGATCGCGGCACCGTGCTGGCCACCGACGGCCGGTACCGCACCCAGGCCGCCGAGCAGGCACCCGGCCTCGAGATTGCCATCGAGCGGGCCCTCGGGCGCTACCTGGTGGGTCGAGCCGCCGAGGGCGGCGTGCGGAAGCTGGGCTTCGAAAGCAATGTGGTCACGGTCGATGGCTTCGACGCGCTGACCAGTGAGCTCGACGAGCGGAAGGGGACCACCGAGCTGGTGCGGGCCGCCGGAACCGTGGAGGCGCTCCGTGAGGTCAAAGACGCCGGCGAGGTGGCGTTGCTGCGTCTGGCCTGCGAGGCGGCCGACGCCGCGCTGACCGATCTGGTGGCGCGTGGCGGCCTGCGGCCCGGGCGAACCGAACGTGAGGTGGGCCGCGAGCTGGAGGCCTTGATGCTCGACCATGGCGCCGATGCGATTTCGTTCGAGACGATCGTGGCGGCCGGGCCGAATTCGGCGATCCCGCACCACCGCCCGACCGACGCGGTGCTGGCGAAGGGCGATTTCGTCAAGATCGACTTCGGCGCGCTGGTCGCCGGCTATCACTCGGATATGACCCGCACCTTCGTGTTGGGTAAGGCCGCTGACTGGCAGCTGGAGATCTATCAGCTGGTGGCCGAAGCGCAGCGGGCCGGCCGGGAGGCGTTGCGGCCGGGCGCTGGTCTGCGCGACGTGGACGCCGCGGCGCGCCAGCTGATCGTCGATGCCGGCTACGGCGAGCAGTTCGGCCACAGTTTGGGACATGGCGTGGGGCTGCAGATCCACGAAGCGCCGGGAATTGGGGCCACATCCGCCGGTACACTGCTTGCGGGCTCCGTGGTGACCGTGGAGCCCGGCGTCTACTTACCCGGCCGCGGCGGTGTCCGCATCGAGGACACGTTGGTAGTGGCCGATCAGACGTCGGAAACCGCCGGGCAGACCCCGGAACTGCTGACCCGGTTCCCCAAAGAACTGGCCATCCTGTAGGAGATACACCGACCGTGGCGACCACTGCCGACTTCAAGAACGGGCTTGTCCTGGCCATCGACGGCCAGCTGTGGCAGATTGTCGAATTCCAGCACGTCAAACCCGGCAAAGGCCCGGCCTTCGTGCGCACCAAGCTGAAGAACGTCGTGTCCGGCAAGGTCGTCGACAAGACATACAACGCCGGCGTGAAGGTGGACACCGCCACCGTCGACCGGCGCGACACCACCTACCTGTACCGCGACGGCTCGGACTTCGTGTTCATGGACAGCCAGGACTACGAGCAGCACTCGCTGCCGGAGTCCCTGGTCGGCGATGCCGCGCGGTTTCTGCTGGAGGGCATGCCGGTGCAGGTGGCATTCCACAACGGATCCCCGCTGTACATCGAGCTGCCGGTGACCGTCGAATTGGAGGTCACCCACACCGAGCCGGGTCTGCAGGGTGACCGATCCAGCGCGGGCACCAAGCCGGCCACCTTGGAGACGGGTGCGCAGATCAATGTGCCGCTGTTCATCAACACCGGCGACAAGCTGAAGGTGGATTCGCGCGACGGCAGCTACCTGGGACGCGTAAACGCGTGAGCAGGCCGCATGCCTGACCCTAAGCCCGCCAAGCCTGCGAGGGCGATCAAAGGACGTCATCAGGCCCGCAAGCGTGCCGTCGACCTGTTGTTCGAAGCCGATGCCCGCGGGCTGAGCCCGGCCGAGGTCATCGATGTTCGTACCGCACTGGCGGAAGCGAAGCGGGATGTGGCGCCGCTGCGCCCGTATACCGTGACGGTGGCTCGAGGGGTCAGTGAGCACGCCGCGCATATCGACGACCTGATCAGCTCGCATCTGCAGGGCTGGACGCTGGACCGGCTGCCTGCGGTGGACCGGGCCATTCTGCGAGTCTCGGTGTGGGAGCTGCTCTATGCCGACGACGTGCCGGAGCCGGTTGCCGTCGACGAGGCCGTACAGCTGGCCAAGGAGCTGTCCACTGACGATTCGCCGGGCTTCGTCAACGGAGTGCTGGGTCAGGTCATGCTGGTGACGCCGCACATCCGGGCGGCCGCTGCCGCAGTCCGAGGTGCGATGGGTTCGCGCGCCGCCGGTACGCCGGAGAATCACGGAACGCAGTCATGACCCGGTTGGAGCTGCGCGTCGTCGTCGCGGCCTTCCTGGCTGCGACGGTCGTGCTGGGCGCCGTGGTCTGCGCTGCCTACCGGTTGACCATCGTCGCGTCGGCGCTCTCGATCTACGCGCTGGGCGTTGGCGCCTGGCTGTATCACTCGATCGAACGGCTGATCGTGGCCCGCCGCATCAGCACCGTTCGCTCGGCGGCCAAGCCGCTGCAGCCGCTGCTGCCGGTGATGGCCGCCCTCATGGGCCTGACGCAGGCCGTGGTGAGATCGCTCAGCGACGTCACCGATCTGCCGGCGCGCCGCTGGGAGCTTCCGGTGCTGCGGTGGGTGGACGGCACCCGGGGCAATCGGCGGGTCCTAAATAGTGACGACAGTAACGACGAGCTGGATCGCTGAGGAGACCTCGGTGAATTGATCGCGCGCGCAGTGCTGCCGGGGCACAATATTTGCTGGACCTGCGATGGACGGAAGCTCCGGCATGAAACCCACAGTGAGCTTCGCGGTCTCACTGACACTCGCCGCGATGGCTTTGCAACCGATGGCGCCATCGACGGGGGCTGCCCGCGCCGATCCGGACAATCCGCTGTTTGCGATGCCGTCCGGAAACGTTGAGTGCCACATGGGCGCGTCGGACCAGGCGCTCGGCCCGATCACATGCGACAGCGAAACCACTGGTATGACGTGCACCGATAACAGCACCGGTCATTATTTCCGTCTTTCGCGGGATAATTGTGAGCTGCACTGACGCCAGGAGAACAGGTGACGACATGAATCGAGACAGTGCCCGCCCGCGACGACTTCGGGTCTCCGCGCTGGCGGCCGTGGCCAACCCGTCGTACACCCGCCTGGACACCTGGAACCTGCTCGACGATGCATGCCGTCACCTAGCCGAGGTCCACCGCGCCGGGCTGGACGTCAACCACGACGTGTGCCGGGTGAGGCGGCTGATGGATCGGCTCGGCGCCTACGAGCGGTACTGGCTGTACCCGGGTGCGGATAATCTGGCGACCTTCCGCGCTCACCTGGAGAGACTTTCGACGGTGCGGCTCGCCGAGGAGGTGTCGCTGGCCGTGCGTCTGCTATCCGAATACGGTGACCGCGCCGGGCTGTTCGACACCTCCGCGCCGCTGGCCGAGCAGGAGCTCGTGGCCCAAGCCAAACAGCAGCAGTTTTACACGGTGCTGCTCGCCGACGATGCCCCGGCGACGGCTCCCGACAGCCTGGCGGAGTGCCTGCGGGCGCTGCGCAACCCGTCCGACGAGGTCCAGTTCGAGCTGCTTGTGGTGGCGAGCATCGAGGACGCCATCACCGCGGTCGCGCTGAACGGCGAGATTCAGGCGGCGATCATCCGGCATGACCTGCCGCTGCGGTCCCGCGACCGGGTGCCGTTGATGAACACGCTACTGGGTGCTGCCACCGACGACGTGGCGGCGGCCGATACCCAAGACTGGGTCGAATGCGCCGAATGGATCAGGGAGCTGCGGCCACACATTGACCTTTATCTGCTCACCGACGAGTCGATCGCTGCGGAGACCGAGGACGAACCCGACGTCTACGACCGCACCTTCTACCGGCTCAACGATGTCACCGACCTGAACAGCACCGTGCTCGCGGGCTTGCGGAACCGTTTCGCCACACCGTTTTTCGACGCCCTGCGCGCCTACGCGGCGGCTCCGGTCGGCCAATTCCACGCGCTTCCCGTCGCGCGGGGCGCCAGCATTTTCAACTCCAAGTCCCTGCAAGACATGGGCGAGTTCTACGGCCGCAACATCTTCATGGCCGAGACGTCGACCACTTCCGGCGGGCTGGACTCGCTGCTGGACCCGCACGGCAACATCAGGGCGGCGATGGACAAGGCGGCCGTGACCTGGAACGCCAACCACACCTACTTCGTCACCAACGGAACGTCAACCGCCAACAAAATAGTCGTACAGGCCCTGACCCGACCGGGCGACATCGTTCTCATCGACCGCAACTGCCACAAGTCACACCACTACGGCCTGGTGCTCGCCGGGGCCTATCCGCTGTACCTGGACGCCTACCCGCTGGCGCAGTATGCGATCTACGGAGCGGTATCGCTGCACACGATCAAGAAGGCGCTGCTGGACCTCGATGCCGCCGGACAGCTGCACCGGGTGCGCATGCTGCTCCTCACCAACTGCACCTTCGACGGCGTCGTCTACAACCCCCGCCGCGTGATGGAGGAGGTGCTGGCAATCAAGCCGGACATCTGCTTCCTGTGGGACGAGGCGTGGTACGCATTTGCGACTGCCGTGCCCTGGGCCCGGCAGCGGACCGCAATGGTGTCTGCCGAGCGTCTCGAGCAGATGTTGTCATCCCCGGAATACGCTGCGGAATACCGGGATTGGTGCGCGTCCATGGAGGGCATCGACAGGTCGGAGTGGCTCGACCACCGGCTGCTTCCCGACCCAGATCGCGCGCGAGTCCGCGTGTACGCAACACACTCAACACACAAGTCGCTGTCGGCGTTCCGGCAGGCGTCGATGATCCACATCCGCGACCAGGATTTCAAAGCGCTTACCCGCGACGAGTTCGCCGAAGCGTTCCTGACCCACACCTCCACGTCGCCGAATCAGCAACTTCTCGCCTCGTTGGACCTGGCGCGCCGGCAGGTCGACATCGAAGGGTTCGAAATGGTCCGGCACGTTTACAACATGGCGCTGATCTTCCGCCACCGTGTCCGCAAAGACCGGTTGATCAGTAAGTGGTTCCGCATCCTCGACGAGTCCGACCTGGTGCCCGACGAGTTCCGGGCGTCGTCGGTCAGCTCGTACCGTCAGGTCAGGCAGGGCGCCCTGGCCGAGTGGAATGAGGCGTGGCGGTCTGACCAGTTCGTGCTGGACGCGACGCGGGTCACCCTGTTCGTCGGCAAGACCGGAATGAATGGGTACGACTTCCGCGAGAAGATTCTGATGGACCGATTCGGCATCCAGATCAACAAGACCTCGATCAACAGCGTGTTGTTGATCTTTACGATCGGCGTCACTTGGTCGAGCGTGCATTACCTGCTCGATGTGCTCCGGCGGATCGCCACTGACTTCGATCGCAGCCAGAGCGGGGGCGGCAAGGACGACCGCGCTCTACAACAGCGCCGCGTCGAGGAGATCACCGAGGATCTGCCGCACTTACCCGACTTCAGCGAGTTCGATGTTGCCTTCCGTCCTGATGACGCCAGCTCGTTCGGCGACATGCGGTCGGCCTTCTACGCCGGATATGAAGAGTCGGACCGCGAGCATGTGCTGATCGGCATGGCCGGGCGACGGCTTGCCGAGGGCAGGACCCTGGTGTCCACCACGTTCGTGGTGCCCTACCCGCCGGGCTTCCCGGTTCTGGTCCCGGGCCAGGTGGTCTCCAAGGAGATCGTCTATTTCCTTGCCCAGCTCGACGTGAAAGAAATCCACGGATACAACCCCGACCTCGGGCTGTCGGTTTTCACCGAGGCCGCGCTGGCACGAATGGAGGCCCAACGCAACGCGGCGACGGCCGCGGTGGGTTCTGCGTTCCCGGTCTTCGAGCTGCCCGCGGACGCCTCGGCTTTGAATGGCGACAGCGTCGTGCGGGCCGTTGCCGAAGACGCTTGAGGCGCAGTCGGTTTGGGATTTGGCGGTTTGTCCGCCGCTGAGAAGCTTTGGCACGGGTGCTCACCGCAGGACCTTGGCGTAGAGCAGGCTGTCTTGTGGCTCGGGTCCGATCGTGGGGTAGACGGCGTGGTGGGCCAGCCGGCCCTCCAGCTCGAACCCGGCTCGCTGCAGCACCCGAACTGACCGCTCGTTGTCGACGTGGCAGGTGGCCCAGACGCGGTACACGTCCCGATCGGCTTCCAGCGCGGTCAGCAGCATGTCGAGCACCTCTGGCATGTAACCCTTGCCCCACCACCGTCGGCCGAGGCAGTAGCCAATTTCGACCGAGTGCGGCACCGGACGCCGGCAGCTGGTCAGCCCGATGACGTCGTCGCTGTGCCGCAACGCGATGGCCCAGGTCCTCTCGTCATCGCTGACATTGAGTTTCTCGGTGATCACCCGCCGCGTTGCCGCCATGTCGGGGTGCGGTGTCCACTGCAGATACTTGGTGACGCTGGGATCGCGGGCGACCCTTTGGAAGAGCGCACCGGCGTCGTCGAGTACGGGCGGGCGCAGCAGCAGCCGCGGCCCGGTGATGCGGTCAGGTGGGTAATCGACCATCTCTTGGGTCCGCTGTTAAAGGCCCAGCGCGCGATAGGTGTGCCGGACGAACTTCGGTTGCGCCGTGCGGAGTTTCGCCAGCGACGTGTTACCCGCGACAGCCGTGGCCGCGTCCACCGTCAGATCCGGCAGATTCTGAATCAGGTACAGCAGGATCAGGTCCGCGGTCGGGTCGGCCTGCCACCACGTCCCGTACGCGCCGGGCCAGCTGAACGTTCCCAGCCCACCCGGCCCGAACAGCGGGGCGGACTTCGCCGGATCGGTCACCACCGACAAGTTGAACCCGAACCCGCGGCCGACCCAGTACGGCGCCCCGAGGAAGGGGTGTCGCTTCTGTTCGTCGGTGAGCCGGTCGGTCCGTATGAGGCGCACCGATTCGGGGGACAACACCCGCACGCCGTCGACCGTCCCGTCGCCGAGCAGTATCCGCACGAACCGCAGGTAGTCGTCGGCAGTCGACCACAACCCGCCGCCGGCGTTGCAGAAGGAGGGCGGCTTGATGTGCGGCGGCCCCATCACGTCGTGGTGCAGCTCGTTGTCCTCGTCGAGCCGGTACATGGTCGCCGCGCGTCGCCGCGCTTCGGGAGAAACGAAGAATCCGGTGTCGGTCATGCCCGCCGGACCCAGGATCCGTTCGTCGAGAACCTGGTAGAACGGCTTGTCCTCGACGCGGGATGCGATGACGCCCAGCAGGTCTATGGCGTGGCTGTAGGTGACTCGGTCGCCGGGTTGATGCACCAGCGGCAGCTTGGCCAGCTCGGTCAGCCAGGTGTCCGGGCCCTGATTGAACGGCAGCCGCAGATAGGCCCGAGAGATCGGCCCGGACACCGAGAATCCGTAAGCGAGGCCGCTGGTGTGGGTGAGCAGGTCCTCGATCAGGATGGCTCGGCGCGCCGGATGCGTCCGGTCCAGCGGACCCTGCGGGTCGTCCAGCACCTGCACGTCGGCCAACTCCGGCGCCCAGCGCGCGATCGGATCTTTCAGCGCCAGCTTGCCCTCGTCGACCAGGCTCATCACCGCCGCCACCGTGACCGGCTTGGTCATCGACGCGATGCGAAACAGCGTGTCTCTTTGCATCGGCAGGCCCGCGTCGACGTCCCGGTAGCCGATCTCGTTGAGCTGCAGCACTTGTCCGCGCTGCCAGACCACCGTCACCGCACCGGCGAGTAGGCCGGCATCGCAGACCTCGCGGATGGAGGCCTGATTGCCGTCGAGATTCACCCGATTCACGTTAGCGGTCGTGCTCGATGGGCTTTGCAAAAGCTCCCTGCTGAAGTGTGCCGAGCGGGGGTCGGTCCTAGACTCTCTGCGCATGGATTCGCCGGGGACCAATGCGGAGTTGCAAGCCAGTGAGAATGGCCTGCGTGCCGAAGCTGGCTGGTGTCAGTCTTTGGCAGGCAGGCTGGCGAGCAACAGCGCGCTGACGCGGGCGGGATCGTCGGCGCTGGCCAGCTCGGCAGCCCAGTTGCGGGCGCTCAGTCCGGTGACGGTGTGCTAGATGGCGGCCACCGCAACGCTGCCGACTTTGTCGCAAGTGCAGACTTTGCAGACCGCTTATTTGCGTGAGGCGGCTCTGCGCGGCGGCGGCGCCCTGACCTTTCCACCGAAGTTCATGAGCGGATATCGACTCCAGGAGGCGCGCCTGACCGGTTCATTTAGCGCCGTTGCGCGCGGACGTTCCAGAACGCCATTTCTACTTGCGCGCCGTCCTGTTCGCGGCGCACCGTGGCGGGCTCCAAGGATTCGATATCCCAGCCCGCACCGCCGAGGACCTCGCGCAGCGTCTGCTCGGACACCACCGGCAGCGGCCACTCGGCCTGCAGAGGGTTGGCGTCGGAGAAGCAGCTGAGCAACAGCGTGGCGCCCGGCCTGGTGGCCCGATGTGCCGCGGCGGCATAGCTGCGCTTGCCGTCGTCGTCCAGGCAATGGAACATGCCGCTGTCGACGACGGTGTCGAATGCGTCGGTATACCCCTCGAGCTTGGTGGAGTCGGTCACCGCGAACTTCACCTCGACCCCGGCGTCCTTGGCTCGCCGCTCGGCGGTGATCAGCGCGGTCGGCGAGATGTCCAGCCCGGTCACCTTGTATCCGTTTTTGGCCAGGTAGATGGCGTTGTCGCCGAGCCCGCAACCGATGTCCAGGACGTCACCATGCACCCAGCCACCCTCCTGCCACGCGACGACATTGTCCTTGGGCGCCTTGGTGTCCCATGGTGGTGTGGTCACCGCCGGGAAGCCTTCGGCCGGGCTTTCACCCCGGTAAAGGGCGTCGAAATCAAGAACCGGGAAACCGGAGGATTCTGAAGAGGAACTCGAGCCTGTCATTTTCGCCAGCGTAGCGCGAAATGCTACGCTGCCGGGCAGTCGACATCCTTTAACGATCCGTCCAGAGAGGCGGAGAAGGAGGTCAAGGTTTCGCATGGGTGCCGCGGGTGATGCCGCCACCGGCCGCGAATTGATGTCGGCGGCCGACGTCGGCCGCACCATTTCCCGCATTGCGCATCAGATCATCGAAAAAACCGCGTTGGACGGTCCCGACGCACCACGGGTGGTGCTGCTGGGAATCCCGACCCGCGGCGTGACCCTGGCCAAGCGCCTGGCCACCAACATCGGCGAATACAGCGGTGTCGAGGTGGCCCACGGCGCTCTCGACATCACCCTGTACCGCGACGACCTGATGCAAAAGCCGCCCCGGCCGCTGGAGGCCACATCGATCCCGGCCGGCGGCATCGACGACGCGCTGGTGATCCTCGTCGACGACGTGCTCTACTCCGGGCGCTCGGTGCGCTCGGCCCTGGACGCGCTGCGCGACGTGGGCCGGCCGCGGGCCGTGCAACTGGCGGTGCTGGTCGACCGCGGCCACCGCGAACTACCGCTGCGCGCCGACTACGTTGGCAAGAACGTGCCGACTTCGCGCAGCGAAAGCGTGCACGTGCAACTCAGCGAGCACGACGGTCGCGACGGCGTGGTCATCTCCCGGGACGGCGACTCATGACCAGGCACCTGTTGACCGCCGCAGACTTGAGCCGCGACGACGCCACCGCCATCCTCGACGACGCGGACCGGTTCGCGCAGGCTCTGGTGGGCCGCGAGATCAAGAAGCTGCCGACACTGCGCGGCCGCACCGTGATCACGATGTTCTACGAAAATTCGACCCGCACCCGGGTGTCATTCGAGGTGGCCGGCAAGTGGATGAGCGCCGACGTGATCAACGTGAGCGCGGCCGGATCATCGGTGGGCAAGGGCGAGTCGCTGCGCGACACCGCACTGACGCTGCGGGCGGCCGGCGCCGATGCGCTGATCATCCGGCATCCGGCATCCGGCGCCGCGCATCTGCTTGCCGACTGGACCGCCGTTAACGACGACGGTCCGTCGGTGATCAACGCCGGCGACGGCACTCATGAGCACCCGACGCAGGCGCTGCTGGACGCGCTGACCATCCGCCAGCGGCTCGGCAGCATCGAAGGCCGGCGCATCGTGATCGTCGGCGACATCCTGCACAGCCGGGTCGCCCGTTCCAACGTCACGCTGCTGGACACCCTGGGCGCTGAGGTGGTGCTGGTGGCGCCGCCGACGCTGTTGCCGGTCGGGGTGGAAGGCTGGCCGGTCACCGTGTCCAACGACTTCGACGCGGAGCTGCCCGCCGCCGACGCGGTGCTGATGCTGCGGGTACAGGCCGAGCGGATGAACGGTGGCTTCTTCCCGTCCGTGCGCGAGTATTCGACCCTTTACGGGCTTTCCGATCGGCGCCAGGCGATGCTTCCCGGACATGCCGTGGTGCTGCACCCGGGGCCGATGTTGCGGGGTATGGAGATCGCGTCTTCGGTGGCTGATTCATCGCAATCAGCTGTGCTGCAACAGGTCTCCAACGGCGTACACGTGCGGATGGCGGTGTTGTTCCACGTGCTGGTGGGCACCGAATCGCCCGGAAAAGAGGGTGCGGCATGAGTGTGCTGCTTCGCGGGGTCCGGCTGTACGGCGAAGGCGAGCGCATCGACGTACTGGTCGACGACGGCCAGATCGCCGATATCGGCGCGGGTCTTGAGATCCCAGATTATGCGGATGTCATTGATGCCACCGGTCATGTGCTGCTACCCGGACTGGTCGACCTGCACACCCACCTGCGCGAGCCTGGTCGCGAATATGCCGAGGATATCGAAACCGGTTCGGCGGCAGCGGCTTTGGGTGGTTACACGGCGGTGTTCGCGATGGCCAACACCAATCCGGTCGCCGACAGTCCGGTGGTCACCGACCACGTCTGGCACCGCGGCCAGCAGGTCGGTCTGGTCGACGTGCACCCCGTCGGCGCCGTCACCGTTGGGCTGGCCGGAGTCGAGCTCACCGAAATGGGCATGATGGCGGCCGGCGCCGCGCAGGTGCGCATGTTCTCCGACGACGGCATCTGCGTGCATGACCCGCTGGTAATGCGCCGCGCCTTGGAATATGCCACCGGCCTGGGCGTGCTGATCGCCCAGCATGCCGAGGAGCCGAGGCTGACCGTCGGCGCCGTCGCGCACGAGGGGCCAACTGCCGCCAGGCTGGGACTGTCCGGATGGCCGCGGGCCGCCGAGGAATCGATCGTCGCCCGCGACGCTCTGCTGGCCCGCGACGCCGGCGCCCGGGTGCACATCTGTCATGCCTCCACCGCGGGCACCGTCGAAATCCTGAAATGGGCCAAGGGACAGGGTATTTCGATCACAGCCGAGGTCACTCCACATCATCTGCTGCTCGACGACAGCAGACTGGTCAGCTACGATGGGGTGAATCGGGTCAACCCGCCGCTGCGCGAGGCCGCCGACGCGGTCGCGTTGCGTCAAGCGTTGGCCGACGGGGTAATCGACTGTGTGGCCACCGACCATGCCCCGCACGCCGAGCACGAGAAATGCGTCGAGTTCTCCGCGGCGCGCCCCGGCATGCTGGGGTTGCAGACGGCGCTGTCGGTGGTGGTGCAGACGATGGTGGCGCCCGGACTGTTGACCTGGCGCGATGTCGCCAGGGTGATGAGCGAAAATCCGGCGCGCATCGCACGCTTGCCCGATCACGGCCGGCCGCTGGAGGTGGGGGAGCCGGCCAACTTGACCGTGGTAGACCCAGACGCCACCTGGACGGTCGCCGGGTCGGATCTGGCCAGCCGGTCGGCCAACACGCCATACGAGTCGATGACCTTGCCCGCCACCGTGACTGCGACCCTGTTGCGCGGGAAGATCACCGCTCGGGACGGGAAGAGTCCGGCATGAACTCAGGCACACTGGTGGGGTCGCTGATCTTCGCGGCCGTGCTGGTGGTGGTGATCGCGGTGGTGATCCAGCTGATGATGCGCGGCTGGCGGCGCCGCGCGCAGCGGCAGGCGGAGCTGGTCGGCAACCTGCCCGATGTGCCCGACGAGGTGGGCACGGCGACCACCACCATCCGTGGCGTCTACGTCGGCTGCACTCTGTCGCCCGCCTGGAACGACCGGGTCACGGCCGGCGATCTTGGCTACCGCAGCAAGGCGGTGCTGACCCGCTACCCGGAGGGAATCCTGCTGGAACGCATCCACGCCAACCCGATTTGGATTCCGCAGGAGTCGATCACCGCCGTGCGCACCGAGCGCGGTATCGCCGGTAAGGTCGCTGCCCGCAATGGGATACTGGCGATCCGATGGCGGCTGCCATCGGGCGTCGAGATCGACACCGGGTTTCGGGCAAACAACCGCAGCGAATACGACGGCTGGCTACAGGAGGCTGCGTGAGCAAAGCCCTACTGGTACTTGAAGACGGCCGGGTCTTCACCGGGACGCCGTTCGGCAAGATGGGCCAAACGCTCGGGGAAGCCGTCTTTTCCACCGGCATGTCCGGCTATCAGGAGACGCTGACCGATCCCAGTTATCACCGGCAGATCGTGGTGGCCACCGCGCCGCAGATCGGCAACACCGGCTGGAACGGTGAAGACGCCGAGAGCCGCGGCGACAAGATCTGGGTCGCCGGTTACGCGGTGCGCGACCCGTCGCCGCGCGCGTCCAACTGGCGCGCCACCGGCACGCTGGAGGACGAGCTGGTCCGCCAGCACATCGTCGGGATCGCCGGCATCGACACCCGGGCGGTGGTGCGGCATCTACGTAGCCGCGGCTCGATGAAGGCAGGGGTGTTCTCCGGTGACTCGCTCGCCGAGCCCCCCGAATTGCTGGAGCGGGTGCGGGGCCAGCAGTCGATGCTGGGTGCCGATCTCGCCGGCGAGGTGAGCACTCCGGAGACCTATATCGTGGAACCCGATGGGCCGCACCGATTTACGGTGGCCGCGCTGGACCTGGGGATCAAGACCAACACGCCGCGCAATTTCGCCCGGCGCGGCATCCGCAGCCATGTACTGCCGGCATCGGCGACCTTCGAGCAGATCGCCGAGACCAAGCCGGACGGCGTGTTCCTCTCCAACGGCCCCGGCGACCCGGCTACCGCCGACCAGGTTGTCGCGCTCACCCGTGAAGTGCTGGGCGCCGGAATCCCGTTGTTCGGCATCTGTTTCGGCAATCAGATCCTGGGCCGGGCACTGGGCCTATCCACTTACAAGATGGTCTTCGGTCACCGCGGTATCAACATCCCGGTCATCGACTACGCCACCGGGCGGGTCGCGGTGACCGCGCAGAACCACGGCTTCGCGCTGCAAGGGGAGGCGGGCCAGCGGTTCGACACGCCGTTCGGCCCCGCGGTTGTCAGCCACACCTGCGCCAACGACGGGGTGGTGGAAGGCGTCAAACTCGTCGACGGGCGGGCATTTTCGGTGCAGTACCACCCCGAGGCCGCGGCCGGCCCGCACGATGCGGAGTACCTGTTTGACCAATTCGTCGACCTGATGGCAGGAGTGGGCCCCCAGCTTGCGAGGGGTGGGCCCCCAGCTTGCGAGGGGAGACGCTAGTGCCGCGTCGCACCGACTTGCGCCACGTGCTGGTGATCGGCTCGGGGCCGATCGTGATCGGGCAGGCCTGCGAGTTCGACTACTCGGGCACCCAGGCCTGCCGGGTGCTGCGCGCCGAGGGACTGCAAGTCAGCTTGGTCAACTCCAACCCGGCCACCATCATGACCGACCCGGAGTACGCCGACTTCACCTACATCGAGCCCATTACCCCGGCCTTCGTCGAGCGGGTGATCGCCCAGCAGGCCGAGCGCGGCAACAAGATCGACGCTCTGCTGGCCACTCTGGGCGGGCAGACCGCGCTCAACACCGCGGTCGCGCTGTAC
This sequence comes from uncultured Actinomycetota bacterium, assembly GCA_963766535.1. Lineage (GTDB taxonomy): Bacteria > Actinomycetota > Actinomycetes > Mycobacteriales > Mycobacteriaceae > Mycobacterium. The sequence goes on along the minus strand of CAVYAU010000019.1, from coordinate 48,112 downwards.
GAGAACGGGGTGCTGGAGCGCTACGGCGTCGAGCTCATCGGCGCCGATTTCGACGCCATCCAGCGCGGCGAGGACCGGCAGCGGTTCAAGGACATCGTCGCCAAAGTCGGCGGTGAATCCGCCCGCAGCCGGGTGTGTTTCACTTTTGACGAGGTCCGCGAGACGGTCGAGGAAGTCGGCCTGCCGGTGGTCGTGCGACCCAGCTTCACCATGGGCGGGCTGGGTTCGGGCATGGCGCACTCCGCCGACGAGGTTGACCGGATGGCCGGCGCCGGGCTGGCCGCCTCGCCCAGCGCCAATGTGCTCATCGAGGAATCGATTTACGGCTGGAAGGAATTCGAACTCGAGCTGATGCGCGACGGCCACGACAACGTGGTGGTGGTGTGCTCCATCGAGAACGTCGACCCGATGGGCGTGCACACCGGCGACTCGGTCACCGTGGCGCCGGCAATGACGCTGACCGACCGGGAATACCAGCGGATGCGCGATCTGGGCATCGCGATTCTGCGTGAGGTCGGCGTGGACACCGGCGGCTGCAACATCCAGTTCGCGGTCAATCCGCGCGACGGCCGGCTGATCGTCGTCGAGATGAACCCCCGGGTCTCCCGGTCAAGTGCGCTGGCTTCCAAGGCCACCGGCTTCCCGATCGCCAAGATCGCCGCCAAGCTTGCCATCGGCTACACCCTCGATGAGATCGTCAACGACATCACCAAGGAAACACCGGCCTGCTTCGAACCCACCCTGGACTATGTCGTGGTCAAAGCGCCGCGGTTCGCGTTCGAGAAATTCCCCGGCGCCGATCCCACCCTGACCACCACGATGAAATCTGTCGGCGAGGCAATGTCGTTGGGCCGCAACTTCGTCGAGGCGCTCGGCAAGGTGATGCGGTCCCTGGAGACCGGCCGCGCCGGCTTCTGGACCGCGCCCGACCAAGAGGGTGAGGTCGAGGAGGTGCTGACCCGGCTGCAGACCCCGACCGAAGGCCGGCTCTACGACATCGAACTGGCGCTGCGGCTGGGCGCTTCGGTCGAGCAGGTTGCGCAGGCCTGCGGCGTCGATCCGTGGTTCGTCGCGCAGATCGGCGAGCTGGTAAAGCTGCGCGCCGAGCTGGTCGCCGCTCCGGTACTCGATGCCGACCTGCTGCGGCAGGCCAAGCACAGCGGGCTGTCGGACCGCCAGATCGCCGCACTGCGACCGGAATTGGCCGGCGAGGACGGGGTACGGTCGTTGCGCGAGCGGCTGGACATCCACCCGGTGTACAAGACGGTGGACACCTGTGCGGCGGAGTTCGAGGCCAAGACGCCCTACCACTACAGCAGCTATGAACTGGACCCCGCCGCCGAGACCGAGGTGGCCCCGCAGACCGAGAAGCCCAAGGTGCTGATCCTGGGGTCTGGGCCGAACCGGATCGGCCAGGGAATCGAATTCGACTACAGCTGTGTGCATGCGGCAACCACGTTGTCGGAGGCCGGGTTTGAGACCGTAATGGTCAACTGCAACCCGGAGACGGTATCCACCGACTACGACACCGCCGACCGGCTCTACTTCGAGCCGCTGACATTCGAGGACGTCATGGAGGTGTTCCACGCCGAAGCGCAGTCGGCGATCGGTGGACCAGGTGTGGTCGGCGTCATCGTGCAGCTTGGCGGCCAGACCCCGCTCGGGCTGGCGCAACGGCTCGCCGACGCCGGAGTTCCCATCGTGGGCACCCCACCGGAGGCCATCGACCTAGCCGAGGACCGCGGCGCTTTCGGCGACGTGCTGGGCGCCGCAGGCTTGCCGGCTCCCCGGTATGGCACGGCAACGACTTTCGCCCAGGCTCGCCGGATCGCCGAAGAGATCGGTTATCCGGTGCTGGTGCGGCCGTCGTATGTGCTGGGCGGTCGCGGCATGGAGATCGTCTACGACGAGGAGACGCTGAATCACTACATCACCCGCGCCACCGAGCTGTCCCCCGAGCACCCGGTGCTCGTCGACCGCTTCCTCGAGGATGCGGTCGAGATCGACGTCGACGCGCTGTGCGACGGCGCCGAGGTCTATATCGGCGGCATCATGGAGCACATCGAGGAAGCCGGTATCCACTCCGGCGATTCGGCCTGCGCGCTGCCACCGGTAACGCTGGGCCGCAGCGACATCGAGAAGGTGCGCCGCGCAACAGAGGCCATCGCGCACGGCATCGGCGTGGTGGGGCTGCTCAATGTGCAGTACGCCCTCAAAGACGACGTGCTCTATGTTCTGGAGGCCAACCCGCGCGCCAGCCGCACGGTGCCGTTCGTCTCCAAGGCCACCGCGATTCCGCTTGCCAAGGCCTGTGCCCGGATCATGTTGGGTGCCACCATATCTGCGCTTCGTAACGAGGGAATGCTGGCGGCTTCCGGGGACGGCGCCCACGCGGCTCAGTCCGCCCCGATCGCGGTCAAGGAGGCGGTGTTGCCGTTTCACCGGTTTCGCCGCGCTGACGGGTCGGCCATCGATTCACTGCTTGGCCCGGAGATGAAATCGACCGGCGAGGTAATGGGGATCGACCGCGATTTCGGCAGCGCCTTCGCCAAGAGTCAGACCGCCGCCTACGGATCGTTGCCGGCCCACGGCACCGTGTTCGTGTCGGTCGCCAACCGGGACAAGCGATCACTGGTGTTTCCGGTCAAGCGGCTGGCCGACCTGGGTTTCCGCGTTCTTGCCACCGAGGGAACCGCGGAGATGTTGCGCCGCAACGGAATTCCCTGCGACGAGGTTCGTAAGCACTTCGAGCCGCCGCAGCCGGGCCGCCCCGCGGCGTCCGCGGTCGACGCGATCAAGGCCGGCGAGGTCGACATGGTGATCAACACGCCCTACGGCAACTCCGGTCCGCGCATCGACGGCTACGAAATCCGTTCGGCTGCGGTGGAGGTCAACATCCCCTGCATCACGACGGTGCAGGGCGCATCCGCTGCCGTGCAGGGCATCGAAGCGGGGATCCGCGGCGACATCGGCGTTCGGTCGCTGCAGGAGCTGCACAGTGTGATCGGACCGGCGGGTAGCGCCCGATGACCGGGTTCGGCGTCCGGCTGGCCGAGGCGAAGTTACGTCGCGGGCCGCTGTGTCTGGGCATCGACCCGCATCCCGAGCTGCTACGGGCATGGGACCTGCCGACCACCGCGGACGGGCTGGCCGCATTCTGCGACATTTGCGTCGAGGCCTATTCCGGTTTCGCCGTCGTCAAACCACAGGTGGCGTTCTTCGAGGCCTACGGCGCCGCGGGATACGCAGTGCTGGAACGCACCATCGCCGCACTGCGTTCGGCGGGAGTACTGGTGCTGGCCGACGCCAAGCGCGGGGACATCGGGACGACCATGGCGGCCTACGCCGCCGCCTGGGCGGGCGACTCGCCGCTGGCCGCCGACGCCGTGACGGCCTCGCCATATCTGGGGTTCGGCTCGCTGCGGCCGCTGCTGGAGGCCGCCGCGGCACACGACCGGGGGGTGTTCGTGCTGGCGGCAACCTCCAACCCGGAGGGTGCCACCGTGCAGCGCGCCACCTTCGACAGCCGCACGGTGGCCCAGCTGATCGTTGACCAGGCGGCCGTGGTCAACCGGTCCGCCAATCGGTCCCAACCGGGATACGTCGGTGTGGTGGTGGGGGCGACGGTTTTCGAGGCGCCCGATCTAAGCGCGCTGGGTGGACCGGTGCTGGTGCCCGGTGTCGGGGTACAGGGCGGGCGGCCCGAGGCGCTCGGCGGCCTGGGTGGGGCGGCGCCGGGTCAGCTGTTGCCCGCGGTGGCGCGGGAGGTGTTACGGGCAGGCCCGGGCGTGTCGGAATTGCGGGCGGCGGGCGAGCGGATGCTGGACGCCGTCGCTTATCTCTCCGTGATGTAACGAGTGCAGCGACCGCCCAGGGTCAGTCGGAGGCTGTCGTCGCCCTAGGTCTGGCGGTTTCGACGATGACGGTGGTGGCCTTGACGACGGCCACGGCGATACTGCCGGGCTGCAGGTTCAACTCTTCTGCAGCCTCGGTGCTCATCAGCGAAACCACGGTGAAGGGACCACACTGCATCTCGACCTGCGTCATCACTTTGTCGCTGATGACTCTGGTGACCAGGCCGACGAACCGGTTTCGGGCCGAGCTGCTGATGCTGAGCGGATCCGGCGGCGGGGCAGGCGCGTTGGTGCGGGAAAACTCGGCCAGATCCTCGCTGGCGATAACTTTGTGGCCGGCTGCGTCGTGACTGACCGCCAACGTGCCTTGATTGATCCATCGTCGGACGGTGTCGTCGCTGACTCCCAGCAGCTCAGCCGCCTGACGGATCCGCAGGTTCGGCACTGCCAGATCGTAACTGATGCCTGATTGCGTATTAGCTGAAACGTGACTGCGTAAGCGGCCTGAACTGCAATTACGGCTGGGGCACCGCGGGGTTTGGCAAGCTGGTGGGTGGTGTCGATCCCGGATGCGGCGTTCCGGGCCGACGGTCGGCGGCCGCGGTGCGGTCAAGGAGCGGCGTTGCGCGGGTACCGGGACCAGTTTGCGGACCCGGGTGCGTGGATACGACGGTTAATTGCATGAGAATTTTCGGTGCTCGCCCGGGCCCGCGGGCCCTCGACCACTGGCGCGACACGCGCGACACGCCACAGGAAATGCGTGATCCGTGGCACTGCGGTTTGCGGCTATCTGCCACCGCCATCTGCAGTGGGTCACGGCGGCGGGTCTGGCGGTGACCCGGGAGCCGAAAACCGCTGGTAGGCAGCCTGATCCAGGTCCAGGCGATGAGGATGCCGCCGCCGAGACGGCGCCGTATCGAGCCGATGTCAGCGATGCTTGGCGGGCCGCCTGCGCGGTCCACACGCGGGTTCCACGCTGGGCGTTTGTCCCCATAACCAGGGGGGCGGGTTAGATTTCGTTCCGAAGCCTGAGTACGGTCATCTCCGCTGGCTGGAGTACCCGGCAGAGACAAAAAGAGATCGATCTAGATCGATTGATCAGATATGGAGGAATCGTGGCCCTTCCCCAGTTGACCGACGAGCAGCGCGCGGCCGCGTTGGAGAAGGCGGCTGCCGCACGTCGAGCGCGCGCAGAGCTCAAGGATCGGCTCAAGCGTGGTGGTACCAACCTCACCCAGGTGCTCAAGGACGCCGAGAGCGATGAAGTCCTGGGCAAGATGAAGGTGTCCGCGCTGCTTGAGGCATTGCCGAAGGTGGGCAAGGTCAAGGCGCAGGAAATCATGACTGAGCTGGAAATCGCCCCCACCCGCCGCCTGCGTGGCCTCGGCGATCGGCAGCGCAAGGCTCTGCTGGAAAAGTTCGGCTCCGCCTAACCTCACCTGCGACGATGCAGGCCGGATGGCCTGTGGGATCACCGACCCAGGAGCGCCGGTGAGCGCCGGCGGGGGACCGGACGTTGAGCACGGGGCACGCCCCGAACCAGCGGATACGGGGCGTGTGGTCGTGCTGTCCGGTCCCTCAGCGGTCGGCAAGTCAACAGTGGTCCGGTGTCTGCGCGAGCGGATACCGAACCTGCATTTCAGTGTCTCGGTCACGACGCGGGAGCCGCGGCCGGGCGAGGTTGACGGCGTTGACTACCACTTCGTCAGCCCCGCCCGTTTCCAGCAACTGATCGACCAGGGCGCCTTGCTGGAGTGGGCCGAGATCCACGGCGGGCTGCACCGGTCGGGCACCCTGGCCGAGCCGGTGCGGGCCGCCGCGGCGGCCGGTCTTCCGGTGCTCATCGAAGTCGACCTGGCCGGGGCCAGGGCGGTCAAGAAAGCGATGCCTGAAGCCATCACCGTGTTTCTGGCGCCGCCCAGCTGGACGGACCTGGAAGCGAGACTGGCCGGCCGCGGTACCGAGACACCGGAGGCAATACGGCGCCGTCTCGACACCGCGCGCGTCGAACTGGCAGCTCAAGACGACTTCGACGCGGTCGTGGTGAACAGGCGATTGGAGTCTGCGTGTGCGGAATTGGTATCCTTGCTGCTGGGAACTGCGCCGGGCCCGGCATAAACCACCTGGCCAGACCAGATCCAAACGAGATCAAGCATTGAGTTGCTAGCCTTTTTCGCACCGCTCTACGCCGCCAGGAGAAATTCTTAAGTGAGTATTTCGCAGTCCGACGCGCCGCTGGCCGCCGTCCCCAATCAGTTCGATCCCTCGGCAGGTGGACAAGGCGCCTACGACACCCCGCTGGGCATCACCAACCCGCCCATCGACGAGTTGCTGGACCGCGTCTCGAGCAAGTACGCCCTGGTGATCTACGCCGCCAAGCGGGCCCGGCAGATCAACGACTACTACAACCAGCTCGGCGAGGGCATCCTCGAATACGTTGGCCCGCTGGTCGAGCCCGGGCTGCAGGAAAAGCCACTGTCCATCGCGCTCCGCGAGATCCACGCCGACCTGCTCGAACACACCGAGGGCGAGTAACAGGGCAGGGCCGGAGGTGATGGACCGTAAACGGATCGTCGTCGGCGTCTCCGGAGGCATCGCCGCCTACAAGGCATGCACTGTCGTTCGTCAGCTCGCCGAGGCCGGTCATGAGGTCCGGGTCATCCCCACCGAATCCGCGTTGCGCTTCGTCGGGGCCGCCACCTTCGAGGCGCTCTCAGGTCAGCCCGTGCGCACCGACGTCTTTGAAGACGTTCCCGAAGTGCCCCATGTTCACCTTGGCCAGCAGGCCGACCTGGTCGTGGTGGCGCCGGCCACCGCCGACCTGCTGGCCCGGGCGGTATCAGGCCGGGCCGACGATCTGCTGACCGCGACCCTGCTCACCGCACGATGTCCGGTGCTGTTCGCGCCGGCGATGCACACCGAGATGTGGTTACATCCGGCCACCGTTGACAATGTGGCCACGCTGCGCCGCCGCGGTGCGGTGGTGCTGGAACCCGCATCCGGGCGCCTTACCGGCGCCGACAGCGGGCCAGGCCGGCTGCCCGAAGCCGAAGAGATCACCACCCTGGCCCACCTGCTCCTGGAGCGCCACGACGCCCTGCCCTACGACCTTGGCGGCCGCAAGCTGCTGGTAACCGCCGGTGGCACCCGCGAACCGATCGATCCGGTGCGCTTTATCGGCAATCGCAGCTCCGGCAAGCAGGGCTATGCGGTCGCCCGGGTCGCCGCCCAGCGCGGCGCCGAGGTCACGCTGATCGCCGGGCATACCGCGGGGCTCATCGACCCTGCCGGCGTCCACGTGGTGCATGTCAGCTCGGCGCAGCAACTCGGCGACGCGGTGTCCAAGCACGCCCCCGACGCCGATGTGCTGGTGATGGCCGCGGCAGTCGCCGACTTCCGGCCCGCGCAGGTTGCCGCCGCCAAGATCAAAAAGGGTGTCGACGAACCGCCGACGATCGAACTGGTGCGCAACGACGACGTGCTGGCCGGCGCGGTGCGGGCGCGCGCCCACGGGGAGTTGCCCAACATGCGGGCCATCGTGGGGTTCGCCGCCGAGACCGGCGACGCCAACGGCGACGTGCTGTTTCACGCCCGGGCGAAGCTGCGGCGCAAGGGCTGTGACCTGTTGGTCGTCAACGCGGTGGGCGAAGGCAGGGCCTTTGAGGTGGACAGCAACGACGGCTGGCTGCTGGCGTCCGACGGTACCGAGTCGGCGCTACAGCACGGCTCCAAGACGCTGATGGCCAGCCGTATCGTTGATGCGATCGTCACGTTTCTGCACGGCAACAGCGGGTAACGGATCTGGTTCGCCTACGGCGCCTGGACAGGCGCTGGATGATCCCAAGCCCCGAGTGGACGGACTGAGACTCATGCCAGAGGATATAATTCGGCTAACTAATTATCGGAAGGATAGGGATCGTGAGCGAAAAGGGTCGGCTGTTTACCAGTGAGTCGGTGACTGAGGGGCACCCCGACAAGATCTGTGATGCGATCAGTGACTCGGTCCTCGACGCGCTTCTGGCGCAGGACCCCCGCTCACGTGTCGCGGTCGAGACGTTGGTGACCACCGGGCAGGTGCACGTGGTGGGTGAGGTGACGACGACGGCGAAAGAGGCGTTCGCCGACATCACCAACACGGTCCGCGAGCGCATCCTGGAGATCGGCTACGACTCGTCGGACAAAGGCTTCGACGGGGCGTCGTGCGGGGTGAACATCGGAATCGGCGCGCAATCACCCGACATCGCCCAAGGTGTCGACACCGCTCACGAGGCACGCGTCGAAGGCGCAGCGGACCCGCTGGACGCCCAAGGCGCCGGCGACCAGGGTCTGATGTTCGGCTACGCGATCAACGACACCCCCGAACTGATGCCGCTACCCATCGCGCTGGCGCACCGGCTGTCGCGGCGGCTGAGCGAAGTTCGCAAGAACGGCGTGCTGCCGTATCTGCGTCCGGACGGCAAGACGCAGGTCACCATCGCCTACGAGGACAACATTCCGGTCCGGTTGGACACCGTGGTCATCTCCACCCAGCACGCGGCCGATATCGACCTGGAGAACACTCTCACGCCCGATATCCGGGAAAAGGTGCTCAACACTGTGCTTGACGATCTGGCACACGAATCGCTGGACACGTCGTCGACGCGGTTGCTGATCAACCCGACCGGCAAGTTCGTCCTCGGCGGGCCGATGGGTGACGCGGGGCTGACGGGTCGCAAGATCATCGTCGACACCTACGGCGGTTGGGCCCGCCACGGCGGCGGCGCCTTTTCGGGCAAGGATCCGTCCAAGGTGGACCGGTCGGCGGCGTATGCGATGCGCTGGGTGGCAAAGAACATCGTTGCGGCCGGGCTGGCGGAGCGGGTGGAGGTGCAGGTCGCCTACGCCATCGGCAAAGCCGCCCCCGTTGGCCTGTTCGTCGAGACCTTCGGAACCGAGGCGGTCGACACGATCAAGATCGAGAAGGCCATCGGTGAGGTGTTCGATCTGCGGCCCGGTGCGATCATCCGCGATCTGGACCTGCTGCGCCCGATCTACGCACAGACCGCCGCCTACGGCCACTTCGGCCGCACCGATATCGACCTGCCGTGGGAGCAGCTCAACAAGGTCGACGACCTCAAGCGCGCTATCTAGGTTTCTCCGAGCCGGCCGCTCAGTGTTCGATGGTGGACGGCAGCGGGTGGTCAGGGTCCAGTGCGGGCAGTCCATCGATGCTGTGCCGGTTGCGATCGGCGAGACGGGCGAACCCTTCATCGGACGCCTTAGCGTGATGCGCGTCGAGCACCGGCCGTTCGTCGACGAGCTCGTAGTAGGGCACCGCGAATCCGCAGGCGTCAGCGATCCGGTCGACATCGATGACGATGGCGGCCCGGACGCCTGGATGCAGATTCGGCAAATACGTTCTGACCCTGTCGAATTCGGCATCGTCCGGACGGACCGCGCGCCCAGTGCCGAACAGCCGAAGGATCCGAGAGTTGCGGGTGAATGAGCAGAACATGATGGTGATCCGGCCGTTGTCGCGCAGGTGCGCGATCGTCTCGACACCGCTGCCGAACAGATCGAGGTAGGCGACGGTGTGGTCGTCGATCACCGCGAATGTGTCGCGGTATCCCTTGGGCGAGAGGTTGATCCGGCCACCTTCAGGAGGGGCGGTAGCCACGAAGAACATGGCCTGGTCGCCGATGAACTCGCGGATTGACTCGTCGATGTGCGAAAACTCTTTCGCCATCGAGGTCTCCTAACCGGTGAATCGGTAGTCGTCGAGATCAAAACGCCGACTGCGCCAGTAGGCCTCCACCGTGGTGGTGGGGCGCAGCGGCACGTCGCCGTTCTTGTCGAAATAGTAGCTGTTGGCCAGCCGGCAACTGTCCTGCCAGAAGACCTGGCGGTGCCGCTTGCGCATCACCTCGGCGAAGTAGCGGGCGTTGGCCTCCTCGGTCACCTCGACCCGGGTCGCGCCGTCTCGCCGCGCCCGTTTCAGGCACCGCACGATGTGGTGGGTCTGGGTTTCGATGAGCGCGAAATACGAAGAACCGACATAGCCGTACGGGCCGAACACGGTGAAGAAGTTCGGGTAACCGGGAATGCTGACGCCCTCGTAAGCCTGCAGTCGATGGTCGTCCCAGAACCGGCTCAAGGAGCGGCCGCCACTTCCGGTGACCGCATACGTCGGGACGTTGTCGGTGTCCATCACCTTGAAACCGGTCGCGAGGATCAGCACGTCGATCTCGTGGCTGTTGCCGTCAGTGGTGGCCACCGCCGTGGGCGTGATCTTGTCGATCGGCTCGGTGACCAGCCGCACATTGTCGCGGTTGAACGTGGCCAGATAGCCGTTATGGAAGCCGGGCCGCTTACAGCCCACGGCGTACCGCGGGGTTAGCTGCTCGCGCACCACCGGATCGTCGACCTGTTGACGCAGATAGGCGAGTCCCGCCGACTCCATCCTTTTGGCCAGCGGAAACACCGTGAAGTACTGCGCCGCGATCGTGAAGGTCTCCACGAAGGCCTGGCCGAGCAGCCGCTGGGCGGATTTGCCGCCGGGAATCCGCATCGCCCAGCGGGCTGCCGCCGGCAGCGGGACATCGAGCTTGGGGAAGCACCAGATCGGAGTGCGCTGAAATACGCTGAGGTGGGAGACAATTGGTGCGATCTCGGGGATGATTTGCACGGCCGAGGCGCCGGTGCCGATGACAGCGACGCGCTTGCCGGTCAGGTCTTGGCTGTGATCCCACCGCGCGGTGTGCATGGTGATGCCGGCGAAGGAGTCCACACCGTCGAGGTCGGGCAGCTTCGGCACGGTGAGCACCCCGCTGGCGTTGATCAGGAATCTGGCGGTGATTCCCCCGCAGGCGGGTGGGGGTACTCCCCTGCGAAGCGGGGACCCCACCCGCGTGCGGGGGAGTGCCCCCACGCCCGGATCGGTTTGCACCCGCCAGACGTGGTGCTCATCGTCGAACTCGGCGGAAAGGACCTTGGTGTTGAACCGGATCCGCGACCGGATGCCGTACTTGTCGACGCAGTGTTCGGCGTACGCCTTCAGTTCGCGGCCCGGTGCGTAGGTCCGCGACCAGTGTGGGCTCTGCTCAAAGGAGAACTGATACGAAAACGACGGAATGTCCACGGCGATACCGGGATAGGTGTTCCAGTGCCATGTACCGCCGACTCCGTCGCCGGCTTCGACCACGAGGTAATTGGAGAATCCCGCCTTGTCGAGCTTGACCGCGGCGCCGATCCCGGAGAATCCGGCGCCGACGATCAATGTGTGGTAATCGGGGGTAAGGCTCATTTGCGCCTGCTTCCGATGACGTGGACCCCGTGCTTGGGCCGCAGGGTCAGCGTTGCCTCGAGTTCGACAGGATAGCCGGGCGCGAGGTCGAAAGTGAAGCGTTGACTCATGATTGCCGCCATCAGCACCATCTCCATCAGGGCGAAGCTCTGCCCGATGCAGATGCGCCGACCGCCGCCGAACGGCAGATATGCCGAGCGGAGACGGTCCCTCGATGGCGGGCAGAACCGTCTGGGGTCAAAGGTTTCCGGGTCGGGCCACCAGCGCGGGTCGTGGTGAATGTGGTGGATCGGGATGACGACGGTGGTGCCGCGCCGAATGTGGTGTCCGCCGATGACGTCGTCCTCGATGGCGCGCCGCGCGATGACCCACACCGCGGAGAAGTAGCGCTGCGATTCCTGCAGGCATGCGGTGGTCCATCCCAACCTGCCCAGGTCGTCGGCGTTGGGTCGGCGGGTCCCCAGCACGTCGTCGATCTCGGCGAGCATCCGGTCACGGGCCTCGGTGTGCAGTGCCATCAGATACCAGAACCAGGACATGGCATTCGCGGTGGTTTCGTGACCGGCGAGCATGAATGTCAGGGCCTCGTCGCGGATCCGTCGGCGTGGCCATCGTCCGCCGTCAGCGCGGAGCAGGACGTTGAGCAGGTCAGCGGAGTCGGTCGGATGCAGCAGGCGGTGATCGATTACCGCGTTGACCGCACTGTCCAACGTCAGCGTGATGTCCTGCATGTCGCGCAACGGCGGCGGCAGGCGGACGCCAGAGAAGACTAACCAGTGCAGCGCGCCGTAGACCGGACGCGGCATGAGGCCCCACAGCCCGAGTCGCTGCAGCCGTTCCGTGCGCCGCAGTCCGCGTGTCGTCAGGTCGTTCATGCTCTGGACCAACGGCCCGAAGTCCTGGCTGAACAGCGAGTTGGCGACCACTCGCAGGGTTGCCTCGACCATCGTCTGGTGCATGTCGAACCGCGTGTCCGTTGCCAGCGCGCCGGTGACGTCGGTGATCGGGTCGATCATCAGGTCGACGATGCCGTTGAGGTGACGCCGGGCGAAGGTCGGGTTCAGCAGGCCGCGGTGAGCGGCCCAGGAATCGCCCTCGTCGGTGAGCAAATTGATGCCCGCGCTGGCTCGGATGGGCTCGTATTCGTTTGACTTGACGTATTTCAGCCTGGCCACGTGCAGCACGTGATCGACATAATCGGGGTGGCTGATCGAAACGAATCGCCTACCACCACAACGGAATCGAACGATATCGCTGCCGCGTACCCGGCCCAGGAATCCGTCGCCCACATCGAATCCGATGGTGAGGGCCTCGCGCGTCATCGTCCAGGAGCTCAGCCGTCTGGCCGGTATTCGGCGAATGCGCTGCGCGGTGAGGGTCGCCATGGCTCCACTGTATGGATGACGGCGACGGTCAGTAATGAGATTATCGGACAAGGAGTTGGGAGTTTAGGACAGCTTATGGGGCATCTGCCGCCCACGGCCCAGATGAGTCACCCGGTGTATGCGACCCGGGTGTTGTGCGAGGTGGCGAACGAACGCGGGGTGCCGACGAGCGACGTGTTGGCGGGCACCGCGATCGAGCCGGCTGATCTCGACGAGCCGGACGCCATGGTCAGCGCCCTCGACGAGATCAGGGCGGTGCGCCGGCTGCTGGCCCGGCTTCCGGCTGAGTCCGGCATCGGCGTCGATGTGGGGAGCCGGTTCACGCTCACCCACTTCGGATTGTTCGGGTTTGCGGTGATGTCGTGTGGCACCCTCCGAGAATTGTTCACCATCGCGATGCGCTACCTCGCGTTGACCATGTTGCACATCGATCTCGCGTTGTTCGAAACCGCCGACGACTGCCTGGTCGAACTCGACGCCGGCCATTTGCCCGCGGACGTGCGGGGGTTCTTCATCGAGCGCGACATCGCCGGAATCATCGCGACCACAATGAGTTTCGCGCTCCCGGTGGCAGAGAAGTACGCCGAGGAGGTATCGGCGGAATTGGCAGTCGACGAGGAATTACTGCGGCCGCTGCTCGAACTCGTACCGGTTCACGACGTCGCATTCGGACGGGCGCACAACAGATTGCACTTCCCGCGTGCCATGTTCGACGAGCCACTGCCGCAGGCCGATCGCCACACGTTGGAAATGTGCATGGCGCAGTGCGACGTGCTGATGCAACGCAGCGAGCAACGCCGGGGCATCACCGGGCTGGTACGCACCAAGCTGTTCCGCGATTCTGGTTTATTCCCAACGCTTCCCGACGTTGGCGCCGAACTCGATATTCATCCGCGAACGCTACGCCGGCGACTCGCCGAGGAGGGCACGTCGTTTCGGGCATTGTTGAACGAAGCACGATCCACGCTGGCCGTCGACCTGCTGCGCAACGTCGGGCTGACGGTGGAGGAGGTGTCCACGCGGCTGGGCTACACCGAAGTCTCGACGTTCTCGCACGCGTTCAAACGCTGGTATGGCGTGGCGCCCAGTGCGTATTCACGCCGAGGCTAGGGCTGCCTCGTCGGCCCCGTTAGGAGTGCAGCGCCTTCTTCAGCGCCGCAAGCCCGCGGTTGGTGGCCTCAGCGGCGGCGGGTATCACCAGGGCGAAGCTGACATAGCCGTGCACCATGGTCGGCTCGTTGCTCAGTTCGGCGGGCACCCCCGCAGCGTCGAGCAGCTCGGCGTAGCGGGCCCCGTCATCGCGCAGCGGATCATGTTCCGCGGTCCCGATGTAGGCGGGCGGCAAACCGGATAAATCGGCCGCGTTGGCCGGAGCGAAGGTGATGGGCAAGGCCTTTGGATCGGTGATGTCGAGGTCGGGCAGATACCACGTCAGGAAGGCGTCGATGACGTCACGGTCCAAGATCGGTGCGTCGGCGTTCTCGGTAAACGACGGCAGCGACAGATCAGCGGTAACCGTCGGGTACCACAGCAGCTGGAACGTCAGTGCCGGTCCGCCGTTGTCTTGGGCCAGGTGTGCCATCACCGCAGCCAGGTTGCCGCCCGCCGAGTCGCCTGCAACGGCGATCCGGTTCGGGTCACCGCCCAGCGAGGCGGCATTCTCGGCCACCCATTGCAACGCGGCCCAGCAGTCGTTGACCCCGGCCGGGAACGGATGCTCGGGGGCGAGCCGGTAGTCGACGGACACCACAATGGCCTCGGCGCCGACGGCGTGCGTGCGCGCGACGGGGTCGTGGGTGTCCAGGTCGCCAAGCGAGAATCCGCCGCCGTGGTAGAAGACGACGACGGGCATGGGCCGATCGGCCTTATCGTCGCCAGCCGGCCAGTAGATCCGAACGGGAATGTCGGTGAGCTCACCGTGACCGATCGTCCGCTCCTCGATCCGCAGGTCGGGAAGCATTTCCGAGGGTAACCTGAGCTGCCGGAGCCTCGAGCGTGCGACCTCGACGCCGTCAGCTGCACTGAAGGTCAACGGAAAGGCGTCGAGCAACGTTTTGAACGTCGGATCGATGGCTGGTCGGGCGATGGTGGGCTCAATCATCTCCTACACCGTACGCCCCGGATCTACCTGTGCAGCGCAGTCCGCAGCGCTGCCAGCCCGCGATCCAGTGCGGCGGTGGCGACGGGCACCACACCGGCGTAGCCGAGGTAGCCGTGCACCAGTGTCTCGGCGTTGTGCACCTCGACGCGAACCCCGGCGGCGGCCAGCAGCTCGCCGTAGCGTATGCCGTCGTCGCGTAGCGGGTCGTGACCGGCGACGGCGATGTACGCCGGTGGCAGGTTGGTCAAGCTTTTCGCCCGCCCCGGCGCCATTGCCGGCGGCGGGTCGGACAAATCGACTTCGCCTGCGTACCAACGGGAGAACGCGGCGACGGCCTTGGCGTCCAGGATCGGCGCGGCGGCGTTTTCGGTGAAGGACGGCAGCGACGAGTCCCACAGCGTGGAGGGATACCACAACAGTTGGAACGCGATCGGCGGGCCTCCTTTATCGGCGTTGTCACGGGCTTGTTGTGCCATCACCGCGGCGATGGTTCCCCCGGCCGAATCGCCGGCGACGGCCATCCGGGTGATGTCGGCATCGATCTGGGCACCGTGCTCGGTGACCCAGAGCGTTGCGGCCCATGCGTCTTCGACGGCAGCGGGGTAGGGGTGCTCGGGCGCCAACCGGTAGTCGACGGATACCACGATCGCGTTAGCGCCAACCGCATGCTGGCGTGACGAACCGTCGTGGGTATCGAGGTCGCCTACTACGAAGCCGCCGCCGTGGAAATACAGTACGACAGGCGGTTCGGCGCCCCTAGCGCCACGGCCGGGATCGGTTGGCGGCCAATAGATCCGGACGCCGATGGGGCCCGCAGGCCCCGGAATGGTCCGATCCTCGACCCGCAGCTCGGGGTGCACCGGCCGACGCGGCAGGTCGCGGAACCGCTGCCGCGCCGCGTCGATGCCATCCTCGGTGAATAGCCGGAACGGAACCGCATCCAGTACCTTCAGCAGGATGGGGTCGATAGGAGGTTTCTCGTCGGCTGCTTCGTCCAAGCTGGGCATGGAGGTACCGTACGCACCTCGCCTGGTGGCCGGCGGCTGGGTGGTGGCCGGCTGGGCGGGCATCGCCTACGGCGTTTACTTGACTGTGGTCGCGTTGCACTCGCCGCCGGGAACGGAGTTGACCGGGCACTGGATTCTGCAGCCGCCGTTCAAGGCATCGATGGCGTTATTGCTGACCGCCGCCGCGGTTGCGCACCCCATCGTCCGCGAGCGGCGGTGGCTGATGCCGGCGCTGCTGTTGTCGGCCACCGGCGACTGGCTGTTGGCGATCCCGTGGTGGACGCTGTCATTCGTCTTGGGGCTGGCGGCATTCCTGTTGGCGCACTTGTGTTTCCTGGCCGCACTGCTGCCTCTGGCGGCGAAAACGCGGCCGTCGCGCCCGCGCATCGCTTTCGCGGTTTTGATGTGCCTCGCGGCTATTTCGTTGCTGGTATGGTTCTGGCCCCACTTGGGTCGTGACAAGCTGACGATTCCGGTGACCGTCTACATCGTCGTTTTGACCGCAATGGTGTGCACGGCACTATTGGCGCGGCTGCCGACGATCTGGACCGCGGTGGGGGCGGTGTGTTTCGCGGCGTCCGACGCGATGATCGCTATCGGCCGGTTCATCCTGGATAACGAGGCATTAGCGGTGCCGATCTGGTGGTCGTACGCCGCGGCCCAGATCCTGATCACAGCCGGGTTCTTCTTCGGTCGACAAGAGCCTGCTGCCGCCTCCGAAAACGGCTCCGCACCCGCCGAAAGCTAATGTCAGTGGTCGCCACTACGGTGGACTCAGACGGTAACGATGTTGGCTAGCAACGTATCTCGGGGTTCCAGGGCGCCGTGACCCGTATCGGTACCCCGCGCATGGCCGTCGAGGTGGAACCGATCGCCCGGGTGCTGCCGATGGTGTCGGTGCCGCACCTGGACCGCGAGTTCGACTACTTGGTGTCGGCCGAGCAGTCCGACGATGCCCAGCCGGGGGTGCGGGTGCGGGTGCGGTTCCACGGCCGGCTGGTCGACGGGTTTGTGCTGGAGCGGCGCAACGACACCGATCACCCGGGCAAGCTGGGCTGGCTCGACCGCGTGGTGTCCGCCGAACCGGTACTCACCGCGGAAATTCGCCGATTGGTCGACGCGGTGGCGGCGCGCTACGCCGGGACCCGGCCGGACGTGTTGCGTCTGGCGGTGCCGGCCCGCCACGCCAGAGTGGAGCGTGAACCCGCTTCGGTCCTCGCTCTGCCGGTCCCGTTGATTCCAGCGCCCGTCGACCCGTCGGGCTGGGAAATTTACGGCCGTGGCGGGCAGTTCCTGGCCGCCCTGGCCGAGTCGCGTGCCGCCCGCGCCGTCTGGCAGGCGCTACCGGGCGAGCTGTGGGCCGACCGATTCGCCGAGGCCGCCGCGCAAACCATACGGACGGGACGAACGGTACTGGCGATCGTGCCCGATCAGCGAGATCTCGACGCGCTGTGGCGGCCCGCGACCACCCGGATCGACGAGGACAGCGTGGTGGCACTTTCGGCGGGCCTGGGGCCGGCCGCACGCTACCGGCGTTGGCTTGCGGCGCTACGGGGCACCGCGCGGCTGGTGATCGGCACCCGCAGTGCGGTGTTCGCGCCGCTGAGCGATCTGGGTCTGGTCATGGTCTGGGCCGATGCCGACGACAGTCTGGCCGAGCCGCGGGCGCCGTATCCGCATGCCCGGGAGGTGGCGATGTTGCGCGCACATCAGGCTCGGTGCGCGGCGCTGATCGGTGGCTATGCCCGGACCGCTGAAGCCCACGCATTGGTGCGCAGCGGATGGGCGCACGACATCGTCGCGGCACGGCCGGTAGTGCGTGCCCGCACCCCGCGGGTGGTCGCCCTCGACGACAGCGGCTACGCCAACGAACGCGACCCCGCGGCCCGCACCGCGCGAATTCCGTCCATCGCGCTGCGCGCCGCCCGCGCGTCGCTAGAGGCCGAAGCACCGGTGCTCGTGCAGGTGCCGCGGCGCGGGTATGCCCCGTCGCTGGCCTGTGGTCGCTGCCGCACCATCGCCCGTTGCCGGCACTGCACGGGACCGCTGTCGCTGCACGACCGCGGGTCTGGGATGGTCTGTCGCTGGTGCGGCCGCGCCGAGCCGACGTTGCGGTGCGCGCGTTGCGGATCGGATGCGGTGCGCGCGGTGGTGGTTGGGGCCCGGCGCACCGCCGAAGAGCTCGGCCGCGCATTCGCCGGTACGCCGGTCATCACCTCGGCGGGCGACGCCATCGTGTCGGAGGTCGCCGCCCGCCCGGCCCTGGTCGTCGCTACGCCGGGTGCTGAACCCCGCGCATCAGGCGGGTATGGGGCAGCGCTGCTGCTGGACACCTGGGCGCTGCTGGGCCGGCAAGATCTGCGCGCTGCCGAGGACGCCCTGTGGCGCTGGATGACCGCCGCCGCACTGGTGCGTGCCCGCGGTGACGGTGGTGTGGTGACGGTGATCGCCGAATCATCCATCCCGACAGTGCAATCGCTGATCCGCTGGGATCCGGTGGGTCACGCGGAGGCCGAACTGACGGCTCGAACCGAAGTCGGCCTGCCGCCCAGTGTGCACATGGCGGCTATCGACGGCTCCGCCGAAGCGGTGGCGGCGCTGCTCGACGAGGCCCGGCTGCCCGATGGAGCCGACCTGCTCGGCCCGGTGGAGCTGCCGCCGGGCGTGCGCCGCCCGGCGGGCACCCCCTCCGGCGTGGCGGTGACCAGAATGTTGGTGCGGGTCCCGCGTGAGCAGGGCCTGGCGCTGGCAGCGAGTCTGCGGCGCGGCGTCAGTGTGCTGAGTGCACGGCAAACCCACGAGCCGGTTCGGGTGCAGATCGACCCGCTGCACATCGGATAGCTACTGCTTCAGCGCTTCGGCGAAAGGCAAATCAAGCATTGCCCCGTCAAATCATGCCCTGGGGCGATAGTATAGATAAGAAACAATCCCTGTGTACGACATTAGAAGGCTGTTACACTTTCTATTCTTTAGCCCGCGACGGCCCGGGATAAGGCCCAAAAGAGGGGGGCAGGATGGCAACGGACAACATGACGACAGCTGACGAGTCACTGGATGTGATCACCGATGCGTTGCTGACGGCTTCCCGCTTGCTGGTGGCCATATCGGCTCGCTCAATCGGGCAGGTCGACGAGACCATTACGATTCCGCAGTTCCGGACCCTGGTGATCTTGTCCAATCGGGGTCCGGTCAACCTGGCCACGCTGGCTGGTCTGTTGGGTGTGCAACCGTCGGCTACCGGCCGGATGGTCGACCGGCTTGTCGCCGCCGGGCTGATCGACCGCCTACCGCACCCGACGTCTCGGCGCGAGCTCCTCGCCGCGCTGACCAAGCGTGGACGCGAGGTGGTCCGGAAGGTCACCGCGCACCGGCGTGCCGAAATCGCCGCCATCGTTGAAAAGATGCCGCTGGCGGAGCGCCACGGGCTGGTGCGGGCTCTGACGGCGTTCACCGCCGCCGGCGGTGAGCCCGACGTCCACCTAGACGCAGAGATCGATTTGTAGTCGTCGTGGTCCCGTGCCGGGCTGGGGGGCGGCCCGGCACGGGCCTGACTCATCGTTTTTCTGCGGTGACCAGCAGGTACTCCCATTGCATGGCGCCGCCGGCCAGGTATTGCTGCGCGAGTTCCACAAGTTGGGCGTCGATCTCGGCGGCCAACACCCGATTGTGGCTGATGTTGGCGTAAGCCTCGATCGTCGGGCCGTAATGATTCTTGAAGTAGGTGTGCACGGCCTCGGCGCTCTTGAACCGGTTGACCTCCAACATGCCCCGCAGCGTTGTGACGCGACCGACTCGATCGCCCAGCAGCCCGGCGATGTAGCCTTCGCGTCCCCACAGCGCTGCTGGGGGTACAGCCGGCGACAGGCTCGGCCGGTATGGCCTGATGGCGGCCAGCATCCGGCCGAAGAATCCTTCTGGGGTCCAGCTGATCACGCCGATCGTCCCGCACGGCCGGCAGACTCGGACCAGCTCGTCGGCGGCGCGCTGATGGTCTGGCGCGAACTGCACGCCGATCGCCGATATCACCGTGTCGAACTCGCCGTCGCCAAACGGCAGCGCGTGCGCATTGGCTTCCCGGTAGTCGAGTGTCAACCCCTGTGCTGCGGCCCTGGCTTGGGACCGCTGCAGCAGCTCGGGTGTGAGGTCGGTGGAAACGACGTCGGCGCCTGTCGCGGCGGCGGGAAGCGAGATATTGCCCGAGCCGGCGGCGACGTCGAGTACCCGAACGCCCGGTTCGATACCCGTGGCGGCGACCAGGACTGGCCCCAGTGGGGCCATCACTTCCTCGGCCATCAGGGCGTAGTCACCCAGCGCCCAAATCCCCCGATGCGTGGCCGCCAGCGTGTGGTCGTCGCAGATGGTGGTGTCGAGTGTCATCAGACCTCCTTGGAGATGTAAGGAAAGGGCTGCCTACTCGACCTCGTCGTCGTTAGCACGGCAGTGCGGTTCAAACCCTCCGATCATGAGCGCCAGAAATAGTATGTATCAGAAACAGTGTACGCGCGCCATTTGGCGCCGGTCGGCATGTCAGGCGGGGATCGATCGCTTCTTAGACTGTGCCCGTGCGTCTCGTCTTCGCCGGCACCCCCGAAGCCGCGCTGCCCGCGCTGCGTCGCCTCATCGACTCACCCCGTCACGAGGTGGCCGCCGTGCTGACCCGACCCGACGCCGCATCCGGCCGTCGGGGCAAGCCGGAGCCCTCGCCGGTGGCCCGCGAGGCGCTCGACCGAGGCATTCCGTTGTTGCGGCCATCGCGTCCGAACTCGGCAGAGTTCGTGGCCGAACTGTCGGAGTTGGCACCGCAATGTTGCGCGGTGGTGGCCTATGGCGCGCTGCTGGGCGACGCCCTGCTCGCGGTGCCCCCGCACGGCTGGATCAACCTGCACTTCTCGCTGCTGCCCGCCTGGCGCGGCGCGGCACCGGTGCAGGCCGCGATCGCCGCAGGGGACACCATCACCGGGGCGACCACATTCCAGATCGAGCCGAGCCTGGACTCCGGACCGATCTACGGTGTCGTCACCGAGACGATCCGACCGACCGATACCGCGGGCGATCTGCTTGAGCGACTGGCCCTTTCGGGTGCGGCGTTGTTGTCCACGACGCTGGACGGCATCGCCGACGGAACGCTGACGCCGCGACCGCAACCGAACGATGGGGTCAGCATGGCGCCGAAGATCACCGTCGAGCAGGCCCGGGTGCGCTGGGACCTGCCGGCACCGGTGGTGGAGCGTCGTATCCGCGCCGTCACGCCCAACCCGGGTGCCTGGACGCTGATCGGTGACCTGCGAGTCAAACTCGGACCGGTGCATATCGACGGCACCGCTGAGCTGCCCGGGCCGCCAAAACCCTTGCCGCCCGGTGCTATTCACGTAGACCGCAAAAGTGTGTGGATCGGCACCGGCTCGGAGCCGGTGCGGCTGGGCCAGATTCAGTCGCCCGGAAAGAAACTCATGAACGCTGTCGACTGGGCGCGGGGCGCCCGGCTCGACCCCGCCGCACGGGCATCATGAGCCCCAAACCACGAAAGCAGCGGCGCCGGCCGCTGGACCCGGCGCGTGCCGCCGCGTTCGAGGTGCTTCGGGCCGTCAGCGAGCGCGATGCGTACGCGAACCTGGCCCTGCCAGCGCTGCTGCGCGAACGCGGAATCAGCGGCCGCGACGCCGCGTTCGCCACCGAGCTGACCTACGGTACCTGCC
The DNA here is from genome assembly GCA_963766535.1 of uncultured Actinomycetota bacterium. Taxonomy (GTDB): domain Bacteria; phylum Actinomycetota; class Actinomycetes; order Mycobacteriales; family Mycobacteriaceae; genus Mycobacterium. The sequence continues at coordinate 26,787 of CAVYAU010000019.1, read as the reverse complement.
GTACCCGGGGCCTGCTCGACGCGATCATCGGTGCGGCGGCCGGACGTCCGACGGAAGCGATCAATCCGGTGCTGCTTGACCTGCTCCGGCTTGGCACGTACCAGCTGCTGCGCACCCGGGTCGACGCGCACGCCGCGGTGTCCACCACAGTCGAACAGGCCGGAATCGAATTCGATTCGGCGCGAGCGGGTTTCGTCAACGGTGTGCTGCGAACCATCGCCGGGCGCGACGAGAAATCCTGGGTCGACGAGCTGGCTCCCGACCCATTGCGAGATCCGATCGGGCATGCCGCGTTCGTGCGCGCCCACCCACGCTGGATCGCCCAGGCCTTCGCCGATGCGCTGGGCGCGGCCGCTGGTGAGCTCGACGCGGTATTGGCCAGCGACGACAAACGGCCCCAGGTGCACTTAGCAGCCCGCCCGGGAGTGCTGACCGCCGCCGAACTGGCCGATGCGGTGGGTGGCACCGTCGGCCGTTATTCGCCGTATGCGGTGTACCTGCCGGGCGGGGATCCCGGACAGCTGGCACCGGTGCGCGACGGCACCGCGCTGGTCCAGGACGAGGGCAGCCAGTTGGTGGCCCGCGCGCTGGCGCTGGCACCGGTCGACGGCGACACCGGGCGGTGGCTTGACCTGTGCTCGGGGCCGGGCGGTAAGACCGCACTGCTGGCCGCGCTGGGCTTGGACCAGCACCCAGAATCCGGGGCTCGGGTCACGGCGGTAGAGCCGTCGCCGCGTCGCGCCGACCTGGTAGCCGAGAACACCCGCGGATTGCCGGTCGACGTGCTGCGGGTCGACGGGCGCCATACCGGTCTCGACCCGGGCTTCGACCGGGTGCTCGTCGACGCCCCCTGTACCGGTTTGGGCGCATTGCGCCGTCGGCCGGAGGCCCGCTGGCGGCGGCAGCCGGCCGACGTGCCGGCGCTGGCCAAGCTGCAACGCGAGCTGCTGGCCGCCGCGATCGCGCTGACCCGGCCCGGTGGTGTGGTGCTGTATGCGACCTGTTCGCCGCACCTGGCTGAAACCTCAGGCGTGGTCGCCGACGCACTGCGCCGTCATCCGGTGTGCGCGCTGGATACCCGGCCGCTGTTGGAGCCCGTCCATGAGGGCCTGGGGGAGGGTCCCTACGCGCAGCTCTGGCCACATCGACACGGCACCGACGCCATGTTCGCCGCCGCGCTGCGCCGCCTGGTGTGAGCCGGGCCGCGAGGCTCAGTAGGCTGGCCGCATGCCTGGCAACACCGGTAGGCCGCTGATCGCGCCGTCGATCTTGTCGGCTGATTTCGCCCGGCTGGCCGACGCGGCCGCCGCGGTAGACGGCGCCGACTGGCTGCACGTCGACGTGATGGACGCCCATTTCGTGCCGAACCTGACCATCGGACTGCCCGTGGTGGAGAGCCTCAAGGCGCACACCAGCATTCCGATGGATTGTCACCTGATGATCGACAATCCCGACCGGTGGGCGCACCGGTATGCCGAGGCCGGCGCCTACAACGTCACTTTTCATGCGGAGGCCACCGAAGATCCGGTGGGGGTGGCCCGTGATATCCGGGCCGCGGGCGCGAGAGCGGGACTCGGCGTCAAGCCCCAAACACCGATAGAGCAGTACCTGGGGATCCTGCATGAGATCGACACTTTGTTGATCATGTCGGTGGATCCGGGATTCGGCGGTCAGTCGTTCATCCCCGGAGTGCTGTCCAAGGTGCGCACCGCCCGCCGGTTCATCGACGCTACCGAGTTGACCATCCTTGTGGAGATCGACGGCGGCATCAACAACGACACCGTGGAGCAGGCGGCTGAGGCCGGGGTCGACTGCTTCGTCGCGGGTACGGCGGTCTACCACACCGACGATCCGGCGGCTGCGGTCGAACGTCTGCGCCGGCAAGCTGCCGCGGCGTCGGCGCGCCTGCGCCGATGAGTGTTCAGTCGGTCAACAGCCTCGACGCTGCGATGCGCTTGGCGATCGAACACTCCTACCTGGTCAAGGGCACCACGTATCCGAATCCGCCGGTCGGAGCGGTCATTTTGGCCCCCGACGGTCGGGTTGTCGGCGTCGGCGGGACCGGGCCGGCCGGCAGCGACCACGCCGAGGTGGTGGCGCTGCGTAGGGCCGGCGGTTTGGCGGCCGGCGGCACCGCAGTGGTCACCCTCGAGCCGTGCAACCACTACGGCAAAACTCCGCCGTGCGTGAACGCCCTTCTCGAAGCGAAGGTAGAGACGGTGGTTTATGCCGTCTCCGACCCGAATCCGATGGCCGCCGGTGGCGCGGCCCGGCTGGAGGCAGCGGGCGTGCATGTGAAGTCCGGCGTGCTGGCCGATCAAGTGGCCGCCGGACCGTTGCGAGAGTGGTTGCACAAGCAACGGACCGGGCTGCCGCACGTGACATGGAAGTACGCCAGCAGCGTCGATGGGCGCAGCGCCGCCTCCGACGGCTCCAGCCAGTGGATCTCCAGCGAGGCCTCACGCTTAGACCTGCATCGTCGCCGCGCCGCCGCCGACGCGATCGTGGTCGGCACTGGCACGGTGCTGGCTGATGACCCCGCGTTGACCGCCCGGCTGGCCGACGGCTCGCTGGCGGAGCGGCAACCGCTGCGCGTTGTGGTGGGTATGCGCGAAATACCGCCGGAAGCAAAGGTTCTCAACGACGATTCGCGCACCATGGTGATTCGTACCCATGATCCCATGGAGGTGCTCAAGGCGCTCTCAGACCGCACCGATGTACTGCTGGAGGGTGGCCCCACCCTGGCCGGTGCCTTCCTGCGGGCCGGGGCGATCAATCGCATCCTGGCCTACATCGCGCCGATCCTGCTGGGTGGCCCCGTCACCGCAGTCGACGACGTGGGGGTGCCCACCATTGCGCGGGCGTTGCGTTGGCAGTTCGATGGCATCGACCGGGCCGGCCCGGATCTGGTGCTCAGCCTGGTGCCGCGCAGCGGCTAGCGCTCAACCTAGTGCGACAGCCTGCTGCTCAGGGACTTCTGGTTCGTCGGCGTGTTCCTTGCGGCCGCCGATCAGCAGACCCAGCAGCGCCCCCACCACACAGACCCACGCGGTGACCCAGAAGATCTCGCCGTACATCTGCGCGAATGCCTTCAGGTACATCTGTCCCTGCGCGTGCACTCGTTCCAGCAGGCTAGCGTTGGGGGGGACCGACGCTGACAACCCCGCCACGATCTGGTTGAACCGGTACAGCCCCCAGGCGCTCAGCGCCGCTACGCCGATCAACATGCCGGTCATCCGAGCCACCACCACCGCCGCTGAGGCGATGCCATGTTGCGCCGCCGGAACAACCCGCAGGGTGGCCGACGACAATGGCCCGATCACCAGGCCAAGCCCCAGACCGGCCACCAGCAGGTCGGAGTGCATCGCGGGCACCGTGAACAATCCGAAGATATTGTGCCGATAGGCCAACAGGTCCACCGGCCAGTACGAAATCAGCCAATAACCACCGGCAGCGATGAGCAGCCCGATGAAGGTCACCGCGCGGTCGCCAACCCTGGTGGCGATCCACCCGCCTATCAACGCCCCGATCGGCAACGCGATCAGGAACCACAGCAGCATCCCGGCCGCCTGGGCCTGGTCCATTTCCAGCACGCCCTGGCCGAACAACTCCACGTCGACCAGCGTCACCATCAGCGCCGCGCCCGCGGCGACCGATGCGCCCAGCGCGGACAGGAACGGCCGGAAGTGCACCCCGGCCGGTTCGATCAGGCGGGTGCGCGCGAGGCGCTCCCAGACCGCGAATGCCACCGCGGCAACGATGGCCCCAGCCAGCATGGGCATCCCATAGCTCGGCAGCACATGTTTGCCGTCGGGTTGGGGGTTGTACAGTCCGATGACCGCGAGACCCAGCGCGATAGCCAGCAGCACACCACCGACCAGGTCAACCTTCTCCGGCTTGTCGGTGCGGTCGTGCGACGGCAGGCTGAACTGGATCATCGTCATGGCGATCAGGGTCAGCGGGACGTTGATCCAGAACACATATCGCCAATCGCTGAACAACCAGACGATGAAGATGCCGTAGAGCGGGCCGAGCACGCTGCCGAGCTCCTGCGCGGCGCCGATACCGCCGAGTATGCCGGCGCGGTTGCGTTGTGCCCACAAATCGGCACCCAAGGCAAGCGTGACCGGCAACAAGGCACCGCTGGCCACGCCCTGGATGGTCCGGCCGGCGATCAGCATATGGAAATCGCCGAAATGCCCGGCCAGCGCCGTGACCACCGAGCCGACCATGAACAGGGCCAGGCTGGCCTGCAGCAGCAGCTTGCGGCCGAACCGGTCGGACGCCCGGCCCAGCAGCGGCATGGCGGCGATGTAGCCCAGCAGGTACATCGTGACGATCCAGGTAATGCGCTGCAGTTGGTTAATCGGGATATGAACATCACGCATGATGTCGCGCATGATCGTGACGACGACATAGGTGTCAAGGGCGCCCAGCAGTACTGCGAGGCTGCCCGCGCTGATCGCGACTCGGCGTCCTGCCTGCATGCTCATCAGCTAGCTCACCGGAGGCTTGGTGACCTGGACCGGCTGGTTCCAGTTGGACAAGGTCATCTGGACGGAATTGCCCGAACTCTTTTGCAGGCTGGCCTGGACCAGCTCGTGGTCGCCGGTCTCCTGAATCCAGACGGTGCTCGGCACGGGCTGCGTCGCATTGAAAGGCGGCGCAATCTTATTCACCGCGTCGGCTGAGACATTTCCGCTGATGCGGATCGTGCTCTGCCCGTTGATTGTTTCGCGGCCCTCGGCCTTGGCGTTGCTGAAGTTCGACAGCACGTTGGCCAGGCCGGTGTCCGGATTCAGGATCGCCGAGACGTCGTAGATGTCGGAGGCCTTACCGAAATCGCTCCATTTGTTCGGGGTGAGCGTGGCATACAGCACCGAGTCGTAGACCACGAAGTTGGCGTCGATTTCAGAGCCCGCCAAGTTCAGCTGGACATTGCCCGACGCGGCGGTGCTGGGGCTGTTGGTGAGGTCGCCGTTCAGCGTTTTGATGGGCAGCCCAGGAACCTTGCCTTGGACCGACAACACCAGATGCACGCTCTTGACGTTCTTGGTGGTGTCGGCGGATTGCTTGACCAAGGTCGTGGCATCGGGTAGGGGTGCGCTGCTCTGCTTCGAGCCCGACGAACAGCCGGCGATCAAGGCGGTGGCGATGGTCAGGGATGCGAGGACGGCCGGTAAACGGCGGCGGGTCTGCATACCCTGCATCGTAGAGGGTGGTGGTGAGCGGCCTGGAAAACGCGGGGCCCGTGGCCAATTAACCTGGTGGAATGTTCACCGGAATTGTCGAGGAACTCGGAGAGGTGACCGGCCGGGACGTCCTCGCGGATGCCGCACGCCTGACCATCCGCGGACCTATCGTCACCGCCGACGCCGGCCACGGCGATTCGATTGCGGTCAACGGCGTGTGCCTGACGATCGTCGAGCTGCTGGCCGACGGCCAATTCACCGCCGACGTGATGGCCGAGACCCTGGACCGGTCCAACCTGGGCGGATTGCAGGTCGGCAGCCGGGTAAACCTGGAGCGCGCTGCGGCCCTCAACAGCCGGCTGGGCGGGCACATCGTGCAGGGGCATGTAGACGGCACCGGCCAGGTGGTGGCCCGCACCCCCTCGGAGCACTGGGAGGTGGTGCGGATCGAGGTACCCGCGGCGGTGGCCCGCTACGTCGTCGAGAAGGGGTCGATCACCGTCGACGGGATTTCCCTGACGGTCTCCGGCCTTGGCGCTGAACCGCAGGACTGGTTCGAGGTCTCGCTGATTCCGACGACCCGGGAACTGACAACCTTGGGCCGTACTCCGGTCGGAACGCAGGTGAACCTCGAAGTCGACGTTATCGCCAAATACGTCGAGCGGTTGATGGCGCATTAGACATCGCGGAGGTCGTAACCAGCCGACCGAAAGCAGGCCGCTGACAGCGGCGGTGTCGTGTCGTCGCAGCGGCCTGCCTTCAAATCAGATGTTTATCCGGTCCGCGCCGGGTTAGAGCTGGTTCCACCTTCCGTCATTCCAGAACCCCCAACCATTCGTACCGGGGTTCCACACGGGGTGAGCCCAAGGCGCCCACGGCGGGGGTGGTCCCCAACCGGCCCGGGCCGGCGTTGTCGTCCCAGTCGTGGCAGTTATTCCAGTCCCAGTTATTGCCCCAGCTTGGGTTCCACTGTTCGCCCGGGCACCAGTGATAGTGATACGTGGGTGCGGGGGACGGCGCCGCCTGGGCGACGCCCGAGGCCAGTCCGAGAGTGGACAAGGCCAGGCCACCAGCCGCCAGCCCGCCAGTGATCAGGCGAAGCCACGGTTTTGTTTGCGTGTTGGTATACATGCCCCGAAAATTCCTCTTTAAGAATGGGCCCGAAACGCCTTCCATCGTTTTGTCTGAACCTCAAACGCGGTTCTTAGCTGGGGCCTACGTGCGGCTTATATTGCCCGGCGATACCGCCCTCTCGCGACCGCATTTTCCCTCGTCGGGTACACCATCGGGCGATCCTCGATCGCCGAATATGTCGCGCGGTTGCCGGTGCTAGCTGGGCAAGCAGTTTTTGATGGCGGCGTCCTGTTTGCGGGCGCTTGAAGTCACAGGAAGAGGTCCCCCGCCGGACGGCCGAGCCGAACGCCTGATCGGCGCGGCGTGCCGGATCAACTGTCTCCCTGAAAAGTCGTGGCAATAACCGCGGGGCCGCCGTAGTTCATACTGAATGCAACACGTGGGCTTCTCGTGTGAGCCGTTTTGACAGTGTTGCCGCCTCCGGGCGGGAACGGCAAGGTAGCAAAGATGACGAGGTTGGACTCCGTCGAGAGGGCGGTTGCCGACATTGCGGCCGGTAAGGCCGTCATCGTCATCGATGACGAGGACCGCGAGAACGAAGGTGACCTGATCTTCGCCGCCGAAAAGGCAACACCGGAGATGGTGGCCTTCATGGTCCGCTACACCTCGGGATACTTGTGCGTACCGCTGGACGGCGCGATCTGCGACCGGCTGGGCCTGCTGCCCATGTATGCGGTAAACCAAGACAAACACGGCACCGCCTACACCGTTACCGTTGATGCAAGAAATGGTGTCGGCACTGGGATTTCGGCTTCCGATCGGGCTACCACGATGCGGTTACTGGCCGATCCCACCAGCGTCGCCGACGATTTCACCCGCCCCGGTCACGTGGTTCCGTTGCGCGCCAAGGACGGCGGCGTGCTGCGCCGCCCCGGCCACACCGAGGCCGCCGTCGACCTCGCCCGGATGGCGGGGCTGCAACCCGCTGGTGCGATTTGCGAGATCGTCAGTCAGAAGGACGAAGGCTCGATGGCCCAGACCGATGAGTTGCGGGTCTTCGCCGACGAGCACGGTCTCGCGCTGATCACCATTGCCGACCTGATCGAATGGCGGCGCAAACACGAGAAGCACATCGAGCGGATCGCCGAAGCCCGGATCCCGACTCGTCACGGGGAGTTTCGCGCCATCGGCTACGCCAGCATCTATGAGGATGTTGAACATGTGGCTTTGGTTCGTGGCGATATCGCCGGACCGAACGGCGACGGCGACGACGTGTTGGTCCGCGTGCACTCCGAGTGCCTGACCGGTGACGTGTTCGGCTCGCGCCGTTGCGACTGCGGGCCGCAGCTCGATGCCGCGATGGCGATGGTTGCGCGGGAGGGGCGCGGCGTGGTGCTGTATATGCGCGGCCACGAGGGCCGCGGCATCGGCCTGATGCACAAACTCCAGGCCTACCAGCTGCAGGACGCCGGCGCCGATACCGTGGACGCCAACCTCAAGCTCGGATTACCCGCCGATGCAAGGGATTACGGAATCGGCGCGCAGATCCTCGTCGATCTCGGGGTCCGCTCGATGCGGCTGCTGACCAACAACCCGGCCAAGCGGGTCGGGCTGGACGGATACGGACTTCACATCATCGAGCGGGTGCCACTTCCGGTGCGGGCCAACGCGGAGAACATCCGCTACCTGATGACCAAACGCGACAAGATGGGCCACGACCTGGCCGGACTGGACGACTTTCACGAATCCATCCATTTGCCAGGAGAATTCGGTGGTGCTTTGTGAGCGGTGGCGCCGGTGTGCCGGAGGTACCGGCGCTTGATGCGTCCGGTCTGCGGCTCGCTATCGTCGCAAGCAGCTGGCATAGCAAGATCTGCGATGCGTTGCTGGCCGGCGCCCGCAGAGTAGCTGCCGAGTCAGGCATCGACAACCCGACAGTGGTCCGCGTGATCGGTGCGATCGAGATCCCGGTAGTGGCGCAGGAGCTCGTCCGCAGCCACGATGCCGTCGTCGCCTTGGGCGTCGTAATACGAGGTGCAACACCACATTTCGACTATGTCTGCGATGCGGTAACCCAGGGCCTTACCCGGGTCGCACTGGATGCTGTGACGCCGGTTGCCAACGGGGTGCTGACCACCAACACCGAGGAGCAGGCACTGGATCGGGCCGGGCTTCCGACCTCGACCGAGGACAAGGGAGCCCAGGCGACCGCGGCTGCCCTGACTGCCGCGCTGACCTTGCGTGACCTGCGCGCTAGCTCGTGACGCCGCCACCGAACCACGAGGTCTGGGATGTCGAGCTGCGTCCGCACCGGACACCGATATTTGTCTATGCCGCAGCGTTTCTGATCGCTGCGGCGCACATTGTGGTGGGCTTGCTGCTCAAGATCAGGTCCAGCGGGGTGATCTTCCAGACCTCCGACCAGGTAGCGATGGCCGGTCTGGGTATGGTCATTGCCGGCGTCGTGCTGTTGTTCGCGCGGCCCCGGCTGCGGGTGGGGCCGGCCGGGCTTGCGGTGCGTAATCTGTTGGGCTACAGGCTGGTCCGCTGGTCGGAGGTGGTCGGTGTGTCGTTTCCGGCGGGTAGCCGCTGGGCGCGAATCGACTTGCCCGACGACGAGTACATCCCGGTGATGGCGATCCAGGCTGTCGATAAGGACCGAGCCGTGGACGCCATGGACACCGTGCGGTGGTTGCTGGCGCGATATCGGCCGGACCTGCGCACAAGCTGAGCGCTGCACGATCGCTCGATGGCGGGGCATGTGTGGGCGACGGGCGCAAATAGACGGCCGGACCGCCTGACGAGCCCTCGGGCAGTGTCACTGGAGTCTGCTATTGTCGAACGTATGTGCGGCTCCTCAGGTTGTTGTGGGTAGCTTGACCTGCAGTCCGCCGAGGCAGAGGTAGATCATCGAGGTCAGTGTTTGGGCTGAGTGGTGTCCGTAGCCGCGGGCGTTGATGAGTCGGATTTTGGCGTTGATGCCTTCGATGAGGGCGTTGGAGATGCCCAGTTCGATAGCGGTGGTGACTTCTTCGAAGTAGACCTCGAGGCGCTTGGCCAGGTGAACGAAGGCGTTGATGCGGCTACGTTTGGCCGTGGTGATCCAGCGGCGCAGATACTGGCGGGTACCGCCGGGTGGGTGATCGAGGCGGTAGACGTCGCGCAGTTGCTCTTTGAGTGTCCAGGCGCGGCCGATGCGGCGGTTGGTGCGCGCGATCTGGTTGACCAGGGTGCGTTTGTCGTCGGTGAGGTTGTTCTCTCCGGTGCGTAGCGCCCAACGGGTGGCCTTCCAGTCTGGGGTGCTCATCGAGGCTCGGCCGGGCCCGGTGGCGGCCTCGGCATACACCCGGTCCAAGGCCCGGTTGACCCATTGCATGATGTGGAACGGGTCATAACAGATAACCGCTTGGGGAGCATGGGTGCGGGTGGCGCTGCTATAGGCCTTGGAGACATCCATGCTGACCACCTCGATACCTGACAAGATCGAATCCGGTTGGGATTGATAGAAATTCGCCAATGATTCCTCGCTGCGTCCGGGCTGGATGTCGATGACGGTGCCGGTGTCGTGATCACCGACGACGGTCAGGTAGCGGTGCGGGTGGCGGTAGCAGACCTCATCGACACCGATCCGATACAGCGCCTCGAGCCGACGTGCGTCGAGCAGCTCGGCCACCCCGCGGTTGATGATCGCGGTGACGGTTTCCCAGCCGCAACGCATCAGGGTGGCCACCGAGGTGCGGTCGGTGCGCTGGGCCAGCCACAGCACCATGTCCTCGAAATCGCGGGTATGCCGTGCCCCCGGGCGCGCCCAGGGCAACTCCTCGGTGCGCACCCCGCAGTCCGGGCAATCCACCCGGCGGATCTCATAGACCAGCCACAACCGATGCCGGCCCAGGTCCAGGTGCCGCCAGCGGCGTCGCCGCCGGTCGTAGGCCGACCTGCTGAGCATCCCGCATGGGCAGGTCAGCAGCCGGGCGCGCGGGCGCAGGGTGACTCCGACGTCGCGCTCACCGATGACGACATCGGTCACCCACGCCCCGGGGATCTGCAGCAGACGGTTAAATGCAGTACTGACGCGCACGCGGGTCGTCCTCCAGGTTGAGGTTGGTGTGGTAACCCCGAAACCTAGAGCCACACCCCGTGCGCGTCCCTCATTTCATCCGCGAAAAGCCGACAGCCTTAAGCCACAACAAAAACCACCGCTGATCAGCACAAAGGCGCCCACGAAAACCCGTGGAGCGCCACGTATGTTCGGATCATGGTATGCGTCCCGACCGACGCCGGAGTCGGCGGCGCTACTGGGGCGGGTGCGCGACGCCGCGCGGACGGAGGCGCGGGCCGCCGCTGAGCGGCTGGTGGCCATCGGCGAGTTGTTCGTGCTGCGCTGCCGCGATTCCGGGGAGTGCGAACACTGGGCCATGGACACGTGGGACGCGGTGGCCGCGCAGGTAGCGGCCGCGCTGCGGATCAGCGTGGCAATGGGATCGAGCTACCTGCGTTACGCGATGGCGATGCGGGACCGGCTACCGGAGTTGGGAAAGGCGTTCCAGGCCGGTGACATCGACTATCGCGCGTTCCAGACCATCGTGTTTCGCACCGATTTGATCACCGATGCCGACGCGCTGGCGAAGGTGGACGCCCAGCTGGCGGTGCTGGTGTCGCGATACCCGTCGATAACGCGAGGCCGACTGGTCGCGGCGGTAGACCAAGTCGTCGCAAAGGTCGATCGCGACGCGGTGCGCCGGGCCGCCGAGGCGGCCAACGACCGGTTTGTTGACATCGGCGCCGCTGAGTCAGGTATGGCCGCGGTGACTGGAAGTATTTTTGCCACTGCCGGGCGAGCCCTGGATCGCCGGCTCGACGAGCTTGCGGCCACCGTGTGCGACGCTGATCTGCGCACCCGCGAGCAGCGTCGCGCCGATGCGCTGGGTGCGCTGGCCGCGGGCGCTGACCGGCTGGTGTGCGGCTGCGGGTCCGTCGACTGCGCCGCGGCAGCCCCGTCGCGCCGGAGCAATGTGGTGATCCACGTGATCGCCGAGCAGGCCAGCGTCGATGGCACCGGGACTACGCCGGGTGTGTTGGCAGACGCCGAGGGGCTTATCCCCGCAGAGTTGGTCGCCGAGCTGGCCGAGTCCGCCAGGCTGCAGCCGCTGATCCGGCCGGTCGATGCCCCCGAGGCGGAATACACGCCGTCGGCCAAACTCGCCGACTTCGTGCGGTGCCGGGATCTGACCTGCCGGGCGCCAGGCTGCGACCAGCCGGCGACCGAGTGCGACCTCGATCACACCATTCCGTACGCCGACGGTGGCCGCACGTACCCGTCGAACTTGAAATGCCTATGTAGGAAACATCACCTGCTGAAGACGTTCTGGGGCTGGCGCGACAAGCAGCTACCCGATGGGACACTGATCTGGGTTCTTCCCGACGGACACACCTACGTGACCACTCCGGGCAGCGCGCTGCTATTCCCGAGCCTGTGCGCGCCCACCGCCGAGCTGCCACCGGTCCTCCCCACGATCGACATTCATTGCGGGAGCCGCGACGCGCTGATGCCTGTCCGCACCCGCACCCGGACCCAAAACCGCGCGACTCGCATCAACGCAGAACGCAGACGCAACTGCCGAAGCCGCGAATTAGCCGAAGTCCAAGTCGTCGCAGCCGCGGCCGACACTCAGAACACGACACCCGATCCCAACGAGCCACCGCCCTTTTAGCGGCTACTAGCCTGGATACGTGCCAGATCCCGCGACCTATCGCCCCGCGCCCGGGTCCATCCCGGTCGAGCCGGGCGTCTACCGATTCCGGGACCAGCACGGGCGAGTCATTTACGTCGGCAAGGCCAAGAGCCTGCGTAGCCGGCTGACGTCATACTTTGCCGACGTCGCCAGCCTGCACCCGCGAACCCGGCAGATGGTGACCACCGCGGCCAAGGTCGAGTGGACGGTGGTCAACACCGAAGTCGAGGCGTTGCAGCTGGAATACAACTGGATCAAGGAGTTCGATCCGCGCTTCAATGTCCGCTACCGCGACGACAAGTCCTATCCGGTGCTGGCCGTCACCCTCGACGAAGAGTTCCCCCGGCTGATGGTCTATCGCGGCCCACGCCGCAAGGGTGTGCGCTATTTCGGGCCGTACTCACATGCCTGGGCGATCCGGGAAACGCTGGATCTGCTCACCCGGGTCTTTCCGGCGCGAACGTGTTCTGCTGGAGTGTTCAAGCGGCACAAGCAGATCGACCGTCCATGTCTGCTCGGCTACATCGACAAATGCTCAGCGCCGTGTATTGGCAGGGCCAGCGCCGAGCAGCATCGCCAAATCGTGGAAGACTTTTGCGACTTCCTGTCCGGCAAAACCGATCGGTTTGCCCGCGAATTGGAGCAGCAGATGAACGCCGCGGCCGAGCAACTCGATTTCGAGCGGGCCGCGCGGCTGCGTGACGACCTGTCCGCGCTGAAGCGGGCTATGGAGAAGCAGGCCGTGGTGCTCGGCGACGGTACCGACGCTGACGTGGTCGCCTTCGCCGACGATGAGCTCGAAGCGGCGGTGCAAGTGTTCCACGTTCGCGGCGGCCGGGTTCGCGGCCAGCGCGGCTGGATTGTCGAAAAGTCCGGCGACCCAGGCGATTCCGGCGAAGAGCAGTTGGTCGAGCAGTTCCTGACGCAGTTCTACGGCGAGCAGGCAGAACTAGGCGGCGCCGCCGACGAATCCGCCAACCCGGTTCCCCGCGAGGTGCTGGTGCCGTGTCTGCCGTCCAATGCCGACGAGCTTGCCAGCTGGCTGTCCGGTCTGCGCGGCTCCCGGGTCGCGTTGCGGGTGCCGCGGCGCGGCGATAAGCGGGCGCTGGCCGAAACCGTGCAGCGCAATGCGAAAGAGGCACTGCAGCAACACAAATTGAAGCGGGCCGGCGACTTCAACGCCAGATCGGCTGCGCTGCAGAATATTCAGGAAGCCCTAGGTTTGGCCGATGCGCCACTGCGCATCGAGTGCGTCGATGTAAGCCACGTGCAGGGCACCGACGTGGTGGGCTCGTTGGTGGTGTTCGAGGACGGCCTGCCGCGCAAATCGGACTACCGCCACTTCGGGATCCGGGAAGCCGCCGGGCAGGGACACTCCGACGACGTCGCCTCCATTGCTGAGGTGACCCGCCGCCGGTTCCTGCGGCACCTGAGCGACCAGAACGATCCGAATATGCTTTCCCCGGAAGGGAAATCACGCCGGTTCGCCTACCCGCCCAATCTGTACGTCGTCGACGGCGGTGCGCCGCAAGTCAACGCGGCCAGCGCCGTGCTCGACGAGCTCGGTATCACCGATGTCGCGGTGATCGGCCTGGCCAAACGGCTGGAAGAAGTGTGGGTGCCGTCCGAGCCGGACCCCATCATCATGCCGCGCAACAGCGAGGGGCTCTATTTGCTGCAGCGGGTGCGTGACGAGGCGCATCGGTTCGCTATCACCTACCATCGCAGCAAGCGATCCAAGCGAATGACGGCATCGGTGCTGGATTCGGTGCCAGGATTGGGAGAACATCGTCGCAAGGCGCTGGTAACCCATTTCGGATCGATAGCTCGCCTCAAGGAGGCCACCGTCGACCAGATCACTGCCGTTCCGGGTATCGGCGTGGCCACCGCCACGGCCGTCCTCGAGGCGCTGCGACCCGAGCAACCCGGAGCCACGGGATGACGAGTCACGGGGGGGACACCGAGAAGAGGCCCATGCACGCGGAGCTCGCCGACAGCCCTCCGGGTGAAGCCGCAGCCGGTATCGACGTCGTTCTGGTGACCGGATTATCGGGGGCCGGGCGGGGTACTGCGGCCAAGGTGCTCGAGGACCTCGGCTGGTATGTGGCCGACAACCTGCCACCCCAGCTGATCACCCGTATGGTCGATTTCGGGTTGGCGGCCGGATCGCGGATCACCCAGCTGGCGGTGGTGATGGACGTGCGGTCGCGCGGATTCACCGGCGATTTGGACTCGGTGCGCACTGAACTGGCCACCCGCAACATCACCCCGCGCGTGGTGTTCATGGAGGCATCCGACGACATGTTGGTGCGCCGCTACGAACAGAATCGCCGCAGCCACCCGCTGCAAGGCGCGCAGACGTTGGCCGAGGGCATTGCCACTGAGCGCAGGATGCTGGCTCCGGTGCGCGCCACCGCCGACCTGATCATCGATACGTCGACACTGTCGGTGCGGGGCTTGAGGGAAAGCATCGAGCGTGCCTTCGGTGGCGATGCCGGCGCGTCCACCAGCGTCACCGTCGAGTCCTTCGGCTTCAAGTACGGCCTGCCGATGGACGCCGACATGGTGATGGACGTGCGATTTTTGCCGAACCCGCACTGGGTCGACGAATTGCGTCCACTGACCGGCCAACATCCGGCGGTGCGTGATTACGTGTTGGGCCAACCCGGCGCGGCTGAGTTCCTCGGCGCTTACCATCGATTGCTGTCCTTGGTTGTCGACGGCTACCGCCGGGAGGGCAAGCGCTATATGACGGTCGCCATCGGCTGCACCGGGGGTAAGCATCGCAGCGTTGCGATCGCCGAGGCATTGACGCAGCGGCTCGGGGGCAATGCGCAACTGTCGGTGCGGGTGCTGCATCGGGATCTGGGTCGCGAATGAGCGAAGGCATTGTTGCGCTAGGCGGCGGACACGGCTTGTACGCCACGCTGTCTGCAGCCCGCCGGCTGACTCCCCACGTCACCGCTGTGGTGACCGTCGCCGATGACGGCGGATCCTCGGGCCGGCTGCGCAGCGAACTCGACGTGGTGCCGCCGGGCGATTTACGGATGGCCTTGGCGGCGTTGGCATCTGACAGTCCGCATGGGCGGCTGTGGGCGACCATCCTGCAGCATCGACTGGGCGGCAATGGCGCCCTGGCCGGACATCCGATCGGCAACCTGATGCTTGCCGGCCTCAACGAGGTGCTGGCCGATCCGGTCGCCGCCCTCGACGAGCTCGGACGCATCCTCGGCGTCAATGGCAGGGTGCTGCCGATGTGCCCGATCGCGCTGCAGATCGAGGCCGACGTGTCCGGCCTGGATGCTGACCCGCGGATGTTCCGGCTGATCCGCGGTCAGGTGGCGATCGCGACCACACCAGGCAAGGTCCGGCGGGTTCGGCTGCATCCCGCCAACCCGCCAGCGACCCGGCAGGCCGTCGACGCCATCATGGCCGCCGACCTGGTGGTGCTGGGGCCCGGGTCCTGGTTCACCAGCGTGATCCCGCATGTGCTGGTGCCAGGGCTTGCCGCGGCGTTGCGGGCCACCACGGCCCGCCGTGCCCTGGTGCTCAACTTGGTGGCCGAGCCAGGGGAGACGGCCGGCTTCTCAGTGGAGCGTCATCTGCACGTGCTGGCCCAGCACGCACCCGGGTTCACCGTCCACGACATCATCATCGACGCCGAACGAGTGCCGAGCGAGCAGGAACGGGAGCAACTGCGCCGCACCGCAACGCTGCTACAAGCCGAGGTCCACTTCGCCGACGTGGCCAGACCTGGTACACCTTTACATGATCCGGGCAAGCTTGCCGCGGCCCTGGACGGGGTCCGAGCGGGCCACAAGGGCCCGGGAGCGCCTTCGGCGACGGCCACCGCAGAGATTCGGGTCGACGGTGGCAGTCCAGAGACCGGCGTGAACGGACCGGCTGGTAGCGGACCAAGGGGTGACGACGCGTGGCGATGACGACCGAAGTCAAGGACGAGCTGAGCCGCCTGGTAGTGAAATCCGTCAGTGCGCGTCGCGCAGAAGTCACGTCCCTGCTCAGGTTCGCCGGCGGGTTGCACATCGTGGGCGGCCGGGTGGTCGTCGAAGCCGAGGTGGACCTGGGCAACATCGCGCGGCGACTCCGCAAGGACATCTTTGACCTCTACGGATACAACGCCGTCGTGCATGTGTTGTCGGCCAGCGGGATTCGCAAGAACACCCGATACGTGCTGCGGGTGGCCAACGACGGCGAGGCGCTGGCACGTCAGACCGGCCTGCTCGACATACGGGGGCGTCCGGTGCGCGGTCTGCCGGCCCAGGTCGTCGGCGGCAGTATCGCCGACGCCGAAGCCGCGTGGCGGGGGGCCTTTCTGGCGCACGGGTCGCTGACCGAGCCGGGACGTTCATCGGCCTTGGAGGTCAGCTGCCCCGGCCCGGAGGCCGCGCTGGCGTTGGTGGGTGCGGCACGCCGGCTCGGGGTCAGTGCCAAGGCCCGCGAGGTGCGTGGTGCCGATCGGGTGGTGGTGCGCGACGGTGAGGCGATCGGCGCCCTGCTGACCCGAATGGGCGCCCAGGACACCCGGCTCGTCTGGGAGGAGCGCCGGATGCGCCGCGAGGTCCGCGCGACGGCCAACCGGCTCGCCAATTTCGATGACGCCAACCTGCGCCGCTCGGCCCGGGCCGCGGTCGCGGCGGCCGCCCGGGTGGAGCGGGCGCTGGAAATACTCGGCGATGCCGTGCCCGAACATCTGGCCTCGGCCGGCAAACTGCGGGTCGAGCACCGGCAGGCTTCCCTCGAGGAGCTCGGCCGGCTCGCCGATCCGCCGATGACGAAAGAC
The DNA here is from genome assembly GCA_963766535.1 of uncultured Actinomycetota bacterium. Classification (GTDB taxonomy): domain Bacteria; phylum Actinomycetota; class Actinomycetes; order Mycobacteriales; family Mycobacteriaceae; genus Mycobacterium. Next base: position 9,985 of record CAVYAU010000019.1, on the reverse strand, counting down.
GCTGTGGCCGGCCGTATTCGGCGATTGTTGTCCATGGCCGATCGCAAGGCCAAGGTCGAAGGCATCCCTGACACCGAGTCGGCGGTGACGCCAGACCTGTTGGAGGATGCCTAGTCCTGCTTGCGGCGGAGTGTCGGGCAATCCAGTCGAGGTAGCTGGGTTACTTCGGTGCCACACACACGAGCTGGCTGGTTGCCGGCGGTACGCTTGGCCCCTCGATTTCTTGGGGCGGCTGCAGAGCGACCGACGCCGAATCGCAGTGTTGTCCGGAGTCCGGGCTCTTGATATCGGTGACGACGAATTTGGCGAACTTTCGGTTGGCAGATTGTGTTTCACCGCCCGGCACGAGTCCCGGGGCCAGCTCCGGCGCAGGTAGCGATTCGTCGCAAGCCGACGGTGCATACAGCAGCACCCCCGGCGGGTTCCCGGGACTGGTCACTGCCGGGTAGCAGTAGCCGACCCGCACCAGATATTTGGCAGTAATACGCCCTGCCGTCTCGTGTGATCGATTCGTAGTCGATCCGCATGCAACCGGGGGCGTTGGCGTGGAATCCGTCATTGCGGATCCGGGCGTCCGGACTGTCACAGGCGACGATTCCCGGATGAGACGGCGCCAGCTTGGAGTCATAGGTGAACCTGTTGAGGCACTGCCCCGAGTCCATAGAGAACACCAACTTCAGCGTCGCCTGGTCGTAGCCCCGCGGTTCGTCATACCCGGAAGCAGAGGTGGTGTGGCACGCACTCAGCAGCAGCGTGAAGACCCCCAGGATCACTGGAAAAACAAGCTTCTCAGCGGGGGGCCGCGACCGTTGGGATCGTTGCGCTGATGCCGACCATGTCCGGGCCGAAGCCTGCACACGATGACCATAGCCCGCACCGGCATCGCTTCACAGCCGCAGCCGCGACCGAGGTAGCTGAGAGATTGTTCGGGGTATCTTCTCGTAGCCGGCAGGCGAGGGCTACGGTCGGGGCATGAAACGGCTTTCGAGTGTTGATGCGGCGTTTTGGTCTGCTGAAACTGCGGGCTGGCACATGCATGTGGGTGCACTGGCGATCTGCGATCCCAGCGATGCGCCCGAGTACAGATTTCAGCGACTCCGCGAACTGATCATCGAGCGACTGCCGGAGGTGCCGCAGTTGCGTTGGCGGGTCACCGGTGCGCCCCTCGGGCTGGACCGGCCGTGGTTCGTCGAAGACGAGGAACTTGACATCGACTTCCACGTCCGTCGCATCGGCGTTCCCGCTCCGGGCGGTCGCCGCGAACTCGAAGAGCTGCTGGGCCGGCTGATGTCCTACAAGTTGGACCGCTCCCGACCGCTGTGGGAGCTATGGGTGATCGAGGGCGTCGAGGGCGGCCGGATCGCGACGCTGACCAAGATGCACCACGCCATTGTCGACGGGGTCTCTGGCGCCGGGCTGGGTGAAATCCTTTTGGACGTCACACCGGAACCTCGACCGCCGCAACAAGAGACGGTGGGGTCGCTGGTGGGATTCCAGCTTCCGGGCCTGGAACGGCGCGCGGTGGGCGCGCTCATCAACGTGGGCATCATGACGCCTTTCCGGATCGCCCGACTGGTGGAGCAGACCTTGCGCCAGCAGATCGCCGCGTTGGGCGTCAGCAGCAGGCCGCCGCGCTACTTCGAAGCGCCCAAGACCCGATTCAATGCCCCCGTGTCGCCGCACCGGCGGATTACCGGCTGCCGCGTCGAGCTGGCCCAGGCCAAGGCCGTCAAGGACGCGTACGGCGTCAAGCTCAACGACGTCGTACTCGCACTCGTGGCCGGTGCCGCCCGCGGATACTTGGAGAAACGCGGTGAGCTGCCGGCCAAACCGCTCATCGCACAGATCCCCGTCTCCACCCGAACCGATGAGACGAAGAGCGACGTCGGGAACAAGATCAGCTCGATGACCGCATCCCTTGCCACCGACATCGAAGACCCCGCCGAGCGGCTGCGGGCGATCCATCAAAGCACCCAAAGCGCCAAAGAAATGGCCAAGGCATTGTCGGCGCATCAGATCATGGGGCTTACCGAGACCACGCCGCCCGGGCTGCTGCAGTTGGCCGCGCGGGCCTACACGGCCACCGGGTTGTCAAGAAACCTGGCCCCCATCAACCTGGTCGTGTCCAATGTCCCCGGTCCGCCGTGCCCGCTGTACATGGCGGGCGCCAAACTGGACTCGCTGGTGCCGCTCGGGCCACCAGTCATGGACATCGCCCTGAACATCACCTGCTTCTCCTACCAGGATTACTTGGACTTCGGCTTCGTGACGACGCCCGAAGTGGCCAACGACATCGACGATATGGCCGATCGCATCGAGCCGGCGCTGACCGAACTCGAGCACGGGCTAAGCGGCTAGTCGCGGTTGAGGTAGCTCGTCGCGTACACCCAGGACAAGAACCGGGCCACCGCTTCCGCGGATTGATGCGCGCGAGGGGAACCGAAGATGTCGAAAGCGTGTTGAGCATTGGGCAACTCGGCGTAGGCCACGGGGGACTTCGATACCGCCCGGAGTTCGTCGACGAACTCTTGCGCTTCGACGACCGGGATCAGGGAATCGTCGTTTCCGTGCAAAACGAAGAACGGCGGTGCGTCGGCCCGGACCTCACGGATCGGCGATGCATCGATATAGACATCGCGATGGGTGGCGAACTTCTTTTTCACCACGAACTTCTCGAGCAGGCCAATGAATTCGCGACGCCCCTCGCCGTGAGTGGAAAACCAGTCATAGCGCCCGTAGATGGGCACGGCGGCGACCACCGAGGTGTCCGCCTCTTCGAAGCCCGGTTGAAACTTGGGGTCGTTGGGGGTCAGGGCCGCCAACGCGGACAGATGACCGCCTGCCGACCCGCCGGTGATCGCCACGAAATTCGGGTCTCCGCCGTAGGCCGCGATGTTCTCCTTCACCCACGCCAGTGCCCGTTTGATGTCAACGATGTGGTTGGGCCAGGTGTGCAGCGGAGACACCCGGTAATTCAGCGATACGCAGATCCAACCACGCGAAACCAGGTGACTCATCAAGGGATATGCCTGCGGACGGCGCCACCCGATTACCCACGCGCCGCCGGGTACCTGCACCAGCACCGGCGCTTTGCCTTCGCGCGGCAGATCGCGGCGACGCCAGATATCGGCCAAGTTGGCCCGGCCGTGCGGCCCGTAGGACACGATGTTGGACTTGTCTACGAAGCGCCGGCGCGCCACGGTGGTACGCAGCGGCAGGTCGCGCCGTCCCCTACGCGTCGGCGTCGTCGGCAGGGCGGCCAGCTCCTCGGCGTAGTCGGGTCCCAGCTGTTCACGCAGCCCCGCCTCCAGCACCAGGCCCGGGGTGGTGACGCCGCGGTAGCGGATCACCCCCAGGATCGCCCAGGATGCCGCAGTCAAGGCCAGCGCTGCCTTTCCCTTCGGCCCGGCGAAGTCGCCGCGGCGCCCGCGTCGCAGCGCGTCCAGCAGCGAGGCGGACAAGTACAGGCCCGGCACCTCCGATGTCGGCCAGCCGAACCAGAACACCAGAACCGTGCTGTAGCCCTTACGAGCAAGGGGGCGTAATCCGTTGGCGGCGTTGATGAATTCCAACGCCGCGCGTGCCAGCGGTCTGGGGCGGCGCAGCCAGTGCGCCATCAGCCGCTGACCCGCGATTGCAGTTCGGTGCGCAGGATCTTGCCGGTGTTACCGTGGGGAAGCTCGTCCAGAACGGCAATTTCGCGGGGCACCTTGTAGTTGGCCAGGTTGTCCCGAACGTGCTGCTTGAGCGTGTCGGGGGTGGCCGATGCGCCCGGGCCCAGCACCACGAACGCCGCCAGCCGCCGGCCGTACTGCTCGTCGTCCACGCCGATCACCGCGGCTTCCGCCACGTCGGGATGTGCTGCCAATGTCTTCTCCACCTCGATCGGGTAGATGTTCTCGCCGCCGGAGACGATCATCTCGTCATCGCGGCCGACGACGAACAGTCGTCCTGCCTTGTCCAGGTACCCGACGTCGCCCGACGAAATGAACCCGGCGTGGAAATCCTTTGTGGTGCCTGAGGTGTAGCCGTCGAATTGGGTGTTGTTGCGAACGTAGATGCTGCCTACCTCGCCGGTGGGCACCTCGTTGAATTCTTGGTCCAGAATGCGGATTTCGCATCCGTCCGCGGGCCGGCCCGCGGTGTCGGGTGCGGCGCGCAGGTCCTGCGGTGTGGCGGTGGCGATCATGCCGGCTTCGGTGGCGTTGTAGTTGTTGTAGATCACGTCGCCGAACTGGTCCATGAAAGCGATGACGACGTCGGGGCGCATGCGCGAACCGGATGCGGCGGCGAACCGCAACGACCTGCCGCTGTAGCGGTTGCTGACCTCGGCGGGCAGATCCATGATGCGGTCGAACATCACGGGTACCACGGCAAGCCCCGTCGCCCGGTGGCGGTCGATGAGGTCCAGCGTTGCCTCCGGATCGAATTTGCGCCGGGTAACCACCGTGCAGGCCAGCGACGCGGCCAGCACCAGTTGCGAGAAGCCCCACGCGTGAAACATCGGTGCCACTATCACTATCGGCTCCTCGGCCCGCCACGGCGTGCGGTCCAGGATCGCCTTGAGTGTGCCCATCCCACCGCCAGAATGCTTGGCGCCCTTGGGCGTTCCGGTGGTTCCGGAGGTCAGCAAGATCAGCCTGCTCTTGCTGCCGGTGCGCTCGGGCCGTTGGCCGGTGTGCGCGGCGATGAGTTTCTCGACGGTCAGCTCGTGCTGCTCGTCGGCCCACGCCACGATGCGGGTGGCGTCCGGTTTGTCGGCCAGCGCACGGTCCACCGTCGCGGTGAACTCCTCCTCGTAGATAACGGTGTCGATGCCCTCGCGGGTCACCACATCGGCCAGTGCGGGACCGGCGAACGACGTGTTGAGCAACAGAATGTCGGCGCCGATCCGGTCGGCGGCGACCAGCGCCTCGACGAAGCCGCGGTGGTTGCGGCACATGATGCCGACGACCTTCGGCGACCCGCCCGGTAGCGCCTGCAGTGCGGCGGCCAACGCGTTGCAACGCTCGTCCAGCTGCCGCCAGGTCAAGGTGCCCAGCTCGTCGACCAACCCCGGCCGGTCCGGGCAGCGCTGGGCCTCACCGGCGAAGCCAGCGGTGAAGCCCATGCCTTCGCGGCGCATTGCCGCGGCGATCCGCAGGTAGCGGTCGGGTCGCATGGGCGCGATCAACCCGGCGCGCCTCATGCTGCCGATCAGACCGAGGGTCTGGCTGATACGAGTTGCCATGGCTCAGCCCAGAATCGGGAAACGGCGCTTGGCGGCGAGCTCGTTGAGGGCCTGCTGCATCACCGACCGCACGTGCTCGTCGACCTCGTCGATGTCTGGGTCGTCACCGAACCACGCGGCAATGTCGATCGGTTCCAGCACCTGCATCACGATCTTGGTGGGCAGTGGCAGATTGAGCGGGATCGCGGCGCTGAACCCGAACGGAAAGCCGAACGACAGCGGCACGATGTCGCTGCGCAGCCAGCGCTTCAGCCCCAGCCGCTCGGCCAGCCAGGTACCCCGGGACAAGTAGAGCTGGGTCTGCTGTCCGCCGATGGACACCGCGGGCACTATGGGCACGCCGGCTTCGATCGCCGTGCTGAGGTATCCCTTGCGGCCGTTGAAGTCGATGACGTTCTCCGAGAATGTGGGCCGGTATGCGTCGTAATCGCCGCCGGGAAAGACGACCACCACGCCGCCGGACCGCAGGGCCCTCGCCGCGTTTTCACGGTTGGCCCGGATGTAGCCGGTACGCCTGAAGAGCGGCCCGGTCGGGCCTACGAAGAGAATGTCGTGGCTCAGCGTGTAGACCGGTCGGTCATAGCCGAATTTTTCGTAGAAGTCGACGCTGAAGATCGGGACGTCCATCGGGAACATGCCACCGGAATGGTTGCCGACCACCAGCGCTCCGCCGGGCGGGAAGGAATCCAGGCCATGCACCTCAGACCGGAAGTATGTCTTCAAGACCGGGCGCATCGCACCCATCAAGCGCTGGGTCAGGCCAGGGTCGAATTTGCCGATGTCTCCGATATCCGGGCTATCGCTGCCGGTCACATTGCTCCCTAGAGACTCCCCGGAGGTCGCGTCGCCCCGCGTTGGGTCCCTAGATGGTAGCGGCCGGGGTAGGGCCGGAACACAGTGGTTGATGGCGGATTAATGGGACGGAAGGTGGCCCAAATTGGCTGACGTCGTTGCGGGTCCCATGTCGGTGATCGCCCAACAGATGAACACCATTCGCGAGGTCTTCGTCGCCGAGGTGTTCGAGGTGATGAGGGCCGAGATTCAGGGGCTGAATTACGACACTCCGATGTTGGGCTTGTGGAGGGCGAGCCTCACCAAGAGCGTCGAAGCAGGTATTGAATACCTGGACCGGGGTACGCCGGCGCACCTATTAGAGGCCCCGGCGGCTGCGCTGGCGTACGCGCGGGCGGCCGCGCAGCGCGAAGTTCCGCTGTCGGCGTTGGTGCGGGCGCATCGGATCGCGCATTCGCGATTCTTAGACGCGGCGATGCGGCACATATCGCTAGTGGAGCCCGAACTGCAGCTGCCGACGATCATCGACCTGGTGAATCGCTCGGCCAGCTTTGTCGACATGGTGGCCGACCAGCTAACCGTGGCCTAGCGAGCAGGAGCACGATCGAGACGAGATGGACCTCGCCGGTTTGTCCAACGAGCGTGATGCACGCTCGGGCGCTGGACGCTGGTCGAATGGCGCTCGTGACCGACGCGGGCGTAGACCCCGCAGCAGCAAAGTCCATTCCGGGCCAGTCTATGTACGTCAAGGAGGGGACATGCCTTCGCTGGCTATGAACCGGTCTGCCGGTGATGTCGATTCCTTCGCTGCTGCGCCTGAGACTGCGGACCATCGCCAAGCCGACTACTTTTTACGTCTGCTCACCCAGAGCCGCCGTCTCATTGACCGCGGATCGACGAATATCAGAAGGCGATCGCCACCTGTGAAGCTGACGGCGACGTCGAAGGCGCCTGCGGCTTTCGGCGCTTGGCGTACATCGAAGGACAGGACCGGCAAACTCTCGACGGCCTGATTGAAAACCTGCACCGGCGATTTCCCCGTCGGGCCCCAGGCCAAGTTCCCCCAATCCTTCGGAGGCCGCGGTTTTTGGTCCAGTAGGACCGCAAGCCAAGGGTGACTCGACCCTTCCCACAGCAGCTTCGGCGCTGAATCACCGGCTGGGAGACGTACTTCCACAAGATCGCCACATCCGCATTGCGGTGCCGATAGATTGTGTTCGGCAACTGGTTTCAGATCCGACAGGAACGAGGCCACCCATGGGATTCATGACACCGGAGCTTCCGGACGTCGATCGCGAAACCTGGCCCACCCTGCCACGGGCCACGCGACTGCAGGTCGTCAGCCGGCATTGGGCGGAACACGGCTTCGGGACACCGTATGCGGTGTATCTGCTCTACCTGATGAAGATTGCTCTCTATGTTGCCGCCCCTGCCGCGATCATCTCGCTGACCCCCGGCCTGGGCGGGCTGAGCCACATCGCGGACTGGTGGACGCAACCGATCGTGTACCAGAAGGTCATTATCTTCACACTACTGTTCGAGGTTCTGGGCTTTGGCTGCGGATCCGGGCCGCTGACCGGGCGGTTCATCCCGCCGATCGGTGGGTTCCTTTATTGGTTGCGGCCCAACACAATTCGCTTACCGGCTTGGCCGGGCAAGGTTCCGTTCACAAGCGGTGATAACCGCACGATAGTTGACGTCGCCCTCTATGCCATCGTGTTGATCGGCGGGGTGTGGGCGCTGTTGTCACCCGGCCACGGCGGTTCGGTCACCGCCGCCGGCGATGTGGGGCTGATCAACCCCGTCCTGTTAATCCCGACGATCGTCGCTCTGGCGGTGTTGGGTCTGCGCGACAAGACCATCTTCCTGGCCGCCCGCGGTGAACACTATTGGCTGAAACTGCTCGTGTTCTTCTTCCCGTTCACCGATCAGATCGCGGCATTCAAGATCATCATGCTTTGCCTGTGGTGGGGGGCGGCCACATCCAAGCTCAACCACCACTTTCCGTACGTCGTGGCGGTGATGACCTGCAACAACGCACTGCTGCGGGGCAGGCTGTTCAACTGGCTCAAGCACCTGCTCTACCTGGACCACGATAACGACCTGCGGCCCTCTTGGTTACCGAAGTTGATGGCCCACGTTGGCGGTACCACAGCCGAATTCCTGGTTCCGGCGGTTCTGGTGTTCGTCGCCGACGGCCAACCATGGCGGTGGTTCCTCATCGGGTTGATGGTCATCTTCCACCTCAACATCCTTTCCAACCTCCCGATGGGAGTCCCGTTGGAGTGGAACGTCTTCTTCATCTTCTCGCTGTTGTATCTGTTCGGGCACTACGGCACCATCCAGGCCACCGACCTTCGGTCACCGCTGCTGCTGGCCATCCTGATCGTCGCTGTCGCCGTTGTGATCGTGGGAAACCTGTTCCCCGAGAAGATTTCGTTTCTGCCCGCAATGCGCTACTACGCCGGAAACTGGGCCACCAGCGTGTGGTGCTTCCGGGCCGGCGCGAGCATGTCCCGAGTCGCGTGGAATTTTGGTGACGATCCACGGTGAACTCTATGCGGCGGCACCGACGGTGTCGGTGTCGGGATTGGCGTGTCGGTGTAGGGCGTCGACGAGCTGGGGCATCTGCTTGTAGCCCTTGATGCGGCGGAAGGACCGTTCGGCGTTGAGCATGCCGGCCGCAGTCCAGCGCAGCACCATCTGCCCGTCGCGCCAGCGGGTGACGTTACGGTTGGTCGTTCGGGCTATCGAGATCATCGACTCGATCGGGTTGGAGGTGGTCAGTGTTTTGGCGAGGCGGCCGTCGATGCCGAGCTGTGCGACGGTGAACATCTCTTCCAGCCCCTCGCGTAGCGACGAGGCCGCGCTCGGATAGCTCTTATCCAGTTGCGTGGCAAGGCGTTTGGCGTTGGCCAGCCCGGTGTCGGGGTCAGGGTGAGCGAACGCCTTAACCAGCTTGGCATCCACCCAGACCTGCTCCTTGTCGGGCAGGTGATCAGCGACATTTCGCCGCTTGTGCAGGGTGCATCTTTGGATAAGGGCCTTGGCGCCGAACACCTCCCGCACCGCCGCCGAGAGCGCCTTGGCGCCGTCGATGACCACCAACAGCCCGTCATCGACCGTCAAGCCACGGTCGACCAGGTCGGCCAACAGCGAGCGCACCACGGTCTTGTTCTCCGTGGAGCCGTCCCACAGCCCGACCGGCTTCTTCGTTCCGTCGGCGGTGATGGCCAGCGCGACTACCACGCACCGCTCGGCCATGTGCTCACCATCGAGCATGAGCACCTTGATGTCCTCGCCCGTCAGGTCGCGGGCCATCAGCTCGGCCAGCGCGGTCTCGGTCTGCTTGACAAACCGGCGCGAAATCGCCGAGCGGCTCGTCGATTTCGCCTCCTTGTCCACCACGGTGCCGACCGGCTCGGCGACCCGCGCGTGCCGGCGAGTGGCCACCCCGGCCAGCATCCGCTCCATCACCACCCGCGTCAGCACGTCCTCGGCAGCGAAGTGGGTGTAGCTGACCAGCGGCACCTCGTGCCCATCCAGGGTGCGCGCCCGCGGCCGATCCACCGCCACCCGGCGCCCGCCCAGCGTGACCGAGCCGCGCCCGCTGCCATGACGCACCGCGGCCCGGTCCGGATCATGCTTGCCTTTCGGTCCGGCCACCTCAGCGATCTCGGCCTCAAACAATGCCTGCATCACCGCTATCCCGGCGGCCACGCTCATCGCCAACAGCCCCTCTCGCGCCGCGCCAGCGATATCGGTCAGCGCCAGTGCGATCTCCTCCGGCAGATCAGGCAACACCACGGCATCGGCCGTGTCAGCAACGCGAATAGTAGGTACGGTTCTCATGGCGGTCCCTTCCTTCGTGGGTGTTCTTGGTCGTTCACCCGAAGACCTACCATCCGGCAGGCCTCAGGCGAGGGACCGCCACCTCAAATTCCACGAAGACCGGGACAACCT
>CAVYAU010000018.1:0-439530 GCA_963766535.1 uncultured Actinomycetota bacterium | reverse complement strand
GCGGCGGCAACCGCAGGGAACGAACGCTACCGGCGGGCCCACAGAGTTGGGGACCGTACTCTGCCACCAGTGTCGGCCCGTCTCCTTAACCAAGGCCTCTCAGCCCGGCGACCTACTTCACACATGACCGATGACCGCGTGCCTTTCGGCCTGGTCCTCCCGGGTTTTCACCGGGTCGAGGATGCGGTAGGCGAGGAGTTTGATGCGGTCGCTGATGAGGAACCAGGCGAGGGCGTATGCCCACACTGCGGCTGCCCACTTCCAGCCGAGTGGGGTCATGAACAGCCCGTACACCGCGATCAGCGTCGCGATTGCCTGGGTGCCGAAGACGGCGATCAGCAGGATGCGGGCCGGGCGGATCGACCAGAAGGGTCCTCGGGTTCGGGTCAAGAAGATGGTGAGGTGACCGGCGACGGACAGCATCAGGTACATCAGGGTCTGGACGCGCGGGTGGCCGAGGTCGAAGACGCGGTCACCCAGGTAGAACAGGCCGAACGCGGCGATTGGTCCGACCACCCCCAGGACCGTGGCGATCCCGAGTACCAGGCGCATGTTCCAGGCTTCGGGCTTGTTGGCGTAGTGGACGTTGTCGTAGGAGATGGACAGGATGGCGCCGTCGTTGAGCAGCGCCAGCATCACGATCATGATGGCGGTCAACGGGTAGAAGTTGAAGACGAGGATGGCGGTAGTGATGAATAGCAGCACCCGCAGTGTTTCGGCGATGCGGTACATCGCGTAGCTGTTCATCCGCTGAAAGATCTTGCGGCTCTGTTTGATCGCCTCGATGATCACCGACAGGCCCGGGGTCAGCAGCACGATGTCGGCAGCCGCCCGGGCGGCGTCGGTGGCTCCGGATACCGCGATGCCGCAGTCCGCTTTTTTCAGCGCGGGGGCATCGTTGACCCCGTCGCCGGTCATTCCGACAATGTGGCCGCGTTTCTGCAGCACGTCGATGATGTGGTATTTGTGCTCGGGAAAGACCTGGGCGAAACCGTCGGCGGTTTCGATGGACTTGGCCACCGCCGCCGATTCGTCCTTTTTCACCTCACCCAGGCCTGCGGCGTCGAGGATGTCGGTGCCCAAACCGACCTTGGCGGCGGTTTCCTTGGCGATGGCCAGCGCATCACCGGTGACCATCTTGATGGTGACTCCCATTGCCCGTGCGGTGGAGATGGTTGCTGCCGCGTCGTCACGCGGTGGATCGAATAACGGCAGGACACCGACGAACTGCCAGTCACCGTCCCCGTCGGCGCGGGCCACGCCCAAAGACCGGAAGCCTCGGGCGGCGAAATTGTTGACTGCCTTGTCGACGGCGGGTTTGATCTGCGCGGCGTTCGCGGCCAGCGCCAGGATGACCTGCGGGGCGCCCTTGGTGACCGTGAAGGTGGTTGCGTCGGGGCCGGTGACGGTGGCCTCGGTGCGTTTGTGCACCGGGTCGAACGGTGCGAAATGGGTGATCGTGTAATCCTGCAGGATCTTGGTGTCGTCGAGTCCGCCGAGCACCGCGCGGTCGATAGGGTCGTCGTTGGCCGCGCGGGAGGCCAGTGCGCCGTCGAGGACGACCGTCGCGGGGGTGACGGTGTCGATGGCGAACGGGGTGCCCAACGTCAAAGAGTTCTGGGTCAGGGTGCCTGTCTTGTCCGCGCACAGCACATCCACGCCGGCGAGTTCCTCGATGGCGACCAGCCGGCTCACGATGGCCTGCTTCTTGGCCAGCAGCCGTGAGCCGACGGCCATCGTCACCGACAGCACGGTCGGCATCGCCACCGGGATCGCGGCCACGGTCAAGATCAGGGCGAACTGCAAGGTGGTCAGGATCGCGTTACCGCGCAGCAGGGAGGCGACGACGATGACGGTGACCAGCGCGACGGCCAGGATGATCAGGTAGTTGCCGATCTTGAGCACGGCGCGTTGGAAATGGCTGACGGTGTGCGCGTCTTGCACCAGCTCGGCGGTCTTGCCGAAGTAGGTGTGGGTGCCGGTGGCATAGACCAAGGCGCCGATTTCGCCCTGCCGGATGATGGACCCGGAGAACACGGCCTCACCCGCTGCACGGGTGGCGGGCAGCGACTCCCCGGTCAGCGCGGACTGATCGACCTCGATCTCGTCGCCGTCGAGCAGCCGGGCGTCGGCGGGGACGATGTCACCCAGGCGCAGCCGGATGACATCACCGGGCACCAGCTCCCGCGCTGGCGGGTTGACCCATGCGCCGTCACGGATGACGCGGGCATTGATCGCCAGCTTCGCCTTCAGGGCGTCAATGGCGTTGCCGGCCTGCCGTTCGGAGGTGTATCCGACCACACCGTTGGCCAGCAGCAGCAGCAGGATGATGAAGAAATCCGGCCAGTGCCTGAGCGCGCCCGACAGGATGATGGCGATCTCGATCATCCACGGGATCGGGCCCCAAAAGTAGCTGAGGAACTTTAACAGCGGGTTGGTCTTGTGCTCGGCGATCTCATTGGGCCCGTACTTCGCCAACCGCTTCGCCGCCTCAACTCTACTGAGCCCCTCCGGCGACATCCCGAGTTGTTTCTCAACCTCGGCCATAGGTGCGGACTTCAAGTCGAGCTGCCCCGCCGGGGCGACGGGCCCAGACTGCGGGGCGTCAGTGGCCATGATGGGTGTCCGCCTTTGGGGTCGAGTGTCGGGTGTCACGTGTGGCAGGTTGGAATGGACGCATCGATCGTCGGCTGCCTTGGTGGCCCGCGAGCGGCGGTTGCGGTCGGGTCATTGTGGGGGGTTCCAGGTCCAGCTGCGGATTTCGGGGTGGTCTTGGCCGTGGGTGTTGATGTAGATGCTGTGTTCGACGAGTTTGTCGGCCATTGTCTGCTTCAGGTAGTCGCCGGTGGCGCCGAGTTGGGGGAGGCGGTCGATGACGTCTGCGACGAGGTGGTAGCGGTCGAGTTTGTTCTGGACCCGCATGTCGAAGGCGGTGGTGATGGTGCCTTCTTCGTTGTAGCCGCGCACGTGCAGGTTGGGGTTGGTCCTGCGGTAGGTGAGTCGGTGGATCAGGCTCGGGTATCCGTGGAAGGCGAAGATGATGTGTTTGTCGGTGGTGAACAGGGCGTCGTAGTCGCGGTCGCTCAGACCGTGCGGGTGCTCGCTGGCTGACTGCAACTTCATCAGGTCGACTACGTTGACGACGCGGATCTTCAACGCGGGCAGGTGTTCCCGCAAGATCTGCACCGCGGCCAGCACCTCCAGGGTGGGGGTGTCTCCGCAGCAGGCGAGCACGACGTCGGGGTCGGCGCCGGAGTCGTTGCCGGCCCATTCCCAGATGCCGATGCCTTCGGTGCAGTGCACTTCTGCTTGCTCGATGTTCAGCCACTGTGGCATCGCGCGTTTGCCGGCGACGATCACGTTGACGTAGTGGCGGCTGCGCAGGCAGTGGTCGGCCACCGAGAGCAGGCAGTTGGCGTCCGGCGGCAGGTAGACCCGGACGATATCGGCTTTCTTGTTCACCACGTGGTCGAGGAAGCCGGGGTCTTGGTGGGTGAAGCCGTTGTGGTCCTGCTGCCACACGTGCGAGGCCAGCAGGTAGTTCAGCGAGGCGATGTCGCGACGCCACGGCAGTTGCGCGGTCACCTTGAGCCATTTGGCGTGCTGGTTAAACATCGAGTCAACGATGTGGATGAACGCCTCGTAGCAGTTGAACAGCCCGTGCCGTCCGGTCAGCAAATAGCCCTCGAGCCACCCTTGGCTTTGGTGCTCACTGAGCATCGAATCCAGCACTCGGCCCGAGCGGGCGAGGGATTCGTCGTTGGCGACGGTGCGGGCCTCCCACTGCCGGTCGGTGACCTCGAAAACCGCGCCGAGCATGTTCGACAGGGTTTCGTCGGGGCCGAAGATCCGGAAGTTGCGCTGCTCGTCATTGAGTGCGATGACGTCCCGCAGGAAACCGCCCAGCACCCGGGTGTCTTCGGCGTCCACCGCGCCAGGTGAGCCCACCGTCACCGCGTGGACACGGAAGTCGGGCATCCGCAGATCGCGCAGTAGTCCCCCGCCGTTGGTGTGCGGGTTGGCGCCCATCCGCCGCTGCCCGCGAGGGGCCAGTGCGGCCAGGTCGGGCAGCAGCCGCCCGGTCTCGTCGAAGAGCTCGCCGGGTTTGTAGCTGCGCATCCAGCTGTCTAGTTGGTCCACGTGATGGGGGTGCGCGGCATCGACGAGCAGCGGCACCTGATGGGCCCGGAACGTGCCCTCGATCTGCTGGCCGTCGACCACCTTGGGCCCGGTCCAGCCCTTCGGCGAACGCAACACGATCATCGGCCACCGCGGGCGGGTGGTCTCACCGCTGGTGCGCGCCTTGCGTTGGATGGTGTGGATGCCCTCGATGACGTTGTCGACCGCGGAGGCCATCAGCTCGTGCATCTCCTCGGGGTCCTCACCCTCGACGTAGCGCGGTTCCCAGCCGCAGCCGCGCAGGAACTGGTCGAGCTCCTCGTGTTCGATGCGGGCCAGCACCGTGGGGTTGCTGATCTTGTAGCCGTTCAGATGCAGGATCGGCAGCACCGCCCCGTCACCGACCGGGTCGAGGAACTTGGTGGAATGCCAGGCCGTGGCCAGCGGGCCGGTTTCGGCCTCACCGTCACCGATGACACACGCCACGATCAGGCCCGGGTTGTCGAACACCGCGCCGAACGCGTGGCTCAGCGAGTAGCCCAGCTCCCCGCCTTCATGGATCGATCCCGGAGTCGTCGGTGCCACATGGCTGGAAATGCCCCCGGGAAAAGAAAATTGGGTAAAGAGCTTCTTCAGTCCGGACTCGTCGTGGCTGACGTCGGGATAGACCTCGCTATAGGAACCCTCGAGGTAGGTGTTGGCGACCAGCGCCGGGCCGCCATGGCCGGGGCCGGCGACGTAGAACATGTCCAGGTCATACTTCGTGATGACCCGGTTCAGGTGCACGTAAATGAAGTTCTGCCCCGGCGTCGTTCCCCAATGGCCGACCACCAGCGGTTTCACATCCGAGAGCGCCAGCGGCCGTTTCAACAACGGATTGTCATACAAATAGATCTGGCCCACCGACAGGTAATTCGCCGCCCGCCAGTACGCGTCCATCTTGCGCAGCAGTTCAGGTTCCAGCGTTCTAGTGCTCGTCATGCGGTGCTCCTTTGGTCGACTCGCATGTACGCGGTTCAGACGGGGGAATGCTGCGCGCTGTGCTTGTTCGTGTGTGATCTGATGGTGGTGCCGGCGGTTCCGGCGAACAGGGCTGAAGGCTCGGAGAGTGCCCCGATCCCGGCGCGGTGGTCGGTGGCGTTGACGAACCGGCGGCAGGATTCGATCTTGGGTGCCATGGACCCGGCGGGAAACTTCGTCGCGCTCAGATCGTCGAGACTGAGTTGGGCCGGCGGCGTGGCCGCCGAGGTCCCGAAATGCTCCATGACCGCGCCGACGTCGGTGAGCATGAACAGCCGCTGAGCGTGCACGGTGACGGCCAGGAGCGACGCAACATAATCTTTGCCGACAACAGCTTCCACCCCCGCGAGGCGGCCGCCGCCGTCCTCGGTGACCGCCGCGCCGCCGCCTCCACCGCAGATCACCACTGTTCGGGCGGCCACAGGGTGGGTGATCGAATTTTGTTCGATGATGGACTGCGGCTCGGGTGAGATGACGACCCGCCGCCAGAGATCACCGTCGGTGGCGATGTCCCAGCCGTGCTGGGAGGCCAATTCCGTTGCGCGCCTGTGGGTGTAGCCGCGGCTCACGAATTTGGTCGGGGTGTCGAAGGCGGAATCTGCTTGGTCGAGCAGGGTTTGGGTCACCGCGCTCAGGATCGGTGTGGACATTCCGGCGTTGCGAAGTGCCTGAGTCAACCAGCAGCCGATCATGCCTTGGGTCTCAGCGAGGAGATCGGCGCGCGGATAAGGTCTGGTCAGAGCTGGGTCGGTTTTGCTTTCCAGGGACAGCATTCCCACCTGTGGGCCGTCGCCGTGGCAGATGAGCAACTCGTGCCCGATCGCCAAGGGAGCGTCGGCATGGACATTCTCGATTGCCACGACCGATTTCACCGCGTTCACGACGCGGAAATAGGCGACCGCTGAGATGTCGACGCTGACGTAGTCGCGGGTGATGATGCCCTGGGACTGAATCGGCATCGTGATGATGCGAACGGGCAGGGAAAGAACGAACAAGACAACAACGACTATCGCGACCGCGACCGCAACACTGATCACGACATCATGCCCGTCTCGACCGCAGGCGCGCCTGCCGAGGACAGGGTCCACCGGCGCTCGCCGGCTGACGTTCCGCCGTCGGTGACCCACCGCTGCTGGGCTTCCTGCAGAGACCTGTCAACCGTTCCGTTCGGCTGCGCAATCGCCAGCAAATCCGCGACGGTGGATTCGTTGGACGGCTGCGCTGCAGCCGCCAAGATTACTTGAGCGTGGTCGGGGTCGATATCCGGCGGGACCACTAGTAAAGCGGCCTGGCTGCGGTTGACTCCGATGACGTACAGGGTCCCAGTACGATGAAAAGGGTAGCCGTCCAGCCGAATTGAGCGCCCGTGAAATGGCAGTCGAGTGGGTTGCGACACCCACCCGCTCACGTCGTAGACGACACGCTCGATGGGCCCGAGTCGCGCCGAGAGCACGGTCAGTAGCGCGGGAAGCTCGGCGCTGAGGTCGGCAGCGCGGGGCCACCATCCTCCATCGACATGGCCCCTCGGTCGTGGGCTCGCTTCTTGCCGCTCGGGTTTGAGTCTGAGCCGGGGGATCCGGCCGGAGACGGTGTCGTCGCGGGTGCTGTCAGAACCGGTACCCACGATGTTTCGCGTCATGACAACGCTCCGGCCTAGGCCGCGAAACGACCCGGTTGACTCCTGCCGGCTACGACGTGACGTGGATGCCCACATATGCAGTGCCGCCAGCACTCTCCACGCTACCCCGGGGCTCCGCCCCGAGCCCTCCGAGAACAGTGGTCGACCCAACAATCCCGCCAGACCTGAAAAACCCTGCTGGGCGAACTGAATTGCCGTATCTGCGGAGACTCAACCCATCGGCCTGGGCAGCATACCGACATCATGTGGGGGTTGCGCTAGCCGTTTGCTGCCCGCTGCGGGGCGGGGACGACCACCACGGGGCACCGCGAATGGGACACGACGTGTTGGCTGACCGAGCCGAGCACCGCCCCGACGAATCCGCCGTGTCCGTGAGAGCCGACCACCATCAGGTCGCATTCGCTGACGCTCTCGAGCAGCACTTGGGCGGCGTGTCCTTCCACCGCCTCCTGCGTGATTCGGACCGGATCCGTCGCGCTGTCCGGGTCGGATTCGGTGGCCTTGCTGACCGCGGCGTCCAGCAGCTCTTTCATCGACGCAGCTACGTCGCTGAACGTAGGCACGTCTGGCCTATATGCCAACGGGAACATGCTGCCCAGCCCCGAATCACCCCCACTTGGATAGTACTGCCAGGCAAAGACCGCGTGGACGGGGATCTTGCGTGCCCGTGCCTCGCCGAGCGCCCACAGTAGGGCGTTCAACGATCCCTGCGACCCGTCGACGCCGACCACGATCCGCCCGCTGTGCTGCGGTCTATCGGCAGAAGCGAGCGGCTCCAAGGATGATCGTGCAGTACTGGTCATAGGGTCATTATGTGTGCTCGGCCCGCTGGCTTGAGTACTTCTGCGTTCGTGAATGTGCGTGCTTGCGGCTTAGTAGGCGAAGGGCCGCTGGTTGTTGAAGTGGCCGCCGGGCTTGAGGTCGTCCAGGCTGGCGAGCGCCGGCACTATGTCGTCGCGCAGTGACCGGGCCAGGTCGGCGGAGAAGCCTTCGCGCACCACGACGCGCAGCACCGAAACGTCGGTCGCGTCGTCGGGCATGGTGTAGGCCGGTACCTGCCAGCCGTAGGACCGAAGCGCATGGGAGACGTCGAACTCGGTGTAGCCGAAATCGCCGGCCAGCCGTAAGCAGACCACCGGGATCGCCGAGCCGTCGGAGATCACCTCGAAGTGCTTGCCCTTGCGCAACTCGTCGGCCAGCCAGCGCGCCGTCGACGACAGGCAGTGCATCACCTGGGTGTAGCCCGCGCGACCCAGCCGCAGGAAGTTGTAGTACTGGCCGATGACCTGGTTGCCCGGCCGGGAGAAGTTCAGGGTGAACGTCGGCATGTCCCCGCCGAGGTAGTTCACCCGGAACACCAAGTCCTCGGGCAGGTGATCGTGACTGCGCCACACCACAAAGCCGATGCCCGGATAGGTCAGCCCGTACTTGTGGCCGCTGACGTTGATCGACACCACCCGCGGCAGCCGGAAATCCCACACCAGATCCGGCTGCAAAAAAGGCACCACGAATCCGCCGATGGCCGCATCGACATGCACCGGGACATCCACGCCGCCATCGGCAGCGAGCTTGTCCAGCGCCGCGCAGATTTGCGCGACGGGTTCCAGTTCGCCGGTGAAGGTGGTGCCCAGGATCGCGACCACGCCGATGGTGTCCTCGTCGACCGCGTTGACCACTTGCTCGGGCGTGATCACGTAGCGGCCCTTCTCCATCGGAAGATACCTGGGCTCGACGTCGAAGTAGCGGCAGAACTTCTCCCAGACCACCTGCACGTTGGAGCCCATCACCAGGTTCGGGGTGCGGGTCCTCCAGCCGGTCTTGGGGTTGTCACCGACACGCTGGCGCCACCGCCACTTCAGCGCCAGCCCGCCCAGCATCACCGCCTCGCTGGACCCGATCGTGGACACCCCGGTGGCGGTGGCCGGGTCGTCGTCGCGCAGCCCCTCGGCATGGAACAGGTCGGCCACCATCGACACACACCGCGACTCGATCGCGGCCGTGGCCGGGTACTCGTCCTTGTCGACCATGTTCTTGTCGAACGTCTCGGCCATCAGCTTGTCGGCCTCGGGATCCATCCAGGTGGTGACGAACGTCGCCAGGTTCAGCCGTGAGCTGCCGTCGAGCATCAACTCGTCGTGGATGAACCGGTACGCGGCGGCGGGCTCCATATCTTCGTCGGGCAGCCTCAACGCGGGCACAGGCGCGGTGGACAGCCGCCCGGTGTAGGCGGGAGAGATCGACGGCGACGGGCTCAGCTTGTGTGGCATGACAGATGTCCCTCTCGGTGTTCAATTGACTGCACACCACTCCACCATCACCAAGCGCGAGCCCCGCTTCCGGGCGCAACACCGCCGAGCATCACCTCGTGCCAGTTCAACGGCCCAAGACCCTGTCGACCTGAACGACATCGACACCGAACTATCGTCACGTCTTGAACGGGGAACTCTGCGGCAGACACATATTGGACCGCCTGCTAAGCCTTGGCATAGGTCGGATAGGAGCCGATGGGCCAGCCTGACGGTGCTGTCGGCAGCTGTTGGGTTGCCGAGCGGCGGGATTGCCCGAGAACGTTTGCTATCACAGTCCCCGCGATGGTGTCAGCGCGCCAGACCCGGCGGGTCGGGCTGTGCGTCAATTCGACGTGCGAACGACCTCGGGGGAGCCCTTGGCAATCGGCGTGGACCCGGGTTGCGACACCGCCGGGGGCACCAGTGCCGTCGCCGCGGCGGTTTCGCGGGCGAGGAAATTGCCGAGTTCGCCGATCGCGCTCATCAACGGCGCCGGGAACACCACCGTGGTGTTCTTGTCCACCCCCAACTCGATCAGGGTCTGCAGATTGCGCAGCTGCAGCGCCAGCGGGTGCGCCATCATGGTGTCCGAGGCATCACCGAGTGCGGCAGCAGCCATCGATTCACCTTCGGCGGCAATGATTTTGGCGCGCTTCTCCCGCTCAGCCTCGGCTTGGCGGGCCATCGCCCGCTTCATGCTGTCGGGCAACTGGATGTCCTTGAGCTCGACCAAAGTCACCTCGACACCCCACTCCAGGGTGACCACATCCAGGATCTCCCGGATGTTGGCGTTGATGACCTTGGTCTCCGCCAACGCCTCATCGAGGGTGTGCTGGCCGACGACGTTGCGCAACGTGGTTTGGGCGATCTGACCGATCGCGGCGTACACATTCTCGATGACGACCACCGACTTCACCGCATCCACGACCCGGAAATACGCAACAGCGGCAATGTCGACACTGACATTGTCGCGGGTGATGATCCCCTGCGACTGAATCGGCATCGTGACGATGCGCAGCGACACCTTCCACAACCGATCGATGACCGGGATGATGAACCTCAAGCCGGGTTCCCTGACACCAATGACCCGCCCGAGCCGGAACCACACACCCTTCTCATACTGGGTCACCACCCGAATCGACAGCGCCACCACAATCAGCGCCACGATGATCACCGCAATGACGACGGCGACGACCATGTTCATGTCTTCTCCTCAAAAATGGAATTCACGGTCAACCCTGTGAGGGAGGGTGCCGTCTCGCACCACCACCGCAGGATCGTTGCCGCTCTTCACCGGCTCCACGCGGCGACCTGCACCATCTCCGCCGCTTGTCCTTACCATGCGGCTGCGGGCATCACGCTCACAAGTGCCAAAGGTCCCTGCCATAACCCCGGCTCGTTAATCCAGGTGGAGCAGGTGGAGTCGGTCGAGTTCGTCGGCGGCTTCAATGAGCGCGGCGGCACCGAAATGCGTGTGGCGGAGCTGTCGTTGGCATATCGTGGCGCAGCGCAGCGTCGGATTCACCCTGAAGCAGACCGTGGTTGGGCAGGATTCGTTTCGTGCGCGATGAGCCTGAGTTGGACGAAGACGATCAGCGCCGGCAGCCCATCCACTGGGTAAAGTTGGCAACGTCGAGCGCCTTTCCTATGAGCGAACACACTCGACTGAATAGGAAAAAACCGTGAAATCTGGATCAACATTCCCCTCGCCTTATGAAAAGCGCCTAAAACTCGTCCAGGAGACTCTGAGGAAGTACTCCTCGCTTGACGACGCCGCCGCGGGCGAGCTCGCGGTACATGTACTTCATGCACTGGACTCGATCCCTGAGAAGATTCGCTGAGCAGCAACACCTCGCCAGCCGATACGTTCTCCTCACGTCGCGCAAGATCTCGGGGCCCGATCTGTTGGTCACCCAGGCCCTGGCCGACGTGGCGACGATCGGAATCCTGCACCAGCGTGGGCTGGTGCACGGGGGGCACTGCCGGTTTCGCCCACGGCGTAGTCAGTTCCCACGAACTGGGCTCGACCGCGATCGCGGCCCGCGCTTGCTTCGCCAAGGGTGCGATCTCTCACTTCCACTACGGCGCTCCCGGGTGTAGTGACATTGTTGAGTCATGAGTACTCCGGATGGCGCTAGGGAAGCGTCGGCTGGCGAATACAGCGTGGATGAGGACGACCAACTGCAGCCAGAGGACACCCTCATCGACCGCGGCGTCGACGACGTACTCGACGAGGGATATTCGCCGCCCGAGCGGCCGTACGGTCGTGGCTCCTTGGGCTCGACGCCGGAAAGCTCGGACCAGCTGCTAGCCGAGGAAGAGCCGGATCCGGCTATGCGGATATATGACCCGTTCGACAATGACGAGCAGCAACGCTCCGACGAAGCCGAGCGGGAGACCGAATTTCCGCAGCGAGATGAGGTTGGACGCGCGCGAGCAGGACGACTTGTCGCGCCGGACCAGGGGTTTGGCGAAGACGTAGACGCAGACCTGTTGGCTAATGACGTCGGTATCGACGGAGGCGCTGCCTCCGCCGAGGAGGCCGCGGTTCACATCATCGACGACAAGGAGTAGCTGGGCCTCGCACGTGAATTCAGCTGGAGAACAGGTCGGGACGGGACGTGACGTACTGTTCGACCGTCTGTGCGGGCTCGGGCGGGCCAGCGGCGACGCGGCCGGTGGTGATGCGCACCAAGCTTTGCCGTGGCGCCAGCAGCGTCGCGTCGACCACCCGCCATTGCCTGGACAAAAGCCTCGGCCACCGCGCGGCAATCCGTCGGGTACGCGCCCGGGGCGTACACCGACACCAGGCGGGCCGGCACCTTGACCGCAGCAGCGCCACCACCAGATGCGTGCAGTCGCGGCACACACCTTCGCCGGAGAGCAAGGTGTCCGCCGCCCCGTCGATCGGATCACTGGAGCCGGGCACATAGTTCAGCCGCCTGCCCACCCACGAGGACACCACTTCCAACAGCCTCGCCGAATCGAGGTAGTTGCCGAATTCGGTTGTCGCAAAACCGTGGAACTTGTCGGCCCCGCGCGGTACCTACGATGTGGCCGCTGGGCAGGGTACGTCCATACGTTTGCGGACGATGTGTTCAACCAGGATTGGGACGAATGCCTGGATCGGTGCACTGCTGAACTGTTGAGCGGCCTCCTCGCACCACCGCGTGATCTCGGCGGCGCCCTGGACGTCGCCGCGCCCCACCAGACGCTTGGGTGTCAGCGGCAGCGCCGCCACCACCGAGCGGCTCCCGGCCTACATGGTCACCCGGACCCTCGGCTAACCGTTGACACGTCGGCAACACCGGCGCCGGCTCGTAGTCGAGACGACCGCGGTGCGGCCATCCGTCAAGGTCCCGGTGGTCTGTTCGGGTGAGGCAACGGGCTCATGTCGCGTCATTTGCCATATCCATGACAGCGGCGCTCGCCCTGCCTGCGCCTATCCTCAGCCGCGCCCAAATCCGGTGAACCAGCTTGTGGCCGAATACCTTCCGGGAAAGAATGCAGACGAATCGGATCCATCCGCCGACGAGGCGGCCACGTCATGGGGGTTGAGCGTCTTAACCCCCTCCGTTTAGAGCACGCATCAAGCAAACAGGTCCTGCCGATGGCCGAGGAACGGGTGAACGATCGCACGTAGCGTCGCAAGAGGAGGTCCTGCGCCGTCAACGGACCAGCGGTAGTTGCACATTGACACGCCCTCGCGCCCGCCTTCTCGAGAGGCGGTGTTGTCATGTCCGGACTACACACCACGACCACCCCGAGGCGGTCAGCGGTGTCGTCGGCAATTGAATCTTGACCAGTTGTCGCGAAGCTTCGCCAAGCAGCATTCGATCGTGTAGGGTTACGCAGTAGGCAGACAATGTAGACAGGTCATCTAACAAGCTATTTTGACAGAGTTCCAGCTCCGAAAATAACCGTAGGCAGCGCCCACGCGAATTTGCTGTCGTGGTCGATGTGGTTTCCGCTTCTGTCCCGGAAATCGGGTCCGGTCACTGCACGACGCCGACACGCATCGCGACAATCCCGAACTCTGTGCCCGCCCTCTAGTCAACGGAGAACGACCACGATGGAAAAGAACAACCGCGCTCGGGTGCTCACCCGGCGCGATCACCGCAGCGGCAATGTCGCCGCCTACGCGACCATCGACAACCAGAACACCCGAAATGAGGCCACGATGAGTAAATCCGAGCACGAACAACGAGATGTCTTCGGGGGGCACGTCCTTCATGTGGGTGCGGGTTTCAAGGAGAAGGAGCGCCGGCACGTAGTGGAGGCATTGTCGACGCTCGGGCCGCACCTGGGAAGGTGGGATGCCCATGATGTGGTTGTGGATGTCTCCTTACAGGACCGCGGCGGCAAGGAGCAGCGCGTCACATTGCGCACGAGCCTGCCCGGCCTTCCGCCTCTAGTAGCGGTTGCTGATAACCCGGACCTGACCCGCGCCCTCGGCGAAGCAAAGCACGAGCTGATCCGGCAGATTGAACACCAGAAGTCGGAGCGAGAACCCATGAACAACCGCCGCCTCAGGAGCGCCACGGTCCGGCATCCGAACACCCCCACGCCGTTCGAGATCGCGCCATCTGCAACGTAGTCAAACACCGGTGCACAACGTTATCGACGGCGACAACTGCGTTGCCCAGCTCCGAAAACCGCTCGGGCCCAACCAGCAGCTCGCTTTTGCGGGCAGATAGAGACGAGATGACGCACATCACCGAAGCGCGAGTTATCGCCAACCACGCCGCCATGGACAGATCAACGCCAGCAGCTAGCGACAGGCCGTACCTAACCGTCCGGGAAGTGCTCCGAGCGGGTATATGCCGCGCCGCCGCACGCAAAGAAATGGCTGCGGCGAAGTCGACGTGGGATTCCGAAGGCGGCGCGACCGATCAGCGAGCGACCCACGGAGAGGCCGGGACTGGGCCTCTGGTGCCGCAGGCGCACTAGAGGCGCCGGGCACCGCGCCGGGTCTCGTGTCCGCTTGGTCGGCTGCCCGCCCTGACAGTCGGACGGCCGTGCGCCACTGTTCAACAGCCGCACCGATACTACTGTCACCGCCGTAGGTCTACACTGAAGACAACAATGCTAAGGGTTAGGTGCTCGATGACGCAGCCAACTGGACCATCAGGTTCCGGGCAGGCCGGCGAGCCGGACTCCAACGAGGAGGACGAGGAGAGCAGCCCAATCACCCGCGCGGCAGTCCTGGCTAATGCACTCGAGATAATCGATTCTGATGGCGTTGAGGGGCTGTCGATGCGGCGCCTCGGCGAGGCGGTCGGCCGTGATCCGATGGTGCTGTACCGGCATGTGCCGAATAAGGCCGCTGTGCTCGATGGGGTGGTCGAGATGGTCTTCGAGCAGCTGTCGCTGGATACCACACGCCCGGACTGGGCGGCGGCGCTGCGGGACCTCGCCCACGATTTCCGTGATTTAGCGTGCGTACACCCAAACGTGGTGCCGCTGTTGGTCACCCGTCCCCTTGCGACGCCGCTCGGGATGCGGCCACAGGGCATGCTTCGACAACTCGAAGATGTCCTCGCGCTGCTGACTGCGGCCGGCTTCAGCGGGGTCGACGCGGTGTTCGTGTATCGGGCTTTGTTCGGGTTCCTGTACGGCCATGTGCTCACTGAGTTGCAGGAGGTCGTCGAACGCCCCGAGGAGACCGACGATGTGTTGCGTCTTGGCCTGCATCGGCTGCGGATCAGCGAATTCCCGCACCTGCGTGCGCTCGCGCCAACTTGGGCCGGCTACGACGGGCTCACCGAACTCGACCGCGGACTCGACATTCTGCTCAGTGGGCTGGCCGCCCAACTCGGCTTGCCCGATGGCGCGCCGGCGCAGGCGCACACAGCCGGGTCAACCTAACCATGCCACCAAGAACGGACCTGACCATGATGCTGCCGCCCCCGAATCTCGCCAGCGTGCCCGTCGGGCCGCGAGCCGGGCGGGACGCCACCTCGCCTAAACGTCCGTGAGGCGTCGATGGCGATAACGGACGTAGCCGCATACGCCCACCTGAGTGACGCGGACCTCGAGACGCTTGGAGTCGAGTTGGAGGCGATCCGCCGCGACATCGAGGGTTCGCGCGGCGAAACGGACAGGGCATACATCCTGCGCAGCATCGCGTTTCAGCGCTTCCTCGACCTGGCCGCGAGGCTGGTTATCGCCGGCACCAGCGGCAAGGTGGGCTGGGTGCTCGGTGCCACCGCGCTCGCCGTGGCCAAGAGCATCGAGAACATGGAACTCGGCCATAACATCTGCCACGGTCAATGGGATTGGATGAACGACCCGGAAATCCATTCCGCCACGTGGGAGTGGGACATGGCGGGTGTGTCGTCGCAGTGGCGGTATTCCCACAACTATCGCCACCATGTGTTCACCAATGTCATCGGCGTGGACGACGACCTCGGGTTCGGCATCCTGCGGGTCACCCGCGACCAGGAGTGGCGGCGGAGTAATCTCTTTCAGCCTCTGCGAAATATGTTGTTAGCCATCATGTTCGAATGGGGCATCGCGATGCACGGCTTGCATTCGGAGCATGAGCGCGCGGTGACCGACGCGGAGAAGTCCGCCCATACCCGAGCGCTGATCCGCAAGATGGCCCGGCAGGCCGGCAAGGACTATGTATTCTTTCCCGCTCTCAGTCTTCGACGATGGCGCCGCACACTGACGGCGAACGTGGCCGCCAACCTGCTACGCAATCTGTGGGCGTACGTCGTGATCGCGTGTGGGCACTTTGCGGACGGCGCGGAGAAGTTCACCCCCGCCGCGCTGGAGGGTGAGACGAAGCCTCAATGGTATCTGCGACAAATGCTGGGCACCGCGAACTTTCGCGCTGGGCCGGTGATGGCGTTCCTCACTGGAAACCTTTGCTACCAGATCGAACACCACCTTTTCCCTGATTTGCCGAGTAACCGCTACGCCGAGATCGCCCAACGGGTTCGGGCGGTGTGCGCCACCTACGATCTGCCGTATACGACCGGTCCGCTTGCTCGCCAGTACCTGCTCACCTTCCGCACCATTGCCAAGTTGACGCTTCCGGATCGGTTCCTGATCGCCACTTCTGACGACGCACCCGAGACGGCGTCGGAAAACAAGTTCCGCAATGTCGAGGTGCCCCACGTGTCGGGGGAGGGCAATGGCGATACGCGCCGACGCGGACTGGTCACTGCGATACGGAACCGACAGAATCGGCGCCAATCAAGGAAGTTCGTGCACCCCGCCGGCGCTGCGCGTCACGCGCGGTCTGCCACTCCGCGCGGGACAGTCGTGGGTCATCTTCATGATGCGTAATCCTCAGATGGTGTGCTGGCCGACGTCCTGGGACCCGCTCGAGCGGCAGCCGTCGCAGTAGAAAACCTGCGACCGGGTCGGTGCCGCGCCGCTCCAGCGGTCCGCCCAGCACATTTCGATCAAGACCCGGCCCATTACAAGGCCCATTATCTCCCTCGCCGGGGGTGAGGCTGTCGCAATGAACGTCCACGGCTGCGCCGCCTGCGATGCGCCAACGACGGCTTCGCCACACGCATTTCGGTGTCTGGTCGGCGGCGCCCGTGGCGAACCCTAGCCGGACACCGGTCGAACTCGCTGCCTCAGCGGTAGGGCTTCGACGGCCGAGGGGTCTCGCTACGGAGAAGGTGAGGAGACGGTGTTTTGCTGCTCAGCGAATCTTCTCAGGGATCGAGTTCAGTGCATAAAGTACATGTACCGCAAGCTCGCGGGCGGCGGCTTCGTCAAGGTCAAGCGGCGAATACGCCCTTAACGTCTCCTGGACGATGTTCACCCGGATTTCATAAGGCGAGCGAAGTGTTGAATCAGATATCATGGCTGCTTTCCTATTCCCGCCGAGTGCGTATCTTCTTAAATGGCAGGTCGCTCGAGGTTGCCCAAACCCCGGGGCCGACCAATAAATGCGTCCCGTCGATAAACCAGGACGAAACCCGATCAGCTCCAGGGGTTTTCGTGCTGAACCGCTAGACGGCGCTCACTCCCACCGCCTGAGGACCTTGAAGCGCAACAGCTTTCACTGACCAGTGTGGCTTTGCTTCCGTTCGGGGCGCGATGCGCGTAGAGTCATTGTTATCGGCGGCATGTCGCGCGCGACCATCTGTGATCGTGTCGTCGCCGAGTCGAGAGAATCGGCCGTTTCGCGGCTAAGACGGGATCGTCGCATGACATCACAAGAAGACGGCGCTGTCTCTGGCCGGCGCCACACAGGACCCGAGAACACGCCGCGGCTGCGGTTGAAACCCAAGGCGCCGGTGAGCGGGTGCGTCGACGGGGCATGGTGGCCGCACAGTGATGACCTTACGAAGGAGCTCCCAGATCTGCTGGCTGTGCTATCGGTGCGCCTGGGCGCCATCGACCGCGTGATGTACAACGTCACCGAATGGGCGAAGGCGCCGAGACGACTTCTGACCGGTGGACGAGCGGTTCGCCTCGACGGATACCGTCTGCAACCAGCCAACACCCTCGAAGTGCTCGGGATCGGCCGCGAGAAGATCCTTCTGCTGGTCGTTCCTCCGGGCTCCGATCCGGACCATGCACACGAGACGATGATGACCGCGGCGGCGCCAGACAACGCTTCGTCGGTCGACGACTTGCTCGGGATCAGCGCGCCCGATCGAGAAGCTCACGGCCGGGCGGCTGCTACCGGACAGCGCTGAACTGCAGGCGCCGGAGCGGTTCGATAGGCGAGCGGACACGGCACCGCCGGGATCATTTCAAACTCGGATTGTCAAGACGTCAGCGGAACTACGAGTGATGTACTGACGGCAATGGCGGATGAGGGCTCAGAACTCAAGGCGTTCAACGACTTCGGTATCGACGAAGTGACTCCTCAGGCATCGATCTCGCGGCGGATGTTGCGGTGGCGCGAAGGCATCCACAATGCCAACACTGCGAGCTTAGCAATCTAGCTTGGCATTCGTCCTAGCTTGGCATTCGTCGCCGAGCACTTTGCCGTCAGGTGACTGACCAGCCAAACGATTCGGGCGGTTCCTCATGCCACATACTGACGGTTTGGCAGATGCGTTCGGCGACAGCGTCAATGGACGTTCGGGCGCTGTCGCCGGCATTACCGTCGCCTTGTGGAATCGGGAAGATGAATCGGCCGGTCTTTCCCCATTGCCAGATCGCAGAGAAATCTTCGCGGCTCAGGGGCCGAAAGATGACTTCGGTTCGTGCACCGTGGAGCGCGACTTCGAGCCAGGTGGCGTACTCGACCCGTTCACCAGAAATCAGGCGCGGCTCATTGTGGACGTCGACCTCCCCCGCATCACCAAGCTTCGCGCGGAAGGCCTCTGCGAGCGGCTGCAGCAGTTCCTGCTCAAATTGTTCTGCTTGGTCCTTTTTCATCCCCGCTCCTTCCACCTCAACGAGTGACTGCGGTGTGATCCGCGGCGCGCTGCGCATTACCCGGCCACCGATGATGCCGTCCTCTGCCTGGATCCATACGTCTGCGGTGTGGGTCGTCTTCAAGTGATGTGCGGGTCCAGGTGCATACCGTGCCTCCGCGGAACTGTTCGGTGAGGTGGTGGTAGTCCCAGGATGGGCAGGCACCAGCTCGGTGGTGGTGTGGCCGGGCCGACGTCGTTGGGCGGGTGGTCGCGCGTCATTTAGCAAATCTCTTCGGGTCGCTTGCCCGCCGGGACGCTATTGCGCGTTTATTGCGCGAAAACAATTCAGTGACCTAAGTACCGCTGTTGAAGGGCTATCGAGATAGTGCGCGATATTGGGATTGAACCAGCGAGCGCCGTCATTCGCTTTTGCAGCCGCCGGCGCGAGTCGGACGGCGTGTTGGGGACCATTTTGGGACCACACGTTATGCGCGCTGGTGAACGACCTACGCGTCTGTGCACGTCTCGCACGGCCACAAACCGGCACACACTCGCGGTGACCAGCGGAAACGTGTTACCGCTATTTACTGGGGGTCAAGTGGTCGCAGGTTCAAATCCTGTCAGCCCGACCAAGCAAAACCACATCTGACCTGCGATTATCAGTTTGCGTAGGTCCATTCATGCGACTGTTTGGGCGTGTTGGGGACCACGTGTTGGGCGTGTGTGGGGCCACTCAGGCGTCTGCGAGTACGTGGACTGCACTTGTCCGCTGGTCAAGTGCGCCGCAGGGTCAAACTCGCGCCTCCGCCGCGCCAGTTGCTCAGCACGTCCTCGACACGTTGGTGTACTTGGCGCCGGGCGGTTTCCCGGTCGACGGCCGACATCAGCAGCTTGTCGTAGTTGGTGTCGATGTGTCGGACCGACGCCGCTACGGCGAGCCGTACAGCGTCCGGATCCAGGGCCTGTCCGGCCGCGGTTCGTCCGATCCGGCCGCTGGCACGCGTCGCCGCATGGCGTGCGATCGACTCGGCCCGGCCCGCAGGACAATACGGAAACAACTCGCGGATCGCGCCGGCAAACTCAGCCTGGAGCCGCGCATCCTCGTCGGCCCGTCGCATTTTGTCGCGCTCCCGGCGGCGGGCGCGCAGCTCGGCGTCGGAGAGGCACTCCTCTTCGGCACTTTCAATCGCCTCGGCCTCGGCGAGGATGCCCTGGCGTTCGTAGCGTTTGCGCGAGCGATTCCACCGCACCACCACCGCCGTAAGTCGGCTGATTTTCTTGGTCCGCCGAGTAAGCGCGGCATCACCAGACGGCAGAAAGTCGAGATGGCCCAGGTCGGCGCAGTCCAGGCACCGCGGGCCCGCGTCCTCCATAAACAGCAGATCGCCGGTGCCACAACACGACGTGCACGTCCACTCTTTGATCGGCGAGATCACGACGAGATCCGGTGGGCGGCTCTGCCGCTTGACCGCATCCCGAGATAGGTCCGGAGACACCCAGTGGGTACGGTATGCGCGCTCAATGGCAGCATCCGCACTGACGCTGAACCGCAGCTGGCGGCGGTCGCGGGTGCGGGCAATGTAATCGGTTTCCGACGGATTGAGCCCGCGGTTCTGCGCCCACTGCCGCAACGCCGCCATCGCCGCCGAGATCTTGGCTAGGTTGGCCTGCACGACCTGCTCCAGCGCTTCAACACGGCCCTGCCGCCAGTTGTCGAGGTGCGACGGCGCCAGCCAGCCCAGGCCGACCAACACATCAATCGCGCTCACGAACCGCTGTTCCGCGAGCACCGCCTCGGCCACCCGCGTGACGCGCTGCTCCAGATCCTGACGTGTCATAGACGTGCCAAGCCTAACCCGCTTGGCATGTTCTGCCAGACGGTGCCCACAATCGCGCCCACTGCGCGCATCACGGCACTGGCACGACGGGGGTGTCATGACCATCAAGGACCTCGGCGGCAAGACTTCCGGAACAGTGACCGCTGAATTGTTCCCGAAATCATCAGTGGCACAGGCATTCTCACACCAACTCGCCGAAACACTATGGCTGCGGGCCGGGAACCAGGAACATGTGCGGTCGGATACGCGGTCGACGACGACACTGCGGCGATCACGGCCGACATCATCACCGAAACCGGTTTCGTGCCAATCCGAGTCGGCACACTGGCCCAATCGGGCCCATCGATCCCGGCGGAGTGCTATTCCCCGGCCTGTTAGGAACCTACGCTCCACAAGGCATGCAAACGACCCTCGACAAGGGACCATTCACCCTCTGATTCAGGCGCCAATCGGCAATACCGGCGTGATTACCGCCTGGCCGAAGTTGCTAGAGGTCGAATGCCGCCCGGAGCCCGTCGTTGATCCTACGCATCATGGCCGGCGAAAATGCTCCGGGTGAACTCCGAACGTCATCAGGATAAAGCAGTTCAATGTCGTCACAAAGCACGCTCCCATGGACAGGCTCTCCCGGCTGAATTGGAACTATGGAAGAGATCTGCGGTTTCCGTGAGGTCGTAATTCGTGCTGCGAGGGCGGTGTCGAGACTCCGGTTCCGCCCGTTATTTGACACGACCACGTACAACTTTTCGTCGCCTACGTGTTCAAGGTAGGCGGAGTAGATTACCCCGCGGTAAAACTGGCCCTCGATCACGCGTCGTCTGCGTGGCGGGGGCGCCGTCGCAGCGCTCGCCGGCTACGCGCGTTGCTGACGTGCTTCTGGTATTCGGGATCCGCTGCGAGCAGCGCATAGCCCGCCGCATCACGCGCCTCCCGAACGGCCTTGATCCCGACTTCGACCAATGCGTGCAGGACGACGCTTTCACTCACATCTCCGGCGGCGGGCAAAAAGTCGTGGCCTGCTAGGAACTCGCGTTCGGTGGGCTGCGAGACGACCTCCTGCAGCGCGTCGAGGTCCTCCTGGGTCAGCGGCACCTGGCCGCGCCGCACCACGGGGGATGAGAATCTCACAGCCATCCACCAAGTGTGTCACAAAGTGCGTCACACTGCTATAGGTGTTGTGCATAGGTTCGATAGTCAAAGCCGTTTAGCGATGTAGGCCCATTTGGGGACCAGTTTGGGACCACACGTTGTGCGCGTTGGTGAACGGCGTGCGCGTCTGTGCACGACATGCACGGCCACTTTCCGACCGCTTACCATCAGCGACCTGCGAAAACGTGTTACCGCTATTTACTGGGGGTCAAGTGGTCGCAGGTTCAAATCCTGTCAGCCCGACTACAGCAATTGCCTTTGAGCTGCACAAACGTCGTTCGAACGACCGACTGGATTGTTCGAACAGCGACCAATTTGTCACAGATTGTCACAAGCCGCGCGTAACTCGTTGCGAAAGCCTGTTCGGTCGAGTCACTAGGCGTTGTCCGCCGGCATCCTTCCGAAGCTTTCAGCGGCCTGGGCGAGCGCCTCGGGTTGGGCGTGCACATAGGTGCGCAGAGTGAATGAAACATCGGCATGACCCAGCCAGGCGGCGATCAAGGCGATCGGGACTCCTTGCAAGTGCATCAGCGTGGCGCAAGTGTGCCGTGCGTCGTGCAGCCGCACCTGCGGCACGTCGAGGTCCTTAATGGCGGCGTTCCACAGTTTGGTCAGGGTAGAGGGGTGATAGGGCTCGCCCGCCTCGTTGCAGACGACGTAACCGTTGTCGGCGTAGGACTCTCCCAGAGCTAGCTTCTCGACGGCTTGGCGCGCCTTTGCCGCCTTGAGTTCCGATAGGAGGGCATCTGGGATCGGCAACGGACGGTCTGCGGCTTTCGTTTTGGGCTCGTTTTGATCGACGGCGCGGCCGCCGACGTCCACTCGGGTCGTCCGGATTCTCAGCACCCGGTTGTTCAGATCTACGTCATCCCACCGTTGGCCCGCGATTTCTCCGCGCCGTAAGCCGGCCAGTGCGAGGTGCCAGGCATGTCGATTGCGGTCATCGGTGATGCCTGCCAGAACCGTCTTCACCTGCTCCGGGGTGAAAGTCTCGAACTTCCTAGCGTTTCCGGGAACCCGATCCACGATCCGCGCGACGTTGCGGGTCACGCGGCCTTCGGCGACGAGCTGGTCAAGGACTTGCGATAGTGCACCCACCATGTAGTTGCACGATCGCGCGCTCCACTGCTTCCTTTGCTTACCGTCGCTGCGTCGCAGGCCACCGGTGCGCAGCTTGAGAATGAGGTCGTCGATGTGGCGGCGAGTGAGGCTTTGAACAGGGATCTCGCCGAACTCGCTGCGCACGGGCTGCAAGATGTACTCGTAGCCGGCCGCGGTGGTCGGCTTGATCTTGTGCCGCGACAGGAGCCAGTCAGCACATGCCTGTTCCACGGTGAGCTTGGAAGGGTGAACGTATCGGCCGGCGGCGACTTGGCCCTGGATCTCCGCTAAAGCGGCGCGCGCTTCCTTCTCTGTCGCATAGCGCCGGCGAAGCTGCTTGCGTTTGCCGTCCAAGAGGCCGGTGTCTACCGTCAATTGGTAACGGACAACGGGTTTTCCGCCCGATCGCCTCGCCAATTCCACACGGCGAATCTGCGGGGGAAGCTGGCGTCGTTCAGCCATGATGGTGCTCGTCTTCGGCCGTATTAAGCACGCCGGTGGTCAGGAGGCGGCTTTCTCCGTGTGTTCTGTGATGAACCGATCA
Organism: uncultured Actinomycetota bacterium; assembly: GCA_963766535.1. GTDB lineage: Bacteria > Actinomycetota > Actinomycetes > Mycobacteriales > Mycobacteriaceae > Mycobacterium. Next base: position 416,491 of record CAVYAU010000018.1, on the reverse strand, counting down.
ATTTCCGCTGGGGTGACCCGTCGCGTGCCACCCACCCTGACCCACCCGAGCTGCCCACCGTCGAAGAGCCGATAGACGGAGGACCGGCTGATTCGTAACGCCGCGGCGACCTCCGGGATAGTCAGGAGCAAGGCACGCCTAGGCGACTGGCCTTGATCACCCCGGTGAAGGCTCTCGCCCTGTGCTTCCATGCTTGTAGCGTAAGGCTTGGGTCTGCCCTACTTCGACGGTCACGCCAAACTTGCTGTAACGATCTGTAAGTTATGCGATGGGTGTGGATACTGGCGTTACTTGTGAAACCGGTTGAAGCACAATAAGACATGTCGTGCGCAAGGACAGCAAGCCTCGCGCGAGGTAGCAATAGAGGCTGTGCCGCAACTTAATTCACGGTCGTTCGCTGTGGTATGGGCGACGTCTCCATGACGATACGCTCAACGCATGCGGAGTGTGCGCGAAGTGTCGCGGATAAGGTGAGTCGTCTGCGGCCTCCTCCCGATCCGAAGACAGTTGAGGCCGCTCGTAAGTGGGCGGTTCTTGCCTCCCATATCGCGCACCATCATTTTCGGCTTCTAAAGGCGCTCAACGACGCGGCGGTATACGCGCGCAGTGTCGGAAACCCGGATGATGCGCTGATCCTCGAAGATCATTACCAGAGCATCGATGCGTTTTCGCGGCAAGTGAGCAGCGACGCCGACAACGCCCATGCCCACTGGGATGGTCTCCGGCGTACCGGTCCATCCAGCTGAGAGCATTACCACCCAGTCGGGCCCGTGGCGTGATGCCGGCTGCTGCCCCGCGATCTTCATCTTTCGATTAGGCCGGCGCGCCTCATCGCCTCAAGCAGCTGGATAGCCGCGCGGATAGTCGGTGCATGCGCGCCGGCATCGAGCCGCCCGGCTACGGCGTCTGCGGCCAACGACTCCAGAACGGTGCGGCAGGCGCGAGGGGACTCGAGCACAATCTGTGCAGCCTCCGCAGGTGTGGATGGGACGCGCTGCGTCTCGATTCGCACACGCTTGACAACCTTCTGAACCGGCTTTTCGATCACCTCAACGCGAACCGCGATCGCTCCGTTTCGCGCGGCTCGGCGCTCCTCGTATGCGGCTCTCCTGCAGCGCTGAGAGCACCAGATTGGCGGCCGTCCGGGCTTGGGAGGCCACGGGACCGCAGGCATCTCGGCGCCGCACCGGGTGCACCATTTCCGCTCCATGGAGCGATTATAGGCAACCCTTATTAATTTGATACGGACGAAATAGCGTTACCGTTTCGTGAACCTGTGTGCAAGAGGTGTGATGTTCGGTGAAGGGGTTGAGTTAGGCGCCCTAAGTACCGGTGGGCTTGGGGCGGCGAGTGGCGTGGTGCGGGCCGGTGGTCTGCGGCGTAAGTGCATGCGCAGTGGGCGTGCGTGCGCCGCCTTAGGTAGCGGTGGCAGGCAGATGGCGAGCCGTATCGGCGGGGCTGGTGGCGTCATGGTTAGTGCTGCCCCAGACATACTGTTGTGCGGTCATTATGGGTGGCCGTGTCGGGGTCCGGCGGATCGGCGGCGCGGGGTGGCGCTGCGTGTGTTAGGCCGTCAGGGGTGGCGGTGTCAACTGCGCAGAGCCCGCGGCGGTGAGCAAGATGCGGATTGTCGGCGTGGCGAGGCCGCGGCGCGCGGCGTCGTGGGGCGAGCTGCGGTAGGGGGCTGAATCTGTGTTGGCCCACGCAGCGACCAAGTCCGTCCTGGGCGTCCGGCTACCGGACCCAAAGCTTCGCTGGTGGCGGCTCCCGTCCGCTCGGCCGCTCCCGTCCGCCGCCACCAAAGCCTGATGTCTGGCCTCGACCACCCAGAAGCCGGGCGGTGATTTCTGCGGTGTGTGAGAACTTTCTTTACTGGTATAAATGCCATGCGACTTCAGTTTTTTCGACGGCGTAGTCAAAATCGGGGGGCGGCGGCACACCTGCTTGGCGTACTCCCGTGCTCGGCGCGGCGTGAGGGGCTTTTGGTGGGCGGCGGCGAAAACATGTCCGTTTACACCTTCGCGGTCAATCCGATTCTCACTGGGCGGCTTCGGCGTCCCGTTCGAGTGCGGATCTTTGCCGGCTCCCGTAGCGGCGGCGGAATTTCTCCACTTGTCCGGCGCTATCGACAATGCGGCTCCTGCCGGTCCAGAACGGGTGCGAATCAGAGGTGACGTCGACGACGACAAGTGGATAGGTGCGCACCCCGCCCGGCGTCGCCCAGTCGATGGTGCGCGAACTGGTTTTGGTCGATCGGGTCAGGAACATGACACCGGTAGTAGCGTCTTGGAAGACGACCGGGTGGTAGTCGGGGTGGATGCCGGGTTTCATCAGCGGTCTCCGTCCTGGGCGTGTTGGGGAGGCGTGTCCTCGGCGGCTTCTGCCCGGCCCGCACAGGGGTCTTCGTGCCAGTCACCGAACGGATCGTCGTAGTGGATCCAGTCCTGCGGGAAGCGAAGCTCGTCGCCGTTGAGCAGCGCGCCATCGAGGGCGTCGAGGATTTCCGCGGCGTGCGCGCTGTACACCAAGACGGTCATCGCGGTGTGGCGATCGCCGTACTGGTCGTCCCATGTCAGCTCGGCGAAGGCGCGTCGCTCTGGATCGATGTCGGCAAGCTCGGTGCCTGTTAGGGCGGCCAGCCATTTGCCGGCCGAACTGACCCGCAATCCGCCCCCGGCCGATTCCAACCACATCGCCTGCTCGGGTTGGCTGGCCAGCCAGAGTCTGCCCCGGGTTCGGATCACGCCCTCCAGCAACACGTCCAGACAAGCGTGCAGACGCTGGGGATGGAAGGGGCGTCGGGCATTGAACTCGACCAGGTTGATCGGGCCCCTGGAATCCAGGGGTGGCTGTCCGGCCAGCAGTGGACCGTAAGGATCGTCGCTTCGGCCTCGCCGCGCGTCGCGGAATAGATTGTCCAGAGCGTGCTCGATGCCATCGGCGCCCACGCTAATCCGTGCCCGCGGTGCCAGGCGGCGCAGCACGGCTGCCACGATCGGGTTGGGGCGGTTGAGCACGGCAACGTCGGCGAATTCGGCCTGGCCCACCACCACCTGGGCCCGGGTACGCCCGTCGTCCAGTTGGGCGTCACCGAGCGCTTGGCTCAACCACACCGATGCATCGACACAGGTCACCACCGCGGCGATCGACACATCCAGGGCCGCAGGTCCGTCCACGTAACCTGGTACCACGCGTACTCGGACATGGTTGATGGCCACGCAGATCGGTTCGGGTTCCAGCCACGGCGCCAGGTGCACCACAATGCGGTCCACGTCGTCGCGGCGGTGCAGCTGACGCAACAGCACCAACAGGTCGTTACGGATGGTGCACGGCACGCACCCGTGCGCGAGTTCGAGCCCAGCCTCAGCGGTCGTCAACACACCATGTTGCAGGGTCACCATCGTCCGGCGCACCACGTGACCGTCGAAACGGTGCTCGACGACCAGCGTCCTGGGGGTGCGCAGCAGAGCCCCCACGACCGGGTCGGTGTCCTTCTGGCCGGCGACCAGGATAACGGGCGTCCGCATCAGTCCTCTTCTTGGCAATCATTTTCATTAGAGCTACCGGTACGGTACCGTCTCTGACAAGGCTTGTCGAAAATGATTTTCAATAAGGCCACCCGTTCGGGGAGGGAACAGTGTCTGCTCGTTGCCAAGTCACCGGCCGGGTGCCGGGTTTCGGTAACGCGGTGTCGCACTCGCATCGCCGAACTCGTCGGCGCTGGTCACCCAACATCCAGCTCAAGACGTACTACCTGCCGTCGGAGGGCCGCCGGATTCGGCTGAGGGTCAGCGCCAAGGGCATCAAAGTCATCGACCGTGACGGCATCGAAGCCGTCGTGGCCCGGTTGCGCCGCGAAGGGCAGCGGATCTGATGGCACGCAACGAGATCCGCCCCATCGTCAAACTGCGCTCCACGGCGGGCACCGGCTACACCTACGTGACCCGCAAGAACCGGCGCAACGACCCCGACCGGCTGGTGCTGCGCAAGTACGACCCGGTGATCGGCCGCCACATCGACTTCCGAGAGGAGCGCTGAGCATGGCCAAGAAATCCAAGATCGTCAAAAACGACCGCCGGCGCGCGATTGTGGCCCACTACGCCCAACGCCGCGCTGAACTCAAGGAGCTCATCCGCTCACCGTCGAGCACCGGTGAGCAACGGGGGGCGGCACAACGCGAGTTGGCCCGCCAGCCCCGCGACGCCAGCGCGGTGCGGTTGCGCAACCGCGATTCCATCGACGGGCGTCCGCGCGGGCACCTGCGCAAATTCGGGGTGTCGAGGATACGGGTGCGCCAGTTGGCTCATAACGGGCAGCTGCCCGGCGTGCGGAAGGCGAGCTGGTGATGGCCAAGAAACCTCAGCGGCCTCGTCGTGCCGCCCAACCGGGCGTCAGGCCCGCCAAGAAGAACCTTCTCGCCAGCCTGGGGCTCAGCGCGGTCGACTACACAGACACCGCCGCGCTGCGGGTGTTCATCTCCGAACGCGGCAAAATCCGCTCCCGTCACGTCACCGGTCTCACCGTCCAACAACAACGACAGGTCACCGCCGCGATCAAGAACGCGCGCGAAATGGCGCTGTTGCCCTACCCCGGACAGGCCGGCGGCCGCTGAATCACGTTGCGCCTCCAGACACAACAAGGTGGAAAGTAAGGATTCAGAATGACGCGACTCGGCTCTGATCTCGGCGAGACCGACCAGAGCACGGCCTGTCCGAGTCACAAGGGCGGTTGACGTCCTCCCCCCTGAGATGAAGGAAGGTAATGACAATGATCTCTTTACAAGAGCAGGCCCGCACGCGCATGTTCGCCCGGGTGCTCGGCCCGTTCTATGTCATCATTTCCGGCATCGGTGTGGTGCGTGCTTCTCGCCTGCAAACACTGCCGGGACTGTCGGACTTCGGGGTGTGGCCGTGGGCGACAGGCGCTTTTGTGCTGATGGTTGGCCTTGTCATCATCGCGTTTCACCAGTACTGGCGAAGTGCTGCTGCGGTCGTCGTGTCTTTGCTGGGTTGGGGATCGGCGTTACAGGGGTTTCTTGTTCTGGCCTTTCCCACGGTCTTCAACCACTTGGTAAGCGGCACGAACCTGTGGCGCGCGTTCTATGTCTGTCTTGCCTTGACTGGGGTGTATCTGACCTACATCGGCTGGAAGCCGGGTCATCACGGCGGATAGCCGCCTATGTTAGCCGCTGTTGTTCTCGTAACCCGTAGGCACACCCGTAGGCGTAGTCGTATGCATCACGCCAACCGGCAAACAGTGGACTACTGGTCTTTCCTGGAGCGTTGACTTCCCCACGTCGCGGTACCGACCGGCCGTTCACCGTCATCGTCTGTGCCGCCTGCGCGGCCGACCACAACCTGTCGGTAATCGACGAATTACGCCCCACCATCCGGCGCTGTCCACACGCCATGCTCGTCTCCGCCGCGTGCCTGCTGGGACCACTCACCTGCGCGTCTCGCCCGACCGGATGTGGCGTCATGGCCGTGGTCCAACCTTGCACCAATGACCGGATAGCCTGCGGACCACCCCATTGGATCGGCCCCATCACCGACAACGGTGAGGCAGCGGCCCTGCGCGATTGGCTGGAGCTCGGGCAATGGGAAAACACGCCAGTACCAAGACAACTCGGCCGGCATCTGCTTTGGACTCGCAGCGCCAGCCAAACCAATTGAGATAACGACAACGCCACTGACCGCCGCCGCCGATCTTCAGGTTTCACGAGTCCGCGGCCAGCGAAGCGCGCCGACAAGTTGCCTGAAGCGGGCACATCAATGAGGGTAGGCGTAGGGGTTGGCCGGGGCATCGATGCGAGCGACCGCGGTGGCCTGCAGTGTCGGGATCGCCACCGAGTCCGGGTGCCGGGGTGCGGGTGTGACCTGGCCCTCGACCCGAAGCCAGGTGTTGTCCGCGAGTCCGGCGGCGTGGGCGGCGGCCGGGCCACGCAGATGGATGCGGGCCAGCTGGGCGTCGGCGGCGCAACAGATGATGACGATGCGACCAAGGTCCACGCCCTGCGCCTCGTTGAGGACAAAGCCTGTCACGGTGATCGACCGATTCGTCAACGAGCCGGTGGTGTCCTGGGCCTCGCGCATCAGCACCTCCGGCAGCGACACCTCAGGGGCGTTGCCCGGCGGTAGCGGCGGAAATGCCCGATTCAGAACATCATTGGACACCGCGGTCACAGACGGGGCAGCCGCTGAGGGCCGCAGCGCCGGCGGCGTCACGAAGATCAAGACCACGATAGGAACGACGAGCAGCCACACGATGCCGGTCCGGTGGGAGTGTGCCTCGCTGTGATCACTGGTCCGCGGTCCACCTCGGCGAATATCGCCGATGACCGCCAATAACGCCAACGCGATCAGCAGCACCGCCGACGCGGCCAGCCACGGCAGCAGCCCAGGCTTGACGTAGCGGGTGAACGCACCCGACACGGTGATTATGGCGATGCTGATGCCCGCCAGCATCAGAACGGTGTTCTCGGTTTCGCGGCTCACTTATCCACCACCGAGGACCAACAGCCCGACCGCACACGCGCTCGCCGTCGCAACCAGCAACGTGCCGGGGGCGAAGCGCGCCGCGAAAGCCCGGCCGAACATCCCCGCCTGCATCGCGAACAGTTTTACGTCGACTGCCGGGCCCACGACCAGAAACACAAGCCGGGGCAGCAGCGGCACCATCGTCATGCTGGCGGCCACGAACGCGTCGGCCTCCGAACACAATGCCAGTACCACCGCCAGGGCGGCCATCACCACCACCCCGAGGATCAGGTGTGCCGCCAAATGCTCGAACACCCACCGCGGCACCACCACATGCAGCGCCGCCGCCGCCGCGGCACCCAACACCAAATAAGATGCAGCCTGAAGGAAGTCGTGGCGGGCCGCCTCAGCGAACACCACCCACCGTGACTCGGTGTCAGAGCCCGGACGCGGTAGCCGGCGGGTGACCCAGCTCAGGCGGCCCCACCGCGCCCACACCCAACCCATAATCACCGCGGTCAGCAGCGACGCCCCCATCCGGGCAACAACCATCTCCGGCGCACCGGGAAACGCCACCGCGGTGGCCACCAGCACCACCGGGTTGATCGCTGGCGCGGCCAGCATGAACGTCAAAGCCGCCGCACCCGTCGCCCCTTCTTCGCCAAACAATCGCCGCGCCACCGGCACCGACCCGCACTCACAACCCGGCAACACCGCCCCACCGATCCCCGCGGCCAACACCGCCACCGCGGGACGACGCGGCAGCCAGCGCGCCAACCGCTCCGGTGACACAAACGCCGCGATCAACCCGCTGACCACCACCCCCAGCACAAGGAAAGGAACCGCCTGCACGAACACCCCACAGAACACCGTGCCCGCCGTTGATAACGCCGCACTGCCCGAGACCGCATTTCGCAACATCGTCGCCGAGAAGGCGCACGCCAACAGAATGCACACCAGCACTTCCATCGACCCGACGCGCAGTCCGCGCCCAGACCTCAGCGTCGCCACCGTCCCATTATGTCAGCGCACTGCCACCGCACCGGAACCTGCCGCACCGACACCCTTCCCACATCTGGAAGCGATCACGTCCCGATGGCTGGCCTCAGACCACGAGGCGATCACCGCGGCGCTGGCCCACACCGCCAACGGAGTGCCCAGCAGCGGATGCTGAGGCTTCCAACCCGGTGCCCAGCTGCTGCCACCCACCGGAAGCCTCGATCAATGATTCCGCACCGGGCCCGGAGTGGATGAGCGCCGAGGTGATCTCGGGGGGCAACGCTACGAAATCCATGACATCTCCCTACCCTGGGAGAGGCTCTGGGTAGGCAAAACACGGGGTGCTGGCCACCGCGATCGCTCGGCCAGCGTCTCCCCGGCGCCCTGCCCAACGTACGTCGACACCGTCAACTGGGCCGGTGTCAGCCTGCTCGGGAGTGTGGTGGCGGCGGTGACGATTTGGTGTGTCGGCTTGTGGGGTGATGAGCCAGACACCATGCCCGCGGCGGCGCGTGCCGTGACTGAGGCTGCGCCGGTTGTGCAGGACGAGATTGTCGCGCCGGCGGCGGCGCCGGTGATGCCGCCGAACATTGCGCACCATTATCGGCAACTAGCCGCTTGAGTGTTGTGGGCAGTAGGAGCCGATGGCCGCGCCGACGAAATAGCCAGAGTGGAACCCGTCGAGGTTCGTGTTCGTCTGGATTTCTTGCGCGACTTGGGTTGGTGTTTTGCCGCCGTCGATCTCTGCACATACGGCGTGGCCGGCTGTGATCGCCGACGCCGCCGCATCGTAGGCGATGCCCTGCGAGTCTAGCGCAGCCAGAAACTTGTTATCGATGTCATCGGCAGTGGCCAACGGCGCGATCAATACCGCCGGCACGATCAATACCGCCAGCAGCACGACAGAAGCCATCCTAGACGCTATGGGTATCAAGTTCATCCTCGCCGCGGTCCTCCTGCTCACCGCCGTAGGGGTGGCGGCGCCCGCCCCCGCCGACTCCAACGTGTTCGGCAACCTGTGCATGGGCCGCTGTGAGGCGCCGCCGCCGCCTGAGTCGCCGGCTGTGCTGCAAGATCGCATCGCGGCCGGCATTCAGCTGGGCCAGGATGATCTGCGCGGGGCACATCGTTAGCCGCCTGCCGGGGTGCGGCGCATGATGGCGCCGGGGATGGGTGGTCCGTAGCCCTTTTCGTCGGGTTTGTCGCGTTGCGCCTTGCCGCGCGCCGATAATGGCGGCGGTGGCATCATGATCGGTGCCGCCGTCACATCAGTGCTCTCACCCGCAGCGGCCGGGATCGGCATGGTTTGCGCCGCCAACCGCACTGGCGCCGTGACTGCTGACGCCGGTACTGAGAGGCGGCCGCCTATGGTGAGCGCGCCGCCCATTGAGTTGCTGACGGCTGATGCTGTGGCGGGTGCCGTGCTGATGCCGGCGCCGATAGGGCCGGCGCCGACGCCGCCGACGCCGCCGAGGCCTGCGCTGATGCCTGGGCCGATGTCGCTGGCCACAGCGCCGACGTTCTGCGCCACCTGGAACGTGGCGAAGTACTGCAGCAGGTTGATCGGCATGCCGGCCCCCAATTCTGAGGTCGTCAGCAAAAACGCCGGGTTGCTGGTGATGTCTGACACGATGCTTGACAGTGTGGGCGGGTCAGCCAGGGCGCTTGTAGTGGCCGGAAGCGCAGAAGTGGCGGCGGCCGACCCCGCCTGGTAATTAAGCATCGCTTCGACGTCTTGGACCCACATTTCGGCGTACTGTGTCGCGAGTGTCGCGATCGCCGGCGTGTTCTGGCCGAAGAAATTCGTGGCGATCAGCGCCGCGCTTTGGGTGCGGTTCGCCACGATCAAAGGGGTCGGCACCACCGACGCGAACACCTCCTCATACGCTGCCACCGCGAGGTCGAGCCGGGCGGCCGTCTGCGTGGCCATGAGGGATGATTGTTGCAGGTAGGCGATGTGGGCGGCGGCGTTGACAGCCATCGCCGCCGCCGATGGCCCCAACCAAGCGCTCTGTAGGTTGCCGATGGTCGCACTGAAACCGGCGGCGCCGGCCTCGAGCTCGGCGGCCACAGCCCGCCACGCTTGCGCTGAGGCGATCAGCGACGCCGGGCCTGGACCGGCTTCGATGCGCGCTGAGTTGATCTCAGGGGGCAGCGTTGGATACATGTGATCACCTCAGTCGCCTCTCCACGCGCTCGAGCAGATCCACCACATACGTGATGTTCTGGTGATCGACGTCAGCCTTCGCCGACTGATTGGCCTGGATCTTGTTCTGGCTGCGCTGCAAAGCGGGCAACGCCCACAACTGAATCCAGTTCCCGGACAAGATGGTGACCGCCCATTTCAGCCACAGCGGCTCAGGTAGCGCTGCGACTCGCGCCGGTGGGGATCCGTCGACACCGACCACAATTCCCGAATGCGATATGGGACCGGACATCTTGGTGTCCTTCCTCGTTCGAGTCCGCATGTGAACGAGCGATCTGCCGCTGACGCTGGCCAGCCGAGGGCTACCGGTCAGGAGGCCTTGGTCCCCGACTGGAGTGGACGTAGGGCCCTTTTTCAGCGGCCTAGCCCGCTTTGGCGTGATCGAGAGCTTAATGACAATCGTTTTCGACAAGGGTCGCCTAGGACTGTACCGTGAACCCGGGACTAATGACAATGATTCCCAATAAGGGGGCGGGTGTGATGGGTGCTCCGGTGATTCTCGTGGCCGGTCAGGGCGACACCGACGCAAATCAAAAGTGACCAAATGACAGACGCTCAACGGCTTCGGCGAGTCAGAGCTGGCCCCGCGCGCGTCGGTGGCGGCAAGCTAGTGACGCGCCCGGGCCACACCCCGCAGGAAAGGAACAGCGGTGGATGATGCCGGTGTGTATGCTCACCTCCACCGTCGCCGGGACCGGCCCATGAGCGCCGCCCCGGCGATCGAGAAGAAGCGGTGTCCGGTCGATTCCTCAGCACAGGCACCGTGCGCGCCGCACCCGACCTCGCGTAACAGCGAGGGCTGTGCGGTCAGACCGGAAGCGTCGTACGGCCGCCGTCGGATGCCCCAGGCGGGTCGGGCAGCACTGCCGCACGAATGGGAATGGCAGCTGCGGGCACGGTGCCGGGCGACGCCTCAACGTCTCTTGCCGAACTGGTCCGCGGCGAGGAGCTGGCTGCGCGGGATCTGGCCGCCGGCCACGGCGACGCCCGCACCATCGCTGACCTGCTGGTCGATCAGGTGTCCACCACCCACGGCTTGGTTGGGTTGGACACCGTCTTGGACACGGGGCTGTTCGATCCCGAACTGGCCGCGTCTTGCGGTGCGCAACGCGAACGAACTGACGACCCGATGGCTGGTTGCAGGCGAACTGGGTGAGTTCCTGCCGAGCAATCAGCTGTACCGGTGTTCAGGGCCGGCACAGTCGAGTGCCGCGCGCCTTGTGGGCCGGATCTCGACAAGACATCACAGTCCTGAATTGATGAGATTGATTAGGAGAAATGAACTGTGGAACGCCGTGAATTGTCCGCCAAACTTGTTGAGTGGTTGTCACTGACCCTTCCTCCCGTGGCGGTGGCCTTTCGTGATCAGGCGCCTGACGGTGTTGCGAATGCCGAGCGGCCTGTGCCGTCCGGTTGCGCGTTCTGGCGCGCAGGGGAGATGGATGTTTTCTATGCGACGGCGCACCAGCACTTCAACTGTCCGGTCGGCGCGATGGTCATGGGTTTCGAGCTGCCGTCCCATATTCAAAACGAACTGGGCATTGCGGTCGAAACGATGTGTGAGGTGGGCTACTTTGATCCCGCCGAGGCCGCGTCCTTGCCATTGGTGCGCTCGGGAAGAAAGGGAGCGGTATACGGGCCGTTGGCCGACATATCTGTCGACCCGGACGTCGTGCTGATGTGGCTCACCCCGGCGCAGGCGATGCTGTTCAGCGAGGCAGCCGGCACCGTGGCCTGGACCGGGGAGCAGCTTCGGGTCAGCGGCCGTCCGGCCTGTGCCGCGCTGCCGTTGGCGCTCAACGCGCAGGAGCCCCGGTTATCGCTGGGGTGTACGGGCATGCGGATCTTCACACACATTTCCGGTGAGCTTCTGCTTGCGGTCCTTCCGGGTGCCAAAGCCGAGGAGTTCCTGGCTAGCCTGACCGCCCTTGTGGAGGCGAATGCCGCGATGGGCGATTACTACCAGGCCAAGCAAGCCGACTTGGCCTGACCGGTCAGCGCTGCGATCGGGTAGCTCAACCGCCCAACGGTATATCGCGACCGGGCGACGCCCGCAATGATCTCGTCGTAGGTCGCCTTGCAGCGCGACCGCGACTGCGACCAGTCGAACCGGCTGACACGTTTTGTGGTTACTGTCGCCGGTTGACTCGGCCCGCCGGATCCCGGATGTAGCCCAGCATGCGGTCGACGGCGACGTCGTAGCGCCGCAGTGCGAACGAGTCAGTCGCAGTCGTCGCCGAGATACTCGTCAACCAGCGAGGGAAACCGGGGGCAGACGACGGCCTCCGCGTTCACCTTGTAGGTGAACATCCCTTCGGCGGTGATCCGCTAGTCGACCATCGTCACAATGGTGTCGACCAAAAAACCGCCGCAACCTCACCCCTCCCATGATTCCCTTCAAAGACGAAAAGAGCGGTAGCTAGTTGGCGAATCGCGATTCCCCGACTGTGGTGGCTCGGATGTGTCGGGCGGCTCGCTGTGGCCTTCGGCGCCGGCGGCCGTGACGAACAGCTGCGTGGGCCCCTGATATTGGGCGGGTTCGGCGACTGTGCCGCTCGTTGAGTGCCATCTGGATGGCTATTGTGGGCCGCCGGGGTTCTGGTTGGGGATGTCGGTGATTGGCAGGTTGGGCATTGGCTTGGGCGATGGCGTGTTCGGTAGTGTCGGGATCTTCGCGGCCGGGATGTCGGTGATGTCGTTGACCGGCGGGCCGTTGTCGCGGCCGCCGTAGCTGCTGCCGGGTGCCCGTGGTCCAAGCATCTGGCTGACTGTCACCAGGCGATAGCCGTTGGCTTTGAGCACCGGGATGAACTGATAGACAAGGTCGACGGTGCTGGAGTAGGTGTCGTGGAACAGCACCACCGACCCGGGCTTGATTTGTGTCATCAGCATGTACCTGGTTGCCGCGGTGTTGGAATCGTTGATCCAGTCGAACGGGATGACGTCCCAGCGGATTTCGGACAAGCCGAGCTGGGCGGCGGCGGCGTGCACCGCGTCGTTGGACAGCCCACCGGGAGCGCGGTACAGCTTCGGGGTGCGCCCGGTCGCGTCAGTGATGGCGTCGTTGGCCTTGGACAGCTGGCTGGGAATGTCCTCGGGCGGGATGGTCGTCATGTTTGGGTGTTCCCAGGTGTGGTTGCCCACCTCCATGCCGGCGTCGACGATACGCTTGGCGCCGTCGGGGTTGGCCGCAACTTTGTTGCCGATCAAAAAGAACGTCGCCCTGGCGTTGTGGTCGTTGAGGACGCCCAGCAGCCGATCGGTGTAAGGGCTGGGCCCGTCGTCAAACGTCAGCGCCACCAACTTGGACTGGTCAGGTTCCTCGATAATGTTGCGCAGGCCATACCCGAGGCCAACAAGACCGCCGCCCACGCCGAGCGTGGCCAGCGCCGCTCGCCGCGTTACTTTCGCCATAATCGTTCGATTCCCTTCAACTTTCAGCTATCCAGGGCGCGAAGTTTAACCCGTGACCGACATCTACCCCGCCTGACTGCTTTGATCTCTGCACCACGATCGCATCCAGCGACTACCTCGATTTGGTGTGCGGAGTAAGTTACTACCAGCAGGCGGCGCGACCTGGTGTTTTCTCCCGACGGTTAGCATGCCAGCCCAGGGGTCGCGGTGACCGTCGAATGTGTGCGCTGCGAGTGCCAGGATCCTCGCTTCGCGGGAGAGGCCCTGGGGCCAGGAACGGTCGAGCCCGCTGACCAGATTCCTGTGCAACTCAGCGGTGTAACGAGCCGTGCGAAGCGATAATGAGCCAGATCTGCGAGGGCGCCAACCGGATTCAGCGCAAGGTGACGTGGCGTGCGGAAGTCGATGCGGCTCAGTCGAGGCGATACCGGATCAGCCGGGAGCTGTTGGCCACCACCGCCACCGACGACGCGTTGTGCAGGATTGCGGCCAGCACGGGTGAGAGCGCGCCGCCCGCGCCGATGAGCAGCCCGGCGGCGTTGACGGCGATGGACATGCCGTAGTTCTCGCGGATGACCTCGACCGCCCGAGCGCCCAGGTCCCCCACGTCGAGCAGGCGATGCAGATCATCGTTGGCCAGCGCCACGTCGGCGGTCTCCACGGCGACGTCGGTTCCGGCCAGACCCATGGCGATCCCGATATCGGCGGCCGCCAGCGCCGGGGCGTCGTTGATGCCGTCCCCGACCATGCCGACGACGTAACCATCGTTCTGCAGCTCGCGCACCACCTCGAGCTTGTCCTCCGGCATCACCTCGGCGCACCACTCGTCGATCCCCAGTTCGCCGGCGACGACCTGGGCGATCTCCGGATGATCCCCGGTGAGCATGACGATCCGGCGAATCCCGTTGGCCCGCAACTTCTTCAGCACCTCGGCCGCTTCGGGCCGCACTTCGTCTCGCAGGCTGATCAGCCCGACCAGCGTGCCGTCCACCGCGAGCAGCAGCGGGGTCTCCGCCTGGCGTCGCAGCTTGTCGACCCACTCCGACGCCTTCTTCGACACCTTCACCTTTTCGGCGCGCAGCAGCGACGGACTGCCCAGCAGCAGGGTTCGGCCGTCGGCCCAGGTCCGCATGCCCAGGCTCACCAGCACCTCGCACTCCTCGTGCGGCGGGATGCTGATGTGGCGTTCCTCGGTCGAGCGGATCACCGCCTCGGCCAGCGGATGACGAGAGTGAATCTCCGAGCTGGCCGCATACGCCAGCACCTGCTCCGGCTGCCAATCCTTGTGCATGGCAACGATATTGGTGACCACTGGACGCCCGACAGTCAGTGTCCCGGTCTTGTCGAACACGATCGCGTCGACCCGGCCCGCCTGCTCGAGGTGGGATCCACCCTTGATCAGGATGCCGCGGCGCGCACCGTTGCCGATCGCGGCGCTGATCGCGGTCGGGGTGGCCAAACCCACGGCGCAGGGGCACGCGATCAACAGCATGGTCATCGCGCGCCGGACGTCTCCGGTGATCGCCAGGGTGATCGCCGAAACGATGAACGAGGTGGGAACGAAGCGGCGGGAGAAGTTTTCGCCGACCGTCTGGATGGGCGCCCGGTCGTGCTGCGCCTCCTCGACTCGGGTGATGATGCGCCCGATCGCGGTTTGGTTGCCGACGGCGTGGGCGCGCACCACCAGGCGTCCGCGCACCACGACCGAACCGGCGTGCACGCGTGAGCCGACGACAATGCTGACCGGCAGGGTTTCACCGGTGATCGCGGATTGATCGACAACCGCCTCGCCGTCGACCACCTCGCCGTCGACCGGTATCGCGATGTGGTCGTGGACCACCACCTCGTCGCCGATCTGCACGGTGTCGATCGGCACCTGTATCTCAGTGCCTGCCTGCGGGCCGTCGGTCAGCCGGATCCACGCCGTGTCCTGGCTGCCGCGCAGCAGCTCCGAGATCGCCCGCCGGGTCCGGCGCAAGGTCAGATCCTGCAAGTACTCACCGATATTGAGCAGCCACAGCACGGTCAGTGCGACCACGTTCTCGCGCAGGATCAGGCTCGCCACGGTCGCGGCCGAGACCAGCGCGTCGGTGCCGGCCCGGCCGGAGCGCAGTGAGCGCAGCGCGCCGCGCAGGAGCGGGTAGCCGGTGAAGATGGTGACGCCGGTGGCGACCAGCCGGCCGCTCGGGCCGAGCAGCGGCGGTCGTGCGAACACGTAGCGACGCACGCCGAGTAAGCCCAGCGCCGCGCCGCCGATGACCATGCGGAGCACGTCGGTGTTGCGGATCTCCGACGAATGCGGCGCGCGGGCGGGGATCAGCTCGGCGGCGACGTGTGCGGCGCCGCTGATCGCGGCCAGTACCGACGAGCGGTCGGAGCGTCGCGGTGAGTACCAGACGACGACGGATCCGGTGCGTGGGTAGGCATGCACGGCGCGCACACCGTTCTGCTTGGCAACCGCCTCTTCGACCGCCACGGCACGCCGGGAGTTGCAGCGGACCCACTCGACCGAAACCCGCATGCGCCCGGCCGCGTCCGAAATCACCTCTAGGGCAGGGTCATTCGCAGTTTCGACCTCTTGGGCAATCGCGAGGGTCATCGAGCGATCAGTGCTCGTGGACGTCGCTGATGGACGGTGTGGGCGCCTCTTCGCCGATGCGCTCGCGGGCTTCGGCCATGACGTCGGCGAGCTTCATCCGGGCCGACTCCGCGGCTTCCTCGGCCTTGCGGGTTCCGCGCAGCCCCAGCTGCGCGGCCGACACCGCGGTCTGGTGAAGCGGCGCCTTGGCCGCGGCCTTGCGCACTACCTCGTAGGCCGTCACGCCGACCAGGCCGGTGAATACCGTCCCTGCCGCCTTTGCCAATAGCCCGTAGACCGCCATTGCCTGAACCTTCCTGTCGTCACAGCGTCAGCTAATGCTCGCACGACGTTAACATGTAAGTATTGCGATATCAGTATGAATTGCTGCTGCGCCGCCGTCGCAGCGCCGACGGGTTCGGCGATGCGAGTGCGACACCGCGTTACCGAAACCCGGTACCCGGCCGGTGACTTGGCAACGAGCAGACACTGCAGCCTCCTTGACCCGTATGCACTTAATTGAAAACCGTTTTCGACAAGCGTCATCGGAGACGGTACCGTACGGGTAGCCCTAATGAAAATGATTACCAAGAAGGGGACTTATGCGGACGCCCGTCAGTCATCCTGGTCGCCGGCCAGAAGGACACCGACCCGGTCGTGGGGGCTCTGCTGCGCACCCCCGGGACGCTGGTCGTAGAGCACCGTTTCGACGGTCACGTGGTGCGCCGGACGATGGTGACCCTGCAACATGGGGTGTTGACGACCGCGGAGGCTGGGCTCGAACTCGCGCACGGGTGCGTGGCGTGCACCATCCGCAACGACCTGCTGGTGTTGTTGCGTCAGCTGCACCGCCGCGACGACATCGACGTGACGCTGCTGCGCCGGTCCGGCGGCGCCAGCCACCCCGCACTGGTTGAGCAGATCCTGGCCGACGTCTTCGCCCTGCCCGGCGTTACCGATATGAACGACGGGTATGGCCGCACGTTACTGAGCCGAATCCCTCTGGCGCAACGGGTTTCATAGATGTGCCGGGGTCGTGGAACCCAAGTACGCCGCAATGCCCTGGGTGACCGCTGATGCGTACCGCGACCGCCCCTCAGCGCTGGCCAGAACCGCGGCCTCGGCGGTGTTCTTCATATTGCCGAGTTCGATCAGGACGGACGGATAGCGGGCCAGGTTCAGACCGGCCAGGTCGGCGCGCCCGTACAACCCGTTGGTGCCGCGGTACGTGGACGGCCGCAGTCCCGCGCTAACCAACTGATCGCGCATGACCTGGGCGAAGCGGACCGCAGGTCCAGCCTGGGCCTCGTTGAGCGGCGGGCTGGAATAGTTGACGTGAAAGCCCTGCCCATCCGGCGGTCCGCCGTCGGCGTGGATGCTCACGATCGCATCGGGCTGCAGGGCGTTGGCCATCGCGGCGCGCTGATCCACACACGGACCCAACGCGTTGTCGTTACCCCGTGACATCGCGGTACGCACACCCAGCGCCGTCAACGCCGCGCGAATGCGCACCACCACATCCCAGTTGAAGCTGTGCTCAGGGTAACCGGCGCCGGTGGAGGTACCGGTGGTTTGGCACTCCTTGGTGCCCCCGCGGCCATTGGTCACCTGCTCATTGATCGAGGCGTCGTTGGCGCCGTTGTGGCCCGGATCCAGGAACACGATCCGGCCCGCGATCGCCGACGCCGCACCAGCCGTCGGCGCGCCCACCAACGGCACCGTCGGCAGGCTCAACAACACAGGCGCGCTGGCCGCGTACTTGAGCACATCGCGGCGCGACACCGCGCCCCGGCATCGCGATCGGATCGATGAACCGCTGTCCTGCATAGCCCCACCGTAGGCAGTCAACCTTCAAACCCGGATCGACGGGCGCGAGCGTTGCTGAACTGTGTCTTCAAGACAAGACCCGATGACGGAACGGGTTACCGCAATCCGCGCAGCCGCTCTCGGCAATTGCCTATGCGCGTCGACGCGAACGTGACGGCTGGCCCCTGTGTGTTGAAGTCGAGTTGGGCTACCGGAGCCAGCGGTGGGCCGACACGTGGCCTATGGCGGGTGAAAGTCTTAACGACAATCATTGTGGACAACGCTCACCGGAGACGGTACGGTCAAGCCGTCTTAATGACAATCGTTTTCAATAGCGGGAGGGCAATGCGTACTCCGGTGGTCCTTGTGGCCGCTCAAGGGGACAGCGACCGCGTGGCAGGCACGCCCTAGTACTACAGCCGTAGATCGCTTTCATTGTTGTTGATGGTGTTTGCGATGGTGACAGGCGCGGGCTCTGGCCTGGTGTTTTCGGCGCCAGTTGGACCATGCCAGCACATCGGCGACGGCGTGGAGGGGGCGTAGTAGGAGTGCGTCGAAGAGTCGACGGAACTCATTGACAGTCAAGGCAATCAGTGTCGTTGCGGTGGTGTCGGCGCGGCGTTGCGCGGCGGTGGCCACGACCAGGAACGCGTGAGCGAGCATGGCCAGGGTGACCCAGCGGTGCCAGGAGGTCCAGCGCCGCACCTGATGCTCATCCAGCCCGGCCAGTTCCTTGCCCGCCTGAAACGACTCCTCCACCTTCCAGCGCCACCCGGCCACCCGCACATAGTCGGCCAGGGTCGCCGGTGTGGGGCTGTAGCAGCGGTAATAGGCCAGCTCGCCGGTCTTGTCGTTGCGGCGCACCAGCAGATGATGCTGGCCGTCTCCGCCGCTCTCGCTGATTTCGATGAGCGCCCAGGAATACCGGCGCTGCCCCTTGGAGCCGGTGCCCGCCGAGCGGCGCTGCCAGGCCCGCCGCGGCAGCGAGGTGGCCAGCACATCAACCCGTTCGGTGCCCGCGGCGGTGGTCACCGTGCGGTTGGAGCCGATGCCCAGCACATAGCCGATGCCCCGCTGCTGCAGCGTCTGGCGCAACTCGGGATCGGCACCATAGACCTCATCACCGGCCACCCAGCCCGCCGGCACTTCAGCGTCGAGGGCGGCGGTGATCATCTGCGCGGCCAAGCCGGGTTTGGTGGCGAACTCGACAGTGTCGGGGACACCGGCGGCCTGGCGGCGCGCCTGATCCTGGCACCAAATCTTGGGCAGATATAGGCGCCGGTCAATTAGCGTGTGTCCGGCCGGGGCAGCATATGCCAAATACACTGCCACTTGGGAGTTTTCGATCCGGCCAGCGGTGCCGCTGTATTGGCGTTGCACCCCCACCGTGTTGGTGCCCTTCTTGAGATCACCGGTCTCGTCAACGACCAGCACCGCATCGGGATCACCCAGATGATCGATGACGTAGCCTCGTAGATCGGCGAGCACTCCATCGGTGTCCCACTTGCCCCGAGCCAGCAGATGCTGCAACCGGTCCGGGCTGGGGTGACTGGCATGTTCGGCCAGCGTCCAACAGTTCTTGCGCCCCAGATCCGAGACCAGCCCCAGCATCAACGCCCCGGCGTTGCGCAGCGTCTCGCACCGAACAAACCGCGAAGCGACACGATCGAGGACCTCATCAAACCCTGCCCGCCAGCGATCAAGGTCTACGCTATGAGCCGCGGCGGCCGCGGCTAATTCAGGTGTCTTCACAAACTCCGAACAATGCCGCGGTCACCGCCTCAACCAGCGCAGACACACCGCACAGCACGATCTACGGCTGTAGTACTAGCACGACCACAGCCCTCGGGCTCGGCTTATTTCCGTGAGGAGAAACTCCGATGATCTTTGTCACTGCACAACCGGAAATGCTGGCCGCCGCCGCCAGCCGCTTGCAGGGGATTGGCTCGACGCTGGCCGCCCAGAATGCGGCCACCGCAGCCCCGATGACCGGGGTGGTGCCCGCCGCTGCCGATGAGGTGTCGGTGCTGACGGCGGCACAGTTCGCCAGGCACGCCCAGACGTTTCAGACAGTGAGCGCCCAAGCCGCTGCGATGCATGAGAACTTTGTGGCCACCTTACAGACAAGTGCCGGATCGTACGCGGCCACCGAGGCAGCCAACGCGGCCGCGACCCGCTGAGCGCCCAGGGGGACCAGTGATCGATTTCGCGGCGTTACCGCCGGAAATCAACTCGGCCAGAATGTATTCCGGCCCCGGATCGGCGCCGATGCTGGCCGCCGCCGCTGCCTGGAACACCATGGCCGCTGAAATGCGTTCCGCGGCAGCCAATTATGGCTCGGTGGTCTCGGGGCTGACCAACGAGAGCTGGCTGGGTCCGTCGTCGATGTCGATGTCGGCCGCGACCGCACCCTATCTGGCGTGGCTGAGCACCACTGCCACCCAGGCCGAGCAGGCCGGCACCCAAGCCAACGCGGCCGCAGCCGCCTATGAGTCCGCGTTTGCGATGACGGTGCCCCCGGCGGTCATCGCGGCCAACCGCGCTCAGCTGTCGAAACTGGTGGCGACCAACGTTTTCGGTTAGAACACCGCTGCGATCGCGGCCATCGAGGCCCAATACGGGGAAATGTGGGCTCGGGATGCCGCCGCGATGAACGGCTATGCCAGCGCCTCGAGCGCAGCGACACAATTGACGCCGCTCACCGCGCTGCAGTCCAGCACCAACGCCGACGGGGTGGCCGGCCAAGCCGCCGCGGTTGCCCAAGCCACCAACACCTCGACCACCTCGACCACCACCAATACGTCGACAGGGCTCTCCGGACTGCTCGCTTGGCTAGGACTCGCGCCCAATACGAACACATCCACCACTGGGCTCGCCGGGCTTATGAACTTCCTGGATGGGTCCAACGGGTCGCTTCTGGGAAGCTTCCTCAACAACGCCTCGGTCGCCAACCTCTCTAACGCATTCACCACCAGTGGGCTACTGAACCCGACGTCAATGATCGATTCGGTGACGGCTTACAGCTTCCTGTTCGGCGCCACGGGGGGTGGCAAAGCCGCGGCGGGTGCGTCGGATCTGGCCTCCGGCCGTGGTCAGGCGGGGACGCTGGGGGCAGCGGGCCTGCCGGGCTTGGCCGCGTCGGCGATGTCGGCCGAGATGGGGCGCGCGAGCCTGGTCGGAGCCTTATCGGTGCCCCCAGGCTGAGGCGCGACCGGGGCGACGATCAGCCCAGTTCTGGCAACGACCCGTCTCGGGGCAGGGGCGTACCAGGGCCTGGGCGCCACCCCAATGGTGATGGAGGAAGCGGGGCCGGTGGGCATGCCTGGCGTGCCATTGGGGGGATGGCGAATATGGCTGACGACGAGTTCGGAAGTGCTCCGATATACGGGGTCCGCCCCCAGGTGATGGCGCGCCCGCCAGCCGCCGGTTAGCAAAGGAGAAACTCTGGGATGATGACACTCCTACCGGTGCTGACAAGCATCCAGTGCTGACAAGCGTCGCTGCCGTAATCGGCATGGCCAGGCTGGCGCACGCCGACGCCGACGATGGAGCCTTCCGCACTCACAAAAGCGGGCATTACCTGGCCTTGAATACCCCTCAGAATTCCGGGGCCAGTCAGGGCCGGTGGTCATCAAGGTCAACAACCGGGGCTCTAGGCCGCGTTTCCTACGCGCTCGGTCCTCGCGGTTGCGCTTGGTCTGCGCCATGAGATGGCAACTGGCGCTGAGGCCGCGGGGTGACCCCGGGCCGGGGGTGCGAACCGCGCTGTCGCGTGCTATCGTCCCGCAGCAAGATAATGAAAATCGTTTTCAACAATGGGCCATGGAGCGGTCTGATGAAAGGTCAACCTGGTCGGCGCAGGGCGGCGATATGGGCAGCGGTGGGCACGGCCGCGGTACTGCTGGGCGCGGTTGCGTGTAGCAGCAACAACGCACCGCAATCCGGACCCAGTGGCACAAGCAGCACGGGGGCCGGCCCCAAACTCGCGGTTGTCGCGACGATCAACGCGTGGGGCAGCATCGCCTCGCAGCTCGGCGGTGACCGGGTGCAGGAGACCAGCATCATCACCAACCCCGACACCGACCCGCACAGCTATGAGCCATCGGCCGCTGATGCCCGCAGGGTTGCCGACGCGAAGATCGTGGTCGAAAACGGCATCGGCTACGACGCCTGGGCCGACAAAATGGTTGCGTCCAACCCGAATCCGCAGCGCACAGTGGTCAATGTCGGCGACACCGTCGGGGTTGCCGAGGGCGGCAACCCGCACCAGTGGTATTCGCCCGACTCGGTCACCAAGGTGGCCAACGCGATCACCGCCGCCTACAAGAAGGCGGACCCGAATGACTCGGGATATTTCGATCAGCAGAACCAGCAGTTCCTCAACCAGGGCCTGTCCAACTACCATAGCTTGATCGCCAGTATCAAAGCCGAGTACGCCGGGACGCCAGTCGGTGCCAGTGAATCGATCTTCTCCCCGCTCTCGGATGCGTTGGGGCTGAACCTGATCACGCCGCCGGAATTCCTCAAGGCGATCAGTGAGGGCACCGATCCGTCGCCGGCGGACAAGGCGACCATCGACCAGCAGATCGCCGCGAAGGCGATCAAGGTGTACGTGTTCAACAGCCAAAACAGCAACCCAGATGTGCAGGCCCAGGTCGACGCGGCCAAGAAACAGGGCATTCCAGTCACTACCGTGACCGAGACACTGTCGCCGGCGAACGCGTCGTTTCAAGATTGGCAATCCACCCAGTTGTCTGGCCTGGCCGACGCTCTGCACACCGCGACAGGAAAGTAGGTGACCAGCACGGTCCCCGGCCACGCCAGCCAGCAGGCCGCCCCAGCGCCGGTTGCCGACGGTGTCGCGGTCCGGATGCGCGGCGCCTCGGCCGTGGTGGGCGGGACGACCGTGTTGTCGGATGTATCCCTCGACGTCGCCGCCGGGGAGTTCGTCGCGGTGCTCGGACCTAACGGCTGCGGAAAGTCGACGCTGCTGAAGGTGCTGCTCGGGCTGACACCGTCGCACGGCATGGTTGAGGTGCTGGGCGAGCGCCCCGGCCGGCGCACCAACCGGATCGGGTATCTGCCGCAACGGCGCGCGTTCGACGCCAGCGTGCGCATCCGCGGGATCGACGTGGTGTCCCTGGGATTGGACGGCGCCCGCTGGGGAACGCCCGTTCCGTGGCTGACCCGGCTGCTGGCCCCGCGACGGTTCGCGGAACGGCGGCGCCGGCTCGAGCACGTGATCGAGGTGGTCGGCGCCGCCGACTATGCCCGGCGCCCGATCGGCCGCTGCTCCGGTGGTGAACAGCAGCGGCTGCTGATCGCGCAGGCCCTGATTCGCCGGCCGGAACTGCTGTTGCTCGACGAGGCGCTCGAGAGCCTCGACGTACCCAGCCAGGCCGGGATCAGCGCCCTGGTGCGCGACATCTGCCGCCGGGACCGCGTCGCGGTGGTCATGGTGGCCCACGACGTGAACCCGATCCTGCCCTACCTGGATCGCGTCATTTACATCGCCCGCGGGTCGGCCGTGATCGGAACGCCCGAGCAGGTGATCACCGCCGATCAGCTCATCGCGCTCTACGGCATCCCGATCGAAGTCCTCCATGACCGGGCCGGGCACCTGTTCGTCGTCGGCCAACCCGATGTTCCCGCCAGGCAGGTCGACGGAGCGCGTGGATGAATCCGCAGCTGACCTGGAATCTGATCACCGATGTGCAGCAGATGTGGGCCTACCCGTTCATGGTCACCGCGCTGCGCGCTGGCACCGTCGTCGCCGTTGTCGCCGGTGTTGTCGGCTGGGTGATGGTGTTGCGCAAGGAAAGCTTCGCCGGGCACACCCTGGCCGTCGTCGGCTTCCCCGGCGCCGCCGCCGCGGCCTGGCTCGGCGTGGCCACCGGCTACGGCTACTTCGCGGCCTGCATCGGCGCCGCGGCGGCGATCGCGCTGCTGCCGGCGCCGACCCAGGCGGGCGGGCTGGGCGGCTTCAGTGAGGAGTCCGCCGGGATCGGCACGATTCAAGCCCTCGCACTGGCGACCGGGTTCCTGTTCGTCAGCCTGTATCACGGATTCCTGTCCGGGTTAACCAATCTGCTGTTCGGCACCATCGCCGGGGTCAGCTCCCTGCAGCTTCACGTGCTGCTCATCGCCGCACTGGTGTGCCTGATCGTGCTGGCCGCAATCGGGCGGCCACTGGTGTGGGCCTCGATCGATCCCGATGCCGCCGCCGTCAACGGCGTCCCGACCCGACTCGTCGCCGGGCTGTTCCTGCTGGTGCTCGGCGCCGCCGCGGCCGGTGCCAGCCAGATCACCGGCAGCCTCTTGGTGTTCGCGCTGCTGGTGGCCCCGCCCGCGGCCGCCTTCCACTTCACCGCCCGTCCCGCGATGGGCATTGCGATCTCGGTCCTCATCGCGGTCGCCGTGACCTGGGTGGGCATCGGCTGCGCGTTCTATTCGCCGTATCCGATCGGGTTCTGGGTGAGCAGTTTCGCGTTCGGCATCTATCTGCTGGCCGCCGGCTACCGAGCGAGCGTCGAGCGGACCCTCCGGCGGATCGACCGACGGCACTCCCCGGCTCGCCCCGCGGTGGCGGCATGACGATCATCGACGAGCGCGCCAGCGCGTCGGGGCCGCTGACCGGTTTCGCGAACATGCTGGGCCACCCTTTCATCACCCACGCGCTGGTGGCCGGGACCGCGGTGGCGGTGGTGTGCGGTCTGGTCGGCTACTTCCTCGTGTTGCGCGGCCAGGTGTTCGCCGGCGACGCACAAGGACACATCGCCTACACCGGCGCCATGGCGGCGCTGGTGGCCGGGCTGGACCCCCGCGTCGGGTTGTTCGCCGCCACCATCATGGCCGGAGTCGCGCTGGGCGTGATCAGCCGTCGCGGCGCCGGCGACGTCGCGATCGGCTCGTTTTTCTCCTGGATGCTCGGGTTGGGCGCGCTGTTTTTGACCTACTACACCACCCACGGCAGCGGCAACAACGGCACAGCCAACGTCAATGTCTTGTTCGGCAGCATCTTCGGGATCAACGACCAGGCGAGGACCCTGGCGGTGGCCGTCGCTGCCGGATTGGGCGTCGTGCTGATCGTGATCGCCCGACCGCTGCTGTTCGCCACCATCGATCCGGCCGTCGCCCAGGCCGCCGGCGTGCCGACCCGGCTGCTGAGTACGCTTTTCCTGGTCATTGTCGGCGTCACCGTCGCCGAGGCCACCCAGATCATCGGCGCGCTTGTCGTGCTCGGCCTGCTCGCCGCGCCGGCCGCCGCCGCCGAGCGGCTGACGACCCGGCCCTGGCACGGGTTCTGGCTGTCCGCGGTGTTGGCCACGGCCGCGATCTGGATTGGCGTCACCATCGCCTACGCCGTTCCGGCGGCGCCGGCCACCTTCACCATCATGAGCATCGCCGCCACGATCTACCTGATCGCCGCCGCGATAAGCGCCCGAGGCCGCCAGCCACGGCGTGCATCGGCGGCGCCATAACGCAGGAAAGCCTAGGAGCGCAACGATGCCCGCGCCGCCGGTGCTACGCCGGACCCGAATGACCGCCCAGCAACGAGCGGTGCTCGACCTGCTGCATCGCAGCGACCGCTTCCGTGGTGCCCAACAACTCCATCTCGATCTCCGTCAACGCCACGGCGTGCGGATCGGGCTGGTGACCGTGTACCGGATCCTGCGCGCGTTCGCCGACATGAAAATCACCGAAACCCAGCGCGCCGAAGACGGTGAGATGCTTTACCGGCTGCGCACCACACGGGAGCACCGCCACTACCTACTGTGCCGACGGTGCGGGCGCGCGATCGGGTTCACCGCCGGCGAAATTGAACACCTCACAAGCCAACTCGCCGAGCAACACCGCTACACCGACGTCGCCCACCGGATTGACTTCTACGGAACCTGCCCACGATGCACCGAAATCTGAACGCGGCCGACCGGCGCCTCTTTCGGCGGCTACCCAACTTGGACCCGAAAAAATTTGAGGTCCAGATCGCGGGATGGTAATCCCACTAGCCATCAGGATGAATCCCACCGCTCGAGACTTGCCAGACCAGTCAACCTGTCGAGGGCTTTCAACACCTCCTTCCAGTGCAGCCGCCTATCGGCTATAAACAGCCGGACTCGAGTCGCCAGCGACTCAAACAAGACTTCGTCGGGTAGTGGCGAACGGATCGTGGCCGTCTGTCCTGGACCCGGCTCGACCGTGTTTTTCACCCGCAGTAACATCCGTAGGTAGTCGCCGGGCAACGGCACCTCACCTTCAGCGCCGGTGTCGTCGAGGGCCAACGGGTGCAGTGCCAACCGGCGTAGTCGCCGGACGGCATCGACCAGGACCGCGATGTCTTCTTCTCGGCCGGGCATGCCGATAACGTTATTGCCGGTCACCGACAAAGGTGTGCGGGCTCGCAGAGCCGGACCTAATATTCCACCGCCGCCCTCGGCGCTACGCTAACGCTGTTGACGCACCTTGGGAGTGAACGAAGTGCCAGTAGTTTCTTGGCCTGACACGGTGCCGAGCTGTACTTCAACCTCAGCGCCTTGCACCATGTTGGGCGGCGCAGTGGCCGAACCTAGTGGTCGCAGTCGTAAGTTCGTCGGGGGTCATGCGGCGGGTGCTTGGGTATGCGGTATGTCGGGGAGGTCGAGGCGGCGGAGGAAGGCGTTGAGGTCGTCTCGGGTGTAGGTCCAGTCGAACGGTGTCGCGGTCGTGTTGTAGCGGTCCTGGAAGCCGAGGATGCGTTCGGCGAGTTGGTTCAGATCGTCGAAGTCGTTGGGGGTTATGGCTTTCCGCTGCAGGATCGAGAAGTAGATCTCGACCTGGTTTAGCCATGATGCGTGCACCGGCAGGTGCACCAGGGTCGCGGTCGGCCATGCTGTCTGCATGCGTTCGATCGAGCGTTGTCCGTTGTGGGACGAGCCGTTGTCTGCGACCCAGAACACACGCCGGGCCGAGGCGTAGGGTTCGGTGGTCATCACCGCGGCGACCAGGTCGGTGAACGGCTCGATGCCGGTCTTGGGGGCGATCTGCCCGAGCACCTGGGCGCGGTGGACGTCGTAGGCGGCGAAGTAGGCCAGGGTGCCGCCGCGGCGGTACTCGAACTCGACGCGTCGGTTGCGCCCGGGTGCGGGTGGTTGTCCCCGGTGGCGTCGCTGCAGGGCCTGCAGCTGGGATTTCTCATCGGCACTGATCACATAATCGTCGGGACCGAGAGGGTGGCCCTCCCACCGCCGGGCATACAGATCGAGCACCCGGGCGGCCTTGGTCTCGAAATCGGGGTCACGGGGAAAGATCCAGGACCGGTGCTGCCAGGGCTTGATCGCATCGGCGGCCAGCCATCGGTGCACGGTGGCCGGCGAGATCGTCTGGGCTATACCGCGGGTGATCGCCTCGCTGGCCAGGTCGGTGCTCGACCACCGCGACAACGGCTGGCCGGTCTCGGCGGGCAGGGTGCACGCCAGTGCCTTGACCTCGGCCACTTGTACGGCCGTGAACGCACGTCGCCGCCCGCTGCGAGGCAGGTCGTCGAGCCCGGGCAGGCCACCGGCGACGAACCGGCGGCGCCACTTGCGGACGGTGTCCACATGCACACCCACCTCGGCGGCGATCTCGGTGTTTGTCGCGCCATCGGCCGCAGCAAGCACGATCCGCGCGCGGATCACGTCGCGATGCGCCGACCTCGACGACCGGGCTCGGGCATGGAGAACCGACTCGTCCAGGGCGGTCAGCGCGATGATGAACGGACTGCTCATAGCCATGCATCCGTTGTCCTCCGCGACGTGTCTCATCGCGGACACGACACGCCGTGGCCACCCACACCGCACCCGAAGTTGGGTCACGATAGGCAGATGCCGAAGATCCCGGACTCGACGAAGGTCTCCTTGCATCACCGGCTGATCGATCGTGCCCGCGAACGTTGGCCGCAGTTGAGCGAGATACGCATGCGCTATCGCGCAGGCTTCGCCTACATCGACGGCGTCCTGGCCGACGGCGAGGTGCTCCAGCTGTGCCGGCTGCGCTACGCCGGCTCGCCACGAGACTGGGGATTTGCGATCTACCGAGCCAGCCACGATGACTACGAAGACTCGTTCCTGCCCACCGGATTCATGGGCGGCTCACCCGAAGACGCCCTCGACACCGCCTGCGGCCTCTATCTCGCAGACCCCACCGCCTGGACCTAAACCCCCGACGAACTTACGACCCTGACCACTAGCAGCGCGCCCGGTCGCCGGTCACCCACCCCGAATACCAACAGGTCAACCGGATCGACCGTAACTGTGCCGCGCTCAAGGGCGGATGTACGTTCCTGGTCAACACCACCACCCGGGCGCTCGATAGTGAGTATCGAGTACCGGCGCGTCGATATTTCCACCGACCCCGAAGCCAGCGAATACGTGATGGCGCCGTCGGCGGTAAGACAAACGCTCTGTCTCATGAAGACATACAGATTCTGGAGAACAGATGTTATCACCGGATGGTCGCCGTGGACATGCATGGGAGGCGATCAATCGACTGCCCACACGTGGAGACTGGCCAGCGGGTGCAACCTCCGCCGACATCGAACAGCTCGTGCTCATGGGGGGCTACCTGACCGAGCTAGAGTAGAGCCAACCGTTAATCAGACACTTCCCTAGTGGTGTTCCGGTCCGGCGGGCAAGAACCGTACGCCTCTGCCCGGTTCGGTGATGAAATAGCGCGGATGGCTCGGGTCTGGTTCTAATTTGCGCCGGATGGTGACCATGAAGACGCGCATGTAGTTGTTGTTGAGATCGTTGATGCCCCATATTTCGGCGAGGAACCCTTGCTGGGGGATGAGTTGGTTCGGGTTCCGGGCAAGCAAGGCGACGATCTGCCATTCCGTGCGGGTCAGCGGAATCGCTCGACCATCGCGGATGACTTGCTGGGCGGCCAGGTCGATGGTGAAATCCTTGGTCTTCACCATCGGCTGATCATCGAGATTGGTGCACGTGTCGCGCAGCACGGCACGGAGTCGCGCCATCACCTCATCCATGCCGCAGGGTTTGGTGACGTAGTCGCTGGCGCCCGCGTCCAGGGCGGCAACCTTGCCGGCCTCGGCCGTGCGGGCCGAAAGGACGATGATCGGGGAGGTGTTCCACTGCCGCAGCCGGGTGATCACGTTAAGCCCGTCGATGTCGGGTAGCCCCATATCGAGGATGACCGCGTCTGGGCGCCGGCGGGCGGCAAAGTCCAGCGCCTGGGCGCCCCTGGTGGCGGCCTCCACCGAGTAACCGCGCCTGCGCAGGTTGGTGTGCAGCATCCGCAGGAACGGGATCTCGTCTTCGACGATCAGAATCCTGGATGACCGGCCAGCGCGTCCGTCCGCCGGCGCCCTCGCCAGTTCCATCATGGCAGGACTCCTTGCTTTTGCATTCGCGGCCGCGCTGCCTGGTCCTGGCCCCGGGCGTGGTACCGCGGCAGCGAAAAGATGAACGTTGTCCCGCCGGCCGGCGTGTCGTCCACGGTTAGTTCGCCGCCCATGGTTTCGGTGAAGCCCTTGGCGATGGCCAGCCCCAGCCCGAGGCCGCGGGCGCGGCCGCCGCCCGCGTCGTCGCGATGCTGGAAGGGCTCGAAGATGCGCGCCCGGCGATCGGCCGGAATCCCGGGGCCCTGGTCGACGATGTGGACCTCGACCCGGTCGTCGACGACACCCGCCCGGACACGCACGGCCCGCCCGGGCGGGGACCAGGTCTGTGCGTTGACCATCACGTTGGCGAGCGCGCGTTCGAGCAGGCCAGGGCCGGCTTGCACGGGCGGGAGTTCGTCGGAGAGCTCGATGGCGATTGCCGAGCCCGCGTCGGCCAGGCTGTTGACGGCGTTGTACAGCACCGCCTCCAGGTCGGTCGGTCCTACGGCCAGAGGTAGTACCCCGGCCTGTAATCGGCTTATGTCCAGCAGGTTGCACACCACGTTGGTGAGCCGGTCGGTTTCGGTGTCAATGACGTGGTAGAAGTCCTGCGATTTGCTGTCGTCCCAGTCCGTCTCCGGCGACAGTAGGCTCGTCACGGCCGCCTTGATGGTGTTCAGCGGGGTGCGAAGGTCGTGCGAGACGGCTTTCAGCAGGGTGCCGCGCAACGCGTTCGCCTCAGCGAGTTGGGCGGCCGTCGACGCTTCGCCTTGCAGCCTCACCCGTTCCACGGCGAGGCGCAGCTGTGTGACGAACGGCCCAAGCAGACAGGTGTCGTCTTGGCTGAGTTCTGGTCCGCTCAGTGTGAGCACCGAGCCGTGCTCGAGCTCGGCCGCGAACTGTGCGTCCTGTGGACGCGCCGGCGGGGCGGCGCCGTCGGTGATGACCGGCAGCCAGCTAGGTCCTTGGCGCACCAGCACGGCGGCATTGTCCAGCGCGAACGTGCGGCGCAACTCGGCGAGCAGCTCGGGAAGCGTCTGCGCGTCGGCGTCGACGGTCTGTCCCGCCAACCGGGCCAGCGTCTCGGTCTCGGCGCGAGCCCGCGCGATCTGCATGGTTCGCCGTTCCAGCCGATCCACCAGGATGCTTACCACCGCGGCGACCGCGAAGAACATGATCAGCGCCACCAGGTCGACGGCATAAGCGATCCGCAGGCTATAGATCGGTTCGGCGAAGAAGAAGGCCGCACAGAGACACGCGATGACGGTCGCGGCGGCGCCTGGGCGCGCGCCACCGATGACGGTGACGATCACGACAGCCAGTAGCAGGCACAACAGCCCGCCCGACAGTCCCATCGATGTGCGCAGCGGCGACAGTGCGGTGGCCAGCAACACAATGCCGGTGGTGGCGAGCGCCCACGCGAGCCTGCGACGGTGCGGCGGCATCTGGATAGGGCGTCCGCGGCGCGGGGCCTTTGGCAACGGTCTCGGTTGAGTCCGCGGCGTGGCGACGACATGGACGTCGATCGGCCCGGCGCGACGGAGAATCTCGGAGACCAGTGATCCGCGCAGCCACTGATGCAGACGGCTGTGCCGACTGTCGGCAAGGATGAGCTGGGTGGCGTTCTCGGCGGTGGCGAACGCCAGCAGGGCGCTGGGGACGTCGCCGCCGGTGATCTCGGTATACGCGCCGTCGAGGTTATTGACCAGCGCGCGCAGGGCAGCGCGGGCGGCCGCGACTGCACCGTGCCGTCGGGAACCCTGACATGCACGGCCAGCAGTTCGCCGCGCAGCCGG
Source organism: uncultured Actinomycetota bacterium (assembly GCA_963766535.1). Lineage (GTDB taxonomy): Bacteria > Actinomycetota > Actinomycetes > Mycobacteriales > Mycobacteriaceae > Mycobacterium. The sequence goes on along the minus strand of CAVYAU010000018.1, from coordinate 385,857 downwards.
GCGACCAACCGCGCGCCGCGCCGCACCAGCGCTTCGTCATCAGGCTCGCCGGTCAGCGCTACCAGCACGCGCTCCCTGGTCTCCCAAGGCTGGGTGATGCCATGCCGCGAGCGGTAGTCGTCTAGGCCCTCCTCGACGCGGTCGGCCACCCACAGCAGCGCCAACTCGCGCAGCGCGGCGAGATTGCCGATGCGGAAATGGTTGTTCAGTGGCGCATCGATGCCCGCCGCGGGATAGACGTTGCCATGAATCATCCGGCGCCGCAGGGCCTCCGGGGTCATGTCGACCAGCTCGACCTGCTCGGCGGCGCGGATCACCGCGTCGGGAACCGTCTCGCGCTGCGTGATACCGGTGACCTTGGCCACCACGTCGTTGAGGCTTTCCAGGTGCTCGATGTTGAGGGTCGAGATGACGTCGATCCCCGCGTCGAGCAGTTCGTCGATGTCCTGCCAGCGCTTGGCGTTGCGGCTGCCCGGCGCGTTGGTATGGGCGAGTTCGTCGACCAGGGCAACCGCCGGATGGCGCGCGAGCACCGCGTCGATGTCCATCTCGTCCAGCTCGCGACCCCGGTAAATGAAGGTATGGCGGGGCACGATCGGCAGGTCGCCGATCAGCGCCGCGGTCTTGGCCCGCCCGTGCGTCTCGACGAGCCCGATCACCACATCGGTACCACGATCCCGCCGGCGGAGTCCTTCCTCGAGCATCGAGTAGGTCTTGCCGACTCCGGGTGCGGCCCCCAGATAGATTCGGAGCTTCCCGTAGGTCGCCATGCGTCTATGATCATCCGTGCCGGCCGTCCGGCGCTACTTCAGCGAAAGCACGTTGACGCCCTTTTCGCCCAGCAAACCCGAGGACCCGACCCCTGGTGTTGGCCGCGATCAACGCCTTCGCGTCGGAAAGCGACATGTGGCGGGCCTGCGCGACCCAAGGTACCTGCATTGTCGCGCAGTGGTTGCCCACGTTCTTGAACGGCACTACCCAGAGCACCGAAATCAAGAACAGGACGTTCATTGCGGCTAGCACCACCACGCCCTGGCGTCGGGATCTGACCATCTTGCCGAATGTCCAGACGAACGCAAAGGGGATCATCGTCATCAGCCGCAGCAGCAGCACGTTGGTCAACCCGTTGGAGGTCAACCCGTTGGGGTTTTCCAGCGGATGGCTGAAGTTGGCGTTGACGTAGCCGCCGCCGTTGTCACCCAGCGCTTTCCTTCGACAGCTTCAGCGGTTAGACGAAGACCTCACCGACTCTCGACTCTGCGCAACAATCGTTGGTCGACTTACCTTCGGCGGCAACATCATCGAAACCGGAACCGACTCCTATCGACTCGCCCACACCAGAGCGACACAAAATCAATCATGACATGAAGGGCGGGAACCGCTCGGCGAGCGAACCAAACGAACCAACGTCACGAGGTTTGTGATCAACAGCTTGGCTCGCAAACCTCATAAGCAGAGGGTCCAGACAAACCTATAAGGACGTCCCCGCTCCCACGAGCCGCCTTGTCCACGGGCTCGACTCCCCGGGCCGCAGTCGGGAATTCGTGGACAGTTGATCGCCGAACCGGCGAGCGGCGCCATCAAAATTCTCGGACACACGCTGCCCGAAACCCATGGACGAAACCAGTCTCGATTGCCAGGTCCTCGATCACCACATTCTGGTCCCCGAGACCCGCAGCGAATACCCCGGATATGCGCGACGCCGAACCTCCTCCTTCGTCTTGAACCCTCGAACAGTCCAAAACGCAAGCGGGACACGGCGTTGCGCCCGAATCTAGGCCAGCAAACCTGTGGCTAGGCCGGAAGAGAAGAGCCCTCGACGACTTGGTATATGGGGTCGGCCATCAACATGGCCTCGTTGCCGTTTCGGCGCGCCTCCCCGGTGATCCGCAGCACTTGACCAGGCTGGATATCCTCACCCTGTCCAGGATGGAACATGACCCAGATGTCTCCGCTGTCGTCGCCAACCAGGATCCGTCGAAACGTTCGCCGGCGCTTGGTGATGTCCTCGATTTGACTGACCCGTCCTTCGATGGTGGCCCGCTGCCCGGGAATGAGGCCCTCCACCGCGATTACCGCCGGGGGCCGCTCGGGATGTTCGTGTTCTTCGATGCGCGAAATCCACGTCAGCACTTTGCGGAAGGCTCGTGCGATCCGTTGCTCGAAACGGTCGGGGATCTCCTGCGCTACCCGAGAGCCGATGTCGTAGGGCACGATTATCGCGGTCGCGTCTGGGATCCGGCTGATAGCCCGGGCCATCTTGTCCGCGGTGCGGTCATGAAGCAGCCGGCCCACCAGCGGCGCATATGTTCGACGCGGCAGCAGTACCGTCACATTGGAGCCCGGGTGGTCGTTTAGCGCCTGCAGCACCAGCTCTTGCGCGGCCCGACGGAGGTTATGATCGGGGCAGTCGACCAGCCGCAGCGGGGTATCGTGATCGAAGTCCTGCCAGTGCTCCTGTAACTCCGCGGCATGAGCTGCGTCCAGCACGAAGTGCACCGCGGTCAGCTCGTCGGCGTCCAGTTCTTTTCCGTAGCGCAGTGCCTCGATCTCGGCGAGGTCAATCGAATCCACAAAGACGAACACCCGCTGTCGCGCATGCTTGGCCGATTCGGGAGGCTCGGTGAGAGACATCTCGAGAACGGCGGCCTCGGCGCGGTACCGCCTGTTGAGCCGCATCAAGGTGAACACCAGCACGGGGAAGATAACGACTACTAGCCAGGCCCCCTCGGTGAACTTGGCTACCGCGAAGATCCCCACGACGGTCGTCGACAAGATCCCCGCGGACAGGTTGATCACCAGCTTGTATTGCCAGCCGGGCTCACGGTGCGTCAGATGGTATTTGGTCATGCCGTAGCCGGCCATCGCGAATGCGCTGAACACGCCCATCGCGAAAAACGGCACCAATGCGTTGACCGAGCCGCCGGTCACCAGCACCAGTGCCACCGCCAGCGCGGTCAGCGTGATGATGCCGTTGGAGAACACCAGACGATGACCGCGTTTGGTCAGCGGCCGCGGCAGAAAACTGTCCTCGGCAACGAAACTCGTCAGTGGCGGGAAGCCGTTGAAACTGGTATTGGCACCGGTGAAGAGGATCGCCGCGCTGGCCGCCTGGACGAGGAAGTACAGGATGTGCCCGATCACCCCGTTGCCGAAGACCGTCCGGGCAATTTCGGAAAGCATCGACGGATATTCATTGATATAGGGAGTGGCGTGGGTGTGGTACGCAAGGTAGGCGACACCAGCCAACAAGAACCCGAGGATGCAGGCCATCATGGTGAGGACCCGACGCGCGTTAGGGCCTTCGGCTTACGAAAGAAATTGACTGTGTTGGAAATCGCCTCGACCCCGGTCAACGACGTGCCGCCGTTGGCGAAGGCGCGCAGCAATACGAGAATGGTGGCGCCCATCACCAACCCGTTGCCCTGTTGGACCGGCACCGCACCGTCGATGTGCGCCGGATCGTATTGCGGTAAACCCCAGAAGACTTCACGGACGACGCCGGTCACGATCATCAGCGTGAGCATGACGACGAAAGAGTAAGTCGGCAGGGCGAATGAGAGGCCTGCCTCCCGCATTCCGCGTAGGTTGCCGTAACAAAAGAGGAGCACCGCGGCCACGGTGATTTCCAGGCTGTAGGGGCCCAGTAGGGGTATCGCCGACACCACCGCCACCGTGCCGGCGGCGCACTGGATCGCAACGGTGACCACATAGTCGATCAACAGTGCGGCGGCGGCGATCTGCGCCACCCGGGGCCCGAAGTTCTCCCGCGCGACGATGTAGGAGCCGCCGACTCGGGTGTAGGTCATGACGACCTGGCGATACGATGCGGTCACCAACACCAGGATCAGCAAGATGACGCCGGTGATCGGAAGCAATAACGCGAACGCGGCCAGCCCGGCATATGGCAGCAGTTCGATCATGATCTGTTCGGGACCGTAGGCGGTCGATGAGATCGCGTCCGGTGAAATCGCGCCGAGTGCAACGGGATTGGACAATCTCTCCGATTCCAGGTGCTCGCTGATCAGCGGCTTTCCCAGAAAGACGCGCTTACACACATCGCCGATCGACAGCGGGATGCCCAGCCGGCCAGCCGATGATGTCATGCCCACGTTCCTTATCCGATCAGAGCGACGGCGAAAACTTTCGATAGATTCTGAGGGCCGCGACCAGCTGACCGGTGATTCTTAGCGGTAGTTTTGCGGGTCCTTGGCCTGCGCTGGGGTTTGCCCCGCCGTACCGCGGAGTTCGTCATGCTGGGCGCGGCGCCGCGCCAGCAGCAGCTCGGCGCGAAACACCCTCACCAATTCGGCATCCGAGTGGGTCATCCCAGACCAGTCATGACCAGAATCTGGTCGTGGGCGAGTTCGGCCGAGAACTAGGCGTCACGGGATCGCCGGAAGGCTGCGAGCCGGCGCTTGCCTCCACCTGCCAACCCGAGGCGGTCCGGAACAGGAAGCCCACGCTGTCGAGGTCAAATGTGCGGTGCAGCTCGGCGACCAGGTCGGCTCGCGGGGTTGCCGGGCCGAGAAGGATGCGTGCGGCCATCCGGGCCAGCTGCGCAGCCTCGGCGCGAAAGCGCGCAGTCTGCCGAGCGCAGGCGGCGAGAACGTCGACCAGGATGCCGACAGTCATCCCGACCAGGCATCTCGGCGCGATGCTGGCCGAGAGCGCGGGGCCTCCGCCTGCTGAGTCGCCCACCAGATAGGTTGGGCGGGCACCGTCACAGACCGCACAGCAACGGTGACACCTGACCGCACAACTCGCGCCTATCGAATATGCACCGGTACCCGTTCTCTGATTTGGGGACCATTAGGGGACCACACGTTATGCGCGTTGGTGAACGACCTGCGCGTCTGTGCACGTCATACACCAGCACCGCAAGCCCGCAGAATGCCCGCGACGTGCGGAAACGCGTTGCCGCTACCTACTGGGGGTCAAGTGGTCGCAGGTTCAAATCCTGTCAGCCCGACAGTGTTTATGCAGGTTAGTGAGGTAATTTACCTGTTACCGTGTCGCAGCGAATGTTGGTCACTTGACCGCATCATCAAATTCTGCCTCTCTGGCTATGCCAGCGAGGGAGAAATCGGGCTCGGACTGCGCTGTCGTCGTCCGGCTTGGTAGCTGGGCGGCTGCAGCAGTTCCGGACGAGTTGTGACACGGACGCAGTCAAGCCACGTCGGCCCGGCGAGCATAGCCAGCATGCCCTCTGAACCGGCCTTTCGTGCGACCACGGATCGCAACCCAACGGTGGCGTGGAGGTCGGCTTGTCACAACGCGAAGAAAAGGGGTCTCACGGACAAACCCGAGGACCGTGTTGTCACGCTCGTGAGCGTGGGTCGGGGAACCCCATCTTGAGGTACCCCGGGGCGCGCTTTTTCAGCGATGAGGCGATGACGGGGGTGAGTTCATCGTGGTAGTCGTGCACGGTTGCGGTGGTCTTCGATGGATAGGGGCGGGTGATTCGCCCGATGTACTGGACCAGTCGGTTCTTGAAGGTGATCGGAGCGGCGAGAAAAAGGGTGTCGAGTGCAGGGCAGTCGAAGCCTTCGCCGATGAACGAGCTTGTGCCGACGATCAACAGCGGCTCTGAATCGGGAGTCCAGTTGGCGAGTCTGTCGGCGATCTGGCGGCGTTCGCGGGCTTTGATAGCCCCGCTCAAGACCGTGACGGTTTTGCCTGCGGCGCGTACCCGCTCCGCGATGGCGTTGAGATGGTCGACCCAGGTGGTCAGAACGAGAATGTTGGCGCCAGCTTCGGCCGCGCGAAGAACGTCATGAACGATCTGGTCGAGGCGGTCTTCATCAGCGATGAGAGTGCGGTAGATCTCTGCCATTCCACCCGGGGCGCTGGGATCGGCGTCGCCGGTGTACCGGAATTCAGTCGGATGTAGGCGAAGAACCGGCTGAGGTGTGAGTAGATCCGACCCGTCTGTGGGCAGCTGGCCAGCGCCCGTGCTTTCAATCGTGACGTGGCGTGATCCGAGCTGGTGATAAATCAGGTCTTCAAGCCCGTCACGGCGCTCTGGTGTGGCGGTGAGCCCCAGCCAGTAGCGGGCGGGTATCCGGCTCAGGACATGGAAGAAAGCTCTGGCGGCGACGTGGTGGCATTCATCGACGATCACGAAGCCGTAGTTGGCGGTGATTTCCTCGATGTTGTCCCGACGGGCCAACGTTGGCAACAGGGCTATATCGAGAAGCCCCGTGGTTTGCGACCGCCCACCGCCGATCTGGCCGCATTTGAAGTCCAGGTGCTTCTGTATCCGGTCGCGCCATTGATCCGCCAAGGCTTTGCGGTCCACGAGGACGAGTGTGGACGTAGCACGGGATTTGATAGCAGCACAGGCGATTACGGTCTTTCCGGTCCCCGGCGGTGCGATGAGGACAGCAGTGTCCTCTTCGAGGATTTGTCCCACCGCTGCGGACTGCGTGGCGCGCAACGGGGTGGCACAGGTGAAGTGGTGGTGCTCGCCGGCGACGCGACTATCCTCGATCCGTAGGGTGCTTCCTGCTGAGTCAACGAGTTCGGTCAGCAGACGGTGCAGTCCGCGGGGGAGAACTAGGTCACCTTCGGCGGTTTCGTCGTAGCTGTAAAGGAATCGTGGCGTGTCCCACGTGCTGCGCCTGGCGCGTTGGCGCGCATCGAATTCCGGATTGCGAATTGAGGCTGCGTGTTTCACTGCGGAGATCATGGCTGGACCAAGGTCATTGGCGGCCAGCGTGATTCGCGAAGCGAACTCTGCACGCACGATCGCAGCGGGTCTGGGCACAATCTTTGAGGATGTCGGTAGTTGCAGTCGGCGCACGTTGTGCCCGATCTGCGGATCGGGCAGCTGGCGAGCCAGCGCCGTCACGTCCTTGGCGGATAGCCGCGCGATGCTGGACAAATAAGCCCATTGGTCGTCGAAAGGCTCCAAGGTGGCGGGGTCCAGGAAGACGGTAGTGCCGTGCTGGCGACGCTTACCGTTCAGCGGTGCAGCGATCAGGTTGCCGACCCCGCGGCCAGTATGAACGTCTTGGGACGGGAACAATCGATCGTAGCTGCTCAAATGCATGCTGCCGCGCAGCCGGAACGCCTCACCCAGCAGGCTGGTCGCGATACCCCGGGCAACCGAAGCCGAGGTGGCCTGCGCGAAGAAAATCCAGACGTGGGCGCCGCGACCGGACTGCAACACCTCCAGCGCTGCCGGAATCTGGTAGGAGCGCGCGGCCTTCATGTACGCGAGCGCATCGAGCATCGCGGCCTCGTTGTCGAAATCAGCCGCGATCCACCAGCAAGTGTCGTCATCGCCAAGCGGATACAACCCGATTTGGATATCGCCACGCAGGTGCTCGCCGACCACATCGGGGGTAAGTGGCAGATACGGCGCGTCAGCCCGGCTCATTCCCTTACGCCAGTAGCCCTTGATGGCCGGCATCCAACCCGAGCGGCCGTCGCGGCGATTCTCCCAGCGCATCGCATAAACATCGGTGCGGCAACGGAACAGATCGAAGTAGAACCGGACCTTGTCCGCGGGACTCGACGCCATGCTCACCGGAGATTCCGGCGCGCCTGTGAGCGTCGCCTGATCACTAGCAGCCGCGCGAGCCTGCTCCTCACTTTACTGAAGCAAACGCCACAACCGCGCATTGTCCGCGCGGAGAGTATCGAGCTCACCAGGGAAGCGCTCTTTCGCGGAAACTGTTTCACACCTCCAAATCGACTTAGGCTGAGCGCGTCAGATTGCCGCGCGGCGTCCCTTCGACACATGCCGCACCATCGATGGTTGTGACGAGGCCTGCATGCACCGGGATGCCTTCAGAGACGCAGGCGTTCGATCGCTTGCCCGGTGATATCGGCGATCAGCTCAAAATCCTTGTCGAGGGCTAAGACTGTCAGGTTGGCTACTTCCGCGGTGGCCGCAACCAGCAGATCGGGAATTGACGGTGCACGATGCTGGCCACGATCGGCGAGAAGCAATTGAACCTCGACCGCACGATCCTCAGCCGCTGGCGTCAGGTATTCCAAAGGCATGAGAGCAAGGGGAGCCGAGGCCGACTCTGCGCGCGCTTGCGCCGCGCCCCGAAATGAGTAGCCGATCTCAAGGCGTGTGATGGTGCTGATCCGAACCAAGCCGCGTTCGATTCGCTCCACCCACACCTGCGCATCAGCCGATGCTGCAAGGCGAGTGTACGCCGACTTGTCGATGAGCCACGAGGTCACCGCCAAGCAGACTCCATTACCTGGGGATCGTCAAGATCCTTCGCTGCATCGGCGGCTCGACGGAGATCCTCGACCGTGAGCTTGCTTGCGCCCGCGGTGGATCGCTCAGACTCGAATCTGCGCCGAAGGTATTCATTGCGCGATAAGCCAAGCGATGCCGCGTCAGCGTCGATGCGAGCTACAGCGGCATCCGACAGTCCCCGGATGAGCACATCTGCCATGCAAACCTCCTGATATCAGTGATATCAGTATACAGTCAGCCCGTGATGGGCGATCCGCTCGTTGTCACCAGGCTGTCACAAGACCTACGGCACACGCTGACATCGCGTAGGACGGCCAGGAAGCGTTTTCCCAGTTCAACGAGATTGTAGAGTCGATCCGGAACATCCAAAGACCCCTCCTGCCGGACTGGGGGTCAAGTGGTCGCAGGTTCAAATCCTGTCAGCCCGACGCAGATCAGAGGCGGTTTTGGTGCCTGGCGCTGGATGGAATCGCGACGCGACACGATCGAGAACCTCATCAAACCCCACACGCCAGCGTTCAACGTCTACGCTATGAGCCGCGGCGGCCGCAGCTAATTCTGTTGTCTTCACAAACTCCGAATTAACCGGCCCTCGCGGCCGGGGTCAAGAACCATGCTGGCGGCCGCGTAGTCGGTTGAGGTGCTGTTCGAGGCTGGCTTGGACGCGGCGGTGGCGGGCGGCTTCGTCGTCCCAGCCGCGGGCTTGGGCGTCGTCATGCAGTGCGCGCACGTCCTCGAGCTGGGCGGTGATCGCGGCGGCGGCTTGCGGGTCCGGGACGAAGAAGTCGCACTGCTCGCAGATGTTGGCGTAGGGGCACGGCCCGGCGGCTTTGGGGCGGGCGCAGAAGCCGTGCGCGAGTCTGGTCTTGAGCATCTCGGCGTGCAGCCACTGCACCCGGTCGGGCACTGGCGGGGCGGCGCCGACGGCGGTGAGCGGGAGTAGCTGCCCGGCGCGGACCTTGCCCATCGCGGCTTGGTAGGCGCTGCGGATCGTGGGTGAGGCAAGTTTGGCGTAGCGCAACGTCATCTCCGGCGTCACGTGCCCCATGAGCGCCATCAGGGCGGGTAGCCCGATACCGCCGTTGATCAGTGCGGTGCCGAAGGTGTGCCGCAGCTGGTGTGGGGTGATGTGCAGTAGCTGGCCGTCGCGTCCGCGTAGGTTGGCGGCGGCGACCGCGTCGACGAGGCCTTGCCGCAGCCGGAACGAGGTGGGGCGGCGGCCGTGTTCGAGGAACAGGAACTCCGTCGGGCGGCCGTCACGGGGGTGCGGCAGGGCCCGCTGCCGGCCGCGCTGCGCGGTCCAGGCGTCGATGACCGCGACCGTGTCCGGTTCGAGCGGGACGACCCGCTCGGAGTTGAGCTTGCCTAGCGGGACCCGCAGCCAGGTGCCGTGCCGGTCGAAGTCGAGCAGGCAGTCCAGTTCCAGGTCGAGCAGCTCGCCGACCCGCATCCCGGTCGCGCGCAGCAGCCGCAGCCCGGTGGCTGCGAACACGTCGTCGAGGCCGGCGACGGCGGACAGGAGCGCCCGGTCGACGTCCGGGGTCAGTGCCCTGGGTAGCGCGTCGGGCATGCGCGGGATGTCGCCGTAGAACAGCAGCCGCCGCGGCGGCGCTGAGGCCCAGCCCCAGCCGGCGATGTCCTCGAAGAAGCAGCGCAGGTCGACCACGTCCTGGTGAAAGACGGTCAACCCGATGGTCTTGGCCTCGCGGTTCTTGCCCCGCCACGGCCTGCCGCGGGCCCAGGCCAGGTAGGGCTCGATGTGGCGGGTCCGTTCGATCTGATCCAGCCGGCGCACCTCCGGGTGGTGCTCGGCCAGGTAATCGAAGAACACCCGCAACGCCTTGGTCCGCGCGATCACGGTGTTGGGCCGCAGCGTCGTGGTGATCGTGCTGACGTAGCGCACCACCTCGGCGCGGATGTCTGGCTGCGCGACGCCGGCGGCGTGCCGGACCGGCGCGGCCGCGACCGGGCCGCCCTGGCGCGGCGGGGCGGACAGTCCGCCGAGCTGGTAGCAGGCCTGCTGCAGCCCAAACAAGCGGGTGCGGGCGTGATGCCGCGCCGACGGCGAGATCGCGGCCAGATCGTCCAGGCAGCCGAGCACGGCGGCGAAGTCGGGCTCGTCGAGTTCCCGGACCCGCTTGCCGGTGTGCAGGCAGATCGTGGAGGCGGCCAGCAGCCGAACCTGCCGCAGCCAGTTCGCGCTCCATCCCAACACGGCGGCAGCCTCGGCGATCGCTGCGGCGCTGTCCGGGTCGTTCGCGGCCCACTCCACGGGCAGCCCGCACCCGCACGGCTTGGCCAGCAGTAGCTCCAGGTCCGGCACCAGGTGCCGCTGCACGAAGCACCACGACACGAACGGCCAGGCCCTGAGCCGCTGCAGGTCGGCCAGCCGGGCCGGTGTCGAGCGGCTCATCCACGCCTGCGGGTCGGGGTGCTGCTGCAGGAACCGGCGGGCGGCACGGCGCCGCTCGAACTGGACGCCCTTGGCGACCGTCAGCGCGTCGAGGTGGGCGTCGTAGGCCGCGAGCAGCTGCGCGCTGGTCCGCAGCGGTGTCGCGGCCAAGTTGGCGGCCGCGACGCTCACCATGGCGAGGCTTTCCGGGCAGCGGCGTACTCGGCGGCGAGGGTTTCCGCGGACAGATGCACGTACTTGCCGGTGGTCTCCGGGCTGGCGTGTCCCATCAGGTCCCGCAGCACCAGTAAGTCGATGCCCGCCGCCGCGAGTTCGGTGCCGTAGGTGTGGCGCAGCCGGTGCGGGCGGACCCGCCCGGCGCCGGAGCGGGCCCGGTGGGTGCGGAAGATGCGCCGCATCCCGGCCTCGGTCAACGGCTTGCCCGCGGTGGGCCCGCGCAGCACCACGAAACACTCCCCGGTCGCGCAGTCGGTGGGCCGTTCGGCGCGCAGGTAGGCGGCGAGCTCGGCGAAGAACGGCCGGTCCACCGGCACCAGGCGCTCCCGGCCGCCTTTGCCGCGCACCCGCACCTGACGGCGGCCCATGTCCACCTCGGCCAGCAGCAGCCCCCGCACCTCGGCGGCACGCAGCCCGCCCAGCAGCATCAGCAGAACCATCGCCCGATCTCGGTGCGTGCCCAGATCGCCGAGGAAGGCCTCCACCTCGACCAGGTCCAGGCTCTCCGGCAACCGACGATCTTCTCGGACCAGTCGACCGCCCGGGCGCGGATGCCGCACCGGGACATGCCCGAGCAGACCCCGCCGGGCCCGCAGCCCGCTGGTGCGCCGCGGTGAGGGCACCGGGCTCGTCGCGACCACACCGGTGATCACCGCGAACTCGAACAGGCCCCTCACCGCGCAGATCCGCCGGTTCATCGTGGCCGGCGCCGCCCCGCGCCGTTCGGCCAGCCGCACCACCACCGTCGAACCGGCCGTCGACTTAGGTTGGCCCTGCCAGTCCAGGTAGTCGAACAGATCCGTCGGCCGCACCGCCGCCAACGTCGCACCGCGCCCATCGAGGAACCGCAGGAAGTTCAGCAAGTCATAGCCGTAGGCCCGCCGCGTCGCGGTCGAAAAGTTCCGAGTCCCCAGATGCGCGAGGAACCGGTTTACCAGCTCAACGTCAGCGCCTCTGCCGACACAGTCAGCCATGAGTACGAACGTGCCGTCGACGTGATCAACCCGCAGCACCGGTACCTCCTGCAAGGAGTGCCCGACCACAAGTGTCAACCACAACCCACGCTCAACGAGGGACCTCACATGTCCGAGCGAGTCCTGCCGCCGAGGGCCGTTCGAGGGCCGGTTAAGGGATACAATGCCGCGGTCACCGCCTCAACCAGCGCAGACACACCGCACGCCACGATCTACGGCTGTAGTACTAGCTGATCCACGTCAGTCGGTCTGCGCGCGCCGCGTCCAGCACGTACGCCACCCGGTCGAGGTGGTAACCGGTCCGGATGTGGGCGCTGCACCTGAACGTTAACAAACTTATGGAGGGAACCATGACCAACACGCATGTGATCGCCGGGGCACATCTGGCGCCGGTGTTCCTGGACGCGGCCGCGACGACCAACAAGGCGGTCGATGCGATCGGGGAGGCGGCCCGCGCGGGCGCGGAACTGGTCGCGTTCCCGGAGTCGTACATCCCCGGATTCCCGGTCTGGGCGGCGCTGTCCGCGCCGATCTGCAACCACGATCTGTTCGGCCGCTTCGTGGACGGATCGGTCAGGATCGATGGACCCGAGATCCACACCCTGCGTCTGGCCGCCCGCCGGCACGGCATCACGGTGTCCGTCGGGATCAGCGAGAAGAGCCCGACCAGTGTGGGCAGCATCTGGAATTCCAACCTGGTGATCGGCTCGGACGGGTCGATCGTCAACCTCCACCGGAAGATCATGCCGACGTTCTACGAGAAGCTGATCTGGACGCCCGGTGACGGGCACGGCCTGGCTGTCTACGACACGCAAGTCGGCCGGCTCGGCGCGTTAATCTGCGGTGAGAACACCAACCCGCTTGCCCGGTACACGCTGATGGCGCAGGCGGAGCAGGTGCACGTGTCCACCTACCCGCCGCTATGGCCTACCCGTGACCCGTCCGGCGGCGGCAAGCCCTACGACCTCGAGTCGGCGATCCGCGTCCGTGCCGGAGCGCACTCGTTCGAGGCGAAAGTGTTCACCATGGCCGTTTCCGCGGTCCTCGACGACACCACCCGCAGCGTCCTCGCGGTCCTCGGCGACGACGCGATGCGGGTCCTTGAAGGCACCGCCCGCGGTGTGACGCTGGTGATCGACCCGTTCGGGGAGGTGATCAGCGACGTTCTCCGGGAAGACGAAGGTTTGCTGTTACAGAAGATCGACCTGGACCAGTGCATCGAGCCGAAGCAGTTCCACGACGCGGCCGGATCCTACAACCGCTTCGACATCTTCGACCTGAAGGTCAACCGCCGGCGCATTACCCCGATCACGTTCACCGAACCCCGGTGCCAGCCCGACACCGCCGTGCTGCTCGACGACGAACACGAAAGCAACACCGACCGATGACGCAGCGCACCGCCTCGGAGCCCATCACCGCCAGCGGTACCCGCAGCTGGCCAACGATGTGTGGCACAAGAAAAATGGAGAGCGTTGCCGCCGACAAGCACGGCGCGGAACCAGCGTTTGTGATTGGCATGGAGCGAAAGCACCACAAGTAAAAAACGCTGCACGTCTCAGACTCGAAATGGCATCGGATCGAATGGCACGCGAATTGCTTGGAATCGCAACGAGCGCAGAATCAGAAGCCGTGCGGCTGGCAGCGATCACAGACGCACTAGATCGTGTAGGCGTACAGGCGAAAACGGTTGTGGCTGTCGAAGTTGGCCCTGCCAAACCATTTGAGGTCATTTTCGAAACAATGGAATTCGGATCGCGTGCCGCGTTTCGTCAGGGGCTTGCAGGATTTCGCGGTATGGAGCTAAGCCGTCTTGGTCAGTCGTCAGATCGACGATCGAGCCGATCCCCGCGTCAATCTGCTCGGCACGAAGATCCCCCTCGACGATAAAAGCCAGACGTTCACAATGGGCCTGCGCGTCGGCCAACTTCTCGGCCGTCGGCGGCGGGGATGGGTTCCCGATGGCCAGCACCCCATCGACTGGCTCCAGCGCCCGGCACGTGGCCGGGCGACGACATAAGCACGCGCGGCATCAGGGCGGGGGTCAGCCCAGGGAGGTCCCGCCCTGGGTGTCCACACGGCCGTCTGCGCAGTTGAAGTGGTAGGCCCGGCGTGACTCGCTGACGGTGACGGCGTACTCGCTGAAGAACTCGGCGCGGGCGCGGGCCTGGACCTCCACGTGCTCCGGGCGGTTACGCCAGGCGAGCAACTGCGCCTCGGTCTCGAACTCGACCAGCGTCAACGTCTCTCCGTCCTCGGCGGCAAATTCCTTGTAGTCCACAAAGCCCGGCATCGCCTTGCCCAGCTCGTACATGCGGGCGCCCATCACCTCCAAGGCGGCCAGATCCGCATCCGGCCGCAGCCGCGATCGAAACACCACAATCACCATCCCAGCCTCCCCAGGGCCCACTACGACCGCCTTCGGAATTGCGTGGAGACAATTGCAGCCGACCCGGCCGTCCGGAACGCCGGCCCCACCAGCCAATGGTAGGCGCTACGCGTTTTCATTGGCGACTTGGCTGAGGAAACGAGTACTCGACCGACTCAGCGCGCGACGCCAACATGGTTGGGCATGCCGGTAACGCGGACTTCCTGATGGGTCCGGCGCAGATGAGGACCTGAATCCGGGCGTGGCTGAGCGGCGACAGAAGTGGACTCAGCGGCGCGCTCGCCGTCGTCTTTGGCGGCGATGCTGGCAGCCGTGCCGGATTCCCCGCGATCACCCGTGGCCGGATGACACCACCTGCACTGTGATCCCTCTACCCGGAGAAGGACAGCTCACTCACAATTATTCGGACAAGAGCCAGCGCGCGAAGCGGACGAAAGGTCGGTGAGCGATGTCAACTGGGGTGTTGCAGCTGTTCTATCGGGGGGTTGACGGCGCTGTGTGGTCGCGCTGGCGCAACCCGGACGGGTCGTGGTCGGCTCAGCAGAACCTGGGTGGGGATGTGGCCAGCGGTATCACGGCGGCCGTGGTGCCGGGCACTGAGATTTTGCAGCTGTTCTATCGCGGGGTTGACGGCGCTGTGAGGTCGCGCTGGCGCAACCCGGACGGGTCGTGGTCGGCAGAGCAGAACCTGGGCGGGGACGTGAACACTGATATCACGCCGGCCGTGGTGCCGGGCACCGAGATTTTGCAGCTGTTCTATCGGGGCCTCGACAACGGTGTGTGGACGCGCTGGCGCAACCCGGACGGGTCATGGTCGGCGGAGCAGAACCTGGGCGGCGGGGCTGTGAACAGTGATATTACGGCCGCTGTGGTGCCGGGCACTGAGATTTTGCAGCTGTTCTATGCGGGGAACGACGCCGATGTATTGACCCAGTGGCGAAACCCGGACGGGTCATGGTCGGCACAGCGGAACCTCGGAGGAGGTTGGGCAGGTGATATTACGGCCGCTGTGGTGCCGGGCACTGAGATTTTGCAGCTGTTCTATGCGGGGATCAGCAACAATGTGTCGACACGCTGGCGCAACCCGGACGGATCGTGGTCGGCCGAGCAGAATCTCAGTGAAGACGCGAACGCTGCCGTCATCGCGGCCGCCGTGGTCCCGGGCACGCTGATTTTGCAGCTGTTCTATCAGGGGACCGATAACAGTGTGTTGACGCGCTGGCGTAACCCGGACGGGTCGTGGTCGGCCGAGCAGAGCCTCGGTGGGCAGATGGTCGACAGTAACGTCACGGTCAGCGTGGTGCCGGGCACTAAGGTTTTGCAGCTGTTCTATCGGGGCGCAGACGGCGCTGTGTGGTCGCGCTGGCGCAATCCGAACGGGTCGTGGTCGGCAGAGCAGAGTCTCGGTGGCGCCGTGGCCGGTGCCCTCACCGTTGCGCTCGTCCCATGACGAGTCTGCACACCTGGGTTGCGCCGACCTCGACGGCCACCCGAACATGTTGCGTGCCAGGCTCGGTGGATTCGGGCTTAGGCAGATCGAGGTTCGCCCAGTGGGGACGAGGGCGTGAGTTTGGCCCAGCTCTTATTTCTTATTGACGCTAGCGCCATATCGGCCAGGCCAGAAGGAAAGCGCCGATTGCGCGGACCCAGGAGCTCGGGGGCCTGACTGCTCCGCTGGTCGACCTCATTCGTCTCACGAGCACCGCGATGAGTCATGCGACGGCCGCCCTGTTCAGCACTGATCCTGCCGCGGCCGAGAGCATCGCTGCCGCCTATGAGACGGTGTCCGCGCTGCGTCGTGAGCTCGAGGACCATGCAGCGGTGCTCTTGGCACTTCGTGCCCAGTCGAGGGTGCCGGAGCTGCCGATAACCATCGCGGCTGTCCACGTCAACGCCGAAGCCGAGCGCATGGGGCAACTGGCGCGCGAGGTCGCCGATATCGCCCGGACCCGGCGTGCCTGGGCGTCGATACCGGCTCCACTTCTGGGCGTGCTTCGTGAGCTGAGCGAGGGTTGCCTCGACACAGGTGCAAAGGCAGCCGATGTCGTGGAGTCGCACACGACGATCGGTGTAGCGGAGCTGACCCGGGGTGACGACAACATGAATCGGTTGCGGCACCTGCTGTATCAGCAGCTGTTGTCCAACTCCGGTGTGATCGAGGTCGACGCAGCGATCGACCTCACGTTGGCCGCGCGCTGCTACGAACGTTTTGCGGAGCATGCAAAAGCGGTCGCGCATCGTGGTGCGTTGCTCGCCGTGGGGGCGCTAAGGGGCTGAGGGCAGTACGGTGACCGCGGTCTCGGCGAGGATCGAGTTACCCAACGGCGCCGTACGGGCACGTGGCGGGTCGTGGTGAACGCATCGGCGGCCGGGCGGTTCACTCCCCCGCAAGCGGGAGGTACCCCCAGCTCGCCGATAGAGTTGATGCGCGACGAAAGGGAGTCTTGGTGGCTGGTGCGGGGTGGCAGTTTTGGGTTGACCGGGGCGGTACGTTCACCGACATCGTGGCACGCCGGCCGGACGGGCGCCTGCTGACGCACAAGCTGCTGTCGGAGAACCCTGCGCGGTACCGCGACGCGGCGGTTGCCGGGATCGGTGCGCTGCTCGGGACCGCCGAAGGTGTGCCCGTGCCGGTCGCGCAAGTGGAGGCGGTGCGGATGGGCACCACCGTGGCGACAAATGCGCTGCTGGAGCGCAAGGGAGAGCGCACGCTGCTGGTGATCACCCGCGGTTTTGGCGACGCGCTGCGCATTGCCTACCAGAATCGCCCCCGCATTTTCGACCGGCACATTGTGCTGCCGGAGATGCTGTACGAGCGGGTCGTCGAGGTCGACGAGCGGATCGCGGCCGAGGGCATGGTGCTGCGTGCGCCGGATCTCGAGCTGCTGGGCGAGCAGCTGCGGCAGGCCCACGCCGACGGGATCCGCTCGGTCGCGGTGGTGTGCCTGCACAGCTACCTGTACCCGGCGCACGAGCGGGAGATCGGCAAGCTGGCCGAGCAGGTCGGCTTCGTTCAGATTTCGCTGTCATCCGAAGTCAGCCCGCTGATGAAACTGGTCCCGCGGGGGGACACCACTGTGGCCGACGCCTACTTGTCGCCGGTGCTGCGCCACTACGTGAACCAGGTGTCAGACCAGATGCGTGGCGTGCGGTTGATGTTCATGCAGTCCAATGGTGGGCTGGCCGAGGCAGGGCATTTCCGCGGCAAGGATGCGATCTTGTCGGGTCCGGCTGGGGGCATCGTCGGCATGGTGCGGATGTCGGCACTGGCCGGGTTTGACCATGTCATCGGCTTCGACATGGGTGGCACCTCCACCGACGTATCGCACTACGCCGGTGAGTACGAGCGTGTGTTCAACACCCAGGTGGCCGGGGTCCGGCTGCGCGCTCCGATGCTGGACATCCATACGGTGGCCGCGGGCGGTGGGTCGATCCTGCATTTCGACGGCACCCGCTATCGGGTCGGCCCGGACTCGGCCGGCGCCGACCCGGGCCCGGCCTGCTACCGCGGAGACGGTCCGCTCACCGTTACCGATGCAAACGTCATGCTCGGCTGCATCCAGCCCGCGCACTTCCCGGCTGTGTTCGGTCCCGGAGGCGAGCAGCCGCTGGATGACGAGATCGTGCGGCGCCGCTTCACCGAGCTGGCCGCTGCCATCCGGACGGCCACCGGTGATGAGCGGTCGCCCGAGCAGGTCGCCGAGGGGTTCCTGCGGATCGCGGTGGCGAACATGGCCAACGCGGTCAAGAAGATCTCCGTCCAAAAGGGACACGACGTGACCCGGTACGTGCTGACCACGTTCGGCGGCGCCGGCGGGCAGCACGCCTGTGCGGTCGCGGATGCGCTCGGTATCCGCACTGTGCTCGTCCCGCCGATGGCTGGCGTGCTCTCCGCGCTTGGGATCGGCCTGGCCGACACCACCGCGATGCGGGAGCAGTCGGTGGAGATCCGGCTTGAGACCGCCGCCCTGGAGAGGTTGGCCACGCTCGCGGACTCCCTCGAGCAGTCCGCGCGTGCCGAGCTGCTTGACGAGGGCATCCCGGTCGAGCGGATCCGGGTGGTTCGCCGGGTGCATCTGCGCTACGACGGAACCGATACCGCGGTCCCGGTTGAACTTGGTGGGCTTGAGGCCATGATTACGGCGTTCGAAGCCACCCACCGTGCGATGTACTCATTTTTGATGGACCGTCCGCTGATCGCCGGAGCGATCTCGGTGGAGGCGACCGGGCTCACCGAGCAACCCGATCTGTCCCACCTGGGTGATCAGGTCGCCGACAGCGCCGGCTCGCTCGAAACCGTCCGCGTCTACTCGGGCGGATTGTGGCGCGAAGTCCCCCTGCGTCACCGGGAGCGGATGCGGCCAGGGGAGACTATGACCGGCCCGGCGATCATCGCCGAGGCCAACGCCACCACCGTTGTCGACAATGGCTGGCAGGCGACGATGACCCGGTCCGGGCATCTGCTCGCCCAGCGGGTGGTAGCCCCCGTGCAGCCCGATGCGGGCACCGAGGCCGATCCGGTGCTCCTGGAGATCTTCAACAACCTGTTCATGTCGATCGCCGAGCAGATGGGCTTCCGGCTGGAGGCGACCGCCCAGTCGGTGAATATCCGTGAGCGGCTGGACTTCTCGTGCGCGCTGTTCGATCCGCACGGCGACCTGGTCGCCAATGCTCCGCACATTCCGGTACATCTCGGCTCGATGGGCGCCACCGTCAGGGAAGTCATCCGCCGCCGGGTCGGCGCAATGAGGCCCGGTGACGTGTACGCGGTCAACGACCCTTACCACGGCGGTACCCACCTGCCGGATATCACCGTGGTGACCCCGGTCTTCGACGCTGCGGGCGAGCACGTCCTGTTCTTTGTCGCTTCACGCGGGCACCATGCCGAAATCGGCGGGATCACCCCCGGCTCCATGCCCGCGAACAGCCACGAAATTCACCAAGAAGGCGTGCTGTTCGACAACTGGCTGCTGGCAGAAAACGGACAGTTCCGCGAAACGGCGACCCGGCGCCTACTCACCGAAGCGCCCTTCCCATCCCGCAATCCCGATACCAACCTCGCCGATCTCTGCGCCCAGATCGCCGCCAACCAGAAGGGCGTCGACGAGGTCCGCAAGATGATCGACCACTTCGGCCTCGATGTCGTCCAGGCCTACATGCGCCACGTCCAGGACAACGCCGAGGAAGCGGTCCGCCGCGTCATCGACAGGCTCGACGACGGCGAAGACCGCTACACCATGGATTCCGGCGCGACGATCGCCGTGCGCGTCATCGTCCACCGCGCCAGTCGCAGCGCGACCATCGACTTCACCGGAACCTCTCCCCAGCTGGACACGAACTTCAACGCGCCATCGTCGGTGGCGACCGCCGCAGTGCTCTACGTGTTCCGGACTCTGGTCGCCGAGGAGATCCCCCTCAACGACGGCTGCCTGCGCCCGCTGCACATCGTCATCCCGGAAGGGACGATGCTCGCACCGACCTACCCGGCTGCGGTTGTCGCCGGCAACGTCGAAACCTCACAGGCCATCACCGGCGCGCTGTTCGCCGCGCTGCGTGTGCAGGCCGAGGGAGCCGGGACGATGAACAACGTCACCTTCGGCGACGAGCAGCACCAGTATTACGAAACCCTCGGATCCGGTTCGGGGGCCGGCGACGGGTTCGACGGGGCGTCCGTGGTGCAGACGCACATGACAAACTCGCGGCTCACTGATCCGGAAGTGCTCGAATGGCGTTTCCCCGTGCTGCTGCGGCAGTTCGGCATCCGTCGCGGCAGCGGTGGTGCTGGACGATGGCGCGGCGGTGACGGCGCCGTCCGTCGGATCCAGTTCACCGAGCCGATGGTTGTGAGCACGTTGTCCGGGCATCGGCGAGTAGCGCCCTATGGTATGGCTGGCGGCTCACCCGGGGCGCTGGGACGCAACCGCGTAGAACGCGCCGACGGCAACACCGTCGAGCTAGCCGGGTGCGACTCGACCGAAGTCCAGCCCGGCGACACACTGGTCATCGAAACCCCCGGCGGCGGCGGATACGGCACACCCTGATCGCATAGATCGCATGGGTATCGATGAGCACGTCCTCCGGCGCCGTGTGAGCCGGGGAGGAAGCGTTAGCCCCAGCGGCAATTTGACCGAGGCATCCCGGCGCGAGGCATTCGGGCATTCCCCATGGGCGTGATCGCGACCGCCGCTGAGGTAGTCGGCGCACACGTAGGACCGGCGCCCAGCACATTCGTGCGGGTGTCACTGGGATCCGCCGCTGGTGTCGTTCTGTGCGCAGAATACGTCCACCACATGGCCGAAGCTGAAGGACGTTCCGCGGCTGGGCATCAGTGTTCTGGACGAGTCGCACGACGAGGCGGCGCGCAAGCTGACCGCGCGTACCGGCGACTGGTTCGCGTGGTTGCAGGCCATCTCGACCGAGAACGGCGCGGTGTTCATCGAGGGCACCAGCGTCTGGTTGGAAAGCTCGATCGAGCAGTTAGTTCCAGCCGGCGATCCACCATCGTGATCCTGGGGTCAACGACATCACCGTTCACACCGAGGTCCCACCAATTATGTTCCACCGCAGTATATTTCGCCGCCTAGGCGCCTAATCAGCACCTACTGGCGATGGAACGGTGAAATCGCCCTCGAACGCGTCGGCCAGCAGCCGATAGCTATTGTGCCGGGTCTCGTTGTCGAGGTCTGCGGTGTGGATGAGGCGGGCCGTGTGGACCTGCGTGCGCACAAGTCGGCGGCTACCACCGCCGGCGTGGCCGCGACCAGTGCAAGCGCACCTGCTGACCGGGGCGGATCTGCGCGACCCGGTCGATGTCGTGATCGGTAACCACACCGATCACCGGATAGCTGCCGGTCACCGGATGATCGGGGCCGAGGATCACCGGCGACCCGTTGGGCAGCACCTGAATCGCGCCGCGGGTCGCACCCTCGCTCGGCAGCTGGCGATCCGGCCAGCGGTGCTGCAGCGGCTGGCCGTCCAGCCGCATGCCAACCCGGTCGCTACGGTCGGAGGCCACCCACTCGCTGTGCACCAGTGCGTCGGGATCGATGAACCAGTCGTCGCGCGGCCCGGGCACCACGTTGAGCTCGATCGGGTCCTCGGTGAACGACGCCACCGGCGCCTGGTCCAGCTCGGGAAAGTCCGTGGTGTGCTCGCCGACGGGCAGCACGTCGCCGGGCTGCAGGGGCTGCGGACCGATCCCCGACATCACGTCGGAGCTGCGCGAGCCGAGCACCGGTTCGACATCGATTCCGCCGCGCACCGCCAGGTACGTGCGCAGCCCGTAGTGCGGCGAGCCCAGCGAGATCACCTGGCCGTCATGTGCGTAGTGAATGCTGTTGATGCCGAAGGGGATTCCGTTTACCGCGGGGTCGGTGTCGGCGCCGGTCACAGCGATTGCGATGTCGCCGCCGCGCACCCGTGCGGTCAGCCCGCCGAAGGTCACCTCGATCGTGGCCCGGTCGGCGGGGTTGGACACCAGCCGGTTGGCCAGCGCATGCGAGCGCCTATCCGCGGCGCCGGAGCGGGTGACCCCAAGATGGGCCAGGCCGGGCCGGCCGAGGTCTTCGATCAGGGCCAGCGGCCCGGTGCGCATGATTTCCAGCGTTGGCGGACGGGAGCGAAGCGACTGGGCGGTGAACTCGGTCGTCATCGCGCCTCCCAGAATTGCACCCACTTGCGGGGCGTCAGCAGCGCCGGATGGGGGCGGTGGACGTCCCACACCACCGCATCGGTCTGCCCGATCAGTGGCCCGCCGCCGGGGGATTCGCGCGGATAGATGCCGCTGAACTCGCCGGCAAACCCGACGGAACTGGCGGGCACCTTAGTCCGCGCCTCGTCCCGCCGTAGGAGCTGCAGTCGCGCGTCACCACCGACGAGGTACGCCAACCGCGACGCAACGCGCCACGGCGTACCGATATGTGCGGCGACGACGCCCGCCTCGTCGAGTCCGGGGTGTGCCGCCACGTCGGCGAGATCAGTGCCGTCATGGACGACCTCGATCACGGCGTCGGCGACGGCCGACGGTTCGACGGCGTAGGACGGTTCCGCATGCAGCTCCTCGATGCGCTGGCGGATACGGAGGAGGTAGCGACGGCTTTCGACCTTGATCAGCACGGTGCGTGACGCGGACACGAGGTCCACCACGCCGAGAAGGTCGGCGTCCCGAAGTGGGTCGGCCCATGCGAGCACCTCGGCGGTGCTGTCGAAGTCCAGCAGCAGGGCATGGTCGCCGTAGTCGAGCACTCTTAAACCCGTTGCGACGGTCATACATTGAACTTACCGCCGAGTAACCGTCGGCGCCGCAAACTTTCGAGCCTTGCCAGAGGTGCCTTACCAAAGGCTGCAGCGTTTAGGGACTTTGGACCGCACTTGTCCGCTGGTCAAGTGCCGGGACCCGGCTGCGATGCTTCACGCGGCAAACTTGCGAACGACCGTCGCGGCCACCAAGCTATCCCGCTGTTCGGCCTTTTGGCGAAGCCAGAACTGCCGCAGCAACCGCCGATACGCGGCGAACGTCAGCGTGATCGGGTCGCACCACGGCGGTATGCCGCCGACCAGATGCAGGCCTGTCACCAGGATCATCGACACGGTGGCAATCGGCTGAGACTTGAAGTACCGGCGGGCCGCGTTGGTCAGCTGCTCGTCATCGGCGGCGATCAGGTCGTAGGCTGCCACGCCACCGGCCAGTGCCACCCACGCTCGGTCTGAGTTGCGCATCGTTACCGCCTCCTGTGTCTGCAACGACGTCGGACGGGGCTGGGAAGTTCACGCGTTGACTTAGATTTGGTTAGTCGCCGTGGTGGCCGGCGCGAAGGTACGCGGGCAGATCGTTGATCCCCCGCGCACCATGTCGGCGTCGGTGATCTCGCGCAGCGATCGTCAGGCGCGGGGATCACCCTCGAAACGACGTGACGCGGACCGCCGAAGGACGCTAGCAGCCTCAGGGCACAGCGCGAGTAACGCCGCGTGGCCAAACTGTGGTGCGTCCGTCGGGTATCCGGCCCGAAACCATGCGACAATCTTGCTCAGCATTCCCGAGCGAACCGCGGTGCCGTTCATTTGGATACTCCCTTGCGAGGTGGTGTTTGCACTTGCGAGCCGATGTCGAGAAGGCTCCCCGACACCCAGTGCACTCGAAGCTACAGATTCGCAGTGATCGTGGCTCGCTTGTGTGCACAAGCCGCGTAACAGGCAATTTTCAGCTTTTGCGCATTGTGCTCGGCGCGCAGATCAGCCAGGATCCCTGGCGCCCCATACACCCGTCGGAGGCCGCGTGCGACGCGGCGACCCTGGCTTCGAGCTCGGCACGGCGCTGCTGCCCCAGCGTTGGTGAGGGACTGCCGGTCGGCGTCGTCGTCAGGGTGCCGTGGTCGGCGATCGTGCGCGGCGGCAGCTTCCGAGGAGACCGGCGGCCCCAGAGCCGCTTTGATGACCTATTAGCGGAAATATGATTCGTCCCACTTATCCATACGACGTTTGCGTACCTCGTCGAGTTTCTGGTTAAGCGCTGTTTGCTCATCTTCGATGGCGCGACCGGCATTTCTCACAGCGTTGTAGACGGCATCGTCTAGTTTGCACAGATCCTCTGCGGACACCTCGCTTGATACGAAAACTGAGAAACGAATACAGTCGTCAACCACCGAAATGTCGACCTTTGGTGCCGGATTGAATTGGCGGTGGAAGAGATTGGCTAGTGCCTTTATCCAATACTTTGGCCAAAGCGGAACGGGCTTCAGATCGTAGACGATGATTGCCTGTTCGCCGTCGTAGACGCCGATCGGCGCCTCTGTACGGCTGAAGCATGGGCGCTCCGGCGTCTGCTGGGCCTCTCGTTCGTCGTCTTCATTACCCACCGTTAGCCTCCGGTCTCTGGTCTACCACCGCGTGGAGCACCACGCTGATGACAAGCGTCGGCGAACGGCGGCTACACGACAGCGGCGAGCGGATAACGCGCCTGGCGCATCCCGGTCCGCTCAGCGGACCGCAGTCTTGCCCAAACAACACGAATCGGACTGCAATGGAACCCCGTCTTGACAACTCGACGATCGGAAGACAAATAGTGCGCTCTTCGTGTGCACTCGGCACCACCTGAAACCGTCGAACGGCGATCCACCCAGGAGAAACCATGACTAACTCCTACTACTTCGCCAGCTGGCTGGGCAACAACCTAGCCATTGACATGTTCGAAGCGAACTCCGCGCGCCCGACCTATCCGCTGTAGCGGACTGGCGAATTCCAATCATGAGAAAGGACCAAAATGAGCAGTGAAGTGGAATTTGCAGCAGTCATGGTGCCTGCGAACGGGCAGGCCTGGTGGTGGTATGACGGTATTACCGCAGAACAGGTAGGGAAATACCTGGAACAGAATAATGCCATGCTCACCGATATCGATGCGTACATCGATGACGACAACACCTTGAAGTTCGTGGTCGTGATGGTGCCGGCAACTGGGGCCTGGTGGTGGTATTGGGGTCAGACCGGTGCTCAAGTGGGTGAGCTTCTGACCCAGAACAAGGCGCACCTCACCGACATCAGTGCCTACATCGACACGGATGGCACCTTGAAGTTCGCCGTGATCATGGATCAGGACCAGGGTGCGTGGTGGTGGTATTGGGGTCAGACCGGTGCTCAAGTGGGTGAGCTTCTGACCCAGAACAAGGCGCGCCTCACCGACATCAGTGCCTACATCGACACGGATGGCACCTTGAAGTTCGCCGTGATCATGGATCAGGACCAGGGTGCGTGGTGGTGGTATTGGGGTCAGACCGGTGCTCAAGTGGGTGAGCTTCTGACCCAGAACAAGGCACGCCTCACCGACATCAGTGCCTACATCGACACGGATGGCACCTTGAAGTTCGCCGTGATCATGGAGCAGGACCAGGGTGCGTGGTGGTGGTATTGGGGTCAGACCGGTGCTCAACTGGGACAGCTTCTGACTCAGAACAAGGCGCGCTTGGCTGCCGCATCGGGATACGTGGTCGGCTACTACTTCATCAAGAGCAAGCTAAGTGGCAATGTTATCGACATTGTGGGGGCATCCACGGAATCGGGTGCGGGCCTGGACGCGTATCCACAAAAGTCGTCTGGAACGAACAACCAACTTTGGGAATTCGTCCCCGATTCGTCCACTCCGGGTTACTTCCTGATCAAAAGCAAGCTGAATGGCAATGTAATCGAAGTTCCGGAAGATCTGGGGCTGCCCGGAGTGGCTCTCAACGTAACATCGCTGATCACCTCGACCGCCGGTCAGCTCTGGCAGTTTTACGAGGATCCCGCAGGCTCCGGCTACTACTACATTATGAGCAAGCTGAATGGTTTCGTGATCGACATCGAGGGTGCGTCCACAAAACCGGGAGCGCTGCTCGACCTGTACCCGCCCAAGTCGTCGGGAACCGATAATCAGCTTTGGCAGGTTGTGGGCGGAAGCTTTCCGTCACCTGTTCCACCGGTGCAGCTGTCCTCCCTCGGCAGTAATTCGAACTACCTGATGAGCAACTGCGCCAACCTGACCGATGTCTCACTCATGGTCAATGTTACCCAGGACATCGTCGGCAGCGACGGCTTCGGCTTTCAGTTGAACGCTTACTCCGCAAAGGGCGATTACGACGCGGCGCAGCAGTACCTCATTTACCTTGACCCGCACAGCTCGCCCGCTCAGCTTTATTGCATGGTCGATAATTGGACGATTACCCCGAAGCAGGCCCAGGTCATCAACCACATCGTCTCTTTGGCCACCTTGCCGAGCCAGAAGCTGCCCGCCGGCTACGCGCTCAATATCTCCCTACAAAACGACTCGAGCGGCAACATCACTGGCGCGCAGTACACCGCCTTCGACAACAACGGGAACTCGATCGGAACCCAGCCGATCACGCTGCTATCGCTCAACACGGTATCGGGCAGCCCGGTAACGTCTGCCGACCTGGCGCCGATCGTTTCCTTCCAGGTGGACTTCGTCGACTATCTCAACGGAGGGGTCACCACGCTCTCTTCCGGCGCGGGCTACATGACCATGGGCTCGAACAAGACGATTACGGTCGACAGTTCGGAACCGTCCTGCGTCGATTGGGACTATGTGACGGTGGAGAGAGCCAACAGCAGCTATGGCCAGCTGCCGGCGAACCCGAACGGAGTCTTTACCCAGACATTCCAAACGGCTCCCGCCGGGGTCGTGATCGACAAGCAGGCAAAGGTTCGCCACATCACGTCTCGCCCACCGGGCTGACGCCAATTCCATGTCAGATGCCCCAGGTCTCGCTTTTGACCTAGGAGGTCACAACCGTTCATCGCGCACCCCCAGGGCAGGCCGGCGCGAAGCCGCACATGAACGGTCCGGGTGACGCGCATATTGCGCCGACGTGAAAGCCATCCGCACACCGCTGCACAAAAATGTCCGGTAAACAGTTGCGGTCGCTCCTATCTGGTAGCTCTTAGGTGCGTTTTGAGACTAGGTGGGCCTCGATCAGCGGCCGGAGCGCACTTGTCCGTTGGTCAAGTGGTTCAAGCTCACCGCCGCGCTGGAGGTTCTACGTTCCGGCAGCGCGGTAGAGCATATGGCGTTTCTCGACGCTGCCGACAGCAGAGCAGAACCGAAGGCAGCGCCGGCATCACGAGTTGACCGCAGTTTCTTCCGTCAGTGCTTCGGTGGCGCGTACCAGACCCCGCCGATCTCAGCGCCCTGCAACAACTGCGCGGTAGCGCGCAGCCGGGCCGCCAGGGCGGTCGTCGGTGGGTCTGTTGGGATTAGTGACAGCCGGCGCGCTGTTCTAGCGCGGTTCGTAGGATCGAGTCGGCGGTGAGGAATACGGGTTTGTCGCGGTCGGCGGCTTTGATGGGCAGGTTGGCGGCGCAGCGCAGCAGCATCAGGGCGAGCGTGCTGTAGGTCGAGTACGGGATGATCAGCAGGTTAGCGCGCGCATCCCCGCCGCTGACAGTCATTACGTGCTGGCGTTTGTGTTCCCATCCCGGCCAGTTGAACTCGGGCGGTCGTTGTAGCGGTGGCCAGTTGACGTTGATGGAGGTGATGTCTCCAAGTAAGGGAGTCAGGACCGCGACAAGGTGGGGTAATTCGTTGGTGATGCGGTCTACGCGTGGCCACCATGCGCCGTCGATGTCGCAGCCGAGTTTGCGAGCCAGCGATAGCCGGATGGGATTAGTGCGGCCTCGACTTCCGAACGGACGGGTCATCGGAGGTATCGCAGTCGGCACGGGGTGCACCCGATGATCACGGTGGCACGCTTGGTGTGCGCACAAGCCGGACTTGGAATGTCTGGTTGTCGCGTGATAGTTGGGGCTGCACAATCCACGGGCGGTTCCTTCACGGTCGGCATCGACCGCCCCACGGGGCGCACGGGCGGACGGAGGAATCACATTGCCCGTGGGTGTCATCCGCGCCGACCGCGGCGGACCACCGCTGACAACGAAACGGCTCACGTTTGACACTACGTCACCAGCGGCGTTTCGGCGGCCCAATAGTGGCGGTCAGGTGACCAATGACAGCGTGTAAGCGCGGCGCAGCTTTCCCCACGGTGTCTTGGGAATCGCACCCGGGGTCAGTACCACCACATTGCGTGGCCGTGCCGTCGCGGTACTGCGGCAAAGTCCTGGCCGAGGCGCTGCTCGGGGACATGCACAAGCCGTACTAACGGGGCGGCACCTGCCGATTTGCCCCACTGTCGGCGCGGGACGCCGATCGGGGGTAATGTCGACAGCAATAGAGGGGATGGGTGGCATGGCCATACAGGACTGGTGCGACGCACCCCAGATTCATCCGTCGGAGATCCGGGTCGGTGACATCATCGGCACGATGAACCCCACGAATCTGCGCTACACGGTCAAGCTGATCAGCGGGCCACAGGCAAGTCCACGACAGTGGACATTTTTCGGCCGCGACGACAACGGCCTGCAGCACACGAACACGTTCGGAGAGAACGAGTTAGTTCGCCGGTACGCCAAAGCATCATGACAACGTCCTAGAACTCGGCCAACCGGGGTCCCCCCTCTCTGCCGACAGGTCGACGTATGCTGCAGCACAACACAATTCCTTTAGTGCACGCGCCAGCCGGGCGACTCGACGGCAGGCATGGCCATCTTGTGGCGCTCGCTGTCACATGGGCGCTCGCGATTACTCTCTCACCTGGCGATTGACGAGGCCTGTAACGAACCGGGAATCGATCTCTTCACCTCCGTCGCCGGAGTAGACGCGATAGTGCTCGGTTACCGTTCTCTCGCCGTCTGAGTACTTGTGAGTGACGCTCATTGTGCTGTCGGCTGTGTGCGTGACTTTGATCCACTTGCCAGACTTCGGATGTTGGAGCATGTCACCCTCTCGGATCTCCGACAGCGGCACCTGTTCTATTGCATGTTCAGAACTCATTACTCTCCCGGATCGTCGTGGTAGTCGCTGCGTCGACCCTCTCCGGGGATCGTCCCGGCGATCACCTTGAGGATTCTCCCGTCAACGGCACCGGTCAATCACCGATTTGCCGGCGGCTCCTGAACCGAGGCGCGACGACAACCGCTCTGTGCCGTGGGCAGCCGACCCGGCCCCGTGATAGCAGCGTTGCGCTCGTCAAATCCCTCAAACTAGTGAAGGGTGGAGGGATGACGTTGCCGCCTAGACTCCCGGGCACTTCCGCAGCTGTCCGAATCCCGTTCGGTTAGATGTGGCGATCCACGAGCAGCTTCTCACAGCCGTCGACGGCCGGCGCGGGTTAGAGGCCGCCGACCGTCTGTGCGAGGCCTGCGTGCTCCTCCTCGACGTTGACGCAGTGGCGATTTCGCTCGTCTTCGACGGCGCGAGCAGCGGCACACTGGGATCCAGCGGCCGGGCCGCGCGTATGTATGACGAACTTCAGTTCACCCTCGGCGAGGGACCGTGCCTGGACTCTGTCATGCGTCGGATTCCGATTCTGGTTGTCGACCTCGCCGATCCCGAGGAGGCTCGGTGGCTCGCGTACCGGCCCGCCATGCTGGCCCACCAGATCAGAAGCGTCTACGCGATACCGGTCGTCGTGGCCGGCGAATTTGTCGGCGCCCTCGACCTCTTCCGCGCGCAGTCGGGCCCACTGCCGGGCGAGCACTTGGTCGGCGCGGTCGCCGCCGCAGAGCTCGCAGCCATCCCGCTTCTGGACCTCCTGGACGCCGACCTGCAGGCCGCCGTCGCTGACCCCAACAGCAATGCTTGGGCCGAACTCAACACGCTGAGCCGCTCGGAGGTCAGCCAGGCCACCGGAATGCTCGTCGCCCAGCTGGAGGTTGAGCCGGCCGAGGCCCTTGTCCGGCTGCGCGCCCACGCTTACGCCACCGGCCGCAGCGCCACCGACGTCGCCCGCGACATCCTCGACCGCCGACTGAAGCTCGAGGCCGACTGATGCGGGCTCGCACAGACAGGAACAGTCCAGGAAGGAGGGCAACGTGACTGACACCCCTCGTGAAACCCGCGTGCTGGACGCCGTCGTTTCGCTCGTCGATAGCCTGCTCGATGACTTCGACGTCGTCGACCTGCTGACGGGGCTCACGGAGCGATGTGCCGAGCTGCTCGACATCGAGGCCGCGGGATTTCTGCTCGCCGACCCGCTGCACCAGCTCCGCCTGCTGGCCGCCACCTCGGAGCAGGCCCGCGAACTCGAACTCTTCCAGCTACAAGCCGACGAAGGCCCATGCGTGGACTGCTATGCGAGCGGCCAACCGGTTTCGGTCGCCGACATCCAACGGGCGACAGAGCGGTGGCCGCGGTTCGTTCCCGCCGCCGTTGGGGCCGGCTTCGCCTCCGTGCACGCCATCCCGATGCGCGCCGCCGGCATCGTGTTGGGTGCGCTCGGCTTGTTCGGCGCCCGCCCCGGCGAACTCACCGAAGCCGACCTGCTCGTCGGCCAGACCCTGACTCACATCGCATGCGTCGCGATCCTCCAGGAACATCCACCCACACCCTCCACCGTTATGGTGCAACTGCGCTCCGCGCTGACCAGCCGCGTCATCATCGAGCAGGCCAAGGGCTTCCTACGCGAAATGCTGGATGTGTCCGTGGAGGAGGCGTTCAGACTGTTGCGCACCTACGCGCGGGCCAAAAGCGATCACCTGACCGAGGTCGCCCACAGACTGATGACCGATCGGCATTCCCGCCCGGTGCTTGTGGCGGAGTTCGCTGACCTCCTGGCCGCGCCACCGCGCTAACGGGTTCAGCGATGCCGCGCGCGGGCTCGCCGCACGGCCTCCTCCACCAGCCGCTCGGCGACGGCGTGGAGCTTGATGTTCTCGGTTTGGCTGATGTGGGCGAGCCGTTCGAAGGCCTCATCCGCGCTGCCCCCGGTCCGGCTACGGATGATGCCGACTGCCTGATCGATCACCGATCGGCTGTCCAACGCGCGCCGCAGTCGTAATGTCCGTTCCTGCGCTTTGGCCAACAGCTGCGCGTTGTACACCGCCACCGCGGCGGTCCACAACAAATGCATTTACCCCGCCAGCGCGCTCGCGATCGTGCGGCCGGTCCATCGCGATGGTCAGGCTATAGGGCGGTATCGCTGTGCAGCCGCACCATACGTGTTGTGCTGGTCTCATCGAGGTCGACGAGGTCACTGCGGGACCGCAGAAAGTCGCTGAACGATTTAAAGCCCAACGCCTTCTCGCTGAATGACGGGTCCATCCGCTTCATCTGGGCCTTGACTGCGGAGTTGTGGAGCCACTCGGCGTCCTCCTTCTCCTGGCCGATTCGCAGAGCGCGCTCGAGTAGCCCGGTGGCGGCGGCCTGTGGGTCGGCGGGCGCCGGCTCGTCGTCGGGCTCGGGGGCGCTCGGGCGTCGGCCACGTCTTTTGGGTTGGGGGGCTTGCGCTAGGGCGGTGGATATTCCGGGCAGCGCGTCGTACGTGACGAACTCGTCGCAGGCGGCGGCCAGCGACCGGCTGCTGGCCCCGGCCACGCCGATGCCGACGACGTAGCGGCCAAGGCGCTTGCAGCGCTGCGCCAGAGCGATGTAGTCGGAGTCGCCGCCAACGATCACCACATGGGTCAGATCGGGCAACCGGAACATGTCCTCGACAGCGTCGACGGCTAGCCGGATGTCGGCTCCGTTCTTGCCGTAAGCGGCCGCCGGAAACAGTTGCACCAGATCGACCGCGCGGCCGACGAGCTGGCCATGGTAAGCCGCGTTGACATCGGCGGACCAGTCTGCATAGGCGCGAGTGAGTACAAGTGTGCCGAACGACGACGCGAAGTCGATAATGGCGCCGACGTCGACGGTCGCCAACTCCAGCCGTTCCTTCTCCGGCCCCTTTGCTTTGTCTCGCTGAAACGAGTTGCGGCCGTGCACCTGGTCGTACCGCGAAATCACGATGTTGTCGAAGTCGAGGTAGACAGCGACGCGCGTCGCGCTGGATTCGGTCATGGTGTCAGCTTCGCCTGGATCATTGGTTTCATCATGTCTGCCGCGAGGCGGCTCTGCCTGTCACCGGGCGGTCATTACCAGCCGGGCTGGGGTTGTGAGCAGCTGATCCACCTGCGGCGCGGTCATCGGGGCTTCATCGGGAGCAATCATCCGGTCATCGTGCGCCACCGGGCCAGACCCCATCAAGCCCATGCGCAGCGGTAACGATGGCTGGTCGATCCGGGCCACTGTTTTGGGACCACGCGCAAAGAATAGCTGCGACGAACTAGGGGTTGTCAAAACTTAAGTTTGAGCAGTGCTTTGGCGTTTTCATGGCCGACAAAGGTACGGGTGTTCTCGGGTATCGCCGCGAGTCTATGAACCGGCCTGCGACAGCAGGGCTGCCTGAAGCGGTAGGTGAGAGAATTGACCCGACGTCGTCACCAAGAAGTTGTCACGGATGTAATCCGTTGCGAAATGTGTTGTTGGCCAGCGTGTTGGAATGAGGCATCGCGATGCACCGCTTGGGTTCGGAGCATGAGCGCACGACGACCGACGCTGAGAAGTCCGCCCATACCCGAGCAATGATCCACAAGATTGCCCGGCGATGCCGCAAGGGCTATGGGCTCATCGCCGCGCTCGGCCTAGGTGTTTGCTAGGGGATGGCTTGGACTGGATCGGCATCGTCACAATTGGTAGGGACACTCCGATCCGCCGATCGATGACCGCGATATCACGGCCAGACCGGGGAACGTCAAAATTCAGGGAATTTGGGTAAAATACACCTGCGTATCCGGCGGTGCTTGGTTCCACCGAGGGTTGAATAGCATGATTTCGTGTGTCCAAACCCCCGGGGCCGACCGATAAAGGAATCCCGTCGACAGAATCAGGACGATACCCAATCAGCCCCAGGGGTTTTCGCGCCGAATCGCTAGACGGCGGTCACTTTCACCGCCTGAGGACCTTTGGGTCCCTGGGCGATCTCGAACTGGACTCGTTGATTCTCCTCAAGGGAGCGAAAACCTTCCCCTTGGATCTCAGAATGGTGGACGAACACATCTTTTGCGCCGCCGTCAGGGGCGATAAAGCCGAAGCCCTTCTCGCTGTTGAACCATTTCACGGTTCCCTGTGTCATACTAACTTCTCTTTCTTTTCAAGTGGGTGTAATCTAGATACACCCATAACCAACCATATCATAAATCGACGAATAAGATAGACACCGCCGGAAGATGCCGGGTGTTCTTCGACTACTTTATGTCCAATGTTTTGTTAGGTCTCGGGTTCGGCCACGGCGTGTGCGACGACGCTGAACGTCAAGGCTGCTCGCGAGGGCGGGGTGACGGATCCGGTCGCGCACGATTGAGCCGGGCTTCGAGGAGAGTTGTCGCCTCAGCGTTTCTTGGTATGCAGCAAAGCCTCGGTCTGTGAGATCTGAGCGGACTTGGTGCGCTTCGCGGCACGTTTTTCTTTCAGAGACTTACCGGACTTCTTGGTCATAGTTTGCCGGGGAGATTTATCAGACATCGCGGCCCTTTGACATGGGGGCCTGTGTTGGTCCCGGTTCCCCGAGTGTACGCCCCCGCAGCCCGCGTCGCCCACCTGCGCGCAACGGCTGCCAACTACCAGACCCCGCTGACGGCGGTGTTGCACTCACGCTAGCCGGAAACCGAGTGTCACGGCGCCGATTCCGTCGAACGCCCAGAACCTGAGGCACATTGGCGGACCAGTTGCCGCAACACTCCGGCATTCATCGGTTGTGGTGAAGTCGAGACCTCGCACAGAAGGCGTCGCGCCTCCTCGCCGGGACTCGAAGGCGATAGCACGAACAACACCGCGTCGCGAGAATGCGTGCCCATCAGGTAGATGGTGTCGCTGAAAATCAGCCGGTATGGATCAAGTGAGACCATTTCGTTGTGGCGAATAACTCGCGACGGTGCGGGCAACCACACGCTTGGGTCGTAAACGACTCGGTGCACCGCGCCAATCCATAAGCCGAATACGGCAACCAGGTCGGGTAGCTCTAAGCGCAGGTCCAAGCTTTTTGGCCACCAAGCGCCGTCTACGGCAGCGCGGGTGAAGTCGCGTTCACACAGCGCTAATCGGGTCGCTCTTGAAGGGTAGGAAGGAGCATGCGCCACAGTGACGCTCCCGTCTACTAATCTTGCTATCGCAGACGGCCACCGAAGGGGGCGGTACTCGACAAACCCACGATATTAGGAGCATAACCCCATCGTCGGCGAGACGATGGACGAATCGCCAGAAGGCGATGCTCAATGCGGTTTGTCAATCGGCGAGTGAAAGCTCCCGATGGGGTACCGGGGCGGCTTCCGTTTTTGATGGGGATCGCTCGGGGGGCCGAGGTGGCTGGACGCCGCCAATCTCATGCAGATCGATGTGTTGGCTCAAGAGGGTCGCGCATCCGGGTCCGACACAGTTTGTAGCACCACACTGGATGCCGGCGCCGCACGCGCGGCGGCCGTTTTGGGCACTGGCACATCCGAGTCATCGACCTCCGTGAGTCGTCGGAGCATGCGGCGTGAGATATCGGGGTGTGGTGGAATGTCTCGCGGCTGAATTTTACAAAAGCAGTGAATTCTTCGTTGTGAATTGTCATGGAATAACTTTCAAAGGGTTCGAAATAAGACATCGTGGAGACGTCCGAGAGTTTGTTATTTCAAAGTTTCGACGCAGCGTCGCTCGTCGTCTGAGCCCGGCGCTATCCGATAACACCGATGGCTGGAAAGGCCTTTGGCTCCTCGTAATTCAGAGTAGTTGGCGAGACGATCTTGGATGTCGACATCAGGAGCGACGAAGCCAAGCCTTTATCGGTCGAACCATTCGACGGTTCCTCTCCGGATCGGCGCGCCTTCGGCTTGAGCCTTTGTCGCGGCCCGGACCCGGGGCGAGCGGGCAGGCGATGTGCCTTGCTGGCGATCTGAGTGCGGCAGGCGCTAGCGCAGACGCCTTTTTATGCCTTTCATTCTGCTGACCTTTCGTTCGGCTGACTATCTGGAGCCCGCGTGACGACGCTGCGGTGCGCCTTTTCGTCCAACTGCGTCGATGGTGGTGGGCGTCTGGACGCGGTGCCCCCCAACGTGTCTGCGCTGCCAGGCACCCGCAGATCGACTCCTCCGCGACCCGCTGCCCTTCGGGTCAGCGGACTTAGGGGTCCGCCCAGCCTTGGGAGCGGGAGCCTGGTAAGGCGCAATGTCGCCGACCAGTGCTTGCACCGCCGCCGAGTGGGCGGCGACTTGTTGGGGGCTGACGTCGATGCCTGCTCTGCGCATCATTACCTGCAGTTCCTTGCGTTGTTCGGGAAGCACCACGGTGACGACATCGCCGGCGTTACCGGCGCGTGCGGTGCGGCCAGAGCGGTGCAGGTACGCCTTGTGGTCGGCCGGAGGATCCACGTGCACGACGAGCTCCACCGCGTCGACGTGCACGCCACGCGCGGCGATGTCCGTGGCCACGAGGACGCGTGCCGTGCCGGTGCTAAAGGCCGCAAGGTTACGGTCGCGCGCGGGCTGAGAAAGGTTGCCATGCAAGTCGACTGATGGAATTCCGGATTCGGTGAGCTGTTTGGCAAGCTTGCGGGCCTGATGCTTGGTACGCATGAACAACACCCTCCGGCCATTGCCAGAGGCGAGACGGTGCACCAGTTCCTTTTTGGCTTCAACCCCCGCGACGTGGAACACGTGGTGAGTCATGGCGGGCACGAGTGAGTCGGCTACGTCTACATAGTGCGTCACCGGGTTTCGGAGGAACCGTTTGACAAGCTTGTCGACGCCGTTGTCGAGGGTCGCGGAAAACAACATCCGATGCCCGCGGGCGGGCGTCGCAGCCAGGATGCGGGTAACCGCGGGCAAGAAGCCCAGGTCGGCCATGTGGTCGGCTTCGTCGAGTACGGTGATCTCGATCGTGTCGAGGTTGATGATGCGCTGTCCCATCAAGTCTTCTAATCGGCCCGGGCATGCCACGACGATGTCGATGTCCGACCTGAGGGCAGCTACTTGGCGGTTTTGCGGCACCCCGCCGAAGATCGTGGTGACCTTCAGCTGGTAGGCGGCCGCCAGCGGCTCAAGGACAGCGGCGATCTGGGAGGCCAATTCACGAGTGGGAACCAGGACCAAACCTCTGGGCCCCAACGGATGTCGCATCCGTGCCAGTCGGTCGACAAGCGGGATGCAAAAGGCGAGCGTCTTCCCGCTGCCGGTCTTCCCACGGCCAAGCGCGTCTCGCCCGGCCAGAGTATCGGGAAGAGTCGCAACCTGGATCGGGAAGGGAGTGGCGATTCCGTGCGCGGCGAGCACATTGATCATCGGTTCGCCGACGCCGAGATCGGCGAAGGATGGCTGTGTGGTCATGTAGTGGTGCTTTCAGATTTCGGTTGTGCCGTGCTTCGGGGGATGGTTAGGAGACACACGGCCCAAGTTGGCGAGATTGCCGGCAGGCAATATCGATCGCCGCAAAAGAGCCTGTGCGGATGCATGGACATCTGCGTTCGAAGCTTCGGGACCGGCAGTTCAGGATCCCCGGTAAGCAGCGAAAAGAATGCTCTACGACGCGCAGGCATCACTACTCGTAATGCCAACGTTTGATGAAACCATACACGACGTGACCGCCAACCCCCAATCCTTCGCATGCGTTTGCGCCGACGAGGACGGTGAACAGCAGCGGGGGCCGCAGTTCGGGTAGGTGGCTGCTGCGAGCTCCGGTTGCGGGCGATGGCATTGATCCGCACCTCGTTCACGGCGGGTGGCTCTCCCGCTCGACATAGCGCCAATGGTCGGCGGCGCACCTCAAACATCCACAACGCCAGGTGATTTGGGGGAGAAGATCATTGCCGGTGACTTACTGACGTTTTATCCGGTCGCACCGCGCGTTTAGACCGGCCAGGACGATCTCATCTGGGAGTCGAAATGTGTTCGCGGATACGCGCAGGTGCGTCGCATCGAGCGTGCGGTCGCCTGTCGGGAGCCGGCTCGCGACGTCCTGAGAGGCGACGCGCGGCCGCCTAATGTCGTCGCGCTGGGTCTAGGCCTCATCCCGGACAGCCTGATAATCGTTTTGCGCGCGCCGGTGAACTGAGCGCCGTCGCCCATCTCGCGGCACACGTCAGCAAATGGTGGCGTAACGTGGCTAGAGAGCCGTTTCGTTGTGGGCGCTGGCCTCGATCGTCATTCCGCGAACGAGATCACGGGCAATGCGATTCCTCCGTCGGCCCGACTCGCGGGCCGATCGCTTCGAACTGCGAAGGGTTGTCTCATGAATCGCGCCGATCCGTTGGATGGTGCCGTTGCGCCGCAACAGAATCCAATAACAGACGTCATCGTAGACTCTTTGGAGCAACGCTGCGAGGGGACGACCACCTCCGCCGCGGAGCCAAGTCCGCGGATGATCAGTACGGCAGCGACGCGGCGGCTGGCGAGCCCGTTGCGGCTCACTCTGGCTTCCCGGCTCGGGAACGAGATCGATGGAGCGTGGTGGCCCCGGACGGGGCTGATCTCGCGGGAGCTGCCTGAGTTGGTCTCTGTTTTGGACGTCCGTTTAGGCGGGATCATCGACATCAACGTCAACTGGTCATCGTTACAACGCCCGCCCGATCTGAACTGGGATGGTTGGCGCGGTATACACCAACACGTGATGACGGTTGGCGGCCGCGATGCCCGGGCGAACCTTCTGATCGTTCCGTACCGAACTGGTACGGCCCTTGCGGTAATGGTTTTGCGCCGGGCTGCCGGCCTACCCATCTATCCGGCGCATCGCGGCTCCCGGGCGTTTCAGATGGCTGACTGCATTGTCCGCGCCGCCCGGGGTGAGAGTGCTTGAAGTACGCTGCTCACGGCGAGATGACTTCTTGGTCCACCCGCCACGTACGGGTCACGCCGATTGCCGAGGGACTAGCGCGCGAAGCTGATATCGAACGAGTTTCGTTGATTCCCAGCGCTCTTGCGTGATGGCTGCCTGCATCAGGCTATATGGGGGTTTCCCTTTCTTCCGCGCTGCTCATAAGGAGGCCCTCGACGGTCGAGGCATTGTTTGGGCCGGCTGCGGTCATCATGGTGGCGTGTGCCTGATCTGGGTCGGCATGCGGGGAAACTACCAGCAGGACAATTTTGTTGCGATCGAGCCCGAGGACTTCGACGGTGTTGACCGGCTGGAGGCGATATCCGTCGAGTCGTACCGTTCGTCCCCCGGTCGCGAATTTTGCGGGTGGCGTTGCCCATTCGTTCACGTTGTAGATCACGCGGCCAATCGGCCCGAGTCGAACTGACAGCACCGCCAGCAGATCTGGCAGCTCTGCCGTGAGGTCCTCACTGTGCGGCCACCATGCCCCATCGACATACCCGCTCTGGGGCGCCTTGGGCTTTAGCCTCAAGCGCGGTGTGTGTACCGGCGGGGTCTGCCGGCGCCCGACATCCATGTGGTCCGTTTTCAGCGTCATAGCGACGCTCCCATCTTGACCGCGAAATCGGCCAAATCATTCGAATCGGCGACGACATGTCTTTCAATAGTCAGGTACGAGGTATCGCCGATAGTTCCTACACTACTCGGGTGGTCCAGAACGAACGACGGCAAGCTTGGTTGTCGTGATCGGCCGATCGGGCGCGCGTTGTCAGCGGATGGAAACCAGTTGGTCGATCGAATCCCGAGGCAAGTCGCCGTCAACGACTGCGGTCACCACCAGCTGGTTCAGCGTGATCGCGCCTTTGTGATTATCGAGGAATGCGGTGTCGGAGGCGTCACGACCAGTGGCTATGCGCACCAAGGTTTGCCGCGGCGCTAGCAGCGTCGCATCGACCACCCGCCATTGCCCCTCGACAAAAGCCTCGGCCACCGCGTGAAAGTCCATCGGGTACACGCCCGGCGCGTACACCGACACCAGGCGGGCCGGGACCTTGACCGCACGCAGGAGCGCCACCACCAGATGCGCGTAGTCGCGGCACACACCTTCGCCGGACAGCAAGGTGTCCACCGCCCCGTCGATCGGATCGCTTGAGCCGGGCACATAGTTCAGCCTGGTGCCCACCCATGAGCTCACATTCTCCAACAGCGTCGCCGAATCACCGTAGGTACCGAACTCGGTTGCGGCGAAACCATAGAACTTATCGGCCTCGGCGTAGCGGCTGGGCCGCAGATACATGGACAGGTCGTATTCGGTCACCGGAGCCGGATCAGTCTGACCCACGATCGTCGCCGCGTAGTCGACCTTCAGGGTGCCCACCGCTGCGTCGAACTTGTGGATGCGGTTGCCATGCACACCGCTGACTTCCAAGGGCTGGACGGGCCGTCCGTTCAAGACGAAGCACAGCGACTCGAAGACCTCAGTGCCCGGATGCGGAGCAACAGCAATCTGAAACTCCAGCGTCGTGGGCGCGGTGATTTCGACTTCGATCTCGGCGCCCACTTCTCGTCTCATAGCGCGATAATGCGCCAATCGTTGCGGATTCGCCAGGCGTGCGACGCCGCCGGGTCGGGATGCCGTGTCCCCTGCAAAATGAGTCCAGCTGACCCAGAATCGGGGACCAGCCAGGCGCAAGTGCCGCCACGGGCGCGAATGAACCAATCGTTGGTCCGCAGGATCGTTGTCGCTCCTATCATCGGTGCTCACCGAGCGCGGGCAACCTGCCTGTCCGGCATGGCGGAATCTCAGAAGGAGATAGGCGAACATGGCAAATGGTGCTCTTGTGGCCGAGATGCTCGACCTCATCGTCAACGACAGCGAAAACCTTGAGCGAACAATGAATCTACTGACCGAGGATGCAGTCTGGGTTTTGGAGCCAGGTGGCATTGAGTATCACGGTGCGCGGGAGATACGGACATTTGTGCGCATTGCCATGGCTGGTCGGACCCATGACCAAAGCCACAGGATCGAGATCACCAATTGGTTCGCCAACGATGACAACCTGTGTATCGAGTATGGGCACGGTGGGGTGACGACAGGAACTTACACCGCCGGCATGAAAGTGAGAATGAAAGCGCAATCGAGCAGGTTCTGCATCACTTACCACATTCGCGAGGGAAAGTTTGATCGAGTCCACGAGTACATCAATGGGACATCGTGGTGGCTCAACCTGCTCCTGCCAGTGGGGTTAGGCCTCTTGAACCGACGAGTACGGCGCGAACTGGCGAAAACTTAGTATTGCTGTAGATCGTATTGCTGTAGATCGCGATCGTTAGCGTTCCCCGGCTTTGAGGTGCTGGCAAGTCACGCTTCGGGCTTGGTGTTTTCGGCGCTACGCTCAAAACTAAGCGTCCCAGCCGGCGAAGCCCGGGACGGTTCACTACAAACAGATGCCCTAACTGGCCGACGCCCTGCATCGCCACACCCACCCTGGCACCGCCAGAGACGCCGAAACTGGTGCCGCCGCAGTGGATCGCCACCGCGTCCGCCCCCTCCTGAAGATCACCGTTGCCCACTACAAGCACTTGCAGCGGTCCATGTTCAGTCTGAAACATCCCGGGTTTGATGCACACCTCTTTTCGTGTGACCGGTGTGCTTCCCGATCTGGTGGTGGAGCATAGTACGGGGCCGTGGGCGCTAGGTTCGGTTCGGCGGGTTGGCGTCGTGCCAGGCAGCCCAGATCTCGGGCCGGAGCCGCCCGCGATCGGGTACCGGCAACCCAGCGCTGCGGGCCCAGGCGCGGACCTGCGCGGTGGGCGGTGCCAGCGATGCGGGCTTATCGATTTCGACGATGCCGACCGCGATGGGTGAGATGCGTTGCAGAGCAGCCTGTTCGGTGATCGCCCAGGCGTGGGCGGCGGCGAGGAATCGGTAGGTCCATTCCTCGGCGAGCTGGCGGGTCTCGCAGAACACGACGGGCACGTTCGGCCAGCGGATCTGCAACTCGGCGAGTCCGTCCGCGACCACAGCGGGGCGCACGCGGTCGAGCTTGAACAGCTGCGAGTAGCGGTCCTCGATCACCACCGCCGCACGCGGGAGCGCGGCCAGGTCGCCGACTTGGTAACGCAGCTTCCCGCCGGTGAGGCTAGCGATCAGATCGACCAGTGACTTGCGCTCCACGCTGGCGACAAGCTTGTCATCGACGACGATCCCATAGTCCCCGCATGGCAGCGCCCGCTTCACCGTGGTGACGTGCTGGGTTGCGAACCGGTAGGCGTACTGCTCGTGGCTGTCGACCACGATCTGCAGGTCCTCGATGCCGTAGGCGCGGGCGGTCGGGGTGCGCACATTCGGGCGCGCCTGCTTGCGGGTGCGCGGCGACTGCCAAAACACCACGTCCCGGCCCCGAGCCTGGGTGAACACGAGCTGGGAGCGGTTGTGCCGGGACCGCTCGGCGATCACGTCGATCGCCGCGCCGCGCCGACGACACGACCGCAACGGCACTCGTTCGACGATCACCGGATCGGCGGGCCACTCGTCCAGCGGTACCGGGTAGGCGAACAAAGCCTTTTCCCGCGGCCAGGTCCCCGACGTGCGGAACAGCAGGTCACCGCCAGCGAGCGGGACCCGCAGCAACAACGGCAGCCGGGAGTCTTCGTCCGGGTTGACCGCGATCAACAACTCCGCCACGAGCTCTGAGTCTGCCGGGCCGCATTGGCGTTCGGTGGCGCACCCCGCCGCGACGCCGGACCTACGGACGGCCGATGGGGTTGCCGGCTTGCAGCCGCGCGTAGTACTCGGCCTCGGCTTCTGCGGGTGGGATCCGCCGAAGTCGGTGCATGAGCCGGTGCTCGTTGTACCAACTCACCCACGCCGACGTGATGTTCTCCAGGTCGGCCAGGGTGCGTATCGGCCCGCTGCGAAACGGCGAACCCTCGCGGACGCACTCCGTTTTGTAGAGCCCGATCGTCGTCTCGCACAACGCATTATCGAGGGCATCACCGACCGTCCCAACCGATGGGATTAGCCCGGCCAGCATCAGTGTCTCGCCGTAATGGATTGCAGTGTACTGACTTCCGGCGTCACTGTGATGGATTGCATCGTCGAACGGATGACCTTGGCGGAGGCGGAACTCCGCTGCGTAGCGCAGCGCGCGTTCGACGAAGCCGGTGTCCTTGGTCAGCGAGCACTCCCAGCCGGGGATCAGCCCGGCGTAAGCATCGACCACAAACGCGGTGTAGCCGAACCCGCAGGTCATAGGCACGTACGTGAAGTCGGCGACGACCAGCAGGTTTGGCGCCGAAACCCGCCACTGCCGGCCCACCAGGTCTGGCGCGCGGGCCGCGGCCGGATCCGGTTCGGTGGTGCGTGGTATGCGCCGAGCGCGGGTCACCCCGCGCCAGCCATTGGCCCGCATGATCCGTTCCACCGTGCACCGCGCCACCGGGATACCCTCCCGCTGCAGGTGCGCCCACATTTTCAGGCTGCCGTACAGGCATTCCGGCGGGCGTTTGCCGTCGGAACCGGGTTCGTAGTAGCCGGCGAGGATTTCGGTGATCGTGGTGTCCCACAGCGCCCGTTTTGACGGCGCTGTCGCGCGGTGCGCCCAGTAGGTGCGCGGGGCGATCTGCACTCCGTGCACGGCCAGTGCCCGGCAGATCGGTACGACCCCGAACTCCTCGCGGTGGGTGTCGATGAACGCGCAGATCAGTGGTGTCGCGGGTCGCACTCCCGCGCAAAGAAAGTTGTTGCGGCCTTGAGTATTTCGACCGTGGACTCGAGCTCCTTGCATTTGCGGCGCAGCTCGCGCAGCTCCCGCTTCTCCTCGCTCGACACGCCCGCCGCCTCACCAGCATCGATCTCAGCCTGGCGCACCCACCTGCGCAGTGTCTCTGCGCTCATCCCCAACCTGCCCGCGATCCCCTTGATCGCCGCCCACTCGGTCTGGTAGTCACCGACGTGCTCGCGGACCAGCCGCACCGCCCTGGCCTTGGTGTTCTCGTCGTACCTGATCGCCATCGCGCCATCCTTCCCTCAAAGGAAGGTGTGCATAAAACCCGGGACGGTTCAGTCTTCTATCTTCGCCGCACATGGCATACCCTGGGAGATAGCGACGGATTTGAACAGGTTGCGTTCGTGATCTGTTGCTAGATGGCCGTTGGTGCGCAACTGTGGTGTTAAACAGTCAGCACCAGGCCGGCCGCCGTCGAATCCCCGCTGTGTGTACAAACGCAGCACGGGTTCTTCATATTGAGCCGGTAGTTCGGCGCGGACCGTCGGCCTTGACGCCCCTTCGTCGGGCAGCCACGAACTCACGGGGTTACTCGATCCGTAGCCTGTCCCGACGGTGCGCGACACCTGGGCCTGATGTTCGCCAGCAACCGTGCCGGCAGCGCGTTGGTTGCAAGCGTCCCTGTGTTCGAGTCCAGATTGGAGTAGGGTGAGACGCATCGGCGGTACCGTGTGCGACGGTTGTGGGTCGTGTCGTCGCCGATTCGAATGATTTGGCCGATTCGTGGTCAAGACGGGAGCGTCGCGATGACGCTAGAACCAGCCCGCAGTAGTTCCACGCGGGATGGTACACCGGACGTCCGCACGCCGCGGTTTCGATTGAAACCCAAAGCGCACGGCAGCGGGTATGTGGATGGTGCATGGTGGCCACGCAGTGATGATCTCATGACGGAGCTGCCAGATCTGATCGCGGTTCTGTCGGTGCGCCTGGGCGCGATCAGTCGTGTGATGTACAACCTCAGCGAATGGACAACAACGCCCTCCGAACTCGCCACCGGCGGACGAGCGGTCCGACTTGACGGGTACCGCCGCCAGCCGCCCAACACGCTCGAAGTCCTTGACGCCGAGGGCAATAAGATTGTCTTGCTGGTCGTCCCGGTTCACACCGATGCCGACCCAGCACACGCCATTGTGATGGCAGCCGCAGCGTCGGGCAACGTGTCAAGCGTCGATACCCTGCTCATGATCAGCGTGAAAGACAGGGAAAGCCGCACAAAGATGGACACCGCGCGGGAGCGCTGGGATTCGCAAGGCGGAGCCAAACAGCCGAAGAGTCGGGATCGACCCCCGACCCTGCGGCAGGTCTTCCCGGCGTCTTCCCGGTATGGCAGCGCGCCAGCGTCGTCGCGCACGCCGTGGTCGAACTCGAGACCCAAGTCATCGAATTGAAGAAGCAACTGGTGCAAGCGAAGTGAACGACTCGTCACCGACGAAGATCGTGCACCGCTCGTTGGAGTGATTGTGTTGGCATCACCGTTGGTGCGTGTTGGTTAGAGGTTGTGGCTCAAAACGATTCCTCGCGAGGGGGATGGTGCGCTGATGGTTACGCGATTGTCGGGGACCGATGCGCTGTTGCTGCACACACAGAGCTCGAAGACGCCTGCGCACACGGTTACGCTGGCCATCATCGATGCGTCCGATCAGCTCAGCCACCAGCGGCTACACCAACTGGTGGCCGCATCGCTGCCGCAACTGGCCCGATTGCGCAGCCGGCTGGTGACCAAGCCGCTGGGTGTAGGGCAACCCGTGTGGGCTGAGATTGACGAGTATGACCCTTCTCCGCAAATTCATTGCGCAACGGTTCGCGCTCCCGGCGGCCGGCGCGAGTTCGCCGATCTCATTGCGGATCTGAGTACCGGGCGACAGGATTGCCGTGAACGGCTGTGGGAAGCGTGGAGTATCAACGGTCTGGCGGGCGGCCGGTGGGCGTTGGCGGTGAAGATGTCGCCTGCACTGAATGACGGGGCCGCAGGGGCAGCGTCCTTGTGGCCGCGGTTGCTTAGTAGCGGGCCGCGCGCCGACCCGGCCCATAGTCTGCCGACCGAGCCGAGCCTAGGCTCGGCGCCTTCCGTGGGCGAGCTCGTTACCGATGTGGTGACCGAGATCGTCGAGAACCACATCGCCGGCGTGTGGCTGATCGCGGAGACCGTGTATGGTGTGCTGCATTCCGTGCGTGGTCGGCTGCTCGGCGCGGGTGGACAGGACCCGATGGCCCCAGCGGCATCGTCGATGAGCGGGCCGGTGCCGCACACTGTGTTCAACTCGCCGCTGACCAAGCGGCGTGCAGTGGCCTTCGCCTCGGTCCCGCTGGCAGACGTGAAGACGGTCAGCAACGCGTTCGGGGGCAGCATCACCAACGTTGTTCTAGCTGCCTGCTCACTGTCATTGCGCGCCTGGCTGCAACGGCACGACAAGGTGCCCGACGATC
This sequence comes from uncultured Actinomycetota bacterium, assembly GCA_963766535.1. Taxonomy (GTDB): domain Bacteria; phylum Actinomycetota; class Actinomycetes; order Mycobacteriales; family Mycobacteriaceae; genus Mycobacterium. The sequence continues at coordinate 341,221 of CAVYAU010000018.1, read as the reverse complement.
CGCTGCTGATGCGGATGCCGTTCGAGTTGCCGGCCACGGATCCCACTAGAATTGGCAAGGCGTTAACTATCGGGCGGCTTCGCATCCCGGTACACCTCGATGACCCTGTGCAGGTCCTCGCCAACCTCCATACCGCCACCGAAAGACTGAACGCCATCCGGAGCCGCAGCTACGAAAGTAGGACTCCCACAATTGATTTGGAGACGATGGCGTCGCTTATCCCGCCGACCGTAGCTCACGTAGGTATGCAGCTCTACACCCGATCAGGCCTGCGGCACCAGCTCAAGCCGATCTGTCACGGCAGTGTCTCCTCCATTGCCGTTGAGCCGGTGCCGGCGTACTGTGCCGGCGCCAAGGTCGTCGGCATGCATACCGTGGCGCCACTAGCCGAGGAAAGTGGGTTAAACATCGCGCTGACCTTCCGTGGTGAGGAGCTGGATGTGAGCGTGTGTGCGTGCCCCGACAATGTGCCTGCGGTCGACGATATCGCGACCGGGATCGCGCACTCTGTCGATATTCTGGTGGCGGCCGCACAGGAATCTCCTCGCGGGCAAGGCCGTTCCGTCGTCACAGAGATGACGTCGCACCCCGCGAAGCGTTCACGCGGCCGGCCCTATTGACAGGTTCAATCGAGACCGCCGCCGGTTTGCGTTTTGCGGATGCCTTCGCCAATTCGCTGACGTTGTACGTCACGCGGTCAATGCAGCCCAGTCATACCGAAAGCACCGGCAGCAGATCTGAGATCTCCGTTGGAAGGTCATCGCTGTGCGACCACCATGCCCCATCGACGTGGTGTCGCCTTCGAGTTCCGGCGAGGAGGCGCAACGCCTTTGCACACCGCTTCCGCTTCAACACGGCCGATGAATGTGGCTGTGCTGTGGCAACTCGGTCCGGAAGTTTGGCTCGGGTCTTGAGAATTCGGAGGAACCTTCGCCGTGATTGTGGGCTCCCGGCTAGCATGCTGTAGGTTTGTGACTAGTTCCCTGGGTTTCTGTAGAAGCCACTTGGGGAGTCAGAGGCCGGGTCGTTACAGCGGCGCCGGCCTTGTCCATGCTCAGGTCCATCGCATTCACAGTGGGAGTCGCGGCCCGGATATCACCAACGTCAGCGTTTCGGGGGTTGTGTGGGTGATCTGGGCTAGGGGATTCAGGACCGTGGCCGACTGCGAGCGCCTGTCACACGTGCGCGACGTTGTGCAGGCGGTTCTGCACTTCCCGGCCAAGAAAGGTCATTGGTCAAGACGCTGGGGACCATTTTGGGACCACACGTGTGCGCGATGCTGAACGACCTGCGCGTCTCTGAACGTCTCGCACGGGACCAAGGCATAACTTTGCCACCGCCGACCTGCGGAAATGCGTTACCGCTATTTACTGGGGTCAAGTGGTCGTAGGTACTGCTTATCTGCTTAAGTGGACTAGTTCATTTAGAATTCGCCAAATGTGTTGCTAAGCAGGGGTTTAGCGGCTGATCCCAGAGTTTGCGTCGGGCCTTCGGTGCCGCCGATGAGGCCGGCTAGCGGGTGGGGATCGGTGTTGACGCTTTGTTGCAGGAGCCGATAGAAAAGCATTCCGCGGGCCTTTGACCTGCGGCGATTGAACCGGAAGGTGAACTCGTCGAGGTAGTACTGCAGGTGCTCGCGTTCCACGCGGTGGTGGTGGGTGCCGGCGTTCCACCGTTTGAGCAGCGATGCCACACGATGGGGCCCGGGTAGGGTGACGTGTCCCGGTTCGGGCGAGCTGTAGCCCGACACGTAGTGGTGGGTGTAGCCCTCCTCGGCCAGCACCCGAAACATCCGGGCACCGTCGGTGCGGATCACCGAACCCGGCGCAGCGCTGGCGCGGGCGAAATCCACCAGCTGTTTGGAACCAGGCGCTTCGGCCACCCCCAACCGCACCCGGCCGAGTCGAAGCTTCCTAGTCACGTGTGTTCCAAGGTTTTCCACCGCGATCATGACAGGAACCTTGTCCGTTGAGGCGCCCTGTTTTCCGGTGGCGCGACCGCCAACAAAGGACTCATCGACCTCAACGGCACCAGCGAGCAGTTCACGCTCGGGACGCACCATCGCCCGGCGCGGCTTGTGCAGCCACACCCAGGCCGTCTCATAGGAACCCAGGCCGAGCATGTCGTGCAGATTCTGTGCCGAGGCGCCGTTCTTCTGCGAGGTCACCAGCCAGATCGCGGCGAACCACGTGCTCAGCGGCGTGCGCGTGCGGTGAAAGATCGTTCCGGCCGTCACCGATGTCTTGCGTCCGCAACCGGCGCACTTCCAATGTGCCGTGGAGGTCTGCCACGCCCGATCGCCACTACACACCGGGCACCGGAAGCCCTCTGGCCAGCGCAAACGCGCTAGATACGCCGCACACGACACATCATCGGGAAACCACGCCCGAAACTCCTGATACGTCCGCGGATAGTCCACCCCGCCGACCGGACCGCCGCCAGCAAAACCCATGCTGACCAGCGTAAGTCCACTTAAGCAGATAAGCAGTTCGTAGGTTCGAATCCTGTCAGCCCGACAGAAAGAAATAGCAGTTCAAGGTTGGTTTCAGAGAAATCCGGAGCCGCCTTAATTCATTTCTTGTGGCGATACGGCGACGTCGAGCATTGATCAATTGATCACTCTGGCGGCGTAGGGCTCATGGATCCGATGTAATAGGTTTCGTGCCCGGTTGGGTATCCGCCGCCGTCGGTGGCGATATGAACGTGGTCGTAGTGGTTGGCGGTTTCTGAGCCGTAGTCCGCCGTCCAGCTCGGCGCGCCGATGCCCGGGTAATACTTCTGCCTCCAGATCACATGGAGCACTCCCCATCGTTTCGCATTCGCTAAGGCATATCCGGCGATTTGGTTGCCGAGCTCGATACCCTCGGGGGTGTCATGGTTCGGGATCATCACGTCGATCGCCAACCCGTTGGGATGCCACTTCAAGGGATCCTGCCGGTACCCGAAGATGGTGGTGATCTGCGGAAACAGCACGCTGATGACACGGGCCGCCCAGATGGTCTTGACCTGCAACCTCTCCTCCGACGCGACGCCGGGAGGTAACGCGAACTGGAAGTCCTGGGCAGCGGCAGGCGCGTTTGCCGCCAATGCCGCCAGCGATTCCGCCTCCGCGGGACTGGCGATGTGCGGCGAGCTGGCCGGCACAGATCCCGGGTCTGTCGGGGTCACTGTCGGGGTCACCGCCGGGGTCTGAACGCAGCACGGAGGCTTTGTGCCTTGGGCGTAGAGCATGGCGGCAGAGACGACGAGCGAGGCCGCGATTGCCAACCAGCGGCCCCGGCCGTTGGCTAACGCGTTCCTGCCCACGAACAGCACCTTAGTGTGGTTTGGGACACATGTGGCAATCTTCGTTATCTCTTGGTTAGCGCCCGGGGTGAAGGCGCTCGCCAGGGACTCAAGATGCACTGGATGGCCTTCGGTAGTCGCTTAGCGTCGGGGGCGCCTTCGTGCGCTGGTCTGGCTCGGGATCCGCACCGGCGATGACAACTGAGCCGACGGTGTGACATGGTCTTCTGGCGCATCGAACCGCCCTGGGGTGGCGCGGACACGCCTCCGCGGCTATGACGCCGCACCCGACGTTCGCCGCCCACTACGCGGCGGATGCGCGCTCTGATCGAGGCCGAGATCGCCGCCCGAGATGAATTGCTAGGCAGAGCTGCTGAACTGACTCTGAGCTGCCACGCCAGCCGTCACTACGATCATCCCATGGTGAGACCTGCTGCGCCCTGTGGTGTTCGCGGCCTCTCTGGCAATCGGTGTGCTGGTGGCGTCAGTGCTGGCTAGGCATATAGGTGTCGGGATTGGTGGCCGTGGACGTGTTCGCGCCGCCGACGGTCATAAATCGGTTGGTGGTAGTCAGTGATGCGGTCACGGCGTTTGGTCCAGATCCGCCGGATCCGCGAGTGGCTGGCGCTTAGCGCCGCGATCGCGTTGATCCCGTGGACTATCTATCTGGGGTTGACCCTGCCACAGAGTTACACCGCCCAGCATTGGCAGGCGACCTGGGTCGGCTTCGATGTCTTGCTGCTGGCGTTCATGATTGCTACCGTGGTGCTCGGCTTCGCCCGTCACCACTTGCTGACGCTGTTCGCGTTCGCGACGGGAGTTCTGCTCGTGTGCGACGCCTGGTTCGACGTGCTGACCGCCAGGCGTGGCGACCTCGCTGTGTCGGTTCTAATCGCCGCGTTGGGGGAGTTGCCGCTTGCGGCGGTGCTGATCGGTGGCAGCTTGCGCATCGCGCGCCTGCAGGTTCCTCCGATCGGGCGGGCATGGTGGCCGTTCCCGCGGCGCCGGCGGGTGGTTGGAGTGCGCCCGGGACCGTCCGGGCGGTCCTCCCGAAGTACGCGTACGGGCAGCCTCACCTCCCCGGCAGCCGACGAGTAACGGCGGATACAACTCCGATGGTATGCACAGGCGACCCTGCGATATGCGTTGTTGCGCAACGGTATCGGTATCGTGCTCGCTGAGCCCGTCGAGCACGCGCGCTGCTACCAGCTTGCCGATGGACCTCGCAGCGTGTGCACGTCGACACCTTCGACGCCCGCCGCCTCGGCGGCAACCTCACTCAAGCACAGGCCGCACAGGGACGCACTCTGTCGGGCTCTTCGACAGAGTGGCCGACATATGTTTGAGGCAGGCGGACGGATCGACGTGTTCTAGGTCGATTTCGGCGAAGGTGTCTCCGGTCACCCGCACACTGATCAAGCATGGCCGGATCGGTTGACCGCTGCGTGGGTCCAGCGTATCGACCACACCATTGAAAACTACAACATCGATGCGGCGCTCGCTGTCGAATTCCAAGATGGCCGCGAGAGATAGAAGCGTGAGTTGCGCAATAGTGCTGGCGTACAATGCCTTTACTTGCGATGCCGGTCGCGCCGTCTCGACGACCGTCTGTCGGCTCTTGACATAACGGTATGACTTGGCCTTCGGGACGACATCAACCGTGGGCAGTTCGTACTCGACGACCAACTGGCGCGAATCCGGAGAATACGCAACCTTGGCCTTTGGATTGATACAGCGCGGCAACGGCAGTGCCGTCAGGACCGATTCGACGTGGGCCGCAATCCCAGCCGGATCGCCAGCGCGATAGCTCGCGGTCAGATCAGACTCCGACACGTCCGGCGGGTTTTGTAGCCCCTCTTGGAGCAGATTGGTAAGCGCACTCACTTGGGATTCGATTTTCGCATTCTGCAGGTCCACCTGGGCCGCCACGCTGTCTAGGTTGTAAATTTCGCTCTCTAGGACAACGCCTTTGGGCCACCTGCTTTGCTGCCATTCGCGCCGGCGAGCTATCTCGGCAGCCCTAGCTTGGGCTTCAGCGGCTTTTACCGTTTCGTAGAGCGCCTCGGTTGTTTCGAGTTCTTTCAGGCGCAGCCGTTCACGTTCGGGGTGCCGCTGGCGCGCTAACTGATACTCGTAGCGAGCCTGCGCCAGCTGCCGCGGGGCATCGGGCAGTCGATCGTATCGTGGTGGTGCGTGCACGAAGTCCGCGAGCTGGGGTGGAGGCTCCGAGATCTCAAGGTATCGAATCCTCATTGCGCAAACTTCGGAGTCCTGGCGGGCTTTAGCAACGGTGTAGTAGGTCTGCAGCATCCGGCAAGCCGACTCCCAGTTGTTGACGTTCCGCACCGTACTCTGCGGAGTGCGCCACAAGTTGCACAGCGCTTGGTACGCCTCCAGTTCTGCTGCCCGTCGCCGGGCGGTGTCAAATGGCCCCATGTTTTCCCCTGGCCGGGTGAAGTCGATACCTTCAAAACTTAACGTGCCACCTGCGGCATGTGCAGCTTCTCGCGCAGGCGCTTTAGCGGCATGCCCGCCGACGCTTCGCTGCAATCGAACCTTCCCACGCCGCGGCGATCCGCTATACGGCATGGGCGCGCGCTTTGCGGGCCGCGTCACATGGGCCACACTTACAGCCGCGTGGTGCCTGTCATGCCCTGGTCGTGGGGCCGCGGTCACCCTCGACGAGCTTTCCCGACACCTCACCGAACACGGAGTGAGCTGCGCAGCCATCCCCTCGGGGGCGACACGGCGCACTCCGTGAAGCCGGAGCCCACATCACCGACGCATACGGCAACCCTATATCGCGGTGGCGACATCCGCGTGTCACATTCGCAACCGTTGCGGTCCTAACGTTGACGCAGGCGTAACAAGTTTGCCATCGAACCTTCCTAGGGTGAGGCGGTCCATCTTCCGTATCGGAAAAATCGTGGACCCCCTCAGCGATAGGAACTCAATTGAGCGGAAACGCAGTGCGCCTGCAGGCGATCAACAATGTCGAGGCATATGTCCCCCCCGCCGTCAGTTTCGTGCCTGGTGAAGCACCAGGCGAGATTTTCGGCTCCAACGTCTTCACCAAGGCCGAGATGCAGGCACGGCTGCCCAAGTCGGTGTACAAGTCCGTTGTGGCGACGATCGAGAAAGGCGCCAAGCTCGACCCCGCCATCGCCGACTCGGTCGCGGCAGCCATGAAGGACTGGGCGCTGGAGAAGGGCGCTACCCACTACGCCCACGTGTTCTACCCGATGACCGGCCTGACCGCTGAGAAGCACGACAGCTTCTTAGAACCCATCTCCGACGGGCAGACGCTCGCTGAGTTCGCCGGCAAGACCCTCATCCAGGGCGAGCCCGATGCCTCCAGCTTCCCCTCGGGCGGGCTGCGGAGCACCTTCGAGGCACGCGGCTACACCGGCTGGGACGTCACCAGCCCCGCCTACGTCTTGGAGAACCCCAACGGCAACACCCTTTGCATCCCAACGGTTTTCGTCTCGATGACTGGTGAGGCACTGGACTACAAGACGCCGCTACTGCGCAGCCAGCAGGCGATGGGTGTGCACGCCGAGCGCATCCTGAAGCTGTTCGGGCACAAAGACCTAAACAAGGTGGTGTCGTTCTGCGGCCCGGAGCAGGAGTACTTCCTGGTCGACCGGCACTTCTTCCTGGCGCGACCAGACCTCGTCAACGCCGGTCGCACAGTATTCGGCGCCAAGCCGCCTAAAGGCCAGGAATTCGACGACCACTACTTCGGCGCGGTGCCCGAGCGTGTCCTCGGCTTCATGATGGACACCGAGCGGGAGTTGTTCAAACTCGGCATTCCCGCCAAGACCCGGCACAACGAGGTGGCCCCCGGCCAGTTCGAGGTGGCGCCGATGTTCGAGCGGGCCAACATCGCCTCCGACCACCAGCAGCTGTTGATGACGGTCTTCAAGACGCTGGCCAAAAAGCACGGCATGGAATGTCTGTTCCACGAGAAGCCATTCGCCGGCGTCAACGGATCGGGTAAGCACGTCAACTTCTCGGTGGGCAACGCCGAGCTGGGCTCGCTGCTGGTCCCGGGCGACACCCCGCACGAGAACGCCCAGTTTCTGGTGTTCTGCGCTGCGGTGATCCGCGCCGTGCACAAGTTCGCTGGGCTGCTTCGTGTTTCGGTCGCGTCGGCCACCAACGACCACCGGTTGGGCGCCAACGAGGCACCGCCAGCGATCATCTCGATTTTCCTCGGGGAACAGCTCGCCGATGTGTTCGAGCAGATCGCCAAAGGCGCGGCCACGTCGTCAAAGGGCAAGGGCACCATGATCATCGGCGTCGACACGTTACCCCCATTGCCGACCGATCCGGGCGACCGCAACCGTACCAGCCCATTCGCGTTCACCGGCAACCGGTTCGAGTTCCGGGCGCCCGGCTCCGGCCAGACGGTTGCCGTGCCGATGATCGTCCTTAACACGATCATGGCGGACTCGTTCGACTACATGGCAACGATTCTGGAGAAGGCCGTCGAAGACGGCGAGGACTTCGATGTGGCAGTGCAGAAGCTGCTCACCGATGTCATCACCGAACACGGTGCGGTGGTGTTCAACGGGGACGGGTATTCGGAGAACTGGCAAATCGAGGCGGCCGAGAGAGGCTTGCCGAACCTCAAGACCACGCTGGACGCCATCCCGGAGCTGATCAAGCCGGCAGCGATCGAAGTCTTTGAGAAATACGGGGTGTTCAATGAACGCGAACTGCATAGCCGCTACGAGGTCCGCTTGGAGCAGTACGCGCTGACCATCGCGGTCGAGGCGAAGCTGACGCTGGAGATCGGGACGACGGTCATCCTGCCGGCCGCGATCCGCTACCAGACCGAGCTCGCGCAGAACGTCGCGACCTTGAAGGCCGCCGGTGTGGAGCCGAGCATGACTGCGCTGGAAACGGTTTCGGCCCCGCTTGCCGATCTCGCCGCGGCCCTGACCACACTGAAGACGGCGCTGTCCGATGACTCGGCGGAGTCGGCGCTCGATGAGGCCAAGCATGCCCAGGAAGCGCTGCTGCCGGCGATGGAGGCGATACGCGCCGCAGCCGACACACTGGAAAGCATTGTGGCCGATGACTTGTGGCCGCTGCCCACCTACCAGGAGATGCTTTACATCCTCTAATCCGTCATCGGGCGTGGGGGTCGGCCGCGTAAGCGGACACCGGTGATTCGCGACCTCCACGCCCGACGACCTCTAGTTTGTGTCGTACCGGTCGCTACGTGGGCCCACCATGCAGCCGCCGCCCATCATGCCGCCGGGTCCCATCATGCCGCCGCCCATCATTTGCTGCATCATCGCGGGCATACCCTGCTGTACGAATCCGGTGACCTCCGCCGCGTGCGCGCGGATGGCCTCGGTGAGAGCGGGATCATCGGCGGTCTCCTCGGCGATCACACCCGTTGTGGTGAAGGTGAATTGGCGGCGGTAGCCATTTGCCTGGCGAAACAGCGTCGGCAGGCTCTGGCTCATGCATCTGACCTCGGTGCCCTGATCGAGGTGGGCGTACATGCTTGAGACATGCGCCTGCAGTTGGGCGGCAAGCTCCGGGGAGTTCGATTGGGTCGTGGTGCGCACCCCGCCAGGAATCTCTTCCACCACACGGTTGATTTCCCGGTGCCGGCTAAACATCTCCATATAGCGGCTCATGTCGACTGAATCGGCACCCATAAAGCCACATCCGTCGGTGAGGCGGATAGCCGTCGACCGCGGTTCGAACATGCTGCGACGGACCACCTGCAGACCTAGCACACTGCCCGCACCGAATGCACCGAGCGTGGCGAGCGCCGCCCGCCGCGTCAACCTAGCCAAAGCCGTCCCTCCAGATCCAGCCGTCGTACCATCGCCGCATCCCTCCGAGACGTGTTGCCATACAACAACAGGTGAGATCAGGGCCGCCCTCTCGCGGCAGCCCTAGCCAAGCTGACCAAATGCGCACCGCGCTTCCTAGGGCCGATAGTCCCTACCCCGGTTGGGTATATGTCCTGGCATCCTTCGAATTATGACAGAAACACCTGAATCCATGATCGAACCGACCACCGTGACTGGGCAACCCCGGTATGACGACCGATACGGCGCGCCCAGTCGTCTAGGCCAAGTGGTGGCGTGGGTGGTCATTATCACCGGTGTCGTGTTCGTCGTCGCGGTGATCTACTTCTCGGGGTTCTTCTTGGGCTGGTCCTCGGGCACCCACTATGGCTGGCACCGGGGTTATTACGGCGGCCCGTGACGGTACCTGCCCGATAATGGGACCGGGCGGAATGATGGGACCGGGCGGACCGATGGGGCCTCAGCAAACGCCTACGACGACGGCACCGCCCACACCGCGCCCCTAGTGCCGCGCACGTGGAAGCAGTGCGAACCAATAGCGGCAGTCGCGACAGCTGCTGCGATGAGGGTGACACGGAGCAATCCGTCGTGGCGCGCGTAGCGCCCCCCACTACCCGATCAGCTTCGTAAGCCAGGTCGGATCCTGATAGTTCACGGACGTGGTGCCGTCCCACACGAACGGCGTGCCATTGGCATTGAGCGCGGCAAGCGTGGCGTCGCCGGCTGCGGTCTTCGCTTTGGCGGTGCCGACGTCATCTCCTGACTTGATGCAGTTGATCATGCTGGGGTCGGCGCCGACTTTTCTAGCCAGTTGGGCCAGTTCGCCATCGGTGCGATCTTCTGCGCCGCCCTCTTGAGGCTGAAAGTTGCTGGCGAACAGACCTGAGTAGAAGCTGGTGTAGAGCTTCGGGTCGTTCTGCGCTGCAACGCAGTACGTGGCCGCCACCGCACGGGTCGAGTAATTCTGGCTATGCGACTTGTCGTCGAGGAAGTTGAGCAGGTGATAGCGCACCGCGAGCTTCTTGTTGTTCACCGCGGTGTCGATATCGCTCGCATTCGACCTGATGAAGCTGCCGCATGGCGGGCAGATGGGCTCGTTGAAAATGTCGATCGTTGTCGGTGCCGCCGAACTGCCGACATACACACCGTCATCGAGGACGCGGAGCTCAACCGCATCTGGCGGCGGCGGTGGCGGTGTCGGCGGGGGCGGGGATGACGACCGCCACGGATGGTCAAGAACAATGCCCAGGCCGCCCGCGATGGCCACCACGACGGCAACAGCAACGCCAACCCAGCGCCAGGGCTTAGGTTGGCCCCGGGGAGGTTGACCCCACGGTAGTGCCCCGGCGCTACCCGCATCACCCGCGCCCCAGGCAGGCCATCCCGTCGGCGGCGACACCGGTCCGCCCGGAGCAACTGGTGACCCGGAAGTCGACGGCCCGGGCCACACTGGGCCCGGTGGCGGAGCGTGGGTCGCCATCGCAGGCGGCGCAGGCGCAAAACCGCCGGGCGGCTGGCCGGCAAACGCGGCCGGCAGCCCCGCCACCTGGCTGCGCTGCAAAATGTCGGTGGCACGATCCTGATCGGGTGCGGCCAGCGCTGCATAGGCGGCCGCTGACAGATCACCGCAGGTGGCATAGCGCTCCGCGGGATCCTTGGCCATGCCACGAGCGATCACGCGGTCGAAGGCGGCCGGAATGCCCGCCCGCATGGCGCTGGGCCGCGGGATCGCCTGGTTCAGGTGCGCGCTCATCACGCTGACCTGGTCGCCCCGGTACGGCGGGGATCCGGTCAAACACTCATACAACACGCAGGTCAATGCATAGATGTCGGCCCGATAGGTTACGTCGGAGTCGGTGAAGCGCTCCGGGGCCATGTACTTGAAGGTGCCTACCGTGGTGCCGAACTGCGTCAGCTTTTCGTCGGAGGTGGCGCTGGCGATCCCGAAATCGACGAGATAGGCGAAGTCATCCGCGCTGACCAGAATGTTCTCCGGTTTTACGTCGCGATGCAGCACACCGGCAGCGTGCGCGGCGTCGAGCGCCGAGCCGATCTGGCGCACAATCGCCACCGCCCGCGGCGGGGCCAGCGGCCCGTAGCGGCTCAACTGGTGGCCACGTCCACGCCGTCGATCAGGCGCATGTCCACATAGAGTTGACCGTCGATCTCGCCGAAGTCGTGAATCGGCACGACGTGCGGTTCCTGCAGCCGCCCCGCAGTGCGCGCCTCGCGCTGCATACGCGCGCGGAAGACCGGATCGCCGGAGAGCGTCTGCGACATCAGCTTCAGCGCCACAATCCGCTCCCGCACCGTGTCCTGGCCTCATAGACGTCGCCCATGCCGCCGCGACCCACCAGCCGCCGCAGCCGACACGGCCCGAACTGCGAACCCTCCCGCGAACCCGCGGTCGTGTCACCCATCGCCCGACTCCTCACCCGGCAACCGCGCCGCAAACCAACTAGAAGCGCCTTGGCGCCCCGGCCGTTGCCTGCGCCGGACGCGAGTACGCGGTGGCGTGCCAGGCATAAGGCTAATGGTTCCAGCGACCGCGGGGCACGGTGAATGGCGAAAGCCAGCTAATTCGATAATCCGGGGGAGAAAGGCATTGACGGGATTAGCGGCGTTCCTCGTCCCCGGTTTTGCGTTCGCTGAGCCCCTCCCGTGACAGCGCCCTGACGAAGCCGTAAGCGTGCATCCCAGCCGGACCGGGATTTTCGAGGATCCAGTCGTTAATCATTTCCAGCGCCTTGGCTAAGTCGTCGCGCTTGACCCGTACGAGGTAGGTCTTTCTATCGTCTTGCGGATCGTCACTGGCTTCGGCGACAGCGACGGGGTTCCTGAACGCATACGCGATCCCATGCACGGCATTGTGGTTTAGCGCCCAATTAAGTTCGCTGGGCCGCAGTCGGTTCACCGCCAGATTACGGTAGTCGTTCTCGTGGTGTGAATTGCTCACCTGGCCGATGGTCCTCCTCTGTGTGCCACGCGAGAACGTGGACCACTATGGATTGAAGGTGTCGCGCAGGCGATTCGATGACAGTCTCAAGCGGGACACTTTCATCATAGGAAGCAGCTTCAGTCACTGCATGCCGAGCGATCGTCCAGCAATTCGTCGATAAGTGCTGTACTCGGCGCGCGGCGGAGTTGTGCGACAGTACTGACGCCAGCCGACTTGAGCGTCGTAGAGTAAGCGACGACCTATCTACGCTGGCTGCGAGGACTCATGACCGAACGCATCGAGACCCATCGCACAATTGCGGCACCTGCGGCCGATATCTTCGCGGTGCTGTGCGACCCGCAGGGCCATGTCGCAATCGACTCATCGGGGATGCTCCAAGACGCCGAAGGTGATCCAGTAAAGGCCGTTGGTGACAGTTTCGTGGTCCACATGGACCGCGAGTCACTAAACGACTTTCCCCAACTGGGCAAGTATGACGTCACCGTCGACATCAAGGAGTTCGAACAGGATCGGCTTATCTCATGGACGGTTCTGGGCCAGATCCGCCCACCGATCGGCCACGTCTACGGCTACCAGCTCCAGCCGACCGACGACGGGGCGGCCACTGTGGTGACCTCGTTCTATGACTGGTCGAACATCGACCCGAAGTGGCGGGATGCCGGGATTTTCCCGGTTCTGTCTGAGAGCGCGTTGCGGGCGACTCTGGGGATTCTCGACCGGACAGTCCGCCGCGGTTATTCGCGGGGATAGCTGCGGCGTGCGGCAGCGCGGCCGGGCAATCCGCGATCAGCGGCGATACTTCAAGAACACGTAGTCGTCGTACACCAACACGTGCTCGAGCCGCATCGCGACCGGCACGGGGAGTCGTGACCGCTGCAGTCGATGGCCCACCGGCTTATCGAAGTGGACGGTTTTCTCGCACGCCGCGGTACATGCCCCATCGGACGATCCATGGCATCACTACCCGTTCCACCGACCATGACGGGAAGCGGAACGCATGGCCGGTCGGCAAGAAGACCTCCAGCCCGTTGGGCTGTATACCGACTAACGAGCCCCACCGCCGCCCGGGCGCTCGGTAGGTGCGCAGCCGTCGACCTGCGAACTCGGCGCGAATGTTACGGGCCACCAGCGCATCTCCACGATTACGGGCGGAGCTGCGAAGAGGGTCGGTGGCCGCGACATCCCCGATCGCGAACACACCTCGATGACCGGGCACCCGCAGCTCTGGCGTCACGCGAACGAACCCGCGCTCATCGAGCAGCTCAGGTGGCAGCCAGTCGGTGTTGGGTTGTACCCGCCCGATGGCCCAGAGCACGGCCCCGGCGGAAGCCGGGGGTTGTCCGGTGCTCCAGCGGACCGGTTCGCTGGTGATCTCATTACCGGCGAAGCCGTTCGACACCACGGCACGGTGCCCGGGGTGGAGGCCCACGCCCAGGTCGGTCAGTCGGCCCCGCATGCGTTTCCAAATCCGCGGGTGATACTCACCCAAAGCGCGCTCTCCAGGGAAGTACAGGTCGATTTGCTTGTCCGGCCATGTGGTTTTCATGTTGACGGCACTGCTGACCGCTGCCGCGCCACCACCCACGACGATCACCGAGTTGGCGGCGGCCAGCCGGTCATGTGCAGCGTGTAGGTCCGCGCCGATCTCCGCGGCCGACTGCAGCGTCGGCTGACGCCAGAAGCCGTTGGTGACCCCTGTCGAGATGACAAGCGCGTCGTACTCCTCGACGATTGTTGCGCCATCGTCGCGCCGGCCGAAGACGGTTCGAGCCGCCAGATCCGCTCCCGTCAGCGTGGCCTGAACCGTCCGTACCCGATCCAAACGGCGGAACCTGTCGAACGGAACCCAGTAGTCGCGGGCCCAATCCGCCGGACGGGAGAGCCGGACGCCGAGTTCCTGGCCGCTTACCAGCGCGGGTTTGACGGAGATTCCGACGACATCGGCGTGGCGGGCCAGACGGATCGCGATCAGGACACCGACATCTCCCAATCCCGCGACGACAACGCGTTTACGGTTCATGCCACTCTCCTGCGCGGCGGCCCGGGCACCAAGCGCGGACCAGTTCGTTAATCGATCCGATTGCTAGGCGCTGCGCCACTTAATCGCCCAGCCCAGGTATGGTCGCACGGACAGCCGCTCTGGTGGGGAACACATGTTGCAGTTTCAGACGCCGATGCCCCCACGTGTGCGCGCCGCCGTGCGTGCCGCGGTGCGCGCATCGGCCCCTCGCCCCGCCGCGGCCCGACGGGCCGCCAAGGACTTCGCGGCCGAGCGCGAACACGCCCTGGAATTGATGAAGGAGATCGACGAGGCCGAAGCCATCATCCGGAAGGCCGCTAAGAGCGGTTTCGGGAAACCGCGCCCCACGCCGGGCTACTGGCGTGAGGTCGAGAAGCAGGTCGAGGCTAAGCGCGCTGTCGACTAAGCGCTGCCCGCCGCGTCCCGGGCCGCGATGTAGCCGTAGACCAGGCCCTGCGCGATCGTCGCGCCCGCGCCCGGGTACGTCGTTCCGAACGCATTGGCTGCGGTATTGCCGATTGCATACAGCCCGGTGATGGCGCTGCCGTCCTCCCGTAGCACCCGCGCCCGCTCGTCGGCCTTCAGCCCGCCGCAGGTACCCAGATCGCTGAGCACCATTTTCACGGCGTAGAACGGACCTTTGACCAACGGACGCAGGTTGGGGTTCGGCGTTATCGTCGGGTCGCCGTAGTACCGGTCATAGGCGCTGCGACCCCGACCGAAGTCGGGATCTTCACCAGCAGAAGCGTTTTCGTTGAAACGAGTCATCGTCTGGGTAAACTCCGACACCGGAACACCGATGTGTGCGCCCAGCTCCCCGAGGCTATCGGCACGTACCGCGATGCCCGCGACGTACCATGCCTGCGGAATCCGCATCCGCGGAAACAGTTCGGCGCCAAAGACATAGCTGTTGCGGTATTGCTGGTCGAAGATGATCCACATCGCTTCGACGGGGCCGCCCGACCGCTCAAGCTCGAGCAACCGCTGGCCGAACGACATGTAGTCCGCCGACTCGTTGGCGAACCGGTGCCCGTTCTGGTCGACGATCAGGCAGCCTGGAAGGGACCGTTCGGCCAGCATCACCGCGGGCGCTTTGCCGGGCAGGGGCGCGACGGCGGGAAACCACCACGCCTGATCCATCAAATCGATGTCGGCGCCCAGTTCCTGGCCCGCACGGATTCCATCCCCGGTATTGGACTCGGCGCCCAGGCTCAGGTTGGCGCCCAGCGATTCGGACTGGAATTTCCATCGCATATCCATGCTGTGGTCGAAGCCGCCGGTAGCCAGCACCACGCCGCGCCGGGCAGTGATCGTCACTTCGCGGCCACCGTGGTCGACGACCGCGCCGGTTACGCGGTTACCGTCGCCGGCGAGGCGCAGCAGCGTGGTGTCGGTCCACACCGGGATGCCGGCGCGCAACACACCCGCGAATAGGCCGGCCATCAGGCCCTGGCCGCCCGCCGCGTAGCGCCGGCCCAGCAGCCGGCCGCCCAGGCCCTGCGCCAGTCGCTTGCCGAACGTTGGAATGCCCTTGCGCGGCACCCGAGCTACCAGATTCATCCAGCGGTAGTCAGCACCCGTCGTCGGGATCGAGAAGCCAGCCTCCAGCACGCCTGGCCGCAGCCGGGTGCGGTATTCGCCGAGAATCGACGTGTCCAGCGGGCGACACTCGCAGGTTCGGCCCGCAGCGCTGCCGCCCGGCTCCTCCGGGTGGTAATCGGAGTAGTCGCGAGCCCAGAAAAGCCGCAGCGGAGTCATTCGGCGCAGCATTTCGACCGTCGCGGACAGATGGGTCAGAAACCCGGCCGATCGCTGCGGGGGCGCCGAGCCTGCGACCACCGAGTCCAGGTAGGTGGCCGCGCGCTCGGCGGTGTCGTTGGCACCGGCCTCCCGCAGCACCGGGCCAGCGGGCAGCCACAGTGCGCCGCCGGACCGGGCGGTCGAACCGCCCACGTACGACGACTTCTCCACGATCAGCGCCGACAATCCGAGTTCGTGGGCGGTCAGTGCCGCGGCCATGCCGGTGCCGGACCCGACCACCAGCAGGTCGACGCATCCGTCGGCCACGGGAAGTCCGGCAGGGATCGTCGTGCTGTGCGGGGTCACGTTGAGAACGGTATGCCGGGGCGGCGCGGCGGAGGAAGAGCCGTCCTGATGAGTGGAACAAGCCGCCCCCATGGGCCCGGCTGCGGGAGTTTAATCATGTTTATGACGTCGCAGTCTGAGGCCGACGAAGTCCGGCTCATCGAAGCGCAGGGCGCGCCGACGCGGTTCGCCCGCGGCTGGCACTGCCTGGGCCTGATCAGAGATTTCGGCGATGGCAAGCCGCACGCGATCAACGCCTTCGGGCAGAAGCTTGTCGTCTTCCGCAGCGCCGACGGCAACATCAATGTGCTCGACGCTTACTGCCGACACATGGGCGGTGACCTCTCGCAGGGCGAGGTCAAAGGCAACGAGATCGCGTGCCCGTTTCACGACTGGCGCTGGGGCGGCGACGGGCGATGCAAGCAGGTGCCGTACAGCAGGCGCACACCCAGGCTGGCCCGCACACAAGCGTGGACCACCCTGCAACAGGACGGCATGTTGTTCGTGTGGAACGACCCCGAGCGCAAACCACCGCCACCAGAAGTCACGATCCCGCGCATCGACGGCGCCACCAGCGACGACTGGACCGACTGGCACTGGTACACCACCGTCGTAGGAAGCAACTGCCGCGAAATCATCGACAACGTCGTGGATATGGCGCACTTCTTCTACATTCATGGCTCGTTGCCCACGCATTTCAAGAACATCTTCGAAGGACACGTGGCGACGCAGTACATGAATGGTGCGGGCCGTCCCGACCTTGGCGGCCCCGAAGGCGCACAGATGCTCGGTACCACATCGGTGGCGTCCTACTATGGCCCGTCCTTCATGATCGACGACCTGACCTATCACTACGAGCAAGGCGACCATCAAACGATTCTCATCAATTGCCACTATCCGATTGACTCGAATTCTTTTGTGCTGCAATACGGCATCATCGTGAAGAAATCGGATACGCTGCCCGGCGATCAGGCGATGCAGACCGCGATCAGTCTTGGTGACTTCGTCAAACTGGGTTTCGAGCAGGACGTCGAGATCTGGCGACACAAGGCGCGCATTGACAACCCGTTACTGGTCGAGGAGGACGGCCCGGTCTACCAGCTGCGTCGCTGGTACCAGCAGTTCTACGTCGACGTCGCCGATGTGCAACCAGATATGGTGGACCGCTTCGAGTTTGAGCTGGATACGACCCGGCCCTACGAGGCGTGGATGAAAGAGGTCGAGGCGAATATGGCAGCCCAGGCGGCCACCACAGGCTCGGTGTGATGACCCTCGATTCGTCCGTCGGGACCGACAACCGGCTCGACGAGATGCCCATGATGCCCGTGGTGTGCCGTAACTGTGGGGCGCGGGTGCTGGCCCGCAAGAGCAGCTGGAACCAGACCAGTGTGCAGTGGAACGCCGACGCGACGGCCCGGTGTGCCGAGCGCGCCGAAGCGCAGAAAATGTCGGCGCACGCTAGCAGGGGAGTGTTCCTGGCATGCTCAGCGCTGAGCGAGTCGATAGTCGACGCTGCGCGACATGGCGATTTGACTATCGTCGACGAGATGGCAGGCGTGACAAACTAGTTCGTGGTAGTTAGCGCCAGCTGGGGGGCGCTCAGCGGCGCGTTGTGCGCATAGATGGAGGTCGTTGCGTCTGGGTCGACGCCGCCCGCCGACTCGAAGATGTTGGATACCACCGCACCTGGCAGCACCGCCCGCACGTGAATGTAGTGGTCGTGTCCGGCCGACTGAACATCGAGATACAGACACTCGGTCAACGCGAGGACTGGCGTGGTTGCTCATGATGTAGGGCGTCGCCGGACACGGGCGGTGTCCAACGGCGAGTAGATCAGCGCAGGTCGGCTCTTGGCTGCCGAACGACCCGCGCGGCGGCCGTAGAAGCTACCGTCACCGAGCGAGATGCCGCTGGCGTAACCCCATGCGGCCAGCCCGGCGGTCGAACGGCCCGCAGCGAAGAGTCCCGCGATGGGCTCGCCGCTGACGTGCAGCACCTCGGCATCCAACGTGGTGGCAAGCCCGCCCAACGTGAAGCCGCCGGTGCATTCGCGCAGATCGATTGCGCCGACCGGGGAACCGATCGGCTTCACCCACTCGGGCTTCTTGTGCAGGAGCGGATCCTCGCCGCGGGCGGCTCCCTCGTTATAGGCGGCCACGGTCGCCTGCAGCGAACCGGGCGCCAGGCCCATGTCGCGTTCCAGGTCGGCAACGGTATCGGCCACCCAGGTCGCCGGCCGCAGCATGAGCCGCGGTGACAGCGAGGACATCGCCTCCTCCTGGGCATCGCCGTCGATGATCAGATAGGCGATGTTGTCCTGCTGGTACAGCGTGAGCTGTCCGATTCGGCCAGGGTAGGTGTCCTCGGTGACATACCGCTGACCGCGGCCATTGACCAAGATGCCGCGCACCAGCTGCTGGGGGTCAATGAAGATCGCGACTTCGGTGGCGTCCATGTGGGCCAGATCGGCACCCAGCGCTTGCGCCATCCGGATCGCCTGACCGTCGTGCTGCTCGATCGAGGCTGCCGGGCGTCCGGCGATCCGCGGAGCGAAGCGCGCCACCATCGCATCGTTGTAGGCGAAGCTGCCCGTCGCGAGCACGACCCCGGTGCGCGCCCGAATCGTCATATCAGTGCCGTACTGGCGGGCGCGGATCCCGACCACCCTGCCGTCGGATTCAACGATCAGGCGCTGAACCCGCACGTCGTACAGCGCCCGCGCGCCGGCCGCTGTAGCCGTCTCGACGAGCGGCTTCATCAGCATGTAGCCGGCGCTGGCTTCGCCCTGCTTTTTGTTCGACATCTGCGGGACGTGCCCGCGCGGGGCGGGGGAGGCGATGGTGTTGAACGGGTACGCGTTTTCGCCGCCGCTGTACATCAGGCCCTGGTCGCCCATCGGTTCCCAGCCCGGCTCGGAGAAGAACTCCGCCTTGAACGGCACGCCGCAGCCGACGAGCCAGTCGAAGTGGGCGACGCTGCCGGCGCAGTAATCGGCGATCCGGTTCTCGTCAGCACCGGGCCCCATCGCAACGTTGAGGAACGCCGCCATGTTGTCGACGGAATCGGTGAAGCCACACGCCTTTTGCAGCGCGGTGCCACCGCCGAGATAAATGAACCCGCCGGCCATCGCCGCCGCACCGCCCCAGGACCCGGTGCGTTCTGCAACCAGGACCTCGGCGCCGCTGCGGGCCGCTTCGACCGCCGCGGCGGCACCGGCGACGCCGTATCCGGCGATGACGACGTCGGCCTCGTGGTCCCACGTGGTGATCGAGGCAGCAGGAACCGGCGTGACGTCGGTGTCCGGGTTCATAGCCGCATTGCCGCGGGCAAGTCGCCGACCCACTGGTGGCCCCAGTAGCTGTCGGCCGTGATTTCCTCTGCGGTGTAATAGGTTTCGTCGACCCGCATACCGTCAGTGCCGAATTCGATGTCCCAGTCACCGGGTGCGCGGACGTAGAACGACACCATCTTGTCGTTGGTGTGGCGCCCCAGCGTGGATGACAACTGGATGCCCTCAGCGTTGATGCGGTCCAGTGCCTGACCCACGGCGTCGAGGGTGTCGACCTCCACCATGATGTGCACGACGCCCGGGTCGCGCTGATGTGCGGCAGGGCAGATCGCCAGGCTGTGGTGTCGTTCGTTGATCCCGAGGAACCGCACCCGCACCGGACCGAATTGTTTCGGCATCGGTACCCGAAACGCGCCGCGGGAACGGAAACCCAGTACCTCGGTGTAGAAGTCGAACAGCCCGCTGGGATCGGTGGCCGGCAGGACGACGTGGCCCAGGCCCTGGTCACCGGTGACGAATTTCGCACCGAACGGGGTGATCACCGGGCTATGGTCAAGGACCGCACCGTGAAACACCTCAAGAGTGGTGCCGGCCGGGTCCTCGAAGGTGATCACCTCTTCTACGCGACGGGCCTCGGCTTCGTCGACGGACAGTTGTTTGAACGCCACTCCGGCACCGTCGAGGGTGGCCTTGACCCGCTGCAGAGCCGCGTGGTCGCGTACCTCCCAGCCGACGGTGACCACCCGGTCCCTGTCGCCGGGAACGACGATGATCCGCGCCGCGCGTTCGTCCATCCGCAGGTACAGCGCCGACGGGTCAGGTCCCTTACCCTCGGCGAAACCCAGGACACCGAAGGCGAAATGCCGCCAGCGGTCGATGTCGTTGGTCGAAATGCTGATGTAGCCGAGGCTCTTCAGGTCGCTCACGGTGGCTGCTCCTGCTTAGATCAAAGCCCGCAGCGGACCCTGCGGCGGATCGATGCCGAGCGAACTCAGCGCCGACGCGTGGTACACGGTGCCGGGGACATGGATGGCATGCATGTGTCCGACATGCACGTCACGCCAGTACCGCTGCAGCGGCTTGTCCATCCGTGCCGCGTTGCCGCCCGAACGGGCGAAGATATCGTCGACTGCCGACACCGCGCGCCACACCGCGCGAACCTGCGTGCGCCGACCGGCCGCGCGGTTTTCGAACGAGACCTCCTTGCCGGCAGCAACAATGTCGTAGATGCGCTCGGCGTTAGACAGCAGCTCCTGGCGGGCGGCGTAGATGTCCGCCGCAGCCTCGCCGATGGCGTACATGACGTAGGGGTCGTCCTTGATCGCGGTTCCGGTGGCGCCGACGCGCTCCCGCTGGTAGTCCAGGTGCGCGGCGAGCGCTCCCTCGGCGATGCCGATGGTCGCCGCGGAGATGCCCAGCGGGAACATCGTCGACCACGGCATCAGATATAGCGGCTCGGTCATGCCAGCCTCCCGCTGGGCGGTGCCGTCCATCACCTTCGTCGCGTCCATCGTCCGGTAGGTCGGGACGAACGCGTCCTTGACGATCACGTCCTTAGAGCCGGTTCCGCGCAGCCCCACGACATTCCACGAGTCTTCGACGATCTCGTAGTCCTTGCGAGGCAGGATCATGTGCAGCATCTGGGGCGGCATCACCGGTTTGCCCTCGCCGTCGCCGAGCATCGCGCCCAGGATGATCCAGTCGCAATGGTCGGTGCCCGAGCTGAACTGCCACCGGCCGTTGAAGATGTAGCCACCGTCGACTGGCTTGGCCACGCCCTGCGGCGCATATGGGGAGGCCATCCACGTGTCGACGTCGTCGGCCCAGACCTCGGCGGCCACCTTCGGATCTGCATAAGCCAACTGGTAGGGGTGCACGCCCACCACGCCGACAATCCAGCCGGCAGCCGGATCCAGTGCCGCGGTGGCCATCACCGTCTCGGCGAACTCGCGGGGGTGGACCTCAAACCCTCGGTAACTCTTGGTCTGCAGCAGCCGGATCAGGCCGACCCCTTTCATGATCTTGACGGTCTCGTCGGTGAGTCGGCCAATCCTCTCGCCTTCTGCGGCCTGCTCGCGCAACTGATCGGCTGTCGCCATTACCCTGTCAAGTACCCGCTCGCTCATGCTGTCGTCCTTTACGTGTGTGGGCGTACTAATGGTGTACCGCAGTCCGTGCCGAACCCGAAGGTGATCCCGGTGAGCGGACGTAAATCCGGTCAAAACTCGATAGCATTCCGTCCCGACCTGGACCGGCCGCCCACGCGTACCGAGTTCGCCGAGGCGGCCCGGTGTATGAACATGCTCGCGGTGCCGTGGGTGGAGGCGGTGGATGTGGCCAACGCCGTGCTGTTCCTGGCCTCCGACGAGGCGCGCTACATCACCGCCGTGACCTGCCCGTCGACGCGGGCGCCACTCAGCGATAAGGAGGACGGCTGTGACCGACCGACGGACCGACTTTGACGAACTGGCGGCCCGACTGCGCCGACTCGAGGACGAACGCGATATCAGCCAGTTGATCGCCTCGTACGGTCCGGCAGTAGACGCCGGGGATCCCGACGCCGCGGCGCTGCTGTGGGCGAGTGACGGCATTTATGACGTCGACGGCTGGCGCATGGAAGGCCGAGCAGACGTCCACGCCATGGTGACCTCGGCGGCCCACCAGAATCTGGTGGCCAAGGGATGCTGCCACTTCCTCGGACCATCCGCCGTTACGGTCACCGGCGATTCGGCGGTGGCGGTGTGCGAATCCCTGGTGCTCGTCCGCGACGGCGATGGCTATCGCGTATGGCGGGCAACCGCGAATCATTTTGCGCTGCGGCGGATCGACGACCAGTGGCAGATCACCACCCGCACCAGCCGGGTTCTCGACGGTAATCCCGACGCGCATGCGTTATTAACGAGGGGCCTCGCGGGATCCGTCTAGCGGGACAGGAACGCCAGCACGGTACTTTCGAACGCCTCTTTGGCCTCGATCATGGCCCAGTGCCCGGAGTTGGGGAATATGTGAAGTTCCGCGTTGGGGATGGTGCGCATCGGGATGAGCGCCATATCGGGCGGGCTTACCCTGTCGTCTCGGCCCCACGTCAGCAGGGTTGGTGCCGTCAGCTTGTGCATGACTGCCCACGGCATCGGCCTGTCGGAGGCCTCCATCGCCGCTGTCATGGCGGCAAACGCCGCTTTTCCGTACATGCGGCGTGCGGCGGCCAGTGTCTCCGGATCGGTGGCCAGCTGCCAGCGTTCCTCGATCAGTTCGTCGGTGACCAGGGACTGGTCGTAGACCATCGATTTGAGCCAGTCGACGAGCCGTTGCCGGGTCGGGTCCTCGACGAATTCCTGCAACAGTCGGATGCCCTCACTGGGGCTGGGACTGAAGATGTTGGTACCGATACCGCCGATCGTCACCAGCCGGCCGATGCGGTTCGGGTTGCGGATGGCGAAGTTGATGCCGACGCCGCCGCCCATCGAGTTGCCGACGATGTGGACTCTATCCACGCCCAGCGCGTCCAGGAACGGCACCACGGCGCCCTGCGCGGTGACCATTGGGTGGCCACCGAAGTCAGGACTGACCCCGAAGCCGGGAAATTCCAGGATCAGGCAGCGGTAGTGCTCGGCGAAGGTGGGCAGTATCCCGCGGAAGTTACGCCAGCCGGTGACCCCGGGGCCGGAGCCGTGCAGGAACAGCAACACCGAGCTGGAATCGGGGCCGCAGTCGTAATAGCGCAAAGCGCCTTTCGGGGTATTGATTTCACGCAGGTCGTGCTCGGTGGTCCGCTCAGAAGTGTGTGCCACGGATGTCACCCTGCCATGCCGGCGCGCTGAGCGGGAACGGTGTTCCGCTGATCGGTATCCCAGCGCTCGTCTACAGTCTTGTTGCATGCCGGACAGGTCGGCGCGAACGGTCTACCACCAACCTGCGATGAGCGGGCGCTTGCTGATCACCGGCGTCGACGCATCGGGACGTTCGTGCGCCGCGCAGGATGACCTCGTCACACTGCAAGGCGACGCCAGCCTCGAAGGCATTCTCTATTCGGTGCTGTACGCCACGCCGTTTGCTCCGTCGATTTCTACTGGCGGCGGGCGTGTTGCGGACCTTCTCAACCTGGGCGTCCCGGCTGGCGCGATGCGCTGGACGGTGATCGAGTATGCACCAGGTGCGGCGTTTTCCATGCACCACACGGACACTGTGGATCTCGACATCGTGCTTTCGGGCGCGCTCGAATTGATCCTGGATGATGGTGAGCACCCGCTTGCGGCCAGCGACAGCGTGGTGGTCACGGGCGTCGACCACGCCTGGCGCGCTGGTCCGGATGGGTGTCGGCTTAGCGTCGTGACGATTGGGGTTTCGCCGCCGCGCCCATGAGTAGACCGCGCTCGCTGACCCGCTATCGACGATGACTCAGCTGCTGGGTGGCTGCCGAGCCATGGCCGAGTTGGTTGCTGCCCAGTCCGTTGAGACCTTGCGATGCTTGATCAGCCACGTGTCACCGTCGGGCACCAAGCTGTCGCGATAGCGGCCGAAATGGTCGAGCCCGACATGGGTGACCACGGTGAAGTAAGACGAGACCTGCGCCTGCTCGGGCGTAAGGCCGGTGAACAACACATTGGTGACGTTGTGCCGGACGACGGGCTTGACGTCGACGTTGATGGCGATGTTCCCCGTGACACCGCCGAGGAATGCCACGATCTCGGATCGGCCGCGTAGCGGCTCGAAACCGCGTATCTCAAGGACCCCGTCTGCGCAGAACGTCTCCGCAAGGCCGTCGAGCCGGCCAGCGTCACCCGACCAGTTGTACCGCGCGAGAGTCTCCCGGATCTGCTCTCGGGCGATCAGTTCCCACATCTCCACCGTCGTGACTCCTCACCCTGACCTCAGGTCGTCCCCGCGTCGTGTCGGACTACTTAGGGTATGCAGCAGGGAGCGGGATTCAATTGACGAGGACGACAGGGCGGTAATCGTATGGCTGCATGGGGGGCGTGGCAGCGAGGCAGGGGACAGGACAACCACAAGGGCGCCGTCACGTTGAAAAGCAGCACGACGATCACGGCGGTGATTCACGGTGAGCTGCCCAATGACTCGGTTGAGCAACTCGTGAGCTTGCGGTAGCCGAATCTATGCCGTCGAAATCACGAAGCTTTACTTGACACGGTAGGGCCGAAAGCCGCGTTGGGCCGTCGGCGTGATTCCGTTCAAGTCGAAGACGGCGATGAGGGCCCGCAGGAGAGCGGGGGACCAGTCGTCGAATGGTTGCGCGTCCACCCGATCGAGTAGTTCACAGCGGAGGTACTCGATGCTCGTAAAGTCGTTCATGGCCGTGTGTACAGCTCTTGGCTCCTGGGGAAGACGTTATCGGGGAAGTCCCAACGACGCGTGGGACCCGATATGGTGCTCATCGAGCCAATTCCTTCCAAACCGGTGGATGATTGGTTCGGGCGGCCTCCGCCCGGCGTTGCAGTACTGGGGTTCAACGCGGCCGCTTTCTTTGTTTGCAGGCTTTTGTATTTGATTGTGTGCCGAGACTAGGACTGGCGCCTCGCGCCTGTACAGGGAATTGGACGGATTCAAATCGATCTCATGGCTAAAAAACAGCAGGTTGTCAGGGTTCTTAGTTTCGGGAGCCTTGGAGGACTCGCCGCTCATGTCAGGTGGATGTCGCTGACGTCAATTGACACCACGAGTTCGCCGGCTGTTAGCCGGCCGTTGGTGTCGCAGCGGTGCGCCCGGGAATGAATCGCCACGCGAGACGGTAGAACATCGCATGGAACTGAACGACGCCGCCCGTGACCTCATTGGAAAGGGTGCCGACGCCACCCTGGTCACCCTCAATCCCGACGGCAGCCCCCAGGTGAGCTTGGTCTGGGTCGCATTGCAGTCGAGGCCAGACGGAGACGAACTCGTCACCGCGCACCTTGCCGAACACAAGAAGGTTCGCAACGTTCGCAACGATTCCCGCGTCGCCGTCACGATCGTGTCGCTCGAAGGGCACGGGCAGGGGATGCGGCCCTACCTCTCCATCAACGGAACCGCGCGGATCGTCGAGGGCGGCGCCCCCGAGCTTCTGAAGGATCTCAACCCGATTCTGGGCGACCCGGACATGAAGTTCCCGCCGGACCACGCGCCGCCGGGATTCCTCACCCGCATCCGCATCAACAAGGTCGGCGGCATCGGGCCGTGGGCATCCTGACGGCAGAATTTTGCCCACTTCCGATACCGGCAGTAGCGGAATAAAGTGGGTGGGTGACGACCGGCGCTGACGACAGGCATCTGCGCACCTGCCCACTGTGTGAAGCCATGTGCGGCTTGGAGATTCGCGTCGAAGGCGGCAAGGTTACCGGCATCCGCGGCAACCCCGACGACGTCTGGAGCCGCAGGCATGTCTGCCCGAAGGGCGTGTCGCTGGCCGCGTTGCACGACGACCCGGACCGCATCCGCCGCCCGCTGATCAAGGTCGACGGGCGTTGGCAGGAGGTCAGCTGGGACACGGCGTTTCGCCGCTGCACCGAGTTGCTGGTGCCGGTGATCCGCAAGTACGGGATCGGGGCGGTCACCGCCTACACGGGTAACCCGCTGGCGCATTCGTTTTCGCTGGCCCGCTATTCGGGTGTGCTGCTGGGCATGTCCGGGATGCCGGTCACCTATTCGCCGGGGACGGTCGACCAATGGCCAAAGAACCTGTCGTCGCACCTGATGTACGGCGGCTGGTGGAACTTTCCGGTGCCCGACATTGAACGCACCGACCTGCTGGTGATCATGGGCGCCAACCCCGCCGCGTCGCAGGGGTCACTGCTGGCCGCTCCCGACGTGATGGGCTTGATCAACGCTATTCGCAAACGCGGCAAGGTGATCGTGATCGACCCGGTGCGCACCTTTACCGCCGCGCGCGCCGACGAATGGCTTCCGATCGTCCCGGGCACCGACGCCGCGCTGCTATTGGCCGTTGCGCACACGCTTTTTGACGAGGACCTAATCAATCCCGGACCGCACGTCGACGGAGTCGACACGACGCGCAGGGTCGCCGCCGACTGGCCGCCGGGCCGGGTGAGCGAGGTCACCGGTATCGACGAAGACCGCATCCGACGGCTGGCACGCGAGCTTGCCGGCACCGAGAAATCGGTGGTGTACGGCCGAATCGGACTGTGCAACCAGGAGTTCGGCAGCCTGGCCAGCTGGCTGGTCGACGTGATCAACATTTTGACCGGCCATTTCGACACCCCCGGCGGCGCGATGTTCCCCAAGCCTGCAGCCTGGTCGATCACCACGCAGCCGCTACCGGGCCTGGAGGGCGGCGCACCCGAATTCGGCCGCTGGCGCACCCGAGTGCGCGGCGCGAAGGAGGTCCTCGGCCAGGCACCCGTGTCGTGTATGGCCGAAGAGATCGCCACACCCGGCGACGGGCAACTCAAGGCGCTGATCACGGTCGCAGGCAACCCGGTGTTGTCCACGCCCGGCGGTGACAAGCTCGACGAGGTGCTGCCGATGCTGGACGCGATAATTTCCGTTGACCTTTGGCTCAACGAGACAACGCGTCATGCCGATGTGATCCTGCCCGGACTGTCCCCGCTCGAGCAGCCTCACCACGACGACCTGGTGCTGCAATTTGCGATCCACAGCATCGCGAATTATTCCGCTCCGGTGTTCGACCCGGGCGATCGCCCGCACGAGTGGGAGATCTTGATCCGGCTGGCCGGCCTGTGCACCGGCACACCGGCCGAGGATGTCGACGTCGCGGCGATCGACGATGGTTTCTTCGATTACCTGGCCTTCACAAGGGGATTCGACGGCCCGGAGATCCGCAAGCTGTACGACCACGGCGGCCCGGAGCGGATCCTGGACCTCACGTTACGAACCGGACCCTTCGGGGACCGGTACGGCGAGAACCCTGGCGGGCTCACACTGGACATGCTCAGAGCCAATCCGAACGGAATCGACTTCGGGCCGATGGTGGCGCAACTGCCCGACATTCTCGGCACCCCAGACAAAAAAATCCGGCTCGCCCCGCCATACCTGCTCGATGACCTGCCGCGGCTGGCCGCGCGCATGGAGCGGCCCGCCGAGCCGCTCGTCCTGGTGAGCCGCCGACACCTGCGATCGAACAACACCTGGCTGCACAACGTGCCCGCGCTGATGAAGGGCAAAGACCGGTGCACGCTGCTGATCCACCCCGACGATGCTGCCAGCTGTGGCGTCACCGACAACGACATCGTCACGGTGAAATCGGCGGCCGGCGAAATCAAAGTGCCCGTCGAGGTCACCGACGCGATCAAGTCCGGTGTGGTGTCGATGCCACACGGCTGGGGACACGGCAAGCCGGGCACCCGCATGGCGGTGGCCAACAGCTCACCGGGTGCCAACACCAACGTGCTCTCCCCGCCGACGTTTATCGACGAGCCGTCCGGCAATGGTGCCCTCAACGGCATCCCGGTGACGGTCAGCTGAAGGTCGCCCTCGATTTCGCTCAGCCTCAGTGAATGGCGCGGTGCGAGAGACTGATTGGCCTCGCGAATCGCTCACGCCCTTGGGCAGGCCTGGGATAGCGGCTATCCCGATGCCCTGAACGAGATCAGAATGAGCCCTATGGACCCGCAAGGACTGAACATGACAACCCCACGCTCCAACAGCGACCGGCGCATCCCTCAACTCATTCCTCACCGGTTGCTGCGTAACAATCAGCTCCACCATCCAGCCGTGCTGGAGGAGGCCAAGAGACGAAGCGACAAAATTCAGCTGCGGCTGGCCGATCACATCACCGCGTTCGCCGGCTCAATGAACTTCGTCTGGATTCACGCGGCTCTTTTCGCCGTGTGGATGGTGCTTCTGGAAAAGAACCCGTGGCCGACATCGACTCTGGTGGTGTCACTTGAGGCAATCTTCCTATCGACGTTCGTCATGATCGGCCAGAACCGCCAAGCCGCCTTCCAGCAGGCCAAAGCCGACCACGACTTTGAGGCTCAGGAATTGGAGCTCAAAACCAACACCGACCTGACCCGCCAAATCCATGTCCTCACAGAGGAATTGCATCGGCGCGTGATCGGCGGATCGGCCTGAGGGCATCGACGCCGCCGCTAGGTGCGCTGCCTAGACACATCCACTGACGCTGATGCGACGGCCGACATTAGCGCACACGTTGACATTGGGCGGCGGTGGCGGGGGAGGCGGATAGTCCTCCGGCAAGGGGGCGTAAGCGGATGGCGGGGGAGCGTAGGGAGCGACCGCGTCGGCGACGTTGGTGCACCCGCTCACCGAAATCCGCCGGCCGGCGTTGACGCATACATCCGCGCGTGCCACGCCGGAAGGCTGGGTCATGGCGAACACTTCAGGAACAGCGGTAAATGCCAATACCGCGATCACTACTGTGGCCGATGGTCGCTTCCACGGAATCATCGCGATCTCCTAGCCACCGGCTGACTTCCGGTGTGGGCGTGAGCACCGAATTATATCGGTCAAGGCGACCGACGTGGAGCACTATCGCTAGATCGGAGGACGAGCCGTTATCGGCATTGCTGTGGTCCCTTGTGATGAACACGACGTGCGGTGAGGATCGCTTAGCGGCGCGGTTGCAGCGCCGCTTGGATTTCGTTGGCTACCCATTGTGGCTCGTCGAGCGGGAAAAAGGTTCGCCCGCTGGGGATCTCGACAAGCCGGGCGTCGGGGAACGTCTCGCACAAACGGTGGGCGAGGTCGATTGTGAAAAATCGGTCCGCGTCACCCCACAGCAACACGACGGGCTTGGTGAATCGCGGCAGCCGAGTCGCCACCTCGAGCAGCTCGGCTGGGTCAACGCCGCGCAGGAACTTGGCGGTATCACGTCGTATGCCGCGGTCGGCTAGGGCTGGCGTGATCCAGCGTCGAGTCAGCGCCGGGTCTAGAGGTTTGGACACGTTCTGGCCCTGTACGCGTTGCCGGATCCGGGCGGGCCGCATCATCGACATCAGCGCATAGACGCCAGCGGGTCGGCGACCCAGCCTGAAAACCGGCCTCAACGACGGCGGCGGGAATTGATCGAACGCGTCGCCATCAGTCAACACCAATCGGGCGATCCGAGTGTCGTCAATATCGACGACGAACTGGCACAACGCAGTTCCGGTGTCGTTTCCCACCAGGGTCACATCGGTCAACCCGAGCGTCTCGAGGAACGCGATGATCAGCCGCGCAACCCCGCGCGGCGTCAGGACCGCATCCGGGCGGAGCGCCATGGAGTGCGATCCCAGCGGCAAGTCAAGCGCGTACGAGCGTATTCCGCGCGCGGCGAGGTCGTCAGCCACCTCGGTCCAGAGCTCGCAGTTGACCAGCAGCCCGTGCAGGAGCACCACGGGTGGGTCCGCACTGTCGTCCGGTCCGGCGAGTCGATACTGAACCCGGCCCTGGGGCAGATCGATGATGGGCATCGGGACTCCTAAGCTACGATTCGAACAAAGCTACATACGGTATGTATTAAGATACATACCGTATGTATGAAAGGCAAGGGCTGATGGACGCCAATCGCCGCACGCAAGCCGAGCGCGCCGCGGAAACACGCGAGGCGCTGATCGCGGCGGCCCGGCCGTTGTTCGCCGAGCATGGTTTTAGCGAGGTGGCTTTGGAGACGATCGTGCGTGCGGCGGGCGTGACTCGCGGTGCGCTGTACCACCACTTCGCCGACAAGACTGAGCTGTTCGCGGCGGTGTTTGAGCGCGTAGAGGGGGAGGTGGCCGCGCGCATGGGCGAGGCGATCGCGGCCGCCGGGCAGACCGATCCTCTGGAGGTCATGCGGCTCGGTGCGGGGTTCTGGCTCGACGCCTGCTCCGACCCGGAGATACAACGGATCGTGCTAGTCGACGCCCCCGCGGTGCTGGGCTCGTCGCGGTGGAACGAGATCGGCAACCGCTACAACATCGGCTTGGTGCGCGACCTGCTCACCGGTGCCATAGAGACCGGCCGCATCCCGGCCCAACCGGTCGAGGCGACCGCGCTGACAATGCTAGGCGCCATGCGCGAGGCCACGCTCTACATTGCTCGAGCCCAACAACACGATCAGGCCCGCCAGGACGCCGGCGCGGTCATGAACCGGTTCATCGATGCGCTTGCCGCCCACTGACGGTGTTGCGGACATTCCTGAAGATCGATCCACACCAGGCGACCGCTACGCAAGTATCTCGACGCTCAAAGCGCCACCGCGCCAACAACTCCGGCAGTGACGGCCGCTAGCGCCATCCGGTGTCTCGGTGTAATCGCGCTCATAGCAAGCATTCCCGTGATTGCTTTCCGTCCCAGATCAAAGGTAAGGGGCGTCCATCACAGAACCTTAGGTTCAACATCGCGAGCGAATGTGTTGAAGTTCACCTCGGCCATGATCCGATGAACCTTCGACGGGCACTAGTCGTCGGCATAGGCATGACTGCAACAACGTATTTCACATCCGCGGACCTGGCTGCCCGCCGTGCCCGCGGCGCCCCGCACATCGCCGGCACTGCGGTGGCGTTCACACCGCACCGGTACAACCAGGATGAAGTGGCACGTGAGCTCACCGAGTTCGCTGAGCCCGGGTTCATGCGCTTCGCCCAAACCACCGGGGTCGACCATCGCAGCCTCGCACTACCGCTGTCGCGTTACCCGAAATTGACTGGCTTCACTGAAGCGAACAACGCCTACCTCGAGGTTGCCGTTGACCTCGGTGAGCAGGCAATATTGTCGGCGCTGAGCGCGGCCAACATCGAACCTCACGAGGTAGACACCATCGTGATGGTCTCCAGTACCGGAATAGCGGTGCCGAGCATCGACGCGCGGCTGATGTCGCGAGTCGGACTGCGGCCGGACATCAAGCGTGTCCCGCTATTCGGGCTCGGTTGCGTGGCGGGTGCTGCCGGGATGGCACGCGTCTACGACTACCTGCGTGGCTACCCGGAGCACGTGGCTGTGCTGCTGTCGGTCGAGCTGTGTTCGCTCACGCTGCAGCGCGATGACATCTCGATCCCTGCTCTCATCGGTGTGTCTCTGTTTGGAGACGGCGCGGCCGCAGTGGTCGCCATCGGCGCCGACCGAATTCCGTTCGGCTCCAATACGTATCGCGGTCCACGTGTCCTCGCCAGCCGCAGCCGGGTGGTTCCGGAGACCGTCGACGTCATGGGTTGGAACGTCAGCTCCAGCGGGTTCCAGCTCGTGATGTCCCGTGACGTCCCGAAGATGGCCGATGACTATCTGCGTGAGGAGGTTGACAGCTTCCTGGCCGACCACGGTTTGTCGATCGCGGACATCTCGACATGGGTATGTCATCCTGGCGGTCCGAAAGTGCTCGATTCGATCGAGACCGCAATAGGCCTGCCGCCGGAAGCGTTGGCGCACAGCCGAAACTCCATGCGGGACAACGGCAACATCTCCTCCGCGTCCGTGCTTGACGTTCTGCGCCGAACGGTCGCCGAGCCGCCAGCCGACGGAGCCTTCGGAGTGATGCTTGCGATGGGTCCGGGCTTCAGCTTCGAGCTGCTGCTGCTGCAATGGTGAACGGGGGCGAAATCATGTACTACTACCTTTTCATCCTCGCTGTCGGCGTTGAACGTCTGATCGAGCTCGTAGTCGCCCAGCGAAACGCCAAATGGTCAATGGCTCACGGGGGCAAAGAGTTCGGCCGCGATCACTACCCGGCGATGGTCAGTATGCATGCCCTGCTGTTGGTTTCGTGCATCGTGGAAGTCTGGGCTATGGACCGGCCGTTCATCGGTTGGCTCGGATGGCCGATGGCTGCTGTCGTGGCGCTCAGTACCGTTGTCCGCTGGCGGTGTGCCACCGTGCTCGGCAAGCACTGGAACCCACGGCTCATCGTGATCCCGGGTGCGCCGTTGGTTCGGCACGGTCTGTATCGATGGGTGCGCCATCCCAACTACATAGCGGTTGCCGCGGAGGTGGCGGCGCTCCCGCTGGTTCATTCAGCGTGGCTGACGGCAATCGTGTTCAGCATTGCCAATGCCCTGGTGCTTACCGTGCGGATCCGCGCGGAGAACGCAGCATTGGGCTACGCCTGAGCATCAGGGCGCTATAGGCCGATTCGTCCATTCCCGGTCGGCCCGGCGCGACGAGCGGAACCATCCGCCCGCTGCGCCGGTGCCGCCATCGGTCGGGATGGTGTGGCCGGTGACGAACGCCGACAGGTCCGAGGCCAGGAACAGGATCACGCGGGCCTGGTCCTCGGGCAGGCCCATCCGTCCGACCGGAACCCATTGCGGCCACTGCATCTGCTCCTCGGCAGATAGCCACTGCGAGTAGTGCACCTGCAATGATTCGGTGACGTCGGGGCCGATCGCGTTGACTCGCACGCCGTCGCGGCCCACCTGGACCGCGAGGCTGCGGGTGAAGTGGATGACGGCGGCTTTGAAGGCGGCATAGACGGGATCCTCTGGGTAGCCGCGCAGCCCTTCGAGGGACGAGACGTTGACGATCGCGCCGGCGTGTTGGTCGATCATCGCGGGCAGGAACGCGTGGGTGACCAGGAAGACGTGATGCAGGTTGATGCGGTAGAGCTCATCCCACAGTTGCGGGTCGGTGTCGACGAAGTTGCCCGGGTGGCGCAGCCAGTGGCCCACGTTGTTCACCAGCACATCGACCCGGCCGAACCGATCCAGCACGGATCCCGCCAGGTGGGCCACCTGGCCGGCATCGCGGACGTCGGTGACGACCGCCACAGCCGACCCACCAGACGCCGTGATCTCGTCGGCCGTCCGGTGAGCGAGGTCGATGTCGGCGATGACCACGTGGGCACCGTGTTGCGCGAACAGTTGCGCGGTTGCCGCGCCGATACCGCCACCGCCGCCCGTCACCACCGCGACCCGGTCAGCCAGCAGCCGGGCAGCGTCCGTTGCCTCCTCCACGCTCATATCCTGGGCCACTCGGTGGAATTGGCAAACGTCGACCGCCGTTGAATTCGCCGGTTAATCGCCTGGCGTGGCCGGTCACCATTCATGCGAGCTCCGAGGAGTTGTTGCTGCCGGACGCCGAGCTCATGGCGGAACGCCTGGAAGCCACAGGAATTCGCTGTGATCTGCACCTGTGGGACGGACAAATTCACGACTTCCCGTTGGCGGCCGACGTCTTGCCCGAAGGGAGGCGGGCAATTCGATACATCGGGGATTTCGTCAAAGAGGTCACCCCTGGACCTGACAACCGCCGGGAAGGCATGGCTTGGGGCGGTAACGCGCCCCTCACCGTGGCAGTGGGATAACGAACATCGCGAAAGCGTCTGCACCGCAGATCTATTCGAAAACCACGGTATCAATGGCAGCCGAAATTTAATCGGACGTCATTCCTGTTGCTCACGTTCAAGTTCCGGGTCGATCGGGACCGTTTCCCGCTGCTCCTGCCAGTCGGAAGCGGTCGTCTCCAGCGGCCACGCTACTTTCGTGGTCTTCGTCGGACAGAGAGTCGGCACTCGGGCGCTGTCGCTCGACGGCATCGGCGACTGGCACGTCGTCGGGGAACACACCGTCGCTCTCGTGCATGAACGGCGGGTTACCCGCTGCTGTGCGGTCAAAACCGGATCAACGGTAGAGCGCGGGGTCAGGGGGCGAGATGCGGGCCGCAGCGTGAACTCGGCGCGGTAATCCGTGGGGACGACCTAGCCCCCGATTGACGCCGCTGCCGATACAGTTGGTCCTCGTGAGCCGACCAGCCCCACCTGTGCTGACCGTGCGGTATGAGGGATCCGAGCGCACCTTCGCAGCAGGAACCGATGTAGTCATCGGGCGTGACCTGCGCGCGGACGTCCGCGTCGCACACCCCCTGATCTCCCGGACACACCTGATCGTGCGATTCGACCAGGGCCGCTGGATCGCTATCGACAACCGCAGCCTCAACGGGCTGTATGTCAACAACCGTCGCGTGCCGGTCGTCGACATCCAGGACGGCCTGCGGGTCAATATCGGCAATCCGGACGGTCCGGCGGTGACCTTCGAGGTCGGCCGTCACCAGGGTTCGGCCGGTCGGCCTCCTCTGACGACGTCGATACCAATTGTCAACCCGCCCAGCGGACCAAGTGGACCACGGCTGCCCCAGGGCCAGCCCCAGACCGGCACGCACTGGCCAGGCCAGCCTCAGCAGACACCGTCGGCCTCATTTCGCCAGCCCTCGCATCCGCCCAGCGGACCCATGCCGAGCTACCCTTCGGGGTCCCAGCCGCGATACCCGACCAGCGGACAATCGGTCGGCCCGTCCAGCGGACCGCAGCACGCGCCGCAAATTTACCGGGCACCACCTATGAAAGTGCCGCCAGCAGCCGCGGCCCCCGAGACCAGCCGCATCGGCGGTGATTCCACAAACATCGCGACCTCGATGATGCGGATGCTGCGGCCAGGCAGATCGGCGGTGGAGTCGATATCGGGCGCGATCAAGATCGGCCGCGCCAACGACAACGACATCGTCATTCCCGAGGTGCTGGCATCACGCCACCATGCCACCCTGCTCCCGACGCCCAATGGCACCGAGATCCATGACAACCGCAGCATCAACGGCACTTTCGTCAATGGCGCCCGGGTCGACATGGCGCTGCTGCGCGACGGTGATGTCGTCACGATCGGAAATATCGACCTCGTCTTCGCCGGCGGCACGCTGGCACGTCGTGACGAGACCGCCACCGCGACGCGCACCGGTGGCCTCGACGTGCGCGGGGTGACGTGGACGATCGAGAACAACAAGACGCTGCTGGACAACATCTCTCTCGGCGCGGTTCCCGGAACGCTGACGGCCGTCATCGGTCCGTCGGGTGCAGGCAAGTCGACATTCGCCAGGTTGGTGGCTGGGTACACGCACCCAACCACTGGCACGGTGGCGTTCGAGGGCCACAACGTCCATGCCGAATATGCCTCGCTGCGCAGCAGGATCGGCATGGTGCCGCAGGACGACGTGGTGCACGGGCAGCTGACCGTGCAACAGGCTTTGATGTATGCCGCCGAATTGCGGTTGCCACCGGACACCACGAAGGCTGACCGCGCCCAGGTGGTTGCCCGTGTGCTCGAGGAACTCGAGATGACCCAGCACCTGCACACCCGGGTCGACAAGCTGTCCGGTGGTCAGCGCAAGCGCGCGTCGGTGGCGCTGGAGCTGCTGACGGGGCCGTCGTTGCTGATCCTGGATGAGCCGACATCCGGTCTGGACCCGGCGCTGGACCGGCAGGTCATGACCATGCTCCGGCAATTGGCCGACGCCGGTCGTGTGGTGCTCGTGGTCACCCACTCGTTGACCTACCTGGATGTTTGCGATCAGGTTCTGCTGCTGGCCCCCGGCGGCAAGACCGCGTTCTGCGGGCCGCCCGGCCAGATCGGGGCGGCCATGGGCACGACGAACTGGGCCGACATCTTCAGCACCGTCGCCGGAGACCCGGACGGGGCCAGGGCTCGGTACCTGGCGCGGACTGGTCCGGCCCCGCCACCGCCGCCAGTTGAGAAACCCGCCGAGCTGGGCGAACCGTCGCACACGAGCCTGTTCCGGCAGTTCTCCACGATCGCCAGGCGGCAGATCCGGTTAATTATCTCCGACCGGGGCTACTTCGCCTTCCTTGCGTTGTTGCCGTTCATCATGGGTTCGCTGTCGATGTCGGTGCCCGGCAACGTCGGCTTCGGTATCCCGAACCCTATGGGCGAGGCACCCAGCGAGCCCGGGCAGATCCTGGTGCTGCTCAATGTCGGTGCGGTCTTCATGGGGACCGCGCTGACTATCCGCGACCTCATCGGTGAGCGCGCGATCTTTCTGCGCGAACAGGCGGTCGGTCTGTCCACTTCCGCGTACTTACTGGCGAAGGTCTGTGTCTATACCGTGTTCGCGGTCGTCCAATCGGCGATCGTGACCGTGATCGTATTGATCGGTAAGGGAGGCCCGACTCAGGGCGCCGTGGCGTTGGGTAAGCCCGGTTTGGAGCTGTTCGCCGACGTCGCGTTGACCTGCGTCGCCTCGGCGATGCTCGGACTGGCGTTGTCTGCCATAGCCAAGTCCAATGAACAAATCATGCCCCTGCTGGTCGTGGCGGTCATGTCGCAGCTGGTGTTCTCCGGCGGCATGATTCCCGTCACCGCGCGCATCCCGCTCGACCAGATGTCGTGGGCCACACCGGCGAGATGGGGTTTCGCGGCGTCGGCCTCCACCATCGACCTGCTCAAATTGGAGCCCGGTCCGCAAATCCCGAAGGATTCACACTGGCATCACAACGCCGGGACCTGGTGGTTCGACATGGGCATGCTGGTAGTGATCAGCCTGTTTTACCTCGGCTTCGTGCGCTGGAAGATTCGCCTCAAGGGCGGCTGATCACTCGGCGGTGGACTGCGCCCGAGTTCATCGATGCTGGCCGCCCGACCGCGTCAGCAGGAAGCGCGAAAGTGGATGGCTATGCCCCCTGGCAGACCACCTGGTCGGCGGCAGCGCGCATGCGGTCTGACAATCGAAGGAGATCATGCTCGCCTACCCCGTGGGGCAGGGTGTACGCCAGCTGCCGTAACTCGACGGCATAGTTGCGCAACTCCTGGCGGAGGCGCGTCTCAACGGTGGGCATGACTTCTCCCTGGGAGCGGGGAATGAACAACACGCCTGGTTTCTGGACCAGCCGATTTCAAGATCTTTGCAGTCCAGCCGCATATCCGCGATGGTGCCGATGCGTTTTTACGGGAGTTTGACAGCGTGTTTACAGTACGAGCACCCAACCCCAGCCAAAGCGTCGTGGCCGGGGGCGAAGAACGCCAGGCGTAGCGCGGCGAGTCGTTCCTCGTCGGGCAACGACAGGTCACCGGCGCGCATCGGGGCCGAGTTGATCTCAGGGGCGACGGGTTTCCCGGATGCAGCGGCCAGGATCACCGCAGCGACCTTGTCGCGATGGTGAACAGCGGTGGCGCGGGCGACGAAGTTGCCGAAGGCGTGGCCGAGGACGACCGCGGGCCCGTCGGCGAGGCCGTCGATCACGGCCGCGATGTCGTGTGCCATGTCGTCGAAGCCCACCCCCGGTCATCGGACCGTTCGAGAGGGCGATGCCGCGAGGTTGGGGGCGCAGCACCCGGTAGCCGGCCTCGACGAGCGCCGCGCTGAGCAGGTCGAAGTCTTTGCCACCGTCGCGGCCGTAGGACGGGATGATGACCACGGCGGGGCCGTGTCCGTCCACGTAGGTCTCGATGGATGCAGCACCGGCGTTGACGATCTCGCCGCGCCGGTTCATGACGCGGGGTATGCCAACCGCACGCGCAGCAGTGCGGCCTGACGGACGATGCCGTCTGGGGGAGCGGTGGTGCCGCCGTCGGTCGTGACATAGGCGACGCGCCCGTGGTCTCCTGCGCCGCGTCCCCATGCGGCGCTGGACGGACCGACCAGGGTTTCGTCGAACGGGTCCCCGGCGAGGTGGCGGACCTCGCTGCCATGCCCGGGCGCTAGCGGCACGCGGTCGAAGGTGTTGGCGCGGTGCCTTGTGACGTAAGCAAATCCGGCGTCCTCGTCGAGGCAGAAGTCGTCAGCGTTGTCGATCGCGGCAACAAACTGCGGCGGCCCGGCCGGATCGAGGGTGGATGAATCGACAGAGACGCGCATGAACACTTTCTGCGCCGTTGAGGTGTAGTACAGGTAGCCGGTCTCCGCGCCGTAGCGCACGCCATTGACACCGGGCTGCGGAGGGGGAGGCACGCCGCTGTCGGGATCGAAGGCCATGCTGTCATCCGCAAGCCACACCCGGGCCGTGGCGCTGCGCGCGTCGTCGGCGAGGTCGACGCGCCAGATGAGTCCGGCGAAACAGTCAGCTATCGCCAACACGTTCGGCCCGAGCAGGCAGCTGCCGTTGAGGGCGCGGACGCGGTCGTCGAAGGTGTAGATGACCTCCGGCGATACCGGCGCCCCCGGTGTCCATCCAGTGAAATCGATTCGCACCAGATGTGATTCATGGGTGGTGTAGCCCTCGGTGAGGCTGACGATGAACACGTCGGGCGCGACCTCGGCGACGCCGGTGACCGGGTGATCGAAGGTGTGCACCAGCACCGGGTCGACGACTGCACCGGGCTTGGCGGGTCGAACCCACCAGAGTTCTTTCTGCAGCACTGCGGTGACGAGGATGGACTCGTCGGCGCGCACGGCGAGGTTTTCCGGAAAGTACCACTGCGGGAAAAACGCGACCGGAGTCAGCGTGACGGTGGGTAGCGGGGGAAGGGCCATGGCGATCCTCGGGTCAGGGGGCGGAGATTTCAAAGGCGTTGCGAATGCTCACTGGTCCAATCCCTCGGCGTTGGCCGGTACGTCGAAGGCGCTCAGCGTCATACACACCATGGTGAACCAGCCGAGCAGCACCGCGACGTCCACGATGCCCGCATCACCAAGCAGCTCCTTGGCGCGGCGGTACAGGCCGAGCGGCACGACGCGCGGGGCGACCAACGCCGATGCAAGCTCGTAGACCACCTGTTGGCGTGGGTCGTCGAACGATGTTGGCAGCCCCGCGATCAGCGCCTCGACGCGCCGTGGGTCCAGGTGCCCGTCACGCTCGCCGATGATCTCGTGTTCGTAGTTGGCGTAGGGGCTGCGCCACCGGCCGTTGATGATGTTGGTCGTGATCTCGATCTCGGCCTTCGTCAGCGTGGACTCGCGCTGAAAGTACGCGCCGGTCGGCACGATCGTCTTCGATAGCGTGGGGTTGGCAAGCCAGATCTTGTGTGGACCGGGTACCAATCCCCGTAGTTGCCGGGTGAAGTCGTAAGCCTCCTTCATCTGGGGCGACATCTCGTCGACCGGCGTTTCGATGAACCGGCCAAAGGTGCCGAAATCAGATGTGTCACTCATGATCTGTCTCCTGGGGTTCAGGCGCCGTAGAGCGTCTTCTGATTCTCGTGCAGCTTCATCGCCAACGTGGAGGCCGCGTAGGTGTCGGTGACGACCTCGATGTAGGCGGGGGTGTTGGTCTGGGCGGCTTTGGTTATCGCGGCGTCGAGTTCACCGCAGGTGGCGACTCGGGCAGTGAACCAGTCCGTACATCCCAGCGCCTGGGGGAGCTGCGCATAGTTCCACTTGGCCACGTCGTTGTAGGCAATGTCGGGATCTGCGCAAAGCAGCCGTTCGATTAGATAGCCGTTGTTGTTGAGCACGAAAATGATTGGCGTGAGTCCGCGTCGCCCGAATTGGCTGATCTCCTGAGCGGTGAGCTGGTGTGAGCCCTCACCAGTCACCAGGATGACGCGTCGGTTCGGAGATGCGACCGCCGCGCCGAAGGCGGCCGGAGTCGCCCATCCGATCGATCCCCACAGGGTCTGATTGTGGAACGTGGCTCCGCGCGGCAGGCGAGCGAACGCCAACCCCATGGACGCGGTGCCGGTCTCGGCAATGATCACATCATCAGGGCGGAAGAACCGCTCCCAGCGGGGATAGAGCGCTTCGGCGGAGATGGCGTCGTCGCCCGCACCGGTGATGTCGGCGGGTGCGGCGGGGCGCGGCGCCGTCACAGCGGTGCTGCGTTTGGTGATTCGTTCGGTCAGTTCCCGCAGGAGGTCACCCATTTCCACGTTCGGGTAGACACGGGAACCGATCGCGCAGTGGTGCAGACCGATGCTGATGAGCCGTTGAGGATCGAGGTTCGCGGTGAATGCGCCCGAGTTGAAATCAGTCATCATCGTGCCGACGCACACCACCCGCTCGCAGGACTCGACGAAACCGCGCACCTGCTCATCCATCAATCTGCCGTCGTACATGCCCACATATGCCTGCTGTTGTTCGTCAAGCACCGATTTGTCGGCGAACATCGTGGCGAACGGCAGCCCGGACGCATCGACGAATCGCTGTAGTGCCTCCCGCAGCCCGACCCGAGCGGTCAGCAATCCTGGCAGGATGCAAGCTGTTTCGGCCGCCTCGAGAGCATCGACGACACCAGTCACCGCCGCCTGCAAACTGGAGGGGTCGCTGCCTGGTGGGGCGATCGGCTGCGCGGCGCTGACGACGGGTTGATTGGCCAGATCCGACGGAAACGCCATGTACACCGGGCGACTTTGGGTAAGTGCCGTAGCGATCAACCGCTCGGTCTGATAGGCCACG
Organism: uncultured Actinomycetota bacterium; assembly: GCA_963766535.1. Classification (GTDB taxonomy): domain Bacteria; phylum Actinomycetota; class Actinomycetes; order Mycobacteriales; family Mycobacteriaceae; genus Mycobacterium. The sequence goes on along the minus strand of CAVYAU010000018.1, from coordinate 300,749 downwards.
TTCTGCGGCGTCATGATCGCACTGGCGGCCACGACCGAGTCGGCCACAGTGCAGAACAAGTCGAATTCGCCGTTTCCCAGCGTGTGGTGCACCAGCGAATGGGCCGCCTGCACCGGCATCGTCGGCATGCCGGTCAGATGAAAGACCGGGAGGTTCTCGGCGTACGACCCCGCGATCGCGTTGATCGCGCTGAGTTCGCCCACCCCATAGGTGGTGCTGACCGCACCGACGCCTCGTAGTCGCGCATATCCGTCGGCGGCGTAACCGGCGTTGAGTTCGTTGCAGCAGCCAATCCAGTCGATAGCGGGATACTTGACGATCGCATCCTGGACGCTGAACGCGAAATCTCCTGGGACACCGAAGATCGCGTCGATACCGATGTCATGCAAGCGGCGTAGCACGTACTCGATCACTGACTCGGTCATTGCCTTCTCCCTTGCTTGTTGGGACGGGATCTTTCGGGCGGGTGGGCCTGGGTGCTGTCCACTCGTCGCTGACTTCGAGTCGTACCACGTCGATGTGTGGTGGGATAGCGGACAGATCCGCGGCCAGCTGGGTGACTGCGGGTGACCCGGGGAGGGCACCAGGGATTGCCTGCATATTAAGAAAGACTGTCATGGGTGATGTTCAGATTTTCGGTGGCTGCGAGGCTCGCCGTGTCATCGAATGGGTTGGCCCGATCAAGGCGGTGGACGAGATGTTCCCTGACACGCCGCAGCAGGCGTGGGCGGACAACGTCGATTGGTTGGATCCGCTTTTCTATGCGTCCGAGGACAACGCGTATCGCTGCGCAATCCAGACGTGGGTCGTGCGCTGTGACGGCATGACTGTCATCGTCGATACCGGGGTCGGCAACGGCCGTGATCGGCCACAGGTCCCGTTGCTGGCCAACATGCACACCGAATTTCTTAATCGCCTGGACGCCGCCGGGATCGATCGCTTCGACGTGGATTTTGTCGTCAACACCCACATCCACTACGACCACGTCGGTTGGAACACCACGCTGTCCGCCGCCAAATGGATCCCGACATTCCCCAATGCCACTTACCTGGTTCCTCAGCGCGACCGAGACTACTTCCACCCCGACAACGCCGCCCGGATGCGGTTGCCGGAAAACGACGACGAAAAGGCCCGATTCTCTGGAATCCGGCTGGTGTACGCCGACAGCATCGCGCCAATCGAGGCGGCCGGCCAGCTGGTCACCTGGGACGGCGAGCACACGATCAGCGATCGCCTACGCCTTGAACTGGCACCCGGTCATACGCCCGGCTCCTCGGTTCTCTGGCTCAACGACGGCCGCGGGGCGGTGTTCGCCGGCGATCTGGTGCACAGTCCGCTTCAAGTGAGTCGCCCGACGACTCCTGCAGCTTTGATCTCGACAGCGAAACCGCCAGGGTTTCACGGCGACGCATCCTGGCCCGCGCTGCACAAACGGGCATGACAATTTTCCCCGCGCATTACCCTGGCCACGGCGCTGTGACAGTGGCCCACACCGACACCTGGTCCATGTTGCCACCGATTTGAAATCGATCAACTCGCAGTTATCCGGGCGCGGATGAGGTTGCCAAAACCCCGGTTGTGCCGAGCGCGAGAGGGGCCGAGCGTAACGTCAGTGCGAAAAAGCGGGCGCAATTTCGCGGTGGCGTTACGCTGGCGCGGCCTGATGAAAGGGTTAGGTGGGCACCGGAATGGATTTCGATCTCGACGCCGGGCAGCGCGTGTGGCTGGCCGAGGTTCGCGAATTCCTCCGTCACAACGTCACCGTTGAATTACGAGCTGAACTCGCCCAGCACGATCTGGAGTTTCCCGACGGCGAGGTAGCACGGTTTCGTTGCAAGATCGGCGAGAAAGGCTGGTTCGGGCTGAACTGGCCGCCCGAGTACGGCGGTCTCGGGCTCGGCGCCGTTCATCAGCACCTGCTGATGAGCGAGTTCGAATATTGGGGCGTGCCCGGACCCGACCTGACGGTCACATCCGTGGCGCCGATGATCATGCGGCACGGCACCGAGCAGAACAAAACCGAATGGCTGCCACTGATCGCCAAAGGCGAAATGATCTGCGCTGTCGGCTATTCCGAGCCTGAAGCCGGAACCGATTTAGCCAACCTGCGTACCCGTGCGACACCCGATGGCCAGGAATGGGTGATCAACGGCACCAAAATCTGGAACAGCGGGGCTCAGCGCGCCACCCACGAATGGCTCTGCGTACGCACCGATCCACATGGCGTTCGCCATCGGGGGATTTCGGTCATCATCGTCCCGATCGACACCCCCGGCGTGGAGATCCGCGCGCTGTACGCGTGGTCGGGCTATCGCACCAATGAGGTGCTCTTTCGCGACGTGCGGGTCCCGCTCACCAACCTGGTGGGCGAAGTCAACCGCGGCTGGACCTACATCACCGGGGCGCTCGATCTGGAACGCGGCGCGCTGACCAACGCGGGCGATCTGCGCCGCGCGGTGGACGACCTGCGTGAACTTGCCGTGCGCCCGCGGCGTGACGGCACGGTGCCTGCCCACAGTCCGGCGCTTCGCCGCCGGCTGGCGCAGGCCGAAGCCGACGTGGAGGTGGCCACACTGATGGGTTACGAGGCCGCGTCGATCCTTGACAGCGGCGTCATTCCTACCGTCGAGGTCAGCGTCGAGAAGGTCTTCACCAGTGAGCTGCGCCAGCGCATCGCCGATCTGGCGCTGGACCTGCTTGGCCCGGACGGCTTACTGGCACATCGCAGCGACCAGGCGCCGCTGGCCGGCAAGTTCGAACGTCTTTACCGGGCCGCGCCGTTGATGCGTTTCGGTGGAGGTACCAACGAGGTCCTTCGTGACATCATCGCCCAGCGCGGCCAAGGAATGCCTTCTTATGGACGTTAACGGGAACCTTGCAGAGAAGACATGAAGGCGATACTTACCGCTGAGCAGCGCGAGTTCGCCTCGATGTTGCGCGCGCTGCTGTCGGCGGAGAGCCCGTTGAGTCTGGTGCGTGCGCTGAATGAACCCGGCGCCGACCGAAGCACCCCGACCCTGTGGAAGGCGTTGGCCGACGCCGGGGTATTCGGGCTCGCCATCGCCGAGGAGTACGGTGGCGCCGGCGGCTCGCTCGATGATCTCGCCGTCTTCTACACCGAGGCCGGTCGTGCACTGTGCCCGACGACGGTGCACAGCACCGTTCAAGCCGCGCTGGCGATCGATCAGCTTGGCCTCCCGGACGTCAAGGCCGGGTGGCTGCCGGCGCTGGCAAGCGGCAGTGTTCGCGGCACCACAGCGTTATGGAGCGCTCGCGATGCCGCTGTCGTCTCGGCTGTACTGCAGGCCAATCGGGTTTCGACCGGTGGTTGGCGGCTCAACGGAACTGTCGACTACGTCGCCGACGCAGACGTCGCCGACCTCATCGTGGTCTCGGCCGCGGCGCACGAGCACACGCTGGTCTTCGTCGTTGACGCTCGCGCGACCGGCATGACCTTGGAACCGCTCGCCATGGCAGGCGGGCACCGGGGGTTCACCGTGCGCTTCGACGACGTGATTGTCACCGCCGACGCGCTGCTCAGCGGCGACGACCTGACCGGCGTTGCCCAGTCTGCTCTGCGCCGGGTGGCCAATACGGCGGTGGCTTTGGGGTCACTGGACTTGGTTGGCATCGGGCAGGCCGTGGTGGACCGCACCGTCGATTACACCAAGCTCCGCCACCAGTTCGGCCGGCCGATCGCGTCCTTCCAGGCGGCCCAACATCTGATCGCCAATATGCACATCGCCTTGGCCGCAGCGCGATTGGCCGCGCATTCGGCGGTCTTTTGGATAGCGCGCGGTCACACTGCGACCAGGGAAACGGCCATCGCACGCATGCACGCGGCCACCGCCGCCAGGCTGATAACCCTGGATGCCCATCAACTACACGGCGGGATCGGCTACGTCACTGAGACAGACCTGCATTTGTGGACCGAACGGGCAAGGCTGGGCTCGACGCTCGGTGGCGGAGCCGACGTCGCCGCATCGTGGCTGGAGGAGACCATGGACGGAAGGGAGCGCCGGTGAGCGAGGACAGCTTGATTGACCCCGAGTCGGCATCGCGAGTTGGCACCGTCGCCGCGTCTGCGACGGGCGAGGTGAACCAGCGCGATTGGCAACGGTGGGCGGCCTCGGTCGGCGACCAAAACCCGTTGTGGTTCGACCCGGATTATGCCCGGGCCAACGGCTTTCGCGACATCATCTGTCCTCCGCTCTTTCTGCAGTACGCCGTGCTCGGTGTCACGCACCTCGAGGCGCTCCGCCCCGACGGTTCCTCCGGCGCGGTCTCGGGCAGTCTCGCGTTTCCACGTGCGCCAAAGCGGATGGCCGGCGGGGAGAGCTTCACCTTTCACCTGCCGGCCTATCACCGCGACCAAATCGAAATGGTCCGCACCATCGAGTCGATCGTCGAAAAGCACGGTCGTTCTGGCAGATTCGTCCTGGTCACCTGGTACACGGTGTACCGGAACCAGCACCGCGATCTGGTTGCCGAAGCGTCGACTTCGATGATCGCCCGCCCCTAGGAGTGCCATGACCGATAAGCAGGTGTTTTACGACGACGTCGGCGTGGGCGAACAGATTCCCACGCTGACCGTCACCGTCGACGAAACCCAAATGTTCTTTTTCAGTGCCGCCACCTACAACGGCCACCGCATTCATTACGACAAAGAGTGGGCTCGCACGGTCGAAGGCTACGACGACGTGTTGGTCCAGGGCCCGCTTCAGGCGGCGTTGCTGGCGCGCGCAATCGGCGACTGGATTGGCGGACGCGGCCGTCTGGTGTCCTTCTCGGTGCAGAACCGCGCGATCGCATATCCCGGCGAGATGCTCGCCTTCGGTGGGGAAGTCACCGGCAAGCGCCTCACCGACATGGGCGCCGGGCTGGTGGATCTCGATATCGCCGGCCGCCGCGACGCCACCGTGCTGATGCCGGGAACGGCAACGGTCGCGCTGCCCCGACGCGGAACGCCGTCGTGACTGGACTGCGTGGCGAAGCGGCGATCGTCGGCATCGCCGAGTTGCCGGCCGAACGGCGCCCGACCAGGCCGCCACTGTTCACCCTCGATCAATACGCGCTGTTGGCGAAGATGGTCATCGAGGATGCCGGCGTCGACCCTGCATGCGTCAATGGCCTGCTGACTCACGGCGTGGCCGAATCAGCGATGTTCGCGCCGGCCACACTGTGCGAATACCTGGGCTTGGCTTTGGATTTCGGTGAGCGAGTCGACCTGGGCGGAGCCACGTCGGCGGGAATGGTGTGGCGGGCCGCGGCTGCCTTAGAGCTCGGCGTCTGCGACGCGGTATTGGCCGTGGTACCCGGGTCGGCATCGATGCCTCAGTCTCAGAAAAGCCCGCCGCCTACCCCGAATTGGTATGGGGCGTCGTCAAACAACTATGGGTCGCCGCAGGCCGAGTTCGAGATCCCGTATGGCAACGTGGGCCAGAACGCGCCGTACGCGCAGATTGCTCAGCGTTACGCGGCAGAGTTCGGCTACGACCCAGCCGCGGTCGCCAAGATCGCAGTCGACCAACGCACCAACGCGTGTGCCCATCCGGGCGCGGTTTTCCACGGCACTCCGATCACGGTGGATGACGTTCTCGCCAGTCCGATGATCGCCGACCCGATCCACATGCTCGAAACGGTGATGCGAGTGCATGGGGGAGTCGGTGTCCTGATTGCCAATGCCGACATCGCGCGTCGAAGCCGCAATCGCCCGGTGTGGATCACGGGCTTCGGTGAACACATCGCCTTCAAAACACCGACCTACGCAGACGACTTACTATGCACGCCGATCGCGCGCGCCGCCGCCAAAGCGTTCGCGATGGCCGGGCTGAGCCGATCCGATGTCGATATCGCGTCGATCTACGACTGCTACACCATCACGGTGCTGATGAGCCTGGAAGACGCCGGCTTCTGCGCCAAAGGCAAAGGCATGTCGTGGATTACCGACCACGATTTGACCTACCGCGGCGACTTCCCCCTCAACACCGCCGGCGGTCAACTGTCTTTCGGCCAGGCTGGCATGGCCGGCGGTATGCACCACGTCGTCGACGGCGCACGTCAGATCATGGGCCGAGCCGGCGACGCGCAAGTGCGCGACTGCCACACCGCGTTCGTCACCGGCAACGGCGGCATCATGAGCGAACAGGTCGCGTTGCTGATGCGGGGGGACTAGCCGTGAGTGCAGAACCCCAACCCATTCCCGAGCCCACGCCAGTCTCGCGGCCCTTCTGGGATGGCCTGGCGCAGCACCGAATCCTGGTGCAGTACTCGCCTTCGCTGCAGCGCTACGTCTTCTATCCGCGCACCCTTGCCCCAGGGACCCTGGTCGACGACCTAGAATGGCGCGAAATCGACGGTGCCGGAACGCTGTACACCTTCACCGTCGCGCGCAGACCCACCGGTCCGCCCTGGATCGACTCGGTGCCACAGTTACTCGCAGTGGTGGAGTGGGACGTCGGGCCACGGATCAGCACCGAATTGGTCGAGGTCGACCCGAGCGACATCCGGATCGGAATGCGGGTGAGGCCGGTGTTCTACGATCTGCCCGAAGCCGTAATCACACTACTGAAGTACCGGCCGGCATGACCGGCCCAACGATGCGGGCGGAGACCCACATGGACGACGGCGTGCAGGCGATGTTGCGCGAGTTGAACGCCGGATTCCCTCGCGTCGAGACCATGACCGGCCCCCAGGCCCGAGCCGCGGTCGCCCAACGGCGCGTGCCCGCCAACAACATAGGGGACGTTCGCAGCACCATCGACCATTCAGTTCCGGGTCCCGCAGGCGCGATCCCGGTGCGGATCTACTATCCGCATGGCGGGCTATTCGACAACCGCCCCGGGATCGTGTTCTGCCACGGCGGCGGATTCGTTTTCTGCGACATCGAATCTCACGACGGCTTCTGTCGGGCCCTGGCTCGCGGCAGCCAAGCCGTCGTCGTGTCGGTCGGCTACCGCCTGGCCCCCGAACACCCCGCACCCGCGGCCGCGCTTGACGCTTTCACCGCCTTCTGCTGGGTTGTGGAACATGCAGCCGGTCTGGGCATCGACGCGACGCGGACCTCGATCGCCGGAGACAGCGCCGGCGGGAATCTGGCGGCGGTGACCGCCATTCTCTGCCGCGAACGAGGAGTCGCTCCACCCGCCACACAGCTCTTGCTCTACCCGGTCATCGATCCCTCGTTCGAAACGGACAGCTACCACCGCTATGCCACCGGATATTTCAACACCCGTGCCGCGATGCAGTGGTACTGGCGTCAATACCTTGGCACTGAGCTGGTTTTCGACCCGCCCTACTTAGTTGCCCCGGCTCGTGCGGATTCTCATGCGGGCCTGCCGCCCGCCGTGATCGTCACCGCCGGTCTGGATCCATTGCACAGCGAGGGGTGCGACTATGCACGCCAGTTACGCAACGCAGGGGTGCGGGTCGTGCACCGCGACTTTCCCGGATTGTTCCACGGCTTCATGACGATTCAATCCTTCGCTCCTGCGGCGTCGGCTTGCGACCTGGTATGCGGCGACCTGCGGGGCCTGCTTGACTTGACTCGCTTGGGGAGCCCGTCGACGTGACCGAAGCTACCGACGTCATCGTCATCGGCGCAGGGTTCGCCGGGCTGTACGCCGTGCACCGAGTCGTGTCAGCGGGCCTATCGGTGACCGCCATCGAAGCGGCCCCCGATGTGGGCGGCACCTGGTACTGGAACCGCTATCCGGGCGCCCGGTGCGACGTTGAAAGTGTGGACTACTCTTACTCATTCGACGAAGCACTTCAGCAGAGCTGGACGTGGAGCGAAAGGTTCGCCGCGCAACCGGAGATCCTGGCCTATCTGCGCCACGTTGCCGAGCGATTCGATCTGCGCCGCCACTACCGATTTGGTGTCGATGTCGTCGGTGCCACCTTCGACCGGGACGACGGTCGCTGGCATGTCCGCACCGCAGCCGACCAGACATACGCTGCGCAATTCCTCCTGTGCGCAACGGGCTGCCTATCGGCAGTAAACCGCCCCGACATCCCCGGCGTCGATGATTTCGCAGGCGATGTGTACTTCACCGCCGCCTGGCCGCGCGAAGATCCCGATCTGCATGGCAAGTGTGTGGGCCTGATCGGCACGGGTTCGTCTGGTATCCAAGCGGTTCCGATCATCGCCACGCAAGCCGAGCAACTGGTGGTATTCCAGCGATCGGCGAACTACAGCATTCCGATGCCCAACCGCCCGTGGTCGGCCAAGGAACAGCAACAGATCCGGGAGCAGTATCCCGAGCGCCGCCGGATCTCGGCCTACGCGCCGGCGGGCACGCCGCACGGCACCTACCACAAGAATGCTGTCGACACCGAACCACAAGAGCGCGCTGAAGCCCTGTGGCGGCGCTGGCGCGAGGGCGGCGTCCTTTTCGCCAAGACCTTCCCCGATCAGAACAGCGACCTGGCAGCCAATGACATCGCCCGGCAGTTCGCTGAGGAGCGGATCCGAGACATCGTCACGGATCCCGTCGTTGCCACTGATCTCATCCCGGTCGATCACCCGATCGGAACAAAGCGGATTTGTACCGACACCGGTTATTACGCCATCTTCAACCGCGACAACGTCCGGCTGGTGAACCTGCGCCGTGAGCCCATCGACGCGATCACCGCCCATGGAGTACGAACCAGCGACGCGACCTATCCCTGCGATGTGCTGATCTTCGCTACCGGCTTCGACGCAATGACTGGCGCGCTGACCCGCATCGACCCGATTGGGCCTCGGGGAGAGCGGCTGCGCGACATCTGGGCCAACGGTCCTGTGACGTTTCTCGGTCTGATGGTGCCAGGCCTGCCGAATCTGTTCACCATCAGCGGGCCTGGCAGCCCCTCGGTGCTGGCCAACATGGTGCTGCACGCTGAGGTTCAGGTCGACTGGGCCATCGAGCTGGTCTTGACGGCCCGTCGCCTCGGGGTAAGCGAGGTCGAACCACGATACGACGCGGCCCACGCCTGGACCGACCATGTCGCAATGGCCGCCGAGCAAACCCTGTTCCCCAAAGCGGCATCGTCGTGGTATCTGGGCGCCAACATCGAAGGCAAGAAACGAGTCTTCATGCCATATGCCGGAGGATTCGGCAGCTACCGGCGCCACTGCGACGACGTGGCCCGTAACGACTACGCCGGGCTGGTGCTGACCACCCGCTAACGAGCCCCCAGACGAGGAAGTGAAACAGTGTCGGAGACAGTTCAGCAGCTACTGCGGCAGCGCAGGCACGACGACACTCCCGGGCTCGCCTACGGCGAGCGGACCTGGACCTGGCGAGAACACTTGGCCGAAGCTGAGGCCGAGGCGGCCGCGCTGATCACCCTCGCCGATACGACACGTCCGCTGCATGTCGGCGCCTTGCTCACCAACTCCCCGGCGATGCTTCGCGCCATGGCCGCCGCCGCGCTGGGCGGCTATGTGCTGTGCGGCATCAACACCACCCGGCGCGGAGCCGGCTTACTGGCCGACATCCGGCGATCCGACTGTCAGATCCTGCTCGTCGACAGCGAGCACCTGCCCCTGCTGGACGGCTTGGATCTCAATGGGATTCAGGTTTTTGACGTGACCGGGACGCGCTACGCCGACGCGGTGGCCGCAGCGCCACAGCTGGTTGCCCACCGCGAGGTCACCGCCGCTGACACCCTGATGATGATCTTCACGTCCGGCACCAGCGGTGATCCCAAGGCCGTCCGGTTCGCGCACGGGATGGCGATCATGTGCGGGGCCAGCCTGATCTTTCAATACGACGTCACCGCCGACGACGTCTGCTACCTAGCGATGCCGCTGTTTCACTCCAACGGCATCGCCGCCGGGTGGGCGGTCGCCATCGGCAGCGGCGCACTGATGGTCCCGGCCAAATTTTCGCCGTCACGCTTTCTCGACGACGTGCGCCGCTACAACGTGACGTACCTGAATTACGTCGGCAAGCCCCTCGCGTTGATCCTTTCCATTCCCGAGCGTCCCGACGACGCCGACACGACCCTGCGGGTAGCGTTCGGTAACGAGGCAACCGATCGCGATATCGCCGAATTCGCGCGGCGTTTCGGATGCCGTGTGGTCGATAGCTTCGGCTCCAGCGAGTTCGCGGTGATCGTTGTCCGGGAGGACGGCGCTCCGCCCGGCTCGATCGGTAAGCCCTATCCCGGAGTGAGCATCTACAACCCGACGACCCTGAAGGAGTGCGCCGTCGCGGAATTCGACGAACACGGCGCCCTGACCAATTTCGACGAAGCAGTCGGCGAACTCGTCAACACCCAGGGTGCGGGGCCGTTCACCGGCTACTACAACGATCCGGCCGCGACGGCTGAGCGCATTCGGCACGGCATGTACTGGTCCGGCGATTTGGCCTACCGCGACGCCGACGGCTGGATCTACCTTGCCGGCCGCACCGCCGATTGGATGCGGGTGGACGGCGAGAACCTGGCGGCGGCGCCGATCGAGCGGATCTTAGAGCGGCTGCCGCAAGTCAGCCAGGTCGCGGTCTATGCCGTGCCCGACGAGCGGGTCGGCGATCAGGTGATGGCGGCCCTCGTGATCCATCGCGGGATGCGTTTGGAGCCCCCCGATTTCGAGAAGTTTCTTGCCTCTCAACCCGACTTGTCGCCGAAGGCATGGCCGCGCTATGTGCGCATCAACGACGACCTGCCGGTAACAGCTACCAACAAGATCCTCAAACGTGAGCTGATCGCCGCCGGTATCAGCGCGCAGGGCGGCGTGCTATGGACGCGCCCGGCGCGCAGCACGACCTATACGATCGAGGTGCCGGGTAACTGGCCTATATCGACGGCAGCACAACCGATTTCGGATACGCTATAGCTCAACTGGGTTCGAGGCGGGACTAGGCGCTTCGCCGAATCGGGCCAGCACCAATGTGCCGGCAACTGCTACAACGAATCCCAGGACAACCACCCAACCGAGGCCGTCGCGGGCGCGGTCACCCAGCCACACCACTCCGACGAGCGCAGGCGCAATCGTTTCACCGACAACCATCCCGGCGACGGCCGCGGTCACGGATCCGCGATGTAGGGCAGATGTGAGCAATAGAAACCCTGCGGCCCCACCTGCGGCCGCCGCGTACAGCGCCGGGTTGGTGTAGAAAGCACCTTTGGTCGGATCGATTACATCGACCAGGCGCACGCCGATCTCGACGACACCGAAGCCGCTTCCGGCGCCGAGGCCCAGTGCAAGTGCGCGCTCGCGGTCACCCAATCGGCCTGCGGCGGCACCGGCGATGAATATTGCGGCGACCACGCCGATCAGCGCCCAGCCGAGTCCGGCTGGGGCATGACGAAAGTGCCCAGGTCCAGCGGCGCAGGCGAGCACGGCGAGGCTCACGCAGACCACGCCCACGGCCGTCCACTCGGCTGATGAAAGCCGCGCCGACAGCACCCACGCAGACACGATGCCGGTGACTGCGATCGAGGCGGCTAATGCTGCGGCGACGACATAGATCGGTACTAACCGCAGCGCCGCCACTTGCAACAGAAAGCCGAGGCCGTCAAGACCAAGGCCGGCCAGATAGCGCCACTGCCGGGCGGCGCGCACCAGCAATACAGCGTCGACACCTGAGTTGCTACCGGCTTCCACCGATCGTGTCGCGACAGCCTGGAGTACCGAGGCCGTGCCGTAGCACACCGAGCAACCCAGAGCGAGCAGCAAGCCGATCAGCACAGACCGACAATACGGGACATCACGCTGGGCGGGTAATGCCTTTTCCCGCAGCGCGCTTCGGAGCATGGGTGATCGGCGGCGCGCAACGTCGGTTGGCCGGCTGAGCCTTTGGCCATTAACCAACTGTTGTCTGCGTGGCCCGCTGTTGCGATAGGTGGATCAGCGCAAAACGTTGCGGGGGAGGGTGAGTGGTAGGTCAAGGGCGCTGAGCAAGCCCGGGCTTGGCCTCCACAACGTAGGGTATGGCGTTCACGACGCGCATCGCTGTCGACACCATCGCACCCGCGCCCGCATCCATAGCGGACCCCGAGGCTTTCGGATCGGCAGTCCAGTTCCTCGGCGGCCTCGAGTGCGTCCTCAAGCTTGGCGAGCTCCATCTCCGCCACCGCGATGACGATCTCGTCCTTGGTCTCGAATTGGTGGTAGATGGCGCCTTTCGTGACTCCGGTGGCATCGGCGATCATTTGATAGGACGTCGCGCCTACGCCGTATTCAGCGAAGAGCTCCAATGCCGCACGCAGGGTACGCATCTGCGAGGCGGTGCGCGGGGTTGAGCCAAGCCGCGAGGTCGGCTGTTTGGTTGATGCCAGCAAACAAGGGTATACGGCCATCAGTCGACTGGGCTAGACGATCGTCTCGCGCGAACAATGGCGTGCAGGCGTGCGCATCGGCGGGGAGTCGACGAAGGGATCTCCGATGATCGGTATCGAAAGCAAAGTCGTGGCCATCACCGGAGCAAGCAGCGGCATCGGCGAGGCGACTGCGCGTCTGCTCGCCGAGGGCGGTGCCAGTGTAGTCCTCGGCGCGCGCCGCACCGAGCGCCTCGATGACATCGCGCGCGAGATAGGCGACCGCGGGGGAGCGGCCGTCACCTGTCGGACCGACGTCACCCGCCGTGCGGATCTCGAGCGGCTGGTCGACACGGCCGTTGATGAGTTCGGTCGCCTCGACGTGCTGGTGAGCAATGCCGGCATCAGCAAGATCGGGCCGATATCAGACCTGGACGTCGACGGATGGTCGGCGATGATCGACGTCAACTTGCGCGGGGTGCTGCATGGCATCGCCGCCGCGCTACCGGTGTTCCGCCGGCAGGGCCGCGGCCACTTCGTGACGACGGTTTCCACCGCCGGGTTGAAGATCGTGCCCACCATGGCGGTGTACGCAGCCACCAAGAACGCCGTCCGCACGATCATCAGATTTGCGGTGTGGAAACCCCGGCTTTAGCCGGGGGAGGAAACGCCGCCTCTCTCCTTTCGAGGAGTTGTCGGTGGTGCTGGTTACGTTGTTGCTGTGTGCAGGTTCCGGTTGCTTCCCAGTGCTGAGCAGGCGGTAGCGTTGGCCGAGCACTGTCGCCACGCGCGGTTCGTGTGGAATCTGGCCGTGGAGCAGCAGCAGCACTGGCAGCCAGGCCGCCAAGCGCCTGGCTACAACGAGCAGTGTGCTCAGTTGACTGCGGCCCGCGCCGACTACGACTGGCTGGCAGCCGGGTCGCAGACCGTGCAGCAGCAGGCGTTGCGGGACTTTGCGCAAGCGATGCGGAACTTTTTCAACGGCACCCATCGTCGCCCGACGTGGCGTAAGGCCGGTAGATATGAAGGATTCCGGCAAGTCGGTGTCAAACCGCGCCACATTAAGCGGCTGAGTCGCCGCTCCGGGCAGGTGTGGGTGCCCAAGGTCGGTTGGGTGCGGTTCCGGTGGACTCGCAACATACCCGACACGGTGAAGTCCTACCGAGTCAGTCTGGGTCGGTCTGGGCGTTGGCACATCGCTTTTGCTGCCATCCCTGAACCCATTCCGGGACCCGATGATGGCAGCGTGGTTGGTGTTGATCGCGGTGTGACGGTGTCGGCTGCGCTGTCCACCGGGGAGCTGCTGCATGCCCCTGCCCTGAGCGCTGCCGAAACCGAGCGGCTGCGCCGATTGCAGCGGCGTCTGGCTCGGGCGCGACGGGGATCTCACCGGCGAGGACGAACGAAGCTGGCCATCGCGAGATTGAAAGCGCGTGAAGCCGACCGGCGGCGTGACTGGGTGGAGAAGACCACCACCGATGTCGCGCGTCGGTTCGACACCATCCGCGTCGAGGACTTGAATGTGCGGGCCATGATCAAGTCGGCGCGCGGCACTCGTGGATGCCCGGGCACCAACGTCGCGCAGAAACGGGGCCTTAACCGTGAGATCAGCCGCCAAGGGTGGGGACTGCTGGTTGCCCGGTTGAAGCACAAGGCTCTGGGCCGGCTTGAACTTGTCCCAGCAGCGTACACGTCGCAACGATGCTCTTATTGCGGGCATGTCGCGCCTGAAAGCCGCAAAAGTCAAGTGGTTTTCGAGTGCGTCGCCTGCGGTGCGGGGCCGTGCAACGCTGACGTGAACGCCGCACGCAATATCGCCGCCGGACGGGCGGTGACAGCACGGGGAGACCTCGGCACTAGCCGGTCTGCGAACCGTGAACCTCAACTCTGTTCTCCTGCTGCGTAGCTGCGACGGGGTTGGAATCCCCCGCCTTTAGGCGGGGGACGTCAAGGAGGGCCTGCACCAGGAGTCGACCGACGGCGTAGTGCGAACCACCCCGATATCACCGGGATTCGTCGATACCGAACTCGACAGCTCCATCGACGACGCGGCGGTGCGTGAGCAGATCCGGCACACCATGAGCGACTTCGGTCTGCCACCGGCCGCGGTCGCACGAGCCATCGCGTTCGCCGTCGAACAACCCCGCGACGTGGAAATCGGCGACATCACCATCCGCCCCACGGTCCAGGGTTAATCATCGGAGTCACGTGTTGGAGATGATTTGCAGACGCTGGGCGCTGTATCCGGTGTCAGTGATCGCGCCTTTCGCGTGGAGCGCCTCCAGCTCCCTGAGGCGCTCGGAAACTGGCACTTCGGGCGGCGGAAGCGCCAGCGGTCGCGCCCGCACTCCGCTGTTGTGCTCCAAGTGGTCGGTCTTGGTGCCCCAGCCCGCGCTGAGGTTGATGAGCCGCAGCGCAAACAGCACGCCGGCCGCGGTGATCGGCAGCCCGAGGTAGAGCATCCACCCCAACGGCATGCCGGCTCGGCTCAGCGCGAAATAGCGCGACAGGAGCAGCAGAGCGACCAGCGCCCCGGACAACAGGACTGCGACCTTGGTTTTCATGCGTGGGTTCCTCCTTGCGGTTGGCTGCGTGTTGCAGCCCTCACCACGCGAGTGGAAGCCGCGTGCGTCGCTACCGATCCCAACAACCAGCGATCAGGCTGGTTCGGACGTCTCGAGGCGTCCTTCCGCGTCGGACGGGCGGCACAGCGGGTAGAGATAATGCAGCACGAGGGCGGTGACCACCCCGTATCCGAAGTGCGGAATCAGATCGCTGATCCACCCGACGACGCCCCAGGTCCGCGGGTCGGTCACCCCGAGCACGGTCATCGGTCCGTTGGTGCCAATCAGGGCAATGACCGTCGCGACCAGCGTGGCGACGAGTAACCCCGGCCGCCAACCAAGTGAGTAGGCCAGCCCGAGAATCATGCCCATCCCAATACCGGCGGCAAAGCCGGTAAGCGCGCCGAGACCCAAGAGTCGGTTGGCCAGCGTTTCGCCGGTACCCGGAACTGTGAGGTCAAACAACCTTGCCAGCGCTTCGACGGTCCTTTCCGGCGTTGTGCTCGTCGGCCGGCCTCGCACCGCGATGTCCAGATAGGTGATCACGTTGAGCGCAGTGGTGCCTGCGGCGCCGGCGGCCGCCCCACTCAGCAGCCCCCGCCAAAGCCCCGAGATCTGTGTGGCTTTCATTTGCCACCGCCTCCTCTGCTGCCCGACTCCCGTTGGACGCGACTAAACCATTTTCTGTACGGTTGTTGAGAGCCTGTCCGTAGCGTTCTGTGTCGATATGCGCTTCCCGCGAAGAGAAACTACAGTCGGCAGTCGTGACGAATCGCAAAAGCAGAACGGCGGCCGCATTGTGCGGTGGCCGCTTTTGTTTTAGCGGTCGGATTGGGTGTTGGCGGTGCTGGTGAGCCGCTGAGCAGTGCGACAACCTGTCCTACCCTGCATGCTCGTCCGGGTACTGCGGGCGCCAATCAACGCAATGCTACTGGCGGGCAGAACCCTTAGCTGCTTCGGCGGCGGCAGCGCGGCGTCCCCGACCAAACGGCGCGCGGTTTTCCTATCATTTGGTAATGAGCGCCGGTGGGCTGGATACCGTGGGCTCGCCGGCATTCACCGACGAGGACTCGGCCCGGTTTCGTGCCGCCGGCTGGTGGTCCGACTCGACGCTGTCGGACGCGGTACGGCGTAACGCCGAACACTCACCGGGCCGTCCCGCCTATGTCGACCATCCCGGCATGTCACTGACCTGGAGTGAATTCGACTATGCGGCAAGCGCTCTGGCGCAACAGCTAGCCGGCCTCGGCGTCGGGCGGTGTGATCGAGTCGCGGTGTGGCACGGTGACTCCACCGCTATCCACGTGCTGTTCGTCGCAATCGAGCGGACCGGCGCCGTCGTCGTTGGCATCGGCGCGCGTGCCGGCACTCGTGAGGTCGCTGCGATGCTGCGCAGTTCCCAGCCGAAGATGCTGATCAGCGATCAACAGCGCAGCGCTGCCGCGACACAGGCCGCAGCGAACATGGCCGCCGAATCCCCGGTGTCCTTGCTGGTCTTGGGCCACGATGCCGGCGCGCTGTGCCTGAACGTCCACGCGGAGCCCAGGGCGTTGGGGGTCGAATCCCAACTCGGCCCCGACGACGTCTTCCTCATCAATTCCACCTCCGGGACTACGGGCCTGCCCAAATGCGTCGTGCACACCCAGAACCGTTGGTACTACTTTCACCAGAAGGCCGTCGCGAACGGGCTGCTGACGCCCGACGACATATTCTTGCCCGTCATACCCATGCCTTTCGGCTTCGGAATATGGACCAGCCACACCACCCCGATCTATCTCGGTGCCACCGCAGTGATCGTGGAGCGCTTCACCACTAGAGCTGCGTGTGAGGCGATAGCCCGACACAAGGTCACCGTGTTGTGTTGTGTCAGCACGCAATTGACCATGCTGATGGCCGACCCCGCTTGCCGCGATTACGACCTGAGTTCGCTGCGTGTCGTTTTCGCCGGCGGCGAGGCGTTGCCGTATCGGCCGGCCGCCGAGTTCGAGGAACTCACCGGCGCGAAGATTCTGCAGTTCTACGGCTCGAATGAAACCGGGATGCTCAGCGCGACCACGGTCGATGACTCGCGCCAACGCCGACTCCGCACCGGCGGCCGGATCGTCCCCGAAATGGCGGTCCGGCTCTTCGACGGAGATCAGGACGTCACCGAGACGGGGCGAGGCCAGCCCGCATGCCGAGGTCCGGCGACCAGCCTCGGCTACCTCGGCGGGACCGATCACGACAAGCTGTTCACCCGCGACGGGTGGATGCGCATGGGTGACATCTGCGAGATCGACGCGGATGGCTATCTGAGCGTCACCGGTCGAACCTCCGATTTCATCCTGCGCGGCGGCAAGAACATCAGCGCGACCCAGGTCGAAGACGCCGTAACGACCCATCCCGCGATCGCGGTAGCGGCAGCCGTCGCGATGCCCGATCCGGTGTTCGGTGAAAAAGTTTGCCTCTACACCGAACTCGCTGATTCCCGTAGCATCGACCTGCCCGAACTCGTCGAACACCTGTTGGCACTGGGAGTTTCCAAGGAACTGCTGCCCGAACGACTCATCGTGGTCGACGAACTTCCCCGATCGTCCGGAGGAAAGATAGCCAAAGGCCGGCTCCGCGAAGATATCCGAGCCAGAATGGAGGCCGATCATGAACGCTCCTGATGCACGGCGAGGTGGCCTGGAGGTCTGGGCGCCATCGGTGGTGCCGCCGATCGGCGTCGAGCTGTCCAACGAGCAGGCGCTTGCCGTGGCGTTTCGCCACCTTTCCGCCATCGGATTCGCAGAGAATATGGCCGGACACATCACCTGGCAGCTCGACGGACAAACGGACATGTTCGTCAATCCGTGGGGACTCTGGTGGCAGGAACTCACCGCATCCGATATCTGCGTGGTGGATAGCGATGCGCGGGTGGTCCGCGGTCGTTGGGATGTCACTCCGGCGATCCATATCCATACGGAACTGCACCGGGTCCGCGACGACGCCCGGGTGGTCATTCACAATCACCCGTATTACGTCTGTGTACTGGCCGCATTGGGGAGGTTGCCCGAACTAGTGCACCAAACAGGTTCGCTGTTCCTGGATGACCTATGCCTGGTCGAGACATACGACGGCGAAATCGACAGCCCCGCCCGCGCAGCGGATCTCGCGGCCCGCATCGGAGGCGCCAACCTCACGATTCTGGCTAACCACGGCGTCATCGCAACCGGTCGCAACCTGCCCGAAGCCGTCTACCGAGCGGCATCGATCGAACGGGTATGCAAGCTGGCCTATGACGTCATGCTCACGGCCAAGGAGCCGGTGAAGATGAACTGGTCGGACATGGCGGGCATGCAGCGGTCGCTTATTGAACGGGCCGCTGACGTGTACTGGGCGGGGGCAGCCCGGATGACCATCAAGGCTGATCCCGATGTGCTCAGGTAAGCACATGAATCATCCTGCGCTGCAAGGAAATTGCCGACCATGAAATCGATCGACGAGCTGGCCGCCAACCTGAACTTCACCACCGCCAAGACCGGCGAGGACCGTTCGGTCACGTTTCTGCCGGATCCGCCCAGGGCGCAACGCCGCTACACGGTGATCTCGGTAGACGATCACATCGTCGAACCGCCGGACACCTTCGCCGGACGTCTTCCGCGAAAGTTCGCTGACCGCGCGCCGAAAGTTGTGGACGCCGAGCATGGCGGGCAGACGTGGGTCTACGACGGCCACGAACTGCCCAATGTCGGGTTCAACGCCGTGGTCGGACGGCCGGTGGCAGAGTATGGCTTCGAACCTGTCCGATTCGATGAAATGCGCAGAGGCGCATGGGATATCCATGAGCGCATCAAAGATATGGACCTGAATGGTATTTACGCCTCGCTCAACTTCCCGTCTTTCCTGCCGGGGTTTGCCGGCCAGCGGCTGCAGCAGGTGACCAAGGATCGCGACCTGGCGTTGGCCTCCGTCCGCGCATGGAACGACTGGCACCTCGAGGTTTGGGCGGGGTCGTATCCCGAACGCATCATTCCCTGCCAATTGCCGTGGCTGCTCGACCCCGAGCTTGGCGCAAAGATGATCTATGAGAACGCCGAGCGCGGATTTCACGCCGTCACGTTCAGCGAGAACCCGGCGATGCTCGGACTGCCGAGTATTCACTCAGGTCACTGGGATCCGATGATGGCAGCGTGCGCCGAGACCGACACCGTCGTGAACCTCCACATCGGATCTTCGGGGTCCTCGCCGTCCACCACCGAGGACGCGCCGCCTGATGTGCAGGGTGTGCTGTTCTTCGCCTATGCCATTTCAGCGGCGGTCGACTGGTTGTACTCCGGTCTGCCCAGCAGGTTCCCTGATCTGAAAATCTGCTTATCGGAAGGTGGAATCGGCTGGGTTGCCGGGCTGCTGGATCGTCTCGACCACATGCTCAGCTATCACGCGATGTACGGTACCTGGCAGGCACTCGGTGAGAGTTTGACTCCCGCAGAGGTTTTCACCCGGAACTTCTGGTTCTGCGCAGTCGAGGACAAGTCGTCGTTCGTGCAGCGCGACCGAATTGGCGTGGACAACATCATGTTGGAAGCCGATTACCCGCATTGCGACTCGACCTGGCCGCACACCCAGCAAACGATTCATGAGCAGATCGGCGATCTGCCGCAGGATGTGATCCGCAAGTTCAGCTGGGAGAACGCGTCGCGCCTGTATCGCCATCCGGTGCCGGTCGAAGTACAGCGGAATCCCGAGGCATTCTGACTGTTCGCGTGGTAGCCGATCGGTCGTAAGGCTTGCTGAGCAAGCTTCGTCCGGTAGCGGCAACCGTTTTGAACCTTGTTTTTCCCATCGAGACAGCGCCCTTTCGACGTAGCGGCACCAGCCACAGCCGTTGCTCGATAGTTCTTCGGAGCAGCACCCCGATCGGATGGCCACAAGTCGGGCCGGCGCGATCGTTCGCTGTTCTGCGTCACCTTTGCGCGGCCAACCCACCGCGCCGCTGAGCACAATGCGCAAAAGCGCCAAATCGCATATTGCGCGGCTATAGCGCACAAGCGAACCACGAGCACTGCCAATCCGTAACTTCTAGCGCAACGAGGTGTCGGGATCCTTCCCGGCATTGATACTGACGAGGAGTCCGGCGTGTTCACTCAGCCAGATCTGACTACGGGATCTATCGGGTATCGTCCGACTACGTCCGCGCCCACCGCGGGCAGTGGTGGCGGTCTTGCCAGCCGGTCGGCGCGTCGGCAGCAATTGGACGCGCGGCGCGATGGCTATGTCGAGCGAACGATTATCACGAGTGACGGCGTGCGGCTGGCAGTTCGCGACTACGGCTCTGCCGGTGCTCGCGACCATACCGTCGTTCTGCTGCACGGTCTTTGCCTGACACAGTCGAGCTGGGCACTCCAAGTGCGACACCTGGTGCGTCGGTGGGGCAACAGCGTAAGAATCATCACCTACGATCACCGGGGCCACGGCCGTTCGACCGGCGCCGAAATGCACACCTACCGGATCGACCGACTGGCCGCCGACCTCGCCGAAGTCCTCACCGTTCTGCGCGTCACGGGCCCGCTCACCCTCGCGGGACACTCGATGGGTGGAATGACCGCGCTGGCATATCTCGGCCGTCCCGCCGTCGATCGGCCAGTGGAACCGCAGGGCCTCGTCCTGGTCGCAACCGCAGCCGGCCGGCTCGCCGAGCGAGGACTTGGCCGCTTGCTCGCCACGCGCGCCACGGGGATGTTGTTTGATCTCATTAACCACATGCCCCGACGCGCTACCGACCAGGCGATCAATGGTCTCGTGCGGCCGGTTTGCGAAGGCCTGATCAGATATTCCGGCGCCGAGCGCAGGGGTGCCGCCGCAGTCACGGCATCGGCCATCCACACCATTTCGTTGACGACTGCGGCCGGCTTTCTCCCCAGCCTGAAGCGATACGACCAGTACCACGCGCTTGCATCCATCGCCGCCAACACGATTGTGATCAGCGGTGGAGCGGACATGACGACGCCAGCCTCCCATGCACGTGACATAGCCGCCGCAATCCCGGGCGCTACCCATCTGCACCGACCCACCGCCGGGCACATGCTTCTCGAAGAGGATTCACACTGCGTCAGCGACGCAATCAACGGTGTGATGGGCATGTATCGCCGATCGCGCAACAATTCCCGCACGCCGGAACGCGCTGCCGTTGTGTCTTGAGCCGCGTTGAAAACCGGCAGCTAGGCGAGGGAGGGTTGATGGGCAGTTGGATCGATTACCGCGTGGGGAGGAGGAGATCGTGACGACAGCCAAAGTTGACTTCGGTGCCGTCCGTTGGGGCTCGGTGGAGTGGACGAATCTGGTCACCCTGTACCTGCGTGCGTATGAAAGCCGTTCGCGACGGCCGATTCTGGGCGACCATACGGCCGCGGACGCGGTCGATCGCATCAACTATGACTTCAAGCGAATACATCGGACCTCGCTGCCCGCAGGGAACCAGTACCTGGTCGCATTACGTGCCAGACAGCTTGACGACTGGTGCGCTGATTTCCTTCAGCGTCACCCCGACGCCGTTGTCCTGCACCTCGGTTGCGGCCTCGACGGCCGTGCCTTTCGGCTCGCTCTACCGCCATCGGTACTGTGGTTCGACATCGATCAGCCAAGCGTCATCGAATTACGCCGCCGGCTGTATGACGATGCCGAGCACTATCGGATGATTGGGTCGTCGGTGACCGATCCACAGTGGCTCGATCGCATTCCAACCGGGCACCCCACGCTTGTCGTCGCCGAGGGCCTGCTGATGTACTTGAGCGAGAGCGAAGTAAGGCAGCTGCTGGAGCGCTTGACCGACCGATTCGATTGCGGCGAGCTGCTTTTCGACACTCTCTCGCCGCTTGGACCGCACCTGTCGAAAGTCTTTACGAAAGGCGTCGTCAAATGGGGCATCCGCGACGTGCGCGACATCCAGACCTGGAATCCGAGGCTGCGATTCCTTGAGCAAACGTCGGTACTGGCCGACTACGAGAAGATCGAAACCACCGCGGTGCGGTTGATTTACCGGCTGCTGCGGGCACTGCCTTTCAGCTCCTACGACCCTGCTCAACCGCTTCGAATACCCTGCTCGCCGCCAGAACGCTGTCAGCGGCGGGTGAGCGAAGTCAGCGCCGCCGGCAGTGCGGCCACCGTGTCGGCGTCAAGTGGCACCTCGGCTTCAGCTGTCCCGTGACCGATCAGAGGTCGGAAGCCAGCCGCCGGAGAATGTCGGACGCGGGTTCGGCAGTGGCGTGCCGGTATCCGGTGCCCGCCCACAGATGGACATAGTCGGGCTTCCCTGCCGCGGCAGCGGCCTTGCGCAGTGGGCTGGTCAAGTAGTGAATCGCGGGATAACCCAGCGGCGCCTCCGCTTCGTGGGCGTCGATGAACGCGTTGCGCAGGCCGCGGGCCGGGCGGCCGGTGAAGGCCCGCGTCAGCACGGTCTCGGTGCGAGCGGGATCGGTGAGGGCGGCCTGGTGGGTTGCCGAGGCGCCGCTTTCGGCGGCACGCAGCAGGACTGTGCCCACAACGGCCGCTGCAGCGCCTGCGCGGATCACATCGGCCACCGCGCCAGGAGTGGCGAGCCCACCCGCGGCCAGCACCGGCAGCGGTACAGTCGCGGCGATCCGTTTGACGAGGTCGACGATCGGGACCGGCGTCAGCGGTTTCTGCGGCGAGAGCGTGCCAGAATGGCCGCCGGCGGCCGCTGCCTGCACAGCAAGCATGTCGACACCGGCGTCGTGCGCTTGTGCCGCCTCGTCTGGCGTTGTCACCGTCTGGACCACAACGCTATGGGCCCGTTGCAGCGCGGCGATCACGCTGCGCGGCGGAATCCCGAAGGTGAACGACACCATCGGCACCGGATCGTCAAGCAAAAGCGCGATCTTCTCGTCGAACCTGTCGTTGTCCTCGATCGGCTGCGAGGGCAGCGTCAGACCAAACTGGTCGGCCTCCCTCTGAATGGTTGCCGCGTAGGCCCGGTAGCAGTCGGGGTCGACCGGTAGCGGATTGGGCGCAAACACGTTGATGCCGAACGGGATTCCCTCGGCGCGAACGCTCTTGATCTCAGCTTCGACGGCCTCCACGGTTTTGTAGCCGGCCGCGAGCATGCCCAGGCCACCCGCTTGGGTCGCAGCCGACACCATCGCCGGAGTGGTTGGACCGCCCGACATGGGGGCAGCGACCAGGGGAACGGACATCCCGAACTCTGCCAACATCTCAGTGCCCCTTCGGTGTCCCGGTGCGGCGGATTGAGCGCTGCCTCGACAATATCGGTGATTGTTCCGATGCGGCTCAGTGAAATGCAGATCGGCCAACAGCTGACTCCCCGGAACTTCCGGCCAGGCGCCGAACCTGACAGGATGCTTCAGCGTGAAGCGGCCCAACTTTCTGGTGATCGTGGCGGACGATCTCGGGTTTTCCGATATCGGTGCGTTCGGCGGCGAGATTGCTACGCCAAATCTGGACCGACTGGCCTACGCAGGGATCCGATTCACCGATTTTCATTCGGCGCCGGCCTGCTCGCCCACCCGGGCGATGCTGTTGACCGGAACCGATCACCACGTCGCTGGCATCGGCACGATGCTGGAGGTCGCGATCCCCGGATTCCAAGGCGCGCCGGGCTACGAGGGCTATCTGAACGACCGGGTCGTAGCGTTGCCCGAGCTATTGCGCGACGCCGGTTATCTGACGTTGATGTCGGGCAAATGGCATCTGGGCGACACGATCGAGACGTCGCCATGGGCCCGCGGATTCGAGCGTTCGTTCGCTCTATTGCCGGCCGGCGCCAGCCACTACGGCGACGCCGCGGCCGGCGGTTTCTCGCCCTTGCCGACGCTTTACACCGAAGATGACCAGTTCGTCACAGTTGGCGACGACTTCTACTCGTCCGACTTCTACACCGACACCCTGCTGCGCTACCTCCGCGAACGTTCTGAGGCCGACGACCGACCGTTCTTCGCCTATCTGCCCTTTCAAGCGCCGCACTGGCCGCTGCAAGCACCAGACGAATCCATCGCGACCTATCACGGCCGTTACGACGCCGGCCCGGACGCCCTGCGCGAGGCACGCTTGGCAGCGCTCAAGCGGCTCGGCCTGTGCCCGTTTGATGTCGCGGCGCACCCGGTCGTTGCGGACGGCGCGCCGGAGTGGGCCGAGATGACGGCCGACGAACGCGTGCTTTCGGCCCGCAGCATGGAGGTGTACGCCGCGATGGTGGACCGGATGGACTGGAACATCGGCCGGGTGATCGACTACCTGGCCGACACCGGCGAGCTTGACGACACGGTCGTGATGTTCCTGTCCGACAACGGCGCAGAAGGCGCGATCGTCGAGGCGATGCCGCTCCGTGGTGCCCAGATCGCCGCGCAGATCAAAAAGTACTGCGATAACAGCCTCGATAACCTTGGTCGCCCCACCTCGTTCATCTGGTACGGCCCGCGCTGGGCACAAGCTGCCACGGCGCCGTCGCGCCTGCACAAGGCGTTCACCACCGAAGGCGGGATCCGGGTGGTCGGGTTCGTCACCTGGCCGGGTTTCGCCCGGCAGCGCCAGATCGGCACAGCGTTCGCGACTGTCATGGACATCGCCCCAACCGTGCTGGAACTCGCCGGCACCGCGCATCCCGGCACCTCCTACCTCGGTCGCGAGGTAGAACCCATACGCGGCCGCTCGCTGGTGGCGTATCTGTCGGGCGACGCCGAGGCAGTGCATGACGCCGATACCGGCACCGGCTGGGAGTTGTTCGGCCGCCGCGCCATCCGCCAGGGCGACTGGAAGGCGCTTTACCTGCCCGCCCCGTACGGCCCGGGCACCTGGCAGCTCTACGACCTCTCCCATGACCCGGGCGAGATCGACGACCTGGCCGCCTCCCGGCCCGAGACGCTGGCCGAACTCCTTCAGTTGTGGGGCCGCTACGTCAAGGAAAATGGTGTGATCCCGGATCCCGTTTCGGTCTTCGAAGTCGACCCGCAAACGCTCTCGTGACAAGCTGCAACCATTGCGCCGGAGCAGATTTCGAAGGTGGACCCTGCTGCGCATGGCGGCCAATTGACCGCCACGTAGGCTTGAGCGCTGATGGTTGAGACAACCACGTGCGCGATCATCGGCGGCGGCCCGGCCGGGATGGTGCTTGGGCTTTTATTGGCCCGGGCGGGTGTGGAGGTCACCCTGCTGGAGAAGCACGGCGACTTCCTGCGCGACTTTCGCGGTGACACGGTGCATCCGACAACGATGCGGCTGTTGGATGAGCTGGGCTTGTGGGAGCGTTTCGCAGCTTTACCCTTCTCCGAGGTCCGCAAGGCGAGATTTGAATCGGGCGGGCGCTCGGTGACCTACGTCGACTTCGAACGTCTGCGCCAACCCCATCCGTTTGTCGCAATGGTGCCGCAGTGGGACCTGCTGAACCTCCTCGCCGAGGCCGCCCAAGCCGAGCCGAGCTTCACGTTGCGGATGCAAACCGAGGTCACTGGGCTGCTGGGAGGCGCCGGCAGCGTTACCGGAGTGCGTTACCGGGGACCCGAGGGCCCCGGTGAACTGAGGGCCGAGTTGACGGTGGCGTGCGACGGCCGGTGGTCAATCGCTCGTCACGAGGCTGGACTCAATGCACGCGAATACCCGGTGAAATTCGATGTGTGGTGGTTCAGGCTGCCGCATGAGGAAGATACGGAATTCTCCTTCTTGCCTCGGGTCGGCCCCGGCAAGGCTCTCGCCGTGATTCCACGGAATGGCTATTTCCAGATCGCGTACCTCGGACCGAAGGGCACCGACGCCCAGTTGCGCGCGCGAGGTATAGAGGCATTCCGTCACGACGTCGGCGCATTACTACCCGACATGCCCGGGTCGGTGGCAGCGCTGACGTCCATGGACGACGTCAAGCATCTGGACGTCCGGGTGGATCGGCTGCGTCGCTGGCACACCGATGGGCTGCTGTGCATCGGCGATGCCGCGCACGCGATGTCTCCGCTGGGAGGCGTCGGCATCAACCTGGCGGTTCAGGATGCGGTTGCGGCCGCGACTCTTTTGGCCGAACCGCTGCGGCAACACCGGATCACCGGCCGCGATCTGGCGGCGGTCCGACGCCGCCGTGTATTTCCCACCGCGGTGACCCAAGCAGTGCAGCGGGTGTTGCACAGAGGCCTGCTCGGCCCGCTTCTTCGCGGCGAGGACCCCACGCCACCGGAGGCCCTGCTGAGCGTGGTCGAGCGGCTGCCGTGGCTCTCGGCTGTGCCCGCTTACTTTGTCGGGGTTGGGGTCCGGCCCGAGCATGCGCCCGCATTCGCGCGTCGCAGACCCGGCAACCCCACCGCCTAAGCCCTTTTTCGTGTCGCCGGCCCGCGACAAGTGTTAGCGTCGGGTTCGTGTCTGGACAGGTGCGGATTGGCATTCTGGGTGCCGCCCGTATCGCACCGTTGGCGCTCATCAGGCCCGCCAAAGAAAACGCCGATGTCGTAGTTGCCGCGGTGGCAGCACGCGATGTATCGCGGGCTCAGGCCTTTGCGACGAAACACGACATCGCTCGGGTGCACGAAAGTTACGAGGCGCTGATCGCTGACCCGGAGCTCGATGCGGTCTACAACCCGCTGCCGAACGGCTTGCACGGCCGGTGGACCCGAGCTGCCCTAGCCGTCGGTAAGCACGTGCTGTGTGAAAAGCCGTTCACCGCCAACGCCGCCGAAGCCCGTGAGATCGCCGAACTGGCCGCGCAGTCGGACCGCGTGGTGATGGAGGCCTTCCACTATCGCTACCATCCGCTGAGTCTGCGCATTGAGGAGATCATCGCCTCGGGCGAGCTGGGCAAACTCAAGCGGGTCGAGGCTGCGCTGTGCTTCCCCCTCCCCAAGTTCTCCGACATTCGTTACAACTACTCGCTTGCCGGTGGCGCGACAATGGATGCTGGGTGCTATGCGGTTCACATGGTCCGCACGTTCGGTGGTTCAACCCCGGAAGTCGTTTCGGCGCAGGCGAAATTGCGCGATCCGCAAATCGACCGGGCCATGTCGGCCGAGTTGCGGTTTGCCGGCGGGCACACCGGCCGGGTCCGCTGCTCGATGTGGTCGTCGCATCTGCTGCAGGTCAGCGCTCACGTGGTCGGCGACCGCGGCGAGCTGCGTGTGCTCAATCCAGTGACGCCGCATTTTTTCCATCGGCTCTCGGTCAGATCGGCAGACGGCAAACGAACGGAGCGTTTCCCGCGCCGCGCTTCCTATGCGTATCAACTCGACGCTTTCGCCGCCGCGGTGCTGCGCGGTGAACCGGTGAAGACAACCCCGCAAGACGCGGTCGAGAACATGACCGTCATCGATGCGATCTATCGCGCAGCCGGCCTCCCGCTCCGCAACCCGAGCTGAACGCTAGCCCGCTGGCCCAGTTGACACTTCGCATAACAAACGGCATGCGGCGTCGACACACGGGCGGAGGCGGTCGATCGGGCTAACGCCGGCCAACGCCAATGACCGTCTGGGTACTTCGAGTTCGATCACGATGTCGGGGGGAAGCGCGGAAAGGATGTCGTGCAGCGGCAGTTCGCCTTCGCCGGGAACCATGCGCTCAAACATGGCTTCCTCCATGTAGTTGTCGATGCGTGGCTGCAGCGTCGTGTCGTTGAGTTGGGCGTAGCCGATGTGGTCGGGATCCAAGGCTGCGAGGTCGGCGGCGCTGGATCCAGACCGCACCAAATGCATGGTGTCGATCAACAATCGGAAGTCGGGTCGTCCAACGTGTCCTCGAGCGGCCAGGGCGGTGGGCAGGTCGCCGACGGTCAGGCCGGGTACCGGTTCGACGGCCGTCTGGATGCTTCGCTGGGCGGCAAGTTCTGTCAGAGTCGCGAACTGGTCGAACGTGCGGCTGAGATCGGGGTCGAGGCTGACGACATTTATCCGGGGAACGCCGAGTTCGGCCAAGACGTCGAGATCCGCAGAGAACTTGTGCATCTCCGCGCCGGGCAGCACCAGGAACCCGTCGCCGAGCGAGATTGTCACGCCGCGGTGATTCATGGCGGCGCGCATTTCCTTCCTGAGTGCGACGTCGTTCCTCAGCGAGAATGGCCGATAGCCGAGCGGCAGCAACTGCTGCGCCTGTACAACGGCCGACATGTACCTGCAGCCAAGATCTGCAGTGAGATTGACGAACTCCACGGGCGGAAGTCCGAATCCGTTGAGGAAACCGATACCAAGCTGGGTCATGCGGGGCGGCCTGCCAGTTGGGCCAACTTGTCGGCCGCCTGGGCTGTTTGGGTGGTCAGCGCGATCTGTCCAGAAGTGACTTGTTCTTCGATGATCGGCGCTTCCAGAACGAGGTCGTCGCGGATGAAAGCGACGTGGGCGCGCAGATGCGCAGCGGTGAATGACGCCCACGCGGCCGCCGACGACGGGTCCATTGTCAGATTCACTTCATAAAAACCCGACGTCAGCGGTTTGGGTGGGTCCACGCGTGTCAGCACAAGCTGTATCGTCTCCGGGCCCAACGTATAGAGGGTGGCCCGGGCAAGATCACAGGTAACGAGAACGTTGGTCGGCGCTACGGGGCCATTCGGATCGGTAGCGGGGCACTTGTCGGACGTGGTTGGCTGTGACTTCTGGACTGGCCGAACCGGCAACGGCTGAATGTTCACTACCGGCGCAGCCGATGGAGTCGTCGGCGTTGATGTGCTGGTCGGCGAAGTGGGTGAGGCGGGGTGTTGCGTTGAATGGCAGCCACACATCACCGTCCCGATCAGAATGACGCCGGCTATGCGGCCGACACCGGTCAGTTCGTTGTTCGCATGGCGGAACGCCACGGCATTCCTTTCGCTGGATCAACCTTGGATCGAGCAAAGTAGCTCGCGGTCAGGTCTAGCACTCGTTGTCCGCTGCCCTGGCGGCGTTGGCGTGAATCGTGAAGACACCGTTGGGGTAGTGACGGCGAGCACTTCATCGTCGCAGATTCTTTACTGACACTACGAACATAGAGTATGGTCGAGCTCCAAGTCAGCGAATGTTCGTTCGAGATCCGTCGCCACGAAAGCATGCGCTCATGGCTCGATACACTCCCGCGGTAGCGAAAAGGCGAAAGCCTAATCCTACGGAGCGCCGCCGCGACTTATGCGATGCGGCCATTCAGCTGCTGGCTGACCACGGGGCCAAGGGATTGAGCCATCTCAAGGTCGACCGCAAAGCGGGTGTTCCCGACGGCACCACCTCGTTCTATTTCCGTACCCGCGAGGCACTGCTGCGTGCCGTCGCCGAGCGGCTGGCTGAGCTGGACCTGGCGAGCCTGCAGTCGGTCGCTGACAGTGCC
This sequence comes from uncultured Actinomycetota bacterium, assembly GCA_963766535.1. GTDB lineage: Bacteria > Actinomycetota > Actinomycetes > Mycobacteriales > Mycobacteriaceae > Mycobacterium. The sequence continues at coordinate 271,686 of CAVYAU010000018.1, read as the reverse complement.
GACGGTCGGGGAGACAATCCCTCGCCGTCGCGGTTGTCGCAGGTGGTAATCCAAGCCGGCAGCGAGCCGCAGTTATCCCGGACAAAGGCCAGATACGAGCTGACGATGCACGCTGCTCGCGACCCCGCGATGGCCGCGATACTGCAACAAGCCACGGATGGATTTACCAAGCTGCACCGTGAGATCCTCGTGCAGCTGATGCCGCACGGCGGAGAGTTGGAATCGGCCGTGGTCGAGGATCTCAGCAACGTCACGCTGACGTTCATCAACGGTCTTCTGCTGCGGTTCGCCCATGGTGACCGAATTGTCGACAGTCCAGAACAGCTCGACGGCATCTTGTCGGCCATCGCTGCCGGCATTCTGAAGAGTCCGGACAAGGGCCGGCTAACCGAGGATGGAGGCCTGCGCCCAGCACGCCGCCGCCGGGCTACGGCATCCGGTTGAGCGCACCGACCGTGCACAAGTCAGCAGCGGGTTTCGCGGCCCTGGGTCTTGCCAGAGCATCCGCCATATGGTTCTCTACGAGAATAGAGTAAGCCGACGTTCACGGGCCGTCGGTGAGCCCGTTATCAGCCGAGCCCGTGCGCATGTCAGAGCAAACGCATTTAAGCGGAGTGTACAAATTGACCCAACCGAGTCCGGCGCTGACACACTGGCAGCGCCAGTGCTGGTGCGGGCGGCGTCGGCATCTGGAAATGGCAGCGGTAGGAGGGATTTCGTGACGGCGAGCACTGATAGCCATGTTCGTTTCGATCCATACGATGTCGAGCTCATCGCCGACCCGTATCCCATGTTCGCGCGCCTGCGTGAAGAGGCGCCGCTTTACTACAACGCCGAATACGACTTCGTCGCGGTGAGCCGGTTCGCCGATGTCAACAAGGCGCTGGTCGACCACAACACATTCAGCTCCGCGCGGGGCGCGATCCTGGAGTTGATCAAGGCCAACCTCGAGATCCCGTCGGGGATGCTGATCTTTGAAGACCCTCCGATTCACGATGTGCACCGCAAGCTGCTGTCGCGCATGTTCACGCCACGCAGGATCGCTGCGCTGGAGCCGATGATCCGCGAGTTCTGTACTCAAGCCCTGGATCCACTGGTGGGATCGGGTCGATTCGACTTCGTCACCGATCTGGGTGCACAGATGCCGATGAAGGTCATCAGCATGTTGCTCGGCATCCCTGAAGACGATCAGCAATACATCCGCGACCGGGGCAACGCCCAACTGCGCACCGAGGCCGGCAAGCCCATGAAGGCTGCCGAACAGGGCTTGTCCGTGGGCGAGCAGTTTGCCGCCTACATCGACTGGCGTGCCGAGCACCCGTCCGACGACATCATGACCGAACTGCTCAACGTCGAGTTCGTGGACGAAACCGGCACGACGCGGCGGCTCACGCGCGAAGAGATACTCGTGTACCTCAACGTCGTCGCCGGAGCAGGCAACGAAACAACGACTCGGCTGATCGGTTGGGCGGGAAAGGTTCTCGCCGAGCACCCCGATCAGCGTCGCGACCTCGCCCAGAACCCCGCGCTCATCCCACAGGCCATCGAGGAACTGCTGCGCTACGAGCCGCCAGCACCGCATACGGCACGGTATGTGACTCGCGACGTCAGCCTTTATGACCAGACCGTGCCCGAGGGCAGCGTGATGCTCATGCTCATCGGGGCCGCGTGCCGCGATGAGCGTCAGTTCGGGCCCGACGCTGACAAGTTCAACATCCATCGCGCCATCCGACCGCACCTCACATTCAGTGTCGGCACGCACTTCTGTCTGGGCTCGGCCCTGGCGCGCCTGGAAGGCCGCGTCGCCTTGGAGGAAATTCTGAAACGATTCCCCGAGTGGGAGGTCGACCTGACGAACGCCAAACTGAGCCCGACGTCGACGGTGCGGGGCTGGGAGTCCATGCCGGCTCTGGTGCTCTGATGACCGGACGGGTTGAGGGCAAGGTTGCGTTTATCAGCGGCGCCGCTCAAGGTCAGGGCCGCAGTCACGCGGTGCGCTTGGCGCAGGAGGGCGCCGACATCATCGCGATCGACATCTGCGGACCGATCGACAACACACCCTACTCACCGTCGACACCGGCCGACCTCGCCGAGACCGCCGACCTGGTCAAGGGCCACAACCGCCGCATCGTGACCGCCCAAGTCGACGTCCGCGACTACGCGGCGCTCAAATCGGCGGTGGACAGTGGGGTGGAGGAGCTCGGCCGACTCGACATCATTGTCGCGAACGCCGGCATCGGCAACGGCGGCAATAAACTGCACAAGATTCGCGGCAACATCTGGCAGGACATGATCGACATCAACCTCTCCGGTGTCTGGAAAACCGTGAAGGCCGGTGTGCCGCACATGATCGACGGCGGACGAGGGGGCTCCATCGTGCTCACCGGCTCGGTCGGGGCGATGAAGGCCCTCGCGCACACCGGCCATTACGTCGCCGCCAAGCACGGCGTGGTGGGCCTGATGCGCGCCTTTGCCGTCGAGCTGGGCCAGCACCGGATCCGGGTCAACTCGGTGCACCCTACCCAGGTCAACACACCGATGACCATGAACGAGGTGACGTTTCGCCTATTCCGCCCGGACCTGGAAAATCCGGGCCCAGAGGACTTCGCCCCGTTCTCACAGATGATGCACACGTTGCCGGTGCCCTGGGCGGAGCCCGCTGACATCAGCAACGCTGTTCTGTTCTTCGCCTCTGACGAATCTCTTTATGTCACTGGCGTTTCGCTTCCCGTTGATGCGGGCAGCTTGCTCAAGTAGGCACAACGAACTGGAGAGAACCATGCCGGAATACGACTACGAAAAGATGAAGAAGGAAGCCGAGCAGTACATCAAGTTCGAGAAGGATGTCAAGAACAGAATCGCTTACATCACGTTCGCTCGTCCCGAGGCGCAGAACTCCACCACGCTGGGGATGCGGCAGAACTATGCCGACCTGATCCACAAGTGCAATGTGGACGACGACGTCAAGGTCGTGGTGATCCGCGGCGAGGGCGAGGATTTCGGTAGTGGCGGGGACTTGCCCGAACAGCGCGGGATGCTGGAGAACCCCGGCATGCCGCTGCTGCACGAGCTCGCGATCAACGATGACAGCGTGAAATACCCGCCAGGCAACTCGTATCGCTATCTGTCCACCGTCACTGACTTCTACGCCAAGGCCCGCGCGGGAAACCGGCCGCTTCAAGAGCTGCGGAAGATCAGCATCATCGAGGCCAAGGGCTACTGCTACGGGTGGCACTTCTACCAAGCCGGCGACGCCGATCTGGTAGTCTCTTCTGACGACGCCCTATTCGGGCACCCAGCCTTCCGCTATGTGGGGTGGGGTCCGCGCCTGTGGTGGTGGGCGGAGACGATGGGCCTGCGGAAGTTCTCCGAAATGCTGTTCACCGGAAGACCGTTCAGCGCGAAAGAGATGTACGAGTGCGGCTTCGTCAATAGCGTGGTGCCCCGCGAGAAGCTGGAAGAAGAGACCCTGAAGTATGCGATGGCGTGTTCACGCTCTCGCCCCACCGACACGGTCGCGGTGCAGAAGACCTTCCTGGAGCTCTACAAGCAGCACAAGGGCGAATACTTCGGAAGCCTGCTCACCGGGATGGTCGAAGGCATGCTGCCGATGATCGCCAACGACCGGGAGAACGAAGTCGACCTCACCGAGGGCACCTTCAGCAAGGGCCTCAACAATGTGGTGAAGGACAACGATATGAACTTCCCGCCGGAGTGGCGCCTGAGCCGCTCGGGACGCAAGAAGCCCTGACTGCTTTGAGAGGGCCGGCATGTCGGCGCTGACGGGTATCAGGGTCGTTGAGTTAGCCGAATCAGTCGCGGGGGAATACTGCGGAAAGCTGTTGGCCGACTTCGGGGCCGAGGTGATCAAGGTCGAGGTGCCGGGGTGCGGAAGCCCCAGTCGGGCGATGGCGCCCCTCGTCGGTGATAACGCCGGGTGTGAAAGCAGCGCACTGTTCGCCTACCTCAACACCAACAAGCATTCCGTCGTTCTTGACATCACGTCGGCGGCCGGCGCCGAGCGCCTGCACCAGATCATCGGCGCCGCTGACGCCGTCGTCGATGACCACACCTCGACGTGGGCCGCGGCGGTGGGCTTGTCAGCGATGCAGGTGCCAGAACGGCACCCGGGCGTGGTGTTCTGCTCGATCACCCCCTACGGCCAGGGGGTGGCCGCTGAGTTCGACAATGCGAAGAGCATCAACGTCTTCCACGCCAGCGGCTGGGGGTATCACACTCCCAGCCACGCCGACCCCGACAAGCCGCCGCTGCAGGGACCGGGCCGATTCCTGGCCGACTACGAAGCGGGACTAGACGCGGCGCTCTGTGTCGCGTCATCGCTATTCGGACGTCTGCACACCGGACAGGGCGAGTTCATCGACATTTCCCAGCATGCCGTGCTGGTCTCACGCGCGGACTCCATCCTGGGCCGATTCATCACCGGCGAAGTCCCGGCCACGGGCGACCGCGACGATTACGACCAGGCCGGTCCGGCAGCGTTTTTCCCTTGCGCCGACGGCTTTGTCTACCTCTACATGACCAGCCGCACTCACTGGCTCGGCGTCAAGAACCTCATGGGTCATCCGGAATGGCTCGACGCTTTCGACGACGACTGGCTGGAGTTCTCCGTCACGGCGGAAAAGGTCGCCGCGTTTCAGCGGGGATTCGCGTCGTGGGTCCGCGACCTAGCCAAAGACGCCGCAGCCGACCAAGCCCAGCGTTTGGGCGTCCCGCTGGTCCCGGTCAACGGCGCCGCGGACCTGCACCACTCGCCGCAGTACCGTCACCGCGGCTTTTTCCAGCAGGTTCGGCACCCCGTGCTGGGCGATGCGGCATATCCCACCGTGCCGTACGCGTTCAGTGCATCACCAGCTGAAATCACCTCTGCTGCACCCGCTCTCGGCCAGCACACCGCCCTGGTCCTGGACCGGCTCGATACCCCGCACCCACCGCCGGCGGTCAAGTCGGCACAACTCAAGCCACCCAAGGATCGCCGCGGCGGCCCGCTGGAAGGGGTACGCGTCGTCGAGCTGACCAAGGTGTGGGCCGGTCCGTACGCGGGCAAGCTGCTGGCGCTGCTGGGCGCTGAAGTGATCAAAATCGAAACCGCTGGCAACCCAGAGGAGATGCGAGCCTACGGCGGCACCGACATCAACCACGCGCCCTACTTTCTGAGCATCAATCCCGAGATCCTCAGCGTGGACCTCGATATCAAGTCGACCGAGGGCATGGCGCGGCTGCGCGAGCTCATCGCCCGCAGCGATATCGTCATCAACAACCTTCGCCCGGGCGCCATGGAGCGCCAGGGCTTGGGATATCAGCAGCTCAAGGCCATCAAGCCGGACATCATCTCGGTGTCGATCAAGATGTGGGGCAACGACGGGCAGCTGGGTCATCAAACCGGCTACGCGCCATGCTTCGCCGCGCTGGCCGGACTCGCTTCGCTGGTCGGCTATCCCGGTGGACCTCCCCTCGGGACGAGCATGCGCTACGGGGATTCCACGGTCGGCGCGGCCGCCGCGTACGCCGCCGTGGTGGCATTGCTGCATCGCGAACTCAGCGGCGCAGGCCAATTCGTCGACGTGTCGGCCGTGGAAACCCTCTCCTCCATGATCGGAGACTGCCTGCTCGAACAAAGCCTCACCGGAAAACGTCTCGGGCCCAACGGCAATCGCCACCCCGACATGTGCCCACACGGCTGCTACCCCTGCTCGGACGGTGCCTGGGTCACCGTGGCCGTGGCCAACGACGCCGAATGGCACCGGCTATGCGACGTACTCGATGCCACCGCACTGGCCCGAGACCCCCGCTACGCCACCATGGACAAGCGACACAGTCACGCCGAAGCGCTCGATGCCGACCTCGCGCAACTGACCCGGAACCACGATGCCGAGCACCTCGCGCACCGTCTACGGGCGGCGGGGGTGCCGGCGAGCAAGAGCGCCACCTCGCTCGATGTGATCGGTGATCAACAACTGTGGGACCGCGAGTTGTATCGCTTCGTCACCGATCACCGCGAAGGCCAACGTCCGATACTGGGACCGTCATGGCGGATGGCGCGCTCCCCGGCGCAGATCACGCGCGGCGCACCGGATTTAGGTGAGGACACCGACTACCTTCTCCATGAGATACTGTGCGCCGGTTCGCCATCGGAGGCAGCCGGATCACGACCGACAGGCGGGGTATGACGGCGACACTGGAACACACCGCGGCCCTGGTGACCGGCGCCAGCAGCGGCATCGGCGCGGCAACGGCGAAAGCGCTGGCTGCACAGGGCGCTGCGGTGGCCCTGCTCGCACGTCGAGCCGACCGGCTGGCCGACCTGAAAACCGACATCGAATCAGCGGGAGGCACAGCCCTGGTCGTGCCCGCCGATGTCACCGACCCCGAGCAGGTATCGACAGCCGTGCAGCGCATCGTCGCAGAGTTGGGACGCCTCGACACCGTGGTGAACAACGCCGGCCTGATGAGGATGGGGCCCGCAGCGCAAGCGCCACTGCAGGATTGGGACGACCTGGTGGCGGTCAACGTGCAAGGGGTCCTCTACGTCACCCGCGCGGCGCTCCCGCATCTGATTGATGCGGCCGCCGACTCACCGCGCGGTGTGGCCGACCTGGTCACCATCAGTTCCACCGCCGGTTGGGTGGCCCGACCCGGCACTGCGGTCTATTCGCTGACCAAGTTCGGGGTGAACGCATTCAGCGAGGGCGTCCGCCAAGAAGTACTCGGTAAAAGGGTTCGCGTCGGCGTGGTCGGTCCCGGAACGGTTGATACCGAGATCAGCACCCATCTGGCCGCACCGTCGCGAGAGGCGTTCGAGCGCCAGACCGCCGACATGGTCAAGTTGCGGCCGGAAGACATCGCCGACGCGGTGATTTACATGGTGACGCGCGATCGCCGGGTGGCGGTCAACCACATGTTGGTGCGCGCGGCGGAACAGACCTGGTGATTCCCGTTGCACGCCGAGACGCCTAGCGAGCACGGTTGGGTCGTCGGCGACAACTACGGGTTGGCGTTTCCGGCCGACCCCGCTGCGTTGCGCGCGGGGCGCGGTTTCTCACTGTTGCGTTTCAGGTTTCCGGTGTGCTGGTGGATAACAGCGTTGCGAGCATCAGCGGGTTCCGCGAGGTCGCCGGCGGCAGCACAGGCCGCAAGGTCGTGCTGTCGGTCGAATACGAGAAGGCTGCGCCGGATCTGCACACCGAATTGTTCGTCAAGTTCTCGCGCGATCTCGACAACCCGGTGCGCGACCGCGGGAAGACACAGATGGAGCCGGAAGTGCGGTTGGCCTCGCTGTCACGGGCACCTGGATTCCCCATCGCGGTACCCAGCGCGCAGTTCGGTGACTACCACCGCCAGACCGGCACCGGAATACTGATCACCGAACGAATCCGATTCGGCGACAACGGAATCGAACGCCAGTATCACAAGTGCCTCGACTACGACATGCCCGAGCCACTAGAGCACTACCGCGCGCTGCTGACCGCGCTGGCCCGCCTTGCCGGCACCCACCGGTCCGGGCGACTGCCGGCTGACCTGACCGCGCACTTTCCGCTGGACGTGCAGGCCGCCACGGTGGGAGATACGACCGCCACTTTCCGCGGACAAACTGGACCGACGCGTGACCCAACTGGCCGAATTCGTCGAAACCCATCCCTGGCTAGTGCCCGCCAATGTTGGCTCACCAGAGTTCTTGGCACGCTTAGGCGAAGACGTGCCGCGGGTCGCACATCACGAGCACACCATCGCACGCCAGCTGGCCACCGACTCTGACTATGTCGCGCTGTGCCACTGGAACGCCAACATCGACAATGCCTGGTTTTGGCGCGACACCGACGACGTTCTGCGCTGTGGCTTGATGGACTGGGGATGCGTCAGCCAAATGAATGTGGGCATGGCCATCTGGGGAGCCATGTCCGGTGCCGAAACCGACATGTGGAACCAGCATTTCGACGAATTGCTGCACCTGTTCGTCGCAGAAGTCCATCGCTACGGCGGTCCGGATCTCGACCCTGACCGGTTGCGCCGGCACACACTGCTCTATGCAGCGGTGATGGGGGTCGCCTGGCTGCTGGATGTGCCGGCGTTGATCCGCGCGCGATTCGGAGCCGCACCTAGCAGTCGCAAGGATCCGCCGATCAGGGACGACGAAAGTGTGCGCGCGCCGCTGCAGATGCTGTCGAACTTGCTGAACCTGTGGGAACGGCATCGCCTGGGTGACCTGGTCGATGCGGCTCTTGCCGAAGGGCGCGCGTCGGTTAGCCGTCGTCGGTGATGGGACCACCTGGCCTGCGGCAGGGGCCGGGTTGGCCCCGGTCGTGGGGCCGTGTGGTGGTGGTGACGCTGGGCGCTGTGGTCCGTCAACTCGGTGAGGCGCCACCGGTGGGCGGGGGCGGGTCCGCCAGTTGGTATGGGGTGGGGACAGGTCGTCGAGGACCCAGCAGACGCGTGCTTCGAATGTCGAAGTCGTCTCGGACGGGCCGCGCCACCACAGAGGGTTGGCCTGCGAGGTTACGCAGGCGCACTGCCGGTGCGGGTTGACCACACGGCGGGGAAGCGGGCTGCGACCGCGACTCCTGAGGGGGTGTCCGTAACCAGCCGCGCCAACAGGGTGGTCAGTTGGTCGATTTGCTCGGTGCTGAGCCGCGCGGTGATGTGGGTGCGTAATCCGCTGATCGGGAAGGCCACATCGAGGGCCTGCTGGCCAGCGGGCGTGAGGTTCAGCATCACAACCCGCTTGTCTGCAGAGCCTCGGCGCCGGTCGATGAGGCCGCGGCGCACCAATCCATCGACCAGCCGGCTAGGACTGGCCACCTCGCACACGAGCAGTCGGCCCAGTTCGGCCAGCGTCAGCGGACCATGCTGGCGCACCACCTCCAGCACCTCACGTTGGGCCGAGTTCACCCCCACTTGCCGCAAGGCCGCCGACATCATGCGCGCACCTTCGCGTTCGGCGGCCAGTATCAGGTAGCGCACGGCGTCGAGGCGGTCGATGTCGGCGGGCGAGAAATCGGTGCCCGGTGCGTCAGATGTGGCGTCGGTCATATTCGGCTTGACATCGTACATATCGCAAGAGTATCAATGACCTAACATCGATGATGAATCACTGATTTATCACTAACTTTTCTTTGAGCTGATCCCGAACCCAACGAAGGGGGTAGCGATGACAGCCTCAACCGAACCTGGTCCGGTCTACCGGGACATTCGTGATTATTTGGTGGAGCTCGAGCGGCGTGGTCTGCTGCGGCGCGTCACGCGTATGACCAACAAGGACACCGAGGTGATGCCTCTGGTCCGTTGGCAGTTCCGTGGTCTGGACACGGCCCAGCGCACCGGCTGGCTGTTTGACAACCTCACCGATTCGCGCGGCCGGTGCTTCGACGCTTCGGTCGCGGTTGCGATTCTCGGCGCGTCGCCCCAGGTGTACGCGGCGGCCATGGGCGTCGATTCTGCTGAGAAGATTGCGGCGAAATGGCTTTACGCGCAGCAGCATCCGATTGAGTCGGTCACGGTCACGGCGGCCGATGCTCCGGTCAAAGAGAACATCATCACCGGCAGCGAGCTTGTCGGCGGCGGGGGGGTGGATCGGTTCCCGGTGACGGTGACCAATCCCGGCAGTGACGCGTCGGCGTATTTCAGCGCGCCGATCTGGATCACCAAAGACCCCGAAACCGGTGTCTACAACGCCGGAACCTACCGGGTTATGGTCAAAGCGCCCGACCGACTCGGCGTGCTGATGCTGTCGGGTCAGGACGGGCGGGCCCATTGGGAAAAGGCCCGCGCGCTCGGGCGGCCCCTGGAAGCCGTGCTTATCTTGTCGCCGCCGCCAGCGCTGTCGCTGTGCAGCGTCAACAAGCTCGACCTCTCCGAATATGACGTCGCGGGCGCGCTCAACGGCGCCCCGTTGGAACTAGTGGGCGCCGAGACTGTCGACCTGCTGATACCCGCGGCCGCCGAGATCGCCATCGAGGGCAGGTTCCGCACCGACATCCTCGAAATGGAAGGACCTTTCGGCGAATTCGGCGGTTATGTCGGCGCCTACGACTACCAGATGGTTTTCGAGGTTAGCGCGATTACCCACCGCAGTTCCCCGGTCTTGCAGGCCTTTATCAGCGAGATGCCGCCCAGCGAAAGCTCCATGCTGCGCAAATTTGGGTTCGAAGGCTTCGTGATCAACGAACTGGCCCCCAAAGCCCCCAACCTGCGCAAGATCAGCATCTTGCAAATCGCCGGCTCAGCCCAGGTCGTGGTGATCGAATTGCACAACCCGGCACCGGGGGAGGCATGGAACACCCTGCGTGCGGCCGCCTCGGCGCGCAACGTGCCTGCATTCAAATGGGTGGTTGCCGTCGATGACGACATCGACAGCGACGATCTCGACAGCGTGATGTGGGCGCTGGCGTGGCGGGTGCAGCCGCACAAGGACATCCAAATCCAGCGCGGCCGCAACACCGACCTGGACCCCTCCGGCGCACCGGTCGATGCGTCGTTTTCAGCGCGCACCTACCCCGACGGGCTGGGCGGCTCCCAGATCCTCATCGACGCCACCCGCAACTGGGCCTACCCACCGGTGTCGCTGCCGTCCAAAGACCTCATGGAGCACGCCAAGAAGATCTGGGAAGACGAACTGCGCCTGCCGGCGCTGAGGCCACGCGCGCCTTGGCACGGCTATGAGTTGGGGTACTGGCCAGACCGGTGGGCCTGCGCGGCCCAACGGGCCATCGACGGCCAATACCTCGACACCGGAAAAGAATACGAATCGCTACGTACCCTGTCGTCCTACTTCGACGACGGCGTCGTGCGCGAACCCCAGGAGTAGGACTGATGCGACAGCAACGACTGATCATCGGCGTCAGCGGCTCCAGCGCGCCCCAACTGGGTTGGGCAATCCTGCAGGCGCTGCACTGCCACCCCGATATCGAAACCCACCTGGTCATCTCCGGCGGCGCCGACACGACGATCCACCTAGAAATGGGCGCAGCAAGAGCCGATTTCGAAAACCTCGCCGACGTTTCCTATGACCCCGAGGATCTGGGCGCGGCTATCTCCTCAGGATCATTTCACACCATCGGCATGGTGATAGTGCCATGCTCGATGAAAACCCTGGCCGCGATCGCCACCGGCACCAGCACCGACCTGCTCGCCCGGGCTGCCGACGTGTGCCTCAAAGAACGACGCAAACTCGTCCTCGTCACACGCGAAACCCCGTTGAACCTCATCCACATCCGCAACATGGAAACTGTCACGCTGGCTGGCGCGACGGTACTGCCACCCATGCCAGCCTTCTACCACCGGCCCGAAACCATCGACGACCTCCTGAATCAGACCAGCGGTAAGATCCTCGATCAATTCGGCATCGCCCACCAACTATTTCAGCGCTGGGAGGGACGCTTGCCGTCGCAGCCGCGGCAGACTACGCAAGCAACTTGAGGGGTGTGCGCCAGCACGACCGGGGCGCCATGTTCTGCAGCGCGACGGTCGATGCCAGGCGAGCACGAAAAGGAAGCGATGAGTGGATCTAGCAATACCGAATTCTTCACGCGATTCGCGGTGGAGCTTTATCGCCGCGCAGGCGTCGCTGATGCCTGCCTGGATCTGCAGAACCGATACGAACTGGACGTCAACGTGGTGTTGTTTGCTGCGTTTGTCGGCGCTGTACGGCGGCAGACGCTGACCATCAATGTCCTCGACGTCGCGCATCGCCGGGTTGATGCGTGGCACCACGAGGTTGTCCGCCCACTGCGTGCGGTGCGTCAACGCCTCAAGACCGGGCCGCTGCCCGCGCCCAACGACGCCACCGGGGGTCTGCGCCGCAAGCTTGCCCAACTCGAGATCGAAGCCGGGGTGATCGAATTAGACCAACTCGGCGCGCTCATCCCGGAACTGCACGAGCCGCGCTCGACGAGCAGCGCTGCCGAATGCGCCACAGCAGCAATCGAAACCGTCATCAGGACATACACCGACATCGCACTCAACGATGAGGACCGCCAAGCGATCGGCACTATCGCCGCTGAAGCGCACCAAATCGACGCTGGTCGATAAACCAACGTCCTCCAACAAGGGAAATGTCAACTAGCCGTCGTCATGCCAGGACGGACAGGTGGTCAGCACTTCAGCGTCGTCGTCGGTGATGTGGACGGTGTCGCGCCGGAACACCGCCCCGACGCCCTCCTGCCACACGTAGCCGGTGATCGCCAGCACCATCCCGGCGTCCAGGCGTTCGTGTTCGCCGGCGGCCGAGAGTATTTCGGATACAACGGGGGGATCGAAACCCAGCCCAAGCCCGTGCGCAACGGGCAGCGGCGGTACTGGCTCGCCGGCTGCTTCGTAGGCGGCGAGCAGCTCACGGGTGTCCGCACCGGGACGACATGCGGCAATCATTCTGTCGTATAGCGCATTCGAGCGCCCAAATAGCTTGTGGGTCGAACCGTTAGCTGCGTCGCCTGCCGGCCAGGTCCGGCCCACTTCGCCGACATAGCCGCCCGCCAGCGCACCGGCAGCGAAAGCGACAAGGTCACCCGACCGCACCTCGCCGGTAGCACGAGCGCGTCGCCACGGGTGTTCCCACGAGGTCACCCATGCGGCGTCCTGGGTGGCCGGCGCGCTTACCCCACCCGCAGCCATGGCCTCCAGCACGGCTCCGGCTAACGTCTGCTCGGACAGGCCTGGTCGTAATTCGGCAACAGCAGCCGCGATTCCGCCCTCGGCGATGCGAAGCGCTGGGCCCATCGCAGCGATTTCATCCGGCGTCTTGATGCGGCGCGCCGCGCGCATGGCCAGCTCGCCGTCGAGGAGTTCGGCATTGGGGAAGGCCTCGGGCAGCAATGCCGCGAAAGTGGGTGTAATCGCGTCGGTTCCGACCCGTCGCGCCGTCGCGGCCCCGTCGATCTTTTTCAACACCTCAATGAGGGTCATTGGATTCCAAGCCAACCCGTAGAGATGATCGTGGCCGATCTCCTCGGGGACGCCCTCATCGTCGGTGGTGTTGAGGTAGATGTCCCCGGTGGCGCGCACCACGACACACATCGGACCGAACGGTCGCGTCCCGGCTATCCACAGCTGTGGGGCGCCGGTGACGTACCGAATATTGGCTTGCCGCCCCAGCACCAAGATGTCCAGGTCATTTCCGTCCATTTGGGCCAGCGCCCGTTCCCGACGCCCTGTCCGCAATGCCCGGGCATCGGGCAAAACTTCAGTCGCCATAGGGGGAGTAGGGGTAGTCGGTAATCGGCGTAAAGCCGTCTTCGGTGATCACCACGATCTCCTCACTGCGGTAGCCGCCTGTCCCGTCCTCCCACACCACCGGTTCCAATACCAGAGCCATGCCGGGCGGAAAGACGAAGTTGTCATCGAATTCCTCGCCGAGATCTGTTCCGATCATTGGTGCTTCGGCGGGATAAGTGCCGATGCCGTGGCCCAGATAAAAGTGCGGCAGCCACGGTTTGCGGCCACCGTTGGCGGCGATCGCCGCGCGCGCGAGATCCCCTGAGGTGGCGCCGGCCTTGGTCACCGCGAGCACGGCGTCCAGGATGGCTCGCCACTGACGAAATTGGTCCTGCTGCCGCGGCGAGGGTTGCTCGCCGACCAGCCAGGTGCGGCCGAAGTCTGAGCAGTATCCGGCGTAGGTGATGCTGATGTCGGTCCACAGCACATCGCCTGCAGCCAACTCGCGAGCGGTGGGCAGCAACGGCAGCGCGAGATCACCGTGGGTTGTCCACACGCCGGTTTCCCGTGAGCTCGGCATCACCTGCCAGATGGCCTCCAGCATGTTGGTGGTGGCGCCCAGCTCAAAAGCGCGGCGCACCAGCATGGCCGAAAGATCAATCTGGCGTACGCCCGGCGCCAACGCCTTCTGCACATCCACCATGGCCTGCTCGGTGATGCGGCACGCCCGGCGAAGGCAGGAAAGCTCGTCGCGCGTCTTGACCAATTGCGCCGCCCCGACCACGATCGCCGCATCCGACGGCGCGCCCGATCCGAACAGCTTGGGTGCTGCCCGCCGCATCGCGCCGGTCAGCTCGTCGACGGCGACGGCCGCGTTCGGTGGAATCAGCTCGGCCAGCTCACGGGCGAAATGCTCGACGCCGTGGTCGAATTCGAGATAGACGGGGCCGTGCAGATGGTCGTCGGGAACCGGCGATTCGGTGGATGCTCCGCTGCGGAACGGCATGAACAGATGCGGATGTTCGTCGTCGGCCAGCACGATCGCCACCGGACGCTCCACGTGCGACAGGCCCGCATCCAGCAACGGCCAGCTGGCCCCCGTGGCATATGCGACGTGGCCGTTGAGCAAAAGGATCAGGGCGTCAACGCCGTGATCAGCCATCGCAGACCGAAGCCGTGCGCCGGTCTCGGAACGCATGCGCGCCCAGTCCGGCTCATCGGGGATGTCAAGGACGGGGCCGCGGGCAGTGAGTGAGTTCGTCATGCTAAATACCCAGAAACTTTCTGATGTTGCCGCCGACAACGCGGACGGCGTCGTCGGGGCCGACGGCGTCGACCACCGCGGCCAGCGACCTCTCCGAATAGCCGAAAGTGCTTTCATTGTGCGGATAGTCAGATGACCACATCACCTTGTCGATTCCGATCTCGTCGATCTGCTTGAGGCCGAGGCCATCAACCATGAACGAGGCGCACATGTGAGTGTCCCAGTAGTAGCGGACGTCGTGTTCGGGGTGGTGTCGCAGCATGTGCTGATAGGAGGCCAGGACGTGCTCGGCATCCTGCAACGCCGGTGGCAGCCAGGCGATCCCGCCCTCGAACCAGCCGACACGCAAGCGGGGATGCCGGTCGAGGATACCGCCGAAGATGTACTTGGAGAACATCTCCCGAAATGAGTCGATGTTGACCATCATGGCGACCGCCACACTGTTGACCTCGCTCGGGCACTTCGGCTGACTCTCTCCGATATGGTGCGTGACCGGCAGGCCCGCGTCTTCGATCTCGTCCCACACCGCGCTCATCGCCGAGCTCGAGTAGTCGATGACGTGGCCGTTGTCGTCATTGCCCGGGCTGAGCGGCATCAGAAACGTCTTGAGCCCCAGCGACTTGAGCTCTGATAGCGTGCGCCGGGTGCCGCGCGGATCCCACCAGTTGATCAAACCGACTCCATAGCAGTGGCCGTTGGAGCGCTCCTGCACGTCGGCGATGTGTTCGTTGTAGATGCGGAGAATCCGCTCGCGCAGGTCCGTGTCGGGGTAGTGGAACAACGCCAGCACCGCGTTGGGAAATACCAGTTCCTTTTCGACTCCGTCTTCGGCTAGTTCGCGGACGCGGGCGTCGATGTTGTTGGTGACCGCGCCGGCCAGATCGTCGTATTGCATGAGCACTGCGCTGAAATCGCCAACCACCAATGATTGTCCTGGGCGACCGAGCAGGTAAGCGCCGTCCTCGTACCAGATCCGCGGTGCCTGATCTTTTAGATCGTCGGGGAAGCGTTCGTAGAAGATGTCGTCGGCCACTGAGATGTGGTTGTCGGCCGAGAACACCTCCGTGCCGGCAGGCAGGCCGGTATTGGATCCTGCGGCGTGACCGCGGCGGTGCTTGGGTGCGCCGATCACGCCCTCCGGATACAGGGTGCGGGTTTGACTTGACATCGTTGTCCCTTCGGATTTATTTCGACAGCACACCAAGCCGTTCAAGGTCGACAAGATACTTCTCGATCAGCTGCTTCGACAGGTGGGGGATCGCCCGTCCAGACTCTTGGACCGCCGTCTGGAACCGTTCTCCGGGTACTGGTGAGCCTGCGACAGCGGTCATGGGTTCGCGGTATTCCGGAATTGCTCATCGTCGATGTACAACTGCTCGCGCCGACGCGGCAACCGTTCCCGCTGCTCTTGCTGGGCACCGGGGTCCTGGACGTCAGTGCGCCCGACAAACGGCATGTTCACCACTTCCTGATGTCAGTCCCGATACGTGACGCCGGTGAGTTGTTCGGACAGCTGCCACAGCCGTTTCATGTCAGTCTCGCTGCGCGCCAACCGGGGAACCCCGGCGAACGTGACTCCGCCCCCGACGGTTTCGTAGAAGCCGCGCGGACCGTAGTACTGACCGCCGCGAGCCTCCGGTGATACCGCCGCATAGAGCGCCGGCTTGATGCCTTCGTCGATTTCCAGCCACATGAACGGCAGCAGCCACCACGTCAGTTGGGTGAGCCGCGCCAGCAGCGTCGGTTTCTCGCGACCGTAGGATGCGCCGCTGAGCAGGTTGGTCTTGCTCAACCCAGGATGCGCGGCATTGGACATCACCCGCCAGCCGCCTTGGCGGCTGCGTCGATCCAACTCGACTGCGAACATCAGTTGCGCCAGCTTGGCCATCCCGTAAGAGCGCATCGGTTTATAGCCATTTTGCGCGTTGACGTCGTCGAAATCGAGTTTGCGCTGGGTTGCGGCGAGGCTGCTGACGGTCACCACGCGCGCGGATTCCGCTGCGCGCAGCAGGGGTAACAGGTGCCCGGTCAACGCGAAGTGTCCGAGGTGGTTGGCGCCGAACTGCAATTCGAAGCCGTCGTGGGTTTCCTGGCGGTGTGGTGGTCTCATGACGCCGGCGTTGTTGATCAGGATGTCGATCGGCCGCCCTTCCCCGCCCAGCTCTTCGCCCAGCGCCGCTACGCTTTTCAGCGATGACAGGTCCAGATGTCTGATGGTCAACTGCGCTGTCGGCACCTCCCGGCGGATCTCGGCGATCGCAGCTTCGCCCTTGGCCCTGCTGCGGATCGCCATGACGACGTCAGCGCCCGCAGCCACCAGCCTTTTCGCCAGACCGAATCCCAGACCGCTGTTGGCTCCGGTCACGACAGCAAGCCTGCCGGACAGATCCGGTACCTTCAGTGTCAGACCTTGCGTCACCATGTGACCGGAAGCTCATAGACGCCGTAGGCCAGCGTGTCGTGTTTGAACGGAAGCTGCTCGAGCGGCACCGCCAGCCGCAGCGTCGGGATGCGGCGCAGCAAAGTGGGCAGAACGATCTGTAATTCCATCCGCGCCAGCTGCTGACCCACGCATTGGTGGCGGCCGTAGCCGAACCCCACGTGCGGTCCGTCGTCGCGGCGCAGGTCCAACCGATCCGGGTTGGGAAATTGGCGGGCATCCCAATTGGCCGGTGCGACGTCCAGGATGATGCCCTCGCCGGCTCGGATCGTCTCACCCCCTACCTCGATGTCCTCGATGGCGATGCGACGTTGACCGGTCTGGATGATGCTCAGGTACCGCATCAGCTCCTCAACCGCGGTGGCGATGACCTTCGGATCCTCGGTGTCTCGCAGCAGCTCCAACTGGTCGGGATGCTCGAGCAGAGCTGCAACGCTCAGACCGATCATGTTCGCGGTGGTCTCATGACCGGCGATCAGCACCCCGGTGGCCAATTGCGCGGCCTCGCGCACGCTGAGCTCTTCGGAATTCACCCGCTCAGCCAGGTCGGACACCAAATCCTCTGAGGGACTCTGCATCTTGACGCGGACCAGGTTGGCCAGGTACTTCGCCAACGAGGCAGCACCCTTCGCCGAGTCCTCGGCCTTCGCGTAACGGCCCATGCCCCGGTGGGCTTGCTCCTGAAAGAAGTCGGCGTCCTCGTAGGGCACGCCCAACAGTTGACTGATGACCAGGGAGGGGACAGGCAGCGCCACGGTGCTGACGATGTCGCCCGGTTGAGGTCCGGCCAGCAGGGCGTCGATGTGATCGTCGGTGATCTGCTGCACGGCTGGACGCAGCGCTTCGACCCGCTTGAAGGTGAACGGTTTTGACAGCATCCGGCGAAAGCGGGTGTGCTCTTCGGCGTCGGAGGTGAAGACCGAACGTGGCCGAGAATGCACCGTCGCCAACATTCCTTCGTTCCAGTGCGGATACCCCGGCAGTCGATCGTCGACACTGGTGCGGGAGTCGGTGAACAACGCACGTATCGCCTCATAGCCGTGGATCAGCCAGGGCGTGCTGTTGTCCCAGATCCGGACCTTGCTCAGCTGCTTGTCGGCGTTGAGCTCCAATGCCTTCGGCGGCGGGGCGAATGGGCAACCCGGCGCCCGCGTCATCGGAAAATCTGGGATATCGGTGGCGGTGCCGGTCGAGATGTCGGTCATCGTGCTCCTCGGTTCTTGGCCTGCCATGTTTACTGCGATGACTAGGCGCCCGCCGCGCTCACGTGGACCGGTGCGCGCCACAGGCCGACAATTGCGTCGATCAGTCCTTCGCCGGCGACCGGCCAAGCCGAACGCGACCGCGGCCCGTGTTCAGCCAATGCGCCTTCGTGCTCGGCGCAGGTATGCATCAGCAGGTTGCGGACCATCGCGATCCGTTCGGAACGCACTCGCTTGGGCAGGTCGGGCAGGCAGCGGTTGATGCCGTCGATCGTCTGCACCAGCATCGGCGACGTGAGCGCATCCTTGGTGACGACGTGACGGTACGTCGGGTCGGCCATCGCCTGAGCGGCAAAGCGCGCGTACCAGCTCGGGGTGCCCAGCGCGGCCAAATGATCGGTAAGGGGGCGCACCAAAGTGCCCACCCAGTCCCGCAGCTCGGTGGAATCGCTGATGTCGGTCAGCATCTGCGCGCGCAGCTCCTCGATCGGCTCTCGGTGCTTGCTTTCGATCGCACGCAGCAGGTCGGTCCGTGTGCCGAAGTGGTAACACGCTGCGGCGTTGTTACCCTGTCCGGCTGCTTCGCTGATCTGCCGGTTGGACACGGCATACATCCCGCGCTCGGCGAACAACCACTCTGCGGCCGACAAGATCGCCTCTCGGGTGCCCATCGACCTGTCAGAGCGCACCATTCGCTCGGCGGTCATCGCCTTAGTGAACACCGCACACAAGATTAAATCAAGCAATTTATTTAAATGCCGACCGAGGGCCCCCAGGGGTAGATGACGGCGATCCCAACCGCCTCCGCGACCGGAGTCGTAGCCTATTCCGCATGCTTGCTGGGGTAATGCTGCTGTGGTGGATCCTCACAATTCCGTCGTTTCTGTTCGTCGTCATCGACATCTGGCGGAGCACCCCGGAATCGCCAGTCCTCAAGTGGGCCTTCGTGAGCCGAGCGCGATCGAGATCATCGACACCACCGTCACCGCGACAGCGGCGCTGGTGTTGGCATTGACCAGCTGTGTGACTCCGACCAGGCCGAGGGCGCCAGGGACAAGCAGCCAGAATCCGGACAACAGCAGCGCCGCCGCTGACGGGGCTTTGGGTCGCTGCGACATCGCTGCCGCACATAACATCAGCGCGAGCCCGCCGCCGAATCCGCTTGCGTAACTTCCGAATAAAGCATTTGTGGTGACCTGGCCGGCACAGGTGACCAACAGGGTCACCAGTAACCGGGGCAGGAGTCGGTTGGGCGGGCCGAGGTAGAGCAGGATGCCGCGCCCACATGGGCCAGGAAGTCGACGGCCAGGGCGTCGGGACTTGGGTCGGGCACCTAGCTGACGAATGGTTGCAAGATCCTTCGGAAGCGGGTGTGCTCAGGAGGATCGAACGCGAGCGGGACCAGCGGCAGCGGATTGCCGAGTATGTCGAATGCGCTCTTCGACGAGTAAATTCCCGGATTACGCAGCGCGCCAAGAACATCCTGGCGGCGAGTCAGGTAATAGTAGCCGTCACCAAAAACCACTGGGTCGACGTCACGTAGGGTTGCCCAGCCCACACCCCGATCCGTTGCCATCGGCAAACCCATGTAGTCAAGGTGCGGTACGTCGTGGATTTCGCGCTCAACGGTCATGCCAAACTCCAATCGCGATGCAGACGACCTTGAGCGGGCGACCATCGGTGGTGGCGTCGAACTGGAACGGACGTTACCGCACGGACCCGGGTTTGTGGTCGCGTTGATCGCGAACTCAGATCCGATCTTCAGACGGGGCTGCGATACGGTGCTTGTCGTCTGAACGCATGACGTGACCCCGAACCGCTCGCCGTTGAACAGTTCGGGGAGTCCGGTCACGTCCAATCAAGCGGCAGGCCGCACATGCTGAGTTGAGCCTGTTGCCTGGGGTGCTGGCCGGCCCGGTGCAGGGACCCAGCCGACGTAGGTTAGATACAGCCCGACCAGTCCAACAATGGTCATGCCCGCTCGCCACCACCCGATCGCGCCAACAGCGGAGTTGGCGGCCGAGATGTATGGCTCGGGAATGGCCATAAGAAACAGCCCCTTCAGCGTGGTCAACCAGCCCAGGACGGACACCATAATCGCTGCGGCACCTCGCCAGTACTGATGAAGCGCGACGACGACCAGGCCCATCGGCAAGACAAACGCGCCAGTTACCCACGTCCACATGGAGTTCGCCTCGAATCCCGAAAGTAGCGTTCGCATCTGCGATGCGTGCGCGATAGCCGTGGCGGTGGCAACAACAAGGTATGGACCGAGCACGCGGGCGAACATGCGCGTCCGCGCCTCGGCCTGTGGTGAAATGCTCATTGCTAGACTCCATCTGGCGCATGACATCAATCGAGATACTTGGATCTCATACGGGTATCCGACTCTTGACCGCGACTCGGCGCTAGGGACCGAAGTCCTGCGCGTTTGGGGCCTTCGTCAGCTCTGCGGACGTCTCGATCCGAGCTCCCATTGGCCAGCCAGAATCAGCGGCGTCCCTGTGGAGTCCGCGCCGGATACGGCAACAACGCATGGGCCCGCGTCGCACTGAGCGTTAGGTGAGTTGGCGCTTAGGCGAACCCGAGAGGTTCGCCCTACTGTTAGGTTCCGTTGGCCTTTTTCAGGCGCGCTATCTCGCCGCCCCAGACCGATTGGGCGCCGGCATCACCTATGCGGTAGATCTGGATCATCGACGAGATCCCAACGGCGAGAACTATTATCGCGATGAGGACATGGGTGACCATCCGGGGCTTTTCGGATCGCCGTTCGGTCACGCGCAGCACCACGAGTCCGATCGCGACCACCAGCAAAGCTGTGGAGAAGTAGATCATTACGCTGCCCCGCTCGGCGTGTTCGCGCATGATGGGGCTGGGGTTGGTCCTCAGGTCATAGAGCCAGTGCCCGGCGTTTACGGTGATGGGCGTCAATACCATTGTGACGGTGGCCAGTATCAGCGTAGGCCACAACAGCTGGCCCTGCCGGGCGGCCGACCATAACCCGCACACGATCTCCAGCAGGGCAGTCAGCGGGACCAGCACCACCACAAAATGCAGCAGTAGGGCATGAGCCGGCAGGCCGTTGAAGACGGTCATAGAACTCCTCGGCTGGTGCGCGGTGCGCTGCGTTGATGTCGAGACCGATCACCGCCGCCCCGATTCGGCCATGCGGTGCTACGCCCGTGGTGGTCAGCGCTGGCAACAATAGCGCCCCAAAGCTGCGATTCGCTGCAGACACGATCAGTCACCGACCCGACCCAACCGCGCATTAACAAGGTCCGGGGCGCACGACGAAGTAGCCCGGGCGTAAGCCCCCAGGTCAGCCGCCGAGCCCCTTCTTGATAGCCGCGTCTTGTTTTTGGCCTACGTCGGTGACGAAGTCCGGCGGCGGGAGGGCGTCGACCGGGCCGTCGAACTCCAGCGTGACGAACGCCTTGCCCTCGGTGAACAGCAATATTGCCACACCCTTGGACCGGTCCGGTGAGTTCCCCGACAGCGCCGTTCCGCCAGTGCCGACGTTGACCGTATCCGTTGTCGGGGTCCTTAATGATGCCACCCTGGGCGCCCTTCGCTGCGTTCAACGCGTTTGTAGCAGCCGCAGGGTCCGCCAGGACCTGGATTGTGTCTTTGATGACGTAAGCTGCCGTCTTGGGTGCGGAACGTCGTTGCGACGCCCGGGCTGGCCATTCGGGTTTTGGGTCGGCGGGCTGCCTGTGAAGGTGTTGGCGGCGGCGCGTCGATATCTGTCGCCTTGATCAACAGCCCGCTGTAGTCGGTCCCCTGCGCCGGGGCCGGAGAAGTCGCTGCTGAGTTGCCGGTACTCGTGGCCGAGGTGGCTGATCCCGACTTCGAGGTCGATGACGTCGGATTGCTGCTGCAGCCGGTTAGCGACACCGTCAGCGCCGTCGCCGCCGCGACGCTCGCCACCACCGTCTGGGAAATACTCATCGCATCGTGCTCCTTCCCAGGCCCTTTCTGGCGACACAGTCGAGTTAGCTCCCGCATCGCACAGTACATTGCCACGTGGCGTGGGCGTGCTGTCGAAGGTTCTGGTAGCGATAGCGGTGCTAATCCAATTGGTCGCGCAGGATTCGCAGGGTATTGGCCAGGATGCGCGAGACTTGCATTTGCGAGACGCCGATTCGCTCGGCGATCTGGCTTTGGGTCATCGATTCGAAAAATCGCATGTGCAGAACCTCACGTTCGCGCTGGGGGAGTGCGGCCACTAGGACACGCACCGCTTCCCGGTTGGTGATGTGGTCGATTTGCGGGTCGACGCCACCGACCGCATCGGCCACCAGTCGGGGCTTGCCCGAACTGCCGGTGCCAATGGGTGCGTCCAGGGACTCGAGCCGATAGGCATCGCCTGCGACGAGGCATTCGACGACCTCCTCGTGGGAGACTTCCAGCACCTGAGAGAGTTCGCTGGCTGTGGGCGCGCGCCCCAGCTTCTGAGCTAAATCTGCTGTGGTCCTGCTGATCTGGACGTGTAGCTCACGTAACCGTCGCGGCACCCGCATGCCCCAGCTGTGATCGCGGAAGTAACGCCGGACCTCGCCCATCATGGTGGGAACCGCGAACCCAATGAAGCTGGGTCCTTTGGCGGGGTCGAATCGGTTGACGGCGTTCATCAGTCCCAGACGCGCGACCTGAGTCAAGTCGTCGAGGCCTTCGCCGCGGCGTGCGAAGTGGCCAGCCACATGGTCTGCCAGAGGTAGGCATCGGGCCACGATACGTTCGCGTTGCCGGCTGTACTCGTGCGATTCTGCTGGCATCTGGCGCAGCGCCACGAACATGTCGACGACGTCGTCGTAGGAATCGTCGGATTGTGTGCTGGCCGAGGGAGCAGAGCGGGGCGGAGCTATTACGTCGGTCATCGGCTGGAGCGCCTTCCCCGGACCCGACGCGTGTTGTCAACATAGGCGAACGAAGAGGATTGCATTGCCGGCACACTTCCTGTGAGTCGTGTGCGGCGAGACATCGCAGGTGTGCGCACAGTCGCCTCCACTGCATCCGTATCCGAAAGGGCGGGTCGGTTGTCCAAGCGCACGCGTGCTAAAGGATAGTGACTCGGGCTTTATCGCCGGAGCCACATAATCCCAGCAGCCGCGTGGCTGACTGGCCGCTTTGAGCTAAACGGCGACATGTCCAGAACGGACTTCAGTTGAGCATACGCCTCATCGCATGAACCCGCGATTGCGCACCGGGGAACCTTCACCGGTGGCCGGCCCCCCGCCCTGGTCAGCGGCGGTCAACCTGACCGGACCCGTGCAGTGGTCCACAGCGAGTGAGAGTGGTTTATCGGTGGGTACAGGTGGCAGCGTAGCGAGCTGAGTCGTTGCCGGAATCCAGAGCTAGTTACGGCTCGATCAGATCTTGGGCCTCACCTGTTATTGCTTGAGCTGGATGGTGATCATGGCGGTGTGTGGGGTGACGACGGCGACGTCGTCGAGGTTCGGATGTCGTGTGGCGTCGAGTCTTACCTTGAAGAACCGGGCGTCTCCGCTGTTTCCCTGGAGGTAGGTCGCCAGAGCGGGCGCGACGAGTTCGGGATCGGTGACTACCGTTGCCTTTCCGCGTCGCTGTTCGCCTCGCAGGATCACCTCGACGTCGGCGTCGCCGCGGAGGTTCTTCGACCAAGCGAACGGGGTGAACGAGGCCAGTGTGTTGCCGTCCTGGCGGTAGCCCACGGGTACGGTGAAGCGCCGCCCGGACTTGCGACCCTTGTAGGTCAACAGCATGAGGGTCGAGCTGCCAGCGAAGCGGTGGAGCCGCGAGCGCAGCATCGCGCGTTCTACCGGGTTAATGATCCGACGCACTGCGAACAGCACCAGTGGATGAACGTTGGCCGGATCGGCGTCCATGTGTCCCCTTGTTGTTGGTCTCCCTAACCGCTTGCTGGTCAAGGCTGGTCGACAGGGTTAAACGCCCATGCATGACGGGATGCGAACCAGCCCATCGGGGTGAGAGTCGTTTATCGGTAGGGCCACGTGGCAGCGTAGCCGGGCAAGTTTCGGAAACGGTTCTCATTTCTTTGTCGGCTGGGTACTGTTCGGCTAATGTCTGTGACCCGCGCCGAGTCGCGTGCTTCTGATCAGCATCGAGAGCACTTTGCGCACAATGCATTCCGGAGCTTGTGGCGATGAGTAGCCAGAGCCTACTGGCTGGGCGCAGCGCGGTGGTGTCCGGCGGCAGCCGTGGTATCGGACGCGCGGTCGCCGAACTGCTCTGCAACCTCGGCGCCGGCGTGGTGGTCAACGGGCGTGATGCTGATGCCGTGGACGAGAGGGTCGCGGCACTCAAGGCGTCAGGGGGGCGAGCGACCGGGGTGGTCGGAGCTGCCGACGAGGAGCGCATTGCCGTCGCGCTCATCGAAGAATGCATGAGCACGTTCGGGCGGTTAGACACCCTTATCAATTGCGCGGGGATCGCCGAGCCTCCCGGCTCCTCGATCCTGAATATCTCGCCGGAAGAATTCGATCGCCTGATAAGTGCGCACCTCGGCACGGCGTTTCACACGTGCCGGGTCGCTGCGCGTGTCATGGCCTCGCAGGGGCACGGGGCGATCATCAACACCAGCTCGGTGGCGTTTCTCGGCGACTACGGCGGCACCGGCTACCCGGCGGGCAAAGGCGCGGTCAACGGACTGACGATGGCCATCGCCGCCGAACTGAAAGCCTACGGTGTGCGGGCCAACGTGGTATGTCCCGGCGCGCGGACGCGGCTGTCCACCGGTGCCGAGTACGAAAAACACATCGATGACCTGCACCGCCGCGGCTTGCTCGACGAGATGACCATGCGAGCCTCACTGGATAGTGCTCCGGCCGCGTTTGTGGCCCCCGTCTACGCCTATCTCGCCAGCGACTTGGCGCGTGATGTGACGGGTCAGATCCTCGTTGCCGCAGGCGGATTCGTCGGCAGCTTCGATCGGCCAACGCCGCGTGTGTTGGGGTACCGCGATCACCACCAGGCCGGCCCGTGGTCGGTTGAGGAGCTGCACAAGATGATCGGCGCCGCAGCAACTACGCGATGAGCGTGAAGATCGCGAGAAGCGCAGCGTAGACGGCTACTATCACCACCGCCCCGACCAGACCGATCCGGGCCGACGCTCCGTCGATCGGGTCCGGCCAGCGCCGAAAGGCCTGGGAAACCGTCGGGACGACGACGCATTGCAGCAACACCACGCTGATGACGTTGCCGACGAATATTGACAGCGATTGCTTGACTCCGAGATGGCCTAGCGCCGGCGATAACGACTTGGAGAGCAGCATCACGGTCGGGCACAGGCAGAGCAGCACCAGATTGCGGTCTTCAGTCCGCCGCGCAGGCGTGGCAATGCGTCTTAGCGTTCCCGCGACCGAATCCATCCCGTTAGGTGATGCGGTGTGCGGAACCGAAGCAGCAACATCCACTGCCCGGTGGAATCCGCTGGAAACACCGCGGTGCCTTCGTATCCGGGGAAGGCGGAGCCGATGCGCGTCAGATCGCTTTGGGCCGCAACTAATTCAGCTTCCTTGCGAGGCGCCACGCTGTGCAGAAAGACCCCAGTGTTGGCGGGCGGTAGCTCATCCGGGCCGAGGATCAGATCGGAGGCACACCGCCAACATCCCTGCGCTTCCCCTTCGCTGAGTACCGTTTGGCGTTCCGGGCTGTCGAGCCATGTGTCGAGCAGTTCTGCGCTGTCGAAAACGACCTCGACAGCCCAGTTGGCCTGCTTAGTTGAACCGATTCGCGCGCGGTTACGTATCCAAAAGAGTGACGGGGGCAAGCTTGGTATCCGTCCATCCACCGGCCGAATCGCTCGGGATCGGAGGGTAGATGAAAGATCGTGATCGCGGTGGCGCCAACAGTCATAGCAGCTGTCTACCACCCGAACAACCGGGAAGCTGATTTGCCAGATATGCCCGGCTACGAAGATTCGAAAAAGCTACTGCCGGTCGCGCAAACGCCGTCGACGCGGCCGCTTCGGATCCTTGTTGTCGGCGCCGGCGTGAGCGGCATTTCCGTTGCCCGAGGATTGCTGCGGGACGGCCACGACGTCACCGTCTTCGACCAGCGCACAGATACGCGAGCAGGTGGCGGCGCGGTGACCATTTGGTCTAATGGCGAGACGGTTCTGCGGCAGTTGGGCGTCGACATGGATGGTGCCGGTCAACTGCTTTCCGGCGTGCGGGTGATGACGTCTAGGGGTCGCCGCCTGGCCACTTTGGACGTGACCGCAATGGTGAACCGGCTGGGTGCACCCGTTCGGATGGTCCCACGTGGCGTCCTGCTTGAAAGGCTGCTGGAAGGCTTTCCGAGTGATCGCATCCGATGCAACTCCCGCGCGGTCAGCGCCGTAACCACGCCCAAAGGTGTGCAAGTCGGGTTCGAAGACGGCAGCTTGATCGAAGGCGACTTGTTGATCGGTGCGGATGGTCTGCATTCGATGGTTCGAGATGTCGTCGGAGCGCAGGCCGCGGAGCCGACCGGTTGGTGCAGCTGGCAGGGACTCGTCACTCTTCCGGACATCGCCGACAAGCATGTCGCAATGATCGTGATCGGCGAGCACGGAAACACTGGACTGTGGCCGGCGGGAGGTTCTGATGTGCAGTGGTGGTTTGACTTGCCGTGGTCCTATGAATTCGTTAGGCCGCACCGTCCGATCGACGTCATCCGGTCCAATTTCACCGGCTGGTCCGACTCCGTCGACTTAGTACTCGCGAAATTGACCGACGAAGATCTGGCCCGTTCGCCATATCCCCATTTTCGGCATCCGATTCCCCCCGTGTCGGACGCCGGCGCGCTGACGTTGCTCGGCGATGCCGCGCACACCATGCCGCCCACCCTCGCGCAAGGAACCAACCAGGCGCTGCTCGACACGATGGTGTTGTGCAAGGCGCTTTGGGATCTCCGCAAAGGAACGAACGGCAGCAGCGCTGACGTTTCGAGGGCGTTGCGGTGGTACGAGAAGACCAGGCGACGCCCGGTCAGGTTCGTGTCACGGGTGGCATCGCTCCAGGTGGCCCACGGTGAGTCCGTGCTAAGACCGGCGGCGCTGATCTCGGACCGGCTACATACTTGGGCACTGACCATGTTTCTGCGTTGGACTAGTCACCGCCGGATGTCCGCGGACATCGATCGCGACCTGACCACTCCAACTCCAATCGGGTCTTGCCGCCGGTGAACGAGTCCAGAACCGCCGAACTGGAAGCGGCGCACAACCCAGACGGCCCCGTGCGGGTGCGAGCCGATTACGACACACCCTCACGCTGGCTATGGCTCGTCAAGTGGTGCGTGCTGGCCGCCCCGCACTACCCCATATTGATACTTCTTCATTTGGTGTATCCGCTGCTGACGATCGTTGCCGGTGTCGCGATCTTGTTCACCGGGTGCTATCCACGCCGCATCTTCGACTTCAACGTCGGGGTGCTGCGTTGGTCGTGGCGCGTCATGAATTACCGATTTCCGATGAACAGCACCGATAAGTATCCGCCTTTCACGCTGGCATCCTGGCCCGACTACCCAGGCGATCTCGAAGTCGACTATCCCGAACAGCTCACGAAGTGGGCCGTGCTGGTGAAGTGGTGGCTGCTGGCGCTGCCGCAGATACTTCTTTGCTGGGCGATGGAGCCGTTGCTGCAGGTGCTTGCGGTTATCGCCGCGGTGGCGCTGTTGTCCACCGGGACCATCCCGCCCGGCATGTTCGAACTCCTCATGGGCATCATTCGATGGCGATACCGGGTGGCGGTGTATGTATCTTTGATGCGTGACGAATATCCGCCGTTCCAACTGGATCTAGGTAGCAGATAACGCCCGGTAATCCGTTGTTCCCGTATGTATATTGGTTCGGTCAGCCGATCTTCGACCGGCTTTTCTACAACCGGTATCGTCGAGCGGCGATCGCACATACGACCGGCCGGCTGCTGATGGTCGGTCTCGGACCGGGGACCGACTTGAAGTTTGTGCCGCCCGCGGTGACCTCGGTCGCCGCGGTCGAGCCGGTAGCCGCATTCCGGCGCATGGCGTCTCATCTTGCCGATTGCCACGGCATCGCAGCCGACATCGTCGATGGGACCGGCGAGTCGATTCTGTTCCCGGACAACAGTTTCGACTCGGTCCATATTGGGCTGGTGCTGTGCTCGGTCGACGATGTAGCCGCGACGCTGTGCGAGATCCGGCGTGTGCTGGCTCCGGGAGGCAGATTGGTCGTCCTCGAGCATGTCCGCGGAGAGGGCACCACGGGTCGGTTGCAGGACCTGATCGCTAAGCCCTGGTCCTGGCTGGCTGCCGGTTGTGAGCCGAACCGCCGAACCATCGATTCCATTGCCGCGGCCGGATTCGATACCGGTGGACTGCGCAGCATCCCACGAACCCCTGTGCCGTTTCCGTGTAAACCCCATCTACAAGGATTCGCCACGTTGATGGAATAGCGCGTTACTCGATGCTCACAGCTTCGATGATGTTCAGTCGCGCCGCGCGCCGCGCGGGCGGCACCGAGCCGAGCAGGCTGATCGCCAGCGCTCCGAGAGTGAAGACGAACGCCATCGAGCTAGGGCGGAAGGCGACTTGGAAATTCATCATGTCCCCGCTGACGAGACTGAACAACCACTGGTCCGTCAGGCCGAACGCCAGCCCCAAGACACCGCCGATGACACCGATGCCGGTCGCCTCGGCCAGGACCATTTGCAGCGTGAACCGACGGCTGGATCCCATCGCCCGTAGCACACCGATTTCACGGCGCCGTTCAAGTACGGAGAGCGTCAACGTGTTGAGGAGTGCGACTCCGGCCACGAACACGACGATGATCCATACGGCGTTTGCGATGAACATGCTCTGATGCATCGGCGCCTCGAGGCCTGCGAGCTCGGCGCGACCGTCATAGACGTAGTTCGGCGCGGGCACCACGCGGCGGACCTCGGCCAGCAGGCGATTGGGATCCACACCTGGGGCCGCAGCGATCTGGAGTGTGGTCGCGACCGGGCGGTCGAACCACCCGCGCATTTGATCGAGGCCCATCCCCACCGTGCCGATGACCGTCGAGAAGTACGGCACTACGGCCAGCACAGTTGTCTGCTGCGCGCCGTGCGGCGTTTGCATCCGCAATTGCTCGCCGGCCCGAACGTGGAGAGTCTTGCCCAGATTCTGCGAGAGCACCACGCCCCGGCCGGCGAGCACCTGGTTGCGAACTTGCTTGTCGATCGCGCGGTAGAGCGGATCAGCGGTTCCGGAGGAAAACCCGTCGAGCATTACGCGCGTGCCGCCGACGACAGCGAACCCGAATGCGCCTTCCGTGACGCGCGCTACGCCTGACACCGCTGCCACCTTTTCGGAGAGACCTTGCGGCAGAGCATCGGTGGGATAGCTGTCGGGGGGATTTGCGCTCACCCATACCGGGACATCCGCGACCGACGAGAAGATACTCCTCGCCGACCGGATCATGTCGGTGTTCGTGCCGGTAATCGCGACGGTTGTGACCACCGCGATCAGCACCGTCATCACCGTCGCCCATACCCGTCGCGGGGCACGCTCGATGGTCGCCGCCGCGAGCGCCCCGACCGAGCCGAATATTCGGGCCGTCGCCGCTGTGGCTTTGACGATTGGCACGGTGAGTGCGAAGCCAAGCGTTATCTCGGCAGAGAACACTGCGGACATCGCGACAAAGGCCAAGACGCCTCGTTGGTTGAGGACGACCACGATCGACACCGCGAAGACGACGACGGCTCCAACTCCAGTTGCGATCCGCAGCCATCGCGGTACGCGGTCCGCCGCTGAAACCCCAACTGGTGCCAACGCCTCGATCGGTGCAACCTTGTACACCTGCCGCGCCGCCATAGCCGACGCAACCACACTGGTGAGCGAGGTAGCCACGACGGCCGCCGGTATCGCGTAGCCTGGCAGCCAGTACTCCACGCGAGCTTCGAGCCCTTGGGTCATGGCTGGCGGCAATCGACCAATCGCGATGCGGCCCAGCAGTATTCCGATGGCCGATCCGATGGTTCCGCCGATTGCTCCGAGAATTGCCGCCTCTACGAGCATGTCGCGAACGATTGTGACGCGTCGGCCGCCAATGGCGCGCAGCATCGAGATGACTGGCCCGCGCTGGGTGACCGCCATGGTCATCGTGGTGTAGATCAGGAATGCGCCGACCATCAAAGCAACCATGGCGCCCATCAGGGCCATGTAGTTCATCAGCTTGACGCCGTCGCCGGCCCGAGTGGCCCGCACACTCGGGTCGGCGACGATGGCCCGGCCATTCACTGCGGCGGTGGCGGCGGCGCGAACCTGGGCTAGGTCAGCGCCAGGTTTCGTGGTGATCAGGATCGAGTCGAGCTGACCATGTCGCCCGGTGATCTTCTGCGCCAAAGCAAGTGGAGCCAGGACATAGTGTCCGCCATTGAGAGCCGCAACCTGCTTGCCCGCGAGCACCTCGGTGACTGTGACCGACCCCGAACCAAGTTGGAACGTCTCGCCTTTGGCATGATCGACACCTGGTCCGACGCGGACTCCGTTCGCCGGCCCGGGTGGACCTGCGAGCTGTGCTCCGACGGCATCTTTCAGGGCGCCGCCCAACGCGGCAATGCGCTCGTCAGCACCGAACAACAGAACTGGCCCCGACGACGTGGACGCCGACGTCCGGATCATCGGGGCAGCGGTCGCCACGCCCGGAACTGCGGCTACGTCGGCGACTATCGTGTCGGGAAATCCGGCATCGGTGATACCCGACACCTCTACCGAGGCGATGCCGGCGATCCCATCGGCGAGCCGATTGACCGATCCGGTGATCGACCCGAAGATGCCGAATACCGCGACCAGATACGTTGCCGACACCGCCATTACCGCGATCGAAGCGACGGTGCGCCGGCGATGCACAGCAAGTTCACGCAGGCTGAACAGGCGTAGCCGGCTCGCCGCAGCCGTGATCGCCGAGCCCGGTCTCACCCCGGAACCGCCGACAACTCGTTGGAAACGACCCGGCCGTCCTGCAGCATGATCACCCGATCGGTCGCTTCCGCGGCATCCGAGTTGTGGGTCACCATCACCACCAGTCGGCCGCGGCCGGCTTCGTGCGCTACCTCGCCAAGGAGCGTCAAGATCGAAGCTCCCGTTGTGGAATCGAGGTTCCCGGTCGGTTCGTCGGCAAGGATCAGCGGTGGGTCCATCATCAACGCGCGCGCCACAGCGACCCGCTGCATCTGCCCGCCGGACAGTTCCGCAGGTCTGTGCTGGGCCCGGTTACCGAGCCCGACCCGCTCCAGCAGCCGGATTGCATCTGGTTTCGCCTTGCCCAGTCGGACACCGTCGAGCAGCTTCGGGACCGCGACGTTCTCCCACGCCGAAAGAGTCGGCAATAAGTTGAAGAACTGGAATATGAATCCCACACGATGATGGCGAAACTTTGACTGCTGCTCATCGCTGAGGCTGCTGATCTCGTCGCCGTCGAAGGTGATCGACCCGGAATCGGGGGAGTCCAACGCACCAAGTAAATGCAGCAAGGTGCTCTTGCCCGCGCCGGACGGCCCGACAACCGACAT
The DNA here is from genome assembly GCA_963766535.1 of uncultured Actinomycetota bacterium. Classification (GTDB taxonomy): domain Bacteria; phylum Actinomycetota; class Actinomycetes; order Mycobacteriales; family Mycobacteriaceae; genus Mycobacterium. The sequence continues at coordinate 240,102 of CAVYAU010000018.1, read as the reverse complement.
GAACTGCCCGCCCTCGAGCCGCAGGCTGATCTCATCGAGTGCACGCACGGATTGACCGCCGACCCGGTATTCGCGCACAACGTCGCGGAGTTCGATGGTCAGGAGTTTGTGCTTGGGGCCAGCGCAGCTGTTAACTCGTCTGAACATGATCCTCCCGCGAGTCCGCACTGGTCAGCGCGCGACTACTGCCATCCGCACACCAACACCGTGCCCCGAAGGCGCTGGTATCGGAGATAACGAGTCCGAGCGCCGATCAGTTCATCCCGCGGCGGCGGGGCGCCGACGGCCGCATCCGGGAGGCGACGGCCCGCTTGTCACCGTCACACCGCAGTCATCAACATTTAACTCTGACGGCCGTCCCAGCGGCTGGAGCTGCGCATTTTCGCTGCCTAGACTTTGTGGCGGGGTGGGGGATATAGAAGTCATTAGTCGGGCGGGGTGGCTATGGAACGACTGAGCGGACTTGATGCGTTTTTCCTCTATTTGGAGACGCCTACCCAGCCGCTGAATGTGTGCTGCGTTTTGGAGTTGGGCACCTCGACGATGCCGGGCGGCTACACGTATGGCCGGTTAGGTGCCTCGTTGGCGAAGCACGTGAAGGCAGTGCCGGAATTTCGAATGAAGCTCGCCAATACCCAGCTGAACCTGGATCATCCGGTGTGGGTGGACGACGAGAACTTCGAGCTGCGGCGCCACCTGTGCCGTGTCGGCGTTCCGGCGCCAGGAGGGCGCCACGAGCTAGCCGAGATCTGCGGCCATATTGCGGGGCTGCCCCTGGACCGTGATCGCCCGCTATGGGAAATGTGGGTACTCGAGGGCGGCGCCCGCAGTGACACGGTGGCGGTGATGCTCAAGTTCCACCACGCCGTGGTCGACGGGGTCGCCGGCGCGAACCTACTGGCCCACCTCTGCAGCTTGCAGCCTGATGCGCCGCCACCGCAGCCTGTCCGTGGCGCGGGCGGCGGTAATCCGCTGCAGATCGCCGCGACCGGGCTAATGGGGTTCGCGTTGCGGCCCTTTCGGTTGGCGACAGTGGTGCCGGCGACGATGCTGACGTTGGTGCGAACGGCGCTTCGCGCGCGCGAGGGCCGCACCATGGCTGCGCCGTTTTCGGCCCCGCCGACGCCGTTCAATGGCTCCGTCACGCGGCACCGCAACATCGCTAACACCCAGCTCGATATGCGCGACGTCAAGAGGGTCAAGAACCGATTTGGGGTGACGGTCAATGACGTGGTGGTGGCGTTGTGCGCCGGGGTATTACGGCGGTTCCTGCTCGAGCGCGGCGAGCTGCCCGACAGCCCGCTAGTTGCCACCGTGCCGGTGTCGGTACACGACAAGTCCGACCGACCCGGGCGCAACCAGACCACATGGATGTTCTGCCGGGTGGAGACCCAAATCAGCGACCCCGCCGAACGTATCCGCACCATCGCCGCGGGCAACACCGCCGCCAAAGACCACACGGCGGCCATGGGCCCCACCCTTCTGCACGACTGGACCCAGTTCGGCGGCCAGACGATGTTCGGCGCGGCCATGCGGATCCTGCCGCGCATTCCGATAACCCGCGGCCCCGCCTACAACCTGATCCTGTCGAATGTGCCCGGCCCGCAGGCCCAGTTGTACTTCCTGGGTTGCCAAGTCGACACGATGTATCCCCTTGGCCCGATCATCGGCAACGCGGGACTCAACATCACCGTCATGTCACTCAACGGAGAACTGGGTATCGGAATCATCGCCTGTTCAGACCTGCTGCCGGACCTGTGGGGCATTGCCGACGCATTTCCCGACGCGCTCAAAGAGCTGCTGGAATGTAGCGACGACCGGCCGGACACTAGCTATCCGCCGGATTCGTGAGCCGTTAGTCGGGCTCAACGAGTAAGGACCGACTCCGGCAACGCGCATCTCACCTGGACCGGCTCGCACTGGACTACCCGGAGCGTGTCGAGGACCTGCCAGGTGGCGCGGGGCGATTGATCCAGCGCTCGGACGGATACGTCGAAACGCTTGTGTTGGGTCAGCCCATCGTTGCCGGACGGGAACTGACCGACGCCAGGCCCGGCGGTCTGGTCCGCGGGTGCCGTCCCGCGCCCGTCAGTTAGGTGCTAGAGGAGAGGCGACTCGCAGCGAAATCTGCTGCCTGATTAACCATCCCCGCCTCCACGTACTGCCTGTGTGCAGTGGGCTCTCCCGAGCCAGAACAGACCGGGTCGTTAGGGACGCACAACTCGATGGTTTTGGGTGCATACAGCGGGCCGATTGTGATTGGCGGCTCATTGATGACGCTCATGAACTGGCTCGACGGCTTTCCGAAGAGAGCGACCGCGGCCACGTGGTTGGCAACCTCAGGCGGCATCGGCTGGAGTACCTGTACCAGGTGCGCACCATCTGGCACTGCATTTGCGGTGACGAAACCCATCACGGCCGCGCCCTGGGAGTATCCACCAAGCACCATTTTGGTTTTGGGGCAGGTTGCCGCCATGCGCTCAACGTGATTGCCCGCGTCGCTAATGCCGTCAACGGCCGTGGGGAAGTCGGTGGTAGCCGGGTAGTTGACCGGATACACCCCGAGCGACTTTGCGCCGACGTGCGAGCGCAGCGTATCGACGAAATTTTGACCAACGCCGCCTACGCCAGGCGGCTCAGTGGTACCTCGGGCGAATACCACCTCTACATCGGGGCACGGCTCGGCGGATGCGGACGGGATAGGTGCGATCAGCAGCGCCCAAACCGACGCCACCACAGCACAAAGCAGACCAAGGAGGGGATGCGCCTTCACCGCTCGATATTGTCACAGTTCGATAACGGCCGCTCGGTAAGCGTTTTCTATCAATCACCGCACGTCCGTGCCCTTACGATCCGGCTCGGGCCAGAGTCGCCGAAGAAATACCAGTTGAGCGCCGTAAAGTTGTGTCGGCGTGATGATGGCCAGGGACGATTACGTCCCTAGCCGATCACCGGATGTGACGAAGTCGGTCGAGCTACTTTGGTACGTCAGCGCCAGGAACTCGCTGCTGATCCTCGCCGCGATGCCTGTGCACGAACGAACTGCCGGCGCGCAGCACGCCGCGCAGTGCGTAGACAGCGGCTACCACCGACAACAGGATCAGCAGGATGAACATCGGCAGCCAATTGCTCCGGCTGTGGTTGACCTCCCACCAGATGATGGTGAACAACAGCACACAGAGCAAAAGCACCACGTCCCGCCAATTGCCTTGGTAAGACAGTGCGGCCTTGCGCAGCGCGCGACTCCTGTCGGTGGTCTCGACCAGGTCATCGATGCGGGCATCGATGGTCCGCTGCAGCTCGGCGCGTCTATTGGTGGCATCCGGCGCGAGCCGATCCAGCAGGTCCATGTCCTGCTTGATCAGCTCTCGATAGTCCGGGGCTTTGAATTGCCCGGCCGCGATGGCCAGCATTGCGCCACCAAAAACAGGTGCACTGTTCAGCGCGATTTGTCCCAGACCTACCACGTCCACTCCTCCTTCGGCTGGTTGTCAACGTCTGCTCGTTGAGGATCTCCGAAGCAGGGGAACAGATCAACATCCGCGCCGTGGGTGGGGTTCGCCCGGAAAGAGGAGCTCAACTGACGTGGGGCTCTGAGACCGCACTAGGCCCGCCAACATCCCGAGCACTTCGCGCCGTGGTAGGCAGGCATATGTGGCAGCGCCCTCGAGTTCTTGGGAGGCCTTGATTACATCACGGATTGCCTTGACCAACAGGCTATTCGGAATCTGGCTCCCGTACTCGCCACCATCTTCCTCGGACACCTGCCGCTGGAGATGAACGACAGGAACTGGCCGATGACGGTTGGCAAGCCGGCCAATCGCCGCACATACAGATGAATATGTATGGTCATTGGTTAGCGAAAAGATCAACCAGGACCTGTCGAAGATAGCGTTGATCTCGCTGATTTCGGCGCTGTTGATCAATCGAGCCAAGACGAAGTTCTGGCTGCCCTGTGTCAGGATGCTGCTGAAGGGCGCCGGCGCACTCGCGACGGCCCGGGGCCCCGAAGCGCGTCCATTGCCCGCACCATCTGCGGATATGCAATCGCGGGTCCAATCCAGCGGGTGAGATAGCGTCGGAGATCGGCACCGCTGCGAGGCGGCCGGCCCGGGTCGGCGAGGAAAGAGTGCAACACCCGAAGGCTGAATTCGTTCAATTCGTCCAGCCCCGCCTCGTCGAAACCGTATTGTTCCCAATCGACGTCGAAGCGATGCAGCATTGAACGTCCGAACGCCAACGCGGTATCCGAGATGATGGAGACAGTTTGGCCGCCGCGGTGGCGTTGATTGAGCACGAATTCGACCTGATTGTCGGAGGCCAGCTGTTCGATAGCGAACGCCATTCCTTCGGTCATTGCCACGATCGGGTCGGTTATCCCCTTGAGATGGGTTGCCAAACGATCCAGGAAGCCGTCGGCCGACCGCATCGCGGTCGCCACCAGCAACGCCTTTGTTCCCGGGAAGTACCGATAGACGGTCTGTCGTGTCACGCCAAGCGCCCGTGCCACGTCGGCGATCCGCATCGCCGAGCCGCGCTCGTCAATAATGTTGTCAGCGGCCTCCAGGATGCGCTCGATCGCCTCCTCGTCGGAGGCGGGCGTGTTTCCTGCCCAACCGTGACTGCGCATGCTTAGCGAACGGCAAACCCGTTGTCGGTCGACACCACAGCTGGATCATAACGTCTATGTCGTCGTTTACCGGACGCGAGACACTATGTGCAGTGTGTATGATCGCTTCGGATCTGGAGGCAGCCGATGCACACACGATGCGCCCGATGCTGACGACGCAACCACCTAAGGCCGGGTTGGCGCTGCGCGGCATGCGATGTGACAGCGCCCTGACCAGCGACTCAACGAATGTCTGTGTGCGGTCATCACCGGGTGTCGCTTCATCCCGGCGCTTGGCCGCGCATCGGTGATTGTCCGGGCACGAGGAAGGCCGAAACATGCGCTAGGACACGGTGATCGCGAACGGACGCTGGTTCGATGGAACGGGTGCGCCGTCGGCTCTGAAAAACATTGGTGTGCGCGATGGCTTTGTCGCCACCATCGCCGCCGGACCACTCGACATGACTGGCGCCGATCTCATCGACGCGACGGGGCAGTGGGTGATTCCCGGTATCATCGACATCCATACCCATTACGACATCGAAACACTGTGTGAACCAGAGCTTTCCGAATCGCTGCGGCACGGCTTGACGAGCGTGATGCTGGGATCGTGTTCGCTGTCCACGGTCTATCTGGACAGCGTTGACGCGGGCGACATCTTCGGCCGGGTCGAAGCGCAACCCGCAAGGATGTTCGACCATCCCCGGTGGAACTCGCGCGAATGGAGTCGATGCTGAACGAGGCACTCGACGAAGGGTTCGTCTGGATGTCGTCGCAACAACTGCTGTTCGACAAACTTGACGGTGAGGTCTGCAGGTCACGTACCCTGCCGTCGACGTACGCCACGTCGCGCGAACTGCGCCGCCTGAACGCTATTTTGCGGCGGCGTGACAGGATCCTGCAGTCGGTCCGGACATCAAGAATCCACTGTCGGTGCTGTCGCAGTTGGTGACGTTGCTCGGAATTGGTCGTCGACGGTTGAAGACCAGCCTGTTGTCGGCCGCCGACATCAAGGCCATTCCGCCGGTCATTCATGTCATGGAGCAGCTCGCAACGGATCGTCAACGCCCTTGGCGCCGACTTCCGCTGGCAGCATCTGCCGGTACAGGTCGCACCGCCAGGAACCTGATGCCGGCGGCATAGCTGGAAAGAGTCAGCTATCGGATCCTGCTGTCGCGGAAAGACTTTCGACAGCAATCTTCTTAGCCCAGCGATAATCGGCTTTTCCGGCCGGCGATCGCTGTACCTTGGTGGTACGGATGATGGCCTTCGGCAATTTGTATCGAGCGACATGCTGCCGACAAGTGCCGAGCAGTTCCTCGTCAGAGGGATCCTTGCCTTCAACGAGTTGAACAATCGCGACCACCTCGTTGCCCCAGCGCTCCGACGGCCGCCCCGTTACCACCACGTCGTACACGTCGGGATGCTCGGCCATCGCGGCCTCGACTTCCTCGGCGAAGATCTTTTCGCCGCCGGAGTTGATAGTGACGGCATCGCGGCCCAGCAGCTCGATACAGCCGTCCGGGAGGAATCTGGCCCGGTCACCTGGCACCGACCAGCGCACACCATCGATGACCGGGAAGGTGCGGGCCGTCTTTTCAGCATCGCCAAGATAGCCGAGCGGGATGAGGTTGCGGCGGGCCAGCCATCCCTCGCCGTCCCCGGGATCCAGTACTCGACTGAAATCAGCCGCCACAACTGCGGTTTCAGAACCCGGGTTGAATGTGGCCGTAGCGGCCGGCGCCGATTGAACCGACATCGCACTCATCTGCAAACCCGACTCGGAGGCTCCGGCGGTGTCGATGATCAGCAGGTTCGGCAGCGCGGCCGTAAAGCGCTTGCGGACACTGGGAGTCAGTGCGGCGCCACCATTACTGATCGACACCAGCCCGGACAGGTCGTAGTGCCCGCGCTCTATCTCATCGATGAGCGGGCGCGCGATCGCGTCGCCTACTACCGGGATGCTCATTACCCGTTCGCGTTCGGCCAGCCGCAGAATCTGGTCGGCCCGAATGTGCTCGACATCGTCGGGAAGCGCAATCCAACCGCCCATCGTCATGATCTGGAACGCACCCCACTGCGCGGCGCCGTGCATCAGCGGCGGGATCAGTAGCACCGACGCGGCGCCGGGCGTCTTGGACACGCGCTCGGCCACTTCGTCGTAGGACTCCAGCGCGTCATCGGTGCCGAAATAGCGCCCGCCCATTGAGGAGACGAACACGTCGTTCTGGCGCCACAGCACACCTTTGGGCATTCCGGTAGTCCCGCCGGTGTAGAGGACGTACAGGTCGTCCCCACTGGGAGTGGGCATTCCGCTAGCTGGCGGCGGTGTCTCGATAAGCGATTCGTAGTCGACAGCGCCGGGCAGTAGAGGCTGGCGGGTGTGGTCGGCCACCTGGATGAGAAATTCCAAGTGGGGGAGTTGAACGCGGATCGCCGCAACCCGAGGCGCGAACTCGGCGTTGTACACCAGGGCCCGCGCCTTGGCATTGGCGAGCAAGTAGACCAGTTCGGCCTCGACGTAACGGTAATTGACGTTGAAGGGTGCGACCCGGGCCCGGCACCCGCCGATCATCGACTCCAGGTACTGGTTGCCGTTGCGCAAGTACAACCCAACATGATCCTGGCCGGACTCGTGACCCTGCAAGCGATCACGTTCCGTGTGACATCCCAAGCCCTGGGACGCTAAGTAGTGCGCGACCCCATCGATGCGGGCATCCATCTCGGCGTAGGTCCATTCCCGGCCCCGCCAGACCAGCACACGATGATTGGGAAGCGTCTTTGCCAGAGTCGAAAACACCGTCGACAGGTTGAAGCCGCTATCACCCATGACCCTCCTTGAAGTTCGCGGTGTCGGGTGGTCCGGAGTTGCCCTGGGCCACAGTCTTTTCAGGCAACGGATGCGCCAAGTATGAGGTTGACCGCCTCATCGAGTTGCCCGGCGATCTCCTCGTAACTGACGAACCGGGCCGTCATAAGGGCACCGGCGAATGTCATCTGCAGTGTAGATTTCACCGCGCGCGGCCAGCCCGGACCCAGCGCAGCGCCGATCCGCCTGGAGACCTCTTCGCCGATCTGTTCCCGCAGCGGCTTGACCGCCGGATCGTCGGCCATCAGCGCTGCGCCGCAGGCAGTGGTCAACTCGGGCTCGTCGGCGACGACCACCGCCATATCCCGCATCGTCGCGCTGACCCGGGTCTTGGTGGTGTCGTTGACATCGGTATGCAGCGGAAGTGCGCGCAGAAAGCGCAGGTACACCGCCGCCACCAACGCGCTCTTGGACGGAAAATACGTATAGGCGCTAGCCGGCGATACCCCGGCGCGGCTCGCGACCGCACGCATCGTCAGATTGGCGTATGACGATTCGCGCAGTTCCTCCAATCCCGCATCGAGCACCTTGCGGATCGTCTGGCCCGGCCGACGGTCTGACCGGCGGCCTGCGCCTGCGGCCCTGACGGTGGTGATGGGACGAGCCGCTTCTCTAGACACTAGTCCAGTCTAGGAAATGCAACGCACGCGCGACAACCCTCTCTCGAAATGCAGGATGACCAGCTTGTTATGGCGGATCAGACGTCCACGTGGGCGTCGAGACGCCTTGTCCGATGGGCGCGCACCGGCTACTCTCGGACACCAAATACAGACACCTGTCCAGAAATTCGTTGATTCTCGTTATTGGGAGCCACCATGACCGCTGAACGTGTGCTCGTCACCGGGGCATTCGGTCTCGTCGGCTCAGCAGTGGTTGCCGCGCTGGCCGACCAGGACCGCCGGGTTGTAGCCACCGACCTCGGCATCCCCGCGAATCGCAAACGCGCGCAAGCGTTCACCGCCCGCCCGGTGGTGGAGGTGCGCTGGGCGGACCTGACATCGCCGACTGACGTGCAGGCCTTGCTCGAAGCGGTCGCGCCCACGGCCATCATCCATTTGGCCGCCATCATTCCGCCGTTCTGCTATGCCCGACCCGGGCTGGCGTGGGCAGTCAATGTAGACGCCACCGCGAGGTTGGTTACAGCAGCTTCAGCGATGCCGGTCCCGCCTCGATTCGTGCAAGCGTCCAGTGTCGCGGTCTACGGCGCACGAAATCCGTACCGTAACGATCGGCTGTTGACGGCGTCGACACCGCTGCGACCCAGCGATCTTTATGGCGCGCACAAGGTCATGGCTGAGCAGCACGTGACAGCCTCCGACCTGGACTGGGTGGTGCTCCGGCTCGGCGGGGTGCTCCTGGCTGAACCGCGATGGTCGCTAGACCGCGACCTGATTTTTTTCGAAGCGGTCCTGCCGTCCGACGGACGTATCCAAACCGTCGATGTCCGCGACGTCGCCCACGCGTTCTGTGCGGCAACCGTCACCGATCGTGCCCGCGAAATATTCCTCATCGGCGGCGACGACACCCATCGCGTCACCCAAGCCAGCGTGGGAACCGAGTCCGCAGCCGCAATGGGTTTGAGGGGCGGTTTGCCGGCAGGACGGCCCGGTAACCCCGACGACGACCAGGCGTGGTTCGCCACAGACTGGATGGACACCGAGTACGCGCAGGATATCCTTGCATATCAACATCATTCGCTGCCTGCGATATATGCCGAGATTCGGGCAAAGGTCGGCTGGCGCCGCCGGCCGTTAAGGCTGCTTGCGCCCGCGTTGCGCTGGTATCTGAGACGACGATCGCCATATCGCGGGTTTCCCGGTGTCTATGCGGACCCGTGGGGGGCGATTAACCAACGCTGGGGCGATCCTCGTCCACCGGAGCATCTGGATTCAGGTGCGCAACCAGCATGGGAGTAGGCCGGTGATAGCCGTAGGGTTGCGCCTGTGGCCGAGGAGGACCGCCGCCGCTGGGACGAGCGGTACGCGAGCCAGAAACCCGCATCCGTTGGTGCGGTTGAGCCGCCCGGCGTCTTCGCGGCCTATGCGGAGGTATTCCCAACCACGGGACGGGCTCTCGATCTGGCGTGCGGGCAGGGACTCGGCACGGTCTGGCTGGCTCGGCGCGGGCTGGAGGTTTTGGGTTTGGACATCTCTGCCGTGGCCATCGCCCAGGCACGGAATCTGGCCCAGCGCAGTAAGGTAGGCGATCGTTGCCGCTTTGACATCGTCGATTTCGATGACGGCCTGCCGCTCGGGCCACCCGTCGACGTCATTCTCTGCCACAAGTTCCGGGACCGCCGCCTCGACGGAGCCATTATCGAGCGCCTGGCACCGGGCGGGCTACTGGCGATCGCCGTGCTGAGCGAAGTCGGGGCGGCCCCGGGGCCGTTTCGCGCTATGGCCGGCGAGCTACCCGCCGCGTTCGCCGAACTCGACCTCGTTGCCGCCGGCGAAGGCCAGGGTTACGCCTGGCTGCTGGCGCGGGCCGGACGATCAGGCTTCCAGCCTGGCCCGGACAGCCGCTAGTCGTTCCTTCAGCTCGGCCTCGTCGATGACGCCGCGCGCCACCAGGGAGTGCGCCAGTGCAACGAGCCGGTTCTCCGGATACGGCAGGTCGGAGTAGACCGTTGCCGACAATTCGTCCTCTTCGTTGCGTCGGTCGACAAAGCTGAGTATCTCTGGGCCGCAAGCGCTTTGATCAAGTGCGTCACAAATGCCGTCGAGGCTGGTCTTCCAGGGCGGCACGGGGTTGTCGACCCCGTACTTGGCCGCCATGCGGCTCCAGACCTGGTTGCGTTCAACGATTTTCGCCAATGGCGGGATCGTGGAGCCCTGCTCGAAGTGCTCATTTTTCGATGTGCTCATCGCTAGGCATCAGTGGTCCGCGGGATGGATAGCCGGGCGGGTCTGAGTGATCACGTTCGTCGTCACGCCGACCTTGGGCAACGCGACGCCGATCAGGCAATCGCGAGTGATGATTTCGACCAGCTGGTCCTCGGTCCAGCCCTCGGTTCCTTCAGGGCGGACGGGCATCACCATGAACCGATGTTTCTGGTTGGAATCCTCTACCCGGATCTCGACCTCTTCGGGCAGGTACAGTCCGAACTCCGCGAGCACCTGGCGCGGCCAGCGCACGATGCGACGGCGGAAGTTGGGTGTCCGGTACCACTCAGGGGAATTGCCCAGAATCGGACGCGGATAGCACGAGCACAGCGTGCAGACGATGACGTGGTGCAGGGTGGGCGTGTCTTCGAGCACGTGCAGGGCAGTGAAGTCGCTCGGTGTCCCGAAACCCGTCGGTTGCAGCCAGTCGACACCAACTTCGCTGACTGGCGGCGAGCGCATCGGTGAGCGCCAGCTTCTTGTACTCGGGATCAAGCCAGGCCCGGGCCACCAGGCGTGCGGCTGGCGTGGGGCCGATCTGTTCGGCGAATTCGGTGAAGCGGCGGTGATCCTCCGCGGTGAAAATTCCCTTCTCGATGCATAATTCGCGAAGGGCGATCTCGAGGACTTCGAAGTCGGTGATCTCATCCACCATGGGTGCGGCGGTGCGATCGTGATCGTGAGTCGGTCATGCCGAGGTCCTTTCGGGAAGAAGTCAGTGAACGAAGCCCGGCTCGAGGTCGTGGCTAGCCGGCCGCTTCGAGCCACCGCTCAGGGATCTCGGTCTGCAGCGTGTCGTTGTCCGGCCCGGTGTAGCCGTGCCACAGCTCGGAGAGGTTGAACCGAACGATGTAGAACCACTCGGGCTTTTGGTCGGGCCCGTCCCAGGTCTCGTCCTCGGCGGCGGGGCTTTCATACGAGACGACCGCGATCTCACCCTTCGCGCCTCGTACGTACTCCTGGGTGCGGGTATAGAACAGCGACGGGAAGCTCCCGCACCACGACCTTGTCGCCGACCTTGAACTTCGGTTCGCCGGCCTGTCCGGCATACACTTGCGGGTCGCCCTTGCCGATCGCGTGCGTGTGGTGACTGGTTGCGTTTGACCTTGGCAGGGGTCACCTTCGAACTTCGGCTTGGCCTCCAAGGGCTTTCCCTGCAGGCCGCCTTCATACCGGGCCTTCACCTCGGCCATGCGTTCGGCCAACTCGCTCAGGCCGATGTGGTGTTTCTCGACGAGGATGCGCGCGACGGCCAGCAGCCACCGCCCGTAGTAGGGCAGTCCCAGATAGATCGTGCGGCCGAGGTCGACGTTACCCATCCGGCGTCGTTCCTCCGACAACCAGATCCCGCGCCAGCCGAGAACCTCGCACATGACATAGGTGTTCTGTTCCCACGTCTCGTACTGCTTGTTCTCGAATTCGAGGGGGGCGTCGGGCTCACCACCGACGTCATGCGGAGTCTTGACGTAGGCGGTGAATCGCTCGTGGTCAATGAGATCGGGTGTAGGCGCGTCCGGAAGTTCCGGGTAGGAGGACTTGAGCCGGGCCACCAGGTCCAGATGGGCTACCCGGTCCAACGGAGTCGTCATTAGAGCTCCATTCGTTGTCAGGATCTGGGCTGTGGCCGCCGCAGTAGATCCCGCCGCGGCGCAGTCCAGTGCTCACCAAACACAGCTCACTCCTGCTGCCAAGATCGCGCAACCGCTAAGCGAATTCCGGGGCCGCAATGTGCGGCGCGCCTTTGGACTTTCGGGTATGCCGGCGTCCGGTAATGTCCCGAGCATGGAGCGGCGCGTCCTCGAAGCGATCATTTATGAACGCGAACCACCGATTGCGCGGATCATCCTCAATCGGGTCGACAAGGCCAACACCAAGGATGCGGTCCTGGTCACCGAAGTCGACGAGTTGCCTGCACGAGGCAGACCGCGACAACGAGATCAAGGTCGTCATCCTCAAGGCCAACGGCAAGGGCTTCTGCGGCGGGCACGTGGCCCGCTGGGGTCCGGACGAAAATCCTTATCCGGATTTCGGAAATACGTTCGAGGACCTGTACAAGGGCACCGCTGACCTGTTCCTGTGGCCAACGCTGTATTTGTGGGAGTTCCCCAAGCCGACGATCTCCCAGATCCACGGCTATTGCATGGGGGGCGGGATCTATCTCGGCCTGCTGACCGACTTCTGTGTGGCGTCCGAGGACGCGTATTTCCAGATGCCGCTTGCCCAGAGCCTCGGCGAGCCCGGCGGGCACACCATGATCGAGCCGTGGTTGATGATGAACTGGCACCGCACCATGGACTGGCTCCTGCTGGCGCCGACGCTTTCGGCGCAGCAGGCCCTCGATTGGGGCCTGCTCAATCGGGTGGTGCCGCGCGAAGACCTCGAGAACACCGTCGAGGAGATGGCACGCAAGATCGCACAAATCCCGTTGACCACGCTGATGGCGGTGAAGAACAACGTAAAGCGTGCCTGGGAATTGATGGGTATGCGGGTGCACCTGCAGGTCAGCCACATCTTGACCAACATGGTCGGCGCGGCATCCGATGTTCAGGCGCGGCGGGCCGAGCTCACGCAGTCGGGTATGAAGCCACGCGAATTCGTCGGTCGCGACGAACTCAAGAGCCGCGCGCGGGGACTAGCGGCTCATCTCGCCGGCGATCTTGCGCCCGGCGGCATGCCGCGCGGCGACGTAGCCGAACACCATCGAGTTGGCGATGCTCGCGCCGGCGCCCGGATACGTTCGGCCCATCACCGTCGCGGTGATGTTGCCGGTGGCGTACAGGCCGTCGATCACCCGATCCTGCTCATCGAGAACCTGCGCGTGCTCGTTGGTGATCACGCCCGCCGCAGGTCCCGACGTCCGCCGGGAAAACCCTGGTCGCGTAGTACGGCGGGCGGTTGAGCGGGCCGACGGCGGCGTTCGGCCGATACCCGGGATCACCCAGGCAGTCGTTGTAGGCCGACTGGCCGCGCCCGAAGTCGGGATCCAATCCTTTGGCGGCGAACTGGTTGAACCGCTGGACCGTTCGGGCCAGTTCATCGGCGGGAAGGTCGATCTGACGGGCGAGCTCGGCGATGGTGTCGGCCCGCTTGACCGCGCCGCGACTCGATCAATTCGGGCGGCAGGTGCAGGTTCCGCTTGAGCGGGTTGGTGCCTGCCACGTACCTGCGCACGTATCCGTCGTCGAAGATCATCCAGCAAGGGCACCGCCTTGTTGGCGTACATCGCCTTGCCGACCTCGACGTAGGAGTTCGACTCGTTGCAGAACCGGCGGCCGGTCGAGTCGACGTAGATGGCGCCGGGCCGCTGTCGTCCAGAACCCAGGGACGCCGCGGCCGCGCCACCGTTGGCGATGAAAACCGAAGGCAACCACCAGGCTTCGTCTAGCAGATCCGTTTTCGCGCCAAGGCGCATCGCGGTCTGCAGCACCTCGCCGGTGTCCCCGGCGTTGGCGATCGACCACTTCGCCTCGTTGGGTTGGTCACCGCTGTAGCGGCGGCGCATCTCAGCATTGTGGCCAAATCCGCCGGCGGCCAGCAGGACTCCCTTGCGTGCCTCGACGTTCAGCGGTTTGCCATCGCGGATGATGCGCGCGCCGACGACCCGGCCGTCCTCGACGATGAGATCGTCCATCGCGGCGTTTATCCACAACGGAAGGTTACCGTCGCCCAGCTCGATCAGCGCCTTGAGCATTTGTGCGATCAGCGATGCACCGTTGGTGAGGATCTGACGCCGGCGGATCCGCGCCGCCGCGGTGCGCAGGAACACCCGGGTAGCCACGGCGAACGCGCGCGGCGAACGGTTGAAGTACTGAACCGAGCGCAGCTCGTTGGTCAACACCACGAACCCGTAGTTCTTGGCCAGCGGCGGCTGCACTTTGTCGCTCCAGCTTCCTAGCCGGGCCGCATCGAAGGGAATTCCTTCGATGGCGCGGCCGGACTCGTTGCCGCCCTTGTGATTCGGGTAGTAGTCGCTCCAGCCGGCACACCGGATGAGCCGAACGCCTTTGCGGATGAGGAAATTGATCATTTCGTAGCCCGCGGTGAGGAACATTTCGCGACGCGCAGGCGAGGAAGCCGCACCGATATCGCCGACCACATCGGCCAGGTAGGCCAGGCCGTCCTCGTGCGAGTCGGCGATGCCGTCGGCCCGCATCAACGGGTTGTTCGGCAGCCAGACGATACCGCCCGATAGCCCCGTCGACCCGCCGACCAAGCCCTGCTTTTCGACGATCAGCGGCTCGAGCCCGCAGTCGAGTGCGGCCAGCCCCGCCACCATGCCGCCCCCGCCACTGCCCGCGATAAGCAGGTCGACGGAACGGTCCCACTGGGTGCTCATCGTGCCTCCGAGGTGGCGCCCGCGCTGAATCCCAGGTCGACGACCGGCACGTCGATGGTGGTGTTGGTCTTCTGGATCGCAGGTACCAGCGAGTCGTATGGCAGACCGGCAAGGAAGCCGTCGACGACGCGTTCGAAGTTCGAGATCAGCCCTTCGATCTGGTCGGACAAACGCATGTATTCAAAGCCCTTGGAGTGCAGCCCTTTCTGCTGTCTGGGCAAGTTGGAGAAATCTTGCGCGGGGATCGGCGGCCAGCGTGGGTCGTCGGGTGCCATGGGCTGCGGTGGTGTGGGCTTTCCCGCGGAGAGGTCGCAGGGATAACGGGTGAGGGACCAGATCTCGAAGAGGGTCTCCTCCGGCCCCAGCGGACGGATCCGGTACGACGAGGCGCTGCTGTAGGTGGGCAGGATGAAGTAGTGCGGGAAGCAGAACCCGATCGCGTCGGTGATCCCGCGGCGGACTAGCTCGTTGAGGTCGGGAATGTCGCTGCCTCGGGCCCGATGCCAGCTGACGACCGCGTCGTTGAGGGTGCTGCGCCAGGCGGCCATCGCCTCGGCCGGATCGGACGGCAGCTCGATATTTTGCAGGCCCTCGGCGATGCGGATGTCGTTCTCGTGCGTCATGCCGCCCATGCCGGTGCCGAGAGTTCGCATGAAGTACAGGCTGCTCTCGATGACAGGGTGAACCTGAGATTTCGGGCTGGCGGTCTGCGCGGACGGTAGCAGCTGGGGATGGGTCTGCGGCACGTGGTAGCCCTCCATGAACGCTGCGCTCGCCAGCTTCCAGTTCACCGGGAGCCGACACGCCTGCCACCACTCGGTGCGCAGCGATTCCACCTTCCAGGCGTCATAGATCGACGCGAACGGCTCGAGGCATTCGCGCAACGCGGGGGCGTCATTATCGAGGTTGATCCAAGCGCATCCGCCCCAGAGCTCGCACCTGACCGAGACGAGTTGAAGATCGTCCGGGCACAGGTTCTCTTCGGCGAACACCTCGGGTCGCGCCACAAACGTGTTGTGTCCGTCGATGCCCCAGCACCACCCGTGGAACGGGCAGACGAAGGTCCGCCGGGATCCGTTGCCTTCCACCAGCTTTACTCCGCGGTGGCGGCACGCGTTGTGGTAGGCCCGCACGTTTTGGCTGTCGACCCGCACCACGATGATCGACTCGTCGAGGATCTCGTACTCGACGAAGTCACCCGGCTTGGGGATCTCCTCGAGTCGGCATGCCATCTGCCACACGCGCGGCCAGAACATTTCTGTCTCCAGCGCGTAGAACTCGGGGTCGTAGTAGCGCTGCTTGGGAATCCGATCGGCGGTCTGGACCGCCCACGGCACCGGTAGCGGCGTCCAGTTCACGTCGGTTCGCACCGAACCCGTCTCTACAGCCATCTCGCCATCCTTGTGTTGGCTCACACGATCCGCGACGTCCGCCCCTGCCAGTAACGTTCGCGAATGCGCCTCTTATAGAGCTTTCCGTTCGGGTCCCGGGGCAACTCCGGGTCGAATTCGACTGTGCGCGGGCACTTGTAGCCAGCCAGGTGAGTTCGGCAGTACTCGATGAGCTCGGCCTCGAGGTCGGGTCCCGGCGCGACCCCGTCGACCGGTTGCACGACGGCTTTGACCTCCTCACCGAACTCGTCGTTGGGAACGCCGAACACCGCTGCGTCGACGAGTTTGGGATGCATGACCAGCAGGTTCTCCGCCTCCTGCGGGTAGATGTTCACCCCACCGGAGACGATCATGAACGTCGACCGGTCGGTCAGGTACATGTACCCGTCCTCGTCGACGTAGCCCATGTCCCCCAGGGAGCGCCACCCGCGTTCGTTGGACACCGACGCCGTCTTGACGGGATCCTTGAAATACTCGAATTCCGGTCCACCTTCGAAGTAAAGCTCTCCAGGCTGCCCGATGGGAAGCTCATTGCCGTCGTCTCCGATCACGTGCACCCGCGAAATCGGTTTGCCCACCGAACCGGGATGGGCGAGCCATTCCTGCGGGCCGATCGTGGTCCCTGCGAATCCTTCTGTGCCGCCGTAGTATTCGTGAATGATGGGTCCGAACCACTCCATCATCCGGTGCTTGACATCCACTGGGCAAGGGGCGGCGGCGTGAATTACGCACCGCAAACTCGAGACGTCATATTTTTCTCGGACCGCTTCGGGCAGCTTGAGCATCCGCACGAACATGGTTGGCACGAATTGGGCGTGAGTGACGCGATGGGTCTCGATCAGCCGTAGGACGGCCTCGGCGTCGAATTTGCGCATGATGATCGATGCGGCACCGACGCGGTTGACCGCCATGGTGTAGTTCACCCCGGCGGCGTGGTACAGCGGTGCAGGGGAGAGGTACACGCTGGACTGGTTCATGCCGTAGCGGTGGGTCAGGGCGATCTCCAGGACCGCCTGAGCCCATGAGCCGTTGCCGTCAGCCGGGAGCGGCCGGCGGACGGCCTTGGGCCGTCCCGTGGTGCCCGATGAGTAGAGCATCTCCGACCCGTCCGACAATGGTGGCGCGTCGCCCGCCGCCGCCAGGGCTTCCTCATACGCGCACCAACCGGGCAGGTGGCCCCCGACACCGATATGGACGTCGACGGCCGTGTTGACGTTCCGGACATGCCCGGCGAGGTCGGCCATCGAAGCGTCGACGAACACCGCCTTTGCGTCGGAGTCGTCGATGACGTAGGCGACCTCGTCAGGAGTGAAGTGGGTGTTGACAGCGGTGTAGTAGAGCCCGGAAAGCTGGCAGCCCCATGTGATTTCGAAGAACTCGGGTCGGTTCGGCAGCACCAGGGCCACGCCGTCGCCGCGGCGCAACCCAGCACTGTGCAACACCGCGGCGACCCGAAGGCTGCGGGCATGGAGCCCGCCGAACGAGATTGTGCCGCCGTCGGACATCATCAAGGCCGGCGACTCTGCGGCATTGATCGCGTGATCGGCGATATTCACGAGCAGACCTACGTGGCTGCGGCGCCGTCGGTCGAAGAGGCCGCCGCCGCTTGGCGTCGGGCTTGCTCGGACGGCAGCACCTTGTCCTTGAACACCTGCTGAATCAGCTGCTGCACATCCTTGCTGATCGACGCGAGCGCGACGAGGTCGTTGGAGCTCTGCCAGTGCACCCGCATGCCCATCAGCTCCCAGGCGCGCTTGAGGTTGGCCTTGGTCGCCAGCAGCGTCGTCATCGGCGCCTGGGCGATATGGCGGGCGATGGCTTCAACACGCGCGTCCAGTTCCTCGCGCGGAACGACCTCGTTGACCAGACCGACCTCCAGCGCCTTCTTGGCGTCGATGACCTCGGCGAGGTATAGGTAATACGCCGCGCGCCGCCAGTTCATGAAGACCCATGGCTCAATCGAGCACTCGCCCGAGGGCATGCCAAAACCTTGCAGTGGCGGGTAGGAGAAGTAGGCATCCTCGGAGGCGATGACGATGTCGGTGGTCAGCCCGTAGTGGGTGCCCCCGCCGACGCAGTAGCCGTGCACGGCCGCGATCGTCGGCTTGGAGAACTCCCACAGGTTCAGGACCGGTTTGACGAACAGGTCGGTCTGCGGCTTCCACGGTGTGCCCATGACCTTTGCGCCCTCGACGAACGCCGGGTAGTCGACTGCGTTGTTGCCGATGGCGTGTCCCGAGCAGAAGCCTTTGCCGTTGGCCTTCAGGATCAGCACTTTGATGTCGTAATCACGGTCCGCGTCCAGCAGCGCAGCGTCGACTTCTTCGACCAGCTTCTGGTCCTGCGCGTTGGCTTTCTCGGGCCAGTTGAGCGTGACGCGAGCGATCGGGCCTTCTTTTTCGTAGATGATTCTCTCGCGGGTCTCGTTGAGATCCATATGGCTTTACCTTTCGATACCTTCCGTTATGACGAGATGACGCCGATTTCGGCGCCGATGTCGTAGGTGATCCCAACCTGGCCTGTCCATTGCACGGTGCCCGAGGCTCCTGCTTCGATTTCCTGTTCCACCTTCTCTGTGGCGATCACGTAGATCGGCGTGCCCTCTTCGACATGCTCGCCGGCATCGACAAGAAGGTCGGTGAGCTCGGCTTCCGAGACGGCCACCGACACCCGTGGAATGCGAATGATGAATTCAGCCATGGGCTCCCGCCTTCTCCAGGCTTCGCTGCGCAGCCGCAACGATCCGTGCCGGCGAGGGGTACACTTGCGCCTCGAGCGCGGCCGCGGCGGGGTTGGGGACGAACCGGGCGCCGACCCGCTCGACGGGTGCGGCCAGTTCGCCGAACAGTTCGGACTGCAGGATCGCTGCGATCTCTGCTCCCGGTCCGGCGAATTGCACCGCGTCGTGGACGATTACGGCTCGTCGGGTACGGCGGGCGGATTCAACGATGGTTTCGACGTCGAGTGGAACAAGGGTTCGTAGATCGACGACCTCGGCACTCACGCCTTGTTCGGCCAATGTGGCCGCCGCCGTGAGTGCGTCGTGAACGCTGCGTCCGTAGCTGATCAGGCTCACGTCGGTGCCGGGCCGCTTGATGTCGGCCTGGCCGAGGGGGATTGAGAACCCGGGATCGACGGGAACAGGTCCCTTCTTGCTTTGCAGCCGGATGGTCTCGATGAACAGGCAGGGGTCCTCATCGAAGATCGCCGCTGTCAGTAGCCCTTTGCCGTCGCGCGGGGTGGAGGGCACGATCACCTTCATCCCGGGGATGTGCATGAACCATGCCTCCAGGCTCTGCGAGTGCGTGGCACCGGTGGCCAACCCGCCGTACACCTGGGTACGGATGGTGATCGGCGCCGTGGTGCGCCCGGCGGTCATGAACCGCAGTTTGGCGGCGTTGTTGATCAGCTGGTCGGCAGCGATGCCGATGAAATCCATGATCATGATCTCGGCCACCGGCAGCAGCCCGTCGATCGCGGCGCCGATCGCCGCACCAACGATTGCGGCCTCCGAGATCGGTGTATCCAAGACCCGGTCATGGCCGTACTTCGTCGACAATCCCGCGGTCGGGCCCGACGCGCCGGGATCGGCGATGTCTTCACCGAGCAAAAACACTCTCTCGTCGGCCTGCAGCGCCTCATCCAGTGCGAGGTTCAGCGCCTCGCGCATCGTCATCTCTTTTTCGTCCATGGCCTCTTTTTTCCTCCAGGTGGGGCCTTCCTCACACCGGGAACTTGATCGGGGTTGCGTACACGTCTTGGTCGAGTTCGTCGATCGACGGGGAATCCGCGCCCATGACGGTTTTCAACGCCGTTTCCACCGTCGCAAGAGCCTCGTCTTCGATGCGCTTGAGCTCATCCTCATCGCAGATGCCTGTTTCGGCGAGGTGGTTGCGGAACCGCGGCACCGGGTCGGCTGCCATCGCTGCGGCCAGTTGATCCTTGGGTATGTAAGGCATCCGGTCACCGAAGTAGTGGCCGCGGAAGCGGAAAGTCACGCACTCGATGAAGGTGGGCCCGGCGCCGTCGCGCGCCCGCCGTAGCGCTTCGTCGAGCGCGGATTTCACGGCCAGCGGGTCGTTGCCGTCGACCCGAACGCCAGGCATGCCGTATCCGGCAGCCCGATCGGCGACGTGTTCGAGCTTCATGGTGTCGGCGGTCGGCGTCATCTCCGCGTAGAGATTGTTCTGGCACACGAACACCATCGGCAGATCCCACAGCGCGGCCATGTTCGCCGCCTCATGAAACGAGCCGGTGTTGGTGGCGCCGTCCCCGAAGCTGACCACCGTGACGCGGTCGAGGCCTTTGCGCTTGGCGGCCATCGCCAGCCCGACGGCCACCGGCGGTCCGGCTCCGACGATTCCGGTCGAGAGCATCACGCCCTTGTCGGGTTTGGCGATGTGCATGGTGCCGCCCTTGCCGCGGCTGGCGCCGACGGTGCGTCCCATCATCTCGCCGTAGATCTCCTCGAGCGGGACCCCCTTGCCGATGAGATCGTGCAGTCCGCGGTAGGTCGTCACCAACTGGTCGTCGGGGCGCAGCGAAACACCCATCGCGGCGGCAATGGCCTCCTGACCGCGCGACGGCCAGTACACGCACATGAACTCCCCGGTGCCGATGCCCTTGGACAACCGATCGTCGGCCGCCTTCATCAGCACCATCAGCGCATAGAGGCGACGCTGAACGTCTGGAGAGTGGCCGTCGTTCACTGCGTTCCTCCATTTCCCTTGCGGGGCAGCTCCGATTGGTGTCACCGCCGTCACGCGCCCGACCAGGGCTTGACCTTGAGGAAGCCACCGGCGTCCACGCGCAACTGCTGTCCGGTGATGTAGCGTGCCGCGTCGGAGGCGAGGAACACCACGGCCTCGCTGATGTCCTCGGGTTCGACGTAGGGGATCGGCATTGCCTGAACTACCGGGAAAACCGGTTCGGCGTCCTGGCGGGTCGGGCTCTTCAAGTCGGGCCGGAAGGCGCGGTACATCGGCGCACTGTGCAACATGTCGGTGTTGACGTTCGTCGGGTGCACCGCATTCATCCGGATGGAGAACGGAGCCAGCGCCAAGGCAAAGTCGTTGACGTAGTGCGCGGCAGCGAGTTTCGCGAACGCGTAGCCGGCTCCACCGGGACCGCCGTCGATGCCGGTGGTGTTCATCGACGACATGAATGCCGCGTTAGACCCGATCACTATGATCGACGCGCCGGCTTGCAGATGTTTGAGGCTCGCATGCACGAGGTTGAGCACGCCGACCAGGTCCACGTCCACAGCGTCGGCGAAGGCCTTCGGCGGCAGGCCCGCTGTGAGCGGACAGATGCCGGCGTTAGCGATCACGATGTCGAGATGCCCGAGCTCGGCAACA
Organism: uncultured Actinomycetota bacterium; assembly: GCA_963766535.1. Lineage (GTDB taxonomy): Bacteria > Actinomycetota > Actinomycetes > Mycobacteriales > Mycobacteriaceae > Mycobacterium. Next base: position 218,658 of record CAVYAU010000018.1, on the reverse strand, counting down.
CCCTCGTCGATCGCTCTGGACAGCGCCACCCGGTCGCGAACGTCGGCAATCGCGGTGAACGCGCGCTGCCCCTCCTTCTCGACCAGCCGCGCCGTCTCGTCCAGATCTTCGGGCCGGGCCAGTGGATATTCATTGGTTTCGATGTCTGCGCACAGATCCACCGCAATGATGTCCGCGCCTTCCGCGGCCAGCATTCGCGCATGCGAGCGTCCCTGACCGCGCGCGGCCCCGCTGATCGCGGCCACCTTGCCCGTTACCCTGCCCATCGCCAATCCTTTGTTTTTTTGTGCTTACATCAACGACCCACATTGGGGCCCAAAGCCTTTCGCTATCGCAGCTGCCGGCACTCCGTGGATTTCGGCGTATTGTCGGATCGGTGGCACCAGCGGTAGAGCATTCGAAGCGTTCGGGAAGGCGGGACGAAGGGGACGACGCGGGATCGTGCGTCCGCGCAGTGTCCGGCGGCCGCTGACCTGAGCTGTGAAACGCCACGCACTCACGCATTGGGGATCCGGATCGGACCAACGGTCGGCTCCATCGCATCTCTTCCACAAAAACCGCGCGTGGCTGCAGCCGGGCTATCAGTATCCCTTACAGTAGCTAGAATATCTAAAATAGCAAGAAATGGTGAGGACCGAGGGGATTGGCGATGGCTGGTGTGCTCAGCGGTGTCCGGGTGGTCGAGTTGGCGTCGTGGACCTACGTACCGTCAGCCGGTGCCGTCCTATCGGACTGGGGCGCCGACGTGATCAAGGTGGAAGGGGTCGCCTCGGGTGATCCCGGACGCGCCCTGGTCGTCGGCGGTTTCACCCGCGAGGCGGCCCGCCCGGACGCAGACTTCATCCTCGAGTTGGGCAACCGCGGCAAGCGCAGCATCGCCATCGACATCAAATCCGAAATGGGCCGCGACTTGTTCGGCCGGCTGTTGGCCAGTGCGGATGTGTTCCTGACCAATTGGCTGCCCGGCGCACTCGAGCGGGCCCGGTTGACTGTCGAAGACATCCGCGCGTTCAACCCCAAGATCGTCATCGCGCGTGGCACCGGGCTGGGGGTCCGCGGCCCGGATCGGGATCGCGGCGGATTCGACGCGGCTACGTACCTGGCGCGTGGCGGGGTCGCGTACACGCTCACGCCGTTCGGGTCCGAAACGCCCGCTGTCCAGGGTCCCGGATTCGGTGACCTGCAGGGCGGAGCAACGCTGGCCGGTGGTGTGTGCGCTGCCTTGTTCCACCGGGAACGGAGCGGTGAGCCCACGATTGTCGACTCCTCGCTGTTGGCCCAGGCGATGTGGGCCATCGCGCCATCGATTTCAGCAGCCGATTTCTTCGATATCGACGGCATTCCGGGCGCACCGCCTGGGTTGGCCATCAATCCACTTGTGAACAGGTACAAGACCAAAGACGGCAGGTGGATTCAGCTGGTTTTCTTGCAGCCCGACAAATTCTGGGCCGGCTTCTGCAAACGCATGGGTCTGGCGGAGTTGGCCACCGACGAGCGATTCGTACCGTCGAGCAACCTGATAGCCAACGCAGCAGCGGCGACCGAGATCGTGGCGAATGCATTTGCCAGCCGTGACCTCGCGCACTGGCAGAAGGTCCTCGAAGACGAGCCCGGCGTGTGGGGCGCCCTGGCGACGCCGCGGGAGACCCTCAACGACCCGCAAGTCGAACCCAATGGGTACGTGGTGACAAACGTCGACGACGATGGCGAGAAATATCGGATCGTCGCCGCGCCCGTTCAATTCAACGAAACGCCGCCGGCTCCCGCGCGCGCCCCAGAACACGGGCAGCACACCGAAGAAATTCTGCTCGAGCTCGACGTCGACTGGGACGACATTGCCAGGGCGAAGGACTTCAAAGCCATCCTGTGAGACCAGGCTGATCGCCGGGTTTTCGTCCTTGAAGTTGGTCATCGGTCTGCGGTTGCCTTACGAGTGGCAATTTTGGCGCGTACGGCGTTCATGTCCAGCGATTTCACCTGGGTGATCAGGTCCTCCAGCACGACCGGGGGCATCGCACCGGCTTGGCTGTAAACCAGCACGCCGTCGCGGAAAGCCATGATGGTCGGAACCGACCGGATGCCCAGCGTGGCAGCCAACTCGGGCTCGGCTTGGGTGTCGACTTTGGCGTGCACGACATCGGGGTGCAGCCGCGCCGATCGGTCGTAAATCGGCGCGAAGGCCTGACAAGGCCGGCAGTACGCAGCCCAAAAGTCAACCAGCACAAGTGGATTATCGACAATGGTTGATTTGAACGTCTCATGCGTGAGGCTGATTGTGGTCACCTTTCTTCCTTTCGGCTGGGTCCATCTTCTGACAACTGATACCCAGTGGGGTATATTCCGTTATACCCGATTCATACCCCCCTGGGTACTATGGTGAGGTATGGAAACGAGACGGAGGATCCAGTGATTGGTGATCAAGACAGCATCGCCGCGGTGCTCAACCGGCTGCGCCGCGCCCAGGGACAACTTGCCGGGGTGATCTCGATGATCGAGCAGGGCCGCGACTGCAAGGAGGTCGTCACCCAGCTGGCCGCGGTTTCGCGCGCTCTCGACCGTGCCGGGTTCAAGATCGTGGCGACCGGATTGAAGGAATGTGTCACCGGCACCACAGCCGACGGCACGGCACCGCTGAGCGAAGCCGAGCTGGAGAAGCTGTTCCTGGCGCTGGCCTGAGTGGGGGGATTTGAGCAAGAAAGGAAGAAGTCGTTATGAATATCGCGATCTCGACGCCGCTGCATACCTCCTTCGAAGACGCGGTCGCGCGGACCCGCGAGGCGCTCGCGGAGCAGGGGTTTGGCGTACTGACCGAAATCGACGTGAAGGCCACGCTGAAGGCCAAAATCGGTCAGGACATGGAGGACTATCTGATCCTCGGCGCCTGCAACCCGCCGCTGGCGCATCGCGCGGTGGAGGCAAATCGCCAGATCGGCTTGTTGCTGCCGTGCAACGTCGTCGTACGCGCCGACCCTGACCACGCCGGCACGGTGCTCGTCGAAGCAATGAACCCCGGTCTGCTGGTGGAGGTCACCGGCGAGCCGGAACTGCGCCCGGTCGCCGAGGAGGTCACGGGCAAGCTACAAGCGGCTATTGACTCCCTGAAACGCAGTTCGGCGGTGACCGCTGGCGAATAGCCGCAGAAGCGACGTTTAAAACGGTCCAGGCGGTAGTGGCCTATACCCGTAGGGGTATATGATGTGGCTATGTCAGACCAGCAGCATCATCACGAGATCCTTGAAAACCTACTGCCGCAGCATCGCGCGCTGCGCAAGCAGATCCCCGAGGTCTACAAGGGGTTTGCGGCCCTGAGCGGCGCCGCCCTTACCGACGGAGCGCTCAGCCGCAAGGTCAAAGAGTTGATGGCGATGGCGATCGGGGTTGTGCAGGGTTGCGATGGGTGCATCGCATCGCATGCCCAGGCAGCTGCACGTGCCGGTGCCACAGCGGAGGAAGCCGCTGAGGCCATCGGTGTCACCATCCTCATGCATGGCGGTCCTGCCACTATCTACGGCGCTCGGGCCTACACCGCATTCTGCGAGTTCGCTGACGCCAACGCGTCATAGCCATCTGCCGGGGCTCCATCAGGTCGTGGGCCACCGTACGGAAGCCAGCAGGCCCCAAGGCCGCGCTGGGAAGTTCCATCCAGTCGACGAATGGCACGATCTGTAAGGACCAAAGTCATTGGGTGCCAATAATCTGCTGACCTTGCCCGCCACCAGTCGTAGGTTTGTGCCTGGAGCACACCATGACTGCATTCATGCGCAACAGCGACGCCTTCACATGGGCGATGGAAAGTGATCCGCGGCTGCGATCAACCGTGGTCAGCGTCGTATTGCTGGATCGATCCCCGGACTGGGATGAGGTGCGCGAACGATTCGACCTGATCAGCCGCAAACTGCCCATGTTTCGGCAGCGGGTGGTGGCGTCGCCGCCGCCTGCCCCGCCCCGGTGGGAGTATGACCCGGACTTCGACCTGGATTACCACATCCGGCGAGCCGCCGCCCCCGGGGCTGGCACGCTCGATGATGTACTCGAGATGGCTCGATTGGCCGAGATGCAGGATTTCGACCGGGCCCGGCCCCTCTGGGAGACAACGCTGATCGATGGCCTGGAAAACGGCGGCGCCGCCATGGTCTGCAAGTTCCACCACGCCCTCACCGATGGAATCGGCGGCGTCCAGATCGCGATGAACCTGTTCAACCTTTCCGAAGAGCTGTATGAGCATGAGCCGCTGCCGCCCGAGCCAGAGGTATCCAGGTCGTCGTGGCTTAGCGGCTACCGCGACACCTGGCGCTACGACACCGGCTTGCTTGCTAACGCCTTGACGGGCGTGGTCAAGTGGGCACCGCGACTGGTGTACGACAGTGTTCGGCGGCCTGTCGCGACGGTCCGATCGGCAGCGGCCACCGCGGCGTCGGTCTACCGGACCGTTCGGCCGATAGGTCGGACCGGATCTCCGCTGGTAACCGACCGCGGCATGATCCGGCGTCTCGGGGTGCACCAGGTGCCGATGCCGCTACTGCGGCGAGCGGCGCACCGCTGCGGTGGGGCGCTGAACGACGCGTTTGTCGCCGGGGTGGCCGGTGGATTACGCCGATACCACGAGAAACACGGCGCCGCGGTCGGCGACCTGCACCTCACGATGCCGATCAGCCTGCGGACAAAGGCCGATGACATGGGCGGAAACCGGATCACGCTGATGCGCTTTGACGTCCCCGTGGGCGAGGCCGACCCGGCAGCACGAATCAGGGCAATACACCAGCGCACCGGCGCGGTACGCGATGAAAGATCCATGCCCTACACGCAGATGATTGCCGGCGCTCTAAACCTGATGCCGCGGTGGTACATCGGTTCGGTCCTGCGCCACGTCGATTTCCTGGCCAGCGATGTGCCGGGTGTCCCGGTGCCGGTCTTCCTGGGCGGCGCCCCGGTGCGCGCGCAATACGCGTTCGGTCCGACGATTGGCTCGTCGGTCAATGTCACACTGCTCACCTACGTCGACACCTGCGCTCTGGGCATCAACGTCGACACCGCTGCGATACCTGACTACGACGTCTTCTATGACGCTATCGTCGCCGGCTTCGACGAAGTGCTGGCGCTCGCAAACTGATTCGGGGCCACAGCTGACGAAGTGTGATTTCGGCTGGCCTAATCGCCTTGCGTTCTACGCGAGCGCATTCGGCTCGGTTGGCGCCAGCGCCCGACGCGCCTCGACACGCCCGGCCTGCATGAATCCGGCCCAGTCGCGGGTGCTGAGGAATTGGCGGTAGAAGCCAAGACCCTGCACGGTCTCGTAAGGAACCGGCTCGATCATGAGCACTTTCGACGCGGCGCGCAACCCGGCCAGGTTCTCACGGGCAAGCTCGACTTGCTGGCAAGTACGTACCTGGCTCGCGATATATAGAATGCTGGCGCGGCGATACTCCCAGCCGGTGGCGTCTTCGCCCTGAAATCCCGGGGGATAGAAGCCGTTGATCGCCAGCGTGACGTCACAGGGCTGCTCGATGTCCAGGAGTGGGTGGACCGGAAAGATGTCCACGATCCCACCGTCGCACCAGTGAAACCCGCCGAACTCGACGGGCTGGATGAACAGCGGCAAGGCGATCGCCATGTGGACGGCGCGCGCCACCGGAAGCTCCGGATACGTTCGGGGACCGATGAATTCAACCCGATTCTGCTCGACGTTCCATATCGGCGCGTACGCCGGAATGGGCATATCGCCCAGCGTCATATCGCCGACTAGACGTCGGTATGTGTCTTCGATCGCGTCGCCTTCGATGATGCCGGCAAACCCGCGCCCGGCCGTCAGCGCCAGCCCGAGCAGCCGGCCCCAGTCCAAGTCGACGTAGTCCTGTGGCAGCAGCCCCAAGGTGAAAGCCGCCACCTTCTCGGCGCTGATCCCGGCCGCCAAAGGAAACCCAAACAATGCCGAGCCCGAGCACAGCGAAATGACAGACGGACGCAGACCGGCTTCCTCCAGAGCGCGCGCGGCGCCCACCAGCGAGGCCATCGCGCCGCTTCCGCCTGTTGCCGCCAGCGCGATCCGCTGACCGTTCATGACACTGGTGGCGTACGGCTCTGCCGGGGGAAACAGTTGTTGGTTCTGGGCACGTGCCTCACCGGCCGGCAGGCGCAGCGCAGCCCGAGCAGCGTCCGTCAGAAATCCGGCGTCTTGCTGCAATCCCTGCACCCACTCCCGGGCGCGGGTTATCGCGTTGAAGTACTGGCGGAGGCGAAAAACGTCGAGTAGCGAACCCAGCATGGTCCTTCACTGTGCGCGCCCGGTGCTTGGCAGCACAGAGTCCTCAGTCACCAATTAAGGGGTCAATCGGCCAGGATGGGCTGCTCGTAAGGTGGCAACTGGTCGGTCCCGAAACGGTCACAGGTGCATACCGATGTGGACGAGAATCTGGCACAACAGGGCCGATCCACAAATCATGGCACAGTGCGCTATCGAAGACCACGTTGCGAGGTGTGCGTACTCGCACCGATCCTTGCTCCGCTATGTGGGTAGCGGGTTTTGTTAGGGCGCAACAGGAGGTATCTACAGCATGATGGCGGACTGGGTTCCCGCCCAGACTTCGTGTGGCCCGAACTCTGGTCGCATTCTCGACACCGCGCGGGGCATTCTCATTGGCCTTCGCCGATGCCCTTCGCACGCCGCTTTCGATGAATTGCACAGTGCGGCGCAACGTCACAAGGTTCCGGTATTCGCGATGGCTTGGGCGCTTGTCCATCTGGCGGGCGATGGCGAGAAGACACCCAGCTTCACCGATGCGCAGTCGGCGGCCCGCCTCGAGTGGGGTCAGCTGTTCGGGTCCGCCGCGGTGACCTGTTGAGTGGGGATCAGGAACTTGGCACGGCCGAGGTCCCGAGGGGGACCGCGGCCGTTGCCAACTCCCACCAACTTGACGTCAGCCAAACGTCTTCGGAGCGTGAGGTTTTCTCGCTCCAGCTACATTGGCCCGCGTGCTCGCGCAGCGTCAGGCGTCATCGAAGGAGTGGGGCAATTCCGTCCGGCGCCAAAACCGAGCACGCGGTGAACTTGGTCCGATAACGTCGGTCCTATGCCTTGGCAGGGGCCCACAGGTCCACAGGGACTATCTCCCGCGCGTGGCCGTCCGGTCCCAGTAGCCGCCCCCAAGATTTGACGGAGCGCAACACTACGCGTGTGTCGAGCACTGCCACCCCGGGGTATTCGGCTAGCAGCCGAGGAATCACCCCGTCGAGTGAGGACAGCTTGTGTAGCTGCATTGTGACGAAAAGGTTTGCCGCCCCGGCACCCACGGTCGCAACGCAGAACCGGGTCTCGGGATATTGAACAAGCGTGCGTCCCACTGCGGCCACCGGCGACCCGGTGACCCGAAGCTTGAGCGCGACGCCGGTCAGCCAACCGGCCTCCACACGGGCGAAATCGGTCCGGAATGCCAGCAATCCCGAGCGGGTCAGAAGATCTCTGCGGCGACGGACCGCCGGCTCCGACTGGCCGACCGCCGCCGCCAGATCCCGGCAGCTGAGCCGCCCATCACGTTGCAACGCCAAGAACAACTCGCGGTCAAACTCGTCGAATTCATGTGCTTGCGCACTTGTGGTCGGATCGGGCGTCACCGCGCGCACTTGCCCTGAGCTGAGACCACCTAGCCGCCAGCGGGTTCCGCTGAACAACTCGGTAATCAGTGCCGACTGTACGCGGAGTAGTCCCGCGACTGCGGGAAGCACATCCACGATTAATTCGGACAGCAGTGGTTGGTCCGCCGCCACCAGCAAGGCATAGATGTTATCTCTGCCCGTCGTGATGTTGACGCTGAAAACCTGTGGCATGGAGGCGAATTCGTTGGCCACCGATGATGCGGCGCCGGGTTGACACTCGGCTTCAAACAGCGCAGCCTTCACCGGCAACCGGGGACCGATTGCTGAGGAGACCCATGCTCGCCCCGTGGATACCAGACGGCGCCACCGTCGTGCCGCAGTCACCGGCGAAACATCGAGAACCCTGCCGAGCTCTTCGAAGCTGACCTGCGGATTGACGTGAAGCGCATCCAGCAACGCGACATCAAGCTCGTCTACGCCATCGCCCACAAGGCTAATTGTCACTCGGTTAACCGGCCGCGGTATGCGCTTGCGCCAACAAAATTCATGCTGAGGCTGTCGTCCGGCCGTCGATGCTGGTCCACTCGGGGCGGCTTGATCCGCGGGGAACCAAGATTGGGTCCGGCCAGCGGGGCGGAGTGTGTTTGAAAGTGACGGGCGGAGCCAGCATGTGGACGCGACCCATGGGGCTGTCGGTGTCATAGGCTGCCGGTTCGCCGATCGTGTGCTCGTCGTCGCAGCCGGCGTCGGCGGGATCGACCAGGCCGAGAGTCTGGTACCACATAGCGTTGCGGGTGAGGTTGACGGTGACGTGCCAGCTGCCACCTTCGGTTTGTTGTTTGATCAGTCCGGCCGCCGCGCCCAAAGCGCCCATGTAGCCGGTGATGAAGTCGTTGATCAACCCGGTGGGAGGCAGTTTGGGGTTGTCGGATCCGCCTTCGATGACCATCAGCCCGGAGGCTGCCGACCCGTTCATGTCGAAACCGCCGCGGTGCGCCCACGGTCCGGTCGATCCGTAGCAGGTGACCGAGACGTGCACCAGCCCAGGGTGGGTGCGGGCGAGTTCGTGGGGATCGATGCCCAGTTTCTCCAGTTTGAGGTCGCGATGGTTGTTCACCACGACATGGGCGTCGCGCAACAGTCGATCGACGTTGGCCTTACCGGTCTCCTTGGTCAAATCCAGCCAGGCGCTGCGGGATCCGACATTGGCTTCGAAGTAGACCCAGTCGTGTTCGAAATCATTGGGCCGGGTCGCGCCGAGGACATCGGCGCCCTGTTCGGCTAGGACGCGTCCCACGGTGGGCCCGGCCACGGCATGGGTGAACGACAACACCCGCACCCCGCCGAATGGCTGATCGGAGGTGCCGAGCTCGCGCGGCGGGGCGTCGCCGATGCGGGTCAATCCGATGACGGGCTGACTGGCAAGCAGTGCCCCATGCGGATGGGTTAGCCATTCTTCAGGGCTGCGGGCCACACACGCCGGCAACCCGACGGCATTGGCGGCCTCTTCCAGCTCGAAGGCATCCCGGCCGGCGAACGCCTTGGCGACTTTGCCGAAATCGGGTGGCACATCAAGGAACCGGCACCATTTGGCCGCCTGATGCGGGTACACCGCCGAGGCCATCACGGTACGTCCGTCGCGGGTTCGGTAGGGAATCAGCGCGAAAGGGTTGTCCAACACCAATGCAATCGACGGAAATTCGCCGGCCAGCGTCGGCTCCCACGCGTAGCTGGGGTTGATGTGGTGCACCGCTTGGCGCAAATCCAGGTGGAGATCCTGGCCTGGGCCGCCACGCTGGCGGTGCATTGCCGCCGCTGCCACCGCGTTGCCCATCATCGGGATGCCGATTGCGGCGCCCAACCGGTGACGGGCCGGGATGATCGGATCCTGGCCGGCAAAGGTCACTCGCCCCCCGGCATCGGCAACCGACAACCCGACGTCGGCGAGCAGTTCGTCAAGCGCCACGGTCGCATCGAACGCTGCATCTGGCATCAACGACACGGTGTGGTTCATCGATGAACTTCCTTCCAAATGATGGATCGGGCTGGCCGTGTGGTCCGGTGGCCGTGGTGACTGGCTCGGACACATTGCATTCAGCGTCTTCAGCATGGGAGTCGGCGATTGACGGACGAAAAAATGAAGGAAATTGGTCCGAATCAACCTCGGCATGAAGGATGTGGGCGCCACTATGGCGTGCCACAGTCGAATCGGGGAGTACGACTATGCAGGTCGTGACCGAAATGATCACGCCGTGAACTTGGTCCGCTGATGGATTCCGTGGGTTGCCGCATGGGCGGTGACGGTCGTCTTCGACGTGGGGCACCGGCAACAGCTGGACTTCTATGCCGCCGACGGCATCACCAAACTGAGCGTTCCGCCCGCGTTCGTCACCGGATCGCAAGGCGCGTCTTATGTGTCGAGCATCCCAGCAGACGAGCCCGTCATGGCGATCAACTTCCGCGCCTGCAGCGCGTTGCCTTTTTTTCGAAATGTCGTTGGGCGACTTGGAGGGTGCAGTTGTCGGCATCGATCACGTATGGGGACACGCAGGCAAGAACCACAGCACCCCAGGTCAGCGGGCCGGGGTCGACGCACATGGCCATCAGCGTGTTGTCCCTGTCGGCCCTTCGGCCGAACGTTGGTCAGCGCGCCACCCCGCTACGAGCCGCCGCTCTCCGGGGCTCGGCCTTGAACCTCGCCGGTCAGGGATTTGGGACAGTACGCGGTGTCCGCGATTGCTGCGAACTTGGCGGCGCCGTCGCCCTGGAACCCCGGGTTGAGGTCCTGCAGGTGCTTGACGATTTCCGCGCCAGTCATTCCATTGTCGGCTAAACTGCACACCTTTTTTCCGACCTCTACCGCGCGGTCGGGGTCCTGATAAGTAATGCCGGCTTGTTTGAGTGCGGAGAGGAAGACTTGATCGTTGCCGTCAACGTCGGCGTAAGCCGGGGCGGCCGTGCCGATCACCACGGCGACACTTGCCAGCACCGGTACGAGTCTCATAACCGCGTAATTGTCCCAAAGTGGGGGTGAGCATGCATCCGTTCGGGGCCAACGGGACTTTAACCAAATCTGGCCAACAGGTTGCCACGCGATGATGTCCCAATGGCCCTGTACGCCAATGCCACTCCCAGGTCGCTACGCTGCCGGCGCTCGCGAAACCGCGAGGACCGGGCCGACGGATCCGCAACGACTCGGGCAACTCGCCGACTTGACGTGGCTCCGGGTTTCTCATTGCCGTCGAGAACACCGGGCAGGCCTGCTTCGCTGGCCGCGAAGACTGAATTTATGCCCTGCGCGTACTGACGGTGAAAATCCCGCAGCGTAGCAACCGCCCACTTGCCCGACAAGCAAATCGCAATGAGGTTGACGATCGTCATCAGCGCCATCTAAGGCATCCAGTCGTCGCGCTGGATGTACCTGGGGTGCCGCGCGGCGACTTCATCGAGGTGACGAGGGCCTGCTTGTTCACCGTTTCTTCGCGCCGTCGTCAACGCGTCCAGGCCGGCGAGTCGGCTGCCGTGCGCAACGCTGCGATGATGCGCTGCTCCTTCTCGCGAAAGCGCTCGGTGGGCGCCGGCACCGAGATCGCGACCACGTTGTCGCCCGCGGCTCGTCGCGCGATGGCGGCCGCCGAAATCCCTGGGGTGTGTTCGTCGCGGTCGAAAGCGATGCCGGTGCGCCGGATCTCGGCGGTCCCGCGGCGCAGCCTGTCGGCGACTTCAGGGCTGAATCGGGAGATCGCGACCTGTGCGTCAGCGTCGTCGAGGGCCGCGAGGGCCGCTTTTCCGTTGGCGGTCGACTCTAACGGGAATCGGACGCCGATAGCCGAGACCGCCCGGAGGCGGTGCGACGATTCGATCTGGTCGACGAACCACATGCGCTGGCCACGCAGTATCGACAGGTCGACCGTCTCGCCGTCGGTTGCACGTGCGACCCGCTCGATCGTCGGGCGGAAGATTGCCGAGATGTGCGCTGCGTCGGCCCTCCCGAAACCCAGCAACCGCTCGCCAAGAGAAAAACGGCCCTGTGAATCGACGCTGGCCAAACCGACCTCGACCAGGCCTACCAGCAAGCGGCGAGCCGTCGACTTGGCCAGCCCAAGCCGCTCACCGAGGTCGACGAGACGTAGCCGTCCCGGCTCGGCGGCGATCTCGTCCAGCGCGGCGGCGGCGCGACGTAACACCTGGATGCCCTCGTCGCGACTCGTTGGCAAATTTTCCCCCATGGGCGGCACAATTACACTATAGTGTTCCGTATCGCGGATCACAAAGGCCCGGAATGCGGATCAAAGGAGCTGTCGGTGAGCGCGCTACCTACCGGGCGGCACTACTTCCGCGGCGATGACGGGTACGAAGTGGCACGCCGCGGAACTGTTTGGCATCAACGAGCGCCCGAGCGCTACCCCGAGGTGATTGTGCAGGCCGTCGATGCCGACGACATCATCGCGGGCATCCGCTATGCCAAGGCCAACGGCCATCAGGTCAGCATCGTTTCGGGTGGACACAGCTTCGCGGCCAGCCATCTCCGCGACGGCGCCGTTCTGCTCGACGTCAGCCGCCTCGATCACGCCGCGATCGACGCTGAGAAGGGCCTCGCCGCCGTCGGTCCGGGCAAGGGCGGCAGTGTGCTCATGGCCGACCTGGAGGCGCAGGGCCTGTTCTTCCCCGGCGGCCACTGCAAAGGCGTCTGCGTCGGCGGTTATCTGTTGCAGGGCGGGTACGGCTGGAACAGCCGGGTCCTCGGCCCCGCTTGCGAGAGTGTCGTCGGCCTGGACGTTATCACCGCCGACGGCGAGCAGATCCATTGCGACGCAGACAATCATCGCGATCTTACTGGGCTGCCCGCGGCGCCGGCCCGGGCTTTTTCGCCGTGGTCACGTCGTTCTACCTGAAGCTGTATCCGCGCCCGGCCGTCTGCGGCACCAGCTTGTACATCTACCCGTTCGACCTCGCCGACGAGGTTTACACCTGGGCGCGCAGCGTCAGTGCCGAAGTGGACCGTCGCGTCGAGATGCAGATGCTCGCCGACCCGCAGTGTCCCAGAGATGGGCCTCGACATCCCGGCCATCGTATGCGCGTCGCCGGCGTTCGCCGACTCCGAGGAGGAAGCCGAGAAGGCCCTCGCAGTGTTTGGCACCTGCCCGGTCGCCGACCAGGCGGTCATCAAAAACCCCTACATGCCAACAGATTTGCCCATCTGGTATGACGTCGTGATGACCCACTACCTGGGCGACCACCGCTACACGGCGGACAACATGTGGACATCGGCGTCGGCTGACGAGCTGCTGCCGGGCATCCGGACGATCCTCGACACGATGCCGCCGCACCCGTCGCACTTCCTCTGGCTGAACTGGGGGCCGTCCCCACCCCGCCAAGACATGGCCTACAGCGTGGAAGACGAGATCTATTTGGCGCTCTACGGCTCGTGGAAGGATGCCGCCGACGACGACAAGTACGGCGATTGGGCGCGGTCCAACATGGCCGCGATGGCCCATCTGGCCACCGGCATCCAGCTCGCCGACGAGAACCTCGGCCAGCGTCCGGCGAAGTTCGCCACCGACGAGGCAATGGCCCGACTCGACAAGGTGCGCGCCGCCTATGACCCCGATGGTTTGTTCAACAGTTGGATGGGACGACTCTGATGGCGAGCGACCTTTACCTCGGCTACCGCAACGACGACGCGAATACGCCGTTCGGCAAGTTCTTCAAGCCCGAGATGGCCCCGCTTCCACAGCATGTCGTCCAGGCACTACAGCATGGCCCGCAAGGCGGGATGGCATTGTTGGCGTTCGACGACGCCGCCAGCGTCGCCGACGAGGGGTACCAGCAGACCGAAAACGGCTACGGAATCCTCGAAGACGGCAGCTTCCAGGTATCGGTACGCACCGACATGCCCGGGGTCACCCCTGCGATGTGGCCATGGTGGTTCGGCTGGCACGGTTGCGACACCCGCCGCTACAAGCTGTGGCATCCCCGAGCGCACCTATCGGCCGCGTGGAAGGACGGCGACGACGCCGGCCGGAAGGGCGACCAGCGTTACATCGGCCGCTGGTCGATGATCAGCGAGTACATCGGCTCGACGATGCTCCATGGCGCAATCCAATTCGTCGCACCGGCGGCCATGGGCTGTCCCCCCGACAGCGACGATGCGGTGTCGATCTGTGCACGGCTGGGCTCAGGTGACGCCCCGGTGGACGCCGGATGGTTCATCCACCACATCCGGTCGACGCAAGGCGGGGCCGTGATGCGGTCACGGTTCTGGATGGGCGGACCGCACATCGCGGTGCGCAACGCCCCCGGCGTGGCGTCGCGGGCAGTGCGTCCCATCGCGTCGCGGGTACTTGGCACCTCGGAAGCCACCGCCCGCAATCTGCTGGTGCACTGTGCGCAGGAGATGAATCACCTCGCGCGTTTTTTGCCCGACCTCTACGCAGCCTTCGGCGACGAGTAGACAGCTCACCATCATGTGGTGAACGCGGGTGGGGCGGCCAACCGGGATCCGGCTCACTTCGAGACGCCCGGTGAGTTCCGCCTCGATCGCACTGAAGTTTAGGGGCACATCAGTTTTGGGAAGGGAGCACACTTCTGTGTCGGCGCCGCGCTGGCGCGCTTAGAGGCCCTGATCGTCTTGCGCCTGCTGCTCGATCGCACCTCGGAGATCGAAGCAGCCGGCGTCGGCCGGTGGATGCCGAGCATCCTGGTGCGCCGCCTTGAGCGTCTTGAGCTGGCCGTCACCTAACCTGGCCGCAGGTCTGCTGGGCTACACAGCGAAAGTGGTTGGGGCGCTGGGTCCGCGAGGAACAGGCTGATCTTATTGCGGGGGCGGTAGTTAGCGCGGGCCTTCGGGCGAACGCAGTTCACGCGGTCCATCTCGCTCCGTCAACTCGGGCTTGCTGTCGCGCTCTGCCGACCCCAGCGACAGGCCCCCCACATCTTTGGCGGCTACGCGCTGCAACGATGAGTACTGCTGGTGGCCACCTACCTGGTTGTAAGCCCGGTGGGAGGGCTGGTTGTAGGTCCCGTGGCCGCGGTCTTCGCGCGACGATTCGACCCCCCCGGTGGGCGAGGTAGTTTCGGCAGCCGCGGATTGGCGCGGCGGCTGGTCGCTGGTGTCGGAAGTCTCGGAGTTGACCGTCACCTTGCGGGTGCGCTTGAGCGAAAACGTGATCTCCTCGACCTCTTCGAACACCTGACGCGCGGTGCGCAGCGGTTGACTCGTGTTGTCGATCACCCGCGCGACGAACGGCGGCACCAAGGGCCGAATCCAGCGAGCCGCAGCCTTGGTGGCGTCCGGAATCGACGGGATCAACGGCGTCCCCCGCTCGCGATGCGGCTCGACCCCGCCGCTTGGCTGGACCTGTGCCGGCAAGTTCTCCGGGTTGTCTGGGGTTTCGACGCGGGCATCCTGTGCGCCAGCAGGCAATTGGGCGACCGCTCGGCTGGCAGCCTCCGCTTCCGCGGCGATCGGCAGATACATGTCTTCCTCCACTGGCTCGAAGGTACGCTGCGACGACGCGCGCATCGGACCCTCAAGAGCTTCCATGACTCGGCGGCGTTGGTGTTCGCGGTCGATTTCGGTCTGAGCCTCGATAGCAAGGCAGGCCTGCGTGAGTTGGTGTTCGGCCCACATGATTTCGGTCTTGCGGCGAACCTCGGCCTGCTTGATCGCGATCGCGGTGTCAGCCTCGAGTTCGGCGCGTTCGCGGTCCGCGCGCGCCGTCGCATGGCGATCGTGGGTTGTCTCGCCACGCCATAGCCGCAGGATCAGGGGCAGTGGGTAAAGCAGTGCGAAAAACGCGATCGTCAGCAGCCGCAGCACCCATACCCCGGTGCTGTCGAACGTGAGGTCGTTCATGGCGACCCAGCGTGCGCCGAGGCCCCGACCGGCATCGGCAACCACGCTTTGGCGTGCCTCGGTGAGGGCCTGCTGCTCGCGGGAGATTTGGGCGTCCAACTCGGGTGCTTGGCGGTCGCGGGCCGCCAACGCATTGTCCAGCTCATGCTGCGCGTCGGCGAAAAGCTCGTTTGCCGTTCGTGTTTCGGGCCCTGCGCCGGGAACGCCGGTGATCCGGGTCTGCGGGCAGGCGGGCGTGGGGTTGTATTCACAGCGTGCGACAACCAGGGCGTTGTCCTGGTGCTCGCGGGCCTGTTCGACGGCGTTGTCGAGCCCTTTGCGCGCATCCTTCGTCTGTTGGAGGGATGCCGACGCCTGCGCCACCGCTGGTGTCGAATCGGCGTTGAGCAGCGCCTGTTCGTCGAGCCGATGGTCAATCGAACCGGAAAGCATGACGAGCGCAGCGAGCTCGCCGACCACGACGCCGACCGCCACCGCCACAGCCGCGCGTCCGGCGATACCGGGCCAGCCCCGGTCGGATCCGCTGGCGGTGCCGCGGGTCACCGCGCCGACCAGTAGGCCGAAGACAAGGGTGAGCGGCACGATGGCAATTACCGACCAGCGTGTCGACTCGCTCACCGCCAAGCTCGCCGCAAGCCAGGCCAACGCGGCTCCGAACAGCACGACCGCGCCGGCGACGGCGTGGGTGGACCGCTCGTGACGCTCACCGAGTTCGCGCCAGTGTCCGCCGCCGAGCCAGGTGAGCAGCCCCTCAACCCGGGATACGGCCGAGCGTGGCTCGGTAAATTCGTGGGCACTCATTAGACTCCAAACACCTCCAAGTCATCAAGCCTCCCAGGCCACCGGCCGACACACCGAATCGAAGCGCCCGCATGTGGTGTTGTTCACAACTCAACTTCAATGGACGCCGATCACACTGTCGTGTACCGATCGGGTTCGTTGGGCCTTACCAGGCCGCATCTGGCGCGAAATTCCAGCGACGCGAGCAGATCAGCGGCCGTTCCGGCAGGTGACGTGAGACGGTATAAGTCTATGCAGAACCACGATTATGTCACCTACGAAGAGTTCGGCCGCAGATTCTTCGAGGTCGCGGTCACGCCCGAGCGTGTCGCCGCCGCATTCGCCGATATCGCGGGTAGCGAGTTCGCCATGGAGCCGATTGCTCAGGGCCCGGGCAAGATTGCCAAGGTCAGCGCGAATGTCAAGATCAAAGAGCCGCAAGTCACCCGGCGTCTGGGTGACAGCATCACGTTCGTCATCCATATTCCGCTGTCGGTCGATCTGCTCCTCGATTTACGGCTCGACAAGCAGCGGTTTGTGGTCTCCGGAGACATCGCATTGCGCGCTACAGCACGAGCAGCCGAGCCGCTGCTGCTGATTGTCGACGTGGCGAAACCGCGGCCTTCCGATATCACCGTCAATGTGTCGTCCAAGTCCTTCCGCGGCGAGGTGTTGCGCATCCTGGCCGGCGTTGACGGTGAGATCCGGCGATTCATAGCCCAATACGTCGCCGAGGAAATCGACGCGCCTCATTCGCAAGCCGCGCAAGTCATCGATGTAGCCCACAAGTTAAGCGAGGTCTGGCCCTAGGAGCCAAGCCGACGCATAGGCCCGGGTTTATCGGGGTATGTAACTGGCGAAGGTTGTGTCCAAGTCGGGCGGACGCGCGTTTAGTCATCTCGGGGAGGAGCGCTCTACGGCAGTCCCGGCGGAATCAGCATGCAGGTCCCGATGTTCGGTGTTCGTCACGCGGCCGAAATTACACGAACGCGCTTGGATAAATTGGACTCAATCGGGAACAAAGCGCCGCCCCGAGCCCCGGTGGGCCGGCCACGATTGAGGTTGGGCACAACCTGCTCCGGCCCGACCAGCGATAGCCGCAACTGCTTAATAAGCGGACGATTCCCGCCGCAAACTCGGTTCCTTAATGGTCACTGTGGGTTTCAGCACAATCTTCTGCAAGGTCCGCTAGGCCGGGGCGCGTGGCAGCAATCGGCGTACCGGTCGGGTCTCGATGGCATTGATCGTCAAGGCCCGGCGACTGATCCGCCAGCCCGCATCGGTCAACTCATACTCGTCGTCGTAGCGCAGATGCCAGACCACATCGACCACCTCGTCTCCGCGCTGGTTCCAGTGGTGCGCGATGCATGCAATGCGCCCTGTCGCGAGTCCGGGCCGAGTGGCCTCGTCGTAGACCTCACCGATGATCGCGTGCTCGGTACGGGCCACCGTGGCGACGGCGGCGACCGCGGCGGCGATGGCCTCCTGACCCCGGTGCGAATGGATCGGGTCCAGCGCAGCCGGTGGCTCAGGAACCGCCAGCTCAGCGGCGGCAGTGAAAAGCGTTGCTACAGAGTCGAATTGACGGTCGTCGACGTTGGCCGCATACCGGTGCACCAAATCGCTGAGGGCTGTTCGGTCGTGCACTGAAAGGGTCATCGCAGAGTCAAGCCAGGCGCAGAGGTTTCACGAGACTAGGGACAGCCGTTGCGCACATGCCGACAAGATGTCTTTGGCCTCCTCGATATCGGTGGTCGGCGGCATGGCCAACACAATCCGGTCGGCGCCCTGATCGATCAGGCTGCCCGCGCGCTCGGCATCGATCTTGGTGACCATGTGGCCCAGTGATACTTCTAGACCCGCCGGATCACGGCCTGCCGACGACGCCTCGTCGCGCATCAGCGCGATCAGTGACGCAAGTTGCGGACCGGTCACACCGAGTGGCTGGAAGCCGTCGCCAAACCGTCCGGCGCGGCGCGCGGCCGCCCGGCTGTGCCCGCCAATGTGAACCGGAAGTCGTTTGCCTGCAACCGGTTTGGGGTAGCACATGACGTCGTCGAAGCTGAAGAACTCGCCGTGATACGACGCGCCTTCGGGCTGATCGGCCCACAGCGCCCGCAAGACAGCCAACTGCTCATCGGCCCGCCTGCCCCGGCTGTCGAACTCCGCGCCGCACGCCTCCAACTCTTCCTTGAGCCAGCCCACACCCACGCACAGCCGAAGTCTTCCGCCCGAAAGCGCATCAACAGTCGCAGCCCGTTTGGCGAGCACCACCGGATGGTGGTTGGGCAGTACCAACACCCCGGTGGCCAACCCGAGCTGGCTGGTGTGGCCGGCCAGAAACGCCAGCAGATCGAGCGGGTCGGGGATGGGGCAGTCAGCCGCCAGCCCAACTCGTCCGGAACTGTCATACGGATAGACGCTGTCGTACCGGGTGACCAGCACCGTGTGCTCGACGACGACGATCGATTCGAACCCGCAGCGTTCAAGGTGGCTCGCGAAGCTCACCATCCAGTCGGGGTCCGCGGTGACACCGTCGGCGACCGGGGCGACGACGGAAACCTTCATGGCACCCGAAGCTAACAGGTAGTCCTATTAGATGGTCGGAGGCGCGATCGCAGCGCGCACAGCCTCGGCCAGCGTGGCCGCCCGGGGATCGGTGAACACGTCCTCGAGCATCACCTGCCGGCCGCCGGGGCCGGTCAGCGGAACTCGCCAGTTGGGGTATTCGTCGGTGGTGCCTGGCTGATTCTGGGTCCGGCGGTCACCAACCGCGTCGGGCAGCGACACCCCCAATAGCCGCGACGGCGTTCGGCCCAGGTACCGGTAGAGGGCGAGAACGGTCTGTTCCGGGTCGTCGTCGTGGTCGCCCAGCAGTCCAACCCGGCGCAGCTCGGCCAGCCAGGCCGCCAGCTCGGCCCGGTCGGACTCGAGCTCGGCCTCGACGGGCCGGGTCAGCAATCCCAGGGACTCCCGCAGCCGCACATGGTCACCGGCCAGGTAGCCGGCGGTCGGCGGCAGATCGTGGGTGGTGACCGACGACAGGCAGTATTCCCGCCAGCGCTCGGCCGGCAAGGGGCCGCCATTCCCATCGCGATCCAGCTCGAACCAGAGGATCGAGGTGCCCAGCAGCCCGCGTAACAGTAGGTAGTCCCGCACCCAGGGCTCGACCGTGCCGAGATCTTCGCCGACGACGAGCGCCCCGGCCCGGTGTGCTTCCAGGGCCACGATGCCGATCATCGCTTCATGGTCGTAGCGCACGTAGGTGCCCTGGGTGGGCGGTGCGCCGTCCGGGATCCACCACAGCCGGAACAATCCGATGATGTGATCGATGCGTACCCCGCCGGCATGGCGCAGCACAGCCCGGATCAGTGCGCGGAGGGGTCGATACTCCTGCTCTTCCAGCCGGTCCGGTCGCCACGGCGGCTGTGACCAGTCTTGGCCGAGTTGATTGAACTCGTCCGGCGGCGCACCCGCGGTCACGCCCAGCGCCATCACATCCTGCAGGGCCCAGGCGTCGGCGCCATTGGGGTGCACGCCGACGGCCAAGTCGTGCATGATGCCCAACGACATTCCGGCCCGCAAGGCCTGTGACTGCGCCGAGGCGAGTTGCTCGTCGAGTTGCCACTGCAGCCATCGGTGGAAATCGACTGCGTCCGAATGCTTTTCGACGAATCGAGCGACGCCAGCGCCTGCGGGATGCTGGAGGAAACTCGGCCACTGATGCCAGTCGCCGCCGTACTTTTCGGCCAGCGCACACCAGGTGGCGAAGTCATCGAGCGCGCGGCCTTCACGCTCGCGGAACGCCGCGTAGGCCAGCTCACGGCCCGCCGACCGCGGTACCTCATGTAGCAGCTTGAGCGCCGCCCGCTTGGCCCGCCATGCGCTGTCGCGGTCGATGGAGTCGAGCTGGCCGGCTCGCTGTTGGACTTCCGACCGCAGCCGCCGCACCCGGCCACGTTTGGTCAGGTCGGCGAATTCGGGGATTGCCTCAACGCGAAGATAAAGCGGGTTGAAGAAGCGCCGCGATGTCGGCAGATACGGCGACGGCTCTATCGGGATCGTCGGAGTGGCCGCGTGCAGGGGATTGACCAGCAAATAGTCGGCGCCATGGCGGGACGCCGACCACACCGCCAGGTCTGTCAGATCGGTGAGATCGCCGATGCCCCACGACTGTCGGGACCGCACGCTGTAGAGCTGAGCGGCCAGGCCCCACGCGCGGCGGGCGCCAAGCTGCTCCGGCAGCCCAAGCCAATCCGGCGTCACGATGAGCGCGGTGCTGGTCTGGGAGTCGCCGGAACGCAGATGCACCCGGTGGTAGCCCAGCGGCAGGTCAGTGGGCAGGACGAAGCTGGCCTCGCCGACCCAGCGTCCGTCCAGATCGAACGGCGGGGTGAAGTTGTCCACCTGTTGCACCCCGCCGCGCACCGTGCCCTCCTCGAGCTGCAACCACACCTCGGCGGGATAACCGTGGGTCACATGCACCCAGAAGCGCGTCTGGGCACCGGTGCGCGCGACGATGGTCGCCGGCAACCGACGTGCCCAATACGACCGCAGTTGCGCGGTCAGGGCCACAGTTCCGCTCCTGCTCGGTGCTGGCGGCCACGCCGAGGGCGGCGAGCACGGCCACCAGCGTGTTCTCGGGGACCAGCACGGATCGGCCGGTCCAGTCCTGCATACCCGGTCGCGATGCCGTATCTCCTGGCAAGTTCGACCAGCGAGGGCGCGAGCTCAGTCATGCCGCCCATCTTGCTTCCAGGGCCCGCCCGGCGCCGACGGGGGCGCGACCTGGAGGCACCTGCGGCTCGCGCGGGAGAGCCGAGGAATCCGGCCCGGATAGGGCCACTTCTTGTTTTGCTAGACGGCGGTCTGTCGCATCTTTACTTCGCACCTCGGCAACGTGTTCACCGAAATCGGACGCTTGACAGGACGAGTTGGCAATCCGCCGCTACCATGCCCTATGGAGACACCAAGAATCCAGTCGGGGGATCGAGTGGGGCATACGGTAAAGTGCCAGCTCAGTGGTGCAACCGCTGCTGGCACCGTTCGCGGCTCTGGCGAGGTGAAAGCGGCCGGATTCGTGTACATAACAAGATGTAAAAGGTGAATGCTGCACGGCGCCGCGTGGCGAGGTCCATGCGGGTGCCTTACGGTGATCCAACTGATTCGCGCGCTGGACAATATCCAGGCGTCTTAACAGACCGGATGGTGAATTAACGTGGCGGAAGACAGGCGCGGGCCGCGCGGGTCGGGGTACGGCCTTGGGTTGTCGACGCGGACCCAGGTGACCGGCTATCAGTTCCTTGCTCGGCGCACGGCAATGGCGCTGACCCGGTGGCGAGTCCGTATGGAGGTCGAGCCGGGACGGCGTCAGAACTTGGCCGTCGTGGCGTCGATTTCCGCAGCGGCGGTGATCTGCCTGGGCGCGCTGCTGTGGTCGTTCATCAGCCCGTCGGGCCAGATCAATGAGTCGCCGATCATCGCGGACCGTGACTCCGGCGCGCTCTACGTCCGCGTGGGTGACAAGTTGTACCCGGCGCTGAATTTGGCATCGGCGCGGCTGATCACCGGGCGGCCGGACAACCCGCACCTGGTTCGGTCAAGCCAAATCGCCGGCCTGCCGCGCGGGCCGCTGGTGGGCATCCCGGGTGCACCGTCGAATTTCGCCCCGAAGAGTCCGCCCGCGTCATCGTGGCTGGTGTGCGACACCGTGGCCAGCTCGACCGGGGTCGGGGCGCCGTCAGGGGTGACCGTGACGGTGATCGACGGCAAGCCGGACCTCAGCGGCCACCGACAGGTGCTGACCGGGTCGGATGCTGTGGTGCTGAGTTACGGCGGGGACGCGTGGGTGATCCGGGAGGGACGCCGGTCGCGTATCGACGCGACGAACCGATCGGTGTTGTTGCCGCTGGGTTTGACTCCAGAGCAAGTCAGCATGGCAAAGCCGATGAGCCGCGCCTTGTTCGACGCGTTGCCGGTGGGGCCCGAACTGTCGGTGCCCGAAGTGCAGAACGCGGGCTCTGCGGCGTCGTTTCCGGGGGCGCCCGGCCCGGTGGGGACGGTGATCGTCACACCACAAATCAGTGGGCCGCAACAGTATTCACTGGTGTTGGCCGATGGCGTGCAGACGCTGCCACCGTTGGTGGCCCAGATCTTGCAGAACGCCGGTCTGGGCAACACCAAACCGGTGACCGTAGAACCGTCCGCGCTGGCAAAAATGCCGGTGGTCAACAAGCTAGACCTATCGTCCTATCCGGACACCCCGTTGAACGTTTTGGATATCCGGGAGAATCCAGCGACCTGCTGGTGGTGGGAAAAGACGTCCGGTGAGAACCGGGCCCATATCCAGGTCGTGTCCGGGTCGACCATTCCGGTCGTGCAAAAGGACACCAGCAAGGTGGTGTCATTGGTGAAGGCCGACACGACCGGTCGCCAAGCCGACCAGGTCTACTTCGGCCCTGACTATGCGAACTTCGTGGCCGTCACCGGCAACGATCCCGGCGCCAAGACAACGGAATCGCTGTGGTGGATCACGGATGCGGGCGCTCGGTTTGGCGTGGACGACACCCGCGATGTGCGTGAGGCGTTGGGTTTGAAGACCACACCGAGCCTGGCGCCCTGGGTGGCGCTGCGGCTGCTGCCACAAGGCCCGACCCTGTCACGAGCAGACGCCTTAGTGGAACACGACACCTTACCGATGGACATGACCCCTGCAGAGTTGGTGGTACCGAAGTGAAACGTGGATTTGCGCGGCCGACGCCGGAAAAGCCTCCGGTGATCAAGCCGGAGAACATCGTCCTGCCGACGCCGCTGAGCATCCCGCCACCGGAGGGCAAGCCCTGGTGGCTGATCGTGGTCGGCGTCGTGGTGGTCGGCCTGCTGATCGGCATGGTGGCCATGACCTTCGCCAGCGGTTCCCACGTGTTCGGGGGCGCCGGCTCGATTTTCCCGATCTTCATGATCGGCGGCGTCGCGATGATGATGTTCGGCGGCCGGTTCGGCGGCCAGCAGCAGATGAGCCGGCCGAAACTGGACGCGATGCGCGCCCAGTTCATGCTGATGCTGGACATGCTGCGCGAGACCGCCCACGAGTCGGCTGACAGCATGGACGCCAACTACCGGTGGTTCCACCCGGCGCCCACCACGCTGGCGGCTGCCGTGGGATCGTCGCGGATGTGGGAACGCAAGCCCGACGGCAAGGACCTCAACTTTGGTGTCGTCCGGGTCGGCGTGGGCATGACGCGCCCCGAGGTGACCTGGGGTGAGCCGCAGAACATGCCGACCGACATCGAGCTGGAGCCGGTAACGGGTAAGGCACTTCAGGAATTCGGGCGCTATCAAAGTGTCGTTTACAACCTGCCGAAGATGATTTCTCTGCTGGTTGAACCCTGGTACTCGCTCATCGGAGAGCGCGAGCAGGTACTGGGGCTGATGCGGGCGATCATCTGCCAGCTGACGTTCTCTCATGGGCCCGACCACGTGCAGATGATCGTGGTCAGTTCGGACTTGGACCAATGGGACTGGGTGAAGTGGTTTCCACACTTCGGTGATCCGCGGCGTCAGGACGCAGCGGGTAACGCGCGGATGGTCTACAGCTTTGTGCGCGAGTTCGCCGCGGAGCAAGCCGAATTGTTCGCCGGCCGTGGGTCGTTCACGCCCCGGCATGCCAGTTCGTCGGCGCAGACCCCGACACCGCATACCGTGATCATCGCCGACGTCGTGGATCCGCAATGGGAGTACGTGATCAGCGCCGAGGGCATCGACGGGGTGACGTTCTTCGACTTGACCGGCTCTTCGATGTGGTCATCTGTCCCGGAGCGGGCGTTGCGGTTCGACGAAAAGGGCGTGATCGAGATGCTGCCCCGCGACCGCGACACCTGGATGGTGATCGATGAAAAGCCGTGGTTCTTCGCTCTCACCGACCAGCTCAGCATCACCGAGGCAGAGGAGTTCGCGCAGAAGCTGGCCCGCTGGCGGCTCGCCGAGGCCTACGAAGAGATCGGCCAGCGGGTAGCCCACATTGGGGCCCGAGACATCTTGACCTACTACGGGATTGAGAATCCAGCCGACATCGACTTCGACGCGTTGTGGGGCAGCCGCACCGACACGATGGGCCGGTCGCGGTTGCGGGCACCGTTCGGTAATCGCTCCGACAACGGCGAGCTGCTGTTTTTGGACATGAAATCGCTCGACGAAGGCGGCGATGGGCCGCACGGAGTCATGTCGGGGACAACAGGTTCGGGCAAGTCGACGCTGGTACGAACCGTGATCGAATCGCTGATGCTCGGCCATCCGCCGGAGGAACTGCAGTTCGTCTTGGCTGACCTCAAGGGTGGGTCGGCGGTTAAGCCCTTCGCCGGGGTGCCGCACGTGTCGCGGATCATCACCGACCTGGAAGAAGACCAGGCGCTGATGGAGCGCTTCCTGGACGCGCTATGGGGCGAAATCGCCCGCCGCAAGGCGGTATGCGACAGCGCCGGCGTCGACGACGCCAAGGAATACAACTCGGTACGCTCCCGGATGCGGGCGCGCGGCCAGGACATGGCGCCACTACCGATGCTCGTGGTGGTCATCGACGAGTTCTACGAATGGTTCCGCATCATGCCGACCGCGGTCGACGTCCTCGACTCGATCGGCCGGCAGGGCCGCGCCTACTGGATCCACCTGATGATGGCGTCTCAGACCATTGAGAGCCGAGCCGAAAAGCTCATGGAGAACATGGGTTACCGCTTGGTGCTGAAAGCGCGTACCGCCGGGGCGGCGCAAGCGGCCGGCGTGCCGAACGCGGTGAACCTGCCGGCCCAGGCGGGTCTGGGGTACTTCCGTAAGAGTCTCGAGGACATCATCCGGTTCCAGGCCGAGTTCCTGTGGCGAGACTACTTCCGCGGTGTCACCATCGACGGCGAGGAAGCGCAGGCGTTGGTGCACAGCATCGATTACGTTCGCCCGCAATTGTTTACCAACTCGTTCACCCCGCTCGAGGTGAGCGTGGGGGGCCCTGATGTCGACGGGGCCGTGCACTCGAATGGCGAGGCGCTCGAGGCGGAGGACGCCGAGGGTGAGGACGAAGACGAAGAAGGGATCAGGACACCGAAGGTCGGGACGGTGATCATTGATCAGCTGCGCAAGATCCAGTTCGAGCCCTACCGACTGTGGCAGCCGCCGCTGACCCAACCCGTCGCCATCGACGAGTTGGTCAACCGGTTCCTCGGCCACCAGTGGCAGAAGGACTACGGTTCCGCCAGGGATCTCGTGTTTCCGATCGGGATCATTGACCGCCCGTTCAAGCATGACCAGCCGCCGTGGACGGTTGATACCTCCGGGCCTGGCGCCAACGTCCTGATTCTGGGCGCCGGCGGCTCGGGCAAAACCACGGCGCTGCAGACGCTGATCTGCTCGGCCGCACTGACCCACACTCCCGAGCAGGTCCAGTTCTACTGCCTGGCCTACAGCGGCACCGCGCTGACCACGGTCGCCCAGTTGCCCCACGTGGGTGAGGTAGCCGGTCCGACGGATCCTTACGGTGTACGCCGGACGGTGGCCGAACTGCTGGCGCTGGTGCGCGAGCGTAAACGCAGCTTCCTCGAATACAGGATTGCCTCGATGGAGGTGTTCCGGCGCCGCAAGTTCGGCGGTGAGCCCGGTCCGGTGCCCAATGACGGGTTCGGCGATGTCTACCTGGTGATCGACAACTACCGGGCGTTGGCCGAGGAAAACGAGGTACTGATCGAGCAGGTGAACCTGATCATCAACCAGGGCCCCTCGTTCGGGGTGCACGTGATGGTCACTGCCGATCGCGAATCGGAACTGCGGCCGCCGGTGCGGAGCGGTTTCGGTTCCCGGGTCGAGTTGCGACTGGCCGCGGTGGAAGACGCCAAGCTGGTGCGTTCCCGGTTCGCCAAGGACGTTCCGGTCAAGCCGGGGCGCGGCATGGTCGCGGTCAACTACGTCCGGCTCGACGCCGACCCGCAGGCGGGTCTGCACACATTGGTGGCCCGGCCCGCGCTGGCCGGCACACCAGACAAGGTGTTCGAGTCCGACAGCATCGTCGAAGCGGTCAGTCGGCTCGCGAGCGGTCAGGCCCCGCCGGTGCGCCGGCTGCCCGCGCGGTTCGGCGTGGAACAAGTGCGGGAGCTGGCTGCCCAAGACACCCGCCAAGGGGTTGGCGTGGGCGGAATCACCTGGGCGATATCGGAATTGGACCTGCAGCCGGTCTATCTGAATTTCGCCGAGAATGCGCACTTGATGGTGACGGGCCGACGCGAATGTGGGCGTACCACGACGCTGGCCACCATCATGTCCGAAATCGGCCGGCTCTACGCGCCGGGAGCCAGCAGCGCACCCACGCCGCCGGCGGGGCAACCCTCTGCGCAGGTGTGGCTGGTCGACCCGCGCCGTCAGCTGCTGACCGCACTGGGCTCCGACTATGTGGAGAAATTCGCCTACAACCTCGACGGCATAAACGAGATGATGGGTGAGCTGGCAGCGGTCTTGGCCGGCCGTGAACCGCCGCCCGGTCTATCCGCGGAAGAATTGTTGTCGCGGTCGTGGTGGAGCGGCCCGGAGATCTTCTTGATCGTCGACGACATCCAGCAGCTACCAGCAGGTTTCGATTCGCCGCTGCACAAGGCCGCTGCGTGGGTGACCAGGGCCGCCGATGTCGGCTTGCATGTCATCGTCACCCGCACGTTCGGCGGCTGGTCTTCGGCGGGCAGCGACCCGATGTTGCGGGCACTGCACCAGGCGAACGCGCCATTGCTGGTGATGGACGCCGACCCCGACGAGGGCTTCATCCGCGGCAAGATGAAGGGTGGCCCGCTACCCCGTGGCCGAGGCCTGCTGATGGCCGAGGACACCGGTGTGTTCGTCCAGGTGGCAGCCACCGAGCTGCGCAAGTAGGACGGCTACCCGCTGCGCTGGGGTTGGCTGGGGTTTGGATGGGATGGCCCAAGGTCAACCCCAGTGCAGCGGCAATTCCTTGAGCGCGAAGGTCTTTGACGGGAATGCGATGTCGGGGGTGTAACCGGGAGACAGTTCGAAGTCGGGGATCTGCTTGAGCCATTCTGCGACGATGATGGTCAGTTCTATCCGCGCCAGATGAGAACCCAGACAGCGGTGCGGTCCGCCGCCGAATCCCCAGTGCCGGTGCACCTTACCGTCCATGACCAGCTCATCGGTGGACATCGCGTCGCTGCCATCGCGGTTGACCGCGGCCATGCACAACCGCACCGGTGTGCCTGGGGGTAGCGTCATGCCGCCGACGTTGACGAAATCAGTGGTAATTCGGGGCGCCACCGGCGCCGATGGCTCCAGTCGGACGATCTCTTCGATGAAAACCCTGATCTGCTTGGGACTATCGCGAAGCGCTGCGCGCAGCTGCGGTCTGCGCGCCAATTCGAATAGGGAGAATCCGATCGCCGCAGTCACGGTGTCCAACCCCGCCAGGATCAATAGGTGGCTCATGCCCAGCAGCTCGAGATCAGTGAAGTCGCCCTCGCCGGTCATCACTTGCGACAACATGTCAGAGCCCGGGTTTTGCCGGCGTTGCTGGATCGCGTCGGCGAGATATTCCAACAGCTCGTGCGCCTGGGCGAGGTCGGCCGCGGTGGCATAGGGCTTGTCGGCGACGATGGCGTTTTTCCAGGCGATCACGCGGTCAAGATCCTCCAGCGGCAGACCATAGAGGTCGAGGAACACCTGAAACGGGTACAGCCTCGCAAAATCTGCCATCACCTCGCACTCGCCCCGGCCGGCAAGGGCAGCGATCATGTCGGCGGCGTGGCGCTGCAGCACCGGCCGGGACTTACTCAGTGCGTGCGGGCTGAAGTACGGTTGCAAGATCTTGCGGTAGCGGGTGTGCTGCGGCGGGTCGAACGCCAGCGGCACCACCGGCAGCGGGCTGCCGGGAGGCTGAAGCACCCGTGATGAGAAGACCTTGGGATTGCGCAGCGCAGCGAGCACGTCCTCGCGGCGGGTCAGGTAATAGTGACCGTTCATGAACACCACCGGCCCGGCGTCCCGCAATGTCTTCCATCCGACACCTCGGTCGGCGGCCATCGGTAACTCGGAGTATTCAAGCCGCGGTAGGTAGAACGTGCCTGGCTGGCCTTCGCCAAGAGTGCTCATGCGCTCCGATCTCCGCTTGTCTGTGTATTTTTCGTGTCATGGTCCCCGACGCAGCCAGGCCGTGCTTGGAACTTTGTGGTCACCGGTTTGTGGTGGCACACCAATATCGCATGTGCGACAAAGGGCCACCAATCCCGCTGGTGGGCGAATGCGAGGTTTACGTGGCCGGCCGCAATCGGCAACCATCTTCTAGACTTTATCGACCGGCTAATCTACCTATCGATTTTGTCAAGTCCGATCTGGCGCGTTCCCCGGAGCCGTCGGGGGAGGAAACCTTGTGAAGGTTCGTCTCGATAAGTCCAAATGCGTGGGCCACGCGCAATGTTACGCCGTCGATCCAGACCTGTTCCCCATCGACGACTCGGGCTATTCGATCCTCGAAGAGCACGAGGTGAGGCCCGAGGATGAGCAGTTGACTCGCGACGGTGTGGCCTCCTGCCCAGAAATGGCGCTGATTATCGAAGAGGACTGACGGCGCAACGTCGCAAAGCGAACTTGTGCCGCAGGCCGCTGGCAGCCGCTGAGCTGAACCGATACGCAAACTCTGGATGAACAGTCAGTTGCCGGAAACGAACAGGCGCTGGCCGGGAATGAACAGTGTTTGGCCTGGAATGAACAGTTGGCATCACCGGTCGGCGTGTCCACTGTCAGCAACTAATGTCTTTGGCGAGCGATAGCTCAGCCACACGCCGAGTTGTCGCTCGGTTGCTGACAGCGGGGATGATCGAGGCAGAATGCGCATGTTGTTCCTGACCAGACATCCGGGAATCCTGGTGGCGGACCACCTATCCGGGCACAGCGAACGGGTGCGCCACGATCTACCGGCTAGCCCGCCGACTGGGTTTGCTGGGCCGAAAGGTCCAAGGCTATGACGTCCCGGGGTCGGCGGCCCAGAGGTGGCGATTGGATTACAAGGTCGCGACCACGGCCACAGATGTTTCCCATGTGAAAGCCGGGATTGCCTCCGCGATCACGGTTAACTGAGGAGGACACGGTTGTTGGACTTCGGGGCGTTACCGCCCGAAATCAATTCCGGTCGCATGTATGCGGGTCCGGGTTCGCAGCCGATGATGGTTGCCTCGTCGGCGTGGGATGAGCTGGCGGCAGAAGTGGGCACGGCGGCGAGCGGCTACAGTTCGGTGATCGACGAGCTGACCAGCGGGCCCTGGGTGGGGCCTACGTCGGTGGCGATGGTGTCCGCGGTCACGCCATATGTGACCTGGCTGAGTGGAGTGGCAAGCCAAGCCGAGGAGACGGCCAGCCAGGCCCGGGCGGCCGCGGCCGCCTTTGAGACCGCGTTTGCGATGACGGTGCCCCCGCCGGTGATCGCGGCCAACCGGGTTTTGTTGATGACGCTGATCGCGACCAATTTCTTTGGGCAGAACACCCCGGCGATCGCGGCCACCGAAGCCCAGTACATGGAGATGTGGGCCCAAGACGCCGCCGCCATGTACGGCTATGCCGCCTCGTCGGCGACCGCCTCGGCGGTGACCCCGTTCACGTCACCGCCGAATACCACCACCCCGGACGGAGAGGCCAGTCAGTTCGCTGCGGTTGCCCAAGCCGACGCCACGCCGGCTGGCAACTCCGCGCAGACCGCAGCGCAGGCCAGTGCGAATGCGACCGCACAGTTGGCCTCAGCCACCGCAGTGCCTCAAGCCTCGACAGCGGCCGCGGACCCAACCAGTCTTCCATGGCCGCTTTCGTTGATTTACAACACAATATATGACTTCTTCCAATATGGATTACCTACCCCGACTAACAACTGGATCGGGTTTAGCTCCACTTGGTACAGCGCAATCCTGAAACAGACCCTGCAGGCGTATTTCGGGGTCGGCATAGGAAACTTTGGTTGGAGCATCGGACAGCAGTCGTTTTTCGGCCTCGGAACAACGGCCGGCTCGGCTGGCGCCTGGTACCCGACGCCGCAATTTGCCCAGCTAGGTATGGCTCCCTACCTGTCCCAGCTAGGTATAGCCCCCGGTGCCGGAGCGGTGTCGGCGGGTGCGGTGTCGGCGAGTGCGGGCCAGGCTGGCCAGGTCGGGATGTTGTCGGTTCCGTCGGGTTGGGCCCCGCCAACCGCGACGCTAACCTCGGAGGTAAGCCCTGCGATCACCGGGGTGGAGGGCACTCCAGTCCAGGGCGCAATCCAGGGCGCCGCGACAAGTGGAACGGGGAACGCCCTACTGCGGGGAATGCCAGTGGGGTCGGGCGCTGGCCGGCGCAGCGCCGGCTTTACTCACCGATACGGGTTCCGCTACAGCGTGCTGGCACGCCCGCCGTCGGCCGGATAATGATTAAGCCCCAGAATGATGACCTTCGGAGTTGGAGGCATACCTGCCCAGGACTGCCCCGGAGATGAACATCAGTTGTCCACCAATGAACAGTTGCCGCTAAGGAGGCGTGACCCGGCGGGATCCGTTTTAGTCTCACTAGCAAGCCATGTCTGAAATTGACCACAGCAGCAAAGCATCCCTTGAAGGTCATCGCGCCTGAAGGTTGAGGAGGAAACGAAATGTCGTTTGTGACTACGCAGCCAGAAGCGTTGGCGGCGGCGGCGGGCAGTTTGCAGGGTATCGGCTCGGCGTTGAGCGCTCAGAATGCGGCGGCGGCGGCCCCGACGACCGGGGTGGTGCCGGCGGCTGCCGATGAGGTGTCGGCGCTGACCGCGGCGCAGTTCGCCGCGCATGCCCAGATGTATCAGGCCGTCAGCGCTCAGGCTGCGGCGATTCACGAGATGTTCGTCAACACCTTGAGCACCAGCTCGGGGTCGTATGCGGCGACCGAGGCGGCCAACGCGGCCGCGGCCGGCTAAGGGGTCAGGACATGGCAATTGATTTTGGTGCGTTACCGCCGGAGATCAACTCCGGACGGATTTATGCCGGTCCGGGCTCGGCGTCGCTGATGACGGCGGCCTCGGCCTGGAATGGGCTCGCCGCCGAGCTGAATGCGGCTGCCCTGGGCTATGACAAAGTGGTCACCACCCTGTCCAGCGAGGAGTGGCTGGGGCCGGCCTCGGCGTCGATGGCCGCAGCGGTGCAGCCGTATGTGGCGTGGATGACGACCACCGCCGCTCAGGCCGAGCAGGCGGCCACCCAGGCTCAAGCGGCCGCGGCTGCCTACGAGACCGCGCTGGCCTCGGTGGTGCCTCCGCCGTTGGTCGCGGCCAACCGCGCCGAGCTGGCCCAGGCGGTGGCGACCAACGTGTTGGGTCAAAACAACGGGGTTATTGCGCAGTTGGAAGCCCAATACGGCGAGATGTGGGCCCAAGACGCCGCGGCGATGTACAGCTATGCGGGTCAATCGGCGACGGCGGCCAAGGTGACGCCGTTTGCCGCGGCACCACAGACCGCCAGCCCGGCCGCCCAGGCCACCCAGGCCGCCGCGGTCACTACCGCGGCGGGCACCTCGGCGGGCACCGCGCAGTCCACGCTGTCTCAGGCGGTTTCTGGATTGCCCAGTCAGCTGCAAAGCCTCGCATCGCCCGCGTTGACGACGTTTAAGAACCCGGCGCAGGAA
Organism: uncultured Actinomycetota bacterium; assembly: GCA_963766535.1. Taxonomy (GTDB): domain Bacteria; phylum Actinomycetota; class Actinomycetes; order Mycobacteriales; family Mycobacteriaceae; genus Mycobacterium. Next base: position 186,785 of record CAVYAU010000018.1, on the reverse strand, counting down.
ATCTGGTTCCTGTTGACCGGGCAGACCATCTTGCCCACCAACCTGGGGGCGTTCGTCAACGGCTACAGCCCCTTCGCGTCTTTCTTCTATAACACCGAGGGTCTGCCGTATTTCAGTGTCGGTATGGGCAACTTCGGTGTACAGATCGCCAAGTCGGCGGGGTGGCTCGAGCGCGCCCGCCGCCGTCCCCAAGAGCGTGCCCGGCATAGGCGGGCTGGGCGGCATGCTGGGCGGCGGCGCCGGCGCTGCGGCGCACACGACGGCGGCTCTGGGCACCGCGGGCTCCATCGGCGGCAAGCTGTCGGTGCCGGTCGCCTGGTCGGGGGCCGCCCCGGCGGTCAGCCATGCCGCGGCCGTGCCGGTCAGCACCGTCAGCGCCGCCCCCGAGGTCGCCGGGGGGCCCGGCAACCTGTTGGGCGGCATGCCACTGGCCGGTGTGGGCACCGGCCACGCCGGCGGTGCCGGTCCCCGATACGGATTCCGCCCCACCGTCATGGCCCGCCCACCATTCGCCGGATAGCTTGCGGTCGGGCTGGACTAACGGTTATGGCGCTTGATAGCCGCAGGACCTCGCTGTCCACCCGGACAAAGGCATTTGCTCCGTCGGGATTTTATCCCGTCGTCGACCAGCCTCCTATGCGCTGGCCAGCAGCTTTCGACGGGCGCAAGCGCCAGTCAGCTCTGACGGTTCGCTGCGACCGTCCTGTGAAGACCGGCAATGGAGGTCAGACGCTGTTACTGTGTCGTTACCAAAGGTGAATTCGTCGTACCGTCTCGTGAACAATTGCGAACAGGCGGCGAACAGGCGGCTTTGGAAACAACTTCGGGAGATGCTGTCATCTACCCTCTTCCACAGAGTTTGGGGATTGATTTAGGAGGAATCAGTTATGTCGTTCGTGACCACACAGCCAGAGGCTTTGGCCGCGGCGGCCGGGAACCTGCAGGGTATCGGCGCGACCATGAGCGCTCAGAACGCGGCTGCGGCGGCTCCAACGACCGGGGTGGTGCCTGCTGCCGCGGACGAGGTGTCGGCGCTGACCGCGGCGCAGTTCGCCGCGCACGCGCAGATGTACCAGGCAGTTAGCGCGCAGGCTGCGGCGATTCACGAGATGTTCGTGAACACCCTGGCGACCAGTTCCGGCTCCTACGCGGCTACCGAGGCCGCCAACGCAGCCGCTGCCGGCTGACCGGGTTTGGCGGTACAAGGATTGGGACGGACCGTCCGGGGCGTGGGTTCCAACCTAACCGTCCAGCAGTCGATGATGTCGGGGCCTGACGGCTGCGCCGAAGCAGCGGCCCGGGATGTAATGAGCACTCCGTCAACTCAAACGCCGCGGTTCGGGTTCGACGTTCGTCTCACCGTGTTACAACGCCCGGTGGCCGCCGGCAAGGGGAAGGGGGGACCATCTTTATGTATTCGGCTCGGCGGTTGCGCCAGCGCGTGACCTGTTCGGCCACCGTCGTCCATCACAACAAATATCTGACTAACTAGGTAATAAGGAGAAAGGCAAGATGCCAACACGTTTTATGACCGACCCGCACGAGATGCGGGCCATGGCGGGCCGCTTTGAGGTGCACGCCCAGACCGTTGAGGACGAAGCCCGCAAGATGTGGGCTTCCTCGATGAACATCGCCGGCGCCGGCTGGAGCGGGCAGGCCCAGGCGACCTCCTACGACACCATGGGTCAGGTGAATCAGGCGTTCCGCAACATCGTGAACATGCTGCACGGGGTGCGTGACGGGCTGATCCGCGACGCCAACAACTACGAGCAGCAAGAGCAGGCCTCGCAGCAGATCCTCGGCAGCTAGCGCGATAAGCCGAGGCTGCGTACCCTTTCAGACGTTAGGAGAACACCGATATGACAATCAACTACCAGTTCGGCGATGTCGACACGCACGGTGCCACCATTCGTGCCCAGGCCGCATCGCTGGAGCAAGAGCACCAGGCCATCGTCCGCGATGTGCTCGCCGCTGGTGACTTTTGGGGCGGCGCCGGTTCGGTGGCGTGCCAGGAGTTCATCACCCAGTTGGGTCGTAACTTCCAGGTGATTTACGAGCAGGCCAACGCCCACGGGCAGAAGGTGCAGACCGCCGGCAGCAACATGGCCAGCACCGACAGCGCCGTTGGGTCCAGCTGGGCCTAACCCCCAACTTCAGGCGCGGCAGCACACCACCCGTCGGTGTGCTGCCGCGTACTGCGGTTATCGTCCCCGTCGATCTTCGAGGTATTGATGGACCAACAGAGCACCCGCACCGACATCACCGTCAACGTCGACGGTTTCTGGATGCTCCAGGCGCTGCTGGACATTCGACACGTCGCGCCGGAGTTGCGATGCCGGCCATACGTATCTACTGACTCGAGCGATTGGCTCAACGAACACCCCGGAATGGCGGTGATGCGCGAGCAGGGCATCGTCGAAAACGACGAGGTGGTTCCGGAGGTGGCTGCTCGAATGCGGGTGCTCGCTGCACCCGACCTCGAGGTCATCGCCTTGCTGTCGCGGGGCAAGCTACTCTACGGCGTCGTCGACGACGAGAACCAACCGCCTGGTTCGCGCGATATTCCCGACAACGAGTTCCGGGTGGTGCTGGCCCGCCGCGGCCAGCACTGGGTGTCGGCGGTTCGGGTTGGCAGCGACATCACCGTCGACGACGTCGCCATCGCGGACAGCGCCTCGATCGCGGCACTAGTGATGGACGGCCTGGAATCGATTCACCACGCAGAGCCTGCGGCGATCAACGCGGTCAACGTGCCGCTGGAGGAGATGCTGGAAGCAACGAAGTCGTGGGAGGAGTCGGGTTTTAACGTGTTCTCCGGCGGAGATCTGCGGCGAATGGGCATCAGTGCTGCCACGGTGGCCGCGCTGGGCCAGGCGCTGTCAGACCCGGCGGCCGAGGTCGCGGTGTACGCGCGTCAGTACCGGGACGACGCCAAGGGCCCCAGCGCCTCGGTGCTGTCGCTAAAGGATGGTTCGGGTGGCCGCATCGCCCTGTACCAGCAGGCACGCACGGCGGGTTCCGGCGAAGCGTGGCTGGCCATCTGCCCGGCAACCCCGCAACTGGTGCAGGTGGGCATCAAGACCGTGCTCGACACACTGCCCTACGGTGAGTGGAAAACCCACAGCAGGGTGTGACATGCGTGCGAAACATAAACTTCACCAATGCTTTTGCACATAGCATGCGGCCGAGATGCGAAAGCTGCATACTTCTCTAGAATCATCAGCAAATCTTCAACCCAGTGTCACCACGACTCTTAATCGCAAGGCGAGGCAAATGAAATCCGAATTAGTCGAGCTGCGCTTTCCGGGGGGTCACAGCGCCTCGGTGAGTAGACCGGCAAAGGCCCCCGCGCGGCTGGCGGCACGGGGTTACACATTCACCACGGTAGGGGGCGCAGGGCGATGACTGCGGTAGTTACTCCGGTAGTTGGAGCGCCACAGCCCGACGTTGAGGGAATCTCACAGCCTCGGGCGGTTGTGGTCGGCATCATGGCTGGTGAGGGGGTCCAGATCGGCGTTCTGCTGGACGCCAACGCCCCCGTCTCAGTGATGACCGACCCACTGCTGAAAGTGGTCAACAGTCGGCTGAGGGAGCTTGGCGAGACCCCGTTAGAGGCCACCGGCCGCGGCAGGTGGGCGCTGTGCCTGGTTGACGGCACGCCGCTGCGGGCCACCCAATCGCTGACCGAGCAAGACGTCTACGACGGCGACCGTTTGTGGATCCGGTTCATCGCAGACACCGAGCACCGATCGCAAGTCATCGAGCACATCTCCACCGCGGTTTCGGCAGATCTCAGCAAGCGATTCGCCGCGATCGACCCGATCGTTGCGGTGCAGGTCGGCGCCTCGATGGTGGCGGTCGGCGTTACTGCCGCGGCAGGTTTGCTGCTCTGGTGGCGGTGGCACCACAATTCATGGCTGCCGACGGTCTACGCTGCGGTCATTGGCGCGGTGGTGTTGACGGTGTCCATCCTGCTGGCAATGCGGGCGAAAACGCAGCAAGACCGACGCGTCACCGACATCATGCTGTTGAGCAGCCTCGCGCCACTGGCAGTGACCGCGGCAGCAGCGCCGCCGGGCGGCATGGGGTCCCCGCAAGCGGTGTTGGGCTTCGGGGTGCTCACCGTTGCCGCGGCGCTCGCTCTGCGCTTTACCGGTCGCTGGCTGGGGATTTACACCGCGATCATCACCATCAGCGTGGTGGCGACAATTGCGAGCCTGGCGCGCATGGTCGCGATGACCAGCGCGGTGACGAACTTTACCTGTGTTGTGCTGGCCTGCGTGCTGGCCTACCAGACTGCACCAGCTCTATCCCGTCGGTTGGCCGGCATTCGGCTGCCCGTGTTCCCCTCGGCCACCAGCCGGTGGGTGTTTGAGGCGCGACCTGATCTGCCCACCACTGTGGTGCGCTCCGAGGGTGGTCCTCCGGTCTTGGAGGGGCCCGCGTCGGTCCGCGATGTGCTGACGCAAGCCGAACGCGCCCGGTCGTTTTTGACGGGTCTGCTGATAGGGCTGGGCGTGTTGATGGTGGTCTCCCTGACCGCGTTGTCCGACCCGCACACCGGGCAGCGCTGGCTGCCGCTCTTGCTGGCCGCCTCCGCCTCGGGTTTCCTGATGCTCCGCGGCCGCTCGTACGTGGACCGCTGGCAGGCGATCACCTTGGCCGGGACCTCGGTGCTGATCGTCGCTGCAGTGGTGGTGCGGTACGCGCTGGTGTTGCAGTCGCCGCTCTCGGTATCTATCGGCGTGGCGATCTTGGTTCTGCTGCCGGCAGCGGGCCTGACGGCTGCGGCGGTAGTGCCCAACACCATCTACAGCCCGTTGTTCCGCAAGTTTGTGGAATGGATTGAATACCTCTGCCTGATGCCGATTTTCCCGTTGGCATTGTGGTTGATGAATGTCTATGCAGCGATCCGGTACCGGTAGCCGCAAGGTGTGGCGCGGTCGTGCGTCACGTGCGACCGTCGCCGCACTCTTGCTCACCTCGGGTGCATTAGCAGGTTTACCGCCAGCGTATGCGATTTCGCCTCCGACGATCGATCCGGCCGCGGTGCCGCCCGACGGTCCGCCCGGACCGCCGGCGCCGATGAAGCAGAACTCCTATTGCACCGAGGTCGGGGTGCTGCCCGGCGCCGATTTTCGGTCGCAGCCCAGGTACATGGACATGCTGAACTTGCAGGAGGCATGGCAATTCGGCCGCGGCGCCGGGCAGAAGGTGGCCGTCATCGACACCGGGGTTAATCCACACCCCAGGTTCCCGCACCTGATCCCCGGCGGCGACTACATCATGGGCGGTGACGGGTTGTCGGACTGCGACGCCCATGGCACCATCGTGGCCTCGATGATCGGCGCGGCGCCGGCCAACGGCGCAACAGCGCCACCGGCGGCACCGCGCAAGCCGGTCACCATTCCCACCACCGAGCCGCCCCCGAAAGCGCCTCCGCCACAGACTGTGACCTTGTCACCATTGCCCCAGACCGTGACGATGGTTCCCGCTCCGCCGCCATCGGATCAAGGGGCTCCGCCGGGAGCGCCACCACCGCCGCCTGGTCCACCTGGTCCAGCTGGTCCGCCGCCTGGTCCACCTGGTCCGCCGCAAGCCCCGTCAGCCAACCGCGGCGGCGGAGGCACGGTGACAATACCGAGCTACTCCGGGGGTCGGCACGTAATCGCCGTCGACAACCCGCGCCCACTCGACCCGCCGAAACCAACACCGCCACCGCCTGCACCCGCGCCGGCGCCGGCGCCGGACGCCTATAGCGGAATCGCCCCCGATGTCGACATAATCGCGATCCGCCAGTCCAGCCAGGCCTTTGGCCTCAAGGATGCCTACACCGGTGATGAGGATCCGCAGACACGGGCAAAGATCGACAACGTCGAGACGATGGCACGGGCGATCGTGCACGCCGCCAACATGGGAGCCTCGGTGATCAACATCTCCGATGTGACCTGCATGAGTGCCCGCAACATCATCGACCAGCGCACGCTGGGCGCTGCCGTCCGTTACGCGGCGGTCGACAAGAACGCCGTGATCGTGGCCGCGGCCGGCGACAGCAGCAAGAAGGACTGCAAGCAGAACCCGATCTTTGATCCCTTGCAGCCCAACGATCCCCGCGACTGGAACGCCGTCACCACTGTGGTGACGCCCTCCTGGTTCAGCGACTACGTCCTGACGGTCGGCGCAGTCGACACAGATGGTCGGGCGCTGAGCCAAGGCGGTCAGGGACAGGGTGCGACGAGTATCGCTGGGCCGTGGGTAGGGATCGCCGCGCCCGGAACCGACATCGTCGGGCTCTCACCCCGGGACGACGGCCTGATTAACGCAATTGATGGACCGGACAACACGCTGCTGGTTCCGGCCGGCACCAGTTTCTCGGCTGCGATCGTGTCCGGGGTGGCTGCACTCGTCCGTGCCAAGTACCCCCAGCTATCGGCATACCAAGTCATCAACCGGTTGACCCGGACCGCCAGGGCGCCGGCTCGCGGCGTGGATAACCAGGTCGGCTACGGTGTCGTCGACCCGGTAGCGGCGCTGACCTGGGACGTACCCGATGGTCCAGCAAAGCCGCCGCAGCAGCTGTCGACACCGCTGAACATGCCTGAACCGGCCCCTCACCGCGATATGGTGCCAGTGTGGGTTGCCGCGGGGGGCTTGACCAGCGCGTTACTGATAGGCGGCGCAGTGTTTGGCACAGCGATGATGTTGAAGCGCACGCGGAAGCAACAATGAGGGCGGAGCACCAATGAAGGCTCAGCACAGTTTCGGATTGTCTTTGTCGTGGCCGCGGGTCACCGCGGTGTTTCTGGTCGACATTGCGATCTTGGTGGTGGCCAGTCACTGCCCAGACTCCTGGCAGGCGAATCATCACATCGCATGGTGGGTGGGGGTTGGCCTCGCGGTGGTGGTCACGCTGCTGTCGCTGGTCACCTACCACGGCATCACGGTGAGCTCAGGATTGGCCACGTGGGTGTGGGACTGGTCTGCCGATCCGGGCGCCGCGCTGGCTGCAGGGTGCACGCCCGCGCTCGACTACCAGCACCGCTTCGGGTGCGACAAGGTCGGCGTACGCGAGTACGAGGGGCACCTGGTCACGGTGATCGCGGTGGACGGCGGCGACGACGACCCCCCGTCGGGGCGCCACCGCCACCGGACTACGTCGGGCATGTTGCCGGTGCAGGCCATCGCTGACGGCCTGCACCAGTTCGATATCCACCTCGACAGCATCGACATCGTCTCGGTGAAGGTGCGCCGTGGCGGCAACGCCGCCGAAAAGTCAAAGCTGGACGACTGGGGCCCCGAAGAGTGGGGGCTGGTGAGTGACAGCCCCGCTTCATATGTCCGCCGAACTTGGCTGGTGCTGCGGATGAACCCGCAGCGCAATGTCGCCGCGGTGGCGACCCGCGATTCGCTGGCTTCCACGTTGGTAGCGGCCACCGAGCGGCTAGCCCACGACCTCGATGGACAAAGTTGTGTGGCCAGGCCATTGACCGCCGACGAGCTCGCCGAGGTCGACAGCGCTGTGCTGGCCGATCTGCAACCGACCTGGAGCCGCCCCGGATGGCGCTACCTCAAGCATTTCAACGGGTTTGCGACCAGCTTCTGGTTGACGCCGTCAGACATCACCACCGAGTCGCTGGATGAGCTTTTCCTGCCCGACACCCCCGAAGTTGGGGCCACGGTGCTCACGATCCGGCTCACCACTCGCGGCGGCCGACCCCAGCTGTCGGCCTGGGTGCGCTACCACAGCGACAGCCGGCTGCCCGGCGAGGTATCGAAGGGACTCAACCGGCTGACCGGCCGCCAGTTAGCCGCGGTACGCGCCAGCTTGCCTGCCCCGGCGCCTCACCCGTTGCTGATCGTGCCGAGCCGGACACTGCTCGATGACGATGAGTTGGTAATGCCGGTAGGTCGGGTGCGGGAAAGCTCTGCGAGCTTGCCTGCAGCGCAATGACCCGCGCGCAATCAACCGCCGAGGACGCCCGTCACGCGATGGTCGCCGGTCTGTTGGCATCGGGAATTTCTGTCAACGGATTACAGCCCAGCAACAACCCGCAGGTGGCCTCGCAAATGTTCACCACGGCCACCACCCTGGATCCGGGCATGTGCGATGCCTGGCTGGCGCGAGTGCTGGCAGGCGAGCAGAGCATCGAGGTGCTTTCCAGCGCGTGGGCGGCGGTCAGGACGTGCGGTTGGGAACTCCGTCGCCTCGGGGTCACGGATTTGCAGTTTCGCCCCGAAGTCTCCGACGGCTTGTTTCTGCGACTGGCGATCACCAGCGTGGAGTCACTGGCTTGCGCTTACGCCGCTGTTCTCGCCGAGGCGAAACGCTACGAGGAAGCGGCGAAACTGCTCGACGGCGTCGAACCCCGCAATCCTTCCGATGAGGAGCTGGTCAACTACGTGCGGGGCGTGCTGTACTTCCGCACCGGACGTTGGCCGGATGTGCTTGTCCAATTTCCCGAGGGAAAGCAGTGGCGACACCCTGAGCTGAAAGCCGCGGGCGCGGCGATGGCAACCACGGCGCTCGCGTCGCTCGGCGTCTTCGAGGAGGCCTTCCGGCGTGGGCAAGACGCCATCGAGGGGGACCGGGTCCCGGGTGCGGCCAACATCGCCTTGTACACCCAAGGCATGTGCATGCGGCACGTCGGCCGCGAGGAGGAGGCCGTCGAGCTGTTGCGCCGGGTGTATTCGCGGGATCCGAAGTTCACCCCGGCCCGTGAAGCGCTGGACAACCCCAACTTTCGGCTGATACTGACCGACCCGGAAACGATCGAGGCCCGCACGGATCCGTGGGATCCGGACAGCGCACCGACTCGCGCGCAGACCGAGGCCGCTCGCCACGCCGTAGAGGCCGCGAAGTATTTGGCCGAAGGCGACGCCGAGCTCAACGCGATGCTGGGCATGGAACAAGCCAAACGGGAAATCAAACTCATCAAGTCGACGACCAAGGTGAACTTGGCGCGCGCCAAGATGGGCCTGCCGGTGCCGGTGACATCGCGTCACACCTTGCTGCTGGGACCGCCAGGTAGCGGCAAGACGTCGGTAGCCCGGGCCTTCACCAAGCAGCTGTGTGGGTTGACCGTGCTGCGCAAGCCGCTGGTCGTGGAGACAAGCCGCACCAAGCTGTTGGGCCGCTACATGGCCGATGCGGAGAAGAACACCGAGGAGATGCTCGAGGGGGCGTTGGGCGGGGCGGTCTTCTTCGATGAGATGCACACCCTGCACGAACGTGGCTATCACCAGGGCGACCCCTACGGCAACGCGATCATCAACACGCTGCTGCTGTACATGGAGAATCATCGCGACGAGCTGGTGGTCTTCGGCGCGGGTTATGCCAAGGCGATGGACAAGATGCTGGAGGTGAATCAGGGTCTGCGACGGCGCTTTTCGACGGTGATCGAGTTCTTCAGCTACACCCCGGAAGAGCTGCTCGCTCTGACCAAACTGATGGGGCGGGAGAACGAAGACGTCATCACCGACGAATCGGCCGAGGTGTTGTTGCCGTCGTACACCAAGTTCTACCTCGACGAGAGCTACTCGGAAGACGGGGATTTGATTCGCGGTATCGATACGCTCGGCAATGCCGGCTTCGTGCGCAATGTGGTGGAGAAGGCCCGCGACCACCGTAGTTTCCGTCTGGACGACGAGGACCTCGATGCGGTGCTGGCTAGCGATCTCACTGAATTCAGCGAGGATCAACTGCGCCGGTTCAAGGAGTTGACCCGCGAGGATCTTGCCGAAGGCCTCAGCGCAGCAGTGGCCGAGAAGAAGTCGACGTAGGTATTGTCGGCAACACCGTTTGCGACGGTGTTAATCGCCCAGGAACCAGACCGGGCCTGCCGTCGGCGAATAGCCTTAGCAGCTAATCCTTGCGCGAGCAGAGGCGGCCTTCGAGCAACCACTCCGTTTACAGGGGTGCGAACTCACCAATGACCCCGCCGCGAGTCGCGTTGACCTGCAGTGGTCTTGGTGCCACCATGTCGCTGGATGCACCTCGCAGGGTGACGTTTCTATAGGGAAATAGGCCATTCACATCGAATGTCGACAGACGCCCAGGGCCAGGATGGCTCGTCCCTCATCGCTTGAGCCAAGTCGCTGCCGGCGCCGCTTCATCCGGATACGCTGTCGTGATGCCGAAGCTCTGGCCATAGAGGTGCCGCACCTGGCAAATTTCGCCGGGTGGCCTCATCGCAATTTGTGCAACCACGGCGGCAATCCCGCATGCCCGAACCCTGACGGGAGGTGGGGCGGACCGGTCCAACTGACAATGGCTGTATGAAATCGATGACCGTTTCTTTCCGATCCGGTCACGGCGCCTTTTCCGCCGTCTGAATCGGCTGGCGCCGAGTACCTGACACCACGCCGCGCAGCGAGGGCGGACGTGCAATTTGCAGCACCCCGACACCACCACAGCGGCCGAGGCCCGTAGCCGAGTCGGACTGTCCGGATAAGGAGAAGTCCGATGTCTTTTGTTGTGACACAACCGGAATCGCTGGCTGCAGCGGCCCGCGATTTACATGCAGTTGGCTCGGCGATGGCCGCCAACAACGCGGCCGCTGCGACCCCAACGACCGGGGTGGTTCCCGCCGAAGCCAACGTGATCGCGACCGGTTAAGGGGGTGCTGACAATGGACTTCGGAGCATTACCACCGGAAATCAATTCCGCGCGCATGTATTTCGGGCCGGGCTCGGCGCCGATGCTGGCTGCCGCGGCGGCCTGGGACGGGCTGGCTGCGGAGCTGCATTTGACGGCATCCACCTACCAGTCGGTGATCTCAGGGCTTACCAGCGAAGGCTGGCTGGGGCCGGCATCGGCATCGATGGCAGCTGCGGTCGCCCCCTATGTGACGTGGATGAGCAGCACCGGGGCGCAGGCTGAGCATACTGCCGCTCAGGCGGCAGCGGCGGCGGGTGCCTATGAGGCAGCGTTTGCGATGACGGTGCCCCCGGCTGTGGTCACAGCTAACCGTGCCCAGCTGATGGCGCTGGTCGCGACCAACTTCCTTGGTCAAAACACGCCGGCGATCGCGGCCACCGAGGCGCAATACGGCGAAATGTGGGCGCAGGATGCGGCGGCGATGTACAGCTATGCAAGTAGCTCGGCTGCTGCATCGGTGTTGACACCGTTCAGGCAACCGGCGCAGACCACCAACCCGGCCGGGCTGGCCGGCCAGGCCGCAGCGGTCGCCCAAGTCAGCGGCCCGGCGGCGGGCTCCGGCACGCACAGCGCGATCTCGCAACTAATGTCCGCGGTGCCGACCGCGCTGCAAGGACTCGCGTCACCCCAATCGTCCGCGAACCCCGTTTCGGACTTCTTGAACTCCAACTTTTTCAACGGACTCGCCTCAGCCGGGTATGTAAACCCCGCAATCATCACCCCGGCAGTCACGTCCGCGCTGTCCGACATCAACTCATTGCAGACCCCAGGATTGGTGGCACCCATCATGCCCCCTGGCGGCGGCTTCGATATCCCTGCGTTTAAGAGCCTGGTGTCCCTGGTGTCGGCGCGCGCGCCAGCGGGCCTGCCGAGCCTCGGTGGGGTGACCGTGCAGACGGCCCGGGCCGGGTTGGTCGGGCAGTTGTCCGTACCGCAGAGCTGGATGGCGGCTGCGCAGGTGGCGAACCCGGCGGGTGCCGCATTCCCAGGGGGTGGCTGGACCAGCGTCGCTTCCGCCGTCGGCGCCCCGGAGGCCGTCCCGGCGGGCATGCCCGGTATGCCGGGAATGCCGATGTTCGGCATGGCCGGGCACGGCTTCGGCAATGGGCCTCGATACGGATTCCGGCCCACGATAATCCCACGTCCACCGGCCGCCGGATAACGGAGAGCAGGATCCTCCCATGTCGTTGAGCCTCGCAGGGTCTAACGGCAGGGTGCTAGCCCGCCGATACGCCGGCTGGCACCCTGCCGATCGATCCGCCGACAGCGCCGTCGCTCCAAGCTGGACCTAACCCCCGCCACGACGGGACTCCGAATGCTCCCGCGTGTTGGAAAAGTGAATTGTTGCAATTGTCTGGCAGTTGGCTTGACTCACCTGCTTCCGAGTGCCACGATGGCCTTTGCAAGCACCTCGCTAGGTGAGGCGTCTGCACGGATACAGGCCACTGACCTCGAACGTCGAAAGACGCCCAGGGTCAGGACAGCTCTTCCCGGCTTAAGGGTTGAGCCCAAGTGGCTTTCGGCTATGAATAGCCGGATACGCCGTGTGGTGTCGAAGCTCTGACGAGAGGGGTGCCGTGCCCGGTGATTTCGCCGGACCCCTCATCCCTTTGTGCAACGTGCCGGCATCCCCGTGTGCCCTGGCCTTGAGGAGGTGAGAGCGAAATGAGTCCTGGTGATAGTCCGTATTTGAGATCGATGACCGTTTCGTATCGATCCGCCCCCGCCGTCGCTTCTGCCTGAATCGGCTAGCACCGAGCCAAATTACGCACCTTGCGCAATCGCCGACGTGTGGGATCGGTGCGCGCCCTAGCACGACCGCAGCCCCCAGGCTTGCTTTATTTCCGTGAGGAGAACTCCGATGATCTTTGTCACTGCGCAGCCGGAAATGCTGGCCGCCGCCGCCAGCCGCTTGCAGTTGATTGGCTCGACGTTGGCCGCCCAGAATGCGGCCACCGCAGCCCCGATGACCGGGGTGGTGCCCGCTGCTGCCGATGAGGTGTCGGTGCTGACGGCGGCACGGTTCGCCGAGCACGCCCAGACGTTTCAGGCGGTGAGCGCCCAAGCCGCCGCGATGCATGAGATGTTTGTGGCCACCTTACAGACCAGTGCCGGATCGTACGCGGCCACCGAGGCAGCCAACGCAGCCGCGGCCCGCTGAGCGCCCAGGGGGACCAATGCTGGATTTCGCGGCGTTGCCGCCGGAAATTAACTCGGCCAGAATGTATTCCGGCCCCGGATCGGCGCCGATGCTGGCCGCCGCCGCTGCCTGGAACACGATGGCTGCTGAAATGCGTTCCGCGGCGGCCTCTTGCGGTTCGGTGCTCTCGGAGCTGACCAGCGAGGGCTGGTTTGGTCCGTCGTCGATGTCGATGTCGGCCGCGGCCGCACCGTATCTGGCGTGGCTGAGTACCACCGCCACCCAGGCCGAGCAGGCCGGCGCCCAAGCCAACGCGGCCGCGACCACCTATGAGTCCGCGTTTGCCATGACGGTGCCCCCGCCGGTGATTGCGGCCAACCGCGCTCAGCTGGCGATGTTGGTGGCGACCAACGTTTTCGGTCAAAACACCCCGGCGATCGCGGCCACCGAGGCCCAATACGGGGAAATGTGGGCTCAGGATGCCGCCGCGATGTACGGCTATGCCGGCTCCTCGGCAACCGCATCGGAATTGAGGCCGCTCAGCACGCCGCAGTCCACCACCAACGCCGACGGGGTGGCCGGCCAAGCCAACGCGGTTGCCCAAGCGGCCGAAACACCGACGGGGACTGCGCAGTCGACATTGTCGTCGGCAGCATCTGGCACTGCTGGTTCCTCGTCCTCATCGGTATCGTCTGGGCTGGCGGGCCTGCTGAGCGGGTTGGATAACTCGGCCCTAGGGACCTTCTTAAACGGCAATTTCTTCAGCACCGCGGTTACCAACGGAGCCCTTGCTGGTGGGCCGTTTAACCCGCAATTCATCCTGGGGTCCATAGCGGGTTTTAGCTTTCTGAACGCCGCCAAGTCGGCCGGGCTGCTACCGGGTCTGGGGGACATGTTCGGTCTGGGATCCGGCGCGCTGGGGTCAACGGGACTCACGGGCCTGGGCGCCGCGTCGGCTGGAATGGGCCATGCGGGCCTGGTAGGAGGGTTGTCGGTGCCGCCGAGCTGGGCCGCCGCGGCGTCGATCAAGCCTGCCGCAACGGCGTTGCCGGCCAGTGGCCTCAGTGAAATCGGGGCATCCTCGGGCGGGCCGGGAGGCTTGGCGGCGCCGATGGGGGGTGTGGGCGGGCGGCTACGCCGCGCCATCCCGAAATACGGGTTCCGTCCTGTGGTGATGCCACGCCCGCCCGCCGCCGGATAAGAGAATTCAGGAGAAGGTGTCATGCTGGATTTCGCGGCGTTACCGCCGGAAATTAACTCGGCCAGAATGTATTCCGGCCCTGGATCGGCGTCGATGCTGGCCGCTGCTGCTGCCTGGAGCACGATGGCCGCTGAAATGCGTTCCGCGGCAGCCAATTATGGCTCGGTGGTCTCTGGGCTCACCAACGAGAGCTGGCTGGGCCCGTCGTCGATGTTGATGTCGGCCGCGACCGCACGCTATCTGGCGTGGCTGAGCACCACCGCCACCCAGGCCGAGCAGGCCGGCGGCCAAGCCAACGCGGCCGCAGCCGCCTATGAGTCCGCGTTTGCCATGACGGTGCCCCCAACGGTGGTCGCGGCCAACCGCGTTCAGTTGTCGAAACTGGTGGCGACCAACATTTTCGGTCAGAACAGCGCGGCGATCGCGGCCACCGAGGCCCAATACGCGGAAATGTGGGCTCAAGATGGCGCGGCGATGAACGGCTATGCCAGCGCCTCGAGCTCAGCGACACAATTGACGCCGTTCAGCGCGCCGCAGTCCACCACCAACGCCGACGGGGTGGCCGGCCAAGCCGCCGCGGTTGCCCAAGCCACCAACGCCTCGACCACCTCGACCACCACCAATACGTCAACGGGGCCCTCCGGACTGGCCGCCTGGCTAGGAATCGCGCCCAATACCAACACATCCACCACTGGGCTCGCCGGAGTGCTCAACTTTCTGGACGGGTCCAACGGGTCGCTTCTGGGAAGCTTCCTCAATAACGCCGCGGTCGCTAACTTCTCTAACGCATTCACCACCAGTGGGCTACTGAACCCGACGTCAATGATCGATTCGGTGACGGCGTACAGCTTCCTGTTCGGCGCCACGGGGGGCGGCGGAGCCTTGGCGGATGCGTCGGATCTGGCCGCCGGCCTTGGTCCGGTGGGGGCGCTGGGGTCAGCGGGCCTGCCGGGCTTGGCCGCGTCGGCGATGTCGGCGGAGATGGGTGGGGCGAACGTGGTCGGAGCCTTGTCGGTGCCCCCAGGCTGGGGCGCGGCCGGGGCGACGATCAGCCCACTTCTGGCAACGTCCCGTCTCGGGGAAGGGGCCTACCACGGCCTGCTGGGCGCTACCCCGATCGCGATGGAGGACGTTGGGCCGGTAGGCATGCCCGGGATGCCATTGGCGGCGATGGCAGGTATGCCTGAGGACGAGATCGCTACTCCGGTATACGGGTTCCGCCCCCACGTGATGGGGCGCCCGCCATTTGCTGGTTAGCAAGGGGGAACTCTGCGACAATGAGACTTCTCCCGGTGCTGACAAGTGTTGCTGCCATAATCGGCG
Source organism: uncultured Actinomycetota bacterium (assembly GCA_963766535.1). GTDB lineage: Bacteria > Actinomycetota > Actinomycetes > Mycobacteriales > Mycobacteriaceae > Mycobacterium. The sequence continues at coordinate 171,464 of CAVYAU010000018.1, read as the reverse complement.
TGGCCGCGCCGGCGCACGCCGACTCCGACAACGACGATGAAGCCTTCCTCGCCGCACTGACAAAAGCGGGCATAACCTATCAGAGCCCGAACCGCACGGTAGCAGCCGGCAAAAAGGTGTGCGATTTAGCCAGCGGGGGCAAGTCACAGCTCGAGATCCTGAGGGATATCCGCGATCTCAACCCAGGATTCACTTTAGACGGCGCCGCCAAATTCACCGAAGCCGCCGCCAGCGTTTACTGCCCTGACTAACTGTCTACCGACAGTGACGGCGGGAACTGCGGCGCCAAATAGCGACGGCCGGAACTACTGAGCGGCCATCTTAGGGGTTGGCTAAGCTGGCCTACCCGATGGATCATGAGCGGATTTAAGGGTTAAATCGCGGATTTAAGGGTTAAATCATCGCATGACGCACCATGGAGCTTCCGCTGTGACGGAGGGTAGACAGGAGTCGGAAAGCGGGACCGGCTGGCACCGCGCGGTCGTGAAGTGATGCGCGGTCACGCCTACTTGGAGGCTGATTGGCGGCGGGAGGCACTGCGGACCAACCTGTGGGTCGTTCCCGCGCTGGAGACGCTTGCCATATTACTGCTCTTCGCCGCCACCTACGTGGTCGACCGTGCTGCCTACGACGGACTATTCAAGCTGCCGTCCTGGGTGCTCAGCGGTACCGCCGATTCGGCACGAGTCGTCTTGGCCACAGTCGCCGCGGCGATCATCACCGTGGTCGGGATCGTCTTCTCGATTACCATTGTGGCCCTAACGCTCGCCTCGACTCAATTCGGGCCGCGGATGCTGCGCAACTTCGTGCGGGACCGTGGAACTCAACTGGCGTTAGGGACATTCGTCGCGACGTTCTGCTATGCGACGATCACCCTGGTATCCGTGGGCGGCGGCCCACATGGCGATTTCGTTCCGCATCTGTCGACCACCGTGACCCTGATGTCGACGCTGGCAGATGTGGCTGTGCTGATCTACTTCCTCAATCACATCGCCGCGATGATTCAGCTTCCCGTGGTGATTGGGCGCATTGCCGCAACACTGGCCGCCGAGATCACGGCGCAGGACCGCGGCGCCGTGTTCGGCCTTGGGGCGGCGCGCGGCCCGTCGTACGAGGAATTGCTCGCGCGGTTGGCGGAGTCCGGTGCCCCGATCCGCACACCGCGCAGTGGCTATCTTCAGGTCATCAGGCATGAGACGCTGCTGAAGATCGCTTCTGCGGCCGACGCGGTCATTCAGTTGCCCTACCGCCCAGGGCATTTCCTGGTCGCAGGTCAAGTAATAGCCTGGGTGTGGCCGCCCAGCGCAGCCGAATCTGTCGAAAAGAATCTTGCACTCGGCCACGTCACGGGTGCGTATCGGACACTCCCACAGGACATTTCGTTCGGCTTCGATCAATTGGTCGAGATCGCCCTGCGCGCGCTATCACCGGCGGTCAATGACACATTCACAGCGTTGACCTGCATCGACTGGATCGCCGACTGCCTGTGCCGAATCTCCACCTCATGGCGGCCGCAACGGATTCGGCGTGACGCAGAAGGCCAGATACGTGTCATCGCCTATCAAGCCGATTGGGATCGGCTCGTGGATCGTGCGTTCGACACGATCCGCCAGGCCGGAGTGGGCATGCCCGCCATCATGATCCGGCAACTCGATGCCCTGGCTAAGGTCATCGAACAAACGCCCGACCGTGTACGGCGAACGGTGTTGATCCGCCAAGCCGAGGCGATCCAGCGATCCAACCTGGCCACGGTAGCCGACCCCGCAGACCGCGACGACGTGACGCAGCGCTACGAGACAGTCATGGCACAGCTAATCCCAAACGCGACGCCAACGTGCTCCGAAACTTATATACCAGTTAACGGATTTGACTGCGGCGCGGGCCGCCCGCCTAATGTCGCGAGTCAATAATCCGTTGATGACAATATGCGGCGAGTGATTCGAGGACGTCGTCGGCGGTTTTGGTCCATGTAGGGTTTGGCGGCGGCGTTCCAGTTGCCGGCCCAGGTAGTGATGTCGCGGCGAGTTGTTTGACCGAGTGGTGCACGCCTCAGCGGATCAGCTGCCCGCACGTGGGTGAGAAGTTCTAGTCCGAAGTTCCCCCGGCCTGGTGACGTGTTGGGGGTGTGACCTGGGGTTTTGCGATGCGGCTGGTTGGGTGTAGTGCCTACGTTAGGCCGTCGCGGTGGGAAACGCCGAGGAGTTCGAAGGCTCGCCGCTGCAGCGGTGTGGGGGTGCTGACCGGCAGCCGAAGGTTTCGGCCCTGCCCCCAACCGATACGCATCACTGTGGAGACTTGCACCACAACCACATAACCGCCGACGCTCATCGACTCCCACCGAGCATGCGCTGAACCTCGCCGCTGTCCACATCGAGGTCGAAACGGCTCAAAACATCCCTTGACACCACCCCACCCCTTCGGGGATGACAACATATGACGCTGCGGCCATTCACCTTTCGCGTGTTCGGCGCAATGAGCTGCTGGCGGTGTGCGGGCACGTGATCGACATGACACGAAAGCAACGCGCCGGGCTGGGACCAATGCAGGAGGTTCGTGTCGACGTGATCGGCGCGGGAGGCATCATCGTCGAACAGCTGGCACAGGTACTGCACAACCGCGCCGGTATCGACGAGCTGACTGTCAGCGAACACGACATCCTGGATGGCATCGCCGCATCGATCGCGGGCTGATCAGTCGCGCTTCAGAGCCGCTCATGTCGAGGGGCGGTGTGTGATTGAGCGCCCGAGCAGGAGGTTCTTCTGCTCGATGTACTCCTGGTCGGTCAGACTTCCCTCGTCCCGGAGGTTGGCGAGCTCGCGTATCCGCGCCGCCACTCCGGTCACCACGATCCGTGGATTGCTGTGCGATGCTTTGCCTTCACCGTCAGCCGCCGCGCCTCCGGTGGTCGCCGCCCCTCCGCCGCGAGCCGGCACACGTCTGCCGGTCCCCGTTTCGCCGCCATCCTGGCTGCCGCCAGCGCCCGGCGGACCTGCCATGGCTCGTCCGGCCATACCTGCCAGCCCCATCTCGCTGAACGTGCTTCCCGAGCCGACTTCCAACGGCAGCGCCGCGGTGGGGCTGATGCTGGTGGCCGGCAACGTCAGTGCGACGGGGCGTATCTCCGGTGCGGCGACGGTCCACGTCGACGGCACGGACAATGCGCCCAGCGTGTTCGCTTCGCCCAAGCCCGCCGACACGGTCGATACCGCGCTCTGGCCTGAGTTCGTGATGATGGCCGGGAACTCTTTTACGGGCGCCGGCCCTGCCCCCGGCCAGCCCTCTTCCCCATTCCAGCCACTGACGATGTCATCCGCGTGGGCACTAACCAGATAACTGGTGATGGAGAAAGGAATATCAACTGGCCCCCCCAGGATCGACAACGGTACGACGACACCAACGAGAGACAGTTGGGTCGGTGCGGTGAGGAAAATGTTAATCAGGTCGCTCAACGTCATTAGCGGGCTCGAGGGGTCCGCCGCGGCTGCCGGCGCCGCCGTTGCGAAGCTCTGCAGCGCGTTGGGCACCGCGGAGAACGTCTGTGGAACACCCGACACGATGCTTTGTGCGTTGCCGGCGGGGGTGGCCATCGCTTGCCCGACCGCGGCTGCTTGGCCAGCGGACCCGCTCGGGTTGGTGTTCTGCTGTGGTGGAGTGAAGGGTGTCAGCGCTGTCGCGGTCGCCGACGAACCCGCGTAGCCATACATCGCCGCAGCGTCCTGGGCCCACATCTCGGCGTACTGGGCCTCGGTGGCCGCGATTGCCGGCGTGTTCTGCCCGAAGAAGTTCGTCGCCACCAGCGTCATCAGCAGGCTGCGGTTGGCCGCGATCACCGGCGGCGGCACCGTCGACATGAAGGCCGCCTCATAGGCGGCGACTGCGGCTTTTGCTTGAGTTGCGGTTTCCTCGGCCTGCGCGGCGGTGGCGCTCAGCCACCCTGCATAAGACGCGGCGGCGGCCGCCATCGACACCGACGACGGACCCGACCACGTCCCGGCGACCAGTTCCGACACCACCGACTGGTACGAGCTGGCCGCGGCGTACAGCTCGTCAGCCAATCCATCCCAGGCCATTGCAGCAGCAAGCATCGGCCCCGAGCCGGGACCGGCATACATCCGACCGGAGTTGATCTCCGGCGGCAGTATTGCGAAATCCATTGCTGCGCATTCCTCGTTCCGACAACCGGCGCTCCCGCCGCAGGACGGTGTGTGGGTCAGCGCCCGAGTAGGCGGTTTTTCTGCTCCGTGTACTCTTCGTCGGTCAGGATTCCCTCGTCGCGCAGCTTGGCGAACTCGCGTAGCTCGGCCGCGACTCCGGTGACCACGGTCCGGGCCTTGCTCTCCGGCGCTTCCCCTTGACCGTCAGCCGCCGCACTGTCACCGGTGGTTGCCGCGTCTCCGGCGCGCGCCGGCGCACGTGCGCCTTTAGGCGCCTTGCCGCCATCCCGGCCGCCGCCGGTGCCTATGGTTCCGGCCATGGCTCGCCCGGCCATACCCGCCAGCGCCATCTCGCTGAATGTGCTCCCCAAGCCGACTTCCCCCGCCTCCCCGGCAGTGGCGCTGGTGGTGGCCATCGGCAGCGCCGGCAACGTCACCGCGAGGGGGCGCACCGCCGGTGTGGAGACGGTCCACATCGGCGGCACGGACAATGCTCCGACCGTGTTCGCCTCGCCGAGACCGGCCGACACGGTCGGCGCCGACACCACGGTCGGACGCAGGCCGGTGAGAGGCGCCGGAAACTCTTTTACGGGCGCCGGCCCTGTCCCCGGCCAGGTCTCCTCCCCATTCCAGCCACTGACGGTGTCATCCGTGTGGGCACTGACCAGATAACTGGAAATGTCGAAAGGAAGGGCCACCAGGCTTACGACGCTTAGTGGAATCGCGACAAAAATGCCAACCAGGTCGGCCGGTAGGTCGAGGAAAATGGAAATGAGGTCGCTCAACGTGTCCAGCGGGCTCATGGGGTCCGCGGCTGCCGGCGCCGCCGTTGCGAGGCTTTGCAGCGCGTTGGGCACCGCGGAGAACGCTTGCTGAACCGAAGAAACGGTGCTTTGCGCGTTGCCGGCGGAGGTGCTCGTTGCTTGGCCGACCGCGACTGTTTGGCCGGCCGACCCGCCTGTATTGGTGTTTTGCTGTGGTGGGGTGAACGGTGTCAGTGTTGCCGCGGATGCCGACGAGCCTGCGTAGCCGTACATCGCCGCGGCGTCCTGGGTCCACATCTCAGCGTACTGGGCCTCGGTGGTCGCGATTGCCGACGTGTTCTGCCCGAACAGGTTCGTCGCCACCAGCCTCATCAGCAGGCTGCGGTTGGCCGCGATCACCGGCGGCGGCACCGTCGACGCGAACGTCTCCTCGTAAGCGGCAGCCGCCGCTTTGGCCTGGGCGGCCGTTTCCTCGGCAAGTGCGGCGGTGCTGGTCAGCCACGCCGCATATGAGGCGGCCGCGGCCGCCATCGACGCCGACGAGGGTCCCAGCCACGGCCCGGCGATCAATCCCGAAACCACCGACTGATACGAGTTGGCCGCCGAATGCAGCTCGGCGGCCAGTCCGTCCCAGGCCGCTGCGGCGGCCAGCATCGGTCCCGAACCGAGACCGGCATACATCCGACCGGAGTTGATCTCCGGCGGTAACATCGCGAAATCCATTGCTACGCGTCCCCTAGTGATCGGCATCGAATTGGCGGGCTCGGTGGCCGCATACTAACCAGCACGTCATAAACGGTTCCCGCCTGGGCTTGGGCGCTAACCACCTGGTAGATCTCGGCGTGCGCGGCTAATTGTGTCGCTGTCAGCGCTGACACCTCATCGGCGGCGGCTGGAATCACCGCGGTCGGTCGGGGCCGACGCCGCATTTGGGGCACTCACCGTAGAGCTGATCCCCTGCAAGTTGCCAGCTGCCGCTGCCAGCATTTCCGGCTGAACAGTCACGAAAACATGGGCTTCCCTTACTCGATGCCGTTTAGGCAATACCTAATTCGTGGGGTTAGATCGCGGCCGGGGCTGCCCACCAGAAGACTGTAGTGACCGCCAGCGTCCATTATGAGTTGTTGACGGAAACCCATGCGAATTCGTTAACAGATTCTTAACGGGGGATACTGTGTCAGCGGTCACGTGTTTCCCCAGGTTTGAGGGCCACGTGAAAAGTGACCCCGGCGTAGCCTGCCGAATTTTGACCCCTGGTCCGGTGGCCTGGCTCTACCACCTGACCCGACGCTATGCCGTGGCTGATGTGCTCTGGCCGCGGTAACATTCTGGGCGGCGAGCGGGTGCTTGGCGTCATCAATGGGGGCAATTCCGCCCCCGCAAGCGGGAGGTGCCCCCAGCCCGACGCGGTCCCGTCGAACTGGCTGTTTTACCTCGGCTGCGAAGACATCGACAAAACGCTGACGCTGATGGCCGAGACGGCGGCAAATCCTGCGACCGGCGAATGACACGACCTTATGGCCAGCTGGCGCAGCTGGGCGATCCACCGGCGGTGTTCAACCTGTCTTCGCTTTGCGACTGATGTCGACTTCTTGGTCTTCGCGCGGGCGCTCATCGCCGGTACTGGGCCGTGGGGGAGGTGTCCCTTGCGCTCGGACACCGCCGGCCCGCCCATGCCGGCTGGACCTACCGACCAGGCCGGGTTGGTGGTGGACTGCGGCTGGGTGAACGGGGTCAACTGGGTCGCGGTCGCCGAAGATCCGGCGTAGCCATACATCGCGGCGGCATCCTGGGCTCACATTTCGGCGTAATGGGCCTTGCTGGCGCGATCGCCGGGGTGGTTTGGCCCCAGAATGTTGGTCGCGACCAGCGCCGCCAGCTGAGCGCGGTTGGCCGCGATCACCGGCGGGGGCACCGTCATCGCGAACGCCGCCTCGTAGGCGGCTGCTGCCGCCCTGGCCTGAGCGGTGGCCTGCTGAGCTTGCGCGGGGGCAGTGTGTATCCACGCCACATACGGCGTCCCCGCCGCTACCTTCTGAACGTTCCGAGCCCCGTACGCCGGACAGTCCCTCACGGCTGCACCTCCAGGATCTTCACCGCTTCCATGGCCTTCGCCGTGATTACCGCCTCTCGGCACTTTCTTATCCCCTAACGACGCGGCAGGCTTCGCTTCACGCTACGGACCGCTCAGTTGCTCCCACCACCGTGGCTTTTGACGCTGGGCTTCGACCCGACCCGTTTCCCAGACCGAGCCGCCAGCGTGCTACCGGGCTTCCAGGCAACTACCCGGACCGGACTTTCACCGGCAGGCGACGACGAACTTCCCATCGGGTCATGATCGCTGGACCATCACCTCCCAATGCGCTGGGCACGCGTAACTTCGGGGTAAAAGATACGTGACATCGCCCCGCCGGGCGCCGGCCGAGTCTAGTGTCGCTCCAGACCTCACCATCGACGGCGAAGTTGGATGGTGCCCGCATATGATCGACGATCGATCTGATCGGTTTTCGTGAGCGGAGAAACTATGTCCGTTGTAAACTGTGGATGGCGGCGGTCTTCGTTCTGCGGGCTTGGCGCAGAGGTTGGTCGAACGACTGTGAACTTTGACAACGCGATCAGGCTGGCGACCGCCGCACTCGTGGCGGTCTTGCTCGTAGGGCCCTGCCCTGCCCTTTCCGGAGGTTCTAGTTGAGCACCCCATCCGCGGAGTCAGAGCACTCCGGCCATCGCGGCCACCGAGGCCCAGTACGCCGAGATGTGGGCCCAGGATGCCGCCGCGATGTACGGTTACGCCGGCTCGTCGGCGGCAGCATCGACGTTGACGCCGTTCACCCCGCCGGCGCCGACGACCAACCCGGCTGGGCTGGCCGGCCAAGCTGCCGCGATCGCGCAAGCCGCCGGCACGTCTGGCGGTACCGGCGCGCAAACGATCATGTCGACCGGGCCCCAACTAATGTCCTCGGTGCTCCAAGCACTACGGTTGTGTCCCTGCGACGGTGCAGAAGGATTCGGACGCAGGTTCCCTCCAAGACCAGCCAAGTCTGAGGAAGGAGCCTACGTCCGATGTCGAAGGGGGTATCGCCTGCCGAGCGGTTGCGCGGAGATCGATGAGGTGTTCGCCGCCGGTGCTGGCATGATGCGTCGGAAGCTTTTCGTTATCGCTCTGATCGGATAAGGAACGTAGGCATGACATCATCGGCTGGCCAGCTGGGTATCCCGCTGTCGATCGGCTACGCCTTCAAGCGCATCTTTCTGGGAAAGCCGCTGATCAGCGAGCACCTGGAATCGGAGAGCTTGTCCAATACCGTCGCACTCGGCGCGCTTTCACCGGACGCGATCTCATCGACCGTCTACGGTCCCGAACAGATCATGGTCGAACTGCTGCCAAATGCCGGGCTGGCCGCGTTCGTGTTGGTGCTTCCGATCACCGCTGTCATCTTGCTGATCCTGGTGTTGGTGACCGCATCGTATCGCCAAGTCGTCATGGCCTACACCCAACGAGGCGGCTCTTACATCGTCGCGCGGAGAAACTTCGGGCCCCGGGTGGCGCAGATCTCCGCCGCCGCACTGATGATCGACTATGTGGTCACCGTGGCGGTGCAGTGCGCGTCCGGCACGTTTGCGGTGGTGTCGGCGATACCCTCGCTGGGCACCTACCACTTGGAAATCACGGTGGCTGCGTTGCTGCTCATTTCTTACGCCAACCTGCGCGGAATGCGGGAGGCGGGCCGGATATTCGCCGTGCCGGTCTACGCGTTCATCATCATGCTCACGGTGATGATCGTGACCGGCGTCATTCGTGAAGTCTTCTGGGGTCTACCGACATACGATCCGGCGCACATTGCCGGAGCGGTGCCGGTCCATCAAGGCAACGGGCTGGTGATGGGCGCGACGATTCTCGTGTTGCTGCGCGCATTCGCCAACGGCGGCACGTCGCTGACCGGAGTCGAGGCGATCACCGACGCGGTCAATGTCTTTCGTAAGCCGCAAGGCCCCAACGCGCGTCGGGTCCTCACCCGAATGGCCTGCGTCCTCGGGTTCTTGTTGGTTGGTGTCATCTACCTTGTGCACACCACCCACGCCACTCCCTTTGTCGCTGAATATCCGTCGATGCTTTCCGAGGTCGGCCGGGCGGTTTTCGGCAACGGGGTGATCGGGAACATCATGTACTTGCTTCTCCAGACGGCGAGCGCGGCCATCTTGTTCTTCGGTGCGAATACCAGTTTCAACGGCTTCCCCGCGCTGACGAGTTTCATTGCCGAGGACAGTTTTCTGCCGCGGCCGCTGGTGAAACGCGGCCACCGCCTGGTGTTCTCCAACGCCATCATCACGCTGACCGCGCTGGCGCTGACACTGCTGCTGGTGACCGGCGGCTCGGTCGACGCAATCGTGCCGCTTTTCGCGATGGGCGTGTTCACCGGATTCTCGATGGCCGGCTACGGCATGACCAAACACCATCTGATGCACCGGGAGCCCGGCTGGCGACACAAGCTGGTGATCAACCTGTCCGCGGGGATCATGTCGACGATCGTGGTGGGCATCTTCGCGGTGGCCAAGTTCACCGAGGGAGCCTGGCTAGTAGTCATTGTCCTCCCCCTGCTGGTGTTCGCATTGATGCGGCTCAACCGGCAGTATCGCGCCGAGGCCGCCGTTCTCGAGATGTCTCGCACCGAGCGTCCCGAGCCGGGCAGGTATGCGCGACATCGGGTATTCGTCTTCGTGGATTCGGTCGACCTCGCCGAGATCGAAGCACTGCGCTACGGAAAGGGATTGCGCGCCGACGAGCTGACCGCGGTGCACTTCGTTTTGGACGCGGCTCATGCCGCGCGGTTGCAGGAGCGCTGGGAGCGCTTCGATCGCGACACCCCGCTGCGGGTGGTCGAGTGCCCGGATCATAACCTTGGTCGGGCCGCACACGAGCTGGTCGTGCAGGCGCTAGACGAACATCCAGACACCGACGTGACGGTGCTGTTGCCGCGTCGAACATACGTGCCGCTGGTGGGCCGGCTGCTTCATGACCGCACCGCGGACAAGATGGCCCGGGTTGTCAGCCAGATCCCGGGTGCGACCGCGCTCATCGTGCCCTACGACATAGAGTCTCGGATAGCACGGGTGATCCCCGACCGTCTCGAGCAACGGATCGCGCGAGGGATCGGCAAAGCGCTGACGTGGATGTCGCGCGTCGAAGAACACGAACATCCCGGGCGGCCCCCGGCGGTTATCGCGGTGGAGGGCCTCATTCCCGGACGACAGGCCACCATCGAAGGACGGGTCAGTCAGGTCGAGGACAGTAACCGAGGAAGTGATGTGTTGTGACAACATCGGCTGTGACAACATCGGCTCGCCGGTCGAGCATCCCGCCGTCGATCGGCGACGTGTGCAAACGCGTCTTTCTGGGAAAGCCGCTGATCAGCGAGCACCTGGAATCGGAGAGCTTGTCCAATACCGTTGCACTCGGCGCGATTTCACCGGACGCGATCTCATCGACCGCCTACGGTCCCGAACAGATCATGGTCGAACTGCTGCCACATGCCGGGCTGGCCGCGTTCGTATTGTTGCTTCCGATCACCGGTGCCATCTTGCTGATCCTGGTGTTGGTGACCGCATCATATCGCCAGGTCGTGATGGCCTACACCCGAGCCGGCGGCTCTTACGTGGTCGCGCGGGAGAACTTCGGGCCCCGGGTGGCGCAAATCGCCGCCGCCGCACTGTTGATCGACTACGTGGTCACCGTCGCGGTGCAGCCCGCAGCCGGCACGGTGGCGGTGGTGTCGGCGATACCCCCGCTCCGTCCCTACAGCTTGGAAATCACCGTGGCTGCGGTGCTCCTCATTTGTTACGCCAACCTGCGCGGATTGCGGCAGGCGGGCCGGGCATTCGCCGTGTCGACCTACTCTTTCGTCATCATGATCACGCTGATGATCGCCACCGGCGTCATCCGTGAAGTCTTCTGGGGTTTACCGAGATACGCTCCTCATCACATTACCGGAATGGTGCCAATTCATCAGGGGAACGGGTTGGTGATGGGCGCGACGATTCTCGTATTGCTGCGCGCCTTCGCCAATGGCGGCACGTCGCTGACCGGAGTCGAGGCGATTTCCAACACAGTCAATTTCTTTCGTAAGCCCCAAGGCGCTAACGCGCGTCGGGTCCTCACCATGATGGCCTGCATCCTCGGGTTCTTGTTGGCTGGTGTCGCCTACCTTGCGTACCACACCCACGCCACTCCCTATATCAATGAATATCCGTCGATGCTTTCCGAAATTGCCCGGACGGTCTTCGGCAACGGGGTGATCGGGCACATCCTGTACTTCCTCGTCCAGGCGGCCAGCGCGGCGATCCTCTTCACCGGTGCCAATACCAGTTTCAACGGCTTCCCGCCACTGACGAGTTTCGTTGCCGAGGACCGTTTTCTGCCGCGACCGCTGACCAAACGCGGTCATCGTCTGGTGTTCTCCAACGGCATCATCACGCTGACCGCGCTGGCGGTGGCACTGCTGCTGGTGACCGGCGGCTCGGTCCACGCACTGGTGCCGTTTTTCGCGATGGGCGTGTTCAGCGCATTCGCGATGGCCGGCTACGGCATGACCAAACACCATCTGACCCACCGGGAGCCCGGCTGGCGATACAAGCTGGTGATCAACCTGGCCGCGGGGATCTTGTCGACGATCGTCGTGGGCATCTTCGTGGTGGCGAAGTTCACCGAGGGGGCCTGGCTAATAGTCGTTGTCTTCCCCGTGCTGGTGTTCGTATTGATACGGCTCAACCGGCAGTACCGCGCCGAGGCCGCCGTTCTCGAGATATCTCGAACCGACCATCCCGAGTTGGTCGAGTATGCGCGACATCGGGTGTTCGTCTTTGTGGATTCGGTTGACCTCGCCGAGATCGAGGCACTGCGCTACGGAAAGGGATTGCGCGCCGACGAACTGACCGCGGTGCACTTCGTGGTGGACGCGGCTCATGCCGCGCAGTTGCAGGAGCGCTGGGAGCACTTCGATGGCGACACCCCGCTGCGGGTGATCGACTGCCCGGATCGTCAGCTTAGTCGGGCCGCACAACTGCTGGTCCTGCAGTCGCTAAACGAACATCCAGACACCAAGGTAACGGTACTGTTGCCGCGTCGAACATATGTGCCGCTGGTGGGCCGGCTGCTTCATGACGCCACCGCGGACAAGATGGGCCGGGCTGTCAGCCGGATCCGGGGTGCGACCGCGATAATCGTGCCCTACGACATAGAGTCTCGGATAGCACGGGCGATCCCCGACCGTTTCGAGCAACGGATCGCGCAAGAAATCGACAAAGTGCAGACGCGGATTTCGCGCGTCGAAGAACACTAGCATCCCGAGGCACGTGTAATGTTGTTGTGGGTTCGCTGACCTCAGATTTGGGCGCAACGCACTGTCCTGGTTACGTTTTGGACTATTGGAAGGTTCAAGGCGTGAAGGATTTATGGCGTTGCGCATGTCTTAGCCTCCAGTTCAAATGACCGCACGTCGACGATTTCGGTGATGTGGTCCCAGCGTGGATCGGTGGCCGGCACGCATAGCACTTTGTCGTCGCCGCCAGCCTTGTCGGTCATTTGGAGCAGGCCTCGCGGCCGCGCGGTGATGATGACACCGGGCAATACCGGCTCGGGCAGCAGTACAAGCGCATCGAACGGGTCGCCACCCTCGCCGAGACTGTCCTCGATGAAGCGGGGGTAACCCATCGATGTATACAGATAGCGGTCGACTCCGATGCGGCCAGTGTGGTGGTCGATTTGATATCTGTTGCGCTGTCCTTTCTGGATTTTCGATGGTGACTGGCGCAGCCGGCTGCTGCAGCGTGCCAGTCGCATCAACCACCGACGAGGACGACGAAAACACCGGGGTTCCGTTTACCAGTTATCTGCGACAGGGTATGCATCAGCGGGCCACTGCGACCGCGATCACATTGCGGCACGGGAAGGGGTGTAGCGATGGATTTCGGGGTGTTACCGCCGGAAATCAATTCCGGTCGCATGTACACCGGTCCGGGCGCTGGGCCGATGATCGCTGCCGCGGCGGCCTGGGACGGCTTGGCCGCCGAATTGCACTCCACGGCGGCGTCCTACGGGTCGGTGATCTCGGGGCTGACTGCTGGGTGGCAGGGTCCGTCGTCGGCCACGATGGCAGCCGCGGCCGCGCCGTATACGGCGTGGATGAGCGCCACTGCTGTCCAGGCTGAGCAGACCGCCACCCAGGCCAGGGCGGCGGCGGCCGCGTACGAAACCGCTTTCGCGGCAACGGTTCCTCCGCCGGTGATCGCGGCCAACCGCAGTGTGCTGATGGCGCTGATCGCGACCAATTTTCTGGGGCAGAACACCCCGGCGATCGCGGCCACCGAGGCCCACTATGCCGAAATGTGGGCCCAGGATGCCGCCGCGATGTATGGCTATGCCGGCTCCTCGGCAACCGCCTCGCAGGTGACCCCGTTCAGCCCGCCGCCGCAGACCACCAACCCGGCCGGGACGGCCGGGCAGGCCGCCGCGGTCGCCCAAGCCACCAGCACGCACGCGCAGACGTTGCCACAGCTGATGTCCCTGACGTCCGGGGTGCCCCAGACGCTACAAAGCCTTGCAACGCCGACGTCCACTGCGGCGGCTGATCCGCCATCGCCCACAACGCTGCTGCAACTCTTTAGTTACCTCATCGGGGGATTCAATCCAATCAGGATGTATGACCCTTTCGGAGCCTTTTACGATCAGGGCATCCAGAGCTTCCTCGCTCCCTTTAACAACTTCAACATGCAAGAGGCGTACGCAGGGGCCCTCAGCAGGGCGGGGTTGGCGGCCAGCGGGGTTGGTCCGGGAGTACCCGTGGTGGGCTCAGCAGGCGGTGGGGTATTGGCGGGCATGGGGCGCGCCGGGGTGGTCGGAGGCTTGTCGGTGCCCCAAGGTTGGGCCAGCGCCGCCCCGGCGATCAGGCCGGTCGCCGTAGTGTTGCCGCAAACCAGCCTAGCTGCCGTCCCCGCGGCGCTTACGGCAGATGGCCAGGGAAGCTTGTTCAGCAATATGGCTCTGTCGGGTTTGGCTGGACGGGCCATGGCCGGTACCGGCGGCACCGTTGCCCGGTCCATAGGCGCCGGCGCTCTTTCCGGCGGGGCCGCCACCACCGCCACCATAATCGTGATCCCCGAAGAGTAACCGCCGTTGCGGCGCGCACCACCAGCCACCCTCGCCCAGGAGACACGTCCGATGACGATCAACCGTCAATTCGGCAGCGCCGATGCGAACGGCGCGGTCACCGGGGCGCAAGCCTTGGCGTTGGAGGCCGGGTACCAAGCGATCCTCCGCCACATGCTTGCCGCTGCGGCGTTGTGCGGTGGTGGCGGATCGGTAGCCGTTCGGTACCTACCCCATAGGGCCCAACTTTTCCGGTGCTCTACAAGCAGGCGGATAGCCACTGCGCGGCGGTCCGGACCGCCGGCAACGAACGTGCCCGACACCAACAGCGCGGCCGGCCGCAGCTGGTCTACACCCACGAGACAAGGAGGACACATGTCTTTTGTCACTACACAGCCGGAATTGCCGGCGGCGGCGGCCGGCGATTTGATCGCCATTGGCTCGGCGATGAACGCTCAGAATGTGGCGCTGCGGCGGCCCCCACAACAGGGGTGCTTCCCCCAGCAGCCGACGGCGATTCATGAGATGTTTGTGAACACCCTGGGAACCAGCGCGGGGTCATATGCGGCCACCGAGCCCGCCAACGCCGTAGCGGCCAGTTAAGGAGGGGTGTGGCGATGGATTTCGGGGTGTTGCCGCCGGAGATCAACTCCGGCCGCATGTATGCCGGTCCCGGGTCGGGGCCGATGCTGGCCGCCGCGGCGGCCTGGGACGGGCTGGCCGCCCAGCTGCGTTCGACGGCGGCCTCCTACTCCTCGGTGATCTCGGGGTTGACCGCGGGGTGGCAGGGCCCGTCGTCGGCGGCGATGGCGGCCGCGGCGACACCGTATGCGGCGTGGATGAGCGCCACCGCGGCGCAGGCCGAGCAGACAGCCGCCCAGGCGAGGGCGGCCGTAGCCGCCTATGAGACGGCGTTTGCGGCCACCGTGCCACCCCCGGTGATCGCGGCCAACCGCGCTGTTCTGGCGTCGCTGGTGGCGACCAATATCTTCGGGCAGAACATGCCGGCGATCGCGGCCACCGAAACCCAGTACGCGGACATGTGGGCCCAAGACGCCGCCGCGATGTACGGCTATGCCGGCTCTTCGGCGACCGCCTCGCAGGTGACGCCGTTCACCTCGCCGCCGCAGACCACCAGCCCGGGCGGACTGGCTGCCCAATCCGCCGCGGTCACCCAAGCCGCCGGCACATCGCCCGGCGCCAGCGCGCAGTCGATGTTGTCCCAGCCGATGTCCCTTATGTCTGGGGTGCCTTCGTCGCTGCAAAGCCTGGCAGCGCCCGCCGCGGCGGATCCACCCTCGTTGTCGACTCTGCTGGACGCTCTCCTTCCGCTGTTAATAGCCTTCGAGTTGTTTGAAGTTACGGGCCCATCGAGCCTGCCGGCAAGGAATGCCTTGGTAGCTAACACCTTCGGTTTCGGGCTGTTGGCGCGGGGATTCAGAACCGGGGAGGGGGACCTCCCAATACCACTTGTGCCGGGAATTCTATTCCCGCCAGTAGCAGGCCCGGCTGCGGCCGGACCGGCGGTGTCGGCGGGCGTGGGCCGCGCGGGCCTGGTGGGGGCGCTGTCGGTGCCGCCGAGCTGGGCTGCGGCCACCCCGGCGGTCAGGCTGGCCGCCACCGTGTTGCAGGGCACCAGCCCGGCTGCCGCTCCGCTGGTCGCGGCAGCCAGCCAGGGAGGCCTGCTTGGTCAGATGGCCCTGGCGAGTCTCGCCGGTAGCGCCGTAGGCTGTGCCGTTCCCCGCGCCGTGACCGGAACTGGTGCCCGAAAAGGAGGCCCCAGCTCGGGCGATGGCAAGGAAAGCTCGGCCGATGACAAGGACAGCAAGTCGTCGGACAAACTCAAGCGCGTCCTCGCGGAACTGTCGCAGAAACCCGAATCGGTGCAGCACTGGCACACCGACAAGACGCACCTCGAAAGTCTCCTGGAGCAGCTGTCGACGAAACCGGGCATCCACGCGGTGCACGTGTCTTCACGCGACAAGCCGAAGCCCACGCCACCCGAGCCGCGGTGGGGCTAACCGTAATGCCGGGTAGTGAAGGGTTCGGTCGGTTGCCGCCGGCAGACGTCTATTCGAGGCATTTAACATCGTCGACGATCATTGCCCTTCAGTACGTCGGCGCGTGCCGATACTGCACGTTGTGGGTGTGTGTCTCTTTAACTGGGTCTTCGTAATGAAGCGTGGTAGTGCCTGGTCGACACGATTGATTGGCTGAGCCTGGAAACGGGCCTGGGGCCTCATGATTCGTGGTATTACAGGACACGAATGGAAAGGCCTCCCCGCTGCGGGTGATCGACTGCCCGGATCTTCAGCTCAGTCGGGCGGCACAAGAGCTGGTCCTGCAGTCGCTCGAAGAACATCCGGACACCAAAGTGACGGTAGTGTTGCCGCGTCGAACATATGCGCCGCTGGTGGGCCGGCTGCTTCATGACCGCACCGCGGACAAGATGGCCCGGGCTGTCAGCCGGATCCCACGGCATGGAAGTCCATCTGACGCCCACTCCGGGGATGCTGGAGACGCTGGTGTGCAACCGCGGCAAGCTAGTCAGGCGCGAGGCCCGCCCTTGATAACCCACCACGCCAGATACCAGGGTGTGCTTGCCGCCAGGGAAAAGGATTGTACGAAAAAGACTTTCACGTTACCAAATTGCTTGACGACGGCACTGACGGTTTTCTCGTCGGCGACGTGCGGAGTTTTGCTCAGTGCAGCGGGACTGCGATAGGTTACGGTAGTCCCGCTATAGTCCCGTCGCTTTTGGCGGCATTGGGGCGCTCCCGTGACACGATCCGGCACGCTGTTCGATAGTCATAGTAGCGAGTCGACGTCAGTGTCAGCAGAAGTGGGTGTTTATGCCGGACGACATAAGGCGGTCGTGGAATCGTCGAGACGAAGCGTACGAGAGCATGCGTGGCCACATCATTGTCAACGGTGACGACGCGCTGGTGACGACGATCATCGAGGAGCTCAACAGCGCCGGCGCGAGCATTGTCAAGCTCGCCAACACCGAGGTCGCCGACACCGAGACCGACCTCGCCGACGCCGGGGTCGCCCGCGCGGCCGCCGTCGTCTGCGCCGGGAATGACGACGCGACAAATCTCGAAATCGCACTGCTGGCAAGGAAGGCCAACCCGGACGTGCGCGTGGTGGCGCGGCTGGCCAACGACGTGCTGCGCGAAGCGGTGGCCGCCGATAACGGCCCCGGCGCGATCCTCGACGTCGCCGACCTCGCGGCGCCGGCGGTCGTCGAGGCATGTCTGGGGCACACCGCGCACCCCTTCGAGGCGGCCGGCGTCAAATTCGTCGTTTCGGGCGCCGGGGCACCGCGTGACGCGACACTGCGCGAGCTTCACGGCGACCTGGACCCGGTGGCGGTGATTCGCGGCGAGAACTCCTCTACCCCCGGCGAGGTGGTGGCCTGTCCGGGTCGGGATCTGCGGGTGCACGCCGGTGACTGGACGGCGATGATCGGCACCGCCGACCAGGTGGCCGCCCACGGCATCAAGGTCCCGCGGGCGACCCGAACGCGCGCACGCCGGCCTCGGCTGCGCCGAGTGCTCGACGCCGCACGCATCCTGCGCGACGAGGTCAACCCGATGTTTTATGCCGTGGTGGCCGGACTGCTGGTCCTGCTGCTCGGATCAACCACCTTGTTGCGGTTCAACTACCGGGCGGGCATGACATGGGTCGACGCGTTGTACTTCAGCACCGAGACGATCACGACGACGGGCTACGGCGACTTCAGCTTCGTCCACCAGCCCACATGGCTGCGACTGTTCGCGGCGATGATGATGTTCGCCGGCGTGACCACCATCGCCCTCCTTGTCGCGTTTGTCGCCGACCTGCTGCTGTCGCGCCGATTCACCCAATCGGCGGGACGCCGCCGGGTGCACCATCTGCGCAACCACGTCATCGTCGTCGGGCTGAGCGCGCTCGGCATCCGCGTCGTCACTGATCTGACCGCCGCCGGATACGACGTCGCGGTTATCGAGCGCGACGAGAACAACCGCTTCCTGGCGTCGGCGGCCGAACTCGATGTGCCGGTGATCTTCGGGGACGCGACGCTGCGCCAGACACTGGAATCGGCCCGCATCGACCGCGCCCGCGCGGTGGCGGTGCTGACGCGCGACGACATGGTCAACATCGAGACCGGGATCGTGCTGGACGAGATGTTGGGACCCCGGCTGATGCCCGAGGTCAACCGGCCTGAGGTTCCGCTTGTGCTGCGGGTATACGACCGCACGCTCGGCTTCGCGGTGGCGCAGCGGTTCGGTTTCGAAAACGTTCGGTCCAGCGTCGAACTGGCCGCACCGTGGTTCATCGGCGCCGCGATGGGCCTGCAGGTGCTAGGGACGTTTTTAGTCGGGCAGCGCTCCTTCGTGGTCGGCGAAATGCATGTGGCGGCCGGCAGCGAACTCGATGGACTGCGGATGTCCGAACTGTCCACCCAAACCCGCGTCATTGCGATCACCCGCCAGGATGCGCCGGTCAAGCTGCACCCGCGCCGCGACGCCCGGCTGAGAGCCGGCGACGCGGTCTACCTCGTCGGCCCGTATCGGGAACTGCTGGCCACGTTGCGCCAAGCACAGCCTTCCCAGCAGCGGGGTGCCCGCGATGAGCGCCCGCGCGACGACCAAGAGGTCGACGTCGGTGACGAAACGGAGACAGTTTGAACACTGCGCCGGTGGGTTCGCCCACCTGCGCCAGCCGCCCGTAGTCAATCTGCGCCTCAGCCCCGGATCCACCCGGCTGCGCGGCGCGGTCACCTTCTCCCGCGCCATCTCCTCGGCGAAATGCGTTGCAATTCAATGTCGCAGCGACTCCGGCCGCCACCAGGATCACCAAGTCGCGGTCGGGGAACGACGAGCCGTCGGCAAGTCGTAAAGCGATGGCCAGCGCCGCTGCCAGCGACAAACCACCGCGCATGCCGGCCCACGCCACGACCACGCGTTCCCGCCAGGCATCCGCGCTACCTGCGCGGCCGAGCAGACTCGCGGCGGCGGGTCCAAACAGCATCCACAGCAGGCGCAATGCGATCAGCACGGCAACTGCGTATCGGGATCCGCTGGCACGCCGGCGCCGCCGATGAGATCACCGTCGCCCGCACCACCCACCCCGGCACCGCCAAACGCAGCCGTTCGCCCGCGGTGGCGATGGTGACCCGGCTCGGACCCACCACCCCCACCGCCGAACTCGCCGGACCGCTCAACACCGCCGGGCTGATCACCGGCACCGGAGCCCCGTTCGACGTCAAGGCCGTGCAGTGGATCCGCCACGCCTACCGCGTCCCCGCCCCGAACCGCTACGCCGATGGCGAGATCAGTGTCGCCGACGCCGCCGCACGGCTCGACCGCAGCACCAGCGTGGTCTACGAGTGGATTAAGACCGGAAAACTCGCCGTCCGCCGCGGCACCGGTAACCGGCTGTGCATCCCCTGGACTGAACAGATCGAATCCGAATGCCGTTGCCGCATTGCCGAATCCGGCCACTTTGACCCCGCCGCTCGCCGGACCCCGCCACGCAAACACGCCTGACAGCCCTACTGTGTCGATGCCGACTGGCATCATAACTTCGAAACACCAAGCCGACCAACGCAACTCCATGACCGACCCAACATCGCTACTCCAGACTGCAGGAGGCGTAGTATGAACCATCCGTCCCGACCGTGGCTGACCGGGTTGCTCAGACGATGGTGCGGATGTATCTGGAGCCAAAGGTCGAACCGATCTTTCATCCAGACTCCTACGGCTAGCGGCCAGCACCCAGTACGGGGACGACATCACCAGCCTTGAGATCCGCCAACTCCACCCATGCGCTCGCCCAGACCCCGTTGTCGCTACCACCCGGCGGCAACCAGAACATGATGTCGAACTGCGCCGTGTTCCCGATCGGACGCAACGATGAACTCACGATGAGCCCTGCGGTGATCGATTGGACATGCGTTCTTCCCTGGCTGCCAGGGACCGTTGGCGATATCCGCGGTTTCGGCGGGCCCCACCGCCGTACCCCGTCATGACGCGTCGCCACTCGACACGGCAAGCACCTTGGTTGCGCGCACAGTTAACTGTCCATTAAGGTTTCCTGACGGCGATGAAGCTCGCCACAACCGCCACGCACCGGCTGATGGCTTCTACCTGTGAGTTGAGTCAGGGTAGAAGGGGAGGTGAGCAGTCGGTGGCAGGCACCGTATTCACCATCCCCGTTGTGTCGGTCGGCTTCGATGTGTCGGTGGCACCGGATTGTGTTCGCGGCGTCCACCGAGGCCGAATCACTGGTGCGATGGCCGCTGCGCGTGTCCGACGATGGCTTCAATCGCTTGCACCGCTGCGCAGGGTTTCGGTTGTCTCGCTCCCAATCCCGACGGCGACGAAATACGCCGGTTCAGTAAGTGGTGTGCGTTGGGATCGCCACGATGCCACGCCCAATCTAATAAGCCATGCACGTTCGGCATTCCCTGGGAGAGCGTCGGCGATTCTCACAGCACGCCAATGTTCTTGCTGTGCTTGCCAAGTCGATGGCTGCGCGCGTTATCCAACCGCACAGCCGACGCATCCACACACCACGGGCCTTCGAAAGTACTTCTACCACGACGCGTTTTCCAATCGACGTCACACACCGAACCTAGCGTGTGAACCCAAAGTGACATGTGATGAGGACCCCTCAGCTGAGACGCACGTTGAGTTTGCGTCAGACATTTTTCGGGAGCTTGAGGAGGTCCCAATGACGATCGTAGGCGGCTTTGACGTGCATCGACACCAGATCACGTTCGATGGCGTGGACGACGAGGGATTGGTGCACTGGGGCCAGATCCGCCCGGCCACGCGCGACACGCTGCCCGCGTCGTCTCCCGCACCACACTTTCCCACGGGAGGCAGCACATGACTTGAACCACAACGTTTTTGCCTCGTTCTGCACCCGGCCACCAAGTATGCGGCGGATCCTCGTCGGCCTCGAGGTCGTTCGTCCTTGCTGCGCTGCGGGCGCTCCACCTCGACCCCGACTGCGGTCCACCTCCCCACGCACGGGCCGGAACGAGGCCAAACGAGGAAAACGACCAACGGATCCCATCTTTACCGGGGTCCGCAACGCAGATAAGGGGGAGATCGCCTGAACCAACGTCATCCACAGTCCTTGACAACACATCTACGAAGGAGGGACGTCCATGTCTTTTGTGACCACACAACCGGAAGTGCTGGCAGCGGCGGCAGGCAACTTGCAGGCGATCGGCTCTGCAATGGCCGCCCAGAACGCGGCCGCAGCCGCTCCGACAACCGGGGTCATTCCCGCCGCTGGCGATGAGGTGTCGGCGCTCACGGCGATGCAATTCGCAGCGCATGCCCAGATGTACCAGGCCGTCAGCGCCCAAGCTGCAGCGATCCACGAGATGTTTATTAACACGCTAGGCACCAGCGCCGAGTCGTATGCGGCCACCGAAGCCGCCAACGCGATCGCAGCCAGCTAAGCAATCGGAGGCCAAAAGAAGTGGATTTCGCGCTGCTACCGCCGGAGATCAACTCCGGCAGAATGTATTCGGGCCCAGGTTCTGGACCGATGATGGCCGCCGCAGCGGCCTGGGATGCGCTGGCCGCAGAGCTGCCTTCCGTCGCCGCCGACTACGGGTCTGTCATCACGGAACTGACCAGCGGCCAGTGGTTGGGACCGTCGTCGATGTCGATGGCGGCTGCCGCTGCGCCGTACGTGGCGTGGATGCACACCACCGCGATGCAGGCTGAGCAGGCCGCCACCCAGGCCAAGGCGGCCGCGGCTGCCTACGAGTCAGCGTTCGCGATGACAGTGCCCCCGCCGGTGATCGCGGCCAACCGTTCTCTGCTCATGTCGCTGATCGCGACAAACTTCCTGGGGCAGAACACCCCGGCGATCGCGGCCACCGAGGCCGACTACGCCGAGATGTGGGCCCAGGATGCCGCCGCGATGTACGGTTACGCCGGCTCGTCGGCGGCAGCATCGACGTTGACGCCGTTCACCCCGCCGTCGCCGACCACCAACCAAGCTGGGCTGGCCGGCCAAGCTGCCGCGACCACGCAAGCTGTCAGCAAACCGGCCGGCACGGCCGCGCAGACGATCATGTCGAGCGGCACGCGGCTGATCTCCGCGCTCCCGCAGGCGCTGCAGGGGCTCGCGTCATCCACGTCATCGGCAGACCCTGTGTCGGGGCTGACGACACTGGCGACGCTCGTGACGACGGTGGCGATACCCGTGGCTGCTGCCGACACAGTCGCGGCGGCTACTGCTGCGCCCGCTTCGACGTTTAGCGGGTCGGCATCGTCGGTGTCGGCAACAACGACGATGAGAGCTCTCAGGATCAATGCCGACCGTGATTTTGCCCAAGGCAACGGGCCGTTCAGCGGCGACGGCCCGGGTGCCGCGATGTTGCCACAATGGATAATCGGCGGCTCAGGCGGTATCGGTGAGCCGTCGACCACGGCCGCGCCATCGGTGGCCGCTGGCATGGGGCAGGGAACTTTGGTCGGAGGCTTGTCGGTGCCGTCGGGCTGGGCGTCGGCCGCTCCGGCATTCCGCCCTGCCGCCTTTTCGCTGCCGATCACCGGGACCGAGGCTGCCCCCGAAATTGCTGCAGGTAGTTCCGGCAACCTGTTCAGCGACATGGTGCTGGCAGGTATGGCCGGGAGCGCCGTGGGTAACACTGCCACCTTGGGCTGCCGCGAGCGCCTCCGGGCGCCTACTCGGGACCGCGGGAAGCCACAGTCGAAGTCGCCGGGCGTGCCGGTGACGGAAATGGCTGCCGAGCTGCGCGAACTCGCCACACGGGCGCAGGCGATCCTGGCCATGCTCCACGACTCTGGGATTTTGACCGACGAGGAAGTCACGGAACAGAAACGGCGCTTTCCCGGTTTGTAGACTGAGCGCCGTCAGCTCCCGCTGGTCTCACACCAGCCTCAGGAGCGGCAGCACACGACCGGTGTACGGTCGCGTCGCCTGCAGATCCAACGGATGGCAGACTCCGCTCGGCATCGCTGCGCACTCGGGCAGGGAACGAGTGCCGGCCAGTTGGTAATGCATCGGCAGCTTTTCGTTATCGCTCTTTTCGAATAAGGAACGTGGGCATGACATCATCGGCTGGCCGGTCGAGCATCCCGCCGTCGATCGGCGACGTGTGCAAGCGCGTCTTTCTGGGAAAGCCGCTGATCAGCGAGCAGCTGGAATCGGAGAGATTGTCCAATCCCGTTGCACTCGGCGCGATTTCACCGGACGCGATCTCCTCGACCGCCTACGGTCCCGAACAGATCATGATCGAACTGCTGCCGTATGCCGGGTTGGCCGCGTTCGTGTTGTTGCTTCCGATCACTGGCGTCATCTTGCTGATCCTGGTGTTGGTGGCCGCATCGTATCGCCAGGTCGTGATGGCCTACACGCGAGCTGGCGGCTCCTACGTGGTCGCGCGGGAGAACTTCGGGCCCCGGGTGGCGCAGATCGCCGCCGCCGCACTGTTGATCGACTACGTGGTCACCGTCGCGGTGCAAACCGCGGCCGGCACGGTGGCGGTGGTGTCGGCGATACCCCCGCTTCGTCCCTACAGCCTGGAAATCACCGTGGCCGCGCTGCTCCTCATTTGTTACGTCAACCTGCGCGGATTGCGGCGGGCGGGCCGGATATTCGCCGTGTCGACCTACTGGTTCGTCATCATGCTCACGCTGATGATCGTCACCGGCGTCATCCGCGAAGTCTTGTGGGGTTTACCCAGATACGATCCGGCGCACATTCCCGGAGCGGTGCCGGTCCATCAGGGCAACGGGCTGGTGATGGGCGCCACGATTCTCATAGTGCTGCGCGCATTCGCCCATGGCGGCACGTCGCTGACCGGGGTCGAGGCGATTTCCAACGCGGTCAATTACTTTCGCGAGCCGCAGGGCCCCAACGCGCGTCGGGTCCTCACCGTGATGGCCTGCATCCTCGGGTTCTTGTTGGTTGGTGTCGCCTACCTTGCGTACGTCACCCACGCCACTCCCTATGTCGCTGAATATCCGTCGATGCTTTCCGAGATTGCCCGGGCGGTCTTCGGCAACGGGGTGATCGGGCACATCCTGTACTTCCTCGTCCAGGCGGCCAGCGCGGCGATCCTCTTCACCGGTGCGAATACCAGTTTCAACGGCTTCCCGCCGCTGGCCAGTTTCGTTGCCGAGGACCGCTTTCTGCCGCGACCGCTGACCAAACGCGGTCACCGTCTGAGGTTCTCCAACGGCATCATCACGCTGACCGCGCTGGCGCTGGCACTGCTGCTGGTGACCGGCGGCTCGGTCCACGCACTGGTGCCGCTTTTCGCGATCGGCGTGTTCAGCGCATTCGCGATGGCCGGCTACGGCATGACCAAACACCATCTGACGCAACGGGAGCCCGGCTGGCGATACAAGCTGGTGATCAACCTGGCCGCGGGGATCTTGTCGACGATCGTCGTGGGCATCTTCGTGGTGGCGAAGTTCACCGAGGGGGCCTGGCTAATAGTCGTTGTCTTCCCCGTGCTGGTGTTCGCCTTGATGCGGCTCAACCGGCAGTACCGCGCCGAGGCCGCCGTTCTCGAGATATCTCGCACCGAGCGTCCCGAGCCGGTCAAGTATGCGCGACATCGGGTGTTCGTCTTTGTGGATTCGGTCGACCTCGCCGAGATCGAGGCACTGCGCTACGGAAAGGGATTGCGCGCCGACGAGCTGAGCGCGGTGCACTTCGTGGTGGACGCGGCTCATGCCGCGCAGTTGCAGGGGCGCTGGGAGCACTTCGATCACGACACCCCGCTGCGGGTGATCGACTGCCCGGACCGTCACCTAAGTCGGGCCGCACAACAGCTGGTCCTGCAGACGCTAAACGAACACCCAGACACCAAAGTGACGGTACTGTTGCCGCGTCGAGAATACGCACCGCTGGTGGGCCGGCTGCTTCACGACGCCACCGCCGACAAGATGGCCCGGGCTGTCAGCCGGATCCCGGGTGCGACCGCGATAATCGTGCCCTACGACATAGAGTCTCGGATAGCACGGGCGATCCCCGACCGTTTCGGATAACGGATCGCGCAACAAGTCGGCAAAGTAAAGACGCGGATTTCGCGCGTCGAAGAACACGAACATCCCCAGCGGCCCGGTCACCAGATGCTACGGCGACGCAATAGGGTGCTGACCCATCAGCCCGTGTGGAGCGCCCACGGCGCCGGAACCGCAGGAGAGGTGGGCGCGAATTGCCCACCTCTCAGCGAGAACGCGATCGATGCCGTTCCGCTGTGTCGTCTAGTGGCACGCAGCCCCGGTGTCGCTGCAGTGCGAGTGCGGTCACAGCTGTAGTCGCGTTTGAGGTGGCTGATGCGGCCCTTCGCTGCGGTAACCACACCGCTGCACCACGCCGACATTCTCAGCAGTGCGGAGCGCTGGTGTCAGAGAACCGTGAGCGATCTCCTCGACCGGTGGTAGGGCTGTAAGCCTTGAAAGCCGAGTCTTCAGCCGTTTCGCCGGTCGCTTACCGTTCCTTGATGCCTTTGGGGCGAACGTTGACGGTCGATGCACAACCCGACGTTCGGCCATCAAAATTGGGTCAACGGGCGCGGATTCCGTGCAGGGATTACGTAACCACGCCGACGCTCTGACATAACTGCGCGCCCAATTCCGTGAATTTGCGTCCTTACGCTTTCAGGGAATTGACGTCGCAGCAGAGCCGATGGTTTGAAGTGGTCCGTCAAGTTACCTGAGGTTCAAGAGGGAAGCGAGCCAGAATTGCCCATAGGACCAAAAAATCGGCGAACAAGACCTGCTAGCTCAGTACGAAGTACCGCAGCCACAAGTAGATCGCACACAGCGCGATTGAGATCGCCGTGACAAACACCCCTTTGCGGGTGAATTCCCAAAAAGAGATGTGGGTGCCGGCGCGCAGCGCGATGCCGAGCATGACGATGTTGGCGCTGGCCCCCCGACGGCGGTTAGGTTGCCGCCCAAGTCGCCGCCGAGCGCCAGCGACCACCACAGCACGTTGTGGTGCGACCCGCCCGGCACGGCCGCGGCCAGGTGGTCAACGATCGGTGTCATCGTGGCCACGTAGGGAACGTTGTCGACGAAACCGGACACCAGTGCCGAGACGCCTAAGAGCAGCATGGTCGTCAGCAGGAGATTCCCCCCGGTGGCGTTGGCCGCCAACTGGGCCAGATGCTTGATGACGCCGGTCTTTAGCAGGGCGCCGACCATGATGAAGAGGCCGATGAGGAACAGCAGCGTGTCCCATTCGACGCTGGACAGGTACTCGGACTTATCTAGCTGGGAGACCAGGATCAGGATGCCGGCGCCCAGCAGTGCCACCAGGGACGGCCCAATATGGATTGCCGGGGAGATGACGAACCCGGCCAGCATCACCGCCAAAACAGCGCCGCTCTTGATGAGCAGCCCGCGATCGCGAATGGCCTCACCCTCGTCCAGCGACATGACGTCGGCGACCCGCTCGGCATCCACCGTTGACAAGCCGCGGAACAGAAGAGGCGACACGGCGACGCAGACAAGCATCACGATGACCACGATCGGCGCCAGGTGCACGAGGAAGGCGTTGAACGACAGGCCCGTTCGGCCGGCGATGATGATGTTTGGTGGGTCGCCGACCAACGTCGCCGTGCCGCCGATGTTCGAGGCGAACACCTCGGCGATCAAAAGCGGTACCGCGCTGATCGCCAGCCGGTCGCAAACCAGCAGCGTGACCGGTGCGATCAACAACACCGCGACAACGTTGGGCAGCACGGCCGACGCGAGCGCCATCACCAGCATTAGCAGGATCATGATGCGCAACGGGGAGCCGTTGGCGCGTTTGGCGGCCCAGATCGCGGTATATTCGAAGGCGCCGGTCTGGCGCAGGATGCTGACGACGATCATCATGCCCAGCATCAGAAAGATGACACTCCAGTCGATTCCGGTCACCCGGGAGTAGTACACGTCGGGGGCGTCGATCACCGGCAAGAGGACCATGAACCCCGCGCCCATCAGCGCCACCACGGTCTTGTTGAAGCGCTCGCTGATGATGAATGCGTAGGCGACCACGAATACCGCGGCCGCGACGAGCATCATGATGAGCTTCATAGGCGCCGGCCCGCGGGACGGCCGGTCAATATTTCAGCGCTGCGGCCAGCAGGCGCGATGCGGTGATCACCCCGTGCAACTTGCCGTCTTTAACCACGGCGACCAGCGGACTTCTCAGACGCGCCATGGTCTCGGCCACCTCGATGATCGTGTCGTCGGCGTTGGCCACGGGTACGGTCTGCCGTTGCTGGGGCAGCAGATCGCGGATCGTCTTGCCGCCCAGTTTCTCTGCGGCGTGGTCAGCCATTGATTCGTCCAGCACAGCGGCCAGTCCGGGATCTTCTTGCACATAGCCGGGCACGATGAATCGGACGACTTGGGAGGCCGGTAGCACGGCGTACGGCGTTTCGGAAGTGTCGGTGACAACCACGATTCCGTTCAGGCGGTGCTCGGCGAGCAGGCGGACTGCATCAAGCGCATCGGAGTCGATGTTCACGACCGGGAACTTCTCGTCGATGTCCTCTGCTCGCACACAGCCACAATACTTCCGCTGCGCCGTGTTCCAATGATCAGGTTCGGCGTGGACGCATTGCTCGACTTCCAATACCTGGCCGATGCGGCCGATTGGTTGCAGATCCCGAGCACTGCAACCGGCGACGATGACGCCCATGGCGAACTCCCGGGTCGTATGGACAACGACACCGACCAGACTTCCCGGCTCACCGGGGACCAACGCCATCGAGATTTTGTTCGAGTTCGCCTGTCGGAGCACCGGTGATTGAACCGCCCATGGCATCAAGGAATGGGCCGTAGTTCTTCCCGGCTTACGAGTACCGACCTGCGCTGCGGCCAGCTGCCCGACGGCATGACCGGCGGTTTGGCTGGCGTCGACTGGCCGCCGGCCGCCCATCTGCACGTGGCCATCGACGACGACGGCAAGCGGCATATGGTGCAGACCCTGTGGCAGGGTAGGCGGACGTCGACCAGCGCGGGCCGCGCTGGTCGACGTGCCGCAGGTGCAGGTCATCACCGATTCGGTGCGGCGGGCCTTGGCGGCGCAAAGGGCCCGCGCCGATGTGGCTGTGCTGGATCCGCCGCGGCCGGGCGCTGGGCGCGAGGTCATCGATCTACTGGCTGCCGCCGAGGTTCCGGGGGTGGCGACATCGTTTGTGAGGCAGCATCTTTCGCCCGCGAGTCTCTATCGCAGTCATGGCTATGCGGTCGACGAGATCCGGGTGTTCGACTTGTTCCCGCTGACCCATCACACCGAAAGCGTCGCTCTGTTGGCCCGTCGCCCGGCCGGCGGGTGGGCTAACTCAAGACGAAGTAGCGCACCCATAGATAACCGACGGAAATTACCAGCGAGATCGCGGTCACTAGCGCCCCCTTTCGGGTGAACTCCCAAAAGGAGACGGGATTGCCGGCGCGTTGCGCGATTCCGATGACGACGATATTGGCGCTGGCCCCGACGGCGGTCAGGTTGCCACCGAGGACGGTGCCCAGTATCAGGGCCCACCACAGCACGCCCTGGTTATTGGGGGTGTGACCAGCCGAGGCGAACTGGGCGACGATCGGGGTCATCGTGGCGGCATAGGGGACGTTGTTGACAAAACCGCTGAAAAGGAAGGACACGCCGAGGATCAGCATCGTCGTCAGCCAGGCATTGCCGCCGGTCGCATGGCTAGCCAGATGGGCCAATTGATTGATGACCCCGGTCTTCACCAGAGCCCCGACCATGATGAACAGCCCCGCGAAGAACAGCAGCGTCTCCCACTCGACGCTGGACAGGTAGAACTCACGGCTCAGGCCGGAGATCACGATCAGGATGCCCGCGCCGGCCATCGCCACCAGTGACGGCTCCATGTGGATCTCCTTGTGTGCGACGAAGCCGGCGAACACTGAAACCAGGACAATCCCACACTGGATCAGCAGCCGGTGATTACGGATCGCTTCGCGCTCGTTCAGTGACATGACATCGGCGACCCGCTCGGCATCGACGGTGAAAGCATCGGGGAACATGCGGGGCAGAAGCGCCACCAGGGCGACAAGGACGATGATCACCGCTGGCATCATGTGGGCCAGGAAGGAGATGAAACTCAGGCCGGCTCCGGTGCCGATGATGATGGTGGTCGGGTCACCAACCAGGGTCGCCGCGCCACCGATGTTGGCGGCGAAGGCCTCGACGATGAGAAATGGCGCTGTACTGACCGCCAGCCGGTCGCACACCAGTAGCGTGACCGGCGCGATCAACAAGACCGTGGTGACATTGTCCAGAAAGGCCGATCCGAACGCGGTGACCAGCACCAGCAGGATCATGATCCGCAGTGGAGAGCCCTTGGCGCGCTTGGCCGACCAGATCGCCACGTATTCGAACACGCCGGTCTGGCGCACCACGCTGACGATGATCATCATCCCCAGGAGCAGAAAGATGACGTCCCAGTCGATCCCGGTGTCTTCTGAGTAGAAGACTTCATGGGAATTGATCACCGGCAAGAAGAACATGGCCGTCGCGCCCGCCAGCGACACCATTGTCTTGTTGATGCGCTCGGTGGCGATCAATGCGTAGGCGATTACGAACACCGTGGCCGCGAAAACGCCGTAATAGTTCATCTGCTGTCCTGCCGTTGGGCATGCCCGCGGCTCAGCACCGCGTGCGGCGAAGCGGCGATCAAGATTTGAGCGCCGCGGCCAGCAGGCGTGACGCGGTGATCACGCCGTGCAACTTGCCGTTCTTGGTGACTGCGATCAGCGGAGTTCGCAGCCGCGCCATCACCGCGGCCACCGCGATGATGGTGTCGTGCGCATCGACCGGAGGAACGTTGAGCAGGTGATCGGGCAGCACGTCGGCGACCGTCTTGCCCCGCAATCTCTCCGCGGCGTGGTTAGCCATCGATTCGCTGAGGACGCCGGCCAGCGACAGATCGTCCTGCACATAGCGCGGAACGATGAATCGCAGGACCTGAGACGCCGGGAGCACCGTGTACGGCTTTCCGGACGTGTCGGTGACCAGGAGTCCGGGCAGGTGGTGCTCGGCGAGCATGCGGGCAGCATCGAGTGCGTCGGACTCGATGCGCACGAAGGGGAAGTCCTCGGCGATTTCCTCTGCACGCATGCAGCGACGATACTAGTCCGGCGAGGTGATCGCAGGGCAGGCGGCCGGGCTCTTTCAACGCGGGACTGATATGCAGGTCTTTATTGTCGAGCGGGCAAGGTGAAGCGGCGGCCCGCAGCCGTCGCCGGGGCCGCCGCGTCGTTGGCCGGATGAAGGTGAATCGGGGTGTCAGCGTGTCGTTGTCGACGCGGATCAGCCTTACATGGGATATGGGCGGGTTGGTTACCGCAGGACGGTGCTTTCGAGTCGGAGGTGCGTGCTTGTCTAGTGTCCTGCGCCAGGAATTCGTTTGAAGATATGAGTTGAGCCGTTCGAGAATCTCGTCAGCGGTTTTGGCCCAGATGAAGGGTTGGGGGTTGTCGTTCCAGGCGGTGATCCAATCGCGAATGTCCTTCTCGAGAGCCTGAATTGAGCGGTGGGCGGCGCGGCGCAGTTTCTTGTCGGTCAGCAGGGCGAACCACCGTTCGATTAACGGGCTGTCAGGGTGGGGGGTCACGAAGTGGTGTCGATCTTCGCTTGTTGGGTGAGTCGGTCGAGGTGGTTCTGGATGCTGGCGATCACGCGGGCGTGGCGGGCGACTTCGGTGTCCCAGCCGCGTTCGGCGGCGTCGTCGCGTAGTGCGGTGACGTCGGCGAGTTGGGCTTGGAGGGCGGGATGAACTCGGTGGTGGTGACGAAGTTGTCGCACTGCTCGCAGATGTTGGCGTAAGGGCAGGCCTCGGCGGCCAGCTGTCGGGAGCAATACCCGTGTGCAACTCGGGTTTTGAGCATCTCCTGACAACCCCATCAGAGTGCCCGGAGGGGACCGTCGGCTTCAGCTGTCGGGGGAATCCGGGCAGGCGAACAGCGTGGGAGCCGGTGGGTGTCGGTGTCGTTCCGTAAGGTGCCGGTATGTCCGATGGCCGGTTTCGCCGCACACCGGGAGGGGTGTCGTCGCTGGGCCTGCACGGGGTGTGCTGCCCGAAGTACCGGCGCCGGATTCTGGGCGGGCGGGTAGCCGGGCGACTGAGCGAGCTGCTAGAACAGATCGCCGACGAACACGGTTGGCAGATCGTGGCCACGGAAGTCATGCCTGATCACGTGCACCTGTTCGTACGGGTAGGGCCGACCGACGCGCCAGCGTCGGTGGTGCGGGCATTTAAGGGCCGCACCGCACGCGTGCTTCGTCAGGAGTTTCCGTATCTGCGCAACCACGCGAAAGTGTTGTGGTCGCCGTCGTACTTCGCCGCGTCGGTCGGTTATGTTTCGGAGTCGACGGTTCGCCGTTACATCGAGCACCAGTGGGACGCGGTGGTGGCGACATGAGACGCGCCTACGTGTTTCGGTTGCGCCCGACCGCACGTCAACATGTTGCCCTGGCGGCGTGTCTGGAATCCCACCGCGAGCTCTATAACGCGGCGCTGCAGGAACGTCGGGATGCCTGGGCGCACAGCAAGACCCGCATTCACTACGGGGATCAGTCGGCGCAGCTGACCGAGATCCGGGCGGTACGCCCAGATCTGGCGCTGTGGTCGTTTTCGTCTCAGCAGGCCACCCTGCGCCGGTTAAATAGGGCGTTCGCTGGATTTTTCCGGCGGGTCAAGACGGCCAAACCCGGAGTCAAGCCCGGGTATCCGCGCTTTAAAGGTGCGGGCCGGTTCGACAGTGTGGAGTGGCCCAAAGACGGCGATGGCGCCCGCTGGCTACCCAAGGCCAAGCGCGTGTATTTGCAGGGCGTCGGCCAGGTCAAAGTCCACCTGCACCGCCAGGTGCAGGGGCGGGTCAAGACGATCCAGATCAAACGCCAAGGTCGGCGCTGGATGCTGGTCCTCTCGTGTGATGACGTCCCCACTAATCCGCTGCCCGCGACTGGCCGCCAAGCCGGGATCGACGTCGGGATCGCTAGTTTCGCCACCACCAGCGACGGTGGACAGATCGACAATCCGCGCTGGGGACGTGCTGCAGCGGACCGCCTGGCCGCGGCACAGCAGCGACTACAGCGCGCGAAGCGCCGCTCGAAGAATCGCGCACAGCGACGGGAGACGGTGGCCGCCAGACATCGCAAAATCGCCAACCAGCGCAAGGACTTTCACCACAAACAAGCCCGCACCCTCGTGGAACGTTACGACCTGTTGGTGGTGGAGGACCTACAGATCGCCAACATGCTGCGCCGGGCCACACCCGTGCCCGACCCGGACAACCCGCGCGCATTCCTTCCAAATGGGGCCCGGGCGAAGTCCGGGCTCAACCGCAGTATCAGTGACGCCGGCTGGGGTCAGTTCGCCTCGATTCTGCGCGCCAAAGCGGAAGATGCTGGGCGCACCTGGATTGAGGTCGACCCCCGGCACACCTCCGACCGCTGCGAAAACTGTGGGCACGCAGCACCGGAGAACCGCGTCACCCAAGCGGCATTCGAATGCCAGCGATGCCTGCATCGCTCCCAGGCTGACGAACACGCCGCACGCAACCTCCTACGGGCTGGACTGGCCCTTCAGGCACAAGCTGCGTGAAAAGAAGCCGGCGGCTTCCAGCCGTCGGAGAAGTCACTGGATCCGGTTCGAGATGATGGGCTTGCCGACCGGTGCGATCGTGAGCCCGGCTATCATGACTGTCGCTGCCGCATTGTCGGCCGCTGGGCCGGACGCGGTGCCGGCGGCCGCGCTCGGCGAGGGTGGGCTGCTCAGTTCGATGTCCGTGGCGGGGATACTCGGAAGCGCCCTGGGCGCGGGGGCTCCCACCGCTTTGACCCGTACCGGCGTCCGCAGCCGTCTCACCCCGCTCAAAGACCTCAAAGACAGCACCTCGCCACAGAAACTGAAGTGTGTGGTCACAGAAATATCAGAGAAACCCGAAAGGGTGCAGCACCACACTGAACCGCCCCGGCATGTCCGGAGACTCCACTTCTTGGGAAGGTTGGAGTCATGTCAGGTGGTTCGTCGAGGAGGTACCCGCCGGAGCTGCGTGAGCGGGCGGTTCGGATGGTCGCTGAGATCAGCGATCAGCACGATTCGGAATGGGCGGCGATCAGCGAGGTCGCTCGGCTGCTCGGGGTCGGCACGGCCGAGACGGTGCGCAAATGGGTGCGCCAGGCCCAGATCGATGCCGGCTCACGAGCGGGCACGACAAGCGAGGAGTCCGCTGAGCTGAAGAAGCTCAAGCGAGAGGTCGCCGAATTGCGAAGGGCCAACGCGATTTTGAAGACCGCGTCGGCTTTCTTCGCGGCCGAACTCGACCGGCCAGCACACTAATCACCCGGTTCATCGCTGAGCATCAGGGCCGCCGCGACGGTCCTGATGGTCTGCGGTGGGGTGTCGAGTCGATCTGCACGCAGCTGACCAAGCTGGGTGTGCCGATCGCCCCATCGACCTACTACGACCACATCAACCGGCAGCCCAGCCGCCAACAGGTGCGTGACGAGACCCTCAAAGCCCAGATCACCCGGGTCCACGCGGCCAACTACGGCGTCTACGGTGCCCGCAAGGTGTGGCTCGCACTGAACCGTGAGGGCATCACGGTAGCCCGCTGCACCGTCGAGCGGCTGATGGCCGAACTCGGACTGACCGGCGCACTCCGCGGCAAAACCAAGCGCACCACGATCGCTGACCCGACCGCACCGCGGCCTGCCGATCTCGTGCAGCGGCGGTTCGCCCCGCCGGCACCGAACCGACTCTGGGTGGCCGACCTTACCTATGTATCCACGTGGTCGGGGTTCGCCTATGTCGCCTTCGTTGTCGACGCCTACGCCCGCCGGATCCTGGGCTGGCGAGTCGCATCAACGATGGCGACCTCGATGGTCCTCGACGCGATCGAACAAGCGATCTGGACCCGCCAGCAAGAAGGAACTCTCGACCTCAAAGATGTTATCCACCATACAGATAGAGGTTCACAATACACTTCGATCCGGTTCACCGAGCGGCTCGCCGACGCCGGGATCCAGCCCTCGGTCGGCGCGGTCGGCAGCTCCTATGACAACGCCCTCGCCGAAACGATCAACGGCCTGTACAAAACCGAGTTGGTCAAACCACGCAAGCCCTGGCGGACCATCGAGGCGGTCGAACTGGCCACCGCGGAATGGGTCGACTGGTTCAACCACCACCGCCTCTATGAGTACTGCGGGGACATCCCACCCGTCGAACTGGAGACGGCCTACTACGCTCAAATCCGGAGACCAGCCGCCGGCTGAGTTCTCAGAACAGAAAGTCTCCGGACTCCCCGGGGCGGTTCACACTGTCGATCAAGAAGGTCTTGACAGCCTGCTCGAGCAACTGGCGAAGAAACCCGGCATCCACGCGGTGCACCTATCCAAAGGCGACAAGGCCAAAGTCGTGCCGTCGGATGCGCAGTTGGGGTAGGGGGCAACCTAATTCAGTGTTCGAGCCGCCGTCTGTTGCAGCGATCTCCGCGACGGTGATCCAGCGTGGTTGCGGCGTTGAGATGAGCAGGGGCCGAAACGATTCCGATCATCGGCCCAGATCGGGGCGCAGTCGCGGATCGGCTGCCCCAACAACACTGCGGGCCAAGACATTCGGGAGATCAACCGAATGTCAGCTCGCCGCGGCTGCGACCGTCCCCATCACCTCTCCAAGGCCTGACAAAAGAGCAAAGATGGCGCTCCTCAAGTCACAGCCAAGTTAACTGGGTGTGGGGACGCCAGGCTGAAGGTAACGTGTGGGAGTTATGAGGCAGCTACTAGCGCTACTCGGCATTTCCGCCATGATCGGCCTCGCCGCGCCCGCGTATGGCGACCCGGATAATGGGTTTGACGACGCAGGCTTCCTGGCGACCGTGCGCGATGCGGGCATCACGTACACCAGCTCAGATCAAGCCATAGCATTTGCCAAAAGGGTGTGCGGGTCGATGGGGAATGGCAAATCGGGCCCAGAGCTAGTCCACGACCTGCAGAAAAGCAATCCCGGATTGACCACGGACCACGCAACCCTGTTCGTGGCGATCTCAGCGAAGTACTACTGTCCGCAACAACTGACCAATAATCAACCGGCCTCAGCGCAGTAGTCGGATCAAAACAACGTTCCGGCGGGCGCGACGGGGACTGACTGCACGAGTCAACGGGTCAACTAGTCCAGTAAGTCTGGTGTGACCTTCGTTTTTGGTTCTGGCACAACCATTCGACGGCGCAGAGGTTTCACGGGTGTGGCCAGAGTGCAGCGGGTTTGGCTAGGGTTCAGCTGCTGTTCACCTGGACCTGGTTGGCTGCCGCCGACCAGGACCGGCCGGGATCAATGTCGTCCGGCCTAGCGGATACACGGTCTTAGTGTTGGGGAGGGGGTGTGCCGTCATGCAGACGCTGAGCGTCGCCGATTTCGCGCTCCGACTTGCCGTCGGGGTGGGTTGCGGCGCCCTCATCGGCTTCGAGCGGCAATGGCGGGCACGTATGGCCGGCCTGCGTACCAACGCATTGGTGGCCGGAGGTGCGACCTTGTTCGTGCTGTACGCGGTCGCCACCGAGGACAACAGCCCCACCAGAGTCGCGTCCTATGTGGTGTCCGGGATCGGGTTTCTGGGCGGAGGGGTAATCCTGCGCCAGGGGGTCAACGTGCGGGGCCTCAACACGGCCGCCACCCTGTGGTGCTCGGCGGCGGTAGGTGTGCTGGCCGCCTCGGGACACCTGGTGTTCACTTTGATCGCCACCGGCACCGTCATCGCCATCCACGTGTTTGGGCGTCCACTCGGCCGGCTGATCGACCACGACAACAGCGTCGAAGAAGACGAAGGCCTACAGCCCTACGTGGTGCAGGTGCTGTGTCGCCCCAAATCGGCAAAGTATGTACGCGCCGAGGTCGTGCAACACACCAGCAGCAACGACATCACGCTGCGGGGTATCCACACGGGGCAGGCCAGTGACGACGAGATCACGTTGACCGCGCACGTGCTCATGGACGGCCATACGCCGGCCAAGCTGGAGCGGTTGGTGGCGGAGCTGTCCCTGCAACCGGGGGTTCGTGCGGTGCAGTGGTACGCCGGTGAAAAAGCGCAGTCAGACTGATCGTCGCTAAGGGCGGGCCTGCAGGTCCGGTGCGGCCGCGGCCAGCAGGTCGGTGCGGTTGCCGGTCAGTGGTGGATAGATCCGCCGGGTATTGATGGTCTGCTTGGTGGCCTTGGCCTGCTCGCCGTTCGAAACCACCACCCGATCCCACCCTTCGGTGTAGACCGCGCCGGCCGGTCCGAGATCGAGAACCGTGACATACCAAGGGATCCGAAGAGCCAGCATCGGCTCGTCGAACAGGTCGCTGATGACGTTGTAGCCCGCGTAGCGGCCCATCGGGCGCCCGTGTTGACACGACATCACCGACAGGTGCTCGTCATCCATGCGGGCAGCAGCCACGTCTCCTGCGGCGAATATCGACGGCACCCCGATCACCCGCAGATAATCATCGACCGGCACCCGGCCCAGCCGGTCGCGGGCCACCGGTAGGTGCTCAGTCAGCGAGCTGGCCCGCATGCCGGCACACCACACCACCGTGGCCGCCTCCAGCTGCTCACCCGATGACAGCGACACACCGTCCTTGCTGACCGCGGCGATGCTCACGCCGGTCCTGGTCTCAATGCCGTTGTCCGACAAAGCCTGTTCGATGACCGGTCGCGCTGATTCGCCCATATCAGAGCCGACCAAGGGGTTCTGGTCGACCAACATCACCCGGGGAGTGACGGCACTGCCGGCGAACAGCGCCCGCAGTCTGTTGGGCAGCTCGCAGGCCGCCTCGATCCCGGTCAGCCCTGCGCCGACCACGACGACCGTCGCCGCCGGCGGCGTCGGCGTGCCGTCGGCCAGCCCTCTCAGGTGGTGTCGCAGCCGGATCGCGCCGTCATAGGTGTCGACGTCGAAACCGAACTCCCGCAGGCCGGGTATGGCGGGTTTGAACACGTGACTGCCCGACGCCAGTACTAGTCGGTCGTAGCGGTATGTCTCACCACTTGACGTGGTGACGGTGCGGGCGCCGGTGTCGATTGCGCTCACCTCAGTGGCGATGTGCGCAACTCCGGCGGGGTCGAGCACGTCGGCGAGCGGGATGCGACAGGCGCTCAAATCGGCCTCGTAGTTGCGAACCCGGATGTCATGAAAGGGTTTGTTGCTCAACACGGTGATATCGACCGTGCCCGCTGGGACGGCGAGCTCATCGAGTCGTCGCGCAGCGCCAAGTGCCGCCCAGAGTCCCGCAAACCCGGAGCCGATTACCACCACAGCGGTCAAGTGCTCGGCACCTCATCGATCTGGGCCGGCCGGCCGGGTGTGACCATCGCGCGATTAATCGCTGTCATCAGCCACAGTGTGGACCGCCGGACGGACGACAGTGAGAGATCGGCCTGACGAGCGTCGCGCCGATGGCCGTAATCTGTCTGTGTGGATGCCTTCGCACGTTTCTGGTCCGTGCTGCCCCCGCAAATGCGGGACCCGGTGCTGTTCGCCATTCCATTCTTTCTGTTGCTGTTGATTCTCGAGTGGACGGCGGCCCGCAAGCTGGAACGCATCGAGGCCCACGCCACCGACAAGCCACGGCCCGGGTCCGGGGCGTACCACACCCGCGATTCGGTGGCAAGCATCTCGATGGGGCTGGTCTCGATAGCCACCGCCGCCGGGTGGAAGACCCTGGCCCTGCTCGGCTATGCCGCGATCTATGCCTACCTGGCGCCGTGGCACCTCCCGGTAGCCCAGTGGTACACCTGGGTCATCGCGATCCTCGGTGTCGACCTGCTGTACTACACCTACCACCGCATCGCACACCGGGTCCGGCTGATCTGGGCCACCCACCAGGCCCACCACTCCAGCGAATACTTCAACTTCGCCACCGCGCTGCGCCAGAAGTGGAACAACAGCGGCGAGATCTTGATGTGGATTCCTTTGCCGCTGTTGGGGCTTCCGCCCTGGATGGTGTTCTTCAGCTGGTCGCTGAACTTGATCTACCAGTTCTGGGTGCACACCGAGCGGATCGACAAACTGCCGGGGCCATTCGAATTCGTCTTCAACACGCCGTCGCACCACCGAGTGCACCACGGGATGGACAAGGTGTACCTGGACAAGAACTACGGCGGCATCTTTATCATCTGGGACCGGCTGTTCGGTAGTTTCCAGCCGGAGCTGTTCCGCCCGCATTACGGCCTCACGAAGCAGGTCGACACGTTCAACATCTGGAACCTGCAGACCCGCGAATACGTCGCGATCGCCCGCGACTGGCGATCGGCGAGCCGCCTGCGCGATCGGCTGGGCTACGTGTTCGGGCCACCGGGCTGGGCGCCGCGCATAGCCGGCCAAACCCACGGGGCGGTCCCGGTGGCGACATCGCTGTAACGCCGCTTCCAGACGGCGCGAAAAGCTCAGCGTCGGAGAGGTTGGCACCGTAACCTCAACCCGCGGTCGGTATTCTCGGCCCCGACGGAACGGAGTCCATGGTGCGCCGCCTAGCAATGCGCGCATTTGCCGCGTCGGTTACCGTCGTGGCACTCGCGCCCGGGCTGCCGCTCGAGAAGGCCAGGGCGGACCCCGCTTTGGTATTCCCGGGCATGGAAATCCACCAGGACAACCGCGTTTGCACCTTGGGCTACGTCGACCCGACGATGAGAATCGCGTTCACGGCGGGGCATTGCCGGGGCGGTGGAGCCGTTTACGACAACAACCACAACGTCATCGGCCGTCTGGCCACATTCCGGGACAACACGCCCAGCGGCTCGACGGTGGCCACCGACCAGTTGATCTCCGACTACGAGGCGATTGTGCTGGACGACAGCGTCACAGCGAACAACATTCTGCCGGGCGGACGTCCGCTGATATCGACCCCGGGCCTGGCGGTTGCGCCCGGACAGGCGGTCTGCCATTTCGGCGTGATCACAGGTGAAACCTGCGGGACCGTGGACAGTGTCAACAACGGGTGGTTCACCATGTCGCACGGCGTCATCAGCCAGAAAGGCGATTCGGGCGGACCGGTGTACCTGGCCCCCAATGGCGGACCCGGGCAGATCGTCGGGATCTTCAACAGCGTCTGGGGGGACTTTCCGGCGGCGGTGTCGTGGCGGTCCACCTCCGAGCAGGTCCGCGAGGATCTCGGCGTGCGCAGTAGCCCCCATTAGGCGGATCAGTGCGAGGCGCCCGCTTTCGCGAGCGCGAACACCGGGATCGATGGCGCGGCGGCACGCAGCTGCTCATCGCTGGACTCGGGTGTCAACCCGGCGGCATAGTTC
This sequence comes from uncultured Actinomycetota bacterium, assembly GCA_963766535.1. Lineage (GTDB taxonomy): Bacteria > Actinomycetota > Actinomycetes > Mycobacteriales > Mycobacteriaceae > Mycobacterium. Next base: position 132,106 of record CAVYAU010000018.1, on the reverse strand, counting down.
TTGACTTGCCAATACCACCTGGCCAAATAGCGCCTCAACACTTCGGGTTTGGCCGCATCGTCCACCTCGGTGACTCGGGTGCGTTCGCTGCGCCAGCGCGGTCCCATCTCGACGACGCCCGCGGCTCGGACGTTGCGCGCCCACTGGGTGTTGCCGCGCGGTGAGACGAGGTACTCCACGCCGTCGACGGTCAGCAGGTTGATCACCACTGCGCGCTGTTTTCCGGTTTTGCGGCCGCGGACGCGCAGTGCCCGGGTTCCCGCGATGCTGATCCCCATCTCGGCGAGCCAACGGATTGCCGCGTTGGCGGCCCGGGCGGCCCGGTTCGGTTCTTCGTATCGCGCGGGCATCATGCATCCTCTCGGCTGGTTTTCGTGTGAGAGTTTCGAGAGCAGTGCTCTCTCTAGTGGTCACGCTGCCACAACCCTGCCCAAAAAGCAAGAGCGGTGATCTCGGTTGTGTCAAACTGGCCGCGTGGGCAAACGCCAGGAATCGCGGGAGCAGATCGAGGCGCGAATTGTCGAGCTCGGTCGCCGCCACCTGGTGGATCGCGGCGCGGCCGGGTTGTCGCTGCGTGCGATAGCCCGCGACCTTGGCATGGTGTCCTCGGCTGTGTACCGGTACGTGTCCAGCCGCGACGAGCTACTGACCTTGCTGCTTGTCGATGCATATTCCGACCTGGCCGACACCGTGGACCGGGCCCGCGAGACCGTGGGCGACCTGTGGAGTGACGACGTCATCGCCATCGCGCGGGCGGCGCGGCGATGGGCCGTCGCACATCCGGCCCGCTGGGCTCTGTTGTACGGCAGCCCCGTTCCGGGATATCACGCACCGGCGGAGCGCACAGCGGCGGTCGGCACCCGCGTTGTCGGCGCATTCTTCGATGCCGTGGCCGCCGGGATTGCCACCGGAGACATCAGATTGACCAATGATGTTGCCCCGCAACCGATGTCATCAGATTTCGAACGGATTCGCCAAGAATTCGGCTTTCCCGGCGACGATTCTGTCGTCGCTAAGTGCTTTCTGCTCTGGGCGGGGGTGCTGGGTGCGATCAGCCTCGAAGTGTTCGGGCAGTACGGCGCCGACACCGTGACCGATCCCGAGGAGGTCTTCGACGCTCAGCTTCGGCTGCTGGTGGGCGTGCTGGCCCAGCATTGATTGGCCCGAATTAGAACGTGTTCATTCGACTTTTCCGAGCACCAAACGGCCGATCGCGGCAAAGACTTTCTGGGCCCTTCCTGGCAGTCGGCAGACTGGGCTATCCTGCCAGACCATGACCCTCCCCGTTCAATCGCCGACGCAGATCGCATGGGTTACCCCGGACCTGGATGCCACCGAAACGGCCCTCACCGGCTTGTTAGGTGTCCGGAAATGGGTACGGATACCTGACGTGCACTTTGCTCCGGACACCTGCAGCTACTTTGGCAAGCCGGCCGATTTCGTCGCCAGCATCTCACTGAGCTATCTCGGTGACATGCAATTGGAGCTGATCTCACCGGTCCGGGGGGAGAACGTCTATAGCGACTTTTTGCGGGAATCTGGGCCGGGTTTGCACCACATCTGCATGGAGGCCGAGAGTCCCGAGCGATTCGACGCGGCGCTGGCCGAGGCCGCAGACCTTGGCGCCGCGGTTGTGCAGCAGGGCGTGATGCCCGGCGGGATTCAATTCGCCTATCTGTCAGCGCCGCAGGCGGGAGTGCCGTTCGTGGAGATCGCCTATATCCCGCCCGAGATGAGGGCGTTCTACGACTACATCAAACGGGAGCAGCGTTGAACACCGAGATACCAGCAACGGTCAGTGCGGACACAGTGACGTCCCGGTCGGATGACGTCGACGTGGTCGTGATCGGTTTCGGCATCGGCGGTGGTTGCGCGGCGGTCAGCGCGGCGGCGGCCGGCGCGCGGGTGCTGGTGCTCGAGCGCGCCGCCGCGGCGGGTGGCACCACTTCGCTTGCCGGAGGCCACTTCTACCTGGGTGGCGGGACCGCGGTCCAACAGGCGGCCGGTCACCCCGACTCACCCGAGGAGATGTACAAGTACCTGGTTGCGGTGTCGCGCGAGCCCGAACTCGACAAGATCCGCGCCTACTGCGAAGGCAGCGTCGAGCATTTCAATTGGTTGGAAGACTTGGGTTTTCAGTTCGAGCGCAGCTACTTCCCGGGGAAGGCGGTGATCCAGCCCAACACCGAGGGGTTGATGTTCACCGGCAACGAGAAGGTGTGGCCGTTCCTGGAGATGGCGGTGCCCGCGCCGCGCGGCCACAAGGTACCAGTACCCGGCGACACCGGCGGCGCCAGCATGGTGATCGACCTGCTCCTCAAGCGTGCCGCAAGCCTGGGCGTGCAAGTCCGGTACGAGACCGGCGCCACCCAGCTCATCGTGGACGGTTCGGGCGCAGTGACCGGCGTGATGTGGAAGCGATTCTCCGAAACCGGTGCGGTGAAGGCAAAGTCGGTCATCATCGCTGCCGGGGGATTCGTGATGAATCCGGAGATGGTAGCCAAGTACACCCCGAAACTGGCCGAGAAGCCGTTCGTGCTCGGCAACACCTACGACGACGGGCTGGGCATCCGGATGGGCGTATCGGCCGGCGGCGCCACCCAGCACATGGATCAGATCTTCATTACGGCTCCGCCGTACCCGCCGTCGATCCTGCTCACCGGGATCATCGTCAACAAGCTCGGACAGCGGTTCGTTGCCGAAGACTCCTACCATTCCAGGACTGCCGGATTCATCATGGATCAGCCGGACAGCGCGGCGTTTTTGGTTGTCGACGAGGCGCACCTGGAGCACCCCAAGATGCCGCTGGTCCCGCTGATCGACGGCTGGGAAACCGTCACCGACATGGAAGCCGCGCTTGGCATCCCAGCCGGCAACCTGGTCGCGACGCTGGACCGGTACAACACCTACGCTGCGCGCGGCGAGGATCCTGATTTCCACAAGCAGCCGGAATTCCTTGCGCCGCAAGACAAAGGCCCCTGGGGCGCGTTCGACATGTCACTGGGCAAGGCGATGTACGCCGGATTCACCATCGGCGGGCTGGCCACGTCCGTGGACGGCCAGGTGCTGCGCGAAGACGGCACGGTCGTGCCCGGCTTGTATGCGGTGGGGGCGTGCGCGTCCAACATCGCCCAGGACGGCAAGGGCTACGCCAGCGGCACCCAGCTCGGGGAAGGCTCGTTCTTCGGTCGCCGCGCCGGAGCGCACGCGGCAGCCGAAGCGCAGGCGCGGTAAGGATCCCAGCGCCGGAGCGCACGCGGCAGGGTTAAACCCGGGCCGGCTCCGCCTCGGCCCGGGTTAGCCGCCACCCGCCTTGGCCGAGCAGTTCGAGTAACTGTTCGTGATGCTGCTCGACCGTGGACCGATGGCTGACACTGACCACGATGCATTCCGGCAATTCGGTGCGCAGCAATTGGTAGAGCGCGAATTCCAGTCCTTCGTCGAGCGCGGAGGTGGACTCGTCGAGGAAGACCGCCCGCGGTTTGGTGAGCAGGATGCGGGCAAAGGCAATGCGCTGCTGCTCACCGGGGGAGAGCACCTTGGCCCAGTCCTGTTCTTCGTCGAGCCGGTCGTACAGGTGGCCGAGCGCTACTTTGTTCAGCGTGTCCCGCAGGGTGTCGTCTGCGATGTCGGCCGACGAATTCGGGTAGCACACCACGTCACGCAGAGTGCCCAGCGGTACATACGGCAACTGCGACAAGAACATCGTTTCGTTGTCGCCGCCGGGCCGCCGCAGGGTACCGGAGGCGTACGGCCACAGTTGCGCCAGGCTGCGCAGCAGCGTGGTCTTGCCGGCACCCGAGCGTCCAGTGATCACCAGCGATTCGCCGCAGTCCAGCCGCAGGTCGAGTGGGTCGACCAACTGCGCGCCTGCTGGTGTGCGCACCTCGACGTCATCGAGATGAACGGACCCGTCGTAGCTCGGCTCAGCCGCCACAGCCGGCAACGCGCGGCCTTGAGCGTTGGCGTCGACCAGCCCGTGTAGCCGGATGATGGCCGCGCGGAAGGCCGCAAACGCGTCGTAGTTGTTGCGGAAGAATGACAGCGAGTCGTGAATATTGCCGAACGCGGTCGCCGTCTGGCCGACGTCGCCGAACTGTATCTGCCCCGCGAACAGCCGCGGCGCCTGGATCACCCACGGCAATGGGACGATCGTCTGGCTGACCGACCAGTTCCAGCCGTTGAAAGCGATGGTGCGGCGGACAAACCGACGGTAATTGTCGATGATCGGAGTGAACCGTCGCCCCAATTGCTCGCGTTCGACGCGCTCACCGCGGTAGAAACCCACGGCCTCAGCGGCGTCCCGTAAGCGCACTAGGGCGTAACGGAAAGCGGCGTTGAGCTTCTCGTTGCGAAAGCTGAGCCATATCAGGGGGCGCCCGATCCAGAATGCGATGATCGTCGCGACCAGCACGTAGGCCAGCAGGATCCAGAACATCGCTCGTGGCAAACCGAATCCGAAGAGATTCAGCCGCCCTGACAGGTGCCATAAGATCGCAGCGAAAGAGATCACCGACGCCACCGATTGGACAGCTCCGAACAGCAGCGTGCTTCCCGTTCCGTTAGAAGGAACATTCGGCGTGCCGCCAGCCCCGGTGGTGAAGATGTCGATGTCCTGTTGGATGCGCTGGTCAGGGTTGTCGATCGTCTCGTCGATGAAAAGGTCCCGGTAGTAGGCCCTGCCGTCGAGCCAGTCGTCGGTCAGGTGGCTGGTAAGCCACACCCGCCAGGCAATGATGAAACGCTGCGTCAGATAGATGTCCGCCATCACCCGGGCCACGAACATCACCGCCATCACGCTGAAAATCTCGATCGACATCCAAAATCCGCGGATGCCAGAGCGTTTGACCTCGGCATCACCCGTGGCAATACCTTCGAATGCTTTCTGCAGCGCCGTATACATGTCGTTGCCCTGGTAACTGAACAAAACAGTAAGGCGCACTGCCAGCAACACCGAAAGCAACAGCACGCCGAGCATCAGCCACACGCGGATGCTCTGTGCGCCAACGAAGTACCCACCGGTGATCCGCCAGTACTGCCGGCCCCAGACGGTGAGATATCTGAGCAGAACCAGCACGATGAGGACACAGACGGCGCTGATCACCCACGCTTTGGCGATCCACCACAAGGAGTCCATAGGTGCGGCAGACCAGTTGATGGACGGCGTAAACGGCTTCGGGCCCACGGTCGATCTCTCCTCACAGTCGAGGTGTCCAGGCTGCTCCTCAACAGAAATCCCTCGGCGAAGGTACCCGAAGGAGGTGGATAGGCTGCGGTTATGAGCACCGACGCCGTCCCCACCAACACCATGCATGCCGGCCGTCTCATAGCGCGCCGGCTCAAGGCCAGCGGTGTCGACACCATCTTCACGTTATCTGGCGGCCACCTGTTTTCGATTTACGACGGCTGCCGTGACGAGGGTATCCGGCTGGTCGACACCCGCCACGAGCAGACTGCGACCTTCGCCGCCGAGGGCTGGTCGAAGGTGACGAGGTTGCCGGGCGTGGCCGCGCTCACCGCGGGGCCCGGCGTCACCAACGGGATGAGCGCGATGGCAGCAGCGCAGCAGAACCAGTCGCCCCTGGTGGTGCTGGGCGGCCGGGCCCCCGCGGCGCGATGGGGGATGGGCTCGCTGCAGGAGATCGACCATGTGCCGTTTGTGGCTCCGCTGGCTCGCTTTGCCGCCACCGCGCAGTCGGCCGACGCCGCCGGCCGGCTGGTCGACGAAGCATTGCGAGCGGCGGTCAGTGCCCCGTCGGGTGTGGGCTTCGTCGACTTCCCGATGGATTACGTGTTTTCTGCGTCGGAGGATGACGGCCGCCCCGGGGCTTTGACCGACTTGCCGCCGGCCCGCACTTCCGACGGCCCGGATACCCAAGCCCTGGACCGTGCTGCCAGCCTGCTATCCGCGTCGCACCGGCCGGTGATCATGGCCGGCACCAACGTCTGGTGGGGACACGCAGAGGCGGCGCTGCTACGTCTTGCCGAGGAACGCCGAATCCCGGTGCTGATGAACGGGATGGCCCGTGGCGCAGTGCCCGCCGACCACCCGATGGCGTTCTCGCGGGTGCGGGGAAAAGCGTTGGGCGACGCCGACGTTGCTCTGATCGTCGGCGTGCCCATGGATTTCCGGCTCGGCTTCGGCGGAGTATTCGGGCCGCAAACCCAGCTCGTCGTGGCAGACCGCGTCGAACCCGAGCGCAAGCACCCGCGGCCCATCGCGGCCGGGCTCTACGGCGACCTCACGTCGATCCTGTCGGCGCTGGCCACAGCGGGCGGGACCAACCATCAGCACTGGATCGACGAGCTGCGGACGGCTGAGACCGCGGCGCGCGGCCTGGAAATCGCCGAGCTCGACGATGACCGGATTCCGCTGCATCCGATGCGGGTGTACGCCGAGCTGGCGCCGCTGCTGGACCGCGACGCCATCGTCGTTATCGACGCCGGAGATTTCGGGTCCTATGCCGGCCGGGTGATCGACAGCTATCTGCCGGGCTGCTGGTTGGACAGCGGCCCGTTCGGGTGCCTCGGTTCGGGCCCTGGTTACGCCCTGGCCGCCAAGCTGGCCCGACCGGACCGTCAGGTCGTCCTGCTGCAGGGCGACGGTGCATTCGGCTTCAGCGGCATGGAATGGGACACCTTAGTCCGTCACAACGTGCCGGTAGTTTCGGTGATCGGCAATAACGGAATCTGGGGCCTGGAAAAGCATCCAATGGAGATGCTGTACGGCTATTCGGTGGTGGCGGAATTGCGTCCAGGCACGCGCTACGACGAGGTGGTGCGCGCCCTGGGCGGCCATGGCGAGCTGGTGGCCGCGCCCGCCGAGCTTCGGCCCGCGCTGGAACGTGCCTTCGCCAGTGGCCTGCCCGCCGTCGTCAACGTGCTCACCGACCCGAGCGTCGCCTATCCACGCCGATCCAACCTCGCCTGACGGGCAGCCGGGCCGCGAGCGTGCGCTGGGGTCCCCGCTCCGCAGGGGATTGTTCCCCCGCAAGCGGGTGGTACCCCAGCCAGGTGCCCGGCGTGTCGCGCGCAAACACGCACGCCCGCGCTGGTCGGGGGGTCGCGTACCGTTGATCTGTGTCAAAGACCACCCGCGCCCAGCCTGACCGCCTGAGCAGCCGATTCTGGCGGCTGCTTGGCGCTAGTACGGAAAAGAACCGAACCCGTTCCCTCGCTGCGGTCACCGCCTCGTCGGAATACGACGAGGAAGCCGCCGGTCTCACCGATGTGCAGCTGCGTAAGGCGGCTGGGCTGCTCAACCTCGACGAGCTCGCGGAGTCCGAGGACATCCCGCAGTTTCTCGCGATCGCGCGGGAAGCGGCCGAGCGGTCAACGGGGTTGCGGCCGTTCGATGTTCAGTTGCTGGGCGCGCTGCGCATGCTTGCCGGCGACGTGATCGAGATGGCCACCGGTGAGGGCAAAACCCTCGCCGGTGCCATCGCGGCGGCCGGATACGCCCTTGCCGGCCGGCACGTGCACGTGGTGACCATCAACGATTACCTGGCCCGCCGCGATGCGGAGTGGATGGGCCCACTGCTAGAGGCCATGGGCCTGACGGTGGGCTGGATCACCGCGGAGTCGACGAGCGAGGATCGCCGGGCCGCCTATGGCTGCAACGTCACCTACGCCTCGGTGAACGAGATCGGCTTCGATGTGCTGCGCGACCAGCTGGTGACCGACGTCGCCGACCTGGTGTCGCCCAATCCTGACGTGGCCCTCATCGACGAAGCCGACTCCGTGCTGGTCGACGAGGCGTTGGTGCCCCTGGTGCTGGCCGGCACCACGCACCGGGAGACGCCGCGGCTGGAGATCATCAAACTGGTTGGTGAGCTGTCCGCGGAGACCGACTACGACACCGACTCCGACAGCCGCAACGTCCACTTGACCGAGGCCGGCGCCAGCAAAGTCGAGAAGGCGCTCGGTGGCATCGATCTGTACTCCGAGGAAAACGTCGGCACCACGCTGACCGAGGTCAACGTCGCACTGCACGCGCACGTGTTGTTGCAGCGCGACGTGCACTACATCGTCCGGGATGACGCGGTGCACCTGATCAACGCCTCGCGCGGGCGCATCGCGCAACTGCAGCGCTGGCCGGACGGACTGCAGGCCGCCGTCGAGGCGAAGGAGGGCATCGAGACCACCGAGACGGGCGAGGTGCTCGACACCATCACGGTGCAGGCGCTGATCAACCGCTACGCAACCGTGTGCGGCATGACCGGCACCGCGCTGGCCGCCGGTGAGCAACTGCGCCAGTTTTACAAGCTCGGTGTGTCGCCAATTCCGCCGAATACCCCCAACATTCGCGAGGACGAGTCCGACCGGGTCTACATCACCGCCGCCGCCAAGAACGATGCAACCGTTGCGCACATCGCCGAGGTGCACGACACCGGGCAGCCGGTGCTGGTCGGCACCCGCGACGTGGCCGAATCCGAGGAGCTGCACGAGCGGTTGCTTCGCCGCGGCATACCCGCGGTCGTCCTCAACGCGAAAAACGACGCCGAAGAGGCGAAGGTGATCGCCGAGGCGGGCGAATTCGGCAGGGTCACGGTGTCCACCCAGATGGCCGGGCGCGGCACCGATATCCGGCTTGGCGGATCTGACGAAGCCGACCACGACAGGGTCGCTGAGCTGGGCGGACTGCACGTGGTCGGCACCGGCCGGCATCACACCGAGCGGCTCGACAACCAGTTGCGCGGGCGGGCCGGCCGCCAGGGCGATCCGGGGTCGTCGGTGTTCTTCTCGACTTGGGAAGACGATGTTGTCGCGGCCAACCTCGATCGCAACAAGCTGCCAATGCAGACCGATGACGACGGCCGGATCGTCAGCGCCAAGGCGGCCGGGCTGCTCGACCATGCCCAGCGGGTCGCCGAGGGCCGGATGCTGGACGTGCACGCGAACACCTGGCGCTACAACCAGTTGATCGCCCAACAGCGCGCCATCATCGTCGATCGGCGAAACACGTTGCTGCGCACCGCAACCGCGCGCGAGGAACTCGCCGAACTGGCGCCCAAGCGGTACGAGGAGCTGTCCGAAGAACTCTCCGAGGAACGCCTCGACACCATCTGCCGGCTGATCATGCTGTATCACCTCGACCGCGGCTGGGCCGACCATCTGGCGTATCTGGCCGACATCCGCGAAAGCATCCATTTGCGCGCGCTGGGCCGGCAAAGCCCGCTGGACGAGTTCCACCGGTTGGCGGTCGACGCATTCGCGTCGCTGGCCGCAGATGCGATCGAGGCAGCTCAGCAGACGTTTGAGACCGCAAACGTCCTCGAAGAGGAGCCGGGGCTGGATCTGTCCAAGCTGGCACGACCGACGTCGACGTGGACGTACATGGTCAATGACAATCCGCTGTCTGATGACACGCTGTCGACCCTGAGCCTGCCCGGGGTGTTCCGCTAGACCTGGCTTTCCTCGGCGTTGGTCGCCGAGCTGGGGCACCACCTGCTTGCGGAGGAACCGTCACGGCGAAAAAATCGAGCTGGAAATCGCAGTGGCGTTACGTACGCGTCGTCCGTCCGTCGTGCAGACCGAGCAGGAGCCAAGCTAAGGTCACGGCTCATGGAGCAGGTGCCTCCGCCGAACCGGGTGCTGACAGTACCCAACGCGCTGAGCGCCATCCGCCTGGCGCTCATTCCGGTGTTTGCCTACGTTCTGCTGTTCGCGCACGCCAACGGCTGGGCGGTGGCGATCCTGATGTTCAGCGGCGCCTCCGACTGGGCTGACGGCAAGATCGCCCGGACGCTGAACCAGTCGTCGCGGCTGGGCGTTCTGCTGGACCCGGCGGTCGACCGGCTCTACATGGTCACCGTGCCCGTGGTCATGGCGCTGAGCGGGATTCTGCCGTGGTGGTTTGTCATCACGCTGCTGGTGCGCGACGGACTGCTGGCCGCGACGCTGCCCCTGCTGCGAAGTCGCGGACTGTCGGCGCTGCCGGTGACCTACATCGGCAAGGCCGCAACCTTCGGCTTGATGGCCGGCTTTCCGTTGGTCCTGCTGGGAACGTCGAACGCGTTGTGGAGCCGAGTGCTGTGGGCCTGTGGTTGGGCGTTCCTGGTCTGGGGTATGTATGCGTACCTGTGGGCGTTCGTACTGTATGCAGTGCAGATGACCTTGGTCGTGCGCCGAATGCCCAAGCTCAAAAACCGTGCCGGTCAGCCAGTCGCCCGAAAAGCAGGTGAGCATGGCTGAAACTGACCGCCTGCTCGGCGGCTATGACCCCAACGCCGGCCACAGCACCCACGCGGCCGCGCGGCCAAAGCAGATCCCGGTGCCCTCCCTGCTCCGCGCATTGCTGTCAGAGCACCTGGATCCCGGCTACGCCGCGGCGGCGGCCAAACGTAGCGGCTCTGCCACACCACGGAGTCGACGAAACCGCGCTTTCAGCTGGCTCTGGCAGGCCCTGGCGGCGCTGCTGATCGCCACGGTATTTGCCGCCGCGGTCGCGCAGGCCCGCTCGGTTGCACCCGGTGTCCGCGCCGCGCAGCAGCTGCTCGTGCGGAGTGTGCGTTCGACGGAAGCCGCCGCCACCCAGTTGACCCAGCGGCGCAGCATGCTGTCAACGCGGGTCGACGACGTCCAGCGACTCGCGCTGGCAGACGACGCCGAGGGGCAGCGGGTGCTGAGCCGTCTCGACGCACTCAGCCTGGCAGCGGCCAGCACACCGATCATCGGCCCCGGTCTGAAGGTGACCGTGACGGACCCCGTTGTAAGCCCGAATCTTTCCGACGTGTCCAAGCAGCGAGTCAGCGACAGCAGGCAAATCATCCTCGACCGCGATCTGCAGCTGGTCGTCAACTCGTTGTGGGCGAGCGGTGCTGAGGCCATCGCGGTCGGTGGCGTCCGGATCGGGCCCAACGTGACCATCCGACAGGCCGGCGGAGCGATCCTGGTCGACAACAACCCCACCAGCAGCCCCTACACGATCCTCGCGGTCGGGCCGCCGCACGCGATGCGAGACGTCTTCGACCACAGCCCGGGCCTACTGCGTCTAAGGCTGCTGGAGGTCTCCTACGGTGTCGGCGTCACCGTGAACGTCGCCGATGGTCTCTCGCTTCCTGCCGGATCGACCCGGGATGTCACGTTCGCCAAACAGATTGGGCCCTAGTGAGAAAAGATCGGGTGAGACAGATCCCGCAAGGGGAAATGCGGACGGGAAACCGAGCATGATCGGTATTGCGGCGCTTGCGGTTGGCATCGTGCTGGGCTTGGTTTTCCACCCCGCAGTGCCCGAGGTCATCCAGCCTTATTTGCCGATCTCGGTGGTCGCTGCGCTAGACGCAGTATTCGGTGGGCTGCGTGCCTACCTCGAACGGATCTTTGACCCGAAGGTCTTCGTGGTTTCGTTCGTGTTCAACGTCTTCGTGGCTGCCTTGATCGTCTATGTCGGCGACCAACTCGGCGTTGGCACCCAGTTGTCCACGGCCATCATCGTGGTGTTGGGGATCCGCATCTTTGGCAACGCCGCCGCGCTGCGACGCCGGCTGTTCGGGGCATGACGCAGATGAGGTCAGCGTGAGCCAGTACCCGCCCAACCACGCCGCCGACGAAAGTCGCGACGCGCCAACCCAGCACGGTCACTCCGAAACTGACTCCAAGGCGAATGAAGGTGCGCAGCGTGGGGGCCGCCACGAATTACCGGCGGACCGTTCGCGCCCCGAGATGGGGCCGGTACGCCGGACCGGATTGTCCGGATTGCTGCGGGGCGCTCGCTCGCGTCTGGTGTTTGGAACGCTGGCGATCCTGTTGTGCCTGGTGTTGGGGATCGCCATTGTCACCCAAGTCCGCCAGACCCAGACGGGCGATTCGCTGGATACGGCCCGCCCCGCAGACCTGTTGGTGCTGTTGGATTCGTTACGGCAGCGCCAAGCCACACTGAACACCGAAGTCAGCGAACTTCAGAACACGCTGAATTCGTTGCAGGCGTCCGGCAACACCGATCAGGCCGCCATCCAGAGCGCCCAGGCCAGGCTGGCTGCGCTATCAATCCTGGTCGGCGCTGTGGGCGCCACCGGGCCCGGCGTCACCGTCACGATCGAGGACCCCGGACCCGGAGTGTCACCAGAGGCGATGCTCGACGTGATCAACGAGTTGCGCGCCGCCGGCGCTGAGGCGATCGAGATCAACGACGCACACAATTCCGTGCGAGTCGGTGTCGATACCTGGGTAGTCGGTATGCCTGGCTCGCTGACCATCGACAACAAGACACTGTCGCCCGCGTATTCGATTCTGGCGATTGGCGATCCGCCCACGCTGGCCGCGGCGATGAACATTCCCGGTGGCGCAGCGGACAGCATCAAGCGCGTCGGCGCGCGGATGTCGGTGCAGCAGGCCGACCGGGTGGACGTGACCACCTTGCGACAACCAAAACCACACCAATACGCTCAGCCCGTCAAGTGAGCAACACCGACCAGAACAGGATTACCGTGAGCGATATCCCGCCCGATCTGCACTACACCGCCGAACATGAGTGGGTTCGCCGAAACGGGGATGACACTGCAAGGGTCGGGATCACCGACTTCGCCCAGTCGGCACTGGGCGATGTCGTTTTCGTTCAGCTGCCCGACGTGGGCACTGAATTGACCGCGGGGGAATCCTTCGGCGAGGTGGAATCGACGAAATCGGTGTCGGACCTATACGCGCCGGTCTCAGGCAAAGTATCGGCGGTCAACACCGACCTGGAAGGCAGTCCGCAGCTGGTCAACTCCGACCCCTACGGAGCCGGCTGGCTACTGGATGTCCAGGTTGCGGACGTCGCTGAATTGGAGTCAGCCATTTCGACGCTGCTTGACGCTGAGGCCTACCGCGGCACACTGACCGAATGACGATTGCTAATGTCCCTGCCAGCCCCGCGCGGCGACGATGCGGGCGGCGCAGCTGGCCCGTGGGGGTACTCCCCTGCGGAGCGGGGATCCCACCCGCTTGCGGGGGCGTGGGGTTCCCCCCGCTTGCGGGGGGTGCGGGTAGGCCTTCACTTGCGGGGGAACCCAGCAATCGGGCTTCCGATCCTGCGGTGGTGGGCACATTGCGGACCACTGCGCGGTACGGTCGACACATCAGCATAGAAGGCAGTAATCGGCAAGACGGGGCGAAGAATCTAGTGGGAGGCCGGCCCGAGCGGCCCGGTCAGACAACGCCACAGCGGCTAGTGAGGAGCAGCGCGTGACGGACATGGACAACGACCAGAATTCTGATGAAGTCACAGCGGAGACGACTTCTGTCTTCCGTGCCGACTTCCTCAACGAGCTGGACGCTCCCGCGCAAGCGGGGGCCGAGAGCGCGGTATCCGGGGTCGAAGGACTCCCGGCGGGCTCGGCGTTGCTGGTCGTCAAACGGGGACCGAACGCTGGATCCCGCTTTCTGCTCGACCAGCCCATCACGTCTGCCGGTCGGCATCCCGACAGCGATATCTTCCTCGATGACGTCACCGTCAGTCGTCGCCACGCCGAATTCAGGTTGGAAAACAACGAATTCAACGTCGTTGACGTCGGTAGCCTCAACGGCACCTATGTCAACCGTGAGCCGGTGGATTCGGCAGTACTGGCAAATGGCGATGAAGTGCAGATCGGCAAGTTCCGCTTGGTGTTTTTGACAGGGCCCAAGCAAGGCGACGACGGAGGATCCGGAGGCTAGTGAGTGCACCCGATAGCCCGGCACTGGCCGGGATGTCGATCGGGGCGGTCCTGGAGTTGCTAAGGCTGGATTTCCCCGATGTCACGATCTCCAAGATTCGTTTCTTGGAGGCTGAGGGACTGGTGACGCCGCAGCGCGCTGCATCGGGATACCGGAGGTTCACCGCATACGACTGCGCGCGGCTGCGGTTCATCCTCACCGCCCAGCGGGATCACTACCTACCGCTGAAGGTGATCAGGGCACAGCTGGACGCCCAGCCCGACGGTGAGCTGCCGCCATTCGGATCGCCTTACGGCGTACCGCGATTGGTGCCAGTAGCGGGCCGCGGGGAAGTCGGTGTCGGATCAGAGACCGGATCCGACACGGCGGCGGTGGCCCCCACCCGCATCCGGCTGAGTCGAGAAGACCTTCTGGCGCGCTCTGGGGTGGACGACGACCTGCTGACGGCGCTGCTCAAAGCTGGAGTGATCACCACCGGCCCGGGCGGTTTCTTCGACGAACACGCTGTCGTGATCCTGCAATGTGCGCGGGCGCTGTCCGAGTACGGCGTCGAGCCGCGGCATCTGCGCGCCTTCCGCTCAGCTGCCGACAGGCAGTCCGACCTGATCGCCCAGATCGCCGGGCCGGTAGTCAAAGCCGGCAAGGCAGGCGCCCGCGATCGTGCCGACGACCTGGCCCGTGAGGTCGCGGCGCTCGCTATCACTTTGCACACCTCGTTGATCAAATCTGCCGTTCGCGACGTTCTGCACCGCTGAGGACTAGACTTCGTTCGACAGCTCGGTGTTAGACGGCATGGAGAGGCATGGTGTTCGATCACGTCGTCGCGCCGAGTGTGACTTGGACACGGCAGCATGTGCGGAGGACAGACACAGATGGGTGAAGTTCGTGTTGTCGGCATTCGCGTAGAGCAGCCGCAAAACCAGCCGGTGCTGTTACTGCGTGAAGCCAACGGTGACCGGTACCTGCCAATCTGGATCGGTCAGTCTGAGGCCGCCGCCATTGCGCTTGAGCAGCAAGGCGTTGAACCGCCCCGCCCGCTGACGCACGACCTGATCAGGGATCTCATTGCCGCGCTTGGGCATTCGCTGAAAGAGGTGCGGATCGTCGATCTGCAGGAAGGCACTTTCTACGCCGACCTGGTCTTCGACCGCAATATCACGGTATCGGCGCGGCCCTCGGACTCGGTGGCGATAGCACTGCGGGTCGGCGTTCCGATCTACGTCGAGGAGGCCGTGCTTGCCCAGGCAGGGTTGCTGATCCCCGACGAGAGCGACGAGGAGGCCAGCCCAGCCGTTCGGGAGGACGAGGTAGAGAAGTTCAAGGAGTTTCTCGACAGTGTGTCTCCTGACGATTTCAAGGCCACCTAGCCCGCCGACGATGCGCGACGATGCAGGCCGGAACAGTCGCACGGGGCAAGTACCACGCTGGATATCGACATCACGGATGCATCTCAACTAATGCGATGTCGACACGCCTGGCGGATAGCGCGCCCACTTACCCCTGCGACGGCCATACTTTGATGACGACAAAAGGCACGGCGGCTATCGAACAGCGTAAGCTCTCTAGCACTTGGGTCTGAGCAAACGTGGCTGCCGCGGCAGCCAGTGAGAACGAGCGCGATCGGCGAGAGGAACCACCGTGAGCGAGCAGCCACGTCAAGAGCAACTGGACCTAGCTGACCATGCGGGCGCCGCGACCAGCGACCACGGCGTCACCGCACCGAACGAACCCGTGCAACCCGGACTGTTCCCCGACGATTCCGTGCCTGACGAGCTGGTCGGCTATCGGGGGCCGAGTGCTTGCCAGATCGCCGGAATCACGTACCGCCAGCTGGACTACTGGGCACGGACGTCGTTGGTGGTTCCGTCGATCCGCAGCGCGGCAGGCTCCGGCAGCCAGCGGCTCTACTCGTTCAAGGACATCCTGGTTCTCAAGATCGTCAAGCGGTTGCTCGACACCGGTATCTCGCTGCACAACATCCGGGTTGCGGTCGACCATCTGCGCCAGCGCGGCGTCCAGGATCTGGCCAATATCACCTTGTTCTCCGACGGCACCACGGTCTACGAGTGCACGTCGGCCGAAGAGGTTGTCGACCTGCTGCAGGGCGGACAGGGCGTGTTCGGCATCGCCGTGTCCGGCGCGATGCGTGAGCTGACCGGCGTTATCGCCGACTTCCACGGTGAGCGCGCTGACGGCGGCGAGTCGATTGCCACCCCGGAAGACGAACTGGCGTCCCGGCGCAAGCATCGCGACCGCAAGATCGGCTAGCTGCGCGCCATTGTGCTGGCGCGAGCGCACCCAGTTGCACACACCGCACGGCATCCCGGCGTACTGGGGGAACCACCCGCTTGCGGGTAAGCTGGGGCACGCATCGCACTCGAGCGGGAGAGTTCCGCGACTGCCAGTCGCGGACGCCGAAGGAGCAACACCTCTCCGCCAACCTCTCAGGCAACCGGACCGCGCGAGTTAACGATGCCTCTGGAAAGCGGTGGCGATCCGTAGCGGTCTACACCCGCCGATGGGGAAAGGCGCTGAAGACAGTATCCGGCGCCGAATCTCTCAGGCGCCTGGCGAACGGGTGAAGACAGAGGGAGAGGGCGGTAGTCCTCTGCCTTGTGATGCCTATGTCAGGAGTTTCGCCAGTGCCCGACCAATCAACCTTCGCAGCCCGGCACCTCGGCCCCGACAGCCAAGCCGTCGCGGCCATGCTCGCCGTCATCGGTGTCGACTCGTTCGGCGAGCTGGCGTCCAAGGCGGTTCCAGCCGGCATCCTCGATAACCTCACCGGCACCGGTGCCGCACCGGGGCTTGACGGGTTGCCGCCGGCCGCCAGCGAGACCGAGGCGCTGGCCGAGTTGCGTGAACTGGCCGACGCCAACACCGTCGCAGTCTCGATGATCGGTCAGGGTTACTACGACACGCTCACACCGCCGGTGTTGCTGCGCAACATCATGGAGAACCCGGCGTGGTACACCGCCTACACGCCCTACCAGCCCGAGATCAGCCAGGGCCGGCTGGAGGCGTTGCTCAATTTCCAGACCATGGTCGCCGACCTCACCGGCCTGGAAATCGCCAACGCGTCGATGCTCGACGAGGGCACGGCGGCCGCGGAGGCGATGACGCTGATGCACCGCGCAGTGCACGGAACAGCGAACCGGGTGGCCGTCGACGCGGACCTGTTCAGCCAGACAGCGGCGGTGCTCGCGACCCGCGCCGAGCCGTTGGGCATCGAGATCGTCACCGCTGACCTGCGCGACGGCCTACCGGACGGTGAGTTCTTCGGCGTCATCACCCAACTGCCCGGCGCCAGCGGCCGGATTACGGACTGGGCCGCTTTGGTGGCACAAGCCCACGACCGCGGCGCACTGGTGGCCATCGGCGCTGACCTGTTGGCCCTGACGCTGATCACACCACCCGGCGAGATCGGCGCCGACGTCGCATTCGGCACCACCCAAAGGTTCGGTGTACCAATGGGATTCGGTGGCCCGCATGCCGGTTACCTGGCGCTGCACACTAAGCATGCCCGTCAGCTGCCGGGCCGGCTGGTCGGCGTGTCGGTGGATGCTGACGGGTCCCCGGCCTACCGGCTGGCGCTGCAGACCCGCGAGCAGCACATCCGCCGCGACAAGGCGACCAGCAACATCTGCACCGCACAGGTGCTGCTGGCGGTGATGGCCGCGATGTACGCCAGCTACCACGGCGCCGACGGGCTGACCGCCATCGCCCGCCGCATACACTTCCACGCGCGTCGCCTGGCGGCCGGTCTTTGTCGCGCCGGCGTCGACGTGGCGCACCAGGCGTTCTTCGACACCGTGCTGGCACGGGTACCCGGGCGGGCGGCGCGGGTCCAGGCCGCTGCCAAGGAGCGCGGGATCAACGTGTGGCTGGTGGATGAGGACCACGCGTCGGTGGCCTTCGACGAAGCAACGACCGACGAGCATGTCGCCGCTGTGCTGGCCGCTTTCGAGGCGGCACCGGCTGGGGAGTTCGACGGACCCGATATAGCGACCCGCACATCGGAGTTCCTGACCCATCCCGCGTTCACGCAATACCGCACCGAAACGGCGATGATGCGCTACCTGCGTACGCTGGCGGACAAAGATCTCGCTCTGGACCGCAGCATGATTCCACTCGGCTCGTGCACGATGAAACTCAACGCCGCCGCGGAGATGGAGCCGATCACTTGGCCAGAGTTCGCGCGTCTGCATCCGTTCGCACCCGCATCCGATACCGCGGGGATACGTCGACTCATCGACCAGCTGGGCACCTGGCTGACCCAGCTGAGCGGCTACGACGAGGTCTCGCTGCAACCCAACGCCGGCTCGCAGGGCGAGTACGCGGGCCTGCTGGCGATCCACGCCTATCACGCCAGCCGCGGCGAGCCGCATCGCGACGTCTGCCTGATCCCGTCCAGCGCGCACGGCACCAACGCCGCATCGGCGGCACTGGCCGGCCTGCGGGTCGTCGTGGTGGCCTGCCGCGATAACGGCGACGTCGACCTCGACGACCTGCGCACCAAGGTCAGCGAACACGCCGACCGGCTGTCGACGCTGATGATCACCTATCCGTCCACGCACGGCGTGTACGAGCACGACATTGCCGAAATCTGCACAGCCGTGCACGATGCCGGCGGCCAAGTGTACGTCGACGGCGCCAACCTCAACGCGCTCGTCGGCCTGGCCCGCCCGGGGAAGTTCGGCGGCGACGTCAGCCACCTGAACCTGCACAAGACGTTCTGCATCCCACACGGGGGCGGAGGCCCGGGCGTTGGCCCGATCGCGGTGCGCTCGCACCTGGCCCCATTCCTGCCGGGACACCCGCTCGCACCCGAACTGCCTGGCGGTCACCCGGTGTCATCGGCGCCATACGGGTCGGCGTCGATCCTGCCGATTTCCTGGGCCTACATCAGGATGATGGGCGCCGACGGTCTGCGGGCGGCGTCGCTGACAGCCATCACCTCGGCCAACTACATCGCCCGACGCCTCGACGAGTACTTCCCAGTGCTGTACACCGGCGAGAACGGCATGGTCGCCCACGAGTGCATCCTGGACTTGCGCGGTATCACCAAGTCGACTGGAGTGACCGTCGACGATGTCGCGAAACGCCTGGGGGACTACGGCTTTCACGCGCCCACCATGAGCTTCCCGGTGGCCGGCACTCTCATGGTGGAACCCACCGAGAGCGAGGGCCTGGCCGAAGTGGATGCATTCTGCGAGGCCATGATCGCCATCCGCGGCGAGATCGACCGGGTCGGCGCAGGGGAGTGGCCGGCCGACGACAATCCGCTACGGGGCGCACCGCACACCGCTGAGTGCCTGCTGGTCTCCGACTGGGATCACCCGTACACCCGCGAAGAGGCTGCCTATCCGCTCGGCAAGAACTTCCGGCCCAAGGTGTGGCCGCCGGTGCGGCGCATCGACGGCGCCTACGGCGACCGCCACCTGGTCTGCTCGTGCCCGCCGGTGGAGGCCTTCGCCTGAGGCGACCGGAGAATCCGTCAGCCGAAGCGCTCGATGATCGCCGCGGCGATCTGGTCTGGCGCATCCTCCTGGATGAAATGCTTGGCGTTGGGCAGTTCGACCAGGACATGATCGGGAAAACTCGCGCGCATCCGCGGGACCATCGGGCCGGGCCTGAATGCGAAGTCCTTCATTCCCCAGACCAATAGGGCGGGCTTGCCACCCAGCTTGGCCGGCACTTCCCGGGCAAGCCGTGCCAGCAGTGGACGGGCGGCCAAGATCTGCTTGGGCATCTCGGCTACACCTTTACGCGCCTCGGCACCGGGCTGCACGGCCCGGTAGTGCTCCATCACCGCGGCGCTGGGCCGGTGGGCGGTTCCCGCCGGGATCAATCGTTCGACAAAGAAATTCCGCTGCAGGATGGCGTATTGCAGCGGCGGGCTGGACATCACCCTGCTGAAAGCCTTCATCGCCAACGTGTCCGCCGGCCAGAACCACGTATTAGCCAACACGATGCCGCGCACCCGGTCGGCACGCTCCACGTCGACGGCCATGCTGATCGGCCCACCCCAGTCCTGGCCCATCGTCAGGTAGCCGTCCAGGCCGAGGTGATCGACGAACTCGCCGACCACCCCGGCGTGCTCGTCGATCTTGTACCCGAAGCCCGCGGGTCGATCCGACAGCCCGAAACCGAGATAATCCGGTGCGATGCAACGGAACCGGTCACGTAGCGCGATGACGATATCGCGATACAGGAAGCTCCACGTCGGGTTGCCGTGGCATAGCAGGATCGGCGGGCCGTCACCTTCGTCGATGTAGTGAATGCGTCCCTGCGAGCTGTCGAACCAGCGCGACTCGAACGGATACAGCTGGGGATCCGGGGTGAAATCGACGCTCATCACGCTCCTTTGACAACGCCCACGATGGTATGTCCGAAGTGTGACATCAGCGAGCGTCCGAGACCGGCGCGATCCGACTACTGCACGGCAACCCGTCGAAGTTCGTTCGACTTGCCCGACCCACCCAATCAGCGGGTTCAGCTCAGATACGTGTTGATTGCCGCGGCGAGGTCGGGGGAGGCCGACGTCGCAAGATTCTGGTAGCTGCCACCGCTCAGCTGGCCGACGGCTTCCCAGGTTGCCCGGTCCGGGTCAGCGCCGAAGTCGATGATGTTGACCGCGATCGGTTTGGCCGGGTCGGCGCTTTTGCGGATGAAATCTTGCAGCCCCGGCCCGTCCAGGGTTTGGTCGGTGTGTGGCCCCGCCGTGATTACCAATATCGAATTCGTTTGGCCGGCATGGTAGTTGGCCTGCATATCCTGATAGATCATTCGCAGCGTGGTGAACGACACCGCACCGCCGGCCGATGAATATTGCTTGTCCAGCGCGGCCGTCAGCGCCCCCGTACGCGGCTGACCGTTGACGGGGTCGCCCAGCGGCCCGGTCGCCACCTCCGTGCGACCCTCGTGGCCGTCGAAAGTCCACAGCCCCAAGACAGCGGTGGGCGGCAGCGCTTTGATCCTGTCGTCAAGCGCTGCCACGACGTTGGCCAGCCGGGTTTTGCCACCGTCATCGGTGGGCATCGACTGGTCGAGCATGATCGTCGCGGCTGGTCCGCTCGACGGCGTGGCCATGGCTTCGGCCAGCGTGGCGCGCATCCCATCGTCACCCACCGACAGAGTTGAGGGCAGCGCCGCGAAACTGGTGACCTGGCTGCTCGGCGGATTGACGCCGTTAACCCGGAAACCAGCCTTGGCCAGTTTCGCGAGTTGCTCGGGCTTGTGCATGAAGCGGGCAAACTCGCTGCCCGCCGCGGTCTGCTCCTGGGACAGCCACGAGCCGCTGAGCAGCACCGTGGGATAGTCGGCGACCGGCACCGGCCCGGGCGGGAGCCAGGAACCCAACGTGCTCTTGGCATCCGGCAACGACTGGCCGCGCTGGAACAGCTGCTGCTCGGTAGTGATCACCGCGTGCACCGGCGCGGTCGCGACATCACCGGGCTTCAGCAGCGTGTTCATCGCCTCTGTCAGCGAGTTGTCCGCCAATTTAGGTTGTGCGCTCAGCAACATGCGCATTGGGCCGGTGCCCTGCGTTGCCGGTGCACCGGCAGGTGCCGAGGCAGCTGCCACCGCCTCTCCGGCCAAATACGAGGCGTCACCGTTGCCGTTCATCGGCAACGCCAGCCGCAGCGATCCCCACGCCGGCAAGTTCAAGCCGACCAAAGCGTTCGGGTTGGTTTGCAGGCCGGGCAGCGCCGCCCAGTTCTGGTTGGCCAGAGCTTGCTCGAGTTCGGGACGGACAGCGAGCAATACCGGCGAGGTCACCAGTGAACGGCTGTCACTGATCGTTTTCTGGCCCGCGGCCCCAGCGAGCCGCGCGCCAGAGATCGAGCTGCCCGGGATCCACAATGCCGGCTGGCCGCCCAGTTCGGCCGGCCACTTGCCGATGAAACCGTTCAGGACGGCGTCGGAGCCGGCCGGTTTGACGCTCACCACCATGCAGTGGTCACCGACCGGGCCGGCCGACGAGTTGTAGCTTTCCGCGAACTGCTGCACGGGATCGGCGATCGACGGGTCGACAATGACGGCGACTGTCTCTTTGCCTCCCACACAGCGTCCGGCGGCCTGGTGCGAGCGGTTGGACAACGCGTCACCGAAGAAACTCCACACGATCACGGTGCCCACCACCACGACGACGGCCACTAGGGCCATGATCACGCCGATGCTGACTCCTCGGCGCCCGCCGTTGCTGCGGTGACCGCCCCGCCACTCGCCGAGTCCCCGGTGGCCGGCGCGGAATAAGGACGGTGGCGAGGTCGGCGGTTCCGAACTCGCCCCACCCGGCTGCCGCGGCGGAAATTCCGGGTACTCGTCGGCAGTGCTGTCCGCGAACGCGCCGTCGGCGGGGTAGCGGTCTTCGCCGGCGGGCAGATCGTCCTCGTCCGCGTAGTCGTCCTCACCAGCCACGAAGTGCTCGTCGTCGGCGTAGTAACCCTCGTCCAAGTAATGGCCGTAGCCGCCCCGGTCGTCGGTACGGGGAGGGGATTCACCCGGTGCGTTGGCCGGCGAGTCGGCAGCCTGCGGCTCTGGGCCCGCCTCCGGGTACTCAAGACCATCCTGCTGGCCCGCATCCCGGTGGTGGTGACCCGTCGCGTCGTCTGAGTACAAGCTGTCCGCGGAGGATTCGTCAGACGGTTCGTCGACGGAATCCTCAGGGTCGGGCGTGCTGTGCCTACCCATACCGGTGCCCGCCGCCTTTCCGTCGACTCATCACGTGACTTGTTGTGGACTCGGCGCAGAGTCTAGTCATCAGCCGCATTACCGCATGTCGTGCCCGGTTCAGGCACCGGCGCGAGCCTTGAATTCACGCCGGCGTCGATGCAGGATCGGCTCGGTGTAGCCGTTGGGCTGCTGTCCTCCGGACAAGATCAGCTCCTGAGCGGCCAGGAAGGCGATGCTGTCGTCGAAGTTGGGCGCCATCGACCGATATGCGGCGTCGCCGGCGTTTTGCTGATCCACCATTGGGGCCATCCGTTCCAGGCTGGCCCGGACATCCTCGCTGGTGATGACGCCATGGCGCAGCCAGTTGGCCAGCAACTGGCTGGAGATTCGCAGGGTGGCGCGGTCCTCCATGAGCGCCACGTTGTGGATGTCGGGCACCTTCGAGCAGCCGACACCCTGGTCGATCCAGCGCACCACGTAGCCGAGGATGGACTGACAGTTGTTGTCCACCTCCTCGCGGATCTCCTCGGGAGCCCAGGCCAGTTCCTTGGCCAGCGGAATGGTCAGCAGCGCGTCGATCGTGGCCCGTTTCTTGCCGGCCAGCTCCTGTTGCACCGCGACTACGTCGACCTAGTGGTAGTGCAGCGCGTGCAGGGTGGCCGCGGTCGGGGAGGGCACCCAGGCCGTGGTGGCGCCGGCGCGAGGCTGGGCGATTTTCTGCTCGACCATGTCGGCCATCAGCTCGGTCATCGCCCACATGCCCTTGCCGATCTGGGCGTGGCCGGTGAATCCGGCGGCCAGGCCCGTATCGACGTTGTTGTCCTCGTAGGCCAGGATCCACGGCTGGCTCTTCATGGTGCCCTTGCGCACCATCGGGCCGGCCTCCATCGAGGTGTGGATCTCGTCGCCGGTGCGGTCCAGGAAGCCGGTGTTGATGAACACGACGCGGTCCGCGGCGGCCTTGATGCACGCCTTCAGGTTGAAGGTGGTGCGCCGCTCCTCGTCCATGATGCCGACCTTCATGGTGCCCTGCGGCAACCCCAGGACGTCTTCGACGCGGCTGAACAGCTCGGCGGTGAACGCGACCTCGTCGGGACCGTGCATCTTGGGCTTGACGATGTAGATGGAGCCGGTGCGGCTGTTTACCAGCGGCCCGTTGGCGTCGCTGGCTTTCAGCCCGTGAATCGCGGTCAGCCCGGTGAACAGTGCGTCCATGATGCCTTCGAACACCTCGTTGCCATCGGCGTCGGTGATCGCGTCGTTGGTCATCAGGTGGCCGACGTTGCGGACGAACATCAGGCTGCGGCCGGGCAGCGTGAGCTCGCTGCCGTCGGGTGCGGTGTAGTGCCGGTCCTGGTTGAGCACCCGGGTGAAGGTCTTGCCGCCCTTGTCGACCCCTGCGGCCAGGTCGCCCTTGTTCAGGCCCAGCCAGTTACGGTAGCCGAGTACCTTGTCGTCGGCGTCGACGGCGGCCACCGAGTCTTCGAAGTCCATGATCGTGGTGATCGCCGACTCCAGGATGACGTCCTTGATGCCGGCAGCGTCGGTCTTGCCGATCGGTGACTCCGGGTCGATCAGGATCTCGATGTGCAGACCGTGGTTGACCAGCAACACCGATGTCGGCGACTCGGCCTCGCCGGTGTAGCCGGCGAACTTGGCCGGGGTTGGCCAGCCCGGTGGTCTCCTCCGCTAGAGCAACTAGCAGCTGGTCGTCTTCGACCTTGATGCCGGTTGCGTCGGCATAGGAACCCGACGACAGGGGCACGGCCTCGTCGAGGAACTTGCGCGCGTAGGCGATCACCTTGTCGCCACGGACCTTGTTGTAGCTGGTGCCCTTTTCGGCGCCGTCGCTTTCCGGGATGACGTCGGTGCCGTATAGGGCGTCGTAGAGGGAACCCCAGCGGGCGTTGGCCGCGTTCAGCGCGAACCGCGCGTTGAGTACCGGCACCACCAGCTGCGGGCCGGCAGTTGTCGTGATCTCGTCGTCGACCCCCGAGGTGGTGATGGTGAAGTCGTCGGGTTCGGGTAGCAGATACCCGATCTCGGTGAGGAACTGACGGTAAGCCTCCAAGTCCAGAGGCGCGATGACGCGATGCCGGTGCCACTTGTCGATCTGGGCCTGCAGCTCGTCGCGACGGTCCAGCAAATCCTGGTTCTGCGGGGTGAGGTCGGTGACGACCTTGTCGACGCCCGCCCAGAAGCTGTCCGGGTCGATATCGGTGCCGGGCAGGGCCTCGTTGTTCACGAAGTCGTAGAGCACTCGGGCGACGCGCAAGTTCCCCGCCGACACGCGATCAGTCATGTTTCTCCTCCATAGTGGGCCTGCCAACATCTCGCTGGCCCTTAACTGGCAATGTCTCCAGCCTACCGACTGGCAGCCTGACGAGCGTTATCCGGCCGACCCGCAACGGCAGGTCAGGCCCCGCTAACAGCTCGAACGATGGCGCCGCGGCGGGCCCTGAGGACCGCTTTCTGGCAATGCACGTGCCGCGCGCCACGATCATCTGCCCTCCAGCACTTTGTTGTACTGGTAGCCGTTGGAGATCATACGGGCTCTACACGGCCCTACCCGCCGGCCAGTCTCACTATGCGTCACGCATGGTACCGACTAGGTCCTCCACCAGATCCTCCATCGCCACCATCGCAACCACACCGCCGTCATCGTCAGTCACCAGTGCCAGATGGCTGTTGCTGCGGCGCATCCGCGACAGGGCATCGGCCAGCGGCAACGACTTGGACACCCGCGGCAGCGGGCGCACCAGCGCCGGATCGATCACGGTCTGGGGATCGCCGCCGAGCGTCAACACGTCCTTGATGTGCAGATAGCCAATGAACTCACCGGCGCGGTTCACAACGGGAAACCGGGAGTAGCCGGTCTGGGCCAAGGCCTGTTCGACTGCGCCGACCGTCGGCCCGGAGCCCGCCGCAGCCACCGGCACCGCCCGAATCTCGGCGAGCGGTCTTGCCACATCGCCGACCACCCGGGTGCGAATCTGCAGCGCCCGGGTCAGCCTGGTGTGCTCCTCGGGATCCAGCAGGCCTTCGGACACGGATTCGGCGATCATCTCGCTCAGCTCGACAGTGGAGACCGCGATGTCGAGTTCGTCCTTGGGCTCGACGCGCAGTGCGCGCAGCACCGCGTTGGCGCATTTGTTGTAGAACACGATGAACGGCCGGGCGACTCGCACATAGGCCAGGTACGGCGGGACCAGCAGCATCGCCGTGCGCTCCGGGCCGGCCAGCGCGATGTTCTTCGGCACCATCTCGCCGAGCAGCACATGCAGTGTCACCACGATCGCGAGCGCGATCGCGAACGACAGCGTGTGCAGCAGCGCCGAGTGCATCCCGGTAAGCCCAAGTGTTGTCCGCAGCAGATCGGCGACCGCCGACTCGCCGATCCGGCCGAGCAGCAGCGAGGCGACCGTGACGCCCAACTGGGCGCCGGCCAGCATGGACGAGAGCTGCTCACCGGCGCGGATCACCGTGACCGCTCTGGCTTTGCCCTGCTCGGCCAACGCTTCGAGTCGGTCGCGACGGGCCGAGATCAGCGAGAATTCCGCTCCGACGAAGAACGCGTTCACCCCGATCAGCAGGATCGCCAGCAGCACTCCCAGGGTGTCGTTCATCAGTGGCCCCGTCCCGCGGCCGTTTCAGCACGACTGCCGAGTTCGGTGAGCTCGAGCAGATCGATCCGGCGACCGTCCATCCGAACCACTGTCGCCTGCCAGCACCTCGAGGTATCCAACAGGCCGTCGGGGTCCAGCGCGGTCAGCTCTACGGTTTCACCGGCCACCGGGATGTGGCCGAGCTCGCGCAGCACCAGCCCGCCGATCGTCTCGTACGGCCCTTCGGGAGCTCGATAACCGGTGGCGGTGGCCACCTCATCGATGCGCAGCAGGCCCGATACCCGCCAGCCGCCACCGGCCGCGACCACATCCGGGGTCGCGTCGTCGTGTTCGTCGCGGACGTCGCCCACGATCTCTTCGATCAAATCCTCGACGGTCACCATGCCCGCAGTGCCGCCGTATTCGTCGACGACCATCGCGGTTTGCAGATCGTTGGCGCGGATCTCAGCCATCACCGCATCGCCGTCCAGCGTTGACGGCACCACCGGAACGGGTTGCGCGAGCGTGGTCAGCAGCGTGTGCGCACGATCGGCCGGTGGAATCGCGAACACCTGCTTGACGTGCACGATGCCGACGGTCTCGTCGAGATCGCCGTCGACGATGGGGAAACGGGAGAACCCGGACTCGGCGGCTGCGGCGATCAGGTCGGTGACACTGTCGTCGGTCTGCAGCGCCACGATCTTCGACCTCGGCGTCATCAGTTCCTCGGCGGTCAGAGCGCCGAACTGCAGCGATCGCCGCACCAGGGAGGCGGTGGCAGCATCCAAGGCGCCGCTGCGCGCCGAGGTACGCACCAGTGACACCAGTTCTTGCGGTGACCGGGCCGACCGGAGCTCCTCGGCCGGCTCGATACCCAGCTCGCGAACAATCCAGTTCGCCGCGCCGTTCGTCAACCGGATGGCCGGGGTGAGCAGCAGCGAGAACAGCAGCTGAACGCCCGCGACGGCGCGCGCGGTCGACAGCGGGCGTGCCATGGCGAGATATTTCGGGACCAGTTCGCCGAATACCATCGACACCGATGTGACGATCACCAGCACCAGGAACGCCGTGATCGCGTCGCCCATCCGGTCAGGTATCCCGATCGCGCCCAACCACGGGTGCGGCAGGTCGGCCACCATCGGTTCGGTCAGGTAACCGGTTGCCAGCGTGGTGATCGAGATACCCAGTTGAGCACCCGACAGCTGAAACGACAGCCTGTGCTGGGCGCGCTGGATGAAGCGGTCCCGGCGGGCTCCGCTGCGGGCGTTGGCCTCGACCGTGCTGCGGTCCAGCGCGGTCAGCGAGAATTCGGCCGCGACGAAGACCGCGTTGCCGAAGATGAGCACCGCGATGGCCAGCACGCTGACCACGGTGGCGGTGATGTTCATGGCGGGCCCGTCCCCCGGAAGCCAACGGCCTCGACGCGTGCCTGCGGCACGTCATCCCTTTCGCTCGATGCCGCGCAGCGCTTTGCTGCGGGCCTGAAATTCACAGGAATCCACATGGTAGCGAAGACGTTCAGCCGACCCGGAACGACGGGCAGGGATGTCGCGATGCGGTGCTCGGGGTCTTCCAGGTTGGTAGTCACCAGCCCGTGGGCAGCGGGTGGCCCTCGGCGAAGCCCGCGGCCGACTGCACACCCACGATGGCCCGCTCATGCAGTTCCGCCAGGGTCGAGGCGCCGACATAGGTGCAGGTGCTGCGCACGCCCGAGGTGATGTGGTCGATCAGGTCTTCGACACCGCCGCGGTCGGGATCCAGCCCCATTCGTGACGTCGAGATGCCTTCCTCGAACAACGCCTTGCGGGCGCGATCAAACGCGGTGGCGGCGCCGGTGCGGGCGGCCAGCGCCCGTTTGGACGCCATGCCGTAGCTCTCCTTGTATGGCTGGTCGTCACGGTCTCGCATCAGGTCTCCGGGCGACTCGTAGGTGCCGGCGAACCACGACCCGATCATGACGTTCGACGCCCCGGCGGCCAGTGCCAGCGCCACGTCCCGGGGATGGCGGATCCCGCCGTCGGCCCACACGTGCCCTCCGAGTGGTCTTGCGGCAGAGGCACATTCGAGCACGGCGGAGAACTGCGGGCGGCCCACACCGGTCATCATCCGGGTAGTGCACATCGCGCCCGGTCCGACACCGACCTTGACGATGCTCGCCCCGGCGCCGAGCAGATCCCGGGTACCCTCGGCCGACACCACGTTGCCCGCCACCAGCGGTACACCCAAGCCCAGCGATGAGACCGCCCTGATCGCATCCAGCATCTTGACCTGATGTCCGTGTGCGGTATCGATGACCAGCACGTCGACACCGGCCTCGGCCAGCGACCGGGCCCTAGCCCCCACATCGCCGTTGATGCCGATGGCCGCGCCGATCCGCAGCCGCCCGCGCGCGTCGGTGGCCGGGATGTACAGACCTGCGCGGATCGCCCCGGTGCGGGTCAGCACTCCGGCCAGCGTGCCGTCTGGGTTGGTCATCACCGCGACGTCGATCGGGGCATGCTCGAGCAGGTCGAAGACCTTGCGCGGCTCGGCGCCCGCCGGGGCGGCTACGAAGTCGGTCGCCGCCACATCGCGCGCTCTGGTGAAGCGGTCCACGCCCAGGCACGACGATTCGCTCACCAAACCGATAGGGCGGCCCTCGAAGACTACGACAGCGACACCGTGGGCGCGCTTATGGATCAGCGCGATCGCGTCCGACACCGAATCGTCGGGCGCCAGCATCACCGGGGTGTCGAGAACCAGATCACGGCTCTTGACGAACTCCACCGTCTGCTCCACCGCCGGGATCGGGAGATCCTGCGGCAGGATCACGATGCCGCCGCGCCGCGCTATCGTCTCAGCCATCCGCCGTCCGGCCACCGCGGTCATGTTGGCGACCACGACCGGAATGGTGGTGCCCGAGCCGTCGCTGGTGGACAAATCGACGTCGAACCGCGACGCGACTTCGGACCGGTTCGGCACGATGAAAACGTCGTTGTAGGTCAGTTCGTACCCGGGCCGGTGCCCGTCCAGAAACCTCATCGCCGTCGCCCCAACTACTAAAGCCCCTTCATCCTGTTTTATCCGGTCCAGCTATGCGGGCACTTCGGTGCGGTCCCCGCTCCACAGTGTGTGGAACTTGCCCGGCTCGTCGATCCGCCCATAGGTGTGGGCACCGAAAAAGTCCCGCAGGCCCTGGGTCAGCGCGGCAGGCAGCCGCTCGGTGCGTAGCGCGTCGTAGTAGGACAGCGCCGAGGAGAACCCCGGGATCGGGATGCCCAGCTGCGTGGCGCTCACCACGACACGACGCCAGCTATCGATAGCCGATTCGATCGCGCTGCGGAAATAGGGCGCCACGATCAGCGTCGGCAGGTCGGGGTCGGAGTCGAACGCCTCCTTGATGCGGTTGAGGAACTTCGCCCGGATGATGCAGCCACCGCGCCAGATGGTGGCCAGGTCGCCGGGTGTGATGCCCCAGTCGTATTCGACGCTGCCGGCCTGAATCTGGTTGAACCCCTGCGCGTAGGCGATGATCTTCGACGCGTAAAGCGCCTGGCGGACGTCCTCGATGAACTGCGCGGCATCGCTGGGCTTGGCGCCCAGTTTGCCCGAAGCCAGCCCAGTGGTGGCCTTGCGCTGGGCCACCGAACCCGACAGCGCGCGAGCGAACACCGCCTCGGCGATACCGGTGACCGGAACACCTAGGTCCAGGGCCGACTTCACCGTCCAGCGACCGGTGCCCTTCTGCTCGGCCTCGTCGAGGATGACGTCGACAAGCGGCTTTCCGGTCTTGGCGTCGGTCTGGCGCAACACCTGTGCGGTGATCTCGACGAGGAAGCTGTCCAGGTCGCCTTTGTTCCACTCGTCGAACACGTCGGCGATCTCATCAGCGGTCTTGCCGAGCCCGTCGCGCAGCAGCTGATACGCCTCGCCGATCAACTGCATGTCGGAGTACTCGATGCCGTTGTGCACCATCTTGACGAAGTGGCCGGCGCCGTCGGGGCCGATGTGGGTGCAGCACGGCACGCCGTCGACGTGCGCGGAGATCTCCTCGAGTAGCGGGCCCAATGACTTGTACGACTCGGCCGGACCGCCCGGCATGATCGACGGGCCGTTGAGCGCGCCCTCCTCACCGCCGGAAATACCGGCGCCGACGAAGTGCAGGCCGCGCTCGCGCATCGCCTTCTCGCGACGGATGGTGTCGGTGTAGAGCGCGTTGCCGCCGTCGATGATGATGTCGCCTTCCTCCATGGCGTCGGCGAGCTCGTTGATGACCGCGTCGGTGGGGTCGCCGGCCTTGACCATGATGAGCACCCGGCGCGGCTTCTCCAGCGCGTCGAGGAATTCCGCGATGGTCTCCGATCGCACGAACTTGCCCTCGTCGCCGTGCTCTTTGAGCAGCGCGTCGGTCTTGGCGATCGACCGGTTGTGCAGCGCCACCGTGTAGCCGTGATGGGCGAAATTGCGGGCGATGTTCGAACCCATTACGGCCAGACCGGTGACGCCGATCTGCGCGGTAGCAGTCTTCGAATCCGACGAACTCATGTCTTCGCCTCTCAGGTTGGAGAACTCTTGCTACAAGCTTGTCCGACACACTGTGGCACAGCGGACTAGTGGTCCTCCAACGTGTTTCGCCCCGCGTAGCGCTAGAGGTTGAACAGCCGCTGCAGCTCCGTGAGCCACGGTACGGCCAGCGCGACGGTGGGCGCCACAAATACCGCTGCCGCGGCCAGGTACGCGGCCGCTGACAGCATCAGGCTGTTGCCGCGTCCGGACAGCCGGCGCACCCGCAGCACCGTGCTGGGCCCCCCTGCGGCCAGTGCGCCAGACGGCGCTCGCCCGGACGCACAGGCGACCAACGCCCGGGCCAGGGGAGTGCGCCCGGCAGCACGAACCGCGGCGTCATCGGCCAGCAGCTCGACGAGCAACTGCACCGCGCGCAGCGCGTTGGCGCTGCGGACGAGCCGCGGGAAGGCGGCGTGCACCGCGGTGAACGCTTCCAGAACCAGATCGTGCCGGGCTCGCAGATGGGCCCGCTCGTGGGTGAGGATGGCCGCGACTTCGGCGCCGGCGAGCGTGGTCAGCGTTCCTTCGCTGACCACAACCCGGCTGCGAACCCCGGGCAGACAGTAGGCAAGCGGTTGCGGAACGTCCAAGACGCGAAGGTCGCGGGTCCGGGCGCACGGCTGGGCGAGGGCCGCATCGTGCCCGACTCCGACCAGATCGACCACCATGCGGTGGTGCGCCCGCCGTCGCCGATTGGCGATGGCCACCCGCACCACGGCAATCATCAGCCGGGCGCCGACCAGCACAGTCAGCGCGAATACTGCGATGTATGCCGTCCACAGCGGCCACCCGAGCCGGGAGGCGGCGCCGATGACGCTGGCGGTGGGCCGCCCGTCGGGGCCGGGCATGAGCAGCCGGGTGGCGATCGCGATGCCGGCGCTGAACGCCGAGAGCACCGCGGCCAGGGCAATGGCCTGCCACAACACCATCGCGGCGCGCGGGGCGCGCAACGGCCACGTCGCTCGGGCTAGTACAGCCGGGGCCGGACCGGCCAGCAGCACCGCGAGGATGGTGAAGGCCAGCGCGGACACACTGCTAGTCTCCCTCAGGCCTCCGCTGGCGCGCCAGCCGACGGCGTATCGCGTTGATTTGCTTCCAGTTCGGCGAGTGCGCGCCGAAGCGCCTCCGCCTCGTCGGCACCGACACGCTCGACGAAGTGCACCAGCGCGGCCTGTCTGCTCCCGGAGTCCTCGGCCTGGGCCAGCGCGTCGACCATCAGCCCGGCGACCAGTTCGTCGCGGCCATGGACGGGTGCATACCGGTGCGCCCGGTCGTCGCGAATCTGGGAGACCAGATTCTTCTTGGCCAACCGTTGCAGCACGGTCATGACCGTGGTGTACGCAAGCTCGCGTCGCGCTGACAATGCTTCGTGGACCTGGCGAACGGTTTGGGGCTCCGGCGTGGACCACAAATGATCCATCACCGCGCGTTCCAGATCCCCCAGCCGTGTCAGTTTGGCCATAGTTCGTTCATCTCCTGAGAGTCGAAACAAGCGTACTCCGGCTTACTACCGACCGTCGTACCGAAACGCTGGCCAATGCCTGTGGCCGACCCGCGGTGCGCGAGCGCCCAGCCGACGTGAGTCACCCACTACTCACCGAACCTTGTGAAATTAGGCCAGCCTTGCCTATGCTGAGTGGGGGTCGAGCGACAACGACCGCGGCCGAGTCCTGAGGGCTGCAGTGACCCCCGGTCTACTCGATCGGCGAGCCCCGTGCCTTAGCGCACGGGGCTCGCCCGTTCGGGCTGGCAATTTCCGACCCTTCGGTGGATTCACCGATGGTGTAGACACATGAGTAGCCCTGTGTCAAGCCGCGGGATGTTGATGTGTTTGCAGAAGGGCCTGGAGGGCTCGGTGTTTGGTGGGGTCGTAGGCGGCGCCGTCGTGCCAGCAGCGCCAGATGATGTGGAGGGCTCGGTGTTTGGTGGGGTCGTAGGCGGCGCCGTCGTGCCAGCAGCGCCAGATGATGTAGAGCCAGGCGCGGGCCAGGATTCGTACGGCGTGGGGATGGTCGTGGCCGCGGGCGATGGCGCGGTTGTAAAGATCAGCCGCCCAGACGTTGGCGTGGCGGGAGTCGCCGGCGAAGTCGCAGACTGCGTCGCGCAGTTGTTTGTCGCAGGCCCAGCGGAATCCGACCGCGCGCATCTTGCCGGATTGCCGGGTGGAGGGGGCGACGCCGGCGAGGCAGGCCAGCGATTCGGGGGTGGGGAATCGGGCGCGACAGTCGCCGATCTCGGCGAGCAGTCGGGCGGCGCGGACGGTGCCGGAGCGGGGCAGGCTGGTGAAGATGTGCGCGTCGGTGTGGGTGTTGAGTTGCTCGGTGATCTGCTCGGTGAGGGCCTTGATCTGCTCGACGAGGGTGTCGAGGGTGGCCAGCAGCGCGCGGGTGATGTGGGCTGCGGCGGTGGCCTCGTCGCCGGTGGCCCCGCGCGGGGCGGCGGCCAGGCGGGCGTGCAGCACGGCGGGATCGACGCGGCCGCAGTAGCCGACCGAGGCCAGCCACGCGGCGAGACGTTTGGTCGAGAGCCAGTCGGCGCGGTCTTGAGAATCGAAGCGGCGCAAGAACTTCAGGCTGATCGGGGAGTCCAGTTCGGCGAACAGGCCGATGGCGCCAGGAAAGACGCGCTTGAGGTGTTCACGCAGCTGGTTGGCTACCGCGACGCGGTGGGTGATGAGGTCCTTGCGGGCGCGGCAGGTTGCTCGCAGCGCGGCGGTGGCCGGGCTGTCGGGGGTCAACGGTCGCAGCCGGGCGCGGTCGGTGCGCAGGGTGTCGGCCAGCACGAACGCGTCGAATCGGTCGTCCTTGTTGCCGGCCGAGCCGTACCGGCTGCGCAGGTTCTTCAGTTGATTCGGGCTGATGACGACCACGGTGATCCCGGCGTCGAGCAGGGCGTCGACCATCGGCCCGTCGGGGCGTTCGATGGCCACCTCCTCGACGCCGTGACGGGCCAGCGTGTCGCGCAGCTGCCGCAGTCCGGCGGCGCTGTGCTCGACAGTCAGCCGCAGGATCTGACGGCCGCGGGCGTCGACCACAGATACTGCGTGGTCGTCACGGGCCCAGTCGATACCGCACGTCAGTCCGTTGACGGGTTCTTCGGGAAGGGTGTTTCTGGCAGACTTCATGTCAGCCTCCTCGCTGCTAGACCCAGTGGGGAGGCACCCTTGTCTTGGTGCCGGGGCGCGGCTGCCGCTTCGCTCACTGTTCGGCGCTCCACGGCGCTCAGCCCTGTCGACGGTCGGCACGCCCCGGGTAACCGCCGGGCCTCGCAGAACTCATGCTGGACGTCCACGCGTCAAGCGAGCAGGGCGATGACCCAGCGGCCACCTCGGGTGCATCGGCGACCCATCCGAGATCACCGACACACCGGATGGTGCACCAGCGACCCCACTCTCAAGATCACCGACACACGGATGGTGCACCAGTGAGCGTGCCACCGCAGCCGGAAGCGACCATCCCGCCGAATTTCACCACGCCGTTCGACAGCGAGTTGGGGCTGCAATTCACCGAACTCAGCCCCGATGGCGCCCGCGCCCAGCTTGAGGTCACGCCCAAACTGTTGCAGCCGATGGGCCTCGTGCACGGCGGTGTCTACTGCTCGATGATCGAGAGCATGGCCAGCGGTGCGGCCTATACCTGGCTGAATACCCGCGGCGATGGCGGAAATGTGGTGGGCGTCAACAACAACACCGACTTTCTGCGTTCCATCAGCTCGGGGATGGTGTACGGCATCGCCGAACCGATTCACCGCGGCCGGCGCCAACAGTTGTGGTTGGTCACGATCACCGACGCCGGTGACCGGGTTCTGGCCCGCGGTCAGGTGCGGCTGCAAAATCTCGAGGCGCCGCCGGACACAAGCTGAGCGCGGCCGGTGCCCTGGCGGGATCGGGTGGAGTCGGGTGCCGGGCCCCGTGCCGCCATCAGCGAATTGCGCTATCCGGCAACGGCTTTCGCGACCATCGCGACCGATGCCGGCGGCGGGACGTTGAGCACGTGGCAGGCTGACCGGTTAGCCTTAACGGGCGGCTCAAGGGCGGCTCGAGGGCGTCCTGGTCCAGCTCAGCCGCATTATCCTTATCGGGCCGCCCCCTGCGGGCAGTAGGCGGTGATCGCCGCGTTGACGGCGGCGCTAGCCTGTGCGGGCGTGAGTCCTTCGTTGTCGCGCACGGTCGCCGCGGCGGCATCGGCGGGGCTTTCCCCGTCTCCAAGACCAGTGCACAGGGCGCGGCCGCTGGCGGTGGCGCGGGCGGGGTCGATGACGGTGACACCGGGAATTTGTGACGCCAGATTGAGGAACGTCTGGTCGGGGTCGGGTGCCGGTCGCTGTGGCGCGGGTGCGGGCGGCGGCGCGTACTGGGGCACGGCCGGAACAGGCGCACGAGCTGGGGATGCTGGCGGTGGCGCTGGCGCGTATTTCGGCGCCATGGCCTGAACGGGAGCTGGGGATGCTGGCGGCAGAACCGGCGCATCCTTCAGGGCCGGCGCCGGAACGGGCGCACGAGCTGGGGATGCCGGCGGTGGCGCTGGCGCGTATTTCGGCGCCATGGCCTGAACGGGAGCTGGGGATGCTGGCGGCAGAACCGGCGCATCCTTCAGGGCCGACGCCGGAACGGGCGCAGGAGGAGGTGAGGGCGGAGCTGGCGGAGGAACTAGCGCCCTCCCGTTCCGGTCTGGTGACAAAGCTGGCGGCGGCACTGCTGCGGCGGTCGCGCCGGGTTGAGCGGGGCTGTTCTTCTCGATCATGTAGCCGATGGCGCCGACGGCGGTGAGCACGATCATCGTTGATGCCGCCGCGAGGCGGATCCGGCGCCACCTGCGTCGCTTGCGGTTGTTGGCTGTGCTCTCGGGTGATCTGCGCGCCGAGGGTACCTGCACGGTCGACGCCGAGGCTGTCGGGTGTCCACCAGAGTGCGCTGCCTGTGCGAACGCGCGGGCGAAATCCGTGCACTCGGCGAATCGATCGGCAGGGTCTTTCGCGAGAGCTACGGCAAGCACCGAATCGAAGGCCCTGAGCTTGGGGCGGGTCTCGGCTAGCGTCGGCGGCGGCGCGGTGAGGTGGCGGCTAATGACCACTGCCGGGTTGGTGTGAGGGAACAACGGCGACCCCGTCAGCAGATGGTAGGCGGTGGCCGCTAGCGCGTACTGGTCGGCGCGTCCGTCAACCGACTCGTCCGCAAGCTGCTCCGGCGCGGCGTAGGGAAGCGTGCCTATGGTCATGTTGGTGGCGGTCAGGCCACTGACGTCGCCGATGTTTCGGGCTATTCCGAAGTCGCTCAAAAGGATTCGCTGGTCGCCATCCTCGGGGCCTGTAAGCAGAACGTTCGCGGGGCTGACGTCGCGGTGCAGCAGATCGTGCCGATGCGCATAGTCAAGCGCGCCCGCGACCGCCCCGATAATCGCGGCTACCTTATCTGCTGGCATGCCGACCGGATAGCGATCCCGCAGCAGGCTCGCTGCGTCCGTTCCGTCGACGAAGTCCATCGAGATCCACAGCTGTCCGTTGAACTCGCCACGGTCATTGACGCGCACGATGTTCGGATGCCAGAGCGCCGCCCCGACGTCCGCCTCTCTCACGAAGCGCGCATAGTCATCGCCGCCAGAGACATTGCGCAGCACCTTGAGCGCTTCGCGGCGAGGTAACCGAGGATGCTGGGCGAGGTAGACCTCGCCCATCGCGCCGGATCCCAGCAGCCGCAGGATGGTGTACCCGGCGAACACCTCGCCAGAAGTTAACGACATGGGTGGCCTTTGGTTTCTTTCTTCACCCATGATGTTACTTCGATGTTCTTCGGTTGTTGGTTGTTGTTTACCGTTTCGATACTTCAAGTTTGGGGCTGCCATCCAGTAGAGGCCAAAGTCCCACCGGGGGTCATTTGTCGTCGTGACGCGTCAGCCGTGGTGATTGGCGCAGTCATCCGCTGGTTATGAGGCGACAAGTCGCCACTGCGGGGGCACTCCGTGGGCGGTCACCGTTTCAGCCTCGGCCTGGATCTGCACGGTTGCCGGACCGAGCCGCAGATCGGTAAGGGCCAGCTTGCCCCACCGTTGCGGCAGGTAATGCATCCTGCCGGTGGGATGTCGAGCATCAACGCAGCTCATGGCGCGTGTCAGGCGACAGCGCGACCGATTCCGCGCGCGAATACCCAGATCCATGCTGCTACAACGTTCTTCCCGGCTGCCGAATGATGCATCTGATGCAATTCTGCGCACATGCAGCTCGGTGGCCCGAGTATGGCGCAGCCGATGGGTCTGGCTGAACCGCAACGCGTTACCGGCGGCGTCGGTCAGCCCATGGATTTTGTCGACTTTGTCCAGCGCGACCCCGTAGGAA
Source organism: uncultured Actinomycetota bacterium (assembly GCA_963766535.1). GTDB lineage: Bacteria > Actinomycetota > Actinomycetes > Mycobacteriales > Mycobacteriaceae > Mycobacterium. The sequence continues at coordinate 95,312 of CAVYAU010000018.1, read as the reverse complement.
TGGTGAGTCTGGGGGCGTTGTCCCTGATGCAAGTGACGCAGACCGAGGAACAGATATTTCGGTGTGAGGTTCGGGTATCGGCGGGTAAAGCGTGGCTTCGCCAACACGTCACTGGGGGAGATAGCTGCCGCGGGCCTTTTGAGCAGAGGCGCGATTTATCGTCATTTCGCTGGTAAGAAGGCACTTTCGAAGCGGTGCTCGACCGGCTCCAGGCAGACGTCAGGTCCCGGATCGCAGCGGCAGCAACGACATTGAGATTCATTCACTTTCGGCGGACGCGATTCGGGACACGTTTATCGCGGACGCAGCGACCCGCTCAGCTACCGCAACTTCGGGTTAGCTTGCCCGTCTGGCCGCCGGGCGCTTCGCCTCGGCCGCCAGCACCGCCAGCTGCTCGAGGCGGGTGCGCGCAAACGCCTGCTGCTCGGTGATGGTGAGCTGGCCACGCCGAGTGCTCAGGAAGGTCACCGTCCACGACAGCAGCGTGCTGACCTTGGTCTTGAACCCGACCAGGTAGACCAAGTGCAAGACCAGCCATGCGAACCAGGCCATGAGGCCGCTGAACTCCACCGGACCGATCTTGGCCACCGCGGAAAACCGCGACACCGTGGCCATGGAGCCCTTGTCGAAGTACTGGAACGGCTCACGCTCTGCCGGATCGGCGCCGGCGAGTTCCGCCTTGATCGTGGCGGCGGCGTACTTGGCACCCTGAATGGCGCCCTGTGCCACCCCCGGCACGCCCTCGACGGCCGCCATATCACCGATGACGAACACGTTGGGATGGCCGGGGATAGACAGGTCTGGCAACACCTTGACTCGTCCGGCCCGGTCGAGTTCGACAGATGACTGCTCGGTAAGATCGCTGCCCAGCGCGCTGGCTGCGACCCCGGCCGACCACACCTTGCAAGCCGATTCGATGCGCCGGATGGTGCCGTCGGAGTCTTTGACTGTAATGCCGTTGCGGTCGACGTCGGTGACCATCGCACCCAGTTGGATCTCCACGCCCATCTTCTGCAACCGCGCGGCCGCCCGCTGACCCAGTTTTTCGCCAAACGGCGGCAACACGGCGGGGGCGGCGTCGAGCAGGATCACTCGCGCCTTGGTCGAGTCGATGTGCCGGAAAGAGCCCTTCAAGGTGTGGCCGGCCAACTCGGCGATCTGCCCGGCCATTTCGACGCCGGTGGGGCCGGCGCCGATGACGGTGAACGTCAGCAGCTTGGCCCGTCGTTCCGGATCGCGGGACCGTTCGGCCTGTTCGAACGCGCTCAAGATCCGTCCCCGCACCTCGAGTGCGTCATCGATCGATTTCATGCCGGGTGCGAATTCGGCGAAGTGGTCGTTGCCGAAGTACGACTGGCCGGCGCCGGCGGCGACGATCAGGCTGTCGTACGGGGTTTCGTAGGTGTGGCCGAGCAAGTCCGATACGACGAACCGCCGATCCAGATCGATATGCGTGACGTCGCCGAGCAGCACCTGGACGTTGCGCTGCCTGCGCAGCACGACCCGGGTGGGCGGGGCGATGTCACCTTCGGACACGATGCCCGTCGCAACCTGGTACAGCAACGGCTGGAACAGGTGATGGGTGGTGCGGGCGATCAGCTTGATGTCGACATCGGCCCGCTTCAGTTTCTTTGCCGCATTGAGTCCGCCGAATCCTGACCCGATGATGACGACTCGATGCCGACGCTTAGCTCCAGCTGTGGCTTCTGGCTGGGGGCTCATGTCTCCGCTGCTCCTGACGGGGGCTCCTTGACGCGCGATTTCAGTTAGCTACCACGCTAGTCGTGGCGATACCCCGAAACCCAGGTCGTAAGCATGTGTAATCAACCACACCGCAACATCGGGCCTGGTCGCTCGACGTGATGCTGGTCATGCCCGACACCCGCTCAAGCCCGGCTACAGACCAACGAGCGGGCGCAGCGCCTCGCCGGCCGCGCTGATGACGCCGGGTGTGTAGAAGGGCATGTTGATGATCAGGCTGTCGATTCCCGCGTCAAGCACGTTGGTTTTGATCTGGTCGGCGACCGACTCCGGGCTGCCGACCACCATGCGCTGGGTCATCTCAGCGGGGATCTGGTCGGGTTTGACGTTCTCGTCGATAAGCACCGTGATCAGCATGCTGGTTTCCAGCGTGGCCGGATCGCGGCCGATCTCCTCGCACTGCCGCTGTACAACCTGCAGCTTGCCCGGCAGCGCGTCGAACCCGGCAATCACGTTGAGGTGGTCGAAGTGCCGTGCGGCGAGCGGGATCGTCTTCTTCTCACCGCTGCCGCCGATCATCAGCGGAATGTGGTCGCGATAGCGCGGATTGGCCAGCGCCTCGCTGGAGTGGTACCAGGTGCCCGAGAAGGTCGGTCGCTCGCCCTTGATCATCGGCAGGATGATCTGCAGTGCCTCGTTGAGCCGGTTGAACCTGTCGGTGAAGGTGCCGAACTCGAATCCCAGCTGATCGTGCTCGAGCTCGAACCAGCCGGTGCCGATGCCCAAAATCGCCCGGCCCTGGCTCACCACGTCCAGGGTGGTGATGATTTTGGCCAGCAGAGTTGGATTGCGGTAGGTGTTGCCGGTCACCAAGGTGCCCAGCTGCACCCGTTCGGTAGCGGTGGCCAGCGCGCCCAAGGCGGTGTAGGCCTCCAGCATCGGCTGGTCGGGTTCGCCCAACATGGGCAGTTGGTAGAAGTGGTCCATGACGAAAACCGAGTCGAATCCAGCCGATTCGGCCTCGCGGGCCTGGGCGATGACCGTTGGGAAGAGTTTCTCTACCCCGGTGCCGTAGGAGAAGTTGGGGATCTGCAGACCAAGTCGAATAGCCACGCTAGCTACCGTAGCGATCAGCCCGGCCGTGGAAAAAGGGGGTGAAACGGACTAGAAACCGGCTCAGGCGAAATGAGCCAGGGCGCCATGGCTGACGTGCAGCGTCTGGCCGGTGATGTGGCGGGCCGCCGGGGTGGTGAGGAACAGCGCCAAGCGGGCGACCTCAGCTGCGGCTGACCGGGGCGTGCGCGAAAGGCCTTCGTAGCCGGCCTGGAAGCTGCGCCCGCTGGCCACGGCATTGACCGTGATCCCGCGAGTGCCGAAAAAGCCCGCCTGTCCCGCAATCCAATTCGAGAGCGTCGCTTTGATCGCGGCGTCGATGCTGCCCGCAGGCGGGTTCTCCGTCACCACGCTGATGATGGAGCCACCGGAGCGCAGGTGATCACCCACAGCCTGCACCGTGAGCACTGCCGAAAGCACTGTCGCGTCGAGTGCATTGCGCCACGCCTTGGCCGTGTCGGATATCGAGTAGGTACGTGGGTCGCCGGCGTCCCACGACGGCGCCGGCACGTTGACGATGGTGTCCAGGTGATGGGGGAACAACCCGCGAGCCTCGTTGAGGCTGGCCGGATCGGTGGTGTCGCAGACAATCGCGTCCACGTCCAGTTCTTTGGCGGCGATCTCGAGATCGCTACGGCGTGCGCCCACGAGGGTCACCTTGTGACCTGCATCGCGAAAGCCCTCGGCTACTGTGCGCCCCAGCTCCGTGTCGCCGCCGGTGACCAGCACCTCCACTGCCATGACCTCCTCGTGTTCAACGTTGAACCCAGACCCTGGCAGTTCACCAGCGCTTATGTCTCACTCGACGCTGTGAACTTGGTTCCGGTGGTGGCACACCACAGGACCGATGCCTGGGATCTCAGCGTGTTATGGCGTCAATCTCGGTAGATGTTACTGGACAGTAGCTATTCGGCGAAATTCCAGAGGCCACGACGCGCAGACCATTTCGGTAACTATTCAGCCGTCACAGTCTCCTTATCGGAACGTTGAGCTTCCGCATCTGTGCCCGGCTAGGGTTTGACGCATGCGTCGGATCGGGGTGCTGGACGGTGTGGTATCGACGGCGCTGGTGGCGGGCTTGTTGGCGGGCACAGTGGCGTGCGGTTCGAAATCCCCGTCGTCTTCGCCTTCCCAGCCGTCGCAGTCCCAATCGATCGTCGTGTTCGCCGCGGCCTCGCTTAAGCCCGCGTTCACCCAGATCAGTCAGCAGTTCAAAGCCGACAATCCGGACAACGGCGTCGATTTCGAATTCGCGGGCTCCTCGGAACTTGCGACTCAGTTGACTCAGGGCGCGACCGCCGACGTCTTCGCATCGGCGGACACCGCGCAGATGGACACGGTCGCCAAGGCGGGATTACTCGCCGGCAATCCGACGAACTTCGCCTCGAACACGTTGGTCATCGTCACCGCGCCCGGCAACCCGAAGAAAGTCGGATCCTTTGCCGACCTCAACAAGCCGGGACTCAGTGTGGTGATCTGCCAGCAGCCGGTGCCATGCGGATCGGCGACCCAGCGCATCGAGGACAACACCGGGGTACGCCTCAACCCGGTTAGTGAGGAACCCAGCGTGACCGACGTCCTCAACAAGGTCACCAGCGGACAGGCCGACGCCGCGCTGGTCTACGTCACCGACGCGATGAGCGCCGGAGACAAGGTGACGACCATCAACTTTCCCGAGGCCGCCCGCGCGGTGAATGTCTATCCCATCGCGGTGCTGAATAAGGCGCGGTTACCAACGCTGGCACAAAAGTTCGTGGCCTTGGTGACGTCTGCCGCCGGTCAGAAGATCCTGGCCCAGTCGGGCTTCGCTAAGCCCTGACCACCGAACCGTGCACCGGCCTACGGATCTGCCCCGCTGGGTGTATGTCCCCGCGGCCGCGGGAACCATTTTTGTGGTACTGCCCCTGATGGCGATCGCGATCAAGGTTGACTGGCCGAATTTCTGGTCGCTGATCACCAGCTCTTCGTCGAAGACGGCGCTGTTGCTGAGTCTGAAGACCGCCGCCGCCAGCACGGTGCTGTGCGTGCTGCTGGGAGTGCCGATGGCGCTGGTGCTGGCCCGCAGCACGGCGCGCCTGGTGCGGTTGCTACGACCGTTGATTCTGCTGCCATTGGTGCTGCCGCCGGTGGTGGGTGGGATTGCGTTGCTCTACGCGTTCGGCCGGCTCGGATTGATTGGGCAGTACCTGGAGGCCGCCGGTATCAGCATCGCCTTCAGCACAACCGCCGTGGTGTTGGCGCAGACCTTCGTCTCGCTGCCATTTCTGGTGATTTCCCTCGAAGGTGCCGCCCGTACCGCCGGAGCCAACTTCGAGGTGGTGGCGGCGACGCTGGGGGCTCGGCCCAGCACCGTCTGGTGGCGGGTCACCCTGCCGCTGTTGCTGCCGGGCATGGTGTCGGGAGCGGTGCTGGCGTTCGCCCGCTCGCTGGGGGAGTTCGGCGCGACGCTGACGTTCGCCGGGTCGCGGCAAGGGGTGACCCGCACACTGCCGCTGGAGATCTACCTGCAGCGGGTGACCGACGCGAACGCGGCTGTGGCGTTGTCGATCCTGCTGGTGGCGGTGGCGGCGCTGGTGGTGCTGGGTCTGGGCGCTCGCAGGCTGACCGGGACCGACACCAGGTAGCCGGAGCCATGAGCGAGTTGCAGCTTCGCGCCGTTGTGGCAGACCGCCATTTGGATGTGGAGTTCTCGGTGTCTGCCGGCGAGGTGCTCGCGGTGCTCGGACCCAACGGCGCGGGTAAGTCGACGGCCCTGCATGTCATCGCCGGGCTGGTTCGCCCCGATGAGGGGGTGGTGCGGTTGGGGGATCGGGTATTGACCGACACCGCTACCGGGGTGAACGTGGCGACGCACGACCGCCGGGTGGGGTTGCTGCTGCAGGACCCGTTGCTGTTCCCGCATATGAGCGTCGCCGCCAACGTGGCCTTCGGACCGCACAATCGTCGCGGGATGTTCCGCTCCGCTCGCGCCACGGAGAGAGCGACGGCGCTGCGCTGGTTACGCGAGGTGGATGCCGAGCAATTCGCCGACCGAAAACCGCGGCAGCTGTCCGGCGGTCAAGCCCAGCGGGTAGCGATCGCGCGGGCGTTGGCCGCCGAACCCGATGTGCTGCTGCTCGACGAGCCGCTGACCGGGCTCGACGTCGCCGCGGCCGCGGCCATCCGCGCAGTGCTGCGCACCGTGGTCACCCGCACCGGCTGCGCGGTAATTCTGATAACCCACGACCTGCTAGACGTGTTCACATTGGCCGATCGGGTGCTGGTGCTGGAATCGGGGAAGATCTCCGAGATCGGCCCAGTCGCGGATGTACTCACCGCGCCACGCAGTCATTTCGGGGCTCGCATCGCCGGCATCAACCTGGTCAATGGAACCATCGGCCCTGACGGCTCGCTGCAGGCCCGCTCCGGCGCTTACTGGTACGGGACCCCGGCCCAAGACCCCGACCAAAAGCTCGACCAAGGGCAAGCCGCGATCGCGGTATTTCCGCCGACGGCGGTGGCCGTGTATCGAGACCAACCACACGGCAGCCCACGCAATACCGTTGAGGTGACCGTGGCGGAGCTGGATATCCGCGGGTCCGCGATCCTGGTGCGCGGCCAGGAGCAGCTTGATGGTGCGCCTGGCCTGGCTGCGGAAATCACCGTCGACGCCGCCACGGAGCTGCGGCTGACGCCAGGAGAGCGCGTGTGGTTCTCCGTTAAAGCTCATGAAGTGGCGTTGTATCCGGTAGCGCACCGGCACGCCTATTCCTGAGCGCGATGAACTGCGCAGACGCGCGGCAGGTTGCGGAGTGGCAACATCGGAAAAACCGCAGCAAGGCACCCTTGCGTCACAGCCGTAACACGGTAGGTTCGTCGCCATGGATCAGGTGGACCCGAACTCGACACGTCGCAAGGGCCTGTGGGCGGCGTTGGCGATCGCCGCGGTGACCAGCGCCAGTGCCGTCACCATCGCGTTGGCGGCGACGTCGAACGCCGATCCGGAGCCCCCACCGCCGCCTCCGGCGACTACGACGGCGGCCCCCGCGCCTCCTCCGGGTGCCCAGGGGCCGGGTGGGCAACCGGCGCCGGGCGATTCCAACGCGGCGCCGCCGCCACCGGTTGACGCGAACGCACCCCCACCGCCGGTCGTCGACCCGAACGCCGGCCGGATCACCAACGCCGTCGGTGGATTCAGCTTCGTCCTTCCCGCCGGCTGGGTGGAGTCAGACGCTTCCCACCTCGACTACGGCTCGGCGCTGCTCAGCAAGGCGACTGGACAGCCGCCGCTGCCCGGTCAGCCACCGCCCGTCGCCAACGACACCCGCATCGTGCTGGGACGGCTGGACCAAAAGCTTTACGCCAGCGCCGAAGCCAACAACGCCAAGGCCGCGGTCCGGCTGGGCTCGGACATGGGTGAGTTCTTCATGCCCTATCCCGGCACGCGGATCAACCAGGAAACCACCCCGCTCAACGGCGCCAATGGGTTAACCGGAAGCGCATCGTTTTACGAGGTCAAGTTCAGCGATACGGCCAAGCCGAACGGCCAGATCTGGACGGGCGTAATCGGCTCGCCCGCGGCGACCACACCTAACGCCGGACCTCCCCAGCGCTGGTTTGTGGTGTGGCTCGGGACCGCTAACGACCCGGTGGACAAGGGCGCGGCCAAGGCGCTGGCCGAGTCGATCCAGCCCTGGGCCCCGCCGCCTGCCCCGCCGGCCCCGCCTGCCCCGCCGGCTGCGGGAGCACCCGCACCGGCGCCCGCACCGGCCCCGCCGGCTCCGGGAGCACCCGCACCGGCGCCCGCACCGGCCCCGGGCCAGGCGCCCGCGGGAGAAGTCAGCCCTACTCCTACACCGACGCCGCAGCGGACCCTGCCGGCCTGACCTGCCGGTCGGCGGCCTGTCGGGTAGTTAGGCCGGGTTAGCCGACCGTCTCCAATTCGGCATTCGATTCGTTACGCAAACGGGGTATACCGAAAATGACGGCCCAGCACTGAGCCGGGCTTTGCCAGCGATTGCTAAGGAGACCCGCATGGACGTCATGGCAGCTACCGAATACCTGGCCCGATCCACCACGCTGACCAGCGTCGGCGTGATCGGCTACATCATCATCGGGGGTCTCGCGGGTTGGGCCGCCGGCAAAATCATCAAGGGCAGCGGATCCGGTATCTTGATGAACATCGTGATCGGCGTCGTCGGTGCGTTGATCGGCGGCTTTATCTTGAGCTTCTTCGTCAACACCGCCGGCGGCGGCTTGATCTTCACCTTCTTCACCGCACTGCTCGGCTCGGTGATCTTGCTCTGGCTCGTCGGCCTGGTGCGAAGGACCTAATCGGCCTAACCCGTTGCGGCCGTGGCGGATAGCGGCATGATGGAGTGATGGCCCCGGCGGCGACCAACACGACAATGACTGCGTGGCAGGTGCGTCAGCCCGGCCCGATGAACACCGGCCCGCTCGAGCGAGTTACCACCGAGGTGCCGCACCCTGAGCCGTCCGAGCTGCTGGTGGCCGTGCACGCGTGCGGGGTGTGCCGCACCGACCTGCACGTCACCGAGGGTGACCTCCCCGTGCACCGTGACAGGGTGACTCCCGGCCACGAAGTGGTGGGTGAGGTCATCGAGGTGGGCGCTGACGCCGGTGACGAGTTCGACGTGGGGGACCGGGTAGGGATTGCCTGGCTGCGCCACACCTGCGGCGTGTGTAAGTACTGCCGTCGGGGCAATGAGAACCTGTGTCCGGAGTCCCGCTACACCGGCTGGGATGCCGACGGTGGTTACGCCGAATTCGCCACGGTCCCCGCCGCTTTCGCGCACCACCTGCCGACTGGCTATAGCGATTGCGAGCTCGCGCCGTTATTGTGCGCCGGCATCATCGGATACCGCTCCCTGCTGCGCGCCGAGCTACCGCCCGGCGGCCGGTTGGGTCTGTACGGCTTTGGCGGCAGCGCGCACATCACCGCCCAGGTCGCGTTGGCACAAGGAGCCGAGGTGCACGTGATGACCCGCGGGGCCGAGGCGCGCGAGCTGGCCCTGGCGCTGGGCGCCGCGTCGGCGCAAGGAGCCGCCGATCCGCCGCCGGTGCCGCTGGACGCCGCAATCCTGTTCGCCCCGGTCGGTGATCTGGTGCTGCCCGCACTAGAGGCGCTGGACCGTGGTGGGACGTTGGCGATCGCCGGGATTCATCTGTCCGATATCCCGCAACTCAACTACCAGCGTCATCTGTTTCAGGAGCGCCAGCTTCGGTCGGTCACGTCGAACACCCGGGCCGATGCGCGGGCATTCCTCGACTTTGCGGGTGAGCATCACATCGAGGTGACCACGCCGGAGTACCCGCTCGGGCAAGCCGATCAGGCGCTGACCGATCTCAGCGCCGGCCGCATCGCCGGTGCGGCAGTGCTGCTGGTGTAACCAGGCGGCTTTCAGGTTGACAGGTGCCAGACCAGCGCAGCGGCCAGGGCACCGAGCCCGTTCAGTGACCAATGCAGCGCGATCGGCGCGATCAGGCTCCCGCTGCGTCGGCGCAGCCAGCTGAAGACGAACCCGGCCGCTCCGGTGGCCAACACCGCCAACGTCACCCCGGCCAGCATCCCGACGATCCCGCCGCCGAACAGCCGGGTGAAACCGACATTGTTGCTCGTCAGCCCCAACGACGTGGCGACATGCCAGAGACCGAATAGCAGCGAGCCCACCAGTGCGACCCCGCGAAATCCCCAGGCCCGATTCAGCGCGCCGTGCAGCACACCCCGAAAGGCCAGCTCCTCAGGGATCACGGTTTGCAGCGGAATGATGACCATCGAGGCGATCAGCGCACCGGAGATCGTGGCGTAGTGATTGTTCATGAACATCGGCCGAGTCATCGGTAGCAGCACACCGACCGAGATCACCGACGCCACGACCGCGACGGCGACCAGCGCATACCCCAGCCCCGACTTCCAGTGTTCGCGGCCCAGTCCTAGTTCGGCCCAACCCAGACCGTTGCATCGCACCAAGATCACCAGCCCGACAGCGGCGGCCGGGACGGTAGCAATGCTCGCCCACGGCGTGGTGAAGTGCGCGATGAGGTTCGTGAGCACCAGCACTACGACGACGACGGCGACGTCGACCTGGATCCGGAACCGGTGCAGCGCCGACAGCTGCGACACCAGCGGATGAGTGTCAGCGGCAGCCGTCGCGTCAAGCATTCAGCAAGTTTACCTGTGGACTGAAGTCTTCCCGCTCACCCCGAGGTCGACTCCCAGGTCGGATGGGTCGTCTCGTTCCCGTCACTTCGTTCCGCTCACTCGACTGCCGGGTTGGATTGGTCGTCTCGTTCCCGTCACTTCGTTCCGCTCACTCGACTGCCGGGTTGGATTGGTCGTCTCGTTCCCGTCACTTCGTTCCGCTCACTCGACTGCCGGGTTGGATTGGTCGTCTCGTTCCCGTCACTTCGTTCCGCTCACTCGACTGCCGGGTTGGATTGGTCGTCTCGTTCCCGTCACTTCGTTCCGCTCACTCGACTCCCCAGGTCCAGCCGGCGATCTGCGGGTCGTCCTCACCGTGCTCGCGGGTGTAGCTGCGGGCGGCGAGGCGGGCGTCGACCATTCGCTGACGCAGCACGGCGGCTTGGCTGGCCAGCCCGTCCACCCGGTCGATGACGTCGATGACCAGGTGGAAGCGGTCCAGGTCGTTGAGCATCACCATGTCAAACGGCGTCGTCGTGGTGCCGCGCTCCTTGAAGCCGCGCACATGGATGTGATGGTGGTTGGTGCGGCGATAGGCGAGCCGGTGGATCAGCCACGGGTAGCCGTGGTAGGCGAAGATGACCGGCTTGTCACGGGTGAACAAGGCGTCGAACTCCTTGTCCGGCAAGCCATGTGGATGCTCGGATTCAGGCTGCAGGCGCATGATGTCGACGACGTTGACCACCCGCACAGCCAGATCGGGCAGTTCCTGACGCAAGATGTCGGCGGCGGCCAACGTCTCCAGCGTCGGGATGTCTCCCGCGCAAGCCAGCACCACGTCGGGTTCGGCTTTAGCGGTGCTCGCCCACTGCCAGATGCCAAGCCCACGGGTGCAGTGCGCGATGGCCTCATCCATGTCGAGGTAGGTCAGCGCGGGCTGCTTGCCGGCGACGATGACGTTGACATAGTCGCGGCTGCGCAGGCAGTGGTCTGCAACCGACAGCAAGGTGTTCGCGTCCGGCGGCAGGTAGACCCGCACCACTTCGGGCCGCTTATTGGCGACTAGGTCGATGAAACCGGGATCCTGATGGGACGCACCGTTGTGGTCCTGGCGCCAGACGTGGGAGGTCAGCAGGTAGTTCAACGACGCGATCGGCTGCCGCCACGGGAGTTCGCGGCTGGTGGACAACCATTTCGTGTGCTGGTTCATCATCGAGTCGACGATGTGCACAAAGGCTTCGTAGCAGTTGAACAGGCCATGCCGGCCGGTCAGCAGGTAGCCCTCCAGCCACCCTTGGCATAAGTGCTCGGATAGCACCTCCATCACGCGGCCATCGGGCGCGAGGTTCTCGTCATCGGGCTCTATCTCCGAGAGCCACACCTTGTCGGTCGTTGCAAACACGGCGTCCAGCCGGTTGGAGGCGGTCTCGTCGGGACCCATGAGACGGAATCGGTCCGAGTTGCGGGCAATCACATCCCGCAGAAAAGTGCCCAGGATCCGGGTGGCCTCGTGGGTTTCGGCGGCCGGCCGGGAGACCGGCACCGCGTAGTCACGGAAGTCCGGCAGATCGAGGTCGCGCAGCAGTAGCCCGCCGTTGGCATGTGGGTTGGCGCTCATCCGGCGATCACCGCTGGGCGCGAGCGCACGCAACTCGGCCCGCAGCTTGCCGTTGCCGTCGAAAAGCTCCTCGGGCCGGTAACTGCGCAGCCATTCTTCAAGCTGCGCGCGGTGTTCGGGATTGTTGTGAGTGTCGGCCAGCGGAACCTGATGCGATCGCCAGGTGCCCTCCACCTTCTTGCCGTCGACCACCTTCGGTCCGGTCCAGCCTTTCGGGGTGCGCAGCACGATCATCGGCCACACGGGTCGCTCCGTCTGGTTGCCGCTGCGCGCGGCACTCTGGATGGCCGCGATGTCGTCGAAGGCGTCGTCGAGTGCGGCAGCCAGCTGTTGGTGCACGTTGGCCGGGTCATCACCGGCGACCACGATGGGCCGGTGGCCGTAGCCGCGCAGCAGTGATTCCAGTTCGGGGTGGGGGATGCGCGCCAGCACCGTCGGGTTGGCAATTTTGTAGCCGTTGAGGTGCAAGATGGGCAGCACTGCACCGTCTTTGGCCGGGTTGAGGAATTTGTTGGAGTGCCAGCTGGCGGCCAGTGGCCCCGTTTCGGCCTCACCGTCGCCAACCACGCAGGCCACGACCAGATCCGGATTGTCGAAAGCCGCGCCATAGGCATGCACCAGCGCGTAGCCGAGCTCACCGCCCTCGTGGATGGAGCCCGGAGTCTGGGCGGCGACGTGGCTAGGTATGCCGCCGGGGAAGGAGAACTGCCGGAACAGCTTCCGCAGTCCTTCGGCATTTTCGTCGATGCCGCTGTACACCTCGCTGTAGGTGCCTTCGAGGTAGGCGTTGGCCACCAGTCCGGGGCCGCCGTGACCGGGCCCGGTGACATAGATGACGTTGGCGTCGCGATTGCGGATGATCCGGTTCAAATGCGCGTAGATGATGTTGAGCCCCGGCGTGGTGCCCCAGTGTCCCAGCAGCCGGGGTTTGACGTGCTGCGGCGACAGCGGCTCGGTGAGCAGTGGGTCGTCCAGCAGATAGATCTGCCCGACTGACAGGTAATTGGCGGCGCGCCAATATTTGTCGATAAGGGCCAGTTCGTTGTCGGAGAGATCCGCGGGCTTGGCTGTCGGGGAGATTGTGCTTTTAGGGCTCATCTGCCCGATTGTCCGTGCCCTTGATGAACAGCGTCCTAAGTGGTGCTCATTTTTCGCCGCGAGCCCGGGCCTCGTAGGCCTTTCGCGTATCGACGTCGACGTCATCGGTGAAGACGTGCTCACCGCCGAGGACGCGGTTCAGACCCTCGGCAAGCGAGCGAGGCATGAACTTCTGTGAAGCGATAATCGCGCCAGCTGTTTTCGTGACCCGCACCCGCGGCTTGGGGTGGGCCACCAGCTTGACGATCGCGTCGGCGATGTCGGCCGGCTCGGCGTTCTTGATTCCCTTGGCTCCGGCGGTGCCGGCGATGAGTTCGGTGTTGACGAATGTCGGCATGACGATCGAGAACTTCACACCAGTCCGACGGTATTCAATCCTGGCCGCGTCGGTGTAGCCGATCACCGCGTGCTTGCTGGCGCAGTAGTGCGCGACTATCTCGACTGAGATTGGGCGCTCAACCGGCCCCGAGTCGCTCCAGCGCCCCGCTCGGGTCGTAGTACAGCTCTTGGCGGGCGATCCGGCCGGCGCGATAGCGGTAGATCACCACGTACGTCGAGCGCAGGCGTTCCGCACCCCGGGTCCAGTCGAACTGCACGCGCACGAACGCCGCGTCCGCGCCGGGCGTGATGGCGTGCTCCACCGCCTCGTAGCGGATGGCCGGGCAGCCACGGATGGTGAGTGCGATGAACTCGAGCGTGCGCTCGATGCCGTCGATCCGGGCGGGCCAATCGAAGAGGCGTACCGTCGGGCTCACATACACCACATCGGGCTGATAGAGCTCCCGCGCGATCGCCGGATCGCCATCCGCGAATGCCCGCGCGAAGCACGCCTCCTGCGCAAGCAGCGCTTCCTCCGAGATGCCGCGCGTGGTCATCGACGCTCCCTCTGCTATGGCCAGTATTCGTTCATGGGTTGGGCGAATCGGTCATTGTTGGTGAGTCGGGGAAGTCCGAGGGCATCTTCAATGGTGCGCAGCAGGCTGTAGTGGTTGTTGTAGTTGCCGGCAACGATGTGGCCTTGGCGCATCCCGGAGTGCGGTGACGGGATAACGATCATGGGGACGTGATTTCCCTCGTTACCGATGTCCAAATACAGGTTGTTGTAGTCCTCGTCCCAAGTGATGAAGATGGCGGTGCGCTGCGTTTGGAACGCGGGCGAGTTCAAGATCGTGGGCAGGGTGTCCGCGAGGAACTCGTCGCCGGCCTTGATGTTGTATTGATGATTCCCGAGCTGGCTGGCTACGAAGGCGGCGTCGTTGCACCCTTCCATGTTGTGGCATTCGTCCGCGGCGAACCACACGTAGTTCGGGGTGGTGGCGGTCGAGGCGAGATCCGTGGCCATCTGCCTCAGCGGCAGCACGTGTGCCTGGCAGCGGGCGGTGTTGGAGATTATGTTGTGGAAGGCGAGAAAAGGTAGTTCGTCGGGGCTGTAATGACCCGAGGACTGCTTGAAACATGGGGAGGGCATGGATTGCTCGTAGCTGGCCCACGTCTTGTGCGCCGCCTCGATGTTGTCGGCCAGGTTGGGTTCGTCGAAGCAGTTCTTCGGGCAGTCGTAGTTCACGCCGAAGTCGGATCCGCCGAGGATCGGGAAGTAGTTCGGGTTGCTGGGGTGGGTCAGGGCGAAGTAGTTCGATCCGTATCCGTAGGTGTTGATGAGGCTGTTGATGTATGGCGCGTTGCGGCTGCCGACAATGTCTTTCACGCCATGGTTCTCCAAATAGATCATGAACACGTGATCGAGGGCGCCGACGGTCGATGGCGGTGGCGTCGGTGGCGGTGGGGCTGGCAGCGACGCGCCGACAGTGAACGAGATGTTGTCGGCGAAGGCGTTGTTGTAGCTGCCGCCAACCGGGTGGCAGTCTGTGAAAGTCACGACCACACGTGCGCTGCGGGTGCCCGCGGGAATCGTCCCGGTGGTGCCACGTTTGAGGAGCGCGGTTTTGAGCAAGCGATCGAAGTTGGTGACCGGCCCGATCTTGCCTGTGCCCAGCCGTGATTGGTCGGCGGCCAAGAAGTCGACGGTGACCGACGCCGTGGACAGTTCGTTTAAGTAGCCGCCGAGCCATCCGCTCAACGTGTAGGACACGGTGCCGGTGTCGATGTCGGACGCCGCGCTGCTGAGGTCGACGATTTGGGTGAGTGTGGAAGTAGCCACATTTCCACCGCCGAAGAACTGTACGCCGCCATCGGGGGGGCCATTCTCAGAGCGCGGAAATCCTAGCGCCGGTGGCAGAGTTGGCCCCGGCGACGAGAGAGGCGACGGCAGACGGGCCCGGGTGCCATATTTGATCACGGTGGGCGTGCCGGTCACGGTCCAGCCCGGGATGGACACCGAACTGTATCCCGACAATGACGGGTCGCCGAGCTCGGCGCCCGGGTTGACTAACAAATTCGGGCTCTGAATCTGAACGGGGTCGGCGGCCGATGCGGGCCCGGTGTCCGTCCACACGACCAGCAGAGCAACCCCCGCGAGCGCACCAGCCACCCGACAAAGGCGACAGAACATCAGGCAATCACCTCTGTGGTTGAGCCGCTGCGCATTGCGTCGATGGTGGCCCATGCCCCGCTGCACGCCTACGTTGTTGTGCGAATTGATACCGAGGAGTTGCCTTTTGGTGACCGCGTCGGTGATGCGATTCCCCCCGAAATCGTGTAGGGGCTGTTATGCCTCTGTGGGGGATTCGGCGGTGTGGTTGTAGCAGCTGTCGAAAATCGCTGCCTGAGCGCGGATTTGTCAGGAAAGGTGTTGCGGGACAATACTTCCCAATTGCCGAAGAATGCCTCGGCGGAGTTGTCCTTGGTGATCTACTTGGCCGGCGTGCCCTCGAAGGTCTCCACTCGGTTCTCGCTAATCGCAGGCCGCCAACGTGCTTCGCGCCGAGCTCTCGCGGCTAGCGCGCTCGTATGCTGAGACTCACCCTGACGCGAACGCGCAAGCGATACGTGCTGGTAGCGAAAACAACAACCGCGCAAAGCTGATTCAAATGCACGCCCAGTCGAACCCTCAGCTTGCATCGAGCGCTGCCGACGGTCTGGCGCTCGAATAAATTGAATCGCAATGGTTCTGAGGGGACCTACGGCGAATATCTGCCGGCCTGCCCGAACAGGCCGTGGCGTAGTCAACCCCTTGCCGCTGGTAGCCGGCGAGTGGGGTTCTCACGTGCCTAGACACTGGGCCTGGATGCGGGGCGGTGATTAGCAGAGGGTAAGCCACACCAGGCTGGCACCGCCGGCCAGGGAGCAGTAGATGGCGAATGGTGTGAGGGTGCGGGTTTGGAAGTACCGGGTGAGATAGCGCACGGCAAGGTAGGCGCAGACGAAGGAGGCGATGCTGCCGGCTAGGACCTGACCGTGCATCCCGTTTCCCAGAGGACCAAAGAGATCCGGGATCTTGTAAACCCCGGCGGCCAGAATGATTGGCGTCGCCAGCAAGAACGAGAAGCGGGCCGCGTCTTCGTGCGATAAGCCGCGCCAGAGGCCGGCCACAATGGTGATCCCGGAGCGGCTGATACCGGGGAGCAGCGCAAGGATTTGGGCGGAGCCGATCAGCACACCGCGGCCGATAGGCAGTTGCGCCAGCCGATTGTCGACGGCCTCGCCGGTGTGCGCCGGTTGCTCATCGGCTGGCTTCGAGTGGTCGCCGGTGGCTACGGGCGCAATGCGGCGGCGGAGGACCTCGCCCGCATAGAGGGCGGCGCCGTTGAGGAGCAGGAATACCGCCGCTGGGATGGGTTTGCCCAGTGTGGTGCGGAAGAGCTGTTCAAGGGCCAGCCCGGCCAATCCCACCGGGATGGTGGCCGCCACGATCAGCCAGGCTAGCCGCTCGGCGGGAGTCTGGATTCGGCGATATCGGACCGATGAGATGAATCCTGCCAGGATGCGCAGCCAGTCACGCCAGAAGAACACCAGCAGGGCGGCGGCGGTGGCGACATGCAGGCCAACGATGAACGCCAGGTAGGGCGATTGGGGTGTGGAGACGTTTAAGTCTTGGGCCCATTGCCCGCCAACCAGTGCCGGCACCAACACCGAGTGCCCAAGGCTTGAGACCGGGAACAACTCGGTGACGCCCTGGAACGCGCCGACGACCACGGCTTCGACGTAGCTCAACTGCGCGCTCATTCGTTAGGAGCCTCCATCCACTCGTCGTCGACAACCACTCTGCGGCTACGTGGGTCGGAGTGTGACGATAACCAAAGCGCGCCTGGCACGCGAGGAGATCTTCGGCCCGGTGCTGACCATTAGCACCTATGACACCGATGACGAGGCGATCGCGCTTGCCAACGACAGCGAGTTCGGCCTTGCCGGTACCGTCTGGTCGACCGACACCGACCGTGCCACCGACGTTGCCCGGGCCGTGCACACCGGCTCAATCGGGGTCAACGACTACGCGCTCGACATGCGCGCGCCATTCGGCGGGGTCAAGGCCAGGCCTATCGGACGCTGAAATCGATCTACTGCACCGGCCCGGCCTAGGCCCCACTAACGCCGAGCGTCACGCTGGGGTGACGCTCGGCAACAATCGTCACCCTGGCATGACGCTCGGCGAAGCCCGGCCTGCAGCCCCGCCCGCCCCGTCGCCACGATAGGTTCGATCCATGACCGTCGACCCCAGGACACCGGTGCTGATCGGCTACGGCCAGGTCAACCATCGCGACGAAATCGACCCGAGAACACGGTCCGTCGAACCGGTAGGCCTGATGGCCGCCGCGGCCAGGCAAGCTGCGGATTCCCGGGTGATCGAGGCCGTGGATTCCATCCGCGTGGTCAACGTGCTGTCGGCACGCTATCGGGATCCCGGACTGCTGCTGGGCGAGCGAATCGGCGCCGCCGATTTCACCACGTTGTACAGCGCCGTCGGAGGCAACGTGCCGCAGTCGCTGGTCAACCAGGCGTGTCTGGACATCCAGCGGGGCCGGGCCGGGGTGGTGCTGCTGGCCGGCGCCGAAACCTGGCGCACCAGAAGAGGGCTGCGGGCCAAAGGCAGCAAGCTCGTATGGACAGTTCAGGACGAATCCGTCCCGATAGCCGAGCTCACCGGCGACGACGTCCCGATGGCCGGTGAAGCGGAGATCAGGATCCAGCTGGATCGGCCGGCCTACGTCTACCCGCTGTTCGAGCAGGCGCTTCGCATTGCGAACGGCGAGTCGATCGAGGATCACCTCAAGCGGATCGGCGAGCTGTGGTCACGCTTCAACGCCGTGGCGGTCAACAATCCGCACGCGTGGATCCGCAAGCCGGTGACCGCCGAGGAAATCTGCCAGCCCGGCCCGGAGAACCGGGTGATCAGCTGGCCGTACACCAAGTTGATGAACTCCAACAACATGGTTGATCAGGGTGCCGCGCTGATCCTGACCTCGGTCGAGCAGGCGACACGCCTGCAGGTCCCCGCCGAACGTTGGGTGTACCCGCATGCGGGTACCGACGCGCATGACACCCCCGCCATTGCCGAGCGTGATGAGTTGCACCGCTCTCCGGCCATCCGGATCGCCGGTGCGCGGGTGCTAGAGCTAGCCGGCCTGGGCATCGACGATGTCGACTACGTCGACCTGTACTCCTGCTTTCCCTCCGCCGTTCAAGTGGCGGCGGCCGAACTGGGACTAAGCGTCGACGATTCCGCCCGCCCGCTCACCGTCACCGGCGGACTGACCTTCGCGGGCGGCCCGTGGAGCAACTACGTGATGCATTCCATTGCCACCATGGCAGAGTTGCTGGTGGCCAATCCCGGGCGGCGCGCCCTGATCACCGCCAACGGCGGCTACCTGACCAAACACAGCTTCGGCGTCTACAGCACCGAGCCACCGGCCGAATTCCGCTGGGAAGACGTGCAATCGGTAGTAAATCGAGAGCCCACCCGGGATGGGTTGGTCGAGTGGGACGGCGTCGGCACCGTCGAGGCATGGACGACACCGTTCAACCGGGACGGACAACCGGAGAAGGCCTTCCTGGCCGTGCGCACGCCCGACGGGTCGCGCACCCTGGCAGTTATCGCCGACTCCGCTGCGGCGCAAGCAACGGTGCGTGAAGATATCGGTGGCGCCAAGGTTGCCGTCGCCGCGGACGGCAGCGCGATGCTGCAGTAACCAGCCAGGGGCATCACACCAGGCCAGAGCGCCGTTGGCGGAGTAACGGTCGCGCAAGTGCTAGCGACTTGCCTATTGTCGACAGTGGACGTTGGGGGAGGTGGACTCAGGTGCAGATCCTGGTTACCGACGCCACCGGCGCAGTCGGGCGGCTGGTCGCACGGAACCTGATTGCTGCTGGGCACACGGTCAGCGGCATTGCTGAGCACCCACACGCCTGCCTAGACCCAGGCGTCGAATTTGTTTGCGCGTCGCTGACTGACCCCATCCTGCAAGATCTGGCCGACCAAGCCGACGCGGTGATCCACCTGGCCCCGGTCGACACCACCGCACCTGGCAGCGCAGACATCAACGGAGTTGCGCATGTAACTCATGCGGCCGCCCGCGCCGGTGCCCGGCTGCTGTTCGCGTCCCAAGCCGCAGGTCGGCCCGACCTGTATCGGCCGGCCGAGGCACTGGTGTCCACGAGTTGGGGGCCGAGTTTGGTCATCCGGATCGCACCGCCGGTCGGCCGCCAGCTCGATTGGATGGTGTGCCGTACCGTGGCCACGCTGCTGCGCACCAAGGTCTCGGCGCAGCCGATGCGAGTACTGCACGTTGACGACCTGATGCGCTTTCTGGTTTTGGCGCTGAACACCGACCGCACCGGTGTCGTGGACCTGGCAACCCCGGACACCACCAACGTGATCACCGCGTGGCGGCTGCTGCGAGCCGTTGACCCACGTGCCCGGCTGCACGGGGTTCGTAGCTGGTCACAGTTGATTCCGGAAATGGACATCGCTGCGGCCCGAGAGGATTGGAGGTTCGAGTTCGGCTGGCAGGCGCTCGAGGCGGTTGCCGACACCGCGCGTGGACTCGTCGGCCGCAGACTCAATGCCGCAGGCGCGACCAGCCACGGGGGTCAACTGGCGCTCCCCGTAGAAGTTCTCCCCCGCCCTGCGCCGTTCGACGAGTTGCATAGCGCGGCCCCAGACGGGATGGAGGGTGAATTCGACGACCGGATCGATCCGCGGTTCCCGGTCTTCAGTGCGACCAGCCTCGCCGAGGCGCTGCCCGGACCATTAACCCCGATAACCCTGGACGTCCAGTTGAGCGGGCTGCGCACAGCCAGCCGGGTGATGGGTCAGGTGCTCGCGCTTGGCGGCGTGGTGGGCGACGAATGGGGGAGCAGGGCCATCGCGGTGTTCGGTCATCGCCCCTACGTCGGGGTGTCGGCCAACATCGTCGCCGCGACCCAGCTGCCCGGCTGGGATCAGCGGACTGTCGCCGAGCGCGCCCTGGGCGAGCAGCCGCAGGTCGGGGAGCTCTTGCCGTTCGGTCGGCCTCAGCTGGCCGAGGGAGCGCTCGGGTCAGTCGCCAAAGCGGTCGTCGCGGGACGATCACTGGCCCTGTTGCGCCATCTCAGGTCCGACACGCGTGCCTACAGTGCCGCCGCCGAGGCAGAGCACCTGGACGCCGCACAGCTGGCCTCGCTGCCGGATGCCAGCCTGGAAGTTCGGGTTCGGCTGTTGCGGGATCGGATTCACCAAGGCTGGATCCTCACGGCGCTCTGGCTGATTGACACCGGAGTTACCGCGGCGGCGCTGGAGTACACCCGGGCGGGGTCCAGGGTGTCCGGGGTGGGAATGATCATGGAAAGCAGCCGCATCGCAGCAGAGACCGCCGAGCTGGCCACGGTGCTGCGCGCTGACCCGCCGGCGTGTGCGCTGGCCCGGGAAGGCAATCTCGCCAGTATCCGTGCGTTGTCCCCGGACACCGCCGACGCTCTCGATGCCGCTGTCGCCCGGATCGGGCACCGTGGGCCAGGGGAAGCCGAGTTCGCCAGCCCGGTGTTCAGCGACGATCCGGCGATGCTGCTGATGGCAGCGGCGGAAATCGCTGTAACCGCTGCCGCGCCCACCGAGCCGACGCCACCAGCGACGCTGGCCCGCCGGCTGGCCGCCAATGCCCGCGGTTCGCGGGAGCTGGCCCACGACACCACCATCCGGTTCACTCATGAGCTCCGGATGACGTTGCGCGAGCTGGGATCTCGGCGGGTCGCGGCGGACCTGATCGACGTCGTCGATGATGTGTACTACCTGACCTGCGACGAACTGACCGCCATGCCGGCCGACGCCCGACTGCGGATCAAGCGCCGCCGCGCCGAACGGGACCGCTTGCAGGTACAGCGCCCACCCGACATCATCGACCGGACTTGGACTCCCGTCGATCACAGCCCTGCTTGTCCAGGATCGCATCCTGGGGCGGACTAGCGGTCAACTCAGCAGGTCGGCTAGTGACGACTGCGGATCGGTCAGCTTGTCGACATCGACGGGAGTCTTCGACCGGATCAAGGCTTTGACGTCATCGAGCACATCCCAGATATTGACGTTCATCCCGGCCAGCACCCGATTGTCGCCGTCGAGCCAAAACGCGACGAATTCACGGCCGGCAACGTCGCCGCGGAACACTACCCGCTCAAAGCTGGGTGCGTGCCCGACATACTCCATTCCGAGGTCGTACTGATCGGTGAAGAAGTAGGGCAGCTCAGCGTATTCGCCTGGATTGCCGAGCATTCCGGCCGTTGCCACCGCAGGTTGCTTGAGCGCATTGGCCCAATGCTCGGTGCGGATCCGGCTGCCAAACAGCGGGTGTTCGGCGGCGGCGATGTCGCCGACCGCGTAGATGTCGGGATCGCTGGTGCGCAGCGACGCATCGACCAGCACCCCGCCATCGCCCATGGACAGCCCGGCCTGTTCGGCGAGTTCGACGTTCCGCTTGGCGCCGACGGCGACCAGTACGGCATCAGCGGCAACCGTCGACCCGTCGCGCATCCTGAGCCCGGTGGCCTTGCCTTCGGAGGTGGTGATCTCCTCGACCTGCGTCTGTAGCCGTAGGTCGACACCGTGATCGCGGTGCAGGGTG
This sequence comes from uncultured Actinomycetota bacterium, assembly GCA_963766535.1. GTDB lineage: Bacteria > Actinomycetota > Actinomycetes > Mycobacteriales > Mycobacteriaceae > Mycobacterium. The sequence continues at coordinate 73,654 of CAVYAU010000018.1, read as the reverse complement.
GCAAACACTTCGCCGACTGTTTCTCCGAGCGCGGCAACCAGTGGTTGTTTGGCCGTCTCGACGACGGTGACGTTGACGCCACGCTGACGGGCACCGGCGGCCACCTCCAGGCCGATCCAGCCGGCGCCCACGACCGCGAGCGAAGATCCCTCGGTCAGAACAGAATTCAGTGCCACAGCGTCGTCGTAGGTGCGCAGGTAGTGGACTCCGTCGGCATCGGAGCCAGGTATCGGTGGGCGCTGCGACGCGGATCCTGTCGCCAATAGCAACTTGTCGTAAGCCACCGCGGTGTCGTCGGGAAGCCCGACAGTGTGTGCCGCGGGGTCTAAGGACGACACCCGCGAGACGAGTCTCAGGTCGACGTGGTGGTCGCGGTACCAGTCGGAGTTCTGCACCGTGAAGTCGGTCAGCGACTTTTTCCCGGCCAGATACTCCTTGGACAGCGGAGGTCGCTCGTAGGGCAGGTGCTCCTCTTCGGCGAAGAGAATGATCTTGCCGTCGAAGTCGTTGTCGCGCAAAGCTTCTACCGCTTTAGCCCCGGCAAGTCCGCCGCCGACGATGACGAATGTAGTCGAGCTGGCCATGACTGCTGCTCCATTCTGTTGTGGTGATACACCAACCGGAGACAGGCCCCATTTAAGCCCTATTCAGCCTACCCGCCCAGGCTCAGCTCAAAAGTCCGCGCAAAAAGAGCGCATTGCGGACGGCATGTCCATGCTGGTCATTGTTGAAGTACATCCACACATCCCTGCCGTCGCCGTCCCATCCGGCGATCAGGCCCGCCCACCACCGCAGGTCCTGTTCCGGGTACGAGCCCGCATACATGGCGTCCGGATCGGGCCCGTGCATCCGTACGTACACCAGGTCGGTGGTGGCCTGCGGAATACACGGCAGCCCCGCACCGCTCATCACGACATAGGCGGCGCGTCGGCTTTGCAGCAGCGCGTACACCGCCGGGTCGTTCCACGACGGATGCCGCAGCTCGACGGCCACCCGGATCGATTCCGGCACGCTACGCAGGAACAATTCCAGGCGCTCGTCATCGCGCTGCTGCTCGGGGTGCAGCTGAACCAGCAGCACACCGTGGCGATCACCCAGCAGCTGCCAACAGCGTTCGAAACGCTCGATCCACGGCTGCGGCGCGGCCAGCCGACGGTAGTGGGTCAACCCCCGATGCGCCTTGACCGACACAGTGAACCCGTCCGGCAGCTGATCGCGCCATCCAGCGAACGTCGAATCCTTCGGCCACCGATAAAAACTCGCGTTCAGCTCGACGGTGTCGAAAACCTCGGCGTAGCGGGCCAACCGGCGCGCAGACGGCAGACCGGGCGGGTACAGCACATCCACCCAATGGTCGTAGGACCATCCGGATGTGCCGATCCGTACGGTCACCGCCGGGTCAACCGGTCACCTGCCGGCGCACGTCGTCGTGCAGCGACACCCTGACGAGCGCGGCGGCCAGCCGCGCATTGGTGCGCGGGGCAAGAGCTCCCAGCTTTGCCGGTTGTGCGGGCAAACCCAATTGCTTCGCCGCGGCGGTGGCGCGGTCGTCAAAGTACGGCTGCACCCAAGTCCAGACGTCTTGCACTTCGCGTAAGTAGATGTCGGCGCCGGTGTCGCCGATTCCCTTGAACTTCTTGAGCATACGTTTCGCCGCAGCGACGTCGTGGTGACTACGATCGGCGATTTCGCGCAGATCGCCGGAATATTCGTCGCGGACCCGCTCGGCCATGTCGGTCAGCCGGGTAGCGGAGCTCTCGTCGTAACGCACGTAGTGGGCGCGACCGAACGCGCTGATCATGGTGCCCCGATCCGATGCCAGGACGGCCTTTGGGGTGCGCAGGCCCGCCCGGAAGAGTTCCTTCGCGGCGCGCATCGCCGTGGTGGCATCAATGGGCTTGCTGGCGAGCATGCACAGCACCAGTAACTGAAACAGCGGCATCGGCTTGTCGCTGATCCTGATGCCAGCCTCGGCTGCATAGGTCGTGCCGGCGACCTCGAGCAGTCGTCGCACCAGTTGCTCGCGCTTGTCCATACCGCATCGCGTACCCGTACCGTGCCCTGGCAAACCGGGCCGGTCACTTCGGCGGCAGGCTGCGCGCGTAGCCCACTCCGCGGCTGACCCAGCTCTGAAGCTGGCGTTTGGTTTGCACTCCGGCCGCGTCAATGCGTAACCAGCCGCGGGCTTCCCGGCCTGCCATCACCATGGCGCTGACGTGCGCACGTTCCACCAGCTTGTCGGTGTCGTCCGGCGGCACCCGCACCAGCAGGCCGCCCTGGCCGCTAGCGGCCACCGACATGTTGCCGTTGATCAGGAACGCGAGACCGCCGAACATACGTTTTTCCTCGACGCCCCGCTCGGAGCCGAGGAGTTCGCGGATCAGGTTGGCCAGGTCTTCGTCGTATGCCATGCGCAGACCGTAGTGTCGTGTCAATCCAGATCCACCCGAATGGTCAGCAGGTCGCTGCCCATCGCGACCACGCCCGCGCTGTTGAGCCGGGGTAGGCTCCTCAGCCGTTGCCTTGGGTCGTCGTCGGGCAGCAGATGCGCGGTTCCGTTGCGCCACTGGCCGCCGATGCGCACCCGTACAGCAGGGTTGGCCTTGATGTTATGGACGTAATCCGAATGCTCGCCGTGTTCGGAGACCATCCAGAACTGGTTGTCCACTACCTTTCCGCCCACGGCGGTGCGCCGTGGTCGTCCTGTCTTGCGGCCAGTGGTTTCGAGCATGGTCACCGGCAATTGCCGGCCAATCGGATTGACCACCAGTCGTTGAACGCTGTGGACTAATTGCCGTTTAAGGTTCACGGCTCCATTGAACGCTGAGCGTGACGCCTCTGTCACGCTCGGCGCGAGGTCAGGCAGCGGCCGTAGCGGTCTGCGCTGTGGGTTCCAGCGCTTGCGTGACGATCTCGGCGACGTCGGTCATCGGCCTCACGTCCAGTGCGTCGAGCACCTCGGCGGGCACATCGTCCAAATCCGGCTCGTCATGCGCCGGTCAATCCAGATCCACCCGAATGGTCAGCAGGTCGCTGCCTACCAAGCGCACCAGCAGACCGTTGACTCGCGGTAACTTGTTCAGCCGCTGCAGCGGGTCGTCGTCAGGCAACAGGTGAGCGGTTCCGGTACGCCATCGACCGCGGAAGCGCACCCGAACAGCCGGATTGGCTTTGATGTTGCGAACATAGTCCGAATATTGGCCGTGCTCGGAGACCATCCAGAATTGATTTTTCACTACGCGCCCACCGACGGCGTTGAGCCGCGGCTGCCCGTTCTTGCGGCCCGTGGTCTCGAGCATGGTGACCGACAATCGCCGGCCCACCGGATTGATCACCAGCCGTTGGACGCCATGGACCACTTGCCGTTTCAGATTCACGACTCCATTCAACGCCGAGCGTGACGCCAATGCCACGCCCGGCGTTGAACGTGACGCTGGGGTTACGCTCGGCGCAAGGTCAGGCCGCGGCCGTAGCGGTTTGAGCCACCGGTTCCAGCGCTTGCGCGACGATCTCGGCGACATCGGTCATCGGCCTCACGTCCAGTGCGTCGAGCACTTCAGCGGGCACGTCGTCCAGATCCGGCTCGTTGCGCGACGGAATGAAAACCGTTGACAGGCCCGCGCGTTGGGCGGCCAGCAGCTTCTGCTTGACACCGCCGATGGGCAACACCCGCCCGTTCAGCGTGACCTCGCCGGTCATGCCGACGTCGGAGCGGACCTGACGTCCGGTGGCCATCGACACCAGCGCGGTCACCATCGTGACACCGGCCGACGGGCCGTCCTTAGGCACCGCCCCGGCGGGCACGTGCACGTGGATGCGTCGGTCCAGCGCCTTCGGGTCGACGCCCAGCTGCTCGGCGTGCGAGCGCACGTAGGACAGCGCGATTTGCGCCGATTCCTTCATCACGTCGCCCAACTGCCCGGTCAGCTGCAAACCCGGCTCGCCATCGGTTGCCCCGGCTTCGATGTAAAGCACATCGCCGCCCAGGCCCGTGACAGCCAGGCCGGTGGCCACCCCCGGCACCGCGGTCCGTTCGGCCGACTCAGGCGTAAACCGCGGCCGGCCAAGGTAACCGACCAGATCGGGCTCGTCGATGGTCTTCGGCTCTGGGTCCTCGGCGAGCTTCGTTGCCACCTTGCGCAGCGCCTTGGCCAGCAGCCGCTCGAACTGTCGCACCCCCGGCTCGCGGGTGTAGTCGGCGGCGATCTTGCGCAGCGCGGCGTCGGTGACGGTGACCTCGTCGGCGCTCAGCGCCGCCCGCTCACGTTGCCGGGGCAGCAGGTAGTCACGGGCGATGGCGACCTTGTCGTCTTCGGTGTAACCGTCGATCTGCACCAGCTCCATGCGGTCCAACAGGGCCGACGGGATGTTGTCGATCACGTTGGCAGTGGCCAGGAACACGACATCGGACAAGTCCAGGTCCAGATCCAGGTAGTGGTCGCGGAACGTGTGGTTCTGCGCCGGGTCGAGCACCTCGAGCAGCGCAGCGGCGGGGTCGCCACGATAGTCGGAACCGACTTTGTCGATTTCGTCCAGCAGCACAACAGGATTCATCGACCCCGCCTCACCGATCGCACGCACGATCCGGCCTGGCAGCGCGCCCACGTAGGTGCGCCGGTGCCCGCGGATCTCGGCCTCGTCCCGCACACCGCCCAGGGCGACGCGCACGAACTTGCGGCCCAGCGCCCTGGCCACGCTCTCACCCAGCGAGGTCTTGCCGACGCCGGGAGGACCGGCCAGCACCATCACCGCGCCGGAGCCACGGCCGCCGACGACCTGCAGCCCGCGCTGTGCGCGGCGGGTACGCACGGCCAGGTATTCGACGATGCGGTCCTTGACGTCCTCCAGCCCATGGTGGTCGGCATCCAGGATTTCCCGCGCAGCCTTCAGATCCGTCGAATCCTCGGTCTTGACGTTCCAGGGCAGATCGAGCACGGTGTCCAGCCAGGTACGAATCCAGCCGCTTTCCGGGCTTTGGTCGCTGGCACGTTCCAGCTTGCCGACCTCGCGCAACGCGGCCTCGCGCACCTTCTCAGGCAAGTCAGCGGCTTCGACCCGGGCCCGGTAGTCGTCGGACCCGTCGGGTTCGCCCTCGCCCAGTTCCTTGCGGATTGCGGCCAACTGTTGACGCAGCAAGAACTCTTTCTGCGTCTTCTCCATGCCTTCCCGCACGTCCTCGGCGATCTTGTCGTTGACCTCGACTTCGGCCAGGTAGCCGCTGGTCCAGTCGATCAACACGCGCAGCCGCTCGGCGACATCGGTCGTCTCCAGCAACTGCCGCTTCTGCACATCGGTCAGGTAGGACGCATAGCCGGACGTGTCCGCCAGCGCCGATGGATCGGTCAGGCTGTTGACGTAGTCGATGATCTGCCAGGCGTCGCGTCGTTGCAGCATGGCCAACAGCAACTTCTTGTACTCGGCCGCCAGCGCCTTGATTTCGTCGGTCGTCTCCATGTCGGGGACCTCGGTCACCTCGACCCACAACGCCGCACCCGGCCCGGAAGCTCCCGCTCCGATCTGTGCCCGGCGCTCACCCCGCACGACAGCGGCGGTGCCACCGCCGGCGATGCGCCCGACCTGCAGAATCTTCGCGATCACACCGTGAGATGGGTAGCGGTCTTCCAGCCGGGGGGCGATCAGCAGTTGCCCGGATTCACTGGCCTGCGCAGCGTCGATTGCGGCCCGTGCGGCGTCGTCGAGCGCAATCGGCACCACCATTCCGGGCAGCACGATGGTGTTGGTGACAAACAACACCGGCACTGATATGGCTTCAGCCATCAATCCTCCAAAAGTTGAGTCTGTTGCGCTTAACCCAGCTGGCCGCCGGTTTGTTCCCGTGCCGTCGCGGTGCTCGACTGACGGATCACCGACAAACCAGGCCAGCGCGGCGAAGGATCCGCGAAGAAGATCGAGTTTGGGGTCTTGTCCTTGGGAACTCGAGAGCAGTCAGTCGTCGGGAGATGCGTCGGCTTCTGCCCACCATCCGGTGACAAGCGCGGCGTATTCGGTGGGCTTTTCCTCCCAGCAGAAGTGGCCCGCTCCCGGGATCAAGTCGACACGGCTGTGCGGGAGGCGCTGCCCCAAGAACTCGGCGTTGACCCGCGGCACCACCTGGTCGTCGGCCCCGGCGACTATGCGGACCGGCGTCTGGATGTTGCGGAGCAGGTCAGCCAGTTGGGGCAGATACGTGCGGTAACTCTGGGCGTACGGGATCGTATCGGCGAAACGGTCGCCTTCGTAGCCGGACATGTAGTCCTCGCGGATCTCAGCGGAGGGCACGTATCCCTCGATAGTGTCGAGCGCGATTTCCACGATCTTGCGCCCGCCCATCTTTCGGCGCGGCTCGGCAAACAACGACGACGAGGTACCGATGTCCGGCCCGACGAGATGGGGATTACCCAATCCGAAAGTGTCAGCGATGCGAATGATGAAGTCGGCGGCGGTCACCCGGCCCAGTCGACCCGGTCGCCGCAACGACTGAGGCGCGCTGGCGGGCTCGGAAAGCTTGGACCATGGCGCAGTTGCCGCATGTGCTCATCCCACACCAATGCCGGTTCTTCGCTCGCGACGAGTCCAGGTAGAGGCGAGCGCAGCCCGGGTGGTCACAACGTTTGACGCTCTCGGTGTGGGCTCCGGCGAGGAGATCGAGCAGATAAGCGAGAACGGAAAGGGCATCTCGGCCGTCTAAGCGAGTGACCAGGCGACTTATTGAGTGACGAACGGCGAAAGGAGCCAATCCGAATGGACCTCGACCGCATCACCCACCCGCTGAGGCTGGCCAAAGGATCCCACCAGCCCGGATCAGGTAAAGGGTGCGCGATGAACGTGATTTCCTACATCAACGGCGATGGGCGGATCACCGACTTTCCGACGTGCTCGGCGCGACCGCTGAGCCTCCTCGTCCAGTCCTGCAACGACCTGCTGGCGGGTCACGATAGCTACCTGTCACCGGAAAACAGTGTGCTCGCCCTCGAACTCGCCTGGCAGACTGTGGGAACCGCCGATGTTCCCGACGCTGTCGTCCACGCCTGGGTGGCCGAACTGCTGACCAGTCCGACCTGGGGCGTGCTTCGATACGCCAAAATCACCGCCCACAAAGCGATCGTCGACATTGCCGGGCTGCACCGCGCCGCCGCGGCGGGACACATGCCACCCATCGCCGACTGGGACGCTGCCGATCGCGCCGCCCGCGCGATCGCCCCAACCCTCAATGCACCCGGACTTTACGCAGTCTGGGCCGCGTACGAGTCGACCACACTCGTGGACAACCACCTTCTGGTGACAGTGGATCAAGTGACCGCTCACGCCCTGCGTGTCCATGCACTAGCGGCCGAGGGCACCACGGCAAGCCGGATAGTGAAGCTCACTCGTCACGCAATCCGCTCCTGGCGTGATCTGGCCGGGCTGGACAACGCCGGCGACACCACCCCGGCACCGCTCGACCGTGAGCTGCAACTCGTAACGGTAGCGGCATGAAAGACGGGGTAAGACTGAACCACCCTTCGGCGCCGGTCAACAAGCGCCGGCGGTTGGCTCCCGCCAGGGCGCGAGGCCAGCGTCACGCTGGTGGCTCAATGGGGCCCAGCCGCTGCAGTTGCGTCACATGCTTGGGGGAAAGCTCCTCTAAACAGGTCACACCGAGCAGCTGCATCGTCCGGATCACCCCGCTTTGCAGGATTTCGATCGCGCGGCTGACACCCGCCTCGCCGCCGGCCATCAGCCCAAAGAGATAGGCCCGCCCGATCAGTGTGCACCGGGCCCCCAGCGCGATCGCTGCCACGATATCAGCGCCCGACATGATGCCGGTATCCAGCAGTATCTCGGTGTCCTTACCAAGCTCACGCGCCACCACGGGCAACATGTGGAAGGGCACCGGGGCCCGATCCAGTTGGCGGCCACCGTGATTGGACAACACGATGCCGTCGACGCCCCGATCGACGACGGCGCGGGCATCGTCGAGTGTCTGGATCCCTTTGACCACGAGCTTGCCAGGCCATTGAGCTTTGATCCACGCCAGATCGTCGAAGGTGAGACTTGGGTCGAACATGGTGCTCAAGTACTCGCCGACGGTGCCCGACCAGCGATCCAGAGATGCGAACGCCAGCGGTTCGGTGGTCAACAGGTCGAACCACCAGCGCGGGTGCGGCAGCGCGTCGAGAACAGTTCGCAGCGTCAGCGCCGGCGGGATCGTCATCCCGTTGCGGCTATCACGCAACCGTGCGCCGGCGACTGGAACGTCGACGGTGACCAGCAGAGTGTCGAATCCCGCGTCGGCCGCACGCTGCACCAGCGCCATCGAGCGGTCCCGGTCACGCCACATATACAGCTGAAACCATTTCCGTCCCTGGGGAACAGCGGCCACTAGGTCTTCGATCGCACAGGTGCCGAGCGTGGACAGCGAGAACGGGATCCCGGCCCTGGCCGCCGCCCGTGCGCCGGCGAGCTCGCCCTCGGTGTGCATCAACCGGGTGAATCCGGTTGGCGCGATCCCGAACGGCAAGACGACCGGTTGGCCCAGGACATTCCATCCAGCGCACACATTGGTGACGTCACGCAGGATCGTCGGGTGAAACTCGATGTCGCGGAAGGCCTGTCGGGCGCGCTTAATGGACAATTCGTCCTCGGCGGCGCCGTCGGTGTAGTCGAACGCTGCCTTGGGGGTGCGCCGTTGGGCGATGCGTCGCAGATCCTGGATGGTCAGCGCGGCGTCGAGGCGGCGTTTAGTGCGGTCGAACTCGGGCCTTTTGAACTGGATCAGCGGCGCCAGGTCGCGGACTCTGGGCACCCGTCGTTTGACCGCCATATGTGCAACCGTAGTCATATGGAATCGGCGAGCGACCCCTTCGATCTGACACGTTTCGTTGAGGCACAGGCTCCGGTCTATCGCAGCGTCGTCGAAGAGTTGCGCGGCGGACGAAAACGCAGTCACTGGATGTGGTTCGTCTTCCCGCAGCTCCGCGGCCTCGGTAGCAGCCCGATGGCGGCACGCTACGGAATCTCCTCGCTCGAGGAAGCCCGCGCGTATCTGCGGCATGACCTGCTCGGGTCGCGATTACACGAGTGCACTCAGTTGGTCAACCAGGTGCGAGGACGTGCGATCGCGGAGATCTTCGGTTGGCCCGACGACCTCAAGCTGTGCTCGTCGATGACGCTGTTCGCCCGCGCCACCGACGACAACGAGGACTTCATCGCGCTGCTCGACAGGTACTACGGCGGACGGCAGGACCCGCTGACCGTGGCACGGCTGACGAACCGGCCTTAGACAGGCTTCAATATCCGCCAACCCTGTGCCTCGACGACCACCGCATCCACGACCTCCTGCGGCGGGGCCGCTGATCCGGCGAGAACCTGCGCGTGCGCAGTGCCCAGCTCGGACAGCAGCAGATGCAGCGGCTCGTCGTCGATGTTGAACGCGACCAGTAGTGCGTCGTCGCCACAACGGGTCTCATAGACGTAGTGCCGGTTGTCCAGCCGCAACGCGGTGGTCGATGCCGCATGCAGCCATGGGTGGCGACGACGTAGCCCGATGAGGTACTGGTGCAATGCCCACACTTCGGCGCCGAATGCGTCCAATTGCGCTGGGGAAGTGCTGAACTCCGGGCGCACCGCGTCGTCACCGCCGTACCGCTCTTCCTTGGCGCCGCGAAACCCGAACTCGTCGCCGGCGTAAACGCTAGGCACGCCGCCTACGGTCAGCAGAATCACCAGGGCATGGGCCAGATGCTCAGGGTGTTCGAGCCTGCTTGCGATGCGGGTGACGTCGTGATTTCCGATGAACGTCAGTGGGGCGAAGCGGGCCAGAAACCCATTGTGCCGCTGCAACGCCCAGTCCAGCTCGAAGAAGTTGCCGTCGTTGAGGCTGCTCCAGATTGCCTTCCACAGCTCGTACTGGGTGGCCGAGTCGAACTTGGCCACCTCGACCACTTCCGCATAGTCGCCATGGATGAGCTCGCCGACGAACCAGGCATCCGGATACTGCTCGCGCACCTTCGGTAGGGTTGCCGCCCAGAATTTTTGCGGCACAGCGTAAGCCGCATCAAGGCGCCAGCCGTCCGCGCCGCGTGCCAGCCAGTGCGTCATCACGTCCACGGTGTAGCCCACGACCTCGGGGTTGTCGTGGTTGAGGGTAATCAGCCCGGAGTGGCCTTCGAAGGTGTGAAAACGACCCGGACGTCCGCGAAACCAGCGGGCCGATGCGTCATCGTTCGGCGCCTCGCGATAGCGCGGGAAGTCCACGCCGACGTGATTGAACACGCCATCGAGCAAGACACGCAGCCCGCGGCGGTGTGCCTGGGCGACGAGGTAGTCGAAGTCGGCGTCGTCACCGAGCCGAGAATCAATGCGGTAGTGGTCGGTGGTGTCGTAACCATGTGTGCGCGAAGCAAAGATCGGTCCCAGCGCAACCCCCGATGCCCCCAGTTCGATGGCGTGGTCGAACCAGCCGACGAGCCGCCGCAGCCGGTGCTCGTCCGGCTGCGGCGGCTCCGATGACTCGGGAAACGCGCCGACGAAACCCAGAGAATAGACCTGCCACCAGATCGCGTGCTCGATCCAGGCGGGCGCGGTCACGACACTACGATCAGCCGACGCTGGCCAGCGTCTGGGCAGCGACGATCGATTGTGCCACGCCCGAAATGATCGCCGCCGCCTTCAACGCCTCGAAGACCACCTCTCGGGCCATACCTGCCTCACGCAGCGTGTGCTCGTGTGCGGCAACGCAGTCCGGGCACCCGTTGATCGACGACACCGCGAAGCACCACAGCTCGAAATTCGCCTTGTCCACACCCGGGTCGCCGATGATGTTCATCCGCAACCCGGGCCGCAGGTCGTCGTACTGGCCGTCGAGGAAGCCGCGGCCGCGGTAGAACACGTTGTTCATACCCATGATGGACGCAGCGCCCAGCGCCGCCTGATACGCCTCGGCCGACAAGTAGTCGGCCGCTTCGGCGCCAATCTCGGCCAGCACCTGCGCGTTTCGTGTCGCCGCGGCGCTGGCCAGCAGGGTGCCCCACAGCTGCTCCTCGTTCAACACGGCGCTGTGCGTAATCGAGCCCAAGTTGAGCTTGAGGTCCTTGGCGTACTCAGGCAGCGCAGCCTTGAGATTCTCTACACTCATCGCGCCTCCTAATCAGGCCCCGCAATCAAGCGGAGGCCTTGAGCAATTCAGCGGCGTTCAGCGTCGGGTCGCCCTTACGCCAGTTGCAGGCACACAGTTCGTCGGATTGCAGTGCGTCCAGGACCCGCAGCACATCATCGACGTTGCGTCCCACGGAACCTGCGGTCGCCGAAACGAATTGGATCTCGTTGTTGGGGTCGACGACGAAGGTCACCCGGTCGGCCACACCGTCGGCGTTGAGCACTCCGGTGGCGAGGGAAAGTTCCCGCTTGATGTCCGAAAGCATCGGGAAGGGCAACTGCTTGAGGTCCTCATGCTGTGCGCGCCATTGGAAGTGCACGAACTCGCTGTCGATCGAGACCCCCAGGATCTGGGCGTCACGGTCGGCGAATTCGTCGTTGAGCTTGCCGAATGCCGCGATCTCGGTCGGGCACACGAAGGTGAAGTCCTTCGGCCAGCAGAACACCACGCGCCACTTGCCCGGGTGGTCGTCGCTGGTGACCGTGGTGAAGTAGTCGCCGGGTTGCTTGGCGTCAACTTTCGACAGATCGCCGCCGATCAGGGCGGTGAGCTGGTAGGCGGGGAACTGATCGCCAATCGTCAGCAATGACATATCGCTCCTTATCTGGATCTGATCAAGATTAGCTGTCCTTCCACCATGTTGCCGTGAGCTCTGTGTGAAGTAAAGGTGATATATCACACTATACTAATAGGCATGTCCGATAAGAATTATCAGCCGACTATCGCCGGTCTTCGCGCATTCGTCGCCGTAGCCGAAAAGCGGCACTTCGGCAGCGCCGCAACCACTCTCGGCGTGAGTCAGTCGACGTTGTCGCAGGCGCTGGCGGCACTGGAGACCGGTCTCGGCACCCAGCTGATCGAGCGGTCGACGCGGCGTGTCTTCTTGACGAGGGAGGGCACGCAGCTGCTGCCGCGCGCCCAAGCCGTAGTTGAGGCGGTGGACGCGTTCACCTCCGCCGCGGCGGGGACATCCGATCCGCTGCAGGCCAGCATGCGCCTGGGACTGATTCCCACGGTGGCGCCATACGTGCTGCCGACTGTGCTGGCTGGGCTCGCCCAGCAATTGCCCGCGCTGACCTTGCAGGTGATCGAGGACCAAACCGAACGGCTGCTGACGGCCCTGCGCGAAGGGGCATTGGATGCAGCGCTGATCGCCTTGCCCGCCGATGCCGTCGGGGTCACCGCGATCCCCATCTATGACGAAGATTTCGTGCTCGCGCTACCACCCGGGCATCCCCTGTCAGGCAAACGTCGGGTGCCAACGACGGCGCTGGCTCAGCTGCCGCTGCTGTTGTTGGATGAGGGCCACTGCCTACGCGATCAGGCGCTGGATGTCTGCCATATGGCAGGTGTGCGGGCAGAGCTGGCCAACACCCGGGCGGCGTCGCTGGCGACGGCCGTGCAATGCGCGACCGGCGGATTGGGGGTGACCCTGATCCCGCAGACGGCGGTGCCGGTCGAGTCGGCGAGAAGCCGGCTTGGGCTCGCGCAGTTTGCCGCACCCCGCCCGGGACGACGGATCGGTCTGGTGTTTCGTTCCTCCAGTGGTCGCGATGAGTCCTACCGGCAGCTGGCCGGGATCATCGGCAAATTGATCAGTACCGAACACCAGGTACGCCTGGTCAAATAGCAGCTCGGGTGCCGTCTAATCGGGGAATACCTGCCGACCACTCTTCTGGCGGTGCCGGGCGAATGTAAGTTCGGCCCATGGAAAAGGTAATCGCCGTGCTGATGCGTGCCGACTCAGGTGACGAGTGGTGCGCCCGACAGCGGGGTCCGGTCGCCGAGGCGCTGTTGGAGCTGGGCGTGCCCGGGCTGTCCGTCAATGTCCGTGACAGCGCCGTGCGCCACTCACTGATGACGCTGACGACGCTGGACCCGCCGGTCGCCGCAGTGGTGAGCCTGTGGACCCAGCAATGCTATGGCGACCAGATGGCAGCGGCGCTGCGCCTGCTCGCCGAAGAATGTGAGCGGCTCGGCGCGTACTTGGTGACCGAGTCTGTCCCGCTGACTGCGCCAGCGGTCGAGTCCGGTTCTCGCACACCAGGTTTAGCCAATATTGCGTTGCTACGCCGGCCTGCCGGCCTGGACCAGGCGACTTGGCTGGACCGTTGGCAGCATGACCACACATCAGTGGCCATCGAGACACAATCGACATTCGGCTACACCCAAAACTGGGTGGTACGAACCCTCACCCCGGACGCACCGGGAATCGAGGGCATCGTCGAAGAGTTGTTCCCCGCGGAGGCGATCACCGATCTCAAGGCATTCTTCGGTGCCGCCGACGACAACGAACTGCAGAACCGCATAACCCGGATGGTCGCCAGCACAAGTGCATTCGGTGCCAACGAGAACATCGACACCGTGCCGACCAGCCGCTACATCTTCAAGACCCCGTTCAAAGATTGAGGAACTCACATGACAACACTGCGCGAAGCTGTGGGATTGGCGGCGGCAGAAAACGGTCTGGCGGTGGTGTCCACCGTTCGTGCCGACGGAACGGTGCAGGCTTCGCTGGTCAACGTCGGTCTGTTACCGCATCCAGCCACCGGCCAACCATCCCTGGGCTTCACCAGCTACGGCAAAGTCAAACTCGCCAACCTGCGGGCACGCCCGCAGCTAGCCATCACATTTCGCAACGGATGGCAGTGGGCGACCGTCGAGGGCCGGGCCGAGCTGGCCGGCCCGGATGATGCACAGTCTTGGCTGGCAGATGCCGACCAGTTGCGCCTCCTGCTCCGCGAGGTCTTCACCGCCGCAGGCGGCACCCACGACAACTGGAACGAGTACGACCGGGTGATGGCCGAGGAGCGGCGCGCCGTGGTGCTTGTCGCGCCGACCCGTGTCTACAGCAACGGCTGAGCTCCGGCCCGCATCGTCGCAGAGCTAGGCTGCAGCCGTGATGCTGCAGATCGACGACGAAAAACGGGTGCGCACCCTCACGCTCAACCGGCCCGAAGCGCTCAATGCCTTCAACGAAGCCCTCTACGACGCCACAGCGGAAGCGCTGTTGGCCGCCGCCGACGATCCGGACGTCGCCGTCATCTTGCTGACCGGCACGGGGCGCGGCTTTAGTGCCGGTACTGATCTCGCCGAGATGCAGGCGCGCATCACCGACCCAAACTTCACACCGGGAAAGCACGGCTTCACCGGACTGATCGATGCGCTCAGCGCGTTTCCCAAGCCCCTGATCTGCGCCGTCAACGGCGTCGGGGTGGGGATTGGCGCCACCATCCTCGGCTACGCCGATCTGGCATTCATGTCGTCGACGGCCCGCCTGAAGTGTCCGTTCACCAGCCTGGGCGTGGCGCCCGAAGCGGCTTCGTCATATCTGCTGCCGCAGCTGGTCGGCCGGCAAAACGCCGCGTGGTTGTTGATGTCCTCGGAATGGGTCGACGCCGACGAGGCTTTGCGGATGGGCCTGGTCTGGCGGGTCTGCGATCCGGAGGAGCTGCTGCCTGAAGCCCGTCGGCATGCCGAAATCCTTGCCGCCCGGCCAATCTCGAGCCTGATGGTCGTCAAGCACACGATGATCGAGCCGATCCGTCCTGAGATCGCCGCAGCCAGTGCGCGGGAGAACGCCCACTTCGCCGAACTGATGGGCGCGCAGGCCAACGCCGCGGCCCTGGCGGATTTCAACAAACGCCGCTAACCCAGCTGCGGTGAGCAACGCTATCGGGACGGAGCGGGCTCGAGTTTGGCTGCGGCGGCAATGATTGCGCGTAGCGTGTGCCTGCAGCGCCCGCAGTCACCGCCAGCCCCGCACGCAGCGGCAACCTCTCTGGATGTGGACGCACCCAGTGCGACGGCGTCGGAGACGGTCTGATTGGTGGCCCCTACACACAGGCACACGTACATCAGCACACCCTCCGCACGCTGGCGAGAGCCCGAACAGGCTGCATATTAGTGGAGTCTAACCTAAGTAGGTTAGTGGAGTCTAACCTAACCCCGGTCACGTCGTCTGTGCAGCTCCTTCGCGTGACGCGCCGACGCTGCACCAAAGACCGGGCCGACCCACACCTGCTGCATTAGATTCGAAACTGGCATGGCAAAGTGCTGCTACAGCCCAGCACGGTGTGCTTCAGCCCAGCACACCTGCCGCGGTTTGACATGACAGCTTTCACACACCGTAGGAGTGATCGTGCAAGGTGATCCGGATGTTTTGCGCCTGCTCAACGAGCAGTTGACCAGTGAGCTCACCGCTATCAACCAGTACTTCCTGCATTCCAAGATGCAGGAGAACTGGGGCTTTACCGAGTTGGCGGAACATACGCGCGCGGAGTCCTTCGACGAAATGCGGCACGCTGAGGAGATCACGGATCGCATTTTGTTGCTCGACGGCTTGCCGAACTACCAGCGCATCGGGTCGTTGCGGGTCGGGCAGACAGTGCGCGAGCAATTCGAGGCCGATCTGGCGATCGAGTATGACGTGATGAACCGTCTCAGGCCCGGCATCATCATGTGCCGGGAGAAGCAGGACACCACTAGCGCCATACTGCTGGAAAAGATCGTGGCCGACGAGGAAAAACACATCGACTATCTGGAGACGCAGCTGGAGCTGATGGACAAACTGGGCGTGGAACTCTACTCGGCGCAATGCGTCTCCCGGCCACCGAGCTGACGTCCGCTGCATTATCAGTAGACGCCCGCTGGCAGGCATGACGAGCCCGAGAGCAGCAGCGACCCAAGCTACCCCTGCCGCGGATCCGGTCCAGCAGTGCGCTGAACAGCCCGCAACGACGCAACCTCATCTTTGTGGCGATCGTGCTCGGCATGCTGCTCGCGACGTTGGGGCCGGCGCATCGAGTTCTGGCCCAACGCGATTGGCACGACGACCAGCCGACGATCGCCTTCCCGCGGGCGTACCATCACGCCATGAGCCGAATCGGAACATTCGCTGACGACGACCTGGCCGGCTGGATCTTGAAATCGCCTGACCTCGGCGGCGCGCTCGCCGGCTTCAGCCAGGCGGTCTACACCAAGAGCCGGTTGCCGCTGCGCACCCGAGAGCTCGCGCGGACGGTAATCGCCCACAACAACGAATGCATCGTCTGCGTCAACACCCGCGACGCCGACGGGCCCGCAGCCAGTGTCGACGAGGAGCTGTACGACCACGCGCTTGAGTGGCGCACCTGGCCCGGCTACAGCGAACAGGAGCGGCTAGCGGCCGAGTTCGCACACCGATTCGCCACTGAGCACACCGTGCTGCGCGACGACGAAGACTTCTGGAGCCGCTGCGGCGAACACTTCTCCGATGAATTGCTTGCCGACCTGGCCATGTCGTGCGCGTTGTGGATCGGCATGGGACGAGTTTTACGAACGCTGGATATCGGCCAGGCCTGCAAGCTGACCTTGCCCAGCCGCGCATAGCCGCAACCACGGCACCGCCACGCCCCCTCGGTCCCTGGACCGGGCTGGTTCGCACTGCAGAATGGCTGCCATGACAGCCACCCCGCCTGCCGCCGCGGCGATCGCCCAGCTGGAGGCCGAGGGCGTCGACACCGTCATCGGCACCGTCGTGAACCCCGCCGGGCTCACCCAGGCAAAGACGGTGCCCATCCGGCGGACGAACACGTTCGCGGATCCCGGCTTGGGTGCCAGTCCCTCGTGGCATGCCTTCGCTATCGACCAGAGCGGTATCGCCTTCACCGCCGACGTGGGTGTGGTCGGCGATCAGCGCCTCCGTATCGACCTGTCAGCTTTGCGCATCATCGGCGACGGGTTGGCGTGGGCGCCGGCCGCATTTTTCGAGCAGGATGGCACACCCGTTCCCGTGTGCAGCCGCGGAACGCTCAGCCGGATCGAGGCCGCGCTCAGTGAAGCCGGCATCGAGGCGGCGATCGGCCACGAAATCGAATTCCTTCTGGTCGACCCCGACGGTGGCCGGCTGCCGTCGGCGATTTGGGCGCAGTACGGCCTTGCCGGCGTGCTCGAGCACGAGGCGTTCGTCCACGATGTCACCGGGTCGGCCGCGGCGGCCGGCGTCGGGATCGAGCAGTTTCATCCCGAGTACGGCGCCAACCAGTTCGAAATCTCGTTGTCGCCGCTGCCGCCGGTGGCCGCTGCCGACCAGCTGGCGCTGACCCGGCTCATCATCGGCCGTGCCGCCCGCCGCCACGGGCTGCGGGTCAGCCTGTCGCCTGCGCCGTTTGCCGGCAGCGTCGGATCCGGTGCGCACCAGCACTTCTCGCTGACCACGTCCGAGGGGCCGCTGTTCTCCGACGGAACAGGCGCCGAGGGCATGACGCCGGCGGGGGAGAGCGCAGTAGCGGGGGTGGTTCGCGGACTGCCGGAAGCTCAGGGCGTGCTGTGCGGATCGATCGTGTCCGGTTTGCGAATGCGGCCCGGTAACTGGGCCGGGGCATATGCGTGCTGGGGCACCGAGAATCGCGAGGCGGCAGTGCGGTTCATCAAGGGCGGCCCCGGTAATCCGCGCGGCGGCAATGTCGAAGTGAAAGTCGTCGATCCCTCAGCTAACCCATACCTGGCATCAGCGGCGATCCTGGGGCTGGCGCTCGACGGAATCCAGCGCAAAGCGGCACTGCCGCCGGGAACCACGGTAGACCCCGCAACACTTTCCGAGTCGGACCGTAACCGCGCCGGTATCGTGCGCCTGCCCGAGGCTCAGGTAGAAGCGATCGCCGCACTTGACAATTCGGGGCTGCTGCGGGGCATCCTGGGCGATCCCGCGGTCGACATGGTGGTCGCGGTCCGCCGTCTGGAGCATGAACGCTACGGCAACCTCGGCCCCGAGCAACTGGCGGATAAGTTTCGGATGGCCTGGAGCCCGTGACAGAGCCCGTTATGGTGTCTGACTTCTTGGGTCTGTCGCAACACATCAGCGAAGTGGCGCTGATCGATCAACACGTCCACGGATGCTGGTTGGCGGCGGGGGACCGGCGACGGTTCGAGAACGCACTCAATGAGGCCAACACCGAACCTCTTGCGGACCTTGACTCCGGGTTCGACTCCCAACTCGGCTTCGCCGTGCGCACCCACTGCGGTCCTGTCCTCGGATTAGCCAAACACATTGCTCCGCAAGAATATTGGGAGCATCGCAGCCAATTCAGCGAGACAGAGCTGGCCCGCCTGTTTCTATCGGCCGCGGGAGTGAGCGACTGGCTGGTGGACACCGGGATCAGCGATGAGATCGCAGACGTCTCCGAGCTGAGCGCACTGTCCGGTAACCGCGCTCACGAGGTCGTTCGTCTCGAGCAGGTGGCCGAGCAGGCCGCGCAGGCGCCGGGCGATTATGCGACGGCCTTTGAGGAGATCCTGCACCGGCGCGCGGCCGCAGCGGTCGGCACCAAATCCATCCTGGCCTACCGGGGCGGGTTCGACGGCGATCTGACCGAGCCGCCCGCCGCGCAGGTTGCCGAGGCCGCCAACCGGTGGCGCGACCGCGGCGGTGTCCGGTTACAGGATCGGGTTCTGCTGCGTTTCGGGCTGCACCAGGCGCTGCGGCTTGGCAAGCCGTTGCAATTCCACGTCGGCTTCGGCGACCGGGACTGCGATCTGCATAAGGCCAATCCGCTGTATCTGCTTGACTTTTTGCGGCAGTCGCAAGACACCCCGATCATATTGCTGCATTGCTATCCCTACGAGCGCGAAGCCGGCTATCTGGCGCAGGCGTTCAACAACGTCTATCTCGACGGCGGGTTGAGCATCAACTACCTGGGGGCTCGAGCGCCCGGGTTCATCGCCCGGCTGCTGGAGATGGCGCCCTTCCGCAAGATCTTGTACTCGTCGGACGGGTTCGGCCCGGCGGAATTACACTTTCTCGGTGCGGCCTTGTGGCGCAACGGTATTCACCGTGTGCTACGTGAATTTGTCGCTAGCGGCGACTGGAGCGAGAACGATGCCATACGGGTAGTCGACCTCATTGCCCACGACAACGCCACCCGCGTCTACCGCCTTGACGCCGTAAGGCACTGAGGCCGTACTGCGGCCATGGGGCTCTTTGGGGAGGCCAATGATTGGACCTGCAAACAAGTCGTGTCGCGGGTTCCCTAAGCCGACCTCGTGGGGCGGGGCACAATGCTCCGGCTGGGGAGGGTTGTTGTTCGGTCGGGCAACCACCACGCGAGCGGGCGCCGATGGGCTGGTCGAGGCACTGCGCGTGTTGCACAGCCGGTCATTGCCTGCGGAGGTCCTGCGCCTCGGCCGACTGGTGCGGGCTATGGGTGCTGTGGGGTGGCCGTCAGTTGGAAATGTCGGCGTGGTTGCACGTCTTTCACCGGGCCAGCGGCCTGTAGAAGACCAAACCGTTGCCTTTGTTGTCGTAGACCACGGCACGACGTTCGTGTACGTCGTCGTACGGGCCTTTCACAATGCCACCACCACTGGCCTTAACAGCCTTCGCGGCGGCGTCGACATCAGCGGTCTTGATACCGACGACGACCTGCCCGGGTATGGGATGGTCCACCGCGGTCGCCAGTGCGATAGTGACCGGCCCACCGTCGAGGGCTGCGAAGTGGGCTCCGTCGCGGAACTTCAGCGGCATCCCCAGGGTCTCGCTGTAAAACCGGATCGATTCATCCAGGTCGTCGGTCGACAAGATGATCATCTTTACTTCGTGCTCGCTCAATGGTGCCTCCTGTGGCTAAAATCGCTTCGGAGAAATTGGGTCATCTTAATAGTGTGACGTGGCGCGCTGTGCGCGACCGTGGGCCGAGACAAACGACTTATTCAGATCAGGCCTGTGGCATCGAAAACCCATGATGTATCTGCGGATGCAAAATCCTCTAACCAGGTCGGAGGCGCGAAGCTGGTAAGCCCGGCCATGTCCCAATAGTCCTTCCAGACCGCGATCTTCCCGTCGACGACCTTGTGGACGGTGACGAATCTCAGTACGCCTTGCTCGCCTGTCGTGAACGTCCACGTCTCGGAGTGTTCGTAAAGCGACGATGTGATTTTGGGGCGGCCGGAAAATGCCTCGTCAGCGGGCTGTCAGCTAACCCAGATACCAAGTGCGCCTCGCGTTTTGCTGTTTTCAGCACCGTTTACGGCACGGGGTCGGTACGACTACGGTACGGGCGCGAAACGCCCCCGGTCGCCGGGGCCACGCCGGGGTCACGGGGCAGCCGGGCGCGGGGGCAACTTGCCCGTGGTTTTCTTCTCGGGGCTGGCCGTGCTCTTAGCGGCACGTCGGATTGTCGGCGGCGCTGAAATTCCACGCGTTGCGGCACACCTACGCGAGTCTCTGCGTCGCTGCCGGTATCCCGCCATTGCAGCTGTCGCGGTTCATGGGCCACGCGAAGGTGACACGACGCTGGCGATCTACGCGCATCTGTTCGACGACGATCACGCCGATGCAATGGCAGCTCTGGGCGCGATGAGCCGTTCGGTCAGCGCGCCGAACGTTGTGCCGATCCGTCGCGCTCGACAAATATAATTGCAAGGTGAGTCCGACTCCAGCCGCCGCCGACCTGACTGCAAGCTTCCGTTCCCACGAGAATTATCTTTGCGCGTTTCCTACCTCGCAGGGTTTGAATACTGGCCGGGAAAAGGTCGCCAAGTTCTGGAAATAATTGGCGACGGTGCGGGCGATGTCGCCCTCGGGAAGCGACTAATCAGCCACTTTCCTTTTCGTCGCCCTGCCTTTTCAGCGTCTCACTCGCGCTGCCAATGACGCTTCGTATGAACTCGTACTGCGTCTTGACGAGCTTGTCCGCCATCTCCAGGGCGGCGTCGACGATGGTCTTGCGTCTCGACGGGTGGTCGTCGCCGTGCGCGGGCATCGACTCATCGACGGCGCCAACGAACTTGCGCACGGCATCGATCGCGGTCCGTTGTCCGGATTCGACCGACTTGAGCACTTCGTCGGACAGGCCTGCTGCTCGTTCGGTCAGGTCTGACGCTCGTTCCGCCACGGTCTTCTTCTCGGTGTTCTCTACCATGATCGCGCTCCTGGGGTTGAGTGCAGCAGTGAGTATCGGCATCAGAATGCGCTCCGACCCCGGCGTTCTATAGGGCCGATGGTCCCTGCTCCGCCTGATGTGGAAAGGACCCTCGGGGGAAGGGCTGAACAAAACCCACGGGGTATTCAAAAACGGCGTCCAGCCTGACGCGTTTCTGGTATAGCTTCCCGTGCGCGTGTGACCAGATTGCGGGGCTAAAAACCGCCGCCGACCCCCGAACGGTGGCGCCCCGAGTGGCCGGGGCCCCTGCGAGTAGACGAGGCCCCGGCCACCTCTTTTAGGTCGCTCTACCGCCCCTGCCGGTGTGGCTGCGCTCGTTGTCGAGTTGGGCGCCGGTTCGCGGCGGTCAAGACGTTGAGCCGGTCGTCGCGGGGTGGGCCGCCCGACACCGAGTAAAACCCCTGTCAGGGCTGATAGGGCTCGAAGTATTGCGCCCACCAGCGGTCGAATTCCTCGTTGGGTGGCGCCCACCAGGTGCCGTCGGGTTGTTTGACACTCGCGGCCTGGCGGTACATCTGCTCCACTTTGTCGCGCAGGCTGTTGTGTAAACCCCGCACGACTTCGGAGTCGTCGGTGTGGTGGGTCATGCCGTGATGCTCTCACTTATATCGGCCCAGTTGGATGTGACATTTGTGACACCCGCGCGAGACTTCGCGTGTTTCTCGGGGTGCCGCCGTCGCGGCGCGGCTGGCGTGATGTGGCGGACCCGTCGCGTGATAGGCCGTCGGCTACGTGCCCACCCGGCGCTGCCTGAGCTGCGTCAGCAGCGCATCGCCCTGGCCCGCCTGGTCGCCTCGCTGGGCTTGCCGACGGGTGTCGTCGACGAGGATCAGCCGAAGCGTCAGCGCCGCTCGGTGCGCGGCGTGTACAGCATCGGCGTCACCGGCGGCCAGTCGTGAGGCGCCGCCAGGTCGACGAGGTTGTCGACCCGATCGAGCTGGCGATCGCCACGCCCGACGAGCCGTTCGACGCCGAGGAGCTGCTCACGCTCGACGGCGTGCCGGTGTCGTGGGCTGAGCTGCGGCAGATGCAGTCGGAGATCCGCAGCGGCGTCCGGCGCAGGTAGCGACGAACACGGCCAGCCCCAAGGATCGCCCCTGGTGGCTGGCCGTTCGCCCGATGCGGGCAAACCGCAGCTGAATCAGTCACTGCGCTCAAGCTGCGCGGCCGGTGGAATCACCGGCCGTTCGTGCCTCTGCGTAGGACCACATCCCCGGGATTTCGCCCGCTACTCGAGGACGAACGTCACCAGCATGTTGACGCGGTAGGCAACAATCCCGCCGTTCTGCACATCCACAGAGTGCTCCTTGATCCAGGCCGACTTGACACCACGCAGCGTCTGCTCGGCCCGAGCGACGCCAGTCTTCACGGCATCTTCGAAACTGGTATCGGACCTCGCGCTGATCTCGGTGACGCGAGCGACAGTGCCTCCTGGCATGATGTAGCCGCGCCGGCAAAGGCCAACGTAGTTAACCTGTTTGGGCCGCAGTAGAGCTGAGGTCAGTAGAGGAACACCACCTGCCTTTCTTCCTGCGGCGCCCGTTTTCGGTCCAACGCATGGTTACGTTCATCTGACGATCCGATCCCATCCAGGTAATAATAGGCCAATGCGCAGAAGCCAAGGGCGGCAAGTCGATCGGCTCGCCGTCGTACCGCACTTCGAAATTGCCTTCCTCGATGTCCAGAACGAGTTGTTCGGCACGCACATTCGAGCTCATATTGTCGACGACCAGACGCTTCTCGTACTCGTCATACCTCGCTCGTGGCATGGCGCGGATCGGGCCAACCGCGGTGCGCAGCCGGACTACGCCCAGGTCCATTGCCGTTACATCGTGCTCGATAGCCTCGCGGACCTGATAACCGAGGTCAGTCGGGTCGGCATACACACCTAACAAGCCCTTCGCCTCCATCTCCGCGCGGAAAGCGTTGAGGCGCGCCAGCTCTGCCGGATCGGCACTCCGGCTGACCGGCTCATCGGAGAAGTACACGTGGACGGGCTTGCCGGCCTCGGCGGTGCGTTCGATCTCATGAGCGGTGCCGGAAACTGCGTCCTGGGTGGCCTTCCCGAGACGGCTGTCGAACACCGCGATCACGATGTCTGAGTCGTCAACAATCTGCGAGTCGATAACGCTCTGAGCGCCAGTCGAATTGAGCAACGGGACAGTATCCGACTTCCAGTGGCGCGGGAGCAATATCACGCCCTCGGCCTCGGCACGGCGGCGGTTCCAGCCGTGGAGGCTTTTCTCGATGGCGTCCACTTCTTCGCCGGTGTCGCCCGGCGTGGCGATGAGCACTTTCAACACGTGCGCATCAAACATTGTTGTATCCTTGTCTTTTCCACGATTGCGGCAGAACGGGCGTTGGGGTGCACACTTCCGTTCGCCCTCCTTCGAGCGACCGGGCGTCAGTCTGCCGGAAGTTACCGACGAGTTGTGGATGACACGCCGGTGTAAATGCACGCTTTTTTCTTTGTCGTGGTGTATATAGGGGCTAATGATACCGCTGTGACTTCTGTGAATCGACGATGCCTTCTCGAAGGCGTCGGCCACGCCACGAGGCTGGGGTAGGGGCGGTCGCGCGGACGCCGGGGTAACGCCGGGGCGAGAGCTAACGAGCCGACCGGAAGGGCCTTCCTAGCTAACTCCGGATTCGCCGTCGATAGGCGCGCGACAACCGGCTCAGACCATCCCCGTCGCGTCGAAGATCCACGAAGTGTCAGCCGTGGAAAGGCCCTCTAACCAGCCGGAAGGGGCGAAGCTCGTGAGGCCCGCCATATCCCAGTAGTCCTTCCAGCGGGCGATCTTCCCATCGACTACTCGGTGAACCGTGACGAATCTCAGTACGCCTTGCTCGCCTGTCGTGAACGTCCAGGTCTCGGAGTGTTCGTACATCGCGTCAGAGCCGTTGGACACCAGCACACCGTCGTGATTCTGGTAGCCGGCCAGCGGCTCGAGCCCGACCTTGAGCCGCTTGACGATGTCGTCGGGGCCGCGTGCCGCCAACGTCGGGCCAACCGGCATGTCGACGTAGATGCAGTCGTCCGACAAGAACGTCTTGACCGCATCCCAATCCCGCAGCGAAAGTGCTTGCCACAGCCCGAGTACAGCATCCCGGACCGCGATCGTGGAGTCGTCTGTCACAGCCGCCATAACACTCGGTCGCCGCACGGGTGTCAACCCGTTCGGATCGGCTCCTTGGCTGCCACCGGCAAAGCTTTTCGGCGCATACTCGCTCACGTGACCCCGTTACAGCGCTACATCGCCGAGGAGGTTGCGACCGACTACGTCGACGGTCTGCTGACCAGACGCGAAGCCATGAGACGGCTGGCTCTGCTCGGCGTGGACACTGTTGCGGCCACCGTGCTCATCGCGGCCTGCGCCAAACAGCAGAACCCGGCCCAAGCTCCCGCAGGTCCGACGGTCCCGTCTGCGGCCGCCACCTCGTTGCAGCCGCCGGGTATGGCCAATGCGCTGCCGACGGAGCCGATCACCTGGCCGGGTCCGCAAGGCCAGCTGCAGGCCGCGTGGGCCCAAGCGGCCAATTCCAAGGGCGGCGTGCTGGTCATCCACGAGAACAAGGGATTGAACGACTGGGTGCGGTCGGTGGCCGGCCGTCTTGCCGGGGCCGGGTATTCGGCGCTGGCCATCGACCTGTTGTCCGAGAAAGGCGGGACGGCCACCTTCCAGGATCCGGCGGAGGCCACCGCGGCCTTGGGCACGATCCCGCCGGAACAGTTCACACACGACCTGAACTCCGGTGTCGCGGAACTGCGGCTACGTGCTCCGGGGCAGAAAGTCGCCGTGGTCGGCTTCTGCTTCGGCGGTGGGCTGGTGTGGCAACTGCTGACCTCGGGCGCGCTGGGAGTGTCGGCCGCGGTTCCGTTCTACGGGCCGTTACCCGCCAACCCCGACTTCGCCGGATCCAAGGCCGCCGTGCTGGGTATCTATGGAGCCCTGGACACCCGCGTGACCGCGTCCGAATCGGCGGCCAAGGCGGCACTCGATCGAGCCGGGCTGGTCAACGACTTGGTTGTCGAACCCAATGCCGACCATGCGTTCTTCAACGACACCGGCCCCCGCTACAACGCCGCCGCGGCAGCCGACGCATGGCGGCGGCTGCTGGACTGGTTCGGCCGCTACCTCACCGGATAATGATCGGCAGGGCAATTCCGTGCTAACCCGACGGCTAAAGATTCTGATCGCGATTGCACTCGTCGCATTCTTGGCCGGGATCTGCGGAGCGCTCATTCGTGGATTTTGGGGTGTCAGCCAGGATTGTCACGAGTGGGCGGATAGCCACGGCTATCAGCTGGTGCACAACGACTGGTGGGCCAAAACCCGCGGCTGCGTAGCCCGAACACCCGCCGGTGACGAGCTCTACCACAGCGAAGAACTCAGTAGTAAAGCGATCGGATAGGCCTGGCAATTCGCAATATTCGCGGGCGGTAGTTCTGTGCATTGTGGTGTGCGTGAACGGGTTTGACCAGGCGAAACGCGAGCCGTGTACATGCCGGTATCTTGGGGCTGGCAAACCCCGACACGCCTTCTGCTGACCTCTGAAAAATTCACGGGATCCGTGAGAGGCCACGAGCCCCCCACAATCGCTATCGAAAACTGCCGGTGAGGCATGCTCGCCGGCGCGCCCGTCGCTACCATTTCACGCCAAGCTGGTCGCAGATGTGCAATGGGCCGCGATACGCGCCCAAGCTGGATGCTGATCGAGGATCGGCTGCACTCGTCCGATCCAATCCTGCGTGTCACTGATGAGTTTCGGGAGAGCGCTATCGCGTGCCGGCGATTTCCCATTGGTCGATGCCGTTGTGATCGATGCCGAGGTGGATGAGTTCGCAGGGTGTTTCGGTGTCGGTGTCGTTGCGGTACTGAAACATCCCGGGTTTGATGCACACCTCTTTTCGTGTGACCGGTGTGCTTCCCGATCTGGTGGTGGAGCATAGTACGGGGCCGTGGGCGCTAGGTTCGGTTCGGCGGGTTGGCGTCGTGCCAGGCAGCCCAGATCTCGGGCCGGAGCCGCCCGCGATCGGGTACCGGCAACCCAGCGCTGCGGGCCCAGGCGCGGACCTGCGCGGTGGGCGGTGCCAGCGATGCGGGCTTATCGATTTCGACGATGCCGACCGCGATGGGTGAGATGCGTTGCGAGCAGCCTGTTCGGTGATCGCCCAGGCGTGGGCGGCGGCGAGGAATCGGTAGGTCCATTCCTCGGCGAGCTGGCGGGTCTCGCAGAACACGACGGGCACGTTCGGCCAGCGGATCTGCAACTCGGCGAGTCCGTCCGCGACCACAGCGGGGCGCACGCGGTCGAGCTTGAACAGCTGCGAGTAGCGGTCCTCGATCACCACCGCCGCACGCGGGAGCGCGGCCAGGTCGCCGACTTGGTAACGCAGCTTCCCGCCGGTGAGGCTAGCGATCAGATCGACCAGTGACTTGCGCTCCACGCTGGCGACAAGCTTGTCATCGACGACGATCCCATAGTCCCCGCATGGCAGCGCCCGCTTCACCGTGGTGACGTGCTGGGTTGCGAACCGGTAGGCGTACTGCTCGTGGCTGTCGACCACGATCTGCAGGTCCTCGATGCCGTAGGCGCGGGCGGTCGGGGTGCGCACATTCGGGCGCGCCTGCTTGCGGGTGCGCGGCGACTGCCAAAACACCACGTCCCGGCCCCGAGCCTGGGTGAACACGAGCTGGGAGCGGTTGTGCCGGGACCGCTCGGCGATCACGTCGATCGCCGCGCCGCGCCGACGACACGACCGCAACGGCACTCGTTCGACGATCACCGGATCGGCGGGCCACTCGTCCAGCGGTACCGGGTAGGCGAACAAAGCCTTTTCCCGCGGCCAGGTCCCCGACGTGCGGAACAGCAGGTCACCGCCAGCGAGCGGGACCCGCAGCAACAACGGCAGCCGGGAGTCTTCGTCCGGGTTGACCGCGATCAACAACTCCGCCACGAGCTCTGAGTCTGCCGGGCCGCATTGGCGTTCGGTGGCGCACCCCGCCGCGACGCCGGACCTACGGACGGCCGATGGGGTTGCCGGCTTGCAGCCGCGCGTAGTACTCGGCCTCGGCTTCTGCGGGTGGGATCCGCCGAAGTCGGTGCATGAGCCGGTGCTCGTTGTACCAACTCACCCACGCCGACGTGATGTTCTCCAGGTCGGCCAGGGTGCGTATCGGCCCGCTGCGAAACGGCGAACCCTCGCGGACGCACTCCGTTTTGTAGAGCCCGATCGTCGTCTCGCACAACGCATTATCGAGGGCATCACCGACCGTCCCAACCGATGGGATTAGCCCGGCCAGCATCAGTGTCTCGCCGTAATGGATTGCAGTGTACTGACTTCCGGCGTCACTGT
Organism: uncultured Actinomycetota bacterium; assembly: GCA_963766535.1. Taxonomy (GTDB): domain Bacteria; phylum Actinomycetota; class Actinomycetes; order Mycobacteriales; family Mycobacteriaceae; genus Mycobacterium. The sequence continues at coordinate 46,236 of CAVYAU010000018.1, read as the reverse complement.
GATGGATTGCATCGTCGAACGGATGACCTTGGCGGAGGCGGAACTCCGCTGCGTAGCGCAGCGCGCGTTCGACGAAGCCGGTGTCCTTGGTCAGCGAGCACTCCCAGCCGGGGATCAGCCCGGCGTAAGCATCGACCACAAACGCGGTGTAGCCGAACCCGCAGGTCATAGGCACGTACGTGAAGTCGGCGACGACCAGCAGGTTTGGCGCCGAAACCCGCCACTGCCGGCCCACCAGGTCTGGCGCGCGGGCCGCGGCCGGATCCGGTTCGGTGGTGCGTGGTATGCGCCGAGCGCGGGTCACCCCGCGCCAGCCATTGGCCCGCATGATCCGTTCCACCGTGCACCGCGCCACCGGGATACCCTCCCGCTGCAGGTGCGCCCACATTTTCAGGCTGCCGTACAGGCATTCCGGCGGGCGTTTGCCGTCGGAACCGGGTTCGTAGTAGCCGGCGAGGATTTCGGTGATCGTGGTGTCCCACAGCGCCCGTTTTGACGGCGCTGTCGCGCGGTGCGCCCAGTAGGTGCGCGGGGCGATCTGCACTCCGTGCACGGCCAGTGCCCGGCAGATCGGTACGACCCCGAACTCCTCGCGGTGGGTGTCGATGAACGCGCAGATCAGTGGTGTCGCGGGTCGCACTCCCGCGCAAAGAAAGTTGTTGCGGCCTTGAGTATTTCGACCGTGGACTCGAGCTCCTTGCATTTGCGGCGCAGCTCGCGCAGCTCCCGCTTCTCCTCGCTCGACACGCCCGCCGCCTCACCAGCATCGATCTCAGCCTGGCGCACCCACCTGCGCAGTGTCTCTGCGCTCATCCCCAACCTGCCCGCGATCCCCTTGATCGCCGCCCACTCGGTCTGGTAGTCACCGACGTGCTCGCGGACCAGCCGCACCGCCCTGGCCTTGGTGTTCTCGTCGTACCTGATCGCCATCGCGCCATCCTTCCCTCAAAGGAAGGTGTGCATAAAACCCGGGACGGTTCAGTAGACGCGGACGCCGATGATGGGGGTGGGTTGGGGTGGTTTGGTGAGGGTGTTGAGGGTTTGGATGAGGAAGTTGATGAGGGTGTTCATTCAGTCGCCTTTATGCTTTCACGACAGAGATGGCGGCGACTTCGATGGTGTGCACACCGGCCGACGTTGAAACGGACAGGGTCAGGAAGTTGTTGGCGGTGGTATCCACTATCTGTGTGGTTGTCGTCGTTGACGTGGTGGCGCCGTCTGTAACGGTGTTGAGAATCCCAGCTATCGTGGTGCCGCCGCTGCCTGTGGTGCGAATGGTCAGCATCCCGTCAGTGGCGATACCGCCGTTGGCCGCCACGGCCTTGCCACTGGTGGACACGACCGGGTCGCTGGTGGTGTTGTTGGGTCCGAGATGTATTTGGAAGTTAACAGCAGTGGCGGCGGTGGCGTTTTGCACGCCGAACGCTTTAATTGCGAAGGTTGTTCCCACTGCTAACGTATTCGCCGGAATCGACAGTGATACAACCTGATTCTGACCCGTGCCGCTGGTAGCGACAGCGGACGTTATTGATACGGGAGGAATCGGGGCCGGCGCCGGTGTCGTGGTGATGGGCGCCGACGCGGGTATAGCTGCCGGGGTTGGCCGTATGAGGGCGATTACGGCCATCACCAGCGCTGCCGCTGCCAAAACGGCGGCGATCAATGCTGTCCAGGAAAACCGGGCGCGGCGCGGAGCCGGTTGCCGTGGAGGGGGCCTACCGGTCAGCGGATCCACGGCTGCCCAACACCCAGCTCGCCGCCCTGTTGTGGATTCATTTACCCAGCATAAGACCAGCCACAGACAGGTTCAGCACTAAATTCCATACCATCCATGTCCGAAGTTATTGAGCAAACACGGATTCCAGTCGGGCAGACCGCATCAGCAGGATTGATCGGTCCCACCTGCTGCGGCGCCTATCCCGACCGACCCTGTGAGACCACAGTCGTCGGCTACCTCCACTGGGAGCGTCTCGGCCCCCAGGAACCGGAACCACCGTCACAGTGAGGTTTCCAACGCCATAAAGTTGAGCTCACCTATGACCCTCCCCAAGCCTTGCATGGGCGCCGATGGCCTGCCCTGTCCCACCCGAGCATTGACCACGGATCGCAGTGGCCGATGTGTGCCTTGCCGGCGTCGGCAGTGGAATGCTCGCGGCACCACCACCGAGCGCGGCTACGGTGCTGATCACCTCGCACTACGCGCGGCATGGCGTCCATTGGTTGAAGCCGGCGACGTCGACTGTGCCCGCTGTCATGAACCGATCCTGCCGGGGAGGGTGGGGCGAGATCCCCCGCGAGACAATGCAGATTCTTACCGCTGCTGCGGCGGCGGCAGCCTCTGTGATCGGCGTTACTGCGTGCGGCAGTAACACCACTACGCCCGCTCAATCGACCTCGGCTGGAACGTTTACCCCTGGAACAAGCCGCTGCACCGATACGCCTGAACCCAGAAATACCGAGACGGTCGACATTTACCATGGGGATTTTGAACGTTATTATTCTGCAAAAGTTCGAGGACAATCTTGCACAGTAAAGGTCGTAATCCGGTGTTTGATGTAGACATATGGGGAAACGCTGCCAATTGGACCGAGGCAATATCTACAGGCTTAGCGGCTCTAATCGCGGCGATCACCTACGCGGCGACGGTGCGCAATGCTAAATACGCGCAAGCAAGACGGGTGCGGGCACAACTTAGCGGTGGGCTATTCGGGCAGACTCGTTCAATAAAGATCTTTAAATGACTCTGACAGACGCATAGGCGGACTTTATCTACTGTGGATTGAAATGACTGTAAAGGAAGCATTGTTGCGGAACCGAAACAAAACCTTTCCCGTCACATTCACCTTGCCTCAGTACGGCACGTGGAAACCTACCGGAGCACCCATGACTTGGTATGCTCCCAGACCTCTTAAGGATCTGCATAAAAAAGACTTCATCGGATATGCCGGTCGTGGTGGAGTGCAGATTAGCGGCGACGTTCCAAGGTTCATTGAGCCTGGCGAGGAAGCCGAGATTACCGTGCCCGAAGATCACCAGGAGTACGGCGTGGGGTACGACGGCCCGATCACGTATTGGGTGGGTTTCCAAGATGCGAACGGCCGAATTTGGGAACGTGCTGCGACCAATCACGACTACGAGGGCCTTGGCCGCCTCCGCAAAGGTTATTTTGGCAGCAACGCCGAGATGACAAAAGTAATGAGAATGAAAGGGAAACGCGATCCGCTGAAGAAGCTTAAGTATTATTCAACGGTTTTCTATTGGCTTTATAAGAATCGTCACGAGTCACCACCGACAGCCCCTCCCGGGGCAGCCTCACCGCCCGCAAACGATTCAACACGGGGAAACGATTCAACGCCCGAGACCGCCTCAAATGTAGAGCGGGACGACGGACCGAATCCCCCAACGCCTCCCCTGACGGCAGGGAGGTTTGAGCTGTTCAAGGACAAAAGCGGCGCGTTCCGGTTCCGCCTCAAGGCAGCCAACGGAAAGATCATCGCATCCAGCCAGGGCTACGAGACCAAGGCGAGTGCCGAGAAGGGCATCGAGTCGGTCAAGGCGAACGCTCCCGGCGCGCCGGTCGTAGACCTGACCGAACGGGAGCCCGCGCACAACTAGCGCTTATCGCCATTTGTCGTCGCACGCCACGACTACGCTGTGCGTGCGCAAGCAGCAGTGTGCGCTAGTTCAATCCCAGTATCGCGCACCACACAAAACCCCAGTTCAAACGATGTTTTTGAGCCGATCCGCGATGCGCCGCTGGCAATACGGTGCCAATCACTCCTCGGGCTCGCAACTGCTGCGCCCGGCCGGCTACTACACCAGCGAGGGCCGCATTCACGTCCCGATCTGATGTAACTCGCCCCTGATGCCGCCAAAACGGAGGCCACCAGTTTCGCGTAGAGCCACGAACGGCCCCGGGCTGGCGTGATCGTACGGACCCCGATCCTGGGGAAACGGGTTCCCGAGGAACTGGCCATCCTGACCTAGCCCAAAGCTGTACTCTGACGTGCTGAAATGCTCGGATTCGGCAGTGCTGTAGCACCGATTATCTTAGGGACCAGCCAAGCGAAAGGATGGCAAGCATGGACAAGAACATGACCGACGTCGGCCCCGCACCCCAACCACCCGACTGGTGCCCGGACGCCCAGCCGATCTTGTTCTGGCATCGGCCCGTCGGGTGCATGGTCGTGGATTGGTACATCGGCCCGTGGCAGGTGTGGGTGGCCTGCGAGGATCATTGTGTCGGGGGACAGATGATCCGTACGGACTCGCGGGTCTTCTACAGCGAACCGCCGCGCGGTGGTATGGACGCCGCCACCGCACGTCGGTTCGCCGCGGCGCTGCTGGAGGCCGCCGACTTGCTCGACGGGCTCGACGGGCCGACGAGGCCCTCGGTGGCCCACCCGCTGGATCCGGCTAAGGACGCGGTCGTGGCCGGCCATGCCGCCTACACCGCGGGCCGGCGGTCGATGGATAAGCAACCGCCGACCCCGCGGCGCCGTTCGAAGTAACGGGCGGGCCCGCCGAGGGTGGGCGGCCGGCGCCGCAAGAAAAAGGCCTGGCGGCGCCGCAACCAGCGGGCGACGTGTGCAGAGTCTTGCGCGGTGGCCGACCAACCAAAAAATAATCTCAAAGTGAGAGCATTTATTTTGGCGCGTCTCCCACCCCTTGGCTTCTGCGTGGGGTACCCCAGTCTTTCTTGCGACGTTCGACCAACCATGTTGATCCGCCATACGTCGGTCATGTTGATCATGGTGTACCAACCGATATTGTCGTTAAATTCCTCAACGCCTTTGAAGCGATAAGGTTTGAGTTCGCGATTGCACGACTTCTCTTTAAGCACATTAAATGTCTTACTTTTCACGCTTTTGGCATAGAAAAGAATTACGTCGTGCTTCCGCGCAAAGTGTAGCTTTGATGCTCCGCCGGATTTGTACGACCAGATGATCTCATTTATAAAATCGCCCCCACAAGTGCAGAAAACGCTATCGAGTATGAGCTTCAGATAGTGCGATGCAGTGGGGTCACAATGCAGATAAAAGGAGCCGGTGGGTTTCAGTACTCGATGTATCTCGCGAATACGAAGTGCCATATGGACAAGGTAGGCGAGCAGTGCCCCAGCACCGAGCACTTTACGAAGTCCTCGAATTAGTTCGACGGTCTGCTCAGTGAACACCCCGTTTTGTAGATTTCGGATGTCAGTGATGTAGTCATACCCATTGTTCGCTTCTTCGCCCCACTCCCACGTATCCACAAAAGCCGCCGCTTGTGCTTTATCCTCGCCGCCAATGTTATTGTAAATTTGAAAATAATTACGCTTTGAGTTGAACGGCGGATCTATGTAGCAGAGGTCTACCGAGTTATCGGGTATGCATGTACGCAAGATCTCCAGGTTGTCGCCGTAGTAGAGCTGACGTTTCTTGTCCACACCCAGCAGCGTAGGTGGAGTGAGCTTCCGACCGTTCGATTTTGCGCAAACGTGCCGGTTGTCAAGGCTGCGAGTGGCAAAGTGTTTTCGAGCGTGAGGTGAGCCCACGTCATCGAGCACCGCCGCACCGTCCACGTACAGGCGCGAGTACACCCTGGTGTCGTAGTCTGCGCGCTTGTCAGTTCGTCGTTGATCCATCGCTGAGCCAGTTCGGGCGTCAACAGGACAGATTTAGGCATCGGTTCACCTCAAAGGGGCAGGGCACGCGCAGGCGAAGGACGGCACCTGCGCGCGCCCTGGTGGATTCGCGCACCGCCCAAAGGAGGAGGCGTGCTGCGGTATCCACGTCTTGTGTTCAACGTTCGGCCATCTCATCGAGTAGTTCAGCCAGCCGAACCTGCATAGCTTTACGCCAGTCGCCATAACACATGTTGTCGAGCACACCGTTCAGGGTGTGGACGAGTTCGAGGATGACGTTCGCGGAGCAGTCGGGACACTCGGTGAAACTGTCCAAAGTCGCATCGAGCGTGTCTCGGTTGCCTCCCGCCGCGTCATACGCGAGGCATAGACGGAGCATGCGAGCTTCGATGTGATCGTGGATATCCATCGCCGTCACCGGCGATACTCGGTGGCATCGTCGTACGGGCAAGATTCGCCCCGCGCGCTACAGTCGGGGCAACTGGTTTGCGATCTCGCTGTCGCCGTCCCGTTCTGGGTTGGCCGAAACAACGGCACGATGTTGTTGTCCGACACCATCAAAACACCGCCCTCCTCTACTGCGCTCCAGCCGTCATACGGCACTGGCCCATCCCCTGCACGGTTCGTCAAATATGCGGGCGGTACCTTGCCCGCGGTGATCATCGTCGCGTTCAGTTCGCCTCGGTGGCGAAGAAACTCGCCCGGTGAGGACCCCTAGCTCTCGACCGGAGCCATCGACCGCGCCGGCCCCAAGGCCACCGGCAGCGTCGACCAACCGCGCAGCACCCGGGTATCCCGCCTGGTTCCGGTACCCGCCGCCCGCACGTCGGGAAAACGGTCGAACAACGTTCGCAGCCCGACTTCGCCCTCCGCACGCGCAAGAGCGGCCCCCAGACAGAAGTGCCGGCCACCAGAGAACGCGAGATGCCTTCCGGCATTGGGCCGTTCGATGTCGAAGCGGTGGGGATCGGGGAACACGGACGGATCCCGGTTGGCCGCGGCCAGATAGACCACCACCAACTCGCCACGTTTGATCTGCCTGCCCGCCACCTCGACGTCGTTGAGTGCCACCCGCGCGGTGAGCTGCACCGGTGAGTCCAGCCGCAGGATCTCTTCAACGGCGTTGGGCCACAACTCGGGACGTTGGCGCAACGTGTCCAGATGCTCAGGCGTGTCCAGGAACATCCGAATCCCGTTGCCCAACAGGTTCACCGTGGTCTCGAACCCGGCGGCCAACACCAGCCCTGCGATCGCCTGCAGTTCGGTCTCGTTGAGATGCGTTTCGGCAGAACCGCTTTCAGCCATCTGAATCAACTGGCTCATCAAATTGTCAGCTGGGGCACGCCGCAATTGCCGCAGGTGGTCGGCGAGCCAGAGGTCGAACCCAGCGATACCTTTCTGCACGCTCCGGTACTGCCGCCACGGCAATCCGATGTCTAGACTCGGCGCGGCCAGCTCACCGAACTCCAGGACGCGCCGCCGGTCTTGCTCGGGCACCCCCAAGATGTCGCTGATGATCGCGACCGGAAGTTGCAAGCAATACCGTCCCACGATGTCAACGACGCTGGACTGGTCGGCCAGCTGATCCAACAGATCGGCCGCGGTCTGCTCGACTCGATCACGCAATGCGGCGACCGCCCTGGAAGTGAACACCGCCGACACCGTCTTGCGGTAGCGGGTGTGGTCCGGCGGCTCGACGGCCAGCAACGACGGTGCACGCAGCGGATGCAAAAGATCGTCGCGAGTGCGGCGCTCTAGCCATCGCATCGGTGCTGGCAAATTGGCTCCGAACATCAGCACCCGGAAGTCGTCGGATCGCAGCAGCTCATGGGCGAGTACGTGGTCGGCAGTCAGATAGGCGACGCGGCCTTTCACCAGCGGGCCCAGGGCCCGTAGTTCGTCATAAAACGGCATCGGGTTGGCGGCCACCGCCGGATCAGCGATCAGCCTGGCCTGTACGTCACCCCGCCGGACCCCGATCGCCGCGACGCCCCGGATGAACCCGTGCATTGCAAGCCAGTGCAATCTCTCCCTCACGGGTCCTCCATCGAACGGGTCGCAGGTGGTCTTCACCAAGCCTAGGCCGGACCCCTTAGCGGCTTCAGCACTCAGCGATGATCTTGAAGTCTGTGGTGATCACTTTGTTGGGATTGCTGCTGTTGATGCCGTAGGCGCTGCCGGTGATGGTGTACGCGCTACTGGTCACGTCTGCGTGCGCGTCTCCCACCCCGCCTTCCCAGAAGCTGCCGGTGAACCCGTCGATGTTGCGGATCTTCACCCACTGGGGGATGACCCGGTAACCACTGAGCAGCACTACCGCTTCAACCTGGCCGTCGTGGTCGCGGATGTCGATGGTCCGGTACGACTGGTCTTGGCTGCACGCAGGAGGACGCGTCGTGTGAGTGGCGCCGTCGATGGTCAGACGGGCGCCGTTTCGGGGCGTTGTCTGGGCCTCCGCGCACCCCGCGACGCTGGCAACGACGACGAAAGCAACTGCGAGCAACGGGTTCCGCACCAGTTCACCTCCTCTACTGCTGTTTTGGCATCAGCGCGGGTAGGGATTTGACGATGCGACCTCGCACAAACTCCGGGCTCAGACCCTTGAGCAGGTCGATCAAGCGAATGCTCTTGGGCACGTACCAATGCAACCGCCTCGGGTGGTGGTAGGCCTGCCACGCCGCCTCGGCCACGCTGGTCGCGGGCATCAGCCGGAACATGCCCTTCTTGGGCGCGCCGGCGCGGATCTCTTCGGCGGACATCGTCGGCCCGGCGTCATCGGAGTGGTTGGTCGTTGTGGTGAGGATGGCGGTGTCGATCAGACCGGGTAGCACGTCGGCGACCCGCACACCATGTCGTTGCCATTCCACGCTCAGCGCCTCGGTCAATCCTTTGACCGCGTGCTTGGTCGACGAGTAGACCGCGATGCGCGGCATGCCGTAGGTGCCCGACGAAGACGACGTCGAGAACATCAGACTGCCGGGAGTTTTCTTGAGGTAGGGCAGTGCGGCGTAGGCGCCGGTCAGCACCGCTTTGTAGTTCACCTCGACGACGCGCATCGCGGCTTCGTAAGGCACATCCTCGAACCAGCCGGATTCGCCGACGCCGGCGTTGTTCCACATCATGTCGAGCCCACCGCCGGTATTGCCGGCACAGAAGTCAGCAAGGGCGCCGTCCAGGGCCGCCTTGTCGGTCACGTCGACGGCGCGGGTCCACAGCCGAAGGCCACCCAGTTCCTGTTTCAGCGTCGCCAGGCCGTCCTCGTTGCGGTCCACCGCACCCACTCGCCAACCTTTGGTATGGAAGAGTTTTGCTCCCTCGCGGCCCATGCCACTGCCGGCGCCAGTGATGAAGACCGATTTGACGACGCCCGGCATGTGAGCCTTTCCTGTCAGTTCGCCTCGACCACGTCTTTGATGCGGTTCAGCGTCTTGGTCATATCACGGATGTTGCGTCGCTTACGCAGAAAGCCGCCAAACAGCCAATACACGCCGAGCCACGGTGCCGGGGTCAGTCGAAATGACTCGGTCACGTCGGTGCCATCACCGCTAGGTGCCAATCGGTAGTGCCAGTTGTTCACCGCTCTGTCGCCCAGGAGAACCGCGAAGCCGAACTCACGGCCGGGTTCGCACGCGGTCACTTTGCACGTCGTCCAATAAACCGGCCCGATCTCGTTGCGCCGAACGTGACCGCGGAATTTGGCGCCGAGGGCGGGGCCGGTCGCATCGCCCAGCCAGTCGGCCTCAAAGACTTCCGGGGAGAACCGTCCGGTGTTGCGGACATCTGCGATCAGATCCCAGATCTTGTCCGCGGGCGCCGCCATATGAACAGTGGCCGAACCTTCCATGGCCTGATCCAAACACATGCTTGCCCTGGGTCACCCCGGATGACCGCAGACGCGGTTGATCATCAGTGCGGAATGCTTGCCTGAATGATCCCGTTGATGATCTGCTTGATGCCCTGTGCGGGGTGCGAATACCACGCGATCGGAAGGCCCGATTCGGCGCCGCACTTCGGCCATGGCTCCACCCCCTCCTCGGCGAAAACCCGGTTGGCCACCGCGATTTGCTGCTCCCTGGATGCGGCCGCCGGATTGCCGACACCGCCGTATTCGGCCCAGGTGCCTGGCTTGAATTGCAGTCCACCGTATTCGCCGTTTCCGGTGTTGGCGTGCCAGTTGCCACCGGACTCGCATTGCGCGATAGCGTCCCAGTTAGGGGTTACGGGGGCGGCGTTCGCCACACCGGTGGACGAAGCTATCGAGGCTGCAACGATCCCGCCCACCATGGCGGACTTGACGAGAGCCTTGCAGACTTTTCTCATGTCAAGCATTTCGCCGGGCGTGTCTAAAGCGTTACCCATTCGAAAATCTCGCGAGATAGGCCGTCTATCAGCCGAAATCGGCTCCATCAGCAGCCGAATGAAAGCTTTAGAAATTGGTGAGAAATGAATAAATTAGCCCTGGCAATACGACTGAGTCGCCGATGAAAGGGCTTGTTGATAAAGGCCGTCGAGCTGACGAGCCCGCATGACGCCGCTCCTGGCGACGTCGAGCTGCCCGGCGCACGCCGGCGAATGCAACAGGTCCCAGTTGGCCACGATCTGAGTCAGCATCGTTTGGTTGAGCGCATCGATCGCCGACCGCGACACCGACAGGTCCGGCGAACAGCCGGCACGCCCTGCGGGTTGAGCTTCCAATCCGCGAACCGGCTGTATTCGATTGCCTCGGTGGCGTTGATCTGGTCACCAAAAGACCTGGGTGACGTAATTCGCGTCGACGTGTTCGGCGCTGGCATCGGCGCCCAACTTGGCGAGTTCTTGCTGGACGCGGCCGGGATCCTCAATGGCGCTATGAGCACTCCATTTGAAGGCGGCCACCGGCTCAGCGACTTCCAACCGCTGTGCGGCGGCGTCGACCAACTCGGTGAGCGGGCTGGCGCTATCGGCTCGCGCCGGCGTTGCCACCAGCGTTGCAACCAGCACCGCCAGCCCACCGACCAGGCCGGACGACACAACCACGGCGGCGTGGCGGCCGGGTCGACTGTTTGTGCTGTTCATGGCCATGATTCTGACCTGATTCTGGCCTGGACGGCCGAACTAGAAATATCCGGGACTTTCCGGTATCGCTTCCTTCCGAGTTAGCCTGGCTGCACGGCCGTGTCGAGGCCAAGCCGATTTCGTCCCGATGTTGCTGATGTCTTGGAATGCTGAGAATCGCCGCCCCACCAAGTCCGGCGGCAGACGCGGAGAATGGTTGCGCTCGAGGCCGGTTCGCGCGCTGATCGCTGCCGCGCTGGCGGTGTCGCTGCTGCTGGGTGGAGCTTTCCTATTGGTGGGTCGCCTCCATTCGACGCCCTCTGACGCCCTCGACCATCCCGTCAATCCGGTCACTGACGATCAGACCGAGGCTCAGGTGGTCGAGTCGGCCAAACAAGTCGCCATCCTGACCGGACTGCAGACGGCGTCGGCAGGCTACTTGTTGATGTCCTGCAAAGACCGGATCGACCCGCCATATCAAGGCGTGATCTACCTGACCTTCGCGCTGCCCGCTGCAGCCCGGGCCTACACCTACTTTCCGACAATCGCGGCAACGCTGGTTACCCATGGCTGGACCGAAGGCCTGCCGCCCAATGACCACGCGTTCGCCAAGACCTTCTCCAAGGATGCCGTCACAGTGATCATTTACCGCCAAAGCGATGACCCGAACCTGGGCGTCCTACGTGTCTACGGTCAGTGCCGGAACATGAATGATCACCGCAACGACACGACAACGTGGATCGATATCACCGGCCAATTCAGTAGGACCGGTTGACTGGCCCGCCGCTAAAAGGGCCCTAACGCGCAACTGCGCCTGACGGGGTTGTCAAGCGCAGTAGCGACCTCCGGCGGGGCAGGGGTTATCCGCCGCCGCCCGGGGTAGCGCCCAAGCTGCTCTGCAGATCAGGCTTCATCGCGTTGACCTGGGCTCCCCAGTACTCCCAGCTGTGAGTTCCGTTGGCATTGAAGTTGAACACGGCGTTGTGGCCACCGGCTGCGTTGTAGGCGTCCTGGAACTTCAGGTTGCTGCTGCGCACGAAGTTCTCCAGGAACTCGGCGGGCATATTGGCCCCGCCCAACTCCGACGGCGTGCCGTTACCGCAGTAGATCCACAGCCGGGTGTTGTTGCCGACCAGCTTCGGGATCTGCAAGGTCGGGTCGTTGCGCTGCCAGGCCGGGTCACTCGACGGTCCCCACATGTCCCCGGCCTTGTAGCCACCGGCGTCACCCATCGCGAGGCCGATCAGGCTGGGCCCCATCCCCTGGGAGGGGTCCATCAGAGCCGACAGCGAGCCGGCGTAGATAAACTGCTGCGGGTGGTAGGCGGCCAGGATCAATGATGCCGAGCCCGACATAGAGATGCCGACCGCGGCGCTGCCGGTCGGCTTGACACTCCTGTTGGCCGACAGCCATTGTGGCAGCTCGCTGGTAACGAACGTCTCCCACTTGTAGGTCGAGCAGCCGGCCTTGCCACACGCCGGCCGGTACCAGTCGGCGTAGAAGCTGGACTGCCCGCCGACCGGCATGATGATCGACAGGCCCGACTTGTAGTACCACTCGAACGCGGGGGTGTTGATGTCCCAGCCGTTGTAGTCGTCTTGTGCCCGCAGCCCGTCGAGCAGGTACACAGCGGGGGAGCCGTCTCCGCCGCTCTGGAATTGGACCTTGATACTGCGGCCCATCGCCCCAGACGGCACTTGCAGGTATTCGACCGGCAGACCCGGGCGCGAGAACGCCCCCGCGGTCGCCGCGCCGCCGGCAAGACCGATCAGGCCCGGCAGGGTGACAGCCACTGCCGCACCGACCAAAAGCCGGCGCCCCCAGGCCCGGATCTTCTCGCTCACGTCTGTCATACCCGCGCCCCTTGTCGTATGTGGTCGTGTGCTCTCGGCAGGAATTTACCGTGTTAATAGGCTGAATGTCGATTGGGACGCAAAGTCATCTCAGTTTCGTATCGGTTTCCGCAGCGAATTCAGCAACTTTGATAAGACGACCGCAAAGGTCGCACAGGCGTCCACACCACGCCTTCACGGTGACTTTCCACCCGGAAAACAGCAGGCAGCAACGCGGCGCAACGCGCTGGAGCCAGGGGAGCGGGCGGCATACGGCGTAAGGTACAAAGCACGCCTAATCGAAATGGCCGACCCACTTTCAAGAAGCTCTACCGCACCGAGCAATCCGTCGCGGGTGTGCCCGCATTGAGGCCCTGGGACATCGGCGGAACACAGTCGGCGGTACAGCAGTTGGTCGCCTACGGACGGATTCGACAACCAGTTCGACACGGTTATCGATAACGCGTTCTACCACGTGTTTTTGATGATGAGCAGACTCAAAACCGCTACGTGCAGGCAGTGCATCGGACAACCAAGCCCGGCGGGCGGGGCACGATGCAGCGCCTCGCTGCTTGTCATCTGTGAGTTTGTCTGGTGATTTTGGGCCGGGGCAGCCGAACTTGCGTTGACCGCGTAGGCTTTCACGGAGCAAGCCGATGGAGACCACGCGATCCCGGTCCGTTCCGGCTCTCACGAACCACTGCACCAGGAGCTTCATGGTGCGCCGGTGCGGGTGAGGGCGTCGAAGGTCCGGGGATGATTGAGGTGCAAATTTGGACACGGTACTAGGGCTATCAGTGACGCCGACCACCGTCGGGTGGGTCCTCGCTGAAGGGCATGGCGCAGACGGCACCATCCTGGACCACCAGGAGTTGGCGCTGCGCGCCGGCCGCGGCGTCCTTGCCGTGAGTACCGCAGAGCAGGTGGCAGACGAGGTGTTGCGGGTCGACGCGATGGCGGCCGCGAGTAATCATCATCTGCGTGTCATCGGAGTGACCTGGAACGACGAAGCGTCCGCGCAGGCCGCACTGCTGTTGGAAGCATTGACCGATGCAGGTTTTGACAACATCGTGCCGGTTCGGTTGCTCGAGGCCGTCGAGACCCTGGCTCGGGCTATCGCACCCGTCGTCGGCTACGAGCAGACCGCCGTCTGCATTCTCGAGCATGACTGGGCGACTGTCGTCATGGTCGATACCCATGACGGCGAGACGCAAACGGCCGTCAAACACGTGCGCGGCGGCTTCGACGGGCTGACTTGCTGGCTGACCGGAATGTTCGAACGCAATGGATGGCGCCCGGGCGGGGTGGTTGTCATCGGTGCGGACAGCGACATCGATGGATTCTCATGGCAGCTCGAAAAAGCTTTGCCAGTACCGGTTTTCGCGCAAACCATGGCCCAGGTGACGGTCGCACGGGGGGCCGCGCTGGCCGCGGCTCGAAGCACTGACTTCACCGACGAGCAGCTGGTGGCGCACATCAGTGCGCCCGCCGCCGCGCCCGCGCGGCCTCGGCAGTCGTCCTACGCCGGGGCTGTGACCGCTTTGGCTGTCGGTGCGATTACCTTCGTCTCTTCGCTATCGCTCGCTGTGGGTATTCAGCTTGCTCCGGACAGCGAGCCTGCAACGACAAAGCACGTGGTACACGCACCGACGCCGCAAATCGCCCAGGCCGTTGCACCGGCCGTTGCACCGCCCCCAGAGGCCGCGCCGACTGCCCCACAATCGAAGGCGCCCACCGGCGAACCAGATGCGGAGCCAGGCGCACCAGAGGAGCAGCAAGGCGCTCCCGCCGAGCAGCAACCGGACTCGAACGGCCGACAGCCTTATTTGACGAGAGTGCTTGAGCACATACCCGGCGACGCCGGTGATTCAGCGCCGCACGGACCGTCGCAGCCTTAAGTCCCAGTACGGATACACTCGCCGACCGGTACGGCCGGTATAGATCAATCGTCCTTGGCGTGAACCGCGGTGAAAGACACCGTCACGTCGTCGGTGACCTGCATCGAGCCCATCAGCAGCGAGTAGGGCTTAATGCCGTAATCAGACTGGCGAACGCTGGATTCGGCAGACATTCGCCACGAGTCACCGAGATCCTCTGTGCGCAGATCGATTACGTGCTCTCGCGACTTTCCCCGAATCTGAAGATTGCCGGTAAGGCGGTATCCGTCGTGGGTTTTGTTGATGATGTCTGCACTGAAGCGGATCTCGGGGAAGCGGCTGGCATCCAATGACTTCAACGCGTTCGACCGCACCAGGGTTTTCTCGGGGCCGGACAACGCCTTCACGCCACCCTCGCCGCGCAGCACCTCGAACGAATCCGTCTCGACTGCAAGCTCCGCGCTGACGGGTTCGGCACCGGCCCAGCTCACGGTGGCCTGCCACCGCGTCATCGCAATGGTGAGACGATGACCCATTCGCGCGGCCCTGCCCTTGACGCCGGTGCGAACCAGCAGCTCGCCGTCGGACGCGCCCAGAGTCCAGTCCTTGGTCACAGACCGACTGTATTCGGTCCGCTATTCGAGCCGGCGCCGGTCACATGGTGAGGACGGTGCGGTAGTGTGCGCGCCCCTGCTCCATCGCCGTGTAGCCGTCGGCAGCTTGCGACAACGGTAGCTCCTCGATCCACGCCCGCACGCCCGACAAGACCGCGAAATGCATTGTCTCTTCGACATCTTTCGCACTCCCAGAGGGATGGCCGGTAACGCTGAGCCCCGGAGTTATCAGCTGCACGGGACTGATCGGCAGCGGGTCAGCAGTGACACCAATAGCGACCAGCTCACCTTGAGGCAGTAAGCCACCGACCGTTTCGGCCATGGCCGCAGAGTTGCCTGCAGTGGCCAGAACGACCGCTGCCCCGCCCAAGGCCTGCATTGTTTCAGAGACGTTACCGCTAGTGGAGTCGATGTAGTGGTGGGCACCCAGTTTCCGAGCATCCTCAGCCTTGGCCGTGCCACGGGCGATCGCAATGGTCTCGAAGCCCATCGCCCGCGCGAACTGCACCCCGAGATGGCCGAGCCCGCCAACGCCGAGGATGGCGACCCGGTCACCGGGCAACGCTTTCGTGTGGCGCAGCGCGTTGTAGGTGGTCACACCGGCGCAGCCCATTGGGGCAGCTTCCACATCGGAGAGACCGGGTGGTATCCGTGCCAGCGCGTTGGCCGGTACCGTCACCGACTCCGCATACCCGCCGGGATACTGCCAGCTCGGGACCTTCATGTTGGCGCAGTGGATGAAGATGCCTTTGCGGCAGGGGTCGCAGTGGTTGCAGTTGCCGCCGAACCAGCCGACGGCAACGCGATCGCCGACCGCGAAACCATCGACGCCCTCGCCGAGTTCGGCTATGGTTCCCGCGATTTCATGTCCCAGAGTTAACGGCCACGACATGCCAGGGAAACCACCGGCGACGAAATGGCGGTCGGTTCCGCATATACCGCAGGCGGAGACCGCTAGCCGTACCTCGTCACGACCGGGTGGCTGCGTTTCGACGTCGACCGGCTCCAGCGGTCCGCCTGCGGACTGTATCCGGACAGCTCGATGAGTAGGCATTGGCCTTACCCGCCGTGCCTTAGTGCGCGACAGGGCATTTCGCTGCGCCATCAGTGCGGTAGTCGACCTGCCAGTGCTTGATCCCGTTGAGCCAGCCCGACCGTAGCCGTTCGGGTTTGCCGATCGGTTCCAGATCCGGCATGGCATCGGCGATCGCGTTGAACATCAGGTCGATCGTCATCCGCGCCAGGTTGGCGCCGATGCAGTAGTGCGCACCGGTGCCGCCAAATCCCACATGCGGGTTGGGATTACGCAGGATATTGAACGTGAACGGGTCGTCGAAGACGTCCTCGTCGAAATTGGCTGAGCGGTACACCATCACCACCCGCTGCCCCTTCTTGATCTGCACACCCGACAGTTCGTAGTCCTCCAGGGCGGTCCGCTGAAACGACGTGACCGGGGTTGCCCACCGGACGATCTCGTCGGCCGTGGTGGCGGGACGCTCCCGCTTGTACAGCTCCCACTGATCGGGAAAGTCGGTGAAGGCCATCATGCCCTGGGTGATGGAGTTGCGGGTGGTCTCGTTGCCGGCCACGGCCAGCAGAATGACGAAGAAGCCGAACTCGTCTTCGGAGAGCTTGTGGCCGTCGATGTCGGCCTCTATCAGCTTGGTGACGATGTCTTGCCCAGGGTTCTTTGCCCTGTCGGCGGCCATTTGCATGGCATACATGATGAGTTCGACCGAGGCGGCGATGGCGTCATTGCTGGCGAACTCGGGATCCTGGTCGCCGACCATCTGGTTGGACCAGTGGAACAATTTCATGCGGTCCTCCTGGGGGACACCCATCAGGCCGGCGATGGCTTGCAGTGGCAGTTCGCACGACACCTGTTCGACGAAGTCGCCGGAACCTTCGGCTGCCGCACCCTCGACGATGCGCCGGGCGCGCTCGCCGAGATCATCGCGCAGGCGCTCGACGGCTCGGGGAGTGAAGCCGCGCGAGATGATCTTGCGCAGCCGAGTGTGCTGCGGCGCGTCCATGTTGAGCAGGACGAACTTGCCCCTGTCGATCTGCTCGCCGACCGTGCCGTCTTTGTAGCGCGGCAGGGCGGTCTTCTGCAGGCTGGAGAAGACGTCGCTGCGTAGCGAGACCTCTTTGACGTCCTTGTGTTTGGACACCACCCAGAAGCCGCCGTCGTCGAAACCGCCCCTGCCGATGGGTTGCTCGTTCCACCAGATCGGTGCGGTTCGACGCATCTCAGCCAGTTCCTCCACCGGCAGCCGTTCGGCGTAGATGTCTGGGTCGGTGAAATCGAACCCGGGAGGCAGATTCGGGACCGGCTTGGCAGTTGGCTCGGCGGTTGGCATGGCCCACTCCTCGATACGAAGTCTTCTAGTCGTCCTTCTTGTGCCAAATAAACCACTGCTACACCACGGTTGGGAAGCACCGGAGCAAGATCGCCACGCTCGATTGCAACGTGTTCACCGCCCGACAAGTACGGGGGACGTTGCCGGTCTGCATACAAAACGCGCCAGTCAGCAGCGCCGACCAACCGAAAGGGCATGAGTGCTGCGCCCCTGAAACAACAACCTTGTGGCTCGCGGGCCAATCGATATGCTTTGGTGCAGGTCACCTGCGGCAGTGTGGGAGCCCGGTGACACTGACGCGAAGGGTGGAGCATGATTCGCGAACTACTCACCGTCGCGGCTTTCGGTGGCGCGATCTGCGCGGCGCCGTGCGCGGCCGCCGATCCGCATTACGACGGCGACGTGCCGGGCATGAACTATGACGCTTCGCTGGGTGCGCCGTGCGACAACTACGAGCGCTTCATCTTCGGACGAGGCCCCAGCGGCCAGGCCGAGGCCTGTCATTTCCCGCCGCCTAACCAGTTCCCACCGGCCACCATCGGGTACTGGGTCATCTCCTACCCGCTGTACGGAGTCCAGCAAGCCGGTGCGAAGTGCCCGGGCCCGCAGTCGGCGGCACAGACGGCTGATGGACTCCCGATGCTGTGTCTGGGAGCTCAAGGATGGCAACCTGGGTGGTTCACCGGGGCAGGATTCTTCCCTCCTGCTGGATGAACGGCTGAGTCATGAACCACGGTCAGCCCGCTGAACCCCCGATCCCACGCTGGCTGCGCTTCGTCCTCGCGTCCGATCGAGCCGGCTCGGCCTGGTACATCGGCACCGGCTTCTTCTTCGCGCCGGTGCTCGCCGTGCTGTCGCCGTGGCCGGCAGTCACCGCCGTGCTGTGGGGGATCATCGGGCTGGCCGGGCTTTGGCTGGGTCTACTCGGCATCGCGATGGCCTTCGGGCTGGCCCGGATATTGCGATCCGGCGCCGAGATCCCCGAAGAGTACTGGCGCACCTTGGTGAACTACTGACACAGAGCGCGGGCAAGACGTTTGTGGTCGTTACGCCTAGAGTCGTACCGAAGATCCTGCAACGAAAGGAGACTCCGATGGGCTTCAATCCCAAAGATGCAGTCGACGCAGCCAGGGACATCGCGACCAATGCCGTCGAGAAGGCCTCGGACATCGTCGAAAACGCCAGCGACATCATCCGGGGTGACATCGCGGGCGGTGCCAGCGGCATCGTCCAGAACTCCATCGACATCGCAACGCACGCGGTCGACAGGGCCAAAGAAGTGTTCACCGGCAGAGACGAAGTCGAAGAGGACTAGTCAGCTGCTTTAGCGTCCTTGTCGCGCTCAGATATACACCGGCACAACACTTGTCGTCGTTAGACGGCGGCGGCGGCGTTGAGCTCGTCTAGTCTGTTAGTCGCTTCCAGGTACTCCTGCACCCACCGCTCGATGACGGTCGCCGTCTTTTCCACCTTGGTGAATTGGCCGACGACCTGGCCGATTGGATTGAACGCGACGTCGACGCTCTCGTTCGGGTACTTATTCGTGGCCCTAACCGCCATGCCGGAGACCATGTACTGCAACGGCATACCGAGCGGCTTCGGATTGCCCGGCTGCTCCCAAGCCTCAGTCCAGTCATTGCGCAGCATCCGGGCCGGCTTACCCGTGAATGAACGGCTACGGACGGTGTCACGGCTGGTCGCCTTGGCATATGCCGCCTGCTGAACCGGGGTGTTCGCGGCTTCCTCGACCATCAGCCATTGTGAACCGGTCCACGCGCCTTGGGCACCCAGTGCCAACGCCGCAGCGATCTGCTGGCCGCTGCCGATACCACCCGCCGCCAGCACCGGTACCGGTGCGACCTCCTTGACGACCTGTGGCCACAACACGATTGAGCCCACCTCGCCGCAGTGGCCGCCGGCCTCACCACCCTGGGCGATGATGATGTCGACGCCCGCGTCAGCGTGCTTGCGGGCCTGCGAGGGCGAACCGCACAACGCGGCCACCTTACGGCCGGAGTCGTGAATGTGCTTGATCATGTCCGCCGGGGGAGTACCGAGCGCATTAGCGATCATCGTCATCTTCGGGTGCCGCAACGCAACCTCCACCTGCGGGGTGGCGGTCGCCTCGGTCCAGCCGAGCAACTGCAAGCTGCCCTCGTCGCTGTCCTCAACCGGGACACCGTGATCGGCGAGAATCTTGCGGGCGAAGTCCAGATGCTCTTGTGGCACCATCGCCCGCAGCGTCTTGGTGAGCTCCTCGGCCGACAGGTGGGAGTCCATGCCCTCGTACTTATTCGGGATGACAATGTCCACCCCGTAGTGATGGTCGCCGATGTGCTCGTCAATCCAATTGAGCTCGACCTCCAGCTGCTCTGGCGTGAAGCCGACGGCACCGAGCACGCCGAAACCACCGGCCTTGCTGACAGCGACCACGACATCGCGGCAGTGGGTGAAGGCGAAGATCGGAAACTCGATACCGAGCTCATCGCAAATGGCGGTGTGCATGCCTACTCCTGGACGCTCGCCGAATTGAAACGTGTTCTACTTTAGTACGGAGCTCACTGACGTGGCCAGCGGGCCCTGACCAGCGCATTGAAACTACGGCCTGTCACTCCGGTTCGTCAGATCACCAGCGTATGCGCCACCCACAAGACCAGGAAAGTGAGCATGCAGCCGGCGCACACGAGGTGATCCCGGCAGACGGATCGTGCCAGGCGGGTCTGTTCGGGCGGACTGTCCGCGCGGTGTCCGAGACGAACCGCGTTGGGGACCGTTTGTATCAGGGCCAGCATCGTCGGGATGCCCGCGAGCCCGGCCGACATCACTAGGAACCAGGCAGGGTCGTGCCCTCTCGCGGCCTGAAACCCTAACGCGCCCAATAAGATCATCATGACGAGAGCGATCAGCCGGCTCATTGGTCGCGATGTGGTCGTCGCGCGGTGGTAATACCCCGCGATCGAAGTGAGCACGGTCTCGGGTAGGTCCTCACCCGCAGCTCGGTGCCCGAAAACCTGGGCATCAAAAATCAAATCCATCCACAAGACGGCGAACAGGAACCCGCTGCAGGCCGTGAGTAACGGGGCCACGACGCTCATCCACCTCCGGTTAGCGCAGGGACCGCCGTCCGGCTCGGTCAGCCAGGCGGACGACCAGTCGTCCTATTGTTTCGCAGCGCACCACATAGTCACAGAGCTGCGGCCGACCAATCGGTTGGCGGCGGCCGCTCGCCCGGATTAGAACAGGTTCTAATTGCGCGATCTGCTCGGGTAGCCTGACCCGTCATGGGACGCGTGGATGAAAAAGTCGCACTGATCAGCGGCGCCGCCAGGGGTATGGGGGCATCTCATGCGCGGCTGCTTGTCGCCGAGGGCGCCAAGGTGGTGATCGGCGACATCCTCGATGACGAAGGCCAAGCGCTGGCCGACGAACTGGGCGCCGCAGCGCGGTACGTGCATCTCGACGTGACCAACCCCGACCAATGGACGGCCGCAGCCGCCGCGGCGGTGGACGAGTTCGGGAAGCTGAACGTCTTGGTGAACAACGCCGGGATTATCAACTATGGTCCGCTGAAGACCTTCGACCTGACCAAGTGGCAACAGATCCTCGATGTCAACGTCACTGGCACCCTGTTGGGCATCCAGGCCGTTATCGATCCGATGGTCGCCGCCGGCGGCGGCTCGATCGTCAACATCTCGTCCATCGAGGGCTTGCGGGGTGCCGCGTGGGTGCACGGGTATGTGACCTCCAAGTGGGCGGTTCGCGGTCTGACCAAGTCCGCCGCGCTGGAATTGGCACCACACAACATCCGGGTCAACTCGATTCACCCGGGTTTCATCCGCACACCGATGACCGCCAAGCTTCCCCAGGATCTACTCAACATTCCGCTCGGAAGGCCGGGAGAGCCGCAAGAGGTGTCGATGTTCGTCCTCTTCCTTGCCAGCGACGAATCGTCGTATGCGACAGCGGCCGAGTTCGTCATGGATGGCGGCTTGGTGGCCGACGTTTCGCACAAGTCTCAGTAGGGTAGCTGCGCTGAGGCGCTCAGCGCAGCTCAAATCACTTGTGCCACTTGTGTTTCAGTGGTTTCAACGCGGGGGACTTTTGTCGGTTGGCCGTCGTAGTATTCGAACACATGGGTTCGAGCAGCAGGGTTTCGTCCTGTTGCGGGGATGCGGGTTTCGTCGGCCACAGTGCCATGCGATCGATGAGCCGGTCGCGCAGAACGAGCGTGTGAAAGAGAACCGCGCAGATGTGGGCGGTAAACGTCAGGAAAAGCAGAAAAGCGAAAAGATTGTGGCACTCCCGGAGCACCGCATAAACATCGATGTCGTGCGGTGCGATGCCGGGCAGATGAAGTGGCCCCAGGAGGATGATCGGAAATCTCGCGGCCGACAGCATGGCCCACCCGATCAGGGGCTCTTCCACGTACGGGTCAGCATGGCGGGGGATCGGCATCCCATTCGGTCAATGTCCAGCCGCCGGAAGGATTTCCGGTGACCACCACGTGGCCAATGTTCGGCAGCGGCTTCCCGGTCAGCAGCGACGGGTCGGGATTACGCACGTTCATCAGCACCCAGAGCATGATCGCCGCGCCATGCGAGAACGCGACCGGGTTCTGTTCGCCACTGTCGTAAATGTGTTGGACGGCATCGTCGAACCGCGCGTCGAATTCGTTGCCGTCCACCGAGCCCGGGATCCGCGCGCTGCGGTCACCCTGCAGCCACCGCAGCGGGGCGGCCAAGTAGGTCTGGGCGTTGGACTCGGGTTGGCCTTCGTACTGGCCGGCCTCGATCTCCCGCAGCCCGGGCAGCACGCTGACGGGTTCGCCCAGCGCCTGCGCCGTCGGCGTGGCCGTCTGCTGGGTGCGGATCATGCTGGAGGCGTAGACGCCGTCGTAGAGGTTGGGGCTCAACTGCCCGGCCGCGAGCGTGGCCTGACACCATCCCTTGGCGGTGAGCTCCGGGCCGGGGGTCGAGGTGTCGATCAAGCCCGACGCGTTGCCCGCCGATTGGGCGTGCCGCACCAGCGTCAACGTGATGGTGTGCGGGCCGGCCGCCCGCGCCGATCCGCAGCCCGCGGCCAACACCGCGACGACGACGGCGGCAACGAAACGTCGTACGGTCACGACGATTTCACCAGTGTGCGCCGAGGATCAGCCGGGCCGCCCACATCCGTGTAGATTCGGCCAGCCGCCTAGTCTCGATGTGCCCGACGCTGTCGACGATCCACTTCCAGATGCGGAGATCGATGCTTGGGAAGGCAATCCACCCTCTTAGCCTCCGCGTGAGCCCTGCAAGCTGCCGCCGGTCAGGGGCTCGAACGTACGCCGAAGTCACGGTGGCGCCGCCCCTCAGGTGAAAGCCAAGGCAAGGCGACGACTCGAAGACCCTGTCGCTCGGGTTGATGCAGCCGGTCATGGTACGGGCCATTCGTGCACTGGGGCGCCGGTGTGCGCGTGCTCGGCATACCGCCGTGTCATCTCACGCAGCGCCGCGATGCGCTCCATCCCATGCTCCTCGAGGTAGCGCACCGCCTCGGTCTGCCAGGCAGCGCCGGTACGGCCGCATCGAACCCGCGCTTCGATGACACCGAGGTACCGGTCGCGGTCGTCCGCGTCCACGCCCCAAGCGTCGAGCCCGGCCGCCGCGGCCGGCAGCAGGACCTCACGGGTGAGCTGGTCGACGGGGTGGTCGACGCCCTGCCAGCACAGCCGCGCTGCCAGCCCGTCTCGTGCCGCGCGGTGCAGGTTCTGCTCGGCCGCCGCGAAGGGCATCTGCTTCCAAGGGGTGGGGTCGCTGTCGACGATCGCGCGGACCAGTCCGTAGTAGAACGCGGCGTTGGCGACCATGTCGACGGGAGTCGGTCCGCTGGGCAGTACCCGGTTCTCGATGCGCAGCTGCGGGCGCCCGGCCTGGACGTCGTAGACCGGACGGTTCCAGCGCCACACCGTTCCGTTGTGCAGCCGGAGCTCACGCAGGGCCGGAGCGCACCCGGCCCCGAGGGCGGCATCGGGATCCTCGGCCTCCAGCGTCGGAAACAGCGGCCGAAACAGCCGCACGAGGTCGTCGAAGAGCTCCACGGGGCTGTTGACCCACCGGTCGCCGAGCCGGACGCGCGCCGGTGCGCCGGCTCGGACCTCCCTGCGGCGGCGGGTGTCGAACAGCTGCTCTAACAACGTGATGCGGGTTTCTTGCCATACCTGGCGGGCGAGCAGGTACGGCGAGTTCGCGGCCACCGCGACCTGCGCCCCGGCGATCATTTGGGCGGCGTTGTAGTACGCGGCGAAGCGGTCCGGTGGCACCCGCAGGTGCAGCTGCAGGCTGGTCGTGGCGGCTTCGGGAGCGACCGAGTCGGTGGTGAACTCCACCGGCTCACACCCGTCGATGATGCGCACCAGGAACGGCCTCTGGCGAGCGGCGCGCATGCGGCGGCACAGCAGCGCGTAGCGCGGGTTGCTGGAGATCCGCTCGATGGTCAGGTGCTCGGCGCTGAGGGTGGGCAGCATGCCGACGGCGAGCAGCCGAGCGCCGAGCCGTTCGATCCGCGCCCGGCACGCCTCGAGCACGTCGGCGAGGTCGCGCTCGCTGTCATGCAGCACGCGGCCTTGCAGCCGACGTGGAGCGAGGTTCAGCTCGACGTTGAACTGGCCGAGCTCGTGTTGCATGTCCGCCCGGCCCAGCCGTGCCAGGACGGCGTCATTGATCAGCCGTGGCCGGCCTAATGGATCCACGAGATCGAGCTCGACCTCCATACCGATGGTGTCCTCATGGGCGACGAACCAGCCGCCGTCAACCATGCGCTGCAACACGGCAACGCACAGCTCGAGCCTCCGCCGCACCTCGTCGGCTTGGCCAACAACCAGGGCGGAAGCATCGACGCGGTCACCCACGGCGCACCTCCCTCGCGGCACTGCTGGACGTCGACCCACTGCAGCACGGGCCCACCTCGCAAAGTAGGCGCATCATGCGGGTTGAGCCACACTTCAGCGTTCGACCGTCCGAGCCGTTGGGCCTTACCAGCTCTATCTCGAGCAGCCTATTGCCATGGGGGCAAGCGCTCACGTGGGTTGTCAGCCCTTGCAGGGGCTCAATGCCGTGATGACGTGTTCATATCGGTCCATATCGGGCTACAAGTGGCCTGATGATCCGTCCAGGCCTCCCCGCCAGAGTGTCCCTGTCACAGTCACCATGCAGCCCTCACGCTAACCATTCCTGTGCATTTGCACGCCTGCCGTGAGAACTGCACCAATTGCGTGCAAACCGTTTCCGCTGACCTGTCGGCGACATACGCTGCGGCCATGATAACCACCTGGCGCGAGCTCCGAATAACGTTGTGCCGCATCACAGTTGAGTCATATGACTCACCTAAACCAATGTGACGCTACTGCTGGGCCGACGAAACCGCTAGCCTAAGGACAGTGCCCCGGCTGTGACAGCCGATGACGAGGCAACTTGTTGTAACCGATCGTGGGATCGTTAGCCCCCGTCTCGCAAATCAGTTTCCGCTCCATCGCACGAACCTCGGCGTCGGTGGCCGTTTCGGATTCCCACAGGATTTCTTTGCGTAGCGTCAGCTCGAACTGGCCCGGTTCGAGTTCGAGGTCAGCGACGATCTGCTCGTAGGCGCTCGGGCTACCCATGTAGAGTGCAGTTCCCGTCAGGTCCATGCCGACGTAAATCTTGCCGTTAGGGTAAGTGATCTTGTACACCTGCTTGCGCCGCACCATTGCAGCCTTACTCGTCCTTCACCTTGCCCGCTACATCGTTTGCCCCGTAGCTGCCCGTATTAGACCGTCGCTGATCACAGTTCGTCAAAGAAGTCCTCATCCAGCCGGTAGAGGTCGACGGTCTGGACGCTCTGGACGCCTACTCGGTATATGACGAGCAGCTCAGCGAGCCTGGCGCCGTCGATCAACTCTATGCTCGCGTTGATTCTTTCCGTTTCGTTTATTGCTCCAGGGCAAAACCTCGAGGTCGTGATGAACACGCCCCGGTCGCCCTGCTTTCCCAACAGTGCGCCAGCCCGGCCGGCTGACCTGCGTTACCGGCCGGTCGCGGCCCTGCCCGCCGGGGTGCGCACCGGCAGCAGCGCCAGCAGCCCGGCCGCGAGCACGACCAGCAGGCCGCCCATGCCGGCACGGTCGGCGTGGAACCAGTCGATGAATGTGGAGAACATCGTCGGCGCCAGGAACAGCGCCGCCCGGCCCGTCATGGTGTAGAGGCCGAACGCGACCCCCTCCTTGCCGTCGGCCGTCATCCTCAGCAGCAGTGTGCGAGCCGACGACTGCGTCGGACCGACGAACAGGGCGAGCATCAGCCCGCACACCCAGAAAGCCAGCGCACCCGACAGCGCCAACAGGGCCAGACCGATGGTGATCATCGCGCTCAGCGAAGCCGCGATGACCGGTTTGGACCCGACGTGGTCGTCGAGCAGACCGCCAGCGACCGCGCCCACCGCCGCCACTGCGCTGGCGGCCACACCGAACAGCAGGACGTCGGCCTGCGAGATCCCGTACACCCTGGCCCCGAGCACAGCGCCGAACGCGAACACGCCCGATATCCCATCCCGGAATACCGCGCTGGCAAGCAGGTAGTAGACGACGTTGCGGTCGCGGCGCCATTCACCTTTGAGGTCCGACCACAGCTTCCGGTAGGCGCCGAGCACGCCGACGGGCGGGTGCGCATCGGCGGGTGCGGCCGACCGCGTCGGCACGGTGACTAGCAGCGGCAGCGCGAACAGCAGGAACCACGCCGCTGCGAGCAGCATCGCGGCCCGCACGTTCTGGCCGTCGGCGGCCGGGATGCCCAGCGCGCCACGGGTCGGACCGCTTCCGGAGATGAACCCGACGTAGACGACGAGCAGCAGCGTCGTGCTGCCGAAGTAGGCTGCCGCCCAACCGAATCCGGAGACTCTGCCCGCGTTTTCGGGTGTGGACAGCTGTCGCAGCATCGTGTTGTACGGGACGCTGGCCAGGTCGCCGCAGGCCGACGTCGCGGCCAGCAACACCAAACCAGCCCACAGGTAGCGCGGGTCTTGGCGGATCAGGCTCATCGCGGCGGTCAGCGCGACCGCGGCCATGGTGAACGCCGTCAACGCGTTCCGCCGCCGCTCTGGCGAGCCGACCCACTCCCCGATGGCCGGTGCCAGCAGTGCCACCGTCACACCCGCGATGGCCATCGCGCGGCCCAGCCAGCTCGCCGGCGAGGTGCCTCCCGGCCCGCCGACAGCGACCTTCGTCGTCAGATACACGTTGAAGACAAAGGTGACGACGATCGCGTTCAGCCCCGCTGAGCCGCAGTCCCACAGCGCCCATGCCAGCACCCGGGACTTGCTCACGGTGGCCCACTTTATAGTTCCCGGTATGGCCCGTACCCGCTCCAAGTCCGGACGCGCGCGCCGTGGTCACCGGGGCCTCGCAAGGCATCGGTGAAGCGCTGGCCACCGAACTCGCCGCCCGCGGCCACAGCCTGATCATTTCACCGCCCGCCGCGGGGACGTGCTGACCGGCCTGGCGACCCGGCTCACCGACCGGTACCGGGTGGCCGTCGAGGTGCGACCGGTCGACCTGGTCGACGGCGCCGAGCGCGCCAAGCTAGCCGACGAGCTGGCGGCTCACAACATCTCGATCCTGTGCGCCAATGCCGGCACCGCCACGTTCGGACCGGTCGCCAGGCTCGACCCCGCCCGCCGAGAAGGCCTAGGTTCAGCTAAATGCGATTGCGGTGCACGACCTTACGCTGGCCGTGCTGGGAGGCATGCTCGAACGCAAGGCCGGCGGCATCCTGATCTCGGGTTCGGCCGCGGGCAATTCGCCGATTCCCAACAATGCGACCTACGCGGCCACAAAGGCGTTCGTGAACACCTTCAGCGAGTCGGTGCGCGGCGAGTTGCGGGGCAGCGGGGTGCACGTGACGTTGCTGGCGCCCGGGCCGGTGCGCACCACACCGCCCGACCCGGCAGAGGCGTCTCTGGTCGACAGGCTGGTGCCGGAGTTCTTGTGGATCTCGGCCGAACATACCGCCCGGGTGTCGCTGGATGCGTTGGGCCGCAACAAGATGCGCATCGTGCCGGGCCTGACCTCCAAGGCCATGTCGGTAGCCAGCCAGTATGCGCCCCGCGCGGTGGTCGCACCGATCGTCGGCAGCTTCTACAAGAAGCTCGGCGGCGACTAGCGGGCAAATTCGTGAATTTTCGGGCGATCGACGGTGCGGTCCGTCGCATACCGCTTGGCCTGCACATAGATTCGGTCCAGCCCAAGTGGGTCCTGGCTGATGATGCCGTCGATGCCTGCGTCGCCGGTGGTGCTCGTGCGCTGGATCGACCCCGCGCCCATAGCCCATTGCTTCGAGAAGCGCGATCACCAGGTTTTCGAAGCCTGTTGGAGACAGACTGAGGGCCTTCTTGAGGATCTCGCCTTCAACGGCGGCGCGGTTTTCGGCCAGGGCAGCATCGATGAGGTCCTCCGGTGAGGAGGTCTCACCGCTATCGCGTATGTCGACGGCCGCAGAGTCTGCGGGCTGCTTGGCTCTTGAGCGTTCCCGAAACTCGCGGTATGCCGGATAGTCGCGCAGCACGGAAACGTCTACTCGGTCAGGGTGGGATCTTAGGACTTCCAGTCCGGCTGGGGTGATCTTCACCTGGGCCCGCGCGGGGCGTTCGATCAGGCCAGCCTGCGACAGGTGGGTCAAAGACCATCCAATCCGGTTGTCCATCAACTTGGCTCTGCCGCTGGGTATCATCTGAGCACGCTCTTCGGCGGTCAGACCGAACTCATCAGACATGGCATTTATGACGGTCCTGGTCGATTTCTACTGGCCATCAGCGAGATACCCCAGGATCGGGCGCATCAACGTCTGGAAGTCGGGGATGGTCATGAGCGGAATGTGCTTGCAGTGGGATTTGCGGGCTCGGTGAGCCGCGCTTCGAGGTCGGCGATTCGGCGATCTTTCAACCCTTGGTGGCGTACGGCTTCACGATTCATCAACTGCGGAACCCACCGGTGGTGCCACCGTCTACGCAAACACCTCCTGGCAACACCAATGCGATGCCTCCCCCTACCGCTGTGCCCCCTCCTTCGGACAACGGTCGTCAGATCCCGCCAGGCGCCGACCGCCAAGGCTTCCTTGGCTATCCCGGCGCGCGGTGCAACTACACGAACCCGGCTGTGGTGATTGGCCGTACGGCGGACTCGGCAGTGGTGATCTGCGAGACCGGGGCTGGGCGTTTCTACTACAGAGGTGTCGGTCTACAGAACGGCTTATCAGTCGAGATCGAAGGCCCGGTGCAGACGGGAGCCGGTTTCGTTGCCACAAATAACGGGGTGGAGTACTCGGTGTCCCCCGGCGCGCTGGTCATCACCCAGGGCTCGACTGTGTTGAGCAACGAGCCGATGTTGGAGTACTGGTCTGCCTAGGTGGCCTAGAAACCACGCCGGAGTGAGAACATGGCCAATGCGCGATCGAGCATTCGGTGCGACGAAAATGGTGTGCCTAATCACGCGGCACGGGGGGAGATCCGGGGTCGAGAGCTTATCGTTGTGTCGTCGACCGGCTGGCTGCGGGGATCCAGCCAACATAGGTCAGATACAGCCCGATGAGGGCCAAAATGACGAAGCCCGTCCACGACAGTGTGAGTGTGGCTGCGCCAATCGTGTTCTTGGCGAGCGAAACGGAGGTTTGCGGAAAGGCCAGAATAATAGAGCCCGCGCAGCGTGAGAACCCAGCCCAGGACGGACACGATGATCGCCGCGACACTTCGCCAGTACTGGTGAAGCGTGATAATGATAAAGCCGCCCAGCAGATTAAAGGCGCCTAGCACCCAGGGCCACATTCGGTTCGCCGCGAACTCGTCAACCATTGCCCGCATGTCCGAGGCGTGCACCATGGCCATGGCCGCGAGAATGGCAAAGAGGGGCCGAGCGTGCGGGCGAACATGCGCGTCCTGATCTGCGACTGTTGTGAAGAATTCATCGCTATACCTCCCTTTGTGCGGCTCATCCGTCGATGAAACCGTGAATTCCTAGATGCTTGGATCCCATGGGCGTATCCGACCCTCTGACTGAGGCGCTGCGATAGGGACCGAAGTCCCGCCCGTTCGGGCCGTTCGTCAGCTCGGCAGACGCGTTTCGCTTGTTGTGTGGGGAGCGAGTTGTCAGAAGCCGCCGGCAGCCTCATCGCCCTACTGACTTACGTGAGTCCTCTGCTCGCGCCGTGGCGGCAACCGTCCGCTGACGCTCCCGTCCGCCGCCACGCATGATTCGACACAGCTGCTAGCCAGGCCGCTCGGGATCGCGGATTGACAGGGTCTTTAGCCACTAGTGAGGTGGGCGCTGGCGGAAATATCGTCGGCTCCAGTAGGAGCACGACTGGGTATTGTCTGTACCGTTTCGAATTTGCTCAAAGGAATGCACATGACCGATCTGAGCACCACGTTGCCTCCCGCACTGCGTAGGGCGCTAGAGCTGCTCGCCGATCCGCCGGCCGAACCGGATGTCAGCAACGGCTTCTCGGTCTTTTGGGCGCCGGTTTGACCGGCAGGAACCCCTAGGGCGAGGCGGTGTTCGCGTCGCCGGTCGGGTCGATGTCTACGACAACGTCCGGCGCTGATGCGCCGGCTGTTCAGCGCCTTTCAACAGCCCACGGGTGGTTGAACATCCCGGCCGGCGGTATCGCGCTGGACGTCGGCTGCGGCCCAGGCAACGTCACCGCGTCGCTGGCGCGTGCCGCGGGCCCGGGCGGGCTGGCCCTGGGCCTCGACCTCTCCGAGGCGATGCTGGTCCGCGCGGTGCGCGCCCAAGCAGGACCACAGATCGGCTTCCTGCGGGCGGATGCGCAACATCTGCCACTGCGCGACGAGACGGTCGACGCGGTGGTCTCGATCGCCGTGCTGCAGCTGGTGCCGGATCCGGCGGCGGCGCTGGCGGAGATGGCGCGGGTACTGCGAGCGGGCGGACGGCTGGCCGTGATGATGCCCACCGCCGGGTGGGCCGCCCGGATTTGGCGGATGCTGCCCAACATCGGGGCCCGTCTATTCGGCGAAGACGAAATCGGCGACATCCTCGAAGATCACGGCTTCACAAGCGTGCGGACCAACCACTATGGCACTCTCCGGTGGGTGCGGGGCAAACGCGGGTAACGCAAACGCGCGTAACACACTGCCGCGCTCAGTACGTCGAGACTTGTTCTTCCGCCGGAAAGCTGCCGCTCGCCTCGAAGATCTGGCAGGATCGCCGAACTAAACGACGCTGTCAGACGTGCTCAAAGCAAACAATTCGCGGTGCCGACCACGACCCCAAGCTCAGTCTTTACTTCGGACTCCCAGCACCAAGAAAATCCGAGCTCACCGGGGCTTCCACTGCTGGAAAAGTTCGGCGGATGGAGGGCAGACGATGGACGTGGTGGTTAGTAGGTGCGCGGGAATCGACATTGGCAAGTCGGAAGTCCTGGTGTGCCTGCGTGTTCCAGGCTCAGAGGGTCAACGGGTATCGGAGGTGCGGACGTTTACGACGTTTACTGGCGACGTGGAGAGGCTGGCGGACTGGCTGGCCGAAGCGCAGGTTAGTCGAAACGGGAGTGATCAGTTCTGGTCTCACATAGTCGCGGGAGTGGATCAGATGGTGGCTAGCAGAAAATCTTCACCCTTTGATGGTCGAAGGCCATCTGTTCTGCCGGCGAAGGGCCTGACGCATATCACGCCACGCCGGTTTCGGAGCGTTTTGCCGAATTCCGTTGCGGGAGTGGGTTTTTGGCGGGTCGCGCAGTGCGCGGTCTCAAGTAAGTACCTCGTGACCGGACCAAACGCACCCTCTGGATACGCCTGGCCACCACCGTATGCCGCCTATCCGTATGGATATACGGGATATGCGGGATATGTATAGCAGCGTCGCGGGTTCTGGTAGGTGCCGTACGGGGTGGTGCAGGCACCGTCATCATTCATCAATTGGCCCCCAAATGAGGAGGTCCTCCATTCCGTTGTTTAATGCAACGGCGGTCGGCGGTGGACCCGTGACGTCGAAGTAGATTTTGCCGGTCGATTCTTGGCCTTGGGCGATAGTGGCTCCGCTAATGCCGTTCGGGGTGTTGGCGTGCCACAGGACCTGGTAGTTGGTGCCGTCGTCGGCGAAGGCGTTCAACTGCGGGATGGCGGGGGTGACGCTGCCTTGGAGGGCTTCGACGGTGGCGGTGGCTTCCCAGAGTTTGCCGGCTAGCGGGTAGCCCGGGATCGTGTCGGTGCTGGGTTTGAGGGCGCTGACCGTCCAGGAGAGCACGACTTGGCCGACGGTGTCGACCATCGTTAGCTCGCTACCAAATTTGCCGACGGTGGGATCGGCCGACGCAATCGGTGCGCTGGTGATACCGATCGTTGCCATGACCACGGTTGCGACTGCCGTCATTGTTATCGTGGTGATCTTCACTGGTGCTCTCCCTAACTCGTTTAAGCGACGAGCTCATTTAGCTCACTTCCGCCTGCCGAGTGGCGTCGGCGGCGGTTGTCGACTTGTTCATCCAGTCGTCGACGGCAAGCTTCGTTTAGCTAAGCTACCGAGATCGCTCTCCGGCGGGGAGACTCAACCCTCAACGCGAATTGCGCCACACGGTGAAACGAGCCCAATAAACTGACTCGCGCGGCCTGTCCCGGTCCGCAGGTCGTTTCTGTGAACCATCCCAGGTTTCGTGCATCAAATCCAGTGGGATGCTTGAAGCCGTTAGGCGAAGACGTCGTTGAGGGTCACGGTCTGCAAGTTGCGGCTGTGGATGAGGTCGAGCAGCTGCGGATAGCAGTGGGTGATGGTGGGCAGGTTGGCATGGGTGAGCACGATCTGTTGGGGCTGAAAGAACTTCCCGGCGTTGGCGACCAGGCTGGTTTCGTTCTCGTGCGTCCAGTCGAGGAGGTCGCCGCTCCACATGGTGATCGTGGTGTAGCCCTGATCTGCGGCCACCCGGTCGGTGTCGGCGTTGTGCACGCCGTAGGGCGGGCGGAAAAACGGGGTGCCGTCGACCCCGTAGGTGTTTTTCAAGAAATCGGCGTTGCGGCGGATCTGATCGGCCACCGCGCCCAAGCTGATGCGGTTGAGGTAGGGGTGTGACCAGGTGTGGTTGGCCATCTGAACCTGCCCGGAATCGACCATCGGCCGCAGCGCCGGCGCGTTGACCGACCAGGAACTGTTGGCACCGTTGATGAAGAAGGTCAGCCGGGTGCCGGTGTCGTGGGCAAACTGGGCGAACGCTTCTACCACCGGGACGCTGACGCCGTCATCGACGGTCCACGCCATCTGATTACCATCCCCTGGCAGCCGGGTGAGCACACCGGCCGGCGCGGGCACTTTGGTCAAGGGGATTTTCCACCGAACCGGGGCGGCACTGGCCGCAGCCCGGCTCGCCGCCGCCAAGAAGACGGCTGCAATAGCGCACAGCATCGTGCGCCGATCCATGTCCTGCATGGCTCAATTGTGACTCACCGCCAGCGTGAATTAAAGATTCTCTTTCCTTCTGCCACTTGAAGTTTCGGCTGCCTGCGGTGCGGCCGCGCGAGATCACCCGGCCGGGGGCTGTCGTCAACTCCACGGTGTGAGCGCGCGCCGAATTGGTACTGACTTTTCTGCCAACACCGCTGCTGGTGACGTCCGATGGTCGCCGCATGCAGCGGCAGGTCATCGTGTCTTTTGACCGGATCTAGCTGATCCGACTGCGGGTGGCCCGAAGGAACGTCAACTCCGAGGCCACCCGCGCTGGTCAGCGTGTCGCCTGCACAGCGATGTATTTTTCCCCGAGCGCGGCTTCGGGGACTGGGACCGACACGGTGAGGATGCCCTTGTCGTAGGTGGCCTTGATGTCGTCCTCGTTGGCGCCAGCCGGCAGGGAAACCGAGCGGACGAACGAGCCGTAGGAAAACTCCGACCGGCCCTTGGATTCCTTCTTCTCACTGCGCTCAGCCTCGATCATCAGCTGGCCGTCGCGCACGGTGATGTCGACGTCTTTGGCCGAGTCGAGCCCCGGAAGCTCGGCGCGAATCACGTAATGGCCGTCCTCTACCTCGTCCTCCAGCCGGATCAGATGGGCTTCGGGCATCGGCCAAAAACCGCCCCACGCCGGGAAACCGGGGAACATTTCGGCCAGATGTGATCGCCGCTGACGCTTGACAGGCACTTTGCTCATGATGCTCCTCGTGGTTCAGGTTACGGTTGGATCTGACCACGTTGCGCCGCTGCCCGGTAGGGTCCGAAGTCCCTTCGCCGACAGGGAGATTCGTCGCGACGCCGGCGCACCTGGCCCAGGCACCCCATCTGTGTCGGGCACCGCAAACACCTAGGTGTCACTGCATCTACCCGGAGAGAACAAACACGCACGTAGGGGCCCACCACCCTTGGTGGAGGCTGGTCAACGCACCCCACCTGGTCGCCCTCGTCCGCGCCGGAGCCCAATTCAAGGACGGCAAACTCGTCGAACGACCCGACGAATCAGAAGGTGAGGACCAAGCCGCGTAACACACCGATCCACAAGTATTGACGATTGCTCAAGGTCACCGGATCCCGCTTACATCACCTCAGTGCCAGTTTTGGTCCCAGGGGCCATTGTGCCAGTGGCCCTGGTCGCGGGCTTCACCGTCGTACCAGTGGTCGTCGTGGCAGCGGCCCCCGTCCCAGTTGTCGCCCCACCCCGGATCCCACCACTGGCCGGGGCACCAGTGATAATCCGGGAACGGCGCAGGTTGGGCCTGGGCGACGGCAGCCGCCCCCAAACCCGCGAGCCCTAAACCGGCGGTCATTACGACCGTTGATGCTGCGACACGTGCGATGTTTTTCATCCCGGAAGCCTAGTACCCGCTTCAGTGCGAACGAATCCTGCTCAGCGGCGAGTTTTCTAAGAACTTCCTGTCAGCGACCGAGGGTTGGGGCAAGTACTCACCGAATCCCGATAGCCGCATCAGCACGAGCCCACCTGTCGATGGGTAAGCCATGTCGAACGGGCACTGGGAATCTCAGTTGCGAAGAAGGCACCGAGCCGCGATCAAGCGATGCTTGAGCACCTCGGAGACGTCATCCACTGGGATGCACAGTACGACCGTGTTTTTGATGCGGCGCGTGGCACCTACAAACTGGCGTCCCCGCGCACGCAGTTATGGCGAGCAGTAGGACAATTCGACAATTTGCCCGCCGAACTGCCCATTTCGATCACCTCGCCCCGCTGATACCCGAGCGCGACCGGGTGCATGAACTTGTTCGTCCTATGTCCCACGAAATCAGCATGCACCCTGGATAAGGCGGATACGTGATCACGTCTGCGACGTAGTTGTCGTCCTGCTGCGGTGGCGGCGTCGCCTCGATCGCTGGGTGATGGCAGCGGGCGCAGTACAAAGAAGAACCTCAGTCCCGCCGCGGAGTTCTATCCACCGCCGCCGGTGCCGACCGCAGCCAGCCCCCAGAAACGGCTTGAAAAAGCGAATAAGCAGGAGAGCCGTACCCGCGTAGTACGCACGCGGGTACGGCTCCTTTCATGCCGTGCCGACGGTCAGAGTGCCCGAACGCGACTGGCCTGCGGGCCCTTGGCGCCCTGGGTGACCTCGAACTCCACCTGCTGGTTCTCCTCGAGGCTACGGAAGCCGTGGCCGTCGATCTCGGAGTAGTGCACGAAGACGTCCGGGCCGTCCGCGCGCGCGATGAAGCCGAAGCCCTTCTCGGCGTTGAACCACTTCACAGTTCCCTGTGTCATTTGTTTCTCCTTGTCAGGATTCCGGGCCGCAC
Organism: uncultured Actinomycetota bacterium; assembly: GCA_963766535.1. Classification (GTDB taxonomy): domain Bacteria; phylum Actinomycetota; class Actinomycetes; order Mycobacteriales; family Mycobacteriaceae; genus Mycobacterium. The sequence continues at coordinate 11,153 of CAVYAU010000018.1, read as the reverse complement.
TATGCGGTCCGGTGGCCGGTTGATCAGACGACTGCTTCTCGGCTTGCCCTACAAGGAGAAAAGAGACGCCCGCACCAAGGTTCTGGGCGAGCGTGCATGGAACACGAACACTTAAAACTTCGACCTTGTTAGTACAACGACCTACTGATGAATTTGTTCCTGGCTATACGTGCGGGAAGGGGACACAGTCGTGGTCTGGAAGTTAGACCGGCTGGGCCGCAACTGCTCCATATCTTGCAGACGGTCAAAGGGTTGACCAACCGTGGCGTCACCCTGGTATCGGTCACCGACGGCATCGATTCGTCGACGGCTGCTGGGCGCATGATGATCGGTGTCCTCGGTTCCCTAGCCGAGTACGAGCTTGAGCTGACGAAAGAGCGTACTGCGTTGAAGCGGGCAGCATCTCGCGCTAACGGCACCAAGTTTGGGCGGCCGAAGAAGGTCCGCGATATGACCCATGTGGCCACGGCCAGGCGGATGAAGGCCGACGGCCACACCGGTAAAGACATCGCCAGGTACCTCGGGGTGAGCCGGGCGACCGCCTACCGGGTGCTCGCCGAGCACACCTATAACCAATCTCGCGAGCGGAGCTACTGTGGCGTGGTGCAGGATTCGCCTTCCCAGCCTAGTGCCGAATAGAGCCACCGCGGCGTCGCCAAATCACCCCAGCCGCTTGACGCCGTCGCCAACCACCGCGGCCTGCCCACTACCACCACTGAAGTGTGGGCTGAGGCCCAGCTAGGCTGGCGAGCATCGATCGGCCCAAGGAGATTGTGATGCGCCGCGGAATATTCGGTACCCCGATAGTGCCCGCCTTCAACGCTGTCGCGGCCAAGCTCGTCGATGTGCCCCTGTTAGGCAACGTTGTGCGCCGAAATCTTGTGATGATTTCCTACGTCGGCCGTCGCTCAGGCAAGACGTTCACCACACCGGTGAATTACCGGCGGATCGGTGACGAGGTTGTCATCCGTGTCGGGCTTCCCGGCGCCAAGAACTGGTGGCGAAACTTCCTGGGCGGCGGAGGCCCGATTACGCTGCGGCTCAACGGCACCGACCGAACCGGGCACGCCGTCGCGACCCGCGACGATCAGGGCCGGGTGACCGTCACAGTGAAGCTGGACGACCGGTAGGCGCGATTTCCGAGGTCCATTGCCTTCATCCAGGTCGGCAACGGCCCAGCCCGGGTGACGGTCAGCCCCAATGACACCCAACAGTCGGCTGATCACTTCCGCCGAGCGCTACCAGCTTCCCCGCCACCGCGGACAAGTCGGCGTGTGTGGATGCCGTCGACGCCGCAAACAGCAGGCGGTCGCACACTAAGCGGCTGCACGGACACTCTTTGCTAAGAAAGCAGTTTCTTTGCTTCCTGTTGGAGCGCATTCATCGCATGGATGTAGGGGAGCGGACCGTAGCGCTGATGCGTGAGACACCGAGTTCGGCTAGGAACGCCCTGAATAATGCCGCGTGGCGGTCGGCCGGTTGAGGCTGGTTGTTGGGAATGATCGTAGTGTGCAGGGTCGATCGGATGATCAGCGTGAGTTGTTGGATGCGGAGTCGGTGGCGGGTCATCTTCTGAAGGCGGGCAGCGTTTTTGCGTTCTTGGCGGCGAATCGTCAGGAGTTGTTTTCCGATGAGATGTTCGCCGATTTGTTCCCTTCTGGTCGGGGCCGGCCTAGCGTTGCCGGCGGATGTGATGGCTGCGGTGATCACGTTGCAGGCGTTGCACGGGTTATCTGACAGCGAGACGGTGGATGCGGTCACGTTTGATCTGCGGTGGAAGGCGGCCTGCGGGCTGCCGGTGACCGCGGGAGCGTTTCATGCCACCACGTTGACGTATTGGCGGCGGCGGTTGGCGGCCTCGGATCGGCCGAACCGGATCTTTGAGGCGGTCAAAGCCGTGGTGGCCCAGACCGGGGCGCTGGCCGGTAAGGCGCGGCGGGCGTTGGACTCCACGGTGCTCGATGACGCGGTGGCCACTCAGGACACGGTGACCTAGCTCGCAGTGTGCTTGCTTTGGCGAGCAGACCGCTACCGGCCCCGGGAGTTCGGCATACACGAGTCGGACGGCGCTCCTGACGAAAAGGAGCGCCGTCCGAAGCACCAACCACCTGGTTACCAAGCGTGCGTGATGGCACGGTGAAATGTGGCCTCGGCGTCAGGAGACATTTTTGCCCGGTTGACGCAAGCCCACCGTGCTGTGCCCAGTTGATGGGCCTTGCTTCGCGTGGGTGCCTAGCGCTCGTGCTGGGCGCCACAGCCGAGAGGAGGAATCTTCTCTTCCGGTCCAACCTTGGTCTGCCGTGGATCCGTACCTTAAGTCTACGCCTGATCCGGGTAAAGCAACACTAAAATGAGTTGGGCCGAGCGTTCAACGGGCATCTCGCCGACCATGACCAATTCCTGTGCGCGCACATGTTCGACCGGATCGACAGCAGCGACGCCGATATCGCCCGACATCGACGTGCAGATCGAGGCGCGTCTGGCCCCTTTCATGTGGAAGACGATCCTGGACACCAGGGTCCTCATCGCCGAAGACCTGGGCGCAGCGCCGCCACCCCTGGTGCTCGCGCAGGTGGAGTGCTAGACCAGAAGGAGCGCAGCCAGCCGACACCCGTCGCGATGGCGCGGTGCGGCAACCGACATGTAGGAGGTGGTTGCTGTGCTTCATCCCGATCCATTCCGTGACATCGACAGACTCGCCGCGCAGCTGCTCGGTACACCGCCCGGATCCGCCCGAGTCCCACTGGCCATGCCGATGGACCTCTACCGCTCCGGCGATCACTACGTGCTTCACGCCGACCTCCCGGGGGTGGACCCCGATTCGCTGGACGTCAGCGTTGACGGCGGCATCCTCACCGTGACGGCACAACGCAGCGAACGCACCGAACACGACGTGCAGTGGCTGAGCTCCGAGCGCTTCACCGGCGGTTACATGCGTCGCGTGTCCCTCGGTCAGGACATTGACGCCGACCACATCGCCGCCACCTATCACAACGGGGTGCTGACCGTAACCCTCCCCGTGGCGACAAGGGCCAAGCCGCGCCGCATCGAGATCACCCCCGGGGCACGTGAGGAAACAAAGCTCATCGAGCCCAGCGACTCATCCGACCAGCACACCACGACCTAACCTCTCTTCACCGGACGGGGTCCAGGCGGGTCATGCCGCCGGGCCTTGGCACTTAGTTAGTGATGCCCATTTCGCATCGAGTGCGCCAACAGCACCCGCAGCTCTTCACCGAGGCCATCGTCCTCCACGCACGACAGGGTGACCGGGGTTTGTCCCTCGCCGACAGTGGCGGACTTGATATCGATAGTCGTAGAACGCCAGCAGCACGTCGATGTGCTCGGTGATCTTGGCGACTGCCTTGGGCCACTTGGCGCCGTAGTCGGCCTCGGATGCTTTGACCGCCTGCAGGGCATGGTCGCAGTCCTCGGCGTTGTAGATCTGCGCGACATTGTGCGGGTGACAACGATGAGAAGCGACGTGGACTAGCGGTCCGCAGTCCGTCAGAGATGTTGCTATTCGGTGGCGCTCACGGTGATTCCGACACAGGGTTTTGAGAGCCTCGTATCTCGTCTATTCCGATACACGCGAAGTGACCACAGTCTTGACGTCGTCGCTGCGGGGTGATCTCGGCCGATATTGTGGGGGCGATGTGTGACCACACCGCGGAGTTGGTGGCGCTGATCTCTGCAAAGCGGAAGTTCTCCGCGTACGGCCCCTCACACTGGGCGGTGCTCGCGGTGTTCGCGATCGGGTCCGCGGCGCTGGTCTGGATCGGACGCCGGCAGAGCGAATCGCAGGCCCGGCTCCTCGGCCGCGTCCTTGGGGCTGTGACTGCGGTGGTATACGGTGCGGGGCTGGTCCATTCACTGCTCCCGCCCACCATCGCCGGTTCGGTGCCGCTGCGCCTGACCGATCTCGCGACCGTCACGGCGGCCTACGCATTGTGGTCGCAGCGACATTGGGCCTTCGCACTCACCTACTACTGGGGCCTGGTCCTAAGCACACAGGCGTTGATCTCACCGGTTCTATACGCCCCAGACTTCCCTAGCTATGGATTCCTCGGGTTCTGGGCGATTCACCTGCTCGTCGTATGGGCCGCCATCTATCTCACGTTCGGACGTGGGATGCGGCCGCGCTGGCGCAGCTACCGCATCGCGGTCATCACGACCCTGGTATGGGCGGCAGTCATCTTCACGTTCAACACGATCGTGGGAACGAATTACGGCTTCCTCAACAGAAAACCCGCCACCCCGACGCTGCTGGACGTACTCGGGCGATGGCCGGTGTACCTACTGACCGGGGGCATCCTCATACTCATCATTTGGGCCCTCATGACCTGGCCGTGGGAGCGAAAACGACGACACAAAGGCAAGCAGCTTCACTGACGGTATCGTCGCACCGCTTTTCCATGGACGACGCCGTTCGAAAGTGGAGGTAGCACATCGCAGCCCAAATCATCTACGCCAGGCCCTCATCGGCCACTCAATGCTCACCGGGGCCAACTTACGGTCGGCGGATTCCAGTGAACGTCGCAACACCGAGGCTATGCGGAGGTTGCGGTGAGAGCTGGACGGAAGACCCGACGCGGCGAGATGGTCGTGGAGAAGCAGGAGCGGTTCGCTCGATTGATTGGGCAGGGGGTAAGTAATTCCGAGGCGTGTCGGATTGTGGGGATCAACCGCAGGACGGGGACACGCTGGCGCTATGGGCGCACAATCCGCAACACGGCCGGCGAGCCGGTGCATTATCCGCCGGTGAGTCTTGCAGCGCCCAAGGAGCGGCATCCTCGGTATCTGTCACTGGCCGAGCGGACGATGATCGCTGACCTGCGCCGTGCTGGTGTCAGCGTGTGCGGCATTGCCCAGCAGCTGGGCAGGGCGGCCTCGACGGTGTCGCGGGAGCTTCGCCGCAACGTTGACGATCAGGGCCGCTACTTGCCAGCGACGGCGCAGCGGCTGTGCGTTGAGCGGCGATCCCGCCCGTCGCGCACGCGGCGCTTAGCGCATGACGAGCAGCTCTATGGTGTGGTCGCTGAGCTGTTAGGCAAGCGGTGGAGTCCTGAGCAGATCGCCCACGAACTGCCGATGCGGTTCCCTGACCAACCCGAGCGGCACCTGTGTACCGAGTCGATTTACCAGGCGATCTATGATCCGCGGATCGCTTTGACCCGTCCGGTGAAACGACGGCGTCGGCGACGCCGCCGCCGCATCCAGGGACTAGAACGCCGTGGCCGGCTCACCGCTATGACGATGATCGCTGATCGACCCGCTGAGGTTGAAGACCGGGTGCAGGTCGGGCATTGGGAGGGTGATTGCATCATGGGTGCTGCAAATCGTTCGGCGATCGGCACTCTCGTCGAACGCGTGACCCGCTTTTTGATCCTGGTCCACGTGCCCACGAGGCGACCGGCCGCAGAGGCGATGCGTGACGGCGTCGCCGACGCACTGGGCGCTCTTGCACCCCACCTTCGGCGGACGCTGACCTGGGATCAAGGCAAGGAACTTTCGCTGCACCAACAGATCTCCGCCCGCATCGGCACACGCGTGTTCTTCTGTGACGCGCACTCGCCGTGGCAGCGCGGCAGCAATGAGAACACGAACGGCCTACTGCGGGACTATTTTCCAAAAGGCACCGACCTGGCCAACATCTCGCCCGAGGAACTGCAGCGGGTCGCCGACGAAATCAATGACCGGCCTCGTAAAACTCTGGGCTGGGCCCGACCGGCCGACCTGATCACCGATGCTGCACTAAGGACGGCGTAACAGCGCGCTAACGGTCAGCCCCAAAAGATCGCTGTGGGGTCTCGATCCAGCTCAGCGAGTAATTCCTCGATACTGGCCGTGGGCGACACCAGATCGTAGGCGTGGAAGCGCAGGTTGCGGTCACGCCAGTACAGCGACCACACACCAGCGCTCTTCGTATAGCGCAGCCGGGCGATCGGGAATCGGGTCCACTCCGTGCCCGTATCCGCTTGCCATGGCGGCCGACACTCCACGATCGTCAGATGACGCTCAGCGACGTCGACCTCAACACGAACCTCGTCACGCACATGCGCGGGCACCTTATCGCGGCACCATCGCTGCACCCGCGCAACATCCGTCTCCGGCAGACCCCTCACCCCACTAGTGTTGCAACTGTCCCGTTGCGACGTTCACTGGAATCCGCCGTCGGCTGATGGGACCACCCGGCGTGGCGTCATCGCTTCCGGTAGTGCGGCCGCTGTATTGGCGGGATGGGCTACAGGGAGGTTTCGGTGATCGAGGTGAAGGAGATCCTGCCGCTGTGGCTTGATGGCCGGTCGTTGCGGGATGTGAGCAGGGTTGTCGGGGGCGGACCGCAAAACGGTCCGCCGCTCTGTGGAGTGCGGTGGGTCGCCGCCGATCAAGCAGAGCAGTTCTATGCGGCGGCCAGCTTCCGAAACTGTTTGGGTTATCACGGCTGGTCATTGCGCGGCGCGTTGAGTCCGATCCGGTCGGACTGGACATCCCGTCACAGCAGCGCAGCGCGCGACCATCCATACAGCACTGTCCATCCGATCAGCCATGCGACCATGCACCGCACCACCCCATCAACCGCATGGTGACCATTCCCGTCGGCACCGGGGGGTGGGTAGACCCCCTGGCACCCCTCGGCGGCACATGGCCGAAAGAGGCGATCCGGCCGCGTACGTTCGTGGGGATTCGCTGGCGGGGAGGTCGGCGCGCGCCGCGATGGCCCCTTGTCGGATCCGGTGGAACAATCGTGACCTGTGACAGACGCATCGCCGCGGCTCGAAGAGGTCTTCAAGATCCAAGGCATTCCGGAATACAACTTTGTTGTGCCCAGCCATAGCGACCGCTTGACCATGGCTCTACGAACACCCGGGCGAGGTGTCGTGATCGAGGGACCAAGCGGCATTGGCAAGTCGACAGCCGTGTTGACTACGCTTCGGTCGCTCGGACTTGAGGGCCAGATACCGATACTCAGCTCGCGTGATCCGTCCGACCTCGAAATCATCTCTGAGCTACCCAACTGGACCGACTTCGGGACGGTGGTCATCGACGATTTCCATCGCCTACCGGTAGATGAGCAAAATAGGCTCGCCGACCTGTTAAAGATCCTGGCCGACACCGATTCTCGCACAAGCAAGTTAGTCGTCATTGGAATCAACCAAGCGGGTGTCAACCTCATAAACTTCGCCCCCGACCTGACGAACCGAATAGACCGCATTCGGTTCGAGTCCGAGCCGGACAGCAAGATTCGTGAACTCATAACTAAGGGCGAGGAGGCGCTGAACGTCTCCGAAAGCACCACTGTGTCGGTGCATCGCATCGAATCGGACTCATCACTCGACGGCATGCTAGGTGTCGACCGGCGCGCGCAATCGCTCGAGATTGCCGACAGATGCCCTGTGCACTGCGCAGTCCGCTCCAACGTGAGAATCCATACCGCTGCCGAAGTGGGAGGCGAAGTTTCGAGCACGGCAGGCATTCATGGCTGAGACAACAGAATTCGACGTTGCCATCATCGGGGGTTGGGGTGGTGCGCACGCCGCGCGCTACCTTGCGGCCGAAGGGCTCAAGGTAGCGTTGGTCGAGGATCGCCTCATCGGCGGCGAATGCCACTACTGGGCATGCAACCCGACGAAGGCGCTACTTCGTCCGATTGAGGTGCTCGCCTTGGCGAAAGCCGTTCCAGGCGTGCGCGAGACGGTGAAACGCGATCAGCCGGACATAGCTGCGGTTTTCGCTAAGCGGGACGCAATCATCGACCATCTTTCCGATGACGCGCCCGTGGCCGGATTGCAGGCGGCCGGTGTCGAGGTAATCCATGCTCACGGGCGGCTATCGGGGGAACGGCGGGTCACGGTGGCGCACGCCGATGGCCATGAGGACTCGCTCAGTGTGAGGCATGCGGTCGTTCTTGTGACCGGCACCCGTCCCGCCATTCCGGACATACCGGGGCTGGCCGACGTGCAGCCGTGGACCAATCGTGATCTATCGGTCATGACGCACGTGCCGCCACGCGCGCTGGTCATCGGTGGCGGTGCCGTCGGCGTGGAATTCGCGACCATCCTGGCTGGCTTAGGCTCCGACGTCACACTATTGGTGCGCGGAAGCGCCCTATTGCGGAACTCTGAACCCATCGCCGCCGAAATGGTCGCCGAATCTCTGCGCCGGAAGGGTGTAAAGATTCATTTCGGGACTCAGTTGTCGGCGGCTTCACGCCCCGTCGCCGGCGGAGCCGTTACAGCCGCATTCGGCGATCAGCGCATAGAAGTCGACGAAATCGTGGTTGCCGCTGGACGGTTGGTCAACACCGGCGGCCTCGGCTTGGAGACAGTAGGGCTGCGTGACGGGGATTTCGTGGAGGTCGACAACCATCTGCAGGCGGTCGGAGTCGACGGCGCCTGGTTGTACGCAATGGGTGATACCACCGGGCGCGCAATGCTGTCCCATATCTCTCAGTACCACGCGGTGATCGTTGCCGACGTGATCGCTGCCCGTGCCCGGGGCCGCCAGCTCGGCAACGACGAGTTGATCGCCCGTGACGCGGGCAACCTTGCTCAGGTGATATTCACCGACCCTCAGGTGGTCGAAGTGGGGCGCACGGAAAGTCAGGCCCGTGCAGACGGCTTCGCGGTCACTACGCGCACCGCCCGATTCTCGGAGGCGATTCGCACTCTCGCCCTACAACGCGATGGCTTCGATGCTTGGGCGAAACTTGTAATCGACGCCGATACGGACACACTGCTGGGCGCAACCTTCGTTGGGCCACAGTTCGCCGAAATAGTCCAGGCGGCCACCCTCGCCGTTGTCGCCAAGGTGCCGGTGGATGTGCCTCAATAGTTCACGCAATTCGGTGCTGAGGTGTGTCGTGAACGTGAAAGGTGCACTGCCTCAACGATAATCGATGTTTGCTGGCGTTCGGGAATCGATCGAGGAGTGCACCTATCAGATGCAGGCTACTTCGGATTGGTCCCAAAGTGTTCGAGTCGAGGTCCGCGGCGACGACGTGGTCGGGCACGCGGGCAACGTGATCCCCCGCATGCTGGCCGACAACCTGGGCCTGACCAGCGGCTTGTCCGCGGCGTTGTCACGGCCGGAGGTGCTGCACGACCGGGGCGCGGTGTTACGGGACGTGGCGGTGTCGATCGCGGGCGGTGCGGAGAACCTGGCCGGTACCGCGGTGCTGCGGGATCAGGAACGACTGTTCGGGCAGGTGGCGTCGGTCCCGACGATGTGGCGGTCGCTGAACGAGATCGACCACCAGGGCATGGCCAGGATCGCGCTGGTGCGCAACAGGGTCCGGGAGCGGGTGTGGGAGTTGATCGAGGCTCGGCATGGCGCGATCCCGCCCTCGCGGACCTGTTATGGGGACCTGGGTCCGGTGGTCGTGATCCGCATTGACGCCTCGCTGGTTGAATCGCACAGCGACAAGCAGCACGCTGCGGGGAATTTCAAGGGTGGCTACGGGTTTCACCCGCTGTTGGCGTGGTGCGACAACACGGGCGAACTGCTGGCGGTGATTTGCCGCCCAGGCAACGCCGGGTCGAACACCGCGGCCGATCACATCGCGATCATCGACGCGGCGATCGCCGCGATCCCGGCGACGTGGCGGCGCAACCTGTTGATCACCATCGATGGGGCGGGCTCAAGCCACGCCGTGGTCGAGCACCTGAGGAAACTGAACGCCCGCCCGGGCTGGTCGGTGGCCTACTCGGTCGGGTTCGACCTCGACGAGCGGGCCCGGGTCGCGATCGGGCAGATGCCCGCCGCCGGGTGGGAGGCGGCGCTAGACCCGGCCGGCAAGGCCCGCGACGATGCGCAGGTGGCCGAGCTGACCGGGCTGCTGCGCGAGGGCGCCGACGGCGACCGGCTCGACGGCTGGCCGGCCGACATGCGCATCCTGGTGCGGCGGGAGAAGATCGAGCACGGGACGCAATTGTCACTGTTCGAGCAGATCAACGGCTACCGCTACCAGGTCATCGCGACCGCCACCCGGGGCGGACAGCCCCAGCGGCTCGAGGCCCGCCACCGGGTGCACGCCCGGGTGGAGGGGTTCATCCGCTGCGGCAAGGACACCGGCCTGGCCCGCTGGCCATCGCACTCGTTCGCGATCAACACCGCCTGGGTCACCGCGGTCGCCCTCGCCATCGACCTGCTGTGCTGGATGCAGCTGCTGCTATTGGACGGCCCGCTCGCCAAGGCCGAACCGGCGACCCTGCGCTACCGGCTGCTGCACGCTGCGGCCCGCCTGGTCAAACGATCCCGCTACCTGATCCTGCGGGTCCCCGAAACCTGGCCCTGGGCACAGGAATTCGCCGCCGCCGTCAACCGCGTCCGCGCCATCCCCTGACCCGCGGACCCCCGTGTCCGTTCGACCCCAAGGAAGGAGCAGCCACCCCGGGACCGTGGAACCCGGCGTCACCGCACGACACGCGGCGCCGCCGCCTACGGAGAAGCCGGAAATCAAGATCAACTCGTGATCTCAATAAGCCGTCAGGGGAGAACTCGGGCGACCGTGAAATTTTGAGGTGTGCTTCGCCATGTCGTGGCGCCGCATCCGTCGGTCAATCAGATATGGAATCCATTGCTAGCTCGGGAAAGGTGACCAGCATGAAACGGGAAATCATCCGGGTCGAACCCATCGACAGCAATTTCGAGAGGTGGGGCGCGCCGGTGTCGACCTGCACCCGGGCCGGCAACATGGTGTTCGTCTCGGGCATGCCGCCTTTCGACCCTGACACCGGGGAAATCCTCGCGAACGCGCCGTTCGAACGCCAGGTCGAGCTCATCCTCACCCAGGTGAAGAAGGCGCTCGAGGCCGCCGGCTCGGATCTCGACCATGTGCTGAAGTGCAACGTGATGTGCATCTCGGCCGACCGCTTCAAGGCTTTCAACGAGGTCTACAAGCGCTTTTTCCCGAAGAACCCGCCTGCCCGCATCTTCTTCTGCGTGCCGGAGTGGACGGGTCCCTTCGACGTCGAGGTCGACTGTATCGCCGTCACGAAGGACTGACGGCGTCGGCCGCCAGCAGCGCGGCGAGCGCTGAGTCCAGGCGGGCCACGGCAAACCCGCGATTCGCTTGACCTGCAGGAACGGGATAGCCACCGGATAGCCAGCGGCTCTCGGCGATCTCCGAAAATGCCCTCTGACCTGCGAAA
>CAVYAU010000017.1:0-95581 GCA_963766535.1 uncultured Actinomycetota bacterium | reverse complement strand
CAGTTTGGCAAGGACCTCGGCTTCTACGCGTTCGACCTGCCGTTCTACCGGCTGGTGCTCAGCTACATGTTCGTGGCGGCGTTCCTGGCTTTCGTGGCAAATCTGCTGGCGCACTATATCTTTGGCGGCGTTCGGCTGTCCGGCCGTACCGGCGCGCTGAGCCGCTCGGCGCGGATCCAGCTGGTCACCCTGGTCGGGGTGCTGATACTGCTCAAAGCCGTTGCCTATTGGCTGGACCGGTATGAGCTGCTGTCGCACACCCGCGGCGGTAAGCCGTTCACCGGTGCCGGGTACACCGATATCAACGCCGTGCTGCCGGCGAAGCTGATCCTGATGGCGATCGCGCTGATTTGCGCTGCCGCGGTGTTCTCCGCGATCACCTTGCGGGACTTGCGGATTCCGGCCATCGGCCTGGTTTTGTTGCTGCTGTCGTCGCTGATCGTGGGTGCCGGGTGGCCGTTGATCGTCGAGCAGATCAGCGTTAAACCCAATGCCGCCCAAAAGGAAAGCGAATACATCAGCCGTAGCATCACTGCGACGCGGCAAGCGTATGGCCTGACGTCTGACGTGGTGACCTATCGCAACTACACCGGCGACAGCCAGGCCACCGCCCAGCAGGTCGCGTCCGACCGCGCGACCACCTCGAACATCCGGCTGCTCGACCCTACGATCATCAGCCCGGCGTTCACCCAGTTCCAGCAGGGCAAGAACTTCTACTACTTTCCTGACCAGCTATGGATTGACCGGTACCTGGACAGCAACGGTGCGTTGCGTGACTATGTCGTCGCGGCCCGTGAACTCAACCCCGACCGGCTGATCGACAACCAACGTGACTGGATCAACCGGCACACGGTCTACACCCACGGCAACGGATTCATCGCGTCGCCGGCCAACACGGTGCGTGGCATCGCCAACGACCCCAACCAAAACGGTGGCTACCCGGAGTTTCTGGTCAACGTCGTCGGCGCCAACGGCAGCGTGGTATCCGACGGGCCGGCACCGCTAGACCAGCCGCGCATCTACTACGGTCCCGTCATCTCCAACACCTCCGCCGACTATGCAATCGTCGGGCGCAACGGTGCAGACAGGGAATACGACTACGAGACCAGCACCGAAACCAAGAACTACACCTACACCGGGCTCGGGGGAGTTCCGATCGGCAGCTGGATATCCCGCAGCGTGTTCGCTGCCAAGTTCGCTGAGCGAAACTTTCTGTTCTCCAATGTGATTGGCTCCAACAGCAAAATCCTGTTCAACCGTGATCCGGCTCAGCGGGTGGAGGCGGTGGCGCCGTGGCTGACGACCGACAGCGCCGTGTACCCGGCGATCGTGAACAAGCGGCTGGTGTGGATCATCGACGGCTACACCACATTGGACAACTACCCGTACTCCGAACTCACCTCTCTGGAATCGGCGACCGCCGACTCTACCGAGGTGGCGTTCAACAAGCTGGGCCCCAACAAGCAGGTCTCCTACATCCGCAATTCGGTGAAGGCCACGGTGGACGCCTATGACGGCACCGTCACGCTGTACCAACAGGACGAACAGGATCCGGTGCTGAAAGCCTGGATGCAGGTCTTCCCCGGCACCGTCAAGCCCAAGAGCGACATCACACCCGAGCTCGCCGAACATCTGCGTTATCCCGAAGACCTGTTCAAGGTGCAGCGGATGCTGCTGGCCAAATACCACGTCAACGACCCCGTGACGTTCTTCTCCACGTCGGACTTCTGGGATGTACCGCTGGATCCGAATCCCACCGCCAGCAGCTATCAGCCGCCGTATTACATCGTCGCGAAAAACATTACAAAGAACGACAATTCGGCCTCGTACCAGTTGACGAGCGCGATGAACAGGTTCAAGCGTGACTATCTGGCCGCCTACATCAGTGCCAGCTCCGATCCGGCGACGTATGGCAGGATCACCGTGCTGACCATCCCGGGTCAGGTCAACGGTCCGAAGCTGGCCAATAACGCCATCACCACCGACCCGGCGGTATCCCAGGACCTTGGCGTGATCGGGCGCGACAACCAAAACCGGATCCGTTGGGGCAACTTGCTCACGCTGCCGGTGGCTCAGGGTGGGCTGCTCTACGTCGAACCCGTCTATGCCTCTCCGGGAGCCAGCGACGCCGCCTCGTCGTACCCGCGGTTGATCCGGGTGGCCATGATGTACAGCGACAAGATCGGCTACGGCCCCACCGTGGGTGATGCTCTGACCGGGTTATTTGGGCCCGGCGCGGGTGCGGCTGCGACGGGGATCGAACCCACCGAAGCCGGTGTACCCCCGAAACCGCCTGCGAGCCCGCCGATGCCGGCTGCGGCACCGGGATCAGCGGCGCCGCCGCCGGCGGCCGTGCCGCCGTCTCCGGACGGGTCGGTGACGTTGTCGCCGGCCAAAGCCGCCGCCCTGCAGGAGATCCAAGCGGCGATAGGCGGGGCGCGAGACGCGCAGAAGAAGGGCGATTTCGCTGCCTATGGTGCTGCGCTGCAGCGGCTGGACGACGCGATCACCAAGTACAACAACGCCAAGTAGGTCGCCGCATCGCCTTTGCCGCGAGGGCGGATGTTGGCCGAGTCTGGTCAGCATCATGAAGGTTGGTGTCGGCACGGTGACGTCTGCATCGAGGTCGCCAACGATTGCGGGCCGACCTATTCACGCAGAGTGGTGCGCAGCTAAACCAGACGAAGGCGAGGTGCGAGGTTGTCCCGGTCTTCGTGGAATTTGAGGTGGCGGTCCCTCGCCTGAGGCCTGCCGGATGGTAGGTCTTCGGGTGAACGACCAAGAACACCCACGAAGGAAGGGACCGCCATGAGAACCGTACCTACTATTCGCGTTGCTGACACGGCCGATGCCGTGGTGTTGCCTGATCTGCCGGAGGAGATCGCACTGGCGCTGACCGATATCGCTGGCGCGGCGCGAGAGGGGCTGTTGGCGATGAGCGTGGCCGCCGGGATAGCGGTGATGCAGGCATTGTTTGAGGCCGAGATCGCTGAGGTGGCCGGACCGAAAGGCAAGCATGATCCGGACCGGGCCGCGGTGCGTCATGGCAGCGGGCGCGGCTCGGTCACGCTGGGCGGGCGCCGGGTGGCGGTGGATCGGCCGCGGGCGCGCACCCTGGATGGGCACGAGGTGCCGCTGGTCAGCTACACCCACTTCGCTGCCGAGGACGTGCTGACGCGGGTGGTGATGGAGCGGATGCTGGCCGGGGTGGCCACTCGCCGGCACGCGCGGGTCGCCGAGCCGGTCGGCACCGTGGTGGACAAGGAGGCGAAATCGACGAGCCGCTCGGCGATTTCGCGCCGGTTTGTCAAGCAGACCGAGACCGCGCTGGCCGAGCTGATGGCCCGCGACCTGACGGGCGAGGACATCAAGGTGCTCATGCTCGATGGTGAGCACATGGCCGAGCGGTGCGTGGTAGTCGCGCTGGCCATCACCGCCGACGGAACGAAGAAGCCGGTCGGGCTGTGGGACGGCTCCACGGAGAACAAGACCGTGGTGCGCTCGCTGTTGGCCGACCTGGTCGACCGTGGCTTGACGGTCGATGACGGGCTGTTGGTGGTCATCGACGGCGCCAAGGCGCTCTCGGCGGCGGTGCGGGAGGTGTTCGGCGCCAAGGCCCTTATCCAAAGATGCACCCTGCACAAGCGGCGAAATGTCGCTGATCACCTGCCCGACAAGGAGCAGGTCTGGGTGGATGCCAAGCTGGTCAAGGCGTTCGCTCACCCTGACCCCGACACCGGGCTGGCCAACGCCAAACGCCTTGCCACGCAACTGGATAAGAGCTATCCGAGCGCGGCCTCGTCGCTACGCGAGGGGCTGGAAGAGATGTTCACCGTCGCACAGCTCGGCATCGACGGCCGCCTCGCCAAAACACTGACCACCTCCAACCCGATCGAGTCGATGATCTCGATAGCCCGAACGACCAACCGTAACGTCACCCGCTGGCGCGACGGGCAGATGGTGCTGCGCTGGACTGCGGCCGGCATGCTCAACGCCGAACGGTCCTTCCGCCGCATCAAGGGCTACAAGCAGATGCCCCAGCTCGTCGACGCCCTACACCGACACGCCAATCCCGACACCGACACCGTCGGTGCCGCCGCATAGAGTTCACCGTGGATCGTCACCAAAATTCCACGCGACTCGGGACATGCTCCGAGGTGCGCCGGTTGGATAGCAGCCGTTCTCATCCGCGAGAAGTCGTGTGGAATCTATCCCGATAGGCTTTCGGAGTGATGCCCAGGTGGTTGAGGAATACTCGTCTTAGCGTCTCCGTACTGCCGAAACCCGCCACGTGCGCGGTCTCAGTGACGTTCCGGCCGGCGTCGAGCGCTGCGTGCCCGAAATCGACTCGGATCATTTCGACGTAACGTGCCGGAGTCATTCCCAATTCAGACTGAAACATCCGGGTCAGCTGACGCGTGCTCAGGGATGCCCGGGCTGCAAGCTTTTTCACACTGTGGTCATCGCCAGGATCAGCGGTGACTGCATCGGTGACCGCCTTCAGTGCGGACTCCGGCGGCGGATCGGTCTCGACCAGGACAGAAAATTGGGATTGCCCGCCAGCCCGTTTGAGATACACCACCAACGACCGCGCCACTTCACGGACCAACTCGGGACCGTAATCCATTTCGACCAACGCCAATGCGAGGTCGATGCCCGACGACACACCCGCGAGGTAAACATGTCGCCGTCGCGGACAAAGATTGCGTCCGGTTCGACGCCCACATCGGGGAAGGCGCGGGCGAGGCGTCGAGCATGTCGCCAGTGCGTGGTGGCGCGCCGGCCGCTGAGCAGCCCCGCCTGCGCCAGGATGAACGAGCCCGTACACACAGATTGCCAGACGCCGGGTCCGGGTCGGCACGTTTTTGAGCGCATCGATGAGTGCGGGATCGATCGGCCGTCCGACCAGATTGTCACCGCCGGCGACCATGACGGTATCGGCGGAATCGATCGACGAAATGCGGCAAGTGACAGCGAATGGCGTTCCTATAGAGGTTGCTACATCGCGCCCATCTACCGATGCGATCTCGAGCGAATAGTTTGCGCCGAACCGGTTCGCCTCAGCGAAGACCTCGGCGGGGCCCACGGCATCCAACAGCTTCACGCCGTCGAAGACGACGATCACCACCAAACGAGTTGTTGCTTTAGCCTCGGCCACCTGCTTATCGTTTCGCTTCAGCCGGGTCAGGCACAAGGCGCTCGATGTCGCATTTTGTGGGATTGATGGCTCGAACAGCCACGGTCGAAAGTCCTGCATTTCCGCAGACTGGCTACAGCTCAACGGAGGAGACGAGATCATGGCCATCCACTCGTCGGAAACCATTGCCGACATAGCCATACCCGACACCCCACTCGTACGTGAGGTCACTGAATTCATTCGCGACGCCGAAGATGATTTGCTCTTCAACCATTCCCGGCGGGTATTCCTATTCGGCGCGCTGCAGGGCCGCCGCCTCGGACTGCAGCCAGACCTGGAGCTGCTCTACGTTGGGGCGATGTTTCACGACCTGGGTCTTACCCAGCGCTATCGCAGCTCCACCCTGCGCTTCGAGGTAGACAGCGCCAATGCAGCACGAGAGTTTCTGCTGCAGCGTGGCGTCGATAAAGCTGATGCCGACAAGGTGTGGCTGGGCATCGCCTTACACACCACCCCCGGAATACCCGAATTCCTCGAACCCGAAATCGCCTTGGTCACAGCTGGCGTCGAGACCGACGTGTTAGGAATCGGTCGCGACGACCTATCCTCCGAAGCTCTTGCCGCAGTCACCGCTGCTCATCCACGACCGGATTTCAAGCAGCGCATCTTGGGAGCCTTTAACGACGGCATGAAGCACCGTCCGCAGAGCACCTTCGGCACGGTCAACGCCGACGTACTCCAGCACTTCGACCCCACGTTCGTTCGGGACGACTTCGTCAACATCATCCTCAACAACACCTGGCCTGAATAGCAGTCCCACTAAACGACTCCACCGTCTGCAAGGCACCCAATCCCAGCCTGAGCCTGAGTCGGCGGAGCTTATCAACCAAAGGAGTCCACCGTGACAACTTCACTGTCCGCCAACCGTCGTAACGCCAATGAGGTCGGGCCGTTTCAGGCTCCGGCCAGCTTGTTCGAGGACCTGCAAACGGTGCTCGTTGACTTGATCGAGTTACACCTGCAAGGCAAGCAAGCACACTGGAACCTCGTCGGGACGAATTTCCGCGACCTACGTCTGCAGCTCGACAGCATCGTCGACACCGCGCGTGAAGCCAGCGACACGATCGCAGAGCGTATGCGCGCCTTAGGCGCTGTTCCCGATGGGCGCTCAGACACGGTTGTTGCAACAACAACCGTTCCCGCCACCATACCGGCGGGCCTGCTCAGCGTCACCGAAGTGGTCGACATGATCACCAGCCGGATCTACGCCGTCGTGGGCGCCATACGCGCTGTGCACGACGACGTCGACGCCGCTGATCCCTCGACCGCTGACTTGTTGCATGCGATCATCAATGGGCTGGAAAAAGAGGCATGGTTGCTCGAGTCGGAAAACGGCACAGCGTAAGCGATCCCACTGCAATCTCGGCCGTTTTCGTCGTCCGTGGCTCATGACCACCGACCCGGCTGACTACACGAGGAGGTATGTCAGATGGCCGATGTGAATCGAATCGGGGTCACGGTTGTGCAGCCTGGGGAAGGGGATTACGTAGCTCTCCCTGGTTTTGGGGCGGTATTCAAGCTATCCAGTCGGACCAACGGGGGCGAGGTGTCCATCGTCGAGCATCCATTTGAGGTCGGTTTGATCACCGCGGCGCACCGGCACACCCGCGAGGACGAGCATTCGATCGTGCTGGCGGGCGAGATCGGCTTCCGCTCCGACGACAGTGAAGTAGTCCTTGGTCCCGGTGGCTACATCACCAAGCCACGCGGGCAAATGCACGCAATGTGGAACGCCGGCAGCGTGCCCGGCCGCATCATCGAGATCATCACTCCGGGCGGGTTCGAGAACTACTTCCGGGAGCTCGGTGAGCTGCTCGTCGAGCACGCGAATAACCCGGTGGGCAAGGTCCTGCACGAACTGCCCGAATTCGCTGAACTGGCCGAAAAGTACGGCCTGACCTACGGGACGCCGGAGTGGTTGGACGACATCGTGCAACGATACGGGCTGAACCCACCTTCGCACTGACACCGCTACCGCAGAATCGCGTATGAAGAATCAACTATGACCGGGGTGCGACGCAATCAGCCCCGCCTCGAGGTGCACCGAAAGCTGTTCGTAACACACTTTGCTCTCGGCGAAGACATCGACGATCAAGTGGTCACTGACGCAGCAGTCAGTCTTGCCCAACCAAGCCGTGCGGGGCCGCGTCTGCGGGGAGACCGCCATGCACCTGATACAAGCGCCAACCCTGCTGAGCCCGCGATTTGGCCGCCGTGACACGTGTTCGGTAACCTGGTATTTACCAACGCGGGGTGGAGCAGCTCGGTAGCTCGCTGGGCTCATAACCCAGAGGTCGCAGGTTCGAATCCTGTCCCCGCTACCAGCGGAAACGGCCCTCCGGAGGCGTCTTCGGGGGCCGTTTTCATGCCCGATGGTCACGCTTTTGGTCACATTAGCTAGGTTTACTAGTTAACTGACCTGTACCGTCGTTGCTAGATTCCAGCCTTTACCAGGCATGATGGCGTTTTCTTGCTCCGGCGGCGCTTCGGTCATCGTTTGCCACGGCGCGATTTACTCAGAAGCTCAGCGCTCGCTAGCGACCTTGGTCGCTAGTACTTTGAGAGTTGTCTTGAGTTTGAGGCTGCTTTTGGCGCCAGCCTGGCGTTGTCGATTCGTTGTGTGATGTGAATGTCGATGGTGCGCAAAGCCTTTCGTATCGATGGTGGGGCTGGCGGCCCGTCGGCGGCGAGCAGGGGGCGCAGCAAGCGGTCATGGACTTTGGTGTAGAAGATCGCGAACGCGAGGCCGTCGCTGGTGAGGCGGTAGCGGTTTCGGTCCGGGATACGGGTGATCAGTCCGTTGAGCCGAAGCCGCGCCAGGTCGTAGCTGGCCTGGTTCATCGAGTAGTTCGCACCGCCGAGCAGTCCGGCCATCAAGGCGCGCAGGCTCTTGTTGGTGATGCCGGCGACGGCGAGTGAGGTGGTGCACAAGGCGCCGGCCAGGGCCTGGACCCGAGGGTCGCCGAACCGTAAGGCCGGGGCCCTCCTGCCATCCTCGGTGAGGGTGGGCTGTGCGATCCGCTCAAAGGCTGGACTCGCAAGGACGCAGCCCTGGCCGACACGTTCAGTATCAAGCAGCCGCCGGTTGACGGCACGGGCGCGGGACTGCAGCTCGTCGAGATGGTGCAGGCGCCGTAGGCAGCCCAGATCGCTTGGGTCGTTGACGACGGTCTCGATGCGCAGCGCGCGCCCGTCCTTGAGGTACTGCTTGATGCGGGAGTGCCGGTAGAAGGCGTTGACGTTCACCTCGGTGCCGTAGGTGACGATCTTGGTCTTGAACTGACCGGCCGCCGGGCGTCCCCGCGGCTGGCCCCGCCGGAAGATCAGCTCGATCACCTCCGGGCGGCCGATGTCAAGGTTGTCGGCGACCAGTGCCTCAAAGAACCCGCGGGCGCGGCGCGGCGCGTCGAACACCAGGGTGCGCGAGACTTCCACCTGCCGCATCGACAGCTCCCACCAGTAGCCGGCGGCGCGGTCGTGTTCGGTGAGCGGCAACGGCAGCCTCGACCACCAGCGTTCGGCGAACACCGCGATCGTGGCGGGCCCGAACCGGTCGCAGATCGCCTGCAGACCAGCGGGATCGGTGGCCGAGGCGAACCCGTTGGACAGTTCGGCGAACTCAATCCCCGCTTTGGCGGCCTGGCGTTTGGCCCACTCGTGGCCGTTGATCCAGATCTTGACCGGATACGGGAAGTAGGCGCACACCTTCACAAACGTCGGCCCGAAGTCGTCGTCCCAGAGATAGAAGTAATAACAGGTCACTCGCCGGTCGGCCTTGGTGAACGAGAACCACACTCCCGTGGTCTGCCCGGTGTGTTTGGTCGCCAGGAACACCCGCGCGAACTCCTGCGCCACCCCGATCGCGGCCACGCCGGGCCGCCCAGTCGCTGCTTGCGCGGCCAGATACGGGCGCATCACGTCGATCTTGCGATCATCCTTGTCGAAGTGCACAACCGGGATCTCGTTGTCGGCGGCGAAGCTGCGCACCGCACGGCGGAACCCGGTACCGATCTTCTCCAGGATCGCCGGCGAGGGGATCGGATTACCCAGATGCTGGGTCAAAAAGCTCGCCACCTGACCGCCGACCTGCAGATTCGGCACGTAGCCGTTCACATAGATTCGATCCAAACACTCCAGATCGAGCACCACGTGCCCGTCGAGCACATCGTTCACCGTCACCACCGCAGCCATGACCGCCAGCCTGGTCGGCCAAGCCGGTCCTGACCAGCGCTCAGCCGCGCGGCGGCGCCGCGATCGTCCGAGGGCAGGCTCGGACCGCTTCTCAACCAGCAGCCAACCGCAACCATCCCGCCCAACCCGGCCGCCCACCTCGGCGGTCCGAGGCTGGCCTCACTGGTGGTCGCAGTCGTAAGTTCGTCGGGGGTCATGCGGCGGGTGCTTGGGTATGCGGTGTGTCGGGGAGGTCGAGGCGGCGGAGGAAGGCGTTGAGGTCGTCTCGGGTGTAGGTCCAGTCGAACGGTGTCGCGGTCGTGTTGTAGCGGTCCTGGAAGCCGAGGATGCGTTCGGCGAGTTGGTTCAGATCGTCGAAGTCGTTGGGGGTTATGGCTTTCCGCTGCAGGATCGAGAAGTAGATCTCGACCTGGTTTAGCCATGATGCGTGCACCGGCAGGTGCACCAGGGTCGCGGTCGGCCATGCTGTCTGCATGCGTTCGATCGAGCGTTGTCCGTTGTGGGACGAGCCGTTGTCTGCGACCCAGAACACACGCCGGGCCGAGGCGTAGGGTTCGGTGGTCATCACCGCGGCGACCAGGTCGGTGAACGGCTCGATGCCGGTCTTGGGGGCGATCTGCCCGAGCACCTGGGCGCGGTGGACGTCGTAGGCGGCGAAGTAGGCCAGGGTGCCGCCGCGGCGGTACTCGAACTCGACGCGTCGGTTGCGCCCGGGTGCGGGTGGTTGTCCCCGGTGGCGTCGCTGCAGGGCCTGCAGCTGGGATTTCTCATCGGCACTGATCACATAATCGTCGGGACCGAGAGGGTGGCCCTCCCACCGCCGGGCATACAGATCGAGCACCCGGGCGGCCTTGGTCTCGAAATCGGGGTCACGGGGAAAGATCCAGGACCGGTGCTGCCAGGGCTTGATCGCATCGGCGGCCAGCCATCGGTGCACGGTGGCCGGCGAGATCGTCTGGGCTATACCGCGGGTGATCGCCTCGCTGGCCAGGTCGGTGCTCGACCACCGCGACAACGGCTGACCGGTCTCGGCGGGCAGGGTGCACGCCAGTGCCTTGACCTCGGCCACTTGTACGGCCGTGAACGCACGTCGCCGCCCGCTGCGAGGCAGGTCGTCGAGCCCGGGCAGGCCACCGGCGACGAACCGGCGGCGCCACTTACGGACGGTGTCCACATGCACACCCACCTCGGCGGCGATCTCGGTGTTTGTCGCGCCATCGGCCGCAGCAAGCACGATCCGCGCGCGGATCACGTCGCGATGCGCCGACCTCGACGACCGGGCTCGGGCATGGAGAACCGACTCGTCCAGGGCGGTCAGCGCGATGATGAACGGACTGCTCATAGCCATGCATCCGTTGTCCTCCGCGACGTGTCTCATCGCGGACACGACACGCCGTGGCCACCCACACCGCACCCGAGTTGGGTCACGATAGGCAGATGCCGAAGATCCCGGACTCGACGAAGGTCTCCTTGCATCACCGGCTGATCGATCGTGCCCGCGAACGTTGGCCGCAGTTGAGCGAGATACGCATGCGCTATCGCGCAGGCTTCGCCTACATCGACGGCGTCCTGGCCGACGGCGAGGTGCTCCAGCTGTGCCGGCTGCGCTACGCCGGCTCGCCACGCGACTGGGGATTTGCGATCTACCGAGCCAGCCACGATGACTACGAAGACTCGTTCCTGCCCACCGGATTCATGGGCGGCTCACCCGAAGACGCCCTCGACACCGCCTGCGGCCTCTATCTCGCAGACCCCACCGCCTGGACCTAAACCCCCGACGAACTTACGACCGTGACCACTAGCTGTCGTCACGGAAGTCACGGTAGCCGCCGCCCGGACCCGGTGGCGGCTTCCGCTGGCATCATGTGATCCCGACGGCCCGATACGTGGCTGGATCGAGCAGGATGGTCTTGACCCTTATGCCCAGGCTGGGTTCGATGATGAATACGCCAGCCAGACACACAAGCTGGACTGCTGGCCAAGGTCGAGCACACTTAGGGGGGGCCTGCATGAGGACGGTCGTTCGTCATCTGGTTCCCATCATCATGGTGGCGTTGGCGTCGATGGCCGCCGTGACGATCGCGACGCCGGCAGTGAGCTCGGCCGACTGCGCGGACGGCGAGTGGTGGGACCCGACGGGCAAAGTGTGCCGGCCGCTGGGCGTCGGGCCACAACCCTTGGCATGCGAGCCGGGCCAGTGGTGGGACCCGACCGCTAATGTATGCCGGCCGCTGGGTGTCGGGCCGCAACCGCTGGCATGCGACAACGGCTGGTGGTGGGATCCGGCCGCCAACGTATGCCGTCCGCCACTGGTAGCGCCGCCCGGCTAGTCAGTACAGCGGGTCCTCGGCCCGAGCCGCGAGCTGTCGGCCCGAACTCGAGATCGCAGTTGCCCAGCACACGAGTCCGGACGGTAGCCTTACGCCGCATGAACGACTCCGTCGTCGTCAAGGTCAAGCCCGGCAGTCGCAAGGGACCCCTGGTCGAGGTCGGTCCTGACGGTGAGCTGACGATCTACGTCCAGGAGCCAGCGGTTGACGGCAAGGCGAACGACGCGGTCACCCGGTTACTGGCAGCCCACCTTCAATTGCCAAGAAGCCGAGTCGAATTGGTATCCGGAACGACGTCGCGGCTCAAGCGCTTCCGCGTGAGCCGTTGAGCAGCGCGTCGCACGCTAGTGCGGATTCTCCGCTGACCGCCAGGACAGACCGGCACAGCGGGAGCCGATACGGTGTATTCATGCCTCGCGTGGACTACGTAATCCACTACGTCGAGTCGCTTAGGCGGTCGGTGACGTTCTACCGCGACGTGATCGGGCTCCAGGTGCGGATCGAGGGCGACGGCTACGTCGAATTCGAGATGGCTAACACCAAGTTCTCGCTTTTCGAACGGTCGAAGCTGCCGGGGCTCATCGGTCGCGAAGGCGGCAACCCGCCGTGCGGCGAGATCGGCTTCCTAATTGAAGACGTAGATGGGCAAGCGGAACGGTTAAGAGGGCTCGGTGTCGAGATCCTCAGCGGACCGGTGGATCGGCCATGGCATGAAAGGACGCTCCACATCGCCGACCCGGACGGCAACATTATCGAATTCGCGCAAAAGCTGCGATGATTCCCGGCCTGTCGTGCCGGGCCGAAGGCCAGCACGTGAAGGCTTTTACGCCAAATTTGAGCGCGAAGTCGACCCTGAGGGCACGCTGACACCACGTGAATGTGCTAAGCGGGCCGAATTTGCGCGTAAAGCTATGTAACCACCCGAGCATGATGTCGCCGCTGGCCTGCATCATCCGTTGACCGACCACCACCCGTTGCGCGGCGGTGGGGTACGTGCTGGCTCCCAGTTAAGGCTCGAGCACCGATGGCTGTGCCTCCTTGACCTGCAGCCCCAGCGGGTCATCGCTATCTCGGCCCAACGTCAGCACCACCCACGCCCGCAGACCGACGCTACCGCCGCCAACGACCTTGCGCGCCAAGCCGGCGTACCGAAACCGGTGAGCCAGCACCCGAACGCTCACATTCAGGCTCTCCCGGTAGTCGTCGATGAGGGCGGCCATCTTCTGCTCGTAGTTACGTGCCTCGGCCTCGCCGACGAGCGCGTCGATCGGAACCAGCAGCGGCGGATCGCTGACCAACCGCCGGCGCCCGTCGACCACCCGCGTCAACTTCGACAGCGCCTGAAGGCTGTCGCGTGAGCGAGCCTTATCCGCGGTGCGCCGGATTTCCTTCGCGGTTTTGGGTCTGACGCTGGCCTTCATGCATCGCCGCCAGCGTTCGCATCCTCTCCCGGTAGGCCCTCACACTTGAGCGCACCACCCGTTTTCGGTCCGCCGGCGTAAAGCCGTTACCACGCCCCGTTATCGCCAGGGTCGACGCGAGCCGCTTACATCCCATTCCCACGGTCCCGGCAGGGTCTCATCGAAGTCGTTGATGTCGAACACCAGATTGCGCTCTGCGGAGCCGAACAGACCGAAGTTGTACAGGTGCGCATCCCCGCACAACTGAACATTGAATCCGGTGTGTGGGCCCGACCCCAACTCGGACGCCATTATCAACGCGGCACCGCGGAAAAATGCCCACGGAGAGGCCAGCGTTCGTCCGTACCGAATCGGCACCAACTCCGGAATCCGCGACATCGCCTGGAACTCCAGCAGTGTGATGGGATCTGGACGATGACTTGAGCCGACCAGTTCGACAAGTGCCGACCGGGGCAGAACGGAACGACGCGACCGACCCAGCTCGCTTCGCTCGTCGACCGATAAGGAAATGTCGCTGTCCATTGCTTTTTTCGAATCGCGGTACGTCAGCGCACCGGCGTTGGTCGACACAGCCGCTACCTCGGCATGCACCTGGGTTCCGGGCCCGGTTTCCAATCGGGAGTAGCCCCCGCTGCTAAGGCGCCCCGGGGTTTTCGGTGCCATCGCTACCTCCACTTCAATGCCGCGGCACGGTGCGGGATTGGGCTATATCCAACGGTGTCGCACCCGCCGCTACGCTGCGCTCGGCAAACCAGTCCCGAAGACATCGATGATCTGCTCGATTAGCGCTGCGGCAAAAGGCTAAACACCGGAAGGACTCGGTAGCGCACGGCGAAGGTGGCGCGATCGTATAAGCCGTCCACGTCGCCATCGTGCGCCACGTGGGTTGGCCCGTCGACGCAGGAGAAGCCGAACTCCGGAACGTGATACTCGTGATACAGCCGGCTGCGTTCGAGCCGCCCGAGCATAAGCGCCGTCATGACACGGATCTTGCTCAACCGTGGGCCGATCTCCAGAATCCTCACATCGATCAGCCCGTCATCTAACCGGTTTCGTTGGGCCGGTGCGAATCCGGATGGAGAATATGTGGAGTTGCCCAGGAAGAAGAGCGAGGTCTGCATTGTCTTGTTGTCGAACCGGATGCGTACCGGCTCCTCATGACGCATCGTGTGCAGCATCGCGTACGCCGCCGCCGCTGGCTTGCCGATCTTTCGTTCCAGCCGCTCGCGGGTCCGCACGAATCGCGGATAGGCGCCAATGCTGGCGGTGTTGACGATCATTCGGGCGTCGTTGAAGCACACCAGGTCAACGCAGGAGACAGTGCCCGCTTGTATCGCCCGGATGGTGCTGGCCGCGTTGTCACACCCGATGTCCTTGGCAAAGTGGTTGAAGGTGCCGGCCGGGAAAACCGCCAGCGGGCGGCCGGTGTGCACCGCTGCCGCCGCCGCGCATGCGACGGTTCCGTCGCCACCGCCGATGGCCAGCACTTCGGCACGAGGCGCGACCCCGCGTAGCACCTCTTCTAGGCTGTCGCTCGCGGCGAGGGTCACAATCTCAGCTTTCGGCAGTTCCCTGCGCACCTGGGCGATCACGCGTTCGCCGGTGCCGCTGCCCGCTGCGGGGTTGACCACTAGGACCACGCCCGCGCCGTCGGGCCGGGGCGGGGCATCGATGCGCAGCGGATCGGCGATAGGTAATCGGGGCGTGACGATCGGGGGAACGAGACGACCGCCCAACGCGGCGATCGCTGAGCCGATACCGAAGCCTGCCAACACATCACCGGGGTAGTGCGCGCCTGTCACGACGCGCGAGAACCCGACTAGCCAGGCGGGGACTGCGAGCAGGATTCCCAGCGTCGGGTTTTCTAGCCCGACGCCGACCACAAAGGCGGCAGCACTAGCGGCGTGACCGGAGGGCAGCGAGTCGGACGTCGGGTAGCGGCGCAGGCGCCGCGCGGGCGGGACCGACCGGTACCCGGGGCGGTTGCGGCGCCAGACGCGCTTAGCCAGTTGATTGGTGATCAAACTTGTCATCGCCAGGCTGACGACTCCACGGACCGCGCCGCGGTGAGCCGAGCGGCTGCCCGACATTGCGAGGCCGGCCGCAATCGCGAGCCACAGCTTGGCGTGGTCGGCGGCACGGGTCAGCGCGGGCATCGCTGTGTCCAGGAGTGGACTGCTTGAGTTCGCGACCGCCTGGAACACCTCCGCGTCCAGCACACCGAGACCCTCGGTGATTTGCCGCAGCCCGCGCGACGTGTGTCGCTCACCCATCTTCATTGTTTCAACCTATGCCGTAGTCGACCTTATCGGGCCCGAATGGGGCCGCGCGGAGTACGACCACCAGACGAAACGCTTCCGAGGCCTTTGGCTGAGATACCTTCGTCCCGAACCTTTTGTGCCGACAACGCTTTCTGACGATTCGTCACCACCGAGACTGTTCCAGTTACGGCGCGGGGGCACTGCGGGAGCACTGCGGGAGCGCGACCGTACCGGCTCTCGCATGCCGAGCGATCAAACACGCCACCGCCAGCGTGGCGCAGCCGGTGATGAGGAGGCGCCGGTTCTGCCAGTGTCCGGACCGTCATGGTGGGAGCTCGAATCCGTGATTCGCGCCCGGAGGCGATATCTCGGCGTCATTGTTGAAAAGCCGCCGCGCACGCGGCAGTCCGATTCCTACTGACGAATGGGGTTCCGACATTGAATAACACCCTGAACGGTCAACCCATCGATCACGGCCTTGCTGACCAGGGTCATCACCGCCGCGTGGGTCGACCGCACAGCGACGACGAAGGGGCGATTGCCGCCGCCGAACAGACTGCGGCGCAACTTCGGTCAGATAGCCAGCCGTTCGGCGCACGGAATCCGCGATTCGATCGGGGTTCCCCGTTCTATCTGGGGTTGATGGCCTCGGCGGGCGTGGCCGTCACGTATGGGGCGGTGCGTGTCCTCGGCTCCGTGTCCTCGATGCTGGTATTGATCGGCGCGGCGATGTTCTTCGCGTTGGGGCTTGAGCCCGCGGTGTCGGGGCTGGTGAACCGGAAACTCCCGCGATGGGCGGCGGTCAGCCTGGTGGTCGTGGTGGTGTTCGGTGTCCTCGCCGCGGCGGTGGCGGCCGCGATTCCCCCACTTGTGCAGGAAGCGCGTCAATTGATCGAACAGGCCCCGCACTATCTGCAGCAGGCTCAGAATCACTCGACGGTGATCGGCAGACTCAACGAACGCTTCCATGTGCAACAACGCATCACCGACATGATTCAGGGCAGAGGTGCACCGTCGGTCGGTGGCCTTGTCAAAGCCGGAGAGACGGTGTTCGGGGCCGTATCACACCTTGGGGTGGTGGCTGTCCTCACGGTCTATTTCTTGGCCGATATGCGGCGTATCCGGGCGACGATGTACCGGTTTGTGCCGAACTCCCGCCGGCCGCGCGCGATTCTCATCGGCGACGAAGTGATGGCCAAGGTCGGTGACTACGTATTCGGCAATGTGCTGACCTCGCTGATCGCCGGGGCCGCGACATTTGGGTGGTGCTTCATCTTCCATGTCCCATATGCGTTGCTGCTCGGGGCGTTTGTGGCCATCGTGGATCTTTTCCCGTACGGCTCAACCGTCGGCGGATTCGTGGTCGCCCTGGTGGCGGTGACCGTCTCGATTCCGGTCAGCATCGCGACAGTGGCGTTCTACGTGGTGTTCCGGTTGGCCGAGGATTACCTGTTGACTCCGAAGATCATCGGTCGGGCAGTGAGGGTGCCGGGCGGTGTTACCGTGGTGGCCGTTCTCGTCGGCGCAGCGCTGCTGGGGGTGGTCGGGGCGCTGGTGGCGATCCCGGTCGCCGCGGCACTGCAGCTACTCGTCTCAGAACTATTGTTCCCCACGCTCGATGAAGCATGATGTGAGCTGGCATGGCAGCGATCGCCTGGGCCGGCCACATATCCGCCGGCGCGACGGTGCTGGGGCGAGCCGCCGGTCAGCAAAACTTCGGCCCAACATCGGTTCGCGCGGACGCAGTCGGCCGGGGCAGCCCGGCCGATAGCGGAAGTGCTGCACCGTCATCATTTCTGACGATGACTCAGTAATGACGGTCATAGAGCATGTGGCGGGGGAGCGACGCGAGTGGCAACCAGCGGCGCAGCAGGAAGGGACCTTCTGCCCTACGTTCGCCGAGTGTCACGGCGCAGGCTGTTCTGTGTCACGACTACCGATCTACAAGGAGTCGAACATGAAACCGTTGTCGGAGTCGCCGACGGACCTTGCCGCTCGTGCCGAAGGGCCCGGGGATCCGGCCGCTGAGGTTGGGAGCAAAACCGTGCCGCGCGGCAGGTTCGCCCTGAACAGCTCGAGACCGCGATCGAGTACGAAGTCCCACCGGTTCGCCGCCCGGCCGACGAACTAGTCGCGAGGAGGTGAGCGAGATGGCTACGCCGCAGGCTCCAACGATGTTCCGCGATCTGTGGAAGACGGTGCTCGCGTTGGGAGTGCTCACCTTGATTCTGGGTGTCCTTGTGCTGGTCTGGCCCGGGATATCGATCCTTGTCGCGGCGGTACTGTTCGGCGCGTTTCTGGTGGTGTCGGGCATCGCACAGGTGGTTGCCGCGTTGCGGCTCGACGTCTCGGCGGGCAGCCGCGTGCTGCTGTTCATCAGTGGTGCGCTGTCAGTGGTGCTGGGCGTGTTGGCTTTTCGCCACTTCGGTCAAGGTTATGCAGTCCTGCTGCTGGCCATCTGGATCGGGGTCGGCTTCATCTTCCAGGGCGTCGCCGAGGCCGTGCTGGCGATCAGCCATCCTGAACTGCCAGGGCGTGGTTGGCACATCTTCCTGGGAGTCCTCACCTGGATCGCCGGGTTGGTTGTGCTGGCCTGGCCGTTCGACTCCATAGTCGTGCTTGCACTTGTCACAGGAATTTGGCTCGTGGTCATTGCGATCTGCCAGATTGTGTGGGCGATCCGGGCCCGCAAGACAGTCGAAGCGGCAGCACAGCGGCTTGAACGGATGGCCCCTGCCGCTGGGTGAGCTACCGTTGCCGACAAGGCCGGCAGACCGCAGCGGGCATGCAACGAGATGTGGTCCGCCGGTTAGGGTTAGTGCCTCGGCGGCTTGTCTGCCGCTGCGGCTACGTCATGCTCTGGATCAGGGTGCCGTGCCGTCTCAAGTGAGGGTATGTGCGCCGGCGAATGAAGTAATTTTCCGTGAAGGGAATACATGATTATGCCCGATATCATCGGACCTATCCGCCAGGTCATCGAGGATCACCGCCCTGCCGGGGACGTCGATGACAGGGACGCGTTATGTCGTTGTGGGGCGGAAGGGATCCCCGACCATCCTCGCCACGTCGCGGAGCACATCATCGACCGGTTGGGCCTCAAGCCCGACAACATTGACGACGTCAAGCAGCAGATCCGTTATGCCACTGCATGGTTCGACTGGGAGCTCACCAAACTGGAAGGCGCTGAGTGCTAGATCGGCAGGGGCGGGCCAGTGGATGAAATCCGAGGTGCCGTCAGCCCGGCTGGTGCCGCATGCTTCCGCACCCTGATCACCGCGGCCTTCGACTTGCCCTCGAGCCGGATCGGCTCACCGCCAAACCCGATGAGGCTGTCGCCAAAAGGGCCAATCTGGCCAACATCCGCGACCTCCGGCTAAAGCGAGCGCGATCGGAACCGAAGACTGCCCTCGCTGTGCACCGTCTACCCGTTGCGAGCCCAGGGGCTTTCCCAGGTGGCTACCGCCCAGATAATGAAAATGTCCAGTGCGATAGTCACAATCGACCAGACGGGGGAGTGCGGCAACCACATGAACATGCTGACAATCGACAGCGAGGCGATGATAATCGCCGCCACCCGTGCCCAGACCGTGCTCCAGAAGAGTCCGAAAGCAACGGCCCCGAGCAGCACTCCGAGCATGATGTGGATCCATCCCCAGGCGGTGGTGTTGAACTTATACACATAATCGGGCGTGACCACGATCAGCTTGTCGTTGAATACTGCGGAAATGCCCTGAAGAATCGTCACCACTGCAGAGACCCACAGTACAGCGGCGGCGGCGTACGTTGCGACGCCCGCTACTACCTTCCGGGGTTCGCCATCGTCGTTGGTCGCATGGTCGGCCATCAGAGTCTCCTATCTTCGTAGATCGTGCCGTCAACGGAATACGGGCAAACGCGTTCGAGAAGCAGGCCGTTGGGCCGTGGTGGTGCAGAACGGGAGCGATTCAGAACCGCCCACCCGGGCCGCTGGCAATAGTTATCCATAGCGCTCCAGTGAATCGCTGCCGGTGGTGATAGGCCATTGTTCCGCTGACCGTAACCGCGCGCGTAGGGCCGAAAGTCTTCTCGCGTTCAAGGATTACGGTGCTGCGCGGATAGGGCGGTCGACCGCCCGCAGCGCTATCTCGCTCTTACGCCGACAACTTTGGGTTGGGCTGTCCGGTGGGGGCCTCAGCCGGTGCGCCAGGGTAGCTCGGGCGATGGACCGCTGTCGATCGCACCCCGCTGTTTCGTTCGGAGAGCGCCGCAAAGCTGATCACGACGCTGGCCCAGACGATCCCGAGTGCCCAGCCGGCGATCACGTCACTGGGGTAGTGCACGCCGAGGTATGCGCGGGAGAACCCGACGCCGGCAATGATGGCTATCGCGGCCGTCCCAGAGAGCGATTCGGGCACCTGCGGACCGGATGATCCAGTGGTGCAATGCCCATGCAGAGATGAGCGCCGACGTCGTGACGCCCATGGCATGTCCTGACGGAAACGAGTAGCCGTGAGCGGCTATCACCGAGTAGGGAAGCTCCGGACGTTGACGATGGACGACAAATTTGACCACCGTCACAGTGAGGCTGAATCCAGCCATACCCAGACCCGCCACCACCACCGGCAACCAGTGGTGGATTCGCCACGCCACCAACGCACAGACGCTGGGCCGGTGGACCCTCTTGGTTCGGCCGCCTTCCCGGTCATATCCGGATCGAGCGCGGAAATGTGCGCACCTACGTCCCCGGATCTCGATGCTCCTGATCTCGGTCGTGGCCAGCGTATTGCTGTCCGGGTGAAGAAACGTCACACACACGTCCGCCCGATTGGGGCGCGGAACACGGCCCGCATGCGCGGTTGCCACGCCGCGCCCCCATCGGTTCGTCGTAGACGGTTCTCTGCGCGATCAGGAAGTGAGCGCCACTGCCCTGGCCCGTGCATCCAAGGCGTCGAGTGCTGCGTACTCGGCTTCCTCGATCGCGGCCGCGGCGAAGTCGATGGCATCCAATGCGTACGACAAGGCGATATTCGCCTCCGCGTCGGCCTCCTTGGCGTCAAGTTCGGCCCCTTTCCTCCGGGCGTCTTCCCGCGCCTTGGCGACATGGGCCTGCCACTTGCCGCGGATCTCGTCCCACCGCGATGACGCTTTGTCGCCAGCGGCACGGGCCCTCTCTTTGAACTGCTCGGCGGATGCGGCGGCCTTGTCTCGCGCGATCGTGACATCAGATTCGAGCTGATCCCTGGTCTTCGCACCGGCGGCACTTAGCTCCTCGGCCGCCTTTTTCGCCTTGTCGGAAAGCTTCTCGAACTGCGCGCTCAAATCGGTGTCTGCCATCGCAGCCCCTTCTATGACTTCAGGCGGGCTCTCCGCCCACCTAGCTGATCGTCGGCTCCTACCGGGCGGCGGTCATTGGTTTGCCGGACAAAATATCCCTGTGGAAATTGGTGGGCGCTACAGTCGTGAGTCGCGAGCCCTGTGCCTGACGTTGCCTCCGGCCGCTTAATCACTCTCGGCACTGATTGGCCTCAGCCGATTCCGTTAAGAGAAGGCGTGTTTGACGATCAGTTCGGCTCTCGCGCTCCGGGCGCCGGTTGCTGGCGCAGACACGTCGCCGCCCGATCGGTACATACTACGATAAGTTCTGGAAGGCTCGGGGCATGACCACGACTATGCGCGCGCAGAGCGGCGCCGGTTCGCTAGTTGACTGCAGGACGGCGGCGTTCACCAGGCGGCTTGTGATGGATGAGAAGAACGGATGAGCCCCAAGATTCTTCCCGGCACACCCGCGCCTCTGGGCGCGACCAGCGGCCCGCACGGCACGAACTTCGCTGTGTCGTCGGAGGGCGAGCAGGTGACCCTGTGCCTGTTCGATGCCGACGGCGCCGAGGAACGGCTGGCTCTGCCGGAGCGTGACGGCGACGTGTGGCACGGCTTTGTTCCGGGGGTAGAGCCAGGGCAGCTCTACGGCTTTCGCGTCGACGGGCCCTATGATCCGGCGCGCGGCCTCCGCTACAACCCCGCCAAGCTGCTGCTCGACCCGTACGCTCGCGCAATCGAGGGCCAGGTCCGGTTCGGGCCCGAACTGCTTGGCCACGCAACAGATAACCCGACAGCACCCAGCCCGCTGGACTCGGCCGACCACATGCCGCGCGGGGTGGTCCTGGCGAGCGCGCCCGCCCCGACAGCATCCCGGCCACAGCACGCGCTCGCCGACTCGATCGTGTACGAAGTGCACCTTCGCGGGTTCACCGCCGCCCATCCCGACGTGCCACCGCAGCTGCGCGCCACCTACGCCGGTCTGGCACACGAGGCCTCCCTTGAGTACCTGACGCGTCTGGGTGTCACCGCGGTGGAGCTGCTGCCGGTCCACCACAACGTGCCCGAGGAATTCTTGATACGGCGCGGACTGACCAACTATTGGGGGTACAACACCATCGGCTTCTTCGCCCCGCACGCCGGCTACTCCGCGGCGGTGCGCGCCGGCCGGACCGGCGGCCAGGTCGAGGAATTTCGCGCCATGGTCGACGCCTTGCACGCTGCGGGGCTGGAGGTGGTGCTCGACGTGGTGTTCAACCACACCGCCGAAGGCGGACCCGGGGGGCCGACCCTCTGCTTCCGCGGTTTGGACAACGCCGCGTATTACCGCCTCGACCCGAACGACCCGGGCCGCTACATCGACACCACCGGGTGCGGTAATTCGGTGAACACCGGAAACCCGTTGGCGCTGCGGATGATCATGGATTCACTGCGCTACTGGTTCGGCGAGATGGGTGTCGACGGTTTCCGTTTCGACTTGGCAGCCACGCTGGGCCGTCAGGAGGGCGACTTCGACCCGTTTTCCGCATTTTTCGATTTGGTGGGCCAAGATCCGCTCATCTCGCAGGCGAAGCTGATCGCCGAGCCGTGGGATGTCGGCCGCCTCGACAGCTATGACGTTGGGCGCTTCCCGCCGCTGTGGAGCGAGTGGAACGGGCGCTTCCGCGACACCACCCGTGACTGGTGGCGCAGCCGGGACGGGATGTTGGGAGACTTCGCGTCGCGGCTGTGTGGTTCGTCCGACATCTATGGCGGCCGTGGCGAAGGGCGCCGCCCGAGCGCGTCGGTCAACTTCGTTACCGTGCATGACGGCTTCACCCTGGCCGATCTGGTGTCCTACAACGGCAAGCACAACGAGGCCAACGGCGAGGGTAACCGCGACGGCACCGACGACAACCGCTCCTGGAACTGCGGAATCGAAGGCCCGACAACGGATCCGGACGTGCTGGCGTTGCGGGCGCGGCAGCAGAGGGCCTTCCTGACAACGCTGTTGCTTTCCGCCGGTGTGCCGATGTTGCTGGGTGGCGACGAGGTCGGCCGCACGCAACGCGGCAACAACAACGCGTACTGCCAGGACAACGACATCACCTGGTTCGACTGGTCGACGGTCGACCACGACTTGCTGTCATTCACAACCGGTCTCATCGGGTTGAGGCGCCGTCACCCGGTATTCCGGCGCCGGCGTTTCCTCACCGGCCGCGCCGCTGCGGACCTGCGCTGGTTCACCGTGTCGGCAACGGAGATGACCGATCAGAACTGGGCTGATCCTATGGCGCGCAGCGTCGCCCTTTGGATAGACGGCTCAACGGATCCCGACGTCGACGCCGACGGCACGCCACTGCTCGATGACGACTTCCTGTTCTTCGTCAACGCCTGGTGGGAAGCTCTGACCTTCACAATTCCCGCCGAGTTATCCCCGCGCCGTTGGGACATCATCTGCGACACGTTCGACACCGCACGAACCGGCACTGCCGGCGCGCAACTCGAGGTCGGACCGCGCTCAATTGTCGCCCTGCGGTGCTGCGGGTGACAAAGCCCGGGGATAGCAGGACGGTCACGCTAGGCGTCGTCCGCGGAAAGGACGGCGTTGCCGTACCACTCGCAGACCAGCAGCGCCAGTTCCACGTCTAACCGGTCGTCGGCTACCGGGCGGCCGCCGCCAGATCTCCGAGCACCTCGGCCACCCACATCCGGGCCGCGTCGACATCGCTGGTCAGCGGCGCTGCGACGCACTGTTCGACATCCGGTCCTCCCGACGGGGCATGCGAAACGGTGATGGTCATGGGTGCTGCGTGATGCGGTAGGCGAGCGGTTAGCGGCCGAGGATGTGTTCCACCGCGCGCACGTCTGCCGAAGCGGTCGGGGTCACCGAGGTGCGGCGAAAAATTGCCAGCCATCACACCGAACAAGAGTTCTAAATCGCCTAGCGCTACCTCGCTTAGCAGCAGTACGTGAGCGGGGCGGTTACTAGGCCGCCCGGGGTCAAGCCGTTGCGGACCTGGTCAGGAACACAAGACGGAACTTGCCGATCTGGATCTCGTCGCCGCTGGTCAGCACCGCCAAGTCCACCGGGTCACGGTTGACATAGGTGTCGTTGAGGCTGCCGACGTCGACAACCTGGAATTTGCCGTTCTCTCGCCGGAACTCGGCGTGGCGGCGGCTGACGGTGACGTCGTCGAGGAAGATGTCGCTGCCGGGATGGCGACCTGCGGAGGTGACGGGCTGATCCAGCAGGAAACGGGATCCGGCGTTGGGGCCGCGCTTGACGACAATCAGGGCCGAGCCGCTGGGCAACCCTTCGACTTCCGACACCGCGCCCTCGTTACCGGCCGCGGCCGAAGCGTCTAGCTCCCCGAACTCGGCGCGGAAAGCGGCGGTGGTTTCCGCGGTTACTTCATTAGACGTCTGGCCGTTATCTTTGTCGGTCACTCGCTGTTCCTGTCGGCTGTGTTGGCGATGCGCAGGCGTCACCACGCCTGAACCGCTGCCAGGACGTTACAGCGGGTCCCGCTCATAAACGCCCGAATAGACGTCCACGAAAACACGTCGCCGGGGTAGTGCGCCGGTCGCGACCCGCGAGAACCCGACGAGGCTGGCCGGGACTGCCAGCAGCAGCCCCAGGGTTGGGTTTTCCAGGCCCACGCCGACCGCGAAGGCCGCGGCGCTGGCGGAATGACCGGAGGGCATCGAATGCGATGTCGGGTTTCGCACCAGGCGCCGTGCGAGGGGGACTGACCCGAAAGGCGGCCGCTCGCGCCGCCACAGGTGCTTAGCCAGCCGATTGGTGATCAGGCTTGTCACCGCCAGGCTGACGACACCGCGGCCGGCGCCGCGCCGGGCCGACCGGCTGCCCGACATCGCCATGGCCGCCGCGATGGCAAGCCTCAGCTTGGCGTGATCGGCGGTGCGGCTCAGCGCCGGCATTGTGGTGTCAAGCAGCGGGCTGCGTGCGTTCGTGACCGCCTCGAACACCTCAGCGTCGAGGGTGCCGAGACCCTCGGTGATCTGCCGCAGCCCCCGCGGCGACGTGCGCGGCCGCCCTATGTTCATTGATTCAACCTACGCCGTCTATACATCGAGGATCATCCGAACGTCCTTTATTCCCCCCAATTCCCAGTGGCCGAAACGCTGACGGATGGGGTAATGGTGGTCGGTTGATGCGCCGCAGTCGACATGGGAGACATGAGCCGAATTGCACGGTGAGCGTCGTCCGCATTCTGGCCGAAAAAGGGGCCCACAAAAGTGACAATTGGCCCTTTTTGATGACCCTTTGTCCCTATGACAGCTCGGGCCGGTGCCGCGAGCATTGAGCTACCTGCGAGATGAAAGGTTACCGCAATGACAACTACCGCAACTCCAAACCCGCTGCGCGAAATGTGGGTACCGCAGCTGCTAATGGGCATCGTGGCCCTGGTGCTGGGTGTCCTTGTGCTGGTGTGGCCGGGTGTGTCGATTCTTGCCGCGTCGGTGCTGTTGGGTGTTTACCTGGTGGCGTCGGGCATCGCCCAGGTGATCTTGGCCTTCGGCCTGGAACTGTCGGGCGGTTACCGGGTGCTGTGGTTCATCACCGGCGCGCTGTCGCTGATCTTGGGTGTCCTGGCCTTCCGCCACTTCGGCCAAGGGTATGCCGTTCTCTTGCTGGCCATCTGGATCGGCGTCGGGTTCATCTTCCAGGGGGTGGCCGCAGCGACGATCGCGATCAGCAATAAGGAGCTGCCCGGACGGGGCTGGTCCATCTTCTTCGGCGTCACCAGCGTGATCGCCGGCCTTGTTGTGCTGGCGTGGCCGTTCGATTCGATCGTCATGCTCGCCCTTGTCACCGGCATCATGCTGGTTGTCATCGGTATCA
The DNA here is from genome assembly GCA_963766535.1 of uncultured Actinomycetota bacterium. Lineage (GTDB taxonomy): Bacteria > Actinomycetota > Actinomycetes > Mycobacteriales > Mycobacteriaceae > Mycobacterium. Next base: position 70,037 of record CAVYAU010000017.1, on the reverse strand, counting down.
CGCAGGTCTTCAGCTCGTTTGGAACGCGCAAAGATCTCAGGACCGCAGAAAAGCGAGTGTCAGGGGTGGTCCTCGGAGCGCCGAACAGAGCAGCCTGACCCGTCGCCGGCCAGTGCCGGACCGGCTGTCGGGCAATACGCCTGGCCGCCGGTCCGGCCGGTCTGCATCATGAGTAAGGGGTTTGACATGGCAGGTCCGATCGAACACATCCGCCAAACGCTCGTCGACCGCATCCGCCAGATCATCGACGATCACCGCGCAGACGGGCGTGCCGCCGACGCCGGATTGTCCTGCAGCTGTGGAGCCAAAGGCTTAACCGATCATCCTCTCCACGTGGCCGAGCAGATCGTCGACGGATTGGGCCTCAAGCCCCACAGTATCGACGAAGCCAAAAAGCAAATTCGGTATGCGACCGCGTCGCTTGACTGGGAGCTGACCAAGCTCGAGGGCGCTGAGTGTTAGACGAGAGGCCAGCAATTCGCGGAGGCGATGATGACCCGCGGCGCGACAGATAACGACACTACCGCTCATCGGGAACACGGCGAACCGGCCGACCTTCCCGCAATCACGAACTGCGCCAGTAGCTTCCGGACGATACCGGAGCGTGGCTTGCGTTTGTGGGGGATCAGGCTCCAACCGAAAGCCAACACGGTGGCGCTGGCTGACACCACCGCGAATGTCTTGTGTCACGCGATCCGAGGAGTTGGCCATGTCTGATGGCATTCCGCTGGGAACAATTGCCGGGTTGCCGGTGCGGGCCAACTGGAGCGTGCTGGTTCTGTTGTGGTTGTTCGCGTGGAGCTTGGCCACCACGCTGCCGCAGACTGTCCCGGGCTATCACACGAGGGACTACTGGGTTGCCGGAGTCATCGGTGCTGTGGTGCTGCTGATGTCGGTGCTGGCACATGAAGCGACCCATGCGGTGGTCGCTCGCCGCGCCGGGATGGAGGTGTCCTCGGTAACGCTGTGGATGTTCGGCGGTATCACTCGAATCCAGGGTGAAGCCCAGACTTCGCGAACCCAGTTTTGGATCGCGTTCTCCGGTCCACTCACCAGCCTTCTGCTGTCAGCCATTTTTGCGGGGGTTGCCGCAAGTTTGCGGGCGGTGGCTGCGGCTCCGCTCGCGGTCGGGGTGGCGTGGTGGCTGTCCGGGGTCAACCTGCTGCTGGCGCTGTTCAATCTGCTGCCGGGCGCGCCCTTGGACGGCGGCCGGGTCCTGCAGGCGATTCTGTGGCGTCGATACGGCGACAAGACCCGCGCCTCCCTCGGCGCCGCCCGCGCCGGCCGGGTGCTCGCGATTGGTCTGATCGCACTGGGGCTGGTGGAGTTTCTGACGCGGTCCCTCCTCAGCGGGGTGTGGCTGGCCTTCATCGGCTGGTTCCTGCTCACGGTCGCTCGTGAGGAAGAGGCACGGGTGTTGACCAGCAGTCCCTTGCCGGTGTGCGTGTCGCCGACGTGATGTCGACCCATCCGCGCACCGCTCCCGGCTGGATCAGCGTGGCCGACTTCATCGAGAATTACCTTCTGGGCGACCGGCATTCGGCCTATCCCGTGGAGGCACGTGATGGGTCGGTCAGTGGACTGATTACGCTGTCGCAGCTGCGGCTCGTACCCCCGAACGAGCGGGCCAGCACCTTGGTGCGTGATGCCGCGATACCGCTGGGCCCGGTGACCACCGCCGCCCCCGACGAGCCGGTCATTCCACTGCTGCAGCGCATGCAGTCGGCGGCCGGGGGCCGAGTACTGGTGGTTGAGGGCGACCAGGTGGTCGGCATTGTCGCCCCTGCCGATGTCACCAAAGTGATCGAAGCGCGCGGATTGGCCGCTCAGTGACGCTACCTGGCGCCGGAATCATCTGGATCGACGAAAAGGCCGGCGCGCATGGGAGTGGGATTCCGCGGCACCTGCAGGACTGGTGACGGCCGCGGGCCTGCACGCCTCACGGCTGCACGGCTCCCGCTTACTGACAATCCGCTCGATCCCATCTGCCCGACTTCGGATGTGTCGCCCCGAAGCGCCGCCGACGCTGCTGGACGCCGTCCGGCGAGCGGTCTTCCGACTCAGCGGTGCTCCGGTCCCAGCAGCCGACCAATCAGCGAGCGGTTGTTATCGTGTTCCCGCTCGTCGAGCAGGAACTGAATGCCGTACTCGACCGCGGTCTTGGTGGAATCCCGTACCTCGCGCACCGTGGTGTCGTCGTTGTGGCAGCTCCTCACCGAAGTGGTCTGGATCTGCTCGCCGAACCAGTAGTACTGGCGTTCGGGCCGCGGAATGGGCGTCGGCCCGATTCCGCGCCAGAGGGGCCACGAGTCCGGGCTGCCCAGTATCTTTTCTACGAACAACCGCTCGGGGGCCAGTAGCGGATTGTCGGCGTCGACAACGATGTCGACGGCATCGTCGGCGCCCACCGACGCGAACGGGATGATCGGGTAGCCGTATTGGATCGCCATACGGGCGAACCCCATCCGGTTCTTCCACACCAGCTTGTAGCGCTCACCCTTGCGCTTGGCCACCTCACGCCCGCCACGCGGAAAGACCAGGATCAGCTCGCCGCGTTCCATCAGCTCAGCGCAGTTCGCCCGAGTGCCCTCGACAACGCCCAAGCTCTTCAGCATGTCGCGCCAACCCGGCACCTTGAATTGGGCATGATCGCCCAGCGCCCGCACGATCCGTCCGCGCTCCCACAGTTCGGCACAAATCAGCGGCAAGTCGAGCACCCCCAGCACCGTGTGGTTGCCGACCAGCAGAGCACCGCGTTTTGGCACGTTGTCGATCCCGTACGCCTTGGGGGTGATGAGCTTGCGCAGCGGTTCGATCAGCTGCACAGTGGTCTTGACCTCAGTGGCCGACGGCGGGTCCGGAACCGAGGCGGCCGCGTCGTTGGAGCTCACGACGGCATTATCCAGCATTCACACCGTTGGGAGGCCATCTCGTCGGACCGCTTAGCTTAGCCTCGACAGCATGCAATCGTGGTCGTCCGCCCCGGTGCCAGTGGTGCCGGGACGCGGTCCGGAACCGAGGCGGCCTAGTACCTTCGCTTCGCCCGTGTGGCCGGACCTCGACGCCAGCGACCTTCAAGACCTCCGGTACGGTCGTACGTCCAAGCCCCAACGTGATCGCCACGCGCCGGCTGCTCATGCCACGCCGATAGTGCTCAACTACTTCAGCTCGAAGGCGGCCAGTGGTCCTCCCCTCGCTGGGGCGGGCGCACATAGATCATCATTCACATCAGCCACAAAAGTAGCCCGTGACTGTCCGTACAGAGCACGCAAAATCGAACGCGCATTCAGCGGCGCAGTGGTTCGCTCGGTTGGCAGCACCGATGTGTGCTGGGATGGCGTAGCGGCCTATTCCTTTTGGCCTGCATTAGAAATTTGGCCTGCATTAGAAATGAAGCCAGAGCAGCCAGCGTCGGCACGTAATCCCCCTGGGGAAGGCCGCAGAGCCACACCGGCTCTGCGGCCTTCGAGACACGAAGACTTGCCCGCGATATCAGCTGATGTGCAGCTTCTCGCGCAGATGGGTTTTGCGGTCTTCGTACTTCTCGTGCATTTCGGTCTTCTTGCGTTCGCGTGCTTTCTTGCGGGCCTGCCTCTGTGCCTCCTCAGCAGCTTCTTCTGCCGCCTCGATTTCAGCCAACACATCGTCGGCGGATCGCCGCAGCACGGCTCCGCCCTGCGCCGTCATCGCACCGTCGACAACATCGTCGGCGTATTCGTCGACCTCGGCAAGAAGTGCGTTGCTTCCGGGCGGTACGTGGCGGCCGACTTGCGCCAGCGTTTGGTCTTGTATATCGGCCTGATCCACGTCGTACAAACCTCCGATGAGCCCGCCGGTACCCAACCCGAGCAGCATCCCGATGGGACCACCGAGGATGCCGACCAGCATTCCGATCAGCCCGCCGGCCGCAAAGCCCTCACCGCTGGCATTGTCGGTGTCCTCTGGTATCTGAAGCCGTCCGGTGGCGTCGCGTTCGACGACCGCCGCGCTCTTGAGTTCTATGCGGCCCTCACGGTCAAGGCCCTTGAGGGTGCTCAGCGCTTGATACGCCTTGCTCCGCTCATCGAAAGTCACAGCGATTACGTTCACGGTCATGGGTTTGCTCCTTTGATTCGACCGAATCTCCCCGACCCTTTATCGGCGAGACGTCTGGGGTTGGGCGACGCCGCCCACGTCGATGAGCTGGTTGGAAATCCCGAAACCGTTCCTACCGGGATGTCCTCTCACGTCTCGAACCTCCTCGGTTGACGCGGATATTCAAAACGTAAGGTCGACGGCCCGCGCGGCACTAGGGACGTTCGGCCCCCCGAACATCGCCAAGTGACCCGACAACGCGGACGTGTCGGCCACTGTCGACGTTCACGTAATTCCTCGGGCCTGCGCTCAGGTATTTCCTCAGGTGGTCGGCGGCATTGCGTTCGGAGACCAGCTCGTAGAGATCGTCGGCCTGGGTGGCGGTTAGTTCGCGTATCCCGAAGTCATCGAGGATGAGCAGAGCGGGCCGGACCAGTTCGCGTAGCCGTTTGTCCCAGCTGCGGTCGGGGTGACCGCCGGCCAGGGTGGCCAGCAGCCGACTGGTTTTCATGAACCGGACCTCGGCGCCTTGCCGGATTGCTAGATGTCCGAGCCCTTGTGCCACATGGGTTTTCCCGACAGAGACTGGTCCGTAGAGGACCACTGATTCCCCGGTGGAAAGCCAGCGCAACGCGGCGAGATCGCGCATCTGAGCGGCAGTTAACTTGGGGCTGGCCGTGTCGTCGAACTCCTTGAGGGTGAGCTGTTGCTCGAAGTGAGTGCGGCGGATGCGTCGGATCGATCGCCTGGGATTCGCGGTGGGCGATCTCGTCGTGGCAAAGCACCTGCAGGAAGTCGATGTGGCCAAGCTCGCCGGCTCGGGCCGGGGCCAGCCGGGCCTCCAGGGTCTGCAACATCCCGGACAGTTTCAGCGTCCGCAGGGCTTGTTCGAGGGCGTTAGAAGACACCTGGAGTCCGCAGCAGACCAGCGCATGGCTGCGCACGGAGCATCCGGACCGGCCAGCGTGGCACGTGTGTCACGAGACGATCTACCAAGCGCTGTATCTGGGTCGCAAGGGTGGGTTGAGCAGGGCGTTGACGGCCAATCTGCGCACCAGAAGGCCGCTGCGCAAGCGGCGGCGCAAGGCCACCGAACGCACCCCGCGGTATGTCGCCCCGGCAGTGCTCATCCATCGGCGGCCGGCGATCGTCGAGACCCGCACGCGGATCGGTGACTGGGAGGGCGATCAGATCGTCGGTAAGCACATTCGCTCGGCGATCGGCACCCTTGTCGACCGGACCAGTCGGTCGGTGCGGCTAATCCATCTGCCCCACGGCCATAGTGCCGAGGCGTTCACTGATGCCTTCGGGTGCGTCCTGGCCACCCCAAGTCGGGCAATAGATGGGCGTGCGGGCAGATAGCAGCACTTGGCTCAGGACTTCCGGGCGGTGGAGGCGCGCCGCGAATTCGACTTGCGTGCGGGTGACCTCTTCGCAGGTCCCTTCTTAATCGCCGCCTTCTTCACAGGTGCTCGCTTGGCAGGGGGGTTGGGCGCTGACGACGAGGATCCCGAAGAAACAGCGGGCGCTGCCCGTGCTGATGTCGAGGGCTTGTCGTTGCGCTGATTGGCGAGTTGATGCACTACCAGCGCCGTGCCACCTACGGCAACTAATATGGGCCACTCCACCAGCCCGGCTGCGCCAATCGCACCGAGCGTCAATGCGGCCACAGCCGTCGAATGGCTGCCATTGCTCGCACCGTTGCGGACTCCGGTGGCAACTCCGCGCGCACCGCTGACCACACCGTTGACCGCAGCGCCGCCGACTGCGCCCGCGGTTGCGGTCACCGCGTCGGCGGTTTTCGTCACAGCGTGACCGGCAGCCTCGAAAACGTTCATCTGTTCACCCCCATGGGCACGGGAAATTAAGACAATGCTCTACCTTCGTTCAACTGCCGTAAACCGGGAGTTGGCTTACCGCGTAGTACTGGCGACAGGGTCACGGCACCGCGATGCGGTTGACCTTGTATTTGGTGATCGGTGATTCCACCACTAGTCGTCGGCGATCCCAGGGGCGCTGAGCGCCTTCACGGTATCCTCGCGGTGAAGCAAAGACTTTGTGGCGACTGCGAATTGACTGAGTTTGTCGATGACGGTTTGCCCTTCCAGGGTGTGTCCCCAGATGCTGATGCCCTGATGTGTTGTTGGTTTCCAGGTGGATTCGTCGACGACGATCGGATTCCATCCGACCTCCAATTCGAACCCAGAGGGCGTGTGCGCATAGTAGGACAGTTCTTTGTCGTTGGTGTGTTGGCCGACGGACAGGGCCATGTGGAATCCCAGTTCTTTGACCCGCTGGTACGAGGTGACCATGTCGTCGAGTGTGGCGACCTGGACGTTAAGGTGCTGCACTCGGGTGCGGATCGGGTTAATCGGCAACGCGTTCACCGATGCGATCGCCACGGAATGGTGGCGTTCGTTGACGCGCAGGAATCTGATCTTGAGCTTCATGCTGTTGATGGTCTCGTCGATGTAGTCGGACAGTCGTGCGTCGAAGACGTGGTTGTAATAGCCGCGGACCTCGTGAGGCTTCTTCGTGAAGAGGGCGACGTGACCGAGTCCGCCTGCGCCGGTGACGAATCCGGTGCCGGGTATTTCCAGGGGGAGTGGAGCGGTGTGGGCGGTGGTGTAGATCTCCTGGGTCAGCCCGTTGGGCCCGGGGAAGCGCAGGAAGCGCTCGACTCCTCGCAGCTTGGCTTCCTCCTCGGCGCCGTCAACGGCGGGTACCCCGTGGTCGATGACGCGGCGATTGATTTCGTCGAAGGTCGCGTGGTCATCGAGGTGCCAACCCAGCGCGACGACGTCCTCGGCCGGTCCCCGCCGCAGCAGGATGCGGCATTCGTTGGCATCCAAGCGGAATCGGATCGCGTCGGGTGCCATGTCGTCGCAGTGCATGCCGATCGCGTCGCGACCGAAGTGCTTCCAGTCGTCGAACTTGTTGGTTTCGATCACGGCATAGCCCAGGTGGACATTGCCGAACAGATCTGTGGACATCGAATCTCCTTGAAAAGTTTTAGGGCGTGAGGAATGCGGTGGTGACGGCGTTGAACAGGTCGGCGCGTTCCCACTGCACCCAGTGGCCGGTGTTGGCGGTGATCAGGGCGTCGGCGTTGGGCATCCGTTTCGCCAGCATTGCTGCGCCGCTTGGCTTGTTGACCTTGTCGTCGCGTCCCCAGATCACCAGCGTCGGCGTCTCGAGGGTGCTGAGCCTGCGGTCGCGGGTGAAGTCCATTCGCCACAGCGTGCCCAGCCCCGCCGGGCGTTGCAGGGGCGGGTTGGCAAGGACGTCGGGGTCGATCGAGGCCGCATACCTGGATTCGATCAGCGCTTCCGGGACGGTGTCGCCGTCGAAGACCAGATAGGTGCGGATGAACGTACGCAGTTTGTCCAGGGTCGGCCCGTCGCCGCCGTAGTACGACAACAAGCTCTTGAGGCCCGGGGTGGGAAGTCCACGCGTGGTTCCGACGCCGCCGGGCCCCATCAGCACGAGCTTGTCGACCCGGTGCGGGGTGTCCAGGGCGAGCCGCAGTGCGCATGAACCGCCGTAGGAGTTTCCGACCAGATGAGCCCGCTCGATGCCGAGTTCGTCGAGCAGTCCCGCGGATGTGATCGGCGAGATACCCGAATGGATCGCCTGCGGTCGACACCCTTGGCGGAGCGGCCGTAGCCCGGCATGTCGGGCACGAGGACGCGGAAGTGTTCTGCCAGGGCATCGATGTTGCGGGAATAATTCGACACGCCCGACGCACCAGGTCCGCCGCCGTGCAGCAGAACAACCGGCGCACCGGCGCCGGCCTCGGCGACGAGGATGTCCTTGCCGTGCACGCGGACGGTGCGTTCGGTCATGGTGTTGCTGGTCATTGCTGTTCCTCTATGCCTTGAAGCCGGTCGGGGGTGGCGGCAGCGGTTGGCCTTCGGCGGCGCCGGCGAATACGAAACCGTCGGGTCGCACGACCACCACCGACGCGCCCCTCTTGTCGAGCCAGCGCGTCAGCACGCCGTCGGCGTCCACAACGCTGTCGGCGCTCGGCTTGCTGCCGGGCACAAGGATTTTCACCACCGGCACGCCAGCTGCCCGCCAGGCCTGCCAATCGGACGCGGGGCCGTGATGCACGACCACCCAGCGGCCGCCGACGACGTCGTCGAGGCGGACTGCGTCGCCCTTCTCGTCGACCACCCACGGTTGGGGGATCAGCCAGCCGACGGCGCCGTTGCCGTTGTGTGCCAGCAGTCCCTTGCGGTAATGCGCATCGGGCAGCCAGCGGTGTTGGCGCAACCATGAGGTGAAGCCGGGCACCTTGCTCGCGGAGCGGAAGAAGTGGTTGCGTGCGGTGGCGCGATAGCGGTTGCGTTGGATGATCAACTTGCCGGTCTTGACCGCGCGGTTGGTCACCTCCTTCACGTGTGGCAGCCGCTCGGCCTGGTAGGAATCGAGCACGGACTCGGGCAGCGATCCGCGCAGCACGGCGCCCAGCTTCCAGCACAGGTTCGCCACGTCGCGAACGCCGGCGCACATGCCCTGACCGATCCACGGCGGCATCGCGTGCGCGGCGTCGCCGGCCAGAAAGACCCGGCCCACCCGCCAGCGGTCGGCGAACCGGACGTGGTGGCTGTAGCAGGCGAAGCCGAGAATCGTCACGTTTTCCTCGGTGATTCCCTGGTCGCGGAGCACCTTCCAGATCGCTTCCTCGGACAGCAGGTCCTTCTCGTCCTCGTCGTCGCGCACCGGGAACTCCCAGCGGTGATGACCTAACGGAGTGGGGCAGTCCACGGTGGGCCGTGCCGGGTTGCAGTGGAACCGAAGCCGGTCATGGCCGGGCCATTCCTTGAGCACTTTGGTGTCGATGACGATCCAGCGCTCGCCGTAGGTCCGGCCCGAGAAGCCGACGCTTAACTGGCCGCGGATGGAGCTGGACCCGCCGTCGGCGGCGATCACGTAAGAGGCCCGGATTCGCCGGAACTCGTCGACCTTGAGATCGGCGAGCATTAACTCGACGTGATCATTGCGCTGGATGACCCGCAGACACTCGTGCTCGAGAAGAACAGACACGTTGGGGAAGCGGTCGACCCCGGATCGCAGCACCTCCTCCAGCGCGGGTTGGTAGATGAACTGCTGCGGTGGGTGGCCATTGCCCCTGGACACCGGAAGCAGCCGCACGAACGGCACGCCGTTGGCGTCGACGAAGTTGGCCCCGTTCCCGGGTTGCATGTCGGCGTTGAGCCGGTCGGCCAGTCCGACCTGCTGCCAGATGCGCACCACCTCCTCGTCGGTGGAGATGGCCCGGGCCCGCGCATAGATGTTGGGATCGCGTTCCACCACGACGACGTTCAGGCCCATCTGGCCCAGGAGGTTGGCCGCGGTGACGCCCACCGGTCCGTAGCCGACGATCGCCACGTCATAAGTCGTCTGGTCAGTCATTGCGGGATCCTTAATTGGGAGTTGTTAATGTAGCGATCCATATAGTAAGCTACGAGTTACGTGATCGTCAACACCCGAAAGGAGGCAACGTGGCAGCAAACACCGGAGGCAAGAGTTCGGAGTCCACTTCGGCCAGCCGGCGGCGCACCCGTGCCAATGGCGAGCAGTCGCGTCAGCGAATCCTGGACGCAGCGACCGAGGTGGCCACCGAGCGTGGCTACGAGGGCACCACGATCTCGCTGGTCAGCAAGAAGAGCGGCCTGCCGCCGACGTCGATCTACTGGCATTTCGCCGACAAGGACGACCTGATCGCCGCGGTGATCGAGCGCAGTTTCCAGAGGTGGCTGGCCGCACTGGAGCTGCCGAGCGGGCAGGGGACCCGCGAGCAGGCGATCGAGTTGGGGACGCAGGTGGCCAAGGCGTTGCTCGATGCCCCCGACTTCCTCCGTCTGGGTCTGATGCTGGCACTGGAGCATCGCCCGGTCGAACCGCGGGCCAGGGAAATGTACCTGCAGGTCCGCGACAACGCGTTTCACCGGTTTGAGGGGATCGTGCGCGACATCGCGCCCGGCCTCGACGACCAAAGCGTGCGTCTGCTCACCACGTATGCCATCGCCGGCGCCGACGGCTTGTTCATCGCCAAAGAAGTCGGCGGCGACTCTGTGGACTTGATCGAGCTGTTGCGCCTACACGCCCGACTTGTCTTCGATTCGGCGGTCCAGCTGCTGCAGTCAGGAGAATTGTCGTGACGGCTCAATCCACCCAGCTGACAGATGCCGCTCAGCTGCTATACGACGCCCAGAGCAGCGGCATCCCGATTCAACCCCTGACTCAGACGTACCCGGATCTGGATGTGCCTCAAGCCTATTCGGTGCAGCGTCTCAACCTTGCCCGCCACATTGACCAGGGTGGCGTGCTGTGCGGCCACAAGATCGGGCTCACCTCCGCGCCGATGCAGGAACTCCTCGGGGTCAGTGAGCCCGACTTCGGCTACGTCCTCGACAGCATGGTGCTGCCCAACGGTGCCGAGGTGCCGGTGACCGCCTTCTGCGCTCCTCGCGTCGAACCGGAGGTGGCGTTTCTGCTGCGGGCACCGCTGCGGGGCCCGGGAGTGACAGTCGACGACGTGATGGCGGCCACCGAGGCGGTGGCCCCGGCATTGGAGATCGTCGACAGCCGGATCGCTGACTGGCGCATCACGCTGGCGGACACGATCGCCGACAACGCCAGCTCTGCAGCGGTGGTGTTGGGCGAGTGGGTTCCGATCCGCGACCTGCCGCCGCTGCCCGAAACCACCGCCACACTCGTCGTGAACGACACCGTGGTCGGCACTGGCGAGGGGACTGCCGTGATGGGCGATCCGGCTGCGGCCGTTGCCTGGCTGGCCAACGCGCTGGCCCGCTACGGCACCGCCATCGAGCCCGGCCAGTTCGTGATGTCCGGCTCGTACACCACAGCGTCGTTCGTCGTGGCAGGCGACCATGCGTCGGCCGTCATCAGCGGGCTCGGCGCGGTCACCGTGAGTTTCGAGTAGGACGTAGAGGAGCAGTTTCATGCGTACCGAACGATTCCCGGTCGCAATCATCGGCTCGGGCAACATCGGCACCGACCTGATGATCAAGATCCTTCGCACCGCAGGACCATTGACGATGGCTGCGATGATCGGCATCGACCCCGAATCCGACGGACTGGCCCGGGCCAAACGGCTTGGCGTGCCCACCTCTTCGCAAGGCATCGACGGATTGCTCGCCATGCCCGACTTCGACGACATCCGACTGGTGTTCGATGCCACCTTCGCGGGCGCACACGCCAAGCACTGGGAGGTGCTGCGCCACACCGGTGTACGCGTTCTCGACCTCACCCCCGCAGCCATCGGGCCGTTCTGCGTGCCAGTGGTCAACCTCGAGGACCACATCGACGCGCCGAACCTCAACATGGTCACCTGCGGCGGCCAGGCCACGGTGCCGATCGTCGCCGCTGTCAACCAATCGGCGTTCGTGTCCTACGCCGAGATCGTGTCGTCGATCTCGTCCAAGTCGGCTGGCCCGGGCACTAGGGCCAATATCGACGAGTTCATCGAAACGACCGCTACCGCACTCAGAGTCGTAGGCGGGGCGCAGAGAAGCAAAACGGTCATGATCCTCAATCCGGCCGATCCGCCGATTCTCATGCGCAACACGGTGTATTGCCTCGTCGAGGGCGACTGCGATCACGCGGCCATCGACGCGTCCATCACTGCCATGGTGAACGAAGTGCAGCGCTACGTGCCCGGATACAAGCTAAAGCAGCCCGTTCAGTTCGAGTCGTTCGACGCCGACAACCCGCTGCACATACCCGAGACCGGGAACTTCATCGGCACCAGGATCACCGCGATGCTGCAGGTGACCGGCGCTGCGCATTACCTGCCTGCATATGCCGGCAACCTCGACATCATGACCTCCGCCGCGCTGGCCACCGCCGAACGCATTGCGGCCCATTCGATGAGAAGTGTTGGAGTATCGAAATGACCGAGCCGCTTTACATCAGTGACGTCACACTGCGCGACGGAATGCACCCGGTGCGACACCACTACAGCCTGGAGCAGGTGACCCAGATCGCCGCAGCGCTGGACGCGGCCGGGGTGGACTCGATCGAGGTCGCCCACGGCGATGGGCTGTCGGGGTCAAGCTGCGTCTACGGATTCGGCGCCCACACCGATCTGGAGTGGATCGGGGCGGTGGCCGGCGTCGTCAAGAACGCACGCGTGGCAACGCTGGTGCTGCCGGGCATCGGAACGGTGCGCGAGCTCGCCGCCGCCAACCGGGCCGGCGCCAGCGTGGTGCGCGTCGCGACCCACTGCACCGAGGCCGATATCTCGGCACACCACATCGCCGCCGCCCGCGAGCTCGGCATGGACACCGTCGGATTCCTCATGATGAGCCACATGGCGACCCCGCAGCAGCTGGCCGAGCAGGCCCGGCTAATGGAGGGATACGGAGCGGGCTGCGTCTATGTCGTCGACTCCGGCGGCGCGATGACAATGCGCGACGTCGCCGAGCGCGTCGATGCTGTGCGTCAAACACTCGACAGCACAACCGAAGTCGGCATCCACGCACACCACAACCTGTCGCTGGGCGTGGCCAACTCGATGGTCGCGGTCGAGCACGGATGCCACCGGGTCGACGCGTCGTTGGCCGGCATGGGCGCCGGCGCCGGGAATGCGCCGCTGGAGGTTTTCATCGCCGCCGCCACCCGCATGGGCTGGCAGCACGGCTGTGATCTCAACGCACTCGAAGACGCCGCCGACGACCTCGTCCGCCCGCTGCAACAACGTCCGGTCCGCGTCGACCGCGAGACCCTCACCCTGGGCTACGCCGGCGTGTACTCAAGCTTCCTGCGCCACGCCGAAACGGTCACCGACCGCTTCGATGTCGACGCGCGCGCGCTCCTCGAAGAAGCCGGACGCCGGGGCCTGGTCGGAGGACAAGAAGACATGCTCGTCGACATCGCCCTCGACCTGATAGGCCAGCGAGCATCCGCCTAGGGCACCACCACGATCGACACCACAGGGGTTTTCGCATGCCAGGTTTTAGTAGTCCGACGTGCGATCTGTTCAAGCGTTCCGATGAGCACAACGAGTCGCACGATGCTGCGCTGCATGCCCCCGGCCCGGTAGTGCTCCACTGTGACGCCGACGTCACCGAGGGCTCGGGCGGCATCTGGGAACGCCTGCATTACGACTGGTCCGATCCCAACCAGGTCAAGCCCACGACCACCGATTCCAACGTGTTTGGCGGCGCTTCGGGCTACACCTACACCTTCGAGCGGCAGCCCAACGCAACGACCGATGTAGACGTCGTCATTGTTCGCGAGGGCAAAAACCTCAAGGGCCGGGTGCTCTCGGGCGTGCTCGGAACGATCGGCAAGCGCTCCTTGGGAAAGGTGTTCGCTAGCAGCGTCGAGGCCATTGAAGCCCGCAGCAACGCGAACGTGGCGGAACCCTCGTAGAGGCCTTGCGGCGGGGTGTCCTGATCGCCTTAGTTGCGGTGTGACCGGCCGGCACTACGTCAGTTGGTCGATGTCGGAGACGTTTTGCCCGCAGTGTGTGCCGCTCAAAAGATCCTCAATGGCTCGGATGAGCAGTTCCTGCTGTTACGTGGTCGATCGCGTGGCCACACTTTGGCCACAATTTGGCCACAGCAACAGTTAACTCATGTGAACTACTGTGATGTTTTTCCGCAGCCGAAACCAGGTTTAAGCCCCTGACCAGGGACGCTGGAAACATGCCGTACACGTTGTCGGCGCGTTTCCCCGCGGCAGCCGGTGAGACCGGTGAACGGCAGCACGAGAGGTGAAGACCAGCCCCGTCTCACGCCAGCTTGACCCGGCAATGGGTATACGGCGCAGCTGGTCCAGTAGTGGGCGGGTGGCTGTTGCTGTGCGGTCCCGGCGGTGCTTAGCGCACGTTCGCATTGGGCGAAGGTGGTGGTGACGCGGTCGTCGTCGCCGATGGCGCTGCGGATCCGCATCAGGCTGCGCCAGATCGCCCGGGGATTGCCTTCACCTACGTCACCGATGGCGGCTTGACCTCCCCCTGGAGCTGAAGCGATATCGCCTCTTTCACGCCCGGTTGGGCAGCATCTCAAGCAAGCCGTTTGCACGGGAAAAACAGAAGTGAAGATACAGCCAGAAGACCACGCGTTGGGGAAGAACTTCGCCTACCGCTAACGGGCCGAGGCTGGTCTACCAACCGCGCTGCAACCAATTGCATCAACCGGTGATGCGGTATTGCCGAAAACCATTCGGCTATATCGGTTTTCACCACCCGTCGGCGGCAACGGCAGGTCTCATCGACGAGCACCTGCAGGGCATCGTGCGCCGATCGCCTCGGGCGAAACCCGAAACTACTGGATGCACAGGAGGAAGTTCATGTCATTCGTGACCACACAGCCGGAAATGTTGGCAGCGGCAGCAGCCCACTTGCAGAGTATGGGCTCGGCGATGAGTGTCCAGAATGCGGCTGCGGCCGCCCCGATCACCGGGGTGGTTCCCGCGGCTGCCGATGAGGTGTCGGCGCTGACAGCGGCGCGGTTCGCTCTGCACGCGCAGATGTACCAGGCGGTCAGCGCCCAGGCCGCGGCGATCCATCAGATGTTTGCGACCACCTTGGGCACCAGCGCCGGTTCGTATGCGGCCACTGAGGCCGCCAACGCGATCGCGACCAGCTGAGAATCAGGAAATAGAAATGGATTTCGGAGCGCTGCCACCGGAGATCAACAGCGGCCGAATGTACTCTGGTCCCGGCTCGGCACCAATGCTGGCCGCCGCGGCGGGATGGGACCAGCTATCCGGAGAACTGTACTCGGCGGCGGCCTCCTATTCCTCGGTCATATCCGGGTTGACCGGCGGCAGCTGGAAAGGTCCGGCGTCGGTATCGATGGCGGCCGCGGCCGCAACGTATGTCGCCTGGATGGGCGCCGCCGCAACACAAGCTGAACAGGCGGCCACCCAGGCCAGGGCCGCCGCGTCGGCATTCGAGTCAGCGTTCGCAGCCACGGTGCCACCGCCGCTTATCGCGGCCAACCGGGCGCAATTGGCGATGTTGGTTGCGACCAACTTCTTGGGCATAAACACCCCGGCCATCATGGCGACGGAGGTTCATTATGCCGAGATGTGGGCCCAAGACGCGGCCGCCATGTACGGTTATGCCGGTTCCTCGGCCGCTGCGGCGACGCTGACGCCATTCACTGCGCCGCAGCAGAACACCAACCCGACCGGTTTGGCGGCCCAAAGCGCCGCGGTCAGCAATTCCGATGGGACGTCAGCCGGGACGTCGGTCGAAACAATCGTAGAAAAGATCCTCGACGATATAAACAAAGCGCTGGAGCCTGACACCGTCAACTCGGGGATCAGCGCTTTCGCAACGGTCCCGTCCATCATCCTGGCGGCAGCAACCTATTTTTCGAACGCGACGTCGAATTCCGCCGCGACTGTCACCGACTTAGCGGCGGCGGGATTGACGGACGTGAGCGCTGGACTCAGCAAGGTGGCGAGCACTCTCGGGTCAGTTGGGGCAGCTCAGGCCGGCGGTGCGGTGTCTGCCGCGATCGGCCGGGCGACCAGCGTCGGCGCGCTGTCGGTGCCGCAGACCTGGGGCACGCTCACCTCCGCAATCCGCTACGCTCCCACAGCATTACCGGTCGGCAGCGTGAGTGCCACTGGGGACCTCGCGACTATGTCGCCCCCAGTCATGGCAAGCGGGCCGCGAACCATGACAGCCGGGACGGGCATGCGCAGTACGCAACCCGAAGGGACAACTCTGCGATCGTTGATGCGGCCCAACATGCTTCCGCGACAGCAGTACATCGGATAGCGCAAATCAGAATTGTGATTATTCGCCTTCTAAACTCGTGAGCGGCCGTGCGCGCATGGCGTCTAACGGTAAGGCATAGCGTGGAAAGGCTCCTTCGCCCACCGGATCAGCGATCGTTTTGAACCATCGCGCACGATCCATACTTGGCGACCTTGGATGCAACCGTGGCCCGACCTAGAGCCTTTGAGCCCGCGGAGAATTTTGGCGAAGGGCACCATCGCGGCCAGCTGTTTTGGGGCTGCGCTGAAACGGGTCGACGTCGGCCACAACGATGTAGCGCGCTCCGTGGTCGCGCCACTGTGGCGGCCTGATCGATCACTTCGCCGCGGGTACTACTCAAAAACCTTTCGCGACAATGGCTTTCGAAATCGTTGTAGCCGGTGACATAACTGCGGTCGACCGTAGCGATACGGAGCGTCCCTCCCGGCGAGCGACTTTCACTACCTCAGCATCGCTGCGGGTGGTTGAGATGTCTTTCATGCCGAGGTCCGTTCATGGATCCGGCTACCTTCAAATTAACGGGCTGGCGACTGGTCCAGCCAATCAATTTCACTCGGCCCAAGGGAGGTCGGCGCGACTTCCGCCACAGTGCGGAGGTGGTGGCGGCCAGCACCTCAGAACAGACTTCGATCGGGCGGTTACAGCATGCTTGTGGGAATCTGGTAGTGGGCCGGCGCGCTACGTCAGTTCAGGGGAAGCTGCTCGGTTTTGATTGCTTCCCGCAGCACGCGCCGGTGGCGTGACCACACCGGCACATACAAGCCCAGCTCCATGCGTGCAGCCTGTACCACGTCGCGACGACTGACTTTCACGTTCTCGTATTTCTTCAATGCAGCGCGTTGTTGTTCCGGCATGTTGTCTAACCACTTATCAATGCGGTCCGCAAAGCCGTTGTCAACTTCGGTTTGTCTAACCCATTCGGCTAATTGCACTGACTGTTGGTAGGCGTAAGCGATGGCGAGATCCGCGGTTTGGTAATTGCCGGTGAGCGCTAGGTCGCTAATCACCCTATCGATGGCATCGGCCTTTTCAGTCAGCACTTCTCGGCGAACTTCTGGGGGAAGGGCCTTGAGGACCTCCAAGTCTCTGCCGACTCTCAATGCCTCGGCGTAAAGCGTTTTCATCTCCTCGTAGTGAAAGCGCTTCTGCTGTGATCTGCGGTCGAGTGATCCGGTGCCGAACGAGATGATCCCCGCCACCAGGACAAACGCGCCGCCGAGGACCGTGCCCTGTCCGCCAGTCAGGTTGTGCCAGATGTCAAACCACCCGCTCATCTCTACCTATCCAGTGCCTTCGCGGTGCGTTCACGATCAAAATTAAGCGGTGCCGGACAGCGGCGCGTCGGGCAGATTCTGACCCAACGACACCCAGGTCCGGTGCCTACCAACCACTTCCGCTGCTCACAGTTCGGCGAGCGCGACACCGGTCAGGGCCGGGCCGAGGTGCACCATTTCTGTGTCGACGCCGGTGTCGAGGTTGATGTAGCGAATGCTGCCACCGAGATCGCCGACGTAGAATTCGGACTCGGAGACGGCGGCGACGCCGATCGCCTCTTGGTATCCGCGAGACAGGATCTCCGGTGTACCGACTGTTGGCTGCACGATCGCGCGGTTGAGCGTGTTGCCCTCGGGTTCTGCGCCCCGGTCAGTCCACACCAGCGTGGCCCCACCGAACAGATGCAGATCGATGGGCTCCGGCAGGTCCTTCCACAGCAGCTCGATGTCGTCGCGGTGCTGCGCGCTGGTGCCCGGCCGGAGATCAAGGGAGGCACGAAAGATCCTGCCCTCGCCGGCTTTTGGCGCGCCCTTCTGCGTCCAATACAGCAGGCGCCGATCCAAATCGATAGCGATGCCGACACAGTGGTTGCTGATCGTCTGCGCGGCCTCGTCACCGACCGCCGGCACCACCAGCGGGCGCAGCTCACTACCGTCGAGATTGCAGGACAGCACCTGCATACCCTCCCGATCGCACCAGTACAGCACGCCCGCGTCGAAATCAGCGGCGAGCTGTTTGCCGGTCGTGAACGCCCCGCGCGGCACAATCGTGACCCGATTGCTGCCGTCGAGATCGGCCCGTTCCAGCGACCCGTTGCGGGCGTAGGCCACTTCCGAACGCGGGCCGCTCCCGGGGTCGGGAGTGCCCATGTTCGTCCAGTACACGTGGCCACGTGACTGGTCGACGACGATGCCGTCCGGCCTCTCGTCGAGTCCAGTGATCAGGGTCCGCACCCGGGTGCCGTCCAAAGACACCGCCTGCATCTCCTGTTTGCCATCGTTGAGCACCAGCAGCTCGGTCATCAGCGCTCGCTTTCAGGTCCGTCGACGTGACCCGCGGAGAACGCGGGCACGGCGTCGCAGATCGCCGCAACGTTCCGGCCGGCCTGCATGACGGCGCCGTCGGGCCTGATGATGGCGGCGGTCGCTCGGCCTTGCTTGAGCCAGCGGCCGAGTTCGCTTCCCGCAGCGACGGAGACGACGACGGCTCCGCGGCTGCTGAGCTCCTGCTGCTGTGCGGCGCTCAACGGCGAGGAGGTGACCAGCGCGAATCGGTTCCCGACAACCTGATCGAAGCGCACGCCATCGTGCAGCACCGGGTTGGGGCACAGCGTTCCGGCCAGCTGCCCGGGGGTGCGGGATTTGACCACCATCGCCGATCTGCGCAGCCCCGGGGCGACGCCGTCGGCGGCACTGGTGCGCGTGCCGGGCAAGCGGAGGGTTTCCAGCCGCGGGAACACCACCTTGCGGATGAGGTCGCCCAGTCGGCCACCCCCGGTCATCGCCGCTCCCATCGACACGGCCATCAAGATCATGGCCGCGGCGTGCGCTTTGCGCTCCTGCTCGTAGGTGTCCAGCACGCTTTCAGGCAGGGATTTGCCCAGCACGCCGACGAGTTTCCAGCTCAGGTTCAGGGCGTCGCGCAGACCCGCAGCCATGCCCTGTCCGACGAACGGCGGCGTGAGGTGGGCGGCGTCACCCAGGATGAACACGTTGCGGTCGCGCCAATGATTGGCTACCTGCGCGCGGAAGGTGTAGGCGGTGACGCGTACCAGGCGCAATTGCTCGGCAGGTGTCTCGCCCAGCCACGGCTTGATCAACGGCTCGATATCGGCGATGTTCTGGTAGTCGGCGGCGGTCTCCCCGTCGAGCAGCCGGAATTCCCAGCGGTAGCGGGTTTCGCCAACGCGCATGTAGGTGCCGGCGCGCTGGAGACTGCACAGTTGGTGGCACCCTTCCCACTGGTTGAGCTCGGCGTCGGTGTCCACGTCGATGACCACCCAGGTCTGCTGAAACGGCAGCCCGTACATGTGCGCACCGATCGCCGCGCGCACCGTGCTGTTGGCGCCGTCGCAGCCCAGCACATAACTGGCCTCCACGGACTGCTCGCCACCTCGCACGCGGTCAAGGAAGCTCACCCGCACCCGGCCGGGCCGGTTCTGGGTGACGCTGGTGACCTCGACATTGCCCCGAAACACGACCTTCGGGTACCTCTTCAGGTTGGCGCGCATCATCGCTTCCAACTCGGGTTGGTCGAACATGTTCATCTGGGGGTAGCCGTTGGCGCTCGGCTGTGTGCTGCGCTTCAACTCCGCAAGCACGCGCATGTCGCTGTCGATCAGTCGAAGACCCAGCGCGGCCCGGCGGTGGGCGGCGAACTCGTCGCCGACGCCCAGCCGGGTCAGGATGCGGTAGATCTCGTCGTCGGCGTGCACCGCCCGCGGCAGCGGGTAGACGCTCTCATGGCGGTCCAGCAGCAGACATGAGATGCCCTGCTGGGCTAACAGCGTGGCCGCGGTCATGCCGGTCGGACCGGCCCCGATGATGATCACCGGCACGAAGTCCGGCAGCGAGGCCGGGGCGCCGTTGGATTGTGCGTTCATGCGTATACCACCTTGTTGCGTTGGGTGCCGAGGTCGATGGCGCCGTCGTCGGTGGCCACCGTTGCCTCCACGACGTCACCGTGATGGAGGTAGTTGGGGTTCTTCGCCTGTGCGGCAAGGAATGTCATCAGATCCATTTGATGCGGGTTCTCGATTCCACGCGCGGTGAGTGCGGTGCCGACCGGGGTACCGGTGAGAACGACGTCGCCGGCGTCGAGCTTCTGGAACTTCGCCAGCGTCTGCAGGGCCTGGACGGGCGAGTAGAGCATGTCGCCCTCCACGACCATGTTCTGGCGCACCTCGCCGTTGACCCACAACTGCAGCCGAAGGTCACCAAAGCGCTTGAGCTCGTCGGCGTCGACCAGTACCAGCGCCGGCCCGGCCGGGGTGAATGTCGGATACGACTTCGACTCGTAGAACTGGGCTTTCGTCAGCTGGACATCGCGCGCCGACACGTCGTTGGTCACCACCAGCCCGTGGACGAAGTCGGCCAGGTTGGCCTCAGTCACCTCGGTGCCCACCGGCAGCTCCCGGCCGATCAGCAGACCGATCTCCAACTCATAATCCAGCAGCTGCACGTGGCTGGGTTTGACGATGTCGTCGAACGGACCAATGACCGAACCGGAGGCCTTGCGGAAGAAGGTCAGCGGCGTCTTGGCGGGGTCGCGGCCGACGTCCCGCACATGCGAGGCGTAGTTGGTGGCCTGAGCCACCACGCGGCATGGCGTCGTGACCGGCGACAGCAGCTCGAGGCTTTCCACCGGCACGGTGTCGATCGAGCGCGCGGCGTCGTCGAGGGCCCCGCGGTCGGCCAGTACCTCGGCGGTGGTGGCCGCGTCGGTGTGGATGCGGGCGGCCCCGCTCGGAGTCTGCACCCACCACGCGTCGGCGGTGCGCAGGATGGAGACGGTCATAACGGATCCTTACTTTCTTCGGGTTGGTTGGTGATTAGGAATTGGCTACGTTGAACAGCCCGCGCAGGGCGGACAGGTCGAACTCGTTGTCGTGGCGTAACGCGTCGAGCATCAAGGCAACCTCGCGGGCCGTTTCAACCGGTGTTCCAAAGCCCAGGAAGTCCTTGCTCGGCGGGGGACCCCACTGATACAGCCCCGAGGCCGCCAACGGGGCCCAGCCGGGCTCCAAGGTGTTGTCGAACATGTCACCGTCAGCGAAGTGCTCGACCAGAAAACCATCCGGGTCGCGCCAGTAGTCAAAGATCTGGCTGCCCTGGATGTGACGGCCGACGCCCCACGAGCGGAAATACCCTTGCTCGCGCAGGTACTCACCCCCGGCGGCCAGCGCGTCAAGGTCAGAGACCTGATACGCCGAGTGCACGTAGCGGTTGGTCGGACCCAGCGCCATCGCCAGCGTGTGGTGATCGGCGGGGGTAGAGCCGCGGTCACAGCGAATGAAGCTCATGATCGGTCCGCGTTCGCGCTGACCGGGGTAGAAGCAAAAGTCGCTGACGATCATGCCGAACTTCTCGAGGTACCAGTTCAGGGCCTCGATGTACTTGGGGGTCTGCACCACGATGTGCCCCAGCCGCTGCACGGTAGTGGGAACCCGCGGCGGACGCTGGGTGGCGTTAGCCCGGGCGACTTCGTGGCCGAAGTTGAACACGTGCGGGGTCTGGGCGGGCAGCGCCTCAAGCTGATGGGTGCCCGAGACGACCCGCACGGACAGTCCGCTGGGGTCAACCAGATCAACGGTTACCCCGCCCAGGGTCTCCGGCAGCGGGCGCACGGTGGCCCCGGTGGCATCTGCCAACCGCACCACGTCGCTGTGCTCGCCGGCGACAAACGCCGGGCCGACAAACCGCTCGCGCGGTCCGCGGCGGATCAGCACAGACGGCGCGCCGGCATCGCTGCCGCGCAGGTGCAGCTCGTCGCTGGTGCGTAGCGCGGTGGAGAAACCAAACGCATGGGCAAACGCTTCCGCCTTGACCAGGTCCGGCTTCTCGAACTCCAGCCAGATGACGTCTTGGACCTTGATCACCGGGTTGGCTGACCGCCCCGGGTGTTCTCCTGGGCGGGCGCCCTGCTCGCTGTGCAGGCCGTTGTGGGCACCTACGAGTTGGTCGGTCATTGGTGTCTCTCCTTCATTGCTCACGATGTCGTGGTTTGACGTGCGTTTTCTCACAGCGTTTGCTGCTGGGGGCGGGCGTTGACCCGGGCGACTTTGGATCCCCAGGAGATGACCTGGGGGCTGGCGTCGTCATTGGGGATTTGGCATTCGATGAGGACCGGGCCGCCTTTATGGGCGCGGGCTTTGGCGATTGCGTCGGCCAGTTCTGTTGGCGTGGTGGCGGTCAGCCCCAAGCCGTGGCCGTCGTCGGCGTTGAACACGTCGATCAGGCCGGCGTAGTCCCAGTTCTTGTAGTAGTTGTAGGGGCCGTCGTGGATCGCCGATTCGATTACGTATCCGCGGTTGTTGACCAGGTAGATCAGGATCTCTTGGCCGTGGCGGATCATGTTGGACACTTCTTGGGCGGTCAGCTGGAAGGAGCCGTCGCCGATGGCTGCGACCAGGCGCCGATCGGGTTCCAGGCCCAGCGAGTAGCCGAAGGCAGCCGGCACGGACCAGCCGATGGAGC
Organism: uncultured Actinomycetota bacterium; assembly: GCA_963766535.1. GTDB lineage: Bacteria > Actinomycetota > Actinomycetes > Mycobacteriales > Mycobacteriaceae > Mycobacterium. The sequence continues at coordinate 47,723 of CAVYAU010000017.1, read as the reverse complement.
CCCATTGCATCTCGATCTCGAACCGTGCGCCGCCGGGCAGCCGGGTGTACATGCCGTCCCACCAGGAGATACCGGTTTCCACCATCAGTGTGGTCTTGGCGTCGAGGTCTGCCTGAATCTGGCGCCACAGCTCGGCGCGGCTTAGCGGGGCGTCGGCGTCGGCGGGCGCTGGCGCGGAGACGGTCTGCTTGAGGCGCTGGTATTGCGTGAGGGTGGCGTCGTTGGCTTGGACCTTTTTGGCCAGGTCGGACAGGAAGTCGGCCAGCGCGACGCCGGTGTATTCGGCGTCGGCGAAGCGCACGGTTTGGGGCTCGGCGCTGATCAGCTTCTGCCGGGGCGGCTGCGCGCTCCAGCCCACGGTGGTGTAGTCGGAGAACACCGGCCCGGCGGCCACGATCAAATCGGCCCAGTCCACGATGGCCTGGCACTGTGGGGTGCTGACCTCGCCCCAGTAGATGCCGGCGTATTGGGGGTGGTCTTCGGGGAAGAAGCCCTTGGCGTTGGGCATGACCGCCACCGCGGAGCCCAATGCTTCGGCCAGTTCCCGGAAGGCGTCGATGGCGCCGTAGGAGCGCAGGTGCGCCCCGGCCAACAGGATCGGCTTTTTCGCCTTCTCCAGAAGCTGGCCGGCCCGGTCGACGGCGGCGGTCAGTGCCTGCGGGTTGGTGGGCTGCCAGGCCAGCATCGTGGAGGCCAGCAACCTGTCGACCGGCGCGGGCTCGGGGCACGGCGCGGCCGACAGGTTGCAGGCGATCTCGATGTAGGCGGGCTTGCGCTCGCGCAGCGCGGTGCTGATCGCCTCATCGATGAGCGCCGGGGCGTTGTCCGGATGTTGGATGCGGACAGCCGCGCAGGTCACCTGCCGGCACACCTCGTACTGATCGAAGAACTCGTGGGTGCCCATGGTGTGGTGCAGGATGTGATTTTCGCCCGCATCGTTGGTGTTAGGTCCCGAGGACACGAAGATCACCGGTAGTCGTTCGGCGTAGGCGCCGGCCACCCCGTTGAGCGCGGAAAACGCGCCCACGTTGTAGGTGGTCAGCACGGCGCCGGCGCCGTTGACCCGGGCGTAGCCCTCGGCGGCATAGGCGGCATTGAGCTCGTTGCAGCAGCCGATCTGCTCGAGGTTCTGGTTGGTCAGCAGCTCGTCGAGCAGCACCAGGTTGTAGTCCCCGGGGACCATGAAGTAGTGCTTGAGTCCGATCTGCTCGAAGCGGGCCGCTAGGTACTTTCCCACGGTGAAGTCAGCCATGATTACAGTTCCTTCTTCTCTTAAGTCTTAAGTCAGGGATTGATCAGGCCGGTGCGTCGATCGGGACGACGTTGATGAGCTTCTTGTTCACGAACTCCTGAATCCCGGCCCTGGCGAGTTCGCGGCCGTAGCCTGAGATCTTGATCCCGCCGAACGGCAGGTCGGCCTTGAGCCGCGTGGGGTGGTTGATGGACACCATGCCGGTGTCGATGCGCTTGGCCACCTCGACGCCGTGCGCGACGTCAGCCGTGAACACTGATCCGCCCAGCCCGTAGCGCGAATCGTTGGCCAGCCGCACGGCTTCGTCCTCGTCCTTGACGCGGAAGAACAGCGCCACCGGCCCGAAGAACTCCTGGTAGTAGGCCGGGTTGTCCGGAGCGATGTCGGTCAGAATCGTGGGCTGCACGAATGCACCCGTGGTAGGCACCGGCTCACCGCATGGGATCGCCTTCGCGCCGGCTTCGACGGCGGCGTTGATCTGTGCGTACAGATCGTCGGCGGCACCCTGAGTGGACATCGGGGGCAGCGTGGTCGACGGGTCGAACGGATCGCCGGCCTTGAGCTCGGACAGTGCGACCTGGAATTCGGTCGAGGAACTCGTCGGCGATCTCGTCGACGACGATGATCCGCTTGGAGGCCACACAGCACTGGCCGCCGTTGAATATCCGACCGTGCCGCGCCCAGGCCACGGTCTTGTCGACATCGGCGTCGGCTAACGCGATCAGCGCGTCCGAACCGCCCAGCTCCATGGTGGACTTCTTGAGGTTCTTGCCCGCACGCGCCGCGATGATGGCCCCGGCGCCCTCGCTGCCGGTCAGCGACACTCCGCGCACCCGCGGGTCGTCGATGAGCAGCTGAGCTGATCCTTGGTGGCGAACAGGTTGGTGTAGGCGCCTTGTGGGCCACCGGCTTCGAGCAACAGCTGCTCGAAGGCGGCCGCGGCCTGGGGCACGTTGGAGGCGTGTTTGACCATCACCACGTTGCCGGCCATCAGGTTGGGCGCGGCCACCCGCGCCAGCTGGTAATAGGGGAAGTTCCACGGCTGGATCCCCAGGATCACTCCCAGTGGGGCGCTGACCACTACGGCATCGTCATCGGAGCTCGCGGTCTCAAGGCTTTCGGGCGCCAGGAAGGCCTCGGCGTTCTCGGCGTAGTACTCGAAAATCTGCGCGCTGAGCTCGACCTCACCCAAGCTCTCGGCGTAGAGCTTGCCCATCTCCAGGGTGAGCAGCCGGGCGAACTCGTCCAGGTGTTCGCGAAGGATGGCAGCGGCACGCCGGCACACTGCCGCGCGCTCGCCAAACGATTTCTGGCTCCATGACTCAAACGTCTTCTGCGCCTGCGCGAGAAGTTGCATGGCCTGCTCGTCGGTCAGGTCATCAAAGGTGGCCACTACCTGGTTGTCGAACGGGTTGACGGTTTGGTATCCCATCGTGTTTCGTCCCTTCCGTTGCGGCGGCTCCGCGCCACCGTCACTGCTGATCTCGCCTTCAAGCGGCTTGCAGGAGATGCTGCCCAGCCGAGCGGGAAAGAGCCGATATCGCGTCAGACTTAGCTCCGCTGGCCGGCGCCGGCGTTGTCGCGGAAAACATCCTGACCAGGAAGTCCGGACGCGAGGCCGTGTTGGATTAAGCAGCTGCACCAATTGAGCGTCGCGTTTGCATTTCGTCGATTGACCGGCACAAGGACCAGCCGAACGTGGCCACAGCCTGCGAATAGCAGCAGGTGGGGGTCAGTCGCAGACGATCACGCGCTGGCGCGGTTGGTGTCTGCGCGCGGGCGTGAATGAGCCGATATGGGTGCTCAGCGGCGCAATTGGTTCAACAGGGCGCGGGTGCTGGGTGCGGGTCTGATCCCGGCGGCCCCTAGCGCCTTTTCGCATTGGGCGAAGATGGTGATGACGCCGTCATAGTCGCCGACGGCGCTGCGGATGCGCATCAGGGTGCGCCAGGTCGCCTCCCGAAGCGGGTCGGCCGCCAAAACAGTCTCAGCGAACCGTTGGGCGATGGGGTATTGGTCGGCCGTGTAGGCGGCGTCGGCCGCGGCGGCGCGAGCGGTGGTTGCCAGCTCGTCAATCTGCTGTCGGCGGTCGTCTACCCAGGCGGAACGGACCGCGGGAAAGTATTCGCCGCGTTGCAGCGGTGCGAGTGCATGTTCGGTGGCGGCAATGAGTTCGCTGCCTTGCAGGCGCGCCGCGGCGGCCAGTTCCTGCTCGACCCGTACCGATTCGCTGGCCAGCACGATGTCGGGGCTGAGCTCGACGCGGCCGTCGTCGCCGGAGACGCTCAGCGCGTCGGGGGGCAGCAGTCGGCGTACCCCGATGATCGTCTTGCGCAGATAAGAACGCGTGGACTCGTCGGCGCGGGCGTCGAACAGGGCGTTGAGCAGTTCATCGCGGTTGGCCGGCGCGCCCTTGCGGGCGGCCAGAAACCCTAGCAGCTCATAGCATTTGGCCAGGCTCGGACGTACCTCGGTGCCGTTGAGGATGATCGTGGTGGCGCCGAACTCGAGCAGCTCGATTGCGGAGGGGATCCGGGTGCCTACCGCGACGCCTTGGGCGGCCAAGGCGCGCCCGATGCCGTGCCACGCCGAGTCGGCGTGCGGTTCGGCGTCGATGCGGCGGGCCACCACCGCCGGGAAGTCGGCCAGTGCTTGCAGCAAAACGTGGTTGGATCCGTGTTGGCGTGCAGCGTCTAGGGCGATGTCGGCCGCGTCATCGGCGGCGTCCTGGTTGCCGGCGCGCCACTCGGCCTCGGCCAGATACACCGCCGCTGTGGGTAGCTCCAAGATGCGATGCCCGGCCTGCATGCTGGTTACCGCCGCGCGCAGCGACGACAAGGCGCAGTCTTCGTCATCCTCGAGGAGGGCCGCCAGCCCGCGCCAGGTCTGGGCCAGCTCACGTACCAGTGGATAGCCGGCGGCATCGCTGTTGATCCGCTCCAGGATCGCGGTTGCGCTGGCCGAGTCGCGGTCGGCGCGCAGCGCCAACTTCGCCGCGACAATGTGGTGCAACCCGGTCAGAATTGGCGACCCATTCACCTGGATGAACTTGCCGCCGCGGGCCAGCGCGGCGCGGGCCTCATCGACTCGTTCAGCGTCGAGTAGCACGTCCGGTCCGACGATGGAGTCCACGACGCCGCCGAAAAAGCCCCCACGCCCTGCCGCTTCGTACTGCTGCAGCGCTTCTGCGGTGCGTCCGATGGCGCGTAGCGCGCCCATCCTGCCCGTGCTCATGGCCACCCTCGTCCACGGGGACGGCGGATCGTCGGTCAGCTCGCCTAGCCGGCCACGAAAATAGTCGATCCCGTACAAGATGCCGTCCAGCAGACCGCCGGTCGGCTCAGGTCTGGGAGCAGCGCTGCCGGATTCCAGCAGGGTCAGGGAATAACGTACGACGTTCACATCGGGACCGGCGGGCGCCGCCTCGAGCACGGCGTGCACCTGGTCGATGCGCCCGGCGAGCACGTAGCACCAGGCCATCAGCGCGGCGGCACGTTCGGACGTTGCCGCAAGCTGCTCGCGCAGCCCGGCTGCGGTCAGCTCGTCAGCGATGCGGGCGCCGCGGCGCTGGTCGTCGCGCGCTATCGCAAGCATCAGCTGGGCCTCGGCGAACCCGACGTCACCGACCGGCACAACCGGCGATAACGCCTCGATCCAGCGATCCGCGACGGCGAAGTCCATACGTCCAATGACACCCAGGATCGACCGCTTGGCCGACGCGTACGCGTCGGTGAGCGCACCGGCCCCCAGCAGCTCCTCGACCGCCTCCTCGTGAAAACCCCTGCGCGCCAGCAGCCGTCCGTAGGCGGCGCGCAGCTCGCTCACCGCTGCGTTCCCGCGCTGATCGAGCAGGCGCCGCAGATACTCCCGGAACCGAGAATGGCAGCGCAACGTGACCGGATCCGGTGACCACTGCGCCGGGATGGGTGCTGACCGCAGGGACGCGAGCCGCCCGGCGGCGTCGTCGATGCCCAACGCCACCGCCGACTCCACGCTCACCTCCTGCAGCACCGACGTGGTGATGAGGAACTCACGATCCGCGGCGTCGAGCTGATCAAGGATGTGTGCGCCCAGGTAGCTCCCAAGGCCATCTGAGCCGCCGCCGGTGCCAGCGACATGCTCGGCCGAGCGCCAAGCGTCAAACACCACTCCGATCACCCAGCCCCCCGTGGCCTCCACCGCCGCCGGCGCGTCGGCCCCCGAGCGGCCCAGCCCCTGCAGGGCGATGCGCGCCTCCTCCACCGTGAATCCCAGGTCCGCATCGCCGATTCGTGCCAGCTCGGCGCCCAGTGCGGGAGACAGGACCGAGGCGCCCAGTGGGCGGCGGCTGATCAGAATCAGCCGCATGCTCGGCGGGCCGTAGCGCACCACCGAGCCGATCACCTCCGACGCCGGCTGTGATCCGTGCAGCCGCTCGAGATCATCAAGAACAAACACGACCTGCGCGTCGGCGGCCGCCTCGACGAGCAGCCCCGCCGCCTCGGCATGCGGGATGCCGGCGGCCAGCGCGCCGGTGGCTATTCCCCGCACCGAGGGCAGCTGCTGGGCGAGCGCCTCCTCCAAGTAGGTGACCAGCCGCCCCGGTGCGGCATCGGTGGCGTCGACACTTAGCCAGGCCACCGGCCTGTCGAACTTGCGGCTGGCATGGGCCACCGCCACGGACTTGCCCGACCCGGCAGTCGCCGTGACCGCCACGACCCGGTGGGCCTCAATGAGCTGGCAAAGCAGCGCATCAAGGCGCTCCCGCGGCACCGCGCCCACCGGAGTATCCGGAACCATGAGCTTGCGCCGAATGACGCGGGGTCGCTCCACCGACGGTGCCGACATTGCCACTCCTTGCAGACGGTCATGCTACCCGGCGCAACCCTGACCGGCGCCTCATTGACGGCCGGCGAGCACTTTCAACCGTCCACGGCAGGGCAGCCTCGAAGGCAGGGCTGGTTAACCTTTCCTCGTTGAGCGCAGCCCAACGTGGTGCATCAACCCACACGTCGCACGCAGCAGGCACGGGACTGCGCGCTGCGAGGACCGTCCGGGCGGCGAGGTCTGTGTTCTTCGCGCCGCCTCCTGACCGCCATTGCCGGACCCTTGCCAATCCGGCATTGGCGTATTGTTTCGGACCATCGTGGCCTGCGTCAGCGCGACATGAGATGCGATGCGTTTACGTGAGCAAGTACCAAGTTTCCACTACCGCGAGCGCTACAAGCAGCATCGTGGAAATGGCGTGGCCCAGCAGGCGATGGTAAATGCTGGGGGGACCCGGCGATAGGTCTGAAGCGCCAGTTCATTTTCGATGAAAGCGCTTTCTTGATCTTGGCGAGGTTGAAACATTGAGCTACCTCGTCACTTAATCGACGCGCATCGAGCCGAATCACACACTCGCGGCCTTCCGCGAGACCCTGCGTGAGCCGCGTCGACAAGCACTCTGCGGAGGTGTTGTCGTCCACGCGCAAGCCGTGACTTCACGGTTCCGTGCGAGGTACCCATGATGTCGGCTATCTCCTGATATCGGAACCCCTCGACATCGGCGTAGTACACCGCTGCACGGAATTGGTCGGGCAAGGACTGCATCGCGGCCATGATTTCGGTGTCAGGCAATGCCGCGAGAGCCTCATCCTCGGCCGAAACGGGTCCCGTCGACGTGCGTCGTGCGTGGGCCGCCAGCTCCTGCTCGGTGATCCCGTTCGTCGAGCACTGAATCGGTTGCCGTAGCTTACGGCGGTAACCGTCGATATAGGTGTTCGTCTGGATCCGGTAGAGCCACGCCTTTAGGTTGGTATCTGGCACGAACGAATGAAAACTGCTGTATGCCTTGACCATAGTGTCCTGTACCAGATCCTCTGCGTCGGCATGGTTGTGACACATATGCAACGCGTGTTGGTAGAGCACCTCGTGTAGCGGCACGACCTCGCGTTCAAACCGCGCGGCCTTTTCGCCCGACGGCAGTTCAGCCTCGTTATTGGGCTGCGATGCAGGGTTTTCGGAGTAACCGCCCATCTCGGGACTAAAGCCCTCGACCGGTGTTCCTCCGGTGGCCGGAGCAGCAGTGGCTGGCTGCGACGTGACGATATTCATGGCTGAACAACTCCCTTCTGACGGTTTGGAATGCTGGGCGGATTCCGGCCGAACCGGTCGCGTCCGAACTCCCGCGCTTACGCAGCGAACGTCCATCTCTTCATTGCTGTTTGAACTTCGGCCAGTGAGCCGCGGACCATTGCCCTAACGCTCATGTTGGGCCGGTAGTAGGTGGCCACATAGGCGCCCATTTCGATGTCTAGCCGTACGACCGAGCCGTCGGCTGCACGGATGTGTCCGGTGCGATCAAGGATGGTGGTCATGATGTGCTCAACTTCGTCGAATCGCGGCCTGTGGAGTTCACCGATGTCCAAAGCCGACGGGGATGTCCCGAGCTGCGGTCTGAGAGGCCAGCGTTGGGAGTGTCGTGCGCCATTTCGGGGTCGTTGGTTTGGTCGGCAGCCGTAGTCGCGGGGATATTGACGCGAGCCGGACTACCTTGAGCCACAGCCGGATACGCTGCCGGGCCGTCTTGTCGGCGCGATGCCAGCCAGTGGGCTGTCGCGTCGTTCCCACGCGGCGTCGCAGTACACCACCGCCCACCCACCATGGCGAGCGTGGCCTCAACCTGAACAATGTCGGCTTCCTCGGCGGCGAAGTAATCGTCGCTGGCTACAGAGAGATCTGCGAGGTGCTCTTTCCGCAGCCGGTATCGGTAGACGAAGTTCTCCTTCGACACGTGGTCATTCCGCTGTATCTTCAACTGATCTCACCTCCAAACGGCTTGCAGGAGATGCTGCCCACCGGGGCGTGAAACGGGCGATATCGCATGAGATCCAGCTCACGAGAAGCCTCAAGCCGCCGTCCCTGATGAGGACGACCCCGGTGGCACTGCTAAAGGAATCGCCGGCCAGGACGTATGTCGCCCCGACCTCTCTCGGCTGAGTTAGCGCGACGTGGCAGCGGGATCGTCATGTGCGCGAACGCGAGGCCAAAGCCGCTGTCCGTGATCGGTCAGTGGCTATCGGATCGCCAACTAATCAGTGTCGGCGTCCGGACGTGAATGCGCCGAAACGGGTGTTCAACGACCACGACCCTGGAACCCACAATGCGTTCGGGGACGCATCTTGCACGCCCGTGGCGTGCGTATCGTGCAATGCGGAAACGTTCCTGCCTGGTGTGGTGGCCACGGATTTGGCCACGGAACACGGTGGAACCGATGCGAACAAGTGGGACGGGGCGAGACAGCTTGGACGGCTGAACGTCGATGACCTGTAGCTATGAGACCGAGCGTATTGCGGAAGACCGCGACCGGTTAGCTGATTTGACATGGACTTTAAAATCCTGTAGTTATTACCATATGTTTTGTTATTGGATGTCGGTGTGACCGCGAACCCGATCTCGGTGGACTCGACGCACTCGGCGCGTTGTGCAGTCGATGGGGTCGAGGTGTGTCGGTATCGCGGGGGACCGCGTCGCAGCCCATCCGGACACAGTCGCCGATCACCTGGCGCCACGAGGTGTCCGCCGAGCGACGGGCTTACGTCATGACCCGCACCTACGCCCAGAACTGTCGGGCGGCCCGGGCGCTGGACGTGCTGGGAGAGCGCTGGACCTTGTTGATCGTCCGTGAACTTGGCCTGGGACCGCGTCGGTTCAGCGAGCTTCTCGACGGCCTGCCCGGGATCGGGACGAATCTGTTGTCGGCGCGGCTCAAACATCTTGAACAGCACGACATCCTCACCCGGGTCGCGTTGGACGGGCCGGGGCAGAGCTTCGCCTACCAACTCACGGATCGCGGTGAGGCGATCACCCCGATCCTCGGCAGCCTCGTCCAGTGGGCCGCGGGCCTGCCGGCCCCGCCACGGGACTATGAGCACCGCACCCGGTGGGCGCTGTTCGCGATGCGCGCCACCGCCGCCGACCGCGGCGCCGCGTTTGACACCGTCACAGAACTCATCATCGGCGAGGACACGTTCTGGATGTGCGGCGACGGAGCCAATGTGCAGCTACGGCCCGGTCGCGCCCCGGTGCGCCCGGGGCTTCGGCTGACCTGCAGCCAGGCGACACTGCACGCGGTGGCGACTCAGCGCACCACCGTGGCGGCAGCGGCCGCCTCGGGTGACCTCGTCGTCGACGGCGACATCGATACGGCCACTGAGTTTTTCGCGGTATTCACCATCCCGGACGTGCACGCTGCTACCGAGACGCCGCCGAAGCAACGACGAGCACCGGCACGGCAATGACGGAGGTATCCGCGGTGGAGCACCGGTACTGCGTGACGCGACGAAATCGCCCGCGCGGTGCTGTTTTTGACCTCTCCGGCCGCCACCGCGCGCGACGGGAAGAGCGCCGCCCCAACCCACGCGGCGAAACATATCCCACTCACCCACATGACGAAGGAGATTTTTCCTGATGAGCGACCAACCCAAGACATTTCTGGTGACCGGTGCCACCGGCGTCGTGGGCACCTACCTGACACACCTGCTGCTCGAACGCGGACACCGGGTCCGCGCGCTGGTGCACCGCCTCGACGCGCGCTCAGAGGGTTTGAGCGCGGTCGGCGCCGAGATCATGGAGGGTGACCTGCTCGATCTCGACTCCGTGACCGCGGCGACCTGCGCCGTCGATGGGGCGTACTTCAGCTATCCGATCGCGCCGGGCCTGCTGGAGGCCACCACGATCTTCGCCCAGACCGCAGCCGACAACGGTGTCGGAGCAATCGTGAACATGTCGCAGAAACCGGCCCGCCCGGAAGCCGGTAGCAACGCCTCGCGTCAGCACTGGCTCTCCGAGCGGATCTTCAACCAGTTCCCGGTGCCCGCGACCCACATAAAGCCCACCTTGTTCGCGGAATGGTTAATCAGCTTCCTCCGGGACGACAACACGCTGCGGTTGCCCTTCGCTGACGGCCGCCATGCACCGATCACCGGTGAAGACCAGGCCTATGTGGTCGCCGGCATCCTGGAGGCACCCGAGGGGCACGACGGCAAGGAGTATCCGCTCTACGGCCCGGTGGAAATGAACCACACCGAGATCGCCGAGGCCCTCTCCGAGGCCCTCGGTCAAACCATCATCTACATCCCGATCAGCGTTGAGGAGTTCGCGCAGACGTTGAGAAACCGCGGATTGGGGGCGCACGTCGTGCAGCACCTCTCCAATGTCGCGATCGACTACCGCAACGGCGTGTTCGCCGGCACCAACGACATCGTCGAAACGATCGGCAAGCGCAAACCGACCGGTCTCGCCGAATTCGCGATCGGCAACAAGGAGTTCCTCGTCGACAAGAAGCCCTGGCCCTACTGGAGCAACGCCCCCTCGCGCAACAACAACCCACGCTCGCTTAAGCCAGTCGGGAGCCGGCCATGAAACACCTGGTTTTGACACAGTTCGGGGCACCCTCGGAGTCGGTGACACTGCGCGACGACCGCGACCCGGCTCCCGGGCCTCGCGATGTGCTCGTGCGGATGGAGGCCGCCGCGGTGAACCCGTCGGACCTGTTGCTGCTGCGCGGGCGGTATTTCGCCCGGCCCGAACCGCCCGCGCCGGTGGGCGGTGAAGGCGTCGGCATCGTCGTGGACGCCGGTCCGCAGGCCGACCAAGCCCTGCTGGGCAAGCGGGTGATCGTGCTGCCCACCTACACGTACGGCACCTGGGCGGAGAAAGTCGTTGTGCCGCACGACAAGGTCGTCGAGGTCGCGGCGGAAGCCGATCCGCTGCAGCTGGCGATGCTGCCGATCAACCCGGCGACCGCGCACGTGATGCTGAACCGGTTCGTCGACCTCAAGCCCGGCGACTGGGTCGGGCAGCTGGGCGCGAACTCGGCCGTCGGGCGCTATCTGATCGCGCTGACGAAACTGCGGGGCCTCAAGATGCTCAACGTGGTGCGCCGCGACGAGGCTGCCGACGAGGTGCGCGCCGCCCGGCGGCGAGCATGTGCTGGTCAGCGGGCCGGATCTGGCTGCCGACATCGCGCGGGAACTCGACGGCGATCAGCTGAGCCTGGTGCTTGACCCACTCGGCGGTGACGCCGCCGCGGAACTGGTCGGCGCGCTGAAGTTCGGCGGCACGATAGTCACGTACGGGTCGATGACCGGTGAACAAACGCAGGTGTCGAATGCCGACCTGCTGGCCCGCGAGATTCGGCACACGGGTTTTTGGGCGCTGAGCTGGTTGAGCACCGCACCGCGCTCCGAGATCGCTGACACCTACCGGTATCTGGGCTCGCTGGTCGCCGACGGCACGCTGTCGGTTCCCGTCGAGGCCACCTACCGCCTTGACGACTACCGCCGGGCGTTAGAGCATGCCGGCGCGCCCAAGCGGGGCGGCAAGATCCTGTTCGCCTTCGATGAACGCCAGTAGGTCGCGGTTCAGGCGCTCCGCATGGGTCAAATACAGCCCTGTGCGGCGCGTTCTCGTAGACGACCAGGCGGACGTCGGGCACCAGCGCCGCGGTCGGGGTTCCGGTCAGCGCCAACGGCGCGGACGCGTCCGCGTCGCCGTGGATGATCAACGTCGGCACCGCGAGCCCGGCGAGTTCGGCCCGGAAATCGGTCTGCGCGCCCGAGCGCTGAAAGTCGATCGCGGCCGGCACGGGAAACGCGGGGATACCCGCAATTTGTCGCAGCTGTAAGAGCAAACCTCCGCTTGCCTCCGCGTGGCTCCGCCTGGTGCAGGTGCGTACCCCGGCGTGCGCACCTGTTGTGCGTATTGAGTGCACGCCGCTCTGATCTTGATCCTAAAATATACTCTGAGCTGCATAAACTCTGGTGCGCGGTACTGGGATCACCCAGTCGATTCTCACGGCCAGTTGGACGTGCCTTGGGGGCAGATTACTGACCTGTCGAGAACGTGAGATGTCTCTGCCGCCTTGGCCGCGGACGTCCACACGATCCGAGCATGGGGGACGGCAGAGCACTCACTTGGGGATCGCTCAGCGGACGCGGCTGAAGCGGAGCAGGAGCTTCTGGTCGCAGTAGTAGTCGAGCCAGTCGAGCAGCCGGCCCCGACCATGGTGCCCGCGGCCGGCGGTCGGCACGAAGCGAATCGCGAGCCGGGAGACCGCTGCGTCGAACCCGGCCTCCTTAAAGACGGTGACCACCCCATCGATGTCGTACAGCTCGGGCAGATGCAGCTCCTCGACGTTGGCGTGATGCCACTCCGCCATCAGCGGGCTCGCGGCGTGAACACCCATGACCGCGTAGTACACGCCGCCGGGCACCAGAGCGCCGAAGATTGCTCGGGCGTGGACGCGAAGGTCGTGGAGTAAGTAGAGCACCTCATGGCTGAACGCTGCGTCGAAACCACCCCACCCGGCGGGAACCGTATCGCCGGCCGCGAACCGGAGCGGCCGCTGCCCGAGGAGCCGCCGGGCGTCCTCGATCGCGCCCGAGGCCGGGTCGTAACCGAAACCCTCGGCGATGCCGCACCAATCAGCGAGCAGCCGGAGGAACCCGCCCCGGTTGCAGCCCGCGTCAAGGACTCGCTTGCCGGCAAGGTCGACGTCGATCGTCTCAAGCATCGCCTTCCAGAGGAACGCGTGCTCGTCCTGCATGGCCTCGTCCGCGGCCGCGCCCTGCCAATAGCGCTGACTCATCTCGCTCCTTACCCTACGGCGGGCGCCGCGAAGGGGATCGCCAACCGCCCGGTTGGGGATCCCCTTACGAGGGGTGCCTCGCTGCCCTGCTTGAGAAGCGGTCCGAGCCTGTCCTCGGACGGGCGTAATCGCTTCCCTTACGCGCGTCGATCCGGACGACGGGGTTCCTGCTTTACACCACCGCTGACGCCCGAGGCGACTGCGCTTACCGCTCGGTGTAGTGGCCACGGATTTGGCCACAGAACACGGTGGAACCGATGCGAACAAGCGCGACGTGGCGAGACAGGTTGGACGGTTGAATGTCGCTGACCTGGAGATATGAGACCTAGCGTAGTGGGGAAGACCGCGACCGGCTAGCTCATAACCCAGAGGTCGCAGGTTCGAATCCTGTCCCCGCTACCAGCGGAAATGGCCCCCGGAGGATTCTCCGGGGGTCGTTTTCATGCCCGATGGCCACGTATTTGGACACATTAGCTAGGTTTACTAGTTAACTGACTTGTGCCTTCGTCAACTGGATCCCCCCTTTTGCCGACGATAATTGTGGCCCCTTGCTCCGCGGCGCTTTCGGTCGTCGTTTGCCAAAATGTAGTTTTACTCAAAAGCTCACTACTAAAGAGCTGAAAACCGGTAACGCAGCAGGCTCGCGCTACGGCCCTAGTCCCGGGACGACGCCGGACGGGTTTGACACAAATTGACGTCAGGGAAGGGCGGCACGCCGGTTATCCATGAACGTGTCGGGGTATGGTGCGCACCGGGATAGCTGATTCAATCCCAGTATCGCGCACCAGTATTCGTGCAGTTCAGAAACCATATCTAGGCTAGCTCAACAGATTTTGTGCCCAATACGTGCCCAATGGGATCCCGCTACTGATTGCTGGCGGTGGCGGCGGTTGACAACTCCACCCCCTCGGCCTGGGCCTTATCGAGATCGGCGCTCATTGCCCGAACATGGCGCGGATCGCGCGGTCTCGCTTGGCCCGCATCTCGACCCACTTGGCCCGCTCCTCGGGCAGCCACACGAACAGCGACACGCCGGTCGGCATGCCGTTCAGTTCGGTGTAGTACTCGCCGCGGCACTTGAGCTATTTGCTTAACCAGCGGAATGTCCTCTGCCTCAACAGGAATCATCTGTTCCGTTCGATCCGTTTGCGCTTTGCACACAACGCATTGCCGACCCAACGTAACCTTCCGAATTGGCTTGTCAGGGAACAACTTATGGAAGCAATCAAAGCAAATCTTCTGAGTCATCAGATCGGATCTTTCAGTCAGAGGTCCCGGTACTGGTCGAGAGGTTCGTGACCCCGGCCGGTAGCTAAGCTAGCTGCCGCGGCGGCGTGAATTGATGATCTCGAGACGTTCCTTGAGCAGTTCCTCGAGTTCCTCGATCGAGCGGCGTTCCCGCAGCATGTCCCAGGGTGTGCGCGGCACCTTGACCTTCTTGGGCTCGGCCAGGTCACCACCCTCGATCAGGGTGCCCTCCATGCCGTTGCGGCACAGCCACGTGCCGGGGACCTCGGCGTCGTCGGCGAAGGGCATGTCGAACTCCTCGCCGTTCTCGGTGCGGTACCGGGCGATTTGACGCGGCGCCAGGTCACGGTTGCGGTCGGTCTCGTAGCTCACGGCTCCGAGGCGACTGCCCCTCCTCATGACGCGATCAGCCATCATCAACACTCCTCATTGCACGTATCACCGCATATCTGTGCAGGTTACGCCCCGGCCATGCTAGCTAAGCTAGCTAGCCATGACCACCACCACCCTGCCCACAAACATCCCCCTGCCCGCCGGCGCCGTGCGCGTCGAGGACTGGGGCGCCTCGGCCCGACAGGCGCAGACGGCGTGCCGGACGTCTGGCGCGGATTCACCGGAACGCCGCGGGTCGTCGACTGCCCCGAACGGGACCGTGACATCACGGTTGAGGCATCCGGTGTTCAACACATGAACGGCCGCGTCGAACGCGAGATCTACGTGAGCGAGATCGACGGCGCGCTGACACCAGCCATGGCACGCCAGCTCGGCGCCGCGCTCATCGCGGCCGCCGACGAGGCCGAGACCATGGCCGGCTACGACCAAATTCACGGTGTCATGACCTAGAACACCGGGCGCCGACGCCGAGTCAACGCACAACCCTCTGCCTCTACCCTCGACGGCGTGTCACAGTCACAGCGGCTTGCCCTGGTGCTCGGGCTGAACCTTGCACTCGTCGCCGCACTAGTGATCGTTGGCGTGACCGCGCACTCGCTCGGGGTGCTTGCCGCCGGGCGTCGACTACCTCGCTGACGCCGCCGCCATCGCGGTTTCACTGTTCGCGATCCAGCTAGCCCACCGACCGGAACGCTCGGCCGCGCACGCGAATGCCACCAACATCGCCGCATTGATCAACGCAGGCTGGTTGCTCGCTCTCAACGTCTGGAGCGCGGTGGCTGCGACCAGACGCCTGGTGTCGGGCGTCCCAGAAGTGCACGGGCTGCCGGTGCTGATTGTTAGCGCCATCGCCGCAGTGGTGATGCTGGCCGGTGCACTCATCGTCGGCACAGACGTCGAGGACGCAGACGGTAAGGAAGACTTGAACATCAAAGCGGTGCTGCTAGACACAGCCGCCGATGCCGGCCGCCGCGGGAGTCGCGGTACCGGCGCGATCATTTTCGTCACCGGCCGCTGGAACTGGCTCGACCCCGCCGTCGCGCTAGTCATTGCCGTCGTAATCGGGTACCACTCCGGAGGATTGATCTGGCGTGTCCTCGGCGCGCTCGGAATCCGCACCTGAGACGACGGTGGCGGGCCGACATCATCCAATCCTCGGTGGCAACCTATAACGCCGCGACATGCGCGGGTCACTCCGATTCTTGTCTCGATGCCAACTAACGTTTATTCGGTCATCGAGTCCCGCTGCGCGCAGGACGTAGATTTCTACCGCGTCGCCGCCTTGCACCTCGCGAATCGTTGACCCGCCGACGCCGGCACCGGGATGCACAGCCGGGCCGCTCGCGTTCACGTGATATTTCGGGGTGCGAGTGTTGTTCCTTAGAAGGCAGTTGTCTCGCCCCAGTATGGGCTCAAGAATCCACGGCGAACCTTCCTCGGCCTCAAGCTTTTCTGCTGCCAACCTCGCCTGTATTTCCTGTGCGCTGGCGGAACGTTCCCCAGCCTCGGCGGAGCGCCGCGCCTCACCAACCAAATCCTCCGCAGCCGAGACAGCCCTTTCGGCTCTCTCGGCTTGCCTCGCGGCTTCCTCGCGCTCCGCTTTCGACGTCCGAGATGACAACCATGACTGAATGCCGAAGATGACTGATATTGCGGCCGCAACCCAGGCCGGCACCGTCCCCAATTGCACGGTCAACAGGCTAACGCCATCGATGTGTGAATGAGGAATTTACTCATTCGATTCCAGCACCATTCGCGCTCTAGCCTTGTGGTATGCCCGCTGTCGGCGAGCTGGTCCGCTGCACAAACGGCGCCTGGATGGTCCGGCCGCCGCTGCGTTGTCCGCGCGGGCACCGGCTGCGGCCGGGGCACACGATCGTCGGCACGATCGCCTGTTCATGCGGGCGTCACCTGACGTGGCGCTGCGAGTGCGGCGCGGTCACCTACGGGCCGGCGCTGTCCGCCGGGTGCAGCTTGCTGCACGGGCCAGCGCGCGTGCGGTAGGGGCTGGGAGGGCGCCGGTTACCCTGGGCTGATGGCTCAGATCGGGCGTGGTCATCACACGGTGCCCCGGTTCTACTTGGACCGCTTCGCCAACGATGGTCAGCAGATCGGGGTGGTGCGACTCCCTGGCGACATCCGATATCGGCAGTCCACCAGAGATGTGTCGGTGGTCAAGGACTTCTACAACATCGACGACCGTGCCGACCCAAACGCGATAGAGAACCTGATCGCTGAGATCGAAGGCGATGCAGCTGCGGTTTTCCCCCGCCACGGAAACCGGCGATGGCCCGTTCATCGTTTCAGCACTTCGTCGGCAGCCCAGGATTCGGCCAGGTCAAACGCTT
Organism: uncultured Actinomycetota bacterium; assembly: GCA_963766535.1. GTDB lineage: Bacteria > Actinomycetota > Actinomycetes > Mycobacteriales > Mycobacteriaceae > Mycobacterium. The sequence goes on along the minus strand of CAVYAU010000017.1, from coordinate 30,871 downwards.
CCTGTTTGGTGGCGCAGACCTGATGCCGGCTCGTCTCCCCCCACCGCGTCTTCTGGACCAACGTGAAATCTTTCTGATCCGTGCGGATCACGTACTGGTAGCCATCCGCCATGTAGCTCATGTCACGGCTGGAGCCAGCCGGCACCCATTTCAGGCTCATTGCTTCCCCTTCGGTGTTGTCTGGCCCAGCAACCCGCAGGCGAGGGCCGCGCGCAGCTTCATGACGTCCTCGCGGTCGTCTGGGTGAACGTGCTGACCGGGTGATGTGAGCGATTCCCGGTTGGGACCGCTGCACCATCTATTCAACGGGTGAACCGTGCGGAATGTGCCTATGCGCTCTCGCCTGGTGCAAAATTCCCCGCGTCGTCTGGGCGAGCTCCATCAATACCATCCGAGCATCCGGCATACCCCAAATAGATATCCCCGCCAAAGAGGCCATCCTCCGCAACACGCCATATGAGTTAGGAGACACCGCAAGTGACCACCACCATAAGCACCACACCCCCCGACATCCCGCTGCCCGCCGGCGCCGTGTTCGGCGACGTCTGGGAAGGCGACGGCCCGCAACGGGTCATCATGGGGCCGCTCCGCGGCATCACCGACACCGATGCCACCAGTATGGGAGAAAGACACGGACGAACGTCAACAACGCTCTGAATAACTACCGAGTCGCCCATCGCTCTGGAGACGAAGCCCGGTCCGACGAAGCCACAGCTGGGCTACTTGGCGCATTGGCGTCGGCTGTCATCTCGATCCTCAACGGGCTCGAAATGGAACCTGTCCAACGATGCGACCGGCGCCGCGATCATGGATCGGGCGATCGGCGCGCAGACCCCGTGCGGACAGCATCGACTGGGATGACCGGATGTCGGTCGGGCTGGCGCTGCACCGGGCAGCGCGGGTGCTGGGGGCGGAAGAGTCTTAGAGCGCGCGCAGTTTGTCGCCTTTGTCCTTGGCCGGCGGCTTAGGCGCGGTTACTTCATAGTCAAGCTTCCTGAGAGCCTCGGCGGCATCGGAGGGCGCGTCGCGCACAACGGTCGCCACCTGCTTGCGTCGCCAGTCCTCGCGGGCGTTCGCGAGGGCTTTGCGGGCAGCGCCGACCGAGCTGACCGGCTTCACCCCGAACTCCTCAATCAGCATCTCCAGGACATCCTCTAACGCTGGGCGGAAGCGTGGGCCTCCGACAGGGAAATGCAGCGAGTGCAGATGCACGTCGCGCACCCTTTTTTTGCGCGCCTTGGCGCGAGGGGTGCTGTCGCCGCAGTCGCGCATCGCCTGCTCCAACTCGGGGTGCTGGCCGTGAAACTGGATATGAGCGCCGGGGATGTTCCCGATGGGGTTTCGGTCGAACTCGTAGCGAAACAACGGCTCCTGCCCGTTCGGCTCGACGAAGACGTGGATCTTGGAACTTGAGATGGCCATCCATTGACCGTGTCCGTCGAGGATGCAGTTGTAGTCCGCGGACATTCTCAGAATTGGTCCCACCTTGTCACACAATATGATTCCGCTCTGCGGCTCCTGGCGGACTCGAAATGCGCTGGCCTTCTCCAATGCAACGGAATAGAAGGGAGGGCAGTCCTCACCGACGACCGCGCGGGTTGTAGCTGTTAGGTCGTTGGCAAATTGCTCCGCTTGCTCGGCGAGCGAAGCGGTCACTTCCCGGCGGCGGCGCGCTCGATCAGGAACTCAAGCCCGCGAATATCGGCGAGCACTCCACGCTGATCGGCATCAAGCTCCCATGCGTTCCCGCGACGCTCCAATTCGTCGCGTGACATTCCAACAACGGCGAGGAGGGCTTTGATCTCTTTACGTGCCTCTTTGGCGGTCACCATGTGGACGTGCGCATTACGTCGACTAGCTGTTGCGGTCATGGCAGCCTCCCTCTCTCATCGCCCTCCGGGGCCCGGCCCCTTGTCTAGACCGCTCTTGTCTAGACCTGTCCAGGCTAGCTGAGCCCACTATGAGGCACGGGTCCGACACGTTATCACTCGCGCAGGTCAAGGCTGGTCCCCTCATGCCCGTTGCCAGACCCCGCCCTACAACCGGCGGATGGCGGAGATGAGCAGCGGCGTGTCCTCCAATTGCGACCCTAGGCGGCTCACAAGTTCGGCCTCGCCAGCTTGGCGCGCTGCCTCACAGTCGGCGGCGTCAACGGTCAACGTGATGTCGCGTTGCACGCCGGTGAGCGGCGTCCCCCCCATTGCGGGTTCATGGCGAAGGCTTGAGAAGGTTCGTAGCGAAGACTTTGTTAGGAATGTCTGCACGGAAGGTCACGCTCCAACTCGTCATCGGCTGAGCGTAGCGCCGCTCCGGCCAGCCTCGCGGTAAACCGCTCGTCCCCACAGCAGGTATGCCGGCATACCGCGCACGAGTCCTGAGAGGCCTGACGGCAGGACGCAGACTGACAATAGGAGCCATGAGCAGAGGACCAGGAGCCGTGCAGCGCCGCATCCTCGCCGCGCTGACCGACACCGGCGACAAATGGACACCGGTGCGCGAGCTGGCCGGCGCAACACCCGCCCAACGCGAATCAGCCCGCCGCGCAGTGCACGCCCTCGCTGCAGCTGGCAAGGTCGAAACCCGCATCGTGCACCGACCGGTACGGCAGTGCACGGGGTGGCTGGGCAGCTACGACGTCTGCGGTCCGGTGCTCGCGGTTCGGCTCCGCTGAGAGAGGAAAGTTCCTCAGCGGCCCTGAACGTGGCTATATGGGCAGCTCAGACCCCGAAAACCGGCCCGGCAGCGCCAGAGTTAAGTGTTGGAGGGCAATTCTCCCAGAACCGTACACACCCAAATCAGCGGTTTCGGCCATGTGCCGCCGAGGGGTGCCAGGGGGGTCTACCCACCCCCCAGTGCCGACGGGCATGGTCACCATGCGGTTGATGGGGTGGTGCGGTGCATGGTCGCATGGCTGATCGGATGGACAGTGCTGAAATGGTCGCGCGCTGCGCTGCTGTGACGGGATGATTGCAGGCAGGGGTTGGTGGGTTGATCAGGTTGGTTGAGGAGCCTGGAGAGCCCAGGATCGATGGAGACCCTGGACGCCCAGGATTGGTGTGGAGGATCCTAGCGGCCGGAGGCGAGGTCTCGCGAGTCCCTTGGTGTGGTGGAGTGGTCTGCCGGGGTGGTCTTGGCGGCGGGGATGGTCGCAGTGCCAAGCCACCCCGTAGCGGGGTGGTCGACCAGGCGGGGAGTGCCGTTGTGTAGAGCCCAGTGCCCCTTTGTAGGGCCCCAGCGTTGTTGGCGTGATCGCCTTGATTACGCAGTCGCCTGCGCCAGTACCTCAGGCCCTCTTTGGAGGCGTACTTCACTGAAGCCGGACCCAACCGCAGGCCGACCCACATCGGTGGATCAATGAGGCCACGCGATTCGAGGCCACCCCAGGCCCGCGCCCACGATCACGAATGTTTGCTGTGTGGTAGTCATATTCGGTCCTGTCCCTAACTCTGTTACTGGCCGGATCGGCTAGATGGTTTGCCGATAGCCGAAGAACTCGTGGTCTTGGTTGTAGCCGCCGTAGCCGCCGCCGACCTCGGAGAAGTGCGCGACGAACTCGATGCCCTTGATCCACTTCACCTGTTTGAATCCGAGCTGGATCTCGTTGCGCAGCCGCAGCGGCGCGCCGTGGCCGAAGGAGAGCGGTTCGTCGTTCATGTCGTAGGCGAGCATGGTGAGGTGGTTGCTCATCTGCTCGATGGGATGCGCGTCGTAGTAGATACCCGCGTCGGGGCCGTCACCCAACGAGTAGAACACCACCCACCTCGCCTCGGGCGCCGGGTGCACAAGATCGAGGATGGTCTGCATCGACACCCCGCCCCACTTCGCGACGCCCGACCAGCCCTGGATGCAGAAGTGCTGGGTGATCTGCTCATGGTGAGGCAGCGCCCGCAGCTGGGCCAGGGTGAGCTCGACCGGGTGCTCGACGAGGCCGTTGATCCGCAGCCGGTAGTCGGCGAAGTGCCCGTCGAACAGCGCGGTGTACTCCGGCGAGTCGGGGTACTCGCCGTTGTGCCAGAAGTAGGGCGAGATGTCTTTCTCGCCGTACTCGCCCGGGGTCGCGTCGAGCTGTTCGAAGAGCCGTTGCACCGGCCCGATCAGCGCGAAGCCGACCCGCTGCACCACCCGCGGGTGGCGCAACGTGAATGGGGTGGCCGCCACCCAGCCCACCACGACCACCACCATCGAGGCGGCGAAGACCGCGAAACCGACCCAGTCCGTCGCATCGCGACCGGCGTAGATGTGGTTGAGGTTACGCAGCAGACCGGTGGTGAACACCAGCGCGACGTGGATGGTGATGAAGAACAGGAACCACACCAACACCAGGAAGTGCAGCGAGCGGGCCAGCTGGATGCTGAACCGCCTGCTGATCGGCTTGAACCGGGTCGACAGCGCCGGGGACATGCCGAGTCCGGTCACAAACGCCAGCGGGGCGGCGATGAAGATGGTGATGAAGTAGGCGATCAGCTGCAGGCTGTTGTAGGCCACCCAGCCGCTCTCGACCGGCCACTGCAGCGACAGATACTGGATCAGCACCGACACCGCGTTGGGGATCACCGACCAGCTGGTGGGCACCACGTGCCGCCACTGCCCGGTGGTGAACAGCAGCACGTAGAACACCGCGCCGTTGAGCAGCCACAGGGTGTCCACGCCCAAATGCCACCAGCGGGCCAGCCCGATCGAATGCCGGATGCCGGGCAACCCGACCTGGCCGGGCAGGCTGATGGAGTCCTTCTTCGCCGTCCACAGCGGGTCGGCGGGAACCGGTTTCTGGATGCGGAACCAGTCGCGGCCCGGGGTGCTGTGCCGGGTCCAGTACAGCCGCGGGTGATCGCTGAGGATCTGCAGTCCGGAGCGGATGATGAAGATCAGCAGGAACAGGTTGAAGAAGTGTTGTACCCCGACCCAGATCGGCAGTCCCGGATGGTGTTCGGCGCCGGCTGACACGACGGTGCCCGGGTAGCTGGCGATGAAGTCCTGCACCGAGGTCATGTCCCGCAGACCCTTGCCGACGGCGACCGCGATGATCAGGATAACGAATCCGATCGGCAGCAACCACAGCAGGTTGAACCATCTGCTGTGACCAATCCGGACTCGGGGCGCGATGCCGTGCGCGACCGGCACCGAACCGGCCCACGTGCTCGGATCCACCACGTCCTCGCCGACGGTCAGTTGCGAGCGAAAGCTCGCTACCGCCTCTGGGGTGATACGCGCCTCTGATGCGGCAGGTTGATCAGCAGGCGCGTCGGTCGCTTCGCCCCCCGGAGGAGGGAGGACTTCGCCGTCGCCGCCGTGGTTGACGGTCCTGCGTTCGGTCATCAGGGCTCCTTACGGTCCAAGCGCTCAGCCGCTCAGCCACACGGCGCGAGCAACGTCGCAGGCGGCGGCGCAAAATGAGGCGCGGACCAGGATTCGACGAATGTGAGTTTCCGGCAATGCGGTTTCGCTCACGGAGGTGCGACCTGGTGGGGGCGCCCTAGGGTCGAAACGGCTGCTGCTCAGCGTTTTGGACGCTACGCCGTTCACGTAACCGTGTCACGCGATCCATCCACGTATCGGACCGGCGTCGCGAAGCCAGACGCGTAGCTAAAGATCCCTGCCGTTGACGATCGCGAACGCCAACGCGCGCAGGATGTCGGTGGTCAACGTGAGGCCATGGGGCTCGAGCTTGCTGCAGACTTTCCTCGACGTCGTCGACTCCCTGAGGACTGTGCAGGCGGACTTCGTGATACACGGCCTGAAGCGTGGTCGCGAACGCGTCGCGGTCCTCGGTGTGATCGGCCATCGGGCGATCCTCTCCAGCGCCGCTTCGGTCGTCATCTACTATGCCCGCCGGCTACGGTCGTCCGGTTCGGTGATCGAGCAAGCATACTGAGTGCCATGCAACGGATCTCTCTCGATGCTCTGGCTACTCAGCAGCTCGAACTGGCTGCCGCCCACGGTGGGCGGCCTGCCGCCGATACCGTCGTCGCTGGTCATGAACGGGTGTTGCGCCAGACGGTGGTCGGCATGCTCGCCGGCACCGAGTTGGGTGAGCACAACAACCCCGGGGAGGCCACCGTGCACGTGTTGCGCGGGCGGGTCCGCCTGACGTGCGAGGGGCCAGTCCTGGGAGGGCCGGTCTGGTGACCTGTTGAAGGTCCCCGACGCCCGTCACGGCCTGCAGGCGCTGGAAGACTCGGCGATCTTGCTTACCGTGGCCAAGCTACCATGAAGCCAACCGCTCGCATCCGTGTCAACCTCTTGCGCGCCAGATCTCCGGTGATTCCGAAGATCACCAGTAGGTCCGCCACCCCACTGCGGTTTTCAGCGGTCATCCCTCACCTCGTTTCCCCATCCTCCCCAGCGGGGAGTCGCACGGCGCGCCGCGGGCATCTAACGGGTCGTTACCACCCAACCTGCTAGCCCATCGGACCTCGCGTTACAGATTGAAGCCCGGATACGCGTAGCTGGCTGACCAGTAGGGCGCGCAGCCGTAGTAGACGTAGATACTGCTCTGGTAGCTGCGGTCGTTGACCAGGTCCGGGTCATAGCCGGGCGCTTTGGCGACGTGGTCACGAGTGTCGTTGATGTAGACGTCATCACTGGTGGTCCGGCTGATCGCGTCGACCGGAATGAAAGACTTCCTTTCGTCGATACCGAGGAAACCGCCGTGTTCGACGAGCAGGAAGCGGGCCTTGCGTTCGCGGTCGTCGACGAACACGTCGTGCACCTTGCCGACGTCCTTTCCGTCCTTGTCCGTTACCTTCCGCCCGCGCATGTCGTCAGTGGCATTCTTGACCGTCATGCCGGTGCCGGTGAGTTTGCTGAGGGTGACGTGGTCCTGAGATGTCATGGGAACTCCTGGCGAGCGGTGTTCACCGGTGTGTACGGGCAGAGCTGGATACGAGCGGCGGCGGACAGCCGACCTCATCCCGGATTGGCTGAAAGTCTCAGCACCCATGAACCTACGCCGATCTGCCAGCCCACGTCGGCCCCCGCTGCCTGGTGGTCCTGCCCATGGTTTTAGGCATCGAGGCCCCCGACCGGGATGCTCACCACGAATGGCAGTGGGCAGCAAGGGCTGTCGGCACACGCGATCAGATCGTCGCAGCCCGCACCGGGCGCAGCCCGCAGCGTGTCACGCACCGTGGTGAGTTCGACAAGTTTGGCGTCGACCTCGGCCAGCTTCACCCGCGCGCGGGCCTGCAACCCTGCATCAGTCCGCTGGCCGGCGCGAAGGTGGCTGACCTCAAACAGGTCCGCGACCTCGTCCAACGTGAAACCCAGCCGCTGTGCTGCCTTGGTCACCCGCAGCACCGTGACTGTGGCGGGCGGATACACGCGGTGACCACCGAGCGTTCGATCCGGCTCATTCAGCAGACCCCGCCGCTCGTAATAACGCAACGTCTGCACATTCACACCGGCAGCATCAGCTACCTCGCCGCTACGGAGCCCGCTCTCGATCATGTGTATGCAGCAACGGCGGCAACCACGAATTGCCGTCCGGCTCACACCCGTCCGCCCATTGCCGCGCCTTGCCTGTGGGGGGACGATGAAGTGGACGGCGGCGCCGTCGAGACGCTGCCCCACGCAGAGGAGGCAGATCATGTACGCACGCAGTACCACCATCCAGGCACAGCCCTCGTCCATCGATGCCGGTATTGCGCACGTCCGCGATACCGTGATGCCCGCGCTCGAGGGCGTCGACGGATACACCGGCTTATCCCTGTTGGTCGACCGGTCGTCCGGCCGATGTATTGCCACCAGCGCATGGCAGTCCGAGGAGGCCATGCGCGCGAGCGCGGAGTCTATTCGGTCGATTCGTGACCGTGCCGCGGAGGTTTTCGGTGGCAGCGCAGACGTCGAGGAATGGGAGATCGCTGTCTTGCACCGCGACCACCGGTCGCGTGACGGCGCCTGTGTCCGAGCCACCTGGGTCAAGGTCGGCCCGGACCAGATCGACCGAGGCATCGATTTCTACAAGATGACTATCCTGCCCGCACTCGAGGAGCTCGAGGGATTTTGCAGTGCCAGTTTGCTGGTCGACCGCGCGTCCGGTCGTGGCGTGGCCTCGGCGACCTTCGACAGCGTCGAAGCGAGGGAGCGGAACAGAGACCAGTTGGACAGGATCAGAGCCACGGGCAGCCAGGAAGTAGCTGCAGAGGTGCTCGACGAGTGCGACTTCGAGTTGGCGCTCGCACACCTGCGTGTGCCCGAGATGGCCTGACCGCACGACAAGCGCGGAGCAACTCCAGTTGCCGCCACCTTCGTGAGAATTCCCCGTCACGGGCCATTGGGGTCGGACGAAACCAAACGGGGCCGCAGGCGCTTCGGTGTGATCTCGGCGGCCGCCTCGAGGTCGTCGATCAGCGCATCGGCGTAGTTGACCAAACTGGCGGCGTCGATCGCATACGGTGCCGGACGGTCGTTGTGGGCAAGACGGTTCGACGCGCGTCGAAGCAGGCTGATCGCACCCTTGACATTGCCGCGCTGGACGTGGGTGATGCCGACCGCGAGCTGGGCCAGGCCTTGCCACAACATCCGCTCGTCGTCCGGGCCGTTCTTCCATGCCGCCTCGAGCACCTCGTGCGCGTTGAATGCCAGGCCCCGGTCTAGCAGGTCCTGGGCATAGGCGAGGGTTTCGAGCGGCGACAACTCCAGGTCATCGGGGATGCGTGGAATGCCCTCACTGCCTTGCGGAAGGGGTCGGCCAAGAGCGTCGCGCGGGCGGGTGCTACGGGGCCGGCCGGATTCGTCGCGATCACGCTCAGGCATATTTCGAGCTGTCGCCCCCACACCCGGCCATCGCACCCACCAGCAGCGCGAAAACACCGAGGCCGATCACTATGCCCGTCCCGCCGGCGTTCATAACCGTCCCCATTCGCCCTTGTTGAACTTTAGGCCGCCGATACCAGGACAAACGCTACCCGAGACCACGACGCGGGAACACCGATCGTGAGTTCCTAAACGACCTCGCCACCGAGGGTTCAGACCCGAGATCCACTGGTACCAGGGCGGCCACACCGGGTTCTTCCGCTCGCGGCCGGTGCAGCGATTCATCGACGATGCGCTGGCGCAGTCGGGGCTTGTCGACCCGTCACGGATACGACGCAAACGCTGATCGAGCCGCCGGTCGGCGCGTGGGGTGGTGGTCCACGATGGATGCCATGGTCTCTGGCGTGACGTACTGCACGAAGGCCCAGCAGCAGATGTGTGGTGCAACGACTCAACCGTGAAGACGCGCTGTTTCGTTGTGCGGCGAAACTGGAGGCTGGCCCGTTACACGCTGTCGGCGTCGCTGGCGGATCCGCGGGCACCCGAGCCGCGCAGGCTTGCCGTGCGGAGATGAACAGCAACTACTAGTGGCAGATCGTCGCGTTTTCGGGATAGTGGGTGCGGGTCGCTCTATCCTGTCGTCATGAGGCGGCTATCGAGCGTCGATGCGGCGTTCTGGTTCGCTGAGACGCACGCCTGGCACATGCACGGCGCGGGACTGACGATCTGCGACCCTTCCGATGCGCCGGGTTTCTGCTTCCGTGCAGTCAAAGACCTTCTCGCCTCTCGCCTTCCGGAGATGCCGGCGCTGCGCTACCGAGTGGCAGGCGCGCCGCTGGGGCTCGACAGGCCATGGTTCGTCGAGGACGCCAAGCTCGACATCGACTATCACATCCGGCAGATCGCGGTGCCCGAGCCCGGAGGACGTCGCGAGCTCGAGGACCTGGTCGGCGGCATCGTCAAGTTATTTGAGAATGCTTGTGGCTCAGTCGATGTGAGTGGACTGTATGGCGGAACGTAGTGGCTAATTGTGTCTTTCATGCCGCTGCGGCGACTGTGATCTGATCCCAGACCGCAAAGCGGTTGGTCATCTGGGTTCGCCATTGGGGTGCACTGATCAGATGACGACGGGGACGGAAGTGCTGTCGGATGTGGCTGAACGCAAACAGGAATCGTTGGGCCTGCCCAGGTGAGGCGAAGCGTTTCATCACCCGTTCCCGGATTCTGGTCGGCTGATGGGAGTTCTCGGCCCGGTTGTTGAGGTACTTCGAGCGGCGATGGGTCACCGACGGCAAAAGCTCGCGGTGAGCGACCTGATAGCTGGCCAGCTTATCGGTCACCAGCACGCGCGGCACATACCGCAGGCCCTTGAGCAGCTTGCGGAAAAACCGTTTAGCCGCCACTGCGTTACGGCGCGACTGCACGAGGATGTCGAGCACGTCGCCGTGCTGGTCGACCGCGCGCCACAGGTAATGAGTGGCGCCGTTGATCTTCACGAAGACCTCGTCGAGGTGCCATTTGTCGCCGGGGCGGGGTCGCCGCCGACGTAATTGGGCGGCGTAGTCCGGCCCGAACTTTGCACACCAGGACCGGATCGTCTCGTAGGTGACCACCACGCCGCGGGCAACCATCAACTCCTCGACGTCGCGCAGACTCAGCGCGAAACGGTGATACAGCCACACCGCATGCCCGATGACCTCGATCGGATACCGGTAGCCCTTGTACCTCGCTGCAATCGCCACCGACCAATCCTGGCAGCACCACACAAGCAACAACTTGACGATGCCATTTTGCGGGCGTTCGCAATCCACGGCGGCCCGCCGGCGAGCACCCAGCTCGACACGGTTGCCGGCGAGTTCGATACGTCCGCGCCGCAGATCCTGAACCGGCTGCACGCATCGGACGTCATCCGTCTGGACGCGTCGGGTCGCATCGGCTCGGTGTATCCGTTCTCCGCGACGCCGACCCCGCACCGTGTTCAGATCGCCGATGGCGCCAGGGTTTACGCGATGTGCGCTATCGATGCACTCGGCATGTCCGCAATGCTGGATGCCGACATCGTGATCGACTCAGCCGATGCGTCCACGGGTGAGCCCATCACGGTGACCGTCCACGGCGAGGACGCCACCGCAGATCCCGCCACCACCGTCGTGTTCGTTGGTGCCCAGTCTGCGGAGGGCCCGTCCGCTGACACCTGCTGCAACTACCTCAATTTCTTCACAGACCGCCAAACCGCCGAAACCTGGGCCGCGGCCCACCCAGACGTCGGCGGCGTCGTCGTCGACCTCGCGGACGCAACCCGATGCGGAGCCGCGATCTTCGGCCCCCTGCTCCGCACCTGACCGAACCGCCGCACATTCCGCAGAGACGAGTCGCGCGGTCTGGCCAACGTCTCGATCGAAACGAGTGCAGTAGGGCTATGGTCGCGCTGTTAGGGCCAGACTTGGGTGAAGAACGTGTAGCCGACCATAACCACCAGCAGCAGCACGGTGATCCGTAACACCCAGAGGCCTGCCTGCGCGCGGCGGCCCAACTCAGCGCGCGGTACTGGCGTGCACCGGTTGCCCACCAGTTGGCCGGGTTCGAGGAATTCGACCACGTCGGGCCTCTGGTGGGTCGCAGAGTGGTCATCGGGGGTTGGCATCGGTGGTCTTTCGGTGATCCTTGCGGGGGTTGCTACGAACTGGCCGGCAGCAAGTGGACGGACTGCAGGAATGAGTCGATGGCGTAGGCCAGCGCGGCAAGGCTGATCAACGCGACAATCGCACCGGCGACAATGTTGGTGATCCGGCGATTGGCATGGGCTCCCATCAGGGTGCGGTCGTTGGCCAGCATCATCAGGAAAATCAGTGTCACCGGCAGCAGCACCGTGGCCAGCACGTTGGCGTTGAGCGCGATCGCCAGCAGCGGAGCGTGTGGAATCAGGATCACCGCGGCAGCCGCGAGCGCGAGGGCGAGGTTGGCACCAAGAAACAGCCGCGCGCGCCGGGGGTCGATGTTGAAGCTGTGGGCGACGCCGACGCATTCGGCGGCCGCGTAGGCGGTGGATGCAGAAATCGTCAATATTGCCACTGCACCGGATTCGATGAGCCCGAGCGCAAACACCGCCGCCACGGTGTGCCCGGATACGCCGGCCAACGCGGCGGGGAAGCCGGCTCCGGCCAGGCCCTGGATCGTGTCGCCGCCGTGGCCAGCCAGCGCCGCGCCCGCGATCAGGGCGCCGCACCCAAACACAGCGGCCAGGGCGGCACCGATCGAGGTGTCTAGCCGCCCGTGGCCCAGATCGCGGCGGGTCATGCCCTTGTCGGCGGCGGCACTCTGCTGAAAAAAGATCATCCACGGGGTGACGGTGGCGCCGATGGTGGAGGCCAGCAGCAGCAGAATCGTATTGACCGGGCCCACCGGCAGGGGGGTGAATGTCGCGAACGCGTGGCCAACCTCGGCCCACTTCGGCCGGACGAGTAACGCGGCCACCAAGAACAGCGCGTTGAACACGGCGAGCCCGAGCACGATCCGCTCCCAGCGTCGGTAGCGCCCACCGCTGGCCGCGGCGACCACCAGCACCACCCCGCCGATCGCGGCCACCGGCGCCCCAATTCCGAAGTAGGCCAGCCCGACCCGGATGGCGATGAACTCCGCCACCAGCGTCACCAGGTTGGTCACCGCCAGGTCGGTGGCCCCGAACCAGCCCCATAGCGGCCCGTAGCGCTGCAGCACCAGCTCGCCGTAGCCGCGGTGGGTCACCGCGCCGACCCGCATGCAGATTTCCTGGCACACGTAGGCCATTGCGAACAACACCACCGTGAAGGGCAGGAAGAAACCGAGCCCGTAGGCGACGCCGTCGGTGGTGTAGGAGATCATGCTCGGCCCGTCGTTTTCACCGAGCATCGCCAACATCCCAGGCCCCACCAGCAGCCAGGCCAGCCGGTGTCGCCGTCCCGTGCGGCGGGCCAGCTCAACCCGGGCCCGGTCGTCTGACCGCGCGCGGTCCTCGGGGGTCAGCAACATGCTCTGGACGCCTCCCACATGACACGGACCGCCACGGTCGCCGAAGAAAGTTCGGGTTCTCATACATTAGAGTGTGACGAACCGAATTTCTTCGAATTTCATCGTCTGCGTACCGGAAGCTGCGCATTGCACGCCGGGTTCTTCCGCAGGCGTGGGAGGCGTCCTGGCCCTGTCCCCGCGCTGACCGCGTTATGTGTGATTGGTGTGGTGAAGCTGCTGCACTCGGCCGGCGGTCTTGTTGGCCAGCGGAAGTACTTCTGGTCATTGCTAGTCAGCTATCTGATAAGTTCTTCAACTGATCGAAGATGGGAAATCGGAAGTCTTCAGGAGATCGGTGGTGTCCGAACCGCTGTACAAGCTCAAGGGCGAGTTCTTTAAGACGCTTGGGCATCCGGCAAGGATCAGGATTCTGGAGCTGCTGGCGATGCGGGACCGGTCGGTCGGTGAACTGTTGCCCGAGGTGGGGCTGGAGTCATCGAACCTGTCCCAGCAGCTGGGGGTGCTGCGGCGGGCCGGGGTCGTCGACGCGCGCAAGGACGGCAACACGGTGATCTACTCGATCGCCTCGCCGGATATCGCCGAACTGCTCGCGGTGGCACGCAAGGTGTTAACCGGGATGCTCAGCGACCGGATCGCGGTGCTGGAGGACTTGCGCGCCGGCGGCCCGGCGGACCTCCGGTAGCTGTATGGGGTGGATCGGCAAGATCGTGCGGGTTGGCCGCGTCGTCGAGCCCGCTGGCCCAGCACCGGCTCCGGTCGTGGAACCACCTGCCGGCGTGAAGGGTTCGCTGCAGATCCGCCACGTCGACGCCGGCTCCTGCAACGGGTGCGAGGTGGAGATCTCGGGTGCGTTCGGCCCGGTGTATGACGCGGAGCGGTTCGGGGCGCGGCTGGTGGCTTCCCCGCGGCACGCCGATGCGCTGCTGGTGACCGGTGTCGTGACGCGCAACATGGCCGAGCCGCTGCGAAATACCGTGGAAGCGACTCCGCGGCCGCGGGTGGTGATCGCATGCGGGGACTGCGCCCTGAACCGAGGGGTGTTCAGGGATGCCTACGGCGTCATCGGCGCGGTGGGTGAGGTGGTGCCCGTCGACGTTCAGATCCCAGGGTGTCCGCCGACCCCGAGCGAAATCGTCGCGGCCCTGCGATCGGTGACCGGCAGATGACGGCCACGCTGACGCCGGCTCCGGCGTCCGCGCCAAGCGTCTTGCCCCGGGACGGCCTCGGACGCGGCTTGTCGGGGATCCTGACGACCTGTGTCGGCGGGTTGGGGGTCTGGCTGGGTCTGCTGGGGATGTTCGGGTCGGCGCGGTCGCTGCACATCGGCTGGCTGCTTCCGCTGTCGGGGGTGTGGCTGGACCTCGACCCACTCGGTGGGTTCTTCATCGCGGCCGCAGGTGCGGTCGCGATTGCTGTCGGCGTATACCTGATCGGCTACCGCCACCATTTGGCCCGGGTCCCGCTGGCGGTGCTGCCGCTGTTTGTCGCGGCGATGCTGTTGGTGCCCGCGGCGGGGTCGGTCACCACGTTCCTGCTGGCGTGGGAGTTGATGGCAATCGCGTCGCTGGTGCTGGTGCTGGCCGAGCACACCCGCCCCGAGGTCCGCTCGGCCGGCCGGTTCTACGCGGTGATGACCCAGCTCGGGTTCGTGGCCGTGCTGATCGGGCTGATGGTGTTGTCGGCGGCCGGTGGCGCGGACCGATTCGCCGACCTCACGCGGGTACCCGATGCCGCACGCACCGCCATCTTCCTGTTAACGGTAGCCGGGTTCGGGTCGAAGGCCGGGCTGGTGCCGCTGCACGCCTGGCTGCCGCGTGCGCATCCCGAGGCGCCCAGCCCGGTGTCGGCGCTGATGAGCGCCGCGATGGTCAACCTCGGCGTCTACGGCATCGTGCGCTTCGATCTGCAGCTGCTGGGACCCGGCCCGCGCTGGTGGGGGCTGACCCTGCTGGTCGTCGGCGGCCTATCCGCGCTCTACGGGGTGTTGCAGGCCTCGGTCGCGACCGATCTCAAACGGCTGCTTGCCTATTCGACCACCGAGAACATGGGACTGATCACCCTCGCGCTGGGCGCGGCGACGCTGCTCGCCGGCGCCGGGCTGCCCGCACCGGCGACCATCGCGATGGCCGCGGCCATGCTGCACCTGATCGCCCACGCGGCGTTCAAAAGCCTCGGATTCCTGGCCGCCGGCTCGGTGCTAGCGGCCACCGGGCTGCGCGACCTGGACCGGCTCGGCGGGCTGGCCCGCAGGATGCCGGCGACCACGATCCTGTTCGGGGTCGCTGCACTGGGCGCTTGCGGGCTTCCACTGGGTGCCGGCTTCGTCAGCGAGTGGCTGCTGGTCCAATCGCTGATCCACGCCGCCGCCGGGCACGACACGGTCGTGGCGCTGACCACCCCGCTGGCGGTCGGCGCGGTCGCGCTGACCACCGGGCTGGGCGTGGCGGCGATGGTCAAGGCGTTCGGCATCGGGTTTTTGGCCCGCCCGCGCTGCGAGCCGGCCGGCCACGCGCGGGAGGCCGCCGCCGGCATGCTTGCCGGCATGACGATCGCGGCGGTGGCCTGTGTGGTGCTGGCGGTGGCGCCGGTGATCGTCGCGCCCGCATTGCGGCGGGCGCTGGCTGCGCTGCCCGCCGGGCGAGGTATCGCGTTCACCGACTTCGGCGCCGTGGTGCGGTTACCCGGCGTGCACGGCTCAATCGCACCCGCGGTGATCGCCGCCGCCCTGGCCGCTACTGTCTTGGCCGCCGTTGGGCTATCGCATTGGCGGGCACGGCGGCGCCCCGAACCCGTCACCCCGCCGCTATGGGCCTGCGGGGCAGATGATCTCACCGAGCGGATGCAGTACACCGCCACGTCGTTCGCCGAGCCGCTTCAGCGGGTGTTCGACGACGTGCTGCGTCCCGACACCGACATCGAGATCAGCCACACCGCGGAGTCGCGATATCTGGCCGACAAGGTCATCTACCGGACCGCGATCGTCGACGCGATCGAACAGCGGCTCTACACCCCGGTGATTCGCGCGGTGGTCGCGGCCGCCGGGCTGGTGCGGCGCGCCCACACCGGAAGCGTGCACCTCTACCTGGCCTACGGCGCGCTGGGCGTGCTCGTCGTGTTGGTGGTGGCGCGGTGAACGTGATGTCCTACGTGGCTGGTGTCGCCCAGATCGGTGCGGTCATGCTCGGCGCGCCGGTGGTGATCGGCGCGATGCGTCAGGTGCGGGCGCGGTTGGAGGGGCGCGCCGGTGGCGGCGTGCTGCAGCCGTGGCGCGACATCATCAAACAGCTTGGCAAACAACAGATCACGCCGCTCGGAACGACGGTGGTGTTCGCGGCCGCGCCGGCGATCGTCGCCGGGACGACGCTGCTGATCGCCGCGATCTCGCCGTTGGTTGCCACCGGCTCACCGCTGGATTCCAGTGCAGACTTGTTCGCCATCGTCGGGCTGCTGTTTTTGGGCACCGTCGCGTTGACGCTGGCCGGCATCGACACCGGCACGTCGTTCGGCGGCATGGGGGCAAGCCGGGAGATCACCATCGCGGCCCTGGTCGAACCGACGATCCTGCTCGCCGTGTTCGCGCTGTCCATTCCGGCCGGATCGGCCAATCTCGGCGCGCTGGTCGCCAACACCATCGAGCACCCCGCGCAGGTGGTGTCATTGGCCGGGGTGCTCGCGTTCGTGGCGCTGGTGATCGTCATCGTCGCCGAGACCGGGCGGTTGCCGGTCGACAACCCCGCCACGCACCTGGAGTTGACGATGGTGCACGAGGCCATGGTGCTGGAGTACGCGGGTCCGAGGCTGGCGCTGGTCGAATGGGCCGCCGGGATGCGGCTCACCGTACTGCTGGCGCTGCTGGCGAATCTGTTCCTGCCGTGGGGAATCGCCGGCGGACACCCGCGCGCCACCGACGTCGTGATCGGCGTCGCGGCGATCGCGGTCAAGGTCGCGGTGCTGGCGGTGCTGCTCGCGGCCGCGGAAGTGTTCATCGCAAAACTGCGCCTGTTCCGGGTACCCGAACTGCTGGCCGGGTCGTTTCTGCTGTCCCTGCTGGCGGTCACGGCCGCCAACTTCTTCACCATACGGGCGTGAGGGCACGCCGATGACCGACGCCACCTTCGCGATCCTGATCGACTTCGCCGCGGGCGGGCTGATGCTCGCGGCGGTGCTGATCGTGTGGCGCCGCGACCTGCGCGCCATCGGGCGCCTGCTGGCCTGGCAAGGTGTTGCGCTGGCCACGATTCCCATCGTGCGCGGAGCTCATGACAACGACCAAGCGCTGATCGTCGTGGGCGTCGCGGTGCTGGCCTTGCGCGCCGTGGTGCTGCCCTGGCTGCTGGCCCGCGCGGTGGGTGCCGAGCAACACGCGCAACGCGAGGCAACACCCTTGGTGAACACCGCCACCTCGCTGCTGATCACCGCCGTCTTGACCGTCGTCGCGTTCGCCATCACGCGCCCGCTCGTGAACCTGCAGCCAAGTGCCACAACCACCGCCGTCCCGGCCGCATTTGCGGTGCTGCTCATCGCGCTGTTCGTGATGACCACCCGGCGTCACGCGGTGTCGCAGGCGGCCGGATTCCTGATGCTCGACAACGGGATCGCTGCGACCGCGTTCCTGCTGACCGCCGGAGTGCCGCTGATCGTCGAACTCGGCGCCTCGCTGGACGTGCTGTTCGCGGTGATCGTGATCGGCGTACTGACCGGCCGGCTGCGGCGCGCCTTCGGCGGCGCGGACCTCGACCAGCTGCGGGAGCTGCGGGACTGATGACCGCACTGCTGCTCACCCCGATGCTGGCCCCGGTCCTCGCGGCGATCGCCCACCTCGTGGCCGGGTGGCGCCGCGCCACCGTGACGCTGACCGTGCTGTCGGCGATCACCGTGCTGGCGTGCGGTGCTCTGCTCGGGTTGCGCGTCGGGTCCGGGCAGCATCTGGCGCTGGGCGGGCTGCTGCGCGCCGACGCGCTCACCGCCACCATGCTGATCGTCATCGGGGTGGTCGGCACCCTGGCCACGTGGGCGGGCATCGGCTACCTTGACGCCGAACTCGCCCACGGCCACACCGACACCCGCAGCGCCCGGCTGTACGGGGTGCTCACGTCGGCGTTCCTGGCGGCGATGGTTCTTGCGGTGTGCGCCAACAACATCGGGGTGATCTGGGTGGCCATCGAGGCCACCACGATCATCACCGCGTTTCTGGTCGGGCACCGCCGCACCCGGACCGCGTTGGAAGCGACCTGGAAATACGTGGTGATCTGTTCGGTCGGCATCGCGGTCGCCTTCCTCGGCACGGTGCTGCTGTATTTTGCCGCGCAGCACGCCGGCGCACCCGCCGCCCACGCGCTGGACCTCGACGTGCTCGCCGCCCATGCCAGCGGTCTGGACCCCGGGGTCGCCCGGCTGGCCGGTGGGCTGCTGCTGATCGGTTATGGCGCCAAGGCCGGCCTGTTCCCGTTTCACACCTGGCTGGCCGACGCGCACAGCCAGGCCCCGGCACCGGTGTCGGCGCTGATGAGCGGGGTGTTGCTGGCGGTGGCGTTCTCGGTGCTGATCCGGATCAAACCGATCATCGACACGGCCGCCGGCCCGACATTCCTGCGCTCGGGACTGCTGGTGATCGGGTTGGCCACACTGCTGGTGGCGGCGACGATGCTGACCGTCACACCCGATGTCAAACGGATGCTGGCGTATTCGTCGATGGAGAACATGGGCCTAATCACGATCGCGGCCGCCGCCGGGACCACGCTGGCGATCGCCGCGTTGCTGCTGCACGTGCTTGCCCACGGGATCGGCAAGACCGTATTGTTCCTGGCCGGCGGGCAGCTGCAGGTCGCCCACCGCTCCACCGCCATCGCCGACCTTACCGGGGTCGTGCAGCGCTCGCGGCTGGTCGGGGTGTCCTTTGCCGTGGGTCTGATCGTGCTGCTTGGCCTGCCCCCGTTCGCGATGTTCGCCAGCGAGGTGGCCATCGCCCGCTCGCTCGCCGACGCACGGCTGGCGTGGGTCCTGGCCGCGAGCATGGTGCTGATCGCGATCGCGTTCGCCGCGCTGGTCCGCAACGGCAGCCGCATCCTGCTGGGCGCCCCCGCCGCGGGTGCGCCGTCGATCACGGTGCCGGCCACCGTGGCAGCGGCGCTGCTGGCCGGGATCGCTGGCTCGATCGCGCTGGGGGTTACCGCCGGCCCGCTGACCGGCCTGTTCACCACCGCCGCAAGCCAAGTCGGGGCGCTGCGATGAGATTTGTCGGGGTGCTGCGATGAGATTTGATTGGGCGCGGCACCGGGTATCCGACGACGATTGCGCCGACCTCGCCGAAGAGCTCCTCGCGCAGGGCTTCCGCCTGGCCCTGGCGGCGGCCCACGACGACGGTGACAGGATACGGATCGTCTATCTGTTCCTGGCGGGTTGGCCGGACCGCCGAATCGAGCTCGAAAGCTGTGTGCCCGCCGACGATCCGGCGCTTCGGTCACTGGCGTATCTGTCGTTCCCGGCCGGCAGATTCGAGCGGGAAATGGCTGACCTGTACGGAATCCGCCCGATCGGCCATCCCAAACCCCGCCGGCTGGTCCGGCACGCTCACTGGCCCGAGGACTGGCATCCGATGCGCG
Organism: uncultured Actinomycetota bacterium; assembly: GCA_963766535.1. GTDB lineage: Bacteria > Actinomycetota > Actinomycetes > Mycobacteriales > Mycobacteriaceae > Mycobacterium. The sequence goes on along the minus strand of CAVYAU010000017.1, from coordinate 11,507 downwards.
CCGACGCGGGGCCCGCACCGGAATTCGCGGCGACCGGCCATTTCCCGTTCGTCACCGTCGAAGGACCCGGGGTGTATGAGATCCCGGTCGGCCCCGTGCACGCCGGTCTGATCGAACCCGGGCACTTCCGATTCTCCGTCGTCGGCGAAACCGTGCTGCGGCTCAAGGCGCGGCTGTGGTTCGTGCATCGCGGCCTGGAGAAACTCTTCGAGGGCCGCTTCGCCGGCGGCGCTGTTGATCTCGCCGAACGCGTCAGCGGCGACACGTCGGCCGCGCACGCGCTCGCCCACAGCCTGGCGATCGAAGACGCGCTCGGCATCGAGCTGCCCGACGACGTGCATCGGATGCGGGCCCTGATCGTGGAGCTGGAACGGCTCTACAACCACGCCGCCGATCTCGGCGCGCTCGCCAACGACGTCGGATTCGCCCTGGCCAACGCGCACACCCAGCGGATCCGCGAACAGCTGCTGCGGCTCAACGCCGCCGTGACCGGGCACCGGCTGCTGCGCGGCGCCATCCGCCCCGGCGCGGTCGTGCTGCACACTCTGCCCGACCCGGCAGCGTTGCGGTCCATCGCCGCAGACCTCGCCGAGGTCGCCGAGCTCACCCTGCACAACACCGTCGTGAACGACCGGTTCGCCGGCACCGCCGTGCTGGCCCGCGACGACGCCCGCGCGCTGGGCTGCCTGGGATACGTCGCCCGGGCCAGCGGCATGCGCACCGACGCCCGACTCGAACACCCCACCACCGCACTGCCCGTCACCGAGATCACCGAGCCCGCCGGTGACGTGCTGGCCCGCTACACCGTGCGACGCGACGAGTTCGCCGCGTCGGCCGCACTGGCCTGCTACCTCATCGAGTCACACACCGGCCCAACCGAATACACCCCGGCAACACCGCCGATCCAGGGATCGGCCAGCGGCATCGGCATCGTCGAAGGGTGGCGCGGCACCATCGTGCACCGCGTCGAGATCGGCGCCGACGCTGCCATCACCCGCGCTAAGATCGTCGACCCGTCCTGGTTTAACTGGCCCGCCCTGCCCGTCGCCATGACCGACACCATCGTCCCCGACTTCCCACTGGCCAACAAAAGCTTCAACCTGTCCTACGCCGGCAACGACCTGTGACCCCAACCGGCGCCGACACAAGCAGACGCGCCGCAACAACACCTCGCGACCCCGGGCCGTTAACTTGCTGAAATGCGCAACTAGTAGAGTAGGGAAGCGCGCACCCCGTTAGGAATGCCGTGACATCGAAGGAGGCGCCGTGGTGGCGAAGTCGCGCCAGCCCCTGTATCAGATGAAGGCGGACTTCTTCAAAACGCTTGGCCATCCCGCTCGCATCCGCATACTTGAGCTGCTCAGCGATCGTGAATACGCGGTGTCGGAGATGCTGCCCGAGGTCGGCATCGAGCCCGCTAACCTGTCGCAACAGTTGTCTGTCCTGCGGCGCGCCGGTTTGGTGACGGCCCGCCGTGAAGGGCTGTCGGTGTCCTACACGCTGACCTCGCCACGGGTCGCCGAACTGCTGGCTGTCGCTCGGGCCATCCTCACCGGAGTCGTCGCCGGCCAGGCCGAACTCCTCGAGGACCTCCCCGCAATGATCGGCGAGGCCACCGGCTGATGTCGGCCGACAACACCGAGTGGCCACACGTGCTTGCTACTTGCGTAATTTCGAAACTGCATGGCCCAGACGTGTCAATGTGCCAAGACGGATGCCGATGGTGACAGACGATGTCGCCAGAAGCGATGCCGAATGGACCCACGAGGGCAGCTGGGGGTTCACCGGCGTCGATGTCGCCGTCGTCGGCGTCGCGGCGGTCAGGACCATCGAGCCGCCGCACCCGCCGCGGTCGTCGTGGCTGGCGATGGAGGACTACGTCGCGCTCATCGAGGACCGCACGCCGATGCGCGCCGTGCCGCTGCCGCTGTCGAGGGGCGATGTGCCCACGGTGGTGTCGGCCGTCACCGGTCTGCGGGCACGGTTGTCGGCGGCAGTGGTCGTCGGCCTGTCGGCAGCGGAGTCGGCGGCGGTGCAACGCCGGATCGCCGCTGCCGGGGGACCGCTGGTCATCGCCGAGATCGACGCGGTGACCGCGGCTGTAGCCGCGGCGGTCATGACAATCTTGCGCTCCCGCGGGCTGCGGCGGGAGCGGGCACGAGTCGTGCTGACCGACACGGAGTCGCTGCCTCTATTGGGGCCGACCCTGATCGCCTGCGGCATCGCCGAACTGACCTATTGGCGTCGCGACGACGCCCCTGACTACCCGCTGGGCCGACTGATGGAACACAACGACATCCTGATCGACCCGACCGGCACCGCAGCCGTGCCCGTCGCTTGGGACCGGACTCTGACGATTCCGCACGACCCGTTCGCGTTCGGCGGGTTGGTCGCGCCAGGACTGCTTGCCGCCCTGTGCGGGCGCGGCGTCGCGGCGCTGGACGTCGAGCATCTTGTCGCCGCGGCCCACGTGGTCGCCCTCCTCACCCCCGCCGGTCAGCTGCTGCCCGAGTTGGACGAGCCGCTGCTGGTCACCACGATCGCCCGCCACATATCGCAGACCCTCGCCGACCGACACCGATGACACCCAAGGAGATTCTCATCACAACCACCGTGTCCGCGCATCCCGGCGCCCCGACAACCAACTCCGCGATCATCGACTGGGTCGAGGATGTCGCCGCGCTCACCACACCCGATGAGGTAGTGTGGTGCGACGGCAGCGATGACGAATGGCGGCGCCTGACAACACTTCTGGTGAACAAGGGCACCCTCATGCGGCTGCCACGCAAGCCCAACTCGTTTTGGTGCGCGTCGGACCCCGAGGACGTGGCGCGTGTCGAGGACCGCACGTTCATCTGTACACGGCAGCAATCCGACGCCGGCCCCACCAACAACTGGATGGATCCGGTCGACATGAAAACCGTGATGACCGAGGAGTATCGCGGCGCGACACGGGCTCGCGGAGGAGCCCATAACAAAGACGCGGGGCTAACCGCCCGGGCCGCGGGCACGTTGAGGTGAGCCAGACTCGTCGGAGTCAATGTCGGTCACTTCTATCGCGTCTGCCGCGCAAACGGCAACGACGGCCAAATAACCTACCGGCCGCCGAGAGGTAAAGGGGTCACGCTAATGCCGCGCGCCGACTTCACCGCCACACTGTTAACGTAACCGCTACGAAAAACCGAAGTCCACACTGACGAATAATATTATTCGGAAGATCTAACTCTGGTTAGGCCGGTGCCCTGGTGTAACTTTTCGGGCCGTGTCGGCATAAATCGAGCCTTCCTACCCCGCAACCACGGGTGACGTGGCCCCGGTTGATCGGTCGGGGTTCCGAAGGCTCGCCATTAGCTGCCAGCCCGCCCGGCCACCGCATGCTGGAGGGAGTTGATGAAGGACAGGGCCTGGTCGCGTGCCTTCTGATTGGGTCTGCCAGCGACCGTAACCGCAATAGCCAGGTCATCGAAGTGAATCCGCACCACCTCAGGGCGCACCTCCGGCGGTCCACCATGAGGAGGCCAGCAGAACTGAGCGTTTCGGAAGTCAAGCCGTCTGATATCCGAGACGGGCCGAACATACCCGCTCAACTCCAGAGGATCCTCATCTGATTCGGCCCGGCTGACGGCAAGGGAACCGATCGCATTGCCGCGCAGCCAATACACCCGGTGCTGGTTTGCGTCGCCCCCCATCTCGGTGACGGTGCCCGGAACCTGGGTAACAAACGCATCCACGGAATCCAGCGGACCACCCATGAACCAGGCCAGTGCGTGTATGTACTCGTCGAACTGTTGTGGTGGCAGCCCGAGACGTTCCGTCGCCCCCGCTGCAACGACCGCCTCCTTTAGTGCACCGATCTGCTTAGGGCTGATCTCCACCATGGGGCCCGACTCTACTTCAATCGCGGCCACGCTTGGGACGGCGTTGGATGGCGCGGACGGTCGTCGCGTCTTCGAGCAGCTTCTCCAGCCGCTGTACCTCACGGGAGCGTTCCCGGGTGATCGCAGTGCACGCCAGAGTCAGATCACGAAGCTGCCGGATCGGCTCGGGTGGCACGAACGAGGCCCGCACCAGACCGTGCGCGCCAAGTTGGGCCAGCCAGGTCGCGTCAACAGGTCGGTCTTGCGGCCAGGGAGGTTTTCACGTGCCGCGCATTGACAAGCAGCACATCGAACCCCGCGCCCTCCAACAGGTAGTAGAACGGGTTCTAGTAGTCGCTACTGGCCTCCATCACCGCACAACTGATCCGCTCGGCAATTAGATGGTCACGCAGCGTCCGGATCTGGCTCGTCATCGAGCCCCCGGTGGTAACCGTTATCTGCGGCGCCGGCCGCAGCGGTCGCCGACGCGGTGGGACAGCGTCGCAGCCAATCCGGCCAGATCGACAGCACCCGGGCCACCGGCGTCTGTTGCAGCATGAACTCGCTGACCAGGATCTGCCACGCGCTAACACCGGGCTCTCGCCGGGGCAGGTCACGACGTGATCGTTGGTACCAGTCGAAAAGCTCGTCGGCCGGGATGTGCGGCGGGCTAGTCACTGGCGGGTGCGGCACAATTTGTGCCATGCCCAATACCGATCCGGTAACTGCGTGGAAAGCACTCAAAGAGGGTAACGAGCGATTCGTCGCCGGCAAGCCCCAGCATCCCAGTCAGAGCGTCGAGCATCGGGCCAGCCTGGCCACCGCCCAGAAGCCGATGGCGGTGATCTTCGGCTGCGCGGACAGCCGGGTATCTGCCGAGATCATCTTCGACCAGGGCCTGGGTGACCTGTTCGTGGTCCGCACCGCCGGGCAGGCCATCGGCTCGGCAGTGCTGGGCTCCATCGAGTACGCGGTAACGGTCCTCAACGTGCCGCTCATCGTGGTCCTCGGCCATGACAGCTGCAGTGCCGTCACTGCCGCGCTAACGGCGCTCGACGAGGGCGCTCTGCCCGGCGGCTACGTGCGCGAAGTGGTGGAACGGGTTACGCCGTCGATCCTGCTGGGCCGACGCGATGGCCTGACTCGAGTGGACGAGTTCGAGGAACAACATGTGCGCGAGACGGTGGCGCAGCTGATGGCGCGTTCGACAGCCATCCCGGAGCGGGTTGCTGCGGGCACCCTGGCGATCCTGGGCGTCACCTATCGCCTCGCCGACGGGCGGGCGGTGCTGTGCGATCACATCGGCGACATCGGTGAGGTAGCCTGAATTCGGGCCGCTACTAAGGTGCCACGCGACCGAGACGACTCGTTTGAGCCGCAGCTAGTCAAACAGCGCCAGCGTCGCCTGACCGGGCTGGATGATCTGGTGATCTCGTTGTCGGCCAAGGGACTCACCCATGGTGAGATCTGCGCGCATCTGGCCGCGGTCTATGGCGCCGCGGTATCCGAGCAGACCATCTCCACAAATCACCGACCGCATCACAGTCAAGTTGTTGCTTGTGTGGTGCTGCCAGGATTGGTTGGTGGCGATTGCAGCGAGGTACAAGGGCTACCGGTATCCGATCGAGGTCATCGGGCATGCGGTGTGGCTGTATCACCGTTTCGCGCTGAGTCTGCGCGACGTCGAGGAGTTGATGGTTGCCCGCGGTGTGGTGGTCACCTACGAGACGATCCGGTCCTGGTGTGCAAAGTTCGGGCCGGACTACGCCGCCCAATTACGTCGGCGGCGACCCCGCCCCGGCGACAAATGGCACCTCGACGAGGTCTTCGTGAAGATCAACGGCGCCACTCATTACCTGTGGCGCGCGGTCGACCAGCACGGCGACGTGCTCGACATCCTCGTGCAGTCGCGCCGTAACGCAGTGGCGGCTAAACGGTTTTTCCGCAAGCTGCTCAAGGGCCTGCGGTATGTGCCGCGCGTGCTGGTGACCGATAAGCTGGCCAGCTATCAGGTCGCTCACCGCGAGCTTTTGCCGTCGGTGACCCATCGCCGCTCGAAGTACCTCAACAACCGGGCCGAGAACTCCCATCAGCCGACCAGAATCCGGGAACGGGTGATGAAACGCTTCGCCTCACCTGGGCAGGCCCAACGATTCCTGTTTGCGTTCAGCCACATCCGACAGCACTTCCGTCCCCGTCGTCATCTGATCAGTGCACCCCAATGGCGAACCCAGATGACCAACCGCTTTGCGGTCTGGGATCAGATCACAGTCGCCGCAGCGGCATGAAAGACACAATTAGCCACTACGTTCCGCCATACAGTCCACTCACATCGACTGAGCCACAAGCATTCTCAAATAACTTGACGATGCCCCGGCGGCGCCGTAGCTGACGCCGACGTCGCTGGCATGCGCGATTGACATCGGTAACCACCCCGCCTCGATCGCGACGGCCAGGCCGGCCGCGACGATCAGGGTCGCGCCGATGTGGCCGAGCGCGAACGCGAGAACCAGATGCCCGCTGCGCCAAACTAGCTCGCCCAACGCCAGCAAGCACGCTAGTCCCGGCAGCAAGACAAAGATGCCACCGCCGTCGGTGACAAACGCGCTGCCCACTAATGTGCCCAGGTGACCGCGCGACAGGTTGTGCAGGTTGGTGCTCATGTCACTGACGACCGCGTTGTGGACCCGGGGTCCGAGCGCTAGCTGCGTGAGCGCGACGACGACCAGCAGTATCGCGTAGGCCACCGTGACACCCACCGGCCGCAGATAGGACAACATCTGCGACACCATCGTCGTGTGTCGCGGGTCACTACCGATTGCATATTCCCGGCCCGGTGCGGTGATGACCGCGGACGTCGCGTCGGCATGCAACCGACAAACTGTGCCAGACGAGGTCATTTCGCTTTCCCCAACAAGCTAGCCGCGGCCCCTGTGGTGGCGCGGCGACTAGCCCCTACAACGCCCCGCCGCGACGATCTCAATCCGCCGCTAACGCTTTCGTGACGCGGCCCACATCTAAAGCCGCGGGATGGTGAGCACGCTCTCGCCGGGTTGGCAGTGCACCACTCCATCAACGCCCCGGTTTTCAGCGCCTAGAAAAGTCTCCGGACTCACCGGGGCAGTTCATCGCCGCCAAACTCCTCGACCGACTAGCCGTGTGAGGTGGCGTCACCCGATTTGGGTGATTCGAAAACGGCTGCGCTGGTGGAGTCGTGTGAGTGGAGCGAGCGCCTGAGGCTCTTTGGTTCTGCACTATGGCGTGAGAGCCGTTGTGGCCTCAAGGTGCTCCTCGGATGTGTCCGGGGCGTTGGCAGCAGCAGGGCGGTTTCGGAGAAGTAGCGCTTGTCGGCAAGACCTTTCCCATTGCGGCACAGCGGAATCGGTGACGACGCTGATCTCGTCGGCGGCCTCGCGGAGCATTGGGCTTCGCCGTGCGATCCGCCCGATATGCTCTGCAAGAAGCAGTCGCAGCTGGCTTGGGCACGGGTGTGGTTGGGCGGTTCGGCGTCGAGCATGACACGCGCCCGTTTGCTGCGCCGCCTCACTGGTTCGCCCGCCAGCTGACGTTGGTCACGTACTCCCGCACTGGCCGGTCAGCACCCGTTGTCGGCGGCTGGCTCAGGCTTGCGTTGGTCTGGTACCGGCGGGGCTCGATCTCCTCTGCCAGCTTGCGGTTCATGTTGGATGGGTTCATTGGTTCGCCGCCTTCACATACAGGCCGGCGATGAGTTCGAGCCACTGTTGGGCGTCTTGTTCTGCGGGCAGCTGAAGGCGGTGCGGGATCAGGGTGGGGCTGTGATCGGTCGACGGCGTCGGCGATGGTTTTGGTGACATACATCAGCCAGTGGGGACGGTCGACCGGTTTGAACGCACCGCAGATCTCTGCCCGGTCAGCGCCGAAGACGCTAATCCGCTGCCCGCCGCCATCGTCGATTGTGGTGACGACGGCCGGCAGCACTGGGGTTGCGCGCATTGCGGGACCTCCTGTTTGTCGCTGCCCGAATGCATCTAAAAATAGAGAACACTGACGTCTAGTAACTTGTTCCCACCGCCTTCGGATGCGCGACGTCGGCTGGATGGCTACGAAATGACCCGGTTTGCGATTTGGCTGTCGCTGGTTGGTCTGCTCGGGATCACTGGAATCGCCGCCGCTTTTGACCACGAAACAACGATGCTTGTCGGGGCGGTGGTACGACACCGAAACCGGGCCGGTAAAAAGCGCTCCCGGTGCCGAGCCGCACGGCAGCGAAATCTGCTGCAACGCAAGGCAACTCGCATTGGTTAGCTGGTAATGGTGCGTGTTGGGGAGGTGCGAGTTGGCAGGGGAGTCGGGGCCAGGACTAAGAGATGAGGGCGGTCACGATCGCCGTGGTCTCGCGCAGGGCGGCGACCCCGATGGTGCCGATTGGTTCGTCGAGCGCAGCGCTGGGAAGCCACTGCACGAGTTCCGGTAGAAGCGTGCCTTCGGGTTGCTCGACAGCGATCACCATCGCCATGGCGTCGTCCGGCAGCCGGCCGGGAATGAACGGGCATGTGATCACACGTCCGGTATCGGCGGCGAGATGGATCGCATTGGACAGAACGGCAACATAGAGCTCGTGCTCGCTGTCGCTGCGTGGTGCGATGTCGCCGGGAGCGATCACAAGCCCGCGGCCCGGTTCGCCTGGTAGACCTTCTGCGCGTAGGCGTCGATGTCCAGTGCCGGGACGGTCCGGGTCGTGTAGGTCTGCAGGGCAGCACGCAGATGCTCGTTGCGTAGGGCTTGCTCGATCATCTCCGACCGATTTAAGCCAGCGGCCTTGGCGTCCGCGTCAGTCGCGGCGAGCACGGCCGCGTCTACAGTCACCGAAATCTTCTCTTTCGCCATACCAAGTATCCTACCTATCGTGCTACCGAAAGTCGCCGGCGAGGCGGGCAGCTTATCTCGCGCGGAGCGCACCACGATAATGCGTCACGTGATGAATTGCCTTGGATCAGCCCCCCGGCCCCGATTGGGTGCGGCCGCAGCTGATTCCGGTGTCGGGCACTCTCAACGCCGGAAAAGGCCACGCTGGCAGTGTTGCGCCGAATGGTGGGGACACCAGAACGTGAATTCTGTTGCAGCCCAGACTAACTCGCAGCAGTTAGCTGGTAACGGTGCGTGTTCGAGAGGTGCGAGTTCGTGCGTTAGGGGAGTGGTTGCGGTTTGGGTTACCGAAGATCCCCACGGCTGGCGGGCAGATGTCAATGCGCCCGCCGCTACAGGCGGTGAGCGGCTGCGGCTGCGAAGCTCTTCGCCGAACCAGACTTCGCTCGTGCTCTCGCGGCGCCGACCAAGGCTGACGCCACGTTTGAACGCTCCCGACGCTTGCCGTCAGCCGATCTCGGTCGGCCACCAATGGCCGAAGTCAAGCTCGTCGATGATCGCGCGCAATCTCGGCGGCGCCAGGACATCGTCGACCACGACCACGTCGCCCGGCCACAGTGCCGCCAACTCTGTAAGTGCCGCGACCGACGCCACAAAGCCCCCAAGAAGAAGCCGTCTCTATCCCCGCACCGATTCTGGCACCATTGCGGAGATGGATGCGCGTTCGGGGCCGGGTCTCAATGATCCGTTCGAAGAGGCGATTGACGACGCGCTGAGCTCCCTGCCGGCCGATCTCCGTGCGGCGATGAGCAACGTCGAGATCGTCGTCGAGGACGAGCCTCCCGACGGGCAGCCGCTGCTCGGCCTGTACCGCGGCGTACCGCTGCCGCGAAGGAGCAGCACGTACAGCGGAGTGCTTCCCGACAAGATCAGCATCTTCGGCGGGCCGATCACGCGACTCGCTGCCGGCGACGCGGATCGTCTACGCCGCGAGGTCAGGCACGTCGTGCTCCATGAGATCGCGCATCACTTCGGGATCAGCGACGAGCGGTTGATCGAGCTCGATCGCTACTGACGTGGTGCTGATGCTCCGCCCGAATCTTGCCGTTGCCGACAGGTCGATGAATGACTTCCTGCGGCGGAAATGAGAACCAGCCGCTAGTTTCGACTCCGACGTCGCACGTCCGGCCCATACTTCCGCCATGAAGACCTCGGCACCCCTCGCCAATCTGATCACCCTCGGCGCGCGCGATTTCGTCAGCCTCCGCGACTTCTACCGCAACCTCGGCTGGCCACAGATCATCGACGACGGCCAGTTCGCGGCGTTCGAACTTCGCGGCATCGTCCTCGCGCTGTTTCCCATCAACCAGCTCGCCCACGACGGAAACGCCGAACCCGAGCCCGGCACCGGCGGCATCCGCTTCACCATCGGAATGATGGTCGACGCCCCCGACGAGGTCGACCGGCTGACAGAACAGATGCGCACCGCCGGCGCCCGCGTGACCAAAGAGCCAGTCGACGCGGAGTTCTTCACCGGCCGTTCGGCTTATCTCTGCGACCCGGAAGGCAACTACTTCGAGATCGCCTGGGCCGACGAGCCGGACAACCCAGTCCTAGCAGCAACACGCCGCGCCGCCGGCGCCTGAGCCGCCCGCCGGCCGTATTGCGCTCGGCCTCAGCCACAGCGGCCACAGACAGCGCGGTTCATTAATAGCCCCGCGCCACAAGCCAATCCGTCACAGTGACGTATCGGGGACGTACGCGGGCGGGGCGACGAGTACACGATTGCCAACTCCACGGGCTGGCCGTCGGGGCACCGTCCGGCACGCCGAAGCCGTTCTTCGCGAACAGGTCGCGGCGCGGCGACGAGCAGACAACTTAAGTGCAGATTCAGTGAGAATAATGGTCGGCTGGCGCAGGAAGACTGAGAGAAGCGAAGATACGTCGCGAAGAGACACACCTTTTCCCGGATCGGGCACGTCAATGCCCCAGCACGAGCCGACCGGCTAACTGTTGCGACACTTTTGGCCCGCCTCCCGGAGCAATTCATGCATAACAGCTATTATGCACCAATACGCCAAAATCTGCTGCAGCACAGCGTGTTACGGGCTGTGATTCATCTGATGAAAACGGAGTAGTTTACTCATGGGTAATCACGATTATCCATGAAAAACGGGGAAAGGCTCGCGGCAGTTCCTGCACGCGATCGTGGTGACCGGCCGTGTCGAGGTGGGTCCGGGTGGCGTCGGGCGGTGGCGCTGACCGTACCGACGATGCGGGGCCGTCCGAGGTTGCAGATCGGAACGTGATTCACGGGGCACCGCGCTGGCATGAGGTGCAGGCGGACCGCGGGATAGCGGCATGGCTGATCCCTCGGCCTTTCTTTCGAGGCGTCGCACTGCGAACCATGCACGGCCAACACACGGCCTCGAAGTCGGTACTGCGGTCACCGTCGAAGCCACTGAACCCGTGATCGCTGTGATTGCCCCAACGTGTGAAGGCGGGTCAAGAGGCAACGGTGTCTTGCGCTCGGAAGACAAACCAGTGGGCGCGGCTGAGCCGTCGCTTGCCGACAGCGGTCTACTCGGTTCTTTAGCGCGCGGCGATCGGCACGCCGCGACTCCTGCTCTACGCCCCCGGGATTTGCCCGGGTCGTCATCAATTCTCGGTGAGTTGGCCACGGATTTGGCCACAGAACACGGTCAAAACGATCCGAACAAGCGCGACAGGGTGAAACAGGCGGGACGGAAGGACGGCAATTAACCTGCAGATATGAGACCGATCGCAACGTGAGAGACCGCG
>CAVYAU010000016.1:0-21272 GCA_963766535.1 uncultured Actinomycetota bacterium | reverse complement strand
ATGTGACCTGCGCTCTCCCTGCGCGGGCCGCTCCTGACCGGCAAACGGTACGACTGGGCAAGCTGGCCAGCGTCACGACGATGACAACCAAGGCGCCGACCTAGCGGACGCTCCCAATCAGGGCGTCCCGGGGCGTCCGCGGGAGAGCATTGGCCAGTAGTCCTGCATCACCGTGAAAATGAACGCCGTGCTAATGCCGAACAGTAACGCGCCGTCCATCGCCTCCAGCGCGCTCATCATATGCCACTGCGATGCCACTTCCGCTGTGCTGGCCGACGTCATCGTACCCAGGGAATAGAGCAGCGCGTCAGTATACGAGCCGAATGCGCCAAGCCACAGATATGCCGCCGCCCAGAGCATGGCCTCCAGCCCGTGCAGCACGGCCAGTATCACCGCGACCGCTCCGATGACGCCGATTAGAATCGGAATTACCCGCAGCGGATGAAGCTTCTGCTTCTCCACCCCGACCCGAATCCTGCTCCCGACGAACGCCATCATCACCACCCCGGTCGTGTGGAACGCGACCGTCAGCACGATGAACGACAGGCCCAGAGTCCAGCTCGCCCGCACCACAGTTCCTCCCTCCACCGGCCACACCTACAGACACTTTGATGCACAGTGTGGGCAAACATTCTGTCAGTAGCGTTAGCTGGTTTGCGATGACGACGCGCTGGGTTTGAGTTGATTGAAGGTTTGCGTGTCCAAGTAGTTCGGCGACGACATCGAGTGACACTGCCTGTGCGGCATTGGTTCCGAAGGTGTGTCTCAGCATGTGCGGGCTGAGCGCGTGACCGGTGCGGCGGCTGAGTCGGCTCAGGAGTTCGTTCGCAGCATGAAGCTTCATCGGTTCACCCAGCGGCGCGCGATACAGATTGACGAAAACGTTGTCGGATTCCTGCGCCTGCCAGCAGGCGTCGCGATCGGCGCGATACCGGTCGTACAGTTTCACGAGCCCAGCAGGCACTGGACCACGCGGCGCTTGGCGTTTTTCACCCTGGGGTGGTTGCTAGTGGTGCGCGGGACAATGTGTAGGTGTGCGCCTTCCACATCGCAACCCAGCAGTACTGAGATTGGGCAAGAACTGCAGATCTGACAATCTGAGTCCAAGCGCTTCTCCACGCCGAAGGCCGGTGGTTGCCAGCATCGCGATGAATAAGACGTCACGAGCGTTCAGGCATTCGGCGAGAATGACCGCTGGCCCTGGCGTCGACACCGACGACGACCCGTGGACCGACGAGAACCGCCGCCGAGTCGACGTTGGACGGTGACGAGGAGATGCCCTACGTGCCGCCGTTCACGTACTGCGGAACGGAGCGGGTCTGGTGTCCGGGTGGCAAGGGTGAGGGCGGGCGTTGGGCCGACGAGGAGAGGTTTCTGGACGGTCGCGGTTACAGCCTGGGCCCGTTGGACTTTTACCGCTGGTGTCAGTACCGGGCGAACGATCACGACGACCGCGAGACCGCCGATCTGGTCGAGGCGGACATGGCGGCGCAGATCGCCGCGTACGAGGCGCGGGCGAACCTCTGACAGCCGCTAATTGTAAGCGCGCTAGCAATTGCGCTGTGCGAGTCGATATTTCACTCCTACAGGTATCGGATCACTCATCCTCGTGAATGGCAGCCTCGGCGTTCTCCTCCGGTGTCTGGCAGTCCGGGCACAGATACCCGACGACGACGCCCTGTCTCAAGGTGGCGTTCCATTCGTCGGTGACAAAGGCGGCGGGGTTTCGGCACCGATGCCCGCAACGGTCACACCGAATCACTATCACTGTCATGCGTCGGCCTGCTCGGCGGCGGCCTTCATTGCTCCGTTCGGCCGGTGTGGGTCCGCGCCGGTGGCAAAACTCAGTTCGACAAGACCCCGCGCCGGTGAGCCCCTACGCAGGGCCACGCTTTCACAATCCCTATACCCCGAGTTGAGCATTCGTTCATTCAGCAAGCTGGATCAAACGGACCACATTGGGCGATGGGACGGAGCAGAATCCGAATGCGTAGGGCCCAAACTTGGAGTACATGAATCGGATGAAAAGAATGAAGAAAATCATAACTTGCGCTTCAGTGGTATCTTTCGGCTTCTGTGCGTCAATATTTCTCCCGGCTGGATCGGCTCACGCCGACCTCTGCCCGTACCCCGGCATTGGGTCCGGTGGCGGCGCTTTGTTCGCGCAAGGTGGCTTCTGCGACTACCCGACCGAGATCAACGGCTCGCATATGCATTGCGAGGCAGGTGGTTTCGGCGCCAACGGCATTATCGGCCAAGCCGCTAACGGCGGCGGTAGCTTCGCATTCGGTGGCGCCGGTATCGGCGCTCTTAGTTGTACGTGGCGCTGTCCAGACGGCGCGATGGCACCGGCACCTAACCCGCCAGGGTTGTGGAGGGAATACATGGTGGTGATGAACTCTACGAATTTCTGCAAAGACCACATGGCACCGGACGGTTTTTGGAGCGCACCGGTTTTACCGACTGAGGGAGTCCCGCCAGAGGAGCGACCAACGGAAGCACCGGAAATACCGGGACGACCGGTCCCCGCACCGGGACCACCAGCACCCGCGTTGCAAGTAACACCGGGGATACCGGGAGCGTTAACACCAGGGATACCGAATCCGTAATGGACCGGCAAGCTGCGTGGATTGTTGTGTATGAACTGCGTGCCGGTTTATTCCCGCGCTGATCCTGGCCACCCCGTGCCCCGACTGCGTGCGCGGCTATCGGGCAGCCCTGCCGGGTCGCCAATCCCGCCCCGATACCGCCCGGCGTGGACCCCGGCAGTGTGCGCGAGTGCTGCGCGGGCCGGTTCTGGGCTGTCATTGATAGCCGCAACTAACCCCCAGCAAACACCCGTTTCCGGGCTAGTGGCATGTTTGTGGCACGTGGGCCGGCGCAAAGGTGCATAACCGCAGGTCAGACGTGGTGCGCGATACTGGGATTGAATCGGTTTCCTCCGGCCCGGCGTGGCCGCCGCCAGGGTGCTGCTGAGCGTGCCGGTGATCGTCAACGCGGCGATGCCCAGCAACGGGCTGCTGCTGCTCGAGAAACGGTCCGTGCTGTCCGCGTACTCCGTGCTGGAGCTGGCCAACCCGCTCCACCAGCACCGAGCACGACCAAATACGCCGCAAACGAATATGCAGCTTTACCAGTATTTGCGCGACTCTTGAGCTGTGGCCGACAACGCTGATACAAGCTGACTGCCGGTGTCCGCGCTCACAGCAATGTGGACTCAGCCTCGGCCTGTCGGCGGCATCTGAATTTTGACCCCCTGGCGGCCTTGGGTTCGAGTATTCGTCGCAACACCCTCTGTTAGAAGGATCGGGTGGACATGGGACGACCAGGTGAAGGTGAGTTTGGGCTCCGCGGCTGGCCTGTTGACCGATTACTCGCGCCCCTCGCTTTTCGGTGTCTGATCACGCGGTCGTAAGGGACGATGACTATCGGGGCCGATATGCTTTTTGATCGACTCTCGCAACAGGCCGCCGACGGAAACCCCCATGCGGGCCGCTACATCTTCCAGGGATCTCTTTTCTGCTGGTAAAAGCCGTACACCGACCATCGTCGTCAGGTGTCGTCTTTCCGTGCCACTCAAAATTTACCTCCTAAAGTGGTCCCGCGGCGCCCCGCAGCAGTCTGCCTCGAGCAAAGGTACTACTAGTCCGAAGTTCCCCCCGATTTGTTGACGGGTTGCGGTGTTGAGCTGGGGTTTTGTGGTGTGGCGAGTGTGGTTGTACTGACTACGCCACGCCGTGGCGGTGGGAGATGCCGAGGAGTTCGAAGGCCCGCCGCTGCAGCGGGGTGGGGCTGGTGGTCATGGTGAATGCCGGCATGTCGTCGTTGGGCTGGATCTGGTTGGCACAGATTGTGGCCAGGTCGGCCAGCAGGCTGGCGAAGCTGTGCACGGTGGTGTCGTCGTCGGTGCGTTTACGCGCGGCTTTCCTGAGTGCTTGGTCAGAGCGCTGGGCGTCGGCGACGGGGTTGGCCCGTTTGGCCGCCGCGGCGGGTTTATCGTTGTCCTGGAACAGGATTGGTGCCAGGGCCTGTTTCATGTGCCAGCTGAGGTAGTAGGACAACATCCGCAGGAACAGGTGGGCACGGACCCGGTCGGCCAGCCGATGCCGGATGGGCCGCACATCGAGTTCGCTGTTGAGGGTGCGGAAGAACCGCTCGACATCGGCGAGGTTCTTGTAGCGGGCCACCACGTCGGATTCGGTGAGGGTGTCTTTGGGCAGGCTGGTGCGCAGCACATAGATCCCGTCGAGGGCGGCCTCGGCGGCGATGCCGTCCTGGTTGCGGGTGAAGCTGAAGGAGTCCTCGGTGATCTCGAGGGTGAAGTGTTTGGCCATTTTGTAGTGGTTGATCACCTTGCCGACCCGCAGCGCGATTTTGTCCTGGCCGCGCAACGGCCGTTTTTCGCGCCGGGTGGCCGCGGCGATGTTCTGCAGCTCTTTTTCGGTGGCCGACAGTAGCTCGCCGCGTTTGCGGGCCCGCTCCTCGGCCAGGACCGGGTTGTGGCAGCACACCAGCCGCTCCCCGGGGAACTCCGGGGAGATGATCTCGACGAGGTCCTGCTCATCGAACAGCGACAGCTGCAGCACGCCGGTCTCGAGGAGGGCTCTGATCTGCGGGGCGCGCAGCGCGCTGATCCAATCCAGCCCGCCTGGGCGCAGCTCGGCGCTGATACGCGCGGTGGTGAGCATGCCCCGATCCCCGACCAGACACACCCGCGACAGCCCGAACCGGGTCTTGAGCTTGTTGATCTGGGCGGACAGGGTTTTCGGGTCGGCGGTGTTGCCCTCGAACACCTCGATCGCGATCGGCGCCCCGGCGGGCGAGCACAGCAGCCCGTAGACGATCTGCAGCCGGCCTTTCACTCCGTCTCTGGGGTGCCCGATTTTCCCTAGCGGGCAGGTGTGGCCCTCGAACGCCGCCGAGGACACGTCATAGAGCACCAGCGTTCCGTTGCTCAAATGTCGTGCGGCCAGGGCGTTTTCGATGGCCTCCTGGCGCTCGAGCACCCAGTCCATCGCGGCATACAGGTCATCCTCATCACAGCCGGCCACCCCGAGCAGCTGGCCCAAAGTGCTGGTGGCGGTCTCGGTGCGCAGCCCACGCGCGGTGGCCAGCTTCGAGCCCGGGGCGATCACCTGCGCCACCAGCATTGCGGTGACCAGATCCCGCCACCGCGAGGGCGCCGGGTCGATCAGCTCCTCAACGCCGAGCCGGCGCGCCGTGCCCAGCACCGCGCTCACATGCCCGTGCGGCAGGCTGCGGGTGATCTCAAACGCCTCGGAAAGATCAAGCGTCGCCGGCAAGCCCTTGAGCGCCCGCTGCAGTTTCTCCACCTTGTGCTCGGGCCAGCGCGACAGGTTGGCCAGCGTGCGGGTCTTGACCTTGCCGCCGTCGCGGTAGCTTTCGCGCAACAGCACCGCCGGCGGTGACCCACGGTTCGGCACCCGCGTCACATACATGATTACTTTCTATCACGGTCACAGCACGACAATACTGAAATAGAGCAATGACACGCCGAACTGATTCCAGAAAATACATGAGTACGTTCTGGGCCAAACATGAACACGAAACACCTGCTCACACGGCAGATCGGGATTCAGAACCCCTTCAGAAGGGGTAGGGTGAGGGGCTGGCGCGGTGGCCGGAAGCTCCGTTTCCAGCCCCTCCCCGTCGAACCGTGCATGCGGTTCTCCCGCACACGGCTCTCCGACGTTCTTCACCGTCGGCGTTCGGCCGTTGCCTTCCAGGGCCAAAAAGGCCTGGGGGCAATGACGGTTCCACACAAGGTGATCAGCCCGAGGTTATCCGGTGACGCGCAGGTCACCTTCCTCATGCCCCAGCGGCGGCTGCGTTTGTGGCGTTTGCCGACAAACGCCGCGAACCGTTCCAGGGCGTATTGACTGATCGCGTCGAATACCCGGGCGGAATTCCCGTACCGGAAATAGCCGCCCCAGCCGCGCAGGAACTGGTTGAGATCCTGCACGACCCATTCATCAGACAGGCCCAACCGCTTCCGCTGCGTCAGCTGGCGGATCCGGTCGCGGGCATGCTGGGTCGCCTTGCGCGAGGGCCAGCGGGCCAGGAAGCACACCCGGCGGGGGCTGACCGTGCCCCGGGCCCGCACCCACCGGTGGTGAAAGCCGAGGAAATCAAAGCCCTCGGCGTCCTTGCCCTCGGTGAGGTGCACGATCCGGGTCTTGGCCACCTTCAGTTCCAGGCCGAGTCGCGCCAGCACGGTTGTGAGCCGCGCCAACGCATCCTCGGCCTGCCGCCGGGTGCTGCACATGACCACCAGGTCATCGCAGTAGCGCACCAGCACCCCGTGCTCGCGTGGATCCCACACCCGGTCCAGCCGGTGCAGGTACACGTTGCACAGCAGCGGCGAAAGCGGGCCCCCTTGCGGGGTTCCGGTGACCTCGCGCCGCACCCGACCGTCTTCTAGCACCCCGGCGCGCAACATCGCCCGCACGAGCGCCAAGACGGTTCGGTCGCTGATGCGTTCCTCAACCGCTTGCATCAACTTGTCATGCGGTATCGCCGAAAAGCAGTTGGCGATATCGGTTTCCACCACCCACCGTCGTCCCCGCCAGGCCTCATCCACGAGCACCTGCAGGGCATCGTGTGTCGAGCGCTTCGGGCGAAACCCGAAACTGCACTCGGCGAAGTCCGCCTCGAAGACCGGCTCGAGCACGATCTTCAGTGCGGCCTGCACGATACGGTCACGAACCGCAGCGATCGCCAACGGCCTGTATTCGCTGCTGCCCGGCTTGGGGATCAACACCCGCCGCGCCGGCAGCGGTCGCCAGCTCTTCTGCCGCAATTCGTCGGCCAACTCGCCCAGCAGCCGGGCCACCCCGTACTGCTCAACCTCGGCCAAGGTGGTCTTGTCGATGCCCGGTGCGCCGTTGTTGGCGCGCACCGCCACCCACGCTCGCCACAGGACGTCTTCGCGGTAGACCTTGTCCTGCAGCGCGTGAAACCGTCGATTCGGGTCGGCCTTGGCCGCCCGGTACAGCGCGTGCTGTAACGCTTTGACTCTGTCGCCTCCGACAGCCGCCAGGGTGGACCTAGCCGTGGTTCCGGCACTCACCAGTCAGTAGCTCCCAACATGCGCGTGAACGAAGCAGCGGCCCTTCCCTCCCCGCGGGTTGTGTTGTCCCGCGGCTCGACCGGTACTACGACCGCCTCCGACTCCCTCCCGACACCCATCCACTTCCCGGCTCCTCACCGGTTATAGGACGGCGCTCTTCCACCGACACCGCGACCGGTTTCGGTCGGGGAGGGCCTCCCCAGTTCCCGCCGCCACCTTCTGAACGTTCCGCGCCCTCTACGCCGGACAGTTCCTCACGGCTGCATCTCCAGGATCTTCACCGCTTCCATGGCCTTCGCCGTGATTCCCGCGGCTCGGCACTGTCTTATCCCCTAACGACGCGGCAGGCTTCGCTTCACGCTGCGGACCGCTCAGTTGCTCCCACCACCGTGGCTTTCGACGCTGGGCTTCGACCCGACCCGTTTCCAGACCGAGCCGCCAGCCTGCTACCGGGCTTCCTGGCCACTACCCGGACCGGACTCACACCGGCAGGCGACGACGAGCTTCCCATCAAGTCATGACCGCTGGACAATCACCTCCTAATGCACTGGGCGCACGGAACTTCGGACTAGTACTACATTTTGTTTGGCGGACACGCCGTTTTCCCGCTGCGCAAAATGCCTTATGAGCCTCTAATCCGTTGCGGTCATACCGGATTCGGAAGGGTCGGCGAAGAATTCAGAGACTGGGACCTGCAAGGCCTCGGCGATGTCGAAGAGTCGCTCGTAGAGCAATCCCCGTTTGCCGTGTTCGACGTCGATCAGCACGTTGCGGGTGACACCCGACCGCAGCGCGAGGATTTCTTGCGTCATGGCTTGTTGGATGCGCAGGGCGCGGATGTTACTTCCCACAAGCGCGCGCCAGCGCTCCCATTGGGCTGAGTTCTCAGAACAGAAAGTCTCCGGACTCCCCGGGGCGGTTCATCTCGGATTCCTGGTTTGGGGGTGTGCCAAATTGGCAGGTAAGAGTTATCAAGATGAGCCGGGTGACGACATCCGGGAATCGATTTGGGAAAGCGGGCGGTTGTCAGCCCTCCAGATGTTTCGGGTGGCCGCCTGGAAATCCGCACGGGGACTCCCATCGCTCACGCTCAACACGGAGGACGCTATCGCTTCCCGGACCGCCGCCGCTATCAGCGCGATTACACCTTGGCGCGAGACGAACGTGCTTAGAGGCGAAGTAGATTGGCACGCCTGGCGCAACGCCGCAGCTACCGCAATTGGATCAAAGCCTGACCGCACGGGCCTCCTTGGTCTCGAGGGATTCGGCTACCCTATGGCCTCGGCTTTTCTGTCGTTTCTGGTTCCTGCTGCGTTCCCTGTAATTGATCGTTGGACAGTCGAAGCTGTGTACGGGGCCAGCGTCGCGAAAAGAGCAGGCGTGTGGCACCGATCTCGCGTCTACGCCCACTTCGCTCGGGAACTAGTCGAAAGACAAAACTATTTCGCCGACGCCCCGAACATTCACTGCGTCGATCAGGCCGTCATGAACTGCGCCATGGCTTGTTCCCATCGCGAGCGTCCCTGCGCTTGCTATCCGTATTGGCCAGTTGAGAGGTTGTCCCGGTCTTCGTGGAATTTGAGGTGGCGGTCCCTCGCCTGAGGCCTGCCGGATGGTAGGTCTTCGGGTGAACGACCAAGAACACCCACGAAGGAAGGGACCGCCATGAGAACCGTACCTACTATTCGCGTTGCTGACACGGCCGATGCCGTGGTGTTGCCTGATCTGCCGGAGGAGATCGCACTGGCGCTGACCGATATCGCTGGCGCGGCGCGAGAGGGGCTGTTGGCGATGAGCGTGGCCGCCGGGATAGCGGTGATGCAGGCATTGTTCGAGGCCGAGATCGCTGAGGTGGCCGGACCGAAAGGCAAGCATGATCCGGACCGGGCCGCGGTGCGTCATGGCAGCGGGCGCGGCTCGGTCACGCTGGGCGGGCGCCGGGTGGCGGTGGATCGGCCGCGGGCGCGCACCCTGGATGGGCACGAGGTGCCGCTGGTCAGCTACACCCACTTCGCTGCCGAGGACGTGCTGACGCGGGTGGTGATGGAGCGGATGCTGGCCGGGGTGGCCACTCGCCGGCACGCGCGGGTCGCCGAGCCGGTCGGCACCGTGGTGGACAAGGAGGCGAAATCGACGAGCCGCTCGGCGATTTCGCGCCGGTTTGTCAAGCAGACCGAGACCGCGCTGGCCGAGCTGATGGCCCGCGACCTGACGGGCGAGGACATCAAGGTGCTCATGCTCGATGGTGAGCACATGGCCGAGCGGTGCGTGGTAGTCGCGCTGGCCATCACCGCCGACGGAACGAAGAAGCCGGTCGGGCTGTGGGACGGCTCCACGGAGAACAAGACCGTGGTGCGCTCGCTGTTGGCCGACCTGGTCGACCGTGGCTTGACGGTCGATGACGGGCTGTTGGTGGTCATCGACGGCGCCAAGGCGCTCTCGGCGGCGGTGCGGGAGGTGTTCGGCGCCAAGGCCCTTATCCAAAGATGCACCCTGCACAAGCGGCGAAATGTCGCTGATCACCTGCCCGACAAGGAGCAGGTCTGGGTGGATGCCAAGCTGGTCAAGGCGTTCGCTCACCCTGACCCCGACACCGGGCTGGCCAACGCCAAACGCCTTGCCACGCAACTGGATAAGAGCTATCCGAGCGCGGCCTCGTCGCTACGCGAGGGGCTGGAAGAGATGTTCACCGTCGCACAGCTCGGCATCGACGGCCGCCTCGCCAAAACACTGACCACCTCCAACCCGATCGAGTCGATGATCTCGATAGCCCGAACGACCAACCGTAACGTCACCCGCTGGCGCGACGGGCAGATGGTGCTGCGCTGGACTGCGGCCGGCATGCTCAACGCCGAACGGTCCTTCCGCCGCATCAAGGGCTACAAGCAGATGCCCCAGCTCGTCGACGCCCTACACCGACACGCCAATCCCGACACCGACACCGTCGGTGCCGCCGCATAGAGTTCACCGTGGATCGTCACCAAAATTCCACGCGACTCGGGACATGCTCCCAGTTGACCCACCCAACACATAAGCAGCTTTTGTTAGGGTCGCCGCACTGTCGGTACCCACGTCTACGGTGCCCAAGGTGAATTCCGATGACGTTGTTGACCCCGGTGATGCTGCGATCCAAGCCCTCCTGGCCCTCACCGCCGAGAACACCCACGACCATGAGAGGCGTGAAAAGCTGCTCGACGACATCCTGACCGTCCCGCCGCTAACAGAGTGGCCACCAGACTGTCGGGAAAAGCTATGGGAAACCTGCCAATTCGTAAAAGCTCTCGCCGATGATCTCAGACAGAGAAAGGCTCGTGACGGCGATAGTGGTGCTAGCGACCTTGGTCGCTAGTACTTTGAGAGTTGTCTTGAGTTTGAGGCTGCTTTTGGCGCCAGCCTGGCGTTGTCGATTCGTTGTGTGATGTGAATGTCGATGGTGCGCAAAGCCTTTCGTATCGATGGTGGGGCTGGCGGCCCGTCGGCGGCGAGCAGGGGGCGCAGCAAGCGGTCATGGACTTTGGTGTAGAAGATCGCGAACGCGAGGCCGTCGCTGGTGAGGCGGTAGCGGTTTCGGTCCGGGATACGGGTGATCAGTCCGTTGAGCCGAAGCCGCGCCAGGTCGTAGCTGGCCTGGTTCATCGAGTAGTTCGCACCGCCGAGCAGTCCGGCCATCAAGGCGCGCAGGCTCTTGTTGGTGATGCCGGCGACGGCGAGTGAGGTGGTGCACAAGGCGCCGGCCAGGGCCTGGACCCGAGGGTCGCCGAACCGTAAGGCCGGGGCCCTCCTGCCATCCTCGGTGAGGGTGGGCTGTGCGATCCGCTCAAAGGCTGGACTCGCAAGGACGCAGCCCTGGCCGACACGTTCAGTATCAAGCAGCCGCCGGTTGACGGCACGGGCGCGGGACTGCAGCTCGTCGAGATGGTGCAGGCGCCGTAGGCAGCCCAGATCGCTTGGGTCGTTGACGACGGTCTCGATGCGCAGCGCGCGCCCGTCCTTGAGGTACTGCTTGATGCGGGAGTGCCGGTAGAAGGCGTTGACGTTCACCTCGGTGCCGTAGGTGACGATCTTGGTCTTGAACTGACCGGCCGCCGGGCGTCCCCGCGGCTGGCCCCGCCGGAAGATCAGCTCGATCACCTCCGGGCGGCCGATGTCAAGGTTGTCGGCGACCAGTGCCTCAAAGAACCCGCGGGCGCGGCGCGGCGCGTCGAACACCAGGGTGCGCGAGACTTCCACCTGCCGCATCGACAGCTCCCACCAGTAGCCGGCGGCGCGGTCGTGTTCGGTGAGCGGCAACGGCAGCCTC
The DNA here is from genome assembly GCA_963766535.1 of uncultured Actinomycetota bacterium. GTDB lineage: Bacteria > Actinomycetota > Actinomycetes > Mycobacteriales > Mycobacteriaceae > Mycobacterium. The sequence continues at coordinate 9,882 of CAVYAU010000016.1, read as the reverse complement.
GACCACCAGCGTTCGGCGAACACCGCGATCGTGGCGGGCCCGAACCGGTCGCAGATCGCCTGCAGACCAGCGGGATCGGTGGCCGAGGCGAACCCGTTGGACAGTTCGGCGAACTCAATCCCCGCTTTGGCGGCCTGGCGTTTGGCCCACTCGTGGCCGTTGATCCAGATCTTGACCGGATACGGGAAGTAGGCGCACACCTTCACAAACGTCGGCCCGAAGTCGTCGTCCCAGAGATAGAAGTAATAACAGGTCACTCGCCGGTCGGCCTTGGTGAACGAGAACCACACTCCCGTGGTCTGCCCGGTGTGTTTGGTCGCCAGGAACACCCGCGCGAACTCCTGCGCCACCCCGATCGCGGCCACGCCGGGCCGCCCAGTCGCTGCTTGCGCGGCCAGATACGGGCGCATCACGTCGATCTTGCGATCATCCTTGTCGAAGTGCACAACCGGGATCTCGTTGTCGGCGGCGAAGCTGCGCACCGCACGGCGGAACCCGGTACCGATCTTCTCCAGGATCGCCGGCGAGGGGATCGGATTACCCAGATGCTGGGTCAAAAAGCTCGCCACCTGACCGCCGACCTGCAGATTCGGCACGTAGCCGTTCACATAGATTCGATCCAAACACTCCAGATCGAGCACCACGTGCCCGTCGAGCACATCGTTCACCGTCACCACCGCAGCCATGACCGCCAGCCTGGTCGGCCAAGCCGGTCCTGACCAGCGCTCAGCCGCGCGGCGGCGCCGCGATCGTCCGAGGGCAGGCTCGGACCGCTTCTCAACCAGCAGCCAACCGCAACCATCCCGCCCAACCCGGCCGCCCACCTCGGCGGTCCGAGGCTGGCCTCACTAGTGGTCAGGGTCGTAAGTTCGTCGGGGGTTTAGGTCCAGGCGGTGGGGTCTGCGAGATAGAGGCCGCAGGCGGTGTCGAGGGCGTCTTCGGGTGAGCCGCCCATGAATCCGGTGGGCAGGAACGAGTCTTCGTAGTCATCGTGGCTGGCTCGGTAGATCGCAAATCCCCAGTCTCGTGGCGAGCCGGCGTAGCGCAGTCGGCACAGCTGGAGCACCTCGCCGTCGGCCAGGACGCCGTCGATGTAGGCGAAGCCTGCGCGATAGCGCATGCGTATCTCGCTCAACTGCGGCCAACGTTCGCGGGCACGATCGATCAGCCGGTGATGCAAGGAGACCTTCGTCGAGTCCGGGATCTTCGGCATCTGCCTATCGTGACCCAACTCGGGTGCGGTGTGGGTGGCCACGGCGTGTCGTGTCCGCGATGAGACACGTCGCGGAGGACAACGGATGCATGGCTATGAGCAGTCCGTTCATCATCGCGCTGACCGCCCTGGACGAGTCGGTTCTCCATGCCCGAGCCCGGTCGTCGAGGTCGGCGCATCGCGACGTGATCCGCGCGCGGATCGTGCTTGCTGCGGCCGATGGCGCGACAAACACCGAGATCGCCGCCGAGGTGGGTGTGCATGTGGACACCGTCCGCAAGTGGCGCCGCCGGTTCGTCGCCGGTGGCCTGCCCGGGCTCGACGACCTGCCTCGCAGCGGGCGGCGACGTGCGTTCACGGCCGTACAAGTGGCCGAGGTCAAGGCACTGGCGTGCACCCTGCCCGCCGAGACCGGCCAGCCGTTGTCGCGGTGGTCGAGCACCGACCTGGCCAGCGAGGCGATCACCCGCGGTATAGCCCAGACGATCTCGCCGGCCACCGTGCACCGATGGCTGGCCGCCGATGCGATCAAGCCCTGGCAGCACCGGTCCTGGATCTTTCCCCGTGACCCCGATTTCGAGACCAAGGCCGCCCGGGTGCTCGATCTGTATGCCCGGCGGTGGGAGGGCCACCCTCTCGGTCCCGACGATTATGTGATCAGTGCCGATGAGAAATCCCAGCTGCAGGCCCTGCAGCGACGCCACCGGGGACAACCACCCGCACCTGGGCGCAACCGACGCGTCGAGTTCGAGTACCGCCGCGGCGGCACCCTGGCCTACTTCGCCGCCTACGACGTCCACCGCGCCCAGGTGCTCGGGCAGATCGCCCCCAAGACCGGCATCGAGCCGTTCACCGACCTGGTCGCCGCGGTGATGACCACCGAACCCTACGCCTCGGCCCGGCGTGTGTTCTGGGTCGCAGACAACGGCTCGTCCCACAACGGACAACGCTCGATCGAACGCATGCAGACAGCATGGCCGACCGCGACCCTGGTGCACCTGCCGGTGCACGCATCATGGCTAAACCAGGTCGAGATCTACTTCTCGATCCTGCAGCGGAAAGCCATAACCCCCAACGACTTCGACGATCTGAACCAACTCGCCGAACGCATCCTCGGCTTCCAGGACCGCTACAACACGACCGCGACACCGTTCGACTGGACCTACACCCGAGACGACCTCAACGCCTTCCTCCGCCGCCTCGACCTCCCCGACACACCGCATACCCAAGCACCCGCCGCATGACCCCCGACGAACTTACGACTGCGACCACTAGCCTCTGGCGAATCGGTGCCCGATCCAGGCGAGCCGCTCATCGCGTGACTGGGGTGCGCGACACTGACCGATATCGACTGAAGTCGTAGTGAGAGTTACGGCTTGACGTTTGCGAGCATCGCTTTGGCTACCCGTTCGGCGTCATGAGTTGCCCAGTCCGGATTGCTGTAGGGAGGAGCTGCGGTTGTCTTGGGCACAGAGCAGGTGCGGGCTTCGACGACGACGTTCTCTTGCGCTCCTAACGCCTGCTGGCAGGCATCCGGACTGTTCTCACCGCCTGGAGAAGCCATGGGCACAGTGATGAGATTTCCCTGCCGTTTCACCGGGCCCAATGTATATCCTCGTCCGTTTTCAAAGCCGAGCCTCGCGTCGACCTCGCTTTTGCTGCAGGTTTCCCATTGAGACTGCGAAGAGTTCAGAAATTGTTGGGCCTGCTCGGTGGAGGAAAACACCGCCGCTGTCTGCTCAAGGAGATACGGTCCCGCGTTGCTAGAGCCTCCATACAGGTTTGGGTATGTTTGAGTCTTGATCGCTGCGGGATCGGCGGCGACGTAGACGTCATGCTCGCCTGTGAAGGCCACTCCGACACAAGAACGAGGTGTCACCTGGCCCGAATGGTCTGACATGCCATAAGACGAGGAGTTAATTGCGAGCCCACCGGCCCCACCTCCAGCTGGGTCGCTGGTGACGTTGACTCCCAGCACCTTGGTCAGTTGGTCGGCAGTCAGCAAGACCTGATCTATCGCCTTCGGGGAGAATGACGGTGGCGGTGCTGACGTTGGTGATCCACTAACTGATCCGACCCGATCAGATTCGTCGAGGAGCATCACGCCGTTGATCGATGTCATCCTGAGCCAACGATTTTCGGTATTGGACGTGCCGTTGCGTCGGACGTACTTGAGTTCGGCGACCACGCTGCTCGAATCCCGTGGACTAACCGAAACGACCGTCACCGATTGAATTGTCGCCCAGAAGTCCAGGAATTCCTGCCTTCCGGTTTGGTTCTGGCAGTGGGCGTCGAGTTTTGCCCAGGCATCTGTGGGATGTGCTGGAAGGTCGGCGTAATAGCTAGTGACGAAATCTCGCATGCTCTCGAAAGTGGCTGCTGGTACAGCCGATGTCGCTGTGCTGGTGGTGCTGTTCGCCGCTCGGTCATGCTGCGATGGCCGTAGTAGAAACATGGCCGCACCTATCGAAGCAACCAAAAAAACGGCAACAATGACCGCGACGGATACAGTTCGCCGCCTCGATGGCCCAGCCTCAGGGTCGACTGCTGGCGTAGCCCTGGGTGCCGCTGCAGTGGGAGCCGAAGCTGTTGGCATATAGGCCGAGTTGATCTTTTCGCTCAGGGCGTATGCGAAATCAGAGCAACGCTTGAACCGGTCTTCGGGTCGCTTGGCTAGGCCGATGGCGAGTACTGGGTCAAGCTTGGCAAGCTCGGGTCGGCTGTCAGCCACTGTTGGCGGCGGCACATTGAGGTGACGGCTGATGACGACTGCGGGGTTGGAGTTCGGGAATAGTTGAGAACCGGTCAGCAGGTGAAATGCGGTGGCCGCCAACGAGTACTGGTCGGCGCGGCCATCGATGTCTTCGCCCAGCAATTGCTCGGGTGAAGAGTAGGCCACCGTGCCCACGGTCATATTTGTCTTCGTTAGCCCGCTGATGTCGTTGACGTTGCGGGCTATTCCGAAGTCGCTCAAGAGGATTCGCCTTTCGCCATCTTCAGGATTGGCGAGCAAGATATTCGCGGGCTTGACGTCGCGGTGGAGTAGATCGTGCTGATGCGCGTAGTCGAGTGCGCTGGCGATCGCTGCGACTATCGCGGCTACCTCGTCGGCTGGCATGCCGACTGGATACCGGTCCCGCAGCAGGCTCGCCGCGTTAGTTCCGTCGACGAAGTCCATCGAGATCCACAATTGGCCGTCGTCTTCGCCCCGGTCGTGGACACCCACGATGTTGGGGTGCCACAGCGTGGACGCCAGGTCAGCTTCGCGAGCAAAACGGGCGCGGTAGTCGGCATCGGCAGACACGTCGACTGACAGCACTTTGAGTGCGTCCTTGCGCGGAAGCCGTGGGTGGTGCGCAAGGTAGACCTCGCCCATCGCGCCGGACCCGAGCAGGCGGATGATCGTGTACCCGGCGAAAGTCTGACCGCTCGCTAACGGCATGGACGAATACTAGGTCTATCCACGCGACCCTTTGGCGCTGTTCAGAAAGCGCTGTGGTCAGGGTCTGAGAACGGTCGACCGGGCGCTCTACGAGGCCAATGGTCGCCATGCGGCTGGGGGCGTGTTCAGTGGGTCGACCCGTTGGCCGCCACATCAGGGCCCTATGGCTCCTCGCGGCAGGTCTAAGTCCCCTGTTGGTCGCTCATGAGTGGGAAACAGATGGGAGAAACGGCTCGAGAGAAACGCTTAGAACGACTAATCAGAATCTCAAGTTCCTGTCATTTATGACATCGAGATGACACGACGATGAGATTTATGTCATCAGAAATGAGAACCTACAATCACCTGTAGGTTCTCAAATCCCATGTCATCCCGCGATGCTCTGGCCTGCGGTGATGCGCATCGTCTCACGTCATGTCATCTGGATTCTGTCTCAACTCGGTGTCATTTTTCCTGATGCTGCACCGAAGCCCTCCGAAGATGTCGCCTGTCCCGTCCATGCCTACTTGCCCAGCCAACTGCCATGCGTCACGTGACACTGCGGGCACTCAGGACTGTTCACCTAAACCCAGGCAGCACTCGACAATTGGGTCCGTCGGCGCGACCACACGTAACTCACCAGGCAAGTTCTGGCAATCAACGAGATCGTCAGCGGCCCAACGCCACTGGTCACGCCGTGGTAAGGGCTCCATTTTCAGCTACCGCTAAGTCTTTTGACGTCCTGATACAACCGCCGCAGATGATCGTCGGCCATGTCGAGGATCGGTTCGTACATGGAGGATCGGTTCGTACATGAAGGAATTGAGCGGAAGGACAGAGACGACTGCCGGTTCAGTCACGCCCGTACACTCGGCGCACCCGTACAGCTCGGCTCATGCCGTCAACGAGCATCAGACCGTCATTGGTAACGGTCGCTTCCGGCCGGTAGGCGTAGTGGTACTCGTAGTGATACTCAGCCTGCTTCCACTTCGAGCCGTCCGTCATCTCCACGAACGTCTTGCCGTCCCAGCCTTTCCAAGCGCCTTTGACGGTCATTGTGGTCATCTGATTCTCCAGTTTCAGTAGTGCGGAGCAGTGACGACGACATTGGCACGAGCCACCGACAAGCAGAGCGGACTCAACCGGCGGTAATGCTCGAAACGATATCGCCAACGCTAGCATACTACGCTTACACTAACGCGGGTGCTATCATGGACGAGTGTCCGCCCGCATTGCCAGGATCGAAGCCGAGATGCTGAACAGCCCTGCCGGCATCAAGTTCACCGATCTGAAGGCGGTATGCGATCACTACTTCGGCGCGCCCCGTAACCAGGGGACGAGCCACCACGTCTACCGGATGTCGTGGGCTGGAAACCCGCGCATCAACATCCAGAAGAAGGGCAGCAAGGCCAAGGAGTACCAGGTCAAGCAAGCCCTCGTCGCCATCGCCAAGCTCAAGGAAGGGACCTACTGATGGACCGCCACTACACCTACCGCGTCGAATGGTCGCCCGAGGACGGCGAGTACGTCGGCCTGGTCGCCGAGTTCCCTTCGCTGTCGTGGCTCGAGGAATCACCCGTCGACGCGATGGCCGGCATCGTGAAGCTGGTCGCCGAGGTCATCGAGGACATGACGGCGTCGGATGAGCCCATCCCCGAACCGCTCGGCGATCGCCGTTACTCCGGCAAGATCGCGCTGCGCACCTCGCCAGAACAGCACCGCAAGCTCACCATGGCCGCAGCCGAGCAAGGGGTCTCTGTCAACCAGCTGCTCAACCAGAAGATCGCCGCGATAGACGTCAAGATCTCGGTGGGCGGGCCGTCGGCAGACTCCGCGTTTGCCGGTCCAGCCGTCATCGAACCACCCATGTCGGTCATGCCGACCCCCGAAAAGGCGTCGCCCGAGGTTGCCAAACAGCTCGCAGATATCTGGCGCGTGTTGCGCAACGCCTTCGTGCATGGTGCCGCCGTGCCGGGAGATCGGTTCCTACCCGGCGGCCTCGCGCCGACCGGCGCCCAGGTGATGCCCGACGGAAAGGTGATCGTGTTCGGCGAACGCGACAGCGAGGGCCACTACCCCAGCTTCTATGTGCCGAACGTCGTCGCCAAGGAGCAGCGCTCGGTGCGTTGACACACGGCTGCACCGCGGTGCTGCTGCCCGTCATGGGACGTACCGCCGTCTTGTGGATGCGTCGTTGCTGCTCGCGTAGAGCGCGCCGCGCATCGCGGGCGGTGCTGCGCACCATGAGGTTCACCCCCAGCTGCTCGTTGTCTCAACCGAGGTTATGGATCTCATGGGGCCGTCGCCATCTTTTAATCGGTGGGACTTGGCTGGGCCACGTTGCATCATGGGTGTCGGCGACAGCTGACTCAATCGTGAGAGGAGACCTCCGTGTTCGGGCGACGCCACGAACGGCACGTGTATGAACTCGACGTCGTCCTTGGCCGACCGCTGGTCCCCATCACCGCCAGCGGCGCCACCATGACTCTCCCGGCAGCGACCGCCGACCTGCACGGCTGGGTCTCCGATGACCGCGTGTTCCGCCCGGCTCAAGGCGATGACTGGCTGCAGGTGATTAACGACTTCCGCGCAAGCCTCAAGGAGTCCGGGCCTAAGCTCCGCCACGTCGTCGATGCGCTCACAACACCAATCGAGCCGCTCCTACAGGCGCTGATAACCAACACGCCGGCAGCGGACGGCTCTCCCGTCTATGCCATCGATCTGGCCGCTCGCTCCGACCTCCTGGTGCGCCTGCAACAGCTACACGCTGAATTGGCGACCGAGGCGGCCATCCGTGCCGCGTGGCTCGATCTGGTATCAACATCCGAAAACGTCCACAGGACAATCGAAGAGCTGTCGTTTCGCCGCGACACCCTATGGGCGATCGCTGACCGAAGGGATCTCGACCTCGGCACATTCGGGGTCTTCCGGGATGTGAGCGCAGTCCTTACCGACAACCCCGACGCAGTACACCAGGAACTGGACTTGACCGCCGGCGTCACCCACACGCCACGTCCGCTCACGGATCAGCCCACCGGACAAGCAACCTGGCAACGGTTCAAGATGTGCGAGCAGATGTTAGCGAGGCCGGCGCGCCGCGCCGACTGCATCGTCTGGCTCCGGCTAGCACCCACCTCCTTGCCGCAATGGGAAGTGACACACGGGCAGGTGACCTTCTACAACGCCGACTATCTCAGCAGCTTCATCGGGCACCCCGAGCTCGCTGACCGCTTCACCGTTGCCCCAACTGAAATCCTTGACCCACAGTTGGATCCGCCTATCCTTATCCGAGACGAGGTCGAGTGGGAACGCGACTATTACATGACCTACGCACGCGTTGCGCTGCCCAACACTGTGATTCACTCCGCTCGAGAAAAGGCCATAGCTCTGGTCGAGGCAATCAAGTCGATACACCACGCAACACCAGATACATGGCGCATCCTCAACGGTTCAATAGTCTTCATTGACGGCCGTCGCACTTCGCCAATGTCGTGGGGCCCCAAGGAAGACACACCCGAGCCATTCCGAGCAGAGAACGACTGGATGGGCCAAGACATCGAACGGATGCCGATCCGCAACCAATCGCTCGACCCTCAGTCCATGGATGAACTCCAGGAAGCGATCACCCTCAGCACAGAGCTCAAAGACGCCGCGAAGACGAGCCCGCCGGCAACACTGATGGCCGCTGTACGGGGCATCGAGCATGTCAACGCCCGAACCACCGGCGGTGCGCCCCACTGGGCAGACTTCGCTTCCGACTACTTCAAAAAGGCCCACAGCCGAATCAAGATAGTCGAATCCATCCACCGCTACGCGCGCGCCGCAGTCGACTACTCTCCGGGACTGCCCGCAGGCGACCCGCGTAACAAAACACTTGGGGAAATCAGCTCAAAGCTGCAGGTGCATGAGTGGCCACACCAGATGTTCAACGCCCGGGCAGCCGCCGACCACATCTCCGAGCTCAAAGGGATCTATGCCGACCACTGGCTTGCCCGCGGACTTGGCGAACTCGAGACAACCCTGGCCACGCCAGCGGCGATGTACGGCCGCCTCGAGGAACAAGCCAGGCGCTTCGACAGACAGCTTGGACGGCTAAAAAGACTGCGCAACTCCTCGATCCACGGCGGCCCCGTGTCGGACGCAGCCTGCCAGTCCGTGTCGACCTTTGCCCACAACCTCGGCCACCAGTGCCTCAACGAAGCCATGAAAGCCCTACTCATCGGACGCGACATACCCTCTCACATAACCGATTACCGCACCGATCACATCGACAGATACGAGAAGATACGAACCACGGGCGATATGGACGCCCTGTTCGTCGCGTGGACCTAGCCGATACTTCTCTGCCAGAGTCAGGCGCACACCTCACCGACGCACCACCAATTCCTCGCAGTGCCGACAACCAAAGCGGGCGCCCGAATTTGTCTCAGTTCGTGGCCAATTGGCCACCGAGTGGCCATGCGGACTGAGATGTGGCCACTTGGTGTTTGAGAACCCACATCAACACCTGCTGTAGGTTCTCACCGCGCGTGGCAGATACCGACTCCCCTACCTGCAGGTTTGCAGAATTCTCATCAAAATGGCGGAGCGGTTTTTCTCATCTTCGTGGCGGATCCTAGAACCATACGGTTGTCCGCGATTTCGGAGACGATCGAGGTCGGCTTGACGGGCTTCATGATGCGTTGTGAAACGTCACGTGACACACTGCGCCGCCGGCGAACTTAGTCGGTCGCGATGCCGTGGCGAATAAGCGTTACGCATTTCCCTGGACGCGCGGATACCGGCGTCGACCGGGGCCGCCACTATCGTGGCCAAGAGTGACGTCGCCGACCAGATCAGTTCGAAGGTCGCCCAGCAGTCCGGGTAAAAGCCCGACTCGGTGTCCTGCCCCGACGACCTTAAGGCCACTGTCGGGGCGACACTCGACTGCACCATGACAACCAACCGGCAGAACGACGGCGTCAACGTCACCGTCAGCAGCGTTAACGGCGGCACGGTGAACTTCGACATCGTCGAGACGGTCAGCAAGGACGACATCGCCGGCCAGATCAGCACCCAGCTCAACCAACAGTTCGGGCACGCACCCGAATTCGTCACGTGCCCGGACAACCTGGAGGGCACCGTCGGTGCCACGCTGCGCTGCACGCTCACCGACTGCAATTGGACGCGAACTGATGGGTACTCAGCACATCCGTGACATCGGGTTTCCCGTTGCCTCTCGCCGGTGACCGGCGCAGAATGGACGCAG
>CAVYAU010000015.1:0-138377 GCA_963766535.1 uncultured Actinomycetota bacterium | reverse complement strand
CAAATTCCACGAAGACCGGGACAACCTCGCCGGCGCCGAGGACAGGATAGAGGCCAACATCGTCAAAAGCTCTGCGCTCGTCGTCAATCAGCTGGCCAAGCTTTACGACGCGGAGACTGCCGAGATCATGGCCGACAAGACGGCCGCGTTCCGGGCGATGCACACGCATGGCCGGGCGCTCAATGGCCTCTTGCCCCGCGCGGTCGATGACGAAGCCGACTACAAGGTGCGTGAGGGCGAGATCGTTGCCGGGCCACTGGTCGGCTGGAACTTCGGCGAGGGCCATCTGCACAATGAGCAACTGTTGGCCGCTGTACAGCGACGCTGCAACTTCGAGGACGGCGACGTCCGCGTCATCATTCTCGAGGGTCAGCCGATCCACATTCAAAAGCAGTGGTACCGCATTGTCGACGCCAAGTCCGGTTTGATCGAGGCAGGCTATGTCACCGTCGAGGACATGCTGACTCGCCAGCCGTGGCCGGAGCCCGGTGACGAGTACCCGGTACACATCACGGCTCAGCGCACCACGCAATGACGACGGCAGTCGTCGTCGGTGCTGGGCCCAATGGTCTGGCCGCCGCGACCCACCTTGCCCGTCACGGTCTCGACATGCAGGTGCTGGAGGCTCGCGACACGATCGGCGGGGGAGCGCGCTCGGGTGAGCTGACGGTGCCCGGACTCATCCACGACCACTGCTCGGCGTTTCACCCGTTGGGCGTCGGTTCGCCGTTCTGGAAGGAGATCGACCTCCAACGCTATGGGCTGGTGTGGAAATGGCCGGAGATTGATTGCGCGCACCCGCTCGACGACGGCACCGCCGGCGTGCTCTACCAGTCGATCGAGGCGACCACGGCCCGCATGGGACGCGACGCCACCCGGTGGCGGCGCGCCGTAGGGGACCTCGCGACGGGATTCGATCAGCTGGCCCAAGATTTGCTTCGTCCGGTGCTCAACATTCCGCGTCACCCGATTCTCCTCGCTCGCTTCGGGCCGCGCGCGGTGCTGCCGGCCACCACCATGGCCCGCTGGTTTCGAACCGAGCAGGCGCGCGCATTGTTCGGTGGCGCCGCCGCGCACGTCTACACTCGGCTGGATCGGCCGCTGACCGCGTCGCTCGGGTTGATGATCCTGGCGAGCGGTCACCGCTATGGCTGGCCCGTCGCCCAAGGCGGATCTGGGTCGATCACCCGGGCCCTGGCCGCCGCCCTGAACGCGCACGGCGGGAATGTGACCACCGGAGTGACCGTCGCCAGCCGCAGAGACATCCCCGACGCCGACATCGTCATGCTCGACCTAAGCCCGGCCGCGGCGCTCAACATCTACGGCGATGTCATGCCCGGCCGGATCAAGCGGTCCTATCGGCGCTACCGCGAAGGGTCATCGGCGTTCAAGGTCGACTTCGCCATCGATGGCGACATCCCGTGGACGAATCCCGACTGTCGGCGCGCCGGCACCGTCCATCTCGGCGGGACGTTCACCGAGATCGCCGACACCGAACGTCAACGCGCACAAGGCAAAATGGTGCAACGGCCGTTCGTTCTCGTCGGGCAGCAATACCTGGCCGACCCCTCCCGCTGCGCAGGCAATATCAACCCGATATGGGCCTACGCGCATGTGCCGTTCGGCTACACCGGCGACGCCACCGCCGCCGTCGTCGACCAGATAGAGCGGTTCGCTCCCGGATTCCGTGACCGCATCATCGCAACCGTTAGCAAGAGCACCGCCGAACTAGAGGCTTACAACCCCAACTACATCGGCGGCGACATCATCGGCGGCGCCAACGACCGGCTTCAGGTCATCCTTCGCCCGCGGGTGGCCATCGATCCTTACGCGACCGGCGTGCCGGGCGTCTACCTGTGCTCACAGTCCACGCCGCCGGGCGCCGGTATCCACGGGCTGTGCGGCTATTACGCGGCCGAATCAGCACTGCGACGGCTGCGGAAGTAGCGATTCACCATTGGTCGCGGCGGGGCTGCTCCGGCGCGGCCAGCGATAGCCCCGGGATCGCGGCGATGAGCGGGCCGGCGCCCAGATCGCCCATGGTTGCCGCCCACCCGGGGTCGCCGCACATCATGTCTTGGGGTGTCGGGATGCGAGCGGGAACAACAGCCGGCGCGCCGCCGCCCATGCCGAGGGTTTGTGGCGAGCCCACCACTTGGGAAGCCCCCGATGCAACGGTGGGAAGTGCGTCGGCTAGTTGGGGAGGCAGGGCATCGGTGATAGCCGAACCCGCGGCGCCGTGAAACCCGTCAAGCAAGCCGAGCAAGCCGCCTCCGCCGGCAGCCGCGGCAGCAGGAGCATCCGGTGCTGGTGGGGTGGCAAGGGCGCCGGTGTCGACTACCTGGCACTGCGCCGCCGACCGGGGCGCCGGGGATCGGGGGTTTCCGGTGCACTGAGGTCCCAGATGGCCGACTACCGGGCGATTACTCGTCGGTGACGTGCCGCCTGGGATAGTCGTGGATCAGTTGTTCCGGCTTTTTGTCGGAGGTGGCAATCACGGAATCGTAGTGGGCCAAGTAAACAGCGCCACAACAACCGAGCCCGTTGTTTAGCTGGCGGCAGTGCGGTTTAAATTCAAAACCCAGGCGATTCGTCCGCGTGGAATGCGGTATTCGCGGCAGATCCGCGCCATGCAGGCCAGCGATCCCGGCCGCTCGGCCTTAACCACCGCGCAAAATTGCAGTCAACTCGGACAGTCCGATCCGCACGAGCAGGCGCGGCCGGGAACGCGGCTTCGACAACGGAGCCATCGATCATCAACATTTGGGTCGGCAGGGCATCTGGGCGTTGTCACATATGTCCATCGATGCCCTTTAACCACATCTGCCGCAAGCCCCACACGCCGAACCTGGCTTTTCGCCGGGGCAAAAGTCCAGCACTCTTACCGGCGCGCAATAGTGCTTATTACTGATCTAGGCTGACGGCGAGCGCTCATCAGCGGACATAGGAAGACAGGGAGAGACAAGTGACGGTCCGAGTAGGCATCAACGGCTTCGGTCGAATCGGGCGCAACTTTTACCGGGCCTTACTGGCTCAACAGGAGCAGGGTAGCGCCAACATAGAGGTGGTCGCCGTCAACGACATCACCGACAACGCTACGCTGGCGCACCTGCTCAAATTCGACTCGATCCTGGGCCGGTTGCCCTACGACGTCAGCCTCGAAGGCGAGGACACCATCGTCGTCGGCAACAACAAGATCAAGGCGCTCGAGGTCAAGGACGGTCCGGCGGCAATGCCGTGGAGCGACCTCGGCGTCGATGTCGTCGTCGAATCCACCGGCCGCTTCAACGACGCCGCCAAGGCGAAAGGCCACCTGCAGGCCGGCGCCAAGAAAGTGATCATCTCCGCGCCCGCCACCGACCCGGACATCACCATCGTCCTGGGAGTCAACGAGGACAAGTACGACGGCAGTCAGAACATCATCTCCAATGCGTCGTGCACGACGAATTGCCTTGCGCCGCTGGCCAAAGTGCTGCACGACGAGTTCGGCATCGTGAAGGGCCTGATGACCACCATCCACGCCTACACCCAAGACCAGAACCTGCAGGACGGGCCGCACAAGGACCTGCGTCGCGCCCGCGCCGCCGCGGTCAACATCGTGCCGACCTCCACCGGCGCGGCCAAAGCCATCGGCCTGGTGATGCCCGAGTTGAAAGGCAAGCTCGACGGTTACGCGCTGCGAGTGCCGATCCCCACCGGTTCGGTCACCGACTTGACCGCCGACTTGTCCAAATCCGCCAGCGCCGAAGAGATCAACGCCGTGTACAAGGCTGCCGCCGAGGGCAGGCTCAAGGGCATTCTGAAGTACTACGACGCGCCGATCGTTTCGAGCGACATCGTCACCGACCCGCACAGCTCGATCTTCGACTCCGGCCTGACCAAGGTGATCGACAACCAGGCCAAGGTGGTGTCCTGGTACGACAACGAATGGGGCTACTCCAACCGCCTCATCGATCTGGTCGCGCTGGTCGGCAAGTCGCTCTAGCTGTGTCCATTCATACCCTCGAAGACCTTTTGGCGGAAGGAGTTTCGGGTCGCGGCGTGCTGGTGCGTTCCGATCTGAACGTCCCGATCGACGATGACCGCGCTATCACCGACGCCGGCCGCATCACCGCGTCGGTACCGACGTTGGAGACGCTTCTCGAGGCGGGCGCCAAGGTGGTGGTCACCGCACACCTGGGTCGTCCCAAAAACGGACCCGACCCGAAGCTGTCACTGGCACCGGTCGCCTCCGCGCTCGGTGAGCAGCTGGGCCGGCACGTGCAGTTGGCCGGCGATGTCGTCGGCGCTGACGCGCTGGCCCGTGCTGAGGGCCTGACCGACGGCGACATCCTGCTGCTGGAGAACATCCGCTTCGATCCGCGCGAGACCAGCAAGGACGACGACGAGCGACTCGCGCTGGCTAGGCAACTGATCGAATTGGTCGGGACGGGAGGTGCTTTCGTCTCCGACGGCTTTGGGGTGGTGCATCGCAAGCAGGCCTCGGTGTACGACGTTGCCACCCTGCTGCCGCACTACGCCGGCACGCTGGTCGCCGAGGAGATACGGGTGCTGGAGCAGTTGACCAGCTCGACCCAACGCCCCTACGCGGTGGTGCTCGGCGGGTCGAAGGTGTCCGACAAGCTCGGCGTCATCGAGTCATTGGCGACCAAAGCCGACAGCATCGTGATCGGCGGTGGGATGTGTTTCACTTTCCTTGCTGCGCAGGGCTTTTCGGTTGGTAAGTCGCTGCTCGAAGAGGAGATGGTCGATACCTGCCGCAGGCTGCTGCACACCTACGTCGACGTGCTGCGACTGCCGATGGACATTGTGGTGGCCGAGAAGTTCGCCGCCGACTCGCCACCGCAGACCGTTGCGGCTGACGCTATCCCGGACGACTTGATCGGCCTGGATATCGGGCCGGGATCGGTTAAACGGTTCGCGACATTGCTGTCCAACGCCAAAACCGTCTTCTGGAACGGCCCAATGGGTGTGTTCGAATTTCCGGTGTTCGCCGCGGGTACGAAGGGTGTCGCCGAGGCGATCGTCGCAGCGACCGGGAAGGGCGCATTCAGCGTGGTGGGCGGCGGCGATTCGGCGGCCGCGGTGCGGGCCCTCGGTATCCCGGAGGGCGACTTCTCGCACATATCCACCGGCGGTGGCGCATCGCTGGAATACCTTGAGGGCAAGACGCTACCCGGCATCGAGGTACTGGATCGTCCGCAGCCGAGTGGGGGAGATTCGTGAGCCGCAAGCCACTGATAGCCGGCAATTGGAAGATGAACCTCAATCACTTCGAGGCGATCGCGCTGG
This sequence comes from uncultured Actinomycetota bacterium, assembly GCA_963766535.1. Classification (GTDB taxonomy): domain Bacteria; phylum Actinomycetota; class Actinomycetes; order Mycobacteriales; family Mycobacteriaceae; genus Mycobacterium. The sequence goes on along the minus strand of CAVYAU010000015.1, from coordinate 133,085 downwards.
TGCAAAAGATCGCATTCGCGTTGCCGGACAAGTACTACGACAAGGTTGACGTCACGGTTCTCCCGCCGTTCACCGACCTGCGCAGCGTGCAAACGCTGGTCGACGGTGACAAGCTGCGGCTGACCTACGGTGCCCAGGACCTGTCCCAGCACGACTCGGGCGCCTACACCGGTGATATCAGCGGTGCCTTCCTGGCCAAGCTGGGCTGCACCTTCGCCGTCGTCGGGCACTCCGAGCGGCGCACCTACCACAACGAGGATGACGCGCTGGTGGCCGCAAAGGCCGCCGCTGCGCTCAAGCACGAACTCACCCCGATCGTCTGCATCGGCGAGGACCTCGACGTCCGCGAGGCGGGCCAGCACGTCAGCCACTGTGAGAAGCAGCTACACGGCTCGTTGGCCGGGCTCTCCGCCGAACAGATCGGCACCGTCGTCATCGCCTATGAGCCCGTGTGGGCGATCGGCACCGGGCGGGTGGCCAGCGGCGCCGACGCCCAGGAGGTATGCGCGGCGATCCGCAAGGAACTGGGCGCGCTGACGTCGCCGCAGGTCGCCGACACCGTACGGGTGCTCTACGGAGGCTCGGTGAACGCCAAGAACATCGGCGACATCATCGCCCGCGACGACATCGACGGGGCTCTGGTCGGCGGGGCGTCATTGGACGGTGAGCAGTTCGCAACGCTGGCGGCCATCGCCGCCGGTGGGCCGCTGCCGTAAGACCACGGCGCCGCGGGTAGGCTGTGGCTCATGCAATTGGCCCTGCAGATCACCCTGGTCGTCACCAGTGTGCTCGTGGTGTTGCTGGTGCTGCTGCACCGCGCCAAGGGTGGCGGCCTGTCGACGCTGTTCGGCGGTGGCGTGCAGTCAAGCCTGTCCGGGTCGACCGTGGTGGAAAAGAACCTGGACCGGTTGACGCTGTTCATCACCGGCATCTGGCTGGTGTGCATCATCGGTATCGCCTTGTTGATCAAGTACCGCTGACGTTGGTGCTGGCCGATAGCTGACCTGTCGGCGGGCGGACCGCGCGGTCCGCATCGATACTGGGACGCATGGTTGAGGTTTCCGACACCGCGCTGGAAGCGATCGGTGCGGTCCAGCGGACCCGGGTCGGTCGCGAGGCGACCGAGCCGATGCGCGCCGATATCAGACTGCTGGGCACCATCCTCGGCGACACTGTGCGCGAGCAGAACGGTGACGAGGTATTCGACCTCGTAGAACGGGCCCGGGTGGAGTCCTTCCGGGTGCGACATTCCGAGATCGATCGGGCCGATATGTCGCGCATGTTCGACGGGATCGATATCCACCTGGCAATCCCGATCATCCGGGCGTTCAGCCACTTCGCGCTGCTGGCCAACGTTGCCGAAGACATCCACCGGGAGCGCCGACGCGCTATTCACGTCGACGCCGGTGAGCCACCGCAGGACAGCAGCCTGGCCGCCACCTACGCGAAACTCGATGCGGCCCGGTTAGACTCGGCCACTGTCGCCGACGCCCTGAAGGGCGCGCTGGTTTCCCCGGTGATCACCGCCCATCCCACCGAGACTCGTCGGCGCACCGTCTTCGTCACCCAGCACCGGATCACCGAGTTGATGCGGCTGCATGCTGAGGGGCACACCGAGACCGACGACGGCCGCAACATCGAATTCGAGTTGCGCCGCCAGGTCCTGACGCTGTGGCAGACCGCGCTGCTCCGGTTGTCCCGGCTGCAAATCACCGACGAGATTGAGGTCGGCCTGAGGTATTACCCGGCTGCGTTCTTCCGGGTGATCCCGCAGATCAACGCCGAAGTCCGGGATGCGTTGCGGGCTCGCTGGCCCGACACCGACCTGCTCTGCGGGCCCATTCTGCAACCCGGCTCTTGGATCGGCGGTGACCGCGATGGAAATCCGAACGTGACTGCCGAGGTGGTGCGGCTGGCCACCGGCAAGGCCGCGTTCACCGCGCTGGCGCATTACTTGGCCGAACTCACCGCTCTCGAGCAGGAGCTAACGATGTCGGCGCGACTGATGTCGGTCACTCCCGAGCTGGCCGCACTGGCCGAGGGCTGCCAGGAGAAAGCCCGCGCCGACGAGCCGTACCGGCGGGCACTGCGGGTGATCCGCGGTCGGCTCACCGCGACCGCCGCCGAGATCTTGGACCGCCAACCGCAGGACGAGCTTGACCTGGGCTTGCCACCGTATACTGCGCCTGCCCAACTGCAGGCCGATCTCGACACGATTGACGAGTCGCTGCGCACCCATGGCAGTGCGCTGTTGGCCGACGATCGGCTGGCCCTGTTACGAGAAGGCGTGCGCGCCTTCGGGTTTCATTTATGCGGCCTGGATATGCGGCAAAACTCCGACGTGCATGAAGAGGTGGTCAGCGAGCTGCTGGCGTGGGCCGGGGTGCACCCGGACTACAGTTCGTTGCCCGAAAACGAGCGGGTCGCGCTGCTGGCGGGCGAACTGAGCACCCGCCGTCCACTGGTCGGCGACGGTGCGCGATTGTCCGACCTGGCCCGCAGCGAGCTCGACGTCGTCGGAGCCGCCGCGCACGCCGTCGAGCTCTACGGTCCCGCCGCCGTACCCAACTACGTCATCTCGATGTGCCGCTCAGTCTCGGACGTTTTGGAGGCCGCGATTCTGCTGAAAGAGGCCGGCCTGTTGGACGCCTCCGGGCCGGAACCCTATTGTCCGGTTGGTATCTCGCCGCTGTTCGAGACGATCGACGATCTGCACAACGGGTCGTCGATTCTGCAAGCGATGCTGGACCTTCCGCTTTATCGAGCGCTCGTAGACGCCCGGGGCGGATGCCAGGAAGTGATGCTCGGCTACTCCGACTCCAACAAGGACGGCGGGTATCTGGCCGCCAACTGGGCGGTCTACCGGGCCGAACTCACCCTCGTCGAAGTGGCCCGCAAAACCGGAATCCGGTTGCGGCTCTTCCACGGTCGTGGCGGTACCATCGGGCGCGGTGGTGGCCCGAGCTACCAAGCCATCCTGGCCCAACCACCGGGAGCGGTGAACGGCTCGCTGCGGCTCACCGAGCAGGGTGAGGTGATCGCCGCCAAATATGCCGAACCCGAGATGGCGCGACGCAATCTGGAAAGCTTGCTGGCCGCCACGCTGGAGTCGACGCTGCTGGACGTCGAGGGCCTGGGTGATGCCGCGGAGCCGGCCTATGCGGTGCTCGATGAGGTGGCGATTCTCGCGCAGCGTGCTTATGCCGAATTAGTACACGACACACCGGGTTTCGTCGAATACTTCATGGCTTCCACACCGGTCAGTGAGATCGGGTCGCTCAATATCGGCAGTCGGCCGACATCACGCAAGCCCACCGCCTCGATCGCAGACTTGCGCGCCATTCCGTGGGTGCTGGCCTGGAGCCAGTCGCGGGTGATGCTCCCGGGTTGGTACGGCACCGGATCGGCATTCGAGCACTGGATTGCGGCGGGCCCCGAAAGTGAAACCGAGCGGGTGGAGATCCTGCACGAGCTGTACCAGCGATGGCCGTTCTTCCGCAGCGTGCTGTCGAACATGGCACAGGTGCTGGCCAAGAGCGATCTGGGCCTGGCGGCCTGCTACGCCGAGCTGGTGGCCGACGAAGGGTTGCGGCACAGGGTGTTCGACAAGATCGTCGACGAGCACCAGCGCACCATCGCCATGCACAAGCTCATCACGGGTCACGACGACCTGCTTGCCGACAACCCGGCGCTGGCACGTTCGGTGTTCAACCGCTTCCCGTATCTGGAGCCGCTGAATCACCTGCAGGTGGAGTTACTGCGCCGCTACCGCTCCGGCGATGACGACGAATTAGTGCAGCGCGGCATCCTGCTGACGATGAACGGGCTGGCGAGCGCGTTACGCAACAGCGGGTGACCGCCGACGTGTCCAGAAACGAAGGGATCTGACATTGCAGCTGATCACTCCCAGATCTCTAGAACTGAGACGCCTCCTCCGCGCGCCAGACACACACCTTAAACTTGCATAAGCCCCACAGCATCCGGTTGGAGGCAACCAATGACCCTCGATGTTCTGCCACCTGGTCCCCGATTCCCGGCCGTCGTTCAAAGCGCCGCGTGGATGGCCCATCCCTGGGAGTTCATGGACCGTTGCGCGGCTCGTTACGGTGACACGTTCACGTTGAGGCCGCCCGGTGAGGGTCCGTGGGTGATGATCTCTCATCCGGACGCGGTGAAAGAAGTCTTCAATGGGCCGCCCGAGCTGCTGCACGCTGGGGAGGGAAATCGCCTCCTATTGCCGGTGGTAGGCGCGAACTCGGTGCTGCTGCTTGACGATGAAGCGCACCGCCAGCAGCGCCGACTTCTCATGCCGCCCTTCCGCGGCAACCAGCTGGCCTCCTACGCCGAAACAATGACCACTGTCGCGAAAGCCGAGATCGCCCGATGGCCGCGCGGCAAGCCCGTGCGCCTGCATCCGCGAATACAGGCGTTGACGCTGGAGGTCATTCTGCGTGCAGTGTTCGGGCTTTCCCAGGGCATGCGCCTTGACCAGCTGCGGGCGGAACTGGTGCGGATGTTGACCGCGGCAACCAGTTCGCCGGCCCAGGTGTCAGCCTTGTTGGCCCCTCGCCGCATCCGGGCCGTACTCGCACGCCGATTGCTTCGCGGCGTCGATCGCTTGCTCTACGCCGAGATCGCTGAGCGACGCAGAGCCGCCCACCTCGACGAGCGCGGCGATGTGCTGTCCATGCTGCTGCAGGCCCGGCATGAAGACGGCCAGCCGATGGCGATGCCGAGATCCGTGATGAGCTAATCACCTTGCTGTTGGCCGGGCACGAGACGACGGCGACCGCGCTCGCTTGGGCCGTGGAGCGGCTCGTTCGGCATCCCGATGCGCAGGCGCGGCTCACCAAAGAGATCCGCGCGGGCGAGCACCAATTCCGTGACGCCGCGGTCAAGGAAACCCTTCGGCTTCGGCCGGTGATCGCGGCGGTCGCGCGGAGGCTCACAGCGCCGATGCAGATCGGCGGCTTCCCGTTGCCCGCTGGGGTGACCGTCGCGCCCTCGATCTACCTCATGCACCGCCGATCCGACATCTACCCCGACCCGAAGCGATTCCAGCCTGAGCGTTTCCTTGAACAGCGAGCCGGGACTTACACCTGGATCCCCTTCGGCGGTGGCGTTCGCCGCTGCCTGGGCGCGGCGTTCGCCGAATACGAGATGCGCGTCGTGCTCAGCGCTTTGTTCGATGTCTGCACGGTGCGGCCCACCAACAAGCGACCCGAGCCGGTGCGACGGCGTGCGCTCACCCAAGCGCCCGGCGGCGGAGCCACGGTGATGCTGGGATAAGACGGAAAGAGAAAAGAGAAGCAGGCGCAGACCCGTGCCGCTACTAGGCCCCCACGGGCCGACCCACCCATCCGAGACAGCAGCTGATCACTCCCAGATCTCTAGATTCGGGACGGCGCAGGGTGTCTGTGTTGTTCGATGAGCAGACGCGCCATGTCCTGGGCACGTTGGGCGGCCTCTGGGTCGCCTTCGGTGGCGGCGATGATGGCGCCCTTAGTCAAGATGTGAAAGGAGCGGGCGAACTCGTCGGTCTTCAGCAGTCCGGCGGCGAGGGCTCGCTGGCGAATGATGGTGCGGAAGTTTGCCATATAGGCGATGCTGGCCTGTCCGGCAGGGTGGGTGGCCCCCATTTCGAGCAGGACCCTGATGAACGAGCAGCCGTCGTAGCCCTCGTGTTGCTGGAACCAGTCGTGCAGGACGTCGAAGATGGCCAGCAGTTGTTCTTCGGGAGTGTTGCCGCGACTGCGTGACTCTGCCTCGATGAGTTCGTACGTCCACAGTTGTTCGCGGCGCTGCAGGACGGCCAACACGAGGTCATCTTTGGTCGGGAAATGACGATACAGCGTGGCCTTGGCCACCGCGGCGCGCGCGATCACCTCGTCCATGCCCACCGCACGGATGCCGCGGCGAGTGAACAACTCATAGGCGGTGTGCACGATTCGTTCGCGGGTCGAAGGCACCGGCCGGTGGTCCGAGACATCAGGCATCGCCACAACGACACCCTACCTCTTAGCACCAACGGCTAGACAGACTAGTTCGTACGATTAAAGCCCTGATTGGCCCTTCAGCCACGTTCGGAGCGGCCGTTCCATCGACGATGTAACACGGGGAGATCGGACATTGCCGCAACACAACCCTTAAAACTTGGGCAATTCACAATCTAGACAGACTGGTCTGTCTTATGCTATGAAATAAATGGTTGGTTGTCGTCCTTCAGAAAGGCAGTGCGGACAACCATTTTGGTGATGTGCACGGTGAAAACGACCCAGAGCCTTGCCACGAGGACAGCCTTCGGCACCCCGGCCTGCAGAGAGCGCACGCCCCAGTCCCAGCGCCACCGTTCAGCGGAGGTTGTCTTCGTCGCCGGCGAGGTGAATGCCAGCAACGAGCGTGCCTGGGCGCGAATGGTGGGCGCGACGGCCGCGACCGCTACCGCTCCGTCCATCATCGACGTTCGAGGCTTCGATGTCCCGCCGAAGTCGAGCAGCGCTCGCAGGCGATGCGACGCAGCTGGGGATAAAGATGGCCGACCATTCGCAGCCCGGTAGCGCGACGGCTTCCCCCATCCGTCTCGAGTCATTGCTCGACCAGGGTGGGCGCCCGCCTGTGCTGGACCGCCACGTAGATCTCGACGACTGGGCCGGAGGGATACCGCAGGAGAAGGCGCGGGTGCCAGCCATTCGGATCGGTCGACGCTGGTTCAGTACCTTGTGGCTGGTACCGATCGGCGTGGCCGGGCTCATCATCGCCATCGCGCTGGCGCAGCAGTTACGCCAGTACGGCTGGATGCAGAGCTTCCTTGAGACCTATCCGGGAACATCGACAACCTATGCGCCGCCTGTCACCTCTGGATTTCCGGCATGGTTGCGGTGGCAGCACCTGTTCAACATCGTCTTCATGATGTTCATCGTTCGGGCGGGATTGCAGATCCTCGCCGATCATCCCCGGCTGTATCTGAACTCGGGCTGCCGACCCGGAACGGCATGGTTTCAGATGCGCGATCCGGTCCCGCCGGACCGCATGGACCAACAGGACGCAGCCCACGTATGGACGGCCAAAGATGATGCGGTTGCCCTTCCCAAGTGGTTGGGTATACCCGGCGTCCGGCACACGATCGGGCTAGCCCGCTGGTGGCACTTCAGCTTCGATCTGTTATGGCTGGCCAACGGGCTTGTTTTCTACGTATTGCTTTTCACGACCGGGCAGTGGCGCCGGATCGTCCCGCGATCATGGGAGGTTCTTCCCAATGCGCTGTCCACGGCGGTGCAGTACGCATCGCTTGATTTCCCGCCCAACGAGGGCTTCACCAACTACAACGGCTTGCAGATCATCGCCTACTTCACCACTGTGTTCGTCGCTGCGCCCTTGGCGTTCATCACCGGCCTCTTGCAGGCGCCGGCGATTGCGGCGCGGTTCGGTTTTGGCCGGGGCATTTTTAATCGGCAGGTCGCGCGGACTGTGCATTTCGCGATTCTTGCGTGGATGGTCTTTTTCATCGCCGCCCACACGCTGATGGTGTTCACCACCGGGCTGGTGGGAAATCTGAACCATATTGTCTTGGGTACTGATACGAAGTCGTATTGGCCGCTGGTGATTTACATTGCGGTGATGGTCGTCATCACCTGCTTGTGGTTAATCGCGTCCCCCATCACACTCCGCTATCCCGGTGTAGTTCAAGTGGTCGGTCGCTGGATGGTGGGATGGGCCATGGCGTTGATGGAACAGTTCCATCCCAACGCCACATATTCTGAAAAAGACATCTCACCGTACCTCTGGCCGAACGGTACGCTGCCGAGCTCCGACCATTATCGCCGTTTACAAGCCGACAATTGGAAGGACTACACACTTCGAATCGAAGGACTCGTCGAAAATCCGGTCAATTTGACCTACGACGAACTTCGCGCACTACCCAAATACGAGAATATCACCCAGCACTACTGCATTCAGGGATGGTCCGGTGTCGCCAAATGGGGAGGCGTTCACATGTCGGACATTCTCGATATCGTGCGCCCGTTGCCGTCGGCTCGCTGGGTGGTGTTCTACTCCTTCGCCGACGGGGCCGGCGGGCCACGCGAAGGCCGCTACTACGACTGCCACCAGATCGAGCACATGCGTGAACCGACGTGTCTGCTCGCCTACGAGATGAACGGCCAGCCGCTAAACGAATCCCATGGTGCGCCGCTGCGGATACGGAACGAGCGCGAGATCGGTTTCAAGCAGGTCAAATGGATCGAGGCGATCGAGTTCGTGGAAAGTTTCACCCACCTCGGGTTGGGACAAGGCGGATACAACGAAGACCACGAATTCTACGGCTACCAGATGCCGATCTGAGAGCTAACAAAGGAGCGCGAATGCGCTTGGTTGCAGACGTTTCACCGTCTGTCGGCACGTGCCTCAAGGATCTTCTGGACCCGCTATCGGGTCGCATCTACCACATGGCAGCCGGTTGACCCGCTGCTGCCCTTGGTCAGGCGGCAGGGCCGGGCGACGCCCAGCCACCAAAGGGGAAGGGACGCAACCGAAGACGACCTGCTTGCCGACAACCCGGCGCTGGCACGTTCGGTGTTCAACCGCTTCCCGTATCTGGAGCCGCTGAATCACCTGCAGGTGGAGTTACTGCGCCGCTACCGCTCCGGCGATGACGACGAATTAGTGCAGCGCGGCATCCTGCTGACGATGAACGGGCTGGCGAGCGCGTTACGTAATAGCGGCTAGCCCGCGAACGCCGAGCAGCCCGAGACGGCCTAAGCGAAACGCGCGCGAATCGGGCAGTGTGTGCTGAGCCAGTTACGAATACGCTGATGACTTAGCGCTAGGCCGAAGTCGGCGGGGACCGCCGTCGGCACTGCGCGCCGGAGCGATATCTGGCAAGGAGATCGATGGGCGGATCCAGACCACCTCTTTGGCTACTTCTGGTTCTTGTCGTCGTCATCGCGATTCTGCTCGCGGTGAGCTGCATATTGCTGGCAAATCGCATCCTGTCGAGGGTTGGCAAGGAACACAATTCAGCAGCTGCTGCGGAAGTACGCGAGCGCGGTGGCGGGTCCCGAATGGGATAAGCAAGGTACTGGCGGCACCGCCGACAGCGCACGAGCCGCGATCACCGAGATGTACCGCATCATCGGCAGTCAGCCGCCTAACGTCGCGTCGAGCCCGATCAATGCGGCGTTTCTCAGCCAGTTGACCGAGTTGGCGTCTGATCGTACCCAGCGCATCATCGACACCAAGTCGCGAATACCGTTGCGGTTGAGTGTGTTTTAGTGACACGCTCACGCGGCTTCCCCTTGCGGGGTTTGGGTTGCGGCCTCACCGCTTCCGGCCTCACCAGGGTGAGGACTTCTGGAAGCTCCGCCGGCGCCGGATGATCCGGCGTCGGCGCCATGGCCTGTACCAACCGATGGTTCGGTTGGCCCGGGTACCGATGGGGCCGTGGTCCCGACTGGACCACAACTGGCATGATCCGGCCAGTCACGGAGATTAAGCGCAGCATTGCGGTCGCGGTCGACGACTTCACCGGTGATCGGGCAAACCAACTTTTTGTCGATATGACCCTTACCGATCAGCCGGCACGGCGCGCCATCCGGGGTGGTGCACCCGTGATGGATTTGGCTCGAGGCAAACCAGCGATCCGCCACCGTGAGCACCGTGTTGTAACGGGCGGTCTTGTAAGCCAGTTGCGGCTTGACCAAACCCATTGCGGCATCAGAAACCGACCGGCGAAATGCGCGCCGGCCCATACTGCGTTTCATGGCCGCCAGATCGAGGTCTTCGATCACAAGGTGGCCATAGCTGCCCGCCAACTCGGTGGTGAGCTGGTGGGTGGCTTCCCGCCGCAGGTGCACACACCGGCGATCCAGGCGGGACAGCTTGGCTTTCGCTGCCCGATGCCCGTGGGAGCCGGGAATGCGGCGGGAAAGTTCACGGCCCGCGCGCCGGCGGGCGGCAAGTGTCGCCTTGAGCGGGGCCGGATTTGGGAATTCGATGAGGGTCTGCTCACCAGTGGCGGTGTCGATCGTGGCGACGGTGGCCAGGGTCCGAACTCCCAGGTCCATTCCGGCACGCACCGTCGGACAAGTCACCGTTGATGCGGTGGCCGGCGTGCGCTGCGCGTAGCAGACCGAGACGAATAACCGGCCCGACCGCTGCGAGAGCGTCATGTTCAGGATCTGCGCCCGGCCGGCGGTGAGGTGACGCTGGACCCGGCGGGTGTTCTCCTTAGACCGCAGACCGCCGATCACCGGCACCATAATCGTGCGCCGATCATCTTCCATACGCATGGTTCCCGTGGTGAACCGCACCCGGTGTGCGTCGCGACGGACCGACTTAAACCGCGGGAAGCCGACGCGGCGGCCCTTGCGGGCGCCGTTCTTGCCGGCCTTCCAATTCGCCAAGCCCTGGGCTAGATCGGTCAAACCCGACGAATAGCACTCCTTGGAATTGGCCGGCCACCACGGCGCCACCTCGTGTTTGGCCCGGTTCCACGCCCACCGCAACGAGCCCAAGTCCCAGTCCAGCGACTCATGGCCGGAATCAACAGATCTGGCATCCAAGTCGGCCTTCACCTGGGCCAGGCCCCAGTTGAACGCGAACCGGCGGGCACCAAAATGCGAGCGCACCAGCGCCGCCCGATCCGGCTCGGTGGGCCATTCGACCTCGAACTTGGCCGCCGTCACCACCCATCCGGTAGGAAGCGGCTCACCCGGTGAGCCCGTCGCCGCGTAGCCCTCAGCGACCCCGTTATACAGCTCAAAGAGCACCGACACCGACTCCACCACCGGCCGGTGCACTTCGAAATCCGCGCCGACGTCCACATAGCGCGACAACGTGGGTGTTCCATCGGGCTTCGGCTTACCCGGCAGCTGCGCACCATCGGTGAGCTCGGCGACTTTCGCCGCCTGCTTACGGGTGCGCATCGCCACGATCATGCGGCCGCACCCGGATCCTTCTTGGCGGCCGTCAGCGCGCGCATCGCCCGGTTACGTGCACCGCGCCGGCCATAAAGCCGGGCGCACATACTGGTCAAGACCTCGATCATGTCGCGCACCAGATCATCGGTGGTCTCACCAGGGTCAGCGACCACAATCCGGCGGCCCTGCGCCGACAACGCAGCCTCGAGGTGTTCCACCCCGAAGCGGGCCAACCGATCCCGATGCTCCACGACGATCACCTTCGCATCCGGGTCTGACAAGACACGGCGCAGCTTGGGCCGCTTACCGTTGAGCCCGGACCCAACCTCGCACACCACCTGCCCCACAGGCAGATCCCGGCCGCTCGCCCACGCCGTCAACCGGGCGACCTGACGGTCCAGATCCGCACGCTGATCATGCGAGGACACCCGCGCATACACCACCACACCCGCCGACGATGCCGACGACGCAGCTGTCTTGACCAAAATCAGCCGGCCCACCCGTTCAGCCGGTACCGGCAGCGTCCCCTCTCGAAACCATCGATAAGCGGTATGACGATTCACCCCAACCGATTCCGCCCAATTCGCCAGATTCACAACCCCAATTAGAACACACTCACGCACACTTAAATACACTCAACACGCAACAGCTCACAACCCCCGCTGCTATGGTCAGGACTGATATTCGGTGGGACCGTACTCGTAGCGCTCACGGGTTTCCTGCGCCTTGGGAGCACCATCGGTCACGTAGCTTTGTCCAGCACGATCGCAGTCCTACTCGGCTTGCTGCTGTGCATCGCTTTCTCGCTCGACCATCCTTTTGCGACTGAGCGGGGGATCACATCCGCGCCATTTAAGCACGCGCTGGAGGTTTTTGACGCAGTCGATCGGGGAACATAGTCAGGCGTGGTAGGCCACGGATGCGGTGCTCGGCTACCGGCTGTCAGTCCAGGTAGTTCGAAAACTTCGGAGGGAAAAAAGATTTGACACTCGCGTTAGATCGCGCCATCTGCATCAGGACCGACACGACGCTACGTACACCGCAAGTTACCGCGCCGTCCGGTTCCGCAGCCGGTCCAGAACACCGCGAACGGCGTGCTCGGTGACCGACAGCGGAGACATCACGGTCTCGCCCACGCCCACGATGTAGTCGATCCGTTCGACGATGGCCTCCACCGGCTCGACAAGTGCGATGAGCCGCTTGGCGAGATCATCCAGGTTGTGCAGCGTGCCTTCCAGATGATCCAGACCGCCCTCCAAGCGTTCAACCGTGCCGTTTAAGGCCGACAGTGAGTTGTTCAGCTCGCTCATGGTTTTGCCCAGGCCGTCGAGAACGTCCTCGACCTGCTCCACTGTCTTGTCGGCGTTCAACGCAGCCTGGGTGAGGGTCTTGATCCGGCTTCGCTCGGGCCCGCTGCGCACGGTTCTGTCGGCCATGATGGTCATTATGACCCCGACCGAACCGGAAGAGACCCCTGCGCATCTGACTGGATGTGCAGCAACGACACTGTGACAGTGGCTCGAGGGGCCACGTGACCAGCCGCCGTGACGGATCTGACGTCGCGCGGCGCTTCGCTGACTACGCGGCCGGATATGCCGACCGGCAGGTTGAGTGAGGTCGCTAACGCGGGGCCAGCATGACTGCCCAGGGTTAGCCAGGAAGCTTGGCCGCGGCCTGTTCGTCGAGCAGCCAGAGCGTGGTCTCGAGTCCGATCGCCCCGGCGGCCGGTATCGAAACCGGTGCGGCGCCACCGATGGCAGCGGCCACCGCGTCGGCCTTGGCCGCCCCGGATACCATCAACCAGACCTCGCGGGAACGCTGGATTGCCGGCAGTGTCAAGGTGATTCGTTGTGGCGGCGGTTTGGGGGAGTCTTCGACCCCGACCACCATGCGGCTGGTCTCGCGCACGGCCGGGGTGTCTGGGAACAAGGAGTTGATGTGGCCCTCGGGGCCCATTCCCAGCAAGTGCACATCAAAATTCGGCACCGGCTGGCCCGGTTCGGCGTTAGCCGCCAGCAACTGTTCGTAGGCCAATGCTGCGGCCGCGAGATCACTGCCGAATTCACCGTCGCTGGCCGGCATCGTGTGCACATGGCTCGACGGGATGTCGATGTGATCGAGCAAGGCCACCCGTGCCTGCTTGTCGTTGCGCTCGTCGTCGTTCTCGGGAACGTAGCGGTCATCGCCCCAGAACAGATGCACCTTGGACCAGTCGATCTGCTGAAGCTGTGTGCCGAGATACTGCAGCAGGCCGATGCCGTTGCCGCCGCCGGTCAGCACGATCAGCGCGCGCCCGCGGGCCGCCCCGGCCGTCTGGATGGTATCGATCAGTCGCCTGCCCGCGGCCTCGACCAGGGTCTGGCTCTCCGGGAAGATCTCGACGACGGTGCTCACACGTACTGCACCTTCTTGATGCCTTCGAGCGCTGTCAAGTAGATCTCGTCAGCATCCAGCCGTCGCAGGTCTTCGGCCAGGCATTCGCCGGTTTCCCTGCGCGCCAACGGAAGCAGCGCATCGGGCTTAGCCGTCCGACTCAGTGTGGCCGTCCTGCCTTCTTGGGGCCGGCTCAACACAATGGTCTCGCTATTGCGTACCAGCTCGACTTTGAGTTCGCCGACCGCCCGGCGCACCGGACCATCGATCCGGCTGGCCAGCCAGCCCGCCAGGACGTCGAGAGCGGGCTCGGTTTTCAAACCGGAAACCAGCGCCGACTCGATCGGTTCGTGGGGCGGCTGGTCGACGGCGGAGGTCAGCAGCGCTCGCCAGTAGGTGATCCGCGCCCAGGCCAGGTCGGTATCGCCGGCGGTGTATCCGGGTAGCCGGCTTTTGATCGCCGACAACGGGTCAATGCCGTTGGTGGCATCGGTGATACGCCGAATTGCCAACTTGCCCAATGGATCTTGTGCTGGCACAGCCGGAGCGATATCGGGCCACCATGCCACTACCGGGATATCGGGCAGCAGGAAGGGCGTGACCACGCTGGCGGCGTGGCCGGCGAGCGGTCCGGACAGCCGCAGCACCACGACCTCGGTGGCCCCGGTGTCGCCGCCGGCGCGCAGTTGTGCGTCCAACCGTGCTTCGTCGGCGTACGGATCACCCCGCATCGTGACGATGATCCGGCTGGGGTGTTCATGGCTGGCATTGTTGGCTGCTTCGATGGACTCTTCGAGCACGGCGTCGCTCTCCGGCGCGATGATCAGCGTCAGTACCCGGCCCATCGTGACAGCGCCGACTTTTTCACGCAGCTCGTCGAGCTTCTTGTTGACCGCGGTGGTGGTGGTGTCGGGCATGTCAACGATCATGGCCGCCGCCATTCCCGGCCGGTGCGGCGCAGCATTTCGAAAGATGACTCCGGACCCCAGGTGCCGGCCTCATAGGGGTCGGGCTTACCGTGTGCTGCCCAGTTATCGAGGACGGGATCGAGTATTTCCCAAGCCAATTCGACCTCCGCATTAACCGGAAACAGGGATGGCTCGCCCAGCAGCACGTCGAGGATCAGTTGTTCGTAGGCCTCTGGCGATTCTTCGGCGAACGCCGAGCCGTAGGAGAAGTCCATGTTGACGTCGCGAACTTCCATTGCGGTGCCCGGCACCTTGGAGCCGAACCGCAGCGTGATGCCTTCGTCGGGCTGCACCCGGATGACCATGGCGTTGGTGCCGAGTTCGTCGGTCATGGTTGCGTCGAACGGCAGGTGCGGTGCGCGTTTGAAGACCAGAGCGATCTCGGTCACCCTGCGGCCCAGCCGTTTTCCGGTCCGCAAGTAGAACGGCACACCTGCCCAGCGGCGCGTGTCGACCTCGAGTGTGATGGCGGCAAATGTCTCGGTGGTGGAGTCCTTGGCGAATCCTTCCTCGTCGAGCAGCCCAACCACTTTCTCGCCGCCCTGCCAACCGGCGGTGTATTGCCCGCGGCTGGTGGTCTCGTCGAGCGGCTCGGCGAGTTGCGTTGCCGACAGCACCTTGATCTTCTCGGCCTGCAACGCCACCGGATTGAAGCTGACAGGCTCTTCCATTGCGGTCAGCGCCAGCAGTTGCATCAGATGGTTCTGGATGACATCGCGGGCGGCACCGATGCCGTCGTAGTAGCCGGCCCGACCGCCCAGTCCGATGTCTTCGGCCATGGTGATCTGCACGTGGTCGACGTAGTGCGAGTTCCAGATCGGGTCGAACAACTGATTGGCGAACCGCAGCGCCAGGATGTTGCGCACCGTCTCTTTGCCCAGGTAGTGGTCGATCCGGAACACCGCCTCCTCCGGAAAGACGGCGTTGACCGCTTTATTCAGAGCTTGTGCGCTTGCCAGATCGTGGCCGAACGGTTTCTCGATGACCACTCGGCTCCACCTGTCGCCCTGCGGGCGGGCCAAACCGGACTTGTGCAGCTGGTCACACACTATGGGGAAGGACTTGGGCGGGATCGCCAGGTAGAAGGCGTGGTTGCCGCCGGTGCCGCGCTCGGCATCAAGCTTATCCAGCGTCTCGGCGAGCCGGGCGAACGCGTCGTCGTCATCAAAAGCTCCCGGCACGAAACGGAATCCCTCGGCCAGCCGGTCCCAGTTCTCCCGCCGAAACGGTGTCCGGCAGTGCTCTTTGACGGCCTGGTAGACCACCTTGCGGAAATCCTGGGTTTCCCAGTCGCGGCGGGCGAAGCCCACCAGGGAGAAGGTAGGCGGCAGCAGCCCGCGATTGGCCAGGTCGTAGATGGCCGGCATCACCTTTTTGCGGGCCAGGTCGCCGGTGACCCCGAAAATCACCATGCCACACGGGCCGGCGATTCTGGGCAGCCGCTTGTCCCGCTTGTCCCGTAACGGGTTGTGCCATTGTGCGGCAGTAACAGAGGACCGAGCGCGAGCCGGACTCATTTGGCAGCGGAACCTAGTTGTTTCTGCGTTTCCTGCAGCAGCTCGGTCCAGGAATCCACGAACTTCTCCACGCCTTCGTTCTCGAGAACCACGAACACGTCGGACAAGTCGATCCCGACCGCCTCCAGCTCGTCGAACACCTGCTGGGCGGCCGAAGCCGTGCCGCTGACCGTGTCACCCTTGATGGCACCGTGATCGGCGACGGCGTCAATCGTCTTCTCCGGCATGGTGTTCACCGTGTGTGGTGCTACCAGCTCGGTGACGTAGAGGGTGTCGGAGTAGTCGGGGTTCTTGACGCCCGTGGAAGCCCACAGCGGGCGCTGCACCCGGGCGCCGTTAGCAGCCTTGAGTGCCTGGTAGCGCTCGCCGTTGTCGAAGACTTCCTGGTAGGCCGCATATGCCAGCCGGGCGTTGGCGACACCGGCCTTGCCCCGCAAGCCAAGCGCCCGCTCGGAGCCGATCTTTTCCAGTCGCTTGTCAATCTCGGTGTCCACCCGGGAGACGAAAAACGATGCCACCGAATGGATCTTGGACAGGTCATGTCCGGCTTCGCGGGCCTTCTCGATGCCGGCCAGGTAGGCGTCCATCACTTCGCGGTGGCGTTCGACGGAGAAGATCAGGGTGACGTTGACCGAAACCCCTTCCGCCAGAACGGCGGTGATGGCCGGCAGGCCGGCCTTGGTGGCCGGGATCTTGATGAACAGGTTCGGTCGGTCGACGATTTTCCACAGCTCGACGGCCTGCGCGATGGTCTTGTCGGTGTCGTTGGCCAGCCGGGGGTCGACCTCGATGGACACCCGGCCGTCGACACCGTCGGAGGCCTCCCACTCACGGGTCAGCACGTCGCAGGCGTTGCGCACGTCGTCGGTGGTGACGGTGCGGATGGTGGCATCGACGTCGGCGCCGCGCTCGGCCAGCTCGGCGATCTGGCCGTCATAGGCGTCGCCTTCGGCGAAGGCCTTTTGGAAGATGGACGGGTTGGTGGTCACGCCTACAACACTTTTGGTGTCAATCAGCTCCTGCAGGTTGCCCGACTGCAGCCGCTCCCGCGACAAGTCGTCCAGCCAAACGGATACCCCCGCAGCGCTGAGCGCCGCGAGGTTGGGGTTCTGACTGGTCATGTGAATCACCCTTTCTCAGTTATCCACTACCTGTTCCGCAGCGGCAGCGACGGCTTCGGCGGTGAAGCCGAATTCACGGAACAATGTTTTGGCGTCTGCGGATTCCCCGTAGTGCTCGATCGAGACGATCCTCCCGGTGTCACCGACCAGCTTGTGCCAGCATTGCGCGACTCCGGCTTCGACGGCTACCCGAGCCGACACCGATGGGGGCAATACGCTGTCGCGGTAGTCATACGGCTGGGACTCGAACCACTCCACGCACGGCATCGACACCACCCGCGCGACGATGTCCCTGTCCGACAACAACCTTTGAGCCTCGACCGCGAGTTGGACCTCGGAACCGGTACCGATCAAAACGACATCGGGCTCCTCGCCGCCATCGTCGCCCAGTATGTAGCCGCCCCTGGCGACACCCTCGGGATTGGTGCCCTCCAGCACCGGCAACCCCTGCCGGGTGAGTATCAGGCCAACCGGACCGCTGCCGTTGCCGCGGGCCAGGATCGTGCGCCAGGCATAGGCCGTCTCATTGGCATCGGCCGGGCGCACCACCGACAGCCTGGGGATGGCGCGCAGCGCCGAAAGGTGCTCGATGGGCTGATGGGTCGGGCCGTCCTCGCCGAGCCCGATCGAATCGTGCGTCCACACGTAGATGGTGTCGATGTCCATCAGCGACGCCAGCCGCACCGCCGGGCGCATGTAGTCGGAGAACTGCAGGAACGTGCCACCGTAAGCCCGGGTCGGGCCGTGCAGCACGATGCCGGACAAGATGGCGCCCATCGCGTGTTCGCGAACACCGAAATGCAGCGTGCGGCCGTACCAGTGCGCGGTGTAGTCCTTGGTCGAAATCGACGGCGGGCCAAAGGAGTCGACGCCCTTCATAGTGGTGTTGTTGCTGCCCGCCAGGTCGGCCGAACCGCCCCACAACTCGGGCAGTTTCGGTCCCACCGCGGATAGCACCGCACCCGAGGCCGCGCGGGTGGCCAAGGCCTTGGACCCGGGTTCCCAGTACGGTATGTCGGCGTCCCAGCCGTCGGGCAACTGCTGAGCCGTCAACCGGTCCAACAGCGCTTTGCGCTGGGGTTCGCGTTGCGCCCAGGCCTCGAACTCTGGTTGCCAGCGGTCATGGACCTCTTTGCCGCGGGCCACCAGCCCCCTGGTGTGGGTGAGGACGTCCTCACGGACCTCGAACTTCTTGTCGGGATCGAAGCCCAGGATTTTCTTGACGGCCGCGACCTCGTCGTCGCCGAGAGCCGCGCCGTGTGCCTTGCCGGTGTTCATCAGATTGGGCGCCGGATAACCGATGATGGTGCGCAGCGAAATGAACGACGGACGGTCGGTGGCGGCTTTGGCGTTGGCGATGGCCTCCTCGATCGCGACGACGTTCTCACCGCCTTCCACCTCTTGCACGTGCCAGCCGTAGGCGCGGTAGCGGGCGGCGGTGTCCTCACACAGCGCGATGTTGGTGTCGTCCTCGATCGAGATCTGGTTGTGGTCGTAGAACACGATGAGGTTGCCCAGCTGCTGCACGGCCGCCAGCGACGACGCTTCCGAGGTCACGCCCTCTTCGATGTCCCCGTCGGAGGCGATCACATAGATGAAGTGGTCGAAGGGGCTGGTTCCCGGTTCGGCGTCCGGATCGAACAGACCGCGCTCGTAGCGCGATGCCATCGCCATTCCGACCGCTGATGCCAGGCCTTGGCCGAGCGGGCCGGTGGTCATCTCGACACCTTTGGTGTGCCTGAACTCCGGGTGTCCGGGAGTCTTGGATCCCCAGGTGCGCAGCGATTCGATGTCGGACAGCTCCAGACCGAACCCGCCGAGGTAGAGCTGAATGTAGAGCGTCAGGCTGCTGTGCCCGGCCGACAGCACGAACCGGTCGCGGCCCAACCAGGTGGTGTCGCTGGGATCGTGGCGCATCGTGCGCTGAAACAAGGTGTAAGCCAACGGGGCCAGGCTCATCGCCGTCCCGGGGTGCCCGTTGCCGACTTTTTGGACCGCGTCGGCGGCCAGCACCCGGATGGTGTCTACCGCGGCCGAATCGATCTCGGTCCAGTCGTCGGGGTGGTGCGGTTGGGTCAGCGTAGAGATCTCTTCGAGTGTGGTCACAGACTCAATCCTTGTGGGTCATCAAGCCGATCAATCTCACCCTAGTGCGGGAGTGCCGGCGTTTGCAGCGCAGGATTTTGGGTATTCATGGCCGGCCTCTGTGAAAATTACGCGCAGGCGAATCACACTTTGCAATCAGTCCCGCAATCGGGAAAATCTGCGTGAATCGACCCTGCGGGCTGGCCGCTGCCGGCACCCGGTCTACCATCGTGTGTAGTAGATGCTGCGCGCCGCTGCGACCCCGAGGAGTTATTGCGTGAGCGTTCGCGGGCGCGTCGCGCCGAGCCGAGTACCAAGCCGGGTACGGGGCACGGTGCTGGCCTACCTGGCGCTGACCAAGCCGCGGGTCATCGAGCTGCTGCTGGTCACCGCCATACCCGCAATGCTGCTCGCCGACCGCGGCACCGTGAACCCGCTGTTGATCCTGAACACGTTGATCGGTGGGATGCTGGCCGCCGGGGGTGCCAACACACTCAACTGTGTGGCCGACGCCGATATCGACAAGATGATGAAGCGGACCGCGCGGAGGCCGCTGGCGCGAGCCGCGATGCCGACGCGGAACGCGCTGGTGTTCGGACTGGTGCTCAGCGTGGGCTCGTTCTTCTGGCTCTGGTGGACGACGAACCTGTTGTCTGGGCTGCTGGCCATCGCCACCATCGCGTTCTATGTGTTCGTCTACACGCTGTTGCTCAAGCGCCGCACGTCGCAAAACGTCGTGTGGGGCGGTGCGGCCGGCTGCATGCCGGTGATGATCGGGTGGTCGGCGGTCACCGGCACCATCGGCTGGCCGGCGTTGGTGATGTTCGCGATCATTTTCTTCTGGACGCCGCCGCACACCTGGGCATTGGCGATGCGCTACAAAGACGACTACAAACTGGCCGGCGTCCCAATGCTGCCGGCCGTGGCGACCGAGCGCCAGGTCACTAAGCAGATCTTGATCTACACCTGGCTTACGGTGCTGGCGACGCTGGCGCTGGCGCTGGCGACGGGGTGGCTGTATGCGGCGGTCGCCGCGGTGGCCGGGGCGTGGTTCTTGGCGATGGCCCATCAGTTGTACGCCGGGGTCCGCGCCGGCGAGCCGGTCAAGCCGCTGCGACTGTTCCTGCAATCGAACAACTACCTGGCGGTGGTGTTCTGCGCGTTGGCGGTCGACTCGGCCATCGCGTTGCCCACGTTATTCGGATGACGTAGCCCGGTGACCTAAGTCACCAATTGGCTGCCGAAGTGCTCGGATCGCCTCCAAAGGATTCTCACCGCTTTACGCACGCGCAACGATTAGACAACGAGCACATCCTGGGTGTTCCGCCGGTTTCCATGCACCGCAACGAGTTCGGGCAGGGGGTTCCAATGAAGCCGGTCACGATCGACCCACGGTTGCACGATGCTGTGGTCTTCGATCTCGACAGCATGGTCGGACGGCCAGGCACTGACGACTCAGCACTGGAGTCGACCGTCGCGCTGGCACGCAAGCTGCGGGCAGCCGGCATTGCGACGGCCGTCTATTCACCGGCCGGTCGGTGCGAACAGGTGCTAGGACCGGGTGGGATCGCCGAATCGTTCACCGTCCGGGTCGACGGCGCCGCCGCGCTGGCAGCCGTCGGCAAGCTCGGTGTGGCTGCGCAGCGGTCGGTCGTTGTCGAGGCCGGCGGAGCCGGGTTGGAAGCCGCCTCCAAGGGTGGCTTCGGCGTCGTGATCGGTGTCGGCCAAGACGAGGATGCCAGCGAGCTATTGCGACGTGGTGCCGACGTCGTCGTCCCCTATCTCGCCGATATCGAGGTCCACACGGGCGACAAACGCATGTCGCAGCGTCCCAACGCGCTGGATTCGTACGGTCAGCTAGTCGGCATTGTCGCCGGCCGGCAGCCATTTATCTGTCTGGACTACGACGGCACGTTGTCGGAGATCGTGCCGGACCCCGATGCGGCCACGCTTGTCGACGGCGCGGCTGAGGCACTCGAGCGTCTGGCGGCGCAGTGCCCGGTCGCGATACTTTCCGGGCGGGACCTGGCGGATATCCGCGGCCGGGTAGGGGTGCCGGGAATCTGGTACGCCGGTAGCCACGGCTTCGAACTGATCGGACCCGACGGCAGTCACCACCAGCACGACGCGGCGGCCGCTGCGGCAGGTGTGCTGGAGAGCGCGGCTGCCGAGCTGCGCGACGAGCTGAGCCAGATTCCGGGAGTACACGTCGAGCACAAGCGGTTCGCCGTCGCGGTGCACTACCGCAATGTCGCAGCCAAGCGCGTGGCCGAGGTGATCGCGGCCGCGCACCGGCACGGACGACGAGGCGGCCTTCGGGTGACCAGCGGCCGCAAGGTCGTTGAGCTGCGGCCGGACATCGACTGGGACAAGGGCACCGCGCTGGCGTGGATCCGGGATCGCATCCCGCAAACGGGGCAGCTGCTGCCGATCTACATTGGCGACGACGTCACCGACGAGGACGCCTTCGATGCCATTCGGTTCAGCGGCATCGGAATAATCGTCCGACACGACGAGGATGGTGACCGCCCGACCGCTGCCAGCTTTGCCCTGAGAAACCCCGCCGAAGTCGGTGACTTCGTCCGCCGCGGCGGCAACTGGCTGAAATACGAGAGCGAGACATACACCCGCGCTTGGACATATACGTTCGAGGGTTACGATCCGCCCAGCGAAAAGCTGCGTGAAGCGTTGTGCACGGTCGGCAACGGTTACTTCGCCAGCCGCGGGGCCGCACCGGAATCGAAGGCCGGTCAGGTTCATTACCCGGGAACTTATGCCGCCGGCGTGTACAACCGGCTTGACGACCTGATCGGCGGCACCCGGACAGAGAACGAAAGCCTGGTGAACCTGCCCAACTGGCTTCCGTTGACGTTCCGCATCGACGGCGGTGACTGGTTCGACATCGACGCCGTGACATTGCTGTCCTACCGACAAACTCTCGATCTTCGCGGCGCGGTGCTGACGCGCGAACTGCGCTTCCGCGACGACGCCGGCCGCACCACCTCAGTGACACAGCACCGGTTTGTGGCGATGAACCAGGCGCACGTGGCTGCTCTGGAAACCACCATCGTCGCCGAGGACTGGTCGGGCGCGATCGAGATCCGCTCGACGCTGGACGGCAACGTCCGCAATTCCGGGGTCGAGCGCTATCGAGACTTGGCCAGCAATCACCTGCAGGGACTGGAAAAGCGTGTGCTGTCGGAGAACTCGGTGCTGATGACCGTCGAGACCACCCAGTCGAAGATCCCGGTCGCGCTGGCCGCGCGGACCAGCGTGTGGCACGGCGACACCCCGGCGCCTGCCACGTATCGACTGCTCGACGAAGAGTTCGAAATCGGCCACCGGATTTTCAGCGAGCTGAAAGAGGGCCAGGCGCTGAGCGTCGAAAAGATCGCCACCTTGGTGACCGGGCGTGATGTCGCCACGTCCTATCCGGCCGCTGGCGCCGAGCGCAGGCTCGGTCGCCAGGGGCGATTCGCCGAGATACGTGACGCCCACAAGCTCGCGTGGGCACATCTGTGGGAACGGCTGTCCATCGAATTCGACAGCCACGCAGACGAATTGCGCGTCCTGCGCCTGCATCTGCTTCATCTGCTGCAGACGGTGTCGTATAACAGCGAGGAACTCGATGTCGGGGTACCGGCCCGTGGGCTGCATGGTGAGGCATACCGCGGGCATATCTTCTGGGACGAGTTGTTCATCTTCCCGGTGCTGAACCTGCGAGTCCCCACGGTCACCCGGTCGCTGCTTCGATACCGGCACCGCCGCCTGCTTGAGGCCCGGCGTGCCGCCAAGCTGGCCGGCTACCGCGGTGCGATGTATCCCTGGCAGTCCGGTAGCGACGGACGGGAGGAAAGCCCCGATCAGCACCTGAATCCGCGCTCCGGCCGGTGGCGGCCCGATCCCAGCCAGCGAGCGCACCACATCGGCATCGCGGTCGCTTACAACGTGTGGCAGTTCTACCAAGCCACCGGGGATCTGGCGTACCTGATCGACTACGGGACCGAGACGCTTGCCGAGATAGCCAGATTCTGGGTCAGCAGGGCCACCTACGACTCCGACCGGGATCGGTACAGCATCAACGGTGTCATCGGACCCGACGAATTCCACTCCGGCTACCCGGACCGGCCATACGACGGGGTGGACAACAACGCGTACACGAACGTGATGGCGGTCTGGGTGATCCTGCGGGCGATCGACGCGCTGCAGCTGATGCCGCTGCCCAACCGGTTGGATTTGCGCGAAAAGCTGGGACTGACCGACGAGGAGCTGGCGCAGTGGGACCACGTCAGCCGCCGCATGTTCGTCCCGTTCCACGACGGCGTGATGAGCCAGTTCGAGGGATACGAGGAACTGGCGGAACTGGATTGGGATGCCTACCGGCAGCGCTACGACAACATTCAGCGGCTCGACCGCATTCTTGAAGCCGAGAACGACGACGTCAACCGGTACAAGGCGTCCAAGCAGGCCGACGCGCTGATGCTGCTGTACCTGCTGTCGTCGGACGAACTGCGCGAGCTGCTGGACCGGCTCGATTACCACGCGGATCCTGCCCGGATTCCGGCGATGGTCGACTATTACCTGGCCCGCACCTCGCACGGGTCGACATTGAGTGGGGTGGTCCACGGATGGGTGCTGGCCCGGGCCAATCGCGATCGCGCGCTGGAGTTCTTCGAGCAAGCGCTCAAATCCGATGTCGCCGACATTCAGGGCGGCACCACTTCGGAAGGCATTCATCTGGCCGCGATGGCGGGCAGCGTCGACCTGGTGCAGCGGTGCTTCACCGGCTTGGAGATCCGGAGCGATCGCATCGTGTTGTCGCCGAACTGGCCGGCACACCTTGGCGTACTGGGCTTACCGATTCATTACCGCGGCCAACACCTGCACCTGTGGATCAGCGGGAAAGGCGCGGCGATCAGCGTCGCCCCACACGACGTTCCGCCGATCGAAGTCGAATGCCACGGGCGAGTGGAACGGCTGACGGCGGGTAGTGCAGTTCGATTCACCTGAAGCGGGCCTATGGCACCAGCACGATCGAGCCGACCGTCTTACGCCCTTGCAGGTCGCGGTGCGCCTGGGCGGCGTCGGCCAGTGGGTAGCGCCGGCTCACGGTGACGCTGATCGAGCCCGCGGCGATCGCGTCGAACAATTCCCCTGCGCGCCAAGCGAATTCCTGCTCGCTACGGGTGAAGTGAGCGAGCATCGGCCGGGTAAGGTACACCGAGCCGGAGGCGTTGAGCCGCTGTGGGTCGACCGGGGGCACCGGTCCGCTGGCGGCGCCGAACAGCGCCAGCGTCCCCCGGATGGCGAGGCTGGCCAGGCTGGCGTCGAACGTGCTGGCCCCGACCCCGTCGTACACCGCTGCCACACCCGCACCGTCGGTCAGATCGCGGATACGCCTGCCGAATTCACTGGCGTCGTCGGCCGGGTAATCGAGCACATCGCTGGCGCCGGCCTGCCGGGACAGCTCAGCCTTGGGCGGTGTCGACACCGTCGTGATCACTCGGATGCCCAGGCTGGAGGCCCACTGCGTCAAGATCAGGCCTACCCCGCCGGCGCCCGCGTGCACCAGCACCGTGTCCCCCGGCTGCGCCGGGTAGACCGACTTGATCAAGTAGTGCGCAGTCAACCCCTTCAGCAGCGCGGAAGCCGCCACGTCAAAGTCGACTGTCGGCGGCAGGGGAGCGACCTGCCAGGCCGGCGCGGTGCAGAACTCGGCATAGGCGCCGGACGCAGCCGCAGTCGCCACCCGATCGCCCACCCGCAGCGTCGTCACACCCTCGCCGACGCCGGCCACCGTGCCGGACGCCTCGGTCCCGAGCACGAAGGGCAACTCCCGCGGGTAGTGGCCGGACCGGAAGTAGGTGTCGATGAAGTTGACGCCGATGGCTTCGGCCTTGATCAACACCTCGCCGCTGCCGGGGGAGGGCTGCGCCTTGTCGACATAGTGCAGGACTTCTGGTCCGCCCGTTTCGGCGACTTCGATAGCGTGCATGCTGACTATCATCCGCAGACGTGAAGACCGCATGAAGCTGGCCCGGCCCGACATTCGTCACCCCAGGATTGTGCTGGCCGGCTGCCGGCGATCTGTCGAGGCCGACGGCGACGACGCCGGCCTGGTTCCCGCGCTGCGCCAACGGGGATTGCATGCGCGGTGGATGTCCTGGGACGACGCCGACACTCTACGCGCTGACCTGGTGATTCTGCGCGCCGCCGCCGACTACCCCGACCGACAGGACGAATTCCTGGGATGGACCAGACGCGTCCGCAACCTGCTCAATCCGCCCGATGTCGTCGCCTGGAACGTCGACAAGCGATACCTGCGCGACCTCGAGAGTGCCGGTGTGCCGACGTTGCTCAGCGGGCGGGCGGGGCGGCCGGCAGAGCCGCCAGTCGGCCAGACGGCGTTGGTCTTTCTCGGCGGTGAGCAGTCACACGCATTCACCGCAGAGCAGTCGGTCGAACCGGATTTCGAGTTCTGGGACCTGGGCCACGCCGCTGTCCGGGCGGCCGCCCAACACGTCGGTATCGGCACAAGCGAATTGCTGTACGCCCGCGTCGACGTGACCGGCGGACTTGATGACGCCCGGCTGGTGGATGTCGACCTGATCGCGCCGTCGCTGGGCTGGCGGTACTTGGACGCCGGTACTCGCGACCTTGCCCAGCGCGAGTTCGCGCTGGCCGTGGAGTCAGCTCTGGAGCGGCTGGGGCTTGGCCCGTTCTCGCATCGACGCCCATAGTGCCGCGGTGGCCGCTGTGCATGCCGCGGCACCTGCCACGTGGACCGCGACCAGGGCGGCGGGGACCCCGGTGAAGTATTGCGTGGTGCCGACGGCGGCTTGCACGCAAACCAGGGCGAGCAGCACGCCGAGCCGCAGCAGGATGGCTCGGGTGGCGCCGACGGCCAGCAGGCCGAAGCCCAGCCCAACCAGCAATGCCAGGTAGGCGACCAGCAGCGACGAATGCATGTGTACCAGCGTGTTGATCTCGACTTTCAGTCGCGGCACGGTCCGGCTGGGGCTGCGGTCGCCCGCGTGCGGACCGGCGGCGGTCACCAGCGTGCCGGTTACCAGCACCGCAGCCAGATTCACCCCGGTCAGCGCGGTGAGTGCGCGCAGCGGCTTGGCTACCCGCTGGCGAACCACTCCATCGTCGGGTTCGCCGATCTTGACGTAGAGCAGCACCGACAGCCACACCATCGTCATCGAAGTCAGCAGGTGGATGGCCACCGTCCACCACAGCAGCCCGGTACGCACGGTGATGCCGCCGATCACTGCTTGCACCACCGTCGACACCGGCATCAGCCACGCATAGGCCAGGACCTCGGCGCGCCGCCGGGCGCGGGTCACGGCCAGCACGGCCAGCGCCGCGGCGATGACCACCGCGAAGGTGATCATCCGGTTGCCGAACTCGACTGCCTGGTGGACGCGCGGCACCTCGGCCACGGCGACCGGTGTGAAGCTGCCCGGAAAGCACTGCGGCCAGGTGGGACATCCCAGTCCCGACGCGGTGACGCGCACGATCGCGCCGGTGACGGCGATACCGCCCTGGGTGAGGATCACGGTCGCGGCGATGACCCGCTGGACACGCAGACTGGGGTCGGGGAGCAGGTCCACCGACCGCAACAGCACTCGTCCAAGCACCGCCCGATCGTAAGGCAACGAAAACTACGTCTTGTAGTACGGGACCGTCAGGTGAACCGGAACCAGCGCAGCGCGGCAAGCGCTGCCAGCGCGCCCCACACCGCCAGAACGACGACCCCGAACCAGTCCACCGACAACGTCATCGCCTGCGACAGCGCCTCGGTGAGTGCGCCCGACGGCGTCAGCCGTGCCGCCCACTTGACCGCTGTCGGGATCATCTTTGTTTCCAGGGTCAGCGCACCGAGCCCGGCGAAGACGAACCACATCAGGTTGGCGACCGCGAGCACGATCTCGGCCCGCAGCGTGCCGCCGAGTAGCAGGCCGAGAGCCGCGAAGCCCGCGGTGCCCAGCGCGATGATCGCCGCGCCCAGCGCCAGGGCCGCCAGAGCGGGTCGCCAGCCGAGCGCAAAGCCGATGGCGCCCAAGATGATTGCCTGCAAAAACACTACGGCGACCACCGCCAATGACTTGCCGGCGATGATGCCCCAGACCGGCAGCGGGGTGGCTCCGAGCCGTTTGAGTGCGCCGTAGCGACGATCGAACGCGACCGCGATCGCCTGCCCGGTGAATGCGGTCGAGATCACCGCCAGGGCCATGATGACCGGAACGAATGTGGCGGCGCGGTTGCCGCCGAACGAGCCGAGCGGCAGCAGCGTAAGCCCAACCAGCAGCGTGATCGGGATGAACATGGTCAGCAGCAGTTGTTCGCCGTTGCGCAGCAGCAGCTTCAATTCCAGGCTGCACTGTGCGGCGAGCATCCGGGGCACGGCATTGGGGCGCGGGTCAGGGGTGAAGGTTCCGGCGGGAAACAGCGGGCCGCTTGTCTGAGTCATTGCCGCAACTTCCTGCCGGTGAGATCCAAGAACACATCCTCGAGGCTGCGTTGCTCGACCCGCATATCGGTGGCCAGCACGTCGATTTGCGCGCACCATGCCGTGACGGTCGCCAGCACCTGGGGGTCGACGGGGCCCTCGACCAGGTACTCGCCCGGCGTCACCTCGGTGACCTTGTAGTCCTCGGGCAGGGCGGAGGCCAGTAGGGACAGGTCAAGCCGCGGCGGCGCGGTGAACCGCAGCTGGTCTTTAGCGCCGGTGCGCATCAGTTCTGCCGGTGTGCCCGCGCCCACCGTCACCCCGTGGTCGATGATCACCAGCCGATCGGCGAGCTCCTCGGCCTCCTTGAGTTGGTGGGTGGTCAGCACCACCGTCACACCGTCGCGGCGCAGCGCGTCGATCAGTTCCCACACCAGCAGCCGGGCATGGGCGTCCATGCCCGCGGTGGGTTCGTCGAGGAACACCAGTTCGGGACGGCCGACCAGCGCACAAGCCAGCGCGAGCCGCTGCTGCTGACCGCCGGAGAGTCGTCGATAGGTGGTGCGGGCGGCATCGGTGAGGCCCAGCGTGTCCAACAGCCACGCCGGGTCCAGCGGGTCGGCGGCATAGGCGGCCACCAGGTTGAGCATTTCCCCGGCGCGTGCCGCAGGGTAGCCGCCCCCGCCCTGCAGCATCACCCCGATGCGCGCGCGCAGGCGCGCGTTGTCGCTGATCGGGTCCAGCCCGAGCACCTCAATGCTGCCGGCGTCCGGGCGTACGAAGCCCTCGCACATCTCGACCGTCGTCGTCTTGCCGGCGCCGTTGGGGCCCAGCAGGGCCAGCACCTCGGCGGCATGCACGTCCAGATCGAGGTAGGAAACGGCCGTGACCGACCCATAGTGCTTGCTTACCCCGCGCAGCCGTACGACTACATCGGGGACCTTTGGGGCCGAGCTCACGTGGAGTCAGCGTAGGCGTCGGGCGCTGCCGTCGGCCGCTGGGTCTCAGGAGTCTGTGGGCCTGGCACCGCATCGATGACCGCCTGGCCATTCGGTTCGCGGCTCTCGGTTGGCTTGGACTGGAGTGGCCGCCACGGCAAGCGGGTGTACGTCAACGCGATGAGCACCAGCACGATGACGGTGCTGGCCAGGGTGGCGTCCAGGATCTGGAACAGCGCGAAGCGGTCACCGTTGGCCGTCGGGCCGAAGATGCCGACGACGAGGGTGATGACGATTGCCGCCACCCGGAAGCCGGTGTGGGTCGCCCAGGCGGCCAGCGGAATGATGGCCCACAGCAGATACCAGGGCTGCACGACGGGAAACAGCAGTACGGTGACGCCCAGCGCGACGCCCAGGCCGCCGATCGGGTGCAGCCGGCCGCGGAAGACGGCCAGCAATAGCCAGCCCACCATCACCGTGATGATCAATACACCGATGCCGCGAGTCAGCCCCAACACCGCGGTGGTGTGATCGCCCAGGCCCAGCAGGATCCCCACCTGCCCGGTGCCGAGAGCCAGCAGCGTCGGCGGCGACATCCAGCTGCGCACCACGTTGGCGGTGCCCAGCGTGTAGACCCAGCCGAATCCAAGCCCGCTGGCCCAGCCGACGAGGGCCATCACCGCCAGCGACAACGTCGCCATCCCGCCGCCCGCGAGCAGCAGCGCTCGCATGTTGCCTCCGCAGCGGTAGGCCAGCGCCATCGTGACAAATCCCAGTGCCAGCAGCGAAGGCAGTTTTACCTGCGACGACAGCGTGATCAGGATCGAACCCGCCAGCAGCATGCCCAACGGTTCCCAGTCCGGGCCGAACCGCCACGACCGGGGTAGTAGTCGGGGGGAATCGATGCCACGCAGCGCAAACTCGGCGCCGGTCAGCATCAGCCCGAGCATCAGCGCCTCGTTGTGGACGCCGGCGACCAGGTGCATGATCAGCAGCGGATTGGCCGCGCCCAGCCACAGCGCGCTGACCTCGGCGACGCCGCAGCGCCGGGCCAAGCGTGGCGTCGCCCACACGATCAGCCCCACGCCGATCAGCACCACGACCCGGTGGCAGAGCACGGCGGCGACGATGTTTTCCCCGGTCAGGGCCGAGATTCCGCGCCCGATCCACAAGAACAACGGGCCGTAGGGCGCAGGCGTCTCCCGCCACAGGCTGGGGACCGAGAGAGTAAACACGTGGGAAAGGCCGAGCCCGGATGCCGGACCCACCCGGTAGGGATCGAGCCCTTCCAGCGAGATCTGGCTCTGGGCCAGGTAGGAGTAGACATCCTTGCTGTACATCGGTGGCGCGATCAACAGCGGCAGCGTCCACAACAACAGGGTGCGGTCCAGCCCGCCGCGTGACATCCGTCTGCTGCCCAGCGCAAACCGGCCGAGCATCAGCCAGGCCAGCGCCATCATGACCGCTCCGGTCGTCGTCATCGTCAACGACACGGTTTGGATCCGCGACGGCAGATTGAGCAGCCGAACCCCGAATGTGGGGTCCTGAACGACGGGTCGGGCTCCGGCGCCCAGGGCACCGATCGCCATCAGGACGGTGCCGGTCGCGCCGAACAGGCGGGTGCGCCGAAGTGCGGTGAGCTCGGTATCGTTCAGCGGTACGCCCACGGCTTGCTCGTCGCCGTGCAAGCTGGCGATCGACGAGCTCAGCGTGTGGTGGCGGGCTGCCATCTTCAGCAGCGTAGCCGCATGTCAGGAAGCGCTGGGCTGGTGCTCGCGGTGTGACCAGCGCAACCCGCCATAGAGGGCACCCTTGCCAGACCGATCCCGGGAATTGCGTCACACTGGTGTTGTGAAAATCCGGACCAGCCACCAGGCCGCTGCTGGTGCAGTCGATGCGGCGGTCCCTGCCGTGCCGGATGGTCACACCCGCCGCGCCATCGTGCGCTTGCTACTGGAATCCGGATCGATCACCGCCGGTGAGATTGGTGACCGGCTGGGCCTGGCGGCCGCCGGTGTGCGGCGTCACCTCGACGCGCTGATCGAAGCGGGGAGCCGGGCGTATCGACCTGGACTCGCTGCAGCTCGATGAGCGCGTCAAACTCGTTGCGTTTAGCCATCACTCCAACGTGACCGGTGCGGTGGCACCGGTGGCCGAGCTGGTCAGCCGGGCCAAGGCGGTGGGTGCGTTGACCGTGCTGGACGCCTGCCAGTCGGTGCCGCACCAGCCGGTCGACTTGCACGCGCTGGACGTCGATTTCGCCGCGTTCTCCGGGCATAAGATGTTGGGCCCCAACGGGATCGGTGTGCTGTACGGACGTCGCGAGCTGTTGTCGGCGATGCCGCCGTTCCTCGCCGGTGGTTCGATGATCGAGAACGTGGCCATGGAAGCCTCCACGTACGCGCCGGCGCCGCAGCGGTTCGAGGCGGGTACGCCGATGACCTCCCAGGTGGTCGGGTTGGC
Source organism: uncultured Actinomycetota bacterium (assembly GCA_963766535.1). Lineage (GTDB taxonomy): Bacteria > Actinomycetota > Actinomycetes > Mycobacteriales > Mycobacteriaceae > Mycobacterium. The sequence goes on along the minus strand of CAVYAU010000015.1, from coordinate 102,249 downwards.
GGCGGCGGCCCGCTATCTGGGCGCCATTGGCATGGACGCCGTCGAGGCCCACGAACGCGAGCTTGTCGCCGCGGCCATCGAGGGGCTGTCCGGTATCGACGGTGTGCGCATCATCGGGCCCACATCGATGGAAAACCGTGGCTCGCCAGTGTCTTTCGTCGTCGAGGGGGTGCACGCGCACGACGTCGGGCAGGTGCTCGACGACGACGGCGTCGCGGTGCGGGTCGGGCATCACTGCGCGCTGCCGCTGCACCGCAGGTTCGGCCTGGCGGCCACCGCACGGGCGTCGTTCGCGGTGTACAACACCGCCGACGAGGTCGAGCGTTTAGTGGCCGGTGTGCGACGGTCCCTGGACTTCTTCGGCAGAGTGTGAGCCCGCCATGCGCTTGGAGCAGATCTACCAGGACGTGATCCTCGATCACTACAAACGTCCGCAGCACCGCGGGCTACGGGAGCCGTTCGGTGCGCAGGTGTACCACGTCAACCCGATCTGCGGTGACGAGGTGATCCTGCGGGTCACGTCGTCCGACGACGGTGAAAGCGTCGCGGACGTCTCCTATGAGGGAGGCGATGCGCGACGTCGTCGACCCCGAACTGGGGATCAACGTCGTTGATCTGGGACTGGTCTACGGCCTGAACATCGAAGAAGGCGACGAAGGAACCGTCGCCCTGATTGACATGACATTGACGTCGGCGGCCTGCCCGCTGACCGATGTCATCGAGGACCAGTCGCGCAGCGCGTTGGTCGGCAGCGGTCTGGTCAACGACCTGCGGATCAACTGGGTGTGGAATCCACCGTGGGGCCCGGACAAAATCACCGAAGACGGGCGCGAACAACTGCGCGCCCTGGGCTTCACCGTCTGACGGGCGCACTGGCCGATTAGCACTCCACGCCTCTAGAGGTGGAAGGGGAGGTGGGGGATGTGCAGGTGGTGATGCGGGCGCCCCATTGGTGGGCACGCTTGCAGGCTGATCGTCATCGCATGCAGCACGCCGGCGCTTTCCGTTCCCTGAGCACCCATGCACCTCCCGTGCTCGATCGCTTGAGTGCTGGTAACTGTCTGCTTGCTGTAGGAGGTCGTGTCGGCGACGGTCACATTAGTAGGAATGGTTTGACCGCCGGCACCGATGCTGTTGACGGCAATGGTGTTACCTGCGACCGAGGTGACTGTGCCGTAGAAGCCAGCCGGCGGCGGGCACTTGCCGTCAATGGCGCCGGTGATCGTCACGGCTTGCGCAGTGACCGCAGCACCGGTAGAAGCGCTCTGCGGGGTAGCACGTACGTTGACGCAACTGCCGGGGGTGACGTCGGTCAGCTGAGCCGGGGCGACCTCGACGACCCTTGTCGACGGTGTGAAGTCCACCGTCGCGGACCCGGTCCGTGTCCTGAGCTGGATCGTGTTGCCCGATACCGACTCGACCAGCCCCTCGACGTAGTCCTTGGCCTCGGGGGGTGGTGGAGGCGCCGGCGGGGGTGCTGCGCTCGGTGCTGAGCTCGGCGGGATTGCCGTTACGGTGGGCTTTCCGGTGTTGCTGTTATTCGACGTGTTATGCGAGGGGCCGCACATGGCGACGCCCAATGCGATGACAGCGATAACCGCGAGGATCGCAAGTCGAATCAGCCGAGGTTTAACCGAGGTGGCAGACATCGACATTTCTCCGATCGTGCGTTTCGCCTGCACAAGCGAGTACCCCACCTGAGCGGGGTTCTCACAAACACGTTCGTGTCATGTGATGTTGATCTCGCTGGTGCGACGCGATTAAGCGCGATTATCCGCCCTGGCCGCGTGGCTGCTTGGCCTTGCCCCCGCATTTGCCGTCGTTGGCCGGTCGCACGTCGATAGCCGTCGCCTGCAGCGTGCCGCCGCTGTCCTTGGTTCCCCGCGCCGCAAGGCACTTGCCCGCAGTGATCGCTTGGCTGGTAGCGGAATCCTGCTTCATGTACTTGGTCTTGTCGTTGACCGTCACGGCCGTCTGCGAGTTGTTGCCGCTGGCGTCCGTGCTCGTGACGTTGATGGTGTTACCTGCGACGGAAGCTACCGCGCCCTGGATCGCTGTTTGCTTCGCGGGCGCCGTCGTCGGTGTGCCGGACGGTGCCGTGCTACTGGAACCCGGTGCGGACTCCTTGCTCTGCGGGCATTTGCCGTCGACGGCGGGGCTGACGCGCACGGATGCCGCAGTGATCGGTTGACCGCCCTGGGATTCCTCGTGGGTGGGCCGCACGGTGACGCAGCTGCCCGCGGTGACGTCAGTCAGCGCGGCCGCCGTGACCTCGGTGACCTTGGTCGACGGGGTGAAGTCCACCGTGGCGTTGCCGTTCTCCTCCTGGGTGACCTGAATTGCGTTGCCTGACACCGACGCGATCAGCCCGCTGACCCGAGCTTCGCCAGTGGCCGGTGCCGAGGAAGCGGTTGTCGAGGTCCGTTGCCGTTGAGTGTGTTTTAGTGACACGCTCACGCGGCTTCCCCTTGCGGGGTTTGGGTTGCGGCCTCACCGCTTCCGGCCTCACCAGGGTGAGGACTTCTGGAAGCTCCGCCGGCGCCGGATGATCCGGCGTCGGCGCCATGGCCTGTACCAACCGATGGTTCGGTTGGCCCGGGTACCGATGGGGCCGTGGTCCCGACTGGACCACAACTGGCATGATCCGGCCAGTCACGGAGATTAAGCGCAGCATTGCGGTCGCGGTCGACGACTTCACCGGTGATCGGGCAAACCAACTTTTTGTCGATATGACCCTTACCGATCAGCCGGCACGGCGCGCCATCCGGGGTGGTGCACCCGTGATGGATTTGGCTCGAGGCAAACCAGCGATCCGCCACCGTGAGCACCGTGTTGTAACGGGCGGTCTTGTAAGCCAGTTGCGGCTTGACCAAACCCATTGCGGCATCAGAAACCGACCGGCGAAATGCGCGCCGGCCCATACTGCGTTTCATGGCCGCCAGATCGAGGTCTTCGATCACAAGGTGGCCATAGCTGCCCGCCAACTCGGTGGTGAGCTGGTGGGTGGCTTCCCGCCGCAGGTGCACACACCGGCGATCCAGGCGGGACAGCTTGGCTTTCGCTGCCCGATGCCCGTGGGAGCCGGGAATGCGGCGGGAAAGTTCACGGCCCGCGCGCCGGCGGGCGGCAAGTGTCGCCTTGAGCGGGGCCGGATTTGGGAATTCGATGAGGGTCTGCTCACCAGTGGCGGTGTCGATCGTGGCGACGGTGGCCAGGGTCCGAACTCCCAGGTCCATTCCGGCACGCACCGTCGGACAAGTCACCGTTGATGCGGTGGCCGGCGTGCGCTGCGCGTAGCAGACCGAGACGAATAACCGGCCCCACCGCTGCGAGAGCGTCATGTTCAGGATCTGCGCCCGGCCGGCGGTGAGGTGACGCTGGACCCGGCGGGTGTTCTCCTTAGACCGCAGACCGCCGATCACCGGCACCATAATCGTGCGCCGATCATCTTCCATACGCATGGTTCCCGTGGTGAACCGCACCCGGTGTGCGTCGCGACGGACCGACTTAAACCGCGGGAAGCCGACGCGGCGGCCCTTGCGGGCGCCGTTCTTGCCGGCCTTCCAATTCGCCAAGCCCTGGGCTAGATCGGCCAAACCCGACGAATAGCACTCCTTGGAATTGGCCGGCCACCACGGCGCCACCTCGTGTTTGGCCCGGTTCCACGCCCACCGCAACGAGCCCAAGTCCCAGTCCAGCGACTCATGGCCGGAATCAACAGATCTGGCATCCAAGTCGGCCTTCACCTGGGCCAGGCCCCAGTTGAACGCGAACCGGCGGGCACCAAAATGCGAGCGCACCAGCGCCGCCCGATCCGGCTCGGTGGGCCATTCGACCTCGAACTTGGCCGCCGTCACCACCCATCCGGTAGGAAGCGGCTCACCCGGTGAGCCCGTCGCCGCGTAGCCCTCAGCGACCCCGTTATACAGCTCAAAGAGCACCGACACCGACTCCACCACCGGCCGGTGCACTTCGAAATCCGCGCCGACGTCCACATAGCGCGACAACGTGGGTGTTCCATCGGGCTTCGGCTTACCCGGCAGCTGCGCACCATCGGTGAGCTCGGCGACTTTCGCCGCCTGCTTACGGGTGCGCATCGCCACGATCATGCGGCCGCACCCGGATCCTTCTTGGCGGCCGTCAGCGCGCGCATCGCCCGGTTACGTGCACCGCGCCGGCCATAAAGCCGGGCGCACATACTGGTCAAGACCTCGATCATGTCGCGCACCAGATCATCGGTGGTCTCACCAGGGTCAGCGACCACAATCCGGCGGCCCTGCGCCGACAACGCAGCCTCGAGGTGTTCCACCCCGAAGCGGGCCAACCGATCCCGATGCTCCACGACGATCACCTTCGCATCCGGGTCTGACAAGACACGGCGCAGCTTGGGCCGCTTACCGTTGAGCCCGGACCCAACCTCGCACACCACCTGCCCCACAGGCAGATCCCGGCCGCTCGCCCACGCCGTCAACCGGGCGACCTGACGGTCCAGATCCGCACGCTGATCATGCGAGGACACCCGCGCATACACCACCACACCCGCCGACGATGCCGACGACGCAGCTGTCTTGACCAAAATCAGCCGGCCCACCCGTTCAGCCGGTACCGGCAGCGTCCCCTCTCGAAACCATCGATAAGCGGTATGACGATTCACCCCAACCGATTCCGCCCAATTCGCCAGATTCACAACCCCAATTAGGACACACTCACGCACACTTAAATACACTCAACACGCAACAGCTCACAACCCTGTAGAGCTCGCGCTCGGTGATGTCGTCGGGCTTGATTTATTCGACGAGCCGCACGCAGCGATGGACAGCGCCGCGGCTCCGGTGACAGCCAGGATCGCGAACCGGGTAAGCCCAGGCGTATGAGAGCTGGCAGATATCAACGTTTCTCCAATCGTCGGTTGGGCCCAACAAAAGTGTGTACCCGCTGAACCTGTAGGTGAGCTGTGTGTAATTCAGTCCGTCAGAATGCGTCTTCGGAAACGCGCATGATCTCGTCGTCGGTGGACTCGATGACTCCGCGCAGGGCGGTCAGTTTCGGAAGCATGTTCTTGGCGAAGAAGCCCGCGGTCGCGATCTTGCCTTGATAGAACGCTGTGTCGTTTTTGGCGGCGCTACTCGCCGCGGTGTCCGCCAGTGCGGCGTGTGCGATGCCGGCTTGCACCAGCAATCGCCAGCCGATGAGCAAGTCGCCGACCGCGAGCAGATATCGCACCGATCCGAGCCCTACCTTGTGAATGTCGGTGGGGCGTTGCGCGGCTGACATGAGGAATCCGGTCAGAGCACCCGTCATCGCCGTGACGTCGTCGAGCGCGGTTTGCAGCAGCTGGGCTTGTGGTTTCAGCGCCTCATCACAGGTATCGATGGTGTGACTGATCTGAGCTGTCACAAACTGCAGGGCCTGGCCGCGGTCGCGGACGATCTTGCGAAAGAAGAAGTCCAGCGCCTGGATGGCAGTGGTGCCCTCGTAGAGCGAATCGATCTTGGAATCGCGGATGTACTGCTCGAGCGGATAGTCGGCCAGGAAGCCAGAGCCACCCAACGTCTGGAGCGACTCGGTCAGGGTTTCGTAGGCCCGTTCCGAGCTGACCCCCTTGACGATCGGCAGCAGTAGGTCGTCTATGCGGTGCGCCATGTCGTGATCTGCGCCCGAAACCCGTTGCGCCATATCGTCGTCCTGGTGTGCGGCGGCATACATGTACAGCGCCCGCAGACCCTCGGCGTATGCCTTCTGGGTCATCAGGCTGCGACGCACGTCGGGGTGGTGGATGATCGTGACGCGCGGCGCGGTCTTGTCGGCCATCTGGGTTAGATCGGCACCCTGCACGCGCTCCTTGGCAAAGGCCAGCGCGTTGAGGTAACCCGTGGACAGGGTGCCGGCGGCCTTGACGCCAATCGTCATGCGAGCGTGCTCGATCACGGTGAACATCTGCGCGATCCCGTTGTGCACGCCGCCGACCAAGTAGCCAACGGCGGGCACATCAGTGGCGCCGAAAGTCAATTCGCACGTCGGGGAGGACTTGATACCCATCTTGTGTTCCAGCCCGGTGACGAAAACCCCATTGCGGGGACCGAGTTCGAACGTGTCAGGGTCGAATAGGTAGTTGGGAACGTAGAACAGGCTCAACCCTTTGGTACCCGGACCGGCGCCCTCGGGCCGGGCCAGCACGAGGTGAAAGATGTTCTCGGCGGTATTGCCCACGTCTGCACCGGAGATGAACCGCTTGACGCCCTCGATGTGCCAGGTGCCATCGGGTTGTTCGATGGCCTTGGAGCGGGCCGCACCGACGTCGGATCCGGCGTCGGGTTCGGTGAGCACCATGGTGGCCTGCCAGCCGCGCTCCACGCCCTTTGCTGCCCACTGCCGCTGCTGCTCGTTGCCCTCGATGTAAAGCGCCTGAGCCATAACAGGGCCGAGGCAAAAGAAGTTCGCAGAGGGGTTGGCGCAAATGATCATTTCGTTGACCGCCCATACCAGCGGCGGCGGCGCGGGCATACCACCGATCTCTTCGGCCAGGCCCAGCCGCCACCACCCGGCTTCTTTGATCGTTTGCACCGTTTTGGCCAACTCGGGCGGCACGCTGATGGACTGGGCGGCCGGGTCGAATACCGGCGGGTTGCGGTCGGCAAAGGCGAAGGATTCGGCGACGGGGCCTTCTGCCAGGTGAGCGGCTTCGGCCAATATCGTTCGGGCCGTGTCGACGTCGAGATCGCTGTAGCGTCCGATGCCGAGGACGGCGCCTACATCAAGAACCTCGAACAGGTTGAACTCGAGATCTCGGACGTTAGCAATGTAGTGGCCCACGGCTGGTCCCTCCACCGGCGGATCATCAGCCCTAAGTCTGTCCGACGCGGAAAAACGTACGCAACCGTAACCTTCGGTGAGCCAACCTAAGTAAGCGGGTGAGCGAGCGGTAGGAACGCCCACGCAGGTGGCCGCCGCGTGATTGCGGATCGGCGCCCGCGGTCAGTCCCGCTTGCCTTGTGCCATGGGCCAATTCAATGACATACCGCAATACCGTTGAGGTATTCGTAGATCTCTACATGAATAGGCTTGATCAATCCTCTGTCGAACCCCACCCACCCCTGTGAGGCCACCGGCATGACCCTGACCGCCCTCGAAATGCCCGCTCACGAGGTATCTGGGGAGCGCTACCAACGCGAGCGAAGCACGAGGCCTTTGAGTTGGCGTGCGGCTCTGTGGTCGGTGGTTTCGGTGCGCTGGGCGACTGTCGCGCTGGCGCTGTTTTGGCCGGGCTGACGGCTGAGCTAAACGGTGCATCCGAGACCGTGTGGCGGCCACTGTATCTGGCTTGTCACCTCACCGGCGGATGGGGCTCGGCATGGGCCGGCGTACTAGCGTTGCGCAACAAGGCGCTCGATGTAGACCTGCTGATAATCGTCGCGATCGGCCAGATCTTCGACGGGGCCCTGCTGATCGTGATCTTCGCCACTTCCGGTGCACTCGACGACGTCGCGACCAAACACACCGCGGATTCGGTCAAAGGTCTACTGGACCTCGCGCCAGATCGGGCCGTCGTGGTCGACGGCGGGCATCGGCCGGGTGCTGAGCGTCGAGATTCAGCCCGGGGAACATCACGCCGGCTCGGGGCGTTACGGCAGATGTGACAACACTTGATCTCACTGCTGAGAAGTTCAACGAAACCATCGAGGGCAACGAGATCGTGCTCATCGACTTCTGGGCTTCCTGGTGCGGACCATGCCGCCAGTTCGGGCCGACTTTCCAGGCCTCGTCGGAGAAACACCCGGACATCGTGCACGCCAAAGTCGACACCGAAGCCGAACAACAGCTGGCAGCGGCCGCCCAGATCCTCTCCATCCCCACGTTGATGGCCTTCAAGAAAGGCAAACTGCTGTTCAACCAGGCCGGGGCCCTGCCGCCGGCGGCCCTGGAGGACTTGGTGCAGCAAATCAAGGCCTTCGACGTCGAGGCAGCCCAAGCCGAACAGGCCTAACGCACTCCGCACGCGGCAAGTAGGTGCGCGCTACCGTTCACGGGTGAGTTTGGTACTGGTAGAGCAACCGCGGCCCGAGGTCGCGCTGATAACCCTCAATCGGCCCGAGCGGATGAACTCGATGGCGTTCGACGTCATGGTGCCGCTCAAAGAGGCCCTCGAGAAGGTCAGGGACGACAATTCCGTGCGCGTGGTCATGCTGACCGGGGCGGGTCGAGGGTTCTCTTCGGGCGCAGATCACAAGTCCGCGGGCACGGTGCCGAACGTCGACGGGTTGACCCGCCCTACCTATGCGCTGCGCTCCATGGAGCTTCTCGACGACGTCATCCTGTTGCTGCGGCGGTTACACCAACCGGTGATCGCCGCGGTCAACGGGCCGGCCATCGGAGGTGGACTGTGCCTGGCGCTGGCCGCCGACATCCGGGTGGCCTCGACCAGCGCCTATTTCCGGGCCGCAGGGATCAATAACGGGCTCACCGCCAGTGAACTGGGGCTGAGCTACCTACTACCCAGGGCCATCGGATCGTCGCGCGCGTTCGAGATCATGCTGACCGGTCGCGACGTCACCGCCGAGGAAGCCGAGCGCATCGGGCTGGTGTCTTGCCAGGTGCCGGAAGAGCAGCTGCTGGACACCTGCTATGCGATCGCCGCACGGATAGCGGCCTTCTCCCGGCCGGGAATTGAGTTGACCAAACGCACACTCTGGAGTGGGCTAGACGCCGGTAGCCTGGAAGGGCATATGCAAGCTGAAGGCTTGGGACAGCTTTTCGTCCGCTTGCTCACCGCCAACTTCGAAGAAGCAGTTGCCGCGCGCGCAGAGCGCCGGCCAGCGGTGTTCACCGACGACAAATAACTCGCGACGAGGAGAGCGATCGTGATCACGGCTACGGACCTTGAGGTCCGCGCTGGTGCGCGCATCTTGCTCTCACCTGACGGCCCGGACCTGCGCGTGCAGCCCGGCGACCGCATCGGGCTGGTCGGGCGCAACGGCGCGGGCAAGACCACGACCCTGCGCATCCTGGCCGGGGAGAGCGAGCCGTATGCCGGATCGGTCACCCGCACCGGCGAAATCGGTTATCTGCCACAGGATCCCAAAGAGGGGGATCTCGACGTGCTGGCCCGCGACCGGGTGCTGTCGGCGCGCGGATTGGACGTGCTCCTCACTGATCTGGAGAAGCAGCAGGCGTTGATGGCCGAGGTTGCCGACGACGATGCGCGGGACCGCGCGATCCGTCGCTACGGGCAGCTGGAGGAGCGATTCGTCGCGTTGGGCGGCTACAGCGCCGAAAGCGAAGCCGGCCGCATCTGTGCGAGCCTCGGCTTGCCGGAACGGGTGCTGACGCAGAAACTGCGCACGCTGTCCGGTGGGCAGCGCCGCCGGGTGGAGCTGGCGCGCATTCTGTTCGCCGCCTCCGATAGCGGTGCGGGATCTTCAACCACGTTGCTGCTCGATGAGCCGACCAATCACCTCGACGCGGATTCGCTCGGCTGGCTGCGGGATTTCTTGCGGGCACACACCGGCGGGCTGGTGGTCATCAGCCACAACGTCGACTTGATCGCCGATGTCGTCAACCGGGTGTGGTTTCTGGACGCCGTGCGCGGCGGGGTCGACGTCTACAACATGAGCTGGCAGAAGTACCTCGACGCCCGGGCCACCGACGAGCAACGTCGCCGCCGGGAACGCGCCAACGCCGAACGCAAGGCCGCCGCGCTGCGTACGCAGGCCGCCAAGCTGGGCGCTAAGGCCACCAAAGCCGTTGCAGCCCAAAACATGTTGCGCCGTGCCGATCGGATGATGGCCGCACTCGACGAGGAGCGGGTCGCCGAGAAGGTGGCCCGGATCAAGTTTCCCACCCCGGCCGCGTGCGGGCGCACACCGCTGGTGGCCACCGGGCTGAGCAAGTCGTACGGGTCGCTTGAAGTGTTCAGCGGTGTCGATCTGGCTATCGACCGCGGCTCGCGTGTGGTGGTGCTGGGACTCAACGGCGCCGGCAAGACCACGCTGCTGCGATTATTGGCCGGCGTCGAGAATCCCGACACCGGAAGGATTGAGCCCGGACACGGTTTGCGAATCGGCTATTTCGCGCAGGAGCACGACACGCTCGATGACGACGCGACCGTCTGGCAGAACATCCGGCATGCCGCACCTGACTCCGGCGAACAGGATCTGCGCGGCCTGCTCGGCGCGTTCATGTTCAGCGGTCCGCAGCTCGACCAACTGGCGGGCACCCTATCCGGTGGGGAGAAGACCCGTCTCGCGCTGGCCGGCCTGGTCGCTTCCACGGCGAACGTCTTGCTGCTCGACGAACCCACCAACAACCTCGATCCCGCCTCGCGCGAACAGGTGCTCGACGCGCTGCGCAGCTATCAGGGCGCGGTGGTGCTGGTGACGCACGACCCTGGGGCGGCCGAGGCGCTCGACCCGCAACGCGTCGTGCTGTTGCCCGACGGCACCGAGGACTATTGGTCCGACGAGTACCGGGATCTCATCGAGCTGGCCTAACCGATCGGATAAGTGGCCGCAGGCGATTTCGGCCAATTCCGCCCCGCGGCCGACACCGGGTTCTTACGCTAAGTGCTTGGGATCGTGTTCAAGCGTGGAGTGGCCCCATGAGAAACACAGTGCGGAAGTCGAAGAAGACGCGCGACCAGCTGTTGCACGAGTTGCGCAACGCGTACGAGGGCGGAGCCAGTATCCGCAATCTGGTGGCCACCACCGGCAGATCGTACGGATCGATTCACAGCATGCTGCTTGAGTCGGGCACCACGATGCGCAGCCGCGGCGGCCCCAACCACACCTCTCGTCAGCGCTGATCCGAGCGAGCGTTACGGCACTGCGAAATCACGTCCCCTCATTCGCAGTGGCGTTTCCCCCGCACGCGGGTGGTGCCCCCAGCTCGCGGCCCAGAATCATTGCGGCGCACCGAGTTCTCCACCAGGTCGAGGACGGCGGCCAGGCGCTGGGGATCTTCGCCGGATGCCAGCCGGGCCACCAAGCCGTCAAGAACCAGTTCCAGGTAGCACTGCAAAACGTCACCGGGAACGTCGTCGCGCACCCGGTGTGCCTCCTTTTGCCGGCGCAACCGATCGGTCGTCGCCGCGGCCAGCTCCGCAGAGCGCTCCGCCCACTCGCGGCTGAACACGGGGTCGTTACGTAGCTTGCGTGCGATCTCCAACCTGGTGGCCAGCCAGTCAAACTGGTCGGGCGCGGCGAGCATGTCACGCATCACTTGGATGAGGCCCTCGCGGGACGCCACGTCGGCCATCCGCTCGGCGTCCTCGTGCGCCAGTGCGAAAAACAGCGCATCTTTGTCCCGGAAGTGGTGGAAGATCGCACCGCGCGACATCCCGATCGCTTGTTCCAGCCGCCGGACCGTGGCTTTGTCATAGCCGTATTCGGCAAAGCAGCGGCGAGCACCGTCCAGGATCTGACGGCGGCGAGCCGCCAGATGGTCCTGGCTGACCTTGGGCACGGGTGTCTGGCTTTGTCCGGGATTAACCAGACTTGAGCATGTTGCGCAGCACGTACTGCAGGATGCCGCCGTTGCGGTAGTAGTCGGCTTCACCGGGGGTGTCGATGCGCACTACCGTGTCGAACTCGACTTCATCCTTGCCGTCCTTGCTGGCTTTGACATGCACCGTCTTGGGCGTTTTGCCGTCGTTGAGCGCGTCGATACCGGTGATATCGAAGACCTCGGTACCGTCCAGTCCCAGCGACTTGGCCGACTCACCCTCGGGGAATTGCAGCGGGATGACACCCATGCCGATCAAGTTGGAGCGGTGGATGCGTTCGAACGACTCGGCGATCACCGCCCGCACGCCCAGCAGCAACGTGCCCTTGGCGGCCCAGTCCCGCGACGAACCGGAGCCATACTCCTTGCCGCCCAGCACCACCAGCGGAATGTTTTGTGCCGCATAGTTTTGCGCCGCGTCGTAGATGAACGCCTGCGGAGCGCCGTCCTGGGTGAAGTCGCGGGTGTATCCGCCGGCAACGTCGTCCAGCAGCAGGTTGCGCAGCCGGATGTTGGCGAATGTGCCGCGAATCATCACCTCGTGGTTGCCGCGCCGCGAACCAAAGGAGTTGTAGTCCTTGCGGTCGACGCCGTGCTCGTCGAGGTACTGCGCGGCCGGGGTACCCGGCTTGATGCTGCCGGCGGGGGAGATGTGGTCGGTGGTCACCGAATCGCCGAGCAGCGCCAGCACCCGGGCGCCGGTGATGTCGTTCACCGGCTCGGGCTCAGCGGACATCCCCTCGAAATACGGGGGCTTGCGCACGTACGTAGAGTCCTGATCCCACTCAAAGGTGTTGCCGCTGGGCGTCGGCAAGTTGCGCCAGCGCTCATCGCCCTTGAACACGTCGGCATAGTTCTTGGTGAACATCTCCTGGTTGATCGCCGAGGCGATGGTGTCCGAGACGTCTTTCTGCGACGGCCAGATGTCTTTGAGGAAGACGTCGTTGCCGTCTTTGTCTTTGCCGAGCGGCTGGCTGTCGAAGTCGAAGTCCATGGTCCCGGCCAGCGCGTAGGCAATCACCAGCGGCGGCGACGCCAGGTAGTTCATCTTCACGTCGGGGTTGATGCGGCCCTCGAAGTTCCGGTTGCCGGACAGCACGGCAGCCACCGAGAGGTCGTTGTCGTTGACCGCCTTCGAAATCTCGTCGGGCAGCGGGCCGGAGTTGCCGATGCAGGTGGTGCAGCCGTAGCCGACCAGATAGAAGCCGAGCTTCTCCAAATACGGCCACAGGCCGGCCTTGTCGTAGTAGTCGCTGACCACTTGAGAGCCCGGCGCCATCGTGGTTTTCACCCATGGCTTGGAAGCCAGTCCCTTCTCGACGGCGTTGCGGGACAGCAACCCCGCGCCCAGCATCACCTCAGGATTGGACGTGTTGGTGCACGACGTGACCGCGGCGATCACCACCGCGCCGTGGTCGAGCACGAACTCGCCGAGTTCGTCGGACTTCACCGGCACCGGGTTGCTCACCCGGCCCTTCGCGTGCGCGGCAGCCGATTGCACATGGTCGTCGGCGTGGCCGTTGGACACTTGCCCCGGGTCGCTGGCCGGGAACGTCTCGTCGACCACCTCGTCCAGCTTCGAGTACTCCGTCTTGCCGGGATCGTCGCCGACGTAGTTGGGAATCTGCTCGCGAAACGTTGCTTTGGCGTCGGACAACGCGATTCGGTCCTGCGGACGCTTAGGTCCGGCGATTGACGGCACCACGTCGGACAGGTTGAGCTCGAGGTATTCCGAGAACGCCGGCTCGTGCTTGGGGTCGTGCCACATGCCCTGCTCTTTGGCGTAGGCCTCGACCAGCGCCAGCTGCTCCGGCTTGCGACCGGTGAACTTCAGGTAGTCGATGGTCTCTTGGTCGATCGGGAAAATTGCTGCGGTGGAGCCGAATTCGGGGCTCATGTTGCCCAGGGTGGCGCGGTTGGCCAACGGCACCTCGGCCACCCCTTCGCCGTAGAACTCGACGAACTTGCCGACCACGCCGTGCTTGCGCAGCATCTCGGTGACCGTCAGCACCACGTCGGTGGCCGTGACACCGGGCTGAATCTCACCGGTCAGCTTGAAGCCGACAACCCGCGGGATCAGCATCGACACCGGCTGACCGAGCATCGCGGCCTCGGCTTCGATGCCACCCACACCCCAGCCCAGAACTCCGAGGCCGTTGACCATTGTGGTGTGCGAGTCGGTGCCCACACAGGTGTCGGGGTACGCCACGCCGTCGCGCTCCATCACCACACTCGCCAGGTATTCGATGTTGACCTGGTGCACAATGCCGGTGCCCGGCGGCACCACCTTGAAGTCGTTGAACGCGCCCTGCCCCCAGCGCAAGAACTGGTAGCGCTCCCCGTTGCGCTGGTACTCGATTTCGACGTTGCGCTCGAATGCGTCGGCCCGGCCGAACAGGTCGGCGATCACCGAGTGGTCGATCACCAGGTCGGCAGGCGCCAGCGGGTTGACCTTGTCCGGATTGCCGCCGAGGTCGCCGATGGCCTCACGCATGGTGGCCAAGTCGACGATGCACGGCACGCCGGTGAAGTCCTGCATCACGACGCGGGCGGGCGTGTACTGGATCTCAATGCTGGGGTCTGCCTTGGGATCCCAGTTCGCGATGGCCTCGATGTGGTCTTTGGTGATATTGCTGCCGTCCTCGTTGCGCAGCAGGTTCTCGGCGAGGACTTTGAGGCTGTAGGGGAGTTTCTCCGTATTGGGGACGGCGTCGAGACCATAGATCTGGTAACTCAAGGCGGCGACCTCGAGGGTGTCGCGGGCTCCGAACGAGTTCACAGGATCCTTGCTAGTCACATCAACTCCCGGGGATTAAGTTCTCCCGCCAACGGGCCGCGTCGGCGGTGCGCTGCCACTTTAACAGTACGCTTGTCCTGCATTGCGGTGGCACTCTAATTTCAGTGTTGTCGGGCGGGGCGCGGGTTTAAACCCCTTGCGGGGAAGTCGCGTACGGTGCCTGTAGCACTACCGCAGGAGGGACACAATGACCGGGCAAGATGCTTTCGTCCTACCGCTACCCCAGACGATCCCGGTCCTGCCGCTCTACATTCCGCAAGACGTTGACATGACCGCGATCAAAGCTCAGGTCGCCGCCGTCGGCGTCAGTGCGCCACCGGCGGCCATGCCCGGCTTGCTCGACGTGGTCAACCAGGCTCACGCCGAAGGCATCAACCTCAAGATCGTGCTGCTCGACCACAATCCGCCGAACGACACACCCTTGCGCGATATCTCCACCGTGGTTGGCGCCGACTACCACGACGCCACGGTCCTAACGCTGAGCCCAAACTTCGTCGGCAGCTACAGCACCCATTTCCCGCGCGTCACGCTCGAAGCCGGCGAGGACATAGCGAAGACGGGCAACCCGGTGGTCTCGGCGCAGCACTTTTTGAGCGAGCTGAACGCCCCCGAGTTTCCCTGGACCGGGTTGACCATATTTTTGCTGATTGGCGTGCTTGCGGCCGCTGTCGGCACCAGGTTCTTGCGGTTGCGCAGTAGGCGATCGGCAACGTCGGCTGACGGGGCAGAAACTCAGGTGGAAGAGCCTACTAAGAGCGTCTGAACACGCGCATCGGGCTCAGCGGATCCTTTTCCGCGGCCCCCTGCGACTCTTTGCGGCAAACACCGTAGGTCACCGTTCGATCACATTAAACGCACGTAGAGAGTGCAGTTTGTGAGGAGCGTTTCCACGGCGTCTCATGTGACGTACGGTGCGAATGATGCTCATGTTGTTTATGGCGCCTTCAGGAAGATCCGGGGCTGGCGCCGCCTGTCCGCGTTGAGCCGTAGGAGACCTGAGTCGAATGAGACGCACCCGCTGGGCCTCTTCTGCGCGACCGGCCGGAAGACTGGTCCGGCCGGTCATACCTTCGGTTTTGAGCGCGGCGCTGCTGGTGTGCACACCCGGCCTGGCGCACGGTGATCCTGCCGCGGACAACTTGGCCGCACTGATCGCGAACGTCGCCAAGGCCAACCAGCGCCTGGAGGACCTGAGCGCCGAAATCCAGACGGAGCAGGAAAGCGTCAACAAGGCCCTGGTCGACGTCGAGACCGCCCGGGACAACGCCGCCGCGGCCGAGCACGATGTCGAGGTCAGCCAGCAGGCCGTCAAGGACGCCAATTCGGCCATCGCCGTGGCTCAACACCGGTTCAACACCTTTGCGGCGGCCACCTATATGAACGGCCCGTCGGGCAGCTACCTGACCGCGAGCAGCCCTGAGGACATGATCGCCACCGAGACCGCTTCCCGGACCCTGATGGCCAGTTCCCAGGCCGTTATGGACAAGCTGCAGCGGGCCAGGACCGAGCAGGTGAACAAGGAGTCGGCGGCGCGGCTGGCCAAGCAGAAGGCCGACAAGGCCGCAGCCGACGCCAAGACCAGCCAGGATGCGGCGGTAGCGGCGCTCACCGACTCCAAGCGCAAGTTCGACGAGCAGCGCGAAGAGGTCATTCGCCTGGCCGCCGAGCGCGACGAGGCTCAGGCCAAACTCGAGGCAGCCAGACTCGAGGCCGCGCGCCACTGGGCGGCAGGGAAAGGCGGGCCCGGTGCTCCGGCGTCGGGCGACCGATGGGATCCCGGTTCACCAGCCGCTACGCCGCCTGCCGGGGGCCGCCAGTGGGATGGTTGGGATCCGACGCTGCCAATGGTGCCCAGCGCTAACGTCCCCGGTGACCCGATCGCGGTGATCAACCAGGTGCTGGGCATCTCGGCGACTTCGACGCAGGTCACCGCCGGCATGGGGCGCAACTTCCTGCAGCAGCTGGGCATCCTCAAACCCGACGACACCGGCATCACCAACGCAGCTCCTGGTTCGGCTCAGGGACGTATTCCGCGGGTTTACGGGCGGCAGGCCTCCGAGTACGTGATCCGGCGCGGGATGTCGCAGATGGGGGTGCCGTATTCGTGGGGTGGCGGCAATGCGGCTGGCCCCAGCAAGGGAATCGACTCCGGGGCGGGGACCACCGGCTTCGACTGTTCGGGTCTGGTCCTGTATTCGTTTGCCGGGGTGGGCATCAGGCTGCCGCATTACTCGGGTTCGCAATACAACTTGGGCCGCAAGATCCCGTCCTCACAGATGCGCCGCGGTGACGTCATCTTCTACGGCCCGGGCGGCAGCCAGCACGTGACGATCTACCTCGGCGACGGCCAGATGCTCGAGGCACCCGACGTCGGTTTGAAGGTCCGCGTTGCCCCTGTGCGCACCAGCGGCATGACGCCCTACGTGGTCCGCTACATCGAGTGGTAACGACGATGAGCACTAAACGAGGAGCTATGCGCCGCAAGCGGTTTCGCCTGATCAACCTGGCCTGGATCACCACAATGGTGACCGGGCTGATGTTGTCTTTAGCCAGCCCCGCCACGGCCGACCCCGGGCAGTGGGATCCCACCCTGCCGGCAACGGTCAGTGCCGGCGCCCCGGGAGATCCGCTCGCGGTCGCCAACGCTTCGCTGCAGGCCACCGCCCAGGCCACCCAGACCACGCTAGATTTAGGCCGACAATTCCTTGGCGGTCTGGGGATCAACGTGGGCGGCACTCCTAGCGGCAGCACCAACACCAGCCCGAGCCGGATTCCCCGGGTCTATGGCCGCCAGGCCGCCGAGTACGTGATCAAGCGGGCCGGGTCACAGATGGGCGTGCCGTATTCGTGGGGCGGCGGCACGCTGGATGGCCCGAGCAAGGGCGTCGGCGACGGCGCCAACATAGTCGGGTTCGACTGCTCGGGCCTGATGCGGTACGCCTTCGCGGGGGTCGGCGTGCTGATTCCACGGTTCTCCGGTGACCAGTACAACGCCGGCCGCCACATTCCTCCCAGCGAGGCCAAGCGCGGCGACTTGATCTTTTACGGCCCGGGCGGCAGCCAGCACGTCACCATGTACCTGGGTAACGGCCAGATGCTGGAAGCGTCCGGAAGCGCCGGCAAAGTGACGGTCAGCCCGGTTCGTAAGCCCGGTATGACGCCGTTCCTCACTAGGATCATCGAGTACTGACCCAGGTGCTGCCCGCTCGAAGGTCCGGGTTGGAAGGGTTCGACTTACCCGTCAGCGAACCGCGGCGTCGACGGAATCCGGCAGGCCTGGAATAGTTGGACGCGGGCACGTCGCTGCCCCACGACATTGGTCGTGCCGGCAGTCGTGTCCGATTGAGCTGTGGAGGGTTATTGATGACATCAGCAGGTGGGCCGCCCCCGGGCGCCAGCAGTTACTCGGGCCCGGGTGGGCCTTCCGGCCCGCCGGTCCATGAAGCGCCTTCAGGTGGCGGCAATGGGCTGGCCGCCGAGGTCCACACCCTGGAGCGGGCCATCTTCGAGGTCAAACGGATCATCGTCGGCCAGGACCAGCTCGTAGAGCGGATGCTGGTCGGCCTGTTGTCCAAGGGCCATGTGCTGCTCGAGGGTGTTCCCGGCGTAGCCAAGACGTTGGCCGTGGAAACGTTCGCGCGGGTGGTTGGCGGGACGTTCGCGCGTATCCAGTTCACGCCCGACCTGGTGCCCACCGACATCGTCGGTACCCGCATCTACCGGCAGGGCAAGGAAGAGTTCGACACCGAGCTCGGCCCGGTGGTGGTCAACTTCCTGCTCGCCGACGAGATCAACCGGGCCCCGGCGAAGGTGCAGTCGGCGCTGCTGGAAGTCATGCAGGAACGCCACGTGTCGATCGGCGGCAAGACCTTCCCGCTGCCCAACCCGTTCTTGGTGATGGCGACTCAGAACCCGATCGAGCACGAGGGTGTCTACCCGCTGCCCGAGGCGCAGCGGGACCGCTTCCTGTTCAAGATCAACGTCGGCTACCCGTCGCCGGAAGAGGAACGGGAGATCATCTACCGGATGGGCGTAAAGCCACCGCAGCCCAAACAGATCCTGAACACCGGTGACCTGGTGCGGCTACAGGAGATCGCGGCCAACAACTTCGTCCACCATGCGCTGGTTGACTACGTGGTGCGCGTCGTGATCGCCACCCGTTACCCCGAGCAGCTCGGGATGAACGACGTCAAGGCGTGGATCGCGTTCGGCGCATCCCCGCGTGCCTCACTGGGCATCATCGCCGGTGCTCGCTCACTGGCGCTGGTGCGTGGCCGCGACTACGTGATACCGCAGGACGTCGTCGAGATCATTCCCGACGTGCTGCGGCACCGGTTGGTACTCACCTATGACGCGCTCGCCGACGAAATCTCACCGGAGATCGTCATCAACCGGGTCCTGCAGACGGTAGCCCTGCCACAGGTGAATGCCGTTCCGCAACAAGGCCATTCGGTACCCCCGGTGATGCAGACCGTGGCGGCTAGCGGTCGGTGACCGATTCCAAGACCCCGGCGGTGGTGCATCCGCCCTCGTTCCAGCGCGGGCAGATCGATGATCCCAAGCTGTCGGCGGCGTTGCGAACACTCGAGCTCACGGTCAAACGCAAGCTCGACGGTGTCCTGCACGGCGACCATCTCGGCCTGATCCCGGGCCCGGGTAGCGAGCCGGGGGAGTCGCGCGAGTATCAGCCCGGCGACGACGTCCGGCGGATGGACTGGGCCGTCACCGCACGCACCATGCACCCGCATGTCCGGCAGATGATCGCCGACCGCGAACTGGAGACCTGGTTGGTGGTCGACATGTCGGCCAGCCTGGACTTTGGCACCACGGTGTGCGAGAAACGTGACCTGGCGGTGGCGGCCGCGGCCGCGATCACATACCTCAACAGCGGTGGCGGCAACCGGCTCGGCGCGCTGATCGCCAACGGCGTGACGATGACCCGGGTGCCGGCACGCTCCGGACGCCAGCATGAGCAGACGCTGTTGCGCGCCATCGCCACCACGCCCAGGGCGCCGGTCGGGGTGCGCGGGGATCTGGCGACGGCCATCGACGCACTGCGCCGTCCGGAACGCCGCCGCGGAATGGCGGTGATCATCAGCGACTTCCTCGGCCCGATCAACTGGATGCGTCCGCTGCGGGCGATTGCGGCCCGGCACGAGGTGCTGGCCATCGAGGTCCTCGATCCCCGGGATGTCGAACTACCTGATATCGGCGATGTCGTACTGCAGGACGCCGAATCCGGAGTCACTCGCGAGTTCACCATCGATGCCCAGCTGCGTGACGATTTCGCCAAGGCCGCTGCGGCGCACCGCGCCGACGTGTCCCGCACCATCCGCAGTTGCGGAGCCCCGGTGCTGACACTTCGCACCGACCGCGACTGGATCGCCGACATCGTCCGTTTCGTCGAGTCCCGCCGGCGCGGGGCACTGGCAGGGCGGCAGTGACACCGGCGGGCATACACACCAAGACGGTTCTGTTATGACACTGCCATTGCTCGGCCCGATGTCGCTGTCCGGCTTCGAACACTCGTGGTTCTTCCTTTTCCTGCTGGTCGTATTCGGGTTAGCCGCGATGTACGTCCTGATGCAGTTGGCGCGGCAGCGGCGGATGCTGCGTTTCGCCAACATGGAGCTGCTGGAAAGCGTCGCCCCCAAGCGGCCTTCTAGATGGCGGCACGTGCCGGCGATCCTGCTGGTGGCGGCTTTGGTGTTGTTCACCATCGCGATGGCGGGGCCGACCAACGACATTCGGATTCCACGCAACCGCGCGGTGGTGATGCTGGTGATCGACGTGTCGCAGTCGATGCGTGCCACCGATGTCGCACCCAACCGCATGGCGGCCGCGCAGGAGGCCGCAAAGCAGTTCGCCGACGAGCTGACCCCGGGAATCAACCTTGGACTGATCGCTTATGCGGGGACCGCGACGGTGCTGGTGTCACCGACAACCACCCGGGAGGCGACCAAGAACGCGCTGGACAAGTTGCAGTTCGCCGACCGCACCGCCACTGGAGAAGGCATCTTCACTGCTTTGCAGGCCATCGCCACGGTCGGCGCGGTGATCGGTGGCGGCGATACACCGCCGCCGGCGCGCATCGTGCTGTTCTCTGACGGCAAGGAGACGATGCCGACCAACCCGGACAACCCCAAGGGCGCCTTCACCGCGGCGCGCACCGCCAAGGACCAGGGCGTGCCGATCTCGACGATCTCGTTCGGCACGCCGTACGGCTTCGTCGAGATCAACGATCAGCGCCAGCCAGTGCCGGTCGACGACGAGACGCTCAAGAAGGTGGCCCAGCTCTCGGGCGGAAATGCCTACAACGCCGCGAGCCTGGCGGAGCTGAAAGCCGTCTACGCGTCGTTGCAGCAGCAGATCGGCTACGAGACGATCAAAGGTGATGCGAGCGTGGGCTGGCTGCGGCTGGGTGCGCTGGTGTTGGCGCTGGCAGCGCTGGCGGCGCTGCTGATCAACCGCCGATTGCCGACCTAACGTTCTGCCGGGCCGCGCCAGCGTAACGCCACTGCGAAATCCACGCCTGATTTTTCCCACTGGCGTTTCCCCCGCAAGCGGGTGGTGCCCCCAGCTCGCGATGAGCCGATTGCAGCGCGGCCGAGCTGAGGCGATAGGTTGACGGGGTGACTGACACAGCCACCGAGAACACCGCCGAAAATGCCCCCAATTGGGGCAGACCGGCATTTGTGTCCCGTTCAGTCCTGGTCACCGGAGGCAACCGAGGGATCGGGCTGGCCGTGGCGCGCCGGCTCGCCGCCGATGGGCACCGGGTGACGGTGACCCACCGGACGTCCGGCCCCCCTGAGGGGTTGTCCGGCGTGGAGTGCGATGTCACCGACTACGACGCCATCGACGCCGCCTTCAAAACCGTCGAAGAGCAGCAGGGCCCGGTGGAGGTGTTGGTGGCCAATGCCGGCGTCACTTCCGACATGCTGATCATGCGGATGAGCGAGGAGCAGTTCCAGAAGGTCATTGACGCGAACCTGACCGGCGTCTTCCGAGTCGCCAAGCGGGCGTCGCGCAACATGATCAAACAGCGGTTCGGGCGCTACATCTTCATGGGATCCGTGGTCGGCCTGACCGGTTTGCCCGGCCAGGCGAACTACGCCGCGTCCAAGGCGGGGCTCGTCGGGATGGCCCGGTCGCTGACCCGCGAGCTGGGGTCGCGGTCCATCACCGCCAACGTGGTGGCCCCCGGTTTCATCGACACCGAGATGACCCGTGCCATGGAACCCAAGTACCAGGAAATGGCGCAGCAGGCGATTCCGTTGGGCCGCATCGGCAAAGTCGAGGAAGTCGCCGGTGCTGTCAGCTTCCTGGCGTCCGAGGACGCCGGATACATCTCGGGTGCGGTGATTCCGGTCGACGGCGGCGCTCGGCATGGGTCACTGAGACGACCCCACGACACCCAAACGCTAAGGACGGATATGGCAGGACTGCTCGAAGGCAAACGGATCCTGGTCAGCGGGATCATCACCGACTCGTCGATCGCGTTTCACATCGCGCGGGTGGCCCAAGAGCAGGGGGCCGAACTGGTGCTGACCGGATTCGACCGGTTGCGGCTGATCCAGCGCATCGCCGACCGGCTGCCGGAGAAGGCCCCGCTGATCGAACTCGACGTGCAGAACGAGAAGCATCTGGACACGCTCGCCGAGCGGGTAACAGAAGTGATCGGCGAGGGCAACAAGCTTGACGGCGTGGTGCATTCGATTGGATTCATGCCGCAGAGCGGGATGGGCATCAACCCGTTCTTCGATGCGCCTTACCAGGATGTCGCCAAGGGCATCCACATCTCGGCGTACTCGTATGCCTCGCTGGCCAAGGCGCTGCTGCCGATCATGAACCCCGGCGGTTCCATTGTCGGCATGGATTTCGACCCGACGCCGTGCGATGCCGGCCTACAACTGGATGACCGTGGCCAAGAGCGCGCTGGAGTCGGTGAACCGGTTCGTGGCCCGTGAGGCCGGCAAGTACGGTGTGCGCTCGAATCTCGTTGCCGCAGGCCCGATCCGGACGCTGGCGATGAGCGCGATCGTCGGCGGCGCGCTGGGCGACGAGGCCGGCGCTCAGATACAGCTGCTCGAGGAAGGCTGGGACCAGCGCGCACCGCTGGGCTGGAACATGAAGGACGCGACGCCGGTCGCCAAGACGGTGTGCGCGTTGCTCTCCGAGTGGCTGCCGGCCACCACCGGGACCATCATCTTCGCCGACGGCGGCGCCAGCACCCAATTGCTGTAGAAAGCAATGGAATTCGATGCCGTCCTGTTGTTGTCCTTCGGGGGCCCGGAAGGGCCCGAGCAGGTGCGGCCGTTCCTGGAGAACGTCACCCGGGGCCGGAATGTGCCGCCGGAACGACTCGACCACGTCGCCGAGCACTACATGCATTTCGGTGGGGTGTCGCCGATTAACCGGATCAACCTGGCGCTGATCACCCAGTTGCGCGCCGAGCTGGGGGACCGCAGCCTGGACCTGCCGGTGTATTTCGGCAACCGCAACTGGGAACCCTACGTCGAAGAAACCGTTACGACGATGCGAGACAACGGTATTCGTCGTGCCGCGGTATTCACCACGTCGGCGTGGAGCGGTTACTCCAGCTGCACGCAGTATGTCGAAGACATTGCCCGGGCCCGTCGGGTGACCGGGCCGGACGCACCCGAGCTGGTCAAATTGCGGCCCTACTTCGACCACCCGCTCTTTGTCGAGATGTTCGCCGGCGCCATCGCCGCAGCCGCCGATACTTTGCCCGCCGGACTGCGCGGCGACGCGCGGCTGGTGTTCACCGCACATTCGGTCCCGGTGGCCGCAGACCAGCGCTGCGGTCCCAAGCTCTACAGCCGCCAAGTCGCTTATGCCACAAGGCTGGTCGCGGCGGCCGCCGGATATGCCGATTACGACCTTGCCTGGCAGTCGCGATCGGGTCCGCCGCAAGTTCCGTGGCTAGAACCTGATGTCGCTGGCCATCTCACGACGCTGGCCACCGCCGGCACCAAAGCCGTCATCGTCTGCCCAATCGGGTTTGTCGCCGACCATATCGAAGTGGTGTGGGATCTCGACCACGAGTTGCGATCACAAGCCGAGACAGCAGGGATGGCCTTTGCCCGGGCTGCGACGCCCAACGCTGATCGGCGATTCGCCCGGCTGGCCGCGGGCTTGATCGACGAACTCCGCTACGGCCAAGCACCCGCTCGGGTGAGTGGCCCCGATCCGGTGCCGGGCTGCCTCGCCAGCATCAACGGCGAGCCATGCCGTCCGCCGCACTGTGTTGCGGCCGAAGATCCCGGCTTTGATCAGTGAGCGACTCAGTCGGCCCAGGCCGAGTGCAGGATCGCGCTGACCGCGGCCATCCGCGCCGAACGCACCACCGCGCTCAGCGGTCGCAGCGCATCGCTGGCGATCCGAGCCTCCGAGGATGATTGCGTTCCGATCGGCTCCAGCCTGGCCACCGGGCCGCCCGAGATGGGCGTACTCCCCTGCGGAGCGGGGACCCCACCCGCTTGCGGGGGCCGATCGGAGTTAGAGAATCGACTGAGCCCGGCACTGACCGCGATGATCGCGTCGACGTGCGCGGCGTTTTCCAGCACCCGCAATGCCCGCGTCGGCGCATGGTCGGGAATGCGGTGTTGCCGTGCGGATTCCAGTAGCTGCTCGACGAGTCCCCGCGGATCGTCGATGTCGGATGCGGCGGATCCCAGGCCGATGGCGCCGAGTGCATCGGCGGCCGAGCGCACGGCTGAGCGCAGCGTGTATTCGGCATCGCCGAGCTCATGGTGGTCGAACACGGGTGCGCCGGGCAGTGAGTACACCGTCCATGACAACGCACACAATTCGGGTAAGCCGGCCTCCTCGTCGGCGGCCTGCTCGAGATCGTCGTAGGAGAACTCGGGGACCAGCCCGACGGCAGTGGCGGGATCGTCGGGGTTGGTGATGATTACCGCCTCGCCCGCGGCCAGGGCATCATGCTCGAACTGCGTTCCCGCGGCCAGCCCGCGCACGTCGCCGGGCACCGGCAATACCACGTTGATGGTCCCGCGCAACCGACCACCAGATCCCGACACCGCCGGCCGGCCCACCGCAGCACGCAACGTCTGTAACAACGAGACCGTTCCGGCGTCGTGGACATCGGGCCAGGGCAGTCCGGTGTGGCCCGCGGCGACAGCATCATACGCGGTGACCGATTGTTTTGGTGCCCAAACAGATAACGCGTCCAAGACGTCGTCGGGCGCGGCCTTGTCTGCGAGCCATGCGTTGGCCCACAGGGACAGCGAAACACTGGGACACCACATGACCTCGCAGTGTAGTTGCTTGGTCCGGCAAAGGCCGATCGCGCGTATTCTGGCCGCATGCCCGCCGCGGTGATTTGGCTCATATTCGCGCTGGTACTTGCCGGTGCGGAAGCGCTCAGCGGCCATATGTTCTTGTTGATGCTCGGCGGCGGTGCGCTGGCCGCGTCGGCAACCAGCTGGCTGACGGATTGGCCGGTCTGGGCCGACGGGACGGTGTTCTTGATCGTCTCGGTTCTGCTGCTGGTGCTGGTTCGGCCTGCGCTGGTGCGGCGACTGACACCTGCCAGAAGCCCGCAGATGGGAATCAAGGCGCTGGAGGGCAAGAACGCGTTGGTGCTCGATCGGGTTACCCGCGATGAGGGCCAGGTGAAGCTTGACGGCCAGGTGTGGACGGCACGTCCGCTGAACGACGGCGACGTCTACGAACCAGGCGAGTCGGTGACCGTCGTACACATCGACGGCGCGACGGCGGTGGTCTTTAAGGGTGGTCTTTAGGAACCTATAACGGCTGCGAGAGACGCTGCGAGAGAGAGGAACTCCGATGCAAGGTGGTGCAATTGCCGGTCTGGTGTTGCTGGCCGTCCTGGTGATATTCGCCATCGTCGTGGTGGCCAAGTCGGTTGCGCTGATACCGCAGGCCGAGGCCGCGGTGATCGAACGGCTGGGTCGATACAGCCGCACGGTCAGCGGGCAGCTGACCTTGTTGGTGCCTTTTATCGATCGCATCCGCGCCCGGGTCGACCTGCGGGAGCGGGTGGTGTCGTTCCCGCCGCAGCCGGTGATCACCGAGGACAACCTGACCCTCAACATCGACACGGTGGTCTACTTCCAGGTCACCGTTCCGCAGGCGGCGGTCTACGAAATCAGCAACTACATCATCGGGGTCGAGCAGCTCACCACGACCACGCTGCGCAACGTCGTCGGCGGTATGACGCTGGAGCAGACCCTGACCTCCCGCGACAAGATCAACGGCCAGTTGCGCGGCGTGCTCGACGAGGCGACCGGCCGCTGGGGCCTGCGGGTGGCCCGGGTGGAGTTGCGCAGCATCGACCCGCCTCCGTCGATTCAGGCCTCGATGGAAAAGCAGATGAAGGCCGACCGGGAGAAGCGGGCGATGATCTTGACCGCCGAAGGTATGCGAGAGGCGGCGATCAAAGAAGCCGAGGGCCAGAAGCAGGCGCAGATCCTGGCCGCTGAGGGCGCCAAGCAGGCCGCGATCCTGGCCGCCGAGGCCGAACGGCAGTCTCGGATGCTGCGCGCTCAGGGTGAGCGCGCTGCGGCCTATCTGCGGGCGCAGGGGCAGGCCAAGGCCATCGAGAAGACGTTCGCCGCGATCAAGGCCGGCAGGCCCACCCCGGAGATGCTGGCCTACCAGTACCTGCAGATGCTGCCGGAGATGGCGCGCGGTGACGCCAACAAGGTGTGGGTGGTGCCCAGCGACTTCAGCGCGGCGTTGCAGGGGTTCACCAAACTTCTGGGCACCCCGGGTGAGGACGGGGTGTTCCGGTTCCAGCCATCGCCGGTCGACGACGTGCCCAAGCACGCTGCCGACACCGACGATGCCGATGTCGCCGACTGGTTCTCCACCGAGACCGACCCTGCGATCGCCCAGGCGGTGGCCAAGGCCGAGGCGATAGCCCGCCAGCCGGTGGACGGCGCGACGGGGACACCGCCGGAGCTGACCCAATAGGATTGCCGGATGAGCGTTTTGACTTCACCGAAGACTTATGCGGGCCTTGCCGCATTCCATGCCGTCGACGCGGTGGCGTGTGCGCATCCAGGTGGCTCCGATCAAAAAAACCTCTGGACGATCTGGGAATTCCGGACAGCGTTCGCCCCGTCCTGCCGGTGGTCAAGGCTGCCGCCGCGATCGGCTTGCTGTCGGTTAGCTGGTTTCCGGCGTTGGCGAGGCTGACGACGGCGATGCTGACGCTGTATTTCGTCTTGGCAGTGGGCGCGCACATCCGGGCACGGGACAAGGTTGTCAATGCCCTTCCGGCCGCGACGTTCCTGGCGACGTTCGCGGTAATGACGGTGAAGGGCCCGGACCGGCGCTAGTCCAGACGCAACTCGACCATCGGCAGCGGGGTTTCGGTGTCGGTGATCGGAGCGCCGAGCGTCTCCTCCAGCACCGGCCGCATCTGCTCCCAGGCTCGGGGATGACGGCTGCGATAGGCGGCCAGCGTGTGGTCGGTTTCTTGTTGGTCGAGGACGCGCGCGGTGGCGCGTCTGGGCGTATGGCCGCCGGCATAGACACGCACCCGCGGGTTGGCCTGAACGTTGCGGAACCACTGGGCTTTTCGGCCGAAGCCGGAGGCGACGACGTAGGTGTCTGGGGTGGGGTGATCGACAACTTCCAACACGGCATAGCGCGGATCGCCCGACTTGCGTCCGATGTGCTCGAGCATCAGGATGCGTGAGCCGAACAGCGCGCCCGCGCGGGCCTTGTAGATCCAGATTGGTGCGCGCATGAGACGACGCGACCGCAGCAGCCGCCCGCCGATCCTGGCGAATGGGGACGGGGATTGTGTTTCTGACATCTTTGCCATCCTTTCAGGCCCGGCAGCCCGGGAAGCCCAAGCCGGCCGCATAGATGCGGGCGCTGCGGGCCGGCAAGCGGCTGCCGGGGTCGGGGCTCTTGGTCGAGAGCCCGAAGGAGGCTCGCGACCTCGCCAGAACTCAGCGCGCGGACTAGCGCTGGCGAACCTCAGCGTGACCCGACTGGTTGGGTGATGACGGCGGTGAGGTTCCACTTGTCCAGCCAGGGCTGCACTAGCTCGGCGACGGAAAATTTGGCTGGGGCCGAGCACCCGGCGTCGGGGTTGTTGGGATCGCCACCTCGGATGTCAATGCCGACCGCGCTGGCGGTGCCGTCGCTTTGGGTGAGATAGACCGGGCCGCCGGAATCACCGCATTGGCCAGTCGCCAAAAACGTGACCTTGCTGTCGGTGACATTCAGGATCTCTCCGCATTCGGCCTCACCGCTGCTCATGCCGAACTTGCACAGCTGCTGGCCGATCTGAAGTTCGGTTGCGACACCGGAGACGGGCAGCGAGGCGGCGATGGCCGAAGTCTGGGGGACATTGTCGCCGTCGAGCAAGATCAGGCCGATGTCGTGTTGTTCGGTGCGAACTCCCTCGCTGACCGTCTGGCTGAACGTGCCAAGCGTCGCGTAGGGGAGGATCCCAGCAAGGTTCATCGTCACCTTGCTGGGTTCGCCAGGTCGGTTGCAGTGACCAGCGGTAAGAACACCGGTCTGCCCCGCGCTGGTGCGCACCAAAAACCCGGCGGTGCAGCCCATTCCGCCGGAACTGTCGGCGTAGTCGACGTAGATGCCCGCACCGGGGCCAATGGCACTTGCCGCAGGCAAGGCGATGGGCGATAGAACGGGCGACGGCGCGGGTTCTTGCGCCGGGCCGGCATCCTTGGGCGGCAGGCAGAGGGCTGCCACAAGTGCGGCAGCGCTGAACAGCGCCGCGATCGCCAGCAACGAGGTATGCATTCTCGGACGTTGTGGCGGCGTGTGCCGCATATCCGTTCCGGCGAACAGGCCCTCCTTCGGCTCGCGACGCCGCTTGATCCGATCGAGCAGGAAGGGCAAGACTGCGATCGTCACAGACGCTATGGTCCCGAGCAGGAGCAGGATGGTGCGAGTCGGCGAAGAGTACGAGCCCCAACTCGCAGCCTCCAGCGCGCAGACGCTCACCATTAGGTAGATCTTTCAGGCAACCGGTGGCGCGCTCAACCGCTGCGGCCGGTCAGCTGATGATGGCTGGCTCGGGGGCAGGCTCGTCGCCGGGCGAGGTGGTGTGCGGCGCGCCGTGGTGATGTTGGCGGGTGCGGTGGTGATGCTGCCGGTAGTGGCGGATCTCGACGATCAGTCCCGCCAGTCCCAAGGCGCCCGTGCACGCCGAAACCAGGTACAGCAGCGGGCTGACATCACCGGCGAGCGCGTCGCCAAGGATCACCACGGCGGCGGTGCCGGGCAGCAAGCCTGCCAGCGTAGCCAACGTATAAGGCAGCACCCGTACGGCCGACGCACCCGCGGCGTAGTTGAGCGCCGAAAACGGCACGGCGGGAATCAACCGCAGCGACAAGATGGCCAGCCAGCCCCGTTGCCGTAAGCGCTGGTCCACCGCGTCGACCGATCGATGGCGAACCAAGCGGTTCAGCCGCCACCCGGCAGCGCGCACCAGCAGCATCGCGATCATCGCGCTGGTGGTGCTGCCGACCACCGCGATAGCAATACCCAACACCGGGCCGAACAGCAGCCCGGCGGCCAGGGTGAACGCGGTGCGCGGGACCGGCACCACCGTGGCAACGATGTGCGCAATCAAAAACGCCAACGGGAACCACGGGCCCACCGATTCTGCCCAGTCACGTAGCTGGACCGGGGTGGGCAGCGGAGCCAGCGACGCCACTGCTACCAGGACTGTGATGCCGACCACTGTCCCGATGATCCGCGGCCGAGACACCTGACGCGCAGCCATGCCGATCGCGCCGGCAAGATCGTGCAGCGTGTCGGTGATTTTGCAGGTGGCGGAGCCCGTCACGGCTTCTAAGGCTACGGGGCCTAGATGAATAACTCGTTTCTCATGGCTGGCGATTCGCCACGGACCTGCCTCGATCGCCGCACCTCGCCGTTTTTTAGCGGCGAGCTCTTTCAATTAGCCTGATTAGCAAGTGGTGTCCCGGAAGCAACGTTGCCAATTGCTGGGAAAAGGGAGCAGTCGGTGTCCATTGATGTACCCGAGCTCGCCGACCTAGAACAGGTTCGCGGGCGTTGGCGCAGTGCGGTCGCCGGTCTGCTTTCCAAGAGCATCCGGAAGGACCCCGCCGAGTTGGGCGAGCAACCCGAGCGGCTGCTGGATACCCCGACCTATGAGGGGTTCGCCATCCGGGCGCTTTACACCGCGTTCGACCAGCTGCCGGAGCCGCCGCTGCCGGGCGAGTGGCCCTACGTGCGTGGCGGCGAAACGTTGCGTGACGTCAATTCCGGCTGGAAGGTTGCCGAGGCGTTTCCCGCCACCGGAGGCGCCGCCGGTGACGCCAACGCAGCGGTGCTGGCCGCGCTCGCCGACGGGGTCAGCGCGCTGCTGATCCGGGTGGGAGAGTCCGGGGTGCCGCCGGGTGAGCTCGAGAAGCTGCTCTCGGGCGTGTACCTGGACCTGGCGCCGGTGATTCTCGACGCAGGCGCCGACTACCCCGCGGCCTGCGATGCCCTGCTGGCTCTGGTGGACCAGCTATCAGACAAGCGCAACACCGTGTCGATCGACCTGGGGGCCGACCCGCTGACCGCCAAGCTCAGCGGCCGGGGGTCGCCGTCGATGGAGCACGTGGTCGCCGTCGCAACGCGGGTAGCCGGACAGCGCGGCGTGCGGGCGATCACCGTAGACGGGCCTGCTTTTCACAATCTGGGTGCCAACGCGTCATGGGAGCTTGCCGGCAGCGTCGCGGCCGCGGTGGCCTACCTGCGGGTGCTCACCGCATCCGGGATCGCGGTCGGCGAGGCGTTACGGCAAATCAGCTTCCGGCTGGCTGCCGACGACGATCAGTTCATGACGATCGCCAAGATGCGGGCCGCGCGCCAACTGTGGGCGCGGGTCGCCGAAGTCGTCGGCGACCCGGAGGGTGGCGCGGCCGTCCTCCACGCGGAGACATCGCTGCCGATGATGACCCAGCGCGACCCGTGGGTGAACATGCTGCGCGGCACGCTGGCCGCTTTCGGCGCGGGCGTCGGCGGCGCCGACACCGTGCTGGTGTTCCCGTTCGACGTGGTGATCCCGGGCGGTTTTCCCGGCGTGGCGACCAGCTTTGCGCGCCGGGTCGCCCGCAACACCCAGCTGCTGCTGTTGGAAGAGTCACACGTGGGCCAGGTGTTGGACCCGGCCGGCGGGTCGTGGTTTGTCGAGGACTTCACGCAGCAGTTGGCTCAGCAGGCCTGGCAGCATTTCCAGGCTATCGAGGGCAGGAGCGGATTCGCCGAAGCCCGTGACTACGTCGCCGACCAGATCGCCGACATAGCCGCACGACGCGCCGACGACATCGCGCATCGTCGCACCGCGATCACCGGCGTCAACGAATATCCGGACCTGGCCGAACCACCTCTGCCGCAAAGTGATTCGCCGGTGTCGCCGCCCGCCGCGGGTAAGCTGGTGCGCTATGCCGCCGAGTTCGAGGCGCTGCGGGACCGTTCCGACGTCTACCTGGCTCGTACCGGTTCACGTCCGCAGGCGCTGTTGCTGCCGCTGGGCCCGTTGGCCGAGCACAACATTCGGGCGACGTTCGCGGCGAACCTGCTGGCGTCGGGTGGCATCGAGGCGCTCAACCCGGGGTCAGTCGATGCCGCCGGTATGGCTGCGGCCGTCTCGAACGCGGGGTCGCCGACCGTGGCGGTTATCTGCGGCACCGACAAGCGTTACCGGGACGAGGCCGCAGACATTGTGGAGGCGGCCCGAAGCGCCGGTGTATCGAGGGTTTACCTGGCGGGACCCGAGACGGCACTGGGGGACGCCGGGCACCGGCCGGATGAGTTTCTCACCGCGAAAATCAATGCGGTCGAAGCCTTGTCGAATCTGCTCACCCGATTGGGAGCGTAGCCGCTATGACGACCAGCACATCTGTCATTGGCAATTTCTCCGATGTCCCGCTGCACAGCGATCGCGAAGTGCAGCCGCCCACCGAAGCCGCGGTGGAAAAACATGTCGCCACGGCCGCCTCAGCGCAGGGGTACACGCCCGATCAGCTGCTGTGGCATACGCCGGAAGGCATTGATGTCAAACCGGTGTACATCGCCGCCGACCGTGCTGCCGCCGAGGCCGACGGTTATCCGTTGAACAGTTTCCCGGGCGAGCCGCCCTTCGTGCGCGGCCCGTACCCGACGATGTATGTCAACCAGCCGTGGACTATTCGCCAATACGCCGGGTTCTCCACCGCCGCGGACTCCAACGCGTTTTACCGCCGCAACCTCGCCGCCGGCCAGAAGGGCCTGTCGGTGGCCTTCGACCTGGCCACCCACCGCGGCTACGACTCCGACCATCCCCGCGTCCAGGGCGACGTCGGAATGGCTGGCGTGGCAATCGATTCCATCCTCGACATGCGGCAATTGTTCGACGGGATCGACCTGTCGGCGGTGTCGGTGTCGATGACGATGAACGGTGCCGTGCTGCCGATTCTGGCGTTGTACGTGGTGGCTGCCGAGGAGCAGGGCGTGCCACCGGAGAAACTGGCCGGCACCATCCAGAACGACATCCTCAAAGAATTCATGGTGCGCAACACCTACATCTATCCGCCCAAGCCGTCGATGCGCATCATCTCCGACATCTTCGCCTACACCAGCGCCAAGATGCCGAAGTTCAACTCCATATCGATCTCCGGCTACCACATCCAAGAAGCCGGTGCCACAGCGGATTTGGAGCTTGCCTACACCCTGGCCGACGGCGTCGACTACATCAAGGCGGGCCTGGACGCCGACCTGGACATCGACACCTTCGCGCCTCGCCTGTCCTTCTTCTGGGGCATCGGGATGAACTTCTTCATGGAGGTCGCCAAGCTGCGGGCCGGCCGGCTGCTGTGGAGCGAACTAGTCGCCGGGTTCGGTGCTAAGAATCCCAAATCGCTGTCCCTGCGCACACATTCCCAGACCTCAGGCTGGTCGCTGACCGCCCAGGACGCATTCAACAACGTTGCCCGCACCTGCATCGAGGCAATGGCCGCGACCCAGGGTCACACCCAGTCGCTGCACACCAACGCGCTGGACGAGGCGCTGGCGCTGCCCACCGACTTCTCCGCCCGGATCGCGCGCAACACCCAGCTGGTCCTGCAACAGGAGTCGGGCACCACCCGGCCGATCGACCCGTGGGGCGGCTCGTATTACGTGGAGTGGCTGACCCATCACCTGGCGGAGCGGGCCCGCGCCCATATGGCTGAGATCGCCGAATACGGTGGCATGGCCCAGGCCATCAGCGAGGGCATCCCCAAGCTGCGCATCGAGGAGGCCGCCGCGCGCACTCAGGCGCGCATCGACTCCGGTCAGCAGCCGGTGGTCGGGGTCAATAAGTACCAGGTCGACGAGGACCAGGAGATCGAGGTACTCAAGGTCGAGAACAGCCGGGTGCGCGCCGAGCAGCTGGCCAAACTGCAAGAGCTGCGGGCGAACCGGGACCAATCGGCGGTCGACGCCGCCTTGGCCGAGCTGTCTCGTGCCGCTGCCGCCCACGGCCGCGCCGGGAAGGACGGACTGGGCAATAATCTGCTGGCGCTGGCCATTGACGCGGCCCGGGCCAAGGCCACGGTGGGGGAGATCTCCGACGCGCTGGAGAAGGTATACGGGCGCCATCAGGCAGA
Source organism: uncultured Actinomycetota bacterium (assembly GCA_963766535.1). Classification (GTDB taxonomy): domain Bacteria; phylum Actinomycetota; class Actinomycetes; order Mycobacteriales; family Mycobacteriaceae; genus Mycobacterium. Next base: position 69,318 of record CAVYAU010000015.1, on the reverse strand, counting down.
GATCCGTACTATCTCCGGGGTCTACCGCGACGAAGCCGGAAAGGCCACCAACATCGCAACCGCTACCGAATTAGCCGAGAAGTTCGCCGAGGCCGACGGTCGCCGGCCCCGGATTCTGGTGGCCAAGATGGGCCAGGACGGGCACGACCGCGGCCAGAAGGTGATCGCGACGGCGTTCGCCGACATCGGGTTCGACGTCGACGTCGGAGCGCTGTTCTCCACGCCCGAGGAGGTGGCCCGCCAGGCCGCCGACAACGACGTGCATGTGATCGGCGTGTCCTCGTTGGCCGCCGGACACCTGACGCTGGTACCGGCCCTGCGCGACGTGCTGGCCGAGGTGGGTCGGCCCGACATCATGATCGTGGTCGGCGGCGTCATCCCGCCCGGTGACTTCGACGAGCTGTACGCCGCCGGGGCCACCGCCATCTTCCCGCCCGGGACGGTGATCGCCGACGCCGCAATCGGCTTGCTGCACAAGCTCGCCGAGCGGCGGGGGTACACGTTGGACTAGATGGCACCCGATCCACGCAACAACGCAGACGACACCGTCGACCGGTTAGCCGCGGCTGTGCGCAGCGGCGATCGTGCGGCGCTGGCGCGGGCCATCACCCTGCTGGAGTCCACCCGCGTCGACCATCGCGAGCAGGCGCAGCAGCTGCTGCTGGCATTGCTGCCGGAATCTGGAAACTCCCATCGCGTGGGCATCACCGGAGTCCCAGGGGTGGGAAAGTCCACCACCATCGAGGCGCTCGGCATGCATCTGATCGAAAAGGGCCACCGGGCGGCGGTGCTGGCAGTCGACCCGTCGTCGACCCGTACTGGCGGATCGATTCTCGGCGACAAGACCCGGATGTCGCAGCTGGCGGTACACCCCGATGCATATGTCCGGCCTTCGCCAACGTCGGGGACGCTGGGCGGGGTGGCAAAGGCAACTCGGGAAACCATCGTGCTGCTGGAGGCCGCCGGGTTTGACGTGATCCTGATCGAAACCGTCGGCGTCGGTCAGTCCGAGGTGGCGGTGGCCAATATGGTCGATACCTTCGTTTTGTTGACCCTGGCGCGCACCGGTGATCAGTTGCAAGGCATCAAAAAAGGCGTGCTGGAGCTGGCCGACGTCGTAGTGGTTAACAAGGCCGACGGGGAGCACTTAACCGAGGCGCGGTTAGCCGCGCGGGACCTGTCCGCGGTGATCAGATTGATCCACCCGCGTGAAACACTTTGGCGGCCGCCGGTTCTCACCATGAGCGCGGTGGAGGGGACCGGCCTGACAGAGCTGTGGGACGCTATCGAGCGTCATCGCCAGGTGCTCACCGACGCCGGAGAGTTCGAAGCGCGCCGGCGGGCCCAGCAAGTCGACTGGACCTGGCAGATGGTCCGCGACATGGTCCTGGACCGGGTGCTGTCCAACCCCGCGGTGCGCAAGATCCGCGCCGAGGTGGAGCGGCAGGTCCGGGCGGGGGAGTTGACTCCCGCGCTGGCGGCCCAGCAAATATTGTCGGCCGCGTCAGGCTAACGGATAGGTAAATTAATCTGTGTTTGCCCTTGGGCTATGTGAAATCCAAGTAAATTCGAAAGCGTGACGGTGGAAACCCGAGTCGATCGCGGCGCGGTCCCTCCCCACGATGCCCCTGACGCAGGCCATCGTGTGTTCGGCGCGGCGGACTCGAACTTTGCTTGCGTCATTCGTGCCTTTTCCAGCATGTTCCCCGCGCGCCGGTTTGGCGGCGGGGCACTGGCGGTGTATCTCGACGGCCAACCCGCCGTCGACGTGTGGACAGGTTGGGCCGACCGGCGCGGCCACGTGCCCTGGTCGGCGGACACCGCCCCAATGGTGTTCTCGGCGACCAAAGGGATGGCCTCCACGGTCATCCACCGGCTCGTCGACCGAGGGCTGATCGACTACGACGCTCCCGTTGCTGAGTATTGGCCGGAGTTCGCAGCTAACGGCAAGGCGGGCCTCACCGTGCGTGAGGTGATGACGCACCAGGCCGGCTTGTCGGGTTTGCGCGGCGCCACCATGGACCACTTGCTGGATCACCTCGGGATGGAAGAGCGGCTGGCAGCGGCGGCTCCGGGACGCCTGCTGGGCAAACCGGCATACCACGCGCTGACCTACGGGTGGCTGATGTCCGGGCTTGCCCGGGCCGTCACCGGAAAGGGTATGCGTGCGCTGTTCCGCGAGGAGCTGGCCGAGCCGTTGGGTACTGACGGCTTTCATCTGGGCCGGCCACCGGCCGAAGCGCCCACCCGGGTCCCCGAGATCATCATGCCGCAGAGCATCGCCGGCAATCCGGTCGTCGACTATGTGACACATAAGATCGCCAATCAGCTGTCCGGCGCATTCCGCTCCATGTACTGCAGGGGCATCATAGCGGCCGTCCAAGGTGATACTCCGTTGCTGGACGCCGAGATGCCGGCAGCCAACGGGGTAGTGACGGGCCGCGCGCTGGCGCGGATGTACGGTGCGATCGCCAACCATGGCGAGATCGACGGCACCCAGTTCCTGTCGCGGGAACTGGTTGCGGGTCTGACCGGCCGGCGGGACCTTCGACCGGACCGGAACCTCGTGATCCCAATGAGTTTCCACCTGGGCTACCACAGCGTGCCGATCCTGAACGTGATGCCAGGCTTCGGTCACGCCGGGCTGGGCGGTTCACTCGGCTGGGCCGATCCCGCGACCGGCCTGGCATTCGCATTCGTGCACAACCGGCTGTTGTCACCGTTTGTGGTGACCGACCATGCTGGGTTCGTGGCAATCGGCGCCCTGCTCAGGCAGGCCGCCGCGAAAGCCCGGAAACGCGGCTTCCAGCCGGTGACCGAGTTCGGGGCGCCGTACAGCGAGCCGGGCGCCGTTGCGGGCTGACTTGCTATTCTGGCCCCCGCTCGCCAGGATCCCCATGTGTCGTGCCTATCACCCCGGGCGCGGATAGCGGTGCCGAAACGCCTCTCAGGCGCTGGACTCGGCGGCGAGCCGGTAGCCGCGCACGGCCATTGGAATGAACACCGCGAGCAGCACGATCGTCCAGATGAGGGTCATCGCCACAGGCCACACGAGCGGGCCGTCGTGGGCCAGTGCCCACATCAACTCGATGGGTGGCGACATCGGTTGCACGCGGACCAATGGCCGAAGCCAGTCCGGGAACAGCCTCATTGGAGTGAAACCGGGATTGACGAACGCCAGCGAGACGGTCACGCCCACCAGGCAGGCCATGACGGTGCGGCCATTGCTGCGGATGCCCAGCGCCACTACCAGCGCCGTGAACCCGACCACCACGATCGGCGGGATCAGAATGTACACCAGTGCCGTGGGCCAGCCGTGCGTGAAGCGTAGCCCCATTGTCACCCCGAGGGCGGTGATCAGGACCGTCCCGAAGAGCGCGCGCACGGCCTCGGCGGTGAGCCGTCCGGTGAGCGCGCTTGCCCGGTGTACCGGCAGCACCCACATCCGGCTGAGCAGCCCCGACTCGCGCTCCCACACGACGCCGGCCGAGGTGGTCAGGGCGCCGAACAGCGCGGACAGCACCGCGCACACCGGGACCAGGCCGTAAACGCTCTCGACGCCGGTGACCTTACGCACCTGCTCGTCCAGCACCACCTCGTAGGCGAGCAGCAGGCAGACAGGGAGGATCAGCGACCCCGTCAGCAACGCTTGGTTACGCCGCCACTCGGTGAGGAGTCGACCGGCTTGCACCCAGCTCTGGGTCAGCAGCGAGCCTTGCATCCCGGCCTGTGGTATCACTAGGTCCGCCTCTGCAGCCGTAACGTGATCGCGCCGAAGACCAGCACCATGCCCAGACACCAGGCCAGGCTGGTCGCCAAGTTGCCGGCCGCCACATGCCCGGTGGCCAGGCCGCGCAGTGTTTCGGCGACCTGTGACACCGGCTGGTTGCGCACGTACGGGCGCAACCAGCCGGGAAAGGTTTTCTCGGGAGCGATTCCGGTGGACATCATAAACAGCAGCAGCTGGGGGATCATCAGTAGCTGGCTGACCCCCTGGACACTGCTCGTACTCGACCCCAGCGCATCGGCGCCCAGCGCCACGGCCAGGCACAGTAGCAACGCGATGAGCACGAAGACCAGCGCATGGCCCCCTCCGCCGGTCATCCGGAATCCGAACAAATAGCCGGCGACCATCGCCACCGAGAGGGCGAGCGCGGCCCGGATCAGGGTGGCCACCATGCGAGCGCTCACGGGGACCGCCGCGGCGATCGGCAGCGTCGCCAACCGCTCGCCCAGCCCCCACAGGCGATCATGTGCCGCGCGGTCCCCGGTGAGCAGCGCGACGAAGATCATCGCCTGGACGACCACCGCGGGCACCAGATACTGCGAATAAGTGATGCGGCCCGTGTCGATCAGGCCGTGCAGCGCCACGGTGAAGCCCGCTAAGTACGCGACGGGTGACAGTATCTCGAAAATCAGCCCGCGGTCGCGCGCCGCGGACATCAGCGAACGTTCGGTGAGGGCGGCCAGGGCGCTCACGATTGGGTGACGGTCCGTTCGGTGAGGTGCAGGAACGCCTCGTCGAGCGAGGGTTTGCGCAGCGAGATGTCGACGAGTTCGATGTCGAGCGCATCCACCCGGCGAAACACCTCACCAAACGTGGCCACCCCGTCGGGGGCGAACACCGACACCGAGTTTGTGTCGGCGTCGATGTCGATCCCGTTGAGCCCGGTCAGCGCCGCCGCGACCTGAGGCAGGTCGGCCGGATTGGCCGGGGTCACTTGGCAGTAGCTGGTACCCACCCTGCGCTTGAGGTCCTCGGCGGTGCCGCTGGCGATCACCTGTCCGTGGTCGATGACGACGATCGAGTCGCTTAGCACGTCGGCCTCTTCCAGGTACTGCGTGGTCAGCAGGACGGTGGTGTCCTGCTGGGCCAGCGAGCTCACCAGGGTCCACACGTAGCGGCGGCTGCGTGGGTCCAGCCCAATGGTCGGCTCGTCGAGGAAAAGCACCTTCGGCGGCACCACTAGGGCACTGGCGAGGTGGAGGCGCCGCCACATGCCTCCGGAACAGGTGTGTACCTGCCGGTCGGCGGCCGCGACGAGGTCGAACTGCTCGATCAGCTCGTCGGCGCGAGTCTTTGCCTGGTGCCGACGCAGGCCGCGCAGCCTGCCGAACAACACCAGGTTCTCCCGGCCGGTGAGCAGTGGGTCCATCGCGGTGAACTGCCCGGCCATCCCGATGCTGGCACGTACCTGGGCGGGCTGGCGGATGATGTCGTGCCCGGCGATGACGGCGTGGCCCGAGTCCGGCCGGATCAGCGTGGACAGGATGTTGATGGTGGTCGTCTTGCCGGCGCCATTGTGGCCGAGCAGGCCGCACACCGTCCCGGTCGGAACCGAAAAGCTCACGTCACACAGCGCAGGCGTGGCTCCCTTGAATGTCTTCGTAAGGCCAACAACCTCGATCGCAGGTGGGCTCACGGTAGGGAGTATTCCATGGCGGGTGCCCGCAGGTGGGCGGTACTGATTAGTAGGCGAGGACCAACCTAGACGGACGGCCTCGGGAGCTCGGTTGTGACCGCGTCGTCGTCGCGGTGCTCCTCCCTTAGCAGCAATGACCGTACCAGCGGACGCGGTCCCAAAGGCCGAAGCAGTTGACTGGCCGGGCGCGGACGAACTGTCTGTGGCCACCAGAACCAACGTCCGAGCAGCGCGGCGATAGACGGTGTCATGAACGAGCGCACGACCAAGGTGTCGAACAACAGGCCCAGGCCGATGGTGGTACCGACCTGACCGATAATCCGCAAATCGCTGACCAGCATCGCGGCCATCGTGAAAGCGAACACCAGCCCCGCGTTCGTCACGACCTTACCGGTGCCGCCCATTGCGCGGATGATACCCGTGTTTATACCGCCGGCTATTTCCTCTTTCATCCGGGAGACCAGCAGCAAATTGTAGTCAGACCCCACCGCCAAAAGGACGATCACGGACATCGGAAGCACCATCCAGTGCAATTTGATGCCCAGAATATACTGCCAGATCAGCACCGACAGCCCGAACGATGCACCCAACGAAAGTGCCACCGTACCCACGATAACTAGTGCGGCCACAAAACTTCGCGTGATGATGAGCATGATGACGAAAATAAGGCAGAGCGCGCCAACGAGCGCGATCAATAGATCGTAGTTGGAGCCGTCTCGGAAGTCCTTAAAGGTCGACGCGGTGCCGGCGATATAGATCCTGGCGCCCTCCAGAGGTGTCGTCTTGAGCGCCTCCTCGGCCGCCGTCTTTATCTGATCGATACGCGCTATGCCCTCGGGCGTCGCGGGATCGCCCCGATGCGAAATGATGAATCGAGCCGCTTTCCCGTCGGGAGACAGGAAGGAATTCATCGCGCGTTGGAAGTCCGGGTTCTGGAAAACCTCCGGAGGCAGATAGAAGGAATCGTCGTTTTTGGCGGCGTCGAACGCCTGTCCCATGGCGGTGGCGTTCTGGCTCGTATTCGTCCATCTCGCCTAAGGTCCCGGACATGGTGCTGTAGTTCGTCAGCATCATCGTCCGCATGGTCTCCGTGATCGCGATCATCGGCGGGAACTGCTGAAGTAGCTGCGGCAGCAGCTCGTCCATCTTGTCCAGATCCTTCACGAGTTCATGCATTTTATCGCTGAGCTCATCGACACCGTCGAGTGTGTCAAATACCGACCTGAACGACGAGCATATTGGGATATCGTAGCAGTGCTTTTCCCAGTAGAAGTAACTGCGAATTGGCCTGAAGAAATCTTCGAAATCCGAAATGTGACCTCTTAACTCATCCACAATGGCAGCCATTTCTTTTGTCACGCCGATCGTGTGGTGAGTAATGGCGGTGAGCTGCTGCTGTAATTCGTACATGCGCTTCATCAGCGCGATTTGTCTGGCCATCGTGTCGGCCTGCTTGAGCATGTCATTCATGCGGGCTTTCATATACCTCATGTTTTGTAGCTGGGCCGCGTTTTGCATGCTGATCAGGAAAGGTATCGAAGTGTGTTCAATCGGTGTTCCCTCGGGCCGGGTTATGCCCTGCACCCGAGAAATTCCTGGAACCCGGAAAATTCCCTTGGCCAGTTTGTGCAGCACCAGAAAATCTGCCGGATTGCGCATATCGTGATTTGATTCGATCATCAGAATTTCGGGCATCATTCGCGCTTGGGAGAAATGCCGATCAGCGGCCGCATACCCCAAATTGGCTGGAATGTCTTTGGGTATATAGAGCCGGTCGTTGTAGCTCGTTTTGTAGCCCGGCAGTGTCACTAGACCGATCAGCGCGACTGCTAATGTCGCGACGAGAATGGGCGCGGGCCAGCGGACAATCGCCGTGCCGACCCGTCGCCATCGACGGACCCCGATCATGCGCTTGGGGTCGAATAGCCCGAAGCGACTTCCGACGGCCAGAACTGCCGGAACCAGCGTGAGCGCGACCGCGACCGCAACGAGCATGCCCACGGCGCACGGCACGCCCATGGTCTGGAAGATGGGCATCCGGGTAAAGCTCAGGCACAACATTGCTCCGGCGATCGTCAAACCGGAACCCAAGACAACGGGAGCGACCCCGCGGTAGGTGGTGTAGTAGGCCGTTTCCGGGTCCTCGCCGGCCTGACGCGCCTCTTGATATCGACCGAAGAAGAATATCCCGTAATCGGTTCCGGCCGCCATCGCGAGGGCCACCAGCAGATTAATGGCAAATGTCGAGAGTACAACAATATTGTTATCGCCGAGAAACGCGACGATTCCCCGGGCCGCCCCTAATTCGATCCCAACCGTGACCAACAACAGAACCACGGTGATGACCGAACGGTAGACAAGAAGCAGTACCGCGAAGATTATCACGGCGCCTATCGCGGTGATCTTCAGAATGGATCTGTCACCACTGCGCTGCATATCCGCAACGAGCGCTGCCGGGCCGGTGACATGGACCTCGACACCGGGAGGCGGCGGCGTCCGATTTACGATGTTCCGGACCGCCGCCACGGATTCCTGCCCCAAGGTCGTGCCTTGGTTGCCGGCCAGATTCAATTGCACATATACGGCCTTACCATCGGGGCTTTGCGCGCCCGCCGCCGTGAGTCGATCTCCCCATAAATCCTGCACATGCTCGACATGCTGGGGGTCGTTTCTTAACTCACGAACCAATCCGTCGTAGTACGTGTGAGCATCGTCCCCGAGCGGTTGCTGCCCCTCCAGCACGATCATCGCGAAACTGTCCGAATCGGATTCTTTGAAGACCTTGCCCATGCGCATCATGGCCTGCACCGACGGCGCGTCTCTGGGGACTCAGTGGTACGGAATGCTCTCGGCCGACCTGCTCCAGCGATGGAACTGCCAGAGTCACAATCAGAGTCAGCGCCACCCACGCCAGAATGATGAACAGCGAAAGCCTGCGGATCGTCCGCGCTATGAAGGGGATCTGAGGGCGTTCGGTGCTCATGCGGCCTTCAACAGGCAGACGGTAAAGGCGTTCACTTCGTGCGAAATCATCTCGGCTTTGACCACACCGTCCACCACGAAGCGGCAGCCAATGCTGTCGCTATCGCCCTGTGCCACGATGCTCCCCACGGTTGCCGGCCCCGTCCTGAACTGGAAATCCGCCACTTACCGCTGCTGTCTCAGCAACAAGGCACGTACCACCGGACGGGATCCTGTCGGCCGAAGTAATGCACTGGCGGGGCGGGGGCGCACTTGTTGCGGCCACCAGAACCAGCGCCCCAGCAGCGCGGCGATGGACGGCGTCATGAACGCGCGCACGACCAACGTGTCGAACAGCAGACCCAGACCGATCGTCGTGCCCACCTGACCGATGGTGCGCAGGTCGCTGACCACCATGGACCCCATGGTGAACGCGAACACCAGCCCCGCGTTCGTCACGACCTTGCCGGTACCACCCATCGCACGAATGATGCCGGTGTTTATTCCGGCGCCTATTTCCTCTTTCATCCGGGCTACCAGCAGCAAATTGTAGTCAGACCCCACCGCCAAAAGGATGATCACAGACATCACGAGCACTACCCAGTGTATTTGTATGCCGAGCAGATCCTGCCAGACGAACACGGACAGCCCGAAGGACGCGCCTAGCGAAACCAATACCGTACCTACGATAACCAGGGCGGCAACAAAACTTCGCGTGATGATCAGCATGACGATGAAAATAAGGCAGAGCGCAGCGACTCCCGCGATCACGAGATCGTATGTGGAGCCCTGCACCAGGTCCTTCACCATCGCTGCGGTGCCGGCGAGGTAGATCTTGGCGTCTTCTAGCGGAGTTCCCTTGAGCGCCTCCTCGGCCGCGGTTTTTATCGCGTCGACCCGCGAGATGCCCTCGGGCGACGCGGGATCGCCCTTTTGCGAAATGAGCATACGGACGGCCTTCCCGTCCGGCGACAAGAATATTTTCATGACTCGTTTGAAGTCTTGGTTCTTGAAAACGTCCGGCGGCAGGTAGAAAGAATCGTCGTTTTTGGCGGTGTCGAACGCCTTCGCCATGGCAGTCGAATTACTGCTATTGTCGTCCATCTGGCCGAAGGTCCCCGACATGGTGCTATGCATGGTTAGCATCATGGTCCGCATGCTCTGCATGATCGCGATCATCTGCTGGGAGCTGGGCGACCAGCTGCGGCATGATCACGTCTATCTGATCGAGGTCTGCCACCACATCGCGCAGCTTATCGGTAACCTCGTCAACACCGTCGAGTGCATCGAATATGGATCTCAGCGAGAAGCAGATGGGGATATCGTAGCAGTGCTTTTCCCAGTAGAAGTAACTGCGGATCGGCCTCCAGAAATCCTCGAAATCCGAAACGTGATCTCGCAACTCGTTCGTGATCTGCTTGCATCTCATGCGTTTTGCCGACCATGTCATGCGTCGTGGCGACCATCTGTTGCATCAGGCCATACATGTGCTGCATGATTCTGATCGATTCCGCCAGCATTTCGGCCTGCTTGAGCATGTCGTTCATGCGCTCTTTCTGAAAATGCATAAATTGTTGCTGGCCAGCGGTTTGCATGCTGAGCATATACGGTATCGTCGTGTGCTCGATCGGGGTTCCCTCGGGCCGAGTTACGGCCTGCACCTTAGAAATGCCCGGAACAGCGAGGACGGCCTTGGCTAGTTTGTTCAATACCAGAAAATCTGCCGGATTGCGCAGATCGTGATCGGCCTCGACCAACAAGATCTCAGGCGACAGTCATTGCGGACTGGGGAAAATGTCGCTCTGCGGCCGCATACCCCAGATTGGCGGGGATATCTTTGGGGATATACTTCTGGTCGTTGTAGCTGGGTTTGTATCCCGGCAGCGTCAATAGCCCGACAAGCGCGACTGCTAATGTCGCGACGAGAATGGGCGCGGGCCACCGAACGATCGCCGTGCCTATCCGTCGCCATCCGCGAACCTTGATTTTCCGCTTGGGCTCGAACAGACCGAAACGGCTTCCGACAGTAAGAACTGCCGGAACCAGCGTGAGCGCGACCGCGACCGCGACCGATACGCCCACCGCGCAAGGGACGCCCAGGGATTGGAAATAGGGCAGCCGGGTAAAGCTCAGGCAGAAAACCGCTCCGGCGATCGTCAAACCGGAGGCCAAGACAACCTTGGCGACCCCGCGGTAAGTAGTGTAGTAAGCCGTTTCCCGACCCTCGCCGGCCTGACGTGCCTCCTGATACCGCCCGATGAAAAATATTCCGTAGTCCGTTCCAGCCGCGATGCATGCAGATACCAGCAGATTAACGGCGAAGGTAGTAAGACCAACAATCTCGTGATGGCCGAGGAATGCGACGATTCCGCGGGCCACCTGCAATTCTATCCCGACCACCAGCAACAAAAGAATTACGGTGATAACCGAACGGTAGACGAGAAGCAACGTAATAAAGATCACCGCGAGGCTTACCAGCGTGATTGTGATGATCGTCCTGTCGCCACTGTGGCCCATATCCGCAATGATCGCCGCAGGGCCGGTGACATACGCCTTGACCCCCGGCGGCGCTGGCGTTCGCCCGACGATGTGCTGAATGGCTTCGACCGATTCGTTCCCCAAGGTCTGGCCCGGGTTACCGGCGAGATCCAATTGAACATATGCGGCCTTACCATCGGCGCTTTGCGCGGCGGCCGTCGTGAGTGGATCACCCCAGAAATCCTGGATGTGCTGCACATGCTTCGGATCGTCTTTCAACTGAAGAATCAAACGATCGTAGTACTTGTGAGCATCGTCGCCGAGGGGTTGCTGACCCTCCAAGACGATCATCGCTACATTGCCGGAATCAGATTGCTTGAAGTCCTCATTTACGCGCTTTGTTGCCTTGAAGGCCGGCGCATCGGTGGGATTCAGCGATACTGAATGCTCTTTCTCGACCTTGCTCCAGTGAGGGGACGCCGATACTCAAGATGACGGCGATCGCCAACCACGCCAAGATGATGGGCACCGAAAATCGATGGATCGTCCGCGCTACGAATGGCAGACTGTTGCGCAGCTGATGGTTGCTCATGCGGCCTTCAGCAGGCAGAAGGTAAAGGCGCTCACTTCGTGCGTGATCTTCTCGGCTTTGACCACACCGTCCACCAGGATGCGGCAGCCGATACTGTCACTATCACCCTGTGCCGCGATGCTCCCCACGCTCGTGGCCACGGTTTGTCGTGATCTCCATCGACCACGGCAGTTGCACTCCGTCAACATGCTGCGGGTCAGCATTGACGTCGAAATAGCTGATGTCGGCCACGGTCCCCGGTGGTCCGAAGATCTCGTACCTCAGGTGCTTGGGGTTGAAAGGTTTGGTGTCGATTCTGGTGTCGGCATACGAGGGGCGTTTCTCAGAGCCGAAGATGCCGTGCAGCCGCGACACAGTCAATCCTCCAGCACCGATCACCACCAGTATGACCAGCGGAATCCACAGCCGCCTCAGAACCCTGAAAATCGCAAATCCGCGGATTTCGACGACTCTTTCCAGATCCACCTCGTGCTCGAGGTGCAGACGAAGGTTGGCGAGCAGGTCGCAGAAGAATGCGTCGGCGGCCAGACCGTGGGCTAACGTCTTGGCGGCCCGCGATGGCGACATCGGACCGGGCTGGCTCAACGTCGCGCACACTGCCTTCGACCACCGCACCCACCCTTTCCACCCGATTCCAGGCCCGGCGCCATGCCAGCCGGTCGAACATGCAACTGCACATCGGCCGCGACACCCCTGTCGACGTTACCTCGAATGCGGTGGGCGCCGCAGGCTAGCCGTGCGGTGGTCACCTCAAACGTGCGGCGCCCGGGGGAGCGCGACCAGATCGTGACGAGTAAACCATGCCGGTGGCCCCTATATCGGCTGTTTCGCAACCCGGCTCGGGATCGTGATGTAGCCCAGGGGAACGGCGTCGCGTCGGCGACGTTGACTGGTCGCCAACTGCGCGGGGTCTACTATTCCGCCGTGCGCCGGTATTTCACCTCCCACCAAGAGGTGCACCAGCGTTTGCACGCCAAGCTCCCGAGCCACCTGCGCGATCGGCTTACCTGTCTCCCGGACGATCCGGACCGTGCCCTCCCGAAACTCCCGATCGAAATTTCGCCGTTCCATCGCCATCACTCCTCAAGGCGATGTCTCTACGGTACGAGGGGAAGCCCAGTTATCGATTAGCAGGTACTTAGTGAATTGGGTTGCGCTGTCGGCAATTTCGGGCACCATCGTTTTGCTGATGGCGGTTGAGCGCATCGAGCTTTTCACCGAGGCCCTGCTAAAAGGCGGCCGGCTCGCGGATACGCCAGTACTTGTGGTTCAACACCGAACGACGGCCGCGCAGCCCACGTTTACTGTAGCGTAGCCCGCTATGACGGCTCTTAACGATGGAGAGCGGGAACTACCTCACTGGACGACAGAGCACGCGGAACCAGCGACCCCGATGCCCGTCGAACCGACCACGCTGCACCGTAAGACAAGGTACTTCCCCACTTGGCTGCCGCCTCGCCGGTTCATCGCCGCGGTTATCGCGATCGGCAGCATGCAGCTGATGGCGATGATGGACGGCCCCGTCGGGATCGTCGCGCTTCCTAAGATCCAGAACGAGCTGGGCCTGTCGGATGCCGGGCGGAGCTTGGTGATCACCGCCTACTTGCTGACTTTTGGCGGGCTAATGCTGCTTGGCGGCCGCCTCGGTGACACCATCGGCCGCAAGCGCACCTTCATCATCGGTGTCGCGCTGTCCACCATCGCCTCGGCCATGTGCGGCATCGCCTGGAACGAGGGCGCCCTCGTTCTGGCCCGGCTGCTGAAGGGCGTGGCCGCCGCGATCGTTGCACCGACCTGTTTGGCGCTGGTGGCGACCACGTTCCCGAAGGGGCCGACACGCAACGTGGCGACGGCGGTGTTCGGCGTGATGGGCGGTATCGGTGCGGTGATGGGCCTGGTGGTGGGCGGGGCGCTCACCGAGGTGTCGTGGCGGCTGGCGTTTTTGGTGAACGTGCCGATCGGGCTGCTGACGATCTACCTGGCCCGCACCGCGCTGCGGGAGACCCAGAAGGAGCGGATGAAGCTCGACGCCACCGGGGCCGCCCTGGCCACGTTGCTCTGCACCGCTGCGGTTTTCGGCTTCGCGGTGGGGCCGGAGAAGGGCTGGCTGTCGGCCACGACGATCGGTTCAGGCCTAGTGGCCCTGGCAGCTTTCGTGGCGTTCGTCATGGTGGAGCGCACGGCCGAGAACCCTGTCGTGCCGTTCAGCCTGTTCTTCGACCGCAACCGGCTGGCCACGTTCGCGGCCATGTTCGTGGCCGGTGGGGTGAGTTTCACCCTGATCGTGCTGATCGCCCTGTACGTGCAGAACATCATGGGCTACAGCGCGCTGCGCGCGGGTATCGCCTTCATCCCGTTCGCCATTGCGATGGCCATCGGGGTGGGCGTGTCGTCGCGGCTGGTGACGTGGTTTCCGCCGCGGGTGGTGGTGATCGCCGGCGGCATCGTGGTGGTGGGCGCGATGCTGTACGGCTCGACGCTCAACCGCGGCATGCCGTACTTCCCGAACATGGTGATGCCGATTGTCGTCGGCGCTATCGGTCTCGGCATGATCAACGTCCCGCTCGGGCTATCGCTGATCGCCAGCGTCGGCGTCGACCGCATCGGGCCCACCGCGGCGATCGCGCTCATGCTGTCGAGCCTCGGCGGGCCGCTGGTGCTGGCCGTCATCCAGGCCGTCATCACGTCGCACACGCTGCACCTGGGCGGCACCAACGGGCCGGTTAAGTTCATGAACGCCGCCCAGTTGCATGCGCTGGACCACGGCTACACCTACGGCCTGCTATGGCTGGCCGGGGTGGTCATCCTGCTCGGCGGGGTGGCGCTGCTCATCGGCTACACCGCGCAGCAGGTGGCGCACGCGCAGGAAGTCAAGAAAGCCATCGACGCCGGGGAACTGTAGCTCGACGGTAAAGTCCCCGGCAGCAAACTCGCTGCGCCCGGCCCTCGCCGCGGTGGCGATCGCCACGGAGCTTGCCAGGTGGCGACCCGCTGCGCGCGGCCTCGGCGAGGTGACGGACCGACTTCGTCGTCCACCGCGGCGGCGATTCCGAAGCTCGCCCACCTCGCCGACGAGACCGGGTCGGCTTAGTGGCTGTTAATCAATAACGCGCTGGTTTGCGGCGGGTCGCGCCTGCGACCGAGCCGGACTGCCCCGAGTCCGCGCGCACCGACTACGGCATTCGCTGGCCACGGAAATGCTGCGCCGCGGGGCGCCACTCGTCGAGGTCAGCCAGCTGCTGCGGCATCGCGACCTGGCCACGGCGGCCATCTACGCCAAGGTCTACTTCACCGCCCTGCGGGCAGTCGCCCAGCCGGGCCGGGAGCGCAACGATGAGCGCCCTGTCCCACGCCGCCCGCGAGTACCGCGGCTGCGCAAACAGTCTTGGCCACGAACTGGCCGAACATCACCCGTGAGTTGCCCCGATTCGTTGCCGTTCTGGATGCCGCCGGTCTGCCTAAGGTCACCGTCGCCGCGGCGGTGCAGAAATGCCCGCACGCGGCGATCGATCATGTCGTGTTGTCCCAGTTCGAAGGGCCGAGATATGTCAATCGACCGGAAAGCGGCTGCGGGGACAGCCAATATATTACGCGGAAGGTATTTTCCAGAACTTTCATTGTTGGGCTGACGGGGCCGGAACATCCTCCCTCATCGCATGTGTGTCGTACCACCCCGCTATAAAGTCCAGGACGTAGCCGACGCGGGGTATGCGACGGACGGGTCGCAACAGCCACGTGTTTTCGCCGATGGTTTTGTATAGGAAAAATATCGGCACATATCTGAGTATCGCTTGCCTCCGGGTGAGCCATGGACCGTCGAGGTCTTCTCCGAATGGCCCGCTCGCGTCCAGCACAAACGTATAGGGAATTTTTCTGCCGTCTCGTGCCGTGAAATGCCCGCTCTTATGCCTTCCCTGGCGGACGACCTTGAATTTCGTGTAGCCCAGGGCCGCCAAAGTGTTGAACTCTTTCAGCAGGTCGGACCAAGAGGTCTTCGTCGACTCGAACGAGATGAACTTCGGCCGGCAGCTGATGGTCTTCAGGGCATCTACGCATAGCATGTCGGTGCCCTCCACATCGATTTTCAGATAATGCGGACAGCCGTATTCGCCGATCAGGTCGGCGAAGCGAACGCAGTCAACGGTAATTTCTTCCGAGTCGGCGCCGAGTTTACTGTACCTTGCTGCGAACTGCGGATCCGAGGTTCCCCAGACAGACACCTGGTTTACGAAAAAGCTGATTGAGCCGGTCGTTTCACCAACTGCCTTGTCGACGAGCATGAGGCGGCCGTCCGCAAGGGCTTCCCTGAATCGCTGCCTGAGCTCGTCGGCGAGCGCCGGATTGGCTTCCACCGCGACCACGCGATATCCGAGCTTCAGGTAAAAGTCGGTGTCCTCTCCCTTGTGCGTGCCGACATCAAAAATCAGATCGAGATTGGGGATCTCAGCCATAGTCCTCGCTGTCTTTTTCGACCGTCTAGCGCGAGTTTGATTTCATCGGGATCGTATCATTTCCACGTCCTGGAAGATCGCGCGAAGCGGCGCTGCGGCGGGCGGCGGGTTACTGCTAGGGGAGAGGGTCGCGGGCATAGCCGAGACCGAGCTACGTAAGGCTTAGCCTCGATCTCACATCGTTTCGTGCGCAGAATCAGCTCGGTGCCGGCCGGCCAATTCGACAACTCCGCCAGATCGGTGGCCTGGGCCACCCGGGCGCCGTCGCGGATACCACCGTCAGCATCGATCACCAGCTACCAACATCGTTGGCGGTGAGCACCTCGGCGGCCTCATGCCCCCAGGCACCGATCACGGCCGCCAAGGCAGAGCCCCACCCCGGCCCGGCGGCACGCGGCGGCGAACCCATGGGTGGTGCCGGCTAAAATCCGCGCGGATCAAAATCTGCGGTGTGCCCGGGTTTTCAGGCCCGGACGAAAACCCGGCGGCAACGCGTCCAGCGCCTGGCCACACACCATGATGTGATCGGCGGCGGTGTTGCCACCCGCGTTTCCGGGCGCGCAGCCCGGCCAGCGCTTGTCCGACAGCGGTATCGGGACGGTCCAAAAATACCAGCAGCGGGTGTCCATCTGGATGTGGATGCCACCATCACTATCGACCACTCCGCTAACGAGAATGGGGCCGCGACCGGGAACACACCTCTGGTTTCCAGCGACGTGCGCTCGAGTTCCTGGGAGATGGCAGCCTGCGTCAACGCCGACACGTGCACGCGCGGTGCCGATGGCCTGCTTGATCTGGGCGGCGGCCGCACGCCTGGAGGCGGCCTTGCAGCTGCGCAGCCGGGCCTCGGCGATGACCGGCGCGGCCTGCGCCGTCGAGATGGCGGTGATCTGAGGTGACAGGCCCCGCCGCAGCAGCGCGCGGCTGACGATCTTGGCGTGCCCGAACGAGGCGCCCTGCTTGTGGTGCCTATAGACCGGGCGCAGCAGAGTTGATGTCGATGAACGCGTGCTCGCCGATGCCGGGCAGCAGCGCCACCCGCTGAGCGAGCGCCACCAGATGCGCCCGACCTACCGCGGCGAGCTGGTTGGCGTGCCCGAAGGTGAACTCGCGCAAGAAGATCCCCAGTGTCGAGGGCGCATGCAACTCGTCGAACACCCGGAGTGTGCCGCCGGCATGCAGCACGTTGCCGTCATCGATGCTTTCTGCGCCGCATATCATCGCGGCGATGATCGAGGTCAGCTTGCCGGCCGGGTTGACCGCCCCGGATCTCACCCGTGTCGACGGCAGGTCCACGTGCTCGCCGATCAACTCCGAAAGCCCGGTCTGCTCAGCCAGTTCCAGCACCGGCACCAACCCGGCCGACGACACCAGGTTCTGCCCGTCAAACACCGCCGACCCGGCGGTGAACGTATAGGACGATTGCACCGAAAGTGCCTTCCCGAACTCTGGACAAGATCGAATCAGCACTCGTATTGCCCGATTTCAGAAGGCATTTCGCGGTTCACACGCCGATCAAATCACTTGCCCATTCCACGGATTCAGACTAAGCCGACATGTCGCTATCAGGCGGCTTCCGCGGGCGCAAGCTTTTCGCACAGTAGTCCCGCCAAACCGCGAACGGTGCCAATGCTGGTGAGGTCGCTGGGAGTGATCCGTATTCCCGTTTCGCTCTCGATACGAGTACGTAGTTCGAGGGCGCCCAGCGAGTCCAGGCCGTACTCGGAGAGCGGACGGTCAGGATCGATGCCGCGACGCAGGATCAGGCTGACCTGGTCGGAGATCAGACGCCGCAGCCGGGTGGGCCACTCGCCCAAGGCCAGCTCGTTGAGCTCGGCAAGCAGTTTGCTTGTGCCGCTTGGGTTTGCCCGATGCGGAACGCTTCGGCGAAGGGGTTGTGCTGGGCGAAGGCGGACAACCACCCTGTGCCCATGGTCGGCGCGTAGCCGCCGCGACCACCACCCGCACCGGGCTGACTGTGCACGCCGAACTGGACACCCGCAACTACCCCAACGGCATCAAGATCACCGACCAGCAGATGGAAGGCCTCGAACAACGCACGTTGCGTCGCCACGACCTCCACGGCGAATGGACCTACACGCTTGTTCCACAACGCACCCACGACCCACCGTAAACCAGCGCGTTATTGATTAACAGCCACTTAGTGAATTGGGATGTGAATTGGGATGCACTGTCGGCAATGTCGGGCACCATCGTTTTGCTGATGGCAGTTGAGCGCATCGAGCTTTTCGCGGAGGCCCTGCTAAAGGCGGCCGGCCTGCGGATACGCCAGTACTTGTGGTTTAACACGGAACGACGGCCGCGCAGCGCACGTTTACTGTAGGGTAGCGCGCTATGGCGGCGCTTAACGATGGGGAGCAAGCACGACCTCATTGGACGACAGAGCGCGCGGAACGAGCGACCCCGATGCCCGTCGAACCGACCACGCTGCAGCGTACGCGAAGGTACTTCCCGACTCGGCTGCCGTCTCGCCGGTTCATCACCGCGGTTAGCGCGATCGGCGGCATGCAGCTGATGGCGGCAATGGACGGCCCCGTCGCGGTCTTCGCGCTTCCTAAGATCCAGAACGAGCTGGGCCTGTCGAATGCCGGGCGCAGCTGGGTGATCACCGCCTACCTGCTGACCTTTGGTGGCCTAATGGTGCTGGGGGGCCGCCTCGGTGACACCTTCGGCCGCAAGCGCACCTTCATCGTCGGGGTCGCGCTGTTCACCATCGCCTCGGCCATGTGCGGCATCGCCTGGGACGGGGGCGGCCTCGTTCTGGCCCGGCTGCTGCACGGCGTGGCCGCCGCGATCATCGCACCGACCTGTATGGCGCTGGTGGCGACCACGTTCCCGAAGGGGCCGACACGCAACGCGGCGACGGCGGTGTTCGGCGCGATGGGCGGTATCGGCGCGATGATGGGCCTGGTGGTGGGCGGAGCGCTCACCGACGTGTGGTGGCGGCTGGCGTTTTTGGTGAACGTGCCGATCGGGCTGCTGGTGATCTACCTGGCCCGCACCACGCTGCGGGAAACCCAGAAGGAGCGGATGAAGCTCGACGCCACCGGGGCTGTGCTGGCCACGTTGCTCTGCACCGCTGCGGTTTTCGGCTTGTCGATGGGGCCGGAGAAGGGCTGGCTGTCGGCCACCACGATCGGTTCAGGTGTGGTGGCGCTGGGCGCTTTCGTGGCGTTCGTCGTGGTGGAGCGCACGGCCGAGAACCCCGTCGTGCCGTTCAGCCTGTTCCTCGACCGCAACCGGCTGGCCACGTTCGCGGCCATGTTCCTGGTCGGTGGGGTGGCTTTCACCCTGACTCTGCTGGTCGCCATGTATGTGCAGAACATCATGGGCTACAGTCCGCTGCGCGCGGGTATCGGCTTCATCCCGTTCGCCATCGCGATGGCCATCGGGGTGGGCGCGTCGTCGCGGCTGGTGACGCGGCTCCCGCCGCGGGTGGTGGTGATCGCGG
Source organism: uncultured Actinomycetota bacterium (assembly GCA_963766535.1). Classification (GTDB taxonomy): domain Bacteria; phylum Actinomycetota; class Actinomycetes; order Mycobacteriales; family Mycobacteriaceae; genus Mycobacterium. Next base: position 49,941 of record CAVYAU010000015.1, on the reverse strand, counting down.
GCGGCGTCCTGCTGGTGGGCGCGATGCTGTACGGCTCGACGCTCCACCGCGGCATCCCGTACTTCCCGAATCTTGTTTTGCCGCTCTTCGTCGGCGCTATCGGTCTCGGCATGATCAACGTCCCGCTCGCGCTATCGCTGATCGGCAGCGTCGGCTTCGACCGCATCGGGCCCACCTCGGCGATCGCAGTGATGCTGCAGATGCTCGGCGGGCCGCTGGTGCTGGCCGTCATCCAGGCCGTCATGACGTCGCGCACGCTGCACCTGGGCGGCACCAACGGGCCGGTGAAGTTCATGAACGACGCCCAGTTGCATGCGCTGGACCACGGCTACACCTACGGCCTGCTATGGCTGGCCGGGGTGGTCATCCTGATCGGCGGGGTGGCGCTGCTCATCGGCTACACCGCGCAGCAGGTGGCGCACGCGCAGAAAGTCAACGAAGCCATCGACGCCGGGGAACTGTAGTTTCCGGCTCGCGAAACCCATCACCGGCTTCGGTTTCGAAGTGCAGCGTGGACACGTCATAGAGCACCGGCGAGGCCGGCTCCAACCGCGCGTGCGCGGCACACGCACTCGAGAGCGCCTGCCGGAAAACGGGTTTGGCGAACACCGGGAACCTCCGGTTCAGCGTCGGATTACGACACTGCCGCCACGCGGGTTTTCTCGATCACGCGCAGTGCGTCGGCCTTGCTCGTCGGCTCGATGATCCGCGCCAACACCAGCGGACGAAACACCTCATCCCCGCTGGCGGCCGCATCGAACCCGAGTACCTCGTAGGCGCGGCATAGCGCGTCCCACAGGTGCGCGGCCCATGAGGAGGTGATCGGCAGCGGCGCCGATCCGGGCCTGCCTGCTACACCGAGGTCGAGTTCGGTCTGGCCGGCGACCAACCGCTGCGCCGCCGCGGCCTTCAACGCGGCCAGCGCACCCTCGTCGTGGGCCGAGCCGACGATGGTTCTGGCCCTAGTTGCCCCGCTCTGGCTCCGCGCCGTGACAGTCCGCCGTCCGTATCCACTGACCGGTAGTCAGCCGGGAGGCCGAGAAGGATAGCGGTAACCGATTTGACCTGTCACCTCTTCCCCTCCCTTCCTTGCCCTTGGAGAGATAGGGGAGTCTCCTCGTGTCACCGTGGGGAGCGTCATGGACCCCGCCAGCTGTCGTTCGGCGCTAACCCATTTCACTATAGCGGCGGTCAAACTGGACGGGGGCAAGGTCAGTCACGTGATTGGTAAATGCTATTTTTTCTGTAAGATGACTTGGGTATAGGCGCTCAGAATGTCGTATTCCCGTACGTGGTATTTCAAAAACAGATTGATCGCCCATGCAGTGTTGTCCCGCCAACGCGGGTAGCAAGGCCACAAAAAGTCGTCAAAAATCAATATCCCGTCCTGGTTTAACAGGCGCCAGGCGTTGATCGCATCTGTTAAAACATCATCGGCAAAGTGCGATCCATCCACATAAATCACATCAAATTTCTGCTGTTCATCGAGCAGTTGTGGCAGCACGTGCACCGATGACCCCTTGCGCTTCGTTAGCCGCGCTGCACACGGGGCAAGGTTGCCATCAAAACGGACTTCAAGGTCTTGCAACTCCGGCGTTGCGCTGTACTGGCACCATTCTGTACTGCCGGCCCATGTGTCCACGGCGGTCAAGTGCCCTTGCGTAAAGTAGGTCAGGAGAAACAGGGTTGAACGCCCTTCCCACGACCCGATTTCAAGAATGCGCACAGGGTCCGCACGATTAAAGATCCGCGAAAAGGTAACACACCACGACACAATATGCGCGTCAAACCATCGATTTTCGAACTGGCCCTGCGCCGCATGCGCCTCAAACGCCGCACGAACTTCAGCCACGTGCTTTGCCGCGCCGGATAGAACCCCAAGCTTGACCAGAAGATAGCGCAAATTGCTTGTAAGGCAGTGCCACAGCACAGAAGGATGCTCTATCCCAGTACGCAATAAAAGTGCATGGCCTCGGGTTATCCAACGAATTGTGCGAATTGCGGTTTTGGTTGTCAGTCCGGTTATGTTTTGCTTGGTCTTGTTTGACAACGTCGATGCGGTCTTGTCTCGCAGCTCGAGTTGTGCATTCGAATCCATGTACCACTTCCAATCCATGTACCGCTTCGGCAAGATCGCTGATCAGGTTTTTGGATGCTAGCAGGGCCGCTCAGTAGGGTGGGGCGTTCTCCCGGATCTACCCGACTTTTGTCGAACTAGTGCACACCACCGCCGCGGATTCTGGCTAGGGCTTCGGCGGCGTCGTCGGGCAGGGGTTCGGCGGCGGTGAGCGTTTGTGGTCCGGCTTGGATCGTGACTGTCCGGTAGCAGCGTGCGGCGCGCACGAATTTCTTGATGCCCCAACCAGTTCGGTGTTTCGATCTAGTGGCTGACCGCCAGCGCGGCAAACACGATCGTCAGGTCCCCAGCCCGGCGCCCAGCTGACGTTCACCGACTGTAACGGGCACCACATCACCGGGTTTCTCACCGACACTCCCCACGGCATGGTGCCGGGGCAGCTCGCCGGGCTGGAACCACGCCATCGCCAACACACCCGCGTCGAAGACCGGATCCGCCAAGCCGAAGCCACCGGGCTGCGCAAGCTGCCGTTCAACCCATTTCACGCCAACGCCGCTTGGCTCGAAATCATCATGGCGGCAACGGATTTCCTCGCCTGGGCCAAACCCATCGGCTTCACCGACAATCCCGACCTGGCACGCTGCGAGATCGCCACCTTCCGCTTCCGCGTCCTGCACGTCGCCGCCCGCATCACCCGCAGCGCCCGACAACTGCGGCTGCGCATCGACGCCACCCGGCAATGGGCACACGCGATCGCCACCGCTTGGCACCGGACCCCTGATTTGCCTACGCGCACGACAAGCGCAAGGCTACGATGGCGCGATGAAAATTGCCCTCTTTCCTCGGTCCGGCGGCAGCGCAGATAGATCAATCTATGCGGCCACACGCACCAAGAGCTCACTGTTCAATGCCGCGGCAGTCACTCGCAACCTCGAAACGCTTTTCAAACAGATGTACCGACGGTACCGGGCCGGCCTGCGGCCGGACCATCTTATCGCGGAAATGTGTTGGTGACCGCCCCCGTGCAGAGCGGGGCTGCGGCCCGCCCGGTCGCTCTGTTCGTGCTGGGCATGGTCCGGTCCGGAACGTCGGCGCTCACGCGGGTTCTCTCGCTGTGCGGTGGTACGCTCCCGGCCGGGCTGGTGGGCGCCACTCCGATCAATCCGCTCGGCCATTGGGAGCCACGCGCAGCCTTCTACCTCAACGAAGCAATCCTGTACCGCCACGGCACCATCTTGGGCGACCCGGCACTGCGCCTGCAGGAGGAGGGTACGTCCGACGCCGAAGAGAACGCGGCCTGCATCGCCAAGATCAGGGCGTATCTCACCACGCTGCCGGCCGCGCCGCTCGTGGTCATCAAGGACCCGAGGATAACCGCGCTGTCCGGCATGTGGTTCGACGCAGCGCGTCTGGCTGGATTCGACGTCGTGGCCGTGATTGCGGTGCGCCACCCGCAGGAGGTCATCGCGTCGCTTGCGGCGAGTAGTGATAGAACCTCGCCGGAGTTCTCGAGTGCCTTGTGGCTGAAATACACTCTGCTGGCCGAGAGACACACGCGCGCCCTGCCGCGCGTGTTCGTCGACTACGCCAACCTCCTCGAGGACTGGCGCCGGGAAATAAAGCGGATTTCTGCGGCACTCCCGATCGATCTCAACACCCGGGATGAGGGCGCAATCGAGGAGTTTCTCCGACCGGATCTTCGGAACCAGCGACACTGCGGCCCGGTGACAGAGCCCTTTGGCACAGACTGGATCTCCGCGGTCTACGAAGCGCTAGGCGCGGCCGCACGGGACGAGCCCTGGGAGGGGTCTGCGCTGGATCGCGTTTTCGAGGCGTATCAGGCGAGCGAACATGGTTTCCGGAGGGTGTTTGAGGATTTCCACCGCGCCCACAAGCGTAGCCGGCTCGTCCGGCCGTCCGTCCTGAAGGTGATCTTCGAGGTCGTCGCGATGGCTCACCGGCGCAGCGGGACTTGGGCCTAGACTGGTCGGCGGATGCCGAGACGATGATTGGAATGCAGAGACTCACCAGTCTGCAGCGTTGCGTTGAGACAGTACTGGGCGACGACATCCCCGGCGATCTAATCGAATGTGGAGTCTGGCGCGGAGGGGCTTGCATCCTGATGCGCGCGGCCCTGGCAGCCCATGGGGATGAGACGCGATGCGTGTGGCTAGCCCAGATTTTTTGCGAAACACTGCGTGACACGGTGTTGAGTTAGCGAAAGTGCCTGTCCTGCAAGGGATAATGAGGTTTCTCTACGATCCGTTATTCCGAGTGGAGGCACTTTCCAGGTGAAGAGTAGCGCAGCGGTTTCTCAGGTGAAAGTGTCGGCGGACGGCCATGGCGTCGTGTCGCACGCCGGGGTGGGCATGTTGCGCGGGGCTGGCCGATTTGACCGGGTTGTCGGCGCAGGTCACCGCCGCGTTGGCCGACACCAATAATCTGGCGCGGAGGGGCTTGCATCCTGATGCGCGCGGCCCTGGCAGCCCATGGGGATGAGACGCGATGCGTGTGGCTAGCCCAGATTTTTTGCGAAACACTGCGTGACACGGTGTTGAGTTAGCGAAAGTGCCTGTCCTGCAAGGGATAATGAGGTTTCTCTACGATCCGTTATTCCGAGTGGAGGCACTTTCCAGGTGAAGAGTAGCGCAGCGGTTTCTCAGGTGAAAGTGTCGGCGGACGGCCATGGCGTCGTGTCGCACGCCGGGGTGGGCATGTTGCGCGGGGCTGGCCGATTTGACCGGGTTGTCGGCGCAGGTCACCGCCGCGTTGGCCGACACCAATAACGGGCCGCCGACCCATGCCCCGGGCGCGGTGTTCGCCGATCTGGCGGCCGCGGTGGCTGACGGCGCGGACTGCATCGACGGGGTCGGCCAGTTGTGGGCCGATCGTGAGCATGTGTTTGGGCCAGGGCTTCGACGACGACGTTGTGGCGGCTGGTCGATGGGCGCATCGACGCGCAGCGACTGCCGCGGATCCGGGCGGCCCGGGCGCGGGCGTGGCCGCGAGGGCAGCCCCGGATCATGATGGGTAGCTGCATCTGGATGTGGCTGTCGCATGGTGGGGGCCGGATAACCCGGATGACCGCAGACTTTGATCCGCTCCGATTCGGCCGGCGCCACGTACGGGTTCGCCGCGGCCTGCCGGCAGAAAGCCGTGGGGTTCTCCCTGGGAGTCATGATCGACTTCACCGTGTCCGAGGCCGCCGAGGCGCTCGCCGGCACCAAGAGTTGGTATCCGGCGATCACCGCCGACGGTGGCATCAGCGATGGCGCCTGGGTCGCTGAGGTCACCGATCTGGTGGACCTGTCGAAATGGCCGCCCAGCACGAGACTGATCCTGCGCAAGGAACGCCCCAGCCCGGCGCCCAGCTGACGTTCACCGACTGTGACGGGCACCATATCACCGGGTTTCTCACCGACACTCCCGACCGCGTGGTGCCCCGGCAGCTCGCCGGGCTCGAACCACGCCATCGCCAACACACCCGCGTCGAAGACCGGATCCGCCAAGCCAAAGCCACCGGGCTGCGCAACCTGCCCTCAACCCATTTCACGCCAACGCCACTTGGCTCGAAATCATCATGGCGGCAACGGATTTGCTCGCCTAGGCCAAACTCATCGGCTTCACCAACGATCCCGACCTGGCACGCTGCGAGATCGCCACCTTGCGCACCGCGTCCTGCACGTCGCCGCCCGCATCACCCGCAGCGCCCGACAACTGCGGCTGCGCATCGACGCCACCTCGCAATGGGCACACGCGATCGCCACCGCTTGGCACCGGACCCCTGATTTGCCTACGCGCACGACAAGTCGAAAGGCTAGGATGGCGCGATGAAATTTGGCCTGGCAAGCTATGGAACTCGCGGTGATATCGTGCCCTGCGCCGCTCTCGGCCGCGAACTGCTGCGCAGAGGGCACGAAGTTCGCATGGCCGTCCCGCCCGAGCAGGTTAGCTTCGTCGAGGCGGCTGGGCTTGCGGCGGTCGCCTACGGGCCGGAAATGCAGGCCATTGTGGATGATGATTTCCTCCGCGACTTCTGGGCGGATTTCCTCCGCACCTTCTGGACGATTCGGGAGCCGATCAGGTTGGTGCGCGAAGCGTGGGGACCCTATGTCCGGTACTGGGCGGAGATTAGTACGACGCTGACGTCGCTGGCGGACGGGGCCGACCTGCTATTCACCGGGCAGGTTTACCAGGAGGTCGCTGTCAACGTCGCGGAGTATTACAACATTCCGTTGGCCACGCTGCATTACTTCCCGATGCGGGCCAACGGCCAGCTCGTTCCGATCGTGCCGTCGCCGTTGGTTCGCTCGGCAATGACGGTGTCCGACTGGCTGTGTTGGCGCATGGCGAAGAAGATCGAGGACGCGCAGCGCCGTGAGCTAGGCCTGCCGAAGGCAACCGGCCCCTCGCCGCGACGGATCGCCGAACGCGGATCGCTGGAAATCCAGGCCTACGAAGAGTGTTGCTTCCCCGGGCTGGCAGCCGAATGGGCGAAATGGAATGGCCGACGGCCCTTTGTTGGCACGCTGACGCTGGAGTTGCCGATGGATGCCGATGACGAGGTCGCGTCGTGGATTGCCGCGGGAACACCGCCGATTTTCTTCGGCTTCGGCAGCATGCCGGTCACCGAATCTCCGGCCGACACGGTCGAAATGATCAGCGCGGCCTGCGCGCAGTTAGGCGAGCGGGCATTGGTTTGCTCCGGCTGGAGTGACTTCAGCGACATCCCCCAGTTCGACCACGTCAAGGTGGTGGGCGCGGTGAATTACGCGGCCATCTTTCCCGCCTGCCGCGCGGTCGTCCACCACGGTGGCTCGGGCAGCACGGCCATAGGCCTGCGCGCCGGAGTCCCCACGCTGATTCTCTGGACGGCGGGCGATCAGCCGCTCTGGGGAGCTCAGGTTAGACGATTGAAAGTGGGCACCGCCCGGCGCTTTTCGAGCACTACCCGCGAATCGCTGGTCGCGGACCTGCGCACCATCCTCGCCCCACAATACGTCGCCCGGGCCCGCGAGATCGCCACCCGGATGACCAAACCCGCCGAAAGCGTTGCGGCCGCCGCCGATCTGGTGGAAAATTTTGCCCGCTTGAGGCGTGTTGGCTGATCGGCGAAGACGGGCCGCGCTTCATCACAGCCGGTGAACGCCGAGCAGGGGCGCTCAAGAAGAACGAGCAGCACCTGCGCGACGGTTTTTATGTCAGCTCGGTCGATAGTGTCCGGGCCAATTTCGCGCGGTGGCGCGACCAGCGCATCATCGTCGGCGCGATTCCGGAAACGCTCGAGCAGGTCGATGTGCGCGCCGTGGCTTTCCGCCATATCGACATGAACTGTGCTCCACCCGAAGTCGCCGCGCTGCGCTTTTTTTGGCCGCGCCTGTCGCCTGGTGCTTTCGCGCTGCGGGACGACTACGCCTATCGGGAGTATGAAGAGCAGCGCCTCGCCATGAATGCCTTGGGCGAGTGAATTGGGCGTGCCGATCTGTGCATTGCCCACTGGCCAGGGCCTGCTCATCAAGCCGGCATGATGAGGCGGCAATAGCCAGATCGCTAAACTAATGCTGTCCCGGGAATGCTGGGAGACTATCGGCAGCAATAGACTGCTTCAGGAGCCACACCAGGAACTTTGTCGAAACCCCGGACGGACCCTGTTGGCCTCCACTACGGTTTGGAACCGTTGCACTCAATCTCGACTAGACAGTCTGGAGAATCGGTGAGCATCAATCCGTTCGACGACGACAATGGCAGCTTTTTCGTCTTGGTCAACGACGAGGAGCAACACAGTCTGTGGCCGGCCTTCGCCGATGTTCCAGCCGGCTGGCGGGTGGTGTACGGCGAAGCGGACCGCGCTGCGTGTCTGGACTACATCGAACAGAACTGGACCGATATACGACCGAAGAGTCTGCGCGAGAGGCTGGCAGCGGGCCGGGGTTTTGATAGGTAAACCGTGTGGGTTTGGGGCGGTCGGATGGCTTGATGATGTCTCATTTGCCGATCTCGACGAATCGCCCACCGAGAGCTAGCAATTCGAGGCCCGCGCGCGGCGGTGCCGTTGACCGAGTTGAGCACGATGTCGACGCCGTACCCCTCGGTGTCACGGCGTATCAGGTCGGCGAACTCTAGGCTTCGCGAATCGTAAACATGCTCAATGCCCATGTCGTGCAACAATTGCCGATGCTGCTCGCTGCCGACGGTGGCGAAGAGCCCATCGAAGTCGATAGCGTGCTCATAAACCCATACGCACTGCATGACTTCCTTGGGGCCGGTGGCGCGCTGCCCCGCAAACAAGGCGTGGTCCACGAACGCGAGCCGATTGTCCGGCCGCGCATCACCGTTGGATGCGCGGCTGTTAAAGGATGCGCGTGCAAGACGTATCCGGACTGGCACTGATCAGCCTCCGACGACACGGATCGATTCGCCCGTGACGCCCTGTGGGGCGTACAGCTCGTCACGGAGGGCGACGCTGCCCGGGACGGCATGGGCCTTGGTGGGGTCGAACCGATCCATCACACGCGAGTAGCCGATCCGGTGCTAAAGCTCGGCCCAGCATGTAGCTCAGACCCCAGCCGTGTCGACGACCCCGGCGGCCGTAAACCGCAGACCCTGCAATCGCCATGTCAACCGCGCGAACTGGATGACAGTCCGGTCCAACGGCTCTACAGTCGTCTAGCCTCGTGCGGACTGCCGACACTCGACCAGGCCCTACGGCCGGACGGTCGCGGGCGTTGTCGCGCGTTGAGGCCGCACGCGGGACGATTCGTTAGTCGATCTCGCCAGTCAGGTCGAACTCGGCCAGCGTGCGCGCAGCCAGCTCACGCAAAGCGGGCTTTGTGTTCTCGGCGCCCGGTTGGTAGGCGTTGACGGTGATGAAAATCTTGCCGCGCGACGGCGCGCGCAAAGACAGCACGTTCATTTGGCCGCCTGTTCGCTCAAGCCACTGTCGCGTTACGTGTTGCCTAGTCGCTCGTGCCACGCCGTACTCGGCGTGGGTGCCATCGAGGTGGCACACCACCGTGCCCATGTCGCCGAGGTTGGAATAAAGTACCGGGAGATCGGGGTCGGCGACCATCCCATCGGCCAGCCGTTTCAACGCCCGCTTCGGCGTGAACGGGGTCAGCCAAAGGATCTGCCGCTCCTCTGGCGTCTCCCGCAGAGTCCTCAGCGCCTGCTTGATGGCGGCGCGGACGTCACGCAGATCCGTCGTTACCCGCGTCGGGTCGACGCTGATGCGCGCAAACGACACTGCGACCGCACGCGTATCACCCTCGGCGCGGTCGCTCATAGGGAGTTGCAAGGTCACGGCGCCGTCACCGGCACGTCGGCGCCCCATGCGCTCCCCGAGTTTCGCAGCCAACCCGGCGACCAGCGTGTTACTCGTTCCGCCAAGAGCCTTCGCACGGGCATCCCAATCATCCAGGTCGATGCAGATCGCGATACCCGGCACGACGACAGCGTCATCGCCGTCACCTGCACGGAGGGCGACGGGTCGCGATGCCGGTGATCGGGCAATATCCTGCCGGCGACGACGGGCCAGTTTTGCCGCCGCGACAAGCGCCCGCACAACCTCAGGTGCGTCCCGCGCTGTTTGGCGGGCATCCTGAACCACCGCGCGCAGTCGAGTGCGTGAACGCGGCGGTGGGTAGCCAAGATCGCGCGTGTTGCCCAGGAGCGCATCAACTAACGCGACGACAAGCCCGAGGCCGTCGAGCAGGTAGTGGGAAACCACCAGGCTGACCGCGGTCGAGCCGTCCGTAAGGGGAAGGACGCCGAGATGCCAGCCGGGCCCCCATTCCGGATCAACAGGCAGTTGTGAGCGTTCATCAGCCCAGTCGCTGAGTTCAGCGCGTGGACGGGCGCACTCAGCGATATCGATGTCCGACGGACCCCGATCTAAGACCCACCGATGCCGGGCGAACGGCAGCGGCGAACGCTCGATGCGCCGTCCCAACAACCCGTAGACCGAAATTGTGGTGAAAACGCCTCAGCCCATCGAAGTCGATAGCGTGCTCATAAACCCACACGACCTGCATGACTTCCTGCTGCCCGGTGGCGCGCCCCCCCGCAAACAAGGCTTGGTCCATGACCGCGAGCCGATTGTCCGGCCGCGCATCACCGTTGGATGCGCGGCTGTTAAAGGATGCACGCGCAGGACGTATCCGGACTGGCACTGATCAGCCTCCGACGACACAGGATTCGCCCGTGACGCCCTGTGGAGCGTACACCTCGTCACGGAGGGCGACGCTGCGCGAGACGGCGTGGGCCTTGGTGGGGTCGAACCGATTCATCACATGAGGGTAGCCGATCCGTGCTCCAGTTCGGCCCAATATGTAGCCCAGACCCAGCCGTATCGACGACCCCGCTGGCCGAGACTTACGTCGGTGTCTGTGAGGAGATCGCCGAGCTTTGCGGCCAGCCTGTTAGCCCAGCACAGTTCGATGATCCGTGATCCTACTTGATACCAACTCGCTTTCCGCGCTCGTGCAGCGCGAACCTGACCAGGCCGTCGTGAGATGGCTCGACGCCCAGCCGGCCGAGTCGATTTGGACCACCTCGATCACCGTCCTCGAAGTCCGCACCCCCATCGAACTGCTGGACCCCGGGCGGCGCCGGGGACAACTCGCGGAGGCGTTCGCCCGGATACTCAGCGAGGACCTCAATGGACGCGTCCAGTCTTTCGACGGAGCGGCCGCCCTCCCTGCGGCCAGCATCCCCGCGGCCCGGCAACGAGCCGGCCGTGCGGTCGAGGTACGCGACGCGCAGATCGCTGGCATCGCTGCGGCCCGGAGGGCAACCCTTGCCACCCGTAACACCCGTCACTTCAAGAACCTCGGCGTGGAACTTGTGGATCCCTGGTCCATCAGTGCGCCCCGAGGGGACCGGCGGCTTTGAGCCGTCGGGGGAATCGGGGCTGGTGAACAGCGTGTGGTCGTGAGTTTTGTCGGTCCCGTCTCGTAACGTGTGTGGCATGTCGGAGCGCCGGTTTCGCCGCATCCCGGGTGGGGTGTGCTCGCTGGGGCTGCACCTGGTGTGGTGCCCGAAGTACCGGCGCCGGATTCTGGGTGGCCGTGTAGCGGCTCGCTGCGGCGAGCTGCTGGAGCAGATCGCTGACGAGCACGGCTGGCAGATGGTGGCCACGGAGGTCATGCCCGATCACGTGCACCTGTTCGTCCGCGTCGGACCGACCGACGCGCCAGCACAAGTGGTGCGGGCGTTCAAAGGCCGCACGGCGCGGGTGCTGCGCGCCGAGTTCCTGTACCTACGGAATCGGGCCAAGGTGTTGTGGTCACCGTCGTATTTCGCCGCCTCGGTTGGGTATGTGTCGGAGTCGACGGTTCGCCGCTACATCGAGCACCAGTGGGACGCGGTGGCATCGTGAGACGCGCGTATGTGTTTGGGCTGCGTCCGACGGCGCGTCAGCATGTGGCGTTGGCGGCGTGCGTGGAATCGCACCGCGAGTTGTATAACGCGGCTCTACAGGAGCGTCGGGATGCCTGGGCGCACAGAGAAACCCGCATCTACTACGGGGATCAGTCGGCGCAGCTGACTGAGATCCGGGAGGCACGGCCGGATCAGGCGGTGTGGTCGTTTTCGAGTCAGCAGGCCACGCTGCGTCGCCTCAATAAGGCGTTCGCCGGGTTCTTCCGGCGAGTTAAGGCCGCCAAACCGGGTGTGAGGCCGGGGTATCCGCGGTTCAAGGGCAAGGCCCGGTTCGACTCGGTGGAGTGGCCTAAAGACGGGGATGGTGCCCGTTGGCTGCCCGAGCAGCGGCGGGTGTATTTGCAGGGCATCGGCCAGGTCAAAGTCGAGTTGCACCGCTCGGTGGTGGGGCGGGTGAAGACAATCCAGGTCAAACGCCGGGGGCGGCGCTGGATGTTGGTGCTCTCCTGTGACGACGTGCCCGCGAATCCGCTGCCGGCCACCTGCCGCCAGGCCGGTGTCGATGTCGGCGTCGCGAGTTTCGCCACCACCAGTGACGGCGAGCACGTCGACAATCCACGTTGGGGCCGTGCGGCCGCGGACAAGTTGGCTGCGGCGCAGCAACGATTGCAGCGTTCTAAACGTCGGTCGAAGAATCGCGAACTCAGGCGCGAAACCGTCGCCGCTAGGCATCGTAAGATCGCCAACCAGCGCAAAGACTTTCACCACAAACAGGCCCGCGCGCTCGTCGCACGCTATGACCTGCTGGTGGTGGAGGATTTGAAGATCGCCAACATGCTGCGCCGGGCCAAACCCGTCGCCGATCCCGACAACCCGGGGCAGTTCTTGAAGAACGGTGCCCGGGCGAAATCTGGGCTTTCGAGGAGTATCAGTGACGCCGCCTGGGGTCGGTTCGTCTCAATACTGCGCGCCAAAGCGGAAGATGCTGGGCGCACCTGGATTGAGGTGGACCCCCGGCACACGTCGGATGGCTGCGAGAAGTGTGGGCACGCAGCGCCGGAAAACCGCGTCACCCAAGCGGAGTTCGTCTGCCAGCGATGCTCGCATCGCGCCCAAGCAGACGAGATGGCCGCACGCAACATCCTGCGGGCTGGACTGGCCCTTCACGCGCAAGCCGCGTGAGAAGAAGCCGGCGGCTTCCAGCCGTCGGAGAAGTCACTTAACCGCCGGTCGACATCGCAACTCTATAGATATCGATCGAAACACCAAGCAGCACTCTTTCCATCGGCTCTCGATCCGTTCGTCGGACGGAAACGTGTGGAGCGTTCCCCGCGCCGCGCCTCCTACGCGTATCAGCTCGACGCGTTCGCCCGCGCGGTGCTGCGCGGCGAACCGGTGAAGACGACCCCGCAAGACGCGGTCGAGAACATGAGCGTCATCGATGCGATCTATCGCGCAGCCGGACTTCCGCTTCGCAAGCCAGCTGAACGTTAATCCGTTCGCCCAGTTGTTATTTCGGACAACAAGCGCCGTGCCGCATCGAAACCTGGGCAAGGGCGATCGATCGGACCAGCGCCGGCCAGCGCCAATGACCGTGTGGGTGCTTCGAGTTCGATAACGATGTCGAGGAAAGCATGGAGCGGATGTCGCCTAGCGGTAGTTCGCCTTCGCCGGGAACCTTGCGCTCAAACACCGCTTCGCCGGCGTAGTTGTCGCCGCGCGCCTGCGTTGTCGCATCGCGGAGCTGAGCGTAGCCGATGTGGTCGGGATCGAAGGCTGCGAGAGTCGGCAGCGCGAGGTCCAGACCTCACCAAATGCACGGTGTCGATCAACAATGCCATGTCAGCAGCTACCAGAGCGCCGAATGCATAGACCAGCCCGCCAACACGGTTACCGCTGAAGCCGTAGCACGGGGTACCCAATCCAGACTGTGGTGCAGGTCTGCATTTCGGTGCCCGGGTCCGAAACCGGTTACCCCGCTGCGGGCAACATGCTCCGCCTCTGGCTCGGTTGAACGATGCCACCACGGCATTTTCAACAGGCTGTCAGGCGGCAAAATGCGCCTGGTTCACGTGCGCGGCCACCCGCAGGGCGTTGGCCGCGATCGTTGAGGTGGGATTCAAGCCGGCGCTGGAAGGGAAGAACGAGCCGTCGCTGGCGGCCGTCCAAGCTTGGCCGATCGCACGGCAGGACGCGGTTGTCCAGATAGGGCAAGTTTTGAGGATCGGTAGTTGCGGACACCCGCGCGGGCTCGCTGATGTCGCAGCTGCCGAGCAGCCGCTGCGCGTCGTTTCGCCGTGATCGCCTTCGGGATACCGGCGTCGTGACCCTCGGGCGGCGTGACATACTTCGCCTGCGTCGGAGCACCGTGCTCCGATACCAGTCGCCACCGCCATGAACGCCATCTGCAGCCGGAACCAACAGCGAACGATCAGCCAGTAAAAGAATTCAGAGATAACGGCCGATGCCCCTGCCGTCGCCTACGCTAACGACAACTGAGAGGCTTGGACCCGCGATGAAATTTGTGCTGGCATGCTATGGGAGTCGTGGCGATGTAGAGCCCTGCGTCGCTGCCGGCCGTGAGCTGCTGCGCAGAGGGCACGAAGTGCGCATGGCTGTCCCGCCCGATCAGGTTGGCTTCGCCGAGTCGGCTGGGCTTGCGGCGGTCGCCTACGGGCTGGATATGCGGTCGTGGCTGGACGTGCACCACGACTTCTGGACGCATTTCTTCCACAACTTCTGGAAGATCCAGGATCTGATCAGGTTGCTGCGCGAGGCTTGGGAGCCCGTTACCCAGTGCTTTGAGGAGATGAGCAAGACGCTGGCATCGCTGGCGGACGGAGCCGACCTGCTGTTGACCGGCCTGAGTTTCGAGCAGATTGCCGGCAACGTCGCGGAATATTACGACATTCCGTTGGCCACGCTGCATTGCTTCCCGATACGGGCCAACGGCCAGGTCATTCCGATCCTGCCGTCGCCGTTGATCCGCTCCGCAATGACAGCGTACGAGTGGGTGGATTGGCGCATGGCGAGGCCGGTGAAGAAGCTCGAGGACGCGCAGCGCCGTGAACTGGGCCTGCCGAAGGCAACCGGCCCCTCGCCGCGACGGATCGCCGAACGCGGATCGCTGGAAATCCAGGCCTACGACGAGGTTTACTTCCCCGGGCTGGCAGCCGAATGGGCGAAAAGGAATGGCCGACGGCCCTTTGTCGGCGCGCTGACGCTGGAGTTGCCGACGGATGCCGATGAGGAGGTCGCGTCGTGGATTGCCGCGGGAACACCGCCGATTTACTTCGGCTTTGGCAGCATACCGGTCGAATCTGCCGCCGACACGATCGCGATGATCAGCGCGGCCTGCGCGCAGTTAGGCGAGCGGGCTTTGATTTGCTCCGGCGGGACCGACGTCAGCCACCTTCCCCATTTCGACCACGTCAAGATGGTGGGCGCGGTGAACCACGGGGCCATCTTTCCGGCCTGCCGCGCGGTCGTGCACCACGGTGGCGCGGGCACCACGGCCGCAGGCCTGCGCGCCGGAGTCCCCACGTTGATCCTCTGGACGATGCCCGACCAGCCGCTCTGGGGAGCTGGGGTCAAACGACTGAAGGTGGGCACCGCCCGGCGCTTTTCGACCACCACCCGCGAATCGCTGGTTTCGGACCTCCGCACCATCCTCGCCCCGGAATACGTCGCCCGGGCCCGCGAGATCGCCACCCGGATGACCAAACCCGCCGAAAGCGTTGCGGTCGCTGCTGATCTCCTGGAAAATTTTGCCCGCTTGCGGCGTGTTGGCTGATCGGCGAAGGCGGACCGTCGGGGTGATCGGCGTCGGCCGGGTCTGGCCGATTGCCTCGAGGTGGGTTGCTGGGATCGCCGCCGAGCCGGAGAAAACTCGCCACGAATGCACGACATGATCGGTCGCGTGCGGGCGTTTCGGTAAGGCTTAGGCGCGCAGTCAAACCGGCGTGCAAGGCGGTAGCCTAGGTTTTTCGCGAAACTTGCTGCCGGTGGCGCGACAATGGCGCTCGTATCAGCTTGACGCTTTCGCCGCGGCGGTGCTGGGCGGCGAACCGGTGAAGACGACGCCGGAAGACGCGATCGAGAACATGACCGTCATCGATGCGATCTATCGCGCTGCCGGCCTCCCGCTCCGCAAGCCGGCCTGAACGCTAATCCGTTCGCCCAGTTGGCACTTCGGACAACAAGCAGCGTGCCGCGTCGACACATGGGCGCAGGCGATCGAGCGGACTAGCGCAGGCCAGCGCCAAAGATCGTCTGGGTACTTCGAGGTTGTCAGGTGGCAAAATGCACCTGGTTTAGGTGCGCGGCCACCCGCAAGGCGTTGGCCGCGATCGTTAAACTGGGATTCAAACCGGCGCTGGAAGGGAAGAACGAGCCGTCCACCACGTACAGGTTGTCCACTTCGTGCGCCCGGTTTTGTGGGTCCAGCACGCTGGTTTTGGGATCGGTACCGAAGCGGCACGTGCCGCAGACGTGGGCCACGGCCTCGTTGTTTTCGGCGCCCCGCAGGGTGATTTTGCGGAACGGCTTCAACACCTCTTTTAACTGTCGCGAAAACACCGCGCGGCGCTCGATTTCACTGGCGTGAAGACGGTACTGAATTCGCAGCCGCTGACGGCCGTCCTGGCTTGGCCGATCGTATGGCAGGACGCGGTTGTCCAGATAGGGCAGGTCTTCCATGATCGATGCCAGCACCAGTCCGCCGCTGAAGAACCGCTCGTAGATCCGGCGCGCCACCGGGCTCATCAGGCGCAGCGCCCTCGCCGGCCAGCCGGGGCGGTTGCTCAGCATCTCCATGGGCGGCATCGAGACACTTGACTGGACGGTGCCGTATTTCTGCCCCTCCCAGAAATAAAAATCGTTGAGCCCGATCTCCTTGTTTGGGGCCGTGATCTTGCAGCCGGGTTGCGGCCAGATCTCGATCAAGTCCAGCAGATGACGCATCAGGTTGCGGCCCACCCAGTCCGAGCCGTTGGCCAGTCCGCGCGGCCACTCGCCCGAACGGGAATTGAGCAACAGCACCGGGGTCACCAGCGCACCGGCGGCCAGCACCACCACCTTGGCCTTCAGTGCCAGCGTGCCGGAGCGATGTTGGCAGATGACTTGCCGGACCTGGGTGCGGTCCGCGTCCAGGCGCACGGCCCGACATTCCGGCAGCAACTGGGCGCCGTGCTCGGCAACGGCCGGCAGCAGGCAATTGCGGGCGGCGTCGTTTTTGCACGACTGGTGACAGAGAAAGGTCTCACAGAAGGTACAACGATCCGTGTAATCACAGGCCATCGGCAGGTGGTAGGGATGCAGTCCGCGACCGGTCAGATAGTTGACCAGCGGCTGGTTGTCGGCCGAAAACGGCGGCGCCGCGGGCAGACCGACCTCGGCCGCCTCCGGTCGCAGGGGATCGGGCTGGCCGCGGACCCCCAGCAGCTTCTCCGCCGCTGCATACCAGGGCCGCATCTGGTCGTAGGTGATCGGCCAGGCATCCGGCACGGTGGAATCGCCGGGGTCGCGGAAGTTCTGCCGGGGGGTGAAATCGCGAACGAAAAATCGCTCGCAGACCATGCCATAGAGGGCCGACGACCCGCCCGTCCCGCTGCCGAGGAACGGCACAAACCGCCGCGAGAAGCGCCCGCTGATGTCTTCGATCTCGTCGGTGGAGCGCCCGGCCCGGGCCAAGGCGTCGTAGTAGGCTTCTGCGGAACGGCCCGCCCGCGGCTCGGCCACTTCCGGCATCGCGGAGCGAATCGTCCCCGGCACCCCGGGCAGTGTCGAGCGCCCCTTCTCGACGAACAGCACCCTGCGGCCTGACCGGGCCAGCGAGTAGCCCAGCATCCCGCCCCCCATGCCGGTGCCCACGACAAGCACGTCCCACACAACGTGTTCGGCCTCGCGCGCGTTCAGCTCGCCGTCAGCCAAAATCGAGCTCCTCAGCGGATGATGGTCCAAAGCGTTGCCCGGTTTGGGCGAATCACGAACGTATCATTCGCTGCCACAGACAGGTTGAAATTCTCCGCCACGGCCACCGGTGGAAACCCGGGTGTCCGATGCCGCCGGGGACCCGTTGCCAGTGGTGATGGCCGAACCGGCCGCCTCCCTGGCCGCCGAGCTGAAGCTCTGCATGCCCGGCACCCGCCGCAGATCGTGGTCGCGGCAGTAGTCCCAGAACTCTGCGATCAACCGGGGTCAACTGCTAGCGTCGGGTCCGTGTCTGAACACGGGGCCCCGGTGCGGGTCGGCATTCTGGGCGCTGCCCGCGTCGCACAGTTGGCGCTCATCAACCCGGCCCGGGGAAACGCCGAGGTCGTGGTGGCCGCGGTGGCGGCACGCGATGTATCCCGTGCTCAGGCCTTTGCCGCCAAACACGGCATCGCCCGGGTGCACGACAGCTACGAGGCGCTGATCGCCGATCCAGACCTGGATGCTGTCTACATCCCGCTGCCGAACGGCTTGCACGGCAGGTGGACCCGAGCTGCGCTTACCGCGGGCAAGCACGTGCTGTGCGAAAAGCCGTTCACTGCCAATGCCGCCGAGGCCCGCGAGATCGCCGAACTGGCCGCGAAGTCAGACCGGGTGGTGATGGAGGCATTCCATTACCGCTACAGTCCGTTGATTTTGCGCGTTGAGCAGATCATTGCCTCGGGGGAGCTGGGCAAGCTGGAGCGGGTGGAGGCGGCCTTGGGCTTCCCGCTGCCAAAGTTCTCCGACATCCGCTACGACTACTCCCTTGCCGGTGGCGCGACGATGGATGTCGGATGCTATGCGGTCCACATGGTCCGCACGTTCGGCGGTTCGACCCCGGAAGTCGTTTCGGCACGGGCGAAATTGCGCGATTCTCAGGTGGACCGGGCCATGACGGCCGAGTTGCGGTTTGCAAGCGGGCATACCGGCCGGGTCCGCTGCTCGCTGTGGTCGTCGGATTTGGTGCAGTCGAGCGCCAAGGTGGTTGGCGACCAAGGCGAAGTGCGTGTGCTCAGTCCGGTGGCACCTTTCCGTCGGCTCTCGGTCCGATCGGCCGACGGCAAGCGTGTAGAGCGCTTCCCGCGACGCACCACCTACGCGTATCAGCTTGACGCTTTCGCCGCCGCGGTGCTGCGCGGCGAACCGGTGAAGACGACGCCGGAAGACGCGATCGAGAACATGACCGTCATCGATGCGATCTATCGCGCTGCCGGCCTCCCGCTCCGCAAGCCGGCCTGAACGCTAATCCGTTCGCCCAGTTGGCACTTCGGACAACAAGCGGCGTGCCGCGTCGACACATGGGCGGAGGCGATCGAGCGGACTAGCGCCGGCCAGCGCCAAGGATCGTCTGGGTCGTTGTTTGGCGAGCCGTGCGGAGCATTGAGCCGGGTTGCCCGGCAGGACGCCGTTGCTGCGGGCAACATGCTCCGCCTTTGGCTCGGTTGAGCGATGCCACGACGGCATCTTTCGACGGGTTGTCAGGTGGCAAAATGCACCTGGTTTAGGTGCGCGGCCACCCGCAAGGCGTTGGCCGCGATCGTTAAACTGGGATTCAAACCGGCGCTGGAAGGGAAGAACGAGCCGTCCACCACGTACAGGTTGTCCACTTCGTGCGCCCGGTTTTGTGGGTCCAGCACGCTGGTTTTGGGATCGGTACCGAAGCGGCATGTGCCGCAGACGTGGGCCACCGCCTCGTTGTCTGCGGCGCCCCGCAGGGTGATTTTGCGGAACGGCTTCAACACCTCTTTTAACTGCCGCGAAAACACCGCGCGGCGCTCGATTTCACTGGCGTGAAGACGGTACTGAATTCGCAGCCGCTGGCGGCCGTCCATGCTTGGCCGATCGCATGGCAGGACGCGGTTGTCCAGATAGGGCAGGTCTTCCATCATCGGCGCCAGCACCAGCCCGCCGCTGAGGAACCGCTCGTAGATCCGGCGCGCCACCGGGCTCATCAGGCGCAGCGCCCTCGCCGGCCAGCCGGGGCGGTTGCTCACCATCTCCATGGGCGGCATCGAGCCGAATGACTGCACGGTGCCGTATTTCTGCCCCTCCCAGAAATAAAAATCGTTGAGCCCGATCTCCTTGTTTAGGGCCGTGATCTTGCAGCCGGGTTGCGGCCAGATCTCGATCAGGTCCATCAGATGACGCATCAGGTTGCGGCCCACCCAGTCCGAGCCGTTGGCCAGTCCGCGCGGCCACTCGCCCGAACGGGAATTGAGCAACAGCACCGGGGTCACCAGCGCTCCGGCGGCCAGCACCACCACCTTGGCCTTCAGGGCCAGCGTGCCGGAGCGATCTTCGCAGATGACTTGCCGGACCTGGGTGCGGTCCGCATCCAGGCGCACGGCCCGACATTCCGGCAGCAACTGGGCGCCGTGCTCGGCAACGGCCGGCAGCAGGCAATTGCGGGCGGCGTCGTTTTTGCACGACTGCTGGCACAGATAGCTCTGACAGGTGGTACAACCATTGGTGTAATCACAGGCCATCGGCAGGTGGTAGGGATGCAATCCGCGACTTGCCAGATAGTCGACCAGCGGCTGGTTGTCGGCCGAAAACGGCGGCGCCGCGGGCAGACCGACCTCGGCCGCCTCCGGTCGCAGGGGATCGGGCTGGCCGCGGACCCCCAGCAGCTTCTCCGCCGCTGCATACCAGGGCCGCATCTGGTCGTAGGTGATCGGCCAGGCATCCGGCACGGTGGAATCGCCGGGGTGCCGGAAGTTCTGCCGGGGGGTGAAATCGCGAACGAAAAATCGCTCGCAGACCATGCCATACAGGGCCGACGACCCGCCCGTCCCGCTGCCGAGGAACGGCACAAACCGCCGCGAGAAGCGCCCGCTGATGTCTTCGATCTCGTCGGTGGAGCGCCCGGCCCGGGCCAAGGCGTCGTAGTAGGCCTCTGCGGAACGGCCCGCCCGCGGCTCGGCCACTTCCGGCATCGCGGAGCGAATCGTCCCCGGCACCCCGGGCAGTGTCGAGCGCCCCTTCTCGACGAACAGCACTCTGCGGCCTGACCGGGCCAGCGAGTAGCCCAGCGTCCCGCCCCCCATGCCGGTGCCCACGACAAGCACGTCCCACACAACGTGTTCGGCCTCGCGCGCGTTCAGCTCGCCGTCAGCCAAAATCGAGCTCCTCAGCGGATGATGGTCCAAAGCGTTGCCCGGTTTGGGCGAATCACGAACGTATCATTCGCTGCCACAGACAGGTTGAAATTCTCCGCCACGGCCACCGGTGGAAACCCGGGTGTCCGATGCCGCCGGGAACCCGTTGCCAGTGGTGATGGCCGAACCGGCCGCCTCCCTGGCGGCCGAGCTGCGCCGAGGAAGGCCAGTAGCCGGTCAGGTGGGTGGTAGCGCCTTGGTGGGGTGGTGCGGGCGAGGGCTTTCTCTTCGATGTCGAGGTGGGCGTGCAGATAGATGGCGGTGGTGTCGACGCCGGCTTCGAGGAGCCGCATCGCCGCGGTAAGCCGCAATACGTGCGCAGTGATGTGTTTCCCGTTCAGAGACGGGCACGTGCGCGCTGGCGGTGGCTTGGTGGCGGGTGAGTCTGCGCTCGGCAGCGTCGCGGCTCAGCGTGCGGCCTGTGCATGTCGGGAACACCGGATCTGTTGGTGCGCCTGGGGATTCGTCGAGCCAGCAGCGCAATGCTTCGACCATGGGTTTGGTTAGCGGCGTGATCCGGTCTTTGCGTCCTTTGCCGTGGCAGGCGACGTGCGCGCCTGCGCCGAGGTGGATGTCGTTGCGGCGCAGCGCAATCAGTTCGGAGACGCGCAGCCCGGTTTGCGCCAGGAGCAGGATGAATAGCCGGTCACGTCGCCCGGTCCAGGTTGTGGGGTCCGGGGCGGCGAGCATGGCGTCGACTTCGCCCGGCGTGAGGTGGGTATCAGTGCCCGTTCGAAACGTTTGGACGGCATGGCCAGGACCTGGCTGATGGTCGCGGCGTGTTCGGGGTAGCGCGAGGAGGCGAAGCGAGACAGCGAGTGAATCGCCCAGAGTCGGGCGTTGCGGGTTCGTGGGCTGTTGTGTCGGTCGTGTTCGAGATGGTCCAGAAATGCCGCGATCAGGTCGCTGTCGAGGTCATCGATATCCAGTGTAGACGCGAGTTTGCCGGTTCTGGTGGTGGCGAAACCGAGCAGCAGCCGCCAGGTGTCGCGGTAGGCATGGACGGTTTCGCCGCCGGCGTGGCGTTGCCGCTGCAGCCGGTCGGTGAAGAACGCCTGCAGCGTGGGAGCGAGCGCGGTCATTGCCGCTCACCCGGTCGCGGTCGAACCGGCGGAGGGCCGCGGCCAATAGCTGCGGCGTGGCCGACAGGTACCAGTAGGTGCCGGCGGTGCTGACGTGGCCGAGGTAGGTTGCCAGCAGGGTGAGTCGCCGGTCGATGTCGAGGCCGTCGCGGTAGGCGTCGAGCACAGCGTTGACGGCGAAGGTGTGGCGCACGTCGTGGATACGCGGCCGGCACGTGCGCGATCTTGGTTGAATTCCGGCGTGGCGCAGCAGTTTCTGGAAGGTCCACTGGACGTTGCAGTAGAGCAGACGGGTTCCGGCCGGGGAGATCAGTAGCGCTCCGCTGCCGGGCCAGGCTTGGCGGGCGGGGTGGCGCAGGTATCGGCGCACCTCCGTTGTCGTGCTCGGGTGCAGCGGCAGCTGCCGGGTGGTGGAACCACCCTTGCTGCGCCGTACGTCGATACATCGGTTTTCACGTAGGCATCGGCGGTCTTGCAGCACCAGTTTTCACGTGGCTCCCAGCGGATTATGGTATGAAGTCTCAAAAGCCGGACTGGTCAATCCCGGTAAAGCCGGGTGGAGCTGAAAGTAAACTCGTGGTCAATGCACACAGCCCGACGACACCACCGCTTTTTCGATTAGGCAAAGCTCACCCCCTCGCCTTTAAGACCGCGTTGCTGGGCCTTAGGGCCGCATGTCTGGTTCCAGGTCTGGTTCGCCGGCCCCGACAGGTCGACCGCTATTTCAAAAAGGTTCCACCGGAGAAACGGTGCCTCTCCATCGGTTCCGGCCTTGACGTGGCCGACGGCTGGCTGTGCACCGACCTGGTAGCGGTCAGACCTGGGGTTGTTTATCTCGACGCGACCAGGCGCTGGCCGATGCCATCGGCGTCGTTTCGTTACATAACTTGTGAACACATGATCGAACACGTGCCGTACGAGGCCGGGCTGCGGGTGATAAGCGAGGCGCATCGGGTGCTTCAGCCCGACGGGGTGTTGCGCATCACGACGCCCAATCTGGATGTGATCCGGCTGCTGCCCGACTCCGACGATCCGGACGTCCAAGATTACATTCGCAGGTACAACCGCATGTTCGGGTCACCCGCACAGCGTGCGGATGAAGCCAGTCCAGTTCACACGATAAACCTCCTGATGCATGAATTCGGCCACATCTATCTCTACGACGAAGGCACGTTGCGGGAGGTGCTGACGCGGGCCGGGTTCCGTCAGGTCGTTCGTTGTGAGCCTGGGATGTCTAGACACGCTGAACTGGTCGGTGTCGACCGGCACGCGGACGTGGTCGGCGATCTGATGAACCGAGTCGAGTCGCTGATTCTCGAAGCTACCGCCTGAGCTGGTAGCTACCTGCCGATGAGCCAGGTCAGGGCAGCATTTCGAGCCTCAGATTTCCGGCCGTTCCAAATACGTGCCGACGGGCTGCCGGGTCGGGTCTTTCTGGCGGGCCCTCGCGCGCTGCAGCGCGGCTTTATGGGGCTGGATGCTGATCACCCGTCCCCGATGGGCTTTCGTGCAGGCCGCCCGTAACGGGCAGGACTGACATCCAGCCGAAGCGGGCTGAGCGGTGGCGGCGGCTTTCGCGGATGGCCACGGGTTTGATTAGCCGGGCAGGTGACGGTGCCGGCGGCCAGGTCAATCGTGAACTGGTCTTTGAAGTAGCCGTTCGCGCTGTGCACTAGGCCGAAGTTCCCCCTGATGGGTTGACGTGTGTGCGTTGACCTGGGTTTTGGGTGTGGGTGGTGTGGATTACTGCCTACGTGTAGCCCAGGCGGTGAGAGGCATCGAGGAGTTCGAAGGCTCGCCGCTGCAGTGCGGTGGGGCTGGTGATCTTGGTGAATGCCGGCATGTCCTGGGTGGGCTGGATCTGGTTGGCGCAGATGGTGGCCAGGTCGGCGAGCAGGCTGGTGAAGCTGTGCACGGGGTGGTCATCCTCGGTGCGTTTGTGCGCGGCCTTTTTGAGTGCTGGGTCGGAGCGTTGGGCGGGCGCGACGGGGTTAGCGCGTTTGGCGATGGCGGCGGGTTTGTCGTTGTCGACGAACAAGATTGGCGCGAGAGCTTGTTTCATGTGCCAGCTGATGTAGTAGGACAGCATGCGCAAGAACATGTGGGCGCGTACTCGATCGGCCAGCCGGTGGCGGATGGGGCGCACATCAAGTTCGCTGTTGAGGGTGCGGAAGAACCGCTCGACGTCGGCGAGGTCTTTGTAGCGGCCCACGACATCATCGCGGCCCAGGGTGTGTTCGGGCAGGCTGGTGCGCAGCACATAGATGCCATCCAGGGCGGCCTCGGCGGCGATCTGACCATCCTTGCGGGTGAAGGTGAATGAGTCGTCGGTGATGTCAAGGTCGAAGTGTTTGGCCATTTTGTAGTGGTTGATCACTTTGCCCACCCGCAGCGCGATCTTGTCGCGCCCGCGCACCGGGCGCTTGTCTCGGGTGGTGGCGGCGGTGATCTTGGCCAGCTCTTGTTCGGTGGCCGCCAACAGCTCGTCGCGTTTGCGGGCCCGCTCGTCGGCCAGGGCGGGGTTGTGGCAGCACACCAGCCGCTCCCCGGGGTAGTCGGGGTGAGTGATCTCAAACAGGTCTTGCTGGTCAAACAGTGACAGCTGGATCGCGCCGGCTTCGACGAGTGCTTTGATCTGCAGGGCGCGCAGCGCGCTGATCCAATCCAAGTGGGCCGAGCGTAACTCGGTGTCGATGCGGGCACTGGTGAGCATGCCCCGGTCGCCCACCAGCGCGACCTGGGACAGCCCGAACCGGGTTTTGAGTTTCTCGATCTGGGCGGCCAGGGTTTTCGGGTCGGCGGTGTTGCCCTTGAACACCTCGATGGCGATCGGCACCCCGGCCGGCGAGCACAGCAGCCCGTAGACGATCTGCAACCTGCCTTTGACCCCGTCGCGGGCATGCCCGATCGCCCCCAGCGGGCAGGTGTGGCCCTCGAACGCCGCCGAGGACACGTCATAGAGCACCAGCGTTCCGTTGCTCAAATGTCGTGCAGCCAAGGCGTTTTCGATCGCGTCTTTGCGGGCCAGCACCCAATCCATCGCCGCATACAGGTCATCCTCATCGCAGGAGGCGACTCCCAACACCTCCCCCAGGGAGCTAGTGGCGGTCTCGCCGCGCAGCCCGCGCGCGACCGCCAGCTTGGAGCCGGGCTCGATCACAGCCGCGATCAGCATCGCTACCACCAGATCGCGCTGCCGCGAGGGCGCCGAGTCGATCAGCTCCTCGATGCCTAGCCGCCGCGCGGTGCCCAGCACCGCGGCCACATGCCCGTGCGGCAGGCTGCGGGTGATCTCAAACGCCTCAGCAAGATTGCCCGCCGCCGGAAGGCCCTTGAGCGCCCGCTGCAGTTTCTCCACCTTATGTTCGGGCCAGCGCGACAGGTTGGCCAGGGTGCGGGTCTTGACCTGGCCGTTTTCGCGGTAACTTTCGCGCAACAGCACCGCCGGCGGTGATCCACGGTTCGGCACCCGCGTCACGTACATGATTACTTTCTAGCATGACTAGAGCACAATAGCTATTAAACGCCAGGATGACACGCCGAATAAATCCTGAAACACATGCCTACGCTCTGATGGCATCAGAACAGCGAAACACCTGTTCACAAAGCAGATCGGGACTCAGGCCCCCGCTAGAAGGGGGGAACTTCGGACTAGGGCACCTTGGTGCGCATGTCGCGGCCCCGCAGAGCCTGCTCATGCAGGATGGCCCCACCGGCGTATGCTGAATCACCGTAAACTTCAAAGTCTTTCGGTTCTGAGCCGCCTTGCGAGCTGCTACTGCCTATATTGACGCGAGCGACGTACGCCTTCGCGCACGACAACTGAAAGGCTAGAATCCGCGATGAAATTCGCCCTGGCATGCTATGGAACTCGCGGCGACGTCGTGGCCTCCTCATCGAAGGCTTCGTCGGTGATCGTCACCCCCCAACTCGATCGTGCGCATGATCGTGTCGGCCACAACAGACGGCGGGCAGGCAGTAGCCTCAGGCAAGCGTCACCGCGGTGGTGTGGTGTGCGGGTGTAGGAGCCTGCATCCTCACCCACCGAGGCCCCACCGTACCGAAACGACACGACCCCGCCCACCGGGACATCGCTCACCACAGGTGCACTCTCAATTGCGAAGAGCCCCTTTGCCGTTGAGTGTGCATGAGTTAGCTACCGGCACGACCTGTCTCTCTTGCTTGTGTGGCTCGACCGGGTCAGACAGGGACCTCGCCGATGACCTGGTCGGCGTTCTCGGGGGTGTCGCCCGCGAGCTTGAAGAGCCACCGGTCAAGGATGAGGAAGCGGCCGACCCAGACGATGCCCAAGCCCAGCAGCTGGGCGACGAACACTGCTGCGCCACGGACGAGGTTTGTCCGATCGGCCATCGCGTTCTCGACGAGGTGGGTGAAGAGCGTGGCCAGCGCGACGCCTAGCATCACGGCCACCCAGAATACGAGCACCTGGCTGCGCAAGTTCTCGCGAGATGTGACCCGCCAGACGAAGTGCTTGTTGGCGAAGAAGTTGGGGACTGTGATGATGGCGGCCTGCAGCAGCGACGCGGCGGTGTAGTTGTGCAGCCACAGGCCCAAGACTTGGATGAGAATCTGACCGATTGGGACGAAGACCACCGACACGGCGGCGTAGCGCAGCTTCTTGTGGGCTTCCTCCGTGCGGGCGTACACGATGCGACCCAAACGCGAGAGGTCCATGGTCGGCCAAGATACTCGTAACGGGTCGCTCTAGGGCCGAATTAGCGGAACCCAAAGCCCGTCCAACGATGAATATTCCGGGAACGGGAATCGACCGAGCTAGGCGATCGCAGCCGAATTGATGAAAACTGCGAATTCTTTTGAAGTCGTTGATAGTTTGCCGGAATGGCGGCATCCACGTTAGCACCCGCGAAAACGTCGGGACACGTGAGGAGATGGTGTTCGACGACAACGTGGGGCGCTGCCCGTTGGCAACAGGGCCTCGCCGCGGTGATCGCTGCTGTCATCTTCTGGCCGCAGTCGTCGGTCGACGCCGTCGTTGGGAACGATCCGTCTTGGCAGGCCGGGCTGGCCCTGGCCCGGATGCATAATCTCGCGTGGGGCCCCGAGATCGTATACACGTACGGGCCCCTTGGGTTCCTGCAGACCACCGCCTACTACTCGTTCGATCAGTCGGTGCTCGCCACGATCTATCAGCCACTCGTCGTCGCCGCCCTGTTCCTCGGCATCGCGGCAGCGCTGCGCCAGCGCCACGCCCCGATCACATCGCTCATCGGTGCGTTCGTCACGACCGGCATCGTCGCCATCCTCCACATCGGTCATGGTGGGGCTCCGGGCCTGGAGTACCCCGAGCTGGCCGTTCTCGCGGCGTTCGCGTGGGGAACGGTGCCCCTGTTGCAGCGCGACCCCAGGCGCTCGATGGTGTTTACCACGTGCATCGTGCTCGGCGCGGTCGGAGGGCTTCAGCTGCTGGTGAAGTTCAACACCGGCCTCACGATTGTGGCCATCGCGCTGGCCGTGTCGGTGTTGCTCGACTGGAGAGCTGTCGGGCGCCATTGCGCAACGGTGAGCGCGTTCGCGGCGTCCACCCTCATCTGGTGGGTGCTCGCCGGGCAACGACCGCGGGACCTGCCCGCCTGGCTCAGGTCCAGCGCCGCAATGATGTCGGGCTACAGCGAGGCGATGGCTATTCCCCTCCCCCTGATTGTCGTCCCCGCGGTCGTGTCGATCCTTGCCTGGATAGCGGCGCTCTGCGTGATGTTCGTCCGTGGCCGCCCGGAGATCCCCCGGCGCTTCGTGGTGCTCGTCGGCCTCGCGACCGTGATCACCGCCAAGTCCTGGCTCGTAATGCTTGACCTATGGCATTTCCTCGCTCTGCTTGGCCTCGTCGTTGTTGCGGTGGCCATCACCCCTCTCTCCGGAACCCGCCGCCGTGCGTTTGTGGTGGTTGTGGTGGTCATCGTCTTCGTCGGACTTAGCTTACAGACCGCCGTGACGCTCGCACTCGGGTATCCCAACCCCACCGTGGCGGCGGTGCAGGCGCCCGTGCAAGCGGTCGACCGCCTGGTCACGCTCGCCCTGCCAGGTCACGTCGACCAACGCGTCGAACAAGCCAAGACACGCCAGCGTGCGCTCTACGCCATCCCCGACCGCTTCATCAAAACCATCGAGTCGGGAACGGTCCACATTGACCCCCAAGAGACCTCGGCCGTGTGGGCCTACGACCTGGCGTGGCGCCCAGCACCCGTCTTCCAGACGTACGCGGCCTACACGCCCACCCTTGATGGCCTGAACAGCGAATCACTGGCTACAGGGCCCCAATTCGTCCTGTCCCGGCGATCGTCGGCCTCACCCGCCATCGGCATCTTTGGCCGGCTCGGCGTGCAAGAATCTCCCCGCTATTCGCGTGCGCTGCTGTGCAACTACACCGTGGGCGGCGTCGAGAACCGCTGGGCGCTATTCACCCACACCGGCCCCCACTGCGGGCCGCTCACCGCGCTGTCGCAGGTCCCCGTCCGCGGGAAGGACGTGGTCACCGTCCCTGCCCCCAGCGGACCGGACATGGCGGTCCTGGTGGGAATCGATCTGGAGCCAACCGTCATCGACCGGCTCTTCCAGGGAACCGTCGCTCCGCTGACCATCCCGACCGTCGTGCTCGACGGAGTCGCCTACCGCCTCATCACCAAAAACGCGGTCGAGCCGTTTCTCGTCAATACCCCTGCGTCGGTGGATGGCACGAATCTGCAGATCCACGCCCACACCATCGGTGTCGGCCGTGCTCCATCGCTGGGTCAGGGCGACGTTGCTGCGCGACTGCGTTTCTACGAGATGCGCGTCGAACCATAAGCGGCGGCTGTGCTCCAGCCGTTCCGGTGGCTCAGGCGTTGCTGGCAGGGTGAATGCGTCCCGGACGCCGATCACCGCGCGGGACTCATCGGCCGAGAAGAAGGCACCGCCCTCACGCTGATCGTGCGGCTACCCGCCGATCTTGTGGACACCGGCACCATCCACTGCGTCGCTGCACGAACTACTGCTCGGTTTTGCACGTCGACGGAGCGGGCCTCCGTCTGACAGCAAGAAGCTGCCAGTATCTATCTGGCCTGATCTACAATCCACATGCATGAAGCGCCTCGCACTGATCGCTCCCGCGCTATTGCTCGCGGCGTGCGGAAGTGCCACGCACACCACAGCCTCGACCGTGACTATCACGCAAACTGGCCCCGCGCAGCCCACCGTCACTCAAACGGTGGGTCGCACACCGCCGCCACCAGCGGGCCCCAAGACCATCATCGCCGCTGATGGCGCATACTCCCCAGTCATCGACAATGACGGCACGTATCTTGTCGGCGCCGACATACCGGCGGCCAGGTATCGCAACGCTGGTGGGACGATGTGTTATTGGGCGCGGCTGCGTAGCCTTGATACAAGCGACATAATCGACAGCAAGAAGACCAGCAGTCCGCAGGTAATCGTGATCCGGGCGAGTGACACCGCTTTCTTGACGCAAAACTGTGGGACCTGGCAGATAATTTCCCTCTTCTGAAGACGTCCTCAACCTTCTCGGCCCCACATCTTTGGGGTTGGACTTCACCTGGTCGCGCCGATCGCGGCGACGAATCGCCCATCAACGCCAGCGTCGTGGCGGCCCGCTGATCGGGTGGTGAACGCGACCCGGTCGTCCAGCACCCGGGCGGGACACTGCCCTTGCCCATATTTTCGGTGCGCTTGTCGCTAGTGACCCTGCCGACCGCTTCCTTGCGCGGCCTCGGCCCAATCGGTCACCAGACACTCACCCGGCGACGACACCACCGGACGGCGCCCCCGAGGATGATCCCTGCGCCACAACACTTTCGGCTCAGCAACCGGACGACAGAAAGTCCGCGCCGACCTTTCATCGCCAGCGGCCCGCGCGGTCGGCTGACGCCAAACGAGTTCCCACCCAACCCACCCCAGGAGGTGCACTATGAAACCAAGCCCTCGTCGTAGGCGTCTCCGATACTGCCGACTGATGCTGCAATTCGTTCCAACACGGGTTTCCGCGAAACGCGATCGACGTGTACTGCCCAGCCGGTATCACTGTGGTTGATCAGTGTCACCGCCGCCACCAGATGGCCCCTGCCGGTGCAGATACGTGGTCATCTTGCGCCGCCCATACATGCCCTCCGGGGTGGTGAGTGTGCAACTGGTTCCTGACGCTCGTCTCGCACACGATGACAACATCAGTCTGCGGAAACCGGATATACGAGGCTGGCATGAGCAATATGCTGTGCGCACCTACGCGAAGGCCAGAAAATCGGAGGTCGAGGCGTTTTGGAAGCTCATCCACCAGCGGTTCTTCGATCAGAAGCCGATCCGCCAAATCCAGCTGCCGTGCATCGAACGAGTGTGACCTCGACGCCGGCGTCGCAGTGCCAAATCGAGCGATCTGGGATCGCGCTCTTCGTGGTCCCGAACTTGGGAAGGACAAACCGTGGAGTCGTCAGCTGAATCGACCGAATTCGAGTTCGACGTCTGTGTCGTCGGCGGCTGCGGGCACGTTGGGCTGCCGCTGGCCATGGTCTTAGCGCATGGCGGGCTGCGGGTCGCGATCGATGACATCGACACAAGCGCCGTCGAAACGGTCCGATCGGGACGAACGCCCTTCATGGAAGAGAAGGCGGAGCCCATGCTCGCCGAGGTCATCAACAGGAACCTGATCGTCGACAATGACCCGACGCTGATCTCGAGGTCACGCATCGTCGTCGCCATCATCGGCACGCCGGTTGACGAGCACCTCAACCCCACGTTCCACAAAATCCACCGATTCTTCCTCAGCATGATGCCGTACCTGGTTGACGGCCAGTGCCTCATCCTGCGCAGCACGGTCTATCCAGGGACAACCGAAAAAGTTGATGCGCTGCTGCGTGCTTCGGGGCGGCGCGTTCACGTCGCCTTCTGCCCTGAGAGGATCGCGCAGGGATGCGCAATACGTGAACTTGCCGAGTTGCCACAGATTGTGGCGGGCTGCGACGACGAGGCGACCAAAGTGGCGACCGACCTCTTCAGCCGGATCGCTCCCTCGATCGTTCCGATGCGACCGATCGAGGCCGAGCTGACGAAGATTTTCGCCAACGTATGGCGTTACATCCAGTTCGCGACCGCCAATCAGTTCTTCATGATCGCAACGGATTTCGGCTTGGACTTTTACCGGATTTACGACGCGCTCACCCGCGACTATCCAAGGATGGCCGGTTTGCCGAAGAGCGGGTTCGCGGCCGGACCGTGTCTTTTCAAGGACACCATGCAGCTAGCAGCGGCGACCGAGTCACGGTTCTTGCTTGGCCACGCGGCGATGCTCATTAACGAGGGGCTTCCGGATTTCGTCGTCCAGCAGATGAAATTGCGATACCCGCTTGAGGATTTGACGGTTGGGATTCTCGGCATGGCATTCAAGGGCGACATCGACGACACGCGAGAATCGCTGTCCTACAAACTGCGGAAGATCCTCGAGTATGAGGCGGCTGCGGTCGTATGCACCGACCCGTACGTGAGCGACCCACGCCTCGTCACGCTCGAGGAGGCGCTCGAGCGGTCCGATGTGCTCGTACTCGGTGCGCCGCACAGCGACTACAGGTCGCTGGTGATCCCGGATGACAAGCCAGTCATTGACATCTGGAATTTCTTTGGAAAAGGAGCGCAGCTTACGTGAAGGTTCTCGTTACAGGCTCGGCCGGTTTCATCGTCGGCTACCTCGTCGAGGAGTTGCTCGCCCACGGTTACGAAGTGGTCGGGCTCGACAACCACTCCAAGTACGGGCCGGTCGAGCGGGCGTTCGACACAAACCCGAGCTACACCGGCGTCGAGGGCGATGCGAAAGACGTCGCGCTGCTCAAGGAGCTGCTCGCTGACTGCGATCATTTCGTCGCTGGCGCGGCGATCATCGGCGGCATCTCGCTCTTCCATGAACTGGCCTACGACCTGCTCTCGGAGAACGAGCGGATCACCGCGGCGACCTTCGACGCGGCCATTTCGGCGCAGCGCAACGCGAAGCTGCGCAAGATCACTGTCGTCTCGTCGTCCATGGTCTACGAGAGCACGTCGACCTACCCCACCCCGGAAGGCGAGCAGCGCCGTTGCCCACCGCCGCACTCGACCTACGGGTTCCAAAAGCTCGCCACTGAGTACTTCGCCCAAGGCGCGTGGGAGCAGTACGAACTGCCCTATACCATCGTGCGGCCATTCAACTGCATCGGCGTGGGCGAAAAGCGCGCCCTGTGCGGCCCCGAGATCATGTCGGGCAACGTCCGGCTCGCGATGAGCCACGTCGTCCCCGACCTCGTCCAAAAGGTTCTCAAAGGGCAGGATCCGCTGCACATTCTCGGCGACGGCAACCAGGTCCGGCACTACACCTACGGCGGCGACCTCGCCCGTGGCATACGCCTCGCCATAGAGTCCGACATGGCGCGCAATGAGGACTTCAACCTCTCGACCGCGACGTCCACGACCGTGTGCGAACTCGCCGAGGCGGTGTGGCGCAAAATCAAGGGCAACACCCCGTTGCGGCTCGTCAGCGATGATCCGTTCCCCTACGATGTGCAGCGGCGGGTGCCCGATGTCCAAAAGGCAATGGACGTCCTCGGTTTCAAGGCCACGACGTCACTCGATGAGGCACTCGACGAGATCATCCCGTGGATCGAGAGCCAGATCGAATTGGGCGGCATCTGATGTCGGAAGCGTACGGGGACCTGAACGCGGAATTGGATCGGCTGTACGCGGCGCGGTTTCACGACGACGAACGTGAGTCCAAGGCGCGGCTGTGGCGCGTCATCTGCCAGGAGTTCTTCGCCCGCTACGTGCCGGCCGATGCCTGCGTCCTCGACCTCGGCGCCGGCTACTGCGACTTCGTCAACAACATTCATGCCCGTCGTCGGATCGCTGTCGACCTCAACCCCGATACGAAACGGTTTGCCGCGCCGGGCGTCGAGGTACACCAGCTTCCGCTCGAACGCCTCTCGGAGGCTGTCGACCAGGGCACGGTTGATCTCGCGTTTGCCAGCAACGTCTTTGAGCACCTTCGCAGTCCCGACGCGTTGCTGAAAGTGCTCGCCAACGTTCGCACGGTTCTGCGGCCCGGCGGGCGGATCATGATCATGCAGCCAAACGTGCGGCTCGTGGGTGGGGCGTTCTGGGATTTCTTCGACCACACGCTGCCGTTGAGCGAGCGCGGAATGACTGAGGCGCTCGAAGTCGCCGGATTCCGGGTCATTGAGTGCCGTGCGCGGTTCCTTCCTTATACAACCAAGAGCCGTCTGCCGCAGTGGGCCTTCCTCGTCCGGCTCTACCTGCGCTTCCGACCTGTCCAGTACCTGTTGGGCAAACAGATGCTCGTGGTCGCGGAGCGGCCCTGATGACCGAGCAGGTCGACTTCATCGTTCCCGTCTACAACGAGGGCTCGAACATCGCCAGCGCCCTCGCCGAGCTTTACGCGAAAGTGACGCGTCCCAAACGGGTTCTGATCGTCTACGACTTCGATGAGGATGACACGATCCCTGTGGTTCGCAAGCTCGCCCCTCGCTACCCTGGCCTCGAGCTGGTGCGCAATACCATCGGCAAAGGCGTGATCAACGCGATTCGCGCGGGCATCGAGGCGGCGCGGTCGGATGTCGTAATCGTCTCGATGGCGGATTTGTCAGACGACCTCAGGGTTGTTGACGACATGGTCCGATTGATCCGCGACGAGGGGTACGACATCGTGTGCGCGTCGCGCTATATGCGCGGAGGGCGGCAAATCGGCGGGCCAATCCTGAAGAGAACGCTGTCGCGGCTCGGCGGGGTGTCGCTCTACTGGCTGGGCGGCCTGCCGACCCACGACGCGACAAACGCGTTCCGCGCCTATCGCCTGTCCGTCCTTCGTGAGATCCCCATCGAGAGTTCAGGCGGGTTTGAGTACTCGCTCGAGGTCACGGCCAAGGCGCGCGTCGCCGGCCACCGCGTCACCGAAGTACCGTCGACGTGGCGCGACCGCGCGGCCGGCCAGTCGCGTTTCCGTCTCATGAAATGGCTGCCCCATTACCTCAAGTGGTACTTCTATGCGCTCAGTCGGGGCCGGGTCTTAACTGGAAGCAGTCGAACCGGCTCGGTCGACGGTCGACGGTCGAGAAGAGATAAATAAAGCGCCGATAGCCATGCCGTCACCACGAATCCGCCTACGAAGCCTGGCAGCAGCGATAGGACGTAGACGGCTCCATGGGCCCTTATGATGCATTAGTAATGCTCACCTTCTGCCAGCGCCTCATGCGGAAAGTGTGCGCAGACATGGATACCGACCAGCGCGAGTTCAACGGCGAGACCGGCCATGTGCACCTGCTCGTGTACCACCCACCCAGCCTTGCCTTGCCGGTGCTGGTCAACTGGCTTAAAGACGTCTCGTCGTGCCGGCTGCGCCAGAAGTGTCCCGCACATGTTCGGAAATACTTGTGGGGCTATTGGGCACGGACCGCAAAACGGTGCGCCGGTATGTGGACCGGGCCCGCGCGTCTGGGCTGGACCGTGATGGTGATGCATGCCAGCTGAGCGATGAGTTGTTGGCGGCGGTGATCGCCGGGGTGCGACCGAGTCGGCCCAACGGCAAGAGCGAGGCGTGGGAAACCGTCGCCGCCCAGCACGACCAGATCAAGGGGCGGCTGGATCAAGGGTTAACGCTGACGAAGGTCCACACGCTATTGGGGCGCCGAGGCGTGGTGGTGTCATATCGGACGTTGAACCGGTATGCCACAACGGAATTGGGGTTCGGGCAGCGGCGGTCAACGGTGCGGGTGGCCGACTGCGAGCCGGGTGCGGAGGTGCAGGTCGACTTCGGCCGGCTCGGGATGCTCACCGACGCGAGCGATGGTCGGCGCCGTGTGGTGCACGGGTTGATCTTCACCGCGGTGTATTCGCGGCACACGTTCGTCTACCCCACCTATCGGCAGACCTTGAATGAGGTGATCGCCGGGTTTGAGGCAGACGGGTACGTTTTTCCTTCTGAGGACGTTGCTGACTGTTGTTGCGAATCGACGTTATCCCCTTGTACTGCAACCCATTTCCATGATTTCCCATCAACAGCCACCAAATACCATATTCCCTGGTCACCGTCGTTCGGGACGAAGAGGCCATGCAGCTGCACGCGAAGCACGCCGGACGGGATCACGTCGACCAGCAGCAGTAACGTCGCGTTCTTCTACCCGGGGTGAGATCTGCGACATGACAGATCAGAGGACGCCAACGGGTTGGCCGGGCTGGCCGGGCGAAGACTGGACGATCTCGATGCGCTGGGACGCCGAGCCGCCCGGGCGCGAGTCGCCGCGCCCGGCGCTGTGGTTCCTGGGCTCCGACGCCCGGCCCAGCACCGACCCGGGCGTCACAGACGGGGCCAATACCTAGACCACCCTCCGCGCGGGCTGAAAATCGGGCCGGCCGGCGCCGAGGGTCCCAGCGCCCCCGCCCGCGCATCTTCACGGTTCGCCCGCCAGGCGGGTCGGCACCGGCCGCCCGAGCTGCCGCGGCAACTACTCCGCGGCGCGGGCGGCCGGGCGCCGTTACCCGGCTACGGAATCGGGAAGGCTGGGGAGCTGTCGTTGCCGGCGCGCCTGCTCGGGTAACGGTCGATCTGGACTGCCTCACGGGCGCAGCCCGTGTGCGCAGTCCGTCCGCAGTGCGTCCGCAGTAGATTCGACAACAGCTTTCATTAGCCAACACAGCCAACGCTGTGACCTGCTGTTTCCACGAACAGCCAACACGGCTAACGGCTACAAACTCCCAGCACGTAATTCTTCAGCAACTTCTGGACGATCCGGGATCCGATCAGGTTGTGGTGTGAAGCTCGGGAGCCCGTTACCCGGTGCTGGGGGGAGATGAGCACGACGCTGACGTCGCTGGCGGACGGGGCCGACCTGCTGTTCACCGGCCTGACTTTCGAGGACGCCGCTGCCAACGTCGCGGAGTATTACGACATTCCGTTGGCGACGCTGCATTACGGCCCAATGCGGGTCAACGGCCAGCTCGTTCCGATCCTGCCGTCGCCGTTGGCCCGCTCCGTAATGACGGTGTTCGAGTGGCTGTCTTGGCGCATTGCGAAGAAGGTCGAGGACGCACAGCGCCGTGAACTGGGCCTACCGAAGGCAACATGTCCCACGCTGCGACGGATCACCGAACGCGGATCGCTGGAAATCCAGGCCTACGACGAGGTTTGCTTTCCCGGGCTGGCGGCCGAATGGGCGAAATGGAATGGCCGACAGCCCTTTGTCGGCGCGCTGACGCTGGAGTTGCCGACCGATGCCGATGACGAGGTCGCGTCGTGGATTGCCGCGGGAACACCGCCGATTTACTTCGGGTTTGGCAGCATGCGGGTCGAATCTGCCGCCGACACGGTCGCGATGATCAGCGCGGCCTGTGCGCAGTTGGGCGAGCGGGCGTTGGTTTGCGCCGGCTGGAGTGACTTCAGCCGCTTCCCGCATTTCGACCACGTCAAGGTGGTGGGTGCGGTGAATTACGCGGCGACCTTTCCGGCCTGCCGCGCAGTCGTCCACACCGGTGGCTCGGGCACCACGGCCGCAGGCCTGCGCGCCGGAGTCCCCACGCTGATCCTCTGGCTGGCGGGCGATCAGGCGATCTGGGGAGCTCGGGTCAAACGACTGAAGGTAGGCACCGCCCGGCTCTTTTCGAGCACTACCCGGGAATCGCTGGTCGCGGACCTGCGCACCATCCTCGCCCGCAATACGTCACCCGGGCCCGCGAGATCGCCGCCCGGATGACCAAACCCGCCCGAAAGCGTTACGGCCGCCGCCGATCTGCTGGAAAGCTGCGCCCGCTCGAGGCGTATTGGCTTGATCGGCGAAGGCGGGCCGGCGGGATGATCGCGCCGGCCAAGTCTGGCAGATTGCCTCGGCGTGCGTTGCTGGGATCGCCGGCGGGCTGGAGAAAAACTCGCCACGGATGCACGACAAGATCAATTCGCCTTTGTCAGGCGAATCGCCGTTGAAGACGATGGCATCCGGGCGCCTGCCCAAAACTTCTGGATTTCAGGTCGGTAGCGTGGGTATCGGGTTAGACTGCCGGCGGGTTAGCCGGGGACGCGAGGCCCCCGCTTTCATGACGCAGAACGCGCACAGCACGTGAAAGGTCAGGATCCGCGATGCCTGAAGGCGTGTTCGGACGTAGCGACGCTGAGATCGACCTCTTGGTGCGTGGCATGCGGTCGGGGATCGCAGTTGTGGGCTTTGGGTACATCGGCACGGTGATTGGTGCCGTGCTGGCTGATCGCG
Organism: uncultured Actinomycetota bacterium; assembly: GCA_963766535.1. Classification (GTDB taxonomy): domain Bacteria; phylum Actinomycetota; class Actinomycetes; order Mycobacteriales; family Mycobacteriaceae; genus Mycobacterium. The sequence continues at coordinate 13,016 of CAVYAU010000015.1, read as the reverse complement.
GCTGGCCTGTGACGGGGATCGACGTGAGACAGAACGTTGTCGACGAGATCAACCTGGGCAAGACCACCGTGCCCGAGCCAGGGCTTAGCGAGCTGGTGTCCACCAACGTACGAGTCGGCCGGCTTCGCGCCACGACCGATTTCGGCGCCCTCGCGGAAAATGACTTCGTCATTGTGACCGTCGGTACGCCACTTGGTCCGGACTACGAGCCCATCGTCGACGACATCAAGGCAGCGGCGCGGGCCGTGGGGGAGCACCTGCGTACCGGCCACCTCGTCATCCTCAAGAGCACGGTGCCGCCCGACACCACCGAAAATCTCTTTCTGCCGATCCTTGAAGAGACCTCAGGGCTGCGGGCTGGGGTCGATTTCGGGTTGGCGTTTTGCCCGGAACGGCTCGCCGAAGGCCAAGCAATCCGCGAGCTGATGTCGATCCCCATCGTCATCGGTGCTGTCGATGAGCGCAGCGCTCGCGCCTGCTCCACATTGTGGCGACACGCCCTAGGAGTGGACTCCATCGTCGTCGAGGATCCGCGGACCGCCGAGATGGTGAAGCTTGCGGACAACCTCTGGATCGACCTCAACGTCGCGCTTGCGAACGAACTGGCCAAGGTGTGCGACCGGCTCGGCATGGACGTACTCCAGGTCATCGACGCGGCCAACACGATGCCGAAGGTCAACCACAATGTGAACATCTTGATGCCGAGCATGGGCGTCGGTGGCTACTGCTTGACGAAGGATCCGTGGTTCGTCAACCATCTGGGACAGTCCGTCGGGTTGGACCTGGCGATTCCGCGGACGTCGAGGACTGTCAACGACACGATGCCTGCCTACACCTACGGGCTGCTCAAGCAGCTCCTCGCCGATCAGGGCAAGGCAATCGAGACCAGCAGGATTGCGGTGCTGGGCATCGCCTTCAAGAACAACACCGGCGACTGCCGGCTCACACCCACCAAGTACGTCGTCGCCTTGCTCGAGGAGTCCGGCTGCGAGCTTTCGGTCCATGATCCGTGGGTGGCGGACGAGGAGGCCCTCACGGTGACGGAGATCCCCCTGACCGCAGACATCGAGTCAGCGGTCGAGGATGCCGATGCCTTGGTGGTCCTGGCGGGGCACCGAGTGTTCCACCAGATCCCTCTGGCCCGGCTCGCGGACCTAGTGGCAGCTAGGTGCGTGTTCCTCGATGGACGGAATAGCTTCGACCCAGCAGCGGTGCGCGCCGCTGGCTTCGTCTACAAGGGCATCGGCCGATAGCCGAACGTGAACCGATACGCGGAAATGAAAGAGCAAATATGTCCAATGTCGTCGTGACTGGCGGCTACGGCTTCATCGGATCACACTTGGTCTCCGCATTGCTGGGCCGCGGAGACTCCGTCACGGTTTTCGACCTCGCAAAGGACACCCGCGACAGCGACATTGACTTCGACCGGCATGCCAACTTCCGGTTCGTGCCGGGCGATGTCACTGATCTGACCGCACTCGAAAGAGCCCTGACTCCCGGCGTCGACACGGTCTTCCACCTAGCCGCAATCGTCGGTGTCAAAAACTATCTCAAAGATCCGCTCCGGGTTCTCGATGTCAACGTGACCGGCACCCGCAACGTCCTCGAGCTGAGCCATCGGCACGGAACACACGTGGTGTTCGCCAGCACATCTGAGGTGTTTGGGAAAAACCCGAACCCACCGTTCGCCGAGGACGACGATCGCGTCCTCGGTTCGACAAGGACCGCGCGGTGGAGCTACAGCACCAGCAAGGCCATGGCCGAGCATCTCGTCTTCGCGATGCACACGGCCCACGCACTGCCAGTGACGGTAGTTCGCTACTTCAACGTATACGGCCCGCGGCAGGCTCCGATATTCGTGATTTCGCAGAGCATTCACCGGATCCTTAATGGCCGCCAGCCGTTGCTCTACGACTCGGGTGACCAGACACGGTGCTTCACCTACGTCGACGACGCCATCGCCGGCACCTTGCTCGCGTCCGACAGCAGCGCGGCAATCGGTGAGGCCTTCAACATTGGGAGCATGACCGAGACGACTGTAGGTGACGTTGTCGATCTGGCGATCAAGATCGCGAATGTCGACTCGGTGTCTGGCGCCGAAGCTGTTGACACTGCAGCGCGCTATGGGGGTCGCTACGAGGACATCCCACGTCGTATCCCGGACTCGACCAAGGCGCAGCGGGAGCTGGGATGGCGCCTCCAGGTCGACGTCGAGGAAGGGATCCGGCGCACCATCGAGTGGGCACGGGCCAACCCGTGGTACCTCAAAGAACCCGCAGGGAACCAGCCGTAAGACGGCCGATGCGCCTGGGGCCGGGTCGCGCGACTACGCAACCGCGCAGCACGACCGCAATGGACGAGCAGGCCAAGGTCAATCCTGGGTCAGCGGGATAAACGAGACCTGCTGCGCCGCAACTTCAATGCGGCCGCGCCCAACCGGAAGCGGTGCGGCGACATCACCGAAATCCTCACCGATGAGGGCCAGCTGTACTTGGCCTAGGTGCCTGGACCTGTGCGGGCGGCGTTTGCTGGCGTGCCCGATGTCGGATCACCCGGACGCCAAGCTGGCGTACTTTCCGTGGTGGGCTGGCTGTGTTGTGCCGGGCAACTTACCGATGGGGATGTGGCGGGACTTCTCGACGCCCAGCGGTGCGCGCCGTTCGCGCGGCACCATTTGCCGGACCTCGTTGAGGGTTGCGTGGTCTAGATGCAACACCCATCGTCTGGTGGATGCGCTACGTGGAGCTCGCCGAGCAGCTGCGCGCCGCTGATAACGGCTGACAGCCGGCTTGCGAGCAGTTACCCACAAGCTCAGGTGCCGCAACACGTCAGCGTTCGGACTTTGACGACGAGTCCGGTCAGTGGCAGCCACGATCTGGTGTGGCCAATTCCTCAGCGAGGCAGTTCAATTGGGACGTGCTTATATCGTCGTGAGGAAATCGGGGTACCGAGGTATCCACGTTGTTGATGAGCATTCAGCTGCGCGGCCAACGGCTTAACCCCGCCGCGAAGCTTCCGATATGCCTTCGATTCGCCTTTGTCAGCCACATCGCCGTTGAAGACAAGGGCATCCGGGCGCTTGCCCAAAACTTCTGGATTTCAGGTCGATAGCGTGGGTATCGGGTTAGACTGCCAGGCGGCTGAGCCGGGGGCGCGCGGCTCCCGCTTTCATTTCGCAGAACGCGCACGGGAAGTGAAAGGCCGGGATCCGCAGTGAAATTTGTGCTGGCATGCTATGGAACTCGTGGCGATGTCGAGCCCAGCGTCACTGTCGGCCGTGAGCTGCTGCGCAGAGGGCACGAAGTGCGCATTGCTGTCCCGCCCGACCAGGTTGGCTTCGCCGAGTCGGTTGGGCTTGAAGCGGTGGGCTACGGACGGGATTTGCAGGCGGTGCTGGAAGGGCACCGCGACTTTTGGACGCGTTTCTTCCGCAGCTTCTGGAAGATCCAGGAAGTGATCAAGTTGTGGCGCGAAGCTTGGGCGCCCAGGATCCAGTACTGGGCGGAGATGAGCACCACGCTGACGTCAGTGGCGGACGGGGCCGACCTGCTGTTCACCGGCCTGGCTTTCGAGGAAGTCGCTGCCAACGTCGCGGAGTATCACAACATTCCGCTGGCCACGTTGGACTACGTCCCGTGGCGGGTCAACGGCCGGCTCCTGCCATTTCTGCCGGCGCCACTGGCCCGCGCCGTAATGACGGTGAACGAGTGGGTGTCCTGGCGCGTAATCAAGAGGGTCGAGGACGCGCAGCGACGTGAACTAGGCCTATCGAAGGCAACGAGCTCCTCGGCGCGACGGATCACCGAACGCGGATCGCTGGAAATCCAGGCCTACGACGAGCTTTGCTTCCCCGGGCTGGCAGCCGAATGGGCGAAATTCAATGGCCAGCGCCCCTTTGTCGGCACGCTAACGCTGGAGTTGCCAACGGATGCCGATGAGGAGGTCGCGTCCTGGATTGCCGCGGGAACACCGCCGATTTACTTCGGGTTTGGCAGCATGCCGGTCGAATCTCCCGCCGACACGATCGCCATGATCGGCGAGGCGTGCGCGCAGCTAGGCGAGCGGGCCTTGATCGGCGCCGGCTGGAGTGACTTCAGCGACATCCCCCATTTCGAGCACGTCAAGATTGTGGGGGCGGTGAATTTCGCAGCTATCTTTCCCGCCTGCCGCGCGGTCGTGCACCACGGTGGCTCGAGCACCACGCCCATCGGCCTGCGCGCCGGAGTTCCCCAGCTGGCCCTCTATTGGGACCTCGTTCAGGCGATCTGGGCAGCTCAGCTCAAACGACTAGGGGTGGGCACCGCCCAGCGCTTTTCGACCACAACCCAGAAATCGCTGGTGGCAGACCTCCGCACCATCCTCGCCCCGGAATACGCCACCCGAGCCCGCGAGATCGCCACCCAGATGACCAGCCCCGCCGAAAGCGCTGCGGCCGTCGCTGATCTGCTGGAAAATTTCGCCCGCTTGAGGCACGTTGGCTGATCAGGGTCCCCAGTGTTGTGTTTGGGCAGCATAAGTGGTGCCTCGCTGCGATCCTTAAAGCCGAGCGATCAACGCGGCCGATTCGGCGTGTTACGCCACGGATCCGTGCCAGACTGTCGCATGGCCCCCAGATACCGCGAGCAATCCAACCCGTTCGTCGGATAGGAATGGTCAGCCAGCGCAACACACCACGAACGTCCCGGAAACCGTGCTCGACGGTCATATGACTGCCAACGGCGAACGACCAGTCCAGGAACAACCGGTAATGACCGATACCCGTGACGTCGCCTACCCGCACGGGAAGTGAAAGGCTAGGATCCGCGATGAAATTTGTGCTGGCAAGCTATGGAAGTCGTGGCGATGTCGAGCCCGGCGTCGCTGTCGGCCGTGAACTGCTGCGCCGAGGGCACGAAGTGCGCATGGCTGTCCCGCCCGACCTGGTTGGCTTCGCCGAGGCGGCTGGGCTTGCGGCGGTCGCCTACGGGCTGGATACGCGGCCGTGGATGGACGTGCACCGCGACTTCTGGACGCGTCTCTTCCGCAACTTCTGGAGGATCCAGGATCTGATCAGGGTGTGGCGCGAAGTTTGGGAGCCCGTTACCCAGTGCTGGGAGGAGATCAGCACGACGCTGACATCGCTGGCGGACGGGGCCGACCTGCTATTCACCTGCCTGAGTTTCGAGGAGGCCGCTGCTAACGTCGCGGAGTATTACGACATTCCGTTGGCCACGCTGCATACCTACCCGGTGCGGGCCAACGGCCAGCTCGTTCCGATCCTGCCGGCGCCGTTGGCCCGCTCCGCAATGACGGCGTACGAGTGGCTGCCTTGGCGCCTGGGGAAGAAGATCGAGGACGCGCAGCGCCGTGAACTGGGCCTGCCGAAGGCAACCGGCCCCTCGCCGCGACGGATCGCCGAACGCGGATCGCTGGAAATCCAGGCCTACGACGAGTTTTGCTTTCCCGGGCTGGCAGCCGAATGGGCGAAATGGGATGGCCGACGGCCCTTTGTCGGCGCGCTGACGCTGGAGTTGCCGACGGATGCCGATGAGGAGGTCGCGTCGTGGATTGCCGCGGGAACACCGCCGATTTTCTTCGGCTTTGGCAGCATGCCGGTCGAATCTCCCGCCGACACGGTCGCCATGATCAGCGCGGCCTGCGCGCAGTTAGGCGAGCGGGCGTTGGTGTGCGCCGGCTGGAGTGACTTCAGCGACGTCCCCCATTTCGAGCACGTCAAGGTGGTGGGCGCGGTGAATTTCGCGGCCATCTTTCCGGCCTGCCGCGCGGTCGTGCACCACGGTGGCGCGGGCACCACGGCCATAGGCCTGCGCGCCGGAGTCCCCACGTTGATCCTCTGGACGTGGCCCGAGCAGTCGCTCTGGGGAGCTCGGGTCAAACGACTGAAGGTGGGCACCGCCCGGCGCTTTTCGACCACTACCCGGGAATCGCTGGTCGCGGACCTGCGCACCATCCTCGCCCCGCACTACGTCGCCCGGGCCCGCGAGATCGCCACCCGGATGACCAAACCCGCCGAAAGCGTTGTGGCCGCCGCTGATCTGGTGGAAAATTTTGCCCGCTCGCGGCGTGTCGGCTGATCGGCGGAGGCGGGCCGTCGGGATGATCGGCGCCGGCCAAGTCCGGCAGGTTGCCTCGGGGTAGGTTGCCGGGATCGCCGCCGGGCCGGAGAAAGACTCGCCACGGATGCACGACATGATCGATCACCGCGGGCGGGCGTTTCTGCACGGCTTAGCCGGCAGTCAAACCGACATGCACGGCGGTGCGCTTTACTGCGCCGTGCAAAACTGGCCATTCTAGCGTAGCCAAGGCTGTGCGCTGACCTGCTGAAATGCTCGGATTCGGCAGCGCTGTACGGCGAGTTATCTTAGGGACTGGCTAACCCCGGCTAAGCAGGTAGCTAGCCCATGACCACCGCAACCAACCCGTATCCTCACCTGCCCTTCCCGGCCGGTGCCATTAAGGCAAGATGGGAGGACCCCGGCACGCCGAACGCCTATCGGTATTTCGAGGGTCGCCGCTGGGTTGTTGACCGCCGCGACGACCGGGCCAGCTCCGAAGAGATCGAGGTGTACGTCGCCGGCACTCAGGCCCCTGACGTCACTGTCGCGCGCGAGGTCGTGGTTCACGAGCTTCACGCCGACGATGCGATCACGCCGACGCAGGCGCGGCAGCTGGCGCGGGCGCTCATCGCGGCGGCCGACGAGGTCGACGAATTGACCGGCCTGACCCGTCAGGTGTCCAAATGGGACACCCCCGCTAGCCGGCCGAACCTCTTCATCAAGACGACAGGTGCTCTCCAGGACACGGTTGCCATGACAAAGGTTTGATTTGGCAGATTTTAGCGGACTTTCCCCCCGCGAGAGGCACTCGAATGGGACTATTTCGTCATGGGAGACCGCGATGCCGCCCAGGCCGTGGAGTTGGTCCGCGCGTTGCGGCATCAACTGCACGAGATGACCACCCGGTTAGCCCGGGTGGAACGCCAAGATGTCACCGGCAGGAAGGGACCGCGCGGTGCGGATGGAAGCCGCCGAGCTGCGCCGAGACTAAGTGTCGACTGCCCGGCCCGGAGTTTTGTTAGTGAATACAAGTAGACAGTGGGATCACGGAGAGACAAACTCTAATTGACAGAAGCGTCGACAACGAACCGTTACCAGCGGATTCGAGAACGTATCCGACTCCGAAGCACTCCTTCGACAGTCCCGAAGGGTGACAATAACTCTTCCGATCCTGGGTCGCGCCCGGTGCACACGGGATTTCGCCAGGACATTGAGGGCTTGCGTGCCGTCGCGGTGTTGGCCGTTGTCCTCTTTCATGCTGGTGTGCCCGGGGTCGGTGGTGGGTTCGTCGGCGTGGACGTGTTCTTTGTCATCTCAGGTTTCCTGATTACCGGGCTGCTTTGGCGCGAGGTGAGCACCACCGGGACCGTCCGGCTGGGCCGGTTCTACGGGGGGCGGGCCCGCCGACTGCTACCGGCGTCGGCCACGGTCGGCATCGTTATCATGATTGCCTCGGCTGTCCTGTTGCCGCCGTTGCTGGCCCGGACCACCATCGATGACGGCATCGCCTGCGCGTTGTATGTCGGCAACTACCGGTTCGCTCTTCAGGGCACCGACTACTTTGCCAGCGAGACAACTCCGTCGCCGTTCCAGCACTACTGGTCTTTGGGCGTAGAAGAGCAATTCTACCTCGTGTGGCCGGCCATGATTATTGGTACGGCGTGGCTCATCCGGCGTGCGGGTCGGCGCACCGGCGCCCATGCCACGTTGCCGCAAAGTCCGTATCTGTTGGTCCTTGCGCTGGTCGGGGCCGTGTCATTTGCGGTGTCGCTGGTGGTCACTCACGTGGCGCCTTCTGTGGCGTTCTTTTCGCTGCCCACCCGGGCCTGGGAGTTGGCCGCCGGCGGCCTGGTGGCCCTCACGGCCGCCCAGTGGCGCCGGCTTCCGCCACTGCCTGCGGCGATCGCGGGATGGGGAGGTCTAGCCCTGATCCTGCTGGCCTGCACCCTATTGGGCGCGACCACGCCCTATCCGGGTACCGCCGCGCTGTTGCCCGTACTCGGCACGGCACTGGTGATCGGCGCGGGCTGTGCTGCACCGTTTCAGGGATGCGGCCGCGTCCTGGCTCTGTCGCCGATGCGAGCGGTCGGCCGGGTGTCGTACTCGTGGTATCTCTGGCACTGGCCGGTGCTGGTGGTGGTGCTTGGGGGTTTAGCGCCCGTGGTGGGCCATGCCCTGTGGCTGGCGCTGGCAGCGGTCTTGATCTCCGGTGGGCTGGCCGTGCTCACACTGCGCCTTATCGAGAACCCCCTGCGATTCGCCGCTCCCTTGCGCCGGTCGGCCATCCGCAGTCTCGCGCTCGGCGGTGCCGCCACCGCGCTAGCGGTCGGTGTGGGCGTGGCGCTGCATGTGCCTAACCCGGTCGGCCGCGGCCCGGCGGCTCCAGCGCTGACAATCACTGCGCGGCCTGCCCCCGCGGGCCGAAACGTTGACCTGTACGACGCGGCGGTGCAGGACGCGTTCGCGCAGGTGCAGGCCGCGGTCGCGGCATCCGCCGACCTGAAGGCCGTACCATCGAACCTCGACCCGCCGCTTGCCGACGCGGTGCCCAAAGGACCGCTCGTCGTCTCCAATGGCTGCGTTCGCAATTTTTTCGAAGTCGGACAGCCTGAGTGCGCGACGGGTGACACCGCATCGACGACGACGGTGGCCCTGGTCGGCGACTCGAATGCCTGGATGTGGGGCTCGGCGTTCCAGCAGGTCGCCGCGCAGCGGCACTGGCGGCTGGAGACCCTGAGCAAGTTCGGCTGCCCATTGCTTGACCTGCCCATCATCTACCCCCCCCTTCGCCGGGAATACACCGAGTGCGAGCAGTGGCGCGGTCAGATCACCGCCCGGTTACAGACCGAGCACCCGCGGCTGGTCGTGCTCAGCATGATGCGGCGATACGGTGCTCGCTACGGTTGGGCGTCAGGTTTCACGTCATACGACGCGGCGTGGATCGACAGCCTGACCCGCCGAGTGCAGCAGTTGCGCGGCACTGGTGCGGAGGTGCTGGTGCTCGGGCCGATCCCGGATCCGCATTCGGTGGTGCCGACCTGCCTGTCGGCCACCTCGATGACGTGACCGCCTGTTCGCCGCGAAGGTCGACGGCGGTCAACGACCCCGGCATCGCGGCTGAGGCCGCCGCCACCAAAGCCGGCGGCGGACAATACGCCGACGTCACCGCGCTGTTCTGCACCGCCGACCGCTGCCCGGTCATCGTCGGCAACACACTGGTGTACCTTGACGAGAACCACCTCACGCCCAAATACTCCCAGCTGTTGGCACCGGTAATCGGTGCGCTGGCCGACCGTGCGCTCGTCCGCGGCTGACATGCTATGGCTACCCGCCGCAGTGCTACTTCCCGCGCCGATACCGCCGACGATCAATTGATCAGCACGCTCGCGAATCAAGGCATCACCGGCGACCGCGGACAGCTCATCAGTGATGGCCACGCGGCATGTGACGTCTACGGGAGTGCACGCACCATCGGCCTAATGCTGCAGATCGAAGGCCAAGGCTTCGACAAAATTCAGGCGTCGAACGTCATGCTTGCGGGGCTACGAGCCTACTGCCCGGAGAAGGCTCCGCCTCTGTGAGCTCGACGCCAACTTCGGCTAGGTGCGTGGGTCAGTATTGGAATTTGAAGGAGCGCCGCAAAATCGCAAGGGTCTGAGATCGCCGCTGACGAACGAAAGGATGCCGCTCCATCAAATGAACCCGCTGCGGAATCCGAAGTTTCACCTGCGGAACCCACGACTGGGATTACTGACCCACGCTCCTAGCCTGGGCGCGCGCCGGGCTCGTGTCGGAGCTGCCGGGAATCGAATCGAACACTCTGGTGATCTGACCTTGGAAACTCCGAAACGCATTGACGGCGTCGCTGGAAGCCTAGACTGATCGCCGCGAGAACCGGCATGCGAGATAGGAGCAGTTTTGACCGTGACCGAGCCCGACGCCCGATCTCAGTACCTCGACCAGATGCGGCGCGACCTCACCAGATACGGGATGCGCGAGCGAATGCCCGCGCGAGTGGCCACTGCGGCGACGGCTCCTTCTCAAAACCATCAACACCCTTCAACCCATGCTCGCCGGTACAAGCCCGTTCGGTCAGCGCAAGCGCGACTTGGGCCGAGATTTGCCGGCGGATGCCGAGACGATGATTGGAATGCAGAGACTCACCAGTCTGCAGCATTGCGTTGAGACAGTACTGGGCGACGACATCCCCGGCGATCTGATCGAATGTGGAGTGTGGCGCGGAGGGGCTTGCATCCTGATGCGCGCGGTCCTGGCAGCCTATGGGGATAAGACGCGATGCGTGTGGCTCGCCGATTCGTTCGCGGGCATGCCACGCCCGGACACCGCAAATTACAAAGCAGATAAGGGCATATTTATGAGATTTGACCTCAATGCGCCCATATTGGCGGTGTCGGAAGCGGAAGTCAGGGCCAATTTCGAGCGCTACGGGCTGCTCGATGACCAGGTCCGCTTTCTTCCTGGCTGGTTCAAAGACACGCTGCACGATGCCCCGATTGATCGCATCGCTGTATTGAGGCTTGATGGCGACCTCTACGAATCCACGATACAAGCGCTCGACGCGCTCTACCCGCGACTGTCCCCCGGGGGTTTCTGCATCATTGATGACTACGTGATAAAGGCGTGTCGGCAAGCTGTCACGGACTACCGCGCGAAACATGGAGTATCCGCGGAGATCGTTGACATAGACGGGTGGGGTGTGCTGTGGCGCAAGTAATCAAGACCATTGGGACGCTTTCGCCGTCGCCGCACTCGCCCTCATCGGCGCCGGGATTCGCCCATGCTGAAAGTGATATCGGTGCAGCCTTCATCATGGCGCTCGACCACCACAGCCTCTAACGGCGGCACGGCACCGATTGCCGCCGCCCATGCTGTACAACCGGCTACGTCTACCTCGATACCGTTAGTTAGCCCGCGGTAACGCGGGCGTGCGGGGCTCGAGGACCTAGGAGGACCTGCAAAGCGAGGGACTCTCGTACCTGATGTACTGCTTCGCCAAGGCATGAGGCGGCGTCCCGTCCGGGGAGATCGCCTCACCGCCGTGATCACCAGCACGTTTGCGGGGCCCACACGAACGAAACCGGATACCACATGACCTCGGACTTCACTACCTATGTCTTCCAGTGAGGCCAGCCTCGGACCGCCGAGGTGGGCGGCCGGGTTGGGCGGGATGGTTGCGGTTGGCTGCTGGTTGAGAAGCGGTCCGAGCCTGCCCTCGGACGATCGCGGCGCCGCCGCGCGGCTGAGCGCTGGTCAGGACCGGCTTGGCCGACCAGGCTGGCGGTCATGGCTGCGGTGGTGACGGTGAACGATGTGCTCGACGGGCATGTGGTGCTCGATCTGGAGTGCTTGGATCGAATCTATGTGAACGGCTATGTGCCGAATCTGCAGGTCGGCGGTCAGGTGGCGAGCTTTATGACCCAGCATCTGGGTAATCCGATCCCCTCGCCGGCGATCCTGGAGAAGATCGGTACCGGGTTCCGCAGTGCGGTGGGCCGCTTCGCCGCCGACAACGAGATCCCGGTTGTGCACTTCGACAAGGATGATCGCAAGATCGACGTGATGCGCCCGTATCTGGCCGCGCAAGCGGCGACTGGGCGGCCCGGCGTGGCCGCGATCGGGGTGGCGCAGGAGTTCGCGCGGGTGTTCCTGGCGACCAAACACACCGGGCAGACCACGGGAGTGTGGTTCTCGTTCACCAAGGCCGACCGGCGAGTGACCTGTTATTACTTCTATCTCTGGGACGACGACTTCGGGCCGACGTTTGTGAAGGTGTGCGCCTACTTCCCGTATCCGGTCAAGATCTGGATCAACGGCCACGAGTGGGCCAAACGCCAGGCCGCCAAAGCGGGGATTGAGTTCGCCGAACTGTCCAACGGGTTCGCCTCGGCCACCGATCCCGCTGGTCTGCAGGCGATCTGCGACCGGTTCGGGCCCGCCACGATCGCGGTGTTCGCCGAACGCTGGTGGTCGAGGCTGCCGTTGCCGCTCACCGAACACGACCGCGCCGCCGGCTACTGGTGGGAGCTGTCGATGCGGCAGGTGGAAGTCTCGCGCACCCTGGTGTTCGACGCGCCGCGCCGCGCCCGCGGGTTCTTTGAGGCACTGGTCGCCGACAACCTTGACATCGGCCGCCCGGAGGTGATCGAGCTGATCTTCCGGCGGGGCCAGCCGCGGGGACGCCCGGCGGCCGGTCAGTTCAAGACCAAGATCGTCACCTACGGCACCGAGGTGAACGTCAACGCCTTCTACCGGCACTCCCGCATCAAGCAGTACCTCAAGGACGGGCGCGCGCTGCGCATCGAGACCGTCGTCAACGACCCAAGCGATCTGGGCTGCCTACGGCGCCTGCACCATCTCGACGAGCTGCAGTCCCGCGCCCGTGCCGTCAACCGGCGGCTGCTTGATACTGAACGTGTCGGCCAGGGCTGCGTCCTTGCGAGTCCAGCCTTTGAGCGGATCGCACAGCCCACCCTCACCGAGGATGGCAGGAGGGCCCCGGCCTTACGGTTCGGCGACCCTCGGGTCCAGGCCCTGGCCGGCGCCTTGTGCACCACCTCACTCGCCGTCGCCGGCATCACCAACAAGAGCCTGCGCGCCTTGATGGCCGGACTGCTCGGCGGTGCGAACTACTCGATGAACCAGGCCAGCTACGACCTGGCGCGGCTTCGGCTCAACGGACTGATCACCCGTATCCCGGACCGAAACCGCTACCGCCTCACCAGCGACGGCCTCGCGTTCGCGATCTTCTACACCAAAGTCCATGACCGCTTGCTGCGCCCCCTGCTCGCCGCCGACCGGCCGCCAGCCCCACCATCGATACGAAAGGCTTTGCGCACCATCGACATTCACATCACACAACGAATCGACAACGCCAGGCTGGCGCCAAAAGCAGCCTGAAACTCAAGACAACTCTCAAAGTACAGGCGACCAAGGTCGCTA
>CAVYAU010000014.1:0-337363 GCA_963766535.1 uncultured Actinomycetota bacterium | reverse complement strand
CGATCTGAGCGCGACGAAGTTTCCCGCCGGGTCCATGGCACCCAAGATCGAATCCTGCCGCCGGTTCGTCAACGCCACCGACCACCGCGCCGGGATCGGGGCACTCTCCGAGCCTTCAGCCCTGTTCGCCGGAACCGCCGGCACCACCATCAGATCACACACGAACAAGCACAGCGCGCAGCATTCCCCCGTCTGAACCGCGTACATGCGAGTCGACCAAAGGAGCACCGCATGACGAGCACTAGAACGCTGGAACCAGAACTGCTGCGCAAGATGGACGCGTACTGGCGGGCGGCGAATTACCTGTCGGTGGGCCAGATCTATTTGTATGACAATCGGTTGTTGAAACGGCCGCTGGCGCTCTCGGATGTGAAACCGCTGGTGGTCGGCCATTGGGGAACGACGCCGGGGCAGAACTTCATTTACGTGCACCTGAACCGGGTCATCACGAAGTATGACCTGGACATGTTCTACGTCGCCGGCCCCGGCCATGGCGGCCCGGCGCTGGTCGCCAACACCTACCTCGAGGGTTCCTATAGCGAGGTCTATCCCGACGTCAGCCACGACGAGTCCGGACTGAAGAAGCTCTTTACCCAATTTTCTTTTCCCGGGGGCATTTCCAGCCATGTGGCACCGACGACTCCGGGATCGATCCATGAAGGCGGGGAGCTGGGCTACTCGCTGAGCCACGCGTTCGGCGCGGTGTTCGACAACCCGGGCCTGATCGTGGCGTGTGTCATCGGTGACGGTGAGGCCGAAACCGGCCCGCTGGCCACGGCCTGCCATCGACCAAGTTCCTCGACCCGGTCGGTGACGGGGCGGTGCTGCCGATCCTGCATCTGAACGGCTACAAGATCAGCAACCCCACGGTGCTGGCCCGCATCGAACACCAGGAGCTCGACCAGTTCCTGCGCGGCTGCGGCTGGGAACCGCGCTACGTCGAGGGTGAGGACCCCGAGGAGATGCACGAGCTGATGGCCTCCGCGGTCGACAACGTCATCGAGGGCATCCACACCATCCAACGCAAGGCGCGCACCAGCGGTGAGACCACCCGCCCGCGGTGGCCGATGATCGTGTTGCGTTCGCCGAAGGGCTGGACCGGGCCCAAGGTGGTCGACGGCCAGCAGATCGAGGGCACGTTCCGGGCCCATCAGGTGCCGCTGCTCGTCGATGCCGCGCACCCCCATCACGTGGACCAACTAGACAGCTGGATGCGCAGCTACAAACCCGGCGAGCTCTTCGACGAGACCGGGCGGCTGCTGCCCGACCTGGCCGCACTGGCCCCTCGCGGGCAGCGGCGGATGGGCGCCAACCCGCACACCAACGGCGGGGGGACTACTGCGCGATCTGCGGATGCCCGACTTCCGTGTCCACGCGGTGACGGTGGGCTCACCTGGCGCGGTGGACGCCGAAGACACCCGGGTGCTGGGCGGTTTCCTGCGGGACGTCATCGCACTCAATGACGAGCAGCGCAACTTCCGGATCTTCGGCCCCGACGAAACCCTGTCGAACATGCTCGGCGCGGTTTTCGAGGTCACCGACCGGCAGTGGGAGGCCCGCACCGTCGCCAACGACGCAATCCCTCGCCCGCTCGGGCCGAGTGCTGGATTCGATGCTCAGTGAGCACCAAAGCCAAGGGTGGCTCGAGGGCTATTTGCTCGACCGGACGGCACGGGCTGTTCAACTGCTACGAGGCGTTCATCCACATCGTTGACTCGATGTTTAACCAGCACGCCAAATGGCTCAAGGTGACCGCGCAACTGCCGTGGCGTCGCGACATCGCCTCGCTGAACTACCTGCTGGCCTCGCACGTGTGGCAGCAGGACCACAACGGCTTCACCCACCAAGACCCCGGCTTCCTCGACCACGTGGTGAACAAGAAAGCCGATATCGTCCGGGTCTACCTGCCGCCGGACGCCACTTGCCTGCTCTCGGTGGCCGACCACTGCCTGCGCAGCCGCCACTACGTCAACGTGATCGTCGCCGGCAAACGCGCGATGCCACAGTGGCTGAACATCGAGCAAGCAGAAGTGCACTGCACCGAAGGCATCGGCATCTGGGAATGGGCCGGCAACGACTCCGGCGCCGACCCCGACGTCGTGCTCGCCTGCTGCGGAGACACCCCCACCCTGGAGGTGCTGGCCGCGGTGCAGATCTTGCGGGAACACCTGCCCGCGTTGAAGATCCGCGTCGTCAACGTAGTCGACCTGATGAAGTTGCAGTCAGCCAGCGAGCACCCGCACGGTCTGAGCGACCGCGACTACGACGCCCTGTTCACCACCGACAAACACATCATCTTCGCCTTCCACGGATACCCGAGCCTGATCCACCGACTCACCTACCGCAGGACCAACCCCAACCTGCACGTGCGCGGCTACAACGAAGAAGGCACCATCACCACCGCCTTCGACATGCGGGTCCAGAACAAACTCGACCGCTACCACCTCGTCGCAGACGTCATCGACCGCCTCCCCCAACTCGGCGCCACCGGCGACTACCTGAAGCAGACAATGGCCGACAAACTCGTCGAACACAGCATCTACATCAACACCCACGGCCAAGACCACCCCGAAATCCGCAGCTGGACCTGGAACCCCCCACAATGACCCGACCGCAACCGCCGCTCGCGGGCCACCAAGGCAGCCGACGATCGATGCGTCCATTCCAACCTGCCACACGTGACACCCGACACTCGACCCCAAAGGCGGACACCCATCATGGCCACTGACGCCCCGCAGTCTGGGCCCGTCGCCCCGGCGGGGCAGCTCGACTTGAAGTCCGCACCTATGGCCGAGGTTGAGAAACAACTCGGGATGTCGCCGGAGGGGCTCAGTAGAGTTGAGGCGGCGAAGCGGTTGGCGAAGTACGGGCCCAATGAGATCGCCGAGCACAAACCAACCCGCTGTTAAAGTTCCTCAGCTACTTTTGGGGCCCGATCCCGTGGATGATCGAGATCGCCATCATCCTGTCGGGCGCGCTCAGGCACTGGCCGGATTTCTTCATCATCCTGCTGCTGCTGCTGGCCAACGGTGTGGTCGGATACACCTCCGAACGGCAGGCCGGCAACGCCATTGACGCCCTGAAGGCGAAGCTGGCGATCAATGCCCGCGTCATCCGTGACGGCGCATGGGTCAACCCGCCAGCGCGGGAGCTGGTGCCCGGTGATGTCATCCGGCTGCGCCTGGGTGACATCGTCCCCGCCGACGCCCGGCTGCTCGACGGCGACGAGATCGAGGTCGATCAGTCCGCGCTGACCGGGGAGTCGCTGCCCGCCACCCGTGCAGCGGGTGAGGCCGTGTTCTCCGGGTCCATCATCCGGCAGGGCGAAATCGGCGCCTTGGTCTATGCCACCGGCACCCACACCTACTTCGGCAAGACCGCCGAGCTGGTGCAAGACGCGCACACCGTCAGCCATTTCCAACGCGCCGTGCTCAAGATCGGCAACTACCTGATCATCCTGGCCGTCGCGCTGGTCACCGTCATCGTCGTCGCCTCCCTGCTGCGCGGTAACGCGATCCTGACCACCTTGCAGTTCGCCCTGATCTTGACCGTGGCCGCGATCCCGGTGGCGATGCCGACCGTGCTGTCGGTGACGATGGCCGTCGGCTCACGGCTGCTGGCCAAGAAGCAGGCCATCGTGAGCCGGCTGGTCGCCATCGAGGAACTCGCCGGCGTGGATGTGCTGTGCGCGGACAAGACAGGCACCCTGACCCAGAACTCTTTGACGTTGGGCACCCCGTTCGCCATCGACACCGTCACCCCCGCGACGGTCGTCCTCGACGGCGCACTGGCCTCCCGCGCGGCCAACGACGACCCTATCGACCGCGCGGTGCTCGGCGGACTCGACGACACCAAGATCCTGCAGGATTACACGATCACCCATTTCGCACCGTTCGACCCGGTGCACAAACGCACCGAGGCCACCGTCACCGGCCCCGACGCAACCACCTTCACGGTCACCAAGGGCGCCCCGCAGGTCATCCTGGCGCTGGCCGCGAACGCCGCGCAGATCAAACCCGCCGTCGACAAGGCAGTCAACAATTTCGCCGCCCGAGGCTTCCGGTCTTTGGGCGTGGCCCGCGCCGACGGGGACGGTGACTGGCAGTTCGTCGGTGTCCTGCCGTTATTCGATCCACCGCGTGACGACGCGGCAGCAACCATCTCCACCGCACGGGCAATGGGAGTCACCATCAAGATGGTCACCGGTGATGCGCTGGCCATCGCCAAGGAAACCGCCGCCAAGGTCGGTTTGGGCCTCGACATCCTCGACGCCGCAGGCCTGGGTGAGGTGAAAAAGGACGAATCGGCGGCGGTGGCCAAGTCCATCGAAACCGCCGACGGTTTCGCCCAGGTCTTTCCCGAGCACAATACCACATCATCGACGTGCTGCAGAAACGCGGCCACATTGTCGGAATGACCGGCGACGGGGTCAACGATGCCCCCGCGCTGAAAAAAGCGGACTGCGGCATCGCGGTATCCGGAGCCACCGACGCCGCCCGGGCGGCTGCCGACATCGTGCTGCTGACCCCGGGCCTGTCGGTGATCATCGAGGCGATCAAACAGAGCCGCAAGATCTTTCAGCGGATGAACAGCTACGCGATGTACCGCATCGCCGAAACACTGCGGGTGCTGCTATTCATCACTACCGCCATCCTCGTCTTCAACTTCTACCCGTTGACCGCCATCATGATCGTGATGCTGGCGCTGCTCAACGACGGCGCCATCCTGTCCATCTCCTACGACAACGTCCACTACGCCAACAAGCCCGAAGCCTGGAACATGCGCCTGGTACTCGGGATCGCCACGGTCCTGGGGGTGGTCGGACCAATCGCCGCGTTCGGCCTGTTCTACCTGGGTGACCGCGTCTTCGACCTCGGCCACCCGCGCGTCCAGACCCTGATGTACCTGATGCTGTCCGTCGCCGGTCACCTCACCATCTTCTTGACCCGAACCCGAGGACCCTTCTGGTCGATCCGCCCGGCCCGCATCCTGCTGATCGCCGTCTTCGGCACCCAGGCAATCGCGACGCTGATCGCGGTGTACGGGCTGTTCATGACCCCACTCGGCTGGAAGTGGGCAGCCGCAGTGTGGGCATACGCCCTCGCCTGGTTCCTCATCAGCGACCGCATCAAACTCCTCGCCTACCGCATCCTCGACCCGGTGAAAACCCGGGAGGACCAGGCCGAAAGGCACGCGGTCATCGGTCATGTGTGAAGTAGGTCGCCGGGCTGAGAGGCCTTGGTTAAGGAGACGGGCCGACACTGGTGGCAGAGTACGGTCCCCAACTCTGTGGGCCCGCCGGTAGCGTTCGTTCCCTGCGGTTGCCGCCGCCCCGAACAACGGACATACGACATCACCAGGAGGCGACGTTGTCGGTGCAGTGGAAAGTGTTGGTGGAGGCTACCCGGGTCACGCCGGGGTCCACGGTGGACCTGGCCAGGGATTTCGATCCCGGCCGTCACGACGAACAGCTGGGAAAAGACGCCGGCACCGCGGCCTTGGCGCAGGCGGAGGCGGCGCTGCTGGATTTGCAGGACCGCTTCTTCGCCCAGGCCGACCGGTCGCTGCTGATTGTTCTTCAGGGGATCGACACGGCCGGCAAGGACGGCACGATCAAGCACGTCATGAGCGGTCTCAACCCCGAGGGTGTCGATGTGCACAGCTTCAAGGCGCCCTCGGCGACCGAGCGGGCCCACGACTATCTGTGGCGCCACCAGACGGCGCTGCCGGAACTGGGGCGCATCGCGGTGTTCAACCGGTCCCACTACGAGAACGTGCTCATCACCCGTGTGCACCCGGAGTTGTTATGGCCGCGCACCGCGGTGCTCGACTCAGACGACATCTGGCAGCGGCGGTATCGCGACATCAACGACTGGGAACGCTACCTCACCGACAACGGGACCATCATCGTCAAGCTGTTCCTCAACCTCTCCAAGGATGAACAGGAGCGCCGGTTCCTTGCACGCATCGACGAACCCGAGAAGAACTGGAAGTTCTCGCCCGCCGATCTGCGGGAGCGCGCATTCTGGGACGACTACCAGGGGGCATTCCATGACATGCTCAGCCACACCAGCACCGACTGGGCGCCCTGGCATGTGATCCCCGCCGATCACAAATGGTTCAGCCACTTGTCGACCTCCGCGGTGCTGTTGGAGACCCTGCGGGATCTCAACCCGGACTATCCGCAGGTCGACGCCGCCGCCAAAGCCGAACTGGCGCAAGCAAAAAAGGAGCTGCTGGGCACCGACGCAGATGCGGCCGCACGGTCGTCGTGACCGACGCCGACCGGCAGGCGCCCCGCATCGACGGTCAGCACCACTGACGGGAACTGCCGAGCCCGCACCACGGCTGGATCGCCTCGGCGGGCGCCTTGGCCGCGGCATAGTTGACCGGGTTGTCGGCGGAACCCACCCACACGACGAACCATCGCTGCTGACCCGAACCGACCGACGCGGCGCTGTGGGACTGGTCAGCCAGACCAGTTCATGGGGTCCCATCAACCCTGCGGTGACTCTGGCTGGTTGATCCAGGTGGTGTGAGAGTCTTGATACCAGTAAAGAAAATCCTCACAACGTGCTGCTGGCGGCTTCGTGCGGCTGGTTGCGTCGGCGATCTCGAGTTAGGCGCCACGTGTGGGTTTGCTCAGGTCGACGGGCTGGTGAGCAGTGTGATGAGCGCGTGGGCGGCTTGGCCCAGATGATCTAGGACCGCATGGCCTTTTGCGGCGGTGGCTCGCGAGGGATGCCCAATCACCCCACTGGTCGTATATGCACCGATCCCAACCGTGGTGAGATAGCGGCGATCAGAGGCGGTGTGGTCATGGCGCTGCCAGCCGTCGCGCACGTAGCTCGAGTGAGCGGCGAGCAGGACAGACATTTCGAGCTCGCCGGCGTGCATGTCGTCGTGGCTGCTGCTCGTGATGCCGGCCGCCCGGCGGGCCTCTCTCCAGTCCTCGCGGCTTGGATACAGCCCGACGCGCATCGCACCGCCGGTGTTGGCCTGTTGCACCACATTGCCGAGTACGTAGTTACCGCCGTGACCATTCACAACAATCAGGGCGGTAATACCTTGTTGTGTGAGGGAGGTACGGATATCCGTCACAACGGCGGCCAGGGTGGCTGGGCTGAGGCTGACGGTTCCGGGGAACGCTGAGTGTTCGTGCGAGCATCCAAAGGTTATCGCGGGAAGTTGAAATATGTTGTGGTGCTAGCTGATTGCCTCGGTGATAGCAGTTGCGATTAAGGTGTCGGTGGCCAGCGGAAGGTATGGGCCATGTTGCTCGAAGGCGCCGATGGGTAGCACGGCGACGGCGGCGTGGACGGTGTCGTGATCGGTGGTAGTGGTGGCCGGGAGGAACAGGCCAGGCATGGCCGGGTGCTCGGTCATGGTTGAAGGTCTCCTTGCAACGCGGCCTCGATTCGCTTACGCAACGTCTGTAGTGGAAGGCTCCTGTCGGCCCGGGCTCGATCGCGAATTATCTTGCGGCAGAAGCGCAATTCTCGACGGGCGCGATCCGAGGGTGTAGCCAGGTATACGCGGGTGGCGCCATCGATGCGATGAAGTGCCGAATGGTAGTCGTGCAGAGCGATGTACGTGCGCAGGAGGCGTGCGCACGCAACGGCATAGTCACGGTGTTGGTCATTGGGCCAAGTGTTGTGGTGTTCAGGAGAAGTTCGTGGGCTTTCGTCGGCTGACCGAAAACGATAAAACCCGCGGCAACCTCTGACGCCACGTACGCGCGGGTGGCGTATATGGCGTGGTCGTCGGCGACCGGTTCTGTTTGGGCGACGTCCAAGGCGCGGGCCGCGTGGTTCATGAAACTCGAACGGTCGTGATTGGCCATCGCGGCCAGTGCCTGCTGGCGGGCAATGCTCGCAGCTAGCCGCCCGACGCATCGTCCTTCAATTAGTTGGGCGGCTTCGGCGGCCAGGTCCACAGCCAGAATGGGATCACGCGTGAGCAGGATGTTCGAGCGGCGCATCGCGATCATCGCGCGCAAGACAGAATCAGCAGCACCGCGAAAGTGATCCTCTGCCTGCCGGGTCAGCTGGTCCGCTTTAACGGGGTCTCCGCTGTCCTGGGCGATCCAGCCACCCAATTCGGCGATCCTACCTGCCGCACGGCGAACGTCGCTACGCAGACTAGAAGGCGCGCTCGCGACCAACTTCTCGATCGTGACCAGGTCGCGGTCAACTAGGGCGCGAGCGTAATCGGGCCCGAAAAGGTGTTCAGCCCGAATGTGGGCCGCTCGCTGAGCCAATATCACCGCCAGCACGTCCGCGTTCCCTGGCGTCTGCACGAGCAAAGGACGCGGTAAAGAAGCATCAATGGTGAGACCAAAGAGGTGGTCTTCGTCTTCTTGCAAGGCCTCGGCCAGCAACTGTCGCCATAGTGGGCCCGGCTTGGCGCCCCGTTCGAATGCCTTGACTTGACGGCTTATCGAGTCCCGAACGATCGGTTCCAATCCACGGCGGTTTCGAACACGCTGGACCTCGCTCACGAGATCGCCCTGAGTCCACCCCCATGCTTTGCGCGCAGCACGGAGCCGCTGCGCGGTCTCAGGAAGGTCAGGAGCGGCGTGGGCCACCCATTGATTTTCACCCATCACAGAGGGTTGTACGACGGTCATTCTGCGCGTTTTGGGAGTCACCAGGCATCACCAACACTCACTTACGCATCCCTGGCTGGGGCTGATGTCCTGGCGTCGTGGCCGTACGGCCACAAAGGTCACGACAACCAGAACCAGGAGAAACAACCCATGAAGTTGAAGATCGATACCTCCGCCGTGTCGTTCATCTGCACACGGTCACCGGAGCAGCGAATCGCGTTTGACACCGGCCAGCCGAAGGTCGATCGCGAGACCGGCCAACCCCTGTGGCAAGTGCAGCTGATGGCGCTCGACGCCTCGGGCGCTGATGTCATCGCGGTGACCGTGCCCGGTGATCCGAACATCACCGTCGGGCAGCCGGCACACGTCGAAGGCCTGGTGGCGCTGCCATGGAGCCAAGAGGGGCGCAGCGGCGTGGCGTTCCGGGCCGATTCGCTCCGTGCCGCAGGCGCACCGCTCGCGGGAGTCATCACGCCGTCGAAAGTCGCGCCGTCGTCAGCGTCGCCCAGCGGCACGGGTAAGCCCGCCGCCTAAATCCAGTTGGCCGGGAGAACTGCGCCACCGCAACACCCAGCTCCTGCTGTGGTGCAGTTCGCCCGCCCCACCAAACTCGACTCGGAAAGGTTTCGCGATGTCTCCATCATCAAAATCGCACGGCAACAACAACTCTCATAGTACTGTATCCGAATGGGACGAAACCATCACCATTATCGTCACGGGACTGGCCAAGGCACTTGGAGTCCTTGTGTGGTGGTCGATTCTGTTTCCGATGATCAGCGTTCCCACCCTCACGAGCCTTTGGCTGGGGTTCACGTTCGGGCCGATATTCGGCATTCTCCTCGCGGCGCTATCGGCCTTGGCCCTGGTCGCATGGTCACAAATCTGGCCCGCGTCGTTCGATGAATGGGTGGCGGCGCCGATACGGTCCAGGTGGCGAACATGGTGGATCTATCGCCATCCCTGGACCGCGATCTGCACCCTGCACGGCCTCACCGCCACCCTAGGTGAACGCACCCTCGTGCCCAGGCTGCGCTCAGTTACCATCGGCGCCACCTCCGATCTGGCCGCCGTACAGATTTTGGTCGGCCAATCGGTGGCAGACTGGCAGAACAAAGCCCCCGCCCTGGCTGAAGCCTTCCGTGCGCAGCGTCTAACCATCAGGTCGACCAACCCCCGTGAGATCGCCATTTCCGCCCACCACCGGGATGCTCTTGCCAACTCCATAGCCATGCGCCGCCCGACCCGCGACACCCGGGTGAACCCAGCCCATATCGGCGTGGGCGCCACGGAGGCCGGCAAATGGTGGCGACTCCCGGTCTTGGGGCACCACACCCTGGTCGCCGGCGCCACCGGATCCGGCAAGGGCTCGGTGCTGTGGTCGCTCCTCGCAGGCCTTGCGCCCGGAATTTGGGCCGGCTGGACTCGTGTGCTGGTGGTAGACCCTAAGGGCGGCATGGAATTTGGCCGCGGACAGAAGCTATTCCGCGGGTTCGCGTACGACAACGGCCACGACACTGTCGAGCTTCTACGGGCTGCGACCAAGATCATGCAACAGCGCGCGCAGCGACTGCGCGGCCACACCCGGCTGCACAGCCCTTCGGTCGATGAGCCGCTGATCGTGCTGATTGTGGACGAAATCGCGTCCCTAACGGCGTATATCGGTGATCGTAAGGTCCGCGCCGAAACCGAACAACTCCTTGGACTGCTGTTGTCCCAAGGCCGCGCGGTCGGCGTTTTCGTGATCGCGGCGGTACAAGACCCCTCAAAAGACGTGCTACCGATCCGGCAACTGTTCTCCATCCGCATCGGCATGCGGATGACTGAGTCCTCGCAGACCGCAATGGTCCTGGGCACGGCGGCCCGTGACGCCGGCGCGGTCTGTGATCAGATCCCAACCGCGACGCCCGGCGTTGGCTACGTCTGCCAGGATGGCACCGCGGAACCGTTGCGGGTCCGTGCGTTCCATGTCACCGATGCCGACATCGACTACCTGACTGCGCAGTTCGCCTCTGGGCGTAGGACGACCGAGCGATGACGGTCGAGTTACCGGGTGTGCCGGCAGAGGTGAATGTCAACGACGTGATGATTCAGCTGATCCGACGGGCTGCCTCAGCCAGCTTCGAGACCTGGTGGAAGAAGGTCGAGGAAGTGGGATTCTGCGCGAACCCTATCCACTTGATTGGCGGCGACGGACTCGGCCGGGATCATCAAGTGTTCACCCGCTGCAACAACCGCCGCGCAATCGTGTGCCCATCATGCTCGGACCTATACGCCCGTGACACTTGGCAACTCATCCACGCCGGCCTTCGCGGTGGACATCATGACATACCCACCACCGTTGCCGAGCATCCCCAGGTGTTCGTGACCCTCACGGCGCCCAGCTTCGGCGCCGTCCACACGACTGGTACGACCGGCAGCTGTCACCCGCCAGGCACCCACCGGGACCAATGCCCGCACGGGAGTCCGCGCTGGTGCGAAGCTGCGCACGACCACAACGAGCCCGCGCTCGGGCAGCCCCTGTGTCGTGACTGCTACGACTATGTCGGACACGTACTTTTCTCCTGGCATGCTCCAGAACTCCGGCGGCGCTTTACGATTCAGCTTCGGCGGTTCTTGAGCCGTCAGCTGCGAGACCGGGCCGAAAGCCCAAAGAACACGCGCGTGTCGTTCATGAAAGTTGTTGAACTCCAACGGCGCGCGCTCCCCCACTTCCATGCAGTCATACGCTTGGATGCCGCGTCAGAGCCGGGCCAACCACCCTCGCCGCCGGATACGAGCATCAGCGCGGGTGACTTCGCTGCACTGGTTCGCCAGGCAGCGATCGCTATCGAAATAACTGTGAGCGGGGACAAGGTGCTCCGGTTCGGCGACCAGCTCGATATCAAAATCATTCGATGCACGGACACAGGCGAGGGTGGAGACGCGGGTGTTTCGAGCCGGCAGATCGCGGCATACCTGGCGAAATACGTGACCAAATCAGTCGCAGACTTCGGCGTCCTTGCCCGCCGATTTAGTCCCGCCGCGATAGATCAACTCGACGTGACTGAACATGTCCGCGAAATCATGAGAACTATCGTCGCTCTGGCCGAACAGGAGCCTTACCAAGACATGCTTTCTTGGGTGCACACCCTCGGTTACCGAGGCCACGTCATCAGTAAGTCTAGGCAATTTTCGACGACGATGACTGCGCTGCGTGAACGCCGCGCGGCTTGGCGCAAAGACCAAGCCCGGGACGGCGGGCCGGCGGCGATGACGCAAGACGATTCGAATCCACCAATTCGGTGGGAATTCGAGCGCTTAGGCCACAACAGCCTGGGCGACCGCGTCCTCGTTCTGTCCGCATTCGCCCGTGCTCAACAAGAGCGCTTTACCGCGCGAGATGCGCTGCGAGAAGGGGCCTAAAGCAATGAGCGCGCCGGACGGATACTGGTACAGTTCCAAGGAACTCGCCGAGCTGCTGCACGTCGATGCGTCCACCATTCGCCGGTGGCGCACATCGCATCCGCCGCAAGGACCGGCGTTCGTACAAGTATCGAATCGGGTGTACGTGTACAACTCCAACGACGTCGAGGCCTGGTTGGCCAGTCGTCGCGTGGATCCTGGTGAGGCAGCGTAATGGCCGACGGGCTCGATCTGCCGCTGGGCATTTCACTGTCCGCGGACATCGAGCCGCGAAAAGGCGCCGTCGAAGCCCACCGAGCCAGGGTGCGGTGGTTCGATCCTGTCACCAAGAAGCGCTTCTCAAAGTCGGAAACGTTCGCGACGCGCACAGATGCTGAGGACTGGGTAAGGCGGACCCGACAACTGGCAGGTCGCGGCATAGATCCGAACACTGCGACCACAACCTCGTCCGCCTACGGCGAAGCCAACATGAAGTTGGCCCTGCGAGGGCTGGAGGGCAAGACAACCGATCCGTATCTAGCCGGCTGGCGCAAGCGAGTTATGCCGACCCTCGGGCACCTGCCTATCACGATGATCACCAACGGCGCCGTCGACCGAGCTGTACACGCCTGGATTTCGGATGACTGCAGCCGATCAACCGTCAAGAACAGCCTTGCGGTACTTGTCCGCGTGATGGAGCAGGCAGTACGCGACGGGCTCATCGACCGCAACCCCGCACGCATCAGCGGCTGGCAGCGGGAGTACAAGCTCGCCGAAGACGAGCTCGACGACCCGCGATCGCTCGCACTTCCTGACTGGGCTGCGCTGATGGCTCTCGCGGATGCTCTTGTCGCGAAGTCGGCGGACCAGTACCAAGGCTGGGGCGATGCTGTCATCTTCGAGGCATGTACCGCCGCGCGCATCGGCGAAGTGTCGGGCTGCTTGGTCCGCGACATCAATACTGAACCGCCCCGGGGAGTCCGGAGACTTTCTGTTCTGAGAACTCAGCCGGCGGCTGGTCTCCGGATTTGAGCGTAGTAGGCCGTCTCCAGTTCGACGGGTGGGATGTCCCCGCAGTACTCATAGAGGCGGTGGTGGTTGAACCAGTCGACCCATTCCGCGGTGGCCAGTTCCGCCTCGATGGTCCGCCAGGGCTTGCGTGGTTTGACCAACTCGGTTTTGTACAGGCCGTTGATCGTTTCGGCGAGGGCGTTGTCATAGGAGCTGCCGACCGCGCCGACCGAGGGCTGGATCCCGGCGTCGGCGAGCCGCTCGGTGAACCGGATCGAAGTGTATTGTGAACCTCTATCTGTATGGTGGATAACATCTTTGAGGTCGAGAGTTCCTTCTTGCTGGCGGGTCCAGATCGCTTGTTCGATCGCGTCGAGGACCATCGAGGTCGCCATCGTTGATGCGACTCGCCAGCCCAGGATCCGGCGGGCGTAGGCGTCGACAACGAAGGCGACATAGGCGAACCCCGACCACGTGGATACATAGGTAAGGTCGGCCACCCAGAGTCGGTTCGGTGCCGGCGGGGCGAACCGCCGCTGCACGAGATCGGCAGGCCGCGGTGCGGTCGGGTCAGCGATCGTGGTGCGCTTGGTTTTGCCGCGGAGTGCGCCGGTCAGTCCGAGTTCGGCCATCAGCCGCTCGACGGTGCAGCGGGCTACCGTGATGCCCTCACGGTTCAGTGCGAGCCACACCTTGCGGGCACCGTAGACGCCGTAGTTGGCCGCGTGGACCCGGGTGATCTGGGCTTTGAGGGTCTCGTCACGCACCTGTTGGCGGCTGGGCTGCCGGTTGATGTGGTCGTAGTAGGTCGATGGGGCGATCGGCACACCCAGCTTGGTCAGCTGCGTGCAGATCGACTCGACACCCCACCGCAGACCATCAGGACCGTCGCGGCGGCCCTGATGCTCAGCGATGAACCGGGTGATTAGTGTGCTGGCCGGTCGAGTTCGGCCGCGAAGAAAGCCGACGCGGTCTTCAAAATCGCGTTGGCCCTTCGCAATTCGGCGACCTCTCGCTTGAGCTTCTTCAGCTCAGCGGACTCCTCGCTTGTCGTGCCCGCTCGTGAGCCGGCATCGATCTGGGCCTGGCGCACCCATTTGCGCACCGTCTCGGCCGTGCCGACCCCGAGCAGCCGAGCGACCTCGCTGATCGCCGCCCATTCCGAATCGTGCTGATCGCTGATCTCAGCGACCATCCGAACCGCCCGCTCACGCAGCTCCGGCGGGTACCTCCTCGACGAACCACCTGACATGACTCCAACCTTCCCAAGAAGTGGAGTCTCCGGACATGCCGGGGCGGTTCACCCGTCATCAAGCCAGCCCGCCGCGACGTCAGGATCAGCCGCACCCCCGTCAACAGCACGCCCATCCAGCCCGACCAGCTGGACGGTACGGGCGGCGTCTCCGGCGATCAGCCAGGTTGGCTCCCGAGTGTCGCCCTCGCTGTAATACTCCCCCAGCCCCCCGTTGGCCCGCTGGCGATCCAGGCCGGCCCGCCTAGCTTGGCGGGCGGTGTCGTTGTAATAGTTGATGCTCCAACGCGATAGCCGCGAGATTGTCAACACCGGCGACCACCTCACGACCTTTAAAGGGCGAAACCAGCTGTAGTGGCTGGGATCTGGGGGTGCGTGTAGCGCGCCCCCAGATCAGTATTGCACCGTTGTGCCAATGTGCCATGTAGAACATGGATGGTGAATCGCCATGGGAGATAAGGATATTGAATGCTACAGAGGGAGATCGCGCTTGTGACGATTGGAGACAAGTATTGATGAGAAGTACTAGAAGTTAGGGGTGTAGAAGGATGGGGTGTGGATGGTAAGCGTCTCTGGACATCGGCCAGGCAGCACTAATCTTGACGGTCTGCCCGCGTCGTCATGATGGGGACAGCTTGAAGCCTGAAAATCATCTGCCCATGCCCTCGCGCTCTCGAGGCTGCTAGGCCAGTTCCTTCGACGGGAAGATCGAGCCAAACGGCTCCCCTGGCCTCAATAGTTCACGCAATTCGGTGCTGAGGTGTGTCGTGAACGTGAAAGGTGCACTGCCTCAACGATAATCGATGTTTGCTGGCGTTCGGGAATCGATCGAGGAGTGCACCTATCAGATGCAGGCTACTTCGGATTGGTCCCAAAGTGTTCGAGTCGAGGTCCGCGGCGACGACGTGGTCGGGCACGCGGGCAACGTGATCCCCCGCATGCTGGCCGACAACCTGGGCCTGACCAGCGGCTTGTCCGCGGCGTTGTCACGGCCGGAGGTGCTGCACGACCGGGGCGCGGTGTTACGGGACGTGGCGGTGTCGATCGCGGGCGGTGCGGAGAACCTGGCCGGTACCGCGGTGCTGCGGGATCAGGAACGACTGTTCGGGCAGGTGGCGTCGGTCCCGACGATGTGGCGGTCGCTGAACGAGATCGACCACCAGGGCATGGCCAGGATCGCGCTGGTGCGCAACAGGGTCCGGGAGCGGGTGTGGGAGTTGATCGAGGCTCGGCATGGCGCGATCCCGCCCTCGCGGACCTGTTATGGGGACCTGGGTCCGGTGGTCGTGATCCGCATTGACGCCTCGCTGGTTGAATCGCACAGCGACAAGCAGCACGCTGCGGGGAATTTCAAGGGTGGCTACGGGTTTCACCCGCTGTTGGCGTGGTGCGACAACACGGGCGAACTGCTGGCGGTGATTTGCCGCCCAGGCAACGCCGGGTCGAACACCGCGGCCGATCACATCGCGATCATCGACGCGGCGATCGCCGCGATCCCGGCGACGTGGCGGCGCAACCTGTTGATCACCATCGATGGGGCGGGCTCAAGCCACGCCGTGGTCGAGCACCTGAGGAAACTGAACGCCCGCCCGGGCTGGTCGGTGGCCTACTCGGTCGGGTTCGACCTCGACGAGCGGGCCCGGGTCGCGATCGGGCAGATGCCCGCCGCCGGGTGGGAGGCGGCGCTAGACCCGGCCGGCAAGGCCCGCGACGATGCGCAGGTGGCCGAGCTGACCGGGCTGCTGCGCGAGGGCGCCGACGGCGACCGGCTCGACGGCTGGCCGGCCGACATGCGCATCCTGGTGCGGCGGGAGAAGATCGAGCACGGGACGCAATTGTCACTGTTCGAGCAGATCAACGGCTACCGCTACCAGGTCATCGCGACCGCCACCCGGGGCGGACAGCCCCAGCGGCTCGAGGCCCGCCACCGGGTGCACGCCCGGGTGGAGGGGTTCATCCGCTGCGGCAAGGACACCGGCCTGGCCCGCTGGCCATCGCACTCGTTCGCGATCAACACCGCCTGGGTCACCGCGGTCGCCCTCGCCATCGACCTGCTGTGCTGGATGCAGCTGCTGCTATTGGACGGCCCGCTCGCCAAGGCCGAACCGGCGACCCTGCGCTACCGGCTGCTGCACGCTGCGGCCCGCCTGGTCAAACGATCCCGCTACCTGATCCTGCGGGTCCCCGAAACCTGGCCCTGGGCACAGGAATTCGCCGCCGCCGTCAACCGCGTCCGCGCCATCCCCTGACCCGCGGACCCCCGTGTCCGTTCGACCCCAAGGAAGGAGCAGCCACCCCGGGACCGTGGAACCCGGCGTCACCGCACGACACGCGGCGCCGCCGCCTACGGAGAAGCCGGAAATCAAGATCAACTCGTGATCTCAATAAGCCGTCAGGGGAGAACTCGGGCGACCGTGAAATTTTGAGGCTGGCAACCCCGGCGGTATCCAACGTTCGCCTGTATAGCGATGCGGATCCATCTGCACCGTTGAAACAAATTTCTTCATGAAGCCCATGACGACGGTTTCGATGTATTCAATGAAGGCGTCCCGGTTGACGACGTCGAACTCAAAGACGCCCTTCAATGTTTCGCTATGAAGGTGTCGCTGGACGCGAATCCACTTGGCGTCGCTGAAATGCGGGGTGTCCGCTCCGGCATCGATCACATACAACGGGCAACTAACTAAGACAATTGGAAAGCGCAGTGTGAACTCGACATAGGTTGTCCGAGGGGATGGCGTTCGACCTGCGGGTAGAGGCTGATAGATGAGCCCCCAGTCGTCCCGCGTCCTTTTACCCTGCTGGCTGGCGCGCACCGCTTTCGCCAGGGGATACACGAGGTCGTTGAAGATCCCAGCGTTCGAGGCGACCCAACTGCTGCCTTTGCGTTCGACGCGTGTGAGATGTGTGGCTCGGAAGTTCGTCTGCCCGTGCTCCAGTCCAAGCTTACGGAAGCCCATGACGTCCCAGGTATAGCCGTACTGGAGGCGGTTATGTTCGAAGTCGAAATATTCGGGCGTGTAGCGCACGGGCAATGTGTGTTCGGCTGGGTTTCCCACCTGCCGCCACTCGGGCAACATCTGGCCTATCGCACAGTATGGGTTTGCGCTCTGCTTACATTCGACAAATACGCTTGCGCCGACGTGCATTTTCGCTTCGGCGCTGCTCCAATAATGCCGATAGGACCATACGTCGAGCTCCCGAGATGTCGACGGTTCGTCAGGGTCTGCGAATGCCCAACTCGGTCGTGGGTTGAAATCACGCTCGCCCAGAATCCGTACCGCCTGCTGCTCCAGTAACCACCCCGCCTGTTCAACCGCAGCTAGCACCTCGGCTTCGGTGGGGTATTGGGCCATAGCATCCAAGTCTAGGGAAGAGCAGGTCCGTGGCCTCAAGCGATGCGTTCGATGATCGCGAGTTCCGGTCCGATGTGATCTCGGGCGACTTCGGCGTCGTACAGGGCCTGCATGTTGATGAAGAACATGTCGCTTAGGCCGAGGGCGCGCGACAAACGCAAAGCGGTGTCGGCGCTGATGCCGCGCTTGCCGTGGACGATCTCGTTGATCCGGCGGGGCGGCACATCGATCGCTTTCGCGATCCGGTACTGCGAGATGCCCAGCGGGTCGAGGAATTCGGTCTTGAGGATCTCGCCAGGGTGGGTGGGGGCGAAGTCTGCCATCGGTCTCTCCTGTCTAGTGGTAATCGACGAGTTCGACGTTGCCGGCGCCACTCGCAGTCCAGGTAAAGCAGATGCGCCACTGGTCATTGACGCGCACGCTGTATTGGCCCGCGCGGTTGCCGGCCAGCTTCTCGAGCCGGTTGCCCGGGGGCACCCGCAGGTCATTGATGTTCTCGGCAGCGTTGATGAGAACCAGCTTGTTGTATGCGAGCCGGCTGAGCTCCGGACTAAGTTTCTTGACGTAGCTGCGCTGCCAGATCGCCTCAGTGTCCTTATCCCGGAACGAGCGGATCACTCGTCAATGATAACGTAAGGCGTTATTAACGTAAAGCGTTATGATCCGCGAGTGGTCCTGAAGATTGTGCAGGAAGTAGTCCTGGGGCGAATTACAGTGGTGGAATAGCACTCGCCACGAGGGGGATCCCATGACCCAGATACACTCCCCAAGCTCAACCGAGCATAACTCCTTCACGGGCAGGCCGATCAACGGCAGCTTGCTTCTCAAGGTTTCCGAAGCAGCCGCGGCCCTTCGTATCTCACGCTCGTCGATCTACCGACTCTTCGAAGCTGGTGAGCTGGCGTGGGTCCAGATCGGAGCGTCTCGCCGGGTTACCTCGGCGGAGATTCACCGCTTCATCGCCGCGCATACGGAAGCTGCGTCGTAGCACTTCACGACGATGGCTGAGCGCCGCCAGCTGCCACCACAGATCCGACGCGTCGAGCTCGCTCGCCGCGCCGGGAGCAAGCCTGTGGTGCGCTACCAGCTGACCGTCGACACGGGCTTCGTCGACGGCAAACGCAAGCAGCTACGGGGGCGGTACCGGACCGAGAAGGATGCCCGGGCCGCGCTCGCGGAGATCCAGGGCCAGGTCAATGCGGGTTCTTATGTGCAGCCGTCCACGCTCACGGTGGAGCAGGCGTGCGCAGATTGGCTGCGTTCTCGTCACAAGATCCGGCCCACCACGGCCGCGGGCTACGAATACGTCCTGCAGCCGGTTCGCAGCGAGCTGGGGGAGCTTGCCGTACAGGACCTGACCCGTCGACACATCGACGAGCTGATCGTGAAGCTGCGGGCCGGCAGCTTGGAGCGGCCTGGCGGTCGACCACGAAAAGCGTGGAGCGCGCGCTCGTGTAACTACATGCTCGGCGCCCTCTCACAGGTCCTCGGGCAGCTGGTCGCCGAGGGGCGCTTGGCGAGAAACGTTGCCGGACTGGTTGATCGCGTGCCGGGCAAGGCCAGGAGATTCGAGACCTTCACCGCCGACCAGGTACGCACCGTTCTGAGCGGCATCGCCAAGGATCGCAATCGACACGCGTGGCACCTTGCGCTTGCCGGCCTGCGACGCGGTGAGATCGCGGGGTTGCGTTGGGATGATGTCAATCTCGGCAACCGGACGGTGCAAATCGGCAAGACGCGTGTCGACGTCGGTGGTCGCGCGCTCGACCAAGACGATCCCAAGACAGCCTCAGCCGGCCGGGTGCTTCCCATACCTGACGCGCTACTGAGCGAACTCTCCGCTGCCAAGGCGCGCCAGGCCGCGGAAAGGCTGGCCTTGGGCGAGGCTTATGCGGGCCTGGGCTACGTTGTCTGCAATGAGGCCGGCGAGCCCTACCACCCGTCGACGCTCTCCACCATGTGGCAGGCGGCGATCAAGAACCTGGACGTGCCGCAGGTCCGGCTGCACGACGCCCGGCACACCTGCGCCACACTGATGCATCTGCAGGGCGTACCCATCGCGTTGGTGGCGGCCTGGCTGGGCCACGCCGACGTGTCGTTCACCCTTCGGACCTACGTCCACGCCCAGCCCGAGGCACTCGAACTCGCGGCGCGCAGCTTTGCTCCGCCGACGTCGAGCACCGGAGAGTGACCGGTTCGCACACCCGTGCGGTGACATTAATCGGTTCTCTGTGACAATCTGTGACAATTTTGGATGCCGTCGAACATACGTATTGCTTATCTGCTTAAGTGGACTAGTTCATTTAGAATTCGCCAAATGTGTTGCTGGACAATGGTTCAGCGGCTGATCCCAGAGTTTGCGGCGGGCCTTTGGTGCCGCCGATGAGGTCGGCCAGCGGGTGGGGATCGGTGTTGACGCTTTGTTGCAGGAGTCGGTAGAAGAGCATTCCGCGGGCCTTTGACCTGCGGCGATTGAATCTGAAGGTGAACTCGTCGAGGTAGTACTGCAGGTGCTCGCGTTCCACGCGGTAGTGGTGGGTGCCGGCGTTCCACCGTTTGAGCAGCGATGCCACACGATGGGGTCCGGGTAGGGTGACGTGTCCCGGTTCGGGCGAGCTGTAGCCCGACACGTAGTGGTGGGTGTAGCCCTCCTCGGCGAGAACCCGGAACATCCGTGCGCCGTCGGTGCGGATCAGCGAACCCGGCGCTACCGTCGTGCGGGCGAAATCCACGAGTTGTTTGGAGCCTGGCGCATCGGCAACCCCAAGGCGTACCCGGCCGAGTCGAAGCTTCCTAGTCAGGTGTGTTCCAAGGTTTTCCACCGCGATCATGACAGGAACCTTGTCCGTTGAGGCGCCCTGTTTTCCGGTGACGCGACCGCCAACAAAGGACTCATCGACCTCAACGGCACCAGCGAGCAGTTCACGCTCGGGACGCACCATCGCCCGGCGCAGCTTGTGCAGCCACACCCAGGCCGTCTCATAGGAACCCAGGCCGAGCATGTCGTGCAGATTCTGTGCCGAGGCGCCGTTCTTCTGCGAGCTCACCAGCCAGATCGCGGCGAACCACGTGCTCAGCGGCGTGCGCGTGCGGTGAAAGATCGTTCCGGCCGTCACTGATGTTTTGCGTCCGCAACCGGCGCACTTCCAATGTGCCGTGGAGGTCTGCCACGCCCGATCGCCACTACACACCGGGCACCGGAAGCCCTCTGGCCAGCGCAAACGCGCTAGATACGCCGCACACGACACATCATCGGGAAACCACGCCCGAAACTCCTGATACGTCCGCGGATAGTCCACCCCGCCGACCGGACCGCCGCCAGCAAAACCCATGCTGACCAGCGTAAGTCCACTTAAGCAGATAAGCAGTACATACGTGCAGTCCGGAAATATATAAAACGGCAGCTCAAGCAGCCTTTGTGAAGTCGGGCTGACAGGATTTGAACCTGCGACCACTTGACCCCCAGTCAAGTGCGCTACCAAACTGCGCCACAGCCCGGTCGCCGGTGGGTCCACCAGCGGCGGTCGAAAGCCTACCGTAGACGAACCGTCACCCGACTACGGCCTAAGCAACCTGCGGCCCAGCATGCTCGACACGCCTGGCAAAGGCCCGCACGCTCAGCGCCGCTTGGCTGCCCGCTTTTCCCGCACCCGCACATTGATCCGGATCGGAGTGCCCTCGAATCCGAACGTCTCGCGCAGCCGCCGTTCCAGGAAACGTCGGTAGCCGGCCTCCAGAAAACCCGTGGTGAACAGCACGAACGTCGGCGGCCGGGCGGTGGCCTGGGTGGCGAACAGGATGCGCGGCTGCTTGCCCCCACGCACCGCAGGCGGCGTGGCCGCCACCACCTCCTTCAGCCAGGAATTCAGCGGGCCAGTCGCTATCCGCGTGTCCCACGACGCCAGCGCAGTCTCCATCGCGGGCACCAGCTTCTGCACCGCTCGGCCCGTCTTGGCGGAGATGTTGACCCGCTGCGCCCACCGTAGCTGCACCAGCTCGCGGTCGATCTCACGCTCCAGCAGCTCGCGCCGGTCCTCGTCGACCAGATCCCACTTATTGAATGCCAGCACCAGCGCCCGTCCGGCCTCGGTAACCATGGACAGCACCCGCTGATCCTGTTCGGTCAGCGGCTCCGATGCGTCGATCAGCACGATCACCACCTCGGCCGAATCGATAGCCGAATGGGTGCGCACCGAGGCGTAGAACTCATGCCCGCTGGCCTGACCAACCTTGCGCCGCAAGCCTGCGGTGTCGACGAACCGCCAGACCTTGCCGCCCAGTTCAATGAGCGAGTCCACCGGGTCCACCGTCGTCCCGGCAACCTCGTGCACCACCGAACGCTGATCACCCACCAGTTTGTTCAGCAACGAACTCTTGCCCACATTGGGCTTGCCGACCAGCGCCACCCGCCGAGGACCACCCCCCACCGGTGCCACTTCGGACACCTCGGGCAGCGCGGCCAGCACCTCGTCGAGCAGATCTGCCACGCCGCGACCGTGCATCGCGCTAATCGCGTGCGGCTTACCGAGTCCCAGCGACCACAACGCCGCCGCGTCCGCTTCGGCCTTCTCGCTGTCAACCTTGTTGGCGGCCAGAAAGACTGGCTTACCCGAGCGGAGCAGGATACGGGCAGCTGCCTCGTCGGCGGCGGTGGCGCCGACAGTGGAATCGACCACCAGGATCACTGCATCGGCGGTACGCATGGCCACCGACGCCTGCTCGGCCACCAGTTGCTGCAGGCCCTTGGCGTCGGGCTGCCATCCCCCGGTGTCCTGCACGACGAACCGGCGTCCGGTCCACAGTGCGTCGTAGGAGACCCGGTCCCGCGTCACGCCGGGAACATCCTGCACCACCGCCTCACGCCGGCCCAGGATCCGGTTGACCAGTGTCGACTTGCCGACATTGGGCCGGCCCACCACCGCCACCACGGGCGCCGGACCGGCCTCTTCGACGTCCGAATCGACGACCTCCCAGTCGCTTTCGTCCGTCCAGGTGTCGTCCTGAGTCACCGCACTGCTCCGCTTCGTTGTTTGACCAACTCCAGTAGGTGGGCGAGCACCTGCGCCTCGGTCATGTCACTGGTGTCGACGATCACCGCGTCGGAGGCAGCTCGCAGTGGCGACACCGGCCGGGTGGAATCCAGATGGTCACGGCGGCGCACATCGGCCAGCACAGCGTCATAGTCGTCGGCCAGACCCGCCGCGACGTTCTGGTCGTTGCGCCGCCGGGCCCGGGTTTCGGCTGATGCGGTCAAGAAGATCTTCACCGGCGCGTCGGGCAGTACCACGGTTCCGATGTCACGGCCCTCGACGACGACGTTGCCCGGGCCAGCGGCCATGGCCCGCTGCAGCCCGACAAGCCGGACGCGAACAGCAGGAATCGACGACACCGCCGAGACGGCCCGGGTCACCTCGTCACCACGGATTTCCGACGAGACATCTTCTCCGGCAAGGTAACAGCGATCCGAGTCGGGGTCGTAACTCACCGACAACTGCACCGTCGACGCAATAGATCCGACAGCTTCGGCATCTGCCGGGTCGACTCCGGCGCGCAGTACCGCCAGCGTCACGATCCGGTACATCGCCCCGGTGTCCAGATAGCGGGCGCCCAGCGCACGCGCCAATCCTCTTGATACCGAGGACTTTCCGGTTCCTGCCGGGCCGTCGATAGCGACAACGACATCGCTCAGGGCCGGATGGTTCGCTTCACTCCCGTCACTCACTGCGTTCGTTCCGCTCGTTCCGCTCACAGGCCCACCGCTTTGTACAGTTGCCCGATCTCGTCGAGGCGGAGCGCCCGGATGCTGCCCGGACGCTGCTTCCCCAGCGACACCGCGCCGATGTCGGTGCGCACCAGCGCCTCCACCGGGAAGCCCGCGGCCGCCAACAGCCGGCGCACAATGCGATTGCGCCCTTCGTGCAACGTCACCCGCACCAACGTCTTACCGGGAATAGCGTCCACCACCGCGAAATCGTCGACCCGCGCCAGGCCGTCGTCCAACTCGATCCCCGCCCGCAGTTTCTTGCCCAGCCCGCGCGGCACCGATCCGGTCACCGTCGCCAGATACGTCTTGGGCACCTCGTGGGAGGGGTGCATCAACCGGTGTGCCAGCTCGCCGTCGTTGGTCAGCAGGATCAGCCCTTCGGTGTCGGCGTCCAACCGCCCGACGTGAAACAGCTTCTTGTTGCCGCGCACCCGGCGCTCGATCAAGTCGCCGATACACGGCCGTCCGCGATCGTCCGACATCGTCGAATGCATACCGCGCGGCTTGTTCAGCGCCAGGTACACCAGCGAGTCGTCGACGACCACCCTGGCCCCGTCGACGCGGATCACCGAGACGTCCGGGTCGACGCGGGTGCCCAACTCGGTCACCACCTGTCCGTCCACCTCGACACGGCCGTCGAGGATCAACTTCTCGGCGGCCCGCCGCGACGCAATCCCGGCCTGGGACAACACTTTTTGTAAGCGGACTCCTCGGGCCTCGCTAGAATCTGGGGTCTCGACCATCAATCCTGGTCCACGTCCAACGACAGCGCCTGCTCGGGCGCCGGGCCGCCCGTGAGTTTGATGAAACGTGGCTCACTGCCCAGGGATTCACTCAGGTCTTCGATCGTGTCGAGGTCGGGAAGCAACGGTGCGATATCGGGAAGGTCGGCCAGCGACGTCAATCCCAAGCGCTCCAGAAACAGCTCGGTAGTGGCGAATGTCACCGCGCCTGTGTCGTCGTCGGTACCAGCTTCGGTGATCAGGCCGCGCGCCAGCAGCGTACGCATGACGGCGTCGACGTTGACGCCGCGAACCGCGCTCACCCGCGCACGCGTCACGGGCTGGCGGTAGGCCACCACGGCCAGCGTCTCCAGCGCGGCCCGGGTGAGCTTGGACCGCGCGCCGTCCAGCAGCAGCTTCTCGACGTAGGGCGCGAACCGGGCGCGGGTGTACATCCGCCAGCCCTCGCCGGTTTTTCGCAAGTCGATGCCGCTGTCGCGGTCGGTGAGTTCGTCGGCCATCAGCTGCAGCTTCGCGGCGATCCGGTAGACGGGTTGCTGCGTGGCCGCGGCCAGCGCTTCGACGGTGACCGGGGTGTCCACCACCAGCAGCAGCGCCTCCAGCACGGAGCCGAGTTCGTCGTCATCCAGCGGCGCTGCCTCAGCGATGTCGATGCCCAAATCGATATCGGGCAGATCTTCGGTCATGATTGGTCCCGCACTTCTAGCAAGGCTTCGCTGGTCGGACGTTCCCCGGTCCACGAAATCTGGAGCACGCCAAGCGGCTCTGACTGGTCGAATGCTACCGTCCGGATCCGATACAGTTCGAGCAGCGCCAGGAAGCGCCCGACGACCTCCATCGGCGCCTGACAGTCGGCGACCAGCTCCGAAAATGAGGCCCACTGGCCGCTGCCCCGCGCTTCCAGCATCGCCAGCAATTTTTTGGCCTGCTCGGGAACCGACACCTTCAGGCTCATGCAGATGCTCGGTGGCCACCGTCGGGACCGGCCGCGGGGTGAACGCGATCGCGGCGATCTGCGCAAACCGTTCGGCGTCGACGCCGAGCATCACCTCCGGGAGCAGGTCGGTGAACCGGTCCTCCAGCGACACCGCGCGCGGATAGCTGCGCAGTGCGGTGGCCTCCAGCTCGGCGAACATCTCCGCGACGTGCTTGAACGCGCGATACTGCAGCAGCCGGGCGAACAGCAGGTCGCGCACCTCCAGCAGCGCCAGATCCTCTTCGTCGTCGACCTGCCCGGCCGGCAGCAGCCGGGCAGCTTTGAGATCGAGCAGGGTCGCAGCGATCACCAGGAACGCGGTGGTCTCCTCCAGCCCCAGCTGGGAACCGATCTCCCGGGTGTAGGCGATGAAGTCGTCGGTGACCTGGTGCAGCGCCACCTCGGTGACATCGAGGCGATGGGCGAAGATCAGCTGCAGCAGCAGATCGAACGGCCCCTCGAAGTTGGTCAGCCGGACCTGGAAGCCGTTCTTAGGTGGCGCCTCACCGTTCACGCTGCCCTTCACGCGCCGAATCGGTCGATGAACTCGCGGGCCAACTCGCGGTAGGCAATGGCGCCAGTCGATTTCGGGGCCCAGGTGGTGATGGGTTCGCCCGCCACACTGGTCTCCGGGAATCGGACGGTTCGGGTGATCACGGTGTCGAACACCAGGTCACCGAACCGCTCCACGACGCGGGCCATCACCTCGCGCGCGTTGACAGTGCGCGGGTCGTAACGAGTGAGCAGGATGCCGCTGATTTCCAGCTTCGGATTGAGCCGGTCGCGCACCTTGTCGACGGTGTCCGTGAGCAGCGCCAGGCCACGCAGCGAGAAGAATTCGCACTCGGTTGGGATCACCACGCCGTCCGCGCAGGCCAGCCCGTTAACGGTGAGCAGGCCCAGCGACGGCTGGCAGTCGATCAGCACATAGTCGTAGCGGTCCAGCACCGGGTGCAACGCCCGGCCCAAGGTCTGCTCGCGTCCCACCTCGTTGACCAGCTGGATCTCGGCTGCCGACAGGTCGATATTGCTGGGTACCAAATCCATGTGCTTGACCCGGGTGTGGATCAGCACGTCGTCGATCGACACCCGGGGCTCCACCAGCACGTTGTGGATGGTCTGGTCCAGCTCGTAGTGCGGCACGCCGAGGCCCGCCGACAGTGCGCCCTGCGGATCCATGTCCACCAGCAGCACTCGCCTGCCGTACTCGGCGAGCGCGGCGCCCAGGTTGATCGCCGACGTGGTTTTCCCGACGCCGCCCTTTTGATTGCACATCGCGACGACCTTGGCCGGGCCGTGCGAGGTGCGCGGCTCGGGCTCAGGGATCGCCCGCGGTGGACGTCCAGTCAGGCCGACTGTGACGCCGCTATCGGGATGGTCGGTCATGCCCGGGGTGTTCGGGAGGTGCACATCGCAGGAAAGTGTAACGGGTTGGCGCGTCTAAGCCGGGCGACCCGCAGGCAATCTAACCAGCCAATATGGCCAGCGATCGCTGGTGGCGCGCGCAGCAGCCGCGGAGAGTTAACACCAGTCACACCAGCACCATTGGACTACTCATGATATGAATCGCGAAAGCGATGTCGCATGCGATATCACTTTCGCGGACGTCGGCCGCCCCGCCAGTCGGTGATGTCGACAGTCCTATCGTGGTTTCTATGGATCTCAAGCGACGGGTTCCCCTGCTGCGGTGGTCGGTGTGGCGGATGGCCGCCGGAATTCGCAACATCACCACCACGGGCCAGATCGGTGACGGACGCGAAGCTGCTGCGGTCGAATACGTCCTGCAGAACGCCCGGGCCGGCGACATCGACGATGTGCTGGCCACCATCGACAAGTTCGCCTACGAAAAGTCGATGCTGATCAACGTCGGCGACGAGAAAGGGCTACTCCTCGATGCCGCCGTGCGCCGTGCCGATCCGGCACTCGCACTCGAGCTGGGCACCTACTGCGGCTACGGCGCGCTGCGGATCGCCAGGGCCGCCCCGAAGGCCAAGGTGTACTCCGTCGAACTCGCCGAGGCCAACGCCGCCAACGCCCGGCAGATCTGGGCTCACGCCGGTGTCGCTGACCGGGTGACGTGTGTCGTCGGCACTATCGGTGACGGCGGGCGCACCCTGGACGCACTGGCTAATGATCACGGATTCACTTCTGGTGCACTTGATTTCGTGTTCCTCGACCACGACAAGGACGCCTACCTGGACGACCTGAAGAGCATCCTGGACCGAGGATGGCTGCAACCGGGCACGATCGTGGTCGCCGATAACGTCAGGGTGCCGGGTGCGCCGAAGTACCGCGAGTACATGCGCCAGCAGCAGGGCAAGCTGTGGAACACCGTCGAACACAAGGCGCACCTCGAATACCAGTCACTGGTGTCCGACCTGGTGCTGGAGTCCGACTACCTGGGCTGAACTTATTGCGCCCGGGGGTGGGCTCCGGCCCACACTTCGCGCAGCGCGTGCACGGTAACCAGCGTGTAGATCTGCGTCGTCGTCACCGAAGCGTGACCCAGTAACTCCTGCACGACCCGGACGTCGGCGCCGCCCTCGAGCAGGTGGGTGGCAAAGGAATGCCGCAGCATGTGCGGCGACACACCAGAGGTGATACCGGCGCGCTCGGCGGCGTCCTGCAGCACTTGCCATGCGCTTTGCCGCGACAACCGGCCGCCGCGCACATTGAGGAAGATGGCCGGCGTTCCGCGGCCGCGACGAGCCAGCTCCGGGCGTCCCCGCACTAGATAGGCGTCCAGCGCTTGCACAGCGGGGCGTCCCACCGGCACCAACCGCTGCTTGCCGCCCTTGCCGCGCAGCAGCACAGACCTGGCCTGGGTGTCGATGTCGTCGATGTCCAGGCCGACGGCTTCGGAAATCCGTGATCCGGTGGAGTACAGCAGTTCCAGTAGTGCCCGGTTGCGCAGCGTCAGCGGGCCATCGGCCGGGCTGTCGCCGCCGGCGCCTTCCAGCAGCGCCAGCACCTCGTCGATCGTCAGGCTTTTGGGCAGCCGACGCCCCGGCGTCGGCGGCCTGACGGCCCGCGCCACGTCCAGTTCGGCCAGCCCTTCGGCGGCGGCGAACCGATGCAAGCCGCGCACCGCGATCAGCGCCCGAGCCGCCGACACCGCAGACAGCGCTGCGGTCCCGGAATCGGGATCGCCGCGCCGCAGTGCCACCAGGAACTCGCTGACGTCGTCCTCACCCACCTTGGCCAGATCGTGAATTCCACGGTCCGACAAGTGTTTCGAGTAGCGGCGCAGGTCGCGGCGATAGGAGCTCAGCGTATTCGCCGCCACGCCCCGCTCGATCGTCAGGTGGTCGAGGTAGCCCTGCATTTGCGTCTCCAGCGCCAGCGCCGTCATTGCGCGGCCTTTCGCGCCACAAACGCCGTCGGCTTGTCGATCCAAGGGCTGTCCACCGGGCGCGGCTGCGCGAACCCGTTGGTCACCGCGTAGGCGGCCAAAATCCCCGCAACGGCAATGGCATTGACGATTTCACCGCTGAGCACCTTACGGGCGGCCTCTGCGAGGGGATACCACTGCAACGTCATGTCGGCTTCTTCGTCATGCGCCTCGGGCCGGCCTACCTCACTGAGTCCGGTGGCCAGATAGACCCGCACCGATTCGTCACTGAAACCGGGCGTGGAATCGAGATCGACGAGCACCCGCCAGGTGCTGGCTTGCAGGCCGGCCTCCTCTTCGAGCTCTCTGGCGGCGGTGAGATGCGCTGCCTCGCCGTCGACATCGAGCAGCCCGGCGGGCAACTCCCACAGCCGTCGGCCGAACGCGTGGCGGTACTGATAAACCATCGGGATATTGCCATCGTCGTTCATCGCCACCACGGCCACCGCGCCGAAGTGCTCGACGACATCCCGGGTGACGACTTTGCCGCCTGGCATCCGCACCTGATCGCGACGCAGCGCGAAAATCTTTCCGGTGTGCAGCGTTTCGGATGACGCCGTCTCGAAAACGTGCTCAGCCACGGGCCGCGGGCTGAGGTAGCGGCCGCCGGACGCTGTCTTGATGCTGGCTTCCGTTGGGCGAGTGCTGTTCGGGGATTTCCACCGGCAGCAACTCGCCGCCCTTGTAGTCGATGGCCGCCCCGACGAATGCGACGAACAACGGGTGCGGCCGGGTCGGCCGGCTCTTCAGTTCAGGGTGGGCCTGGGTTCCGACGACGAACGGATGCATGTCCGGCGGGTATTCGACGAACTCCACCAGATGGCCGTCGGGCGAGGTCCCGGAAAACCTCAGGCCGCTTTCGGCGATCCGGTCGCGGTAGGCGTTGTTGACCTCGTAGCGGTGCCGGTGCCGCTCGGACACCTGTGTCGATTGATACGCTTGGGCCACAATCGAATCCGGCTCCAGGACCGCAGGATATGCGCCAAGCCGCATGGTGCCGCCGAGATCGGCTTCGCCGGCTACGATATCGAGCTGGTCGGCCATCGTGGAGATGACGGGATCCGGTGTGTTCGGGTCGAATTCGGCCGAGTTGGCCTCGGTGAGCCCGGCCGAGCGCGCAGCCTCGATCACGATGCACTGCAGGCCGAGGCACAGCCCCAGCACCGGCAACCCGCGCGCCCGGGCATGACGGATAGCGCCGATCTTGCCCTCGATTCCGCGGATGCCGAACCCGCCGGGGATCAGGACACCGTGCACGTCACCCAGCGCCGCCGCGGCACCACTGGCCGTCTGACAATCGTCGGATGCCACCCAGCGGATATCGACCTTGGCGTGGTGCTTGAACCCACCGGCACGCAGCGCCTCGGCAACCGACAGGTAGGCGTCGG
Organism: uncultured Actinomycetota bacterium; assembly: GCA_963766535.1. Taxonomy (GTDB): domain Bacteria; phylum Actinomycetota; class Actinomycetes; order Mycobacteriales; family Mycobacteriaceae; genus Mycobacterium. Next base: position 307,493 of record CAVYAU010000014.1, on the reverse strand, counting down.
AAAGCTCAACATACTTGCCTACCAGAGCGATTCGCACCGTCTCGTGCGGCTCATGAACCCGCCGCAACAGGTCGTCCCATTCGGTCCAGTCGACGTCGCGGAACGGCAGGTTGAGCCGGCGCACTACGAAAGCGTCAAGTTCCTCGCGGTGCAATACCTTCGGGATGTCGTAGATCGAGGGTGCGTCCGGGGTGGAGATGACGCCGTCGATATCGACGTCGCACATCAGTGCGATCTTGTCCTTCAGCGCTTCGGGGACATCTCGGTCGCAGCGCAGAATCAGCGCGTCCGGGGTGATACCGATGCTGCGCAGCGCGACCACCGAGTGCTGGGTCGGTTTGGTCTTGAGCTCTCCCGACGGGGCCAGGTAAGGGACCAGGGACACGTGCAGAAAGAAGACGTTCTCCCAGCCGAGGTCGTGGCGGACCTGCCGCGCCGCCTCCAGAAAGGGCTGCGACTCGATATCGCCGACGGTGCCGCCGATTTCGGTGATGACGACGTCCGGGCGGTTGCCGTCGGCGTCCGGTTGGGCCATCGCCAGGATGCGCCGCTTGATCTCATCGGTGATGTGCGGGATCACCTGGACGGTGTCGCCGAGGTATTCGCCACGTCGTTCCTTGGCGATGACAGTCGAATACACTTGCCCGGTAGTAACATTCGCCGAGCCGGACAGATCGCGATCCAGGAATCGCTCGTAGTGACCGACGTCGAGGTCGGTCTCGGCGCCGTCCTCGGTGACGAAGACCTCGCCGTGCTGGAACGGGTTCATCGTGCCGGGGTCGACGTTGAGGTACGGGTCGAGCTTCTGCATCGTCACGTGCAACCCGCGGGCAGTCAGTAGTTGTCCGAGGCTACTGGCGGTCAACCCCTTGCCGAGCGAGGAAGCGACGCCACCGCTAACGAAGAGGTGCTTGGTGGTGGTTTGCGGGTGCTTACGCACTGAGCGACCTCCGTGAAGACGGGCAGGGCTTGGATTTTTCTAGCCTGTACCAGCTGGGCCTGCCGACCCACGGAAACCCACCCTAACATCCGCGACAGCGTGCCGCGGCGAACACGCCCGACGGGGGCCTACTGGGGCTTTACTGGGGCACCGTGATCGAGGTAGCCCCGTGACCGGTGCCGTACTGCCCGATGTGGCCGCCGTTGATCAGGTCGTGCAGGCTCAGGATCGCGGTGATCCGTCCGGGCGCGGCGTCGACGTCGTCGACGGTGCTGATCGCGGAAGCCATGCCGGCGTCGGCGCGGGTCACGGCGACCGCGGCGCCTCCCGTCGCCGAACCGTCGCGGCCGGCGAGTAGGGTCCCCGAGCCGTGCGGCGCCAGCGCGGCGGAGAACCGGGCCACGCTGACTCCCTGATTGCCGGCATCTTGGGGTAGCGAGCCGCCGGTAATGACCAGTGCGGCGTTTGCCGCCCCCACGTGATCGCCTGCCAGATATGTGATGAAACCGGTGTCGCGCAGCGCCGCCAGCACGGTATCCCGCTGGGCGTCGTCGGCGGCGGGGACAGCCTGGTTGGCGTTGATCAACAAGGCGATGCCGAGCAGGTCGCCGGCCTGCGAGCCTTGATCGACGAGCTTGGTGCTCAACTGCTGCCCGGCGGGCAGGATCGACGAGTTCACCACCGTCCGCAGTTTCTCCGCGGAGTTGGCGTCGACGAACTCCTGCGTCAGTGACACCGTTCCGGTGACCGTACCGCCGGCCTGGCCGATGATTTTCGAGACAGCGGCGACATCGTCATCTTTTGCATCCGGGGTCCGGAACACGACCACGGACTTGCCGCCTAGCGCGTCATGCACTATCCGGCCGACCAGTTGGGTATCGAAATTATTTGCCGCACTGAGCTTCTCGTTCAGCACGTTCTTCTGGTCGTTGAGCCCGCTGATCTGTGTGTATAGGTCCCGTTTCTCGTCACGCAGGCTGGACAGCAGGGTGTCCGACAAAAAGCCGGAACCCAACACAACTCCTACGGCCAGCGCCAAAAAAACCGCGGCCAGCGAGAGCGCATGTTGGCGTAACGAGATCATGAACGCATCGTCCTAGGTCACCCACTTCTCCACCATGAGAGAGAAGCGGTTCCAGTAGTCGATGACCCAGTGCAGCACCACGCCGTCGGTGCGTGACACCCACAGGGCGACAATCACGGCGATCAGCATCGTCAACGCCAAGAGCGCGATGGCGCCACCGGAGATGTGGTTGCGGTACAGGGTGGCGACCGCCTTGGCGTCCACCACCTTCTCCCCTACCCGCAGCCTGGTCAGGAACGTGGACGGGTTGCTTTGCGTACGCGTCCGGTCGAAGAACGTCTCGATGTTGGCGGTGTGGCCGGCCGTCACGAGCAGCGCGGCGCCGTGGTGATCGGCCAGCAGCAACGCCAGGTCGATCGCCGATCCCGCGGCCGGAAAGGTCATCGCCCCGACACCGAGATCCTGAATTCGTTCCAAACCGGCCGCGTGGCCGTCAGCATCGGCAGGCAACACGACCTGGGCACCGCACTTGAGGGCTTCGGTGCTGATCTGGTCGGGGTCGCCGACGATGAGTTGCGGGCGATAACCCGCCCTGCGCAACACATCCGCGCCGCTGCCGACACCGATGAGCACCGGCTGGTACTCCTTGATGAACGGCTTGAGCAATCTCAGGTCATCGGCGGCGCTGGGCTCATCGGCGACGAGCACCACATGCCGGCGGCGCAGGTCGATGTCGATGTCGGGAATGCCGATACCGTCGATCAACAGCGGGCTTTCACTTTTGATGAACTCGACTGTGTTGCCGGCAAACGCCTCCAGGTGGGCGGCCAGTCCGCTCTTGGCTTCCCGCATCAGGTCGGCGATGTCGTGGTCGGTGCGCTCGGTACCGCGGATCAGCCGACGGTCCCCGGCGTACACCCCGCCTTCATACAAGCGAATCTTGGCGCCGTCCTTGACCTTCTTGAAGATGTCCGGTCCGGTCTCGTCAATCAGGGTGACCCCGTTGTTGACCAGCACCTCCGGACCAAGATTGGGATAGCGGCCCGAGACAGACGGCGATGCGTTGACGACGGCGGCGATGTCGGCTTCCACCAGCGCGTCAGCGGTGATGCGGTCCAGATCCAAGACGTCGAGCACCACGATGTCGCCGGGACAGACCCTGCGCAGCAATCGGTCGATATTCCGGTCGACGCGGGCGGTGCCGGTGAGGCCCGGCCGGGAGGTATTGCGCGATAGGAGGCCTGACATCTTCATGGGGGCGATTCTGTCGGTGAAGCACAGCTGAGGCGGGGAGGCGCGCCGTAACATCAGCCTCAGAAGTTATCTAGAGTCACATCTGTCACAGATAGATAAAGCATTCCCGACGGTTAGATCTCATCGTTCTGCGCTGCGTCGAGCAGTTCGCGGGCGTGTGCGCGGCCACTGTCCGACTCTCCCAGCCCAGCCAGCATCCGCGCCAGCTCGGCCACTCGGTCGTCACCGGTGACGCGCCGTACGCCGCTGGCACCTTTTTCTCCGGCGGTATGCACCACCAGATGCACGTCGGCATAGGCCGCGACCTGCGGCAAATGCGTGACCACAATGACCTGATGGGTGCGGGCCAGCCGGGCCAGCCGCCGCCCGATCTGCACCGCGGCCCAGCCACCGACGCCGGCGTCCACCTCGTCGAACACCATCGTGGTGCCGGCCCCCTGTTTTCGCGAAGTCGCCAGCACCACTTCCAGAGCCAGCATCACCCTGGACAACTCGCCGCCGGACGCGCTCTTCGCCAGCGGCAGCACCGTCACACCCCGGTGCGCTGCGAAGCGGAACTCGACTTGGTCGACGCCATCGCCGCCGGCCCGGGCCAGCTCGCCGGAGGGCAGCATGAGCGCGGCGGGATCATCCCGGTCGGCGGGCCCCGTCGCGAGGTCGGTGGTCACGTCGATGGTGAATTCGGCATCGGCCATCGCCAAAGCGGACAGTTCCGCAGTCACTTCTTTTGCCAGTCGCTTGGCGGCTTTGCGGCGAACCTTACTGAGATCGACTGCGGCTTCCGCTAATTCGCGTGCCAGCTCATCGACCCGGCGTTCCAAGCCTGCTAACCTTTCTGGAGAGACGTCGAGTTGCGCCAGCCGTTCCCGCGATTCATCCGCCCACCGCAACACCCCGTCGATGTCGGCGGCGTACTTGCGAGTCAACGTGCGCAGTTGGGCTTGACGGGCCAGCTTGGATTCCAGCGCACTGGCATCGACTGGCAGCTCGTCCAGAAAGCTGCCGAGTTCGCGGGCCGCATCGACGACTACCGTCAGCGCCTCGCCGATTTGCTCTGCCAACGCCCGCAGCTTCGCGTCATCGGTCGATTCCAGTGCGGTCCTTGCCCGCCCCAGGCTGTCGGTAGCGCTGAGACCGGACCCGTCCGCGTCGTCGAGTGTCCCGGACAGCGCCGCGCGCGCACCAACCGCGGCCTCGCGCAGCGTGTCCAGTTCGGAGAGCCGCATGATATCGGCGACCAGCGCATCGTCTTCCCCGGGTTGGGGGTCGACGGTGTCGATCTCGTTGAGCGCGAACTTCAGCCGATCCGCCTCTTGGGCCAGTTCACGGGCTCGGCTGCGACGGTCGATGAGGTCGCGCCGTGCCGACAGCCATGCGTCGCGCAGTTTCCGGTAGCGCTCGCACGCGGGGCCGGCGGCCGCGAAGCGGTCCAGCGCGGCGCGCTGTTCCTCGGACCGCATCAACCGCAGCTGATCGTTCTGCCCATGCAGGGTGAGTAGCTCGGTGGTGAAACCGCTCAGCGACTTGGCGGGCACACTACGACCGCCCAGATAGGCGCGCGAAGGTCCCTCGCTGCTGACCGAGCGCAGCGCGATCACGCTGCCGTCCTCATCGCGCTCCGCCCCCGACGCATCCAGCATCTCGTCGAGCTGAGCGGCCGCGGCATCGTCGAGATCGGTTGTCGTGAAACGACCTTCGACAACCGCACGGTCAGCGCCCGACCGGACCCGGGTGGCGTCGGCGCGGGCACCGCCGAGCAGATGTAGCCCGGTGACCACCATGGTCTTGCCGGTGCCGGTCTCACCGGTCAGCACCGTGAGGCCGCGATCGAACTCGGCGGTCGCGACGCTGATGGCGCCGAGTGACTCGATTCGTATTTCAGTCAGCACCAGGGCGCGCCGTTACTTCCCGCGCCAACCGGTCACCGGCAACCGGAATTTGCGCACCAAGCGGTCCGTGAACGGCGCGCTGTCCAGGCGCGCCCATTTCACCGGTGTGGCGCAACGAGTCACCTCGATCCGTGCGCCGGCCGGTACCAGCATCTCGCGACGGCCATCGCAGAACACCAGGGCGTCGTGACCGTCTGCTTCGATCTCGATCGCGATGGTGGCGTCGGGACTGGTGACCATGGGCCGGCTGAACAGCGCGTGAGCGTTGTTGGGTACCACCAGGATTGCTTCGAGGTCGGGCCACAGCACCGGGCCGCCCGCGGAGAACGCGTAGGCGGTGGATCCGGTCGGCGTCGACACCAACACCCCATCGCAGCCGAACGCCGACACCGGCCGGCCGTCGACCTCCAGGACCACCCCGAGCACGCCGAGCCGCGGACCTTTTTCCAGGCTGACTTCGTTGAGCGCCCATCCTCGCTCGATGATGCGGCCTCCTTGACGCACGACGACATCTAGCGTCAGGCGGTCCTCCACCCGGTAGTCCTGCGCGACAACATGCTCCAGCACACTGTCGATAGCCTCGGCCTCGGCCTCGGCTAAGAAGCCGATCCGGCCCAGGTTGACGCCCAGCACCGGAATGCCGGCGTTGCGGGCCAGTTCGGCCGCCCGCAAGAAGGTGCCATCGCCGCCAAGAACCAGCACCAGTTCGCAGCCCTCGGCAGCGTGGGCGTCAGCGTCGACCACCTCGATTTCGACGCCCATTGCCCGCATATCGTCAGGAGCCAGGTGCAGCGATCCCCTGTCGACCGCCTCGGCGGATAGCACGCGAAGCGCAATTCTGTTGTCGCCCAAGACTTTCTCTACGCGCCGTGCGGTCTCGGTCGCTTCATCGCGCCCGGTGTGGACCACCAGCAGGACGGTGCGTTGAGCCGTCATTGCGGACTTTCCCGGACGGCACGCTGCACCGCATCCACCAGCCCATCATCCGATAGCCCCCGATCGGTCTGGGCGCGCAGCCACAGGAAATATTCGACATTGCCCGACGGGCCCGGTAGCGGGCTGGCCGCGACATCGACCGTGTGCCAACCCAGCTCCCCGGCGCGCCGCGCCACGGCCAGCACAGAGTGGGCACGCAACCCGGGGTCGTGGACCACCCCGCCGGCACCGACCTGGCCCTTCCCCACCTCAAACTGCGGCTTCACCATGGGAACGATATCCGCGCTCGGCCAAGCGCATCCAGTCAGCGCGGGCAATACGGTGGACAGCGAGATGAATGACAGGTCAGCCACCACCAGGTCGACCGGCCCGCCGATCGCCTCGGGTGTCAGGTCACGAGCGTTGGTCCGCTCGACGACGATCACCCGCGGATCGCAGCGCAGCGACCAGGCCAGCTGGCCGTACCCGACATCCACCGCTACCACTTCGGCGGCCCCGCGATCCAGCAGAACCTCGGTGAACCCTCCCGTCGATGCTCCGGCGTCCAGGCAGCGGCGGCCCGCGACGGGAATCCCGAAGACGTCCAGCGCACCAATGAGTTTGTGCGCTCCGCGCGACACCCAGGTGCGTTCGCCATCGCTGGCGACGGTCAGGGCCGCGGTGACGTCGACGGCGGTGCCCGGCTTCACTGCCGGTAGGCCGTCAATGGTTACTTTCCCGGCGCCGATCAACTCGGCGGCCTGCTGACGGGATCGCGCGAGGCCGCGCCGAACGAGCTCGGCGTCAACGCGGGCACGTCGAGACATGCGCGCACTCAGCCCTTCTCCGCCGACTCCAGCGCCTGCAGCAGCATGTCGTGCGCCTCGGAAAGACGGCGTGCTATCTCTTCGAGCTCGGCGAGAGACGGCCCGTTTTCCGCTTCGGCGGCGTCGGGCAGCTGGGCGAGCAGGGCGTCGATTTCAGCGCGAATCTGATCAGGATCAATGTTCATTGCGTTCCTACGCTAGTCACCCGTTACTCGCTGTGCACCAGAGACCAGCGCTGCAGGGCGTCGCGGGCCCGGTCATCGGCGGCCTCGATGCGCAATGACCGCGCGTCGAACTGAGCACCCCAAACCGCGCTGGCGACAGCGCGCACGATCGACAGCCCGTCGCAGTCATCCGCGCCGTTACCGCTGACCGTTACCGCCCCGTCACCGATGTCGACGTGCCAGCCCGGCTGCGGCCCTACCGCGAGCAGCTCGCCGTCCTGGTGCAGCGAGCGCAGGTCGTGGCCGATGTAGGTGGGCCTATGGGCGGGTTCGGCGTATACCGCGTCCCGCGCCGTATTGACCCCGGTGAGCACCATCAGGCTGGGCAGCTTGGCGGCGTTGGCGCCCTCGATGTCGGTGTCCAATCTGTCACCGACCACCAACGGTGCGCGGAAGTCGCCCCTGGCCACCGCATCCGTCAGCAGTCGTGGCGCCGGTTTGCCCGCGACCCGGGGTTCGGCGCCGGTCGCCGTTCGCAGCGCGGCCACCAGGGATCCGTTCCCGGGCAGCAGGCCGCGCTCGGTGGGCAGTGTGGGGTCGACGTTGGCCGCCACCCACAGCGCGCCGGCCCGGATGGCCAGCGCGGCCTCGGCAAGATCCGGCCAGCCGATGGTCGTAGAGAGGCCCTGTACGACGGCAACCGGGTTGTCGTCATACCGGCGCACCGGACGCAGTCCGACCGTGGCGATCTCGTTGGCCAATGCTTCGGTGCCCACGATCAGCACCCGTGAATCCCGCGGTAGCTGATCGGCCAGCAGCTGGGCCGCGCTCTGAGCACTGGTGACGACGTCCTCACCGGTGGCGGTGAAGCCGAGCTCGCGTAGGTGCGCGGCAAGCTCGTCGGCGCTGCGCGAGGCGTTGTTGGTGATATACAGCTTGCGGCTCTGCACCTCGTCCAGCGACTGCACCGCGCCAGTAGTGGGCGCAGCGCCGCGAAATACCGTCCCGTCCAGGTCGATCAGCAGGCAATCATATTCCTGCGCAAGAGTTTTCACTTCAGCCGAGCCCGTCACTTCAGCCCAGCTCGCTGACCCGATTTTCGGCGTCGGTGACGCCTTCGAGATCCGCGGCCGCGGAGCGCAGGAACCATTGCAGCGCCTCATCTTTGCGGCCGAGCGCCAGCAGCGTGTCCGCGTAGGCGTAGAACAACCGCGCTGCCGTCGAGCCTTTGCGGCCCGGGTCCAGCTGCGGCGTGGACAATACGGTCAGCGCCTGCTCGAGCTGCCCGAGATCGGCGCGCGCGCCGGCGACAACGATGCGCAACTCGTCGGCGTCGTCACCGCTGAGCTGGGCCGCCTCGGGTCCGCGCGCCAGTTCGATCGCCCGCTGCGGACGGCCAAGTCCGCGTTCGCAATCGGCGATCAGAGCAAGCAACGAGGACTTGCTGCCCATCCTGCGGGCAGCGCGCAATTCGGCCAGCGCCTGGGCCCAGTCGCCGCAGTAGTAGGCGGCGATTCCGACGGCTTCGCGAATCGCGGCGATCCTGCTGGACCGGGCCCGCGCGGCACGGGCGTGACTCAGAGCGGCTTCGGGGTCCTCGTCGATCAGCTCACCGGCGGCAACCAGGTGGCGCGCCACCGCGTCGGCCGTGGCACGGTCCAAGGTGCTCAGTTCGCGCCGGATTTCGGGTGCCAACTGCCTGGCGTCCACACCGGGTGGTATCGGGGGCCCGTCTTGCCGCGCGCGATCACCGTCGCCGGCAGTGCTCTGCGGCTGGACCGGGCGCGCACGGCCCGGTCCCGACCAGGAAACCTCGCGGTGGGTGCGGGGCGTGCGCCGCGGTGGGCCGCCGGATGCCGGGCGCGGTCGTCGTTCACCGCTGTGCCCCTGCCTGTCGTCGACCACTCTGGAGAGAATACGGGCACCCCAGCGGTACCAGGCCGCACTAGGCCTGGAGCCGGTTCGGCAGCAGCGGCGCCAGCACCGCCGGACAATAGGTCGCGATCGCGATGAGTGTGAATACGCCCGCTTTGTCGTGGGGCATTCCATTGCCGGCGGCCACTTTTGAGACAACCGACTCAAAGGATCCACCTGGCTGCACCACCATCGGGCAGACCGACTGGCCCGCCGCCATCGTGCTAGCCGGCTGGGTATACGGGACGCCGGCATTCGTCAGCGCCGAGAGGAATGCATTACCCATCATGTCGGCGCGGATGGGTGCCGCCAGTGTCGCAGCCAATGCAGCCAAGCCGGCGGTCACTCCCAGAAACCGCAGGACGGTCGCTTGAAGTGTCATCGCACAAATCACTGTGACAACAGTGGTCAACAAGGGTCACATGTACGACACGATGAGATAAAAGTTTGCACACCAACGCGTTTTGCAGCAGGCGGCTAGGCGTCCACCCGTTCCACGCCGGCGATATTGCGCTTGCCCCGGCGCAGCACCAGCCATCGGCCGTGCAGGAAATCCGAGGCCTGCGGCACCCATTCGTCGGTGTCGATGCGCATGTTGTTGACCGAAACGCCGCCTTCGCTGATCGTGCGTCGCGCGGCCCCCTTGCTGGCCGACAGGCCGCTGGCCACCAAGAGGTCGACGATCCCGTCGGGACTGCCGGGTTTGAGCTCGGCGACCGAAGTCTCGCGTAACGCCGCCGCCAGCGTCGCCTCGTCCAGGCGGTTGAGTTCGCCCTGCCCGAAGAGTGCCCGGCTGGCGTGCTCGACCGCCTCGGTGGCCGCCTCGCCGTGCACCAGAACGGTCAGCTCGGTGGCCAGCCGCCGTTGGGCGGCACGTTGCTGCGGGCGCTCGGCCGTGGCCTGTTCCAGCTCGGCCAGCTCGTCGGCCGACAAGAAGGTGAACCACCGCAGGTACCGGATCACATCGGCGTCGGCGGTGTTGATGAAGTGCTGGTACCAAGCATACGGGCTGGTCATCTGCGGGTCCAGCCACAAGCTGCCGCCGCCGGTGGATTTGCCGAACTTGGTGCCGTCAGCGGCAGTCACCAGCGGAACCGTAAGCGCATGCACTGCGGCGCCGAGCTTCTGGCGAACCAAGCGAACCCCGGCGATGATGTTGCCCCACTGATCCGATCCGCCGATCTGCAGCGTGCAGCCGTGGCGCCGGTGCAATTCGACATAGTCATTGGCCTGCAGCAACATGTAGCTGAACTCGGTGTAGGAGATCCCCTCCCCCTGCAGACGCCGCCGGATGGTGTCGCGATCCAGCATCACGTTGACCGAGAAGTGTTTGCCGACATCGCGCAAGAACTCGATCACCGACATGTCGCGTGTCCAGTCGAGATTGTTCTCGACGATGGCGCCGGTTGGCGAAGCGTCGAAATCGACGAAGCGTTCCAGCTGTCCGCGGATCCGCTCGGTCCATTCCCCGACGGTGTCCGCCTCGTTGAGACTGCGCTCGCCGGTGTCACGCGGGTCACCGATCATGCCGGTGGCGCCGCCTGCGAGCACGATGGGGCGGTGGCCGGCGCGCTGAAACCGCCGCAACGCCAGCAACGGCACCAGGTTTCCGGCATGCAGGCTCGGTGCGGTGGGATCAAAGCCGGCGTACACCGTCATCGGCCCGCGCTGCGCTTCGGCGGCTAGCGCATCGAGGTCGGTGGACTGCGCGATCAACCCACGCCAGCCCAGCTCGTCGAGGATCATGCCCTCGATCCTTCCAGGATCAACCGTGCTAGTCGCTGGCACCCGGTGCCGGCGCTCGGGGGCTGCGGCGGTATGCCGAGACCTCCGGTCGACCCGCAAGCCACAATCGCCACGGTCGGTCGGCGGCCTGACTGACCCCGACGCGCGGGCCCGACACGGCGCCGTGCGCCTCGTTGAGCCTCAGCGTCACCGGACTGTCGGGGTCAAACAAGTCAATCCCGTTGTCGGCCATAGTAATTCCCAAGGCAGAGCACAGATTTCCAGGACCGCGCGCCAGTGCGACGCTGCGAATCGACGCGCCCCGCCGGGCCAGCGCGACGTCGGCGCCATCCTCGAGAGCGGCGGCCCTCAGCAAGACAGCCGCAGCGGTCCCATCGGGTGCGCACGAGACATTGGCGCAGACATGGATCCCGTGGCTGCGGTAGGTGTAGAGCCGCCCGGGGGGCCCGAACATCACGGCGTTACGGCCGTTGAGACCGCGGTACGAGTGGGCCGCGGCATCCGGCCAGGGACCGTCGGGAACCCCGCCGTAGGCCTCGACTTCGACGACGATGGCGCACACGCCCCGTCCGGTGATGGTGGCGCCGAGTAGTCGATGTGCGGCCGCGAGGGGGTCGACCAGCAATTGATCAGCGCTCACCGCACAGATTGTGCACTGGGCCCTTGACAACCCCGAACCGGGGGCGCATATTCATCACATGATGAGTTCATCAAGCGATGAATTGTTGCGCAATGGTGTGGAGCCGGCCATCACCATCGAGCATCTAAACGTGATCCGCGGCAAACTGCCTGCGGTGCAGGACATTTCTGTCCAGATCGCGCGTGGCACCATCAGCGGCCTGCTCGGCCCGTCCGGATCCGGCAAGACCACACTGATGCGCTGCATCATCGGGACCCAAATCGTCTCCGGAGGCTCGGTGACGGTGCTCGGCCACCCGGCCGGATCACGCCGGTTGCGGCAACGGGTCGGCTACATGCCGCAAGACCCGACCATCTACAACGACCTGCGGGTGATCGACAACATTCGCTACTTCGCCGCGCTGTACGGCGTGGACGGACGCGCCGCCGACGAGGCCGTCAAGGCGGTTGACCTGCAGGACCAACGCACCGCCTACTGCGCCAACTTGTCGGGCGGGCAGCGCGCCCGGGTGTCTTTGGCTTGCGCGCTGGTCTGCCACCCCGACCTGCTGGTACTCGACGAGCCGACGATCGGCCTCGACCCCGTATTGCGTGTCGACCTATGGGATAAGTTCACCGCGCTCGCATCAGCCGGCGTCACGCTGCTGGTGTCCAGCCATGTCATGGACGAGGCCGATCGCTGCGCCGATCTGCTGCTGATGCGCGATGCGCGGCTTGTGGCCCACACGACGCCGAACCGATTACGAGAGGACACCGGATGTACGTCACTAGAGGAAGCGTTCCTGTCCATCATCCGGCACACCACCGTGCCCGCGGCCGACTGACGCTGCAGGGCTACGCGGCCACGACGGCCCGGATCCTGCGCCAGCTTGCCGCCGATCGCCGCAGTGTTGCATTGATCCTGGTGGTGCCGGTCCTGGTCATCACGCTGATGTACTTCATGTTCGAGAACGTCCCGCATCGCCCGGGCACTCCATCGCCGTTCAACACCGCGTGCCTGATTCTGCTAGGCCTTTTCCCGTTTTTCCTGATGTTCATCATCACCTCTATAACGATGCAGCGCGAACGGGCCTCCGGAACGCTGGAGCGGATCTTGGCCACGCCGCTGCGCCGGCTCGACCTTCTCATCGCCTATGGGACCGCGTTCTCGATTGCCGCGGCGGCGCAAGCAGTTGTGGCTTGCGCTGTGTCGTTTTGGCTGCTCGGCTTCGACACCGCGGGTAGCCCGGTGTGGGTGTTCGTGATCGCGATCGTCAACGCCGTGCTGGGCGTCGGGCTGGGCCTGCTCTTTAGCGCGTTCGCCCGCACCGAGTTTCAGGCATTGCAGTTCATACCGCTGGTGATGGTGCCGCAGCTGCTGCTGGCCGGCATCATCGTCCCTCGAGCATTGATGGCTCACTGGCTGCAGTGGATCAGCAATGTGCTGCCGGCCAGCTACGCGCTAGAAGCCCTGCAGCAGGTGGGCGCGCATACCCAACTGACCGGCATCGCGGTGCGCGACATCTTCGTGGTGCTTGGTTTCGCGATCGCCGCGCTGTGCCTGGCTGCGGCGACACTGCGACGACGGACGCCCTAGCGTGCCGACCACCAACGCCGCGCGCAGGCGGCCCGGGCGACCGGCCGGCAGTTCCGATACTCGTGAGCGCATCCTGGCCAGTGCGCGAGAACTGTTTGCCCGCAATGGGATTGGCAATACATCGGTACGTGCGGTGGCCGCGGTAGCGGGCGTAGATTCGGCGTTGGTGCATCACTACTTCGGCACCAAGGAAAAGCTGTTCGCCGCAGCCGTTCGCATCCCGATCGACCCCATGGACGTCATCGGCCCGTTGCGCGAAGTGCCTGTCGAGGATCTCGGCTACAAACTGCCGTCAATGTTGTTGCCTCTGTGGGATTCGGAGATGGGTGCGGGGATCATCGCCACGCTGCGGTCAATCTTGGCCGGCTCAGAGGTGAACCTGTTTCGTTCGTTCATCCAAGACGTGATCGCGGTCGAAGTGGGTACACGCATCGACAATCCCCCGGGCAGCGGAATCATCCGCATCCAGTTCGTCGCGTCGCAGCTGGTGGGCGTGGTGATGGCGCGCTACATCCTGCAATTGGAGCCGTTCGCATCGCTGCCGGCCGAGCAGATCGCGCGAACCATCGCACCGAATCTGCAGCGCTATCTCACTGGGGATCTGCCCGACGGCCTCGCGCCATGAGCCGGGCGTGCTCGTCGTCGTCGACGTCGCGGGCCTCGTCGATCAGCAGCACCGGGATGCCGTCCTCGATGCGGTAGGCACGCCGCAGCCGCGGGTTGTAGAGCAACTGGCCTCCGGCCTCATCGTCCAGGTCGACCAGCACCAGCGGACCCCGGTCAGCCGGGCACACCAAAATGCTCAGCAGTGAATCGTCAAGCATCAGTGCGCGCCGCTCAGCTCGGACCGCACTCCGGGGGTCAGCCGGCGGAACTCGTTGTGGCTCGCGTCGAAATACCACGCCTGGCGTCCCGGCCGCGGAATCCCGGCCGCGCGCAGCGCGCTGACGGTGGGACGGTAGGTCGCGCTCAGCGTCATCTCCGAGATGACATGCACAATGTCGGGTCCCAGCCCGATGGGCATTTTGGCGACGGCCTCGGTCAAGTCGGCCGCGGTGATGGTGGCTCCCGGCAGCAACGTCACCGCCGACACCGCCACCTCCTGGCCACCCAGTGGCACGTTGTAGGTCACCCCGAGGTCGACGCCGTTGATGAGGCCGAGTGCGTCGGTAACCGGCTCGGCATAGACCAACCCGCGCGCGGTGCGGATTACCGAGCCGCGCCTGCCCATCAACCAGTAGTCCCCGTCCTCGTCGCGGCGGAACAGGTACTCGGTCGATATCCAGGTGTCGGCGGGAGCGAAGACTCCACGTTTGACTGACGCGGTCGGATCGATCGGCCCATTGGACGCAGCGAGCAGCACCCCGATCTGGTTGGCGTCGGCGACCTGGACGAAGCCGCGGTCGTTCTCCAGGATCAGGTCATGCTCGGCGTCGTAGGCAGCGAGTTCGACACGCCCGGCTCCGGGCAGCGGACGGCCCTTGCTGCCGATCTTGGCGCCGGACACGTTGGCCAGCACCGCCTGTCCGTCGGTGGTGGCGAAGAACTCGACGACGTGGGCGGGCGCGAACGCGTCGACGACCCGCCCCCACAACCCGGTCGGCATACCCGAGCCGATGAACAGCCGCACCGGATGATTGCCGTGCAGCACGAACGCGGGATCGTCGACCACGTCGCGGAGCATGGCCCAGGTGTAGGACACCACGGTGACGCCGTACTGCCGTACCTCCTGGACGAACCGGTCCGGTTGCAGGCCACGTGACAGTGCGATGCGGGTACCGCCGACGACCGCTCCGCCCAGGCTGACCAGCAGCGCGGACTCGTGGTGTAGCGGCGTCAGGCAGTACACGGTGTCTCTGCGGTCAAGGACGGCCGTCGAAGCCGTCCCGAAGGCCGACACCGCCCACCGATAGTTGGTGATCTGCTTGGCGACTAGCTCGCCGCCGGCCGTGCTGAACGCGATGAACGCCAGATCCCGCGCCAATCCCGGGTTGGGCCGGTACCACCCGGGCAACTCGACGGCGTCCGGGTCGATCTGCTCCATGTCGATGACGTCGGCGTCCTGGGGCAGGTGCAGATCGCGCGACTCACCGCCACCCAGCACCAGTACCTGCCCCGTCATCTCGCGCGCGGCTTCCAGGTTGGTGGGGTCGGTCAGGATCTCGGTTACTCCCCCGAGCCGGACCGATGTGGCCAGGTCGGCGTCTGGCCGCATCACCACGGCGACCGCACCCAGCCGGGACAGTGCGGCGATCGCGACCAGTGCGCTGGGCCGGGTCTCCATCAGCACACCCACACGGTCGCCCTGCCGTACCCCGACTTCGATCAGGCCACGAACGACGTTGTTGATGCGCCGGTTCACGGCCTCGTAGGTGTGCACGCGCCCGTCGAACAACAGGAATTCGCCCTGCGGGGCATCGTGTGCCTGTTCGTCGACGATGCGGCCCAGCGAGATCCGGGTGTGGTCGTTGAGCTGACCAAGCCGGGCCAGTCGCGGCAGCGTCCGCACCGTCTCCACGGCCAGTGTGCGCATGGATTTGTTGGCCGCGACGACCGTGTCGGCCGCGCCGCGAGCCATCGCCAGCGCCGCCTCGGAAACCTCTCCGACGCCGTGCACGAGCCGAGTGCTGAATGCGACGCCGCTGCTGTCGGTGTGTTCGGCCGGCTGATCGGCCATCAGGTCGATGCTGTCCGGCTTGTCGCCACCGGTGGAGAGCCATTGCACCCATTCGGCGACGGTGGGCCAACTCTGCTGTGCCGCCTTGGATCCGACGACTAGACCGAAATGGCCTGTCCGGATGAGGCATTCGTAGACTTCGGCGTTCGGCGCGGCCCGCCGGATACCGCGCACGGACGCTGGCTGCCCGATGTCGTCAACCTCGCCGACGAAGGCCAGCACCGGGCAGGTGATATCGGTGAGCGTCACCATCTGCCCGCTGATGGCGAAACCGCCGGTCATCATCCGGTTGTGCGCGATGAATTGCTTGAGAAGCTCGGAGACCGCCGGGCCCGACCACGCGATCCAGCCTTCGGACTCGAGGAATCTGCGTTGCTGTTCGCGCGGCAGCAGAGCCTCGCGATCGTGCAGCTGACGCACGAAGTCGATCCGGGCTTTGGCGGTTTTCAGCGGATCCAACATCTGAAAACCAGTGCGCGCCAACCAGCTTGGGATGTCCAGCCGGTTGAAGACGTGATCTGCCATGAAATTCGCGGCAGCCACGCCCCAGTTCGCCGGAATGCCCATAGGCAATGCGGCCAGGGTGTCCACCGGGGAACCGAACGCCACGATGCTGGCGATGGTCTTCGAACGTCGGTATGCCGCGGCCTGGTAGCAGAACATCCCGCCCTGCGAATATCCGACCAGGTGCACACCGCTGCCGGTGGCGTCCTTCACCGTGTCAATCGCTTGACTGAGCGCGACGATGTGGTCGGCCAGGTTCCGGCGCATGCCGCCTTCGACCTTGTCGGGTGAGCCGAAGTCGATGACCCACGGATCCAGCCCTCTGGCGTGCAAGATCCCCACTGCGCCGTCTTCGCGGGTGACGTCCCACATGTCCGCCGACATCATCATCGGGTGCACCATCAGCACGGGCGGGCCCACCCCCGGCTGTCCGGGCCGGCTGTCCGGTGGGAAATACCGTCGGAGCTTGTACATCGGAACGCTCTCGACGATCTGGAACGGCGACGGAACGCTGCCAGTTTCCAAGCCCCCCAGCCGCAAGACCTCCAGCCCGTTCTGCGCCGTAGCGACCAGACGCTCGACCGGTCGTGTGACCATCGAAAAATTGAGATCCACCGCTGCTCCCTGACTTTAGACAGCGTGGACATCATGGCACATCGGCGCGGTATGCGGTTTTGGTCAGCCGGGGTGGTGTCGGCAGCTAAATGGGCGGAGGGTCCGAGGTGCGCTCGCGGTGATTGCGGAGGCGTTCGGCGCCGATTCGGTGGCTTCGGTTTTGTGCTCGCGTGGTTGTGCGCAGCGGCATCACCGCCGTCCTGTCGCCGCAGCGATCGGTGCCCGCTGCAGCGCCTGCGGGGACGTCACCGGCGGGCGCGCAAAGAGTTGGGAACAACAGCGCACTGCCCGAAGTAGTGACGTAGGTGCGTCGGTGGGGCGTCGTCCAGATAACCGTTCCAGCCGCCAGATGGCCGATTCCTGGGCCTGTGAGCCACGCTGGCGCACCTGCGTCTTGCCGATGCCCTTTGCCTCATATAATGGCGTGGCTAGCGCCGCCGCGCTGCTGCTCCGATGCCAAGTACTCCACCATCCGGCAAAGGTTGACAACAGCCGCGCTCAACTTGTAGATGGTGGCGTCCCGATCTTCCACGCACGACTGCCAGTCCGGGAACTCCTGCGGCAATTTCTGGTTGTCTGCGTTGGCGTGGATTTTCTGCTCGATTTGCTCGCACACATCCGCGAGGGTCAACTCTCCCGGCGCACCGATGTCGGAGAACCATTTATCAGTCATGTCAGATCGTCTCCTCTCCAAAGAAACAAAGCTCCCGAATCTCGCAGGCTATCGGGTCCCTGTCACGAGGTTTCTGCGGGCCGCTGCCGCTGCTGCGGCCAATAGCTTCTTCATATAACGAAGTCCTCCAACTGGTCGAGTGAGCAGGGCAGATGGGGTCCGGGGATACTCAGGGTGCGCTCTGTCATCTTCTGGGTCCTTGTGCTTCACCGCGCGATCAATGTCGCGGCCAATCAACCAATAGACGCCCACCACCACCGCCGCCAGGCCTAAGTAAAACGCGGCGACCATCACGGCATTTCCTCCTCTGGGTGTTGGGGGGCAGACTCATCGGGCCTGCAGGTGCTGCTTCAGCAGGTCGAGATCGCTCCGGCACATGCGGCTGTCTCACGTCGATCTGAACACCGACGCCTGGGCGGTGCGATAGAGCACTTAGTCCCACAACCTCGATCCCACGGCCCGGCGCGCCCGCCCAACGCCTTGTGAGGTGTGTTGAAGACGATCGCTCACGTCAACCAGCACAAAATCCGCGTGCGCCAACGACCCGACTGATGGCTGAGGTTCCCCGAGCCGGTGCCGTGCCGGATCGGGACTGAAGGAGCAACAGCCGACGCGCCGCCGACCGGCACTTTTTAGGGTGTATCCCGGAAGGATTCCCGTGCCGTCGGGTAACTGCTTGTCACGCCAGCCCCTTTCTGCAACTTCAATCCCGGTACCGCGCACCAGCATTTAGGCGGCTAGCAAGAAGGGAATTCTCAGGTTTATTTCCTAGCCCGAAGTTCCCCCCGGTTTGTTGACGGGTTGCGGTGTTGAGTTGGGGTTTTGTGGTGTGGCGGGTGTGGTTGTACTGACTACGCCACGCCGTGGCGGTGGGAGATGCCGAGGAGTTCGAAGGCCCGCCGCTGCAGCGGGGTGGGGCTGGTGGTCATGGTGAATGCCGGCATGTCGTCGTTGGGCTGGATCTGGTTGGCACAGATTGTGGCCAGGTCGGCCAGCAGGCTGGCGAAGCTGTGCACGGTGGTGTCGTCGTCGGTGCGTTTACGCGCGGCTTTCCTGAGTGCTTGGTCAGAGCGCTGGGCGTCGGCGACGGGGTTGGCCCGTTTGGCCGCCGCGGCGGGTTTATCGTTGTCCTGGAACAGGATTGGTGCCAGGGCCTGTTTCATGTGCCAGCTGAGGTAGTAGGACAACATCCGCAAGAACAGGTGGGCACGGACCCGGTCGGCCAGCCGATGCCGGATGGGCCGCACATCGAGTTCGCTGTTGAGGGTGCGGAAGAACCGCTCGACATCGGCGAGGTTCTTGTAGCGGGCCACCACGTCGGATTCGGTGAGGGTGTCTTTGGGCAGGCTGGCGCGCAGCACATAGATCCCGTCGAGGGCGGCCTCGGCGGCGATGCCGTCCTGGTTGCGGGTGAAGCTGAAGGAGTCCTCGGTGATCTCGAGGGTGAAGTGTTTGGCCATTTTGTAGTGGTTGATCACCTTGCCGACCCGCAGCGCGATCTTGTCCTGGCCGCGCAACGGCCGTTTTTCGCGCCGGGTGGCCGCGGCGATGTTCTGCAGCTCTTTTTCGGTGGCCGCCAGCAGCTCGCCGCGTTTGCGGGCCCGCTCCTCGGCCAGGACCGGGTTGTGGCAGCACACCAGCCGCTCGCCGGGGAACTCCGGGGAGATGATCTCGACGAGGTCCTGCTCATCGAACAGCGACAGCTGCAGCACGCCGGTCTCGAGGAGGGCTCTGATCTGCGGGGCGCGCAGCGCGCTGATCCAATCCAGCCCGCCTGGGCGCAGCTCGGCGCTGATACGCGCGGTGGTGAGCATGCCCCGATCCCCGACCAGACACACCCGCGACAGCCCGAACCGGGTCTTGAGCTTGTTGATCTGGGCGGACAGGGTTTTCGGGTCGGCGGTGTTGCCCTCGAACACCTCGATCGCGATCGGCGCCCCGGCGGGCGAGCACAGCAGCCCGTAGACGATCTGCAGCCGGCCTTTCACTCCGTCTCTGGGGTGCCCGATTTTCCCTAGCGGGCAGGTGTGGCCCTCGAACGCCGCCGAGGACACGTCATAGAGCACCAGCGTTCCGTTGCTCAAATGTCGTGCGGCCAGGGCGTTTTCGATGGCCTCCTGGCGCTCGAGCACCCAGTCCATCGCGGCATACAGGTCATCCTCATCACAGCCGGCCACCCCGAGCAGCTGGCCCAAAGTGCTGGTGGCGGTCTCGGTGCGCAGCCCACGCGCGGTGGCCAGCTTCGAGCCCGGGGCGATCACCTGCGCCACCAGCATTGCGGTGACCAGATCCCGCCACCGCGAGGGCGCCGGGTCGATCAGCTCCTCAACGCCGAGCCGGCGCGCCGTGCCCAGCACCGCGCTCACATGCCCGTGCGGCAGGCTGCGGGTGATCTCAAACGCCTCGGAAAGATCAAGCGTCGCCGGCAAGCCCTTGAGCGCCCGCTGCAGTTTCTCCACCTTGTGCTCGGGCCAGCGCGACAGGTTGGCCAGCGTGCGGGTCTTGACCTTGCCGCCGTCGCGGTAGCTTTCGCGCAACAGCACCGCCGGCGGTGACCCACGGTTCGGCACCCGCGTCACATACATGATTACTTTCTATCACGGTCACAGCACGACAATACTGAAATAGAGCAATGACACGCCGAACTGATTCCAGAAAATACATGAGTACGTTCCGGGCCAAACATGAACACGAAACACCTGCTCACACGGCAGATCGGGATTCAGAACCCCTTCAGAAGGGGTAGGGTGAGGGGCTGGCGCGGTGGCCGGAAGCTCCGTTTCCAGCCCCTCCCCGTCGAACCGTGCATGCGGTTCTCCCGCACACGGCTCTCCGACGTTCTTCACCGTCGGCGTTCGGCCGTTGCCTTCCAGGGCCAAAAAGGCCTGGGGGCAATGACGGTTCCACACAAGGTGATCAGCCCGAGGTTATCCGGTGACGCGCAGGTCACCTTCCTCATGCCCCAGCGGCGGCTGCGTTTGTGGCGTTTGCCGACAAACGCCGCGAACCGTTCCAGGGCGTATTGACTGATCGCGTCGAATACCCGGGCGGAATTCCCGTACCGGAAATAGCCGCCCCAGCCGCGCAGGAACTGGTTGAGATCCTGCACGACCCATTCATCAGACAGGCCCAACCGCTTCCGCTGCGTCAGCTGGCGGATCCGGTCGCGGGCATGCTGGGTCGCCTTGCGCGAGGGCCAGCGGGCCAGGAAGCACACCCGGCGGGGGCTGACCGTGCCCCGGGCCCGCACCCACCGGTGGTGAAAGCCGAGGAAATCAAAGCCCTCGGCGTCCTTGCCCTCGGTGAGGTGCACGATCCGGGTCTTGGCCACCTTCAGTTCCAGGCCGAGTCGCGCCAGCACGGTTGTGAGCCGCGCCAACGCATCCTCGGCCTGCCGCCGGGTGCTGCACATGACCACCAGGTCATCGCAGTAGCGCACCAGCACCCCGTGCTCGCGTGGATCCCACACCCGGTCCAGCCGGTGCAGGTACACGTTGCACAGCAGCGGCGAAAGCGGGCCCCCTTGCGGGGTTCCGGTGACCTCGCGCCGCACCCGACCGTCTTCTAGCACCCCGGCGCGCAACATCGCCCGCACGAGCGCCAAGACGGTTCGGTCGCTGATGCGTTCCTCAACCGCTTGCATCAACTTGTCATGCGGTATCGCCGAAAAGCAGTTGGCGATATCGGTTTCCACCACCCACCGTCGTCCCCGCCAGGCCTCATCCACGAGCACCTGCAGGGCATCGTGTGTCGAGCGCTTCGGGCGAAACCCGAAACTGCACTCGGCGAAGTCCGCCTCGAAGACCGGCTCGAGCACGATCTTCAGTGCGGCCTGCACGATACGGTCACGAACCGCAGCGATCGCCAACGGCCTGTATTCGCTGCTGCCCGGCTTGGGGATCAACACCCGCCGCGCCGGCAGCGGTCGCCAGCTCTTCTGCCGCAATTCGTCGGCCAACTCGCCCAGCAGCCGGGCCACCCCGTACTGCTCAACCTCGGCCAAGGTGGTCTTGTCGATGCCCGGTGCGCCGTTGTTGGCGCGCACCGCCACCCACGCTCGCCACAGGACGTCTTCGCGGTAGACCTTGTCCTGCAGCGCGTGAAACCGTCGATTCGGGTCGGCCTTGGCCGCCCGGTACAGCGCGTGCTGTAACGCTTTGACTCTGTCGCCTCCGACAGCCGCCAGGGTGGACCTAGCCGTGGTTCCGGCACTCACCAGTCAGTAGCTCCCAACATGCGCGTGAACGAAGCAGCGGCCCTTCCCTCCCCGCGGGTTGTGTTGTCCCGCGGCTCGACCGGTACTACGACCGCCTCCGACTCCCTCCCGACACCCATCCACTTCCCGGCTCCTCACCGGTTATAGGACGGCGCTCTTCCACCGACACCGCGACCGGTTTCGGTCGGGGAGGGCCTCCCCAGTTCCCGCCGCCACCTTCTGAACGTTCCGCGCCCTCTACGCCGGACAGTTCCTCACGGCTGCATCTCCAGGATCTTCACCGCTTCCATGGCCTTCGCCGTGATTCCCGCGGCTCGGCACTGTCTTATCCCCTAACGACGCGGCAGGCTTCGCTTCACGCTGCGGACCGCTCAGTTGCTCCCACCACCGTGGCTTTCGACGCTGGGCTTCGACCCGACCCGTTTCCAGACCGAGCCGCCAGCCTGCTACCGGGCTTCCTGGCCACTACCCGGACCGGACTCACACCGGCAGGCGACGACGAGCTTCCCATCAAGTCATGACCGCTGGACAATCACCTCCTAATGCACTGGGCGCACGGAACTTCGGCCTAGCGACCAGTGGACCACACACCAGCTCGATGTCTAGGGTGGCGGGCGTGCCTCAAGAAGAGCGGGTACAGATCGATGCGGTACAACGTCGTCTTGCCCAGAAGTACGCAGAACTTCCGCACGATCACGTTGCGGCGGTTGTCCAGCACGTATATGCGCGGTTTAACCAGAGCACCGTGCGCGATTACGTTCCTTTGCTGGTAGAGCGCCGCGCCAGAGATGAACTGACTAGGTCAACGGCGGCCTCGGCGGCGGTTGCGGAGGCCCCGGCCAGTGCCGTCGCGGGCAGCTAGATCGTTGCTGTGCGCCAATAGCGCCCGCAATGGCGCTCGGCCACCTGGGCGTGGTTAAGTGCGCGTTTCGCACCTGATCCGATTGGCCCAGAAACGTTTCTGAGCAGTGATGGGTGCGGCACACACACCTGAGGTTCCTTATGAGTTGTCGTTTCCCGATTCGGACGAGAATCGGATGCGGATCATCCGCTTTCTCCTCGCGGATCACCTTGCACAGATGCCCCAACAGCCCCTCTTGGAGCGGTTCGATCAATTTTCCCGCGCCGGCCGGATGGTTAGGGCGCGCAACCGTAGCCGGCCGAGCCCGCCATGAGGGCCTTGATGACCGTCGCGCGCGACACCCCAGGGCGGCGAGCCACCCTCAAGGACCGATGACGGCGTACGCCATCAGCCCACGCCACGCTGGCGGGTGTTGATCGCCCAGCTTGACGCCAGCCAGCGGCTGGATGCTACCAGCGCAGCGGCGGACCGCTCGCCTTTCTTCTCTTTCTTGTTCTTATCGTTCTCATCCTCATCATGGCCGTCGGTCATACGGGACAGCGCGCCGCGCCCGGACATCGTTCCCATCATTGCCTCCTGGAACGCGATTCCCGGTGACATACCTGCGGCGACCTCCGGGGCGGCGCCCACGCTGTTGGCCGGCAGAGTCAGGACGACGGGAGTGATCTCCGGGGCGGCCACCCCCCAACTCGGCGGGACCGACAACGCCCCGATCTTGGTCGCCTGGCCCAGGATCGAACCTAACTTACCACCGCTTAAGGCTCCGTACGGTCCCACTCTTCCCCAATGGAGCCAACCCTCGATTGTCCCACCGTATGTGTGGATTTCCCGAAGGAAACTGAGCGCGTTCGCCATATTCGTATAGAGGTTCTCGGTGCCGGAATTCGTAGCGTTCCCCAAAGCTAACCCTAAGCTGGGGAAACTGGCCAGTGTATTAAGGGTGCTCAAAACCGATGGGTCCGTCATCGACGTGGTCGACGTGCCCGCTGACCCCGTCGAGGAGTTCAGCGGCGACAGCGGGGAGGAGGTGAGCTGCGATAGCGCGCTGGATAGCGGGGAGGACGTGAGCTGTGATAGCGCCTGGGCGTGGGCGCCGGTTGCGCTCCCGACGGCCTGGGCCACAGTGGCGGCTTGGAGGCCCTGCCCGGCGGGGTTGGTGGTCTGCGGCGCCTCGCTGAATGGGGTCAGCATTGACGCGGTCGCCGAGGAGCCGGCATAGCCGTACATCGCGGCGGCGTCTTGGGCCCACATCTCGGCGTACTGGGCCTCGGTCGCCGCGATCGCCGGAGTGTTCTGCCCGAAAAAGTTGGTCGTGATCAGCGCCATCAACAACGCCCGGTTGGCGGCGATCACCGGCGGGGGCACCGTCATCGCGAACGCCGCCTCGTAGGCCGCCGCCGCCTCCTTGGCCTGGATGGCGGTCCGCTCGGCTTGGGCTGCGGTGGCTGACAGCCACGCCACATACTGTGTCGCCGCGCTGGCCATCGACACCGCCGCCGGGCCCAGCCAGTCCTGGCCGGTCAGCCCCGAAATCACCGAAGAGTAGCCGCTCGCGGTGGACTCCAGCTCGACGGCCAGCTCGTCCCAGGCCGCCGCGGCGGCCAGCATCGGCCCCGACCCGGGACCGGCATACATCCGCTCGGAGTTGATCTCCGGCGGTAGCAACGCATAGTCCATGCTTTTCTTAGTCCCCTGTCACGTCCTGTTCTGAGTGGCGATTTCTCAGCGCGAACACGTGGGCGGCCGCAATGGCCATGGCCGACGGGACCGCAGCTCGCTGATGAATCGCGCCAGCATGGGCATGGCCGTCATCCGGCGGCGGGTGATCGGGGCACCACCTTGCGGTTGCGGGACACCACCGCGCGGGCTGCCACGCCGCCGAGGGCGCGCCCGGCCAGCGTGCCCAGCATGGTCTCGCCGAACGCGCCTCCCCGCATACCTCCGGCGACCGCTGGGGCGGCGCCCGCGCTGTTGGCCGGCAGCGTCACGGCGGCGGGGGTGATCGCCGGGGCGGGCATCGCCCAGCCCTGCGGCACCGACAACGCCCCGATCTTGACAGCCTCGCCGAAGCTCGCCGACAGCCCCGAACCGCCGAAGGCCAAAGCTGCCGGCCCCACCAACGGCGGGTTAAGTATGAAGGCCAGTCCAGCGGGGTTTTCAGCAGTGAACGCCACCATGCCGATCCCGTTGTTGATATTGCTGACCAAGTTTGCGACCCCGGCCCAGGCAGCCATGCTCACGCCGAAACCCCCCTCGGGAAAGCTCGCCAAAGTCGACACGTATCCGGCGGCCGTTAGCAGGCTCTCAATCGGCGACGAACCCGGCGCCGACGTCACCGGGCTCAGCAGTGTGGACAGCGGGGACGTCAGCTGCGACAGCGTCGATTGTGCGCTCGTGCCGGTAGCGCTGCCGGTGGCCTGAAGGACCGAGCCGGCTTGGGCGGCTTGCCCGCCTGGGTTGGTGGTCTGCGGCGGGTCGCCGAACGGGGTCAACATTGACGCTGCCGCTGAGGAGCCGGCATAGCCGTACATCGCGGCGGCGTCTTGGGCCCACATCTCGGCGTACATGCGCTCGGTCTCCCCTATGGCCGGGGCGTTCTGCCCGAAAAAGTTGGTCGCAATCAGCGCCATCAACAGGGAACGGTTGGCCGCGACCACCGGTGGGGGCACCGTGGCCGTCAACGCCGTCGAATGGGCGCTCGCCGCAGCCTTGGCTTGGCTGGCCGTCTGCTCGGCTTGGGCGGCGGTGGTATGCAACCACGCCACGTAACTTTCGGCGGCGGCCGCCATGGCCGCCGAGGACGGGCCCATCCACGCTCCGCCGGTCAACCCCGAGATCACCGACTGATAGATGGATGCCGTGGAGTGCAACTCGGTGGCCAGCTCGTCCCAGGCCGCCGCGGCGGTGAGCAGCGACCCCGACCCGGGACCGGCATACAGACGCCCGGAGTTGATCTCCGGCGGCAACGCCCCATAGTCCATGAACATGTCCAGTTCCTTTCTCCTCGTGTTCTCCCCGTGTCCTGTCGCCAAAAGATGTGCGAATAATGGCATGCCCGTAGCGGGCGCTTAGGGGCTGGCCCGTGGGCGAATTGACGCTGACCGATGACGAATAACAGACGCTGGAGGCTCGGGTGCGGCGAGCGAAGTCGGCGGAGGCGCCGGGCCCAGCGCGCGCGGATCGTATCGGGTTGCGCGACAGGTAAATCCAACAATGAGGTCGGCGTGCGGTCGCAGACGGTGAGCACGTGGCGGTCACGGTTGGTGACGAATCGGTTGGCTGGGTTGGCCGACGAGCCGCGTTGTGGTGATCCGCGCAAGGTCAGCGACGCGCAGATCGAGACGATTGGTGGCCACGCTGGGGCGCCACGATGCCACGTACTGGCCGCGGGCATCGATGGCCACAGAGAGCGAAGCTGTCGACGTCGACGGTGGGCAGAATCGCGAAGGCGTGCCGGTTCAAACCGCACCTGAGAGATACGGTCACGATCAGCGATGGTGTGCGGTTCAATCGCCAAGGTTCGCGATCTCTTCGGGCTGTACCTGGATCCGCCGGCAAAGGCGCTGGTGCTGCGTGTGGACGAGAAAACCCAGAGCTTCGCTTTGGACCGCTTCGCGGCGGTGCTGCCTATGACGCCCGGGATGACCGAACGGGGCCCCATGATTACGCGCGCCATGGCCTTACATCGTTGTTTGCTGCCTTGGACGTAGCCGCTGGCCAGAGCCGCTACCAGAACCCGGTCTGGCGGTGCACGCAGCTCAGTGGCCAAGGGGGTAATCGCCCAGCGCCCCCGCGCCGTCGTGGTCGTTACCCAGTTCGCGGGCTGATGCCGGTGCCCGGTGGTTGCTCATCGGTGACCCTTCCCGTCGCGATGCGTTTCGGACCCAACACCGGCGCCGTAAACAATTAGTTACGAACAAATCACACAAGATCGCCCGATCAAGGAACAATCGGCCACTTTATCATCTGGCTATGATCCCGCTGAGAAGAGGCTGAAATGGTCCTCGCAGTGGCGTTGCCAGGAGCGGTGCCGCGGGTCGGTTCAGTCACGTCTTCGCCGCGTAACCGGTCGCGGACAGCTGCGATCGCAGCGCTAACGTCGTGGCCGGTCTGCCCGGCGGCGTGTTCGCTCAGCTGGCCAAGTAGTTGTCCAGCGACGTCACGCGGTGTTGGTGCTCACCATCGAACACGCTGCTCGGCATTGCGCGTGCCGACGAGCGAAGTTCATGCCCGCGCTACTACGTGCACCCGTCTGTTAACCCGACAGTTAACTTGGCTCGGTTGGTTGTAACGTTGTGAAACGGTTCCTAGCTGCAGCCAGCGTGGCCGCCATGATGGGGATGGCTGCACCAGCGCACGCCGACGACGCTACCGACGAGCTTTTCCTCCGCGCGCTCGGCGAAACAGGCATCGAGTATGCAGACCCGCAGCAAGCCATTGAGGCCGGGAAAGCGGTCTGTGGGTACATCGAAGAGGGGAACACCATGAACCAAACCGTGCGCGGGGTGAAAAACGCCAACCCCGACTTGTCGATGACGAAGGCCGCCCAGTTCGTAGCGATCGCGCGCGCAGCGTACTGTAGCGCACCGCTTATCGGCGGCGGGCGTGGCGGTTAAGGCTGCGTTCGGCTCCGACTTCTGGGAGTCTCAGCCGTGTTCGGGCCCTCGGCAGTGCGCTCCGGAACGATCGGCGTTGGTGAGGCAGCTGCGCGCGGTGCTCTGGCTTCAGCGCTCCGCGGCTCACCCGCCCTCCGGCGCGCACAGCAACTCCTCGTTGTGTTCGCCCGCCGCCGTGAACGTGGAGTAGCGCGCGGGCGTGCGAATCACCGTGACGCTCAAGCCAGCAGCGTAGGGCGCGGTGGGTGAGCTCGCCGCAGCGCGCGCGGTGCCCGGCCAGGGTGATGCGGTGGTTGGCCAGGCAGGGTCGGTGGCCAGCGCCTCGACGGCGTGGATCTTCTCGTCGGTTAGTCGCAGCAGGACAGAGTCGCTGGGGCGGGCCTTGAGCCCGATGGTGGGGTTGGCGAAGATCAGGGCACGTTTTTTGGCGAACCCGAACAGCGAGTGCAGCGCCGTGAGGGTGTTGGCGCGTTGGCAGCCGCGCAGCGGCCCCAATGTCGGGGCGGGTGACTTCGCGCAAGTGGTCGTAGCGAGCTGCCCAGTGTTGTAGTGGCCGCCGGGCGCTGCTGAAGTAGACGTGAACCGTCGATGCCGCCCGGGACGGGTACGGGCGTCGCTGTTGAACAAAACCATCAGGCGCGCTTACCGTCCGGACTGATCGGCACGCATCGCGGTAGGTCGCCGACCACGATGCGGGGCGACTCGTTGATAGCCATGTCGATGAGCGAGAGCGAGCAATGGTTGATCACATACGCGTGTGCGCCATCCGGGGTGGGCGTCACACCGAGTGGAGCGTCACCTAACCCGGATTTTGTCGGCTCTTGTGACGGTTCCGTGGGTTCCGATCGAGCTCGTGCCGTGGGGTTTCGCTGGGGCGGAGGGCCTCTGGTCCGCGCCGCCTACGGGCGCACCCCTCGCGCGTCAAGGGCGCTTCGCCTCGCTTCGCGATGACCTTCGGCCACCCTTGACCCGCGAGCCTCTGTGCGCCCTGATGGCAGCCGAAAGGGCAGGTCAGGGACCTGCCCGGCGGCGCTGGCGCGGCCCAGAGCGCGAAGCGGAAGCCGCTCCGGATCGACCCACGGAAACGTCAGTAGATCCAGCTTTCGTTTGGTGTTTCGGCCGAGGTTCGGCCGACATCGTGTGGAGGCTTGCTGAACGTCGTTGGTCTTTTTCTGTGCTCGCGCCGAGCATTCGCCAGAATCGGCTGCTCAGGCGTCCCGGCGGAGCGCTGGTGGTCTTGGGCACAGATCAACCGTACGCGGGCTTGGCCGGTGACCGTCATGGCCTGGTGAAGTCGACGCGCCCCTCATCGAGGCCGAACGGCAGTCCTGCCGCGACGGCTTTGTCTCGCGTTGACCGACGCAGCAAGGCGAGCCGGTGCGGCTAGGCGCTGACAACCTGGAGCCAATGCCGCACCGCGGGCTGATGCTCCGGGCGGGCCACATCTGCCAGGTCGGCGAGCATATCCGCGATCCGATCGGGCACTTGTGCTGCGTGGGACCCGTAATGCCAGGTTTCGCGCATCGTGACATCGAGCAGGTCAGCGAACTGATAGCGCGGTATCACCAGCCGCACCGCTCCGTCTGGCCCGCATACCGTTTCCGAGGCCGGCGCACGGATAGCGAGCTGCCGCAACAGATCGTGCAGCGCGTCCAGGGCCCGGCAGGCCGTGGTCGGGTTGTTCGTACTCGGGGACAGAGCCCCTTCGGCGATGTCGATCAAGTGCCGAAACCCGGACGCCAAATCCTGCACCAGGATCCGCTCGGCGCCCAACGCCACCTGCTTATACGCCCGCCTGACCAGACGATCGACGTCGTCGGGCTCACCGTGCACCGTGAACAACGCTGCCCCTTCAGGAACGAAGTCTCCCAGCCGGTGCTCCAGCACGACCACACACGCCGCCTGCGCCGCCTGTTTGGCGAGTACGGGCTCGTTCACCGCGATCAACATTCCCGCGCGCGGTGCCGCGATCACTCGCTCCGATTCCGGCAGACGATCAGCCTTCTTGGGCTGTGCCGGGTCGGTTGGGTAGTCTCGCTCCAGCGGCTTGCGGGCCTGGTGGGCGATCTCGGCGATGAGCGTCGAGGCCCGCATCAACTGCGCCACGTGGCCGATGTACAGCGAAAACACGCCGGCGCTGGCGAACACGAACAGGAACGCCACGCTGACCGCGAGCCGCGGCACGTCAGCGTCAGATGAGTCACCCTTCACCGTCTGCAGCACCACCATTGAGTAGACGAACGACGCGACGAACACCCCAAAGGTGAACTGGATGATCCGATCATGCAGGAATATAAGCAGTACCCGGGGCGAGAGCTGCCCGGCGGTCAACTGCAACGCGACGAAGGTGAGGGAGAACACCAGCCCGGTTAGCGAGATCATCGTAGTGACGATGGAGTTCAAAGAGCTGCGGGCATCGGACGGCGGTCCCTGGAACAGAAAGGGGCTGGTCACGTTAAAATTGTGGCTGACGGCGACCAGCCCGGCGGCGAGTCCGATCGCCGCGCCCATGCACAGCGCCGGCGTCAGCCAAAACAGCGAGCCCGGGCCATGGGGGGCCCGATGTCTGGGCACCAGCCACATGCTCTAGTAATTACCATGCCGCGGCAAGCGGAATCACGGCAGCTTCGGTACTGACCTGGTCGGGCCTCTAGGCGTACCGCCCGCAGCCCAGTGAAGTCACCTCTGCGCCTTTCGGCCCGGTCAGCCGAGGGTGGATCGGCGCGGATAGGCCACCGTGGGTCGGTGAGCACGTTGACGACGGCGGGCAGACCATTGGCGAACGCACGCTCCAGCGCCGGCCAGTCACCGAGAGGTGACTGTGGTGGCGGATGCGGACCCGCGGCATCCCGGATCGGGTGATCTATTACCAGTACGTGTGCCACGAACGAGTAACGGAGGTCGCGATGTAGGTAAGTGAGACTGCCGAAACTTGTTGTCTTGCAAGAGATGAAGGTTTGGCCCTTCGGAGTCGCCGGTCGGGCGGAGGCTTCAAACCACCACATGTTGCGTTGGCTGAAGACCGTCGTGGTGAGCGATGTGGAAAAGGCGCCCAGGTGTCAGGTGGGGACCAGGAAGATGAGTAAACCCGAACCGTCGTTGACGTGTCGTCATAGTAGAGAGCGGCATCGAAACCGTGGCCATGTACTGGACCGCGGGAGCAGAGCCTGGCAGGTGTCCCGGTTTTCTGGCCAGGTGGTGTCCGGCATGGAGGCGGCATGAGCCTGGTCTGCGGCTCTTGCAGGGAACGTGGGAAGGCGCGTCGCGACACTGCTCGGTGAATTTGATTGCCAGTTAATCCGCCCGCAGGGCGGCCGGCCATTACAGCATGGAGGCGATCATGTTGTTGGCGTCGGGCAATGCCGCCTCAAACGCGTCGGGGTCCCCGGCGCGGAAATCGATGAAGCCGGCAATTTGGGTCGAGGCGTTAAGCAGCGTCACCCAGATCCCGTAGAGCTGTATCGTGCCCTGGTTGGTTTGGCGATTGGCGGTGTAGTTGACCTGCAGGGACTGGGTGAAGTGGTTGCCCCGCACCGTCTGCAGCGGCTTCGGGTACTGAAGCACGTTCGTGAGTCCGTTGATTCTGATCGCCCCATTGATCAGGTAGGCTGCTTGGTCGCTGATATCGGGCGTGGTCTCCCTGCTGGAGTCGGCCTCCATCAGCGCGCTGTTGTCGCTGTTGGCGAGCAAGACCCCGGTCTGTGACGATTGGGCGATCGTCCAGCCGGGGGCCACGGTGAGGGTGACTCCGTCTGGGAAATTGATCGTGCCGCCGCCTTGCCCGATGCCGGGCCTCGTGCCCGGTTGGATGGAGGCGACGGTCCTGGGGGGCTTGGGCTGGGTCGATGGGCCGCTGAACACCACGGCTGCGGTGACCCCCGCGGCGAGGATCACCACCACGGCGATGATCGCGGCCACCACCGCCCCGTGCAATCGGTGCTCGTTGGGGCCCACATCGGGCGCGGTGTCGACGGCGGTGTGCAGCGCGGTGCGCGTGGCCAAAAGGCCCGCCCCGGCCAGCACGAACGCCGCAAACGCGGTCAGCACGATGCCGTGGGAGCCGTAGGGCGCCAGCAGGGTGGTGGCCAGCTCGTAGAGCACCAGGACTACCACCCCCTCGATGACACCCACCGCCGGGTTGACACCGGCGCTGCGCAACCCCAACACCGCCACCGCCGCCGCGGTGGCCAAGATCACCGGCTGCACAAATCCCAGGGTGAACCCGATGATCGCCACGCTCGCCGGGTCACCCGCGGTGGCCTGCAGGTGGGTGAACGCGCCGTGTTGGACCACCACGCTCAGCCCCAGCGACAGCGCCGCCCCGCTGAGCGCACAGGTGACCACCACATCCATCGGATGGCGAAACGCCGCGCGGGCGGTCACCAGCAGCGGCGCGACCAGCACCGCCACGAACGCCACCACCGGCACCAGCACACCCACTTCGAGGATCCGCGACACCGGGGGCAGTCGGTAATGGCCGGCGGCCAGTGAGATCCCCGGGGTGAAATAGGTTTGCAAAAACCCCACACCCACGCCCAGAACCAGGGACAGCGCAAACGTCACGGTGATGACGGTCAGCGGCTCGTCGCGCCACAGATTGTGGTCGTGGATATAGGTCAACACCACCGCCGGCAACGCCACCGCGGCCAGCACCAGCGCAATCGACAGCGACCCGAACGCTGCGGCGATCAACGCCGCCAACAGCGCCAGCGCGGTCACGCTGCGGTAGATGTGATGACGCTCGGCGGCCAGATGCGGCATCAGTGTGGCCACCAGCGCCACCGCCCGGCGCGGCTCATGCGTCATCCACCGATTCGGACTGTCCATCAGTTCTTCCCAACTCCTCCGGCTATGCGGCGCATCGCAACTCCTCACCCGGGCAGAGGTTGCCCGGCGAAGCGTACAACGAATCGGCGGTTTGTCAGGTGAAAACCTATTCACAGTCAGGTGAAAACCTATTCACAGAAGCCCAGAAGCAACTCTCCACTGCCGCAGGGTCTTCGGAATTAACGGGCAAGTGATCGTGCCAGCGCTGCCGAATCCATGCATGGTCGGTGATAGTGGGCCGCGGCCCGCAGTGGTCTGCGTGCATGGTGGGTCGTCTCCGACGAGCAGCCAGTAGCTGATGGGGCTCCAAGATGCAAAGCCGACGTCGGTGGGTCAGAGCATCGACTGCAGCATGGCGGTCACGTCATTTTCGGCTGCGTCGAACGCATCCGGGCTGCCGGCGCCTTAGCCTGAATCCGTGGATGGCCCGTGATGTGATCGGCGTGTGAACAGCGAAAATGCCTTCTGAACTGGGACAATACGAGTGCTGATGTCGATCTTGTCCAGCGTTCAGGAAGGCGTTTTCGGTGCACTCATCCTATACGTTCACCGCCGGGTCAGCGGTGTTTGACGAGCAGAATCTGGTGTCGGCGGCCGGATTGGTGCCGGTGCTGGAACTGGCTGAGCAGACCGGGCTTTCGCGGTTGATCGGCGAGCACGTGGACCTGCCCTCGACCCGGGTGAAGTCCGGGGCAGTCAACCCGGCCGGCAAGCTGACCTCGATCATCGCCGCGATGATGTGCGGCGCGGACAGCATCGATGATGGCAACGTGCTGCGCGCGGGCGGCACCCCGCGGGTGTTCGACGAGGTGTATACGCCCTCGACGCTGGGGATCTTTTTGCGCGAGTTCACCTTCGGGCACGCCAACCAGCTCGCCGCGGTGGCCCGCGCGCGCATCTGGTGGCGCTCACCCAACGCACACCGCTGTTGCCCGGCATCGAACAGCGCGCGTTCATCGACATCGACTCGCTGTTGCGCCCGGTCTATGGGCACCACAAGCAGGGCGCCTCCTTCGGGCATGCCAAGATCGCCAGCCGCGCGCTGCTGCGTCTGGGCCTCTCACCGCAGATCACCACCATCTCGACCGCACAGGCCCCGCCGGTCATCGGCGAAGCGCGACTGCGCAGCGGGCGGGCCGCCTCCGGGCGCGCGGCCGCCGCCCAGCTCAAGCAGGCCATCGGCACCGCCCGCGCGTGCCGGGCCGGCACGATCCTGGTGCGCAGCGATTCGGCGTTCGGCACCAAGAAGGTGATCACCACCTGCGTGGCCGACGGCGCCGAGTTCTCCCTATCGGTGAGCCGCAACAAGCGCATCAGCGCCGCGATCGAGGCCATCGATGAGGCCGCCTATACCCCGGTGCACTACCCCGGCGCGGTCGAAGACCCCGACACCGGACAGTTGATCTCTGATGCCGAGGTCGCCGAAACCCCCTACCCCCTGCGGCTGGGCCGCGGCCACACGCTGACCGCGCGGCTGATCGTGCGCCGCGTCAAGGACGCCCGCTACCCGGATGCGTTGTTTCCGGTGTGGCGCCATCACCCGTTTGTCACCAACCCCACCCTGTCCACCGCCGAGGCCGGCATCACCCACCGCCGCCACGCCGTCATCGAAACCACCTTCGCCGATTTGATCGAGGGCCCGCTGGCGCACATCCCGTTCATTATCTGGAGCTGATGACTTGGGCGTGGCTTTGACCAGCGGTTATGTGTTGAGGACAGTGTTTTCGACGCGTCGTCAGCAGGGGCCGATGATGGCGGCGGATTTTCTTGTCGGCGTGTCGCGGTGATCGCCGTGAACGGCGTTGGTCCGCTGCTGACCGAGCGCATGGGCCAGCGCCTCACGGAGCTGGCTATTTTCGGCCTGCAGATGCTTGATGCGCTCGGTAGCGGCTGCCAGCCTCTGGAGCAGGGAGGGGTCGGAGGCGCGTTGCCGGTGCGGGACCGGGGCGTGCAGTTTCGGAGGGTGTGGTCGGGCTCGGAGGCACTCGATTTCGGTGCGCAGGTCCAGCTGGTTGTAGAGCCAGGATCGGGAGACCCCGGCTTCGCGGGCTACCGCGTCGAAAGTGAATGGTAGACCGGCTTTGTCCATACGTCGCAGCGCCGACACCGCGCGTTTGTGGGTTGCTGCTGCCCTGCGGCGGGCGGCCGCGATGATGAAGTGGGAGTTGTCAGCCCGCGGCATGGGTGGCGCCTTCCTGCTCGCTGTTTTCGATCTCGCCAATCATGTGTTCGAGGTTGGTGAGTACCTGCTGGTTCATCTCAACCATCCGGGTCTGCCCTTGTCTGTTGGAGACATCGATGAGGGCGAGCGTGCGGCGGTGGTGTTCGCGCAGCTCGGGCAGGAACTCGGGTCCGGTCAGGAAAACCGGGCAGGTCAGGCAAGCGTTGGCGTGCGGGCAGGACCGTTGCAGCGGCAGCCCGCAGTAGCCGTTGGGCAACGTCTGGGTGGCGATGCTGTAGCGGGTCTTGGCCCATTGCGCTTGCGCCAGAGGCCCTTGCGGGTCGAGCGTGACGCGCTCACCCTTGATGTTGACTTTGGTGGCGGCCTCCCAGCGCCGGCGGACGGTTTGGTCGGTGATCCTCGCGTAATGCGCTGTCATTTCGTGTGATTCGTGGTCGAGCAGGACCCGTACGACCTCTTGCGGGACATCGCGGTTGATCAGCCGGCAGGCGAAGGTATGCCTCCACTGGTGCGGGGTTAGGTGGACTGGGCGGCCGTGTTCGTCGTGGACTTTGCAGGTGGTCAGCCAGGTGTTGAGCATGCCGCGGTAGCTGTAGTAGGTCATCGGGTTGCGGCCGCCGGCGTTGCCGGTCACGGCGGGGAACAGGTGCGGGTGGTGCTCGGGCCAGCGCGTGGCCACACGCTTCTGCTGGGCGTGGATGTCGGTTTCGAGTTCCTCGTCGATCGGGACGGCGGCCTCGCGGCGCATCTTATTGTTGAAATATCGCAGGTAGGCGGCTTGTTGTCCGTCGTGGAGCAGACAGTCGAAGGGCAACGTGCAGGCATCGGTGGCGCGTAGCCCGCATCGGATCAAGATGATGGTGATCAGCCGGCCCTCGGGGGTGGGCCAACGGTCGAGGTTGGCCGGTGCTTCGACCTGGGCCATGACGTGCTCGGCCACGCGGCGGGTGACTCTGGGCGGGCGTGGTGGCATGTCGCCGGGGAAGAACACCGCCGTGGTCGGCAGGCTGTCGTCCCAGCCGTATTGGCGGATCGCCTGGAAGAAGACGCCCGGCGCGGTGACGGCATCCTCTTTCGCGCCGCGGCCGATGGGCTGGGTGACAAGCCAGGCCAAGTAGCGTTCGAGCAGGGCACGGTCGATGCCGGCGAGGGCGTCGACCTGCGGGGCGGATTCGGTCAGGAACGTGGAAAACCGCGTCATGCCTTGGACATCGCTTTGCACGGTGCTCGGGCTCAGTCCCGAACTCAGCCGCAGCCGGGCCCAGCGTTTGGCCAGCACCCGTAGCCATGGCTGGACGATCCGGTCAAAGCGCAGGTTTATGCGTGCCTGCGGCCGCTTGCCGGGCATCGGTGTCAGCCCGGGCAGGCGGTGCAGGCGCCAGATGTCACGCGGATATTCCACATCCCAGCCAGTACCCTCATGCAGGGTTTCGACGACGTCATGCGCGAAGGCCAGAAACCGTTGGTAGTGGCCCTGTTTCGATCCGGCAAGCTCCCGCCACTGCTGCGGGTTGCGGTCGAGCAGCGAGGTCACGCCGGCGTCGAAGACCACACGGATCGCCCACGTCACGACTGGCGCCTCGGTCATGATCGTGGCCTGGTCGTGGCGACACTGAACCGCGTACTGCAGCTCGAGTGCAAGCTGGGGCGCCAGCCCGCGGAAGTCGATGCGGGCCTTGCCGCGCTGCAAGCAGTGCATAAGGTAGTCCGCGCTGTCGGGACGGCCCAATTGCCGCCACCGCGTCACGTGGGCCTTGCAGTACCGATTCCGGGCGTTCTCGGTCCACAGCGTGCAAAACGGCAGCAGGCACTGCGCGGGATCGGGTGGGCCGAGCAGTCCCGCCCGCGCGGCCCACCCGACGGGGCCTGGTTGACCGTCGCGGGTCCAGGCCGACCGGTGACGCATACACAGTCCGGAACCGCTACTGCCGTAACGGCATCCAGGCACCGAGCAGGGGGTCAGATCCCTGCGCCCGTTGAACGTGGGCCCCGGGTCGGCGAGGAACGCGGCCATCGCCGGGCGGGCCCGGGCGCGCCAGCGCCGAGCATGACCCGAACACAGCCCGCTGTCGCTGTGGGACCGGTCGCAATCGGGCACCACACACGGCCGACGACCCAGCACCGGGTCATCGGGATCGGCCAGATAGACCTCGACGCGGAACTCCGGCCGAACCCGGGCCAGCAGCTTTCCCAGCAGCCCGGTGCGTTCGGGCAGACGGTGCGGGGACGGCGCGCTCACCACCGCACTTCCCGACCGGTGAACCAGCCCGCGGCCTCCAGGGTCGCCCTTGCGTCCTCGACGGTGAGGTGCCCGTAGGTGTCTATCGTGACAGTGATCGACGCGTGGCCAAGCAGCTGTTTGACGCTTTCCATTCCGGCGCCGCGCCGCAGCAGCCAGGTCGCGTACGTGTGCCGGTACTGGTGGGGCCCGAAGTCAATACCGGTGCGCATCCGCAGGCGACGCACCAAGTCGTAGACGGCGGGGTAGGCCCACGGGTGCCCCTTCGGCTCCGACCACAGGTTGACGAACACGTAGTCCGAATCCAGGGCGCCGTACTCGCTGTTGAGGTAGTCGACGTACAGGCGCATCAGCTCCGGGCTGGTCGGGACCGTCCGGCACATACCGGTCTTGGCCCGGGCGCGGTTATCGTTCGACCGCGGCCGGACGGTGAGGGTCCTACCCGCGATATCGAGATCCTCGTGACGCAGTCCCAACGCTTCACCGATGCGAACGCCTGTGTCGAGCAGCAGGGCAAACAGCAGTCGATCCCGCAAATGCTCACACGCGTCGAGGATCGTCTGAACCTGTTTGGCGGTAAGGACTTTCGGTCTCGGTCGAGGCTGTGTGAGCCTGACAGTGCGCCGTCGTTGGGGTTCGCTCTTGGTCACATGGTGCAGGAACGGCTTGTACGCCGTTGCCGACCAGCCGCGCCGGCCCGCCGGGGCAACGGTGATCAGCAGCCCCGTCAACTCGACACCGTGGCGGGCGTGAAACCCACAAAACGAGGTCAATGCCGCAAGCTTGCGGTTCACGCTGGCGGCCGAACAGTGATGCGCGACCGTCGGCAACACCGCGACCGTCCCGTCACGAGCCTGCGGCGGCAGCCGCAGCCACGCCACGAACCCCGCGACATCCTCCAGCGTCACCGACCGCCAGTCAAGGCCGTGACCAGCCAGATACAGGAACCAGTCCTTCAAATCGTGGGCATAGGCCTTGATCGTGTTCGGCGACTTCTCGATCGACGCCAGATACGCCAGGAACCGCTCCACCGGCTGGATCGGCAACTGATCCTCACCGAGCACCGTCCACGACTCGAACTCGCTCTCCGGCATGACAACACGCTGCACCCGCACTCGCACCTCCCGTTATCCCGCTTTCGTGACGGACAGCTAAAGGTAATTGCGTGCACCAAGCAGAATCCGGGATTTCCAACATCCGTCATACACGTAATGGACAGCCAATAATCAGCTCCAGATAACCTGAGGGCTATTTGCCGCCAACTGCGCCTGGCTTTCCTGCGCGGTGATCGCGCATAACCTGCTGCGCGCCGCCGGCACTCTCGCCAACGCTAACCACGCCGTGGCCTGTGGCGCCACCCTGTCGCCGCGACCTGGTCAACGTGCCCGCTCGCTTCGCCGCCCCCGCCCGCAAACCCGTCCTGCACCTACCTGCCCACTGGCCCTGGCAAACCGGATGGAAAACCCTGTGGGACAACGTCATCAGCTCCTACTACCCGACCGCCCAACCCCGCGCCGCCTGACCCCACCGACCAGCCCCTGCCCACCCGCCATCCCAGGCCCAACCCCGAGGAACCTCACAACAAGGAAAAGCTGGTACAGGCCAGCAGATCACGCATGCGCCACCGCCGCACACCCAGCCCAAGTTCAGGGCAACCACGTCGACGACCACACGAAATCACCCATCCACGGATTCAGGCTAAGGCGCCGGCAGCCCGGATGCGTTCGACGCAGCCGAAAATGATGTGACCGCCATGCTGCAGCGATGCTCTGACCCACCGACGTCGGCTTTGCATCTTGGAGCCCCATCAGCTACTGGCTGCTCGTCGGAGACGACCCACCATGCACGCAGACCACTGCGGGCCGCGGCCCACTATCACCGACCATGCATGGATTCGGCAGCGCCGGCAGGATCACTTGCCCGTTAATTCCGAAGACCCTGCGGCAGCGGAGAGTTGCTTCTGGGCTTCTGTGAATAGGTTTTCACCTGACTGTGAATAGTTTTCACCTGACAAACCGCCGATTCGTTGTACGCTTCGCCGGGCAACCTCTGCCCGGGTGAGGAGTTGCGGTGCGCCGCATAGCCGGAGGAGTTGGGAAGAACTGATGGACAGTCCGAATCGGTGGATGACGCATGAGCCGCGCCGGGCGGTGGCGCTGGTGGCCACACTGATGCCGCATCTGGCCGCCGAGCGTCATCACATCTACCGCAGCGTGACCGCGCTGGCGCTGTTGGCGGCGTTGATCGCCGCGGCGTTCGGGTCGCTGTCGATTGCGCTGGTGCTGGCCGCGGTGGCGTTGCCGGCGGTGGTGTTGACCTATATCCACGACCACAATCTGTGGCGCGACGAGCCGCTGACCGTCATCGCCGTGACGTTTGCGCTGTCCCTGGTTCTGGGCGTGGGTGTGGGGTTTTTGCAAACCTATTTCACCCCGGGGATCTCACTGGCCGCCGGCCATTACCGACTGCCCCCGGTGTCGCGGATCCTCGAAGTGGGTGTGCTGGTGCCGGTGGTGGCGTTCGTGGCGGTGCTGGTCGCGCCGCTGCTGGTGACCGCCCGCGCGGCGTTTCGCCATCCGATGGATGCGGTGGTCACCTGTGCGCTCAGCGGGGCGGCGCTGTCGCTGGGGCTGAGCGTGGTGGTCCAACACGGCGCGTTCACCCACCTGCAGGCCACCGCGGGTGACCCGGCGAGCGTGGCGTTAATCGGGTTGACCCTGGGATTTGTGCAGCCGGTGATCTTGGCCACCGCGGCGGCGGTGGCGGTGTTGGGGTTGCGCAGCGCCGGTGTCAACCCGGCGGTGGGTGTCATCGAGGGGGTGGTAGTCCTGGTGCTCTACGAGCTGGCCACCACCCTGCTGGCGCCCTACGGCTCCCGCGGCATCGTGCTGACCGCGTTTGCGGCGTTCGTGCTGGCCGGGGCGGGCCTTTTGGCCACGCGCACCGCGCTGCACACCGCCGTCGACACCGCGCCCGATGTGGGCCCCGTCGAGCACCGATTGCACGGGGCGGTGGTGGCCGCGATCATCGCCGTGGTGGTGATCCTCGCCGCGGGGGTCACCGCAGCCGTGGTGTTCAGCGGCCCATCGACCCAGCCCAAGCCCCCCAGGACCGGACCCGGCGGGGTTGTTCCCACAACCCACGGGGTCGCCTCCATCCAACCGGGCAGGGGGCCCGGCATCGGGCAAGGCGGCGGGACGATCAATTTCCCAGACGGAGTCACCCTCACCGTGGCCCCCGGCTGGACGATCGCCCAATCGTCACAGACCCGGGTCTGGCTCGCCAACAGCGACAACAGCGCGCGGATGGAGGCCGACTCCGGCAAGCCGCCGATGCCGGATATCACCGAAGAAGCAGGCTTCATGGCCGGTCAGGACGCCACACTCAGCGGACTCACGAACGTGGTTCAGGAACCCCAGGGGGTGCAGACGGTGCGGGGCAACCACTTCACCCAGTCCCTGCAGGTCAACTACACCGCCAATCTCCAAACCAACCAGGGCACGATGCAGCTCTACGGGATTTGGGTGACGCTGTTTAACGCCTCGACCCAAATTTTCGGGTTCATCGATTTCCGCGCCGGGAGCACCGACGCGTTTATGGCGGCATTGCCCGACGCCAAGAGCATGATCGCCTCCATGCTTTAACGGCCTACCGCCTCTGCGCGGCGGGCGGCCGACCACTGCGGTGCCCCCCCGGGGCGCATCGCGCCCTACAATACCGCGCTGGCTAACCCCGATTTTTTCGCGCGGCTTGCATGGGTCGGGGCAGAGCCGGGCGGTGCTGCCGCCTCGAGTCGGAGCGCCGCAGCAGGTAGCGCCATACCTCGTCGGCGCCCCAGACTATGAAGGGATACGGCAGCAGTATCAACAGGTCAGTAGCCGGTAATGCGGCGGTGCCTAATAGGGTTTGTAGCGGTGGGGTGTAGACGAATACAGCCGCCAGCATGATTTCGGCGGCGATGCCTGCCAGCAGATAGCGGTTGGTGAAGATGCCCACCGACCACAGTGACGCGCGTTGGGTGCGTACCGCGAAGACGGTGCCGATTTGCCCGGCGATCATGCCGAGGAACGTCATCGTGGTCGCCTGCTGGTAGGCGTGGTGCAGCGGCGCGCCGGCGCCTACCGGAGCGCCGGGATGCCAGCCGGCCTTCAGCAGAAGGTAGAAGAATCCGGTCATCTGCAGGACGGCAACGATCGCACCGAGGAAAAGCCACGCCCGCACGAGCATCGGCGCACGAATGACGCCTTCGCTGCGGCGGCGTGGCGGGCGGGCCATGATGCCCGGTTCGGCGGGCTCGCGGCTCAGCGACAGCGCCGGCAAGGTTTCACTTCCCACGTCGAAGGCCAGCAGTTGCAAAATGGGCAACGGTAAGGGAATCAGACCTCCACCGAGCGCAAACACTAAGAACGGCACGGTTTCCGGCGTGGCGTGGGCGAAGATGTAGATGATGAATTTGCGGACGTTGTCGTAGATGCGCCGACCGGCGTGAACCGCCGTGACAATCGTGCTGAAATTGTCGTCGGTGAGGACCATGGTGGCGGCTTCGCGGGCGACGTCGGTGCCCGATAACCCCATGGCGACACCGATGTCGGCGCGGCGCAACGCGGGAGCATCGTTGACCCCGTCGCCGGTCATTGCGACCACATGACCCTCGCTGCGCAGCGCTTCGGCGATGTGCAGCTTGGCCTCCGGGGACGCTCGGGCGAAGACCAGTTCGGGGTGGTCGCGGATCAGCGCCGCGAGTTGTTTTTCGGTCAGCCGCTCGAACTGCTCAGCGGTGACCACAGTGGGGTGAGCGCCGGTGATGCCTACCCGTTCGGCGATCGCGGCGGCGGTCAAGGGATGATCGCCGGTGATCACGATGATGCGGATTCCTGCCGCGCGGCACTGAGCGACCGACTCGGCGACGCCCTGCCGCGGCGGATCCAGCATCGCGATCAGACCCACCAGGCACAGGTCGCGTTCGGCGTCGTCCCGCCGGTGCGGCGGGGCGACTGCGGCGGGTAGTTGGCGCTGGGCAAATGCCAGCACCCGGAGCCCTTGCGCGGCAAACGCGTTCACTTCGGCTTCCACCCGGTGGCGCTGCCGCTGATCCAGGACCACCGCGGCGCCGTCGGAGTCCAGCACCTGTGTGCAGCGCGATAGCACTGCCTCGGGTGCACCCTTGGTGTGCACCACCGGCGGCCCATCGTGGGGCTGGTCGATGGTGGACATCAGTTTCAACTCAGGGTTGAAGTGAAACTGCCAGCGGCGCCGGCCTTCTCGCTGACCGCTGTCGGTGTCGGCGCCGAGCCTGTGCGCTACAGTCAACACTGCGATCTCGGTGGGATCACCGACCGGACCGGCTTTGTCGTCCAAGCGTGCATTATTGCAGTCGGCCGCGACCCGGCCGAGCGACCGCAGTGGCATTGGGAATTGCGCCACCTCGTCGCCCTCGGCACCCGGGACTTGCGCCTCAAGGTCGAGTTGGCCCGCGGTGGTCCACACCGCGACGGCGGTCATGCGGTTTTCGGTCAGCGTGCCGGTCTTGTCGGTACAGATCACGTCGGTCGAGCCCAACGTTTCCACCGCAGACAGTCGTTTGACCAGCGCGCCACGTCCCGCCAACTCCCGCACTGCCACCGCCAGCGCCAGCGTGATCACCGGCAGCAGACCTTCGGGCACCATGCCGGCCAGCAGTCCCGCGGCGAACACCATGGAGTTGATCAAGGTCAGATGGGCCGCGATCATGGCGACCGGGATGAACGACAGCGCCAGCATCACCGAAACCGCGGCGATCAGCCACGCCACCCGCCGAACCTGCCGCTCCAGCGGGCTGGGCTCGGGTTTCACGCGTTCGGACAGCGCCGCGATCCGGCCGATTTCGGTGCCCATCCCAGTCGCGAACGCCACTCCACGGGCTTGTCCGCCGGTGCAACTGGTGCCGCTGAATACCAACTCGTGCGCACTGAGCAGCGGCACATTCACATCCACCATCGCCGCCGACCGCAGCGCGGGCACCGATTCCCCGGTCAGCGCCGACATATCGACCTCGATCGCCCCGCTCAAAAGCCGGATATCGGCAGCGATGCGATCGCCCTCCTCAATGACCACGATGTCGCCGGGCACCACCTGCGTCGCGTCAATCTCGATGACCACGCCGTCCCGTTCGACCTTGGCCCGCTGCGGCAGATACTTGGCCAGCGCCTCTACGGCACGTTCCGCCTGCAGTTCCTGCACAAAGGCGAACGCAGCGTTGAGCACGATGATCAAGATCACCGCCGCGGCGATCACATTCGAGCCCACGATCAACAACAACCCGGCCGCCAGCCACAACAACAACGCCAACGGATGGGTGAACTGGCGCGCCAACTCCGCCGGCCACCGCCGCCCGCCCCGCCGCCGCAACGCGTTGGGGCCGTACTGCAGCAGGCGCCGCTGCGCCTCGGTGCCCGACAACCCCTCCCGACCTGTGCGCAGATCACGCAGCAGCCGGTCCGCAGCCTCCTCCGGGTCAAGTACTGTCGCAGAATCGCCTTCCCCGC
Source organism: uncultured Actinomycetota bacterium (assembly GCA_963766535.1). GTDB lineage: Bacteria > Actinomycetota > Actinomycetes > Mycobacteriales > Mycobacteriaceae > Mycobacterium. The sequence goes on along the minus strand of CAVYAU010000014.1, from coordinate 264,670 downwards.
CCGCGGCGGTCACATGACTTTTATGGGTCCTTATATGGCTCATGCGCGTCGGCACTGCCGCCGGTTGTCCTCCGACGGTCGGCGATTCCTGATCGGCCACCGATCGACCTCCCAAGCCTGGACTGACGTGAGCGGTGCTCATGCCTACCCGGACACGACTCCTGCCGACGATATTCAGCACCATCGCACGATAGGAGAGCCGTTCGGCACTTCATCTGGTCCTTAGGTCCCGATGCGAACCACTTTTATGGCGTGACGTTCTGCTCAAGGCGGGCTGGCACCCCGGCGTATCGGTCGGGGAGGGCACACCGTTGCAGCACGCCTACCGGCAAGCGACGACCATGACGTTCTCGGCGTGATCACCGGCACCAAAGGGCGCAGGGGGACACCACCGTGAGTCCAGGAAATCAACCAGCTGACCCGGTAGGCGAGAGTCGGTGAGCAAGCCCATAGACCTAGCCTGCGGCTGATTGAGCCCCCCGTTCGATCCGCACGCACATGTCGGTGTCATCAAGCCGCCCGGCCGGGCCGCGAGCTGTTGGGCACCTGCCGCTGCGAGCCCACCTGCGGCGACTTGCGCCCAGACTCTTTGGCGGCAAAGGCGGCGAAGATGCACGCCATAAACAACCCGTCATCGTTGCCCAAGTCGATGTCGGCGGTCACCGTGGCCACCTGCGAGACCCCGGCCCGCTCGCAGAGCGCGACGAACTCCTCCAACTCGGCTGGGCGGCGATGCAACCGATCCAGGTTGTAGACGATCACCGCATCCCGAGCACCAGACTCCAGATCGGCCAGCATCCGGGCATACTCGCGGCGCGGCTTACCCGAAAACGCAGAGACATCGTTGTCGAGATACTCCGCGCCCACCGGCCAGCCCCGATCGGCGGCCAGGTTACGGCAATCCTCCAACTGCCGTTGCACCCCAAGGGATTTGCCCTCCACATCCGCGGAGATCCGGGCGCATAGATGCCGCCGATCGCACCATCCCCTGCCTAACTCGTCACAGGCGCCACTTGCCGTCCGGGCGCCCGCCGCTGCCCTGTCAACCCAGCCGTGCTGCCTCCTTGTCGACGGCTCTATGTCGGCCGGTCACCAGAAGGCCCGAAGCGCGCACCGCTCACCGGGGCGGATCTCCAGCAAATTGCTGACCGCTCCTCGAAAGCGACGTTCGCCTCCGGGCTGGGGGGCCGCTATGTGGCCCAGTCGACTACCGTCGGCCCGGTGGCGCACCTACTGGGAGCCGAGGCCGTACATCTGGAATATCCGACTCGGGTGGTATTCGAGTCGGTCACGCTTGGAGTGAACGACGGCGCGCGCATCGGCATCGTGGGGCGAAACGGGGACGGCAAGTCCAGCCTGCTGGGTCTGCTGACCGGTCAACTGCAGCCCGACTCCGGCCGGGTCACCCGGCGCAGCGGATTGCGGGTCTGCGCGCTGAGCCAGGCCGACACTCTCGACCCGGACCGCACCGTGGGCCGGACACTCGTCGGCGACCAGTGCGAACACCAGTGGGCACGTGACGCGCGGCTTCGCGACGTGGTCGGCGGGTTGGTGTCCGACATCGCCTGGGAAGCAACGGTTTTTACGCTCAGCGGCGGCCAGCGACGACGGGTGCAGCTGGCCAAACTATTGGTGGGCGAATGGGACGTGATCGCCCTCGACGAGCCCACCAACCATCTGGACATCGAAGGCATCACCTGGCTGGCCGGCCATCTGCGACAACGCTGGGCGCGCAACACCGGCGGACTGCTGCTGGTGAGCCACGACCGCTGGTTTCTCGACGAAGTCGCGACTACGACATGGGAGGTGCACGACGGGATCGTCGAGCCCTTCGAAGGCGGGTACGCGGCCTACGTGCTGCAGCGTGTCGAGCGGGACCGGCTGGCCGCCGCAGCCGAGTCCAAGCGTCAGAACCTGATGCGCAAAGAGCTGGCCTGGTTACGCCGGGGCGCGCCGGCGCGGACCTCGAAGCCCAAGTTCCGGATCGAGGCCGCCAACCAACTGATCGCCGATGTGCCGCCGCTGCGCAACACCGTCGAGCTGGCCAAGCTGGCAACGGCTCGGCTGGGAAAAGACGTCGTCGATCTGCTCGGCGTGTCGGTCTCATTCGACGGCCGCCCGGTGCTGCGCGATATCGAATGGCGGATCGGTCCGGGTGAACGCACCGGCATCGTCGGAGCCAACGGCGCCGGAAAGTCGACGCTGTTGGGATTGATTGCCGGCACTATTCAGCCCGACGCCGGGCGCGTCAAGCGCGGCAAGACCGTCCGGCTGGCGGTGCTCGACCAGCAAGGCGATGAGCTGGCATCGATCGTCGGCGACCGGATCGCCGACGTGCTGGGCAGGCTGCGCGGCGGCTATCAAGTGGAGGGCCGCGAGGCGACTCCGGCCCAGCTGTTGGAGCGACTCGGTTTCGCCCGCGACCAGCTGTCGGCGCGAGTCGGTGATCTCTCCGGCGGTCAGCGACGGCGGTTGCAGCTCATGCTGACGTTGTTGTCCGAGCCCAACGTGTTGCTGCTCGACGAGCCCACCAACGACGTCGACACCGACATGCTGACCGCCACCGAGGACTTGCTCGACTCCTGGGCGGGCACCTTGATCGTCGTCTCGCACGACCGGTATCTGCTCGAACGGGTCACCGATCAGCAGTATGCGATTCTCGACGGCCGGTTGCGGCATCTGCCCGGCGGCATCGACGAATACCTACGGCTGGCTGCCCGCCGGACAGCCACAGCAGCTGCCGAGCCGTCGCCCGCCAAGCCGCAGGCAATGTCCGGCGCGCAGCGCCGTGCCGCCGAGAAGGAGCTGGCCGCGATCGACCGTCAACTGGCACGCCTCGCCGAGCGGGTCGCGGCCAAACACACCGAACTTGCTGAGCATGACCAGTCCGACCACGTCGCCCTCTCCCGGCTGACCCAAGAGTTGCGCGGCCTGGAAGATGAGGTCGCCGAGCTGGAGACCCGCTGGTTGGAGCTGTCGGAAAGACTCGAATAATCGTCAATGTGGTTGCCCGGCCGATCGAGATGGTGGCATGCGTGGGTTCCAGCACGACCGCGTCCAAGGGAACCTACCGGTGGATCGCCGAGTTGGAGAGCCGACCGCAAAACAGCCGGTTTCGGTTCGTCAACCTGGGGGTGGGTGGTGATCTGTCGTTCAACATCGTCAGGCGTCTCCGCCGCGTGATCGGTATCCAGCCCGACCGGGTGATCATCCTGATCGGAACGAACGACATTCTGGCCAGCGTCTTCCCGAACTTTCGGAGAATCGTTCGAGTGTGGAAGGGACTGCCAGAAGAGCCCACTGTGCAGCGATTCCAGGAGAACCTCGAACTCATCACGCGAAGATTGCGGCAGGAGACCAACGCGAGGATCGCCCTGAGTTCCCTTGCACCCGTGGGAGAAGACCCTCATTCCAAGGATCCCGTTCAGTCCCGGCTGAATGACCTGTGCGCTGCCTATAACAGCGTGATCCGGGACGTCTCGTCGCGGGAGGGGACGGACAACATCGAATTCTACGAAGCTTTCCAGGATCAGCTGGACCGCTCAAAGACCGCCAAGCCTTTTACCCGGTTCTCCGTTTCGTCTTTCTACCGCGACTATCTCGCCCGGGAGATGATCCTGCGGCGCAGCTTCGACGAGATCTCCCGAAGCAACGGGTGGGAGTTTCACATCGACGGCATTCATCTCAACACTCGGGGCGGTGAGATTCTGACGGAAGCCGTTCAGCGATTCCTGGACTCGCCATGAGGAAGCAACCGTATCGGCCGGTGCGTTACCTGCCCGGCGAAGCGTTGCTGGCGCTGTATCGGCGGCGGGGTGCGGTGGTCAATTCCGGCGTCGGCCGGCACGGCTACACCTACCTGCTCGGGGCCGAGGCGAACAAGTTCGTGTTCGCCAATGCCAGTGCGTTCAGCTGGCAAGAGACGTTTGGGAACACCCTGGCTCTCGTCGACGGACCTACGGCGCTGATCGTCAGCGACGGCGACGACCACCGACGTCGCCGCAGCGTGGTGGCGCCCGGGTTGCGCCACCGGCAGATCCAGGACTACGTGCAGACCATGGTGTCCAATATCGACACCGTCATCGACGGCTGGCGGCCCGGGCAGCGGCTGGACATCTATCAACAGTGCCGTTCCACGGTGCGGCGCAGCACCGCCGAAAGCTTGTTTGGCGAGCGCATAGCCGTCCATTCCGACTTCCTTGGCGAGCAGCTTCAACCCTTGCTGGACCTGACCCACCGGCTCCCGCAGGTGGTGCAGCTGCAGCAGCGGGTCAGCTCGCCGGGATGGCGACGGGCGATGACGGCCCGAAAACGCATCCACGACCTCATCGACGCCGAGATCGCCGACGCCCGCGCTGCGCCCAGACCCGACGACCACATGTTGACCATGCTGATCAATGGTCGCGGCGAAGAGGGTTATGCGTTGAGCGACAACGAGATTCGTGATTCGATCATTTCGCTCATCACCGCTGGCTACGAGACCACCAGCGGCGCGATGGCCTGGGCGATCTATACGCTGCTGACCCTCCCGGGCGCGTGGGACACCGCCGCCGACGAAGTGAATCGCGTGCTCGGCGGCCGACCGCCGGCCGCAAGCGACCTCGATGCGCTGACCTACCTCAACGGCGTCGTCCACGAGACGCTCCGGCTGTACACCCCGGGAGTGATCTCTGCCCGCAGGGTGATGCGTGACCTCTGGTTCGACGGACACCGCATCCGGGCGGGCCGGTTGCTGATCTTCAGCCCGTACGTCACCCACCGGCTCCCCGAACTGTGGCCCGACCCAACGGAATTCCGGCCGCTGCGCTGGGACCCCGGCTCACCGGATTACCGCAAGCCCGCGCCGCATGAATTCATCCCGTTCAGCGGAGGGTTGCACCGGTGCATCGGAGCGGTCATGGCAACCACCGAAATGACCGTCATGCTCGCCCGGCTGGTCGCCAGGACGAGACTCCGATTGCCCGCTCAGCGCATCCGCGCAAGCCACCTGGCTGCGCTGAGCCCCCGGCCGGGACTGACCGTCGACGTCACCGACCTACTGCCAGCGCAGTAGCACGAGTTCGGTGGAGAATCCGGGACCCATCGCGAGCATCAGTCCCGGGCTTCCGCTGGGCGGCGGTTTGGCGATGGTGTCGCGCAAGATGTGCAGCACCGAGGCCGACGAGAGGTTGGCGATCTCGCTCAGCGAGCGCCAGGTCAGCTCGAGCGCCTCCGGGGGCAGCTCGAGGGTCTTGGTGATCGCGTCGATGACCTTGGGACCCGCGGGATGGGCAACCCAAGCGCCGATGTCATCCTTGCGCAGCCCGTGGGCGGCCAGGAACCGGTTGACGTCGTCGGCCAGGTAGCGCTCGATAAGCGTCGTGAGCTCGGGAGACATCATGAGCTGGAGGCCGGAGGAACCAACGTCCCAACCCATGATGTGCAGCGATTCCGGGTAGAGGCGGCTGCGCGAATCGAGGATGTCGGGCCCGCTTGCCGTTACTTGTTCGGCGCGACGGTCGCCGACGGCGACCACCGCGGCTGCCCCGTCACCGAACATCGCAGTGGCGACCAGACCTGACACGGTTGGCTTGACCGCCGGGAAGGTGAGCGAGCAAAGCTCGACCGACACCAGGACCGCGACGTCGTCGGGCGCACCGCACAGATAGTCGTGCAGCCGGCCCACCCCGGCCGCCCCGGCCGCGCAGCCCAGGCCGAACAGCGGCACCCGGCGCACATCGGGGCGCAGGCCGAGTTGTCCCGCGATCCGGGCATCCAACGACGGGACCGCGACGCCGGTGACGGTCGTGGTGGCGATCATGTCGATGTCCCGTGGTTGCAGACCCGCCTCGCTAAGTGCGCCCAGCAGCGCCTCGCAGCCAAGGTCCACCGCGTTCTCGATGAAGATCTCGTTCGCCTCGCCGAAGTCGGTCAGCGACGCGTACTTATCCAGGGGCAGAACCAGGTGGCGGCTGTTGACCTTCGCACCGGCGTGTAGACGCCGGACGATCTCCTCGTGCTCCTTCAGACCGGGGAGCTCGACAATTAAGTCGGTGAGCTCGCTCTGGCTGTAGCGATGCGGTGGCAACGCACCGAACACACCTGCGATGACGCTCAATGCCCCTACCTCATTGGTGTTTACGGTGCCTCGAACAGGACCCCCACCATGTCCGAAGTTTATGGGGTTGCGGGCGGTCTCGCAAAGTAGCGCTTATTCAACATGTGTCGTATTAGTGTGGCCCGACAGCGTGGAATTCGTCACTGAATGTCACTGTCATCCGCTGGATTAAGCGCCATCGCGATCGCGATCAGGGCATCGGGGCTGAGCGCGTCGATCGCGTCGTCGCTGACAGTTGGATCAGGACTGGACTTTTCGGGCATACCGGCCAGCAGCAATAGCTTGTCGAGCAGTCCAGTTCTCCGAAGTTCTTGGAGGGGAATCTTTCTCAGCGCAGACCGGATCTTCTCGTCGTCGGATTCTTCACGATGGCCGCCCAGCAGTTGTTGCGCGAGATGATCGGCCAACGCTGTTGCAGTCGGATAGTCGAAAATCAGGGTGCGCGACAGAGCCAACCCGGTATCGGCCCTGAGCCGGTTGCGCAGTTCGACGCCGGTCATCGAGTCGAAACCGAGGTCCCGAAAAGCACGCTCAACATCGATGTCGTCGCTGCTCGAGTGGCCCAAGACGGTTGCCGCGTGCGCGCGCACCAACTCCACCAGCTGACGGTGCTGCTCGATCGGGGTCAGCTCGCGCAACCGCTCGGCCAAGCCGGCTGACGACCCGCTATGGGACGCGACGCTTCTGCTGCCCCACCAGATCCACCCTCGCCCAACCAAAATCGGTGCCGGACAAACCCATACATCGGCAACTCCACCCGCCGTGCTCCCAAACCGCTTAACACGCCACCCCAATCCACCCGCACACCCGCGGTGAACAACAGACCCAACGCGGCGATCAGCGAATCGACCTCGGGCCGATCCTTGTTCAACGCCACCACCGAAGCCGCGTGCTCGGTCGTCAGAGTTGTCAGAGACTGCTCCACGGCTGCCGTCAAACCCCCACCGGGACCCACCTCCACAAAAATCCCCGCTCCCAGCGACTCCACCGTCTGCACACCCCGGGCAAACCGCACCGGCCAACGGACATGCTCAACCCAATACCGGGGCGACCCATACCCCGGCCCAACTAACTGACCGGTCACGTTGGACACCAAACCAATTCGCGGCTCTGCCACCGACACCTCGGCGAGCACTTGTGCGAACCGCTGCGCAATCGGCTCCATCAACGCCGAATGAAACGCATGCGACACGGCCAACCGGTGCACTCGGCGACCCAGACCCGCCCACCGGCCCGCCACCGCGTCCACCGCAGCTTCCGCACCCGAAATCACCACCGAATTCGGGCCATTGGCCGCCGCAATATCCACGCCCTCGCTGAGCGACGGCGCCACCTCGTCCTCGCTGGCGGCCAGCGCAACCATCACCCCACCGCCCGGCAAAGCCGCCATCAACCGGCCCCGAGCCGCCACCACGGTGGCCGCATCGGCCAACGACAGCGCCCCGGCCGCATGGGCCGCGGTGATCTCGCCCACCGAATGGCCCATCACGAAATCCGGCGTCACACCGCAGGACCGCAACAACGCCCCCACCGCCACCCCCACGGCAAACAACGCGGGCTGGGTGAACTCGGTGCTTTGCAACAGCGCCGCGTCGGCGCCCCAGATCACCTGCAGCAACGGCAACCTCAAATGTGGATCCAATACCGCGACCGCCTCGTCGAAAGCCTCGGCGAACACCGGGAACCGGCCGTAGAGCTGTTGGCCCATGCCCAACCGCTGCGAGCCCTGGCCGGGAAACACAAACACTGTCTTGCCCAGCGAATGCGCCCGTCCCGCCGCGACATCCGCGCGCGGCTCACCGGCGGCTAGCCCGGCCAACTCCGCCATCAACTGCTCACGGTCAGCGCCCACCACCACGGCGCGATGCTCAAACACCGACCGTGTCGTCACCAACGACCACCCCACATCCGCCGGACTCAGCTCGGCATGCTCACCCACATGCTCCAATAGCCGCCGCGCTTGCTTGCCTAACGCTTCTGCCGAGCGACCGGTCACCACCCAGCGGATGACCGGATTACTGGAATCGCGTTCGGGCGCAATAGCTTCCACACTTTCCACCAGGGCAGGTGACTCTTCGATAATAGCGTGCGCGTTGGTCCCTCCCATTCCGAACGACGACACTCCGGCACGGCGCGGCCCGTCCCCTACCGGCCATGGCGTCAGCGTGGCGTTGATCCGAAGCCCAAGGCTTTCAAGATCAATCACTGGACTGGCATAGTTGAGACTCGGTGGTATCAAAGCGTTTTCGACCCCCAGCACCGTCTTGAGTAGGCCCGCGATTCCTGCAGCCCACCGGCGTGGCCGATGTTGGTCTTCACCGACCCCACACTGACGGGACGCTGTCGACGCTGGGCGAACACCTCACCCAGTGCCCTCGCTTCGATCGGATCGCCGATTTCGGTGCCCGTTCCGTGCGCCTCAACGTAGTCGATCTGACTGCTATCCAGGCCCGCGGTCAACAGCGCGCGCTATGACGTCGACTTGTCCGGGGACAGAGGTCACGGTCAGCCCGGCGGCGCTGTCTCCGGCGTTGCCAACGGCGCTGCCGCGAATGATGGCGTGGATTCGGTCTCCGTCGCCCAGTGCCGCACGCAACGGCTTCAGCAGAACAAGAGCACCGCCTTCGCCCCGCACGTAGCCGTCGGCGCGCTCATCGAACGCGTAGGTGTGGTCCGCCGCCGACATCGCGCCGACTTCCGTTTCGAGCATTGCCGTTTCGCTTGCCAGGTTCAGGTGAACCCCACCGGCGATCGCCAGCGGCGACGCCCCCGTCCGCAGGCTCTCACACGCCAGGTGCACTGCCACCAGAGAAGACGATTGTCCGGAATCGACGGTAATGCTTGGGCCCTGTGGCCCGAATGCAAACGAGATCCTGTTGGCGATCATTCCCCGGCTGATGCCGGCAAACGAGTAATGGTCGACGTTGTCTGTAGCGACCGTCAGGAACGCGTAGTCGTCGTTCATCGCGCCGAGGTAAACCGCGACGTGTTCGCCGCGCACTGTTTCCGGCACCACGAACGCGTCTTCGAACATTTCCCAGGTCAGTTCCAGCGTCAGCCGTTGGCGGGGGTTCATCGCGCGGGCCTCGCGTGGCGACAGGTTGAAGAAGTCGGCGTCGAAGTCGGCGACATTGCCCGGCAACTGCGTGACTTCGGCTCCATCGCACAGGAGGCGCCAGAACTCGGCGGGGTTTGTGGCGGCACGGAACCTGCATGCGAGTCCGATCATTGCTACGTCTGTCGGTGGCACGACATCCTCAACTCCGTGCGGGTCATACAGGAAAATCTTCGTCGAGGATGGCGAAGAGTTGGCTTTCGGTTGCGGTGGTGATGTCGTCGTCGAAGGTGAGAGCCTGGTCGAGGTCGGGGGGTGCGGTGGTGAGGTCGGTCAGGATGGCTTGGATGCGGTCCGAGAAGTGTGTCTTGTCATCGGGGGTCCAGTCGGGTTGGTTGACCAGTGTCCGCAGTTCGCGGGCGATGTCGTTGAAACGAGCCAATCGATCGGGTTCACTGTCGGGTATGCCGGTGGCGATTGGCGCGGAGTTCAGCAGTCCATCGATGTGTTCGGCCAGCGCGGTGGGGGTCGGGTAGTCGAAGATCAGGACAGGCGAAAGGGTAAGGCCGGTAACGATTTTGAGGCGGTTGCGCAGCTCCACCGCAGTCAATGAGTCAAACCCGAGGTCTTGGAACGCCACGTCGGCGTCAATACCGGCGCTGGAACGACCCAAAACGGTTGCGGCGTTGGTACACACCAATTCCACCAACAGGCTGCGCCGCTGGTCAGGGCTCAGCCCCTGCAACCGTGCGACCAACCCCGACATCGACGCCGCGGCATCGGTATCAGCGACTAGCCGCCGCCCGGGACGAGCGACCAACTCACGAAGCAACGGCGGCACAACCCCGCTTGCGCTCAGCCCTGCCGCGTCGAGGTGGGCGGCCACCAGCACTGTTCGATCGGCCAGCATCGCGTCGTCGAACAGCTGTAGCGCTCGCGGCGTGGATAGCGGCGCCAGCCCGACCCGGCTCATCCGGGCCTTGTCGCGATCGGCCAGGTGTTGGGTCATTGCGCTGGTTTGTTCCCACAGCCCCCAGGCCACCGACAACCCGGCCAAACCATGGGCGCGCCGGTAGGCGGCCAGCCCGTCGAGAAAACTGTTGGCCGCCGCATAGTTACCCTGGCCGGGGGTCCCCACAATGCCGGCCATCGACGAAAACATCACGAACGCCGACAAATCCAGATGCTGAGTAAGCTCATGCAAATTCCAGGCCCCATCGACTTTGGCCCGCAACACCGCATCCACCCGCTGCGGCGTCAACGATGCGATCAACCCATCATCGAGAACTCCGGCGGCATGAAATATCCCCTTGAGCGGATATTGGGCCGGCAACTGCGCAATCAACGCGGCCACCGCATCGCGATCGGCCACATCACAGCCCACCACCGACACCTGCGCCCCAGCCCCTTCGAGCTCTCCCACCAACTCCGCCACACCCTCGGCATCGGCACCGCTGCGACTGACCAACACCACATGCGCCACCCCGTAACGGGCCACCAAATGAACGGCCAGCGCAGAACCGGCCATCCCGGTACCCCCGGTGATCACCACGCTACCCCCGGCCAGCCCACCACCCGAACCCGCCAACACCGCATTACCGGGCCCCTCGGGGACGGTGAGCACGACCTTGCCGACCTGCCGCGCCTGACTGACAAACCGGTACGCCGCCGAAGCACACCGCACATCAAAAGCCTTGACCGGCAACGGCGCCAACACCCCGTCGGCAAACAACCCCATCAACTCCGAAAGCATCGCAGCGATATGGTCAGGGCCGGCCTCCATCAGATCGAACGCCCGATAAACCACCCCCCGATGCTCGGCCGCTACCCGCTGGGGGTCGCGAAGGTCGGTTTTGCCCATTTCGATGAAACGCCCACCATTGGCCAACAACCGCAACGACGCATCAAGGAACTCACCTGCCAGCGAGTTGAGTACCACGTCGACCCCGGCGCCGTCGGTGGCCGCCAGAAACTTCTCCTCAAACTCCAACGACCGCGAGTCGCCGATGTGGGCGTCGTCGAAGCCCATCGCGCGCAACGTGTCCCACTTGCCGCGGCTGGCGGTGGCGAAAACCTCGGCACCCCACTGCCGGCACAGCTGCACCGCCGCCATCCCCACCCCACCGGTGGCGGCGTGCACCAGCACTTTCTCGCCGGGCTTGAGGCTCGCCAGCACCGACAACCCATACAACGCCGTCAAAAACACCACCGGCATACCGGCGGCCTGCACCAACGACCACCCCGCCGGCACCGCGGTCACCAACCGCGCATCCACCACCGCCTCAGAGCCCACCACCCCCAACAACCCCAGCACCGCATCGCCAACGGCCAGCCCCTCGACCCCGGGACCGACCTCGACGACCACCCCAGCGCCCTCAGCGCCCAATTCCCCGCCGCCGGGATACATCCCCAACGCCACCAACACATCCCGGAAGTTCACGCCCACCGCGGCCACCGCCAACCGCACCTGCCCAGCGGCCAACTCCACCGGCCCGGCCGGGGCCACCGCCACGTCCTCTAACGTGCCCCCGCCCCCGGCGGCCAACCGCCAGCCGCCGGCCGGTAATTCCAATACCGCCCCCGCCCCCACCGCCGCCAGCCGAGCCGCGTGCACCACACCGGAACGCACCACTAGTTGTGGTTCGCCACTTCCGATTACCTCCGCAACATCGATCGATCCATCCGAATCGACCAACACCACCCGGCCCGGATGCTCAGCCTGTGCAGAGCGCACCAACCCCCACACCGCGGCACCCGCCAAATCCGTGACATCCTCACCGGCCAGACCCACCGCCCCATGAGTCAGCACGACCAGCACGCCTCCATCACCGGCCAGCCACGACTGCACCACCCCCAGCGCCTCATGAGTGGCCGTGTGCACCGACCGCACCACGTGGTCGGCGCCGGGGGTTGGCTCCCATACCACCGCATTATCACTAAGATCGTTGCGCCCCAATTGTGCCGGCGACCACGCGACTTCGAACAGCCCCCCGCCACCACCCGCGGCCGCGGCCAACGCGGCCGACAGCGCCTGCGCCGAGACCGGACGAACCACCAACTCCCGCACCGACAAGACCGGCAAGCCCGCTCCATCAGCCAAGTCCACCGACACCGCCGCAGTGCCAGCCGGTGCTATGCGGACCCGAACCCGTGGCGCCCCCGCGGCATGCAAACAGACCCCCTGCCACGAAAACGGCAGCATGGTCGCATCCCCACCGTCAGCAACTCCCCACGCATGCAGGGCCGCATCCAGCACCACCGGGTGAATCCCAAACCCTCGCACCGTCACACCCTCACCGACGGTCACCTCGGCAAAGATCTCGCGCCCCCGCCGCCACAGGGCACGCAGACCCCGAAACGCCTGCCCATACTCATAACCCCGACGCGCCAACACCTCATACGCGTCACCCGCATCCACCACCGACGCCCCCGCCGGCGGCCACACGGACAAATCCGCGGCCGGCTCCGGCAATCCTGGACTCAACACACCCTGGGCGTGCAACACCCACACCGAATCCAGGCCGGTACCGCGCGAATAGACCCATACGCCCCGAGAACCCGACTCGCCCGAAGCATCCACAACTACCTGCACCCGTGCCCCGCCGGCCGGCGGCAACACCAACGGAGCCTGCAACGTCAGCTCCTCCACGACCGGGCAGCCGACCTCGTCGCCGGCCCGCAACACCAACTCCACGAATCCCGCGCCGGGAAACAACACCACCCCATTGACGACGTGATCGGTCAACCACGGCAACTGTCCCACGGACAACGCGCCTGTCAACACCACCCCGCCCGAATCTGGCCGCTCCACCACCGCGCCCAGCAACGGATGATCGGCCCGCATCAAGCCGACACCGCGCACGTCCGCCGACCCCATCGACGCCGTATCCAACCAAAATCGCTGCCGCACAAACCCATACGTCGGCAAGTCAACTCGGTGCCCACCCCCCAGCGCCGCGGGCCAGTCCACGTCCACACCGCTGGTGAACAACTGGCCCAGCGCGGTCAGCAGCGACTCTGCTTCCGGGCGATCTTTGTCCAGCGTGACCACCGACACCGCCGGCTCAGCGGTCAACGACTGCTCCACCGCTGCGGTGAGACCACCGCTAGGACCCACCTCAACGAAGACGCCGGCCCCCGACAACTGGGCGGCACGCACCCCGTCCGCGAAGCGGACTGGCTGCCGCACATGTTCGACCCAATACTGTGGCGACCCATATCCGGGACCGGCCAACTGCCCAGTCAGGTTGGACACCAACCCAATCCGCGGTGGTGCGGCCGATATGCCGGCCACCAGCTGCGAGAACTGCTCGAGCATGGGTTCCATCAGTACCGAGTGAAACGCATGCGACACCGCCAGCCGATGCACGCGTCGCCCCTGCTGCGTCAACCGATCCGCCAGCGCGGTCACCGGCGCGTCGGCACCCGAAATCACCACCGCGTTGGGGCCATTGACCGCCGCAATACTCACGTCCGCGGTCAGCAACGGCGCCACGTCGTCTTCGGTGGCGGCTACCGCCACCATCACCCCACCAGGGGGCAATCCCGCCATCAACCGGCCCCGCGCCGCCACCACTTTGGCCGCATCCTCTAACGTCAACACACCCGCCACGTAGGCAGCGGTGATCTCGCCCACTGAATGACCCGTCACCACGTCCGGCGGCACACTCCAGTGCTGCAACAGCGCCGCCAGCCCGACCTCGACGGTGAACAACGCCGGCTGCGCGAACTCCGTGCTTTGTAGCACTGCGGCGTCGCTGCCCCACATCACCTGCCGCAGCGGCAACCGCAGATGCGGATCCAACGCAGCCACCGCCTCGTCAAACGCCCGGGCGAACACCGGAAACCGTTCATAGAGCTGCTGGCCCATCCCCAATCGCTGGGAGCCTTGGCCGGGAAACACAAACACCGTCTTGCCCACCGGGCGGGCGCGTCCCACCACCACGCCCGCACCCGGCTCACTAGCGGCCAGCCCGGCCAACTCCGCCATCAACTGCTCACGGTCGGCGCCCACCAGCACGGCCCGATGCTCGAACACCGACCGAGTCGTCACCAACGACCAACCCACATCCACCGGAGTCAGATCCGCCCCCGAACCATCCTGGCCGGCCAGGTGTGCAAACAACCGCTTGGCCTGATTGGTCAATGCCTGCTCCGAGCGAGCGGACAATACCCACGCTGTCGCTGAGTCACCCACCGAATCGCCGCGCTCAGGCACAACGCCTTCCAGCACCGGCGCCTCCATCGGAGCTTCTTCCAAGATCACGTGAGCGTTCGTCCCGCTAATCCCGAAAGACGACACCCCCGCCCGGCGTAGACCATCCCCTGCCGGCCACGGTCGCGACTCCATTAACAACGACACCGCCCCCGCCGACCAATCCACGTGCGGCGTAGGCACATCCACATGCAATGTCTGCGGCATCACCCCGTGCTGAATGGCCTGGACCATTTTGATCACCCCGGCCACTCCCGCAGCAGCCGACGTATGACCGATATTGGATTTGATGGACCCCAACCACAACGGCTTATCCGCCGGCCGATCCTGGCCGTACGTCGCTAAAAGCGCTTGCGCCTCAATCGGATCCCCGAGCCCGGTCCCCGTCCCGTGCCCTTCGACAACGTCGACATCCGCTGCGGTCAGTCCGGCGCTGGCCAGCGCCGCTCGAATGACCCGTTGCTGTGATGGCCCATTTGGTGCGGTCAGTCCGTTGGAGGCGCCATCCTGATTCACCGCGGAGCCGCGCACGAGCGCCAACACCGGATGCCCGGATCGCTGCGCGTCAGCCAGGCGCTCCACCACCAGGACCCCCGCACCCTCCGACCAAGCGGTGCCGTCAGCGCAGGCGGCATACGCCTTACACCGACCGTCTGCGGCAAGTGCCCGCTGGCGGCTGAACTCCACAAATGCGGCCAGGGTAGTCGTCACCGTCACACCGCCGACCAGCGCCAGGTCGGACTCCCCCGAACGCAGCGATTGCGCGGCCAAATGCAACGCCACCAACGACGACGAACACGCCGTATCCACCGACACCGCCGGGCCTTCCAAGCCCAGCACGTAGGACACCCGGCCCGAGGCCACACTCGACGTCGCGCCGGTGATCCCGTAGCCCTCCAGCTCGCCTTGCACTTCGCCGCCGTACCGCGCCTGCATCACGCCGGCGAACACAGCCGTCTGCGATCCTCGCATGCTCAACGGCTCAATTCCCGCTCGCTCCAAGGCCTCCCACGACAGCTCCAGCATCAACCGCTGCTGTGGATCCATCGCCAGCGCCTCGCTGGGTCCGATACCGAAGAATCCGGCGTCGAAATCGCCGGCGTCGGCTAAGAATGAACCCTGGCGGACGTACATTTTGCCCGGGACGTCGGGGTCCGGGTCGAACAGGCCCGCCACGTCCCAGCCCCGGTCGTCGGGAAAGTCGGACACCGCGTCGCGGCCTTCAACCAGCATCTCCCACAGACCCTCCGGGGTGTCCACCCCGCCCGGGTACCGGCACGCCATCCCCACCACCGCCACCGGCTCGGACAGCTTGCCTTCCAACTCCGACAGCCGCCGACGGGTGCGCCGCAGATCCGCAGTGAGACGCTTGAGGTAATCGACGTGTTTGTCGGTGCCCGACACTGTTGCTCCTTGTGGGGCTCTTAGGAGCCTAGTTCTTCATCGAGGATGGCGAAGAGTTGGCTTTCGGTGGCGGCGTGGATGTCCTCGTCGTCGGAGTGCTGGGAGTCGTGGGGATCGAGGCGGGCACTGAGGGCCGTCAGCAGGGTCTGGATGCGGGCGGCGAGTTGCGGTTTTTCTTCGGCCTTCCAGTCGGGCCGGTTGAGCAGTGTCTGCAGTTCGCGGGTGATGTCGTTGAAGCGGGCCATCAGGTTCGGCTGGTCGGCGCCGGTGGTGATGGCCCCCAGCCGGGTGTCGAGGTGTTCTGCCAGCACTATGGGTGTCGGGAAGTCGAAGATCAGCGTGGGCGAAAGACTAAGTCCAGTAGCGATTTTGAGCCGGTTACGCAGTTCGACCGCAGTCAGCGAGTCAAAGCCGAGGTCCTTAAAAACACCGCCGGCATTGATGTCTCCGGCGTTCGGAAGACCGAGAACGATGGCGGCATTGCGGCGGACCAGGTCCACAAGTTCGCTGTGTCGCTGCTCAGCGGACAGGCCTTGTAGCCGTGCGACGAGGCTCGTCATCGAGGCCGCCGCACTGTCGGTTTCGTCGATGACACGTCGGGTGCGGCGGGTGACCAGTCGAGTTAGCAGCAGGGGCAGCGCGGTGCTGTGATCGGCTAGCGCGGCCGAATCGAGGCGAGCGGCCACTAACACGGGGCGATCGCTGAGCATCGCGGTATCGAACAGCCGCAGAGCCTGTTCGGTTGAAAAGGGCGCCAGCCCGAGGCGGCTCATGCGGGCCTTATCGGAATCGGCGAGGTGCTGGGTCATTGCGCTGGCTTGTTCCCACAGCCCCCACGCCACCGACAACCCGGCCAAACCATGGGCGCGCCGGTAGGCGGCCAGCCCGTCGAGAAAACAGTTGGCCGCCGCATAGTTACCCTGGCCGGGGGTTCCCACAATGCCGGCCATCGACGAAAACATCACGAACGCTGACAAATCCAAATGCTGGGTGAGCTCATGCAAATTCCAGGCCCCATCGACCTTGGCCCGCAACACCGCATCCACCCGCTGCGGCGTCAACGATGCGATCAACCCATCATCGAGAACTCCGGCGGCATGAAATACCCCCTTGAGCGGATATTGGGCCGGCAACTGCGCGATCAACGCGGCCACCGCATCGCGATCGGCCACATCACAGGCCACCACCGACACCTGCGCCCCGGCCTCTTCGAGCCGGCCCACCAACTCCGCGACACCCTCCGCATCGGCACCGCGGCGACTGACCAACACCACATGGGCCACCCCATAATGGGCCACCAGGTGAGCGGCGACCGCAGAACCAGCCATCCCGGTACCCCCGGTGACCACCACGCTGCCGCCGGCCAGCCCACCTCCCGAACCCGCCAGCACCGCATTACCGGGCCCCTCGGGGAGGGTGAGGACGACCTTGCCGATCTGGCGGGCCTGGCTGACAAACCGATAGGCCGTGGTGGCGCACCGCACGTCGAACGTCTTGAGCGGCAATGGCTCCAACACTCCAGCCGCAAACAGGGGCATCAACTCGGCCAGCATGGCAGCGACGCCGTCGGGTCCGGCATCCCGGATCAGGTCGAATACCCGGTACCGCACTGCTGGATGCTGGGCAGCCACCACCTGGGGGTCGCGAAGGTCGGTTTTGCCCATTTCGATGAAACGTCCACCATTGGCCAACAACCGCATTGAAGCGTCGAGGAACTCACCTGCCAGCGAGTTGAGCACCACGTCGACCCCGGCGCCGTCGGTGGCCGCGAGAAACTTCTCCTCAAACTCCAGCGTCCGCGAGTCACCGATGTGGGCGTCGTCGAAGCCCATCGCCCGTAACGTGTCCCACTTGCCACGGCTCGCGGTGGCGAAAACCTCCGCACCCCAATGCCTGCACAGCTGCACCGCGGCCATGCCGACCCCACCGGTGGCGGCGTGCACCAGCACCTTCTCGCCGGGCTTGAGGTTCGCCAACAGCGACAACCCGTACCACGCCGTCAAGAACACCACCGGGACACTGGCGGCCTGCGCATACGACCACCCCGCGGGCACCGCGGTCACGTACTGCGCGTCCACCACCGCCTCAGAACCGACCAGCCCGACCGACCCCAGCACCGCATCGCCAACGGCCAGCCCCTCGACCCCGGGGCCGACCTCGACGACCATCCCAGCGCCATCAACGCCCAGTTCCGCACCGCCGGGATACATCCCCAACGCCACCAACACATCCCGGAAGTTCACGGCCACCGCGGCCACCGCCACTCGCACCTGCCCGGCCGCCAGTTCTACTCGGCCGCACGACCGCACCACCAGATCCTCTAAGGTGCCCCCGCCGCCGGCGCAGATCTGCCACGCCCCGACGGCCGGCAGTTCGAGCGCCGCCCCGCCCGGCGTCAGCCGGGCGGCGTGCGCCACGCCGGAACGCACCATTAATTGCGGTTCACCACAACCGATTACCTCGGCAACGTCCAAGGAACCGTCTGAATCGACCAGGACCACCCGGCCCGGATGTTCGGCCTGCGCGGACCGCACCAACCCCCACACCGCCGCGCCCGCCAAGTCCGTGACGCCTTCGCCGGGCAGCCCCACGGCTCCGCGAGTCAGCACGACCAGCACACCGGATCCGTCGCAAGCGAGCCATGACTGCAGCATCCCCAACGCCTCGTGCGTGGCCGCATACACCGACCCCAGCACGCCATCGCCGCCAGGGCTTGGCTCCCACACCACCATACCGTCACCGGCAATACCGTTGGGCTGCAACGCTACCGGCGACCACGCCACGTCCAACAGCCCGCCGGAAACATGGGGAGCCGCCGCCGCCAGCTGCGCCGTCGAGACCGGACGAACCACCAACTGTCGCACTGACAAAATCGGCAGGCCCGTCCCGTCAGCCAAGTCCACCGACACTGCGCCCGCACCCGCCGGCGCTATCCGGACCCGCGCTCGCAACGCCCCCGCAGCATGCAAGCACACACCCTGCCAGGAGAAGGGCAACATCGTCTCGGTCTCCTCGCCGGCCAGCCCCATGGCGTGCAACGCCGCGTCAACCAGCACCGGATGAATCCCGAAGCCGCTAACCTTCACTCCTGCGACCTCCGGGACGGCAACTTCGGCGAATACTTCGTTCCCGAGCCGCCACATCGCCTGCAAACCCCGAAACGCCCGACCGTACTCGTAGTCCCGGCCGGCCAGCCGCTCATAAGCGTCGGTCACATCCACCGGCGTCGCCCCCACCGGCGGCCACAGCGACAAGTCCGCGGCCGGCGAAGCAGACGCCGTGCTCAACGAACCCTCGGCATGTAACGCCCATTCCGAACCAGGCTCAGTTCCAAGCGAATACACGGAAACGGCCCGGCAGCCGGAATCATCGGCGGCGCCCACCACCACCTGCACCTGAACCCCGTCAGCCGCAGGCAACAGCAGTGGCGACGACAGTGTCAGCTCGTCCACCACGGAACAACCGACCTCGTCACCGGCCCGCAACACCAACTCCACGAACCCGGCACCCGGGAACAACACCACACCGGCCACTGCGTGATCCGTCAACCACGGCTGAGTAACCGTCGACAGCCGACCGGTCAGCACCACGCCACCCGAATCCGGCCGCTCCACCACTGCACTAAGCAAGGCGTGCTCGGCCCCCACCAACCCCAAACCGCCCAGATCGCCGTCACCAGCGCCCAGTTGCGATAACCAAAACCGCTGCCGCTGAAAGGCATACGTGGGCAAATCCACTTGACACCCATTTACAAACGTCGCCCGCCAATTCACGGCCACACCCGCGACATGGGCCTGACCCACGGACAGCCAAAACCTGTCCAGCCCACCGTCATCGCGGCCCAGTGTTGGAATCACCACGGCCTCAGCGGCCACTGCGGCGTTCTGATCGGCCGGAGTGTCCCAGGTTTCCTCGATGCCGGCGATCAACACCGGATGCGGACTTGATTCGATGAACACCCGATACCCGGCGTCGCACGCGCTGCGTACTGCCTTTTCGAACTGCACGGTGTTCCGGATGCTTTGGTACCAGTAGTCGGCGTTCAAGCCGGCTGTGTCCATGAGCTCACCGGTCACCGTCGAGATGAAGGCCACCGAGGACGAATGGGGCTCAATGCCGGCCAGTGCCCGGCTAAGGGGCTCACGAATCGTGTCGATCTGTGCGGAGTGGGAAGCGTAATCGACATCGATCCTGCGGGCCCGCAAGCTGGCAGCCTCGCAACGCCGCATCAACTCCTCGAGGGCGTCTACCTCGCCCGAGACGACTACTGCTGAAACACCATTGACCGCAGCGATATTGAGCCGATCTCCACACTTGGCCACCAACTCCTCTGCATGTGGCAGCCCACAAGCCAGCGAGACCATGCCCCCAGCGCCCGATAACTGCACCAGCAGCCGGCTTCGCAACGCCACCACCCGGGCGGCGTCCTCCAGCGACAACCCGCCCGCCACATACGCCGCCGCGATCTCGCCCTGCGAATGGCCGATCACCGCATCGGGGATCACCCCTAGGGAGCGCCATAATTCGGCGAGCGACACCATGACCGCCCACAGGACCGGTTGCACCACATCGACCCGATCGAGTCCCGGGGCGCCCGCCGCTCCTCGGATGACATCGATCAAGGACCATTCGACATGCTCACCGAGCGCCTTATCGCATCGCTGCATGTGATCAGCGAATACCGTCGAGGTATCGAGTAACTGCGCTCCCATGCCGACCCACTGCGAGCCTTGGCCGGGAAACACAAACACCGTCTTGCCCGCGGTCTGGGCACGACCCACGACTACATTCGCGCCTGGCTCACCGGCGGCTAACCCCGCCAACCCGGCCATCAGCTGCTCACGGTCGGCGCCGACGACCACCGCCCGATGCTCGAACAGCGACCGCGTCGACACCAACGACCACCCCACATCGGTCACACCGAGATCCGGGTCGGCCCCCACGTGCGTCAACAACCGCTCCGCCTGACCGGCCAGGGCCTCGCCGGAGCGCGCAGACAGCACCCACGGAACCACCGGCATGTTGCTATCGCCCGAAGCGTCAACGCTTTCCGGCTCCGGAGCCTGTTCTAGGATCACATGCGCGTTCGTCCCGCTGATGCCGAATCCGGACACCCCCGCCCGCCGCGGCCGGTCCTCCGCCGGCCAGGGTCGCGGCTCGGTCAACAACGACACCGCCCCCGCCGACCAATCCACCTCCGGCGTCGGCACATCCACATGCAACGTCTTGGGCATCACCCCATGCCGCATCGCCTGCACCGTCTTGATCACACCGGCCATCCCCGCCGCCGCCGACGTGTGACCTATGTTCGATTTGATCGACCCCAACCACAACGGCCGATCCGTCGGCCGATCCTGCCCGTAGGTCGCCAAAATCGCCTGGGCCTCAATGGGGTCCCCCAACGTGGTGCCCGTCCCATGGCCCTCCACCAGATCCACATCTGCCGCGGTCAGCCGCGCACTCGCCAGCGCCGCCCGGATCAGCCGCTGCTGCGCCGGCCCATTGGGCGTCGCCAGCCCATCGGAGGCGCCGTCCTGGTTAAGCGCCGAGCCCCGCACCACCGCCAACACCGGATGCCCCGACCGCTGCGCATCAGCCAACCGCTCCAACACCAAGGCCCCGACGCCCTCGGAAAAGCTCGTTCCGTCGGCGGCGCCGTACACCTTGCACCGGCCATCAGCGGCCAGCCCACGCTGGCGACTGAATTCCACAAACATCGCCGGAGTGGCCATCACCGTCACCCCGCCGACCAGCGCCAAATCACATTCTCCCGACCGCAACGACTGCGCCGCCAAATGCAACGCCACCAACGACGACGAACACGCCGTATCCACCGACAACGCCGGGCCGTGCAACCCCAGCGAATACGACACTCGACCCGATGCCACACTCAAGGTCGAACCACGCAGCCCGTACTTCTCTAGGTCTGCGGGCACCCGGCCCTGGCCCCCGTACGTTCCGTGGAACACCCCGGCGAACACACCCGTCGCCGAACCCCGCAGCGCCAACGGGTCGATCCCGGCCCGCTCGAACGCTTCCCACGACACTTCCAGCAGCAAGCGCTGCTGCGGATCCATCGTCAGCGCCTCACTGGGTGCGATCCCAAAGAAGGCGGCGTCGAAATCGGCGACATCCGTCAAGAATCCGCCGTGGCGGGTGTACGACTTGCCTATCGCGTCAGGATCGGGATCAAACAGCCCAGCCAAATCCCAGCCTCGGTCGGCCGGAAAATCGCATACCACATCGCGACCCTCAGCCACCATCTGCCACAAGGCCTCCGGCGAATCCACCCCACCCGGATACCGGCACGCCATCCCCACCACTGCCATCGGCTCGGTGGTCAAGGCGAGATACTCGCGGTTCTCTTGTTTCAGCCGTTCGTTTTCCTTGAGAGACTTGCGGAGGGCCTTGACGAGTTCGTCTTGCGTGCCACTCATACGACCCGGCCTTTCGTGCTGCTCAAGCGAGCGGGCGAAGCTGCGCTTTTCATTCGATCCAAGCGCTTGAATGGAAGATATCGGCGCACGCCGGGATCAGGTCATTCGGCCGGCTGGCCATGGATCGCACCTTTCGAGGACACGAGACGAGAGAGTCAACGGGCGCATCAGCATCAGTGCCAGCGAAGCAACACGAGCTCGGAACAGAATCCGGGACCCATCGCGATCATCAGCCCCGGGCTTCCGCTGGGCGGCTTTTTCGCGATGGTGTCATGGAGCACATGCAGCACCGAGGCCGACGAGAGGTTGCCGATCTCGCCGAGCGAGCGCCAGGTCAGTTCCAGGGCCGCCGGCGGCAGGTCGAGGCTTCCGGCGATCGCCTCGAGGACCTTGGGACCACCGGGATGGGTAACCCAGGCACCGATGTCAGTATTGCTCAGGCCATGCGCAGCCAAAAACGTGGTCACCTCCTCGTCCATATACTGCTCGACAAAATCGGCCACATCCTTCGACAGGACGAGCTCAAACCCGGCGGCGCCGACGTCAAAGCCCATTGTCCGCAGCGAGTCAGGGTAGAGACGGCTGCGGGAATCGATAATGTCCGGCCCGCCGGCACCGACAAGTTCCGCGCGCCGGTCGCCGACGGCCACCACCGCGGCCGCTCCGTCAGCAAATAGCGCGCTGCCGACCAGGCCCGCCGGGGTCGGCTTGTATCCCGGATAGCTGAGCGAGCATAGCTCGACCGAGACCAGCGCGGCGACGCTGTCCGGCGCACCGCGTAGGTAGTCGTTCAGCCGCGCCACCCCCGCCGCCCCGGCCACGCAGCCCAGGCCGAACAGCGGAACCCGCCGCACATCGTCGCGCAGCCCGACCCGCCCGGCGATCCGGGCATCCAATGACGGCACCGCCAGACCGCTGACCGTCGTCGTGATCAGCACATCGAGGTCCCGCGGTTGCAGACCCGCCTCGTCGAGCGCGCCTACCAGCGCCTCACAGCCAAGATCCACCGCTTTTTCGATGAAGATCCGGTTTGCTTCGCCGAAGTCGGTCAGCCTCGGATACATATCCAACGGCAGAACGAGGTGGCGGCTATTGACCTTGGCGCTGGTATGCAATTGCCGAACTATGTCTTCGTAGCCCTCGAATTCCGGAATGCTGATGAAAAGATCGGTGAGTTCGCGCTGAGAATAGCGATACGGCGGCAACGCACCGAACACACCTGCGATGACGCTCAATGGCCCCACCCCTTGGTAACGAAGATCCAGGCCGAAAGGTTCAACCGGATCGCTTAGACCTGGAAGTTTAGTCTGCTTGTAACTGCCCGGCAAAAAACGGCGATCCCGCTTATCTCTTCAGAAGCTGGCGCAGCCGGAGGGCTGTATCGCGGACCGCGTTCAGCTGCTCGGCGACCCGAGCCGGCGCGGTGCCACCCCGGGCATCACGCGACGACACCGAGCCCTCGATTGTCAGCACGTCGCGCATCTGCGGCGTCAGCTCGGTGCTGATGGCGGCCAGCTCGTCGTCGGTCAGCTCTTCCAGCGCGACGCCGCGTTCCTCGGCGGCGCGCACGGCCGCCCCTGCGGCCTCGTGCGCGGACCGAAACGGAACACCCCGACGCACAAGCCATTCAGCAATATCGGTGGCCAGTGTGTAGCCGGCCGGGGCCAGGGCCGCCATCCGCTCGACGTTGAATGTCAGGCTGCCCACCAAGCCTGCCATCGCCGGCAGCAGCAGCTCCAACTGGGCCACTGAGTCGAACACCGGCTCCTTGTCTTCCTGCAGGTCACGGTTGTAGCCCAGCGGCAGGGCCTTCAACGTCGCCAGCAGCCCGGCCAGGTTTCCGATCAGCCGCCCGGACTTGCCGCGGGCCAGCTCAGCAATGTCCGGGTTCTTCTTCTGCGGCATGATCGAGCTGCCGGTGGACCACGAATCGTGCAAAGTGACGTAGCCGAATTCCGTCGAGCTCCAGATGATGATGTCCTCGGCCAGCCGCGACAGATTGACGGCGATCATGGCGAAGACGAACGCGGCCTCGGCGGCGAAATCCCGGGCGGCGGTCGCGTCGACGGAATTGTCGGCCGCGGCCGTGAAACCCAGGTCCGCCGCGATCGCGTCCGGGTCCAGGGCCAGCGACGAACCGGCCAGAGCCCCCGAGCCGTAGGGGGACACCGCCGCGCGCTTGTCGAAGTCAACGATTCGGTCCACATCGCGCAGCAGTGGATGGGTGTGCGCGAGCAGATGGTGGGCCAGCAGGATCGGCTGGGCGGACTGCAGATGGGTTTTACCAGGCATGATGGCTGTCGGGTGGGCGGCGGCCTGGGCGGCCAGCGCGCCGACGACGTCGAGTGCTCCGGCGGCGACCCGTCGCACCGCGTCGCGAAGCCACATCCGGAACAGCGTGGCCACCTGGTCGTTGCGGGACCGGCCGGCGCGGAGCCGGCCGCCCAAGTCGGGCCCCACCCGGTCGATCAGTCCGCGCTCCAGTGCGGCGTGCACATCTTCGTCGCTGACCAGCGGGCCGAAGCTGCCGTCAGCAACGTCCTCGGCGAGGCTGTCCAACCCGGCCAACAGCCCGTCGCGCTGCTCTTCGGTGAGCAGCCCAGCCCGGAAGAGAACCACCGTGTGGGCCCGGGAGGCGATGATGTCGTAGGGAGCCAGCACCCAGTCGAAGTGAGTGGACCTGCTCAGCGCGGCCAGCGCGTCGGACGGGCCTCCGGCGAACCGCCCGCCCCACAGCGATCCAGGGTTGGTGCTCACGTTTCCTCGGCGGCCAGATCCCGGCGCGCGGCGAGCTTCGACGACAATCCGTGCACGTAGACGAAGCCCTTGGCAGCGGATTGGTCGAAGCTGTCGCCCTCGTCGTAGGTGGCCAGGTTGAAGTCGTAGAGCGACTCAGCGCTGCGGCGTCCGTTCACCGCAATGTGGCCGCCGTGCAGCACCATTCGAACCTCTCCGGAGACATGTTCTTGAGTCTTGGCGACGAAACTGTCCAGCGCGGCTTTAAGCGGCGAGTACCACAGTCCGTCGTAGACCAGCTCGGCCCAGCGCTGGTCGGTCTGACGCTTGAACCGGCCCAGCTCGCGCTCGAGGGTGACGTGTTCGAGTTCGGTGTGTGCGGTGATGAGCACCATCGCCCCTGGCGCCTCGTAGATCTCGCGGCTCTTGATACCCACCAGCCGGTCCTCGACGACGTCCAGGCGCCCGACGCCCTGCGCGCCGGCGCGATGGTTGAGTTCTTCAATGGCTTGCAGCATCGACACCGGTTTGCCGTCGATGGACACCGGCACCCCGCGCTCGAACCCGACGATCACCTCATCAGGCGTGCTCCAGTTGAGGGTGGGGTCTTCGGTGTAGGCGTAGATGTCCTTGGTAGGGGCGTTCCACAGGTGTTCCAGGAAGCCGGTTTCCACCGCGCGGCCCCACACGTTCTGGTCGATCGAGAATGGCGAGCGTTTGGTGACGTTGATCGGGATGGCGTTCTCCTCGGCGAACGCGATCGCCTTCTCTCGCGTCCACGCGTAGTCGCGCACCGGCGCCAGCACCTCCAGATCCGGTGCCAGCGAAGCGAATCCGACCTCGAACCGAACTTGGTCATTGCCCTTGCCGGTGCAGCCGTGCGCGACGATGCTGCCGCCGTGCTCGCGAGCGGCCGCGACCAGATGCTTGGCGATCAGCGGCCGGCTGATCGCGGACACCAGCGGGTAGCGGTCCATGTAGAGCGCGTTGTTCAACACGGTGGGCAGGCAGTAGCCCTCGGCGAACTCGTCGCGAGCATCGACGACGACCGCCTCCACGGCGCCGCAGTCCAGCGCCCGCTGGCGTACGACCTGCATGTCTTCCCCGCCCTGGCCGAGATCAATCGCCACCGCCACGACCGCACGGCCGGTCTCCTTGCCTATCCAGCTGATCGCCACCGAAGTGTCCAGACCGCCGGAATACGCCAGGATGACGCGTTCTGACATGAACCAATCTCCTTACGTTATGTGAGGCTTTCCAGAGCGCTGGCCAGCTCGGCGCCGGTCATCGGCTCTCGGGCGGCCACGAAGACGGTGTCATCGCCGGCGATGGTGCCGACCACGTACGGTAGTGCCGCGCGATCGATTGCGCTGGCCAAATAGTGAGCTGCCCCGGGCGGAGTTCGCAGCACGGCGAGGTTTGCGCTGGCGTCGGCGGACACCAGCAGCTCGTTGAGCAGCCGGGACAGTCGTGCGGTGCCACCGGACACCCCGCGCACCGGGCTGCCATCCTCGGGAACGATGTAGACCCCGACGCCGCCGTCGGCGCCGCGCAGCTTGACCGCGCCCAGTTCTTCGAGATCTCGCGACAGCGTGGCCTGGGTGACGTCGATGCCTTCGTCGGCCAGCAGCGCCGCCAGTTCGCTTTGACTGCGCACCGATGTCGACGACAGGATCGCCACGATGCGGGCTTGCCGGCCGGCTCGGGTGGTCTCGGGTGTGGCCTTCGAACCGCTGCGGGTCATCGTGACCGCTCCAGCAGCCACACCAGCAGCGCCTTCTGGGCGTGCAGCCGGTTCTCGGCCTCGTCCCATACCGCGCTGGCCGGCCCGTCCATCATCTCGTCGGTGATCTCGTCCCCGCGATGAGCCGGAAGGCAATGCAGCACAATGGCTTCCAAGTCCGCCAGCCCCAGGAGTCGCGCGTTGACCTGGAACGGCCGGAACGGCTTGACCCGGTCCAGCCCGTCGCCCTCCTGCCCCATCGACATCCAGGTGTCGGTGACCAGGACATCGGCGCCCGCGGCGGCCGCGTCGGCGTCGGCGGTCACGGTGACCGAGGCGCCGGTGGCCTCGGCGCGCTGTCTGGCCGCGGCCACTAGTGCCGGGTCCGGCGCGAAGCCCTCGGGAGCGGCGACGGTGACGTGGATGCCGGCGGTGACCCCGCCGAGCATCAGCGAATGGGCCATGTTGTTGGCGCCATCGCCGAAGTAGGACAGCCTCAAGCCGGGTAGTGACCCTTTGCGTTCGGCAATGGTCTGCAGATCGGCGAGCACCTGGCAGGGATGGAACTCGTCGGACAGCGCATTCACCACCGGCACCGTCGCGGTCGAAGCCATGGCGGTCAGCCGGTCCTGCCCGAAGGTGCGCCAGACGATGGCGTCGACGAAGCGGGACAACACTTTTGCGGTGTCCTGCAGAGTCTCGTCGCGGCCCAGCTGGGTGCTGCGACTGTCGACGACGACGGCATGGCCGCCGAGCTGCGCGATGCCCACCTCGAACGAGAACCGGGTGCGGGTCGAGTTCTTGTCGAAGAGGACCGCGACCCCGCGCGGCCCCTCGAGGGGACGACGGCTGAACGGGTCCTTCTTCAGTTCGCCGGCCAGCTCGAGCACTTCGACCTGTTCTTGTGGCGACAGGTCGTCGTCGCGCAGAAAGTGTCGGGTCATGCTGGCGCCCCGGCGGTGTCGAGGATGCCCGGCAGGGCGGCGATGAAGCGGTCAATCTGGGCTTCGGTGATGATCAACGGCGGCGCCAACCGGATGGCGGCGGGTGCGGCTGCGTTGACCAGGAATCCGGCGTTGCGCGCGGCCGCCTCGACGTCCTTGGCCCGCGGCGCGGTCAGCACCATGCCCCAGAGCAATCCGCGGCCGCGCACGTGGTCGATGAGCGGGTGTCCGAGGGATTCGATGCCATGGCGCACCGACTTGCCCAACACCTCGGCGTGCCGGACCAGGTCTTCGGCCGCCAGCACCCGCAACACCGCCAGCGCCGCCGCGGTGCAGATCGGGTTGCCGCCGAAGGTGCTGCCGTGCAGACCGGGTGTCAGCAGTTCCGCGGCCGGTCCAACGGCCAGGCACGCCCCGATGGGCAGTCCGCCGCCCAGCCCCTTGGCCAGTGTCACCACGTCGGGGGTGATGCCGTCGTGCTGGTGGGCGAAGAAGGCGCCGGTGCGGCCCATTCCGGTCTGCACCTCGTCGAGCACCAGCAGAGCGCCGTGCCGCGCCGTGATGTCCCGCGCGGCAGCCAAATAACCCTCGGTTGGGACGACGACGCCGCTCTCCCCCATGATCGGTTCGAGGAATACCGCGGCGGTGTCGTCATCGACCGCGGCAGCCAGCGCGTCGGTGTCGCCGTAAGGCACATGCGTGACGTCACCAGGCAGCGGGGCGAACGGCGCCTGCTTGGTCGGCTGACCGGTCAGTGCCAGCGAGCCCATCGTCCGGCCGTGGAAAGCCTCTTGTGCCGCCACCAGTTTCGTGCGCCCGATGAGCCGCGACAGCTTGAACGCCAACTCGTTGGCCTCGGTGCCGGAGTTGCAGAAGAACACTCGGGTTTGGGTGTCCGCCCCCAGCAGCGCGACCAATTCTTCGGCCAGCGCGATTCCGGGTTCAGTGGCATACAGGTTGGAGGTGTGGCCCAGCGTCGCCAGCTGGTGCGTGACGGCCTCGATGACCGCGGGGTGGCGATGGCCGAGGACGTTGACCGCTATGCCGCCGAGCAGGTCCAGGTAGGTTTTGCCGTCCACGTCGGTGACCACGGCGCCATCGCCACAGGCCAGAGCCACCGTCGGGGTGCCGTAGTTGTTCATCATCACGGCTTCCCACCGCTGCCGCATCGCATCGGTATTCGTCATGCACTCACCACCTTGGTGCCGGTGCCTGCGTCGGTGAAAAGCTCCACCAACACACAGTGCTTGACCCGCCCGTCGATGACGTGCGCGCTGGGTACACCCGCGGTGACGGCCCTGAGACACGCTTCGACCTTGGGAATCATGCCCGCCTGCAGCGTGGGTAGCAGTTGCGCCAGTGTGGCGGTGTCGATTTCGCTGACCACCGAATCTCGATCCGGCCAGCTGGCGTAGAGGCCTTCGACATCGGTGAGCATCAGCAGCTTTTCGGCTCCCAGGGCTTCGGCCAGCGCCGCCGCGGCGGTGTCGGCGTTGATGTTGTGCACCACACCTTCGGCATCCGGCGCGAGGGTCGACACTACTGGAATGCGGCCTGCCGCAATCAGATCGAGCACCGCCGCGGTGTTGACAAGGTCGACGTCTCCGACCAGACCGATGTCGGTGGCCACGCCGTCGACGGTGACGCTGCGCCGTACGGCGGTGAAGAGTTGCGCGTCTTCGCCGGTGATTCCGACGGCGTAGGGTCCATGTGCGTTGATCAGGTTGACCAGTTCGCGGCCCACCTGTCCGAACAACACCATCCTCGCCACGTCGAGCACTTCCGGTGTGGTGACCCGGAAGCCGCCCTTGAAGTCACCTTCGATGCCAAGCCGCCGCAGCATGGCGGTGATCTGTGGTCCGCCGCCGTGCACGACGACGGGATGGATACCGCAGTTGCGCAAAAACGCCATGTCGGCCGCGAAGGCGTGCCGCAGCGTGTCGTCGGTCATGGCGTTGCCGCCGTATTTGATCACGACGACCTTGCCGTGCAACTGCTTGAGCCAGGGCAGGGCTTCGGCCAGCACGCGCGCTTTCGCGTCTGTCGACAATGCTTCGACTTTGATGGTCATGAGCTGTAGGCCGAATTCTCTTCGACGTAGGCGTGCGACAGGTCGGTGGTCCGGATGGCGGCCTGACCGTCACCGACCCGGAGGTCGACGGTGATGTCGATGTCGGCCGCCGAAAGATCCACCTCGCGTGCGCCCGGGGCCCCGACTCCGTCGATACACACCGCAGAACCGTTGAATGACACCATGATTCGATCAGGATCGAGGGTGACCGGCGCCATCCCAACGGCCGCGAGCACCCGACCCCAGTTGGGGTCCGACCCGAACACCGCGGTCTTGACCAGGCTGTCGCGGGCAATCACCCGTGCGGCGGCCAGCGCGTCGCCATCGGAGGCGGCCCCGATGACGCTCACGGTGACGCGCTTGGTGACGCCCTCGGCGTCGGCTTGCAGCTGAGCACACAGGTCGTCGCAGACCCGCAGCACAGCCTCGTCGAGATCAGCTTGCGGCGGGGCGATCCCGCTGGCTCCCGACGCTAGCAACAGCACCGTGTCGTTGGTGGAACAGCTGCCGTCGATGTCGAGCCGGTCGAAGGTGCGGGCGGTGGCATGGCGCAGCGCCTGGTCTAGCGCTGCCGGCTCGACGGCCGCGTCGGTGGTGAGCACACAGAGCATGGTGGCCAGTGACGGCGCCAGCATGCCCGCACCTTTGGCCATCCCGCCGACAGTCCAGTTGTTGCGATGATGCAGCGCAACCTGTTTGGGCACGGTGTCGGTGGTCATGATCGCGTGGGCGGCGTCCTCGCCGCCGGTCAGCCCGCCGGCCATCTCGCGCACGATCTCACGCACACCGGCGAGCACCTTGTCCATCGGCAACCGGTCACCGATCAGACCGGTGGAGCAGACCGCGACTTCGATGGCCCCGGTCTCGGTCCCCCAGTCCGACAACGCGGCCGCGACGGCCTCCGCCGTGGCATGGGTGTCCTGGAACCCTCCCGGTCCGGTGCACGCGTTGGCGCCGCCGGAGTTGAGGATCACCGCGCGCAACTGTCCGGTGGTCAGCACCTGCTGGGTCCACAGCACCGGCGCGGCTTTGACCTTGTTGCGGGTGAGCACTCCGGCGGCCGCGTAGTCGGGTCCTTCATTGAAGACCAATGCGAGGTCGCGGGTCCCCGATGCCTTGATCCCGGCGGCGATGCCGGCGGCCCGGAACCCGGCCGGGGCGGTGACGCCCTGCTCCCGCCGCAACCGCGCCGTGGCGGCTACTTCGGTCATGGGCGCCACTTCCCCCACAAGTGGGAGGTGCCCCCACCCCCGCAAGCGGGCGGTACCCCCACGACCCCGGCTGCGCCGGCATCATCGTCGTCGGCGCGGGTCACGGCGCGACCCCAACCACCGAAAGGCCCTCTGTCTCAGGCCAACCCAGCGCCAGGTTCATCGACTGCACCGCGGCGCCAGCCGTGCCCTTGACCAGATTGTCGATCGCTGCGATCGCCACGAACGTCTCGGCGGCCTCGTCCACCGCGACGGCGATGTGTGCCGCATTGCTGCCGAGCACCGCCCCGGTGCGGGGTAGCTGCCCCTCGGGCATCAGGTAAATGAAAGGCTCCGCGTGGTAAGCCTTTTCGTAAGCGGCTCGCAGCTGGGATAACGGTGATCGGGTGCGCGCGGTGCAGGTGGCCAGGATGCCGCGGGAGGTCGGGATAAGCACCGGGGTGAACGACACGGTGACGCCGCGGTCGGTGACGGCCTGCAGTCCTTGGGCGATCTCGGGGGTGTGGCGATGGGCGCCCGGCAATGTTGTAGGCCCGCGCCGAGCCGATGACCTCCGAGCCGAGCAAGTCAGTCTTGGCCGCGCGACCGGCCCCGGAGGTACCGCTGACGGCGACCACCGTGACGGCGGGCTCGATGAGATCCTCGGCCACCGCGGGCAGTAACGCCAGTAATGCCGCGGTCGGGTAGCAACCCGGAACCGCGATGCGGCGTGCACCGCGCAGCCGCTCTCGCGCGCCGGGCAGCTCCGGCAGCCCGTAGGGCCAGCTACCGGCGTGCGGGGATCCGTAGAACCGCTCCCAGGCGGCGGAGTCGGTGAGCCGGAAGTCGGCGCCACAGTCGATGATCAGGGTTTCGGGGCTGAGCTGTTGGGCCAGCGCAGCCGAATGCCCGTGCGGCAAGGCCAGGAACACCACGTCATGGCCGGCGAGCACGGCAAGCTCCGTGGGCTCAACCACTCGCTGGGCTAATGGAAGTAGGTGCGGATGGTGCTCAGCCAGTGTGCTGCCGGCGCTGGCTGCGGCGGTCACCGAACCGATCGTCAGCCGGACTTCGGTGTAGGCCGGATGCCCGAGCAGTAGCCGTAGGATCTCACCGCCTGCATAGCCGCTGGCACCGGCAATCGCCACCTTTAATACGTCGGCCATTTCGACGATTCTGCATGGTTATGCAGCAGTTTGCAAATTCATTCCAGAGCCTGACGAAGTGCCGGCGAGCGCTCGGCTCAACTAGGACGATGACCGGAGGGCGCAACTCAAACGCGCAGCTCAAAGGCCCTAGGTACGTATTACGGCGCCGACCGCCTCAGCGGCGCGTCGCACCGCAGCATCGCGGGCCGCACTGGCGTCGTCTTCGGTCAGCGTGCGATCCGGCGCGCGGAAACGCAGGGCGAATGTCAGCGATTTGCGATCCTCGCCGATCTGTGGGCCAGTGAAAACGTCGAACAATTGAATGTCTTCCAGCAGTTCGCCGGCGCCCTCGCGAACGGCATCCGCCACCGCCTGCGCCGGTACGTGCGCGGCCACCACGAGGCTGACGTCCTGGAACACGGCCGGGAACGGCGACACTCTAGGCGCTGGCAACGCCTCGACGATGGGAATCGCATCGAGGTTCAGTTCGATCGCGCAGGTGCCTTTCGGTAGGCCCGAGCGCTCGATCACGGCAGGATGCAGCTCCCCCGCGTAACCGACGGGGGTTTCCCTGACGAGCACCTCGGCGCACCGACCCGGATGCCACGGCAGGTACTGGGCCGCCCGGAGAATCACGTCGACTCCACTGGCGCGCGCGACGACTCGCACCGCCTCGAACGCGTCGGCGGCTTCGACTCGGCGTCCGGGGCCCCAGGGACCTCGCGGTTCACGCAGACCGGCCAACACCGCGGCAACGTGCTGCGGCTGCCGGGGCAAGGACGCGTCCAGAATGGCGATCTCGGTATCGGTCGGCCGGCGGTGCACCGGGATGAGCTCGACGCCGCGAGTCTCCTCGGTCGGCTGGACCACCTGAGCTAGGGCGAACAGTGCGGCATCGACGAGACCTCGGGATACGTTGCGCCCCAAAGCTTCCAGCAGAGCTGGCAACAGCGTGGTGGCCAGCTGCGGGCGGTCGGCTTCCAGCGGGTTGAGCACGTGCGTCGTGGTGCGTCGCGGGTCATCGGCGGGCAGTCCCCAGAGGTCGAACACACCGGCGGGCAAAAACGGGGTCGGCAGGACCTCGACGTAACCGGACTGGGCCAGCGACTTGCCGATTGCACGGCGACGCTTTTGCACCGCGGTGAGTCCCCGGCCCGCAGGCGTCGACGGCAGCACCGACGGAATGACCTCCAGCCCCTCCAGCCGCAGCACCTCCTCGACAAGGTCGGCGGGCTGCAAGAGATCAGGTCGCCAACTCGGCGGCGTCACGGTCAACGCGTCGCCCTCGTCGGTGACCACGGCGCCGATCTGGGCCAGACGCCTGGCGGTCGTGCCCTGGGCATAAGCCACGCCGGCGACGCGGTCCGGCAGGTCGACGGCGATTCGGATCGGCGGCAATGACCAGTCATCACGCGGCGGGTCACCTCGCCAATCGGTCAGGGTTTCAGACACCGCTCCCCCGGCGATCTCGGCGAGCAGTGCGGCACACCGGTCCAGCGCGGCCACCGAAATGGCCGGGTCTACCGCACGCTCATAACGACGGGCGGCCTCGCTGGGCAGGTGCAACCTCCGCTGGGTGCGCGATACCGCGGCCGGGTCCCACACCGCGGCCTCCAGCAGCACGTCGGTGGAGTCCGCGCGCACCTCGGTGCTTGCCGCACCCATCACGCCGCCGATCGCCGCGGTCGCCACGTCATCGACGATGAGGACATCGGCCGGATCGAGCCGACGCTCAATGTCATCGAGGGTGACGACGGTCTCGCCGGGCCGGGCGAACCGCACGCCGAAGCCCCCGGTGATGCGATTGCGGTCGTGGGCGTGCATCGGGTGGCCCAGTTCCAGCATCACGTAGTTGGTGACATCCACCGCCGGGGAGGTCGCGCGGATGCCGGATAGCAGCAGCCGCCGCTGCAACCACCACGGCGACACGGCCGCGGGGTCAATCCCGGTGACCGGGCGCAGCGCGAACCGGCGAACGCCCGTTTCGGCCTGCACTGTCAACGGCCAAGCCTCTCCTTCGACCGGCAACGGCTTTACGTCCGCCGGGTCGACGAAGTCAAGGTCGTAGGCGCACGCGATCTCACGGGCCAAGCCACGCACCGACATGCAGTAACCACGGTCCGGGGTGATTGCCAAGTGGAAGACCATGTCGTCTAATCCCAACACCGCGGCGCCGTCGGCTCCCGGTTCGGCGGTTCCGGGCGGCAGCACCAGGATCCCGGAATGGTCTGCGCCCAAACCGAGTTCGGCTGCCGAGCAGATCATTCCGTCGGAGTTATGGCCGTAGGTGTCGCGTGCTGTGATGGCAAACCCGCCCGGCAGGGTGGTGCCGGGTAGTGCCACCACGAC
Organism: uncultured Actinomycetota bacterium; assembly: GCA_963766535.1. Lineage (GTDB taxonomy): Bacteria > Actinomycetota > Actinomycetes > Mycobacteriales > Mycobacteriaceae > Mycobacterium. The sequence goes on along the minus strand of CAVYAU010000014.1, from coordinate 230,301 downwards.
CAGGTCGCCGACAACGAAATTGGTTGCTCCGCAGACGATCTCGCGCTGCTGATCGCCGCCGATGTCCACCAGGCAGGCGCGGATCGGCTTCTTGAAACCGGTGAGCTCTTCAATGCCGGTCACCCGCCCCACCGTCAGCGGGCCCTCGACGGGGCCGAGGGTGAGGACCTCCTCGACCTCGTGGCCGATGCGCACCAACGTCTGCTCGAGGTCGCCGGGGGCGACATCCCAGCCCGGGGCGCCGGCCGCCACCACCTCGCGCAGCCAGCTATAGGGGACGCGCATCAGGCACCCACCCCGAACGGCAACGAAAACCGGACATCGCCTTCGACCATGTCGCGCATGTCCGGAATGCCGTTGCGGAACTGCAGGGTGCGTTCCAGGCCCATCCCGAATGCGAAGCCGGAGTAGATATCCGGGTCAATTCCTGCGGCCCGCAACACGTTTGGATGCACCATTCCGCAGCCGCCCCACTCTACCCAGTCGGCGCCGCCCTTCTTGTCGGCAAACCACACATCGACCTCGGCGGACGGTTCGGTGAACGGGAAGAAGTGCGGCCGGATCCGGGTCCGCGCGGAAGGACCGAACTCGGCGCGCGCGAACGCGTCCAGCGTTCCGCGCAGATGCGCCATGGACAGACCGCGGTCCACCGCCAAGCCTTCCACCTGGTGGAAGACGGGCGTGTGCGTGGCGTCGAGTTCGTCGGTGCGAAACGTGCGGCCGATCGAGATGATGTAGACGGGCAACTCGTGTTCCAGCAGCGTGCGCACCTGCACCGGTGAGGTATGAGTGCGCAGCAGCTGCCGGGAATTCTCCGGCGCGATATAGAAGGTGTCCTGTTCGCTGCGCGCGGGGTGGTCGGCAGGGAAGTTGAGAGCATCGAAGTTGAACTGCTCAGTTTCGACCTCTGGTCCCTCCGCCAATTCCCATCCCATCGCGATGAAGGTATCGGCGATGTGCTCGGCCAATATCGTGATCGGGTGCCGAGCACCGGTCGGCTGCCGAGTGGACGGCAATGTGACGTCGATGCCTTCGGCGACCAGCACGGCCGCGTCGCGCTCGGCACGCAGCGTCGCGAGCCGTTCGTCGTAGCTGCGTTGGGCCTCGCCACGGGCGGTGTTGACGCGCTTGCCCGCGTCGGCGCGCTCCTCCTTGGGCACGGTGCCCAGCGCTTGTCGCGCCAGTGCCAGCGGCGAGCGGTCACCGAGGTGCTCGGTCTTGATGCGTGCCAGCGCGTCCAGATCGTCGGCGCGTGCGATGGCCTGCCGGGCGGCATTGACCGCCTTGGCCAATGCTTCCGGCGACAGGTCGACGGGTTGATCACCCACGCGGCGACACTCTCCTTGCTGACGAGGCTGTTCGGACTGCCCGCATCGTCGCCGGGCTCGGCTCGATTTGCCCGGCTCCTCCTCGGTCCGCTTCGCGGATCGAGCTGTCGCCGGGCCGCCTTGCGCGCGGCACGGGTCGAGTGCCGATCATAGGTGATTCGGTGCATGTTGCTGGGCGCGCGCTTGGTGAAGTTGCGCGACGAGATGGCCGGCGGAACGCTTATCCGGTCGTGACCGGCTGGGGACCGGTCAGCGTGTCCTCGTCGTCCGGTACCAAAACCGGCAGCGAACTGCGCGCCCTGCTGAGCTGGGCGATCTTGTAGGCCGCGAACGCGCCCAGGACACCGAACGCCGGCGCAGCAGCCATTGTCCCCCAGTGGTGAGCCAGGAGCAGGAACCCGAACCCGGAGGACGCCGCCAGCATCAGGCACCGCACCGGTGTCCAGTGGATCGGCTGCTTGAACCGGGCGGACACCAGCACGCCCAGGATCACGGCGACGGTATGGCCCGCATCGGTGAAATCGGCACCGATGATCGCCGAGGCTATGCCCGCCGATACCCACCAACCGACCCAAGCAGGCCGCCAGCGCCGGGGAATCACCGCCGTCATCGCTCCGAGCACCGCGAGGGCGCCATAGCTCATCCCAACATCGCTGGCTCGGGTGATCGACAGCGGCAGCCAGCCGAACTCGATCGCCGCGGCAAGGGCGGCGGCCACCAGCAGCGTCGCGCCGATATGGCCGACGACAAACGCCACGACCAGCCGGATGGTGCGCAAATGCAGCTCCGCAAGTGCGAGCAGGCACGTCAGGAAGGGCAACCAGAAGTAGAGCGGACCAGCATCGACGACCAGCGCGCTGCCCAGCAGGGTTCCCAGGTGTCCGTGGGCCAGGTTGTGCAGGTTGGTGCTGGCGCGCTGAACGATTACGTCATGTGCGTGCGGGCCAAGCACCAGGATGGCGCAGCTGACGGCAAGCAGAACTGCCACATACCCAACGGTGAATTGGACCCGGGCGAGCCGGGACAAGATGCCCCCAGTCATTGCCCTCCATTATGTCCGCTAATTTGTTTCGGAACTGTGATCAGACGCTGTCAACTCCCTAAGAGTCTTCAAGCGATATATCGCCAAGTCTGCGGGTATGCCGGTGGGCTTGTGCGTAAACAGGGGTTTACGTGCACGCTTTGCGACGACGCCCAATGCGTCCAGTTCGCTTTGCGGTATCAGGTCCAACGTCGAGCTTGACACCATGATTCCCCCCTTGGTGGCGCGTTCCATGACCCGCGCGGCGATGTTGACGTCGACGCCCAGCCAGTCCGCGGCCATCCGCTGCGGCCGCCCGGTGTGGATACCGACTCGCATTCGCGGTGTATAGCCCGCCACCTCAACCGATTTCATCGCCTCCTTGGCAGCCAGTACCGCCCGCACAGCGACCGTCGGATCGCGGAACACCGCCATGATTCCGTCGCCCATGCGTTTGACGATGTGCCCACCGGCGTCGAGCAGCGGCGGCTCGACGGCCCGCGCCACCTGGCGCAACAGCGTGAGGGCCGCATCGTCACCGGCTTGCAACGACCACGTCGAGAAGCCGACCAGGTCGGTGAATACCAGCGTCACCTCCGGATTTGCCGGCAGTCGGGAAACCGCCTCGGTCAACGCCTGCCACACCTGCAACACACCCAGGCTGACCTCGCGCGAGGCCGCATTGCGGTCCCCCAGCAGCCGGTCGGCGGCTCGCGCCGCAGCACGCGGACCGCCCTCACCCGCGGTGGACAGCGGGTCGCCGAACTCGGGATCACCGGGTAACAACCGTCGCGCCCGCCGGATGAACGCCACCACCCCCGGGCTGTGATTTGTCGTATGCAACCACTGCGCCGCACCGTGTACCGACACCGGGGAACGCCGTCGTGAATCGGGGGGCGCCACCGTAGTTACCGTTTCTTCGGGCTCGCCCGGGTCCGGATCGCGAGGCGCGAGTTCCACCCTGGCAAGGGTAGGTGGTTTCGGCAGACGCGGGCAATGACGGTCGCCCTGTTTGTGTCACACCTCGCAGCAAACGGCCTGATCACGACGTCGCCACGCCCATGTGGAAACTCGATAACACCATTTCGCGCCATTCGCCGAAATCGTAGACAACGTGCGTTGTCAAAGTTATCGTGAGCGCAGTTAGGAGTAGGAGCCTGTGATGACTGCCACATCATCGACTACATCCGCTGAGCCGCTCGGACCAGATTCGCTCACCTGGAAGTATTTTGGCGATCTGCGCACCGGAATGATGGGTGTGTGGATCGGCGCGATCCAAAACATGTACCCGGAGCTGGGCGCGGGTGTCGAGGAGCATTCGATCCTGCTGCGCGAGCCTTTGCAGCGGGTGGCCCGGTCGGTGTACCCGATCATGGGCGTGGTCTACGACGGCGATCGGGCGGCCCGGACCGGCCAGCAGATCAAGGGCTACCACCGCACCATCAAGGGAGTTGACGCCACCGGGCGCCGCTATCACGCGCTGAACCCGGAAACCTTCTACTGGGCGCATGCCACGTTCTTCATGCTCGTCATCAAGGTGGCCGAGTACTTCTGCGGAGGCTTGACCGAGGCCGAAAAGCGACAGCTGTTCGACGAGCACGTGCAGTGGTACCGGATGTATGGGATGAGCATGCGGCCGGTGCCCAAATCGTGGGAGGAATTCCAGCAGTTCTGGGATCGGGTCTGCCGCGACGAGCTGGAAATCAATCAGGCGACCCTGGACATCTTCCAGATGCGGATACCCAAACCAAAGTTCGTTCTGATGCCGACGCCGATCTGGGACCAGTTGTTCAAGCCGTTGGTGGCCGGTCAACGCTGGATCGCGGCGGGACTATTCGAGCCCGCGGTTCGCGAGAAGGCGGGAATGCGCTGGACACCCGGCGAGGAGGTGTTGCTGCGCCTGTTCGGCAAGATGGTCGAGCTGGCTTTCCTGGCGGTCCCCGACGAAATCCGATTGCACCCACGCGCGCTGGCCGCTTACCGCCGGGCCGAGGGAAGGGTTCCGAGCGACGCACCGCTGGTCGAGGCACCCGCATTCGTGGCGCCGCCGCGTGACCGGCGCGGACTACCGATGCACTACTTTCCACCCCGTCCTTCCCGCCCCGCCCGGATCCTCATAGAGCGTGCAGGCTCGCTGGTGCACACCACGCTCTCGCTGACCGGCCTGCGGCCTGCCAGGGGGCGCGGCACGAAAGCCGCCTAAGACCGCTTCAGCACGCCCAGAGCCTGCGCGCTCTGGTACAGACAGATCGCCGCGGCGGCGGCTACGTTCAGGCTCTCAGCGCCACCCGACATCGGGATGCGCACGCGGTGGTCTGCTTCGTCCGCGATTTCAGCTGGCAGACCGTGTGATTCGGGTCCGAACAACCAGGCCGTCGGCGTGCCGAGCAGCTGCTCGGCCTCGTCGAGGCGTGTCTCGCCGTCCACGGTGGTGGCCAGCACCTGCAGCCCGGCGGCGTGCAACGCGGCGACGGCGGCGTGGGCGTCGGGCGCGACGACAACCGGAATCGAGAACATGCTGCCGGCCGAAGCACGCAGGCACTTGCCGTTGTACGGGTCGACGCTATGCCCACCGAGGATCACCGCCCCCGCGCCCATGGCGTCGGCGATGCGAATTACCGTGCCCGCATTGCCCGGCTCGCTGATCTCGACAGCAACCGCGATCAGCCGGGGCGAGTCGGCCAGCACATCCTCTAGCCGGGTCGCCGGCATTTCGCAAACCGCTACCAAACCCATTGGAGTGACGGTTTCGGACAATGCTTTTGCGGCCCGCTCGCTGACCAGGTGGACCGGGCACTGCTGGGCGGCCAGCAATGACGCGTGCCGCTGCGCCGCCAGTTCGGTGACAAATACATCCCGGACCAGCCCGCGAACGGATGCGGCCTCGACCAGGTTCGGCCCTTCGGCGAGAAATCGTCTCGCCCGCCGACGGCCGACGTGACGATGCAATTTGACCGCTGCGACGACCTTGGCCGAGCGTTCGGTGAGCACGGCCTGCATCGTCGCGGGGCTGTGCTGATTGCCCGGCTCCTTCTCGGCCCGCACATCGGCCCGCATCGTCGCCGGTCTAGGCAGCCTCTCCCGAATCCGAGGGGGCGTTGACGTCTTCGGGCAGTGCCGCCCGGGCGACGTCAACGAGCGCGGTGAACGCCGCCGGATCGGTGATCGCGATATCGGCGAGGTTTTTGCGGTCCACTTCGACACCCGCAGCCTTCAGGCCCTGGATCAGCCGGTTGTAGGTGATGTCGTTGGCGCGCGCGGCCGCGTTGATCCGCGAGATCCACAGTTTGCGGAACTCGCCCTTACGCGCACGACGGTCGCGGAAGGCGTAGTTCAGTGAATGCAGCTGCTGCTCTTTGGCTTTGCGGTAGAGCCGGGATCGCTGGCCGCGATAGCCTTTCGAGGCCTTCAGGATGCTGCGCCTCTTCTTGTGGGCGTTGACCGCCCGCTTTACGCGTGCCATGGATGTTCCTACTTCCGTTCAGACGTAAATGTTCAGGTGCCGGTACCAGCTGGTCATCCGGCGCGATGGTCAGCCGTTCAGCAGCGAGTTGACCCGCTTGGTGTCGTTGGCTGAAACCGTCGTGCGGCCGTCCAGCCGCCGGGTGCGTTTGGTCGGCTTGTGCTCGAGCAGATGCCGGCGATTGGCTTTCTGGCGGACGATCTTTCCGGTCCCGGTGCGCCGGAACCGCTTCGACGCCCCACTGTGGGTCTTGGCCTTGGGCATGTTTCCTCAGTTCTGCAGTTCTGCTGTCAGGTCAGTTCGGTGAAGGTTTGGTGTCGCTGGCCGCATTGGAATCGGGTGCCGACCCGGCCACCGGTCCTTCCGGATGCCGCGCCCTGGCGCGAGTCTTCGCGCCGCGATGCGGTGCCAGCACCATCGTCATGTTGCGCCCGTCCTGCTTGGCCGACGTTTCGACGAATCCGTATTCGGCGACGTCCGCGCCCAGCCGCTGTAGCAATCGATAGCCCAACTCGGGCCGCGACTGCTCACGTCCGCGAAACATGATGGTGACCTTTACCTTCGATCCCGCCTCCAGGAAGCGGATCACGTGACCCTTCTTGGTCTCGTAATCGTGATCGTCGATCTTGGGACGCAGCTTTTGCTCTTTGACGACGGTCTGCTGCTGGTTCCGGCGGGATTCGCGCGCCTTCTGCGCCGCCTCGTATTTGAACTTGCCGTAGTCCATGATTTTGCAGACCGGCGGTCTGGCGTTCGGGGCAACTTCGACAAGGTCGAGATCGGCGTCCGCGGCGACGCGCAGTGCGTCTTCGATGCGCACGATGCCTACCTGCTCCCCCCCTGGGCCAATCAATCGGACTTCAGGTACGCGGATGCGCTCGTTGACGCGGGTCTCAGTGCTGATGGGGCCTCCCTTGTTGGGCTTCTGATCGTCCAGTCACGACCAGTGCCCGGGCCCGTCCGGATTCAGCGGTGGAAACACACACCATCAGCAAAAAAGCCCTGCACAAGCAGGGCCCAATGCCGACCGATCACGGCCTCAGCCGCCCGCGCTACCCGCGGAACAGGCACTACATAATGCCTGTGACCGGACCGCTGAGCCTTGAAGGAATCTCGTGGCTAGCGGTGGGAGTGGGACTCCACTTACTGTCCCTGGCCTTCGCCGGGATGGTCGCAGGCATTAGTTTAGCAGCCATGAGGCGTCTTCCAGCACTTCGGCGGCCGGACGGGCCTCGGACGTGCGTCTGGCGCGCATTTCACCAGTTCGGCAAACGTGACTAACTGCGCCTGGCGTCTTTTGGCGCTTCGCCAGGCATTTCACGGGTTGAGGGAATATCCTCGCGGTCTGTGACACTCGCAACGCCTCGTTCGAGGCCTCGTTCGGGCAGCCGGTCGAGCTCCCGGTATCGCTGGGTACCGGCGGCGGCTGGCTGGACCGTGGGCGTCATCGCCACCCTGTCACTGCTGGCCAGCGTGTCACCGCTGATCCGGTGGGCTGATCAAGGTCCCGCGGGAATTCATCAACAACTACCTGTTCAACTTCCCTGACACCAGCATCGCGTGGTCGTTCGTGCTGGCATTGCTTGCCGCGGCTCTGACCGCACGCAAACGCATTGCCTGGCTGCTGTTGCTCGGCAACATGATCCTTGCCGCGGGGTTGAACGCCGCCGACATCGCCGCGGGCGACAACACCGCAGCCGAGACCTTCGGCGAGAACCTCGGGTTCGCTGTGCACATCGTCGCGATCGTCCTTCTGGTCTTGGCCTATCGGGAGTTCTGGGCCAAGGTCCGCAAAGCCGCACTGTTCAAAGCGGCCGCGGTGCTGGTCGTCGGGGATGTGATCGGAATCCTGTTGTCGCTGGGGTCTGGTCGAGCTGTTCCCCGGATCGCTTGCACGCCAGGACCGCTTACCCTATGTGGCCAACCGGGTGGTCGGATTCGCCCTCGCCGATCCCGACCTGTTCACCGGCAGGCCGCACGTGTTCCTCAACGCAATCTTCGGGTTGTTCGGCGCGCTCGCGCTGATCGCGGCGACGATGGTGCTGTTTCAGTCCCAGCGCGCCGAAAACGCGCTGACCGGTGAGGATGAATCCGCCATCCGCGGGCTGCTCGAGTTGTATGGCAAGAACGACTCACTGGGCTACTTCGCCACCCGTCGCGACAAGTCGGTGGTGTTCGCCCATAGCGGCCGCGCCGCCATCACCTACCGAGTCGAAGTTGGCGTCTGCCTGGCCAGCGGCGACCCGGTGGGCGACCCGAGGGCTTGGCCGCAGGCCATCGACGCGTGGTTGGGGCTGTGCCAAACCTACGGCTGGGCGCCCGGTGTCATGGGCGCCAGTTCACAGGGGGCTCGGGCATTTCGTGAGGCCGGCCTCAACGCACTCGAGCTGGGTGATGAGGCCATTTTGCGGACCGCTGACTTCAAGTTGTCCGGCCCGGACATGCGCGGGGTGCGCCAGGCGGTGACACGGGCGCGCAGGGCCGGTCTGACGGTGCGCATCCGGCGGCACCGCGACATTTCCGCCGACGAGATGGCCGACACCGTCGCACGCGCCGACGCCTGGCGCGACACCCAAACCGAGCGCGGCTTTTCCATGGCGCTGGGCCGACTCGGCGATCCAGCTGACGGGGACTGCCTGCTGGTCGAGGCCATAGACCACCACGGCAAGGTCGTCGCGATGCTGTCGCTGGTCCCGTGGGGAACCACCGGCGTCTCCTTGGACTTGATGCGCCGTTCTCCGCAATCCCCCAACGGCACTATCGAACTCATGGTCAGCGAGCTCGCCCTGAACGCTGAAAACCTTGGTATCACCCGTATTTCACTGAATTTCGCGATGTTTCGGTCGGCGTTCGAACAGGGTGCCCAACTCGGCGCCGGGCCGGTTGCCCGGCTGTGGCGGGGGTTGCTGCTGTTCTTCTCGCGGTGGTGGCAGCTGGAGACGCTGTACCGCTCGAACATGAAATACCAACCTGAATGGATTCCCCGCTACGCCTGCTACGAGGACGCCCGGTTGATTCCCCGGGTGGGCGTCGCCTCGGTGATCGCCGAGGGTTTCCTCGTCCTGCCGTTCAGTCGGCGGCGCGAAAAGGTGCATACCGGCCACCACCCCGCTGTACCACCAAGGCTGGCGGAGTCCGGGCTGCTGCATCACGACGGGTCGGCGCCCGACGTGAGCGGGCTGCAACGCGGAGACGGCACCGACGCGGAGGAATCGAGATCCCGTCTGCCCGAGCAGGTGCGGGTACGCCTGGCCAAGCTGAAAATATTGCAGCGCAACGGCATTGACGCCTACCCGGTGGGTTCTCCGCCCAGTCACACGATTGCCCGGGCGATAGACGCAGACGACCAGGAAACCGTCTCGGTGTCCGGCCGGATACTGCGGATACGCGACTACGGCGGCGTAATGTTCGCCCAGTTACGTGACTGGTCGGGGGAAATGCAAGTGCTGCTGGACAATTCACACCTGGAGCACGGCCGGACAGCCGATTTCACTGCGGCCATCGACCTCGGCGACCTGGTCGAGATGACCGGACACATGGGCTTCAGCAAAAACGGGACCCGGTCGTTGATCGTGCGCGACTGGCGGATGATCGGCAAATGCCTGCGGCCGTTGCCGAACAAGTGGAAGGGGCTGACCGACCCGGAGGCGCGGGTGCGGACCCGCTACGTCGACCTGGCGATCAATCCCGAGTCGCGTGAGCTGCTCAAGGCCCGCAGCACCGTCTTGCGCTCGGTCAGGGAAACGCTCTTCGCCAAGGGATTCATCGAAGTCGAGACCCCGATCCTGCAGCAGATCCACGGCGGAGCCACTGCCCGGCCTTTCGTCACCCACATCAATACCTATGACATGGACCTGTTCTTGCGCATCGCGCCGGAGCTCTACCTGAAGCGGTTGTGCGTCGGCGGCGTGGAGCGGGTGTTCGAGCTGGGCCGCGCCTTCCGCAATGAGGGTGTCGACTTCTGCCACAACCCGGAGTTCACCCTGCTGGAGGCCTACCAGGCGCATGCCGACTACAAGGTGTGGATCGACGGCTGCCGTGAGCTCATCCAGAACGCCGCCCAAGCCGCTAACGGTGAGCAGACCGTGATGCGGCCCCGCACTGACACCGACGGCACCGCCGCCCGCCTCGAACCGGTCGATATCTCCGGCCTCTGGCCGGTGAAGACCGTGTATAACGCGGTATCCGAAGCGCTTGGCGAACACATCGACCCTGACACCTCGCTGGCCGCTCTCCGCAAGCTGTCCGACGCCGCACACATTCCTTATCGCGCACATTGGGATGCCGGCGCGGTGGTGCTGGAGTTGTATGAGCACCTGGTTGAGGACCGGACCGAGCAACCGACGTTCTACATCGACTTTCCGACATCCGTCTCGCCGTTGACCAGGCCGCACCGCAGTGAACGCGGCGTCGCCGAGCGGTGGGATCTGGTGGCGTGGGGTATCGAGCTGGGGACCGCCTACAGCGAGCTCACCGACCCGGTGGAGCAGCGGCGCCGCCTGCAGGAACAGTCGCTGTTAGCCGCCGGCGGAGACCCCGAGGCGATGGAGCTCGACGAAGACTTCCTGCAAGCGATGGAGTACGCGATGCCGCCCACTGGCGGGCTAGGGATGGGCATCGACCGCGTCGTCATGCTCATCACGGGCCGCAGCATCCGCGAGACAATGCCATTCCCGCTGGCCAAGCCGCACTAGCGGAGGGCTGGGGGTCCCAGCTAGTCCACAGCGAACATTCGGTAAATATGTTCCGGGATGGTTAACAATAGATCACAATGTATTACGTGACAGCGTCGACGCCGTATGCCGCGGCGCAGTTGCTGGCAAGTAGTCATACCTCTCTGATGCATGGCTGGATCCCCACGGCGATCCAGGTGGTCACCGCGGTCGTGTTGACGCTGGCCGTCGGCTGGCGCTCGCGACGCTGGCGGACGGTGTGGCTGCCGGTGGCCGCCCTGGTCGGGGGTACTGCGGCCTATGTGACGCATTGGTACATCGTCGACCGCGGTCTCTCCGAGGAACCTGCGCCGTCCGCGCTGTGGCTGTGGATCGCATTGACCGGCATGGCTGCGGCGGTGCTGGTTCTGGGCTGGCGCAGCGCGCCCCGCTGGCGGCGTGGCGCGGCGCTGCTAGCCGCGCCGTTATGCCTGCTCAGCGCGGCGCTGGTGCTCAACTTGTGGGTTGGCTACTTCCCCACAGTGCAGTCCGCGTGGAGCCAACTGACCTCTGGTCCGCTGCCCGATCAGTCCGACCAGGCCACCGTTACCGCGATGGCCGCCAAGGGAAACCGGCCACCGCATGGCAGCGTAATACCGGTGGTGATCCCCTCGGACGCATCACACTTCAAGCACCGCGGCGAGCTCGTGTATCTGCCGCCTGAGTGGTTTGCCAGTAGCCGACCGCCACCGTTGCCGACCGTGATGATGATCGGCGGGCAGTTCAACACACCCGCGGACTGGACGCGTGCGGGCAACGCGGTCAAGACGATCGACGACTTCGCGGCCGCGCATCACGGCAAGGCTCCGGTATTGGTGTTCGTGGACTCCGGAGGCGCGTTCAACAACGACACCGAATGCGTCAACGGAGTTCGCGGTAATGCGGCCGACCATCTGACCAAAGACGTTGTTCACTACATGATCTCGAATTTCGGCGTCAGCCCCGACGGGTCCAACTGGGGCATTGCGGGCTGGTCTATGGGGGGACCTGCGCCGTGGACCTGACCGTCATTCATCCCGAGATGTTCAGCGCGTTTGTCGACGTCGCCGGTGACTTCTCGCCGAATGCAGGGAACAAGGCGCAAACCATCACCAGGCTGTTCGGCGGAAACGCCGACGCGTGGGCGGCATTCGATCCGACTACCGTGATCAACCGGCACGGGCCCTACAGCGGAGTGGCCGGGTGGTTCGCGATCTCTTCGGAGGGCCCGCCGGTACCACGCCGCGACTTGGCGATCGCCGACACCGGTGCAATGCGTCTCGCTAGTCGGGACGCTGCCGCCAACCCGGGCAACCAGACCGCGGCCGCCTATTCGCTATGCGCGCTTGGCCGTGCCAACGGCATCGACTGCGCGGTGCTACCCCAGCCGGGCAAGCACGACTGGCCATTCGCGGACAGAGCCTTCGTGGCCGCGCTGCCGTGGCTGGCCGGCCAGCTGGGCACGCCGGGGGTTCCGCGGACTCCGCTGCCCGGCGCGTCCCGTCCCGCCGTGCTTGCGGGCCCGGTGGTGGTCACAGCTGAGCATTCCAACACCGCTACCAAGTAGCCGCTTGTGCTACCCGTTGCGCGCGTTCGGCGCGCGATATTTGCACGGCACTGCAATCCGTGGAGTGCGTGGACACGCTGGGCGAGCACACCACTGACACTCGTGCGCCCTTTCGAACGCCAGCCGCCGAAAGACACAGAGCCGAAGTAGCGTGGCGGCATGCCCGACGAACCAGGAACTCCCAACGCCACCCAACCCGACCCCGGGTACGACAGCGCCGGTGTGCCCACCTTCGAATCCGTCCGCGAGAAAATCGAAACCCGGTACGCGACGGCACAGGGTGCCGCGGAACTCGACGCCGAGTCGTCCGAAGGCCAGTCCGTCGAGAAACAGTACGAGGAGCGCCAGCGCGCCGCAGCCGAGCGCTTGGCCCAGATCCGCGAATCAATGCGCTCCGAGGAAAGCTGATCGATTCTGCGACCAGGGCGGGAAAACTCGCGAAACCGTGGCCGTGTGAGCGCAGGCTCGACGCCGTGACCGCAGACTCGACGCGCCGTGGCAGCCCGGTCAGGCGCTGACTTTGCGGCCCCGGTTGGGACCCTGCGGCGCGCGCGCCGATGTGCCGTCGCGGCCGACGACCTCGGCGAGAAACTTTCCGGTGTAGCTTTCCGGCACCGCGGCGATGTCCTCCGGAGTGCCCTCGGCGACAACGGTTCCGCCTTCGGCACCACCTTCCGGACCCATGTCGACGATCCAGTCCGATGTCTTGATCACATCCAGATTGTGTTCGATGACGATGACCGTATTGCCTTTGTCGACAAGGCCATTGATGACGTTCAGCAGCTTGCGGATGTCGTCGAAATGCAATCCGGTGGTGGGTTCGTCAAGGATGTAGATGGTCCGCCCGGTCGAGCGCTTCTGCAGTTCTGCGGCCAGCTTGACGCGCTGCGCCTCGCCACCGGACAGCGTCGGCGCGGGCTGGCCGAGCCGGACATAACCCAGGCCGACGTCGACCAGTGTGCGCAAATAGCGGTGAATGCCGGTGATCGGCTCGAAGAACCCCGCCGCTTCCTCGATCGACATGTCCAGCACTTCGGAGATGGTCTTGCCTTTGTAGTGCACTTCAAGGGTTTCCCGGTTGTAACGGGCACCCTGGCAGACCTCACACGGCACATACACGTCGGGCAGGAAGTTCATCTCGATCTTGATGGTGCCGTCACCGGTGCACGCCTCGCAGCGACCGCCCTTGACGTTGAACGAGAATCGGCCGGGTTGATAACCACGGACTTTGGCCTCGGTGGTGGCCGCGAACAGCGTGCGGATCTTGTCGAACACCCCGGTGTAGGTAGCCGGGTTGGATCGCGGGGTGCGGCCGATCGGCGATTGGTCGACCCGTACCAGCTTGTCCAAGCGGTCCAGCCCGGTGACCCGGGTATGGCGGCCCGGGACTTGCCGAGCGCCGTTGAGCCGGTTGGCCAGGACCGCGGCCAGGATGTCGTTGACCAGTGTCGACTTGCCGGACCCGGACACGCCCGTCACTGAGGTGAGCACACCGAGCGGAAACGACACGTCGATGCCGCGCAGGTTGTGCTCGCGGGCGCCGACGACGGTCAGTTGACGCCGCCGGTCGGCGGGACGCCGGATCGCGGGGATCTCGATGCTCTCCTTGCCCGACAGGTAGGCGCCGGTGATCGAGTCCTCGTTGGCCAGCAGTTCGCTGTAGGTTCCGCTGTGCACGATGCGGCCACCGTGCTCGCCGGCCCCCGGGCCGATGTCGACGATCCAGTCGGCATGCGCGATGGTGTCCTCGTCGTGCTCTACGACGATCAGCGTGTTCCCCAAATCCCTTAAGCGGGTGAGGGTTTCGATAAGGCGACGGTTGTCGCGCTGGTGCAGTCCGATGGACGGCTCGTCGAGCACGTAGAGCACGCCCACCAGGCCGGACCCGATCTGGGTGGCCAGCCGGATGCGTTGGGCCTCACCGCCGGACAGCGTGGCCGCAGCGCGGGACAGCGACAAATACTCCAGCCCGACATCGAGCAAAAAGCCGAGCCGCGACTGGATTTCCTTGAGCACCTGTCCGGCGATCGCCTGCTCGCGCGGACCAAGGGTGAGCGCGTTGAGAAACTCCGCACAGTCTGAGATCGACAGCTCGCAGACCTCGGCAATGGACTTCGCACCGCGCTCCCCCGCGGCCAGCGTCACCGCCAGGATCTCTGGCTTGAGCCGGGTGCCCTCACACACCGGGCAGGGCACGTCACGCATGAAGCCTTCGTAGCGTTCCTTCATCTGCTCGGATTCGGTCTGGGCCATCTTGCGCTGCAGGAACGCCAGCACGCCTTCGAAATCGGCGTAGTAGGACCGGGTGCGGCCGTACCGGTTGCGATACCGCACATGCACCTGCTGGTCGGACCCCTCGAGAATCGCCTTGCGGGCCTTGGCCGGCAGTTTGCGCCATGGCGTGTCGACATCGAATCCCAACGCGTCACCAAGCCCGGCCATCATCCGGATGAAGTACTCCGCGGTGTGGCCCGTCGACCATGGCGCGACGGCACCCTCGGCCAGCGTGCGATCGAGGTCGGGCACCACGAGGTCGGGGTCGACTTCCTTGCGGATTCCCAGGCCGGTGCACTCGGGGCAGGCGCCGTAGGGCGAGTTGAACGAAAACGACCGTGGCTCCAGGTCGTCGACCGCCAGCGCATGCCCGTTGGGGCAGGCCAGCTTCTCGGAGAACCGTTGCTCACGATGCGGCGCCCCCGGTTCATGATCGACAAACTCCAGCACCACTATGCCGTCGGCCAGGTTCAGCGCGGTTTCCACCGAATCGGTGAGCCGCTGCTTGGCGGTGGCCTTGACGGTGAGGCGATCCACCACCACCTCGATGTCATGCTTTTCCTGCTTCTTCAGCTTCGGCGGATCCGTCAGCGGATGCACCACGCCGTCGACCCGCACCCGGCTGTAGCCCTGGGCGTTGAGCTTTTCGAACAGGTCGGCGAACTCTCCCTTGCGGGTGCGAACCACCGGAGCCAGCACCAGGAATCGGGTGCCCTCCGGCATCGCCAACACCTGGTCGACGATTTGCTGCGGCGTCTGGCGGGCGATCCGCTCACCGCAGATCGGGCAGTGCGGGGTGCCCGCGCGTGCGTAGAGCAGCCGCAGGTAGTCATAAACCTCGGTGATCGTTCCGACGGTGGATCGCGGGTTGCGGTTGGTCGACTTCTGGTCAATCGACACTGCCGGAGAAAGACCCTCGATGAAGTCGACATCCGGCTTGTCCATCTGCCCCAGGAATTGGCGGGCGTAAGCCGACAGCGACTCCACGTAACGGCGTTGGCCTTCGGCGAAGATGGTGTCGAAGGCCAGCGACGACTTGCCCGATCCGGATAGCCCCGTGAAGACGATCAACGAGTCGCGCGGCAGGTCGAGGTCGACGCCTTGCAGGTTGTGCTCACGGGCGCCCTTGACGATCAGGCGGTCAGCCACGCTGCCCCTCTCGATGAAACTCTCGCTTGCCTAAAGCGGTTATTGCGCACGGCGCATTCCATGCTATGTGCCCATACCGACAAGCAATCGCGGACCAGTAACGTGACCGCTATGACTGCCGTGGACGACAACTACACCGGACACGTCGACCCTGGTACCGCGGCCCGCCGCACCCTGCCCGGCGCCACGATCCTGAAGGCATCGGTGGGCCCTGTGGACAACAACGCCTACCTGGTGACATGTTCGGCAACCGGAGAAACACTGCTGATCGACGCCGCCAACGACGCCGATGTCCTCATCGACCTGGTCCGACGTTACGCCCCGAAGGTTTCGCTGATCGTGACCAGCCACCAGCACTGGGACCACTGGCAGGCGCTGGCGGCGGTGGCCGAGGCCACCGGTGCGCCGACTGCCGCGCACAAGATCGACGCCGGCCCGCTGCCGGTCAAACCGGACCGTTTGCTGGCCAACGGCGACACCGTGCAAATCGGCAAGCTGAAATTCGACGTCGTCCACCTGCGCGGGCACACGCCCGGATCGATCGCGCTGGCCCTCGACGGGCCCGCGACGGGCAAGGTCACGCAGCTGTTCACCGGCGACTGCCTGTTCCCGGGGGGCGTCGGGCGGACCACAAAACCGGCAGACTTCGAATCACTTTTCACCGGCGTGAAGACGAAGATTTTTGACCGTTTCGGTGACGACACGGTTGTCTACCCCGGACACGGTGACGACACCACCCTGGGTGTGGAGCGTCCGCACCTCGACGAATGGCGTGCCCGAGGCTGGTGACGCAGCGGCCCGGGACTGGGCGCGGCGGGCCTCTTGGGCGCCGGCGCGCCAGGCACATCAGGACTGGTCAGTACTGGAACGTCGGCGGGCCTGGGCCGTACCGGAGTGTTGGCGGGCTTGGGCCGGGCGGCATCGATCGGTGGGTTGTCGGTGCCGCCGACCTGGGCCGGGGCGCCACCGGCGATCACCCGTGCGGCCATGGCATTGCCGGCACCCACCCTGGTCGGTTTGCCGGAAGCCGAGCTAGATGGACTGGGACCCGGGTCGGGCGGGATGCTGCCGGGGAGCCTCATGGCCGCCGCGGCAGGTGGTGGCGGCGCGGCGGGCGGTGGCTGGGCCGCCACACGCGGAAGCGGGGCCGCGCAACGCAGCAGCGGGGCCGCGCAACGCAGCAGCGGGGCC
The DNA here is from genome assembly GCA_963766535.1 of uncultured Actinomycetota bacterium. Taxonomy (GTDB): domain Bacteria; phylum Actinomycetota; class Actinomycetes; order Mycobacteriales; family Mycobacteriaceae; genus Mycobacterium. The sequence goes on along the minus strand of CAVYAU010000014.1, from coordinate 213,617 downwards.
GCGCAACCCGGCGGCGGGGCCGCGCAACCCGGCGGCGGGACGAGTACCCGATACGGCCCCCCTCCCACGGTGATACCGCAGGTGGCTCGCGAGGCGGGCCTGCACCAGGGCACACACGGCCAGGCGACGTGGCCGGATCAGCCTGCTCAAGGTGGCGAGGGCCCGTTGAGCCAGAATCTACGCGACGAGATCAACGATCTGCGCAAGCAGATCGCCGAGTTGGCGATGGAGCGCGATTTGCTCATGCGCTACATGGCCCTTTGGGCCAGGGAATCGATGGGACAGTAAGCAGGCCTGGCCGATCGGGCGGCGGGAGGACGGGCAGCAGGCTGGGGAACGCTACGTCGTCGCGCCCGGCGGTGCCGCGGAGGTAGCCCTCACGCCCCGGCCGGCAGGCTGATTAAGTCGTGGTGTGCACGATCAACACGTCGGTCTTGGCTCGGCGCGAGACGTTGGCCGGCACCGATCCCAGCAGCCGGCCCGCAATCGTGCTCAGACCGACATTGCCGACAACGAGCAGATCGGCCTCTTCTTCCTCGGCGAGGTGCACCAGCGCGTCGACCGGAGCGCCGACCACGGGTCGCTCTTCCACGTTCTTGGCACCGGCCGCGTGCGCCCGCTCCTTGGCGTCTTGCAGAATCGCGTAAATCGGGGCGGTACCCGACACCTTGTAGCTTTCTTCCCTCAGTGCGTCGGCGGCGCGGGTGTCCTCCTGCTGGGGCAGGTACGCCGACGCGATGATCAGCTTGGCGTCGGCCCCGGCGATTTGGCCCGCCCGATCCACCGCACGCATCGATGAATCCGAGCCGTCGGTCCCGACCACCACGGTCCGATACGCATTCATTTACCCTCCCAGTTTCGGTTGGTCAGCCAACCCAAGACAGTATCGCGTTTGCCGGATGCAAAGGGGGCAGATTAGCGACTCAGCGTGGCGTGGCGCGACCAGCATTTGCGGGCCAACGCTTCATCAACGGACAATTTTCCCGATGATAAAGCGTTCGAGTGCTCACGCCCAAGGTGGAAAGCCTTGCATTGCCCAGCTTTTCGTGAAATGCGGGCGCGCAACGCGAATGCTTTGGGCTGGCGCCGCCCAGCTTACCGCCCGCCGGCGGGACGGCTTGTGACCAGGTTCATCAGGTGGGCCTTACAGTGACAGGCATCATGTCTATGCCCACCCTTGAGCAGGGCGCCCCGGACGTCGTTGACGAGCCTGCGCCCGCCCGCCCGCGCGGCAGGTTGCTCGACCCGTGGGTGATTGCCGTGTCGGCCGCCGTTATCAGCGGCGCCTGGGCCAGTAGGCCTTCGCTGTGGTTCGACGAGGCAGCGACGATATCGGCTTCAGCGAGCCGGACTTTGCCCGAGCTGTGGCGGCTGGTGAGTCACATCGATGCCGTGCATGGCCTGTACTACCTGCTGATGCACGGCTGGTTCGCGATATTTCCGCCGACCGAATTTTGGTCGCGAGTTCCCAGCAGTCTGGCAATTGGGGCCGCTGCCGCCGGCGTCACGGTGTTCACCAGGCAATTCACGCCGCGCCCGACCGCCGTTTGCGCGGGTGCTGTCTTCGCCATTCTGCCGCGCACCACCTGGGCAGGTATCGAAGCACGCCCGTATGCCATCGCGGCTGCCGCGGCCGTCTGGCTGACGGTGTTGCTCGTCGCCGCGGTCCGGCGCAACAGACCGCAATTGTGGCTGTGCTACGCGCTGGCGCTGATGCTGTCGATTTTGCTGAGTCTCAACCTGATCCTCTTGGTGCTGGTTTATGCCGCGATGCTGCCGTTGCTGGCACCTAAAAAATCCCGCAAATCTCCGGTCATTTGGTGGGCTGTCACCTCGGCCGTCGCCATCGGGATCATGACGCCGTTCATCGTGTTCGCCCATGGCCAGGTAGGGCAGGTCAACTGGATCTACCCCGTCAGCTGGCATTACGCCTTTGACATCATCCTGCGGCAATATTTCGACCACAGCGTTCCGTTCGCTGTTCTCTCCGCCGTCCTCATCGTCGCGGCGATCGTGGCACGGCTGACGGGCCTGCGAGCTCCGGCAGGCGAGATGCGCAGCCTTTTGATCATCTGCGCAGCCTGGATCGTCATTCCCACCGGCCTCGTCGTCATCTACTCGGCCATCAACGAACCGATCTACTACCCGCGCTACCTGATCCTCACAACGCCCGCGATGGCCGTCGTCCTGGCCGTCTGCATCGTTACGATCGCCCGCAAACCATGGCCCATCGCCGGTGTCGTGCTGCTGTTCGCCGTCGCGGCAGTGCCGGATTACCTCTTCATTCAACGCTGGCCGTATGCCAAAGAGGGCTGGGATTACAGCCAGGTGGCCGATCTGATCAGCTCCCATGCCGCACCCGGGGACTGTCTGATGGTGGACAACACCGCGCCTTGGAAACCCGGGCCGATCCGATCGGTGCTCGCGGCCCGGCCGGCGGCCTACCGATCGCTGATCGACGTCGAACGGGGTGCCTACGGACCCGAGGTCGGCTGGCTGTGGGACGGTCACGTCGCGGTCTGGCTGGTGACGGCCAAGATCAACAAATGCTCCACAATCTGGACCGTCACCGATAAAGACAAGTCACTGCCCGATCATCAAGCCGGACAATCGTTGCCGCCGGGAAAATTCGGGCGTGCCCCGGCGTATCGATTCCCGAGCTACCTCGGGTTCCACATTGTCGAGCGTTGGCAATTCCATTACTCGCAGGTTGTCAAATCGACGCGGTAAATTCCGCGCCACCGGGCAAGCGAGGTGCCGGCTGCTGGGCTAGCTTGGCGACATGCAGATCTGGCTGGCCGACCCGCTGTTCGGTGGCGCTGTGCAGAGCGGCCGACACCTCATCGAGCTTTTCGCCGCATTCGGGCTGAAGACACTCATCGGCCTGGAACGAACCATCCAGGGCAAGAGCGCGGGACTACGCACCCAGACCATCATTGGCACATCTTCGGCGTTGATCCTGTTAATCAGCAAGTACGGCTTCGGCGATGTCTTGTCCGCAGGCAGGATTGAGCTGGACCCATCCCGTGTTGCGGCCCAAATCGTCTCGGGCATCGGCTTTTTGGGCGTCAGGATCATCATCACCCGACGCGGTGCGGTGCACGGGCTCACCACGGCGGCGGCGGTCTGGGAATCGGCCGCCATCGGCATGGCGGCGGGCGCCGGCCTGATGTTGCTCGCCACCGCCGTCGTGGCTCTGCACTTCGTCAGCGCGCTCGCCTTCAGTGTGGTGGAGCGTCAGCTCACTGCGAGGCTGCGCGGGACGGTCCGGTTGCACATCATTTACGAAAGCGGCCGGGGTGTGCTGCGGCAGCTGCTGCGAACGTGCGGGCAGCGAAAATGGCAGCTCACCGAGCTCGACGCGGACCCGCACGATATCGAACGCGATCAGGTTGGGGTAACGATGACGTTGTCGGGCGCCAAGGTAAGCAACGCGACACGGGTACTCGCCGATGTCGACGGCGTCTCCGCTGTACTTCGGGCCGAGGACGACCCGGACTGAGCTCAGCTCAGGTCATCAACTCGCCGCGCCGAGCGGCGATTGCCGCGGATCGCGCCATAGGAAGCCACCACACCGGCAGCGCTGACCCCTGTGAATACCGCGAACAACCAGCGGGCCGCCATCACTTCGCCGCCCTGGGTCGTGTTGACCACGACACCGGCCAGGCCGGCGCCGAATGCCGCAGAGATGAGCTGCACCGTGTTGATCGCCGCGGCGGCCGCGCCGCCCTCGGCCGGATCGTTGACGGAATCCATTGCGCGCACCGACAAATGCGGCCAGGCCATCCCGATCCCGATCCCGGCGACGAGCAATGCCAGCGCCCAGAGCGCGACAATCCCGACCGGCGCGTTATCGCGCTGGGTGATGGCACCCAGCGCCAGACCTGACGCCACCACCACCGGTGCGGCCGCGATCACCCGCCCGATCGCTCGCGGGTTCTCCAGCGATGCGCTGACGATCTCGCTGACCGTCCAGCCGACCGCCAGCGCCGCACCCAGAAATCCGGCCGCCACCGGCGTCAGATGTGCCAATTGCTGACCGAACAGCGGCACGTAGGTGTTCACCATCGCGCCGACCATCAGCACCCCCATGGTCAGGTAGATCCACTTCAACGGTCCAGGACCAAACACGCTGGGCGGCAACACCGCTGCGTGCATCCGCCAGTCAACGATCACAAATAATCCGACGAGGACCGTAGCGGCGGTAAGCAGCCCAGTGGTCGCGATGATGTTGTGCGGGATCTGCGCGACGCTGACCGCCAGCGCCGCAGCACCCATCAGCAGCAGCGACCACACCGGCACCCTCATCTTCGGTGTCGCGGCGCTCGGGTCGACCCGGCCCGCGGCCAGGGCGATCGGTACCAACATGGCCATCAGAGCGGTCAGCATCGCCATCGCGACAAAGGCCCACCGCCATAAACCGAACTGCGCGAATAGGCCACCCGTCGCGGGCCCGACCACCGTGGCGACGCCCCACATCGCCGACACCAGTGCTGAGCCGCGGGTCCACAGCGAGTGGGGCAAAGCGGCGTTGATGACGGCGTAGCCAAGGCCGGCCAGCAGGCCGCCGGCCACCCCCTGCAGGGCGCGTCCGGCTATCAGAACCTCCATGTTGGGAGCTGCCCCGCACACCAGACTGGCGATGCCGAATACGGTCAGCCCCATCAGGTACGACGAACGCGCCCCGACACGCAGCAGCATCGGATTGACCATCGTCGCCGCGACCACGGACCCGACCAGGTACAGAGTCGTCACCCATGCGTAGAGGCGGCTGCCGCCGATTTCGGCGATCGTGTTCGGGAGCAGGCTGATGGTCAGAAACTCGTTCGTGGCGTACAGCGCCACGCCGCCGGCCAGCACGACGGACGTACCCAGATACTTGGCGCCCAGCAGCTCGCGCCAGCTGGCCGTGTCCGTCACACCTACACCGTATGAGGTAATCCCCTGTCGCCGTGCCTCACTTCAGGCCGGCGGCGTCCATCCCGCGCAGTTCCTTCTTGAGGTCGGCGATCTCGTCGCGGAACCGCGCGGCCAGCTCGAACTGCAAATCACGGGCGGCGGCCATCATCTGCGCGGTGAGATCTTTGATCAGGTCGGCCAGTTCGGCGCGCGGCATGCTGGTGGTGTCGCGACCCTCGAACACACCGGCGCTGACCGCGCGGCCGGGCTCGCCCTGGGCACGCCGGCCCCGGGACGCGTTGCGTCCCGACCCGCCGATCTCGACCGATTCGGTGTCGTCAGCCTCGCGATAGACCTGGTCGAGGATGTCGGCGATCTTCTTGCGCAGCGGCTGCGGGTCGATGCCGCTGGCCTCGTTGTAGGCGATCTGCTTCGCCCGTCGCCGTTCGGTCTCGTCGATGGCCTCTTTCATCGAGTCGGTGATGGTGTCGGCGTACATGTGCACTTCGCCGGAGACGTTGCGGGCGGCACGGCCGATGGTCTGGATCAGGCTGCGCGACGAACGCAGGAAGCCTTCCTTGTCGGCGTCGAGGATCGCCACCAGCGACACCTCGGGCAGGTCCAGGCCCTCGCGCAGCAGGTTGATGCCCACCAGCACGTCGTAGTCGCCAAGCCGCAGCTGGCGCAGCAGTTCCACCCGGCGCAACGTGTCGACCTCGGAGTGCAGGTAGCGCACCCGGATGCCCATCTCCAGCAGATAGTCAGTGAGGTCTTCGGCCATCTTTTTGGTCAGCGTCGTCACCAGCACCCGCTGGTCGGCGTCGGCACGCTTGCGGATCTCGCCGATCAGGTCGTCGATCTGCCCCTTGGTCGGCTTGACCACCACTTTCGGGTCCACCAGACCGGTCGGCCGGATCACCTGCTCAACGAACTCACCGCTGGACTGGCTGAGCTCGTATGGGCCGGGGGTGGCCGACAGGTACACCGTCTGCCCGATCCGGTCGGCGAACTCCTCCCAGGTCAGCGGCCGGTTGTCGCACGCCGACGGCAGCCGGAAGCCGTACTCCACGAGGTTGCGTTTGCGCGAGATGTCGCCCTCGTACATGCCGCCGATCTGCGGCACCGTGACATGCGACTCGTCGATGACAAGCAGGAAATCCTCGGGGAAGTAGTCGAGCAAGGTCGCCGGCGGCGAGCCGGGGCCCCTGCCGTCAATGTGGCGGGAGTAATTCTCGATACCCGAACAGAACCCGACCTGCCGCATCATCTCGATGTCGTAGTTGGTACGCATCCGTAGTCGCTGGGCCTCCAGCAGTTTGCCCCGGGCCTCGAATTCGGCGAGCCGCTCGGCGAGTTCTTCCTCGATGGTGGAGATCGCGTGAGCCATCCGCTCGGGACCGGCCACATAGTGGGTGGCCGGGAAGATCCGCAGCGAGTTGACCTGGCGGATCACCTCGCCGGTCAGTGGGTGCAGGTAGTACAGCGCCTCGATCTCGTCGCCGAAGAACTCGATGCGGACCGCTAGCTCCTCGTAGGAGGGGATGATCTCCACGGTGTCGCCGCGCACCCGAAACGAGCCGCGAGTGAAGGCCAGGTCGTTGCGGGTGTACTGCACGTCGACCAGCAGCCGCAGCAGCCCGTCGCGAGGTACCTCGGTGCCGACCCGCAGCTCGACGGAGCGGTCCAGGTAGGACTGCGGTGTGCCCAGGCCGTAGATGCACGACACCGAGGCCACCACCACCACATCGCGGCGCGACAGCAGCGACGACGTCGCGGAGTGCCGCAGCCGCTCGACGTCGTCGTTGATGGAGCTGTCCTTTTCGATGTAGGTGTCGGTCTGCGCGATGTAGGCCTCCGGCTGGTAGTAGTCGTAGTACGACACGAAGTACTCGACTGCGTTGTGTGGCAACATCTCTCGCAGTTCGTTCGCCATCTGGGCGGCCAGCGTCTTGTTCGGCTCCATCACCAGGGTGGGCCGTTGCAGCCGCTCGATGAGCCAAGCGGTGGTGGCCGACTTCCCGGTGCCGGTGGCGCCGAGTAGCACCACGTCGCGCTCCCTAGCCACGATCCGCCGCTCCAACTCGTCGATGGCGGTCGGCTGGTCGCCGGCCGGAGCGTGCGGGCTGACCACCTCGAAGCGCGCGCCGGAGCGCACGATGTCCTCAACGGCGCGGTATTCCGAATGAGCGACTACCGGATGTTCAGTGGCGAAAGCCATGCCACCAGGGTAAAGCCAGTCCCCGACAAGTGGCCCGGCGCCGGCCGTCCGGGGTTATCCGGCGGGACGGGTCCACGTCCGGGTGACCGGATCGCATTGGAGCAAGTAGCCGTCGTTCGAGGTGGACATGGCGAACACCGAGGTGCCCGGCCGATCGCACGAGCTACCGGAGGCGTGAACTCCAGTCGTGATGGGGGCTTTGCCCCAGGTGTTGCCTTCACAGACGATCTGCTCATTGTTGGTCGGGTCGTAGGCGACTTTGTCGACGTCGCTGCACAACCCGCCGAGGACGGGAGGCGACGCCGGGGTGGACGGCCCGTTCGTGGTGCTGGCCACCTGTGCGGGATCGGCCAAGGTCGCGCCCGGTGGCACGTCCCCGACCCGGGTGGCCACCACGGGTACTCGCACGACCGCTCCCTGTGCGCCGCACTCATTACTGAGAACGGTCTCGGTCTGCGTGCCGCGCAGCGTGCCGTCAGCTTGCGGCACCAACGACCAGGCGATGGTCTCCTGCTGGGTGGCTCGGACTTGTCCGTTCGGCTGGGTGCAGCCCACCCGCTGCTGCTGAGGCGTGCCCTGCCAATATCCGCCGACGAAACGCAGGACGTCGGTCTGGCCGCCATCGGTGGTGCTGGCCACTTGATGGGTGGCATCGTCCAGCTGAGTCCCAGTGGCCACGCACCCATTGGTGGTGCACGCCGAACGGAAAGCCCACCAGTTGGTGGCGGCTCCGTCGTGACGGATCGGGACGCCGTTGGTGGTCCGCTGGGTCTGGTTGTAGGTCAATTGGTATGTGCCGTTGAGTACCGGCCCAGAGGTGGTAGGAGCAGCGCTGGGGGCAGGGGCGGAAGGTCTCGCCGCGAGTGCTGGGTTGGCCTGCGGACTGTCCGGCTGGAAGGAGTACAGAACCGACCAGGTCGCCGCCACGGCGATCAGCACCGCGCATACCAGCGCGGTCGCCCAGCGGGTCCTTGACGAAAACCGGTGGTTCATTGCAGCAATGACGCCGCGGGGCCCGCGCCGCCGGGGCGGCGTGACCGAAGCTGTACGGGGTTCAGCGCTCCGACTGACGTCGGCGACACCGTCGAACTGCTCGCTGACGGCGGCGGAGAACGCCCGACACCGCTCGAACCTTTCTCCGGGTTGTTTGGCGAGGGCTTTGAAGAACACATCGTCGAGGTGCGCCAAGTCCGGGCGGTAATCGCTGAGCCGGGGCGGATCCTCGTGCAGGTGCTGGCTGATCACCGCGATCGGGTTGCAGTGCCGGAACGGTGGCGCACCGGTGAGCAGATGAAACGCCGTTGCGGCCAAAGCATATTGGTCTGCCCGGCCATCGATGTTGGCACCCGTCAGCTGCTCGGGCGCGGCGTAGGCGACTGTTCCTACCGCGACATTGGTCTCGGTGATACCGCTGATGTCGCCGAGGTGACGAGCTACACCGAAGTCCGCCAACAGAATTCGACGTTCCCCGTCCTCGGGATGAGTGAGCAGGATATTGGCGGGCTTGACGTCGCGGTGCAGCAAGCCGCGATCGTGAGCGTAGTCGAGCGCGCCCGCTACTGCTTGGAGGATGGCACACACCTCAAGGATCGGCATCCCGTCTTGGTAGCGCTCTTTCACCAGTCGGGCAGCGTCGGTGCCCTCGACGTAGTCCATGGAGATCCAGAGCTGACCGTTGAATTCGCCGCGATCGTGGACGCCGACGATGTGCGGGTGCCAAAGCGTTGCGGCGAGATCGGCCTCCCGGTTGAACCTCTCGCGGAATTCGCGATCCGCTGTGACCGCCTCGGCGAGGACTTTGATCACATCGCGACGCGGCAACCTGGGATGCAAAGCCAGATAGACCTCGGCCATGCCGCCGGAGCCCAGCGGCCGCAAGATCGTGTAGCCGGCAAATGGTGCACCGTTGGCCACCGCAAGACGCGACCCACTGGCCTCGCTGTGGTGCTCTGCTGCCTCGGGCTCCGCGTTCGGGGTCGAGCTGATCGGGGGAACGCGGCGGAACAGGTGCGCGACGGTCGCTGAGGGCAGCGAGTGAAAGCCCGCCCGCAGGGCCTCACGGGCCAGACGCGGGTTGCTCAGCAACCGTCGCCCGGCATCAAGGCGCCGGGTAGTTCCGCTGTGCTCGTCCATCTATGCTTGCCCCCTCATTTCTCGGCACTACCTGCGGGTATCGCCGCAACCTGATGCGGGCGGAACACCCCGGGCGTTCGCATCGGGATTGGGGCCCGTTGCTTCGTCTCGGTGCTCTGGGCCGGCACGGGTGTGTGCTCGGCGCGTCCGGACATAGTTCTCTTTGCACCCCCACGTTTCGAATAATGCCGGATCCGAGTGGGCGATTGGTCTCAGCACGCTATGAAACTGCTATGAGCGATCAAATCGAAACAAAGCGAAGTCACAGGCGAGTCCCATAGAGCCCACTCACTCCGCGGACCGATACTTGAGTAGTGAGTCGACCCGCCCCGCCTGTCCTGACAATTCGGCACGACAGCTCCCAACGTTCCTTCGCGGCAGGCCACGAGGTGGTCATCGGACGCGATGTGCACGCCGACTTGCGCATCGCGGATCCGCGGATCTCCCGCGCGCACCTGATACTGCGCTTCGATCAAGGCCGATGGCTGGCAATCGACAACGGCTCACTGAACGGGACCTACGTCAACGGCTACCGGATGCCGGTCATCGACATCCACGACGGCCAGAGCATCAACGTCGGGAATCCGCACGGACCGCGGCTGACCTTCGCGATCGGACCGCAGCAGGGGCAGACCAGCCGGCCACCCCAGACGAGGTCGACGCCGGGTTCCGGGCCTCCCACTCTCGCCTGGTCCGCGATCCCAGAGCAGACGAATCCCACGCAGCCGCCTTCGCCGCCGCGTGGGCAGACCGGGAGCCAGCCCAGAGCCCAGTCCGGAAGCCCCGCTCGCAGCGGCCCCAACCTAGCGCCGCCCCAAATGCCGCCTAAACGACCACCACCACGGCGGGCGCCGCAGCAGCCACCCCCGCCGAGGCATCCCGTTTCGCAGCCCCGCAAGGCGCCGCCGCCACCGCCACGGCGGGTATCTGCGCCGGGGGTGCCACCGCGTGGGACACCACCCGAGGAGCTGACCGTGGTCAACGCCGGGTCAGTTGCCAGGTCGCACCCGACACCGCCCGCCGGGAGTAACACTGGGTCGGCAGCCTTGCCGGACTCGGCGCCGTCCGTCGAAGCCACCGTGATCGACGCCAACACGGCCGACGTGTCGAATCTCGCGACGAGAATGGTGAAGTTCCTGACGCCGCGCTCGTCATCGCCGGTAACCAAAGCCGGCGCCACTACGATTGGTCGCGCCGCCGACAACGACATCGTCATTTCCGACGTCTTGGCCTCGCGTCAGCACGCGACCTTGGTGCAGACGCCGCTCGGCACCGAGATCCGGGACGACAGCATCAACGGAACTTTCGTCAACGGCACCCGGGTCGGGTCGGCGATCTTGACCGAGGACGACGTCGTCACCATCGGCAACGTCGACCTGGTGTTCCGCGATGGCACCCTGATCCCGCGCAGCGAGGCCGCGACGCGCACCGGCGGTCTAGAGGTGCGCGGGGTCAAGTACGTCGTCGACAACGGCAAACAACTGCTGGACGACATCTCACTGGTCGCCAGGCCAGGCACCCTGACCGCCGTTATCGGCGGCTCAGGTGCCGGAAAGAGCACGCTTGCCAGACTGATCGCCGGCTACGCGCGACCCAGTTCCGGCTCGGTCACCTTCGAGGGCCACGACATCCATGCCGAATACGCGTCGTTGCGCAGCAGGATCGGCATGGTCCCGCAAGACGACGTGGTGCACCGCCAGCTGACGGTGAACCAGGCGCTGGGCTACGCCGCCGAACTACGGCTGCCGCCCGACACCAGCAAAGCCGACCGCGCCAAGGTGGTCGCCCAGGTACTCGAAGAACTCGATCTGACCAAACACGCCGACACCCGAGTCGACAAGCTGTCCGGCGGTCAACGCAAACGCGCTTCGGTGGCACTGGAACTGCTCACCGGGCCGTCATTATTGATCCTCGACGAACCAACCTCGGGTCTGGACCCGGCGCTGGACCACCAAGTCATGACGATGCTGCGCCAGTTGGCTGACGCCGGTCGCGTGGTGATCGTGGTGACGCATATGTTGTCCTACCTTGACGTCTGCGACCAGCTGCTGTTGGTGGCACCGGGCGGCAAGACGGCCTACTGCGGCCCGCCTGACCAGATCGGTGAGGCGATGGGAACGACCAACTGGGCGAAAATCTTCACCAAGGTGGGCGCCGACCCCGAAGAAGCCAACAGACGCTTTCTGGCCCAGATTGAGGCCCAGAAGCGACCCCAGAAACTCATGCCGGCCAAGGCCGACGAGATGGGCGACCTGGGCGAACCGGTTCATACCAGCGTGCGGCGCCAAATCTCGACGATCGCTCGCCGGCAGGTCCGCTTGGTCGTCGCCGACCGCGCCTACTTCGTGTTTTTGGCGCTGCTGCCATTCATCCTGGGTGCGCTGTCACTGACCGTTCCCGGCAACACCGGATTCCACGTCGCCGGCCCGCACGCCGGCACGCCCGACGAATCGGCGCAGATACTGAGCCTGCTTCTGCCCGCCGCGGCCTTCATGGGCACCGCGCTGACGATCCGCGACCTGGTCGGCGAACGTGCCATCTTCCAGCGCGAACAAGCGGTCGGTCTGTCGACCACGGCCTACCTGCTCGCCAAGAGCGCGGTGTTTTGCGGGTTCGCGGTACTGCAGTCGGCGATCACCACCATGATCGTGGTGATCGGCAAGGGCGCGCCGACCCGAGGCGCCGTGCTGCTGGGCCACTCCACTTTCGCGGCCACGTTCGAGCTGTTTGCGACTGTCGCCGCCACCTGTGTCGCTTCGGCAATCCTCGGCCTGGCCATTTCGTCGCTGGTTCGCTCCAGTGAGCAGATCATGCCGCTGTTTGTGGTGTCGGTCATGGCGCAGCTGGTGCTGTGCGGCGGGATGGTTCCGGTGACCGGCCGGCTCGGGCTCGACCAGCTGTCCTTTACGATGCCCGCGCGCTGGGGCTACGCCGCGGCCGCGTCGACGGTCGACCTGCGCACCCTGGTGCCCGGTTCGCTGGTCCCCGAGGACCGGTTCTGGCAGCACACATCGAAGATCTGGCTGCTGGACATGGGCATGCTGGCCGCATTGTCGCTGTTCTATGGCGGCTTTGTGCGGTGGAAGATCCGGCTCCGCCGTTGACCCAGTGAGGTGACGCTATCCATCCACCGAAGCACGAGACGTTCGACCTGCTCGCCCGCACCAACACCGATCCAAAAGGCATTGTGCGGGCCGTCGACGAGTACGTAGTACACCCGTGGGGGCTCTACCTCGCCCGGCCCACTCCCGACCGGGCCCAGTTCCACTACCTCGAGTCGTGGCTGCTGCCGTCACTAGGCCTGCGCGCCACGGTGTTCCACTTCAATCCGGGCCATGAACGCGATCAGGACTACTACCTCGATGTGGGCGAATACACGCCTGGCCCACAGGCGTGGCGTTCCGAAGACCATTACCTCGACATCGAGGTTCGTACCGGGACCGGGGCGGGTCTGGCCGATATCGACGAGCTGCTGGACGCCGTCCGCCACGGCTTGCTGACTCCGGAAGTCGCCGAGCGGGCGGTGCGGCGCGCCGTGAATGCCGTCGACGGGCTGGCCCGCAACGGCTATGACCTATCCCGCTGGCTGGCCGGCAACGGCATGGAGCTCACCTGGCGCGGGGCTTAGCTGTCCACGATCGGTGTGTCTGCGGCGCCCGTTCCGTTTACGAATCAAGGTCCAACGGCCCTACAGATCAGCGCGCCCGCACCCTAAGTTCAGCGGTATTGGGCAGAGCTGCGGTGACGACATCGCTGTCGTTGCTGATCGACCATGGCCGCAGCGGCTGACCGCAAACCCCTGCACAGGAACAGCTCAACAGGGGTCCGCTGATACCCCGTGGCCGCCAAGAGAATTGGAGACGGGCTGTGACGTTTTTCCAAGTGGTTGCCGTCGACCTCGACGGCACGTTGGCATCGCGCGGCCAGCTATCGCCCCAGGCGGTGGAGGCGATCGACCAAGTTCGGCACAAGGGGCTGACGCTCGTGCTGGTCACCGGCCGCATCGGAGCGGAACTGCAGGCCGAGTTCCCCCAGATCGCCGGCCACTTCGACGCGCTGGTGCTGGAAAACGGCGCGGTGCAAGTGATTGGAGGACACGCATGTGCGCTGGCCGAGCCGGTGGACAGCAGCCTCGACGATGCACTCGCTGAGCGTGCAGTGCCGTACCGCCGCGGCGAGGTGCTGGTGGCCATCGACGGCGAACACGCCGCGACCGTCGTCGAGGTGATCGGCGAGCTCGGACTCGACTGCCAGATCGTCCGAAACCGGGATGCCCTGATGGTGCTGCCGGCCGGCATCACCAAAGGTACCGGGCTGCGCGCGGTACTGGCCGAGATGAATCTCTCCCCACACAACACCGTAGCGGTCGGGGATGCGGAGAACGACTTGGCACTGTTCGGTGTCGCGGAGATCGGCGCCGCGGTGGCCGATGCTATCCGGTCTGTGCGGCGACACGCCGATCTGGTCCTCGACGGAGCAGACGGCGCCGGCGTCGCCGAGCTGCTGGTCAGCCCGTATCTCAGTGGAGCGAAACGCTTCTGCCCGCCGCGGCGGTGGGTCGACATCGGCACCTTCGACGACCAAACCCCCGCCCGCGTTCCGGGAAGTCAGGGCCGCATCCTCGTTACCGGCCCCGCCGCGTCGGGGAAAAGTTACCTGGTCGGCCTGATGGCGGAGCGATGGATCCTGGCCCACTATTGCGTTCTGGTCATCGACCCCGAAGGCGACCACGTGCAACTAGAGCAGCTCAGCGAAGTGCAGCTCGTTGATGGCCGCGACCACCTTCCCGAACCGACCGAACTGGTCAACGGGCTGCATCCGCATTCCAGCATGGTGGTGGACATGTCGGGGGTCGCCGAGCCGGCCGAGATCGAGTATCTGCACCGACTGCGGTCGACCGCCGAGGCGCACCGCGAACACCACGGATTCCCGCACTGGGTGATTTACGACGAGGCGCATCTCCTCGGCACCGATGAGGAAGCACACTGGGCACGGCGCGGCGGCTATGTGTTGTCATCTTTGGCACCGGCCTCACTGCCCGCCCACGAGATTGACAGCACTGATGTGTTGTTGACCCTCACCACTACCGCCGCCGGGGCAAATATGGCTTTGGTACGCCGGGCTACGGTGAGTTTCGGCGGCGGGCCACCTCGCGCGTTCACCATCGCCGACCGCCAGACCGGCCACGTGCGGCACCGCCACAAATATGCCGATGTCCGCCTGCCCAATGAGCGCCGGTTCTACTTCCATACGACCGATGGCCAATCCATCCATCCGGCCGCGACGATGCAGGAATTCCGAACTGTGGTAAGCCATCTCGATCAACGAGCACTGCAATACCATCTGGACCGCGGGGATTTTTCCCGCTGGCTGGACGACACCATCGCCGACAGGGACTTCGCAAAGCAGGTGGCAGCCTGGGAGGACGAGGTGCTGGCCCGTCACGCAGCCGACCTGGAACGCATACGCCACCAGCTCCTCCGCGCCGTGGAAGAACGCTATCTAGTGGACGACACCACCGCTGAACCCCCCACGGCATCGTCGCGCGCATAAACAAACTGCGCCGAACGCGCGAAATAAGGAGCAAATCAGCCTTTACCGTGCGTTTCCGCATCTCGCGGACGGGTACCTTTCTGGCATGCCCTTGAGCGAATACCGGCGCAAACGCCGGTCCGGCCGCAGTCCCGAGCCATCTGGACGACGGGGCCGAAAGCGCCGCGAAAGCGATAATGGGCCGTGTTTCGTCATCCAGCACCACGCGGCGCGCAGCGACCACTATGACTTTCGCCTCGAGATCGACGGCGTCCTGGTGTCGTGGGCGGTACCCAAAGGGCCCTCGACAAACCCAAAGGACAAGCGGATGGCGCGCCGCACCGAGGATCACCCGCTGGAGTACGCGACTTTCGAGGGCGTGATCCCCAAAGGCGAGTACGGCGCCGGTGGCGTCATTGTCTGGGACCGCGGCACCTACACCAACGCGACCGGGCATGACATGACCGAAGGCCTTGAACGCGGCCACCTTTCGTTCTACTTACATGGCGAGAAGCTACGCGGCGGCTACGCACTCACCCGGATCCGGGGGGGTAAGGACGAGACGTGGCTGCTGGTCAAACGCAAGGACGAGGACGCCGACGCGCGGCGCAAGCCGGTGCGAAGCCAACTGGGGATACCACCCGCTTGCGGGGAAGAATCGGTGCTGTCCGGCCGCACACTGGACGACCTGGATGAATCGTCATGACGGATCTCGCCGGTCTGCCCGACTCGGTGCGCCAAACCCTGCACGACGAGCCGGTGCCCGACTGGCGAGCCCCCACCCTGGCCACCCTGACCGAGAAGCGGTTCTGCGACCCGAATTGGATATTCGAGCGCAAGTTTGACGGAATGCGCTGTCTGGCGTTCCGCGACGGCGACCGGGTCCGGCTACTGTCGCGAAATCGCCAGCCGCTCAACGGAACCTACCCGGAGTTGGTTGATGCGCTCATCGCCCAGCGCACCACTCGGTTCGTCGTGGATGGCGAGGTCGTGGCGTTCGAGGGACGCCGTACCAGCTTCGCCCGGCTACAGGGACGCCTGGGTATCACAGACCCCGAGATGGCCCGGGCGTCGCGAATTCGCATCTTCTACTACCTCTTCGACCTGCTGCATCTGGACGGCAAGTCCACCACCGATCTGCCGCTAATCTGGCGTAAACGACTGCTGGGCAGCGCGATTGACTTCAGCGGTCCGCTGCGTTACACCACTCATCGCGTCGAAGACGGCATTGCCGCCTACCAGGCCGCATGCAGGCGTGGGGACGAAGGAGTGATCGCCAAACTGGCCGACTCGAGGTATGAGGGCCGCCGCTCGACCAATTGGCTGAAGTTCAAGTGCGTCCGCGACCAGGAGTTCGTCGTCGGGGGCTACACCAGCCCCAAAGGCAGCCGGGTCGAGTTGGGGGCACTACTGATTGGCTATTACGAGGGCCGCGACCTGGTATACGCCGGCAAGGTGGGCACCGGGTTCGACGAAGCCACGCTGCGCAGCCCGCACACGCGGCTGTCGGCCATTGAACAGGAGACACCGCCGTTCAGCCGCGGACTGGCGCACGAGACCGGCGCCCACTGGGTGCGCCCGGAGATGGTGGCTCAGATCGGATTCACCGAGTGGACACGCGACGGAAAGCTGCGCCATCCGCGCTACCAAGGCCTGCGTACCGACAAGGACCCTGCCGACGTCGTACGGGAGACACGCTGATGCCACGCATTGACGTCGAGATCACCCACCCGGACCGGGTGCTATTTCCCGCCGACGGGATCACCAAGCGCGATCTCGTCGCCTACTACAGCGAAGTGGCCGACACAATGTTGCCGCACCTGCGCGGCCGGGCGCTCAGCGTGCAGCGGTTTCCCCGCGGCATCGGCGAACAAGGGTTCGTCCAGCAGGATTTCGCCGATTCGCTGCCAGACTGGATGGGCCGAGTCGAGGTCGCCAAAGAGGGCGGCACCGTGGTGCATCCGGTGGCCGAACGTCGAGAAGCGTTGCGATGGATGGCCAACCAGAACTGCATCACGTTGCACGCGTGGCTATCGCGGCAGAGCCGGCTGCACAGTCCCGACCGACTGGTCTTCGACCTCGACCCATCCGACAGGGACTTCGCGGTGGTACGGGCGACGGCCCGCGCGGTGGCCGGGGTGCTGGCCGACCTCGGTCTAGCGAGTTACGTGCAGACCACCGGGTCGCGTGGGCTGCACGTGGTGGTGCCGCTACGCGCCGACACCGATTTCGACACCGCTCGCGAATTCGCCCGCGACGTCGCCGAAGTGGTCGTAGCGGATGACGCCGCGCACCGCACCGTGGAACTCCGCAAAGACAAGCGAGGCGGCCGAGTGTATCTCGACATCATGCGCAACGCGTACGCGCAGACCGCCGTTGCGCCGTATTCGGTCCGGGCCCGCGCCGGTGCCCCGGTCGCGACCCCGCTGGAGTGGGACGAATTGGACACTCGCGGGTTGCGGGCGGACGGATTCACGATCCGCGATCTTCCCAAACGGCTGGCCGGGCAAAGCGATCCGTGGGCGAACATGTCCCGGCACGCCCGCTCACTGACCGGCCCTCTGCGGCGGCTGGCGAATCTTCGTTCCTGAACGGCCTGACGTGGAAGGGTTTCGGCGGGAGCTGGCCGGCACGCTGCCCGGACGGCGGATTCGGCACGTGAAGGTACTCGATCCCGGCATTCTGCGGAATGCCACCGCGCAGGGACTCGGACGCTGCTTCGCCGGTCACCGCTTCGGTGATCCACGCCGGCATGGCAAGTGGCTGATTCTGCCGACGGACGGCCCGACGCTGCTGATACACAGCGGTATTGCGGGCCATCCGTACTATGCCGCCGACGGTGCTGAAGAAGAACGGCACGAGCGGCTGGTGGTGTCCTTGGACAAAGGCGAATTGCGTTACGCCGACCTCCGCAAGCTGCGCGGGGTATGGCCGGCCGATGACGAGGACGACGCGCAGGTGATGGGTCCGCAGGGTCCCGACGCGTGTCGGTGATCGCCGGCTCGGCTGGATTGCCCGCCTTCCCCCACAAGCGGGTGGGGTCCCCGTTTCGCAGGGGAGTGCCCGCACCTCGGGCAGCCCCACGGCCCGCATAGTCACCGGGCGGGCAACCTGCTCACTGACGAGATCTGCTGGCGGGCCACGATGCGGCCGACTCGCCCGGTTGCGGAGTTGGGCGACGACGATCTGAAGGGCTTGCACGCCGCGCTGACCCAGGTGCTGCGCACCGCGGTGCGACACGGCCGGGTGCCTGGCCTGCCGCGGTGGCTCACCGGGGTGCGCGACGAACCGGACCCGCACTGCCCGCGCTGTGGCACCCGCCTGGCCCGTGGTCGGGTGGGCGGCCGGATGTCGTTGTGGTGTCCCCGCTGCCAGCCTTAACAGCCTTCTCAGCGGGATGACGCTGGCCGTAATCTCAGCAACTATGAGCTCCAGCAAGCGCAGGTGGATGCCGATCGCTGCTGCGACGGTTATTGCGGCTGGCTCTCAGTTAATTCCGGCAACGGCGTGGGCGGACCTCCACAACATCGCCTACCGGGCCAGGATCGACGGGGTGACAACCGGCAGCCAGGCCGCCTTCGTGATCAACGGCGACCAGACGAACAGTACCGGCCTGAGCTCGATGCCCGGCAACGTATTCGAGGCCGACACGGTGCTCGCCGATCCACAGAAAGCCGGCATGCAGATTTTGCTTCATTGGCCCTACTCGGCGAACGTGCACTGCGAGATCGACGTGGACGACCATGTTTTCGCCCAGGTCGACCAATTCGTCCGACCGGTGCCCGGAAACACCGACCCGATGAACGGTGTGCTGCAGTGCGGCGCACCGCTCAACAGCTAGGCCCCCAGCCAGTCGAGTCGGCCCACTCCCAGGCTCGCCGGTAGGCGTCGAGAAACCACGGCTCCTTGGCGGCAACGTAGGGCGCGGTGTCGCCACCCGCGCTCTTTTCTGCTGCGCGCTTGACGCCGAGGTAGTCCCGACGCATATCGGGGTTGGCCGTCAGCCAGTCGACGAACAGCAGAGCGAACTGCTGATTGGGCCAGCCGTCGACCCGGATATGCACGTTAGTCGGTCGACCCGGATCGGCTGAGCCATGAATTCGCTTGCCCCACAATGCCGAATCGTCACTGTGGTCGTAGCGGCTGACGGTGCTGCGGGCATCGGGTTTGATGACGTCAGCGGTGATGTTCTCGATACGCGGGTAGCCGGCGGATAACAACGGCTCGGCGAGTTCGTCTGCGACCGCAAGTGATTCGACGGTGATCTGGATGTCGATGACGTCCTTGGCGTCGAGTTCCGGCACGGCGGTCGAGCCAATGTGGTCGACGCGCAACGCCTTGTGACCGCACGCCGTCTTCAGGCGAGCGAGAATGCGCCGCGCCTGGTCCGGCCAGGTCGGATCGGCCGGCACCAGCCGCGCCGGCGCACGGACGATCTGCCGCGCACTCAGGTTGTGGGCGAACGGCAGTATCCGGTTATTCCACACGTCATGGGCCCGCTCGACCAAATCCGCTGGGCTGCCTGAGTTATCCACCCAGACGTCGGCGACTGCACGTCGCTGCTCGTCGGTGGCTTGCGCGGCGATCCTGGCGCGGGCATCTCCTTCGGCCATGCCGCGCTGCTCGACCAGCCGTCGCACCCGCACTTCGACGTCGGCGTGTACCACGACAACCAGCGGGAACAGCGGCGCCATCCCGGATTCCACCAGCAGCGGGATGTCTTCGACGACAACCGCATCCTCGGACACCGCCGCGATGATCTCCGCGCGCCGCTTGCCCACTAGTGGGTGAACGATGCCGTTGAGCACGCCGCGCGCTTCGTCGTCGCGAAAAGCCTTGGCAGCCAACGCGGGCCGATCCAGCGATCCATCCGCAAGCAGGATGTCTTCACCGAATGCATCGACGAGCGCCGCCAGTCCTTCGGTGCCTGGCTGGACCACCTCGCGCGCAATGACATCCCCGTCGACGATGATCCCGCCGCATTCCGCGAACGTAGCGGACAGCGCCGACTTACCGGCACCGATGCCACCGGTCAACCCGATGCGCAGCATCCGTGAACGCGATTATGCGTTGCCGGCGAGCTTTTCCCGCAGAGCAGCCAATTGGGCGTCGCTGGCCAGCGACCCACTCACGGCCTTCTCCGAAGGCGCGCCGTTACCCGGCGACTGGTCGCTGCCGCCGTGCCCGGCAGCCTCGGCCGCGGCAAACTTCTCCATCTGCGTGGTGTGCATCTTGTGCCGGCGCTCGGCCTCGGCGTAGCGGGCTTCCCATTCGGCGCGCTGGGCGTCGAATCCTTCGAGCCATTCGTTGGTTTCGGGGTCGAAGCCCTCGGGGAAGATGTAGTTGCCCTGCTCGTCGTAGCTGTCGGCCATGCCGTACTTCGCGGGGTCGAACTCCTCGGAGTAGTCCTCGTTAGCCTGCTTGAGCGACAACGAAATCCGGCGGCGCTCCAGGTCGATGTCGATGACCTTGACCATCGCGTCGTCGCCGACGCCAACCACCTGGTCGGGTACCTCGACATGCCGCTCAGCCAGCTCGGAGATGTGCACCAGACCTTCGATGCCTTCCTCGACACGGACGAACGCGCCGAACGGAACCAGCTTGGTGACCTTGCCGGGCACGATCTGGCCGATGGCGTGCGTGCGGGCGAAGTGCCGCCACGGGTCTTCCTGGGTTGCTTTGAGCGACAACGAAACCCGTTCGCGGTCCATATCGACGTCGAGCACCTCGACGGTGACCTCGTCGCCAACCTGGACCACCTCGGACGGATGGTCGATGTGCTTCCAGGACAGCTCGGAGACGTGCACCAGACCGTCCACACCGCCGAGATCGACGAACGCGCCGAAGTTGACGATGGACGAGACCACACCCTTGCGGATGCTGCCTTTTTGTAGATTATTGAGGAACTCGCTGCGCACCTCGGACTGGGTCTGCTCCAGCCAAGCCCGTCGCGACAGCACCACGTTGTTGCGGTTCTTGTCCAGCTCGATGATCTTGGCTTCGATCTCCTTGCCGATGTACGGCTGCAGATCGCGGACGCGCCGCATCTCGACAAGCGAGGCGGGCAGGAAGCCGCGCAACCCGATGTCGAGGATCAGGCCGCCCTTGACCACCTCGATAACCGTGCCCTTGACGGCCTCGTCCTTCTCCTTGAGCGCCTCGATGGTTCCCCAGGCGCGCTCGTACTGCGCACGTTTCTTGGACAGGATCAGCCGGCCCTCTTTGTCCTCCTTGGTGAGAACCAGGGCCTCGACCTCGTCGCCGACGGAGACGACCTCGTTGGGGTCGACGTCGTGCTTGATGGAGAGCTCGCGGGCGGGGATGACCCCTTCGGTTTTGTACCCGATGTCGAGCAGGACCTCGTCCCGGTCAACCTTGACAATGGTGCCTTCGACGATGTCTCCATCGTTGAAGTACTTGATGGTTTTGTCTATTGCGGCGAGAAAGTCCTCGCTGGAGCCTATGTCGTTGACGGCTACTTGCGGCGAGGTGACGGCGGGACTCGGCATGTTGTTGGGTTGCTCCGGACAGGTTGGGTCGTAGGGACAAATTAGGGATTTACCTGTTGAGGCTACTCGACGTGGCACACGCTGGACAAACTCGGCCGGCGTGGGTGGTGCTCCACGGCTCGCCGCGAATGTAACGCCACTGCTAGTTTCAGGCCGATTTTTCGCGGCGGCGTTACACTCGCGAGCCGCGCAAGGGCGCCCGATAACGCCCTTAAACGGCCCTAATGTGCCGCTGAGTCCCAGCTGCGGCCGTAACCCACAGAAACCTCCAGCGGGACGTCGAGCGAGTAGGCACCACCCATCTTCGCGCGTGCCAGCGCTTCGACCTGTTCCCGTTCACCAGGAGCGATTTCAAACAGCAACTCGTCGTGTACCTGCAGCAGCATCCGGGATGCCAGTCCGGCCTGTTTGATTGCCTTGTCGACCTCGATCATCGCCACCTTGATGATGTCGGCCGCGCTGCCCTGAATGGGCGCGTTGAGCGCCGCTCGCTCGGCGGCCTCCCGTACCTGACGATTGCTGCTGTCCAGCTCGGGAAGATAACGCCGGCGGCCCAACACCGTCGAGGTGTAGCCGTCCTTGCGGGCCTGCTCGACGACGGCCATCAAGTAGTCGCGCACCCCGCCGAATCGGGCGAAGTATTGGTCCATCTGGACCTTTGCCTCCTCGGTGGAGATCTTCAGCTGTGTGGACAGCCCGTACGCACTCAGCCCATAGGCCAGCCCGTAGGACATCGCCTTGACCCGACGGCGCAACTCGGCGGTGACCTCCTCGATCGGCACGCCGAATGCACGCGAGGCAACAAACGAGTGCAGGTCCTCCCCCGTGTTGAAGGCCTCAATGAGGCCCTCATCTTTGGACAGGTGCGCCATGATCCGCATCTCGATCTGGCTGTAGTCGGCGGTCATCAGCTCGGCGTAGCCGTTCCCGACCACGAACGCATCCCGGATCTGCCGCCCTGCGTCGGTGCGGATCGGGATGTTCTGCAGGTTGGGCTCGGTCGACGACAACCTGCCGGTCGCCGCGATCGTCTGGTTGAACGTGGTGTGGATGCGGCCATCGTCGGCCACCGAGTTCAGCAGCCCGTCGACGGTGACCTTCAGCCGGGTGACATCACGGTGGGCGAGCAAGTGCTGCAGAAACGGATGTCCGGTCTTGTCGAAGAGCGATTGCAGGGCATCGGCGTCGGTGGTGTAGCCGGTCTTGGTCCGCTTGGTCTTCGGCATTCCGAGTTCGTCGAACAACACGACCTGCAACTGCTTGGGTGAGCCCAGATTGATCTGCTTGCCGATCACCGCGTATGCGGCCTCAGCAGCGTCGCGGATCTGGTCGCCGAATTGGCTTTGCAACTCGCTCAGCAGCTGCAAATCGACAGCGATACCGGCACTTTCCATGTCCGCGAGCACCTGCTGAACCGGCAGCTCCATTTCACTCAGCAATGCGGTGGAGTCGATGCGGTCCAGCTCGACGTCCAGCGCATCGGCCAGGTCCACCACCGCTCGGGCCCGCAGTATCAGAGTCTGGACGGCTTGCTCGTCCACCCCGTCGATGTCATCGAGAAGCGAAAGCTGTTGCTGTTCAGGTGTTTCCGCGCGCAGCTCGCGACGCAGGTAGCGCAGCGAGAGATCGTCCAGGGTGAAGCTACGCTGCCCCGGCCGCACCAGATAGGCCGCCAGCGCGGTGTCGGAGGTGACGCCGTTCAGCGTCCACCCGCGACCCGCCAGGTCGTGGACGGCCAGCTTCGCCTCGTGCAGCGCTTTGGGTTTCGTCGCATCGGCCAGCCAGGCCGCCAGTGCGGCGTCGTCGTCGGGAGTCAGCGTCGCGGTATCGATGTAGCCGCCTTCCCCGTCGGCGGCGGCGATGGCCAGCGCGGTGGCGTCCCCGCCGTAGGGCAGATGGGTACCCACGACGGCCAGCCCGGAGCGGCGCCCGTCGCCGGCGTGCTCGGCCAGCCACTGCCCGACCGTGCCGGGCTCCAGCGCTCCGCCTCGCACGTCAAAACCCTCGTCGACCTCGGGCTCGACGGCGGCCAGGGTGTCGAACAACCGGTCTCGCAAAACCCGGAACTCCAGGTCGTCGAAGAGCCGGTGAATCTGGTCGCGATTCCACGGCTGCAGCCGCAGCGTGTCCGGGGTTTGCGCCAGCGGCACATCGCGAACCAGATCGGTGAGCTCTCGGTTGCGCACCACGCCGGCCAGATGCGCCCGCAATGCGTCGCCTACCTTGCCGCGCACCGAGTCGACGTTATCGACCAGCCCTTGCAGCGAGCCGTATTCGGCGATCCATTTGGACGCGGTTTTCTCCCCTACGCCGGGAATGCCGGGCAGGTTGTCGCTGGGATCGCCACGCAGCGCGGCGAAGTCGGGGTATTGCGCAGGCGTCAGCCCGTACTTTTCGACCACGGCCTCGGGGGTGAAGCGGGTGAGTTCGCTAACGCCCTTGCGTGGATACAGCACCGTCACGTTGTCGCTGACCAACTGCAGGGAGTCACGGTCACCGCTGACCACAAGCACGCGGTAACCCTCGTTTTCGGCCTGGGTGGCCAGCGTCGCGATGAGGTCGTCGGCTTCGAATCCCGGCTCCGCGAGCACCGTGATGCCCAGTGCGCTCAGCACTTCCTTGGTGATGTCGATCTGGCCACGGAACTCGTCGGGGGTCGTTGACCGGTTGGCCTTGTACTCCGGGTAACGCTCGGAACGGAAGGTCGCCCGTGACACGTCGAACGCCGCGGCGAGGTGCGTCGGCGACTCGTCACGCAGCAGGTTGATCAGCATGGCGGTGAAGCCGTAAACCGCGTTGGTGGTCAGCCCGCTGCGGGTCCTGAAGTTCTCGGCGGGCAGCGCGTAGAACGCCCGAAACGCCAGCGAATTGCCATCAAGCAACATCAGCGTGGGCTTGGCTTGATCCTCGCTGGCAGTTGTTGTGGCAGTCACGGCTCTCACTCTATGCACCCGGTGTGACGAGCCATGCGCCCTAACCGACCCTGCGGCAGAACTGCAACACGTTTCAGTTTTATGCTTCCGCTGGGTACGCTGGCCCGGTGCCAGAGGTCACCCGCCAAGAACCGGCGATCGATGGATGGTTCGCCACCGACGACGCCGGCGTTCCGCATCTGATCGGCAGCAAGTGCCCCCAGTGCGGTACCTACGTCTTCCCGCCGCGGGAGAACAACTGCCCGAATCCGGCCTGCGCCAGCGACACATTGGAGTCGGTCCCGTTGTCGACGCGGGGGACGCTGTGGAGCTACACCGAAAACCGCTACGCGCCGCCCCCGCCCTACCCCTCCCCGGACCCCTTTGAGCCGTTCGCCGTCGCCGCGGTGGAGCTGGCCGACGAGGGACTGATCGTCCTGGGCAAGGTGGTCGAAGGCACGCCGGCCGCCGACTTGAAGGTCGGCATGGAGATGGAGCTGACCACCATGCCGCTGTTCACCGACGACGACGGCGTCGAGCGCGTCGTATACGCGTGGAGGATCGCATGAGTACGCCCGAACCGCTCTACATCCTGGGCGCCGGAATGCACCCCTGGGGCAAATGGGGCAACGACTTCACCGAATACGGGGTAGCCGCCGCACGCGCTGCCCTGCGTGAAGCCGGCCTGGACTGGCGCCAGATCCAGTTGGTGGCCGGCGCGGACACCATCCGCAACGGGTATCCGGGATTCGTCGCCGGCGCGACGTTCGCGCAGAAACTCGGCTGGAACGGCGTGCCGGTCAGCTCGAGCTATGCCGCGTGCGCCAGCGGATCGCAGGCGCTGCAGAGCGCCCGGGCTCAGATTCTGGCCGGTTTCTGCGACGTTGCGCTGGTGATCGGTGCCGACACCACGCCGAAGGGATTCTTCGCACCCGTCGGAGGCGAACGCAAAAACGACCCCGACTGGCAGCGCTTCCACCTCATCGGGGCCACCAACCCCGTGTACTTCGCGCTGCTCGCGCGGCGACGGATCGACCTCTACGGCGCCACGCTCGAGGATTTCGCCCAGGTGAAGGTGAAGAACTCGCGGCATGGCCTGCAGAATCCGAACGCCCGGTTCCGCAAGGAGACGTCGGTCGAGGACGTGCTCGCCAGCCCGGTGGTGGCCGATCCGTTGCGGCTGCTGGACATCTGCGCCACATCCGACGGTGCGGCGGCTTTGATTGTGGCCAGCGCGAAGTTCGCCCGCGAGCATCTCGGCTCCCTCAACGGGGTGCCCTCGGTGCGCGCGGTCAGCACCGTGACCCCGCGCTACCCCCAGCACTTACCCGAATTGCCTGACATCGCAACCGATTCCACCGCTGCGGTGCCCGCACCGGACCGGGTGTTCAAGGATCAGATCCTCGATGCGGCCTACGCCGAAGCCGGCATCGGGCCCGAGGACCTGAGCCTGGCCGAGGTCTACGACCTGTCCACCGCGCTGGAACTCGACTGGTACGAGCACCTGGGGCTGTGCGCCAAGGGTGAAGCCGAGGCGCTGCTGCGCAGCGGTGCGACCGCCATCGGCGGCAAGATCCCGGTCAACCCGTCGGGCGGGCTGGCGTGCTTCGGCGAGGCCATCCCCGCTCAGGCGATCGCTCAGGTCTGCGAGCTGACCTGGCAACTGCGGGGTCAGGCCACCGGCCGGCAGGTGGAGAACGCCACAGTCGGCGTCACCGCCAACCAAGGCCTGTTTGGGCATGGCTCGTCGGTGATCGTGGCCCGCTAAGCCGGTTCCGCGCGAGCGTGCGATGACGCCTTGCGGTGTGCGCTGATGGCGTCGAGAGTGCGCTGACGGCTTTCAGTGTGGACTGAGGGCGGGATCTGGGAAGTTTTATCACCCTGCGCGCACAGTCGACGCCGTCACCGCCCACTCGATGCCGCAACGGCTAGGCGTCTTTGGGATTATCCAGGGTTTCCAGGACGACTTCGGCGACCCGTTTCATGGTGGTCCGCCGGTCCATAGCGGCACGCTGAATCCACCTGAACGCCTCGGGCTCGGTCATGCCCTGTTTGGCCTGAAGCAAGCCTTTGGCGCGTTCGACGAGCTTGCGGGTCTCCAGCCGGTCAGACAACGTCGCCACTTCGCGTTCCAGCTCGGTGATCTCGCTGAACCGGCTGACGGCCAATTCGATGGCCGGGATCAGGTCGCTGATGGTGAAGGGCTTCACCAGGTAGGCCATTGCCCCGGCGTCGCGGGCACGTTCGACCAGGTCGCGCTGGCTGAAGGCGGTCAGCACCACGATCGGTGCGATGCGTTTGCTGGCTATCTCCGACGCTGCGTCGATTCCGTCGCGGCGCGGCATCTTCACGTCCATGATCACCAGGTCGGGCGTATGGCGCTCGGCCAGATCGACGGCTTCCTGCCCGTCGCCGGCCTCGCCGACGATTTCGTAACCCTCCTCTCGCAGCATCTCGGCCAGGTCCAGTCGGATGAGCGCTTCGTCTTCAGCGATCAGGACCCGGCGCGGCACAGCGGCGTCGGTGTCGGTCGTGGGGCCTGTCATGACCGACATTGTGTCGTGAACGCCTGCGACCAGCGACCGCGGGGGCGGTGAGAACCGATGACCACAGCGATCCTCTATGGTGGGAGGCTGCTTTAAGGTAGTGAGGCCCGACCACTTACCTTCAGAGCCCTCGTATCCCAACTGGCAGAGGAAACGGACTCAAAACCCGTCCAGTGTGGGTTCGAATCCCACCGAGGGCACCAACGCGAAGCAGGTCAGGGCACATTTACGCCAGACAGCACCGCCTCAAGAGGGCGACCTGTCCGCAGTACGTCCGCAGTAGCTCCAGATCGAGTGGCTGAGCCAAGGCGGCTTAGAACGTGTGGCCGACCCGGATCCGCGAAGTTACGTGTGGCGTTGATACGGTGCGATGATTGGCGTCATGGCCGGGAGTGTGGGGAACCGGTCGGTCGAGAACCGAGCGGTAGCTGATTTGCTGATCGCGGCGGGTGTGCAACCGTCGGTATTGGTCATTGAAGGCGCGGCGGGCATCGGCAAGACCACGCTGTGGTTGGCGGCGATTGAGCAGGCGCGTGAGCGCGAGTTTCGGGTGCTGTCTGCGAGGGCGGGGCAGGCCGAGTCGATATTGGCTTACGCAGCGGTGGCCGATCTGCTGGGCGACGTCGAATCAGCCGTTCTGACAGCACTTCCCGACGTGCAGCGCGTTGCGCTTGAACGGGTTCTGTTGCGGGCTAACGGCAGTGGCCCCGCCACCGACCAGCGGGTGGTGGCGGCGGCGTTCCTCTCCGTTGTCGAGGGCCTCGCGGTGGACACCCCGGTGCTGGTGGCCATCGACGATGTGCAATGGCTGGATTCGTCGAGCAAAAGCGTGGTCGCCTTCGCCACACGGCGGCTACGAGGACGGGTGGGGGTGTTGCTTACCGAGCGGACTGATCCCGACATCGACAACACGGTGTGGCTGCAGTTCAGCAGGCCCGACGGCGTTGTGCGGATTCGTGTGCGTCCGTTGACTCTTGGCGGACTACACACACTGTTCTTGGAGAAACTAGGTCGGTCGTTTCCTCGGCCCACGATGGTGCGCATCGCCGAGTTCTCCGGCGGCAACCCGTTTTACGCACTCGAATTGGCGCGCGCGATCGGCGGCCGGTCACCGGAGTCCGAGGCGGCGTTGCCCGCGACGTTGGCCGGGCTGGTGCGTGCCCGGATCGGACGCCTGGAAGACGATGCCCGGGACGTGTTGCTGGCCGCAGCCTGTATGGCCGATCCGACGGTGGACCTGCTGGCACGGGCCACCGGCACAGGCATCGAGCGGACGGTCGAGCTACTGGAAGAGCCCGAGAGTCACGACATCATCAGGATTGACGGCAATCGGGTGCATTTTTCCCACCCGTTGCTAGCGAGGAGTGTTTATACCGACGCCGGTCCGGCCCGCCGCCGCAAGATGCATCGGGCGCTGGCCGACGTTGTGACCCTGCCCGAGCTGAAAGCCAGGCACCTCGGGCTAGCCACCACTCGCGCGGATCCAGTAACACTTCGGGCTCTTGACGAAGCCGCCGATGCGGCGCTGGCTCGCGGAGCGCCCGCGGCCGCGGCGGAGTTGATCGAGTTGGCCATTGGGCTCGGTGGTGACACGTCATCGCGTCGGATACGGGCGGCCCAGCACCGTTTCCAGGCCGGCGATACCGACCGAGCCCAAGCGATTCTCGCGCCGACCATTGACGGGATGACGCCCGGCCCGGTTCGGGCAATCGCGTTCGACCTGCTTGCCGGAATGCGTATCTACGACAACAGCTTCCTGCAGGCCGCCGATCGACTGAAGGCTGCGCTCGACGACGCCAAAGGCAATCCTGTGGTGCTGGTGCAGACTCTGCTCATGCTGTCGTTTGTTCAACTCAACGTCGACGAATACGGCGAATCATTGCGACACGCGCGCCAAGCGGTGACGGTTGCCGACGGACTCGACCTTCCGACGCTGACCAGTCAGGCGCTCGCGATGTGGGTGCGGGTGAGCTTCACGTATGGACAAGCGTTCGACGAACACGATCTGAGGCGCGCGCTCGAACTGGAAGACCCCGACATCGACGTGCCAATTCCGTTCCGCGCCAGCGCCATCAATGCCCTGATACTGGCCTGCACGGGTCGGCTCGAGGAAGCCCGCGCCCAAATGCATACCATACGGCAGCGCTGCGTCGAACGCGGCGCCGAAGGCGACATAGTGGCCGTTGCCGGATATAGCACATGGGTTGATATCTGGCAGGGACGCTTCAGCGATGCCGCAGACGTTGCCAACGACGCCGTGGAGCGGGCCGAACAGCTGGGCGGTGACCATGTGCTCGTGATTCCGTTGAGCCTGCGGGCAGCAGTCGCCGCCTACACCGGGCGTGAGCGCGACGCCCGCGCCGACGCTCATGAAGCCATGAAAACCGCCCAGCGAGGCAGCTCGCCCCGGCTGCCGGGTTACTGGCCGACCATGACGTTGGGATTTCTGGAGGTTTCGCTTGGTCGCTACGCCGAGGCGCTGACCACCTTGCAGCCGGTCGTATCCATCTTCAACACCATTCCCGGCACCGAGATCCTCACCGCCTGGTACATCCCGGACGCGGTCGAGGCGATGGTCGCGCTCGGTCGCTTCGACGACGCCGAGCCGCTGATCGAGGCGCTGGAACATAACGGTAGCCAGCTCGACCGCGCCTGGATGCTGGCCGTCGGCGCGCGCTGCCGCAGCATGTGGCTGGCCGCCCGGGGTGATGTCGTAGCCGCCGAACACGTCGCCCACCAAGCGATGACCGAGCACCAGCGGCTACCCATGCCTTTCGAACGCGCCCGCACCCAGTTGCTGCTCGGCCAACTACAGCGTCGGCAGCGCAGGAAAGAGGCCGCAGCGGCGACCCTGCACAAGGCGTTGCGCGCATTCGAAGGCATGGGAACCCCGCTTTGGGCCGAACGCGCCCGTGCCGAGCTCGCACGCACCAAAGTCAGCCCCGCCCGCGAGCCCGGGCTCACACCCACCGAACGGCGGGTGGCCGAACTTGCGGCCTCCGGCATGACCAACCGCGACGTCGCGGCCGCCTTATTCATCAGCCCCAAGACCGTCGAACACAACCTGGCCCGCGTCTACCGCAAACTCGGCATCCACTCACGCGCAGAACTCGGGCAGTGGATAAGGCAACTCAACGTTAGGGAAACACCCGATTCGCCAGGCGCTGCGGACCACTAGTGTCCATTCAGTGGGCAGCGCAGCGCCGCAGGTTGCGGGCTATCTCGCAGAATGGTATCGGCCGGAGGTCACCCAACGGCCGCTCGACGACACCGTCGCCAAACTCGACGCCGTCGCAGCCGCGATGCGTGTGGAGGGCTCACTGGTGAAACTGCTTGTGACACTGGCGGTGCCCACCGACGAGGTCATCTACGGCGTCTTTGCCGCGTGCTCGCCAGACATTGTCGTCCAGGCGTGCCGGCGCGCTGGCATCCCTCTTGAGCGGCTTAGCTCCGATGTGGCGGCTCGGATAACCCGAGTTGCGCGGGATGAGGGGCTGCGGTTTGCCCCGCCCTTAGGGAAACGCCCGATTCCTCACTAGCCGCTTCCTGCAAAACTAGTTCCGTTCAGCAAACCGAGCGGCCGTAACAGTCGGTTAGCGAATCGAACGATGAGATGATAAGGGAAATCCATGGGTGCGAACACTCCCACAGCCAGCGGCGTTCGACGTCTCGAGCGCTTCTTCGCGGCGCCCGAGCGCCGACGCCCGAGGCCAGTTGACCAATCGCCCCTAGAGGTGCTGCGGCAGATGCCGGCGCTGGTCGTCTTGGAGCGGCTGCCGGCGCCGACCCTGGCCGTTGACCGCGAGGGAACCATCCTGTTCGCCAATGGTGCGTTCAGCGACATGCTAGGCCACGCGCCCGACGAGCTATTGGCGATGAAGTTCGGGGACATCTTCTGCAGCCCGGCCACTCCTCACTCCGCGGTCACGCTGGTTCGTGCCCACGCCAACCGGCTTGTCGAGCTAGCACATAAAGACGGCCACCCCGTGTGGGCCAGCATGAGTAAGTCGGCCATGCGGCGTCGCGACGACACTCTCGCGCTGGCCACCTTCCACGACCACACCGAGGAGCTATGGCTGAACAGCGTTGTGCGGTAGAGCGCCCCTCCTACCTCCCCTTGCTGACGGCAAAGCTATCAGCATGTCCAGCGCTGAGTCCTCCGGCTATGAGCCGTATTAGCGACACGACGCAATTGCCTCGGGCCGACTACCCCCGGCCAACCTGGCGCGGGACCAAATCGTCGACGGGTGCCCCAATAGCGACGCTTTCAGCACGACATTTGGGGGCAGTATGCCGCGACCGACGCATTGACGACGGCGGCGGCCTGCCACGGTGTAAACGTGGGGTCATTGGCCAGTATTGTCCTCCTCGCTCCATGGCTCAATCATCCGCGCAGGTCCGACAAGGCCGTTCAAGCGCTTCAATCTGATCAGGTGTCAGCTGAAGGGCTAGCTGCCCGCGCCACGTGGCGTGGTTCTCTGGGATGGTGGTCATTTCGGCGTGTCTGCTTTGGTGATTGTTGAAGTCTGGTTTCCGCTGCTGTACAGCACCGGTACAGCAACCCTCAGCGATTGCGACCGCCCCGGTGGACGAGCCAGATGGTTAACGCGACGGAGGCGACCACGGCAATGCTGAGCAGGATGGCGGTTGTCATCGCAGTAATCTATCGAGCAAGGAGCAAGCTTGTCATAGGCCGAGTGCCCCGGTCAGACCATCGATAGCAGCGCGGGCCGCGTCGTCGCGCGGCGCTCGAAGACGCCGACGCCGAGCTGCGCCGCCTGATCCGCGAAGGCTTCGAGCAAGGCATCTCAGGCGAGAAGCTCGCCGAGGCGGCCGGGCTTTCCGTGCCGCGCGTCTATCAGATCCGCGACGGCCGGCGATAAAGCGTCGAGGCCGTCGTCCGCAGGTCGTCCGCAGCAGAATTAGCAACAGCTTTCAGTAGCCAACACGGCCAACGCTCTGAGCTGCGGTTTTATTACGCAGTCAACACAGCTTGAATCGACAAACGCCAGCGGAAACGGACTCAAAACCCGTCCAGTGTGGGTTCGAATCCCACCGAGGGCACTCGAACTGTAGATGGCAGCAGGCAACGCTATGGTCTACCTACCTGGCAGCGCTAGCTGAATACCGCAGTCATACCGCAATATGCTCCTGGGCAGCACGCGCCGCAGAATCCAGAGACTTCGCAACCGCGGTCAGGTCGTCGGAGAACAGGTGACTGCAACGGTCCAACGTCATCGATGCCGTGGCGTGGCCTAGAAGCCGCTGGACGGCAAGAACATCGGCCCCCGAGGCGATCGCAAGCGAGGCGCAGGTATGGCGCAGCATGTGCGGCGTCAGGCCGTCGACACCTATGTCCCTTGCGGCCAGATCAAACAGTCTCCTGTACTCGAAGCTGGTCATGAAGCCACCGTCACGACCTGGGAAAACCAGTTGATCCGGATCGGCGGGCAACCATCTATCTCGATCCGGCTCAAACCGTTCACGCCAAGCGAACTCTTTCAGCGGGTCCCACAGGAACTCTGGTACCGGCACCCAGCGCGTGCGGTGTGTCTTGGTGGTGTCCTCTACGTACCCGGTGCCGGCGACTTTGGTGGCCGATGCCCGGACGGTGGTGGTGTGGTCCTTGACATCTCTCTCGGGGGCCGGAACCCGGGTTCGGGCCGACGGTGAGGTCCGTCACAAATCTTGAGGCGGGATGGCTGTGTGTCCGGCCACCGAGGTCCAGGTGACGCCGCGGCTTTCCGCGATGTGGCGTAGGTAAGCAGAGTTCACCGAGTCGGCCGGAATCACGACCGATTCCTTGAGGGGCCAAGCGATCGCGCGATGAAGGGACTATAGTCACTCGTGTCGGCGTGGCGAAGGTCACAGCGTTGACACTCGTGTTAGCCACTCGCGTAAAAGGTTGGGTCTCCGCGTCCTGCGAACAACGGCAACCACCTGGATGTTTGAGGAGTCCAACGATGACCGAGACACCGCACAAGACCGGGCCGGCGTGGGCCGAATTCTCTGATGAGGTGCTTGAATCGGTTGAGACCGCCCGCACCGCGGCAATCGAGGCACCGTGCGGCGCGGCCTAAGGTTCGTCAACTCCGTTGCCGTCCAACTGATGGAGGCTAAAGCATCCACCGCTACAAC
Source organism: uncultured Actinomycetota bacterium (assembly GCA_963766535.1). Classification (GTDB taxonomy): domain Bacteria; phylum Actinomycetota; class Actinomycetes; order Mycobacteriales; family Mycobacteriaceae; genus Mycobacterium. The sequence continues at coordinate 180,730 of CAVYAU010000014.1, read as the reverse complement.
TGTGAGCGAACAGGTACTGGCGAGCCTCGTCCACCTGTTCGACGCGGACACCGGCTTCTTACGCCACAACGACCAAACCATCGGGGCCTCGAAGTTGATTGCCGAATGGCCACCGCGACCCAACCGTCCACACCCGGATCCCCTGCCGATTGTCCACTTCACTGGCGCCGATGACGTCTTCGCCCCTTGCGCGCATGGCAAGGAACCGCTTGTGATTCAGCCCACGGAACCCGTTGTGATTCAGCCGCCGGCCTCGACAAACTATGCTTACAAGGCTTTCCGACGCCAGGTCACGGGAAGGCGCCGCGTCGCGACGCCCTCGATGGCCGCTGCACCGCTGGTTTCAAAGGGGGTGACCACCGGTGTGCTTGGCTTCGTTAACTTTCGTGGCAGGAAGTGGAAGCAAAAAGAGGTGGGCACGCTCGGGGCGGTCGCCTCTTTGTTTGCACAGCTCCAGGCCCGCATCGCCGCCGAAGAAACGCTTCGCTACCTGGCTGAGCATGACGATTTGACCGGTCTGCACAATCGTCGATCGCTTATTGCGCACCTTTCCACCAGACTCGCGGCGGGATGCCCCGGACCCGTCGCGGTCTTGTATCTTGACCTCGACCGACTGAAGTCGATTAACGATTACTTCGGCCACGCCGCCGGCGATTTTTACCTCCGGGTATTCGCCGAACGGCTTCAGGCGAGCATGCGAGGGCTGGGCACGATCGGTCGGATCGGCGGGGACGAGTTCCTCGTCATTCCGGACCGGGCGATGCTAACTGACACCGCGGAATCACTCGCGCACCGGCTTCAGACGACGTTGCGGGGTTCCCTGAAGATCGGCGACGATGTGATCACTCCCTCCGTCAGCGTCGGGATGGCGGTGGGCAGGCCGGGACGCGACGACACCACGGATCTACTCCGTCGCGCCGATGAGGCCGCCCTGATGGCCAAGCGCGCGGGCGGCAACCAGGTTGCAGTGTGCACCGATGACATCCCCCGCAACGTCGTCTTCCGCAACGATATCGAACTCCATCTGCAAGCGGGCATCGACAGCGACGCTCTGCTGCTGCATTACCTGCCCGAAGTCGACTTGCTGACCGGCGCGATCCTGGGGGCCGAGGCGCTGGTCCGTTGGCGGCACCCGACGCGCGGGCTGCTGCTACCGGATTCGTTCATCGGCGTAGCCGAATCGACCAACCTCGCCGGAGAGTTGGGCCGATGGGTGATGCGAAGCGCCTGCGCCGAATTCAGCCGGTGGCGATCGCATGGCGTGGGACGAAACGTCATACTGCGCATCAATGTCTCGCCTCGTCAATTGGTCATGCCCGGTTTCGTCCGCACTGTCGCGGACATCATCGACGAGTTCGGCATCAACGCCGACTCGGTGTGCTTGGAGATCACCGAGCGTGCTGTGGTTCGCGACATCGAAACCACTCGCAGAACCCTTGCGAAGTTGAAGGAGGTGGGGGTCCAGATCGCCATCGACGACTTCGGCACCGGCTACGCCGTCCTGTCGCACCTGAAATCGCTTCCGGTCGATACGCTCAAGATCGACGCCGGGTTCGTCCGCGACTTGGGCACCAACGCCAGCGACCTGGCCATCGTTCGCTCCATCCTCGTACTCGCTGAGGCCTTCGGCCTGCAACTGGTCGCTGAAGGCGTTGAGACACCAGCTGCCGCACTGACTTTGATAGAGTATGGATGTTACCGGGCGCAGGGTTTCCTGTTCTCGCGCCCTGTGGCAGGCGAAGACATGGAGTTACTGCTGTCCAGGCGCCGGTTGCCGATGACCTGCTTCGCTAACGAAGAGGCGCTGAGCGTGGACGCAATCTAGGGCAGGCAACGATGCCTCGCAGAGTTCATGAGCTTGCTGTCGTGGTCGGCGCACCCCTCACCGGCCACAAGCGCGACAAACACCGAATCACCTCGAGAGCCGCGACTCACCCATCATTTTCGGACCAGATAAGCGGTCGTAGCCGCACACGAGCCACCCCTTGGGTACGGGCGAGTCAGGGGCTGGGCAAGGAACGGCCCGGCAGGGCACGGTTTGGCTGGTATGGCATGGTGCAGAGCGTTTCCGCGAGGAGGCGCTCTGCTTATCTGGTGTAGTCATACCGGCATCGGGTCGTTGAAATGTCTTTTGCGATTCCGGTGTCAGTACTGGCCAGTCGCGTCTTTTCAGTGACTGCGCCGGTCCACCTGGTCAGCGTGTCGGATCATGCGCTCCGACAATTCAAGGAACCGGTTCTCATGCCCGCCAGCCACGGACGAGTAGCCCAGCGTTCGTACCTCCGTCGCGAACCCCCGCACGTCGCGGGTCAACTTCTCCAACTCATTCATCGTGTAAACCACTCTCTAAGGGGCATCTCGCGCGGGGCCGCGCGGGCGGGTAACCGCTGACGCAACGCGCAAAACATCTACCGCCCAACGGTTTCTGCTCGACATAAAGAAGCTCGAAAGTTTCGGCGGACCACCCCAGCAGGATGAAGGGCCGACAGTCGGGAGCGGTTCACAGCCTATGTGCTGTGTTTGGCTTGCAGCACACCAAATTAGCAATACAGCAGCGGACAGCCTGCTCAGCCTACTCCGTTGTTCTGCCGCGCGAAAGATCGCTGACGCCACATGCACCAGTCCATCTCACGTTCCCGCCCACAGAGAGCGCGAGACCGCCCCGACCCGCGAGCCCGGCCGCGAGCTCGGACGGCCCCCTCGGCAGCGCAGACGTTAGGGCAGCAGTCTGCCCGCCACCCAAATCAGGATGACGGGCCGAAACTTCCTGGCTGACCTAAAGGTGCGGTGGTTGTCATGGTGGTTGCCTCTCATCTCGGAAGTTTTGAAGTGTCCTTTGCGAGCCCGCTACCACCGCTTACTCAAGACTTCTTGGACCGGCGATGGTGGTTTGGGGCGACAGTCCGGCCTGTCTGCCCATCGGCCAATTGGCCCCGCCCACGCCTAAACAACGGCGCACCTGGGGCCAACAGCGTGCCTACCAAATCAACGCTGAACGCGCACTCAACGCCGCCCGCGTCGGCGAACGCAACCAGCCACCACCATTCCGATGCTGCGGAAGTCGCGTCTAATCCTGGTCGCGCCGTGCCCACGCCGTGCCCACAGTTACAGATAACTCGAGTGAACTACCGTGATGTCTTTTGCCAGCTAGACGCATTCTCAACGCTGTGAACTCGGGGCGAAACAGAGTTCGAATCCCACCGAGGGCACCACGCGGCGCACCGTGTCGGTAACGCCAAATTTGCCCCCACACTGGGTGAACACCGAGCTCAACGGTTAGGCTTTGATCGTGGCGGCTAAGAAATGCGGCGCCCCACCCTCAGATGGCTCGTCGAAACGCTCGGACTGTGTAGCTGCAGTGCGGGCTCAGACCCGCGACCGCAATCAGCACTACGCCGACACCGCCGCGCGCCGGGCCCGGGTGCTCACCATCACCGCGTGGCTGGCCGTGATGGTGAGCGCCACCTTTGTGCTCCAGCAGATTGTCACCGACACCTGGTCCTGGCAGTTCAGCTCGATCAACGTCGGCGCCGCGATCATCTTCGCGATCGTTCCGTGGCTTCAGCGATTCGGGGAATTGGTTGCGCCGCTTACGTTTATCGGCGCAGCCTATGTCTCGATCTTCGCCACCTGCTGGGACGTGGGCACCGGTTCAGGGTCGCAGTTCTTCTTCCTGGTAGCAGCCTGTCTGGTGGTGCTGCTGCTGGGGATAGAACACATCGTGTTGGCGTCGGCGCTGGCGGCCGTCGCCGCCGGCCTGATCATCGCGCTGGAGTTCCTGGTCCCGCGCGATACCGGACTTCAGCCAGCCTGGGCCCAGTCGGCGGGCTTTGTCATCACGACCATCTCAGGCGTCGTGATGGTGGTCGTGACGGTGTGGTTCGCCCTGCGTGATACCGCGCGCGCAGAGGCGGAGATGGAAGCCCAGTACGAGCGCTCCGAGACCCTGCTGACCAACATGTTGCCGGCCAGCATCGCAGAGCGGCTCAAAGAGCCCGACCGAAGCGACATCGCCGACAAATACGACGAGGCCTCGGTTTTGTTCGCCGACATCGTCGGCTTCACCGAACGTGCCAGCAGCACCGCGCCGGCCGACCTGGTGCGCTTCCTCGACCGCTTGTACAGCGCTTTCGATGCACTAGTGGACAAGCACGGACTGGAGAAGATCAAAGTCAGCGGCGACTCCTACATGGTGGTCAGCGGGGTTCCGCGCCCGCGGCCCGACCACGCCCAGGCTCTGGCAGATTTCGCGCTCGACATGGCCAATGTTGCAGCAGGACTGAAGGATCCGCACGGCCACCCACTCCCGCTGCGGGTGGGCATGGCCTGCGGCCCCGTGGTCGCGGGTGTCGTGGGTTCTCGCCGGTTCTTCTACGACGTGTGGGGTGACGCGGTCAATGTCGCATCCCGAATGGAATCCACCGACTCGGTGGGACGGATTCAAGTGCCCGAGGCGATGTACGAACGCGTCAAAGACGAGTTCGTGCTGCAGGAGCGCGGCCGCATCGACGTCAAGGGGAAGGGCCTCATGCGCACGTGGTATCTGATCGGCCGCAAGGCAACCGAAGAGTCCAGCGACCTGCCTGCCGACGCATCGCGCACCGCACACGTCTGACAGATAACCCGCGGAACGGACACGGCCCGCAAGGCCCTATACCTGAACCCGCCTATGTGTCAGACTGCGGCCATGCAAACCACTCCTGGAACCGCCCCTGTTCCAAGCTTGTTGCCGCATTTGTGGAAATCCACGCTGGTATCGGGAATTCTGTCGCTGATCCTCGGTGTCCTGGTGCTGGTGTGGCCGGGAATATCCATTCTGGCTGCCGCCGTCGCGTTCGGCGTTTATCTGCTGATCACCGGCATCGCGCAGGTGGTCTTCGCGTTCAGCCTGCATGTCTCAGCAGGCAGCCGGATCCTGTTGTTCATCAGCGGAGCCGCGTCACTCATCTTGGCAGTGTTGGCGTTTCGCCATTTCGGTAGCGACCCGATGCTCGCAGTCCTGTTGCTGGCCATCTGGATTGGCATCGGGTTCATCTTCCGCGGTGTCGCCACGACGATTTCGGCCATCAGCGACCCAGCGCTGCCGGGACGTGGATGGTCGATTTTCGTCGGCGTGATCAGCCTGCTCGCCGGCATCGTCGTCTTGGCGTCGCCGTTCCCGTCGATTGCCATCCTGGCGATCGTGGTCGGTGTCTGGTTCGTGGTCATCGGCGCGTTCGAAATCGTGTCGTCGTTCGGCATCCGCAAAGCGTCTAAAACGCTCGGCGGTTAGGCCGGCACAGTATTGCCAGTAGCGCTGGCCCCAGCCCGCCTACTACACTTTGTCGTAGCCGTTGGAATAAGGCCCCAAAGTATTGGGAGATGACAAATGAATGTCGTCGACATTTCGCGGTGGCAGTTCGGTATTACTACCGTCTACCACTTCATCTTCGTGCCGCTCACCATCGGTCTGGCCCCCCTGCTCGCGGTCATGCAGACGGCGTGGGTGGTCACCGGTAACACCGCGTGGTATCGCCTCACCAAATTCTTCGGCAAGTTGTTCCTGATCAACTTCGCCATCGGCGTGGCGACCGGGATCGTCCAGGAATTTCAGTTCGGCATGAATTGGAGCGAGTACTCCCGGTTCGTCGGCGACATCTTCGGCGCGCCGCTGGCGATGGAAGGCCTAGCCGCCTTCTTCTTCGAATCCACCTTCATCGGGTTGTGGATCTTCGGCTGGAGCCGGCTGCCCCGGCTGGTACACCTGGCATGCATCTGGATAGTCGCGATCGGTGTCAACGTGTCGGCGTTCTTTATCATCGTGGCGAACTCGTTCATGCAGCACCCGGTCGGCGCACACTACAACCCTGCGACCCATCGCGCCGAGTTGAACAGCATCACCGCATTACTCACCAATAACACTGCACGAGCGGCGTTTTCACATACTGTGGCCGGTTCGTTGCTGACCGCTGCGACATTCGTAGCCGCCGTCAGCGCGTGGTTGCTGGTCCGTTCTCGTAATCCCGCGTCCGCCACCCCCGCCGCGGAGTCAGATGCCCGCACCATGTTTCGCCCGGCGGCCATCCTGGGATGTTGGGTTGCCCTGGTCGCCACGGTCGGCTTGTTCTTCACCGGTGACCACCAAGGCAAGCTGATGTTCCAACAGCAACCGATGAAAATGGCTTCGGCGGAATCGCTGTGCAACACCGAAACCGATCCGGACTTCTCAATCCTGACGGTAGGCACGCACAACAACTGCGACAGCATCACCCGCGTGATCGAGGTGCCCTACGTGCTGCCGTTCCTCGCCGAAGGCCGAACCCACGACGTCACGTTGCAGGGTGTGCGCAATATCCAGCAGGACTACCAACACCGCTTCGGCCCAAACGACTACCGGCCCAACCTGTTCGTCACCTACTGGTCGTTTCGCGCGATGATCGGGCTGCTGGCGATTCCGGTACTTTTCGCGGTGGTTGCGTTGTGGCTCACCCGCGGCGGCCGGATCCCCAATCAACGATGGTTCTCCTGGCTGGCGCTGGTGGCCATTCCCGCGCCGTTCCTGGCCAACATCTCCGGGTGGGTGTTCACCGAGATGGGCCGTCAGCCCTGGATCGTCGCCCCTAACCCGACCGGCGACCAGCAGGTCCGATTCACCGTCCACGAAGCCGTCTCACGCCACGCTTCCGGCATGGTCGTCACCTCTCTGGTGACGTTCACCCTGGTCTACGCGGTGCTGGCGGTCATCTGGTTCTGGCTGCTCAAGCGCTACATCGTCGAAGGGCCGCAGGAACACGACGCGGAACCAGCTGCGCCCCGGGCACCCGGCGATGACGAGGTGGCACCGCTGTCTTTTGCCTATTAAGGCCTACTGAAGCCGATTAAGGCGTACTGACGGAAAGGAGCTGACCGGTGGGACTGCAAGAGTTGTGGTTCGGCATCATCGGGATGCTGTTCCTCGGTTTCTTCATCCTGGAGGGCTTCGACTTCGGCGTGGGCATGTTGATGGAGCCGTTCGCCCACGTCGGCATGGGCGAACCCGAACTCCACCGCCGCACAGCGCTGAACACCATCGGGCCGGTCTGGGACGGTAACGAGGTCTGGCTGATCACCGGCGGCGCAGCGATGTTCGCCGCATTTCCCGGCTGGTATGCCACCGTGTTCTCCACGCTGTACCTACCACTGCTGGCGATCCTGTTCGGCATGATCCTGCGTTCCGTGTCAATCGAATGGCGCGGCAAGATCGACGACACGAAATGGCGGGGCTGGGCCGACTTCGGTATCGCAGCCGGGTCCTGGCTGCCCGCTGTGCTGTGGGGTGTGGCGTTCGCCATCCTGGTGCGCGGGCTCCCGGTGGACGCCAGCGGCCACGTTCACTTGTCGATCACCGATGTGCTCAACGCCTACACGCTGCTGGGCGGTTTGGCCACTGCCGGGCTGTTTTTGCTTTACGGCGCGGTGTTCGTTGCTTTGAAGACCTCGGGCGCGATCCGCGACGACGCATACCGATTCGCGGTGTGGTTATCGCTTCCGGTGACCGGACTGGTTGCAGGCTTTGGGCTTTGGACGCAACTGGCGTACGGCAAGGTCTGGACCTGGCTGGTGCTGGGTGTCGCGGTGGGTGCGCAGCTGGCGGCGGTGTTGTTGGTATGGCGGCGCGCATCCGACGGCTGGGCGTTCGCGTGCACAGCGCTGGTCGTTGCGGCCGTGGTGATTCTGTTGTTTGGCGTGCTGTATCCGAACCTGGTGCCTTCGACGCTGAACAAGCAGTGGAGCGTGACGATTTACAACGCCTCGTCGACCCCATACACCCTCAAGATCATGACGTGGGTGACGCTGATCATGGCTCCGCTGACGGTGGTATACCAGGTGTGGACGTATTGGGTTTTCCGGCAACGAATCTCGGCTGAACGGATACCGCCGCCCATCGGCCTGGCGAGGCGTGCGTCCTGAGCGCAAAGGACTCGACAACCCGGGCACCGCTGGACCCGCGACTATGGCGGGCATCGACCGCATTGCGGCGCTTTCTGGTGGCCACGGTGGGCTGCGGAGTGGTGATCTCCGGCTGTGCGATCGGCTCGGCGATGGTGCTGGCGAGCATCGTCACGCGGGTCGTCAGCGCTCCTTCGCAACGCGGCCTGCGCGGTTGGCTCGGACTCCTGTCAATCCTGTTGGCGCTGTGGGTTGTCCGTACGGTGACGCACTGGCTTCAGGCGCGCCTGGGTCAACGGGGGGCCAGCGCGGTCATCGCCGATCTCAACGGTCAGGTGCTGGCGGCGGTGACCGCCCGGCAGCCCGCTGAACTCGCGGCACAGCGTGACGCCGCCGCGGTGGTGGTCACCCGTGGCCTGGACGGCTTGCGTCCCTACTTCACCGGGTATCTGCCCACCTTGCTGCTTGCCGCGATCCTGACCCCGGCGACCGTTGCCGTGATCGCGGTCTACGACCTGAAATCGACGGTGATCGTGGTGATCACCCTGCCCCTGATACCGGTTTTCATGGTGCTGATCGGGCTGGCAACAGCTGACCGATCGGCGGCGGCACTGGCCGCCATGACCACCCTGCAGGCGCGATTGCTGGATCTGATCGCAGGTATCCCCACGCTGCGGGCGTTGGGACGCGGCCGGGGCCCAGAACACCGTATCGCCGAACTCGCTGCCGCCCATCGACGCTCGGCGATGGCCACGCTGCGGATCGCATTCCTGTCGGCCCTGGTGCTTGAATTGCTGGCCACGCTGGGCGTGGCGCTGATCGCAGTCGGTATCGGCCTTCGCCTGGTCTTCGGTGAGATGACCCTGACCACTGGCCTGACGGTCCTGCTGCTGGCACCGGACGTGTACTGGCCACTGCGGCGCATCGGCGTGGAATTCCATGCCGCCCAAGACGGTAGAACCGCTGCCGACAAGGCGTTCGCACTCATCGGCGAGCCAACCACCCCGACGGCGCGAAACCAGACGGTAGCCGCGCGCGGCGCGGAGATCCACCTGCAAAAGCTCAGCGTCGCCGGCCGAGACGGCCACTCGCCACGCGATCTCACCGCGGTGATCGAACCCGGCCGGGTGACCGTGTTGACCGGATGCAACGGCGCGGGCAAGAGCACCACACTGCAGGCGATCGCAGGACTCACCGTGCCGTCGTCAGGCCGAGTCACCGTGGCCGGAGTGGACGTCGCCGACCTGGACCCGACCGCTTGGTGGCGGCAGTTGTCCTGGCTGCCGCAACGCCCGGTGCTGGTCCCGGGCACCGTGCACGAAAACCTGGTCTTGCTCGGCGGTTTAGATGATCCGGCTCGCCTTGAAAAGGCTTGTGCTGTATCTGGATTCGATAGAGTGTTGGACGAGCTGCCCGACGGGATGGATACCATGCTCGGGCGCGGAGGCGTCGGGCTGTCACTGGGGCAGCGGCAACGGCTGGGCCTCGCCCGAGCACTCGGATCGGCAGCGCCAGTGCTGCTGCTGGACGAGCCCACCGCGCACCTGGACGCGCACACCGAGGAACGGGTGTTACGGGCCATCGTCGAGCGGGCACGCGCCGGTGCGACCGTGGTGGTCGTCGGCCACCGCGAGCCCGTTGTCGCAATCGGTGACCGAGTCGTCGACGTGGTTTCGGACGGTCAGGTGCGTTATGCGCCCGTCTGATCCGCTGTTGGCTGCCTCAAGCCTGCTGCGCCCGCGGCTGCCCCGCATACTGGCGGCGATAACGCTGGGGGTGCTGTCGCTGGGCAGCGCGCTGGCCCTGGCCGGTGTTTCGGCGTGGCTGATCACGCGGGCCTGGCAGATGCCGCCCGTGCTGGACCTGTCTGTCGCGGTCGTGGCGGTGCGCACGTTCGCGATTTCGCGGGGCGTGCTGCAATACTGCGAGCGACTGGCCACCCACGACACCGCGCTGCGCGCGGCCGGCACTGCCCGGGCGCAGATCTATCAGCGGCTGGCCCACGGACCGGCAGCAGCCGCGGTCCGGCTGCGCAGCGGCGAGCTGGTGGCACGGGTGGGCGCTGACGTCGACGAACTGGCCAACGTGCTGGTGCGTGCCCTGGTACCGATTGGCGTCGCGGCGGTACTGGCGCTGGCGGCAACGGCGGTTGTCGCGGCCATTTCGCTCCCGGCCGCCACGGTACTGGCGATCTGTCTGCTGATCGCCGGCTTTGTCGCGCCCCGCCTTGCCGGCAGGGCTGCCGCAACGCAGGAAGAGATTGCCCGGCAACATCATTCCGAGCGCGACACGTCGGCAATGATCGCTCTCGAACACGCGCCCGAGCTTCGTGTCGCCGGCGCACTGCCTGGTGTCATCGCCGAATCGCAACGCCGCCAACATGCTTGGGGCGATGCCCTGGACGCCGCCGCCAGACCGGCCGCTATTGCCGAGGCGATGCCCACCGCGGCGATCGGGGCCAGTGTGCTCGGCGCGGTGGTGGCCGGGATCGGGTTGGCGCCCACAGTCGCGCCCACCACACTGGCCGTGCTGATGTTGTTGCCGCTGTCCGCGTTCGAGGCGATGACGCCGTTACCGGCCGCCGCCGTCCAGTTGACGCGGTCACGGATCGCTGCGCGTCGCCTGCTCGACCTGACCCCGCCGGACCGTCCGGATGCGCCCACGAAATCGGCACTGGCACCAGCAATACCTGTTGGCACCGGCCGGTTGTCTGTCTATATCTGTTCCGGTCACGCGGATGCGGCGCGATCAACTCGGGTGGAGCTTGAGCTACCGCCGGGGGCCCGGCTGGCCATTACCGGCGCCAGCGGTGCCGGTAAGACGACACTGCTGATGACACTTGCCGGACTGATTCCTCCACTGGACGGGCAGGTGATGCTGGACGGAACCGACCTTCGCCAGTTCGATGAAAGTGAATTACACAGTGCTGTCAGCTTTTTCGCTGAAGACGCGCATATCTTTGCCACCACCGTCCGGGACAACTTACTGGTCGCCCGCGGAGACTGCCGAGACGACGAACTGGCGGCGGCGCTGGATGCGGTCGGGCTCGGCGGGTGGCTCGCCAGTTTGCCCGACGGTCTGTCAACACTGTTGACCGGTGGCGCACAAGCGCTCTCGGCGGGCCAGCGCAGGAGGTTGCTGCTGGCCCGGGCGGTAATCTCACCCGCCCGGATTGTGCTGCTCGACGAGCCCACCGAACACCTCGACGCGATTGACGCCGAACGGATTCTATGTGATCTGTTGGGCCCGAATCCCGGCCTGATGTCCACGGAGCGGACGGTATTGGTGGCTACTCACCACTTACCCAAAGGCATTTGTTGTCGCGAACTACGGATCGAGTAGGCGGAGTAGTTCAGCCGCTCAGAGGTGTCGCCGGCGGGGCATGAACTCTAGCGTCAACAACACGAAGACCAAGGGAACTAGCTGGGTCATCGATATCAGCGCGTAGCGCCGGGCGTCCAGCGCGTGAAACTTGCGCACGTATCGGTACAACGACTCGAGCGCGATCAACGGGTCAAGGACATGGATCAGCCGGTAGAAGACGCGCTGGGCCCGACCGCGATCCTTGTTGCCGAAGATTTCCGGGAATGCAGCGAATGAAAGCGATACCCGCTGGCCCCCAGCATCTTTGGCGGCCATTATCATGTCCACGCTGAGCCGCTCGTCGATCCCGTTCGGGGCCCCGCGGCGACGCCATGGCACATCAAGAGTGATGTCGCTACCGTGGCCCGCAGTAGCGTACCGATGGAAGCCCTGCACCTTCCCCGAGGCGTCCCTGGCGAGAATCAGCAGTATTCCGGGATACCGGCCCTCCAGCACGCCGTCCAGGTTCATGTAGAACCCGCGATCGGTGTGGGCCCCGCTGGGTGATGCCTGCACCACCTCAGTCAGCTCGGCCAGCCGCTTGTCGTTGAGCTCCTGCTCGGCCACGATCTCGGTCGTGATGCCGGAGTTGTGGGTACGCTTCACCGCCTGACGCAGGTTGCGAAACTTGCGGCCCACCATATCGAAGCTGGCCACATCGACGACGACATCACGACCGATCGGCACTGCCCGAAGCGATTGCCCCAGCACCGCCGGGTCGTTCCACAGCTCTAGCCGATGCTCGCTGCAACCCACCACCGCGATCCGCCAGCCGTGGGTATGACACATGGCGGCGAAGTCGGCGACCAACGCGGGGAATTTTGCCTCGTCACCGATCGGGTCCCCGCCGACCACCGCAAACCCCATCCGTGTCCGGTAGGCCAGCGCAGCGGTACCGCCCGCGGTGAAGTGGTAGCTCTTGCCGGTCTGCATGGCGAACGGCGCCAGTGGGTCCGCACTGGTGGCATCGATCAATTTCCACGCCCGGGGCAGATCTCCGGGCTGCGGATGCGACGACGTCGGCCACATCAGCACCATCCCCGAGCTGGCGATCACCAGGTCACCGAGCAGATCAAAGGACAACACATGCAAGCCCAGTCCCGCCAACACGAACAAGGCAGCAGCGGTGGCATGCATGGCCGTCACCGGACGGCCCAGGAAGATGCCGCGAGCGATCCATGCCACCGCGGCCAAAACCGTCAGCGACCAGCCCAGCCGGTCGGCGTAGTGCCAGTCCGGGTGATGGTGGTGGCGGGCGAGTATCACGATCAGCCAGCCGGCTGCGCAAAGCAGGGCCAAGGCGCCGATCCAGCGGGCTGCGAGCGAATCGACGTGAACGACAACCCGTTCGCGCGCGCGAGGCTTCGCTGCGACGTCGACCGGCGGACCGTTCACATTCACCTCCCGATGCGCTGACTTTCAGCTGGGCGGCTCACTTGCCGCCTCTGCACCGAATACCCGGCTAATTGAAACTTACGCCTGATCGCGGCCGTGCTGGGCCGAAATCAGACGGTTGTCCCGCAGGTATCCCGCAACTGTCTATCGGCGAGAGGGCGGAAAGTATATCAGCACGCCCTCTTGCACCACCGTAGCGATGAGTTGCCCGGAGCGATCGAAGAAATGACCGGTGCCCAGCCCCCGGGAATCCGCGGCCACCGGCGACGACGTCGAATACAACACCCAGTCGTCGAAGTTGACCTGCCGGTGAAACCACACGGAATGGTTGGCAGACGCGGCGAAGATACGGTCAAAACCCCATGACAGCCCATGGGTGGTGATGACCGAGTCCAGCACCGTGGTATCCGAGGAGTACACCATTGTCGCGGTGTGCAGCACCGGGTCGTCGGGCATCACACCCCGGGCCTTGACCCAGACCCGGTTGTAGGGAAGCCGATCCCCCTTCTCCCGCATCACCCAGGCCGGGTCATTGGTGTAACGCCATTCGATCGGCTGTAGGGCGTTGACGAAGTGCGGGACGGTCTCCTCGTAGCCACGCAACAGCTCGCCGATCGGTGGCTGCGTGTGGGGCTGCGCCACCGGCGGCGGCTGGACAGCGTGCTCGAGGCCGCGGCCGCCGGACATGTACGAGATCAGCGCTGAAGACAACAGCATGCCGCCTTGCACCGCGTCGACCCGCCGGTTGGCGAAGCGCCGCTCATCACGCAGCCGCACCACGTGGAATTCGATGTCTTTGGCGGTGTCACCACCGTTGATGAAGTGCACTGACAGTGCGCTGGGCGGCAGGTCGTCCTGGATCAGCGTGCGGCTGCTCGCGACGAACGATTGCGCCATGAGCTGCCCACCGAATGTCCGCATCGGGTTCTTGCTGGGGTGGGATCCGATGAACAGATCGTCGGCGACGGGTTTGAGATCCAGTACCGCCAGTAGTTCCTCGAAATCAGACTTCGGTTGTTCTCGCGCATTCGGCTCATCGCCAGCCGGCACGGGCTCTCCTCTGGGCTTGGCTAAACGTCGTCCTCCCCGATCCGGTGCACGTGGATCAGGTTGGTCGAGCCTACTGTGCCAGGTGGCGCGCCGGCGACAATGACCACCAGGTCACCACGCTTGTAACGGCCGAGTTCGAGCAGCGACTTGTCGACCTGGCGGATCATGCCGTCGGTGGACGTCATCATCGGGACGATGAACGTCTCGGTGCCCCAGGTCATGGCGAGTTGGCTGCGCACCTCAGGCCACGCGGTGAAGGCGAGCAGCGGCAGCGGGGTATGCAGGCGCGCCAGTCGCCGCACGGTGTCGCCGGACTGAGTAAAAGCGACCAATGCCTTGGCGTCGAGTCGCTCGCCGATGTCGCGGGCGGCGTAGGAGATCACTCCCCGCTTGGTGCGCGGCACATGCGTCAATGGCGGGGCGGCCGTGGAATTCTCCTCAACCGCACACACGATCCGCGACATTGTCCGGACGGCCGCCAGCGGGTACTTCCCCACCGAGGTTTCCCCGGACAACATCAACGCGTCGGCGCCGTCGAGCACGGCGTTGGCGACATCGGAGGCCTCGGCTCGTGTCGGCCGGGAGTTCTCGATCATCGAGTCGAGCATCTGGGTCGCCACGATGACGGGTTTCGCGTTCTCCCTGGCCATCTGGATGGCCCGCTTCTGCACCAGCGGAACCTCTTCCAGGGGCAGCTCAACGCCCAGGTCGCCACGGGCCACCATCACGGCGTCGAAAGCCAGCACGATGGCTTCCAGATTGTCGACGGCTTCCGGTTTCTCCAGCTTGGCGATCACCGGTACCCGCCGCCCGATCCGATCCATCACCTCGTGGACCAGCTCGACGTCAGACGGCGAGCGCACGAAGGAAAGCGCGACCAGGTCGACGCCGAGGTTCAGCGCGAACGTGAGATCCTCGACGTCCTTGTCCGACAAGGCCGGAGCGGACACGTTCATCCCGGGCAGCGACATGCCCTTGCTGTTGCTGACCGGGCCACCTTCGGTGACAGTGCAGATCACATCGTCGCCCTCGATGCCTTCCACCACGAGTCCGACTTTGCCGTCGTCGACCAGAACCCGGTCACCGACCACGGCGTCCTTGGTTAACCGCTTGTAGGTGGTCGACACCCGGTCGTGGCTGCCTTCGCACTCAGCGACGGTGATCCGTACCGTTTCACCGTCGGCCCAGTAGGTGGACCCAGTGGCGAAGCGGCCCAGCCTAATCTTCGGACCCTGCAGGTCGGCGAGTACACCGACCGCGCGGCCGGTGGCATCCGAGGCGGCCCGCACCCGCTCGTAGGCGGCTTTGTGATCGGCGTAGTCGCCGTGACTGAAGTTCATTCGGGCGACGTCCATTCCGGCCTCGACCAGCGCCAGAACCATCTCGTCCGATTTGGTTGCAGGGCCAAGGGTGCAGACGATCTTCCCGCGTCTCGTCACGACGTCCCAGCATAGTCGCGGTATTGGCCGTCGGGGTGATCGAAGGTAGCGGCACGTTTAGCCGCCAGGAAATCGCGACGATTGGCGGCTACCCGCTGAGAATGGTCGGAACCAACGGGAAACCCGGCAGGTTACGCAGCACTGTCCATACGATCGCCGCGACCGCGATCGTCAGCACCGCCGGTATAGGCAGCGATGACTTGCCGTGGCGGTGGCGCATCAGGACCCATCCGGCCAGCATCGGGATACCGATCAGAAGGAAGATATTGTCGTTGATGCTGGCGGCCAGATCGCCGTGCAGCAGGTCACGCGTCATCCGAAGCCCACCGCAGAACGGGCAATTCCAGCCGGTCAGCCATTTGAACGGGCACAGCGGATACACCGAATTCGTGTTGTGCGGGTCGACGAGCCCGACATAGCCGAGTGCGCCGGCCAGCAGCACGCCCGTACCAGCTGCGGTGTAAAGGCGATGACGATGCGGGGCGTGCTGGTAACACTGCCCCGAAGGCTGCGAAGCCGGACTATGTTCCATCACGCAACGGCCGACCCTGCGGGTCGCTGACCTTGTCGGTCAATATCAACACGGCGTCGATGATGCCCCAGATCACGGCGCCGAGCCCGCAGGTCGCTAAGCCCACGAGCAACTGTGCGACACCCAACCCCGTATAACCGAGGTAAATACGGCCGATCCCGGCGATGCTGAACAATCCCAGCAGCTGCAAGAGACCCGCAACCACCTTCGACTTGTCCGAAAATGGTTGCCCGGTCACAGGATGCCGACCGTAGGGTGCGGCTGGGTCGAAGTGGGTTCCGGGTGCCGAGTATTGCGGGTAAGGCGGTGAATACCCGTATGGATATCCTGGCGGCTGCAATGGTTGCACGCCTGACTCTGCAGCATCGCGCCACGACGGATCAGTCACATTTTCAGCATGCCAGATCCATCACACTTTCCCCCAGACTCGAGAAGTCAGTCAGGGCATCTCGGCCGCTAGGAGCCTGACCGCCGGTTCCTAAGGCGAAGCGGCCATCGCCTCCGAGTTCCCTTATTGTCTTCATCGGCCGAAGCTTCCTCGACGGCCTTCTCCGCACCAGGTTCTTCGGATTTGGCCTTGGCATCTACGTTCGAGTCCGGCTCACCTTCTCCGGAGACGACCGCTTCTTCGGCCGATTCCTTCACTGGCTCCGGCTCGGACTGATCCTCACGACTTTCTGCTTCGACGTCGGATTCGCTCTGTGGCGCCGCTTCGGCTTCGGGCTCGGCGGCCTCAGGCTTGGCCGTCTCGGCCGTCTCGGCCTTCTCGGCCTCGGGTTCGGTGGTCTCCGAGTCGGCTTCCGGTTCTTCGGCTTCCGGTTCTTCGGCTTCCGCTTCTTCGGCTTCCGGTTCTTCGGCTTCCGGCTCTTCGGCTTCCGGTTCTTCGGCTTCCGCTTCTTCGGCTTCCGGTTCTTCGGCTTCCGGCTCTTCGGCTTCGGGCTCGGAAGCTTCGGGCTCGGACGCTTCGAGCTCTGCGATTTCGGGCTCGGCGGCCTCGGGCTCGAGGGCCTTAGGCTCCTCCGATTCGGTCTTGTCCCCCTGAGCCTCAGGCTCCGTGTCCTCCGCCTCGGCTTCCGCTTCTTCGGCTTCCGGCTCTTCGGCTTCGGGTTCTTCGGCTTCATCGGCTTCGTCGGCTTTGGCCTCTTCGGCCTCGGGCTCGACGGGCTCAGGCTCTTCGGCTTCAGGTTCTTCGGCCGTAGGTTCTTCGACTTTGGTCTCTTCGGCCTCTGCCTTGACCGTCTGCGGCTCAGCCGCGTCCGCGACTTCGGCAGATTCGACCGTTTCCGCCGAATGAGCCGGTTCGGCGTCTTCCACAGCGGACACTGCAGCCGCCGCAGTCGCCGCCGAGGCCGAAGCGACAGTCGCGAGCTCATCCGCCGGCTCAGGTTCTGGCTCAGATTCTGGCGCCTCGCCGGCAATGTAATCCTTGCCACGAAGGCTCTCGGGGTCCTCACGTCCCTTCGGCGCCAGCATGATGTAGACCACGGCCCCGATGAACACGAACGTCGATGTGAACGAATTAATCCGGATACCAGCGATGTGTGTGGCGGTGTCGTCGCGCAGCAGCTCGACGCAGAAACGCCCGACGCAGTAGCCAGCCACATAGACCGCAAACAGTCGCCCATGGCCCAGCGTGAATCGTCGGTCCACGTAGATCAATACGACGAAAACCAGGACGTTCCAAATCAATTCGTACAGAAACGTCGGCTGCACGACGAGCGCCACCTGCCCCGTCGAGACGCCGTCGAGCGAATGTGGGTCAATGTATCCCGAGGGATCTCGACGGTAAAAGATCTCCAAACCCCACGGCAGCGTGGTTTCCCGGCCGTAAAGCTCCTGGTTGAAATAGTTTCCGAGTCGACCGATGGCCTGCGCCAAGATGATGCCCGGAGCAATCGCGTCGGCGAAGGCCGGCAACGGAATTCCGCGACGCCGGCAACCGATCCACGCGCCGACGCCACCGAGGGCTACCGCACCCCAGATGCCCAAGCCGCCATCCCAGATTCGTAGCGCCGCGCCGAGCCCTGCGCCGCCCGGGCCCCAATAGGTCCGCCAGTCGGTGGCCAGGTGATAGAGCCTGCCGCCAACCAATCCGAACGGCACAGCCCACAGTGCGATGTCGTAGATCACGCCGCGCTGGCCGCCACGGGCCTCCCAGCGCCGGTCGCCGATCAGCAGCGCGACCACGATGCCGGTGATGATGAACAGTGCGTAGGCGCGAATAGGCAACGGCCCCAGGTGCCACACACCTTGCGGCGGGCTGGGGAAATACGTGGGCAACATCGTCATCAGGCAGACGCCCTTTGGCGCACACCGATCGCGAGTTCCTGGGTCAGTGCGCGCAATGCGGGCAAACCACCGTCGCCCAGTGCCGACACCAGTGCGGAACCGACAATGACACCGTCGGCGTAGCTGCCGATCTGTGCGGCCTGCTCTCGCGAGCGCACCCCCAGGCCCACGCCGACGGGTATGTCGGACACCGCCCTCACCCTGCTCACCAGTTGAGGTGCGGCCTGCGACACTGCGTCACGCGCCCCTGTTACGCCCATCGTCGACGCCGCGTAGACGAATCCGCGCGATGCCTCGACCGTCATCGCCAACCGCTGCGGCGTCGATGACGGCGCCACCAGAAATATGCGATCCAACCGATGCTCCTCGGATGCCGCCAACCACTGTTGTGCTTCGTCGGGGATGAGGTCGGGAGTGATCAGGCCGTGCCCGCCCGCTGACGCCAGATCCCGCGCGAACGCGTCAACGCCGTAGCGCAGCGCCGGATTCCAATACGTCATCACCACAGCGCGGCCGCCGGCCAAACTGATCGCCTCGACCGCGGCAAGCGTATCCCGCACTCGCACTCCCCCGTGCAGCGCGACCTCGGTGGCCCTGGCAATCGTCGGGCCGTCCATGCCGGGATCCGAATATGGCACACCGACTTCGATGATGTCACAACCGGATTCGACTAGCGCGAGCATCGCGTCCACGGAAGTTGGCACGTCGGGGTAACCGGTGGGCAGGTAACCGATCAGCGCCGCGCGGTTGTCCTGGCGGCAGGAATCAAAAATCGGCCCCAACCTACTTGCTTGACTCTGCTCCACAGTCATTGCTTGCCCGCATCGTCGCCGGGCCCTAAAAGGCCGAACCACTTCGCGGCCGTCTCGACATCCTTGTCGCCGCGACCCGACAGGTTCACCACAATGACCGCGCCCCTTCCCAACTCAATGCCCAGCTTGAGGGCACCGGCCACCGCGTGCGCGGATTCGATGGCCGGGATGATGCCTTCCGTGCGGCATAGCAGGCGAAAGGCCTCCATCGCCTCGGAATCGGTGATGGGCCGGTATTCGGCGCGTCCGGTTTCCTTGAGCCACGCGTGTTCCGGACCTACCCCCGGATAATCCAGACCCGCTGAGATCGAATGGGATTCGATGGTCTGACCGTCGTCGTCTTGCAGCAGGTAGGAGAACGATCCCTGGAACGCCCCGGGCGAACCGCCGGTGAATGTCGCCGCATGCCTGCCGGTCTCGACACCCTCGCCTGCCGCCTCGAACCCGACCAGCCGCACACCGGGATCATCGATGAACGCGTGGAAGATCCCAATGGCGTTGGATCCGCCGCCGACGCAGGCGACGACCGCATCGGGCAACCGGCCCGCCTGAGCCTGGATCTGCACGCGCGTCTCCAGTCCGATGATTCGCTGAAAATCACGCACCATGGTCGGGAAGGGGTGCGGCCCTGCCGCGGTGCCGAAGCAGTAATAGGTGTTATCGGCGTTGGTAACCCAATCCCGGAACGCCTCGTTGATAGCGTCCTTGAGCGTTTTCGAGCCGCTCTCGACCGAGACGACCTCGGCACCCAGCAGCCGCATCCGTGCCACGTTGAGCGCTTGGCGTGCGGTGTCGATCGCGCCCATATAGATCACACAATCCAGGCCGAGTAATGCGCATGCAGTGGCAGTGGCCACCCCGTGCTGACCGGCTCCGGTCTCGGCGATTACCCGAGTCTTGCCCATTCTGCGGGCCAGCAAGGCCTGGCCGAGCACATTGTTGATCTTGTGAGAACCGGTGTGGTTCAGGTCTTCTCGCTTGAGGAAGATTCGCGCCGAGCCGGCGTGTTCGCTGAGCCGGGCGGCCTCGTAAAGTGGCGATGGCCGACCAGTGTAGTCCGCCTGCAACTTATCCAGCGTGTCCAGGAAGTCCTGGTTGACGCGTTCCTTCTCGTAGGCGGCGGTGACCTCTTCAATCACCGCCATCAACGCCTCAGCGACGTAGCGACCACCGTAGACGCCGAAATGGCCACCCGAATCGGGGTCGTGGCGGGTGGGTTCGGCGATGGCCGCACTCGAAAGCGGAAGGTCCGGGCGGGACAGATCTACCATCACCAAGGCTCAACGCGCGGATGGCTCATTGGGTTCAACGTTTCAGCGCAGGGGCTCTTCAATGACTAGCGAGCCGGTTTCGGACAGGACGGATGGGTGCCCGCGGTGACCAGATCGGCAACCGCAGCACGCGGGTCACCACTTTTGACCAGACCTTCACCGACCAATACGGCATCAGCGCCCGCACCAGCATACGCCAACAGGTCCCCGGTGCCACGCACACCGGATTCGGCGATCCTGATCACGTTGCTGGGTAGCCCGGGAGCGATGCGCGCGAAGCAATCCCGGTCCACCTCCAGCGTGGTGAGATCGCGGGCGTTGACGCCGATGACTTTGGCCCCGGCCTTCAGCGCCCGGTCGGCTTCCTGTTCGGTGTGCACTTCGACAAGAGCTGTCATACCAAGTGATTCAGTGCGGTCCAGCATCGACACCAACGCCGACTGGTCCAACGCGGCGACGATGAGCAACAACATATCAGCGCCGTGCGCGCGCGCCTCATGAATCTGATATGGCTGCACCACAAAGTCTTTGCGCAATACCGGCACCGAGACCGCAGCCCGCACCGCGTCAAGGTCGTCGAGCGAGCCGCTAAAACGTCGCTCCTCGGTCAAAACGCTGATGATCCGGGCGCCGCCATCCTCGTAGGCCTGGGCAAGTTTTGCCGGATCGGCAATGGGCGCCAATGAACCCGCCGATGGACTGGCCCGCTTAACCTCGGCGATGACGCCGATGCCGGGCTCACGTAAGGCGGCCATCACGTCGAGCGATGGCGGCGCCGCCGCGGCGGCCGCTTTCATCTCGGACAGGCTGATGAGAGCTTCGCGCGCGGCAACGTCGGCGCGGACTCCCTCGAGGATGGAGTCAAGCACGGTTGCCGGACTCATGCCTGTCGTTTCCTTCCCTCAGTCATCCCACTGCCACTACGGTCCCCAGCCGATTTCAACGACGTCAATGAAGGGTAGCGACCGTCCGCTCGCGGCCCGTCACCGACCCTCGGTGTCAGACTCGCAAGGCCGATCGGTCGGGTCGCGGCCCTCGTCAAGCGCGTCCCAGATCATCCGCTCCGACATCTCCGACGTCTCCGGCTCCTCTAGCATCGCCCCGTCAGCGTCTTCGCGTAGCGCAATCGACCGGCGCGTCGCGGGCGCCGCATATTTCATTGCGCCCCCGCCGGCGGAGATCGCCGACCGCATCAATAAAACGGCCGCGATCAGAGTGCACACAGAGGCGGCCACCGCGACCCCTGCCCCCCAGTAGTGCCGCTCGCTT
Organism: uncultured Actinomycetota bacterium; assembly: GCA_963766535.1. GTDB lineage: Bacteria > Actinomycetota > Actinomycetes > Mycobacteriales > Mycobacteriaceae > Mycobacterium. The sequence goes on along the minus strand of CAVYAU010000014.1, from coordinate 159,402 downwards.
CCCACCAGCGACACCACCGAGACATGGGCCAGATCGGCTCCGCGCACCGCCACGTCCGGGATCACCCACAGACTGACGCCGAGGTAGCCGACCGCAAGGCTGGCCGCTGCCAGCAGCCCCGCCAGCACCCGCAGCGGCCAGCCGCGCACCGCGAGCGCCGCCACGGCCGTAGCCAGCATGAGCAGCGCCAACGGCAGCAGCGCCGTCGACCACGACGCACCGGACAGGGTCATTTCCTTCGGAGGACCCAGCCCGTCAAACGACCGGATAACGACCCACGGCAGCCGCGACGCCGTCCACAGCAACCCGGCGGCAACCACCAGCAACAGCTGGGCTATCCCGATCATCAGCCGGCCTGTGAGTCGGCGGGGCCGCTCCGGCCGGGCATCAGCCATTGCAGCCCGCGTCCGGAGCGGTCAGCGTCTCGGCGGCAGCGATCGCATTCAGCACCGCTCGCGCCTTGTTGCTTGCCTCGGTGTACTCATAGGGACCGTTGGAGTCGGCCACTACCCCGCCACCGGCCTGGACGTAGACGGTGCCGTCGCGCATCAACGCGGTGCGAATGGCGATCGCGAAGTCGGCGTTGCCGGCGAAGTCGAGGTAACCGACCACGCCGCCGTAGAGGCCCCGGCGCGTCTTCTCCACCTCTTCGATCAGCTCCATGGCCCGCACCTTGGGTGCACCCGATAGCGTGCCGGCCGGGAAGCAGGCCGTCACCGCATCCAAGGCGGTGCGGCCCTCGCCGAGCATCCCGGTCACCGTCGACACCAGGTGCATCACGTGGCTATAGCGTTCGATGTGGCTGTAATCCTCGACGCGAACGGTGCCCGGCGTGCAGACCCGGCCAAGGTCATTGCGGCCGAGGTCGACCAGCATCAGATGCTCGGCACGTTCTTTGTCGTCGGCCAGCAGCTCCTTTTCCAGCAGCTGATCCTCTTCCTCGTTCTGCCCGCGCCACCGGGTTCCCGCGATCGGATGCGTCGTCGCCCAGCGCTCGGTGACGGTGACCAGCGCCTCCGGACTGGATCCGACGATCGAAAAGTCAGTTGCGCCAGCGCTATTCGGCACATGCATCAGATACATGTAGGGGCTTGGATTACTTACCCGCAGCATCCGGTACACGTCTATCGGATCGACATCGGTGTCCATCTCGAAGCGCTGCGAGGGCACTACCTGAAAGGCTTCGCCCGCCGCTATCTGCTCCACCAGGTAATCGACGATCTTGCCGTACTCCTCGACGGTGCGCTGCGCGCGGTGCCGCGGCTCGGGCCTGCTGAACGTGGCAACCGTCGACGCCAGCGGCTGGCCCAGCGCCGCAGTCATCACATCCAGCCGGGCGATCGCATCGTCGTAGGCCTCGTCGACCCGTTCGTCGGTGCCGTTCCAGTTCACGGCGTTGGCGATCAGCGTGATGGTGCCCTCGTGGTGGTCGACCGCCGCCAAATCTGTGGCCAGCAGCAGCAGCATGTCCGGTAGGTGGAGATCGTCGATGGCCAGTTCGGGCAGGCGTTCCAAGCGCCGCACCAGGTCGTAAGCGAAGAAGCCGACCATGCCGCCCGACAGCGGCGGAAGCCCCGGCATCGCCGCGGTGGCCAGCAGCTCAAGGGTGGTCTTCAGTGCTTGCAGCGGGTCGCCTCCGGTGGGCGCATCCTGCGGTACAGTGCCCAGCCACACCGCTTCGCCGTCGCGCACGGTCAGTGCTGACGGCGCCCCCGCGCCGATGAACGACCACCGCGACCAGGATCGGCCGTGCTCGGCCGACTCCAGCAGGAACGTACCCGGGCGATTGGCGGCGAGTTTGCGGTATGCCGACAGCGGCGTCTCGCTGTCGGCCAAGACCTTGCGGATCACCGGAACCACACGGTGCTCCACCGCCAGCTGGCGGAAGTCCGTCCGTGACGTGGTGGCGGCGAGGTGGGCGTGCACTGAACCATCCTCCCAGATACGTTGCTGAGCTCGGGCGTAGCCTGATGGCCATGAAACCTGGTGACACCGTGGCCGACTTCGAACTTCCTGATCAGACGGGAACGCCACGCAAGCTCAGCGCCCTGCTTTCCGACGGACCCGTGGTCCTGTTCTTTTATCCGGCAGCGATGACCCCCGGCTGTACCAAAGAAGCGTGCCATTTCCGCGACTTGGCTCAAGAATTCGCCACGGTCGGGGCCACCCGGGTCGGGATCAGCGCCGACCCCGTTCAAAAGCAGGCCAAGTTCGCCGACATGCAGAAATTCGACTATCCGCTGCTGTCGGATACCGAAGGCAAGGTCGCCACACAGTTCGGCGTCAAGCGCGGTCTGCTCGGCAAGTTGATACCCGTCAAACGCACGACCTTCGTCATCGACACTGATCGCAAGGTGCTTAACGTGATATCCAGCGAATTCAGCATGGACACCCACGCCGACCAAGCGCTAGAGACGCTGCGCGCGCGGTCTTCCACGTAGTTCGGCGTTACGGGACGATCGCCAGAAACACGTAAGCGGCGAGCAGCACCAGATGCACCTCGCCCTGCAGGCGGGTGGCCCGCCCGGGCACCACGGTCAGCACGCTGATCACCACGGTCAGCGCAAACAGCACCAACTGGGTGGCGCCAAGGCCGAGCAGCAGCGGTCCGCTGAGCCATATCGAGGCGAGCGCGATGGCCGGGATGGTCAACCCGATGCTGGCCAGCGACGAGCCATAGGCCAGGTTGAGGCTGGTCTGGATGCGGCCTTGCCGCGCCGCACGCACCGCCGCAAGTGTCTCCGGCAGCATCACCAGGGTCGCGATCACCACCCCGACGAATGACGGCGGGAATTCGGCCGCTGACACCAAATGCTGGATTGCCGGCGACTCCTGTTCGGCCAGACCCACCACCGCCACCAGCGCGACAAACAGCAGCCCCAGGCTCCTCAGCGCCGCCCCCGTGCTCGGCGGCTCCGCATGGCTTTCATCCTCGAAGAGCCTTTTTGCCCCTTCTGCGCGACCGGCAGAAAAAAGTCGCGATGCCGCACGGTTTGAGTGAAGACAAACAGCAGGTAGAGCCCCAGCGAGGCGACCGCGGCAAAGGCGAGCTGGCCAGGTGAGAATTCCTGGCCCGCGTGGCTGGTGGTGAACGTCGGCAGCACCAGGCTCAGGGTCGCCAACGTGGTGAGCGTGGCCAGCGCCGCCCCGCTGCCGTGGGCGTTGAACAACGTCACGCCATAGCGCTGGGAACCGACCAACAGCGACAGCCCGGCGATCCCGTTCGTGGTGATCATCAGCACGGCGAACACGGTGTCTCGGGCCAACGTCGCCGTCTCGTTCCCCCCGGACGCCATGAGCGTGACGATCAGGGCCAGCTCGATTATCGTCACTGCGGCGGCGAGTACCAGCGACCCGAACGGCTCACCGACCCGGTGCGCGACCACCTCCGCGTGGTGTACCGCGGCCAGCACGGCACCGGCGAGAAATGCCGCCTCCAGCAAGGCAAGTACCGGCCCGATCCCCTGACCCAAAGTCAGTGCCAGCGCGGCGAGGGCCAGCAGCGGCGCCAGCACAGTCCAGGACACCCGTTTCAACATCGCCCGCCATTCTCATGGAAGTCATCCGCGAGCGCGCGCGAAAGGGGTCCGATCAGTGCCCGCTCTCCGCGATTACCGGCTTGCCGCAGTTACGGCCTCAGTACCATGCTCACATGCCGAAAGGCGATGGCTTACCCGAAGGCGAGGTGTTCGCGGGATACACCATCGTTCGGCGTTTGGGTACCGGCGGGATGGGTGAGGTGTATCTGGCGCAGCACCCGCGGCTGCCCCGCCGCGATGCCCTCAAAATCTTGCCCAGCGATCTAACCGCGAATCTCGAGTTCCGCCAACGCTTTAACAGAGAAGCCGACTTGGCCGCGAGCCTCTACCACGAACACATCGTCGGCATCCACGACCGCGGTGAATATGACGGGCAACTGTGGATCTCGATGGACTACGTGGAGGGAACCGACGCTGCGAAGCTACTGCGCGACGATTATCCGTCCGGAATGCCGAAAGCCGACGTCGTCGAGATCATTTCGGCCGTTGCCGACGCGCTCGATTACGCCCATTCACGCGGACTGCTGCACCGTGACGTCAAACCCGCCAACATCCTGCTGACTGACGCCGGCCCCCGACGGCGGATCCTGCTCGCCGATTTCGGCATCGCCCGCGAGCTTGGCGATATCAGCGGCCTGACCGCGACGAACATGCTGGTGGGGACTACCGCGTACTGCGCGCCCGAGCAACTGCGGGCTTCGGATCTCGACGCGCGAGCCGACCAATACGCTCTCGGATGCACCACCTTCAACCTGTTGACCGGGTCCGCCCCGTTTCACCACTCCAACCCGGCGGTCGTCATCACTCAGCATTTGTCCGCGCCACCCCCGCTGCTCAGTGAGCGCCGACCTGAATTGGCCGAACTCGACTCCGTCATTGCCAAAGCGCTCGCCAAGAACCCCGACGACCGCTACGCGACATGTGCGGATTTCGCGGCCGCACTTGGTAGCCGGACAGACGCCGCCCCGGCCGATGCGGCGGGCCCCACGGAAGTCATCGCCGCACCGACGCAAGTGATCGCGGTGCCGCAGGCCACATCGCCAACATCGCCGAAAGCGCACAGTAGCTGGCGGGGGCCAGCAACTGTGGTCGCAGCGCTCGTCGCGATCGTGCTGCTCGGGGTGACGACGGTCGTCGGCGTCCACATGCTCCGCGGGCAGCCCAAGCAGCCGCACAGTAGCGCCCCTTCGCAGTCCGTGGCGCCGCCGACCAACCGCGCTGCTCCGCCCCCGCCAGTGCCGACGATCAAGCTATCCAGCCAAGTCACCGATGAATCGGGTGTGCTGACCCCGGCCGAGCACCTCGCGGTGGACAGAGCAGTCAACAAGCTCTACAACGGGCGCGGCACCCGCCTATGGGTGGTGTACGTCAAGAATTTCGGTGGCCTCAAGCCATTCAGATGGGCCGAGGAAACCATGCGCGCCAACGGTTTCACCGACACCGACGCCATGCTGGCCATCACCACCGACGAACCAGCCTTCTCCTTCCGGGTGCCCAACGCGGTGACCAACGGAAAGGCCATCGATGTCGAGGCCATTCGCCGCGACCGCATCCAGCCGGCCGTTTTCCGGCGGGAATGGACGCGCGCAGCGATCGCCGCGGCCAACGGACTGGATGTAGCCCCCAGCTAGCCTTCAGGTTCCAGCAGCACGTCGGCGTCGAAGCAACTGTGGTCGCCGGTGTGGCAGGCGCCGCCGACCTGGTCGACCGTCAGCAGCACGGTGTCACCGTCGCAGTCCAGTCGCACCGAATGGACATGCTGGGTGTGGCCGGAAGTCGCGCCCTTGATCCACTGTTCGGCGCGAGATCGCGAATAGTACGTGGCCTCACGGGTTTCCAGGGTGCGGGCCAATGCCTCGTCGTCCATCCAGGCGACCATCAGCACGTCGCCGCTGCCGCGCTCCTGCACGACGGCGGTGAACAGTCCTTCGGCATTTCGCTTGAGGCGCGCGGCGATGTTCGGATCGAGCGTCATCGCACAGTGATCCCTTCTGCCGCCATGGCAGCCTTCACCTGGCCGATCGTCAACTCGCGGAAATGAAAGACGCTGGCCGCCAACACCGCATCGGCGCCGGCGGCAACCGCGGGCGCGAAGTGTTCGACCGCCCCGGCCCCGCCGCTGGCGATCACCGGCACTGTGACCGCCGTGCGGACCGCGCGCAGCATCGGCAGGTCGAACCCGGCTTTGGTGCCGTCGGCGTCCATCGAGTTCAGCAGGATCTCCCCGACTCCGAGATCGGCGCCGCGGGCCGCCCACTCGACGGCGTCGATACCGGTGCCGCGGCGACCGCCGTGGGTGGTGACCTCCCAGCCAGACGGTGTCGGCGCCGAGCCGGCAGGCACCGTGCGGGCGTCGACGGACAACACGATGCACTGAGAGCCGAACTGAGTTGCCATTTCTGCCAGCAAGTCGGGGCGGGCGATGGCGGCGGTGTTGACCGAGACCTTGTCGGCCCCCGCGCGCAGCAAGACGTCGACGTCGGCAACGGTGCGCACCCCGCCGCCGACGGTCAGCGGGATGAACACCTGCTCGGCGGTGCGTCGTACCACGTCCAACATCGTGGCCCTGCCCGACGACGACGCCGTCACGTCAAGAAAGGTCAGCTCGTCGGCGCCTTCGGCGTCATAGGCCGCCGCCAGCTCCACCGGATCACCCGCGTCCCGGAGGTTCTCGAAATTGACCCCCTTGACTACCCGCCCGGCGTCGACGTCCAGGCACGGGATCACGCGCACGGCAAGGTCAGTACCCGAGTACATCTCAGTAGTCCTCCGGTTCGCCTGTAGCGCGCAGGATCTCGAGAATCTCGCCGTGCACGCCGGGCGCCGCGGCCAGCACCGACCGCGACGCGGGGGTCCATGGTTCACCGGCCAGATTTGTGACAATGCCGCCGGCGGCCCGCACCTGCGCGATACCTGCGGCATGGTCCCACACGTGGCCGCCGAAACTTATTGCACCACCGAGGATTCCGTCGGCAACGTAGACAAGGTCAATCCCGGTAGACCCATGCATGCGCAACCGTGAACAGACCCGGCTGAGATTCTCCAACACCGCCAGCCGATAACGCCCCGGGAACCGGCCCCGCGAGTCAGCGCTGAACGTTCCGACCCCCACGAGGCTGTCAGCCAACTTCGCGGCAGCCAGCGACGGCTGCGGGACACCATTTTTCATCAGCGGGCCCCCTGCCACGGCGGTGTAGCGCTCGTCGATGAACGGCAACCAGGTCAGGCCCGCCACTGGATCGCCATCGTGCAGCAGGCCCAACAGAATCGCGGCCATCGGCGATCCGGCGGCGTAGTTGAACGTGCCGTCGACGGGATCCAGTACCCACACCCACGCCGAGTCGACGTCCGTGCCGCCGAACTCCTCGCCGTGCACGCCTATTCCGGTGGTCTCTTCCAGCGCCGCCACGACTTGGCGCTCGATCGCAAGGTCGACTTCGGTGGCGAAGTCATTGCCCTTCTTGGGGACCGCTGAATCGGCCCGATGGCCCGAAAGGAACTGCGGCACTGCTGCGTCCAGGATCGCCGACGCCTCGGCCACCAGTGCGTCCAGGTCCATGCGGGCTTACTTCCGCACCGCGGCCAGCGCCTGCGGCAAGGTGAACCGCCCTGCGTAGAGGGCCTTGCCCACGATGGCGCCCTCGATGCCGCGGCCGCTAAGGGTGGCGATGGCACGCAGATCGTCCAGACTGGACACTCCGCCGGACGCGATCACCGGGGCTTCGGTGCGGTCGGCGACGCAAGCCAGCAGGTCGAGGTTGGGGCCACCCAACGTGCCGTCCTTGGTGACATCGGTGACCACGAACCGCGAACATCCTTGCTTGTCAAGGCGTTCCAGCACGTCCCACAGGTCGCCACCATCGGTTTCCCAGCCGCGTCCGCGCAACCGGTGCTCGCCGTCGACGATCTGGACGTCCAACCCGACAGCGACTTTGTCGCCGTGCTCGGCGATCGCCCGGGCGCACCACTGCGGGTTCTCCAAGGCCGCCGTCCCCAGGTTGACCCGAGCGCAGCCGGTGGCCAACGCCGCGGCCAGCGAGTCGTCGTCGCGGATCCCGCCGGACAGCTCCACCTGCACATCGAGCTTGCCCACCACTTCGGCGAGCAGTTCGCGGTTGGAGCCGCGGCCGAATGCGGCATCCAGGTCCACCAGATGGATCCAGTCGGCGCCGTCGCGCTGCCAGCCCAGCGCGGCGTCCAGCGCTGAGCCGTATTCGGTTTCACTGCCGGCCTTGCCTTGCACCAGTCGCACGGCGCGGCCCTCAACCACGTCGACCGCGGGTAGCAAAATCAGCGGCATCTCTACAGTCCCTCGACCCAATTGCTCAGCACGGCCGCACCGGCATCCCCGCTCTTCTCCGGGTGGAATTGGGTGGCAGCCAGCGGCCCTTCCTCGACCGCGGCCAAAAACGGCACCTGATGAGTGGCCCACGTCAGCACCGCTTCCAATGAGCCTTCCCACGACTGCGCGGCATAGGAGTGCACGAAGTAGAACCGGGCGTTCGCGTCCAGGCCCTTGAACAGCACACTGCCCGACCCGGATTTCACCACGTTCCAGCCCATGTGCGGGATCACCGGGGCGTCCAGCCGAGTGACGGCTCCCGGCCACTGGCCGCAACCTTTCGTCTCCACCCCGAACTCGACCCCGCGGGCGAACAAGATCTGCATGCCGACGCAGACCCCCAGCACCGGACGTCCGGCGGCGACCCGCTCGGCGATGATCCGCTCCCCCGCGATTTTGCGGAGGCCCGTCATGCACGCCTCGAAAGCGCCGACGCCGGGCACCACCAGCCCGTCGGCTGCCGCCGCCGCGCCTGTGTCGGCGGTCACCTCAACCGATGCACCGACACGCTGCAGCGCGCGTTGCGCCGACCGCAGATTGCCCGAGCCGTAGTCGAGGACCACAACCGTTTTCGCCGTCACAGAACACCTTTGGTGGACGGCACGCCCGACACTCGGGGGTCGGGCTCGACCGCCTGACGCAACGCGCGGGCGACGGCCTTGTACTGCGCTTCGGTGATGTGGTGCGGGTCGCGCCCGTACAGGACGCGTACATGCAGCGCGATGCGGGCGTTGGCCGCCAGCGACTCGAACACGTGCCGGTTGATGACGGTGTGGTAGGGCACTGAGCTCCCGGCAATGGTGGTGTGCTGCAGGTGATCCGGCTCCCCGGTGTGCACACAATAGGGCCGGCCGGACACGTCGACCGCGGCGTGGGCCAGCGTCTCGTCCATCGGGATGAAAGCGTCACCGAACCGGCGAATGCCCTTCTTGTCACCGAGGGCCTGCCCGAGGGCCTGACCCAGCGCGATCGCGGTGTCCTCGATCGTGTGATGCGCCTCGATCTCGACATCACCCTTGGTGCGCACGGTCAAGTCGAAGCTGGCATGACTGCCCAGTGCCGTCAGCATGTGGTCGTAGAACGGCACACCGGTGTCGACGTGGACCTGCCCGGTGCCGTCGAGGTCGAGCTCGATGACGATGTCGGATTCGCGGGTGCGACGCTCGATACGCGCACGGCGGGTAGCTCTGCCTGCTTCGGTGGTTGTCACGGTGCTCCTACGGGGCTGGGGGTGGCTGGGGCCAGTTCGGTTGCCGCGATCTGGGCGCTGGCCCGCAGGAACGCATCGTTCTCATCGGTCAGTCCCGTGGTGGTGCGCAGGTAGCCGGGAATGCCGACATCGCGGATCAGGATGCCGGCGTCCAGGTAGCGCTGCCAAGTAGCCGGCGCGTCGGCGAATTCGCCGAACAGCACGAAGTTGGCGTCGCTCGGGATTACCCGAAAGCCCATGCGGCCCAAAGCTGTTGTGACGCGTTCGCGTTCGGCGATCAGCGCCGCGACACTGCTCAGGGTGTCGTCGGCGTGCCGCAGCGCGGCCCGGGCCGCGGCTTGAGTGACCGACGACAGGTGATACGGCAGCCGCACCAGCAGCATCGCGTCAACCACCGCCGGTGTGGCGACCAAATACCCGAGTCTGCCGCCGGCGAAGGCAAACGCCTTGCTCATGGTGCGGGTGACGACGAGCTTGGTCGGATACTCCTCGACCAGCGCCACCGCGCTGGGCTGCGCGGAGAACTCGCCGTAGGCCTCGTCGACGATCAAGATCCTCGGCACCACGTCGAGCAGCCGGCGCAGATCCGGCAGCGAAACGCTCTGTCCGGACGGGTTGTTGGGGCTGGTGATGAGCACCACATCGGGCCTACGGTCGGTGATGGCGGCGACCGCGGCATCGACGTCGAGGCTGAAGTCGTCGGCGCGGGCAGCTTCGAGCCATTCGGTGTGGGTGCCGCCGGAAATGATGGGGTGCATCGAGTAGGACGGCACAAACCCGATCGCGGTGCGCCCAGGGCCGCCGAACGCCTGCAGCAGCTGTTGCAGGATCTCGTTGGAACCATTGGCGGCCCAAAGGTTTTCGACACCAAGCTGGGTGCCGGTTTGCGCGGTGAGATAGCTGGCCAAATCACGGCGCAGGGCTACCGCGTCGCGGTCGGGGTAGCGGTGCAGGTCTGCGGCCGCCTCGCCGACCGACTGCACGACGTCGTCGACCAGCGCCTTGGTGGGCGGGTGCGGGTTCTCGTTGGTGTTCAGCCGCACCGGAACCGCCAATTGCGGTGCGCCGTAGGGCGATTTGCCACGTAGGTCGTCGCGCAGCGGCAGGTCGTCGAGCGTGGGCCGCTGTCCGGATGCGCCAGATGTCATCGCTCGAACCTCCGCCGTACCGCCTCACCGTGCGCCGGCAGGTCTTCGGCTTTGGCCAGCGTGACCACATGTCCGGAGACGTCTTTGAGGGCCGCCTCGGTGTAGTCGACGACATGGATGCCACGCAGGAAGGTCTGCACCGACAGGCCGCTGGAATGCCGGGCGCAGCCCGCGGTCGGCAGCACGTGGTTGGATCCGGCGCAGTAGTCACCGAGGCTTACCGGCGAGTACGGGCCGACGAAAATGGCTCCGGCCGAACGTATTTGGGCCGGCAACCTGCGGCGCGTCGGCGGTCTGGATCTCCAGGTGTTCAGCGGCGTACGCGTTGACGACCTTGACGCCGGCGTCCAGGTCGTCGACCAGGATGATCGCCGATTGGCGTCCACTGAGCGCGGCCGTCACCCGTTCGCGGTGCACCGTCGTTTGCAGCTGGGCGGCCACTTCGGTGTCGGTGGCGGCGGCCAGGTCCTCACTTGGGGTGACCAGCACGCTGCCGGCCATCTCGTCGTGTTCGGCCTGGCTGATCAAGTCGGCGGCCACGTGCGCCGGATCGGCGGTGTGGTCGGCGAGGATGGCGATCTCGGTCGGCCCGGCTTCGGCGTCGATACCCACCCGTGAGCGGCACAGCCGCTTGGCGGCGGTGACGTAGATGTTGCCGGGTCCGGTGATCATGTCGACCGGCGCCAGTTCTGCGCCGTCGGTGTCGGTGCCGCCGTAGGCCAGCAGTGCCACCGCCTGCGCGCCGCCCACGGCCCAGACTTCGTCGACTCCCAGCAGCCGGGCCGCGGCCAGGATCGTCGGATGCGGCAAGCCGTCAAAGCGGGCCTGCGGTGGGCTGGCCACCACCAGCGAGTCGACGCCGGCGGCCTGCGCCGGGACCACGTTCATCACCACGCTCGACGGGTACACCGCGTTGCCGCCGGGCACATACAGGCCCACCCGCTCGACGGGAACCCACCGCTCGGTGACCGTGGCGCCCGGGCCGAGCGCGGTGGTGACGTCGCTGCGGAGCTGGTCGGCGTGCACGGCGCGGGTGCGCTCGATCATCACCTGCAGCGCTTCGGCGACGTCGGGGTCCAGTCCGGCCAGCGCCGCCTCCAGCGCGGCGTCGGGCACCCGGACGGCCGGGGGCCGCACGCCGTCGAACGACGCCCCGAACTCCAAAGCCGCTTCGGCCCCGCGCTCGGCGACGGCCTGCACGATCGGCCGCACCGCAGCCAGCACGGTCTCCACATCGGCGCCACCGCGCGGCAACGCCGCCCGCAACCGGGCAGCCGTCAACTCCGCGCCCCGCAGGTCAATACGGGCCATCGGCGACGGTTGGCTGGTGCTCACGGTCTCCATTGTCCCAGAACAGCTCAAGTCAATATCCGACCGGTACAGTGCCGGTACAGCGCCACACCCGCGTTTTGCATCCGTGTTTATCGAGGGAGCCGGCATGTCCGCGAAGGATCACCCCAATAACGCCCCAGGCGTCCCGATGATGTTCCCGCCCTGGTTCGAAAGCTTGCAGATCAAATACCTGAACCCGGCGTTCAAACCGATCGCGCGTTATCTGCCTGGAACCGCGACCATCAAGCATCGCGGTCGCACGTCCGGCAAGCCGTACGAGACCATCGTGACCACCTACCGCAAAGGCAACGTGCTGGCGATCGCACTGGCCCATGGGAAAACGAACTGGGTGAAGAACGTTTTGGCCGCCGGCGAAGCCGACGTGCAATTCACCCGCCGCCAGGTGCACATCACCAACCCACGGATTCTGCCCGCCGGTTCCGACGGCGAAGGACTGCCGTTTATGGCGCGCGTGCAGCTGCGTCGGATCGGGGTTTTCGTCGGCGACATCGCCTGAGCTGCCCTTTCGGCCGCATCGAGTGTGCGCTGAAGCCGTCCAGTGTGCGCTCAGGGCAGAATCCGGCCGCGATTTTCCCGCCTTGTACGCACACTCGTCGCACACTCAACAGCGGGCAGCTCATGCCCTGGTGAAGACGGTCTTGCCGGTCATCGTCGGCCAGACCGAAGGAGCGTCCTCCCACGCAACGACGCGGTCGACGGCCGGCGACAGGTCTAATCCGTCGGGGAGCAGCTCGAGCACGTGCGGGATGACCACCCGCGCGTTGACGCGCCCAGTGACAAACTGCACACCGCGCGTGTACATCGAGAGCAACGGCATCTCGACTGTGGGTTGGTAGTAAACCCCGGTGTCGGTACACACACCGTCAGGCCAGGTCGCGCGCAGGGTGGCGGCCAGCAATGACGCATCGGCGGACGTGTGCACGGTGACGGGGTACCGGTCCCACGACTTGTCCGGCTTTTCCCGATCGTGGACCACTGCCCCGAGTTTCTCGGCGGCCGCCAGCCGCTGTGGGTCGGTGTCGACGTAGTCGACTTGGGCTCCCAGCGCTGCCGCGAAGGCCGCCGCGTACAGCCCGATCGACAGCCGGCCGACCACGAGGACGCGACGCTCGGCCGGATCGAGCTTGTCCAGCACCTCGCTATAGGGCGCGACGGCCCGCCAGCCGTCGGGGATGTTGTCCGACAGGGACGCGATGGCAATGGGTTCGATGGCATCGGGGACGCCGATGAGCATCGCGTCGGCGTAGGGCACGAGCACCAGATCCGACATGAAGCCGCCACCGTCCAGGCCGGCAATCGGGGCCATTCCGTATGCGGCCATCAGCGGCACCGAGCCGCATGAACCCGTCACGCCACGGCGGCATTCGCGGCAGGTTCCGCAGCTGATCTGAAAAGGCACCACTACCCGGTCGCCCACCTGGACACTGTTCACGTCGTCGCCAACCGCCACGACCTCGGCCAGCCCCTCGTGACCCACCGCATACCCCGGCGGCAGTGGCAACCGACCATGGCAGACCGCGACGTCCAGGTCACAACAGGCCACCATCAGCGGCCGAACCAGCGCCTGCTCGGGCGCGGTGATTTCCGGTTCGGGCACCTCGCGCCATCCATATCGCCCGGCCTCTTCGAACGTCAACTGCCTCATCTCAGCATTCTTGAGTGATCACTCAAGTATTGTCAAGACCATGCCAAGACCCGATCGCAGCCGCGCAGCACTGGTCGAGAAAGCCGCGACCCTGTTCCGGCGCCAGGGCTATGCGGCGACCGGACTCAACCAGATCCTCGACCAGGCCGGCGTCAAAGCCGGTTCGCTGTACCACCACTTCCCGCATGGCAAGCAACAGTTGGCCACCGCGGTCGTCGACACCGCCGGAGCCGACATCGAGCAACTACTGCGCAGATTCCTTGCCACCAACCGGTCAGTGGCCGATATCGTCGATCGGTGGATCGACCTGCTGGTGGCGGGACTGGCCGGCGACCAGCGCGACGGCTGCCCAATCGAGCCGATCGCCACCGAGTCGGTGAACGCGAGTCCATTGGTACGCGCGACCTCGGCGCGTGCCTTCAAGGGTTGGTGCGCGGCGATCGAGGATCGGCTGCGCTCTGAAGGCTGGTCCGACAACGACGCGGAAACTGTTGCGCTCGCGGTGATCTCATTGATCGAGGGAGCGCTGATCCTGTCCCGAATCGCGGGCGATCCGGCCGCACTCAATGCCGCCAAGCACGCGGCGCGCTCGTTGCTCTCGAGCTGAAATCGCGGCTAGACCTTACATATCCAGGCCGATGTCGAGCGCGCGCACCGAATGGGTCAGCGCACCGACGGCCAGGTAGTCCACACCGGTTGCGGCGTAGGTCGCCGCTGTTCTCGAGGCTGAGCCCACCGGACGACTCGAGCAGAACGGTGGGCGCGCGGGCGTCCCGGCGTTGGACGGCCATCTGCGTCTGCCACACCGGGAAGTTGTCCAGCAGGATCAGCTCGGGCTTTTCGGCCAGCACCGCGTCAAGCTGCTCGAGTGAGTCCACTTCGACCTCGCACGGCAGATCCGGTGCAGCTTCGCGCACCGCCCGCAACGCGTCGACCACCGATCCCGCGGCCGCAACGTGGTTGTCCTTGATCAGCGCCGCGTCGCCGAGCCCAAGCCGGTGGTTGACGCCCCCGCCGACGCGCACCGCGTATTTCTGCAGCACGCGCAGGCCGGGCAGGGTTTTGCGGGTATCGCGGACCTTGGCCTTGGTGCCTTGCACGGCCTCGACCCAGCCCGCGGTCGCAGTGGCGATCCCCGACAGGTGGCAGATCAGATTCAGCATGGTCCGCTCCGCGGTCAACAGGCCACGGGTTTCGGCCTGCACCGTCAAGCAGCGACTCACCCGGCTGCAACCGGGCACCGTCCTCGACGCGATCGAGCACCTGGTAACCGCTGGCACCGAGCACCTCGTCGAGTACCAACAACGCGACCTCCAGCCCGGCGATCACGCCGGGCTCCCGGGGCACCATCGCCGCCGTGGCCACCGCACCGGCGGGCACGGTCGCCAACGTGGTGATGTCGGGCCCGTAGCGCAAATCCTCTGCCAGACCGCGCCGAATGGTGTCTATGAGCGGCGCTGCGTTCGCATTCGGACAGCATCGTCAACCCACCGCCGCCAGCGCCTCCACCAGCACCGAGTTCTGGTCGTCGGCCAGCCGGAGCACGCTGCTGCGGGCTTGTTCCGGTATGGCGTCCGGATACTCGGCGCGATGGTGGCAACCTCGGCTTTCGTTGCGGGCCAGGGCCGCAACGGTCACCGCCCGCGCCGTCAGCGCCAACGCGACATCCTCGAAATCGCGACGGCCGGTTACGTTCGCGGACCCGCGCCTCGGACAGCTTGTCGGACAACCGGTTCAGCCCGGCGGCGTCGCGCACCACCGAGGCGTCCCGGCTCATCGCGCGTTGCAGTTTGCCGCGCTCCGGCGCGGTGTGGGTGATCGGCTCGGGCGCCGTCGCGCGGCAACGCCCGGCCGCCAACGCATGTGCGGCCGCGGCCTTTCCGGCCCGCCCGCCGACCACCAGACCTTCCAGCAAGCTGTTGGACGCCAAACGGTTGGCACCGTGCATCCCGGTGCGGGCCACCTCGCCTGCGGCGAACAGCCCCGGCAGCTCGGTCTGTCCGTACACATCGGTGACGACGCCGCCGCAGCTGTAGTGCGCCCCCGGGACGACCGGGATGGGTTGACGGACGGGGTCGATGCCTGCGGCCCGGCACGCGGCGGTGACGGTGGGGAACCGAGTCTCGAAGCCCTCGATGCCGCGCGCATCGAGGAAGACGCACGGATCGCCGGTAGCCCTCAGCCGCGCGTCGATGGCTGCCGCGACGACGTCGCGCGGCGCCAGGTCGCCCATCGGGTGAACGCCGGCCGTTACCGAATTGCCTTGCCGGTCAAGCAATATCGCACCCTCGCCGCGGATGGCCTCGGTGACCAGCGGATGCCGCCCGCCGGTGCGGCCACCGAACAGCATGGTCGGGTGGAACTGGATGAACTCGAGGTCGCTGACCGCGACACCGGCCCACAACGCCAACGCGATTCCGTCGCCGGTGGAGCCGTCGGGATTGGTGGTCGCGCTGTAGAGGTGCCCGAGTCCGCCGGAGGCCAGGATCACCGAGGGTGCGCTGACGATCCCGTACCCGTCCGGGTTGCCCACGAACACCCCGGTCACCGCGGTGCCGTCGTGCAGCACTCGCAGGGCCACGTGGCTGGTGCGGATGTCCAGCACGCCGGCGGCGTGGTCGAGCGCACGTTGGACCTCGGCGCCGGTGGCGTCGCCACCGGCATGCACGATGCGTCGCCGCGAGTGGCCGCCTTCGCGCGTCAACGCCCACCGGCCGGGAACCGCTTCATCGAATCGTGCTCCGTCACCGACCAATTCAGTCACCGCACGGTAGCCATCGGCGACGATCGAACACACCGCGTCGGGATCGCACAGACCCGCGCCCGCGGCCAGAGTGTCGGCGACATGGGCATCGACCGAGTCGTCGGCGTCGGGCAACACCACCGCGATGCCGCCTTGCGCGTAGTGCGTCGCGGTCGCCCCGCGCCTGTGGTCTGCCTTGCTGAGGACGACGACGCTGCGGCCGGCGCGATGGGCGGCCAGCGCGGCAGCCAATCCTGCGACGCCGGTGCCGATTACGACGACGTCGGCGGTATGCGTCCAAGCCGGACGAGCCATCATTCGCCGCCGCCCGGCTGCCCGATTTCGATCATCCGCTGCACACTGCGCTGGCCCGCTACAGCGATTTCGGGGTCGACATGAACTTCGTCTGCACCGTCCACCAGGCAGCGGAGTAGGGCCGCGGGGGTGATCATCTTCATGTACTTGCACGACGCGCGGTCATTGACCGCGCGGAAGTCGACTTGCGGTGCCGCCCGGCGCAGCTGATACAGCATGCCAACCTCGGTGGCGACCAGAACCTTGCGTGCGCGCGTCTGGTTAGCGGCCTCGAGCATGCCGCCAGTGGACAAGATCTTCACCCGGTCCGGCGGGAAGGCGCCTTCGCCGGCGAGGTACAAGGCCGAAGTGGCACAACCGCATTCGGGATGCACGAAGAGTTCGGCATCGGGATTTGAGCGGGCCTGATCGGTGAGCTCGTCACCGTTGATGCCGGCGTGCACGTGGCATTCACCTGCCCACACATGCACGTTCTTGCGGCCGGTCACGCGACGGACGTGGGCCCCGAGAAATTGATCCGGGCAGAACAGCACCTCGCGGTCCGGGTCGATGGACTTGACCACGTCGACCGCGTTGGACGAGGTGCAGCAGATATCGGTGAGTGCCTTCACCGCCGCTGTGGTGTTGACGTAGGAGACGACGACGGCGCCGGGGTGCACGTCCTTCCAGGCACGCAGTTCGTCTGGGGTGATCGAGTCGGCCAGTGAGCAGCCGGCCCGCTGATCCGGAATGAGCACGGTCTTGTCCGGGCTGAGGATCTTGGCGGTCTCGGCCATGAAGTGCACGCCGCAGAACACGATGGTGTCCTCGGGCGCGTCGGCGGCGATCCGGGACAGCGCCAGCGAATCCCCCACGTGGTCGGCGACGTCTTGGATGGCGGGCAGCTGGTAGTTGTGTGCGAGCAACGGTGGCCCCGCGCAACTTTGCCAGTCGGCGAATCTCGGCGGCCCACTGCTCGTCTGAGTCCACACCGGCGTAGCCGGTGGGTGAATTCGTGATGCGGGCAGTCATCTCGTCGGCGAGCGTGTCCATGCGATTCAGGACCGTCACTGCGGCTCCTTTCGCGCCGACAGGTTTTCGACTTACAATCGAAAACATGGCCCATGGTAGCACCGCCCACGAAGTGCTCGCGGTCGTGTTCCAGGTTCGCCAGGTTACGGCGGACACCCGAACGGAAAAACCGCAGCTTAACGTGCTGTTATGGGAACGTGCCCGGGATCCGCAACGGGGCGCTTGGTCACTGCCGGGCGGACGGCTATGCAACGACGAGGACATGACCACCTCGGTCCGGCGCCAACTGGCCGAGAAGGTCGACCTGCGAGAGCTGGCACATCTAGAGCAGCTGGCGGTGTTCTCCGACCCGCACCGGGTGCCGGGTACCCGGATGATCGCGTCGACCTTTCTGGGCCTGGTGCCCTCCCCCGCCACTCCCGAGCTGCCGCCCGACACCCGCTGGCATGCGGTCAGCTTGCTGCCACCGATGGCGTTCGATCACGGCCCGATGGTGACCCACGCCCGCGCCAGGCTGGTCGCCAAGATGTCGTATACCAACATCGGGTTCGCCTTGGCGCCAAAGGAATTCGCGCTCTCTACGCTCCGCGACATCTATTGCGCCGCACTCGGCTATCAGGTCGACGCGACGAATCTGCAGCGGGTACTGGCCCGCCGCGGAGTCATCACCCAGACCGGCACCATCGCGCAGTCCGGCCGCAGCGGCGGGCGCCCGGCAGCCCTGTACCGATTCACCGACTCCCACTTGCGCGTTACCGACGAATTCGCCGCACTCAGGCCTCCAGGGCCTCCCGGCCAGCTTTGAAACGGCGTGTTGCCGCGAGAACGTGCGATTTAAGTCGCACTGTGGAACCTATTGTGACAAGCCGCACGCAGCTTCTTGCGTTGGCTTGTCATTGGTGCCGGTAGATTAGGCCGGGACACCCGGCCCCGGTGGGGTGCCGGCACTGACGACGACCGGCTAACCGTGCGGCGATCAGGTTTGGATCCAATTTTGTTCGGCGCCGACCATTGCATGAAGGCCGGATGGCCACGAAGGGAGCCTCAATGGCGGAGCTCGGCAATCTGGCAGGGACGCGTGGCGCGGAGTGGATCGGCCGGCCGTCGCATGAGGAACTGCAGCGCAAGGTGCGCCCGCTGCTGCCCTCCGACGACCCGTTCTACCAGCCACCGCCCGGCTATCAGCACGCCGAGCCAGGGACAGTGCTGCGTTCGCGCGACGTCGAGCTGGCGTTTTTGGGTCTGGTACCGCAGCCCGTCACAGCTGTCCAGCTCCTTTACCGGACGATGGACATGAACGGCGAGCCCGAGGCGGGGGTGACCACGGTGATCGTTCCGGCCGAGCTTGCTCCGGGGCAGACCTGCCCGTTGCTGTCATATCAGTGCGCGATCGACGCTGTGTCGTCCCGCTGTTTTCCGTCCTACGCGCTGCGGCGCAGGGCGAAGGCCCTCGGTTCATTGAGCCAGCTCGAGTTTTTACTGGTCAACGCCGCCATCGCCGAAGGCTGGGCCGTCTCGGTGCCCGACCACGAAGGTCTCCAGGGTTTGTGGGGCGCTCCGTATGAGCCTGGCTACCGCGTCCTGGACGGGATCCGGGCCGCTCTGGGTTCAGAACGGATCGGATTGTCCCCGTCCGCGCCGATCGGGCTGTGGGGGTACTCGGGCGGTGGACTGGCCAGTGCGTGGGCTGCCGAAATGTGTGGCCAGTACGCACCTGAACTGGACATCGTCGGGGCGGTGCTGGGATCACCCGTCGGCGATCTTGGCCAGACCTTCCTCAGGCTCAACGGCAGCTTCCTTGCCGGTTTGCCCGCGTTGGTGGTGGCCGCGCTCGCCCACACCTACCCCGACCTGGACCGGGTGATCAAAGAACACACCAATGACGAGGGACGCGCCCTGCTTGAGGCGCTCAAGAAGATGACGACCGTGGGCGCGGTCCTGCGGATGGCGGGCAAGGACATGGGCGACTTCCTCGACGAGCCGCTCGAGGACATCCTGTCGACGCCTGAGGTTACGTATGTCTTCGACAACATCAAGCTGGGCGCCGCGGTGCCGACGCCGCCGGTGTTGATCGTGCAGGCCGTGCATGACTACCTCATCGATGTCAACGACATCGACGCGCTGGCCGACGCCTATGCGGCCGGCGGCGCCAGGGTCACCTACCATCGGGACGCGTTCAACGAACATATGCTCCTGCACCCGCTGTCTGCTCCGATGGCGCTGCGCTGGCTCACCGACCGGTTCGCCCGCCGACCGCTGACCGAACACCTCATCAGGACCACATGGCCGACGATGTTCCATCCGATGACCTACATCGGCATGACGCGACTGGTCAGGATCGCGGCCAAGGTCATCACCGGCAGGAAGCTACACCGCCGCCCGCTATGACACAGCGGCTTCCGGGGCCTCGGGCTCCATCGGCAGCGCAGGCGAAGGCTGAGCGGCTACCGGAAGGCCGCCCAGGTCGTCACGTGCATCCGCAGCCGCAAGCAGGGCATATACCAGCGCGGCGATGGCGGCAGGCCACATCAGAGTCGCCGCTACCTGCAGCGGCCCATGCGATAACAACACCGGCGGCGCCTGGGTGACGTAAGCCACCGACGGGCTTCCCGACAGCGGTACCGCGTCGAAGTTCACTGCGCCGTAGCGCAGCCGAACCAACACCGCCCCTGCCACCGAAGCCGCGGCGGCGACGGTCACCATCCCGATCGACAGCCCAACAACCATCCGTGGCCCGCGGCGCTCGCGCCAGTGCCACGCCAGAACCGGCGCCACCACCGCCAGCACAGTCAATAGGCCCAACATCAGGCATGGCGCGTCGAAGAAGTGCTCGGATTCGGTGCCCAGATAGTCATGGACCCGCTCACCCGCGTGTGTGATTGCCACCACTGCGTGGATCGGCGCGGCAATCCATGCCCACAGCCCGCCGATCAACACACCCGTCGCCGACAGCGCCAGCGCAGCAATGACGATCGCGCGCGCCCGCGACGGGCGGAGGTCGCTAGCGGGCTCGGAGGCCTCGGGCCCTGCATGCTCGGTCACCGCTGTGCCTCCATGTCGGCCGAGTCGACCTGTCCGTGCCGCGAGCATTGCGCCCGCCAGCCGTCGGGGCGAACCTGCACCACCATCCGGCGTCCGCATGCCGCACAGAACCGGGGAGGCTCAAGACCCAACTGGGCCGCTGTCGGCACTGCGGTGCCCCCCAATTCCCCGGTGTAGACGTTGTAGACGCCGGCGCCGACCGGAGCGCCTGGATCCCGCACCACAACTTCCCAACCCTAGCTTCTACAAGCTGGCGTTGAGCGCCTTGATGGGCATCTGCAGATCGTCGAGCAGCTCCAGATCGGCTTCGGCGGGGCGGCCGAGGGTGGTCAGGTAGTTGCCGACGATCACGGCGTTGATGCCGCCCAGGATGCCCTGCTTGGCGCCGAGGTCACCCAGGGTGATTTCGCGGCCACCGGCGAAGCGCAACATGGTGCGTGGCAACGCCAGCCGGAACGCGGCCACCGACTTCAATGCTTCGGTAGCCGGCATCACCTCCAGGTCGCCGAACGGGGTACCGGGCCGGGGGTTGAGGAAGTTCAACGGCACCTCATCGGGGCCGAGTTCGGCCAGCTCAGCGGCGAATTCGGCGCGCTGCTCCAAGGTCTCTCCCATACCGAGGATGCCGCCGCAGCACACCTCCATGCCGGCGTCGCGCACCATCGACAACGTTTGCCAGCGCTCTTCCCACGTGTGGGTGGTGACGACGTTGGTGAAAAACGAGCGGGCGGTCTCGAGGTTGTGGTTGTAGCGATGCACACCGATCGCCGCAAGCTGCTCCACCTGCTCAGCAGTCAGCATCCCCAGCGAGCAGGCGATGTTGATCTCGACTTCGTTGCGAATCGCCTCGATGCCGGCCGCGACCTGAGCCATCAACCGTTCGTCGGGTCCGCGTACCGCGGCCACGATGCAGAACTCGGTGGCACCCGACTTGGCGGTTTGTTTGGCCGCCTCAACCAGGCTGGGAATATCCAGCCGGGCACTGCGCACCGGCGAAGCGAAAAGTCCCGACTGGGAGCAGAAATGGCAATCCTCCGGGCAGCCGCCGGTTTTCAGGCTGATGATGCCCTCAACCTCGACCTCAGGGCCACACCAGCGCATCCGCACCTCGTGGGCCAGCGCCAGCAGTTCATCGAGCCGGTCGTCGGGTAGCCGCAGCACCTGCAGCACCTGTTCCCGGCTCAATCTCTCACCGCGCTCCAGCACCTGCTGCCGGGCCACCGCCAGAATGTCGGTGCTGTGGCTGTCGGTGCTTGGCCGAGCCGCCGCCTGAGTCACCCAGTACTCCTTTACGCCTTAAGTGGGTCCGAGTTTGCGGACATCGAGACCGTCCACCAGGCTCGTCGGCGCCTGGCATGAACGGTGTTCAGGTTAGGGTAGCCGTCTGCACCTGAACAAACGCGACGCAGTCGGCCAGCGGACTGCGGTGAGCTAAGTCGCGGTTGCCGCCCGAATTGTCAACGGAGATCATCGCCCTCGTCAGGTCCGGTCAGCGGCCAGACCAAGGGCCCGCATCGTGCTCGCCAGGTGTGTCTGCACGGCCTCGCGGGCCCGTGTGAGATCGCCATCACGCAGTGCTTCGGCGATGCCGCGATGCTCATCGATAATGGTGGTCAGTCGCTGCGGATCCCGGAGTGCCGACTCGCCGATCATCCGCATCTGACGGTCCCGCAGCGAAGAGTAAAAGCCCGCCAGGATGGAGTTACCCGACGCGTCAAGAGTGATGTTGTGGAAGGTGCGGTCGGCGTCGAGGAACTCAGGCAAATCTGACGCGGCGGCGGCCTTGCGCTGGCGTTCCAGCTGGCCCGAAAGCTGATCGAACACCGCTGAGCACGCCGCTGAGCCACGCCCGGTCACCGCGCCGGCCGCGAATTGCTCCATAACCAGTCTGGCTTCCATGACCGCGCGGACCTCCTCGGGGGAAACCGGCACGACCAGGGCACCGCGCTGCGGATATAGCCGCAACAGACCTGCGGCCTCCAGTTGCAAGAAGGCCTCGCGCACCGGGGTTCGCGACATCCCCAGCGCGGTGGCGACTTCACCTTCGCTGATCAATTCCCCGCCCGGAAATGCTCCGGTGAGCACCTTGGTCTTCACATAGTCAAGCGCGCGGTCCTTGGCCGCGCCGCGGCGACTGCCCGGTGCCTCCGGTGCCATGGCGGCCTCCCTTGCGCCTAAGTCGTATCTCAACCGTATTCCTACCTCCTCAGGGCTAAGCGAACAGGCCGCCTCGCCGATCGTCGGTCATAATTTGCGTCCGCTTGATACTTAGATACAAGTTAGATATGATTAAGATACAGATCCCCCACAGACTAGAGGAGGTAGACATGTCCATCGCGAATCGAGAGCGGTCAGCTGCCGGGGTGGTGGATTTGGATCCGACGGTTCCGGCGCCGATGACCAATGTGGCCGAGTACGGGTTCGAGGGCCGGTTTGCAGACTGGGCCGACGACGCCCGCTACTTTGAGTACTCCAAGGCCGCCAACCCGATCGGCTCGGGACACGCCCCGATGGTTCCGATCGTCCAGTTCGGTCCCGAGGTCTACATGGATCAGCCGACTGGGGTGGTTCCGTTGGATCTGTCCAAGGAGCTGGCCATCAAGACCGGTGAGGCGACGAGCCCTGCACTGTTAGCAAATTTCGTGCGCATCCGCGCCGGTGAGCAGATCGACACCGCGGTCAATGCCACCTCGCAGTTGTACTACGTGCTCTACGGGCGGGGCTTTGCGGCGGTCAACGGGCGGCTGGTCAAGTTCGAAAAGGGTGACTTTTTGACGCTGCCCGCCGGTTCACGCTCGGTGTTTTACGCCGACGCCGAGACCGCCATGTACTGGGTGCACGACGAGCCGCTGCTGCGCTACCTAGGTGCGGAGGCACGCGAGCCGAAGTTCCGGGCGACCAAGTTTTGTCGCGCCGACGCCGTGGCCAAGCTTGAGGACATCGCCTCCCGCCCCGGCGCCAACGAGAAGAGCAGGGTCAGCGTGCTGCTGGCCAACGCCAACCAGGAGCAGACGCTGACCATCACTCACGTCCTGTGGGCCATGTTCGGGGTGCTGCCGGCAGGCCAGGAGCAGCGCCCGCACCGGCACCAGTCGGTCGCATTGGACCTGATCCTCGACGCGCCACCGAGCGGGTGCTACACCCTGCTGGGCACCCGCCTCAACGAGCGTGGCGAGATCGTCGAACCGATTCGGGTGGACTGGCAGGCCGGCGGCGCCTTCACCACTCCGCCGGGCATGTGGCACGCCCACTTCAACGAGACCGACGAGCCCGCACACCTGATTCCGGTCCAGGATGCGGGGCTGCAGACCTACCTGCGCAGTCTCGACATCAAGTTCACCCAGCGCCGTGATCTGGTCGCCGGCTGAGCCAGTGCAACGGCGGCTTCGGGTTCGGTCTGCGGTTGTCGATCGGCCCGATAGCCGTCAGCCGATCAGGTACTCGGCGCGCTTGTTGCCGTCCCAGCGACGCAAGCCTGCGAAGCGGCCGTCGATCTGCGACGGCCGCCCGGCAATGCGCAGTGCCCGTCCCAGTTGGGCGCCACCGACCCGGCGGGCCAACGTGACATGTGCGGTCCACTGACCGGGCAGGCTGGTGGGCTTCGGCCCGGACACCATATGCGGAGAGCAGAGCCGGTGTACCTCAGCGTGCAGGGCCAACAGCTCGCTGGTGGGCACCACGAGCCGCGCGAACACCACGTTCGCCCGGCCGAACAGCACCGGTGCACCGATCGCAGCGGTCAGCGGCAGCTGCTTGCTCACCGGACTCAGCAGCTCGTCGACTTCGGCGGCAATACGGTCGCCAACGGCCAGCGTTACGTGCGGACGGCTGGCCGGCGCCTGGCTGGGGATTCCGGCACCGGCCAGTTGGTCCCAGATGCGACGGATCGCCGCCTCGGTATCGCGGTCGAAGACCAGCTCGATCGAATGCACCATCAGCGGACCAACGTGGCTACCCAGTCACGGTCAAACGCCGCCGCGCTCATGTCCGTGAACTTCGCGGCATCCATCGATCCGGCCCCGGCGGGCAGCGCGGCCCGCACCGGAGCCAGCCGGGCCAGCGCAGACCGGTTCGAGCTCTCCACCAACCCGGCCCGCTGCGGCCAGCTACCGATCACCAACCCGGCACACGAAACCCGTTGTGCGGCAAGCGACTCCAGAGTCAGCGCGGTGTGGTTGAGGGTGCCCAGTTCCGCGGTGACCACGACTAGCGCCGCAGCAGCCAGCTCGACGGCGAGATCACGCAATGTGACGCCCGCGTCGGCGAGTTCGACCAGCAGCCCGCCGGCGCCTTCGACCAACGTCAACCGCCCCGGGCGGTCCAGGCCGGCAATCAGCTGCAGCAGCTGGTCGATGGTGGGCAGGGCCATCCCGGCCTGCTCGGCCGCGGCGGCCGGTGCCAGTGGCTGCGGATATCTGGCCAACGCGGCGAGCTCGGTCACCCCGGACAGTCGGGCCACCTCGGCGAGGTCATCATCACCGGAGTCGGTGCCGGTCTGGACTGGTTTACACACCGCCACGTCGATGCCGGCCTGACGGGCGTGACAGGCCAGCGCCGCGGTGACGACCGTCTTGCCGACCCTCGTGCCGGTACCCGTGACGATCAGGACGGTCAACGGCGTGCCACAGAAAGCACATCCGTCAGCACCCGGCGCGCGATCTCGAGTTCGGCGGCATCCAGCGAGGCGCGCGCGGTGAGCCGCAGCCGCGACGTCCCGGCGGGCACGGTCGGGGGCCGGAAGCATCCCACCTTCACGCCGGCGTCCAGGCAGGCGGTCGCGGCGGCCAGCGCCACTTCCGGATCGCCCAGGATCACCGACACCACCGCCGACTGCGGTTCCCCCGGTACGCCGCAGATCGCCGCCAGTGTGCGAGCATGCCGCAACACCGCTCCCGGCCGCCACGGTTCGGCCCGCAGCACTTCCAGCGCGGCCCGCGCAGCGCCCACCGCTGCCGGCGCCAGGCCGGTGTCGAAGATGAACGGCCGGGCCGCATCGATCAGGTGAGCACGCACCGGCGCCGGCCCCAAAACCGCACCACCCTGGCTACCGAGCGCCTTGGACAACGTCGTGGTGATCACCACGTCGGGCGCACCCGCCAGCCCGAGTTCGTGCAGCAGCCCGCGCCCACCACCGCGCACACCGAGGCCGTGCGCCTCGTCGACGATGAGCAGCGCGCGGTGGCGGCGGCACACGTCGTGCAACTCCCGGACGGGGGCCAGCACGCCGTCGGCGCTGAATACCGAGTCGGTGATGACGACGGCGCGCTCCTCGTCGCGTGATCCCAGGGCCGCGTCCACGGCGCTGACGTCGCGGTGCGGCGTGACCACTACCCGGGCCCGCGACAACCGGCAGGCATCCACCAGGGACGCGTGCGAATAGCTGTCAGACACCAGCAGCGACCCTGGGCCGGACAAGCCGACGACAGCGCCCAGGTTGGCCGTGTATCCCGAGGAGAACAGAAGACCCGCGGACGCGCCGACAAATTCGGCGAGTTCGGATTCGAACTGCTGGTGCAGTTCGGTGTCGCCGCTGACCAGGCGTGAACCGGTGGCTCCGGCACCCCAAATGCGCAGCGCCGCAACGCCACCCTCGATCACGTCAGGATGTTGTGACAGACCGAGGTAGTCGTTGGACGCCAGATCCAGCTCGGTGGTGACGGCAGGACGCGGCCGCAGCGATCGGCGCAGCCCCGCCTCGCGGCGCTGCGTCTCCACCGCCTCCAGCCAGGCCAGCGGTGAAAAATCGATCGGTGCCTTCATCGGCCTAAAGCCTACGAGAGCCGGTGAGTCGTGCGACCTCGACCATCGCGGAGGTGATCTGCGCGATCTGAGCGGGCGGGCAGATGTAGGGCGGCATCGCGTAGATCAGATTGCGGAACGGGCGCAGCCAGACGCCGCGGTCCAGTGCCGCCGGGGTGGCGACGGCCAACTCGACCGGCCGGTCGCATTCGATGACGCCGATGGCGCCGCACACCCGGACATCGGTCACGGCGGGCAGAGCCCGGGCGGGTTCGAGCCCGTCCGCCAGCCCAGCTGCTATCTCAGCGACCCGCGACCGCCAGTCCTGGCTGAGCAGCACCTCGACGCTGGCCAGCGACACCGCGCAGGCCAGCGGATTTGCCATGAACGTGGGCCCGTGCATCAGCGCACCGGCCTCACCGGCGCTGATCGTGTGCGCGATATCGGCGGTGCACAAGGTGGCGGCCATGCTGAGGTATCCGCCGGTCAGCGCCTTGCCGACACACATGATGTCCGGGCTCACCCCGACGTGATCGGCGGCGAACAGCTCACCGGTGCGGCCGAAGCCGGTCGCGATCTCGTCGAAAATCAGCAACACCTCGTGCCGCCGGCAGATATCGCGCAAGTCGAGCAGATAGCGCGGGTCATGGAAGCGCATCCCGCCCGCGCCCTGCACGACGGGCTCGACGACCACAGCCGCCAGTTCGGTGGCGTGTTGCACCAGTTGCGCCTCGAACGCCGCGCTGTAGGAGGGGTCGTAGTCCCGTGGCACCTGTGGGGCGAACACCTGCCGGGCCAAGACGTCGGTCCACAGCGAGTGCATGCCGCCGTCGGGGTCGCAGATGCTCATCGGCGTGAAGGTGTCTCCGTGGTAGCCGCCCCGCCAGGTCATCAGTCGCCACTTGCCGGCCCGGCCGCGGCTGCGCCAGTACTGCAGCGCCATCTTCACCGCGACCTCCACCGACACCGAACCGGAGTCGCTGAAGAAAACCGTTTCCAGACCCGTCGGCGTGATCTCCGCGAGCAGCTGCGCCAGCCGGGCCGCGGGCTCGTGGGTCAGCCCGCCGAACATGACATGGTTCATCGTGCCCAGCTGGGTGGTCAGCGCCGCGTCCAGCACCGGGTGGCCGTGACCGTGGATCGCGGTCCACCAGGAGCTCATCGCGTCGAGCACCTCGACCGGCTTGCCGTCACGAATCAGCGTCAACCAGGCTCCATGGGCAGCGACCGCCACCACGGGCGCCACGGATTCGCTGCCGATGGTGCTGTAGGGGTGCCACAGATGAGCGGCGTCGATCGCGCTGATCTGCTCGGGTGTCAACCCGGCCCTCGTCGCAGGCATAGAGATCGAGGGTAAAGCAGCCGGGTCGCACAAATTCCAGCCGTCGGGGAGCATGGGACGGCATGGCTACGCCGCATCAGCCCGACGGCCCTTACCCGGGCGCCTACCCAACCAAGGACACCGACTCCCCGGTCGTGCCCAAAGACGTCCAAGACTTCCCCGACGACTCCCCTGACTCGCCCGACGGCGAAGGTGCTAACGGCTCGGAGCCTGCGGCACCGCGGGTCCTTCGGCTGCGGGTGGCCGCCTGGGATGTGATCTGCACCGTCGCGCTATTGACACTGCTCGTCGTCCTGGCCACGGCGACGAATTGGCCGACACGGCTCTTTGGCTTCCTGGCGAATGTGTGCGAGGGGGAAACTTGTGGACCGGTGCCGTACGGGATCGATCTGTACATCCACCCGGTGGTGTGGGGCGGTGTTGGGGCGGCGGTTGCCGCGGCCGCTATCGGCCCGTTCGTTTCCCTCTTGAAGGGCTGGTACATGTCTTTCTGGCCGGTTTTGGCTCTCGCGCTCATCATGGTCAGCTCTGTGGCCGGCTCCATGTTGACCACCTTCAGCGAGCGCTATTGGCTCTGAGTGACTTCTCCGACGGCTGGAAGCCGCCGGCTTCTTTTCACGCAGCTTGTGCCTGAAGGGCCAGTCCAGCCCGTAGGAGGTTGCGTGCGGCGTGTTCGTCAGCCTGGGAGCGATGCAGGCATCGCTGGCATTCGAATGCCGCTTGGGTGACGCGGTTCTCCGGTGCTGCGTGCCCACAGTTTTCGCAGCGGTCGGAGGTGTGCCGG
Source organism: uncultured Actinomycetota bacterium (assembly GCA_963766535.1). GTDB lineage: Bacteria > Actinomycetota > Actinomycetes > Mycobacteriales > Mycobacteriaceae > Mycobacterium. Next base: position 131,189 of record CAVYAU010000014.1, on the reverse strand, counting down.
GGGTCGACCTCAATCCAGGTGCGCCCAGCATCTTCCGCTTTGGCGCGCAGAATCGAGGCGAACTGACCCCAGCCGGCGTCACTGATACTGCGGTTGAGCCCGGACTTCGCCCGGGCCCCATTTGGAAGGAATGCGCGCGGGTTGTCCGGGTCGGGCACGGGTGTGGCCCGGCGCAGCATGTTGGCGATCTGTAGGTCCTCCACCACCAACAGGTCGTAACGTTCCACGAGGGTGCGGGCTTGTTTGTGGTGAAAGTCCTTGCGCTGGTTGGCGATTTTGCGATGTCTGGCGGCCACCGTCTCCCGTCGCTGTGCGCGATTCTTCGAACGGCGCTTCGCGCGCTGTAGTCGCTGCTGTGCCGCGGCCAGGCGGTCCGCTGCAGCACGTCCCCAGCACGGATTGTCGATCTGTCCACCGTCGCTGGTGGTGGCGAAACTAGCGATCCCGACGTCGATCCCGGCTTGGCGGCCAGTCGCGGGCAGCGGATTAGTGGGGACGTCATCACACGAGAGGACCAGCATCCAGCGCCGACCTTGGCGTTTGATCTGGATCGTCTTGACCCGCCCCTGCACCTGGCGGTGCAGGTGGACTTTGACCTGGCCGACGCCCTGCAAATACACGCGCTTGGCCTTGGGTAGCCAGCGGGCGCCATCGCCGTCTTTGGGCCACTCCACACTGTCGAACCGGCCCGCACCTTTAAAGCGCGGATACCCGGGCTTGACTCCGGGTTTGGCCGTCTTGACCCGCCGGAAAAATCCAGCGAACGCCCTATTTAACCGGCGCAGGGTGGCCTGCTGAGACGAAAACGACCACAGCGCCAGATCTGGGCGTACCGCCCGGATCTCGGTCAGCTGCGCCGACTGATCCCCGTAGTGAATGCGGGTCTTGCTGTGCGCCCAGGCATCCCGACGTTCCTGCAGCGCCGCGTTATAGAGCTCGCGGTGGGATTCCAGACACGCCGCCAGGGCAACATGCTGACGTGCGGTCGGGCGCAACCGAAACACGTAGGCGCGTCTCATGTCGCCACCACCGCGTCCCACTGGTGCTCGATGTAACGGCGAACCGTCGACTCCGAAACATAACCGACCGACGCGGCGAAGTACGACGGCGACCACAACACCTTCGCGTGGTTGCGCAGATGCGGAAACTCCCGACGAAGCACGCGTGCGGTGCGGCCCTTAAATGCCCGCACCACCGACGCTGGCGCGTCGGTCGGCCCTACCCGTACGAACAGGTGCACGTGATCAGGCATGACTTCCTTGGCCACGATCTGCCAACCGTGTTCGTCGGCGATCTGTTCTAGCAGCTCGCTCAGTCGCCCGGCTACCCGCCCGCCCAGAATCCGGCGCCGGTACTTCGGGCAGCACACCACGTGCAGGCCCAACGACGACACCCCTCCCGGTGTGCGGCGAAACCGGCCATCGGACATACCGGCGCCTTACGGAACGACACCGACAACCACCGGCTCCCACGCTGTTCGCCTGCCCGGATTCCCCCGACAGCTGAAGCCGACGGTCCCCTCCGGGCGCTCTGAATGGCACTGCCGGCGCCGGTGCGCTAGTCGTGCGCTTGCTGACCGCCATGTGAGACCGAAATCACAACTGCGCATACAGAATTAGGCGCGGCAGTCACCGTCCGGTCACGGTACGACAAAAAATCCTCCGTGGGGCTCACCAGCTATTTTCGGCTGGCAACTTATGTTGTAAAAGTTACTGTAGTGACTGGTGTGAATTCAGCCCGTTAGTCGACTGGGTTCACGTTCCAAGCGTCATGCTGCGGCGTTCGGCCCCGACGGGGAGGCCTTCGCGTGAGTCATGGAAGAGCGGCCGATGCGCGCAGTCACCGCGTTGAAGCCCAAGGAAGGAATCCCAATGAAGCGCATCTACGCCTTCGCGATCGGTCTGGCCATGCTGGCGGCCCCGGTGGTCGCGCCGGCCCTCGCGACCGCTGACCCGGGCACCAGGCAGATGGACAACCTCCAGCAGGCCACCGACATCGTCGTCATGCGCGGTCTCTCGCAGCGCGGCGTGCCATTCTCCTGGGCCGGCGGCGGTGTCAATGGCCCCAGTCGCGGCACCGGTACCGGTATCAACACCGTCGGATTCGACGCCTCCGGCCTGATGCAATACGCCTACGCCGGCGCCGGGATCAAGCTGCCACGTTCCTCCGGCGCGATGTACAAGGTCGGCCAGAAGGTCCTGCCGCAGCAAGCACGCAAGGCCGACCTGATCTTCTACGGTCCCGAAGGCACGCAAAGCGTCGCGATGTACCTCGGGAACGGGCAGATGCTGGAGGTGGGCGACGTCGTCCAGGTTTCGCCGGTGCGCGCCAACGGCATGGCGCCCTACCTGGTCCGGGTTCTCGGGACCCAGCAGGCACCAGCGCAGCAGGCGCCAGCCCAGCAGGCACCAGCGCAGCAGGCGCCAGCCCAGCAGGTGCCAACGCAGCAGGCGCCAGCCCAGCAGGCACCACTGCAGCAGCTGCCACTGCAGCAGCTGCCAACGCAGCAGGCGCCAGTGCAGCCGGCTCCCGCCGGTACCACGAGGTAACCTTCGCAGCCTCCCGAACACCCGCCACTTGCTCCCTCGCCGACGGCGCTGATGCTCAGCGAGCCCGCTGAGCAGCCTCGCCGGGACGCGAGCGCTCAGGAGCAGGTGGCGGTTTTCGGTAAATTAGCGGTCGATCATGCTGAGCCTGTCACCGCCTCGTCCACCGACTGCCAGTTCGGAGCCGGTCGCTATGGGGGCGCGTACGACGGGTTTCTATCGTCACGATCTCGACGGCTTGCGTGGTATCGCGATTGCGCTGGTCGCCATGTTCCACGTCTGGTTCGGCCGGGTTTCCGGCGGCGTGGACGTGTTTCTGGCGCTATCCGGGTTCTTCTTCGGCGGCAAAGTGCTTCGCACTGCGCTCAACCCGGCTGCTTCGCTGTCGCCGGTAGCGGAAGTGATCCGGCTGGTCCGCCGTCTGGTCCCGGCGCTGGTGGTGGTCCTGGCCGGGTGCGGGCTGCTCACCATCCTGGTGCAACCGCGGACTCGCTGGGAGACGTTCGCCGACCAGAGCCTGGCCAGCCTGGGCTACTACCAGAACTGGGAGCTGGCCAACACGGCGTCCGACTACCTGCGAGCGGGTGAAGCCGTCAGCCCGTTGCAGCACATCTGGTCGATGTCCGTGCAGGGTCAGTTCTACATCTCCTTCCTGCTGCTGGTTTTCGGGTGCGTCTACCTGTTCCGGCGCCCACTCGGCGCGCACCTGCGGACCATGTTCGTGGTGCTGCTGAGCGCGCTGACGGTGGCGTCGTTCGTCTACGCGATCTTCGCTCATCAGGCCAACCAGGCGACCGCCTACTACAACAGCTTCGCGCGAGCGTGGGAGTTGCTGCTGGGCGCGCTCGTCGGTGCGCTGGTGCCCTACATCCACTGGCCGATGTGGGTGCGCACCGCCGTCTCCACCGTCGCGCTGGCCGCGGTCCTGTCTTGCGGGGCGCTGATCGACGGCGTCAAGGAGTTCCCCGGCCCGTGGGCACTGGTCCCTGTCGGGGCCACCATGCTGATGATCCTTGCCGGGGCCAACCGGCAGGGCCGTCCCAGCACCGACGACGGGATGCCGCTCCCGAATCGGTTGCTGGCGGCCGGGCCGCTGGTGGCGCTGGGTGCGATGGCGTACTCGCTGTACCTGTGGCACTGGCCGCTGCTCATCTTCTGGCTCTCCTATACCGGCCACCGGCACGCCAACTTTGTCGAAGGCACGGCAATACTGCTGGTATCCGGATTGCTGGCTTACCTGACCACCCAGCTGGTCGAGGACCCACTGCGCTACCGGACACCCGCCGGCGCCGCATCCGCGGCGCCCGTCCGGGCGATTCCCTGGCAGGCGCGCCTGCGCCGGCCGACGATGGCGCTGGGGTCGGCTGTCGTGCTGCTCGGTGTCACGCTGACCGCAACCTCGTTCACCTGGCGTCAGCACGTCACGGTCTTGCGCGCCGCGGGCAAAGAGCTCAGCGTGCTCAACCCGCAGGACTATCCCGGCGCGCGTGCCCTGACCGAACACGTGCGGGTGCCCACGCTGCCGATGCGGCCCACAGTCCTGGAGGTCAAGCAAGACGTCCCGGCCTCGACCAGGGACGGTTGCATCAGTGACTTCGTCAACCCGGCGGTGGTCAACTGCACCTACGGCGATGTGGCGGCCGCCCGGACCATCGCGCTGGCGGGCGGGTCGCACGCAGAACACTGGCTGCCCGCGCTGGATCTGCTCGGCCATCTGCACCACTTCAAAGTCGTGACATATCTCAAAATGGGCTGCCCGCTGTCCACCGAGCAAGTCCCGCTGATCATGGGCAACAACGCCCCGTATCCGCAGTGCCGCGAGTGGGTGCAACGGACGATGACCAAACTGATCACCGACCGGCCCGACTACGTGTTCACCACAACGACCCGGCCGTGGAACATCAAAGCCGGTGACGTGATGCCCGCCACCTACATCGGGATCTGGCAAACGTTATCCGACAACAACATTCCCATCCTCGGCATGCGGGACACCCCCTGGCTGGTCAAAAACGGCCAACCGTTCGATCCCGCGGACTGCCTGGCCAAAAAGGGCGGCAGCGCGCAGTCGTGCGCGATCAAGCGCTCCGACGCGCTGGCCGACCACAATCAGACCCTCGACTTCGTCGCGCAGTTCCCGCTGCTCAAGGTGCTCGACATGTCGGACGCGATATGCCGGACCGACGTCTGCCGCCCGGTCGAAGGAAACGTGCTGATCTACCACGGCGCTCATCACATCACCCCGACCTACATGCGGACCATGGCCCACGAACTCGGCCGGCAGATCGCAGCCAACACCGGTTGGTGGTAACGGACCGAGGCGCCCGGAGCGCGGATAAGGTCAAGTGATGCCGACCAACAATCGAGCCTCGGAAACCGGCGATGCCAGACCTGATGCCGGCACGACCGAGCCCAGACTGGCCACCGTTTGGCCGGGGACCCCGTATCCGCTCGGGGCCGCCTATGACGGCGCAGGCACTAACTTTTCGGTGTTCTCCGAGGTCGCCGAGAAGGTCGAGTTGTGTCTGATCGACAACGACGGCAGCGAGTCGCGGATCCCCCTCGACGAGGTTGACGGATTTGTCTGGCATGCCTATCTGCCGAACGTCACCCCGGGTCAGCGCTACGGATTTCGTGTTTACGGGCCCTTCGATCCGGCGGCCGGCCTCCGCTGCGACCCGAGCAAGCTACTGCTCGACCCGTACGGGAAGGCTTTCCACGGCGATTTCGAGTTCACCCAGGCGCTGTACTCCTACGACCTGAAAGCCGTCGACCCCAACGGCGACGGGGCCGACAGCGGAACTCCCCCGATGGTCGACTCCCTCGGCCACACCATGACCAGTGTGGTGATCAACCCATTCTTCGACTGGGCATTCGACCGCGCCCCGCTTACCCCGTACCACGAGACGGTCCTCTACGAGGCCCACGTCAAGGGCATGACGCAGACCCATCCCGGCATCCCCGAGGAACTGCGCGGTACCTACGCGGGGCTGGCCCACCCGGTCATCATCGATCACCTCAAGTCGCTCAGCGTCACCGCCCTCGAACTGATGCCGGTTCACCAGTTCATGCACGACGCGCGGCTGCTGGACCTGGGCCTGCGAAACTACTGGGGCTACAACACCTTCGGGTTCTTCGCCCCGCACAACCAGTACGCGGCCAACCGCCGGGCCAGCGTCGCTGAGTTCAAATCCATGGTGCGCAGCCTGCACGAAGCCGACATCGAGGTCATCCTCGACGTGGTGTACAACCACACCGCCGAAGGCAACCACCTCGGTCCGACGATCAACTTCCGCGGCATCGACAACGCCGCTTATTACCGGCTCGTCGACGAGGACCCGCGGTTGTACAAGGACTACACCGGCACCGGCAACAGCCTCAACGCCCGTCACCCGCACGTGCTGCAGCTGATCATGGACTCGCTGCGCTACTGGGTGATCGAAATGCACGTCGACGGATTCCGCTTCGACCTGGCCGCCACACTGGCCCGCGAACTGCACGACGTCGACCGATTGAGCGCGTTCTTCGATCTGGTGCAGCAGGATCCGGTGGTCAGCCAGGTCAAGTTGATCGCCGAGCCGTGGGATATCGGTGAAGGTGGCTACCAGGTCGGCAACTTCCCGGGTTTGTGGACCGAGTGGAACGGGAAGTATCGCGATACTGTGCGTGACTACTGGCGGGGAGAACCCGCGACCCTCGGCGAGTTCGCGTCCCGGCTGACCGGGTCGTCGGACCTTTACGAGGCAACCGGTCGGCGCCCCGGCGCCAGCATCAACTTCGTCGTCGCCCATGACGGATTCACGCTCAACGACCTGGTGTCCTACAACGAGAAACACAACGAAGCCAACGGCGAAGACAACCGCGACGGGGAAAGCTACAACCGATCGTGGAACTGTGGCGTCGAAGGCCCCACCGACGACCCCGACATCGTGGCGCTGCGGTGCCGCCAAATGCGCAATTTCTGGGCCACCCTCACGCTCAGCCAGGGCACGCCGATGATCGCGCACGGCGACGAGCTCGGGCGCACCCAAAACGGGAACAACAACGTCTACTGCCAGGACTCCGAATTGTCCTGGATGGACTGGTCATTGGTCGACAAGAATGCCGACTTGCTGGCCTTTGCGCGCAAGGTGACCACCCTGCGCAAGAACCATCCGGCGTTTCGCCGGCGCCGATTCTTCGACGGCGAGCCGATCCGAAGTGGCGAAGAAGTCCGCGATATCGCCTGGCTGACCCCGGACGGCCAGGAGATGACACATGAGGATTGGGGCAAAAGCTTCCATAAGTGTGTGGCCGTGTTTCTCAACGGCGACGCCATCACTGCGCCGGATGCCCGCGGTGAGCGGGTGGTCGACGACTCATTTCTGTTGTGCTTCAACGCCCACGACCAACCAGTGGAATTTGTGATGCCGCACGGCGACTATGCGCAAGAGTGGACCGCGGTGCTGGACACCAACGATCCGGTCGCTGACGGTGACCAGGTGGTTAACGCCGAAGAGAAGATCTCGCTGCCTTCACGTTCGCTACTGGTACTTCGTAAGACCTTGTGACGCATGGCTTTGCCAGTTCTATCCACCTACCGGTTACAGCTACGTGGTCCGTCCAGTGGATTCGGGTTCACCTTCGCAGACGCCGAGAACCTGCTGGATTACCTCGACGAACTCGGCGTATCGCATCTGTACCTGTCCCCCCTCATGACCGCGGCCAGCGGGTCGAGCCATGGATACGACGTCACCGACCCGACAGCGGTCTCGCCCGAGCTTGGGGGTCCCGACGGGCTGGCGCGACTGTCGGCGGCGGCCCGGGCGCGCGGCATGGGCCTGGTCGTCGACATCGTGCCCAATCACGTCGGCATCGACAAACCCGAGCAGAACGCGTGGTGGTGGGACGTCTTGCGGCACGGCCGATCTTCGGCTTATGCGGCGTTCTTCGATATCGACTGGGATCTTGACGAGGACGGCCGAATTGTGCTGCCGCTGCTGGGTTCCGACGATGACGTGGCCGACCTGAGAGTTGACGGTGACCTGCTGCGGCTGGGCGATCTGGCGCTGCCCATCGCGCCGGGCAGCGGAGCGGGAACCGGTCCCGAAGTGCATGACCGCCAGCACTACCGGTTGATGGGGTGGCGACGCGGACTCTGCGGTTATCGGCGTTTCTTCTCGATCACCTCGCTGGCCGGTTTGCGTCAGGAAGATCGCGCGGTGTTCGACGCCGGCCACGCCGAAGTCGCCCGCTGGTTCGCCGAGGGACTCGTCGACGGCGCGCGTATCGACCACCCCGATGGATTGTCCGACCCCTGCGGGTATTTGGCCTGGCTGCGCGAATTGCTCGGCCCCAATGCCTGGATAGTGATCGAAAAAATCCTGGCCACCGACGAGGCGCTGGAGCCCACGCTGCCGGTGGCCGGGACCACCGGCTACGAGGTGCTGCGGGACGTGGGCGGAGTCTTCATCGATCCCGCGGGTGCCCCGGCGCTGACCGCACTCTTCGAATCCGCGGGTGTGGACTATGACGCGATGCCGAAGCTATTGGCCGAGCTCAAGATCCACACGGCCACCGACACGTTGGCCGGTGAATTGCGCAGGTTGCGACGGTGCATCGTCGCGACGGCCGGCGCCGATCATCCGCTGCTGCCCGAGGCGGTGGCCGCGCTGCTCAGCCATATCGGGGTCTACCGCTGCGATTACCCGGGCCTGGCCGCGATAATGCCCACGGCGTTAGCCGAAACACAGGCAGCATCACCGCAATTGGGGCCTGCGCTGCAAGTCATCGCCGCGGCGCTGGCCCGCGGCGGTGAGCCCGCCGCCCGGCTGCAGCAGCTGTGCGGGGCGGTGACCGCCAAGGCCGTCGAGGACTGCTTGTTCTACCGCGATGCCCGGCTGGTGTCACTCAACGAGGTGGGCGGCGAACCGCACCGTTTTGGTGTCGGCACCGCGGAGTTTCATCACAGCGCCGCCACCCGGGCCCGGTTGTGGCCGCTGATAATGACGACGCTGACCACCCACGACACCAAACGCGGTGAGGACGTGCGAGCACGCATCGGTGTGCTGTCGCAGGTGCCGTCGCTATGGACCGAGTTCGTCGCCCGCTGGGAAATCCAGGCTCCCTCCCCCGATGCCGCAACTGGACAGTTCTTGTGGCAGAACATCTTCGGGGTGTGGCCGGTGAGCGGGAAGGTCACCGCCCAGCTGCGCGAGCGACTGCACGCATACGCCGAAAAAGCCATCAGGGAAGCAGCCTGGCACACCTCGTGGAACGACCCGGACGGCGCATTCGAGGACGCGGTGCACCGTTGGCTGGATACTGTGCTTGACGGCCCGGTGGCTGGCCAGCTGACCCAACTGGTCGCCCAACTCAACTCGCATGCCGCCAGTGACGCGCTGGGCCAGAAGCTGCTCGCGCTGACCGTGCCCGGGATACCCGACATCTACCAGGGCACCGAGCTATGGGATGACAGCCTGGTCGACCCGGACAACCGCCGCCCGGTCGACTATGCCGCGCGCAGAGCGGCTCTGAAAGAGTTGCAGCATCCAAAAATTCGGGTCGTCACCACAGCGCTTCGGCTGCGGCGCTCCCGTCCGGACAGCTTCCTGCATGACAAATACCTCCCCGTGCTCGCCAGCGGCGAGGCGAGTGATCATGTCGTGGCGTTCCGCCGCGGCGACGACATCCTGGTCGCGGTGACCCGCTGGACGGTGCGGCTGGCCGAAACGGGCTGGGGTAACACCGTAGTGCCGCTACCCGACGGGTCCTGGACCGACACGCTCACCGGCGCCATGGCAAGCGGACCGACATCGGCCGCCGAATTGTTCGCGGACCTGCCCGTCGTCCTGCTGGAGCGCGACCATGACTGAATTCCGGGTCTGGGCACCCAAACCGGACCTGGTTCGGCTCGACATCGACGGCGCACTGCACGCCATGACGCGATCGGATGACGGCTGGTGGCATGCGACCGTCGATACATCACCGGACGCCCGCTACGGATACCTGCTCGACGACGACCCAACCGTGCTACCCGACCCGCGATCAGGCCGTCAACCCGACGGGGTGCACGGCCGCTCGCAGTTGTGGGACGCCGCAGCGGCCCCATGGACCGACGGTGACTGGCCTGGCCGGTCGGTCGAGGGCGCGGTGATCTACGAGTTGCACATCGGCACCTTCACCGGCGCCGGCACGTTCGACTCTGCCATCGAAAAGTTGGACTACCTGGTCGATCTCGGGACTGACTTCGTCGAGCTGATGCCCGTGAATTCCTTTGCCGGGACCCACGGCTGGGGATACGACGGTGTGCTGTGGTACAGCGTGCACGAACCCTACGGCGGCCCCGACGGCCTGGTCCGATTCGTCGACGCCTGCCACGCACGTGGTTTGGGGGTGCTGATCGACGCGGTGTTCAACCACCTTGGCCCGTCGGGGAACTACCTGCCACGGTTCGGCCCCTACCTGTCGTCGGGAAGCAACCGGTGGGGGGAAGGCATCAACATCGCCGACGCCAACTCCGACGAGGTGCGGCGCTACATCATCGGCTGTGCGCTGCGCTGGATGCGCGACTTCCACGCCGACGGTCTGCGACTGGATGCGGTGCACGCGCTGGTGGACACCACGGCCGTCCACATTCTCGAGGAGCTCGCCACCGAAACCGAATGGCTGTCAAGGCAGGTGGGCCGTCCGCTGTCGGTGGTCGCCGAAAGCGATCTCAACGACCCACGATTGATCACCCCGCGCGATCACAACGGCTACGGGATTACCGCGCAATGGGACGACGATATCCATCACGCCATCCACACCGCGGTGTCCGGCGAGCGCCAGGGCTATTACGCCGACTTCGGTTCACTGGCCACGCTGGCGGAGACACTGTGCCACGGCTACTTCCACGCCGGCACCTATTCGTCGTTTCGGAAACGTCGCCACGGGCGACCGCTGGACACCTCAGAAAAATCAGGCATCCCGGCTACCAGACTGGTCGCCTATACCTGCACCCATGACCAGGTCGGCAACCGGGCTCTCGGGGATCGCCCGTCGCAGAACCTGACCGGCGGCCAGCTGGCGATCAAGGCCGCCCTCGCACTCGGATCACCTTGCACTGCAATGCTTTTCATGGGCGAAGAATGGGGAGCGTCGACTCCGTTCCAATTTTTCAGCTCGCATCCTGAACCGGAGCTGGCCCGCGCCACCGCCGAGGGACGTAAAGCCGAGTTCGCCGAGCACGGCTGGGATGCCAACGACATTCCCGACCCGCAGGAGCCGCAGACATTTCAGCGCTCCAAGCTGAATTGGGGCGAGGTCGACTCCGGCGAACATGCCCTCCTGCACCGCCTGTATTGCGACCTGATCGCCTTGCGGCACAGCGAGGCCGATATGGCTGACCCCTGGCTAGAGCACCTCGCTGTCGACTACGACGAAGACCAACGCTGGATTACGGTGTGCCGCGGCCAGTTGCGCTTCGTATGCAACCTGGGTGCCGAGCCGGTGACGGTGCCGGTCGCCGGCGATGTGGTACTGGCATGGGGTGAGCCGACGGTGGATGCCGATAGCACTGTGCTGGGAGGTCATTCGTTCGCCATTTTGCGGGTAGCCGGCTGACTTACACGCTGGGCCGGCCGGTACCGTGCACCGCCTCGGCGACCGCGTCGGCGAGTGGATCGATCTCATCAGCAGCCAGGTCGGAGATGGTGATGCGGATTCCCGCCGGAGTGCGGATCCGGAACCGTGTTCCCGGCGCCGCGGCCCAACCCGCGCCGAGCAGCCGGGTGATCGCGACCGTCTCGTCTGGTACCGGGATCCACACGTTAAGCCCGGATCGACCGTGAGCGGCGACGCCGCGCTCGGCCAAGGCGGCGCATAACCGGGTGCGGTTGCTGGTGTATTGCTGCTCGGCCTTGCAGACGAGCCGCGTCGCCGCCTGGTCCGACCACAAGCCGACTGCCAGATCCTGCAGTAGGTGACTCACCCAGCCCGGCCCGAGCCGTAGGCGCCCGTGCACCCGCTCGGCGGTGCGGTGATCTGCGGCCAGGACGGCGACGCGCAGGTCAGGACCATAAGCCTTAGATGCTGACCGCACGAAAGCCCAGTGACTGGTCGAGCCGGCCAACGTGTGCAGCGGCACGCCGGAAATGCCTGCGCAGTGATCGTCTTCGACAAGAAGCAGATCGTCGGCCCGGCCGGCCAACAAGCTGCGCAGCGCATCCGCCCGATCCGCGGATAGCGCTGCACCGGTCGGGTTCTGCGCGCGATTCGTGATGACCAGCGCGCGCACTCCGCGCCCCAGCGCGCGTGCCAGGTCAGCCACCAGCGGCCCGTCGTCGTCGACCCGCACAGGCTCGGCCGAAAGTCCGAGCGCGGCAAGAAGATCGAGCAAGTTGGCCCAGCCCGGGTCCTCGACGGCTACCCGGTCACCCGGACGCAGATGCGCGGTGAGCGCCCGCTCAATACCATCCAGCGCCCCGCTGGTTACCGCGAGGTGATCGGCTGGGACGCCGTCTGCGGTCAGGGCGGCGCGAGTGAACTCGACCAACTCGGGCGACATCGCCGGCTCCCCGTACAGCACCGGGCGGCGGGCGGCAGAGCCGGCCTGCGGGACGGCCGCTAAGGGCAGCAGAGCCGGGTCCGGGTTGCCGCTGGACAGGTCGCGCACGCCTGCGGGGACGTCAATCCCGAGCAGGGAGCGTGGGGTGGTCGCCGGGCGGTGCCGCACTCGAGTGCCGCGCCGCCCGGCAGTCTCGACGGTCCCGCGATCGCGCAGCAGACGGTAGGCCGCGGCGGCGGTATTGGCGTTTACACCGAGCTGAGCGGCCAGTTCCCGGACCGGCGGCAGCGCATCGCCGGGTGCCAGGGTGCCCGCCGAGATCGCCTCTTCGATGTTGGCGGCTATGGATTCTGCACCCGCCCCACTTATACTGTATTGTACTGGCACGCAGATAATTATGTACTGGTACAATAATAAAGGCAATCCGTTGGAAACCGCATACCAACCCACGGCGCGCACGACGCCCACCCGGTATCGGGAACGTGCTCACTACGACCGCGACATTGTCCACGGCATCCTGGATGAGGCCCTGATCTGTCACCTGGGCTACCTCGGCGCCGGTGGGCGGGTGGTCTTACCGATGATGCACGCCCGCCTCGGCGAAACCCTTTACCTGCACGGTTCCACCGGCAGCGGCCCGATGCTCGCCGCCAAGGCGGCACCGTCGGGTCTTCCTGTCTGCGTCACCGCCACCCTTGTCGACGGGCTGGTGCTGGCCCGTGCGGCAATGCACCATTCGGTGAACTTCCGCTCGGTGGTCGTGCTGGGTGCCGCGCGCGTGGTCGAAGACCCGGCGGAGAAACTGCGGGCTCTACACTGCCTGCTCGATCACATCGGATCGGGGCGCGCTGCTGACTGCAGGTCCCCGAATGCGCGTGAGCTCGCCGCCACCGGGGTGCTGGCCCTCGACCTTGTCGAAGTTTCGGCCAAGGTGCGCACCGGCGGCCCGGTTGACGAACCGGAAGACAGCACGCTGCCGCACTGGGCCGGCGTGGTGCCGGTGCGCCTGACGGCCGGAACGCCGGTGCCGGCCGACGACCTCGATCCCGCGATACCGGTGCCGCGCTATCTGACTCACTACCGCAGGCCCTGAAGGCCTGGCACCAGCCCGCGAGCGTGCGTGTTCCCCTGCAAGCGGCTGGGGGTACTCCCCCGCAAGCGGGAGGTGCCCCCACCCTCTGGGGGCGTGCCCCCGGTGCGCCGATACGCCGTAAAACGTGTACAACCGCGCACGCTCGCGACGAAAGGGACAGGCCTAAAACAGCAGGTAGCGGTAGGCCGGCGAACCGGGCCGAAGGGTTTCGACGTGGATCTCGGTCGCCCGCATCCGGGCCAGCAGGCCGTCGAAATCCGCCGACGACCCCAACTGGATGCCCACCAGCGCCGCACCGGTCTCCCGGTTGTTGCGCTTGACGTACTCGAACAAGGTGATGTCGTCATTGGGTCCGAGCACCTCGTCGAGGAACCGGCGTAACGCACCGGGCTCCTGCGGGAAGTCCACCAGGAAATAGTGCTTGAGGCCGAGGTGGACCAGCGAGCGCTCCAGCACCTCGCCGTAGCGCGACACGTCATTGTTGCCGCCCGAAATGAGGCAAACCACGGTGGAGCCGGGCTCGATGTCGGCTTCCAGCAGGCCTGCGACCGACAGCGCGCCCGCCGGTTCGGCGATGATGCCCTCGTTCTGGTAGAGGTCCAGCATCGCGGTGCATGCCGCTCCCTCGTCGACCGTGGTCATCGACACCATGTCACCGGCGGCGGCCAGCGCGGCATAAGTCAGCGTGCCCGCCCGTCTCACCGCAGCGCCGTCGACGAACTGGTCGACATGCTCCAGCGTCACCGGCTCGCCCGCGGCCAGCGCGGCCATCATCGCTGCGGCTCCGGCCGGCTCTATACCCAGCACCGCCGTGTTGTTCGTCCGCTCGGCCAGGTAGGTGGCGATGCCTGCGATACACCCCCCGCCGCCCACCGGGACCACCACCAGGTCGGGCTCGTTATCGAGTTGAGCAAGCACTTCCACGGCGATCGTGCCCTGACCGGCGATGGTGCGCAGGTCGTCATACGGCGGTACCAGCGTGGCACCGGTGCTTGCAACGTCGGCCAACGCCGCCTCAGCGGCGAGATCGTAGGTCGGTCCCCCCACGATCAGCTCGATGAACTCCCCGCCGTGGTAACGGATCCGATCACGCTTTTGTTTGGGCGTCTTGGCCGGCACATAGACACGGCCGTGCACGCCCAGCATCCGGCACGCATATGCGAAGCCCTGCGCGTGGTTGCCCGCCGAGGAGCACACTACGCCCGCGGCCATCTCCTCATCGGATAGCTGCACCAATAGGTTGTAGGCGCCGCGCAGTTTGTAGGAGCGCACTATCTGCAGGTCTTCCCGTTTGAGGTAGACCTGCGCGCCAGTGATCGCCGACAACCGATCGCACAATTGCAATGGGGTCGGCGTGACCACGGGGGCGATCCGCTGCGCCGCGCTGTCAATGTCAGCCGCGGACAGCGGTGATGTGCTCGGGCTCTGGCTCAGTTCGGCGGACACCGGTCAATGGTGCCATGCCGACCAACAGGGAGTTCAGCCAATCGGGGTCAGGACAAACACCGGGATCTGGCGGTCGGTCTTTTCCTGGTACTTGGCGTAGTCCGGCCAGGCCTCCACGGCTCGTTCCCACCAGGTGGCCTTCTCGTCGCCGAAGACTTCGCGGGCGTCGTAGTCGCCGGTGACGGTGCCGTCCTGCAACTCGACTCGCGGGTTCTTCACGACGTTGTAGTACCAGACCGGGTGCTTCGGCGCCCCGCCCAGGGAGGCGACGATTGCGTACTCGCCGTTGTGCTCGACCCGCATCAGCGGGGTTTTGCGGAGTTTGCCAGTCTTGGCTCCGACCGTGGTCAGCAGAATCACGGGCTTTCCCTGCAAGTCCGTGCCTTCGGCGCCGCCGGATTCGATGTACTTATCGGCTTGCTCACGGGACCAATCGACTGGGCTGGGTGCATATTCACCTGAAAGCGGCATAACCACCACCTTAAGACCGCAGTCCACCGGGGACCCATGACGCGAGCGTGAAACCAACTTCCCGTTCGGCCACCAACTCGAATGCTCACGCCGCTTCTGGTGTTGTTGCTGAACAAATGGACGAAGATGACGGCGAGTCTGGTGATCGTGCGCCCCGGCCTCGCCGTCGGCATGGCTGCCCCGCGTCTAGTCGCCTTGCCACGGCACTCGCTCTCCCGCGGCGGTGTCCATCGCTACCTGGACTTGCCCTATCTCGTCACGTGAGCGAAGGAAGAGCTCATGCTTGCGGCGGAGATCTTCATCCCCGTTAGCGTTCCTAACGAACAGTTTAGCGCTCGTCGTGGGGGCGATGGTAACCGTTTGTGCTGGGCCGTTGCGATGTCACCCGGCGCAGCGAAAGGCTGATTACCGCGTTCTGGCCAGCTCCGCGATGGCGTTGACCCGCCGGATGGCCGTGGCGATTTCGTCGGCGAACTGCCGTCGCCGTTGAGCAATATCCGGGTAGTCAAAGCCGTCCACCAGCTCGCGATGCCGAGCCAGCCGAAGCGCGGTCTTGAACAGTTCCATCGACCTCGACTCGGCGCTGGCGATTCTGCGCTGCAGCTCCCACTGCTTGCCCACCTGCAGGCATTCGGCGAGGAATGCTTCCTCGTCGAATGACTCATCCTCGAGGGCGGCTAGCCGGTCAGCGACGATGTGATAGGCGTCCAGGAACGGGCGCAACACCAGATGCGCCAGCAGCAGATCAGCCTGTTCCAGCAGCCGCCGCACAGCGGCCGTGCTGGCGGCCTTGGTGGTGTCTTCCACCGGCCCAATCAGCCGTACCTCGTCGGCGAGGTCCTTCTCGAACTGCGCGCGTGCGGAGAACAAAAACTCAAACTTCAGCAACTCGCGAAGACTTAGCGCCTCGTCGCGCACGGTCGACGGTAAAACCGAGCCGTCCACGGACGTTTCTGAAGCGGCCAGCAACGCCGTCTCGGCAATGGCGCGATCGACCAGGATGTGGATGGCGGTGTTGCGGTAGAACGCCGCGACCAGGTGCTGGTCCGCTCCGATACCCCAAACCGCTTCGGTGCCGGCGTCGTAGACACTCACCACGCCTGAAGCGACGAGCTGATGCAGAGTCCATCGGATTGTCGAGCGATTCGTCAGGTCTGCCGCACCGGCCACCGTCCAGTTGCGTGCCGCGATGTAGCTCGCCAGCGGTCGCACGGTGGCCAGCACCTCGCTGATGGACAACGACCGGTCCGCACCCAGCAACGCGAGGCTTACCACCGCGGTGGGAGTGACCGGCGTGGCACGGTTGATCCGGTGTTCGACGTCCAGTGCGATACGTTCGATTTCGGTCCCGGTCCCTGATTCGTCGGCGCGCAACTCCTCGAGGCGCTTGCGCAGCGGCAGCGGTTCGCCGAAGTCCAGGTAAGCGCGGCCGAGTCGCTCGCCTTGCTGTCGCGCCAACCGGATCAGGAAGCGAAGGTCTTCGGGCCGTTTGACGGCGCCGTAGGCTTCGGTGGTCATGGCTTCCACCTCGTGCAGCTGGTCGTACACGATGGAGGTCGGCACCAAATACACCTCGGGACCATCGATTTCGTCGACGGCGTCGGTGATGTATCGCAGGATCCCGAACACCGGAGGTCGCAGCTTGCCGGTCCTGGTCCGGCCCCCCTCGATCGACCAGGTCAGGTTGGCATGGTTTTGCACCAGCTGCGCGGCGTAGGCACGTAATGCGAACCGGTAGACGGGAATATCTTTGGTCTGACGCCGGATGAAGATCGCCCCGGTGCGCTTGGCCCAATTGCCCAACGGGAAGAAGTTCAAGTTCGACCCGCCGAAGGTGAGCGCCGGCGACAGTCGGTTGGCCAGAACCACCTCGGGCAGCAGCATGCCGTCCAGGTACGAGCGATGAGAAAAGGCAAACGCCAGCGTCGCTTTGCGATCCAGTTTGCGCAGGTAAGCGATCTGGTCCTCGTCGACCAGCACGTCATAGGCCCGCATGAGCCACCGACTGAAGCCGCGCCAGGCCTGAACCGCCCGCTGGTCCAGCGAGGCCGCCATCTCGCGCAGGTAGCCCGCGGCCTCGGCGCGCACGCTGTCCGGGTCCCGCCCGAGGTCGTTGGCCAACTTGCTCAGCCGCTCGTCATACCACGGCGCCGCCAACAACTGGACAACCTCGGCTGGGTCGGTCGACAACGGCCCCGTCGATTCGTCGGTAATCCCGGTGCGCTGCAGCACCTTTCGCACGCATGAGCGACCGAGCTCACGCGCAGTCGCCGCCGGTCCCCCGCTCACGCCGGTTGCACCGATGCAGCGTGGGACGGTTCGTGGACCTCCGGGTGTAGATCACCGGAATAGAGTTCCTCGATCTCGCCCGCGTATTTCGTCATGATCGGCTTACGCTTGAGCTTCATCGTCAGCGTGATCTCATCACCGCCGGGCTCCCACAACGTCGGCAAGACCCGGAACCGCTTAATCTGTTCCACCCGCGATAGTTTGGCGTTGCCCTCGGCCACACCCGCGGCGATGCGAGCGATAACCTCCGGGTTGGCGGCCAGCGCCGCCGGCGAGGCGTCGGAAAGGCCGTGCTGGGCTGCGTACGGGCCGACCGAGTCGGCGTCGAAGACCATGAGCGCGGCGTTGTACGGTCGTCCGTCGCCGATCGCGATCATCACGCCGACCATTGGGCACGCGGCCAGGACAGTGTTCTCAATGTTGGCCGGCGACATGTTCTTTCCGGCCGCATTGATGATCAACTCCTTCTTACGGTCGACCACCCGCAGATAGCCATGCGCGTCGACATCGAAGATGTCGCCGGTGTGCAGCCAGCCGTCGGCGTCGATCGCCTCCGCTGTCTTGGCTGGTTCCTTGCGGTAGCCCTTCATCACCAGTGGACCGCGGACCAGATACTCGCCGTCGTCAGCGATCTTGCCCTCCAGCCCGGGAAGCAGTTTGCCGACGGTGCCCAGGCGCGCGTCGCGCGGATGGCTGGCGGTGGCGGCGCAGCTCAACTCGGACATTCCCCGAACTTCGGCGATCGGGATACCGATGCCGGCGAAGAACGCCAGCGTCTCCTTGGGGATGGGCGCCGCTCCCGAGATTGCCCATCGGAGCTCACCGAAGCCAAGCCGCTCCCGCAGCTTTGACAACACCAACTCGTCGGCCTTGGCCCATTCGGCCGCAACGTCATCGGGCATGGATTCACCCGCGAGCACGGCGTCGGCGCGCTCGGCGGCCACCGAAAGCGCCCACTGCATCGCCTGCCGCATCGCTTGGTCGGTCTCGTGACAGACCATGAATTCGATTCCGGCCTTGAGCTTTTCCCATACCCGCGGCACCGCACCCCATACGGTGGGTCGCACGTCGGGCAACGCAGTAGCAATCGCGCGGCCGTCGGACACCACGGTGACCTGGGTACCGAACATCTCCTGGGCGTACAGGCCGGTCATCCGGTCGGCGATGTGCGCCGAGGGCAAAAACGACGTAACCCGGTCACCGAACTGGATTCCGAGTACGGATTCCAGAGCGTAACCCTCGAATAGCAAGTTGGTGTGGGTCATCTCCACGCCCTTGGGGTTTCCAGTGGTCCCGGACGTGTAGATGAGAGTGACAATGTCGTCGGGTTGCACTGCCCGCCATGTCGACTCGAAGTCGAAATCCTTTTGCGCGGCGGCATACAGGTCGTCCACCGATAAGGTGCCGGCCGGCGAACCGTCGATGCAGACGATGTGCTCGATGGGCGCGCCGCTGGCGCGAATGCGGTCCACGTACTGCTCCTCGCAGATCGCGACCTTGGTGCCGGCGTTGTCGAACAGGTAGGTCAGTTGCTCGGCGGGCAGCGTGTTGTACACCGAAAACGAAGTGGCGCCGACGTGTTGGGCCCCCACCTCGAGCGGGTAGAACTCGATCCGGTTGGCCATCATCAACGAGACCGTGTCGCCCCGCCGAACTCCCAAACCCGCCAGGCCGGCAGCGACTCTCCGCACCTGCGCCGCATATTCTCGCCATGTCAACGTCTGGGTGCCGCCAGGCGTGCGGAGCGCGATAGCGTCCGGATCGATCGACGCGGTGCGCTGGAACGCCTCGCACATGGTGGCCGGACGCTCGGTTGTCGTCATTTCCGTTCTCCTCAGCGCCGCAGCAGCACTGCCCACACATCGGTGAGCGTACGTCCGTGATCAGGGGCACGGAATACATTGCGTGATTTCTTCGGCGCAGCGACATCCTCGATTGACGGGCACCGAGTACGTTGGCGATTATGGGGTCCGATCCAGGTATTGACGTCACCGACCTCTCCCCGCAGGAGCAGACCGCGTTGCTGACCCAGTACGCGCGAGCGCTGGACAGCCGATGGCCCCGGCCCATTCTGGGCGACACGCTCGCCGACGAGATCGTCGCCAGGATCGACTACGACTTCGCCGCGCTCAATGTACCCGCGAGCGTGGTGTGCCAGGCGTCCCTGCGCGCAAAGATGCTCGACGACCGGGTGCGGGCGTTCACCGCCGAGCATCCCGATGCCGTCGTGGTGGACCTCGGCGCCGGGCTGGACACGGGCCTGTTTCGCGTCAGCCCGCCCGCCACGGTCGATTGGTACAGCGTCGACCTGCCGGGTGTCATCGCATTACGCAACCAGGTGATGCCTGCCCACGAGCACGCCCACTCGGTTGCGGCATCGGTGGCCGACCCCGGCTGGACCGACACCATTCCCGCCGACCGGCCTGCCATGGTGATCGCCGACGGGCTGTTCGCGTTTCTCTCCGAGCAGGTCATTGTCGGCGTCTTCCGCCGCATCACGGAGCACTTCAAGTCGGGCGAGCTGGCCTTCAACGACTACGGACGCATCGGCTGGTTCAGCAGGGTCGCGGTGAAGCTGGCCCCGCAGCAGATGTTCTCCCACGTGGGCAGCCAATGGGGCTATGCGGGATTCAAGGACGCGCGAGTACCCGAGTCGTGGAATCCGCGGTTGACGCTGGTCGAGGAGGCCAGTCTGGCGCACGCTCCCGAGGTTGACCTGTTCCCTAGCTGGATTCGGTTGGCTACCAAGGTAACTGGAAAGTTCAAGGCAGGTGCGCGCAAAGCGCGGATCTTGCGGTATCGGTTCTGAACCCGGGAGATGGTTACGACGATGGCAGCGACGCTGATCACGGGTGCAAACGTGTGGGACGGGATCTCCGACCAGGCGGCGCCGCGACATGTACTGGTAGTAGACGGTCGTATCGAGCGGTTGGCCGATGCAATCGAACCGCCGCCAGACGCACAACTGATCGACCTGTCCGGCCACACCCTGACGCCCGGATTCATGGACTGCCATACCCACGTGACGTTGACACCGCAGGTCGGTCCGGCCGTGGCCGCCGACTCCAGCGTCGCGAAGGCGCTGAAGTCGCTGCCGGTGCTGCGGGCCTTGCTGATGAACGGATTCACCACAGTCCGCGATTTGGCCTGCGGGGACCTCGACTACCCGACGATCGACCTGCGTGATGCGGTGGCGGCCGGCATCATCGATGGTCCGCGAATGCTGGTGGCACCGCACATGATTTCCGCGCGCGGCGGCCACGGCGACTTCAGCGGAATGGTCGCCGACCAATATCAGGGTCCGGCGCGGCCGCTGGAATTGGCGGCGGCCGACGGCTACGACGAGATCCGCACCAGGGTGAGGCAGGAAATCCGCGCCGGCGCCGACTGGATCAAGTTCGCGGCGACCGGCGGCTTCGCCTCACCGTCGGACGACCCCGGCCTCGCCACCTACAGTCAGCAGGAGATGGACGTCCTCGTGGCAACAGCCGCCGACCTCGATGTCCCGGTCACTCCACACAGTTACGGCGATGAAGGCATCCAGCGCGCCGTTCGCGCCGGGGTGCGCAGCATCGAACACGGAAACCTCGCGTCGGCCGAGACGTTGCGGATGATGGAGGACGGCGGGGTGTTTTTGGTGCCGACCCAGTACGCGATCCTGTCCGGCGCCCGGCGGGAAGAAAACGACCCCTACTGGGCCGCTGTTCCGGAATACACGCGCCGCAAGTTCGGAGAACATCGCGGTGCGTTGTTGGACGCAGCCGAGCGGCTGGCCGCCGGCAAGGTCCGGATCGCATTCGGAACCGACGCCGGAATGTTTCCCCACCATGACAATTGGCGCGAGTTTCCGATGATGGTGTCCACCGGTATCACTCCCCTGCGCGCCCTGCAGGCAGCTACCAGTGTTGCGGCCGAACTGCTCCGCCTCGACGACCTCGGCGTGATCGCCGAGGGCACGATTGCCGATCTGATCGCCATGCCCGGCGATCCCTTCGCCGATATCGAGGTCACCGGTCGCGTCGATTTCGTCATGAAAGATGGCGTCATTCACAAACATCCGGCACCGCCGCCCGGCTAGATCGGTTAGTTACCAAGGTATCCGGAAATTCAAGGCATCCGCGCGCAGAGCGCGCATCCTGCGCTACCGATTCCAGTCGCGTGCAAGCCCGACGAACCGCTTTGAGGTCCTTACGATGCTTGAGCCATCGCCATGTGTCCCTCGAACCCAAATGATGTTGCCATCGCGCGGTAACGCTCGGCGAAGTCGCGATACGAGGCCTCGTCACCGCGAGCCCGTGCGAGCAATGCCCGAAGCCGCAGCAGCGCAACGTCGAACACCACAAACCCGGATTCGGTGGGTACAGCGGCCAGCTGCTCAATGGCGGTCGCTGCCTCGTGCACATCGTCTTCCCGACCTCGTTGCAGCAGCGTTTCCACCAAAGCCGTACTGGCAGCCCCGCGGAACCCTATCGCCTCGGTGCTGGCTTGCTCCTCGGCGACAGCACGCAGCAGCGTTATCGCACCGTCGAGATCACCTGTTCGCGCCTGTTCCTTTGCGCGCTCGACGTTGAGCTGCTGCAAGGCCGCCTGGTTGATCCGGTCACGTAAGGCCGTGGTAAGTGATTGGCCATGCAGGCCGAAACCTCCGGCGCCCTGCGAGCCTTCGAGTTGCGCCAGGATGAGGCCGCGCAAAAACTTGGCCGACGCCAACGCGAACTCGTCTCCACGTTCCTCGGCGGCGCGAAGGTTCTGCTCCGCTTCGCTCAGCATCGCCGCGTCCGGAAGCAACAACCCGTTCGCTACCCCAATCCCGTAGACATATAGCAACAGCGCCGTTCGCACACCGGGTTCGATCTCACCGCTCATAGCAACCGCAGAGTCGACGTCCTCCCGCCAGTGCGGCGCACCCCCGCACATCCGGGCGGCGGCCCGCAGCATCATGGCGACTCGTAGTGGTGAACCGAAGATGATGTCGCCGTTTGCCGGATCTCCGTGGGCATCGTCGATAATGCGGCCGGCCAGCTGCAGAACTTCGGCCAGCTCGCCGGTACCGAATTTTGCGATGACGGCCGCCAACAGCAGCCCAGAAGACAGCGTCGGATCGCCGAGGGAGTCGACGAGATTCACGAATTCCGGCACCATGGCCGCGGCGTCCCGATAACGGCCGTAGACGTTCTGCGCCATAATCTGCCCGGCCATACCAATGGCGAGCGAGGCTTTGTCATCGGTCGCGGTCGCCAGCTCATGCAGCTGGTCGAAGCCGGTGTCGGCGATGCTGCCGCGCACCCGCCACGCAGTGACGCAGAGCAGCGCCCGCGGCGCGATCTGCATCGCGGCACGCACCGGCTCGTCGTCCGGCAGCTGGTCAGCAACTTGGCGTGCACGTTGCCAACTCGTGCGCGCCGCGCGCATGTCGCGGCGCGTCAGCCAATTCCCCGCGCGCATGTGCCAACCGAACGCGGCCTGCAGATCACCGGCCGCCTCCACGTGCTCAGCAATCAGCGCCGCGTTCTCGTCCGCCGATTCTGGGTCGCGCTCCGCGAGCGCGTCCGCCAAGCGCCTGTGCAACGCGGCGCGGCCCGCCTTGAGCTGCGATTGATAGGCCACCGTCTGGATCAGTGGCTGGCGGAACATGTACTCCGCGATCGGCGTGAAAGTCACCTGATCGACCAGCTCGGCGTGCCTCAACTCAGCCAGCCTCGTGCAGTCAGCCAGCGCTGCCAGCAGATCTGCGCGGAAGCGAACACCGATTACCGCCGCGGCGTTCAACGTCGCTTTGGCTGCGCTGTCGAGCCGGTCGATGCGCGCGGCGATCGCTGCCTGAAGAGTGGCCGGCACAGTCACGTCAGTCGATCCACCCATGCTCACGTGCGCGCCGCGCACACCCTGGAGCACACCTCGATCGGTGAGATCGCGCACCATCTCCTCCACGAAAAGCGGGTTGCCTGCCGCACGTTCGGCAATCTGCGCGGCAAGCCCGGCAATGGAGGGATCCGTGCCCAACAGCTCTGTGACCAAGGCTTTGGTCTCTGAAATACTAAGCGGTGCAAGGGAAATCGTCTGCGCGCCGGCTAGCTGACTCAACGCGCCGGTGTACTCGGGACGATAAGTGACCAGCACCAATGAATGGGTCTGGGGAACAACGGCAAGGAAGTCGGCCAGCAGCGATTCGCTGCTCGGATCGATCCAGTGCGCGTCTTCGATGACATAGACGCTGGGAGTTGTGCTGGCCAGAGCGGCAGCACTTACCAGTGCTGTCAACCGCCGCCGTCGGGCATCGGGGGCGATATCGGGCAGTTCGTCGGCGGGGTCACCGATTCCCAGCGCGTCGTCGAGGAGCACACGGTCAACGTCATCCGCGGTGGGGACTCTTTCGCGCAAATGCGCCCTGGCCTGGCCGTCTCCCATTCCGTCCACTCCCAACGCCGCCCGCACCAGCCGCGCCACCACCAGGAATGGGACTTCGCTGGTGTGCGACTCGCAGTAGGTCGAGAAAACCCGCACCTTACGGGTCACCGCCATCGCCACAATCTCGTCGACGGTGCGGCTTTTGCCGATACCGGCGGGGCCGACCACACCCACCACGCAGCCGCGGCCCGCTGCCGACTGATCCACCATCGCGGTCAGTGCAGCGAGCTCCCAGGTGCGCCCGACCAGAGTCGACACCCGCCGACCCAAGTGAGGGCGCCCCGTTCTTATCGACAGCAGCGGCCGGGCAGGCACCGGCTCCTCAGCGCCCTTGATGACGACACTTTCCGGTTCGCCGAGCACAGCGACGTCGGCGACGAGGCGCGCGGTGGACTCGCTGAGCATTACTCCGTCGGGAGCCGCGGCTGATTCCATCCGCTGCGCCATGCCGACCTGGTGACCAACGGCGGTGTAACTCCATGCGCTGGAGCCAACCTCGCCGGCAATCACCTCGCCCGAATTCAATCCGACTCGCAATTGGATGTGGATACCGTCCCTGCGTTGCACCTGCTCGGCGAGCTCGTGCATTGCTTTCTGGATGTCCAAGGCTGTCAAACACGCGCGACGCGCATGATCCTCCAACGCGACCGGCGCCCCGAAAACGGCCATGATGCCATCGCCGGTGAACTTGTCTACGGTGCCGTCGTAACGGTCGACTATTGCAACGCAGCGGTCGAACAGGTCCGCCATGATCTCGCGCAGGCGCTCCGCACCGACCGCCTTCGCCAGATCCATCGAATGCACGACGTCGGCGAACAACACCGTCACTTGCTTGTATTCTGCGGATTTCTGCGGCGTTATCGGCGACCCACAGCCGTCGCAGAATCGTGCACCCTCTCGCAGTTCGATCCCGCACGCTGCACAGATGGAATCCACTGCTGTCATTCGGGCCCCTTGATCTCGAGTACCCACCCGATGGACCAAGAATAGGGTTGCAGCCGCCAAATGGCACAATTAACGGTGCTCAGCGCACTCTAGGAGCGTTTGCTCTAGCCGCCCAAGCACCCCGGGCCGAGCAGCTCCTTGAGGTCTCCCATCAGCGCCGGCGACGGTGTCACCCGCAGCGAGGCGTCCAGCTCGAGGGTGGTGATCCGGTCCCCGCTGATGAGGCGCAGATGTACCTGTGAGGTTCCCGGATGGCGGGCCAGCACCTGTTTGAGCGCGCTCACCTTGTCGAAGGTGCACTGCCGGGTGGGCAGGCTGACCGCCAGCGGTCTGTCCACCTGCGCGTTGGAAAAGTCAGGCACCATGAGGTCGTTGGCGATCAGGGCGATCCGGTCGTCGCGGATCGCCACCTTGGCATTGACCAGCACAACCGCGTCATCGACGATGTCGGCACCGTAGGTCGAATACGCGTGCGGGAAGAACATCACCTCGATGCCGCCGGTGAGGTCTTCCAATTGAGCTGAAGCCCAAGACATTCCGTTTTTGTTGACCCGCCGGTTGACCGAAGCCAGGATCCCGCCGACCCGCACCTGAGTGTCGTTGGGGATATCGCCGTCAAGGATCGCCGGGATCGCAGTGTCAACCTGCGCCGTCAGCAGGTGCGCCACCCGGTTGAGCGGATGCCCGGACACGTACAGGCCCAGCATCTCGCGTTCCAGGGCCAGCTTGTGTTTGTCCTCCCACTCGTCGTCGGGCACCTTGATGGTGAACACCGCGTCGGTGCCGGCGTCACCGCCACCGAACAGGTCGAACTGCCCCATCGCCTCGGCCTTCTTGGTGCCTAGCACCGAGTCGACGGCGTCGGTGTGCACCAGGAAGAGACCTTTGCGGGCATGCCCCAGCGAATCGAACGCGCCCGCCTTGATCAGTGACTCGGTGACCTTCTTGTTGCACGCCGAAATATCGATCTTGTTCAGGTAGTCCGAGAAATCGGTGAACTTACCTTTGTCGGCGCGGGTTTTGACCAACGAACCGACAACGTTGGCACCGACGTTGCGCACCGCACCCAACCCATAGCGGATGTCGGCGCCCACCGACGCGAAGTTCAGGCCGGACTCGTTGACGTCCGGCGGCAACACCGTGATGCCCAGCTTGCGGCAGTCGGCAAGATAGACGGCCGCCTTGTCCTTGTCGTCGCCGACCGAGGTCAGCAGACCGGCCATGTACTCGGCGGGATAGTTGGCCTTCAGGTAGGCGGTCCAGTAGGAGACCATGCCGTAGCCGGCGGCGTGTGACTTGTTGAACGCGTAGTCGGCGAACGGCAGGATGGTGTCCCACAGCGCCTTGATGGCGCCCGCAGAGAATCCGTTGGCCTGCATGCCCGCCGAGAAGCCTTCGTACTCCTTGTCGAGCACCTCGCGCTTCTTCTTGCCCATCGCCTTGCGCAGAATGTCGGCTCGGGCCAGCGAGTAGCCGGCCACCTTCTGCGCAATGCGCATGATCTGTTCTTGGTAGACGATGAGGCCGTAGGTCTCGGCCAGGATCTCCTCGAGTGGTTCGGCCAGCTCCGGGTGAATGGGCCGGATGGCCTGGCGGCCGTTCTTGCGATCGGCGTAGTCGTTGTGCGCGTTCTGGCCCATCGGCCCGGGCCGGTACAGCGCGATGACGGCGATGACGTCTTCGAACCCGGTCGGTTGCATGCGGCGCAGCAGGTCGCGCATCGGTCCGCCGTCGAGCTGGAACACACCCAGGGTGTCGCCGCGGCCCAGCAACTCGTAGGTGGCCTTGTCGTCCAGCGGCACGGATTCCAGGTCGAGGTCAATTCCCCTGTTGGCCTTGATGTTGTCGATCGCGTCACCGATGATCGTCAGGTTGCGCAGGCCCAGGAAGTCCATCTTCAGCAGGCCGATGGCTTCGCACGACGGGTAGTCCCAGCCGGTGATGATGGCCCCGTCCTGCGGTCGCTTCCACAGCGGGATGGCCTCGGTCAGCGGCTCGCTGCTCATGATCACCGCGCAGGCGTGCACGCCGGCGTTGCGGATCAGGCCCTCCAGGCCGCGTGCGGTCTGGTAGATGGTGCGGACATCCGGGTCGGTTTCGATCAGGCCGCGCACCTCGGCGGCTTCCTTGTACCGCTCATGGCTGGGATCGGTGATGCCCGACAGCGGAATGTCCTTGGCCATGATCGGCGGCGGCAGCGCCTTGGTGATCCGGTCGGCGATGGCGAACCCGGGCTGGCCGTAGTGGATCCGCGCCGAATCCTTCAGCGCCGCTTTGGTTTTGATGGTGCCGAAGGTGATGACCTGGGCGACCCGGTCGTGGCCCCACTTGTCGGCGGCGTAGCGCACCATCTCACCACGGCGACGGTCGTCGAAGTCGATATCGATGTCGGGCATCGATGTGCGTTCGGGGTTGAGGAACCGCTCGAACAGCAGACCGTGCGGAATCGGGTCGATGTCGGTGATGCCCAGGGCGTAGGCCACCAGCGATCCGGCGGCCGAGCCCCGGCCGGGACCGACCCGGATGCCCACCGACCGCGCGTAGTTGATCAGGTCGGCGACGATCAGGAAGTAGGACGGGAAGCCCTTGGCGCAGATGACGTCGATCTCGTAGGCCGCCCGCGCGGCGTAACCGTCCGGCGGGCCGGCGGGAAACCGCCGGCCCAGTCCGGCGTCCACCTCGTGACGCAGCCAGGACGCCTGGTCGTGGCCCTCGGGCACCGGGAAGACCGGCATCAGGTTGCGCGGCGCCCACACGTCGGCGTAGGACTGCACCCGCTCGGCGATCAACAGCGTGGAGTCGCAGGCGCCGGGCACCTCGTCGTCCCAGATCTGCCGCATCTCGGCAGCCGACTTCAGGTAGTAGCCGTCGCCGTCGAACTTGAACCGGTTCGGGTCCGACAGCGTCTTGCCGGTCTGCACACACAACAGCGCCTCGTGATTGTGGGCGGCGTCTCGGGTGACGTAGTGGCAGTCGTTGGTGGCCAGCGGCGGAATGTTGAGTGTGCGGCCGATCTCGAGCAGCCCCTCGCGGACCCGCCGTTCGATGCTCAGCCCGTGGTCCATCAGCTCGAGGAAGTAGTTGTCCGCCCCGACGATCTCCCGCCACTTGGCGGCCGCCTCGAGCGCCTCCCGGTCCTGCCCCAGCCGCAGCCGGGTCTGCACCTCCCCGGACGGGCAGCCGGTGGTGATGATGATGCCGTCGGCGTGTTCGGCGATGAGCTCGGCATCCATTCGCGACCACTTGCCCAGCTGGCCCTCGAAGGAGGCCAGCGAGGACAGCTTGAACAGGTTGCGCAGCCCGGTGGCGTTCTCGGCCACCATCGTCAGGTGCGTGTAGGAGCCGCCCCCGGAGACGTCGTCGGCTTTTTGACTTGGATCGCCCCAGGTGACGCGTCGGGTATCGAAGCGTGAGCCCGGCGCGATGTACGCCTCGACGCCGATGATCGGCTTGATCCCGGCCTTTGTCGCCGCGTTGTAAAACTCGCTGGCGCCGAACATGTTTCCGTGATCGGTCATCCCGATCGCAGGCATTCCCAGCCGTTCCGCCTCGGCGAGCATCGGCGTGATCTGCGCGGCACCGTCCAGCATCGAGTACTCGGTGTGGTTATGCAGGTGCACGAAGGACTGGTTCATAGGGACGCCAGTCTATGACCGGGGGCCGACGTGATCCCGGCGTGTCGCGGAGTGTGTCTCAAGACGTGTCTGGCTACCCATCCAGCATGCCTCGCCCGCGGGATTTCGCGCCGGAGCGGCACTGTCAGCGCGTGTCGATGCCGTCGCTGGCCAGCGGTCATCCATACCGCTCGACGAACAGCCTGAGCGACTTCTGCACGTCTCCCTTGACGGCGCGGGCCGCAGCCGAACCCACCGGACCGAACAACGCACGTCCGCCCAGCTCAAGCCGCAGACCGAGCGCGGACCCGCCTTTGGTGGGCCGCACGGTGAGCGTGACACCGTATTTTGTCCCGCCTTTCCCGGCTCCTGACATTGCGACCTGATGCGGCGGGTCCCACCTGGTCACCGTCCACGTCACCCGGTTGCGCATGCCCTTAGCACGCGCCACGCCGACGATCTGCGTACCTTCGGTGATCTCGTCAGGCAGCTCGCTGCGCCACCCCTCGTGCATGACGAGCCAATCGCCCAAGTCCGACAAATCGGAAACGTGATCCCACATGTCCTGTGGCGTCATCGGCACGTCGGCGGTCAAATCAACGGCGGCCATCGCACAAACACCGGGTTAGCGGTTGGGTCCGCCGCGAAACCGCTGACCGATCCGCAGCGCTGGCAGCAACAGGCTGCGCGGGGCAAATCGGCCGCTGACGCTGACGACCTTGGGCACCACTCCTGGCACCACGCTGCGCTTACCGGCGAGCATCCCGCCGATCGCGGCTTCGGCAACGTCATGCGGCGAGACTTGGGCAACCGGAATGCTGAACCGCTCGGCATTGGCGATCTCGGCCCACTCGGTGGGCACCGGGCCCGGGCACAGACAGGTGACCGACACTCCCGTTCCGTGCAGCTCTTCGTGAACGGCTTCCGAGAATGTCTGCACGAAGGCTTTGGTGGCCGAATACACCGCCATGTAGGGCGTCGGCTGGAAGCCGGCGATCGACGCGATGTTCATCACCGCGCCGGCGCCGCGCTCGACCATGCCGGGCAGGGCCGCGTGGGTGAGTTCCATCAACGCCAGCGCATTGAGGGTGACCTCTTCACTTTCGCGTTCGACCGGCAACTCGTAGAAAACCCCGCTGGTGCCGAAACCGGCGCTGTTGCACAGACCGGCGATCGGTTCATCGCGAAGCCGGTCTGCCAATTTTGCCCGGGCTTTGCTGTCGCTGAGGTCCAGCGGCATGACCTCGACTGCGACCGTATATTCCATGCCCACCTCGTTGGCGAGTTCGTCGAGGCGCTCGCGGCGCCGCGCGACCAGTAGCAGCGGGAAGCCGCGGCGCCCCAGCCCGCGAGCCAGTTCGGCGCCGATTCCGGAGGAGGCGCCGGTGATGACGACGGTTGCCTGATTGTCGGGTTCCGGGAGGCTCATGGTGTCACCAATGTATCCCGCGGGTCGCTCGCACGAATGTCTCGCTTCGTTTGTCGAATTGCGCTGTGTCAGTAGTGGATTCGCTACCCTTGGCGGCCTCGGAGTCGCTGAACATGGCAAAGGCGCGGTTGCGCACGCGGTCCATGACCGCCGGGTTGACGGCGTCGGCGACGGCGGCGAATTGCCCGAACGGTGAGCTGGCCCGTCGCGGCCGGTGCACGATCGCGTCCGCGATCACGCCGGCCGCCTGCTCCGGCGACAGCGCCGGGAACTTGTCATACATCGTGGTCGGGCTGATCATCGGGGTGCGCACCAGCGCCATGTGCACGGTGGTGAATCGAACGTTTTCGTTCACCGTTTCGGCTTGCAGCGCGTCGCACAACGTGTCGAGTGCGGCCTTGCTGGCGATGTAGGCGCCGAAGCGCGGTGCGCGGGTCTGCACGCCGGCTGAGGAGATGTTGATGATGTGCCCGAAGCCACGCTCGCGCATCCCCGGGATGAACTTGAGGATGAGCTGGACCGCGCCCAGGTAGTTCAGCTGCATGGTCCGCTGGTAGTCGTGGATCCGGTCGTAGGACAGTTCCAATGAGCGGCGAATGGACCGCCCCGCGTTGTTGATCAGGATGTCGACGCCGCCAAGATCGGCGAGCACCTGGTCGGCCATCGCGGCAATGGCGTCCATGTCGGACAGGTCGCACGGGTATACGTGGGCGGTTCCCCCGTTGCCGCGGATATCGTTGGCGACTTTTTCGAGATTCTCCAGGGTGCGGGCGACCAGCACCACGGTCCCGCCCGCTTCCGCGATGTTCTTCGCAGCGGCCTCACCGATGCCCGACGACCCTCCGGTGATGAGGATGGTGTTGCCCTCGACGGCGTCGCTGAGTACACGGCCCTGCACCGCATCGAGCAGATTTCTCAGATAGAACGGTCGATATCGCCCGGCCGAGTTGGGGGTGTTGATGATGTGGGACATCGCCGCGAACGGTTTCTCCACCAAGTTCGTTAAGTCGCCGAGATTCATCGGCTTTCGCTCCTGCTGATGTTGGTCCTTTGACCGCGGGTGCCGTGGCCGTCGACCAGAACCACCTTGCGCCGCGGCACGGCTGATGTGACGTGGGTCATAAAGCCAACCTAGGGCATCGGTCCACGAACGGATGCAGATTACCGACATGTGAACGAGGCCACGCGTCTCACCCGGCACGCAGCGTTGTGGGCACATATGGGCAATCCGCTTGTTACACAGAGTAATCCGCGAGTGATCGCACTCTAACTGAGGCGCAACGCCGAAATGTTCCAATCCTGGTTATGAAAATTGTGGCACGCTTCCGCACACCCGAGCCGACCACGATCTACGACCGGATCGGCGGGCACGAGGCGATCGAAGTCGTGGTCGAGGACTTCTATGTTCGTGTGCTTGCCGATGCTCAACTGTCCGGCTTCTTCACCGGAACGAATATGAACCGCCTCAAAGGCAAACAGGTCGAGTTCTTCGTAGCCGCTCTCGGCGGGCCCAAGCCCTACACCGGCGCGCCGATGAAGCAAGTGCATCAGGGTCGCGGCATCACCATGCACCACTTCAGCCTGGTGGCTGGTCACTTGGCCGACGCGCTCGCTGCCGCTGGGGTCCGCTCCGAGACGGTGACCGAGATACTCGGTGTCGTCGCGCCGCTGGCTCCCGAGATCGCATCGGGTGAGACCACCAAAGCGCGGGTCTAAGCGCGCCGCGCAGCTGCGCCGGAAGAACTTCAGCGCCGGTGGGCGTATCGCGCTCGGCGTTCACTGTGGTGCCGGTAGTCAGCAGATATGAGACTGATCGCCGTCATCGTCGCAGCTGTGGTTCTGAGCGCCTGGGGCTCGACAACACCCCATTCGGCGACCAGTTCTCCGTCCGGCCCGTCGGCCAGCACGAGTGCACCGGCGGCCACGGTGTCGCTCGACTGCGCCAAACCCGCAAACGGGGTGCAGCAGCTGGTCTGTAATGACCCGCACAAAACGCCGACATGCGCACCTGCGTGTTAGAGGCCTACCAGACCCGGCTGGTGCAGTTGGCCATCACCCACCCGGCCACCGTTGCTCCGCCGGTCATCACTTACCAGTGCCCCGCGGACTCCGGGCCGTTGACTGCCCAGTTTTATAACCAGCTCGACCCGCCGACGGCCGTGCTCAACTGGAAAGGCAACCAAGAGATCCTGTTCATCCAACCGTCTGGCAGCGGCGCCCGGTACGGTCGCCAGGGTTCTGAATACTGGGAGCACCAGGGGAGGTCAGGCTTGATTTCAATTGATTTCAATGGCATCAAGTTCGTCTGCCGCACGTCGTGATCCCGGCGAAGCGTTGCCGTTGCGGTAGTTCGGACACGACAATGCTTAGCACGGGTAGCACATTCGAAGATTTGGCCTCGCCTGAGACGTTGCTGCGTGGCGAAGACCTGATCACTGCACCTGTGGGCTTTTTCACAGATATCGAGGTTTGCCGGACACCTGTGCCAGATGCTGACAAACTTGCAGCCGCACCAACGTAACTACTGCCCGGTGAACCGACAGGAGACGTGACGTGGAGGGAAAGTGCACAGAATGGGGAACGCGTAGTAGTTGAAACACCCCGCCAGTGGGCGCCACAACCCGGCTCAGTCGTGTCATGGCAACCGTCCCCCGTGACGGCTAAACGGCTACGCCGCTGAGCACGCCACGAACAAAAGGTTGGCTTCGACGCGGGGGGTCGGTGGGTCTATGTGCATTGCTGCAATGTTCCCAGCAGGTAACGAAATTCGGCGATGTCCCTGAAGCCCTGGTAAGAACTTGCGGCAGTGATAGGAACTTGAAGCATTGGTAAGAAGAAGTAAGAACGTGGACGAGACCGGTGTTACTCCGGTTGCTGTCATCGGCATGGGGTGCCGGCTTCCCGGAGGCATCGACTCCCCTGAGCTGTTGTGGGAGGCGTTGCTGCGCGGCGATGATCTGATCACCGAGGTGCCCGCCGACCGCTGGGACGTTGACGAGTACTACGACCCCGAGCCGGGCGTGCCTGGTCGGTCGGTGTGTAAGTGGGGCGCGTTCCTGGATGACGTCGCTGACTTCGATCCGGAGTTCTTCGGGATCACCGAAAAAGAAGCGACCGCGATGGATCCGCAGCACCGCTTGCTCCTGGCAGCCTCCTGGGAGGCCATGGAGCACGGCGGTCTCACCCGGGACACGATGGCCAACGCGCGGACCGGCGTGTTCGTGGGATTGATGCATGGCGACTACCAATTCGTACACGCCGATGCCCAGGCCTTGGAGGGGCCGTACGGATACATGGGCAACAGTTTCGCCATGGGGTCCGGGCGCATCGCCTACGCGATGGGACTGCACGGTCCGGCGATGACGGTAGATACCGCATGCTCGTCTGGCCTGGCCGCTATCCACCTGGCCTGCCGCAGCCTGCACGACGGCGAAAGCGACATCGTGCTGGCGGGCGGCGCTTCGGTGATGTTCGAACCCCGCAAAGCCGTATCGGGGTCCGCCATAGGCATGTTGTCTCCGACCGGACGCTGTCATGCGTTCGACGTCGCCGCGGACGGGTTCGTGGCTGGCGAGGGTTGCGTCGTGGTGCTGCTCAAACGGTTACCGGATGCGCTGGCCGACGGCGACCGGATCTTGGCTGTGGTACGCGGCACGGCCGCCAACCAGGACGGCCACACGGTGAATATCGTGACGCCGTCGCGGCCCGCACAGGTCGCGGCCTATCGGGCGGCATTGGCTGCGGCGGGTGTGGACCCCGGCAGCGTCGGCATGGTTGAGGCGCATGGCCCCGGCACCCCCGTGGGTGACCCCATCGAATACGCGAGCCTTGCCGAGGTGTACGGCCTCGACGGCCCCTGCGCACTCGCATCGGTGAAAACCAATTTCGGACACACACAGTCGGCCGCCGGAGCACTGGGGCTCATGAAGGCGGTCCTCGCCGTCCAGCATGGTGTGGTTCCGCGGAATCTGCACTTCACCCGCCTGCCAGATGAGATGGCCCAAATCCAGACCAACCTTTTTGTGCCGCAGACGACCATGCCGTGGCCCACAAAGAACGGTCACCAACCGCCCCGGCGGGCGGCGGTATCGTCGTACGGGTTCTCGGGAACCAACGTGCACGCCATTGTGGAACAAGCTCCCCAAACTGTTGCACCGGACGACACGCAAACCGCTCCGGCCATCGACGGCCCGCTGCTTTTCCCACTGTCAGCCACCTCGGCCGACAGGTTGCCGCAAACCGCTGCGCGGCTCGCTGACTGGGTCGAAGCACACGCGCCGGACCTAGCGGCATCGGATCTGGCCTACACGCTGGCACGGCGGCGCTCGCACCGGCCAGTGCGCACGGCGGTCGTCGCCGACAGTCTCAACGAGCTGACCGAGGGTTTGCGGCAGGTCGCCGATGGTGACTTTCCGTATCAGGCCGCGGTCGGTCAGGACGACCGGGGTCCGGTGTGGCTGTTCTCCGGGCAAGGGTCCCAGTGGGCGGCGATGGGTGCTGAGCTGCTCGCGACCGAACCGGTGTTCGCCGCGACCGTCGCGGAAGTAGAGCCTCTGATCGCTCGGGAGTCCGGGTTCTCGGTGACCGAGGCGCTCTCGGCACCCGAGACGGTGACCGGCATCGGTCAAATTCAGCCCGCGCTGTTCACCATGCAGGTCGCGCTGGCAGCCACGATGAAGTCCTATGGGGTGCGGCCGGGCGCCGTGATCGGCCACTCGATGGGCGAGGCCGCGGCAGCGGTCGTGGCGGGAGCGCTGTCGCTGGAAGACGGGGCGCGGGTGATCTGCCGCCGCTCCCGGCTGATGTCCACAATCGCCGGTTCCGGGGCGATGGCGTCAGTGGAACTGCCTGCCCAACAAGTGCTTCCGGAACTGATGGCTCGAGGTGTCGACGACGCCGTAGTGGCAGTGGTGGCATCTCCGGAGTCCACGGTGATCGGCGGGGCAACCCAAACGGTTCGCGATCTCGTCGCAGCGTGGGAGCAGCGCGACGTGATGGCACGGGAGGTGGCCGTTGACGTCGCATCGCACTCTCCGCAAGTCGACCCGATCCTCGATGAACTGACCGACGTGCTGGCAGAGCTCAACCCCATGACGCCGGAGTTGCCCTTCTACTCCTCGACTTTGTTCGATCCGCGCGAGGAGCCGGTGTGTGATGCCTGGTATTGGGCGGACAATCTGCGTCACACCGTGCGGTTCGCCGCGGCGATACAGGCGGCGTTGGAGGACGGCCACCGGGTCTTCGCGGAGCTGGCACCACACCCGCTACTGACCCATGCTGTCGAGCAAACAGCGCGAAGCCTCGACATGCCGCTGGCCGCTCTGGCCGCCATGCGCCGCCAGCAGGAGCTGACGCACGGGCTACGCGGCTTCCTGACAGATCTGTACAGCGCCGGCGCCGCGATCGACTTCTCGGTGCTGTACCCGGGTGGCCAGCTGGTGGACGCGCCGCTACCGACATGGAATCACCGTCCGTTGCTTTTGACCCGCGACGGTCACGATCCACGAGCACACGGCGCTTGCATGGTTCCTGTGCATCCGCTGATGGGGGCGCACGTGCGGTTGCAGGAGGAGCCGGAGCGCCACGTTTGGCAGGGTGAGGTCGGCGCCGCGGCGCAGCCATGGCTGGGCGACCACCAGATACACAATGTGGCTGTTCTTCCAGGGTCCGCCTACTGCGAAATGGCTTTGGCCGCGGCTCGCACGGTTCTCGGCGAGGCGTCCGAAGTCCGTGATATCCGCTTCGAGCAAATGCTGCTACTTGATGAAGAGACTCCGATCGGCGCCGTCGCGTCGGTGGAGGCGCCCGGTGTCGTCACCTTCGCGGTGGAGACCGACCAGGATGGGCAACACTTGCGGCGGGCCACCGCGGTCCTACGAGTTATCGAGGACGCGCACCAGCCACCTGTGTACGACATGGCCGCCTTGCGCGCGGCCCACTCATCCGACCTGGATGGGGAAGAGATGCAAAAGCGGTTCGCCGAGCACGGGGTCCAGTATGGTCCCGCTTTCACCGGCCTGGCCGCAGCGCACATTGCAGACGGGACGGTCAGCACGGTGCTGGCCGAAGTCGCGCTGCCCGGTTCGATTCGTTCACGACAGCGTGCCTACGGGATTCACCCCGCTCTGCTGGATGCCTGTTTCCAGTCGGTCGGGGCTCATCCCGACGTCCAGAGCGCAGGTAGCGGCGGTCGGCTGGTGCCGTTGGGCGTTCGCCGGATCCGTGCCTACGCTTCTGCTCGCACCGCCCACTACTGCTATACGAGGGTGACCCGCGCCGACGCGGCCGGGATCGAGGCGGACCTCGATGTGCTGGACGAGCAGGGGACGGTCCTGCTGGCCGTGCGTGGATTGCAAATCGGCACCGGGGTTTCCGAGAGCGGAAACCGCGATCGCCTGCTGAACGAGCGGTTGTTGACCATCGAATGGCAACAGCGAAAACTGCCCGAGGCGGACTTTGCCGACGCCGGGACATGGCTGCTGATCAGCACGTCTACCACTGCGGATGTGGTGGCCACAAAGTTAACGGATGCGTTGAAGCTCCAGGGCGCGCAATGCACCACCATGTGCTGGCCTCAGCATGCCGACCATGTGGCCACTGCCCGGGAGCTGAGTAATCACCTCGTTGAAGGCGGATTCACCGGTGTGGTCGTGCTCACCGGGCCGAAGAACGGCCACCCGGATGAGGAGTGTGCCCTCCGCGGCGGTGAGTACGTTCAGCATGTGGTGCGCATCGCCCGCGAACTGCCAGACATCGAAGGCAAGTCGCCCCGGCTGTATGTCGTGACCAGGAATGCCCAGACGGTGCTGCCCGACGAGGGCGCCAATCTCGAGCAGGGCGGGCTGCGCGGCCTGCTGCGGGTGATCGGTGCCGAGCACCCGCACCTGCGCACCACCCACATCGATGTGGACGGGCAGACCGACGCCGAGCAGTTGGCGCGCCAACTGCTGGGCGGATCCGACGAGGACGAAACCGCTTGGCGAAACGACGAGTGGTTCACGGCGCGCTTGTGCCCCACTGCGCTGCGCCCCGAGGAACGGCGAACCACCGTCGTGGACCACGAGCACGACGGCATGCGCCTGCAGATCCGCACGCCCGGTGACCTGCAAACAATGGAACTTGTTGCGTTCGACCGGGTTCCGCCGGGTCCCGGACAGATCGAGGTCGCGGTCACCGCATCCAGCATCAACTTCGCCGATGTCCTGGTTGCGTTCGGCCGATACCCCAGCTTCGAGGGGCACCTGCCGCAGCTGGGTACCGATTTCGCCGGCGTGGTGACCGCGGTCGGGCCCGACGTCACCAACCATCGAGTCGGTGACCATGTCGGCGGTTTCTCCGAAAACGGCTGCTGGGCGACCTTCGTCACTTGTGACGCTCGCGTCGCCGTCACGCTCCCGCCTGGGCTGACCGACGAGCAGGCGGCCGCCGTCAGCACCGTGCACGCCACCGCCTGGTACGGGTTGCACGACCAGGCCAGGATTGCCGCCGGCGACCGGGTATTGATTCACTCCGCCACCGGCGGCGTGGGACAGGCGGCTATCGCGATCGCCCGCGCGGCGGGAGCCGAGATTTTCGCGACCGCCGGCAGCCCGGAGCGTCGACAACTCTTGCGCGACATGGGAATTGCGCATGTCTATGACTCCCGAAGCACAGAGTTCGCCGCGTCGATCCGCCACGACACCGACGGATACGGCGTCGACATCGTGCTCAATTCTCTAACCGGCGGCGCACAGCGGGCCGGGCTGGAATTGCTGTCCATCGGCGGACGATTCGTGGAAATCGGCAAACGCGACGTCTACGCCAACAACCGGCTTGAATTGTTCCCATTCCGCCGCAACCTCACGTTCCACTACGTCGATCTAGCGCTGATGGCAGACAGCCACCCGCAGCGAGTTGGCGACCTGCTAGGCAAGGTGTACCAGCTGGTGGCAGACGGTGAGTTGCCACTACCGCAAAGCACTCATTACCCACTTTGCGACGCGGCGGAGGCTATTCGCGTGATGGGCGCGGCAGAGCACACGGGAAAGCTCGTGCTCGACGTCCCCCACACCGGGCACAGCATGGCCGTAGTACCACCCGAACAGGCCCCGGTTTTCCGGCGCGATGGCTCCTACATCATCACCGGCGGCTTGGGTGGCCTCGGGCTCTTCCTTGCCGAGAAGATGGCCGCGGCCGGCTGTGGCCGCATCGTGCTCACCTCCCGCTCCCAGCCAAATCAAAAGGCGCTGGACACGATCGAGCTCATCCGGGCGATGGGTGGCGACATCGTCGTGGAGTGCGGCCACATCGCCGCACCCGGCACCGCCGACCGGTCGGTGGCGGCCGCGACTGCGACCGGACTTCCATTGCGCGGGGTGCTGCATGCGGCCGCGCTGGCCGAGGACGCCACCCTGGCCAACATCACCGACGTGCTGATCGAGCACGACTGGGCTCCCAAGGCCCACGGCGCCTGGAACTTGCACAAGGCCACGGCAGGGCACCCGCTGGACTGGTTCTGCTCGTTCTCCTCAGCAGCTGCCCTAGTGGGCGCTCCCGGCCACGTCGCGTACGCCGCGGCCAACAGCTGGCTGGATGCCTTCACACACTGGCGGCGGGCTCAAGGCCTTCCGGCGACGGCGATCGCATGGGGAGCCTGGGCCGAGATCGGCCTTGTCACGGCTGTGGCCGTCGAAACCGCTATCACTCCGGACGAGGGCGCCTACGCGTTCGAGGCGCTGCTGCGCCACGACCGCGCGTACACCGGGTATGCACCGGTCACCAGAACGCCTTGGCTCACCGCTCTCGCGCAACACAGCCGATTCGCTGAGCGGTTCCGGGCCAGGGGCCAAACGGACACGACTAGACTGATTGACGAGTTGCATGCGTTGCCGGCAGAGGAGCGGGCCGCCCGGCTTCGGCGTCTAATCTCCGACCAGGTCGCGGTGATCCTGCGCCGCACCATCGATCCGGACCGTCCCCTCTCCGAGTACGGCCTTGACTCGCTGGGCAACCTCGAGCTGCGTACCCAGATCAAAGCCGAAACGGGAATACGCATCACCGCCACAGACATCACCACGATTCAGGGTTTGGCGGGGCTCCTTTGCGAAAAGCTGACGGCGCCAGAGGCCGCCTCACCATCGTCATGACGTAGGTTCTGGGGCCCCGAGCTTCGCCATGATCAACCACATGGATGGGGGCCGTCCTGCCGTTTCCGTTGTCGCCGCCTGCCACATGCA
The DNA here is from genome assembly GCA_963766535.1 of uncultured Actinomycetota bacterium. Taxonomy (GTDB): domain Bacteria; phylum Actinomycetota; class Actinomycetes; order Mycobacteriales; family Mycobacteriaceae; genus Mycobacterium. Next base: position 92,210 of record CAVYAU010000014.1, on the reverse strand, counting down.
CGGTACGAATGCGAGTGGCTACGGCGACCCCAGGAGTCCCGCTTACCTCTATACGTCGGTGGTTCGTCTCTTCGATGAGGTCTCGATAATGGTGAACTTCCAGAACAATCCGGTCGCCCGGGACTCCGTGAGGCGAGATATAGGTGCAATGAAATCTGTGTTTGGCGTGGTCGCCGAGGCCCGCTATGCGGGGGCAGCAGTTCAGGTATCCAGATGAAATCGAAGCACTTTATTCGCCAGCCGGAACCAACGACGAACGACTAGGAGAAGATCGACGATGAAATTTGTTTTGGCAGTCCATGGAACTCGCGGCGACGTCGAGCCCTGCGCCGCGGTCGGTCTGGAGCTGTTACGCCGAGGACACGAAGTGCGCATTGCGGTCCCGCCCAACCTGCTTGGGTTCATCGAATCGGTCGGGCTTGCGGCAGTCGCCTACGGCCCGGACTCACAGGCACAGCTGGACGAGGATATTTTTCGCTGGTGGAAGATCCGCAATCCGATCAGCTTGTTGCGCAAAGGCACGGAGTACATCACGCGGGGCTGGGCGGAGATGAGCGCGACGCTGACGTCGCTGGCAAATGGGGCCGACCTGATATTGACGGGGCAGACTTACCAGGGGGTCGCCGCCAACGTCGCGGAGTACTACGACATTCCGTTGGCCGCGCTGCACCACTTCCCGCATCGGGTCAACGGCCAGTTGGTTCCATTTTTGCCGTCGCCGTTGGTCCGCTCCGCAATGACAGTGGGCGACTGGGGCTATTGGCGCATGACGAAGAAAGCTGAAGACGCGCAACGCCGTGAATTAGGTCTGCCCACGACAACAGCCTCCTCGGTGCGACGGATCGCGGAACGCGGATGGCTGGAGATTCAGGCTTACGACGAGCTCTACTTTCCGGGGCTGACAGCCGAATGGAATGGCCGACGCCCCTTCGTCGGCGCGCTGACGCTGGAGTTACCGACGGACACCGACGACGAGGTTATATCGTGGATTGCCGGGGGAACACCGCCGATCTACTTCGGCTTTGGCAGCATGCGGGTCGAATCTCCTGCCGCCACAATCACCATGATCAGCGAGGCCTGCGCACAGTTAGGCGAGCGGGCGTTGATTAGTAGCGCTGGGGTGAGCGATTTCAACGACATGCCACATTGCGACCACCTCATGGTTGTCGGCGAGGTGAACCACGCGGCCGTATTTCCCGCTTGCCGCGCGGTCGTCCACCACGGGGGCGCGGGAACCACGGCCGCAGGCATGCGAGCCGGAATTCCCACGTTGGTCCTCTGGATCGGGGCCGAACAGCCGGTCTGGGCAGCTCAGGTCAAACGGCTCAATGTCGGCTTGGCCCGCCGCTTCTCGAATACGACTCGGGAATCGCTGGTCGCCAACCTCCGCACCATCCTCACGTCGCAGTACGTCGGCCGAGCCCGCGAAATCGCGACCCGGATGACCACACCCAAGGACAGCGTTACCAGCGCCGCCGATCTCCTGGAAGATACCGCCCGCAAGGGCGCCTGAGATGGTCGGTGGCCCCTGAGATACCAAGGGAACCAACTATGGTCGCGCCGCCCGCGACCGGATGGGGTTGGCGACTACGTGCAGCGCCGTGACCCAGTCGGCGACCTGCCGGAACAACGCAAAGCGCCCTGCGGGCGATGGCGCAAAGCCTCAAGCGATGCGCAATGTACTTCGGATGCTGGCCGCTGAGCGCGCGGTTGTGGGTGATCTCTAGTCGATCACGCCGGTCAGGTTGAACTCTGCCAGCGTGTGCGCCGCCACTTCACGCAGATGGGGTTTCGAGTTCTTTCCGCCGGGCTGGTAGGCAACGATGCTGATGGACATCTTGCCAACGATGCGCCCTCCCACCACGACAAGTTGGCCGCCTACGCTCTCGATGTACTGACGCGTTACGTTTTGGTCCACCCCGCGTAACATGACGTACTCCGCGTCAGTGCCATCAGCACGGCCTATCTCCGGGGGGAGGTCCCCGAGATTGGAACACAATACGGGGGAATCGGCGAAGCCGAACAGCAGATCGGCCATTCGTTTCACCGCCCGCTTCGGTATAAACGGGGTCAGAGCAAGGAGCTGCAGCGCCTGATCGGGCACCTCCCGCGCCGTCTTCAGCGCCTGCCTGATGGCGACCCGGGCGCCGGACAAGTCCGTGGTTGCCTGCGTCGGGTCGACACTGACCTTCACATATGACATTGCGATCGCACGCGTATCGTCCAGGGTGCGGTCGCTGATAGGGATGAGCAGGGTGACGGTGCCGTCGTCGGAACGGCGGCGCCCCATGCGTTCCCCGAGTTTGGCCGCGAACCCGGCGAATAGCGAATAACTCGTTCCGCCAAGGGTGTTCGCTCGGGTATCCCAATCGTCAAGATCGACGTACATCGTGATCGCCGGCACGACAACATTGCAATCGGCGCCGTCCCCAAGGGCCGCAGTCGGTCGAGATACCGCCGGTCGGGCAATATCACGCCGGCTACGAAACAACAGTTTTGCCGCACCGCCAAGCGCCCGCGCAACCTCAGGTAGGCCCTGCACAGTTTCACGGACGTCGGAAACCACGGCGCGCAGTCGAGTGCGCGAACGTGGCGGTGGATAGCCAAAATCGCGCATGTTGCCCGTGACCGCATCGATGATCAACATCAGACCCGCGATGCCGTCGGCCAGACAGTGCGAAATCACCGCGCTGACGGCAGTCGAACCGTCCGTAAAACGCGCGACTCCCAGATGCCAACCAGGTCCCCATTCCGGATCGACAGGCAGTTGTGCGCGTTCATCCACCCAGTCGCTGAGCTCAGCGCGGGGACGGACAGATTCAGCGATGTCGATGTCCAACGGCTGCCCCAAAGCTGAGACCCACCGATGCCGGCCGAAGGGCAGCGGCGAACGCTCGATCCGCCGTCCCAACAACCCGTAACCGGCATTGCGGTAAAGACGCCTCAGCCCATCGAAGTCGACAGGATGCTCATAAACCCACACGGTCTGAATGAGTTGCGCACGGCCAGTGGCGCGTAATGAGAGAAAGGTGGCTTGATCAAATAACGCAAGGTGGTTGTCCGGGCGCGCAACACCTTTGGACATCAATTTCGCCCGCTAGTCGATTACGCCGGTGAGGTCGAACTCTGCCAACGTGTGCGCCGCGAGCTCACGCAGATGGGGCTTCGAGTTGTTTCCGCCGGGCTGGTAGGCAACGATGTTGATGGACATCTTGCCAACGATGCGTCCGGCCACCACGGTGAGTAGGCCGCGTCTTTGCTCCAGGGCCTGTCGCGTTACGTGCCGGTCCACCCCTCGCAGCATGACGTACTCGGCGTCAGTGCCATCAGGACGGCCAATCGTGGGGTCAAGATCGCCGAGATTGGAACAGGACACGGGCAGATCGGCGGCGAAGCCGAACATCACATCGGCCCCTCGTTTCACCGCCCGCTTCGGTATAAACGGCGTCAGCGGAAGGAGCTGCAACGCCGGATCGGGCACCTCCCGCGCCGTCTTCAGTCCCTGCCTGATGGCGACCCGGATGCCGGACAAATCTGTGGTTACCTGCGTTGGGTCGACGCTGACGTTCGCAAGTGATACTGCATTCGCACGCGTATCGTCCTGGGTGCGGTCGCTGATCGGGATGTTCAGGGTAACGGCGCCGTCACCGGCCCGTCGGCGCCCCATGCGTTCGCCGAGTTTCGCGGCGAACCCGGCGACCAGCGAGTAACTCGTTCCGCCACGGGTCTTCGCGCCGGTATCCCAATTGTCAAGATCGATGTAGATCGTGATAGCCGGCACGACAACATTGCAATCGGCGCCGTCTGCAAGGATCGCGGTGGGTCGCGATGCTTTCGATCGGGCAATATCATGCCGGCGACGAAATGCCAGTTTTGCCGCCGCGACGAGCGCCCGGGCAACCTCAGGTACGCCCTGCACGGTTTGACGGGCATCGGAAACCACGGCGCGCCGTCGAGTGCGCGAACTTGGCGGTGGGTACCCAAAATCGCGGATGTTGCCCTTGACCGCATCAGCGATAGCCGCCAGAACCCCGATGCCGTCGGCCAGACAGTGCGACATCACCAGGCTGATCGCAGTCGAACCGTCCGTAAGCGGAACGACTCCGAAATGCCAACCGGGTCCCCATTCCGGATCGATAGGCAGTTGTGCGCGTTCATCGGCCCAGTCGCTGAGCTCAGCGCGTGGACGGGGGCACTCTGCGATATCGATGTCCGACTGCGGCCCCTCGGATGAGACCCACCGATGCCGGCCGAATGGCAGCGGCGAACGCTCGATCCGCCGTCCCAACAACCCGTGACCGTAATTGCGGTGAAAACGCTTCAGCCCATCGAAGTCGACAGCGTGCTCGTAAACCCACACGGCCTGCATCACGGGCTCTTGACCGGCGGCACGTAACGACAGAAACATGGCTTGATCTGTGAATGAGAGCCGATTGTCCGGCCGTGCTGCTGCACGTTCAGTCATCGATTCGACCCTTTCTTATTCGAGCGTGATCAGCCCGGTTGTCCCAGGTCTCATTGAAGTAGGGTGGCGGTCCGCCGCTTGGTAGCTGCCGTGTGGCGGGTGTCGGGCGTCGGCCAAGACCACACCAACAGCAACAGAACTCGTGACATCCTTTGTGATCAGGCCAGTTTCAGGTCAAGATCAGCGACGTTGGCAAAGGGTGCCGTAACCCACGGCCCTGGTCGACGCGCACATGGTCGTAATCCGCGGCCCTCGGCGACGCGGGCATAGACTGATTTCGTCGTCTCCAGATAGCGGGCAATTGATTCGCGGGCGATCAGGTTGTTCGGGAACATCACCGTCACCGTGGTCTCCTTTTCGGCCCGATTCACCCACATCCCGATTTGATCCGCAGACCTGGCGTCGATGTAGAGTTTGCCATTCAACCTCTCCCATTGAGCCGTGATGTCCGGAGAAAGGGGCGGAAGACCTGCATCGAGGTAGGACAACATAGGAACGCCTGGCCCAGGCCTCCTGAGCCCCAGCTTGGACGGCGCCAACTCCAATACGCGATCAAAAGGCACATTCGCCAGGCCAATACCCGAATCAAAGGATGCCTGGGCTGCGCGAACAATATCACCGAAAGATGTTGCGCCAGTGCGAACAGTGATCGGAACCAAACCGGCGAACCAACCTGTTGTCGCAAATTCGGCTAGCGTGCGGCGTGTCGTAGTGGGAGTAATTACGTAATATGTTTCAGCGCCGGTCAACTCATGTTCCGCTAGGGCAGCGCAGGCGAATACGCCACCGCTGAAACGGGCGCCCTCCCCTGCGCAGACGGATTCGAATCGGTCTGTCTGCTGTTCGTCCATCAGGCGAACGGTGAGTACGTCGCAAGTAAAGGGCACTGATGGGTCACCGAGTGGCAGCGGGAATTGCGGAAAGGTTCCGTCGTTGTTTTTGGCGAACTCGATCCATGCGCGTACTTCCGGCGACTCTAAGGTCAAAGCCGACGTGTATTGATGCTGCCGGACGCAGTAGTCCTCATAACTGGCCGCTTCCCGCAACTTGATGGGCGCCGCGCCTCCTACCAGTGCGGCGTACATCCTATGGATCTCCGCTAAGACCAGATGAATGAGCGGGGCGTCGATGTGCACATGATCAACACTGACATAGAACATGAAGTGGTCCACGCGCTGGATGATCCCGAATTGGAAGCAATCCCATTGCAGCGGACCAGGGATAGCTAATACGTGATCTCGCCATTCCGTCGACGTCATCTCGCCACGCTTAGTCGGGACTACCTTAATATCCTTGGGGTCGCGGATGGTCCGCCGAACGATGTGTTCCGCATCCTTGTACTCGAACCAGCTGTGGTACGTGTCGTGCCGACGAAGGTAGCTGTTGATGACGTGAGTCATGGCACGGAGATCACACTGACCGGGTATATCCCAGGCAAGAATGAACAGCCGTGCCATATCGGTTCCCCAGGCTGCGTGTTCCACATAGGCGCGAACATGTTGGGCTTGCTGATAGCTGACGGGCACGGCACTCACCGGGGCGTCCCGGACCTTCGCGAGAGTCGCGGGTGGCGGGTTGAACGTGACCAGCACGCCCGGCGGAGCGTCCATCCAATCGTGGATTCCGTTTATCGCAAACATCTGCTCTTCCCCTCTTTAGCGACTTCGTTTGGCGGATGTTTCGACGCCGTCAGGCGGTATCACCGAAAGACGATCCGTCGACACGGATGGCGGTGTCCGGAGCAAAGCGAGTGAACCGAATGTGCGCGTTGATGCGTGCATCAGGACCCGGATGTCGCAGTGATCGGGCACGTCCCAACTGCCAATGCAAAGCGGAGACATATCGACCCCACGGGTTGCGTGTTCGCAAAAGTTACGGAGGTGCCGAGCTTGCTGATGGCTGGCCGGCACAGTACTTACCCGCGCTTGCTGGGCTTTGGCAATCGAGGCGGGGGAGGTAGGCCAAGAGATGACCGAACCTGGGTCCAGCACCCCTTCATGGATGGCCCCTAATGCCTCCTTCCCCAGGACGACCACATCCTCTCCTATGCTTCCTATGCTTCATCGCCTGCATTTCAGCGGATTCTTCGAGATTCACCAACTGTATAATTAACTCAACATTCGCGAGGCGTAATCACTCAATTGTCGGCGACGCATGAAAACTAACCCCGTGTCGACTAGACTTGACCCCGTTTGGTGGACACAGGGTCAGGCGGCTTGTGCCGTCTGAGTGATTCGGTCTTCGAAGTCGACTGGGCTGATCATACCGATGGCCGAGTGGCGTCTCCGGCGGTTGTAGACTCGTTCGATCCAGTCGCCGACAGCGAGCTTGGCGGCCGCCTTGGCCGGCCATAGGTATCTGTCGTAGGCCTCGACTTTCATTGTGGCCCAGAATGATTCGGCCTGAGCGTTGTCCCAGCACACCGCCGTGCGACCAACTGAGCGGACTAGGTTGTGCCTGCCGGCGAACCGCGCGAGCTGCGCCGAGGTGTACTGGCAGCCGCGGTGGGCGTGCAGGATCACCTCCTCGGCGAGCTCGCCGCGCATCGCCACGGCCATCGTCAGCGCGGCCTAGACGAGATCGGTGTGCATGTACTCGTGGACCGCCCAGCCGATCACCCGCCGCGAACAGCCATCACGCACCGCGCACAGATACAGCCAGCCCTGCCCGGTGCGCAGGTAGGTGATGTCAGAGGTCCACACCCGATTGAGCACCCCGGTGTCGAAACGGCGCCTCACCAGGTCTTTGGGCACCGCGGCCTTCAGGTCGACCACCGTGGTGGCCGGCGCGAATCGGCGGGGGCTGATCCCGGCCAGCCGCTGGCGGCGCAGCGAGGCCGCCTCCGTCTTCCGTGACACTCGCTCACCGCCGTCGCGTAGGTCGGCCAGGATGCGTGGAGTCCCATACACACCGTCAGAGGCGGTGTGTGACGCGGCGACCTTGGCGTCTGGATCGGCGCGCGGCTGCTGGGCCGGGGTCGGCCCGCGGCCGCGACGTGCGCGCCACTGGTAGAACCCTGCGCGCGACACCTCCAGCAGTTCGCACATCGGCTTGATCGGGTAGCTGGCCTTCTCCGCCTCAATCACCCGGTAGGCCTCTACCGGTTGTGCTCGGAGACGAAGAAGGCCGCGGCTTTTTTTCAAAAACTCACGGTCCAAACGTAATTCGGCGTTCTCACGGCGCAGACGCTCCAACTCTGCGCGTTCATCAGCATCTAGCACCGCGCCAGTATCGCCAGCCGAGGTCGCTTGGCGTTGAAGGCGCACCCAACGCCCCGGCACGTGTTCACCGACACCGATCTCGGCGGCCACATACGCCACTGACCGACCGGTCTCAATCAGCAGGCGGGCAGCCTGCTGCCGAAACTCCGGGGTGTACTTCCGACGCTTGCCCGACATATGGACATCCTTCCCGCGGGACCAGCAGTCCCACCAGTCAGGTGTCCACCGTCAGGGGTCAACCCCACGACCGTGGGTCCGAAAAGGGGTCAATTTTCAGCCGCCGTTGACATCAGTTATTACCTGTGGCGCTGGTGTGGCTTTGACGGTGTGGCGGCTTGATCCGCGTTTGTGGTACCGCTGCTGGAGATGCAGTGGCACAACAGGTTCTCGGGGCATGCAAATCGATGCCCGCGCCGAAGCTCGACTCAATCAATACCGGTGGCGATACTAGATACTAAAGGTCTAGGCGGGTGAACTCGTCGTGCCTGTACAGCCGTATACACTCCGCTCGTCTGACCTTGCCGCTTGTGGTGATGGGAATCGAGCCAGGGGATACCAGAACGAGATCCGACACGCTGAGACCGTGCGACGTCGATATCGCTGAGGTGACTTCACGCTTGACCGCGCCCAGCCTCTCCAGCGCATCCTCGTCGGAGTCGTCCCGCTTCTTGAGTTCGATGATTGCGACTAGCTTCTCAACGCCATCATCCGGAACCGCTATCGCCACGCATCGGCCCTTGGTGATCTGCTGGATCGTCGCCTCGATGTCGTCCGGAGAGTGGTTACGCCCATACACGATCAAAAGATCCTTGATGCGGCCAATGATGAACAGCTCGCCGTCGGAAATGAAGCCCGAATCTCCGGTTCTCAGCCAAGGCTCTTCGGGTGTGTCAGCCGACGCAGCGACAAGCTTTGCGCCGAAGGTGCGCTCACCGCCTTCAGGTTTCCGCCAATAGCCGGTAGCGACGTTGCCGCCGTGCACCCAAATCTCACCGGCCGTTCCCGCCGGACACTCGGTACTGGTGTCGGGATCGACGATGCGCACCATCGGCGACTGCGGCACGCCGTAACTGACCAGAGGTGTACCGCCTCCGCTTGCGCACCGCTTCGCATGGCCGGCGGTCAGTTCCTCGGATTCGAAATAAACGACTTCTGGTGGTTGACCCGCTTCGCGGGTCGCCACGTACACCGTTGCCTCTGCCAGCCCATATGAGGGGCGTAACACCTTGGCGTGAAGATTGAAGCGGGAGAACCGCCCAGCGAAGCGCTGCAGCGTCGCGGGTTGTACCCGCTCACTACCATTGAGGATGCTGCTCACGTCGCCGAGATCAAGGCCGGCCATGTCGTCATCTGACGTTTTTCGTGCCGCCAAATCGAAAGCGAAGTTCGGTCCTCCCGATAACACGCGCCCATTGCTTGCCAGCAATTGCATCCACCGGGCTGGTCGTTCAAGGAACGCCACCGGGCTCGTCAGCACTGCGCGAATTCCCGAAAGAACCGGAAAGATAATTCCCAGATACAAACCCATGTCGTGATAGAACGGCAGCCACGACACAATAGTGGTATCCGGCGGTACAACCTTGCCGTACTGCACAAAGTAGTCGGACACCAGCTGTTCGAAGTTAGCCCTTATGTTTTCGTGTGAGACCATGACCCCCGCCGGCTGTCGGGTCGATCCGGAGGTGTACTGCAAATATGCGGTACTCGGCCAACGATTGTGCCTGGCGCCGGCTGCTTTCCGAGAATCTAGCTCCAGCAAATCAACTTCGATGACTGATGGTGCGGATCCGCCCGGCTGCGGCTGTACGTACTCGGCGACATTGTCAACGACAGAGGACGTCGTGAGAACGACAGCGGGCGACGCGTCGCGCATCACCGAACTAACGCGCTCATCGCTGGCACCGCCCAGCGGAACCGAAAGCGGAACCGGGATAAATCCGGCGTGCGAGGCGCCGAGAAAAGAAATGATGTAGTCAAGTCCTTGCGGTGCCAATATCACCGCCCTATCACCAGTCGACCCGCAAAGCCGGAGCTGTTCGGCAAGGTTCACCGTTCTCCGATACAGCTGCGACCACGTCAGGCTTTCTGCAACGCCGGCCCAATCCTGCTCGTAATCAATAAATGTGAGCACCGTATCGTTGGGCTGCAAACTGGCGTGCTCTCGTAGCACAGCGGGAATTGAAGACTCAACCACAGCCAGCACAATACCTTTCGATGCACTGCGGATGGTTCCGAATGCTCCTCACCACGACCGGAAGCAGGAGAACCAGGGAGTAGCCCTGCACCGCTGCCTCCGCAGCCTGACGGCCTCTCGGACGATCAGGCTGCTAAACCTCTAAACGTCTATGCGGGTGAACTCATCGTGTCGGTACAACCGTACACACACTCCGCTCGTCTGACCTTGCCGCTTGTGGTGATGGGAATCGAGCCGGGGGGGTACCAGAACGAGATCCGACACGCACAGGCTGTGCGAGCTCGATATCGCGTAGATGACTTCACGCTTGACGAGGTCCAGCCTATGGATCGCATCCTCGTCGGAGTCGCCGCGCCTCTTGAGTTCGATGATGGCGACCACCTTCTTGGTGCTGCGATCATCTGGAACCGCTATTGCCGCGCAGCGGCCTCGGGTGATCTCCTGGATCGTTGCCTCGATGTCGTCGGGACAGTGGTTGCGCCCATACACGATCAATAGATCCTTGATGCGACCGATGATGAACAGCTCGCCGTCGGAAATGAAGCCCGAATCTCCGGTTCTCAGCCAAGGACCTTCGGGTGTGCCGGCCGACGGAGCGACCAGCCTTCCACCGAAGGTATGCTTAGTCTCTTCAGCTTTTTGCCAATAGCCTTCAGCGACATTGCCGCCGTGCACCCAAATCTCACCGACCGTTCCCGCGGGGCACTCGGTACTGGTCTCGGGATCGACGATGCGCACGATCGGTGATTGCGGCACGCCGTAGACCTTGCCGCTCGTGGTGATGGGGGTCGAGCCAGGGGGCGCTGGCGACGATCGAGCTCATCCGGGCGATGGGAGGGGACATCGTCGTGGAGTGCGGCGCCATCGCCGAAGTCGGCACCACCGGCCGTAGCTCATCAGGAGTCTGAACGTCAATTCGACAGTTGCGCTGAAAAACTCGGCCACAGCAGCGTAGCGTTCCCGCCATGTGGGGCATCGCGCTGCTGTTGGGGCTCTCGACGGCGGCAGACCCGGTGCGTATAGGTATCGCCGTTCTCTTTATTTCGCGGCCACGGCCCATTACTAATCTGCTCGCGTTTTGGCTCGGCGGCATGGCAACAGGTTTGGGATTCGGCATCCTTACGCTGATACTGCTGCGCGACTTCTCGCCTGTTCTTGTTCAAGACGTGACCGCAGGGTTCACCGGTGGCCCCACCAAGATCGTCATCGGTGTGCTCGCGCTGTTGATCGCCGCGGTGAACGCAGTGGGCCTAGCGCGTCTGCGGGCTTGGGTACCGATAGGTAGTGGCGATCCGTCGCCCTCGGCGCCGCAGCCAAGCATGCCCAGCCCGGTCTCCTGGCTGGTGGCCCGTGCTCGGCATGTGCTAGAAGGTGGGCGTCCGTGGGTTGCGTTTGTGGTCGGCCTCGGACAGGGACCGGCGCCCGTCGAATATCTGGCGGCACTTTCTGTTATCGCGGCCTCGGGCGCAGCAATCGGCACGCAGCTCTGCGCGGCCGTCGCGTTCACCATTGGGATGCTTGCGATTATCGAGATCCCGCTTGTTGTCTACCTGGTGAAGCCCGAGCAGACCGAAGCCATCATGTTGTCCGTGAACAACTGGCTGCGCGCGCACCGTCGGTGGATCCTCGTCGTCATCGCCGGGGCGTTGGGGATCGTCATGGTGGCCAGCGGCATGAGCAACATCTGAGCTGGCTCGCTCCCGCCCCTGTGTTCGACGAGGTATATGCACGATCGACACTGAGCGCTTACCGGCCTGCTGGCGCGGTCCGGCCTCTCCCAGTTATTCGCGGCGCGACCGATTGTGGATGACAATGCGCGCATGAATCGCACCTTCGAGGATCTGGTGGCAGAGGCCGATTCGGTGTCCGTGGACGGCTGGGATTTTTCCTGGCTGGACGGACGAGCGACCGAGGAACGCCCGTCGTGGGGCTACCAGCGCCTGATGAGCCAGCGGTTGGCGAGCACGTCGGCCGCATGCGATATCGATACCGGTGGCGGGGAGGTGCTCGCGGGCGCCGCGAAATTTCCGCCCACGATGGTCGCGACGGAATCGTGGCCGCCCAACGCAGCCCTGGCCACCAAACTCTTGCATCCGCGTGGCGTGGTGGTCGTCGTGACTCGGGACGAGGCGTGGCTGCCGTTCGTCGACGAGGCGTTCGACCTGGTGACCAGCCGTCATCCCATCGCGGTGCGGTGGAGTGAGATCGCCCGGGTGCTGCGGCCGGGCGGCACCTATTTTGCACAGCAGATCGGACCCGCAACGGTGTCCGAGCTGGTCGAATACTTCATCGGGCCGCAGCCACAGAAATGGGCCGAGTGTCACCCGGATGCCCAGAGCGCGCAGGCACAAGCCGCCGGGCTGCGGATCGTCGATATCCGCATGGAGCGGTTACGGGTCGAGTTTTTCGACATCGGCGCCGTTATCTACTTTTTGCGCAGGGTGATTTGGACGGTGCCAGACTTTACGGTGCGGCGCTACCGCGAGCGGTTGCGCGAACTTCATGAACGCATCGAGGCCGAGGGGCCCTTCGTCACTCACTCCACACGGCTCCTCGTTGAGGCCCGCAAGCCAAACTGACCGTCAGTGCCAGTTCAGCCCTCGTCGCGCAACACGTCCAGCGCGTGCTGCAGGTCGGGTGGGTAGGGGCTGACGAACTCCACCCGCCTGCCGTCGGCCGGATGGGCGAATGCCAGCGAACGCGCGTGCAGCCATTGACGTTCCAGCCCAAGCCTTTTCGCTAGTTTCGGATCAGCTCCGTAGGTGAGGTCGCCGCAGCACGGGTGATGCAGCGCGGCGAAATGCACCCGAATCTGATGGGTGCGCCCGGTTTCCAGATGCACCTCGAGCAGGCTGGCGGCGGCGAAGGCTTCCAGGGTGTCGTAGTGGGTGAGGCTGTGCCGGCCGTGCTTGGTGACCGCGAACTTCCAATCGTGGCCGCGGTGCCGGCCGATCGGCGCGTCGATCGTCCCGCTGGACGGATCCGGATGTCCCTGCACCAACGCGTGGTAGCACTTGTCGACGGTACGCTGTTTGAACGCCCGCTTGAGCGCCGTGTATGCGCGCTCGGAGAGCGCCACCACCATCACCCCGGAGGTCCCGACGTCGAGGCGATGCACGATGCCCTGCCGCTCGGGCACGCCAGATGTGGTGATCCGGTAACCGGCAGCGGCCAGGCCGCCGAGCACCGTGGGCCCGGTCCAGCCCACCGACGCATGCGCAGCCACTGCCGCCGGCTTGTCGACCACGACGATGTCGTCGTCGGAATAAAGAGTCGTCATGCCCTCGATGTCGACGGGCGTGTTCTCCAGCGGCGCCGGCGCCTCGGGCAGGCGCACGTGGAGCCAGGCACCGCTCGTCAGCCGGTCTGACTTTCCCGCCAAAACGCCGTCCAGTTCGACGCCGCCGTCTTCGGCCAGCGCGGCCGCGGCGCTGCGGGACAGTCCCAGCAGGCGCGCCAGCCCGGCGTCAACACGCATGCCCGCCAATCCCTCCGGGACGAGCATCGAGCGGTCGGCCATCAGCGCTGGTCGGCCTTCCGCCGGCGCACGGTGTCGAAGTCGTAGCCGAAAATCGACAGCACGACTAGCAGGATGGCGCCGCCCACCACCGATGGGTCGGCGACATTGAACACCGGCCACCAGCCGACCGACAAAAAGTCCACGACATGTCCCCGAAGCGGCCCGGGCGCCCGGAAGAAGCGATCGACCAGGTTGCCCATAGCGCCACCGAGGATCATCCCGAGGCCCAGCGCCCACCAGGGCGACACCAGCCGCCGCCCCATCCAGAAGATGCCGACCACCACGCCGGTCGCGATCAGCGTCAACACCCAGGTGTACCCGGTCGCCATCGAGAACGCGGCCCCCGAATTGCGCACCAAAGTCCAGGTGACCGTGTCACCGATGATCGATACCGGCTGGCCGGGGGGCAGCAGTTTGACAGCAAGCACCTTGGTCACGATGTCCAGCGTCAGCACTACCGCCGCGACCGACAGCAAAAGGCGCAGCCGCCTTGGAGGACTCTGCGGCGCAGGAGCTGCAGGTTCCGCAACTTCCCCGCCGTCCCCGGCCTCCCCGGCGGAAGTCATCGGCTCAGCCGATCCCGTTGGTTCCTCAGGCACTCCCCCATCATCCCTTAATACCGATGTGAGACCCGCATTCGGTTGGTCCTACCAGGAGTACGGGATGATCCCACCATGGGCCGCCTCACCGTCATCACCACCGGAGGGACGATCGCGACCAGCACCGGCGCCAATGGGGTGCGCCGGCCCACCCGCAGCGGAGCGGAACTGACGTCCGGCCTCGACGTCGATGTGGTCGACCTGATGGCCGTCGACAGCTCCGAGCTCACACCGGCCGATTGGGACCGGATCCGCGCTGCGGTGCAGGCTGCGATCGATGACGGCGCTGACGGCGTGGTCGTCACACATGGCACCGACACCCTCGAAGAGACCGCACTGTGGCTGGACCTCACCTACGCGGGTACTGCCCCGGTTGTGATGACCGGCGCCATGCGCAGCGCCGATGCTCCCAACGCCGACGGTCCGGCCAATCTGCGCGACGCGCTGGCTGTCTCGGCCAGCCCGGCCGCTGTTGACCTCGGTGTGGTGGTGTGTTTCGCAGGCCGAGTGCTGCAGCCGTTGGGCCTGCACAAGGTGGCGACTACCGACCTGAGCGGCTTCGCCGGCGAGCTGCTCGGTACCACTACCGGCGGCGTGACGCTGACGCGTGCCAAGACACGGCCATATGTCAGCGATCTGAGCGCCGCCGAGGCGCCCCGGGTCGACATCGTCGCGGTATACCCGGGAAGTGACGCGGTCGCGCTGGACGCTTGCGTGTCCGCCGGCGCGCAAGCCGTGGTGCTGGAGGCGGTGGGTTCGGGTAATGCCGGAGCCGCGGTGATCGACGCAGCGCGCCGCCACTGCCGCAGCGGAGTCGTGATCGCGGTGTCCACCCGAGTCCCCGGCGGGCGGGTCAGCGCGGGCTACGGTCCCGGCCACGACCTGGTAGAAGCCGGCGCCGTGATGGTGCCACGGCTGCCGCCGTCTCAGACCCGGGTGCTGGTGATGGCCGCGCTGGCCGCCCAGCTACCGGTCGCCGACGTCATCGCCCGCTGGGGCTGACGTATCCGCCGAATCCTCGGCCTGCAGCATCCCGACGTAGTCCGGCCAATCCAGCGAATCGACCGGGTTGGCGCTGATGACGTCACAGGTATCGGCGGGAAACGTGCGCGCCTGGCCCGGGCCAGAACTACGAGTCTCGAAGCGCACGGTGACCACTCCGTGCCCCGCGCCCTGCACCCAGCCGTGCCCGAGATCGCAGTGCGCGACATCGTCGCCAACGCGCCACGCCGAGGTGTCTTGTGCTGGTGGCAGCGTGGCCAGCAGCGTCCCGGCGGCATAGTCTGTCTCCGACTCCGTCATCGACAGCTCCAAGTCCGGGAACAGCGACTCCTGGCGCACGTCGCTCAACCCCGAAAACCCGACGCCCAGTAGGCGAATGGGCCCGATCTGGCGTGGATCCAGCAGCAGACGCCGGGCCACCGCGACGAGCGCGCCGGCCTCGGTCGTCGCGTAGGGCAACGTCGCTGAACGAGTCAGCGTGCTCATGTCGGATTTCTTCAGCTTCACCGTGACAGTGCGGGCGCCGCGGCCGTCACGCAGCAGGCGTTGATGCGCATGCTCGGCGATCGGGTCGATCGCCTCGCGCAACTGCTCCAGGCTGGTCAGATCGACAGTGAAGGTGGACTCGGAGCTGATCTGCTTGGCTTCGGCGCGCTCGGCGACAGGGCGGTCGTCGATACCACGGGCCAGCCGGTGCAGCGCCGGCCCGACTGTCGCGCCCAGGATGTTGGCGGCCTCGGCGTCCGTCAGCGCGGCCAGCTGTCCGATCGTCTCGATGCCGAGCCGATTCAGCTTCTCCTCGGCGACCGGACCGATGCCCCATAGCCGCCGCACCGGCAATCCGCCGAGCAGCAATTGTTCTTCGGCGCGCCGGACCACCCGAATGCCGTCGGGCTTGGCCAGGCCGGACGCGATCTTGGCGATCTGTTTACCCGAGCCGGCGCCGACGGAGGCGGTCAGGCCGGTCTCTTCTTTCACCCGTCGCCGCAGGCCCTCGCAGAACACCTCGACGTCTTCGGGTGACGCCCCTGCCAGTTGGGGCGGTTCCCCGAAGGCTTCGTCGAAGGACAGCTGCTCGACCACGGGCACCACGCTGCGTACGGTGTCGAAGACCCGTCGGCTGGCCGCCCCGTACACCACACCGCGCGGCGGCAACACCACCGCGGTCACGCCAATCAGCCGGCGGGCCTGGTGCATCGGCATGGCCGACCGCGCGCCGAACACGCGTGCTTCATAGCTGGCGCCGGCCACCACGCCCCGACCACCCAAGCCGCCGACCAGCACCGGCCGCCCCCGCAGGGTAGGCCGGGTGAGTTGTTCGACGGAGGCGAAGAACGCGTCCATGTCCAGGTGCAGCACCCAACGGGACTCCACAGCCGCTAATGCTATTGGGCTAACGTCGTTGAGTATGGCGATGAATCTGTGTCACAGGCTGTGCTGCAGCTCGAATCGCTGGGCGAAGGAAGTCGAACACCACGTGCTCCCGTCGGTCCTCGCTGACGTCGAACTGGGCGACAACACCCTCGAGATCGGACCGGGATACGGCGCATTTCTCCGGGTGCTGGTCGACAAGACGCCGAAGCTCACCGCGGTCGAGATCGATACCCCGATGGCGCAGCGGCTGCAGGAGCTGTACGGCGACCGGGCGCGCATCATCAACGGCGACGGCACCGATACCGGATTGCCGGCCAACGAGTTCAGCTCGGTGGTGTCGTTCACCATGCTGCACCACGTCCCGACCGTGGAACTGCAGGACCGGTTGTTCGCCGAGGCCTTCCGGGTGCTTCGGCCCGGCGGCGTCTTCGCCGGCACCGACGGCGTGCCTTCTCTGCTGTTCCGGATCCTGCATTTCCGCGACACCTGCAACCCGGTCCCGCCGGAGAGCCTGCCAGATCGCTTGCGCGCCGCGGGATTTCACGATGTCGACGTTCAGGTCGGCACCGGCAGGCAGCGCTGGCGCGCGATCAAATTTTAGCCGCGAGAGTGCATCTACCGACGGCGCCTCTCGGGAAATGCGTTGCCAGTTGCACTTTCGCGGTCCAAGGGATAGCCCGCGGCGCGTAGCGCTTCGCGGACCCGCTCTACGATGACGTCCGGCCGATTACGCACTAGATCGGCGCTCACGCGGATTATGCGCCAGCCCCGACGCGCCAGTTCGGCGGTGCGGTCGATGTCATTGGCACGGATGCGCGGGTCCGTCCAGTGTTGCGCGCCGTCGTATTCGACGCCGACGCGCCACTGCTCCCAGCCCATATCGATACGGGCCAGCACCCCTCCCCACTCGTTGTGCACCACGATCTGGGTCAGCGGTCGGGGCAGACCTCCCGCGATCAGCACGAGCCTGGTCCGTGTCTCCTGCGGCGATTCGGCACGGCATCAACCAGGGGCAATACCCGTCGCAGCTGCTTCATACCTCGGGCACCGCGGTGCGCGACGGCCAGCGGCTCCACGTCGTCGACCGTCAACCCGGTAGCTCGCGCTAGGGCATCGATACGAATCACCGCGGTCTGTAAACCAGGTCGTCGGCCCAGGTCGAATGCGGTGCGACCGGGTGACGTCACCGGCACGCCGTCGACCGCCGTCGCTTCACCGGCCAAAAGCACTTCATTACGGGCGACGATCAGCGGCGGTGGTCGTTTGCGATCGGTGATGAGTTCAGCCGGTGCATGCGGATCGACCCACTCCGCGCCGAGCAGTGCAGCCGCGGAGTTGCCGGCGACCACCGCCTTCTTGCCCGACCACAGCCAGGCGGCCACAGCCCGGTCTCGTGCGGTGAAGCCGCTGTCGCGCCGTTGGTAGACGTTGCGATAGATCCGGGTGCAGGACCGTCGCAACTCGCGTTCGGTAAGTACCCCGGCGTGGACCGCCTCGGTGCCGACGAATGGTCTCCCCTTCCCCATGGCCGCAGACTGCCATGGTCCTCCGACATCCCGCGAAAGTGCAACTACCGACGGAGTCTGTTGGGAAACGTGTCGGCAGTTGCACTTTCGCAGCTAAGTTTTGGCGATGCTCACGCGGACGCCGTCGCCGATCGCGACGGCGTCCGGTGCAGGCTCGGCGAACTGGAAACTAGTAGCGAGTATCTCCCTTGCGATGAGGTCGCGATGGGCGCGCGCCCAATCCGCCCGCTCGGCGGGCACCGACATCACCACCCGGATGCGATCAGAGACATCCAGCCCGGTCGACTTGCGCAACTCTTGCAGCTCGCGGATCCGGTCCTTGGCCCAACCCTCGGCCTCCAGCTCGGGGGTCACGGTGCCGTCCAACACGACCAGACCGGTCCCATCGGGCAGCGCCGCGGTGAATTCCGGGTCGGCGGCCACCAGCCGTGAGCTGTACTCATCGGGTTGCAGCACCGCGGGACCCGCAGTCAGGGTGCCATCCGGGTTGACGACGCCTTCGCCGGCCTTGACCGCCTTGATGGCAGCCTGCACATCCTTGCCCAGCCGCGGCCCGGCCACCCCGGCGTTGACGGTGAGCTCAAACCGGCCGTAGGTGTCGATCGCGTCGGTCAGCTCGACGCACTTGACGTTGAGCTCGTCGGCGATCAGGTCGGCAAACGGCTCTAATCGCTGCGGGTTCTCCACTGCCACAGTCAGTTTCGGTAGCGGCAGGCGTACCCGCAGTTTCTTGGCCTTGCGCAGCGATGACGCGGCCGAGCACACTTCGCGGACCTGATCCATCGCGGCGACCAGGTCGGGGTCCGCGGGCAGGTTATCGGCTTGCGGCCAGTCGGTCAGGTGCACCGACCGCCCGCCGGTGAGACCGCGCCAAATGATCTCGGTTACCGACGGAAGCAGTGGAGCGGCCAGCCTCGCGGTCACCTCCAGCACGGTGTGCAGGGTGTCGATAGCATCAACATCCTCTTCCCAGAACCGCGAACGCGACCGTCGTACATACCAATTCGTCAATGCCTCGGTGAACTGGCGCAGCTGCTCGCATGCTCCCGAGATATCGCAGGTGTCCATTTCGCGGGTGAGGTCATCACGCAGCTCGGCAAGCTTGGCCAGGATGTAGCGGTCCAGCACGTGCGCCGAATCGGTGCGCCAGTTACCGACTTTCGGTGCGTAGAGAGCCAAGAAGCTGTACGCGTTCCACAGCGGCAGCAGGACCTGCCGGACGCCTTCGCGGATGCCCTGCTCGGTGACGATCAGATTGCCGCCGCGCAGGATCGGTGAAGCCATCAGGAACCACCGCATGGCGTCGGAGCCGTCGCGGTCGAATACCTCGGCGACGTCAGGGTAGTTGCGCAGTGACTTGCTCATCTTCTGGCCATCGGAGCCCAGCACAATCCCATGTGCCACACACGTTTTGAACGCCGGCCGGTCAAAGAGCGCGGTGGCCAGCACATGCAGTGTGTAGAACCAGCCGCGGGTCTGGCTGATGTACTCGACGATGAAGTCCCCCGGGTAGTGGCTCTCGAACCAGTCGCCGTTCTCGAACGGGTAGTGCACCTGGGCATACGGCATGGAGCCCGAGTCGAACCACACGTCGAGCACGTCGGGGATCCGCCGCATCGTGCTACGGCCGGTGGGGTCGTCGGGGTTGGGCCGGGTGAGCTCGTCGATGTAGGGCCGGTGCAAATTCGTGGGCCGCACCCCGAAGTCGCGCTCGAGCTCGTCGAGGCTTCCGTAGACGTCGGTGCGCGGGTAGGCCGGATCGTCGGACTTCCACACCGGGATCGGGGTGCCCCAGTACCGGTTTCGCGAGATCGACCAATCGCGGGCGCCCTGCAGCCACTTACCGAACTGACCGTCCTTGACGTGTTCGGGATGCCAGGTGATCTGCTGGTTGAGTTCCACCATGCGGTCCCGGAATGCGGTGACCGTGACAAACCACGACGACACCGCCCGATAGATCAGCGGATTGCGGCATCGCCAGCAGTGCGGGTAGGGGTGCTCATAGGTTTCGTGGCGGAGCAACACCGCGCCGTTCGCCGCCGCCGGACCGCTCTGATTCTTCAGGTCGCGGATGATCTGCGCGTTGGCGTCAAAGACGTGCTGCCCCTGGTAATCCGGGACCGTGGCATCGAAGCGGCCTTTGGAATCGACCGGAGTGACCGGCACGATGCCGACCTTGTCGGTGGTGGCCATGTCGTCCTCGCCGTAGGCTGGCGCCATGTGCACGATGCCGGTGCCGTCCTCGGTGGTTACGAAGTCCCCCGGGAGCACCTGGAATGCGTTGCCCGCCTGTTTTGGGTCCATGAAATACGGGAACGGCGGCAGGTAACGCGTGCCCAGCAGGTCCGCACCGCGATAGGTGCCCAGTATCTCGGGTTCTTCGCCCAACTCGCGGGCGTAGGCAGCCAGCCGCGGCTGCGCCAGCACGAAACGATGATCACCGGCCCTGACCTGCACGTAGGTCACCTCCGGGTGGACGGCAACCGCAAGGTTCGACGGCAGGGTCCACGGTGTGGTCGTCCACACCAGCAGGTAGGCACCGTCAAGCTCACCGCCCACCACCTTGAACCCCACCGTGATCGCCGGGTCTTGGCGGCTTTGATAAATGTCGTCGTCCATCCGCAGTTCATGGTTGGACAGCGGAGTTTCGTCGCGCCAGCAGTAGGGCAGCACCCGGTAGCCCTCATATGCCAGGCCGTTGTCCCACAGTTGTTTGAACGCCCAGATCACCGACTCCATGTAGGACGGATCGAGCGTCTTGTAGTCGTTGTCGAAGTCGACCCAGCGGGCCTGGCGGGTCACATACGCCTGCCATTCGTCGGTGTAGCGCAACACCGAAGCGCGGCAGGCGTCATTGAATGCAGCGATTCCCATGGCGTCGATCTGGGATTTGTCGGTGATGCCCAGCTGGCGCTCGACTTCGAGTTCGGCAGGAAGCCCGTGGGTGTCCCAACCGAACCGGCGCTCCACCTTGTAGCCGCGCATGGTGCGGTACCGCGGGACAATGTCTTTCACGTAGCCGGTGAGCAGGTGCCCATAGTGCGGCAGCCCGTTGGCGAACGGCGGCCCGTCGTAGAACACGTACTCCGGGGCGCCGTCGCGGCGGGCGATACTGGCCCGGAAAGTGTCGTCGCGAGCCCAGTAGTTGAGAACCTCGAGCTCGAGTGCGGGGAAGTCGGGTGCCCCGCCGGCCAGCTTGGGATAAGCCTTGACGGAATCCACGAGCTGAACCTCGAGGTCAGCGTTATCGGTCACGATGTGCGTCGTCTCCTGTGCCCCAGTGCCTTTCGGCACTACGCGCCTATGGGGACGACGACGCGCTAGCTGCGCGAGCGCCGCGGTACCACCCCGCTTGCCACGCTTTCGCGTGGCCGCTCGATTACGGCTGTGACGGGCCTACCCGTTCGGTTCTACTGAGCCAGGCCGGCTGTTCTTCCGAAGGCTCCCCGGTGATCGCCGGATCGATGCCATTACGTCATTCTACTTAAGCACCGCAAATCAGACACTGCGGGCTCCAAGGGGCTACCTGGCCTCAGGGAAACCTGCGGTCGGGTAGCCCCTTGGAGCAACAAGCACGGCTGCTCACTATCCATTGGACTAAGCCTGGACTTCGAGCAGCCCAACACGCCACAGCGCCGCGTACACGTGATGCAGCGCGATGCTCAACAAACGAGCAGCGCCGTCCACCAGCGGGTCGCCGCCGAGGCCAAAAGGCTGGTTGTCAACCGGGCGCGTCACCTTCTTGGGCGCAGGGGCCTGAATCGTGGTTGCGTCGCGCACCACCGTCAGGTTGCGGGCGGGCGCTACGGTTACCACTTCGTCGTACAGAACTGCGGTCATGATCGCCTCCTAGACGGAATTCCAAACGAGCACTGAATGGACTGACGTGTCCCGTCCCGTAGCGGTTCCGATCCGAGAACGCTTAGCCGGTAAGCCGATTAGCGTTACGACGACTCAGCTGAGAACGTCGTGCCGGAGGCCGGATCGGGACGGCACATAGCCCGGATATCGGTCCGGACTATCACTGGAACTCATGTGTCCCTCACCTCCTCACGGCCACGACGCATGCGGTTATCCGCACGCGATCTACGCGCAGCTAAGGAGCAGAAACCCGACGACTGTCGGAAATCCGCACCCCTCTCGTCAGCGCTTTGGCACCACACGACGTGTCCGGTATTCCGGAAGCCACCTGGGCTCAACCCTTAAGCCGGGAGAAGCTGTCCTGACCCGGGGCGTCTTTCGACGTTCGGGGTCAGTGGCCTGTATTCGTGTAGACGCCTCACCTAACGAGGTGCTTACCCGACTGATGATGCCTGAGGCGTATGACACGGTCAATGTGATCCATGCCGTGTTTTTCGAACCTTTATGCATTTATTACGCGCGCCCACAGGTTTTAGCCAGCTTCGACGCCAATGACCTGGGCGAATGGGCTCATCCGCGCTCCGGACCGGCCGTTACACTGCTTGTTTGCGCCGCACCTTCCGGGTCTATCCGGCGCTCCGTGGGCGCAGCCCGTCAAGCACCAGCGCAACGACGAAGTCGGCTACCTGAGCTGCGGTGACGTCGTCGTCCGTGCTCAGTCGCCGGTGCGCTAGCTGCCCGACCAGCGCCGCCAGCGTGTACGCCACCATCCGGGGCGGGGCGGCCACCACCTCGCCGCGCTCTTGGGCGGCGACGATGAAGGTTTCGATGTCGTCAATGAACCGCTCATAGATCCCGCCGAGGTGCTTTTCGAATTGCTCGCCAAGTGCATAAGGGTCGCGGAGCAGCAGCTTGACGGTGGCCTTGTCGGCTTCGAAGAACTCCAGCGTCGCCTGCACAGCGGCCCGAAGCCGCGCCTCTTGCCCGACGTTTTCTACAGGCACAGCCCAGCGCCGCCGCGACATGGTTACGCAGCGCACCTTCCTCGACCGCCATCAACGCGTGGAACAGCTCGTCCTTCGAATCGAAGTACCAATAGATCGAGCCATAGGCGAGGCCGGCCTGCTTTGCGATGTCGGCGATGGTCGTCGCATGAAAACCCTTGCGCGCGAACACTTCTTTGGCGGCCGCCATGATCTCGTCGCGCCGCTGCGACTTGTCCTCGTCACTGACCGCGCGGCGCCGGCGGGTCGGGCTGCTCACTTATCAACCAAGCTCTCGAGCTGCCCGATGGTGTCGATGAACTCCTCGACCATGTCGAGCACCACCGAGCGCGCCGGCCGGACCCGGTCGAGCGAGCCGACCACCTGGCCGACGAAGTAGGTCGCCAGCTCACGAGCCTTGGCTCCCGGGTGAGTGGCCGCCTGGTTGATACGCAGCTGCGGCTCAGTGACCAGCGCAGTCTGCAGCGGCATACCGAGAGGGTCGGGGGTTTCCGGCCGGTCCCACTCGTCGGTCCAGGCCGTACGGAGCATCCGCGCCGGCTTGCCCGTCATCGACCGCGACCGCACCGTGTCCGAGGAGCTGGCAGCCAGGAACTTGTCCTTGACCACCGGAGGCGTCTCGGCTTCTTCGGTGGTCAGCCACACCGACCCACACCACACGCCCGCAGCACCCAGCGCCAGGGCCGCGGCGATCTGGCGGCCGCGGGCGATCCCGCCGGCAGCCAGCACCGGGACAGGAGCGACCGCGTCGACCACTTCAGGGACCAAGACCATGGTCGCCACCTCGCCGGTGTGGCCGCCGGCCTCGGTGCCCTGCGCGACGATCAGGTCGACACCCGCGGCCGCATGCCGTCGCGCGTGTTGCGTGGTGCCGGCCAGCGCGGCCACCAGCACGTCGTGGTCGTGGGCACGCTCGACGAGATCCGCCGGGGGCGGCCCGAGCGCGCTGGCGATCAGACGAATGTCGTGGGCGAAGGCCACGTCGAGCAGCGGCTCGTAGCCCTTGGGCGAGATATTGAGCCCGCCAGCCCACGCCCGCGGCTCGTCGGTGGGCGCCGGGATGCCGTAGCGGACCAGTAAGTCGTCGACGAACGCGCGGTGCTCCTCGGGCAGCAGCGCCCGGGCCTGCTTGGCGTCGATCCCGCCTTGCTCGGCGCCGACGTACTTGGGCGGCAACAGCAAGTCGACCCCATAGGGCTTGCCCCCGGTCTGCTGCTCGATCCAGGTCAGCTCGTTCTGTAGCCGTTGTGGACTGTGCGCGACAGCGCCGAGGATCCCGAACCCGCCCGCGTTGGTCACCGCGGCCACCACATCGCGGCAATGGCTGAAGGCGCATATCGGGAACTCAACGCCGAGCAGTTCGGCGACTCTGGTTCGCATTTGCACGACGCTAAGAGTTATTGATTGATATGTCAATCGATTACGGTAATCTGCGATTCATGCCTGAGCCATTGACCACCCAACAGCAGCACCAGCACCGCCAAGCGGTGCGCGACCTCATGCTGACCACACCATTCATCGGCGGGCTCGGGATCGTCTTTGAACGCTACGAGCCCGATGACGTCACGATTAGGCTCCCGTTCCGCGAAGACCTCACTAACGACGGCACCTATTTTCACGGCGGGGTGATCGCGTCGGTGATGGACACCGCCGGTGCGGCCGCCGCGTGGTCGAACCACGATTTCGACAAGGGCATGCGCGCCTCCACCGTCGCGATGAGCATCCAGTACGCCGGCGCCGCCAAGCACTGCGACCTGCTGTGTCATGCCCGCACCGCGCGGCGTCGCAAGGAACTCACCTTCACCGAGATCACCGCTACCGATGCCGACGGCAACGTCGTCGCTCATGCCCTGCAGACCTACCGGATCGTCTGAGGTCTGCACGCTCGAACGCACCTAGGGCGACTGGCCGTCCGGCGGCCAGCTGGACACGCCCTCCTCTAACGGGACCTTGAGGCTGTGCAGAATTGATGCGACCATTCGCCATGCGCTGATGGCGGTGACGAGTTCGATGAGAACCGTTTTGTCACCTTGCAATTCGCGTTCGCAGGCCGCCCAGCTCTCAGCACTGACCGCGCCGTCACGTACGACGTCGTCGGTGGCCGCCAGCACCGCCCGCTCGGTGGGCCCGAACCCGAGGTATCCCTGCCAATCGCGCACGCCGAGCAGATCGTCGGCCGTCACGCCCAGTCCGGACGCGACGCGCCAGTGCTGTGTCCACTCGTAGTCGCACGCGGTAAGCCAGCCGATCCGCATGATCACCAGCTCGCGCAACCGCGGGTCGAGGGCACCGTGCCACAGCATGGTGGCGAGTAGGTCATTGATGGCGCGCGCCAGTGGGGGATGGTTCAGCAACACCTGGAAGATGTTGAGCTCAGCCATGTAGTCGGGCACGGCCGCTTCGTCGGCGGCGGCTTTGGCCTCGTCGAGCGGCAATTTGGGCACGCGGGCTGTTGTCATGGTGTGAGCACTCCGTGTACTGGCGGGACACCGTCGCGTTCACCGGCCATGGTAGCCAGCAATTCCTCGGCGTCTTCGAGGCGCACGCAGCGGCGGGGCAGGCTTTCGAACGGGTAGCGACCGGACATCAGCAGATCTAGCGCGGCGCGGTAGGCGGTGACATCTACGCCGAGGGCGCCGATAATGCGCAGCTCCTTGAATACCACCATGTCGGGCGAAAAACCCGGAGCGCCAGTGCCGAAACCTCGGGTACCGGCGACAACGACGGTCCCGGCCGGACGGGCCAGCGCGATCGCTTGCGCGAAAGCCGCTGGCGCCCGGGCGGTTACGTCGATGACGACATCTGCCAGCCCGCCGGTCTCCTTTGCCAGGGCGGCGACGGGATCCTCGACGGCGACGTCGACGGCCAGGTCCGCTCCGAATTGCGCAGCCAGCGCCAACCGGCCGGCGTCGCGGGGGCCCAACCCGGTCACCATCACGAAGGCGGCGCCGGCCTCTTTCGCCGCCGCGGCAGCGCACAGCCCCCGAATTCCCGGGCCGAGCACAGCGACGACGTCGCCCGGTTTGGTGCCGGGAACCGTTACCCCCCAACGTATTCCAGCACCCAACGGGTTGAACAAAGTGGCCACCACAGGGTTGAGGGCAGTCGGCACGGGCAACACCATCGAGTCGGGCGCCAGATACTGGTATTCGGCATAGCCGCCCCACAGCCCGGGCTCGCGGTCGACGGGGATGAAGCCGTACATATCGGCGAGGCCGTGACGTTCGCAGCGCCGGTACTCGCCGGCCAGGCAGTTTGCGCATTGGCGACACGACTGGAATACCTCGACGGCTACCCGGTCGCCTTCCGACACACCCCACCGCTGTGCCGCCTGCGGCCCGATGGCCTCGATCGTCCCGACCGTCTCGTGACCGGGAACAAAGGCGAACCCGCCCGCAAGCTCGCCCGTGTACTGCTCATGGTCGGTCCCGCACAGCCCGCAGGCAGCGACCCGCACCAGCGCGTCGTCGTCGCCGACCGCCGGGACCGCAAACTCCCGAACGACCAGGTGGCGGGGCGCCTCCAACACCAATGCCCGCGCCACCGCGCCGTCCGACATACCGGCACACTACGAAGTTGCTGACTGATGAGTCAATCGCGAAACCGGCCGATCGCGCGCTCGCATAAGGACTCGAGTCCTGGCTCGCGGTAATGCCTAAGCGTCCAAGCGGGCGAACCGACCGTGCCGGTAGTGCTCGACACACGCCGATCTCCTGACCTTGCCGCTGGTGGTGATCGGTATCGAACCGGGCGGCACCAGAACCAGATCCGCGACGCCGAGGCCGTGCGAGTTGGATATCGCCGAGGTGACTTCACGCTTGATGAGGCCCAGCCTCTCCATCGCATCCTCGTCGGAGTCACCCCGCTTCTTGAGTTCGATGATGGTGACCAGCTTCTCAACGCCATCATCCGGAACCGCTATCGCCACACATCGGCCTGGGGTGATCCCCTGGATCGTCGCCTCGATGTCGTCGGGAGAGTGGTTACGCCCATAGACGATCAAGAGATCCTTGATGCGGCCGACGATGAACAGCTCGCCGTCGGAGAAGAAGCCCAAATCTCCGGTTCTCAGCCAAGGCCCTTCTGGTGTGCCAGCCGACGGCAGCGACAAGCGTTGCGCCGAACGTGCGCTGTGTCTCTTGAGGTTTTTGCCAATAGCCGATAGCGACGTTGTCGCCGTGCACCCAGATTTCACCGGCCGTTCCCTCCGGGCACTCGATCCTGGTGTCGGGATCGACGATCCGGATCATCGGTGACCGTGGCACGCCGTAGCTGACCAGCGGTGTGCCGTCTTCGCTTTCGGACCGCTTCGCGTGACCGGCGGACAGTTTCTCGGATTCGAAGTTGACGATTTTTGGTGGATCACCTGGTCTGCGGGTCGCCACGTACACTGTTGCTTCTGCCAGTCCGTATGCGGGTCGTATCGCCGACTCGCGAAAATTGAAGCGGGCGAACCGGTCTGTGAAACGCTGCAGCGTCGCAGGGTGGATTCGTTCGCTACCGCTGAGGATGCCCAACACGTTCCCGAGATCGAGCCCGGCCATGTCATCGTCTGATGTACGTCGTGCCGCCAATTCGAAAGCAAAGTTCGGTGCCGCCGTGAACGGGTGACTATTGCTTGCCAACAATTGCATCCAGCGAGCCGGGCGCTGAAGGAACGACGCCGGACTCGTGAGCACAGAGCGATATCCCCCGAGAATCGGTGGGCAAACTCCTAGGATCAAGCCCATGTCGTGATAGAACGGCAGCCAGGACACAATAGTCCCGTCTGGCGGGGCAACTCCCCCACTGTCCGGGAAGAAGTCGGCCATAAGCTGTTGGAAGTTGGCCAAAAGGTTCCTGTGCGAGATCACGACCCCGGCCGGCGCACGGGTCGACCCGGACGTGTACTGCAAATACGCGATACTCGGCCAGCTATTGCGCCTGGCGCCGGATCCTGTCGCGGCGTCAAGATCCAGCAGGTCAACCTCAACGACCGATGGAGCGGATGCGCCCGACTGCGACCTAACATACTCGGCCACGATGCCTGCGACAGGGGACGTTGTGAGAACGACCGACGGCGACGCGTCACACAACACCGAACTAACGCGCTCATCGCTGACGCCACCTAGCGGAACCGAAAGCGGAACTGCGATCTGTCCCGCCTGCAATGCGCCGAGAAACGCAACGATGTAGTCAAGCCCCTGTGGTGCCAATATCACCGCGCGATCACCCGTCTCACCGCAAAGACTCAACTCCCGGGCAACGTTCAGTGTTCGCCGATACAGCTGCGACCACGTCAGGCTCTGGGCAACGCCGGCCCAGTCCTGCTCGTAATCAATAAACGTGAATGCCGTGTCATTGGGCTGCAGGCTGGCGCGTTCGCGCAGCACAGCCGGAATGGAAGTCTCAACCACGGGCATCAGGTTACCGTGGCCATCGCCGCTGCACCTTCGGAAAGAACAACTAAGTAGCCGCCTATCCTTCAGCCGCCGGCCGGTTTGACCGTCGCTGACCCGGACAGCGGTGGAATGATTAGGTCTCCATCGGTGTCGACGGCCGCGCCATCCGCGGATCGAAGAACGGCACGGATGGGGTGAAGAACGCCGGGTCGTCTAGCAGCGCATCGACGTGAGCCGACTGCTCGGGAAGCCGCTCTAGTTCTTCGAACCGACCCGCAATGAGCACTGATCGCCTACAGTACTAACAAACGGGTGGGAAGCAATCGAGCAGACGTAGGCACCGTGGGTACTCGAGGCGGTGCCACGCCGTGAGTTAAGCAGCGGACAAGAGCACGTAGTCGTTGCTGTGAGGAGGCAGAATGGTTTCATTCGGGGCGATGGATGATCGTGTGCACCGCTCAGCTTCGGCCGATTCTTCGCCCACTGACGGGCACCACACCTGTGACACCGGTTGCTGTCATCGGCATGGCCTGCCGACTTCCCGGGGGCATCGATTCCCCGGAGCAGCTGTGGGAGGCGTTGCTGCGCGGCGATGACCTGGTCACCGAAGTCCCGGCCGACCGCTGGGACGTCGACGAATACTACGACCCCGAGCCCGGGGTGCCGGGTCGGTCGGTGTCGAAGTGGGGCGCGTTCCTCGATGACGTTTACGGCTTCGATTCCGAGTTCTTCGGGATCGGCGAGCGCGAGGCCACCGAGCTCGACCCGCAGCACCGGCTGTTGCTGGAAACCTCCTGGGAGGCCATGGAGCATGCCGGTCTCACCCGGGAAACGATGGCCGACTCGCTGACCGGGGTGTTCGTGGGATTGACACACGCCGACTACCAACTGCTGGCCGCCGATGCTCGAGTCGTAGAGGGGCCGTATGGCTTTACCGGCAACAACTTCAGCATGGCGTCCGGGCGGGTTTCTTACGCCCTCGGGGTCCACGGTCCCGCGCTGACGGTGGACACCGCATGTTCTTCTGGCCTGACCGCGGTGCACCTGGCCTGTCGCAGCCTGCACGAGCGGGAAAGCGACCTTGCTCTGGCCGGCGGCGCGGCGGTGGCGTTGGACCCGCGGAAGGCGGCTTCAGGGTCGGCCCAGGGCATGCTGTCTCCCACCGGACACTGCCGCGCCTTCGACGTCGCGGCCGACGGGTTCGTGTCCTCCGAAGGCTGCGTCGTGGTGTTACTCAAACGTTTGCCCGACGCGCTGCGCGACGGTGATCGGATTCTGACCGTGATCCGCGGCACCGCCGCCAACCAAGACGGCCACACCGTGAACATCGCGACACCATCGGCGACCGCGCAGACCGCGGCGTATCGGGCGGCGTTAGCCGCTGCGGGCGTCGACGCCCAAAGCATCGGCATGGTCGAAGCGCACGGCCCCGGCACCCCGGTCGGTGACCCCATCGAATACGCCAGCCTGGCCGAGGTCTACGGCATCGACGGCCCCTGCGCGCTGGCCACGGTGAAAACCAATTTCGGGCATGCCCAGTCTGCCTCCGGGCCACTGGGGCTGATCAAGACGATCCTGGCCCTTCAGCACGGTGTGGTTCCCCAGAATCTGCACTTCACCCGGCTGCCCGATGAGATGGCCCGCATCGACACCAAACTCTTTGTGCCACAAGAGAACACAGAGTGGCCCACCAACGGCCAGCATCCCCGCCGGGCGGCGGTGTCGTCGTACGGGCTCTCGGGAACCAACGTCCATGCCATCTTGGAACAAGCACCAGAACCGGCTCCCGAAGCCGCTGCCCACGAGGACGTCTCAGCCGAATCGTCGACGGCGCCACTGCTGTTTGCGCTGTCGTCTACCTCGGCCGACGAATTGCGCCGCGCCGCCGGCCGGCTGGCCGACTGGGTGCAAGCACATGATGACGTGGCGTTGCCGGATTTGGCCTACACCCTGGCGCGTCGGCGTGCGCACCGCCCGGTACGCACCGCCGTCATTGCGAGCAGCCTGCCGGAGCTCACCGAGGCTTTGCGCGAGGTCGCCGAGGGCGATACTCCGTATCAGGCCGCGGTCGGGCGCGATGATCGGGGTCCGGTGTGGGTGTTCTCCGGACAGGGTTCGCAGTGGGCTCAGATGGGTGCTGAGCTGCTGGCGAACGAACCGGTGTTTGCCGCCATTGTCGCGCAAGCCGAGCCACTGATCGCCCGCGAGTCCGGGTTCTCGGTGACCAACGCGATCTCGGCGCCGCAGATGGTGACCGGTATCGACCGGGTCCAGCCGACGCTGTTCACTATGCAGGTCGCCCTGGCCGCCACCATGAAGTCCTACGGGGTGCGTCCGGGCGCGGTCATCGGGCATTCCCTCGGTGAGGCCGCGGCAGCTGTCGTCGCGGGTGCGCTGTCGCTGGAAGACGGGGTGCGCGTCATCTGCCGCCGCTCGCGGCTGATGTCCCGCATCGCCGGCGCCGGCGCCATGGCGTCGGTGGAATTGCCTGCCCAGCAAGTGCTTTCGGAGCTGATGGCCCGCGGCGTCAACGACGTCGTGGTGGCGGTGGTGGCCTCGCCGCAGTCCACGGTGATCGGCGGTGCCACCCAGACGGTTCGCGAGCTGGTCGCGGCGTGGGAGCAGCGCGACGTGATGGCCCGCGAGGTCGCCGTCGATGTCGCCTCACACTCCCCTCAAGTCGATCCGATCCTTGACGAGCTGACCGACGTACTCGCCGAACTCAACCCGATGACACCGGAAGTTCCCTTCTACTCGGCGACCCTGTTCGACCCGCGCGAGCGGCCGGTGTGCGATGCCGGGTACTGGGTGGACAATTTGCGCAACATGGTGCGGTTCTCCGCGGCGGTGCAGGCCGCTTTGGAGGACGGCTATCGGGTCTTCGCCGAGCTGGCACCACACCCGCTGCTTACTCACGCTCTCGAGCAGACTGCCCGCAGTTTCGACATGCCGCTGGCCGCTCTTGCCGGCATGCGCCGCGAACAGGAACTGCCGCACGGGCTGCGTGGCTTTCTGGTCGATCTGCACAGTGCGGGCGCCGCGGTCGACTTCTCGGTGCTCTACCCGAATGGGCGGCTGGTGGACGCGCCGCTGCCAACCTGGACCCACCGTCGGCTGTTGTTGAGCCGCGACGGTCAGGAATCCCCAACACATGGTGGTTGCACCGTTTCGGTACATCCGCTGCTGGGCCCGCATGTGCGCTTGCAGGAGGAACCGGAGCGCCACGTCTGGCAGGCCGAGGTCGGCACCGCCGCCCAGCCCTGGCTGGCTGACCACCAGATCCGCAACGTGGCCGTACTTCCGGGGGCGGCTTACTGCGAGATGGCGCTTGGCGGCCGCGCACGCTGTGCTGGGCGAGGCTTGTGAGGTCCGCGACATTCAGTTCCAGCAGGCGCTGCTGCTCGATGAGCAGACCACCGTCGGCGCCTCGGCGTCGTTGTCATCGCCGGGCGTCGTCGACTTCATCGTGGAGACCAATCAGGGGGGCGAACAAGCGCGGCAAGCTAGCGCAGTCCTGCATGCCGCAGACGATGAGCAGCCACCTGCGTACGACATCGTCCGCGCTACTGGCCGCGCATCCGCGTTGCGCGGATGGCGCCGAGGTGCGCAAGGGCCTAGACCAGCGTGGTGTTCAGTACGGTCCGGCGTTCACCGGTCTCGGCGTCGTGCACGTCGGCGAGGACACCACCGGCACCGTGCTGGCCGAGGTCGCGCTACCCGGCCAAATCCGCTCGCAACAAGGTGCTTACGGTGTGCACCCCGCACTGCTGGATGCCTGTTTTCAGTCGGTTGGGGCTAGTCCGCAGGTCCAGGCCCTGGGCGAAGATGTGCTGGCGTTGCCGTTGGGTGTCCGTCGACTCCGCTCCTACGGTTCTGCCCGCACCGCCCACTACTGCTACACGCGGGTGACCAAAGCCGATACTTCGACGGGATCGAGGCCGACCTCGACGTGCTCGACCAGCACGGGGCAGTCCTGCTCGCCGTGCAGGGGCTGCGATGCGGCACCGGCATCTCCGGGAGCGGCCGCGACGAACGGGTGCTGGCCGAGCGGCTGCTGACCGTCGAATGGCGGCAACGAGAACTGCCCGAGGTGGAATTCGCCGACGCCGGAAGCTGGCTGCTGATCAGCACCACCGCGACCGCGGATGTGGTTGCCACCGCGTTGACCGACGCCCTGAAAAACCATGGCGCGCAATGCACCACCATGTGCTGGCCACCGCACGCCGACGACACCTCAAACGCAGAACAGCTTGGAAATCATCTGCGTGCCGGTGGATTCACCGGCGTGGTGATCCTCACGGGACCGAAAAACGGCGACGCCGCACGACCAGTCCCCGCTGCTGGGCCGCGAGTATGTACAGCATCTGGTGCGTATCACCCGCGAACTGCCGGAGATCCCTGGCGAGCCGCCGCGCCTGTATGTCGTGACCAGCACCGCCCAGACCGTAGCTGGCCGGTGACGTGGCCAATCTGGAGCAGGCTGGGCTGCGGGGTTTGATGCGGGTGATCGGCACCGAACATCCGCACCTGCGCGCCACCCAGATCGATGTGGACGCCGACACCGACGCCGAGCAGCTGGCGCGGCAACTGCTCGGCGGGTCCGAAGAAGACGAGACCGCCTGGCGAAACGGCGCGTGGTATGCGGCGCGCTTGTCGCCCACTCCGCTGCGCCCCGAGGAGCGGCAAACCACCTTGGTGGACCATGAGCGCGACGGGATGCGCCTGCAGATCCGTACGCCCGGTGATCTGGAGACGATGGAACTCGTTGCCTGCGACCGGGTTCCGCCGGGACCGGGGCAGATCGAGGTCGCGGTCAGCGCGTCCAGCATCAACTTCGCCGACGTGCTGGTCGCGTTCGGCCGCTACCCCGCCTTCGAGGGGCGGCTACCGCAGCTGGGCACCGACTTCGCCGGAGTGGTGACCGCGGTCGGACCAGACGTGACCGACCACAAGGTGGGCGATCATGTCGGGGGTCTGTGCGGCGACGGCTGCTGGGGCACCTTCCTCACCTGCGACGCGCGCCTGGCCGTCACCCTGCCGGCCGGCTTGACCGACGAGCAGGCGGCCGCGGTGACCACCGCGCACGCCACCGCCTACTACGGCCTACACGAGCTGGCCCGCATCAAGGCCGGTGACAAGGTGTTGATCCATTCCGCGACCGGGGGCGTGGGGCAGGCGGCAATCGCCATCGCCCGTGCGGCGGGGGCCGAGATCTTCGCCACCGCCGGCAGCGAGCAGCGTCGACAATTGTTGCGCGACATGGGCATTGAGCACGTCTACGACTCGCGCAGCACCGAGTTCGCCGAGCGGATCCGCCGCGACACCGACGGCTATGGCGTCGACATCGTGCTCAACTCGGTCACCGGCGCAGCCCAGCGCGCCGGACTGGAATTGCTGTCCTTCGGTGGACGGTTCGTCGAGATCGGCAAACGCGACATCTACGGCGACACCCGGCTGGGGCTCTTCCCGTTCCGGCGCAACCTCACGTTCTCCGGCGTCGACCTGGGGTTGATCACCGTCGACCCACCCGGAGAAGGTCCGGGACCTGCTGAAGACGGTGTACCAGCTCGTCGCGGACGGCTCGCTGCCGATGCCGGAGAGCACGCACTATCCGCTGGCCGACGCCGCCACCGCGATTCGGGTGATGAGCGGCGCCCAGCACACCGGCAAACTCGTGCTCGATGTCCCGCACACCGGCCGCAGCCGCGTGATGGTGCCGCCGGCACAGGTCCGGGTCTTCCGCCGCGACGGCGCCTACATCATCACCGGCGGGCTGGGGGGCCTGGGGCTGTTTTTGGCCGAGAAGATGGCAGCGGCCGGCTGCGGGCGCATCGTGCTGTCCTCGCGCTCGCAGCCAACTCCCGAGGCGCTGGAGACGATCGAGCGCATCCGCGCGATCGGTGCCGACGTCGTGGTGGAGTGCGGCGACATCGCCGATCCCAGCACCGCGCAGCGGTTGGTGGCCACCGCGACCGCCACCGGGCTGCCGGTGCGCGGTGTGCTGCATGCGGCCGCGGTGGTCGAGGACGCCACACTGACCAATATCACCGACGAGCTCATCGAGCGTGACTGGGCGCCAAAGGTTGACGGTGCGTGGAACTTGCACACGGCCACCGCCGACCAGCCGTTGGACTGGTTCTGCTCGTTCTCCTCGGCGGCCGCGCTGGTGGGCTCGCCCGGGCAGGGTGCCTACGCCGCGGCCAACAGTTGGCTGGATGCCTTCACCCTGTGGCGCCGGGCTCAGGGCCTGCCGGCGACCGCGATCGCCTGGGGCGCCTGGGGCCAGATCGGGCGCGCCA
Source organism: uncultured Actinomycetota bacterium (assembly GCA_963766535.1). Taxonomy (GTDB): domain Bacteria; phylum Actinomycetota; class Actinomycetes; order Mycobacteriales; family Mycobacteriaceae; genus Mycobacterium. Next base: position 57,764 of record CAVYAU010000014.1, on the reverse strand, counting down.
CCGCCCTGGCGGAGGGCGCCGGCGTTGCTATCGCTCCCGACGAGGGCGCTTACGCGTTCGAAGCGCTGCTGCGCCACGACCGCGCCTACACCGGGTATGCGCCGATCATGGGCACACCGTGGTTGTCTGCCTTCGCCGAGCGCAGCCCCTTCGCCGATGCGTTCCGCATCGGGCAAAACGCAACGGGCACAAGCAAGCTGCTTGCCGAGCTCAACGAGCTGCCCCTGGACGAGTGGCCCACCCGGCTGCGGCGTCTGCTCTCCGACGAGGTCAGCTTGATCCTGCGTCGCAGCATCGATCCCGACCGTCCGCTCTCCGAGTACGGCCTGGACTCGCTGGGCGCCCTCGAACTACGTACCCGCATCGAGAGCGAAACGGGAATACGCATCACTCCCACCGACCTCACCTCCATTGGCACCATTCGCGGTTTGGCGGGGCTGCTGTGCGAAAAGCTAGCACCCGCGGCGCCGCCTGACAGCGACGTGTCGGCTCGGCCTGAATCCGGGGATGGCGGTGATTTGATCGGCGTGTGAGTCGCGAATATGCCTTCTCAGCTGGGACAATACGAGTGCTGATTCGATCTTGTCCAGAATTCGGGAAGGCACTTTCGCTGCAATCATCCTATACATTCACCGCCGGGTCGGCGGTGTTTGACGGGCAGAACCTGGTGTCGTCGGCCGGGTTGGTGCCGATGCTGGAACTGGCTGAGCAGACCGGGCTTTCGGAGTTGATCGACGAGCACGTGGATCTGCCACGACTGTCACCCGGTTAGAGCGGGCCCCGCCTGACTACCTGCGCCACAACGTCTATTACACGTTCAGCGGATTCAACTGGGCACCCGCGTCACATACATGATTATTTTTCAGCACGAAATCAGCACGATAACAGTGAAATGGCAGGAAGACACGCCGAACAATGGCTGTCACAGCTAAGAACAGGTCCGCGATGAGCGAATCCGGGAGCAACTCGTCGCGGTGCTCGGCTAAAAACGCGAACACACTCCTCGCGCTTGGCCGTCAACGGCTTACCGGGCCCGGGTCGGCGACTTTGAAACGAACCTGTCATCGACAACTCCTGAACGATCAGGTGTTGCAACGACCGTTAGAACCGCGCTGTCAGGCGACCCGAGGCCACACTCACCACCAACAGCCCCTCGCGGACCGCCCCGGCGATATCGGTGAGTGCCAGCTGAATCTCCTACGGCAGATCAGGCAACACAACGGCGTCGGTGCTGTCGGCTACACGAACAGTCGGTACGGTCTTCGTAGCGGTCCCCTTTCTTGTGGGTGTTCTTTGCTCGGACCACCCGAGACCTATCACGCGGCAAGGCTCAGGTGGGAGGCCGCCACCGCAAATTCCGCGAAGACCGGGACAACCTCTCCTTCACCGCAACGCCGCCTTAAGCTTCTAATGAAAGTTTGAGTTGTTGGCCATACAGGCTGAGTGATTCGGCAGTCAGCATGTCTTCATGTGTGCAGTCGACCGAGTACTCTGTAATGTCGCCAGCAACATAAGGCCGCCAACTTTGTAGACGAGATGAATCACTCTCACGTCGTGCAGCGGAGAATATGACCATATCACCATCAAACACACCAGGTACGTGTTCTGAATGATGCAATGCGCTAGCCTCCATGTTTCGAACAAAGAACTCCAGAAATTCCCGGACCTGTTTGGATGGAAGAGCAATTCCCATTGCCTCTTCTCGTTGGCGAATTAGATGCTCCGCCTTCCGGCAGGTAAGAGGCTTGGAGTCTTCTGGAATATCTATCCGAATGGACCCCAGGATTTCTTCCAGGATTTGACTCTCGTCTAAAGCCTGGTTTCTTACGGCGATGCTGCCGTTGTCATTGAGTACAGCTTCCAGGAGTATAAGACGCTGGACTGCGTATCCGCGTCGACGAAGCTCAATGGCGAGCTCATGCGCGACGATGCCTCCAAAAGACCAGCCAAGAAGATTATAGGGTCCGGTAGGATAGAGCGCTTGGAGCCTGTCTGCATAGCTTTCTGCCATGCTGCGAACTGATCCAGGTTCAGCTTCGCCATTTTGCGGGATTTGGTTAATTCCGATAATCGGGCAATCCAAATAATTGCCCAGAGCCCGATATCCCCAGCTAAGCCCACTAGCCGGATGAATGCAGAACAGCGGAACCCCGGTACCGTCCTTGAAGGTCGCAACGGGAACTATTTCCACCGAACTGCCATCTCTACGCAGCCGCTGACTCAAGCTGCTAACGGACGGCGCGTCGAATAAGGTGCGCACCGGAAGGCGGGCATCCAGGGCTGTGTTGACCTTGGCGACCAGGCGCATCGCCAACAGCGAATCCCCGCCCAGGTCGAAAAACGACTCATCGACCCCGACGCGCTCCACACCCAGCACCTGGGCGTAGATGCCGGCCAGGACCTTCTCGGTGGGGCTGGCCGGGGCGCGATACCCACCACCGGTGTCGTGATGTTCGGGTGCCGGCAGGGCGCGCCTGTCGAGTTTGCCGTTGACCGTCAAGGGCAGCGCGTCGATCACCACCACCGCGGCCGGCACCATATAGGCCGGGAGCCGCTCGGCCAGCGCGGCGCGCACCTCGGCCGGGTCTGCTGTCCCGGTCACGTAGCCCACCAGGCGTTTGTCGCCGGGGCGGTCCTCGCGGGCGATCACCACCGCCTGCTCCACCCCGTCCAGCCCGGCCAGTGCGGCCTGGACTTCCCCCAGCTCGATGCGATAGCCGCGGATTTTGACCTGCTCATCGGCGCGCCCCAGATACCGCAGCTGCCCATCGGCACCCCACCACACCAGATCCCCGGTGCGATACATCCGCGCCCCGGGCCCCCCGAACGGGCAGGCCACAAACCGCGATCCGGTCAACCCGGCCCGGCGCACATACCCACACCCCACCCCACGACCGGCCACATACAACTCCCCGACCACCCCCGCCGGCACCGGGCGCAACCACCCATCCAGCACAAACAACCCTGCCCCCGACACCGGCGAGCCGATCGGCACCACCCCCGACCCCGCCATCAACGGCGCACTCATCGCCGCATACACCGTGGTCTCGGTCGGGCCGTAGGCGTTGATCATCACCCGCCCGGGCGCCCACCGGTCCACCACCTCGACCGGGCAGGCCTCACCGGCCACCACCAATGCCGTCGAATCCAAACCCTCCGGTGACAACATCCCCACCGCAGACGGGGTTTGGCTTAACACGCGGACCTTTTCAGCGACCAGCAAAGCGTGCAGGTCTTCCGGCGAGCGCGCCACCGACTCGGGCACCACCACCAGCCGCCCACCGTGCAACAGCGCACCGAAGATCTCCCACACCGAGACGTCGAAGCTATAGGAGTGCCACTGCGACCACACCTGCCCCGGTCCCGGCGGCAGGGCGGCATGCAGTGACTCCAACAGCTGGATGACGTTGTGGTGGGTGACGGCCACCCCCTTGGGGACACCGGTGGTGCCCGAGGTGTAGATCATGTAGGCAATATCCTCGGGCGCCGGTGCCGGCAAGCCCGTACACGGATAGCCGGGGATGCGGGGATCCTCGACATCGATGACCAGCAGGTCACACCCGTCCAGCCGCGACCGTAGGTCCGCCGTGGTGATCGCGGCGATCGGCGCGGCATCGGCAACCATGAACTCCATCCGGGCCGCCGGCAACCCCGGGTCGATCGGCAGGTAGGCCGCCCCGGTCTTCAAAACCGCCAACATCGCCACGATCGCCTCGGCGGAACGGGAAAACAGCAGCCCCACACACGCACCCGGGCCCACACCCTGGCCGGCCAGCAGGTGTGCTAGCCGGTTGGCGGCCTCCTCAACCTCGCGGTACGTCATTGAGCGGCCCTCGCAGCTGATCGCCACCGCCTCGGGGGCGCGCGCGACCTGCGCAGTCCACAACACCGGAATCGACACCGGCATGCTCACCGGCTGGGCCAACACCACCCGGTTGCCCCACCCATCCAGCCGGGCGTGCTCACCCCCACCCAGCACATCGATCGACGACAGCCGCCGGGTGGGGTCGGCGGTCATAGCCACCACCACCCGCCGCAACCGCTCGATCAGCGCCTCGATGCTGGCCGCGTTAAACACGTCGGTGCGAAACTCCACCGCCCCGCCAATCCCGGCGGGCGCACCGGCCTGGGTCCAGCGTTCGGCCAACGAAAACGTCAGGTCCATGCGGGCGGTGTGGGTGTCCACCGGCAGCGGCGTGACCCGCAGATCCCCCAACGCCAACCCAGCGGCGGGATCAGTGACCTGCCCGGCGAAGTTCTGCCAGGCCAACAACACCTGAACCAGCGGGTGATGGGTCAGGCTTCGGGTCGGATTAAGCCGATCCACCAGCACCTCAAAGGGCACATCTTGATGCTCATAGGCGGCCAGACTGCGCCGTCGCACCTGGGCCAACAACTCGGCCACGGTGGGATCCCCGGCCAGATCAACCCGCAGCACCAAGGTGTTGACGAAAAACCCCACCAACTCATCCAGCGCGAGATCGCGGCGCCCGGCGATCGGAAACCCCACCGCCACCTCGCTGCTGGCGCCGACCTTGGCCAGCAGCACCGCCAGGGCGGCCTGCATCACCATGAAACTGGTCGCGTTGTGCTCGCGAGCCACCCCGCGCACCCGCTGCTGCAGCTCGGCCGGCCAGTCCACCGCCACACTGGCCCCGCGATAATCGGCAACCAGCGGATAGGGCCGATCGGTGGGCAGCACCAGGCGCTCGGGCAGCCCGCCCAGGGCCTCCTGCCAGTAGGCCAGCTGCGCGGCGATGCGGCTGTCGCTGTCCTCGAGATCACCAAACTGAGCGCGCTGCCACAGCGTGTAATCGGCATACTGCACCGCCAAATCGGCCCAACTGGGGGCCCACCCCGCACACCGGCTGGCATAGGCCACCCCCAGATCACCCACCAGCGGGGTGATCGACCAGCCATCGGCGGCGATATGGTGCACCGCAGCCACCAGCACATGCTCGTCCTCGGCGAAGCGGAAAAGCCGTGCCCGCAACGGGATCTCGGTCGCCAGATCAAACCGGTGACACGCCGCCGCCTCGATGGCCTCACCCAGCCGCGCCGCCGACCAGCCGGTGACATCCACGACGTCCCAACCGAAATCTGCCCGCTCGACCGGCACCACCAGCTGCTGGGGGATCCCCTCGGGTGCTGGGAACAGCGTGCGCAGGCTCTCATGGCGGCCCACCACATCGGCCAGTGCCGCCCCCAACGCCTCGGCATCCAGTCGCCCGCCCAGCCGCACCGCCACCGCCATGTTGTAGACCGGGGAGGGCCCCTGCAACTGGTCCAGGAACCACAACCGGCTTTGGGCAAACGACAACGGCACCACCGCGGGCCGCGCACCAGCCACCAACGGCTCCAGCCCACCCCCACCCCCACCGATACGGGACGCCAACCGGGCCACCGTGGGCGCCTCGAACACCGCGCGCACCGCAAGATCGGCATCCAGGCCGGTGTTGACCGCGGCGATCACCCGCATCGCCGACAGCGAATCCCCACCCAGGTCGAAAAACGAGTCGTCCACCCCGACCCGCTCCAGCCCCAGCACCCGGGCGTAGATGTCTGCCAGGATCTCCTCGACCGCACTGGCCGGGGCGCGATATCCACCACCGCCATCCTGATACTCCGGTGCCGGCAGGGCGCGTTTGTCGAGTTTGCCGTTGACCGTCAACGGCAGCGTGTCGATCACCACCACCGCGGCCGGAACCATATACCCCGGGAGCCGCTCGGCCAGCGCGCTCCGCACCTCGGCCGGGTCCGCGGTCCCGGTCACGTAGCCCACCAGGCGTTTGTCGCCGGGGCGGTCCTCGCGGGCGATCACCACCGCCTGCTCCACCCCATCCAGCCCGGCCAACACCGCCTGGACTTCACCACACTCGATGCGATACCCGCGGATCTTGACCTGCTCATCGGCGCGCCCCAGATACCGCAGCTGCCCATCAACGCCCCACCACACCAGATCCCCGGTGCGATACATCCGCGCCCCTAGCCCCCCGAACGGACAGGCCACAAACCGCGACCCGGTCAACCCGGCCCGGCCCACATACCCACAACCCACCCCGGCACCGGCCACATACAACTCACCGACCACCCCCGCCGGCACCGGGCGCAACCACCCGTCCAGCACAAACAACGCCGCCCCCGACACCGGCGAACCAATCGGCACCACCCCGGACCCCGGTGCCAGCGGCGCACTGATCGCCACGCACATCGTGGCCTCGGTCGGGCCGTAGGCGTTGACCATCAGCCGCCCGGGCGCCCACCGATCCACCACCTCGGCCGGGCAGGGCTCACCGACGACCACCAACGCCGCCGATCCCAAACCCTCAGCGGAGAGCACCCCCACCGCAGACGGGGTCTCGGTCAGCACGCTGACCCGTTCGCTGACCAGCAAGGCGCGGAAGTCGTCCGGTGAGCCCGCCACCGACTCGGGCACCACCACCAGCCGCCCCCCGCCCAGCAGCGCACCCCAGATCTCCCACACCGAGACGTCGAAGGCCAAGGAATGACACTGCGACCACACACCTGCCCGCTCCAGGTGCGCGTCGAGTGAGTCGATCAGCTGGGTGACGCTGTGGTGGGTGACGGCCACCCCCTTCGGGACACCGGTGGTGCCCGAGGTATAGACGATGTAGGCAATGTCATCCGCCGCCGGTGCCGGCAGCGCTGTGCACGGGTAGGTGTCAATGCGGGGGTCTTCGACATCGATGACCAGCAGGTCGCACCCGTCCAGCCGTGGGCGCAGCCCGCTGGTGGTGATCGCGGCCATCGGCGCGGCATCGGCAACCATGAACCCGATCCGGGCCGCCGGCAGCCCCGGGTCGATCGGCAAATAGGCCGCCCCGGTCTTCAGCACCGCCAGGATCGCCACGATCGCCTCGGCCGAACGGGAACACAGCAGCGCCACACACTGCCCCGGGCCCACACCCTGGCCGGCCAAAAGGTGCGCCAACCCGTTAGCGGCCTCCTCGAGTTCCCGGTACGTCATGGAGCGGCCCTCGCAGCTGATCGCCACCGCCTCGGGGGTGCGCGCCACCTGCGCGGCGAACAACACCGGAATCGACACCGCCACCGTGGTCGCGAGCTGGGTCAACACCGCCCGGTTGCCCCACCCATCCAGCCGGGCGTGCTCACCGGCATCCAGCACATCGATCGACGACAGCCGCCGGGTCGGATCGGCGGTCATCGCCACCACCACCCGCTGCAACCGCTCGATCAGCGCCTCGATACTGGCCGCATCGAACACGTCGGTGCGAAACTCCACCGCCCCGCCAATCCCGGCGGGCGCACCGGCCTCGGTCCAGCGTTCGGCCAACGAAAACGTCAGGTCCATCCGGGCGGTGCGGGTGTCCACCGGCAGCGGCGTGACCTGCAGATCCCCCAACGCCAACCCGGCGGCAAGATCAGTGTCCTGCCCGGGGAAGTTCTGCCAGGCCAACAGCACCTGAACCAGCGGGTGATGGGCCAGGGATCGGGTCGGGTTGAGCCGCTCCACCAGCACCTCAAAGGGCACGTCTTGGTGTTCGTAGGCGGCCAGGCTGCGCTGGCGCACCTGGGCCAGCAGCTCGGCGACGGTGGGATCCCCGGCCAGATCGACCCGCAGGACCAAGGTGTTGACGAAAAAGCCCACCAGCTCATCCAGCGCCGGGTCGCGCCGCCCGGCGATCGGGAACCCCACCGCCACCTCGGGGCTGGCGCTGATCTTGGCCAGCAGCACCCCCAGGGCGGCCTGCATCACCATGAAGCTGGTCGCGTGGTGCTCACCGGCCACCCGACGAATCTGCTGCTGCAGCGCCGCCGGCCAGTCCACCACCACCCTGGCCCCGCGCTGATCGGCAACCGGCGGGTAGGGCCGATCGGTGGGCAGCACCAGGCGCTCGGGCATCCCAGCCAGGGCATCCTGCCAGTAGGCCAGCTGCGCGGCGATGGGGCTGTCGCCGTCGTCGAGATCACCCAGCTGTGCGCGCTGCCACAGCGTGTAATCGACATACTGCACCGCCAACGGCGCCCAGTCGGGGGCTTGCCCCGCACACCGGCTGGCATAGGCCACCCCCAGATCACGCACCAGCGGGGTGATCGACCAGCCATCGGCGGCGATATGGTGCACCACGGCCACCAGCACATGGTCGTCATCGGTAACGCGGAAAAGCCGTGCCCGCAACGGGATCTGGGTTGCCAGGTCAAAACTGTGACGCACCGCGGTGTCGAGGGCCTCACCCAGCCGGCTGGCCGGCCACCCGCTGGCATCAATGATCTGCCAGCCGAAGTCGGCCCGCTCGGCCGGCACCACCAGCTGCCGGGGTGTTCCCTCGGGTGCGGGGAACAGGGTGCGCAGGCTCTCATGGCGGCCCACCACGTCGGCCAGTGCCGCCCCCAGCACGTCGGCATCCAGCCGCCCGCCCAGCCGCACCGCCACCGCCATGTTGTAAACCGGGGAGGGCCCCTGCAACTGGTCGATAAACCACAACCGGTTCTGGGCAAACGACAACGGAACCACCGCGGGCCGCGCACCGGCTACCAACGGCTCCAGCCCACCCCCATCCCCACCGACACGGGATGCCAACTGGGCAATCGTGGACGCCTCGAACACGGCGCGCACCGAAAGGCCGGCATCCAGGCCGGTGTTGATCGCGGCGACCAGGCGCATCGCCGACAGCGAGTCCCCACCCAGCTCGAAAAACGAGTCGTCGACCCCGACCCGCTCCAGCCCGAGTACCTGGGCGTAGATGCCGGCCAGGATCTCCTCGACCGCGCTGGCCGGGGCGCGATACCGACCGCCATCCTGGTATTCGGGTGCCGGCAGGGCGCGGGTGTCGAGTTTGCCGTTGGCTGTCAACGGCAGCGCCGCCACCACCACCACCGCGGCGGGTACCATGTAGGCCGGGAGCCGCTCGCTCAGCGCGGTATGTATCCCGGCCGGGTCTGCGGTCCCGGTCACATAGCCCACCAGGCGCTTGTCGCCGGGGTGGTCCTCGCGGGCGATCACCACCGCCTGCTCCACCCCGTCCAGCCCGGCCAACACCGCCTGGACTTCACCCAGCTCGATGCGATGTCCGCGGATCTTGACCTGCTCATCGGCGCGCCCGACATACCGCAGCTGCCCATCAGCGCCCCAACACACCAGATCCCCGGTGCGATACATCCGCGCCCCCGGCCCCCCGAACGGACAGGCCACAAACCGCGACCCGGTCAACCCGGCCCGGCGCACATAGCCACACCCCACCCCGGCACCGGCCACATACAACTCACCGACCACCCCCGCCGGCACCGCCCGCAACCACCCATCTAGCACAAACAACGCCGCCTCCCACACCGGCGAGCCAATCGGCGGCACCCCAGACCCCGGTGCAAGCGGCGCACTCTTGGACGCCCACATCGTTGTCTCGGTCGGGCCGTAGGCATTGATCATCACCCGTCCGGGCGCCCACCGATCCACCAGCGCGGCCGGGCAGGGCTCAGCGCCGATCACCAACGCCGCCGACTCCAAACCCTGCGGTGACAACATCCCTACAGCAGACGGGGTCTGGCTTAAGACGTTTACTTGTTCAGCGACGAGTAAGGTGTGGAAGTCTTCTGGTGAGCGGGTCACCGACTCGGGCACCACCACCAGCCGCCCACCGTGCAACAGCGCACCAAAGATCTCCCACACCGAGTAGTCGAAGGCATACGAGTGAAACTGCGTCCACACCTGTTCCGGCGCCAGCTCCAGGCCGGCGTCGAGTGAGTCGAACAGCTGGGCGACGTTGTGGTGGGTGACGGCCACCCCCTTGGGTACCCCGGTGGTGCCCGAGGTGTAGATGATGTAGGCGATATCCTCAGGAGCCGGCCCCGGTAATGCGGTGCTGGGTTGGGCGTCAGCAGCGGGGTCGTTGACATCGAGGACCAGCAGGTCGCACCCGTCGAGCCGGTCGGCCAGCCCGCTGGTGGTGAGAGCGGCGATCGGCGCGGCGTCGGCAATCATGAACTCGATCCGGGCCGTCGGCAGCGCCGGGTCGATCGGCAGATAGGCCGCCCCGGTCTTGAGCACCGCCAAAATCGCCACGATCGCCTCAGCCGAACGCTCCAATAGCAGCGCCACACACTGTCCCGGGCCCACCCCATGGGCGGCCAAAAGGTGCGCCACCCGGTTAGCGGCCTCCTCCAGCTCCCGGTAAGTCATTGAGCGGCCTTCGAAGGTCACCGCCATCGCCGCGGGGGTGCGCGCCACCTGGGCGGCGAACAACGCCGGAATCGACACCGGCGTGGTCGCGGGCTGGGTCAACACCGCCCGGTTACCCCACCCATCCAGCCGGGCGTGCTCAGCCTCATCGAGCAGATCGATCGACGACAGCCGCCGGGTCGGGTCGGCGGTCGTCGCCACCACCACCCGCTGCAACCGCTCGATCAGCGCCTCGATGCTGTCCGCATCAAACACGTCGGTGCGAAATTCCACCGCCCCGCCAATCCCGGCGGGCTCACCGGTCTCGCTCCAGCGTTCGGCCAACGAAAACACCAGGTCCATGCGGGCGGTGCGGGTGTCCACCGGCAGCGGCGTGACCCGCAGATCCCCCAACGCCAACCCGGCGGCGAGATCATTGTGCTGCCCGGCGAAGTTCTGCCAGGCCAACAGCACCTGGACCAGCGGGTGATGGGTCAGGCTTCGGGTCGGATTAAGCCGCTCCACCAGCACCTCAAAGGGCACATCTTGATGCTCGTAGGCGGCCAGGCTGCGCCCTCGTACCTGGGCCAACAGCTCGGCCACGGTGGGATCCCCGGCCACATCGACCCGCAGCACCAAGGTGTTGACGAAAAACCCCACCACCTCATCGAGCGCCGGGTCGCGCCGCCCGGCGATCGGGAACCCCACCGCCACCTCGCCGCCGGCGCTGATCGTGGCCAGTAGCACCGCCAGGGCGGCCTGCATCACCATGAAGCTGGTCGCGTGGTGCTCCCGGGCCACCCGAGCAACCTGCTGCTGCAGCGCCGCCGGCCAGTCCACCGCCACCCTGGCCCCGCGCTGATCGGCAACCGGCGGGTAGGGCCGATCGGTGGGCAGCACCAGGCGCTCGGGCAGCCCGGCCAGGGCCTCCTGCCAGTAGGCCAGCTGCGCGGCGATAGGACTGTCGCTGTCGTCGAGATCACCCAGCTGCGCGCGCTGCCACAGCGTGTAATCGACATACTGCACCGGCAACGGCGCCCAGTCGGGGGCTTGCCCGGCACACCGGCTGGCGTAGGCCACCCCCAGATCACCCACCAGCGGGGTGATCGACCAGCCGTCAGCGCCGATATGGTGAGCCACGGTCACCAGCACATGTTCGTCGTCGGTGATGCGGAAAAGCCGTGCCCGCAACGGGATCTGAGTTGTCAGGTCAAACGGGTGACGCGCCACCGCCTCGAGGGCCTCACCCAGCCGGCCTGCCGGCCAGCCGGTCGCATCAATGATCTGCCAGCCGAAGTCGGCCCGCTCGACCGGCACCACCAGCTGCTGGGGGATCCCCTCGGGTGCCGGGAACAGCGTGCGCAGGCTCTCATGGCGGCCCACCACATCGGCCAGTGCGGCACCCAGCGCGGCGGCATCCAGCCGCCCGTCCAGCCGCACCGCCACCGCCATGTTGTACACCGGGGAGGGCCCCTGCAACTGGTCGATAAACCACAACCGGCGCTGCGCAAACGACAACGGCACCACCGCGGGCCGCGCACCGGCCACCAATCGCTCCAGCCCACCCCCACCCCCACCGATACGCGCCGCCAACCCGGCAACCGTGGGCGCCTCGAATAAGGCGCGCACCGCAAGGCCGGCATCCAGGCCGGTGTTGACCGCGGCGATTACCCGCATCGCCGACAGCGAATCCCCACCCAGGTCGAAAAACGACTCCTCCACCCCGACCCGCTCCACACCCAGCACCTGGGCGTAAATACCGGCCAGAATCTCCTCAACCGCACTGGCCGGGGCGCGATACCCACCACCGGCATCCCGGTATTCCGGGGCTGGCAGGGCGCGGGTGTCGAGTTTGCCGTTGGGTGTCAGCGGCAGCTCCGGCACCACCACCACCGCGGCCGGCACCATGTAGGCGGGGAGCCGCTCGGCCAGCGCGCTACGCACTCCGGCCGGGTCTGCGGTCCCGGTCACATAGCCCACCAGGCGCTTGTCGCCGGGGTGGTCCTCGCGGGCGATCACCACCGCCTGCTCCACCCCATCCAGCCCGGCCAGTGCTGCGCGCACCTCGCCCAGCTCGATGCGATGCCCGCGGATCTTGACCTGCTCATCGGCACGCCCCAGATACCGCAGCTGCCCATCAGCACCCCAACACACCAGATCCCCGGTGCGATACATCCGCGCCCCGGGCCCGCCGAACGGGCAGGCCACAAACCGCGACCCGGTCAAACCGGCCCGGCGCACATAGCCATACCCCACCCCCGCACCGGCCACATACAACTCACCGACCACCCCGGTCGGCACCACCCGCAACCACCCATCCAGCACAAACAACCCTGCCCCCGACACCGGCGAGCCGATCGGCACCACACCCGACCCCGCCCTCAGCGGCGCACTCATCGCCGCATACACCGTCGTCTCGGTCGGGCCGTAGGCGTTGATCATCACCCGCCCGGGCGCCCACCGATCCACCAGCGCGGCCGGGCAGGCCTCACCGCCGACCAGCAACGCCGCCGATCCCAATCCCTCAGGGGAGAGCACCCCCACCGCAGACGGGGTCTGAGTGAACACGCTGACCTGTTCAGTGACCAGTAAGGCGTGGAAGTCGTCCGGTGAGCCCGCCACCGACTCGGGCACCACCACCAGCCGCCCACCATGCAAAAGCGCGCCCCAGATCTCCCAGGCCGAGAAGTCAAAGGCATACGAGTGACACTGCGTCCACACCCGTCCCGGCGGCAGGCCGGCGTCGAGTGAGTCGAACAGCTGGGTGAGGTTGTGGTGGGTGACCGCCACCCCCTTGGGGACACCGGTGGTGCCCGAGGTGTAGATGATGTAGGCGATGTCATTGGGGGCCGGCGCCGGCAAGCCCGTGCCCGGGTAGCCGGGAATGCGGGGGTCTTCGACATCGATGACCAGCTGGTCACACCCGTCCAGCCGGTCGGCTAACCCCGCGGTGGTGAGAGCGGCGATCGGCGCAGCATCAGCAACCATGAACCCGATCCGGGCCGCCGGCAACGCCGGGTCGATCGGCAGATAAGCCGCCCCGGTCTTCAAAACCGCCAGGATCGCCATGACCGCCTCAGCCGAACGCTCCAATAGCAGCGCCACGCACTCACCCGGGCCCACACCCTGAGCAGCCAGCAGGTGTGCAAGCCGGTTAGCGTCCTCCTCAACCTCGCGATAGCTCCACGACCGCTCCCCACAGCTGATGGCTACCGCCTCGGGAGCGCGCGCCACCTGCGCGGCCCACACCACCGGAATCGACACCGGCGTGGGTGCGGGGTGGATCAACACCGCCCGATTGCCCCACCCTTCCAGCCGGGCGTGCTCACCGGCATCCAGCACATCGATCGACGAGAGCCGCCGGGTGGGGTCGGCGGTCATCGCCACCAACACCCGCTGCAACCGATCGATCAGCGCCTCGATGCTGGCCGTGTCGAACACGTCGGTGCGAAATTCCACCGCCCCGCCAATCCCGGCGGGCTCACCGGCCTGGGTCCAGTGTTCGGCCAACGAAAATGCCAGGTCCATGCGGGCGGTGCGGGTGTCCACCGGCAGCGGCGTGACCTGCAGATCCCCCAACGCCAGCCCGGCGGCGAGATCATTGTCGGGCTCGGCGAAGTTCTGCCAGGCCAACATCACCTGCACCAGCGGGTGATGAGTCAAGGATCGGGTCGGATTGAGCCGCTCCACCAGCACCTCAAAGGGCACGTCTTGGTGCTCGTAGGCGGCCAGGCTGCGCCCTCGTACCTGGGCCAGCAGCTCGGCCACGGTGGGATCCCCGGCCAGATCAACACGCAACACCAAGGTGTTGACGAAAAACCCCACCAGCTCATCCAGGGCGGGGTCGCGGCGCCCGGCGATCGGGAACCCCACCGCCACCTCGCTGCTGGCGCTGATCTTCGACAGCAGCACCGCCAGGGCGGCCTGCATCACCATGAAGCTGGTCGCGTTGTGCTCCCGGGCCACCCCGCGCACCCGCTGCTGCAGCTCGGCCGGCCAGTCCACCGCCACCCGGGCCCCGCGCTGATCGGCAACCGGCGGGTAGGGCCGATCGGTGGGAAGGACTAGCCGCTCGGGCATCCCGGCCAGGGCATCCTGCCAAAACTCCAGCTGCTCCGCGATAGGACTGTGGCTGTCCTCGAGGTCACCAAGCTGCGCGCGCTGCCACAGCGTGTAATCGAGATACTGCACCGCCAACGGCGCCCAGTCGGGGGCTTGCCCGGCACACCGGCCGGCGTAGGCCACCCCCAGATCACCCACCAGCGGGGTGATCGACCAGCCATCCGCGGCGATATGGTGCACCGCGGCCACCAGCACGTGGTCGTCCTCGGCGAGGCGGAAAAGCCGTGCCCGCAACGGGATCTGGGTTGCCAGGTCAAACGGGTGACGCGCCGCGGTGTCGAGGGCCTCAGCCAGCCGGCTTGCCGACCAGCCGGTGGCATCGACGACCTGCCAGCCGAACTCGGCCCGGTCGGCCGGCACCACCAGCTGCTGGGGGATCCCCTCGGGTGCGGGGAACAGCGTGCGCAGGCTCTCCTGGCGGCCCACCACATCGGCCAGCGCGGCACCCAACGCGTCGGCATCCAGGCGCCCGCGCAGCCGCACCGCCACCGCCATGTTGTACACCGGTGAGGGCCCGTGCAACTGGTCCAGGAACCACAACCGGCGCTGGGCAAACGACAACGGAACCACCGCGGGCCGCTGCCCGGCCACCAACGGCTCAAGCCGCCCCGCATCCCCACCGATGCGGGGCGCCAACCGGGCGATCGTGGGCGCGTCGAACACGGCGCGCACCGAAAGGCCGGCATCCAGGCCGGTGTTGATCGCGGCGATCAGGCGCATCGCTGATAGCGAATCCCCACCCAGGTCGAAAAACGAGTCGTCGACCCCGACCCGCTCCAGCCCGAGCACCTGGGCGTAGATGCCGGCCAGGATCTCCTCGATGGCGCTGGCCGGGGCGCGATAACCACCGCCGCCATCCCGGTATTCGGGTGCCGGCAGGGCCCGTTTGTCGAGTTTGCCGTTGGGTGTCAACGGCAGCGCGTCGATCACCACCACCGCGGCCGGCACCATGTAGGCCGGCAGCCGCTCGGCCAGCACGCTACGCACCCCGGCCGGGTCCGCGGTCCCGGTCACATAGCCCACCAGGCGCTTGTCGCCGGGGCGGTCCTCACGGGCGATCACCACCGCCTGCTCCACCCCATCCAGCCCAGCCAGGGCCGCCTGAACTTCACCGAGCTCGATGCGATACCCGCGGATCTTGACCTGCTCATCGGCGCGCCCCACATACCGCAGCTGCCCATCAGCGCCCCACCACACCAGATCCCCGGTGCGATACATCCGCGCCCCCGGCCCCCCGAACGGACACGCCACAAACCGCGACCCGGTCAACCCGGCCCGCCGCACATACCCACACCCCACCCCGGCACCGGCCACATACAACTCCCCGACCACCCCCGCCGGCACCGCCCGCAACCACCCATCCAGCACAAAAAAGCCAAGATGGGCCAACGGCACCCCGATCGGGCTGGCAGTGCTGTTAGCGTCGCCGGCGACGATCTCCCGCAACGAGGCATGCACCGTCGTCTCGGTGGTGCCATACATGTTGATCAGCCGCGGCAATCCCGGGTGGTTGTGCAGCCACGTCCGAAGACGCTGGGGTTCCAGCGCTTCGCCGGCGAACACCACAGTCTCAAGCTTCAGCTGATGTCTCAGCTCGGGTGAGAGCGCGTCGGCGGTTTGCAGCGCATAAAACGCCGAGGAGGTCTGGCTTAACACGCTGACCTGTTCAGCGACCAACAAGGCGTGGAAGTCTTCCGGTGACCGGGCCACCGACTCGGGCACCACCACCAGCCGCCCACCACCTAGCAGCGCACCCCAGATCTCCCACACCGAGACGTCGAAGGCGTAGGAATGCCACTGCGTCCACACCTGCCCTGGCGCCAGCTCGGCGTCCAGTGACGCCAGCAGCTGGGTGACGTTGCGGTGGGTGACGACCACCCCCTTGGGCACACCGGTCGTGCCCGAGGTGTAGATGATGTAGGCGATATCCTCAGGAGCCGGCCCCGGCAATGCGGTGCAGGGTTGGTCCTCCACAGCGGGGTCGTCGACATCGATGACCAGCAGGTCGCACCCGTCCAGCCGGTCGGCCAGCCCGGTGGTGGTGACCGCCGCGATCGGCGTGGCGTCCTCGATCATGAACTCGATCCGGGCCGTCGGCAGCCCCGGGTCGATCGGCAGATAGGCCGCCCCGGTTTTGAGCACCGCCAGGATCGCCGCGATCGCCTCGGCCGACCGGGACAACAGCAGCGCCACACGCTCACCCGGGCCCACCCCATGAGCGGCCAAAAGGTGCGCCAACCGGTTAGCGGCCTCCTCGAGTTCCCGGTACGTCATTGAGCGGCCCTCGAAGGTCACCGCCACCGCCTCGGGAATGCGGGCCACCTGTGCAGCCCACAACGCCGGAATCGACACCGGCGTGGTCGCCGGCTGGGTCAACACCGCCCGGTTGCTCCACCCATCCAGGCGGGCATGCTCACCGGCATCCAGCAGATCCATCGACGACAGCCGCCGTGTCGGGTCGGCGGTCATCGCCACCACCACCCGCTCCAACCTCTCGATCAGCGCCTCGATGCTGGCCGCGTCGAACACGTCGGTGCGAAATTCCACCGCCCCGCCGATCCCGGCGGGCTCACCGGCCTGGGTCCAGCGTTCGGCCAACGAAAACGTCAGGTCCATGCGGGCGGTGCGGTTGTCCACCGGCAGCGGCGTGACTTGCAGATCCCCCAACGCCAGCCCGGCGGCGGGGTCAGTGTCGTGCCCGGGCAGGTTCTGCCAGGCCAACATCACCTGCACCAGCGGGTGATGGGCCAGGGATCGGGTGGGATTGAGCCGCTCCACCAGCACCTCAAAGGGCACATCTTGATGCTCGTAGGCGGCCAGGCCGCGCCCGCGTACCTGAGCCAACAACTCGGCGACGTTGGGATCACCGGCCAGATCCACCCGCAGCACCAAGGTGTTGACGAAAAACCCCACCAGCTCATCGAGCGCCGGGTCGCGCCGCCCGGCGATCGGGAACCCCACCGCCACCTCGGGGCTGGCGCTGATCTTGGCTAGCAGCACCGCCAAGGCGGCCTGCATCACCATGAAGCTGGTCGCGTTGTGCTCGCGGGCCACCCGACGAATCTGCTGCTGCAGCTCGGCCGGCCAGTCCACGGCCACCCTGGCCCCGCAGTAATCCGCAACCGGCGGATAGGGCCGATCGGTGGGCAGCTGCAGGCGCTCGGGCATCCCGGCCAGGGCCTGCTCCCAGTAGCCCAGCTGCTCGGCGATAGGACTGTGGCTGTCGTCGAGATCACCCAGCTGGGCGCGCTGCCACAGCGTGTAATCGACATACTGCACCGGCAACGGCGCCCAGTCGGGGGCCCGCCCCGCACACCGGCTGGCGTAGGCCACCCCCAGATCACGGATCAGCGGGGTCATCGACCAGCCGTCGGCGGCGATATGGTGCACCACGGTCACCAGCACGTGCTCCTCGTCGGTGACGCGGAAAAGCCGTGCCCGCAACGGGATCTCGGTCGCCAGGTCAAACGGGTGACCCGCCGCGGTGTCGAGGGCCTCACCCAGCCGGCCTGCCGACCAGCCGCTGGCATCGATGACCTGCCAGCCGAAGTCGGCCCGCTCGACCGGCACCACCAGCTGCCGAGGCATCCCCTCGGGTGCGGGGAACAGCGCGCGCAGGCTCTCATGGCGGCCCACCACATCGGCCAGTGCGGCACCCAACGCGCCGGCATCCAGCCGCCCGTCTAGCCGCATCGCCACCGCCATGTTGTAGACCGGGGAGGGCCCGTGCAACTGGTCCAGGAACCACAACCGGCTTTGGGCAAACGACAACGGAACCACCGCGGACCGCGCACCGGCCACCAACGGCTCCAGCCCACCCCCATCCCCACCGATACGGGGCGCCAACTGGGCAACCGTGGGCGCCTCGAACACCGCGCGCACCGAAAGGTGGGCATCCAGGCCGGTGTTGACCGCGGCGATCAGGCGCATCGCCGACAGTGAATCCCCACCCAGGTCGAAAAACGACTCATCCACCCCGACCCGCTCGACACCGAGCACTTGGGCGTAAATACCGGCCAGGATCTCATCGACCGCACTGGCCGGGGCGCGATACCGATCGGCCTCCTGGTATTCGGGTGCCGGCAGGGCCCGTTTGTCGAGTTTGCCGTTGACCGTCAACGGCAGCGCGTCGATCACCACCACCGCGGCCGGGACCATATACGCCGGGAGCCGCTCGGCCAGCTCGGCGCGCATCCCGGCCGGCTCTGCTGTCCCGGTCACATAGCCCACCAGGCGCTTGTCGCCGGGGCGGTCCTCGCGGGCGATCACCACCGCCTGCTCCACCCCGTCCAGCCCGGCCAACACCGCGCGCACTTCACCGAGCTCGATGCGATACCCGCGGATCTTGACCTGCTCATCGGCGCGCCCCACATACCGCAGCTGCCCATCGGCGCCCCAACACACCAGATCCCCGGTGCGATACATCCGCGCCCCGGGCCCCCCGAACGGGCAGGCCACAAACCGCGACCCGGTCAAAGCGGCCCGGCGCACATAGCCATACCCCACCCCGGCACCGGCCACATACAACTCCCCGACCACCCCCGCCGGCACCGAGCGCAACCACCCATCCAGCACAAACAACGCCGCCCCCGACACCGGCGAACCGATCGGCGGCGCCCCCGACCCCGGTGTCAGCGGCGCGCTCATCGCCACATCCACCGTGGTCTCGGTCGGGCCGTAGGCGTTGATCATCAGCCGCCCGGGCGCCCACCGCTCCACCACCTCGGCCGGGCAGGCCTCACCGCCCACCACCAACGCCACTGATCCCAAACCCTCCGGTGAGAGCACCCCCACCGCAGACGGGGTTTGACTTAACACGCTGACGTGTTCAGTGACCAGCAAGGCGTGCAGGTCTTCCGGTGAGCGGGCCACCGACTCGGGCACCACCACCAGCCGCCCACCGTGCAAAAGCGCACCGAAGATCTCCCGGACCGAGGCGTCGAACGCATAGGAATGCCACTGCGTCGACACCTTTGGCGGCCCCGGCGCTGTCAGGCCCGCATCCATTGATTCGAGCAGCTGGGTGACGTTGTGGTGGGTGACGGCCACCCCCTTGGGCACACCGGTGGTGCCCGAGGTGTAGATCATGTAGGCAATCTCATCTGCCGCGGGTGCCGGCAACGCCGTGCGCGGGTAGGTGTCGATCCGGGGGTCTTCGACATCGATGACCAGCAGCTCACACCCGTCCAGCCGGTCGGCGAGCCCCGCAGTGGTGATAGCGGCGATCGGCGCGGCATCGTCGATCATGAACCTGATCCGGGCCGCCGGGTGCGCCGGGTCGATCGGCAGATAGGCCGCCCCGGTCTTGAGCACCGCCAGCATCGCCACGATCGCCTGCGCCGACCGGGAACACAGCAGCGCCACACACTGCCCCGGGCCCACCCCATGGCCGGCCAAAAGATGCGCCAACCGGTTAGCCGCCTCATCCAGCTCGCGGTAGGTCCACGAACAATCCCCACAGCTGATCGCCACCGCCTCGGGCGTGCGCGCCACCTGCGCGGCGAACAACACCGGAATCGACACCGACGTGCTCGCCGGCTGGGTCAACACCGCCCGATTACCCCACCCATCCAGCCGGGCGTGCTCAGCTTCATCGAGCAGATCCATCGACGAGAGCCGCCGTGTCGGGTCGGCGGTCATGGCCACCAACACCCGCCGCAGCCGCTCGATCAGCGTTTCAATGCTTTCGGTGTCGAACACGTCGGTGTCGAATTCGACGCGAAGGCCCAGTTCGTGGCCCGGCTGGGCCACCACCGTCAGCGGGTAGTGGGTGGATTCGCGGCTGCTGAACTCGGTGATGGCCCACTCGTCGACGGCCACCAACGCGGCGGTGTCGATCGGGTAGTTTTGGTACACGAAAAGCGTGTCGAACAGCTGTTCCCGGCCGGTGATGCGGTGGATCTCGCTGAGCGCCAGGTGCTGGTGCTCGAGGGCGTGGGCGTGGGCGCGTTGCAGCTGGTCGAGCAGGTCGGCGGTGGTGGTGGCCGGCCTGATGTTGGCCCGCACCGGCACCGTGTTGATCAACAGGCCCACCATCGAGTCCGCGCCGGCCACCTCGGCCGGCCGCCCCGAGACCGCGGTGCCGAAGACGACATCATGCTGACCGGTCAGCGAGGTCAGCAGCTGCGCGAAGGCGCCCTGCAGCACGGTGTTGACGGTGGTGTGGTGCGAGCGCGCCAGCTCGCCAAGAGCGAGCGTGGTCGCCTCGGGCACCCGAAACGATTCCACGCCTCGCCGCCCCAGCCCCAACCGGCCCGGCGGACCCACCAAGGTGGGGGTGTCAAAACCGGCCAACACCTCCCGCCACACCGCGTGGGCGGCATCAAGGTCCCGATCGGCCAGCCAGGTCACAAAGCTGCGATACGAGACCGCCGCGGGCAGCCGCTGCCCGTAATAGCCGGCGAAGATTTCGCGCAGCAGGATCGGCAGCGACCAGCCATCGAGCACGATGTGGTGATTAGTCAGCACAAACCGGTGCCGATGCTCTGCGGTGCGGATCAACGCCGCCCGAAAGGCCGGCCGGTCGGCCAGATCGCAGACCGCGGCGCGCTCGGCAGCACACACCCGCTGGATCTGCTCATCGAGGTCCAGGTCGCCGGCACTAAGGTCGACATACCGCCACGGCGCCACCGGATCAGCCGGGATGATCTGCACCGGCTCGTCGAACCGGTCGCAGAATCGGGCCGCCAGGTTCGGATGCCGGTTCACCACCGTGTGCACCGCCTCGCGCAGCCGGTGCGGGTCAAGCGGGCCGGTCACGGTGAACTCCAGCTGCACCGCATACAGCTCACCCAGATCGTCGCTGCCCTGCGCGGTGCTGGCGTGAAACAGCAGCCCCTGCTGCAGGGGGGTCAACGGCAAAATATCGGCGATCTCATATCGCTGGCACAGCTCGTCGATCTGCTGCTGGCTCAGCCGGGCAGGCGCGATATCCGACGGGGTCAACCCGCCCCCACCGCCGCGCACATGCGCACAGATGCCGGCCAGGGCCTCAAACCACAACCAGCTCAGCCGGCTGACCTGCGCGCGATCCAGCACCGAGGACGCCCACGTCCAGCCCGCGTGCAGGTGCGGGCCGGTATCGGTGTCAACGGTGCCGGCGTTGAGCTCCACGGTGTGCGCCAACGCCATGGGCACCGCCGTGGCCGCACCAGTCAACAAGTCTTCCTGGCAGACCCGCCACACATCACCGGGCAGCTTGGCCTGGGCGCCCAACCGCCCCAGGTAGTTAAACCCGATCACCGGGTCAGACCCGGCCAGATCCACATCGGTGTTCAGATAGCGCAACACCCCGTAGCTCAGGGGATCCGGCAGGGCCCGAAGCTGCTCCTTGGCGTCCTTGATCACCGCCCCCAGCGCCGCCTCACCGGCCACCACCTGCCCCCAGGACAACCCCCCCACCGCCAACGCCACCGGGTACTTGGTGGTAAACCACCCCACCGTGCGCGACAAGTCCACCTCGGCGCCCAGCTCCTCGTGGCGCCCATGACCCTCCACATCGATGCCGATCGGCGCGCCGCCGCTGCCCAAAAACTGCGCCCACGCCAACCCGAACGCGATCAAAAGAATGTCCTGCACCCCGGCATGAAACGCCGCCGGCACCTCACCCAAAAGCATCCGAGTGGTCTCGACATCCAGCGACACCACCAACTGCCCCGCACTCACATAGGTATCCACCGCAGGCTGCACCGCGGGCAACGGGGCCGGGGTCGCCGCCACCTGCCGCCACGCCTCGGCCTGCTCCACCACCGCCGCGACGCGCGCATGCTCAGCCAGCAGCGCCGCCCACCGGGCAAACGACGTCCCCGGCGCCGGCAACACCACCGGTTGCCCGCCGTGATGCTGGGCCCACGCGATGTTGAGGTCCTCCAGCACAATCCGCCACGACACCCCGTCAACGGCCAGATGGTGAATGATCAACACCAACTGGCCGGCGTCAGCCACCCACAGCGCGCTCAGCATCGCCCCGGCGGCCGGGTTCAACCGCGACCGGGCCCCCACCACCGCCTCATCGGACAACACCTCCACCGACTGCAGGCACCCGCGCGCATCCACCGACCCCACCTCGGGCACCCGAAGCGACCACCCCCCCACACCGTCGTCATCGACGCGCAGCCGCAGCATGGCATGCCGATCCAGCAAGGCCTGCAACAGCACCACCACGTCGGCCTCGGTCACCCCCGCGGGCGCCTGCACCAGCACCGTCTGGTTGAACTGCTCGGCCGGGCCCTCCACGCCGGCCAGCCAGCGCATGATCGGGGTGGCCACCACCGGCCCGACACCCTCATCGATCAGCGCGCCCGCACCGTCGGCCACCCCGGCCACCCGGGCCAGCCGGGCCACGGTCTGCTCGACGAAGATGTCGCGCGGCCGGCACCCCAGGCCGGCGGCACGGGCCCGCGCCACCACCTGCATCGACAAAATGCTGTCCCCGCCCAGCTCGAAGAACGAGTCGTCGACCCCGACCCGCTCCAGCCCCAGCACTTGGGCGTAGATGCCGGCCAGGATCTCCTCGGTGAGGGTGGCCGGGGCGCGATAACCACCGCTGGCATCCTGGTATTCCGGGGCCGGCAGGGCGCGGGTGTCGAGTTTGCCGTTGACCGTCAACGGCAGCGCGTCGATCACCACCACCACGGCCGGGACCATGTACGCCGGGAGCCGTTCGGCCAGCGCGGCACGTATCCCGGCCGGGTCCGCCGTCCCGGTGACATAGCCCACCAGGCGCTTGTCGCCGGGGCGGTCCTCGCGGGCGATCACCACCGCCTGCTCCACCCCATCCAGCCCACTTAATGCTGCCCGGACTTCACCCAGCTCGATGCGATACCCGCGGATCTTGACCTGCTCATCGGCGCGCCCCAGATACCGCAGCTGCCCATCAGCGCCCCACCACACCAGATCCCCGGTGCGATACATCCGCGCCCCGGGCCCCCCGAACGGGCACGCCACAAACCGCGACCCGGTCAACCCGGCCCGGCCAACATACCCACACCCCACCCCGGCACCGGCCACATACAACTCACCGACCACACCCGCCGGCACCGCCCGCAACCACCCATCCAGCACAAACAACGCCGCCCCTGACACCGGCGAACCGATCGGCACCACACCCGACCCCACCCTCAGCGGCGCACTCATCGCCGCATACACCGTGGTCTCGGTCGGGCCGTAGCCGTTGACCATCACCCGCCCGGGCGCCCACCGGTCCACCACCTCGGCCGGGCAAGCCTCACCGCCCACCAGCAAGGCCACTGAATCCAAACCCTCAGGTACCAGCACCCCCACCGCAGAAGGGGTCTGGGTGAGCACGCTGACGTGTTCAGCAACCAGCAAGGCGTGGAAGTCTTCCGGTGAGCCCGCCACCGACTCGGGCACCACCACCAGCCGCCCACCACCTAGCAGCGCACCCCAGATCTCCCACACCGAGAAGTCGAAGGCATAGGGATGACACTGCGTCCACACCCGTCCCGGCGGCAGGCCGGCGTCCAGTGAGTCGAACAGCTGGGTGACGTTGCGGTGGGTGATCGCCACCCCCTTGGGAACACCGGTGGTGCCCGAGGTGTAGAGGATATAGGCAATCTCATCCGCCGCGGGCGCCGGCAACGCTGTGCACGGGTAGGTGTCGATCCGGAGGTCGTCGACATCGAAGACCAGCAGGTCACACCCGTCCAGCCGGTCGGCCAGCCCGCTGGTGGTGACCGCCGCGATCGGCGTGACGTCCTCGATCATGAACCCGATCCGGGCCGCCGGCAGCCCCGGGTCGATCGGCAGATAGGCCGCCCCGGTTTTGAGCACCGCCAGCATCGCGACGATCGCCTCGACCGACCGGGTAAACAGCAGCGCCACACACTTCCCGGGGCCCACCCCCTGGCCGGCCAAAAGGTGCGCCAACCGGTTAGCGGCCTCATCCAGCTCGCGGTAGGTCCACGAACGCTCCCCACAGCTGATCGCTACCGCCTCGGGAGTGCGCGCCACCTGCGCGGCGAACAACACCGGAATCGACACCGGCGGTGCGGGCTGGGTCAACACCGCCCGATTGCCCCACCCATCCAGCCGGGCATGCTCCTGCTCGTCGAGCAGATCCATCGACGACAGCCGCCGGGTGGGATCGGCGGTCATGGCCACCACCACCCGCTGCAACCGCTCGATCAGCGCCTCGATGCTGGCCGCATCGAACACGTCGGTGCGAAACTCCACCGCCCCCCTGATCCCGGCGGGCTCACCGGCCTGGGTCCAGCGTTCGGCCAACGAAAATGCCAGGTCCATGCGGGCGGTGCGGGTGTCCACCGGCAGCGGGGTGACCTGCAGATCCCCCAACGCCAACCCGGCGGCGAGATCATTGTCGTGCCCGGCGAAGTTCTGCCAGGCCAACATCACCTGCACCAGCGGGTGATGGGCCAAGGATCGGGTCGGGTTGAGCCGCTCCACCAGCACCTCAAAGGGCACGTCTTGGTGGTCGTAGGCGGCCAGGCCGCGCCCGCGTACCTGGGCCAACAACTCAGCAAAGGTGGGATCCCCGGCCAGATCCACCCGCAGCACCAAGGTGTTGACGAAAAACCCCACCAGCTCATCGAGCACCGGGTCGCGGCGCCCGGCGATCGGGAACCCCACCGCCACCTCGGGGCTGGCGCTGATCGTGGCCAGCAGCACCGCCAGGGCGGCCTGCATCACCATGAAGCTGGTCGCGTTGTGCTCGCGAGCCACCCCGCGCACCTGCTGCTGCAGCTCGGCCGGCCAGTCCACCGCCACCCTGGCGCCGCGATAATCAGCCACCAGCGGATAGGGCCGATCGGTGGGCAGCTGAAGGCGCTCGGGCATCCCGGCCAGGGCCTGCTCCCAGTAGGCCAGCTGCGCGGCGATGCGGCTGTCGCTGTCGTCCAGATCACCCAGCTGCGCGCGCTGCCACAGCGTGTAATCGACATACTGCACCGCTAATGCAGCCCAGTCGGGGGCCCGCCCCGCACACCGGCTGGCATAGGCCACCCCCAGATCACCCACCAGCGGGGTGATCGACCAGCCATCAGCGGCGATATGGTGCACCACGGCCACCAACACATGGTCGTCATCGCCGATGCGGAAAAGCCGTGCCCGCAACGGGATCTGGGTTGTCAGGTCAAACGGGTGACCCGCCGCGGTGTCGAGGGCCTCACCCAGCCGTGCCGCCGACCAGGCGCTGGCATCCACGACCTGCCAGCCGAAATCGGCCCGCTCGACCGGCACCACCAGCTGCCGGGGGATCCCGTCGGGTGCCGGGAACAGCGTGCGCAGACTCTCATGGCGGCCCACCACATCGGCCAGCGCGGCACCCAACGCGCCGGCATCCAGCCGCCCGCCCAGCCGCACCGCCACCGCCATGTTGTACACCGCTGAGGGCCCCTGCAACTGGTCCAGGAACCACAACCGGCTTTGGGCAAACGACAACGGAACCACCGCGGGCCGCTCACCGGCCACCAACGGCTCCAGCCCACCCCCACCCCCACCGATACGGGACGCCAACCGGGCCACCGTGGGCGCCTCGAATATGGCGCGCACCGCAAGGTGCGCATCCAGGCCGGTGTTGATCGCGGCGATCACCCGCATCGCCGACAGTGAATCCCCACCCAGGTCGAAAAACGACTCATCCACCCCGACCCGCTCCAGCCCAAGTACCTGGGTGTAAATACCGGCCAAGATCTCCTCGACCGCGCTGCCCGGGGCGCGATAACCATCGACATCCTGATACTCCGGTACCGGCAGGGCCCGTTTGTCGAGTTTGCCGTTGACCGTCAACGGCAACGCCAGCACCACCACCACCGCGGCCGGCACCATATACGACGGCAGCCGCTCGGCCACCGCGCTGCGCAGCGCGGCGGGGTCTGCCGTCCCGGTCACATAGGCCACCAGGCGCTTGTCGCCGGGGCGGTCCTCGCGGGCGATCACCACCGCCTGCTCCACCCCATCCAGCCCGGCCAACACCGCGCGCACCTCACCCAGCTCGATGCGATACCCGCGGATCTTGACCTGCTCATCGGCACGCCCCAGATACCGCAGCTGCCCATCAGCACCCCAACACACCAGATCCCCGGTGCGATACATCCGCGCCCCGGGCCCCCCGAACGGACACGCCACAAACCGCGACCCGGTCAACCCCGCCCGGCGCACATACCCACACCCCACCCCGGCACCGGCCACATACAACTCACCAACCACCCCCGCCGGCACCGGCCGCAACCACCCATCCAGCACAAAAAAGGCCGCCCCCGACACCGGCGAGCCGATCGGCGGCGCCCCCGACCCCGCCCTCAGCGGCGCACTCACCGCCACACACATCGTGGTCTCGGTCGGGCCGTAGGCGTTGATCATCACCCGCCCGGGCGCCCACCGATCCACCACCTCGGCCGGGCAGGCCTCACTTCCCACCATCAACGTCACCGACTCCAACCCCTGCGGCGATAACATCCCCACCGCCGACGGCGTCTGGACGAGCATGCTGACGTGTTCGGTGACCAGCAATCTGTGGAAGTCGTCCGGTAAGCGGGCCACCGACTCGGGCACCACCACTAGCCGCCCACCGTACAAAAGCGCGCCCCAGATCTCCCACACCGAGACGTCGAAGGCCAAGGAGTGCCACTGCGTCCACACCTGCCCCGGTGCCAGCCTGGCGTCCAGTGACTCCAGCAGCTGGGTGATGTTGTGGTGGGTGATGGCCACGGCCTTCGGGGTGCCGGTGGTGCCCGAGGTGTAGATGATGTAGGCGATGTCATCGGGGGCCGGCGCCGGCAAGCCCGCACACGGCTGGCTGGGGATGCGGGGGTCTTCGACATCAATGACTAGCAGGTCGCAGCCGTCTAGCCGCGGGCGCAGGTCCGTGGTGGTGATCGCGGCGATCGGCGCGGCGTCGGTGAGCATGAACTCCATCCGAGCTGCCGGCACCGCCGGGTCGATCGGCAGGTAAGCCGCCCCAGTTTTCAAAACCGCCACCATCGCCACGATCGCCTCGACGGAACGGGAAAACAGCAGCGCCACATACTGCCCCGGGCCCACCCCATGAGCGGCCAGCAAACGCGCCAACCGGTTGGCGGCCTCCTCCAGCTCGCGATAGGTCCACGAACACCCGCCGCACACCAGCGCCACCTCGTCCGGTGTCTGGGCCACTTGTGCGGCGAACAACACCGGAACCGACACCGGCGTCGCGGGCTGGGTCAACACCGCCCGATTACCCCACCCATCCAGCCCGGCATGCTCTTGCTCGTCGAGCAGATCCATCGACGACAACCGCCGCCCTGGGTCGGCGGTCATGGCCACCACCACCCACTGGAATCGCTCGATCAGCGCCTCGATGCTGGCCGCGTCGAACACATCGGTGTCGAATTCGACGCGAAGGCCCAGTTCGCGGCCCGGCAGGGCTTGCAGTGTAAGCGGGTAGTGGTTGTATTCGCGGCCGGTGATTTCGGTGATGGCCCACTCGTGGACGCCCGACAACGCGGTGGTGTCGATCGGGTAGTTTTCGTACACGAACAGGGTGTCGAACAGCTGTTCGTGACCGGTGACGCGGTGGATCTCGCTAAGCGCCAGGTGCTGGTGCTCGAGCGTATGGGCGTGGCCGTGTTGCAGCTGGTCGAGCAGGTCCGCGGTGGTGGTTGCCGCGGTGATGTTGGCCCGCACCGGCACCGTGTTGAGCAACAGGCCCACCATCGAGTCCGCGCCGGCCACCTCGGCCGGCCGCCCCGAGACCGCGGTGCCGAAGGCGACATCGTGCTGGCCGGTTAGCCAGCACAGCAGCTGCGCCCAGGCGCCCTGCAGCACGGTGTTGACGGTGGTGTGGCAAGAGCGCGCCAGCTCGCCAAGGGCCCGCGTGGTCTCGGCAGACACCCGAAACGATTCCACGCCTCGCCGCCCCAGCCCCAACCGGCCCGGCGGACCCACCAAGGTAGGGGTGCCAAAACCGGCCAACACCTCGCGCCACGCCGCGTGGGCGGCAGCGCGATCCCGACCGGCCACCCAGGTCACAAACCTGCGATACGACGCGGCCGCGGGCAGCCGCTGCCCGTGATAGCTGGCGAATATTTCGCGCAGCAGGATCGGCAGCGACCAGCCATCCAACACGATGTGGTGATTAGTCAGCACAAACCGGTGCCGGTCTGCTGCGATGCAGATCAAAGCGGCCCGAAAGGCCGGCTGGTCGGCCAGATCGCACACCGCGGCGCGCTCGGCAGCACACACCCGCTGGATCTGCTCATCAACGTCGACACCGGCGTCCAGCTCGACATACCGCCACGGCGTCACGGGATCAGCCGGGATGATCTGCACCGGCTCGTCGAACCGGTCGCAGAATCGGGCTGCCAGGTGCGGATGCCGGGTCACCACCGTGTGCACCGCCTCACGCAGCCGGTGCGGGTCAAGCGGGCCGGTCACGGTGAAATCCAGCTGCACCGCATACACATCGTCGCCGTTGCCCTGCGCGGTGCTGGCATGAAACAGCAGCCCCTGCTGCAGGGGGGTCAACGGCAAAATATCGGCGATCTCATATCGCTGGCACAGCTCGTCGAGCTGCTGCTGGCTCAGCCGGGCAGGCGCGATATCCGACGGGGTCAACCCGCCCCCACCACCGCGCACATGCGCGCAGATCCCGGCCAGGGCCTCAAACCATAACCGGCTCAGCCGGCTGACCTGCGCGCGATCCAGCGCCGAGGGCGCCCACGTCCAGGCGGCGTGCAGGTGCGGGCCGGTGTCGGTGTCGACGGTGCCGGCGTTGAGCTCCACGGTGTGCGCCAACGCCATGGGCATAGCCGCGCTGGCGCCGGTGAGCGACAAGCCTTCCTGGCAGACCCGCCACAGATCACCGGACACGTCGGCCGTGCCGCCCAGCCGCCCCAGGTAGTTAAACCCGATCACCGGGTCAGACCCGGCCAGATCCACATCGGTGTTCAGGTAGCGCAACACACCGTAGCTCAGGGGATCCGGCAGGGCCCGAAGCTGCTCCTTGGCGTCCTTGACCATCGCCCCCAGCGCCGCCTCACCGGCCACCACCTGCCCCCAGGACAACCCCCCCACCGCCAACGCCACCGGGTACTTGGTGGTAAACCACCCCACCGTGCGCGACAAGTCCACCTCGGCGCCCAGCTCCTCGTGGCGCCCATGACCCTCCACATCGATGCCGATCGGCGCACCGCCGCTGCCCAAAAACTGCGCCCACGCCAACCCGAACGCGATCAACAGAATGTCGTTCACCCCGGCATGAAACGCCGCCGGCACCTCACCCAAAAGCATCCGGGTGGTCTCGACATCCAGCGACACCACCAACTGCCCGGCAGTGGCAAACGTATCCACCGCAGGCTGCACCGCGGGCAACGGGGCCGGGGTCGCCGCCACCTGCCGCCACGCCTCGGCCTGGCCCACGATTTCCGGGCGGCGCGCATGCTCAGCCAGCAGCGCCGCCCACCGGGCAAACGACGTCCCCGGCGCCGGCAACGCCACCGGTTGCCCGCCGTGATGCTGGGCCCACGCGATGTTGAGGTCCTCCAGCAAAATCCGCCACGACACCCCGTCAACGGCCAAATGGTGAATGATCAACACCAACTGGCCGGTGTCAGCCACCCACAACGCGCTCAGCATCACCCCGGTAGCCGGGTTCAACCGCGACCGGGCCCCCACCACCGCCTCATCGGACAACACCTCCACCGACTGCAGGCACCCGCGCGCATCCACCGACCCCACCTCGGGCACCCGAAGCGACCACCCCCCCACACCGTCGTCATCGACGCGCAGCCGCAGCATGGCATGCCGATCCAGCAAGGCCTGCAACACCACCACCACGTCGGCCTGGGTCACCCCCGCGGGCGCCTGCACCAGCACCGTCTGGTTGAACTGCTCGGCCGGGCCCTCCACGCCGGCCAGCCAGCACATGATCGGGGTGGCCACCACCGGCCCGACACCCTCATCGACCAGCCCGCCCGCACCGTCCGTCACCCCGGCCACCCGGGCCAGCCGGGCCACGGTCTGCTCGACGAAAATATCGCGCGGCCGGCACACCAGGCCCGCGGCACGGGCCCGCGCCACCACCTGCATCGACAAAATGCTGTCCCCACCCAGCTCGAAAAACGAGTCGTCGACCCCGACCCGCTCCAGCCCCAGCACCTGGGCATAGATGCCGGCCAAGATCTCCTCGACCGCACTGGCCGGGGCGCGATAACCACCGCCGCCATCCCGGTACTCCGGTGCCGGCAGGGCCCGGGTGTCGAGTTTGCCGTTGACCGTCAACGGCAGCGCCGCCACCACCACCGCCGCCGGCACCATGTACGCCGGCAGCCGCTCGGCCAGCGCGGTGCGCATCTCGGCCGGGTCCGCCGTCCCGGTCACATAGCCCACCAGGCGCTTATCGCCGGGGCGGTCCTCGCGGGCGATCACCACCGCCTGCTCCACCCCATCCAGCCCAGCCAGTGCCGCGCGCACCTCACCCGGCTCGATGCGATACCCGCGGATCTTGACCTGCTCATCGGCGCGCCCCACATACCGCAGCTGCCCATCAGCGCCCCACCACACCAAATCCCCGGTGCGATACATCCGCGCCCCCGGCCCCCCGAACGGACACGCCACAAACCGCGACCCGGTCAACCCCGCCCGACGCCAATACCCATACCCCACCCCGGCACCGGCCACATACAACTCCCCGACCACCCCCGCCGGCACCGCCCGCAACCACCCATCCAGCACAAAAAAGCCAAGATGGGCCAACGGCACCCCGATCGGGCTGGCATGACTGTCGGCGTCGCCGGCGACGATCTCCCGAAACGAAGCATGCACCGTCGTCTCGGTGATGCCATACATGTTGATCAGCCGCGGTGGCCCCGGGTGGTTGTGCAGCCACGTCCCAAGACGCTGGGGTTCCAGCGCTTCACCGCCCAACACCACAGCCTGAAGCTTCAGCTGAGGTCCCAGCTGGGGCTGGAGCGCGTCGGCGCTTTGCAGCGCATAAAACGCCGCAGGCGTCTGGCTTAACACGCTGACGTGTTCAGTGACCAGTAAGGCGTGCAGGTCTTCTGATGAGCGGGCCACCGACTCGGGCACCACCACCAGCCGCCCACCGTGCAACAGCGCACCGAAGATCTCCCACACCGAGTAGTCGAAGGCATACGAGTGACACTGCGTCCACACCTGCCCCGCCAGCTCCAGGTCGGCGTCCAGTGACGCCAGCAGCTGGGTGACATTGTGGTGGGTGATCGCCACCCCCTTGGGGGCACCGGTGGTGCCCGAGGTGTAGATCATGTAGGCGATGTCATCGGGGGCCGGCGCCGGCAAGCCCGTACACGGATAGCCGGGGATGCGGGGATCCTCGACATCGATGACCAGCAGGCCACACCCGTCCAGCCGGTCGGCCAGCCCAGTGGTGGTGAGAGCGGCGATCGGCGCGGCGTCGGCGATCATGAATCCGATCCGCACCGTCGGCAGCGCCGGGTCGATCGGCAGATAGGCCGCCCCGGTCTTCAAAACCGCCAGCATCGCCACGATCGCCTCAGCCGAACGGGAACACAGCAGCGCCACACACTGCCCCGGGCCCACACCCTGGCCGGCCAAAAGGTGCGCCAACCGGTTGGCGGCCTCCTCAACCTCGCGATAGGTCCACGACCGCTCCCCACAGCTGATCGCCACCGCCTCGGGGGTGCGCGCCACCTGCGTGGCGAACAACGCTGGAATCGACACCGCCGCGGGTGCGGGCTGGGTCAACACCGCCCGGTTACCCCATCCATCCAGCCGGGCATGCTCCTGCTCGTCGAGCAGATCCATCGACGACAGCCGCCGGGTGGGATCGGCGGTCATGGCCACCACCACCCGCTGCAACCGCTCGATCAGCGCCTCGATGCTGGCCGCGTCGAACACGTCGGTGCGAAACTCCACCGCCCCCCTGATCCCGGCGGGCTCACCGGCCTGGGTCCAGCGTTCGGCCAACGAAAACGTCAGATCCATGCGGGCGGTGCGGGTGTCCACCGGCAGCGGCGTGACCTGCAGATCCCCCAACGCCAACCCGGCGGCGAGATCATTGTCGTGCCCGGCGAAGTTCTGCCAGGCCAACAACACCTGAACCAGCGGGTGATGGGCCAAGGATCGGGTCGGGTTGAGCCGCTCCACCAGCACCTCAAAGGGCACATCTTGATGCTCGTAGGCGGCCAGGCTGCGCCCGCGCACCTGGGCCAACAGCTCGGCCACAGTGGGATCCCCGGCCAGATCCACCCGCAGCACCAAGGTGTTGACGAAAAACCCCACCAACTCATCCAGCGCCGGGTCGCGGCGCCCGGCGATCGGGAACCCCACCGCCACCTCGGGGCTGGCGCTGATCGTGGCCAGCAGCACCGCCAGGGCGGCCTGCATCACCATGAAACTGGTCGCGTTGTGCTCGCGAGCCACCCCGCGCACCTGCTGCTGCAGCTCGGCCGGCCAGTCCACCACCACCCGCGCGCCGCGATAATCAGCCACCAGCGGATAGGGCCGATCGGTGGGCAGCTGAAGGCGCTCGGGCATCCCGGCCAGGGCCTGCTCCCAGTAGGCCAGCTGCGCGGCGATGCGGCTGTCGCTGTCGTCCAGATCACCCAGCTGCGCGCGCTGCCACAGCGTGTAATCGACATACTGCACCGCCAAATCAGCCCAGTCGGGGGCCTGCCCCGCGCACCGGCTGGCATAGGCCACCCCCAGATCACGGATCAGCGGGGTGATCGACCAGCCATCGGCGGCGATATGGTGCACCACGGCCACCAGCACGTGCTCCTCGTCGGTGACGCGGAAAAGCCGTGCCCGCAACGGGATCTCGGCTGCCAGGTCAAAACTGTGACGCGCCGTTTCCTCGATGGCCTCACCCAGCCGGCGTTCCGGCCATCGGGTGGCATCGACGACGTCCCAGCCGAAGTCGGCCCGCTCGACGGGCACCACCAGCTGCCGGGGGATCCCGTCGGGTGCCGGGAACAGCGTGCGCAGGCTCTCATGGCGGCCCACCACATCGGCCAGCGCGGCACCCAACGCGGTGGCATCAAGCCGCCCGTCCAGCCGCACCGCCACCGCCATGTTGTACACCGGTGAAGGCCCCTGCAACTGGTCCAGGAACCACAACCGGCTTTGGGCAAACGACAACGGAACCACCGCGGGCCGCGCACCGGCCACCAACGGCGCCAGCCCACCCCCATCCCCACCAATACGCGGCGCCAACTGGGCAACCGTGGACGCCTCGAACAAGGCGCGCACCGAAAGGCCGGCATCCAGGCCGGTGTTGATCTTGGCGATCACCCGCATCGCCGACAGCGAATTCCCGCCGAGGTCGAAGAATGAGTCCTCGACCCCGACCCGCTCGACACCGAGCACCTGGGCATAGATCCCGGCCAGCATCTCCTCGGTAGGGGTGGCCGGAGCGCGGTACCGATCGGCATCTTGGTACTCCGGTGCCGGCAGGGCGCGGGTGTCGAGTTTGCCGTTGACCGTCAACGGCAACGCCAGCACCACCACCACCGCGGCCGGCACCATATACGACGGCAGCTGCTCAGCCAGCGCGGCGCGCGCCGCAGCCGGGTCTGCTGTCCCGGTGATATACCCCACCAGGCGCTTATCACCGGGGCGGTCTTCGCGGGCGATCACCACCGCCTGCTCCACCCCATCGAGCCCGGCAAGGGCTGCCTGTATCTCACCGAGTTCGATGCGATACCCGCGGATCTTGATCTGCTCATCGGCGCGCCCCACATACCGCAGCTGCCCATCAGCGCCCCACCACACCAGATCCCCGGTGCGATACATCCGCGCCCCCGGCCCCCCAAACGGACACGCCACAAACCGCGACCCGGTCAACCCCGCCCGCCGCCAATACCCACACCCCACCCCGGCACCGGCCACATACAACTCACCAACCACACCGGCCGGCACCGCCCGCAACCACCCATCCAGCACAAACAACGCCGCCCCCGACACCGGCGCACCAATCGGCACCACCCCCGACCCCGCCGTCAACGGCGCACTCAAGGCCACATCCACCGTGGTCTCGGTCGGGCCGTAGGCATTGATCATCACCCGCCCGGGCGCCCACCGATCCACCACCTCGGCCGGACAAGCCTCACCGCCCACCACCAACGCCGCCGATCCCAAACCCTGAGGTGACAACATCCCCACCGCGGACGGGGTCTGAATTAAGACACTGACGTGTTCAGCAACCAGCAAGGCGTGAAAGTCTTCCGGTGAGCCCGCCACCGACTCGGGCACCACCACCAATCGCCCACCACCCAGCAGCGCACCCCAGATCTCGTGCACCGAGCCGTCGAAGGCATATGAATGCCATTGCGACCACACCTGTCCCGGCCCCAGCGTCAGCCTTGCTTCCAGTGAAGCCAACAGCTGGGTCACGTTGTGGTGCGTGACCGCCACCCCCTTGGGTACACCGGTGGTGCCCGAGGTATAGATGATGTAGGCGATATTGTCCGAGCCGGGTGCTGGTGGTGCCGTGCTGGGTTGGGTGTCAACAGCGGGGTCGTTGACATCGATGACCAGCACGTCATGCCCGTCCAGCCGGTCGGCCAGCCCGGTGGTGGTGATCGCGGCGATCGGCGCGGCGTCGGCGAGCATGAACCCGATCCGGGCCGCCGGCAGCCCCGGGTCGATCGGCAGATAAGCCGCCCCGGTCTTGAGCACCGCCAAAATCGCCACGATCGCCTCAGCCGAACGGGAACACAGCAGCCCCACACACTCCCCGGGGCCCACACCATGAGCGCCCAGCAGGTGCGCCAACCGGTTAGCCGCCTCCTCGAGCTCCCGGTACGTCATTGAGCGGCCCTCGAAGGTCACTGCCACTGCGTCGGGCGTGCGCGCGACTTGAGCGGCCCACAGCACCGGAATCGACACCGGCGTGGGTGCGGGGTGGGTCAACACCGCCCGGTTACCCCACCCATCCAGCCCGGTATGCTCCTGCCCGTCCAGCAGATCCATCGACGACAACCGCCGCCCCGGGTCGGCGGTCATCGCCACCACCACCCGCTCCAACCGATCGATCAGCACCTCGATGCTTTCCGCGTCGAACACGTCGGTGCGAAACTCCACCGCCCCACCGATCCCGGCGGGCTCACCGGCGTCGGTCCAGCATTCGGCCAGGGAAAACGCCAGATCCATGCGGGCGCTGTGAGTGTCCACCGGCATCGACGTGACCTGCAGATCACCTAACGCCAGCGCGGCGGGGTCATTGTCTTGCCCGGGGAGGTTCTGCCAGGCCAACAAAACCTGAACCAGCGGGTGATGAGTCAGGCTTCGGGTCGGGTTGAGCCGCTCCACCAGCACCTCAAAGGGCACGTCTTGATGCTCGTAGGCGGCCAGGCTGCGCCCTCGCACCTGGGCCAACAACTCGGCAAAGCTGGGATCCCCGGCCACATCGACCCGCAGCACCAAGGTGTTGACGAAAAACCCCACCAGCTCATCCAGCGCCGGGTCGCGCCGCCCGGCGATCGAGAACCCCACCGCCACCTCGCTGCTGGCGCAGATCTTCGACAGCAGCACCGCCAGGGCGGCCTGGATCACCATGAAGCTGGTCGCGTGGTGCTCGCGCGCCACCCCGCGCACCCGCTGCTGCAGCTCCGCCGGCCAGTCCACCACCAGCCTGGCGCCGCGATAGTCCGCAACCGGCGGATAGGGCCGATCGGTGGGCAGCTGAAGGCGCTCGGGCATCCCGGCCAGGGCATCCTCCCAGTAGGCCAGCTGCGCGGCGATGGGGCCGTGGCAGTCTTCGAGATCACCCAGCTGCGCGCGCTGCCACAGCGTGTAATCGACATACTGCACCGCCAAATCGGCCCAGCCGGGGGCCCGCCCCGCACACCGGCTGGCATACGCCACCCCCAGATCACCCACCAGCGGGGTCACCGACCAGCCGTCGGCGCCGATATGGTGGGCCACGGCCACCAGCACATGCTCATCGTCGGCGACGCGGAAAAGCCGTGCCCGCAACGGGATCTCGCTTGTCAGGTCAAACGGGTGACCCGCCGCGGTGTCGAGGGCCTCACCCAGCCGTGCCGCCGACCAGGCGCTGGCATCCACGACCTGCCAGCCGAAATCGGCCCGCTCGACCGGCACCACCAGCTGCCGAGGGATCCCCTCGGGTGCGGGGAACAGCGTCCGCAGGCTCTCATGGCGGCCTACCACATCGGCCAGCGCGGCACCCAGCGCATCGGCATCCAGCCGCCCGCACAGCCGCACCGCCACCGCCATGTTGTACACCGGTGAAGGCCCATACAACTGGTCCAGGAACCACAACCGGCTTTGGGCAAACGACAACGGAACCACCGCGGGCCGCGCACCGGCCACCAACGGCTCAAGCCGACCCGCACCCCCACCGATACGGGGCGCCAACTGGGCAACCGTGGGCGCCTCGAACACGGCGCGCACCGAAAGATCGGCATCCAGTGAGGTATTGATAGCCGCGATCAGGCGCATCGCCGACAGTGAATCCCCGCCCAAATCGAAAAATGACTCATCGACCCCGACGCGCTCGACACCCAGCACCCGGGCGTAGATGCCGGCCAGAATCTCCTCGACCGCGCTGGCCGGGGCGCGATATCCACCACCGGTGTATTCGGGTGCCGGCAGGGCCCGGGTGTCGAGTTTGCCGTTGGGTGTCAGCGGCAGCGCCTGCAAAACCACCACCGCCGCCGGGATCATGTACGCCGGTAGCCGCTCGGCCAGCTGAGCGCGTATCCCAGCCGGATCTGCTGTCCCGGTCACATAACCCACCAGGCGCTTGTCGCCGGGACCGTCCTCGCGGGCGATCACCACCGCCTGCTCCACCCCATCCAGCCCGGCCAACGCCGCGCGCACCTCACCCAGCTCGATGCGATACCCGCGGATTTTGACCTGCTCATCGGCACGCCCCACGAACTGGAGCTGCCCATCAGCGCGCCAACACACTAGATCCCCGGTGCGATACATCCGCGCCCCGGGCCCCCCAAACGGGCAGGCCACAAACCGCGACCCGGTCAATCCGGCCCGGCGCACATAGCCACACCCCACCCCGGCACCGGCCACATACAACTCACCAACCACACCGGTCGGCACCGCCCGCAACCACCCATCCAGCACAAACAATGCCGCCCCCGACACCGGCGACCCGATCGGCGGCGCCCCCGACCCCGGTGTCAACGGCGCACTCCTGGACGCACACACTGTGATCTCGGTGGGGCCATAGCTGTGGAGCATCACCCGCCCGGGCGCCCAGCGGTCCACCACCTCGGCCGGGCAAGCCTCACCGCCCACCAGCAACGCCGCCGATCCCAAACCCTCGGGCGATAGCACCCCCACGGCAGACGAGGTTTGGGTGAGCACGTTGACTTGTTCAGTGACCAGTAAGGCGTGGAAGTCTTCCGGTGAGCCCGCCACCGACTCGGGCACCACCACCAGCCGCTCACCGTGCAAAAGCGCAGCCCAGATCTCTCGGACCGAGGCGTCGAAGGCGTAGGAATGACACTGCGTCCACACCTGCCCCGGCGGCAGGCTGGCGTCTGGCGAGCCGAGCAGCTGGGTGACGTTGTGGTGGGTGACGGCCACCCCCTTGGGGACACCGGTGGTGCCCGAGGTGTAGATGATGTAGGCGATGTCCTCGGGGGCCGGCCCCGGCAATGCGGTGCTGGGTTGGGCCTCAACAGCGGGGTCGTCGACATCGACCACCACAAGGTCATGCCCGTCCAGCCGCGCACGCAACCCGGTGGTGGTGATAGCGGCGATCGGCGCGGCGTCGGCGAGCATGAACTCGATCCGGGCCGCCGGCAGCGCCGGGTCGATCGGCAAATAAGCCGCCCCGGTTTTCAGGACCGCCACAATCGCCACGATCGCCTCAGCGGAACGGGAAAACAGCAGCGCCACACACGCACCCGGGCCCACACCATGAGCGGCCAGCAGATGCGCCAACCGGTTAGCCGCCTCATCCAGCTCCCGGTAGGTCCACGACTGCTCCCCACAGCTGATCGCCACCGCCGCCGGGGTGCGCGCCACCTGCGCGGCGAACAACGCTGGAACCGACACCGGCGTGGTCACTGGCTGGGTCAACACCGCCCGATTACCCCACCCATCCAGCCCGGCGTGCTCACCGGCATCCAGCAGATCCACCGACGAGAGCCGCCGCCCCGGATCGGCGGTCATCGCCGCCAACACCCGCTCCAACCGTCCCGCTAACTCGGCGACGTCAAAATGCGACAGCGGCCCCCCAGCACCCGCCGTGCTGACAAAAAGCTGGTCACCGTCGCTAGCGAAGAGCAACCCAAAACCGCCCACGACGCCAGAATTGGTATACGACGCCCACGCCGCGACACCACCGAAGGGCAACGTAAACGCAGCCGGGATGAAATTAACGCTCACCCGATAGGCTCGCTGCCCTGGGCCGCGGGCTTTGCGCTCCAGGGCCTGCACCGCAAACCGCTGATGCTGCACCGCTTCTCGTATTCGCGTGTCAACATGCTCACAAAAACCGGCAACCGTCGACCCCGGCGAAACCCTCAACACCAGCGGCACCACCCCGGCCACCATTCCGGGAAGCGTCTTGGACTCCGGACGCACTCGCCTGCTGACCGGGAAATCCAGCACCACCTCCGAGCTCTCAGCGCACCACCCCCGCACCAACAGCGCGCACGCCGCGGTGATCACCGAGGTGCGAGGCACGCCCCACACTCGGGATAACTCGTCAACTCGGCGAAGGACCCCAGGGTCCAATCCAACCGGCGCCGAAGGCCACGGATCACGCTCGCCCACGGCGTCGGGCAACCGATAATCCCCTCCGCTTTCCGCGGGAAGATTCTGAGTCCAATAAGCCTCATCATCCAGATAATCGGTGGACGCCTCGTATGCCAACTCGCAGTCAACCAAGTCCTGCAACGAGCCGAAGACAGCAGCAGGAATGGGTGCGCCAGAAACAATTGCAGAGTAGATAGATGCAATCCGATGGCCAACCAGCGCAACGCCGGATGTGTCTATGACTATGTGGTGGCAGCACGCGAACCAGTAGAATTCATCACGCCGCGTCCGAAACAATGCAAATCGAAACAGCGGGCCAGCCAACGGCATTGGCGTGCGTTGGATCGATAATGCCATCTCATGGGCTTCCTGCACGGCATGGTCTGAGCCGCTCAGGTCATAGAAGGCCAGCTCGGCATCCGGGTAATCGATCGCCCGTTGGAAAACCTGGCCATCCACCCCGAAGCAGGCGGCCCTGACTGGTTCGGCCTCTCGTATCACCCGGCGGATCGCCCACTCAAGGGCACCACGATCTACCCTGCCCTCGATTCGCACGAAAAAGCCCAGCTGCCACTCCGTACCGGAGTGACCCGTTTCCTGCGCAAGCCATATGTCTAGCTGTCCGCGCGTCAGCGGAAGCGCCCGGTCATCAAGCTCCACTCGACTCCCCCAACCCACAGGGTCTACGTATCAACCTCCCGGCCCGCTGCGAGCCTCTCGCGCAGACTCTTCGGTCGTATATCGGTCCAGTTCTGTTCGATGTAGTCCAGACACGCAGCGCGGTCCGCTTCGCCGTACACCACCCGCCAGCCGACGGGAACATCGGCGAAGGCCGGCCACAGACTGTGTTGCTCCTCGTCGTTGACCAAGACGAAAAAACTGCCATCGTCGTCGTCGAACGGATTGATGCTCACCAATTCTCCAGACCGTCTCATGAGTGGAATAGTTCGAAACGGTACTGGAGTCCAACACGGTCGGCCCGGGGTTTCGACAAAGTTACTGATGTGACCTGTCAGGACTGCTGACACAGCCCAGGTGGTACGCGGCGCAGGCTCCGGCGCTGGTCACCTCCGGTGCTGTGGCCTGCAGCAATGGGTTTGGCTTGGTGGCGTTTCGCTACTGGCAGGCACAGGCCTCTCCACGCGACTTCGAGGTGACATTGCGACTGCGGCGAACTCAGACCTGACTTGGCTCACGTTTCGCGCTCTGGCGTTCCAGCGGCGCGTTGACCTGCTGTTTTGTGGTCGGAATCGGCAAAATTTGCGCACTAATTCC
Source organism: uncultured Actinomycetota bacterium (assembly GCA_963766535.1). Taxonomy (GTDB): domain Bacteria; phylum Actinomycetota; class Actinomycetes; order Mycobacteriales; family Mycobacteriaceae; genus Mycobacterium. The sequence continues at coordinate 17,524 of CAVYAU010000014.1, read as the reverse complement.
GGATCGGAAGCTACCTTGGCGCTCCACGTTCGCACCGCGAAGACCGCCTCGGCGGCAGCTTTGTCTCCTATTGCGTCGGCCTGGCGATGGTTCTCCACACTGTTCTTCAACGACCAGTTGAGGGACCAAAGCTATTGACGCATAATATTATTCAGTCCGATCGCCACGCCTGTACCTCTGCACTGCGTCGCTCGCCCCGAAAAGCCGGGCATGCGTGACACAGCCGATGTTCGGCGATCTCAGCGATTTACCTGTGGAAATGACCGCAATTCATCCGCCACTAATTTGAGCCAACTCGGGTCAGACGCAAAAACATTACCGGTCGACAATTTATTGTCGATGGGCCGTGTGCGGTTTGGAGTTTCTTCAAGCGGGCTAGAGCAGTCCGAGCCGTTGCAAGTCGGTGACGTAATTTGATGATGACCGGCGCCGAGACGTGCGGGATGTCATTGTCGGGCCCGATTTTGGCTTCTTGCACCGCAGCACGGAACCGCTCGGCCGGCGCGAAGGCCCCACGGCTCGGCTCTGCAGGCTGCAAATCCCTGGAATTGCGCAACAGCAACAACAACACCTCCAGCACCGAGTGCTCGCGCTGTCGATCCGGCAGGGCACGCAGGGCGGTCTCAAACCGCTGCACCCACTCCCCAAAGTTACCGATGCGCTGGATCGGACAACCGGCCTCGATCAGCCAGTCGACATACTCATCGAATCCGATACCGTCGTCGTGCGGGTTCATCACGTGATAGGTCTCAAACCCGTCGACCACCTGAGCACCCAGCGTGGCGTCGGTGCTGTCGGCTACACGAACAGTCGGTACGGTCTTCGTAGCGGTCCCCTTTCTTGTGGGTGTTCTTTGCTCGGACCACCCGAGACCTATCATGCGGCAAGGCTCAGGTGGGGCACCGCCACCGCAAATTCCGCGAAGACCGGGACAACCTCTCCTTCACCGCAACGCCGCCTTAAGCTTCTAATGAAAGTTTGAGTTGTTGGCCATACAGGCTGAGTGATTCGGCAGTCAGCATGTCTTCATGTGTGCAGTCGACCGAGTACTCTGTAATGTCGCCAGCAACATAAGGCCGCCAACTTTGTAGACGAGATGAATCACTCTCACGTCGTGCAGCGGAGAATATGACCATATCACCATCAAACACACCAGGTACGTGTTCTGAATGATGCAATGCGCTAGCCTCCATGTTTCGAACAAAGAACTCCAGAAATTCCCGGACCTGTTTGGATGGAAGAGCAATTCCCATTGCCTCTTCTCGTTGGCGAATTAGATGCTCCGCCTTCCGGCAGGTAAGAGGCTTGGAGTCTTCTGGAATATCTATCCGAATGGACCCCAGGATTTCTTCCAGGATTTGACTCTCGTCTAAAGCCTGGTTTCTTACGGCGATGCTGCCGTTGTCATTGAGTACAGCTTCCAGGAGTATAAGACGCTGGACTGCGTATCCGCGTCGACGAAGCTCAATGGCGAGCTCATGCGCGACGATGCCTCCAAAAGACCAGCCAAGAAGATTATAGGGTCCGGTAGGATAGAGCGCTTGGAGCCTGTCTGCATAGCTTTCTGCCATGCTGCGAACTGATCCAGGTTCAGCTTCGCCATTTTGCGGGATTTGGTTAATTCCGATAATCGGGCAATCCAAATAATTGCCCAGAGCCCGATATCCCCAGCTAAGCCCACTAGCCGGATGAATGCAGAACAGCGGAACCCCGGTACCGTCCTTGAAGGTCGCAACGGGAACTATTTCCACCGAACTGCCATCTCTACGCAGCCGCTGACTCAAGCTGCTAACGGACGGCGCGTCGAATAAGGTGCGCACCGGAAGGCGGGCATCCAGGGCTGTGTTGACCTTGGCGACCAGGCGCATCGCCAACAGCGAATCCCCGCCCAGGTCGAAAAACGACTCATCGACCCCGACCCGCTCCACACCCAGCACCTGGGCGTAGATGCCGGCCAGGACCTTCTCGGTGGGGCTGGCTGGAGCGCGATACCCACCACCGGTGTCGTGATGTTCGGGTGCCGGCAGGGCGCGCCTGTCGAGTTTGCCGTTGACCGTCAAGGGCAGCGCGTCGATCACCACCACCGCGGCCGGCACCATATAGGCCGGGAGCCGCTCGGCCAGCGCGGCGCGCACCTCGGCCGGGTCTGCTGTCCCGGTGACATAGCCCACCAGGCGTTTGTCGCCGGGGCGGTCCTCGCGGGCGATCACCACCGCCTGCTCCACCCCGTCCAGCCCGGCCAGTGCGGCCTGGACTTCCCCCAGCTCGATGCGATACCCGCGGATCTTGACCTGCTCATCGGCGCGCCCGACATACCGCAGCTGCCCATCGGCGCCCCACCACACCAGATCCCCGGTGCGATACATCCGCGCCCCGGGCCCCCCGAACGGGCAGGCCACAAACCGCGACGCCGTCAACCCCGCCCGGCCCACATACCCACACGCCACCCCGGCGCCGGCCACATACAATTCCCCGACCACCCCGGCGGGCACTGGGCGCAACCACCCATCCAGCACAAACAACCCTGCCCCTGACACCGGCGAGCCGATCGGCGGCACCCCCGACCCCGGTGTCAGCGGCGCGCTCATCGCCGCATACACCGTGGTCTCGGTCGGGCCGTAGGCGTTGATCATCACCCGCCCGGGCGCCCACCGGTCCACCACCTCGGCCGGGCAGGGCTCACCGCCGACCAGTAACGCCGCCGATCCCAAACCCTCAGGGGACAGCGCATCCACCGCAGACGGGGTCTGGGTGAGCACGCTGACGTGTTCAGCAACCAGCACGTCGTGGAAGTCGTCCGGTGAGCCCGCCACCGACTCGGGCACCACCACCAGCCGCCCACCGTGCAACAGCGCACCGAAGATCTCCCACACCGAGAAGTCGAAGGCATAGGAGTGACACTGCGTCCAAACCTGTTCCGGCGGCAGGCCGGCGTCGAGTGGGTCGAGCAGCTGGGTGACGTTGTGGTGGGTGACGGCCACCCCCTTGGGGGCGCCGGTGGTGCCCGAGGTGTAGAGGATGTAGGCGATGTCCTCGGGGGCCGGCGCCGGCAAGCCCGCACACGGGTAGCTGGGGATGCGGGGGTCGTCGACATCGATGACCAGCAGGTCGTGTCCGTCCAGCCGGTCGGCCAGCCCGGTGGTGGTGACCGCGGCGATCGGCGCGGCGTCGGCGAGCATGAAGCCGATCCGCGCCGCCGGGTGCGCCGGGTCGATCGGCAGATAGGCCGCCCCGGTTTTCAGCACCGCCAGGATTGCCACGATCGCCTGCGCCGAACGGGAACACAGCAGCGCCACACACTGCCCCGGGCCCACACCCTGGCCGGCCAAAAGATGCGCCAACCGGTTAGCCGCCTCCTCGACCTCCCGGTACGTCATTGAGTGGCCCTCGCAGCTGATCGCCACCGCCTCCGGGGCACGCGCCACCTGCGCAGCCCACAACACCGGAACCGACACCTCGGTCACCGGCTGGGTCAACACCGCCCGGTTGCCGACCTCATCCAGCCGAGCGTGTTCATTGGCATCGAGCACATCCATCGACGACAACCGCCGCCCCGGATCGGCGGTCATGGCCACCAACACCCACTGGAATCGCTCGATCAGCGCCTCGATGCTGGCCGCGTCGAACACGTCGGTGTCGAATTCGACCCGAAGGCCCAGTTCGCGGCCCGGGGCGGCCACCACCGTCAGCGGGTAGTGGTTGTATTCGCGGCTGCTGAACTCGGTGATCGCCAACTCGTGGACACCCACCAACGCGCCGGTGTCGATCGGGTAGTTTTCGTACACGAAAAGCGTGTCGAACAGCTGTTCGTGACCGGTGACGCGGTGGATCTCGCTAAGCGCCAGGTGCTGGTGCTCGAGTGTGTCGTTGTGGGCGCGTTGCAGCTGGTCGAGCAGGTCGGCGATGGTGGTTGCCGGCGTGATGGTCGCCCGCACCGGCACCGTGTTGAGCAACAGGCCCACCATCGAGTCCGCGCCGGCCACCTCGGCCGGCCGCCCCGAGACCGCGGTGCCGAAGACGACATCATGCTGGCCGGTCAGCGAGGTCAGCAGCTGCGCGAAGGCGCCCTGCAACACGGTGTTGACGGTGGTGTGGCGCGAGCGCGCCAGCTCGCCAAGGGCCCGCGTGGTCGCCTCGGACACCCGAAACGATTCCACGCCTCGCCGCCCCAGCCCCAACCGGCCCGGCGGACCCACCAAGGTGGGGGTGTCAAAACCGGCCAACACCTCGCGCCACACCGCGCGGGCGGCACCGGGATCCCGATCGGCCAGCCAGGTCACAAACCTGCGATACGAGACCGCCGCGGGCAGCCGCTGCCCGTAATAGCCGGCGAAGATTTCCCGCAGCAGGATCGGCAGCGACCAGCCATCCAACACGATGTGGTGATTAGTCAGCACAAACCGGTGCCGATCTGCTGCGGTACGGATCAACGCCGCCCGAAAGGCCGGCCGGTCGGCCAGATCGCACACCGCGGCGCGCTCGGCAGCACACACCCGCTGGACCTGCTCATCGAGGTCCAGGTCGCCGGCACTAAGGTCGACATACCGCCACGGCGCCACCGGATCAGCCGGGATGATCTGCACCGGCTCGTCGAACCGGTCGCAGAATCGGGCCACCAGGTGCGGATGCCGGGTCACCACCGTGTGCACCGCCTCGCGCAGCCGGTGCGGGTCAAGCGGGCCGGTCACGGTGAAATCCAGCTGTACCGCATACACATCGTCGCCGTTGCCCTGCGCGGTGCTGGCGTGAAACAGCAGCCCCTGCTGCAGGGGGGTCAACGGCAACACGTCAGCGATCCGGTACTGCCCGCACAGCTCGTCGAGCTGCTGCTGGCTCAGCCGGGCAGGCGCGATATCCGACGGGGTCAACCCGCCCCCACCACCGCGCACATGCGCGCAGATCCCGGCCAGGGCCTCAAACCACAACCGGCTCAGCCGGCTGACCTGCGCGCGATCCAGCGCCGAGGGCGCCCACGTCCAGGCGGCGTGCAGGTGCGGGCCGGTGTCGGTGTCAACGGTGCCGGCGTTGAGCTCCACGGTGTGCGCCAACGCCATGGGCATAGCCGCGCTGGCGCCGGTAAGCGACAAGCCTTCCTGGCAGACCCGCCACAGATCACCGGACACGTCGGCCGAGCCGCCCAGCCGCCCCAGGTAGTTAAACCCGATCACCGGGTCAGACCCGGCCAGATCCACATCGGTGTTCAGATAGCGCAACACACCGTAGCTCAGGGGATCCGGCAGGGCCCGAAGCTGCTCTTTGGCGTCCTTGACCATCGCCCCCAGCGCCGCCTCACCGGCCACCACCTGCCCCCAGGACAACCCCCCCACCGCCAACGCCACCGGGTACTTGGTGGTAAACCACCCCACCGTGCGCGACAAGTCCACCTCGGCGCCCAGCTCCTCGTGGCGCCCATGACCCTCCACATCGATGCCGATCGGCGCACCGCCGCTGCCCAAAAACTGCGCCCACGCCAACCCGAACGCGATCAACAGAATGTCGTTCACCCCGGCATGAAACGCCGCCGGCACCTCACCCAGCAGCATCCGAGTGGTCTGGGCATCCAGCGACACCGACAACTGCCCCGCAGTGGCAAACGTATCCACCGCAGGCTGCACCGCCGGCAGCGCGGCCGGGGTCGCCGCCACCTGCCGCCACGCCTCGGCCTGCTCCACCACCGCCGCGGCGCGCGCATGCTCACTCAGCAGCGCCGCCCACCGGGCAAACGACGTCCCCGGCGCCGGCAACACCACCGGCTGCCCGCCGTGATGCTGGGCCCAGGCGATGTTGAGGTCCTCCAGCACAATCCGCCACGACACCCCGTCGACGGCCAAATGGTGAATGATCAACACCAACTGGCCGGTGTCAGCCACCCACAACGCGCTCAGCATCACCCCGGTAGCCGGGTTCAACCGCGACCGGGCCCCCACCACCGCCTCATCGGACAACACCTCCACCGACTGCAGGCACCCGCGCGCATCCACCGACCCCGCCTCGGGCACCCGTAACGACCACCCCCCCACACCATCGTCATCGACGCGCAGCCGCAACATGGCATGCCGATCCAGCAAGGCCTGCAACACCACCACCACGTCGGCCTGGGTCACCCCCGCAGGGGCCTGCACCACCATCGTCTGGTTGAACTGATCAACCGGGCCATCGACACTTTCCAGCCAGCGCATGATCGGGGTCGCGACCACCTGCCCGATGCCCTCATCGACCGGGCCAGCCGCACCGTCCGTCACCCCGGCCACCCGGGCCAACCGGGCCACGGTCTGCTCGACGAAGATGTCGCGCGGCCGACACAGCAGGCCGGCGGCACGGGCCCGCGCCACCACCTGCATCGACAAAATGCTGTCCCCACCCAGCTCGAAAAACGAGTCGTCGACCCCGACCCGCCCTAGCCCGAGCACCTGGGCGTAAATGCCGGCCAGGATCTCCTCGACCGGAGTGGCCGGGGCGCGGTAACGATCGGCATCCTGGTATTCCGGTGCCGGCAGGGCCCGGGTGTCGAGTTTGCCGTTGGGTGTCAGCGGCAGCGCCGCCAAGACCACCACCGCGGCCGGGATCATATATGGCGGTAGCCGCTCGGCCAGCGCGGCGCGCACTCCGGCCGGGTCTGCCGTCCCGGTCACATAGCCCACCAGACGCTTGTCGCCGGGGCGGTCCTCGCGGGCGATCACCACCGCCTGCTCCACCCCATCCAGCCCGGCCAACGCCGCCTGGACCTCACCCAGCTCGATGCGATAGCCACGGATCTTGACCTGCTCATCGGCGCGCCCCACATACCGCAGCTGCCCATCAGCGCCCCACCACACCAGATCCCCGGTGCGATACATCCGCGCCCCGGGCTCCCCGAACGGGCAGGCCACAAACCGCGACGCCGTCAAGCCGGACCGGCGCACATACCCAACCCCCACCCCGCGACCGGCCACATACAACTCACCGACCACACACGCCGGCACCGCCCGCAACCACTTATCCAGCACAAAAAAGGCCGCCCCCGACACCGGCGAGCCGATCGGCGGCGCACCCGACCCCGGTGTCAGCGGCGCACTCTTGGACGCCCACATCGTCGTCTCGGTGGGGCCGTAGACGTTGATCATCACCCGCCCGGGCGCCCACCGGTCCACCAGCTCGGCCGGGCAGGGCTCAGCGCCGATCACCAACGCCGCCGATCCCAAACCCTCAGGGGAGAGCACCCCCACCGCAGACGGGGTCTGGGTCAGCACGCTGACTTGTTCAGCCTCCAGTAAGGCGTGGAAGTCTTCCGGTGAGCGGGCCACCGACTCGGGCACCACCACCAGCCGCCCACCAAACAACAACGCGCCCCAGATCTCCCACACCGAGAAGTCAAAGGCATAGGAGTGACACTGCGTCCACACCTGTCCCGGCGCCAGCTCCAGGCCGGCGTCGAGCGAGTCGAACAGTTGGGTGACGTTGCGGTGGGTGACGGTCACCCCTTTGGGGACACCGGTGGTGCCCGAGGTGTAGATGATGTGGGCGAGGTCATCGGGGGCCGGCGCCGGCAAGCCCGTGCCCGGGTAGGTGTCAATGCGGGGGTCTTCGATACCGATGACCGGCAGGTCGCACCCGTCCAGCCGGTCGGCCAGCCCGGTGGTGGTGATCGCGGTGATCGGCGCGGCATCATCGAGCATGAACCCGATACGGGCCGCCGGCAGCGCCGGGTCGATCGGCAGATAGGCCGCCCCGGTTTTCAGCACCGCCAAAATTGCCACGATCGCCTCGGCGGAACGGGAAAACAGCAGCGCCACACACTCACCCGGGCCCACACCCTGGCCGGCCAGCAGGTGCGCCAACCGGTTAGCGGCCTCCTCGACCTCGCGATACGTCATTGAGCGGCCTTCGAAGGTCACCGCCACCGCCTCCGGGGCGCGCGCCACCTGCGCGGCGAACAACACCGGAATCGACATCGGCGTAGTCGCCGGCTGGGTCGACACCGTCCGGTTGCCCCACCCATCCAGGCGTGCGTGCTCACCGGCATCGAGCAGATCCATCGACGAGAGCCGCCGGGTGGGGTCGGCGGTGATCGCCACCACCACCCGCCGCCACCGCTCGATCAGCGCCTGGATGCTGTCCGCGTCGAAAACGTCGGTGCGAAACTCCACCGCCCCACCAATCCCGGCGGGCTCACCGGCCTCGCTCCAGCGTTCGGCCAAAGAAAACACCAGATCCATGCGGGCGGTGCGGGTGTCCACCGGCAGCGGCGTGACCCGCAGATCCCCCAACGCCAACCCGGCGGCGAGATCATTGTCGTGCCCGGGCAAGTTCTGCCAGGCCAACACCACCTGAACCAGGGGGTGATGGGTCAGGCTTCTGGTGGGGTTGAGCCGCTCCACCAGCACCTCAAAGGGCACGTCTTGGTGCTCGTAGGCGGCCAGGCTGCGCCGTCGCACCTGGGCCAGCAACTCGGCGACGGTGGGATCACCAGCCAGGTCGACTTGCAACACCAAGGTGTTGACGAAAAACCCCACCAGCTCATCCAGCGCGGGGTCGCGGCGCCCAGCGACCGCGATCCCCACCGGCACATCGCTGCTGGCGCTGATCTTCGACAGCAGCACCGCCAGGGCGGCCTGCATCACCATGAAACTGGTCGCGTTGTGCTCACGAGCCACCCGAGCAACCTGCTGCTGCAGCGCCGGCGGCCAGTCCACCACCACACTGGCCCCGCAGTAATCAGCCACCGGCGGATAGGGCCGATCGGTGGGCAGCTGCAGCCGCTCGGGCATCCCGGCCAGGGCATCCTCCCAAAACCCCAGCTGCGCGGCGATGGGGCTGTGGCGATCTTCCAGATCACCAAAATGCTCACGTTGCCACAGCGTGTAATCGACATATTGCACCGCTAATGGCGCCCAGCCGGGGGCTTGCCCCGCACACCGGCTGGCATACGCCACCCCCAGATCGCGCGCCAGCGGGGTGACCGACCAGCCATCCGCGCCGATATGGTGCACCGCGGCCACCAACACGTGTTCGTCGTCGCTGATGCGGAAAAGCCTTGCCTGTAACGGGATCTCGGTTGCCAGGTCAAAACTGTGATGTGCCGCCTCCTCGACGGCCTCACCCAGCCGGCTTGCCGGCCAGCCGGTGGCATCAATGACCTGCCAGCCAAAGTCGGCCCGCTCGACCGGCACCACCAACTGCTGCGGTATCCCCTCGGGCGCCGCAAACAGCGTCCGCAGGCTCTCCTGGCGGCCCACCACATCGGCCAGCGCCGCCCCCAACGCGTCGGCATCAAGCCGCCCACCCAGCCGCACCGCCGCCGCCATGTTGTACACCGGTGAGGGCCCCTGCAACTGGTCGATAAACCACAACCGCTGCTGGGCATACGACAACGGGACCCGCTCCGGGCGCGGCATCACCCGCAACGGCGGGCGGGCAGGGCCGCCACGATGCCGGTGCAGATAGTCGGCGAGATCCCCGACGGTGGACGCGTCAAACAGATACCGCACCGGCACTTCCCTGCCCAACGCCAACTGCAGCCGCGCGCTCACCCGGGTGGCGATCAGCGAATCCCCGCCCAGGGCGAAGAAATCGTCATCGAGCCCGACCCGATCCAGGCCCAACACCTCGGCGAACACCTCGGCGACGATTTTTTCGGTTTGGGTCTGCGGCGCCCGGAAGGGTGTGGTGGCAAACACCGGTGCCGGCAGGGCCTTGCGGTCGATCTTGCCCGAGGAGGTCAACGGGAACTCGTCGAGCACCACAATCTGGGCCGGCACCATGTAATCGGGCAACCGCGCGCTCAACCGCTGACGCACCGCGCTGATCTTGGTGTTGGTGTGCGGGTCGTTGGCGTGGGTGCTGCGGTGGTGGGCCCCGGCGGGGGGCAGGTAGAGGTCGGTCAGCGGTGGGGTGTGCTGGGCGCCGGGGTCGGTGGGGGTGAGGAAGACGGCATCGAGGGTGCCGGGTTGGGCGCCCCAGGTGACCGCGACGTGATAGCCGGTGGTTTGGCCGAGGCGGTGCAATTGTTCGGGGGTGACGGCCTCGGCGGTGGCGCTGGCGTGGGCGAGTGCGTCGGCTAGGGGCAGCCCGGCGGCCAGGCCGTGTTCGATGCCGACGTCGATGATCAGTCCGGCGCGGGGGATCTCGGTGACGCGCACCGCGGCGGGACGTTGGGACATCAACCGGGTGTGCAGCCCGCCCAGGCCCGCGCAGTGGGTCCACGCCCAGGTGGGTACGCTGGCCAGCGAGCGGACCGGGGTGGGGGTTTTGTGGATGGTGACGTCGTAGCGATACCGGCTCAGTTCGTTGTCGGCGGATCCGCGTTTGACTTCGATGTCGAGTCCGGCCACCGACGGATGATCGGCGGCCCAGGTGGTGAAAAACTCTGGGGCCAGCAGTAATTCGGGTTCGCCGAGCACGGCGCGCTGGACCCGTTGGCGGATCTCGGCGGTGTCGGTGGCGGCGGTGCGGGCCAGCGCGACCGCGGTTTGAAACGCGGCGTGCAGGCTGTGGTTGCGGACATCGCCGACAAACAGCGCCCCGCCCGGGGCCAGCAGCTCCACGGCGTTGTCGATCACGTCGGCCAGATATCCCCCGTTGGGGAAGTACTGGACGACCGAGTTGAGAATGATGGTGTCGAAGTAGCCCCGCGGCAGTGTCTGGGTGACGTGGGCGGGCTGGGTCAGCAGCTGGACCCGATCCCGCCAGCCGATCTGCAACCGCTGCAACCAGCGGGCCAGGGTGTCGATAGCCACCGCCGACATGTCGGTGCCGACATAGTGTTCACAGTGCGGGGCGACCTGGGACAACACCAGCCCCGAGCCCGCACCGATCTCCAACACCCGCCGCGGCCGCAGCGCCATGATCCGATCCACCGTGGCCGAACGCCACTCCACCATCTCCTCGAGCGGAATCGGATCATCGGTGTAGCTGCTGTTCCAGCCCCGAAAATCCATCCCGAACCCCGACACCCCGGCCTCAGCGCCATACAACTCGTCGTAGATGTGTTGCCACTGTTGGACGGTGTCGCCGTCGTGGCCGGCGGTGGCGGTGTGCTCGAGGGCGATGTAGGCAACCAGGTGGGAACCGGTGTCGCCGTGATACACGGTGGCGGCGGCCTGGGTGACCTGCGGGCAGGCCAGCAGGGTGTTTTCGATTTCGCCCAGCTCAAGGCGCTGCCCGCGCAGTTTGATCTGGGTGTCGGCGCGGCCCAGATAGTCCAGCGTGCCCGCCGAAGTCCAGCGCACCACATCCCCGGTGCGATACATGCGCGCCCCGGCACCCCCGTAGGGATTGGCCACGAACCGTTCCGCGGTCAACCCCACCCGGCCCACATAGCCGCGCGCCAGCGCCGGCCCGCCCAGATACAGCTCGCCCACCACCCCGACCGGGGCCGGGTGCAGCCGCGCGTCGAGCACCAGCGCGCACACCCCCGGGATCGGGGCGCCGATGCTGACCGGCTGCCCCGCCGACAACGGCACGCCGGTGGCCCAGATGGTGGCCTCGGTGGGGCCGTAGGCGTTGAACATCCGCCGACCCGGCGCCCACGCGTCCACCAACTCCGCCGGGCAGGCCTCCCCCGCGGTGATCAGCGTGTCCACCCCGTCCAGCCGGACCCGATCCAGCGACCCCAGCACCGTCGGGGTCAACACCGCCGCGCTGACCCGCTGGCCCTGCAGCACCGCGGTCAACGCCTCCCCGGCATAGGCCTGCGGCGGCGCCACCACCACCGCCGCCCCCGCCCCCACCGCCCACAACAATTCGAACACCGACGCATCAAAGGTCGGCGCGGCCGCCATCAGCACCCGCGCATCCGCGCCCAACCCGAACACCGCCCGGTGCGCCGCGGCCACCCCCAGCAGACCGGCATGGCTGACCGCCACCCCCTTGGGCACCCCGGTGGACCCCGACGTGAAGATCACATACGCGGTGTTATCCACCCCCAGCGCCGCCAGCCGCTCGGCGTCGGTGATCGCCTCCGCGCCCCGCCCGGACACATCCAGACCATCGACGCGCAGCACCGGGCGCGCCCCGGCCCCGGCCACCGTGTCGGCACCACAGGTCACCACACACACCGCGCCCACCGCGTCCAACACCGTGGCGATCCGCGCCACCGGATGGGCCCGATCCACCGGCACATACACCCCACCGGCCTTGACCACCGCCCACCACGCCACCACCAACTCCACACACCGATCCATCGCCACACCCACCGCGCGCTCCGGACCCACCCCCGCCTCGATCAGCACCCGCGCCAACCCCGTCGACCACTCATCGAGCTCGCGATACGACACCGTCCGCGCACCATCGAGCACCGCCACCGCCTCCGGATCGGCCGCCACCGCCGCGGCCAACAACTGCGCCGCCACCCCCACCGGCGCCCCCACCCCCACCCCAGACCACCCCGACAACACCAGATCACGCTCCCCGCGATCCAGCAACGACACCTCCCCCACCACCACCGACACATCGGCCACCACCGCCTCGATCACCCGCCCAAACCAGGTGACCAACCGCTCAATGCTGACCCGGTCAAACAAATCCGTGGCATACGTCACCACCCCGACGGCCATCGGCGCGCCCACATCCTCGGTGGGCACCTCCCGCAGATCAAAATCCAGGTCCCACTTGGCGGTGCCGGTGACCACCCCCAGCGGCTCCACGCTGACCCCGTCGATCGCCACCACCGCCGGGCGCACATTGTTCTGAAAGACCATGCCCACCTGAAACAACGGATGATGCGCCGCCGAACGCACCGGATTGAGCTGCTCGACCAACACCTCGAACGGCACATCCTGGTTGCCGTAGGCATCCAGCGCCTTCTGCCGCACCCGCTCAAGCACCTCGCTGAACCGGTCCGCAGAACTGACCCCCACCCGCAACACCCACGTGTTGACGAAAAACCCGACCAGATCATCAAGCGCCTCATCCAACCGCCCGGCGATCGGCGTGCCCATCACCACGTCCTCACCCACCCCGACCCGGTGCAACAACACCGCCACCACCGCCTGCAACACCATCGAAGCCGTCGCGTGCTGCGCCGCCGCCAACGCCTTGACCCCCGCCCACACCCGCGCCTCGATGCGCACCTCCACCCCATCACCGCGGTAACTGGGCACCGGCGGGCGGGCCCGATCCACCGGCACCGACACCACCTCCGGCAGATCAGCCAACTCCTGCCGCCAGTAGGCCAACTGCCCAGCAATCACACTGTCGGGATCAGACTCCGCCCCCAACCACTCCCGCTGCCACAACGTGTAATCGGCATACTGCACCGCCAACGGCGCCCACCGCGGGGCCCGGCCCCCCCGCCGCGCCCGATACGCCTGGCCCACATCCCGGACCATCGGAGCCAGTGACCACCCATCAAAAGCGATGTGGTGCACCACAATCCCCACCACATACTGCCCGGGCCCCACCGAATAGACCTGCGCCCGAATCGGGATCTCGGTCGACAAATCAAACCGATACCCCGCCAGCGCCACCAACTCGCCGGCCACCTCCTGCTCCGGCACCGACACCACCACCGCGCCCCCACGCCGCCACATCCCCGCCCCGGCCGGCAACACCTGCTGAAACGGCACACCGCCACTGTCGGGAAATACCGTGCGCAGCGATTCATGGCGGCCGATGACATCATCCAGCGCCGCGCCCAACGCCCCCACATCCAACGCCCCACCGACCCGAAACGCGATCGGCATGTTGTAGGTCGCAACCCCGCCCTCGAACCGGCTAAGGAACCACAACCGGCTCTGCGCAAACGACAACGGGACCCGCTCCGGGCGCGGCATCACCCGCAACGGCGGGCGGGCAGGGCCGCCACGATGCCGGTGCAGATAGTCGGCGAGATCCCCGACGGTGGACGCGTCAAACAGATACCGCACCGGCACTTCCCTGCCCAACGCCAACTGCAGCCGCGCGCTCACCCGGGTGGCGATCAGCGAATCCCCGCCCAGGGCGAAGAAATCGTCATCGAGCCCGACCCGATCCAGGCCCAACACCTCGGCGAACACCTCGGCGACGATTTTTTCGGTTTGGGTCTGCGGCGCCCGGAAGGGTGTGGTGGCAAACACCGGTGCCGGCAGGGCCTTGCGGTCGATCTTGCCCGAGGAGGTCAACGGGAACTCGTCGAGCACCACAATCTGGGCCGGCACCATGTAATCGGGCAACCGCGCGCTCAACCGCTGACGCACCGCGCTGATCTTGGTGTTGGTGTGCGGGTCGTTGGCGTGGGTGCTGCGGTGGGGGGCCCCGGCGGGGGGCAGGTAGAGGTCGGTCAGCGGTGGGGTGTGCTGGGCGCCGGGGTCGGTGGGGGGGAGGAAGACGGCATCGAGGGTGCCGGGTTGGGCGCCCCAGGTGACCGCGACGTGATAGCCGGTGGTTTGGCCGAGGCGGTGCAATTGTTCGGGGGTGACGGCCTCGGCGGTGGCGCTGGCGTGGGCGAGTGCGTCGGCTAGGGGCAGCCCGGCGGCCAGGGCCTGTTCGATGCCGACGTCGGTGATCAGTCCGGCGCGGGGGATCTCGGTGACGCGCACCGCGGTGGGACGTTGGGACATCAACCGGGTGTGCAGCCCGCCCAGGCCCGCGCAGTGGGTCCACGCCCAGGTGGGTGCGCTGGCCAGCGAGCGGACCGGGGTGGGGGTTTTGTGGATGGTGACGTCGTAGCGATACCGGCTCAGTTCGTTGTCGGCGGATCCGCGTTTGACTTCGATGTCGAGTCCGGCCACCGACGGATGATCGGCGGCCCAGGTGGTGAAAAACTCTGGGGCCAGCAGTAATTCGGGTTCGCCGAGCACGGCGCGCTGGACCCGTTGGCGGATCTCGGCGGTGTCGGTGGCGGCGGTGCGGGCCAGCGCGACCGCGGTTTGAAACGCGGCGTGCAGGCTGTGGTTGCGGACATCGCCGACAAACAGCGCCCCGCCCGGGGCCAGCAGCTCCACGGCGTTGTCGATCACGTCGGCCAGATATCCCCCGTTGGGGAAGTACTGGACGACCGAGTTGAGAATGATGGTGTCGAAGTAGCCCCGCGGCAGTGTCTGGGTGACGTGGGCGGGCTGGGTCAGCAGCTGGACCCGATCCCGCCAGCCGATCTGCAACCGCTGCAACCAGCGGGCCAGGGTGTCGATAGCCACCGCCGACATGTCGGTGCCGACATAGTGTTCACAGTGCGGGGCGACCTGGGACAACACCAGCCCCGAGCCCGCACCGATCTCCAACACCCGCCGCGGCCGCAGCGCCATGATCCGATCCACCGTGGCCGAACGCCACTCCACCATCTCCTCGAGCGGAATCGGATCATCGGTGTAGCTGCTGTTCCAGCCCCGAAAATCCATCCCGAACCCCGACACCCCGGCCTCAGCGCCATACAACTCGTCGTAGATGTGTTGCCACTGTTGGACGGTGTCGCCGTCGTGGCCGGCGGTGGCGGTGTGCTCGAGGGCGATGTAGGCAACCAGGTGGGAACCGGTGTCGCCGTGATACACGGTGGCGGCGGCCTGGGTGACCTGCGGGCAGGCCAGCAGGGTGTTTTCGATTTCGCCCAGCTCAAGGCGCTGCCCGCGCAGTTTGATCTGGGTGTCGGCGCGGCCCAGATAGTCCAGCGTGCCCGCCGAAGTCCAGCGCACCACATCCCCGGTGCGATACATGCGCGCCCCGGCACCCCCGTAGGGATTGGCCACGAACCGTTCCGCGGTCAACCCCACCCGGCCCACATAGCCGCGCGCCAGCGCCGGCCCGCCCAGATACAGCTCGCCCACCACCCCGACCGGGGCCGGGTGCAGCCGCGCGTCGAGCACCAGCGCGCACACCCCCGGGATCGGGGCGCCGATGCTGACCGGCTGCCCCGCCGACAACGGCACGCCGGTGGCCCAGATGGTGGCCTCGGTGGGGCCGTAGGCGTTGAACATCCGCCGACCCGGCGCCCACGCGTCCACCAACTCCGCCGGGCAGGCCTCCCCCGCGGTGATCAGCGTGTCCACCCCGTCCAGCCGGACCCGATCCAGCGACCCCAGCACCGTCGGGGTCAACACCGCCGCGCTGACCCGCTGGCCCTGCAGCACCGCGGTCAACGCCTCCCCGGCATAGGCCTGCGGCGGCGCCACCACCACCGCCGCCCCCGCCCCCACCGCCCACAACAATTCGAACACCGACGCATCAAAGGTCGGCGCGGCCGCCATCAGCACCCGCGCATCCGCGCCCAACCCGAACACCGCCCGGTGCGCCGCGGCCACCCCCAGCAGACCGGCATGGCTGACCGCCACCCCCTTGGGCACCCCGGTGGACCCCGACGTGAAGATCACATACGCGGTGTTATCCACCCCCAGCGCCGCCAGCCGCTCGGCGTCGGTGATCGCCTCCGCGCCCCGCCCGGACACATCCAGACCATCGACGCGCAGCACCGGGCGCGCCCCGGCCCCGGCCACCGTGTCGGCACCACAGGTCACCACACACACCGCGCCCACCGCGTCCAACACCGTGGCGATCCGCGCCACCGGATGGGCCCGATCCACCGGCACATACACCCCACCGGCCTTGACCACCGCCCACCACGCCACCACCAACTCCACACACCGATCCATCGCCACACCCACCGCGCGCTCCGGACCCACCCCCGCCTCGATCAGCACCCGCGCCAACCCCGTCGACCACTCATCGAGCTCGCGATACGACACCGTCCGCGCACCATCGAGCACCGCCACCGCCTCCGGATCGGCCGCCACCGCCGCGGCCAACAACTGCGCCGCCACCCCCACCGGCGCCCCCACCCCCACCCCAGACCACCCCGACAACACCAGATCACGCTCCCCGCGATCCAGCAACGACACCTCCCCCACCACCACCGACACATCGGCCACCACCGCCTCGATCACCCGCCCAAACCAGGTGACCAACCGCTCAATGCTGACCCGGTCAAACAAATCCGTGGCATAGGTCACCACCCCGACGGCCATCGGCGCGCCCACATCCTCGGTGGGCACCTCCCGCAGATCAAAATCCAGGTCCCACTTGGCGGTGCCGGTGACCACCCCCAGCGGCTCCACGCTGACCCCGTCGATCGCCACCACCGCCGGGCGCACATTGTTCTGAAAGACCATGCCCACCTGAAACAGCGGATGATGCGCCGCCGAACGCACCGGATTGAGCTGCTCGACCAACACCTCGAACGGCACATCCTGGTTGCCGTAGGCATCCAGCGCCTTCTGACGCACCCGCTCAAGCACCTCGCTGAACCGGTCCGCAGAACTGACCCCCACCCGCAACACCCACGTGTTGACGAAAAACCCGACCAGATCATCAAGCGCCTCATCCAACCGCCCGGCGATCGGCGTGCCCATCACCACGTCCTCACCCACCCCGACCCGGTGCAACAACACCGCCACCACCGCCTGCAACACCATCGAAGCCGTCGCGTGCTGCGCCGCCGCCAACGCCTTGACCCCCGCCCACACCCGCGCCTCGATGCGCACCTCCACCCCATCACCGCGGTAACTGGGCACCGGCGGGCGGGCCCGATCCACCGGCACCGACACCACCTCCGGCAGATCAGCCAACTCCTGCCGCCAGT
>CAVYAU010000013.1:0-332549 GCA_963766535.1 uncultured Actinomycetota bacterium | reverse complement strand
AGGCCACTCGTTATGACACATCAAGAGGGGACATTGAACATGACTGCGGTCACAAAAACCCACCACGCGCGCACAGGCGCCAAGTCGATCACCTACTGGATTGCTACCGGACTCCTCGTGGCGGAGTTGGGACTCGGAGGTATCTGGGATGTGCTGCGTATTCCACTGGTCCGGACCGTCGTGACAGACCTGGGCTATCCGACTTACTTCCTGGTTTTGCTTGGGACATGGAAACTGCTCGGCGCACTTGCCCTCATCGTGCCTCGCTTTCCGCTGGTGAAGGAGTGGGCCTACGCCGGGGTCTTCTTCGTCTTTTCGGGGGCGATTGTGTCGCATCTGACGACGGGCAAGGACGTGCAAGAAGTCGCGTTCTGCTCCATCGTGCTCATCCTGACGGTTGCGTCATGGGCACTCCGTCCGCCGACACGCATGCTCCATGGACGCGCAGACAGCCAGGACGTGGGCGTGACGGCGTGACCAAGACGGTAGTGGCCGGCAGCTATGGCGGGCCCGAGGTTCTTGAGGTGCACGACATTGTGGTGCCCCAGCCGGGCCCGGATCAGGTGCTGTTCGATGTCAAGGCGGCCGGTACCAACCCGGTCGACTCCAAGGTGTACAGCGGTTATCTGGGCAACGATCCGCCTGGAGCGGCCCGAGATCGTTGCCGTCTCCCAAGCGTGGGACGCGTTTCCTGCCCGGGCCAACATCCAGGTTCAAGCGGCGGGCATCAATGAGGTGTTGTGGGTCCACGGGAAACGGCAAACGGCGGCCTAAACGCCGAAGGCGTGGTGGCGATCGGCGCATCGGCCGGCGGGGTCGAGGCGCTCATGGACCTGGCCGCGGGTCTGCCGCCCGACCTTCCCTTCCCGCTCATGGTCGTACTTCACATGCCCGCAGCAGCGCGGTCGAAATTCGGATACCGTCGACTCCAATCCCACCAAGGCGCATTACATCAGCGGCGTCCTAGAGGACACATCGGCCATCCCCTCGATCGAGGGATTACCGGTGGTGAGGGTCTTGGCGGGGCGGCCGTCGATGCCGAGGCGGGCGACGGTGAACATCTCCTCCCGCCCTTCGCGCAGCGACGCCGCCGCACCGAGGTAGTTCTTAGCCAGTTGTGCAGCAAGGGTTTTGGCGTTGCGCAGCCCGGCGTCGGGGTCGGGTGGCTGAATGCCTTGACCAGCTTGGCATCCACCCAGGCCTTGTCCTTGTCGGGCAAGTGCTCGGCTAGATTCTTCGCTTGTGCAACGTGCATCTTTTGGATATGAGGGCCTTGGCGCCGAACACCTTGCGTACCGCCGCCGACAGGGCCTGGCGCCGTCGCAGACGACCAGCAGCCCGTCATCGGCCCGCTGGCCGCGGCCGCCAGGTCGGCCAGCAGCGCGCGCACCACGGTCTTGTCCTCCGTGGAGCCATCCCACAGTCGACTGGCTTGTTCGTGCCGTCGGCGGTGATGGCCAGCGCCGCCACCACACCGCTCGGCCATGTGCTCGCCATCGAGCACGCGTCACCTGGAAGCGGCGTCTACGTCCATTCGGCCCCGTGGTCAGTGAGATCGCAGGGCTATGCCGAATGTCAGTAACGGCTGCATCAACCTCAGCTCGGACAACGCCGCCTGGTACTTCGATACGTTCACGTTGGCGATCCGATCACCATGGAGTGACAGCGCCTGCGATCGGCACAGAGGTTAGGAGATTACGTGTTGAAAACATGGTTTGAAGCGTTCCCGCATTTTCCTTTCCCGCACCAACTAGCGTTTCTCACTGACAACCCGATCCGACGCCGACTGCTGGCCGATCCCGCACGCATCATCGATAATCTGGCGCTGACTGGGTCTGAACGCGTCTTGGAACTCGGGCCAGGATCGGGATTTTTCAGCCTGGAGATCGCTCGCCGGCTGCCCGATGGTCAGCTCACGTTGTTTGACATCCAGCCCGAAATGCTCGACAAGGCTCGACGTAAACTCGATCGAGCCGGATTCCGGAACGTGAGCTTCCACTCCGGAGACGCAAGCCAGGGACTTCCCTTCCCGGACAGCTCTTTCGATGTTGCCTACCTGGCCGCGGTGCTCGGCGAGGTGTCGGACAGGCCCGCATGCATCCGCTCCCTCGCCCGCGTCCTGAAGCCCGGGGGGCTGCTCGTGTTTTTCGAGAATTTTCCCGACCCTGACCGGATGAGCGTGCAGAAGCTGCGTGAGCTGGCTGAGGCCGATGGGTTCGGATTCTTGGACGCCGACAGCACGTGGTGGCGGGACATCGTGCGGTCCAGACGGCTACCCGAACCGTAAGCGCCACCCGCGCGTCCAGGTGTGGGGACGCCTCGGCTTACTCTGAGCGTGGCGACCGATACGCGGAAGGTGCACCGACCATGCGCAGGTCAACAGCCGCAGTCGGCACGGCGGCGTTCTTTGTGGTAGCCCCGGGCACCTTTATCGGTCTCATACCCTGGCTGATCACCCGCTGGGAGATCGCCGGTTCCAGTGCGGCGTGGCGTGTGGTCCAGGTTGTTGGCGTGTTGCTGATCGTGGCCGGGCTTATTCCGGTGATACATGCATTTACCCAGTTCGCCAAGGCGGGCGGCACGCCGATGCCGCTGGCTCCGCCCCCACAGCTGGTGGTGACCGGGTTCAATCGTTACGTTCGCAACCCGATGTACGTGGGGCTGCTGCTCGCCCTCACTGGTCAGGCATTGCTGTTCGGCAGCCTCGGCTTGCTGCTGTACGCCGCAGTCGTGTGGATCATCACAGCCTCATTCGTTCACTGGTACGAGGAACCCACGCTGGCCCGCCAATTCGGAAGCCAGTACGAG
Source organism: uncultured Actinomycetota bacterium (assembly GCA_963766535.1). Classification (GTDB taxonomy): domain Bacteria; phylum Actinomycetota; class Actinomycetes; order Mycobacteriales; family Mycobacteriaceae; genus Mycobacterium. The sequence goes on along the minus strand of CAVYAU010000013.1, from coordinate 329,741 downwards.
GCATACCGGCGTAACGTGCGTGCCTGGCTTCCCCGCTGGCACCCGTGGACACCCGAAAGTTGATCACCGCCTAGCCTCGAAGTCAGTGTCAGGGTGCCATTGCCGCTGTGTCTCCTATGTCCGAGGAAACTACTTTGCGGGAGAACAGTTTACGGATCTCGAAGACGGTAGGGCGCGTGCCGCGCTGTGGTGTCGTGAGGTGGCCGGGACGCGGGTGCACGGAACGACGCGCCAGCGTCCCGCCGAGGTGTTCGCCGCCGAGGAGGCTCCACGGCTGAGACCAGCACCGAGTGAGCCGTTTGACTTACCGACCTACAGTCATCCCGCGTCGCCCCCGACCGCCACGTTCAGCTGGGTCGAGCCCTCTACATCGTGCCGGCTGAGCTGATAGGGCAGCGGCTGACCGCCCGGGTGGATAGCGGCGCGTTGGTTGTCTGACCTGGATGCCATACCGGGCGGCGACACCGGTGAACCGGAGTCTGGGTACCTGATTGGGATCGAAACTCCTACGGATCCAACGTTGTTGGAGCCATTGCCCCCAAACCACGGACGCCAGGACACGCCGACGGCGGATGAGGGCGGGTGATGATCGGCGCACCGTGGATCGTGGGTGGGAGATATGGGCGACCTTGAGTTGAGGTATGCGCGCATCTGGGGCATCGCCGCACCTCGGCACGCGAAGCACAGCGGCTTCGGCTCCAGGCGCACATTGCTGAGATTCAGGCAGAGCAGGAGGAACGCAATGCCGCACTGCACAAGGTCGATCACAGTCACATCCCGCCCCTGCGTATCGCCGAGCGGTATGCGGGCGGGATCCGACGGAAAGCGGCAAACAGCAGCACGCGATCCAAAGAGAAGGCCAGCAATGACTGAGCGATGGCTTCCTAAGGCGCACGGTGCGCCGACCGATCGCCCACGGCGAATTGACCGGTTACCGCATGGGTCGATCCCACCGCGTGATCCGGGTCGACCTCAACGAGTGTCGGACCACTCCTGCACCTCGTTGGTATGGGCCGTGCTGGACCGCGCCTCAGCCGGCTGGCGCGGGTTCGCCATCACCCCCGCCGGGCTGCGGCTACTGGCCGACCTGCGCCACGCACTGCACGACCCGCCAACCAAACTCCGCCAACCGGATTCGCCACCCCATACCCAAACCGGCATAACACCAACCGATTCCGCCGTGATCGCATAACATCGCCAACGAGCGGAACCTACCGCACCGCACTCGTTACAGAACTTCGAGTTCGGCGGCAGCTCAGTACCGCACGACCCGCACACCAAGGCTGCCGCCGTCATGTCACGCGGCCACCCCACTGTCGTTCCACGGCACTATCGTGTCACCACTGGCCAGCCAACATGTGCCATATCGCCGCTGCGATCCGGCCAACGGCTAGTGCGCTACGCCGTGCCTCGGGGCGTCGGTTCTGGGGCCGGATTCCGCCGATGTGCGAGGCAGGAGCTTGTCTGTTGTGAGATTCTGCAGGGGTGTCCGCTCCTGCGGCGGCTGCTCCTACGGGGGTGGTGACGTTTTTGTTCACCGATGTCGAGGGTTCGACCCGTCGGTGGGAGGCCGACGCCGATGGCATGCGGAAGGCTCTCGCCGCCCACGACGAGGTGTTGCGCGCGGCGATCGAGGAGCACGGGGGCTGGCTCTTCAAGCACACCGGTGACGGGGTGTGCGCCGCGTTCGCGTCACCCCGATCCGCGGTTGATGCCGCTGTGGCCGCGCAGCGGGAACTGGAATTGCCGGTGCGGATGGGCATCGCGACCGGCGAAGCCGAGCTGCGGGGGGCGGACTACTTCGGCGCGGTGCTCAATCGTGCTGCGCGGGTGATGGCCGCCGGGCACGGCGGTCAGATCCTTTTGGCCGAGTCGACGGCGGGTCTGCTGAGCGGAGTTGATCTGGTGGATTTGGGGCCGCGGCGGTTGCGGGATCTGCCGACCGCGGTCGGGGTGTTTCAGGTCCGAGCGGCGGGCCTGCAGGCGGACTTTCCTGCGTTGCGGGCGCTGGATCCGAGTCCGGGGAACCTGCGGCCTCAGACCACCAGCTTCATCGGGCGCGAGTCCGAGGTCGCCGAGGTGAAAGCGGCGCTCCATGCAACATCGGTTGGTGACATTGACTGGGGTGGGCGGGGTCGGCAAGACCCGCCTGGCGCTGGAGGTCGCGGCGGGCCTGGCCGATGAATTTCCCGACGGGGTCTGGTTTTTCGAACTGGCCGCTGTCGCTGATCCGGCTGCGGTGCCCGACGCGGTGGCGGCGGTGCTGGGCATCACCCAGCAACCGGGAAAGAGCGTGGCCGAGTAGCGTGGCCACTGCGTTGGAGGGCAGAGTCCGGCTGCTGGTGTTCGACAACTGCGAGCACGTGCTCGACGCCGCCGCCGACCTGATCGAAGCCATCCTCGCGCACTCGGCGACCGTGACGATCCTTGCCACCAGCCGCGAAGGACTGGGAGTCGCCGACGAGCAGTTGTGGCCGGTGCCCTCGCTGGACGTCGCAGCGGGAATCGACTCGGCGGCGGTGAGCCTGTTCGTCGAACGCGCCCAGGCATTGTGGCGCCGCGCTTCTCGCTGGCCGAGGCCGACGAAGCCGCCGCAGTCGTGGAGATCTGTCGGCGCCTCGACGGGATCCCATTGGCCATCGAGTTGGCGGCCTCGCGGATGGCGTCGATGACCGCCAGTCGAAGTGCGTGATCGTCTCGATCACCGGTTCCGGCTGCTGGTCGGGTCGCGGCGCGGCCTGGCACGCCACCACACGCTGCGCCACGCGGTGGCGTGGTCCTACGACCTCCTCGACGACGCGGAAAAGACGCTGCTGGAGCGGTGTTCGGTGTTCGCCGGAGGATTCGACCTTCAAAGCGCCTGCGCAGTGGCCGGATCCGATGACCTTGACGACTACGCCACCCTGGATCTGCTGGATGCCCTGGTGCGCAAGTCGCTGTTGGTCGCCGACCGGTCCTCGGGGCGGACCCGGTTTTCGATGCTGGAGACGATCCGCCAGTTCGCCGAGGAACAACTCGTCGCCCGCGGCGAAGCGTCCGAGATTCGGGCCGCGCACTCCCGGTACTTCGCCGGACGGGAAGCCGACATCCTGGCCCTGTGGGACAGCCCCCGCCAGCGAGAGGCCTACGACTGGTTCACTATCGAACTGGCCAATCTGCGCACCGCATTTCGCTGGGCCGCCGACCACGGCGATCTGGATGTCGCCGCCACCATCGCCACCTATGCGGGGTTGCTCGGCGCTATGGTCCAAACCCTTGAGCCGATCGCCTGGGCTGAAGAGCTGATCGAGCCCGCCCGCGCCGTCGACCACCCCCGGCTGGCGTTCCTGTATGTGATTGCGTCGCAGTGCTACGCGACCGGACGGATCGAGGCGGCTGTCCGCTATTGCGACGCCGGCCAGACGGTGATCGCCAGCGGCCGCCACGAAGTGCCGTTCGGTTCGGGCTCGAGGGCGGGCTTGGCACTGTGTACGCGGTCATCGGGCAGCCCGAGCGGTTGGCCGAGTTGTGCCGCGCCCAGCTCGCACGCCGCCGCGACACCCACGTCCTCATCCGGGCATGGCTGGTCTGCGCCCTTGCATTGGCCGGTTGTGGTGGGGAGGCGATGGATTGCCGCGAATGGCCTCATCGAGGCTGCGGAGGCAACCGGCAACCCGTCCGTGCTCGCGTGGGCGCTCTGGGCCTACGGTCTCGCTTTCCGTGACGCGGATCCCGTCGGGGCGCTTAACGCCCTCGGCCGGGGTCTGGTGATCGCTCAAGACAGCGGCAACCGCAACAACGAGTCACTCCTGGCGGCCGGTCTGTCCGCCTCGAGGCCGAACACGGCGACCCGCTGGCCGCATTCGATCACCTCACTCTGGCAATCCGCAACAACCACGACTCGGGCAACACCACGACGCTCCGCCTCCCGCTGGCCATCCTCGCCGCTCTTTTCGACCGGCTCGGACGCTACGAACCGGCGGCCACTATCGCCGGCTTCGCCGCTCAGTCCCCTCGCCGCGGCGGCGTTCCCCGAGATCGCCACCGCGATCGCCCACCTGCGCGATGTCCTCGGCGACCAGACCTACGAATCAGCTCGCCCGCAAGGGTGAGACGATGACCACTGCCGAGATGGCGACCTACGCATACGACCAAATCGACCAGGCCCGAACAGAACTCGAACGCCCCAGCTGAAACGCGACGCCGGGAACCGCTTCGCTCACGCGGCGGCCCTGCGGCTCGGGTCGATAGCGGCCATCGCACGTACTTCTTTAGGTCAGGTGTGGCGGGCTGCTTCTTGGGCGAGCTGCACGCGCGAGGTGAGGCCGAGTTTGGTGTAGACGTGGGTGAGGTGGGTTTGCACGGTGCGCGGCGAGACGAAAAGCCTTATGGCGATGTCGTTGTTGGCCAGTCCTTCGCTGACCAGTCGCACGACGTCGCGCTCGGTGGGGGTGAGCGACGCCCAGCCGCTGGTTGGCCGTTTGCGTTGGCCGCGGCCGCGCTGGGCGTGGGCGATCGCCTCCTCGGTAGACAGGGCCGCACCCTCCGCCCACGCGGAATCGAAGTCTTTGTCACCCAACGCGTCTCGCAGCCCCGGCACCGAGGCCTCATAGCCGGCGTCCCAGACCTTGAAGCGGACCGCCCCCATACGTTGCCGGATGGCGTGTGCCGCGCCGAAGAGCCGCGCCGCTTCCCGGTGACTATTGGCGTCCCCGGCCAGGGTGCCGAGGCACTCCAGGGTGTCGGGAATGCCCGAATACGCTTGCGTACTGGCGGCGATCGCGAGCGCGTCGTGGGCGTCGCGCTCGGCCCGGTCTGGCTCACCCTGTGCGATCGCGACGCGGGCACGCGTGGTCAGCGTCCACATCAGGAACCAGCCGGTCGTTGTCGTGATCGCCTCGTCGGCCCCGCGGCGGGCCGTGATCAGATCCCCGACGGCCAGTGCGGCCTGCGCGATCATCCCGCGCTGGTTTCCCGCGGTCGCGGGCAGGACACTCATGTGCTGCCCGGCCGCCGCGGTCGCGTCCAGCACCGCAGCATCGCCGGCGGCCAGGGCCGCGAAAGCCAACGCCCAGTAGGCGATGCCCGCAGCAAGCCCACCCAGCCCGGCGGCGGCCTCGACGGCCGCATCGGCCGCGGCTCGGGCCGCACCTGTCTCACCCTGGCACGCCAGCACGAAGCCCTGGCCCGCGAGACCTTGCGCCCTATAGAGCACATCGTGAGCTGCCTCGGCGTCGGCCACCAGCTCGGCGAATTGTGTGGCAGCTCCGGCCAGATCGCCCTGCCACCACTGTGCCATTCCCAGGCAAAAGCGGCACTGGCACGAGATGAATCGGTCAGCGATCGCCTCGGCGAGATCGCGTCCTTCCTGACCGGCCGCGCGCGCGGTGATCGGGTCACCCGCGGCGATCGCCCCGCGCGCCTGCCAGCCCAGGATCTGGCTCAACCTCCACTTATCGTCCAACTCCCGGGCGAGCCTGGCCGCCTCGACGAAGTACGGCGCTGCCACCTCGGCCTGTTGGGCGATGGCGGTATAGCCGCAGGCGGTCAGAGCCCGGGCCAGCAGGGCTGGGTCATCGACCTCGCGCGCCATCGCCAGGGCTTGCTGAGCCTGATCCAGACTGTCCGCGGCCCCCATCAAGGCGGCGAGCAGGGCCCTGTCGGCGAGCGCCCGCGCCCGCACCACGGGCGCCACCTCGAGGTACTGCGCGTTGTCGTCGGTGAGGACCGCATCGAACCAGGCCAGGCCCTCCCGGACGCGGCCCCGTGCGAGCCACAGCGGCTGCAGCGACGACGCCAGCGCCAACGCCAGCTCGATATCAGAATGTTCCTGGCTCCACCCGAACGCGGCGCGCAGATTGTCGATCTCGGTTTCGGCCTGCTCGACACGTTGCTCATAATTACCGCCTGCCGGCGCGTCGAGCACGGCGGCCATCGCCGTGTAGTGGTCGCGGTGGCGCGACCGGACGGCGTCGGCTTCGCCGGATTCCCCCAGTTTCTCGGCCGCGTATTGGCGCAGCGTCTCCAGCAGCCGGTACCGCGTTCGGCCACCGTTGTTGTCGGCGACCACCAGCGACTTGTCCACCAGCAGGGTGAGTAGGTCGAGCACCTGGAAGCGCTGCATGTCAGCGCCGCTGCTCACGGCCTGGGCGGCGTCGAGGTCGAACCCGCCGAGGAACACGGACAGTCGGCGGAACACGACCCGTTCGGGCTCGGTCAACAACGCATGCGACCAGTCCACCGAAGCGCGCAAGGTCTGCTGGCGGCGCACCGCGGTACGCGCACCGCCGGTCAAAAGCCGGAACCGGTCATGCAAACCGTCGAGGATTTCCGCCAGCGACAACGCCCGCACCCGCGCCGCCGCCAGCTCGATCGCCAGCGGCAAACCATCCAGGCGGGCGCAGATCTCCGCCACGGCCGCAGCGTTGTCACCGGTTACGGTGAACCGGGTCTGGGCCAGGCGGGCGCGGTCGGCGAACAACTCGATCGCTGCATCGCGAAGAGACAGCGACGGCACCCGCCAGCTCACTTCACCCGTCACACCGATCGGCTCACGACTCGTCGCAAGCAACGTCAGCCCCGGCGCCCCACCCAGGAGAGCGACGACCAGCTCGGCGCTCGCGTCCAGCAAGTGTTCGCAGTTGTCCAGCACCACCAGCATCTGACGGTCACGAAGGAACCGCAGCACCGTTTCCATCGTGGAGCGGCCGGGCTGGTCGGGCAGGCCCAGCGCACGCGCCACCGCCACCGGTACCACGCCGGGATCCGTGATCGGCGCCAGATCCACATACCACACCCCGTCGCCGAACTCACCCGGCAGCTGGGCCGCGACCTGCACCGCCAGCCGCGTCTTACCCACACCACCCGCGCCGGTCAAAGTCACCAGCCGGTTATCGGCCAGCAGCTGCCGCAACTCGTGCATCGCGGCTTCGCGCCCGACGAAACTGGTGAGATGTACCGGAAGATTATGCGCACCAACGCTTTTAGGGGTACGCAATGGCGGGAAATCGTTGCGCAGGTCGGGGTGGCACAGTTGCACCACTCGCTCCGGGCGGGGCAGATCACGCAGCGGATGAGTCCCCAGGTCGGTCAGCCAGGCCTCGGGCGGGAGCCGATCGACGACCATCGCCTCGGTGGCGCCCGACAGCACAGTCTGGCCGCCGTGTGCGAGATCGCGCAGCCGCGCGGTGCGGTTGATGGTCGGGCCAGCGTAGTTACCCTCATCGCGCAGCTGGATCTCGCCGGTGTGCACCCCGATACGTAGTCGGATCGGGGCCAGCGGTGCCCGCTGCAACTCCAGCGCACTGGCCACCGCGTCGGAGGCGCGGGCGAACGCGGCCACGAAGCTGTCGCCCTCGCCCTGTTCGAGCGGGCGCACGCCGTCGTGGGCAGCGATGATGTCCGACACCGTGCGGTTCAGCCGCGCGATCGCGGCGGTCATCTCGTCGGGTTGGGTCTCCCACAAGCGCGTGGAGCCCTCGACGTCGGCCAAAAGCAACGTCACCGTGCCCGTCGGCAAAAGCCCGCTCACGCCCAACTCGCTCCAATTCACCAGCGGCGTCTCCGCGCGCGGATCAATGTCGCTCATGCTAGCCAGCATGCGCGCAGCGCGTACGGCAAAACATCAGCGCAAACGCGCAGATTGCAGCCGGTCGCATGCGTATATACGACCCCTGATCGCGCAGATCTACGCGTTCCGGCCGATGGTGTGGGCCTCGCGACGCCGGATAGTCGACTCGATTGCCACCCGAAGGAGCCCACCATGGCCATCGGAACCGTCCAAGCCAGCACCTGCCCGAACGTCGTCGACGCGGGCCTGCCCAGCATCGCCTACGACCACCTCACTGATCGCGAGGAGGCGCACCGCATCGTCGCCGCCGCCCGCCAGCAGGCGCCGATCGCGATGGGACCCCACGCGCCGGAAGTATTGACCTACGAGCTGGTGCGCACCGTGCTGCGCGACGCGCGCTTCACCACCGCACGGGGCCTGGGACTACAACCACAACCGCACCGACCCCGGCACCCGATCAGCCGTGGCCGGCGCGGCCGGACCCGTTCAGCACCTGCCGCCCGGCATCGGACCCGGTTTCGATCGCGTAACGCCGACCCAAAAACACGTAGTGGACTACGCGTGTCATCCCGGTCGCAGGCTTCGACACTGGGACGCAGATAGGCCAGATAGGCGGTGATGTGATGATCTGGCCCACGCACGAACCACGCGAGCGGACCACCAATCCTGGCTGGACAAACCGTTGTGTCGTACCGGCGAACCGGCCAGATCCGTCCGGCACCGGGCACGGTGCAGACGCCGCACCTGGCAACGCCGCGCCCCGCGGCAGACGACCCCAACCTCGCCGCCGGGATAAACGGGTAAGACGCTGTCCGCGGACGGACGTTCCGCGCATAGCTGGCCAGATCGCCAGCCAGGCTTACTTGGACTCGCCAGCTCGGCGACTAGGGCTGATCGAGTACAGCGTGGTGGACCGGATGCACATGATCCACAGTGGTTGCGCCGGTGAGTCAATAATCCGCACCCCAACTAAATCTCCTGGCACACATAGCCTTTGGTCGAGGGGAATCGCCGCACCTGCCATGTCGCGCCCGACGCGACGATCCTCGGCGATCGGCGATCCTCGGCAGACGTCTCATGCGGCCGTGTCGTTTCGTCCGCCGCCATCACCTGGAGGCAACCCCGGAGGTCAGCGTGGGGACTTCACTAACAGAGCGCGAGCATCCGACGCTTCTATGGATGGAGTGTGGAGCATGCAGCGGGGAGTCGATGGCGATCCTGGGAGCGGGTGGTCCGGACACGCTGCCGGACTTTCTTGACCGGCACCATGTCCAGTTGCTGTGGCACCCCTCGCTCTCGCCCGAGCCGCCGAGCGAGGTGGCGAGCGTGATCGAACATATCGTTGCGGGTGAGCAATACCTCACGCTGCTTTGCGTTGAGGGGAGCATCATCAACGGGCCGGATGGGACGGGGCTGTTCGACACGTTTGACGGCCGGCCGAAGCGGGACGTCGTCGCAGCGCTTTGTCGTCGGGCGGAGTATGTGATCGCGATGGGCAGCTGCGCGGCGTTCGGCGGCATTCCCGCCGCACCTCCCAACCCTTCGGAGTCTGTGGGCTTGCAGTTCACCAATGCGCGACCGGGGGGCCTTCTCGACTCAGGCTGGCGATCGAAGTCCGGACTGCCGGTGGTGAATCTGAGCGGCTGCCCGGCCGACGCCGCGACAATGATCGAAACAATGGGCTTGCTGCTGGAGGGGCAGCTCCTGGATCTCAATCGCTACCAGCAACCTTCAACGGTCCGGCCCTGTCTGGCTACCGCTCTCGAGCATAAGTGCGCAACCGCCGACAAGGTGGGCTACGTGTGCTACGGATGCATCAGCGCCAGGTTCCCGGTCAACCGCGCACTGTTCAGACACCACCCGGTGGGGACCGAGATCCCGGTGCGGTCCGAACCCGATCTGCAGGGTGTGGCGCTGTGACCGGCGGCTTGCGCAAAATCCGCATGGGGATGGAGGTAAACCGCGTCGAGGGCGACATGGAGATCCAGGTCGAGCTCGAATGCGGGGTGGTCACCGATGCGTGGTGCAGCGGCACGATGTACCGAGGTTACGAGCAGATCCTCACCGGGCGCGATCCAGCGGACGCTCTGGTGATCACGCCGCGGATCTGCGGCATTTGCAGCACCTCCCACCTCTACGCCGCCACGTCAGCACTCGAGATGGCCTACGCGATGCCGATCGCTCCCAACGGCACTCGGATCCGCAATCTATGCCTGATGGCGGAGTCCCTGATGAGCGACGCCCGCCACACGTTTCTGATGTTCGCCCCGGACCTATGTAACGCCGCGTACGCCGACCATCCCCTCTATGAGCAGGTGTGTAAGTTGTTCGCCGCGCCGTTCCGCGGACGGATCGCGCGTGAGACCGTTGAGCATTCCAATCGGATCCTGCAAGTCGTGATCTGCTTCGGAGGTCAGTGGCCGCATTCGACGTACATGATGCCAGGGGGCGTCACCTGTCCACTGGACGCGGCGCGGCTGCGCGAGTGCCTCGGCGCTGTCGAGTTCTACCGGGCCTGGTATGAGCGCTCCATCCTGGGCTGCGCGACCGAGCGCTGGCTTGCGCTGCGCAGCGTCGAGGACTTCGAGGAATGGCTCGAGGAGGACGCCTCGCACCGCGATAGCGCAGTCGGGGTGTTTGCCCGCTACGGCCGCTCGATCGGGCTGCACAAAACGGGCGGCGGCACGCCGCACCTGCTGAGCATGGGCTGCTACTACGACCCCGAAGGCTGGCAGTCGCCGTTCCGCGACCGCCGGTGTCTGCTGCCGTCAGGGTTGTACGACGACGAGAGCAAGCGGATTGAGCCCTTCTGCGAGGGGAAGATCAGCGAGGACGTCAGCCACGCCTGGTACGTGGATCCCGGCCGTCCCTGCCATCCCTTCGACAGCCGGACCGTGCCGGCGCGCCGCGCCGGCGGGCCGCAGTACAGCTACGCCAAGGCCACCCGCTACGACGATCGTGTCGTGCAACTCGGACCGCTGGCCGACCTGGTCGTCGGCTGCGATCCGCTCATCACCTCGTTTTTCCAAGCGCAGGGACCGAACACGTGGCTGCGGCAGTTCGCGCGGTTTCACCGCCCTGTACGGGTGCTCGAGTCGATGCGCCAGACGGTGCACGAGCTCAGCGCACACCTCGGCGAGCCGACGTTTGAGCCCTCCGACCCCAAGCGCGACGGAGATGGCTACGGGTTGATCAACGCCGCGCGCGGCAGCCTCGGCCACTGGGTGAAGATCCGCGACGGCACGATCGAGAACTACCAAGTGATCACCCCGACGACCTGGAACGGCTCGCCGCGCGACGCGTCCGGTCGACGCGGGCACTGGGAAGAGAGCTTCATCGGCCTCGAGCTAAAGGACCTCGAGAACCCCGTCGAGCTATACCACGTCGTCCGCTCCCACGACGCGTGCCTGGTCTGCACCGTGCACTTTCTCCGACCCGACAAGGTCACGACGTTCCACGTCTGATGAACCATGCGCTCGTGCACGTCTTGTGCTTCGGGAACCCGTGGCACGGCGACGACGGGTTCGGGCTACACGTCCTGCGGCGGCTGCGGGACGAGCGCCGCCTACCACCGCACGTCCACGCCTTCGACGCCGGCACCGCCGGCCTCAACGCGATACCGCTTTTCGAGGGCTGCAATAAGGCGGTACTCGTCGACGCCGTCAAGACCGGAGCGCAGATCGGCCAGCTCCATCGCCTCAGCATCACCGGCTGCGTCCCCGCCGTCGATCAGCAGGGCATGCACGGATCAGGCGTCGAAAACCTCCTCGCGGCACTTCCGGCGGCATTCCCCAACAGCACGATGCCAGAGCTCGTCCTAATCGGGGCCGAGATCGGCCAGATCGCCCCGTTCACCGCCGTTTTGAGCCCGGCGGTCGCAGCCGCCATCACCCAAGCCGTCAATCTGGTAATGCTCGAATGCACCAGCCAAGACCGATAAGCGCCGCGGACGACACGCGCGGCTTGATCAGAAGCTTTGCGCAACACGATGCATCGCCACAACCCGCACCACCTCCTACGCAGCCCCGAGACCCGAGGTACTGCAAACCATCCCGGTGAGTCCCAAGGCACTACTCGCCATAGGGACCGGTGACCGGTGACCGGCCACAGCCCCTCAGACCATCGCTACCCGGTTACACCGTCGCGACCGGTCGTCCGCAGCGCCAACCAATTCCTCACCGGCACAGGATCTCCGACCATCCACCGTCCCACCCTCCGAACCATCGGACCATCCGCGCCTTCCCACCATCCAGGCCAGGCCATCCCCGGCAAGCGGCCCTCCCAGCCAATCCCGCAGCGGCACACGCCATCCCATCAGCCAACGCGACCATGCACGCGCCGCCCACCCCATCCAACACCGACCATGCACGATAGACCCCCCGGGGTAGACCCCCCACCACCCCCCGTCGGCGCACATGGCCGAAACAGCCGAACCGGGTCTGTACGCTGTGGGGACCTTTTACGGGGAGCCTGCTCGCGGACCCCCCTCGTCATGGGGCTTGAGACAGAAGCCAAAGGCCGCTATCAAAGCCCCCTCGCTCCGCCCGCTTGGCATCAGCCGCTCGCGCCAGCCCAGCCATGTCGACGCCGAGGTTCCTGGCCAACGCTTGAACTACCTCAAAAATGTCAGCGAGTTCCTCGATACGCTCTGTCGGGGAAGCCGCACGCAATTCCGAGCTTTCCTCCACCAGCTTCCACAACAGGGCCTCGATCAACTCCTCGCCCTGAAGGGGGCGAACCGTCGGTATCCGTCCCGTTGACCGGATGATCTCAGGTATGCGGTCGCGGACAAGCTTCCCTTGTTGCACGTGACTGAGGTTAGCGGTGGCGTTTAGAACGCGGGGTCTAACTCTTCCGGCGCGACCCACTGCGCACGCGCTCCTCCGACGGAGACTTGGTCAAGTGCCCGCTTAAGCGTGGCAGACCGATCCGACGCTGATGCGCCTGTCTGAGCCATCAATGTCGGTCGCAGCGGGTGATAGCTTGCGATCAGGAATTCGTTCCGCACATTGAGTCGCTCCACGTAGCGCACGTGCGGGGGGCGGTCTGACTTTTCATGCCAGTTGTTACACCGAGCGCACGCCAGCACTAAGTTCCAGACTCCGTCCACTGGTGCTCCCCCGATCACCGGGCCGGCGGCCCACGGGAACACATGGTCAACATGACAAGTAAGTACGGAACGGCTCGCGATGTCGATGGGCGTATAGCAGTAAAAGCAGTGTCCCTTGGTCGCGTCCCTAAGGCGGTGTAAAAGGGTTCGGACGTAGGTTCCCTCGAAGACCCTGGTAAGTCTGAGGAAGGAGCCTACGTCCGTGTTGAAGAGACTATCGCCTGCTGAGCAGCTGCGGGCAGAGGTCGATGAGCTGTTCGTCGGCGGGCAGGACCTGTCACGCGCGGTGGAGGAAGTCGCGCGGCTGGGCGCCCAGCTGCTGTTGCAGTGCGCGTTGGAGGCCGAGGTGGCCGCGTTTTTGGGGCGTGACCGCTATCAGCGGGCTACATCGTGCGAGGATGCGCGGGTAGGGATGCGCAACGGGTACTGCCCGACCACGGTCAAGACGACCGCCGGGCCGGTGAGATTGCAGCGGCCCAAGCTGCGGGCGACCACCGAGCGGTTCGCCTCGCAATTGTTCGGTAAGGGAGTGACCAAGACCAATGCCCTGGAGGCGTTGGTGATCGCCGGGTTCGTGCGCGGACTGTCTGTCCGCGACGTCGAGGCGGCGCTGACTGAGGCACTCGGCGATTCCGCGGCGGTATCGAAATCGACGGTGTCGCGGATCTGCACCGAGATCAAAGTCCAGTTCGAGGCGTGGAGTGCCCGCCGCCTCGACGACGTGCAGCTGGACTATCTGTTCGTGGACGGCTCGCACTTCAAATACCACGCCAACGCCGCAGCCGAGCCGGTACTGGCCGCCTGGGGCATCGATACCGACGGCAAACCCGTGTTCGTCGGGCTGGAAGCGGCCTCATCGGGGTCCGGCGATGCCTGGGAAGGATTCCTCACCGGGCTGGGTGAACGCGGGCTGAGCTGCCCGCTACTGGTGATCAGCGACGGCGCGGCGGGACTCGTGGGCGCGATTGAGCGCACCATGGGCGGCGCACTGCGGCAACGCTGTTTGATCCATCGGGCCCGAATTAACCGGCCCTCGCGGCCGGGGTCAAGAACCATGCTGGCGGCCGCGTAGTCGGTTGAGGTGCTGTTCGAGGCTGGCTTGGACGCGGCGGTGGCGGGCGGCTTCGTCGTCCCAGCCGCGGGCTTGGGCGTCGTCATGCAGTGCGCGCACGTCCTCGAGCTGGGCGGTGATCGCGGCGGCGGCTTGCGGGTCCGGGACGAAGAAGTCGCACTGCTCGCAGATGTTGGCGTAGGGGCACGGCCCGGCGGCTTTGGGGCGGGCGCAGAAGCCGTGCGCGAGTCTGGTCTTGAGCATCTCGGCGTGCAGCCACTGCACCCGGTCGGGCACTGGCGGGGCGGCGCCGACGGCGGTGAGCGGGAGTAGCTGCCCGGCGCGGACCTTGCCCATCGCGGCTTGGTAGGCGCTGCGGATCGTGGGTGAGGCAAGTTTGGCGTAGCGCAACGTCATCTCCGGCGTCACGTGCCCCATGAGCGCCATCAGGGCGGGTAGCCCGATACCGCCGTTGATCAGTGCGGTGCCGAAGGTGTGCCGCAGCTGGTGTGGGGTGATGTGCAGTAGCTGGCCGTCGCGTCCGCGTAGGTTGGCGGCGGCGACCGCGTCGACGAGGCCTTGCCGCAGCCGGAACGAGGTGGGGCGGCGGCCGTGTTCGAGGAACAGGAACTCCGTCGGGCGGCCGTCACGGGGGTGCGGCAGGGCCCGCTGCCGGCCGCGCTGCGCGGTCCAGGCGTCGATGACCGCGACCGTGTCCGGTTCGAGCGGGACGACCCGCTCGGAGTTGAGCTTGCCTAGCGGGACCCGCAGCCAGGTGCCGTGCCGGTCGAAGTCGAGCAGGCAGTCCAGTTCCAGGTCGAGCAGCTCGCCGACCCGCATCCCGGTCGCGCGCAGCAGCCGCAGCCCGGTGGCTGCGAACACGTCGTCGAGGCCGGCGACGGCGGACAGGAGCGCCCGGTCGACGTCCGGGGTCAGTGCCCTGGGTAGCGCGTCGGGCATGCGCGGGATGTCGCCGTAGAACAGCAGCCGCCGCGGCGGCGCTGAGGCCCAGCCCCAGCCGGCGATGTCCTCGAAGAAGCAGCGCAGGTCGACCACGTCCTGGTGAAAGACGGTCAACCCGATGGTCTTGGCCTCGCGGTTCTTGCCCCGCCACGGCCTGCCGCGGGCCCAGGCCAGGTAGGGCTCGATGTGGCGGGTCCGTTCGATCTGATCCAGCCGGCGCACCTCCGGGTGGTGCTCGGCCAGGTAATCGAAGAACACCCGCAACGCCTTGGTCCGCGCGATCACGGTGTTGGGCCGCAGCGTCGTGGTGATCGTGCTGACGTAGCGCACCACCTCGGCGCGGATGTCTGGCTGCGCGACGCCGGCGGCGTGCCGGACCGGCGCGGCCGCGACCGGGCCGCCCTGGCGCGGCGGGGCGGACAGTCCGCCGAGCTGGTAGCAGGCCTGCTGCAGCCCAAACAAGCGGGTGCGGGCGTGATGCCGCGCCGACGGCGAGATCGCGGCCAGATCGTCCAGGCAGCCGAGCACGGCGGCGAAGTCGGGCTCGTCGAGTTCCCGGACCCGCTTGCCGGTGTGCAGGCAGATCGTGGAGGCGGCCAGCAGCCGAACCTGCCGCAGCCAGTTCGCGCTCCATCCCAACACGGCGGCAGCCTCGGCGATCGCTGCGGCGCTGTCCGGGTCGTTCGCGGCCCACTCCACGGGCAGCCCGCACCCGCACGGCTTGGCCAGCAGTAGCTCCAGGTCCGGCACCAGGTGCCGCTGCACGAAGCACCACGACACGAACGGCCAGGCCCTGAGCCGCTGCAGGTCGGCCAGCCGGGCCGGTGTCGAGCGGCTCATCCACGCCTGCGGGTCGGGGTGCTGCTGCAGGAACCGGCGGGCGGCACGGCGCCGCTCGAACTGGACGCCCTTGGCGACCGTCAGCGCGTCGAGGTGGGCGTCGTAGGCCGCGAGCAGCTGCGCGCTGGTCCGCAGCGGTGTCGCGGCCAAGTTGGCGGCCGCGACGCTCACCATGGCGAGGCTTTCCGGGCAGCGGCGTACTCGGCGGCGAGGGTTTCCGCGGACAAATGCACGTACTTGCCGGTGGTCTCCGGGCTGGCGTGTCCCATCAGGTCCCGCAGCACCAGTAAGTCGATGCCCGCCGCCGCGAGTTCGGTGCCGTAGGTGTGGCGCAGCCGGTGCGGGCGGACCCGCCCGGCGCCGGAGCGGGCCCGGTGGGTGCGGAAGATGCGCCGCATCCCGGCCTCGGTCAACGGCTTGCCCGCGGTGGGCCCGCGCAGCACCACGAAACACTCCCCGGTCGCGCAGTCGGTGGGCCGTTCGGCGCGCAGGTAGGCGGCGAGCTCGGCGAAGAACGGCCGGTCCACCGGCACCAGGCGCTCCCGGCCGCCTTTGCCGCGCACCCGCACCTGACGGCGGCCCATGTCCACCTCGGCCAGCAGCAGCCCCCGCACCTCGGCGGCACGCAGCCCGCCCAGCAGCATCAGCAGAACCATCGCCCGATCTCGGTGCGTGCCCAGATCGCCGAGGAAGGCCTCCACCTCGACCAGGTCCAGGCTCTCCGGCAACCGACGATCTTCTCGGACCAGTCGACCGCCCGGGCGCGGATGCCGCACCGGGACATGCCCGAGCAGACCCCGCCGGGCCCGCAGCCCGCTGGTGCGCCGCGGTGAGGGCACCGGGCTCGTCGCGACCACACCGGTGATCACCGCGAACTCGAACAGGCCCCTCACCGCGCAGATCCGCCGGTTCATCGTGGCCGGCGCCGCCCCGCGCCGTTCGGCCAGCCGCACCACCACCGTCGAACCGGCCGTCGACTTAGGTTGGCCCTGCCAGTCCAGGTAGTCGAACAGATCCGTCGGCCGCACCGCCGCCAACGTCGCACCGCGCCCATCGAGGAACCGCAGGAAGTTCAGCAAGTCATAGCCGTAGGCCCGCCGCGTCGCGGTCGAAAAGTTCCGAGTCCCCAGATGCGCGAGGAACCGGTTTACCAGCTCAACGTCAGCGCCTCTGCCGACACAGTCAGCCATGAGTACGAACGTGCCGTCGACGTGATCAACCCGCAGCACCGGTACCTCCTGCAAGGAGTGCCCGACCACAAGTGTCAACCACAACCCACGCTCAACGAGGGACCTCACATGTCCGAGCGAGTCCTGCCGCCGAGGGCCGTTCGAGGGCCGGTTAAGGGATAACGTGCTGGCCAAGGTGCCCAAAGACGCCCAAGCCGACGTGAAGGCGGACTACTGGGCCATCTTCGATCTCCCCGACGGCATCGCGCCCGGGCTCGAGGCGGTGACCATCACCCAACACCGCATCGATGCGTTCGCCAAACGTTGGGGCCAGTCCTACCCGGCGGCGGTGCGCTGTCTGCTCGCCGACCGCGACTCGCTGACGGTCTACCTGCGGTTCCCGCGCGAGCACTGGCAGCGCATCCGGCACTCCAACTTCATTGAACGCACCTTCGGCGAGACCCGCCGCCGGGTCAAAGTGATCGGCCGGCTGCCCGGTGAGCACATCAGGTCACATTTACACCGCTGCTGGGACGCAACCTGTCCCTTTTGATAGCCGTTCAGGGCGGCTCGCGCCCCGGTGATGTTCGTGCGCCGCCGGGGCACCACGAGGGTATCGGTTACCGGTTGGAACTCCACCGTCAGCAAGTGCCGCGGGAGGTTTAGTTCCCATGCTGTCTCTACCAGCCGCCAGCGGGCCTCTACCTCGTCGCGCAGGTCGGGGCCGTGCCCTTCGTCGAGCAGCCCACGTAAGCCGTCGGTGAGACGGATACCCGATCCACTTCTGCGCTCGTCGATGAAGAACCGCTGCGGGACATCGGCTTTGTCCACGATGTGGAACGCATCGATGACATTCGCGAAGCCGAGCTGCACAGTCTTCAATTGCAGACCATCAGCGTCGAGTTCGCCGCTGTTATAGGCACGGCACGCATCCAGAAAGCGGCTCTGCTGAAAGGTTCCCTGCTTGTCGTGTGTGCGGAGGTGTTCAGCGACCCTATAGGCGAAAGGTAGCGCCAGCTCGTCAAGGCTGACAGCCTCGGACCCCGCGCCGATGTCAAGCAACGCCCCGGCAAGAGCGAATTTGTATGACGCTACGTTCTGCCCGAACAGAACGATCGCCCGCCAGTACGAATCCAGCGACGGCACCTCGTAGGTGAACCGCGCAACTGCGTCACCGCGATCCATCTAACACTCCTGACCAATTAAAACGGGTTAAGGAAAGGCTTGCCGACACTCAGCGCACCCCGCTGCACTTCGCGTTCCAACGCGAATGCTTCACTGCCGTTACCCACGGTGACATAACGATATTCGAAGTGATCATGGATGTGCTTCCGGGTGAGCGCGTCAAGCGACAAGATGCCATCACCTATCTGCGCTTGCTGCTGAGGCGAAAGACCCGGCACGACGAACCGGTCGCAAACGTATACGCAGAATTGGTCACCGCTTCTGCGCCCGGATGCATGCGAATCCAGTCGCGTCCACAATCCTTTGGCTTTCACTGGCTCGTCCGGTGCATCGAGATCTTCTGCTGCTAGCCCCCGTCCCGACATACCGACGTAGACGAGGCGACCCTGCTCCCAGACGGTGTAGACGCCAGCGGCGACTTTCGGCACAGATGGGTTCGGCCAGTCTGAGAATCGGTGACACGGCGCCTTCTCGAGAGTATGCAGAAGCTCCAGCTGATCGCTGTTGGTTCCGGGCTCGTCCTGCGACACCATCGAAGCTTGCCACATCTCCGCTGTGTCACTCAGCGATGCAGGCGAATACTTCGATCCTGGTCCGATCCCCAGAGCCAGGCGCACCGGCTACCTGGAGAACACGAACGTAGTCGAGCGTGTCATTTGGGTATAACTCTGTCTCGGTGTGAGGAGAGTTATCACGCCTAATCTGCCAGCCGCAGAAGGCATCAACAATCAGCTTTGCGACGTTGTCTATGTCGAGCAGGCGTACCGACTTCTCAACGGTGATCCTGAACGCCCACCAGAGCGGATCGGCTGCAGGCCGGATGATCCCGCGTTCCGCCGCAGCTTCACGGTACTTCTCGCGCTTCTCCCGGTCGGTCCTACCTGGCTGCATGTCTGCGTAGGACCACGCCCAAAGCACTCCCAGGTCAAGCACTTTGGCGAATCGACTTGTGTCGTCCAGATTCAGTCCCGCCAGTCTGTCCAGATTCATTTCATCGTCTTTCGTTACAGGACATCAGGTTTCGTTCCTCAGCGCGCCATGCCGTCGGCACCGACGTGCAGGTTGGGGCAATCGGCCACCCTCGCAGCGTCCATCACCTGGTCGGCCGCCTGCATGGTGGTTCCCAAGTGCTCAGCCAAATCCTGGACGACAACACGCGTGACAACGCCGCCGCGCAGCATCTGGCAGGTGCCCCGTGCGTACTGCACCAGCGTCATTCCATCGACGTTGGGGAAGTGCGGCCCGACCTTGCGGGTAAAGTCGGCCTCGGCGGCGGCCGGCGGTGAAGTGTCGCGGATGCAGTTCAAGCGCAGAGGTGTGCGCACCGCACTGGTCTCCCGGCACCGGATCTGCCGAGGCACCGCCTGCGGGTATCAGCGCCGTAGCCAACAGCGCAGTGGTCGCCGCCGTGATGTGCTTTGCGCCCATGGGGATCGCCTCCCGGTTGGTCTTCCTGGCCAGTGTTGGCGCAGCGTAACCCCTGCATCGCTGCACCTGTGGTCGAATGAGGCAGATCTGCCTCAAATTTCCGGCCTGAGCGCCCCGCTGGCGGACGAACTGGGCCTCCCGAGGGTGGCCCCCGGCCAGGCCGTCTCAGGGCCTCCAGGGCCGTCCAATTTTGTTCGGACACCAGGCCAGGTGGCCGCGGAGCCGTGGCCACCCCCAGCAAACCGGGCTACCGCTGCGCCGTGGTCGCCCGTCAGCGCAGGCCAGCGGCGTGCCGCGTGTCGCGGGCCAGGGGCCTGGGAAACTGCCCGTGTGACAACCGAACTGGGTCGCGTGCTCAACACGCCGGGCGTGGGCAGTTCACGGACCCGGCAGTACGGCGAATCGTTGCAGGATTGACTCCAAGGAGCGGGGCGATCGGCGGAAGCGGCGACGGCGGATTCGGAGTTGGTGCCGAAAACTGTTGCACAGCATGAAGTGCGGCGACCGCAGCCGCCCATGCACTGGGCACCTTGCGCGCAACGGTTCCCTCCCACTTGGACGGGTCGGCGACGATGGGGAATGCAACCGTGTGCGCGTCCGGCCCATCGGGGGTGCCGCCGCCGACGAGGTAGACCTGGAACGCGGTGTAGTCCAGCGCGGTGCGCAGGGCGTGGAGAACCTCGCCTGCCCGTAGCGGCAGGTTGATCGGCGGTGACGTGTTCACCTTGGCGTACCCGATGTAGCACACGAATTGGAGGGAACGCCGCGACTGCGCTTCGACGCCGCCGCTGTCCACCCATGCGTTCAACGCGGCAACGAGTTCGTCGTGCAATTCCCGCGCCCGGTCTAGCTTTGCGCGGGCATCGGTGAGGTTGAGTACGCCGGTCATTCAGGGGATGTGTTCCACACGTCTAAGGACAGTTCGCCCAATTTCTCAGGTCGGTAACACTCGTGATTACAGGAGCGCCACGGGACCTGAGAACACGCAGGTAGTCGATCACATCATGTGGTTGCGCTAAGTTCAGACGCTCGACCAGTTTCAGGAGGCCAAGCGTAGTCACCACACGGACATTGTGATGCGCTGCAAGGCGTTTGGCGTCGAGGTCATCGGTGACAAGAATCTCGAAGTTGTATCTGCCGACCATGACCGCCAAGGTTTCGGCTTCACCGAGGTGCTTGTACTTAGATTCGCCCGGTTTGGCGAGTTGCGTTCGGAACTGTTGCGCACGAAGCAATTCCGACTTTGTCGGCATGATCGGTGCTCCGAGGAATGTGTCGGCGTCAATTATGGAACCGAGACCAGGGAAATTGGCTGAGTCGTGGCACTCGTCGCGCACAGTCGGGCACCAAGCACCCTTACCATTGAAAAGCGTTTGCAGTAGGTCCATTCGGCCAATTGTTGCGAAGCTGACAAGAACTGTGTTGTCGGCGAAGAAGAAGCTGACCACTGCGAATTCGTTCCCTCATAGCTCCAGTAGCTTCGCCAGCTCATCGGGGTCCACTGTGGGCGGTTCGGCTGGGGTCCCGACTTCCTCCAGCAGGTCCGGATCGACGCCGAGCATCCAGGCAAACGTGTCTTTACCCAATTCGCCCAGCGCGATCCGCTTCATGTGCGCCTCTTGCAGACCCAGGGGGAACCGCCGTTCGCTGGCCTCGCGGGTGCGCTTGGCAATCGCATGCTCGACGGTACCCACCCCATCCGAACCATCAAGGTCGCGGCCAGCGGTTCTAAGAAGAGACGGGGTACCTTTTGGGGCCCAGGTGGCGATCAGCTCCGACGCCGCTATTCGCAGGGTTGCGAGTCGATTCTGAAGCGCCACAACAGATACCCCGTAAACCCAAATGCGTTGGGCCAGTTCCTGCTCCGTGATCGATCGCCAATTGACTTTTCGTATATCAGCAGCAGGGAGCAGTAGTTCAGCCGCGAACGCGTTGGCGCGGGTCTCGTGCTCGTATCTCTTTGCGACAGGCAGGTTGACATCCACATCACCGGCAGCGATGTGCCCCAATTCGTGGGCGATACTCCAATTTTCGTAAAACCAGCTGCCCGAGGCAGGTATGACGATTGCGGTGTGACTGCCCATGCACAATGTGTAGGAGGTGGAGATCTCGCTAATGCGGACCACGTCAACCGATAGGCAGGACTCGACGCGGTCAATGAATGTGCGAACGAAGTCTGGTCGCAGCCGGGTGCGGATCTCTGCGACAGTTGATGGCAACGTCGACCAGGTGTGGGCAGTTTCGTCCGGGTATGCCTGGCGATATGCGAGGGCGATGTCAGCTAGGACGCCTTCATCACGTTCCCGGCCAGGTACGTGGTGGCTACGCGCATCGTGGTCGAAGAAGTGACGGGCCGCCACGCGGGGCCGCATCGGATCTTCCTCGCCCGTTATCAGCCAGTGGAGGTCTTGGTCCAGCTCATCGGCGAGTCGAGCAATCTCGATTGACGAGAATGCCCGTTCGCCGTTCAGCGACCGGGAGAACCCGTCCGGCGTCATTTTGACCGCCTGCGCAATGTCTCGATGACTGCGAGGCGGTTCTAGGACTTCGATACATGCACGGACGCGCTGGCCGATGTCGGCATCCACAGGCACGAGTGTACCCACACGTTGGGAAAATCCCAACATTCCTGACCAGGGAGTTTCGGCGTGGCGCCTGACATATCCCCAGGTAAGAGGTACTCGGCATCCACAGGTTGTCCCCAGCAGATCCTCAGGGCTCATAATCGAACGGGATTCTCCTCTTCGACTCTGACGAACCGCCGGAGCAGTGTATTTCTCAGCCAGCGCCGACCCGTAACGCTTTAACCCTCAACCGGTTCCACGTTCAGCGGGACGGCGGCGCTACCATCCATGAGTGCCAGGCTCGCCGCGCTTACCATCCGTACAGCGCGTTTCACTGCCGAGTCCCTGTCCCATTCCCGAACAACCACCGTCACTCTGCGCATGGCGCCGGTAGCTGAGTCCACCTCCGGCGGCGGCAGAGTCGGGTCGAGCCCATCGACCTGACCCAGTAACCGCTTAAACACAACGAGGTTAGGGACCTCGCACTGCACTTGCACCAGCCACACCGGCGCACCTGGCGCGGCGGCCAACTCGGCTTGCACATCCTTCCAACGCAATCCGTAGGTGATGGCACCGCTGGGAGAACCGTCCTTGCGGTAAGTGATGGACCGAGGAACACCGCATGCAGCGGCGTACTCGTGCAAATCGAGGTTGGGATCAAGATGCTTGAGAACCTGGGCGGTCACAAACGTGACGTTCGCGCGTAGGCAGTCTGTTTCTGCGGCGTTGAGCTGTTTGTCACTCCGCTTGCTGGCATTTTCGGCATCTCGTTGATGCCCTGCACGATCCAGCCGATATGGGGCATCGGACCAGTCATGGGAGACAATTTCTACTGCGAATTCGCGCGCAACGCGACTTAACATGGGTCCTCCTATAGGACGATCACCTGTCGCCTCCCTACGAGGCGACACTGGGTGACCGGCTCAGTCTACGCCCACCATTGGTAGTTCGTCGGGTGTGTCGTCGCGGCGTCCTCATCGGGTACTGGGAAGCGATGCCAGCAAACCGCCGGAGCAGACCCTCGATGTCACAACGATGTCGCAACTCAGTACGGCCTGGGCGGACTGGCGCAGACTCACATGGACAGGATTCCGCAGCTCAGCGACTTGCGCGGACGACGACAGAGTTGTCTGGACGCCTCAAATCAGCTTGGGAAGCATAGGAAGGCGCGAGGTCATTGACGTCGAAGTGCGTTGATGTGGGGTCGCAGGTTGCCTCGGTTGACCGGGGTTGACCGTCGCTAGTGGCACGGATATGGCACGACCAGAGGCGGGGCGTGCGTGAGTTCGCGGATGCACTCTGAACCTCCAAGGTGGGCCCAGCTCGTCGAGCTTGAGCAGTGCAAACGTCTCGCATCTGACTTCGCCTCAGCCTGAAAAGCGGAAGGTCGGCGGTTCGATCCCGCCCCTGGCCACCAGCATCATCAGGACGTTTGGGCTGGTCATGGGTGTATTTGAGACCGAGTTGTCTCGTGTTGTCTGTCGCATGGTTGACCGTGGGTGACCGACAAAATCCTTTGCGCAGTGCACGTCGGGTGCACGAGCACGTCGGTCTCGGCCCGGCGTTCGTGCGAACTGTTGAGTTCTGATCCGTAGGCACGGGCCGATGGTGCGACCTGGCACGATACGAGTTCTATTGTCGTGTAGGTGGAGGTGTCGGGAAGCCCGACTGTCGTCATCGTTGTAGTCAGAACTGTCGTCAGCTCACGTTGCGAAACAACATCCGCGGCGACTGCAGACGCACTTCAGATCGGTGCAGATTAGGCGGGAACGACGGTGGCGGCGATCCTGTCGATGGCTTCGGCTGTGGGGTCGCGTTCCTCGCTCGGTTTACGGGCATGCCCGATGAACACCTCATACTTGCGTGCCGGCTGGGGTATCCCCTCGCTGCCGAGGACTTCGGCGATGCCGTCTAGCCAGTCGGCGAACTGGTTTTCGGTGTAGTGGCGTGGCATGTGGAACATGTGCACACTCTCGTAGCCGCTTGGTGGGTGGCGCCTGGCGATGACGGCACGGTCGTCTTGAATGTGTGCCCGCACGGCTTCGAGTGCGCCTGCGGTTGTGCGGGACTCGAACACTGCTTGTGCTTCAGCGTCGGTCAGGTGAGCGAGAAGGATGTAGTCCGAGCCGTCCTCGCCTAGGTCGAATTGCCACCAGAGGATTGCGCCTCGGGTCGTGGGGGCGAGGAAGAGGCTCGGCGCGCCGTCCCATAGGTCAAGAACGGTCGGTGGCTGACCCGTTGCCCACTTGAACCACTCGGGTTCTGGGAATCTTGCGGTCGTCATATCGCCTCACCTGCGGGTATTGCTAACTCATCCAGTGTGACACGGTCTGGTCGTGCCCAGCTAGCGACGGCAATTTCGTACTGGTCAGGTTCGACTGGCTGGCCGTAGTAGACCGAGACGTGGAATCTGTTGTGCTCGGACGGTGTGTGATACACGGTGTAACCGTTAAGCCAGAGGTCGTCGGTCCGGAACCAGCGCACATTTGCGTTGGGTTTGGGTCGCTTCTTGGTCACAGTGCGCGCGGCGAATTTGGCGCTGTGCTGTCCGAGCATCATTGATAACGCCACCTCATAAGTTGGGAGGTCAAACCTCGGCGCTGGGCGGAACCAGGTGGTGCCGTACTGGCTGACGACGTTGCCCGGAGGCACCAGGCGAATTACGCGGCCCTGTGGCTGTCTCCAGTAGCCGCCAGGGGTGCCGACCAGTCGCGCGCCTTCGGGTACTTGTGCGGCTGCTTCGAGCCGTGCGTTGCCTTCGTCTAGATCAGCGGTGAGCTTGTCGAGTATCTCTCGCTGCTCAGGGGTGTAGTTCGTCATCGGTGCCGCAGCTCTGCCTCGACGATGTCGCGGTCACGCACGGTCCGAGCATAGGGGCGCGGCGACGTCGAGGACTATGTTCATCAGCCCACGCCGTCGACGCGCTTACCGGCTCGTTCGGCCGCGCAAGATCGACCCTAGCCCACGCCTAGGTGGCATCCTTGGGGATTAGGCAATCGCCTCTACAGCGACGGCTTTGAAGGCAGTCGACTCGACCAAGTTGTTGTGGTTGCAGTCGGCTATGGGTCTGGCCAGTGAGTCTTTGGCGTGGTAGGAGGCATGCTGGACGGGGCGCAAGACATCGGGCAGCAGGGCGGAAGAACCGTGACGGCGGGCGGAAGAACCGTGACGGCGGGCGGAAGAACGTTAACCACGACCGGCGGAGGCGGGGGCTTAGCGGGTGGCGGCCCTGCTCTAACAACTAAAAGTGTGCAAATCACGAGACCAAGTACCGCTAAGACTTGAAGGGCGCCGGCGACCATGAGCCAACGGAACTTGAGCTCCGTTCCATATCGGACCGCTTTGATGACGTCGAGGTTGGCCTGGGCAGTCCAATTACGGGCGTCTACTTCTTCGTCTTTCCAACGCGGCTCTTTGAGAAACTCCTGCAGCTGTTTGCGGCTGGTTACTTTTGCGCGTATAGGAAACCCGGCAATTACCGCACACACCGCAGCTGCAAGAAGAGCGAGCACAGCTACCGCTAGGGATATCTTGGCAGGTCCTGGGAGAATGAAGTCTTTCCCTGCGAACACCGCGATAACGGCGAGCACTAAGGTCACCAGACCTGTCGCGCCAGTTAACGCAGTGGCTGCACGAGTGTTGACAGATGTACGCCTGTCGTTCTCCGCTTTTAGCTCCGCCTCAATGAACGCCGCGTACTGCTTTCCCTGATCATCCCAGTTCGGCACGAACCGTCGTCATCCCATCGCAACCTCGGTGTGCAGCCTTTGCTTCGGTGCTCTACTCGTCGTCCCGGTCAGGACCGATGTTCAATATCTCTTCCAGTTCGACTTCGGTTTCTGGTGGGGGTTTTGGCCCTTCCCGATCACCCTGGTGCCCTTCAGCACTAGTCACCTGACCGACATTCCTCCACGGGTAACCGCTACGCTTTTGCCTGCCGGGGCTTGTGCCAGCGCATCCGGTTGATTAGCTTGCGACCTGCCCTCCGCAGCAAGATGCCCTCCTGATCTATCTTGGTGTCTGGTGCAGGCTTCGGTCCAGATCGCGGTGCAGGCTTCGGTGCAGGTCGCTGTGGTGGATCCCCTTCAGTGCTGGTCATGGCGATTTCTCCCGAGAGTTGTTGGTAGCGGTAATACTAACCGGCTCCTGAAGCTGGCTTCCTGATTTTGGAGCAGCTTGACACAACTCCGGTGCCATGACCTCGCCCCTGACTTCCAGGCTCGCAGGGAATCCCCGGGGACCTAACCTTCGCTTCACTACGGATGTCAATAGCGAGCGAGCGCCGCGCTTCGAGACATTTGTGCGCTCGATATCAGCAATGAAAATGCTCACACGGCGACCGCGGCGGCCGACCAGCCGGACCGACTGCGAGATCGTCGGGATGGCCAGGAGGGTGGTTGCGGCGACGGGGCAAAGTTGCGGTCATTCTCCTGACAGAAAGTTCTCACACCCAAGGGCGGCAGTTCCTTTCCCGCCTCGTGACTCGACGGGTCCAGGCGCTCCCTTTAAGGCCCGGATCTAAGGGTGTCTGAGTTCACGACATCGTTCACAGCTGTCTCGGGACATCGTTCACACCCGAAGACAAGGGTTGAGCGATGGGAATGCCGCAGCTGGTGGTCACGGCCGTGCTGGTCGAAGGGCGGAGTAAGAGCGAGGTTGCACGCGAGTACGGGGTCTGCCGACGGTGGGTGATCACCCTCGTCCAGCGTTACCTGGCCGACGGTGACGCGGGCCTGCGACCACGCCCACGAAGACCGCTTCGCAGCCCCACCCGCACCGCCAAAGACATCGAAGACGAGGTCATCGCGTTACGGAAGGAACTTGAGCGCGATGGCCATGAGGCCGGCGCGGCGACGATAGCGTTTCACCTTCAGCGACGCCACGGAGTTAGCCCCGCGGTGTCCACGATCTGGCGGATCCTTTCGGCACGAGGCTTCGTCACCCCCCAACCGCACAAACGCCCGAAAAGCAGCTATATCCGCTTCCAGGCCGAGCAGCCCAACGAACGCTGGCAACTCGACATCACCCATTGGCAGCTAGCCGACCGCACCGACGTCGAGATCCTCAACATCCTCGACGACCACTCCCGGCTGTGCTTAGGTAGCGACACCTTAGCGGTGTTCAAGGCCCGCGACGTCAATAACAGCTTCGGCAAAGCCGTTGCCGCCTATGGCAACCCGGCCAGCCTGCTCAGCGACAACGGGGCCGTTTTCACCGGCCGCTACCGCGGCACCGGCCGAGTCGCCCTAGAAGTCACCCTGCACAGTCGCGGCATCAGCTTTCGCCACTGCCGCCCCTACCATCCGCAGACCTGCGGCAAGGTAGAACGCTTCCACCAAACCCTCAAAAAATGGCTCACCCACCAGACCCCCGCCCACACCGTCGCCCAACTACAAGCCCAGCTCGACACCTTCTGCACCTACTACAACACCGTGCGCCCACACCGCGCACTTGGCCGTCGCACTCCACACCAGGCTTACCTCGCCCGCCCCAAAGCAACCCCGACCGGCACCCCACTGCACGCCGGCGCCTACCGCATCCGCCACGACCGCATCGACAGCAACGGCAAGCTCACCGTGCGCCACAACAGCCGCCTACACCACATAGGGATGGGCCGCAGACACGCCGGCACTAACGTCCTGGTCCTGATTCACGACCTACACATCCGGGTCGTGACCACCGACGGCCAACTACTGCGAGAACTCCACCTCGACCCGACGAAAAACTACCAACCACAAACAAAACCGTGAACGATGTCCCAAGACACATGTGCACGATGTCCCGAGACATCGCAAGGCCCGGATCTAAGGGGACTCGAACCCCTGACCGCCACACTGCCAGGACCAGGCGGAATGCGTGACTGGGGACGAGAGGAACATTTTGTGGCTGTCGTGGCCGTTGTTGGGCGTGCAACTGTCGTCAAGGTTGTCGTCAGAATTGTCGTCACCGATGAGCGCCGCTTTGTTAGTCGTGGTGAGCCGTCACGGGCTATCTGTAGCAGCGCCTGGCGCCTACAAACACCCGAGCAAGGTGCGTATCGTCGACGCCCGCCCACCGGCCCGACCGGCACGGTACTCAAAGAGCAGCTGCACCCATAACATTTGGCTGACGAAGCTGCGACCTCTGGGTTGTGAGCTAACCGGTCCCAGGGTCGCGTCGTCTCTCCGGTCTCAAAGCTGCAGGTCAGGATGAATCGCTCGTCCAACCGACCACGCTGCGTTCCACACGATCGCGGCGGTTGTGCCGCGTTTCGTTGACAAATTCGTTCACAACCTCGGGGACATCCAGCCGAGGTGCGACTTGCCTCCTCCTCTCTGAGGTCATCAGTCAGGTCGACCTCGTGCGCGCCGCTTCGATAGCTGACGGGATCGCTGTTGAACTCATAACCGCGATATTGGCGTTTTCGATACCGACATGTGTCTTCTGCTTAGGAGTATCGGCACGTCGTGCGGTTGTGGACTCGAGCAGAGAGGTACTGTCCTTGCGACGTGAGAACAAAGACATGCCCAAGGGGGTGCATTGAATCTGTGGGTGGCCGCGATATGGGGCTGTGTGGGCTCTGCGGCGAACCTGGGGGTGGTGTTCTTAGAAGCCATGAAACGGGGTGGAGGATGGCCATGGAAGATTGAGCATGGCGGACCCGGCCTTGGCCCATACGTGGCCGAGTTAGTTATCAAGCTACTGATTTCTGGCGCGGCAGTAGCTGCCCTTTCAACCAACAACACGGTAACGAATGGATGGGTCGCTTTCGGCGCAGGGGCCGCAGGCACAACCTTAGTCAAGAAGGCTTACCAGATGTATGGAGAAGCTACAGGAAAGAACTTGCCGCGGGTTCCCGACCCCGAGTCCGCCCAGCGACTGCGGGATGCGGCAGAGGCGGCCGACCCGGACGGTACCGAACCAGACCCCGATCGCAACACATAGGTGCGCTGTGAGCTGGGAGAACGCCATGGGACCAGGAAGCGTTGGCATGACGGTCGCCCTGCGCGCAAGTTACGATTGGCTGATGCGGCCGGTTTCATGCGTGGTCACCGCCAACGGAGTGCCTAATGGGGACTAAGACGCCTCGCCTTGTCAGCGCACTGGCTGACTCCTACCCGGCGTTCTCTCCTACCCCAGTTCGAGTGTCGCGGGATATGGGTTTCAGGCAGCGGCTTGTCCTTGCTCTGGGTAATCTCACACCGGCATTTTCGCCATACGGACCGCTGACTACGGAGTTCCAGGGCGCGAACTTGAGGCAGGCCTCGCTAGAGAAGGTCGATCTCTCACGTGTCAACCTGCGGTCTGCCCAGCTGCAGTCCGCCAACTTGTACAAAGCTACTCTTACCGGCGCCGACCTCCGCGACGCAGATCTACGGGATGCTTACCTCAGGGAAGCCGATTTCCGTAATGCGGATCTTCGTGGCGCCAAGCTCCAAGGCGCGATTCTCGACGATACGGTCCTACTTGCCGCTGTGATGGCGGGCGTTGACCTTAGCGGCCGCGGCTTGATGGATGCGCAGTTTGGATGGGCGGACCTCAGTCGAGCGAACCTATCTCATACCAACCTCTCCGGGGCGGTCTTATCGGGCGCAAAGCTTGTCGCGGCGAATCTTGACGGCGCGACGCTTTGGGACGCCGACCTCTCCTATGCGGACTGCAGGTCTGCGACGTTTGTCGGCGCTCACCTGAAGCGCGCGAACTTAGAGTCCGCGAACCTTAAAGGCGCAATTCTGGACAGTGTGGAGTGGTCCGAGGACGATCTCGCTAAGACATTGGACGTGTACTGGGACAAAGGAACCGAGTGGGGAGGGCTCAACAAATGGGTTCGTGACCACTCAGTGAGAGCGCTTAGCGGGTACGTACTCAATCCGAGTCGCAGGCAACATTATCTGAGAAGGGGACTTGGAGAGCTGCGGCATAGTTGACTGGAATAGGTCGCCGGCCCCAGCATGAAGTGCGCCAACGACCTTCCGGTTTTCAGGCTGAGGCGATCTCAGATGCGAGACGGTTGTGCTGGTCAAGCTAGACGAACTTAGACCAATCTTGGGGATTCAGAGCACGCAATACGAGCGGCACGGCGGATGCGGAGCGGATGAAATCGAACCTGTGATCCGTAGGCACAGGCCGACATTACGACCAGGCACGATACGAGTTCTAATGTCGTGTAGGTGGAGGTGTCGGGAAGCCCGACTGTCGTCATCGTTGTCGTCAGAACTGTCGTCAGCTCGCGGTGCGAAACAGCGGCACTCCCACCGCTTCCTCATACCCGGCGATCCTGCGCTGACGATCGGATGTGTCAAGGGTGGCGAAGCCATCACGTAGTGACGTCGAAGACGCCCTTACGCTATCGCTTTGCGGAATCACCGCATACCCGACGGAACCCGAGTCGCCAAATGCCTCCCTCAGCACAAGAACGCGATCTCGTCGATGTCTTGCAGCGTTGGCAGGACACCGGGGCGCTGTGGCGGGTGGTCTCTCGGCGCCGCGACGCGGTGACGGTGGCGCTGTTCCGATGCGATGGCGGCGAGGAGGTCGAGCGGTTCACCTCGGCCGACCCGGAGCTGCTGCGCTTCATTGGGGATCGGCTCAGTAGCGCTGATTAACGCCGCTGCGTCAGGCCTGCCACGACGACCACCGCTGCACGGTCACGGCGATCACCGGTCCGTCCAACGCAACCCGTTGGTATTGGGCATATTTGCTGCGCAGCAGGTGGTATCCGGTTGCCATCTCCTCGCCGCTGTAATGGATTGCCGCGACGCCATCGGCGCGGACCCACCACAGCTGCGCCCAGTCGTCGGTGTAGTGGTCGACAAGCAGGCTGACCTGAGGATTGCCCTCGATATTGACCACGCGGCGCAGCGTGTGCGTCGACTTACGCTTCGCGTCGATGGCGGTGTAGACAAGGTCGTGGTGCAGCGCGAAAACCACCGGCACCAGGTGCGGTGCGCCGTTGGGCCCGACCGTTGCAAGTTGTGCCACCGGCGCGTTGGCGAACCTTTCCTTGGTATCGGACTCGTCCACGACCTCCAGCCTATGAGCACAGCCGCCAATCGAAGACGAAGGTTACGGTTTCAGTTCTAGATCGTTGGCACGTCGGGGAAGACCCATTCGCCCGGTGCCGCCACCGGAAGCACATCGGCGATTCCGGCGTCATCGAAGGCCGCGAGGACGTCGTCCATGTCCTCGCTGAAGTGTGTCCACCCACTGGCGTGGGCCGGAATGACTACTTTGGCGCCCAATATCTCGGCGGCCGCCGCCGCCCGTGCGCTCGTCAACGTCAGGGCCCTGCCCCGCTCCTTGGGCGGCACCCTGGCGGCTCCGGTGAACAGCACCGCCACGTCGACGGGGCCCGTCTTGTCGGCGATCTCGGCGACCGCGCCGATCGACGCGTTTTCGCCGCTGAGGTAGACGGTCGGGACATCTGGCCCGCTTAACACGAACCCAGTGACTTCGCAGTTGATGTTGCCTGTCTCGTCCCGCTGGCCGTCGACTTTTGGTGAGTGGCGGGAGGGAACCTCCCCCTCCCGCTCTCGCAGAACCGTACGTGACAGTCTCCCGTCATACGGCTCCCACAGACCGGCGTCGGGTGATCGAGACCAGCTGCCAGTGGGCGAACAGCGTGGGCTGCCGGTGTTTCACAACGGCTAGCCGCCTGGTACGCCTGACCCGGCTTCGTCGAAATCGCTTGTATTTGTGCATGGCCCATCGGACGAGATGTTCGTCGATGCGCCGCGTCAAGGAGAGCAACTCGGAGTGATAGAAGACCCCGTAATAGTTGATCCAGCCTCGCACCTGGGGATTGATGGCCTGCGCGATGCCGGACAGGTCCGTGCCCGTACGACGGTTGAGGTGCCAGCCCCTGATCTGCTGGCCCTTCGCCTTCTTCGCCTGGTTGCTGATGGCCGGAAGAAAGTTCACGAAGAACCCGTTCCGTCCACGAGCGAGGCGGCCCCGGAAGGTATAGCCGAGGAAGTCGAAACTGGTGTGCTCCGACTGCCGGCGCCGGTTCGCGTCCTTGCAATACACGACCTTCGTCTTCGCAGGATGCAGCTCCAAACCCAAGGTCCGGAGCCGGTCGGCGATGGCGGCCCGCAATTCGTGGGCCTGCGCCTCGGTAGTGCAGTGGGCGACCACGTCGTCCGCGTAGCGTTCGAAGGGGCAGTCCGGGTGTTCCCGGACCATCCACATGTCGAACGCATAGTGCATGAACAGGTTGGCGAGCAACGGTGAGATCGGGGAACCTTGCGGGGTTCCCTTCTCCCGACCGGCGAGAGTCCCGTCGGGCATCTGCATGGGGGCTTTGAGCCACCGGCTTATGTACAGCAGGACCCACCGTTCGTCGGTGTGGTGAGCGACCGCCTTAAGTAGCAGATCATGCGGAACGCTGTCGAAGAAGGCCCGGATGTCAAGGTCCAACCACCCAGTCCTGTTTCCAGCAGCGCCTTCTGGTAACGGCCAACGCGTCATGGGCGTTGCGCCCAGGGCGATAGCCGTAACTGTCCGGGTGGAAGATCGGCTCCAGCTTCTCTTCCAGCAGCATCGCTGCCGCGGTTTGGGCCACCCGGTCCGCCGTGTTCGGCACGCCGAGGACCCTGACCCCCAGCCCATGATCCTTCGGTATCTCCACCGCCCGCACCGGTCCCGGGAAGTAGCTTCCCGAGGACATCCGATTCCACAGCATGTAAAGGTTGTCCCTCTCCCTCGCTGCGAACTCGGCGATGCTGACGGCGTCCACGCCCGGCGCCCCGTTGTTGGCCCGGACCTTCTCCCACGCCTCGAAAACCAGGCGCTTGGGTATCTCAAACGACTTCACCTTCGGCTTGGGTCCCTCCTCGGCTCCTCCCCCGCAGGGTTGGCCTCGGTCTGACCCTGGTCTGCCCGGCCCCTTGGCTCCGGCCCCATTACAGAACCTTCATCGCTACTACGAGCCGGTCCGCCCCTGTGCCCCGCATCGGTACTCTGCCCCTCGACGGTTTCCGCCGGTTGGGGTCCTCCCTCTTGCCGGCCGGGCGACTAACCAGCCCACCTCAACGGCCAATCGGTATCGGGACGACAGGTTCTCCTGTTCCATGCCAGCGCCTACGACGAGCTCACGCCACCTATACACCGGGCACCGCCAGGGCCAGCACGCAGGCCGCCTCCTGGCTCACGGCGCACCACCTCGATCGGGCGCACCTTCATCCCGGGGACACCTGAACACCCCCGGTTTCGATGCCATCGTCTTATTCTTTCGATGCGTCAGCAGTGGTTCACACACGTTCGTCTTCTCGTCGCCCACCTGACCCGCTGACTAGCGGGCCTTTTCCGCAACGCTCACCACCCCGGCTCTTGACCGACGCAGCTTGCGGTGGTTTGAGTGCTCCGCCTGCACGACGACACCCGAAGGGCCAACCTCCATCACCGGCACAGCACGTCTCGCTCTGGCGATCTTCTACATCGCCATCACCCCACTTTCAGGACACACTCAGGTCGAAGTAGCTAATCAATCTTTGAACCTATCTATCACAACCACCGCAACTGGCACACCGATCAGAAAGCCGGTGAGCGATGCCAGGATGTTGAGCGAGTAGCCCAATCCGTGCCAGCAAGTCCGCACGGCGGTCGGCGAGAACGCGTCAAGCCACACGCACAAGATGAGGAACCCGATTCCGCCGAAAAACGACACCTTGAGCCAGCGCCGAGTGGGCGGCTCGAAACCTTTGAGCAAGTCGCGACCGATCACGCTACAACGGTACTCAGCCGGGGGGACTTACGGCGACGCCCCTCGCGCGGCCATGCGCCCATTGCTTGACCTGGTGGAGCGCCACGAGGCAAATCGGCAGGCCGTGAGGGGGAAGAGTAACTATCGCAAGCACAGCTCTAAGAAAATGGAGTACCGCCAGCTACGATTGCCTTCTGGGCGAGGAATTGCAGTATGCTTACATCAGCGTGTAGGGAATCCGCTTCCGGGCTACTAGGTAGCAGCAAATCTACAGCCATATCACCTCCATCGGCCTTTGCGTGCACCACCCTGCAACGTATCCCATAGATTCGGTCAGTAACCTGGTCTATAAGACTGCCGTGATGGCCATCGTCAACCACTAGCGGCACACCCTTTATCGCTTTCTTATCCCCTAGTATGCGGAGACGTTCAGGATCTTCAGCAAGGAAAGCGCTCGCAGTCGATTCGTCGACACATCCGCCTATTGTAGCTTTGAGTTGATCTCGCTCGCTGCCATAACCAGTGCGCCCGCTAGATGTCATCATAGTGAGAAGCCTAGCCAAATGCGCGTCGTCGGTAACATTGAAGCGTGGATCGGTGAGCTCTTGTCGTAGCCGCCTCACCAGGTGCTGGCGGAAATACGTGGGGAAAAAGTACTCCAGAACTTGATAGTAAGCGAGAAATTGCAACAATGGCATGCCGAACGCTGAACACCCGTACCAATATAGACTCAACGCCTGCGATGGATAACGAAGCCGTGGAAATGATGGAGCACGTCCAAGTGGTTCCGATCTGTATCGCCTTATAGGCGATCGGACGCGTACAAGTTCCACCTGAATTCCATAGCAAAGATCCAAGTCGAAAAATATCGCACCGCTAATATCTTCCAACCCTCGTACGGCATCTTCATGCCGTGGAGCGTTAATTCCGTGGATTTTCAGTGTGGCCGGCCTCGGCCTCCTTTCCGCTAATCCGAGCGGCGGTTCGGAAGACAGAGCAAAAAATGCGTCAGAAGCCTCAGAGAATTCGATCGACCATGGATACCTGGCATCCTCTACTCTCAAGCGCCAGCGAGCGCCCGCGCTAATAGCGCGCTCCTTCTCCGTACTAGAGTCAACCGTTTCTTCAATAGCGTCGCCTTCTTCAGCAGTCGGCGGAATTGCAGCAGGCTCAATAATTTCCACTCCCGGAAGGTCGGCTAGACTCCGACGTGGTAACCTACTGAATACGCGAGCGTAGGCCTCAACGTAATTTTCGCTGCTATTATTTATGGCTGCATAACCACCCAATAAACGGTACTGCTCAAAAGGTACTGCCACAAGTCTTTCAGCCCGTTTAGGTCCCACGAATTGTCGCCGCTTGTCACGGCCATTTGGAATCC
Source organism: uncultured Actinomycetota bacterium (assembly GCA_963766535.1). Classification (GTDB taxonomy): domain Bacteria; phylum Actinomycetota; class Actinomycetes; order Mycobacteriales; family Mycobacteriaceae; genus Mycobacterium. Next base: position 294,818 of record CAVYAU010000013.1, on the reverse strand, counting down.
ATATAATTAGGTTTGGTTGTTCTGCATCAGATGCCTGCGCCCACTTAACATCCCATCCCGCCTTCTGGGCACGCTCAGCAACTCCCACAACCTCTGTCGGAACGTTCGTCAGATCGACAGCATCCACCTTGTGACTTTCACTATGTATGTTGCTTGACACGGACAATCCTCGCTCGACTCACGAAACGGGGCGCATACGCTTGCGCTGACTGCACCCATTATGGGCTGTACAGCCCGGCCCACCCGGCGAACAGCCAGTCCAGCGGTCGCAGCTCAGAGTCGATAGTCGCCAGGTTGCGCATGGTGCTGAAGCGTAGCGGTCGGGTCGCAGCGCAGAAGTCAGTCGAGCCGTTCACTATCGCCGCAGTTCAGGCCGCTTCCAGGGGGATACGTTACAAGAATCCCCGTGTCGTCAGGCAGTTGAATGTCTCGCCAGCCGCCGTGCTCGTGCGTGGTGACAGTAGACAGGCTGACTAGCCGACGCGGCCGACACCATGTCAGGAAGTGACAGCAGGGGCGACACGCCAGGCGAACCCGCCAGCGAATTTCGGGGTGGGCTGGTCGAGGCTAGCGAACCTGAAACGTTAGGGTGCGGTCGGGATGCGGGCCTTTCGGCGAGACTGAGAAACAGCCTCTGACCTGCTGTCGAGCTGGTGCCCCCGGCAGGATTCGAACCTGCGGAGTCCCGGCTCGCAGGGTGTGTCCTGCACGAGTTACTGTGCCAGCCGCCAGATGGCCGCTGGGCCTGTGAGCCACGCTGGCGCACCTGTGTCTTGCCGATGCCCTTTGCCTTATGTAACGGCGTGGCTAGCGCCGCCGCGCTGCTGCTCCGATGCCAAGTACTCCACCATCCTGCAAAGGTTGACAACAGCCGCGCTCAACTTGTAGTGGCTGTGCCCGCGACACGCTGCGCCGTGCGCCAGAAGCATCAGACCATGCCGCAGTGATTCACGACGACAGTCAAAACGCGCGGGGACGCGCGGGCTGACCAGCCCAGGCAGCGCAGGAATCGCGCCACGATCAACGCAGGCGAACAAACAAGGTCAGTCTGATGTGACTACAGCGGCCAGCTGGCGTCGAGCGGCAGGCAGCGACGAATCAGTGGACCCGTTGATCGTTGACTAGCACCCTGTTGGTCGTACCCGTTGATCGTTGATTACCACATCGAAAACCGTGACAGTCGGGGCAGCGCATGGGCCTAGGCGGCTCGCGACGGTCCGGCCGGCGGCGGCGCCTGGTGCTCGTCGCCGTCGCCGGAGCCGCCAGCCAGGATTGGGCGCGGCTGCAGGTCGCCCCGCGAAATCGCAACCCAACAAAAACGGTTGGCGCTGCCGTCCAGATGAAAAAACCTGTCCAGCTCGCGGCTGTAGACGGATCGCCGTGAACACACCGGGCAGGCCACGACATCGCCGACGTGGCGCCAGCCGCGGGGATTATCTAGGGGTTGCAGCTCAAACATTGTTGTCTCACTTCAAGTTTGGTGAACCCCGCGGGCGGGTCAAAGGAGGTTCAAACCGGCTTACCAACGGCGTTTGCCATCGTCGACCGCCCGCGGGGCGGTGTAGCCCTTGCGGCCGGGGGAAACCAACGAAGTAAACCCCGCCCGCGGGGAGATCGTGGGTGCTCGCTCGATCTGTCATCGTCTACGCCATCAGTCGCTGCAAAACAGGAAAACAACCGGCTGGGTGGCGGTGGCCACCACCCCGAACAATGTTTTCGGATTGGTGCCCACCGAGGGAATGAAAATGGTCGCGCCTGATCCCAGCAGCGAAATACCTGTGTTGGGACCGGAAGCCGCCACGTTGGGGCCACCCAGAAAAACGAGCGCTGAGCCGTTGTTCTGGATGACCACGCCGCCACGTTCCCCTATCGAACAGATGGGGGTCGCCGTGGTCCCGACGCTCACCAGCCCGTTACTGTAAGGCATATCGTTGCCTCCCTTGACGATTGGCGACTACTGGATCGAAAGACAGCGCACGCCAGTGGGATTCACCAGGTCGGAACCATTTCTGAAATATGAGAACCACCCTCGCTGACCAGACGGACGGTTATGCGCGGTACTAAAAAGGTGCGGTATCAGCTCAGTAGTTGCGCCCAAACGATCGGTGATCACAAAGGATTCCAAGTCTCCGTACAGGAGCATCTTGTTGCCGCTGGCGATCACACCAGACATCGCCTCAGCTTCCAGAGCATCCCGCGCGTACAACTGCGGGGGCCTATCGGTCGTAAGATTCGTCCAGAAGGCCGCGCCCCCGGCCGTGTCGAATTGGCGGATTTTGTTGAAACACAAATTATTTGCGAGCCAGGACGCCGCGGGCCGGTAGTGCGCCGGCAAAGCGGCTTGAAGGTTGTACAGGTCGGCGAGTGCGAAAACACCAGCGCTGGCAGTGTTTACAATACTTCCCGAGTTGGATTACGCCGAAAGGGCAGTGATGATGCCGGTGGGTTCGCCAATTCCCGTGCCCTGCACGAATTTTAGGCCCTCGAGGTCGAGCTTTCCGTTTGCGAGTAGCCTGCCGATCTCCTGCGCGACGTTTTCGGCATCTGCCATGGCCTCGCGGTTACTGTTGATCCCCCGGTCGGCCGGTGCTCCGCTGCGCGCTGTGGAAGCCGAGTGCTTCGCTGCGGGTCGATCAAAAGATCCCCAGTGGCACCCATGCTAGCACCCAACCCGCTATTCATTCATCATCGACGTCGCAACCGCATCCCGGCAGCGCGCCGCCGCAGTCCGCGCAAACCATCTTCGGCCTCAATGCCGGCGCAACCCGCCCGCGCCGAGCACGGGTTATCAGCTGCCACACGCGGGTCGGCGTCAACCCCGCGGCCTCGGCGATCGCCGCCATCGTGAAGCCCTCATCGTGCAGTCGAGCCAGCGCGTCGGCGCGCTGGGCAGCACACATCGCCAAAGAGAGCTCCGCCTGCTGCGACTGCAACACGGCATCCAGATACGCGCCCCAGTGGGGGTTTAGCTCGATGGCGAAGTCGTCGGGCAGGACGGCGAGGTCGTCGGGCTCAGCTGGTTTCATAGCAACAGCCTATTCACTGGCCCCGCAACACTTTCCGCGCCCCATTTTGTGACCCAAATCCTTGCTGACACAACGTTTTCCGCGCCCCGCGAAAAGTGTTGTGGCACAAAGGCGGCAAAAGGGTAGGCGCAGAGTTGAGCGCATAGGAAGAAAGTCACGAGCCGCTGTCTGCCACAAGATCATTTCGCGTGGAGGGTCCCACCCCCAGTTTTGACGGTCGCAACGGGCTCGATGTTGACGGCGATGCCAACGCCGCTGAGAGGCAAGCGTTCGGCGGTCGTTGCTGCGCGCTGTCGACAGCATCGAAAGCGTAGCCGTCACGCTTGCCGGGGTGGCGATCGCCGCGCCGCACGGGCTGGCATCGTCGCATCTTCTGCCCGGACGGGCACATGGAAGATCGGCTAAGTATCGGGTTTGGGTTGTGGCGTGGGTTGTGGCGTGGGTTGTCGCGTGAGTTGTGGCATGGGCGTGGTCGCAATTGTTTTGGAGTGACCCGGTTGCATTCGGCCGGGTGTTGCTGGTGGTCGCGGTGTTCGGTGAGGCGATCGAACAGGGCTCTGGCTGCGCAAACGCTGGGTGGCGCATTGTCGTCGCATTAGCTCACATAGCCCGAATTAGCTCGATTGCTTTCGCATGTCGCCATAGATCCGTCGCATGAGAGAATCTAAAGTGAAGGGCCGCATGCGATCTCTCGGGATGCTTTGGTGTGAACATATTTTTGACGTAAGTCGATCTTGGTGTTCCGCATCTACCTTGCATTTGGCAGCATTAGGCAGTCGCGCATTTCGGTGATCACCGAGTGGTTTCGGCGGCTCGTCGTGTGCTGTTCAGCGTTGCTAATTCGGCAAACATTTCCCGCATCACAGCGAACAGCTCGTGTCGTGATAATTGGCCGGCGTGCAGTTCGACCACGCTTGCCAAATCACTGGTACATCCAGTGACAGAACTCGGGTGCGCCGTCCTCCACCCAGTTGGGGGGCTGAATTGTCGACGCAACCAGCGAGCCATCGGGGGCTCTGCCCACCAGTTCGATGGTTGGGGAAGGGTTTTTGTCGGCGCGTACACGGCCGAACATTTCGATCTGATCAGCCGGTCGGTGATCGAGCTGCCGGTAAACCGACAGCGTGATCTGCCGATTGCCGACCATCAGGACACGGACCTCGGCGGACAGTGTTTCGACGGTGGCGGTGGTGGAGCCGTTGGTGCTCATCATTTTCCCTTTCATTTGTGTTTGCTGTGGCGCTGTTTCGCGCCTCTACTGGCCGCGCGCCGGCGATCCGGCACTAACCAGCTTGGTAGGCCGTGTTTTCTACACATCGAGTGTCCGAAGTGTCCGAAGTGGGCGGAAGTGTCCGGAGTGTCCGGGTGTCCGAAACGCCGTCTAAAGCGGGTCTGATCAGGCAATAGGACACTTCGGACACTTCGGACACTACGTCCATTTCGGACACTTCGGACACCTATCTCTCTGCCTGTCTACGTTTTCCGGTTTGGTAGGTCGAACAGGCCGCGACCACGTATCACCAACATGTCGGCCTTTGCTAGACGCCGCAGATATTTTCCCGCCATGTCCACGTCGAGACCTTCCACCAGCGCCGCTACCTGTGATGCGCCGGTTGGTCCGCCGATTTCGCGCACCGCTTCCAGAACGTCGATTGAGACCGCCCCGAGTCGTTCGTCGGCGCTGTCGGCGCGCAGCAGGTCGCTGGCGCGGCGCTCGGATAGTTGACCCAGCACGAATTGTCCGACCTCGGCTGGCCCTTCATCGGTCTGCACGGTGGTCGACTGGATGCGATAACACATGGCGAGGTCGCGGTCACCGGCCGAGTTTTTCTCCTGGCTGAGCACCCGTTCCTCGCCGGTTTCGTCGGCGGCGAAGGCGATCACACCGCGCGCTATCTCGCCGAACGCCGAGCTGCCGTTGATCGCGGCCAGAATGTCGTTGCCGAATTGTTTGCGCAGATGAACGATTCCGATGACCAGCCCGTTGATTTTCTCCGCGATCCGCTGCCACGGTTCGACGTGCGCGCGGGTCTCATTGCTGCGATAAATGTCCACACTGGCCCCGATTGTGGACATGATGGGGTCCACGAAAACGATTGACACGTCGTGTTTTATCAGTTGCTCAAGCAACAGTTGCTCGTCGCGCATTGATTGGAGTCTGATTTGTTGCCCGTCGAAATAGACTTCGGGAAACAAGATTCGGTCCTGGTCCGCATTGTGTGCCCGCAGACTTGGTTTCACCATGTATTTGATGGATTCTTCGGCGGCGATGTAGGCGACGTTCTGCGGGCTGCCCTCGAAGCATCCGCCGATAGTGCCGTTACTGTAGCCCGCGGCGAAGAATCTTGCGGCGGTCGACTTTCCGGCTGAGGGGCGACCGCCGAACAGATTCATGGTGCCGCGCATCAGCCTGCCTTTGTCGAACAACATCCACGCCCAATCGGGCACGCCGTCAGTGATTCCGCTGGCTTTGCGTAGCGTGATGATGCGCCCGGCTTCGCTTGCCTGGTCGTTGCTTTCAGCTTTAGGCTTTTCGCCGGCGGATTGGCGATTCTCTGGGTTCCCAGAGTTTCGGCCGGTCATGCTGTCCCGCTTACTGTTGCGACTCGGTGCTCGCGGGATGTAGCTGCCGTTGCCGCCGACCTTCCCGAACGCCGAATCAATCGTCTTGTTGCACTGAGTCTCCCCGTCCGCGGCGAGGACTCCGTTGTGGTTGCAGGCGTTCAGCAGATGTTGGCGTGCCCAATCCCGTTGCACACCGAGCTCGTCCAGCCGCGCCGCTTTCGCGTAGAGCGCTTTGTTGCGGCCACCGTGGCGGCCACCGCTTTTGGGTGTGTGCGCCAGTTCGTCAAGTTCATCGTCCACCGCCGCATCCACGTAGGCGTCGTCGCCATGTGAACCGGACGCCTTTTGCTCGTTGGTTTTCGGCTGCCACACCGGTTTACGCATCCACCGCTGCCAGGCGTCGGGAAACCGGGGCGGCTTGCCTTGCAGCGGTTCCCGCCATCGCCTGCCCGGTGCCGGCGGCGCCACCGCATAGCCCGAGTGTGTTTTGACGTCGATACCGGGCGTGGGAAACCCGGCGATCTGATCGGCGGCCAGATCATGTGTGCCCCAAATGTGCAGCCCGCCCGAAGGTGTTTCTGCCACCGGATGCCCGTCGAGTGGTCCCAGCTTGTCGAGCAGCTCGGCGAAGGTGGGGAGCCCGTTCACCTCGTGGTCGCCGTCTGGGCCTTCCACGTCAATGACTGCCTCGTCGGGTGCGGGTCGCACGCCGATGTGTGAGTCGGGGTGCTTGACCCACCACAGGCGGCGGCGGATGGTGTCGCGGTCGGTGGTGGCGTCGTCCATGCCGTGCCGGGTGTTGGGCGCCTTGCTGCCATCGGGTTTCACCGGGAACACTGCGTGCCCGTCACGCACGTAGGCCATTGCGGCCGTCAGGTTGTCGGCGTCCGGGTCGATGTCGGCCACTGACAGCAGCGACGCGTTATGATTGGCTCGAACTTTGGTCGGTTCGTTGGTCGCCTCGGCATTGCCGGGGCGACCTTCTATTCGGGTCACGCTGTCCCGCCCCCACTACGGCGGCGGCGGGCCTGCGCGGACTTCAATGCCAGTCGCTTGAAATGGGCTTTGCGAGCATGCTCGGCACGCCTAGCGCGCTCGGCTGGCGACAGCTTCTGGTCAGGGTCGACCTGTTGCTCGAACTTGTCGAACGCTGCCTGGCGCGCGGGAGCTGTTCGGGCGGAACGATTTTCAGTACGTGCCCACGACTCGTGGGCGGCGATCTGGCCGGCAAGGCGGCGCTCGGTGGGTGTGAGCCTATTTGCGGGCATGGGGCCTCCACTGATGTGAAGGCCCGTAGAAGACCTACCCTTAAGGGCGTACGCCCGGTGGTCGGAGCCGTAGCCGGGCGGGCGGCTATGAGTAACAGCGTATCAGCGTTGTGGCTCAGGTGGTCAGGTGGTGTTCCGAGCGCCGCGCCGCGGCAGCCTCGGCCAGTTCAGCTGCCAGCATGTCTTCTTTGAATGAGCCACGGTAGCTGCACCTTGGCTGATTGCAAGACACGCGGACGCGGCTCGAGAGCTGCTCGATGTCGCCGGACCAGTTCTGCGGCATCTCGTAGGCGAACCCGCGAGCGGGATCATCGGCGGCATGCTCGTGCTCGATGTGCGGCAATATCGTGATGCCCGGCCAGGTGTCGACCGCAAGAACCGTCACATCGGCGACGAAATGTCCTCTTGGGCACCGCACTGTCACGTTGGCTGATGCAAAGTCGCTGGGCTCAGGAACCGGCGGGCCAGGTGACGCGAGGTCGCGGCGCATCTCTTCACGGACGGCGTCTTCTGATGCCTTCAGACCGGACGCCAACAAGGCGGCACGTGCGTCATCTAACCGGCTCACAGCTCACCCAAGTTGAGCGAACGGGCCTCGGCGGCAGCGCGTTCGGATGCAGTGACGCGGGCATACCTGTCCAGCATCTCCCGCGACGACCACCCGGCCACGCTCATCAAGCCGCCCTCCGTGCCGCCCTTCGACAGCCATCGTGACGCCGCCGTGTGCCGCAAGACATGTGGATGAAACCCGGTGATGCCCGCCATCTCTGCGCGCTCCAACAATGTGACCCGTAGCCCGTGCGAGCCGAGCGGCTGGCGGGTGCGTGCACCCAGCCACAGTGCCTGGCTGTCGGCGGCGGAGTGCCCGCGACGCAACCTGATATACCGGTCAAGGGCGCGGGCAGTCTGCGGGCCGAACGGCACTATGCGGCCCTTGCCGCCCTTGCCGCGCCGTATGTATGCCAGCCCGCGTGTCAGATCGACGTCGCCCAGCTCCAGCGCGATCAGCTCACCGCCGCGCATCCCGGTTTCGGCCAGCAGTCGCACAATGGCCTCATCGCGGCGATCCCGAAGCCGATTACCGTTGCAGGCTTTGATCAACGCTTTTAGTTCGTCGTCGGCGAGCACAGGCGTGATCGGCATGTCACTTTTGGGCGCGGTCAGCCGCAGCAGCGGATCGGACGGTATCTCACCCTCTTCGGCAAGCCACTTAGAGAACTGACGGATCCCGGCCAGCCGCGCCGCCGCGGTCGCGGACTGTGCCCCGCCGTCAAGCATCTCGGCGATCCATGTCGACACCTGGCCGCGGTCGATCTGGCGCGGATGGCCGTTGTCGTCGCACCATTGCAGATACCGGTCCACACTGGACGTGTAGATCTTCAACGTCGAGCTGGAACGACGGGCGGACTTGAGAGCGATGACCCAGCTGTCGACCAGGTCAGTGATGTCTAGCGGCGGGAGGACGGGTGTTGCGGGCATGTTATTAACTGTAACTGATTGCGCTGTGCAACAGGCGGATGCTCGATTTTCGGCATGTTTCCGCAGCTAGAACACGTTTAACGAGTGGAAGGACACTTACGATATGGCTGTGTTAACGGATGAGCAGGTAGACGCCGCACTGCCCGACCTCAAGGGATGGCAGCGTGCCGGTGGCGCCCTGCGCCGGTCGATCAAGTTTCCGACGTTTCTCGCCGGGATCGACGCCGTGCGCCGGGTGGCCGACCACGCCGAGAGCAAGGATCATCACCCGGATATCGATATCCGTTGGCGGACAGTGACTTTCGCTCTCGTTACGCATTCCGAGGGTGGTATCACCAAGAATGACATAGCGATGGCGCGCGATATCAACGGGATCGTCGGGGACTAGCTCGGCCACGATGCAGCCCGCGCAGCGGGCTGCTGTGGGGGTACCGCCCGCTTGCGGGGGAGTGCCGGGCGATCAGACCCGGCATGGTGCCGACCGGTGGCAGCAATCCAGATCAAGGTCGCCACCGCCGCCACAATGTAGACCAGCCCGGCCCAAGCCAAATACCAGGGTCGGCTTATTTGCCAGATGGTCGGTTGAGCGAAGCTCAGCAACCACGGCACGCCGATTATGGTGAGCGCCAACCAGCCCCAGCCCGCTATCTGCGCGCCGGAGCGCTCGCGTAGTGGCCCGTGAATCGCCCAGATCATCAGCGGAACCAGCCACACCCAGTGGTGGGTCCACGAAATCGGCGAGAGCAGCAGCCCGAACAACTCGACCACCAGCAACTTGCCGAGCCGATCAGACCCGTCAAGCGCGCGCCAGGCCAGGACGACCAGTACCGCCGTGACGGCGATGGCGCCCAGGACCAGTGGACCAAAGCCGGCGTCGTGGCCCAGGATCCGGGAAATGCCGCCACGCCAGGACTGATTGAACGAGGTGGCAATGGGCCCCACCCGGTGCGCGTCGCCCAGCAGGTCGGTGAAGTAGTAGCGAGTCTGATCGCCGACGACTAAAGCCGACACCCCGACCGTGGCAAGGAACACGACCGCTGAAAATGCGGCCGCGCCGAAGCGCCGGACGCCGACGAGATAGACACCAGCGATCGCCGGCGTCAACTTGATGCCCGACGCCACGCCGACGAGCAGCCCCGATAGCCACCACCGCGTGGTGTAGACCGCCCACAGCACCCCCAGCATGAGCAACACATTGACTTGCCCGTAGTCGAATGTGCTGCGCAGCGGCTCAATCCAGATGGTGATCGCGGTCCACAACATCGCGACGCGGTGACTACCGCGGTTGGAGCCAGCAGGAACGCCAATCAAACGCTGACTGATCCGAACCGCGCCGTACAACGCGGCCATCGTCGCGATCTGCCACAGAAAAGCAACCAGGCCGAATGGCAACAGATGCAGCGGGTAGAAGACAACCGCCGCGAACGGCGGGTACGTGAACGGCAGCGGGAAGTTCGGTGTCTTCTCGGCGTACACGTAGCTGTACAGGGTGCCCGGATGGTCGATAGCGGCGGCGCCGCCGAGGTAAACGTGCAGGTCGACGAAGTTTGCACCGTTGGGCGCCAGGTATGTCCAGGCGAGTCGCGCGGCGATGCTGAGGATCAACAGGACCGGCGCGGCCGTGTTGAGCCGACTCGCCAGCCGCCGGGTGATGGTTGCCGCCGGGGCGGCCGAGGTGGTGTCTATCTGCCTGACTTTAGCGATCGCAGCAGGCGCCGTGGCGTTGTCCGTCGTCACCATGACTTTCTCTACGGTCGCGGACTTTGCCGGTGATGCACGGTTGCGGATCCGGCGGTCGAGCGCCCGGTCACCGCTGTCACTCATATCAGTAACGATCAAATAAATGCCACACGTGTCACTTGAGTCACATCCGTATCAGGCTAACTTCGGGCCGGGACCTGTCGTCGACAACCAGGGAGAGTCATGCCAACCATCTGGACCTACTTGCGCGCAACTGCCGTCGTAGTCGGTTCGTCCGCCGCGCTACTGACGGGCGGTATCGCCCACGCTGACCCCGCGCCGGCTCCGGCGCCTGTGCCGAACATTCCGCAACAGCTGATCAGTTCGGCGGCCAACGCGCCTCAGATTCTGCAAAACCTCGCGACCGCGCTCGGGGCGACGCCGCCGGTTTCGCCGCCGTCCGCTCCTGGCATCAGCTTTCCGGGAGTGACCCCGGCGGCGGCTGTGCCCGCCGCCTCCGCCCCGGCGGCTATCCCGTCCATTCCCGGGATAACCCCGCCGGCAGCTGCCGCACCCGCGGCCCCGGCGGCAACCCCCACCATTCCTGGGGTCAACGCGCCGATCCCGGGGCTGACGTCGCCGGCCCCGGCGGTACCCGCCGTCCCGGCGGCTCCCGCGATTCCGGGCCTGCCGGTTTCTATCCCGGGGCTATCGGCACCAGCAGCTCCGGCGGTACCCGCCGTCCCGGCGGCTCCCGCGATTCCGGGCCTGCCGGTTTCTATCCCGGGGCTATCGGCACCAGCAGCTCCGGCGGCACCCGCCGCCCCGGTGGCTCCCGCGATTCCGGGCCTGCCGGTTTCTATCCCGGGGCTATCGGCACCAGCAGCTCCGGCGGCACCGGCCGTCCCTGCGGTGCCGCAGGCGAAGGTTGATATGCCGGCGCTGCCAGGCCTACCGATGAATGTGCCATCGCAGCTGACGTTGCCGGCCGATCTGCCGGCGCTTGCCTCGGGTGCCGCCCCGGCTGCGCCGACGGGCAGCCCGGCACCCGCCCCCGCTGCGCCGGCCTCACCTCCGACGCTGCTATCCGCGCTGCCCTGAGCAGCCAGTTAGTCGGCCAACCCACTACGAGGACCGGAGGACACCGTGGCAAGCACTTGGAACCTGTCCAAAGGTTTGGCCGCTGTCGTCACGGCTTCGGCTGCCGCGTTCGGGCTCTGCCCGAGCGCGGCGGCCGACCCGGCGGCACCGCAGCCGACACCGCAACCGAGCTCCATCCAACAGCTACCTGGCCTGCCAGCGTTATCGCAGCTGAGTCCGATAATCCAGCAAGCGGCTAGCAATCCTGGGCAGGCGACACAGCTGCTCATGGCCGCTGCGCAAGCTTTCACCCACAATCCGACAGCGCCCACCGAGTCCAAGAACGTGGCCGCGTCGGTGAATCAGTTCGTGCAGGAGCCGGGCTCGCCGGTACCCGGTGCGCCGGCTCCGGCGCCCAATGGCGTCACCCCGCCTGACACCTCGCCGGTGCCGCACGTGCCACCGGCAGGCATAGAGCCCGGCGCGCAGGCCCACCTGCCGCCGGGGATTGATCCAGCCCACGCGGCGGGTCCCGCACCGGTTGCGGCACCCGCGGCTACCCCACCGATGGCCACACCGCCTGTCTCCGCACCGGTACCCGGGACCGTCGAGCCCGTTGCGGTACCCGCGCCGGCGCCGCCCGCGCCGGGAGCGGCAGCGCCAGCCCCCGCGCCGGCTCCTGCGCCGGCCGCCCCCGCCGCGGCTCCGGGTTTCGGCCCTGACGCGCCGCCCACGCAGGACTTCATGTATCCCTCGATCGGCATCAATTGCCTTGCGGACGGGAGTAACTCGATTGCGACCGCGCTGTCGGTCGCGGGGCCGGCCAAGATTCCGACGCCCGGTCCGGGGCCCGGCCAGACTGCCTACGTGTTCACCGCTGTCGGCACCCCAGGGCCGGCCGAGGTGCAGAAGCTGCCATTGAACGTCACCTGGGTGAACCTGACCACGGGCAAGTCCGGGAGCGCCACGCTCAAGCCGCGCCCAGACATCAACCCGGACGGGCCCACGACGTTGAGCGTGATTGCCGACACCGGTTCGGGCAGCATCATGTCGACGATCTTCGGGCAGGTCACCACCAAGGAAAGGCAGTGCCAGTTCATGCCCACGATCGGCTCCACGGTGGTGCCGTAGCGCCTCTTCGCCCTGGCGCGAGCGTTCTGCAGTTGCCCGCGGCTCAACGGCTGTCGCCTCAGGAACACGCGCGCTCGCGTCAGGCGGGCACTGGTTAGTAGGCCATGAACAAAATTGCGTCGCGGTCGTACTCCAGGCCCGGATGAGCGCTGGCAAGGTGAGCCTGGGTGAGTTCGACCAGCTCGTCCTCATCCTTGCCGACGATGGCTTCTCCGCACGGACACGTTATGTGTGTCTTCACGTTGCCGCCTTTCCCTTCTGCTGACCTTCTACTTTGCCGCTTTGGCTGCTGCTTTCATCCGCTTCTTATGCGATCGCACTTGCCCAAGTGAACGGGCGTCGACGATATCGGCGACGGATGTGTGTGTGCCGGGTTGGCCGAACTCCCCGGCCGCCTCCCGCCAGCCCGTCGGCGTTACGCCGTACTGCTTGCCAAGCAATGCCAGAAAGATCTGCGCCTTCTGCTCGCCAAAACCGGGTAGTCCCTTGAGGCGGCGCAGCAGCTCCTTCCCATCGGGGTCACCGGCCACCCACAACCCGGCCGCATCACCGTCGTAGCGGTCCACGATGATCTGGGCAAGGGCCTGGATACGCTTGGCCATCGATCCCGGAAAGCGGTGTATCGCAGGCTTTTCCGAGCACAGTGCGGCGAACTTGTCCGGGTCGTAGTCGGCGATCACCCCGGCGTCGAAGCCGCCCATCCGATCCGCGATCTTCTTCGGTCCCGCGAAGGCGGTTTCCATCGGTACTTGCTGGTCGAGGAGCATGCCGACCAACAACGCGAACGGGTTGTCGTCCAGCAGCGCGTCAGCGGCCGGATCTTGGACAAGCTGCAGTTTCGGCACCCAGACAGTTTAGATCTGCGGCGGAAGCACCGCGTTGAGGGCGTCGACGCAGATGGCCCGAAGCTCGTCGCGCGTGAAACTGTCCTCAGCAAGCCACTGCACACACAGCACCCGCACAAACGCCAGCCAGCTGATCACGACAGCGGAAAGTCGTTGGCGCGCACGGGAGTCGAGAGCGACGGCGTCGGTGATTCGGTCACGCAGCGAGTCAAGCTCGGCGTTGATGATGCCCTGCACAACCGGGTCGGCCGCCAAGGTCTGGTTGGCGGCCAGCACAGCGTTGCGGTTGGCCAAGAAGTAATCGAAATGGGCGTCAAGTCCGGCGACGATCTGGTCTTCGAGCCCAGCATCCGGGTCGAAGCGAATGCTGTCGAGCAGTCGATCGGCGGCACGCTGGTATACCGAAGCGAACAGCGCGAGCTTGCCCGGGAAGTACCGATACAGCAACGCGCGCGAGATGCCGGCCTCTTCGGCCAAAGCATTCATGGTGACTTCCTCGTATGGCCGTTCCGCGAAGACCCGTTCCGCCGCGTCCACAACATGTTCGCGGCGCCGTTGCGGCGCGAGTCGGCGCTGGATTGCCACACTCGAATTTTAGTTGATAATCAACGGCTTTCATGTTAAGTTGACAGTAATCTACTTAGCGGTGTGCGGTGCGGCCCAGACAGGATCGTGCAGATATGGCTAGCGGGTCCATAGCGACAACGCCGCGTGGCGGGTACCTCACGTACCTGGCCGCTGCCACCGGGGCGTCGTCGATAGCAATCGGCGCCTATCACTTCGCCCTCGGAACGGCGTCGGTTCCGGGCGCGACTGATGCCAACGCGACGGTTGACTCGCGCGAACGCTTCTACTCAGCCATATTCGCTGGGTACGGCATCGCCTGGATACAGGCGGCCCGCAAATCCCCCATCCGCGCCGGTGATGTGCGCCTACTGGCGGGCGTCATGCTTGCCGGCGGTGTCGGGCGACTGATTTCACTGGCTCGCAACGGTCGACCACACTGGTTTCAGGATGTGCTCACTGCAGTCGAATTTGCCGTTCCGGTCGCATTTTTCGGGCTTGCCGACGCGCAGGAGAAATCATCAAACGGAGACGAAAGCTTCGTTTATTAGCCGCTCTTGCGGCGGAATTCCCGACGGCTCTCCACCGGACCGTGCGCCCGCGACTGCTTGCCGCCGGCGTCTTTGTGCTCGGATCCGCCCGACGACTTCGTCGTCTTGCGGTCGAGGGCTTCACGGAACTTGCGCTTGGTCTCGTCCTCTGACCCAGAAGACTTAGCAGCTCGCGGAGAGTTCGATTCAGCCATACCGGCAGCCTAGCCTGGACCGGCCGACCGGTCTGGCGGACAGCGCGGCTACCGCATGCCTGGGGGCATGCCGTATACGTGTGAGATCGGCAGCTTCAGCAACACCCGCCGGTCGGTGACCATCGCCTGCCGGTATTCGTCCCAGTCCGGATGTTCACCGGCAATGTTGCGATACAAGGCAATCAGCGCCTCGACGGTGTCGTCATCGGGCGCAGCCGCTGGAGGCGTCAGTTCCGCTACGCCCTCCGCGACTGCATACGACCATCCGTCGTCGGCATCGACCAGGATTGATGCCCGCGGGTCACGGCGCAGGTTGCGGGTCTTGGCTCGCGGCTCGGTGATCGACACCCGCAACACCACCTCGCGCGGGTCGAAGTGATACAGCACGTTCGACAGCTGGGGTCGTCCGTCACGTTTGATGGTGGCCAGCACCCCGATGGAGTTGCCACTGATCACGGCCAGCAACTTGTCATCGAAGACTTGGCGTCCCATGCCGAAAGCCTACGTCGTACGCAGGCAAGGCCGGTCCCGAATCCCGTCGTTGGCCGCCGGCCTGGTGGAATTGGATCATGACCCGGTACGCGGCTTTCCTGCGCGGCGTCAACGTCGGCGGCGTCAACCTCAAAATGGCTGACGTGGCCACCGCGTTGACCGACGCCGGATTCGCCAATGTGCACACCATCCTGGCCAGCGGCAACGTGCTGCTGGACTCGTCGGATGGTGTGGCCGCTGTGCGCAAGAAAGCCGAAGCCACGTTGCGCGAGAGGTTCGGCTACGACGCGTGGGTGCTGGCCTACGACATCGATGCGGTGCGCGCGGTAGTCGACGCCTACCCTTTCGAGCGCGAGGTCGACGGGTACCAGTCCTACGTCACGTTCGTCGCCGACGCCGCAGTGCTCGACGAACTCGCCGCGCTGGGCGATAGTGCCGGCTCAGACGAGAAGATCAGCCGCGGCGACGGCGTCGTCTATTGGCAGGTACCAAAGGGCAGCACCCTGGACAGCACGATCGGCAAGACGATGGGCAAGCCGCGCTACAAGTCGTCGACCACGACCCGCAACCTGCGCACGCTGGCCAAAGTGTTGCGGTGAAAAACCGCAGATTGAGCTGGGCAGGGGCCCATGAATCTAGCGCCGGAGCAGGCGGTGGAGCTGATTGTCCAGTGCGCCAAGAGATTTTCCCGGCGGTCGGATGCCCTTCGACTTGTCGCCCACCTGATCGCCCAAGCTGAGCCAGCCTGTCGGCCGCGCAGGCGGAGTTCGGCTAGCGCGCGTCTTGATCGTCAGGCACCGCCTCGATGTAGCGCAGCGCGTCGGCCTTCCCAAGCCCGAGTCCTCGAGCCACTCGAACGTACTCCCGGGCCGATGCCGCCATGGCGGCATCGGTCGGATCGTAGCGGGCGATGAAAGTGCCGAAGCGACCCCGGGTCTCGACGATGGCTGCAGTTTCCAGCTCACGGTATGCGCGAGCCACCGTATTGACGGCCACGCCGAGTTGGCCGGCCAGCTCACGCACGGTCGGCAGGCGGGTGCCGGGTGGCAACGCACCGTCCCGGACTCCGTCGATGACCTGCGTCCTGAGCTGGTCGAACAACGGCCTGCCCGCCTTCAAGTCGACCCGTAACCATTCACCCAGCTCCACCCACCCAGTATCCCCCAGCCCCGACTATGTTGGTGGGATGCGATTAACGGTGCTCAGCGGCGCGGGGATCTCCGCGGAGAGCGGCGTGCCGACATTCCGAGATGACAAGAACGGATTGTGGGCCCGTTTCGATCCTTACGAGCTGTCCAGCACACACGGGTGGCGCAACAACCCCGAGCGCGTCTGGGGATGGTACCTGTGGCGCCATCACCTGGTGGCCAACGTCCAACCCAACGCCGGACACCGCGCCATCGCCGCCTGGCAAGACCATGTCGAGGTCAGCGTCATCACTCAGAATGTCGACGACCTGCACGAGCGCGCCGGTAGTACGCCGGTGCACCACCTGCACGGAAGCCTTTTCGAATTCCGTTGTACGCGTTGCGATATGCCCTATACCGGCGCGCTGCCCGAAATGCCCGAACCGGCGCTGGAAGTGGAACCTCCGGTCTGCCACTGCGGCGGCCTGATCAGGCCCGACATCGTGTGGTTCGGTGAGCCGTTGCCCGACGAGCCGTGGCAGCGCGCGGTCGAGGCGACCGAAGCCGCCGACGTGATGGTGGTGGTGGGGACCTCGGCGATCGTCTACCCGGCGGCCGGCCTACCCGATCTGGCGCTGTCCCGTGGCACGGCCGTGATCGAGGTCAACCCCGAACCCACACCGCTCACCCAAAGTGCTACCCTCAGCCTCCGCGAAACTGCGAGCCAGGCTTTGCCCGGGCTGCTGCAGCGGCTGCCCGCCCTACTGAAGTAACCCGCCCAGATAACTACGGCCTGCGCGCCCGGCCCAGCGCTAACTCCGACACCGGCAACGGCGCCCAGACCGGCAACGTCCACTCCCGCCGGGAAGTGTCCACCTCGAATCCGGCGTCGACGATCGAGCGCTCGGTATCGCGATGGGTGTGGCAGTTACCGAACAGCCTCGGCCAAACCGTCGCGTCGGCAAACCGCTGCAACCGGCCCCGCACACCGGGGCTGGCCACATGCTCGAGATACCGCAGCTGCCCGCCCGGTCGCAGTAACGAGTACAGACGCTGCAACACGCTGCCGGGGTCGCGCACCGAGCACAACACCAGCGAGCACACCACCGCGTCAAACGGCTCCCCGTCGCTGAACCCCTCCGCGGTCTCGGCTGTCACGACAACTCGAACGGGCACCACGGCGGCTGCGGCGCGGGCCTGCACCGCCAGCCGCCGTTCGGGCTCCACCGCGACCACCTGTTCGACCGACTCCGGGTAGTTGGGGAAGTTCGTCCCGATACCCGCGCCGACTTCCAGCACCCGCCCCGACAAACCGGCCAGATTCTCTCGACGAAGAGCCCGCACCGCCTCAGTTTCGTGGTTAGCGACGACGGGCCAGATCCGCGCGAAGAACGGGTTGTCGATCGCTGATGCTGCTGCTGATGCCATACGCGTCAACCTTCCGACTCAGACGAGCCTCAGCATAGGCCTCTTACAGACGAAGCCTCCGACTGTCGCTGCGCCGTCGCCCATGCCGCCAACTGCTGGGTGTGGCGTCCGGGCCGGCAAACCCAATCACCACCCGAGCGCAGAAGAGTGAGCACAGTACCCGATCGGCAAACGCCGACGAAGACTATCGATCGACACGCTAACCGATGTGCGTCAGTGACTCCCTGATTTGGCGCCCATTGTGCTGCACCGGTTCCTCGGTCGGCTCGATGGGTGCGATCTCTTCAGCTGGTCCCTCGCTGATGCCGAACCGCTCATGCAGCCACACCAGGGGCTTGGGCGCCCACCAATTCCACCGGCCCATCACATGCATGAACGCCGGAACCAGGACCATCCGCACCAGGGTGGCATCCACAGCCACGGCAAGTGTCAGGCCGAGGCCGAACATCCGCATGAACGACACGTGAGCGGCGATCAGCGCGGCGAACGACATCGCCATCACCAACGCAGCTGCGGTGATCACCCGGCCGGTGCGCGCGACCCCTAGCGCCACGCTTTCGTCGTTAGCCGCATACGCCTTGGCTGAGCTCGGTCTTGCCGGTCGAGCGGCTCCGGAAGTCAGCCAGTACTCGCGGATCCTGGAGACCAAGAACACCTCGTAATCCATGGACAACCCAAATGCGATGCAGAACAACAACACCGGCATGTTGGCCACCAACGTCCCGCTCGGGGTAGTCCCCAGTGCGCCGAGATGGCCGTCCTGGAAGATCCACACCAGCGCCCCGAACGCCGCGGTCAACGAGAGCACATTGCACACCAGCGCCTTGACCGGCAGCACCACGCTGCCGGTGAGCAGGAACAGCAGCACGAACGTGATGGCGGCCATCAGCCCCAGCACCGCCGGAAGCCGGTCCGTCACCGCATCGATGCTGTCGCGGTTGACCTGCGCGACACCGGCCATCTCGACGGATCGGCCGGCGGGCCCGGTCACCTGGTGCAACCGGTTGAGCTGGGTGTCGGAGGCTTGCGAAAACAGCGGCGCCGTGCTGCTCACGGTCAGGAATGCGCTGCCGTCGGCCAACCCGGTTGCCGCCGCCGGTGGTCCCACCCGGTTTCCGCCCACGAACGTCCCAGTCGGGTCGGTCACCGCCGACACGTCGGGCACCCGCGACAAGTCGGCGGCATACTTGCCAAGATCCGCCGGGCTCACGCCACGGGCGTCGGGGACGACGATGGGCACCACCATCGCAGAATCGTGAGCGAAACCGGTGCGCAACCGGTCACCGACTTGATGCGACGACGCCGAAGGCGGCAGCACCCGGTCGTCCGGGAAACCCCACTTCACCGAGATGAATGGAAGCCCGAGCAGCACCAGCAGCGCGATGACAGCCAGACCGATCGGGAGCCAGCGGCGCATCACGAACTTGCTCGACCGGTACCAGAACAGTCCCCCGCGAGCGGGTGGTACCCCCAGCACGACCGGTTTATGCACCGGATCGGGACGGCGCAGCACCCGACGCAACAGCCGGCGCACGTCCAATGCGTCGAGCCGGGGACCCAGCAGCACGATCGCGGCCGGGGTTACCACAATGGACGCGGTGGCAACGAAGGCCACCGTGGCCACACCGGCGTACGCGAACGACTTCAGGAAGTACATCGGGAACAGCGCCGTCGCCGACATCGACAACGCCACGGTGACAGCGGAGAACAGCACTGTGCGGCCGGCAGTGGCCATAGTCCGGATCAGTGCCTGGTCTCGGTCACTACCCTCGGCCAACTCATCGCGATAGCGGCTGATGATCAGCAGCGTGTAGTCGATGGCCAACGCCAAGCCCATCGCGGTGCTCAGGTTGAGTGCGAAGATCGACACGTCGGTGGTGAACGTGACGAGCCGCAACACCGTCATGGAGCCGACGACGGCCAGTGCGCCGAGGGCCATCGGCAACCCCGCCGCCAGCAGCCCACCGAACACCCAGACCAGCACCAGGAAGCTCAGCGGGATCGCGATCATCTCCATCAACAAGAGGTCGTCCTGGTTCTGCTTGTTGATCTGGGCGTATTGCATTGCCGAGCCGCCGGCACGGACGGTGACCCCGTCACGGTCGTGGACGAATTGGTCCGACAGGGTTTGGGCGTTTTTCTGCGCGTCGTTTTCGCCGCCTTTGAGGTTGACCACGATCAACCCCGACTTCCCGTCGGCGCTGACCAGATCGGCGGCGGCCTGCGGCGGTGCGGTCCACGCCGAGGACACGTTGTATACCAACGGCGACCGTTGCAATCGGCCGACGAGGCCGGTGCCCACCTTGCGGGCCTGCTCACTGTTGGCGCCCGCGGGTGCCGTCACCAGGATCAGCATCTGCTGACCGCTCTGTCCGAACTTTTCGCTCAACACCGCGATGGCGTGGGCCGACTCCGAGTTCGGATCTTGGAAACCGCCCGGAGACAGACTCTTGGCCACCGGGATGCCGAAGACCGCAGCGGCTATGAAGACCAAGACCGCAACTCCGATGATTCGGCGCGGCGCCGCGATGGCCAGTCGAGCGATCCCCTGGAGCATGGTCGCGTCCTTCCCCCGCTGGTGCCGGTCGCGCTGGCCGATCGACCGACCCGCGGACACTTACCAACGCTAAGTAACAGGCGTCAAACAACACCTCCCCTGGATACGCATGTGGGCACCCGGATGGTTCAACACAGTTTCAAGCCGGCGCGACAATAAGAGTCTGGCTAGAGAAATGGGCGGCAAATAAGCCGCTCATAGGTCCAATCCGGCGCTCGACAACCAGAAACCTACCCGCCGGTAAATTGCCACGATTTTCCGAATCGTGACTCAAAGATTCCTTAATGGTGGCTCGTAGGCTCATGCTCATGTGGATCGACGACACGAGTGCTGACGGCATCAAGGCTGACTTCGAGGCTCTCTACCACGGCGACATGCTGGTGGAAGGTGAGACCTCAGAGCAGTTCGAAGACTGGCACCCGCTGCCTACAGCGAGCTGACCGCCCATGAGCGTGCTAGCGCGGCTACTTATGGCCGAACCCGCCATCACCCGTTGGTTCCGTCGATAGCTTTGTTTCTGTTTTCGATGTCAGCCCCCCGCAACGCTGGGGGCTTTCGTTTTGTCCGACCTGAGAACTTGCCTCAGCGAGGCGCCATGCGGATGGCACCGTCCAAACGGATGACCTCGCCGTTGAGCATCGGGTTTTCGATGATGTGCACCGCGAGTGCCCCATACTCGTCCGGTTTGCCCAACCGCGACGGGTGCGGCACCTGCTTGCCCAGCGACGCCCTGGCCTCCTCGGGCAAGGAAGCCAGCAACGGCGTGTCGAACAGGCCGGGCGCGATCGTGACCACCCGGATGAGATGGCTGGCCAGGTCGCGGGCGATCGGCAACGTCATGCCCACCACGCCACCCTTGGACGCTGAGTAGGCGGCCTGGCCGATCTGGCCGTCGAATGCCGCCACCGACGCGGTGTTGACGATGACCCCGCGCTCCTCTCCATTTGGGCCGATGGGTTCGGTCTTGGCGATCCGCTCGGCGGCCAGCCGCAACACGTTGAAGGTGCCAACCAGGTTGATGTCCACGATTTTGCGGAACGCATCCAGCGGGAAGACGCCGTCGCGGCTCAGCACCCGAATGGCGTTGCCGGTGCCGGCGCAGTTAACCACGATGCGCAGCGTGCCCAGTGACTCGGCCACGTCCAGCGCCCTGCTGACGGCGGCCTCATCGGTGACGTCGGCTTGCACGAAACGCGCGCGATCGCCTAGCTCGCGAACCGCCTCTTCGCCCCTGAGGTCCAACACAACCACCTGCGCCCCGGCGTCGAGAAGCCGCTTGGTGGTGGCCAGGCCCAGGCCCGAAGCGCCCCCCGTGACGACGGCTACGGCGTCCTTGATCTCCACGCGAATCTTCCCTTCCGTTCAATCCGGCCTGCCAACCTACTGGTTGGTTGGGACTATACCCAGTCGTTGAGTATCGATTCGATGTCGGTCGCCGGCGCCGCCGGGCGGGGCGTGTCTGACACGGTGCGGGAGAACCGCGGAGCCGGCAACGGCTGCAGACCCCCGTTCACCTCGTAAAAGGTGTTGCGCTCCGTGATGTGCGGCTCGGTGTGCACCTCGCCGAATGCCAGCACCGGTGTCACACAGGCGTCGGAGTCAGCGAACACCTTCGCCCAGTGATCGCGGTCGTAACTGGCGAACGTCTCCGTCAATACCGCTCGAAGTTCGGGCCAGCGGGCGGTGTCGTTCTGCGGCGGCAGGTTGGCGGCGTCCAGACCCAGTCCGGCCAGCATGGCCGCGTAGAACTGGGGCTCGATGGCGCCGACCGCGACGTAGTGGCCGTCGGCGCACTCGTAGGTGTCGTAGTAGGGTGCGCCGCCGTCGAGCATGTTGGTGCCACGCACGTCCGACCACATGCCGGAGGCGCGCATCTGCCACATCATTTGGATCAGCACGCTGGAACCATCGACCATCGCGGCGTCAATGACCTGACCCTTGCCGGAGCTCTGCCGCTCCCACAGCGCGGCCAGAATGCCGACCAGCAAGAACATCGAGCCACCACCGAAGTCACCGACCAGGTTCAGTGGCGGCACCGGCCGCTCATTCACCCGGCCGATGGCGTGCAGGATCCCGTTCAGCGAGATGTAGTTGATGTCGTGGCCTGCTTGCTGACTACGCGGGCCGGTTTGCCCCCACCCGGTCATCCGGGCGTAAATCAGCCGGTCGTTGACCTCGGCGCACTGCTCGGGGCCAAGGCCGAGCCGCTCGGTGACGCCGGGACGGTAGCCCTCGATCAACACGTCGGCTCGGGCGACGAGTTTGAGGACAAGTTCGCGTCCCGCGTCGGACTTGAGATCGGCCGTCACGATGCGCCGGTTGCGCATCATGGCGTCCTTCGCGACGCCGCCCGCACCGGCTGACGGCCGATCGATGCGCACCACGTCGGCGCCCAAATCACCCAGGATCATCGCGGCATGTGGGCCGGGCCCGATGCCAGCTAACTCGACAACACGCAGTCCATTCAGCGGTCCAGCCACGATCTACCGACCTTTCGTCTGCTCTGACGCCCTCGACCCGTTGCGGATCGAACAACCGGCTGTTCGCATCTTCGCAGCCGCCGTCGACGGCCGCGTACCCCGGTCACCTAGGGTGGGCCCATGCCGGAATCCGTGATCGACACACTGACGCCCGTCGCAGGTCTTGCCGTCACGCTGTTCGAGGGCGTCCTGTCGGTGACCATCGACCGGCCCGACAGCCTCAATTCGGTGACCACCCCGGTGCTGGCCGGAATCGCCGATGCGATGGAGCGCGCGGCCACTGATCCGGGGGTCAAGGTGGTGCGCCTCGGCGGTTCGGGTCGCGGCTTCTGCTCCGGAGCGGGCATGAGCGCCGAGGACGTGGCCGGTGGCGGCCCGGGGACCGAGATCATCGCGGAGGCCAACCGGGCAGTGCGGGCCATCACCGCGCTGCCGCGGCCGGTCGTTGCTGTCGTTCAGGGACCCGCAGCCGGCGTCGGTGTTTCCCTGGCCCTGGCATGCGACCTCGTATTGGCTTCTGAGAAAGCATCTTTCATGCTTGCCTTCACGCAGGTCGGGTTGATGCCCGACGGCGGCGCGTCAGCGTTGGTCGCCGCGGCAATCGGCCGGATTCGCGCGATGCGCATGGCGCTGCTGGCTGAGCGGCTGCCGGCAGCCGACGCGTTGTTCTGGGGCCTGGTCACCGCGGTCTATCCTGCCGAGGACTTCGAGGCCGAGGTCGACAGGGTGATCTCGAAGTTACTGGCAGGCCCGGTTGTGGCATACGCAAAGACCAAGGACTCGATCAACGCGGCCACACTGACCGAATTGGAACCCGTGCTGGAACGCGAGTTCCGCGGACAGTCGATTTTGCTGCGATCACACGACTTCATCGAGGGCGCAACAGCATTCCAACAGCGCCGCACCCCCAACTTCACCGACTCCTGAGGGCATACTGCCGCGTTGCGCAGGCTGGCACGCGACGTAGTCGGGTCGGCCCGATAGCGCTAGCGGTTTGGACTCAGACGCCGAACAACGGCGGCAGTGCGAGCACCATGATCAGACCCCACACGAAGTGGGTCAGCACCGGGGCCAGCACACCGCCACTGGCCCGGCGCTCCAACGCACACACCGTCCCGAGGATGATCGCGGCGAATCCGAGCATTGGGTTGCCGCTCGCCATGGTCGCGCACGCATACAAGACGGTCGAAATGACCACCGGGTGGTACCGGCCCAGCGCGCTGTAGAGCGCGCCGCGGAAGAACACCTCCTCGGCCATGCCGTTGACCACTGTGATCACCACGACCAGCAAAAACGACCCCTGATGGGCAAATTGCAGCACCCGGGTGATCAAGGCTGCGACAGCCGGGATCTCCCTCGCGATCAGTCCGCCCAGCACGAAGACGCCGCCAACCAGCAGACCGATGGTCGTGCCAGAGATGACCGGGCGCTGGTTTCGCCCGCGCCAGCAGATGCCGCCTAGATGCAGCGGGCCCGAGATGAACGCGCCGGCGATCCACACCGCCGCCTGCACCAGGGTCACCCAGTAGAAGCTCGACTCGCCCGGATGGCGCCGCAACGAAAACCCCAGCACCGCGGCGCCGATCACCAGCGTGATCGCGACGATGACGCGCCGGCGCCGCACGACTGCGGGCGGTTCGTGATGGGGCACAGCGACATTGGTGATCGCTCGGCGCAGCTCGGAGAGCACGCTGGTCTGGTACGGAGTAGTCGGCTCGCTCATGCGGGACGTACTTTCGGGCTCAGGGTGATCAGGATGTCCAGGCCGGTTCGAAGCGCACCAGCGAGCGGGCCGGGGACGACGTTCACCAGCCTCAGGCTGGGTCGCGCAATGGGCGGCGTGATCGCCCGTGCGAGCCTTCGGATGCGCAGCGCATCGCCGCCGGCCCATGCAGGATCGCTGTCGGCCAGGTGATGGGGATCTGTTAACGCGTTGACGGGCTTGGGCCTGCGGTTCGACTGGTCCGCCAATGCCAGGGCAATGGCGTCGTCGACGCCGAGCAGTCCTCCGGGCGGGTCGGGCACCCGGTCGCGCAAGCCACTGACGGATGCCACCATCGGATGGTCCAACGACTCGACCAGATCTCCGGCCAGTCCCTGGGGCACCGGCAATGCGACCCCGGTAATCAGCGATGCCAGCGCCGTGTCAACTCTGCCGACCGGTAAAGCCGCATGCCACCGGCCGGAGATGCGCGCATACGTTTTGAGCAGCTCCCGGTAGGACGTGGTGTCGGGGCCCGAAATGTCATAGGCGCCTGCAGGTACTCGGCTAGGGTCCGCCGCGGCGACAAGATAGTGCAGCACGTCGCGGATGGAGATCGGGTCGATCGGGTTGTCCATCCAGCTCGGTATCGGCATGAGTGGGAACCGGTCTCCGACGTACCGCATCATCTCGAACGACGTCGAACCGGCGCCAATGATCATCGCCGCGCCCAGCCACACCAGTTCCGGGCCGTCCGGGACCGTCAGGGCCTCAGCCACCTCGGCCCGGCTGGTCAGGTGCTCAGATAGGGCCTCGTCAGCAGGCACGAAACCGCCCAAGTAGACAATGCGTCGCACGCCGGCGTCCCTGGCCGCGGCTACGACGTTCGCGGCCGCGGCCTTATCGGCGTCGCGGAAGCCAGGCTGACCGATCGCGTGCACCAGGTAATACACCACGTCGACCGGGCCTGCGGCGTCCATCGCTGCCTGCGCCGTTATGGGATCGGACGCGTCGAGTATGACTGGTGCGACGTCGTCGAACCAACCTAAACGGTTGAGACGCTGCGGGTTTCGGGTGGCGGTCACAACCTGGTGCTGGTTCGCCAGCAGCGCTGTGACCAGCCGCGATCCCACATAACCAGTGGCACCGGTGACCAGAATCCGCATACCCTCGACCCTAGCCCGGCGACGATGCGCGCCGCGGAGCGGCGTGAGGTGGGGGTACCGCCCGCTTGCGGGGGCGAGCCGGGGAATCTGGCCCAGCCCGGCGACGATGCGAACACAGCGCGTAGGAACCGGGTTTAGCAGCCGGCTGAGCCTGCCGAGGCGCGGTGCAGGTCAAGCAGCCGCCGGTATACCTCGGCGTTGTACCGATTGTTGGCGACTTCGGCCGCACTGAGTTCGCGTTGCACCCGGCCCGGCACCCCGGTCACCAGCGATTGTGGCGGTATCACCATGCCTTGCGGAATCAATGCGCCGGCCGCCACCAGCGCCCCGGTGCCGACGAGCGCACCGTTGAGGACGACCGCTCCTGACCCGATCAATGCGTCGTCTTCAACGGTGCAGCCGTGCACGACAGCGTTGTGCCCAACACTCACTCCGGCACCGATGCGCACCGGGAATTCCTTGTCGACATGGACGGTGACCCCGTCTTGGATGTTGGTTCCGAACCCGACCTCGATCGACTCGGCCTCCGCCCG
Source organism: uncultured Actinomycetota bacterium (assembly GCA_963766535.1). GTDB lineage: Bacteria > Actinomycetota > Actinomycetes > Mycobacteriales > Mycobacteriaceae > Mycobacterium. The sequence goes on along the minus strand of CAVYAU010000013.1, from coordinate 268,950 downwards.
CAGCGTCGCCGAGTACCAGATACTGACTCTGGCAGCGAGGCTGACCTTTCCGATCACGCTGGCATTGGGCGCCACCCAGGACTCAGGATGCAGTTGAGGCGCATGACCCCGAATGGAAACAATCAGTGGCGCAGACATGACCGTCATCGTAAATGCGCGCACGTCAACGCATTTACCGGGCCGCATTTGAACCGATCTACCTACGGCACCGTAACCCGGTACATGGACACCATCACAGGGGGCAGATCCGTGCGCCTCGTTTCGAAAACACCCACGGCCAACGCAGATCCTTCAGTCGCCGCAGTTGCAGTGAAGTTCCCGCCAAATCGGTACACCCAGGATGAAGCCATCGGCGCGCTGACCGACTTTGCCGGCCCGGAATTTCGGCGGTTCGCTCTCAGCAGTGGGGTTGCGTTCCGCAACACCGCGCTGCAGCTGTCGCAATACAAGCAGTTGAGCGGCTTCACCGAGGCAAACGATGCCTACGTCCAAATCGCCCTCGACCTGGCTGAGCAGGCGTTTCTCGCAGCGCTTGATGCGGCAAAGGTCAAGCCGTCGGAGGTCGACATCGTCTTTTCGACAACGGTTACCGGGCTTGCAGTGCCGACACTGGAGGCGCGGCTGGCCGCGCGAGTCGGGCTGCGTCAGGACGTCAAACGCGTCCCCCTGTTCGGCCTGGGCTGTGTGGCCGGCGCGGCGGGCACGGCGCGCATGCATGACTACCTGCGTGCGTTTCCGGACCAGGTGGCAGCGTTGCTGGCGGTCGAACTGTGCTCGCTGACCATTCAGCGCCAAGACAATTCGGTGGCCAATCTGGTCGCTACCAGCCTCTTCGGTGACGGCGCCGCGGCCGTCGTCGCGAAGGGTGCCAACCGGGCTGCTGCCGGACGTAGCGGTCCCAGGGTCCTGGCAACCCGGAGCCGGATCTACCCCGAGACTGAAGAAGTCATGGGCTGGAGGATCGGCAGTGACGGCTTCCGAATCGTCTTGTCGGTCGACGTCGCCACCGTCACCGAGAAATACCTGGGCGAAGACGTCCGCAAATTCCTCGCCGACCATGGACTGACCCCGCAGGATGTGTCGACCTGGGTCTGCCACCCCGGTGGGCCGCGGGTGATCGAAGCGGTCGAGAACGTATTAGACCTGCCCGGGGACGCTCTTGACCACACGCGAAACTCGTTGCGCAACAACGGTAATTTATCTTCGGTGTCGGTACTGGATGTGCTTCGGGCCAACTTGGCCGATCCGCCGTCGGAAGGTTCGATTGGGCTGATGATCGCGATGGGGCCGGCGTTCTGCTCCGAGCTCGTACTGCTGGCGTGGTAGCGCCTGGTCACGAGATAGTGGAGACATGTATTACCTCCTGATCCTGGCAGTCGGGATCGAACGCCTGGTGGAGCTGGTGGTATCCAAACGAAACGCTCGATGGTCTTTTGCCCAGGGCGCCAAGGAGTTTGGTCGCCCGCACTATGTGGTGATGGTCGTCATTCACACCGCACTGCTGGTCGGCTGCATCGTCGAGCCGTGGGCGCTGCACCGGCCGTTCATCGGATGGCTGGGCTGGCCGATGCTGGTCGTGGTGGCGCTGAGCCAGGGGCTGCGCTGGTGGTGCATTACGACGCTGGGCCGACGGTGGAACACCCGGGTCATCGTGTTGCCGGACGCACCGTTGGTGCGAACGGGCCCCTACCGCTGGCTGCACCACCCGAACTATGTTGCAGTGGTGGCCGAAGGGTTGGCGCTGCCGTTAGTGCATACCGCGTGGTTGACCGCGGCCGGTTTCACGTTGGCCAATGCGATCTTGCTGAGGGTACGTGTGCGGGTGGAGAACTCCGCTTTGGGCTACACATGACCAACTACGACACCGACTTGCTGATTGTCGGCGGTGGCCCGGGAGGCCTCGCCACGGCGTTACACGCTCGCAGGCATGGACTTTCGGTGATCGTGATTGAGCCGCGGGAGAGCCCCATCGACAAAGCGTGCGGCGAGGGCCTGATGCCCGGCGGATTGGCAGCGCTGACATCCCTCGGCGTCGACCCGGCCGGCATGCCATTTCACGGGATCGCCTACGTGAGTGAACATCGTCGGGCGCAGGCACGGTTTCGCAGTGGGCCCGGCCGCGGCGTGCGACGCACCACGTTGCATGCAGCGCTGGCAGCACGGGCCAAAGAGCAAGATACCGACTGGATTCAGGGGCGGGTAACAAGCGTCCAGCAAGACGCGCATGGAGTGACGGCCGCCGGCGTGCGCGCGAAATGGTTGGTGGCAGCCGACGGACTGCATTCGGCGGTCCGGCGCGCTGTGGGAATCAAAGCGACGGCCGGAACACCGCGGCGTTATGGCGTGCGCCGGCATTACCGGGTGCCGGTGTGGTCGGAGTTCGTCGAAGTGCATTGGTCCCGTTGGGGCGAGGCGTACGTGACGCCGGTGGAACCGGACCTGGTCGGCGTGGCGATCCTGTCTCGTGGGCGACCCGACCTGACCTGGTTCCCGCGGCTAGCCCAGCACTTGGAGGGCACCAGCCGTGGGCCGGCACGCGGCTGCGGCCCGCTGCGGCAGGTGGTCTCCCGTCGGGTGGCGGGACGGGTGCTGTTGGTGGGCGACGCGGCGGGGTACGAGGACGCGTTGACCGGCGAAGGCATCAGCCTTGCGGTCAAGCAAGCAGCCGCGGCGGTCAACGCCATCGTCAATGACGCACCGTCATCATATGAAGCTGAGTGGCACCGGATTACCCGCGATTACCGGCTACTCACCCGCGGGCTGGTGCTGGCCAGCACGCCACGGGCGGCCCGCCGCGCGATCGTGCCGGCGTGCGCGCTGCTGCCCGCCGCGTTCCAGCGCGGGGTGAACATCCTGGCGCACTAGCGCGCTTTCCAGACCGGTTCGCGCTTCTCGGCGAACGCCAAAGGTCCCTCCTTGGCATCCTCGGATCTGATCAGGGAGCGCATCTCGCGGATGGTGCGCTCCCAGCCCGCTTCGTCGTCAACGATGACGCCGTCGTCGACCCCATAGGCGATGCGTTTGCTGGCCTGCACCGACAGCGGCGCGTTCACGGTGATCCGTGCGGCCAGTGCCAGGGCAGCGTCCAGCACCGTGCCCTCCTTGACGACCTGGTTGACCAAGCCCCATTCCCAGGCATCGGATGCGGTCATCGGCTCTCCGGTCAACAGCAGCTCCATCCCCACTTTGCGGGGCAGCTGCTGGACAATCCGGAAAACGCCGCCCGCAGCGGCGATAAGACCGCGTTTGACCTCCGGTAGCCCGAATTGGGCGCGTTCGTCGGCCACCACCAGGTCACTGGCCAGCGCCAGCTCGGTTCCGCCGCCCAGTGCGGTGCCGTTGACCGCCGCGATCGTTGGCTTGTCGATGAAATGGTGCACGTAACCGGCGAAGCCCCACTCGCCGTGGTCGGGGTGATATAGATTCTCCCGGCGCGCGATCGCCTTGAGATCGGCTCCGGCGCAAAACGACTTGTCGCCGGCACCGGTGATCACCACGGCCCGGACCTCTGGGTCGTGTTGCGCTTCTTCCAACGCGTCCCCGACGCCGATGCTGACGGCGCTGTTGATCGCATTACGAGCGTCCGGCCGGTTGATCGTAATGATCATGACGTTGCCGCGGCGCTCGACCAGCGCCGCCGGCTGGCCGGTGTCGGCATCCGTCACAGCAACTCCACGATGGTGGCGTTGGCCTGGCCGCCACCCTCGCACATCGTCTGGAGGCCGTAGCGAATTCCCTTGTCCCGCATGTGGTAAAGCAGCGTGGTCATCAACCGCGCCCCCGAGCCACCCAACGGGTGACCGAGCGCGATCGCGCCGCCGTTGGGGTTGAGCTTCTTCTCGTCGGCACCGATGTCTTTCAACCACGCCAGCGGAACCGGCGCGAACGCCTCGTTGACCTCGTAGGCCCCGATGTCGTCAATGCTCAGCCCGGATTTCTTCAGCACCTTCTGGGTCGCCGGGATAGGCGCGGTCAGCATGATCACCGGGTTGGCACCGGCCAGCGTCGCGGTGTGCACCTTGGCGATCGGCTTGAGCCCCAGCTCCTTGGCCTTCTCCGCGGACATGAACAGCACGGCGGCCGAGCCGTCGGAGATCTGCGAGGAGTTGCCGGCGTGGATCACACCGTCTTCCTTGAACGCCGGCTTCAGCGACGCCATCTTTTCCATCGGGGTACCGCGGCGGATGCCTTCGTCCTTCAGCACGACGTTGCCGTCTTGGTCCTTGATGCCCACGATCTGGTCGTCAAACGCACCGGAATCCTGTGCTGCTGCGGCCTTTTCGTGTGATCCGAGGGAAAACTCGTCGAGCACGGCGCGGTCGAGTCCCCACTGCTCGGCGATCATCTCGGCACCCAGGCCCTGGTTGGGGAGCTTGCCCTCGTAGCGCGTCATGAACGCCTCCGGATACGGCCGCCCGCCGTTGGCCAGCGACGCACCCATCGGGGTCCGCGACATCGACTCGACACCGCCGGCGACGACGACCTCGTAATGCCCGGCCACCACGCCGGCCGCGGCGAAATGTATGGACTGCTGACTCGACCCGCACTGGCGGTCGACGGTCACGCCCGGGACGGTCTCCGGCCAGCCGGCGGCCAGCAGCGCGGTCCGGCCGATGTCGAGGGCCTGTTCACCGGCCTGCATGACGCAGCCCCAGATGACGTCGTCGACGATTTCGGGGTCGATGCCAGCCTTGTCGACCAGCCCGTTGAGAACCTGCGCGGACAGATCCGCCGGGTGCACCCCGGACAGCCCGCCGTTACGCTTCCCAATCGGTGAGCGCACTGCCTCGACGATGACGGCTTCAGCCATGGTTATGTCTCCTTTGACTGCTGGACTTCGGACGAAGGGATGTTGAGTCGATTGTCAACCAACGCGTTGGGCGGTCGGAGAGCGGGGTGGTCTGGCATAGTTTGGTCACCCGACTGTTCTCGGATTAGGGCTGGGGCTGTGGTCGTGGGTGGCCGGGATGGCCACGGCTGGCAGGGCACCAGGGGTGTCGCCCATGCTAGGGGCATTGTGCTGCGCCGTTAATCGACTGTTGCTGGACGGGTTGGGCTGGGGCAGGCCATGGTTCCCCGCGCTGGCCGACACGAACTGTGCCGGTCCGGCGAGCATTGTCAGGAGAACCGCAGAGCCGAAGAATTGATGGGAATTACGTTGCGGAAGAAGGCTTTTGATGCTCGGCTGTCAGATATGACGTCGTCATGTCGGCGATTTCGCGGGCCCACTGTTGCCAGGTCAGGCCGTCGGGCCACCACGGTGTTATCGCGGCGCGGTGCGCGCCGGCGGCAAGCACGCTGCGAAACGCCACGGTCAGCGCCGTGGCAGGTTTCTCGTGGCGGATCTGTTCCCGATAAGGCGCTGCGGCGTCGAAAAACCGTTGCTGCAGGACGGTCACGGTGCGCAGTCCATGCTCGGGGACATCGGCGCTGCGCCCACCGGCCAGGAGGGCTGGAATGACGCGGCCAATTTCGGCCAAGGTTTGGCTCAGTGCGGCGGTGAAGGCGTCGAGGACACCGGCCAGCGACGGGCTTGCCGAGTCGAGCGCTTCGGTTACAGCGTGTTCGATCCGCGCCAGTATTTCGTGTCGGACGGCTTCGACGAGTTCTTCTTTGTTGGCGAAGCGCCGGTAGACGCCACCGATAGAGACTCCGGCGTGTTCGGCGACCCGGGCGATCGTGAACTCGTCGAGACCGTCATTGACCAGGACGTGTTCGGCCGAGGCGAGTAACCGTTGCAGCGCGGCTCGACTGCGCGCCTGCTGGGGCGGTCGCACTCCGGACTTCACCGGCGCGGGGTCCACGGCCGTTGAGCGTACTGCCCGGTTGGGACGGGATGGGCGATCCGCTCGATTACCGATGGTGAGTCTCGACGATGCAGCGCCGTTCGGCATCGCCATCTCCTTCCGCGAATGCGTCAGTCATCGCGTGTCGAGGTGTCAGGTGCGCCGGGCTGCGGCACGCTCGATGATCACCGGCGTCCACCCGATCTGGTGCAGCCGCAACGCCGTGGCCATGCCGCTGATTCCCAGTCCGACGATCAGAGCCCGCCGGCCGTCCTCCGATGTGCCGCCCAATCCTCACTCCCGCCAAATCAAAATGCGAATTTTGATTCCGATCATATCGGCTGGGCACCATTTGTTCAAGACCCACAATGTCGCCGCAGTACTAAGGGCTGGAATGACAAGTCATTGAACATTTTTCGCCGAGCGGGGGTGGTCACCGTAGACGGCGGCGGGTACGCGTCCTAGTATCAGAACCAAAATTCACATTCTGTCATCAGCTCCGACTATAGACGAGGGTCTCATGCTCAGGACAGTGCGCCGGTTCTGGCTGCCGTTGCTGGTGTTGGTGGCGGTCGCGTTCGGCGGGTTCGTGATATCCCGGCTACACGGAAGCTTCGGGTCGGACAGAGAGATCACCCGCGAAGGCTCCGGCATTGCCAACGACGCGGCGCCATTCAACCCGAAGCGGGTGACCTATGAAGTGTTCGGGCCCACAGGGGCGATCGCGACGATCAATTACCTTGACCTGTCGGCGAATCCGCAGAGCCTCAAGCACGTGCCACTTCCATGGTCGCTCACGCTGACCACGACTTCGCCGGCGACCAGCCCGCTTCTGCTCGCGCAGGGCAACGCCGAGACCATCGGTTGCCGTATCGCGGTCGACGGCAAGGTCAAGGACGAGAAGTCCGCCGAGGGCGTCGATGCTTTCACCTTCTGCCAGGTGAAGTCGGCATGAGCGTCGACCGCACGGGTGCTCGGCCGATCATCCCGCGCTTCATTCGGACGTTTGCGGTGCCGATTCTGCTCGGGTGGGTGGCGCTGGCCGTGTTGCTCAACGTCGCCGTGCCCTCCCTGGAGCAGGTGGGCCAGGAACACTCGGTGTCGCTGAGCCCCGCGGATGCTCCCTCGATGCAGGCCATGAAACACATCGGGCGAGTGTTCAAGGAATCCGACTCCGACGCCTCGGCGATGATCGTGCTCGAAGGCGACCAACCGTTGGGGGACGCGGCCCACCGTTACTACGCGGACCTGATCAAAAAACTCAAGGCCGACCCTGCACACATCACGCATGTGCAGGATTTCTGGGGAGACCCGCTGACCGCGGCCGGAGCGCAAAGCGGCGACGGCAAGGCCACCTACGTCCAACTCAATTTGGCCGGCAACCAAGGCGAAGCGCTGGCCAACGAATCTATCGCCGCAGTCCGCCAGATCCTCGCCAGCACGCCGCCACCGGCCGGCGTCCACGTCTATGTCACTGGCTCGACCGCGTTGATCGCCGATCAGCACCACGTCGGTGACAAGAGCCTGAAGTTGGTCACGGCGATCACGCTGGTGGTCATTCTGGTCAGCTTGTTCATCGTCTACCGCTCCGTCGTCACGGTGGTGCTGGTCCTGGTGATGGTGATGCTGGAAGTGATGGCAGCCCGCGGTGTCGTTGCCGCCCTGGGCCACTACGACGTGATCGGGTTGTCGACGTTCTCGGTGAACCTACTGACCATGTTGGGTATCGCGGCGGGCACCGACTACGCGATCTTCGTCCTCGGCCGCTACCACGAGGCCCGCAACGCGGGCGAGGATCGCCAAACCGCCTTCTACACGATGTATCGCGGCACCGCGCATGTCATCCTCGGTTCGGGCCTGACGATCGCCGGGGCGACGTATTGCCTGCATTTCACCCGGCTACCGTATTTCCAGACGCTGGGTGTTCCGTTGGCGATGGGCATCCTGGTGGCCCTGTTGGCGTCGTTGACGATGGCGCCGTCGATGCTGGTGATCGGGAGCCGGTTTGGGCTCTTGGAGCCGAAACGCGCTGCGCGCACGCGGGGTTGGCGACGGGTGGGGACAGCCGTGGTCCGCTGGCCTGGACCGATCCTGGCGGCGGCGTGTGCGCTGGCGCTGGTCGGGCTGATCGCGCTGCCCGGCTACAAGACCAGCTTCAACGACCGCAAGTTCATGCCGACCAATATTGCAGCGATGCAGGGCTTCGCCGCAGCCGACCGGCACTTCTCCCAAGCCCGGATGAACCCGGAAATCCTGATGGTCCAAACCGACCAGGATTTACGCAACTCCGCGGACATGCTGATCATCGAACGCATTGCCCGAAACATCTTCCACACCCAGGGAATCGCGCGGGTGCAGACCATCTCGCGCCCGTTGGGCACCCCGATCGACCACACCTCCATTCCGTATCAGATGGGCATGCAAGGCGTCGCGCAGCAGTTGACGCGGGACTACATGCAGTCCCAGATGGACAACATGGTGATCATGGCCAACCAGATGGAGACCATGATCACCACCATGGAAACGATGATCGGGATCATGAAAGACCTCACCGGCATCACCCACAACATCGTCGAGCAGACGAAAACGATGGTCGCCGAAGTGAACGATTTACGCGACCACATCTCCGATTTCGACGATTTCTTCCGGCCGATCCGCAGCTACTTCTACTGGGAGAAGCACTGTTTCGACATCCCAGTGTGCTGGTCGCTGCGGTCGGTGTTCGACACCTTGGATGGCGTCGACACCATCAGCGACGCCATTGCCGACCTGATACCTCAGATGGACAAACTCGACGCGGTCATGCCCCAAATGCTGAAAATGCTGACACCGATGGTCGCAATGATGAAGTCGATGCACACCATGATGCTGTCGATGCACAGCACGATGGCCGGAATACAGGACCAAGGTGCTGCGATGCAGGGCAAAGGCAATGCGATGGGCCAGGCCTTCGATACGTCCAAAAACGACGACTCGTTTTATCTACCCCCGGAAGTGTTCGACAATCCCGACTTCAAACGGGGCATGAACATGTTCTTCTCACCGGACGGAAAAGCGGTGCGGTTCATCATCTCTCACCTCGGAGACCCCGCCAGCCCTGAGGGCATCGCTCATGTCGACGCAATCCGCAACGCCGCCTTCGAGGCGATCAAAGGCACACCGCTGGAAAACGCCCGCATCTATATCGCCGGCACCGCGGCCACCGCCAAGGACATGAAAGAGGGATCCACCTACGACCTGTTGATCGCCGGAGTGGGAGCACTGATTCTGATCTTCATCGTCATGCTGGTCTTGACACGTGCGATCATCGCCGCCGCGGTCATCGTCGGCACCGTGCTGCTGTCGCTGGGCACCTCGTTCGGCCTGTCGGTGCTGATCTGGCAGTACATCTTGGGCATCCAATTGCACTGGATGATCCTGGCGATGTCGGTGATCATCCTGCTCGCGGTGGGATCGGACTACAACCTGCTACTGGTCTCCCGGTTCAAAGAAGAGATCCACGCCGGAATCAAGACCGGCATCATTAGATCCATGGCCGGTACCGGCGCCGTCGTCACCTCAGCAGGTCTCGTGTTCGCCTTCACCATGATCTCTTTTGGAGCCAGCGCGCTGCTCATCCTCGGCGAAGTCGGCACCACCATCGGAATGGGCCTACTGTTCGACACCCTGGTCGTGCGCTCATTCATGACCCCCTCAATCGCCGCGCTGATGGGCCGCTGGTTCTGGTGGCCCCAACGAGTACGCACCAGACCACCGCCAAAGCTCGGTCTGGCTCAAAGGCAAGACGCATCAACTTCACCGGCTCTTGCCGGGCTTGCGCAGGCCACTCGATGAGGACCACGATCGCCATGATAGTGCGCGCGAAACCCGTGGCAGATCAAAGCAGGCTCTGATCACTAGGAGCCGCCGAGGGTGTGTCCATTACGTCAGGGGCGAGCAGCATCAGCTTATTGGCGACCCAACCCGGTTCAGTAATCATCATGTCGTGGCCGGTGTCGAGGTCCCACACGCGCCCGTTGGCCTTCTGCCGCAGGCCATCTACGTCACGAAACTGCATGAACAACGTACTGCAGATGTGGAATTGAGGGATCTGGGCGAGCGCGGCTTCGTTGGTCAGTCGCAGTGGCTGCTCAAAACACTTCCATGGGTGTGGCGTTAGCCGCGCCTTCATCCACTCGAGCTGGTCGGAGTCGCACACGCCGTAGCGCCCCAGTGTGTCATCAGTTGGGTACAGGCACATTTCGACACCGTCGACGATGCGGCTGTCAGCACGCGCTGCCGCCATCATCGCAGCAGCCACGTCGACGAGCGACTGGCCGTTGGCGGGTGTTGCGGCGTCTAAGTAGACAAGGTGGCCAACCCGGTCGGTGGCCCGGTCGGCGACGCCGGTGATCACCATGCCCCCATAACTGTGGCCAACCAGGATTACATCGCGCAGATCCTCGAAATGCAGCAGGTTGACGATGTCTGTGATGTGGCAGTCGAGGTCGACACCGCACCGGAAACAAGCGCTCCCGCTCGCCCAGACTTGTCAAGGAAGGGGCGTAAACCTCGTGCCCTTGGGACCGCAAGAGCCGCGCGACGGGCTGGTAGCACCAGCCGCCATGGCCGCCGCCGTGAACCAAGACATAGGTGGCCACCTGTTCTCCTATTCCTCATATCCCGAACGTGACACCGGCCGCCTGTCTGCTAACTCGTTGAGAGCGAGTCGAATAGGACCGGTAGCGAGGTCGGTGCGCGGGATACCTGCCCGCGGATGTGCGGCTCGTCACCGACGGGGACGAGTCGCAAGTTAGGCGGCCGACCCAATAACCGGTTGAGCGCGACCCCATCTCCAAGCGGGCCAGGCGCAGCCCGAGAGAGACGTGGACGCCGTGGCAGAATGCGTGTGGCTACCCGGGTGATGGTGAGCAACGGCAGCTCCCAGCGCACCGCTTTGTTGCTTGACAGCACTTTGCGATTGTGCGCCTAAACGGACGCGTCGAATAGCACCGGAAGCGACGTCGGCGACCGGAAGACCTGTCCCCGGATGTGCGGGTCGTCGCCCTCGGGGTCCAGACGCAGGTTGGGCAACCGGTCGAACAGCAGGTTGAGCGCCACCCGCATCTCCAGCCGGGCCAGGTGCATTCCCAGACAGACGTGGACACCGTGACCGAAGCCGATATGTGCTCTGGGCGAACGGAAGATGTCAAACCGATCCGGGTCGGGGTAGCGACCGTCTTGCCGGTTGGCAGCGCCCAGCATCGGCATGACCGCGGACCCAGCGGGGATGGGCACGCCCGCCAGCTCGGTGTCGCGGGTGGCCACCCGGGTGATCGTCAGCAGCGGCGGTTCCCACCGCACCGCCTCCTCGATCGCCTGCGGCAGTAGCGAGCGGTCGGCACGGACCGCGTCGAGTTGATCGGTGCTGGAAAGCAATCCGAACAGCATGTTTCCCAACGAGCGGTACGTGGTTTCTACGCCGGCGGGAAGCAGCAACCGCAAGAACGAGAAGATCTCCTCGTCGGAGAGCTTGTGTCCGTCGATCTCTGCTTGGGCCAGGCCACTGATCAGATCGTCACGAGGCTCTGCACGCCGCGCCGACAAGATCGGCGCGAAATACTCCTCCAATGCCGAAGAGGCGGCGCGCCCGCGCTCCGGGTTGATGGTGAAACTCAGCAACGAGATCGACCAGCGCTGAAACCGCGGGTAGTCCTCGCGCGGCAGACCCAACAGACTGGCGATGATCTGAGTCGGATAGGGAAAAGTGAACTCTTTCACCAGATCGGCGCGGCCGCGGGAGGCGAACTGGTCGATCAGCTCGTTGCCGACCTTCCCGACCAGTTCGTCCTCCCAACGCTCCATGGCCTTCTGCGAGAAGGCCTTTGCGACCAGAGACCGGTGGCGACCATGCTCTGGCTCATCCATCCCGAGCATGACGTGCTTGCCAAGCACATCACCGAATGCGTCGATGATGATCGCCGACGAGAACGTCTCATTGTCGCGCAGCATCTGCTGCACCTCTTCGTAGCGGTAGACGATGAAGACCGGTTTGGACTCGTCATGCGGCATGCCTGACATGTCGATACGTTGCACCGGTTCCTCGCGCCGCAATCGGGCCAACTCGGTATAGGGGTCCCGAACATCGCCTGAGACAACGTCATCGAAGGACCCGAAGTCCTCGAGATCATCAAACAGCTGCATTCGCGCCCCTTCTTTCGACCGATTGTTAGCCGGCGGGATACCCCACGGATTTGATCTCGGTGTACTGGTCAAACCCGGCAACACCGTTCTGCCGACCCACTCCGCTGGCCTTGTATCCGCCGAACGGTGTATCAGCGCCGTAAGGAGCGCCACCGTTGACGCCGATGAAGCCGGCGCGGAGCCGACGAGCCACGGCCAGCGAATGCTCCAGGGAACCCGACATCACGTTGCCGGCGAGTCCGTACACGCTGTCGTTGGCGATCCGGATCGCGTCCTCCTCGTCGTCGAAGGGGATGACGGCCAGCACCGGGCCGAAGATCTCCTCCTGCGCGATCGTCATGGAGTTGTCGACATCGACGAAAAGTGTTGGCCTGACAAAGAATCCCTTGTCGAAGCCGGTCGGCGCATCCGGCCCGCCGACCAGTGCGGTGGCGCCCTCTTCGACGCCCTTGTTGATGTAGCCCAGCACCCGCTTGCGCTGTTTGTCCGAGATCACCGGGCCGCACAGGGTACCGGGATCCTGGGGGTCGCCCGGCATGACGTTCTCATAGATGCTCTTGAGGATCGCCACACCTTCGTCGTAGCGAGAGCGCGGCAGCAGCATCCGGGTCGGGTTGGCACAACCCTGCCCCGCGTGCATGCACGGCGCGATGCCGATCGCGCATGCCATCCCGAAATCGGCGTCTTCTAAAACAATGGTGGCCGACTTGCCGCCGAGCTCGAGGAACAGCCGCTTCATTGTCGCCGCTCCTTTTTCCATGATCCGCTTGCCGACCGCAGTCGAGCCGGTGAACGAGATCAGGTCGACTTTCGGCGACAGTGTGAGCTCCTCGCCCACCAGGTGATCCGACGCGGTGACAACGTTGACGACACCGGCTGGGATATCGGTTTTTTCAGCGATCAGCCGACCGAGGCGAGTCGCATTGAACGGGGTGTCCGGCGCCGGCTTGAGCACCACGGTATTGCCGGTGGCCAGTGCCTGGCCGAGCTTGTTGATGGTCACTTCGAACGGGAAGTTCCACGGCACGATCGCACCGACCACCCCCACCGGTTCCCGCCAAACCTTGCGGGTGGTCAGCACACCGGTGAGGCTGATGACCACGTCGCCCAGGTCGGTTTCCCAGGGGTACTCGTCGATCAGCTTGGCGGGATAACGCAGCCCCTCGGCCAGCGGGGCGTCCAGCTGGGGGCCGAAGGTGATGGCCCGGGGGGCGCCGACTTCAAGGATGAGCTCCTCGCGCAACTCTTCTCGCTCGGCGTCTATCGCGTCATGGAGCTGCAACAGACAGCGCTGGCGCAACTTGTGGTTGGTCGACCAGTCGGTCTCGTCGAAGGCGCGCCGGGCGGCGTCGATGGCCCGATGCATATCCTCCTTCGACGCGTCGGCGACTTCCCCGAGGGTCTCCTCGGTTGCCGGGTTGATGTTGGTGAAGGTGCCGGCTTGTCCGTCGACGAGCTTGCCGTCGATCATCATCTTCGGCTCGAAGCGAACCTTTACAGCCTCAGTCATGTGTGTCGCTCTCTTTCGATGGGGCGTTCCGCAGAGCGCCGGGACGCGGGATGCCCATCGCCAGACGGGTCACCCTATGGAGAGCCTTACTGGAAAGCAGCCGGTTGGCAACAAGCAACATGCGGGCGTCGACACCGACGGCGTGGCGTGCAAATGGCGCACGGTCTTCCAGCGCCTTGGCCAGCCCTCGGGCGAACTGCTCCGGTGGGCGCGCAAACCGCATCGCGGCGCGGCCCCGCCGGTCGATTTTGGTGTGGAGTGCCGCGTACGGCCCGCCGAAGTCTCGGTGGTCCGACGTCCCTGCGTCGGTAATGATGTCCGTGTCGAAGGTCCCCGTCACCAAAACGGTGACGCCCAGGCCGAAGGGCGCCACCTCGCCGGCCAAGGATTCGGCCCACCGTTCCAGTGCGCCCTTGACGGCGGAGTACGCCGCGATCGCCGGCATGCCCCGCACGCCGCCCTGACTCGAGATCACCACGATGCGCCCTCGCCCCGCGGTCCGCATCGCCGCCAACAAAGCCTTGGTAAGCAGCACGGGCCCGAAGACGCCGGTTGCGAACATCCGCTCCCATAAGTCCATCGGCGTCTCTTCCAGCATCCCGGCCGCGGAGATCCCTGCGTTGTGCACCAGCGCATAAGGAGCCCCCACGGCCGCCTCGATCGCCTTGGCGGCAGCCGTGACCGAGGCGGAGTCTGTGAGGTCCAGCGGCACGCCGATCAATCGCGGATCATCAACTGCAGCACCGGCCTTCGACCGCAGCGCTTCGAGACCGGACTCGGGTGAGCGCATGGCTGCCACCACACGCCAACCCTGTTTGTACATGTGCGCCGCCGATGCCAGGCCAAGCCCGCGGGACGCGCCGGTGATGACGATGCTGCGTGGCTCACTCATGGCCGGGGCGCACACCGCCCTCCGTCGGCGGGAAGCTGCACGTTCGGGCGTCCATTCGGCTGCGCGCTCATCCAGGTTGACCAGATGCCGACCGAGTACGGGCCCGGCTGACCATTGCGCTCATAGAAACCCTGGGGGTCGTAAACCTTGGCCTCCGGGTACGGCCAGGGGCACGCGACGGAGGTACCCGACCGTGTCCACTTGATGATTGCGAAGCCGGTCCCGTAGGCGAAGTAGGCAAGGTTGATCAGGACGAACATCACCGCGAACATCGCCAGCGTTGGGCGGCCGGGGAAGATTCGCACTCGCTGGGCCAGCTTCTCGGACACCGTGCGGCCGGTGTCGTCGCGGTACAGCAGCACACCCGCCGGGATCATCACAAAAGTCACCATCACGGTTTCCCAGATGAACGGGAACTGGTATGGCTTGCCGGCGAAGACCGAGCCGAACGGAATTACTTGGGAGTAGATGTACATCCCGGTGCGCACCAGGGTGGTCTCCAGCATCGCATCGAAGACGATCCCGACGGGCAAGATGATCGCGGCCAGGCTGATCAGCGGGTGCCGCCAGACGAACGAGTCAACGGGCCGACGGGCCTGAATTCGGCGCAAGATCCAGATGGATGGGAAATAGGGCCCCAAGTAGAAGCTGATGTATCCGATGACCAGGAACGGCTCCACCGTGGGTGAGATTGACACCAGCGGCCAGTCTTCCGGCCAATGCCACAGTTGCGGGTTGTAGACCGCATAGGGCGACCAGTTCATGATCGGGTCTTGCCAGACGATCAACGTCGTGACGATGCCCATCAACAGAATGGGGTGACGTGGGTACCGGCGCCACGC
Source organism: uncultured Actinomycetota bacterium (assembly GCA_963766535.1). Lineage (GTDB taxonomy): Bacteria > Actinomycetota > Actinomycetes > Mycobacteriales > Mycobacteriaceae > Mycobacterium. Next base: position 253,737 of record CAVYAU010000013.1, on the reverse strand, counting down.
CACCACGTAGATGACGATGATTTGGACGACCATGACGATGGTCAAGATCTGCAGCAGCCCCAGCCAATGGGTATAGCCGAATAGCGGCGGCACGGGGCGCGGTGCGCCGGTGACTTCCGGGTTGCGAATGCGATCAGAGACTGCGCCGGTGCGTGCGTAGTAGGCGATGACGCCGAGTACGACGACAGCGACCGCGACCCACACAGCGGGCCAAATGGACCGCTTCTTCTTGGTGGTCGGGCTGGTGGTAGACGGCGTTGTCTGCTCAGTAGTCATCGGCTATTCCTCACCGAAGCGGTCGACAAGATGGGAATTGACACCGTCGGCGTCCAGTCTTCGAGCTACCAGGTAGCCGGCGCCCATCCAGGCGCGACGGGTCCACTTTCCGAACGAAACCCTGGTCCCGGGCGCGCCGGACGCGGCGGGCAGCATCTTCACCCGCTCCAGCGCCTCCTTCACACCGCGCGGGCTCAGCGGATGGGCATCGGCGAAGGCCTGTAGCAGCGTGGCTGCGACGTCGCGGTTCACCACCGGCACGCAGTACTCCGGGCGCCGTCCGTATGCCTCCCGGTACTGGTCAAGATAACTCTGGCCGACGCGATTGCCTTCGTCGTACTGGTCGATGCCGGTCCACCCCATGAACGCCTGCCACATAATCGGGTTGATCCACGCGTTCTGAAATGCGGTGCTGGTGAACCGGGGCGGATCCCAGTTGAGCTCCGCCAGCGCCGGGTTGATGAACACGATGCCGAACCCGAAACCGCAATGCACCAGGGCGCTTGGCTTCGCCTCGTGCAGGGTGCGGATCGCCTGACCGATGTCTTGGGCGGTCTGCGCAACCTGGGCTTCGGCGACGATGCGAATACCCTTGCGCCGAGCTGCGTTTCGGAAGTTCTTGAGGTAACTCTCGCCGACCAGCGATTGTTCGACCAGCACGCCGACCTCGCTGTGCCCGCCCTTGGCCAGCAAGTCCGCCCAGAAGATCGGTTCGTCGGTCATCGATCCTTGGGGAAAGGCGAAGGTCCACTCCCCCAGCCAGTCGTCGGACCCGCAGACATTGATCGCCGGCACCCGGAACCGCTCCTCGATCGCTTCGCGCGTGGGCACGGCGTTCTCCGTGATGTGCGGGCCGAACACGACCAGGCATCCTTCGTCGACGAGCTCCCCGTAGGCGTCAATGACCGCTTTAACGGTGCCTTTGGGCAGTCCCTCGACCTCCCGGTACACGATCTGTACCGGCCGGTCGATCACCCGCTGACGCATTCCGTCGCTGAACACCAGGTCGAATGGCCGGGTCAGGTCGTCCCGCATCTCCTGCGGGTAACCCTCCGGCAGCAGGAAGTCAAACAGGTAGCCGATCTTGATCGGCTCCGCGGTGCTTTCGTAGGACAATCTCACCTCCGTTGGCGCGGCTGTCCGAGCAAACCTAAAATTTGTTCTCACCCTAGCGTGGGCTGTGTCTCACCGTCAATCGCCGTGTCGGACTTAGTGGTCGACCAGATAGACGTCGATCATTTCCGACAGGCCGCTGGCGGCATGGGGGTCGTCGGTCAGCGGACCGGCGATGGCGGCGCGAGCCGCCTCCGACGGGGTCAACCCTTCGCCGATGAGCCGCCCCGCGGCGATGAGCACCCGCGTCGACGCCACTTCGCGCAACCCGCCGTTCTTCAGGCGCCGGATCGCCTGAGCCAATCGCACCAGATCAGCGGCCGAATCGGCGCCGATGCCGGCCTCGTGAGTAACGATTTTCTCTTCGACGTCGGCTGCTGGAAAGCCGAACTCGATCGTGACCATCCGCTGCCGGGTGGAGTCCTTGAGATCCTTCAGCACGCTTTGATAGCCAGGGTTGTAGGACACCACCAGGCAGAACCCCGGGGCGGCATCGAGGGTCACGCCGAGCCGTTCCAAGGGGAGCTGGCGGCGGTGGTCGGCCAGGGGATGCAGCACCACGGTGGTGTCCTGCCGGGCCTCGACAACCTCGTCGAGGTAGCAGATCGCGCCCTCTCGCACCGCTCGGGTCAGTGGACCGTCGACCCATTCCGTTTCGCCGCCACGCAGCAGGTAGCGCCCGACGAGATCGGCGGTGGTCAGATCGTCGTGGCATGCCACCGTGATGAGGGGCCGTTCCAGGTCATAGGCCATGGCCTCGAGGAACCGCGTCTTCCCGCATCCGGTTGGGCCCTTGAGCAACACCGAGAGTCCTTGGCGGAAAGCCGCCTTGAATACCTGCTCCTCGTTGCCGACCGGGACGTAGAAGGGGCGGGACGCCTGCGCCGAAGGTGCCACGACCATCAGTTCTCTTCCGTTCCCTTTCACACCAAGCTGGCCGCAGCAGCGTAGCGCGGAACAGATATTTGGCTCAACCTTCTGCGCGACTCCGGGCGGCGGACCTCGGCTGAGCGCAGCGCCGTGCGGAACAACGGCCCGGCCACCTGGCTCAGTTGCTCCGGTCGGCCAATGGCGGCGTGGGCGGCACTACCGAACACACGTTGCAGCTCCTCGGGATCGGTGCCGGCACCGATCGTCAAGCAGACACACCCGATGCCACGGCCGCGGGCTTCGGCCAGGGCGCGGCGGGCATCCGCTGCCCCATAGACGCGTTCATAGCCGTGGTCGTAGGCCAATCCGTCGGATAGCACGACGAGCAGCCGCCGTGACGTGCCACCACGGCTCTCCAACACGGCGGCGCCATGCCGAATCGCCGCACCCAGTCTCGAGTACGCGCCGGGTATGAGGCCGCGAAGACGCCGCAACGCAACCGCATTGAGGTCGTCATCGAAGCGCTTGACCGGCATCATTTGTACGGAAGATCGACCCTGCGAATGGAAAGCATAGAGCGCCAGGCGATCCCCGAGATCATGCAGAGACACAGCCAACGCCGCCGCAGCAGCCCGTTGTTGTTCGTGCACCGTCCTGCCATGTGTACCCGGTTCGGCAACAGAGCCGGAGACATCCAGCAGCAGCAGCACGGCGAGATCACGCCGGCGGTGAAGGGGTGCAATGTAAACCGCTTCGTCCGGGAGCGAACCGGCCGCAGCTGCTACGCGAGCTTCGATTGCTGCGTCGATGTCGATGTCGTCGCCCTGAATCTGCCGGTGAAACCAATCTGGCCCCAGGCCGAGACGAGCGAGTGGTCGGCGCAATCCGTACCCGTCCGAGCTATCCGGCGACGAGACATCCCTGACGAGCGGCTCCACTTCTCGCACCGTGCACCAGTTCGGCCGATAACACCGTCGATGAATGTCCCACTCGGGGTAGGTAATCCCCTGAGCCTCACCGGCTTGGTCGTCGACTTGGCCTGCCGGTGCGGTCGATAATGCCGCTTTGCCGCCGCGGATTCCGGAACGTGTCCGGTGCGTCGGCGCGTCGGCGCCCGGCTGACCGCCCTCGCCGAGGCGGCGCACCGCCCGCAGCATTCTGCCCAGCAACCGGCCCAGCGCACCCCCACCGCCGACCGGGCTGCTGAAGATGTTAGCGTCTTCGCTTCCGGGTTCGTCGTCACTGTCGTGGTCTTCGAGTTGGGCCAATGTCTGCTTGTATCGCCGGCGGTCATCGTGCTCACCCGCCGTCGCAGACTTGTCACGACTATTGCTGGCTGCCAAGAGATTTCGGATGCGGATGGCTCCGAAGCACTCGGGCGGGTCGGGAATAGCCTGCCCGCTCAGAGCGACAGCCAAAGAGGCGGCGGGTGAATCACTGCGGCCGGCAAGGTCGCTGTTGACGAGCGTCCGCACCGGCGGGGGCAGCAAGTCCTCGTTCGCCGCGAGCGCCCGATAACCTTCCACAGCAAGGTAGCGCCCGGTCGCTGCCGGGCGCCGCTTGAGCATGCGCAGCACCTTCGGTTCCAGGCTTCCGGCCGCCAGCAGCGAGGCCTGCACGACTAGCGCCTCGAGCTGATATCGCACGGTGGCGCCGGCATCCACAAAGATCGTGGCGCCATCCGTCCACGCCGGCTCGCCAGGCTCGACCGGCGCCACCTGCAGCGTGCGGCCAGAAAGAGCCGAAGCCAGCATGCCCAATCGCGCCAGGCGGTCGGGGTTGCGCTGGTCGCTTGCCAAGCGGTCCTTCTCCGTGCTTTGAGGGTCTCGATGCCACGCGTGTTGTTGACCAAATATCTGCTCCAACGTAAAGTCCGGCTTGGTCGCAGTCAATCGCGCAGGGTCGAGTCAAGGAACAGTGGATTTCTCATACCCAGCGGAGGTGGAACAGTTCCGCGCCGAGCTGCGCGACTGGCTGTCCGCGAACCTGACCGACGAGCTGGTGGCCGCCCGTCGGCCCTCGGGCCGCGACGACGCGGCATTCGAGATGCTGCGCACATGGAACCGCACCATGGCCGACGCCGGGTGGGCGGCTGTCTCCTGGCCGCGCGAGTACGGCGGTCGCGGAGCAACAGTGCTCGAGCAGCTGGTCTACACCGAGGAAACCACACGTGCTCGGGCGCCCTTGCCACTCAACGTCATTGGCATGAACAACATCGCTCCCGCCATCATGCAATACGGCACCGAATCCCAGAAGCTAACGCTGCTCCCCCGCATGATGCGCGCGGATGACATCTGGTGCCAGGGAATGTCAGAACCCGAAGCGGGATCCGATCTCGCCGCGCTGCGCACCCGTGCGGTCCGCGATGGCGACGACTTCGTCGTCAACGGACAGAAGATCTGGACCTCGCTGGGGCATCGGGCGCACTGGTGCCAGCTGTATGTGCGCACCGATCCCGAAGTGCCGAAACACAATGGGATCTCCTGCCTGATCGTCGACATGACGCTGCCCGGCATCGAGGTTCGCCCGCTCGTCACGCTCAACGGCGACACCGATTTCGCCGAGGTGTTCTTTCACGATGTGCGAGTCCCGGCGGACGCTTTACTGGGGCCGCTGAATGCGGGCTGGCAGGTGGCCACCACCACGCTGAGCCACGAGCGGGCCGGGGCTGCGCGGCTCTACGCCGAGATGCAGGTGCGGCTGGAGGAATTGGTAGCCGACTTTGCCGCCGATAGCAGTGGCGCGCTCGACGACCCGGTGACGCTGCGGCGCCTCGGGGAGATCGCGGTGCGCATCAAGTATCTCGAAGTGCTCTGCCAGCGGTCGATCTCAGCGACACTGCACGGTGGCGACGCCCTCGGATCGGCAAGTCTCGCCAAGACCGTGTGGGGCGAAATCGGACAGGACATGGCTGCCCTGGCCTTCGACGTGCTGGGCACTCGAGGCGTGCAGGGCCGCTGGGTCGACTACCGCCTGACGTCGCGTTCGCTGACCATCGCGGGCGGCACGACCCAGATCAACAAGAACATCACCGCACAACGCGTGCTGGGATTGCCGCGCCAATGAACCTCGAACTGACCGGCGAGCAGGTCGCGCTGCGCGATACCGTGCGGCGCTTTCTTGCTGAGAAAGCACCGATTTCGGACCACGTGCGAGCGCTACTCGACGAGCCGACCGGCACCACCGAAGCCGTCTGGCGCGGCCTCGCCGACCTCGGGACAACCGGGCTATTGGTGCCGCAGGAATATGGAGGCGCCGGCATGACGATGGTCGAGGCCGGCATCGTGGCCGAAGAGCTCGGCGCCGCCCTGCACCCGGGACCATGGTTGTCGAGCGCGGTCGCCGCGCCGCGCGCGCTGAGCAGGATGGGTGCAGACGGCGCGGCCGCTGAGCTTTTCACCGGGATCGCCGACGGCACCACGATTGCTGCGGTCGGCCCGCTGGAGTTGGACAACGCCGCTGTCACGACCGCCGAGCGGGATGACTACTTCGTGCTGCGGGGCGAGATCGCTATGCCTGACGCCGCCGCGGCGAATGTCCTCCTGGTGCTCGCCAAGCATCCTGACGGCGCCGGGCTCTTCGCGGTGAAGACCGTCTCCCCTGGCATTTCGGTGACCCCCGAGCGCGGCATCGACCAGACCCGCAAGCAGTTTCGGGTCGTGCTCGACGACGCAGTCGCGCATCGGCTGGCCATGCCGTCACCAGATGCCATTGCGGCGGTGGTCGACGACGTGCTGATCGCCACCGCCGCTGACGCGCTCGGCGCCGCGCGGGCCGTCCTGGATCTGGCCGTCGAATACGCAAAGGTGAGAAAGCAATTCGGCCAGGTCATCGGCTCGTTTCAGGCAATCCAGCATCTGTGCGTCGACATGTACGAGACGGTCGAGCTGGCTCGCAGCGGGGTGATCCACGCGCTGTGGGCCGCCGACAACGCCGATGCCGATGAGCGGCATCTGTCCGCGTTGCGCGCCAAGGCGTTCGCCGGACGGTTGGCCACCGTGGGCGACACCGCGATCCAGGTGTTCGGCGGCATCGGCTACACCTGGGAGCACGACGCTCACCTTTACCTCAAACGCCTGCTTGGCTGGAGCGCATTTCTCGGTGGGCCCGACCGCTATCTCACCGAACTCGGTGCGCGCCTTGCACAGTCAGCTTCGACAGGAGGCATGTCATGATCGATTTCACCGATCAGGTCGCAATCGTCACTGGAGCGGGTAGAGGGCTCGGCCGTTTGTATGCGCTGGAGTTGGCTCGGCGCGGTGCCTCGGTGATCGTCAACGACCTGGGCGGAACGATGCACGGTGACGGCTCCGATCCCACCGTCGCCGACCAGGTCGTTGCCGAGATCGAAGGCGCCGGCGGCGTGGCGGTGGCATCGCACGAGTCGGTAGCCAGCCCGCAGGGTGGAGAAGCGATCGTCGCGATGGCCGTCGAGCGCTTCGGCCGGCTCGACGCCGTGGTCAGTAATGCCGGTATCTTCAACAGCATTCCGTTCGAAGAGCTGTCCGCGGACGACTGGCGGCAGATGCTCAGCGTGCACCTCGACGGCGGATTTTATTTGAGCCAGCCCGCCTACCGGGTGATGAAGACGCGGGGCTACGGCCGGTTCGTATTCATCTCCTCCTCGGGAGGGATGTTCGGACAGCCGTTGGAAGCCCACTACGCAGCGGCAAAGGCGGGCCTGGTCGGACTGGCAAACGTGATCGCGATCGAGGGCGCCGAACACGGCATCCTGGCCAACACCGTGCTTCCGTTCGGTTTCTCACGAATGGTGACCGAAACAGTGGGAGACCCGAAAGCCCTCGAGGAAACTGGCTTTTTGAAAGTGATCAAACCCGAGCTGGTGGTACCCATTGTTGTCTTTCTGGCGAGCCGGGCTTGCGAGTTCAGCCACCGCAACTACTCGGCCTGCGCCGGTCGGTTTGCGCGAGTGTTCGTCGGGCTCGGCCAAGGGTGGTCGGCCGGCCCCGACGGCACCCCGACCCCCGACGACATCGCGGCTCACCTGGCCGAGGTGTCAGCGACCGAGCCGTTTACCGTCCCCGCCTCGATCTTCGAGGAAGTCTTCGGTGTCTGCGCGGAGCTTGGCATCACCACCTAGTCAACAGGGGCAATCATGGACATCGCGTACCTTCTTACCGCTACCCGCTCAGCGCGCAAGTCGCTCGACCTGGATGCGCCAGTGGATATCGAAGACATCCGAGAGTGCCTGCGCATCGGTTTGCAGGCCGCCAATGGCTCGAATCAGCAATCTTGGCGCTGGCTGGTCGTCGCCGACCCGGTGTTGCGGGACAAGATCGCCGAGCTGTACCGCGAGTCCTATCTGCTCAGGGTCGGCGGGCAGATGCTCGCCGACCTGATGCCGGCCGGCACGCCGGAGGGCCGGCTGATGTCGTCGACGGAGTGGTTGGTCGAGAACATGGCAAAGGTGCCGTTGCTGGTAATCCCTTGCTATCAGCCGTACCTGCCGCGCATCGACGGAGACGAGTCGTTTCACCAGGCCACGCTGTACGGCTCGATCTTCCCGGCGGTGTGGAACTTTCAGCTGGCCTTGCACACCCGCGGATACGGGACGTGCATCACGACCCTGCACCTACACCGCGAAGAGGAGGTCCGGCAGCTGCTCGGGATTCCGCAGACTTACGTCCAGGGTTGTCTGCTCCCGGTGGGCCGTCTCCGTGCCGGGCATACGTTCCGCCCGGCCCGTCGCCGGCCCGTCGACGAGGTGGTCGCGTGCGACGGCTGGGACGGCCCCGCGCTCTAGAATGCCTCTGTCACCGCTTTATGCAGCGCATTTGTTGCGCGCAGTCTGATAGCCTTTAACAAAGATTTGGTTCGGCGGGAGGACGAATGCGTATGTTTGCAAATCCGCAGTCGTCCGGATTTGCGCACCGCTAGTCATGGCCAAAGCCGAGTCATTGGCTAAGGGCCGACCGTCGACGGCCGACCGCATGGATCAAGCCGGCTGCATAGACGACTCCGGTACGCGCCGCAGCGAGATCCTGCAGACTGCGGCGTCATTGATCGCATCCTCGGGATTGCGGACGTCGTTACAAGAGATCGCCGATGCAGCAGGCATTCTCCCCGGAAGCTTGTATCACCATTTCGAGTCCAAAGAGGCGATTCTTATCGAACTGGTCCGCCGCTACCAGGATGATCTGAATCGCATCGGGCAGATCGCCCAAGCGCGATTGGACGAACCCGACTCGCGACCGGTTTCCGAGAAGATCATCGAGCTGGGATCGGCGATCGCCAACTGCGCCGTGCAACATGGGGCCGCCCTGCAGATGTCGTTCTACGAAGGGCCAAGCGCAGATCCCGAGCTCATGAAGCTGACCCAGCAGCGGCCCATGGCGATTCAGGAGGCGATGCTGCAAACGCTGCGCGCCGGGCGGTGGAGCGGCTACATCAAGCCCGATATCGATCTTCCCACGTTGGCCGACCGTATCTGCCAGACAATGCTGCAGGTCGGGCTTGATGTTATGCGCCACAATGCTTCCACCGACCAGGTCGCCGAGCTGCTGTGCCGAATCATCTTGCACGGGTTGGCGGCCCGGCCGCCCACCGATTCAGCATTGGATCGGTCCAACGCCTTTGCGGCCGCAAACGACGTCATCGAGACGTGGGCCGACGACTGGGAGGCCGATCCCAGCGACAAAGCGGCCCACGTGCGTGCGGTGGCACGAACGGAGTTCGGTCGCAAAGGTTATGAAGTCACCACCATCAGGGACATCGCATCGGCAGCGGGTCTTGGTACCGGAACCGTCTATCGGGTGATCGGATCCAAGGACGAACTCCTCGCCTCGATCATGCGTTCCTTCGGAAAGAAGGTTGAGGCGGGATGGGTCAGCGTGCTGCGGTCGGACGCGACGCCAGTCGAGAAACTCGACGCGCTGAGCTGGGTAAACGTCAATGCGCTGGATCAGTTCTCCGACGAGTTCAGGATTCAGCTGGCCTGGATGCGCCAATCGCCGCCGGACACACCCAACCCGGGTTGGTTATATGCCACCCGACTTCGGCAGATGAAAACACTTCTTTCCGAAGGGATCCGTTCCGGGGAAATAAGTGTCGATGCTCCGTCCACCACGATGCTGGCACGGTGCGTCATCGGCTTGCAGTGGATACCGGAGAACATTCTTCGCGAAGTCGGCAAACGCGCCGCACTGGTGCACGCCCGTGACACGGTTTTGCGGGGTGTCGCGGTTCGCGGCAAGTAGGTATTGAACCAAATAACTGTTCTTCATACAGTAGGGCAGTTAGTAATGGCCTTGTAGGTGGCCCAAGAGAGGAACTCAATGACTGTTATCGACCGGTTGCGCTATGACGGCAAGCGGGCACTCGTTGTTGGCGGCGCGACCGGCATGGGCGCCGCGGCGGCCAAGTCAGCAGCCGAACTCGGCGCCGAAGTCATAGTGATGGATTACGCGCCGGTGAACTACGACGTCGCGCAGGCTATACAGGTCGACCTGCGCGACCCCGCCTCGATCGACTCCGCACTCGAGCAGGTGGGAGGACCGGTCCATGCGGTGTTCTCCGCCGCCGGAGTTGCCGAAGGGCCAGACCTGATGAAGATCAACTTCATCGGCCACCGCTATCTCATCGAGCGCCTGATCGACAAAGGCTGGCTGCCCTCCGGCTCGGCCATTTGTTTCATTTCATCGGTAGCCGGCATGGGGTGGGAAAACGATCTGCCGCTGCTGTTGGAGTTCCTGGCCACGCCCGACTACGCGGCGGCTCAAGACTGGGTATCAGCGCACGAGGCAGAAGGCATCATCCACTACGGGTTCAGCAAGAAGGCCGTCAATGCCTACGTGGCAACACAGGGCTATCCCCTGCTGAAGAAGGGAATACGGATCAACGCGATCTGCCCGGGGCCGACCGACACCCCGTTGGCCCAGGCCAACGCGGACCTGTGGCTCACCTTCGCGCAGGACTACCGCGACGAAACCGGCTCCAAGGTCCACACCCCGGAGCAAATGGGCGATGTCATGGCATTTCTGAACAGCGCCGCGGCCTTTGGCATCAACGGGATCACGCTGCTGGTGGATTACGGGCACACAATGGCGTCACTCACCGGGGCATTCGCACCGGGCAAGCCCATCATCGATCTGATCATGGGCCGCGTCTCGTTTTCGTAGCGGTACTTTCGGAGGCATGGAACGCATCGTCGTCATCGGCGGCCACGGCAAGGTCGCGTTGCAGCTGGCCCGCATCCTGTCCGAACGCGGCGACGAGGTGAGTTCGGTCTTCCGCAATCCCGAACACTCCGACGATGTCGCGGCCACCGGCGCCCGGCCGGTGGTGGCCGACATCGAGCGGCTCGACACCAATGGGCTCGCCACTCTGCTGGCCGGCCATTATGCGGTGGTCTTCTCCGCTGGAGCCGGCGGCGGCAACCCAGCGCGGACCTACGCCGTCGACCGTGACGCGGCGATCCGGGTGATCGATGCCGCCGCGCAAGCGGGTGTGCGGCGGTTCGTGATGGTGTCTTACTTCGGTGCGGGCCCTGATCACGGTGTACCGCAAGATGATCCGTTCTTCCCGTATGCGGAGGCCAAGGCGGCAGCAGATGCCCACCTACGCGCCAGCGACCTGAAATGGACCGTCCTGGGACCGGGGCGGCTCACCCTCGATGCACCGACCGGCCGCATCATGCTCGGCGAGGGAAAAGGGGACATCTCGCGTGCAGACGTCGCGCTGGTGGTCGCCGCCGCGCTGGCGGACGACTCGACGATCGGCAGAACCATCGACTTCAATAACGGCGATGTCCCCATCGCCGACGCCCTGGCACGCTGACCCGTCACATTCAGCGGCATTCTGCAGCCCCGCCAAGTAGCAGAGTAAACTCCGCTACGCAGCTGGTCTGCTGTCGCCGCAAACCGCGGCGTCGGCATCGAGCGAGGCATGTTAGTAACGCTTCGTAAGAGGGAACCCGGTGGGAGTCCGGGACTGTCCCGCAGCGGTATGCAGGAACGACCGCCGTCAATTGCACTGGTCACGCCGACTGGGAAGCGACGGCCACTAGGAGCACCACCCGGTGCGCGCCTGCGAGTCCGAAGACCTGCCGGCTGTGCCGGGCGCGCCGCGTCCGGCGGCTCATCGCCTCGTGGAATGGGCGTTTGGCTGTAGCCGTTGCGGTGATGTACCGAAGGTACACACTGCGAAGCGGATCAGCTACGCGTCCGCCGGCGGTGACCATCACGCCGATTGAAGGACGAAATCGTGATCGCTCAACCATTCACCGCTACGGTTACCGGTTCCCCACGCATCGGCCCGAAACGCGAACTCAAACGCGCGACCGAGGGCTACTGGGCCGGACGCACCAGCCGATCGGAACTGGAGTCCGTCGCCGCGACCTTGCGCCGCGACACGTGGGCGGGCCTGGCCGCCGCCGGCCTGGACTCGGTGCCGGTGAACACTTTCTCCTACTACGACCAGATGCTCGACACCGCGGTCATGCTCGGCGCGCTGCCGGCCCGGGCCGCAAAAGTCTCCGACGATCTGGACCGATACTTCGCCGCCGCGCGCGGCAATGACGAGGTCGCGCCGCTGGAGATGACGAAGTGGTTCGACACCAATTACCACTACCTGGTTCCCGAAATCGAGCCCGCGACCCGGTTCGCGCTGAACCCGGACAAAGTGCTCTCCGAGCTGAAAGAAGCGCTCGGACAAGGGGTTCCCGCTCGCCCGGTCGTCATCGGACCGGTCACCTTCCTGTTACTGAGCAAGGGCGTCAATGGCGGGGGCGCACCGATCGAGCGGCTCGAGGAGCTGGTGCCGATCTACTCCGAGCTGTTGTCTCTGCTTGCCGACAACGGGGCGCAGTGGGTGCAGTTCGACGAGCCGGCGCTGGTGACCGACATCTCGCCCGACGCGCCGGCACTGGCCGAGGCGGTATACAACGCGCTGGGCTCGGTGAGCAACCGGCCCGCCATCTACGTTGCCACCTACTTCGGCGACCCCGGTGCCTCTTTGGCGGGGCTGGCCCGCACACCGGTCGAAGCGATCGGCGTCGACCTAGTTGCCGGCGCGCAGACGGCACTCGCGGCGGTGCCTGAGCTGGCCGGCAAGACCCTGGTGGCCGGCATCGTCGACGGACGCAACATATGGCGCACCGACCTGGAGGCGGCGCTGGGCAAGCTGGCGACCCTGCTGGGTTCAGCTGCCACAGTTGCTGTTTCGACGTCATGCTCGACGCTGCACGTGCCGTACTCGCTGGAGCCGGAGACCGACCTGGACGACGCACTGCGCAGCTGGTTGGCGTTCGGACAGGAGAAGGTCGCCGAGGTGGTGACGCTCGCACGCGCTTTGCACGACGGACGCGACACGCTCGCCGACGAGATCGCGGCGTCCAATACCGCCGTGGCCTCCCGCAAGCGCGATCCCCGGCTGCACAACGACCGGGTCCGTGCCCGGATCGACTCGATCGTCGCGTCGGGTGCACACCGTGGCGACGCCGCCGAGCGCCGCGCCAGCCAGGACGCGCGGCTGCATCTGCCGCCGCTGCCGACCACCACGATCGGCTCCTATCCGCAGACTTCGGCGATCCGCAAGGCCCGCGCGGCTTTTCGGGCTGGCGAGATCGACGAGGCCGAGTACGTCCGCCGGATGAAAAAGGAGATCGCCGACGTCATCAAGCTGCAGGAGCAACTCGGGCTCGATGTGCTGGTGCATGGTGAGCCGGAACGCAACGACATGGTCCAGTACTTTGCCGAGCAGCTGGAGGGCTTCTTCGCCACCCAGAACGGCTGGGTGCAGTCCTACGGCAGCCGGTGCGTGCGTCCGCCGATCCTCTACGGCGACGTGTCCCGGAGCCACCCGATGACAGTCGAGTGGATCACCTACGCACAGTCCCTGACCGACAAACCGGTCAAGGGCATGTTGACCGGGCCGGTCACGATCTTGGCTTGGTCGTTCGTCCGTGACGACCAGCCGCTGGCCGACACCGCCTCCCAGGTGGCGCTGGCCATTCGCGATGAGACCGTCGATCTGCAGGCCGCCGGTATCGCGGTCATCCAGATCGACGAGCCCGCGCTGCGTGAGCTGCTGCCGCTGCGTCGCGCCGACCAGGACGACTACTTGCATTGGGCCGTAGGGGCTTTCCGCTTGGCTACCTCCGGCGTCGCCGACTCGACGCAGATTCATACTCATCTGTGCTACTCGGAATTCGGTGAGGTGATTGGGGCCATCGCCGATCTGGACGCCGACGTCACGTCCATCGAAGCGGCGCGCTCACACATGGAGGTGCTGGACGACCTGAACTCGGTCGGCTTCGCCAACAGCGTGGGCCCGGGCGTCTACGACATCCACTCGCCGCGGGTACCGAGCACCGACGAAATGGCCGAGTCGCTGCGCGCCGCGTTGAGAGCCATACCGGCACAACGGCTCTGGGTCAACCCCGACTGCGGGTTGAAGACCCGCTCGGTCGACGAGGTGACTGCGTCCCTGCAGAACATGGTCGCCGCGGCGCACGAGGTGCGAGCGGGGGCTTAACTTTTTGCACGAGCTGGGGGCACCACCCGCTTGCGGGGGAAACGCCACTGCGACTTTCGGATCGAAATCTAGCGGTGGCGTTACGCTCGGCGTACCTACTCGGACAGCACCTGGACCGGAACGTCGTCGGCCCAGGGCTGCCGGGACACCATGTCGGCGACTTTGACTATGCCGTGCTCGAACTCACCGGTCGCCGCGTCCACCAGGCGGTACGCCTGCGTCTGCTTGTGGATCGGCTGCGCGTCGAGCAAGACCACTCGCACTTCACCCGGCTCGAAGCGGCAGCGCTGCTGCATTGCGGTGATCAGTTGCTCGTTGTGCATGTGGCCGTCGCCGAAGTTCCAGCCGATGGCGGTGCTGCAGATCCGCTCGCCGTCGGTGATGACGTAGTCATCTTCGTTCTGGCCGGCCATGGCGCGGTGCGCCAACGTGAACAGCGCCCGGCCGTGAGTGTTGAAGCCGCGGAACGCATACCCCATGTAGATCGGGATTTGCGCCGCCTCCGGGCTCCCGTAGAACCGCTCCAGCTGGGCTTGCGGCATGCTGGCGATCGCCACGATGCCCCTGCTGATCTTGTCGTTGGCCGAGGGCTTGATGCACCACAGCGTGGTGTCCCAGTTGCCGGCGTAGTACCGCATGCCCGGCAGGAACGAGATCTTGCGCGGGAACATGTTGCCGAGTACGACGATTCCCGCGATGACAACGAACAGGATCGCGACCGGCACCGGGTGTTTCAGGTCGCTCAACCCCATGCGGGCGTGCGCGACGAACAACGACAACACACCGAAAATCATGAAGACGTTCCACTCCAGCGGTACCCCCATTGGGATCGACACCAAAATTCCCAGGTGGAAGCACACCATCGCCGATGCGGCCACCGCGGTCGGCCAGCCGCCGTGGGAGAAGAACAGCGCCAGTGACACGAACATCTCGATGGCAGTACTCAGGTGGGCCAGCAGCCGGGACGGCCACCCGGGCCGCAGATCATCTGGGAACTTCTCGAAGAAGCGCCGTTTCAGCCGCCGCGGCCGCACCAGCGGGTTGTTCGACATCATCGTGGAGATCACGAACGGGAAGTGCTTGTTGAGCTTCGATGTCGCTGCGCCCATCCAGATCACCAGGAACACCAGTTTGGCGGCGACGATCATGTCGACTCCGCCGAACAGGAAGGTCACCGTCAGGGTCGCGTAGACCTCGCCACGGGCGGCCAGGAAGATCACTTTGTCGCGCAGCCCGAGCACCCCGAGAAGCAACAGGATCAGCACGATCTCCCACTTCGGCAGCAGCCCGACCGTGGTTCCCAGCTCCGGTACCGGCCCGGTGCCATCCGAGAACAGCGCCCCCAGCGTCACCACCAGCAGCAGCGCATACAGTGCGACATCAAGCGGGGTGCGCTTAGTTCCCTTGGTCCACGGGACGCGATCCGGCCACGGTGGCAGCCGGATAGTGCCGAACCGCATCCAATACAGGATCGAGCCCATCGGCGGGAAGAACCGGTTGTTAAGCGGGCCGAAGCCGCACCCCAGCCCAATCACCTCGAACAGCATCGTATAAAGCACAACCTTCTGGAACACGATCGGCTCCGACCACCACGACGCGACGTTCGTGAACCCGTCGATTCCCTTGGTGGTCAGCGCAAACAGCCACCCGACAAGGATGTAGAGAAGGATTTTGACGACATAGAACAGATGCAGCGCGACCGGCGTGCCAAAGCCGACCTCGGCCCAGTGCCTGGCCATCGGACGGATCTTCTCGCTACGGGTGCCCTTGCTCCACTCAGCCATGTCGATCTGCGGCAGGTCGGGCTTCAGAAATCCCATGGTTTCACAGACTAAAACGCGTTCTAGGCGCGCGTGCTCAGGTTCGAGCAAAGAATCCTTTGCCTGGGCGTTCGTCGCCGGATACCGTGAAATCGAGTCGGCATGTGCCTTAGGAGATGTCCACCATGAGCAGACTTCGGTTCGTGTTGGCGATGATTACTGCCGCCTTACCGATCGCCGTCGTCACCGGGGGTGGCGTCGCGCATGCTCAGGCGCCCTCGCCGGGCGATTCGTGCACCGTGTTGAACGCGACCACCCAGGATGCCAACGGCCGGACGATGTGGTGCAACCCGACCATGACCGGCAACCACAGCCTGGTGTGGCAGTACGGCGGACCGTCGAACTCGTAGCCGCCACCGCGCACTTCTGCCAGCGCCCGCTGTTCGCGCCCTGGGTACGGCGCTGCGGCCGGATCAGTGAGTTGGATGCTGGCGAGAAGACGTCCGGAAACCGTTGCAGCGTACGGAATTCAGGCCTGGCCCCGCAACGCGGCTCGCTTGTTGACGGCGCTGGATGCCGCTCTGAGCGCCCCGGTCAGCGGAAGATACCCGGCGGAGTCATGGGTGCCTGGTCCAGCACCCGCGGATCGACCAGCACATGCAACCCGCCCAGGGCGCCGGCCTCGAGATCGCCAAGGTAGTCCACGGTGGACAAAAACCTTTGCTGTTCAACGGGTTTTACTACGCCGTCGGCGAGCTCGGTGAACTTCTGCACGTACTGCTGGCGCTGGAACGGCCGGGCGCCCAACGGATGGGCATCGGCCACCGCCAGTTCGTCGGAGATCACTTCACCGCTCTTGAGCGTCACCTCCGCACGCGCCCCGAACGCCTTCTCGGCCGGGTCGGTCGAGTGGTAGCGGCGGGTCCACTCGGGATCTTCGACAGTGGAGATCTTGTGCCACAGTTCGACGGTGTCGGGCCGGTGGGCCCGCTCAGAAGCGTAGGAGCGTTCGTGGTGCCAGCTGCCGTCCTGCAGCGCGACGGCGAAGATGTAAGGCAGCGAATGGTCGAGCGTTTCCCGTGACGCGTCCGGGTCGAACTTCTGCGGGTCCCCCGAGCCCGTCCCGATCACCACGTGGGTGTGGTGGCTGGTGTGCAGCACGATCGTCGCGACCTGATCGAGGTCGCCGATGCGCCCGCGCAGCCGCCGGGCCAGGTCGATCGGCGCCTGGCTCTGGTATTCCGCGGCGTGCTGCTTGGTGTAGCTGTCCAGAATGGCGCGCTTGGGTTCGCCGGGAGCAGGCAACGGGACCTGGTAGGTGTGGTCGGGTCCGCCGAGCAGCCAGGCGATTACGCCGTCCTCGCCCTCCCAGATCGGTGCCGGCGATCGCTCGCCACGCATCGCGCGGTCGACCGCCTCGATGGCGATCTTTCCGGCGTGCGCGGGCGCGAACGCCTTCCAGCTCGAGATAGCACCTTTGCGAGATTGGCGGGTGCGGGTGGTCAGGTGTAGCGCCTGTCCGATTGCCTGGTAGATGGTATCGGTATCCAGCCACAGCATGGTCGCAATACCCGCAGCCACCGAGGGGCCGAGATGAGCAACATGATCGATCTTGTGCTCGTGCAAGCAGATTCCGCGGGCCAGGTCGATCTGGATCTCGTATGCGGTGGCCAAACCACGGATTAGATCGGCGCCGCCCACGCCGAGCTGCTGGGCGACCGCGACGAGCGGGGGGATGTTGTCGCCAGGATGGGAGTACTCCGCGGCCAGAAACGTGTCGTGAAAATCCAGCTCGCGCACCGCGACTGCGTTGGCCCAGGCCGCCCATTCGGCCGAATAGGTACCGTCGACGCCGAAGACCCTCGCCCCTTGCCGCGCGGGATGGGCCAGCGCCTGCTGACGGGCGACCGTGACTGGCCGGCGCAACACAGCCGCGGCGCTGACCGCGGTGTTGTCGATGATCCGGTTCAGCACCATCTCCGCGGTATCCGGTTCGACGGCAACCGGGTCGGTGGCGACCTCAGCGATCTTGTAGGCCAGGTGTTCGGTGCGAGGGAAGTTGTCGGCGCTACGCCGGGTCCGCACCGCATGCGTCAACATAATCCGCACACTATGCAACGCAACGCGGCCCTGGCCGAAGCGGTGGACCTGTCGACGAGAATGCGGGCAGCAGCTTGCCGTATTCGTCTACCAACCAACGGGTTTGAACCGCCCGAGAATTCCGCGTGAACCCGCTACTGCCGATGTCGCGATCGGTGTAGTTTGCTGCTGGGCTGGCACTAACTGAGGAGCCAGTCGTATCGGAGGTCGATTATTGCGTGGTCGGAGCGGGATTCGCAGGTTTGACAGCCGCCTTGCGGTTGAAACAAGCGGGTCGCTCGGTGGCCTTGCTGGAGGCTCGTGACCGGGTAGGCGGTCGCACGTTCACGGTCACTCGCGACGACGGGGTATGGATCGACCGCGGTGGCGCGTGGGTCGGGCCGGGACAGGACCGGATCTATGCGCTGATGAGCGAGTTCGGAGGGGCTCCACCCGCATATCCATCCCACCTGCGCAAACTCTGTTGACTGCACGCAGGCGATGAGCCGCAGCTCGGAGTCAATGACATCGAGGTCGCGCATAGCCGGGCAGCGTGCGCGTCTGCTCCGGCGCGGCGCAGTTCTCACCCCCCGCACTGCTGGGCAACGGAATCACCAGTGCTTCTGGTCTGGGCAGTACACGGTGATGGCGTCTCGCATGAACTGGTCCACCTGCGCAGTTGTCAAACCCTGCGATTGCAGTTCGGCGTAGAGATTCGACACGGCGACGTCGAACGGGCTTGGGTGCCCGCCGAAGCGAATATTAAACCAGCCGGAGTGAGAAAGACCACCGTCGTCGCACCGTTCATGCGCAATGGCGATCATCTGATCCGGTGGGCCGACGTTCAAACCGTCTGTCGACAGCAACCCCAAAAACTGGTCATCCGGGTTGTCGGCGTGAGCGACAGCTGCCGCTACCAGTACAGCTGCGGCGGCGGCGAAAACCGGACGGAACGGATCTATGGTCATGGTTGAGTTTGACACCACCGCTGACAAATCGCAGGGTTGCGGTTTATGCCGCCTACTGCGGTGTCCGGCCACGCACAGTGTCATTCGCGATTAACGTTGGGTTTGTCGGACGAGATGCGAGCTCATCGCCACCCTGGGAGGATCGGGGGTATGAGATTCCTCCTGATACTGGCAAGCCTTGCCGCCATGATCAGCATGGCTGTGCCCGCGTACGCCGATAGCACCGACGACCAATTTCTCGCCGCACTCGGAGCGGCGGGTCTCACCTATCCCGACCCGGACAAGGCAATCGCAGCCGGCAAATCGGTGTGCAAAATGGCGAATGACAACAACATGAGGATGGCGAATGTCGTCATTGCGATCCATAACTCCAACCCTGGACTCCAATGGGACAAAGCCGCCAAGTTCACAGCAATCGCGGCCAACGCGTACTGCCCCGACACGCCGACGGACGACATTGGGACCCTCCCCTGGCCACCCGCTTAACGACGGGCATTGTCCTTACAGGCGAGCTGGCCAGCGCACTCGCCGCGAAATCGGGGGAATGTTCTCGCTGAGCGTGTAAATGCACGGCATATGGTGCCCGTGGCAGATTCTGCCTCCGGCTCCCGTCAGCGGCACCTTTTGTCGCTGGCAGGAGGACATCAGCCAGGCCTGAAATTCCTCGCGGATATACGACGGTTGGACCACCGCCGGCACGGTCGGCCGGCCGGTACCATCGTGGCTGGCTGGCCGGGCATTCATGGGCCGGTCCCCACCGTCGGTCGGCTCTTGGTGTCATCGATGATTTCGCGCAGGATGTGGCGGGCTTCGATGACGCGGTGGGCGGCCGAGATCACCAGGACGCGGTACTCCGGCACCATCGAAGACCCGCGCACCGCAGCGACCAGTACGTCGGTGTCGAGGATCAACCGGTCCACGGGTCGGTGTCGTTGTCCGTCGATACGGCAGCGCAAGCGGCGGCGATGTTCTCACTGAAGGCGTCATCGATCGCGTCTATTCCCCGCCAACGCCGAAGCACTGCGTTCAACGCCGCACCAGTTGCAGCAGGGGCTGGACTAATTGCGGCAATTCGACGCCCAGCACGAGTCACAACAACCTTCTCGCCGTTCTCGACCGAATCGAGCACGGCGGAGAAGTTTCGTGACGCCTCCGACGCCGTGATCTCGCGCATGGATTCAGATTATTATCAGATTCTGAAGATCTGAGCATCGCTAAACCGTAAACCCCAACGCCCGCAGTTGCTCTCGGCCGTCCTCGGTGATCTTGTCCGGGCCCCACGGCGGATTCCACACCCAGTTGATCTTGATCTCGTTCACCAGCCCGGCTCCCACCAGCGCCATCCGCGACTGGTCCTCGATCACATCGGTCAGCGGGCAGGCCGCCGACGTCAGCGTCATGTCGATCAGCGCGACCGTGCCCTCCTCGCCGCGCTCTACGTTCAACCCGTAGACCAAGCCGAGGTCGACGACGTTGATGCCAAGTTCGGGGTCGACGACGTCGCGCATCGCCTCCTCGAGATCGGCAAGCAACTCCTCATCCGGCAATTGAGCGGCCGTTTCGCTCATCGTCCACCTCCTGCACATGCGTCCCGGCGCTGGCCTGTGCCAGCGCGTCTTTGAAAGCCATCCATCCCAGCAGCGCGCATTTCACGCGCGCCGGGTACTTCGCCACCCCGGCGAACGCGATGCCGTCGCCGATGACGTCTTCGTCTCCTTCGATTGTGCCGCGCGACAAGACCATCTCGGTGAACGCGGCGACCGTCTTGAGCGCATCACCGACGGTCTGGCCGATCACCTGGTCGGTGAGCACCGACGTCGACGCCTGGCTGATCGAGCAGCCCTGGCCGTCATACGAAACGTCGGTCACCCGCTCCCCGACGTCACTCAGCGCAACCCGTAGCTTCACCTCGTCACCGCATATCGGGTTCACGTGGAAGACCTCGGCGCCGTACGGCTCGCGCAGCCCGCGATGGTGCGGGTGCTTGTAGTGATCGAGGATCACTTCCTGATAGAGCTGCTCCAGCCGCAACTTATGCCCCGCCGAAGAAATCGACCGCCCGACGCACGCCGGCCACCAGCCGGTCTACTTCGTCGAACGTGTTGTAGAGCGCGAACGACGCTCGCGCCGTTGCGGCGATCCCGAACCGACGGTGCAGTGGAATTGCACAGTGATGCCCGACGCGCACCGCCACACCGTCGTCGTCGAGCACCTGGCCCACGTCGTGCGCGTGAATGCCGGCGACGACAAATGACACCGGAGAACCGCGGTCGGTCATCGACGTCGGGCCGACAATCCGAACACCTTTGACGTGTGACAACCCGTCCAGCGCGGCCGCCACCAGCTGACGCTCGTGCGCCTCGACCTTATCCATACCGATGGTCCCGAGATACCTTGCCGCAGAGGCCAATCCGACGACCTGCGACGTCATCGGCGTGCCGGCCTCGAACCGCTGCGGCGGCGGCGCGTAGGTGGTGGCCTCCATCGTGACGGTTTCGATCATCGACCCGCCGGTGATGAACGGCGGCATCTCGTTCAGCAGCTCGCGACGACCGTACAGCACACCGATCCCGTTGGGGCCGAGCATCTTATGGCCGGAGAACGCGGCGTAATCGATCTCGAGGGCATGGAAGTCCACCGGCTGATTCGGGGCCGACTGGCAGGCGTCGAGCACCGTCAGCGCGCCGACCGCCCGTGCCCGCGAAACCAGCTCGGCCACGGGCGACAGCGCGCCGGTGACATTCGAATGGTGACTGAACGTGACGACTTTCACCCGCTCGTCGAGCTCAAGCGAATCGAGGTTGATGCGGCCGTCGTCGGTGACACCGTACCAGCGCAGGGTCGCGCCGGTCCGGCGCGCCAATTCCTGCCATGGGACCAGATTCGCGTGGTGTTCGATCTCGGTGGTGACTATCACGTCACCAGATCCGACGGCACGGCTGAACCGGCTGTCGCCGAGCACATAGGAGACGAGATTCAATGCCTCGGTGGCGTTCTTGGTGAACGCCAACTCGTCTGTGTCGGCGCCGACGAACGCCGCGATGTCGCCGCGGCCCTGCTCGTACGCGTCGGTGGACTCCTCCATCAGTTGATGTGCGCCGCGGTGCACCGCACCGTTCGACGTGGTCAAGAAGTCGCGCTCGGCGTCGAGTACCAGTAGCGGCCGCTGCGACGTCGCACCGGAATCCAGGTACGCCAACTGGTTTCCGCCACGCATCACTCGCTTGAGGATCGGGAAGTCCGCCCTGATCGCCGTGATGTCGAGTGGAGTCACCGACGCCGTCATCGCTATGCCTCCGCGACCGCCGCCTGGGAAAAGCGATCGTACCCGTTCGCGTCGAGTTCGTCGGCCAATTCCGGCCCACCGGATTCGATGAACCGACCGCCTACGAACACGTGTACGAACTGCGGCTGGATGTAGCGCAGGATGCGGGTGTAGTGCGTGATCAGCAGGATGCCGCCGCGGGTTTCCTCCGCGTAGCGGTTGACTCCCTCGCTGACCACCCGCAACGCGTCGACATCCAGCCCGGAGTCGGTCTCGTCGAGGATCGCGATCTTCGGCTTCAACAAGGCGAGCTGAAGGATTTCATGGCGCTTCTTCTCGCCGCCCGAAAACCCTTCGTTGACACTGCGCTCGGCGAACACCGGGTCGATGTCGAGGCTGTCCATCGCGGACTCGACCTCCTTGACCCAGTGCCGCAGCTTCGGCGCCTCACCCCGCACCGCGGTGGCCGCCGTGCGCAGGAAGTTCGACATCGACACGCCGGGCACCTCGAACGGGTACTGCATCGCCAGGAAAAGGCCCGCGCGGGCGCGCTCATCGACGCTCATCGCCAGCACGTCTTCGCCGTCCAGCGTGATCGAGCCCGACGTCACCTTGTACTTCGGGTGACCGGCGATCGCGTACCCCAGCGTCGACTTGCCGGAGCCGTTGGGCCCCATCATCGCATGGGTTTCGCCCGACTTCACGGTCAAGTCGACGCCCTTGAGGATCGGGATCTCCTCTTCCTCGCTCGGCGTGACACTGACGTGCAGGTCGTTGATCTCCAGAGTCGTCATTTGCTTCCTTGGATGCTTTCGGTGAGCGCGAACTCTTCTTCAATGGCGTCGGTCAGGCGTTCGCGAACGGCGGGCACGGAGATCTTGGCGATGATTTCGTTGAAGAATCCGCGCACGATCAGCCGGCGCGCCTGGTCTTCCGGGATGCCGCGCGATCTCAGGTAGAACACCTGCTCGTCGTCGAAACGTCCGGTGGCGCTGGCATGCCCGGCGCGAATGATTTCGCCGGTCTCGATCTCCAGGTTCGGCATCGAGTCGGCGCGGGCGCCGTCGGTCAGCACCAGGTTGCGGTTTGTCTCGAAGGTGTCGGTGCCGGTGGCCTGCGCCCGGATCAGCACGTCGCCGACCCAGACAGTATGGGCGTCGGGCCGCGACGAGTCCGGATCCCCTTGCAGCGCGCCCTTGTACGTGACATGTGAGCGACAGTTCGGTTGCGCGTGGTCGATGAGCAGCCGCGACTCAAGGTGCTGGCCGTCGTCGGCGAAGTACAGGCCGAGCAGCTCGGCGTCCCCGCCGGGGGCGGCGAACCGTACCCGGGCGGTCAGCCGCACCAAGTCGCCGCCGAGGGCGACCACCACGTGGCGCAGCACGGCGTCCTTGCCGAGCGCGGCGTGGTGTGTGCTCACATGCACCGCGTCGTTGGCCCAGTCGGCGATCGAGACGACGGTCAGCCGGGCCGCGTCGCCGACGACGAATTCGACGTTGTCGGCATATGTTCCGCTGCCCCGCTGGTCGATGACCACCACCGCCTCGGCGAGTTCGCCGACGCGCAGCTGCAGGTGCCCGTATGCCGTCGCGCCCTCCCCCGGGCCGCTGATGGCGATATCGATCGGGTCCCCGGGCGTTGCACTCGTCTCGACGGTGACGATCGTCGCTTTGTTGAACGACGAAAATGCTTGAGCGGCAACCCGGTCGGCGGGCACGCCGGCCCGGCCGAGCCGGTCGTCCCCGCGGCGCACCGTCTCGACGGTGACACCGGGAGGTGCGGAGACCGCGATGTCGGCGGTGCCCGTGGCGGGCGCCGAGCCGTTGTGCAGCCCACGTAGCCTGCGCAGGGGGGTGAACCGCCAGATCTCGTCACGGCCGCCGGGCACCTCAAAGGCGTTGACGTCGAACGACGTGAACTGCTCGCCCTTGGTCCTGCCTTCCAGTGTTGCGGTCAAGTCCTGCACCACTAGCCGACCGCGCCTTCCATCTGCAGCTCGATGAGGCGGTTGAGCTCCAGCGCGTATTCCATCGGCAGTTCCTTGGCGATCGGCTCGACGAAGCCACGGACCACCATCGCCATCGCCTCGTCCTCGGTGAGGCCGCGGCTCATCAGGTAGAACAGCTGGTCCGCGCTGACCTTCGAGACAGTCGCCTCATGGCCCATCGTGACGTCGTCCTCGCGGATGTCGACGTAGGGATAGGTATCGCTGCGGCTGATCGTATCGACAAGCAGCGCATCGCATTTCACGCTCGACCGTGACCCGTGCGCGCCCTTGTTGACCTGAACCAGGCCACGGTAGGACGTGCGGCCACCACCGCGGGAAACCGACTTGGAGACGATATTGCTCGACGTGTTGGGCGCCAGGTGCAGCATCTTGGCACCGGTGTCCTGGTGCTGGCCCTCGCCGGCGAACGCCACGGACAGCACCTCGCCCTTGGCGTGCTCGCCGGTCAACCAGACCGCCGGGTACTTCATCGTGACCTTGGATCCGATGTTGCCGTCGATCCACTCCATGGTGGCGCCGGCCTCCGCGCGGGCGCGCTTGGTCACCAGGTTGTACACGTTGCCCGACCAGTTCTGGATCGTGGTGTAGCGGCACCGCCCGCCCGGCTTGACGATGATCTCGACCACCGCCGAGTGCAGCGAGTCGGACTTGTAAATCGGCGCGGTGCAGCCCTCCACATAGTGCACGTAGGCGCCCTCGTCGACGATGATCAGCGTGCGCTCGAACTGGCCCATGTTCTCGGTGTTGATCCGGAAGTAGGCCTGCAGCGGGATGTCGACGCGCACGCCCGGCGGCACGTAGATGAACGAGCCGCCCGACCACACCGCGGTGTTCAGCGCCGAGAACTTGTTGTCCCCGGCCGGGATCACGGTGCTGAAGTACTGCTTGAAGATGTCCGGGTGTTCGCGCAGCGCGGTGTCGGTGTCCAAGAAGATGACACCCTGGGCCTCCAGGTCCTCGCGGATCTGGTGGTAGACGACCTCCGACTCGTACTGGGCGGCGACGCCGGACACCAGCCGCTGCTTCTCCGCCTCGGGGATGCCGAGCCTGTCGTAGGTGTTCTTGATGTCGTCGGGCAGTTCCTCCCAGCTGGCCGCCTGCTTCTCGGTGGAGCGGACGAAGTACTTGATGTTGTCGAAGTCGATGCCCTCCAGGTTGGAGCCCCAGGTCGGCATCGGCTTGCGCGCGAAGATGCGCAGCGCCTTGAGCCGGCTCTGCAGCATCCACTCCGGTTCGTTCTTCTTCGCCGAGATGTCGCGTACCACGAACTCGGACAGGCCGCGGTGCGCGTTGGCGCCCGCGACGTCGGAATCTGCCCAGCCGTAGCCGTACCGGCCCATGGAGGCGACGGCCTCTTCCTGGGTAAGTGGCTCAGGCCTGGCGAGCGAAGTCTCCGGCGTGAGGGTCATATCGACGCTCCTTGGTGTCGTTGCGGCTTCGGCGCGGGCTGTGCGCCGAAGGGCTGATGGCTTGTCGGGCTGAGGGGGACGTGGGTGGTGCAGGCACAGTCGCCGTTGACGATCGTGGCCAGCCGCTGGACGTGAGTGCCAAGCACTTCGGCCATCGCCTCCCGTTCGGTCTCGCAGAATTCGGGGAATTCCTCGGCGACATGCGAGACCGGGCAGTGGTGCTGGCAGATCTGAATGCCGTGGATCGGCCCGCCCACCGGCGTGGTGGTGGTCGCGTATCCCGCCTTAGTCAGCGCCGCGGCGACACGGTCTGCGGTCGATTCAACATCGCGGGGCCCGTCGGTTACTCCCGCCAGGATCGTGTCGATGCGGCGCCTGGCGAAGGTCCGCACGGCGTCGTCGCCGCCGATCTCCCGCAACCGCCGCATCGCGGCGGCAGCCAGGTCGTCATACGTGTGGCCCAGCTTTGCCCGCCCGGCCGCCGTCAGTCGATAACGCTTCGCGGGCCGGCCCCGGCCATGCTGCTGCCACGACGCCGCAGGGTTGGCTTGCGCCTCACCGGCCGCAAGCAGCGCGTCCAAATGCCTGCGCACGCCCGCGGCGGAGATGCCGAGCCGCTCGCCGATCTCACCGGCGGTGATGGGTCCGGCCTCCAGCAACAGCTGGACGATCTCGCCACGCGTGTAGCGGTCAACCTCCGGACGGATTTTCATAACACCATTGTGACGGAATTCGCCGACAAAGTCTAGGAAGGGCACCCTATCCGGCTCGGTGAAATGGACCACCACACGGGGGCCGTTACGCTGCTGGGATGGCAGTTCGCCGCCATGGTTCCCTGAGCTCGTCGATTGCCCGCTGGCACGGCGATGAGCGGACTGTCGGCTCGCCGCTCAACGACGCCGAGGTCGTGGCGCTGCGGTGGACCCGGCTCTTCGGCGCCACCGGCACCGTGCCGATGGCCATCGGCTCGCTCGGCGCCGGTGCGCGCCCCGTCGTCCAGGATCCGACGTTCGGGGTCCGGCTGCTCAACCTGCCGTCGCGCATGCAGACCGTGTCGTTAACGATGACCACCACCGGCGCCGTGATGATGGCCCTGGCCTGGCTGATGCTGGGCCGCTTCGCGCTCGGCGAGCGCCGGATGTCACGCAGCCAACTGGACCGGACGCCGCTGCTGTGGATGCTGCCGCTGCTGATCGCACCGCCGATGTACAGCAAGGACGTCTACCTCTATCTGGCGCAAAGCGAAATATCGCGGCTCGGCTCGACCCGTACCGCGTAGGCCCGGCACAGGCCCTGGGTCTCGACCACGTCTTCACGCTGTCGGTGCCCAGCCTGTGGCGCGACACGCCCGCGCCGTACGGGCCGCTGTTCCTCTGGATTGGCCGCGGCATCTCCGCGCTTACCGGCGAGAACATCGTCGCGGCCGTGCTGTGCCACCGCGTGGTGGTGCTGATCGGTGTCGGGCTGATCGTCTGGGCGACGCCGCGCCTCGCCCGTCGCTGCGGGGTCGCCGAGGTCAGCGCGCTGTGGCTGGGCGCCACCACCAACCCGCGGCTGATCATGCACCTGGTCGCAGGCATTCATAACGAGGCGCTGATGCTGGGCCCGATGCTGGCCGGCACGGAGTTCGCGCTGCGCGGTGTCGAATCCACGAGCCCGCTGCTGCCCCGTCCGCTGCGATTGCCTCGTCACCGCGCCGACTGGGCGCCCTGGTTGCCGCTGGCGATGCTGGTGCTCGGCGTGGTGCTGATCACGATGTCGTCGCAGGTGAAGCTTCCGTCGCTGCTGGCGCTGGGGTTCGTCACGATGGCGCTCGCCCGGCGATGGGGCGCCAACTGTCCGGGCAGTGATCGGCGCGGGCGGACTGCTCGGTGCCTTGTCTTTGGCGGTGATGGCCGCGATCGGGTGGGCCAGCGGGCTCGGCTTCGGTGGGTCAACACTCTCGGCACCGCGAACATCGTGCGAGGCGAGCAGTCCAACTTCCTTCAACAGGATCGCGGCCTCCAGCGTGTCCGACACCGACCGGCACATCGAGATGATGTAGTTCGGGACGGCGTGCGGACCGAACACGTGCACGGCCCGGGCGGCGGCCGCGAGGATGTCGAGTTCCTTGCGCGCCAACTCGGAAAGGTGGGTGTGCTCCCGCGTCAGCGGGCGTCGGGTGGCTAGCTCGGCAGCCAGCAGTTCGACGCGTTCCGGCTCTGACAGCGACATGTAGCCCGAGTGCACGCCGACCCAGGCCAACAGCTCGGCGACCACCTCTTCATGGACGTCGGAGTTCTGCCGCATGTCCAGCCCGGACTGGTGAAAGCCGAACGCCCGCACAGCTTCCCGCAGATGTGCCAACCGGTCGTCGGCGAGCAGACCGCTGCCGTGACTGCGCAGTGACCTGTCGATGACGTCGAGGTCGGCGAGCAGTTCGGCCGGTGCTCAGGACGAGGCCCGAAGTGACGAGCCCCAGCTTTTCCTTCGCAGAGCCGTGAATGCTCGGGGCCACTTCCCGAACAAGCAGGCCGCCCTGAAATGCGTCTACCTGGCGATCACGAGCCTCGATCCGACCGGCAAGGGCCGACAGCGCTGGATGAATCGATGGAAGGCACCGTTGAACGCGTTCGAGATCGCCTTCCCAGGACGATTGACCACGGGCCGAAAGTAACAGTGCGCAACGAGTTACACCGTTAAGTTGACAGACCCGAGGAAGCGCCAGCGCGGGGAATAGGGCCGAAGTTCTCTACGTGGAGACATCCTTCGCCTCTGTGCTGGCTTTCCCGGAGAGTCCAGAGTTGGGACCCAGCGATGAAGTAGGCGAGGCAGTATTCGGACGAGGAGGCTGCGATGTCAGTGGTGCCGGCAGCCGGTTCAGTAGGCACTGGAGGGGGAGGGGGTTCATTGCCCGGCGCCGGCGACGATGGCTTTTTCGGGATCCGGTTCGAGTCGATCGGAGGGCAGGGCGCGCATCTCGCCGGGAAGATGCTGGCCGAGGCTTGCGTCTTACGGCAGGGCCTCAACGGTGCTCACTTTTCCTCATACGGTTCAGAGAAGAAGGGCACCCCCCTGAAGTCGTTCGTGCGGCTCTGCCCAGCCGACCGCGAGGTCCGCACGAGCAGCCCGATCGAAAACCCGCAGGTGGTCGCGGTCTTTAACGAGGCGCTAGCCTCCTCGTTTGACGTGGCCGCCGGGCTGGGCCCAACCGGCACGCTGATCGTGAACACCCGTAAGGACCCGGGCGAGATCCGAGAGTCGATCCACCTGCGTTCCGGCACAGTGGGGGTACTCGATGCGCTGGGCATCTCGCTGGAGGAGAAGACACGCGTCAATACGGCCATGCTCGGTGCCGTGACGCGTGTCTGCCCATTTATCGACCCTGAGGCAGTAAAAGAAACGATTCGGCAGAGCTTCTCCGTCCGCTACGCCCAGCTCGTCGAGGCCAACATGCGTACCTTTGACCGTGGCTACCGCGAGCTGCGGAGCATGACCTGGCCGGCGGTGCCGGGCGATGTTGGCCGGCCCGTGCAGCGGGCCAAGCCTGCGTTCGGGTATCTCGACGCGCCGATAGGGGGGGTGATCCTGGACGCGGGCAACAGCATCGTCAAGAACCTGAGCACCTCGCGGCTGGGCTTCGTGCCCGCCTTCGACCCAAACACCTGCGTGCACTGCGGGATCTGCGACATCGTCTGCCCCGACCTCTGCTTCGTATGGACCGATGACCGCGACGGCGAGCTCGCCGTGCGGCTGCAAGGCATCGACTATAACTACTGCAAGGGCTGCCTCAAGTGCATCGAGGCCTGCCCAACCGGCGCCCTCACCGAACTCCGCGAGGAGGACGGCTGGGCCGACGAGCATCGCGTACCGCTCTTCCCGTGGCTCGAGACCGAGAAAGGTGACCATTGATGAGCGTCGCAGCACCAGCACCAACGGTACCGGGGCCGAGAGCCGGCCGGGCCGCTCAGGTCGTCCGTTTCGGCACCGGCAACGAGATGGCCGCTCTGTCAGCCAAGCAGATCAACTTCCACCTGATGGGCTACTACCCGATCACCCCGTCAACGGAAGTCGCCGAGCGGATCGACGAGATGAAGGCGGCTGGCGAGCACGACATCGTCATGGTCCCGGCCGATGGTGAGCACGGGGCGGCCGGCATCTGCTTCGGCGCCGCTGTCGGGGGCGGCCGCGTCTTCAACGCCACGAGCGCGCAGGGTCTGCTCTTTTCACTAGAGCAGCTGCCTGTGCAGTCCGGGACGCGCTATCCCATGCTGCTGGATGTCGCCACCCGCGCCGTCAGTGGGCCGCTCAACATTCGCGGCGACCACTCCGACGTCTATTACACGCTGAACACCGGCTGGCTCATCTTCATGGCCCGCGACCCCCAAGCGGTCTACGACCTCAACCTGATGGCGCTGCGCGTCGCCGAGCGCGCCGATGTGCGGTTGCCCGCGATCGTGGCCTTCGACGGCTTCTTCACCAGCCACCAGAAGCGCCGCGTCTCGACCTTCGTGGACGACGCCACCGTGCAGGAGTGGCTGGGTCCCGTGCTGGAACCGGTCAAGGCGCTTGACCCCCGGCACCCCGTGACGATCGGGCCGTACATGAACGATCCCGACCTGATCAACAACAAGTATCAGCTCGAGCGGGCGATGGACGCCGCCATGGCCGCCATCCCCGACGTCTTCGCCGACTTCGAGACCTTGAGCGGCCGGCGCTACGACCCTGTGGATCTGTATCGCATGGAGGACGCCCAAGTCGCCGTCTTCCTGCTCAACTCGGCCGCGGAGACCGCCAAGGACGTTGCCGACCGGCTCCGGGCGAAGGGCGTCGCCGCTGGCGTTGTCAGCCCCAACGTGATCCGCCCCTTCCCTGCCGACACCATCCGCCAGGCGCTGCGCGGCGTGCGTGCGGTCCTGATCGGCGAGCGGTCCAGCTCCTACGGAGCCCACGGGGCCAACCTCACCCACGAGGTGAAGTCCGCTCTCAAGGACGACCCCGACAACCGCACCCTCTGCCTCAGCCGGGTGTACGGCCTCGGCGGGCGGGACTTCTATGCGGAGGACGCCGAGGCGTTCTTCCGGTTGGCGTTGGAAGCCGCCGAGTCCGGTGTCGTGGAAGTGCCGTTCGACTACTACGGCGTAGAGCCGGGCGATCCCGACAAGCCGCAGGCACGTCGTGGCACCCCTGCACTCACCCGCGAGGAGATGACGAGCGGGAAGCTGAAAGTCACGCCCGGCCCCGACGGCCGGCTTCAGGTGCAGGCACCCCCCTACTGGGAGCTGGCTACCAAGCCGAAGCGAGTTGCGCCCGGCCACGGCGCCTGCCCCGGCTGCGGTGTGTTTCCGGCGCTCGATCAGTTCCTGCGCGGCATCGAGGGCGACGTCGTGATGTTTTACCAGACGGGGTGCGCCATGGTCGTCAGCACCGGCTACCCCTACACGTCACACCGGGTCACATACGTGCACAACCTGTTCCAAAACGGTGCCGCCGCGCTGAGCGGGCTCGTCGAGGTGTTCCACGAACGGGTGCGCCGCGGCGAACTCCCTGCCGGCGAGGACATCACGTTTGTCATGGTCACGGGCGATGGCGGCATGGATATCGGCATGGGCCCCGCCATCGGCGCCGCGCTGCGCCAGCACCGGATGATCATCGTGGAGTACGACAACCAGGGCTACATGAACACCGGCAGCCAGCTCAGCTACTCGACCCCGCTCGGGCACCTGACGTCGACGAGCCACGTCGGCCCCGCCGAGGTGGGGAAGGCCTTTCATCACAAGGACACGCCGCAGATCATGGCGGCGACCAATATCCCGTACGTCTTCACCGGCGTCGAGGGTTACCCTGACGACCTCATCCGCAAGGCCGCTAAAGCGCAGTGGTACGCCCAGCACGAGGGCACGGTCTACGGCAAGATCCTGATCACCTGTCCGCTCAACTGGAAGACCGAGGATCGCGTCGGCGTCGACATCATCCAGGCCACCGTCGACAGCTGCTTTTTCCCGTTGTACGAGGTCGAGCGCGGCATCACCCACATCACCTACGACCCCGAGCCCCTCGAGCGGCGCATGGCCGTCGCCGACTGGCTGAAGCTCATGGGCAAGACCAAGCATCTCTGCCAGCCCGGCAACGAGGCGACGCTGGCCGCCATCGAGGCCGAGGTACAGCGCCGCTGGCTGCGGCTCAAGGCCAAGGACGAGGACCCTCTCCTTTGAGATGGAACTGACTATGGACACCACGGCACGCATCATCGAGAAGAAGGACGTCACGGACGTCACCAAGCTGTTCGTCGTCCACGCCCCGCTGGTGGCGCGCAACGCCGCCCCGGGTCAGTTCGTCATCGTGAGGGTGACCGAGACCGGCGAACGAATCCCGATCAGCATCACCGATTTCAGCCGAGCGGAGGGCACGATCACGATCGTCGTCCAGCAGGTGGGGCGTACGAGCGCGCTGGTCAATGCCCTGCGCGTCGGCGACGTCTTCCTTGACTTCGCCGGCCCACTCGGCGCGGCGGTGCCCCTCCCCGAGCAGGGCCACGCCGTGCTGATCGGGGGCGGCTTCGGCACGGGGGCGGTGTTCCCTCTGGCCCGCGAGCTGCGGTCCCGGGGCGTGCGGGTCTCATCCATCATCGGCGCCCGCACCCGGAATCTGGTCATCCTCGCCGACCTGCTGGCAACCGAGAGCGACGAGCTGCACGTGTGCACCGACGACGGCTCCTTCGGCTATCACGGCTTCGTCACCGGCCGCCTGGAAGAGTCGCTGCAGGCAGGCGCCGGCTTCACCTACTGCTTCGCGGTGGGGCCGATGCCCATGATGCGTGCCGTGGCGAACACGACCCGCCGATGGGGTCTGCCCACCATGGTGTCCCTCGATCCCCTGATGGTGGACGGCACGGGCATGTGCGGCGGTTGCCGCGTGTCCGTGGGCGGCAAGTCGCTCTTTGCCTGCGTCGACGGCCCGTTTTTCGACGGTCATCAGGTCGACTTCGACGAGGCGGACGACCGCGTGACGACCTACAAAGCCGAGGAGAAATTGGCTTGCCAACGGGCGGGACTGGGAGGTAAATAGCCATGCCAATCGTGTATCCGCATAAGACCCCCATGCCGTGCCGGGATCCGGAGGAGCGGCGCGGGACCTGGGACGAAGTCGCAGAGGGCTACACCGTGGAGCGCGCCATCGCCGAGGCGCGCCGCTGCCTCAACTGCCAGGATCCCGTGTGCGAGCAGGGCTGCCCCGTCAACGTGCCGATCCGCGACTTCGTGCGCAGCGTCGCGGTCGGTGACTTCCAGGGGGCCGCCGACACGATCCGCCGCCGGAACCTGCTGCCTGCTATCTGCGGGCGGGTGTGTCCTGTTGAGCATCAGTGCGAATTGCGTTGCGTGCTGCTTGCCCGGCAAGACCCGGTCGGCATCGGCCGGCTGGAGCGGTTCGTCGCCGACTGGGAGCGCGAGCACGGGCGCGGCGGCGACTTCGCCGCGCCGCACGGGTGGCGCGACCAGAAGGTCGCAATCGTGGGTTCAGGCCCGGCTGGCCTCACGGCTGCTAGTGACCTAGCACAGCTCGGCTACCCGGTGTCGATCTTCGAGGCGCTGCACGCGTTCGGCGGGGTGCTCCGCTACGGGATCCCCCAGTACCGCCTGCCGAAGGAGATCGTCGACGAGGATATCGAGCATCTCAAGGCGCTCGGCGTGGAGTTCGTGCGCGACGTGATCATCGGCAAGACGGTCACCATGGACCAGCTTTTCGACGAGTGGGGCTACTCGGCGGTGTTCGTCGGCACGGGAGCGGGCTCGCCGATCTTCATGAACATCCCTGGGGAGAACCTCAAGGGTGTGTACTCGGCCAACGAGTTCCTCACGCGCGTCAATCTGATGCGCGCGTTCTCGTTCCCTGAGTACGACACGCCACTTCGGCGCCCGAGGCGTGCCGCGGTGATCGGCGCCGGCGACACCGCGATGGACGCAGTGCGGTGCGCCATCCGCCTCGGCGCCGAGGAGGGTCACATCGTGTACCGCCGCTCCGAGGTCGAAAAGGGTGCCCGGGCCGAGGACTACGAGCGGGCGCTCGGCGAGGGCGTGATCTTCGACTGGCTTACGCTGCCGCAGCGGTTCCTAGGCGATGAGACCGGATGGGTAAGTGGCCTCGAGTGCATCCGCACCGAGCTCGGCGAGCCCGACGAATCAGGCCGCCGCCGTCCGGTACCCGTCTCGGGCTCGGAGTTCACGATCGAGGCCGACCTGGTCGTCATCGCCCTCGGCACCAACCCGAACCCGCTCATCCCGCACACGACCTCCGGGCTCGACATCGACCGGCACGGCTGCATCGTCGCCGATCCGCAGACGGGCGCCACAAGCCGCCAAGGCGTCTTCGCCGGCGGCGACATCGTGACAGGCGCCGCGACCGTGATCCTAGCCATGGGCGCGGGACGCAAGGCCGCGAACGCCATTCACGAATACCTGCAAAAAGGCGCGGCAGAGAAGGACGCGCCGCGCAACGATGCCGTAGCTCCGGCCCCTCCGGTCGAAGGTGCGGCAACAGGAGGTGCGTCGAAATGAAGATCGAGGACGCTGCGAGCAGCGCTGAAGCGACCTTCGCTACCAGCCCCGACGCCAGGGTCGACGACTCGGAGGCCGAGGAGTACCGAAGAGGGTTTGGGGATGGAACCGTATGGGCGACCGACTACGCGACGGAGGGCCAGTTGCGCGACCTCGTCGAGAACTTCGAGCTCGGCCAAGGCGGCGACTTTGATATGGATCACTCGCTCGTGCGCGACAACAAGGACATCGATATTGTCACTGTCCCCTACCGCGACAATCCGTACTGGCAAGGGTTTCTCAAAGGTGCCGAGGAAGTCTGGAGCACGAGGTAGCCGCCAGTCATTGGGCCTGAAAACGCCATCTGACCTGCTATGGAGTTGGTGCGCGATACTGGAATTGAACCAGTTGGTGCTCACAGCCAGCTGACTGCCCGCAGGTCACATTAATCGCTCGTGAACAAACTCACCCTGGCCTGCGGATCTGATCACCCACTGGTCGAACCCGGCGGCTGAACCACCCGAAAACGCGCCAACGGCGACACCGAATGGATCCCACCGCCCCATCTCGACTACGGACAGCCGCGAACCAATACCTTTTACCACCCCGAAAAAATCCTGGCGGAGGAAGACGATGAGGAACCGTAGCCGCGAAGCGAGCTACCCCGCCTGCTTAGCCGGCGGACGGTAGAAGATCAGCAGCTGGCCGATGGCCCCGGCGAGGCCGAGCAGTACCGACAGCAGCAGACCCTGCCATCCGTCGAGCCAGTTCTTGCCGAAGATCACCCAGTCCAGGCTGAGCTTCCCGGGACCGATCGTGGCCACGGCGACCGCGCTGACCGCCAGGACCAGGTTGTACTCCCAGCCTTCTTTGACGATGAAGAAGCCGTTGTGGCGATGCACGGTCCAGGCCGCGACCAGCATCAGCGAGACAAAGCCCGCCGCCGGGATCGGCGTGAGCAGCCCGGCCGCCAGGCCCAGTCCGGCAGATATTTCTGTCATGGCGGCTACGGTGGCGTGAAACTTACCGGGCTTCATGCCGATGCTCTCGAACCACCGCGCGGTGCCCGGTATGCGGCCACCGCCGAAGAACTTGTTGTAGCCATGCGCGGCCAACGTCACCCCCAACACCAGCCGCAGGATCAGTAAGCCGACGTCGTAGGGAGTCATAAGTGCAAACCTAGATCATGCGACGGATCGGATGACAGGAGCGCCGAGCACCTGAGTCCGCTGACCTGTGTGGGAACATAGCGGGCGTTCCGGCGTTTGCCGAATCGTAGTGAAGGGCCCATCAGAGCCAACGAGACTTGCTGAACCAGGAGGGGTGCACCACGACTCGTATCGCACGAGGCAACGGCACCTCCGAAAACGAAGCCGTGGTGTTGCTGAACGGCGACGCGAATCACCCGCGGGAGCTCGTGGGCAACAAGGGCCACGGCATCGACGCGATGCGCCGGTACAAATTGCCGGTACCGCCCGCGTTCTGCATTACCACCGAGGTGGGCCTGAAGTATCTCGCCGAGCCCCAGCCGACGATGGACGCGATCTGGGACGACGTGCTCGACCGGATGAGCTGGCTGGAAGCAGAAACCTCACGCACGTTCGGGCGAGGCCCGCGTCCGTTGCTGGTCAGCGTGCGCTCAGGAGCCACGCACTCCATGCCCGGCATGATGGACACGATCCTGGACCTAGGCATGAACGATGCCGTCGAACAAGCGCTCGCTGCGCCCGGCGCCGCGAAGTTCGCCTGCGACACCCGACGGCGGTTCACCAGCATGTATCAGCGCATCGCGGGTCAGTCGGAATCCGTTCCCATCGACCCGTACGCACAGTTGCGCGCCGGCATCGAGGCCGTGTTCGCGTCGTGGAATTCGCCCCGGGCTGCTACCTACCGCGCCCACTACGGCCTCGACGACCAGGGCGGTACCGCTGTAGTCGTGCAGGCGATGGTGTTCGGCAACCGGGGCCCCAATTCCGGGGCCGGAGCATTCTTTTCGCGCAACCCGATAACCGGTGGCAACGAACCGTTCGGCGAATGGCTACCCGGTGGCCAAGGCGACGACGTGGTGTCAGGGTTGGTCGACGTCGAACCGATCACGGCC
Source organism: uncultured Actinomycetota bacterium (assembly GCA_963766535.1). GTDB lineage: Bacteria > Actinomycetota > Actinomycetes > Mycobacteriales > Mycobacteriaceae > Mycobacterium. Next base: position 217,882 of record CAVYAU010000013.1, on the reverse strand, counting down.
CTGCGTGACGAGCAACCGGCTGTCTATGACGAGCTGGTGGACGCCGCCCGTAGCTTGGAGCGGCTCGGGTCCGACGTCCAAGAGATCGAATTCACCGTCGAAGACGGCAAGTTGTGGCTGCTGCAGACACGGGCGGCAGAGCGCTCGGCGCAGGCGGCGGTGCGACTGGCGCTGCAACTGCGACACGAGGGGCTCATCGACGACGCCGAGACGCTTCACCGGGTGACCCCGATGCACGTAGAGACTCTGCTACTGCCGAAGTTGCAGCCCGAAACACGTTTGGCTGCACCACTTTTAGCAAAAGGTCTGCCAGCATGCCCGGGTGTGGTTTCGGGCAAGGCGTACACCGAGGTGGATGAGGCGCTGGACGCCGCCGACCAGGGCGAGCGAGTCATCCTGGTACGCGACAACACCAGGCCCGAAGACGTCCTGGGCATGCTGGCCGCACAAGCCATTGTCACCGAGGTCGGCGGCGCCGCCAGCCATGCGGCAGTGGTCAGCCGTGAACTCGGCCGGGTGGCCGTGGTGGGTTGCGGCCACGGAGTCGTGGCATCGCTGGCCGGCAAGCACATCACCGTCGATGGCAACGAAGGCGAAGTGCGCGAAGGCAATCTGAGCTTGTCTGCGTGGTCGGAGAACGATACGCCGGAACTACGTGAACTGGCCGACATCGCGCGACGGATCAGCCCGCTGCGTGCACACGCCAGCGGCGACCACCCGCGGCTGGATGACACCTCCGACGCCGCAGTGCGCGCGGCCATGGACACCGGGCATACCGACGTGGTTTCGGCCACCCCGCTGATCATCATGCTGACCGCGCTGCGGCTGGCAGGTCAGGCCGCCCCGTGACCGAATTGACGGTACTGCAAGCGGTCCGGCTGAAAGGCCGGGTTACTCCCGCCGACCTGGCCGCGACTTTAGACGAGGATCTTGGCAACATCACCACCGTCGTCGAGCAGCTAACCGCGTCAGGCCTACTGGTCGATGGCACGACGTTGCGGATCAGCCCCAGCGGCCGCGCCAGGCTCGAGACGTTGCTCACCGAAGAGCGCAAGGGCATCGACCCGGCCGCGATGGCCGCCGCCTACGACGACTTCCGCGCTGTGAACGACGATTTCAAGTCCCTGGTCACGGACTGGCAGCTCAAGGGCGGCCCAGAAGGCAATCCCAACACTCACGATGACGCAGAATACGACGCCGCGGTATTGGCCCGCCTCGATGATGTGCACGCGCGGGTGGTGCCGATCATCGAAGCGGCCGCGGCCCAGTTGCCGCGCTTGACCGCCTACTCGGCGAAATTGCTCGTGGCACTGGACAAAGTCAAGGCCGGCGAGACTCTCTGGCTGACCAGGCCGCTCATCGACTCGTACCACACCGTGTGGTTCGAACTGCACGAGGAGCTGATCGGTGCCAGTGGCCTGACCCGCGAGGAAGCGGCCAGATCCGGTGACGCTCAGTAACTTTCTTACAGCGCTGCGTCCAGGAGTTCCACGTAGGCGTCGATGTCGGCGATGGCCGACTGTGCCGCGTGCACGCTAATCGCGACGGTGTCGCCGATGCCATGCACCCCGTGAGTCAGGCCCATCAACGGCGACAGTGCCGGATATCCGGCCGTCAGCACCACGGGGGCATCCCCGAAGCTCAGATCGGTAGCTCCGCGGTTAACGCTGGACACCACGGTGTTGCCGGCCACCTGCGCCGGCCGGACATCGGGGTCGAACTGTGAGACGCCCCAACGCAGCAGCGCCGCGGGCACTGCGGCGAACGCCCGGTCGGCGGAGCGCGTCGCCGGATGTTCGAAGCGGCGCCGGCCATTGGCCAGGTCGGTCGCGATCCGCTCAGCGCGGACATCCAGACCGAGTTTTGGGTACAGCCCGACGACGACGTTTCCGAAGTGGTTATGTGCTTGTGGCACACCGGGTTTAGCCATCGGCACTTCGGCACCCAGGGTATCGGCCGGGTCCCCGAGCAGACTGGACAGTGCCGTGGACACCGCGGCCAGCACCCCGACGGTGACGGTGGGGCCGGGCAGTTGCGAGCGGTGCCGCACCAGCGTGCGCACCGAGCGGGCACCGTCCGGGCGCGCGTTGGTGCGCTGCAGAGGCCGGGATCCGGCCCCCGGTGCCAGCAGCCCAGCGCGGGTATCGCGAACCAGCCGGCGGTGGGTGCGAGCCGCATCGACGGCCCGCCAGGGCAAAAATCCCGCCGACGGCCGTGCCAACTCGGGCACCGGGGCGGCCCGGCCGAAGAGCCAGGCCGCCATCGCCGAAGCGCGAACGCCGTCAGCCAGTGCGTGCGCGACCTGCATCACCGCAACGGTGCCCGGGCCGGTGACGCCCGGAATGCCGAACACCGGGGTGAACACGTGCAGCCGCCACGGCATCCGGCGAGTATCCAGTTGGGCACCGGCGAGGCCGACGATGGCCGCCAGGCAATCGCGCCAGCTGTGGTCGGCCAGGTCGTGGCGGACCACCTGCTCCGGCCCGATGGCCGCTGGCACCCACTGCGGATACGTCAGCGAACTTCCATCCTGGACCCGCATCGTCAGGTCCGGGCACACGCGCGCCCGACAGCAGACCTGCTCGATCGCACGCGCGCAATCTGCGGGTTCGCCGTCGAATGCGTAGAGCAGGAAGTCGTCGTTGGGGACTTTGGCCGACATCCAGTAAAACTGCGCATCGACGGCCGCCATCCGGTGCCCCGCCACGGCTTCAGCCGGGTGAGCCGATGAACGCAAGCACCATGTCGGCGACCTTGTCCGGCTGTTCGAGCTGCAAGAAATGCCCGGCGTGTTCGACGATGGCGACCTCGCTGCCAGCGGGCAGCACTTTTTCCGCCCAGCGGGTGAAAGCCGATGACATGCAACCATCGTCGCGGCCATGCAGGTACAGGCACGGCAGCACGGGGTCCTCGGTCCACAGCCGGTTCAATTCGGCATATCGCGCCGGCGGCGAGGTATTGCGGATCGTAGCCCGGTACGGCCCCAGTGCCGCCCGCCAGCTTTCCGGTGTTCCGATCGCAGCGTCGACGTGACGCAGATCCTCCTCGGCGTGATAGCCCCGCGACCAACGTCTCCAGAGCAGCGGCACCACCCAGGAAGCGGAACGCTCAGGCAACCAAGGTAATTGGAAGTAGATGATGTACCAGCTGCGCAGCAGCTGACGCGCTAGGTGGCGGGCCAGCCGGCCCCGGTCAGCCACGCCGCCCCGCCGACGGAACGCCGCCGACGGCGGCACGGACATGATCACCGCCTTGGCGAACGGGCTGTCGGGCATTGCGGCCAGGCCGGTGGCGGCGATCGCACCCCAGTCGTGACCGATCACCACGTCGCGCTCGGTGCCGCCCGCAGCCGAGCGGACGCGCAACGCATCGTCCATCAGCGCACCGATGTGAAAGCTGCCGTCGGCCGGAATCGAAGACGGCGCGTACCCGCGCATGAACGGCGCGACGACCCGCCACCCCGACTCGGCCAGCCGGGGAGCGATCTTGCGCCACCCGTAAGCGGTGTCAGGGAAGCCGTGCAGGCACAACGCGATCGGGGCGTCGCGCGGCCCCCAGGTGAGGGCTTTCAGATCTCCCTCAGGGCCGGGCACGTCGATCCAGCGTGGTTCAGTCATCGCAGGCTACCTGGTCGAATCCGGATATGAGCCAGCGATCGCCGGCAGCCGGCACGAGCCGCTCAACCGGGATGGCCCCCTCAACATCGTCCGCCATGTTCACTCCCTGTTCGGCGCGTTCGCACGGACCAACCTAACGCGTGCGGGCCCAAGACGCACCGACCGCGGTCGACAATTACCTAAACCCTCACTGCCCCAGCGGATTTCGAAATCTGCCGCGGAGTGTCACAGGTGGCGCCGCAGGTGCTTCCGCCAGGCCGTCGGATGACATTCGGGTGAGCGCGCTCGAATCGCAGCCCGCATACCCGATAGCGTTTAGGTATGGCGACCTCGGCACAGGCCCGTCGCTGGGCCAAGACCGGCGCCACCCAGCAGCGGATCCTCGACGCAGCGACTGAAGTATTCGCGACCAGGGGATTCACCGCGGCAACAATGGCCGATGTAGTGGCCAGCTCCGGCGCCAGCATCGGCAGCATCTACCACCACTTCGGCGGCAAAAACGAGCTATTCCTGGCGATCTTCGAGCAAATGGCCAACGCCGTCGACCGCCGCATCGAGGCTGCCATGGAGCAAGCCGGCGACGGGGCCGACCCGCAGCGCATATTTGAGCTTCACGTGCGGGCCTACCTCGAGGCGATGTGGGAGAACCGGCGCCTGGCCAGGGTGCTGACCTCAGGGGACGCACCAGCCGGCTTTGAGGTCGCCCGTCGCGACCGCATGCAAGCCGCCTTCCGCAGCTGGATGGCGGTGCTGGGGCTGGACACGTCGGTGCGTGGACAACTCCTGAGCCGCATTCTGGTGGCGACCATGGCGGAGTCGTCGCTGATGGTCGCGGGATGCGAGAACCCCGACGATGTTCCGGCAATCACCGACGCGACGATCGAATGGATCGGCCGGCTCACCGAGTGAGCTCGCGCCACGACTCCGCCGCCGCCGTTTCCACCGCTTCCTCGAGGTCGGCTATCACGAGCTTGCGCATGCCCAGCATCGCCGTGGTGGCCGCTGTCGCGCGGGCCGGATCCGGATCACTGAGCAGGTCGTAGAGCCGGTCCGGGACGACCTGCCAACTCAGGCCGAAGCGGTCCTTGCACCAGCCACACTGCGATTCCTCGCCACCGTCGGTTAACCGGTCCCAGTAGTAGTAGTAGTAGTAGTAGTAGTAGTAGTAGTAGTAGTAGTAGTAGTAGTAGTAGTAGTAGTAGTAGTAGTAGTAGTAGTAGTAGTAGTAGTAAGTAGTAGTAGTAGTAGTAGTAGTATCGACCTCTTCCTGGTCCTTGCAGCTGACCGTGAAGGACACCGCCTCGCTGAACGGAAACTCCGGGCCCCCGTTGATCCCGATGAACCGGGTGCCGTCCAATACGAAGCTGCCCGACACGACCGCGCCCGGCTCGCCGGGTCCGGCATCGGTATACCGGTTGAAACCCTCGATCCGCGAGTTCGGGAAAACCGAGGTGTAGAACTTGGCCGCGTCCTCCAAGTTGTGGTCGAACCACAGCGAGGGCGTGATCGAAGGCATAGCCCTCTCCTTGCGTTAGTTGTCCTGGGGTCTTTCTGATAGACCCTGGCGGTGGCGAGAACTCACCGAACGTTGACAGTACTAGAACGCAATTCTAATATTTGACGACATGACTGCGCCCGTCGAGCAGCGCCCCCTCAAGTTGTGGGCCAACTCGGGCGACTCCCACTTCATCGAGCCTGAAGACCTATGGCGCTCTCGGCTGCCGAAGCGACTGGCCGAACTGGTCCCGCGAACCGAACAGGATCCCGACGGCCGATGGGAGTCCATCTATGTTGACGGCCAGGTGTTCCGCCGGCGGCTGCCCAGCATTGCCCAACAGGAGTTCATGCAGGCCACGGTGGCCGCTGCCGGCTCCCGCGACGTCAGCAGACGGCTCGCCGACCTCAACGAGGAAGGTATCTGGTCGGAGCTGGTGTTCCCGTCGCTGGGCATGTGGTCCGGCTCGTTTCGCACACCGGAGCTGTTACGCGCGGCGATGCGGGCCTCCAACGACTGGTCCAAAGAAACGATCATGGACTACTCGCCGCGGCTGATCCCGACCGCACAGGTGTCGACCCTGGATATCGATGATGCGGTCGAAGAGCTTAAGCGTTGCGGCACAATGGGATTCAAGGCGGTGTTTCTTCCGGTGACGCCGCATCCCGCACAGCGCGACTACCACCGTGACGAGTGGGAGCCGTTTTGGGCCACCGCCGACGACATCGGCATGGTGATCGCCTTCCACATCGGCACCGAGCCAATTGATTTCGCCGCAGGCAACTCGATCGGGGTGACCTATCACGGCCCGGGCGGCGCGGTGCTCAACTACACCGAGACGTCGTTTGGGGGTCAGCGCGCGGTGGTGAAGCTCGTCGCCTCGGGCGCTCTGGATCGCCACCCGAACCTCAAAGTGCTGGTGTCAGAAGGCGGCGCGACCTGGGTACCGTTCATCGCCGACCGGATGGAGGAGGGCTATCGGCAGCACGCAATGGTGGTGCGGCCCAAGCTCAAACGCAGCCCGCGGGAGATCATCTACTCGCAGGTGTACGCGTCGTTCCAGCACGACTCATCGGCGATCGCGGCGATGACGGCGATGGGTTTCAACAACGTGCTCTGGGGCAGTGACTATCCGCACATGGAGGGCACCTTCGGCCACACCCAGGCGACGCTGCATCAGCTGTTCGACGGCGTCGATCAAAAGACCAGAGACCGCATTCTGTTCGGCAGCTTCGCCGAGCTGTTTCCCGATGCGCCGCCGCTGCCGGCCCCTGGCGCTCTGCTCGGCGACGATGCGGGCCGCCTGAGCGGCCCGAGGTGGGGGTACCCCCAGCCGCGCAGCGGCGAAGCGGCGAGCCGGGCAAATTGAGCACAGCTCGGAGACCCGCGTGAGAGTGCTTAAGCCACCTAGGTAACGTCACAACGCGTGAGCACCGTAAGCAGCAGCCCCCAGACGGTCGAGTTTTCCGGTATCGATGGGATCACCCTGGTCGCCGACGAGTGGAACCGCGACGTCGATGGGGCCGGCCGGCCGACGATCCTCATGTTGCACGGCGGCGGCCAGAACCGATTCTCCTGGAAGAACACCGGCCAGAGCCTGGCCGACGAGGGCTACCACGTCGTCGCGATGGACACCCGGGGCCACGGCGACAGCGATCGCGCGCCCGACGCGGACTACGCCATCGAGACCTTGACCGCCGACGTGATGCATGTCGTGGATGCGATCGATCGCCCGGTGGTACTGATCGGGGCCAGCATGGGTGGTTTGACCGGCATCCTGGTTGCCGAAAGCGCCGGTCCCGACAAGGTGACCGGCCTGGTTTTGGTCGACGTGGTACCGCGGTACGAAAAGCATGGCAGCGCCCGCATCCGCGATTTCATGTTCGGCCACATCCACGGTTTCGGCTCTCTTGAGGAGGCAGCCAATGCCGTCGCCGCCTATCTGCCGCACCGCCACAAGCCGCGCAGTCCCGAGGGGCTGAAAAAGAACCTGCGCCTGCGTGACGGACGCTGGTATTGGCACTGGGATCCGGCATTCATGACCAAGCCCGGAGATGACCCCGAACTGCGCACCGAGAAGTTCGAGCAGGCCGCCATCGACCTGAAGATCCCGATCCTGTTGATCCGCGGCAAGCTCTCCGACGTGGTCAGCCCCGAAGGCGTCCGAGATTTCCTGGCCAAGGTGCCGCACGCGGAGTTCGTCGAACTGTCCAACGCTGGACACACCGCGGCCGGGGATGACAACGACGCCTTCACCGATGTCGTGGTGGACTTCGTCAGGCGACACACGCCCGTCTAGTACCTATTGACCGGGTTTCTCGTCGTGCCCGCCGAACTGCTTGCGCATCGCCGACAGCGCCTTGTCGGCGTATTCGTCCAGGCGCCGTGAGGCGAAGCGGGCATAGAGCGCGGTGGTCAGAACCGGCGCCGGAACTCCTTCGTCAATCGCCGCAATGGCAGTCCACCGGCCCTCCCCGGAATCCGAGACCCGCCCGGCGAATTCGGTCAGGTCGGGCGTTTCGCGCAGCGCGATCGCGGTCAGATCCAACAGCCACGACTCGATCACGCTGCCCCGTCGCCACAACTCGGCGACCTCCGGGACGTCGATCTTGTACCGATAGAACTCGGGATCCGCCAGCGGTGCGGTTTCGGCATCGCCTTTTTCGACGCGGGTGCCGATGTCGGCACTCTTCAAGATGCTCAGTCCCTCGGCGAGCGAGGCCATCATCCCGTACTCGATGCCGTTGTGCACCATCTTGACGAAGTGCCCCGCCCCTGACGGCCCGCAATGCAAGTAACCCTTCTCCGACTGCGCGACCTCGCCCTCTCGGCCCGGCGTACGCGGCGCGGCGTCCACCCCGGGTGCGACGGTGGCGAAGATCGGCTCGGCGTGCGCGAACGCGTCCGCATCCCCGCCGATCATCAGGCAGTAGCCGCGTTCCCGGCCCCACACGCCGCCGCTGGTTCCGCAGTCCAATAGGTGAATCCCATTCTCGGACAGCAGCTTTGCGTGCCGGAGGTCATCACGGTAGTAGGAGTTGCCGCCGTCGATCACGATATCGCCCGAGTCCAGCGTCTTGGCCAGGTCCTCGATCACTGAAGTGGTGATGGTCCCGGCCGGCACCATCACCCAGACGACTCGCGGAGTTGTCAGCTTCTCGGCCAGCTCTGACAACGAAGACACTCCCGTGGTGTTTTTCTCACCGGCCATCGCCTTGACCGCGTCGGCGTTGTGGTCGTACACCAGGCACTCGTGCCCGTCGTTGACGAGGCGGCGCACGATGTTGGCGCCCATGCGGCCCAAACCGATCATCCCTAGCTGCATCTTTTCCTGTCTCCTTACTGTCCTGTGTCCGTGTTCCGAGGCAGCCACGGCTCTTGCCAATTGCGGTGACCACGCAGCAGCGACAGCGCCGCCTCGGGTCCCCAGGAGCCGCGGTCGTAATGGTGGATCCGGCCCGGCTTGTCCAGCAGCGGCTGCACGATCCGCCACGTCTCTTCGATGGCGTCTTCCCGGGCGAAAAGCTGGCGATCGCCGGTCAACCCGGCGTAAAGCAGCCGTTCGTAGGGTCGCACTGGTTCACCAAGATCCTCGGCGAACGAGGAGTCGAGGTGAACGTCATGCCAGGAGTTGCCGACTTGGGCGGACAACTGCAAGCGCATCCCCGGATCGGGGTCGATGCGCAGCACGATCTGGTTGGGCTCGGTCGGTCGGCGGTTGGGCAGGAAGGAAAACCCGGGAACATGGTGGAGAAACATCCGGACCTCGGTGACTTTTTCCGGCAGCGCCTTGCCGGCGCGCAGGAAGATCGGCACTCCCGCCCAGCGCCAGTTGTCGATCTCGGTCCGCAGTGCGACGTAGGTCTCGGTTCGCGAATCTTTTGCCACCCCGGCGACGTCGGTGTAGCCGCGGTACTGGCCACGTACGCAACGCTCCGGATCCAGTGCCGGCATCGCCCGGAACACCTCGGCCTTCTTGTCGTTGAGGTCATCGGCGCTCGGGCCGACCGGGGGCTCCATTGCGACCAGCGCGAGCACCTGGAGCAGATGGTTTTGCACGACGTCGCGCAAGGCGCCTACCGCATCGTAGAACTTGCCGCGGTCCTCGATCCCGAAGTCTTCGGCCATCGTGACGTGGATCTCGGAAATGCTGTCGCGGTCCCACAGCTCGGCGAGGCCGCGATTGGCGAATCGCAGATATTGCAGCTCTTCGACAGGTTGTTTGCCCAAAAAATGGTCCACGCGCAAGATCTGGTCTTCATCCAGCACCGCGCGCAGCCGGGCGTTGAGTTCGCGCGCGGACTCCAGGTCGTGGCCGAACGGCTTTTCCACCGCGACGCGGGCCCGCTCCAGCAGTTCGGCCTTCGCGAGGTTCTCGACAATCGGCGCGAACAAAGCCGGCGGCATTTCCAGGTAGTACAGCGGACGGCAGTCCGAGCCGATCAGCTTGGAAAGCTGGCTGTAGAGCTGGCTATCGGTGACGTCACCGTGCAGGTAGTCCAAGCGGCCCGCCAGTCGGTCGAACACCGCGTCGTCGACCTTTTCACCGGAGTCGCTGATGGCCTTGCGCGCGCGTTCGACCAACTTCTCGGTAGGCATGTCATCGCTGGCCACACCCAGGATCGGGCAGTTCAGCAAGTCGCGGGACTCCAGGCGGTACAAGGCCCGAAACGTCATCTTGCGGGCCAGATCGCCGGTAATTCCGAAGATCACCAGCAGGTCTGAGGCGCTACCGTCGCCGTCGGCCAAAACCGCACCTCCCGAAACTCACCTGATCGGCTTACTTGAGACCGATTACCCGCGGCGGCCGAACTCAACCCTAGACACTGCGTATAGGCCCGACAACCTCAAGTCATCGCAGGCTTTGGCAGGATGCCTGGCGTGGGTGATGCGGTGCATATCGTGGTCTACCTCCTGGCCGTGCTTGCCGTGATCGAAGCCGGCGCCCTCGTCGTGCTGTGGAGACTTCTTGCCCGCAGTCGCCAGGAAATCGACGAGTTGCGACACCGGACCGACACCCGCAATTGGCTGCTATCGGGCGGTCGCGAGGCCGTCAAGACGGTGTGGAACACCGCCAACCTGATGCGCAAGGAAGGCTTCGGTGCGGCGGTGCGCAGCTCGATCGAGGACCTCGCTGACTGGGCCGAGGTCGAGCGACCCGACCTGGCCCGGGTCACCCCGGATGGGCGGGTGGTGATTCTGTTCTCCGACATCGAGGAGTCGACCGCCCTCAACGAGCGGATCGGCGACCGCGCGTGGGTCAAGCTGATCAGCTCGCATGACAAGCTCGTTTCAGGTCTCGTGCAACGGCGGTCCGGACACGTGGTGAAGAGTCAGGGTGACGGATTCATGATCGCCTTTGCTCGCGCCGAACAGGCGGTGCGGTGCGGTATCGACGTCCAGCAGGCGCTACGCAAGGATGCAAAGCGCAAGCGGCACGAGGAAATTCGGGTTCGGATCGGTATCCACATGGGCCGCTCGGTGCGCCGCGGCGACGATCTGTTCGGGCGTAACGTTGCCATGGCGGCACGGGTTGCAGCACAAGCGGTCGGTGGCCAGATCCTGGTGAGCCAACCGGTGCGAGACGCCCTTTGCGACTGTGATGACATCCGGTTCGACGAGGGGCGCGACGTCGAGTTGAAAGGCTTTTCAGGCAGCTATCGCTTGTTCGCCGTCGAAACCGCGGCCGATCCCGATTTGGACTGAAAGCTCTCCGCATCGGATTCGGCCAACCTCTGATGCAGGCGGGCCCGGACCTCGTCGGCCGTGTAGGCACGTCGTTTGCGTTGATCGCGCACGCCCAGCGCGCCCCCGGCGACGACACCGGCGACGCTGGCCAGTCCGAGCCACTTCCAAATGCTGCGCATGAACACAGAGTATTCGCAGCGAGGTCCCGGTGCGCCCTGTTGTGGTTAACTTGCTGTGCTCGCCAAACACCACACACGGCAACGGCATCAGCCCCATGGACACGCTACGCGACAAAGTCGCCGTCATCACCGGAGCGGCCAGCGGCATTGGCCGCGCCATCGCACGTGCACTCGCCGACCAGGGCGCTCACATCGTGGCTGTCGACGTCGACAACGACGGTATCCAAGCTGTCGGCGGCGAACTGAGCGAGCAGGGAACAACCGTACTACCGCAGCGTGCCGACGTCTCGGATCCCAAGGCGTTCGACGGGATTCGGAGCGCGGCACTGCAGCGGTTCGGCCGAGTCGATGTCGTGGTCAACAACGTCGGCGTACTGACGAACGGTCTGCCCGAAGACATTCCCGTCACCGAGTGGCAACGCATCCTCGACATCAATCTGATGTCGGTGGTGCGCAGCAACGCCGCCTTCCTGCCACTACTGCTCGCTCAGGGCAGCGGACATCTGGTCAACACCGCCTCCTTCGCCGGACTTTTCACCTATTCTTACGACCGGCTGCCGTATGCCGCCACCAAAGCCGCTATCGTGCAGATCAGCGAAGGGCTGGCAGTTTATCTGCGGCCCAAAAACATTGGTGTCACTCTGCTGTGTCCAGGACCGGTGCTGACCAATATCGCTGCTGCCGTACCTACATTCGGCGACGGAGCACCGCTGCGCATCCCCGGCGAACAGTTCGAGTTGCTCGACCCCGCACCCGTCGGCGAGCTGGTCGCTGATGCGATTTTGCGCAACCGATTCTTTGTGCCCACTCACCCGCATGTCATCGAGGAGTTGCGCCGCCGCATCGATGACTGGGACGCCTATATCGACTACCAGATCTCACGCGAACCCCGAAAACGAAAGGCAGACACCGATGGCTGACTCCCACACCAAGGGCTTGGACGTGTTCAGGGAAATGATGCCCGGCCTGATCCCGGACCATGTCACCAGCCTGCGCGATGGCACCTTCGCCGACGAACTCGGCGACCTGAGCATCGATCAGGTTTTTGGCGCATTGTGGACCCGCCCCCGCCTGGATCATCGCTCCCGCAGCCTGGTAACACTCGGCGCGCTCATCGCCCTGCGGGCCAGCGACGAACTGAAGTTCCATTTCCAGATCGCGCTGCGCAACGGGCTGAGCATCGAGGAAATCGAAGAGGTGATCTACCACATGGCGGGCTACGCGGGCTACCCTGCGGCCGCCACCGCGCGCAATGTCGCATGCGAAGTACTTCCCCGTTCATAATGGCGACCACGATGTCGAAACCCGAAGCGACGAACGGGATTACTCGAACATGCTCACCCTAGATCAAGCGCTCAACGAAACCCGGACCGGCGACATCTGGCTGTTCCGCGGTGGCTCGCGACCCGACCGTGCGATTCAGACCTTGACGAACAGCCCGGTGAACCACGTCGGGATGACGGTGGCCATCGACGATCTGCCGCCGCTGATCTGGCACGCCGAACTGGGCGACAAGATCACCGATGTGTGGACCGGCACCAAACATCGCGGTGTGCAGCTCAACGATCTGCGCGAAGCTGTCCAGCAGTGGATGGAGCGCTACCACCAGCGGTGCTGGCTACGGCAGCTGACGCCGTACGCCAACCGCAAACAGGAGAATGAGCTGCTGCGGGTGATCGCGCGGCTGGATGGTACCCCGTTTCCCGCTGCCGCGCGTCTCACCGGTCGGTGGCTGCGCGGCCGGCTTCCGACCGCCTACGACTGGACACGGGGAATCCCGTTCGTGGACAAGAAGATTCGAGAGTCGACACAGCGACGCAAAGCACAGCAACGGGTCGGACTGGAAGCGGCATACTGCGCGGAGACGGTGGCAATCACCTACGAGGAAATGGGTTTGCTTACCACGGAAAAGTACTCGAACTGGTTCGACCCGGGCTCGTTCTGGAGCGGTGACAAGCTTCCGCTTGCGCCGGGTTATCAGCTGGGCGACGAAATCGAGGTTGTCATCGATTAATCGGTTGTCATCGGCTAGTCGACCGACATCTCCCCCATTGCCGACCACCCCGTCGCGTCGATCGTCTGACTGATGATCTTGGGCGTGGACTTCAGCGCCTGTGGGAGCTCTTGCATCGCCTGCTTGAAATGATCGCTATTGACGTGGACGCCACCGGCGTCACTGTCACGGAAGGCCTCCACCAGGACATACTCTGCCGGGTTGTCCAGGCTGCGCGACCACTCGAACCAAAGGTTGCCTGCCTCGGCACGAGTCGCAGCGGTGAACGAGGCGACCAGTTCCGGCCAGCGGTCGGTCCACTCGGGTTTCGTTTCGAACTTGACGACGATGAAGATCATTGCCGGTCCCCGCTTATGCTCCCAGCTCCATTGCGCCCGCTCGATCTCCGCGAGCAGCGTCAGGATATACGGCTTGCGGATCTCACCGTGAGCCGCGTAGTGACCGGAGTGACTCCTCGGGCCGGTGTGGTTTCTGTTTGGACTTAGGGATACAGCAAACCCCAGCTAGACGCCTGATATTGACGTCTAGGCGGACTCTCCAAAGTGATGTAGCCCACAAATTCCGTGGCCTCTGGGCTACCTCACCTATCGCAGGTGCCTAACGCAATTAGTGTGATTCACGTCGCGAAAAAATCTGCTGGATAAATCAACACATACCCAATCCGATTCGTTATGAATTCGCAATTCCGGGGTCGCCGGGCGCCGGCAAATCAGGGGCCGGCGGAGCCGGTATTGCAGGAGCCAGAGCATCGACCAGAACAGGTGGTGCGTCCGGCGGCGGAGGCGGCGCGTCCGGCGGCGGAGGTGGTGCGTCTGGTGGCGGAGGCGGCGCACCCTCACTATCCGGTGGCATCGGCAGGAACATGTGGTGCGTGAATCCGGCCTGGTAAGCGCCCGTGCCACCGATGTGCACCCCGCCGTGCTCACCACTGGATGCCGAGGTTCCGTCCGGCAAGGTCACCGCAGTGTGCCCACCGTTCCACCCGATCACCACGGCGTTGGGAGCGGTTCCATATTGAAAACCCCGCGCCAACAAAGCAGCTTCCTCGTTTCCGGTGTTAAATCTATCCCCGAAAACCGGCCTGCCACTTGCCGCATTCGCGACCCACGAAGCCAACCCTGAACAATCGGTCCCGGCGGGGGAATCTCCACCCACAACATATGGCGTCCCCGAGACCTGATTGATGAGCGACATCAACGTTGCAAGAACAATCACGGGCAGCGACCCTAGCAACAATATTCATTGGGAATCAAAATTTGTGGTGCGCATCACTTGCAAATTAGATAATGGCGTGCGCCGCATATACAGCAAAATCATCTCACAAAGGCACAATTGTTGACACGGAACTTTGATTGCGCGGCTGACCTGCCCAAACAACCGCCGGCCAAGGCTCGATGCGATCGTCCGCTCGATTGGATGTCGATTTGCCGTTGCAACCGAATTCCACTACCCGCGCTGGCTAGTTGGCCATCACTTCGGGCTACCGGGCGGACGGAACCGTCGATGGCGGCCATCCAGCCAGCGCTATGAGTCGAGCAGGTAGTTGCCGTGCCGGGGATCGGGTCAGACGTTGAACCGGAAGTCCACCACGTCGCCGTTGCCCATCAGTTGGCCTGCGGCGTCGTCTTACCGGTCGCCAGCTTTCCGCTCTCGAACAGCAGCGGGTAGATCAGACCGCCGATAAGACCCCCGATCAGCGGTGCCAGCCAGAACACCCACAGTTGGCCGGGTGCGCCGTCCCTATTGAAGAAGGCGACGCCGGTGGACCGGGCCGGATTGACCGAACAGTTACTGATCGGGATCGAGACGAGATTGATCAGCGCCAGCGACAGACCGATGGCCAACGGCCCGAATCCCTTAGGTGCCCGGTCGTCGGTCGCGCCCAGCACCACGATGAGGAAGAACGCCGTCAGCAAGACCTCAGCGATGATCACGGCTCCCAGCGAGTAATGGCTAGGCGAGTGCACGCCGTATCCGTTCGCGGCCATATGCCCGACGGGCGAGAATCCGGGCTTTCCCTTCGCGATGATCAGCAGCGCCACGCCTGCGAGCAGGCCACCGACGACCTGGGAGATCCAGTACCCAGGAAGATCCTTCCACGGCAGCCGACCGCCCACCGCGGCGCCCAGACTGATCGCAGGGTTGAAATGTCCGCCCGAGATGTGACCGACGGCGTAAGCCATGGTGACGACAGTGAGCCCGAAAGCCAATGCCACTCCGAGGAAGCCGATGCCCAATTGGTAGGCGCCGCTGCCATCCTCGGCTTGGGCGATCTGCTTGGCCGCAAAAATTGCGCTGCCACAGCCACCGAACACCAACCAGAACGTGCCAAACAGCTCGGCACCAAATTTCGAAACGAGCGACGACGATGTCATGTACCGCCTCCTTAGTGAGGTGTCTCCGCGACGATGGTAATTGTCACTCAGGGACGCCATCAAACATCTACCGGCCGGCCTACTGCCTACTTCGCGAATTTTGTTGTTGCTCCGTGGCGGAACTCGACCACGTCGCCGTGCGACTATTCGCCGATAGTCAAACTCCGAACTTGGCGCGGGCCTCGTCCGTGACCGGAGTGAACAGGTTGACGAGGTTTCCATCTGGATCCCGGAATAACAGCGCGCGGTTACCCCACGGCATGGTTGTCGGCTCTGTCACGACCTCAGCGACGCGCTCGCGGAGCCGCTCGTATTCTGCGTCCACGTCCTCGACAATGAATTCCACAAACGCGCTCCGGTTGGCCGCAGGCTTGGCGGATCCGTCTTCGACCAGCGGTACGGTCTTGTCGCTGCCGATGGCCAGCGTGCCAATTGGCGTCGGAATCTCAGCGAAAAGCTCGTTCCCCCATACCGCGGAGACTTCGGTGACCATCTCGTAGAAATCGACGAGCCGATTGACGTCGGCCGTGATGATGCGGGTCGAAATGAACTTCATGGAGCCCTCCCTATGGGCCATGGCGGTGCAGTCGGCGTGCAGTGTCTTTTGCAAGGCATGCTAAGCACCTCCTCCGACAACCATGGCGGCAATGTTGCTCACGGTTGCCGACGACGGCGATCAGTGCCCGGCTTTGCCACCAGACGTTGTTTGAAAGCGGAATTCGACCACGTCCCCGTCGGCCATTGCGTAGTCCTTGCCTTCCATCCGGACCTTGCCGGCCGCCTTGGCCGCCGCCATTGACCCAGCGGCGATCAGGTCGTCGTAGGAGACGATCTCGGCTTTGATGAAGCCCTTCTCGAAGTCGCTGTGGATCACCCCGGCGGCCTGCGGCGTGGTATCGCCTTGGTGGATGGTCCACGCCCGCGCCTCTTTCGGACCCGCCGTCAGGAAGGTCTGCAGCTTGAGCGTGTGAAAACCCGCCCGGGCCAGCGCGTCGAGCCCCCGTTCGGTCTGCCCGATCGACTCCAGCAGCTCGGCGGCCGACTCGTCGTCGAGTTCGGCCAACTCGGATTCGATGGCGGCGTCCAGGAAAACCGCGTCGGCGGGCGCCACAAGCTGGCGCAACTCGGCGATCCGTGCGGCGTCGGTCAGCACCGCCTCGTCGGCGTTGAAGACATAAAGGAATGGTTTGGTGGTCAGCAGGTTCAACTCGCGCAACAGGGACACGTCCAGCCCGGCGGCGAACAGCGTCGTCCCGCCGTCCAGCGCCTCCTGAGCGGCCAGCGCCGCGTCGTAGACCGGTTTGCGCTCCTTACTGGTGCGAGCTTCTTTCTCCAGCCTCGGCAGGGCGCGCTCGAGAGTTTGCAGATCGGCCAGGATCAACTCGGTTTCGACGACCTCGATATCGGATTTGGGATCCACCCGTCCGGCAACGTGTGTCACGTCGTCGTCGGAGAACACCCGGACCACCTGGCAGATGGCGTCGCATTCGCGGATGTGGGCCAGGAACTTGTTGCCGAGCCCGGCCCCCTCGGACGCGCCCTCGACCAGGCCGGCGATGTCGACGAAAGTGACCGGCGCTGCCACGATGCGCTCCGATCCGAAAAGCTCCGCCAGCTTGGCCAGTCGCGGATCAGGCAGCGAAACGACACCCTCGTTCGGTTCGATGGTCGCGAATGGATAGTTGGCCGCCACCACGTTGTTTCGGGTCAGCGCGTTGAATAGTGTCGACTTGCCGACATTGGGCAGGCCCACGATTCCCAGGCTCAGGCTCACGGGGAACCAAGTCTAGGGGTCAGCGACGCCGCCGGCCGCTATGGATCATTTCGTGCGCGAAGGCATGGCACGCCAGGGGCCGCGACTAGGTATATACGGGCCTTTCGGCTCATTGCCGGTACGGTCTACATGTGTCAGCACAGCGGGCAAGGTCGGCGGTGGAGGCTGCCCACCGCTCGATCCACCCAAATATCCCAGGTGTGCCGTGGTGGGCAGCCCTGCTTATCGCCACAACCGCGACCGCCATCGGATACGCAATCGACGCCGGATCGGGTCATAAGGAGCTGACCCACGTCTTCGCCGGCTTCTATATAGCCGGCTGCGTGGCAGCGGTGCTGGCGGTGCGTCAGGAGGGCGTGTTCACCGCGATCATCCAGCCACCGCTGATACTTTTCTGCGCGGTGCCAGGTGCCTACTGGCTGTTCCACGGACGCAAAATCGGCAACCTCAAAGACCTCCTGATCAACTGCGGCTATCCGCTCATCGAGCGTTTCCCGCTGATGCTGGGCACCGCCGGCGGCGTACTGCTGATCGGACTGGTCAGGTGGTATTTCGGGATGTCGCACCGGACGACCAAGGCGGTGAACACAACCGACGACACTGCTGGCGCTACCACCATCGATGCAAAGTCCTTCATCAGCGGCATCGCCGCGAAACTGAACTCGATCCTGCGCCTCGATTCCGAGGAGGACGATGCCGACGAGGCACCCTCCACCACATCACAGCGCAGCCGCGGGGCCAGCGCTCCGAAAGCTACCTCGAAGACCAGCCGAGCGGCGCGCAGCACTAGATCCGCCTCACGTCCCAGCCGAACCCGCTCCCGGCATGCTCGACCCCCGCTGGAGGACCAGCACGAACCAGTGGTCGAACGTCCGCGGCGCCCAAGTCGCAGGGGTCAGGCACCTCCCCGCGACTTCGACCCTGCCGACCCGCCCCGCCGGTCGCGCCGCCGCCCCAGGCCGCAGGGTGATCCAGACCTGCGCGCCCAGCCACCGCGCGAAATCGGCCGAGAATCACGCACCCGCCGTAATCCCTACGAGCGGCCTGCGCCTCGCAGCAGCCGCTTCGATGGCTACGACATGTACGAGCCGCCCGGCGCGCCTGAGCATTTCAATCGGTACGAGCCTTATGAGCCGTACGAGGCCCCCCACGAGCGTCCGCGCCGTCGCGCCGCAGCGGGCGGGAACGGCGCCAACCCGACACACCACCCGATCTCGCAGGTCCGCTACCGCGGGGCAGCCCCACCGGACGAGCCCCGAGCTGAGCCCCGCGCCGAGCGCCGGAGTCGATCACGGGCGTCCGGCCGGTCCCAGGGCCGACCCCCGGCTGAATCCTGGGAGTACGACGTCTAAGTCCTCAGAGACGAACGACGCGTTAAAGAACTGACCGGATTTCCCGGGGCAGAGCGAACACCAGGGTCTCCTGGGCCGTCGTCACCGGTTGCACAACGTCATAGCCGCATTCGGCGAGCCGCTCCAACACACCTCGCACCAGAACCTCGGGGACGGATGCACCGGAGGTGACACCTACCGTCGTGACACCCTCCAACCACGCCGGATCGATATCGTCGGCCCAGTCGACCAGGTGAGCGGCGGCAGCGCCGCCGCCCAACGCCACTTCGACCAGCCGCACCGAATTCGATGAATTGCGCGACCCGACGACGATGACCAGCTCGCACTCGGGCGCCATCGCCTTGACCGCGACCTGCCGGTTCTGGGTCGCGTAGCAAATGTCGTCGCTGGGCGGATCCTGCAGCTTCGGGAAACGCTGCCGTAGCCGCTCGACGATCTCCATCGTCTCGTCGACCGACAGCGTGGTCTGCGACAGCCAGACCACCTTGTTCTCGTCGCGGACCGTCACGTTTTCCACCGAGGCGAGCCCGTCGACCAGCTGCACGTGCTCGGGCGCTTCCCCGGCGGTACCGATGACTTCCTCGTGGCCCTCATGGCCGATCAGCAGGATGTCGTAGTCGGCACGGGCGAATCGCCTGGCTTCGTTGTGCACCTTGGTCACCAACGGACAGGTGGCATCGATGGTGCGCAAGTTACGTTCGGCGGCAGCCGCGTAGACCGTTGGTGCGACGCCGTGCGCGGAGAACACCACGATGGCTCCCTCGGGAACCTGGTCGGTCCCTTGGACGAAAACCGCACCTGCCTTGACCAGGGTGTCGACCACGTGCCGGTTGTGGACGATCTCGTGGCGTACGTAGACCGGGGCGCCGTGCTTTTCCAGCGCGCGTTCGACCGTCTCGACGGCCCGATCCACACCCGCGCAGTAGCCACGCGGCTCCGCCAGGAGCACCCTCTTACGGATTGGGTCGTTGGCTACCGATCTCGATGCGCCGGGAATCCCCATGTCGACAGTCGGCGGCATGGCATTCAGGGTACTTTGTGCCGACACGGGCCCGCCAGCTCACGCCGGCGGGCTTGGAGTTAGCCGCCGCTTGAGGCAGTCTTGGACCCATGGCTACTGCACCGTATGGAGTTCGGCTACTGGTCGGCGCGGCGACAGTCGCCGTCGAGGAGACGATGAAGCTGCCGAAAACCATCCTGATGTACCCGATGACGTTAGTCAGTCAGGCGGCGCACCTTGTGATGCGATTTCAGCAGAACCTGGCTGAGCTGGTGATCAAGGGCGACAGCACGCTGGAGTCCATTTTTCCGCCCAAGGACGAGAAGCCGGAGTGGGCAACCTTCGACGAGGACTTGGACGACGCCATCGACGGACCTCTCGCTACGTTGCCGGATAGCAGCGAAGACGATCGCCGGGCCGAGGGACGGTTCGCCCTGTACTCGGTATCTGACGCACCTGAGGCGTCCACATCTAAGGCCGCCGATACGCCGACCAAGCCTGCCAGGCAATCGAAGAAGTCAGCGGCGAACCCGACAGTTCCGGAACCGGCGGTGGCAGTCGAACTCGACTATCCGACGCTGACGCTGGCCCAGCTGCGAGCCAGGCTGCAATCGCTGGATGTCGACGAACTCGAAGCCCTGCTGGCCTACGAGCAGGCCACCAAGGCCCGTGCACCGTTCCAGACGCTGCTCGCCAACAGGATCACCCGCGCGAACGCGAAGTGACCCGAGCGGCAAATTCCGAACCGAACTCCGCCGAGAACCCCTTTCCGGTTCGCGCGGTGGCGATCCGGGTCGCGGGCTGGATCGACAAGCTGGGCACGGTATGGGTAGAGGGGCAGTTGGCCCAGGTCACCATGCGACCGAACTCCAACACGGTGTTCATGGTGCTGCGTGATCCCGCCGCCGACATGTCGCTGACCGTGACGTGTTCGCGCGACCTGGTGCTCGGCGCACCGGTGAAATTGGCCGAAGGCACTCAAGTGGTGGTTTGCGGCAAGCCTTCGTTCTACACCGGCCGCGGCACATTTTCGTTGCGCCTCAGCGAGATTCGCGCTGTCGGTATCGGCGAGCTGCTGGCACGCATCGACCGGCTGCGCCGGCTGCTGGATGCCGAAGGGCTTTTCGACCCGCGGCTTAAGCGACCAATCCCCTTTCTGCCCAACATGATCGGGCTGATCACCGGCCGGGCGAGTGCCGCAGAACACGATGTGACGACGGTGGCCAGTGCGCGCTGGCCTGCGGTGCGTTTCGCTGTGCGCAACACGGCCGTCCAGGGGCCAAACGCGGTCTCACAGATCGTCGAAGCGTTATACGAACTCGATCGCGACCTTGAGGTAGACGTAATCGTGCTGGCCCGTGGCGGCGGTAGCGTCGAGGACCTGCTGCCATTCTCCGACGAGACGCTGTGCCGTGCGATCGCGGCGTGCCGCACGCCGGTGATCAGCGCGGTCGGTCACGAACCCGACAATCCGCTGTGCGATCTGGTCGCTGACCTGCGCGCCGCCACTCCCACCGACGCGGCCAAGAAGGTGGTCCCCGATACCGCCGCCGAGCAGCGACTGATCGATGACTTGCGCCGCCGTAGCGCGCAGGCACTGCGAAATTGGGTGTCCCGCGAACAACGCGCGCTGGCCCAGTTGCGCAGCCGCCCGGTGTTGGCCGAGCCGCTGACGGCCCTGACGGCGCGCGCCGACGAAATTCACCGCGCGCGCTCGGCGGTTCGCCGCGACATCACCCGGCTCATCGCCGCCGAGACCGACCGCGTCGGTCATCTGGGCGCACGGTTGGCGACGTTGGGCCCGGCGGCCACCTTGGCCCGCGGCTATGCCGTGGTGCAGACGCTTCCTGCCGCTGGACCTGCGGCAGTGCTTCGGTCGGTCGACGACGCACCGGCGGGCACCCGGTTGCGGGTACGGGTTGCCGACGGCGCCGTGGCGGCGGTAAGTGAAGGACTGACCGATGGCCCCTGAGGACGACAACGGTATAGGCAACGAAGAGGCCCAGTCTATTACGCCCATTAGTCAGCTTGGCTATGAAGCTTGCCGGGACGAGCTGATCGAAGTCGTGCGGCTTCTGGAGCAGGGCGGGC
Source organism: uncultured Actinomycetota bacterium (assembly GCA_963766535.1). Classification (GTDB taxonomy): domain Bacteria; phylum Actinomycetota; class Actinomycetes; order Mycobacteriales; family Mycobacteriaceae; genus Mycobacterium. Next base: position 196,297 of record CAVYAU010000013.1, on the reverse strand, counting down.
TGGACCTCGATGCGTCGCTGAAATTGTGGGAAAGAGGCGAACAACTGGCAAAAAGGTGCGAGGAACACTTAGCTGGCGCCCGCAAGCGAGTCGAGGATGCGCTCGCGGCCGGCCAAGCCGAGGAAGCCTGACCTCGAGCCAGATTGCAAAACCCATTTCAGAACTTTCACCCAAATTGGAACACGTTATGCTTCGCGGCATGGGTGATCCATCACTGACAACCGAACTCGGCCGCGTCCTGGTCACCGGCGGCTCAGGGTTTGTCGGGGCCAACCTGGTGACCACCTTGCTTGACCGCGGATACCAGGTACGTTCGTTCGACCGCGTCCCTTCGCCGCTACCGCAGCATCCGCAACTGGAGGTGCTGCAGGGTGACATCACCGACGCAGCCGTCTGCGCCACGGCGGTGGACGGCATCGACACGGTGTTCCACACGGCGGCGATCATCGAACTGATGGGTGGCGCCTCGGTGACCGACGAATATCGGCAGCGCAGCTTCGCGGTCAACGTCGGTGGCACCGAGAATTTGGTCCGCGCCGGGCAGGCAGCCGGGGTAAAGCGGTTCGTCTATACCTCATCCAACAGCGTGGTGATGGGCGGCCAGAACATCGCCGGCGGTGACGAGACCCTGCCCTATACCCACCGGTTCAACGATCTCTACACCGAGACCAAGGTGGTCGCTGAGCGATTCGTGCTGTCGCAGAACGGCGTTGGCGGCATGCTGACGTGCGCGATCCGGCCCAGCGGCATCTGGGGCCGCGGCGATCAGACGATGTTCCGCAAGCTGTTCGAAAGTGTCATCGCCGGCCACGTGAGGGTGCTGATCGGCCCCAAGTCGGCCCGGCTGGATAACTCTTACGTGCACAACCTGATTCACGGTTTCATCCTGGCCGCCGAGCATCTGGTGCCCGGCGGTACCGCGCCCGGTCAGGCGTATTTCATCAACGACGCCGAGCCGATCAATATGTTCGAGTTCGCCCGACCGGTGATTGAGGCCTGCGGGCAGCACTGGCCGCGGGTGCGGGTTAACGGCCCCATGGTCCGCGCGGCGATGACGGGTTGGCAGCGGCTGCACTTCCGGTTTGGGATACCGGCGCCGCTGCTCGAACCGCTAGCCGTTGAGCGGCTATATCTGGACAACTACTTCTCGATCGCCAAGGCATCCCGGGACCTTGGTTATCAGCCCCTGTTCAACACCGAGCAGGCCATGGCCGAATGCCTGCCGTACTACGTAGAAATGTTCCAGCAATTGAAAAACCAAGCGCTGAAAGCCAAATCCGCCTCCACTGCTAAGCCGACAGTCAGCGGGTCACGCTAGACCAGGCATGGTGCGGCCGGGCCGGCATCGGCACTATCGGAAGCTCACCACCTCGCTGCCCCAGGCGGCTCGGAGGTGCGCGTCGACATCGTGCGCGACGTTGTCGCGCTTGTCGATGATCAGGCAGGCGCGATCGGTCGCTTGGTAGGGCGTCCAGTCCGGCTCGCCGGCCGGGCCCGTGGGCTTGGACTGCGTAGCGAAGTTGATCCACCTGGTTCGTACTCTCCAGGAGACCGCCTTCGCGGTTTTGGCGCCGCCCAGCTTCAGTGTGGGGTCCTTGGGTCCCCCGAGATTGCCCCAGACATAAGGCAATTCGGTGGCATGGGCGGCCCGGACCAGCAGCAGCTTCAGCAACGGAGTCGAGTAGTCGAACCGGTACAGATACACCGGCGCAACCCTGCTATGCCCCTCGGCCAACCACACCGACGGCATCCGGAAGCCGACGTCGGTTGCGATGCTCAGCGGCCTGGCCTTGCGCCGTACTCGCACGTATGCCGACCCGATCTGCTCCTCGGTTGGCAATTGCAGGTCGGGCTGTTCGGCGGCAATCTGGGTAAACATCGATGTGATCGCATGCGGAGTTATCGGCATCAGCGGCGACCTCATCAACCGGAAGAGCGCTGCTTCATGCTTGTTGGTACCGATGATCAACGGGACCGGGTGTGAGCGGCCCTCCTGCGCCAGCTTGACCGGGTAGTCATTCAGCAGATCGCCGTCGACGATCGGGACGAACGCCAGCGTGCCAGGGTTGCGGACAGGCACTTCGTTGAACACTTCATTCGACGCGGCCAGGATCGCTGCGATCGGCACATTGAGCAACCTGTCCACGTCGGACGCGACAATTCCCAGTTTGTCGAGTACGGCTACGGCGACCCGCTGAGCCCTGCCACGGTCGTACACCGAGGTGGCCGGCGAGCTTTGGGCGATCGCGCCGGCCAACAGACCCTCGGCCGCCGGGGTGGCGAGCAAGGTCGTGACGATCCCCGCACCGGCGGATTCACCGAACAGCGTGACCTTCTCGGGATCACCGCCAAACGCCGCGATGTTGTCGCGTACCCAGCCCAACGCCGCCAGCACATCACGCAGCCCGATATTCGAGTCGAAACGTCGCCGTGCAGTGTTGAACGACGACAAGTCGAGAAAGCCCAGCGCCCCGAGCCGATAGTTGACCGTCACCACAACGACGTCGCCGCTGCTGACCAACCTGCGGCCGTCATAGAGCGGCTGGCTGCTGGATCCCAGGATGTAGGCGCCGCCGTGCAGCCACACCATCACTGGTTTTCCGTCACCGGGCTCGGTGTCAGACGATGCCCAGATGTTCAGCCTCAAGCAGTCTTCGCTCTGTGGTGCCCCCAAGTCGAGGGGGATGTTGGGAAGGGACGGTTGCGGGCAGGCCGGCCCGAAGGAGGTGGCGTCGGCGACCTCGGTCCACCGCTCGGGGGGCTCTGGCACCCGGAAACGCAGGTCGCCAACGGGCGGCGCAGCGTACCGAATGCCTTTCCACGCCCGGGCGCGGCCGTCGTCGGTGCCCCGGACCGGGCCGTAGCTGGTTTCGACCACACGGTTGTCGATCGCCATACGTTCTTGCACTCCCATTCCGATGCTTCGCCTCAGGTTAGCGACCACTGCACCGCAAGGGTGAATCCGACGACGCGGCAGAAGCAGTCTTTTACTTCGCCAGCGACCGTTCAGCGATTGTCGACAAGACGCTAGGTCAGCCTCCGCGTGAGGAACTCGACCACTTTTTTGCGGGCCTCGTAGGCCGGCTGGCCCTCGACTTCACGCACCTCGTCGGTTAGCACCGAGTGCGCCATCTTTCCGAAGCCGTATTCGTTGCCCGGACCCGAGTAGATCTCAATCACCTCGAATGCGTCACCGAGCCGCTCTTTGAGCGCCGCGAACCGTTCAGCCGGCGCCATCTTGTCCTCGCTGAACCGCAAGCCCATGGCGCACAGGCCGTCGTTGGCGCAGCGATCGGCCACAGTGATCAGCTCGGACTCGCTCAGCCCGGGATCGCGGCGCCGTGCAGGACCCAATGGCAGCGGTACCGACGGCTGAGAAAGCACCGGCGCCAGGACGCTGTCGTCGACCGCGGCGGCCAGCGCGAAGCCGCCGGTGAAGCACTGGCCGATAACGCCGACGCCCTTGCCCGGCGTCGACGCGTTGAGGTCACGAGCCAGCGCACGCAGGAATAACGACACCGGCCGCTGCTTGTTAGTCGCAAAAGCCGCAAATTCCTTTGCCACACAAGCCCGCGCGATTCTCGACAGCGTGTAGCCGACCGTCGCCGGCTTGCCCGGCTCACCGAACAGCGACGGCATCGCAACGGTGAACCCGTTATCCACCAGGTGATTACCCAGGCCAAGCACACCGGGATGGATCCCGGGTATCTCGGGAATCAGCACCACTCCCGGGCCGGCGCCCTTGCGGTAGACGTCATGGGTGTAGCCGCCACCGGTGAACGGTGCCACCGACCATCCGGAGAGGTCTGCTTCGGGTGCAGTCACGCTATGCCTTCCCTTGCTTCAGCGGGCCGGCAGCGGCGGCTGCGATTGCGTCGCCGACGCCAGCGTACGGAACTGATCGGTGCTCCCGGCACCGGTGATCGCGATCTGGGTGGCGCCGGCCGGGCCGGCAAGCCGGGTGGTCCATACCGGCTCGGCGTCCGCACCGTTTTGGCCAGCGCCTTGATAGACGACCCAGTTGGTGCCGGCGACGTCGACAGTTCCGGTCGGATACGCAGACGGGTGGATGGAGCCGACCAGCTTGTCCTCGTCGGCATTGCTCTGGGTCAGGCTCACATACATTCCGGTTGGGCTGATGTATCCCACGATCGAGGTAGCCGCGTTCACCCGCTGACCGGTCGACGGGTCGGTTCGCCCGTTCTCGATACCGCCGCGGCTGCCGGAGTTGGACTGCCAGCCCGCGGGTAACTGCGGTAGCCGTATGGGGAACCCTAACGTCTGGGCATCTGCCCGCAACGCTGCCGCCGCGTCGTAGGACGGGATCACTCCCTTGTTCGTCCTGCCCGGCTGGAATGAACACATCCCGACCATGCCCGCCAGCAAGATGCACCCGAGCACCAGCGGTACCAGCGACCAGAACATGTCGCGACCGTCCTGCAGCAGCCGCGGTTTGGCCGGCCTCGGCGCTGGAGCCGGCTGGTCGGCTACGTCGGCATTCGGCTGCGGTTCCTCGGTCACCCCCCGAGTATCCCAGCCGGCCATCACCAGTCACAGCCCAGCTATAGCGGACCGACGCGGTTCTGGGACAATCTGCAACCATGACAGTTGAGGGCGACCGCTCGCTGGGATCCGGTTCGTCGCCGACCACCATCACGGGCCGTGACCCGTCGCAGGTACGGCCACGCGGTGAAGCCCCAGATCGCAACCTGGCGATGGAACTGGTACGGGTCACCGAGGCCGGTGCCATGGCCGCCGGCCGCTGGGTGGGCCGTGGCGACAAAGAAGGCGGCGACGGCGCGGCAGTCGACGCCATACGCGAACTGGTGAACTCGGTCTCGATGCGTGGGGTGGTGGTTATCGGCGAGGGTGAGAAAGACCAGGCGCCGATGCTTTACAACGGCGAAGAGGTCGGCAACGGTGACGGCCCGGACTGCGACTTCGCCGTCGATCCCGTGGACGGCACCACGCTGATGAGCAAGGGGATGCCCAACGCCATTTCGGTGCTGGCGGTGGCCGATCGCGGCACGATGTTCGACCCGTCGGCGGTGTTCTACATGAACAAGATCGCCGTCGGGCCCGACGCTGCACACGTGCTGGACATCACCGCGCCGATCGCCGAGAACATCCGGGCGGTCGCCAAGGTCAAGGACTTGTCGGTACGGGACATGACGGTGTGCATCCTGGACCGGCCGCGACACGCTCAGCTGATCGAAGACGCTCGGGCAACCGGAGCCCGCATCCGGCTGATCACCGACGGCGACGTCGCCGGCGCGATCTCAGCGTGCCGACCCCAGTCGGGCACCGACATGCTGGCCGGGATCGGCGGCACCCCGGAGGGCATCATCGCCGCCGCGGCGATCCGGTGCATGGGCGGAGCCATCCAGGCACAACTGGCGCCCCGCGATGAAGCCGAACGCCGGAAGGCGCTCGACGCCGGCTACGACCTGGACCAGGTATTGACCACCGAAGACCTGGTGTCCGGCGACAACGTCTTCTTCTGCGCCACCGGGGTCACCGACGGCGATCTGCTCAAGGGGGTGCGGTACTACCCCGGCGGCTGCACTACCCAGTCGATCGTCATGCGTTCGAAGTCGGGCACCGTCCGCATGATCGAGGCCTACCACCGGCTCTCGAAGCTCAACGAATACTCCGCCATCGACTTCACCGGCGACAGTTCTGCCGCCTATCCCCTGCCCTGACAAACCCCATCAAGCAAGGAAGCCAATCCATGGCCGCTCACGCCGTCGAGAACGACACCGAGTACCGCATCGAGCACGACACCATGGGCGAGGTCCGGGTACCCGCAAAAGCATTGTGGCGCGCGCAAACCCAGCGCGCAGTAGAGAACTTCCCGATCTCGGGCCGGGGTCTGGAGCGCACCCAGATCCGCGCGCTGGGCCTGCTGAAGGGCGCCTGCGCGCAAGTGAACAAGGATCTAGGGTTGCTGGCACCGGAAAAGGCCGACGCGATCATCGCCGCGGCGGCTGAGATCGCCGATGGCCGCCACGACGACCAGTTCCCCATCGACGTTTTCCAAACCGGTTCGGGCACCAGCTCCAACATGAACACCAACGAGGTGATCGCCAGCATCGCGGCCGCCAACGGCGTCACGGTGCATCCCAACGACGACGTCAACATGTCGCAGTCGTCCAACGACACCTTCCCGACCGCCACCCACATCGCGGCCACCGAGGCCGCGGTACGTCACCTCATCCCAGCGCTCGAGGTGCTGCACGACGCTCTGGCGGCCAAGGCCCGCGAGTGGCACACGGTGGTCAAGTCGGGCCGCACCCACCTAATGGACGCCGTTCCGGTGACGCTCGGCCAGGAATTCAGCGGATATGCCCGCCAGATCGAAGCCGGGATCGAGCGGGTGCGGGCCACGCTGCCGCGGCTGGGTGAACTGCCGATCGGCGGCACCGCGGTGGGCACCGGGCTGAACGCACCCGAGGGCTTCGGTGCCAAGGTGGTGCGGGTGCTGGTCGCTCAGACCGGCCTGGCCGAATTGCGCACGGCGGTAAACTCTTTCGAAGCCCAGGGCGCCCGCGACGGGTTAGTGGAGGCCTCTGGCGCGCTGCGTACCATCGCGGTGTCACTGACCAAGATCGCCAACGACATCCGCTGGATGGGATCCGGCCCACTGACCGGCCTGGCCGAAATCCACCTTCCGGACCTGCAGCCGGGTAGCTCGATCATGCCGGGCAAGGTGAATCCGGTTTTGCCGGAGGCGGTTACGCAGGTCGCCGCGCAGGTGATTGGCAATGACGCCGCCATTACCTGGGGCGGCGCGAACGGCGCTTTTGAACTCAACGTCTACATCCCGATGATGGCGCGCAACATCCTGGAGTCGTTCAAGCTGCTGACCAACGTGTCAAAACTGTTCGCGGAGCGCTGCATTACCGGGCTGACCGCCAACGTCGAGCACCTGCGCGAGCTGGCGGAGTCGTCGCCGTCGATCGTGACGCCCTTGAATTCGGCCATCGGCTACGAGGAGGCCGCCGCGGTGGCCAAGCAAGCGCTCAAGGAACACAAGACCATCCGCCAGACCGTTATCGACCGTGGCCTGATCGGCGACAAGTTGTCGATCGAGGAGCTGGACCGCCGCCTCGACGTGTTGGCGATGGCCAAGGTCAAACCCGCCGAGTCCTAACCGCCTTTGCTTATTCCGAGCCCGCCGGCGCCGAGACGTGAGTGGCTTCGGAGCGCCCGCGCAGCACGGTGGAATAACATTCGGCCCAGTGCACCCGCTCGGCATCGTCGGCTCGGTCGACGGCCGCCGCCGAACACAGGATCCGCCGGTCTGAGGTTTTGGCAAGATCGGCCAGCCGCGCGGCCTCGTTGACAGCATCACCGATGACCGTGTATTCATAACGGTTTTCGGCACCGATGTTGCCGGCGAAGACTCGGCCCCCCGAAACGCCGATGCCGAAATCGACTATGGGTAGCCGGCGCAGCTGGGTGCCCAAAGTGCGTGCTGTTGCCAGCGCGGCCGACGCCGGTTCGCTCGTCCGCAACGGCGCCCCGAAGACTGCCAGTGCGGCGTCGCCCGCGAATTTGTTGATCAGCCCGTGATGTTCATCGACGGCGCCGACGACAATCCGGAAAAAGTCGTTGAGCACCTGGGCAACCTCTTGCGGGGGGCGGCTTTCCGCGAGCTGCGTCGAGCCCACCAGGTCGATGAAAAGAACTGCCGCTTCGACCACATCTCCCGACAGCGATGCGCCTTCTTCGATGGCCCGGTGCGCGACGTCCGTTCCGACGTGGCGCCCGAACAGGTCGTGCAACCGATCCCGCTCGGCAAGCCCGGCGACCATCCGGTTGAATCCGGTTTGCAGACGCCCGATTTGGGAACGTTCGTACGCACCAACGTAGGTATCGATGCGGCCGTGTTCGACCTCTGCCATCGCGTCGACGACCTCGCCGACCGGATCCGAAATCGATCGCGACGTCAGAAGCATCGTCGGCAACCCGAGAAGCAGCGCTGCCAGCGACACCACCAAAACGGGCACATCCAACGATGCGGACTTCTGAATCAGCCAGCCGTACGAGCGAAGAACAACCAGAGTCGCAATCACCCCGATGGGAAGTGCGCTGCACAAAAACCACAGCAGAACCAGTCGGGCGAACACACCTGGCACCGCCAGCCGAGGCTCGCAACCCAGCGTGGCGGCACCCATGATGGGGCGCAGGGTGCGTTGCGCGAACAGCATCCCCATCCCGGCGGCAGCCGGCCCGCCCACCAGAACACCGAGCAGAATGGGCAACAGAAGCTGGGCCCCGCCAGCAAGATTCACCAGCGCGAAGATTGCCCCGGCCACGCCCCAAGCGGCCAATAGGATCGCCGACTGGCGGCCGACGATCTTCATTGCGGCTTCCCGTTGCTCCTGAGTCGGTTCGTCCCCGGCGACATACCAGCGCAGCGTGGGAGCCAGGCTCAGGACGCCGGCCACCCCGACGCTGACGATCCCCAGCGCAACGAGCACCACCACCACCGCCGTGTTCTTCTCCACGTAGGCCGCGACGGACGTGTGGCCCCTCAGTGGGATCAAGATGGCGGCCGCATCGATGACGGCAATGATGTAGGCCAGGGCGAGATCGATCGCATATTGAATCGACAACCAGCGAGCGGACTTTCGTTTGTCTGCCCCGGTCACCGCTGGATCACGCGATCGTCGCGCGCCCGAAGCGCGAAGCCAGCCCGCCATGACCACCCTATAAAGGTAGCGGGGCGAGGCTCAGGCACCGTTGTTTGGCCCGCCCGAGTTCTGGCCCGGGATGTCGGTGATCGGGAAGTTGGGCATCGGCTTGGGTGAGGAAGTGTTGGGCAACGTTGGGATTTCGCTGGCCGGGATGTCATGAAGTTGATTGACGGGTGGCCCATTCTCCCGACTGCCGTAACTGCTGCCGGGCGCTCGCGGCCCCAGCAGTTCGCTGACCGTCACCAGGCGGTAGCCGTTGGCCTTGAGCACCGGGATGAACTGGTACACCAGGTCGACAGTGCTCGAGTAGGTGTCATGAAACAACACCACCGAGCCGGGCTTGATCTGCGTCATCAGCATGTACCGCGTCGCCGCCGTGTTCGAGTCGTTGATCCAGTCGAAAGGGATGACGTCCCAGAGGATTTCGGCTAGCCCAAAGCGGCCCGCGGTCTGGCGCACCGCCTCGTTGGACAGTCCGCCGGCGGGACGCCACAGGGTCGGCGTCCGGCCGGTTGCGGCGGTAATCGCGTCGTTAGTCCTGGAAAACTGACTGGCGATGTCCTCGGGTGGGACCGTCGTCATGTTGGGGTGTTCCCACGTGTGGTTGCCAACCTCCATACCGGCGTCGGCGATCCGCTTGGCTCCCGCCGGGTTGGCTGCCACCTTGTTGCCGATCAGGAAGAACGTGGCCTTGACGTCATTGTCCTTCAGGATTTGCAGCAGCCGGTCGGTGTACGGTCCCGGCCCGTCGTCGAACGTCAGCGCGACGCACTTGACCACCGAGCAGCTGGGATTATCGGCGCGCGTCACGTGACCGGTAACAAAGCCGACCACCAGCACCGCAGCGGCCGCGACGACACCGAAAACGGTCCGCCAATAGCGCCAGGCCTGGCTGTCGGGTCGTTTCGGCACGCTGGAAGCCTACCGAAATGCGCCGTTAGTGCGGTCCGGTGATCTCCTCGAGCATCTCGGTGACCAGTGCGGCAATGGGCGACCGCTCGCTGCGCAGCAGGGTGATGTGGGCGAACAGCGGATGGCCTTTGAGCTTCTCGATCACTGCCGCAACCCCGTCGTGGCGGCCGACCCGCAAGTTGTCGCGCTGGGCGATGTCATGGGTCAGAACCACCCGCGATCCGGTACCCAACCTGGACAAAACGGTCAGCAGGACGTTGCGCTCCAGTGACTGTGCTTCATCGACGATGACGAACGAGTCATGTAGCGAGCGGCCCCGGATGTGGGTCAGCGGCAGAACTTCGAGCATGCCCCGGGAAAGCACTTCCTCCAGCACTGCCGGGCTGGCCAGGCCTTCGAGGGTGTCGAAGACCGCCTGCGCCCACGGGCCCATCTTTTCGCTCTCGCTACCGGGCAGGTAGCCCAGCTCCTGGCCGCCCACGGCGTACAGCGGACGGAAAACCACCACCTTGCGGTGGGTCCGCCGTTCCAGCACCGCCTCGAGACCCGCACACAACGCCAGCGCCGACTTGCCGGTGCCGGCTTTGCCGCCCAGCGACACGATGCCCACCGACTCGTCGAGCAGCAGGTCGAGCGCTACCCGCTGCTCAGCGGAACGGCCACGCAGCCCGAACACTTCGCGGTCACCGCGAACCAGCTGGACGCGTTTGGCTGCGTTGACCCGGCCAAGCGCATGGGAGCCGCCGCCCAGCAGCCGAACCCCGGTGTGACAGGGCAGGTCCCGGGCTTCGGCCAGGTCGATCTCGCCGTCTGCGAACAGCGCGTCGATATCCTCAGCAGCGGTCTCGATCTCGTACATCCCCGACCACCCGGAAACCACGACATCCTGCGCGTGGTACTCGTCGGCGGCCAGCCCTACCGCAGCGGCCTTGACCCGAAGGGGAATGTCTTTGCTGACCAACGTAACTCGCTTGCCTTCAGCGGCGAGGTTGGCGGCGCAGCTCAAGATCCGGGAGTCGTTACTGTCGGTGCGAAAGCCGGCGGGCAGCACCGCCGGGTCCGTGTGGTTGAGTTCGACGTGAAGCGTACCGCCTTGTGTTCCAACGGGAATGGGCTGATCCAGCCGTCCGCGCTCGAGGCGGAGATCATCGAACAGACGCAACGCCTGACGAGCGAACCACCCCAGCTCGTGGTGGTGACGTTTGGCCTCCAGTTCGCTGATCACCACCAGCGGAACAACCACCTCGTGTTCGGCGAACCGACTGCACGCCCACGGATCGGACAGCAGCACGGAGGTGTCGAGCACATAGGTCCGGATATCGGTCACGAAGCGCTCCTCGAGCGGGTAAGCCCGCGCGGACCCGCACAGGCATGTCGGCGGGAGCCGCAGCACCAAGACCGGGGCCGGTCCTGCCGTAAAAGTGACGAAAGGTGCCGCCCTGGCAGCAGAGGATGTCGCTGGCCATCGAGAACGACGCTACTCTCGTGGCCGCTCGGCCGCCGCGCAGGCGCGCCGAGACCAACATGGCGACCCAAGATACGAGCAGCGAGCCGCGCGCCAACGCGCGAAGATTGGCTTAGCCGATGACGAATTGCCTCAGCGCGGGCTCGTCGGCCACGCCCCATTCGGTGATGCGGTCGGAGATGACCTGCCGCAGCTCGGCTGGACCGAAAATGCCCGCGTCGGCGACCTTCTGCACCTTGTCCTGGTAGACGTCGATGTCGGCGCCGACGACTTGGAGGTCCGCCGCACGCGCGGCAATAGCCGCGATCGTCTCATCGCGGGTGTATTCGAGGCAGTGCGCGACGAGTTTGGCGAAGAACTGCTCGTGACGCGCTTCGTCCCTGGCGATCCGATCGACGAGTCCGGCCAGGACGGGCTCCTCGATCTGCGCGCCCAGGTTGCGGCAGAAAACGCCGTGGGTGCGCTCGGTGAACGCCATGTACACCAGGGTTTCGACCTGTGTGTACATGTCGCCGCGGTAGCCCTTCATCACGTGCTGGACTCGCGCCTCCTCGTTGGCGGTCGGGTCGACCTCTCGGGTCACCACCAGGTATTCCCGCAGCGCGATAGCGTGCAGATGCTCCTCTGCGGTCCATCGGCCCAGCCAGCGACCCCACCACTCCTCGAGAATGAAGTGCTCGACGAGCTCGCGGTGATGGCCGGCGAGGTTGTCCTTGAGTAACAGCAGGATCTCGCAGGCGTCGGTGATGGCCCTGGGCAGCGTCATCTGGGATGGGTCCCAATCGCGTCCGCCGAGGAAGGCGAAATTCTCGCCCCGGTCGAACGGCACGTAGTCGTGGGCGAACCAGATGTCCTCGGTGTCGAGGTGGTGTTTGATGGTCACTTCCACAACCGGCTCGAGTTCCAGGGTCAGCGCATTAGCGACAGGTTTCTGTGCCATGCGGTAACTGTAACCCGCGTACACAGGTTTCGTGAAATCAGGCGGCGCGCGTCGCGGCCCGATTGCCGACTTAGCGATCGACCAGCGTCCAGTCCTCGAGTCCCTCGTAGAGCGGGAAGTCCCTGGCCAGCCGCGTCACCCGTTGCCGCAGCGCCGGCACGTCCGCCGCAGTGCCTGCCACCAGGGCCGTGGCGACGATGTCGGCAACCTCGCTGAACTCGGCGTCACCGAAGCCGCGGGTCGCCAGCGCCGGTGTTCCCACCCGCAAGCCCGAGGTCACCATCGGCGGCCGGGGGTCATTGGGCACCGCGTTGCGGTTGACCGTAATGCCGATCTCGTGCAGCAGATCCTCGGCAGCCTTGCCGTCGAGCGGAGAGTCGCGCAGGTCTACCAGCACCAAGTGGACGTCGGTACCGCCGCTGACCACCGAGACACCGGCCTTGCTGACATCGGGAGCCAGCAGCCGATCGGCGATGATGCGGGCGCCGGACAGCGTGCGCCGCTGACGGTCGGCAAATTCGGGGGTGGTGGCGATCTTGAGCGCGACCGCCTTGCCCGCGATGACGTGCATGAGCGGTCCGCCCTGCTGGCCGGGAAACACTGCGGAGTTGACGGCCTTGGCGTACTCCTGCTTGCCCAGGATCATGCCGGAACGGGCGCCGCCGAGCGTCTTGTGCACAGTCGTGGTCACCACGTCCGCGTGCGGCACCGGCGATGGGTGCAACCCAACAGCCACCAGGCCGGCAAAGTGCGCCATGTCCGCCCACAGCTTGGCGTCGACCTCGTCGGCGATCGACCGGAACGCCGCGAAGTCGAGGATCCGCGGGTAGGCCGACCAGCCGGCAATGATGACCTTGGGGCGGAACTCGAGTGCCTTGGCCCGCACCGCGTCCATGTCGACTAGATGCGTCGTCGGGTCGACGCTGTAGAAGCCGGCGTCATACAGCCTGCCGGAGAAATTCAGCTTCATGCCGTGCGTCAGGTGGCCGCCGTTGGCCAGGTCAAGGCCGAGCAGATGCTCCCCTGGCGACATCAGCGCGTGCAGCACCGCGGCGTTGGCCTGGGCGCCCGAATGCGGCTGGACGTTGGCGAACTCGGCGCCGAACAGCGCCTTGGCCCGGTCGCGGGCGATGTTCTCCACGACGTCGACGTGCTCGCAACCGCCGTAGTAGCGCCGTCCGGGCAAACCCTCGGCGTACTTGTTGGTCAGCACGCTGCCCTGGGCCTGCAGTATCGAGCGCGGCGCGAAGTTCTCCGAAGCGATCATCTCCAGGGTGTCCCGTTGCCGGCGCAGTTCCTTGTCCAGCAACTCGGCGATATCGGGGTCAACCTCGGCGAGCGGGGCGGACATTATGGAGGCGGAGGTACGAGCGTCAGGTGCGGCAGTCACGGGCGCCAGTCTATCCAGCGGTGCCGCTCAAGTAAGGGCTGCCTCAGTACGAGCACCAGCAGAACTACGTTTTCGCAAGCCCAGCCGACGGGCGCACGACTGTCCCTGCAACACTGGCACTATGCCGCGGCTTAGCGAGCCGAGCCCGTATGTCGAGTTCGACCGAAAGCAATGGCGTGCGCTTCGTATGTCGACGCCGCTGGCCCTCACCGAAGAGGAACTGGTCGGCCTGCGCGGTCTCGGTGAGCAGATCGACCTGCTCGAAGTCGAAGAGGTTTACCTGCCACTGGCCCGGCTGATTCATCTTCAGGTCGCCGCCCACCAGCGGCTATTTGCCGCCACTGCGGAATTCCTCGGCGAACCGCAACAAAACCCGGATCGGCCGGTGCCATTCATCATCGGGGTGGCCGGCAGCGTGGCGGTCGGCAAGTCGACGACCGCCCGCGTGCTGCAGGCGCTACTGGCTCGCTGGGATCACCACCCCCGGGTGGACCTGGTGACCACCGACGGCTTTCTCTACCCTAATGCCGAGCTGGATCGGCGAAACCTCATGCACCGCAAAGGTTTTCCGGAAAGTTACAACCGCCGGGCGCTGATGCGGTTCGTGACCTCGGTGAAATCCGGTTCCGACTACGCATGCGCGCCGGTGTATTCGCATCTGAAATACGACATCATTCCCGGGGCCAAGCACGTGGTCCGCCATCCCGACATCTTGATCCTGGAGGGCCTCAACGTCTTGCAGACCGGTCCGACCCTGATGGTGTCGGACTTGTTCGACTTCTCGCTGTATGTGGACGCCCGGATCGAAGACATTGAGCAGTGGTACGTGTCGCGGTTCTTGTCTCTGCGCAGCACGGCGTTCGCCGACCCGGAGTCGCACTTCCACCACTACTCGGCCCTGAACGACACGAAGGCGGTCGCGGCCGCACGCGAGATCTGGCGGTCGATCAACCGGCCCAATCTGGTCGAGAACATTTTGCCCACCCGTCCCCGCGCCACCCTGGTGCTGCGCAAAGACACCGACCACTCCATCAACCGGCTACGCCTGCGCAAGCTGTAGCACCGGAACCGCCAAAAGCCGATGCGGGGACCCCACCGCAATGTGCAGCGGAGGCGCCCCGCACCGGCGGGCAGGGAAGTTACGTCGCCAGACGACGCACTCCCAGGTACTGCAGTCCGGCGAACGCCGCGGTGTACACACCACTGGCCAGCGTCGCGGCGACCCCAGTCGCGGTCATGGGCACTGCTTCAGCGGCCACGATCGCGGCCAGGGTGTAGACGATGTTGGCCACGATGACGCCGGTCCCGGCGCGGCGCAAGTTCGGCAACGCCGCGAGGCTGAACACCACCAGGCCGTAGAGCACGAAGAAGGCGCCCAGACCGTATTCCTGGCCAGACGTCAGGCCGGTCAGCGACGAGAGCGGGTCGGCGACGAAGGCAACGGCCAGACCGCACAATCCCGTCAACGTGGCATCGGCACGCATGGCGAAACGCAGCAGCGAGTCGGTCGAGTCGTACAGGGGTCGGGTTCTCAGACCAGATACTTCGGTCATGTGATTACTCCTCGCGATGGCGGTTTGGGTCGAACAGGTTTGAGCGTGCCGCCTGAGCACTGCCATATCGACTCGTGGCACTGCCAACTGCTGCCACGGATAGAAAGACCAGGGACTCCTTCCGCCTATTCCCGGCTATTCCCATCGGAGGGGCCGAATCGGAGGAATCAAATGGCGGTCGCTTCGGCGATGCACGCTTCTCGACAACCCGCGTCATGCGAAAGCCGGGGTCGCCGGGCTAGTCGCTGGGGACGGCGACACGCCCGCGCAGATCGGCGGCGATGAGCCGGGCCGCGGCGTTCTGCCAGTTGTGCAGCGAACGCTGTGGAACCTCAGTCACCAACCACTGCCAGGCTTGCCGGGCGGTCGGATCCAATCCGGCGGCGGTGGCGTTCTGCGCGTATGCGCGCACCCCGGCGACGTAGGGGAAATACAGCGAGTTGTAGTAACGCCACTGCTCGGTGGTGCCGAACTCGCCGGCGTCGCGCGGTTTGAGCCGCCCGATAGCGTCGGCGAGTACGGCTTTGAGTTCGTTGGCCCGTTCCAGCGGTTGGTCGGGTGCGCCCCGCGCGGCCAGCCGCTTATCGATCACCGGCAACGCGGTCAGCGGGCTGGCCACCAGCCTGGTCAGGTCGCCGTAGTGGCCCAGCGCCCGGCGGGTAAGCCTGGCGAAGGTGTCGTCGTCGACGTCGACCAGGGGATCGACCGACCGTAGCGGCAAGGCCGCCCCGGCGTGCCGCAGCACAGCCCGGTCGGCGCGCAGCGTGGGCGATTTCGAGAAGGCCAGCCGGTCCAGCACCCCGGCCAGTGGATCGGCCAGCACCTGCACCGTGATCGCGATCGCCAGGGTGGTGAACAACAGCACGGTCAGCGCGGTCTGCGCGGCGGGCTCATGCCGCGTCACCGCCAAGCCGATCAGCGCCTGGCCACCGAACAGCACCGCCACCGCCATCGAGCCGGCGAACGAGCGCAGCATGTCGGCGCGCAGCGCCTGGCCCTCGTCGAAGGCATCCCACAAGGCCACCGCCACACCCAGCAACAGCACGTCGAAACCCGTGGACGCCAGCGCCAGCCAGCTGGGCAGCAGGCCCAGCGGAATGATCAGGATGGCATTGCCCAGCGCGAAGAACAGCGTCGCGACAACGACCACGCCGGCGACCGGCATCGGCTGCGCGGGGCGCACCAGCGCAGCGATCATCGCGCCGAGCGTGGAAATCGAGATCACCGCGAACATCAGCACGTGGCCCGCCCGCAGCGGGCCGTCGACGCTGCCGGCCATCATCGCGCCGAACAGGGTGAGCGCGCCGACGCCGCCGACGAGCAACAGCTCCCGGGTGCGGGCCCGCCAGTGATCGCCCGGCCGGGACAGCTCGACGAGCACTGCAAACCATGCCACGCTCGGGACGGCCACCAGGAAGATCTCCAGCCGGCTCAGCAAATGGGCGTGCGCAGCGCTGGCTGTGCGCACCGCGTCCAGCGCCACCACCAGCGCGAAACCACACAGTCCGATCGCAGCCAGCACCAGAACCGGCTTGCGCGGATCGCGGGCCAGCAGATACAGCCCGAGCCACCCGCTCAGTGTGAACACGACCGCCGACAGCGCAGCCATGCAACTAGTTTGTCACGCCGTCACTTGCCGTATCGGCGATGCCGCATGCTGTAGTCACGCAGCGCGCGCAGAAAATCGACCCGGCGGAATGCGGGCCAGTGCGCTTCGGTGAACCACATCTCCGAGTACGCGCTTTGCCACAGCAGAAATCCGGACAGGCGTTGCTCGCCTGACGTGCGGATCACCAGGTCAGGGTCGGGTTGCCCAGAGGTGTAAAGGTTTTCGGAGATGGCGTCGACGGTTACCGCGTCGATGAGCTCCTCGGCGGTCGCGCCGTTGGCAAGTTCTTTGCTCAACAAGGAACGTACTGCGTCGACGATCTCCCGGCGACCACCATAGCCGACTGCGACGTTGACATGGAAAGGTGCGACGCCCGGCGTGGATGCCACCGCGCCGCGCAGCCGGCGGGCCGGTTCCTCGCCAAGCAACTCCAGGTCCCCGACGGTACGCACACTCCAGTGATTCGCCGGTGCGCAGATCTCCTCGACGACATCGGTGATGATTTCGATGAGTCCGGCCAACTCGTCGGGATCGCGTTGCAGGTTTTCGGTGGATAGCAGGTAGACGGTGGTCATTTCGATGCCGGCTTCCTGGCACCAGCGCAGCATCTCGGCGATCTTGGCGGCACCCATCCGGTAGCCATAGCTGACGTCGTCGTAGCCTGCGTCGCGCGCCCACCGCCGGTTCCCGTCGCACAGGACTGCGATATGACGGGGCAGTTTGGATTCCGCGGCGGCCAGACCCTGCCTCAGCCGCAGCTCGTAAACCCTATACAGCGGCTCCTTGAGCCGGGGCGGAATGATCTCCACGAGGAAACACCCTACTGTTACCGGCAACAAATTCCGGGTTGCATTTCCGGCAATGTCACCGCACGTCCGACATCGTGTCGTGACCGTTCCGGACTACTGTGATCCATAAGAGCCAGTAGCAATCTCACGGCAAGGCAACAGGAGACATGAGCGGCCAGACCAGCACAGCCACTGGTAAACAGCCCGAATCGCAGGCACTCACGCCGGGCAATACCGTCGACCAGCTCGTCGAAGGTGCTGCCGAGGTTCTGACCAAGCCCCGTATGCGCGGCTGGATCCACTTCTACTCCGCGTGGCTGGCGATCATCTGCGGCGCGACCCTGGTGTCGGTGTCGTGGGCGGTCGCATCGCCCCGTGCCGGCCATGCGACGCTGATCTATGCCGCGGCCACCGTGGCGATGTTCGCCGTCAGCGCCACCTACCACCGGGTCAACTGGAAATCGGACACCGCCCGGACGCGAATGAAGCGGCTCGACCATTCGATGATTTTCGTGTTCATCGCTGGCAGCTACACGCCGTTCGCCCGGCTGGCTATGCCCCCTGACGCCGGAAAGCTGGTGCTGTGGATGGTGTGGGGCGGTGCGCTGGCCGGGACCCTGCTGAAGGTGTGCTGGCCGTCGGCGCCGCGCTGGGTGGGCGTGCCGCTATATCTGCTGCTGGGCTGGGTGGCGGTGTGGTATGCCCCCACGATCATCCACGTCGCCGGGGTGGCCGCGATGGTGCTGCTGGCTGTCGGCGGCGGGTTGTACAGCATCGGCGGGCTGCTCTACGGGCTGCGGTGGCCCGACCCGTGGCCCAGGACGTTCGGCTATCACGAGTTCTTCCACGCCTTCACAGCGATCGCGGCGATCCTCCACTACATCGCCATGTGGCTCGCGGTCTTTTACGTCGGCCATCCAGCTTGATGCTGGGCCCCCGCAAGCGGGTGGGGGTCCCCCCTCTGGGGTGGGGGTCCCCCCTCTGGGGGAGTACCCCACCTGCCGCTACAGCTGGGTGACGTCGGCAGCTGACCAGTAGGCCTTCATCGCCGCGACCTTGCCGTCCTCGTCGAAAACCATCACGTCGATCGGCTCGATCACCATCCGGTGCTCGCCCGCGGTCACGGTCAGCCGGAACTGGAAAGCCGCCTCGTTGCCGGCCACCCGCAGCGATACCAGCTCGCATTCGCGCTGCACATCGTTGACCGAGGAATAGAAGCCGTGGATCGCCTGACGACCGATATGCACCTCGCCTCCGACCGGGTCCTCGACGGTGGCGTCATCGGCGTACAACTCGACCAAGTCGTCGGCGCTGCCATTGCCGACCAGTTCGATGTAGCGGTTGACCGTGTCAGTGATCGCTTGTGCCTTATCGGCGGCATTCGGCATCGGACGCAACGCTACTACCCGGGCACGCCCAGGGCGGCCGCCAGTTCCGTTGCTCGGGTGACCGGTAAGTCGCAGACCGGTCCACGGCAGATGTAGGCGGCATCGGCATCGGCCAGCCGGTCCCGGCCGACCAGCAGCACAGACGAGTCCATCTCGCCGCCTACCACGATCGCCCCGCCGGGCGCCAGTCGGCGCGCGTCGGCCAGCAGAGTCGACCGCGACGGGTTACAGGCGACCGCGATCTGCAGCGGTCCGCGGACCGCCGATTCGGCGACGGCCAGCCAATGTCCAGCCGAACGCGGCGCGCGCGCGAGCAGCACCGAATGCGCGCTCAGCGCGTCGCCGGCCGCCTGCAGATACCGCTCCGCGCGCTCACCGTCGACCAGGTGCGCCGCGGTCAGCAGCGCTTCGGTGATCGACGACGCGCCCGACGGCGTCGCCCCGTCCAGCGGGTCGGCGGGCCGCAGCATCAACTGCTCGGCATCGTCGGCGGTGTCGAACCAGCGGCCCGGCCGCTGCGGGTCGGCGAAGTGCTGCAGCGCGGTGTCCAGTAGCTCGGTTGCCGCCGCCAGCCAGGCCTCGTCGGCGGTCAGCTGGTAGAGCGACGAGCAGTCCGGTGGCCAGCATCGCGTGGTCCTCTAGGATGGCGGCGCTGTCGCCGACCACCCCGCCAAGGCTGGCGCGCCGCAGCCGGCCGTCGACGACGTGCAAGTCCAGCAGCGCCGTCGCGCAACGCCGCGCGGCGCGCGCCAGCTCGGGTTCTCCAAGGCCACGCTGGCCTCGGCCAGCGCGGTGATCGCCAGCCCGTTCCAGGATGTGACGACCTTGTCGTCGCGTCCGGGCTGGGCCCGGCTGAGCCGGGCGGCCAGCAGCGCGGTCCGGATGCGTTCCAGTCGTTGCGGATCGTCGGGGTCGGCGGGCAGCTGCAGCACCGAAGCCCCGTGCTCGAATGTGCCGGACTGGGTGACCGCGAAAACCGCTGCGGCCCAACGGCCGTCGTCGGCGCCGAGCACCTCGGTCAGCTGCCCCGGCGTCCAGACATAAGTCGAGCCCTCGCGACCGTCGGCGTCGGCGTCCAGCGACGACGTGAACATGCCGGCATCGGCCAGCTCGTCGAGCAGGAACGCCGCGGTCTGGGCGGCGACCCGGCGGGCCAACGGATCTCCGGTGCGCCGGGCCCAGTGCGCGTACGCGCGCAGCAGCAGCGCGTTGTCGTACAACATCTTCTCGAAATGCGGTACCACCCAGGCGTTGTCGACGCTGTAGCGGGCGAAGCCGCCGGCGAGTTGGTCGTAGATGCCGCCGCGGGCCATCGCGTTGCCGGTGCGCGAGACCGCCTCCAACGCCGCCGGTGACCCGGTGCGCTCGTAGTTGCGCAGCAGCGCCTCGAGAACCGCCGACGGCGGGAATTTGGGTGCGCCGCCGAAGCCGCCGTGAACCGTGTCCTGGTCGGCCAGCACCGCCGCGACGGCGTGGTCGCACAGCGTCGGCGCCACGTCCGGGCCACCGCCGGGCAGTTCCGATGCCATCTTGCGCAACTCGTCGGCGATCTGGTCGGACGCCTCCTCGACCTCGCCGCGGCGCTGCCGCCAGGTGTCGGAGACCGCCGAAAGGAGTTGCAGGAAGCCGTCTTTCGGGTAGTAGGTGCCGCAGAAGAAGGGCCGGCCGTCGGGCGTCAGGAAACACGTCATCGGCCAACCGCCCTGCCCGGTGAGCGCGACGGTGGCGTTCATGTAGACCGCGTCGATGTCCGGCCGTTCCTCGCGGTCGACCTTGATGCAGACGAATCCCGCGTTCATCACGGCGGCCACCTCGTCGTCCTCGAACGATTCGTGGGCCATGACGTGACACCAATGGCAGGCGGCGTAGCCGATGGAGAGCAGGATCGGCACGTCGCGCGCGGCCGCGTCCGCCAGTGCCTGCGGCGTCCACTGCTGCCAGTGCACCGGGTTGTCGGCGTGCTGGCGCAAATACGGGCTGGTGGCCAGCCCGAGCGTGTTCGTCTGTGAAGATTCAGCCGGGCTCATCGCCGGGTCCTGATGGCCGCGCCGATCCGTTCGCCTGCCCAGGGGCTTGCTCGGGGGCCTCGCCGACCGTGTCGGTGCCCTCGTCGGCGGCCTGATCGGGCTCGGGGTGCTCGGGGTCGAACGTTTTGGGGACCTTCTTCAGTTGCCGGTTCATCGACCGCAGCAGCAACAGCGTGGCGATCAACAGCAGCACGATGATCAGCAGCCCCACCGGGCTGGCCTTGCCGAAATCGGGCCCATTGTTATGCGGCGCGCCGTCAGCCTGCCAACCGGCCGACACCGTGGCGCTCACCGCGAGAAGAAGGTTATTCACCCGTTGTTCTCGATTCCGGCGAACAGATCGTCCTCGGGCAGCCGGGCGGGGACACGCGAGCGGGCCAGCTCGAATTCCTCGGTCGGCCACAGCCGCTGCTGCCATGAGATCGGAGCGGCGAAGAAGTCGTGGTTCGGGTCGATCTGGGTGGCGTGCGCCCGCAGCGCGTCGTCGCGCTGGCTGAAATACGCCGAGCACTCGACGCGCGTCGTCACCCGGGACTCGAACGGGTCGTGCTCGGGATCCCAGTGCTCGAGCCACTTCTTGAACGGGCCTTCTTGACCGTGTTTGACGAATTCGTCGTGGAGCAACTGCATCCGCGCCCGCAGGAAGCCGTGGATGTAGTACAGCTTGGACACCGTCCACGGCTCGCCGGCGTCCGGGAAGCGGCGATAGTCGCCGGCCGCCTCGAAGGCACCGACCGAAACCTGGTGGCAGCGAATGTGGTCGGGATGCGGGTAGCCGCCGTTCTCGTCGTAGGTGGTCATCACGTGCGGCCGGAACTCGCGGACCACCCGCACCAGCGCCTCGATGGACACCTCCAGCGGCACCAGCGCGAAGCAGTCCTCGGGCAGCGGTGGCGGCGGGTCGCCCTTCGGCAAGCCGGAGTCGACGAAGCCGAGCCAGGCGTGCTCCACACCGAGGATCTCGGCGGCCTTCGCCATCTCGTCGCGGCGGATCTCGGCGATGTGTCCATGCACGTCGGGCAGGTCCATCGCCGGGTTGAGAATTTCGCCGCGTTCGCCGCCGGTCAGCGTCACCACCAGCACCCGATGGCCCTCGTCGGCGTAGCGGGCAAGGGTGGCCGCACCCTTGCTGGACTCGTCGTCGGGGTGGGCGTGCACCGCCATCAACCGCAGTTCGCTCACGTGCCCCCTTGTCGGTCTGCCGGTCGGCCGGTTTGACCCTATAATTCCAGTTCCCGATCGTTGCATCCTGCCGGCCGGGCTCCGGCAGCCGACAGTCCAGGCATAAACAGGCATGACCGAGGCTTCCATTCCGCGTCCCGAGGCCCGCTACGGGCGTTCGCGACTGTCCCGCGTGTCGCGGCGTCGCGTGGCCATCGCGCTTGGCGTGCTGGTCGTTGCGGCCGGCATCGTCGTCGCCGTCGTCGGCTACCACCGGCTGGGCACCAGCGAAGTCGCCGGCTCGCTGGCCGGCTATCGCGTGATCGACAACGAGACGGCGTCGGTAACGATCAGCGTGACGCGATCCGACCCGTCGCGGCCGGTGGACTGCATCGTGCGGGTTCGGGCCAAAGACGGCAGCGAGACAGGCAGACGAGAGGTGCTGGTCCCGCCATCCGAGGCGGCCACGGTGCAGGTGACGACGACGGTGAAATCCTCCCAACCGCCGCTGATGGCAGACATCTACGGCTGCGGCACCGACGTGCCCGGCTATCTGCGTGCGGCCTGACCGCACGACAAAGGGAGAACTGCGAATGCCGTCATCAACTGTTTCCGCGGTGGTAACATGGATGAATGCACGGTTCCTGGTGGGACCGTGTATTGCTGCATTAAAGGCCGTGAGCAGAACGGAGCGGCAGTACACGGGCTCGGACCCGGACACTCCCCGCAGCGGGGTTCAGAAGCTTACGCGGATACGCGGAACGACAACATGAGGAGCGCGACGAGATGACGGATACTCAGGTCACCTGGCTGACCCAGGAGTCACATGACCGACTCAAGGCCGAGCTCGACCAGTTGATCGCGAATCGTCCGATCATCGCCGCGGAGATCAACGACCGCCGCGAGGAGGGAGACCTGCGCGAGAACGGCGGATACCACGCCGCCCGCGAAGAGCAGGGCCAGCAAGAGGCCCGCATCCGCCAGCTGCAGGACCTGCTCAACAATGCCAAGGTCGGCGAGGCGCCCAAGCAGTCCGGCGTCGCGCTGCCCGGTTCGGTGGTCAAGGTCTACTACAACGGCGACAAGTCCGACACCGAGACGTTCCTGATCGCCACCCGCCAGGAGGGCGTCAACGACGGCAAGCTCGAGGTCTATTCGCCGAACTCACCGCTGGGTGGCGCCCTGATCGACGCCAAGGTGGGTGAGACCCGCAGCTACACGGTGCCCAACGGCAACACCGTCGAGGTCACGTTGGTCAGCGCGGAGCCGTATCACTCTTAGCTGCCGCGACGTCCCAGGGACCCCAAGGGACTAAGCCAGGGCTTGTTCGAGATCGCCCAGCAGGTCGGCGACATCCTCGATACCCACCGAAAGCCGCACCAAGTCGTCAGGTACTTCCAATTGCGAACCGGCCGTCGACGCGTGCGTCATGGCGCTGGGATGCTCGATCAGTGACTCAACCCCACCCAGGGATTCAGCCAAGATGAACACCCTGGTCCTGGCACACAGATCCTGGGCGGCTCGGCGGCCGGCTCGCATCCGTATTGAAACCATGCCGCCGAAGCCCCGCATCTGCCGCGCGGCAATCTCATGCCCGGGGTGGTTGGGCAGACCCGGATAAAACACCGTGCTCACCGCGGGATGCTCGGCGAGGAATTCCGCCACGGCCAAGGCGTTTTCGCCATGTCGCTGCATCCGCAGCACCAAGGTCTTCAGGCCGCGCATCGTCAGGTAGGCGTCGAACGGGCCTGGCACCGCGCCGGCCCCGTTCTGCAGGAAACCGAAAGCGCTGTCCAGCTCTTCGTCGTTGGTGACTAATGCGCCGCCCACCACGTCGGAGTGGCCGCCGATGTACTTGGTGGTCGAGTGCAGCACGACATCGGCGCCCAACGTCAACGGCTGCTGCAGCGCGGGTGACGCAAAGGTGTTGTCCACCAACACTTTTGCGGAATTTTGCCGACTAATCTCGGCAATGGCCGCGATATCGGCGATGACGAGCAACGGATTGGTCGGTGTTTCCACCCAAACCAGCCGGGTCTGCGGCGTGATCGCGGCGCGAACGGCGTCCAGATCAGACAGCGCCACTGGCGTGTACTCGACATTCCACTGGGTGAAGACCTTGTCGATCAGCCGGAACGTGCCGCCGTAGGCGTCATTGGGGATGATCAGGTGGTCGCCGGGCCGCAGCATTGCCCGCAGGGCACAGTCGCCCGCGGCCATCCCGGAACTGAACGCCCGCCCAAAGCTGCCCTCTTCGACGGCCGCCAGCGAGGCCTCCAGCGCCGCCCTGGTCGGGTTGCCGGTGCGTGCGTAGTCAAATCCGCCGCGCAGCACCCCGACACCATCTTGGGCGAATGTGCTGCTGGCGTAGATCGGCGCGTTCACCGCCCCGGTCGCCGGATCCGGGCGGTAGCCGGCGTGAATAGCTTTGGTGGCCAGTCCGGTGAACCCGTGATGCCCCTGGTGGTCTCCGCTCATCGACGACAAGCCTAACGACGGCCGCTGTGGCGGACGCCGTGATGCGTCCTGACCATCAGTCGACGTTCAGCCCTGTGGAATCGGCAGGCAGACCGTTGTCATGATCTTGTCCGCCAGAGTCTGCCGCTTGGTGTCCCACAGCGGGAAAAGGAAACCAATGAAGCAGATGATCGCGTCGACGAAGTGCGCGAGAAAGCGCACGACGGACATCCCGAAACCGATGGGCTGCCCGGTGACCTCGCTGACCACCTTGAACTTCATGACCGACTTGCCGAGGCTCGACCCGGTAGTGCCCTGGCGGTAGCCGTAGTTCCAGATCAAGTAGAACAGCCCCACCAGTTGCGCCAACCACTGCGCCACCATGCCGATGGTCGAGTTTTGGGTAGCGCAGTACTGGTTGACGGCGTATTGCGTGATGTCAGTGATGCAGGACGTCTGCTGGGTGGCAACCATGATCCCTCCACCCATACCGAGCACGATGACGTACGGGAGGATGTCGATGATGAACGCCAGCACCCGGGTGAGCCACGGCGTGTACTCCTGCGTCGGCAGAGTGCGGATCGCCGGCCCGGGTGGTGGCGGCGCGTACCCACCGGAAGGCGGAGGAGGCGGAGGGTAGGAACCGCCGCCGGGCGGCGGAGGCGGCGGAGGGTAGGAACCGCCGCCGGGCGCCGAAGGAGGGAGCGGGGGGAAGGAACCGCCGCCGGGCGGCGGAGGCGGCGGAGGGTAGGAACCGCCGCCGGGCGCCGAAGGAGGGGGCGGGGGTTCATGCCCACCAGATGGCGGCTCATGCCCACCAGATGCCCCAGGCGGTGGCGGGGGTGGCAGGTGAGACTCGCCGGGCGGCGGCTGATCGGTCATGGGCAACCCTTCCACTGCGGACTAGCTGAACTAGGCCGCACTACAGTACCTGAGGACCGGGTTCGCGGAGTGGCCGGGCGAGACCTTCGTCACACCACAATGGCGCCGTGTTGGGCGATGTCCCAGAGTCCTCCAGGGGTATGGGATGCCACCCTTATCTGTTGGTAGCCAAGCTAATTTGCGGCTCGATTGCTCCGCTAACGTCGCCGCGGCGGGTCGGAGAGGAAGCCCAACAAGTCATACCGGGTAATGACCCCGACTGGTTTACCTTTTTCCACCACCATCAACGCATCCCAGTCGCGTAACGCCTTACCGGCCGCACTGACCAACTCACCGGCGCCGATCATCGGCAGCGGCGGGCTCATGTGCTCCGAGACAGCGTCGGCCAATTTGGCGCGACCTTCGAAGACGGCCGACAGTAGTTCGCGTTCGGAGACGCTGCCGGCGACCTCGCCGGCCATCACCGGGGGCTCGGCGCCGACCACGGGCATCTGGGACACCCCATACTCACGCAGAATGCCGATGGCGTCGCGCACTGTCTCGGACGGATGGGTGTGTACCAGGTCGGGCAGCGCGCCGGACTTCCCGCGCAGCACGTCGCCGACCGTGGACTCTTCGGGCGACCCGTCGAGGCGGCTGCGCAGGAAGCCGTATGACGACATCCACGCGTCATTGAAGATTTTCGACATGTAGCCGCGGCCGCCGTCCGGCAGCAAGACGACGACTAACGCATCGGGCCCGGCCTCCTCGGCCACTTTCACCGCGGCTACCACCGCCATTCCGCACGAGCCGCCGACCAGCATGGCTTCTTCACGGGCCAGCCGCCTGGTCATGTTGAACGAGTCGGAGTCAGACACCGCGATGATCTGGTCGCACACCGTGGGGTCATACGCCGCCGGCCAGAAATCCTCGCCGACCCCCTCGACCAGGTAGGGCCGGCCACTGCCGCCCGAATACACCGAACCTTCGGGGTCGGCGCCGACTATGCGTACCGGTCCTTCTGGTCGGCCGCCGGACACCTCCTTGAGGTAGCTACCGGCGCCGGTGATCGTCCCACCGGTGCCGATGCCTGCGACGAAATGGGTGACTTTGCCGTCGGTGTCGGCCCAAATCTCTGGACCGGTCGTCTCGTAGTGGCTGGCCGGGCCTGCTGGGTTGGCGTACTGGTCGGGCTTCCAAGCGCCGTCGATCTCTCTGACCAACCGGTCAGAAACGCTGTAGTAGCTGTCCGGGTCCTCGGGCGGCACCGCCGTCGGGCATACGACTACCTCGGCGCCATAGGCGAGCAGCACATTCCGCTTGTCCTCGCTGACCTTGTCGGGGCAGACGAACACGCACTTGTAGCCCCGGTGTTGGGCGACCAGAGCGAGGCCGACACCGGTGTTACCTGATGTGGGTTCGACGATGGTGCCACCCGGCTTCAGCAGCCCGTTGGCCTCGGCGGCTTCGATCATCTTCACTGCAATCCGGTCCTTGGAGCTGCCACCCGGGTTAAGATATTCGACCTTTGCCACGACAGTGCCGGCACCGGCGGGGATGACGGAGTTCAGGCGAACCAGTGGCGTACCGCCGATGAGGTCACTGATGTGCTGCGCGATTCGCATACGTTCATCGTCTCAGGCGATTTCGGGCCGTGCACACGCACTCTGCATGCACTTAACTGGCTTGGGAAAGGCCGGTCTGCGGCCGGAGAACAGATGCGCTAGCCGGTGGCTTCGCGGATGTACTCCCCGATCTGACGCAGCGAACGGACTGCCTCCGGCACCATCGGCGCGGCCAGCTGGAAGTCGTGGACCTGTCCGGGCCAGACCCGTACTTCGGCCGGCACACCAACCGCCGCCAGCCGGCTTGCCGCCAACTGCGCGTCGTGCAGCAACACCTCGGATCCGGAAACGTGGATCAGCGTCCGTGGCAGCCCAGGTTTGATGTGCTCCAAGGGCTCGTAGATCTCCTCGGGCTTGCCGTCGACTTTGTTCTTCTCGGCTGCGCTAGCAACCAACTCGACGAGCGCATCAAACGCCTTCGCGGGAAACATCGCGTCGGTCTTGATGTTGGGATGGGCCTGCTTGAATTCCTTTGCTAGCTGCAGCAGCGGCGAGATCGCTACCAGCGCCGCCGGTTCCTCGCCCACCTCCTGCAGACGTTGTGCGAGGGTGAGTGCGAGATACCCGCCCGCGGAGTCGCCGGCCAGCACGATCTGGTCGGGCTCGTATCCACGCAACCGTAGCCATTGGTAGGCGTCGTGACAGTCGTTGAGCGCCATTCCGACCGAGTGCTCGGGCAGCAGCCGATAGTTCACCACGAGGACGGGTGAGTCAGCAAACTTTGAAATCGCTTCGACGATTCTCCCATGCGAGTTTGCTCCACAGGTCAAGAACGCTCCGCCGTGGAAGTAGAGAACCATCCGTCGCGTGCCGTCCGCGGGCAGCACTCCGGGGGCGCGCACCAACTGTGCCGAAGCATTTGGCAAGTTCACCGTCTCCCGGACGGTGGCCGACACCGGGAGCAGAACCCGGAACGCGAGGTCAATGAGACCCCACGGCCATGGCAGATTAGGGGCGTAGCTGCCGGTGGCCAGAATCGGCCGGATCGTCAGTCGTGAGGCGAGGGTAGCTGCTCGCGCAGCAACGCTTGGCCCGGATTCGAGGACCTCGACCGGTGCGCCGTCGCTGATGGCAAATCTGCGTGCCTCAACTCTACGTGCCTTGAGGACGTCATAAGGGCGAATGGTATTTCGGGGCGAGCCGGATACCTTACTAGGTGCGGTCATGCTCAACACTTCCTACGTCTTTGTAGTCCGATACAGCATGTGACGAGGCGGCTAAGCGTCTGGTTCAGCCCGTTCGCCGAGGCGTTCAGCCAACCCCTTGGACTTAGCTTGACAGGCATTTCTGAGTACAACGTTTGAAGAACCTGATTTGATACCACATTTGATTCACAACGTGATCACATTGTTCATCAGCCGCCCGCGCAAACACCGAAGCGGATCTAAGATGATCCCGTGACCATACGGGTGCCACGTCGTTCGACGATCGCTCTGGCCACAGCAGGCGCACTTGCCTCGACAGGTACGGCCTACTTGGGCGCACGCAACCTGCTGGTTGGCCAGGCGACACACGCGCGCACCGTCATCCCGAAGTCGTGGGACATCCCGCCACGTGCTGACGGCGTTTACACCCGGGGCGGCGGGCCGGTGGCACGGTGGCGGCGCGGCATGCCCGTGGACCTGCACCTGATGATCTTCGGGGACTCGACGGCCACCGGTTACGGCTGCATGAGCGCCGAAGAAGTGCCGGGCGTGCTGATCGCCCGCGGCCTCGCCGAGCAGACCGGCAAGCGCGTCCGATTGAGCACCAAGGCCATCGTCGGCGCCACCTCGAAAGGCGTTTGCGGCCAAGTCGATGCGATGTTCGTGGCCGGACCGCCGCCGGACGCGGCCGTGATGATGATCGGCGCCAACGACGTGACCGCCCTCAACGGCATCAGCCATTCTGCGCGACGGCTGGGCATGACGGTGCGCAAGTTGCGCGCCCGCGGTGCGGTGGTGGTCGTCGGCACCTGCCCGGATCTGGGCGTCATCACCGCCATCCCTCAGCCGCTTCGCTCGCTGGTACACGCGCGAGGTTTGCAGCTCGCCCGCGCCCAGACCGCGGCCGTGAAGTCGGCCGGCGGTGTGCCGGTACCGCTGGCGAATCTGCTGGCACCCCAATTCCGGGCCACGCCCGAGCTGATGTTCTCCGCCGACGGCTATCACCCCTCGCCTACCACATATGCGCTGGCGGCGGCTCAGCTGCTGGTGGCGCTGTGCGATGCGCTGGGCGAAAAGGTCGAGAGCCCGGTGTTCCACCCGTCGGCAGCATCCAGCACGCCCGCGCTCGGTAGTGGCCACACGCGGCTGAGCGTGATGTCGCGGCTGTGGCGGCGCCCGGTGCCCGGGTCATCTGCCCCGTCGTCATGCCAACCAATGGGTAGCGACTAGATTTGTGCTAGCCCCTCGGGGTGGAGTACCACCCGTTTATTGAGTGAGCCCGCATCCCATCGGAGGGAATCGTCATGCCTGAAGCCGTCATCGTCTCAACTGCCCGGTCGCCGATCGGCCGTGCCATGAAGGGGTCGCTGGTCAGCATGCGACCCGACGACCTGGCCGTCCAGATGGTTCGCGCCGCGCTCGACAAAGTGCCTGCGCTGAACCCGCACCAGATCGACGACCTCATCTTGGGCTGCGGCCTACCGGGCGGTGAGTCCGGCTTCAATATGGCGCGCGTCGTCACCGTCCAACTCGGCTACGACTTCCTGCCGGGCACCACCGTCAACCGGTATTGCTCGTCGTCGCTGCAGACCACGCGGATGGCTTTTCATGCGATCAAGGCCGGTGAGGGCGACGCGTTCATCTCCGCGGGCGTGGAGACCGTGTCCCGGTTCGGCAAAGGCAACTCCGACTCGTGGCCGGACACCAAGAACCCGCTGTTCGACGAAGCCCAGGAACGCTCGGCCGCCGCGGCCGCGGGCGCCGACGAATGGCACGATCCCCGCGCTGACGGGAAACTTCCCGACGTCTACATCGCGATGGGCCAAACCGCTGAAAACGTCGCCATCCTCACCGGCATCAGCCGCGAAGACCAGGACCACTGGGGGGTGCGCAGCCAGAACCGGGCCGAGGAGGCGATCAAGAGCGGGTTCTTCGAGCGCGAGATCTGTCCGGTCACTCTCCCGGACGGCACCACGGTGAGCACCGACGACGGCCCACGGCCGGGTACCACCTACGAGAAGGTCCGCGAGCTCAAACCGGTGTTTCGGCCCAACGGCACCGTGACCGCAGGGAATGCCTGTCCACTCAACGACGGCGCCGCCGCATTGGTGATCACCAGCGATACGAAAGCCAAAGAACTCGGCCTGACACCGCTGGCCCGCATTGTTTCGACTGGAGTCAGCGGCCTTTCGCCGGAGATCATGGGGCTGGGCCCGATCGAGGCGTCCAAGAAGGCACTGGAACGAGCGGGCATGTCGATCAATGACATCGACCTGTTCGAGATCAACGAGGCGTTCGCGGTGCAGGTGCTGGGCTCGGCCCGCGAGTTGGGCATCGACGAGGACAAGCTGAATGTGTCCGGCGGAGCGATCGCGCTGGGCCACCCGTTCGGCATGACCGGCGCACGCATCGCCACCACGCTGCTGAACAACCTCCAGACGCACGACAAGACGTTTGGTCTGGAAACCATGTGTGTCGGCGGCGGCCAGGGCATGGCGATGGTGATCGAACGGCTCAGCTAGCGGATCTCATCGCACAAAAACCGGCACGCCAGTCGGCGTGCCGGTTTTTCCCGTCAAGCTTGGGGTACTCCCCCGCGAGCGGGTGGCTAGTCGTTCTGTAGGTAACTGAGCAGACGCAAGATCTCGATGTACAGCCAGACCAGGGTCACGGTCAGGCCCAGGGCGATACCCCATGCCGCCTTCTCCGGCGCTCCGGCGCGGACCATCTGGTCCGCCGCATCGAAGTCGATCAGGAAGCTGAACGCCGCGATGCCAATGCACACCAGCGAGAAGATGATCGCCAATGGCCCGCCACTGCGCAGGCCCAGGCCTGCACCGCCGCCGACACCGAACATCGCCAGCACGAAATTGCCGAGCATCAGGAACAGCACGCCGAACAACGCGGCAACCACCATTCGGGTGAACTTGGGCGTGACCCGGATGGCGCCGGTTTTATAGACCACGAGCATGCCGAAGAAAACACCGAAGGTGCCCAGGACGGCCTCGCCGATCAGCACACCTGCGTTGGTGCTCGACACCGAGTAGTTCGCAAAGGCGAACGAGATGGCGCCAAGGAACAGTCCCTCGAGAACGGCGTAGCTGAGCACGATCGCCGGGCTGTCCTGCTTGCGGCCGAAGGTCGCGACCAGCACCAGCCCCAACCCACCGAGCGCGCCGACCAGGGTCAACGGCATGGCGAGAGCGCGATTCGACTCCACCAGGAAGTAGGAGACGACGGCGGTCGCCGCCAACACGGCCAGCGTTATGCCGGTCTTGGTGACGACGTCGTCGATGGTCAGCGGACGGGAAGCTCTGGTCTCTTGGTATGGAGCCGCGTAGGGGCCTGTTTGGTACCCCTGCATCGGGGCCGCGCCAGTGCCGAATTGCGCGTATCCGCCCCTCTGCTTAGGCAGCGAACGAAATACCGGGTTACTTGTCTCCCGCACCGTCGGATCCTCTCTTATGGCTGTGGCTTCGAGCTGTGCGAACACATGCTCAACGATCAGTGGCCCGCCCAGGTTCCCAGCCGACCTGCTGTTTTCTGGGTAATTCCGGCCTCGGATGCTGTCGTCGGGTCAAAGATAAACCTTACCCGCGGGTACCGCTTCGCTGGTAACGATCTAGATTGCTGGTCAAGGCTGGGCAGCCTGCTAGGCAGCATTCTGGGGACGGATTCCGGCGATGGGAGGCTGGGGCGTGACGGTGGGCGTGACTGACGAATCCGATGAGGTCCTGACCCGTGTCGACGGTGACGTCGGCCTGATTACGCTTAACCGCCCCAAGGCGATCAACTCGCTGAACCAGCAGATGGTGGACGCGATGAGCGACGTACTCACCCGCTGGGAAGACGATGACGCGGTGCGCGCGGTGGTGCTGTCCGGAGCCGGCGAACGCGGATTGTGTGCCGGCGGCGACGTGGTCGCGGTCTACCACAGTGCCCGCACGGACGGGGTCGAGGCGCGGCGATTCTGGCGTGACGAGTATCTGCTCAACGGCCAGATCGGGCGGTTCGCAAAGCCGTACGTGTCGTTGATGGACGGCATCGTGATGGGCGGCGGCATCGGCGTGAGTGCGCACGCGAACACCCGGGTGGTGACCGAAACCTCGAAAGTCGCGATGCCCGAGGTGGGCATCGGGTTCATCCCTGACGTCGGCGGGGCGTTTCTGCTGTCCCGGGCACCCGGCACGCTGGGTCTTTACGCCGCCCTGACCGGAGCGACGTTTTCCGGCGCCGACGCTATCGCAATCGGATTCGCCGATTACTACGTGCCGCACAGCGAACTCGACGCGTTTACCGCAGCGATCATCGCCGACGGCGTCGAGAGCGCGCTGGCCGGCCATGCTATCGAACCTCCGCCGAGTACCCTTGCCGCACAGCGTGATTGGATCGACGAGTGCTTTGCGGGTGACACTGCCGAAGACATCGTCGCTGCTCTGCGGGGACACCGGGGTCCTGAAGCCGGACTTGCCAACGACGCGGCCAACCTGATCGCCACCCGCTCCCCCATCGCGGTGTCGGTGGCGTTGGAGGCGGTGCGTCGGGCGGCCAAGCTGGATACGCTGGAAGATGTTCTGATCCAAGACTATCGGGTGTCGTGCGGGTCGCTGCGCTCACACGACCTGGTGGAGGGCATCCGCGCGCAGATCATCGACAAAGATCGCAATCCGAAGTGGTCGCCGGCGACGCTGGCCGAAATCACCGCGGCTGACGTCGACGCGTATTTCACGCCGGTCGACGACGACTTGAGTTTCTAGAAAGGTGGTTCGGTGACAGACACGAAGTACGAAACCATCCTCGTCGAGCGCGATCAGCGAGTCGGGATCATCACGCTGAACCGACCGCAGGCGCTCAACGCGCTCAACAGCCAGGTGATGAACGAAGTCACCAGTGCGGCAACCGAATTAGACAACGATCCCGGTATTGGGGCGATCATCATCACCGGTTCAGCCAGGGCGTTCGCTGCCGGTGCCGACATCAAGGAAATGGCCGGCTTGACGTTCGCCGACGCGTTCGGGGCCGACTTCTTTGCCACCTGGGGCAAACTGGCCGCCGTCCGCACCCCGACGATCGCTGCAGTGGCCGGGCACGCACTCGGCGGTGGCTGCGAGCTCGCGATGATGTGCGACCTGCTGATCGCGGCCGACACGGCAAAGTTCGGCCAGCCAGAGATCAAACTCGGTGTGCTGCCGGGCATGGGCGGCTCGCAGCGCCTGACCCGGGCCATCGGCAAGGCCAAGGCCATGGACCTCATCCTGACCGGGCGCACCATCGACGCCGCCGAAGCTGAACGAAGCGGCCTGGTTTCGCGAGTGGTGCCGGCCGACGACCTGCTGACCGAGGCCAAGGCCGTAGCCACCACCATTTCGCAAATGTCGCGCTCAGCTGCCCGGATGGCCAAAGAAGCCGTCAATCGCGCTTTCGAATCCACCCTGTCCGAAGGACTTCTCTACGAACGCCGGCTGTTCCACTCGACCTTCGCGACCGAGGACCAGTCCGAGGGAATGGCGGCATTCATCGAGAAGCGCACTCCCAACTTCACTCACCGGTAGGACGCTTTCGATGAGCGAACCGGGTTCTGCGACCAACACCGATGCCAGCCACCAACCAGCGGCCGGCACAGAGGAATCCGCTGACGCCGAAGCGCCCCCTGAACCCACCGAAACCGAAACGCCCGAGCCACAACTGGCCCGCCGCGGGTGGTGGATTCGCCATTACACCTTCACCGGCACCGCGGTCGGCCTGATTTTCATCTGGTTTTCAATGACTCCGTCGCTGCTGCCACGCAGTGCGTTGTTTCAGGGGCTGGTCAGCGGGATCTCCGGCGCCATCGGCTATGGCCTGGGCGTCTTCGCCGTCTGGCTGGTCCGCTACATGCGCGCAAAGGATCCCAGCCCGGCGGCGCCTCGCTGGGCCTGGCGGATTCTCATCGCGATCGGCGCGCTCGGCATGGTCGTGATGGCGATCTGGTTCCATGTCTGGCAAGACGATGTGCGCGACCTGATGGGGGTGCAGCACCTGAAGTGGTACGACTACCCGCTGGCCGCGGCGCTGTCGCTGGTGGTGCTGTTCACGCTGGTCGAATTCGGCCAGGGCACCCGCAGACTCGTCAGTTTTCTGGTGGGGCAGGTTGATCGGATCGCACCGTTCCGCGTCTCAGCCACCATTGTGGTGTGCCTGCTGGTAGCGCTGACCATCGCACTGCTGAACGGCGTCGTGCTCAAGTTCGCGATGCGGACTATGAACAACACCTTCGCCTCGGTCAACAACGAAAAGAATCCCGACACCGCACCACCGAACACCCCACTGCGATCGGGGGGCCCACAGTCGCTGGTGTCGTGGGACTCTCTGGGCCACCAAGGCCGAATCTTCGTGGAAGCCGGCCCGACCGTTGACGAACTCACCGCGTTCAACGGAACCCCGGCCACCGAGCCGATCCGGGCCTACGCGGGGCTGAACTCCGCCGACGGCATCACGGCGACCGCGGACCTGGCGGCGAGTGAACTACAGCGCACCGGCGGACTACAACGGGCCGTCGTCGCGGTCGGCACCACCACCGGCACCGGCTGGATCAACGAGGCGGAAGCCGATGCGCTCGAGTACATGTACAACGGCAACACTGCGATCGTGAGCATGCAGTATTCGTTTCTGCCCAGCTGGCTGTCCTTTCTGGTGGACAAGGAGAATGCCCGGCACGCCGGTCAGGCACTGTTCGAGGCGGTCGACAAATTGGTACGGCAAATACCCGAGTCGCAACGCCCCAAGCTCGTCGTGTTCGGCGAAAGTCTGGGATCGTTCGGCGGCGAGGCTCCGTTCATGAGCCTCAACAACGTCCTCGCCCGCACCGATGGCGCATTATTCAGCGGACCGACATTCCAAAACACCATTTGGACCCAGCTGACGGCGACTCGCGATCGCGGTTCGCCGGAGTGGCTGCCCATCTACGACGACGGCTATAACGTCCGGTTCGTCACCCGCCCAAGCGATTTGCAGCGCCCTAACGCACCGTGGGGCAGACCGCGGGTGGTGTATCTGCAGCACGCCTCGGATCCGATCGCCTGGTGGACCCCCGACCTGCCGTTCAAAAGACCGGACTGGCTGCGTGAAAAACGGGGCTACGACGTGCTGCCCCAAACACATTGGATCCCGGTGGTGACGTTCCTGCAGGTCTCGGCTGACATGGCGGTGGCCGTGGATGTACCGCCCGGACATGGTCACCACTATGTCGCCGACGCGGCCGACGGCTGGGCCGCTGTGCTGTCGCCGCCCGGTTGGACGCAGGAGAAGACCAACAAGCTGCGGCCACTGCTCCACTCCGATGCCACCTCCACCGGGTAGCTAGATCCAGCGGCGAGGAGTCGTTCCGGCGTTCGCCAGCACTCCTGGGTCGACGGAACCACCGGCTAGTTGACCCAGCACACCGGCACCCGCCAGCGCGTGGTAGCCGCCGATGACGTCCGTGGCGCGGTGCAGGCCAATGTCCAGCAGCGCAGCTGCCGCCAGGCTTGACGTATAGCCCTCCGAGCACACAATCACCCATTCGACGTCGTCGCCGACGGCCTCTGGCAGCTTGGCGTCGCTGGTCGGATCGCAGCGCCATTCCAGGACGTTGCGCTCGATCACCAGTGCGCCCGGCAGCTCACCCTCGCGGAATCGCTGGGCCTGCGGCCGGATGTCGACGAGCACCGCCCCGCGCCGCAGCGCGTCGGGCACCTCGGCGGCGGGAAGGCGGCGATACCGGCGCCGGGCGGCTCTCAAGACAAGGTCGATGCGGCTCATTACGGCCCTTCCGGTTGGTCGGTCAGTTCGGTGCGCTGGCGGCGCAACCTGTTGCGGTCGGTGACCTCGTAGTAGGACATCGCGGTGAGCGGCGGCGAGTAGGCATGCACGCTGAGGGTCGGCTGCACCGGCCCCTTGCGCGTACTCGCCGGCCCCGGGACAGGCCGCGGCGCCCACACCACGTCGTGCACCCAGCCCAGCGGGAACCCGGCCTGATCGCCGGCGTCGAGCCGGCGGCGCCGCAAACCCAGTCCGTCCCAACGGAATTCGTTGAGCGACCCAGAAATGACAGTCAGCGCGCCCAGCGACCCGCCGTGGTCGTGCAGTTCGGTGGCATGACCGGGAACCCAGCTGATCAGCCAGATGTCGAGTTCCTCGTCACCGTGGATGCGGGTGAACCAGCGCTGCGACTCCGGTACACCGCCCTCGGGCAGCAGGTGGTCGCAGCGTCCGCTGAGCACATCGTCGGCGGCTTGGTCGGTGGCGTGCAAAAGGTCGGGCACCCGCAGCCGCGTGGGTCCCGACGACGGGGACGGGACGGTCAGTCGGCGCAGCGCAACGGGACTGACAGCAGGCGTCGCAGTAGATAGAGACATTGGGGAGCTCCAGGGTGAACGGATCGGGCAAGCGGCGGCGTGTTACGGCCGACAACACTCGCAAAATCCGAAGCGCTCCATCACGGCAGCCAGTGTTGCATAGATTGACACCGTGCGCCGGTGTAGCCATCGGTCCCTGCTATGGGGCACGCTCGTTGTGGCGACTGGTTTGACCGGTCTATGCGGAGTCGCGGGCTGCTCGCATGGCGCTCACAACGGCAAGACCACACCCTCGTCGGCACAGTCGTCGGCCGCCCGCAGCGGCCCCAATTCGGCGCCACCGGGCGCCATCGGGCTCTCCCCCGCCGGTGTGACGACCAGGGTCGATGTCCCCGCGGATTCGACCGAAGAGGAGTATTTCCAGGCCTGTCACGCCGCAAAAGTGTGGATGGATGCCCAGCCCAAGACGGGTGAGTCGCGGTTCGAGCCCTATTTGGCGATGGTTCAGGCGTCGCCATCGGGCACTGCGGGCAGCTGGAATGCCCGGTGGGCGGAGCTGACCCTGGCACGGCAGGCTGCCGTGATCACCGCGGCGCGCGCGGCCGCAGGCGACGAATGCGGGTAGCGCCGCGGCTCCGCTTCGAACTCCTGCGCAATTGAGATCATGGGTGCAAAAAAGTACCGAGCCGGCCGCTGACAGTCCGTTTCGCCGATCAAACGCCCAGGAACCTCGCGACGGCCTTGGCTTCGCGGCGGCCCTGCTGGCGTCCGGCCACGGCCGCAGTGATGCGACAGCGCGGATCCAGTGGATTGGGTCCGAAAGCCGCCAGCGAGTTGTCGTCGGCGAAGATCGTGTACGTCGTGCCGGCGAACGCCGCGACCTCGGCAGCGGGCCCGTCGCCGAATGGCGATGGCGCGTCCGCACCGCAGGGCACCATTACCACCGCCACGTCGCAATCGCCGGCCACGCCAAGGTTGACCGAGCTGGCAACTCCGCCGTCCATATAGCGTCGGCCTGCGATTGTCACCGGTGGCCACGCCCCTGGGACCGCGCAACTGGCCGCCACCGCATCGACAAGCTCGACACCGGACTCCTGATCGAAAACGACTAGTTCACCGGTAGCAACGTCGATCGCGGTAAGCCGCAGCACCCGGTCGGGCCAGTCGTGCGACGGCAAGCGCTGCGCAATGACCTGGCGTCGGACAGGCTCGGGAACGGTTTTGCTCGCCAGCGCCACGGCTCCGATCCGCTGCATCTGCTGTCGGGTCTTGTCCAGTGGCCGGTCCAGCGACTTTTCGTACGGTTCGCCCAAGGTGGCCAGAAAAAGTTCGGTGATGGCGTCGACGTCGACGCCGGGATCGATCTCTGCCGACGACTCGGCGACTTGCCGGTCGAACAGCGCCTCGAGCTTGCTGCCGCTGCTGATCTGCGCGGCGACCGCCGAACCGGCCGAGGTCCCTACCAGCACATCCGAATTCAGCAGCAGCCGCGCCGCTGCAGGTGACTCGTCGGCGATACCGCGCAGAACACCTGTCTCCCAGGCGATTCCCGCTATTCCTCCACCGGCCAGCACGAGCGCGCGTCTGGTTGCCACGTCCGCCCACTCTGCCAGCCCCATGCTGGCTGCCGGCACCGCAGGGTTCAGGCCGACGTGTGCTGCGCCTGCTCTACCGGCGCGCTCAGGTCCTCCCGACGGAGTAGATGCCTGGGTGGGTCGGGTAGCACCACACTGCGGGTGATCTGCAGCCCCGCGTCGACGTGGACCAGCTCACCCGGTTCAAGCAGACACCAGCGCGGGTCGTCGTCCATCCGTTCGGTGGCGAACACCACCGACGACCGAGTGCACAGATGCTGAGACCACGCACGAATTCGGTTGGTGCGCAGATGAAATTCTCGATCCGGTGCCGCTGATTGGCTGTCCAGGCGCCGGTCCAAGACGTAGAGCTCATGGGTCTGGGGGTAACGCAGCGCCCAGATATCGGTGGCCGTGCTCAGCAGCACGTTGACCGCATAGATCGGCACATTCGCCGCCAGCCATCTCATGGCGTCGACCAGACCTGCTGTTACGTCACCCTGAGATGGCCCGCGGGCGCGGATCGAGGCGGTGATCAACGCGAATACCCGCTCGGAATCGGTCTGGCCCAGTACCAGGTCATCGGTGCCCATTTCGCGCAGCCGTTCGTCGATGAGATCCATCCCCTCCAGGACGCCGTTGTGCGCGAAGATCCGGCCGTCCTGCAAAAACGGGTGGGTGTTGCGGACGTCGAGCGACCCGGTCGTCGCATAACGAACGTGAGCGATGAAGGTCGTGCCGGTCATCTCGTGCGCCTCGGTGGCGAAGTCGGCGTCCTCCCATGCCGCCATAGGCTGCTTGTGCAGCTGCGGCTGCGCGTCCTCGTCGAAGACGCCCAGACCTGTGCCGTCCGGGTTTCTTCTGCTCTGCTCGGACAAACTGTCCGGAGCATTCAGCAACCAAAACGTGGCGGTGCAAACGTCTGTCCCGGCGTGCAGGCCAAAGAGTCGACACATGGCCTCGACGGTAGCGAAGTCAGCCCGTCAGCATCGTTGACAGGTTTCGCAGGGCTTGCCGCGCGTAGCCCTTCCACGTTCTGCCGAACAGCGGGAGGAGCCAAGAGGTCAATGGCGACTTCGCTTGGATCTGCCAGCGCCAGGTGACTTCGGTTCCGCCCGCGACCGGGGTGAAGATCCATTCGCCCAGAACATGGTCGATCAGCAACACCATCGGGCCACTGATTTTGGTGAGGCGGTAGCCGAACGACCGCGGCGGGTCAACGCCGGTCAGCTCCTCGCGCATGCTGGCGCCACCGGCCAGCCGCACGGTGCGGGTTTGTCCTGCGGCATCCCAGGCACCCGTCTGCTCGCGCACCTCCTTGACCGGCGGGAACGGCCCGTACCAGCGCTTGAAAACCTGCGGGAGCGGTGCCGGCAGCGTGCGATCGAAAGCGTCGGTAGCAGGGACGGGTATGACTCGGGATTCCTCGACGAGGAGCGATTGTGCCACTGGCGTAACGGCTTTCAGCCCTCAACGCGCCAGCCGGGGAGCGGCCCGGCCGGTGATGAGCGGCAGATCGAAGAAACTTTGAATGCCCGCCGGTGCAGCACAGGTCGCGGGGATCGCATTCACGCAATGTGCGGCGGTCGCGACGATCCCAGGGTTGCTCTCCAGCCCCGCTTCCACACTCTCCGGCTGCCAGCCCTTGATCGTCACAAAAGTGTCCGGGTTTCCGCGCACTTCGATTTCGTAGCGTTCCCCTGCAGGCCCGAACGACCAAGGCGGATCGAGGTTT
Source organism: uncultured Actinomycetota bacterium (assembly GCA_963766535.1). Lineage (GTDB taxonomy): Bacteria > Actinomycetota > Actinomycetes > Mycobacteriales > Mycobacteriaceae > Mycobacterium. The sequence continues at coordinate 156,650 of CAVYAU010000013.1, read as the reverse complement.
TCGGATCCCATCAGCCAGTTCACAGTGATCTGGACGACCACCGTGTCGCCGACCAGCGCCTCCCAGTGGAAGCGGCGCCCGGCGACCTGCCCCGGCGCGATCACCCCGATCGGCGAATCGATCGGGGCGGTCGCGACGGCCACCTCCTGCGACGACCGGATCTCGGGATCGGCGGCGAAGCCCAATCGGTCGACACACAGCCGGACGGACTGGATAAAGCCGCCGTCGAGCAGCTTTTGCATCGGCCCGGTCAACGCGCTGTCCGGCGTACCGCCGAAACCCATCACATAGCGCAGCACATCCGGTGCGCCATAGGTACGAAGGTCGGAAAACTCCTCGGAGCGAACGAAAGTCACGCCAGTTGACATCACCGACAACAGCAGCGGGAACAGCTCGGTGGCAGCCCCGGGCCCGATGCCGGCGCCGTGCAGCGTCGCATTGCCGGCCTGCGCGGCGATTTCCAGTGGGGCGGCCTCCTTTTCGCTCGGGTAGAACCATCCGAGCGGAGTGACCACGTTCTTGCCCGAGCGCAGCAGCGCGGCGACTTCCTCGACGTTGGGCAGCAACGGTGCGTAGATCACCGCATCGGCGTGCAGGGCGAGCACGTCGTCGATGCTGTTGGTCGCGATCACGCCAAGCGGCGACGTGCCGATGATCTCGCCGACATCTTTGCCGCTCTTGGCCTCGGAGTACACCCAGCAGCCAACGAGTTCGAGTTCGGGATGTTCCAGCACACCTTTGATCGCCGCCACACCGACCGACCCGCTAGCCCATTGAATGACCCGCAGGCTCATATCCCCTCACCTTCTCACTCGCGAGCTCTCAGTCGCGAACCTCGATCACCCAATAGCCATGCTCTGCGTATCGCGACCGGATGGCTTTCTTGTCGTACTTGCCCACGCTGGTGCGCGGAATCTCCTCTACGAACGTCCACCGCTCGGGCAACCACCACCGAACGACCTTATCCGCGAGAAACGTTCGCAACTGCTCGGCACCGACCGACGCGCCTGGCTTGGCGACGACAACTGCGAGTGGTCGTTCCTGCCACCGCTCGTCGGGAACCCCGACAACCGCAGCCTCGAGCACGTGGGGGTGCGCGATCAAGCAGTTCTCCAACTCGACCGAGGAGATCCATTCCCCGCCGGATTTGATGACGTCTTTGGCCCGGTCGGTCAAGGTGATGAAGCCTCGCTCGTCGAGACGGCCGACGTCACCGGTGCGCAACCAGCCGGAGTCGAACTTGGAATCGTCACGTCCCAGGTAGTACGAGCCGGCAATCCACGGGCCGCGGACTTCCACCTCACCCACCGCGTTGCCGTCGTTGGGCAGCACTTGGCCGTCGTCATCGACGATCCGCATCTCCACACCGCATACCGGTTGGCCCTGGGTCGCGCGGAATGCCCAGTACTGGTCCTCCGGGGTTCCCGGCGGCGGCCAAGCCATGGTGGCCATCGGTGAGGTTTCCGTCATGCCCCATAGCTGCCGGATCTGGACGCCGTGTTTCTCCTCGAAGGTGCGCATCAGCGATACCGGAACGGCCGAGCCGCCGCAGACGACTACGCGCAGCGACGACATGTCGTGGTCGGGGTCCTCCTCGAGGCGATGCATAACGTCGTTCCAGATGGTCGGTACCGCGCCAGCCACTGTGGGCCGCAGGTTTTCGACCATGTCAATCAGCGATCGGGCGTCGAGATGGCAATCGGGTAACACCAAGTCGGCACCTGCCATCAGCGCCGCATACGGCAGCCCCCACGCGTTGGCGTGAAACATCGGCACGATCGGCAGCACGGTATCGCTCGCCCCAACGCCGATGCCGTTGGCGGTACATGCCGCCATGGTGTGCAGGAAGCTCGAACGGTGGCTGTAGACCACGCCTTTGGGCTTGCCGGTGGTGCCGCTGGTGTAGCACATTGCGGCCGCGGAGTTCTCGTCGATTTGCGGCCAGTCGAATTCGGTCGGCTCGCCACCGATCACGTCGTTATACCGCAGCACGGTCTTGCCCGATTCCTGCAGCTGCCCGGTGTCGCCCTCCCCGACCACGATGACGGTATGCACGGTCTCGAGATTGGGCAGTACTGGCGCGAGCAGTTTGGCCAGTGACACGTCGACCAGCACGACCCGGTCTTCGGCTTCGTTGGCGACATAGGCGATCTGCTCGGGAAAGAGGCGGATGTTGAGGGTATGCAGAACGGCGCCCATCGACGGCACCGCGAGGTAAGTCGCCAGGTGTTCGGCGTTGTTCCACATGAACGTGGCTACCCGCTGGTCTCCGGTAACGCCGATGCGGCGCAACGCGTTTGCCAGCTGGGCGGCCTGTTGACCTAGTTCGGCGTAGCTGGTCTGCCGGTAACCGGCACCTGTGGCAGTGGTGACCGTGCGTGCCCCGTGCACATCGCAGCCGTGCCGCATTATCGCGGTGATCGTCAACGGAAAGTCCTGCATCGTGCTGTCCATCGATGTACCGCCTCATGGGTCTCGGCGCAGCACCTTCGGATGTCTGATCCGCGAAATGCGGCGCCTTCGCATCACCGGCCGGCAGCGACGAGCCATCGGCCGACTCCCACCCTAGGCCCGGGCTCGGCGATCGTGTCAGCCTTTTCCTCGAGAGCGAAGTGACCCGTGCCCGGCGCAACGATGCTGGCCATCACGACCGGCACACGTGCGCTCGCTGCGGTTTGCCGGCTGGGTTCTCACCGACAGCTCGACACCGCTGCCGCTGCCGGCAGCGACGACAACGCGCCGGCAGCCGCAACCAACCTCAACTGCCAGCGATTTAGCATAACTATCCCTATGTAATGACCACGTCAGAGTGCCTCGTGGTCGCGCTCCCCGGTCCGGATACGGACCAGAGTCTCCACCGGAGAAACCCAGACCTTGCCGTCGCCGATCTTCCCGGTACGGGCCGCGCTGATGATGGCATCAACGACTCGCTGGGCAAACTCGTCGTCGACCACTACATCGACACGGACCTTCGGGACGAAGTCAACCTTGTACTCGGCTCCGCGGTAGACCTCGGTATGCCCGCGTTGCCTGCCGTACCCCTGGACTTCGGTGACGGTGATACCCAGCACACCGGCGGCCTCAACGGCATGCCTGACGTCATCGAGTGTGAACGGCTGGACGATCGCAGTGATCAGCTTCATGGCGTCAGCCGTCCACCGGCTCGGCGGGCTTGGAGGCCGCCGCCTCAGCCCGCGTTGCCACTAACGGCTCGACCCGCCGGCCCGTGACAAGCGTGTCATCGGGGTAAGCCTCTTCATCGTGCACACCGACGTCGCCGGTTTCCAAGACCTCGTCAGGCAACCGCAACTTCATGAAGAGCCCAAGGACTTTCAAAATGACAAACGTGACGAGCGCATCCCAGACGATGACCGTGGCTGCGGCGCCGGCCTGGATCAGTATCTGTTTGGGATGGTGTCCGTACAGCCAACCGGAGAAAGTCACGTCCTGCCCTGTGCTGCCGCCCAGGTATTCAACAATGTGCGGGTCGGCGAGTACTCCAACGAGCAACCCGCCCGCCAAACCCGCCACGCCGTGAGTGTGAAACACACCCAGGGCGTCATCGACCTTATGGAACAGCCTCGTCCTGCCGAGCCAATTCCAGGACATCCAGACCAGGGAAGAGGCGACGACGCCGATGATCATCGCGCCGAAGCTGTTGACAAAGCCGGCTGCCGGGGTGATCGCGACAAGGCCGGTGATCATGCCATTGACCGCGCCGAGGAACGTCGGTTTGCGCTCCCTGCTCGCGAAGATGTCCCAGAGCACCCAGGTGAGCAACGCGACCGCGGTGGTGAGGTTGGTGTTGATCACCGCCAGTGAGGCGTCAGCACCCGCGAAGTACGGGTCACCGCCGTTGAACCCGTTCCAGCCCAACCACAGGACGCCGGCGCCGACCGCGGCCATCGGAAGGTTGTTTGGCACCGCGCGTTCCCGGTCACGCGCCAGCCTCGGACCAATCACCGCGGCAGCGACGAATCCCGTTGTTCCGGCGGCGAGGTGAATCACGTACCCACCGCTGTAGTCCAGAGCACCCGCCTGTGACCACCAGCCGCCGCCCCACAACAGGAACGCGTTGACCGAATAGGCCAGCGTCGACCACAGCGGTATGAAGATCAGCCACACCTTGAAGTTCATCCGGCCGACCACGCTGCCGAGAAACAGCAGCGGGGTGATGGCGGCGAATACGAACTGGAAGTACGCCAGCGTCGTCTCCGAGAAATTGAACTTCGGCATGGTGCCGTCCAACAGCGGGATGACGGCTCTCTCCATGTTGTTGCTGCTGAGGATCGTCCTGGGCATCCCGACCGCGGCCCTCAGGATGCCCGGGCCGAGCTTGAGCGGCTCGCCAAAGCCCATCTTGAAACCCCACAGCACCCACACGACCAGCACCAGCGAAAACCCGGTGAAGGCCATCAGCATGGTGTTGACGGCCCATTTCTTCTGGACAAGTCCGCCGTACAGAACGGCGATGCCTGGAATGCTCATCAGGCCGACCAGAGTCGCCGCCACCAACTGCCAGGCGTTGTCTCCGGGATTTAGCCAATCGTGATAGGGCACCATGGTTCAGACACACCCCTAATTCTTCGAGCCAACGGGCTTACTGGAATCAGCTGCGGTGCCTACTATTCAAGCCGTAGACGGGTGGAAGCATTTAATGGGAATGTTTCGACTGCGTGTGCCACGGTTTAAATATTGATTTCGGTCCGCGCCCGGCGCCCGGCCACGGGCTAGCTGAACTGAGTCTGCGGTCGGGGTAGGGCGGCACCGTCAACGATGATGTCGAGCTTCTCGTTGTAGAACGCCACCAGGCCGGCGATCTGGCCGACCGCCGGCAGCGGATAGTGATACGTCCACGCCAGGTCTGGATGCACGACATCGCCCACCCGAACCGACCAGTAGCCCGACGTCACTCCTTTGTACGGGCACAGCGTCTGCGTCGAAGTAGGTTCCAGATGCTCGAAGGCGATATCGGTCGGATCGATGTAATACCTTGTGGGTAAACCGGTTTCGAAGAGCAGCACCGGGGACCGGGTGTCGGCGAGCGTGACACCGTCGAGCTCGACCCGAACATGCCGATGCGAGCGCAACGCGTCGACCCGCGAATACGGATTGCGCGGGTGGCCGTAGATCGGCTCGTCCTCCTCGAACCACCGCAGCGGATCCCATTCGAATCGCACGCAGCCCGCCACAGGGCTGTCACTGTCGATGTCGAACACCCGCGCGGCCGACTGGTGGGTCTGGCCGGAGCCAATCAGGGAGTGCAGACGCGACGGGCCGAACTGCACTTTTTGCGGGTGGTCCTCGTCGCGCAGGAACTCCTGTCGCACATCCGCCAGCGGGACGTAGTACTGCGGGTAGTAGGGCACCTCCCACACGTAGCGAGCCGCGGTGGTGTCGAAGACCAGCGCGTGGCCGAGATAGCCGCGGACCCGACGCGGCGCGGGCTCGATCCGTCCACGCGTGGCGGCCATTTGGGGGTAGTCACGGTCGGCAGTCATGTGTCACTCACTGGTCCTTGGAGGCAAGGCCAGCCGGCGCATGGGCGATCGCTTTTCGGATGGCGTCGGCCAACGCCAGCGCGCTCTCCTCGGTGAGTTCGAGGGCGACCCGCGCCGACGGGCCAAGCTGCGGATTGATCACGTCGATGTTGACCGTGTGACCGTAGGGCGCGTGGACGGGATGATCGACATATACCGTCGCGCGGTCGGCGCCGAACCAACCTGTTGCGCCCTTGCCGCTGCCATCGATCTCGACATGTTCGGTGAGGTAAGTGCACATGGGTTGAAACACCTAGCCTTTCAGGTGGGTGGCGAAGAACTCGTCGATGCGCCGCCAGCCGTCGACTGCCGCCTCGACCCGGTACACCGGCCGGTCGACGGAGAAGAAAGCGTGGCCCGCGCCTTCGTAAGAGTGAAACTCGTGCGGCTTGTTCAGCTTGGTCAGCTCGGCGTCCAGCGCGGCCACCGCGGCAGGCGCCGGGAACCGGTCCTCGACTCCGAACAGGCCCAGTAGCGGGCAGCTCAGGTTCGGCGCCAGGTGCAGGATCGGTTTCATGGCTTTGGGCATGCCCTCGGGCGGATCCTCGACGATGAAGGCGCCGTAGCAGTCCACCGCGGCGTCGAACTGTAGCGAACACGCCGCCAGGTAAGCGTGCCGCCCGCCCGAGCAGTGCCCGATAACGCCGAACTTGCCGTTCGCGCCCGGCAAAGAGCGCAAGTGCTCCACCGCGCCGGCGACATCGCCGACCAGTCGTTCATCGGGCACTCCGCCGGCCGCGCGCGCTGCCGCCGCCGCGTCGTCGGGAGAGGCGCCCGGCGCCTCGCGTGAATACAGGTTCGGGGCCACCGCGTGGTAGCCGTTGACGGCGAGCCGCCGGACGAACTCTTTGGTCCCCCGGTCGTAGCCGGGCATGTGGTGGATCCACACGATTCCGCCCCGCGATCCCTCGGCAAGCGGCATCGCCCGGTAGGCCTCGATCTCGTCGCCGCCGCGGCCGGTGATGGTGATCGTTTCTGCGCGGATCGCATCTGGGCTGAATGCATTCATCGCGATGCTCCTCGTTTGGCCGCAACGAAAATGCGGAGCGCATGCGGCTCGTCCGGGGTCGCCCCGCCGCAACCAACGTATCCGACCTATCGCGCGGCGGACCGAGGCGCAGGTCAGTGCTTCGCTCTGTACCTCGCGGGACGGATCGGTAAAGGGCCCTTGAGCAAACCGCGAATCGAGCACCGTCTAACCGTGGGGTTTCGGCGGCACAGCCCGTTTCGCGGGCGAAGCAGTGGTCATCGACTGGAATGCTCGCTGCAGCCGGCAGTTACACCGAGCCTGAAATGAAGAAGCGGCTCGACGACGTACTGCGACCCAGCGCCCGTCCCCTCGCACCGACCATCGATCGGGAGCCAACACGTGGCGCAGACCCGGCCTCTCTGTTCCACCGGCGGCTGCTGCACACGCGAACCCGCAGAGGGGGCCGTCGTCATGGCCAACGCTGTGCTGGTGTTGTACCCCGATCCGCTTTCTGGCTATCCCCCGATGTATGCCCGCGACAGCTTCCCGGTGCTGCACGGCATCGATGGAATGTTGTTTCTCAACCTGGGCTAGGAAGGCCGGGAAATAAGGGAGTGCTGGTCTTAGCGCTGGACTTCCCCAGGTATTCGGGGCAGTAAACGCTCGACGCAATCGCCGTGAACCTGGTGGAGCCGGCGAGGCCGAATCCTGGATTGAGATTCATCACCTGTTTCACGACGTCGATTTCCTTCTGACCCGAGTCCATCATGTCGCACGCCGTTCTGGCGGCCGCGACGGCAGCAGGCCCGTTGCCATAGGTGATGCCCGCTTGGTTGAGCTGGTTCAGAAAGCTCGCGTCAAGACCTGGATCGGTGCTGCTCGGGTCGGCCTGCGCCGGCACGGCCCAGCCGATGATGGCGGCGAGGCTGGCAAGCACTACAAGCAGTCGCATCGCTCCATCATCGTCCACATTGGCGCGGTTGTCCTGTCGGCTCCGATTCATCGGACAGCACCTCCGGGCGGCTAAGTTCGTGAGGGATAGTCTTCGCGGCAGAAGCCAACGTGGCTGCTGGATTCCCGGGGGTCCTGTAGCGCCTTCACCCGGCGTAGCTCCTGACGTATTGCGGACCACTACAGGATGCGGGTGACCTCAGCTCGGCTTAGCGCACCGCGGCCAGGCCGGCGAGGACGCGGCAGCCGGCGAGTCACGCGTCAAGGAGATTCTGTGCCGCCATCGCCCCAATGCACTATTCGCGCAGTCAGAGCAACGGCCGAACTGCGCTTCTTTCGCTGTTTCGAACCGACATCCACACAAGTCTGATCGCATGCCTGGTGCCAGTTCCTTGTCGACATTTTCGTGCCAGGGGATGCCTGACATTCGGTCTAGGAAACTGAGGCGACCGTCCGCGGCCGGTCGGCCATTATTCCAGCCGGGACCGTTCGCATGTGGTGGTGGCGTTGCGCCGTGTCCCTGTGTGCCGAACCCGCGAAGTGCATTGGTCGGGCCGCCCACTTGCGGATTACCCCGGGATAAAGCTCCGTTCGGTCCACTCGGCGATGGCGGCGGGTTGCCCGGGGGCGATGCCGGCTCCCCGTTCAACAGCCCCGGCTGTGCGGGCGCGCGCCATCAGTGGCCACTCTCGCATACCGGCCGCCCGCCGCCGCCTCTGGGGCTTCCTGGCCCGACACACGGGTACGTATCGCTGGGTGCGCGGGCGGCGGAGTTGGATTATTCCCCGGCCCGGCATACCGGTTGCCCGCCGCCGCCTCTGGGGCTTCCTGGCCCGGTGCACGGGATACGTATTTCTGGGTGCGCGCGCGGCGGAGTTGGATTATCCTCCGGCCCGCCCGGACCAGGCTGGCAGTTTGGGCACGGCGGGGGCGGGTCCAACGGGGCGGCGTTGACCAGCCCTACCCCGTACGTCAGTGCTGACATGCCGACGCCAGTAGCGATCGCCGCCGCGCTGGCCATGCGCTTCACATACATTTTCGGTTCTTCCTTTCCGAGACTGCGATGTTCACCACGCTGGCTACCAGTTATCCAGGCGGCCCGGCGGGGCTGAAAACCACCGCAGCAACGCCACACAGCGACGCCACCGTCTTGCCTTTGCGAATCGTTACAACTCCCAACCGTACGCCTGCGGAGGAGTTGCGCCCTGACACCAGCCACGGGGTAGCACGCGTGGGTGCCGGGGAAGTCGCAGTTGTTTACCTGGTCCTGTTGTCTCTTGGTTCGTGCAGGCGTTCCTGGACTTGGTTCTTGTGGTGCCAATCCTGATCCTGATCCTGCAACCGTCCAGCACGGACTTCTTCCGTGCCCGAGGTGGCGCGACGACCCGGGGCCGGTCAGCGATCGGCCACTTTTCGATTCCTTTTTAGTGCCGCCGCTGGCGCACTTTGTAGGTCGAGGGCCACGACTTTCGAGACTCGTCTCCGGTCAGCGGAGTTCCCATCCCGCCGACCTTCACGTTGTAGGCCTCCTTACCAGGGCCGACCTCGCGATTGGCGTGCTCCTGGGCGAGGTAGTACAGCTCATCGATGGTGGCTTCGTCGTAGGCAACGAACGAGGTTTCCCGGTTGACGTCATCGATCCCGACAAGCATCCGGTCGGGCAGGAATCGCGACGCTAGCGCCGCCGCGCCCAGCAGCGAGAACGGAATGACCCAGTAACAGACGAACGACAGCGGAGTCTTCGTGTCGAGAATCGTGGCGTTGTTTTGCACAATCGGCGGGATCACCGACGACACGGTCATGCCGGCGAACGTCGCGACCCAAATCCAGATCAGGACCCTGATCACGCGGCCGAACAGCTCGGTCTTGACAACGTCAGCAGGCTGTTCCGCGGCGGCGAACTCACGCACGAACGGCTTGCCAATCAGCAGGCTAATAAGCGCAACCAGGAAGATCCCGGCGTTGCTCAGCGGCTGTATCCACCGCTGGTTGAACGACTCGCTGAGGGCAAGTGTCAGAACCGCCAGCACCAAAAATGTTGCGACAGAACCGATTTCGAGCGTGCGTTCCGACTTTCCTGTGGCGCTCCCGATCGCCAACGCGGCGACGGCGATCGCCAGCGCGGCCACCGCGGCAGTGGTGAAAGGGACGTTACCGACAAGCACCCAATAGACGATCCAAGGCGCAAAGCCAAACAGCATGCCCACGATGGGTCAGTGTATGGCTGGCGGTTCACCGGGGCGTCGGCGGCAAGGTTCAAGGGGGTGGCGCCATTGACCGGCGGGCTGGCGAGCACCCGCGACGGTGGGGGTAGGGCGGCGGCTGGTCATCCACGTGTTGGGCGAACGGCGTCGGCAGTAACGCAGTGGACCTCAAAGCCAGTCCCAATCAGGTCCGAACATCAGTCGCAATCTGCCTGGTTTGCTCAGCGCTGCTGGTCGCACCGGTCTGTACGAGGACCTCGCCCGTCCGAAAAACCTCAGGCGCTCAGCTCAGCTGTCGGGCGCCACGCTCATACACCATCACCCGATCGTGTTGACCCCACCATTGAACCGGCAAGCGGGAATCGACTTCGGTCCAATCTGTATCGAGTATCAGGTGCATCTGATCATCGCCGGTAGCACCGCCGTGGCCGTCGCCGATGTAGATGACGCGTTTCCCCTTGTAGGCCATCAACGTGCGCGCGCCGACATCCTGACCATGGGGCGGCCACGAAAGGAATAGCGTCCTATCGGGGTGCAGTGCGACCGCTTCGGCGCAGTCCTTCGCGCAGATCTCGGCATAGAGGTCTTCGCCGTGCCAACCATTGGCGAGCAGCGGCGTACCCGGGTTCAGGTCGTAGCAGACGACATCCACACCTACCTGCGCAAGCAGGTAGGCCCAATAGCCCGTGCCTGCGATCGGATCGACCAGGCCGCCTTGAGCGTGCTTGGCCACGAACGCCACGGTATCGGGGTCGGGAACGGCCCAGCAGTACTTCCTGACGAGGCTTGCCCGGTTCGGCGAGTGGGCCATGTTCTCTTCTAGGGTTCGGTCCAAACTGAAATAACCGACCACCGGGTTGCCACCGAGACCCGTATCGGTCTCAACGCAATCCTTGACAGCCTCCCAATAGGGGTTGTTGACGGTCACTCCCGGTACAACCTCAAGCTGAGGCCCTCCCGGCACTTGGGGCAGATATATTCCAAGTCGTCTGCGTCGAACATCTTTCGTTGTCCATTTTCCCGATAAATGTGGCGTTGCGTCGCCCAAGCGACGTCGGAGTGCTCGTAGACCTGCCACACAGTGTCGGCGATGTTCGGCATGGCCTTCGTTCTACACCGGTTCTGGGCCACTAGCCCGAGCAAGCAAGGCAGCAACACGGCCCGACAACCTGAACCCGGACAGCCCTATCACCCGAATCTGCTCACGTTCCGGTGAGGCAGGATGCTCGACGGGCTTCGTCCGTGCCCCCAGTCGGACTCGAACCGACACTGGACGGATTTTAAGTCCGCTGCCTCTGCCAATTGGGCTATGGGGGCCCGGCGGCGAATGTAGCGCGTGGAAGCCGGATCCGGGCCATCGCATCCCACTCAAAATTGGCCAGATTCCGAACGTGCGTCCCGGCCAAGCTTCGCGTATGATCCGCGCGCCGCGCGCCTTTTCCCGGTTTACCGCGCCGGGAGCAAATGACACTGCCATGTCGCTCGACAGGAGCTTGTTAAAACTGGTCGCGTCGGCGTTAAGAAGCCGTAAACGGCTGTCACCCTAGCCCTTTCGGTCAGGAATGTAGAGGCGTGGATCGTTAGCCTTACGCCTACACACAGGGGCCGTTACGCCAACGCGCAGGGTCGATCCACCGCATGGGGGTCGACGGTTTTCGAACACGAGGGAGGAATAGATGTCATTTCTGACAACAGTGCCCGACGAGTTGGCCGCCGCGGCGGCGCAGCTGCAAGCGGTCATCAGTTCACTGACCGCGCAGCACGCCGGCGCTGCGGCCCCGACTACCTCCATCGCTCCCGCAGCCGCCGACCAGGTATCGCTCAAGCAGGCGGGAATCTTCTCGGCGTACGGCGCCCAGTACCAGCAGATCGCCGCACAAGCTCAGGCTACGCAAGAGCAGTATGCGAACACCCTGGGGCTCAGCTCTGGTACCTATGCATCCACCGAGGCCTCCAACGCGAGCTCGGCCGCTTCAGACCCGTCATTCTTGACAAGCATCTACAACTTCCTAAACAACCCCAACGGGCTTTCAGGTGGCTTAACCACGATACCGTTGGATGAGATGGGGAACTGGGCCTCCGCCTACTCGGACACCATCGGGATGGGAGGCGGCGGTCTTCTTAGCGCTATATCGGCTCCTGCTGACGCCGGCGGTGACCTGGCCGGGCTTGCCGGCGCAGCGGACCTCGCGGGCACGACGGGACCGGCCGGCGCGGGCGCAGGCATGGCTGGTATGGGCGCGATGCCGATGGCCGCGAGCGTGGGTTCGGCGACCATGGTCGGCAAGTTGTCGGTGCCGCCGAGTTGGGCCGGGACGGTCACCACGGTGTCGAGTACTACCCCGATGGGGCTACAGACTGCGGGCTGGACCGCCGCAGCGCCGCAGGCCGGGCCGGGGACGATCATCCCGGGGATGCCCGGGTTGGGCGCGGCCGCGCGGAACAGCGCCGGCTTCGGTGCGCCGCGCTACGGCGTCAAGCCCATCGTCATGCCCAAACCGCAGGCCGTCTAAAAAGCCCGACGCGGTCGCTCGTAGTCAACTAACAGCCAAATCTGATCAGAAGAAACGGGATACAGAAAAATGGTTTTGGATTTCGCAGCCACCCCCCCTGAAATCACCTCGGCGCTCATGTACTCCGGTGCGGGCGCAGGACCGCTCATGGCCGCCGCGACGGCTTGGCACAACCTGGCCGCCGAGCTGAGCACCACAGCGTCCCAGTGGGAGTCGATCACCACGACGCTGACCACCGAGCAGTGGACCGGTGCGGGGTCGGCAGCGGCGGCAGCCTCGGCCCAGCCCATCGTGTCCTGGCTGACTACCTCGGCGGCGGCGGCCGAGCAGGCGGGCGCCCAGGCGACGGCGTCGGCGGCCGCTTATGAGGCGGCGTTTGCGGCGACGGTGCCCCCGCCGGTGATCGCTGCCAACAGGGCGCAGCTGGCGTCGCTCGTCGCGACGAATTTCCTGGGCATCAACACGCCGGCGATCATGGCAACCGAGGCCCAGTACGCCGAAATGTGGGTCCAAGACGCCACCACCATGTCCACCTACGAGGCCGCCTCAACGGCCGCTGGGGTCCTTACGCCGATATCGCCGGAGCCACAGAGCACCAACCCGGGCGCGGCGGGCATCCAAACCGCCGCGACCACCCAGGCCGCGACGTCCCCCGCCACGCAGCAGTTGAGTGGTCTCTCTGGTCTTTCTGGCGTGTCGAACGCGGCGGCGGCTGCCGACCCCCCCTCGAACCCGACGCTCCTCGATTGGGCCAACGTCCCGTTCGTCCAAAATGTCATTTACAACGTGGGTGTCACTGCGGCTTGGAATGTCGCTATGATCACCGCGACCTTCCCGCTCCTTGGACACTTCCTTGCCACCGCTCCGTTGGGCGTCACCCCGTTCGTAGGCGACGTCACCCCCCTCGGCGCCGGTTTGGGTTTGGGAACATCGCTCGTGGGGTCAACCGGGTCAGCAGGCCTCGGCGGAGCGGCGGCGACGGCGGCTCTGGGCGAGGCGTCCTCGGTCGGCGGTCTATCGGTGCCGGCCAGCTGGTCTGCGGCCGCCCCGGCGACGTTGGCTTCGTCCACCGCGCCACTGGAGGGCTCGGGTTGGACCGTCGCCACCGAGGAAGCCGCGCCCGTCGCGGCGATGCCCGGGATGCCGGGGATGGCGGCGGCGGCCAAGGGCGCCGGTGCCTACGCCGGGCCGCGGTACGGCTTCAAGCCGATCGTCATGCCCAAACAGGTGGTTGTCTGATGTGGGGAAAAAGGGGGGATATGTCACCCATTTGAGGCGAGCAGTTAACCGGTAGGCCGTAATCTGTCCGTTATGCGGCTACCACCGCACCGATCACAACTAAGACTTCGACAAACTGAAGGCTTTGAGAAAAGGAGAAAGGCAAGATGCCAACACGTTTTATGACTGACCCGCACGAGATGCGCGCCATGGCGGGCCGCTTCGAGGTGCACGCCCAGACCGTTGAGGACGAAGCACGCAAGATGTGGGCTTCCTCGATGAACATCGCCGGCGCCGGCTGGAGCGGGCAGGCCCAGGCGACCTCCTACGACACCATGGGTCAGGTGAATCAGGCGTTCCGCAACATCGTGAACATGCTGCACGGGGTGCGTGACGGGCTGATCCGCGACGCCAACAACTACGAGCAGCAAGAGCAGGCCTCGCAGCAGATCCTCGGCAGCTAGCGCGATAAGCCGAGGCTGCGTACCCTTTCAGACGTTAGGAGAACACCGATATGACAATCAACTACCAGTTCGGCGATGTCGACACGCACGGTGCCACCATTCGTGCCCAGGCCGCATCGCTGGAGCAAGAGCACCAGGCCATCGTCCGCGATGTGCTCGCCGCTGGTGACTTTTGGGGCGGCGCCGGTTCGGTGGCGTGCCAGGAGTTCATCACCCAGTTGGGTCGTAACTTCCAGGTGATTTACGAGCAGGCCAACGCCCACGGGCAGAAGGTGCAGACCGCCGGCAGCAACATGGCCAGCACCGACAGCGCCGTTGGGTCCAGCTGGGCCTAACCCCCACCTTCAGACTGGGGCCGCACACCGATTGGTGTGCGGCCCCAGTCGTTTGTGTGCCAGCCGAATAGGCTTACTCGGCCCCGCTACCCGGCCACCGGCGAACGCGGAATCAGCGAGGCGCGGAACCCAACCCGCTGAACCGCACCCTCGGACTCGCGCCCGACCATCCCGCCCAGTGGCAGCTTGGAGATGCCTGCGCCAGTCGCGGTCGCCGGCGTCGCACCCCACCCACCCGGCATGACGTTGGCGTCGAGAGCGGGCAGCGGTGCGACCGACGACACCGTGTCGGCCCAACTCGGCGGCACCGACAAGGTCCCCAGCGCGCCCGCTTGGCCCACGCTCGCCGATGCGCCTTCGCCCAGACCTCCCAGACCCCCCAGAGGCCCTAGGTTTCCCAGGCCACCCAATTCACCCGGGGTTTCAAACCCGGGAACTCCCTCGGCCCCCAAAATCGAACCCGCGCCCGCGTAGTCGAGTGACAGGCCGTACGTGTCGAAACCAAGTCCACCGCCATCGGCACCCAGGCCCGCGCCATCGGAGCCGAAGCCGGCCACGTCGGATGCCAGGCCGATCGCACCACCCGTGTTGGAGGCACCGCCGAGGCCAGAGACCACGCTCATCGCGGCCCCCGCACCGGTGCTCGCGCTCTTGGTGGCGCTTTTGCCCGACGCGCTGCTCAGACTCGATAGCGCACCGATCGGGGCGGAAGCTCCCGAGGATCCCAGTGACGCCCCAGTGCCCATCACGGCCTGTGACAGCCCCACGCCGCTGGGCGATGATCCGGGGGTTGCCAGACCCTGCAGGGCTTGGGGCACTGAGGAAATCAACTGCGCTGACGTCGTCTGGACATTGCTGCCGGCCTGGGTGGCGGCCGCCTGGGCGACCGCGCCGGCCTGGCCGGCCAGCCCGCCCGGATTAGTCGTTTGTGGCGGCGACGTGAACGTCGTAAAGGACGAGGCGGAAGCCGAACTGGCAGCGTAGTTGTACATCGCCGTCGCATCCTGGGCCCACATTTCGCTGTACTCCGCCTCAGTGGCCATGATCGCCGGCGTGTTCTGCCCCAGAAAGTTGGTCGCGATCAACGCCATCAGCTGAGCACGGTTGGCCGCGATCAGCGGCGGCGGCACCGTCATCACGTACGCCGTTTCGTAGGCTGCCGCGGCGGCGGTCGCCTGGGTGGCCGCCTCCTCACATTGGATGGCGGTGGCCCTCATCCACGACACATAGGGTGTGACCGCGGCCGCCATCGACATCGACGCCGGGCCCAGCCACAACTCATCAGTCAGCCCCGAGATCACCGACTGGTAGCCGCTGGCGGCGGTGTTCAGTTCGGCAGCCAGCGACTCCCATCCTGCGGAGGCGACCAGCAGGGTCGCGGGCCCTGGACCGATGTACATCCGCCCGGAGTTGACCTCTGGAGGCAATGCTCCAAAATCCATCGCCTACCCCTATCTCTTAGTTGGGTTTGCTGGCCCCGTCGCATGGGTGCACATTGGCGATCTCGCTCGCTGCGGCCGACCGATGTGGTCGGGAACACTCCGTAAACCGCGCGAGGTTGCGTATCGCTCTGTCGAGCCAGAGTCGGCAGGTGCGGCCAGGCGTGTCGGCGCGCCCACCGATATCTCGTCGGCAGCCGTCGGCGTGAGCCAGTTGCCTGGAACAGGCGCGGCTGCATGTTCAGCGACCATCGGAGAGCCCGTACAGCCGAAGCCCGGCAACTCGCCAACGGTGGCCAATAACGTTTCCGATGGTGCGTTCCTAACTTGCACTACGAAAAACATTTAGATCTACCGACATTCGTAACATCAGGTAACTTCACGTTAACGAAGGTCAGGACACCGTCGTCCTCTGCCATCGCGCGTACGTGTTGAGCCTCGACAGCGTCCGCTGAAATGCAGCGTCCAGTAATCAATGAAATCCATTCTTGTGCCGCTAATTTGGAGAGCTACCCCTCGGAACGACTCAGCTCCGTCATACCAACGACCATGCATCCCAGTATTTTTGGGAAACCAATGCATCTCAAGTAGGCTAATGCAACACATATAAAACACATATTTGTCCAGCCCCGGGTGTGACCCGGCGAACACGGTTATATTTGAGAACTCTATGAAGTCCGTGACAACTGCATGTGCGCTTGCGAGAATGTAAGAACATGACCGCAATGTCGGGATACGCGAGCAGCCAGCGGCCACGCCAGGCCATTCTTGGGCAGCTGCCGCGGATCTACCGGGCCGATGGATCGCCGATCCGGGTTTTGCTGGTCGACGATGAGCCCGCGCTGACCAACTTGGTGAAGATGGCGCTGCATTACGAAGGCTGGGTTGTCGACATCGCCCACAACGGACGCGAGGCCATAGCGAAGTTCGACAGTGCCAGCCCCGACGTGCTGGTCCTCGACATCATGCTTCCCGACGTGGACGGGCTGCGGATTCTGCAGCGGATCCGCGAATCCGACGCCTACACCCCTACGCTGTTCCTCACCGCACGCGATTCGGTCATGGACCGGGTCACCGGCCTCACCGCGGGCGCCGACGACTACATGACCAAGCCGTTCAGCCTCGAGGAGCTGGTCGCCCGACTGCGCGGGTTGTTGCGCCGCTCCAGTCAGCTGACCCCACCGGCCGCCGAGGCTCTTAAAGTCGGCGATCTGCGAGTCGACACCGCCAGCCGCGAGGTCACCCGGGACGGCACGCCGATATCGCTGTCCTCGACCGAGTTCGAATTGCTTCGCTTCCTCATGCGTAATCCCCGCCGTGCGCTGAGCCGCACCGAGATCCTCGACCGGGTCTGGAACTACGACTTCGCCGGGCGCACCAGCATCGTGGATTTGTACATCTCGTACCTGAGAAAGAAGATCGACTCCGGCAGAGAGCCGATGATCCATACCGTCCGCGGTATTGGATACATGCTGCGGCCACCGGAATGACCCGCGAGCGGAACACCGCATCCAGGGACCTTCCGCGGTGGCTTCCCCGTTCGTTGCGCCGCCAGTTGCTGTTGGGCGTATTGGCAGTCGTCAGCGTGGTGCTGGTGACCGTCGGAATCGTCTCCGTGTTGAGCCTGCGCGGCTACGTCACAGCCATGAACGACGCCGACGTCGACGAATCCCTTGACGCATTAAGCAATTCGTACACCAGATACCGCAACGGCGAACATACTTCGGCAACTCACGGCACTCCACCGATCGCGCAGGCGATGCTGGAGTTCACCGGACAAACACCGGGAAACCTCATCGCCGTGCTTCACAACGGCATCGTGATCGGCTCGGCAGTATTCTCCGAAGACGAATCGCGGCCCGCGCCGGCCGATGTCGTGCGCGCTATCGAAGCGCAGTCGTGGACCGACGGGCCGCCACGTACCGAAAAACTCGGCAGCCTGGGTTCCTACCGGGTTGACGGCCGCGTCGACGGATCCGACCTGCTGGTCGTCGGGATCTCGCTCAACCTCGCTGACCGAATCATCGCCCGCAAAAACCTCACCACCACAGCGCTTGTCGCGGCGGCTCTGGTGGTTACCGCGGGGCTTACCGTCTGGGTGGTCGGGTACACCCTTCGCCCGTTGCGCCGGCTCGCCGCCACCGCCGCGGAAGTCGCCGCGATGCCGCTCGCCGACGGCGACCAACGGATCAGCGTCAGGGTGCGCCCGCAGGACACCGACCCAGACAATGAAGTCGGAATCGTCGGGAACACGCTAAACCGGTTGCTGGACAACGTGGATAGCGCGCTGGCGCATCGTGCCGATTCCGACCTGCGGATGCGGCAATTCATCACCGACGCCAGCCACGAGCTGCGAACCCCGCTGGCGGCGATTCAGGGATACGCCGAACTAACCCGCCAGGACAGTTCGGCACTGCCGCCGACGACCGAATACGCGCTGGCCCGCATTGAGTCGGAAGCACGGCGCATGGCGCTACTTGTCGACGAACTGCTGCTGCTCTCGCGCCTGGGCGAGGGTGAAGATCTGCAGACCGAAGACGTCGACCTGGCCGACCTTGTCAGCAATGCGGTGAACGACGCGGCGGTCGCGGCGCCGACACACCATTGGGTCAAAGACCAGCCCGACGAGTCGGTGTGGGTCCGTGGGGATCAGGCCCGACTGCACCAACTGGTCAGCAATCTGCTCAGCAATGCCCGGGTGCACACACCGCCGGGCGTCACGGTGACGACGGGAATCAGCTGTCACCGCAGCGAGCCTGAGGCGCCCTACGCGGAACTGACCGTCGCTGACGACGGGCCCGGCATCGACGCGGATCTTCTCCCCCGGTTGTTCGAGCGGTTCGTCCGAGCCGACAAGTCCAGGTCTAACGGTTCGGGCATCGGGCTGGGTCTGGCCATCGTGAGTTCGATCGTCAAAGCCCATCACGGCTCGGTTACCGCCGAATCCGCCGATGGCCGAACGGTCTTTCGGGTGCGGCTGCCGATGATCGAAAATCCGATCGCGGACAGCGGCTAGCCGCCGAGGCCGATACTGCGGTGCGCTTTTCCACTCGTTATGCTCGTGCGCGCTTTCCAGAGGCCGACCGCTTTCCGTGGTTGGCGTTTTTCTTCCGACGAGCACGCTTCTTGTCAGCTCGTTTGGACATCGCGTCGCTCCTTTGTTGTCAGCGCAGCGCCGACTCGACAAGGTGAGCACTGAGTTTCGCCAGCCGGCTGCGGGCGCGCGGGTTCTCGACGAGCGCTGCGGCCTTTGCCAGGCTCAGGCCGTCGTAGTAGCCACCGTCGACCACGGGATATGTGGGTGATCTGTAACACTTTCGTTTGACCCTCGCGCGTTGCGCTGGTCGCCGACCAGGCCAAGATTCGGAGCGGGGTCGCCCTTGTCCCCGCCGACCCAAGTAGTAGACGGTCAGCAAGATCGATGCCGCGGCGACGGCCTGGGGAATCTGCGAGAGCGCGTCAGACATGCGTGACCGCCTCGAGGCGGTCGTAAGCTTCCCACCAGATGGCCTCATGCTCGACCAATGAGATCGCACCAATCGTCAACATACGGTCGGCCCGGGTCAGCATGTGGACCAGGGTTTGCCATCCGGCGTACCTGCGTCGCTCGCGAGCGTCGGCGGTTCCAGGCATGAGGACGATCGACATGGACCTGACTTGCACGCGGGCGGGTCCGGCTCGCAGGAAGAGCAGCGCGCCGATAGTCACGTAGGCGGCCACGGCGAATGCCAGCACCGTATCGGGTGAGGCCGCCGCGTTGCCGAGCAGCATGACCGCGAGCAGCCCGAGCACAGCGCCAGTTACCGGCCACCCTCGCCACAGCCGCGCCAGCTGCCGATCGGCGGTACTGATTGCAGGCGGGTAGATGATCAACCGATAGCGCCGAACACCGTATCGGCTGACCGCGGCATCAAACGATCCCCAAGGCTGAGCGCCATCGAGCAGCCGCGACCACCACCTCGGTTCTGCCGGTACCCCCCGGGTCGGCTGGGGAACACCCGGTTCAACGCGTCGGTGCTGGGTCCTTCGCATGGACTCGGGTGTACGTCGAGTTCACGATGCCGACTATCAATCCAAACGGTATTCATACGCTTGAAGCGCCAACATTTACGCGACCTTATCGACCCGGCGAGCATGGCCGGCCGGACGCGGGCGCGCGGTATGGCGGAGCTTTTCACAGTCCTTGTCGCGGTTGGTGATTGGGAACCCGGCGAAGTGTTTGACAGAGGGATTCGGGCGTAAAGAAAACGTAAAGGTGCCCCGCGACGCCGTTAGGAAAGTGTCAACCAAAGGCCCTACCCAGCCGACCCTGTTTAGTTTCAACCTGACCTTGCCCCCGAGGACTGCGCTGCGGCTGACTCGATGAGGTTCTAACGTGTGCACGTGACTGGCGCAGAACGGAGACAAGATGGGCGTGTTGGCATACATCGTGCTGACGGTGGCGGTGTTCGCCGTGCTCGGGCTGGTGCAGAACTTGGTCGAGCGGCTATGAACTACGAAAACATCGTCGGCTTGGCGCTTTCCATCCTTCTTGCGCTGTATCTCGCGGGCGCCCTGCTGTTCCCAGAGAGGTTCTAGTGAGCACAACGACAGCGGGGATCATCTTCCTCGTCGCTCTCGTCGTGGCATTGGTGGTAGTGCATGTGCCCCTCGGCGACTACATGTATCGGGTGTACACGTCGGAGAAGGACCTGCATGTCGAGCGGGTGATCTATCGGCTGATCGGTGTTGATGCGCGCTCGGAGCAGACGTGGGGCTCCTACGCCCGAAGCGTCTTGGCGTTCTCGTCGATCAGCATCCTCTTCCTGTTCGTGTTCCAGCTCGTGCAGGGCAAATTGCCGTTGCATCTGCATGATCCCGCCACAAAAATGACCCCTGGGCTGGCGTGGAACACCGCGGTCAGCTTCGTCACCAACACCAACTGGCAGGCCTACTCCGGTGAGTCCACCGACGGTCATTTAGTGCAGATGGCCGGGCTGGCGGTGCAGAACTTCGTCTCGGCCGCCGTCGGCATGGCAGTGGCGATCGCCCTGGTGCGCGGGTTCGCCCGCAAGCGCACCGGCGATCTGGGTAACTTCTGGGTCGACCTGGTGCGCACGGTGCTGCGGATCCTGCTGCCGATCTGCGTAGTCGCCGCCGTCATCCTGATCATCGGCGGCGCGATCCAGAACTTCCACCTGCACGACCAGGTTGTCACCACGCTTGGCGGTACCCAGCAGACCATCACCGGCGGCCCGGTGGCCAGCCAGGAAGCCATCAAGGAGCTCGGCACCAACGGCGGCGGCTTCTACAACGCGAACTCCTCGCACCCGTTTGAGAACCCGACGACGTGGACGAACTGGCTGGAGATCTTCCTGCTGCTGGTGATCAGCTTCTCGCTGCCGCGCACGTTCGGGCGCATGGTCGCTAGCAAGAAGCAGGGCTACGCGATCGCCGCAATCATGACGACGCTCGCCGCGATCAGCTGGACAATCACGATTTGGATGCAGCAGCAGCACCACGGCACGGTGCCGACCGCCGTCGGGGCGGCCATGGAAGGTGTGGAGCAACGCTTCGGTGTTCCCAACTCCGCGGTGTTCGCCGTTTCGACCACGCTCACCTCTTGTGGTGCCGTCGACTCGTTCCACGACTCCTACACCAGCCTCGGCGGCATGACGCTGCTGTTCAACATGCAGCTCGGCGAGGTGGCGCCCGGCGGCACCGGATCGGGCCTCTACGGCCTGCTGATCCTGGCGGTGATCACCGTCTTCGTCGCCGGACTGATGGTCGGGCGCACTCCGGAATACCTCGGCAAGAAGATCAACCCCCGCGAAATCAAGCTGGCCGCAGGTTACTTCCTGGTCATGCCGGTGATCGTGCTGATCGGCACCGCGACCGCGATGGCGCTGCCGGGCGAACGCGCCGGCATGCTCAACAGCGGCCCGCACGGGCTGTCGGAGGTGTTGTACGCGTTCACCTCCGCGGCCAACAACAACGGGTCGGCATTCGCCGGAATCAGCGTCAACACCGACTGGTACAACACCGCCCTCGGGCTGGCCATGGTCTTCGGCAGATTCCTGCCGATGGTGCTCGTACTCGCGCTGGCCGGCTCGCTGGCCAAGCAGGGCACCACGCCGGAATCGGTGGGCACACTGCCCACCCATCGGCCACAGTTCGTGGGAATGGTCGCCGGCGTCACGGTGATTCTCGTCGCCCTCACTTTCCTGCCCATGCTGGCGCTCGGGCCTCTCGCCGAAGGAATCCACGGATGACCGCGACCACCATCGATTCGGCTGACCAGACGCAGCCCACGACCCCCACAAGCACGAAACGGATACGCGGCGGCTTGCTCGATCCGAAGATGCTGTGGAAGTCAACGCCGGATGCGCTGCGCAAACTCGACCCGCGCACCCTGTGGCGCAACCCGGTGATGTTCATCGTCGAAATCGGCGCCGCCTGGGCCACCGTTTTGGCGATCGCCAAGCCGACATGGTTCGCGTGGTTGATCGTGGTCTGGCTATGGCTGACCGTGCTGTTCGCGAATCTCGCGGAGGCGGTGGCCGAAGGCCGCGGCAAGGCCCAGGCCGAAACGCTGCGCCGAGCCAAAACCCAGACCATGGCCCGGCGACTCAAAAACTGGGAACCCGGCGCGTCGGCTGTGGAGGAAGAAGTTGCTGCGCCGCTGCTGCAACAGGGCGACTTCGTCGTGGTCGAGGCCGGGCAGGTAATACCGGGTGACGGCGACGTGCTGGAAGGCATCGCCTCGGTGGATGAATCGGCGATCACCGGTGAGTCGGCGCCGGTGATCCGCGAGTCCGGCGGTGACCGCTCGGCGGTCACCGGCGGCACCACCGTGCTGAGCGACCGGATCGTCGTGAAAATCACCCAAAAGCCCGGAGAAAGCTTCATCGACCGGATGATCGCGCTCGTCGAGGGCGCCAATCGGCAGAAAACCCCCAACGAGATCGCGCTGAACATCCTGCTGGCCGCGTTAACGATCATCTTCGTCTTCGCCGTCGCGACCCTGCAGCCGCTGGCGATCTACTCCAAGATGAACAATCCGGGCGTCCCCGACACCCCGGCGCTCAACACAAACGGTGTCACCGGGATCGTGATGGTGTCGCTGCTGGTATGCCTGATCCCCACGACAATCGGCGCGCTCCTGTCGGCCATTGGCATCGCCGGCATGGACCGGCTGGTGCAGCGCAACGTGCTCGCGATGTCCGGGCGCGCGGTGGAAGCCGCCGGCGACGTCAACACGCTGCTGCTCGACAAGACGGGCACCATCACCCTGGGCAACCGGCAGACCGCCGCCTTTATCCCCGTCGACGGAGTCTCGCCTGAGCAGCTGGCCGACGCCGCGCAGTTGTCCAGCCTCGCCGACGAAACACCGGAAGGACGCTCGGTCGTCGTGTTCGCCAAACAACACTTCGGGCTGCGCGCGCGCACGCCGGGCGAACTCGCGCACGCCCAATGGGTGGCCTTTTCCGCCGCGACACGGATGTCGGGTGTCAACCTCGACGGGCACATGCTGCGCAAGGGCGCGGCCAGCTCGGTCGCGGAATGGGTACGCGGCCAGGGCGGCAAGGTTCCCCCCAGCTCGGCGTGATCGTCGACGGCATCTCCGCCAGCGGCGGCACCCCGCTGGTCGTCGGGGAGAGCACCAATGGCGAGGCGGCGGTGCTGGGTGTCATCCACCTCAAGGACGTCGTCAAGCAGGGCATGCGTGAGCGCTTCGACGAGATGCGGCGGATGGGCATCCGGACGGTTATGATTACCGGCGATAACCCGTTGACCGCCAAGGCGATTGCCGACGAGGCCGGTGTCGACGACTTCCTCGCAGAGGCCACGCCCGAGGACAAGCTCGCGCTGATCAAGCGTGAGCAAGAACGCGGCAAACTGGTCGCGATGACCGGCGACGGCACCAATGACGCGCCGGCCTTGGCTCAGGCCGACGTGGGCGTGGCGATGAACACCGGCACGTCGGCCGCCAAAGAGGCCGGCAACATGGTCGACCTCGACTCCGACCCCACCAAACTCATCGAGATCGTCGAGATCGGCAAGCAGCTGCTGATCACCCGCGGAGCGCTGACCACCTTCTCGATCGCCAACGACATCGCAAAGTACTTCGCGATCATCCCGGCGATGTTCGTCGCACTGTTCCCCGGGCTGGATCTGATCAACATCATGCGGCTGCACAGCCCGCAGTCGGCGATCCTGTCGGCGGTGATCTTCAACGCGATCATCATCGTGATGCTGATCCCGTTGTCGCTGCGCGGCGTGCGCTACACGCCGAGCAGCGCTTCAAAACTATTGAGCCGCAACCTCTACGTCTACGGGCTCGGCGGCATCATCGCCCCGTTCATCGGGATCAAGCTGATCGATTTGATCGTCCAATTCGTCCCCGGGATGTCCTGACATGAAGTTCTCCAATTTCGTCCGCATGCACTGGGCGGCCTTCCGCGCGCTGCTGGTGCTGACTGTCATCGTCGGTCTCGCCTATCCGCTGTTCATCTGGCTTGTCGCACAGATTCCGGGATTGCACGACAAGGCCGAAGGGTCGATTCTCACCGTCAACGGCAAGCCGATCGGCAGCCGGCTCATCGGTCAGCTGTTCACCGACAAGGACGGCAACCCGCTGCCGCAGTACTTCCAGAGCCGCCCCTCAGCGGCCGGCAACGGCTACGACCCGCTGTCGTCGAGCGCGAGCAACCTCGGTCCGGAAAGCATCGTCGACACACCCGCCGATCCGTCGCAATTGGCGGCCGGCAAGTCCGCGTCGGATGCCGGCTTCAAGCCGAGCCTGCTGACCCAGGTGTGCTCGCGCAGCGTCGCAATCGGGCAGCTTGAGGGTGTGGATGGGTCACGTCCGTTCTGCACAGGCGGCGGAGTGGGCGCGGTGCTCTCGGTGATTGGCCCCCGTGACGCCCGTGGAAACGTCATTCACCCCACCCGGGTGGTCAGCGTCAACGAGCCGTGTCAGACGACGCCGACGCCGTTCCAGGCCATCTACCAGGGTGTGCGGGTCGAGTGCGCCAAGTACGGCGAGGACTACTCGATTGGCCAGATCGTGCCCATCCGCGGCGCCGCACCCGCCAACCCGGCCGTGCCCGCCGACGCGGTCACCGCCAGCGGCAGTGGCCTGGACCCGAATATCTCACCGGCCTACGCCGACATCCAGGTCGCCAGGGTGGCCAAGGCCCGGCATGTCAGCCCGGATCAGATACGTGAAGTCGTGGCGCAGAACCGAAGCGGCCGCATTCTTGGGTTTTTCGGTGAACCATGGGTCAATGTGCTGCAACTCAACCTGCAACTCGACCACAGGTATCCGGTCGCGAGCTAGCACCAGGGGGGATGATGGTTGACGTGAGTGTCATCGACCACCATCCCAAGCGCGGGGAGCTACGTATCTACCTCGGTGCGGCTCCGGGTGTCGGCAAAACGTACGCGATGCTCGGAGAAGCACACCGGCGCTTGGAACGCGGCACCGATGTGGTAGCGGCCGTGATCGAGCCCCATGGACGAGCCAGAACCGCGGAATTGCTTGAGGGGATCGAGATGATCCCGCCCCGCTACATCGAATACCGTGGCAGCAGCTTCCCCGAACTCGACGTGCCGGCCGTACTGGCGCGCCACCCCCAAGTCGTTCTAGTCGACGAACTCGCTCACACCAACACACCGGGCAGCAAAAACCCCAAGCGATGGCAGGATGTCGAGGAACTGCTCGACGCCGGGATCACGGTGATCTCCACCGTCAACGTCCAGCATCTAGAGAGCCTCAACGACGTTGTCGCCCAGATCACCGGTATCGAACAGCAAGAAACGATACCGGATTCGATCGTGCGCCAGGCTTCGCAGGTCGAGCTCATCGACATCACACCAGAGGCATTGCGCCGCAGGCTATCCCATGGAAACGTCTACGCTCCGGAAAGGATCGACGCTGCGCTGTCCAACTACTTTCGCCGTGGAAATCTCACCGCGCTAAGGGAATTGGCGCTGCTGTGGCTCGCGGACCAAGTGGATACCGCGCTGGCCAGGTACCGCGCCGAGAACAAAATCACCGACATGTGGGAGGCGCGCGAGCGAGTCGTGGTGGCAGTCACCGGTGGTCCGGAATCGGAGACGTTGGTACGACGGGCATCCCGGATTGCGTCGAAGTCCAGTGCCGAGCTGATGGTAGTGCATGTCATACGCGGTGACGGCCTGGCCGGTCTGTCGGAGCGCAGGATGAGCAAGATTCGTGAGCTGGCTAACAGCCTGGACGCTTCCCTGCATACCGTGGTCGGTGACGACGTACCCACGGCCCTACTGGATTTCGCCCGTGAAATGAACGCCACTCAGCTGGTGATCGGCACCTCTCGCCGGTCCCGGTGGGCGCGCATTTTCGAGGAGGGCATCGGCCCGACGATCGTCGAGCGGTCCGGAAAGATCGACGTGCACCTGGTCACCCATGAAGAATCCAAACGCGGCTTTCGGGCAGCGGCACTC
Organism: uncultured Actinomycetota bacterium; assembly: GCA_963766535.1. Lineage (GTDB taxonomy): Bacteria > Actinomycetota > Actinomycetes > Mycobacteriales > Mycobacteriaceae > Mycobacterium. Next base: position 130,549 of record CAVYAU010000013.1, on the reverse strand, counting down.
TCGCCCCGCGAGCGACGGGTCACCTCGTGGCTGGCGGCCTTCATCGTGCCGTCGGTCATCTGCGCGGTCACGGCGACCTGGCTGGACCGCCACCTCGACACCGCCGGCGAGAGCGCATTGTTCTTCGTCGGGGTACTGCTGGTGGGGCTCTTCGGGGGAGTTGCCCCGGCAGCCCTTTCGGCAGTGCTGTCCGGGCTGTTGCTGAACTACTTCCTGATAGCCCCGCGGCACAGCTTCACCATCGCCGAACCCAACAGCGCCGTTACCGAACTGGTTTTGCTGCTCATTGCGGTCGCGGTCGCGGTCCTGGTCGACGGGGCGACCAAACGCACTCGGGAAGCCCGAAGCGCCTCGCAGGAGGCCGAACTGCTGACGCTGTTCGCGGGTTCGGTGCTGCGCGGCGCTGATCTCGAGACGCTTCTCGAACGCGTGCGAGAGACCTACTCACAGCGCGCGGTCAGCATGCTGCGGGAACCCAGCGAGGAAGACCGCGCCAGTGGAAAGAAGAGCTACGTCGTCGCCTGCGTGGGCAAAGATCCTTGTGTGACCGTTGATTCCGCTGACACCGCGATCGAGGTCGGTGATGAAGAGTTCTGGATGCTGATGGCCGGCAAGAAGCTCTCCGCGCGTGACCGCCGGGTGCTGAGTGCGGTGGCCAAGCAGGCCGCAGGTCTGATCAGGCAGCGCGAGCTGGCTGAGGAGGCCAGCCGCGCGGAGGCGATCGTGCGGGCCGACGAGCTGCGGCGTTCCCTGCTCTCAGCGGTCAGCCACGACCTGCGCACGCCGCTGGCGGCGGCCAAGGTCGCGGTGTCCAGCTTGCGCGCCGAAGACGTCGCCTTCTCCCCCGAGGACACCGCCGAATTGCTGGCCACCATCGAGGAGTCGATCGACCAGCTGACCGCATTGGTCGGAAACCTCCTCGATTCGTCGCGGCTGGCCGCCGGTGTGGTTCGCCCGGATCTACGCCGGGTGTACCTGGAGGAAACGGTGCAACGGGCGCTGGTCAGCATCGGCAAGGGCGCCACCGGCTTCTACCGATCCGCCATCGACCGCGTCAAGGTCGACGTCGGTGACGCCGTGGTGATGGCCGACGCCGGGCTACTCGAACGAGTCTTTGCCAACCTGATCGACAACGCGCTGCGATACGCGCCCAACTGCGTAGTTCGGGTCAACGCGGGACGGGTGGGCGATCGCGTCCTGATCAATGTCATCGACGAAGGCCCCGGAATCCCGAAAGGTACCGAGGATCAGATCTTCGAAGCCTTCCAGCGGCTGGGCGATCACGACAACACCACCGGGGTAGGTCTGGGAATGTCGGTAGCGCGCGGCTTCGTCGAAGCGATGGGCGGCACTATTGCGGCCAGTGACACTCCGGGAGGCGGACTCACCGTCGTGGTGGATTTGGCCGCGCCGCAACCGATCGGTGCACGATGACCCGGGTGTTGGTGATCGACGACGAACCGCACATCCTGCGCGCGCTGCGCATCAACCTGTCCGTGCGAGGCTACGAGGTCATCACCGCGTCGACCGGTGCCGGCGCGCTGCGCGCCGCCGCCGAGCACAAACCTGACGTGGTGATCCTCGACCTCGGTCTGCCCGACATATCGGGTATCGAGGTGCTGGGTGGTCTGCGCGGCTGGCTCACGGCACCGGTGATCGTGTTGTCAGCGCGCACCGATTCATCGGACAAGGTCGAGGCCCTGGATGCGGGCGCCGACGACTACGTCACGAAACCGTTTGGGATGGACGAGTTCCTGGCCCGGCTGCGCGCCGCGGTCCGCCGCAATGCCGCGGTGTCCGAAATAGACCAGCCGGTTATCGAGACCGACGCGTTCACCGTCGATCTGGCCGCAAAGAAGGTCACCAAGGACGGTGTTGAGGTGCATCTCACCCCGACCGAATGGGGCATGCTCGAGGTGCTGGTCCGCAATCGGGGCAAGCTGGTCGGCCGCGAGGAACTCCTCAAAGAGGTTTGGGGACCGGCTTATGCAACCGAGACCCATTATCTGCGTGTGTATTTGGCGCAACTGCGACGCAAACTCGAAGACGACCCGTCGCATCCCAAACACCTGTTAACCGAATCGGGTATGGGCTACCGTTTCGAGGTCTGAATCACATCTGCCACATTAGTCTCGGCGCGGAGAGGATCGCCTTTTTGCCCGCCTCTCAGCGACAACCTGGCCGCTGGACGCAAAGCCAGCACGCGTTGGTGGATTCGGTATTCGGTGGAGCGCGGTATGTACGCCGATCCATATCGACCGCGCCCAAGCCGGTGCGCTCTGCCCCGCTCGATCTCCCAACGCAAGGCATCTGACACGGCCTTCGATGCTCTGCCGCGGATGGAAAAGCCTTGCCCGCTTAACGCATCGGTCATTTCGGTGAATGGTCGATGGTCCGTTGTGAGCAAGGTGCATCGTGAGCACGTAACGCAGCTCGATTCCTTGGAGGTTCATTGGCGAACAGTCGCATACCGGTGTGACAACAACTGAAGTTGTCGCTGAGAGGCGGGCAAAAACCGTGTCCACTTTCCGCAGAGACGCGTGTGGCGGATGTGACTTACCCGGCGATCGACAGCACGATGCCGTCCAGAATGTCGTGTTCGCTGACGATCAATTCGTCAATGCCGGCGCGGGTGCGCAACTCGCGCGCCAACTCCTCGACCACGATCGCCCCGCCGCCGATCACGTCGGCCCGGCCCTCATGCATCGGCGGCAGCGCGGCACGCTGGGATCGGGTCATGCCGATCAGCCGCTCACAGACCGCCTGCAGATCGCTGCCGGCGACTCGCGAAAGGTGAATGGCCGCAGAATCATACGTCGTCATGTTGTGGGCCAGCGCAGACAGCGTGGTCATCGTTCCAGCCAGTCCGACCCAGGTCCGCGCCCCTTCGACGGGCACCACGCTCAGCGCGACGTCGAGCCGCTCACGCACCACCTGGCGCGCTGCCATCACTTCCTCCGGTGTCGGCGGGTCCGAGTGCAAACAGCGTTCGGTCAGCCGGACACAGCCGATGTCGGCCGAGTAGCTCGCCACTACCCCGTCCCCGCCGAGCACGATCTCGGTAGAGCCTCCGCCCAGATCGACGACGACGAAAGGTGCCCCGGCGCTGTCTAATTCGCCGACAGCTCCGCGGAAGCACAGCTCGGCCTCTTCGGCTCCGGTGATCACTTCCGCAACCGCGCCGGGGAGCACAGCGCCCAGCACGTCGGCCGTCATCGCAAAGAAGACATCACGATTGGCGACGTCGCGAGCGGCTGACGTGGCCACCATCCGCACCCGCTCAACTTTGTGCGCTCTCAGCAGCGAAGCGTAGTCGGCCAGTGCAGCCCGGGTTCGGGCAATCGCGTCCGGTGCAAACTGACCTGTTGCGTCAACGCCCTGACCCAGCCGCACGATCCGCGTCTCACGATGCACATCGCGCAGCTGCCCGCCGCTTGCATCGGCGATCAGCAACCGAATCGAGTTGGTACCGCAGTCGATAGCGGCAAGCCTGCTCACCACTGCCCGGCCACCAAAACCCCGGCCATTGCGGGCTCGGCGGCCAGGATCGCCAACGCCTCATCGCCGAGCGGGTTGCACCCGGGACCCTTGGCCAGCGAATGCGCGATCAGCACATGCAAGCACTTGACCCGGTCGGGCATTCCTCCGGCGGAGAACGTGGTCCCCAGCGACTCGATCGCGTCACGTTCGGCCAGATACGACTCGTGGGCTCGCCGATACCTAGCCGCCAATTCGGAGTCCTGCCCCAACCGCTCGGTCATCTCGCGCATCAATCCCGTCGTCTCCAGTCTGCTCGCGGCCGCGGTGAGCACCGGATGCGTGAGGTAGTACAACGTCGGAAACGGCGTGCCGTCAGGAAGTCTCGGCGCGGTCTTCACCACGCCGGGCTCACCGTTGGGGCAACGGTAGGCGATCTCCAGCACGCCGCGCGGCTCGCGACCGAGCTGGCGCTCCACCGCTTCCAGGTCGGCACGATCAACCACCGGGCGCCGCGGGGTTGGGCGAAGCCGGCGGCACGGGACCCGGTGGTCCCGGCTCTGCCGGCGCGGGCGGGGGCGGGGGCACGTTGGCCGGTGGCAGGTGCGGGGCGTCAGCGATGGTATGCCACAGCGAGGTGTACCAAGGGTCGTCGTTGGCCGGTTTCGCTGTCTCGGATCCGGGCTGCGGGGACACCGCCGCCGTTGGTGGAAGTTGGACTTGGAACGGGACATCTCCGGGCATCACGAAGCCGAGGCGCTCGCGGGCCTGCGCCGCAATATAAGCCGGGTCACCGAGCTTGCCCTTCTTCTGCTCGAGGTCGGCGATCTGACGGCGCAACGCGGCTTCGCTTGCAGCCAACTGATCCATCTCAGTGCGCTGCGCGAAGTAGGTGCGTACCGGGCCGGCGATGGTCAGAGTCAACACGCAGACAACCGCGGCCAGGACCGCCGCCCGCCGCGCGGTGAAGCCCAGCCGCTGGTCGGACCGCTGTTCGACGGATTCGGCGGCCTGCCGCTTGATGGGTTCAACGACATGCTCAGCCAGCGTCCGCGTCGTGTTGCGGCTGGCGTGGGTTGCGGTCTGCGAGGGCTTAGCGGCCCTAGTGGAGCGACGGCGCCGAACCGAATCGCCGGCTTTCCCCGGGCGCGATGCCGGGGAGTGCCGCTTCGGATCTGGCCGTTTCGCTTCGGGCATTGGAGATTTAGCCGCGTTTCGGATTGGCTGTCAAACTATTTCGCCTCGCACGCGAATCGCGGAAATGCCAGATCGCCGGCGTAACGGGCGGCGTCGCCGAGCGCCTCCTCGATCCGCAGCAGCTGATTGTATTTAGCGACGCGCTCGCTGCGGGCCGGCGCGCCCGTCTTGATCTGCCCGCTGCCGAGCGCCACCGCCAGGTCGGCGATCGTGGTGTCTTCGGTCTCGCCGCTGCGGTGGCTGATCTGCGTGCGGTATCCGCTGTGGTGAGCCAGCGCGACGGCGTCGAGCGTCTCGGTCAGCGTGCCGATCTGGTTCACCTTGACCAGCAACGCATTTGCCACGCCTTTCTCGATGCCCTCCTCGAGCCGCTCGGGGTTGGTGACGAAGATATCGTCGCCGACGATTTGCACCCGGTCACCGATCGATGCTGTCAGGGCCGCCCAGCCATCCCAATCGTCTTCGGCCAGCGGGTCTTCGAGGGACACCAGCGGGTAGGAGCCGAGCAGGCCGGCGTAGAACTCTGCCATCTGCTCAGCGGTGCGGGTCGTGCCCTCGAAGGTGTAGCCAGTGCCGTCGGCATAGAACTCGGTGGCCGCCGCGTCGAGGGCCAACGCCACATCGACACCGGGTTTGAAACCCGCCGATTCGATGGCCCGGCTGATCAGGTCCAGTGCTGCGGTGGTGCCGGCCACGTCGGGAGCGAACCCACCCTCGTCGCCCAGGCCGGTGCTCAGCCCCTGGTTTTTCAGCACCGATTTGAGCGCGTGGTACACCTCGGCACCCCAGCGCAGCGCCTCACCGAAGCTGGGGGCGCCGATCGGCGCGACCATGAACTCCTGAATGTCGACAGCGGTGTCGGCGTGTACACCGCCGTTGAGGATGTTCATCATCGGCACCGGCAGGATGTGCGCGTTCGGCCCGCCGATATAGCGGAACAGCGGCAGCCCGGCAGAATCGGCGGCCGCTTTGGCGACGGCCAGCGAGACGCCCAGGATTGCGTTGCCGCCCAGCCGGGACTTATCCGGGGTGCCGTCGAGGTCTACCAGCGCCTGGTCCACCAACCGCTGATCGTCGGCGTTGAGCCCGATCACGGCCGGACCAATCTCGTCGAGCACGGCTTGTACTGCCTTTTGCACACCTTTGCCGCCGTAACGCTCGCCGCCGTCACGCAACTCGACGGCCTCATGCTCCCCGGTCGACACGCCGGAAGGCACCGCTGCGCGGGCAAACGTCCCGTCAATCAGAGCTATCTCGACCTCGACCGTCGGGTTGCCGCGGGAATCGAGGATCTCGCGGGCCCCGACCTGCTCGATAATCGGCACTGGGTTCTCCTTGTCGTAGCCGGTGCGTGCACGTCGTGTTGCGTTCGCTGACCCGGCTCGCCGCAGCAAGCGCAGGGCCTCCACCACGAGGCCGCCTTTAGCGTAAAGCCTGGGTCAGCGATACATCCTTCTACAGCGGGTGACCTGCCGCATAGGCGGTCGCCCAGTCCCGGACCGCCCGCGCGTAAACGCCAGAGTTGTTGTAGGCTCGCAGCGCGGTTATCCACCCTCGCGGTGTCGCGAGATCCTTTCCGCGCCAACACAAGTAACCCGCTGCCGCAAGCGCCGCGTCATCGATGTTGTCCGGGCTGGCGACGCCGTCGTTGTGGGCGTCGACCCCGTACAACCGCCATGTCTCCGGAATGAACTGCATCGGTCCCATCGCGCGCGCCACCCCGTCGCCGTCCGTCGCGTCTTGCTCGCTGTCCACGATGCGCAGGGTGCCGCCGCTGCCGTCGAGCCGAACGCCTCGAATAGGGGGACTGACATCACCGTTCGGTGCCAGCCTCGCGCCTCGATAGGTGCCGTGGTGGCTCTCGACTTCCCCGATACCCGCCAGCGTGGTCCACGCAATATGACACTTCGGGTTCTCGACCTCGGCGACCCGGGCGGCATACGCGTAAGCCTCCAGCGCGATGACCGGAATCTCCAATGCCGCCGACCGTTGCTCCGCCCATTCACGCAGCTGATTCGCGGGCCGACCAGCAGCGTGAGTGTCCACCGGCGGCACCGGATCCCCGGCCGGCGGCGGCACGCCTTCAGGGATAAACAGGCTGAGCTGCCAGGTACAGCTGGAGGCCAGCAGCATCGCGGTCGCGCCGATCACGGCGACCGCGCGCAACCAACGCCTCGGCGACACCACGCTCCCCTAAACTCCCCTAGACCAACTCAGCCACAATCATCGTCCCATGGGTTGCGGCCCTACCTGGTCGCTTCGGCCCCCGAACACACCGCCACAATGTCGGTTTCAGCTAATTATCGATTAGCTACTGGCAACTTCGGCTAGCACGGTCAGAACCATGCCGACCACTCGGATTCGCAACCTCACGGGCTACATTATCCGGCGACAAAAGAAAGAAATGGCAAACGTTATGGTGATCGCTGAGAGGAAACCGCTCCGGGGTCGAACTTAAATCCGCCTTATCGCCGTCGCTTGGAACCTCCGCCGGGCGCTTTGGACGCGGCCCCGAGCTCATCGTCGTCGGACTCGTCGTCGCCGGCCCGATCGTCAGCCCCGGACTCATCGGCAGCGTCGGCGCCATCCTCATCGGTATCGTCAGGCGCCCGGCCCATGGTGGCCGCCTCGTCCGTTTGGGCCGACTCCGGTGGCTGCGCGTCGACTGCCGATTCACCGGATGGCCAGTGCTCGCGCCACTCCTCCTCGGTGACCTCGCCCAGCGGAGTCACATCGAACGCTTCTGGAACGCTGTCGCCACGGCGCGTGGCGGCAATCGCCTTCTCAACAGTGCGGACCGTGTCCACGAACTCCAAAACCGCTGTGCGCAGCGCGCTTTCCGCATCGATATCAGCCGACACGGAGATTGCGGTGATCTCGGTAGGGATCAGGTCGGCGGGCAGCCCAGCTTTGTCGGCACGCTGAATCACCTTCTGCGCCAGCGCTAATGCCGGCTGACCGGTGTGGACATCGTCCATCACCGAGTTCCGCGGTTTTTCGGCGGCCTTGCGTTCTTCCCACTGAGCCAGCTGGTCTTCAAGCGAAATCGATTCGCCTGCAAGCACTCCCGGCACCCGATTGCCCAGCTTTCGCATCAGCGTGACGGCGACGTCGTCGATGGTGAAGGGAAACTGCGGTGCGTCTTCTGCGATGCGGGCGTGGAAGAGCACCTGTAGCAACACGTCGCCGAGTTCTTCGCGCAGCTGGTCGACGTTGCCGCTGCGGACCGCGTCCAACAGCTCGTAAGTCTCCTCCAGCAGGAATCTGCGCAACGAGTCGTGGGTTTGCTCGCTTTCCCACGGTCCGGCGGTACGCAGTTTGTCCATCATCGCGACGGCGTCGACCAGTCGTTCGCCCCGGGGCGTATCCGGTGCCGAAATCAGCCGGGCTCCGGCCGCCAATCGAGCGGTGACGGCGGGGTGGTCGGGGTCAGACGACAGCAACACCGGCGCGTCGTCTCCGGAGTGCACGGGATGCGCCGCGGGCAGCGACCAGGGCACCGCGACGGGCATCTCTTCGGTGTATTGCACCTCGCCGCTGAGGAACTCGATGGCTTCGACAGGCACCAGTGACGGGCGGCGGGGGTCGAACAAGACGACGATCATCGCGCTTGTCGCTCCTCACTCGGCGTAGGTAACGAACTCGTTATACCAATTTCTACCTGCGGTTTCCCCTGCAGCGCAGTTACCAGGTTGGCCACCATCTGGACCAACTCGACATCGCGGATGCGGGGCGCCCCGACGCCGCCGGCCCGGGGAATGGGGACCTGCACCGTGGCCGTCGTGGCGCGGTAGTGCGCGGCCGGATACATTCGCTTGAGCCGCACTTGGGCCGAATCTAGCAGCGTGATCGGCGACAGCCGCACGGTCGCCGCCGATGGAGCCGACACTTCGGTGATGCCGGAGGCGCGGCACAGCAGCCGCAACCGCGCCACCGCCACCAACCGCTGGGCCGGTTCGGGCAGCGCCCCGTAGCGGTCGGTGAGCTCCTCCACAACGGCGTCGACACCCGTCGCGTCGGCTGCCGCGGCCAGCCGCCGGTAGGCCTCCAGTCGGAGCCGGTCACTGGCGATGTAGTCCGGCGGCAAGTGCGCGTCCACCGGCAAGTCGATCCGCACATCCTTGGGTTCCTCGGGGGTGGTGACCGTTTTGCCGTCGGCAGCCGCCCGGTACGCCTCCACAGCCTCGCCCACCAACCTCACGTACAGGTCGAAGCCGACCCCGGCGACGTGCCCGGACTGCTCAACACCCAGCACGTTGCCGGCGCCGCGGATCTCGAGGTCCTTCAGCGCGACCGCCATGCCCGCGCCCAGCTCGTTGTTCTGCGCGATCGTCGCCAACCGGTCGTAGGCCGTTTCGGTGAGCGGCACCTGCGGCGGATAGAGGAAGTATGCGTAGCCGCGTTCCCGGCTGCGGCCGACCCGGCCGCGCAACTGGTGCAGCTGGGACAGCCCGAAGGTATCGGTGCGCTCGACGATGAGCGTGTTGGCGTTGGAGATGTCCAGACCGGTCTCCACGATCGTGGTGCACACCAGGATGTCGTATTCGCGGTTCCAGAACCCCTGCACGGTGCGTTCCAGCAGGTCCTCGGGCATCTGCCCGTGCGCGACGACGACCCGCGCCTCGGGCACCAGCTCACGGACCCGGGCGGCGGCCTGGTCGATGGAGCTGACCCGGTTATGCACGTAGAATGCCTGCCCGTCGCGCAGCAGCTCGCGGCGCAGCGCGGCGGCGACCTGCTTGTCGTCGTACGGGCCGACGTAGGTCAGCACCGGGTAGCGCTCTTCGGGCGGCGTCAGGATCGTCGACATCTCGCGAATCCCGGCCAGGCTCATCTCCAGGGTGCGCGGGATCGGAGTAGCGCTCATGGTCAGCACGTCGACGTGGGTGCGCAGCGACTTGATGTACTCCTTGTGCTCGACGCCGAACCGCTGCTCCTCGTCGACCACGACCAGGCCCAGATCCTTCCAGCGCACGCCGGTCTGCAGCAGCCGATGCGTGCCGATCACGATGTCGACCGAACCGTCGGCCAGTGCCGTCGATCACGGCGCGGGATTCGGCGGCGTCGGTGAACCGGGACAACCCCTTGACGGTCACCGGGAAGCCGGCCATCCGCTCGCTGAACGTCTGCAAGTGCTGATCGGCCAGCAGCGTAGTGGGCACCAGCACAGCGACCTGTTTGCCGTCCTGGACCGCTTTGAACGCCGCCCGCACCGCGATCTCCGTCTTGCCGTAGCCGACGTCGCCGCAGATCACCCGGTCCATCGGCACCGGCTTTTCCATATCGGCCTTGACCTCGGTGATCGCGGTCAGCTGGTCGGCGGTCTCGGTGAAACCAAAGGCATCTTCCATCTCGGCCTGCCATGGCGTGTCCGGCCCGAATGCGTGTCCGGCGGTGGCCTGCCGTTTGGCGTACAGCGACACCAGCTCCCCGGCGATCTCCCGCACCGCGCGGCGCGCCTTGGTCTTGGTGTTAGCCCAGTCGCTGCCGCCAAGCCTGCTCAGCGCCGGCGCTTGCCCGCCGACATACCGCGACAGCTGATCCAGCGAATCCATTGGGACGTACAGCTTGTCTGCCTGCTGGCCCCTCTTGCTCGATGCGTACTCCAGCACCAAGTACTCGCGCCGGGCGCCGCCGACGGTGCGCTCGACCATCTCCACGAACCGCCCGATGCCGTGCTGATCGTGCACCACAAGGTCGCCGGCCGTAAGCGCCAACGGGTCGACGGTGTTGCGCCGCTTGGCTGCCAGCCGCTTGCCCTCGACGGACGTCGCCCGGTTGCCGGTCAGATCCGTCTCCGTGATGACCACCAGGTTGGCGCCCGGGATGACGACACCAGCGTGCAGCGGACCCTTGAGCACGCCGACTATTCCCGGTTTGAGGCCCAGCTCGGGCGCTGCGCTTGGTTGCAGCATGGCGGCGGGAGTGTCGGATTCAGCCAGCCGCTCCACCACTCGATGGGCGGTCCCGGTTCCGGGTGCGACCACCACGGCGTACCCGCCGGTCGTGACGTGTGCGCGCAGCATCGCAAAGATGCTGTCGATGTCATGCTGATGCCCACGAGCCGACGGCGCCGCCCGAATTTCCAGCTCCACGGCCGACTCGTCGGACAGCTGACTCAAGGTCCACCACGGATGACCGGACCGGGCCGCCGCGGCCCGCACCTCGCCCAGCTCGGCGAACCCCGACCCGCCCAGTTGTTCGACATCGACGGGCGCATGACCTTCGTCACCACCCATGGCGGCGACCGACCACGACGCCTCGAGGAATTCGCGACCCGTCTTGATCAGGTCGGCGGCCCGGGTGCGCACCTTTTCCGGGTCGCACAGCAGCACCGGCGTGCCTTCGGCCAGCTGATCGGTCAGCAGCGCGTGGTCGTGGGGTCGAAGCACCGGGAGCAGCGCCTCCATGCCGTCGACCGGAATACCCTCGGCCAGCTTGGCCAGCATGTCAGTGACGCTGCCGGTGATGGCGACCTCGCCCGCAGGATGGCGCGCCGCCAATTGAGCGGCCCGCGCCCGGACGTCGTCGCTGAGCAGCAGTTCGCGGCAGGCGACCGCAACTAGCGTGTCGATGCCGATCTCGGGGATGGAGCGCTGATCGGCGATCGAGAACATCCGCATCTCGCTGACCTCGTCACCCCAGAATTCGACCCGCACCGGGTGCTCGGCCGTCGGGGCGAACACATCGAGAATCCCGCCCCGCACGGCGAACTCGCCGCGCCGGCCGACCATGTCCGCCCGGGTGTATGCCAGCTCGACCAGCCGGGCCACCACGCCCTCGAAACCGCCTCCGCCATCGGCGCTGGTGTCGTCGCCAACGGCGAGCGTCAGCGGTTCCACCAGGCCCAGCTGCGGCGTCATCGGCTGCAGCAGCGAGCGCACCGCGGTCACCACCACCTGCAGGGGCGGGCCCAACCGGGCGTCGTCGAGATAGGCCAGCCGGCGCAGCACCATCAATCGGGTGCCGACAGTGTCAACGCCCGGGGACAGCCGCTCGTGCGGCAGCGTCTCCCAGGACGGGAAGACCGCCACTGCGTCGCCGAACACGCCTCGCAGTTCAGCGGTCAGGTCGTCGGCTTCGCGCCCGGTGGCGGTGACCACCAGCAAGGGACCCAGCCGCGCCAGCGCACTGGCGACGAACAACCGCGCGCTGGCCGGACCCACCAAGCTCAATTCGCCGGGTCGAGCGGCCGCGCTCTCGATCAGCTGCTGGAAGGTCGGCGCGGTCAGCGCCAATTCAACGAGCCCCGCGATCGGGGTTTCTGGGCGAGCAGGCCCCGGTGCGGTCATGATGAGGCCATTCTAGGGGCGCTGAACTTCGTCAATATTGAGCCCGGCGCCGTCAAGGATTTGTAAAGGGAGCGGCACTCGACGGCGGCCGGGCGCACCGTGAAATCATGACCATGACATCGCAAGATGTTTTGCCGTCCCAGCGGCTACGTCACTCCCCGCGGTTCGATCCGGCGATTTGGCCCATCACCACGCATGCCGCGGAGGACGGCCGACTCTGTATCGGCGAGGTGCCCGTCGCCGATATCGCATTGGCGAGGTACCGAACAACTACGAGTCGTGGGAAGTCCCGGAGGCTGAGCATGCCGCGCGATTCATGAAGTTCCTAGCAGACCTACCGCCGGACGCCGGCTAGTGCATATCGACTACCACAGCTAGCTGTGGTGGAGAAATGGGAGAAATTGAGGCACAAGAGTGATAAGGGATGACACCCCGGAAATCTACGTGTGGGCCGGGAGCAAAGGGGCTTGCGCGCAGTGTGATTGCGGCTGGCGCAGCGACTACTACCCGCTAGGGGCTACCGTGTTCGATGTCGGCGAGCAGCACGCGCGGGAGACGGGGCATCACATCTCCGCAAGACGGAGGTCTGAAACGGCTCACCCCAGAGCAGCTGCGCGAGGCTAACGTATACCTGCTGGCCGTCCAGCAGGTAGATGAGCTGGTTCAGGAGCGCATGGCCGTCAGCGAGTGACGCGTACGAGCTCGACGAGGCCGAGCTCCGGATCACCAGGGACATAGGGGATGCCCTGGCCGCCCCTTGGCGGTGACCACCAGCAAGGGCCCCCAGCCGCGCCAGCGCACTGGCGACGAACAACCGCGCGCTGGCCGGACCGACCAAGCTCAATTCGGCGGGTCGAGCGGCCGCGCTCTCGATCAGCTGCTGGAAGGTCGGCGCGGTCAGCGCCAATTCAACGAGCCCCGCGATTGGGGTTTCTGGGCGAGCAGGCCCCGGTGCGGTCATGATGAGGCCATTCTAGGGGCGCTGAACTTCGTCAATATTGAGTCCGGCGCCGTCAAGGGATCGTAAGGAAAGCGGCACCCGGCTTTCCCCGAGCGCAATTTGGACTCATGACATTGCTGGACATTCTGCCGTCTATCGGTCAGGCGGCCCCCCGGCGGTTCGATCCCGCGATCTGGCCCGCCACTACACATTCCGACGAGGAGGGCAGGCTCTGCGTCGGCGACGTAGCGCTGACCGATATCGCCGACGAGTTCCACACCCCGACCTACGTAATCGACGAAACCGACTTCCGCCACCGCGCCCGCCGCTACCGCAAGGCGTTGCGCGGCGTCGAGGTCGTCTATGCCGGAAAGTCGCTGCTGACCACCGCGGTGGCACGCTGGGCCCGCGAAGAGGGCCTCGGCATCGACGTCTGCTCAGCCGGTGAACTGGCCGTTGCCCTGGCCGGTGGAGTCGACCCGGCCCGCATCGTCATGCACGGCAACGCGAAATCGCCCGACGAGCTGCGCGAGGCGGTGCGCGTAGGGGTCGGGCGCATCGTGCTGGATTCCTGCATCGAGATCGCCTACCTCGCGGGCCTGGCGCGCCGGCGCCAGCCAGTGCTCGTCCGGGTGACCCCCGACATCGACATCCACGGACACCGCGCGGTCACCACCGGGATCAGCGACCAGAAGTTCGGGTTCACCCTCGACGGCGACCACGCCGCCGACGCGGTCAAGCGGGTGCTGGCGCATCCGATCCTTGATCTGGTCGGGTTGCACTGCCATATCGGCTCGCAGGTCACCGACGCGGCCCTGTACGGCGAAGCGATTCGCCGGATGATCGCCGCCATGGCCGACATCCGCGCCCAGCACGGCATTATCCTCACCGAGCTGAACATCGGTGGTGGCCACGCCATCCCCTACGTCCCCGGTGATCCGGAGCTCAACATCGACGAGCTGGCCGCCATCATCGAGGACGCGCTGGACGAGGCCTGCGCCGCCGAACATTTCCCCCGGCCAACCATCGTGGTGGAACCTGGTCGCGCCATCAGCGGCCGGGCCGGTGTGACGCTGTACCGGGTCTGCTCGGTGAAGACGCAACCGGGTGGCCGCACCTTCGTCGCCGTGGATGGCGGAATGAGCGACAACCCGCGGGTGTCGTTGTACGGCGCGCAATACACCGTCGCGCTGGCGAACCGGCATCCGCTGGGACTCAAGCAACGCGTCACCGTAGCCGGCCGGCACTGCGAAGCAGGCGACGAGATCGCCCGCGATATCGAGCTACCGGCTGACCTGCACCCCGGCGACCTGTTGGCCATGGCCTGCACCGGTGCCTACCACCACAGCATGGCGTCGAACTACAACATGGTCAGCCGGCCGCCGTTGGTGGCGGTCAAAGACGGTCGGGCCCGCGAACTGATCCGCCGTGAAACGATCGCCGACCTGCTGTCGCGCGACTGCGGTTAGGCCTGGCGCATCCCGGTTTAGCCGGCAACGCCTGCTGCCATCACGGGCACCAGGGGGGCACTGGGCAGAACGGAAGGGTCGGCAGCGGTAGATAGGAAGTTTGAGTAGGCACAGGCCCAGGTGGAGGTGGCTTCTTAAACGGAAGCGAAGACCAAGCGTAGAAGGTGCCAGTGTCAACGTCGTGGACGCCAGCCGAGTCCCAGAAGTAGTCGTGGCAGACACTCGAGTCCCAAGGAATGGGTCTGCCCGCCGGATCGGGGTCGCCTGGGCGCCATCGCATGCAGGATTTCCCGCTCGGGCAGTTCCCTGGAGGATCGGCCCTGGGCGACACGTGCGGCCTGCCCCAAAACGGTCAAACCCACGCCGCCCTACACCAACAGGGTCGTTGCTAAGCCCGCGATTCCCGCCTTCATGACCCCGGGATTATTCTCCTCGACAGTGCGGCGTGTCCTGGGAAGACGCGAAAATCGTGGCGTTGGCGTTCATGGTGTTCGCTTCGTTGCTGGCCGCTCTGGGTGGCCGCTCGCATAGGTGAGAGCAAGCACTTCAAACTCACCCACTACCGGGCCGGTGCTACCCATGCTAAGTTATTGAGTACTCACTAATAAATATCTCAGTACGTAGTTAGGAAGGGGACGTCATGCCTCACCTGCAACTCGACACCGCCTGGTCATACCCCGTTGAGGTCAAGCGCGAGCTGGCCCGTCGCTTTGGCGAGGTCTATGCCGAAACCATGCAAACCTCGCCCGACATCGTCGACGTGACGATCCGCGAACTCGATGGCGGCGTGTGGCGGTGCGGGAACGAACCCCGTCCGGCCGCGGTGTTGTCCTGTGACATCCGCCGGGGAAGGCCAGCCGAGCAACGCGCACGGCTGGGCGCTGCCCTGTTCAAGGTCACCGAGGAGATCCTCGGGATCGATCCGCTGCTGCTCAGGGTGGAGTTCACCCAGCACGCAGGCGACGAGATCTACGCCGCGATCGACATCGACGGCGCCGTTCACACCGGTTTCAGCCCAGATTGGAGCCCCGACGAAGCGAACACACCGCTCGTCGAGCAGTTGCGCGAAGCCAACCGCTAGCCCCGTGGCTTCGCACGTCAGCGAGGCTGATCGAACGCCCCACGCTGGGCGTTCCAGGATGAGCGCCGAGCAGCGACGGGCACAGGTCATCGACGTCGCCATCACCGAATTCGCGCGCGCCGGCTATAGCGGCACGTCAACCGAGACAATCGCGCGGGGAGCCGGGGTCTCGCAGCCCTATCTGTTCCGGCTTTTCGGTGACAAGAGCGCGCTGTACGCGGAGTGCGTCGAGCGGGCTTTTGCCGAAACCGAAGCCGCGTTGCGTGACGCGGCCGCCGGGCACTCCGGCGCAGCGGCCATTGCGGCGATGGGCCGCCGGTATCGGCAGCTGCTCGCCGACACCACATCGACGCGGTTCCAGTTGCAGATGTATGCCGGAGCTGTGGGCGATGACCGCCACCGTCAAATTGCCAGGGAACAGATGGCGAAGTTGCTTCGGTTCATCAGCTCGATCGAGGGTGTGGACGCTGCCATGGCCACCGACTTCTTGGCCACCGGCATGCTGCTGAATGTGCTCGCCGCTCTGGGCATCGACCATTCCCCTGACCGTCAGAAACTGCCCGCGGCGCTGGCCGCCTGGGCGCACCGGGACGGCGCGGGAAGGCAGTAGCCCTAGTCGTCCTGCAGCCGGGGATCGGCTTCCAGGTGGGTCAGGCCATTCCACATCAGATTGACCAGGTGGGCGGCAACCACTTCTTTCTTGGGCTCGCGCGTATCAAGCCACCATTGCGCGGTCATCGAGACCGAGCCCACCAGTGCCTGGGCGTACAGCGGTGCCAAATCCGGATCCAGGCCGCGACGGGCGAAGTCACCTGCCAAGATGGAGCTGACCTGGCTGACGGCGTCGTTGAGCAGGCTTGAGTAGGTGCCCGAGCTGATCGAGGCTGGCGAGTCGCGGATCATGATCCGGAAGCCGTCGGTGCGTTCTTCGACGTAGGTGAGCAACGCCAGTGCCACCCGCTCGACCCGCACCCGGGACCGGTTGTTGGTTAGCGACGAGGTGATGCCGTCCAGCAGCGCTGACATCTCACGGTCGACGACCACGGCGTACAGACCCTCCTTGCCGCCGAAATGCTCGTAGACGACCGGCTTGGACACGTTGGCACGCTGGGCGATCTCTTCGATCGAGGTGCCGTCATAACCGCGTTCGGCAAACAGCGAGCGTGCGATACCGATGAGTTGGTGTCGGCGCTCGCTACCGGTCATCCGGGCGCGCGGCGCCCGCACTTCTTTGTCCGGCTCCTTATCCAGCACAGCCACGCCAATCAGCGTATCCGTTTGGAGGTAGGCGAACCGTTCCTCTTGCCCCCGCAAGCGGGTGGGGGTCCCCCTCTGTGGGCGTGCCCCCACCTCGGGACCACAACCGGCCCGCACACCGTCTAGAGTCACATGGTGGCGCGGCCCCGTCAGCTCGCCATTGGTAGGCGATCCGTCGTGGTGTAATCGGCAGCACCTCTGATTTTGGTTCAGATAGTTCAGGTTCGAGTCCTGGCGACGGAGCTCCGGTTGCTTGTCCCACGAGGTACCACGCGGTCCTACCAGATCACATGAATGCGGATTTTTGCCTCCAGCGCAGGTGAAATGACACCCTTGACGGCGTGTCGGCGCTTTGGCCTCCCGCCTCGGGTGAGACAAAGCCAACGAAGGAGGGTTGATGTCGTTTCGTGGTGACACCGCAGTCCTGGTCTTAGCGGCCGGGCGCAGCAGCCGGATGCGGTCAGACACCCCGAAGGTGCTGCACACGATCGCCGGCCGCAGCATGTTGTCGCATTCGCTGCACGCGATCGCCAATGTGGCACCCCGGCGTCTGGTCGTGGTCCTGGGCCACGATCACCAGCTCATCGCACCGCTGGTCGCCGAACTGGCCGACACCCTCGGACGCACGATCGACATCGCACTGCAGGATCGACCACTGGGCACCGGCCACGCGGTCCTCTGCGGACTGTCCGCGCTGCCCGATGACTACGCCGGCATCGTCGTCGTCACCTCGGGCGATACACCACTGCTGGACTCCGACACCCTGGCCGACCTGATCGCCACCCACAGCGCGGTGTCGGCCGCGGCGACGGTGCTGACCACCACGCTGAGCGATCCCCTTGGCTACGGCCGCATCCTGCGCACCCAGGACGAGGAGGTGATGGCGATCGTCGAACACAGCGACGCGACGCCCTCGCAACACGAGATCCGCGAGGTCAATGCCGGTGTCTACGCCTTCGACATCGCCGCGTTGCGGTCGGCACTGAGCCGGCTGAGCTCCAACAATGCCCAACAGGAGCTCTACCTCACCGACGTCATCGCTATCCTTCGCCGGGACGGCCAGACCGTACATGCTCAGCACGTCGACGACAGCGCGCTGGTGGCCGGTGTCAACAACCGCGTCCAGCTGGCCGAAGTGGGCGCCGAGCTCAACCGCCGGATTGTCGCCGCCCACCAGATGTCCGGCGTCACCATCGTCGATCCCGCCACCACCTGGATCGACGTCGACGTGACGATCGGCCGCGACAGCGTCATCCACCCCGGAACCCAATTGCTCGGCCGCACCCGAATCGGCGGTCGCTGTGTGGTCGGCCCAGACACCACCCTCACCGACGTCACCGTCGGTGAGGATGCCTCAGTGGTCCGCACCCACGGCATATCGTCGTCGATCGGTGATGGCGCCACGGTCGGCCCCTACACGTACCTGCGGCCCGATACCGTGCTGGGAGCCGACGGCAAGCTGGGCGCGTTCGTCGAAACCAAGAACTCCACCATCGGCACCGGCACCAAGGTTCCGCATCTGACCTATGTCGGCGACGCCGATATCGGCGAGTACAGCAATATCGGTGCGTCCAGCGTGTTCGTCAACTACGACGGCGCGTCCAAACGGCGTACCACCGTCGGCTCGCATGTGCGCACCGGGTCGGACACCATGTTCGTGGCTCCGGTGACGGTCGGCGATGGGGCCTACACCGGCGCCGGCACGGTAGTGCGCAACGACGTCCCGCCGGGGGCGCTGGCGGTTTCCGCGGGACCGCAACGCAACATCGAAGGCTGGGTGCAGCGTAAGCGGCCAGGCAGCGCGGCCGCAGAGGCCGCCGAAAAGGCTGCCAAACAGACCAAACAGACATCCGAGCCCGAATAGACACCGTGAATTCGTTTTCTGGCAACCCGTCCCCACATCGGTATCCTTCGCTACGTACGATGGGTCATCAATCTCGATCCCGAACGGCAGGGCAGCGCGTTGAGCCACGACTGGACCGATAATCGCAAAAACCTGATGCTCTTCTCCGGCCGCGCACACCCCGAGCTGGCCGAGCAGGTAGCCAAAGAACTCGACGTCCACGTCACCGCACAGACCGCGCGGGAATTCGCCAACGGCGAGATCTTCGTGCGCTTCCACGAATCGGTGCGCGGATGTGACGCGTTCGTCCTGCAATCGTGCCCGGCACCGGTGAATAACTGGCTGATGGAACAGCTGATCATGATCGACGCGCTCAAGCGGGGCAGCGCCAAGAGGATCACCGCCGTCATGCCGTTCTACCCCTACGCCCGGCAGGACAAGAAGCACCGCGGCCGTGAACCGATCTCGGCGCGGCTGGTCGCCGACCTGCTCAAGACCGCGGGGGCCGACCGGATCGTCAGCGTCGACCTGCACACCGACCAGATCCAGGGTTTCTTCGACGGGCCCGTGGACCACATGCGCGGGCAGAACCTGCTGACCGGCTACATCAGGGACAACTACCCGGACGGAAACATGGTGGTGGTCTCCCCCGACTCCGGCCGGGTGCGCATCGCCGAGAAATGGGCCGATGCGTTAGGCGGCGTCCCGCTGGCCTTCATTCACAAGACCCGCGACCCGCGGGTGCCCAACCAGGTGGTGTCCAACCGCGTCGTCGGCGAAGTCGCCGGCCGGACGTGCGTCCTGATCGACGACATGATCGACACCGGCGGCACCATTGCCGGCGCGGTGCAGCTGTTGCGTCACGACGGCGCCAATGAAGTGATCATCGCGGCCACCCACGGTGTGCTGTCGGAGCCGGCTGCTGAGCGGCTGGCCGCATGCGGCGCCCGGGAGGTGATCGTCACGAATACGCTCCCGATCGGCGAGGAGAAGCGTTTCCCCCAGCTGACGGTTTTGTCCATCGCGCCTCTGCTGGCCAGCACCATTCGCGCCGTTTTCGAAAACGGCTCAGTCACAGGACTATTCGACGGAGACGCATAGATGGCTGCTAAGCCAGACAAAGCCGTCATCTACCACAACCCCAAGTGCAGCACCTCCCGTAAGACGTTGGACCTGTTGCGGGACAACGGTTTTGAACCAACCATCGTCGAGTACCTCAAAACCCCGCCACCCCGGGGCGACTCCCCCGCAAGCGGGAGGTGCCCCCAGGCTCGCATGATCCGTGACGCCGGTATCGACGTGCGTACCGCCGTGCGCAACCGTGAATCACTCTATGCCGAACTCAACCTCGCCGACGCGACAGATGACCGGTTGCTCGACGCCATGGCCGAACACCCCATCCTCATCGAACGACCGTTTGTCGTCACACCGAAGGGCACCCGGCTGGCTCGGCCGATCGACGCGGTCCGCGAGATTCTGTGAGACCCCGCAGCGGCGCGGCCGCTGCCGCGATAGTCGCGCTGACGCTATCTGCGGTCGCCTGTGGACCGAAAGCCCCTGACTACCAATCGATCTTGACGAGGAGTTCGACCGCCAGTACCACCACGACGACTGAAAAGCCCGTGCCCCTGTCGCAGTATCTGGAAACTATCGGCGTTACCGGGCAGCAGGTGGCGCCGAGCACCCTGACCGATCTGAACGTGTCGATACCGACGCCGCCGGGCTGGTCGCCGTATAGCAATCCGAACATCACGCCGGAGACGGTGATGATCTCCAAGGGCGGCAAGTATCCGACAGCAAGGCTCGTGGTGTTCAGGCTCCGCGGGGACTTCGACCCGACCCAAGTTATCAAGCACGGCAATGACGATGCCCAACTGTTCGAGAACTTCAAGCAACTGGATGCCTCGACGGCAGACTTCAACGGATTTCCCTCGTCGATGATCCAGGGCAGCTACGACCTCGATGGCACGCGGCTGCACAGCTGGAACCGGATCGTGATCCCCACCGGATCGCCGCCTGCCAACCAGCGGTACCTGGTTCAGCTGACCGTCACCAGTCTGGCCGACCAGGCGGCCGCGCAGGCATCCGATATCGAGGCGATCGTCCGCGGATTCGTCGTCGCCGCCAAGTAGGGCCGTCGACTTCACGGGCATGTCGTGCTCGTTCGACTTCACTAGGCTGATCAGACATGACTGACTGGACTGCCGCAGATCTGCCGTCGTTCGCCGGGCGCACTGCCATCGTTACTGGCGCCAATAGTGGGCTGGGCGCGGTGACGGCCCGCGAGTTGGCCCGAAAGGGCGCCAAGATCGTCATGGCTGTCCGCAACACAAAGAAAGGTGAGGCCGCCGCGCAGCAGCTGGCCGGCGATGTCGAGGTGCGTCAACTCGACCTGCAGGATTTGGCGTCGGTGCGGCAGTTCGCCGACGGAGCGGACAAAGTCGACATCCTGATTAACAACGCCGGCATCATGGCCGCCCCGTACTCACTGACCGTCGACGGCTTCGAGAGCCAGATCGGCACCAACCATCTTGGTCATTTCGCGCTGACTAACCTGTTGCTGCCCAAGCTCACTGACCGGGTTGTCACAGTGTCCTCGATGGCCCACTGGCCGGGGCGGATCAGCTTCGACGACCTCAACTGGAAGAGACGGCGATACTCGCCCTGGCTGGCCTACAGTCAGTCGAAGCTCGCCAACCTGCTTTTCACCAGCGAGTTGCAGCGACGCCTCGATTCGGTCGGTCCCCCGCAAGCGGGTGGTGCCCCCACGCCGCTGCGCGCTCTGGCGGCCCATCCCGGCTACTCGCACACCAACCTGCAAGGGGCCTCCGGCCGCAAGCTGGGCGACGCGCTGATGTCAGCCCTCACCCGGGTCGTCGCCACCAACGCCGATTTCGGCGCCCGGCAAACGTTGTATGCGGCCTCGCAGGATTTGCCGGGCAACACATTCGTCGGCCCCAGATTCGGCTATGTCGGCCGAACCCAACCGGTTGGCCGCAGCCGGCGGGCCCAAAGCGCAAGCACCGCCACCGCGCTCTGGGAGCTGTCCGAGCAGCTCACGGGCACCAAATTCCCGCTGTAACGTGCTCAGGTCAACATAAAACGCATCGGTCACATCTGCCACACCGGCCTCTCGCAAAGCCGGTGGATAATTTGCCCACCAGTGAGCGACAACTGGGTCGCCTCCCGGGCAGCAACCAGGTTTGTCGCTCGGGCACATTGAACGTTCCCTCTGGCAGAGACATGTGTGGCGGATGTGACAGTCGCCGGTACAGCAGTTACCAAATTTCCGCTCTGAGGTGCATATGCGCTAACCTGTCCGGGCGTCACGGCGAGGGCGGCTGCCGGTTCCCGGCAGCCCCGTTATCGACGGAGACCGACTCACTGTCGCGACCCTGGCCGTGCCTCCCCCAACTTAGGTACCGAGCACACAGGAGCGACGCGATGGCTAAGTCAAGAGTCAACCAACTCACGGTCACGGTGCGAACCGAGACCGGCAAGGGCGCGTCCCGGCGAGCCCGGCGCGCCGGCAGGATTCCCGCCGTCCTCTACGGCCACGACACCGATCCGCGGCACCTGGAATTGCCCGGGCACGACTTCGCTGCCGTGCTGCGGCGCTCGGGCACCAATGCGGTACTTACCCTCGACATCGCCGGTGAGGAACAGCTGGCGCTGACCAAAGCGCTCGATATCCACCCGATCCGCCGCACTATCCAACACGCCGACCTGCTGGTGGTGCGCCGCGGCGAGAAGGTCGTCGTCGAGGTCACCGTTGACGTCGTGGGCGAGGCCGGACCCGACACCCTGGTGACCCAGGAAACCAACGCCATCGAGATCGAGGCCGAGGCGCTGTCGATTCCCGGGGAGTTGACCGTGTCTGTCGAGGGCGCCGGTCCGGGGACCCAGATCACCGCCGGCCAGATCCCCCTGCCGGCAGGCGTCAACCTGATCTCCGACCCGGAGTTGCTGGTGGTCAATGTGGTGAACGCGCCGACCGCGGAGGAGCTCGAAGAAGAGGGCGCGGGTGAGGTCCCCGAGAAGGAAGAAGCCGAAGAAGAGGCCGGCGCAGCCGAGGCCACCGCAGAAGAGTCCGAGTAGGCGGCTCGCGACGTGGCCGAACCGTCCCCCGCAGGCGGGTGGGGGTACTCCCCTGCGGAGCGGGGACCCCACCCGCGCGCGGGGGAGTGCCCCCAACTGGTGGTCGGCCTGGGCAACCCCGGAGACAACTACGCCCGTACCCGGCACAACCTCGGGTTCATGGTTGCCGACCTGCTCGCCGCGCGGCTGGGCTCGAAATTCAAGGCGCACAAGCGTTCTGGTGCCGAAGTAATCAGCGGCCGGTTAGCCGGTCACTCGGTGTTGTTGGCCAAGCCGCGCTGCTATATGAACGAGTCCGGCCGCCAGATCGGGCCGCTGGCGAAGTTCTACTCGGTGGCCCCGGCCGACATCGTCGTCATCCACGACGACCTCGACCTCGAGTTCGGTCGCATCCGGCTCAAGATCGGTGGCGGCGAAGGTGGCCACAACGGGCTGCGCTCGGTGGCGGCCGCGCTGGGAACCAAAGACTTCCAGCGGGTGCGCATCGGGATCGGCCGTCCGCCCGGACGCAAAGACCCGGCGGCCTTCGTGCTGGAAAACTTCACCGCGGCAGAGCGCGTGCAAGTTCCCACGATCTGCGAGCAGGCTGCAGACGCCACCGAGTTGCTCATCGAACTGGGGCTAGAGCCCGCGCAAAACCGCATCCACGCCTGGTAGCCGCATACGGCCCGTGTCCTGCCGGACTCAGGTCAGCCCGCCGCACCGGCGCGCATCGTCGCCGGGCTAGCTGACGAGGGTGATGGAGTTGGCCCGGCGCAGCTTGCCCGACGGCGTCTTCGGGATGGTCCCCGGACCGAGAACCACGACGTTACGTGGCCGCATGTCGACCTCTTTGAGCACCTCGTGCGCCACC
Source organism: uncultured Actinomycetota bacterium (assembly GCA_963766535.1). Lineage (GTDB taxonomy): Bacteria > Actinomycetota > Actinomycetes > Mycobacteriales > Mycobacteriaceae > Mycobacterium. The sequence goes on along the minus strand of CAVYAU010000013.1, from coordinate 107,042 downwards.
TGATGCTCGATGCGGCGCACCTCGACCGGGTCCTGCCAGGCGTTGGACTCGACGGCGACGGCGAAGGTCTCGCGTGAGTGGCCGGCGTCAAGGCGCACCGCGACGGCGCAGCCGGGTCGGACCCCCTCGACGCGGCAGGCGGCCCGCTCGATGTCGGTGGGATAGACGTTGCGGCCCGCCATGATAATGACGTCCTTGACGCGGCCACACACCACGATGTGGCCCCCCTCGGTGATGTAGCCGAGGTCACCAGTGTCGTACCAGCCGTGCTCGTCCTGGGCCGGCATGAAGCCGCCCATCGTGAGGTAGCCGGGCGTCAGCGACTCGCCGCGCAGCTCGATGACACCGACTCCGCGCGCTGGCATCACATTGCCATGCTCGTTGACGATACGGGCCTCGAGATCCTTCAGCAGGGGACCGAGCGTGGCCAGCCTGCGGGTGTTGCCCTTGGTGGCGGGTACGGCCCGGCGCAAGGCGGCCAGCAGATCGGCGTCGACTTCGTCGACGACGAGACCGGCGTTGCACTCCGAGAACGACACGGCCAGCGTCGTCTCGGCCATGCCGTAAGCCGGCAGGATCGCCGAGGGCTTCAGGCCGAACGACTTGCCTGCGTCGAGCAGATCCTCGACGTCGGCGGGTTCGACGGGCTCGGCGCCCGAGAGCGCAAAGCGCAGGGTCGAAAGGTCGAACTGGCCGGGCTTGGCCTGGCGACGCAACCGTTTGGCGAGCAGCGCGTAGGCGAAGTTGGGCGCCGCGGTCATGGTGCCCTTGTACTTGTGAATGAGCTTGGCCCACAGCAGCGTGTCGCGCAGGAAGTCCATCGGTGTGACCTTGACCAGCTCGGAGCCGAAGTACATCGGGATGGTGAGAAAGCCGACCATGCCCATGTCGTGGAAGCAGGGTAACCAGCTGACCATGACGTCCTTGTCGACGTCGTACTGGGCGCCGATGAACATCGCCTCGGCGTTGGAGTAGATGTTGCGGTGCGTGATCTGTACCGCCTTAGGAGACCCAGTCGAGCCGCTCGTTAATTGCATCAGCGCCAGGTCGTCCTCGCCGACCTCGATTGGGTCGACCGGATCCGATGCCAGCAGGTCGGCGACAGTGAGGACCTTGACGCCCTTCTCCTCGAGCACGGGGATGGCCACCAGGAAGGGCTCGGAGACGATGACGGCCTTGGCCTCGATCATGCCGATGACGGTCATGGTGTCCTCGGCCCACACGGCCAGGTCGGTGCGCGGTGTGGGCTGGTGCAGCATGGTCAGGCTGGCCCCGCGCATCCACAGGCCCTGCGCCATCGGGGCGATCTCGACCGGGAAGCCGGCGAGCACACCGACCGCGTCGCCGAGGCCGATGCCCGCCGCGGCCAGGCCGCCCGCGATGCAACGAGCGCGCTCGTGGACCTCGCCCCAGGTGTGGCGGACGGGTTCGTGGGGTTCACCGGTGACCATGCCCGTCGTCGCGGTGCGGGCGTTGCGGTACATCTTCTCGGTAAACCTGCTCACAAAACCCTCCTCGGTTCCGGCACTTTCCCCAACGCCCGGGATTTCATATTCCGCCTGCTGGGCGCCACGTTGTAGCAGGCGCGCGAGCACAGTTGGGCAGCGGTTAGGTCTCGAAACGGTGGTGAGCCAGCAACCCCGCGTTTGGTCGCACGATCAGCAACAGCGTGGCCCAAGAAACCGGGCCGGTGTCGATTCGTCGACCGTCCACCGGAGCGACCGGCGGACGTCGAAATCGAGTGGTCCTGCTTACCGCTGCTCGTCACCGCGGCTTATCTTAAACTCCTCTTAAGTAACTGCCAAACTATCGCGCAGTTTGAGTTCGATTTCACACTCCGTTCAGACCTCAGTCATCGGCGCCGGCACCACACGGGCACCGGGTACCGGTCCGCTGGCGACCCGCACCGTGCGGCAGACACCCGCCCCCGACAGCTGGGCGCCAACGTCGACCGCCGAGGCCGCCGAGGCGCACAGGAAGGCACACGTCGGACCCGAGCCGGATACGATGCCCGCCAGAGCACCGGCCTCCGCACCAGCGCGCAGAGCACGCCGCAGGGCGGGCTCCAGGCTGACCGCGGCCGCTTGCAGTTCATTGCCCAGCAGCGGCGCCAGCTGCTCCGGATCGCCCGCGGCCAGGGCTGCCAGCACCGGTCCGGGCTCAGCAAGCCGTGGCGGATCCCCGGCATCCCTGAGCCGGTCAAGCTCGGCGAACACCGCCGGAGTCAGCAGCCCGCTGTCGGCGAACGCCAGCACCCAGTGGAAGGTGTTCCGGGACAACACGGTGGCCAGCTCCTCGCCGCGGCCCGTTCCCAGCGCGGTGCCGCCGTGTAATGCGAATGGCACATCACTGCCCAGCTGCTCGGCGAGCATGCGCAGATCGCGGCGGGGCACGTTGAGTTCCCACAGTGAGTTCATGGCGACTAGCACCGCCGCCGCATCCGCGCTGCCACCCGCCATACCGCCGGCAACCGGAATGGATTTGTCGATCATGATCGAGACGTCCGGCGCCCGCCCCACGTGGTCGGCCATCAGCTCGGCCGCCTGCCAGGCGAGGTTGCGTTCGTCGGTGGGCAGCTTGTCGGCGCCCTCGCCGACGAGCTCGAGCGACAGCACATCGGCGTTGCGAACCGTCACCTCATCGAGCAGCGAGACAGCCTGGAACACCGTCGTCAGCTCGTGATAGCCATCCTCGCGACGATCACCGACTGCCAGGTACAGGTTGACCTTTCCGGGCGCCCGAACGGTGACCGAACCGGTGGGCACCCACTGCGCAGCAGTGTTGCCGTCAGACGCGGACACCGCAGCAGACTATCGCTGTGGCGGGCTAACCACACGCAACGGCGCCTTCCGACACTGCGGTCAGCCAGCAGAAGCCTGCCCCGAAACGTGCCGCAGCGTTGCCTCCGGGCTTGTCCTGGTGGTGCTGTCGCCCCGATCACCGGAACGCTGCAACAGTCGCACGAAGTCGTCGATGGACAGCGTCTCTCCCCGGCGGGCAGGGTCGATGCTGGCGGCCAGCAATCGATTCGCCGAGTCGTTGCCCGAGCCCGCCCACTCGGCAAACGCATTGCGAGATGTCTTGCGCCGCTGAGCGAATGCGATGTCCACCAGGTCGAATACCTGGTGCCGGAAGGCTTCGTCGTTCGGCCACGCCGGGGTCGCGTATCGATCGATGCGAACAAGTCCGGAATAGACGCGGGGAATCGGCCAGAACACGGTCGGCGAAACCATGCCGCAACGACGAACCCGTCCGAAGAAGCGGATCTTGACGCTGGGCACGCCGTAGTCTTTGCCGCCCGGTTCCGCGGCAAGCCGTTCGGCCACCTCCGCCTGCACCATCACCGTCACGACCTGAACGGACGGAAATTCGGCAAGCAGATGCAAGAGCGCCGGAACCGCAACGTTGTAGGGCAGATTGGCGACCACCGCCGTCGGCTCGGCAGCCAGATCCGCACGACGAAGGGTCAACACATCCCGGTTCAGCACCGTCAGCCGGTGGATCTCGCTGTGTGAGTGCTCGGCAACGGTCTGGGGCAGCCGACCGGCCAACACTGGGTCGATTTCGACGGCGGTGACGGTGGCGCCGCGGTCGAGCAATGCCAGCGTTAGCGACCCGAGGCCGGGACCGACTTCCAACACGTGGTCAGACCGGCTGACCCCGGACGTCGAAACCACACGTCGCACCGTGTTGGCATCGTGAACGAAATTTTGGCCCAGGGATTTCCGCGGCCGAAATTCGAGTTCTTTGGCCAGCCGCCTAATCTCGGTACGGCCGAGCAGCCGGATGGTCAGCGTGCACCAGCTCTTCCGCTGCACACTGGCCACGCACCCCAACCCTGGCGCTCCCGGGTCACCTCGGCAATGGCGATCTGCTCTTCCCGGGTGGCGAGGTCAGCACGGGGTGCAAACCGCAGCCCGCCGCTGCGCTCCCAGGTGCCCTGGTCGAATTGCACACCGCCGTAATACCCGTTACCGGTGTTGATCGCCCAGTTTCCGCCGGCCTCGCAGCCCGCGATGGCGTCCCAGATGGATCCATCGTTCACTTGGGGCACGTCGGTGCCGGGCCTGGTACCCACGCGCACCACGGCTTCACGGGCCGGCGTAATCACCACGTTGGCGATGGGCAACCGGCCGGTCTCCACACCGTTGACCGTGGCGACCGCGAACGTCACGTCCTGCGTGCCCGGGCTACCCGGGTCTTCGACGACCTGCCGGCTCATGTTCATCTCGGGGTCTTCGATGCGACGTGCGTTGGGCGGCAGCGGAATCCGCTCGGTGACCCTCTGAATCCGGTTCCGGGTCACCTGGATCTCGATACCGTCGACGATCGGCGACGTCGCGCTGGGCACTACCTGGTCGCTCTCGAGCAGGGGCGCGCCGGCGGCGCTGAGCAGTCCGGCGACGTTAGGCGCCGGCAGGTGCACCGTGCGCATCGCGCCGCCGTCATTGATCTGCACCGTCTTGGCGCTGACGACCGGCAGCGCCATCCCCGCCAGCGGAACACGGCTGCTCCGAGAGGCCGCGGTGGGGGCGGTATCGGTCATCGCAAGTTGGGCCAGCGCCTCGTCCACAGTGGATGCCGTCGTCCAAACCTGCTTGGCGTCGCGGCCGTCCAGCGAGATCTGCAACGGGCGGCTGCGCCGCAACACGATGTTGGCAGCGTCGTGAACCTGCACATCACCCGCGGGATACAAGTCGTCGCGCTCGTTGACGGCGAAGCCGTTCTCCTCGACGATGTCGATCACCCGCGACTTCATCGTCGTCACCCGCATCGCGATTCCGTCGACGGTCAACGTCACCGTCTTGCATACAGAGACCGCAAACCCACCGGCGAACGCCAGTACTAATAGCAGCCCTCCGACTACGAGCCGCAACATCGGTGAGGGGGTTTGATGAAGTTTTGTTAGCACACTCAACGCGCGTCGACCCCGACCTCAGTAACCACTTCAACGACCTATTCAGCAGAAAATGACAAAAGGGCCCAGCGGCCCAACGGTTCGATCACAAGACGGTAACGAACCGGCCAATTTTCAGCAACTCCGGCGCGAAGCTGTCAGGGAAATCACCCGGGCGACAAAGCTAGTCGGAGGCCAGTCCATAGACCCGGCGAGCATTGCTGGTGGTGATTTGCGCCAACTCTTCCGGGGGGCGATTTACCAGTTCAGCGATCGCCCGGACGGTATACGGAAGACAGTACGGCTCGTTCGCTGCGCCGCGATAGGGATGCGGCGTCAAAAAAGGCGCATCTGTCTCCACCAAAAGCTGCTCCGCGGGTATCAACGGAACGGCTTCCCGCAGGGCATGAGCGTTACGAAAGCTCACTGTCCCGGCCAGGCTGAGCAACCACCCGGCATCGACGCAACGGCGGGCCATCGCACTGTCCGACGAAAAGCAGTGGAAAATCACGACCTCGGGAGCGCCCTCGGCCCGCAACACGTCGAGCACCTCGGCGTCGGCCTCGCGGTTGTGGATCATCAGCGGTTTCCCGCATCGCTTGGCCAGGTCGATATGCCAGGCGAACGCCTCGCGCTGCACGTCAGGCTCCGCGCAACCGTCCAGGCGCCCGGGCCAATACATATCCATGCCGGTCTCGCCGACAGCCACCACTTTTGACTGGGCTACCAGTCGCTCGATCTCGGCCCGAGCGGCTTCGTTCAGCGCGTCCGCGCGCGTCGGGTGCAACGCCACCGCGGCATAAACCCGCGGATCCCACTCGGCGGCTCGCGTCACCCAGCGCGCCGAGTCCAGGTCGTCGGCGATGGTGACCACCGCGCCCACTCCGACCGCCGCGGCGCGCTCGACGATGGCGACCACTCCCCCGGCGTCACGGGCACCGCAGGCGTCGAGATGGGTGTGGGCGTCGATCAGGGGCGCCAACGGCTCCGGGGCGGGCGGCGCTTCTCGCTTACCAGGTCGGTTGGAGCTCACGGGCACACAATAGGGTGGACTCTCGATGAGGCCCTACTACGTCACCACCGCGATCGCATATCCCAATGCTGCGCCGCACGTGGGGCACGCGTACGAATACATCGCCACCGACGCGATTGCCCGGTTCAAGCGGCTCGACGGCTTCGACGTGCGCTTCCTGACCGGAACCGACGAGCACGGCCTGAAGGTCGCCCAGGCCGCCGCGGCTGAGGGCATACCGACCGCGCAGCTGGCCCGGCGCAATTCGGACGTATTTCAGCGCGTTCAGGAGGCGCTGAACATCTCCTTCGACCGGTTCATCCGTACCACCGATCCCGACCACTACGAGGCATCCAAAGAAATCTGGCGGCGGATGTCGGCGGCCGGTGACATCTACCTCGATGCCTATTCCGGGTGGTATTCGGTGCGCGACGAACGGTTCTTCTTCGAATCAGAGACTCAGCTTCTCGACGACGGGGTCAGAGTGGCCGTGGAAACCGGCGCCGAGGTGACCTGGACCGAGGAGCAGTCCTACTTCTTCCGGCTGTCGGCGTATGCCGACAAGCTGCTGGCCCACTACAACGCCAACCCCGGCTTCATCGCCCCTGATGTGCGGCGCAACGAAGTGATCAGCTTTGTCTCGGGGGGTTTGGAAGACATCTCGATCTCGCGCACCTCGTTCGACTGGGGAGTCCCGGTGCCCGACGATCCGGACCACGTCATGTACGTCTGGGTCGATGCGCTGACCAACTACCTGACCGGCGCCGGCTTCCCCGATACCGACTCGGAGTTGTTCCGCCGCTACTGGCCCGCTGATCTGCACATGGTCGGCAAGGACATCATCAGGTTCCACGCCGTCTACTGGCCGGCGTTTTTGATGTCGGCCGGAATCGAGCTGCCGCGAATGGTTTTCGCGCACGGCTTCTTGCACCACCGGGGCGAGAAGATGAGCAAGTCCCTGGGAAACACCGTCGACCCGGTGGTGCTGGTGGAAGCGTTCGGCGTGGACCAGCTCCGTTACTTTCTGCTACGCGAAGTCCCGTTCGGCCAGGACGGCAACTACACCGAAGAAGCCGTCATCACCCGGATCAACACCGATCTGGCCAATGAGCTGGGCAACCTGGCCCAACGGTCGTTGTCGATGGTGGCCAAGAACCTGGGCGGGGTCGTGCCCGAACCCGGCGAGCTGACCTCTGCCGACACCGAGCTGCTGACGACGGCCGACGGTTTGTTGGAGCGGGTACGCGCCAGTTTTGACGGACAGGCGATGCATTTGGCCCTGGAGGCGATCTGGCTGATGCTCGGGGAGGCGAACAAGTACTTTTCGGCTCAGCAGCCGTGGGTCCTGCGCAAGAGCGAGTCCGAGACGGACCAGGCGCGGTTTCGTACCGTCCTGTACACCACCTGCGAGGCGGTCCGTATCGCGGCGCTGCTTGTTCAGCCCGTCATGCCAGAGTCGGCCGCCAAGCTGTTGGACTTGCTCGGCCAGGCAGAAGACCAACGGACGTTCACCGCCGTGGGCGCGCGGCTGGCCCCCGGCACGGTGCTGCCGCCGCCCACGGGTGTGTTCCCCCGCTATCAGCCGCCCGCCACCGATGTCGAGTGAGCGGAACGAAGTGACGGGAACGAGACGAGCGTCGGCCACCGAAGTCGGGTGAGCGGAACGAAGTGACGGGAACGAGACGAGCGTCGGCCACCGAAGTCGGGTGAGCCGCAGTTAGGTTGCACCACAAGCGTATTCAGTAGGGGTCCGCCGAATTCGACGTTACTGCAGAGTTCGACGGCAGCACGAGAACCGGAATCCGCTCCAGCGCAAGCAGCGCGGGCAGCTACATCAAGGTTGTCGTCGGCGACTGGCTGTGTTGCCGATTACGTCGTCAGTTCACAGGCCGATTACGGCCAACAGAGGCTACACTGAACGCCTTTTCCCAATGCGGGCGCTGACGGCGGTGGGTCGTCAGCGCCGCTGTCGCGTCTGTCGCGGCAGCTGGGTCGCCGCGGCCTATCTCAGCTTCCGATTCTTCGAGACACTACTCAAACGGCATTTCGAAACCACGGACCAGCGCCCGGGCGACGAACTGAGCCGCATCTCCGCCGCAAAGTCCCGGTCCTTGCGCCAGCCGCCGAAACCGTTGGCATGAAGCCAAATCCGGCCAACTCGCGAACGCCTAGTTGACTTCTGGCGCCACAATGGTGTCAGTACGGGGAGACGCGGCGGGTCGGGTGTGGCGGAGAGCCTCGCGAGCAAGGAATTGGCGAAAATACGGGAGCGAGGCGTCGGTAACGATGCCGGCGAGCAGAAGTTCCCACATTTGACCGATTAGCCCGATGAGGTCCCCGTTAAGGCCCTTAGCGGGAATCGCGTTGGACAGCAATCGTGTTCCCAGCATGGCACCGACGATCAACTCGCTAACCATTGCCGGATCGATGTCTGGCCGGAGGTCTCCTTCGGCGCTTGCCCGCCGGGCCTCTGCAGCCATCAGCTCCACCAAGCCCGCACAGAAGCGCGCGGCCGCTTCATTGAATCCGCTTAAAGCGGAGGTCAATTGCTCAGCCGCGTGGGCCATATTGTCCGACCTGAGCACGTTCGCGACCGTGAACGTGCCGTGGATCATGTTCTCGAGCGCTGGCGAAGACGACCCACACACGTTGTGGAAGGCGACGACGAGCGTGTCCGAACCCTCCTCGATAATTGCGGACGCCAGCGATTCCTTGGAATCGAAATGGTGGTACAGGGCCCCCTTTGTCATTCCCGTCCGCTCGATGATGGTGCCCCACGCAGCGGCCGCATACCCGACCTCACCGAATACATCAATCGCTGCATCGAGGATCTTCCGCCGGGTGGCTTCGGATCGAACCTGGCGCGCCATCGCTCCTGCACCTCCGAAGTTATGTGGATCTGCGCAGATTCGAAGATCTCGGCGTCTCGTCTTTTCCCGGCAAGGGAACCAAGCCTAGCAACTTCGCGCTATTGCGGTCCTGATCGTCCGACCTGCGCGTCTTTTTAATCGGAATCCACGCCGGTCAAGCCGGTGCTGATGGCGAGTGCCGTGCGTCGCCCGACGAATTGGCTGAAGTAATCGATCCGGTTCGGTTGCAGGATACCGGTCAGCACGAGGGCCCAGCTCTTCTCGAGGTCAAGCAGGAACCGCTCGGGTTCGTCAAGATTGCTAGTCTGTCGCAACCCCATATGCAGCGACACGATGAGGCGTCCCACATCCCGTGGACTGCATCGCTTGTCGATGTCACCATCGGCGATGGCTTTCTGGACAACCACAGCGAGGGCTTGGATCCATCCGTCTAATAGCCTCTCCTGCAGCCCCTCCGACCGCCCGACCGACTCGAGCAGGTTCAGTCCTGCCCTGACCCCGTCCGTCTGGATGTCCCGCGCGGCTATCAGGTAAGAGAAGTCGATCAGCGTCTCCAGGCCCGAAAGATTTCGAGAACGCAGATCTTCCAAGGCGACGGTACCCGCGGCGGCCTGTCTCTCGATGATCGCGACCGCCAACGCCTGCTTCGAGCGGAAATGGAAATACATTGCACCCTTGGTCAGTTCGGCTTCGGTCAGGATGTCGTCGAGGCCGACGTCGTGGTAGGCGCGTCGAGCGAACTGATGTGACGCGGCCCGCAAAATCTGTTGCCGCGTCGTGTCTGCGCGTCCGTCAGTCGAGTTGCTCGTCATCGGAACCGAGGGCTGACACGCCCAGTATCGGGTGATTGTGATCGCCCTTGGCTATCGCGACGGCCGCCACACGGGTTATGGTTTCCAGTCCGGCGCCCGTGGGCCGGGTCGGTCGCCTTCACGTTCACGATGCCCTCCTCGAGCGGGGCGCACACTTCGGTCTGGGCGAGCACTCACCGGCGTGTCTCGAACGGCATCTGGGCCGCTTCTGCGGCTAGCAGTATGTCGTCGACCCGGCGGAGTTCCAAGCCTGATGACCAAACGTCACGATGGCAATACTTGAAGCTGGTGTGATAGGTTTTTATCATACTAACTGTATGTATACTTCTATGCTATGTATCTGTCGGTTTGCTCCCGCGTTCGTCGCCTAGACACCGCGTGCGGGCGCTACCTCAACCGCCGCAGCCGTTCCGGTCGATCTGTCGCGTGAGGAGAAGCACATGTCGTTCGTGACCACTCAGCCGGATGCACTGGCGGTGTCGGCCGGCAAGCTACAAGGCCCCGGCTCCGCGATGAACGCCGGAAACGCAGCCGCGGCCGCTCCCATGACCAGCGTGCTCCCCACAGCTGGCGACGATATATCGGCATTGATGGTGAAGCAGTTCGCCGCACACGCCGAGATCTACCAGGCGGTGGGTGCCCAAGCCGCGGCGATTCAGCAGCAGTTCGTTCACGTCTTGCGGTCAACGCCGGTTCGTACGCAGCCACCGAGGCCGCCAGCACGGTCGCGGCCCGCTGATGGGCGGGGGTTCGAAGCGATGGATTTTGGCGCTCTGCCTCCGGAGATCAACTCCGCGAGGATGTGTGCGGGTCCCGGCTCGGGGCGGTTTCCGAAGCCGCTGCCAGCTCCGCAACACAGCAATCGCCATCAGCTGGGCTCGGTTGGCCGCGATCATCGGCGGCGGCAACGTCTGCGCCGCTGGTCACCAAGCCTGCCGGGGTGGCCGGATCGCGCCACGCACCGTACCGCCCGGCCCCCGACCGCTGTTGTGGCGAGCGGCGGTTCGGCCTGGAAGCAGTCTCAATCGGCGAGACGTTCGGCATGATACCCCTGATCACAGGTGGCATCACTTCGATTGCCGCCATCGGAGCGCACTGTGATGACATCGTCGTCGGCGCCGGCGCCACCTTGCTGCAGATCGCTCGTTACTATCCGGACGTCGTCGTGCACGCGCTGGTGTTGACCGGCGCTGGGACCGAGCGCGAGATCGAGGAAAAGGACGCCTTTGCGGCGTTATTTCCGCAGGCGGATGTCCGGTTGACGGCGGCCGACCTACCCAACGGCCATCTGCCAGACCACTGGGGACTGGCCAAATACCATCTCGGCCGGTTTCGCCGCAGCTGCGAGCCCGATCTGGTGCTGGGCCCACAGCGCGGCGACTATCACCAGGATCACCGCCTGATCGCGGAGCTCATTCCTACCGAGTTCCGTACGCATCTTGTGCTGGGCTACGAAATTCTCAAATGGGAGTCGGACTTGCCCAATCCCAATCTCTACGTGCCGATTCCGGACGAAGTGGCACATCAGAAGACGCGACTTATCGCGCAATCCTATCCGTCTCGATCGGATCGCGACTGGTTCGACGATGAAGCGTTGCTTGGCTTGATGCGAGTCCGCGGCGTGCAGTGCCGGGCTCGCTACGCCGAAGCCTTCGTGGCCGAGAAGGTAGTCGTGAGTCCCTTCGGCGTTCATTCACCCAATTAAGCGGACAGGACGAGAGGGAGGTGGGGCTGCGACACATCATTGACCGTTGACTGTCGTCGTTGAGTCGCGCAGGATATCAAGCGTTGCAATCGGATACAGCCCCGAGCCGTCGCGGCCGTCGCGGGCCAACGCCATGGGCGCGTAGTTCACCACATGTGAGGCGTCCGGCTTGTGCTGTTGCCATTCCACGGACGCGCGCAGCGTGTAGTGCCCCGGCGCCAAACCGTTCAGGTCGATGTGAACCGACTCGGTGGACGACGCCGGGACCGCCTCCTCGCGGGATTGGCTGGAGTCGTCGTGGACCAGCGTCTTGAGGTTGACCGTTGCCGGCAGGCTCCGAACCACCGCTCCGGAGAAGTCGACCAGCTTGTAGCCGGGCGCCCACTGCTCGGTGGCGACTGCCGAGCCGTAGTTGGTCCAGGCCACAGATATCGTCGCCACTTTGCCCTGTATCGATGGCGATCCCGGTCGCGCTTCTACCGAGTACCGATAACCGGCAGACGCGTTGGCTTGAGCCCACAGCAGATACAACTTGGGATCCATCGCGGAAGGCGAATCCCGGTCCGGGAAGTTGACACTCGACGTCATCGACACGTGATACCTGACGACGTCGTGCAAGCCCTTTTCGTAGTAAGACTTCGGGTCGGTTCCGTTCGGCAGCTGGCACCATTCGGTGATCACCGGCGCTGACGCCAGGCGCTGTTTGATCGCGTTGACGACCGCATCGTTGGTTCGCACGTATTGAGAGTCGTTGGAGTCGGCCCAGGCCGGCAACGGCGGGTAGACGCCGAGACAATTCGAGCGGATGCCTACCGGCGCGGAAAGTTTTTTCGTGACGTCGTCGGCAAGCAGTTCGCGGACGATCTCCGGGTTCTGCGGAGTCACCACCAATTGCGTGTGGGGGAAAGCGTTTACGTTCACCGCCACCAGCTGCCGAATAGACGCGGTGGTGATGCTCTGATCGCGGAACTGGCTGTAATATCCCAGCTTCGCGACGCTGTCGTCAGGTGCCGCACCCGGCGCGCCCAGCACGTCGCGCAAATACGCTATGTGGTTCTCGCTGAAATCCCCGTACCCCGAGAACTCGAAAACGCTGAGCCGCTCGTCACCGTCGTAGCGGCGGCCCAACGCGCCGAGCAGCTGGCCGAAAGCGTCCAGGTAATTAGGGTCATTCCAGTTCGGCACCACCTGCGTCACCCCGGGTGTGGGGCCGTTCGGTGGCCCGGGGTAGCTGGTCGCCGCGGAGCGCATCCAGTCGGGAATCGCGAGATTCGTGTTGTCCAGGTAGGAGTCGTTGCAACAGGAATTGTAGGCGTACACGCGAAGAGTCAGCCGCATGTTTCGGCTGGACAGCTTCGCCAGCGCGTCATCGATCACGCTGAAGTCGAACTTGCGATCATCGGGAGCGTCGGGGGGCAACGTACGCGGATCGGTGGGCTGCAACTGCCGCCAGGAGACACGCAAACTAGCGTCATATGACGCGGGCCAGGCCGGATACTGCTGCTGCGCAGGATTACCTTGCGGGAAAAGTGGATTCAAGAGGTCTTCGTACTGGCCGCGCAGCGGATTGGGTATCTCCTGAACGGTGGGCGGTATGGCCGGACTGACCATCGCGGACAGCGGACCGGGGTTACTCTGACCACCACATCCGCTCAGCGCCAGTGCCGTACACGCGACAACGGCCAGCGTGCTTTTCCTCAATGAACGGAACATCGTCACCGAGGCTAGATTGCACCTAACGACAATGCCTCGCGGTCAGCGAGGAACGGCATCGGCATCCAGCGCGCGGATAGTAACGCTTCCATTGCATCGCCCGGGACGGGTCGCGACAACAAGAACCCCTGCGCCCTGTGACATCCGTGTTGCATCAATGTCAGTGCGGCAGCAGGTGTCTCGACTCCCTCGGCGACCACTTGCAGGCCGAACGCCTCAGCCAGCCCGATGATCGCCCGAACGATGGCCAGATCGCCGGCGTTGTTGCCCAAGTCACGTACGAACCCGGCGTCGATCTTGAGCATGTCGACCGGCAGGGACTTCAGGTGCGAAAGAACCGCATAGCCGGTGCCGAAGTCGTCGATGGCGATCTGAACCCCGACCTCCTTGAGCTCCGCCAAGGTTTTGCGAGTGGTTTCGATGTCGTGCACCACGGCGCGCTCGGTGATCTCCAGGCATACCGATCCGCCATCGATACCGAACTCCTCGATGGTGTCGGCAACGCTACGAACGAAACCACGGGTGATCAGTTGAACGGGCGACACATTGATGCGCAAGATGGCGCTTTGTCCTACGCCGTTGGATCGCCACCGACTGAATTCGGCGCAGGCACTTCGCATCACCCACCGGCCCAACTCCCCGGCGAGGTTAGTTGATTCGGCGACCCCGATGAACGAATCCGGCAGCAGCAGCCCCCATATCGGATGCCGCCAGCGGACCAGTGCCTCCGCCGCCACGATGGCACCGGTCCACAAGTCGACCTCGGGCAAATAGTGCAGCAGCAGCGCTTCGCTGTCGATATCGCCCTGAAGATGAAGCTCGATGTCGTTGCGGAAGGCGCTTTTAAGAGACATGTCATCGGTGGACAGCGCAACCTGGTTGCCGCCCCCGCGCTTGGCTGTCAGCACGGCCTCGTCGGCGCGACGCAGGAGATCGGTGCTGTTATCACGCCCCGGCATACCCACCGCCAGCCCGATGCTGACAGTGCGGGTGATCATGTGGCCGCCGATGGCCAGACGCTCGTGCAGCATCGCCGCCAGGCGACGGGCAAACGCCTCCGCAGCCACGGTGGACATCGGCTGGTCGGGGATGACGACGAACTCGTCACCACCCAGCCGGGCGATCATGCTGTGACTACCGGCGCACACCCGAATGCGTTGTGCGAAGACCCTGATGAACCAGTCGCCTGCGGTATGGCCGAGGTAATCGTTGATCGGCTTCAGCCGGTCGAGGTCGAGGTACAAGACGGCTACGGGCCCGAGGCTTCCCGCCGCGAGCCTCTCGGACAGATGCGCGACTAGCGCCCGACGGTTGTGCAGGCCGGTCAGATCGTCGTGCTCAGCCAGGTAGCGAAGCTTTTCTTCGGCCGCGATACGGGCTTGAAGCTGCGCAAACAGCGCGGCGACCGCCTCGAGCGTGCTGATCTCTCCTTGCCTCCACTTCCGGGCGCCGAACTTGACGAACCCGAGCACGCCGGTGGTGATCTCACCCGAGACCAGCGGTGCGGCGGCCACCGAGGGCGAGGTGGGGTGTTTGGCTCCGCCTACCCAGCGCTGGAAGGAACGGTTGGTCTGGTCCGGCGGTATCACGACCGGTTTCCTGCCGTGTTCGCACGGTGCGAGCACCGGGTCGGCGCTAGTGAAGTGGACAACGGCCATCGGATCCGGGTCCGGAACGTCGATTCGCGGTGGCCATTCCGCAACCAGCACCGAGGCCCGGATCTCGTGATCGTGGTGGCGCAAGAAGCTGGCGTCCACATCGAACTGCTCGACGAGCTGCGCGAGTACCTTTTCACTCACCTGGGTCGCGGTGGATGCCGTAGCCTCCATCAGCTGGGCGGCGACGGAGGTGACGACGAGATCCAGGCTGCGCGGCACGAGGACCTCCGATGTGGCACATGTCCTGTCTGGGCCCCTGGCCCTATCAGGGGATGGGCGTCGTCAAGGTTTGCTTCTCCCAATGCACCCCGATGCGCACCGAAGAGGCCCCTTACTTCGCGGCTTGTCTGGTAGGTGTATTCGGCCCGGGGCAAGTCACGAATTGGTGTAGCGCAGCGTATCACGTGCCACCCCGGTAGCTGGACGGCAATTTTTGCCCGGCGACGTTGCACGCGTCAGCGTAAGCCAGGTGTCGGCCACGCCAGTTGCTCCGCAAATCGCGCAGGAGACCGCAGCACTGCCTGTCCCCCGCTCGGCCCTCGCGCCGGCGGTTAAGACCCCCACACCACGCCTGTTTTGGCGGCGCAAATACGGCAGTCCGGTCAAGACCGTCGACGTGGGAAGCGCGTCGACGATTTGCACCTGGACAACGTAGGCATCGTCAAGATCGACGTCGAGGGCCACGAACTCCCCGTGCTGCACAGTGCCGCGGACACATTCAAACGCAACCGGCCGGCGATTGTCGTCGAAGCCGAAGAACGCCATCACCCACACGCCGTCTCGGCGATCACCGAATTCTTGACCGAACTCGGTTACGCCGGGCTACTTCACCATCGACAACGAGCGTCAGCCCATCCAGGAGTTCGACGCTGCCGCACAACAGAACCCGGCGAACATCGGCGGTTGGAAAGACGGCTCGACCGCCCACGGCGTCTATGTCAACGACTTCGTCTTCCTCGCCAAAGGGACTTGAAGGGCAGCTGGCATTGAGCCAGCACAGATCAGCCGCGTTGTGAAACAGTTCACAATCGCGGCCCCGAGTTGTCACGCCTGGCTGGTCCGCGGTGTCTCAAGGGCACAAGTCCCGCGAGAATAGGAGACAGCAATGACCGACCTGCAGGACCAAAGAACCCATGTCGTGGTCATCGGCGGCGGATACGCCGGAACACTGGCCGCCAATCATCTGCGGCGGCGTCCGGATATCGACATCACCCTGGTCAACTCCCGTCCGGTGTTCGTCGAAAGAATCCGCCTGCACCAGTTGGTCGCCGACACCGGCGTCGCGACCGCCGATTACGGCACGCTGCTGGGCGAGGGAATCCGGCTGATCGTCGACACCGTCGCCAGCATCGAGGCCGGCAACCGGCGGGTGCTGCTGAATTCGGGCGCCGAGCTCAACTACGACTACCTGATCTACGCGGTGGGCAGCACCGGCGCGACACCGTCGACAGTGCCCGGCGCAGCCGACTTCGCGTATTCCGTGGCCGATCTGGAAAACGCACAGCGGCTGCGCTACGCACTCATCGATCTGCCCGTCGACGCGCCTGTCACCGTGGTCGGCGGCGGGCTGACCGGCATCGAAACGGCTTCTGAGCTGGCCGAGCGGGGATGCCCGGTGACCCTGGTCTGCGGCGGCATCCTCGGGCCGTCGCTGAGCAACCGGGGCCGGCGTTCGGTGGGCAAGCGGTTGCGCAAACTCGGTGTGACCGTGCTCGAATCCGTTGCGGCCGCGGAGGTGCGGTGGGATGCAGTGGTCCTCAGTGACGGCGCCATGCTGCCCAGCGCGGCAACCGTGTGGACCGCCGGATTTGCCGTGCCGGATTTGGCCGCCCGCAGCGGGCTTACCACTGACAGCCTGGGTCGGCTGCTCACCGACGAAACACTGACCAGCGTCGACGACGAACGTATCGTCGCTGCGGGTGACGCCGCCGCGCCGTCGGGCCAGCCGTTGCGGATGAGCTGCCAAGCCGCCGGGCCGTTGGGCGCCCAAGCCGCCAACACCGTACTCAGCCGCATCGCAGGAACCTCGCTGGCGGTGCTGAATCAGGGTTTCGTCGGGCAGTGCATCAGCCTGGGCCGCTCGCACGCCACCTTCCAGCTCGCGCGCACCGACGACACCCCGGTGAACGTGGTCATCGCTGGCCGAAGGGCCGCGTCGATCAAGGAAGCGATCTGCAAGGGCACGCTGTGGGCCATCCGGCGCGAGGCCGCCAAACCCGGTTCGTACCGCTGGCGCAAGGGCGGCAGCCGGCCCGCGCAACTGCCGGCCCTCCAGCAGGTCGCTCTGCGATGACGCACGCACCGACCGGCAATGAGCACGCCGAACGGTTCACCCTGCTGCGGCCGTTGCTGTTCACCATCGCCTACGAAATCCTGGGCTCGGCAACCGAGGCCGACGACGTGTTGCAGGACAGCTATCTGCGGTGGGCGGACGTCGACCTGGCGATGGTACGCGACACCAAGTCCTACCTGGCCCAGCTGGTCACCCGCCAGGCGCTCAACGCGTTGCGGGCCGACGCACGTCGCCGCGAGGAGTATGTGGGGCCCTGGCTGCCCGAGCCGCTGCTACTCGACGACCAGGACCCGTCAGCCGATGTCGTTCTGGCGGAATCGGTTTCGATGGCGATGCTGGTCCTGCTGGAAACGCTGAGCCCCGACGAACGGGCGGTGTTCGTGCTGCGGGAGGTTTTCGGTTTCGACTACGGCGAGATTGCCGAGGCGGTAGGTAAACCGGCGCCGGCCGTACGACAGGTTGCGCACCGGGCACGCGAACACGTGCGGGCGCGGCGGAAGCGATTTGACGCCGTAGACCCAGACCGCAACGCGGAGATCACCGCCCAGTTCCTGGCCACGGCAGCCAGCGGTGACTTGGAAGCGCTGATGACGATGCTCGCCCCGGACGCGACCTGGGTGGCCGACAGTGGCGGCAAGGTGTCTGCGGCCCGCAGGCCGGTGGTCGGTGCCGCGCGAGTGGCCAGGGCAATCGCCGGGCTGATGCACAAAGGCTGGGCAAACATGCGCCTGGAGATGGTGACCTGTAACAGTGCTCCTGCGGTGTTGACGTACCTCGGGGAACACCTCGAGGCGGTGATCACGGTGGAGATTGCGGACGACAAGATCACGAACTTCTACGTGATGCGCAACCCCGACAAGCTCACGACCCTCGCGGCCGCACGCGAGATCAGCCGCGGCTAAGCGGCAGACACCTGGGGTGCGAAAATCCAGCATTCTGTCAAGCTAGGGCGGTGCGAATCGACCGGCTCGGCGACCTTGGCGGAGTACCCCGGGTGCTGCGCGCTGTCGGTGACGCCACCAGCCGGCTCGAGCTTCCGCCCCCGGCCGCGCTGAGCGGTGAGTGGTTCGGTGCGCTGGCGGTGATCGCACCAAGTGTGACGGTGCAACCGGTCAACACCGATGACGTGTTCGCAGTCCGGTCCGGCCCAAATGGACGCGACCTGCCCAATTCCATAGCAGTGGGCGGCGGCTGGGTCGGCTACCTGTCCTATCCCGATCCCGGTGCCGACGAGAGGCCGAACCGGATCCCCGAAGCCGCCGGCGGCTGGACCGACTGCGTACTGCGCCGCGACCCGGACGGGCAGTGGTGGTACGAAAGCCTGTCTGGTGCGCCGATGCCGGACTGGCTGGTCGCCGCACTGGCGGCAACACCGGCGCCGGCGCGCGATTGCCGGATCGACTGGGGTGCCGCCGACCGGGCGGCACACCGCGGTGGGGTGCTGGCCTGCCTGGAGGCGATCCGCGCCGGCGAGGTCTACCAGGCGTGCGTGTGCACGCAATTCGCCGGCACGGTCGGCGGGGCCCCGCTGGACTTCTTCATCGACGGCGTAGCACGCACCTCTCCGGCCCGGGCGGCCTATGTTGCCGGACCGTGGGGCGCGGTGGCGTCGCTGTCTCCGGAGCTTTTCCTGCGGCGCCGTGGAGCGGTCGTGACGTCCAGCCCAATCAAGGGCACCCTGCCATTGGATGCCTGGCCTTCGGCGCTGCGAGCTTCGGCAAAAGAGGTAGCCGAAAACATCATGATCGTGGACCTGGTCCGCAATGACCTAGGCCGGGTGGCGATCACCGGCACGGTCACCGTGCCCGAGCTGTTGGTTGTGCGGCGTGCGCCGGGTGTGTGGCACCTGGTTTCCACGGTGTCGGCGCGGGTTCCGGTCGAGCTACCGACGTCGGCGCTGCTGGACGCCGCCTTCCCCCCGGCCTCAGTCACTGGCACCCCCAAACATCGCGCCCGCCAACTGATTTCGCAGTGGGAGCAGAATCGTCGCGGAATATATTGCGGCACAATTGGTTTGGCCTCCCCTATCGCTGGATGCGAGCTGAACGTAGCTATCCGCACCGTCGAGTTCGACGCTGCGGGTAGCGCCTTGCTCGGCGTCGGCGGCGGGATCACCGCCGATTCCGATCCCGACGCCGAATGGGAGGAATGCCTGCATAAGGCGGCCCCCATCGTCGGGCTACCGTGCATCGCTACCACGGCGTCGGTCCGTTAGCCGAATCGGCCTGCACACCCGGTGTGGCATTTCGGGTTACCGAGACGGCGCGTCGGGGCGGGGATAGGACCTGCGCATTCGGCGTGGAAAATTGCAGCGCCGCTGCAGGTCACAGGCATTTTTTGGGCGCTTACGGTCCGGCATCGGTCCGGCTACGGTTCGGCCCAATTCGGCCCCTAGTCGCCGGGGTGACGCCGGGGTGAAGCGCTGTGTCCGCGGTTGACACCTCACCAGAACCCGCCACTCCACCAGAACCCTCCACCGCGGAGGGAAGGCAGTTGCGTGTCAACCCATCGCCTGCTCCGGGCACGGCCTATGCGCCGAACTGCTGCCGGAGCTGATCACGCTGGACAGATAGGGGTACCCGATGCTCACCGACCAGCTGGTACCCGCCTGGCTAGTCACGCAAAGCGTGCCGTCACCGACTGCCCGGCGCTCGCGCTGCGGCTGGCCGATCCGGAGCCACACGACTAGGGTGATCGGCCGTGCGTAATCAGGCGGGCTCCGAGCAGGGCGAGGCGGTGCTCGCCCAGGCGCTCGCCGCCTATCAGACGGCTCTCGGGTCCCGCCTTGTCGCCGCCTACGCGCTCGGCAGCCTGGCGCATGGCGGATTCAGCCCGCTGGTTAGCGACGTCGACATCGGGCTGGTGCTCGCGGATCCGCCCAGGCTGAAGGACCGGGTCACGCTTCGCTCCGTCGGCAGCGCGGTGCGGGCCGGCGGATCCGAGCTGCACCAGCGGCTCTCGGTGTTCTGGGGGACGCCGGGCACCCTGCAGGGCCGGTCCAGGGGCGGCAGGTTCCCCCCGCTGGACCGGCTCGACCTGGTAGAGCATGGCCGACTGCTCGCCGGGACCGACGTCCGCGACGGCATCGCCCGCCCTGCACAAGCCGAGCTGCTCGTGGCGGGCGCCGAGTTCGCGCTCGGCTATCTCGGCGGCGACCCGGACCTGGCCCAGCGTCTCCGGCGCCTGGCCGCGCGCCGCCCGCGGGGCGACGATCCCGTGACTGAGCTCCGCACGCCCTCGGTGCTGGTCTCCCGCGGGAACCGTCGGGTTACGAAGGTCGTGCTCTTCCCGGTCAGGTTCCTGTACACGGCGGCGACCGGCCGCGTTGGCACCAACGCCGCCGCGGCAGAGCACTACCTGGCCGGCCGGCCGGTTCCCGCCGCCGAACTTGTCTCCGCCGCTCTTGCCTGGCGGCTTGAACCGCCGGCCAACGACGCGGCGGCGCTGCTGGGCCAGGAACTCCTGCCGCTGTACGTGCACTACATCGATGACCATGTCGAACGCCTGGAGGCGGCGGGGAGCCATCGGCTCGCTGGCCGCTTCCACCGCTGGCGGGCGCGCCTGCTGGCCTGACGTACCTAGCCTGGTGCCGACAGGTTTCGCCCGCAGGCGGGAGCACGGATGAAAGGCGGTACGGATGGGTCAGCCTACGGTTCCCCGATCGGGGTTCTGGCGAAGCTTCTCGTTCGCCGGGCAGGGGGTGTGGCACGTTGTGCGCACCCAGCGGAACATGCGGGTCCATCTCGCGGCTGCGCTGGTGGCGGTCGCAGCCGGCGTAATCCTGCCCATCACCTCGGCCGACGGGGCCGCCGTGGTCGCGGGTGGGCTACACGATCGGCAAACTCACTCGCGGCGTGACCGCAGGACCGCGTCGTAGAGTTCGCGCGAGCGCGCTCCCGGATGCGCCGCGGCCACCTCACCGCAGGCGTCCTTGACGCGAGCACCCCCCGCGACGAGGTCCTCCACTTGTCCTACCAGAGACGGCAGGTCGGTGCGCGGGCTCGCGCCGGCCAGCACGACGGTGATCTCGCCGAGCACACCGTCGGCCGCCCACGTCGCCAGCTCGTCGAGCGACCCGCGCACCACTTCCTCGTGCACCTTGGTCAGCTCCCGGCAGACCACCGCCTGACGTGCACCGCCGAGCTGCTCGACGGCATCGTGCAGGCACGCCGCCAACCGGCGCGGGGATTCAAAGAACACACAGGTGCGCCGCTCGTCGGCCAGCGACGCCAGCCATGTTTGGCGCGCTGACTTCTTTCGCGGAGCGAAACCCTCGAAGCAGAACCTTTCTGACGGCAGACCGGACACGGCCAGCGCGGTCGTCACCGCGGACGGCCCGGGCAGGCACTGCACCGGCAGGCCGGCATCGACGCACGCCACGACCAGCCGGTAGCCAGGGTCGCTGATCAGTGGCATTCCGGCGTCACTGACCACCAACACCGTCGCGCCGGCTTTGATCGCGTCGACCAAGGCGGGCACCCGCGCGGCCTCGACCCGGTCGAACAGGCTGACCACCCGTCCGGTGATCCCAACGTCGAGCGCCTTGGCCAGAATTCGCACCCGCCGGGTGTCCTCGGCGGCCACCACATCGGCACGGGCCAGCGCGTCGATCAGGCGTGGCGAGGCATCCGACGGCTGGCCCAGGGGGGTTGCGCCCAGCAATAGGCGACCAGAGGTCCGAAAGTGACAACCCAGAAAATCCAGGCCCTCACGACCGTTACGCAGGTCGACCACCTTCGTTTTATCCGGATGCAGCCGCAAACCCAACGACGCCAGGATGTCTCCCACCGCCGCCAAGGCGTGCTCGGCTTGCGCCGCACCGCGGCACAGCACCACGCCATCGTCGGCGTAGCGCACCAACTCGCCCACCCCACGGGCAGACAACTCGGTGTCGAGCACGTGCAGGTAAATGTTGGCCAACAGTGGCGAGATCACCCCGCCCTGCGGAGTGCCCGCGACCGTCCGCTCGGCCACCCCCTCGACCATCACTCCTGCTTGCAGCCACAACCGCAGCAGTTTAAGCACCCGCCGATCCGAGACCCGCCTACCCACCTCGATGAGCAGGCGCTCGTGGTCGATCTCGCCGAAGAAATTGGCGATATCGAACTCGACCACGAACTGGTAGCCCTCGATGAACCCGCGGCGTAGCCGCTCTTTGGCCATCGTCGCCGACCGCTTCGGCCGAAACCCATACGAGCACGACGTAAAGTCGGCCTCGAAAATCGGCTCCAACACGATCTTGGCCGCCGCCTGAGCCACCCGGTCCCGCACCGTCGGAATCCCCAACGGCCGCTTACCACCTTGTGGTTTCGGGATCTCCACCCGACGCGCCGGCGCCGGGCGGTACACGCCCTCGCGAAGGTCCCGGCGCAACTCACGCAACATGCGGTCCACGCCGTAGTCCTCCACCGCAACCAAGGTGACACGATCCACCCCGGCCGCACCCTTGTTCTTGCGCACCCGCTCCCACGCCTCACACAGGACGTCACCCCGGTGGATACGGTCATACAGGGCGTGGAAACGCCGACCCTCAGACTGCTTGGCCGCAGCCCATAGCGTGCGTTGCAGTTCTCGCACTTTCACCGGCGACACCACAAGCGGCTCCTCGTCGGCTACGACGGGCGATGACCCGCCGGGGTAGTTGGACCGAGGCACCTCGGTCATGCCCTGATGCTTACCCGCTTCGCACACGTGATCAAAGCGCGGGCCCTTCCCTCCCGGCATGTCTCTCACACCGATCAGCGGTACTACGACCCCCTCGGACTCCCGCTGCCCTCCAAGAGCTTTCACCATCGGCTTATACCCTTAGTCTTTGCCCGACGCAGGCGGGGCAGACGGGTCTCTCCTGTTCCGAACCAGACTGTGTGCACGTGCCGCTCCCCATACCCCGGAAGGACCCGCCGAGCTGACCCCGGACCAGGGCTCGACAGACATAGGCCTTCGCCGTGACATGAGCGGCTCGGCTCCTCCGTTGTGACTGTGACGAGGCTGCAGAACTCGCGTCGAACGACACTACGGCCCGCGCACTTGCTCCCTCCAAAGAGGCTCTCGACACCCCGCTTAGCCCGCCGCCTCTCGACGACGAACCGGGGCCTACTACCCGGCGCTCCGGTACCTACCGGGACGGGACTTCCACCCGCAAGCCTGATCCAGCTTTCAGGACGCACCATGACGGACAGCCTACGATCGACGTGATGACCGCCCCGCCCCACGAAACCTCCGTCGCCGTGGAGGAGCGTGTGGTACCCGTCGTCAGCCCGGGGCCGCTGGTTCCGGTCGCAGATTTTGGGCCAACCGACCACATCCGCGGCTGGGTCGCGACCGGCGTGATCACAGTGCTGGCAACGGTCACCCGGTTTCTCAACCTGGGCTCGCCGACCGATGCCGGCACGCCCGTCTTCGACGAGAAGCATTACGCGCCTCAGGCCTGGCAGATGCTGCACAACCATGGGGTGGAAGACAACCCCGGGTTCGGTTTGGTTGTCCACCCGCCGGTCGGCAAGCAACTAATTGCGATCGGCGAGGCGATCTTCGGTTATAACGGGGTGGGCTGGCGGTTCACCGGCGCATTGCTTGGCGTGGTCATGGTGACGCTGGTGATGCGGATCGTCCGGCGGATCAGCCGCTCGACATTGGTCGGCGCTATCGCCGGCGTGCTGCTCATCTGCGACGGCGTCAGCTTTGTCGCGGCGCGGACCGCGTTGCTCGACGGCTTACTCGCCTTCTTCGTGGTCGCGGCGTTCGGCGCGCTCATCGTTGACCGCGATCAGGTTCGCCAACGGATGCACGTCGCGCTACTGGAGGGCCGCAGCGCCGAAACCGTGTGGGGTCCGCGGCTGGGTGTGCGCTGGTGGCGGTTCGGGGCCGGGGTGCTGCTCGGAATAGCCTGCGGGACAAAGTGGTCCGGTCTTTACTTCGTGCTGTTCTTCGGTGCGATGTCGTTGGCGTTCGACGTGGCGGCACGGCGCCAGTACCAGGTAACCAGGCCCTGGGCGGGGGTTTTGCGACGTGACTTGATCCCGACCGGGTATGCG
Organism: uncultured Actinomycetota bacterium; assembly: GCA_963766535.1. GTDB lineage: Bacteria > Actinomycetota > Actinomycetes > Mycobacteriales > Mycobacteriaceae > Mycobacterium. The sequence goes on along the minus strand of CAVYAU010000013.1, from coordinate 83,048 downwards.
CTGGTGTTCATCCCGTTCGCGGTCTACCTGGCCAGCTATGCGCCCTGGTTCGCATCGGAGACCGCGATCGACCGGCATGAGGTTGGCCTGTCGATTGGTCGCCACGGAGTTGTTCCGCTCCCAGACGCCATTCGCTCGCTATGGCACTACACCGCGAAGGCTTTCCAATTCCATGCGGGTCTGACGAATTCCGCCGGCAACTACCACCCGTGGGAATCCAAACCGTGGAGCTGGCCAATGTCATTGCGGCCGGTTCTGTATGCCATCGACCAGCAGAACGTTCCCGGTTGCGGCGCGCAGTCTTGCGTCAAGGCGGAGATGATGGTCGGCACCCCTGCCATGTGGTGGCTGGCGGTGCCGGTCTTGATATACGCCTCCTGGCGAATGCTGGTCCGCCGCGACTGGCGCTACGCCGTGGTCCTCGTCGGCTACTGCGCGGGGTGGCTGCCCTGGTTCGCCGACATAGACCGGCAGATGTATTTCTTCTACGCGGCGACGATGGCGCCGTTCCTGGTCATGGCCATCGCGCTGATCTGCGGCGATATTCTCTATCCCCCCGGGCTCTATCCCCCCGCGCTCTATCCCCCCGGGCGAGGACTCGGTCAAAGCTCCGAACGACGCACTTTGGGACTGATCGCCGTGTCCTGCTACGTGGCCTTGGTGGTCACCAACTTCGCGTGGCTATTCCCGGTGCTCACGGGCCTGCCCATCTCACAACAGACCTGGAACATGGAAATCTGGCTGCCCAGCTGGCGGTAACTTCTGCGCTTCCCGCGCCAACCAACCCGAGCTGCGCCGAGATTGCCGTGATGGCTGTGGTTCAGGCGCCGACCACGACCATGGCGGCAATCTCGTCGAAATGTCGGTCGCAGCGACCATCATGAGCGCGTGGCGGGGGTCTTTCTCGGAAGCGAAGCGGTAGCACGCGGCACCCTGACGCGCGGCCAATTACGTTGGAACTACCGGCAAATCCATCGGGATGTGTACCTACCGAAGAACGCGCCCAGGTCGCTGGGGGACAACATTTACGCGGCATGGTTGTGGTCGGGCCGTCGGGGGATCATCGCAGGTCGTGCTGCCGCCGCGCTCCATGGAGCCAAATGGATGGACAATTTCACCCCGATTGAGATCGTCGGGCCGTTCAATCATGGGCCCCCCGGCATCATCGTTCGCCGCGAACGGATCGGCGTCGAGGATCTGGTTGAACTGGACCGGCTACTGGTGACGAATCCGGCGCGCACCGCGTTTGATCTGGCCCGTCATTTGCCGCGTGGTCTCGCGGTCGCCCATCTTGACGCGCTGTCGGCCGCGACCGGCATCACCGCCGCCGAGGTGACGCCGTTGATCGACCGCCACAAAGGTGCACGCGGCGTGCGCCAATGCCAGACAGCCCTCTCGCTGATGGACAGTGGTGCACAGTCGCCGAAAGAAAGCTGGTTGCGGCTCCTTCTCATCGATGCCGGCTTACCTCGGCCAGTCACGCAGATCCGAGTCACCGACGGCCACCTCGTGGCGTACCTGGATATGGGTTGGGAAGGGCCGATGGTGGCCCTCGAATATGACGGGGACCAACATCGCACCGATCGGCGACAGTACGTGAATGACATCCGGCGAGGCGAAATGATCGATCGTCTTGGTTGGCATGTGATCAAGGTGATCAACGAGGACCGGCCGAACGTCGTCGTTCAACGGGCACGCGACGCGCTGGGCGGCCGTTCTATGGCGAGATTGCCGTAGTGGCTGTGATTCGGGCGTCACCCACGACCATGGCGGCAATCTCGGCGCAAGCCGCGAGCTAACAAGCCGGAAGCTAAAGAGGGTCGCGGGCGGCAGGACAGGACATGCAGCGCGGACCGCCACGGCCGGTGCCCAATTCGGACCCCGCGATGGTCAGCACTTCGATACCCGCTTCCTCCAGGCGAGTGTTGGTCTGCACGTTGCGCTCATAGGCGACCACGACACCGGGTGCCAATGCCAGCGTGTTGTTGCCGTCGTCCCACTGCTCGCGTTCGGCGATGACTGGATCTAGCCCGGTGTCGATCACCCGCAGCTTGTCGATCCCCATCGCCTTGGCTGCGGCCTCGAGAAATCGAGTCTCATCGCCGATGGTGACGCCATCGGGTGTGCGCTGGATGGTGAACGCCGAGAGCGTGTCGACGATGTTGGCATACATCACCACGGTGTCGGTGTCGACCATCGTGCACACCGTGTCCAGGTGCATTTGCGCGCGCCGCTGGGCGATCGGCACGGCGAGCACCGTATTCGCCAGGTCGTCGTCAAAAAGGCTGCGTGCCAACGCTTCCGCGCCAGCCGGGGTGGTCCGCTCACCTACCCCGACCGCGACCACACCGGGCGCGAGCAACAACACGTCACCACCCTCGACGGGGGCGGTGCGCGACTCGTAGGCACGCCGCACCCCGGTGAACCGCGGGTGATGGGCATAAATGAGGTCGGTCAACGATGCCTCGCGAACCCGGGCCTGCAGCGCCAGCGTCGGGATCACCACCCGCGGCCCGATCCATATCGACGAGTCACGGGTGAACACCAGGTTCGGCAGTGGCTCGATGACGAAATCCGCCCCATGGTGCATGCGGAGCACCAACGACACGTCGGTCCGGGTGTCGGACGGGAGCTCGTTGAACGTCATGCCGGCCATCAGCACCTGTGCCAACCTGACCGGGTCGAGGCCCCGCAGATAGGCCGAAAGCCTTTGTGCCAACGGCCCTCCGAGCCGACGCGCATCGACCGCGGCGGCGACACCCTGCATCCGAGCGGCCCCGCTGTGGCTGAGCGCCTCGGTGAGCAGGTCCGAGAGCAGCAACACCTCCACGCCGCGGGAACGCAACAGCTCGGCGAACTGGTCATGCTCCTCCTGGGCGCGCGCCACCCAGGGCAATCCGTCGAACAGCAGCTGGTCATTGTTGCGTGGATTGAGTCGCCGCAGCTCGGCGCCCGGGCGGTGCAGGATGGCGACCCGTAGCACGCCCACCTCGGAATCGGTGCCCAGTTCAACAACACCCACAGATAAACCGTAGCCGCGCCAAACTCGACGGTCGCGTCACACACCCACGGCGCAGGATGCGGCGCGGTCGGTCCCATTCAATCGAACGAATGTGCGGCTCCTCAGGTTGTTGTGGGTAGCTTGACCTGCAGTCCGCCGAGGCAGAGGTAGATCATCGAGGTCAGTGTTTGGGCTGAGTGGTGTCCGTAGCCGCGGGCGTTGATGAGTCGGATTTTGGCGTTGATGCCTTCGATGAGGGCGTTGGAGATGCCCAGTTCGATAGCGGTGGTGACTTCTTCGAAGTAGACCTCGAGGCGCTTGGCCAGGTGAACGAAGGCGTTGATGCGGCTACGTTTGGCCGTGGTGATCCAGCGGCGCAGATACTGGCGGGTACCGCCGGGTGGGTGATCGAGGCGGTAGACGTCGCGCAGTTGCTCTTTGAGTGTCCAGGCGCGGCCGATGCGGCGGTTGGTGCGCGCGATCTGGCTGACCAGGGTGCGTTTGTCGTCGGTGAGGTTGTTCTCTCCGGTGCGTAGCGCCCAACGGGTGGCCTTCCAGTCTGGGGGCTCATCGAGGCTCGGCCGGGCCCGGTGGCGGCCTCGGCATACACCCGGTCCAAGGCCCGGTTGACCCATTGCATGATGTGGAACGGGTCATAACAGATAACCGCTTGGGGAGCATGGGTGCGGGTGGCGCTGCTATAGGCCTTGGAGACATCCATGCTGACCACCTCGATACCTGACAAGATCGAATCCGGTTGGGATTGATAGAAATTCGCCAATGATTCCTCGCTGCGTCCGGGCTGGATGTCGATGACGGTGCCGGTGTCGTGATCACCGACGACGGTCAGGTAGCGGTGCGGGTGGCGGTAGCAGACCTCATCGACACCGATCCGATACAGCGCCTCGAGCCGACGTGCGTCGAGCAGCTCGGCCACCCCGCGGTTGATGATCGCGGTGACGGTTTCCCAGCCGCAACGCATCAGGGTGGCCACCGAGGTGCGGTCGGTGCGCTGGGCCAGCCACAGCACCATGTCCTCGAAATCGCGGGTATGCCGTGCCCCCGGGCGCGCCCGGGGCAACTCCTCGGTGCGCACCCCGCAGTCCGGGCAATCCACCCGGCGGATCTCATAGACCAGCCACAACCGATGCCGGCCCAGGTCCAGGTGCCGCCAGCGGCGTCGCCGCCGGTCGTAGGCCGACCTGCTGAGCATCCCGCATGGGCAGGTCAGCAGCCGGGCGCGCGGGCGCAGGGTGACTTCGACGTCGCGCTCACCGATGACGACATCGGTCACCCACGCCCCGGGGATCTGCAGCAGACGGTTAAATGCAGTACTGACGCGCACGCGGGTCGTCCTCCAGGTTGAGGTTGGTGTGGTAACCCCGAAACCTAGAGCCACACCCCGTGCGCGTCCCTCACTTCATCCGCGAAACGCCGACAGCCTTAAGCCACAACAAAAACCACCGCTGATCAGCACAAAGGCGCCCACGAAAACCCGTGGAGCGCCACGAATGTGCGATAGGCTGGGCGGCGTGGGGATTGCGGTACAGGGCTCGCTGTTCGAGCACAGCGAGCGCAGACAACTCGGTGACGGCGCCTTTATCGAGATCCGCGCCGGCTGGCTAACGGGTGCCGATGACCTGCTCGATGCCCTGCTGTCGACGGTGCCGTGGCGGGCCGAACGCCGGCAAATGTATGACCGGGTGGTCGACGTGCCGCGGCTGGTGAGTTTTCACGACCTGACAATCGAAGATCCTCCGCATCCGCAGCTGCCGCGGCTGCGCCGGCGGCTCAACGACATTTACGCGGGCGAGCTCGGTGAGCCCTTCACCACGGTCGGGTTGTGTTGTTACCGCGACGGCTCCGACAGCGTCGCCTGGCACGGCGACACCATCGGTCGCAGCAGCTCGCAGGACACCATGGTGGCGATTGTCAGCCTCGGCGCCACTCGCACCTTGGCGTTGCGGCGCCGCGGCGGCGGTCCGTCGTTACGGCTGCCGCAGGCGCACGGCGATCTGCTGGTGATGGGCGGATCATGCCAACGCACCTGGGAGCACGCGGTGCCCAAGACATCGGCGCCCGCAGGTCCGCGTGTCAGCATTCAGTTCCGGCCACGCGACGTACGCTAGTGCTCAAGCGTCGGCGGTCAGCTTCGGACCGCGGCCACCGCTTTGACGAGCAAATCGCGGGCTCGTTGCGTATCGACCTTGGCAACCGGCTGGCCTGGGACGACCAGCGGATTGGCGATGACGATCACCTGGTAGTCGCCGAACTGAGCGGAATAGTCGTAGAGCTCGCCGGTGCGGGCCCCGCCGGCCACCACCGCCTGCAGCACTCGGTGCACGCCCAGTGTCTGCGCCCCGTCGATGTGCGGCGCATCGACGACCTCGATGCCGCCCCGCACCCCGTCCCCGGCGAACGCCACCTTAGCGCAGTCCTTTCCCGGGTCGTTGACCGGCAGCGGCTTGGAAGTCTCCACCGCGATGACGACGAACCGGTTGCCGTTGCCCTCGGCGGAAACCGCGGCCATATTGCCCTGCAAGTCCGGTGGCATGTCCGGTCCCACCGCCACTTTCGCGCACTTCGCAGGATCGAAACTCAGCCCGTCGGGCAGCTTGCGGGCCGCCAGCAGCTTGGGATCGATCCCCCTCGGTGTGATGTCGGTGACTTTGTACTCGGGTCCGAAGCTTGACTTCACGTCGGCGACCTTGCTGATGTCGGCCTTCGTCGAGGAGGTATCCGTACTCGATGAGCAGCCGGCGAGCACGCACACAGATGCGATCGCGAACACCACCTTCAACATCGTGGCTAATCTACCCAAAGCAGATGCTCAGCTGCGCAACGTGGACACCGTTTTGACAAGCAGATCAGCGGCGAATTGCGGGGGCAGTGCCGGGAGCGCTGAACCGGGGTCGGTGGTCAGTGTGGTGAACGCGTAGTAGTTGCCCAGGTAGGCGGTGAATGTATATGCCCGCGAATCGATTTCGGTGCCCGACTCGACCGATGACTTGATGTCGACCACCATGCCAAGCGTTTCGGCGCCGTCGATGTGCGGGGGGTCGGTGAGGCGAACACCGGCCGTGGTGTGCCCGGCGATCATGGTCCACTGGCCGCATGCCGCGACGAGGTTGTGGTCGAGATCCACCGGCCCCGGCAAAGCCACCACCACCGCGTCGATGATGCCGCCTGTACCTGACCCGGAGACGCCCTGCGCGGATTGGTCGCCTCCATTGCCAGGGTCGGCGAGTCTGGCGCATTGCGGCGGCTTGGCCCTCGCATCCGCTTCAACACCCCAGATCACCCTCGGTGAGGCTCCGCTGGGGATGCCGGTGGTGACCTCGTAGTTGGGCGGCAGCTCGCGAACGACCCGCTTGATGTTGGCGGGGTTGACGGCAGTGCCATGAGGTGACGGAGGCGAGAGCGTGGCCGACGGTGCGGGCGCGGACGAATGAGCGCATGCGGTCGCCAACAGTGTGAGCACGTAAGGTGCCACCGGGCCAATCCAGAACGGCCGCATGCCCGTTCATATCACGGCGGGTAGGCGTCCGGTAGTTTGTCGCCACCGCCGCGCCAGTTGGCATTCTGACCGGAGGTCAGCCGAGCGCCTCGATCACTTGGCGGGCAACGCGCTTGATCTGGTCGGCCATGTCACGTCCAAAAATCAGGTCGCGCTGGCGGGGCACATCGATGACGGTGATGATAACGCCGACGTCTTCGCGCTCCCAGACCGCACCGTAGTGGTCCATGATCGCGCGCATCGGCACATTGTCGGAAAGCATTCTCGCGGAGAACCTTTCGACTCCATTGACCCGGGCGGCGACGGACAGCGCGCCGATCAGAAAACTCCCGATCCCCCGGCCCTGATACGCGTCGGCGACGGTGAACGCGATCTCGGCGACCGTTGGATCGCTCTCGTCACGAACAAAGCGCGCGTCGGCCACCGGGTCGCTGCCGTCGGTCACCACCCAGACGAAGTGGTCGACGTAGTCGACCTCGGACAGGTAGTGCATCAATGCTGGGGTGGGAAGGCGAGCCGTCATGAACCGCCGATACAGCGTCTCGTTGGAGAATTGGATGTGTCCGTGTACGGTCCGCTCGCTGTCGCCGGGCAGGACCGGGCGCAACATCAGGTGAGTTCCGTCGCGAACCTGTATCGGGATGGGCGTGATGAATGCGGCGAGACGCTGGCGCACCGTGCGCAGCAGCCGCGGCATGACCCCGGGGATGTGCACCAGCCGGGTGAAGGCGTCATTGTCACCGATCCAGCCGGTCAGCGGTTCGGCCGTGGTGACGGTAGCAATCCGCGGGATGTGACGCAGCAGGGCGATCTCTCCGACAATCGTGCCGGGAGCCGCCTGTCCGACGGCCACGGTGCCGTCGGCACCGACGTGTTTGATCTCGGCGGTACCCGACGAGATGAGCAGGAACGAAACAGCCTGCTCACCCTGCTGCATCAGCGTCTGGCCGACCGCGGCGCGCAGCGGCTGAAGGCAGGCCGCCAACGGCACTAAGTCCTCGGCGGGACATCCCTCGAAGATGTCCATCGCCGCGAGCTCTTCTGCCCGCGCGCCGGTCAATCCGGCCACTGCGATATCCCAGGGGTCGCAGAGTTTCGGCACGGGACGGGAACTCGCGGTGCCCGCACTGCCATGAACCCGCCGCCCTGTTCTCGTCCCACCCGCGACAGGCACTCGGCCCATCCCGGCCCATCTCGCGGTGCGATCCGACTCAGGTTATGGCGTCCGCTGCTGGTGCGGCAAGAACAAGAAGACGCACGTCCGCGCGCCGACACAGTGTTGGGGCCCATTCTTCTTCTCCGGCTTCGGGTCGTCGTATGTCACTGGCAAGGCCGTCGTCACCACCGACGAGGAGTGGGACTGCTAAACGCGCAGCTCACCGGTCTAATCGTCGGTCAGGCAGCGGGGCGAGTTTCTCCGCAGCGGGGTGCATCCGCGTTCGGATTACCCCACGCTGCCGGCCTACCCGGGATGGCCGGCAGCAGGCGCCGCATGATGCAAACGGAAATTGCAACTCACAGCAACTTAGAACGGTTGTCGATCATGCCCTTGCCGTGTCGCGCCCAGGCTGGTGTCTTGCTTGTCGTCCTGCTGGGCCGCTGCACACGGCTGGCAAACTGCACTTATGACCTATTCACGCCGTGTGGTCCTGATCATATCGCTGGTGGCCACCACCGGGCTGACGCTGGTGCTGGGTGTCACCGATCCGGCCCCTCCCCTGATCTACCCGACCCGGTTCTTCGTGTGGAATCTGATGTTGGCATGTATCCCGGTGTTCTTTGCGGCCGGTTTCGCCGTGGTAGGCCGCCGGATCTGGTTGATTCCACTGGGGCTGGGGTGGCTGGCGTTCCTGCCCAATGCCCCGTATCTGGTGACCGACCTGGTGCACCTGGGCAGCGGCGCCGGATTGTGGCGGCACGTCATGCAATACGGGGTCGCGGCGTGGACCGGCGTCATACTCGGGGTGGTGTCGATGCATCTGGTGCATCAGCGGATCGAGCGCGAGTTCGGTGCGGTGACCGGATGGATCGCGGTAGTCGTCTCGGTCGGCCTGTGCGCGATAGGTGTGGTGATCGGGCGGTTCCAGCGGTGGAACTCCTGGGATTTGGTGACGCAGCCGGGCGCGGTGGCGGCAACGACGCTCGATTGGGTGCGTTCGCCGCTCGCCTACGTCCCGCCGACCGGTGTGGCGCTCGCGGTTGGGGCATTCTTTGGGCTGGCATACCTAACGCTGTGGTCCCTTTGGCCCTCCCCTGGGCCAGCACGCGCGTAGTGCCGGCGGATGAGTCCGCGCCGGACAACAGGTCCTCACCGCCGCCGACCCGCAACCTGACGACCTCCGCCGAGCCCTCGACAAGATGAATCCACCCGACGGTGTGCACTAAAATTTGACCCAAGTCGGGTTTCAACATGGCGATCGTGAAGTCGCTGACGTCGGTTTTGGTTTCCAGCAAGGTACGGCCCGGTTCGCAGAGCGAGCGGACCAGCTTAATATCGGGTCGGATCCGCGAGGTTCTGTAGGATGCCGTATTTGCAACGGCAGAATCAGTGCGGTGTGGCCATTTTTGCCGGCACCCCCAGCCGGCGTTTAGTTGAGACGGTGACAGGCATTTGCGAAGTTCGCGTTGTGCGGTTTGTGGAGCACAACGCTGGCCGCCGGGAACTGAATGAGCGAAGTGTCCCGAGTTTCGTGCACGCCGTGTTTTGTGACCGGTGCGGGTTCCCGAATTGCAGCGGAGCACGGTAGCTGGTCCTGCTCTTGCGAGTCGATGCGGGGCGAGATCGCCCGCAACCCGCCACTGCCGTTGGCCGAGGCCTGGGCTCGTTCAGCGTGGATCCTTCGGCAAAGTAGGGCTGATGCAGTCACCCGGCCGGACTTGCGCCGCGCACACCGAACGGTGTCCGGTCGTCGTTTTGGTTTCGACGGCATATTCAACCTGGTCTTGCCACTGCGATGCTGCTAACGCGACTACGTTTTTCCGACTCAAGCATTGCTTACCTACCGCCGTCTTTCATTGCTAAGAGCCAAACGATCGGTAGTCCCCACATTTTCCAGTAATTTTGCTGAGGCAATGATTCTGGTAACGGCCTCAACCGGATTGCTAGACAGTCAGCAAAATGTTGGAACGGAATTAATGTATCACCGGTCGGCGGCCACCCACGGATTGGTGACCCCAATTTCATTGTGCTTGGTTTCTCCGCCTAGCTGAATATTACCGGACAGTACGAATTCTATGGTGCTTGCCACATTGACGAACCGCCTCTTTTAGGCTATAGGAAACGCCGTTGTGGAGGTATGCTCCTTACGATTAGTAATATGTTGGCTCTCGGTTCGCTCGCGTTTGCATTCCTTGAGTCTGGATTTTGATGATTACAAAGGTCAGAGAACGGCTATATAGCAATCGGGGATGGACGCGGAGTATAAATATAAGGAAAATCCATCCTATAAGTACTAAAGGCGCTGGATTGACAAACTGGAAGTCGGCGCCCCAACACCAAGGACGCCAATGACCGCTATATTACTGGATGCCACAAGCGTCGACGGATTCCGTCTCCGGGAAGGCCTGAGCTGGCGTGATCCGGACATCGACTGCACGTTGGTGGTTTCACAGCCGTCGGCCGACCCTGACTTGTGGGCCGAGTACTCAATCGGCGCGCATCGCAGCTATCGCAAGCATGGCGTGGAGTGTGCTCTCGACCTCGACGCGCTGCGCAACGGTGCTGACACCATCATGTTCTTCGCGGTGATCGATGACGCCGGACGGATGGTGGCCGGTGTCCGAGCCAAGGGACCGCTGGGGTCGGCCGACGACTCGCATGCGGTCGTCGAATGGGCGGGGCAACCCGGCGAAGAGGCTGTCCGCAATACGATCAACGACCGAGTGCCGTTCGGCATCCTGGAGATGAAGTCGGCATGGGCAACCGACGATCCAGATCGGAGTCCTGGCCTCACCAGCGCTGTGGCTCGCAGCGCTTTCCACATGATGGCTCTACTCGACATCCAGTTTTGCATGGCCACAGCAGCGGCATACGCGCTGAACCGGTGGCGCTCGTCTGGAGGCGTCGTGGCAAGCATTCCCGCGACGCCCTACCCCGACGAGCGCTACCAAACAAAAATGATGTGGTGGAACCGGCGCGATTTTGTGAATCATGCAGAACCAGCACAGGTTGCCAAAATACTCATGGAAACAAAGCAACTGACTCAAGAGTTTTACAGCCGGTATGAGACGGAAGCGCTTTTTTTCGGTGAAGCGTGATAGTGCGTCACCACCACGCCAGTCGAGCGGTTTCTGGCCTTCCTATCCGCACGCGCCAAGACTGTGAACGCCGAGCAATGGGATTCAGCAGCGCATCAATAGAGCGGCTGCGTCCTAGCACGAGTGGAGGTCCTCCGCGGGGACTTGCCGCTCCCGCGGTTGTTCGATGTAGACGAATCGTCACGTGGCGAATCTCCCATGGTGAAGTCCATTGGTACGACGCGCCTGGCGAACAGCGCTTCCATCGCCGTGTTTTCGAGGGGGCGGGACAGCAGAAAGCCCTGCGCCCGATGGCATCCCAAATCGAGCAGCGTCCTGGCCGCGGTGGCAGTCTCGACGCCCTCTGCGACGACCTCGAGTCCGAGAGCGTGCGCTAAGTCGACGATGGCCTGCACGATCGCCAGATCGCGTGTGCTGGTGCCGAGATCGCGGACAAATGCTCTGTCGATCTTGAGTGTGTCGACCGGAAGGGTCTTCAGATATGTCAACGCGCTGTAGCCAGTACCGAAGTCATCGATAGCGATCTGGACACCGATGTCCTTCAGTCGGGCAAGTGTTCGGCGCGTGGCGTCGATCTCCTGGACCACGACCCTTTCGGTGATCTCGAGACATACCGCGCCGGGATCAATAGCGAACTCGTCGAGGGTTGCGGCGACCGTGTCGACAATGTTGTTCGCGACGAGCTGCATCGGCGATACGTTGACCCGCAGCACGGCATCGCGCCCCACGCCGCGTGAGCGCCAGAGTCCGAACTGCGCAAAGGCCGAGCGCATTACCAGACGGCCGAGCTTCCCCGCCAGATTGATCGATTCGACTACCCCGATGAAGGAGTCCGGCATCAGCAGCCCTCGAGTTGGGTGTTGCCAACGGACGAGCGCCTCGGTCCCGAGGATCTCGCCGGTGCGCATTTCAAACTCCGGCAGGTAATGCAGCACCAGTGCGCTGTTATCGCTGTTGGCGCTCGCTTCCAGGTCCAGTTCGATGTCGTTGCGGATCGTGTCCCGTTCGGACATCTCCGCGCTGAACGCTGCAACTTTGGCCCCGCCGGAAGTCTTGGCCGACCGAGCGGCCTGATCGGCACGACGCAGGAGCTCTGAAGTGCTGTCGCGTCCCGCTACGCCGGTAGCGACACCGACACTGGCGGAACGGCTGAGCTTCTCACCGTCGATCACGACCTGCTTGTCAACTCGGTCCTGAAGCCAATGAGCAAAAGCCAAGGCGCTGCTGATGTCCATCGGTGCAGAAGGCACGACTACAAACTCGTCACCGCCGAGCCGGGCGGTGACCGAGGAGACGTCTGCGGCCTCGCGCAGCAACTCGGCGAAACCCTTGATGAACCGGTCGCCGGCGTGCTGACCGAGGTGCTCGTTGACGACCTTGAAACGGTCCAGGTCGAGGAACAATACCGCGACTTCACCCGACTGACCCTCGGCCAGGCGTTCTTCGAGGTGGGCGATCAGCGCCCTGCGGTTCAGCAGGCCGGTCAGGTCATCGTGTTCAGCCAGGTAGCGGACTCGCTCTTCGGCGACGACGCGGGCCTGCAGCTGAGCGAATAATGTGGCGATCGCCTGCAGCGCACTCAGCTCCTCCGGTAGCCATTCGCGGTCACCGAACTTGACGAAGCCGAGGGCGCCGATGGTGAGATCGCCGGACAGCATCGGCACGCAGGCGAGGGAGACGGCGGGAATGCCGGTGCCCTCCTCAATATTGTGTTGATAGTCGGCGTTCCCAGGCTCGGGACGCATAACGTAGGGCACTTTGTGGTTTTCGATCAGCGCGAAGACCGAGTCGGCCTCGGCGAAATACACCACGCCGATCGGGTCGGGGTCGGGGACGTTCTCGCGTGGCGGCCATTCAGCGACCAGCACTGTCGCATGGATGGTGTGGTCGTTGTGGCGCAGAAAACCGGTGTCCACGCCGAAGTGGTCGACCAAGTTGCCGAGCACCCGTTGACTGATCGCGGCAGCGTTGCCCGCGGTGGCCGCCATCAACTCGGCGGCGGCCGCAGTGACCAAATCGTCCAACGAGCCGGGCATCCCCATACGGTAGCGGGTTATGCGCCAGAATTACATTTGCGATATACGCATATTGTTCTCCGTTTGGAGGGGTGAGGGTTATGCACTCGTATGCGCGCTGCCAGGATGCGCGGCGCTGGTCCAGACAACGTCTGGGGTGGCGCGTGATGACCTTTCACCCGCGCAATGCCCCAATGGCGGACGCGGGGCCGCGGACCGCAACTGCGGGTTACGTCCGTCGAGTCAAAATTGCCTGCGACGACCTCCACGATGATCCGCTCCACCCCACCACTCGCGCGGCGCTTGCTCGAGCTGCTCAAGGCGAGGACGTCCCTACCGGTGCTGTTGTGCACCAGTGTGAAAACGGTGATGCGCCGTGGTAAAAAATCACCTACCCGACCGGCGAGAACACTTGCCGGCTACCTCGTCGTCCCTGACGGCGAGGGCCCATGGCCTGGCGTGGTGGTCCTCCGCGAGATTCTCGGCCTGACAGCGGACTTGAGGGCGGATCACGGACCGCTTTGCAACAACGGCTATCTCGCGCTGGCCCCGCACTCGCCGGCCGCGGCCCCAAAATCACATGCATGATTAGCACCATCCGTGCGCATTTCGCCGGCCGCGGCGGCCGCGTACGACGACATTGTGGGCGCTCCGATCACCTCTCGGCGTAAACGGCTTTAGCGCGCCGATGCCGCGAAGCTGATGCGCCCGGATTGTTGGGAAGGGCACTTATTCGAAAGTGCGTATCTCTCAGGGAACAGCAGTGGCACCCAGGCAATCGCGTTGCCGGGTTAGTGATTCACCAGACGCCATACGACCCGGAACAGCTGCCGTGTCGCAGGTCGGTGAGTCCGGCCGGCACACCACGGCATCGTGACCGGTGAACGCCGCTGTGGGCCCATGACGGTCGAACAGCGACACCAACACCGGTGTGGCACCCCGATTAACCAAATCAAAAGAGCCGCCGCCCTGGTCCTGGGCTGCGGTGCGCTCTACAACCACTTCAAATCCAAGGACGCGTTGCTCGCCGCCGGCATCGACCGCCAACTCGACCGCCGCCGCGCTATGCATGACATCAGCGCTCTATTCCTGGAGCCGTGGACCACGCTGGGCTATCCGCCCGGTGGGGTTCCGCGATCGATGCCGGGCGCCGGGGCGGGCGCGGTGAACGGGACGACGGGCTCGGCAGTACCGTCCGGGCCATGTAATCCGACGGCCCGGAGTCCCTCCGTCGCGGACAGTAGAAGCTGCTGCCAAAATTTCACCACCGCATCCAAGGTCTACCCGCACTGCGCCGCCGGGCTGAACCGTGGCCCCTCCAATGCGCTGTGTGTGCTCGCGGCCTAGGACACGCAGTCTGCCTGGGTCGAGGCGTAGAGAAGGGAGGCGGGACCACAGGTCACAATTGGGTGTGAAGTCAATGCCATCGCCGCCTGCTAGACGCTCGGGTTTATGTGAGACCGGCTGGCTTGTTAATTCGCTTTATCCGTATATGAGCAAAGGCCAAATCGGTTCGCTATTCTACCTCGATTGCCGTCCAGCAAATCGGTGATAAATAAAGCTCAAGATGGCACTGATGTGTCGATTGAGCGCATGGATAATTGGTCGGATCTCGTTTGCCCGAGAAGACCGCCCGCCCCGCCGATGCCGCCGGGCCCGCCGGCGCCTCCGGCGCCGTAGAGTTGCCCGGCGGCCCACCCGGGCCGGCGTTGCCGCCGTTGCCGATCAGCATGCCGCCGTGGCCGCCGGTGCCCCATAACGCGGCGTCGCCGCCGTTGCCGCCGGCTCCGCCGGGCAAGCCCAGGGCAGCGGCGGGTCCGCCGTTGCCGTACAGCCACCCGCCGGCGCCACCAGTCCCGCCGGTGCCGCCGTTGCCGATCAGCCCGGCCGCCCCGCCGTTGCCGCCTTCACCGTTAAACGCGTTGCCGCCGTTGCCGATCAGATGGCCGCCGCAAGGAAGAACAGCACGGCGACGCCGATGACCCGTCGCGGTGCGGCGACGGCCCAGCATTGTGATCCGGTCCAGCACGTTGTGTCCTTCCGGGATTGCCACGGGGCCAGAGCGGCTGCGGCGCGTTCAGTTGCCGGGTGGTGCCGTGTGTTCCAGCACTTTTCGGTCAGTTTCCGACCTATTTATTTCTTTCACCATTGCCTTTACACGCCGACGGCATTGTCGGGCAGGCCGGCTTAGCCCTGGGAGCTCCAATAGCCAAGTAGGTCAATCAGCGGAATTGGCCTCCCTTTATGAGGGCGGTGACGGCGGCGTCCCAGCGTCGCAGCTGCTCGTTGGTGGTAAGGGGCTTGCCGAGGTAGCGCTCGATGTGTGGACGCAGAATGAAGGCGCCCACCCGGAGGATGAGCGGGTTAAGCGCCCCCCAGTCAGGATCCAGGTCGGGCCGGGTCATGCCCTGCTCTGCGAACTGGTCGCGCTCGGCTGCAGTAATTCCGACAAGTCCGTTGAAGATCACCGACCCGATCGCGGCGCCTTCGGTGAGTGCGCGCGCGACATAGTCAGTGACATTGGGGTACTCGCTGATGAGTGTGGTGAGTCGGTGCCCAGCTTCGTTGAGCGCGTCGGCCGGTTGGTCGGGCAGCGCTGATGATTCCAACGCGTTGCTGAGCACCTGGAGCACGTACTGATCGACGGCGGCGACCAGCGCAGCCTTGGTGCCGAAGTAGTGCTGCACCAACCCGATCGACACCCCAGCGGTCTCGGCGACCATCCGCAGCGACGTGGCCGCGATCCCGTGGGTGGCGAAAGTCTCCAGCGCCGCATCGCGGATCCGCTCCTCGCTCGACGGCTCGGCCGGAGTGGGCGCGGTGTAGGGAAACAGTCGTGAGTGCTCCATAGCTCGACTACCGTGGCACACTACGCCAGTATGGCGACACACTATGATGGTATTATATTGCGATATGAGCATAGGTGGTCCGCTACGGGGTGACGGCATGCACACGGCGCTCTTCCAGCACGCGCGGCATTCGTCCCAACAACCCTCTGAGGGGTTCCGCGTTATGACAGACCACCCATTCGATGCCACAGGGGGACACGCAATGCCACCGACCCAAACCGCAACCAAGGAATACGTCCGCCGCGTCAGAATTGCGTGCGACGACCTCCACGACGAGCCGCTCAACCCCACCGCTCGCGAAGCCCTGCTCAAGGTACTCACCGAGGACGTCCCCGCCGACGGTCCTGCTCTACATCAGCGCCAAGGATAGGTTTGCACCGTGCCAGACATCACCTATCCGACTGCTGAGGGCCACATGCCCGGCTACCTCGCCATCCCCGAAGGCGAAGGCCCATGGCCCGGCGTCGTGGTCATCCAAGACGTTCTCGGCATGACAACGGACTTGAAGCGGATCACCGACCGCTTCGCCGCCAACGGCTATCTGGCGCTAGCCCCAGCGCTCTACGGCCGCAGCCCCAAAATCACATGCATAATCAGCACCATCCGCGCGCATTTCAGCGGCCGCGGCGCCGCCTACGCCGATCTCGCCGCCGCCCGCGAACACCTCATCACCAACAACCAGTGCACCGGCAAAGTCGGGCTCGCCGGCTTCTGCATGGGCGCAGGATTCTGTCTACAACTAGCCCCCAGCGGCCTATTCGACGCGACCGCACCCAACTACGCCCTACTACCCAAAAACATCGAAAAGCTAAGGCAATCCTGCCCAGTCGTAGCAAGCTTCGGCGCCAAAGACCCCATCGTGGCCCGCGGCACAGCAACCAAGCTCGAGGCCGTGCTCGCCGACGGCGAGGTGCCACGTGACGTCAAGGAATACCCCAACGTCGGCCACGGCTTTATGAACGACCACGCTGTGCCAGCTCCAATTCGCATCGTCGCAGGCATCGCCGGGATGGCCTACTCCGAACCCGAAGCGGAAGACGCCTGGCAACGCATCATCACCTTCTTCGAGGACCACCTCACCGAAACCGCAAGCGACGTCGAAGGTGTCGGCCAACCCTGATCTGGTCCGCACAAAGCCCGACACCTCACCCGCCCAAACCTGCCAGTTTGCCGGCGCCACACCGCACTAGCGACGTGGTCGCACACGGGCGCGGATCGGACCACCCGCAACCATGGTGAAGTGCAACGCAAGCGGGAATTCGTCATCAAGAGAGTGAATTTCGGCTCCGCGGATGATTGTCGCCAAAGCGAGCGTAACCTCGAGCATGGCGAAATGGTCGCCGATGCACGAGCGTGGCCCGCCGCCGAACGGGATGTATTGCCAGCGATCGAGAGCCTTGAAGTTCTCCGCGCTGAACCGCTCGGGGTCGAATCTCAGCGGATCGTCCCAAAGTTGCGGATCACGTTGTACGGCCATTCTCCCGACGACGAGCATGGTCCCTTTTGGCACCAGGTAGCCGCCCACTTCGACGTCCCGGCACGCCATGCGCGTCCCGGTGGGCGCCGGAGGGCACAGGCGAAGCGCCTCCCGTATCACCTGGACGGTGTAGCCCAGCCGGGGAATGTCTTCGGGCGTCAGCGGCCGATCCGAAAGTGCTGCGACTTCCGCCGCGACGCGGTCCTGGTACTCGGCGTGGCGTCCCAGGGACCAAAGAGCATAAGTCAAGGTCGTCGCGGTGGTGTCGTGGCCGGCAAAGAGGAACACGATCAGCTCGTCGCTAATCTCCTCGTCGGACAACCGTTTTCCGGTTTCTGGATCCTCTGCGGCGATCAACGCGTGAACCAGTGGTGCGACTCGTGTCGGATCGGCGCGACAGTCGCGCAGAATTTCTCGGGCCAGACGATGAATTCTGGCACTTGCCGCCCGCGCGCGGTGACGCGCCGGCGTCGGCAGCCAGCGCGGGGCGCGCAACGGACGCGTCGCGCGCCTGATCGCGTACGTCAACGCGACCCGCAGTGGCTCGGCAACGTCGTCGGACCGCTGTTCCAGGTCGAGCCCGAGAACCGATCGGCCAAGTGCGCGCAACGTGAGCGCGCGGCACTCGGCGTCCAAATCGATCTCACTGTCCTCACGCCACCCTTCGCGCACCGCCTGTGCCGCTTGCGCCATGTGACCACCGAATTCGCTCACACTCTGCTTGGTGAACACCGGCTGCAGGGTGCGCCGACGTGACTTCCACGACTCGTAGGGAAGGTCAGCCAGGTTGGCGCCGATGATGCGGCGCATCTCATCGAACACCGGGGTCGTCTTGTCCACGGAATCATCCTTGGTACTCAGGATGTCGCGAATAGCACCCGGAGACGTCGCCAACACCATCGGAGGCATCAGCCATCGCGGCCCCAACGTGAAAAAGGTCACCGGCCCTCCGGCGTCACGCAGCCTCTCAGTCCCTGTGCTGAATTCCTTCACCGCCTGGACGCGCTGACGAAAAGGCATTGGGTTCACCGGCGGCAGGGGCAATAACTTCAGCCCGTTCCCCGCAGGGGCCTGAACCACGTCTTCCTCCCGGGATAGCGCTGCCGACGCACGCCGATCAAGAGACCGCACAGGCCGAAGCTTACCGGTCCCCGTTTAGCGGACCGAGGAAGTGCTTCTGAGCTGCGATGATTGGTGTTCCTTGCGCATCGATCGGGAGCGCCGTCAATGTCCTGGCTTTCGGTGCATCGGTCACGTCCGCGCGCACACACGGGCCAGGATGGGCTCGGCGGCGATCATCGTGAATGGCGTCGCAAGTGGGAAGTCGTCTCCGAGCGAATGGATTCGGGTCTTGCGGATTATCGTGGCCAGCGCGAGCGTTGCCTCTAGCGTCGCGAAATGGTCGCCGATGCATGTCCGCGCCCCGCCGCCGAACGGGATGTATCTCCATTGGTCGAGACTGCCGACGTTCTCGGGGCTGAACCTTTCCGGATCAAAGTCCAGCGGGTTGTCCCACAGGGCGGGGTCGCGTTGCATGCCAAATACTCCGACCAGGACCATGCTCCCGGCCTCCACTCGGTAACCGTCGACATCGATGTCGCGCGTGGCCATCCGGCCCGCAACGACGACCGGTGGGCACAACCGTAGCGCCTCGCGGAGCACCTGAACCGTGTATCCGAGCCGGGAAACGTCGTCCGGCCTGAGCTCGCGATCCCCGACACCTGCAGCCTCCTCGGCGACCCTTTCCTGCATCTCGGGATGACGCCCAAGCGCCCACAACGCGAATGCAATGGTCGTCGCCGTGGTGTCATGACCGGCCACCATGAATGCGATCAGGTCGTTGCAGATGTCGCGGTCGGAAAGTGCGCACCCGGTCTCGGGGTCTGTCGCCCCGGTCAGCGCGCGAACGAGGGGGGCATCGCGGGCCGGATCGGCGCGGCAGGCCTGCAGGATGTCGCTAGCAAGCCGGTACAACGTCGCGCCCGCCGCTCGTGCCCGCCGGCGCGCGGGCGTAGGCAGCCACCGCGGTGCTCGCACCGGCCGCACACCACGATCGGCGGCGTACGCCAGTGCGACGTTCAGCGGCTCGGCGAGCGCATCGGCACGCTCATCGAGATCCACACCGAGGACCGAGCGGCCAAGGACTCGCATGGTCAGCCGACGAGCCTCCGCATCGAGATCGATTTCGGTGTCGTCGCCCCACCCTTCGGCAACCAACGCGGCGGTCTCGGCCATGTGACCGCCGAAAGCCCGGACGTGCTGCTTGGTGAACACCGGTTGCAGTGTGCGCTTGCGCGAAACCCAGAGTTTGTTCGGGAGATCCGCGAGGTTGTCACCCAACAAAAGCCTGACCTCACGATGAACGGCGGTCCGGTCGCACCACTCGTGATGGCGCGCAAGGACATCGCGCGCCCCACTCGGTGACATGACGTAAACCATCGGCGGAGCCAGCCACCTGGGGCCAAGGACCACCCGGGTCACTGGGCCGCCGGACTCGCGGAACAACACCTGCCCTTCGTGGAATGCCCTAGCCGCCTTCAGCAGCTGCCGCAAGGGCAGCGGATTGCGGGGCACCAACGGCAGGGAACCGAGGTCTGTCTCGACAGCGTTGGCCATGTCAGCTCCTGTGTGCGGAAGTAATCGCGCGGCAGTCATCGCTCAGTTGAGACTACTTCTCAACGTCGCCGCCTCGCGCCACGAACGCCTGCCATCGGCGGCCGCGTTCCTGCGTTCAGCTCAACCATCGGCCTCGAGTCGATGCGCTCGAATGACCGATGGGGCGACGGCGGGGTGTCGGGTCAATAATGATTTGCGAAATGTGACGTCGGTGACGCTGGCTCCAAGAGAGGTTCGAAGTGAAGGGAATTCGACCGCTGTGGCGGGTGCCCGGGATCGTTCTGCGGGAGCGGCTCCATCCCACAGGGCGCGAGCGGATTCCTGAACCAATGGTGATGGATGATCCCGAGTCGGTTGCGCAGTTCCACACTGGCGGCGCATCCAACCCGGGGATGCGAGCGGTGTACGACTTATGTGCACGCGCCCTTGATGCACTGCTGCCACCCGGCGGGCGCCTGCTCGACCTCGGCGTCGGCTCGGGCCGTGCACTCAGCGCCGTCTTGCGTCGACGGCCCGATGTTCGGGCAACCGCCGTCGATCTGGCCCCCAACATGCTGTCCACGGCGCAAGAGCTGTTCGACGCCGAAGGCCTGGGCGAACGTGTCGAATTGGTCCAGGCTGACATCAGTGCGCTGCCCGAGCGGCTGTCAACAGGACCGTGGGACGCAATCTCCTGCATGTGGACCCTGCATCAGCTGCCGGATTTCGACGTCCTGCGCGGCGCCCTTTCCCAGATCGCTGCCGTCCAACGCCGCAGCGGAGCCGCAGTGTGGATCTCCGACTTCCAGCGCGTGCGGGACCCGACAGCCTGCCCCAATATGTTGGTGTGCGTCGACCCCGCGTCGCCGGCAATCCTGCGTCAAGATGCAATCGCGAGCGAGGCGGCGGCGTTCACCATCGCGGAGCTGTCAAAGGAGCTCGAGGCATCCGGACTCCAAGGGATGCACTCGGGCCATTCAACACCCCTGCCGTACCTGCAGGCGTACTGGATGTTCGGGGCGCACGGCAGACCGAGCAACCCGAGCGGCACGCGTCCCGCCCAGCTGCGCGGTCAGGCCCGCCGTGAGGCGGCTTTGTTGCGCTGGGGATTCACAGCGAAGCCGTTCTGACTTCGCGCTCGCCAATGTTGTTGCGCCGCAGCTTCCCCGGCTGGGCGACGTCAGTTGCGTTGCGAACGGACTCGGCTCAAGCTGCGGCGACTCGGTACCGACGCTGGTGGTGCGGCGGTTAACCGCAATACCAGCACGATAGCTTCCTCGGGATCAGTCGCAGTGAGGCGCACGAAATGGTTTTGCAACTGCCCTAATTCGTCGGCAAAGCCAGCCGACAACTCGGTGAGATCGGCAGCATTTCGAGCATGCAGAAAGACAGGTGACAACGGCTGGACACTGATGCCCTCGCGCTGGGCGAGGATCCATACCGCCTCGACGGCTGACCCGCCCCTGGCGTAGTCGCCAAGACTATCTCCAGTCACGGTGATCACCGCTAGCGCGGAGCTGGCGAGGACTCGGTCGCGCATGTCGTCACCCAGCGCGCTGCCGGCGTTCCATTCCGCAAGGTAAGCCATGACGTCTGGGCGGCGCAAGACATCGAGTAATGCCAAGTCGCTGGCGTCGAGTTCGAGGGTGTGTACGTCGATACCGGTGTCGGGGTCGGGATCACCGGGCCAGCGCAGTTCCGAGATCATCTCTTTGTGTAGCTGCGGCGTCAGGTACCGGATGCGGTCGGCTGCACCGAAAGTCACTGCGGCCTGGGACAAGTCGTCTCGCTCGGTAAGCAGGTGCAGACGTGCTCCCTCGCGCTCGGCTGCAGCGGTGAGTAACTTGGTCGTCTCGTCGTCGAGTGATTGAGGCGTGCCGTGATGGCGGTTCGTCACGCGCGCGAGCATCGGTTCATAGAGATCGGCGAGGGCGGGGTCGTCGCCGTCCTCGAAGTCCATGGTGGCCCGCAGTGGCGAGCCGTCGACGTCGTCGGAGAAGTTCACGGGACCGAGCATCCCATGGGCTGCGGCGGCGATTCTGACGTTAAACAGGGCTGCACCCAGTGCGACAGCGCTCCCTCGGAAACCGACGTCCATCGTTGACGTGTGTTCTGTGGCAATGCTGATGGTGACTTTCGTCGGTTCCGCGTCGATATGCCATGGCTGGCTGTTTCCGCCGGAGGGTGCGCGCATAGCGGCGGTGACGATGGCGTCGTTTACGGTGGAAGGAGCTGGGCTGCTTCTGACCTTGATTTCGGGTGCAGGGCGATGCTGGGCCATGTCGGGTTCGTGGAGTTGATTGAGTGCCCAGCCAATATCGATGCGGCACCGACCGGATCTAAGGTCTTCGCCTAGCCCGATTCTGCGCACAGCTTCGGCCAATGCTGAAGCGCCGATCACGACATCAGATGCCAACTGAGGCCACGTCGATAGCGATCGGTCGATCTCGATGAGAGATGCAGCCGTGCGCGGCGATATTCGTTCAGCTTCGAGGTGGCGCAGCATGTGGGGGATCTTTTCCCGGCTACTCATGCCCGGCAGCAGCCCGACGTCTAGTTGACCCAGCAGCCCGTGCAGGATCGGACGCTCAGGTTCTTGATCGAAGCGTTCGACATCGACTATTCCGCGGTCGCTGGTGGCCATCAAAACTGGGATATGCCGGTCACGGGCGCCAATGCGCAGCACAGCCTTCATATCAAGCGAGTCGCACTCCTCGACGACGATGTCCAGTCCATCGAGGAACGCCTCAACTGTGTCGACGGTGAGCCCGGCGTCGAACACATCCACCGACAAGTACGGGTCGAGCTCAGCGATCCTGCGTGCTGCCACATGAGCTTTGTTCAGCCCAAGGTCGAACACCGTGGCCGGCACCCGATTCAGATTCGACAGTTCGAGATGATCGAAATCGGCCAGGCGAAGGCCACCACACAGCCCCTGTACCGCCAGGGTGTGAGCGATGACGTGGCCGACGCTAAGACCGGCGACCCCGATGGTCAGCGCATTAAGCCGGGCCTGTTCTTGAGTGGTGATGTTGTTTCTGTTGCGATCCAGTCGTAGCGCCCGAAACCCGAGCGGGCCTAGCACCGCGACTACTGTCCGCCGCCACGGGTAGTAAGCCCATCGACCCGGTTCGGCGAGAAGCTCGTCGCCAGGCGGCGGCCGAAGACTGCGCAGCCCTGAAACCTGCGCGTCGCGGTGATCAAGGAACTCCACCTCAGGATCTGCCCGCAACTGCTCCAACACCGCACCGTCCACGGCCTCACTAGGGTCCAGAATCTGCGCCCTGTAGGCAGTCGTGTCGGGCCCGTTCATGGTGCCCCCGTTTCTGAGCGATGTTAAGCGCCACGGCGTGGACTTGATACGCATCGCTTGCGGTTTCGAGTCGGCCGTGACCATACCTACGCTGCCTAGTAAACACCGACTGCCTCCCGAACCGCGACGCAACTAGTCCCGATGTCCGTCCGCCGACCTACCATCAAGAACATCACTGCCAACGATCGGAATTTCCGCCCGCATGATCACTTCGTTGAGGTCGCCAGCAAGATGAACACGCAGCTGGACATCGCTTCGCAGCACGTCGGCGAAGGCGCGCAGACAACGGCCGCTGAAGGACCGTTGGGGGCGATGTTGTACACGGCGTCTGGGTGCAGCAACGGCAAAGGCATCGGTTGGGTGCTACTGGCCGTGGACAACCTGCAAAAGACGACAACAGCTCCGACGCGCCGGGCTGACACAGCGTCGCACGAGATGTCGCCAGCGAGCCGCTGTTTCGCGAGACACTGCTGCGCGCACATGCTGGACATGCAGCCCCGGCGCTGAAAACCTCTGCTAGCTATAAACCTAACCGCTTCGGATGGGCACCAGACGGTTACCCACTTCAAATCGAATCGGCCACGCCGGCCGGGTATTTGCCTAAGGGAAAACTAATGCGCCGAAGATGCGACTGCGTCCACTGGCGTACCGTCGTTGAATTGAGCGCGCGCCGAACACTTGGGCTAGGATTCAGCGGCAAATCACTGAACCGCGCAAAATCCAAGTCGCCGAGCAGACCGTGCAAAATCGGACGCTGCGGCTGCAGATCAAAACGTTCCACGTCCAGCAGGCCTCGGTCGCTCGTCGCCATCAGCACCGGTATCCGACGGGCACGGGCGCCCTCCCGCAGGCTGGCCTTCATGTCCAACGAATCGCACTCCTCGACAACGACGCCCAGTCCGTCGAGGAACTCGTCGACGGTGTCGACTGTCAGCCCGACGTCCAGAACCCGGACGAGGAAGTATGGATCGAGTTCGGCGATTCTGCGGGCGGCCACCTCCGCCTTGTTCAGCCCGAGGTCCAGTACGGTCGCCGGCAGCCGGTTGAGATTGGACAGCTCAATGCGATCGAAATCCGCCAGCCGAAGCTCGCCGCACATGCCCTGCGCTGCCAAAGTGTGTGCGATGACATGTCCGACACTCAAACCGGCCACGCCGATGCGCAGCGCGCCGAGCCGCGCCTGTTCCTCGGCCGTGATCAGATTCCTGTTGCGATCCAACCGCACCGCTCGAAACGCCCTGGGGCCCAGCACCGCCACGACGGCCCGCCGCCAGGGGTAGTACGCCCACCGGCAGGGTTCGGCTACCAGATCCGGGTCAGGTGGCGGCCGAAGCCTCCGCAGTTCCTCGCGTTGTTCCTTGAGATGGTCGATGAATTCGATGACGGGATCGGCGCGCAGCCGCTCCAATACCGCCTTGTCTGCAAGGTCTGCGGCGTCGAGAACTTGAGCGGTGCGGGAAGTTATGGTCATCTCCTCGGTGCTCAGCCGCGCCGACGCATGCGCGCCCAGATCGGACCGCCTGCCAACACTTACGCCGCTGTAACCGATGTGCGCGCGCCATCCTATGCGACACGCGTGTATTTCGCTGTGATGAGTCACGCCGATCGTGATTCGCCGACTGCCAACGTGGGCCGAACGACTGCACCTCGCGGCATAACGCGCAGTGCACGCCCTCGTCTTTCCCTGACGCCCAACCCCTGGCACGATGGCATGCGGAGTTACGCGTCCCCTAATTTAGGATGACATCGGAAAAATCGCCGCCGGGGTGGGCGAGCGTCCTGTATCTTCTCTTTGCTCGACTGATATACATCTGTGACCTGGCTGACGCCGAAAACCTGGAGACAGACGCCCTACACCCCCCTTCGACGACCAGCAGCGACAGCCCGCGGCTCACGCAACGCGCCCGTACAGGAGGACATGATGCCGGACACCCTGGATCGCGTCGTCACCTGCGGTGCCACTCAACTGATGCAGGCCAGCGCACGCACGGCGGACGGAGTGAGCGAACCGGCCGTGATTCCGGCCGACTCAGTGAACTCTGCTTACCGACGCCACATCGCGGAAAGCCGCGGCGTCACCTGGCCCTCGGTGGCCGCTGCACCGCTGGTCTCGGAGGAAGCAGACCACCGGTGCCGAGGGGCCAAACGATCGCGCGAAGAACGGACTTTAGCCACTCGTGCCGGCGTGGTGAAGGTCATAGCGTTGGCACTCGCGTTAGTCACTCGCGTAAAGAGGTAGGTCCCTGCGTCCTGCGCACAACGGGAACCACCTGGACGTTTGAGGAGTTCGACGATGACCGAGACACGGCACAAGACCGGGCCGGCATGGGCCAAACTCTCCGATGACGTGCTTGAATCGGTTGAGACCGTTTGCACCGCAGCAATCGAGGCACCGTGCCGCGCAGGCTAGATTCCATCGTCAGCTCCGTTGCCGCCCAACTGATGGATGCTAGTGCACCCACCGCTACCAAAGTGAGCCATCAGGTGCTGGCCTACCTTCGTGCAGCAGTTCGACGTAGACGCCGCCTTCTTACGCCACAACGACCACAACATCCGGGCCTCGAAATTAGTCGCGGAATGGCCACCACGACCCAACCGTCCAGACCCGGATCCCCTCGAGGTTGTCCATTTCGCCAGCACCGACCCCATCTTCGCCTACTGCGCGGGCGGCAAGGAACCGATCGTGATCCAGTTGGACCCGGCAAGCTATGTCTACCGGGCTTACCAGGGTCGGATCGCGGAAAAGCGCCGCGCCGCATCACCCTCGGTCGCCGCCGCACCGCTGGTTTCGAGGGGGGTGACCACGGGCTTGCTCGGCTTCATCAAATTCGCTGGCAGGAAATGGACGCCAAAGTTGATGAACACGCTCGGGGCGATCGCGCCTATGTTTGCAGGGTTCCAGGTCCGCATCGCCACCGAAGAAAAGCTTCGCTACCTGGCTGGGCATGACGATTTAACCGGTCTGCACAATCGTCGATCGCTTGTTGCGCACCTTTCCGACAGACTCGCGGCGGGACGCCCCGGACCAGTCGCGGTCTTCTATCTAGACCTCGACCGACTGAAGTCGATCAACGATTACTTCGGCCACAACGCCGGCGATTTTTACCTCCGGGTATTCGCCGAACGGCTTCAGGCGAGCATGGGAGGGCTGAGCGTGATCGGTCGGCACGGCGGGGACGAGTTCATCGTCATTCCGGACCAGGCGATGCCAACCGAGACCGCGGAATCACTCGCGCACCGTGTTCGGACGACGTTGTGCAATCGCCTGGAGATCGGCGACGATGTGATCACCCCCGCCGTCAGCATCGGGGTGGCGATGGGCAGTCCGGGACGCGACAACACCGCGGATCTACTCCGTCGCGCCGATGGGGCCGTCCTGACGGCCAAGCGCGCGGGCGGCAACCAGGTCGCGGTGTCCACCGATGACATATCCCGCGACAGCGTCTTCCGCAACGATATCGAACTCCATCTGCAAGCGGGCATCGACAGCGACGCTCTGCTGCTGCACTACCTGCCCGAGGTCGACTTGCAGACCGGCGCGATCCTGGGGGCCGAGGCGCTGGTCCGTTGGCGGCACCCGACGCGAGGGCTGCTGCTACCGGATTCGTTCATCGGCGTAGCCGAATCGACCAACCTCGCCGGAGAGTTGGGCCGATGGGTCATGCGAAGCGCCTGCGCCGAGTTCAGCCGGTGGCGATCGCATGGCGTGGGACGAAACGCCACACTGCGCATCAACGTCTCGCCTCGTCAATTGGTCATCCCCGGTTTCGTCCGCAGTCTTGCCGACATCATCGACGAGTTCGGCATCGATGCCGACTCGGTGTGCCTGGAGGTCACCGAGCGCGCCGTGGTTCGCGACATCGAAACCACTCGCAGAACCCTCGCGGAGTTGAAGGAGGTGGGGGTCCAGATCGCCATCGACGACTTCGGCACCGGCTACGCCGTCCTGTCGCACCTGAAATCACTTCCGGTCGATATGCTCAAGATCGACACGGCATTCGTGCACAAATTGGGCACCAACCCAGCGGATCTGGCGATCGTCCGGGCGATCATTGGGCTTGCTGAAGCCTTCGAACTTGAATTGGTTGCCGAGGGGGTGGAGACCCAGGCTGCGGCGACGACGTTGATGCGACATGGATGTCGTCGGGCGCAGGGTTTCCTGCTGTCGCGCCCGGTCGCGGGCGTAGACATGGAGTCACTGCTGTCCGCGCGCCGGATGCCGATGCCTTTCCTCGCTGACAGCGATGCCCTGAGTGTGGGCCCAATCTAGCGCGGGCAACGATGCCGCGTAGAGTTCGTGAGCTTGCCTTGACGCGACCGTCCCGCATTGGACTGACCATCGTCTTCCCCTGACGACGCGCCTACCCCTAGCACGATGGCATGCGGAGTTGACGGGTGGGCGAATTTTGCGGCGACATCGAAAAATTGCCGCCGGGTAGGCGAGCGTCCTGTATATCTGCATCTTTTCTCGACTGGTATGCATCGGTGAACTGGCTGACGCCGAATACCCGTAGGCAGACGCCCTACACTCCCATTCGACGACCAGCAGCGACAGCCCCGGCTCACGCAACGCGCCCCTACAGGAGAACATGATGCCGGGCACCCTGGATCGCGTCGTCACCTCCGTTGCCACTCAACTGATGTAGGCATAGCCGAATCGATCAGTGTCGCTGCAGAGTTGGGCCGATGGGTTATCAGAACAGCCTGCGCTGAGTTCGGCAGGTGGCGATCGCATGGCCTGGGACGAAATGTCATGTTGCGACTCAACGTCTCGCCTGTCCAGCTGGTCGCCAATGGCTTCGTCCGCACTGTCGCGAACAGCATTGATGAGGTCGGCATCGATGCCGGCTCGGTGTGCCTGGAGATCACCGAACGCGTCGTGGCTAGCGACATCGAGAGCACCCAGCGAACTCTCGCCAAAGCCTTAGACGCTGCACGCGATCTGGCAAGGCAACGATGATTCGTGAGTCAGTGGAGTCGTACTTGTTAACTCTTAGCGATTAGAGGATGTGCCCGTGCTGCTGATGACCGGCACGGTGTTTGGTGAAGCGGTGTTGATGCGGCGATCGCCGAATAGGACTCCTCATGTGTCGGAGTGTCGCGCCCCTCAAGACGCGATAGCACACCGTACTCAAAGCTGTGCTGGCCGCAGCCGAAAAGGCTGTTAGGCCCAGCTGGCGCCGACCGCGCTGTCGGTGCTGGCCATGTTGCCGCCGGCGGTTTGCACCTTAGCGCCGTGCGCGTTGGCCTGCTCGTAGATCACCTGAAAGTTACGACCCAACTCGGTGATGAACTGCTGACACGCGGTCGACCCGGCACCACCCCAAAAGTCCCCGGCGGCAAGCACATCACGAATGATGGCCTGATGCTCGGCCTCCAAGGCGGCGGCCTGCGCGCGGATGAGGGCGCCGTGGGCGTCGACATCGCCGAACTGGTAATTAATAGTCATCTTCGTTCTCCTAACGTGAGCAAGCGGCTAGCTACTCAGGATCTGCTGCGAGGCCTGCTCTTGCTGCTCGTAGTTGTTGGCGTCACGGATCAGCCCGTCACGCACCCCATGCAGCATGTTCACGATGTTGTTGAACGCCTGATTCATCTGACCCATGGTGTCGTACGAGGTCGCCTGGGCCTGCCCAGTCCAGCCGGCGCCAGCGATGTTCTGCGAAGACGCCCACATCTTGCGAGCCTCGTCCGACACCGTCTGAGCGTGCGTCTCGAAACGGCCCGCCATCGCCCGCATCTGGTGCGGGTCGGTCATAAAACGCGTAGGCATCTGACTGCCTCCTTAACTTCAAATGATGGGACGTGATGGGCGGTGACAAGCCCCACGGGCATGTGGTCGCATAACCGCCGGCTTAAAACACTCGGATGGCCCTCCTTACCCTTATCCGCCGTATACGTGGGGTTCCACAACGGTGGGACGGAAACCGACTCTGAGTGGAGGAGGCATAGGAGTGCCCGTACCGCGCGTCGCGTTGGCTAGCATCGGCATCCCGTTGAGCATGCCTCCCGGCCCGCCCGCCATGACCGCCGGAGTCGCGCTGGCGCTGGTGACCGGCAACGCCGAGCCAACCTGGCTGAATGCCGGGGCGGCCGAGGCCCAGCTCTGTGGTACCGAGAGCATGCCGACCGAGGCCGCCCGGCCCACACCCGCGTTCACGGCGGCGCTGCCCATACCAGGTGCGCCGACGACGCCCGTCCCCGAGCCGAAACCGTTGCTCAGTGCCAATCCCAAGGTCCGGAATTGGTTGGCGAAGACGCTGGCCGTCGGGCCCACGGATCGGATGAGCGAACTCGCCGAGCCGATCGCCGAGATGCCCAAAGTAGACATCGACGCAGACGAGCCGGTACCCGAGGCCAGGCTGGCACCCGAGGTGAGTGCCGTGGACGACGATGTCAGGGTCGTCAACAGCGACAGCGGCGACGTTGACGACGAGGATGACATCGACGAAGCGGCCGAGGCGAGTCCCGGCAGGGCATAAGGCGCCGCAGCAGTGGTCAACGGTGCCACCGTCTGCGCACTCGTACCCGCAGAGGTGCTGGCAGCTTGGGCGACCGCCTCAGCCTGCCCAGCCAACCCCGCCGGACTGGTGGTCTGCGCCGGCACGGTAAACGGGCTCAACACCGACGCAGCCTGCGCCGCGGCCTGATAGCCGTACATCGCCGCGGCGTCCTGGGCCCACATCTCCATGTACTGGGCCTCGGTGGCCATAATCGCCGGCGTGTTCTGACCGAAGAAGTTAGTCGCGATCAGCGCCATCAACAGGGCGCGGTTGGCCGCGATCACCGGCGGGGGTACCGTCATCGCGAACGCCGCCTCGTAGGCGGCCACGGCCGCCTTGGCCTGCATGCCCGCGGCCTCGGCCTGCCCGGCGGTCGCGGTTATCCACGACACATAGGGGGTGGCCGCGGCCGCCATCGATATCGATGACGGCCCCAGCCACCCACTGGTCAGGTCCGAAATCACCGAGCCGTAGGACAGCGCCGTCGAGTACAACTCGGCGGCGAGAACGTCCCAGGCCGCCGCGGCGGCCAGCATCGGGCCCGACCCCGGACCGGCATACATCAACCCGGAGTTGATCTCCGGTGGTAACGCCGCGAAATCGAGCATTTTAAACGCCGAAAAATCAGCCGGCCGCGATCGCGTTGGCGGCCTCGGTGGCTGCATACGACCCGGCGCTAGTCGCCAACGTGTTCACGAACATCTCGTGAATCGCAGCGGCTTGGGCGCTGACGGCCTGATACATCTGGGCGTGCGTGGCGAACTGCGCCGCGGTCAGCGCCGACACCTCATCGGCGGCTGCGGGAACCACCCCCGTCGTTGGGGCCGCCGCGGCCGCGTTCTGGGCGCTCATCGACGAGCCGATCCCTTGCAAGGTGCAGGCCGCCGCGGTCAGCGCTTCCGGCTGTGTGGACACGAACGACATGCGCTCCTCCTCACGGATATGGACCGACCCGCAAAGCCACCGCAGCGGCTGCGGTGACGTCCGGCCGCAGCGATCATGGGCGGCACAGTACAAACGAATGATTTAGCATTAGGCCCATTGTACATACTTATCGCATGGTTGGAACCATCTAACAAACTCCTAGTTTTCCACGATCAAGAGGATGGTCCCGGCACCACGTCGTCAAATCACGGCCACCGGACCGTCCCGGCGTGGTATTCGGGACCCGTGTCACGACTGACCACTGGGTCTCGGGACCGAAGACGCATCAACGAGGACCAATGGCCCGTCGCGAACGCCTTAAGCGTCGCTAACGTCGCCGCATCGCATCGGTTGAACTATCGTGCAGATCGGGAAATGCATCAACCCAGATTCTGGGGTGGATGGCGATGGAGAGGATGCGCCCATGCTGCTGGTGACCGGCGCGATGTTTGATGAAGCGGTGTTGATGCGGCGATCGCCGGCTCGCAACTGCTCGAGCCTCTGTGCCGTCCGAGTGCGGTAGATCTCGACGGCACGAAGCTTCACGTCCTCATAACCTCGAACGAGGTCAGGCAGCCCCGCGATCTCGGCGGCGAGCTCGACGGTCTGTGGTGACAGCCACTGCGCGACTTCGAGGATTGTGGCCCGATACTCGTCGACGAGTGTTCGCTCTAGCCGACGCATCCTGCTGTACCCGAAAATGTCCAGCCTGGTGCCGCGGACCCACCGCATCCCATAGAGCAGCTGCAGCCACGGATTGACCCACGATCCCAGGGCCAGCTTGTCCTTGAGACCCATGGCACGAAGCGATGGGGGGTGCAGTCGTATCTTGGCTGTCGCATCCTCACCGAACTCAGCGGCCAACTTCGAGCGGAAGGCGGGATCGACCGCCAAGCGGGCGACCTCGTATTCGTCCTTGTAGGCCATCAACCTGTAGAGGTAACGGGCTACCGCTTCAGTAACAATGGTCGTGCCGGCCGCAGCCGATTCTGCGACCCGGACCTGCTCCACAAAGTCCGTGTACTCCTTTGCGTAAGAGTCATTTTGGTACTCGACTAGGTCGCAAGCCCGCGATAGGACGATGCGCGCCAGTTCGCTCCCTTCGGCCGCCTGCACGGCGGCGGCGATCACGCGCGCGGCCTGTGGTGGCGGCGGAGGTGAGGACGAAGACGTTCTCCAGGTAATCATTTCGCCGGCCGCCAGCGGGTCGCACACCACTTGACGGCCGCGACGAAACGCCTGCAGATTCGTCTCCACGGCCGCGCCGTTCAACGTAATCGCCTGTTCGATTGCCGCGGCGGTCAACGGAATGGCGCCGGCCTGATACGCCGCGCCGACCAGAATCATGTTGGCGTACTGCTCGTTGGCGAACAGCTCCCGGGCGATGTGTCCAGCGTCGAGGTAAACAGCGCGCCGGGTCGATTCATCGATACGGTCTCGGATGGTCCCCGCGTCGGGAAAGGAAACCGTGGTGTCCACAATCATCTGACCGGTGGGCACCGTCGTGGTCGACACGACGGCGACGGTCCGGTCGCGCGACGCCACCTTCAGGTTGGCCGAGTCGGTTCCGACCAGGCTGTCGCAGACGAGATAGAGATCGCAGGTTCCCTCGACCAGCTTCGACGACCGAAGCTGCGGGGCGACGGTGATTTTCAGATCAGAAATGACTGCGCCACCCTTTTGTGCCAAACCGGTTTGATCCAGCCCGCGAACGGACTTGCCGTCCAGCAATGCGGCGGTGGCCAGCATCTGGGAGACCGTGACGACACCGGTGCCACCCACGCCGAGTATGCGCATCGCGAAGCCATCCGAACTGCGCACGTTTTCGGGTTCGGGAAGCCGGCTCCCGGCCAAAGGCGGCGTGTGTACCTTGACTCGTGCGTGTCCCGGGGTGACCGTCACAAAGGAGGGGCAATCGCCTTTTAGGCACGAATAGTCCAGATTGCATGATGACTGGTGAATCGCTGTCTTTCGGCCGAATTCGGTATCGATCGGATGGACGGAAAGGCAATTGGACTTCTCACCGCAGTCACCGCAGCCTTCACAGATCCGTTCGTTGATCACCACTTTGGACGTCGGTGTCTCGATCTGTCCGCGTTTGCGCTTGCGGCGCTTTTCGGCCGCGCACTCCTGGTCGTGGATGAGGACGGTCGTGCCGGGCACTGCGGCGAGTTCCCGCTGCACCGCGATCATCTCGTCGCGGTCGCGGACCTCGACCTCTTTGGGCAGGTTTTGCGAACGGACACGGTCTAAGTCGTCGGTCGTGACGACGATCTTTGCCACGCCTTCGGCGCATAGCAGCTGAATGAGGCGTTGGAGAGTGAACGCGCCCACCGGATCTTGGCCGCCGGTCATCGCGACGGTCGAGTTGTACAGCAGCTTGTATGTGATGTTCTCACCCGATGCGACGGCTGCCCTGATCGCCAGGCTGCCCGAATGCGTGAATGTTCCATCGCCGATGTTCTGAATAAAGTGCTTTTCATCCGCGAATGGCGCCAGTCCCAACCATTGCGCCCCTTCGCCGCCCATCTGGGTCACTCCCATGACGTTGCCGACCAGCTTGTCATCCATGATCATGGTCATGCCGTGACACCCGATGCCTCCACCCACGATGCTGCCTTCGGGCACCCTCGTCGAGGAGTTGTGGGGACACCCCGAACAGAAATATGGGGTCCGGGTCAGCAGGGGAAGTTCGATACGCGCACGCTTGGATCGCTTCTGCCATTCCAGGACAGGTTCTATTGCGTACTCGTTACCCAGTCTGCGCGCCAGAGCCGTTGCGACACTGTCGGTGTCGAGTTCTCCGGAGGCGCTCACCAAAACTTGTCCACTGGGATCGAGCTTGCCGATCACACGAGGCGGGTTCGCCGTGCCATACAGCAGGTCCTTGATCGCGGTCTCGACGAACGCGCGCTTCTCTTCGACGACGATGATTTCGTCGAGCCCGCGCGCGAAGTTGCCGACTATCTCGGCATCGAGCGGATAGATCATGCCAACCTTGAGCAGACGAATACCGTAGTGGCCCAATCCGTCGTCACTGATGCCCAACATGGCCAGAGCTTCCCTGACGTCGAGGTAAGTCTTGCCAGCGGCAACTATCCCCAGACGATCTCGGTGTCCCTGCTGGACAATACGATTCAGTGAATTGGCTCGCGCATACTCGATTGCGCGCGGCAGCCTGTCGTCGATCTGGCTTTGCTCGAGTTGCAGCAGATTTCGGCCGATGAGCCGTGCGTCAGGTGTGTGGTGGGCCGCGCCGAGGCCGCCGAAGCTGGGCTCGACGCGCGTGGAGTCGAGTGCCACCGTCATGGATCCATCGGCGACCGCAGTGACGATCTTGAGGCCCGACCACAGCCCGGTGAACCGGGACAGGTACGGCGCGTGCACAGCATGATCGAGCGCCTCTTGCGGATCGCAGGGATAAAGCGTGGGAATCATCAAGTCCGCCAACGCGAACTCGGATGCGCACGCCACGGTGGAAGACTTCGCGCCGGGATCGTCTCCGACCAGGGCGACAGCCCCGCCTAGCGGATCGGTGCCAATCCGGTTGGCGTGCCGAAGAGCATCGGATGCCCGGTCGAGTCCTGGAGATTTCCCGTACCAGTAGCCGGTGATACCCCGTGTTTTGAACCGGCCGGCTGAACCTGCCAACTGGGTCCCCATCACCGACGTCGCGGCCAGTTCCTCGTTGACAGCGGGGCGGTGCACGATGTCGAATCCGTCCAAGGCCCCCCGCTGCCGCGCGATTTCGAGGTCCAGCCCGCCCAGAGGTGAGCCCTCGTACCCGGCGACGAACGTGGCCGTGTGGCAACCTCGTGCCCTGTCGAGAATTGCGCGGTCACGAAATGCCCGCACGAGCGCCTGGACCCCTGTCAGGTGGACGGTGCCGGCGGTGCGGACGTATCGATCGTCGAGGGAATAGCAACCGATGGGCTGCGGAGATGTCATCGTGGCCTCGCGGTGTGCTCGGAACAGTTGGTCCACATAGTGGAACATACAAGACTAACAGTTTGACAAATCCTATTGTAGGATGCCAGTTAGTATGTATGCTCCTTTTTGAGTGCATTGTCGGTATGGTCGCACGAAGGCGCCGCCGTAACCACGACCCCTCAAGGGGCGACCTGCTTTCACTAGTCTAGGAGCGACATGGGACCTCGGCAGAGTGTGGAGACTTTCGCAATGACGGGCGATAAGCCGCACAGTTCGGGCATCGGGGTGCGGCCGACAACACCTGCGGATACCGCCGAGATTTGCGATCTGCTCGAGCACGGCTTCGGTATCGCGGCCGATGACTGGCGCCCGCTCTACACGACCAACTGGCTGGCGGACAACCCGACCCGAGCCTTCGTTCTCACTGATGGCGGCAGGATCGTCGGCCATGTCGGCACGATCTACTCGCAGCGGGAGATCAACGGAAAGACCGGCATCGTCTGCAACTTTTCCGGCTTTTATATCGCGCCGGCCTATCGCGGTCGCGGCTTGGGGGCAACGCTCGTCGCGGCCGCCGTGCGCGACGAGCGCATCACCTACACCACCCTCACCCCCGCCCCGGTGACACAACGGGTAATGGAGGCCTTGGGGTTTGCAATCCTCGAGCGGCACATATTGCTGTTCCCGCCGGGGCTCAATGCCGAAACCCTTTGGCAGTCGCGTGTCGACATCGATGTCAACGATCGGACGGTGCGTGCGTCGCTCGGGCAGGCCGAGCGCCGGATCTACGATGACCACGCGTCCTATGACTGCCTGCACATGACCGCCCGCGATGCCGGCGGCACGGCCTATCTGGTGGCCAAGCGGCGTCTGCGCCATGTGCGGTCGGCCCCGATTCCGTTGTCCCAGATATTGTATTGCAGTGCGCCGGACGTGCTTGCGCGCAACCTCGAACGAATCAAGCTGGCGATCATGTGGCAACAGAAGACCTTCGGCATCGCGATGAACGAGCGCCTCTTTCCCAAGGCGCCGCGTGCGATCAGAAGGGAGGACATCGCCCAATACCGGTCGGCGGTATTCACCCCGAACGAACTCGACCTGCTGTACTCGGAGTTCGTGCTGCTCGATATCTAACGGGGCTTCGCCCCAGCCCGACGAGGCATGCCGTGGTCGCCCTGGGTTAGGAGGTTCCGGTCGGACGGGGTTGAGACCGTGACCGGTAGGGCGCTCGGCGAGTTGGTGATCGTCGGGGTACCCCGGGGAGCACTCCTGGCACGGACGGATTGATCACAGCGAGTCGTCAAGCCGACGGTACCGAGGATCACGAACACCCCGGCCAGGAGCGCTCCCCCAATGACGTCGCTGAGCCAATGGCAGCCAAGATACAACCGGCTGAAGGCAACGATCACCACGCCAGCACCCACCAAAACCGTCGCCAGGGCCTGCACAATACGGCTCCGCCCGACCGCGATGCACGCAGCGATGATTCCGAGCAGCGCGCCGATCCCAGCCACGTGCCCGGACGGAAACGAATGATGTTCGGTACTCAACAGCGGTAATGCTTGGATTTCCGCTTCGGTCACTGGGCGGTAAACGACCACGCTGATCGCGGTCTCGGCGAGCACAGCCCCGCCGACCGTGCCAACCACTACGGCTCCTGGCCTCAAGGAACGAGCACGCCAGGCCAGCAGTGCTCCGCCGGTTAGTCCGGCCGCTGCCACCGTGACGGGGGTGCCGAGCCACGCGGTCATCAACGACGCTTCGCCAAGGCCGCGATATCGGTGGCCGACACTTCGGATCCAAGATGCGGTCGGAGCGTCGAACGCCGTTACCCATCCGTGGACGTGCACGCCGATCGCCAGCCAGGTCAAGGCCAACACAAGCCCGGCCAGACCCAAGGCTGTGGGCATCCGCCAGCGGCGAAACAACGCACCGATAACCAACGACAACTCCGATGTCCGCGAACGCGACGGCCCCAAGGTCACAAGCGACATTGTGCACTAGCACAGCGCGCCAAGCCCGGCCAGCGCCAGCGCCGATCTACGGCCGGCCGCCGAGCACCGCCATGATCCCGTCACCGGTAAACTCGCCGACCCTGCCCTCGTCAGGCTGTCCGGTGGGTGCTAAACAGCGTCTGCATCGTCGTCGCCGAGAGCGGCGAGCACGTAGGCGCGCGACTGCTGTTGGCAATCAGCCCAAACGCCACACCCTCGACGCGAACGAGTGCGGTGACAATCCCAACCCGGTAGTCAGGTCGCAGCTCCAGGATGGACCACTTGTCACACCTATGCAAAAGCATCAGACCAAGCACCGACCACGCCAGCACAGCGCCAGCAATACTAGGGGGAATCGGCATCAACAGCGGAGATCACGAAGTGGTGTAGTTGATACCGGCGATGGTGACCTGGTTATTGCCCACGCTGGCCACACCGTTCTTCGAACCGATGTCGGCGTAGAAACCAAACTGAAGGTACGGGTTTCCGTGGTCGGCGGCGAACATGGTCGGCCCGCTGAAGTTGATGTACTGAGTGCCGTCCATGCTCAACTGGTAATAGCCGTCCGTCCCGGTTGAGAATTTGACGTTGATGACGAACTGATGCCAGGCGTTGAACGTCAGAGGCGCATAGGTGTAGGCGTAGGTGTAGTTCGCGCCGCCCGAGCTTTCGCGGCCAAACCGGAACGAGGGATTGGTGGGGCCGCGGCCGGTGTTATCCAGCGCAATGTGATGACCACTCGATGTGCTCGGGGTGTGAAACTCCCACAAGAGACCACCATTCCAGCTTGTGACGATTTTCTGGCTGGGCAGGTAAACGTATAAGTTAAAGGTGTAGGGCGTTTCGGCGGGTATCGGCGCTTGGCCGGAATGAAACGCCTGAGCCAGCACATCCTTCATGGCGGAATCCCAGGTGGCGACATCGGCAGTGTCGGAGACAACGAACTGGAACCCCTGGCCATACGGTGTGGAGGCGGTCTGTAATTCTGGCGGGTGTGCCACGGCGGGTGAGATCCAGGCCGGGACGAACGCTCCACTCAGATCGGAATACTGCGCAATGGTGCTCGTGGCGGCCGTAGCAGCTACTACTGTGACGGTGTCCAGGAACAGGGCTCGGCTGCAGACGATCGCGTTGAGGGCGTTCGTGAATGCGATGCTCAAAGTATGCGTACCGGCATTGATCGTGGCGGCCGTCGTGTAGTTGGTCCATGACGTCGCTGAGACGGCGGTTTTCGAGATGGCTTTGCCGTCGATTAAGACGGTCATCTGCGGAGCACCTTGACACGATTGCCCTTTCGCGCGGATCACCACACTGCTGGATGCCGGTAATGAAAGATTCGTCGAGGCCGTTGAATTCTGGTACAGCTCGAGTGCGTATCCACCAGACGCGCTGGAATCGGCGATTACACGCCCGGCGCTCGCCGGCGACACGACCATGTTTTCGGCTTCGAGAGTGGTGTTTGCGGCGGCGGCGTGCGGTGCCACAGGCAATGTGATCGCAGCAGCAGTGAAGAGACTGACAATGGTCATGCGCAGATACCGCACGGCCGTACCTCCATGGAATGAAGTGGAGAACCTTCACATCACTGCGGTATCCCCTCTGGGGTATCAGCTTCCTCTCCAGACCCGTTAGTTAACAGGTGTATCGTCTATCGCTTTGATAACAATCACCATTAAACGTTCGCGGGAGGTGTGCCTTGGCGACGAGTTTGAGGAAGGCCAGGAACTCGACGTGGGTGTGGCGGGGGTAGCAGGCGTCGGCAGTGATCTTGCCGGTGGCCACTTCCAGTGCAGCGAACAGGCTAGTCGTCCCGTGGTTGGCTGTGACGGTCGCGCTGACCGTCAAATTTTTTGCTGCGTACCCACTGCGTACCGGAGGGCGCAACTGATTGGCTTCCTCGCGGGTCGGATCGGGGCTCAAGATGTAGCGGTGCAAGTCGTATTTAATCCTTCTTAGTGCCGACCAGCTCGAGGGCGACGTGATGAACAGGTCGGGTTCGGCCAGCGCCGGGCCGGACCGCATCTGCTCGATCGCCTGCTCGATCGCGCCCAGCGCCGTGGTGTCGGTGGCACCGGCCACGTTGTGACGCAGAATCCCGCTGGTGGAGAAGAACCCGGCGAAATACCCCGTGCCGGTGCCGTACAACAGCTCTTCGTTTTCGACCTGGACCACCCATCACGGTGGAAAAGCTGCTGTGAACGCCCAACTCCGTTAAAGTACAGTCGGCTTTGCATATTCCGGAAGGGGAACGACGATTATGAGAAAGCTTAGTGTTGGGTATCTAGTTGATGATGGATACCAACCGGGCCTAATCTATGACGTAATCGAGAAGAGCAAATCGGCAGAGCATTATTCAATCGACTACTTGATTGTGCAGACATTTGCCGAGGACAAAAATCTCCTTAAAAGGGTTTACGGATTATTCAAAAAACGGGAATTTCTAAGATTTGTCGCCGGTTTCTTCTTCAAGGCTATTTTTGCCTTAGAAAGCCATATGTTTGTCAGGGACCCCAAACTTAAAAGCGCTTTTGACATGCACCAGCTTGATACTTTTCATGTGCCAAAAATACACGTTCGCCCACTCAAATCCACGAGCGGATTGGTCTATCGGTATCGTGAAGAAGACCTAGAAACGATCAAAAGCTTGAATGTCGATGTCCTTTTGAACGGACAAAGTGGAACTTTCCGCGGCGGAATTCTGACGGTATGCGAATTCGGGATTATCTCTTTTCATCACGGGAATAATGACGTAAATAGGGGAGGCCCCCCCGGCTTCTGGGAGGTGTTTAATCAAGAGCCGTCAACGGGCTTCGTAATACAGAGATTGCCGGATGAATTAGACGGCGGGGACGTGCTCGTGACAGGCTCCATTCCTACAAAGCCCACTTATGCGCAAAATCTTGCACAAATCTACAAGAAGTCAAATATCTTTATGCATAGGTTTCTTGAAGATTTGGGCAAGACAAGGATTTTACCCCAAACTCTAGCTAAGTCGCTTTATGCACATCAACTCTACACGACGCCCCCATTACATGTTATTGCATTATATCAAATCAAAACGTTCATCATTGTGACTCGAAAACTTTTCAACAGAGCCTCGGCTTCGAACCGCTCGACCATCAGCGGCAAATATGATCGATGGGGCGTCGCCTATATGTTCACTGAAAATTGGCAAAGTTCAGTGCTCTCGAGATCAAGTATCATTGCGAACCCTCCCTATCGCTATCTTGCTGATCCTTTCGTTTTCAGGCACGGGGATTTGGACGTGTGTTTCGTTGAGGATTACGACTTCAGAACTAGCAGAGGCAAAATATCTGTTTTTAAAATCAGCGGCAACAAATATGAGGAACTCGGCTCGGCGCTCGATGAGCCGTTTCACTTGTCGTACCCATTTATCTTTACAGTCGACAATGAACTATATATGTGTCCGGAAACTGGGGAAATAAGAGAAATACGGCTGTATAAGTGCACCGAATTTCCACTTCGGTGGTCTTTTCACAAGACTCTAATTAAGGATGTCTCTGCAGTAGACACCAATATATTTTTTTTCAAAGACAGATGGTGGCTGCTGACCAATATTGATAGTTCCGAAATAGGAGAGTGTTGCTCGGAACTGCACGTATTCTACTCCGATGCTTTCGATTCTGATGCATGGACGCCACACGCAAAAAATCCTGTGATCTTCAATAGCGAACGAGCCAGAAATGGGGGCTTTTTTCGAGACGGTGAGAAGTTATTGCGAGTGTTTCAAAGACAGAGCTTTGATCAATACGGCGAATCAATGGGAATCGCACAGATCAAAGACCTGGGAACGGAGACCTATCGCGAGGAAACCGTTAGTATAATAGAGCCGCACTTTGCCCCAAAGATCATTGGAACTCACTCTTTTTCCTATTATAACGGCTTATTGGCAATTGATTTTCTGAAGGTTGAGCGAATCAAAGCCGCTTCTCGCTGAGCCTGATTTATCGCAGCGCCAGGAACACGCAGAACGAGGAACAAGGCCAAGCCGTTTTCGACGCGAATACGCCGCGGCGGGCCATAGTACGCGCAGCCAGGGGCGGGACGTGGTAACGGCGGGTTCGCCCGGGTTTGTCGACAAGCCGTTTGCCCCGCAGCTTGCCAGGTCGTAGCTGGCCTGGCGGACGGCGTAGCGGGGAGTGATTGTGTCCGTGGCCATGAGAAAGTCCCCGGTGGTGGCCAATTAAAAGTCCGCACTCCTTTGCAGGCTGATCGCGTCTTTTCCGGGAGTCGTGGACCTGGGCGGTGACGGTGATAGCGCCAACTGTCACCAGCTTCACCACTCGGGGAGCTCTATTGCGGTCTGCAAGGGAGCGTATGAACATTATTTCGGCGTACGCCAGGTCGGGAGTTACCGCGGGGCCGCTGAACTGTGCGGCACTACCCATAAGACCGTCAAGCGCGTGGTGGAAAGGGCCGAAGCCGGCGGCTCAACACCGCGCGCGTGCGGCGGCCACGTAATTTCGACGTGGTCGCCGAGCTGGCGGCCGCCAGAGTCGACAAATCTGGTGGCCGGATCTCCGCGAAGCGGTCGTTACCGATCGCCCGCCCGGCCGGGTACGGTCACAGCGCGGGCGCCGCCGCTGGCTGCGCGTCATCGCTCTCTTCAGCCGGGTGGCTCGAGTGTTGCGGTGCCGCGTCCACCTCTGTTGGATCCACCCGGACTTCGAGCTGTTCGTCGTCGCGCAGCGCCCGAGCCGGCACCACCAGCGGTGGGCGCGTCGCCGGGGCCGGCAGACTCGCCCGCACCGCCGCCAACTGGCGGCCGGTGAGCGGATTCAGCCCGGCCCACACATCTTTGCCCAGCCGCTCCCGGCTGTGATATCGCACCCAAGCCGACACATAGGCCCAGCCGGCCGCGGCGGTGAGTCGGATCGTCACCACGGTGGCATCTGTATCAGGCAGCCACAACTGGTCCAACGTCTCCGAAGTGATGTCCCACGGTGACACCCAGAAGCTGGTCGCGTACCCGTCGATATGCTTGAGACGACGCAATCCCGGCCGAGTCGAAGCCTGTTGCAGACCCGCCATTACGGCGATGTCCACCTCGGCAAGCTCATCGGCGGTCAAAGGCCGGGCCGCGCAGCGCCGTCCGTCCAGATCGCCGGCGAGCCGCTCGACGGCCGCCGCCAAGGTCGAGGCCACCGAATCGCGGGCCGCCACCGCCGCGACATTCTGCTGCGGATCCATCCGTAATACCAGCCACGTACCGCCCTCGATACCCGCGGGGCGATCGTCGGCGGTCGGCGGGGCGGACGGATCGGCGGCCTCGGGGATGTGTCGCTTTCGCACCGAGACGATATCGATGGCGTCAAGCTGCACATCGAACTGGTGCAGCGCCGCAGCGACCACCGCCACCGGCAAGGTGGCCGGCGCCACCATCTCGCGCTGATGGCGCCCGGACGGCCCGTCAGCCTTTTCGTCCACGGCGATCACCGCGACCAGCTGGCCCTGGTACTCGCGCACCCCGATCACGTCACGGCCGAAGCGGCGCCGGTGATCGATCGCGGGCGTGCATCCCCGGCTCAGTGTCGCCACCCAGTCGGTGGACCAATCCCACACCCACCTGGCCAAAGCTGAGCCGAGGGTGATCCTACGGTAGGCGAGTACCAGGGCGATCGTCACCACCGCCGCGACCGCGACACCCACCCACCACGCGACGGTCTGCGGTACGCCGGGGAAGTGCCTGGCCACTAACAGCACCGCGACGTCGATGAGGAACGCCGAGGTGATCCGCGGCCACGACAGGGTCAGCCCAAGCCGGGGTTCCGCCTTCATCGGCGGCTCGGCGATCGCCGTATCAACACCGCTCCACCAAACACTTTGCCGACTACCGGCATCACGGACGCATCCTCTCCATGGGCATCCACCCCAGAACCTTCGGGTAGATGCATTTTCTCGATTTGCACGATAGTGGAATCGATGCGATGCGGTGACGTTAACGACACTTTAGGACGTTCGCCACGGGCCATTGGTCCCGAGACTCAGCGGCCAGCCATGACACCGTTCCCGAATACCACGCCGGGACAGTCCGGTGGCCATGATTTGACGATGTGGCCCTCGACCGCGCGGATGCGGACCACTTCGGCGACCAGGTCACCGACCGCATCCACTTTCGGGTCGCCGCGCTCACGGACGCTGGGCCCACTTCGGCGAGTCCGGTTTGCGCAGGTAGACGATTCGGGAGCGAAAGGTGCGGTAGAGCCGCATCGCTGGACTGCCAAGTTTTCCGATCGCACGCATGGATGGACGGTCGTGGCTGTCGAAGAACTCCTGCTCGGCGAACCGATACTGGAACCCGACCTCCCTGAAGATCACCCGATAACAGGACGTCGTTATGTACCGCGTTGCCTCGCTGACGAAGAACGCGTTGTGGTCCGCGGTTTCATCGGCTGACAGCCCGGCTTGGAACCTATTGCGAATTCCGAACGAAGCCCACAGTTTGTACCACCAGCGATGCTGGAACACCCCGCCGAACGGAACTAAGATATGCGGCTCGATCGGGGCGTACCGCGCGGGAATGATGTGCAGCCCATGACCACCGGGCTTGGTGATTCGCAGCAGCTCTTCAAAGGCCAGCACTTGATCTTGAACATGCTCGAAAACCTGGTCCGAGATCACGAGATCAAAAGTGTTGTCGTCATAGGGCAGCCTCAAGTCCAGCAGGGTCCCAACTTTGATCTGATCTCGATCGTCGCGGACGAGGGTTCGGCCGTCCCCGACGTCATAACCACAAGCGTTGAGGTACCCGCGAGCCCGCAGAGCTCTCACAGTGCCGCCGGCACCACAGCCGAAATCGAGTATCTTGGCCGTCTCGGGAAGGTCGACGCCCAGCGTCGAGAGGACGGCGAGGTGTATCCCACCGGCCGAATCATGGACGGCCTCCCGCTCACTGCCTGAACCCGTCGAGAGCGTTTCGATTGCTTCCATAATCTTTCTCCAAATCGTTTGTTCGGGTGCTCCAAGGCGGAACACCGGTTTGTCAGTTGAAGTTGTCGCCCTCGACGGTGGTCTCAGCGGCCAGGGCCGCGATCGGCATGATCCTCACCCAGGTCGTCACCTGCTCACGCTCTCAAAAACTCTCCGACGCAGACTCAACGTGCGTCCGAGCTGAGGGGTCTCCATCACATGTCATCTTTTTGACGAG
Organism: uncultured Actinomycetota bacterium; assembly: GCA_963766535.1. Lineage (GTDB taxonomy): Bacteria > Actinomycetota > Actinomycetes > Mycobacteriales > Mycobacteriaceae > Mycobacterium. The sequence continues at coordinate 39,505 of CAVYAU010000013.1, read as the reverse complement.
TTCGCGATGCCAAACCTCGAGCGACAGCAATGTCCAGATCCGTGGCTGCTCGTTGCGATCGCCGGACGAATGGTCATCGAGCAGTTTGCTTACCGCTAGCCGGTCGAACATCGTGCCGACAAACGAGGACGGGCTCGTGAGCAGTTCGACCGCCATATCGCGCAACCCACCACGAAACCACTGGTCGAGGGGAACCTTGAAACCCATCTTCGGGCGATCGACGACAGCGGCGGGCAGGTGCTGGCGGGCAACCTCCTTGACCACCCACTTCGTCGTCCGCCCGCGCACCTTCACATTGCTTGGCAACGCGAACGCGAGTTCCACCAGGCGGTGATCAAGGAAGGGCGGACGTAATTCCAGCGACGCGGCCATTGACATCCGGTCGCCACGCTCGAGAAGGTTGTCGGCGAGCCAAGTGTGTACGTCTGCATAGAGCATCCGGCGCAGGGCGTCGCCGCCGCCGCGGAGATAGGGATCTAGGACGCTACGCGCTGCTGGTCGGCCGATCAGATCGGTACGTTCCGACACAGTGAATGGCGCAAACCAGCCGCGCATGCGCTCCGCATGGCTGGGTTCGGAAATGGCGCGCATCGCGATGCCCAAGCGGGACTTGCTTGCAGGCAGCGACTTCTCCACGTGGCGCAGTACACTCCCTGGGACCACACCTGCCCAGCGTGTTGCGTTGGCGAAGAGGTACTTGGGGTAGCCGCCGAACAATTCGTCGCTGCCTTCGCCGGAAAGTACAACCTTCACCTCTTGGCGGGCGAGTTGGGCGAGGCGAAAGACCGCGACGTCGGCGGGCTCGGACAGGGGGGCGTCTCTGTGCCAGCTCAACTTGGACCAGTTCTGCTGGAAGTCGTCGGCGGTGACGAGCACCTCGTGATGAGTACTCCCCACGATTCCGGCGACCTGGCGTGCCCACGACGTCTCGTCGAGGCGATCGTCACCAAAACCGGCCGAGAAGGTGTGCAGACCCGCACCTTGCCGCTGCCGTGCAACGAGCGCGGTTATCAAACTGCTGTCCACGCCGCCGGAAAGATAGGCACCGACTGGCACGTCGGCAACCAGGGCTTCGCGCACTGAAACGGTGAGCGCTTCATCCACGAGTCTTACGGCTTCCCGCGGAGACACTTTGCGGCCGTTCGGCTGCGGGGACAGTGTCCAGTAAGCGGTCGAGTGCACGGTGCCGTCGGCCTTGACCACCAGGTGATGGCCTTGCGGAACCTTGCGTACCCCCTCGATGAGGGTGTACGGAGCGGGCACTGACCGGTGGGCCAGGTAGTCGTGCAGGCTGTCCTCGTCGACACGTGGCGCGCCGATGACCGGAAGCAGTGCCTTGATTTCCGAGGCGAACGCGAACACGTCGTTGTTCACGTAGTAGTAGAGCGGCAAAATGCCGAGCCGGTCGCGGAAGAGGTGCGTCTCGCCGGTCGCCGAATCGTGTATGGCGTAAGCGAACTGACCGCGCAACCGCTCGACCCCATCCGGTCCATACTTCTCGTACTGTGCGAGAAGTACCTCGGTGTCGCCGCGGGTCCGAAACGGGTACGACAGCCCTGCGCGCAGCTCACGGTAATTCAGAATCTCCCCGTTGAAGACGAGGTGAGTATGCCCGCCAGCGCCCGCCATCGGCTGCGGCGACCCTAAGACATCGATGATCGACAGGCGGGTATGAGCGAATCCGACATCACCTTGCGTCCAGATTCCGGTGGCGTCTGGCCCGCGATGAACCAGCCGCGCGGCCATATTGGCCAGCAGTTCGCGGCTCACCGGTTCGCTGTCGAACCTGCGGACTCCGGCTATCCCGCACATATGACGTCCGCCAGCATCGTTCCCGAAGTCACCTCTCAACTCAAAGCTTTAAGTCCAGCCATCGTCTAGACGCCGACGCACCGACTCGCAGCGACATTACCCGACTGAATACTCCAAGTCTATCACTAGCCTTGTACTCATCCAAAGAGTATGTAGTGTACGGGTATATGCGGATTGTCGGTTTCGTGAGGTTTCGCCGTTTCGATCGCCACGGCAAGGAGAGAGAACAGCGCTGGGGTGGCACAGGCGTCACTCGCGTTGCAACCAAGCGATCGTGCCGTCAAGCACTGGATGGCCCGTTCTGCAGCCGCCCGCCTGGGTCGCGTCGAGAGCGATTCGCGCAACTGCAATATATATATATATATATATATATATATATATATATATATATTGCCGGGTGGGATTAGCGTGCATCCGGCTGGTCGGTAACGGAAAGCCTTCGGAGACGATCTGGATGTGGTGAACAACGTGAGCGATCAGTCGGCCCGCGCCTGCGAAGCAGGCAGCGGGGCTCGCCGTGGGGTATACGTGATTCCCGCCAAGGCCCAATTCCTGCGCCAAGATGAGGCATTGGTGAAGCGCGCGACAGCCATCGATCGTGCACGGCGAGCGAATGCGGCGCACGGCAGACGCTGCGAGAGATATCTCGGTATCGGCTGGCGATGGCGGTGACCTGGCGCCGGGTTCGCATCCGATGGGTGGTGGTACCGGTCTGCCTGCTGCTGATCGCCGCCGTGATCGGCGGGCTCCCGGTCTACGTTCGACCACAGGTCGATCCACTGCGGCACGCCGACGCGATCCTCGTCCTCGGCGGAGACGGATTCAGCCGCTACCCGTTCGGCGTCGATCTCGGCATGCAGGGCTGGGCACCCAAGGTAGTTCTGTCAAATCCCGGGATCCACAAAGAGTGGTTGACAAAAGCCTGCAATACGCCACACTCGGGCATCGAGTTGGACTGTTTCGTACCAAATCCACCAACAACTCTGGGTGAAGGGCGGGAACTGCGCCAGCTAGCCGAGCGATACGGCTGGCGGAGCGTGATTGTCGTCACGTTCACGCCGCACATTTCCCGGGCCCGGTTCATCCTGCAGCGCTGCTTCGACGGAGAACTCACCATGGTAGCGAGCCCGACCCATATATCGTTACTGGACTGGCCGGTTGAATACGTTTACCAGACCACGGGTTACGTGCGGGCTGCTCTGCAACCGGGTTGTTGAAGGGCGAACGATGCACGACAAGCGCATTCTGTCGGGCCGATGGCCTGTGTGACCGGCGGACGGCTTGAGTAGGTTTTCGTTCACGTCCTTGTCAGAACCAGAACCGAAAGCCCACACCTTAGGCCGCGGCTGTTGCGTGCAGGTCGGACCTGGCAGTGTTGCATGCGGCACGTTGGTCGCCGTTTCGACGCCCGTGGGACGACTGCCCCGACTGTTCCTGCGTGCGGTCTGCTCGCGCGGTCTACGTGGAGTGGCTGCGCCATCGGTCTATGTCGTGGCACGCAAGCCCGACCAACTCCCGTCGCGCTCGAAGCAGCGCTAGCCTGGATTTTGCGCGGAACTTGCTGTGACACTGCGCTTTAATATGCGAAAGTGCCTGTCCTGCAAGGAATAATGAGACTGCGGGGTGGCACGGTCCCGAGCAACCAGCGTGCCTTTCGGCTGGGCCAGCGGGGCTCGCAGCCACCGCCGCACATACAGCAGAATCCAGCGCTAGTCCGGCGAAATATGATGGGCGACCGCCTTTTCCACCAGGTCATGGGGCACGGCGGGTACTGCACGGCCGGGCACTGTATGGCGTTGGTCTCGCCGATTGATTCCCGCCCCTACAACGGGGCCAGGTCAGCCTCGGTGTGGGCAAGGGAGAATCCGCTGTGGTACACGACGCCGGTCGCGGTGATGGCTGCGTCGCGATAGTAGCCCTGCTTGAAATACACGCCGTTGCCACCGGGCATCAGGGTCCGCACCATGCACCGGGTCTGGCCGGCGCACGGTTCACCGAATGTCTGCCGCACGCCATCGTGCCAGAGCTCGATGAACCCCACGTCGTCACGGACGGACCATTTGATGTGCAGCTTAATGCCATTCCAGACGCCGCGGATCACCGGCGCGCTCCACGGCGTGAACGTCGGCCCCCGATCCCCGGGCGCATTCCATGTCGCCAGCACGATCCCCCAGCGATCGTCGCTCAAGGTGGCACCCCCGGCGTCGATCGCGACCGGGGGTGGTCCGTCCTGGTTGGCATGCCATTGGGAGACCACACTCCACTCCGGTCCGACCGGGAAATTTTCGTCGAACAGGGTGCTCCACTGGTACCACAGGTCGTCGCCTTCGTTGGCCTGCGCGCGCTCATTGCCGCTCACCTCGGCACGGTCGCCACAGCATATGCCCTTTGGCTGGTCGCCATGGCGGACTTCGAACCGGGCAGCGAACTTGCGGCCCGGCCGGACGACGTTGGTTTGCACCTGCATGCTGTGGGTCGAGGTGCGGAACGAACTGCAGGGAACACTCCTCACGGCGACGTTCTGACACCAGGGCCACTGATCGAAGTTGCCCGTTTCGTAGTCACCAACAAAGATCGGGCCCGGTTCGTGTTTCCCAGCGCTCACGGCCGACGCACACCCCCCGAACGCCAACAACGCTGATACCGCCACCACGAACCCGCGGCCGCACGAAGCCCAATTCACCCTGATAGCCCCTTAACCGAGTAAACCCGTCCGCCGTCGAGGCTAGCAACTGAAACACTTGAAGTCTATGACAAGCCTTGTATTCATCCAAAAAGTATGTAAAGTAGGCCTATAAGCTACCTGGTGAACCTACACATCCCCGGGGAGCGACGCGATGGTGTCCGATCTTCAGCGCACGCCTGAGCAGGTGCGCGAGCACTACGAGATCGAGAAGGCCCTCGCCGCACGCCTGCGCGCAGGCACCTCCGAGGAGCGTCGGCGCCTGTATGGCGAGCTGTACGACGAGCTTTACCACCGCGTGCCGGGTCACCCGCAGCTCACACGCAAGCGCGCGCCCAGCGAGGCCGAGGATGACATCCGCCGGCAATGGCGCATGCTCAGGCGCTTCGTCGGTAAGGACACAACCTATCTGGAGGTGGGCCCGGGCGACTGCGGCCTGACCTTCCAGGTGGCCAAGCATGCGCGCAAAGCGATCGGCGTGGACGTTTCAGGCGAGATCACATCGTCGGACCGCCGGCCGCCGAACTTCGAGCTCGCCCTATCCGACGGCACTTCGATCCCGGTCCCGCAAGGTTCGGTCGACGTGGCCTACAGCAACCAACTGATGGAGCACCTGCATCCGGACGACGCGCGCACGCAGCTCGTCAACCTCGGGCGTGCCCTGCGCCCGGGCGGCATCTATGTCTGCATCACACCTAGCCGGACTCACCGAACCGCACGACATCTCGCGCGGGTTCGATGATGTCGCTACCGGCTTCCACCTGCGCGAGTACACTAATGCTGAGCTGATCGAGCTGTTTCGCGACTGCGGCTTTGGTTCAGTGGCGGTCTACAGCACTGTTCGCGGACGCAGCTTCCGCATCCCGGCCGGGCCGTTACTCGCGTTCGAGCGTTGGCTGCTGCGCCAGCCCGCGGCCAGGACCCGGGCGCTCAGGGACCGCCCGCTGCTAGCGAAGGTGATCAACAACTGCCGCCTGGTGGCGGTCAAGGCCTGACGACGTCGTGACGGCCATGGCCGTCATGATGCGGCCGCTGCCATGGACGGCTACACACCGACAATTTCGCCTACCTCGGCGGCCGCACAATCGGCAACGGTGGCGGCGAGTACCTGCTGGTCGGACCGGGATGGCACGGCGAGAAACCCGACGGCATCAACGAGGTCACCAGGCCGACACCGATCTAGTGTTCGCCTTATACCGCACCCAGCTATTCGGCCCCGACGACCTCGACAACGTCACGAAGATCCAGGCCGGCTACTAAGTACAACCGCTCCCGACGTTCCTGAAACAGCCGCCACCGGCACCGGCGCCGGCGATCGACTTCGTCAAACCCTTGACGCCGGATCAGCAGAAGACGTCACCGGAGTTTTTTCAGCATTCTCATAGCCGGATCGGGTTCTGCTTACAGTGCCCCGACCTGTTGCCGGAGGTGTCGCAGCGATTCCCGGGGCTATCCGGCCGCTGGGTCAGCGACGCCCGCTTAACGACAGACCTATCCTGATCGGTGTCATTTCCACGTTTCTCCGGTCAGGTCCTCGAACCACTGGACGACGGCGGCGAGACCTTCCTCGAATTCGAACCGCGGCGTGTAACCGATGGATTCCAGCCGCGTGATGTCCACCACCAGCTTCTCTGGGTCACCCGGCCGGTTCGCGCCACTGTAGTGGAAAGCCGGACTGAGACCCGTCAGATTGCAGAGAGATTTCGCCAGCGTATCGATCGTGTACTCACGCCCGGCGCCCACGTTATAGGCCTCGCCGTTCAACTCGCCGTCCGCGGCGACGATCATGGCCGATCGCGCCGCGTCCTTGACATAGAGGAAGTCGCGGACCTGCGTCCCGTCGCCGTGGATGAACAACTGGTCGTGGTCCTTGCTCAGCTTTGTCAGCAAATCGAACACCACCTGCTTGCGCTGGCGGGGCCCGTACGCCGAGAAGAAGCGAACGGAGGCGAGGCGGAGCCCGTACAGCCTGGCGAATACCGCCAGGTACCGCTCGGCGGCGAGTTTTCCGACGCCGTACGGGGAGATGGGAACCGTCGGATCGTCCTCGCTGATCGGCACCCGCACCGCGTTTCCGTACACCGCCGCCGACGACGCAAAGACCATGCGTCCGGGCCATTGTGATCGTCGCAACGCTTCCAGCAGTCGAAACGTGGCTGCGAAGTTGGTCTCGTAGTCAAACGACGGTGATTTGACCGACGGTGGAACGTATGCATTGGCCGCAAAATGGAACACCACGTCGGTGCTGTTCTGGGAAAAGTAGGCTTCCCAGTCGACGTCGCGGACGTCATATTCCAACAGCGTGACGTCATCGACGACGCCAGCCAGATTTTCACGTCGGCCCGACCCCAGGGTGTCAAATACGGTCACCTGAGCCGAGGCCTCGGTGAGCAGTTCCACCAGGTGCGAGCCGATGAAGCCGGCGCCTCCAGTGACCAGTACGGATTTGTCGGTCCAATCGAACGAATCGGCTGGCTTGGCCACGATCGTGTCTCCTCCTACCTCGCGAACGAGTGATCCAGTTGTTGGGAATTCAGTGCTGTTCGATACGCTTGCAACTGGCGGCGGCCACCAGCGCGTTACCAGCCTCGTAGTCTTGGTCAAGTTCTGCGGTTGCCCCATTCTTCTTCACAACGATCAAAAAGGCACGCGTTAGCAACTCCTCTCGAGAGTATTGAGTGAGCTTTCTAGACAGTTCTTCAGTTAGCAATTCCCTGCCCTCTTCGTCAAACTCGTTGCTGGCTACCGACTTTCGATGTGAGTGGTCCAACCGGTGCGACTCCTCCAACTTGAATTGGGTTCCAAAATGAGCTTTCACCTCATCAATTCGGATCCGATTCAGAAGCACGGGATCCACTTCGATCTCACCCAGCAAATGTCCCCAAGGGTAGCTCTCATAGATCGATTTGGGGTTATGGGCTCCTGAGAGGCTGTAGAAGTTGTGGTAAATGTGATAGCCGATTCCACCAGGCCGCGTGACCCGGTACAATTCCCGAACAAAGGTTTCCATGTCCAAAACATGTTCCAGCACCGCAGTGGAAATAACAATGTCGAAGCTATCCGATTCAAACGGTATTCTTAAGCCGTCGTAGGAGATCAGTTTCAACTTTTCGTGCTCGATCGAACCTCCTTTAAGCGTTCCCAGTCGCCGGTAGTATCTCGCGAGACCTGACCGTAAGCCTATTGTGACATAAAGTGCCTTCAAGGCCGAACCGGTATTTCGCTTGTGATACCGGTAGAGCGCACGGAATCCGTCGCGGTAGAAGACTTCCTCAACGTCAAGGCCAACTACACGCTTGACCTTATCTGAAAATAGTGCGACATCCGGATAGCGATAGCCACAGCCAATGACCATAATCTCTCGCTCGCGCAAATCACCGCCGACGAGTCTTTCGATATCTTCAAGGCCCCTTTTGAAGCCACTAGAAAAATCATGGTCCGCGGCTTCAACCCGCAAGGGCCGAAGAAAGACAATTCTTTCGACAATTTTATTTTTGATGCGTGAGATCACTTCTTGACCTTTCCCAGATTCTACAACGACTTACAGGAATTGTGTGTTCCACCAGGTGCGAGCCGATGAAGCCGGCGCCTCCAGTGACCAGTACGGATTTGTTGGTCCAATCGAACGAACCGGCTGGCTTGGCCACGATCGTGTCTCCTACCTCGCGAACGAGTGATTCAGTTGTTGTGAATTCAGTGCTGTTCGATACGCTTGCACCGTCTGCCGGGCGACCGCGTCGGGATTGAACCGGCACAGCGCAAGTTCATGCCCGCGCGCGCCCATCCGCAGGCACAGATCCTGGTCGTTCAGCAACGTCAGCATCCGCTCGGCCAACGCGGTCTCATCCTCGGACTCCACCACGAACCCGCTCTCGCCGTCGTTCACCATCTCCGGCACGCCACCGACCCGCGAAGCAACAACCGGCTTTCCCGCGGCCATGGCCTGAGCGATGATCGTCGGCGCCGTTTCCTCCCGGGAAAACAGCACGACCGCACGAGCGGTGGCGATCTCATGCCGCAGCCGGTCGTTGTCGACGAAACCAACGATATCGACGCTATCGCCCAACGCGAGACTCGTCACCCGGTCTTGAACGGTCTGTGCGTAGTCGGGATCGGGGTGCGGACCGACCATTATCAGCCGAGCCTCGGGCACGGCCTGGCGTACTTGCGCGAACGCATTCAGCAGGCCCACCACGTTCTTGCGTGGTGTCAGCACTCCAGCAAACAGCAGCCGCGGTTCCGACGGGCGCGACGGCGCGAGGGCGAAGAACTCCAACCCGGTTGGATTGGCGATGCTTACCGGGGTGCCTTGGATCATTCGGCCGAGTTCCTGCGTGTCGTACTTCGAAATCGAGATGACCACTTTGGCACGGCGCAGCACCCGCCGGACCAAGGCATCGATCGGCTTGACTCGTAGCTTGTCGCGGAACTTCGTTCGAGCAGACATCCTGATCTCGACGTGTATCAGACCGTGCACGGTAACTACGGAGTTCGGGCTGCATTTCACGGCAATGTCGCCGGACCAGCCGATCTCCTGGCCATGCACGATATCGGGCTTCAACTCTGCGACCAGCTTGCGCGCCTTGCGGACGTCCAGGAACGACCCGGTGATCGTGCGCAACCGGTCCTGGCCACGCACGTAATAGACCTCGACCTTCGGGCCGACCCGCCGGTAGTCGGTCGACGCGTCACCGTGATGGAAACGCAGCACCGCCACATTGTCGATGTCGTCCTGCGCCGCCAGCGCCGAGACGAGCGCACTGGTCACCGACTCGATGCCGCCATGGACCATCCCCGGCTCCAGCGGATACGCTCCGATCATCAAGACCTTGAGGCCCACGGCGATTCCTCACTTCCATGTTCTGTGTTGGTGCGTGCATTCGCGTGATCGAGAAGCGCCATCGGGATCGGCCAACTCACACCAAGCGGCGAGCACGGTCGGCAAGCTTCGCCAGCACTCGCACGACGACGTCACGGATAGACCCGTACCAGGTCGGGGAGATCAGCCTCAGCGCGCCGATGTAGACAACCGAGAACAGCACGCATTCTGCGATGATTGACGCGAGGCCCAGCGGCTCCGGGTATCGGTCGGACCTGACGACGAAACGCTCCAGCGGCATCACAACACCTAATGCGATTAACGCCGAGACCGTCGACGGCATCACGCAAGCAATCGTGTCGCGGACCGAGACACCGACCACCGAGCGGGCGAGCACGAGGCTGACGAAGCCGACGACCATGTAGGTGACGGAGATTGCGACGCCGACCCCGACGAGACCGAAAGGTAGCAGCAGCACGATCAGCGGCAGGCCGAGTCCCACGAAGATCGCTGTCAGCCAGTTCAGCAGTCTTGACCGGCCGGCACCCTTGACCGCCTCCCCGGCTACTGAATAGAGCGCCGAACCCAGCCCGATTCCCGCCATCGCAGAGGCGGCGGCGCCGGCAGCGCGCCATTTCTCGCCGAGCAGCAGCACCACCACTGGCTGACCCACCGCGAGCAACAGGGCTCCGACCGGAAGGGCGGCCAACCAGATCCAGCCGAGCGCCCGCAGGAAGGCTTGACGGAACCGGATGCCGTCGCCGGAGATCCGCGAGAAGGCGGGGAACAGCACGTACGCAAAGATTCCTATGACCGCTACCGAGGGCAGTGACGCAATCCGGTAGCCGTACCGGAATTGGCCCAAGCCAGCGGTTCCCAACGCACGGCCGACGAGGACCTGCTCGACCACCTCACGCGAACGTTCTGCGATCCCACCGATGAGCAGCGGCAACGAGAACCCCGCCAGCTCTCGCCAGATGCGGAACGAAAAACGCCCCCGAAACGGGCGCCATTTCGCCATCCACCAGCTCAGCAGCACCCATGTGGTGGTCGACGCGTACGTGCCGATGACCATCGCCCACGCACCGTACCCGAATACAGCGAACACGATCGAGACCGAGGCGAACGTCAGCGAGACCGCAGGGTTGATGATCACCCGCCGTTTGAACTGGAATGTGCGCTGCATCAGCGCGTCGGGGACGCTGGGACACGAATGCAGCAGCATTATCCCCGAGTTCGCCGCCGCAATCAGACCCACCCGCGAATCGTGGAACAGCGCGCCGATCAGCGGCGAGGCCACCAGGACCGCGAGCCCGAGCAGCAGGCCCGTCACAAAGGTCACGATCAGCACCGTGTTGGCGGCATCCTCGATGTCGTGCTCGCGCTGGATGAGCGCATGGCTGAGGGTGCTCTGGGCGAACACCGCCATAAACGCCATCATCACCGATCCGGCGGTGAAGATGCCGACCTCTTGCGGTCCGAGCAGTCGGCCCAGCACGACTGTCTGGGCAACGGTGACGATCTGGACGATGACCAAGCCGATCGCGGCCATCCCCGCGCCTCGCTTGAGCACATTCGTCAGATCGGCGGTGGTCTCGGTCCACGGTTCGGTCTCAACCGGAGTCTCGCGGGCCCGCCCACTCGGGCCCGGTCTTGGCCAGCTCGCCGGCGCCGGCTTGCACGCGCGACATCCGCTACCAGCCGATGCCGCGGTATTTCTGGCTGCCGCGGAGTTGGCCGGCGCCCGGCAACCGCACCAGATCGATGACGAGCTTGTCCGGTCCGGCCCGTTCGATCGCATCGACGACCTCGGGCTCCCTCGACCCGGCTATCAGCACTTCACCATGCCCCAGCACGGCATCGATATCATCGATCAGTACTTCGCCGATATGAGGCAGCAGCTCACCGATGTAGGCGCGGTTCGCGCCGATCAATCGTGACAACGTCACGTTCGCATCGTGGACCTTGACGTCGAATCCCTTCCCGATAAGGCGTTCGACGAGTTCGACCATCGGACTCTCACGCAGATCATCTGTGCCTGCCTTGAACGACAAGCCAAAGACGCCCACCTTGCGCCGCCCGTCGGCGATCACGAGGTCGATCGCGCGACGCAGATGGACCTCATTGGAGGTGAGCACATTCGCCAGCAAGGGGACATCGAGGTCGTTGCGGCGCGCGGTATGGGTGAGAGCGCGGACGTCCTTGGGGAGGCATGAGCCGCCGAAGGCGAATCCCGGCCGAAGATAGGCAGGGCTGATGTTCAACTTGGTGTCGGCAAGGAAGATGTCCATGACGGCGTGCGAGTCCAGAACCAACGACGAGCAGATCGCACCTATCTCATTGGCGAAGCAGACTTTGAGCGCATGAAAGCTGTTGTCGACGTACTTGGTCATCTCCGCGACCCTGACCGGGACTCGGAAGCGTGGGCCCGGAAGGCCCTCGTACAGCCCGATCACCGCTTCGCCGCTGCGTGGGTCTGTCTCACCGACAACGGTTTTCGGCGGATTGAGAAAATCGCGGACGCTTGATCCCTCGCGCAGGAACTCGGGGTTCACGCAAACCCCGAAGTCGCGCCCCGCGCGCTTGCCCGACGCCTTCTCCAGCAGCGGGATCAGCAGGGTCTCGCACGTCCCTGGGAGCATGGTGCTGCGATAGACCACAGTGTGCCATTGGTCTTTATCGGCCAGGGCCGCACCGATTTCCGTGGTCACCTGTTCGAGGAATCTCGTCGATAACCCGCCGCCTGTGGTCGATGGTGTGCCGACGCAGATCAGCGAGATGTCCGTGCCCAGGACGGTCGCGTAAGCATCGGTGGTGACTGTGAGCATTCCGGCGGTGACGACTTCAGCGGTGAGCTCGCCAATCTTTTCCTCGACGACCGGGGACCTGCCCTGCCGCACGGACTCTACCTTGTCCGGATTCACGTCTACGCCGACGACCCGGCATCCACGCGAGGCGAGGCAGGCCGCCGAGACGCAACCGACATATCCGAGTCCGTAAACGCCGACCCTCTTCATCTGCAAATCGCTCATGATTCTCCCATCAGGCTCACCGCCGGAGCAGCGGCTATGGTGACGACGGTGCCGTCGCCACTGCTGTCGATCGCAAATCCCCGCCGAACCCCTTGCTCGGACCAGCTGGCGACCAGCATGGCGCCGTCCCGGACGAGCTTCGGTTCGGCGATCACCCCAGCATCGACGGTGCGCAACACCGACAGAATTGCCACCGGAAGTGTGGTCCGGCAGCGCGCCCCCACCAGCCACGCCGGCGTCCTGGCTTCCAATCGATCCGACCACCAGCCCAGCTGAGAATTTGGCGTCCGCTCGCACCTGCTCGGCTTCGACGGGCGAAGTCGCGGCGTAGCACAGCTGCAGGACCGGAAGACCATCGCGAACGACCAGGTGGCCGTTACTAATTAGGCGTCACATCCAGTTCGGGATGCAGTGGCCACGACACTGCGACGTCGTGCACCGACCGGCCGTCGAGCAGGTCGACGACCGCCACGGTTGCGTCCCCGGGTGGAGCGATCAGCCAGCGCCGGTGCACCACCGGGTCTTCGAGACGGCGTGTAGCCGTCGTGCTCCGCGTCGACGACGCCACCGCTCGAGATCGACCGAACGAACAGTGGTCACTGCGTGCCGCCGCCAGTAGAACGTCCCGCCGATTGCCGACTGGTCGACGCCGTCGACGCAGACCGTAGGATGCGCGCGAGTGCCCCGATGCACCGCCCGCCATTCCGGTTTGCCGTAGAAACTGGCGGTGCCCGGGTCGACGATCAGCTCGCGACCCTGCGCGCTGAGCGTCACAGCGAGCGCGTCAGCGTGTCCGTGCGCCGCAATCGACAGGTAGCCAAGCGGACCGACATCCATAGTCAACCGGTCTCGCCCGTTGCGCAGCACCACAAGACCGCCGTGCGGCGCGTAGACCCCTGCGGTCGCCTCGCAGCGGCCGACACCCGTGCCGATCTCACCAATGTGCGTACCAAGTGCGGCGGCGATCCACGCGGCCGTGAAGGTAGTCTCGCCGTACCTGGCCGCGGTGTCGCTTCCCGTGATCGCTGCGACGATGCCGAGATGTTGGCGGACTGTACGTTTCGGCTCGGTACCGAGCCTGAGCGCGAAGCTATCGTCGTCGTCCCCGTATCGAGGCGCCGGGTCATCGGAACCGACGAGACCGGCCAGGTACTCGGCGCTTCGGTCAAGCGCGGCGATCAATTGCGGCGGCACGTGGTCTCCGCGTAACCGCGACAGCACGACCGCCAACGACAACAGCTCCGCGGTGAACATCTGGTAGGCGATCGACTGCTCGGCACCTGCGCCGTCGGGCAGGATCTGTCGAGCCGCCTCCGCTGCAAGGCTGTCGATCGCGTGCTGCGCGCAACGAGGCCGGCACCGCGAGCTCGGGAAGCAACGAATGCACGGTGATCAGCCCGGCGAGTTCACCGATCAGATGATTGTTCGCCGAACTGAATCGAGAGCGGCCATACCAGCAGTAGCGGGCACTTGCGTCGAGCATGCGGACTACCGCGCGATACCGCTGCGTGGTCATCGCGGGTGAGTGCCGCAATCCCTGCAATGCAACGGCGACCGATATCGCCCGGATCCCGACTTCAAACGCGCCCCGCCACGCGATTCCGGTGCCGATCGGATTTTGATCGAGCCAGGAATCGAGGTCATCGAACGCGGCTTCGGCGAATCGCGGATCGCCGGTGAACAGCCATGCCTGCGCTAGCACGGGCAGATGCTGCAAGCGGTTCAGCTCCCAGATCCACTTCGGGTCGCCGGATGCCATCCGGTGGTTGATCCTGCTCCCGGCAACGGCCGGCCAGCGATAGTCGGTGACTGGGTCGTAGTTCCAGTCGACGGGTGAACCGACGTTGACGCTCGGGCATCCGAAGTACGCGCGCTCACCGGCGAGGAGTTTTTCGGCCTCGACCAGCAGCGCCGTCACCTCCGTCGGGCGCTCGGCGGAAATCCGGTCCGCTCGTTCCTGGTCGAGCAGAACCGACCGCCCCGTGCCATCGCGGAACGCCTGCGCCAGCGCGTCCCAGTCCGGAGTTGAACTCGCCAGCATCCTGGCGTCGGTTTGCTCGCTGAGTCCGTTCCGGCCGGCCAGGCCGGCGACGAGACGTCGTGCGCGCCAACCCATCTCGCGGGGCGACATCGCCGCCGCGCGACCGGCATACCACGCAAGCTTCGACGCCGCCTTGTTTCTCGACTGTTCGCGCGCGAAGTACCGGTCATAGAACTGAACGAGCGCGCGACGCGAGACCTCCCAGGACAGTTCCTGTTCGACCCGGTTGCGTCCCCACTCACCCATCTGGCGACGACGCTCGGGGTCTCGCAGCAGGGCGTCGATCGCCGTCGCGAAGGCAAGTTCGTCGTTGGCCGGGACATAGACTGCTGCCTCGCCGGCTGACACGCGTGCTTCGACTAGGTCGAACGACACGAGTGGTCGGCCCATCGCCATGTATTCGACCACTTTGTTCATTGTCGAGACGTCGTTGAGCGGGTTCAGCGGGTCCGGCGACAGGCACACGTCCGCGGTCGAAAGACAGCGCTGGACGAACTCGTCGGGCACTCGACCGGGGAACTCGACCATGTCGGTGAGGCCGAGCTGCTCACTGAGCGCGACCATCTCGTCGTACGCGTCGCCGGTGCCCATGAAGATGCAATGGATGTCGTCTCGCCCGATGTCGTCTCGTAATAGCTGCAGTGCCCGCAGCGCGTAGTCGACACCGTCCTGCGGCCCCATCACGCCCAGGTAGGCAAGCAGATAGGGTTTGCCGCGACGCAGACTCTCATCTGGCCCCCGCCGGACGAAGCGGCTCAGATCTGGTGCGCTGCGAACAACAGTGACCCTGTCGGCGGCCATCTTGCCGCGCTCGATCGCCACCCGCCGATAGCTCTCGTTCGTCGAGATCACCGCGTCGGCGGCGGCAAAGGTGAGTCGTTCGACGAACCTGGTCAGTCGATAGAGGACGGACCCACCGCCGGGGAAGCGTGAGACGAACAGTTCTGGCACAAGATCGTGGTGATCGAAGACGAACCGGGTGCCCCCGGGGCGAAGCGCCAACGCGATCAGAAACAGCAGATCCGGAGGGTTGCACGCATGCACGATGTCGATACGGCCCGTGCGGCGGACCTTGATCACCAGGCGCAGCGTGTGCCACAGCGCGACTGTGTACTCCCGCAGATAGCCGAGCGGCCCCCCGGTCGCCGCACGTAACGGATAGCGCAGTATGCGCACGCCCTCGATCACGGCTTCAAGCTCGCGGTCCTGTTTGGCGCCGGTCGGGCAGATAACGGTGACCTGGTAACCAGCGCCGACCAGAGCCAGGCTCTCCTGCCAGACCCGGCGGTCGAACGGCACCGACAGGTTCTCGACCAGGATCAGGATATGGCGCCGCATCGTCAAACCCGTCCGCTCAGTACGGCCTGACCGCTGACCACGTCCTCGATCGCTTGTTGCGTCGCGGCGATGGAGCGATCCAGAGTGAACTCGGCCTCTACGCGATCGCGGGCCGCGCGGCCCATCCGACGCGCGGTTTGCGGGTCCCGCAACAATTTCACGAGCCGAGCCGCGAGCTGCTGCGGATCCTTGGGTGGCACAAGGTAACCGGTCTCACCGTCGTTGATCATCTCGGGGATCCCGCCGACGGCGGAGCAGACGGCAGGCCGGGCGCAGGCCATGGCCTCGAGCAGCGAGATCGGAAAGCACTCCACCGTGGCCGAACTCAACACAAACACGTCGATCGCCTGCAGTAGCCGGGGGACGTCGTGACGCGAGCCGGCGAAGTGGACGTTCGGTGTGATCTGTAGTTCGGTGCACAGCGCCTCTAGTTGGGGCCGAATCGCGCCGTCACCGATAAGGAGGAACCTCGCGCGGGGCAACTCATCGACCACGGTGCGCGCGGCCCGCAGCAAGTTGACGTGATCCTTCTCCGGTCGGAACCTGGCAACGATGCCGACCACCGGGTCGTCCTCGGCGAAACCGAATTCGGCGCGGACGGCCCGGTCGCTACTAGTACTGAACTGGGCCGGATCGATGCCGTTGTGGATGATGCGGATCTTGTCATCAGGGTAGCCGAGTTCGTCCACAAGATACCGCCGCTGTGTCTCGGCGACACCGAAATAGCCGCTCGTCCAACGGGTCAACGCGCGGTCGACTGTGCTGCGCACCGTTCCGCGCGGCTCGACAACGCCAATGTTGTGTACCCAATTGACCGTGTGCTTGACGCCGGCAATGCGGGCGGCAATCCGGCCCAGGGTTTCGGCGTTGTAACCCTGCACCACTACGACGTCGGGCCGCGTGCGCCGCATCATCATGACCAGTTCGATCAGCGCGCGCACTGCCTGCCGCTTGTGCAGACGCAGTGCCACCGCTTCGATCCCGGCGGCGGGCAGCGTTGAGAAGAGTCCCGGGTCGCCGCGGTACCCCTCCTCGCCGATGCAGATCACCGATGGGGTGAATCGTGCGGGATCCATTCGCGGCAGCAGCGTCGTCAAATTCCGCTCAGCGCCACCGTAGAACAAGTTTGGAACGACAAACAGCACCCGAATCGGACGCACCCTCATCTGGACACCTCGCGATAGAGTGCGTCGATTCGGCGCGAGACGGCGCGGGCATCGAAGTGCGCCTCGACTCGTGCGTAGGCTGCAGCACCGTATCGGGCGCGCAGGTCACGGTCGTCAATGACGAGGCGCGACGCGTCAGCGATCGCGTCAACGTCGTCAGGCGGGACGATAACGCCGTACCCGCCGCCGATCATCTCCGGCAGCCCGCCGACATCGCTGGCGACGACGCACAAACCCCGCGCCATCGCCTCCAGGACCGCCATCGGCTGGCCCTCGTTGCGCGACGGCAACACAAGTACATGGGCGCGATCGAGCAGCTCGTCGACATCGCTCTTCGACAGCCACTCGCGCAGTTCGACGGTGTCTTCGAGGCGAAGTTCCCGGATACGGCGCCGCGCCCGTTCCACCTCACCGTCACCGGCGATCGTCAAGGTGGCGACCTTCCGGCAACCCGCGCCGGAGCCCGGATCGAGGGCCAGCTGGGCCCACGCTTCGAGCAGCCGAAATGTGCCCTTGTGGTCGCCGATACGGCCGAGGAACACCATGTGCACGGGCTCCCCCCGCGCGGGCTGGGTGACGCGGCGGCCCGGTCGAACCGCATTGGGGATCACCGTGATCTGCGCGGTCGGCGCAATCACCCGCAGCCGGGTGGCCCATGCGTCGGCGAGCGCCACGACGGCGCTCGCCCGGCAGAGAGTGGCGCGGATTATCGCCTGGATCGCCCGCGGCGAATTGTCGTAGTACTCCGGGAAACCGGAATCGTGGATGTGCAGAACGACGGGCACACCGGCGAGCTGGCTGATCCAGAAGAGGATCCCCTTCCGCACGAAACTCGCGTTGGCGCTGGCGTGCAGGTGAACCAGGCTGGGGCGGAACCGGATCAGCTCGAAGACGAACAGCACCGCGCCACGTGCGAATGCCGCGATCTTTGCCCATGCGGAGCCGTCCCGATGGGTCGCGACGTGGCGGATGTTCCAGTCGGTCCAAAGCTGGGTCTGCTGAATGTTCCGGACGTACGTTGCGACGCCGCCACGAGTATTCGTGCAGGTTGACACCCAGAGCGCCCGCGGCTCACCCATGTCGCACCGTTACAGGCTCGACGATCTGGCCGCTCGCGGCCGTCTGCGACCGCTGGTAGCGATCGGACCAGCCGATCGTGATTCCGGCGAGCAAGAAGATAGGAAGCATTGGAAAATCGAACATTCGGAGGTCGACGGTCAACCCGGCGCAGATGAGGGTGGCGAGCGCCATGATCGCAGTGACCGCCAGCGGCTTGCCACACAGATCGTGGTCCGGCAGAGTCCGGTAAGCAGTCCACAGCCGTCGGATGATCAGCGCCGCCACGCAGATCCAGAGCGCGAGACCGATCACGCCCAGCTCGGCCAGGATTCCCAATTCGTGCGAATGCGCTACGATGCCGTATCCGCGGATCCACGGTACGTCCGGTGCCCACTGCTGGTGGTGGTAGGTGTTCACTTCGTGGAACCGGGCGATGCCCCAGCCGGCGACGGGTTTCCGGTCGAACGCCCAGAACGCCGTCTGATCGGCGTTGAGCCGATCGTGCACTTCGTTCATCGAGCCCACGCCACCGGCCTTCCGGTCGGAGCTGGTGAACACGGACCAGTTGACCGCGACCACCGAAGCCACCAGGCAGATCGCTACGATGAACCCCTTGCGGTATCCCCTCGCGATGAGTGCACCGATGATGAGCACGACCACGCCGCCCATCCAAGCGTCGCGGGTATGGGTCAAGAAGATGCCGTAGCCGCAGGCGATGGCGACCACGAATGCGAACCACCTTAGCCAGGTTGGCTCGCTGCGCCGGGAGAGGAGCAGCATCGCGATCGCCAAGCCGAGGGCGAGTAGCCATCCATTGACGACCGGTTGCTTGAAGACGCCCGCGGCCCGGCCGGGCCAGTTCTTTGGATCGTCGAGCATGTAGCGGGGCCAGACCAATTCGGTTGGGCCTGAGAATTGCATAATGCTCATCACCGCCGAGTAGGCCGCCAAGATCAGGATCGCCCACAGCAATGCCCGCACTACCGCTGCGCGGTCGAACGCGGAGCGCCCCACCCTGTACAGCACTAATGGGAGCAGCATCTGAACGACAATCAACCGCCAGACCACCACTGGCGCGCTGGTGTGGATCTGTCCCGAGGCCATCGCGGCAATGGTACCCTCCCCTGCTGCCATGTATTCGTGCGGACTGATCATCGAGTAGACGTTCCAGGTCATGTACAGCGCTATCGCCCACTCGATCGCGTCCATGCCGCGCGGCCTATCGGGGTTTCGCTGCATCCACAGCACCAATGCTCCGACCACCCCCGCGAACACGATCCAGAACGTGTCGATGGGTAGCACGTGCGGCGTCGCGGGCCGTAGGCCGATCGCGATGATCAGAATGATGGTTGCGAAGGGCGGGCTTCTCAGGACCATCACCCCCAGTACGAGAGCGACTGCGCCGAGTACAAGCAGCTGGCCGAACTTTGCACCCGGCAAACGCACCGCCGCGACAACCACGACACTCGCGGCGAGGGCCGCCGCCGCCGCCAACCATGCGCCCAATTCGCTGCCACCGGTCTTTGGGTCGGTTTTCCTGGTCAATACAAAGAACGGTGTCGACCCAGGCCGGGCCGTTGCCGACAACCATCCGCCGAATTGGCCGCCACGGGTCTGCGGGCGTGTTCTCCCGGGCAATACCATCATCGGTCTCGATTCAGGCGGGAGTCTGCTAGGACACTTTCTTCGGATAACGAACTCTGCAGGTTCACGGGTGTGATAATGCGCTCGGGTAGGATTTCGACAGCCGCACTGCGGCGGGCGTGTCGCCAGCCCGCTTGCCCGTCGTTCGACCCTTCGATCAGCACGGCACCCAGCAGAACCGTGTGTGCCTTCGCGAGGGCCTCGGCGGCGGCAGTGACGTCGCCGGCCCGGGACTTCCCTTTGGCGGCGACGAGGACCGTACGCTCGGCGGCGGCGCACAGCAATTGCGCCTCGG
This sequence comes from uncultured Actinomycetota bacterium, assembly GCA_963766535.1. Classification (GTDB taxonomy): domain Bacteria; phylum Actinomycetota; class Actinomycetes; order Mycobacteriales; family Mycobacteriaceae; genus Mycobacterium. Next base: position 19,616 of record CAVYAU010000013.1, on the reverse strand, counting down.
TGGAATCGGCCATCGACGGCGCCGCCACCACGATCGTATCTGCGACCGGCCGAAGCTTGTCGAGGAGCGCGCAGATTCGCTCACGGGTAACACGCGAGGACCGATCCGCAACGACGCTACCGCCGGGCAGGACCTTCATCGATGCAACCGCACCGTATTGCAGCACCTCTTCGAACCGGTCGATCCGAGCTGTTGTCGGCGAGAGCATCGATAAATCCCCAGTTTCCTCCTTGGCACGACGCCTCGTCGGCGTAGACCAGAACGGTCCGATGCCCTTTTTTCGCCCAGAGCTCGGCCAGCGTCCATGCGACATCCTGCGCTCCACGGGCTCCACGGGTATCGGTGACCGCCACGATCTTCGGCATACCGAGATCTCCGGAACTCACCATGTTGGCGAGTGTCCGCAATCGGTGCTCGCGCAACCGATTCCGCGCGACCGATCCAGATTCGGGCACCTCGACCAGCGGTTCGACGTCGGTCTTCTCCCGTATGTCAGCCGAACTCCACAACCGCGTCGACAACACGCTGAGACCCAGCGCGGCAAGGAGGCCGAGCAGCAATCCACCCGTAGCCGGGAGGACCAGGCTGCCCACACCGTGTTTCGCGTTCGTGGTGACGCCGGCCCGCAATTGGAGGTCTTGGAGCTCGTTGGTCAAGTCGTGTTGCGTGTTGAAAATTTGCTCTTGCAGAGGGGCGGCCAGCAACGGATTGATCGGATTGTTGGACGCAGGCTGAGTGCGGTCCAATTGCGATGTCAGGTCCGCGAGTGTTTGTTTCTTCTCCGCTTCGTGGATCGCGTTGATGTCCTGACGGAAGGCAACGGCCATGTCCTGCGCCGCAGTCTCTGCGGTTTTCGCGTCGTCTGCGGTGGCTTCGATAGTCAGGATCGGGCTTGCGGCAACTGGTTTCGCCTCGAAGGTGATCCCATCGGGAATGTGGTTGGCGGCCTGCAACCGGGCGATCGTTTCTGGGTTGTTGAATAGCACGAAGTAGCCCTGGACCAGCGCAGCGTCTTGGTCGGGCGCTCGGTCCTGGCGAGGATACGATAAGTTCCGACTTCCCGACATACGTCGGATGCGCAGTTAGCAAGGACACACCCGCTAGGGTTACGGTGAGCGCCGAGATCGCCACAACAACCCACCATCGCTGCTTGATCTGCTCGATCCGGCGCTTCAACAGAAGATTCATGTCCCCCCCAAGTGATCACTTGCGCTGACCCGGCGCATCGATTCACCCACGCTCAGTACGCTCCCGACCCACCGCAAATTACCGTGACGGTCTTCGCCGCAATGGCCAAATCGCTTAGCATCGACCAGTTCTCGACGTAAGACAGGTCCAGCCTCGCCGAGTCCTCCCAGGACAGGTCGGATCGGCCGCTGACCTGCCACAGTCCGGTAATGCCGGGACGCACCAGCAGCCGGCGACGTACCCGGTGGTCGTAGGTCTCGACTTCGCGCCGCAGTGGCGGGCGGGGTCCGACCACGCTCATGTCCCCACGCAGTACGTTGATGAACTGCGGGAGTTCGTCGATGCTGTACCGGCGCAAAAGCCTGCCCACCCGAGTGACTCTGGGGTCGCTGCGGATCTTGAACAACACACCGCCGACACTGTCGTTGAGGTCGGCCACCTCCGCCAGTCGCCGGTCGGCGTCGACAACCATGCTGCGGAACTTGATCATCCGGAACGGCACACCGTCCAGGCCGATGCGTTCGGAACAATAGAAGACGGGGCCCCGACTGGTTACCTTTATCGCAACTGCAGCAGCGATCATGACCGGCGAAGCCGCCAGCAGCGCCAGCAGTGAAAAGCAAACATCGAATGCGCGCTTCTGAAACCGCTTGGCCCCCTGATACTGCGGCTTGTCAACGTGGATCAGCGGTAAGTCGGCCACCGGGCGCACGGTCAGCCGCGGGCCGGCCACATCGACTATTCCCGGCGACACGACCAGGTCGACGCCGAGCTTCTCCAACTGCCACGACAGGTCGCGGATGCCTTCTGGCCCCAGCTCCGCCGCCGACGTCAACGCGACGGTGTCGGCCTGCGACGCTACGATCGCGTGTCGGATGTCGGCTTCGTAGGGGAACACGGGCAGCGGCCCGAGGCCGGGGACGACGATGTTTTCACGGTGGGGAATACCGGGAGTGCACACACCGACTACGCTGTAGCCGTCGGCCGGATGCCGCGTCAGCGACTGCGCGAGGGCCTTGACCGATCGGGGCTCGCCGACTGCGAGCACGGCGGTCGTGAAGCTGCCGCGGCGACGCTGCGCTGCGACGTACCTGCGGGCCAGGTGGCGATTGACGGACAACGCGAGAAGGCCGAGCGGAAACGCGATCGCCAGATAACCGCGTGCGATCTCGAGCTTGAACAGAGTCGAGATAACGGCGATGACTCCGAACACCCACAACGTGGCCGTCCACACCCGGCGGAACTCCTCAGGGCCAGCTCCGATCACTTGCTGCGCACGGGTGTGGTAAATCGCAAGCACCAGGGCCCACGCGACCACGATCAGCACCGAGACCGCCGAGTAGGCAACCGACTCACGTCCCGCCCACATGCTGCCGCGTGTCATGTTGCCGAAACGCAGAATATGTGCCATCGCCACGACACCGCTCACAACGATGACATCAGAGGCCACAAGCCAATTGCCGTAGCGTTGCTGCCACCGTGCACGAAGGGACTTAGGCAGCGTCGCGAGTGCATCGAAGTCGGATGTCCGCAACGGGGTGATTGCGGCCACCTCAGCAGTGCGCGGCCCCGCGGTGCGCCGCTCCGAACCCGGCAGGGGCGACGTAAGGGAATCTCCAGCGGAGATGTCCTCACGCTCGACTAGCCCGTTGCCAACAATTGGGGAATCGGTCCGCTGCAGCAGTTGCGGAGTTTCTGGTTCCTGGTAGAGAAATGTCATCGCCTACGCTCCGCTCCAACAACCCATACCGGATTCGTGCCGGCGATTCTGTAGATCACCCCGGCTGGCTTGCAACGACCGCTGACCTGGCAGATGACTTCCGTCTTGTTGGCCAGCGTCTGGAAGCCATGTGCGACATACGGTCTGCGACTTGGGGCGAACCTCAACGTCGACAATGGCACCGCGAGTGCAGCGCACCAGCGTGGCCTCGGCGTACGGCGGCATTCGACGGTGCAGACCGCGCAAAGTGCCCCGCGTATAGTTGAACGAGGTATTCATCTGCGCGACCGTGGAATTCGGCCCGCACTCAGCGAACTCGTGGCACAGAACGAGCATGAGAAGACTAGCCCCCTACCTGTCAGACGTTCGTTGACTCGTGCCCATTGGTCGGTATGTATACGATCGCCGGCTGGTATCCAGGGGGCGCGTGTCCGTTGGTCGGAAATGCGGCGGGTACCGGATATTTCGGAATTGGCGGGGCTGCCGACTCAGGCGAGTATCCAGCGGCTGGCGAGCGGCCCACCACGCTAAGGCGTGGCCCGTATTTGGCAGCAACTGCGCCGCCAACGGCGCCCGCCACTGCGCCCGCCGCTGCGGCCCGCCCCATTCCGGGGAACATGAATGGGAAACCTAATCCGGCATTGGCGGCCTCCAACGGCACAGCCGCAGGAGCCAGCATCGGAGCCGACCCCAGCATCGCCGCCGGACCTGCCGCGGCCCAGCCCCAGCTCGGCGGCACCGCCAACCCCCCGACCGAGGCCGCCTGACCTATGCCCGCCAAACCGCCCAAGCCCCCACGCGAACCCTGACCCCAGCGCAGCCTGGGCGGCGCCCGCGCCCGCCGCGCCCGCGCCCGCGGCGGCGGCCGACTGCGGAGCTGACTGCGCAGCAACATTCATGGTGTGTGCCCATAGCTGGCCCCAACGTGGACCCGAGCATGGTCGATGACAATGACGATGACATTGACAAGGCAGCCCACCCTGGGATAGCGGCGTACTCGGCAATCACACTTTACAGGATGCCGCCGACCGAGAACCCGTCGGACGAGGACAAAATCCCTCCGGGCGTCGTGATCGTGGTCGACGCGGAGGACGACCCACCTCCCAGAAGCCCACTCGGATTCCCGATGTCGACGACGTCGACGAACTGGGCGACGCGAGGCTCTGTAGCGCAGTTTGAGCCGTGGAGACCAGCTGTGACAGCGTGGACTGCACGCCCGTGCCAGTCGACGTGCCGGCGGCCTGGGCACCCGCGGTCCCCTGCGCGGCCACCCCGGCCAGGTTGGTGGTCTGCGGCGCCGCGGTGAACGGCGTCACCTTCGCGGTGGTCGCCGCCGAAGTCGCGGCATAGCCGTACATCGCCGCGGCGTCCTGGGCCCACATTTCGCCGTAGTGGGCCTCGGTGGCCGCGATCGCCGGTGTGTTCTGACCGAGAATGTTCGTCGCGACCAGCGATCATCAGTTGAGCGCGGTTGGCCGCGACGACCGCCGGGTGCACCGTTGCCGCGAACGCCGCCTCATGGGCGCCCGCCGCCGCTTGGGCCTGGGTCGCCGCCAGCTCAGCCTGCCCGGCGGTCGCGTTCATCCACGCCACGTAGGGTGCGGCCGCGGCCGCCATCGCTGTTGACGACGGCCCCTGCCACTCCCCGCTGGTGAGCTCCGAGATCACCGACCCGTGAGAGGATGCCGCGGAACGCAATTCGGCGGCCAACCCGTTCCAGGCGGTTGCGGCGGCCAGCATCGACCCCGGACCCGGACCGGCATACATCCGGGCCGAGTTGATCTCCGGCGGTAACGCCCCGAAATCCATGCTGAAACCTCTGCGAGCTCAGTGGACCGCTGCGGCGTTGGCGGCCTCGGTGGCCGCGTACGAACCGGCGCTGGTCCCGAGGGTGTTCACAAATAGTTCATGAATCGCCGTGGCTTGGGCGCCGATCGCCTGGTACATCTGGGCGTGTGCGGCGAACTGCGCCGCCGTCAGCGCCGACACCTCGTCGGCAGCCGCGGGAACCACCCCGGTCGTCGGGGCTGCCGCCGCCATATTCCCCGCGGCCATTGCAGAGCCGATGCTTTGCAGCTCTCCCGCCGCGGACGCCAGCATTCCTGGCTGTGTGGTCACGAACGACATGTGCTCCTCCTACGCGGAAGCAGGCCGACCCGGAGGGGGCCGGGGTTACCGCGGCGCCTGGGTGCGACCGTGTGTGTATACCAATGATGCACCTGAATGAGTAGAATACATACTAATCGACATGATGTAAACCAAATGCCAAACTCATAGTCATTGATCGTTCTGCAAGGCATGCATACACCTGGGATGACAGGTGTAGAACAGACTGCGGACCAACCGAGGGCCCGCCCCAGGCTGGCGCGCCACGCGCCCAGCAAGCAACCGCGACCACCATCACGAACCCGACACCAAGCCACGCCGCTGCCGCGGCCACCGCGAGCGGGTTTCGCTTATCAGGCTGGACGACTGTTCCTCGATTAGATAAGGCGTCCATGCCATCCGACCCGACTACGTCTTGGCCGCCGTCCGCGCCTAAGGTCCCGTGTCGCTCCTAATGGACGCAGGCCCACCCGGAAGCCAGGCCGCGGTTACGACAGCGCCTGAGTGTGCGCCCGTATGCTTACTGTTTCGCGATAGCGGCGACACCGCACGCATACGATTGGGATGCCGCGGAGCAACAGACTGCGGACAGAAGACTTCAACGGGCACAGCGCCGCCCCCCAGCCGGGTCAGCACACCCAGCGGGTCACCACCGAATTGAAGGACTCGTGGCGGTCGTACCCGCACCCCTGACGTTTTCACGTCGACCACATGCTGACTAGCTGGGGCGGCGCTCTTTCCGTCGACGTCTTCTGTCGGTCCCGCGGTCTGTTCTTTCGAGGACATCGAGGACATCTCAAGTATGTAGATGCTTTACGCGGCAAGCAAAGACTAGAAGCCTTATAGATAACTTATATTGTGCCAATTAGTATGTAAACTTTACTGTAAGTGCATCATCGGTATGGTCACACTCAGGCGGTGCCGCCGTAGCCGCGGCCCGCCTCCGCGCCGGCCCGGTAGGAGCAACATGGACCTTAAGCAGACGGCAGTTAATACGCTGAGCTATCAACTGGATCGCGCGCCAAAGCTGAGGCCGCCAGCGCGTCGGCACAGAGGATTGGAACCCCGGTCTGCGGATGTCCACGCCGCGCCGGGGCCCGCCGCGGGCCGTGGCTGGACCGAACGATCCTCAGGGCTGGTCGGAGGCGGTTGGCCAAGCGCTAAACAGGTCTCGTCGACGCCGAACCAACCCCATCGAAGTTTCCGGCCGACCGCGGGGAGCGACCGCGACGTGGTCGGGTCGCATCGTGTAACAACTTTCTTCTCGCTCAGGCTGCGAGTCGCGCAGCACTCCACGTACAGATTGGCGGAGGAAATATGACCAGCGTTTCATCCTCAAACTCAACTGAATTGGGATACGGCGTGTTGGCGCTCAAATCGGCACAACTCACGGGAACAGCGCGACAACTTCGTCGCGCTGCGCGGGCCCCCCGTACCGGATCGCGGTGGTTGGCTAGCAATGAGTAGTAGGCAGGGCAGGTCGACAGCGCCATCCTCATCGGCGCGGCTGATCGACGTCGATGATTTCCCGATCGGTCTCATCGACATCGAACTGAGCACGCCGCCGACAGAACTTGTCGACGACACGGCCGCGTTCCTGCTGCGGCCCGAGCAGGGACCGCCCGCAGCGGTTTTGAAGGTGGCTCGCGGCCTGCTGGGAGCCGCGGACCTGCGCACGCAGCGGCGCGTGCTCGCCGAACTTGCCATCCACCCTGGACTCGACGAGGAATGGCGCGAACTACTGCCGCGGATCCTGGCCTTTGACGAGCGCACCAATGCGACCATGTCCGTGGAGTCCTATCGGCCGGGAACAGACCTGGCAGAGGTGCTGGCGCGCCGCCCGCACCGTGTCGAGGAGCTAACCGCTGCGGCCCTGAGCGCCATCGCACCGCTGCACCGGCGGACTGCCACGTTCGTCGTCGTCGACAACGTCTGCCTGTTGCGGCGATGGGTCATCGAACCACTGGCGGGCCTGACGGACATATGCCGGCGGCTGGAGCCTCATCTGGTTCCCGAGGTGGACCGGCTTGGAACGATGCTGCGGCAGGCCCTCGTTGGTTGGCGTATGCCGGTGAGCTGGACGCACGGCGACTACACCCCCGGCAACGTTCGGCTGGCCAGCATGCAGGGCCCGGTCACCGGCATCGTGGACTGGGGCGGCGCGCGGCCGGGCCAGCCGGCGCTGATCGACGAGTACCTGATGATCCTGACGGCGAGCTGCCAGGTGGAGCAAGCTGATCTGGGCACAGTCGTCGCTGCGCGGCTACGGGCGGGCGGCCTCTCAGACCGCGAGCGTAATGCGCTGCGTGCCGCACGCGATCAACCGGACGCGGACATTGGCCACCGTGAGCGCATCGACGAGCGCGTTGCCATTCTGCTGACCTGGCTGCACCATGCTGCCGACCTGTGCCGCAAGCGCGCCACCCATCCAAACCAGCACATCTGGTGGGCCACCAACGTGGCTCCGGTGCTTGACGCCGTCGCTGCGTGGGACGGATCCGACGTGTCAAGCGCGCGGGCCCGCGCGGGCCGCGGCGCCGCAAACGGTGCTCCGATGACCACGTCACCGCCCGTCGAGGATGCCGCACAGGCCCCGGGAAATCAGGCCGATGGCTGACCATGCAAAACGGACAACGAACGCTCACAGAACATGGTCGGCCTAGTGGCCTGGCCGCTGTCGGTGCCAATGTAGTCGCGGCTCACCGGGGAACGTCGATCATGTTCGACCGGCGGGGCTCAGGGGTGGCTCGGGAGATCGTGGAGGACGATCCCAGCGTCGCCGGTCGGCTTGCCTGCCTCGGCGCTCGGCTTACTATCCGGCCGGCCCTGGCCATTGGCAGCCACTTGGCGAACGCGCCGTGGCCATGGGGCCTCGTCGACTTCGCTGCCCGGGCTGTGACGCCCGCGCCGGGCAGCGTTCGTGCCACGATTCGGTTGCCGCATTGCACCGCGCGATTAGTCCGGGCTGCCGGTGTGCTGCCCGCCGACGGCACCCGGCGCGTCGTGTTGTACATGCACGGTGGCGGTTTCCTGACCTGTGGCGCCAACACGCATGACCGGCTCGTCACCACGTTGTCGAAGTACGCCGATACCCCGGTGCTGGTGATGAACTACCGGATGATGCCCAAGCATTCGATCGGTGAGGCGATCGATGATTGCTATGACGGCTACCGGTGGCTGCGTGGCCAGGGTTACCGGCCCGACCAGATCGTCGTGGCCGGCGACTCCGTTGGAGGCTACCTGTCACTCGCGCTGGCCGAACGGCTGCTCCACGAAGGCGAGCAGTTCGCGGCCATCGTCTGCATGTCACCGCTGATGCAGATCGCCAAGGCCCCCAAGCAGGCGCACCCCAACATCCGCAGCGATGCGATGTTCCCGGTCAAGGCGTTTGACGCCTTCGTCGACCTGATCGCCAAGGCGGCCCAGCGTCACATCATGGATGGGCGCCCCGAGGAGATCTACGAGCCGCTCGACCACATCGAGGCCGGTCTGCCCCGCACGTTGATCCATGTATCCGGTTCCGAGGTGCTGCTGCACGACGCTCGGCTGGCCGCGCGGCGGCTGGCCGCGGCCCGAGTAGCGGTCCAGCTGCGGGTGTGGCCCGGCCAGATGCATGTGTTCCAGATCGCCGCACCGATGGTGCCGGAGGCCAGACCGGTCGTTGCGCCAGATCGGCAACTACATCCGCGACGCGACCGAGCGAAAAGCCACGCCACCGGTCGTCCAAGGCTACCACCGCGGATCTCGTCGCGGCGCCATCTCCGATTCCGCCTCAAACCAGTTGCCGCCGTCCACAATTCACCTTCGAACTGGAGATAGCTGATAATGCGCACCCTCGTCACCGGCGCTGCCGGATTCATCGGTTCCACCCTTGTCGACCGCCTGCTGGAGGAAGGACACCAGGTGACAGGAGTCGACAATCTCAGCGCCGGCCCCCCCGTCGCCAACCTCGAGTCCGCCCACCGGCACAACGGCCCCGGTCGCTTCACCTTCGTCGCGGTCGACGTCCGCCACCCCGAGCTGTCCGGCATCGTCGCGGGCTCCAACCCCGACGTGGTGTTCCATTTGGCCGCCCAGATCGACGTGCGCAGCTCCGTTGATGATCCGCAATACGACGCCCGCAACAACGTGCTGGGCACCATCAACCTGCTGGAAGCGAGCCGGCGGGCGCGAGTACCTCGGATCGTCTACGCGTCCTCGGGTGGCGCCCGCTACGGTGCGCCGGCCACCTTGCCTGCCACCGAGGACACTCCCGTGGACCCGCTTTCCCCGTACGCGGCGGCCAAGGTCGCCGGAGAGTTGTATATGCGCGCCTACGCCGGCATGTACGGGCTAGCGCCCATCTGTCTGGCACTGGCCAACGTCTATGGGCCACGCCAAGACCCGCACGGGGAAGCCGGCGTGGTCACGGTCTTCGGCAGTGCGATGATCTCCGGCCGTCCCACCACCATCTACGGCGACGGCAGCGCCACCCGCGACTACGTTTACGTCGACGACGTCGTTACTGCCTTCCTGTGCGCCGCGGAAGCGCCGGTCACGACGACCGGCACCTTCAACATCGGCACCGGCGAACAGACGACGGTCACCGAGCTGCACCAGCTGATCGCCGAGGCAGTCGGCGTCTCGCGTCCGCCCGATCACGCCGAGGCCCGCACCGGCGAGGTTCAAGCGAGCGCATTGGACCCGACCCGGGCGGGCCGGGTGCTGGGCTGGAAACCCGACACCGACCTCACCGAAGGGATCAAGCGCACCGTCGACTGGCTGCGCGGCCTGCTCGATCCCCATCCGGCTGCACCCGCCCAAGTCTGAAAGCGCCAAACGCGGCCCCGCACACTGGACGGCCCACGGCGACAGCGCGTTCCGATCACCTCCTCGACCAGCCACCGCGAGTCCTTGGGGGTGTTGGTCGAAGGCGCGAAAGGGGCAGGTGAACCATACGACGTCGGGTAACCAAGCAGCAGCCCGGCGACCTGGAGAACTGCGCTGTTGAATTCGGCCAGTCCGCGGGTGAGTTGTTCAGCTGTGCAGGCCGTTTTGTCGGAGACAAGGAGGTCTGTGACGACGAAGACGCCGTGGATCATGTTCTCGAGTGCGGCGAGGATGATTGGCACACGTGGCGGAACACGTCGCTGGTTAGGTTGGTGCCTTGTTCGATGATGGCGGTTGCCAGCGCTTCTTTGGAGTCGAAGTGGTGGTAGAGGGCGCCTTTGGTCATGCCCGCACGCTCGCTGATCTCGCCTAGGCCTGCGGCCGCGTACCCGACGATCCCGGGCTTGACCGCACCCTCGGCGGTCGGCGCTGCGGCACCTGTCGTGGACGTGTGCCGGATGATCTCCAGACTCGACGCTGTCACGCCCACCACCGGCAACCTGTCCAACAGCCGACGCTCGTGCACGGCCCTCGTGACCCACGGCGCTAATTCGGCTGGGATTTGCGGAGTCACCGACGAGTTGAAGTCCTTCGTCGACACCGTGTAGGAACTGGCTGGTCGCCGCCGCCTGGTGCATCGCTTTGAGCTGGGTATCCGGCGGCGCGAAACTCGGCGCGGCGAGCTAACCAAAGGTTGCCGGTGATGCGGCTGTTTGTCCGGTGATCCTCGACCACCTTGGCCGTCAGGCAGTTCGTCAGGAACCATCGGGCCTATCCTTGTCTGGTATCAACCGCAACGGCGGTCTACGTATACCTTTGAACTTGGATCACCTAGAGCGCGGCCCGAGTGATGCCGCCGAATTGCGAGTAGTTGTTCCCGGCCCCGGTGAAGGAATAGTAACCGAACTGAAGATACGGGTTGCCGTCACCGGGGAAGCACGTTGCACCCGAATAGTCCAGCCATTTCGTGCCGTCAATAAACCACCGTATATAGCCGTCCGATCCCAAAGACCATTTGACCTCCACGATGACTTGATACCAGTGGTTCAAAATGAGGGGATCGGTGTAGTAGGGCGTCGCACGTCCCGCTGTGTCCCGCATGATTTTAAAACACGGCTGAGGGGTTGACGTGACATCAATCGCTAGATTGTGACCGGACTGCCTGTTGGTGTGAAACTCCCACAGCACGCCACAGAACCAGTCTGGGAGGAACGTCTGCGTGGGCAGGTTGAGGTAGAACGTCCACCGTACTTCCGTGCCGATGGTTTCGGGCCAGTATTGGGCCATAATGGCTTTATCACGGCTGTCCCATATGGCGATGTCAGTGTCGGCGCAAGTGAAGGTCCAGCCAGGTCCGTAGGGGGTGGACATCGTGTTGAAATGGGCGTTTACGACCGCTGGGCTGGTCCACGCTGGCAGGAACACGCCGGTCAGGTCGCTTAGATTGGCGATGCCCCCGCTAACCGGGTCCGCCGCTGCCCGCGCGTGGTGATGCGCTGATGTCCCGCAACCGGTCCCGAACACCGCCCCGGTCGCCAACATTCCGACGCCGCCGCGAAGAAACGTCTGGCGCGAGATCCTACGGTCCAGCGGACGCCTGCGATTCGTCGTCATGGCCCGGATTCTGAACCATCGGCCCCAGAAAATCCAGCGTCGGCGCACGTGACTATCAGCTCGGCATCGAAGTGATCGGTCCGGCGATACCGCCACGGCTGCGGCGGAATCGGCGGACGCCCCGACAACGCCCGAACCGCATTCAACCGCTCGAAACGACACAAATCGTCATCATGCCGGCGCGCCATCAAGCCCCAGCGGACGCTATCGCTCGTCAAGCCACAGCCGCTCAGTCAAATTCTCAAACGTCACCAACACAACCGGATCATCGCGCCGCATCAGCGCCGACTTGCTCATCCTGGCCCGCACCGTCCAACCCTCACAGTGCCGCAGCTCCACCACCAGATTCGACAGCGCATCGACGCCAGAAAGCGCGCATAACGCGGCCGGCACCGTATGGAAGGTCTCAGGGAACGCCAGCCCCGCTAAACTGTCCCGCCGATAACCCACCATCTCGGCAAACGCCGTATTAGCGAACAAGATGATGCCGTCCCGCGCCATAGCGAGCGAAGGAACTGGGACCCGCTCCAACACCACCACAGCAGGCAACCGCGTCAGGATGTCCATCGGTGAATCGCCGGACCCCCCAGTACGCCGCCGCTCCACCCGCTGACCGCCGCCCATACCAGCGCCGTCGTGGGGATGGCCGTGCGAGTCCTCGCTAAGTAACCGCGCATTCGGCATCGATGGCGCAGACGTCACCATCTCCAGCTCTGGGGTCACGACCGACATGTGCTCCTCCTCATCAAAAGCCAGCCGACCCGCAGGCGGGCCGGGTTCCGCGGCGCCTCGGCGGTATGTATATACCGGCGATGCACCTGTAAGGCTAGGATACGTACTAGCAGGATGATACGGTGACAATATAACACTTGCAGTCTTTCGGAAAATATAAAACGCGAACAAACTCAGGATATTAGCTGTGGAGCAGACCGCGGACCGGTGGAATGACCTCGACGCACAGCGCCGTTCCCGGGCGGGTGCGCACAGCCGGTGGGACCACCCCCTTTATCGAAGGGACGGTGTCGGTGGCGGAATTGCCTGGGCGTGCAGAGATCGCCCGCTGCGCGGCGACTGCGACTAGACGGGTGAGGCGATGACTGAGGCCAGCGAACGGCGAGCCGACACCACACGCCAACGACTCATCGCCGCCGCATCACGCCACTTCGCCCATCGCCCGTACAGCATGGTCAGCCTCGATGACATCCTGGTAGAGGCCGGACTCACCAAAGGGGCAATGTATTTTCACTTCCCCTCTAAGCAAGCACTGGCGTCGGCCATCATCGACGACCTCACCGAGATGAGCCGTGCAGCGGTCACCGAGTTGCTTGCCCGCAAGATGTCGGGACTAGAAACACTGATCGATCTCGTCTATTTCCGTGCCGTGCAAGACACCCAAAATGAGGTGGCCCGAGCCGGCGTCCGACTGCTCGATACCCTGGACAACACGACCCTCCTGCCCTCCGCACTGTGGCAATCATGGATCGAGTTCGTCGCCACGCTCATCCAAAAAGCAGTCACCGAGGGCGACGTCGTCGACCACCACGATCCTGAAGACATCGCCAAAATGTTGGTGGCGCTGTGGGTGGGTATCCGCCGAATCAGCGATCTCGACCAACCCGAGCTCTACCTCGATAACCTCCAAAAAGCATGGGTGCTGGCACTACCCAGCTTCACCAATCCCGACCGAATCGACTACTTCACCCAATTCATCAAACGACGCCACGCACTCGCGTGAAAAAGGTTTCCGCTACAGTCGCTGTGACTATGCCCACCGTCAGGGGTCAACCCCAGCGTGACCACTAGCAACCGACAAGTACTGCCTTGGCCGGAGGCGGCATTCAGCAGCATCGTTGTCTGAGTCGCGCAGCACCGCCCGGGTCGCCGCGTTGTCGTGCGTTCATTGCGCAACATGTCGATTTGGATCGCCCTGGGAAGTGTGGAGCCCCCACCAGAACCGGCGCGATTCGATTCTGGCCTCACGACGGGTTTCGGGCACGGCGAGTCGAGTCTGCGCTAGCGCATGAAGTTTCCTACTCGGACTCGGCCGGACTACAGACCACGAGAACGACGGCCATTGCGTGGCAATCGGCGTGCGAAAGCGACAAAGACGAGCTGAGCCAGCCTTGGTGTTGTGCCCGCTCGGCGACCGCTCCGCTCAGACGAAGCAGAGGCAGCGGACCGTCCCGTGTTACCTCGATCTCGCGCAGGGGAAACGGCATGTCGGGTTCTGCGAATGCCTTGATCACTGCTTCCTTGGCCGCGAACCGGGCCGCCAGTCTGTGCACCCGGTTGCGGCCCTGGCAGTCGTTGATTTCGCTCGCCGTAAAAACCTTGCGCAGGTACCGGTCCCCGAACGCCGCCAGCGAGTCCTGGACATCCTCAATGGCCACGACATCGCATCCGACGCGGACGCGGTGCCCGTCAACCTCGCCCGGCAAGGTGATCATGCACTCGCCGTAATCGTTGCGGTACCAAGGGAATCCACCGATGCGACTTTACCCAGCGGCGCAGCTGGATCACAGTATCGTTGCAGCCGCACGCTGTACGGTATCGCCGCCAGGAGATGAAAGAAGTTGTCCGAGGGTATCCAGCCCGGCGCGTCGATAGACACTGTTTCCAGTAGCGGCAACCACACGATCTCCTCGGTGACCTCCAAGCCATAGAGCCGGCGGAGATCCTCCGGCTGTTGCTTAAGGAATGTCCATTGGAGGCCATCGTGGTCGGCGGAAAGGGCACAGGCGAATGCGGGCACCGGATCCAGCCCAAGAGCGTGGAGTGTTTCGATCCAAAGATCAAGGTAGCAATTGGTCTCCGGCCAGATCCGCTCGCCCGCATGACTGAAATGTGATTGGTATCCCCTGGGGCTGGCAGAGATCTGCGGGGCCGGCTCCGGCAGGCCGACTGCTACCGCACGTGGCATCACGCAGACGACTTGACTAGGCCTTCGACTACCTGCTCGATGTTGCGTACCGAAGCGAAGGTGGACTTCTTGAGCACTTCATCGGGGAACTCGATGCCGAATGCATCCTCAAGCGCAAGCATGACATTGACCGACGCCGTAGACGTCAGGCCGAGCTCGTAGAGGTCGGCTTGATCGTCCACCTCGCGTGGATCGACCGCCATATGGCCATGAGCAGCTAGGGCGTCACGAATCCGGTCCTGCATCACGGTTCTCCTCACATCTCCGCCGTAACCCAACCTATTAGCCAGTGTCGGGTCCAGCAACTTAACCAATGTTGGGCAACATCGTACAAGCGGGGCCGGAGGATCCGAGTCTCGGCCGCTTCCGGGCTAAGACTCCGTGGGCGGAACGTAGCTCCCGGTCGCCTTGAGCCGCTTGCGAGCGGCGCGGCGGTAACTGTGGAAGTCCGAGATAAACGCCGGGCTCCCGTACAGCCAGTCCAGGGGTTCTCGCATGTCGTCCACGTAGCCGATGGCGTAGGAGCCGCGCTGGTAGCCCATCAGCCTGAGCAGCCCCTCGGGGAGGGTGCGGGCGATCTCGGGCGGGCAGGCGAGATATTGGTTTTCCTCCTGTCGCAGCCACCCGAGCGAGTAGCCCACGTTCATCCCGATCCGGCTGGTCTTGGTGGTGTTGGCGCCCCCGCCGTGGAATACCGAGCCCGTGTACAAGAGGACCGAACCCTTGGTCATGACCGCTGGGGAGGACAGGGCGGGGTCCACCTCGTCGGGATCGTCCTCCCACCGGTGGCTGCCCACCACCATCCGTGTCGCACCCATCTCTTCAGTGAAGTCGGTCACGGCCCACATGGTGCCGACTTCGGCTTCGAAGCCCCTCGGGAACTGGTAGCGATCGAACGACCACTGATCCCGATGAATCATCTGCGCCGGCGCACCGGGTGCGATGGTAACCAGCTGGGTCAGGTCGATCTGGAAGGTGCTGGCGTGGTCGCCCAACACGAGGTCGAGCGTGTCGATGACCATCGGGTGGGTCATGAGTGAGCGAGAGGTCGGCGAACGGGCGATCAGGGCGCCGGTACGGCGGGTGGTTTCGCCCAGGAAGTCAGTGTTGCCTCCGCCGGTGGCAGCGAGGTACGGCTCGAGCTCGGCCCGTATCTGATCCATCGTTTGGGGAGGTGCGAGGTCGGGAATGACCACACACCCGTCTTCGTTGAGCACCTTCGCGATGTCTGCCGGCGAGGAACCCGAACCGACTGTCCGTACTGCTGCTGGCATGAAACCCGAACCAACTGTCTGTACTGCTGCTGTCATGGTGCATACTGTACAGGATCCAGGACCGATACGAGGGCGATCCGCTGAACGCCGGCCGGTTGACACCTGGCTCTCATGACCGAGCACTGGAGGTGCGACGACAGATGCTCCCGTTTCGATTCGGCATGTACGCCGCGGTCGCGCCAACCATGTCGGCTTGGCGGGACCGGGCCCGTATGGCCGAGGGTCTCGGTTACTCGACCCTGTACGTTTCTGACCACCTTGACGCCCAGTTCGGACGGTTTCCGGCGTCTCGCGGGGGCGACAGGCGGACTGCGCGATATCGCGAACGGCGTTCAGGCTCGGGCGTTACCTTGCGATGGTGACCCAGGGTAGGACCCCGCCCCCGCCGTCGTCGACACCCGGCCGGTTCGGGCCTGCGCCCGGTGGCGAGGATGGGCCGTTCTCGCGGGCCCGATGGAAGAGCCCGGTGCGTGGGCCGTGGCTGACGTCGGTGTTCGGGCTCGTCCTGCTGATCGGCATCCCGATCGAGTTCCTGACCGGGCTGCTCTCCTACGCCGCGTACAACCCGCGCCTGGGCTACGAACCGAACCCCGACCACGGGCTGTTCGGCTTCTACCTCTTCAACTGGGTGACGTCGCCGAGCTGGCTCTACCGGGTGACCGAGGGCATCCACGTCATGCTCGGCCTTGCGCTCGTCCCGGTCGTGCTCGCAAAGCTCTGGTCGGTCATTCCCAAGCTGTTCGTCTGGCCGCCGTGGCGGTCGGTCGCGTCGCTGCTCGAGCGACTGAGCCTGGTGCTTGTCGTCGGTGGGGTCATCTTCGAGATGACGACCGGGATCCTCAACATCGAGTACACCAACCCGATCAGCTTCTACACCGGTCACTTCTACGGCGCGTGGGCGTTCATGGCCGGCTTCGCGATCCACATCTGCGTGAAGTTCGGCGAGATGGTCCGCGCCCTGCGTTCGAGGCGGTTCCGGACCGAGCTGCGGACCGGGCTCGCCGACACCGTGCCCGAGGCGGTGGACGACGACCTCGTCGCGACCGAGCCTGCTGCGCCGACGATCTCCCGGCGCGGCGTGCTCGCGCTCGTTGCCGGCACGTCACTGACGGTGTTCGCGCTTACCGCCGGTGAGGCCATCGGCGGTGTCGCGCGGCGGGTCGCGTTGTTCGGGACGCACTATCGCTCGCCCGGAGTCGGCGCCAACCGGTTCCCGGTCAACAAGACCGCAGCGCACGCGGGCATCACCGCGGCGCAGACCGGCCCCGCCTGGCGGCTGGAGCTCGTGGGCGCTCAGCGGGTGTCGCTGAGTCGCGAGCAGCTGCTCGCGATGCCGCTCACCACGGCGTACCTGCCGATCGCCTGCACCGAGGGCTGGTCCACGGTTCAGCACTGGACCGGTGTGCCGCTCGCCGACCTTGCCCGGTTGGCCGGCGTGTCGAGCGCGGGTACGTCGGAGCTGACGTCGCTGGACACCGGCTCGGTGCTCCTGTCCGCGGCGCAGGTCGCTGCGCCGCAGTCGCTGCTCGCGTTGAAGGTGAACGGCGCCGACCTGTCGATGGACCACGGCTATCCGGCGCGGGTGATCGTCCCGTCCGCACCGGGAACCTACAACCTGAAGTGGATGAGCCGGATCACCTTCGGGGATCGGGGCTGACATGCGGTCGTGGCGACGTCACTACGGTGCCGGTCCGTGGCACCTGCTGGGCCTGCTGGCGTGCTTCGCGGTCGCCGCGTACGCCATCACACGGGTCTTCGCGCAGGGCGGGTGGAAGGCGATCCTGGTCTGGTTCGTGATCTGCGTGATCCTCCACGAAGGGGTCGGATGGCCGATCTATGCCTCGGCGGACCGGGTGCTGACCCGGCGCGCGCGCCCCGGCGCGGCACGCGGCGGGCCGGGCGTCACGTGGATCAACCATGTCCGGGTGCCGACCGTGATCTCCGGGCTGCTGTTCGTGATGTTCGCGCCGATGATCTTCCGGCTCTCCAACTCCTTCGAGGGAATCACCGGCTTCAGCGAGAACGTCTATCTGTGGAATTGGCTGCTCGTCAGCGCGATCCTGTTCGGCGCCTCGGGGGTGCTCTTCCTGGTGAGGCTCGGCCGGGCGCGCCGGCGGGTCAGACGCGGTTCGCCGGCTGCTGCGGACGCCTGACAGCCCAGGTCGCACCTGCCGGTCCGGTCGGTGGTGGCTCGGCCGGCCTCAGTGCCGTGAGTCGGGAATCGTTGATCCGCCGACGTGGCGCTCGAGCCAGTCGTTGAGCTCATTTCCCATTTCCTTCCATCAGACGCCGGTCGCCCCGGCGGGAGTTCCACACGATGTGTGAGCGAGAATAGCGAGCGTGCAGCACCTGCGAGAAGGCGTAACGGACCACGGCGTGCTCGGTGCGGTGCTTGACCACGCCGATCGAGCCCCGGATCGGCCCGCTGTCAAGGACCTGGATCGCGCGTTGACCCGGGGCGAGTTGCGCGCCGCAGCTGGGAGAGTGGCCGCTGGCTTGCTTCAGAAAGGCGTCGAGCCCGGGGATCGGGTTGCCCTGCTGATCGGCAATTCTGTGGACTTCGTGGTGGCGGCACTGGGCTGTCTGTGGGCGGGGGTCACGTTCGTTCCGCTGGCGATCACCGATCCAGATCTCCGCCGTGCGCAGATCGTGGCTGACTGCCGGCCCGCACAGGTGATCACCGCAGGCTCGGACCAAACGGCGCCATCGGGACTTCCCGTCGGCACGGCGTGGACCTCCTTTTCGGCCCTTTCGGCGTTGAGTGTCGCAGATGGGCGCACGCCACCACCCGTAACGGGCCCCATCTCCTACGTCATTTACACGTCGGGGACGACCGGTATCCCCAAGGGGGTGCAGATTTCCCCGGAGGCCTTTTTCACCGCAGTCGAAGCATGCGCCGACGCCGTGGGACTCACCGCGGGCGACCGGGGCCTGTGCGTTTCGCCCGTGCACTTTGACGGGTCCTTCTCTGCCATCTTTCCTCCGCTCGTGCGCGGCGTCCCCCTCGTCATCCCCGACCGGGAAGCCCTCCTGTTCCCACGCAGGTTCTTCTCGATTGTCGTCAGCGAGGGGATCACGGCGACCAGCTTCTCTCCCAGCTACCTGCGGTTGCTCCGGGCCAGCGGCCGTCTGGCGCGGTTGGCTGACACCCCGCTGAGAGTGATGGCCCTGGGCGGCGAAGCGCCGTCCACGGCCGATATCAGGGCGGTGTGGGCCGCCAGTCCGGGACTGCGGGTGGTGAACCGGTACGGCCCGACCGAGACGACCATCGCCGTCGCCCATCTGGAACTGACGCCCGAGTTGCTCGACGCGGGGCTGGTACCGATCGGTCATCCTCATCCCGGGAGCTCGTTCCACCTCGTTGATGAACACGGAAGGCTGGTGGATCGTCCTGGAGTGGTCGGCGAGCTGTACATCGGCGGACTGCAGCTCATGGCTGGATATCTGAACGACCCGGCGCTGACCGCAGCTGTGCTGCGGACGGACGTCGTCGAAGGAACCACCCTCTACCGCACTGGTGACCTCGTCTTCCGCGACGACCGGGGCAACTACGTATACGTGGGGCGTTCGGACCGCGTCATCAAGCGACATGGTGTGAGGATGTCGCTGGTCGAGGTGACCGAGGCGCTCGGTGGTATCGACGGGGTCGCATCCGCGGCGTGCACGAGCTTCGACCTGGAGGGCGATCTGGGGGTCGTCGCATTCGTGGTGCCGGACGGCGAGCTCACCCCTGTCGCCGTCCGCCAGGCCGCCAGCGAACGGCTCCCGGAAACGATGCTGCCCGATCAATTCGTCTTAGTGGCCAACTTGCCCTTGACGTCTTCCAGCAAGGTCGACGAGCGACGGCTGCTGAAGGAGGCTGGCTTGTCTCCGCCGAACGAAGGGGCCTGAGCCGTCAGTGTCGTTGCAACTCAGTTATATGGAG
>CAVYAU010000012.1:0-618503 GCA_963766535.1 uncultured Actinomycetota bacterium | reverse complement strand
GTTGTTTAGATCCGCTTGCTTGGATCGGCTTGCTTGGATCGGCTTGCTTGGATCGGCTTGCTTAGATCGTTGCTTAAGAAATAGTCTTGTTAGGTTCGATGCTTGACCCTGCATCATTCGCATTGCCTGCAATGTTCTCGGTGATCGCCTGATCCCCGATGCATAAGCAGGATTCTCTCCCGGTCAAATCGCTGCCGCAGCGCCGGCAGCTGCCGCGTTTGAGATGCAACCGCGTCGAAGTTTTACGGGCCATTCCTGGTCTCCTAGCCGTTTGTCAACCCATGCATCATCATCCCCGAAGAACGCCATGCCGACCGCGTCGACAGCCCACAGCTGCCGCAGCTTGTTTTGCTCAGCGGCGTGGTTGTCCAGGTCGATGCGGGGCCAACGCCTGAAAACTGTCCGCGTCGGTCATGCTGTGGGCGGCCAACGCCGCACCGAGCAGTTGGCGTATCTCGGCGAGGCCGCGCTGGCGCCGCTGACGGCTGCTCATTGGTGGCTCCCTAGGTGTCTCTTCTTCCCATCAGTGTGGTGGTTTCGGCCGTAGGCCAGCCGTATCTTGGGCTCGATTCCTGTAGCGCGCCTGGTGCGGGTATGCGATCCACACGGCTTGAGCGCATTGGTCAACGCCTCTCGGGATACTTACCGAGCCGCCGCCATAATCAACGGCACATAATCGGGCTCCCGCTCGACAGCAATGCACCGGAGGTTCTCCAGCAGACATGCCTCGGTGGTGGTGCCGCTGCCGGCGAACGGGTCCAACACCACACCGCCGGCCGAGGGCGTCGGCGTGGTACAGGGCCTGCAATCTATTGCCCCCCAACACATTTGGGTAAATAGTCAATTTAGCCTTGTCTTTTTCTATATAAGGTTTAGTATCTTCTCTTAATAATTGGGCTCCGCCAGGAGTAGTTTCTTTTAACCAGAGCCCTAACTCCCGTACCCCCCCTCCTCCCCCGATATCCCGCACCTCGCTTATCTCGCTTATCTCCCCGATATCCCCGATATCCCGTACCTCGCTTATCTCGCTTATCTCGCTTATCTCGCTTACCTCCTCGATATCCCGTACCTCACGTGGCCTGCGGTTTTATAGCAACTCGTTGATGCGATCCCACATGACAGCGCCGCGCGGATCGGCGTAGCGGTCAGGGAATCGGACAATTTCGACGTCGGTTGGTACCTCGACGCCGATCACCAGCCGCGATGCCTCAGCCATTGCGGCACGGACCGCGGCCACCACGTCGGAGATCTCACCGGCCGCGCCCTCAACCAGCAGCGCGTCATGCACCGGAGCACAAACATTGATCCCGCGTTCAGTCGCCAGACAGCAGGCCATCCGCAGCATTTCAGCGCCGTTAGCCTGCATCGGGTAGTTGCGCAGCGTCGTCGGCCGTGACGCCGCAGTGATACGAATCGTCCAACCGAAGACGGTCGACAACTGTCCGGTGAGCAAGGCGACATCGATCACATGCTGGGCCCAGCTGGTGAACACGGGAAAGGTGATCGCCAACCGGCGCAGCAGCTCCTGCGCTTCAATCTTCGACAGGCCCGTCCGATACGCCAGCGCCTCAGCGCCCATGCCGTAGTTGGCGCCCAAGACAACGGTTTTACAGACGTCGCGGATCGACTTGTGAGTCGCCTTGACCGCGTCGGGGGGAGCGAGCCCAGCCATCCGCGCAAACGACAGATAAGGATCGCCCGACGCAACGGCATCGAGTAATGCGCGATCCCCGGACAGCTTCGCGGCGATCCACACCTCCTGGCTTGACCAGTCGACATAGGCCAAAGCTCGCCCGCGGCTAGGGCGGATCAGCTCCGCGAATCCACACTGACGGCCCGAACACAAACTTGGTGTTGCTCGGTGTGTTCCGGCTGGAGCTGGCACCGAACGGTGAGAGCATCGCCCGGTTGCGACCGTCAGGCCCGACCGCCAGCGACTCTAACCGCAAGTCCGACAGCGAGTGCCGTAAATCTTTCAACGGCTCCAACTTCGGGTACCGCTTGGCCAGGTCGCGGAAGGTGTCCTGAGCGAGGGACAACTGCCCCGACGGGGTGCGCGGCCAGTCGATCTGCTCGGCGGCCAGCCAGCCGGCGAATAGTCCGGCTTTAAACGTGGTGCCCTCGTAGCAGCCGTAATCCTTATCCACGGCCCGCACGAGATCCAGTTTGATCGCCCCCCAACGTGATCGGATCAGATCGAGCAGCCCGACGTCGATCGGCACGCCGGTCGCTTCCATACGGGCCACAGCCGCCGTGTAGCGTCCGCGTAGCAACGCCTGCCCGAGGCCGTTTCGCCGTGACCGAATCGCAGGCAGCATCCGCTCCAGCAGGGGAGCAAGGCAGTCGACATCCGACTGGCAATAATCCAAGATCCGGCGGCGCTCCTGCGCCGTCCACGGCCCGCCACGTAGCACCAGATCCCGCTCAATGTTTTTCTCGGCCTTAGTGATAGACGCTATTCCGTGGTGGGACAACGCCGAAAGCAGCCCGCGACCCTCGGGCAGCGGGACACCGTTGGTTTCGTTGCGGAACTCGGCGTACAGATCCAGAATCCGCTGCGGCAGCGGCCATCCCAGTTCAAGGAAACAGCTCAGTTCCGCCGGCGCAAAGTACGAGACGAACAGCACGTCGTCGCCGATATCAAACGGCGGCCGGCTGCCCAGCTCATCTTGCCACAGCCGGATCAGCCGGTCGCTGCACAGTTCACGAGCGACCATGCACACCGGAACGGGAAGGGCCCCCGACTCCGAACTGTATTCAAAATCGAGAACCCATATCTCCCGAAACGGAAGTCCGAACACCGCTCAGATTTCCCCGGCCAGTTCCCGAATCACCGGATGATCAGAACGGTCGATCAGCCGGTCACGGAACGCGATTTCGATCAAATCCCGAAACTCCTTTTCCGGCCATTGCGGCTCGCCCAGATCGCCCTTCGCACGGAAGATCTCGTAACCACCAAGATCCCGGTTCCCGTGCATCTTGATCCACAACGTCTTGGCCTGCTCGGCGGCCTGCAGTGCTGTCTCAGCCCAGCGGCGGCCGGCATCACTGTCCTCGCGCGGCAGCTTCGCCGCCCACAGAAACAGCGTTCCGCGCTTGTTGATAACCACAAACAGCCGCACCCGGCGCAGCTCGTGGACGACCAGATCTTGCACTCCGGGCAGTACCAGATATGTTTCCCGGTCCAACCCGTCCTCGCGCTCTAGCACGAGGGTGTCGGTCACGAACTTGGGATGGACGCGGAAAAATTCGTTTCGGTTCGGGCGGCGGACTGGCACCGCGGTAAGGATCTTTTCGACGTCGACGTCCGTGAGCGCGTTGACCTTCAGCGTTTCCGGGTCGAACGGGTCGAACGGGTCAGGGTCGCCGGGGACAGCGTGGATGTTTGCTTTGGTCACGTTAAACTCCTAAATGTTCGCTTATGTTGGAGGGCCGCCCCGGGGTTGGGGCGGCCCTTGACTGTTTCGGGGGCTAAGTCGTAGTCGCTGTGATTACCCGGCCTCCTTGGTTGGTCTGTGCGCCAATGGAATTCCAACCGTGGCGCCCAGGGCTATGGATCGCGCTAGGCTCATTGGAGTGGCTCGATGATGCGGTGACACTGCTCCAGCAGCCGGCGGGTGTGCTTGTGACGGGCCAGCACTAACCGGGCTTCTGCCGCGGCGGCCCTGCTGGGTGCTGCCACCAGCTCGGCGAACCGGCGGCGCATCGCATCAGCTTCGGCAATAAGGGCGTCGATCTCACCGGATTTCTCTACTTCGGCAGGTGAGAGCCCGGTGTCCAGTCGGGTTTGCCGCCGGTGCCGGTAGTGCCCGTTGTTGGGGCGAGGCAGTCGCTTACCGGCCAGCCGCTCCATGGCCGACAGGGCGTTTCGGTAGCTTCTTACGTCGCCTGGAGTCGCGGGCACCGAGTAGCGGACGCCTGCCTGTTCATTCCGCAGCCGGATGTGACCGTCCCCGTCGAAGCCGTCGAAGGCAAAACCCAGTTGCTTGGCGTCTTTGATGATCGCCTGCACGTAGCCGCTCATAAGGCAGACCCGTGGCCATTAAAAGATCCGTCAGCGTGGCTCTCAGCGGCTAGCGCCGCCATCCTGTTGCCGGTCCGGTCAGGTACTTTGAGGCGCAACTCGTAATTTTTGAACCACGTCACGATGTCGGCACCATGCAGTGATCCGTCTGGGCGCATGCGAGCCTTGCCGAACATCACACCGAACTCGGTTAGATGTGGGCGCTTCCGATCAACGTTGATCTCAACCGCGGTCCCGGTGCGGCCGCGGAACTCCGGCCAGGTCCCTTTAGACGGGTAGAGAGTTTCGTCGCGCTCGATGCGGACCCGATCACCTACGGCAAACGACCGTGCGATGGGGGCGGTCACTGGGCACTCTGCGAGTGCGGGCTGTAGCAGCCATCGCACCGGCTTGGCCGCTGTGACACGGCCGTGCCTTGAGTCGAGTAGAGTCATATCTGAACGTTTCCTTTCCTTGTGGTTGGGCGAGATATGTTCACCAAAAAAGAGCCACCCGTTTCAGTCGGGTGGCTCTTTGCTTGGGGTTGTGCTAGTAACCCCGCTGCCGCATGACGCGGCGGATCGCGATCGCCGGCGTCGGGTCGAAGTGACTGAGAGAGCGCGCAATGTCCGGATTCAGCTTCGCGGCGGCCTGCTGCTCCTCCGACATTCCGGCCTCCTCGACGAGGTACAGGAAGAAGGCCCACCCGCTGCCGCGAGGTAGACGGTCCAGGAACCTGAGCACCAGACGGACGATTTTGTTCTGACCGAACGGGACTCCAGCGTTGTCACAGACGAGGCGCGCGAATCTGATCAACTCGTGCTTCGTCGGTGACGTCGTTACACCGAATCCGGGGTCTACGGTCGAGCTACTAGTCACGGCACAAGGCATCCTCGGTGTCGGTCACCAGGCGGTCGGTGCGTGTCCCGCCCTGCTGGTCGAGGCGGGCGATGCATTCGACGAGCGCGCTCTCGGAGACCAGGCGCCGCCGCCCGACCTTTATCGACCGGAGCTGATTGGTGCGGATCAGGTCGAACACCAGGGATCGACCAATGTTGAGCCGACCCATCACCGCCTCGATGTCATGCAGCCGTTCGGCTACCTGTTCCGGCATTCCATCCTCCTTCGTTCCGGAATACGACACATAATGGTATGGTTGTGTCAGTAAGGAACTATACACCGAGATGTTCCGCAAACGCCAACGGATGTGGGAGGATGTCGTAATGCCGAACGTTGACGAGGGCGCCAGAGCGTGGGAGCTGGGGCTGGCCGCCCGGGTGGGGACTGCGATCCAGGCCCGCCGCAAGACGCTGAAACTGACCGCAGTACAACTAGCCAAGCGCACCAAACAGCTCGGCTACCCGATCACCCGCGTCGCGATCACCAAAATCGAAGGCAATTCACGTTCAGGCAAGCTCGACGTCGCCGAGCTCACGGTGCTGGCCGCGGCGCTTGACGTGGCACCGCTGGAGCTGCTGTTCCCGGGCGAAGCGGATTCTCCGGTGAAGAGGCTGCCTGACAAGACGGTGCCGACAGCCCACGCCGCTAGCTGGTTCGCCGGCAGACCGGACTGGCTGGACAGCCTGCACGGCGCCTTTGATCAGATCGCGCAAGTGCTCCGGCCCGCCGGCATCAGCCCGAGCGAACAGCTCGGCGCGGTGACCGTCACACACACAGAGCCGCTCGTCGTAGACGGCGAGAGCGCGGTCGCACACACAGGAGAAACACGATGAACAGACAGCAGCTCCCGCCGCAGATTCGCAAGATTGACGTCCGCAGCAACGGCAAAACCGTTGTGCGGTATGAACTTCGCGTTGACGGTGGAGTGAGCGCGACGACCGGCAAGCGCCAACAGGTCAAGCGCCGCTTCGACACCGAGCGGGCGGCCCGCATCGCACTGGCCGAGGTCACCAACGATGCCAACACCGGCATGTTCATAGCCCGCAGCGGCGCCACCGTGGCCGAGGTGTGCGCGGACTTCCTAGCTGGCCGGTACAACCTGCGGCCCACGTCCGGTAGCAAGCTGGCCTACGATCTGTCGCCGCTGATCGAGCGTTACGGGTCCATGCCCGTGCAGGCTCTCACCAAGGCCCATCTGGACGCGCTGATCGGTGCGCTGGTCAAAGGCGGCACCGTGACCGGCAAGGGCCGGCTACGGCGGCCGTGGTCGGCAGTGTCGATCAACAAAGCGATCGACGCCTGGGCAATGGTGCTCGACGACGCCCACCGGCAAGGGTTGACGATGCGCAACGTCGCCGAGTACGTCAGCCATGTCGCCGTGCGGCACCACGATGTGGACACCTACACCAGCGCGGAAGTGCAGACCATCCTGGCGTCCATCGGTGACGACCGGATCGGCCACGCCTGGGAGCTGGCGCTGTCGGGGTTGCGCCGTGGTGAGGTAGCCGGTCTGCGCTGGTCTGATGTTGATTTGGACGCCAAGACGTTGACGGTGACCAACAACCGGGTGGACGCGGGCGGCACCGTGACCGAGACCGACCCCAAGACGGCGAGCTCGCGCCGGACTCTGCCGTTGCCTGATCGGCTGGTGGCGGTGCTGCGCTCAGCCAAGGCACGCCAGGCGCGGGAACGGCTGGCGCTCGGCTACGGCCACTGGGGGTACGTGGTGTGCAACGAGGTCGGCGAACCATACTCACCGCAAGTGCTGTCCCGTGGCTGGCGCAAAGCGGCTCGCGCGGCCGGTGTGCGCGAGATCAAACTGCACGCCGCCCGGCACACCTGCGCCACGCTGATGCACCTGTCCGGTGTGCCCACGGTGGTGATCGCGGCGTGGATCGGGCACAGCGACCCCACCCTGACCATGCGGCTGTACGCGCACAGCCAGGCCGACGCGCTGGCCGCCGCTGGTGATAGTTTGTCCCGAGTTGTGTCACCGCCGTGTCACTGACACACTGGTGAAGCACCGCCGACCGTGTTTGCGCAGGTCAACGGCACCGCGCCGATGTAGTTCAATGGCAGAACATCAGCTTCCCAAGCTGAATACGCGGGTTCGATTCCCGTCATCGGCTCCACTGTGACCAGTGTCGATGCTGTTCGAACCGTTCGACTAACCCGTGTCCGTGTCACGGGATGTCACAACTCGATTCAAAGTGTCACCAGCCGCCCGCAATGCATCGTCCTGAGAGTCGAACAGACCGGGTAGCGCGGTCACCTCCGATGTCCAGGCAAAGGTAGTCGGCGTGCTAATCTTCGCGCCCGGCGAAGAGGTGCATCACCAATGAAGCGAGGTCGAATTATGAGCTCACGATCGATGCTGGAACGCTGGGAAGATCGCACAGAATGGCCGAACGTTCGGGCGTCCGGGCGACTTCCTCCTGACACTGGGACTAGGGGGCGACTAGATGACGGGATTGCGTGCTGCTGAGAACCGTTCAAGCTGCACAGGCGGTCCGTCCGCGGGCGGCGGTGGTACCACACTGGCTACCCCGTCCATCACAGTCATGACGGTTGAGGTTTGCCGGTTGAAGTTCAGGGTGCCGTGCTGGAAGTTCTGCACGATCCACTCGGGCTCCTGAATCTCGGCGCTGGTCGGCAGGCCCAGCGGGCCGCGCTCGTAGCGCAGCGTGGCCCAGGCCTCGTAGATCCTGCCGGTGAGCGGCTGAGCGCCGGTGGCCGGTGACCAATAGATCGCGCCATTGGCGAAGACGACGTAGCGGGTCGAATCACCACTGGCCGCTTCGGGTGACGTGGGTGCGCCGAGCTTGCCTGTCATGCCGCCCATCGCCTGCCAGCGGGCGTAGATCGCTCCGCCCTGCAGCGACTCCGCCAAATCCTGTGCGTTGGGCGGTTGCTTGAACCGGGCGGCGATGTCGCGGATCCGCTCCATAAACGCGTACCCGGCGTTGCCCGGGCAGGCGGTATCGCCGACGTCACGATGGGCGAAGATGCTCGGCAAGGTTGGGGTGGCACCTTGCGGGAAACGCGTGTTGGGGCCGCCGGCGGAAGTCAGCGCGACGGTGCCCTTGGGGTTCACCGTGTCCATCGCGAGCCGCCATCCCAGCAGCTGGCCGACCACCCGCAACTGCTCGGCCGTGGGGGGCGCCTGGCTGAAATCGCCGATCATGCACACCGCCCAGGTGTTGGTGTTGAATCCGCCGGTGTGGATGCCCTTGACCGGTTTGGTGATGCCGCCGAACCTGCCCTCGAAGACCTGGCCGTACTTGTCAACCAGCGCGTTGTAGCCGATGTCGCCCCAGCCTTGTGTCAACGTGTGGTACTCGTAGATCGAGCGCACGATGGCCGCCGAGTCTGTCGGCGCGTAGTCGTTGCCGGTCGCGGAGTGGTGCACGATCCCAGCCCTGATTCCGTTGTCGTAGAGCGGTCCTCCGCGCCGCATCGACTCATCGGCGCCCCACCCGGCGCGGCTGATGATGTTGACCGGCTGGCCCGGCGCCATCGCCGCTGCCGATAAGTTGGGGTCCGCGGGTGCGCGCGCCGGGCCAACGAGCACGTCCGCGGCCATCCCCAAACCGAGGACAACCGGCGCGGCCGCAGCGTATTTCAGCACATCACGCCGGGAAGCCGGCGGTGGCGATCCGCAGCTGCAGCGATGTCGCACGGCGACACGGTAACCCGCGTCCGGTCGAACAAAGATTCGCCGCGCCGTTGCCGAAATGATTCAATCTCGTGCCCATTTCGAATTACGAACCCGTTGTGTCTCGATCAACGCTCGCAGGGCATGTACATGAGCCCGATTATCACTCGTCCCGTCTGCCGCGCTTTCGGTGTCACGACGTTGTCACAAGTAGTCGGAGTTTCGCCGCGCAAACCCCATCGGACGGCTCCGGACGCCCGCAGACATGCATGGCCGGACTTCCCCAGTTCAAGGCGGGTTTCGAGGTCCTCGCCGGCAGCCTCCGTGGATGTTGAAAGACATCGAGGTCAAGACCAAATCGACTTCCCAAGCTGAATACGCGGGTTCGATTCCCGTCATCGGCTCCACCGTTTCAGCAGATTCCGATCGGTTCTCACCTTGGCAAGCCAGCGCAAAAGTCGGTCTGGTGCCGTGGTGGTCGCTTCCAATGGCACGGCGCCGCCGCCGCGACCTGTGCGCGCTGAATGTCGGTGCGCATCAGAAATCCCGACGGGTGCTGACAACCAGCCACCGGTCCGCAAGGTGCCGCTATGTCTTGTCAGCGCCGCAACGGCCGCGATTAGGCTCGCGGGGCGCATCCAGGATGACGTGATAGGGCCGCGTGCTGCCTGCGAAGATTTGAGAGGCGCAGGAAGGGAGGAGCTGTCGGTTACGCCGGCCTCGGTGCCGCAATCACTGATCGATGCACCGGTGATCCGCTCGCTAACGGCATTGGCGAGATCATGGCATCGCTGGAAGCGACACAACGGCATGGCCGAACCTTAATTTGCTAACTCACCGGCGTTGAGCGACACAAAAGGAGCGTGGCGAATGGCTCCGCACAATCGGTGGGTCGCGGAGGGCTATTCCAAGAAGTGGTCCAAGAAGTGGTCCGAAAACGCCGCACGTCAGGGCGTGTCCCGGGAAATCGTCGGCGACATCGCCCGACGGCACGACATCACCCCCGAGAGCTTCCAGGTCCTCGAGAAAATGGAGGAGATCAAAGACCCGGACGGTAAATCCTTCTTCCTCATCCCGCCGGGCACCAGCGGAAACGACGCGCGCAAGGCGGTGCTGATGACCTACATCCTCAACGCGGGCACCGACTACGGCAAGGCAGGCAAGCAGCCCGGGGACTTCCCCGAGACGCCGTACTCCGCCGCCGAGGTTCAACGGATCATCAACCGGCAGAACATGAACAGCTGGAGCTACACCCGGGACATCGGGTTCGTCGACCGCAACAGAGGACGCCTCGTCACGACCCCGAACGGTATGCTGATGGGCCTTGGCGGCAACTGGATCCAGCAGCAGTTCAGCCAGCAGGGCGGCACCACCTGGGGCGACATCTTCATGGTCAACATCGGCGACCTCGCCGACCCCGCCGAGCAGCTTCGTCAGATCGTCCAGTCTGGGCACGCCTGGTACACCGACGACAGGGGCAAGCCTTTCGAAAGCAACCTCGATTTGGACCGGGTGCTCCACCACGAGGAGCGACACTGTCAACAATGGGCAGCGAAGGGCTACGTAGGCATGCTCAGGGACTACAGCTGGGAACTCATCCGCGAGTGGGTCTTTGGTAAGACGAACAGGCTCGAAGAGGACGCCGGCCTGTCCGATGGGGGCTACAGGTGACTCGCCGCGGCGGCGCGCAGGTCGCGGTAGTCGTGGCCCTTGTGGCCGGATGCCACAGTGGCAATGACTGGCATCCCAACGCGCCATTCGCCCCGTCGCTGCGGCCGGCCTTCGGCGCCCGCGTCACCGACGGGAAACTGCAGATCTGGACCGGCTCGCGGTGCACGGGCGTCAAGCGTCTCGCTCTCGCGTTCGAGCCCAACCGGGCCGAACTCGTGCTGACCTCCGAGCGTGGGGCCGACGTCGAGCACCTCACGCTCGGCGGCGAATACCCAGGAATGCAGGTCTCCGACCCGCTACCCGACGGCTTCGACTGGCACAACGAGGAGTCGATGCGCATCTCGATCTATGGCGGTCCCGGCGGCGGGGGCTTGGGGTCAAGCACGGATCTCGCCGAGGTCATCGAGGGATCCGAGCAGCACCCGGTCGACACCTACTGGTTCCAGGGCGTCGGCTGGCTCGACCCCGCCGACGTCGCGGCCAAGGATGGCAAGACATTCCTCGCCACCTGCACCCCCGACCCGGCCAAGAAAAAGTAAACCGGGTTACAGAGCGTGAATTCCGTTGTAGAGCACCATCAAACCGATCACGACCAGGATGACCGCCATCAACGCGGCGTGGTTTTTGTCCATCCAGTCTTTGATCCGTGCCAGCGCATCGTCGAGGCGGTGACCGGCAGCCGCGTAGGCCAGTATCGGGATCGCAACCGTTGACGCGGCGGTGGCGACGAAGAACGCGGCGGCTATCCAGTCACCGGCGGCGCCCAGCCCGCTGGCGCCGATGGCTAATCCGGCCGGAACGCAAATGAGCAGCACGTCGGGTCTTATCACCACTAGTACCGCCGCTGTGATCGCCGCGCGCGCCGGGGTGATGGTGGCAAACGAACGCATCCAGCCTGGCGACTCGGTGTGGCCATGCCGGGTCAGCCACCGGTAGACGCCGAACACGATGAGGGCCGCCCCGAGGACCACGCGCAGCCAGGACGCCCACGTCGGCGGCGACTTGTGCAGACCGCCGAGCGCGCCGGAGGCCGTGACGGACAGCGCCGTCAGCGCGGCCAGGCCCAGCACCCAACCGCCGAGGAAAGCGAGGCTGCTCGGCCGCGGCCGCGGCGCCTGTAACACCAGCACCGCCGGGATGACCGTGATCGGTGAGAGCGCGATGACCAGACCGAGCGGAATGAGCCCGGTCAGCACAGAGCCCCAGCTTCCTGCCATGGGCAGCAATCTTCCCATTGAACCGACGCTGTGACGACAGAGCGCGCCGCTGATGTCGTCTTGACCGCCGATGTCGCGGTCAAGGACGGCAAGACTTTTCTCACGACCCGCAGCCCCGACCCGGCTAAGGAAAAGTAAACCGGGCTAGTACAGAGCGTGAATTCCGTTGTAGAGCACCAGTAAACCGATCAGGATCAGGATGACCGCGAGCATCACGGCGTGGTTTTGTTCCATCCAGATTTTGAGCCGTTCCAGTGCATCGTCGAGTCGGTCACCAGCACTGACATAGGCCAATATGGGGATGGCAACCGTTGACGCGGCGAGGGCGACGAAGAACGCCCCGGATATCAAGCCGCCCGCGACGCCGAACCCACCGGTGCCGATGGCCAAGCCGCCCGCCGCACACAGGATCAGCACCTCGGGCCTTAACCCCACCAACACCGCCCCGGTCACCCCCGCGCGCACCGGGGTCAGTTTGGAAAACGAACGCATCCAGCCCGGGGTTTTGCTCTGGCGATGCCGGGTCAGCCAGCGGACCACGCCGAACACGATCAGCGCCGACCCCAGGACCACGCGCAGCCAGGATGCCCAGGTCGGCGGCGTCTGGTGCAGATCACCGAGCAGGTCGGAGGCCCCGACGAACAACGCGGTGAGGGCGGCCAAGCCCAGCACCCAGCCGCCAAGGAAGGAAAGGCTGGCCGGCCGTGGCCGCGGCGCGTGTAAGACCAGCACCGCCGGAATGACTGTGATCGGTGAGAGCGCGATGACCAGCGCGAGGGGAATGAGTTTGCTCAGCACGGAGCCCCAATTTCCTGCCACGGGCAGCAATCATCGCACTGGCTTGGCGCGAAAGCACCATTAACCGCATATCGCGTGCAATGATCAAGTCCCCCGTGCAATGATCCCGCGTTGTGGGGGACCCAACGCCCGACCTCTACACGCCGCGGTCGGCGCTCTTCCCGAGCGGACACAGGCTGGGGTGGTTGTATGTGACTTGCGGCGCAACCACATTCGTGGTGCTCGGCTGGGCGACAAGCAGGCAGAACAAACTTAGCAAGTCCTTCAAGGAAAAACACTACGGGAAGATCAAGTGGCTCGGATTCACCTTGGGCATATTTTTCACATCGCAGGCGCTGCGCTGGTGACCGAGGCCGCCAAGGCGCTCGTGTCAATTCCGGAGGGCGCGTTGGTGGTTGAGGACGACGGCAAGATCGCATTCTGCGGCGGGCGAGCAGATGTCCCGTTCGAGTACCGAGCCGCGATGGTGTCCGATCACCGGCCCGGCTTTCTGCTCCCGGGCTTCGTCGACACCCACGTGCACTTCCCACAGACGTTTGCCGGCGACTCCTACAACGGCGGACAGCTGCTGGAGTGGCTGAACTCGTGGATGTACCCCTCGGAAGCCCGCTTCGCCGACCGGAACTTCGCTCAACAGGCGGCGATCGAGTTCTGTGACCGGCGCATCGCGAGCGGAACCACTGCCGCCATGGTCGTCGGATCCGCGTTTCCACACGCCCAAGATGCCTTGTTCGCAGAGACCCAGCGTCGTGGATTACGCCTCGTCAGCGGCCGCGGTATCCAGACCGTCGGTCCCAAGGCGGCTGAGCCGTTGATGACGTCGGAAGAAGACGCCCTGCGCCTTGTCCGCGAAGAAATCGACAAGTGGCACGCGGCTGACACCGGGGGGAATGTGAAGACCGCGCGGTTGCACGTCGCGATCGTTCCGCGGTTCGCGCTCGCGGTGACCCCGCAGACACTGAAAAGCCTTGGTGAGCTGTATGATTCAGTACGCCATCGCGGTGTGTACTTCCACAGCCACCTCAACGAGAACAATCGCCCGGGCACCGGCGAAGTCGACGAAACCAAGGAGACCTATCAGGTCAACACCTATCTGGACACCTATGACGGCAAATTCCTGCCGGGGTCAAAGGTCGGCGGATCAAGCCTGCTCGGGCGGCGCAGCATCTTGGCACACGCGGTGCACTGCCAAGATTCCGAACTCGAGCGGATGGCCGAGACGGGCACGTCGATTTCGCACTGCCCCATCTCCCAACAATTCCTCGGGTCGGGCACCATGCCGTGGCTGCGGACGGTGGCTTCCGGTGTAAACATCTCCGCCGGAACGGATTTCGGCGGCGGAGATGAATGGCCGATACCGCAGGTACTCAATGCCGCCTTCAAGGCGCACATCTCAGAACCGGGCGAAGCCGGGGTTTCCATGCATCCGGCCGAAATGCTGTTCATCGGAACGCTCGGCGGCGCGCGCGCACTCGACATGGAGGACCGTTTCGGCAACTTCGACGTCGGCAAGGAGGCCGACTTCGTCGTCGTCGACCCGAATCGCACCCCGGCACTCAAGGCCGTGATCGCTCGCGGCGTGCGGTCAGACGACGCCACCATGGCTCGTGACCAGACGTTGTTCGGGTTGCTGATGAGAACTCGCGAGACGTCCATCGCCGGAACTTACGTTCAAGGACGCCGGCTGCAGCCGCCACTGGCCAAAGCCAAAGGATGACTGGCGTGGCCAGTGCCGCAGCCGTGGCGGGCCACTAGCGTTTCCGGCGCAGCGTCCAGGCCGGCACCCAATGCGTCACGGTCCTCCGCTTGGAGCCGTACGCGATCGGGTAGGTCACCAGCCCCCACCAGTCGCCCTGCTCGCAGATGCCCCAGCAGCTCAGCCGCCCCTCGACGACCTTGTGCAGCTGCAGACCGTTGGGCTGATACCGGCCCGAGCGGTGCGGCTCGCGCGGAAAGAGCACCGTCAGGTCAACCAGCACCGGGATCGGCGGACGCACCAACCGAAACGGGCTGCGGACCGGCTGGCCGTTGTACCCGATCGACCCGAGCACACCCATTGATCGATCATACGTGGCGCTCCACGGGTTTTCGTGGGCGCCTTTGTGCTGATCAGCGGTGGTTTTTGTTGTGGCTTAAGGCTGTCGGCTTTTCGCGGATGAAATGAGGGACGCGCACGGGGTGTGGCTCTAGGTTTCGGGGTTACCACACCAACCTCAACCTGGAGGACGACCCGCGTGCGCGTCAGTACTGCATTTAACCGTCTGCTGCAGATCCCCGGGGCGTGGGTGACCGATGTCGTCATCGGTGAGCGCGACGTCGAAGTCACCCTGCGCCCGCGCGCCCGGCTGCTGACCTGCCCATGCGGGATGCTCAGCAGGTCGGCCTACGACCGGCGGCGACGCCGCTGGCGGCACCTGGACCTGGGCCGGCATCGGTTGTGGCTGGTCTATGAGATCCGCCGGGTGGATTGCCCGGACTGCGGGGTGCGCACCGAGGAGTTGCCCTGGGCGCGCCCGGGGGCACGGCATACCCGCGATTTCGAGGACATGGTGCTGTGGCTGGCCCAGCGCACCGACCGCACCTCGGTGGCCACCCTGATGCGTTGCGGCTGGGAAACCGTCACCGCGATCATCAACCGCGGGGTGGCCGAGCTGCTCGACGCACGTCGGCTCGAGGCGCTGTATCGGATCGGTGTCGATGAGGTCTGCTACCGCCACCCGCACCGCTACCTGACCGTCGTCGGTGATCACGACACCGGCACCGTCATCGACATCCAGCCCGGACGCAGCGAGGAATCATTGGCGAATTTCTATCAATCCCAACCGGATTCGATCTTGTCAGGTATCGAGGTGGTCAGCATGGATGTCTCCAAGGCCTATAGCAGCGCCACCCGCACCCATGCTCCCCAAGCGGTTATCTGTTATGACCCGTTCCACATCATGCAATGGGTCAACCGGGCCTTGGACCGGGTGTATGCCGAGGCCGCCACCGGGCCCGGCCGAGCCTCGATGAGCACCCCAGACTGGAAGGCCACCCGTTGGGCGCTACGCACCGGAGAGAACAACCTCACCGACGACAAACGCACCCTGGTCAACCAGATCGCGCGCACCAACCGCCGCATCGGCCGCGCCTGGACACTCAAAGAGCAACTGCGCGACGTCTACCGCCTCGATCACCCACCCGGCGGTACCCGCCAGTATCTGCGCCGCTGGATCACCACGGCCAAACGTAGCCGCATCAACGCCTTCGTTCACCTGGCCAAGCGCCTCGAGGTCTACTTCGAAGAAGTCACCACCGCTATCGAACTGGGCATCTCCAACGCCCTCATCGAAGGCATCAACGCCAAAATCCGACTCATCAACGCCCGCGGCTACGGACACCACTCAGCCCAAACACTGACCTCGATGATCTACCTCTGCCTCGGCGGACTGCAGGTCAAGCTACCCACAACAACCTGAGGAGCCGCACATACGTTCGAATAGTCCGATCGAGATATGCCTCAGGTCATGGTCGGCTTCTGGCAACATAGCGGTGGTGTTCAGCGAGACGTGCTTGGTAGCTCGGTGAGCATCTCCCATACCGGCGAGTCACGGCGGCACCGTGGTGCGCTTCGCGGCGACCTGCTGGCACCGCCGCCGGCTGTGCTGGACCCTCTGATCGTTGGAGTGTTGGCCGCCGCGGTCAGTCTGGGCGGCGCCGGTCGTCCGTCTTTCTGGTACGACGAGGCCGCGACCATCTCGGCCTCATACAGTCGTTCCCTTGGTCAGTTGTGGCGGATGTTGGGCAACGTCGACGCCGTACACGGCCTGTACTACCTGCTCATGCACGGCTGGTTCGAAATTTTCCCGCCCACGGAGTTCTGGTCCCGCGCGCCAAGCGGTCTGGCCATTGGAGGCGCCGCGGCCGGAGTAGTGGTGCTGGGCAAGCAGTTCTCGTCTCGTACTGTTGCGGTGACGTCCGGAGTTGTCTGCGCGATCTTGCCTCGGTCGACCTGGGCAGGTATTGAGGCTCGCCCGTATGCCGTTTCGATGCTGGCCGCCGTGTGGCTGTCGGTACTGCTCGTTTATGCCGCGCGCCGTGACAACGCTTGGGTATGGCTGGTTTATGGCATCGCCCTAGCGATGTCGATTCTGCTCGACGTGTACCTCGTGCTGTTGTTGTTGGCACACGTCGTCTTCATCGGTGTCTTCCCGCGCACGCGAACCGTACTGGTACGGTTCGCCATCACGTCGGTTCTGGCAGGTTGCGCTGTGACGCCGTTTTTGATCGAAGCCACCGGGCAAGTGCAGCAGATCAGTTGGATCGCACCGATTGGGCGCCGGACACTCGAAGACGTGGCGGTACAACAATATTTCGAACGAAGCCCCCCGTTCGCGATTTTGTCGGCTCTGGTCGTAGCCGCGGCTATTGTCTTGTGGCTCAGCACATCCGTGCGACTGGGGGAGGCAGATCGGCAACTGTTGACCTTAGCCGTTACATGGCTTGTGATACCGACCGCGCTGATTGTGATTTGGTCGGCGTTGGTTCACCCGATCTACACGCCGCGCTATTTATCCTTCACCGCGCCCGCGATGGCACTTGCCTTGGGCACCTGCATCGCCGCCGTGGCCGTTAAGCCATGGACGGCGGCAGCTCTGGTCAGTCTTTTCGCCGTCGCTGCAGCGCCCAATTATATTTGGGCGCAGCGCAACCCGTACGCCAAATACGGAATGGACTACAGCCAAGTGGCCGATCTGATCACCGCGAAGGCAGCACCGGGTGATTGCTTACTCGTCAACGACACAGTGACGTTCATGCCAGCCCCGATGCGTCCGTTGATGGCGGCGCGCCCTAATGCATATCGGAAGCTGGTCGACCTCACCCTTTGGCAACGTGCAACGGACCGCAACGACGTCTTCGACACCAATCTCATACCGGAGGTCGTTGCCAAGCCGTTAAGCCATTGCAGCGTCGTATGGATCATCACCCAAGCCGACGAGACGAGGCCCGCTCACGAGCAGGCCGCAATGCTCCCGCCAGGCGAACGCTTCGGAGCAGCCCCCGCCTTCGGGGTTCCACACGGCCTGGGCTTCCGGCTGGTCGAGCGCTGGCAGTTCAACCTGGTTCAGGTCATCAAAGCGGAGCGATAACACTCACCAGATACGTATGTAGTCGATGAGCATGGACGCCGGGAAGGTACCTAGGGCGGGATCGCCAGCGCCAACCCCACCGACCGCAAGCGTAAACATGGGAGTCAGCCAATAGCCGGGATTGTTGAACGGCCACCGCATGTCGCCAGGGTTGCCGTGGACCGGTATGGGCTTCGGCGGAACGCTGAAGTACGGATTCGCGCCGTCAACGTAGTCCCGCCAGAATTTGAAACCGTCCTCATCCCAACGCATTCGCCAGGTGTGCCAACCGCCGTCCACCAACCCGGGAATCGATCTCCCTTCCCATGTTTTCCCGTTGGATGCCGCGTGAACCGTGGTTCCCGGGGGCCACGCGCCGTTGCCGTACCACTCGAAAACGTCGACCTCGCCGTCTGGCATCGGATCCTCGTTGACACCCCAGAACGAGGACCATAGGCCAGGGAACAAACAGTCCAGCTTTATCCGCGCTTCCCAGGTTTGGTTGATCATGCTTCGAAAGTTGCCTCGCAGTTTGCCGCTGAAGTAGTTGCCGCTTTCTTGGGTGGCGCAGAGGACGAGATTGGAATTTCCGTCGAGGAACACGTTTCGGCGATCGTTGCGGTATATCCCCACGACGGGCGGGAACACGTCGTCCTGCCAGCTCTGCACCGTCCACTTGCCCGGATCGGGACCTGAGCCCGCCGGGCCGTCAAACTCGTCCTGGAAAATGTAAGGCCCGGCGCCGCCCGCCGATGGCGCCTCCGGCGGTGGCACCCGATCGGCAGGTGCGGCCGGCGGTGACGGGTAAGCCTGGGCCTCCGGAACGCGGATCGCGGCCGCGGCTGCCAGCATGCCGATCCCCGTCGTCAACAACATGCTGCGACGATCCATCTCAGACACCACCAATCGTTAAACGCCGGGACGTCAGACTCGAACATTCCCCCTAGGCAGCTTTGCAAACGGTGTTATGAAACCATGCGGCGGGGGAAGCGCGCATCTCGCACCACACAGTGAGCATCGCACACATGGTTTGCCAGGATCTTAAAACACACGTACCCAGTCGACGAGCATTTCCGCAGGGTAGGCACCCGACGCGGGGTCGCCGCCACCAGATCCACCGACCGCGAGATTCGAGACTGGAAACATCGTGTAGCCGGGAGCGTTGAACGGCCACTCGCGGATGGGCAATTGCAGATGCTCGATGCCAATCGCCGGAACACTGAAGTATGGTTCCGCGCCGTCGACATAATCCTCCCAGAAGTAAAAACCGCCCGGATTCCAGGTGACTCGCCACCTGTGCCACCCGCCGTCCACCCCGATCGGGTGGGTCTCGAATGCCGTGCCTTCTGGGTTCGCGTGGACCGTGGTTCCCGAAGGCCACTCGCCGTTGCCGTACCACTCGATCAGGTCGATTTCGCTGCTGCGACCAGGATCGTCATTGGACAACCACCAGGCGGGCCAGCAACCGGTAGTGAGGCAATTGAGTTTTATCCGGGCTTCCCAGGTGGTCCCGATGCCTCCCCGCCACAGGCCATTAACTAGGCCGCCGAAGTAGCTGTCGCCCTCTCGCGTCGCGCGCAGAACGAGATTAGATTTGCCGTCGAGGAACACGTTTTCGCGACTGTCGCGGTACTCCGCCCAAAACTCGGGTCTGTCAAACCCCACCGGGTTCCTGATTGGCGTCCGGTGTGTCGCCACCGACCACTTCGACGGATCGGGGGCTGAGCCGGCTGGGCCGTCAAACTCGTCCTGGAAGAGGAAGCCAGGCGACGGCGCGGTGAGCAGCGGCACCCGGTGCGCCGGTGCATCCGGTCGAGACGGGTACGCCACTGCTTTCGGGGTGGGGATAACAGCTGCTAGCGCGCCGAACCCGGCCGCCATCATCATGCGGCGACGATCCATCTCTGGCATAAACAACCGACGATAGCAGCCCGCCCGGTGCCGTCCTCAAATCAGGGATTTCTCACGCCTTCCGACTGCTAGGCATCGCGGTTTCGCGCCGCATAGAGCAGCTGTTTGAGCTGGTTTTACTGCTCGACCGTGAGGCGGGTGCTCATCGTCGGATTGACTCATGCCCCACATGCTGGCAGGTGCCAAGCGGTTCCCCGCCAAGCAACCATCAATTTCATTGACATTGTCGGAGCCGGTGGTATCAAGGAGCTTGATGGTCCAATCAGGAAAGGAATGACAGCGATGTCTGGTGGTGGATTTTTCGGGGGCTTCGGTGGGCCCGGCTTCGGTGGACCCGGCTTTGGCGGCTTTGGTGGACCCGGCTTCGGCGGCTTTGGCGGCCCCGGTTTTGGCGGCGGCTGGGGCAAACACGGCTGGGGTCATGGTGGGCCCGGCGGCCCTGGTTTCGGAGGCGGGTTCGGTCCCTGGGGTCGCCAGGGTCTCAAACGTGCCGCGTTCGTGACCGCGGCGATGCTGCTCGACGGGCCGGCTGACGCCGCGCAGCTAGTGCAACGGGTGTCCGACGCAACCGATGGCGCATTTACCCCTTCGCAAGACGTGGCAGAGCTTGCCATCGGCTTGCTTGCCGGCCGGGGCATGGTCACGGTCGACAATGGCGTGGCGACCCTGACCGAACTCGGCAAGAACGTGCTGGCCTGGCGAGGCATCAGCAGCGAGACCGCGCACGCCTTCTTGGGGCGGGCGGCCAAGTTTGGCGACGTCTTCAAGATCCGCAGGGAACTCTTCGAACTCGCCGGGCTGGCTCGCACGATCACCTGGACGGGCACCGACGAGCAGAAGCAGCAGCTCGCCGAGACCCGGACCAAGGTTCTGGAAGCCCTGACCGACGCGAAGAAGGCGCTGCACCGCGTCTTGGGAGAGAGTTAGGCGAGGACCTAGACCCTCAGGCGCCTCAAAGGGAAGTGGGTTCGCTGAGCTTGACCAGCATCTTGCCGATGTTGGCCCCGGTGAATAGGCCGTTGAGGGCTTCGACGCACGACTCGATGCCCTCAAAGATGGTCTGGCGGTGCTTGATCCGGCCCTCGTGCTCCCACTGGCGGAGCGCGGCGAATGCCTCGTCGAAGCGGCCCCACTCGTCGAGCGCGTTGAATCCCTGCATCAGCGCGGTCTTGGACAACAGGTTCACGTAGTTGGCCGGTCCCGGGTGCTCTCCGCTCAGGTAGCTGGAGATGACGCCGCAGAGCACGACCCGTGCTTTGGTAGCCAGGCGCCCGAGCACTGCATCCAGGATCGGCCCACCAACGTTGTCGAAGTAAACGTTGACCCGCCGGGGGCAATGCACTTTGAGCGCCGCCGCCAGGTCGTCGTTCTTGTAGTCGATGCACGCGTCGAACCCGAAGTCCTCCACCACCGCCCGGCACTTCTCCGGCCCGCCCGCGATGCCCACCACCCGGGCGCCGGCGATCTTGGCGATCTGCCCGGCCACCGACCCGGTGGCGCCCGCGGCCGCCGAGACCACCACTGTCTCCCCCGGCTGGGGCCGGCCGATGTCCGTCATCCCGATGTAGGCGGTGGCCCCGGTCGGGCCGTACACCGACATCACCGCCAGCTGGTCAACCGTGGCCTTGCCGGGGATGGGTGTGCTGAACACGTCGTCGCGGACGATCACGTACTCCTGAAAGCCCGTCAGCGTAGTGATGACATCGCCGACCTGGTAGGCGTCACAGCGCGACGCCACGACCTCGCCGATCCCAGCGGCCCGGATGACCTCGCCCAGCTGCACCGGTGGTAGGTAGCCCGGCTGGTCGTTCAGCCAGGTCCGGACCGCGGCGTCAAGCCCCACGTAGGTGGTTCGGACCAGCGCCTCACCCTCGGCGGGCTCGGGTGCCGGCGTGGTGACCAGCTCGGTGTCAGCGGGCTGGACCAGCCCGGTGGGGCGGCGACGCAACACGATCTGGCGGTTCGGCAAGTCGGGCACGGTGCTGAAACTACCGAAAAGGCCGAAACCACCGAATGGAATGGCATATTCGGTGCATGGAACGGCAGGAAGACCCGGAAGACCGGATCCGCGAACTCGAGCGCCCACTGGCCGACGCGGCACGCGCGTCCGAACAGGGAAGCTCGCAGCCCGCCGGTCAGGCTTACCCACCCGGCCCAACGGGACCCCCGCCACCAAGCCCGTGGGCCTATGGCGGCCCGTTTGCCGGGCCACCGCCGAAACCCCCGTCGGGCAACCGGATGTGGTGGATCGTGGGCACGGTCATCGCCATCGGCGTGGTAGCGCTCGCGGGGGGCATCGCCGCCTTCGCTGCACACCAGCTTTCCGGTGTCCGGTCGATCATCCAGTCCCCCCGACCATCTCCGGGGGCCGTTAGTTCGCCGGCGACCACCCCGAGTGGCCCGGCCCCGCCGGCCACTAGGACTCAAACATCCAGACCATCGACGTCACCTGCCCCACCGCCGGGTGGCAACCTCAGCATCTCCGGTATCAACGAAAATCGAACGATCGCCTGCAACGACAGCATCGTCAGCGTCAGCGGGGTTGCCAACACCGTTGTGATCACAGGCCATTGCGCAAGCCTCTCCGTGTCGGGCGTCCAAAACTCAATCACCGTCGATGCCGTCGACACCATCGACGCCTCCGGCTTCAACAACAAGGTCACCTACCACTCGGGCACGCCGAAGATCAGCAATGCCGGCGATTCGAACGTGGTCCAGCAGGGCTGACCGCGTCAGGCGCTAGCCATCGCTTCGGCCTGCACCAGATATCCCGCGAAATCGGTCTGTTGTGCCCTGGCCCGGAAGCGCCCCAGGAATTGCTGATAGCCGCGCTCATCGCCATGCGCCCGGGCTAGCAGGGCCCGTAGCCGCAGTACCGGAAGCTCGTGTAGCACGAATCCGGGCTCGGTCGGTACTGCCGTGAGTCTGTCGACGGCCCGTTCGGCGTCCCTGACGTCGGCAGTGGAGCCGCGCGACAACAGCGCTTCGACCAGCGCCGCTGTGGCAGGCCCGCGGAAGATCATCTCTCCGGTGTCGAACTGCTCAACGAGAACTGTTGTGGCCAGATCGATCGCGCCGCCGAGATCCCCCGATCTCGCGCGCTCGCGGGCAAATTCGATATCGGACATTCGCCGTAGCGCCACGGTGAGCTGTTCGTCCACAATCATCTGTCGCGC
The DNA here is from genome assembly GCA_963766535.1 of uncultured Actinomycetota bacterium. Classification (GTDB taxonomy): domain Bacteria; phylum Actinomycetota; class Actinomycetes; order Mycobacteriales; family Mycobacteriaceae; genus Mycobacterium. Next base: position 596,064 of record CAVYAU010000012.1, on the reverse strand, counting down.
CCTGGTCAGAAATTCGAAGCCGTCCGCCCCGTGTCCGGGGTCGCTGTGGATCAAAACGGTGGCTTGATTCATCAGCGCGTATGTGACTGCCGTGTTGTTCCCGGACCGTTGCGCCTTTTCCAGCGACTCCGCTGTCTGCGCCACATCTTCGGCACCGGGCAGCACGGCACCGTTCTGGATGGCGGCCGCATACTTGTACAGCTGCGCAAAGGGGTGGGTGGTCGCGTCAGTGGACCGGGCCAGCGCAATGCCTTCGTCGAGATCGTCTCGCCATCCGCGCCGTCCCAGGAACATTCCGGCCGCTCCTTTGAGCGTGATCGCCCATGCCAGAGGAGATCCGATCACGAAGTCACCCATGGTGGGATCGCCGTCAGCGATATCGACGACCCGCTGGGCCAACTGCAGACTTTCGGCGGCTTCACCGGCTTCCCACTTGGCTTGGGCGGCAGCGTAAAACAGCCCGACCGTCATCGCCGGATCGCCGATCGACTCGACGAGCGTGGCAAACTCCGACGCCATGCCGGCCGCTTTCCGATGATGCGAGTTGAACGTCAGCGTGGTGAGGTGACCCGCCATTCCGACCGCAAGCGACTTCTTGTCGCCGGCCGCGGTAGTGAGCTCGCGCAATTCGTCGAAGCCGGTGTCGGCGGGCGTGCCGCCCACCTGAAAAGCGCTGCCACACAAAAGAGCGCGTGGGGCGATCTGCATAGCCAGCCGATCCGGGTGATCGTCGGGCAGCCGGTCGGCGAATCGTAGCGCCTGTTGCCAGCTCGCCCGGGCTGCCCGGATATCACGCGCACCGTACCAAGTCGCCGCCTGCATGTACCAGTCGTATGCATCCCGCAGATCACCGGCGGCCGCGTACTGGGTAGCGACGATCGAGGCCTCCTGACCGGTGAACTCGCCGTACGTTCGTTGCAACACCGTGGCCACCCGGCGGTGCAGCTCGGCTCTCCCGGCCTTCAATTGGGATTCGTATGCCACTGCCTGAATAAGCGGATGGCAGAACGCGTATGTTGCGTGCGGCGTGAATGCAACCTGTTCGACGAGTGCCGCCTCAACCAGCGGCGTCACATCGACTGGGCCCAGCAGACACTTCAATAATTCGGTGTCGAACTGTGCGCCGATGACGGCCGCGGCGTGCAACGTGCGCTTCGCCGCGGCGCTGAGCCGATCGATGCGGGCGCCGATGATCCCTTGCAGACTGGCCGGTACGCGGATATTGCGCACTTCCCGGACGCATACGTAGGCGCCCGGACCGCCCTCGAGTTCACCCCGCTCAGCCAGGTCGCGCACGATTTCCTCGGCAGCGAAGGGTAGGCCCGCCGCTCGGTTGGCCACCACCGTGGCCAGTCCGAGTACCGAAGGATCCTCGCCCAGCAGCTCTTTGATCAACTCAGCGATGTGCGACTCACTCAGCGGCGCAAGCGTGAAGAGACGTGCCCCGGGGATACGTGACAGAGTCCCCGAATATTGGGGGCGGTAGGCGACGACCAGCGTCGCCCGCATTCCGGGTACCGCCGCCGCGAAGTCGGCAAGCAGCGACTCACTGACGCTGTCAATCCACTGAGCGTCCTCAATGACGTAAATCGCAGGCTCCGGACGTGCCAGCGAAACAGTGTTGATGAGGTCGACCAGACGACGACGCCGAGCGTCCGGAGTGATATCAGGGCACGGCACATCGGGGTCGCGGATGCCGAGCAGATCATCGAGCAGAACCAGATCCTCGACACCCGCTTCGGGGATTTCGCTGCGGACCCGCGCACGCGCCACCTCGAGGGTGAGACCGCCGAGACCGAAAACCGCGCGCAACAGCCGCGAGATGACATGGAATGGGATTTCGCGAGTGTGGGATTCGCAGTAGGTGACGAACACCTCGAAACCACGACTACGCGCCGTCGCTGCCGACTCACGGACCAACCTGGTCTTTCCGACACCCGGCCGACCAGTCACCGTGATCACGGTTCCCTCGCCGCGACCGGCCTGGTCCAGCAATTCCGTGACGGCGCTCTTCTCGCGTTGGCGTCCGACCAGCCGGGACTCACGACGGGCTTTCCGACGATGCTCGCTATCGACGCCCAGCAGACGCCGCGCCGGCACGGCAGTGGCGAAACCTTTGATGTGCACAGTCTCGCGCTCGCCCAGGACAACTCGATCCTCGACGAGCCTTGCGGTCGTCTCACTGAGCATGACACCGCCCGGCGGTGCCACCGATTCCATCCGCTGGGCCATGCCCACCTGTTCACCGACTGCGGTGTAACCGAGGTGGGTGGCGCCGACCTCGCCGGTGATCACTCGACCGGAATTCAGCCCGACGCGCAATCGCAAGTCGATCCCGTCCCGGCGGCCCACCTCGACCGCCAATTGCCGAACAACTTGCTGGATGTCCAGAGCCGCGAGACATGCGCGAAATGCGTGATCCTCCAACGTGATTGGCGCCCCGAACAACGCCATGATCCCGTCTCCGGTGAACTTGTCCACGGTGCCGCCATAGCGCTGCACCACGGTTGCCGACTGATCGACGAGCTCGGTCATCACCTCGCGCAGCCGCTCGGGACCCAAAGATGCGGCGATATCCATCGACCGCACCACGTCGGCGAATAGGACGGTCACCTGTTTGTATTCGGCCGGCTCAGCGACCAGCGTCAGTGGAGAGCCGCAGGCATCGCAGAACCGCGCACCCTTGCGTGGCTCTGAGCCGCACACGTGGCACACCGACGATGTTGCCGTCACCTCTCGACCCTCCGACGAATTCCCCGTTAGTGGGAACGTACGGGAATCCCCGGGTTAGGTCGGCTCTTCCGAATCATCGTCGAGGACGCTGACCGCGATGCCGTACGGCAAGAAGCGGACTTTGCGCTTGGGATCGAAGTTGTTCTTGTTTGCCCGCAGCGCGTCGAGTTCGGTCGCATAAACCTGTTCGACGCGGGCGCCGCCGTCGGCGTCCACCGTGTAGATGGCCCACACGCCGTCACCGGCCTCGCCGGCGGTCTCCGGCGCGGAGCGGGGCCGCCGTGACAGGTCCTCGAAGAACGCCGACCAACCTGACCGAGCACCGGGAGCGCCGACGAACCTGCTGATCCGCTCGAACACGTCGCGCAGTCCCTCGCTGCCCTCCCTGATCATTCGATCGAACTCGTCGGGATCGAATCCGAACGCACCGTACTCGCCCACGCGACCTCCTTGCAGCTCGTACCGTCATTGCCCAGTGTGCGCTCAGTCCACACCATCTGCCATGCCCGCCTGCCCAGGAACTACGGGGCTGGCGGCGGCGGGGCCGGCGGCGGCGGTGGTGGGGTGATCGGAATCGGCACCGTGACGAACGGCAAGTGCAGGTACATCGTCATCGGCGGCTGCCTGGGCTCCACCGGGGCTGCGGGCGGCGGTGCGGGCACCGCGGCAGGCTGCGGCGGCGGGGCGGCCGGCGCCGGCGCCGGCGCTTGGTTCACCGGTGTGGGCACGTACTCCGGCGCTCGCCGCGTGGGTACGCGACGGGGCGGTGTCGCCTGCGCGATGTTCACCGGGGTTTGCGGGGTCTCCTGCGCCACCGGCGGCGGTGAAGGCGGAGCAGCCACCTCCGCTTTGGGCTCCGGCGGCGGAGAGCTGGGAGCAGGCGACTGCGCCTCCGGCGGCTTGCTCGGTAGTTGAGCCGGCACTTGCTTCGCCGGCGTGGCAACGCTTACGCGTGGCTTGTGCTGCACAGCGGACGTCGGCCGGTCAGACGTCAGCGAAACCAGCAAAACCCCAGCCACGACGGCGGAGATCCCCGCCAGCGCGCTACCGGCCAGCAGGAACGGCCGGCGCCTGCGCGGGGTTTTGTCGTCTTCCGCGTCCTCGAGGGCGCTGTAGGCGAGGACACCTTCGCCCACGGCATTGGCGCTGAGATCGAGGTAGGTCGGAGTGAGGCCGCGGGGGTTCACCTCTCCGGTACCCGGGTCCAGCGCGTAGGCCAGGGCGGCCGTCGACGACGCGAACAGCGGGGCGTTCGCCGACGCCAGTGCTGCCCCGCGGGCCAGCGCCATGTCGGGCTCCTCAGACACGCTCACTTCCAGTGCGGTCACCGCCTCGAGTGTGGCCTTGATCGCGACCACATCGACTCCGCAGCCGATAACGAACACACCGTCTGCCCGCGATCCGGGCGCATCCAGACCGGCAACCATGTGCGCCAGCTCCGCCGCCCTGGCCCCTTGGCGGGCTCCTGCTAAGGGCTGCCGGTGCATATCGACGATCGAACCGTCGGCGACGTCGACAACGGCCAGCGTCGCGCTGTCGGGCTCGACGAACAACATCGCGATGTGCTCATAACCGATCGCATGACCCACCGCCTGTGCTAATGCGGCCGCGGCGAGCAATGGGGAGACCAGCATGACGCTGCCGACGTCGTGGGAGGCAAGTGCATCGCGCAGCGGGGCGACCCCTGCGGGGTCCGTCCAGGTCACCCCGGTCGATGTCAACCGATAGCCACCCGCAGCTGCGCCTTCGAGGGTGCCGACAATCGCGGCAATCACCTGGTCGGCCGCAGCAGAAGTTGCCGAGTCCTTTTTGGCAGCAACCTCGAAGTCGTCCTGTTCGACGGTGACACCGTCGGCGTTCTGGCCCTCGATGAGCACCAAGCGCACCGTCGTGGGTGCCATCGATACTCCGAGAACAATATCCACGTGCGCCTCCAAGGCCTCCAAAGCATCTCCGAGGGGGCATCAAAACAGCAGATCCCAGCCCGACCTGGGTGCCACCACGCTACTCGCGTGCGGCCGGATGCGCTCGTCGGTTGATCGAGGTCACACGATGTGACTAGTAGCGCGGACTCAGGAACGGATTCTGAGAGTTCTGCGGATACTGCGGATACTGCGGCGCCTGGGGAGCCTGAGGAGCCTGATTCTGCGGAACCGGGACCGGTATCGGCACCGGTATGAGCGGAACGTGGATCCACTCCGTCGTCATCGGCACCGTCGACGTGGTAGTCGGCGCCTGAGCCGTCGCGGGCGGCTGAGTCGTCGACGGCGGGGGCGGAGGTGTCGTCGTCATGGCCGTCGTGGTCGGCGGCTGAGTCGTCGACGGCGGCGGAGGCGGAGGATGCCTCGTGGTCATCACCGGCGGCGGGGGTGTGGTCACAATCACCGGCGGTGGCGGCGGCGGAGGCGCCGACGGGGGCGGTGGCGGCGGTGGCGGTGGCGGCGCAGCGCTGGGAACCGGCTCAGCGCTGGGCGGAGGCGGTACGGCCGTGGGAGGCGGAGGGACCGGGCTTGGCACCAGCGAGCTGACCGGCGGCGCCGGCAGGGGCGTGACTGTGGGCACTGGGGGAGCTTCGCGGTTCTCAACGCCCGCCAATGTGTAGGCCACACCGCCGATCGCGGTCATGGCCACCAGGGCACTCATCCCAATGATCACCTGCGACAGGCGGAAGCGCCGCCACCGCCGTGCTCTGGGTGGATCGATCACGTTCAGGCGCATTGACCAGCCGGCGGGACCGTCTTCGTCGTAGCCGTCGGGCGTGTACGCCACCCGCACGTCGCCGGGGTAATCGGTTTGCGACCAAGCCAACTCGCGATCCGTGAGCGCCTCGTGGTCGATCACCAGCACGTCGCCGGCCGGCAGTTCGATGACATCGTTGGCGGCAGCCGCGGTAAGCAGCCCGATGGACGTGCGTGTCCGGATATCCAGCTCCTCACCGCGAGAAGCAAGCAGCAGCGCGCCGCAAGCAGCCGCGAAAGCGGGCTGCGACGGTGACACGACCGGTCTGCGGGAGTGCACCGAAAGACGTTCAGTGACAAGCGGAATACTGGCCCCGCCGCCGACCGTGACAACTGCTGAAAGGTCTGCCCAGCTCTTGCGGTGGCGCACCAGCATGTCGTCGAACGCATAGATGAAGCCGGTCAGCCGGTCCTGTATCAAATCCCCCAGCTCGTCTCGAGTCAGCTTCATGCTGCAGCGGCGCCCGCCGAGCTCAGCGGCGAATTCGGTCACCATTTCTGTGGATAACCGCTCCTTGGCCGCGCGGCACTGCTCCCTGAGCTGGGCGAGTTGACCGACGGCGGCGGTACTGGCCGGATCGATACCGCTGCCGTGTCCCAGCTCTTCGAAGACGCGAAGCAACAACGCTTGGTCGATCTCGTCGCCGGAGAAATCCGCGTAACGCATTGTGGGGCTGACGAGCTCGAAATCTCCCGCGAGGTTCACCAGCGTCGCAGACGTGCCGGTGCCACCGAAATCGAGCAGTCCGACCACGCCAGTCGCCGCGAGGCACAGCTCCGCGTTCGCCGCGGTCAACGACGCGATCGCATCCGAGACCAGGCGGGGCGCCATACCGCTTCGGACGAAGCCCAGGTGCGTTCGTAACCCGTTGCGCAGCGCCTGCACCGTAGCGGGTTTCCAGTACGCGGGAACGGCGATCGAGATCTCCGAGGAAGCCGCGTCCGCGCCGGCGGCGAGCACCATCGCGTCCAGGGCTTCGACCATCAGGAGATCCGGGTCATGAGCCGATCCGTCGCTGGATACCAGCGCCACCGAATCGCCGATGCGCTCCACAAAGCCGCTCATCAGCACGCCGGGCTCGTTCAGATTCGGGTTCTCGGCGGGCACACCCACTTTCGGCGCGCAGTGCGGGTAAAGGGTAAGTACAGCACGCTGTGTTACCGGTGAACTTCCGTTACTCGCGGCGACCAGGTTCGTGGTCCCGATCGACAACCCAAGTGGGTCGTACATAGAGCGAATACTTTCGTCTATAGGGGTCGGTGGCCAGCGTTAACGATAACCACGGACACGCGGAAAGCCGATGGGTTGCAACATTATCGGTACGCGCTCGATGCGATTGTGTCACCGAAGTGGTATCGCAAACACCTTGACAAATCGGATGAGTTCACACCACGGTGAGCGGCAGCGAACGCCTCGGCTCGAACTGGAATGACGATCCGCCACTGACTTTCGCGACCGAAACCTCTGGCAGTTCGACCGCCGGGGTATCGGTCTTAACCAGATCTGCGGTCCAATCGGTATTCGCACCGCTAACCCGAACTTCGATGTGCGGGTCGACCGCGGTCGCGATCGCCTGCAGCGGCTGCACAGATTCGGGTGAGCACAGCGATATCCAGGCGCCGTCGTCGTGGGCCGGCGACCGGTGCACCGCCAGCCGGTTCTCCGATACTTCTGCCACGACGTAGCCCGCGGGATTGAGCAGCGGATGCAACTCGAGCACCCTGAGCGTTCCTTCGATCCCACCGGGCAACCCCAGCGCGCGGTGAATGCGTTCGGCGGCCAGGCCGGCCAGGCCGATCAGGCCGCGGGTGCCCACCGAAACGGCTTCGGCGTCGTCGGCGGCGCGTGCCCGCACCGCGATCGCGAACGACAGATAGAGCAGGTGCATCTGCAGGCAGACCTCGTCGGCCATCCGGACCAGCGCCGAGCGCGAGAAGGCGCCGAAGTCGAAATCGGACAGCAACGGCCCCGAGTAATCCGCCTGCCCCTCGTCGGACCGATCGATTGGATCGAGTTCCCATGTCGCAGCGCGAGTTTCACGTACGATGTCGAGCGCAGGGATGCTCTCGGCCTCGGGATAGGACTCGTCGATGATGACGGTCCAGGCACAGTGCGGATGCCGATCCGACGGCACTCGCGGCGGCCGATGGATGGGACGCATCTGCGCGCGCGGGTTGGTCGCCACCGCAGTGGCGTCAAACGTCGGATCTTCGATGGTGTGACACATCCCGAACACATACTCTTCGCCCATCGGCTCCACATCGAGCAACGCGCCGCAGTGGTCGAGGTGGAATTCGCCGTGCCAGCGGTCGTGGATGGTGTAGCGGAAATCCATGAATTGCGGCGGAGCGCCGATGTCGAGCTGTAGGCCCTTGAAGATAGTGGGTACGTCGTCGCCCTCGAAGTTCAGCGCCCGCTGCATGCGCTTGGTGTAGATCGGGCTGGCGCCCGCCCACTCCTCGATGGCGATCTGCACCATCTCCTCGCGACCAAACGAACTAATGCACCAAGCCATGCCGGAGCGGTCGATCATGTGCCCGATCAACAGCAGTTCGGGCACCAGTACGGCAAGCTCCTGACGGGACAACTGCGCGAATCGGGACTGGCTCACCCGCCCAAAAATAGTCATGACTATGTTATAAAGTCAACAATGTCCATTGCCGCGGGCCAGACGTCCGGCCGCTCCGTCAGCCCCACCAGGCGCACCAGCGCGCCGCGGAAACGCGGCGACGACACTCGGGCGAAGATTATCGACGAGACGGTCCGCTGCATCGTCGAGGAAGGATTCGCCGCCGCGACGGCCAAGCACGTAGCCGAACGCGCGGGCGTGACGTGGGGGGTCATTCAGTATCACTTCGGCGACCGCAACGGCCTGCTGATGGCTGTCGTCAACGACGGGGTGGCCAGGCTGGTCGACAGCCTGTCGTCGGCCGATGTCAGCCAACTACCGCTGCGCGAGCGCATCGAGGTCGTCATCGACACCGCCTGGAGCTGCTACAGCAGCCCGACTTCGACGGCCGCCTTCGAAATCCTGCGGGCCACCCGTGGCGGCCCGGGCGAGGCCTCGCGGCGCCATTTGCTCGAAATGAACTCCGCGATCGGCCAGCTCGGTCGGCTGATAACCGAGGACCCAGCGAATGACGGTGTGGCCGAAGTGATCTGGGCCGCACTGCGGGGCGTGGTGCTGGCGCAAATGATCGTCGGCACCCCGATCGACTGGCATCGGGAGCGATGCGCGCTGATCGATATGGTCACCCACTACCTGCACCGCTCGGCCGGACGGCGAGACGACCCGCCCGATGTGTTGCAATGACGTGATGAGCCTTCACGATTACGCCGCCAACATATCCGACGTCGAAGCTATCAAGCAGGTCAAATATGGCTATTTACGCGCGCTGGACACCAAGCACTGGGACGACTTCGCCAACACGCTTGCCGAGGATGTGACCGCCGACTACGGACCGTCGATCGGTGAAGAGCTGCATTTCACCAACCGCACCGATCTGGTGGACTACATGCGCTCAGCGCTTGGCTCGAACGTCATCACCGAACACCGGGTGACCCATCCGGAAATCATCGTGACCGGCGATACCGCATCGGGCAATTGGTATCTGCAAGACCGCGTTATCGTCGCCGATTTCGATTTCATGCTGATCGGCGCGGCCTTCTACCGCGACCAGTACCGGCGCACCGATGACGGCTGGAAGATCAGCGCCACCGGCTACGACCGTACCTACGATGCGACAATGTCGTTGGCGGGCATGAACTTTAAGATCAAACCAGGTCGCGCGCTGGCCTGACGCCCATGCTACTTGGTGATCGCGATCACCGCACCGGGTTGCAGCCAACGGATGATCGACACAAGCGTGGGATCGTCGATCGCCACGCAGCCCTCGGTGGGGCGACCGTCGGTGGTGTGGAAGAAGAACGCGGAACCGCCGCCCGAAACCTTGTTCTTATTGACGCCCATCACCACCGCGTGCTTGTACTGCGGGATTTGAAGGTTTTCGCTGTCGGCCGTATCGAACGGGCACTGCGACTTCTGGCACACCTGCATGGTGTTGAAGGTGGGGCTGCTGGCGTCCCCGCTCCACCAATGATTGGGCCCGACTTGGGTGTATGGCAGTCCCCCACCCGGATTCGGTGCGGTGCCGAATGCGGAGTCGAGGGTGTATACGCCCATCGGGGTGGCCGGAACCCCGCTCTTGGCCTGCGGCGCCATGCCCGCCGAACCGACGTGAGTGGGAATGCCGGTCTTGAGCGGCTGCCAACCGGCGGTGGTGCGCTGGTAGATATCCATTTTCGCGGTTGAGCCGCCGGTACTCACCACCGAAACCACTTGCGTGGCATTGCCAACCGAGTTCGCAAACCAGGGAGTCCCGGCCGCACCACTTATCGGTGCCAGCACAAGCGAGGCACACAGCACGCACGCCGCAGCGCACAGCAGAGCTAGCAGTCGGCGCATGGATTCAATCGTCAGGTGACGCCAACCACAAGGTCAAGTAAAGCTTAAGACCCAGTTGGGTCACTGCCCTGTGATCAACCGGCGCAGCGCCGGTTTAGCGGGCTTTAGCGAGCTCAGACGCGTGTTTACCGCTGGTGCTCGGCGCGCTTGGGGAGGGCCGAAATACCAACAGGCACAACAGGAAATACAGGTATCCCAGCGACCAGCCGGCCATCACATCGGACGGGTAGTGCACGTTCAACGCGACCCTGGCAATCCCGACCGACAGCAGGCTCAGCGCCGTCAGCGCGATCGCGACGCGGCCCACCGTCCGGCTCAGCATCGGCAATAGCAGGCTCAGCAGGGCAAGCAAGGCGGCCGTCGCCTCGAGCGCGTGTCCCGAAGGAAACGACGTAGAGGTTGCGGCCACCAGCATGGTCGGCGGTCGCGGGCGGTTCGACAGACCCTTGGCCGCCGACGTCACGAATCCGTTCAGCGGCGCACAGGCCAACAGCACCAGCGCCGTCCGCACGTTGCGCTTCACCAGCGCGGCCACCGCGGCCACCATGCCCAGCAACCGCAACGGGACCGGACCCAGTGCGAAGGACACCCCAGCCCAAAATCGCACCCACACCGGGTGCTTGATCGCAACGTCGTGCGCCGCGTTCAACAACGACCAGTCGACGCTGTGCAGCCAATTCCAGTTCTGGCAGTAGCCCACCCACATGACCGCATAAACCACGACGGCGGCCAGGGCGGCAGCAACGGCCAGGGCGGTCCGCGGGCGGGTCATCACTAACCGATACCAGCCGCGCAGCGGCGACGACTTAGCGGCCTCACCACGCGCAGCCGCGGACCCTCGTGATACGCCAGTCATACTGGCGTTATGGCGGTCTTTGTCCGCAGGATGTTCGGCATCGGCAAGTTACCCGACGATCTGCGTGCTCAGGTCGAGGCAGAGGGCCTTGTCTATCTTGCCGACTACGTCGCGGTGACCCGGCGATTCAGCGGCGTCATCCCAGGTGTGCGGTTGCCGCACAGCGTGGCCAGCTACTCGGGTTCGCTGGTCTTCACCAACCAGCGGGTGCTGGCGACGCTGTCAATGCTGCCGAAGCTGGCCGGGCCGACCGCCGACGTGCGCTGGGATGCGCCGCAGACCGGCGCGGCGAAAGCCGAGATTTCGTCGACGGGCTTGCAGGTCGATCTCAATGTCGCCGAGGTTGACGAGAAGTTCAGCGGCGAACTGTCGCTGCACTACAAGGCCACCATCCCCGCCGATGTGCTCAGCGGCCTGCCACGGCGATCGCTGGCGTTCGACATGCCGCCTGAATACGTCTTCCGCGCGGTCGGCGTTACTTATAGCCCGTGATCGTGATCCGCGGCCAGGGCGGCTGTCGAAGCACCGCCAGGCTGCCGATCACCGCCGCTAGCAGGCCGGTGAGCACTCCGATCAGCGCAATCCGGTTCGCATCAACGGCAGACACCCAGGAAGCCTTGCCCCCGTGCACGACGAACACACCGAGCGGCACCGCGCTGAAGCCAAAAGCCGCGCCTTGGTCGTCCTGGGCGTTGTTGTCGGAACCAGGGCTTCGGCCGCGGATTTTGGCAACGGGGATGACGGTAGCGCCGTCGGGGGTCTCATAGGGCTCGCCGTAGACGCGTCTGGCAGCGCGATCGGTGGGCAGCTGGTCGAGTGCGTCGGAAAGCTTCACGGAACACTCCCTTTCTTGGTGTTCTTCAGGTCCGTCTCATCGACACGATTACGCTAACGCGGATTTTCTACGATGACTTTGTGACCGATCAGGCGTTCAATCCGCAAGAGCGGCGGGCCGTGTACCGGGTGATCTCCGAACGGCGCGACATGCGCCGGTTCGTACCCGGCGGCGTGGTGGGATCCGATGTGCTGGCGCGCTTGTTGCAAGCCGCGCACGCGGCGCCCAGCGTCGGCCTGATGCAGCCGTGGCGCTTCATCCGGATCACCGATGACCTGCTGCGGAGACGCATTCACGCACTCGTCGACGAAGAGCGCCCGCTCACCGCCGCAGCCCTGGGAGAGCGGGCCGAGGAGTTTCTGGCGCTGAAGGTCGAGGGCATTCTCGAGTGCGCTGAACTCCTCGTGGTGGCGCTGTGCGACAACCGCGAGAGACACGTGTTCGGCCGGCGAACGCTACCGCAGATGGATCTCGCGTCGGTGGCGTGCGCAATCCAGAACCTATGGCTGGCAGCTCGGTCCGAAGGCCTCGGCATGGGCTGGGTTTCCCTGTTCGATCCGCAACGGTTGGCGGCACTGCTGGCAATGCCCGCCGATGCCGAGCCGGTGGCCATCCTGTGCCTGGGCCCGGTGCCGGAGTTTCCTGATCGGCCTGCGTTAGAACTGGACGGCTGGGCCTTCGCGCGACCGCTGTCGGAGTTCGTCTGCGAGAACCGATGGGGTCAGCCGTCGGTGCCGTCCTCGCCTGTGATGAATCAATAGGAGGTCATCTCCTTTTTTTCTGGCTTGTCGGCACACCTAGGTTCACCGCAACTGGCTGCGGTATCGTCGCCGGTCGCAAGGAAAGGTGAGAGGTGACGCGAATGACGACGGGCGAGGATGCGGGCAAAAAAGACAACGTGCTGATCGTGCACTGGCACGACCTGGGGCGCTATCTCGGCACCTACGGCCACCCGGATGTATCCAGCCCACGACTGGACCGGCTTGCTGCCGAGGGCATCCTGTTCACCAGGGCCCATGCGACGGCGCCGCTGTGCTCGCCGTCGCGTGGATCACTGTTCACCGGCCGCTACCCGCAAAGCAATGGGCTGGTCGGCCTGGCCCATCACGGCTGGGAATACCGCGCCGGAGTCCGGACCCTTCCGCAGATATTAACCGAATCCGGCTGGTACTCAGCACTTTTCGGGATGCAACACGAAACGTCCTATCCGAAACGGCTGGGCTTCGACGAGTTCGACGTGTCGAACTCGTACTGCGAGTATGTGGTGGACAAGGCCGCGGAATGGCTGTGGGAGGCCGCCGAGGACCTTCCGGGCCAACCGTTCTTGTTGACCGCCGGGTTCTTCGAAACCCACCGGCCCTACCCGCGGGACCGCTACGAGCCGGCCGACAGCGCGGACGTCGACCCTCCTGACTACCTGCCCGATACCCCCGAGGTTCGCGGCGACCTTGCTGACTTCTACGGGGCGATCGCCACGGCCGATGCCGCAGTCGGCCGGCTGCTGGACACATTGGCCGAAACCGGGTTGGACGACAGCACCTGGGTGGTGTTCTTCACCGATCACGGCCCGGCATTCCCCCGGGCGAAATCCACGCTGTACGACGCCGGAACCGGCATTGGCATGATCATCCGCCCACCCACCAACCGGGCCGTGGCCCCCCAGGTTTACGACGAACTGTTCAGCGGGGTCGACCTGGTGCCGACGCTGCTCGGCCTGTTGGGTCTCGACGTTCCGGCCGACGTCGACGGTGTGTCACACGCGCGCGCCCTACTCACGCCGGACCCGCACACCGAACCGGTCCGCGATTACGTGTACACCACGAAGACGTATCACGACTCGTTCGACCCAATTCGCGCGATTCGTACCAAGGAATACAGCTACATCGAGAATTACGTAGCCCGGCCAATGCTCGACCTGCCGTGGGATATCGCGGAAAGCCCGTCCGGAGTCGCTGTCGCGCCGTTCGTCAAGGGGCCGCGTCCGGAGCGCGAACTCTACGATCTGCGCACCGACCCTACCGAGACCACCAACCTGCTGGCCGGTGACGACACGGGCATGGACGCGATCGCAGCCGATCTGGCTGTCCGCCTCCACGATTGGCGGCAGCGGACCGGCGACGTCATCCCATCGGACTTCGCCGGTACCCGCATCGCAGTGCGCTATTCCGAAACGTATCTGCGGATCCATCGCACGACGCCGAGTAGCCGGTCGGCGATCGCCGTCGACCGCGGCATCGAGGAGGAAGGCACGCCTGCCGATCAATAGTTGTGGTCAACGTGAAGGTAATTCGTCTGGTCACCGCGAAGGTGAATTGCGGTTAGGCTCATCGGATGTCCTGCGCAGCGATGGCTTATCTGGTGCTTGCCACGCAGCGCAGCGGCAGCACGCTGCTGGTGGAATCGCTGCGCGCGACGGGATGCGCCGGGGAACCGCAAGAGTTCTTTCAGTACCTGCCGACCACCGGGATGGCGCCACAGCCGCGGGAGTGGTTCGCCGGAGTCGAGGACGAGTCGATCTTGCGATTACTCGATCCGCTGGACCCCGGCACGCCGGACACCGCGACGCCGGTCGCGTGGCGAGAGCACATCCGCAGTTCCGGGCGCACACCCAACGGTGTCTGGGGCGGCAAGCTGATGTGGAACCAGACGCCGCTGTTGCTGCAACGGGCGGCAAAACTGCCGGACCGCTCCGGCGACAGCCTGCGTACGGCGATCCGCGATGTGATTGGCAGCGAACCCGTTTACGTGCACGTCTATCGGCCGGACGTGGTGTCGCAGGCGGTGTCGTTTTGGCGCGCTCTGCAAACCCAGGTTTGGCGGGGCCGTCCGGACCCTGAGCGCGACTCGCAAGCCGCCTATCACGCCGGGGCCATCGCGCACATCGTCAGGAACCTGCGCGGTCAGGAAAACAGCTGGCGGGCTTGGTTCGCCGAGGAGAGCATAACGCCGATCGACGTCGCGTATCCGGTGTTGTGGCGCAACCTGACCGCGATCGTCGCCACCGTTCTTGAAGCACTCGGGCAGGATCCGAAGCTGGCCCCGCCGCCGATGCTGGAACGGCAGGCCGACCAGCGCTCGGACGAGTGGGTCGACCGCTATCGCGAGGAGGCGCCGCTGCTGGGGCTACCCACCTGAGCGGCGCGCGCCACCAACCTCGGCGACGATGAACACCCGCCGGAACGGGAAGATCGTCGTACCATCGGCCCGGGCTGGGTAAGCGTCGTCCAGCAGCGGGATGAGCTCCTGCCGAAATTGCTCCCAGCCCTCGTCGTCGAGCCGCTCGCGTACCGGGACAAGTGCCGTGCCGGTGATCCATTCCAGCACCGGGTGCTCCCCGGTCAGCTGATGCAGGTATGTGGTCTCCCAGACGTCGACCTTGCATCCGGCGTCCAGCAGCAGGTTGGCATAATGTATCGGCGGCTGAACCACCGCCCCCACGCGAAACGGTATGTCGCGCATGATCTTTGCGTAGGGTTCACGGCGGGCCAGCGTCCGCACCACGGCATGCGACGGCGTCTCGAAGTTGCCCGGCATCTGGACGCCGATCCACGATCCGGGCGCCAGCTCCCCGGCCCACCGGACCAGCAGATCGGCGTGCTCGGGCACCCAATGCAAGGCCGCGTTGCTGACCACCACGTCGGTGTCGGGTTTTGGCTTCCAGTCTCGCAAGTCGCCGATGACGGCGTCGATCCCGCGTTCCTTTGCGGCGGCGACCATCTCCGGCGAACTGTCCATCGCCTCGATCACCGCGGCCGGCCAGCGCCGGGCCAGGTACTTCGTCAGATGGCCCGGTCCGCAACCGAGGTCGACCACCCGACGCGCCCGCTCGGCCCCCACCCGCGACAGCAAGTCGTAAAACGGGCGGCTGCGATGGTCCGCAAATGCCAGGTAGACGTCGGGATCCCACATGTCGGTCCTCCTGATCAACGCCGTTGCTAGTCGGCTGATAGACAAACCGTATTACCGCATGCTGTCCCGACGCCGCCCGAGTGGGCCCGCAATGTGCACCGAACCGGCCCAGAACCGGTCAATCGCCCAGGCGTCGCAGGCCCGGCGGGATACCATCGGCGTTCGTGACGCCCGACGCGGATCCGATCGATCCGCCCATTCCGGTTCCCGACGTTCCCGGTGCCGATGTACCGGCCGGTGCCGACGGATTACCCCCACGCTCGGCGTTGTCGCCCCGTCAGCGCATGGTCGTCGAGGCATCGGCTATCGGCGATCTCGCGCTGCGCACCTGGGTCGCGTCGGTGCTCGCCACAACGGTGGCGCCGGTCGTTGTCGCCACCTCGGTGCGCCACACCAGATCCGGCACCGAGCGCGGCAACCTGAACTTCTACGCTGAGCTGGCGGCCGAGCGGGATCCGGCGAAGTCGTTTCCGCCACCTACCGAACTGCCTCGGGTCTCGTCGCGGCCGGCCAATCCGCTCGCGCAGTGGATCGCGCGCGGCACCGTCGACAACATCGCGTTCGCCAGCAGCTTCACGGCGATCAACCCCGCGATGCGCAACCAATGGAGTGCTTGGGAGTCCAATAACATCGTGCGCGCGCAGCACTGGCGCCATGACGACGGACCGCGCCCCACGCTGTGCGTCATCCACGGCTTCATGGGGTCGTCGTATCTGGCCAACGGGCGGTTCTTCTCGCTACCGTGGTATTACCGGTCGGGCTACGACATCCTGATGTACACGTTGCCATTTCACGGCCGACGGGCCGAAAAGTTCTCGCCGTTCAGCGGTTTCGGCTATTTCGTCGGCGGGCTCAGCGGTTTCGCCGAGGCGATGGCACAGGCCGTGCATGACTTCCGGTCCATCGTCGACTATTTGCGCCACACCGGCGTCGACCGCATCGCGTTGACCGGCATATCGCTGGGCGGTTACACCTCCGCGCTGGTGGCTTCGGTCGACGATCGGCTCGAAGCCGTCATCCCCAACTGCCCGGTCGTCACTCCGGCGACGATGTTCGACACCTGGTTCCCGGCCAACAAACTCGTCGGGCTGGGACTGCGTCTGTCCAACATCAGCCGTGACGAGCTCACCGCCGGGCTGTCCTACCACTGCCCACTGAACTACCGGCCGCTGGTGGGAAAGAACCGTCGGATGATCATCACCGGCCTCGGTGATCGGATGGCTCCGCCAGACCAGGCCGTAATGCTTTGGGAGCATTGGAATCGCTGTGCGCTGCACTGGTTCCCGGGCAGTCACGTGCTGCACGTGAGTCAGCTGGACTATCTGCGCCGGATGACCCAGTTCCTGCAGAACTTCATGTTCTAGCGGTTTCGGTGAGCCGTGCCCGATGGGCTCCGGCCACCGGAGTCGGCCAGTCCAGTCGCGCCAGCAGGCCGGCGGGCTCATCCGTATGCCCGTCAAGTCGTTGTGCGGACAACAGATCCAATGCCATCAGCGCCGGCCGGTGATTTCCGCGTTGCGGGGTCAGTCCGGCCAACGGCGCCGCGCCTGCTGGTGAGTCGGTCAGAAACGCACATGCGGCCGCAATCGTCTTGTGGTTTCGGTCACCGGCGATCTCCAGCGCCGTGCACGTCTCTCGCGCCGGATGCGACCGGATCGCATCCAAGGTCTCGGGCAACGAGCCGTCCACGCGGACTTGGTATGCCGCAACATAATCTGAGGCGCCCCGCTGCACCCCGCGCCACCTCTCGCGGGCGTTGGGCGCGAGCAATCGCGGAACGTCGTCGGGCCCGACCATACTGGCCTCCCATCCGATCTCCCGGAGGTGGTCGGCCAGCCGGCGCGCCGCGACCTGGGCGGTCTCGTGCAACGGGATCCGCGATGAGCGCGCCTGCAGCGCCGCCAGGTTGTCGACGGCCGATACCGTGAGCCCGATCCAGGTCTCCCGCCTTGACGCATCGGAGGTGTTGTCGCGGTTGGTGATTCGGATTTTGTCCGCCCGGATGCCGTAGCAGTCCAGGTACCGGGCGATCAGCGGCAGTGGGAGCACATCCGAATCGCCGACCGGTGGCCCGATTCGCAGCAGCGCGGTTGTCGTTGTGACAGGCCCAGACTCGGGGACGAACCCACCCGTCTGGGTTAGATGGCGGCCCAACATCGCCAGCCGGCGGCGCAGGATCGTGGTGAAGTGCAGTCCACCCCACCAGCCGAACAAAATGATCACGACGGCGACGGCGATGCCGAGCAGCCAGTAGTCGCGAGTCGACCGCCAGGGGTAGGCCATCACCGCGGGCACCACGGCCAGCAGCGCCAGTGTGATTCGGCCAGGTCCAGGAGTCGGTATCGAGCGAAGCAGGCTCACGGGGTGGTCTCCTTCCGTCGGCGCGCAGCGATCGCAGCAATCGCGGCGACGGCCGCGACAACCAATGCCAGCAAGGCGGTCCCGGCGAACGCGACGGCCCGCGGTGTGCTGTCCTTGGGCGCTGGTGCCGGCGGAACGGCGACCGGCTTCGCCGGCGCCACACCGGGCTCGTTGCCGGTGGGCAGTTCCCAGGTCAGGGCTGCCACCGGGTCCACGCTGCCGGCGCCGACGACGTTGGAGGGCGCCCGGGCGCCGTTGTGCGCGGTTGCGGTGATGCGACGCACTACCTGCGTGGCCGTCAGTTCGGGATACTTGCTGCGGACCAGCGCTGCCACGCCCGCCACATAGCCGGCCGCGTAGCTGGTGCCGCTCAGCGCGACCAGTTGCTGGTGGTCGTCGGGCAGGCCGTTGGCGAGGCCGCCGCCGTCGCGGTTGCTTACCGACACAATTTTTTCGCCGGGTGCCGCGATACCTACCCACGGCCCGGCCATGGAGAATTTCGACGGTTGGCCATCCGGTGTCAGGGAGGCCGCCGACAGCACGTACGGCTGCCACCACGACGGGATGGAGACCGACGTGACGCCGGCCCAGTTTCGCGGATCGTCCGGACGGCTCAGGTCGGTGAGCGGATTGGACTCACACGACGTTCCGCCGGCGACCGATCCGGTCGGCCCGCTGTTGCCCGCGGCGGCCACGATCACCGCGTCCTTGTCCACCGCCGCGTACCGGACTGCCGCGCCAAGCGCGGCCTGGTCGATAGGCCGATCAGCAGGCAAACAGGTTATCGCGGAGATGCTGATCACCCGGGCACCGAGGTCCGCCGCATGCACGATCGCCCGGCCCAGCGTCGCGACGTCGAAGGACGCCCGTGCCAGCATCGGATCGCCGTCCGGCGTCCGCGGCGAGAACTTCGCCGACGCCGTCCTGATCGACACCACCCGTGCCGCGGGGGCCACCCCCGAGAAGCCGTCATCACCGGGCTGGCCGGCGATGATTCCGGCAACCAGGGTGCCGTGCCCGTCGCAGTCGGTCAGGCCGTCGGTCGTCTCCACGAAATCGCCGCCGGCATCGACGTTGGGCAGGCGCGGACCCGGCCGCACTCCGGTGTCGATGACCGCCACCAGTTGGCCGTCGCCGCGGGAAAACTGCCACGCCGCAGGAAGGTTCAGCATCGACTGACTGGGTGTCACCACACCTGGATCGCTGCCGGGGATGACTCCGGAAGTGCTGCACGGGCCGCGCGGCTCCATCGGCTGCCCCGGTCCCGGGGTTCCGCTGGGCGGTGGCACGCCCGCATCGACTGCCGGCGGGCTGATTGCGAGCGCTGGCGGACAGGTCCACATAGCAGCGACCAAAGTCGCTGTGAGGCAGGCTAATCCGGCCCGAATCATCGATTGAGTACCCAGCTGAAAAGACCGACCAGATACGCCATGACGGGGATCAGCGAGGCATCGAGGCCGGCCGCGACAAAACCCAGCAGCCGGCGCAGCGGCAGCGAATAGCTTTCCGGCGAGGCGATGCGTGGGTTCAGGGCCACCACTACCCACACCAACACCAGCGCGACGAGCACCAGCACCGCACCGAGGGCAGCGGCGTAGCGCCCCGTCCCGGTGTAGAGCACCAACAGGACACCGGCGACCAGGTAAGGCTGAGCGAGCAGCCACGCCTTGCACGCGGCCGAATCCCACACCCGGGCGCGCAGGATGGACGTGGCCGCGGTTGCCGCCACCACGTACCAGCCCAAACCACTCAACGCCTCGGGGCGCAGCGCGATCGCCACCGATCCCAGCACGCTGAGCAGCACCGCGGCAGCGATGAATCCGTTCTGATGGGCGTCGCCGATCCGCACCCGCCGGGGCAAGTCCTCAAGGACCCGTAACGACGGCGCCGACGGGGTGGGGTCACCAGGCGCCGGAATGACCGGCAACGGGAAGCGCGCCCACAGCGCGGACAGCTGAGCCGCCTCGATGGTGACCAGCAGAGCCGCCACGATCAGCCCGCAGCCGATGGTGAGTATCGGTAGCTGCCAAAGCAATTCGGCGCCGGCGGCCAGCAACACCCCGGTTCCGACCACTGCGGTCGCGGTGAATAGACCGACGACTCGCTCACGCTCAGCGCTGGGCACCATCAGGGCGATCAGTGACCACGCGGTGACGCCGGCTGCGGCCAGCATCAGTTGCGCCGGCCCGAATCGTCCTGGCACCGCCAACGCCAAGGCGGCGCCGATGGGCACCAGCGCGGCAATCGACAGCGCCATCCCCGTGCGTTCCGAACGTGCCGTGATCAGCAAGCCGGCCAACGCGGTGAGCGCCGCGACCACACTGACCGCGATCAGTCCGGACAGCGCGCCGGTGGCTACCCGGTAGGTGACTCCCAGACCGGTCGCCACGAAAGCCACGGCGATCGCCGCGGCCAGCGCCCCACGCTGGATATGCGCTGTGCCCCAAGGCTTCAACCGAGAGGTCGAGAAGATCATGGCGGCGTCGGCGATGTCCTCGACGATGCCGGGCGCGGCCGGACCGACTGGCACCGGCTGCAGCGCCAGCAGATCACCGTCCACGACTCCGACGGTGTCCAGGCTGGCGTCCAGGCTGAACGGCGCCCCACCGATGGGCGCCAGGCTCAGGTGGGAAGCCGCGCCGTCGGCGGCCGCGCGGGCGTCGACCAGCCTCACCATCGGGAACGGCGGGAACCACCAAACGCTGTACCGCGGGCAGGATTTCGCGCAGCGGCAATTCGGCGGGCAGAGCCATCTCCGTCAACCTGCTGTCCGCGAGAATGGCGACGCGGACGATCGGCATGACGGCGCCGGACGTCACCGGGCCCTCGAAGATCGCTGGGGCCATTCCTGGCACATCGTGCTCTCTTCTCTATCTCGGACGGCCGCACCGTCTGCGCGGCCGTGGTTTTCGGTTAGCGAACGTTGGGCAGAGAAATCTCGGGACAGCCGCTGGCCGGAGAACCATTGGCCGTCCGGCAAGAAGGCGGTCAGCTGTTCGATCGCGACGGCGATCGCAAAGGGCGTCCCGGGGCTGAATGTCGAGACCCACTCGCCGTCGAACGCGCGGGACGGGCTGACCAGCACCCGGCCCGCGGCGGTGTCGACGATGCTCATCCCGACCTCGGTGGTGGCATGCTGCCCGTCGCGGTGGCAGCCGGCGACGATCTCGACGTAGCTGCGCGGACCGGAGAACACCGACTCCACCACCGGTCGCGCCGATTCCGGGATACCAAGGTAGTCAAGGACTTCGGATAGCGAAGCGCCCGACCGCAGCCGCTCGTCGGCCCGGGCTCCGACGCGCGTCGGCATGCTGAACTCGTCGAACCGCGCCGGCGGCCGCTGCGCCAGCCCGACACCGAGGACCGGAACCAGCGCCCGGGCGTCGTCGATATCCATTGCGGTAAACGTGATCAGCTGCGCACTGCGCAGCGCGACCACGGTCTTGCCGGTGGTGCCGGCGCGCTGCGCGACGATGCCGCGCAGCAGCTCGCCGGTGCCGGTGGCCGCGGCGGGCCCCACGTAGCGCAGGTCGAGCCACCGGTCCGGAAAGCACACCACTCTGATCCAGTCGGCGACCGCCGGGTTGACGACATCCGCCTTCCGACACCAGACCCATCTGGATCAGTTCGTCCTTCTGACGTTGGAAGAACGCGTCCCGTTGTGCGGCATCGCAGTAGGGCGTGGTAATCGCCAGCACCCACGGGAAGCTTCCCGCCCCAATGGTTTCCGCAATGAACCACGCGTGATCGACCGTCAGCTCGACGGCGTTGGGTTCGACGCTCATCTAGGCAGAACTAGCCGCCCCATTTGGCGGCTTCGGCCTGGTCGCGGGCGTACATGGCCATGGTGTTGGCTTCGTGCGTGCTGGCCATCGACTGATAGGCCCGCACCAAAGCTTCCATCGCCTGGTTCCACTGGGCCTGCCAAACCTGATAGGTCATACCGGTGTCACCCTGCCAGGCGTTGGACAGCGCGGCCTGTTCGCTGGCGATATCAGCACCTAGCCCCTGCAACGTGCCGGCATAGCCCGACATGTCCCCGGCGTGGCCCAACATCGCCGGGTAGTTGTACATGATCTGCGACATCACAAGTCCTTTCGCGGTTGGTAGCGGTCGGGTCAGAACCCGGTGTAGGTTGACGCGGCGGCGGCATCGGCGGCCACATAAGTGCCCGCGGCGTCCCCGAGGTTGGCCTGGGCGATATCCAGCAAGGTGTTGATCCGAGCGGCGACCTCCACGAAGCGGGCATGAGCGGCCTGAAACGCCGCTGAGGACTCGCCCTGGTGGAACGCCTGCGCCGACAGCGCCTCCTGCTCGGCCTGGCTGATCGTGCTGCGCATCAACGCCGCCTTGGTGCCGAACGCCGACTGCGCGGCGACCAACTGCGGAATATGAGCATCCAAAAGACTCATGGTGGTTCCTTATCTGTGTTGGGGACCCCCGTAAAGGTGGGGATCCGTTAGTCGTTTTCGTTGTTTGGCCTCGTTCCGGCCATGTGCCTTATCGCGGTGGACCGGTAGTCGGGGTCGAGGTGGAGCGCCCGCAGCGCAGCGAGGACGAACGACCTCGAGGCCGACGAGGATCCGCCGCATACTCGGTTGGCCAGGACGAGACGAAAGAGGTTGTGGTTCAAGTCATCTGCGGCCCTTCCGTGAGAGAACGTGGTGCGGGAGAGCGTTGCGCGTGCCGGCGCCCAGCCTTATCTGGGTCCACGGACGAGGGTCCGGCGACATGATGATGGATGGGGTGCCCGACGTGCGGGCTGGTGAAGGGGTGCGGCCGCTCATTCTTTCCGGGAAGTCCACTCAACAGCGGGGTGGCGACAGGAACCTTGCGGGAGCTGGCCGCAGGCATCGGTATGGGCAGGGCACGTGGGCAACGCATGGTTAGGCGGCCACCTCCTCGGGGATGGGCAGCGCCAGGGCGGCATCGCCGAGTTCGCGCAGCGTGTGATAGCAGCGGCGCAGGATCTTGCGCTCCACCGCCAGGGTGGGGTTCTTGCCGTTGTGGCCGTCGCGCTTGGCCGCCAGCTGGTGGTAGTAGGCGTAATCGGGTGAACCACGCCGCGCCGCGCACTTGGCCGCCTCAAACGCCGCCCAGCGCAGCTCGGGCGAGCCCTGCCGCGACAGGTGCCCCGGTGAGCGTTTGCCATCCGAGGAGTAGACGGTGACATCGAGCCCGGCGAACCGCACCAGCTGATCGGAGCTGGTGAATCGGCGGGCATCGCCGATCTCGGCCCAGATGATCGCCGCGCACAACCAGCCGATGCCGTAATGGGCCTGCAGCGCCTGGCAACCGACTTGGCGGCGGGCAAAGTTGACCAATTGAGTTCGCAGTGGCCCGATCTCGGTGCTCAGGTCATCAATGCGCCGCAGCGCAGTATCCACGTACTGCCGCCCGGCGGCCGACAGGTCGACCCGCGCGAGCGCGTCGCGGTCCGCTTCGGATAACAGCGCCCGAATCGGTGGGCAGCCCTGATGGAACAACTGGGCGTGGATGCGCTGCTGCCAGGCGCGGCGCTCGTCCATCAGGGTGCAGTACAACCGGCCCAGCGTGCGGATCTCCAGTACGTGTACCGGCGGGATCCACGACTCCGGGAACCGACCCTCCAGCAGCAGGGTGCGCAGCAGCCGCGCATCGGCGCGGTCGGTCTTAGCGCGCTTCTTCGGACCCCGCGCCACCGCGATCTCGGCCGGATCACCCAAATGCACGCCCACCCCCGCACTGGCGACCTCTTCGGTGACGTACCGCCACCCAGTGCAGCCCTCCAGCGCGAACTCCGCGTCCCCGTCCGGGCAATGCTCGCCCAGCCACGCCCGCAACGTCTTCCGCGTCGCCGGGCGGATCTGACCCCACCGAACCAACCCGTCGTCATCCACATAGTCGAACGTGATCTGCTTCCGATGCACGTCAAACCCGCCTACCATCGTCATTAGGGACCTCCTCAAGCTCCCGAAAAACATCTGACGCAAACTCAACGTGCGTCTTAGCTGAGGGGGTCCCCATCACATGTCATCTTTCTTTTCGGTCCCTTCGGATTTCGGTTACTGACTCGCACGTTAAGAACCGTCTTCTCCCCCTCTCTCCGACTCGTCCTGATCCCAGGTTCCCGGCACCATTGGCATCCGGGGGCCGCCGCCGAACTCATCGCCGGCCAGCATGGTCAGCCCCGCTGCCTGTAAGGCGGCCTCTTTGTGCGCGGTCCCGGCAAACCCCAACGTCCCGGCTCCATTCCCGGAAGCCACCGCTGCGGCCGGCTGCTCTTGTTCGCCGTAATCGGGTGAAACATCGATGTCGGAGTCCATATCCAAGAATTCATCGCCGTATTCGCGCATTGCGGCCCGCCGGCGCCGCCGCGCCCGCGCTTCCGCCCGACTTGGCACCGCCGCAGCAGCCGCCGGGATGGTGGCCGCCGGCGCCTTGGCCCCACCGCGGCCGCCTATCGTCGGCCCGAAGCCGGTTCCTGGATCACCGCCACTACCCACCAGGTAGGCGAAACTCCCAGTAGCCGTTGCCGGTGCCGGCGCGGCAGCCGCACCGGCACCCGCGGCAGGCGCAGAGGCCGGAGCCGCTGCGGGACTCGCCACCGTCGGGGCCATGCCGGCCACCGGCCATACCGACTGACGCGGCGGACGCGAAGACCAGTGGCGCTCCTCCGGCGACCGGCGCCGCAACCGGCGCGCACCGCCGCAATCTCGCCAAGCGGCACGGTCACCGAGCTCAAGGCTAGGCTCAGAATGAGCGGCAACGCCGCAAGCATGGGCCCATATGTGGCAATGGGCGAGATCACTTCGTAGGCGGCAAACAACAGCAGCGGGCCGTAGGCCAGCAGCGCCGCAACGGGATTCGTGGCAAACGCGGTGATGATCTGCTGCAACGTGCCGACCGGATTTTGCAGGAACGTCGCGAGTTCGTTGAGTAGGTTCTTGTAGAAGTTCAGAAAGGCCTGCAGCAGTTGGGAGAGCCACGAGCCGGGGTTGCTCTGGGCCGCGGCGTTGCCGACTTCACCGGCACCCGGATTCACGATGGAAGGCGCCGCCGCGGTGCGCGGCGCCGAGGCAAGCGCCGCACCCGAGATGGCCTGATAAGTACCCATGGCGGATAGCGGCCTGGACCCACATCCGCACATAGTCGGCCTCATTGAGCGCGATCGGAATCGTGTTGATCCCAAAGAAATTCGTCGCGACCAATACCCCGTGAATCATGTGGTTAGCGGCCAACTCCACCAGCGTCGGCATTGCCGCCAAGGCGCTGGTGTAGGCCGTCGCCGCTACCTCGTGCTGCGCGGCTACGCCCGCGCTGTCGGCACTGGCCTGCTGCAACCACGCCAGATACGGCACGTGCGCGGCCACATACCGCTCGGCACTCGGCCCTTGCCACGCCCCCGCCTGTACCGCTCCCAAAAGCCCATTGAGTTCGGCTGCCGCCGAAGCATATTCGGTGCTGAGCGAGGTCCACGCGCCGGCGGCCGCCAACAGCGGCCCCGGTCCCGGACCGGTGCTCAGCAACGCCGAATGCACTTCCGGCGGCGAAGCCATCCAGATGGGCGAGCTCATTGTCAGCCGCCTGCCACCCGATACGTAGCGGCCGCCGCGGTGTCCCCCGCGAGATAGCTTGCGCCGGCTTGGCCGACGCCTACGCCGGCGCGGCCCAGCTCTTCAACGCCTTGGGCCGCGATTGCGGCGTGCTCCTGGCCCTGGGCACTGAACCCGACGGCCGTCTGCAGCGACACCGGATCCGCCGCCGGCGGCACCACCGCGGTAATCGCCGGAGCCGCCGCCGCATGCGCGGCCGCCAGCCGCGCCGTCAGCGCCTCCACCGCCGCGCTGGTCGCGGCCAGGCCCTCGGGAACCACTCGCAACGTCATGACAACTCCTTCTGTTGCGTTTCATTAACCATCAGCGGGCGAAACCCTCGTTGCCGCCCCCCATTACGGACTCGCCAACCAGCGGGTTGACCAACTGCACATACGTCGGACTATCACTGTCGCCCAACAGGATCGCCCGTCCGGCAGGCAACCGGCCAAATCGTTGACCCCGGATCTTTCCGCTGTCTTGCGGATTGCCCGAAAGCATCAACGTGGTCGCCTGCAAGTCGTTTAAGCGGCGCAGCAACGGGCTGGTCATCAGCGCGTGCCCCGATCCGGTGGCGCGCGCTGTGACGATCACCCGCAGCCCCAGATCGGCGGCCTGCGAGAGCTGCCCGATGATGGGAGTCCATGGCCGCTGTCCGATGTACGGACCGCTCATCGCCGGCGAATCCGGTACCTGGTCGACGTCGTCGATGATCAGGTAGTGGGTGTGGCCCTGGTAGGTCCAGCGGGACAGCTCGGCTGCCGACAACCCCGCCGGTGGCCGCCGCGATTCGATGAGGTTGGACAGCCCCAGCATCGCCGGGATGATCCGGTCGATGTTGGCGGTGTATTCGTTGTCGGGGAACAACGGCTCGTCGACGAGGTGCAGCCGCCGATCCAGCACGGTGAAGGCCACCTGGTCCGCCGATGGAGTGCTCGCGGATGGTGCGGATGATGTGGCGCAGCAGCGTGGTCTTACCAGACTTGCTGTCGCCGAACACCATTAACAACGGGTTCTCGGCTGAAGTCGAGGACGACCGGTGCCAGGTCCTCTTCGCGCTGGCCGATGACCACCTGCTCCGGGCCCCGATAGAGCGCCCCGACCGCGTCGGGCGCGAGGTTGGTGGGCAGCAACCGCACCGGCGGTGCGGCCACGCCCGGGTAGCGGGCGTTGATCGCGGCCACCTGGTCCAGTTCCGGAGCCGCGAACAGGAAATGCTCAGCGGCCATGGTCAACCCGCGGCCCGGCTGGTCGTGCGGGACAGCTTCGGCCGGGCGGCGCAGGGCGCCAACCACCCGCACATTGCTGTCCCGCGCGTCGTGCAGCTTGAGCTCGAGTCGCAGCCCGAGGCCGTCCCGCATCGCCAGCGGCACCTCCAGCCAGCTCGGGGTGGTGATGATCACGTGGATGCCATACGCCAGGCCGACGTTGACCAGTTCAGTTACCTTGGCCAGCAACGGATTACGGGTGTTGAACTGGTCGGTGTTGTCACGGCCGAACGCGTAGAGGTTGTCGATGACCAGGAACACCTCGCCGAAGCCGTCGTCGGGGGCCGCGCCATGCCTATCCCGGAATACCTCTCGCTTCTGCCGGGACAGCAGCAGCTGCTCCAGCTCGCCGAAGGTGCGGCGGATGCGTTCGGGTTCCAGCGCCGACGCGACGC
This sequence comes from uncultured Actinomycetota bacterium, assembly GCA_963766535.1. Taxonomy (GTDB): domain Bacteria; phylum Actinomycetota; class Actinomycetes; order Mycobacteriales; family Mycobacteriaceae; genus Mycobacterium. The sequence goes on along the minus strand of CAVYAU010000012.1, from coordinate 568,929 downwards.
TGCCGACGTGCGCCAGATCTTCTAGCGCCCGCAGCTGCCCGCCGCCGTAGTCCAGGCAGTAGAACGTGACGTCGCGCGGCGAGTGCAGGCTGGCCGCCGACATGATAAATGTCTGCAGCGCAGTCGATTTGCCGGACTTGGGGCCGCCGTGGATCACCATGTTTCCGGCCGACGACGTGGCGTCGAATACCAGCGGGTCGCGGCGCATCTCGAATGGTTTGTCGATCTCACCGAGCGGCCACCGCCACTGCCGTTGCGGCACCCCGGCGCGAGCCAGCACCGCGGTCAGCGGGATCGGTTCGTCCAGCGGCGGCAGCCACAGCTGCGGTGCCCGCGGCCCGTAGCGTGCCAGCTGTTCGCCGATGGTCGCGATCAGCTTGCGCGGCGGTCCGGCCGGTTCCTCGTCCTCACCGCCGGAGATCACCGTCTCGGGATCCGGCTCCACCCGTCCGGCCGTGAACAGCTTGGGCTCCGGAATAGCGGGCATCACCAGGGTTTTCGCTGTCTGTCGGCGGATCGTAGATGCCGTCGACGTAGGTGCTGCGGAACTTGATCGGGGTCGCACCGGGAGCGGGCACCAAGAAGCCCACGCCCTTGTGCTCTTTGCCGGATTCGATGTGATAGGCGTCCTCCACGCCGATGATCTGCCGGGAAACGCTGGGACTGGCCACCTTCAACCCGATGCGGTACGAGGTGTTCTTGTCGATGTCCTTGATCTTGCCCACATCCAGCGTCTGGGACGCGAACAGGATGTGGATGCGGAACGAGCGGCCCTTGCGTGCCACGTAGTCGAACAGCTCCGCGTATTCCGGGTGATCGGCCAGCATCAGGGTGAACTCGTCAGCGACCACGAACAGCGTCGGGATCGGCGGCAGGTCATGCCCGGCTGCCGATCGCGTTCTCGTACTCGACCACCGAGTTGAACGCGCTGCCCTGAACGCGGCGGCCGGCCTCGCGCAGCAGCATCTCGCGGCGGGCCACCTCCCCGCGCAGCGTGTCGGCGAACCGGTCGGCCAGCGACTTCTTCTCGGCCATGTTCGAGATCACCGCGACAACCTGCGGGAAATTCCGGAAGCTGTCGGCGCCGGCCTCACCCTTGAAGTCGGCGTAGATGACGATCAGCCGGTCCGCCGAATGAGTTGTCAACAGCGACAACAGGATCGACATCAGGGTCTGCGACTTCCCAGAACCGGTCATACCGATCATCAGGCCGTGCGGGCCCATCCCGCCCTCGGCTTCGTCCTTGAGGTCGAATATCAGCGGCTCGCCGGTCGCGGTGACGCCGATCGGAACGCGCAACTCGTCGTCGCGGCGGCGCGGCGCCCACAGCGTGGGCACATCCAGTTGCGACGCGTCCGGAATACCCAGCAGCGTGGTGAAGGTGGCGCCGCGGGTGGCCGCCGAGCGCAGCCCGGTGTGGGTCGGGTTGGAGTCCCACCGCGACAGCTGGCGGGCCAGGTGGGCGGCCTCGTCGGCGCCGAGTTGGTCGGCGCCGTCGATGTAGGGCTGCCAGCCGCCGGTCTGCCAGCGTTCGATGGCACCGCGCGCGACGCGCAGGATCGGCTTCTCCGGATCCGAATACTGTTCGCGGTGCGGCGGTGTGGCGGAGCAGTGCACGACGGTAACGCCCGCCCGGCCCACCGCCAGCGCCGAGGCGTTCACGTCGTAGTCGGGGTCGTCGACGACGATCAGCAGGTGCCGCAGCGCATCGGCCGGCTCGCCGGTGAACGCCGGGCGGTCGACAAGCGCCGGATCCCAGCAGCGAGACCAGCTCGTCGGGGTTGGTCGACAGGAAGCGGGCCGGGCCGACACCGTCGAGCTCGCCGGGAATGTCGACGTGCGGCAACCACTTCAGCCAGGACCAGTCCGGGCTCTCCAGATCGCGGGTGGCCAGCGCCACCCCGAGCACCGTCGGGTCGTGCCACGTCACCGCCTGAGCGATCCAGGCGCGCAACGCCGCCCGCACCTCGTCCGCCTCACCCAGGACGGTGATCCGCGAGACCTTGGTCAGATCGATTCCGGTCGGCACGTCGCGGACGGTGCGCTGGGTGTCGAGCAGGCTGCGTAATGCGCTGTGCGACACCGGTTCCAGGTCGATCTCGTCGGCGGTGTCTTTGACCCGCAGCGCGGTGGCCAGGGGCACCTGGTGGCGGCCGGCCCGCAGCACCAGGAAGTCGGGGTCGTGCGGGTCACGCTCCCACTGACGGCGGGATCCGGGCACGGTTGCCAGTGCCGTCGGATCGGGATGGGACCACTGCGCGGCCGCGCGCTGCTGGGCGGCCTGGGTCCGGATGTTGTCCCGGACCACCGACAGGTAGCGCAGGTAGTCGGCCCGTTCGGCGTCGACCTCCTCGGTGCGCATCTTGTTGTCGTTGCCGCGATACAGCGCGGTGGCCGCCAGCAGCAGCACGAACGGGAAGAACAGCGTCTGCGGGGAGATCAGCCGCATCCCGGTGGCGACCAGCGCGACGATCATGCCGACGATCAGGATCACGATCACGATAGGGCATCGCCCGCCGCAGCAACGACGGCGGAATCACCCGGGGCAGCTCGGGCGGCGCCTCGATGGTGATGGTGCCCTTGCGGGTACTCGGTGGCGCCAGCCGTCGGCGGGCTTCGAAGATCAGTCGGCTCATCGGGGCCCTCCTTCGGCCGACACCGGGCGGCCGGGCCTGCTGTCGGGCGCCAAGCCGTCGTGTGCCAGCAGCGCGTCGGCGCGCGATAGCGTCGGGCCGGTCGCGAACAGCGACAGCATCGACCACGGGATGGGGACCGGCGGGCGCGCTCAGGCCAAGGGCCTCAACGGTTTTGCCGCGTCCGCGGATCCGTTACCGGCCTCGGTGTCGATGCCGTAGCGCACCCCGGTGTCGGAGACCCAGAACAACGACCCGGTGCCCGGTGACGCCGCGCCGCCGCCCACGGTCTGGGTGAAGTAGCCGGTGCCCGGCGCCAGGGCGACGCGGGTCGCGCGCGTTCCGTTGCCGGCAGCCGACCAGGTCGACGGTGCGTACCGCATCGGGCACCGGCAGCGCCGAGCCGGACAGCAGGCTCAGTGAGCTGGTGGCGGCCCCGGCCGGCTTGCTCCAGTACGCGCAAGTGACGGGATCTTTGGCCGCGTCGACGAGGCTGACCTGCTGGTCGGGATAGCGCGTGGTGTCCAGCATCCGCGACACCGGCAGCTTGGCGACCTCGTCGGCACCCAGCCGCGGCGGCTGCTGCAGCCCATAGGAATTGGTGTTGCGCAGGATCGCGGCGAGCACCGGCGAGATCGGCTGCAGGCCGTCCGGCAACACCGCGTAATACCGCACGGCGCCCGATGAGGCCTTATCCAAGCCATAGGACTCCACCACTGCCCCGATAGGCGCGGGCATCGGGAAGTTCGGCGCCGCACCGGCGTTCGGGATGGCCGGCGCCGTCAGCGGCGGCGCTTCGGGTATCGCGTTGAACAGCCCCGAAGCGATGGGCCGCGGCGCGGGCACGTCGACACCCAGGCCCAGGGCATTGGTCACCGCGTGGTCGGCCAGGTCGATCTGGCTGCGCCTGCCGTCCCACAACAGCCAGGTGCTGCTGCCGTTGTCGGCCAAAACCGCCTGCCCGGATCCCAGAGCGGCGGCCCTTGCACCGCGGCTGTCAGGCGGGCCCGCGATCACCGTGACGCCGATGCTGTGGGCCCCCCGAGAAGTCCCGCTGACGGCGTCACACACCGTCCAGTTCGCGTCGTGCGAGGTGTTCTGCACCATCCGCTCCGGTGCGCCCGGAATGCCGATCAGGTTGCCGCGCGGAAACCGGTCCAGCTCACTGCTTTTCACCGTGGTGGGGTTGACCGGCCGGCCGACGATCAGCCGGGCCGAGGTCAGGTTGAGTACCGGGTGCAGCTCGTCACCAACCCGCACATACAGCGCGGCGGTCGACCGATCGGCGAGCACCGCGTTGGTACCCGCCGACCCGCTGGGCCGGATCAGCGAGAACACGAAGCAGCCCACCAGGCCGGTGACCAGGATGAGCACGCCCATCAGCACCGCGCGCGACTGGGTGCGCAGCGGGTCGACGAGCATTCTGGTGTCGTGCAGGGCGATACCGGAGGCGATCCGGCGCATCACGAACCGCCAGCCGGTCACCTGGTGGCGGGTGACGAAACCGCGGCGATAGACCACCTGATCGGGGTTGTCGTTGACCGGGGTTCGTGAGGAGAACGAACGCCGTTCCTCGTCGGGCTCTGGATTCGTCATGCCGGCTCCTGCAGGCCGAGGCCTTGCAGCAGCGGCTCAACCGAATTGCGCACGTCCTCGGCGGAGATCGTCATCAGCTCCTCATCGGTGAACTCGCCGGTTTCGGCGTGCTCGGAGTGGTCCAACCGGAATTCGCGTTCCTCTTCGGACTTTTCGACCACGTTGCGAACGAACCGGCCGTTGCCTGCGATATCCAGGCCGCGACGTTCAACCCCGGCTGCATCAGGTTTCGACGAGTTGGCCAGGTGCGCGAACAATGCCTCGAGATCATCGAGCGCGGCCTGGTCGAAGACGCTGTCGCGCTTGGCGGCCATGAAGTTCGCGATCTCGATCAACTCAGCCGGTTTGTACGACGGGAAGTCGATGCTGCGGGTGAACCGCGACCGCAGACCTTGGTTGGTGTCGAGGAACCGATCCAGGTCGGCGCGGTACCCGGCGACGATCACCACCAGCCGATCCCGGTCGTTCTCCATCCGGGCCAGCAGGGTGTCGATGGCCACCAGGCCGAAGTCGTTCTTGGCGCCGGTGGCCACCAGGGCGTAGGCCTCGTCGAGGAACAGCACCCCGTCCAGTGCGCTGTCGATGATCGCGTTGGTCTTGGCCTCGGTCTCGCCGATGTGCTGGCCGATCAGGTCGGCGCGGTGCACCTCCCTGATGTTCTCCTTCTTCAAAAGCCCAGGCCGCAATAGATTTTCGCGATGACACGGGCGATGGTGGTCTTGCCGGTCCCGGGCGGCCCGGTGAAGACCAGGTGGTGGGTGCGCTGCGCCACCTCCAGTCCGCGCTGCTTACGCACCAGCTCCATCGCCACCGCGCTCTTCAACCGGGCCACCTGGTCTTTGACCTTCTCTAAGCCGATGAATTCATCGAGCTCGCGTTCGGCCTCTGCCAGCAGCACGCGCTTGCGCTCCTGGGCTCCGGGATCGACGAAATCGCCGGGACTGGGCTCGGTGTCGGGGTCCCATGGATCGGTGCGAGCTTCGATCCGGGCCGCTGTGGTAGTCACAATCCCGAAACTGGTGTCGGACAAGGCTTGTTCGACCTGTTCGTTTTCGGGGTGAGCCGCGTACAGGTCCTGCAATACTTCGCTTGCCGATTCCTCGTCGACATGGGCACGCAGCACGAGTGCTTTTGCCAGGGCACCGTCGAGCGCCGCCACCGCGACGGGACCTTCGGGCTCCTCGAGATACGACAAAGCCGGAGCAAACATGCCCAGCCGGGCCAGCGCGGTGCCCAGGGTGATCTTGGCCGCGTGTGAGAAAGCCTCGTCGAGATCGGGGTCGTTGACTATCGGGGTCAACAGCTTGACGACGTCCGACCAGCGCTCGGCGCGGTAGTTGATGACGACGGCGACCCAGCGCGCCTCGCGCCAGCTCGGGCGGCGCTCGGTGAGGCCGGTAACGATCTGGTCAGCGTCGGCAAACCGTCCGGCCATTGCCAGTGCCGCCGCATAGGCGAGATGGAAATCGTCCGGGGTGGTGGCGCGAAACTGCAGGTAAAGCCCGGTGTCATAGCGGAAGGCCAAAGCGCGCGGCGCCAATTCCACCTGACGCTGCAACATGCCTGCCGTGGTCGCGGTGCGTGAAACGGCTTCAAGCACTCGGAAGGACGCGTCGCCGGCAGCGGCCAGCCCGGTCCACGCGTCGCACTGGTCGTGGGCGATGCGGGTCAGCGCAGTAAAACCCGAGCGCGCGGCGGCCAGATCGGCTGGACGCTGGCGCTCGTAGACCGCGATGCCGAGCGCGCGACAACACGTGGCGAACCGGCTGACGATGTCGCCGTCAACCCTGCCGTCTAACCGAGAATTAGCAGGCCGAGCTGCGAGCATGCCAGTGTCACCGTGTTCCACGGCTGCTTCTTCTCCTGTACGTAGTCTCCCCTAACCTAACCCGCCTGAAGTTAGCATTGCATAAGCTAACTGTCGAGGCTCCTGGGCCCGTCCGACTCACGACCCTGCTCCCGTTCCGGTAGCGCTGACCAGGGTGTTGTGCGCAATCATTGGTCTTCTTTCGGCAGACTCCACTAAGCAGCGGAGCTTACTGAAAATAATTATCATTATCAAAAGGTCGTAGCCGGGCACCGGCCGCATGGATCTCCGGAAGGATGTTCAGCTCAGGTCCCCCTCACCGAGGTCCCGCTGTTCGGGCTCCCAGGTGCGCGGCACCATAGGGACCGACGGCCCGCCGCCGAACCCGTCAGCGGCCAGCGTGGTCAACCCTGCCGCCGCGATGTCGGTGCCCCTGCGCGCCGTTCCAGCAAACCCCAGGGTCCCGGCCCCCTGATCCGAAGCCACCATCGACGCGACCGGATCCTCATCGGGCGGGCCGCCCGAGTCCGGGTCGACCTCGACGTTCATATCCATGAACTCATCGCCGTGCCCGCGCAGCCCCGCCCGCCGGCGTCGACGCGCCTTCTGCTTTTCCCGTGCTGCCGCCGCGGCCGCCGCGGCGGCCGCGGCGGCATCGGGCTCCCACGCCTTCCGCTGGGCGCTACTGCTCATTCCGGTGCTGGCCCCAACAGTCTGACCGCCCACCACGTAGGGGTAGGCAGCCCCCTCGATACCGGCGGGCGGCGGCGGTGGGGCTCCGGTTGCAGGCGCCGCGGCTGGCGCGGTGGCCGGAGCTGTAGCCGGGGCCGAGGCCGGGGCCGGGGCCGGGCTCACGGCCGGAGAGCTACTGGTAACCGGCACACCGGGTGTCAGGGGCTGGGGCATCGGTGCGGCCGCCACGGCGGGGGCCGCCTCAGGCTGGATACCAGCCAGCCCACTCAGGCCCGCGAAGCCTCCCGCAAATCCGGCCGGCACGGCGAACGGAAGCGCCGTAAGTTGGGGGAAGTACTCAATGGCCTGGATCGCGTGGCCGATCTCGTCTGATGTCACTCCGACAATGTCATACCCCAGCTGAACTAGCCCTCGGGCCGGGTTCTGCAGAATTAACCCGATGTCCCTCAACAAGGTTTCGGGAACTTCGAGTAATCGATTTATCCACCAACTCAAGTCGTATGGGTCACCGGCGTCATTGTCGACAATGGGTAGGATCCCCTGGTCGCTGTTGCCCTGGCCACCGAATTCGGCACCGGTGGTGCCGGGGCCGGTTTGGACCCCGTGCGCGCTGGAATTCACGATTTGTGGCGCCGGATCGGTCTGCGGCGCCGAAGCCAGCGCCATGGTGGAGACGACTCGATAGGTGGACATCGTGGTGGCCGCCTGAACCCACATCCGCACATAGTCGGCCTCGTTGAGCGCGATGGGAATGGTGTTGATGCCGAAGAAGTTTGTCGCCACCAATGCCGCATGGATCGCATGGTTGGCGGCCAGCTCCGGCAAGGTCGGCATCGTGGCTAACGCCGTGGTGTAGGCGGTGGCCGCGGTCTCGTGCTGGGCAGCCTCCGACGCGCTGTTGGCGCTGGCCCGCATCAGCCACGCCAAATAGGGCACATGCGCAGCCACGTACCGCTCGGCACTGGGGCCTTGCCACGCCCCGGCCTGTACCGCCGCCAAGATCGCGCTGAGCTCTTCTGCGACGGAAGCATAGGTCGCACTCAACGAACTCCACGACCCGGCCGCAGCCAACAAGGCGCCGGGCCCCGGACCGCTGCTCAGCAGGGCCGAATGAACCTCCGGCGGGAATGCCATCCAAACCGGCGCGGTCATTCTCAGCCGCCCGCGACCAAATATGACGACGCTGCCGACACAACCGATCCATGAAAAATAACCCGTAGTGCCATACCAGGGACTCCTCGCAGGGGTGAAATCAACGACCGCCCTGGGCTGTTGGGCGGCGCAAGTAGCACGCCGGTAGTAGTCGGCGGGCAGCCCGCAAAAGTTCCCGCGCGCGACTAACTCATTCGAGATTCTTGAGCGCCCGACCGCCGATCAACGAGCGAGGACCGCTCCCGACGGCTCACGCCCTGACGGCATGACCAGGGTGTTACGCGCGACCATCGGCCCGGCTTCGGTATCCGGTCCGGGGACCGGCCGGCCGACTTCGCGGAGGTAATCGGCCAACGGAGTGCCGACCGCCGTCCAGCCGCGCTTGCCGAACCATTCGGTGGCCGGCGAGCACTGCTCGTTGTAGACCAACCGGAAAAACAGCCGTTGGTCACCTTCGGCTGCTGCCGCGCGTTCTTCTTCGACGGCGGCAGAGAACTCGTCGGGGTCCATCGGGGCGCCATCCTCGACGGCGACATAGCTGCCTGGTCCGGCCAGCGAGTCGACACCGGTGAACAGCTGCTCCTGTGCGCTGGCCGGTAGATAGATCAGCAGGCCTTCAGCAATCCATGCCGACGGCTTGGCCGCATCAAAGCCGTTGTCCCGAAAAGCTTGTGGCCAGTCCTCACGCAGATCGACAGCGATCTCACGACGTTCGGCGCGCGGTTGGACGCCGTGGCCGGTGAGCACCTCACGCTTGAAATCGAGGACCTGCTGACGGTCCAGCTCGAAGATCACCGTCCCGGCCGGCCAGTCCAGGCGGTAGGCGCGGGAGTCCAGTCCCGCCGCTAAGATGACTACCTGCCGCACGCCCGCGTCAGCGGCCCGGCGGAAATACTCGTCGAAGTACTTGGTGCGGGCGCCCTGGAAGTTGACGAAATGCTCGCCGAAGTCGGCAGATTTCAGCGGATGGTCGGGGGCTTTGCCGTCCAGAACGTCGGCCGAGGGACCGCCAACGGCACGGCAGAAAATCTCCGCATACGGGTCGACGGCCAGCGAGTCGGGCTTTTGTGCCTCCAATGCTCGCGCGGTCGCTACGAATAACGCAGTCGAACCGACACTCGTTGTGATGTCCCAAGAATCACCTTCGCTACGCACCCAATAAACACTACGCCGCCAAGCCAGGGCGCCTTTCCCCATGGGGCGCAACGGTAATGGCGAACATAGGCGTAGCTAGCCGCCCCATATAGCGGCTGTGGCCTGGTCGCAGGGCGACCATTCGACTACCCATCAGTCATACTGGGATGCTTGCAAGGCCATGTTCCGTTACGCGCGCAACGAGCCGATCTGCGAGGGGTGCCTTGCCGACCTCGTCACGACGACGTTTGGGGAGGGTTACCATCGAGCCTTCGCTAGCCTGGTTGCTTCAACCCGTTGCAGTGCAGACCTTTCTTGACGAGATATGGGGGGCGACGCACTACCACGTCAAGCGATGCTGCGCGGGCTACTTCGATAGCCTCCTGCAGGGGTCGTCGGCGGTTGAGGAACTCTTGGAGCTTTTTCGCCGAGAGCCATCAGCAGTGCGCCTGATGAGGGGGAAAGACAACAAGAGGGGCCCTGACAGCTACCGGCTTGCTGACGACAGTCTCGATCTTGTCGGCATCCGCAACGACTTTGCCGATGGCTACACGATCGTCGTGGATGGCGTTGAGCGCTACGTGCGCGCGATTGCTTCGTTGTCGCACTCCATCGAGGTCGAGCTGAACTTCCCGATACAGGTCAATGCCTACATCACGCCGCCCGGATCACAGGGGCTGGTTCCTCACTACGACGACCACGACGTGTTGATCCTGCAGATCCAGGGATCCAAGATCTGGCATTTGTACGACGGCGCCGACGTAGTGCCGCACCAGTTGCGACGGGACGACAAGGCGGTTGCTACCGACGGCCTCCCGTTGCCAACCGACTTGCACCTAGAAGTCGGCGACGTGCTGTACCTGCCACCTGGCCGAGTTCATGCGGCCGAGACAAACTCAGAGCCATCCATCCATTTGACCGTCGGAATCCACGCGCCCACCGCGCTCATGCTTGCCATCGGGGCGCTTTATTCGCTGAGTTTCCACGATGACCGTCTGAACGCCCGCCTGCCACCGCGGCATCTAGATGACGCGGACGTACAGGCGACTCTGGGCGTTCTGGTGCGTGACGCTGTCAGCACCATCGAGGACCCGAGCGCCATCGCGGGAGGTCTCGACTATATTGGCGGATGTCCTGGTCCGCCGCGGCCGATGCCCACCAATTGGACAGATCTCAAACGCCGCCGGAATCGACGGCCAAACATTGGTGAGGAAGTACCAACCGCTCTATTCGCGGGTGAAGGCTGCTGCCGACGGCGTTGCGCTGCAGTTCGCTAGTTTGTCGATAGGCGCCAGTCCCGACCACAAAGCCGCGATGCTGTTCATCTCGAAAAGTACCGAGCCGTTTCGGGTTTGCGATCTGCCCGAGCTGGGTGAAAAGCAGCAGATCGAGCTAGCCCGATCGCTGATCGTGAGCGGATTCCTTGTCCGGCTGTCTGACGACTGATACGACCGTGGCGCAATGCGCCCCCGAATACGACCGGCTGGCCTGATGGAACTCGCCGACCTCGCCCGCTGGACGCCGGTCAGGCTCGACTTTTCCGGGCCCGCCCCGGTGGTCGACTGGGCCGATCTCTCGGCGGAGCGCTTCGTTGAACCGTTCTTCGACCAGACGGTCGCCCGCTGGGCGTCCGGCCCGCGTGCCCGGCCGCTCGTCAGGACTGGGCTCGAAGCGCTCGTCGCTCTCGATGGCGAGCCGTCGCACGAGCCGGTGGGCATGATCTTTCACCTCTCGCGGTGCGGATCTACGCTCGTGTCCCGGCTCCTGGGCACACTTCCCGGCGTCGTCGTCCTCGCCGAGCCGGCGCCGCTCAACGCGCTACTCGGGCTCGATCCCGATCGGGTCGACGAGGCCGCGCTGGTCAGTGTCGCGCGGCTTGTGGTGCGCGCGCTCGGCCGATGCCGGCACGGCGACGAACGGCGGTTGGTGCTCAAGTGCACGAGCTGGAACATTCGCCGCCGGGCGGTCCTCTCCGCCGCCTTTCCCGAAACGCCCTGGATCTGGGTCCAGCGCGACCCGGCGCGCGTCCTGGCCTCGCTTCTCGCCGAGCCGCCGGGCTGGCTCGGGCTCCAGGCCGCGCCCCGTCGGGCCGCGCGGCGTTTCGGCCTTGATGCAGCCGCGGTCCCGGCCATGGCGCGTGCCGAGTTCGCGGCCCGCGCGCTTGGCGCGATGCTGGAGGCGGCCGCGACCGATCCGGCTCGGCGGCTCTGCATCGACCATGCCGATCTGCCCGCCGCGGTTTGGAAGCGTGTGGCCGCGCATCTAGGCCTCGAGGTCGATCCTCCGGCAATCCAACGCATGATCGAAGAGTCCCGGTTCTACTCCAAGGATCCGGCACCCCGGGTCTTTGCCGGCGATGCCCCGGAGCACCACCCGATGACTGACACGATGCGGGAGGCCGCTCAGCGCTTCGCAGAGCCGGGCTATCGCGCCCTCGCGTCGCATGCTTAGCGCGGCGGGCCGATCGGTGGCACCGGCCGCGTCGCGCTCGTTGCCAGAGGTTTGAGCAACCGGGCTAGCGAGGGCTCACTCATAACCTGACAGCGCTCACCAGCGTGTTACGGGCGATCATCGGCCCGGCTTCGGTTTCCGGTCCGGGCACCGGCCGGCCGACCTCGCGCAGGTAATCAGCCAACGGGGTGCCGACCGCCGTCCAGCCTCGCTTGCCGAACCATTTGGTGGCCGGCGCGCACTGCTCGTTGTAGACCAACCGAAAGAACAGGCGCTGGTCGCCCTCGGCCGCGGCCGCACGTTCTTCCTCGACAGCAGCCTCGAACTCGTCGGACTCCATCGGCGCGCCGTCCTCGACAGCGACATGGCTGCCGTGGCCGGCCAGGCTGTCGACGCCGGTGAACAGCTGGTCCTGCGCGCTGGCCGGCAGATAGATCAGGAGGCCCTCGGCGATCCATGCCGACGGCCTGGCTGCGTCAAAGCCACTGTCCCGCAAAGCTTGTGGCCAGTCCTCACGCAGATCGACAGCGATCTCACGACGCTCGGCACGCGGTTGGGCGCCGTGGCCGGTAACCACCTCACGCTTGAAGTCGAGGACTTGCGGACGATCCAACTCGAAGATCGTCGTCGCGGCCGGCCAGTCCAGGCGGTAAGCGCGGGAGTCCAGTCCTGCCGCCAGGATGACCACCTGCCGCACGCCGGCTTCGGCAGCTTGGCGAAAATACTCGTCGAAATACTTGGTGCGGGCGCCCTGGAAGTTGACGAAATGCTGGCCGAAGTCGGCGGATTTCAGAGGATGATCGGGGGCTTTGCCGTCCAGAACATCGGCCGAGGGACCGCCGACGGCTCGGCAGAACAGCTCCGCATAGGGGTCGACAGCCAGCGGGTCGGGCTTCTGCGCCTCCAGCGCTCGCGCGGTCGCTACGAATAACGCGGTCGAACCGACACTTGTTGTGATGTCCCAAGAATCACCTTCGCTACGCACCCAACCGACACTACGCCGACGGGATGTGGCGGCCCGCCTCACGGGCGCCATCCGGGTCCCAGGTGCCCGGCACCATCGGCATCCGCGGGCCGCCGCCGAACTCATCACCGGCCAGCGTGGTCAACCCCACCGGCTCAGCGACCGTCTCCTTGCGTGCCGTGCCGGCGAACCCCAGATTTCCGGCCCCCTGATCCGAAGCCACCGTCGACACGACCGGCTCCTCACCGGGCGGGCCGCCCCAGTCCGGGTCGACCTCGACGTTCATATCCATGAACTCGTCGCTGTACCCGCGCAGCCCCGCCCGCCGGCGCCGCCGCGCCCGCGCCGCCTCCCGCGCGGCCGCCGCGGCCGCCGCCGCGGCGGTATCCGGTTCCGGCGCCTTCCTCTTGGCGCTGGAGCTGGCGCTGGTACTCATCCGCGAGCCGACCCCGATGCCGGGAGGCGCGACGACGTAGGGGGGGACAAAACCTGCACCGCCCGCGGCCGGCGGCGCCGGCGGCGGCGCGGAACTGGCCACCGTGGTCGCCGTGGGAGTGGGCGCAGGCGCCGGTGCCGAGGCGGGGGCCGCGGCCGTCGCGGCAATTGGGGTCGGCCCAAGCACCGGTAACAAAATGGGCGGTGCAGCCGCGACGGGCGCCGGCGCCGGCGCGACCGCGGCCTGAATGCCGGCCAGCCCGGCCAGCCCCGCGAAGGCGCCTACAGCTCCGACGGGGGCCGTCGCCGCGACGACCGCGGGCACCAGCAACTCCGGCTGGGTCGCGAAGTAGATAACAATTTCCTCTATGTGGAGCGGCCAGTCGTACAGCTCGAGGCTAACCAGGTACTGAAAAGCCAACACCGGATTGTGCACCAGGTAATAGCCAAACTGTTGAAAATCCTCAAAGAGTTCGAGGGCTCGAACAACCCAAAATATCGGCACGCCCGGATTCGCATAGGAGTCGTAGGTGAGTCCGTTGACTGTGCCCGCGGCGGGGTTCCAATTAATCCCGCGGTTCTGCAGGAAATTCGCAATGAGGTTATCGAACCAGTTATCGATCGTCGGGTCGTGGTCAACTTTGCTATTTCCGATACCGAACAGTTCCAAGGTTTGCCGGAGCCACTGCGGAAGCCCCAGCGGGTTGTCGCCGGACAAGTCAGGGGACGAGGAGGGGTCGGTTTGCGCGTTGGATTTCAGGATCGTCGGCGCCGGGTCGGTTTGCGGCGTCGACGCCAGCGTGGTGCTGGAGACCGCTTGATAGGAGCTCATCGTGGTGGCGGCCTGGATCCACATCCGCGCATAGTCGGCTTCATTCAGCGCAATCGGGATGGTGTTGATCCCAAAGAAATTGGTGGCCACCAACACCCCGTGAATCATGTGGTTGGCGGCCAGCTCGGGCAGGGTCGGCATGGCCGCCAGCGCGGCGGTGTAGGCCGCGGCCACAGTCTGATGTTGGGCGGCCGCTGCGGCACTGTTGGCGCTGGCCCGAGTCAACCACACCAGATACGGCACATTGGCGGCCACATACGACTCCGCACTCGGCCCCTCCCATGCCCCGGCCTGCACCTCGGCCAACAATGCACTGAGTTCCTCGGCCACTGAGGCATATTCGGCGCTCAGCGACGACCACGCCGCCGAGGCCGATAACAACGCGCCGGGGCCCGGGCCGCTGCTGAGCAACGCCGAGTGCACCTCCGGCGGTGAGGCGATCCAGATTGGCGCCGTCATAGGCACTCCTCGGGCTGGGAGGTTTACCAGACCGACGCGAGCTTAATGAATATGATTGTCGTTATCAACACGATGGCGAGTCGAGTCGCTCGCCATCAGCGCTAGACCAGCGGACGGCCCGTCCTGATCCGGCGGTCGACATCCCACAGCAGGACGTTGAACGGGAACTGCCGGACGAACCGCGGCAATAACCGGTTCACCGTGCGCAACACGGCCATCAGCCGGTCGAACCGCCGTTGTTTGGCGGCATCCCACGGCAACCGCATCTCGTCGCGAAACCGCTGCGGCAGAAAACCTGTGGTGATCAGCAACGCAAAGCTGTCCGATAGGCGCTGCAGTGGGCGCGGCAGCGCCACTCCCCGCATGCGGCCCGCGGCGATCGGATACAGGTACTCACGGACGGCGTCGTCGATGTGCACCTTGGCCAGCGACTCTTGCCAGTACCGGTCAAAGGCCGCCCGGTCCGCCGGCCACATCTCCCGCGGCACCTGCAGCGTGGTGGCCAACGTCGTGCCCTCGCGGTAATGGCGGTCGGCGTCCTCGTCGTCTAGCTCACCGATGAAAATGCGGTAGATATCGACCGCGCCCTTGTACAGGCACGCCCCCACCCACAGTTGCAGGTCGACGTCGAAGGCGTTGTACTGCACCGGGCTTTCGGGCGTGGAGTACACCTGCGCGTGCGCGCGATTCACCGCGCGGCGGAAGGCCTCCTTCTGGGCGTCGCTGCCAGCGGTGGCCACCGCAAGATAGGTAAAGGTGGTGCGCGCCCGTTTGATCGGATGCAGATCCACCCGACCGCTTTCGACGCGGCTCTCCAGCACGCCGTAGCCGACACCGGGTCGCGCCAATTGCATGATCACGTTGGCCGGGCCGGCCAGTAGCGCCACGCCCATCAAACCCCCGTCAATACCCAGCGACCGCCGGCGCCGGGCCCGCTGCGGACGCGGCGGGTCAGCGATCGCGCGCTCGACATGCCGAGTCGGCTCGTGAACCGCCTCGTGAATTGCCATGGTAAGTCCTCCCGCGGCACCTGCCCGCTAATTGTGCGAACGGTTGTTTCCCGATATTGTCGGTGTCTTGCGTTGGTGTCAAGACGGTGGTTATGCCTGAAGCTTCAAGCGCGCGGCCCTACCGCGGCGTCGAGGCCGCCGAGCGGCTGGCCGCACGCCGCGGCCGGCTACTGGCCGCCGGCCTGGAACTGCTGGGGGCAGAACAGCAGGACATCTCCGCACTCACCGTCCGTGGCGTATGCCGTCAAGCTGGCCTGGCCGCCCGATATTTCTACGAAAGCTTCGCCGACAAGGACGAATTCGTCGGTGCGGTGTTCGATTGGGTTGTCGCCGAGCTGGCCGCCACCACCCAGGCCGCAGTGGCGGCGGTACCGCCGCACGAGCAGACCCGCGCGGGGATGGCCAACATCGTGCGGGCCATCGCCGGTGACGCCCGCATCGGGCGCCTGCTGTTCAGCACGCAGCTGGCCAACTCGGTGATCGCGCGCAAACGCGCCGAATCCAGCGCACTGTTCGCCATGCTGTCCGGCCAGCATGTCGGCAACGTACTGCACGTCCCGGCAAACGACCGCATCAAAGCGGCGGCGCACTTCGTGGTCGGCGGCGTCGGGCAAACCATCAGCGCCTGGTTGGCCGGCGACGTCCAGCTCGAGCCGGACCAGCTCGTCGATCAGCTGGCGTCGCTGCTCGACGAACTCGCCGAGCCAAACCTGTATCGCCTCACGGAAACAGCGGCAGCTGCCACAGCCGCATCCCGGGGTCCAGCAGCCACAACCGCATCATGGTGAGTCGCATAATGCGCAGCGCACCGGAGATCATGAAGATCGCCAACGGCACCTCGATCAGCAGCGCCGTGACCACCGACAACCAGACGTCATCGGGCCCGGCGGTCATCAGGTCGAACCACGCGTCGCAGATCAGCAGCACCCCGGAGGTGAAGGCTGCCAACAGCAGCACCTGGCGACGCAGGTACCCGAACGCGGCCGTTGCCAGCATGAATCCGACTAACAGAACGTCGAAGCCCACCCAGGTGACAGGCCAGTTGTGGGCAACGTAGTTCTCCGGCAGCGTCATGGCGAGATAGCCCAGCCAGGGAATCATTGCGATGGAGCCACCGATCATCAGACCCAATCGGATGCGCCGCAGCCGACCGAGCAGTACCGGGTCGATAACGTCGCTCAGAGGTTGCTCCAGCCGCGAAATCAGGTCCCGCCGTTGCTCTGGTGTCAGCGCAGCGATCTGGGCGTCGGACAAAATGCCGTGACTCATGATGGGCATTCTCCGCCTGGCATACGGTCCCGCCAATTATTGGCCGGCCGCCACCGGGGGTCGCCGGTCAGACGCCGTCTTCGGCACAGTCCGGGTGTCGCTCGTGTCGAATTCCTTTACCCAGCAGGCGAATTCCAGCGTGACGCCGTCGGGGTCCTGGAAGTAGAACGAGCGCACGTACACCCCGGGATGCACCGTCGCGGACACCTGCCGCTTGCTCTCGTCATGGTTGAGCACTGGGCCGACCCGCACGCCTTTGTCTTTGAGCCGCTGCCGGTAGGCGTCGAACTTCTCGGCCGGTACATGGAATGCCAGATGGTTCATGGTGCTCACCGCGCTGGTGATGTCCCCGATGCCCGGGATGGCACCCGGCGACGAGATGCCCGGCACCCGATCGGGTGCCTCGGCAAACCAGAAGAACGCGACGCAGTCGCCGTTGCCGGCGTCGAAGAAGAAGTGCTGCCCCTGACCGCCGGGCAGGTCGAGCGATTTGATCAGCGGCATGCCCAGGATGTTGGTGTAGAAGTCGACGGTGCGCGCCATGTCCGAACACACCAGCGCGACATGGTTGATCCCGCCGAGCTCGAATTCGGTGTTGGTGTTGTGTGGCTTGATCATCTTGCGGCTCCCATCGGTCCCCGGGGGGGCAGGTCCTGGCCAAGATCCAAATCTGAATCTAACATCAGATTCAGTTTTGCTCCAGGGGAGGTGCGCCAGGTGTCGACCGCGCCCGAGCCGGCGGACCGCCCCGCCGAGTTCCCGACGCACCGCGGCAGGCGGACGCAGGCCGCCATTGACAAGGCCGCCCGAACGGTCATCGCGCGCAAAGGCATCCTGGCGACGACCATTGCCGACATCGCCGCAGAAGCGGGCCGCTCGGCGGCCTCCTTTTACAACTACTACGACTCCAAAGAGGCGATGGTCCGCCAGTGGGCCCTACGTTTTCGTGACGAGGCCAACCAGCGCGCGTTTTCGGTGACCCGGCATGGCCTGTCCAACCGCGAGCGTGCGTACCAGGCCGCCGCTGCCCACTGGCACACCTACCGCAATCGGCTCGCGGAGGTGATCAGCGTGTCTCAGTTAGCGATGGTCAACGACGACTTCGCGCAGTACTGGGCCGAGATATGCGCAATCCCCATCTCTTTTATCGCCGAGACGGTGAAACGTGCTCAGGCCGAGGGTTACTGCCCCGACGACGACCCGCAGCTGATCGCCGAGGCGCTCGTGGCGATGTTCAACCAGTTCTGCTACATCCAGCTCAGCGGACACCGTGAACCCGACGACGCGGCCTGCATCCAGACGCTGGCCAACATTTACTACCGAGCCATCTACTCCAAGGAGGGGTGCTGAAATGACTCCTCATACCGGTGCGGCAGGTGTTGTCCGCGAGTTCGTTGGGCTGCCGTCGCGCACCGCTGGGCGCGCCGGCGCCGGCGGGCATCCTTGCCAAGGGCTATATCACCGCGGCGTGGGGCGCAAGCCGAAGGTAGCGATGATCGCCACGCACTACCAGATCGACTTCTCCGAGCACTATCTCGCCGACTACATGGCCACCCGCGGCATCGGATTTCTCGGCTGGAACACCAGGTTCCGCGGTTTCGAAAGCAGCTTCCTGCTCGACCACGCGCTCGTCGACATCGGCGTCGGAGTGCGCTGGCTGTACGAGGTTCAAGGGGTGGATGCTGTTGTGCTGCTGGGCAATTCGGGGGGCGGTTCGTTGATGGCCGCCTATCAGTCCCAGGCCGTCGACCCGAATGTGCGTCCGCTGGAAGGTATGCGGCCGGCGGCCGGAGTGACGGAGTTGCCCCCCGCCGACGGGTACGTCGCCACCGCCGCCCATCCCGGGCGCCCGGAGGTACTGACCGCCTGGATGGACGCCGCCGTCATCGACGAAAACGATCCTGTCGCCACCACTCCCGACCTCGACCTGTTCAATGAGCGCAACGGCCCACCGTACTCGCCGGAGTTCATCGCCCGCTACCGCGCGGCGCAGACCGCGCGCAACCACGCCATTACCGACTGGGCCGGGATGGAGCTCAAACGTGTTCGCGCTGCAGGGTTTTCCGATCGGCCGTTCACCGTGATGCGAACCTGGGCCGATCCCCGCATGGTCGATCCCAGCATCGAGCCCACTAAGCGTCAGCCGAACATGTGCTACGCGGGCGTCCCAGCCAAGGCGAACCGCTCCGCGCACGGCATCGCCGCGGCCTGCACACTGCGCAACTGGCTGGGCATGTGGAGTCTGCGGGTAGCGCAAACCCGAGCCGAGCCGCACCTCGCGCGCATCACCTGCCCGGCCCTGGTTATCAACGCCGAGGCCGATACCGGAGTCTTCCCGTCTGACGCACAACGCATCTACGATGCGCTCGCCAGCACCGACAAAACACAGGTCTCAATCGACACCGACCACTACTTCACCACCCCGGGGGCACGCAGCGAGCAGGCCGACATCATCGCCAAGTGGATCACCAAGCGGTGGCGCTAAGAGTCCTCGCCCACTTCGTTCCCGGCGATAGAGTCTGCGATTTTCTTGCGCCCGAATCAGATTGGCTCGACATCCGATGGTGCGCCGACGATGACGACACAGGCTTCTACCGGGAGCTGCCCGACGCGGATGTGATTTGGCATGTGCTTCGGCCGCTGTCGGGCGCCGACCTGCGGCGCGGGGTTCGACTGCGGCTGGTGCAAAAACTCGGGGCCGGGGTGAACACCATCGACGTTGCGACCGCGACGAAGTGCGGTATCGCGGTCGCCAACATGCCCGGCGCCAACGCACCGTCGGTGGCCGAGGGCACGGTGCTGCTGATGCTGGCCGCGTTGCGTCGGCTACCGGCGCTGGACCGCGCTGTCCGCCACGGGTGCGGCTGGCCGGCCGATCCAGCACTGGGCGAGACGGTGCGCGATATCGGCGGCTGCACCGTCGGGCTGGTCGGCTACGGCAATGTCGCCAAACGCGTAGGCGACATCGTCGCCGCCATGGGCGCCACCGTCCTGCACACCAGCACCCGCGACGACGGGCGGCCCGGCTGGCGGCAGCTGCCCGAACTGTTGGCCGCCAGCGACATCGTCTCGCTACACGTACCGTTGACGACGGACACCCATCACCTGCTCAGCCGGGACGCAATGGCCCGGATGAAACCTAATGCGGTGCTAATCAATACGTCACGTGGTGCCGTCGTCGACGAAGACGCACTCGTCGACGCGCTGCGTGGCGGGCGGCTGGCCGCGGCGGGGCTGGACGTTTTCGAAGTCGAGCCGGTAGCGCCCGGCAACGCGCTACTTGACCTAGACAACGTAGTGCTGACACCGCACGTCACTTGGTACACCGCCGACACCATGCGGCGGTATCTGACCGAGGCCGTTGCCAACTGCCCCCGGCTGCGCGACGGACAACCGTTGGCCAATGTGGTCAACCAACCGACCGGTTATTAGATTGGGGGTGCTTGGCCAAAACGGCCCAGGGGATACTCCCAACGGAACCCAGCAGAAGCCCAGCAAAAGCAATGGAAGGCGACCAATGCCGATCGCGATAACTCCTGAGCACCAAGATTTGGCCGATTCAGTGCGATCCCTGGTGGCGCGGGTGGCGCCGTCCGAGGTGCTGCACGCGGCCATGGAAACCCCGATCGAAAACCCCCCACCGTACTGGCAGGCGGCGGCCGAGCAAGGCCTGCAGGGTGTTCATCTGGCCGAATCCGTCGGTGGACAAGGTTTCGGCATCCTCGAGCTGGCTATCGTGCTGGCCGAGTTCGGCTACGGGGCGGTGCCCGGCCCGTTCGTGCCGTCGGCGATCGCCAGCGCGCTGATCTCCGCGCATGACGCGCACACCAAAGTGCTCTCTGAGCTGGCGTCCGGCGCGGCCATCGCCGCCTATGCGCTGGATTCCGGGCTGACCGCGACCCGGCAGGGCGACGCGCTGGTGATCCGCGGCGAAGTCCGCGCGGTTCCGGCCGCTGCGCAGGCATCTGTGCTGGTGCTGCCGGTAGCGATCGACAGCGGCGACGAATGGTTCGTGCTGCGCGCCGACCAGCTCGAGATCGAGCCGGTGAAAAGCCTGGATCCGCTGCGCCCCATCGCGCACGTGCGGGCCAACGCCGTTGACGTCGGCGACGATGCCGCGTTGAGCAACCTGACCATGACGACCGCACACGCGCTGATGTCCACGCTGCTGTCCGCTGAGGCAGTCGGCGTGGCGCGCTGGGCGACCGACACGGCGTCGCATTACGCCAAGATCCGCGAGCAGTTCGGCAGGCCGATCGGGCAATTCCAAGCCATCAAGCACAAGTGCGCGGAGATGATCGCCGACACCGAGCGGGCCACCGCCGCGGTGTGGGACGCTGCCCGCGCGATTGACGAGGCCAGCCAGAACAATTGGGACATAGCCGCTTCCGGAGTCGAGTTCGCCGCCGCTGTGGCGGCGACGCTGGCGCCCGCTGCCGCCCAGCGGTGCGCGCAGGACTGCATTCAGGTGCACGGTGGAATCGGGTTCACCTGGGAACACGACACGAATGTCTACTACCGCAGGGCGCTGATGCTGGCCGCCTGCTTCGGCCGCAGTTCGGAGTACCCGCAAAAAGTGGTGGACACCGCGACCAGTACGGGGATGCGCGCGGTGAACATCGACCTAGATCCCGATACCGAAAAGCTGCGCGCCGAGATCCGGGCCGAGGTCGCCGCGCTCAAGGCGATGCAGCGCGAGCCACGCAAAGTAGCAATCGCCGAGGCCGGCTGGGTGCTGCCGTATCTGCCCAAGCCGTGGGGCCGGGCGGCCAGTCCGGTGGAGCAGATCATCATCGCCCAGGAGTTCACCACCGGGCGGGTCAAGCGGCCGCAGGTCGGCATCGCGGCGTGGATCATCCCGTCGATCGTGGCGTTCGGGACCGAGGAGCAGAAGCAACGGTTCTTGCCGCCGACCTTCCGCGGCGACATGTTCTGGTGCCAGCTGTTCTCCGAACCGGGCGCCGGATCGGACCTCGCCGGGCTGACCACCAAAGCGACCAGAGCCGACGGCGGTTGGCGGATCACCGGGCAGAAGATCTGGACCACCGCAGCGCAGTACTCGCGGTGGGGCGCACTACTGGCCAGGACCGACCCGTCGGCACCGAAACACGACGGCATCACCTACTTCCTGCTGGATATGAAGAGCGAAGGCGTCACGGTCAGGCCGCTGCGTGAGCTCACGGGCAACGAGATGTTCAACACCGTCTACATCGACGACGTATTCGTGCCCGATGAGTTCGTGCTCGGCGAGGTCAACCGCGGCTGGGAAGTCAGCCGCAATACCCTGACGGCGGAGCGGGTATCGATAGGCAGCAGCGATGCGAATTTCCTGGCGACCCTGCCCGAGTTCGTCGAGTTCGTTCGTGACGGGCAGTTCGACCAGGTCGCGCAACACCGGGCCGGCCAATTAATTGCAGAGGGTCATGCCGCCAAGGTGCTGAACCTGCGCTCGACGCTGTTGACGCTGGCCGGTGGCGATGCCATGCCGTCGGCAGCGATATCCAAGCTATTGTCGATGCGCACCGGCCAGGGGTATGCCGAATTCGCGGTGTCCTCGTTCGGCACCGATGCCGCGATCGGCGACACCGACGAGTTACCGGGTAAGTGGGGCGAAAATCTGCTGGCCAGCCGGGCCACCACCATCTATGGCGGCACGTCGGAGGTGCAGCTCAACATCATCGCCGAACGGCTGCTGGGCCTGCCCCGCGACCCGTAAACGCCCCTCTGGTTTTGTCCCCAAACAGAACCATGCCGACCTGACGGTTGTCAGGTCGGCATGAGTTCTCCCCCTCAGCGTGGGGCGGCCAACCTAGCAAGCCCGTAATACCAGACTGGCCGGCGCCCACGCGAGATCGTGGCTCACCACCACCAGCGGGGCCCGAAGAAACCGCCGTGGCGGCCCCAGCCACCGAAGTGGCGGCCCCAGCCGTGGCCGCCCTGGCCGGAGCCCCAGTTAATGTGGCCGCCACCGTGGTGGCCCCAACCGCCGCCATGGCCGCCACCGCCCCAGCCTCCTCGGGTCGGGATCACATCGGGCCCATGGGGTCCGGCAGTTGCGAAGCTTGTGGTTGGTGCGGGCGGCGGAGCAGCCTGCGCGATGGGTGCGCCACCAAACAGCATCGCTCCGGTCAGCACGCCGGCGCCCACCGCACCAACCGCAGCGTTGCGGGCCGAAAGCAGTGAAGTCAACATTTGTGAGCTCCTTCCAGGAAATCCTTTACGACGTCTAATGCGTCATATAGATAATAGGTGGCTCTCGCGCGTATTTGCAACTGCAGCTACTCAATAAATCTGAACAAACTTAACTGGCTTAGCTTGTAGGTATTACGCCATTTGTATGATCTCAAGACTCCCGCAGATACTGCTTTCAGTATCTCCTACTCGGCATGTATCTGCAGCTCACAAGGCATTTACTGAAGTACGGAGCTGCACAGATCCGCATTTCTTTACTTAATGATTGCTATTGGTCCGGCTGGACCTAGTATCCGACATCTGTCGATGTCACCCGATGTTGGGTAACTACTAGCAAATTGCAGTTAAGCGTGCTTATTTCTCATATAGTCCGGTGCGGTTTCTTAGCGATCAGGTGCTCCCCACGTGAACAGCGCCACCGTCAGAACGCGGCATCTGCATCCTGCTCGTCCCGAGCACCGCCTCAACAGACGCCAGCCGGGAACCCGTGACCGACGGCGCGCCGCGAGCGCTTAACGGTGATATCAATAGCTAGGGTGCTCAACGACGCGCATACTGATAACCGGATCTACTGATTTGCACCCCAGAGAGGGTCGTCGCGATGAGTATCGTCCCCGGCCGCAACGAATCCAGTTCCGGACGATTCCGCCCCAACCTCACGACCGCCACGCCACCCCATCCGGGGCAGACCGGGCCGACCCAGCGCCTCACCAGCCTCGGGCAAGTGCCCACTCGACGAACACGCGACCAACGAACTCGACGGACCGTCGACCTCTCACTTGCCACACATCGAGCCCTCGACCTCTGGCAGCAACGCGCCGCCGACCAGCTCGGCGTCGCCCGCGTCACCGGACAAGAGGTTCTCACCGCGCTCATCGACCAACTGCTGGCCGACCCCAAACTCTCCGCTCAGATCACCCGCGCCATCCAGAACCGGCGCTGACCGGTTGGTTGCGACGCAGGTCGCCTAGTCCCTACTCGATCTCCATTTCGCGTAGCTCGCGCTTGAGGATCTTGCCGGTGGGGTTACGCGGCAGCTCTTCGAGGAAGATCACTTCCCGCGGCACCTTGTAGCGGGCCAGGTGATCGCGCACGTAGATCTTGATTTCTTCCTCGTCGATGGTGGCGTCGTTCTTCTTGACGACGAACGCGCGCAGCCGGGCGCCCCACTCCTTGTCCTCGACACCGATTGCGGTGGCCTCCACCACCTCAGGATGCCCGCTGATCAGATCCTCGACTTCGGCGGGGAACACGTTCTCACCACCGGAGACGATCATCTCGTCGTCACGGCCGCTGACATAGAGCAGGCCGTGCTCGTCGAAATAGCCGACGTCGCCCGAGGACAACAGGCCGTCGATGATCTGCTTGCCACCCCCACCGGTGTAACCCGCGAAAGGAAACGTGGTGCCGACGAAGATCCGCCCGACCTCGCCCTGCGGCACCTCGTTACCGTTGTCGTCGAGGATCCTGACCTTCACACCCTGGACGACCGGTCCGACCGTCGACGGGTTGAACTCAAGATCCTTCGGCCCCGCGATGGTGGCGAACGACACCTCGGTCGAGCCGTACATGTTGTAGACGACGGGACCGAGGTCTTTGAGCGCACGGGTGGCCAGTTCGGCGCCCAATTGTGATCCGGATACAAACACGATGCGCAGGCTGGACAGATCGGGCTTGGTCTCCATCTTTTCCAGCGCATCGAGGATCCGCGACAACATCACCGGGACGACGACCATCGCCGTCGCCTTGTGCTTCTCGATGTCTTCCAGCACCAAGGCGGGCTTGAACCGGCGCCGCAACACCAGCGTCGAGCCCAGGAACATCGCGATGGTGGCGTGCAGATAACCAAGCGCGTGGAACATCGGCGACGGCAGCGACGTCACCTCGCCGGCCTTGAACGGAACGTGCGACAAGATGCCGCCGATCGGGGCCAGCGTCGGCGGGGTGCTACGGTTCGCACCCTTTGGGGTGCCGGTCGTCCCGCTGGTGAGGATGATGATCGACGCGTGCTTGCTCGCCTTCGGGGCGGGTGCTTTGCTGCTGCGCGCGATCAGCTCGGCCAGCGTTTCGTCAGTGCTGCCCGACGGCTCGTCGGAATCGGGGTTGACGCCGAACGCCCGTAGCTTGCCCAGCGGCGGCTCGGCTTTGCTGACGGCCTCGGTGTACTCGTCGTCGTAAATGATCACCTTGGCGCCTTCACGCTCCGACACCTCTTTGATCTGCGGGCCGGAGAACTCGCTGTTGAGCAAGATGATGCGGGCACCCGCCCGGGCGGCACCGTAGTTGGCGATGAGAAACCAGCGGTGGTTGCGCGCCAGGATTGCGACCCCGTCGCCGCCGCGAACACCCTTGGAGATAAGGCCATTGGCCACCGCGTGGACCGCGTCGTCGAACTCTTTGTAAGTGAGTGTCCCCTCCTCGTCGATGAGCGCTGCGCGGTTGGGAGTGCGCCTGGCATTGAGCGCCGGCAGCATGCCGAACTCGCCCCACTTGTAGATATCGGCGGCCATCGCGGCGTAGTTCTGCGGCGGCTCCAGCCGGAACGCGCCCGATTCGATGATCTTGCGCAGGTAGTGCAATTCGGCCGAGCCGCGTTCGAGGTACTGCTGAAGTTTGGCCTTGATGTTGGCGGGGGTCTGCCCGGGCAGGCCAATGAGGTTAGGCATGACTTCACCATATGTGACGTCCGTCGCAATGCAGCCGGAAAGTTTCCCGGAATTACCATGAACCCCATGACCGGTCCGGTGTCACTGGAAGTGGCCGGACGCCGGGTCAGCATCACCCATCCGGACAAAGTGGTCTTCCCCGGCGGGCGCGGCCGAGGCCCCCACACCAAGCTCGACCTGGTCCGGTATTACCTGTCCGTCGCCGATGGGGCGCTGCGCGGTGTGGCCGGCCGGCCGATGATTCTGAAACGCTTCGTCAAGGGCATCTCCACCGAGGCCGTGTTCCAGAAGCGTGCGCCAACCAAACGGCCGGACTGGGTCGACGTTGCCGAACTGCACTACGCGCGGGGCACTTCGGCTGCGGAAGCCGTCATCCATGACGCCGCCGGACTGGCGTGGGTGATCAACTTGGGATGCGTCGACCTCAACCCGCACCCGGTACTCGCCGGCGACCTCGATCACCCCGACGAACTGCGAGTCGACTTGGATCCGATGCCGGGGGTGTCCTGGCGGCGGATCGTCGACGTCGCGTTGGTGGCCCGCGAGGTGCTGGAGGACTATGGCCTGGTCGCGTGGCCGAAGACGTCCGGGTCCCGGGGCTTTCATATTTATGCCCGGATTGCCCCGCGCTGGGGGTTCCGCCAGGTGCGGCTGGCCGCCCAGACCGTCGCCCGTGAGGTCGAGCGGCGGGTGCCCGATGCAGCGACCAGCCGCTGGTGGAAGGAAGAGCGCGAAGGGGTGTTCGTCGACTTCAACCAGAACGCCAAGGACCGCACCATCGCATCGGCCTATTCCGTGCGGGCCACTCCGGATGCCCGGGTATCGACGCCGCTGCATTGGGACGAGGTCGCCGACTGCAAACCCGAGGCTTTCACCATCGATACCGTGCCCGGCCGGTTCGTTGAAATGGGTGACCCGTGGGCGGGGATGGATGACGCGGTTGGCGAGCTCGATCGGCTGCTGATGCTGGCCGAAGAAATAGGACCTCCGGAGAAGGCGCCGAAAGGGGCGGGGAAGCGCACCGACGGTAGGCGAGTCTCATCGAAGCCGCTCATCGAGATCGCCCGCACCGAAACCAAGGACGAGGCGATGGCCGCACTGGACACCTGGCGTGACCGCTATCCCGCCGCGGCCGGCCTGCTGCAGCCGGCCGATGTCCTGGTCGACGGCATGCGTGGGCCGAGTTCAATCTGGTACCGGATCCGGATCAACCTGCAGCACGTGCCGGTCGACCAGCGCCCCCCGCAGGAAGAGCTGATCGCCGACTACAGCCCCTGGACCAGGTACCAGAACCGCTAAACGCCCAGCTGCCTCATCCGGGTTGTCCTACGCAGGTAGACGTACCAGGTGACGACCAGCAAGGCAGTTGCGGCCGCCGAAGACCGGCACCGCAAAGGTATACGGCAGCCTCAGGAAAGCGCCGACACCACTGGGGACGGCAACAAGGCACAGGGCCTGGCTGGCGGTGAGCGCCCAGCCGGACGCGGCGGGGTGCCCATGTGCACCGGCGGTCATCTGGACGACCACGATGCTCCATAACATCCACACGCTGAACCCGATGTGCTCAGCAAAGATGGAGAAAATCAGGTTGCGACGAGCGATTGCTTTGCCAGTCGTCTCCCAGAACACGGGGTCTTCAGGCCGCCAGTCATCGATCCAGTGCCGTCCCTCATGATGCTCGCGCGGTGGCGCGGGCTGAAAGACCGGGGTGGTGGTCGTGGTCATCTGGCGGGGCCCCTGTCGACGAGGCGCGTGCATCCGAGGCCGGAGACGGCCTAGGACATCTCGACGCGTGCACTGACGCCTCGACGTTAAAAACGGACTGTTACCGGTCTGGGTGTGCACAGTTACGTCGGCGATACGTGGAGATCGCAACGGCCTTTCCGCGTTTGTCAGAACTATGGCCCCACGCGCATCTCGAGCCCGCCGCAGCGGCCGATGCGGGAGAATTACCTCATGCAGGTGACTGACCAGCCCCTGGGGCTGCGGGAGCGCAAAAAGATCAAGACCCGCCAGGCCATCAGACGCGAGGCGTTCCGCCTGTTCGACGCGAACGGCTACGCCGCCACCACCGTCGAACAGATCGCTGACGCCGCCGAAGTGTCACCCAGCACCTTTTTCCGGTACTTCCCGTCCAAGGAGTCGCTGCTGCTCGCAGATGACCTGGACCCGCTGGTACTGGAAGCTTTCAAGGCACAGCCGCCCGACCTGTCGCCGAGCCAAGCTATCCGCCGGGCCTACGCGACGACCATGGCTGGCCTGTCACCAGAGCAGTTGGAGTTCGAAAACACCCGGCAGCGGCTGATCTTCTCGATACCCGAACTCAAGGCCGCGCTGTACGACGAGTACTACCGCACCGTCACCGTCATGGCCGAGGCGATCGGCCACCGAATCGGACGCGCCGCAGAGGATTTCGAGGTCCGGGTGTTTGTCGGCGCGATGGTCGGTGCCATGATGGCGGCCTACGACAGCGCGCCGAAGACGGCCGACACGATCTATCGAGCCCTGGACTTTCTGGACGCCGGCATGCCGCTGGGCTGACCAGCTTCACCGCGCGGCGGTGCGGGTGCGAGCCAGGAACGCGATACTCTCACGCGATGCGACAGCGATGGAATCGACGGGGATTCTTGCAGCTCGCAGGGGTCGCCGCGGTCGCCGGGTGCTCCGGAGTGTCACCTGCGTGCTCGTCACGCAAACCGGCGCCGGGCACCCCTGGCGGCAGATCGGTGACAATGACCCACCTTTTCGGGCAGACCGTCATCAAGGAGTCGCCCAAGCGCGTGGTCAGTGCCGGCTACACCGAGCAAGACGACCTGCTCGCGGTGGGCGTGGTGCCCATCGCGGTGACCAACTGGTTCGGTGACCAGCCGTTCGCGGTGTGGCCGTGGGCCCAGCCCAAGCTCGGCGCGGCGCAGCCAGTGGTGTTGAACCTCGACAACGGGATTCCGGTCGACCAGATCGCCGGGCTCAAACCGGACCTGATCGTGGCCATCAATGCCGGAGTGGACGCGGATACCTATCAGAAGTTGTCGGCAATCGCCCCGACCGTCCCGCAGTCCGACGGCGACGCGTTCTTCGAGCCGTGGAAGGAACAGGCGACCACCATCGGCCAGGCGGTGTTCCAGGCCGACCAGATGAAGTCACTGATCGACGCCGTCGATCAGAAGTTCGCCGCCGTCGCCCAGAAGAATCCGCAATGGACCGGCAAGAAGGCGTTGCTGATGCAGGGCACGCTTTGGCAGGGCACTGTGGTCGCAACCTTGGCGGGCTGGCGGACCGACTTCCTGAACAAGATGGGTCTGGTCATCGCCGACAGCATCAAACCCTTCGGCGCCGATCACCGCGCCGTCATCCCGCGCGATCACATCAAAGCGGTGCTTGATTCTGCCGACGTGGTGATCTGGACGACTGAGAGCCCGGACGACCAAAAGGCGCTACTGGCCGACCCCGAGGTGGCGGCGTCGCAGGCGACCGCGCAGAACCACCACATCTTCACCTCCAAGGACGAGGCGGGCGCGATCGCCTTTTCGTCGCCGCTGAGCTACCCGTTGGTCGCCGATCAACTGCCGCCACAGATCAGCAAGATCCTGGGCTAGATCCCGCTTAGATCCCTGCTGTTTGAGCGTTTGCTAAGGCAGCTCTGGCAGTGCTCCAAAATCCCTCGAGATTCCTCGCCCATGCCCCGATTCCGGAGTTACCGTCGAGTAATGAGCGTGACGGATCTCTCAACGGACCTGCCAAGCGAACTGGTCGGCAATACCGTTCTCGACTACGGTGACCAAACGCTGATGTTGCAATGTGGCAGCACCGCTGACGTACTGGCATGGGTCGCTGCGCTGCGTGCCGCGGCATTGCCCGGTGTGGTCGACATCGTCCCCGCCGCCCGCACGGTGCTGGTGAAGCTCGACGGCCCCCGCTGCCAAGGGGTCACCCGTCAGCGTCTGCGCAAGATGCGGGTTACCGCTGATGCGGCCTTCCCGGCGGATCGCAGCGCCGATGTGGTGATCGACGTCGTCTACGACGGCCCGGACCTCGCCGAGGTCGCCAACCACACCGGGCTCACCACGGCACAGGTGATCAACGCTCACACGTCAACCTTGTGGCGGGTCGGATTCAGCGGGTTCGCACCAGGTTTCGCGTACCTGGCCGACGGCGAGCCGCGACTGCGGGTACCCCGCCGGTCCGAGCCGCGGACCTCGGTGCCGGCCGGCTCGGTCGCCCTTGCCGGCGAATTCAGCGCGATATATCCACGTCAATCGCCTGGCGGCTGGCAGCTCATCGGCCACACCGACGTGGTCCTGTGGGATATCGAGCGACCCAATCCGGCGTTGCTGACGCAGGGCATGTGGGTTCAGTTCCGGGCCGCGTGACAGGAGCCCCAAGAAGCCCCTGAAGGAGACAGCCGTGACAACCCTGGAAATTCTGAGCACCGGACCGCTCGCCGTCGTCCAAGACCTCGGCCGGGCCGGATTGGCCCAGCTCGGCGTCAGCCCGTCCGGGGCCGCAGACCGCCGCTCGCACAAGCTGGCCAACCGGCTCGTCGCCAACCCCGACGACCGCGCCACCATCGAAGTGACGTTCGGCGGTTTCCCGGCGGAACGGCAGCTACCCAGTGAGGGCGCCACCTGCGGCGCGATCCAGGTGCCGCCCAACGGTTTACCGGTGATCCTGGGGCCTGACCATTCGGTCACCAGCGGTTACCCGGTCGTCGGTGTGGTGGTCGACGAGGACATCGACAAAGTCGCCCAGGTACGGCCCGGCCAGCGTGTGCGGCTGCACTGGGCACGGCCCCGGTCTCCGCTGCGGGCCCGGCTGGCTTCGAGTTCCGCAGGCTGGCCGTTCTCGTAGCACAGGCCCCTAGACAAGGCTGGTAGACATGGAGACCGTGCACACCGAGGTACACACTGCCCGCCTGGTCCACACCGCCGATCTCGACAGCGAGACCCGGCAGAACGTCCGCCAGATGGTCACCGAGGCCTTCGCCGGTGACTTCACCGAGAACGATTGGGAGCACACGCTGGGCGGCATGCACGCCCTGATCTGGCATCATGGCGCGATCATCGCGCACGCCGCGGTGGTGCAGCGCAGACTGATCTACCGCGGCCACGCGCTGCGTTGCGGTTACCTCGAGGGTGTCGCGGTGCGGGAGGACTGGCGCGGCCAAGGGCTAGCGATCGCGCTGCTGGACGCCATCGAGCAGGTGATGCGCGGCGCCTACCAGCTCGGGGCCCTCAGTTCCTCGCCGCGGGCCCGCAGGCTCTACACGTCGCGCGGCTGGTTGCCCTGGCGCGGCCCGACGTCGGTGCTGGCTCCAACCGGCCCGATCCGCACACCCGACGATGACGGAACGGTGTTCGTGCTGCCGGTAGGGATCAGCCTGGACACTTCCGCGGACCTGATGTGCGATTGGCGCGAAGGGGACGTGTGGTAAGTCGGGCCCAATTTCCTTGTGTCCTAACGATATTCGGCGATCCGGCCGGACGAATCGGCAACGGCCATCGAACGCTGCCGTAGCCGCACAGCCGAATTGGCCGCTCATCGGCTGGCAGATCGACTTCTGCGCGGCCACAACATATTTCTCGCATTTGCAACAGCGACACAATGCCTGGGCGTGCATCACGACCAGTTCGCCGCTGCTCAGCCACAATTCGCTACACCGGCAGCCATTGTGGCGCACACCACACGTGTTCAGCGCTGGCTAGCCCGTATAGCATGAAATGTATTCCACCTCACACCACATTCCACACCAGGATCGAAAGCACTTGGCAGGGGCGAATATTGCAGCGGCCCGCATGTGTTTATCGCGTGGCGGAGAGCTTCTGACCTGCAGGTTTTACCAGTCGGAGCGTCCTTCAGGGATTTACCAGATAACTGGGACTCAACTTACAGGCGATATCAGGCCAGATCGAGTTGACGGACTTCCATCCCTAATGTGAGCATCGAAACATACGGCAGGGCATGCCTCTTCGTTTTGGGGCGCCCACACGGGGCATAGGCGACAAGACTCAGAACAGCTCTTCCCGCATACGGGTTGAGCTGATGATTTTTTGCTCGACGGCACCCGGATGCACGGTAAGTGGGACGGCTCGATGAGAGGGATCTGTATGCACGCCACTTGCGGGGTGCCCGCTGCGCACCTGCGGTTGGCGTCAGCCCGTCGCGTCGACGCCCCCAGACAATTTCGCCGACGGGTGGACGGGTGTGAGCATCCGCGAAGCCCCGCCGCCTTGGTCGTCGCCACACGAGGGCGTCATGCTGCCGCGCCTGCCCCAGAAAGAACCCCGTCCATGAAAGGTAAAGATCGTATGGGCCGCAACCATCGCATCACGGACTGGAATCCGGAAGACACGGCGGCCTGGGAGGCCGGCAACAAGCAAATCGCCCGTCGCAATCTGCTTTGCACGGTGGCGGGCGACCACGTGGCCTTTTCGATCTGGACCCTGTGGCCCGTGATGGCGCTGTTCATGCCGGCGTCGGTCTACGGCTTCTCCGCCAGCGACAAGCTGCTGCTGACTGCTGTCGCCACCCTGGTCGGTGGGTGCGCCCGAATCCCCTACACCTTGGGCATCGCCGCCTTCGGCGGCCGTAACTGGACGACGTTCTCGGCGTTCGTGCTGCTGGTCCCGACTGTCGGCACCATAGTGCTGCTGGCCAATCCCGGCCTGCCGCTGTGGCCGTATGTGCTGTGTGCGGCGCTGACCGGACTGGGCGGCGGCAACTACGCGGCATCACTGGCCAACGTCAACGCTTTCTACCCGCAACGGCTCAAGGGCGCGGCACTGGCGATCAACGCCGGCGTCGGCAACCCTCGGGGTCGCGGTGATCCAGTTGGTCGGCCTGCTGGTGCTCGCCACCGCGGGCCACCAAGCGCCGTACTGGGTGTGCGCGGTCTACCTGGTGTTGCTGGTAATCGTGGGTATCGCCGCAGCACTGTTCATGGACAACCTCGATCACGGCATCGAGGTAAACACCATGCGTTCGGTCCTGTTCGAGCGTGACACCTATGTGATCTCGCTGCTCTACATCTGCACCTTCGGCTCCTGGATCGGGTTCGCCTTCGCTTTCGGCCAGGTGATGCAGGTCAACTTCCTGGCCAGTGGGGAAAGCGCCAGGCACGCGGCGCTGCACGCCGCGCAGATCGCCTTCATCGGGCCGCTACTGGGGTCGCTGGCCCGCATCTACGGCGGGAAGCTGGCCGATCGCATGGGCGGTGGCCGCGTCACCCTGGGCGTCCTCGGCGGCATGATCCTGGGCGCCGGGCTGCTGGTCGCCATCAGCACCTTCGACGACCACAACGTCAACACGGGCTCCGTCGCGATGATCGGCTACGTCGTCGGCTTCATGGTTCTGTTCATTCTGTCCGGGATGGGCAATGGATCGGTGTTCAAACTGATCCCGTCGGTCTTCGAGGCGCGCAGCCGCTCGCTGGATGTCAGCGAAGCCGAACGCCGCCATTGGTCGCGCGCGATGTCGGGATCGCTGATCGGGTTCTGCTCGGCGGTCGGCGCACTCGGCGGCGTGGGAATCAACATGGCGCTGCGCCAGTCCTACCTCAGTAGCGGCACTGAGACGTCGGCGTACTGGATGTTCCTGGTCTCCTACTTCGTGGCTGCGATCCTGACCTGGATGTTGTATGTTCGCCGGCCGGCATCGGCCCCGGGCGTGCCGGAGTCCGTGCTAGAAGCCGAGCCCGCCCGGGTGTAATCGTGGTCGCAACGAGGGCAATGCGTCGGCAATTGCTTGGTAACGCGGCGGAAAGGTCCCAGGCATACACAGGTCATATGGCCCAGCCAAAATCCGCGCCGCTGACCGGCTACCGGGTTGCGGTGACGTCAGCTCGACGCGCCGAGGAGCTGTGCGCACTACTGAGCCGCCAGGGCGCCGAGGTCTGCAGCGCCCCCGCGATCAACATGATCGCGCTGCCCGATGATGATGAGTTGCACCGCAATACCGAAGCGGTGATCGCCGAACCGCCCGACATCTTGGTAGCGCACACCGGTATCGGCTTCCGCGGCTGGGTTGCCGCAGCCGACGGCTGGGGCTTGGCCAATCAGCTGATCGCATCGCTGTCGAAGGCGCGGATCGTGGCCCGTGGGCCGAAGGCGA
Organism: uncultured Actinomycetota bacterium; assembly: GCA_963766535.1. Taxonomy (GTDB): domain Bacteria; phylum Actinomycetota; class Actinomycetes; order Mycobacteriales; family Mycobacteriaceae; genus Mycobacterium. The sequence continues at coordinate 535,530 of CAVYAU010000012.1, read as the reverse complement.
CCGGGGCACTGCGCGCAGCCGGCCTGCACGAGGAGTGGTCGCCGCAATCCGACTCGTCGCGCGAAGTCCTGAAATATCTACTCGAATCAGGTGTATCCGGTAAGCGAGTCGCCGTCCAGTTGCACGGGGCGGCCGACGGTTGGGACCCGTTCCCGGAATTCATCGATGGGTTGCGCTCAGCGGGCGCCGAGGTGGTGCCCATCCACGTATACCGTTGGAAGCCAACACCATTCGGCGGCGAGTTCGACCAGCTGGTCACCTCGATCGCCCGACGACAGTTCGACGCGGTCACCTTCACCTCAGCGCCCGCCGCGGCGGCAATGCTGGAACGCAGCCGTGAGTTAGACATCGAGGACCAACTGCTGCAAGCACTGCGCACTGATGTGCACGCGATGTGCGTGGGTCCGGTAACCGCGCAACCCTTGATCCCGAGCGGGCATCCCGACGTCATCGCCCGAACGAATGCGATTGGGAGCCTTGGCCCGCCATATTGCCCAGGAGCTCCCGCCGCTGCGGTCGCTGCACCATCAATGCGGCCGGCCATGAGATCGAGATCCGCGGAACCTGCGTATTGGTAGATGGTTCGGTCAAGGCCGCTGTCGGGGTCCGGGATGGCGATACTGCGTGCACTGGCACAACGCCCCGGCGACGTCGTCGCCCGCACTGACTTGTTACGCGCGCTGCCCGGCAATAGCAACGACCCGCACGCCGTCGACACGGCGGTGCTGCGGTTGCGAACAGCCTTGGGTGACAAGAATATTGTCGCAACAGTGGTCAAGCGTGGTTACCGGCTCGCGATCGACCAGCCAGCAGGATTCCCATGAGCCTGATCCTGGCGGCTCACGGCACCCGCAGACCGGGTGGTGTCGCGATGATCGGAGACCTTGCGGCGCAAGTTAGCACGCTTCTCGGTCGCACGGTGCAGGTTGCGTTCGTCGACGTGTTGGGACCCACACCCAGCGAGGTGCTGTCGCAGGCGAGGGCTGCCGGTCGGCCCGCCATCGTGGTACCGGCGTTTTTGTCCCGCGGATATCACGTCCGCACCGATCTGCCCGCCCATGTCGCGGCCAGCGGACACCCGAATGTCATCGTTACCCCTGCTTTAGGGCCGGGTGGGGAGATCGGGCAGATAGTCGCCCATCAGTTGGTGAAATCTGGTTGGCGGCCCGACGATTCGGTGATTCTCGCGGCGGCGGGAACATCGGACCCAAGAGCGCGGGCAGACCTACACACCACTGCGACGCTGTTGTCGGCGCTGACCGGATCACGAGTGTGCCTGGGGTTTGCGGCCACCGGAGATCCGCATGTGCGTGAGGCCGTGGACAAGGCGCGGGCCAGCGCTCGCCACAACGGTGCACGCCGTGTCGTCGTCGCCTCCTATCTACTGGCCGATGGCCTGTTTCAACAACGGCTGCGTGCCTCCGGCGCCGATCTAGTCAGCCAGCCGCTGGGCACCCATCCCGGGCTGGCACGGCTGATTGCGAACCGATTCCGCAGGGCCATGCCGTCGGTCCCCGCCCCCGCCACCCGGCGTGCCTGGCGTCGATCCAGCCCCCACCTGCGATCCCTTAGACCCCATGTGCTGCCGAATTCCGTAGCGCACAAAGCCTTGGTGGCCAGCCACGCCGACGCAGGCAACGCTTGATCTTTGGTCTGATACGGGCGATCCTGACACTATGCCCCGTCGCGAAGAGCCATCGCGTGGGCTCCTTGACCCGGTCGCGAAGATGCTGCGTTTGCCGTTCGGCACACCGGAGTTCATCGACCGAATCGTCACCGGAGGGGTCAACCAGGTGGGCCGCCGGACGTTGCACATGCTGATCACCACGTGGGACGCGGCCGGTGGTGGCCCCTTCGCAGCCAGTGCGATCGCATCCACAGGGCTGGCCAAGACCGCCGCAATCGTGCAAAGCATGTTCATCGGCCCGGTTTTCGGCCCGCTGTTGAAAATCCTGGGAGCCGATGAGGTGGCCGTGCGGGCGTCGTTGTGCGCCTCGCAGCTGGTGGGCCTGGGCATCATGCGCTACGGCATCCGCTCCGAGCCGCTGCACTCAATGTCAGTGGACATGCTCGTCGACGCGATCGGCCCGACGATGCAGCGCTACCTGGTCGGTGATATCACCCGGTGATATCTACTAGCCGCGCGATCTGGATGTAGCCCTCGGGCGTAACGCGCGCCTGGTACACCGGCACCGAGAACCTTGGATCGTCCAGGCAGGACCCGTCGTCGAGCGAAAAAGCCTGCTTCAAGATGGGCGATTGGACCGTGGCGCGCCCGCCACGGTCACCGACGATTCCGCGTGAGAGCACTGCTGCGCCGGAAAACGGGTCGACGTTACCGACCGCGTGCACCGACCCGTCATCCAGCCGGAACAGCGCCGCCTGGGTGCCGTCATCGAGCAGCACACCGACGCCACGACCGGGGATCAGGTGGTCGTATGCGCAGGCGGTCGTCCACACTTGAATGTCGTTGAGAAGTGTCATAATTCCTCCCGAGTTCATGAACGGACCCGCGGCATGCCAATGGGCACAGGTACTTTGCGCCCGGCACGCTCGGTGAACGTCACCGTCGAGTCGACGGCATCTGGGGCGTTGACGAAGGAGACGAACCGCGACAGCTTGTCCGGATCCTCCAGCACGCCCTTCCATTCGCACTTGTAGTTCTGCACATGCCGCTCCATTGCGGCCTCGAATTCTTCGGCCAGGCCCAGCGAGTCGTCGCGCTCCGCCTCCCGACTGGGCCGATGCGATCAGCGCCAGCGGGTCTCCTGGCAGCTCGCCACCGACCATGGGTCGCAGCACCCCGTAGGATGAGGCGTCGCCCACCAGCACCCCGCCGAGCAGGGTCTTGGCGTCATCGGAGAGCACCAATTTGGCGTATGTCCGGTTCACCGCATCGTTGATGGCGACCTCGAGACAGTTCTCGGTCGCCCCCATCGCGTCACCGAAACTGGCCACATCGACGCCCAGCAGTTTGAGCTTTGTCGACATGTCCGCCTCTCCGAACTCCGCAGCGCCGCCCAGCAGCCGGTCGACCACAACTTCTGCGGAGGTGTAACCGGGCCCGACCAGTCCGTAGCACCGCCCCTCGATCGCGGCGACCTCGCCGACCGCGTAGATGTCAGGATCGCTCGTCTGGCAAGACAAGTCGGTGAGCACGCCACCCCGCTCGGCGAGCGTCAACCCCGCGGCCGCGGCCAGCTCGTCGCGCGGCCGGATGCCGGCGGCGAAGATCACCACGCCGGCGTCGATGACGTCGCCGTCGGTCAGGCGCACCCGCACCGATGCCAACCCGTCCGAAGGCTCAACGGATTCGATCGATTCGGTACCCGTCCCGACGTGCACCTCGATTCCGAGGTCGGTCATCATCCTGGCCAGCAGCGCGCCGCCGGCCTCGTCGATCTGTTGGGCCATCAAGCGCGGCATCATCTCGATGACATGTGTCTGCAACCCGAACTGGCGCAGCGCATTAGCGGCTTCGAGTCCCAGCAAGCCGCCACCGATCACAACCCCCGCAGCGTTGTGACCGCCATCACGGGCGCTCCCGGCACCGGCACGGATGGCGTCGAGATCGTCCAGCGTGCGGTAAACGTGGCACGCGGGAAGTTCGTGCCCGGGCACCGGCGGGACGAAAGCGTAGGACCCGGTCGCCAGTACCAGGATGTCGTAGCTGTGTCGTTCGCCGTCCGCGGTAACCACCGACTTTGTCGCGCGGTCGATTTCGGTGACCCGCGTATTCAGCAGCAACCGAACCCGTTCGTCACCGGCGTAGTCGTTGCCGGGCAATGCCAGCAGGCCGCGGTCCCAGCTTTCGGTGTAAGAGGTCAGTCCAACGCGGTCATAGGCCGCATCGGCCTCCTCGGCCAAAACCGTGATACGCCAAGATCCGTCGGTATCACGAGCACGCAGCGCCTCGACCAACCGGTGGCCCACCATGCCGTGCCCGACCACAATGATGTGACGGGCAGCACAGTGCGCACGCGAAATTCCGGTTGGCGCCATGCCTAGAGAGTAAGAGCGAGAAATTAACGAGAAATCGCGAAATGTGACGCCCGCATGACAGCGGCCTCACACTTCACGTTCGCTGTTGTGAAGGTGTTCTCTCACGGCGAACATCCAGGTGGAACTTAAGCGTGGTCAACTCATGTTCTTACTAGCAGGTGCCCGGCAAGGCGTCGGTCACAGCAAACTCACAACTAAGCTCAAGGAGACGAACATGAGTAACCTCGCATTGTGGTCGCGACCGGTCTGGGACACCGACCGGTGGCTGCGCGATTTCTTCGGTCCTGCCGCGGCGGCGGACTGGTACAAGCCTGTGACCAGTGGTTTCAGGCCGGCCGCGGAGGTCGTCAAGGACGGCGATGACGCGGTGGTGCGGCTGGAACTGCCTGGTGTTGACGTCGACAAGGACGTCAATGTCGAGGTGGACAAGGGCCGTCTGGTTATCCATGGCGAACACCGCGACGAGCACGCCGAGGAGCAGAACGGCCGCACATTGCGTGAGATTCGTTACGGATCGTTCCGCCGGTCGTTCCAGTTGCCCACGCACGTCACCAGCGAGGCCATCACGGCCTCGTACGACGCCGGCGTGCTGACCGTCCGGGTCGCCGGCGCCTACGCCGGAACTCAGGCGAAGCGCATCGCCATTACGAAGTAACTGTCGGCGGTAACCTCGTTAAATCCATGTGAATCCGGCTGAGCCCCGAGGGCTCCGCCGGATTCACTGCATTTGTATGCCTGATCAGAAGGCATCATCGACGTCAATGCCGATGACCCCCAACAGGTTTGCCACCTTGTGATCGAGGTCCTCCCCCACCTTGGTGACCTCGGCGATGCCAAGGCTGCCGAACGCGGCGCTGGGCTGGTCAATCGAGAAGACCGCATTGCCGTCACCGTCCGCGTAGACCAGGACCCGAAGCGGCGCGTACAGCAGTGCCCGCGGGTCGTGGCGGAACATGGTCTCGGCGATCGTATGGTTACCAAGCAGGTATTCCACTGCCCTGGTCGCGTGGCCGGCAAGGGACAGCAGCTCGGTTGCGTCGATCGTGGCGTACACCATCAGATCGTTCGGTGCGTTAATCGCCGCCGCTTCAAGGACTTCGTTCCAACTGCCACCACGGGAGGCGATCTGTAGCACCGACGCCCGGTCGAACGGCGGCGCAGCCTTCTCGAATGCGGCCCGGAACTCATCGAACTCCACACCGGTAGAGACATCGATGCGGTTCATGGTGTGCGGAACTACACGAAAGTCAGGCGACTTGGCACTAGTTGTCATGGCACTCCTCAGGATTCAGTGTTTTGGGTCTAGCACGATGACGCCGCGCACCTCGCGGCTTTCCAGTCGCCGATGTGCCTCGGCGGCCAGGCTCAGGGGCAGGACCTGGTCCACCTCGGAGGTGATCTGCCCGGTCTTGAGGCCATCGGCGAGAAAACGCAGCGCGTTGCCTATCAACTCGGGCCGGTCGTAGAACACCGGAAGATAGAAGCCAATCAGGGCTTGCGATTTCGTCATCAATCGACGCGGGGCGAACGGCTCGCCCGGGCCGCGAGTAGACCCGAGCAATAGGTAGCGACCAAAGGTGGCGAGCGCGTCGAAGTTCTGCTCGAATATGTTCCCACCGATCGACTCGATCAAGACGTCGACGCCCCGGCCCGAGGTGAGCTCGCGCACCTGGTCGGTCCATCCGGGCTCGTCGTAGGAGATCGCGGCGTCGGCGCCCAGGGCAGTGACAAACGCGCGACGTTCCGCGGTGCTGGCGGTCCCGATGACTGGGCCGGCACCGAGCGCCTTGGCGATCTGCACCGCCAGGCTGCCGACTCCGCCCGCAGCCCCGTGCACCAGCAACGACTCACCAGGCCGCAGGGTGGTCGAGGCCTGCAACAGCAGGTGCGCGCAAGTGGCTTGGGCGGCGAAGCCCGCAAGCGCCGCCGCGTCGGCGTCGTCGTCGACGAGCGCACACAGTGCCTCCTCGGCGAGGGCCAATTGAGCGTATGCCCCCTTCTTCATCAGTGCCACGACCCGCCGGCCCACCTCTACCGACGTCTGCGGGCCCGCCGCGACCACGGTGCCCGCGACCGCGAGGCCGCCGACCTGGGGGAGTTGGACGCCGCCTACACGGGTCTCCGTCTTGTTGTAGATACCCAGCCGCTCGCGGATATCGGGGAAGTTGACTCCGATCGCGGAAGTCTCGATGAGCAGCTGTCCCGGGCCAGGTGTGGGGTCCGGAAGGCCAAGGTAATGCAGGACTTCCGGCCCGCCGAAGCGGTCGTAACTGACTGCCTTCATCGCGGTTAACCTCCTTAGTTCGGTGAATGAACCTCGTAAGCTATAAGCATACGGTTCGTTGAATGAACCGACAAGGCGTAATATTTGTGGCGTGGCCCTTCCCCGCGAATATCCCGCCGAGAGCTGCCCCATCGCCCGGTCCCTGGAGATCGTCGGCGAACGCTGGACGTTGCTGATCATGCGAGACGCCTTCTACGGGGCGCGGCGCTTCAGCGACTTCCACAGTCATCTGGGCATCCCGAAAGCGGTGCTGGCCGAACGCCTGGCGTTCCTGGTGGAACAGGGTGTGCTGACAAAGGAATCGGGCGAGTACCAGTTGACCGGCAAAGGCAAGCAGCTGTGGCCGATGATCTGGTCAATGATCACCTGGGGCAACGAGAACTATCTGGAGAAGCCCAACCGACGGACCTACCGGCACGCGGAATGCGGGGGCGTGATCGGACACGATCGCGTCTGTGCGCGATGCGAGCAGGTCCCCGACGTCGGCGATCTCGTCGCGCACCCACCGCAGCGTCCGCGCCATCCGAATCGCGACGACCCGGTGAGCCGGGCGCTGCGGCGGCCACACCGGATGCTGGCGCCGATCTAAGTTAGCCCCAGCGAGCCAGCAGCTCCTTGGCCCGGCCCGCCAGTGCGGCCTGCAGAAAGGGGCCGAAGCTGATCCGGCCGACACCCAGCGGGCCGAATGACGCCGGGTCGTCCTGGTCGGGCAACGCAATCGCGTTGATCGGCAGCGGCAACTCAGTGGCCAAGCGCCGCAATGTCTCCGGGTCGTGGCGGCCCACCGGATAGAGCACGTCGGCACCCGCAGCTGCGGCCTCGGTCAGTCGCGCCACGGCCCTTTCGACGCGATCTGAATCGTCACCGTCCCTGCGCAGGAAGAGATCGGTGCGGGCATTGATGACGACATGCACACCGGCCGCGTCGGCGGCCGACCGCAGCGCACCCACCAGCTCGGCGTGTTCGCCGGCGGACCGTAGCCGCTTGCCCTCGGAGTGCACGGTGTCTTCGATGTTCAGTCCGACGGCGCCCACGCTCAGCAAGCCTTCGATCAGGCGCTGCGCCGGCTGCCCGTAGCCCGATTCGATGTCCACCGATACCGGGACATCGACCGCGGCGGTGATCTGGGCGACCCGGGTAAGCACGTCGTCGAACGACATGCCCTCGCCGTCCGGTTTGCCGATCGAATCGGCCAGCGGATGGCTACCGACGGTGAGAGCGGCAAATCCGGCGTCCGTGGCAAGCCGCGCCGACCAGGCATCCCACACGGTCGGAAGGATCACCGGGTTGCCTGGCTGATGCAGCTCCAACAGCGCTGTAGCACGCTGCGCCGGGGCGGTTTGAGCGGACATTGTGTTTGCTCCCTGGTCGCCTCAGGTGACCTGCCTCACGTTGACCTTGTGCAGTGGATAGTATCGGTGGACGTACTGTGATCCATAACACCGTCATTGCTAGGAGATCCGTTGTCCAGCACTACTGAACTTGCCGAACTGCACGACCTCATCGGCGGCTTGCGGCGGTGCGTGAACTCATTGAAGGCGCGATATGGCGACAGTCCGGCGATGCGTCGCATCGTCATCGACGCCGACCGGATCCTCAGCGACGTCGAATTGCTCGATACCGACGTGTCCGAACTGGACCTAACGCGCGTCACCGTGCAGCAGTCAGGCGAGAAAATCGCCATTCCCGACACCCAGTACGACAGCGACTTCTGGCGCGATGTCGACGACGAGGGTGTCGGGGGTCACAGCAGGTACTGACAACCCAAGCCCCCCGAAAAAGGGAGGGCTCTCTCTGTGTACCCTTCGACCAGACAGCCCGTTCGAAGAGGAACACTAGATGAGCGCACCCACGGCGAACCGTTCTGAGTCCGGCGTTTTCTCACCTACCCGCGCGCAAATACCCGAACGGACGCTCCGCACCGACCGGTGGTGGCTGCCGCCGCTGGTGACCAACCTCGGCCTTTTAGCGTTCATCCTCTACGCAACCACCCGGGCTTTCTGGGGCAGCGGTTACTGGGTGGACAAATACCATTACTTGACGCCGTTTTACTCACCGTGCGTCAGCGCATCGTGCGAGCCAGGTGCCAGCCACCTGGGTGTCTGGTTCGGCCACTTCCCGTGGTGGATTCCGTTGGGAATGCTGGTATTACCGTTTCTGCTCGGATTCCGGCTCACCTGCTACTACTACCGCAAGGCCTACTACCGGTCGGTGTGGCAGTCGCCCACCGGCTGCGCGGTGCCCGAACCGCGTGTCCACTACACCGGTGAAACCCGGCTTCCGCTGATCATTCAGAACAGCCACCGATACTTCTTCTACATCGCGATGGTGGTCTCGGTGATCAACACTTATGACGCGATGATGGCGTTTCATTCGCCCTCCGGTTTCGGGTTCGGTTTGGGCAACGTCATTTTGGTGGTCAACGTGCTGCTGCTGTGGGCCTACACCGTCTCGTGTCATTCATGCCGGCACGTTACCGGGGGTCGGCTCAAGCATTTCTCCAAGCACCCGGTGCGGTACTGGATCTGGACGCAGGTCAGCAAGCTGAACACCCGGCACATGCAATTCGCGTGGACTACCTTGGGGACCCTGGCACTCACCGACTTCTACATCATGCTGGTAGCCAGCGGCACCATTACAGACTTCAGATTTATTGGCTGAAAAGCCATTTCAGGATTACCAGAAAAAAGCTGAGCGAGGTTTCATGGTTGAGGTCGAACGGCACTCCTACGACGTAGTAGTGGTCGGTGCCGGCGGCGCGGGGTTGCGTGCGGTCATCGAGGCGCGCGAGCGCGGCCTCAAGGTCGCGGTGGTGTGCAAGTCGTTGTTCGGCAAAGCGCACACGGTGATGGCCGAGGGCGGTGCCGCGGCGGCCATGGGTAACGCCAACCCGAAGGACAATTGGAAGACCCACTTCGGCGACACCGTGCGGGGTGGGAAGTTCCTGAACAACTGGCGGATGGCCGAGCTGCACGCCAAGGAGGCGCCGGACCGGGTTTGGGAGCTGGAGACCTACGGTGCGCTGTTCGACCGCACCAAGGACGGCAAAATCAGCCAGCGCAACTTCGGCGGGCACACCTATCCGCGGCTGGCGCACGTCGGTGACCGTACTGGTTTGGAGTTGATCCGCACGTTGCAGCAGAAGATCGTCTCGCTGCAGCAGGAGGATCACGCCGAATTCGGTGACTACGAGGCGCGGATCAAGGTCTTCGCGGAATGCACGATCACCGAGCTGCTCAAGGACGGTGACGCGATCGCCGGGGCGTTCGGCTACTGGCGCGAGAGCGGCCGGTTCATCTTGTTCGAGGCTCCCGCGGTGGTGCTGGCCACCGGCGGGATCGGCAAGTCGTTCAAGGTGACCTCGAACTCCTGGGAGTACACCGGCGATGGGCACGCCTTGGCGCTGCGGGCAGGCGCGTCGCTGATCAACATGGAGTTCGTCCAGTTCCACCCGACGGGCATGGTGTGGCCGCCGAGTGTGAAAGGAATCCTGGTCACCGAAGGTGTTCGCGGTGACGGCGGGGTGCTGAAGAACTCCGAGGGCACGCGATTCATGTTCGACTACATCCCGCCGGTGTTCAAAGGCCAGTACGCCGAAACAGAGCAAGAGGCCGACCAGTGGCTCAAGGACAACGATTCGGCGCGTCGCACCCCGGACCTGTTGCCGCGCGATGAGGTCGCGCGCGCGATCAACTCCGAAGTCAAAGCCGGCCGGGGTAGCCCGCACGGCGGGGTCTTCCTTGATATCGCGTCCCGTTTGACGCCCGAGGACATCAAGCGGCGGTTGCCGTCGATGTATCACCAGTTCATGGAGCTGGCCGAGGTCGACATCACAACGCAGCCAATGGAAGTCGGGCCCACCTGTCACTACGTGATGGGCGGAGTCGAGGTCGACGCGGACACGGGTGCGGCCACGGTTCCCGGGCTCTTCGCCGCCGGCGAGTGCTCCGGGGGCATGCACGGTTCCAACCGGCTGGGCGGCAATTCGCTATCGGACTTGCTGGTCTTCGGCCGGCGGGCCGGCCTGGGCGCCGCCGACTATGTGCGGGCGCTGAGCAGCCGTCCGACGGTCGCCCAAGATGCGGTCGACACGGCGGCGAAGAGGGCGCTGGCCCCCTTCGAGGCACCGACAAACGGCGCCGCGGCAGAGAACCCCTACACCTTGCAGTTGGAACTGCAGCAGTCGATGAACGATCTGGTGGGCATTATCCGCAACCCAGACGAAATCACCCAGGCCCTCGAACGGCTCGACAAACTTCGTGCGCGGTTCAAGAACATCCACGTGGAGGGGCATCGCCAGTACAACCCCGGCTGGAATCTGGCCATCGACCTGCGCAACATGCTGCTGGTCAGCGAATGCGTCGCCAAGGCCGCGTTGGAGCGCACCGAGAGTCGCGGCGGGCACACCCGCGACGATCACCCGTCGATGGACGCGTCATGGCGCAAGGTGTTGCTGGTCTGCCGCGCAGCCGGCGGCGATGCCGTGATCCCCGACATCGCCATCACTCGTGAAGACCAGGTGCCGATGCGGCCTGATCTGCTGGAGCTTTTCGAGATCTCCGAGCTGGAGAAGTACTTCACCGACGATGAGCTGGCCGAGCATCCAGGACGGAGAAGCAAATGACCTACAACGCGAGCATGCGGGTGTGGCGCGGCGACGAAGCCGGCGGCGCGCTGCAGGACTTCACGGTTGAGGTCAACGAGGGCGAGGTGGTGCTCGACATCATCCATCGCCTGCAGCAGACTCAGACGCCCGACCTCGCGGTGCGGTGGAACTGCAAGGCGGGCAAGTGCGGATCGTGCTCGGCCGAAATCAATGGGAAACCGCGGTTGATGTGCATGACCCGGATGTCCACGTTCGCCGAGGACGAGGTCGTGACCGTAACGCCGCTGCGGACCTTCCCGGTGATTCGCGATCTGGTCACCGACGTCTCGTTCAACTACGAGAAGGCCCGCGAGATCCCATCGTTCGCGCCGCCCAAGGAGCTGCAGCCCGGGGAATACCGGATGGCGCAAGTCGACGTCCAGCGCTCGCAAGAGTTCCGCAAGTGCATCGAGTGTTTCCTGTGCCAAAACGTCTGCCACGTCGTCCGCGACCACGAGGAAAACAAGAAGGCGTTCGCCGGGCCGCGCTTCCTGATGCGGATCGCCGAGCTGGAAATGCACCCGCTGGACACCCGGGACCGGCGCAACGACGCGCAGGAAGTGCACGGCCTGGGTTACTGCAACATCACCAAGTGCTGCACCGAGGTGTGCCCGGAAAACATCAAGATCACCGACAACGCGCTGATCCCGATGAAAGAGCGGGTCGCCGACCGCAAATACGATCCAGTGGTGTGGCTGGGTAACAAGCTATTCCGTCGCTGAGCGGGCACCGGCGGGGTTTTACCCGGCGGTGACTCGCCTTGGGGCGTTAGGCCACAGCTGCGCCGGGGTACCCGATATGCGTTTCTGTTGGGCCGACCGCGCGGCGGTCTGCCCGGGACCGGAAGGCAGCTTGGAAGCCTATGCGAGAAACCACCAGCATCAACGACATTCGAACCGCGATCCGGGAGTTGTCGGTCCGCGCCGAACTCGCGCACAAGGAAGGCCGGCATGACCCGAAATGACCAAGCCGCCGAAATCGAGCGGCGCATCCAGGGCTTTCGCGAAGAACTCAGCCACGCCCCTAGCCAGCGACGATGCCGGTCGGTTCGGTAGCACCGTCTAGGCGCCGAGCCGCCGGAACGCGCTGCGGTGGAACACGATCGGCGCCACCTCGGCGTCCACCGTCACCTCGTTGACCCGCAAGACCACGATGGTGTGATCCCCGGCCGGGATAAGTTGCTCGATCGTGCTCTCCAGCCACAGGCCGGTGCCCTTGATGAAGACCGCACCGGTGGCCTTGGACACTGTCTCCAACCCGGCGAACCGGTCCCCGGTCTTGGCGGCCAAAGTTCGCGCAGCCTCGTCATGGACCTCACCGAGCACGCTGATGCCCAGCATGGGCACGCTCTTGAGCTTGGGCCAGGTCGTCGACGTGTTCTGCACGCAGAACGACACCAGTGGCGGATCCAGCGAGACGGGAACAAAGGTACTGGCCGCCAGACCTTCCCGGATTCCTTCGACTTCGGCGGCGATGGCCACCACCCCGGACGGAAAATGGCCGAAGGCCTCACGAAGTGAGGACGGTGTCAGCTTGTTCGTTGAGTTCACCGGACCTCATTCGTATCGACGGACGTCTCGTGCCCGACCCTACTAGCCGGCCGTCGAGCGGTCACCAGTACCCGACGAGTATCCATGCGCGGCGGCCACATCCGGGTGAGCCCGCAATCTGCTCTTCCAGGCGTTGCGACCGTAGACCGAGAAGATCGGGTCCGACGGGTCATTCGATTTATCCGCGCACACCGCGAGTTCGTCCGGCAACGACAACACCGGTATCTGCGCGTCCAGTCGCGGATTGAAGAAGTACGGCACCGAAATCCGCTCGGCCGCCGGCCCCTGCAAATTCACCCGGTGCTCAGTAGCTTTCAGGTAGCCGCCCGTCGCGACCTCGAGCAGCTCGCCGATATTGACGATGAACGCTCCCTCTAGCGGCGGCACGTCGATCCAGCCCTGCTGGCTGCCCCTGGCCCGCCGCACCTGCAGGCCCCGGCTGCCCGGCTCGGCCAGCAGCAGCGTGAGCACCCCGGCGTCTCGGTGCGCACCCACTCCTTGCGAGCTGGCCGCGCGGGCGGGATAGCGGACGATCTTGATCAGCGTGGCGGGCGTTTCGGCGAAGGCCGAGTCGAACACCTCGGGTGGGCTACCCAGCGAGGCTGCCCAATGCCGCAGCAGGGTGCGGGCCACCGAGGACAGCGCGGCATCCCACTCCTCGATGATCCCGGGCAACTCGGGCAGCCCGGCGGGCCACTGGTTTGGGCCCTGCAGCCACAAGTAGTCCGGCTTGCCGGGCCCGCCGATCGGTGGGCGTTCCGGTCCAATGTCGATCTGCTCGCGCCAATCCACCTCACCGCGGGTCAGCTCGCCACCCAGCCGGGTGTAGCCGCGGAAATGCGGGCTGCGCACCATCGCGACAGCGTCTTTGTCGGCTTGCGGCAGCTCGAACAGCCGGCACGCCACCTCGAGCACCCGGCCCACAAGCGCGTCGGGCACATCATGGCCAATCAGATAGAAGAAACCCACCTCATGGGCCGCCTCGCGGAGCCTCTCGCGGAGTTGGCCGGAACTGGCCCGCAGGTCCACGACGGGCAAGGCCGTGACGCTCCCCACACCTGTCATCTGTCCATCATCGCCGCAGCTAGATGGGCTGCCAAAGCCATGAACCAGGCCTTCCCAACCGGTTGGTTAATTAGATCGTGAAATCTAGCTCACATTGACTTGCGTTGAACTGACGCAGAGAGATATTTTAACTGTGTTACTGGTGGGTAACTTAGCCTTAGTACCCAACCACAAGTGGCATTCTCAATGAGGAGGACCGTAGTGAGCCACTACAAGAGCAACGTCCGTGATCAGGTGTTTAACCTGTTCGAGCTGCTGGGCGTTGACAAGGCGTTAGGCGAAGGCGAGTACAGCGATTTAGACGCCGATATCGCCCGCGAAATGTTGTCCGAGATCAGCCGACTGGCCGCGGGCCCGGTCGCGGAGTCGTTCATCGAGGGCGACCGCAACCCGCCGGTTTTCGACCCGGAGACCCACTCCGTGACGCTGCCGGAATCTTTCAAGCAGTCCGTCCGGGCCGTCCAGGAAGCCGGTTGGGACAAGGTCGGCATCGACGAGGCGCTCGGTGGCATGTCGATGCCCAAGGCACTGTCGTGGGCGCTGCACGAGCACATTCTGGGTGCCAACCCGGCGGTGTGGATGTACGGGGGCGGGGCAGGCTTCGCCAACATCCTGTACCACCTCGGCACCGAAGAGCAGAAGAAGTGGGCCGTGCTGGCCGCTGAGCGTCAGTGGGGTTCGACCATGGTGCTCACCGAGCCGGATGCCGGTTCGGACGTCGGCGCCGGCCGCACCAAGGCGATCAAGCAGGACGACGGCTCCTGGCACATCGACGGCGTGAAGCGATTCATCACCTCAGGTGATTCCGGCGACTTGTTCGAGAACATCTTCCACTTGGTGCTGGCCCGCCCGGAGGGCGCCGGTCCCGGCACCAAGGGGCTCTCGCTGTTCTTCGTGCCCAAGTTCCTGTTCGACTTCGAGACCGGCGAGCTGGGCGAGCGTAACGGCGTGTTCGTCACCAACGTCGAGCACAAGATGGGCCTGAAGGTCTCGGCGACCTGTGAGCTGTCGTTTGGCCAGCACGGCGTGCCTGCCAAGGGCTGGCTGGTCGGCGAGGTGCACAACGGCATCGCGCAGATGTTCGAGGTCATCGAGCAGGCCCGCATGATGGTCGGCACCAAGGCGATCGCAACCCTGTCGACCGGCTACCTGAACGCGCTGGAGTACGCCAAGTCCCGAGTGCAGGGCGCCGACATGACCCAGATGACCGACAAGACCGCACCGCGGGTGACCATCACGCATCACCCTGACGTGCGCCGGTCGCTGATGACCCAGAAGGCCTACGCCGAGGGTCTGCGTGCGCTGTACCTCTACACCGCGACTTTCCAGGACGCGGCGGTCGCCGAGGCGCTGCACGGCGTGGACGCCGACCTGGCCGTCAAGATCAACGACCTGATGCTGCCGGTGGTCAAGGGTGTGGGCTCCGAGCAGGCCTACGCGAAGCTCACCGAGAGCCTGCAGACGTTCGGCGGGTCCGGCTTCCTGCAGGACTACCCGATCGAGCAGTACATCCGGGACGCCAAGATCGACTCTCTCTACGAGGGCACCACCGCCATCCAGGCGCAGGACTTCTTCTTCCGCAAGATCGTCCGCGACAAGGGTGTGGCGCTGGCCCACGTGTCGGATCAGATCCAGAAGTTCGTCGACAGCGAGTCCGGCAACGGCCGGCTGAAGTCCGAACGCGAGCTGCTGGCCAAGGCGCTGGCCGACGTCCAGGCGATGGCGGCCACGCTGACCGGCTACCTGATGGCGGCGCAGGAAGACGTCACCAGCCTGTACAAGGTGGGCCTGGGTTCGGTGCGCTTCCTGATGAGCGTCGGTGACCTGATCATCGGCTGGTTGCTGCAGCGTCAGGCCGCGGTGGCCGTGCAGGCGCTCGACGCCGGCGCCAGCGGCGCGGAGCGGTCCTTCTACGAGGGCAAGGTCGCGGTCGCGTCGTTCTTCGCGAAGAACTTCCTGCCGCTGTTGACCAGCACCCGCGAGGTGATCGAGACGCTGGACAACGACATCATGGAGCTCGACGAAGCCGCCTTCTAAAGGCGGCTGGCCCGAACTGCATAAACAAGATCCCCCGCTTCGCACATGAAGCGGGGGATTGTTTTGTGTGGTATCCGGGGTTTACCCAAAAGGACCGCCGCTGGATCCCCTCACTTCAGCGGCGGTCGGTCCGGGGATGCCCCGTATTGCCGTCGGGGTCGGGGGTCAGACCACAACACGGGGCTATCCACACCTTCGGATACCCGTTCTCTCGCGTTACTAACCACCTGTGACGCAATTCATTCGGGCACTTTGAAGGCGGCTTCGCCGAGCTTGGTAAGGGCCGATCAGGCTTCCAGGATCGCGGCCACGCCCTGGCCGCCGGCGGCGCAGATCGAGATCAGCGCCCGAACAGGTCCGCCCGGCCCCCCTTTTCGCTCCGCCTTCTTCTCGGCCAGCTGCTTGGCCGTCTGAGCGAGAATCCGCCCGCCGGTGGCAGCGAAAGGGTGGCCGGCGGCCAATGACGAACCGTTGACGTTGAGCTTGGACCGATCGATCGACCCTAGCGCGGCGTCGAGACCCAGCCGCTCCTTGCAGTACTCCTCGGACTCCCACGCCTGCAGATGCGCCAGCACCACCGACGCGAACGCCTCGTGAATTTCGTAGAAGTCGAAGTCCTGCAGGCTCACCCCGTTGCGGGCCAGCAGCCGGGGCACCGCATAGGTCGGCGCCATCAGCAGGCCGTCGCGTCCGTTGACGTAGTCGACCGCGGCAGTCTCCGCATCCACCAAGTAGGCCAGCGGAGCCAACGAGTGCCCGGCCGCCCAATCCTCGGTGGCCAGCAACGCGACCGAAGCGCCGTCGGTCAGCGGAGTCGAATTGCCGGCCGTCATCGTCGCGTCGCCGGACTTCACCCCGAAAACCGGGCGTAGCGTCGCCAGCTTTTCAACGCTGGAGTTGGGCCGCAGATTGTCGTCGCGGTACAGCCCCAGAAACGGCGTGACGAGGTCGTCGAAGAAGCCTCGGTCGTAGGCGGCGGCCATGTTGCGATGGCTGGCGACGGCCAGCTCGTCCTGGTCGACGCGTTTGATCCCCATTTGCTTGGCGGTGATGGCGGCGTGCTCCCCCATCGACAGCCCGGTGCGCGGCTCGCTGTTGGCCGGGATTTCGACACCAAGGGTGGCGGGCAGCGTGCCCACCAGCTTCAGCCGTTGGAGGTTGGACTTGGACCGGCGCAACTTCAGCAGGGTGCGGCGCAGGTTGTCGCCCAGGCCGATCGGCGGGTCGGAGGTGGTGTCCACCCCGCCCGCGGCAGCTACGTCGTAGCGGCCGGCGGCGATGCCGTCGGCCGCGGCGATCGCCGCCTGCAGGCCGGTGCCGCAGGCCTGCTGAATGTCGAATGCAGGCGTGTATGACGACAGCTCGGAGCCCAGCACGCATTCGCGCATCAGGTTGAAGTCGCGGCTGTGCTTGAGCACCGCGCCGCCGACTACCACGCCCAGTCGTTCGCCGGCCAGCCCGAACCGGTCCACCAGCCCACCCAGAGCCGCGGTGAACATGTCCTGGTTGGACGCCTCGGCGTAGGCGCCGTCAGATCTCGCGAACGGGATGCGATTGCCACCCAGCACGGCGACTCGTCGCCTGGTCTCAGAACTTGCAGGGGCCACGTTTATCTCCGGGTTCTCAGTTTGGGATCGGCCGTCGGGGGCCATACTACTCACTGTTCTTACTCTGAAGTAAGTTCGTCCTCGATACGGTTGCCCTATATGGCACTCCCGACATGGAAGGCAGCTCAGTGGCTCCCAAGCGCTCGTCCGATCTGTTCTCGCAGGTTGTCAACTCCGGCCCCGGATCGTTTTTGGCAAAGCAACTTGGTGTTCCGCAACCCGAGACACTCCGCCGCTACCGACCCGGCGATCCGCCACTGGCCGGATCGCTGCTGATCGGAGGTGAGGGCAGAGTGGTCGAGCCGCTGCGCGCGGCGCTGGATAAGGACTATGACCTGGTGGGCAACAACCTGGGCGGCCGCTGGGCCGACCAGTTTGGCGGGCTGGTTTTCGACGCCACCGGCATCACGGCGCCGGCCGGACTCAAGGCGTTGCACGACTTCTTCACGCCCGTGCTGCGCAACCTGGGCCGCTGCGCGCGCGTCGTGGTCGATCGGCACCACGCCCGACGCTGCCGCCAGCACCGACGAGCGGATCGCGCAGCGCGCGCTGGAGGGCTTCACCCGCTCGCTGGGCAAGGAACTGCGCCATGGCGCCACCGTGGCGCTGGTGTACTTGTCGCCGGACGCCAAACCCGCTGCGACAGGCCTGGAGTCGACCATGCGGTTCATCCTGTCGGCCAAATCGGCATACGTCGACGGCCAGGTCTTCTATGTCGGGGCGGCCGACTCCACGCCACCGGCCGACTGGGAGCGGCCGCTGGACGGCAAGGTCGCCATCGTGACCGGCGCGGCCCGCGGAATCGGTGCGACGATCGCCGAGGTGTTCGCCCGCGACGGCGCCCGCGTCGTCGCGATCGACGTGGAGTCCGCCGCCGAGGCCCTGGCTGAAACCGCCAGCCGGGTCGGGGGCACCGCGTTGTGGCTCGATGTCACCGCGGACGATGCCGTCGAGAAGATCACCGAGCACCTGCGCGACCACTACGCCGGGCACGCCGACATCTTGGTCAACAACGCCGGTATCACCCGCGACAAGCTGTTGGCCAACATGGATGATGCCCGCTGGAACGCCGTCATGGCCGTCAATCTCCTTGCCCCGCAACGGCTTACCGAAGGGCTGATCGGCAATGGCAGCATCGGCGAAGGGGGCCGCGTGATCGGCTTGTCGTCGATGGCCGGCATCGCGGGCAACCGCGGGCAGACGAACTACGCCACCACCAAGGCCGGGATGATCGGCCTCACCCAGGCGCTGGCACCGGGACTTTACGAGAAGGGCATCACGATCAACGCCGTCGCTCCGGGATTCATCGAAACCCAGATGACGGCTGCCATCCCGCTGGCCACCCGCGAGGTTGGCCGCCGAATGAATTCGCTGCTGCAGGGTGGGCAGCCGGTCGATGTCGCCGAGACCATCGCCTACTTCGCTAGCCCTGCTTCAAATGCAGTAACCGGCAACGTGATTCGGGTCTGCGGCCAGGCCATGTTGGGCGCATGAGTCAGGTTTCGAGGAGAACGCGATGAACCAGCCAAGCGGCCTGAGAAACATGCTGCGCGCCGCCGCCGGGGCCTTACTGCTGGTGCCCCGCGCAGACCGGCTGCCCACCCGCACGGTGACCGTCGAGGAATTACCCATCGACCACACGAACGTGGCCGAGTACGCGGCGGTCACCGGGCTGCGCTACGGCAACAATGTGCCGCTGACCTATCCGTTCGCGTTGACCTTTCCCGCGATGATGTCGCTGGTGACTGGATTCGACTTTCCTTTCGCCGCAATGGGATCGGTGCATACCGAGAACCACATCACGCAGTACCACCCGATCGCGGTGACCGACACGGTCGGCGTGCGCGTGCATGCCGAGAATCTGCGCGAACACCGAAAGGGCCTGCTGGTCGACTTGGTGACGGACGTCAACGTCGGCAACGACACCGCGTGGCACCAGGTTACGACCTTCCTGCACCAGCAACGCACCAGTTTGTCCGACGAGCCCAAACCGCCGCCGCAGAAGCAGCCGAAGCTGCCCCCGCCCAGCACCGTGCTACGGATCACCCCCGGCCAGATCCGGCGCTACGCGGCCGTCGGCGGCGATCACAATCCGATCCACACCAACCCGATCGCCGCCAAGCTGTTCGGATTCCCGACGGTCATTGCGCACGGGATGTTCAGCGCTGCAGCGGTATTGGCCAACATCGAAGCCCGGCTTCCGGATGCGGTGAGGTATTCGGTGCGGTTCGGCAAGCCGGTGCTGCTGCCCGCAACCACGGGGCTCTACGTCGACGACCGCGACGACGGCTGGGATCTTTCGTTACGCAATATAGCCAAGGGATACCCGCACCTGACCGGTACGCTCCGGGCGCTCTAGCCCGGATGCGTTGGGCCGCGACCCGCGACGAGTGCTTTCAGTCCGTGTGCACCCACCGCGGTTACCAGGAAAACCAGAAGCAGCCAGATCGGCGGTCGGGCGAGTTCCCAGACGAAGATCGCCGCCCAGATCGGCGAACCCTGGGTGACCGCGAGCACCCCGGCGGCACCGGCCAGCGAAACCGCCGGCACGTGCAGGTGCGTCCCAGCCGCCCAATTGATCGCCAACACCACTACCGACCCCGCTGCCGCGCCCGTGGCCAGCGACGGTGTGAGCATTCCGCCGGCCCCGCCGGCGCGCAGGAACAAGGCGGTCAGCAGCGGTTTGAGAACCAGAATCGCGGCCGCCGCGGACAGCGTCATCCCACTGGCCAGGCTGACGGTGAGGATGCTTCGGCCGTTGCCGGGCAATTCGGGCCACCAATGTGAGCAGATGCCCATCACCAACCCCGCGCCGGCGAGTGCGGGGATCAGCACCCAAGTCCGCATCAGGCTGGGCGGCCGCGCCGCCGCCATGAGCCGGTTGAACGCCAAGCCCACCGCGAGGGTCAGCGGCGCCAATAACAGCCCGTGAGCGGTCAGCAGATACGTCGACTCCACGCTGGGCCACTCCAGTTCGGGTTGATCGCGCGTGATGGCCGAGCCGACCGCGACGGCCAGGCTGGAGGTGATCAACGCCGCACCCAGCGCCCGCGGATGCCAGGTGTTCAGCATGATCCGCACCGCGAACAGCGCACCGCCCAGTGGAACGGCGTAGACGGCGCCGAGCCCTGCCCCTGCCGCGCACGCCAGCAAGATCTCGCGGTCGCGGCTCGACAGCCGCTTGATCCACCGGGTGCCCAAATCGCCTAGGGCCGCTGCGAATTGGCGTGGTGCTCCTTCCCGGCCAAGCGATGCCCCGGAGCCGACCAGCAGCACCTGCAGCGCGGCGTCGATGCTCCATGGCATTCGCGGTATCCGGCCATGGCGGGCGATGGTCTGCGCGAGCGGCGGCACCTCGCTTCGGCGCCGCAGGATCCACCAGCCGACTGCTGCCAGCGCCCCGCCGACGATTGGCCCTACAGCGCGACGGACCGGACTACTGTCGGTGATCCCGGCGAGCAGGGAGCCGAAAGTGTAGTGGTACGTAAGGTGCTCGACGAAGCGCAGCACCGCCGTCGTCGCCAAACCGGCGACTCCGGCCAGCAATCCGATGATGACTACCGCGCAAAAGAAGTCAAGGTTGCGACGGAACCCCCCGGCGAGGATGCGGTCCGCGTAGGTCTCCGAGTTGGGGATACCACCCGCTTGCGGGGAAGAGTCGGGCAATCGGGCCACCGCACGAATGTATGTCTAGCCGACAGTGACGCTGGACCCGCCCGCCTCGGGCAGCGCTGCGGTGGCTTCCCGGTCCTCCGGCGCGCCCCTGAGGCCGTGCCAGAACAGGTCGATCATCAGCTCGGCCGCCTCGTCGACCTCGATATCGCCGGTACTGACCCGGGTGGCCATCGCCTCACCGGCGCCCACCAGCGCCACGGCCATCATTTCGTACTCAGCGTCCGGCCGCGGGGTGCGACTACCGGCGCGCACCAGCCCGGCCACCAATTCGATGATCTGCTCGCGTCCCTCACGCACCGTCTGGGCGAATGCCGGCGAGCTGGTGGCCTGGGTGTACATCACAATCCACGACGCCCGGTTGGCGTCGATGTAGCGCAGGAACGACACGATGGTGTTGCGCAGCAAGTCCTTCGGGCTCTGCGTGAAGTCGATCTCGGCGCGCACCGCATCGATGAACCGGCTCAACTCGCGGTTCAGGCAGGCCCCGAACAGGTCCTCCTTGGAGCCGTAATACAAATACAGCATCGGCTTGGAGATCTGCGCCGCGGCGGCGATGGTGTCCATCGAGGTCTCGTGGTAGCCGTTGACCGAGAACATCTGCACCGCGGCGTCGAGCATCTGCTGTTCGCGGACAGCACGCGGTAGCCGCTTGGTACCACCCGCCATCGCTATGCCCCTCTAGCCCGTCTATCTGACTTCAGAGTAAGCAATGGGCTGCTGTCGCACACGCGTTAGTGTCCGCACTTCGGGCTGTGGCCCTTCATCGTCGCCACCCGCACGACGGAGTCATTGACGGCCGGCATCGTCAATTCTCCCGCGGCTACCGCCTTCCCCAGCCGGTCCAAGACCGCGGGCACCTCCGCGGTGGTGACCCACAGCGCGACGTCGGTACCGGCTTGCAAGGTGCGCAGCACCGCTTCGGCCACGCCATACCGATCGGAGATCGCGGCCATGCTGGACAGATCGTCGCTGAACACCGGGCCGTTGAAGGGCGGGGCGCCGTAGCCGCTGCCATCGCGCAGCAACTGCACCGCGGCCCGGCTCAGGCTGGCCGGTTCGTCGCCGGTCAGCCCAGGTACCTGCAGGTGACCCACCATCACTGCGACCGGGGCCGCGGTCACCAGCGTCCGATAAGGCACCAGGTCGACGTTTTGCAGATCACTGAGCGGCGGCGTAGCCACACCACCGGTGTGCGAGTCGCCGGACCCATGCCCGTGACCGGGGAAATGCTTGAGCACCGGCAGCAGGCCGGCGTCTCGCAGACCCTGCGCGTAAGCCCCGGCGTAGGCGGTGACCACATTCGGATCGCCGCTGAACGAGCGGTTTCCGATCACGGTGTCGTCCGGGGCGTCGGTGACGTCGACCACTGGAGCGAAGTCAATGGTGATGCCCAGTTTTTTCATCGCCTCGCCACGGCTTTGTGCCAAGTCGTGGACCTGCTGGACGGTTTGGGTCTGTGCCAGCGATCGGGGCGACGGAGCCGAACCGATCAGCGACTTCAACCGCGACACCCGGCCGCCTTCTTCGTCGACGCTGACCGCCAGGGGTAGCGGCCCCGCACTGCCCGCGATGTCGGCCAGTGGGCCGTTGAAAATCGACAGGTCCGTCCAGCTGCCAATGAAGATGCCGCCGACGTGGTAGCCGTTGACAACGGCGCGGGCGTCATCGGCGTTCTGTACTCCCACCATCAGCAGCTGGGCCAGCTTGTCGCGAGTCGACAGCGCGGCCGGGACGGCCGTCGGGTCAGTGCATACCGGCGGCGCCGGCGCGGCGACCGGCTTGCTGACCGTGCTCGAGGAGGGGCGGGGAGGCCGTGCGGCGTGGTGGCTGCAGCCTGCCACCAGCGCCGATGCGATGGCGAGCACAGCCAAGGTGCGCGGAAAAGGCATCGGGCCATGTTTTCACGACGGGACCCCCGCCTCCCGATCCGGGGCGCGCCAAAGGGCGTTTCATCCCGGGCGTAGTGGGGCAACCCCTGTTACGTTGGCCACCGACCCCTTTTGACTGGCGGGGACTAGCAGTGGCTGGTCGGGGACAAGCAAGGAGCCAGCGATGACCGGGTTCACGCTGGCCGCTGCGGCCGGCATCGCGGTGGGTTTATCGATCGGTGCCGCCGCGACCGTTGGCGTCACGCTCGCCGTAGAAGACCACGGCCTGGCGCCAGCGCAGGGCCCACCGACTCCATCCGCGCCCTACCTGGTGGAATACGGCGACCGCTGTTGGCACGGGTATTGCCTGCCCTGCAACAGCAAGCAGGATTGCCTGAACAAGCTGCCGCCGGGACTGCGTCCCTAAGAGTGACTCGCCACCCGGGGCCCTGGCCGCGCTTCTGCTAGGTTGTCGCTAGGTTGTCGCTGTAGTTATCAAGCCATGACCGCAAGCCCCAAGGAGCCATCGATGAACCGGATCATCGCGCCCGCCGCCGCGAGCGTGGTGGTTGGTCTGTTGCTGGGCGCGGCCGCGATTTTCGGGATCACTTTGATGGTGCAGCAGGACACGAAACCGCCACTCCCCGGGGGCGATCCGCAGTCGTCAGTGCTCAACCGGGTCGAGTACGGCACCCGTAGCTAGCCCGGCAAGGGCTCCGCGGGCGGCGCCGGCGGAAATGGCCGCGGGCTCGTCGGCTGCGCCACTGTCACGCCGGTGGTTGCTGTTGGTCGGGGCGATCGCGCTGACGTTGACGTTCGCGCAATCCCAGGGGCAGATCTCCCCAGACACCAAACTCGACCTCACCGCCAACCCGCTGCGCTTCCTGGCCCGCGCGACCAATCTCTGGAACAGCGACTTGCCGTTCGGCCAGGCGCAGAATCAGGCCTACGGCTACCTATTTCCGCATGGCACCTTCTTTGTGGTCGGCCACCTGCTCGGATTGCCCGGATGGATAACCCAGCGGCTGTGGTGGGCGCTGCTGCTCAGCGTGGGTTTCTGGGGGCTGCTGCGAGTCGCCGAGGCGCTGGGAATCGGCAGCCCGGCGGCACGGGTGATCGGTGCGGCAGCGTTCGCGCTGTCGCCGAGGGTGCTGACCACACTCGGATCGATCTCGTCGGAGACCCTGCCGATGATGCTGGCGCCGTGGGTGTTACTGCCCACGATCCTGGCGTTGCGGGCCGAAGCGAACCGGTCGGTGAG
This sequence comes from uncultured Actinomycetota bacterium, assembly GCA_963766535.1. Lineage (GTDB taxonomy): Bacteria > Actinomycetota > Actinomycetes > Mycobacteriales > Mycobacteriaceae > Mycobacterium. Next base: position 511,536 of record CAVYAU010000012.1, on the reverse strand, counting down.
AGCACTCGCCGGGCAGGCCGGGCTGGCCGTCGCGTTGATGGGCGCGGTCAACGCCATCGCAACGCTGGCCGGTTGCCTGCCAGCAGTGATTTGGTGGGCCTGTCACCGGCCGAGCCGGTTGTGGTGGCGCTACACCGCCTGGTGGCTGTTGGCTCTGTGCCTGGCCATGCTGTGGTGGATAGTGGCGCTGGGACTGCTGCGCAACGTCAGTCCCCCGTTCCTGGACTTCATCGAATCCTCCGGCGTGACAACGCAATGGACGTCACTGGTCGAGATGCTGCGCGGCACCGATAACTGGACCCCGTTCGTGGCACCGACCGCCACCGCGGGCGCGCCACTGGTGACCGGATCAGCGGCCATCCTGGGCACCTGCCTGGTGGCGGCGGCCGGGCTGGCCGGGCTGGCCAGCCCTGGGATGCCGGCACGGGGACGGCTGGTGACGATGCTGTTGGTCGGGGTGGTGTTGATGGCCGCCGGCTACAGCGGTGGGCTGGGCTCGCCGCTAACCCACCACGTGCAGGCGTTCCTGGACGCCGGTGGCGCGCCCCTGCGCAACCTGCACAAGCTCGGGTCAGTGATCCGGATCCCGGTGGTGCTGGGCATCGCGCAGCTGCTGGGCCGCATACCGCTACCGGGCAGCGCACCGATCTCGGTGTGGCTGCGCGCGTTCGCCCACCCCGAGCGCGACAAGCGGGTCGCGGCGACAATTGTGGTCCTGACCGCGCTGATGGTCAGCACCTCACTGGCGTGGACCGGCCGGCTCACCTCGCCGGGCACGTTCAGCGCGATACCTCAGTACTGGCATGAAGCCGCCGACTGGCTCAGCGAACACAACACCGGGACGCCAGCTCCCGGGCGGGTGCTGGTGGTCCCGGGGGCGCCGTTCGCCACTCAGGTGTGGGGCACCAGCCACGACGAGCCGCTCCAAGTGCTCGGCAGCAGCCCGTGGGGAGTGCGCGACTCCATCCCGTTGACCCCGCCGCAAACCATTCGGGCGCTGGATTCGGTGCAACGTCTGTTCGCCGCCGGACGCCCGTCGGTTGGCCTGGCCGATATCCTTGCCCGCCAAGGCATTTCCTACGTGGTGCTGCGCAACGACCTGGATCCCGAGACGTCGCGCTCGGCACGCCCAATCCTGGTGCGCCGCGCCATCGAAGGGTCGCCGCGGCTAAAGAAAGTGGCGCAGTTCGGTGCACTGGTGGGGCCCGGCACGCTGGCGGGCTTCGTCGCCGACAGCGGACTGCGCCCGCGATACCCGGCTGTAGAGATCTACCAGGTGGTCGTTGGGGGCTCTCCTGGTAATGAGGCCGGCAATCTCGGCGCGCCCTATTTCGCCGGGACCGACCAGCTGGCCCGAGTCGACGGCGGGCCCGAAGCGTTGCTGCGTCTCGACGAGCGGAGACGGCTACTGGGCCAGCCGCCGCTGGGTCCGGTGCTGATGACCGCGGATGCCCGCAGTGCCGGTCTGCCGGCAGCCGTCGTCACCGTCACCGACACTCCGGTGGCCCGCGAGACCGACTACGGCCGGGTAGACCAACACTCGTCGGCCATCCGGGCGGCCGGCGACGCCCGGCATACCTATAACCGAGTGCCCGACTATCCCGTCCCCGGCGCCGACACGGTATTCGGCGCCTGGACGGGCGGGCGGATCACCGTGTCGAGCTCGTCGTCGGATTCCACCGCGATGCCCGACGTCGCACCGGCGACCTCCCCCACCGCCGCCATCGACGGCGACTCGGCGACCGCATGGGTGTCCAACGCACTGCAGGCCGCCGTGGGGCAGTGGCTGCAAGTGGATTTCGACCACCCGGTGACCAACGCCGCCATCACCATCACGCCCAGCGCGACCGCCGTCGGCGCCCAGGTCCGCCGCATTGTGATCGACACCGTCAACGGCAGCACCACCCTGCGATTCGACGAGGCCGGCAAGCCGCTCACCGCAGCGCTGCCCTACGGCGAAACCCCCTGGGTACGGATCACCGCCGCCGGCACCGACGACGGGTCCGCCGGTGTGCAGTTCGGCATCACCGACCTGTCGATCACCCAGTACGACGCGTCCGGATTCGCCCACCCGGTCAACCTGCGGCACACGGTGCTGGTGCCCGGGCCGCCGCAGGGTTCGGCGATCGCGGGCTGGGACCTGGGATCGGAGCTGCTCGGCAGGCCGGGCTGCGCCCAGGCACCCGACAGCGTGCGCTGCGCGGCGTCGATGGCGCTGGCGCCGGAAGAGCCGGTCAATTTCAGCCGTACGCTTTCCGTTCCGACTCCGGTGTCGGTGACCCCGATGCTGTGGGTGCGGCCGCGACAAGGCCCCAAGCTGGCCGATCTGATCGCCGAGCCGAACACCACCCGGGCCCAGGGCGATTCAGACACGATGGACATCCTCGGCTCGGCATACGCGGCCACCGACGGCGACCCGGCCACCGCATGGACGGCACCGCAGCGGGTGGTGCAGCACAAGACCCCGCCCACATTGACCCTCACGCTGCCGCGGCCCACCGAGGTCGCCGGGCTGCGCCTGGTCCCCAGCCGGTCGGCATTGCCCGCCCACCCCACGATGGTGGCCGTCAACCTGGGCGACGGCCCACAGGTCCGGGAATTGAAGCCGGGCGGCGACGGGGTGGGCCAGGCACAAACCTTGTCACTGAAACCCCGGGTGACCGACACCGTCACCATCAGCCTGCTCGACTGGGAAGACGTCATCGACCGCAACGCTTTGGGCTTCGACCAGCTCAAGCCGCCGGGGCTGGCCGAAATCGCGGCGCTTGGCGCCGACGGCAACCCGATCGCGCCCGCCGACGCCACCCGCAACCGCATCCGTGAGATCACCGTCGACTGCGATCACGGCCCGGTCATCGCGGTCGCAGGCCGGTTTGTGCACACCTCGATCCGGACCACCGCGGGCGCACTGCTGGACGGCGAACCGGTTGCCGCGCTGCCCTGCGACCGCGACCCGATCGCGCTGCCGGCGGGGCAACAGGAGCTGTTGATCAGCCCCGGCGCTGCGTTCGTCGTGGACGGAGCCCAGCTGTCGACTCCGAATGCCGCCGAATTAGCCACCGCCAGCGGCCCCTCGCCGGTTCGCGCCCACACCGGAGCGTGGGGTCCGAGCCGGCGCGAGGTGCAGGCTCCCGCGTCGGCCACCTCCCGGGTGCTGGTCATCCCCGAAAGCATCAACCCCGGTTGGGTGGCGCGCACCAGCACCGGGGCCCGATTGACGCCGGTCGCTGTCAACGGGTGGCAGCAGGGCTGGGTGGTACCGGCGGGGAACCCCGGCACCATCACGCTGACCTTCACCTCCAACTCGCTGTACCGGGCGGGTCTGGCGGTGGGGCTGGCGTTGCTGCCGCTGTTGGCCTTGCTGGCGCTGTGGCGCACACGGCGGGGGCGTGCCGACGACGCACCCGCACAACCATGGGCGTCCGGGGCCTGGGCGGCGGTCGCGGTGCTGGCAGCCGGGGCGGTCATCGCCGGCCCGGCCGGGGTGGTCGTGATCGGCGCCGCACTCGGTCTGCGGTACGCGCTGCGCGGCCGGCAGCGACGGCGCGAATCGGTCACCGTCGGGCTGAGCGCGGGTGGGCTGATTCTGGCCGGGGCGGCACTGTCCCGGCATCCCTGGCGGTCGGTCGGCGGTTACGCCGGCCATTCGGCGAATGTCCAACTGCTGGCATTGATTTCGCTTGCGGTGTTGGCCGCGTCGGTGGTGACCATGCCCGATCGGGTGCGCCGTCGGGGCGACGAATAACTTCTTTAGGTGTTGGCTACCGGTTTACCGGCTGGTTGACTGGATATGCGGGTTGGTGTAACCCCCACCGTCCGAGGAGTTACGGCCATGGGATGGTTTTCGGCACCCGAATACTGGCTGGGCAGACTGGTGCTGGAGCGCGGCGTCGCGGCCATCTACCTGATTGCGTTCGTCGCGGCCGCCGCGCAGTTCCGGGCACTCATCGGAGAGCACGGAATCCTCCCGGTACCGCGGTTTTTGGCCGGGCAGTCGTTTTGGACAACGCCAAGCATCTTTCATCTCCGCTATTCCGATCGGCTGTTCGCAGGCGTCTCCTGGCTCGGTGCGGCGCTGTCGGCGGCCATCGTCGCCGGTGCGGCCGACCTGGCGCCGCTGTGGGCCGCGATGCTGATGTGGCTGACGCTGTGGGTGCTCTACCTTTCGATCGTCAATGTCGGGCAGACCTGGTACGCGTTCGGCTGGGAATCGTTGCTGCTGGAGACCGGGTTCCTGATGATGTTCCTCGGCAACGACTGCATCGCACCCCCGGTGCTGACGTTGTGGATGGCGCGATTGCTGCTGTTCCGCGTCGAGTTCGGTGCCGGGCTGATCAAGATGCGCGGTGACTCGTGCTGGCGCGATCTGACGTGCTTGTACTACCACCATGAGACACAGCCGATGCCCGGGCCGTTGAGCTGGTTCTTCCATCACCTGCCCACGCCGCTGCACCGGATTGAGGTGGCGGGCAACCATTTCGCCCAGCTCGTCGTGCCGTTCGGGTTGTTCGCGCCACAGCCGGTAGCCAGCGTGGCCGCGGCGATCATCGTGGTCACCCAGCTGTGGCTGGTGACATCGGGCAACTTCGCCTGGCTCAATTGGCTGACAATCCTCCTGGCGTGCAGCGCCATCGACGACTCATCGGCGGCGACGCTGTTTCCGATACCAGCGCATCCGGCGCTGCCGGCACCGCCATCGTGGTTCGCCGGCCTGGTGATCGTGTTCACCGTGGCCGTGCTGTTCCTGAGTTACTGGCCGGTGCGCAATATGCTGTCCTCGCATCAGCGAATGAACATGTCGTTCAACCCATTTCATCTGGTGAACACCTACGGAGCCTTCGGCAGCATCGGCCGCATCCGCCGAGAGGTGGTGATCGAAGGCACCGAAGAAAAGCAGATCACCGGGCAGACGGTCTGGAAGGAATACGAATTCAAGGGCAAGCCCGGTGCTGTGCGGCGGCTACCGCGCCAATGGGCTCCCTATCATCTGCGGCTGGACTGGCTGATGTGGTTCGCCGCCATCTCGCCGGGCTACGCCCAGCAGTGGCTGACCCCGCTGCTGCAGCGGCTACTGCGCAACGATCGGCCGACGCTGCGCTTGTTGCGGCGCAATCCCTTCCCGGAATCGCCGCCCCGATATGTGCGCGCGCAAATCTACCAATACCGCTTCACCACGCTGGACGAACTGCGTCGCGATCGGGCGTGGTGGCATCGCACGCTGATCGGCAGGTACGTCCCGCCCATGACGCTGCAGAAAGTGACCAATCTTCCAGGCCGCTAACGAAGTCACCCGCTACTTCTGGTAGGACAGGGCTCCGGTGCCAGCAAGCTTTCCGCCTTCGACGATCAGGTACTCCGGCCGAATGGGCGTGCCGGCGAACCAGCTTTCCAGGATTTCCCGCGTGCCGGCGGCGTAGCGGGCTTGGGCAGACAGTGTGGTGCCCGAAACATGCGGAGTCATCGCGTTATTCGGCATGGTCCGCCACGGGTGATCGGGCGGTGGCGGTTGCGGGTACCACACGTCGCCGGCATAACCCGCGAGCTGGCCACTTCGCAGCGCCGCCGCGATCGCTTCCGGGACGGTTTCTTCCCCGCGGGCGGTGTTGACGATGTAGGAGCCGCGCCGCATCGAGGCCAGCAGCTTCTCGTTGAACATCCGACGCGTGTCCTCGTAGAGCGGCGAGTGGATGGAAACCACGTCGACGGACCGCGCCAGCGACTCCACGTCGGGATGAAACGTCACGTTCAATTCCTTCTCGACCTCCGGCGAGAGCCGACGGGTGTCGGTGTAGTGCAAGTTGACGTCGAACGGCGCCAGCCGACGTAGCACCGCCCGCCCGATCCGGCCGGCGGCGATCAACCCGACATCCATGCCCTCCAAGTCGTAAGCGCGCTCCACGCAATCGGCTATATTCCACCCGCCGTCGGTGGCCCAACGATGCGACGGGACGAAGTTACGCACCAACGTCAGGATCTGCATCACCGTGTGCTCGGCGACACTGATGCTGTTGCTGTAGGTCACCTCGGCGACCGTGATCCCGCGCTCTTTGGCGACATCGAGATCTACGTGGTCCGAGCCGATGCCGGCGGTCAGCGCCAGCTTGAGATTGGGCGCCTTGGCGATGCGCTCCTTGGTCAAGTAGGCCGGCCAAAACGGTTGGGAGATCACGATGTCGGCGTCGGGCAGTTCGCGTTCGAACTCCGAGTCCGGACCCTCCTTATCCGATGTCACCACTAACTCGTGCCCGCCGTCTTCGAAGAACTTGCGCAGCCCTAGCGCACCAGAGACACAGCCAAGCAGCTCACCGGGAGTGAAGTCGATTTTCGACGGAGTCGGGACGGTGCTGCCATCGGGATAGTTGTGGATCGTGGGGATGCTGTCGCGGGCGTACTTCGGCGGGTAGCCCTTGACAGGGTCGGGGTAGAGCACCATCACACACTTGGCCATTGCATCCTCCTCGTTGCTTAAGAACCGATTCCAGTCTTGTCAGACGACTCCGAGGCTGTCCAGGACGTGATTCCGACCGGCTGATAGGCACCGCCGATCAGTGCAGACAAGCGCTGGTTGTCAGCTATCGGCGGGCGTGGCCGGCTCACTGAGCGCAGCGCCGATGCGGATATCGCGCGCGGTCTGCACCAGCGCGCGGGTCAGCAACGAGCCCGGCTCCGCCCGGTTGGTCACGAGCGCGATCAAGGCGGTGACCGAAGGCCGATCCAGCCGCAGCACGCTTAACCCGGCGGTTGTGCCAAGGGTACGGATCCAGGGTTGCGGAACGATAGTCGCCCACCGGCCGGTACGGACGTGTGCAAGCAGTGCCACCACAGAGTCGGTCTCCAGCTGCGGCGTGACCTCGAGATCCTGGGTGGCCAGCGCGTCGTCGATGACTCGACGGCCGCGCATTCCCTTGGTCAGCAAACATAGCGGTAATTCCACTGCGTCCGACCAGGCGATGGTTTCCGATCTGCCGGCGAGCAGCTCGGCGCTGGCGATGAGCACCGGCTGCTCGTGGTAGAGCGGGGTGACCACCAGGTCGGCGGTGTCCTGTTGGTCCGGATAGAGGATGCCCGCGTCCAATTCAAATCGACGGATTCGTTCGACGATGCCGGCCGATCGGAGATTGACCTCGAGCTGGACCCGCACGAACGGATGTGCCGCACAGAACGGATCGGTAAGCAGCGCAACGGTAGTCGAAGCCGCCGGGACGACCCCCAGTCGGAGGTCGCCGGAGAGGCCGCTCTGCAATGCCGCAACCTCTTGTTTGAGAGCATCGCGATCGGCCAGGATGCGCCGCGCCCAGGGCACGAGCCGTTCGCCTTCGGGGGTGAGACCTTCGAACTTCTGCCCCCGCCGCACCAACGGAACTTGCAGCTCCTGTTCGAGCTTGCGGATGGCCTCCGACAGCGCCGGCTGCGACACGTAACAGGCGCTCGCGGCGCGCGCGAAGTGACGCTCTTGAGCGAGCGCTACGAAGTACTCCAGCTGACGAAACAGCATGAGCCCATTCGACCACGCTTCGAGCGTCGTGTTGCTGTCATTACGGCCTGTCGCCTTCGGGGTCGGAGAGCAGTTTTTCGGGATGATGGAAGGTGTTGGTGCGCGGCTGCCCGCGGTCGTGGGGGTACCTCCCGCTTGCGGGGGAGTGTGGTGGTGGGATCCATTCGGTATCGCCGTTGGCGGTTTTGCGGGTGGTCCAGCTCCCGGGCGTGACTATCCGGTGTTGTGAGCTGCAGCCAAAGGTTAGCTGGTTGACGTCGGTTGTGCGGCACGTAGCGTAGTCGGCGACGTGATGAACTTCGCAGTAGTAACCGGAAACATCACAGCCGGGAGCCGAACAGCCACGATCTTTGGCGTACAACACAATTCGTTGCCCGGGAGAGGCGAGTCGCCTGGTGTGATACAGCGCCACCGCCTTGCCCTTGTCGAAAATCGCCAGGTAATGACGGGCGTGGCGGGCCAGGCGGATCACGTCGCTCATGGGCAGGATGCTGCCGCCGCCGGTGAGTCCCCTGCCAGCGGCGGCTTCCAGCTCTTGCAGAGTGGTGGTGACGACGATGGAAGCCGGTAACCCGTTGTGCTGACCCAATTTTCCGGAGGCTAAAAGGGCGCGCAGCGCGGCATTGAGACCATCGTGATTGCGCTGGCTTGCCGAGCGGGTGTCACGCTCGATCGCCTCCTCGCTAGGCGCCCCGTCGACGACAGGCGTCTGGTCCATGGGGTTGCACATCCCGGGGGCGGCCAGTTTGGCCAGCACGGCCTCCAGGGTGGCCCGGGCCTCGGGCGTCAGCCAGCCGTGCAGCGCCGACATCCCGTCGGCTTCTTGTTTACCTAGTGTCAGGCCCCGCCGCCGCGCCCGATCCTCATCGGTGAACGTCCCGTCAGGGTTGAGGCAATCGGCAAGTCGATCCGCCAACCCGGCCAGTTGGTCGGGTCGAAACTGTGAGCCGAGCTTGGCCAGGTGTTTCTCGGCGTGTTCGCGCGTTTCCGCGTCAACACAACCTGGCAACCGATGGTAGAAGCCGCGTATCACCGCCACCTGCCCGGCCCCCAACCGCCCAGCCCGCTGCGCTGCGGCGGTAGCCGCCATCACCGGTGGTAGCGGCTCGCCGGTGAGCCCGCGCTGCTCACCCAGATCGGCGGCCTCGCGGATGCGCCGGGAGGCCTCGGCGCGGCTGATCAGCGCCCACTCAGCCACTGCATGCGATAGCTTGCCGCCCAACTCCTCCGGCGTAGCTTGGCGGGCCAACTGATTGATCAGCGGATGCTCCACAGCGGGTAACCGCCGGCGCACCCGCTCACAGCGCTCCAGCAACGCGAACCGCTCCCGGGTGGTCAGCGCCTCCAAATCCAACCCAAGCACACCGTCGACCGCGGCGTCCAACGCAGCGAAGGCCGCCGTAACCGCCTCCCGATCCACGACACCGGACGAATCCATACCGAGAAACTATCCGAGCCCACCGACAAAAATCGTCATCCAGAAGTCACTGAAACCACAGTGAACCAAGTGGTTTCGGAGTCTAAAGTGTTTCGTCCAGCTCGCCGAGCCGGTCGGTCAACCGCAAATTCTCGGAGTAGTCGACCGGGCAGCAGATCAGCGAAACGCCGTCGTCGTCCAGCGCGGCCTTGAGTGTCGGCAACAGTTCCTCGGCACTATTGATGCGATATCCCTTGGCGCCGAAGCTTTCCGCGTATTTCACCACGTCGGGGTTGCCGAACCTCACATAGTAGTGCTCTCCGAGTTCGAGATCCATCTTCCATTCGATGAGGCCATAACCGCCGTCCTCCCAAATCAACACCACCAGCGGTATCTGTTCCCGGACGGCGGTCTCGATTTCCTGCGAGTTCATCATGAACGCGCCGTCGCCCACGACGGCCAGCACCTTCGACTCGGGCCGCGCCAGCTTGACTCCAAGGGCTCCTGGTAATGCAAAACTCATGGTGGATAAGCCGTTTGACACCAGGCACGTGTTGCGCTCGTAGGTCGGGTAGAGCCGCGCCATCCACATCTTGGTGGCACCGGTGTCGACCAGGACGACGTCGCTGCGGCCCAGTGCCGCGCGGGTGTCGGCGACCATCCGCCCAGGTGCCAGCGGGTGGCGCGAATCCTGCTGTCCCCGAGCGAATTCCTCGGCAAGCAGGCCGGATCCGGGAATATCCGGCTCGGCCTCGAACTGGTGGCCGGCGAGTGCGTCCGTGAGTGCGTTCAAAGAGTCACTGATGTCGCCGATGATCCCGACGTCAACCGAATAGTGCATGTCGACCTCGGCGGGGAAACGATGAATATGGATGATCTTCTTGTCGGCCTGCGGGTTGATCCGGACGGGGTCGAATTCCTGCAGCTCGTAGCCGACGGCGATGACGACGTCGGCAGTGTCGAACCCGAAGTTGACGTAGTCATGCCGCATGAACCCCAGCGTCCCGATGCTGTTGGGGTGATCGTCGGGCATCACGCCCTTGCCGTGAAAGGTGTTGGCCACCGGGATTCCGAGTTCGTCGGAGAACCGGACCAGGGCCGCAGTGGCGTCGCTACGAGCGGCGCCATGCCCGGCCAGCACTACCGGTCGCCGCGCCTCGCGCAGGATGTCGACAGCACGTGCCACCTGACCGGGCGCCGGCGCGTCGGCGCGAACCACGTTGCGCGGCAACGGTGTCAGGTCGTAGTCGGTCTCGTCGGCATCGATGTGCTCGGGCACAGCCAGGTAGACCGCGGCCGGGCGTTCTGTCTCGGCTACCTTGAACGCTTTGCGGAACATCTCCGGTATGGCGCGCGCGGTGGGGACGCCGGCCGCCCACCGGGTGATCGGGGCGAACATCGAAACGAGGTCGACGTACTGGTGCGACTCTTTGAACTGGCGATCCTGACCCACCTGCGCGGAGATCGCGACCATCGGAGTGCTGTTGGTGGTGGCGTCGGCGACGCCGAGCTGCATGTTGATCGCGCCCGGGCCCAGTGTGGAAGACACCACCGCCGCCCGGCCGGTGACCCGCCCATACATCTCCGCCATAAACGACGCCGCTTGCTCGTGCCGGGTCAGCACATAGCGGATATCCGAGAAGGCCAACGCCTGCACGAAGCGGATGTTCTCCTCGCCAGGTAGCCCAAAGACCACGGAAACACCCTCGTTTTCCAGGCACTTGACCATCAGCTGAGCCGCTTTACTCATCCGGCACCTCCCTGTCGGCCACGATAGTGGCAGGCTAAGTACTGGACGTTTTTACAAACCCACCCACCGAAGGATGTCAGCGTGCCTATCGCCACCATCGACCCGGCCACCGGCGAGACAGTAAAAACCTTCACCCCGGCAACCGACGACGAAGTCGAGGCAGCAATAGCCCGTGCCCACCAGCGGTTCCTCGACTACCGCCACTCCACCACCTTCGCCCAGCGCGCCCAGTGGGCCAATGCCACCGCCGACCTGCTGGAGGCCGAGGCGGACCAGACCGCTGCCATGATGACCCTGGAGATGGGTAAGACGCTGGCCTCGGCCAAGGCCGAAGCGCTCAAGTGCGCCAAAGGTTTTCGCTACTACGCTGAGAACGCCGAAAGGCTGCTGGCCGACGAGCCCGCTGACGCGGCGAAGGTCGGCGCTTCGGCGGCCTACACCCGCTACCAGCCGCTCGGAGTGGTGCTAGCCGTGATGCCGTGGAACTTTCCGCTGTGGCAGGCCGTCCGGTTCGCCGCGCCGGCACTGATGGCCGGCAACGTCGGCATCCTCAAGCACGCCTCGAACGTGCCGCAATGCGCGTTGTATCTCGCCGATGTCATTGCCCGCGGCGGCTTCCCCGAGGGGTGCTTCCAGACGCTGCTCATTTCATCGAGCGGCGTCGAGGCCATCCTGCGCGACCCCCGGGTCGCCGCGGCCACTCTCACCGGCAGCGAACCGGCCGGCCAATCGGTGGGCGCCATCGCCGGTGACGAGATCAAGCCCACCGTGCTCGAGCTGGGCGGCAGCGACCCGTTCATCGTGATGCCGTCGGCGGACCTGGACGAGGCGGTCAAAACCGCGGTCACCGCCCGGGTGCAGAACAACGGGCAATCCTGTATCGCAGCGAAGCGGTTCATCGCTCACACTGACGTTTACGACGCGTTCGTCGATAAGTTCGTCGAACGGATGCAGGCGTTACGGGTCGGAGACCCGACCGACCCGGACACCGACGTCGGTCCGCTTGCCACTGAATCAGGTCGCGACGAGGTCGAGAAGCTGGTCGACGACGCCGTCGCGGGCGGCGCGGTAATCCGCTGTGGCGGCAAGCGTCTCGATCGGCCGGGGTGGTTCTACCCGCCGACGGTGATCACCGACATCACCAAGGACATGCCGCTCTACACCGAGGAGGTGTTCGGTCCGGTCGCCTCGGTATACCGAGTCGAGAACATCGACGAAGCCATCGAAATCGCCAACGCCACCACCTTTGGGCTGGGGTCCAATGCCTGGACGCAGGACGTGGCCGAGCAACGACGCTTCATCGACGACATCGAGGCCGGTCAGGTCTTCATCAACGGAATGACGGTGTCCTATCCGGAACTGCCGTTCGGCGGCGTCAAGCGGTCAGGTTACGGCCGGGAACTCTCCGGCCTCGGGATCCGCGAATTCTGTAACGCCAAAACGGTCTGGATCGGGTAGACCGGCCAAAGCTCGGACCGTCACGAGACGGCCGCCAGGGCCTTCTGGTCCTCGTCGGCGAAGGTGTCCTCCAGCTGCAGCGGCGCGTAGTCAAGGTCAATTTCGCCGACCGGCCGCCCGCGGGCGCTGGAGATCGTGCCGAACCGCCGCATTCCCTTGTCGCTCGAGTACTGCAGGAACTCGTCCACCGACAGATCGAAGGGCACCGGGTCGTATAGGGCGAAGCCTTCCTCGGTGAGGCGCAGCGCCAGCGGGATGAGCTCGTTCATGCGCGTTTCGAAGACCGTCCAGTTTGCGTCATCGGCGGCCACGTGGCGCCGGCAGGTGAAGGTGCCCCAGGCCATGTGGCGTCGCTCGTCGTCGCTGATGCGCCGCACGAGCTCCTGCATGCCGGGAAGAATGCCGCGCTCCACGCAAATCTTGTGCCAGGCGTAGTAGCCGGTCAGCGCCAACATGCCTTCGACGATGTGGTTGTAGGTCACGGATGCCCGGACCTGGGCAGCCGGTGACGGATCGGTCGATAAAGCGTCGAGGCAGTCCGGCAACTCCTCGTAGAACATCTGGCGGTACGCCGGAAGCTCATCGAGATAGCCGTGCAAGTCGTCGGTGACACCGACGGCGTCCAGCCACATGCGGAACACCTGGGTGTGCTTGGCTTCCTCGAACGCGAACTGCGTCAAGTACATTTCGTCGCCGAGCCGCCCTTCGGCCCGCATCGCGGCCATGAATGGCTGAATATCCTCGGTCACCGCCTCCTCGCCGGCGACGAATTCGGCGCACAATCGGGTGGCGTAGTGGCGTTCGTCATCCGACAGCCGCTCCCAGTCGGCGCGGTCGCGGGAGAAGTCGATGTCGGCCGGATCCCAGAACTTCGCATTGCCGCCGGCGAACAGTTTCAACGGCAGGCTGTCCCAGTTGAGGCCGCCCGCAGCGAGCGAGCCCAGACGTGTCCGTGTCATGTGACCTCCTTTAGATCATTTCGGGGCCGGGTTGATGGCGGGGTTCGGCAAGGCCGAGAACGCGGCGGCCAGTACTGCGACGAGCCTGCGCACGGCCAGTGCCGGCTGCTCCGGTGTGGGCTCGTCGAGCCCGAGGATCGGATCCAAGCCGCGCATGTAGGGGGCCAGCGCCAGGTGCGGAAAGATCAGCAGCAGCAGCGACAACAACGCGTCGGTGTCGGAATCGGCACGTAGGTCGCCCCGCGCCTGCGCGTCGCGCAAGAGCGGACGCAACACTTCCAGGTAATGGCGGTGAATGACGCTGCGCACGCTGATGCGGGCATCGGTGTCGACCTCCAAAGTTGCCGCGGCATGAAGGGCACGTTCGCGTGGATGTTCGGCGAAGTAAGCAACCCAGGCGTCGAGCAGGTCGGTGAGAAATTCGAAGAACGGCCGGCTCGGGTCGAGCTCGCGGATCAGATCCTCCATATAAGAGCGCACCCGCTGGCTGCCGATGTCGGCGATGAACGCGTAGAGATCGCGTTTGTCCGCGAAGTACTGGAACAGACTTCCCTTGGCGACTCCCGCGCGGCGGGCGATGACGTTCAGGCTGCCCCGGGAAAATCCGTGCGCCCCGAACTCAGACTCTGCAGCTTCTATTACTGCGGCGCGACGAGCAGGGTCGACACGCGCCCAAGTCACCGTCGGCAATGAGGCCTCCTAGCATCGATGACCACTGGTCATCTTACGGTGAGCTGCGTCACAGTCAAGCCCTGAACTGGCGCAGAGCGGAGCACTTGAGTGTGAGCGCAGCATCACCCTCGAGCAGGTGCCGCTTGCGTGACGTTGTCAGGGGCGCATTTGGTAGGCGCCGTTGATCGGTTGGACGTGTTCCTTCCAGACCTGGTCGTAGCCCGCGGGGTCGTGCACCGGACGCCGGACCATCCGCATCGCGAAACGGGCCTGTTCGTCCGTCGTTGCGGGCTTGTCGCTGAGCTCCACGGCATAGCTGTTGAAGTCCCTGACCAACACGGCGAAGATCTCGTCGATCAACGCCCCGTCCACGCCAGACAGCGGCGCCTCCTCGAGGATGAGCTGGGCATAGGGCACCGTCGCGAACAGCTGGCCCACAGCGAAGGCGAAGTCGATGTCCTTCTGCTGCGCTGCATCCGGGGTCGCGCTGGCCAGCATCTCGGCGAGCACCTCGATCTGCTCGCGCAGCAGGGCGACGTTGGGGAGGTGAGCGAAGCTGTCGAACGGCGCGCGCCAGTCGTGGAAGTGCACCTTGCCCAAACCCCCGGTGGGGCCCTGGTTGAACAAGAATGTGTCGTCGGCCGCGTCGTCGCGGCGGCCGATGACGGGCAATTCGCTGTCAGGGGCGAACAGGAAATTGGGCATGAACTTGCCGAGCAGCCCGATGTTGATGTGGACGGTGCCTTCCAGCCGTGGCAGCAGCCCGATCTCGCGGGTCACGGCCTCGAAGAAGGTGTCCTTCTCCACCCCCTTGGCGGCGATGACATCCCACAGCGCGATGACGACTCGCTCGCCTTCGCTGGTGATCTTCGCCTTGGTGAGCGGGCTGTAGAGCAGGTAGCGACGGTCGCGCGCCGACGCACTGCGCATGTAGTCGCAGGCGCGGGTGGCCACCAGCTTCATGGCGGCCAGCCGCACGTAGGCGGCGGTGAGCAGCCGCCGCACGTGCGTGAAGTCGGTGACGACGGTCCCGTACAGATAGCGGTTGGACGCGTGGGTGACTGCCTCGTACATGGCGTGGGTGCACATGCCGATCGAGCCCCAGCCCAAGTTGTACTTGCAGACGTTGACGGTGTTGAGGGCGGCGTGGAAGGCCTCCGGGCCCCGGTGCAAGATGTCGGCCTCGGTCACCGGGTAGTCGCGTAGGGCGTAATTGGCGACGTAGTTCTGCGAATTCACCACGTTCTTGATCAGGTCGTACCGCTCGTGCTGGGAATCAGCGGCGAAGAACACGTACTCGTCGGTCCCGGCGATCTTGCCGAAAGTGGAGACCATCCGGGCCACGTTGGCGTTGCCGATGTAGTACTTCTCGCCGTTGGCGGTCCAGCCCCCATCGCGAGGCTGCAGGATCATGTCGGTCTGGTAGACGTCGGCGCCGTGGGTCTGCTCGGACAATCCGAAGGCGAACACCTCGCCGGCTTCCAGCTGCGCGGCGGCCTTGCGCTTCGCGTCCCCATTGGCGCTCATCCAGATCGGGCCCAGGCCCAGGGCGGTGACCTGGAAGGGGTACCAATAGCTCAGCCCGTAAAAGCCCACAATCTCGGCGAACTCGCTGATTCGGTAGGTGTCCCAGCGGCAGTCGTCACCGCCGTACTCTGCGGGCGTCAGCAGGGAGGCAAAGATGCGCTCCCGTCCGACGTGGTCCAAAAAGTCGGAGTACCACACCCGGTTGTGGTCGTCGGACTTCAACCGCGCTTTTCCCCTGGACTCGAAAAAGTCCACCGTCGCAGCCATGATCTCCCCCGAGCGACGGTCTGGGTACTGGCGTTGCAAGTGGTTGGGATTGAGCAACATGATGGGGCTCCCAGCGGGTTGTCGATGAAGACGAGGGTGACGGTACTGCACTAGCGCAGCCGTCGCGGCGCACCCGACAAAACGGCTCTGTTGGTCGACCGGCGATGCGACCTAGCATCAGTCACGTGTCAGAACTAAATACCGCTCGCGGGCCCATTGATACGGCTGATCTCGGCGTGACGCTCATGCACGAGCACGTGTTCATCATGACCACCGAGATCGCGCAGAACTATCCCGAAGCCTGGGGCGACGAGGAAAAGCGGGTGGCCGACGCCATCACCCGGCTCAACGAGCTGAAGGCCCGCGGGGTGGACACCATCGTCGACCTCACCGTGATCGGGCTGGGCCGCTACATCCCGCGCATCGCCCGCGTGGCCGCGGCTACCGAATTGAATATTGTTGTCGCGACCGGGCTTTACACCTATAACGACGTACCGTTCTATTTCCACTACCTCGGCCCGGGCGGGCAGCTGGATGGCCCGGAGATCATGACCGACATGTTTGTCCGTGACATCGAGCAGGGCATCGCCGACACCGGTATCAAGGCCGGGATCCTCAAATGCGCCACCGATGAGCCCGGCGTCACCCCGGGTGTTGAGCGGGTGCTGCGCGCCGTGGCCCAGGCGCACAAACGCACCGGGGTGCCGATCTCGACGCACACCCATGCCGGGCTGCGGCGCGGGCTGGAGCAGCAACGCATCTTCGCCGAGGAGGGCGTCGACCTGAGCCGGGTGGTCATCGGCCATTCCGGCGACAGCACCGACGTCGGCTACCTTGAAGAGCTCATCGCCGCCGGTTCGTATCTGGGAATGGACCGGTTCGGAATCGACGCAATCTCGCCGTTCGAGGATCGGGTGAACATCGTGGCGCAGATGTGCGAGCGCGGGCATGCGGACAAGATGGTGCTCTCGCACGACGCCAACTGCTATTTCGACGCACTACCTGAGGAATTGGTACCTGTGGCAATGCCGAATTGGCATTACCTGCACATCCACAACGACGTGATCCCCGCGCTCAAAGAACGCGGTGTCACCGATGAGCAGCTGCACACCATGCTGGTCGACAATCCGCGCCGCATCTTCGAGCGGCAGGGCGCGTATGAGTGAGCCGGTCCCCCCGATCGGTACCCAGATTTCGGCGCTGGCCGAAATCGCTCCCGACGAGCCGGCGGTCAGTTGCGGTGGACTCACCATCACCCGAGCCGAGCTGGACCGGTCGTCCAACCGGCTGGCGCGCGCCTACGCCGAGCGTGGCGTCGGCGTTGGCGACTACGTGACGATCGTGCTGCCCAACTCTGTTGAGTGGGTGCAGGCTGCGGTGGCGTGCTGGAAGCTGGGCGCGGTGCCCCAGCCGATGTCCCCGCGGCTGCCAGCTGCGGAGTTCGAGGGCCTGCTGGATCTGCGGCCACGCGCCCTGCTGGTCGGACGGGAGGATCCTCACGGTGAAATCCCGAGTGTGCCAGCGAATTTCATCCCGGACCCGACCTTGTCCGATGCCCCGTTGCCGGAGGCGGTGTCGCCGTGCTGGAAGTCGTTGGCATCAGGTGGCAGCACCGGCCGCCCCAAGCTCATTGAAGCCGGGGGCGACAGCCGGATCCCGCCGGCAATCGGGTATCCCCTGGGCGCGCAGGAGGGCGATACCACTTTGGTGCCGGTGCCAGTGACCCACAACACCGGGATGACCACAGCAGCAATCGCTTTGCTGATGCGCCACCATCTAGTGCTGATGAGCCGGTTCGACCCGCACGAATTTCTCCGGCTGATCACCGAACATCGCGTCACCTTCCTGACGACGGTCCCGACGATCATGCAGCGGGTGCTGCCGGTCTACCACGCGGATCCGGGGTCTTACGACCTATCGTCGATACGGCGGTTCTGGCACCTGGGGGCCCCGTGCCCGCCAGCTATCAAGCAGGCGTGGATCGACCTGCTGGGTCCCGAAGTTGTCTGGGAGTTGTACGGCGGCACCGAATTACAGGCGCTGACCTTCGTCTCCGGCGACCAGTGGCTAGCCCACCGCGGCTCGGTCGGCCCGGTGGTCAGCGGGCAGATGAAGGTGCTCGACGACGACGGCAATCCCTGCCCGCCCGGCGTGGTGGGCGAAATTTATATGCGGCCCGACCCCGGCAGCGCACCGACCTACCGGTACGTCGGCATGACGGCGAAGACCCGAGACGGCTGGGACTCCCTGGGCGATCTCGGCTATTTCGACGCCGACGGGTTCCTGTACTTGTCGGACCGCCGGGTCGACATGTTCACCGTCGGCGGCCGGAACGTCTACCCCGCCGAGATCGAGGGCGCCCTGTCGGCGCACCCGGAAGTGCTGTCCTGTCTCGTCGTCGGCATCCCCGACAGCGATTTGGGTCAGGTGCCATACGCCTTGGTGCACACGGCTGATGGATCCGCACTGGATACCGCGGGCGTGCAGGAGTTTCTGCGCGAACGCATCGCGGCATACAAGGTGCCGCGCACCGTCGAATTTGTCGACATTCCGCTGCGCGATGACGCCGGCAAGGCACGGCGATCGGCGGTGCGTGACGAGGTCATGGCGCGATTGCGTCCGCCTCGAGATCGATGACCTGGCTCTGCAACGCTGCCGATTCCGCGGCGGCCGACGTCCTGTGGCGTTCCCAGCGGCGCAGCGCTTCCCGGCAGGGCGACTCGACCAAGGCATAGCTGACGGCGGCGATCGCGAAACCGAAGATCAGGGTCAGCACCAACACCACGGACATCCGGCCGACGAACGGGAACACCCCGAGCACCGGGAATACCATGGCCAACGCGGCCAAATGCCACACGAACAGGCCATAGGACCAACGCCCCAGAGTCACCATGCCGGTGGTGCCCAGCACCCGGTGTGGCGTGTCTAGCCGGTCCAGCACCAATGGTGCGACCAGGGCGAACGCGACCAGGGAGCCCATCGCCGTCTTCACTGCGAACTGTGTGGCGGTGCCGGGAACCAGCCCCTCGGGACCTGCCAGCGGGGAAGCCGCCACCAAGTAGGCCAGCAGCGCTACGACGGCCATCAACACGCGTCGACGCGCCAACCGATGTGGCAACCCGATCCCGCTATAGGCCCACTCCGCCAGCAACATGCCCGCAGCGAACCAGGAGAAAAACGCCGGTGGCCAGTTCAGCGGATTGATGCCCGGCCCGGCATGCACCACTGCCAAAGGCACCCACCCCCAGGCCCAGCTGAGGGCCGCTAGCCCTGCGATCGCGGGCACCCGGGCGCGGACCGGGATACGGCGGGCCAGCAACGCGAGAATCGGCAACGCCAGATAGAAGCTGACCTCGACGGAAAGACTCCACATCTGGGTCAGGCCGCCAGTCAGGGTGAGCGGCACATAGATCTGGGTGAGCGTCAGGTTGGCCAACCAGACGATCAGGCTGGCGTGATCCGCGTCGGGCAGTAAGGACAAGATCACGACGACCGCCACCACATAGGCCGGCATGATGCGGACCACCCTCGACCGCAGGTAGTGGCCCGTGCGTGGACGCGGTCCCAAATCCCTTGCCGCTGCGGCATGTCCACGCCACAACAAAAATCCCGACAACGCGAAGAACACTGCCACGGCAAGATCGAAGCGGCCGAACAGCCGGCCACTGACACCGCTGGAGTGTCCTGTCTGGAAAGCGACATGCGTAATGACGACGCTGATGGCCGCGCATGCGCGCATACCCTCCACTGCGGGCAGGAAGCTGCGGATCCCTCCCACGTGCTGGCCATCGGTCACCATCACAGTCTGCCTGTCGTGTGTTGTCGGGCGAAGCGGGTACACCCGAATGACCCGGGCAAAGTGACGATGGGTTCGTAAGTCGAGGCCTTACATTCTGCTGTTAGGGTCAAACGGGTTTGCCTCGCTGCTTGGTCAGGTCGGAGCGGGTTGCGGCCGACGAGTCCATAGACCATTAGGAGGGCACAGCAACGTGAACCGAGCAGTCATGTTGCGGTTCGCCGCATGCGGGATCATCGGACTCGGAGCCGCCCTGCTGATCGCCGCACTGCTGCTGTCGACATACACCAACAGCAGGATCACCAAGATCCCGCTCGACATCGACGTCACCTTGATCAGCGACGGCAGCGGAACCGCACTCGACTCGGCGTCTTTGTCCGGTGATCACATCGTCATCAACCAGAATGTGCCGCTGGTATCCCAGCAGCAGATCACTGTCGAGTCGCCCGCCAACGCCGATGTGGTCACGCTGCAGGCCGGCACCTCGGTCCGGCGCACCGACAAGCAAAAGGACACCGGACTGCTGCTGGCGATCATCGACACCGTCACCCTCAACCGCAAGACGGCGATGGCCGTCTCCGACGACACCCACACCGGCGGCTCGGTCCAGAAGCCGCGCACCTTCAGCGACGAGAACCCACCCACCGCGATCCCGCTGCGGCACAACGGACTGTCCTACCGGTTCCCTTTCCACACCGAGAAGAAGACGTACCCCTATTTCGATCCGATCGCGCAGAAGGCATTTGACGTCAACTACGAAAGTCAAGAAGACGTCAACGGTCTGACGACGTACCGCTTCACACAGAACGTCGGCTACAACGCCGACGGCAAGCTAGTGACTCCCATCCCGTATGCGTCGCTGTACGCCGGCAATGAGGATGCCAAAGTCACCACGTCCGCGGCGATGTGGGGCGTGCCCGGCGATCCGGCTGAGCAGATCACCATGACCCGTTACTACGCCGCGCAGCGGACCTTCTGGGTGGACCCGGTGTCGGGCACCATCGTCAAGGAAACCGAGCACGCCAACCACTACTTCGCACGTGATCCGCTCAAGCCAGAGGTGACGCTGGCCGATTACAAGGTCACTTCAAACGAAGACACCGTCGAATCCCAGGTCAACGCGGCCCGCGATGAGCGCGACCGGCTGGCGCTGTGGTCGCGGGTGCTGCCGATCACGTTCACCGCGGTCGGCTTGATCGCGCTGATCGGTGGCGCACTGCTCGCCTCGTTCAGCCTGCGGACCGAGAGCGCGCTGACCGAGCCCGGCCTGGACCGGGGCGGCCAGGACTTCTTCGGCCGTGGCGGGCTCGAAGAACCGGTGCCCGGCGCTGAAGCCGAGACGGAGAAGCTGCCCACACAGCGCCCCGACCTGCGGGAAGATGCGAGTCCACCCGGCTTAGACCCGCCCCGTCCGGGTTCGGATGAGCCACCCGATTCGGGGTCACCCGACCCCCATCCACCCGGCCCGCCCGAACGGGACTAGCCCGGCGGCCGAGCTGAGGGTGACTGCGGTAGGCCGCAAGGCTCTGTGCTGGTCCCTCCCGGGGTACGCATTGCTCCTGGCGCTGCTGGTGGTCGCGCCGCTATTGAGGCCCGGGTACCTGCTGTTACGCGACGCAGTGTCCACGCCACGGTCCTATCTTTCTGACAGCGCACTGGGGTTGACTTCGGCGCCGCGGGCGACCCCACAAGATTTCGCGGTGGCGCTGGCCTCACATTTGGTCGACGGCGGCGTCGTGGTGAAGGCGCTGCTCGCCGCAGGACTGTGGCTGGCGGGATGGGGTGCGGCCCGACTGGTCGCGACGGCACTGCCGCCGGCGGGCGCGGCCGGCCAGTTCGTCGCCATCACGCTGGCGATCTGGAATCCCTATGTCGCCGAACGGCTCCTGCAGGGTCACTGGAGCCTGCTGCTCGGCTACGGCTGCCTGCCATGGGTTGCGACGGCAATGCTGACACTGCGGACACCGGACAGCGCGAGCCGGTCCGGCTGGTTCGGGTTCTTCGAGCTGGCCTTCTGGATCGCGTTGGCCGGCCTGACCCCGACCGGGCTGATGCTTGCCGCGACAGTGGCGCTGGTCTGCGTAGCCGCGCCCGGTGCGGGCCGGCCGCGCTGGCTGTGCGCCGCAGCGACGTTGGGCGCTGCACTGGTGGCGTCGCTGCCCTGGCTGACCGCATCGGCGATGGGCTCGTCGTTGACCACCCATACGGCGGCAAACGCGCTCGGGGTTACCGCGTTCGCGCCACGCGCCGAGCCCGGTCTGGGCACGCTCGCCAGCCTGGCCAGCCTCGGCGGAATCTGGAATGGCGAGGCCGTACCCAATTCGCGGACAACGCTTTTCGCGGTGTCGTCGGCCGTGGTGCTGCTGGGTGTGGTGGTGGCCGGGTTACCGGCAGTGGCGCGTCGTCCGGTAGTGGTGCCGCTGCTGGCGCTGGCAGTGGTGTCGGTGTTGGTGCCGGCTGCGCTGGCAACCGGCCCGGGTCGACACGTGCTGCGCGCGATGGTTGACGCCGCGCCCGGCTTCGGTGTGCTGCGTGATGGGCAAAAGTGGGTGGCGCTGGCGGTGCCCGGATACGCCCTGGCGGGCGCTGGCGCGGTGGTAACGCTACGACAGTGGCTGCGGCCCGGTGTGACGGCGCTGGTCTGCTGCGCCGCACTGATCCTGGCGCTGCCCGACCTGGCTTGGGGCGTGTGGGGCAAGGTTGCGCCGGTGCACTACCCGCCCGGGTGGGCTGCCGTGGCGGCGGCGGTCAACGCCCATCCCGGGGCTGTCGCGGTGTTGCCCGCCGGCACCATGCGGCGCTTCTCCTGGTCCGGTCCGGCACCGGTACTCGATCCGCTGCCACGCTGGGTGCGCGCCGACGTGCTGACCACCGGTGACCTGGCCATCTCCGGGGTGACCGTTCCCGGGGAGGGCAATCACGCCCGGGCGGTGCAGGAGTTGCTTCTGGCGGGGCCCGATCCTTCCGCTTTGGCCCCGGCCGGCGTGGGGTGGCTGGTCGTCGAATCGGATAGCGCCGGTGATATGGGTGCGGCCGCGCGCACCCTCAACGCGTTGACGCCGGTCTACCGCGACGACGAGTTCGCTCTCTATCGGATCGGCGGCGAAACCGCCGGTGCATCTCCTGCCCGCCGGACGGCGACGGTGATCGCACATCTGGCGTGGCTGGCGATGCTGATCGTGGGCGCCGCCGGCACGGTAGTCACCGCATGGCAGCGCCGTCGTTTCGTTTCGCGGTGCGGGACCGCCGGGTCAGACGGCGCCGCTGACTAAGCCGCTGACAATGTGGCCGGCCCGCACCGCTTCCAGCACACTGCGCATCGCGGCTGCGCTTTGCGTCCAGGAGAACTCGCCGCTGCGTGTCTGCGCCTTGGCGCCGAGTTGATCGCGCAGCACCGGATCGGACAAGAGCTGTTCTAGGCGATCGACGAGCTCGGCGCGGTTATCCACCAATATCCCGGTCACTCCGTCGATGATCGAGTCGGACAGTCCGCCCGACGATCGGTAGCCGATGGTGGGCACCTTGTGCTGGGCCGCCTCGACGACCGCCAGACCCCATCCCTCCTTGCGCGAAGGCAGCACGTGCACCCATGAGCTCTGCAACACATGGTGTTTGGTCACGTCGTCGGCATGGCCGTGGAAAGTCACCGCGCCGGAAATGCCGAGCCGTTGCACGCGTTCGACGAGCCGCTGCCGCCACCATCCGCCGCCGACGATGTCGAGGTGCAGACCCGGTATCCGCGACCGCAGTTCGGCGACTGCATGCAGAGCATCCTCGATCTGCTTGTGCGGCACCAGCCGCGAGAGCACTACCACCCGCGGCGCAGCCGAGCGAGGGCCGGACAACGATCGTGCCGGCGCCCCGTCGAGACCGTTACGCACCACCGCGATCCGCTCGTTGTCGACACCGAGTGCGACCAGATCGCGAGCCGATGGCAGCGACACCGTCAGGTATTGGTTACGCCGGTTCACTTGAGGCGACAACTTCGACTCGACAAACCAGCCGAGCCGACCGAGCGCCGGCCCGGCCACCGGCCACTGCTCGCGGTGGCAATGGTGCACCAGCACCACCACCCGCCGGCCATATAGCAGCCGCGCCAGAAAGGGCAAACCGTTTTGCGTGTCAACCACCACATCGGGACGCACTCGCCGCAGCGGCCCGAGCCCGAACCGTGCAGCGGCCATTGCCAGCAACGCCCAGACGTACACCGAGTACCGGCCGCCAGCGCGGTTGATCTGCACACCGTCGACCACTTCGCGCCGAGGCGCACCCGGATAGCGGGCAGTGCGCAGCGTGACCGCAATCCCCGATGCGGCCAGCTGCGCACCAATGCGCTGCAGGTAGGTTTCGCTGCCGCCGCCCTGCGGGTGCCCGGTGTCGCGCCAGCACAGCAGCAATACCGAGCTCAAACCCCCAGAGCCACGGGAGCCTCGGGGTTGGTGGCCCGCGGGCTCACTTTGCGCGGCAGACATCGGTCAACAGCCTAGACCGGCGACGATGCGCGCCGCGCAGCGGCGCGAGCCGTAGGGTGTGCCGGGTGGCGGGTGCCCCTCATATCACAGATGTGTTTGCGCGACGGGCGACACTGACCCGCTCGCTGCGGCTGCTGTCAGAGTTCCGCTACGAGCAGCCGGACCCGGCACGGTTCTATCGCACCCTGGCAGCCGACACCGCGGCGATGGTGAGTGATCTGTGGCTGGCCACGCACGGCGAACCCCCGATTGGCCGCACGCTGCTCGACGTCGGCGGTGGGCCCGGCTATTTCGCAGCGGCGTTTGCCGATGCCGGTGTCCATTACATCGGTGTCGAACCGGATGCGAGCGAGATGCACGCGGCCGGGCCCGCTTTCGCCGGGGCGACGGACACATTCGTCCGGGCGTCGGGTATGGCGCTGCCATTCGCCGATGACTCGGTCGACATTTGCTTGTCTTCTAATGTCGCCGAACACGTGCCGCGGCCGTGGCAGCTCGGGGACGAGATGCTCCGGGTGACAAAGCCAGGCGGGCTGGCCGTGCTGTCCTACACCGTCTGGCTGGGCCCGTTTGGTGGCCACGAGATGGGCCTGGCCCACTACCTGGGCGGTGCTCGCGCCGCCGCGCGCTATGCCCGCAAACACGGTCATCCGGCGAAAAACGACTACGGGTCGTCGTTGTTCGCGGTGTCGGCCGCGGATGGTCTGAGCTGGGCCGCCAGCACCGGTGCGGCGGTAGCCGCATTTCCTCGCTACCACCCCCGATGGGCGTGGTGGCTGACATCGGTGCCGGTGCTACGCGAGTTCCTGGTGAGCAATCTCGTGCTGGTGCTCCAGCCGCGATAATGGAACATGTTCTCGTTTTGCTTCGGCTTGGGTAGGGTGGCGCCATGGGCGACATTAAGACGGAATACGACAAGCTTTTCATCGGCGGCAAGTGGACGGAACCGTCGACTTCTGAAGTCATCGAAGTGCACTGTCCGGCCACCGGCGAGTACGTCGGCAAGGTGCCTATGGCGGCAGCGGCCGACGTTGACGCCGCGGTCGCCGCGGCCCGCGCCGCATTCGACAACGGCCCCTGGCCCTCGACCCCGCCAAAGGAGCGCGCGGCCGTCATCGCCGCGGCGGTGAAATTGATGGAGGACCGCAAGGAGCTATTCACCAAACTGCTCGCGGACGAGACCGGTCAGCCGCCGACCATCATCGAAACAATGCACTGGATGGGTTCGATGGGGGCGATGAACTTCTTTGCCACCAGCGCCGCAGACCAGGTCAAATGGACCGAGATCCGCAATGGCTCCTACGGGCAGACCATCGTCCATCGCGAGCCGGTCGGCGTGGTGGGCGCGATCGTGGCATGGAACGTACCGCTGTTCCTGGCAGTCAACAAGCTGGGCCCCGCTCTGCTGGCCGGCTGCACAGTGGTGCTCAAACCGGCCGCCGAAACTCCGCTGACCGCAAACGTTTTCGCGGAAGTCCTCGCCGAGGCCGGCCTGCCCAAGGGTGTGCTGTCGGTGGTGCCCGGCGGGATCGAGACCGGACAGGCGCTGACGTCCAACCCGGACATCGACATGTTCACCTTCACCGGCAGCTCGGCCGTCGGCAAGGAGGTCGGCAAGCGCGCCGCCGACTTGCTCAAGCCGTGCACCTTGGAGCTGGGCGGCAAATCGGCGGCGATCATCCTCGAGGATGTCGATCTGGCCGCCGCGATTCCGATGATGGTGTTCTCCGGCGTAATGAACGCCGGGCAGGGCTGCGTGAACCAGACCCGCATCCTGGCGCCGCGTTCGCGATACGACGAAATCGTCGACGCGGTAAGCACTTTCGTGCAAGCGCTACCGGTGGGGCTGCCGTCGGATCCGGCCGTCCAGGTAGGACCGCTGATCTCGGAGAAGCAGCGGGCCCGGGTCGAGGGCTATATCGCCAAGGGCATCGAAGAGGGCGCACGACTGGTGTGCGGCGGCGGCCGACCCGAGGGTCTGGACAACGGCTTCTTCGTGCAGCCCACCGTGTTCGCCAACGTCGACAACAAGATGACCATCGCCCAGGAGGAGATCTTCGGGCCGGTGCTGAGCATCATCCCCTATGACACCGAGGACGACGCGATCAAGATCGCCAACGACTCGGTGTATGGGCTGGCCGGCAGCGTGTGGACCACCAACGTGCCGCGCGGCATCGAGATCTCGGAGAAGATCCGCACCGGGACATACGGAATCAACTGGTACGCCTTCGATCCCGGGTGCCCGTTCGGCGGCTACAAGAACTCCGGTATCGGCCGCGAGAACGGCCCCGAAGGTGTCGAGCACTTCACCCAGCAAAAGAGCGTGCTGATGCCGATGGGCTACACCCTGGACAGCTAACAGACAGCTAGCGGCCCTGGAATCGGGCCTGCCGGCGCTCGATGAACGATTGCACGCCCTCGGCAACGTCCTCGCTGCCGAATAGCGCGGTCACGTCGGGCCGCAGTCGCTCGATCGCGGCCGCCTCGCCGTGTTCGCGTGCCAGGTGCGCTGATGCAAGCGTGGCCCGCACACCCAGCGGTGCGGCGCGGTCGGCTATGGTGTGCGCGATCTCGCGCGCCTGGGCCAAACCCGCCGCGGCATCGTCGGCCACCTCCTGGACCAGCCCGATGCGGTGCGCCTCGGCGGCGTCGAACTCGTCGCCGGTGAGCAGCCAGCGCATCGCGTTGCCCCACCCGGCCTCGCGGGAAAGGCGGATGGTCGCGCCGCCGAAGGGGTAGATCCCGCGCTGCACTTCGAGCTGCGTGAACCGGGTTCCGGCCGCTGCGATGCGGATGTCGGCGGCCAGCAGCAATTCGATGCCTAACGTCATGCACCAGCCGTGTGCGACCGCGACCAGCGGTGTGGTCCACGGTCCGTCCAGTCGCCAGGGGTCCCGGCCGTCGTCGGGGAACGGATCCTGCCCGGTCGCGATGGCAGGGCCGACATCGACGAGATCCAGACCGCCGGTGAAGTGGTCGCCGTGCGCAAACAGCACGCCGGCCCGCACCGAGGTGTCCGATTCCAGCAGCGCATAGGCGCGGGCCAGGTCCGCAAGCATCGCCCGGTCGAACGAGTTGCGTTTGTGCGGCCGGTTCAGGCCGATCAGCAGGACGTGTCCATCGCGCTCGAGGGACACGGTGTCGAGGTTCGGTAAGGCCATCGGCACAGTGAACCGCAGGTCTAACTGTTATGCAATAGAGCATAGAAATCAGATCGTTAAGTTCCCGCTGACCATGACCCTTGACAGCACCCCCGTGCCATTTATGGTGCTGTTTCGATTACTTAGGGAATAAAATTTGCTTACTCGACCAAGGTCTTATATGCTTCTTAGCATAATCATGGGCCGCTGGCCCCGGCGCATGAGTGCAGCACCAGGCCGGGAGAAAATCATGTGGATCATCGAGCTCAACGTCGCCGGCTATCACTTCACCCGCGAGATGCCTGACTTGAAGCGCCGGCCCTTCCGGTTCAGTCCGCGTAATATGCACTGGCCGATACTGCGGCATTCGCAGGCTGCATGACGCCAGCCACAGGAGGTACGGCAGCGCCGACTACCACCGATACAAAA
Organism: uncultured Actinomycetota bacterium; assembly: GCA_963766535.1. Lineage (GTDB taxonomy): Bacteria > Actinomycetota > Actinomycetes > Mycobacteriales > Mycobacteriaceae > Mycobacterium. Next base: position 484,154 of record CAVYAU010000012.1, on the reverse strand, counting down.
CCGGATCCTGCTCCGACGAAGCGCTGCGACACTCGCAAAAAGATGCTGGTCAGCGCCGCCGAGGTAATGCGTGAGCGCGGGGCGGCCGGGGTGACCATCGATGAGGTGCTCGCCCGCAGCGGCGCGCCACGCGGCTCGGTGTACTACCACTTCCCCGACGGGCGCAATCAGATTCTGACTGAGGCGCTGCGGTACTCCGGTGATTCCATCACCGCGATGATCGACGACGCTGCCGGCTGGGGCGCCAGGGCCCTGCTACGCGAGTTCGTCGAGTTCTGGGAGCGGCTGCTTACCGAGGGCGACTTCACCGCCGGCTGCCCCGTGGTGGCAGCAGCGATCGGCTCGGACGACGACGATCCCAAGCTGTCCGCTGAGGCCGGCGCGATCCTGGGCCGCTGGTGTACCGCATTGACCCGGGCGTTCGTCAACGACGGCTTCGACGACGCTGAGGCCGCGTCGCTTGCGGTGATGTCGATCGCCGCCCTGGAAGGTGCCGTCGTGCTGTCCCGCTCGACTCGCAACGCGGACCCGCTACGCCAGGTCGGCGAGCAGCTCGAATTCCTAATCAAGGCAAGGGAATTCGTTGCTCGCAACGGAATTCCCGGCAAGCAGGACGACTCGCCGATCCCGTAACCGTCAGTCGCTGGCCGGTAGCGGCTTGACCTCTTTGAGGTGCAGTGGGGTCTGTCCGACGCTCAGGCTCCCCGCGCCCGGCTTGGTCACCAGCACCTCGGCACCGGTTTCGTCGACATAGCGTTTGCCCATCACGGTGCCGTCGGCGAACGCCGGGTCTAGTTCGCCCGACCGCTCGGCGCCTATCGGCACCATCAGCGCGCCACCGCAACGCAGGTCGTCGAGGCTGTCGGCACTTCTGACCACAATGACCTGGGTGTCACACACCTGGCTGGCGAGGCGGGTTCCGTTTTTGATCATGATTTCGTCCTTTTGCGCATCTCTTACTGTTCGGCCGGTGTGGCGCGCAGCTCCTCGACGATCTCCTGGCGCAGCACCTTGCCGGTGGCGTTGGTTGGCAGCTCGTCGCGAAACACTACCCGGTCGGGGGTACGCGACCCACGCAAGCTCTTGCGGACATGTTCGCGGAGTTCCTCGGGGTCGGGATCGATACCCACAGCGGGCACCACCACGGCGACAATCGCCTGGCCCCACCGCGGATCGTCGACACCGACCACGGCGACATCGCGTACATGGGAGTGCTCGATGAGCACCTCCTCCAGCTCGGCAGGCGCGATGTTTTCACCACCGCGGATGATGGTGTCGTCGCTGCGTCCACTGATGAATAGGTAGCCATCTTCGTCGAGGAGGGCGATGTCCTTGGTTGGGAACCAGCCATCCTCGTCGAGCACCGAGCCGATCTCGGTGTAGCGGCCGGAGACCTGCTCGCCGCGTACGAACAACTCACCGCTTTCGCCCGGCCCGAGCACCTTGCCGTCCTCGTCGCGGATCTGCAGCTCGATGCCGGGCACCGGCCGTCCGACCGATCCCAACCGCTTGGCGACGTGGGCGGCCGACGCGGAGTGCGCCGCGCGATGGTCGTCGGGGGTCAGCACCGCGATCGTCGAGCTCGTCTCGGTCAGCCCGTAGGCGTTGACGAAGCCCACATTCGGCAATAGTTCGAGTGCCCGGCGAACCAGCGGCAGGCCCACCTTCGAGCCGCCGTAGGCGAGGTTGCGCAGCGACGGCAGCTCATGGCCGCCGGCCTCCAGCACGGTGACGATACGGTCCAGCATGGTGGGCACCACCGTCGCGGTGGTCACCTGCTCGGCGTCGATCAGCCGCACCCATTCCTGCGCATCGAAGTTGGGCAGGTAGACCATCTTGCGGCCGGCGTACAGGTTCGACAGCGCTGCGCCGACCCCGGCGATGTGATACGGCGGCACGCAGATCAGCGCCGCGTCGCTGGGTTCGGCCGACTCGAATTCCACTGTTCCGGTGACATAGCTGGTCAGGTTGTTGTGCGAAAGTTCGACGGCCTTGGGCTGCGACGTGGTACCCGACGTGAACAGCACAATCGCGACGGACTCCGGGTCGGGAAACTCAGCGGCCGGCTCGGCGCCGCGCGCGGCCGTCAGGAAGTCGTCGGAAACCATCACCCTGTCCGACGAGTCGCCGAGCATGTCGCGGTAGCGGCTGTCGACGATCACCAGGGGTTCGGGCAGCCGCCGGATCAGCGCCTGGATGCCGTCCGCGGACAGCCGGTAGTTGATCGGGGTGAAGGCGAGCCCGGCCCGTGCCGCGGCGAAGATCAACACCGGCAGCATCGCGCCGCCGGTGCCCACGTAGGCCACGTGCTTGGCGTTCGATCCCGCGATCACACCCGCACCGCCGTCGGCGAGATCGCTGAGCTGCTGCGTCGTCAACCGCATGTCTCCGGCGACAACGGCCGTGCGATCGGGGTTGCTCGACGCAGCCATCTCGAGAAGCAGCGAAATGCTCATCCTTGATCTTTCTGGATTCCAGCCCTTTACAAATCTAGTCCGTAGTGTAACTCAGCCGGGTTGCCTACTTGCCTGAGCTTGCCGCGAGACGGCGTCCCAGTCACGCCAGGTCTGCAGCCGCTGTTGGTAGACCTCGGTGACCTTGCTAACTACTGGGCCGGCACCTCGGAACCGAAAAGCACGCGCAGCGGCGGATTATCGGAGTCGACAACCTCCAACTACCTCGTCGACTAATCCCGCCGCCACGAACCCCGCGGCCGAAGCCACCGGCTTAGCGTCAGCCCAAATGCATTCCTTGTCACCGGGATCCGTAGCTGGTGCTGTCACCGCGGCGAACAATCGTCAGTCGGGGCTGTCGATCGTCATGCCCGTCGGCGGTATCTCGAGCTTCTACAGCAACTGGTACCGACCGGCGGTCGGCGAAGGGCAGACTCAGACCTACAAGTGGGAAACCTTCTTGACCCAGGAACTGCCGACCTGGCTGTCAACCAACAAGAACGTGGCGCCGTACGGCAACGCTGTCATGGGTGCCTCGATGGGTGGCTCCTCGGCGTTGGTGCTGGCGGCCTATCACCCGCAGGAGTTCATCTACGCCGGGTCGATGTCAGGCTTTCTGAACCTCTCCAACGGTCCGTGGCCCGGCTTGGTCGACCTCGCCATGCACTGGGACGGCGGCTTCAACTCCAACGCGATGTGGGGTCCGCCCGGCGACCCGGCGTGGGCGCGCAACGACCCCACGGTCAACGTCGCAAAGCTCGTCGTCGACACCCGCATCTGGATTTCCTGCGGTAACGGCACCTCGACACCGCTCGACGTCAACAACCAAAACGTGGCGGGTCTCGGTTCCCTGGAGGGATTCGCGATCAACTCCAATGTGGCCTTCAAAAACGCCTACCTTGCTGCCGGGGGCACAAACGGGGTGTTCAACTTCCTCAACGGGACGCATAACTGGGCCTACTGGGGTCGACAGCTGCAGGACATGAAACCCGATTTGCAGCGGGTGCTCGGCGCTCAGCCACCGCCTGAGCAACGACCAGGGTCTGTGTGACCAGGCCCGGTGACGTGCGGGTGGAACGCGCCCGACGCGCTTGCGTTCCAGGCCGAGATCCGGGGGATCCAGCGTGGAACGTTGCGCCGGTAGTCGACGTACTCATTGCCGTAGCGCCTGACGAGATGGGGCTCCTCCCAGAACGGGATGACGGTCGCCTGGAACGCCATAAAGATCGCGAACCAGACCAGCAGCGCACTGGACGCGGTGACGGCCGCTTCTCCGAGCAAGATGCAGAGCACACCGGTGATCATGGGGTTGCGCACGTGTCGGTAGGGCCCGCGTACGACAAGGTGGACTGGCTCCCCCATAACATGGCCGAGCCCAAGCGTGCCCTTGCCCACTCGGTCGAACAGCACCACCGTCCAGATCAGCAGGCCCAAACCGCCGGCGATCAGTAAGCAACCGACCGTCACCAGTCCGACCGTCAGCGCAGCACCGAGGTGCGGCCCTCGCACGCCAGCCGGCATCACGATCAGGGCCGGGATGACGAGCGTCATTGTTACCGGGAAAAGCAGGAAAGAGATCAGGTGTCGCCACCAAAGCCGTCGTTCGCGCGTTTCCATGTCAGTCCTCCTTCATCGGCGCTGATACCGATACTTCAACCATTGTTGAACAAACCCAGCCTACGCCCGCAGCCAGACAAAGGTCAACGCTTGTTGAAGTATGCTGTCGTGCATGTCGGAAGCCCGGCGCGCGGGCCGGTGGCGCACTGGTCAGCAGAACAGGCAACGCATCATCGACGCGGCGCGCGAACGTTTCATGCGCGACGGATACGAGGGGGCCACCGTCCGCGCGATCGCCGCCGACGCCGGTGTGGACGTCGCGATGGTCTATTACTTCTTTGACAGCAAGGAAGGGCTTTTCACCGCGTCCGCGCTTACCGGTCCCGAGCACCCGCTGCACCAGCTGGCCACGCTGCTGGACGAGGGCACCGAGCAGATCGGCCCGCGGCTGGTGCGCCGGTTCCTGGAGCACTGGGACGAAGGCGCCGTCTACGAGCCACTACTGACGCTGTGGCGCTCGGCGGCTATCCAGCCTCAGGCGCGAAAAGTGTTGCACGACAGCCTTGCCGGCCCCATCGCCGAGCGGGTCGCGGCGGAATTCGGGGTGGCTGATGCCGAGCTGCGAGTCGAGCTGGTGGCCAGTCACCTAGCCGGGCTGGCGTTCGCGCGGTACCAGCTGAAGATCGAGCCGATCGCGTCGGCCACCATCGAGGATTTGGCCGTCTGGCTCGGGCCGACCGTGCAGCGCTATCTTACCGACCCGAGCCCGTAAACTCGGCCGGTCAGGTCCCCGTCCATCGCGGTGGTCGCTTCTCAGCGAACGCGATCGCACCTTCTTTGGCGTCGTTGGACGAAAACACCGGAGCCAGAATCTCTATCTGCTCGGCGAACATGGTGTCGCGGCTCCAGCCGCGGGACTCGGTGATGATCCGCTTGGTGGCGGCCACCGCGAGCGGCCCGTTGGCGGTGATCTTCTCGGCGAGCGCGATCGCCGCCTGAAGCGCCGTTCCCGGCTCGGCCAACACATTGACCAGCCCCAGCTCGTGGGCACGTTCGGCCGGCAGGTTGTCACCGGTGAGCGCCAGCTCCATGGCAATCGCATAGGGGATGCGCTCGGGCAGCCGCAACAGTCCCCCGCCGCCGGCCACCAGTCCACGCTTGACCTCGGGGATACCGAACGCCGAGTCCCTGGACGCCACGATCAAGTCGGTGGCCAGCGCCAGCTCGGTACCCCCGGCCAGGGCGAATCCTTCCACCGCGGCGATGAGCGGCTTGACCGGCGGACGCTCGGTGAAGCCCATGCCGCGGCCCTCGACGACGACGTTCTCGCCACGCGCGAACGCCTTGAGATCCATTCCCGCGCTAAACGAGCCGCCCGCGCCAGTGAGAATCCCCACCGACAGGCCCGGGTCGGCATCGAGCCGATCCATAGCATCGGCCAAGCCCCGGCTGACCGCGGCGTTGACCGCGTTCTTGGCCTTTGGCCGGTTAATCGTGATGATCAGGATCCGATCCCGTTGTTCGACCAGGACTTCGGGTTCGGAGTTGCTGGCTTCTTCGTTCCCAGTGCTCACAGTGCTGCGAAGCTCCTTAAAAGATCAGTGGCTGTTGCTCGACCGATGGTAACGGCCGGCGGGAATGGCATTAACATCCCCCGAGATTCCGGTTACCCCGAGACAAGACCGCTCAACGGGCTCCACTGATCAGGCTGGCGCCATCGCGGTCTCAACGACCGTCAGCTCTTCGGAAAACCCTGCGGCCCTGCGTATTTCGATGAAGTCGGTGACCATGGCCTCAGTCACCTCGTGCGGGTCCTTGACGGTGGCCCCATCGGCCAGCACCGAGATGTTGAGCTGGTCGACATAACTCCACACGGTGATGTTGAGGCCACTGCCGGCGGTCAGCGGCCCCACCGAATAGATCTCGGTGACCAGGGCGCCGCCAACCCGGCCGCGCTCGCGGGGACCGGCAACGTTCGAGATGTTCAGGTTGAGTATTTTATTCTGCCCGTCGCGGCTGGACGCCCACCGGAAAAATGCTTCCGTCCCCGCGGGGGGCATATAGGCCGCCCATCGGCTGACCAGCTCTGGGCCCATGAGCTGGTGGCTCTCCTTGGCCGAGATGGCGTTCTCGTGGCAGGTTTGTACCCGCTCTAGGGGGTCATCGAGGTCGACGGGCAGTGCGACCAGCATTCCGGTGAAGTAATTTCCGGAGATTCGGTCCGGCGAAAAGTCGAAGCTCACCGGTACCGACGCCAGCAGGGGATCGGCCGTGCCGTCGTACCGCAATAGCAACGTGCGCAGCGCTCCGGTCGACATGGCAAGCACCATGTCATTGATCGTCACCCCGAGCCGCTTACCGGTCTCCTTGACATCGGCCAGCGCCAGCGTGGCGGTGCCGAACCTGCGCTCCGCGGTGATCATGTGGTTCATGAACGTCGGTGGCGGTGTGAACGGCCGGGTCAGCTCCGGTGAAAGCTTGCGCGAGCTGCGGCGCACCCGGCCCAGGCCCTGCACGGTGTAGCGGATTGTCCGGGGGAGCCGCCCGAGGTGGCGTAGGTGATCCGCGAACGCCGAACTCATCAGCTGCCGCGTGGTGGGAGCCGGGTCGGACACATACGGGCCGCCCTCCGGCCCGGGCTGTAGGTCCATGCCGCGGGCCATCAGGTTCGCTGAGGCGACACCATCGGCGAGCGCGTGGTGGATCTTGGCGACCACGGCGATCCGGTCGTTGGCCAGACCCTCGACGAAGTACATCTCCCACAGCGGACGCTGGCGGTCCAGCGGAGTACTGGCGATCCGTCCGATCGCCTCGTCCAACTCGCGACGCCCACCGGGCTCCGGTAGCCGCCAAGGGCGGATGTGGTAGCTGAGGTCGACCTCGCAGTGCTCCCGCCACATCGGATGGTGGAACTTGAACGGGATCTCGACGAGCTGATAGCAGAACGGCTCGAGCTTATTCAGCCGGCTGCCGATGACCTGGCGGAACGCCTCGATGTCGAAGTCACGCCTATCGGGAGCCAGTTCGATCACAGCGACTTTGATGGTGTGCATGTGCACGTTCGGCGTCTCGCTGTACAGCAGAACCGCGTCCCAGCCGCTCAGCCGTTTCACCGCTGCCCCTTACCCATAGGGCGACCATACTCAGCAGCGGGAGCTCAGATAACCTCTTTGGCCCCGATCTGTGTCCTGGTGCGGTAGACCTGGTTGAGGAACAGTGACGTCGCATGGGCCATCACGCCGGCCCGCTCACCGTCAATGAGGTCGAAGCCGTGGCCCGCCCCAGGCAACTCCAGGTAACCGACCATCGAATGCGAAATCGCCCGCAGCCGCTCAACGAAGCTATGGGCCTGCTCGACCGGGATGACACTGTCTTTGCTGCCGTGAATCACCAAGAATGGCGGCGCATTCCGATGTACGCGCGCGATCGGCGACGCGTCGCGGAACACCTCGGGGTGGCGGGCAATCGTCCGTTTAACCACCACCCGCTCCAGAAAATCGACGAACCGGACACGCTCGGGCGTGGAACGGTCCTCCCAGTCGTAGCGGCCGTAAATCCCGACCACCGCATCCACCGAACTGTCCGCGCCCTCCGGCAGCATCGCCTGGTACTGAGGGTCGTTGGGGGTCAGCCCGGCCAGCGCGGACAGGTGCCCGCCAGCCGAACAACCTGCCACCGCAACGAAATTGCGGTCACCGCCGAACTTGTCGACGTTGGCTCGCGCCCACGCAATGGCGGTCTTGACGTCGGTGATGTGGCGCGGCCAGCGGTGATGCGGCGCGACGCGGTAGTCGATCGCCAGGCACACCCACCCATGCTCGGCCAGCCGTGATATCAGAGCGGAGCCCTGCAGCATGCGGCTGCCGTGCACCCAGGCGCCGCCCGGAACGAAGATCAGCACCGGTGCGGGTTGGGCAGGCAGGTCCTTGCACCGCCAGACGTCGAGCACCTGCGCGGGGCTGTCTCCGTAGTGGACTCCGCGGCGGTAGCGGTAGCGGCGCTGGCGCAGCGCATCCCAAATCGGCGGCGTCCGTTCCGCGGTGGGCCATTCAAGGTCCAGATCTGCGGCCGACACAACCCCTCGCAGAGCCGCGACGGAGACCCGGTGGGTGCTCTCCCGATCCCGGCGGCGCAGGTCGTCGATGCCCGACGTCAGCCAATCCCTCGTCATCGCGGCTCGTGGTGCATGTCGGGCGCCCCAGACACCCATTGCGGTCATGCCGCCCAGCGGCTCGAGGTGCTTGCCGACAACCGGCAGCGAAGCCCCCGCCACGCTCAAGGCCAGCGCATAATCAGCGGGACGGGCCCGCAGCAACCATTTCACGCGAGGTGTCATGCTCGGTCCCCTGGCCGTCATGTAGCGGAGCGTACCCCCGTGCGGTTCACCAGAACTGACGTTTGCGTCGAAGTAGCCTTCATAGCCAGCAATCGGCCCGACAAAGGTTTGCCGTCAAGAGCATTTACCCTATCGGTGACGCTATTCTAATTTGCTCAACGAGCCTGCGGCTCGCCGACGCGCGACGGCGAGTCGCGTGGCGTAGCTGAGGGCGCTCACCGCGAACATCGCCGCGGTGAGCAGTAGCCACCTACCCAGGAAGGGCTGCTGGGTTTGTCCGGTGGCCGCCTGGTAGGTTGGCCCGCCCTGCTCGATGATGCCGGGAAGGAAAATCAGCAACGTCAGCCCAGCACCTGCAGCGGGCACCCGAATGTAGTTGCGGGCACAGACTTTTGGATGACGGGAGGCCGTTCGCCGGCTGACCCGTGCGGACAGCACCCGGTCGGCCAGCGCGTAGAGCGGGAAGAGCAGCAGGTCGTGGGCAATGACGGCGGCGGCCAACCAGACGGCAATCGACTGCCACCAGGTGCCAGGGTTCCACAGCGTTGCCGGCTTGAAAGTGGCGAGGATGTAGCCCAACAGCGCGAAACCGGACACCATCGTCAGCAGATGCAACGGATGAGACCCGTAGCTCGCGCTGAAACGTGTTGAGAATCTTGACATCTCAACTCGCCTCGAATTCGATGGACGCCACCCATTTGGTGTTATGCACGCCAGGCAGTGCCGGAACGATGATCCGGGCCGGATAGCCGTGATCCAGAGACAGGTCAGCGCCGTTGACCCGCAGCGCCAGCAGTGCGTCGGGATCGCGAATCTGGTTGGCCTGTAATGTCGCTCCACCGAATGCACCGCCCCGTTGCAGCGATGCCACTCGCGCCGCACGCGGTGCGGGCACGCCTGCGATACGAGCCAACTCGGCCAGCCGCACCCCGCTCCAGGTCTGCACCGTCGACCACCCTTCGACGCAGGCGATCGGCAGCCGCGCAGTGCTTTGCGGCATACCGGCCAGCATGGCGCGGTCCAGCAGCACCTCCGAGGCCCCGCCGCGCAGGGTCAACTGCCAACTCTCGCCGACACTTTCGGGCCTGATCCCCGCGGCGGCGGCGGTCTTGTTGACCGGGAAGTCACCGCGGCCTCGCCCCCGCGGCAGCAGTAGGGCGGCGCCGCGGGCGGCACCGCCGAGGGTCTGGCCCGCAGTCAGCACGCCGATGAGCAGGACACCGGATCCGACCAGTGCCAGGGCGCCGCGTCTGCTGATCGTCGGCTCGGCCGGATCGGCGGCCACCAGCCCGTCGGGATCGCGCGGCTGCGGGCGGGTATCGGTGAGGTTGGTGCGCAATACTTCGCGCAGCGACAGCGACCGCAATCCGGTGACCATGTGCGGAATCTTGATCGCGATATGCATCAGAAAACCGGCGGTGAAGACCCAAGCCCCGAAATAGTGGCCGGTGTAGAAGCTGAACCCGAAAATGTAGTCGTACTGGATGTTGAGCACTCCGGTCACGATCTCGAATCAAGGCCCCGCCGACCAGCATCAACAACGACAATCGTTCCAGCACCTGGGCGATCGAGCGGGCCGGCGGCCACACGAACAGCCGCGGGATCACTGACCACAGCTTGGCCAGCACCACCGGGATAATCACCAGCCCCAGCCCCACGTGCAGACCCTGGGTCAGCCGGTACAACCACGACGGACGGGAGGGCCAGGCGAAGGCGGGCAGTCGCAACCAGCCAACATCGCCGGGGATGGCCTGGCCGAATTGCGGCGCGTAGGCGATGTAGGACAGCAACCCGGTGATCGCGACGATCGGCAGCGTGACCAACAGCATCAGCCCGAACACCGACGTCAGCCACGGACCGCGCAGCGGGCTACGAAACCGGCCCAGCCACTGCACGCCCGGCGGTGGATGCCGGTCCATCCCACGCCACAACTTGGCGGGAAAGCCGTAGTCGCTCACAACAGGCTCATAAGGCCGCCAGGCTCGCAATCACCCGGCCGCCAATCAGACGGACACTGGTCAGCGTCAGACCGACTTGCGCGGCAAGTGTGGCGGCGCTGTCCACACCGACCGATGCCCATCGGAACCAGGGGCCCACATCGCGGGCCGACTCCAGACGCACCCAGCGCGCGCGGATACCGATGGCCTCGACGTCGAACTCGGCAACACAACGCCCACCGCGGCACAGCAGCTCGGCAGCGCGCCCCAGAATCCGGAGCGGGTCCCCACCGAGGCCGACGTTGCCGTCGACCAGCAAAACCGTCTGCCAAAGACCCGTTCCGGGCTGGGGGCACCTCCCGCTTGCGGGGGACGGCTCGAAGACATCGCCCAGCAGGGCCGGCGCACCACCGCGACCCGCCAAGTGGATCGCGGTCGCGGATCGATCGATACCAAGCGCGGGTATCCCCCGCTGAATCAGCCGCGCCACCAACCGTCCCGGCCCGCATCCCAGCTCGATCGTCGGCCCGCTGCACATCTGCGTGACGGCTTCGTCGAAGTCCTCATCGAGTGCGTCACCGGATACGCCTGATCCGTCATCGGAACATCCAGTGCCCAACCAGCGGTGGGCCGGCAGCGGCCGCACCTCACCGTCCTCATGACGGATCCAACATCGCTCGCCGTCAAGCGCCCGATCGTAGAGATGCCCCAGCATTTCACGTCCCTCGCGTCGTGCCCGACCAGGCGGCCCGGACGCGCTCGGTCCCTGTAAGGGACGTTGCGACCAACCGGCAATCGCCAACACGCTGACATCTACCGCGTTCGCCAGCACTCCCATCGATACCCCGATCTCCGCTCGGCTAATCCAGAGCCTGCCATTGGGCACGTACCGAGGGGGCGCAATGGTTCAGTCTCCAGCGGTGCCGGCGGCGATCAGGCATGGACTATGCCGTTGATTCGCAGGTGGATCGTTGATGCTTTGCGTCGGTAATACTTGACCGGTGCCGAACAATAACGTTCACCCGGATCTGCGCCGAATCGCCCGCGTCGCCCCACGACGAATCGTCGGTCCCCGGAGTTTGCCGCTCGTGCGGGCGTTGATGGCGCTGCGGGGACGTCGCACACCCAGCGATGTCGAGGTGATCACCCTGGGATCCGGAGCCGGTGTTCGGCTGTTCCGGCCCGTCGGCGTGACCGAACCCACGCCCGCGCTGCTGTGGATCCATGGCGGCGGATATGTGATTGGCACCGCGCGACAGGACGACCCGGTATGCCGCCGGTTCAGCAGAAGGCTGGGCATCACGGTCGCGTCGGTGGACTACCGGCTGGCGCCGGAACATCCATATCCCGCGCCGCTGGAAGACTGTTATTCGGCGTTGACCTGGCTGGCCGGCCTACCCTCGGTGGACCGGGGGCGGGTGGCGATCGGCGGCGCCAGCGCCGGCGGTGGCCTTGCGGCGGCCCTGGCCCTGCTGGCCCGAGACCGCGGCGAAATCACACCGACATTCCAGGTGCTTGCTTACCCGATGCTGGATGACCGAAGTTCCGCGACTGCCGAGAACCCGAACTATCGGCTGTGGAACACGCAAAGTAATTACTTCGGCTGGACGGCATATCTCGGCGGTGCTGACCCGCAGGTCGCCGTCCCGGGGCGACGCGACGACCTGACCGGGCTCCCGCCGGCGTGGCTCGGCGTCGGCACCCACGACCTGTTCCAAAACGAAGATCTCGCCTACGCCGAACGCCTGAGGAACGCCGGGGTGCCGTGCCACGTCGAAGTCATCCCGGGCGCCTTCCACGGCTTCGACTTGGTGGCGCCGAAAGCTCAAGTGTCACAGACGCTTTTTCGACAGCCAGTGCGAGAGCTTGCGCCCCGCGCTCGCCCCGGTGGTTTGATCGCCGGTCACATTGCGAAGTAAACGAGCTCACCGCCGATGATCGTGGCCGCCACCATGCCAGCGTCCAGCTCGGCCAGCGCCGTCGCCGGTGGCTCGGTCAGCACACAGAGGTCGCCCGGCTGTCCGGTTTCGACGGTCCGCGCCCGGCCTGGCTGATCCGACCGGCCCAGAAACATCGTCAAAGCCTGCAGCGCCGAAACACATTCGTTCGCATTGACAACGGCGCCGCTCGGTGTGGTGCGGTATACGGCGGCGCGCATCGCCGTCCACGGGTCGCCGTGGCCGAAAGGCATGTCGGTAGACAAAGCCACTGGCACCATCGCGTTCAGCAGGGATGCGACCCGCCATAGCTGAGCATGCTCGGCGGCGGGGACCTCGGCGAGGTACTGATCGCCGCGCTCGGCGACGAAGTTGGGCTGTGTCACCACGGTGAGCCCGAGCTCGGCGAGGTCGGTCAGATTGTCGTCAGGCACTACGGCGGCATGCTCGATGCGATCCTGCAGATGGCTACCGGCAGCACGCAGGGCTGCGATGGTCACCACCAGCTGGGCTGCGGTCACGCAGTGCACGGCGACCGGTCGGCCGGCGCTGTGGTGATCGGCAATCCAGTCCGTCAGGGAGTCCAGGTCAAGACGATCATCCTGCAGGATTTTCTTACCCGGTGACAGGAAACGCAGCCGTGGCCGAAACTCGCCGCGACGGTGCGCCACCAACAGCGAGACCATGTCATCGGCGTCGAGGTCAGGGGTGGCATCGGTGACGCCGGTGACGCCGGTCGCGGTGATTCGGCGGCTGAGTTCTGCCAGGTCGGTTTCGCGCCGCTGCAGTGCGTCCGACCAGCCACGGTCGGCGCTACGTAGGCGCCCGTCGGGATGTTCGGCCAGGCCGACCCGGCCCAGTGCGGCGGAGTTGAGGATCCACAGCGCGCCGCTGCGGTGCTGGATGCGCACCGGAATGTCGGGCACCACGGCATCGAGAGCGGTCCGGTCTAACTCCCCGGCGACCGACTCGTGATAGCCGACGGCGCGAATCCACCCGTCGGGACCTGGCGTGGCATTCGACAGCAGTTGTGCCAGCTGAGCTTTGGTACTGACCCCGGGCGGTCCGACGAAAAACGAATCCAACGCAGAAGCCGCCGAGCGCAAGTGCACATGGTGGTCGTGGAGCCCGGGCAGGACAGTTCCGCCGCCGGCGTAGAGCACACCCTCCCCGTGCCTGGCAACCAGGCCGTCGCCCACCTCGTCGATCCGCGCGCCGACCCGGATATCGGTGATCGTGCCGTCCAGCAACGAGGCTCGTTGAATCAGCATGAGAGGCAACGTCTTTCGGAGACTAAGTGGCGCACGGTGCCGTTATCGGCGCCAAGTTCGGCCGCTGGACCGGATGTGGGTGGCGCCTGCGGTCGCGGGGCCGGGCTATCCGACACCGACGCCTCGGTTGGCAGCGCTGCGTAGGTAGCGGCGACGCCGGCCATCGACACGTGGATCAATTCGCCGCCACCCCGGCCCAGCGACTCGGCCACCGCCGAGGTCGCCTCCAGCCCTGTTAGCGGATCGGCGATGGCGTCCCCGCAGAATACCGGTCCCGCTAAACCGGCACCGTCGCTGGTACCGACCAGGCCCCCTCCTACTGCGGCGTCATCACCGAACGCAGGTCGTCCAGAGTGCTCGTCATACCCGGTGATCCGCAACCAGATTCGGCCCGCTCGTGGCGTGACGTGGTCCGGTCCGAGCTGGCGCCGCGCCAGCGCCGCAGGGCGCGAGCCTTCGATCACGATGTCGGCGACCTCGAGCAACTCGCGCAGCTTGTCGGCCTGGCTGTCGAAATCCAGGCTGTAGGACAGCTTTTCACTGTTCATCCAGTCAAAGAAAGTGCGGTTTCCGTCTCGGGTGCCGTCCGGGCGGCGCGGGCTTTCGACTTTGACGACGGTTGCTCCGGCGCGTGCCAGCAGCTGTCCGCACAGCGGGCCGGCCCACATCGACGATAGGTCGGCTACCAGCAGACCGGTAAGCCCACGCACGGACGCTCGGGAGCCCATTCGGCGTACCCGCGGCGGTCTGGCCGTGGCCTCGCCCAGGCCGGCCACCGGGATGTCGAGCAGACCCGCCCGCTCGGTGATCGCGGACACGAGACGTGTTGCGGCCCAATGCTGCAACATCGGCCAGGGGTCGGCGGGCACTTCATCGACCTGCAGCAGCGCAGGGACAGCTGCCACATCGTCGGGGCGGGACAGCGTGATCGCGCACCAGCCATCCCGAGCCGCCAGCAACCGGGTGGCCCCACCGGCCGACACCCGGCCGCCGCGGGTCAATCCGAGCAATCCGGCCCGCCCGGTCAGCAGGCTGGCCGCATCGATGCCGACACCCGTGCGGTTACTGACCGCGGCGGCGACGTGCTCGGCGCGGGCCAGCACATTCGCGCGGGAGAAGTCGGGTGGCCCGTCGGGCAGACCGGTCAGGGAGGCCAGCCCGCTGCTCCCCCACGTGTTGACCGACTGGGACGGCGCGTGGCTCACGACCACCATTGTGCTCGTGGCTTACTCACGCGTCTTAGAAATGCAGCGCGCTGAATCGCCAGTCCAGCACCGGTCGGTCGGGCTCGCCCGCCGTGTCGCTGACCGCGTAGACCAGCGACCGCAGACCCAGCACGCCCCCGCGGTCGGTCGGCTCGGCGGACTCGACGTGCAACTCGCTGTAGAGGGTGTCGCCCTCATGGACGGGACCGGTGTGGTCGCAGGACTCCCAGCCCAGGACCGTCACCAAATTGGGCAGCAGCCTGCTAGCCTGCCCGAGGGCGAGCCCGATGGTATGTCCGCCGTATACCAGTCGGCGTCCGCCGACCCGCGAATCGTGGTGTGTAGCAGCGATATTCAGCGTGAGTCGAGCCAGCTCGGGCGCGCTGCTGACCACGTCGCCGGTGCTATGCAACACCGAACCCGCCATACCGGGGTCGAAATGCGGACCGGGCACTCGGTTTCGGAAGACCGCACCGTCCCAGTGAGCGGTTGGATCTGACACCGGGCCTATCGCGTCGGCCCCGATGGTGGACAGATCGTCGCCGGGCCGGTCGTCGGGAATCCAGTCCGGGCTGGCCGGCAGCATGGCGCAGCGGTAGAAATCGAGCACCAACCGATCGGCCTGGTCGATCGTGATCATCCGCAGCGCTGCCATCCCCGTGGGCGCACGGCCCGGCTTGGCTGAGTTGGCTCGCAGCCCAACCACTTCGGTGCGGGTGTAGATGGTGTCGCCGATAACCGGGAACCGGTGGAACGTGAGCCCGCGGTAGAACAGGTTGGCCTTGACTCGCTGGGTGACCAGCGTCGATTGCCCGATCGCGACGTCGCAGACCAGCGCCGGATGTGCCAGCGGCCCTGGCACGCCGGTGACCGCGGTGCAAAGAACGGCGTCCAGAGCAAGTCGCAGCCGGTCCCCGACGATCGCCTGATGGGCGGCGGCCAAGCCCGACGACAGCGTCGCCGCGGGCGCCCAGTCGAACACCTGACCTATCGAGAGGTCGTCGAAATAGGGCCCGCCCTCACGCTTACCCGAATACCCAATATGGGTGCCGTTTATTGTCACAAGGCCACATGCTGGCAGGCTGTCCAACCGAGGGTCAACGTGACCCCAAGTGTTTGGGTGTTAGAACTGATCAGGGTGGTCGCGGGTGAACAGTGAGCACAACGACGAAGAAGACATGCTGGTCACTACGGTGCGGGCGTTCATCGACCGCGATGTCAAACCGACCGTCCGCGAGGTCGAGCACGCCGATACCTACCCGGAGGCGTGGATCGAACAGATGAAGCGGATCGGCATCTACGGCCTGGCCATTCCCGAGGAATACGGCGGGTCACCGGTGTCGATGCCGTGCTATGTGCGAGTCACCCAGGAGCTGGCGCGCGGCTGGATGAGCCTGGCCGGCGCGATGGGCGGCCACACCGTGGTGGCCAAGCTGCTGACGCTGTTCGGCACCGAGGAGCAGAAGCGGGCCTACCTGCCGCCGATGGCTACCGGCAAGCTGCGGGCCACCATGGCGTTGACCGAGCCGGGCGGCGGTTCGGACCTGCAGAATATGTCGACCACCGCGCTGCCCGACGGCTCCGGCGGCTTGTTGATCAACGGTTCCAAGACCTGGATCAGCAACGCGCGCCGTTCCGGACTGATCGCGCTGCTGTGCAAGACCGACCCGAACGCCACGCCGCGTCACAAAGGCATCTCGGTTGTGCTCGTCGAGCACGGGCCAGGTCTGACGGTGTCACGGGACCTGCCCAAGTTGGGCTACAAGGGCGTCGAGTCCTGCGAGCTGTCGTTCGACAACTTCGGCGTACCGGTGTCAGCGATCCTGGGCGGCCGCATGGGCGAGGGTTTTTCGCAAATGATGAAAGGACTCGAGACAGGCCGCATCCAAGTGGCTGCCCGAGCCCTCGGCGTGGCGACGGCGGCGCTCGAGGACGCGCTTGCCTATGCGCAGCAGCGGGAAACCTTCGGCCAGCCGATCTGGAAGCATCAGTCCGTCGGCAACTACCTGGCCGACATGGCGACCAAACTCACCGCCGCCCGTCAGCTCACCCGCTATGCCGCCGAGCGCTACGACAGCGGCGAACGCTGCGATATGGAGGCCGGGATGGCCAAACTGTTCGCCTCCGAGGTCGCGATGGAGATCGCCCTGAACGCCGTACGCATCCACGGCGGCTACGGCTACTCCACCGAATACGATGTCGAACGCTACTTTCGCGATGCGCCCCTGATGATCGTCGGCGAAGGCACCAATGAGATCCAGCGCAATGTGATCGCCGGACAGTTGGTAGCCCGCGGCGGGATCTGACGCGGAATGTGAATCTTGGCGCCTGACGTAGGCGCGTGCTGTATATTTGCGTGACTTCTCACACCAGCAAAGCGGCGCGGGAGTAAACCTGTTTGGACCGAAGGAAAGTCGGTTGGCATGAGTTATCCCCCAGGGCCGTACGAAGGTTCCCCAGAGTGGCAGGGCCAACAGCCAATGGGTTGGCAGGGCCAACAGCCAATGGGTTGGCAGGGCCAACAGCCGATGGGTTGGCAGGGCCCGCAGCCGGGCTGGCAAGGCCAGCGTGAGCCGGACAACTACCTCGTCTGGGCGATCCTGTGCACAGTCCTGTGCTGTCTCCCGCTTGGGATTGTGTCGATCGTGTACTCCACCAAGGTCTCTGGGCTGTGGGCTCAAGGGCGATTTGCCGAGGCACAGAACGCGTCCGACAACGCCAAGAAGTGGGCCATCATCGGCGCAATCGTGGGTGCCGTCGTCTATGTGATCATCGGGATCCTGTATGTCTTTCTCATCGCAGTAGCTGTCACGAACAGCCCCTCCACTACCACCACCACATTTTCGGGCTACTGAGCAACGCCTTGGGCGCCAACGTAAGTCGCGTCCACCAGACCCCAGGCCAGTGCGGTATCGACCCCGACGGTGTGCCCGGACAGCACCAGATACGCCGTGCGCCAGCGGCCGATTCGGCGGGTAACGCTGACGGTACCGCCGGCACCGGGGATCAGCCCCAGACCCAATTCGGGTAGTCCGAACGTCGAATCGTCACGCGCCTCGATCCATCCGCAAAACGCCGCCATCTCCAATCCGCTGCCCATCACCTGCCCGTGCACCACCGCCCGGCAGGACCGGCCAAGCCTGGTGGTGAGCGCATCGAGCGTCAGGGCGGGACTGTGCCGGGTGCGGGCCAGGTGCGCGCTCGCCGGGTCGGCGAAGGTGCCGAATTCAGCGAGGTCTCCGCCGCTACAAAACGACGGACCGTTGCCGCTCAACACGATTCCGGTCACCGAGGGGTCCAGCTGCGCAACGGTGAGCGCCTCGAGCAGCGCGGCGCGCGCATCGGTGGAGAACGCGTTGTGACGATGCGGCCGGTTGAACCTGATACGCAGGGTGTCGCCGTCGCGCTGCGCGTGCACCGGGTCGACGATGTCAGCCATGCGAGCCGGGCCGCGTTCGTCCAGCCAGCGCGCGAACTCCGGCCCGGCCTGCAAGGTCGAGTAGGCCAGCGACTCGGTCACTACTCCGGCCAGCGTCGGGCCGGCGGGATCAACCGCGCGCAGCACGTCGTCGCACACGCTACTGGCGTGCGGCCAACGTTGACAGCGCTGGGTCAGCTCGGCCAGAGTCTCGGGCACCGAACCGACGGTGACCACTCTACGATCAGCACAGCGGTCCTCACTCAGCGTGAAAGTCGCTATGTCCAGCCAAGATTCGGCCTGGACTCCAGCCTGCGAGCCGATGTCATCGGCCGAGCCGACGGCGACGATCACGCCCGGCGGTGACGCTGGACCGGCATTGGGGCCGGCATCCGGCGCGCTCGACACGTCAACCACCCGGAGCATGGGTCACACCGAATACTTCTCGATCAGCCCGTTCTTGTAGAGCTTTCCGGTGTCGGTGCGCGGCAGCTGCGCCTCGAACGCGATCGACCGCGGGCACTTGAAGTGCGACAAGCGGTCTCGCAGCCAGCTCAGCAACTCGTCGGCGAACTGATCGGTCGCATCGGCCGGGTCGACGGTCTGCACGGCCGCCATCACGCGCTGACCCATCTCGTCGTCGGGAACGCCGAACACCGCCGCGTCCAGCACCTTCGGGTGGGTGACCAGAAGGTTCTCAGTTTCTTGCGGGTAGATGTTCACCCCGCCGGAGATGATCATGTGGTGGCGCCTGTCAGTCAAGTACAGGTAGCCCTCCTCGTCGAGGTAGCCGACGTCGCCGACCGTCACCCAGCCGTGTTTATCCCGCGACGCAGCGGTTTTCACCGGGTCGTTGAGGTATTCGAAGGCATAGCCACCCTCGAAATAGATCTCGCCAGGCTGGCCCGGCGGCAGTTCGTTGCCGTCCTCGTCAAGAATGTGGACTCCGCCCAGCATGGGCTTGCCGACTGAGCCCGGGTGCGCCAGCCAATCCTCGGCGGTGATCAGCGTCGAACCTGTCGCCTCCGAGGAGGCGTAGTACTCGTCAATGATCGGGCCCCACCAGTCGATCATCTGCTTCTTGATCTGCACCGGGCACGGCGCGGCGGCGTGCATCACCCGTTTGAGGCTGGACAGGTCGTACGAATCACGAACGGCATCAGGAAGTTTCAGCATCCGGGTGAACATCGCCGGTACGAACTGGCCGTGGGTTACCCGATAGCGCTGGATGGCGTCGAGCGCTCCCTCTGCGTCGAACTTCTCCATCACCACGGTCGTGACGCCCCCTGCCTGCGCGCTCATCGACCACACCGACGGAGCAGTGTGGTAAATCGGCGCCGGGCTCAGATAGATCGAATCGCGGTCCATCCAAAAGTCGAGCAGCGCCGACATCATGCCGGGCGCCACGTCGGGTGTGACGTGTGGCAGTTCGCGTTTGATCCCTTTGGGTCGACCGGTGGTGCCCGACGAATACTGCAGCAGGTCGCCCTCCCATTCGTCGTCGATCGGGGTGTCCGGTTGATCCGCAACGCATTCCGGATAGCGCTCCCAGCCGGGGAGGTCGCCGTCGGCGATTATCAACAAGCCTGGCAGCCCGGCGGGAGGGGGGTACTCCCCCGCATGCGGGAGGTGCCCCCACCCGCTTGCGGAGGAGTGTTCGGCCAGGTTCTGGCAGGTTTCGCGTAATGCCGCCGAGCCGATGATGGCCTTGGCGCTGCTGTTGTCGATGATGTAGGCGGCTTCGGCCGCGGTCAGGTGGGTATTGATCGGCACGTAATACAAACCGCTACGGCGAGCCGCCCACATCACTGCATGGATGTGCTCGTTGTTCTCCATCAGGATGGCCACGGTGTCGCCCTCGCACAGACCGGCCTGGCGGAACCGATGCGCCAGTCGATTCGCGCGGGCTTCCAGCTCGTCGAAGGTGATGACCGTCCCGGATGGGTGCAGGATGACAGCAGGTTTATTGGCGCCGATGTGCGAGCGGATCTGCATGCGCCGACTGTATTACCTCCTCCGTCGGCGGGTGGCATGTGGGCCGCACGTATGTCAGTACTCGGGCAGCAGCAGGGCGCTGTCGCCGAATTCGTGCCAGAGATAGCCGTGTTCGACGGCCTCCCGGTAGGCCATGGCGACCAGGTCGGGGCCCGCGACGGCTTCGAGCAGCAGCAGGTGTGAGGCGCCGACGTCGTGCCATCCGGTGATCAGGCCGTCGACCACCCGGCACGGGTGACCAGGGCCGAGCACCAGGTCCGTCCAGCCGAGGGCCTGCCGTACCACGCCGTTGGCGGTTGCGGCTGACTCAAGGGCACGGGTCACCGTGGTGCCGACGGCGATCACCCTGCTGCCGGCCGCGTGCGTCGAGTTGACCATCCGCGCGGTGGCGGCCGGCACCTCGAACAGCTCGGGAGTCGGCGGCTCCCCGGACTCCGCTGAGGACACCCCGGCGTGCAGCGTGATGGGCGCGATCGCAATGCCGGCGGCCACCAGAGCGGTTACCAATTCGGCGCTGAAAGGTCGTGCTGCACTGGGCATTTCAGCACTGCCGGTGCGCTGGGCGAACACGGTCTGGTAGAAGCGAAGCGGCCATTGCCCTGGCACATACGAATACCTGATGGGCCGGCCGTGCCGGGCGAGGTACGACGCGACACTGCCTTCGGTGACCACACGAGCAGTCCACAATCGCCCGCCGTCGACCCCCGGTTCCGGGTAGGACGACCCGATCACGACCGCGGCGCCCCCGGGCATGTCGATGCGTTCGCCGGGCCGAATGTCGGTCAGGTGTCCGGTCGCATCCGCCGCGGGCCGCAATTCCACCACCCAATCTTTTTCGGCGCGCGCCACGGAGAAGTGCACGACGATCAGCTGCCCAGCACGACGGCCGTCAACCGCGGCGGGCATGGTGGCGGAGTTGTTCACCACCAGGAGATCGCCTGGTCGCAGGTAATCACCGAGGTCGGCGAACCGCGCGTGGCTGACCCCGCCCGGCCGGGCGACCAGCAGCTTGACCGCGTCCCGAGCGACGCCGCGCGCTTCCGGCGGTTCAGTGGCGTCGGAGCTCGGGGGCCGGTGAAAGTGCGTTTGCGGGCGGACCAACAGAGTCATTGCCGCGCCCCGGATAGCGTCAGATCCGCGGCCCGGTAACGACCGGCGGCCGGCCGGGTGTCGAGCAGTCGCAGCAACGCCGGCACGATGGACTCCGGCTCGGCGCGGTCGGAGATGTCCTCGCCGGGAAATGCGGCCTGATGCATCTCGGTCCGCATGTCACCGGGGTCGAAGGCGTAAACCGCTACAGCCGGGGCCTCGGCGGCCAGCACAGCTGATAGCTGATCGAGCGCGGCCTTTGACGAGCCATACCCGCCCCAGCCCGGGTATGCCTCCACTGCAGCGTCGGAGGTCAGATTGACGATCACCCCCGTGTTGTCGGTAAGCGCCAGCAGCGCCGCCTGAATCAGCGCGAGCGGCGCGAACAAGTTCGTGTGGTACACGTCCCACAACTCGCTTGGCGGATAGTCAGCGAGTGCCGGTTGCGGGCTGGGCCCCAGCCGGCTGGCGTTGTTGACCAGCAGGCGAAGCGGCCCGGCCTCGACTGCGGCGGCGACGAGTGCGTCACGATGCGACGCGTCGGTGATGTCTCCGGGTAACGCGATCAGCCTTGCTGAATTCAGCTCTCGGGCGGTGGTTTCCAGTTCGGAGGCGCGGCGGGCATCGCCGACGACGGCCCAGCCGCGGTCGAGCAGAGCGGCCGTCACCGCTTTACCGAACCCGCGTGAAGCGCCGGTGACAATTGCGACGGGACAGGATTGAAATTGGTTCATACGGCCATACTGATAGTTGAAGTAAACTTTAAGTCAAGTTCTCGAATGGGTAGGCCACATGGATAAGCGGGATTTGTTCACCGTCAGCGAGATAGCGAATCGCAGCGGCTTCGCCGCATCGGCGATCCGGTTCTACGAGAGCCAAGGCCTCATCACGGCAACTCGGACGGCCGGCGGTCAGCGCCGATTCGAACGGCAGATGCTGCGGCGCCTGGCATTCATCCGGGCAGCCCGAAACGTCGGACTGAGCCTCGATGAGGTCGCTGAGGCGCTGGGGAAACTTCCGGACGGCCGCACCCCGACCCGGGCCGACTGGGCCCGGCTGTCCAAAACCTGGCGCGCACGCCTCGATGATCAGATCGCGGGGCTGATGGCACTTCGCGACAAGCTGGACTCCTGCATCGGCTGCGGTTGCCTGTCACTGAAGCGCTGCGCCATCTCCAATCCGGGCGACTCGGCAGCGGTCGTCGGACCAGGTGCGGTCTACCTGCCGAAGTCACTGCGGCGACAGGTGGTTAGCCGTTCCCCTGGGGCCGGCTAGGCCCCGCGTGTCAGTTCGACTCGGCCAGCCGCTGCTTGAGCGCCTCGAACTCGTCTTTGATGCCGGTGGGCAGTTTCTCGCCGATGAACTCGAACCACTCCTCGATGAGTGGCAGTTCCTCGCGCCACTCGTCGACGTTGACCTGCAGCGCCTCGGCCACGTCGGCAGGATCGACGTCCAGGCCTTCGAGGTCCAGATCCTCAACGGCGGGCACGATACCGATCGGTGTGGACCGGCCACCAGCCTTCTGCTCGATGCGGTCGACGATCCACTTCAGCACGCGGCTGTTTTCACCGAAGCCAGGCCAGAGGAAGCGGCGGTCGCTGCCGCGGCGAAACCAGTTGACGAAGAACACTTTCGGCAACTTGGACTCATCGGAGTTCTTGCCCACATCGATCCAGTGCTGCATGTAGTCCCCGACGTGGTAGCCCATGAACGGCAGCATGGCCATCGGGTCGCGGCGAACGTTGCCGACCTTGCCCTCGGCGGCGGCGGTCTGCTCCGAGCCCAGGGTGGCACCGATGAACACGCCGTGTTGCCAGTCCCGCGCCTGGGTCACCAACGGCACCGTGGTCTTGCGGCGGCCGCCGAACAGGATCGCCGAGATCGGCACACCCTGGGGGTCGTCCCACTCGGGCGCCAGGATGGGGCACTGCGACATCGGCGTGCAATAGCGGGAGTTCGGGTGGGCAGCAAGGGTTTCGGTCTCCCGGAAGTACCAGTCATTGCCCTTCCAGTCGGTAAGGTGCTGGTGGTCACCTTCCAGACCCTCCCACCACACGTCGCCGCCGTCGGTGAGCGCGACGTTGGTGAACACCGTGTTGCCGGCGGCGAGGGTGCGCATGGCGTTGGGGTTGGACTTCCAGTTGGTGCCCGGGGCGACGCCGAAGAATCCGAATTCGGGATTGACCGCATACAGCCGGCCGTCCTTGCCGAACCGCATCCAGGCGATGTCGTCGCCGAGTGTTTCGGCGCGCCAGCCCGGGATGGTCGGCTGAATCATGGCCAGGTTGGTCTTACCGCAGGCCGACGGGAATGCCGCCGCGATGTAGTACGCCTTGTTCTCCGGCGAAATCAATTTGAGGATCAGCATGTGTTCGGCGAGCCAGCCCTCGTCGTGGGCCATCGCCGATGCGATACGCAGCGAATAGCACTTCTTGCCCAGCAGCGCGTTGCCGCCGTAGCCGGAGCCGTAGCTCCAGATCTCCCGGGTTTCCGGAAAGTGAGTGATGTATTTGGTGTCATTGCACGGCCACGGCACGTCTTCTTGGCCGGGCTGCAGCGGGGCGCCGACTGAGTGCAACGCCTTGACGAAGAAGCCGTCGTCACCGAGCTTTTCCAGGGCGGCGGCGCCCATCCGGGTCATCACCTTCATCGAGACGACGACGTATTCGGAGTCGGTGATCTCCACCCCCAGCTTGGGGTCCTCGGCACCGAGCGGGCCCATGCAGAACGGCACCACCCACATGGTGCGGCCGCGCATGCAGCCGCGGTACAGGTCGGTCATGGTGGACCGCATCTCGGCGGGGTCCATCCAGTTGTTGGTCGGTCCGGCGTCGATCTCCCTCTCAGAACAGATGAACGTCCGGGACTCGACACGCGCCACATCGGACGGATCGGACAACGCCAGGTAGGAGTTGGGGTACTTGCCGGCGTTCAGGCGCTTGAACGTGCCGGCCTCGACCAGCTGAGCGGAGAGCCGTTGCCACTCCTCGTCGGAGCCGTCGGCGAAGACCACCCGGTCAGGCTGGGTGAGCTCGGCGACCTCCGCTACCCAGGACAGCAGCCCCTGGTGATTTGTAGGCGCGGTGTCCAGACCGGGAATGGTCGCTGAGGTCATCGAACTCTCCTGAATTCTTCGGCGTACTTAACGGGCATCTTCTTAGTTGCGTATGTTGCTCGCCCACACAACTGTCGACAAGGTATGCGTTAAATACAGGTTATCGTGAGCAACTTGTCGGGGAAGCCTCGGGCGGGTATAAGCCTCCTCACAACAACGATTCAGAAACGTCAGGAACGTCAGGCAATATCGCCATTTGCGCTCCCCGAAGCCGATTCATCGATTCCGCCCCCACCGGCATCCTCAGTAGGGCTCTCGGGTTGGGGTATACCCGGTTCTCCCAGTTCTGCACGCACAGCGTCCAGCGCGGCCTGCACCGTGGGCATCTCCCGGTCACGCGCCGCGGCGGCCCGCGCCGCCGCGATCGCGTGCTCGCGCAGCTCGCTGTCGATGGCACTGACCTGATCGGCCACCTGTGCGTTCTCGGCCTCGTCGCGGGCCATCAGCGCGGTGCTCAGCACCGACTCGGCGACCAACACACGGGTGGCGACCAACTCCTCCACTTTCGCCCGCAGCGACGACGTCACATCGCCCGCCCAGCGGTCCAGCAACGCCCGGTCGCGCAGCAGGCCGCGGATATTGACCACCACGAAGGTGACCGCCAGCCCGATCGCCACGCACGCCACGGCTCCGGCGATGGCCAGTCCGGGGCTCAGCCGAGAGGCCAGGCCGCCCAATAACCGGCTCAGCGTCAGCGCTACCCCCAGTCCGAACCCGGCGCCCAATAGCATCATCAGCCAGGTTTCCTGCCGCCGCGATTTCAGGGGCGGAGGCGGGACGTCAACCATCGGCAGCTTCTCGAGGGCCGGTAGGGCCAACGGCACCCCCATCACCTGCGCGACGTCGGCGAGGTGTTTGACGGTGCCTTCGCTCACCTCGGCGACCACCTCATCCACCCGGCCGCGCGTATACGCCTCAAAGCCGGTCATGTTCCGCCGGGACAGACTCGCGGCTTCTTCTTGCAGCTCGCCGCGCACCGACGAGCACCGGTTGCGCGCAAAGTAGGACAACTGGACCCGAGCCTGCTGGATCTGACCGCGCAACGTGATGGTGCGCTCGGATTTCGACTGGCGCCGCTCCCGCAAGGCCGTGCTGCGCTCTTCGCGTAACGCGTCAACCCGTGCCCGTCGACCGGCGCCCTCGGCGTCGCGATCGAACCGCTGCGCGACCTTCTGAAGCCGGGATTCCCACGCCCGCAACCTATTTCGCCGCACGATATCGGAATCAGCGAGTTGTCCCGAGACAATCTCGACCAAGTCGTCGACGTTCGGCTCGCCGAGGTCGGGCAAGGCGGCCGCCCCTACCCAGGGCACCTGGGCATAGCGCGGTGCGTGCGCGGCGAGCGTGTCGCGATTGGCGCTGAGCACGTCGCGCCAGGTGCGGTGCACGTCGATCTTGGACACCACACTGACGACCACGTCGGTGTGCTCGGCCGCGGCGTCGAGCAGTGCACAGTCGGATTCGGTCAGTTGGGCCGCCGCAGAAACAACGAACACCACCGCCATCGGCGCATCGCCGGGTGCCAGATCCGTCGACTCGACGAACTTGTGCTGCGGCAGCCGTTCGCGCAACGCCGCGACGACCCCGCTCACGCCGGCCATCCACGGGCCGGTCACCAACACCACGTCGCGGCGGTTGATGGCCGGCGATTCCACACGGGGGCCGATCGCTGCCACCAGCGCATCCACCCGGGCGACCGGATCGTCGCGATACTCGTCGCTCACCATGACTCCCCAGGCAGTGACCCGCAAGCCTGCGACCACAACCGTAGCGATCCTCTGGCGATATCCGCACCGCAGGCGCGGTGCAGATCGCTCACCGATCCGCGGCTGTAGCGCTGCCATCGCACCGCCCGTGGCAGGTGTGCGGCCGGATCCTCGTAGTTCAGATTAGCGGGATCGACTTCCAGCCCGGCCGCCTCGGCCAGGTCAACGGCGGCGGCCATCCGGGCGACCACCGTGTCGTCGCGGGTAAGGAACCCTCCGATCCGCTCGTCGCTGAGCGGCCAGCGCCTCCAATTCCGCGACGGCCTCGAGCACCCGCTGGTAGCGCACCTCGGCGCCGACGACGGAGATCTTGTTGACGACGGCATCGACACAGCTCATCCGGCGCAGCAGGGCCCGGACCTGTGCCGCCGTCCTGCCCTGACGGACCGCGGCGACTCCGAGTGCGGTGCCGAACAGGTCCAGGGTGTCCAGCAAGCGCAGCCGCACCTCGGTCGACACTGGATTATTCGCCGCTAGGAACCCGTCGAAGGAGCCTTCGAAAAGGTCACCGTGGCGATCAGCCCCACCTGGATGGGCGGCCAGCACCTGCAGCGCCTCCCATAAAGCGCTGTCCAGATCATCGAGCGCGGCGACGGCAAGCAAGCCGATCATCGGCTCGACAGGTATCCCGACGAGCGCGGAAAGGTTCGCGCAGCGAGTCCGCGCCGCCGCGATCGGCCCGTCACCGGTCCGGCCCGATAGCGAGCCGGCCAAATCGGCTTTGTTCAGCACCGCCAAGACCGGGCGCTTTGCGGCGGCGATCGCGTCAGCATCCTCGGGTTTGACCACCTCAGTGGTGACGTAGACGATCAAGTCGACGTCCAGGTCGGCGGCGGATGCCGACGGTGTCACCCTGATACCCGACGCGGCTCCGGCGCCCTCTAGGGCATGTGCCACCGTACTGCGACCCACTCCCCGACGCCCGCGGACGACTACGCGCAGCGGTGCGGCGGCTCGCTCGGCGATCGCCGTCACACGCGCGTGGGCGCGCCCGGCAGCAAAGCGTGCCAGCTCGTCGACGAAAATCTGGTGCCCCTGTCTCCTCATGTCCTGCCCGTTCGATCCGATTGACCCGATCGCCCGGCCAGCGTTGCCCCCACCGGATGCAGGGTCGTCGCCGAGGCTAGGTCCGTTTGCCGGACGGCCGATCGGGTCCCACCGAATGGTGGCACCTGCGTCACCGAGATGCGAGCCACTGTTTATCTGTTACCAGCCGAAGGCAACTGTTGGGTATCAATCCGGACCAGGGGCGGCTACATCGGGGGTTCATGGGCCACCATGGACAAATGCATGCGCAACCCGGGGTGGGGATACGTCCCGACACGCCGGTGGAGGTGGGGGCAAGAGAGGACGTGACCCCAGCACCAGAGCCGCCCGATTCGGACCGTCGCGCGCAGCGCCATCTCCCGGCCACAAGTTTCCGCTCGCGGCGTTCCGCCCTTTCCGGCGCCCAGCGCCAGACCTGGGAGCGACTGTGGCCGGAACTAGGCATGTCAGTGGGGCCGCCTTCCCCTGGGGAAACATCCCGTCGCACGGAGCCGCTGGATACCCGTGCGTGGTTTGGCCGTGAGGCGCCGGTGGTGCTCGAGATCGGCTGCGGCAGCGGCACGTCGACGCTGGCGATGGCCAAGGACGAGCCTGATATCGACGTGATCGCGGTAGAAATCTACCGGCGGGGCCTGGCGCAGCTGCTGTGCGCGATCGACCGCGAACGGGTGAGCAATATCCGGTTGATCCGCGGCAACGCGATCGACGTGCTGGAGCATCTGATCGCGCCGGGCTCGCTGAGCGGGGTTCGCCTCTTCTTTCCCGATCCGTGGCCGAAGGCACGCCACCACAAACGCCGGTTCCTGCAACCGATCACGGTTGGCCTGATCGCCGATCGGCTACTCCCTGGTGGTGTCCTGCACGCCGCGACGGACCATCCCGGCTATGCCGAGCAGATCGCCGAAGTCGGCGATGCCGAACCCCGGCTGTTTCGCGTCGATCCCGGTAGCGGGCTGCCGATCTCGATCGTCCGCCCGACGACTAAATACGAGACGAAGGCCCACGAAGCGGGCAGCGCCGTGACCGAGTTGATCTGGAAAAGGCGATGAGCATGAGCCTGACAGAGACCACAGCAGCATCAGAACCCCTCGCATCACCGGCGGTAGTGTCCGGCGATGGCCTGGGCAGCTTCCAACCGGGTGGACGCGTCTTGCTGGTGTGGGACGCTCCCAACCTCGACATGGGCCTGGGCTCGATCCTGGGCCGACGCCCGACAGCCCTGGAACGCCCTCGTTTCGACGCACTGGGTCGCTGGCTGCTGGCACGTACGGCGGAGATCAGCGCCGGCCGTCCAGGCGTCGTGATCGAACCCGAGGCCACCGTTTTCACCAATATCGCGCCGGGCAGCGCTGACGTGGTTCGCCCCTGGGTGGACGCGCTGCGTAACGTGGGGTTCGCGGTCTTCGCCAAGCCGAAGATCGACGAGGACAGCGACGTCGACCGCGACATGCTCGCTCACATCGAACGGCGGCATCAAGAAGGGCTCGCGGCGCTGGTTGTGGCTTCCGCCGACGGCCAGGCGTTCCGTCAACCGCTGGAGGAAATTGCGCGCACCGGGGTCGCTGTTCAAGTGATCGGATTTCGTGAACACGCTAGTTGGGCGCTAGCGTCGGATAACTTGGACTTCGTCGACCTGGAGGACATCGCTGGTGTGTTCCGGGAGCCGTTGCCGCGGATCGGGCTGGATTCGCTGCCTGACCAGGGGGCGTGGCTGCAGCCGTTCCGGCCGCTGTCCGCGCTATTGACCACGCGTGTGTGACACTGGAAAACCAATGCGCGGGTCGCTAGAGATCCAGTAAGGAGCTTGCGTGTTCGCCTGGTGGGGTCGAACTGTGTACCGCTATCGGTACATCGTAATCGGGGTCACGGTAGCTCTGTGCCTGATCGGCGGCGCTTTCGGGCTCAGCCTGGGTAAGCACGTCACACAGAGCGGTTTCTACGACGACAGCAGTCAATCCGTAAAGGCCTCGATCATTGGCGACAAGGTCTACGGCCGGGACCGCACCGGTCACATCGTCGCGATCTTCAAAGCCCCCGATGGCAAGACCGTCGACGACGCGGCATGGGCGAAGCAGATCACCGATGAGCTCAACCAGTTCCAGCAAAGCCACTCCGCCCAGGTCATGGGATGGGCCGGCTATCTCCGGGCGCCCGATACCACCAACCCGGTCGTCAAGGGCATGGCCACCCAGGACAAGCAGTACACGTTCGTTTCCATCCCGCTCAAAGGCGACGACGACGACACCATCCTCAACAACTACAAGGCGGTCGCACCGGACCTGCAGAAGCTCGACGGCGGCACGGTCCAACTCGCCGGCCTCGAGCCGGTGGCCAACGCGTTGGCGGGCACCATCGCCACTGACCAGCGGCGCATGGAAGTTCTGGCGCTGCCGATGGTGGCGGTGGTGCTGTTTTTGGTGTTCGGCGGCGTGATCGCCGCCTGCCTGCCGGTGATGGTGGGCGGTCTGAGCATCGCAGGCGCGCTGGGCATTGTGCGGTTGATCGCGGTGTTCGGGCCGGTGAACTTCTTCGCCCAGCCGGTGGTCTCGTTGATCGGTCTGGGTATCGCCGTGGACTATGGGCTTTTCGTGGTGAGCCGATTCCGGGAAGAGATCGCGGAAGGCTACGACACCGAGGCCGCGGTGCGCCGCACGGTCATGACGGCGGGCCGCACGGTGGCGTTCTCGGCGGTGCTGATCATCGCGTCCGGGGCCAGCCTGCTGCTGTTGCCACAGGGCTTTGTCAAGTCGCTGACCTACGCCCTCATCGCGGCGGTGACACTTGCGGCACTGCTGTCGATCACGCTGCTGCCGGCCTGCCTGGGGATTTTGGGCAAGAACGTCGATGCACTCGGCGTGCGGACCCTGTTCCGGGTGCCGTTCCTGCGCAACTGGAAGGTTTCCCGGGCCTACCTCAACTGGCTAGCGGATCGCCTGCAGAAGACCAAGACCCGCGAAGAGGTCGAGGCCGGATTCTGGGGCAAGCTGGTCAACTTCGTAATGAAGCGGCCGCTGACCTTCGCCATCCCGATCGTCGTCGGCATGATCCTGCTGGTTATCCCTTTGGGCAACCTGTCATTCGGCGCCATGAGCGAGAAATACTTACCGCCCAGCAATGCGGTCCGCCAGTCCCAGGAGCACTTCGACAAGCTCTTCCCCGGATACCGCACCGATCCGCTCACCCTGGTCATCCAGTCCACCAACCATCAGCCGGTCACCGACGCGCAGCTCGCAGACGTGCGCAGCAAAGCCATGACGATCAGCGGCTTCAGCGAGCAGGACAACAACCCCGCAAACATGTGGCAGGAGCGCAGCTACGCTCCGGGTGCGTCGAAGGATCCATCGGTGCGGGTGCTGCAGAACGGACTCATCAACCCGACTGACGCGGCGAAGAAGATCAGCGAGCTGCGCAACATCACGCCGCCCAAGGGAATCGAAATATCGGTCGGTGGTACGCCGACCCTGATTCAGGATTCGATTCACAGCCTGGTTGACAAGGCTCCGCTGATGGTGGTCGTGCTGATCACCGCCACCATGCTGTTGATGTTCCTGGCGTTCGGGTCGTTCGTGTTGCCGATCAAGGCGGCGGTGATGAGCGTGCTGACGCTCGGGTCCACCATGGGCATCCTGACGTGGATCTTCGTCGACGGACACTTCTCCAAGTGGCTTAATTTCACGCCGACACCGTTGATGGTGGTGATCATCGCACTGGTTGTAGCGGTGGGATATGGCTTGGCCACCGATTACGAGGTGTTCTTGGTCTCCCGGATGGTGGAGGCGCGAGAGCGCGGCATGTCCACCGCGGAGGCCATCCGGATCGGCACGGCAACCACCGGGCGCCTCATCACGGCGGCCGCGCTGGTCCTTGCCGTGGTCGCCGGTTCCTTCGTGTTCTCCGACCTCGTCATGATGAAGTACCTGGCGTTCGGTCTGATGGCGGCGCTGCTGCTGGACGCGACCATAGTGCGTATGTTCCTGGTGCCGTCGGTAATGAAGTTGCTCGGCGACGACTGCTGGTGGGCTCCGCGCTGGGCGCGGCGCCTGCAGAACCGCATCGGGCTCGGCGATATCGACCTGCCCGATGAGCGCAAGCGGCCCACCGTCAACGGGCGGCCCACGCGGCCTCCGGTCGCGGCGGCCAGCCTGGTTGCCGCGGCTCCACGTCCGCCGCACGACCCCACTCAGCCTGGCGTGCTCCCGGAGCCGTCCCGGCCACGCCCGGCCAGCCAGCCGGAGATCAGACCCGCCCAGGAACTGCCCTCCGGTGCCAGTACCACGCGGATACAGACCCGGCCACCGACGGAAGCCAAGACGACCCGTCTCTCAGCGCTCGGCAGTCAGACCGCACCCGGTCGCGAACGGCCGGCCGACCTGCGCGGGCCGAGCAATTCCGCGCCGCCGGCCCCGACCCGACCCCCGTCACCGGCGCCCCCGACACCACCGCCGCCGCCTACACCGTCTAGCGGTCAGACGCGAGCCATGCCGGTTCCGACGAACCGTTCCGGCGACAACAAGGGCGACACGGCCGATCCCACCGCCGCTCTTCCGGTCACGCGGTCGGAGGCCAACGACTCCAAGGCGGCCACGGAGAAGCTGAACGCCCGCGCACAGAGCGACAATGGCGACCAGTCGCGTCAGCGCCGCCACGGCGGCGGCGGCCTGTCCGCCCAGGATCTGCTGCGCCGCGAGGGACGGTTATAGGTCTTAAGCCTCAGTCGGGCTCGTCCTCGGGCCTATCCGGTTTCGCCTGCATGATGGCCCCGACATCGTCAGCGTCCTCGGTCTGCTTGTCGGGTTCGGCGGTCGGATCCGTAGCGAGCAGCACCTGTATCGCATTATTGAAAAACGCGACCGTCGGAACAGCCAGCAGGGCACCGACGATCCCGGCAAGCACACCGCCGGTGGAAATAGCCAGCACTATCGCGAGCGGGTGAATCGAGACCGCACGACCCATCACCAGCGGCTGCAGCAAATGAGCTTCGAGTTGGTTTACCGCAACTAGCAAACCCAGCGTAATCAGCGCGTAGACGATACCCTTTGCCAGCAGGGCGACCACCACGGCCAGAAACCCGGCGATCACGGCACCAACGAGCGGGATGAAGGCACCGAGGAACACCAGTGAAGCCAGTGGCAGCGCAAGCGGAATACCCATGATCGCCAACCCGGCGCCGACCCCGGCCGCATCGGTCAGGGCCACCAGGAACGTGGCCCGCACGTACCCGATCAGCGACCCGTATCCGGCACAGCCTGCTTCGCGCACCCTTTCCCGGACGTCGACAGGGAAGATCTTGGTGACGTACTGCCAGATATTGCGGCCGCCGTAGAGGAAGAAAATGAGCGTGAACAGCACCAACACTGCGGCCGTGACCAGCTCGGTGATGGTGGCTGCGGTGGACAGTGCGCCGCTGGTCAATTTCGCTTGATTGTTGTGCAGCGCCTGAATCGCGGCGTTGCCCGCGTTGTCGATCTGCTCGCCGCGCAAATGCAACGGCCCTTCGATCAGCCACCTGCGGGTGGAGTCGATGCTGCGAGTCACCTGCTCGACCAGATCGGGCAAACCGTAGACGAACTGGGTGATGACGAACGTCAGGATGCCGCCCAGGATCGCGAATCCGCCCAGTAAGACCATGGCCACCGCGCCACCGCGCGGCAGACCTCGCTGGTCCATCCAGTCCACGACGGGCACTAGCAACGCGCTGACCACCAACGCCAGCAACACTGGGACGACGATGATTTCGAGCTTCTTCAGAACCCACAACAGGGCGACCAAGGCGGCCAGGATGACTAGCAAACGCCACGCCCAGGCTGCGGTCTTGCGGACAAAGGGTTCGACCGAAGCGTCGTCGAGGTTTGCCGACATCCGGCAAGCCTAACGTCGCAGTGCCATTGAAGAACGCCGTCTGAAGGCCGTTTGGGGGTCGGCTCAGGTCCTCAGAGGTCGTTGTGGCCGGCACGATCCGGTTACGACGACGACACAGTCGGAGCTGCGTCGCGATTGCCGCGCCACCTGCACGGTTACCCTAAATCACGTGTCGTACGACGCACCCGCCCGCAAGCTCGTCTTCCCGCAGCGTGGGGGCACTCCCCGGGGGAGAGACCCCGCGCGGCAAGTACTGGTGGGTGCGATGGGTGATCCTCGGGATTGTCGCAATCGTGCTTGCCGTCGAGGTCGCACTGGGCTGGGACCAGCTGGCCAAAGCCTGGATGAGCTTGTATGAGGCCAACTGGTGGTGGCTGCTCGCGTCGGTGCTGGCAGCGGCCGCATCGATGCACAGCTTCGCCCAGATCCAACGCACTCTGCTGAGATCCGCCGGGGTGCATGTCAAGCAGTTGCGGTCGGAAGCCGCCTTCTATGCCGCCAACTCGCTGAGCACCACGCTGCCCGGCGGACCGGTGCTGTCGGCTACGTTTCTGCTCCGCCAGCAGCGGATCTGGGGTGCCTCGACGGTGGTCGCGTCGTGGCAGCTGGTGATGTCGGGTGTGCTGCAGGCAGTGGGATTGGCACTGCTCGGCTTGGGCGGAGCATTTTTCCTGGGCGCCAAGAACAACCCGTTCTCGTTGCTGTTCACGCTGGGCGGCTTCGTCGCGTTGTTGCTACTGGCCCAGGCGGTGGCATCGCGGCCGGAGCTGATCGACGGGATCGGCTGCCGGGTTTTGTCGTGGGCCAACTCGATTCGCGGCAAGCCGGCCGATACCGGTCTGGACAACTGGCGCGAGACGCTCATGCAGCTCGAATCGGTGAGCCTGGGCCGGCGCGACTTGGCTGTGGCGTTCAGTTGGTCGATGTTCAACTGGATCGCCGATGTAGCCTGCCTCGGCTTCGCTGCCTACGCAGCCGGCGACCACGCGTCGGTCGCCGGGTTGACGGTTGCTTACGCAGCCGCTCGCGCGGTCGGCACGATACCGCTGATGCCGGGCGGGTTGTTGGTCGTTGAGGCGGTGCTGGTGCCTGGCCTGGTTTCTAGCGGCATGTCGTTGCCGAGTGCCATCTCGGCGATGCTTATCTACCGGCTGATCAGCTGGTTACTCATCGCCGCTGTCGGCTGGGTGGTGTTCTTCTTCGTGTTCCGCACCGAGAACGTCGCCATCCCCGATGACGTAGACGCCGACCCGGCTGCCGGTCCGGCGACTCAATCACCGCTTGCGGACCAACTTTCCACCGACCCGACCGAGACCGCCCTGCAGGGTCCCTTACCGCCGCCCGATCGCCCTGTAGAAACCGACGGTTAGCCGACGGTATTTCCCCGCGGCGGACCCGGGAGCGGGCTGGTCGCCGCGGGCGGAACCGGCCCAGTGGCTGCGGCCGCCAGCGGCCCGGTCGCTGCCGGCGGGGTGCCCGCCGTTCCGCCCAACGGCAACGCGCCGGCCGCACCGCCCGGCAGGCCCGGCAGCCCGCCCCCGGCCTGCGCCTGCTGCATGATGCCGATGGCCTGGGGGATGCTGATCGGCAGCTTGCACTGCATCGACAGGTTGGTCAGCGGCTGCGCAATTGACGTCATGTCACCGGCAACCTTGGGGTTGGCCTCGAAATAGGACTTCAGCGACGTCAACGATTGTGGCCCAGCTTGCTGCTGCAGCATCGTGGTCATCGTTTGGTTGGTCTCTGGGTGCGAGTCCAGGTAATCACCCATCGATTTGGCGACCGAACCGATCGTCCTGGCGACTTCGCTGGCCGCACATGGGTCGTTGGCACCGGTCGCCGGTGGCCCGGCCAGAACCGCGATGGCAGCGCCCGGCACCGCGGCGGCGATCAGTCTTGCGAAGAGTCTGCGGCGCCTGGTCGCGGTGCCTGTCGTCATGGATAACTCCTTAGGAGTTTGCGAAGGCCTGCCGAGTTCTGCCCCCTCGCAAACGGATGCGATAGACGGCCGCATTTGTCGCGAAGTTCCCCGATGCCCCGCGCGGCCATCGGACATCCTGCCATCCCCGACAGTGCCGCTGCCAGCGCATGTGACCGAGATCCCGCTTGATCACCGGTTCACAACGACTTCGCACCGTCTTGGCAACATCAGTGTCTCCGCAGCTCAGGAACCAGATAGCCGACATAATCCACAGGGAGCTGCGGTATCCTCGCCTGCACGCACTCGCGACAAAACCGGGGAGTGAAGAAATCCAGCAGTTCATGATGCGCCTAAGCCGCAGCCTGCGCAGGTACCGCTGGTTGGTGTTCACAGGCTGGTTGGTGGCATTTGTGCCGGCGATCTATCTGGCGATGACGCAATCGGGAAATCTCACCGGCGGTGGTTTTGAAGTGGCCGGTTCGCAGTCGCTGCTGGTCCACGATCAACTCGAGGATCAATACCGCGACCTGGGAGCGTCCTCGTTGGCGCTGGTGGCGGCCCCCCGTCCGGATGCCAGCTACCAGGACATCAACGATGCAGTCGCGCTACTGAGACAGATTG
The DNA here is from genome assembly GCA_963766535.1 of uncultured Actinomycetota bacterium. Classification (GTDB taxonomy): domain Bacteria; phylum Actinomycetota; class Actinomycetes; order Mycobacteriales; family Mycobacteriaceae; genus Mycobacterium. The sequence continues at coordinate 448,627 of CAVYAU010000012.1, read as the reverse complement.
CCAGCGAGTTCCCCGGCGTCACCGAGGCGCCCAATCCCACCCAGCGGCCACCGCAACCCGACCGGCCGTATGTGGTGTCGCTGCGGCTGGACGCCCGCAACGCCGGCACCAGTGACGTCGCCAAACAGCTGCGCAAAAAGGTGGGCGTCAAGGGTGATCAGTCCGGCCAGACCGCGAACGGCCGGGTGCGGCTCTACGTCATCGGGCAGGGCGCGCTCAGCGCTGCTGCGGCGGCAAACACCAAGCACGACATCGCCGCTGCGGAACGCTGGAACCTGCCGATCATTCTGATGGTCTTGCTGGCGGTGTTCGGTTCGCTGGCTGCAGCGGCGATCCCGCTTGCCCTCGGCATCTGCACTGTCGCGGTCACCATGGGCTTGGTCTACCTGCTGTCGACCTACACCACTATGTCGGTGTTCGTGACCTCCACGGTGTCGATGTTCGGGATCGCGCTCGCCGTCGACTACTCGCTGTTCATCTTGATGCGCTTCCGCGAGGAACTGCGCGCCGGCCGTCAACCACGCGAAGCCGTAGACGCCGCGATGGCCACGTCCGGGCTCGCCGTGGTGTTGTCCGGGATGACCGTCATCGCCTCGCTCACCGGGATCTACTTGATCAATACCCCGGCGCTGAAATCGATGGCTACCGGAGCGATTCTGGCCGTCGCGGTGGCGATGCTGACATCAGCCACCTTGACACCAGCGGTGTTGGCGACGTTCGGCCGGGCGGCCGCCAAGAGGTCGGCTCTGCTGCACTGGTCGCGGCGCCCGGAGAGCACTCAGTCTCGGTTCTGGAACCGCTGGGTCGGAGGGGTGATGCGCCGGCCGTGGATATCGGCACTGGCGGCGTCGACGGTCCTGCTCGTCATGGCTGTGCCGGCGGCATCGATGGTGCTGGGCAACAGCCTGCTGCGCCAGTTCGACTCTTCGCACGAGATCCGTGCCGGGGCGGCCGCGGCGGCCCAAGCGCTCGGGCCCGGCGCGCTGGGCCCGATTCAGGTGCTGATCACCTTTCCCGATGGCGGTGCCTCCTCACCCGACCATAGCCAGACGATCGGCGCGATCCGTCAGCAGATGACGCAGGCTCCCAACGTCAGCTCGGTGACACCGCCGCAATTCGCCGATGACAACGGCAGCGCCCTGCTGTCCGCGGTGTTGTCGGTCGATCCCGAGGACATGGGCGCCCGGGAAAGCGTCGCCTGGATGCGCACGCAGCTACCCAAGATTCCCGGCCAGGGAGTGGCACGAGTGGACGTCGGCGGCCCGACTGCGCTGATCAAGGATTTCGATGACCGGGTGTCGGCGACCGAGCCGCTGGTGCTGGTCTTTGTTGCACTCATCGCGTTCGTGATGCTGTTGGTTTCGATCCACTCGGTGTTCCTGGCGTTCAAAGGCGTGCTGATGACGTTGCTGTCGGTGGCGGCCGCCTACGGCAGCCTGGTGATGGTGTTCCAGTGGGGTTGGCTGCAGGACCTCGGTTTCGTACGGATCAGTTCGATCGACAGCACCGTTCCCCCGCTGGTGCTGGCGATGACCTTCGGGTTGTCGATGGACTATGAGATCTTCCTACTCACCCGCATCCGGGAACGCTTCCTGCACTCCGGGAACACCCGCGATGCGGTCGCATACGGCGTGAGCACCAGCGCGCGCACCATCACCAGCGCCGCCCTGATCATGATCGCGGTGTTCATCGGCTTCGCGTTCGCCGGTATGCCGCTGGTTGCCGAGATCGGCGTGGCATGCGCTGTCGCGATCGCGGTCGACGCCACCGTGGTACGGCTGGTCCTGGTACCGGCACTGATGGCGATGTTCGCCCAATGGAACTGGTGGCTGCCCCGGTGGCTGTCCCGTGTCTTGCCATCGGTCGACTTCGACAGGCCGCTGCCGGAGGTCGACCTCGGTGACATCGTGGTCATCCCCGACGACATCTCAGCGCTGACAGCGCCAAATGCGGACCTGCGGATGGTGCTCAAGTCAGCGGCGAAGCTCAAGCACTTGGCGCCCGATGCCATTTGCGTGGCCGATCCGCTCGCCCTCACCGGTTGTCGGCGCAACGGCAAGGAGACACAAGGCAGCCTTGGACAGGACCACGGACAGAACCCCGGACAGATCCCCCACCAGGTCAACATAACCGACGACAGCGCCGGGATCGGGGTGGGCCCGGCCGCCACGAAGACCGGCGCCAACGGTCACTCGCCGGCCAAGAAGCTGGTCGGGGGCCTGGCGGCGCGCAACGGCATTACCCGAGCGATTGCCGGGGATGATCGGCCGGTTCATCCGGTCACGCTGTGGCGGGGGCGGCTCTCGGTCGCCATCGACGCGCTGCAGACCAACGCCGACACCACCGAGGAGCCAAGGTACGAACGGCGCAGCCCCGTGGAGACCACCCACGTGCAATTGCCCACCGGCGACCGGCTGCTGATCCCGACCGGTGCGGAGACGCTGCGTCTCAAGGGCTACCTGATCATGTGCCGTAACAATAGCCGCGATTACGCCGACTTCGCTGACATGGTCGCCACCGTAGAACCCGAAGCCGCTGCTCTAGTGCTGGCCGGAATGGACAGGTATTACTGTTGTCAATCATCCAGGCGGCAATGGATCGCCACCCAGTTGGTCCGTCGGCTCGCAGATCCACATCCTTCTGATTTCACCGACGATCAGTGCTCCGAAGCCGCCGCCAAGGCAGACTGGGAACAGGTCAGGCAGCGCTGCCTGTCAGTGGCTGTAGCGATGCTGGAGGAGGCGAGGTGACGTTGGCACCCGACCGGCGCCCCGCACCGCCGCCCCAGCAGCCCGCCAGTGAACAGCGCAGGCCCGGCGGCGACCCCGACCAGCCAGTGGAGTTCTGGCCGACCACCGCCATCCGTTCGGCGCTGCAAGGCGGTGACATCGCCACCTGGAAGCGCATTGCCGCCGCACTGAAACGCGACCCGTACGGGCGGACGGCCCGCCAGGTCGAAGAAGTCCTCGAGGGCACGCGGCCCTATGGCATCTCCAAAGCCCTGTGGGAGGTGTTAGAGCGCGCCCGCACCCACCTGGAGGCCAACGAACGCGCCGAGGTGGCCCGCCACGTGCGGCTACTGATCGACCGGTCCGGCCTGGGACAACAAGAATTCGCGTCCCGCATCGGGGTGGCTCCCGAGGAGCTGGCCGCCTACCTCGACGGCAGCATCAGTCCATCGGCCTCGCTGATGATCCGGATACGTCGATTGTCGGACCGGTTCGTCAAGGTGAAGTCCGCGCGTTCAGCCGAATCCAACTGATCCGTCAGCGGGAATTGATCGGCGCCACGTCGGACACCAGCCAGTCGCTGCCGCGTTTGGTCAGTGTCACCCGCAGCGCGGGCGCCGCCCGACTGGGTGGCTGACCGGGGGTGTTCTGGGTTACCCGCAGGATCACCGCGACACTGGCCGCCGACGGCCCGATCGCCTCGACTCCGGCCGCCAGCGTGGCGGCCTGTGCCGTGACGTTGTGCTGGGCCAGGTCGGCGCTGGTCTTTTTGTATTGGTCCTTGAACGCGCCCGCCTGCTCCGGCACCATCATTGCCGCGGCCCGATCGATGGAGCTTGTCGGGGCACTCGGCGTGAACGACGCCATCGCCTCCGCCATCCCCGTGGCGATCTGAACTACCTCTCGGGAATCCTTTTTGAAGTCGCGGTCCGATCTCGTCCAGTGCGTGAACCCGGTCAGCACCGCTGCCGACAAGGCGGCCGCGCACAAGAAGACAACGGCCAATCGCAGCCCGGGTGCATCGTCGTCGGTACCGACGCTGACCGAATCACGGCGCAGCAGCCAGAAATTGATCGCCACGCCTTCGACGATCAGCAGCACCAGCACCGAACACGCCGACACCCACCACAGCGGCCAGTAGAGGACGACTCCGATCATCAGCAGCGCGGCGATCGCGGCCAGCGGGGCCACAATGTCGAAGCCCAGCAGCCGCCATATGTTTCTCATCGGATCGACTCCAGCCCGGAGATCATCAGCTTGCCGTCCACGTTGGAGACATCGAGCTGCAGGTTCCAGTGCACCGTCTGCGGCTTGGCGCCGACGTTCTCGCTGACCGAAGTCGCGACCAGCATCACCGAGTCCGTTCGGGTGGCAAACGGCGGCAACTTGGTGGTGACCACTGGCCGGGAGATACCGGGCTGGGTGTCGAGGTCGTGGCGCACCGTTTCGATCGCCACCGCCTCGATCCGCCCGGTGCTCTGCGACTGCAGCTTCTCCACCACCTGCCGGTAAGGCTGCACAGTCGCGTCGAACTCGGTGTTGAGTTCTCCGACCGTCCCGTCATGCAAGCGCTGCAAGCTGGCGTCGATGTTGCCGCTGTTCATATTGATCAGCACACCCGTCCAGTCGGCCGCGGTCTGCATGACGCGGGTCAGGTAGATGCGTTCGCCTATCTCGTCGCGGTGTGCGGACCAGATGATCACACCGAGCACGACCGCGGCGACCGACAGCACGCCGAGAAAGGCCGACGCGATGCCATAGCTGGAAAAGATCCCACCGCCTGCGGGTTCGGGCCCTGAAAGGTCGGGCCCGGCGTCGTCGTCAGAGTCGGCAGATTCTTCTTGGGTCGGTGGCTCGGTTTGCTCGCCGTCGGGCATGGCCCGATCGTTGCACCCAAAAAGAGATGGAAGGATGGCGGGGTGACAGTTGAGGCCATCCGCTCGGGCATCGACCTGAGCTATGTCGACGCGAACGCCCGCCCCCAAGACGACCTGTTCGGTCATGTCAACGGCCGCTGGCTGGCCGAATACGACATACCCGCGGACCGGGCGACCGACGGCGCTTTCCGCCACCTGTTCGACCGTGCCGAAGAGCAGGTGCGTGACCTGATCATCGAAGCCAGCGAGAAAGGCGCCCCAACAGGCACCGACGAGCAGCGCATCGGCGACCTCTACGCCAGCTTCCTCGACGAGCAAGCCGTCGAACGAAGGGGCACCCAACCGCTGCATGACGAGCTGGCCACTATCGACGACGCCGCCGATTCGGCCGCATTGGCGGCAGCGGTCGGCGCCTTGCAACGCACCGGGATAGGCGGCGGCGTCGCAATGTATGTGGACACCGATGCCAGAAACTCGGCCCGTTACCTGGTGCACTTCACCCAATCCGGCATCGGATTGCCCGACGAATCCTATTTCCGCGACGAGCAACACGCCGAGGTGCTGGCGGCCTACCCGGGACACATCGCCCGGATGTTCAGCCTGGTGTTCGGCGGAGACGCTGGCGACCACGCCGAGACCGCAGCCCGCATCGTGGCGCTGGAGACCAAACTCGCCGCCGCGCACTGGGATGTGGTCAAGCGACGTGATGCCGACCTCACCTACAACCTGCGCACCTTCGCAGAGCTACAGACCGAAGGGGCAGGCTTCGACTGGACCGGCTGGGTGACCGCGCTGGGCAGCACACCGGAGGCATTCGCGGAACTTATTGTGCGCCAACCTGATTACCTCACCGCATTCGCCGCGCTATGGGACAGCGAAGACCTCGAAGACTGGAAGTGCTGGGCGCGTTGGCGTTTGATCCGCGCCCGCGCCCCGTGGCTGACCGACGACATCGTTGCCGCGGACTTCGAGTTCTATGGCCGACTGCTGACCGGTGCCGAACAGATCCGTGACCGCTGGAAGCGGGCGGTATCGCTGGTGGAGACCCTGATGGGCGATGCCGTCGGAAAGCTTTACGTGCAGCGACATTTCCCGTCGGACGCCAAGGCGCGCATCGACGCCTTGGTGCAGAACTTGCAAGCGGCCTACCGACTCAGCATCAGCGAACTGGACTGGATGACGCCGCAGACCCGCGAACGCGCACTGACCAAGCTGAACAAGTTCACCGCCAAGGTCGGCTACCCGACGAAGTGGCGAGACTACTCCAAGCTGGTGATCGACCGTGACGACCTATACGGCAACTACCAACGCGGGTACGCAGTCAACCACGACCGCGAGCTCGCCAAGCTCGGCGGCCCGGTGGACCGTGACGAATGGTTCATGACGCCACAGACCGTCAACGCCTACTACAACCCGGGGATGAACGAAATCGTCTTTCCCGCAGCCATTTTGCAACCGCCGTTCTTCGACGCCGAGGCCGATGACGCCGCCAACTACGGCGGGATCGGGGCGGTGATCGGACACGAGATCGGGCATGGCTTCGACGACCAGGGCGCCAAGTACGACGGTGACGGCAATCTGGTCGACTGGTGGACCGACGACGACCGCACCGAGTTCGGCGCCCGCACGAAGGCGCTGATCGAGCAATACGAGGCGTACACGCCCAGAGCACTCGACGCCAGCCACCATGTGAACGGCGCATTCACGGTCGGCGAGAATATCGGCGACCTGGGCGGGCTTGTCCATCGCGCTGTTGGCCTACCAGCTGTCGCTGAACGGCCGGCCCGCTCCCGTCATCGATGGCCTCACCGGTGTGCAGCGCGTGTTCTACGGCTGGGCCCAGGTATGGCGGACCAAATCGCGCGACGCGGAAGCGATTCGGCGGTTGGCAGTGGATCCGCACTCCCCGCCGGAGTTCCGGTGCAACGGCGTCATCCGTAACCTCGACGCGTTCTACGAAGCCTTTGACATCACCGAGGATGATGCGCTGTTCCTGGACCCGCAGCGCCGGGTCAGGATCTGGAACTGACGGGCGCGAGCTGGGGGCAAAGCTCGATCCGGGCAGGCACGTGCTTGTGCCAGGGCGTGCCGGCGTATGGGTCGCGCCATCCCGTGGAGGTGAGCATGTTCGGGGCGACGCCGGGAACGACGATACGCCCGTCGTCGTCGATGTAGTCCAGCCCAAAACCGTTGGGCAGAGCCGCATGTCCGGGAAGCATGGTCTCGGTGATTTCGACGGTCGCCTCGGCGCTGCCGGCCGCGGTGCTGATGCGCACCCGACATCCGTCGACGAGCCCGAGGGCCTGGGCGTCTTCGACGCTGACGCGCAGTGCCCCGTCGACGTCGCGTTTGCGCCAGGACGGGTCGCGGAAGATGTCGTTGGCGGTGTAGGCGCGGCGCTCGCCCACCGACAGCACGATAGGAAACTCCGTTGTGGTCAGCTGGGGTGGTGTTGCGGCCAACGCCCTTAGCTCGTCCAGCATTTCGGGGATTTCCAGAGCGATCTTGTGGTCGGCGTGACTGATCAGGGCGAAGTCGTCCTCGTAGTTGTGCACGGTGAAGTTGACTCCGGAGGGACTGTCGAGGATCGCGTCGAACAGCGCGTTGCCGTCGGCGTGCCCGGCACGCCGCACGGCGTCCGGATAGGTCAGCGCGGTCTTCTGAGCGAGCCCCCACAGGGCGGCCGCCCCGGCCAAACCTTCCGGCAGCGTCGGGCCCAGCGTTTCGTAGAGCACGTAGGGGAGCAGTTTAGCCACGGTCGGGTTGGTGGCCACTGCGCCGAGGAACGCCTCGGTATACGCCTGGCGGCCCCGCTGAGCGGCCTCTCGCAGCGGCCGCAGATCCGCGTCATCGACGACGCCGAGTGCCCGCACCAGCCGCGCCCAGATCTCTGGTTCGGGCAGCGTTCCTGGCAAGGGTTCGAGCAGCGGCCGGCGCAACTGAAAGCCGTTGTGCGGGAACTCGAAATTGAAGAACGTGGCTTCCGGCTTCTCGAACTGGGAGGCCGCGGGCAGCACGTAGTGGGCGAGTCTGGCGGTCTCGGTCATCGCGACGTCGACGACCACCATCAGTTCCAGCGACTGGAATGCCTCCCGGCAAGCGGCCGAGTCGGCCAGCGAGTGGGCGGGATTGCCGCTTTCGACGATCATGGCCCGGAACCGATCTGGGTGGTCGGTCAGGATCTCCTCGGGCACAGCATTGGATGGGATCAGCCCGGCGATGATGGGCGCGCCGGTGACGGGTGTGCGGCCAGAGACCTGGCTGAACAGCGGGGCGAAGGACGAATGCAGGTGCTGGCCGCCCTTTTTCGCGAAGTTCCCGGTGAGGATCCACAGCAGCTTGTTGAGGTAAGAGCACAGCGGTGCTGTTCGGTGCCTGCTGAATACCGAGGTCTTCGAACACCGAGACGCTGGCAGCGGTGCCGATGCGCCGCGCGGCGGCCCGCAGCAACTCTTCGTCCACCCCGCAGTGCTGCGCGTAGTCAGCGATCGGGACTTCGCGCAGCGCATCGCGCACGGTGTCGACGCCGTGCACGTGCTCGGCGAGAAACGCTTCTTCACAAAGGTTTTCCTGAACCAGGACAGCGGCCAGGGCGGCCAGACACCAGGCGTCGGCACCGGGCCGCACCCGCAGGTGGAAGTCGGCCATCTTCGCGGTGTCGGTGAGCACGGGATCGATCACGATCATCGACCGGGCCGGGTCCTTGGCGATCTCGTTGAGCACCACCCGCGCTCGCGGAAAGCTCTGCGACATCCACGGGTTCTTGCCGATGAACACCGACACTTCGGCGTGCTCGAATTCACCTCGCGTGTGACCGCCGTACAGCTGCGCATCGACCCACGCTTCGCCGGTCTTCTCCTGCGCCAGCGCATTGGACCGGTAGCGCGACCCCAGGGCCTTCAGGAACGCGCCGCTGTAGGCCCCGCCCAGATGGTTGCCCTGCCCGCCGCCGCCGTAGTAGAAGATCTTGTCCCCGCCGTAGGTGTCGCGGATGTGCTTGAACCCCTCGGCGATCTCGACAATCGCGGTGTCCCAGTCGATCTCCTCGTAGGTTCCGTCGGCGCGTCGGCGCATCGGAGAGGTCAAGCGAGCGCGGTTGTTCTGGTAGTGGTCCAGCCGCAACGCCTTGTTGCAGGTGTAACCCTGCGACCCCGGATGCTCCTTGTCGCCCCGGATGCGGGCCAGTCTGCGGTCTTCGACTTGCACGACGATGCCGCAGTTGCATTCGCAGAGGATGCATGCGGTGGGCTGCCAATCAGTGGTCATCGCGGGAGTTCCTTTCCGACGTCTCGGCCAGAAGCAGGTTGCGCAGCTGGCGGTGTACGACATCAAGGGGCGTCAGGTCGCGTCGCACCCGGGCCAGCAAGATCGCACCCTCGATCGCAGAGGTCGCCAGCACCGCCAATTCGTTGGCCCGCTCCGGCGCAATGGCATCGGCGATGAAACGCTGCGCGATCAGGCCGGTCCAGCGGTCGAACACCGCTGCCGCGCGCTCGGTCACCGGAGCCATCCGCTCGCGGTCTTGCTCGTCGCCCGCTTCGACCGAGACCGCCACGATGGGGCAGCCCGCACGGAAATCGCTGCCGAGCAGCTGCTGTCGATACTTGTCGATCAGTGCGTCCAACAGTTCGAGGCTCCCCGTCGGCCTCGGTGATGATGGCCGCGACATGCTCGCCGGCGTAGTCGACCGCCTCGCACAGCAGTTGCGTCCGCCCGCCCGGGAAGTAGTGATAGGCCGACCCGCGGGGCGCGCCGCTGTGCTCGAGAACGTCGGAGATCGCGGTGGCATGTGCGCCCCGCTCCCGGATCAACAGCGCGGCAGAAACGACCATCCGCTCGCGTGGGCTTCGCATCGCCGCTCCTCAGTCAAAGGGTCTATGTATGATGCTATACATAATCGCCGGGCAAGCGGAAGGCCCTTCAATGGGAGTTCGTCATCAGTCAACCGCGCGAACTCGCGGCTAGTCGGGCCTGTTGGCCGTCATGACTGCCAGTCGTTGGACCCGTCGTTCTTGGTGTAGGTGCCGACGGAGTTTTTCACGATGACGGGATCGCCGGGGCCGAAGTTGTCGAAGAACCACTTCGCGTTGGTGGGGCTGATGTTGATGCAGCCGTGGCTGACGTCGCGCTTGCCCTGGTCATCCACCGACCACGGAGCGCTGTGCACGAAGTTGCCGCTGTTGTCGAACCGGACGGCAGTCCGCCACCGTCACCTTGTAGCCGTAGGCCGAGTTGACCGGGACCCCGTAGGTCGAGGAATCCATCACCACCGAGGGCATCTTCTCTTGCACGTAGTAGGTGCCGTTTGGGGTTTGGTGGCCACCGGCCGCCATGCCCATCGACATCGGGAAGGTCTTCTCCACGGTGCCGTTGCGGGTGACGGTGAGTTGGTGCGTGGCGTCGTCGGCCGTGGCCACCAGCGTGTCTCCGGTCCGGAAGCTCGACACCGTACCGCCTGCATCGACGGTCACCGCGGTGTGAGCGGGCCAGAAGCTCGACGGGCGCCAGCGCAGCTGGGTTGGGGTCATCCAATAGAACTTGCCCGGGAACCGGCGGGACCGACGAAACGTGGACGGCGCTTTCGGCTGCGCCGGCGTCACCAACCCGCCCAGGGAAGTTGATGATGATCGGCTGGGCCACCCCCACCGTCGAGCCGTTGGCAGGGAGGAACTTTGGCGGCCCGAATGGCGGCGTGCCGGTGAACGGTGTCGGGTCCTGCCCGGCAGCGGGACCCGCGACGGCCGGTTGTGCCAGCGGGGCGGGCAGCGGCGGCGGAGCCAGCGGGTCAGCCGGCGGCGGCAACACCAGGGGCGGTGGCGCAGGCGGATCAGCGGGGGCGGCAACCACGCCTGGATCGCCGGGAGCCGGGTCCGGATCCGCCAGGGCGGTGCCGGTGCCCAGCACCAGCACAGCGGCGAATCCGGCTGCGTTCAGAGCGGCGAAGAGGCTTCCCCTCGTCCAGCCCGACATATGCATCCCTCCAGTCACTTTCTGGACCTAGTGTCGCATAGCGCGAAGGCCAGCTACCTCTTCCGCGGCCGGCAGCGGGCCGATGAGCGACGCAATTCATGGCGCTGACCTGCTGAGCTATGAATCACGTGAGCTTGCCGGCGCAACGTCCAGCATCTGCCTGTTGGCCGCCATGCCGGCCAGTGCGAGGCCCATCAGGCCCGCCGAGGCGGTCAGCATCAGCGCAACACTGCGCTCATACAACAACCCACCTGCCAGCGAGCCGGCCATAATCCCCACTTGAAACGCCGTCACGTACAGGCCCGACGCCCCGTCGGGGTCGTCGGCCCCATTGCGCATCGCGGCGGATTGCAGCATCGGCGACACAGCGGTGGCCATGGCGCCCCACAGCACGATCGCAGCGGTCCCGACCAACAGCGTCATCGCGGTGCGCTGTCCGCCGAAGGCCAGCACGGTCAGCAGGACGAAAGCGGCCGTCAGCCCGCCCATACAACAGATGATGGCGCCCTTGGGCCGACGGTCCAGCGGCTGCGCCACCAAACCCACCGCGATCACTCCGGCGGCGCCATAGGCGGCCAGCACCCAGGCCAGGCTCGGTCCGCGCACGCCGACGACGTCGCGGATGATCACCACGATGTAGGTGTACGACACGAAATGGCCGGTGACGCCGACCATGGTGATCAGGCTCACGACGATCAGCCGTCGATTGCGGTGGTGACGTGCCCGCGGACCCACATGTTTGAGCTGGTCGGCGCTGAGCACCATCTCGGGCAGCAAAAGCCGGGCCGCCACGGTGACGACGGCCGCGGCGACGGTGACGCAGATCGCGGCCAGCCGCCAGCCCCACATCAGGCTCATAGCGGCCGTGAGGGGGCTGCCGATCACCAGCGCCAGGCTGGTGCCGACGTAGATCGACGTCGTGGCGCGTCCGGCATGGCTTGGCGGCACCAGCCGGGTCGCGATCGGGGCGATGACCGACCACAGCAGGCCATGGGTGATCGCGCAGAGCATCCGTCCGGCCGCCAGCACCGCGAAGTTGGGCGCCAGCGCCGAGATGAGCTGTGAGGCGGTCAGGCAGGTCAGGCTGACCACCAGCGCGCGCCGGCGTGGCCAGTGCGCCGTCCAGCGCACCAACGGAAACGTCGTCAGGGCCGCCACCAGCGCATACCAAGACAGCAGGGTTCCCACCAGGACCAAGCTGACCTGCAGGTTTCGCGCAATCGCCGACAGTGCGCCCACCGGCAGGATTTCGGCGGTGACATAGGTGAAGGCCGCTGCGGCCAACACCGCTAGTTGCGCAGCGATCCGTGGCGTCCACGTTCGTGCGGCAGTGGTGGCGGTTTCGGCAGTCATGGCGTCGGTTGCGCTATCGGCCAGGCTTTAATTCCTCAAAGGGTAGTGCCTGGCCCGATCACGCTGCCCCTACCGTACGCACTGCAGCAACGGGGTCATCCAACTTAGCGTTTCAACACGCCAGCGCGATCAGGAACGAACCAGCCGCGCGATGGCGGCGGAGGCTTCGGCGAGCTTGTCGTCGGCATCGTTGCCGCCCTCGGCCACGGCACGGGTGACGCAGTGGCTCAGGTGCTCGTCAAGCAGATTCAGCGCCACCGAACGCAAGGCACTGTTGACCGCGCTGATCTGGGTGAGGACGTCGATGCAGTATTTATCTTCTTCGATCATCCGTGCGATGCCACGCACTTGACCCTCGATGCGCCGCAGCCGCTTGGCGTAATTGTCCTTCTGCTGCGAATATCCGTGTGCAGTCGTCATCTCCATCTCAAAACCCTCCCGGTACGCACCTGACGTGGGGCGGCAAGTAGTTGATCTCGTCGGGCAGACCGGCCCGATCCGCGTATCCCAAGTCTACCCTATACCCCAACGGGGTATAACCCCGCGCATTTGCCGCGCGAGTGGTCCGCGCATACTTGGACGATGGCCACAACCACCGATTCGGCTCGGACCGCTGACATCAAACCGCGTAGTCGTGACGTCACCGACGGCCTGGAGAAGGCCGCTGCCCGTGGCATGTTGCGGGCGGTCGGCATGGGAGACGAAGACTTCGCCAAGCCACAGATCGGGGTCGCGTCGTCATGGAACGAGATCACGCCGTGCAACCTCTCCCTGGACCGACTCGCCATGGCGGTCAAGGAAGGGGTGTTCTCGGCTGGCGGCTATCCGCTTGAGTTCGGGACGATCTCGGTTTCCGACGGCATCTCGATGGGCCACGAGGGGATGCATTTCTCGCTGCCGTCACGCGAGCTGATCGCCGACAGCGTCGAAACCGTGATGCAGGCTGAACGGCTCGACGGCTCGGTGCTTTTGGCCGGATGCGACAAATCGCTGCCCGGAATGCTGATGGCCGCCGCACGGCTGGACCTGGCGGCGGTATTCCTCTACGCGGGCTCTATTCTGCCCGGGCGAGCCAAGCTGTCCGACGGCAGCGAACGCGACGTCACGATCATCGACGCGTTCGAGGCGGTCGGCGCTTGCTCGCGCGGATTGATGCCCCGCCAGGATGTCGACGCCATCGAGCGCGCGATCTGCCCCGGCGAGGGTGCATGTGGAGGTATGTACACCGCCAACACCATGGCCAGCGCCGCCGAGGCACTGGGCATGTCGTTGCCCGGCAGCGCGGCGCCGCCGGCAACCGATCGCCGCCGCGACGGGTTCGCTCGGCGCAGCGGCCAGGCCGTCATCGAATTGCTGCGGCGCGGGATCACCGCCCGCGACATCCTCACCAAGGAGGCGTTCGAAAACGCGATCGCGGTGGTGATGGCGTTCGGCGGCTCGACCAACGCGGTGCTGCACCTGCTGGCCATCGCCCATGAGGCCGACGTCGCACTGTCACTCGAGGACTTCAGCCGGATCGGGTCGAAGGTTCCCCACTTGGCCGACGTCAAGCCGTTCGGCCGCCACGTGATGTTCGACGTCGACCACATCGGCGGCGTGCCGGTGGTGATGAAAGCACTGCTGGATGCGGGGCTGCTGCACGGCGACTGCCTGACGGTGACCGGTCAGACGATGGCCGAGAATCTGGCCGCGATTGCCCCGCCGGACCCGGACGGCAAGGTGCTGCGCGCGCTGGACAACCCGATCCACCCCACCGGAGGGATCACGATTCTGCGCGGATCGCTGGCGCCCGACGGCGCGGTGGTCAAGACGGCCGGTTTGGACTCCGACGTGTTCGAAGGAACCGCGAGGGTTTTCGACGGCGAGCGAGCCGCGCTGGACGCCCTCGAGGACGGCACCATCGCCAAGGGCGACGCCGTGGTGATCCGCTACGAAGGCCCCAAGGGCGGCCCCGGGATGCGCGAAATGCTCGCCATCACCGGCGCGATCAAAGGCGCCGGGCTCGGCAAAGACGTTCTGCTGCTTACCGACGGCCGGTTCTCCGGCGGAACGACCGGCTTTTGTGTGGGACACATCGCGCCGGAGGCGGTCGACGGCGGACCGATCGCCTTCCTGCGCGACGGCGACCGGATCCGGCTCGACGTCGCCAGCCGCACCCTGGACGTGCTGGCCGACCGCACCGAATTCGAGGCTCGGCAAAAGGATTTCACGCCTCCCCCGCCGCGCTATAAAACCGGCGTATTGGCCAAGTACGTCAAGCTGGTCAGCTCGGCTGCGATCGGCGCAGTCTGCGGCTAGCCCTGCCCCGGCCGGGATCAACCGGCCAGGGCGGGCGAATTGATGCGCGGCTTAACGGACTTGAAAAGCTATGTGTGCGTGGCCGCGGCGCGGGTGCGCATGCCGAAGTAGGTGGCGGTCAAGCCCAGGCAGGCCAATACCGCACCCGCAATGACATTCGACCAGATCATGCCGGCAGTCAGCGTGAGGCCTTGCAGAATCCACGGCGAGACGATGAGCCAGACACCAAGCACGGGCAGCGTCCAGGTCATACCGTGCGTGCGGTCCAGTGCCGTCGCGAACCCGTACGCCAAGACCGCAACCGCGATCCCGGCGATGAGGTCGCACATGGCAAGCGATCTCGTCGCGCTGAATCCAACGATCCATGGTGACGCAGCCACATACAGGCCCGTCAGCAGAGTCAGGCCAAAGGTGACATGCGCACTCATCGACTCGGCGACGCGCTCGTAGCTCTCGCGCAGAGCCAACAAATCGGGGTGGTGATCGATTGATGAATGGACTGTGCTCATTTTGTGACCTTTCTGTTATGCAGCAGACTTTTTGGGCCGGCTGCAACCCATCCATCCTCTTCAAGATTACGCTCGATCGCTGCACACCAGCAACGAAAATTCGGCCTCGAACAGGCCCGCCAAGCCCGCCCGATTCATTGACCCCGTAGCGTCGCGAGACATGGACATTGCGGACCGATTGCGACTCGACGTTCCGGTTGGCCAGGCGGGGATGGGCGGCGGATTGGCGGGCGGAAGACTGGCGGCTGCGGTCGCCAAAGCGGGTGGCCTGGGAACAATCGGGCTGGCGACGCCTCGCCAACTACGAACGTCGATCGATCAGGTGCGTGCCGAAGCTCCGGATCGCGCCGTCGCGGTAAACCTGTTGATGCCCTTCGTACGTCGCCACCACGTCGCGGTCTGCGTTGACGCCCGCGTGGACGTCATCGTGCTGGCATTCGGCCAGAAGCGGGGGCTTGTCGAGCACCTTCACGATGCCGGGATCTTCGTCTTCGTGATGGTCGGTACCCAGGCGCAGGCGCGTGCCGCTGTCGCCTGGGGTGCTGATGGTCTGATCGCTCAGGGACGCGAGGCCGGCGGCCATCTCGTCGGAACCCTGCCGGCTCTCGACTTCGTGCCCCACGCCCTGACTGCGGCCGGGAAACGTCCGGTGTTTCTCGCCGGCGGAATCGCCAACGGCGCCGATACCCGCACCGCCCTGGCGGCCGGTGCCAGCGGTGTCATCGCCGGTACGCGATTTCTGTTGACGCACGAGGCTAACGCAAGCCGGGAGTATCAGCGACGAATCATGGACGCGGACAACACTATCGAAACAAACCTGTTCGGTTTCAGCTGGCCGCTGCGCCATCGCGTGGTGCCCAACGCCGCCACTCGGCGGTGGTGCGGTGACGACGGGAAGGCCAAAGTATTGCCCGCGGCTCTCAACGTGGCGACCCGCCCACTGTCGATGCTGGGCTATCTCGAGGCCGGCGCCTTGATGCGTCTGCAGTCGCCGGCCCGTCCGTTGTTCACGCCGCTGGCACCGGTAGCCGGGATGCCCGATTCGTGGGTGGACCGCGCAGCCCTGTATGCCGGTGAAACGGCGTTGCGGATCAGCGAACTCACCTCTGCCGCGCAGGCGGTAAAGGAGCTGCACCCGCGCTGACACACGTCCGCTACCGCACCGATGCGAGTGCGAACCCGTCCCAGCCCTTGACCCCGACCGTTTGGATCACCGCTGTGTCCAGCCGAGGGTGTTCGCCCATCACCTGCAAAGTCTGGCGCGTCGCTTGCACTTTGGCATCATCGGACTCCGGCGCCAGGATCTGGCCGTCACGAATGACGTTGTCGACCACAATGACTGAACCGGGACGAGCCAGCCGGATCGCCCACTCCAGATATGCGGCATTGTTTTCTTTGTCGGCGTCGATGAACACCAGGTCGAAGGGGCCACCGGTCAGTGTCGGCAACGTGTCCAGCGCGGCACCGACTAACACCTCCACCCGGTCGGCGACGCCGGCCCGCTGCAGGTTGGCCCGTGCAACCTCGGCGTGCTTGGGCTCGTATTCCAGCGTTACCACCCGTCCCTGCGGGCCGGCGCCGCGCGCCAGCCAGATGCTGCTGCAGCCACCCAGTGTGCCGATCTCGAGGATGCGGCGCGCCTGGATCGCCCCGGCCAACAGGCACAGGAATTTGCCCTGCTGCACCGATACGGCGATCGGAGGTAACCCGGCCGCGTTGCTGGCCTGCACCGCTGCGGTCAAGGCCGGATCGTCGCCAACCACTGTGCTGTCCAAGAATGCATCGACGTCTTGTGGGGTCGGTTTCTGGGTCATGCTCCCAACGCTAGCCGGGCGCGCCCGCCTTCGCGGGAACGGCCCAGTCGATACTGGACTTGGCCAAGGCGCCTTACCTGATACCCGTAGGGGGTATAGAGTAATGGCGTGCTTGATCCACGGCACGAGAGTTCACGACACAGATAAGGGGTGATTCACATGACAAAGTACGAAGCGGGAACCTTGCTGACCTGTGGCCACGAGGGCTGCGGGTGTCGCGTTCGCATCGAGGTTCCCTGCCACTGTTCCGGCGCGGGTGAGCCCTACCGTTGCACATGCGGCGACGAACTCGCCCCCGTCCAGTAGGCTTCGCGCACGCCGGTCGTACGTTCGGGCCTTGGCTATCATGCCGATCACCGCCCGAACGTACGACCGGCCAGCTCGACCCCGGCCGTTAGCTGCGGGGCGGCCGCCGAAGTGGCTACTGCCACAGCGTAACCACCCGGTCTGATGCGCCAGCTTCCCGCGCTGCCGTCGTAGCGGGCAACCAGGCGCGGATCCGCCTCGATGGTCACCCGGCGGGTCGCGCCCGGCTCGAGGTCGACCCGCTCGAATCCCAGCAACCGTAAGCGTTGCTCGCCTGCGGCAGCGGTCAGATACAGCTGTGGGGTGTCGGCCCCGCCGCGGTCGCCGATGTTGACGACGCTGAAGCTCGCGGTGATGGTGTCGCCGCCACTAACCACCAAGTCGTGGTACTCGAACCTGGTGTAGGACAAGCCATGACCGAACGCGAACATCGGGGCCTGGCCAGTTCTGGCGAACCAACGGTAGCCGACATCGGCTCCTTCGAAGTAGTCGATTGTGCTCGGTGTCCCCCACGGGGCGCCGACGTCGGGCAGCTCCGGGCGCGGCGTCTGACTGAGCTCGACCGGGAATGTGATCGGCAGCCGGCCCGACGGATTCACCTGGCCGGCAACAATTTCCGCGATAGCCCTACCACCGGCCTGACCCGGATACCAAGCCTGCACAACGGCGTTCACCGAGTCACGCCAGGGCATGGCCACCGGGTTGCCGGTCTCTAGCACCACAACGGTATTCGGGTTGACAGCAGATACGGCGGCAATCAGCGCGTCCTGGCCCCACGGCAGCGACAGGTCGGCGATGTCAAAGCCCTCCCCTTCGGCACGGATCGCGAACACGATCGCGACATCGGCTCGCCGCGCCGCCAACACCGCCTCGGCCGGACTGGTTCCGGGGTCAAATTCGATGCGCACGTTGGGAAGTTGTTTTCTCAGCTCGTCCAGCGGGCTCGACGGAAGTAAGTACAGATTCCGTAAGCCCGCCTCCAGGCCTGAGCCCCCGATCGGAATCACGTCCGCGTAGCCGCCTGGGGGAACGACGGCGCTCGAACCGTAGCCAGCCGGAACACCCAGCTGTGCATAGCCGCCGATGACGACGATAGATGCTGTCGACTCAGGCGCCAGGGGCAGCGCCCCGCGGTTGGCCAGCAGCACGATTCCCTGTCGTGCGATCTGCAACGCAATCTCGTTGTGGGCGGCCAAATCCAGTGCGGGCGTGGCTTTGGGCCGGTCGATTCCCACCGCGAACATCGACCGCAGAATCCGCCGGACCATGTTCGAAACGCGCTCTTTGGGCAGTTTGCCGTCGGCGTAGGCGGCTCGCAGGCGCTCACCGAACGCCTCCGACTGCCACAGCAGCGCGTCGAGCTGAGCACCGCACTCTTGGTCGAGGCCGGCAACCGCGCACTCCCAGCCCGGTGTCGCGCCCCAATCGGACATGACCCAACCGCGGTATCCCCAGGCATCTTTCAGCACCTCATTGATCAAGACGTCGTTTGCGGCGGCGTAGTCGCCGTTGACCTTGTTGTAGGCCGTCATCACGGCGCCGGGCTGCGATCGCTCGATGGCGATCTCGAAGGCCAGCAAGTCGGATTCGCGGTGTGCGTCGGGATCGATGACCGCGTTGAGCCAGTGCCGGTTGGTCTCGTTGCAGTTCAACGAGTAGTGCTTGACCGTCGAGATCACACCCTGTTGCTGGATCCCGTTGATCGACTCTGCGGCGATCGTGGCACTCAAAAGCGGGTCTTCGGAAAGGTATTCGAAGTTGCGGCCATTTCGCGGGTCGCGCGCCAGATTCATTGCGCCGGCCAGCTGGACGTTGAACCCGCGGCTGCGCGCCTCTTGGCCGACCGCCCCGCCCGATGCGCGAGCCAGCGACGGGTTAAAACTGGCGGCCAGCGCCAGTCCGGCCGGCAGCGCGGTGGCGGTGTCACCCGGTCGGAAACCGGGGTTGGTGACGCCGAGGCCGGCATCACTCATCAGCAGCGCCGGGACACCGAGCCGGTCAATCCCGGGCACATATCCGGTGCTCATCGGAACGCCCGGCGGGATGCGCTCATCCCGCAGCGGCCACATTTCGCCGGCCCCCATCACGCCGACAAGCAGCGAGAATCGCTCGTCGTCGGTCATCTGGGTTTCGATCTCGCGCGCCCGCACGTCCGGGTCGGTGTCGGCTAGCTCGCCCACCGCACACCCTCTTTGGCGTATACAACCCGCAGCACGTGCCCGAGTTCCGGCCCCATCACCAGCTCCGCCAGCGTGCAGATCGTCGCGACGAACTCCGGGCCGTGCGGCGGCTCGGCCTGGCACAAGTGATGCGCCACTTCGTGGAGCACCACCAGCTCGCGCAGCGCCCAGTCGGCGGTGTCACGGTCGGGAACCGCGATAACGCCTGCGCCGTCGCGGTTTTCGTAGTGCGCCGCGGTGGCAGCCCGCCGCGCCCGCACTGTCAGCGGCGACACCTTCGGCCAATGTTGCCGCACCGCCGGTAGCGCAAGCACGTCGTCAACATAGCGCTGCACGGAGGCAACCGACCCGAATCGCCCTTCCGGCGGCAGCGTCAACTGCGTGCCGAAGAACTCCACGGCGGGTGATCCATGCTCGGCGGCACGGTCGAACAACGTCCGGACGAACTCCTCAGCCGCGTAAACCTTGGCGCGCTGGGAATCCCGAGGCGAACCCGCCTGAGTCACCGGCCCAGCGCGCTCCGCGCGCCGGGCAGCTCGGGGCTGTTCCCGAGCCGCGCCCGCCGACCGGCCCGGTCACCTGCGCGCCGCGCCGCCGACGAATACCCGGCCGACGCCCGACTGGCCTGCCAGGTGCCGCGCGCCTTCGACGCGCTGCGGTAGATAGTCGTGCAGCTCGACCTCCTTGTCCCGCAAGGCAATAGCGGTACCCGGCGGACGATGACGATCCTTGGTAGCCTCGCGCCGGGCCTGGTCGCGGGCCTCGGCCAGACGCTGACCGACGCGGACCCCGAATGCCAGCTGGAAGTTGAGCCGGGCGGTGATCGTCGGCGTGGGCCGGTGCGCACCCGAGGCGAGGTAGGCGTCCGACGCCCGCACCATCTGGACCACCAGGCTGGCGTACAGGGCGTGACTGGCGTCGATGTCCTCGGCGAACCCGTAGGCGTAGACGAACGTCGAATTCGACGCCACGTCACAGCGCACGTCGTTGGCCGCCGCGATCAGCACGAAGAGCTGCACATACGTCCGCAGCCCCTTGGTGCCGGCCGTCCCGATGGTGATGGTCCGCTGGGTCGGGGCCTGCGCCGGCGAGCGGTGGGCCGCATGCGACGCGCGCCACCGCCAAGTCGATGGAGGCCGCCGTCGCCAACCGTTGCGCGGCGCTCATGAACGCGTCCGCCTCGTGAGGGTTGTCGGTGCCTTCGGCCTGACGCAGCAGTGCGGCGATGCGCGCCAGCATTTTGTCGTCGGTCATAGCGCCAAACTACGGGAGCGATACGACATTTCTCTTCAAGCCGGTCACTCATAGCCGGGCGGTGATCCACGAGACCACATCGTCCAGCACCTGGTCGCGCTCCGGCTCGTTGAACACCTCGTGGTACAGCCCGGGATAGACCTTCAACTCGACGTCGGTGGATCCCACACATTCGACCAGGCGGCGGCTGCCGGCGACGGGGATCAGCCGGTCGTCGGAGCCGTGCACCACCAGCAGCGGCGCGGTCAATGCCGGTGCCCGCTGCGGCATGGTCTCGCCGACCTGCAGCAGCGCGCGGCCGATGCCGGCGGGGACCTTGCCGTGGTACACCAGCGGATCGTCGTTGTAGGCCGCCACCACCGCGGGGTCGCGGGATATGGCGTTGACGTCGAGTTCCTGCACCGGCAGACCGGGCAGGACGGCGCCGAGCACTTTGGCGGCGAACGCCATCAGCGGCGACACCAGCTCCTGGGCCGCCACCGCCGGCCCCGACAAGCACCATCAGGTCGTAGTCGTCCGGGCGTTCGACGCCGTAGGCGAAGACGATCCCACCGCCCATGCTGTGCCCGAGCACGATGCGCTTGAGGCCGGGGTGTTCCCGGGTGGCGATACCGACCAGGGTGGCGAAGTCAGCCGGTGTACTCGGAGATGTCCCGCACCAGCACCCGCTTGCCGCCCGAGCGGCCATGCCCGCGATGGTCCAGGGCGTAGGTGACCAGCCCGGCCTCGCCGAAACGCTGCGCGACGTGGTCGTAGCGGCGGGCATACTCGCCGAGACCGTGCGACAGCACGACCACCGCCCGCGGCGGGATGTCCGGCGTCCAGACGTCGTAGACGATGCGCACGCCGCCGACGCCGTCGAAATTCCGTTCAGTGCGGGTCGTAGTCATTACGGGCAGCGTAATGGCTCCTGGGGCGGGCTGGTCGGAGACCCTGCGTAGGCTCGTTCGGGTGAGATCCCCCGCAAGCGGGCGGTACCCCCAGCCGGCGGAAAACTCTGAAGGTGACCCGGCAGTCGGCGGGGATTTCTCGACCCATGCCGAGCCGTACCGTCGCGAACTGCTCGCGCACTGCTATCGGATGACCGGGTCGCTGCACGACGCAGAGGATCTGGTGCAGGAGACATTTCTGCGGGCCTGGAAGGCCTACGACCGTTTCGAGGGCAAGTCGTCGATGCGAACCTGGCTGCATCGCATCGCCACCAACACCTGCCTGAGCGCGCTGGAGGGCCGCCAGCGCCGGCCGTTGCCGACCGGGCTGGGCGGGACCCAGCTCGGACCCGACTGCGCGAGCTGGTGGAGCGCCGCGAGGTGCCCTGGCTGGAGCCGCTGCCGGACTTGACGGACGATCCGGCCGACCCTTCGGACATCGTCGGGTCACGCGAGTCGGTGCGGTTGGCGTTCGTCGCTGCGCTGCAGCACCTCTCGCCCCGGCAACGGGCGGTGCTGCTGCTGCGCGACGTGCTGCAGTGGAAGTCCGCCGAAGTGGCCGCAGCGATCGGTACCACCACGACCGCCGTCAACAGCCTGCTGCAGCGGGCCCGGTCCCAGCTGGAGGCCGTCGGGCCCAGCTCCAGCGACCGGTTGGCGGCGCCGGATTCGGCGGAGGCACAGGACCTGCTGGCCCGCTACATCGCCGCCTTCGAGGCCTACGACATCGACCGGCTTGGTGGAGCTGTTCACCAGCGAGGCGGTCTGGGAAATGCCGCCGTACGTCGGCTGGTATCAGGGCCCGCAGGCCATCATCACGCTGATTCACCAGCAGTGCCCCGCCGAGTCCCCGGCGACATGCGCCTGCTCCCGTTGGTCGCCAACGGCCAGCCCGCCGCCGCGATGTACATGCGTGCCGGCGAGGCGCACGTGCCGTTTCAATTGCATGTGCTGGACGTGCGCAGCGACGGGGTGTCGCATGTGGTGGCGTTCCTCGACGACACGTTGTTCGCGAAATTCGGGCTGCCCAGTTCGCTGTGACGCCGAGTTCGAGCCAAGAAGGTGTAGCAAATGACAGATTCCCCGCTGGTTACACCTGCGCCCGGAAAACCACTTCTGCTGTTGGGCGCTTTTGAGATTGGCAGCGTGGGCTATGTTGCCGAGGAGTTCTTCATTTCCGGAACAGCCTCGTCCTATGCCCCTAAAGCGGAGTTGGGTCCAGACGGCCAATGGAGTGTAAGGCACTGCGGCGCCGCTGATTACACCACTCGGATAGTGGTGCTGACCCCAGCCGATCGAGCGCAGTTCAACGGGACAGTACTGGTCGAATGGCTCAATGTGAGCGGCGGCATCGACGCTCCGGCGTTGTGGATGATGGCGCACCGCGAAATACTTCGCGCGGGCTACGCCTACGTCGCGGTCTCGGCCCAGCGGGTGGGGGTGGAGGGCGGTGCGAGCTTGCTCGACGTGGACATGTCACTGAAGAGCCAGGATCCGACACGGTATGCACCCCTGCGCCATCCCGGCGACGCCTTCTCCTACGACATGTTTTCCCAGATCGGCGGACTCATCAGGAATGCCGAGCACCATAGCGTTCTGCGCGGGCTCGGGGTGCAACACGTAGTCGCTGTGGGCGAGTCGCAATCGGCTATGTTCCTGACGACCTACGTCAACGCCGTTGATCCGCTCGCCGAGGTTTACGACGGCTTCCTGGTGCATTCCCGATTCGCGTCTGCCGCACCACTGGACGGCAGTTCCATATTCGAAGAACAGCAGACCAGCATTCCGTTAGCGGTCAACTTCAGTCCCGACCTGCGCGTCCCGCTTATCACGATCATCACCGAAACCGACCTGTTCGGCGGCGTGCGATATGGCTATTACTTCGCCAGACAGCCTGACAACCAATGGCTGCGGGTCTGGGAGATTCCCGGCGCCGCTCACGCCGACAACTACACGATCCAAGTGGCGCCGATCGACAGCGGCTTTGCGCCGCTCGATGACATCGTGGCGGCCTACGCGCCGACCAGCATGCTGATGGGTCGGCAACTGGAGCACTGCATCAACTTCGCTCCGCAACACCATTACGTGGTGCAGGCGGCGCTCGCCGCACTGAACAAGTGGGTCGCAACCGGCGAGCCCGCGCCCAGCGCCGCACCCATAAAGCTGCGCGAAAGCGGTCCGCCCCAGCCCATTCTGGATTCCAACGGTCTCGCCGAGGGCGGCGTCAGGACCCCATGGGTGGACGTGCCGATTGCCCGGACATCCGGTCTCGGCAGCGAAGAGAGCGTCATGTCGGCGATCTTCGGCTCTGGCGAACCCTTCGATGCCGCCACTTTGCGCCGGCTCTACCCTGGCGGAGCCAATCAGTACCTCGAGGGCTTCACGGCAGCGCTCGACACGGCGATCCACTCCCGGTTCATCCTGCCGGCGGATCGCGCCGAGATCCTGCAGCTCGCCGCCGCCACATACCCCGACGACCAGTCTTAGAACAGCCGGCTGTCCGGTGACGGGCCCTGCACCCGACGGACCAGGCCCGCCCCGGTGATCAACGGCAGATCCAGTGCGGACAGCAGACCGGGCGCGGCCGCGCACACCGCGGGGATCGCATTGACCATCCGCGAGGCGCCGGCGATGCGCGCACCCAGATCGTGGTCATGGTCCTCGGCCATCTCGAATTCGCACCGCATGCTCGGGGAACCCTCGATCTCGACGCGGTAGAGGCCGCAGCCGGATGCCAACCCGTAGCCGAGGTCCCTCGGCGGGATACAGATGTGCGGCTGCGGCCAGTCCGGAGCGATGTCATCGCGCATCCGCGTCACGTGGTCGACGACGAAAGTCGCTTTCTCCCCGACGTAACCGGTCAGCGTCGAGCGCATCGCGGCGATCGTCCCGGCCGCGATGTGGCCGGTGGGCGTGTCGAAGGACTCGCTGGCGGGGATCCGTTCGTTGCTCTCCTCGATGTTGTCGATCTTGACGCCCAGTCCGGCGGCGAGTTGGTGCAGAACCGGACCCCAGCCGAAGGTGAACACCCCGGGCGTCGCCGCGAACGCGGTGAACTCCGGCGGCTTGCCGAACCCGAGGATCTCGTACACCGCGGCCTTGTCCGGGTAGGTGGCGTAGTTGAACATCTCCGTCACCCGTACTGACTCGATGACCCGCGAGACCCCGGAAAGCACCAGCGGCAAAACGTCATTGGCGAACCCCGAGTCGATACCGGTGGTGAAGAACGACACACCGCCGTCCAGTGCGGCCTGTCGCAACGGCTCGGTGAACGCCGCGTCGACGGCATCGGGAAACACCAGCGGCACCACCGAACACGACACCACGTTCTTTCCGGCCCGCAGGATCGACACCATGTCCTGCACGGCCTCCAGCGGCCGTAAGTTGGCCGCCGGCCGCGTACACCACCACGTCGGCGTCGCCGGCCAGCATCGGCGCCGGGTCCTGGGTGGCCACCACCCCCACTGGCGCGATTCCACACAGCTCCCCGGCGTCGCGACCCGCTTTGGCATCGCTGTGCACGACAAGATCGACCAGTTGCAGCTGCGGATGGTCGATCACCCCACGCAGGGCGATCACACCCATGGAGCCCGGACCCCAAACCCCCACCTTGTACACAGCAAATCTCCTAATATTAGGAAGAATTTTGTTACATTTTGGACGGATGGTAGGGAGTTGACTGTGGCTACGTCAATGGGTACGTCAACCGCCAAATCACCGCCCACCGGCCGCGTGATGGATGTGCTTGCCACCCTGGCGGATTCACCGAGCGGGCGAACGTCGGCCGAGCTGGCGAAAATCTGCGCGATCAGCACCTCCACCTGCGCCCTGGTGCTGGCCGAACTGGAACGGCGCGCATGGGTGGCTCGGCGCGAGGATCGCCGCTATGTGCTGGGCAGCGGTTTGTTCGGTCTGGTCCACGGGCTGCGGATGCATTTCCCGCTGCTGGACCGGGGACGTGACGCCCTGTGCTTCCTGCACGACACGCTCGGCGCGGGCTGCTCGATGTCCAAGATCGGCGGCCGGTACCTGACCACCGTCGACGCGGTCGGCCACGGCACCGACGGCGAGCATGCCGTCGGCCAGCGCTTCCCCATCGACCCGCCGTTCGGTCTGGTCGCGATGGCCTGGCGCGACGACGACTTCGTCCAAGCCTGGCTGCACCGTGTTATGCCACGGCTGACCCGCACCGAAATCGCACAACATCAGCGGGTACTCGCCGATATCCGCGCCCGCGGCTACGGCGCATGGCGGTTCGATGACACCCACCAATCGCTGCACAACCGGCTGGCCGATGTGCTGGCCTCGCTGGAGCCGACCGCGCAGGTGACCCGCCAGCTCACCACCCTCATGACGATGGTGACGCTGCAATCGGTCACCGATGTACTCGAAACAGAGCTAGCGTCAATGGAATTCGTCGTCCTGCCGATTTTCGGCCAGGACGGCCAGCCAGAGTACCAAATCGAGATCCACCTGGCCCGCCCAGCCGGGCTGACCCTGGCCGAGCTTGAGGTCGCGCTACGGCACGCGCAAGGACTGCTCACCGACTGGGCGACCTGACCGATCTTCCGGTTAGGCTGGCATCGTGCCTGCCACCGCGGAGATTCGGCGCGCGGCTGACCGAGCCGTCACCACGACGTCCTGGCTGACATCCCGACATTCGTTCTCGTTCGGCCACCACTACGATCCGGACAATACCCACTACGGGCTGCTACTGGTGAACAACGACGACTCCGTGCAGCCCACAAGCGGATTCGACAGCCACCCACACCGCGATATGGAGATCGTGACCTGGGTACTGCAAGGGGAACTGACGCACCAGGATTCGACAGGCAATCGCGGAGTGATCTACCCGGGCCTGGCGCAACGGATGTCGGCGGGCAGTGGAATCCTACATTCGGAGAAGAACGATTCGTTAACGGAGCCTGTACATTTCGTGCAAATGTGGGTGATACCCGACGAGACTGGCATCGCCCCGAGCTATCAACAGCATGAGATTGACTCCGAACTGTTGGGCGGCGGTCTGGTGACCATCGCCTCGGGAATTCCCGGGCATGACGCGGCCATCACCGTGCACAACCGCAAAGCCGCGCTGCACGGCACGCGGTTGCGGCCCGGGGGCGCAGTGAGCCTTCCCCAGGCGCCCTACCTGCACCTATTCGCCGCCCGTGGCCGGGTCACTGTGGAAGGGATCGGTGATCTCGAAGAGGGCGACGCGGTCCGGTTCACCGACGCCGACGGCCGGCGGGTGATGGCGAGCGAGCCGTCGGAACTGCTGATCTGGGAAATGCACGCGCAACTCGGCGGTTAGACAACATAGAGTAAGCACGACAGACAGGAGCCCGAATGTCTCAATCGCTGCCGCAGGACGCGGCGCTCAACCCTAACCGGAACATCAAGGCAATTCGGACCGTGCGGTTCTGGGCGGGGCCGCTCGTCATCACGTTGGCCCTGATGTCGGCTTTGTGCGCGCTGTACCTCGGGGGAATCTTGAACCCGAACAAGAACCTGCGTCATTTCCCTATCGCCGTGGTGAACGAGGATTCCGGACCGGCGGGCGCGCAGATTGTCGATCGGCTGGTCAACGGCGTGGACAAGAAGAGGTACGACATCCGCGTGCTCTCCCGCGGTGAGGCTAAGCACCAACTGGACACGGCACAGGTGTACGGCTCGTTGCAGATACCGCCGGGCTTCTCGTCGCAGCTGCGGGACTTCGAGGCGGGCGCGGTGACGCCTAACAATGCACCCCGGCCGGTGGTCACGATCTTCACCAACCCGCGGGCCGGCACGCTCGGCCCCAGTATCGCGCACGAGACCCTGACCCTGGCGATGGGTGTGGCCAATGGCTTTGTGGGTGGACGAGTTGTGGCGGAGGTTCTGGCGCAGACCGGTGGGGCGCCGCTGGTCGGGGCGGCGGAGGTGAGTCTTGCCAGCCCCATCGAGGTCCGGTCCGTCGTGTACAACCCGCTGCCGGGCGCCACCGGCGGCGGGCTGTCGGCGTTCTATTACGCGCTCTTGCTGCTGCTGGCCGGATTTACCGGCAGCATCGTGGTCAGCATGTTGGTGGATGCGCTGCTCGGCTATGTACCGGCCGAATTCGGCCCGGTGTATTACTTCGCCGAAAAGGCCAGAATTTCGCGGTTTCAAACGTTGCTCGTCCAATGGGGCATGATCGTGGTGTTCGCGCTGCTCACATCCGCGGCTTACCTGGCAATTGCCGACGGACTCGGCATGCCCATAGATCTTGGCTGGCAATTGTGGGCGTTTGGGGCATTCGCGATCGCCGCCGTCGGCATCACGTCCACTTCGTTGATCTCGGCGCTGGGCATGCTTGGTCTGCTGGTCAGCCTGGTGATCTATGTGATCCTCGGCTTACCGTCGGCGGGCGCCACGATACCGCTGGAGGCGACGCCGCGGTTCTTTCACTGGCTGGCCGAATTCGAGCCGATGCACCAGCTTTTCCTGGGCACTCGGTCGCTGCTGTATCTCAACGGCGGTGCGGGTACCGGTTTGTCCCAGTCGCTGAGCCTGACATCGGTCGGCCTGGTTATCGGTCTGTTACTGGGCGGCATCAGCTACCTCTACGACCGCAAGGGCTTTCACCGGATTCCGGGGGCAACATTCGAAATGGCGATCGCCGAAGAACACCAAACCCGACACCAAGCGCGCCAAAGTAAGGCTGAGCCTGCCGCCGAGAACGCGAAGGACGTGGGCGAGAAAGAGCCCGAAAGTTCAAGCAAACAAACGTAATTCGAGCGCGGCCCAAGCGTCATCAGGTTGTTATTTAAGTTGACAGTGTGGCCGATGTGGCTGATGCTGTTCATGTTGCATCCACATCAGGGCCGAAAGGGCTACCGTGCTTACCCCACGCGCCAGCTTGCGCCGGCTGGCGGCCTGCTGCACTGCCGTGGTTGCGTGCGCCGCGCTGGCGAGCACCATAGGACAACCCGTCGCACGCGCCGCCGACGGCCGCGATCTGCTTGCCAACGCCATCAACACCACCAATGGTTCGTACCTGGTCTACAACTTTGGGCCCGGTCACCCCACGCCGATGCTCAACGCCGGCAGCGGCTGGTATGAGATGAACAACGGCGGCCATCTGATGATCATCAAGAACGCGGCGGGACGGCTTGCACCGCACCTACTGGTAGACACCCACCAGGGTGATCAGGCACGCTGCGAAAACAATCCCGGGGCCCGCACCGGCGAGGGACTATGGCAAGCATCGGAGCTCTACCCACCGCTGCAGGCGTGGGCGCGGATGGGGCAACCGACAATCGCGATCAACGCCAACTTCTTTGACGTGCGGCCTCAGAAGGGCGGCTCGTGGCGCCAGACCGGCTGCAGCTCACCGCTGGGCGCCTTTGTGGACAACACCCACGGCCAGGGTCGGGCCAACCAGGCGGTCACCGGCACCGTCGCCTATCCCGGCAAGCAAGGCCTTTCGGGCGGGGGTGAAAGCTGGAGCGCGCTGACGACGATGATCCTGCCCTCTGGTGGCGCGCCGTATGTCGTGCGGCCCAGGAGCAGACAAGATTACGACGTCGCCACTCCGGTGGTCCAGGACCTACTGAACAAGAACGAGAAGTTCGTCGCGGTGTCCGGGATCGGGCTGTTGTCTCCCGGCAACACCGGGCAGCTCAATGACGGTGGTCCCAGTGCAGCGCGAACCGCCCTTGCCTACGCAAAGCAAAAGGACGAGATGTACATCTTTGAGGGCGGCAGCTACACCCCGGACAACATGCAGGACCTGTTCCGCGGCCTGGGCAGTGACACGGCGGTCCTGCTCGACGGCGGCGGGTCATCAGCCATTGTGTTGCGCCGCGACACCGGGGGCATGTGGTCCGGTGCGGGTTCACCGAAGGGGTCATGCGACACCCGGCAGGTCCTTTGCGACTCCCACGAGCGAGCGCTGCCCAGCTGGCTGGCCTTCAACTAGCTATCAAATAGACTCAGCCACTGCGCTTTTCGTATCGGTCGGCCCGAATCGGAAGATCAGCAGACTGACCGCCACCACCGCCGCCGCGAGCGTGAACACCGGAGCCACGACGAATCGTGACATCGTTGCGCCGACGATCGCACCGCCGCACATGGTGAGGACAACGCTGAGGCGCAGCTTTTCGCGGACGCCCGTGCCACCGGCCAGTCGGCTGTCCACACCGATGCCGACGATGGTCGACGTCAACACTGTGGTGGAGAGTTCTTGGATGCCGAACTGGCGAGCGGTGGAATGCTGCAGACCGAACGTCGCAGCGAGGCCGCCGATCAGGATGAGCTTGGTGTTGTCATGAGAGCGAAGCACGCACCGTGCCTGCCAGAATCGACAGCGCCACTAACAGCACGATCTCGATTCCGAACACCGTGGTGAGCCACCGGCGCGTTCGCTCGCCGAAATGTCGTGTCAACCGGCCACCGAGGATGGTCGCGGCTACGAATGTGGGGAGGGCCACCACGACCGCGGTCAGATCGATGCTCGACTTCGGGGCGAGCCAGAAGCCAAGAAAGATCACGTTACCGGTCATGTTTGCGACGAAGACGTGGCCAAGGACCAGGATGCTGATCGAGTCAGCCAAACCGGTGGCAAAGGTCAGCAGGAACAGTGCTGCGACGGTCAATCGTTCGGATACCGGCGAAGCAACGGCCATGGAGTGCAGTGTCTTTCGGCTGAGACGGGGTCCAGACGAACCCCGTCTGGGCCCGATTGCGCTACGGGTGAGGCGTCAAATCCAGCGAGGTGATGGTCGTCATTCTGGTCACCAGCCAGCGCCCGTTCGTACGTTTCATGAACAGCCGGTAGGACAGGTATTTCAGCGCCGGGATGTTCTTGGTCAGCGGACTGGTGGACGAAGTGTTGGTATATACGATGACGACGGCATTGGGATCATCGAGCGATTCGACCGCTGCGCCGGTGACTTCGGTGCTGTTGGTTATTTTGGCCTGCTTGTTGGGAGCCACGATCGCGTCGACGAATTTGCGGTACTGGGCTTCGAAATCGCCGCTGAGATAGACCGCCGCGCGATCAGGGAGACTATCCATGTTCTCCGGCGTGTAGGTCCACAGCGTTGTGATCGCGTTGGCCGCGGTCCGCGCGACTTTCAGCTTGACTGCGGCGGTGGCGCGATCGGCCAAGTAGGGCTGTACGGTCGCGCCCGCGAATGCCGCAGAACCGACGAATAGCACAGCGGCCACTGCGACGGCGATGGCGAGCCGCTTACTAGCGAGTCGTTTGGTCCGGGCGCCGCTGTCTTCGGTAGCCGTCGCGGTCTCGGCGGCCTCCTCGTCGGCTTCGTCTTTGGAGTCGCCGTCTGCCTGTTGCGCTGCGTCACCGTCGATTTCGTCGGGAGCACCTTCGACGGATTCTGGTGCGGCTTGTGTTGCCGCATCGGCGCTTTCGTCGCGCTCTGCAGAATCGTCGCCCTCGGATTCTTCGGTTACCTTGGCTTCTAAGGCTGCTACGGCCGCGTCGGCGGTCAGATCACCTGCAGCAGGTTGCTGATCTTCCACTGATTCCCTTCCTGCGTTGCGGTTGCCGTCCAACGATTTGTGTTCTCGATTACCTGTTTCTCATCCGGCGACTTGGAGGTGACTTCGGTAGCCACCATCACATTGGCGCTGCCATCGTCGTTCCACCGTTCCACGCCGGCATCGAGAACGGTGCCGGTCGCTGGTTCGGCTCGGGCGACCTGGAGGAGGATCTGGTTTGCCTGCTCGTGGTACTGCTTGGCGAACTCGCCGGTCGCTTGGGCCAATACCCGCGCTACATAGTCGTTGGCGTGGTAGGGATCAATAGTCGTGAACTCTGCCATGAACGATCGGACGTAGCTGAGTACCGCGTTGTTCTTCTCCAGTGCCCGGTGGTGGGATTCATGGGAGATCAGCATTAGGGTGCAGACCGTGATTGCCGCCGTCATCAGCAACCCGGCAACCGTGGAGGCCAGCGGCAACCCCCACGGTCGCCGCGCCTGCACTGGGTGCGCGACGAGCAGTGATTCCTCGCCGGGCTGAAATTTGCGACGGGGACTCATTTTCCGTTCCCGGGCGGTTTCGGTTTGGTCAGTACGGTGAGGTCGTCAACGCGCCAATGGTTGTCCCCGTCTTTGGCGAAACTCACCCGAACGGTCGCGCTGATATACCGTTCGTCGGGCGCCGCGCCTCGCCGGCCCTGCATGAACAACAGCATCGTCGCCCGATCCGGCGTCGCCGATTCGATCGAGCTGTCGGTCACCCAGTACTCGTTGATGACCGGGTTCCCCTTCTGCACCAGGTCCTGCTGAGCCGCCAGCTGGCCCCGGTATCTGTCGGTAGCCAGCGACTGGGCGCGCGCGAAATCGTCGCGCAGCGACTTTGGGTCGTACGTCAGCATCTCTGTGACGATCTTCGGTCCCTGGGTCGCAATCTGTGCGTGAGTTTGATCGGTCGCCCGATCATGGGAGTACACCAGCACATAACTCGCGGCAGCGCCTCCCAGGCACACCCCCGCCGCGATTAGCACCGCCACCGCGGTCCACCGCCGTATGTTGCGTAGCCGCTCATCCGGTTCGACGCGTCGCACTTCAGTGCGCAGCAGCATGTCGGCGAATGTGCGGCGTCGTGAATCCCACAGTGGCCACAGCCATCCCACCACCGACACGGTGTCGAGCAGGTGGGCCAGGTCCCTGAGCAGCAGCCCCCACGCTCCGGTGGCAGCGCCATCGCGCTGTACTACCGCGATTCCGCATACAGCGCGTCCCAGGCTCCAACCAGTGACCGTCGGCAGCAGCAACCGGTTGACCAACATCAGCAGGATGACGACCCCGATGACGGAAATGCATAACCACCACCACGCGCTACGCGCCGGCACGGTGAACGACACCAAGGCCATCGTCACCACCATGGCGATGCCCGGCAGGACGTCAACAGCGAATGCAGCGACGCGAATACGCCACGGCGCCAAACTATTCTCCGGTGACTCTCGGGTGGCCGCCGTGGTCGGAGTCTCCTCGACCACTACCGTCACCTGGTCACCTGGTCGAGTTTGGAAATCTTGTACTGGCCTTCAGCGGGTGCCATTTTCACCCGCAGCCGGTAGCCGGTTTCGTTTTGCGTCTGATCGCTCGACACCTTGACGCGCATTGCGACGAGCACATCGACTGAACCATCGTTGTTGTTGCGCTCGACCGCTGCCCGCAAATCGGATACATGAACGTGTATGTTCGCGGCCTGGTAAGCCTGGACGAGCATGCTGGTGTACAGCAGGGCTTGGGAGCGGAAAGCATCTGTGCCGCAGTCGATGATCTTCTGTTCACTGGCGGCCATTGCGTTGGTGTCCGGCGCCTGCGTTGCGGAAACACAATCCACCGCCGCCTTGAGCGCCGCGGCGTCGTTGCGCGCTATAGCCTGGCTTTCGTGGTGGAAACGCAGCGCAAAGTAGCCGCCGGCCCCGATGGCGCCGGCAAACAGGACAAGCGCCGCGGCGATACCGGCCAGCCAACCGCGACCCAGACGCGACGGACCGTGCTCGACACCCATATCCCCAGCGTCGGGTTCGACCTCCGATCCCGACTCTGCGGTTGCCTCCTGGGTGCTGTCCGAGTCGGGTTCCTCCGCGCTTCCCGGTTCGGCTCCGACCTCCGACTCCGTCGGATCCCCGGTCGTCACCTCGGGGCTGATCTGGTCGGCTCCGACCTCCGATTCCGGTGAATCCTCGGTCGTCACCTCGGGGCTGGCCTGGTCGGCCGCGATCTCCGATTCCTGACGAATACTCCGCCCAGCTGGTCGGGACAGCCTTCGCAGACGACGAATCATCGGCATCGGTGGGGGGTTCAGCCGGCCGGCGCCAGCATCTCCTTCCATCCGTCGTCTCCTGTTTTGGTCGAGTTTTCGACGGAGTATTTGACTCCGTCGGGCCCTACCAGTTCACCGCTCTGGGGACTGTATACCGCCGAGGGAGGCCCGCTCGGAGTGTAGACACACGGGTTGGGCTGCTGTCCGTTGCACTGCACGGTGCCGGATCCCGGTCGCGACAAGGGGTCGCTGATGGGCGGGGGCGTTCCCGAGACTCGGTCCGATGGTGCCGGGTTCAGGCCGTTGTCGACCGACGGTGCCGGGATCACCATGCCTGGCCTGACCGACTGATCGCAGCGCGCCGCAGGCGCAGGGCAGGTCAGGATCTGGTTGGGTTCGCCATACCAGGGATTGGTCCCCGCCGGAACGTATGGCTTGGGGTCGCGGCACTCCCGCGGGGACGCCGCCCGCTTGCCGGGGACATCGACACACGGAATATTGCGTGATCCGCGCACGCTGTTGGCTGGCGTGTCCATCGGAATCTTGCAGTACGTGCCGGACGCGCAACGGCTGCATGCTGGTGTCCGCCGGAGACCGCCACTCCGATGCCGGGATGAAGCCGGTCAGACACGGCGGCGGCTGGTTGATCGACAACGCCAGGTCGAGTGCGGCTTGGTTCGGGAACGGCGCGGCCACCGTCTGGGCGATCGAAGCACCCTGCGGCAGGAACACCAGCACCTGCTCCACGCCAGTGTGGTACCGCTTGAGCAGATCGATCACGACCTCGAGATTCGCCAGCGTCTGCGGCAGCGAATCTCGGACGTCGTTGAATACCTCGTTGACCTGATCGGCGGTCGGCGCCGCTTGGGACAGAATGCTTTTCAGATGCTGGTCGTTTGCCGCACTCTGCGCGGCCAACTTGTTCAGGTTGCGCGCCCAGCGCTCGATCGCATCACCGGAGTTGACTTGGCTGTCCAGGATCGGCCCAGAATTCTGGATGATGTCGTTGACGTTGGTGATGTTGGTCTTGAAATCACCGACGATCGCCTGAGTGGAGTCGACCAGCCGTTGCAGGGCCGGACCCAATCCGCCGACGGATTCTGCTGTCTCGTCGAGCAGCGTGGCAATCTTGTCCTTCGGCAGCGCGGCAAGCCCACGGTTAGCGGTGTCCAGCGCCGGCCCGATCTCGGCGGGCACCGTCCCCTTGGTGATGGTTTGCCCTGGCGATAAGAACTTGCCGGGGTTCCCGGTCGACACCAAGTCCAGATACTGCTCACCGACCGCTGACACCGAGTGCACGTTGGCTATCGCATCGATCGGGATTTTGTAGCGACTGTCGATACTCATCGTCGCTTCGGCGCCCTGTTCGGTCGGCTCGACGTCGGTGACCTTGCCGATGGTGATGCCGCGATAGGTCACGTTGGCCGTTGGATACAGACCACCCGATGCCGGCAGTTCCGCCTTGAGCTCGTACCGGCCGATACCCGCCAAACTCGGAATCTGCAGGTAGTACACACCCAGTACCAGCAGCGAGATCACCGTCAGGATCCCGAACAGGACCAGCTGGCGTCTGATGAAGGGAGTCAGCATTGCCTGTCCCCCCTTTCCACCAGCGGTCCGCCCGGCGCATCGTTCGGGTTTGGCGTGTAGCGGACGTCGGGGATCATCGTCTCGGGATCGCGCCCAAACGACTGCTCGAGCGCGCGCAGAGCTCCCGACAACCCGGTACCGGTGAGGAACGCGTTGTCGACGGCGCTGTAGGTCAAGTCGAGCGTCAGCGAGATGTTGACGTAGTCACCGCGGAATAGCTTCGGAACGGTGTCGATGTCGAACGGCTGGGTGAGGATCAACTTCAGTGCGCCGATCAGATACGGCGAGGCACGGCCGAGCTCCTTCAACGGGCATTGCAGCAATTGCAAGTCGGTGTGCAGCGGCCCGCGTGCTTCCGACAGATATTGGTCGGCGGCCTGGCTGAGCCGTCCCACCGCATCGACGGCGTTGATGAGCAGGTTTTTGGTGTCGGCGAAATGTTTGATCAGCGGCGGGATGTCGGTCAGCACCCGATCCAGGACATCCGAGCGGCCACCCACGTAGACCAACAGCCGATCGGTGGAGTCGATCGCGTGGGTAATGTCATCGCGCTGCTGGTTGAGCTGGTTGGTGAAGGTGTCCAGCTTGCCGAGGAATGACCGGATCTGGTCCGCTCGGCCGTTAAAGATGTTGTAGACCTCGTTCTGCACCACTTCCAGATTCGGGATGCCGCCACCGCGCAAGATCAACGCGAGGCTGGCCAGTGTTTGCTCGGTAGTGGGGTACGCGGACGAGTTCTTCAGCGCAATGGTGTCGCCATCCTTGAGCAGTTCCGGCGACGGGTTCGGCGGTGCGGCCAGCTCCACGTGCTGAGAACCCAGCAAACTGGTCTGGCCAATCTTGGCGGTGGCGTTTTTCGGTAGCTTGACGCTCTTGTCGAGACCCAGCGTCAAGGTCGCCACCCAGTTCTTCAACTGGATGGCACGTATCGAGCCGACAAGGACGTCGGCGACCATCACCTTGCTGTTGCCGTTGATCGCCAGCGTGTCCGGCACCTGCACATAGACGGTGTAGGACCCCGCCCCGCTGCCGGGACCGCCCGGAATCGCCACGTTCGATATTCCATGCCATCCACACGAGCTGCATCAGCAATGCCACCACCAGCAGCACCAGCCCCTGCCAGGCCCGGTGGCGAATCAGGTGCGCGAGCGCGTTCACTGGCCCGCTCCTGCCTCGGCGGGCAGCGGTGGGCCGCCGGCGTTGGGTGCGGGCGCCGAAACCGGCGCCGGCGTCGGAGCGACCGGACCGGGGACCACCTCCGGTCCCGGCGGTGGCGGCTGTATCGGCACCGGAGCCCGCACGCCCATGGGTGGCAGTATCGGGTTCTCGTCGTATGCGTTCGGCGGTCCCGGTGGGGTCTGCAGGTTGGATTGAACCGGCTCGATGTTGCGGCCACCCATCAGTTCGGCCAGCGAGTCGGGGGTCATCAGGCCCGCCGTGATCGGCCCGACCTGCTGCCCCTGCATGCCCGGGGCGACAATCCAGCCTTGCTGGGTGTTGCGGTGCGACAACGGTGTATCCGGAACCCAGATCCCCGGGACGGTGGTGTCCTTGTACCCGTTGGGTGGCTGCAGCCGTGGCTCGGAGTAGGCGACCTCTTTGGGAAGCGTTTCGGCGGTGCTGAACAGGTTCAGGCCGAACGGCGGGTAGTTGAATTTGATCGCATCAAGGATCGGCGCCAGATATTGCGCGCAGAGTTCAGCGGACTCTTGATAACCCAGCCGGCTGCCGGCCTGGATCGAGCTGCAGATGAACTGCATCGGGTTGGCAAAGTTGGTGATCGCCGGAATGGCGACTACCGACCCGTGTGACGGGTGGTAAATCTGGTTGATGTTCGCTGCGGCCGTGGGAAGGACGTGCAGCGCGGTCTCCAGCCCATTCAGCGGATCCGGTTGCAGCAGCGTGTTCGTCACGGTGGCCAGGTTGTTGACGTCGTAAGTCAGCACCTCGCGGTTCTTGTTCAGGAACGGGCGCACGGTGGAAAGCAGGCTGTCGACCTGCTGTGTCGCATCAGCGAGGGCGCCGTCGGAGCTCGCGAGCCGAGTAGTGAAATCCGCCAGGTTCTGGTTCAACGCGACAAATTGCTGATCGTCTTGGTGCAGTGCGTTGACGAAAAGGGCCAGGCTGCGCACCACCGCGAAGAAGTCGCCACGACCCTCGTTCAACGCGGTCAACGCCTGCGAGAGGCTGTTCAGCGTCGTGTTGATCTGCTTGCTCTTGCCGGCCAGCCCGTCGGCGAACGATGTGATGACCTCACCGAACGGCCCTGTGGGCTGCTCTTTGGTCGGGCCGAGTTTAGAGATGATGTTGGTGATGCTGTTGCGCACCTGGTCCCACTCCACCGGGACTTGGGTGCGTTCTTCGGGGATCACCGCGTTATCGGCCAGCACCGGGCCGCCTTTGTAGGGCGGCTCCAACTGGATGGAGCGCGAGGCCACCAAGGTGGGGTTGAGCATCACCGCAGAGGCGTTGGCGGGAACCTTGTATTTGTTCGCGTAGTGGAAGGTGACCTTCATCTTGTCGCCGGCCGGCTCGATCTTGTCGATCGCGCCCACTCGCAAGCCCATGATCTGGACCTTGTCTCCCGGATAGAGTGCGTTCGCCTCCGGGAAGTAGGCAACCACGGTGTTATTGGTCAGCTTCTCGTAAAGCCGCAAGCCGACGTACCCGACGACGAGGGCCAGTACCACCACCAGCGAACCGATGATCACCGACGTCCGTGACAGCTTCGGTAGCCGTATGTTGCGGATGTCAAAGATGGTGCTCAATTCTGGCTACCCCCTCCCGCTGCGCCGCTACCTCCCGCTCCACCGGGGTTGATGAAGGGTGCCGGCAGCTGCTCGCCCGGCCCCGGCGGTGCCGGCGGACCCGGCGGCAGGCCCGGCGCGAACGTCGACGGTGGTGGCGTCGGGCCGGCGGGTGCCAGCTGCTCGGTGCGTGCGCCCGGCGGTGCTTGCGTCGGCAGCGGCACTGGTGTGCCCGGAACGTTTGGAGCTGGCTCACCCGGCCGCCCTGCGATCGAGATGCCAGGCGTGGGCGGCAGACCGCCAGGGTTCGGCGGCGACGTCGCGACGTCGATCGGCGCGGGGAAGCCGGGGCCACCGAACGGGCCGAAGGCCGCACCCGCGCAGGGCAGCGGATTCCACGGCCGCGGCAGACCCTCGTCCCCAACGGTGACGTTGCCGCCGGGATTCGCCGGCGTGTAGGAGCACGGCGATCCGGGCGGGACGGCCGGTCCCGGATGGTCCGGGGTGCCCTCCAGCACCGGCGGCGCCGGCGGCGGCGCACCGTTGGGGAACCGGGTGCCGTTGGGGTCGGGCCACCGGTATGCCGGTAGCGCGGCGCTGCGCCAGAAGTTCTCCGGGTCGATGCCGCGCTTCTTGAAGGCCGCGTCGACCCATGGCTGAATAATCTGATACAAGGCCAGGTTGTGCAGGACCACCTTGAAGAACGGTCCCGATGCGATGGCCTCATTCAGCGACGGGAGGAACTTGCCGACCTCGGTGAGCCCCGCAGCCACGTCATCTTTGCGCTGCACCAGGATATCGCTGACCGCGCGCAGCTGTTCCAGTACGTGATTCAGGTTCGGGTTGTCGTTGATCAGTCCCTTCACCTGCTCGGAGAACGCGGCGACGTTGCCTAATAACGCATTGATCGCCTGGCCGCGTTCGTTGAATGCGGCCAGCAGCGTCTTCGCGTTGACCAACAGCCGGTCGACCTGCTCGCTGCGGTCACCTAGGACGCTGGCCACCTGGTTGGCCTGGGCAAGCAGATGCTTGATCTGCTCGTCGCGTTTGCCGATCGTGTCGGAGAACTTGGCCACACCTTCCAGCGCGGCGCTCAGGTGAGGGTAGGTCTGATCAACGGTCTGCGACAGCACATGCAGTGACTCTTTGACCGTGTCTATGTCCCAGCCCTGGGCGGCCTTGGTGACGTCGAAGAACGCGTCGTAGATCTGGTAGGGAGTAGTGCTCTGACCCAGCGGCAAACTGGCCCCCGGCCGTAGCGGCTGGTTACCGCGCGGTTCGACCTCGAGGATCTTCTTGCCGAGGATCGTGTCCGTCTTGATCGCCAGCCGGCTCTCGGTGCCGATGGTGTTGGTGCCGATTGAGAACTTCAGCAATATGTGGTCGCCGTCGATCTTGAGGCCCTCCACCCTGCCGACCTCCACGCCGGCGATGCGCACCTTGTCGCCTTTGTTGATTTGGCCGGAGTCGGTGAACTGCCCGTAGTAGCTGGGCCGGGCGAACAGCATCGGCAAACTGGTGATGCTCTGACCCACGCCGATGACGAGCAGCGTCACGATGATGCCCATGAGCCCGATGTGCAGCCGATTGGCAGGTTCCAGCGTTCTCATTGCGGCGTACACCTACCCGTCGGCTGCTGGAAAAGCCGGACCGTGCGGACGGGGCCGCCCGCCTGCAGCCCGTTGATCTTGAGCGTGATGTCGCAGGCGTAGAAATTCACGAAGTCCCCATAGGAGCCGATGCCGCGCCCGATCATGTTCAACGCGCTCGGCACCTTGTGGAGGTAGTCGTTCAGCTGGACGCGCTGATCGATGAGCGGCTGCTGAACCGCGTCCAGGTAGTTAAGGGTCTTGTGCAGCAGGGCGCGGTCCTCGGCGAGCAGATCAGCCACCGTCCCGGCGGCATTGCTGATGTGCGCGGTCCCGCCCGCCAGCTGGTCGCCATGGTCCTTCAACCCGGTGATCAGCACCTCGAGCTTGTTGATGGTCTGATCGAATTCCTTGCGATGCCGAACCGTCGTGTCCAGCACGATGTTCAAGTTCTTGATCACCTCGCCGATCGCCTGGTCACGCTGGCCGAGCTGGGTGGTCAGTTGCGCGGTTTGGTCGAGGATGTCGTTGATGGTGCCGCCCTGACCCTGGAACACCGTGATGAGGGCCGTCGCGATGGTGTTGACCTTGTCCGGGTCCAGCGCCCGGAAGAGCGGCTTGAACCCACCGACCAGCGCGTCGAGGTCCAGCGCCGGCGATGTTCGCGACAGCGGGATCAATCCACCCGGCGGCAGGATCCGGTCAGCGCCTTCGCCCTCGCCACGTCTGAGCTCCAGGTAGCGGTTACCGATCAGGTCGAGGTAGCGGATCTGTGCGGTCGTCGACTGATACAACGGCACCGAGCGGCCAACGTTGAAATTGACCCGGGCCCGCTTGCCGCCGTCGATCAGCTCTACCGAACTGACCTTGCCGATCTCCACCCCGGAGGCACGGACGAATTGGCCCGCCCGCAATCCGCTGACATTGGCAAATTCCGCCGAGTACCCAGTGGTCCGGTCAAAGCGCATCTGACCGAACACCACGATGATCATCACAGTGAACATCAGCAGCACCAACGAAAAGATGCTGAGTCGGACGAGGGTACCGGTGATTTTCATGGGTTGATCGTGTTATCCCCTACCTGACGGCCCCACACGTACTCGATCGCGTAGGGCGAACCGGTGTCTAGGTGGTTATACGGCGCAAGGCTGTTGCCGGAGTCCATCACCAACTCGGGTGCGGGCCACAGATCGTGGGTGATGCGCTGCCAGCAACCCGGTGCACCCCCCGGTCCACCGCGAGCATTCACCCGCGGCAGATTTTCCGGATATGTATAGGGGTTGGGCGCTCCACCCACCAGACCAGCTACGGCGCCGAGTCCCGTAGTGAGCAGGCTCACAGCTACAAGCGATAGCGGGTTCGCTACGAGTCCCAGCCCGGATAGCGCCTGGGTGTGGGCATTGAGGGAGTAGCCGTTGCCGCCGAGGAACGAGGCGGCTTTGGGTTCGATGTCGTGATAGTTGCGGAGGGTGCAGAAGATCGCCGGGCTGTAGGTGTCCAGCAGCTGGGCCGACGGCACTAAGTCGGCGGCTCCACGCGCCAGATACGGCCCCCCGCGCTGGAAGATGTCAGCGCCGGTGTTGCCGAACCCGGCCGCCGACAACAGCGCTTGGTCCAGATCCTTTTGCTGCCGGTTGATCGTGCGCGACGTGATCACCGCATCGTTGAGGAAGTCGAACAGATCCGGCGAGGCGTCGGCGTAGACGTCGCCCAGACCCGCCAATTGCCGGATATCGTGACGGATCTGCGGCATCTGCGGGTTGACGTCGTCGAGAATCGCGTTGCTGTTGACGATCGATTGCCCGAACTTGTCGCCCAGCCCGGCCAGCGATTGTGCGGCTGCGCTCAGTGTCAGGTTCAGCTTGACCGGATCCACCTTCTGCGCGATCGAGGTGATGGTCTGGAACAATGTGTTGATCTCGGTCGTCACCGACCTGGCGTCGATCACAGTCCGCGGCGTGATCCTTTGCGGCGACGGGTTTTTCGGCGTCGTCAACGACACATACTTACCGCCGAACACCGTCGTCGCCTTGATATCGGCACGCACATTGGCCGGAATCAGCGGGAGGTAGCGCGGATACACCTCCAAGGTGAATTTGGCTGCGGGCTTGCCGTCGCGCACGATCTCCGAGATGGTGCCCACCCGGCCGATCTGCACTCCGTTATAGGTGACCTTCGCGCCCGGATCCATCACCAACCCCGCCCGGGAAGACAACATTGTCAACTTGGTCTTGGGTGTGAAATCTCCCCTGAACTGCCCGTACACCAAGACAAAAATCAGCGCACCGACTACCAGCAATGCGACGCCGGCCAACTTGTATGGCGGCTTCCGCGAGGGGTTGAGCTTTGCAGGCGAGGTCATGGCGGCTACACCGTGAGTGCGAAGTTGGGGTTGACGCCGTACAACGCCAACGCGGCACACAAGACAACCACCGGCCCCGAGACCAGCGAGAACCGCATCGATCGGCCGACGGCCTCGCCGACGCCGACCGGGCCGCCGGCGGCGTTGTACCCGTAGTAGCAGTGGGTGATCATCACCACCAACGTGATGATGATGACCTCCACGAACGACCAGAAGACGTCATTAGGGCGCAGGAACGTCCGAAAGTAGTGGTCGTAAGTGCCGTGCGATTGTCCGTAGAGCACCGTCGTGGTGATCTGCGGGGACAGGAACGTCATGATCACCGCCAGCGCGTAGAGCGGGATGATCACCACCAGCCCGGCCACGATACGAGTGGACGCCAGGTAGGAGATCGACTTGATGCCCATCACCTCCAGGGCGTCGATCTCCTCGCTGATCCGCATAGCGCCCAGTTCGGCGGTGGCGCCGGCGCCCACGGTGGCCGCCAGCGAGACGCCGGTGACGACCGGGGCGGCGAGGCGTACGTTGATCAGTGCGGCGAAGAAGCCGGTGAACGCCTCGACGCCGATGTTTCCCAGTGACGCGAAGCCCTGGATGGCGACCAGCGAGCTGCCGGACAGCACCACGAAACCGACGATGGCGACGGTGCCGCCGACGACGGCAAAGGCGCCGGTGCCCATGCCGATCTGGGCGATCAGCCGCATCGTCTCCCTTCGGTAATGGCGCAGCGCGTA
The DNA here is from genome assembly GCA_963766535.1 of uncultured Actinomycetota bacterium. Lineage (GTDB taxonomy): Bacteria > Actinomycetota > Actinomycetes > Mycobacteriales > Mycobacteriaceae > Mycobacterium. The sequence continues at coordinate 406,623 of CAVYAU010000012.1, read as the reverse complement.
CCCGATCTGCCCGACGCTGACCAGCGCGAACCAGGCCATCTGCCCGACCCGGTCCAGTCCGCGGGCCGCAGCACCGCCATAACGGTTCAGATTTTCGGCCGCCCGCGGGAAGCGGGCGCGCAGTACGGTAGCTGTCGCCATGTCAGTGTCCCGTTCCGAATCGCACGCCGATGGTGGTCAGCACCACGTTGACCGCGAATAGCGCGATCACACAGAGCACCACGGTCTCGTTGACGGCGGTGCCCAACCCTTTGGAGCCGCCGCGCACGGTCAGCCCGCGGAAACAGCCGACCAGGCCGGCGATCAGCCCGAACACGGCGGCCTTGACCATCGTGATGACCACCTCGGGCAGGCCGGTAATGGCGGTGAGGGTGGCGAGATAAGCGCCGCCCGACACATTTTGCAGATAGACACCGAAGAGGTAGCCGCCCACCAGGCCGACGGTGATCACCAGGCCGTTGAGCAGGGTGGCGACCAGGGTCGCTGCGGCCACCCGGGGTACCACCAGCCGGTGGATGGGGTCGATGCCGAGCACCTCCATCGCGTCGATCTCCTCACGAATGGTGCGTGCGCCCAGGTCGGCGCAGATGGCCGTCGACCCGGCGCCGGCCACCACCTGCACCGTGACCAGCGGCCCAAGCTGGGTGACCGCGCCGATCGCCGCAGTCGCCCCCGAGAGGTCGGCGGCGCCGAACTGGGCCAGCAGGACGTTGAGCGTGAAGATCAGCAGCACGGTCACCGGTATCGAGACCATGATGGTCGGCAGAATCGCCACCCGCATGATGAACCAGGTCTGCTGGACGAACTCGCGCCACTGGAATGGCCAGCGGAACAGCGCCTTCCCGGTCAGGGCGCACATCCGGAAGAAGCCGCCGATGATGGCCAGCGGCGTCCGTAGTTGGTCACGGGCGTAACCGATCAAAGTTGGACCCGTCGACGTCGTCACCGCTCCCCCCTCACGCCGACCTCGCGTACCTCACGGCGTCGCTCGTGTCGCACGCCTCCTTGTTGCCCCGACGCTAGGTGTGTGACCATCGGCCCCCTACTCGTAGGTAGTAACGGAGACCACAGGAATGTACCCGATGGCCATTTACGTGTGAACCGCATCTGCACAATTAACCCTTCGTCAACAGCGGGCAAACGTTACAGTTCCTGTCAGCCTTCCTCTCTGGTTGTTAAATCCCTTGCTGCAGAAAGGTCTTCAGCAGCATTTGGGGCTCCGTAGCGCATTCGTAGTTCAGTCTTGAGCACCTTCCCGGCGGGGTTGCGGGGCAGTGCATCTACGATCTCGAGCGCCTTGGGGTGCTTGTAGCGCGCGAGCCGCTCGATCAGGAACTCGTCTAAGTCATCGAGCCGCAGGAGTTCGCCGGCGACGGCCGCGACCGCGATCGGCACCTCACCCCACTTCTCATGGGCCCGGCCGATGACGGCGACTTCGATGATGACGGGATGGCTGGCGAGAACGTTCTCCACCTCGGCGCAGTAGATGTTCTCGCCGCCGGAGATGATCATGTCCTTCTTGCGATCCACCACCCAGACGTAGCCGTCCTCGTCCATCCGAACCAAGTCTCCGGAATGGAACCAACCGCCCGCGAACGCCTCCGCCGTGGCCTCCGGGTTGTTCCAATAGCCGCTCATCAATGTTGGTGCCCGGTAGACGATTTCGCCCACCTCGCCGACGGGCACGTCGTTCATGTTCTCGTCGACCACGCGGGCGGCGACCGTCGGGATCACCTTGCCGACCGATCCACGCTTGCGGATGGCGTCGTCGCCGAGCAGCATGCAGGTGACCGGCGACATCTCGGTCTGGCCGAATGCGGCCAATATCTGGGTACCGGGAAAAACTGCCGACATCTCCCGCAGCAACGCATCCGGCGCCGGAGCAGCTCCCCACGACATCACCCGCAACCTCAGGTCACGGGGCCGTGCTTGCTGCTCGGCGCATACCGCCTGCCACTGCGCGGGAACCAGGAAGATCCCGGTGACCTTCTCTGCCGCCAGCACGTCGAGCAGCTGGCCGGGGTCGAACGCACCGAGCGGGTAGATCACCGTGGGGATACCGAGCAGCATCCCGGTCAGCATGTTGCCGATTCCGGCGATGTGGAAAAACGGGACACCGATGAAACCGACGTCGCTGTTGATGTCGGCGCCGTTGGTGTAGAGCCCGGTCATCGTCTGGCCGGTCAAGTTGGTGTGGGTCAGCACCGCGCCTTTCGGGCGGCCGGTGGTACCCGAGGTGTACATGATCAGCGCCGCCGAGTCGTTCGGGATGTCGACGGGTTCGTGTGAATCACCCGGCTCGTTAATGAGGTCTTCGTAGCCGAACACACTGTCGTCGGTTGAGGCACCGGCCACGACGATCATGTCCAGCAACGGCTGGATGTCGCGGACACCGGTGGCCACCGGAGCAAGCACCGCTTCGGTGATCATCACGCGCGCTTCGCAGTCCTGCACCAGGAAGGCGATTTCGGCCGGGGTGAGCCGGAAGTTCACCGGAACCGCGATGGCCCCGAGCATGTTGACCGCCAGCACCGACTCGACGAATTCGGTGCGGTTGAGCATCAGGATCATGACCCGGTCGCCGAAGCCGACTCCTCGCCGGCTTAACGCATCGGCCAGCGCCGCAACCCGGCGCTGTAGTCCACCCCACGTGACCGTATTGCCCAAGAACCTCAGCGCCGTCGCGTTCGGCTGCATCAGCGCGTGCCGTTCGAGTTGGTTGACCCAGTTCTGCCGCCGGGCCAGGTAGGGCTGTTCAGTGGCGTGGGTCAGGTGGCTGGACAATTGCGCGGTCAACTAACGCCTCCCCTTCACTCGCGCACCGCTTGCGCCCGGTTGATATTTGATAAAACATAGTGTTGTGTGGGTCACACTATGGCTTTAGCGCCCTGATGACAAGCCCCGCCAAGCCCCGGAAAGCCCTGGCAGCCTACGTGAACGCACCGATATCTACGCAGCCGAGGAGCCGGCGGCCCCTGCGCCGGGCACAGTTGTCCGATGAGGTCGCGGGCCACTTGCGGGCGGCAATCATGTCCGGGGCGTTGCGGCCGGGAACATTCATCCGCCTCGATGAGACCGCGGCCGAACTCGGGGTCAGCATCACGCCGGTGCGTGAGGCCCTGCTGAAGCTGCGCGGTGAGGGCATGGTGCGGCTCGAGCCGCACCGCGGTCACGTCGTACTGCCGCTGACCCGGCAGGACATCGAGGACATCTTCTGGCTGCAAGCAACGATCGCCAAGGAACTGGCAGCCGCGGCCACCGACCACATCACCGACGCCGAGATCGACGAGCTCGAACGCATCAACGACGCGCTCGCGGCGGCCGTCGGGTCCAGCGATGCCGAGACCATCACGGGCATCGAGTTCGCGTTTCATCGCGTCTTCAACCAGGCCAGCGGCCGGATCAAATTGGCCTGGTTCCTGCTGAATGCGGCGCGCTACATGCCAGTGCTGATGTATGCCGCCGATCCGCAATGGGGTGCGGCCGCGGTCGATAATCACCGAAGCTTGGTCGCCGCGCTGCGTCGGCGGGACGCTGCCGCCGTCATCGAGCACACCGTCTGGCAATTCACCGACGCGGCGCGGCGGTTGACCGAGATGCTGGACCGCACGGGAATCTTTGACCGAAGCCGGCAGAGAGCCCTCTAATTGGCGGCCAGCTGCTCTGCGCGCAGCTTGAGGTTTTCGGCGAGGTGGTCCAGCACGTTGTTGAGCAGCATCTTCAACATCGGTGTGGGCACCGGCATGGTGGTCTCGACGTCCATGTCCACAGTCAGCAAACTCGAAGACCCGGTCTCGACCACGCTGAACAGCTGCTCCTGCTTTGAAAACAGATCGCCCTGCTGCTGGACGGTTTGAATCTGGTTGGCACCCGGGTAGTACACGGCCTGGATATAGGTGCCCTCGATGCCTTGAACATCGGTGTCGAGCCGCAGCTGGCTGGGCCGCCCGTCGTCGTAGCGAGCGAGCACCCAGCAGCCCTTGACCCCGTCGCTCCACTCCGGGTACCGCTCGAAATCGGCGACGATGGCCATGATCGAAGCGGCGTCGGCACCGACCTCGACGGTCTTGCTCAAAACTGGCATCCGCGAAGCATAACCGGGTGGCCGACGGGTACTGACAATGCAGTCTGGGCAGCGGTTGGGGCGAAAGCACCGGCGCCAGGCGCTATCTCGGTGCGGCTCGACCCTGGGTTCAACGTGGATCGACGCAAGCTGTCGACAGAAGTGAGCGGATGGCGTCGGGAATCGGGACCGGCTTGCGGCTGGTCCGATCGACGTAGACGTGCACCCAGTGCCCCAGCGCGGTGATCGGTCCGCCGCAAGCGGGGGCGCCCCCAGTGCCGTCGTCGCCTTCTTCCGACCGGAACACGCCGAGCCGGTAGGTGACGCTGCTGCGCCCCAGCCTGGTCACCGCCAGGCCTACCACGAGGCTTTCCGGGAAATGCAGTTCAGAGAAGTAGCGGCAGCCCGACTCGGCGACGATGCCCAGCGAAGGCATGGTGATCGGGTCAACGCCGGTACTCGTGTTGATCCAGGCGTTGATCGCGGTGTCGAACAGCTGGTAGTAGACCGCGTTGTTGAGGTGGCCGAACATGTCGTTGTCGGCCCACCGGGCTTCCACCGGCCACAGCACCGGGAAGTCGTTGCTGGTGAGCTGGTCCGGTGCGGGTGGAACCGAAGGAGCCGACGGACCTGAAGCCATGGTTGTATTCCAACATGTTTCACATCCGGGGGGCCGTGCTGGACCGGATCGGTCTGGCCCGCCCATACACCGAATCCCGGCCGATCGGCGTCGCCGAGCTCGACTTGGATCAGCCGGGCAGTGGCGAGGTCATGGTCCGCATCGAGGCGGCCGGCGTGTGTCACTCCGACCTGTCGGTGGTGGACGGCAACAGGGTACGACCGGTGCCGATGTTGCTCGGTCATGAGGCCGCCGGAATCGTCGAGCAGCTTGGTGACGGGGTTGACGACCTCGCCATCGGCCAGCGGGTGGTGTTGGTGTTCTTGCCGCGTTGCGGCCATTGCGCGGCGTGCGCGACCGAGGGCCTGACGCCGTGTGAACCGGGCAGCGCAGCCAACACCGCCGGGACATTGCTGGGCGGCGGGATCCGGCTCGCCCGGGCCGGCCACCCGGTGTATCACCATCTCGGCGTCTCGGCCTTCGCGACACACGCGGTCGTCAACCGGGCCAGTGCGGTTGCGGTGCCGCACGGTGTGCCACCCGAAGTCGCCGCGCTACTTGGGTGCGCGGTGCTGACCGGGGGTGGCGCCGTGCTCAACGTCGGCAACCCACGCCCGGGCCAGTCGGTCGCCGTCGTCGGCCTGGGGGGCGTCGGCATGGCGGCGGTGCTCACCGCACTCACTTACGACGACGTTCGCGTTGTCGCCGTCGACCAGTTACCCGAAAAGTTGGCGGCCGCGCGCGACCTCGGCGCGCACGAGGCGTACACACCCCAGCAGGCCACCGACGGCGGCGTGAAGGCCACCGTGGTGATCGAGGCCGTCGGCCATCCCGCCGCGCTGCAGACCGCGATCGCGCTGACCGCCCCGGGCGGTCGCACCATCACCGTCGGGCTACCGCCGCCTGATGCGCGGATCAGCTTGTCGCCGTTGGGTTTTGTCGCCGAAGGCCGGTCGCTGATCGGCAGCTACCTGGGCTCGGCGGTGCCCAGCCGCGACATCCCCCGGTTCGTCTCGCTGTGGCAGTCGGGCCGGCTGCCGGTGGAGGCACTGGTGTCGTCGACGATTCGGCTGGATGACATCAACGAGGCGATGGATAATCTGGCCGACGGCAGAGCCGTGCGGCAGCTCATTAGATTCGACACGCCTTAATCTGCACCTGTTCTATCTCGGGTGCAGGGGTGCGACAGGTTCCACCGACGTGTCGGGGAGGCGGTGGTCTTCGATGTAGCCCCAACGGATCTGGTAGCCGAGTCCGGGTGCTTGGGGTAGGTTAACGAATCCGTCCGGACTGAGCGGGTCACACGGCGCCTCTAGATAAGGCGGGGCGGTGTCGTAGCGAACTCCCGGCCCGAGCAGGCCGCGCTCGTAGTATTCGCAAACGTCTTCGCTCGTCGCGCCCAGCACTTGCAGGTTGCCGAAGCCGCTCATGTGTAACTCGCAGCGCATCCCGACCGCCTCGCACATTCCGGCCAGCTTCATGACCCCGGTGATGCCTCCTCGCAAGACGTCGATGCGGCTGATGTCGGACGCATTGCGCAGGATCCAGTCTGCCCTTGTATAAATGCCGCCCTCCGCGATCTCCGGTGAGCAGATCGGGATATCAAGTGCGCGGGTCAGTCTCACGTAAGACTCCACTCGGTACTCCGGCATCGGGTGCTCGTACCAGTAGAAGCCCAGCCGTTCGAGCTCCCGGCCGACCCGCAACGCGTCCGAGTAGGTATGGTAGGTGCCCCACGGGTCGAACATCAGCACCATGTCGTCGCCGACTGCCGACCGGACTGCCCGGCACACCTCGATGTCGGAGTCCACATAAGACGGCCGGGGCAAGGCGGGTTGGCGTGTCGCGGGGTTCCAGTAGTGGTACGGATGAATTTTGTAGGCGCGATACCCCTGACGCTGGCACTGCGCGGCGTGGGCGGCATACTCGTCGGGACTTCCAAGATTGTTGAAGCTGCTTGCATAGGCCTTGACTCTCTCGCGAGCACCACCCAGCAGCTTGTGCACAGGCAGCCTGGTCACTCGACCCGCCAGATCCCACAGGGCCAGATCGATGACGCTGCAAACGTTCTCAGGAAGCTTCGCCGCCCACAGTTGACGCCAGATCTCTGCCCGGTCGAATGGGTCCTGGCCAGCGAGAAGAGGGCTCAGGAATTGCACTAACAGCGCCCGGTCTCCGGGGAGCAGGCCGTCCTGGTCTCCGTGGAAGTGACCACCAAAGTAGTAGCCCTCGGCCCCCTCATCGGTGAGTAGCTTGGTCACGGTCTGCACCACGTGGTAGTCAGTAGTCAGCTGGCCGAACGAGATTCGATCGACGAATGTCTCGAATGGCACGACCTCCAAGCCGGTGATCTTCATAACAGCAGATTGTTCCGCGGCCTCGGACGCGCTCGATAGAGGCAAAGGTCCTGCGCCGCGCGTCACGAACGCAGCGCTGGCTCAGGCGCCGTACCAGACGCGTCGGAGGGCTTGGCCCTGCAGGGTGAACAACCGCTCGGAGGTAGACCAGTCCGGCAGCAACGAATCAAAGCCATGGCAGGTGCGCGGAAACACATGCAACTCGGTGGAGACTCCGGCGCGAAGTAGCTGTAGCGCATAGTCGACCGCTTCGTCGCGAAAGGGATCGATCTCCGCGCACGTGATCAAAGCCGGTGGCAGACCACCTAATCGGCTTCGCCGTGCGGGCACGCTAGCGACCGATCCGGTCACAGGGCTTGCAACGGGGCCCAGGTAATAGCGCCACATCAGATCCGCTGCCTCGCTGTCGAAAGCCGGGCTGGTGCAGAACTCCGCTTTCGACGCGGTAGCTCGATCGTCCAGCACCGGCTGGTGCAGCAACTGGAACACGACCGCCGGCAGCGACCCGTCAGCGGCACTGTGCGCCAGACATGCGGCCAGGGTGGCACCGGCGCTGCTGCCCGACACGGCCAGCCGCGTCGCATCAACGCCCAATTCCGTCGCATTGGCCGCCACCCATCGCAGCACGGAACTCGCGTCGTCGAGTGCGGCCGGGTAAGGGTGTTCCGGGGCAAGTCGGTAGTCGACCGACACCACTGTGCAGTGGCCGCGACGCGCGAGCTCGACACACTGCCGGTGATCGGTGTCCAGGTTTCCCAGGGTGAACCCGCCGGCATGGCAGTAGACGACCACCGGTGCCGGCTCAGCCGGATTCGCCGGCCCGCCGCGATAAATCCGCACCGCTACTCTGCCAGATTCGGCCGTCGCGTAGTCCTCGATGATCTGGACGCCTTGCGTATCAGTGTTTTCCGCAGCAACACGGCGGCGCTCGTTGAACGGTTCGCGCATGAGTTGGATCGAGGACAGCGAAAAGTCCGTTCGCGTAGTCGCAATCGCGCGCAGGGCCGGATCGAGGCGCTCGGCGCCGTCCAGTTCGGTCATCGACAGCGCCCGTCCAGCGCCGTGAATGCGTCGCCGTCGACGTCGGACACGGCTGGGGCCTGGAAACTGAAATCGGCGGGTTTGAACCTGCGCGTCATTCCCCAGAAGGTACGCGCGCTGCGCGGCCACTGTGTGACCACGCGCCCATTGGCCGCGCGGAAGTAATTGCTGCACTGGGTGGTCCAGACGGTGCCGACCATCCAGCGGTCGATCTTGGCAACAAACTCCGCCAGCGCGGAGGGCCGCACCGCGACGTACGTCTTACCCTTGCGCCGCATGTACTTCAACGCCCGCACGATGTAGCGCGCCTGAGCTTCGAGCATGAAGATCACGCTGTTGGAGCCGACGTTCGTGTTTGGTCCGTACAGCATGAAGAAGTTCGGGAACCCCGGAACAGCCATGCCGAAATACGCGTGCGCCCCGTCACGCCAGATCTCCCGCAGCGTCGTCCCGTGCTCTCCGGAAACCTCCAGCTGCCCCAGATAGTCGGCCGCGGCGTAACCGGTGGCGCACACCACGACGTCGACATCGCGTTCGGTGCCGTCCTCGGTGACCAGGGATCGGGCGCGCAGGTATCGCGCCGGGCTGTTCAACACCTCGACATTGGACCGGGTCAACGCCGGCAAGTAGTCCGAGGAGAACACCAGTCGCTTGCAGCCCATTGGGTGGTCCGGAGTCAGCTTGCGGCGCAATTCCTCATCAGTGACGGTCTTCTCGAGCATGCCAAGAGCAATCGCGGTGAACTCTAAAGTCTTTTCGCTACCATGCTCGATCACCGATATGTTGGATTCACTGCGCAGCCACAGCCGGGTGCGGTAGAGCTTTTTGGCGAAGGGAACGTGAGCGAAGATCCAGCGCTCCCATCGCGTGTAATGCCGGTCCGGCTTGGGCAATATCCAGGTCGGTGACCGTTGCACCGAATACACCTTGCCGGCGATCTTCGCCAATTCCGGCACCAGCTGCGAAGCTGTCGATCCGGTGCCCAGCACAGCAACCCGCGCACCTTCAAGGGGGACCGAGTGATCCCATCGCGATGAGTGCATCACCGTTCCGGTGAACGGCTCCTCTTCGACCAGATCCGGAAGAAGCGGCCGGGTGAACAGGCCCACGGCGGACACCACGACATTGAAATGGTGCTGTTCGCCACCCGCGGTGGTCAGACACCACCGCTGTGTGTCCTCATCCCAATGCGCGGAGCGGATTTCGGTGCGCAGTCTCAGGTGTGGCCGCAGACCATACTCGTCGGCGCAACGCTGGAAGTACCCCAGGATCTCGAGCTGCGAGGACCACAGCCGCGACCAGTTTGGGTTCAAGTGAAACGAATAAGAGTAAAGATGCGACTTGACGTCGCATGCCAGCCCCGGATAGGTGTTGATCCGCCAGGTTCCCCCGACGTCGTCTTCGCGGTCGAAGATGGCGAAGTCATGAAAACCGGCACTTGATAGCAGGATTCCAAGTGCCAGACCGCCCGGCCCGGCACCGATGATGCCGACCGACAGATTGGTGCTCATCGGATCTGTAGGCATTGCCCACCATCGACGACGAGTTCCGAGCCAGTGATGAATGACGCCTCGTCGGAGACCAGAAAGGCAACGGCGTCGGCGACCTCGCCGGGCTGGCCGAGCCGCCCGAACATCGATGCCGCGGCCAGCCGTGTCTGCGTAACCTCGTCGAGCATCGGCGTCGCGATCGGCCCGGGGAACACGGCGTTGACTCGGATACCGGACGGGGCCAGTTCGGCCGCAGCGTTTTGGGTCAGGCCCCGAAGCGCCCACTTCGATGAACCGTAGGCGCAGTGCTGCGGGAACGGACGGATCGCTCCGGTGCTGCAGATGTTGACGATGGCCGCGCGTTCTGCCTCACGTAGCCGGTCAAGGGCTGCGCGCATGCCGAGGAAAGCGCCCAGACAGTTGACCCGCCAGGCATTTTCGAAGTCCTCAGCCGTCTCGTCGGCTAACGACGCCCGGTGCAGCACGCCGGCATTGTTGACCAGCGTGCTCAGCAGCCCGAATCGGTCGACGACCCGCTCGACGACCGCATCCCACTGCGCCGGGGAGGTGACGTCGAGCTCGATCCCGATCACCTCGTCGTCACCCAATTCGTCGACCGCGGCGCCCAGTTCGTCGGCCCGACGATCGCAAGCCGCCACCGAATATCCCTCTGCGCGTAGCCGTTTGGCGATGGCCCAACCCTGCCCGCCGGCTGCGCCGGTCACCAGTGCGACACGTTGATTCATGCTGACGGAACCTCCGGGCTGTCGGCCAGGCCGGCGGCTGGTGACGAACCGGCACCGCCGCCGCTGGAAGCGCCACTGCCCGTCGATGCGGACCAGCTCGTCGTCGTAGAGGGCAGGCCGCAGCTGCAGGCTGCCGGCCCTGACGAACAACACCTGCGACCGGGCCGTTGCGGTGTTGCCGCGGATATCGATACGCGAGACTCCGGTCAGATGCAGCCCGCGCGGCGCATCCCGGAACATCCCGCCGATACCGTCATGTCCGACAAAACTCCTTCCGTAGACCATGAATTCGGCATCGGAGGCGAATAGCTTTACGCACCCATCAACGTCGCCGGCGTCAAGGGCGAGGGCGTAGCTGGCAAGCAACTCGCGGATTGCGGCTTGGTCATTGGATGGGCCGTCAGCGGAATCATCAGTCATTATTCAGTCGCCTCACGTAGATGCTCCGCCGCCCCCCGCCGCAGCGCCTGCGATTCGGCCGCCAGGGTGATCATCTGAAATCCCAGCTGCGCCATGGCGCGACCCGTCTTGCCCTCTCCCGCATGAATGCCGGTGACCAGCCCCGCGTCGGTAGCCGCTCGATGGATTCGCACTATCGCGTCCAGCACTTCGGGATGTCTGGTCGCCCCAACGACATCGACACCCATCGAGATAGCCAGATCGGCCGGCCCGATGTAGATTCCGGTCAGGCCGTCGACAGCACAGATCTCGACTGAGGCCGGACAGCGCCGCTGCCGTCTCGATCATCGCGAACACGCTCACCCGGGACTGAAGGGCGGCACTGTCGTGACCCAGGCTGGCGCGCAGCGGGCCAAAGCTGCGGATGCCTGCCGGCGGGTAGCGAGTGGCGGCCACCGCCGCGGCAGCCTGTTCAGCCGACTCGATCATTGCGATGACGACGGCGTCGGCGCCGGCGTCGAGCACCCGCCCGATCGGCGCCGCGTCGGCATTGGGCAGCCGCACCGACGTGCCGATCGGCACATGTTCGATGCGCCGCAGTATGCGGGCGATGTCGGCGTCGTCGAGGTAGCCATGCTGGGCGTCGAAACCCACGTAGTCGTAACCGGCCCGGGCGAATTCTTCCGGCCCGAGCAGCGTCGGTCCGGTGATCCAGCCACCCCATATCGGGGTTGCCCGGTTCAGTGCCCGCTGCAAATTGCTCTGCGAAACCTCCGACACGGTTACAACCTCACTCGGCGATCGCGATCTTGATGCGCTCGGGAACCGGCCGGCAGGCCAGGTCGAACGCGCCCTGCACGTCGTCGATGCCGAAGGTGTGCGTGAGGTACGCGCCGAGTAGCTCGGGATGTTCCGCGGCGAACTTGCCGGCGAGTTCCAGCACCCGCCGCCGGTCAAGCGTCACACCGGATTTCAGCGTCAGGTTGTTGCGCAGCATGCTGCGCATGCTGATCGGGTAGGCGTCATCGTCGGCAACGCCGAAATAAAAAACGGTGCCGCCGGGGGCGGCGGCTTCGATGGCGTGCCCCAGGGTGGCCACTTGGTGACCGACGGCCTCGATGACCACATCGGCGCGGTCGCCGGCCGCCAGCTGGCTCACCCATCGGTCGCTGGTGGCACGTACCGGGTCATCGACTCCGAATGTCGTTGCCAGGCTTTCGCGGTCGACAGGGTCGACCCCGGTAACGCGCCGGGCGCCAGCCGCCTTGGCGACGTAGGAAAACAGCAGGCCGATCGAGCCCTGGCCGATGATCGCGACGTGACGGCCGGCCAGATCCGGCAATTGCTCGCAGGCATAGAGAACACACGCCAGCGGCTGCAGGCCGATCGCTTGCGCCGGGGTCAGCGCCGGATCGTACGGTGCCAGTCCGTCGCCGTTGCTGATGACGCGCTCCATCAAGCCGTCGAACCCGGAGGCCCAGCCCACCACACGATCGCCGGGACGGTGATTCCGATGACGGCTGGCGATCACCTCGCCGGCCACTTCGTGGATGGGGAACCCGTCTTTTTCGGCGGCGCTTGGCCCGTCGTCTCCCGGAAGCCGGCCCCGGGCACCACGAAAGGCGGGCAGATCGCTGCCGCAGACGCCGGCCGCCGAGAACCGCAACAGCACTTGGCCATCGGCGAGGTGATCGGGTGTTTTGTCAGGGATCGATGTCCGCTCGAAGCGATACGGGGCGATGATCCGGTAGGACCACACGTCAGACCTCCACCGGGATCTTGTTCCATCCCCATTGAAAGCTGGACGGCAGCCGGGTGGCGGCCTCGCTTTGGATTGCGTAGTCGGGCACCCTGCGAAGCCATTCTTGCAGCAGCACAGCGACTTCCAGCCTGGCCAGGTGGTAGCCGATACAGAAGTGCTGGCCGCGGCCGAACGCCAGCGAACGACCGATGAGCCGGTTCCAGATGAACTCGTCGGGCTCGGGGTATTCCCGCTCGTCGCGGTTGGCCGAAGCCAGCAGGGTGATGACGCGCTGGCCCGGCTCGATGGTCTCACCGTGAATGCTGAAGGGTTTGCGTGCCGTTCGGGCGAACCACTGCGCCGGCGCGCAGAACCGGATCATCTCCTCACGCGCGATCGGCACGTTGTTGTCAGGGTCGGCGCGCACCGCGGTCATCTGGTCGGGCCGCTGGCTGAGCTCCCACAGCCCGTGGGCGACGATTTTGGGCACCGTTTCCGTCCCACCGATGAAGATGCAGAGCATCTGGGTCGCGACTTCGACGTCGTCGAGCGCGCTGCCGTCGGGCAAGCGATAGCCGAGCAGACCGTCGACAACACCAAGCGGGCCCCCGGACGGGTCGGCGCGACGGCGCTGGACTGCCGGCGCCAGATATTCGAAGTAGTTGGGGCGGGCTTCGGCGGTATCCACGCCGACGCCGGGCTCGGCGAGGCTGCCGGCATTGACCGCGGCCAGCACCTGCGGTGCGAGATCGGTTGGAATGCCGAGTAGTTCGCATACGACAGACGCCACCACGATGCCGCCGTAGTCCTGGGTCAGGTCAAACGAACCTTGCGGCAGCAGCAGATCAAGTCTTTCGTTGGCCAGCGCGCGAATCCTGGCCTCCAGCCCGGCGACCGCCCTGGGCCGCAACGGCGCTGAATGCGCGCGACGGATTTCACCGTACAACTTGGCGTCGAACACCGCGTGAAATGGCAATGGATGCAACGGCGGGTCGTCGACCGGCCCGGTGTTGTGCTTAGCCAAGACCGACGCCGCGGGCAAAGTCCCTTCCGACGCAACGAATGTCCCATCGTTCACCTCCAGCACCCGCCAGATGTCGTCGAAGCGGGACAGGGCAAAGGTGTCCCACTGCGGCATGTAGTAGACTGGATACTGGTCGCGCAGAATGCGGTAGTACGGCAACGGGTTTGCCATCACCTCCGCGTCGAACGGGTCGTAGGTGAAGTCCACTGGTCCTCGCTGACTCATCACTGCAGGGGCGATGGCGGTAGGGCCTGCAGAATCGAGTCTTCCCAGCCGTCGCGCAATGCCGGCGCCACGCTCATCCAGGTGACGATCTCGGCGGGTGGGTTCTCCTTCCAGGAGGGGTAGTGCTCGGCGAAGCACTCCCAGCCGCCGTCCAGGGCCCAGTAGTGGATGACCTCGTTGTAGCGGAAAGTTGTGGTGAACGAACCCAGCCACCGCTTGCCCGTGCGCTCCGACCATGGCACATAGAGCCGCTCCAGCTCACGGATGTAGTCGTCTTGGCGCCCCGGCTTGGTCTGCATGATCTCCTGGATCACCAGCGGCGCAGTGAAATTGGCCTCACGCAGCTGGGCCAGCGTTTTGTTGCTGGGCCCGGGGTACATGATTCGCCCCTCCCCCGACGCGCCGATGTCGGCCAGAAACGCCGACCATTTGCCGGCCGCGGCCTCGTGACTGCCACCACGCGCCTGGGCGGCCCCGATCCTGGCGTAGTCGGCGAACCCATCGATCTCCCAGATCACCGTCACCTGTGGCCAGTGACCGTTGTAAGGGGTGGATTCCCAGATCGCGAACAGCCGGGCACCGAGCTCGTCCATCATCGGCTGGTAGGTGTCGGTGAACATCTCGGTGAAGCCGTCACTTCGCCCGGACCCCAGCGAGATCGTCTCATGCAGGTACAGCAGTGTGTGGCTGTAGTACTTCTTCATAAGTGCTAGTCGAGCCGGATCAGCTCTGAAATCGGCGAACAGCCATCACTCAGCAGCGTCTCGGTGGGATCGACTGGGTCGCAGCCTATCCCGGCCGCGGCAAGCGCATAGCCCTTGAATGTCCGCGCCGCCGCGCTGAGCACGTGCTGCGCTCTGGTCACCGCGCGATTTACTCCCAGGGGCCACCCGTCGCCCCACAAAGCGACTTCGGTCAACCGGTTGTCCAGGGACTTGAGCACCCTGTCACGTACACGTGCGTCTGCGGTGAATGCCTCGATGCTGGCTGCCAGACTCTGGCTGGTCGAGCCCGTCAAGGCGAACTGCGCCTCCAGGTCCAGGGCGCGCACCCCGAGGATCCGCAGCGGCCGGGTGTCGCAGCTGTCCGCCAACAGCACGGTGACCTCCCAACCGGCCATCACCCGGTCGTACAGCCAACCCCCGGCCGATTGCACGACGTCGACTGCGCTGCCCGCAACGACGTCGAGTCGATATCGCAGACACTCACCGTCTGGACGGGGTGCTCGTGCTGAGCTGAGCCGGCCCCTCTCGCTGATGTCGAAGATTGGAGTGACCATCAAATCCGTTCCTCACCGCCGCACCCGAGGAGTGCGTTGGCGTTGCTGCAGCGCTTGTCGTGGGCTTCTTGTTGTGGGCTGCCGCCCCACGCGGCGCCGGTTCCGGGACAGGCCCGGTTCGGCGAATCGGGTGACGCGACTCACCGGACAGCGTGACACTTCGGCGGAAATTTGTAAAGCTCGCGCCTTGCCGGTCACGAACTGCGCCGCGCCTTGAGTTCGGCGAGAACTTCGTCGGTGTGCTGTCCGAGTTCCGGTGCCGCAGAACGCGGCGCCCACGGCGTGCCATGGAAATCCGCCGGTGTGGCCACCATCGGAACGCTGGATTCTCCGTCCGGCACGTCGACGATCCCGCCCGCGGCGTGGAACTGCTCGTCAGCCACGACGTCCTCGAGCGTGTTGACAGGCGACCAGAAGAAATCCGGTTCGCCCGCGAAGACTTCCGCCCATTCGTCAAGTGAGCGGGTCGCGAAGATCTTGTCCAGCTCGGCGATTAGCTCCACCGCGTTGGCGGCGCGGGCGCGGGCATCGCCGAACCGGGGATCGTCCAGCCATTCCGGCCGGCCGACCGCACGGCACAGCGCGGGCCAGTGCCGATCGGCCTCGAGCCCGACGATCCAGAATCGCCGCCCGTCGCCGGCGGTGTAGTTGTTCATGCACGGGTTGCCCATCGATTCGCGTTGCCCGATCGCGATCGGCTGGCCGGTCAGCAGATAGGTGTTGAGGTCGAAGCTCACGGTGTAGGCGCCTTGGCGGTACAGCGAGGTGGTCACCAGCTGACCGGTCCCGGTGCGTTCGCGGGCGAGCAGCGCCGCACAGATAGCCGCGGCCAGGGTCATGCCGGCGGAGTGGTCGCCCATGCCGCCGCGCTGGAACGGGGGCGTATCGCCGGGCCGGGTGAGCAGATGGGCCACACCGGCGCGGGACCAGAACGCCGCCACGTCGTAGGCGGCGCGATCGGCGTCGGGACCGGTTTCGCCGTACCCGGTGATCAGCCCGTAGACCAGGCGGGCGTTGCGCGCCGACACCGACTCGAAGTCGAGCCCAAGACGTTGCAACGCGCCGGGACGCACATTCGTCACGAAAACGTCAGCGTCAACCAGCAATTCGAACGCGGTGTCGCGGCCCGCATTGGTGGTGAGGTCTAAGACGATGCTGCGCTTGGAGCGGTTGTCCATTTCGAACGGCGGGTTGACCCCGAGATCGCATCCCAGCATCCGGCCGAACATGCGCCCCGGGTCACCGGTCGGCGGCTCGATCTTGATGACGTCGGCGCCCCAGTCGGCCAGAATGCCACCGGCGGCCGGCCCGGCCACCCAGACTCCGAGCTCGACGACTTTGATGCCTTCTACCGGTCCCGCCATGGCTAAGTTCCTACCCTGTCGCCAACCGGATCGCACGCATCCCCGCGTTTTGCGGTGTTTACACTGTCCCAATACTTTGTAACGCCTACCGAGGTGACACCATGACTCTGGCAGCCGGACGTGGTCCGCTCAGCAGCGATCCGGCCGGGCGGTTCTCTGCTCCGGTACCCGCCGACGTTGTCTACATCGAGCCACATCCGCGGCGCGTCCAAGCCTTCCAGAATGGACGCCAGGTCATCGACACCGAGCGGGCGCTGATGGTGCACCGGCGCGGTCACCCGCTCAGCTACGTGTTCCCGGTTGACGAGGTCGGCGACCTGCCGACCGAGCCCGAGCCGGAGGCGCCGGGCTTCGTCCACGTGCCCTGGGACGCCGTCGACACCTGGGTGGAGGAAGGCCGAAAGCTGGTCCACTATCCGCCGAATCCCTATCACCGCGTCGACTGCCGCCCGACGAAACGCCACCTGCGCGTCCGCGTCGACAGCACCACGCTGGTGGACACCGACGACACGGTGATCGTCTTCGAGACAGCGCTCGAGCCTCGGCTTTACGTCGATCCCGTCACACGTGCGCACCGACCTGCTGCGGCGATCGGCGACGTCGAGCTACTGCAATTACAAAGGCTTTGCCACATATTGGTCCGCTGTCTCCGACGACCTCGTCGTCAAGGACGCCGCCTGGAGCTATGCGGACCCGCCGCCGGAAAGCCTCCCCATCAAAGGATTCTCTCAGTTTCGACGCCACTCGTGTTGACGTGGTCGCCGAGCTGCCGCTCACCCGCCGTAGTTAGGACGTCCGAGCTTGAGCGCATGCTGGGCGATCATGTTGCGGAACACCTCCAGGGTGCCGCCGTAGATTCCCATCGGTAACGCCAGCCGGAAAAGGTATTCCGTCGCACCGTCATCGGCAGAACCCCGGGTGTCGGTCGGCAAGGCCGATGCGGCCCCCAGCATGTCCATCAGATCCGGCGAGATCTCGCGCATCGTCTGGGCCATCGCGACGCGTCCGAACATGCCCGGGAGTGGACAGCGCCGCCTCCATCCGTGCGAAGCTGCGCCCCAGCCGGTATTTCACTGACTCGTCGTCCAACAGACGCCGCCCATTGGAATCCGTTTCCGACACGATCGCCGCGACCTTGTCCACCGCCTCGGCCATCAGCGTTCCGTGGCCCGACATCGCCGCAATATTTTGCAAGCCGTGATCTTCCGGATCGAGAATGCCATGCTCGGAATCGAGCGCCGACCGCATCACCGTCCAGCCGTCGTTCACCTCACCGATCCGGTATAAGTCGTCGACGCGTACGTCGCTGTAGTAGACGATGTTGGTGCGGTCGCCGTCCAGCGTGCGGATGCCCTGAATCTCGATGCCAGGTGAATCGAGCGGCACCAGAAACATGGTCAGGTTCTTGTGTTTCGGCCCCTGCGGGTCGGTGTTGGTAAGCAGAAAGACGTACTTGGCGTTCTGCGCGTTCGAGGTGAACATCTTGGAGCCGTTGATGATCCACGCATCATCATCGCGCACCGCCCGCGTCTTGCAGGTGGCGACGTCGGAGCCGCCCTCGGGCTCGGTGTAGCCCAGAGCATAGCCGGATCTGGCCGGACAGCACTCCGGGCACCACCAGGCTGGCGAGCTCCGGCGCGCCGAATTGCGCCACCAACCGCGCGACGACGGACGTGGTTCCCCAGTGGTACCAGGGCGTATGAGCCCGGGCAATCTCGAGCTCGAAGATTCGCCGGCGAACAGGGCTGAATCCACCTTCGGACTCGACCTTCCAATCCGAGGCCAGATACCCCGCTTCGCCCAGCGCCAAATGCACTTGCTCATCGAAGTTTTCGCCGAACTCACGATCGCGCCGGCGCACCTCGTCGGTGACGTGTTCGGCGATGAACGCCCGGGTCTGATCAAGGAAATCCTTGTCCTCAGCCGAGAGCGCGACCTGTGAGAAGTCCATTTAGACCGCGTCGATGACGAGGGTTCGGAAACGGTCGATGGTGTCGAGCGCATGCGCCAGGCTGTCGCCGGGCAGGCCAACACCTACCCAGGTCACTCCGAGCGCCGCGAGTTTTTCCAGGCCTGAAAGGTAAGCATCCGCGTTGAAGCTGTCGTCCGCGGGGCTGCCGCCGTCAAAGTTCGTAAACGTGATGTCGATTGCGGACCAGTCCCTGGCCGTAGCATCGCATCGGCGTCGTAAATCGTCGATGCCGGCCACCAGCCGGTCCTGGGAGTCCATGGCCGCGGTGCCCGCCGTCTGGGCCAGACGTGCCGGGGCGGGAAATGGACACCAGCCGTCGCCGTACTGGGCGACTCGCTGGCGGGCCGCTGTCGTGTTGCCGCCGATCCATATCGGTGGATGCGGCTGACTGACCGGCCGGGGGTGTGTGGTGATGCCGCGCGCGATGAAATGTTTTCCCTCGAACGATATGTCGTCGGTGGTCCACGCTGCACGGATCACCTGCAGCGCTTCCTCGAACAGCTCGAGACGCTCGTCGTAGTTCACGCCCAATGCGGCGAATTCCCGCTTCAGGTAACCCACGCCGACCGCGAGCGTGAATCGGCCACCCGACAACAGGTCCAACGTCGCGCCGGACTTGGCCACCACGAACGGATTTCGATAAGGCAGCACTACGATATTTGGGATCAGGCGCAGGGTCGTTGTCTTGGCCGCCGCGAAACCCAATGCGACAAAAGGATCCAACGCGTCGTGCCCACCGGCTTCCAGCCAGCGCTGCGATGGGGCGGGGTGGTCGGTGAAGCCGAACCCGTGGAACCCAGCCGCTTCGGCCGCTGCTGCCACCGTCGCAATACCGTCCCCCATCACCAATTCCGGGTTGTACGGATGGCTGTGCATCGGGTGGGTGATAGTGAAGCGCATTAATGCTTCCCAGCCGCTAGAACCGCGCGCGAGAGTCGATCGCCGTGTCGCTGGTGCGCAGCGGCCGGATCAGCGCCTCCTGGGCAAAGGAGCACAGCAGCTCACCCTCCTCGGAGTGCACGGTGCCGCGCACGTACGACATTCCCGCGCCGACCTGAGTGCTCTCGTGGGTGTAGAGCAGCCAACCGTCCCAGCGCACCGGTTCGTGGAACGCGACCGAGATGCTCATCGGTGCGGTCGACACGGTCAGGTGTGCCTGGCTGGTGCCGATGCCCGGGTGCGCGCGCATGGTGGTGGAGATCCCCAGATGCCCGGTGAAGTACGCGACGAGCGCCTTGGCCAGATCGTCTCGGGTCGGGATCGGGTCGTAGTGCAGCCACGCGTACAGCTCCGGCGGCCCGACCTCGTCGGGGCTGTTGACGTCGACGACGTCGACGAGTCGCAGTTCCCGCCCGATCATCGGCATCTCACAGTTGTTGGCGTCGGCCGGCGCGGCCACGTCGGGTCGCGGCAGGTGGTGGCGGATGACGTCACCCGTCGGGACGTCGGCCAGCACCGTCATGCTCAGGCAGCGTCGCCCGTTCTGGTGTACGGCGACGATCGCGGTGGCGGTGGACCGGCCTTCGGCCACGACGTCGAGGACGAGTTCGACCGGCGGGCCGACGGCGACGGCGCGGGAGAACACCGCGTGCGCCGAGCGCACCGACTTGTCCGGGAATCGCTTCGCCACAGCCACAATCGCCTGCGCGAGCACCTGGGTGCCTTCCACCACCTGCCGGCTCGTCCCGACCGGCGATGCCGGTGTCGCCGGTGAACCGGTCGGGCCCGTCGGCCTGCACGTCGAACAGGTCCAGCAGGCCCTGCAACCGACCATTGAGTCTGCTCAGATTCCGTGGTCAAATCCACCCCGCCTCTCGCGATAGCAGCTCACGGCTCAGCGTGACACTTTGAGTAGGATTTGTAAAGCTAGCTTACAGGACTGCGCCCCAGCCGACCGGGCAGCGGGTGAATGGTTCAACGGAAAGCACAGAGAGGCAACGCAATTGGGCATCGTGACCACCACTTCGGAGACCGCCTTCACCCAATCCGCCGAGACCGTGTACGACTTCGTCACCAATCCGGAGAACTGGACGAAGACCTACCCCGGCAGCGCGCACATCGGCAACCTGCCGGAGCTTCCACTCAACGTCGGCGACACCTGGGACGAAACGGGTCCAGACGGCGACCGGATCTTCAGCTGGCAGCTGGCCATCGCCGTGCGCCCCACGATATTCGTGTTCACTTCGCTCGGCCGGCTCGGTCATGACCGCGACGGTAATGGCGGTATGGAGGGCCGCATCACGGTGGCGTACCGGTTCACCAGACCGGGACAGGACATCACGCTGTTCTCCCGGACCATGACGATCGAGGCGTACAAACATGCACCGCTGCCCGACCAGCTCTTCCAGCAGGTCAATCCGGCCAAGATCGACGCCTACCACGAGGCCGTCGCGCGTGAACTCGGCCAGATTGACACCGGCGCCCGCGGTGCGTGACACTTTTGCGGTGTTTTGTAAAGGCATGAGCGGATGATCCCCGAGCCGCTGGCCAACGGATTCTGCTTCGGCGAAGGCCCGCGCTGGTTCGAGGGACTGCTGTGGTTCTCCGACATGCTGGGTGAAGCCGTGCACACCGTGGACATGCGCGGCTCGCTGACCACGTTGCCGCTGCCTGGTCACTCCCCGTCGGGCCTGGGGTTTCGTCCCGACGGGTCACTGCTGATCGCCTCGACCGAAGACCGGCAGGTGTTGCGCTACGACGGCGAAACCGTCGCCACCATCGCCGATCTCGCCGATCTGGCGCCGGCCAACCTCGGCGACATGGTCATCGACGACGCGGGCCGCGCCTATATCGGATGCCAGGCGTTCTCGGGTGGCGTGATCGTCCGCCTCGATCCCGACGACAGCGCCACCATCGTCGCCGAAGACCTCGACTTCCCCAACGGCATGGTGATCACGCCGGACCGAAAGACGTTGATCGTCGCCGAATCGATCGGCCGACGACTGAGCGCGTTCACCATCGGCGACGACGGCGGGCTGCGTCGACCGCCGGATTTTCGCCGACGGCCTCGACGGGCCGCCCGACGGCATCGCCCTTGACGCCGAAGGCGGGGTGTGGACGTCGATGACGCTGGCTCACCAATTCGAGCGGATCCTTGCGGGCGGCGCCGTGACAGACCGCATCGACATGGGCGACCGTGTTGCCATCGCCTGCACGCTCGGCGGCCCCGAGCGCCGCACGCTGTTTCTGCTGTCGAGCACCGACGCGTATCCCCAGCGCCTGGTCGGCACCCGGCTGTCCAGGCTGGACGCCGTAACGGTTGCCACTCCCGGCGCCGGCCTGCCCTGAACACACCCGACGACCCCCTACGAAAAGGTGCACGAGTGACCGACTCCTATTACGAGCTGATCGACGACGCCGACGCGTTGGGCGAAAAGTTCAGCGCGACCGACCTGGTGCGAAGCACTTGGTCGGCAGCGATACAGCATGCCGCGCCGGTGTCGGCGCTGTTGGTTCGAGCCCTGGAGCGGTGCGAGCAGCGCGACGACACCCGGCTCAGCCGGGTCGTCATCGACTTGCTGGGGCCGGTGCCGGCCGAGGGCGACCTGTGGGTTCGCTCCGCAACTGCAACGCGGCGGCAAACAGATCGAGCTGGTCAGCGCCGAGATGCTGGCCCTGGGGCCCGATGGTCAGCCCCGTCCGGTCGCCCGGGCCAGCGGTTGGCGGTTGCAGCAGCTGGACACCCAGGCGCTTGCTCACGCCGCGGCGCCCCTGCCCCGTCCGTTGACCGAGGCCCGCAGCCGCAACCTCGCCAAGGATTGGGACCGCAACTACGTGCACAGCCTGGACTGGCGCTGGCTGACCGAACCACTGAACAAGGGCCCAGGAGAATCCTGGATCAAGCCGACTGTGGACCTCGTCAATGGTGAGACCATGACGCAGCTAGAGCGCCTGTTCGCGGTGGCCGACTGCGCCAACGGCATTGGCAGCAAACTCGACATCACCAAGTGGACGTTCCTCAACACCGACCTGGCCGTGCACGTGTTCCGGATCCCCGACGGCGACTGGATCGGTATTCGCGCAGAGACCAACTACGGGCCGGACGGCATCGGGACAACGGTCGGCACACTGTTTGACGACCACGGCGCAATCGGCGCCATCCAGCAGTCCGTGCTGGTGCGCCGGCGCCCCGGATGAGCCTGACCCGGGAGAAAAACACCATGACACTTCCGCCATACTTCGTACAGTTTCAGATATGAGCCAGCCGGCCCAGGCGATAGATGCTGACACCTCGACGCGTCAGCGGATCCTCGCGGCCACCGCCGAAGTCCTCGGTCGAAACGGCAAGACCAAGCTCAGCCTGTCCGAAGTCGCTACCCAGGCAGGCGTCTCGCGTCCTACGCTCTACCGCTGGTTCGCGTCCAAAGAGGAGTTGCTTTCGGCTTTCTCACAGTACGAGCGACAGATCTTCGACAGCGGTTTAGCCAAGGCCACCGCAGGGTTGAAGGGGGTCGACAAGCTAGACGCCGCGCTGCGGTTCATCGTCGAGTACCAGCATTCGTACTCAGGTGTTCGGATGGTCGATGTCGAGCCCGAGCACACCATCGCCCAGTTCTCCCGCGTCATACCGCAGATGCGGGACGGTCTGCAACGGCTCCTTCCCGGACCCAACGCCGCGGTGAAAGCGGCGACGGCGATCAGGATCGCGATATCGCACTACATCGTTCGAAGCGACGACGCCGATCAGTTCCTGGCGCAGTTGCGCCACGCCGTCGGAATCAAGGGCGTCGACTGATCAGTCGAACAACACCGCGGCGTTGAGGTAGCCGGTCGGGTCCAAGGCCGCCTTGACCTTTCGCATCGCGGCAATGTCGGCGGGTTCCCGTGACATCGGAAGGTAAGGGCGTTTGCGACTACCGACGCCGTGTTCAGAACTGACGTTGCCCCCGCACTGCGCGATGAGGTCCATCATCGGCTCGTACAACGCCTTTTCCCGCTCGAGCGGGCAGCGCAACACGTTCAGGTGCAGGTTGCCTTCACCGATGTGGCCGAACAACAGGGGCAGCGCGTCTTGGACGTGCGCGTGGATCAATGCGACCGCGTCGCGGGCGAACCCGCTGATCGCCGACAAGGGCAAGGAGGCGTCGAATTTCAGCGGCGGCCCGTACACGCCGAGCACGTCGGCGAGCGATTCGCGAACCTGCCACAATCGTTGCTGCGCAGCGACATCCACGCCCACCGCGGGTTCGCCGCACATCTGCGCGCCGTCGAGCAGGTCGGCGAGCCGATCGGTCTGATCATGGTCGGCGGCCAGTTCCACCAACAGCAGCCAGTCGCCCTGTACCGGGGCGCCTACCCCGAGATGCTCGCGGGTCAGCGCGGCAGCCCGGCCGTCGATCAATTCCAGCGCCGCGATCCCGTCCACGTCCCGAAACGTCCGGCCGGCGTCGACAAGGGCCTCGAGATCGGCGAACCCGCAGATCGCCGTCACCCGATGCGACGGCGTGGGGTGTAACCGCAGATCCAGCGCAGTGATGACACCGAGAGTGCCTTCGGCGCCGACGAACAGTGCCGGCAGGTCGTAGCCGGTGTTGTCGCGGCGCACGCGGCTATGGCGGCGCAGCACCGAACCGTCGGGCAGCGCCACCTCCAGCCCGACGACCTGCTCGCCCATGTTGCCGTAGCGAACAGTGCGCAGGCCGCCGGCGTTCGTCGAGGCCATGCCACCGACGGTCGCCGTGTCCCGGGCAGCCAGATCCACGCCGAACACCAAGCCCGCCGCGCTCGCGGCGTGTTGCACCGCAGAAAGCGTTGCTCCGGCTCCGATTTCGATGCGGCGCTCAACGGTGTCGACATCACCGAGGGCGCGCAGCCGCTCGGTGGACAGCAGCACGTCGTCGTGCTCGGGAACGGTGCCTGCCACCAGCGAGGTGCGACCGCCTTGCACCGTCACGTGCGCCCCGGCATCACGGCACACCCGTAACACCTCGGCGACCTGCTCGGCCGAACCCGGTCGCACCAGCGCGCTGGCCTGACCGCGATAGCGGCCGGTGTGGTCGACGCTGCGTCCGGCCAATACGTCGGGATCGGTGACGACGTGATTCGATCCGACCGCGGTCGCCAGGCTGCGCAGCATGCTCGCGGTTATAGCACCGTTAGAGCTCTTTGTGCGGTACGTCGGTGACCAGTCCGCCGTCCATGACGAACTCGCTGCCGGTCGCGTAGGACGATTCGTCGCTGGCAAGGAACACCACGAACGTCGACACTTCCCTCGGCTCGGCCGGGCGGCCGAGCGGGATGGTGACCATGTCTTCCGGCAGCTTGGCGGTCATCGGGGTGCGGATAAAGCCGGGGTGAATCGAGTTCACCCGGATGTTGAACGGCGCCAGCTCCAAGG
Source organism: uncultured Actinomycetota bacterium (assembly GCA_963766535.1). Lineage (GTDB taxonomy): Bacteria > Actinomycetota > Actinomycetes > Mycobacteriales > Mycobacteriaceae > Mycobacterium. The sequence goes on along the minus strand of CAVYAU010000012.1, from coordinate 381,966 downwards.
CCGCCGACTTAGCCAGACCGCGTACCGCCCACTTGGACGCCACATAGGGGTGCACAGCCGGCGCGCCGCGCAGCCCCTCGATCGACGACACGTTGATGATCGAGCCGCCCCCGGCCGCGATCATCGGCTCGACGGCCACCCGCATCCCCAGGAATGTGCCGGTCAGGTTGACGTCAATCACCTTCTGCCACTTGCCCAGATCGAAATTCTTCAGTTGCCCGAGCGCGACGATGCCGGCATTGTTGACCAGCACGTCCAGCTTGCCGAATTCGCCGGTCGCCGTCGCGACCGCGGCGTCCCACTGGTCGGGCTGGGTGACGTCGAGGTGGACGTAGCGTGCGGCGTCACCGATTTCGTCGGCCACCGCTTTGCCCTCCTCGTCGAGGATGTCGCCGATCACCACCTTGGCGCCTTCTTCTACGAGCAGGCGGGCGTGCGAAGCGCCCATCCCTCGGGCACCACCACTGATGAGTGCGACTTTTCCGTCTACCCGGCCCACGTCGGGCTCCTTTCGGTTCGTTTCTCCGGTGTTCTGGACTAGCTGGCGACGAGGTTGTTTGGCGCATAAAGGCCTTTTCCGGTCACCAGCGGAAGGTCGAGCGTGGTCCGGATGCCGGGTGGCGCGGCGATCACCGCGGGGATGGCGTTGACGATGCGCCCGGCGGCGCCGACGATCGCGGCGTGGTTGTGGTCGCCCTTGCGGCTGCTCGGGACGATGTCCACGGCGTAGGACGGCTCCCCGACGATCTCGACACGATACGAGCCGCCGCCGGAAGCGGGTTGCGGCCAGTCAGGTCGCAGGTCCGGCCGCAACCGGGTGATGTGCTCGATGACGATCGCCGGGTGGCCGTTGGCCATGCCGCGGATCTCGAACTGCAGCGCGGCCAGTCCGCCCTTCGGAACGTGTCCCGCCGCGATGTCGAATGTCTTCGGGCGCAGGCTCACGCTGATACGACTCGGTGATCTCGTCGAGCTCGATGCCGAGTCCGGCCGCCAGCTGACGGATCGCGGCCCCCCAGGCGATGCTGAGCACGCCCGGCTGCAGCAGCATCGGCACTTCGTCGAGGGACTTGCCGAACCCCATGACGTCGAACATGACCTCCGAGCCGTCGTAGGTGGCGTAATCGGCGATCTCCATGCAGCGCACCTGCTCGATGTGCTGGCAGGTCCCGGCGAGCGCGAAGGGGATGAGGTCGTTGGCAAATCCGGGGTCGACGCCGTTGATGAAGAGGCTCGACTTTCCCTGCTGGGCAGCGTCTTCGATGCGGGCGATGTACTTGTCGGGCATGACACCCCACGGGTATTGCAGCAGCCCCGGCGACGACCCGACGACGTTGATACCGGCGGCCAGGATGCGTCGGACGTCCTCCATCGCGTCGGGCAGCCGGGTATCGCCCATGGCGCAGTAGACGACGCATTCGGGCCCGGTAGCGAGAACGGCGTCGAGATCTCCGACGGCCGCGATACCCGTGACGGTGCCGGCTTCCAGGCCGACTCCGCACAGCGCCCCGGCGTCCTTGCCCAGCTTCTCGGGCGACGACACGCACAAGCCGGTTAATTCGAATTGTGGATTGGTGATGAGCTCGGTCAGGGCAAGCCTTCCGACATTTCCGGTACCGACGTGCGCGACGCGGATCGCCATGAGAGTCTCCGTCCCTTGAACCCTGGAAAACTTTTCTAGACACTAGTCCATAATTTCTGGGGCGCCTACCGGGGCCGACTAACGTTCCGGCAGGCACACTGGAAAGGCTTATGGCACAGCGTGAGGATGTCGAGTTCACATCCGGTGGCGACCGGATCCGCGCGTGGCTTTACCGGCCCGCGGGCGGTGGCCCTGCGCCGCTGCTGGTGATGGCGCACGGCCTGGGGGCGGTGCGCACCATGCGACTAGACGCCTACGGCGAACGATTCAGCGCGGCCGGCTACGCCTGCCTGGTGTTCGACTACCGCAACTTCGGCGACAGTGAGGGCCAGCCGCGTCAGCTGCTCGACATCGGCATGCAGCTTGCGGACTGGGCTGCAGCGGTGGATTACGCCCGCACTCTTCCAGGAATAGACCACAGCCGAATCGGCTTGTGGGGCACCTCTTTTGGAGGCGGACACGTGATCGCCACGGCGGCCCGGCTGCCGGGTGTCGCCGCCGCCGTTGTCCAATGCCCGTTTACCGACGGCGTCGCTTCTGCGCGCACGCTGAACCCGTTGATCACCGCACGCGTCACCGCGCGGGCGGTGCGCGATGTCGTGGCGGCCTGGCGGGGTAAACCGCCTGTGATGGTTGCTACGGCAGGCAGGCCGGGCGAGGTCGCGTTGATGAACGCGCCCGATGTCTACTCGGGCTACCTGAGGCTGGTACCCGAAGGCGTTGACTTGCCCAACGAGGTCGCCGCCCGAATCGGGTTGAAAATCATCACCTATCGTCCGGGCCGGCTCACCGCGAAGATCACTTGCCAAATCCTGTTCTGCGTGTGCGAGACCGACTCGGTGGCGCCCGCGGTCCCCACGCTGCGCTATGCCGCCAAGGCTCCACACGGCGAAGTCAGGATGTATCCCGAAGGGCATTTCGCGATCTATGTCGACGAGGCCTTCGAGCGTGTCGTCGCCGACCAGCTCGCCTTCCTCGACAAGCACTTGAATCCCGCGAGCGCCTAGCCCGGAGGAACTTGGGCAAAACGCCAGACTTCCTGGCAGGACAGCTCTACTCTCTGTCAAGACATTGGGTCAGTCCCGATTGACGGGGAAGGCTCCGGTTTGTGGGGAAGGACGGGGAGATGTCGTACGTGCTCACTGCCCCTGAGGCGTTGGGAACTGCGGCCACCGATTTGGACGACATCGGTTTGGCGATCAACGCGGCCAATGCGGCGGCGGCGGGCCCGACAACCGGTGTGCCGGCGGCGGCCGGCGATGAAGTATCGGCGGCCATCGCAAAACTATTCGGCGCATACGGTCAGGAGTACCAGGCTGTCGTCACGCAAGCTGCGGCGTTCCACAACGAGTTCACCCAGGCGCTGGCGGCCGCGGGCAGCGCCTACGCGCAAGCCGAGGCCGCCAACGCGGCCCTAGCGTCTGGGCCACCGAACGCGCTGAACGCGGTCACCGCACCGATCCAGAAGCTATTGGGCCAAACGCCGGTCGGCACCGGCGGGTCCAGCGGGATCAGCGCGCTGACTTCGACGGCAAAGTTGGCATCCGCGGACCCGATAACGGCGTTGATCATGGGCGGCACCGGTAACCCGCAACCTGACCCCGCCTATGTCTCGGCCGTCAACAATGCCTACATCCAACGTCTGTTCGCTGGAGCCAACCCGGTCGGCTTGTTCACGCCCGAGCAGTTCTGGCCGATTACACCCAGTCTCGGCAACCTCACGTTCGGCCAATCCGTCGCCCAAGGTGTGGGTCTGCTAAATACCGCTATCGATACCCAAATCAACACCCTGCACAATAGCGTCCTTGTTTTCGGCTACTCGCAGAGCGCCACTATCGCCACCAATGAAATAAAAGCCCTGACGGCGGCGGGCTCGCCCTATCAAGGCCAGCTGTCCTTCATGCTGATTGGTGATCCCAACAACCCCGTCGGCGGCATCCTCGAGCGCTTCCCCGGCTTTTATATCCCGTTTCTGGATGTGCCATTCAACGGCGCGACTCCGCCGAATTCCCCCTACCCGACTTCCATTTACACGATCCAATACGATGGCATCGCCGACGCCCCGCAGTACCCGCTCCATGTCGTGTCGGACCTCAACGCCATCATGGGCTACTTCTATGTGCACAGCACGTATCCCACTCTCACGGCCGCCCAGGTTGCCAACGCTTCGCCCTTGCCGACGTCTCCCGGCTATACCGGCAGCACCCAGTACTACATGTTCCTGACTCAGGATCTGCCGCTGTTGGACCCGATTCGTGAGATCCCCTACGTGGGGAACCCGATCGCCGACCTGCTTCAACCAGACCTCCGGGTGCTCGTCGACTTGGGCTACGGCTCCTACGGGCCCGGCCTCAACTATGCGAATATTCCCACCCCGGCCGGTTTGCTCGAAATAGGCGATCCATTCATTATCATCCCCGACCTGGCCAAGGGCGCCGTGCAAGGGTCCCAAGCCGCCTTGGTGGATCTTGGATTGTTGCCGCAGTCCGACCTGCCGAATACGTACCCCTATGTTCCGTCCATAGACCCAGACCTGAACTTCTTCCTGGGCCAGCCGAGCGTGACGGGGCTATCTGTGCTCAGCGGCGCCGTCGGGGACGTACTGCAGTTGATTCCGCCCATCCACTGACGCGGGGCTGCTAAGGCCCGAGCGGAGAATTCTTGCGGATCGACTCGTCGCGGATCAGTCCGCGCAGCAGAGCGGTGCTGAACTCGGCAGCGATTTCCTTGGCCGTGCGCCGTCCGCTCGGCCGCAGCCAGCGGTAGCTGCCCAGCGTCATCCCGATGTAGCCCAGCGCGAGTACGTGCGAGTCGCACTCGTAGAACTCGCCACTGGCAATGCCGCGGTCGATGAGGCCGTGCACGTGCTCGTAGACCTGAGCTTCCTTCTCGCGGACCTCGGCGACCTGTTCGCTGGTGAACCACTCGGTGATGTAGGGCTGCTCCTGGAAGTACACAGCGGCCCGCTCGGGATTGGCCGCGATCCCGGTGAGCAGCCGGACGGTGTACTGGTAGAGCGCTTCGCGGGCCGTCCAGGACGGATCGTCGTGCACGGCGGCCAGCGTGCCCTCGGCGGCCTGGCGGTAGATGTCGAACAGGATCAGCGACTTGCTGGCGTAGTAGTGGTAGACGGTGGCTTTGTTCAACCCGATCACATCGGCGACGTCGTCCATCCGGGTGCCGTGATAGCCACGGGCGGCGAACAACTTGGTGGCGACAGCCAGCAACTCCTCGCGGCGCGTTAGCCCGTTGGGGGTGATGCTGTCGGATGGCATCTGTACTCACTATCGTTAGTGTCGGCGGGCCCAGGTTGAAGCCCGGATGAGGCAAACTATCAATCAACTGGTTGGACAGTTTAAGGCCACTGCCGCCTGTCGTGCCGGCGCGGACGGGACTAGACTCATGATTGAACTGGTTGCGAGTCGAGAGGTGGGGCCGATGGATCCGAGTCCGGACTACGACGGCAGCGACGAGATCGAGTTCTTCTTCAGGTATCTCACCTGGGGCTTGCGGGGGGTTACTGACGGCAACGGATACCCGCCGCCCGCGTATCCGCCCGTCTAAAGAGCTAACGACAACCCCAACTGACCAGCGTCAAGCGGACGTCGGGTCATAGTGCCTTGAGTTCCTCGGCTACCTCTGTCACCGATTTCTTTGCGTCGCCGAACAGCATGGTGGTGCCGTTGGCGTAGAAGAGCGGGTTGTCGATCCCGGCGAATCCGGACCTAAGCGACCGCTTGAGCACGATCACCGACTTCGATTTGTCCACGTTGAGGATCGGCATGCCGTAAATCGGGCTGGATTTGTCGTTGCGGGCCGCCGGGTTGGTCACGTCATTGGCACCGATGACGACGGCGACGTCGGTGCGAGCGAACTCGTCATTGATATCGTCCATGTCCTTCATCGCGTCGTAGTCGACTTCAGCCTCGGCCAGCAGCACGTTCATGTGCCCGGGCATCCGGCCGGCAACCGGGTGGATCGCGTATTTCACTGGTACGCCGCGGGCTTCCAGCAGGGTGGCCATGCCCTTGACGGCGTGCTGCGCCTGCGCGACGGCCATGCCGTAGCCGGGTACCACAATCACCTGGTTGGCGTACGCCATCTGAATCGCTGCATCGGCGGCCGAAGTAGACCTGACCTGCCTGTCGGCGCCGCCGTCGCCGCTGGGGGTGACGCCGCCGCCACCGAAACCGCCGGCGACGATCGCGGGGATGGAGCGGTTCATCGCCTTGGCCATGAGGTTGGTCAGGATCGAGCCGGACGCGCCCACGATCATGCCCGCCACGATCATCGCGGTGTTGTTCAACGCCAAACCCGCCGCGGCGGCCGACAGCCCGGTCATGGCGTTGAGCATTGAGATAACCACCGGCATGTCGGCGCCGCCGATGGGCAACACCACCATCAGACCCAGCATGCCGGCGGCGGCCAGCAGACCGATCATCCACCACAACGGCACTCCACCGGTGCCGGGATGCGCGTGCAGGCCGATGACCACCGCGGCGACGACAGCTGCAGCCAGCAGCAGCACATTGATCGGCTGCTGCGCCTTCCCGGCACCGATCGGCCGGCCAGGGATGATCTCCTGCAGCTTGCCGAACGCGATGATCGATCCCCAGAACGAGATCGACCCGATGATCGCGGCGAACAGCGAGGCCACCACGATGTGCACGGTCGGCCTCTCGCCGTGCTGGAAGGCTGAAAAGCCGGTGGTCTCAATGAATTCCGAAAGCGCAATCAGGGCTACGGTGCCGCCGCCGACGCCGTTGAAGAACGCCACCAGTTGCGGCATTGCGGTCATCTTGGTCAACCGCGCCGGAGGGACGCCGAGCACGACACCCACGACCAGACCGGTGATGATCAGTAGCCAGTGGCCGGTGTGACCGATCTTGAATAGCGTCGCGCCCACGGCGATGGCCATGCCCATCGCGGCGATCAAGTTGCCCCGCACCGCGGTCTTAGGCCCGGTCAGGCCCATCAACCCATAGATGAACAGCGCGAAAGCGATGATGTAGACCCCCGTGACCAGATAGCTCATCGGACTTGCCCGTCCGTCTCGGCTTTAACCGGTTGCGGCTTCTTTCCCTTGAACATGCCCAGCATCCGGTCGGTGACGATGAAGCCACCGATGACATTCAGCGTGCCGAATACCACTGCGACGAACAGGATGATTTGCACGGCAAGCGACGGGTGCTCAACCGCCCCGAACACGATCAGCGAGCCCAGCACCACGATGCCGTGGATGGCGTTGGTCCCCGACATCAGTGGCGTGTGCAGCGTGTTGGGCACTTTGGAGATCACCGCGAACCCGACGAATCCGGACAGCACCAGGATCGCCAGGTTCTCCAATAGCTCGTTGTACATCTAGGTGTCCTCTCCGCGGGTCACGCAGGCTGCCGCGACGATTTCGTCGTCAAAGTCCGGGGACAGCTTGCCGTCCTTGATCAACAAGTCCAGCAGCGCAGTGATGTTCTTGCTGTAAAGCTCGCTGGCATGCTCGGGCATCGTCGCCGGCAGGTTCAGCGGCGCGGCGATGGTGACGTCGTTCTTGACCACCGTTTGTCCGGGCTCGGTGAGCTCGCAGTTGCCGCCGCTTTCACCGGCCAGGTCCACCACCACGCTGCCGGGCTTCATCGCTTCGACCGCCGCGGCGGTCACCAGACGCGGCGCGGGCCGGCCCGGGACCATCGCCGTGGTGATCACCACGTCGAATCCGCTGATCGCTTCTTCCAATGCTTTCTGCTGCTGGGCGCGTTCGTCTTCGGTGAGCTCGCGCGCGTACCCGCCCTCACCGGCCGCTTCGATTCCGACATCCAGCCACCGCGCCCCCACCGAACGCACCTGGTCGGCCACCTCGGGACGCACGTCGTAGCCGCTGGTGCGCGCGCCCAGCCGTCTGGCCGTCGCGAGTGCCTGCAGCCCGGCCACGCCGACGCCGAGCACCAGCACGGTGGCCGGCTTCACTGTTCCCGCTGCCGTCGTCAGCATCGGGAAGAACCGGGTCGACTCCGAGGCCGCGAGCAACACGGCCTTATACCCGGCCACGTTGGCTTGTGACGACAATGCATCCATCGCCTGTGCCCGCGAGATCCGTGGGATGGCTTCGAGCGCGAAAGCCTGCACGCCGGCTGCGGTCAACGCGCCGATCGAGCTGTCGGCATCACGGGGCGCGAGAAAGCCGATCAGCGTCTGCCCGCTGCGCAATCTGCTGACCTCGTCTGCGGTCGGCGGTGCAACTTTGACGACGACGTCGGCGGCCCACGCATCCCCGATGCTGGCGCCGGCCTCGGTGTACAGCTCGTCGGGAAGGAGCGCTCGTTCGCCCGCACCAGACTCGACCACGACCGCCACACCGCTGTCCACCAGCGAGGCGACTGCCTTCGGCACCAGCGCGACGCGCCGCTCGCCGGCCCCGGACTCGGCGACCACCCCGACCGTCGTATGCGGATCTGTCATGGCGCGTACATCTGCTTTCCTTACTTCTTCGGGCTTTCTGCCCTGTTGCTAACCCCGTCGGATTGCCGGGTCGGTTGATCGCCAGGCGTGCTCAGACACCCTAACCTGAGCGCCCGGCTCGCCCCCGCGAGCGGGGGGACCCCCACCCAACGCCGGCTTCACGGCCTGCATCGTCGCCAGGGCATAACCGCCGCTACCACAACGGGATGTCTTGACCGTGTTCCGATGCCGGACGCGGCCCGAAGTAGCGGCGTTCGGATTCGGCGATCGGCACGTCGTTGATGCTGGCTTCGCGGCGCGCATTCAACCCCGAGGGCGTGAATTCCCACAATTCATTGCCATAGCTGCGGTACCACTGACCGGTGTGATCACGGCACTCATACTGGAACCGCACCGCGATGCGGTTGTCGTGGAAGTCCCACAAGCTCTTGCGCAGCGAATAGTCGAGTTCGCGCTCCCACTTGCGACTCAGAAAAGCCACGATCTCGTCCCTGCCGATGATGTGCTCGCTACGGTTTCGCCAGTGGGAGTCCGGTGTGTAGGACAGGCTGACGTGGTGGGGGTCGCGGGTGTTCCAGGCATCCTCTGCTGCCTGAACTTTCTGCATCGCTGTTTCGAAAGTGAACGGGGGGAAAGGTGGGCGGCTCTCGGTCATGACGTCCATCCTGCAGTTTTACGAGGGTGGAACTGAAGCTTTTGCAACCGCACGCGGAGCGTTCTTAGTCGCGTTTTAACTTCGCGTTATTGGTGGAGTCCTTGGCCTGCAACTGTGCCCCGCGGCGCGTGTCCTATGGTGGCGGACATGGACTTCGCGATTTCGGCCAAAGCGAGCGACTACCACAAGCGGCTGTCCGACTTCATGACCGAGTACGTCTTCCCGGCCGAGGCCGATTATGACAACTACCGCCACGAGGCCGGCCCCCACGACCACACCGTTCCACCGATCGTCGAGGAACTGAAAACCAAGGCTAAAGAGCGGGGCCTGTGGAACCTGTTCCTGCCGGCTGAGTCGGGCCTGACCAACCTGGAATACGCTCCGCTGGCCGAGCTGACCGGGTGGAGCCTGGAGATCGCGCCCGAGGCGCTCAACTGCGCGGCACCGGACACCGGCAACATGGAGATCCTGCACATGTTCGGCACCGATGAGCAACGCACGCACTGGCTGCACCCGTTGCTCAACGGCGAGATCCGCAGCGCCTTCTCGATGACCGAGCCCGCGGTTGCCAGCAGCGACGCGCGCAACATCGAAACCACGATCTCGCGCGACGGCGGTGACTACATCATCAACGGCCGCAAATGGTGGACGTCCGGGGCGGCAGACCCGCGCTGCAAGATCCTCATCGTGATGGGCCGCACCAACCCCGATGCGGCTGCCCACCAACAGCAGTCGATGATCCTGGTGCCGATGGGCACTCCCGGGGTGACGATCGTCCGCTCGACACCGGTGTTCGGCTGGCAGGACCAGCACGGTCACTGCGAGGTGACCTACGACAACGTCCGGGTCCCGGCCAGCAATCTGCTCGGCGAAGAGGGCACCGGCTTCGCGATCGCGCAGGCCCGATTGGGACCGGGCCGCATCCACCACTGCATGCGCGCGCTCGGCGGAGCCGAACGTGCGCTGGCCCTGATGGTCGACCGGTCCCGCAACCGGGTGGCGTTCGGCCGTCCACTCGCCGAGCAGGGCGTCGTCCAGCAAGCAATTGCCAAGTCCCGCAACGAAATCGACCAGGCCAGGCTGCTGTGCGAGAAGGCGGCGTGGACCATCGACCAACACGGCAACAAAGAAGCCCGCCACCTGGTGGCGATGATCAAGGCGATCGCCCCGCAGGTAGCCTGCGACGTCATCGACCGCGCAATCCAGGTGCACGGAGCGGCCGGCGTCAGCGACGACACACCGCTGGCCCGGCTCTACGGCTGGCATCGCGCCATGCGTATCTTCGACGGACCCGACGAGGTGCACCTGCGATCCATCGCCCGCGCCGAGTTGGGGCGTGAGAAATCCGCATTCGCCGCGGCGGTCACCTCACATGGCTGAGGCTCTCGGGGAACTACCGGGCGCGTGGAACTTTCGTGACGTCGCGGACCAAGCCACCGCGCTGCGGCCCGGGCGGCTGTTCCGGTCCAGCGAGCTGAGCCGACTCGAGGACGACGGCCGGGCAATGCTGCGCCGGCTGGGGATTACCGACGTCGCCGACCTGCGCGCGTCTCGGGAGGTCGCCCGGCGCGGTCCGGGACGAGTTCCCGACGGCGTCGACATCCACCTGCTGCCCTTCCCCGACCTCGCCGATGACGAGCCGGGTGACGGCGCAGCGCCGCACGAACACGCATTCCAGCGGCTGCTGACCAACGGCGAATCGGACGAGTCTATTAACGAGACCGCCGCCCGCTACATGACCGACGAATACCGGCAATTCCCAACGCGGAACGGAGCGCAGCGCGCACTGCGCCGCGTCATCACGCTGCTGGCCGCTGGACGCCCGGTACTCACGCACTGCTTCGCGGGCAAGGATCGCACCGGCTTCGTGGTAGCGACGGTGCTCGAGACCGTCGGTATCGATCGCGAAACCATCGTCGCCGACTACTTGCGCAGCAATGACGCCGTACCGCAGCTGCGGACCCGAATCTCAGAGATGATCGAGCAGCGGTCGGAAACCGAACTGACTCCGGAGGTAGTGACTTTCACCGAGGCTCGGCTCTCCGACGGGGTCCTCGGCGTCCGTGAGGAGTATCTGGCCGCCGCGTGGCAAACAATCGACGAGAGCTACGGATCACTGGACAGCTACCTGCGCGACGCCGGCATCACCGAGGCCGACGTCGACCAACTGCACAGCGCGCTGATGGCCTGAGCCGCGCGCTACGCACTTGGAAACAGAAATTTCGCTAAGGCTGTCAGCACTTCCGCCCTATCGAGCTGACTAACGCAATCGCTTATCGGATCGGACTCGGCTCTGATCTGGGTGGCAAACGTGCCTGAATTGAAAATCCAGCCGCCGATCGTCGGGAACGGATGGGTGTAGTGCTGCTTTGGAGCAAATGCCCGACAGGCGGCGAGCACCAGCCTCGGGTTGACAGATGTCATCAGCTTCGCGAGAAAAGCCCTGGTCGTCGGAAAGGGCCCGGCGAATGTGTCAGCATCGTGCCGCTGCTGTGACTGCTGGCAATCGATGCTGCGCTGGTAGTGATGGGCGTCGCAGCTTTCCGACGCCGCGATGTGCGCTGCTAGCGTGCGGTAGCGGACGGACGGTATAGGAGGATCCGTGAAAACCATTCCTAAAATGTTGGTATTCGGCCTTGTTGAGTCTGTCGTGTTCGGCTTGATGCTGTTCTTGCCAGCAGGCACGTTCAACTACTGGCAAGCATGGCTTCTTCTGGTGGTAACTGCCCTTTCGACGTGGATCCCCGGCATCTACTTGCTGCGTACGAATCCCGTTGCGGTTCAGCGGCGGATGCGTGGGGGGCCGACAGCGGAGACCCGAATGGTGCAGAAGGTCGTTATTGCCGGCTGGTACTTGTCGCTGGCAGCAATGGTCGTGGTCAGCGCCCTTGACCATCGCTTTGGCTGGTCGCCGGTACCAACGGCAATCTGCTTGGTTGGTGATGTTCTGGTAGCCGTTGGACTGGGTGTGGCGATGCTGGTGGTCATTCAGAACAGCTATGCGGCCGCAACCGTCCAGGTGGAGGCAGGCCAGAAGCTCGTCTCCACCGGTCTGTATGGGCTGGTGCGGCACCCCATGTACACCGGCAATGTGATCACGATGGTCGGTATCCCCCTTGCGCTCGGTTCCTACTGGGGACTCGTCTTCGTCGTACCTGGCCTGATCGTGCTCGCCTTGCGTATCCGCGACGAGGAGAAGCTGCTCCAGGAAGGGATGGACGGATACCGCGAGTACACGCGGAAGGTTCGTTATCGCCTGGTGCCATGTATGTGGTAACAGCCGCACGACCTGCACCTGAATCCGCCGACTTTCGGCTCGTGTGAACGCCAGTCAGCTCGAGGTGCGCCGCAGCTGCTAGCACCACGGTTCGAATCGATCGACGACCCGCCCGACCCGCCGTTCGACCATCTTTTCGACAGAGGTGCGTTTCCGCGTTGACCAGTTCCCAGCCGGCACCGGTGAAGCGCTGCCGGACCTCGTCGACGGTCATGCCGGCGTGCATGGGCGCGACCCCACGCCGACGAAAGCCGAACATCAGAAGCGTCGCATCCTGCGCGGCTGCGTGCGAGACACCGGTTACGTACCTGGGTCGCCGGTCGGACAGCAGGGTGTGAAAGCACCCGGAGTCCAGCAGCAATGTGTAACCGTCCCCCACACCGAGATCGTCCAATCGGGTCACGTCGCCGTGAATCAGCCGTGGGGCAACGCCACCGGCGGTAGCGCAGCGATGGGCGATCGCCAACGCCCTGGGCGTCATGTCGACACCGCTGACATCCCAGCCTACGGCTGGCCAGGTAGATGGTGTCGGTACCGGTGCCGCAGCCGAGATCCAAAGCGCGACCCGCCAGCAGCGGCGAGGGTCCTTCCACCAATGCGACCAGCTCGGCCGGTGGTCTGGCCCGCTTCCAGACAATGAGCCCCAGCCGGTAGATGAGCCAATACACCAGTTGATACCAGCGCGGGCCGTCGGTGCTGCGCCGACCGAGCCGAGTGCCTTGCATCCTGTCCGGGGTCTCCTAGATCAGTGGTGGCGAAGTCGCGGAAACAGCATGATTGCGTTTGTTCGCGAGATCGCTTGGTGCACACCGGTATCCAGTTGTAGATCATCGATCTGACGGGCGAAGAACGTGACTTCGTCGGCTTGTCTTCGGACCACCAGATCCGGGGCCCTGCGTCATCCACCACGCCGGGTCGGGAGCCTCCCAGCCGGTCAGCGCCGAGAATGTCACCGGATCCGGTTGGCGCAATTCGTTCCAGTATCGCGTAGCGGGCGGCCGGCCAGCCGTGGAGCGACGGCCGGGTCGCCATGCTCGGGGTGTCCTAGTTGGACTTGGCTCGCACCAGACAGATCACCGTGCCGTCGGCCAGTTCAATCCGCCGCAGCCATTCCAGGGCCAGGTAACGCTCGAGGAAACCGGTCGCCCCTGTCAGCAGGACCGTCCGTGTCTCAGCGCTCGGTCGGGGCGGCGGCCAGCGTCGCGGTGGTGTTGCGGCCGTGCACGGACGCAAAACTGGGCCGCTTGGCCCCGGGCTTTCGCTCGGCCGCGATGTCGTCGGCGTGGTCTTACAGATCGCTGGCCGGGCTCACGGCGGGAACTTCTTCCGCCGAGCTGGCATGCTGCCCAACTGCTGGCTCAAGCTTCTAACGGAGGGCGCGTCGAATAAGGTGGGCACCGCAAGGTGGATATCAAGGGCTGTGTTGATCGCGGCGATCGCCCGCATCGCGGAAAGCGAATCCCCGCCCAGGTCGAAAAACGACTCATCGACCCCGACGCGGTCTACCCCCAGCACCTGGGCGTAGATGCCGGCCAGGATCTGCTCGACCAGGGTAGCCGGGGCGCGATAACCACCACCGGTGTCGTGGTATTCGGGTGCCGACACCGCCCTGGTCGCCGGCTGGGTCAACACCGCCCGGTAGCCCCACCCATCCAGCCGAGCGTGCTCACCCCCATCAAGCAGATCCATTGACGACAACCGCCGCGTCGGATCGGCGGTCATGGCCACCAACACCCGCTTGAACCGCTCGATCAGCGCTTCGATGCTGGCCACGTCGAAAACATCCGTGCGAAATTGGACGCGAAGGTCCAGTTCGCGGCCCGGCACGGCTTGGATCGTCAGCGGGTAGTGGTAGTAGTCGCGGTTAGTGACCTCGGTGATGACCAGCCCGTGGGCGCCCAACGACGCCGCGGTGTCGGTCGGGTAGTTTTCGTACACGAAAACGGTGTCGAACAATCTTTCCTGGCCGGTGATGCGGTGCATGTCGCTGAGCGCCAGGTGCTGGTGCTCGAGGGTGTCGTTGTGGGCACTTTGCAGCTGGTCCAGCAGGTCTGCGGTGGTGGTGGCCGCGGTGATGGTCGCCCGCACCGGCACCGTGTTGATCAACAGGCCCACCATCGAGTCCGCGCCGACCACCTCGGCTGACCGCCCCGAGACCACGGCGCCGAAGGCGACATCGTGCTGACCGGTCAGCCACATCAACAGTAACGCCCAGGCGCCCTGCAGCACGGTGCTGACGGTGGTGTGGTGCGAGCGCGCCAGCTCGCTAACGGCGCGGGTGGTCTCCTCAGGCACCCGAGACGATTCAATGCCTCGCCGCCCTAGCCCTAACCGATCCGGCGGACCCACCAAGGTGGGGGTGTCAAAGCCGGCCAACACCTTTCGCCAGGCCGCGCGGGCGGCACCGCGATCCCGACCGGCCAGCCAGGTAACAAAGCTGCGATACGACGCGGCCGCGGGCAGCCGCTGCCCGTAATAGCTGGCAAATATTTCCCGCAGCAGGATCGGCATCGACCAGCCATCCATCAAGATGTGGTGATTGGTGAGCACAATCCGGTGCCAATCTACTGCGGTGCGGATCAACGCCACCCGAAAAGCCGGCGGGTTGGCGAGGTCGCAGACCGCGGCGCGTTCGGCGGCACACAGCCGCTGGATCTGCTCCTCGACGTCGGCGCCGCCGGCGTCCAGCTCGACATACCGCCACCCCGCCGCGGGATCGGCCGGGATGATCTGCACCGGCTCGTCGAACTGGCCGCAAAATCGGGCCACCAGGTTCGGATGCCGGTTCACCACCGTATGCACCGCCTCGCGCAGCCGGTGCGGGTCGAGCGGGCCGCTCAACGTGATATCCAGCTGCACCGCATACACATCGTCGCCGGAGCCCTGCACGGTGCTGGCGTGAAACAGCAGCCCCTTCTGCAGCGGGGTCAGCGGCAGCACGTCAGCGACCTGATATTGCTGGCACAGCTCGTCGATCTGCTGCTGGCTCAGCCGGGCAGGCGCGATATCAGACGGGGTCAACCCGCCCCCACCGCGGCGCACATGCGCGCAGATGCCGGCCAGGGCGTCAAACCACAACCGGCTGAGCCGGCTGATCTGCGCGCGATCCAGCGCCGAGGGCGCCCACGTCCAGTTGGCGTGCAGGTGCGGGCCGGTGTCGGTGTCGACGGTGCTGGCATTGAGCTCCACGGTGTGCGCCAGCGGCAGGGGTATAGCCGCGCTGGCGCCGGCAACCACCCAGCCGTCTTGGCAGACCCGCCAGAAATCATCGGAGACCTCGGCCGCCGGGGCGCCCAGACGCCCCAGGTAGTTAAACCCGATCGGCGGGTCAGATCCGGCCAGATCCACTTCGGTGTTCAAATAGCGCAGCACACCATAGGTCAGGCCATCGGGGAGGACGCGAAGCTGCTCTTTGGCGTCCTTGATCACCAACCCCAGCGCCGCCTCACCGGCCACCACCTGCGCCCAGGACAACCCCCCCACCGCCAACGCCACCGGATACTTGGACGTAAACCACCCCACCGTGCGGGACAGGTCCACCTCGGCGCCCAGCTCCTCCTGGCGCCCATGACCCTCCACATCGATACCGATCGGCGCACCGGGGTTGCCCAAAAACTGCGCCACCGCCAACCCGAACGCGATCAACAGGATGTCGTGCACCCCGGCATGAAACGCCGCCGGCACCTCACCCAAAAGCATCCGGGTCGTCTCCACATCCAACGACACCGACAAGAGCCCGGCGGTCTCATACGTATCCACCTCCGGGCGCACCGCTGGCAACGCCGCCGGGGTCGCCGCGACCTGCCGCCACGCCTCCGCCTGCTCCACGACTTGCGGGTGGTGCGCATACTCAGCCAGCAGCGACGCCCACCGGGCATACGACGTCCCCGCCGCCGACAACGCCACCTGCTGCCCGCCGCGATGCTGAGCCCAGGCGATGTTCAGGTCATCCAGCACAATCCGCCACGACACCCCATCAACGGCGAGATGGTGAACGATCAACACCAGCTGACCGGTGGAGGCCACCCACAGCGCGCTCAGCATCACCCCGGCGGCCGGGTTCAACCGCGACCGTGCCCCCAACAGCGCCGTATCGGATAGCACCTCCACCGCTTGCAGGCACCCGCCCGCATGCACCGACCCCACCTCGGGCACCGTCAACGACCACCCCCCGGCGCCATCGTCGTCGACGCGCAGCCGCAACATGGCATGCCGATCCAGCAACGCCTGTAACAGCACCACCACATCGGCCTCGGTGACCCGCGCCGGGGCCTGCACCACCACCGTCTGGTTGAACTGCTCAACCGGGCCATCCACGCTGTGCAGCCAGCACATGATCGGGGTGGCCACCACCTTCTCGACACCCTCATCGATCAGGCCACCCGCACCGGCGGCCACCCCGGCCACCCGGGCCACCCGGGCCAGCCGGGCCACGGTCTGCTCGACGAAAATATCGCGCGGCCTACACACCACACCGGCGAGAGCGGCCCGCACCACCACCTGCATCGACAAAATGCTGTCCCCACCCAGCTCGAAAAACGACTCATCAACCCCGACCCGCTCCAGCCCGAGCACCTGGGCGTAGATGCCGGCCAGGATCTCCTCGGTGGGGCTGGCCGGGGCGCGATAACGATCGGTGTCCTGATACTCCGGTGCGGGCAGGGCCCGTTTGTCGAGTTTGCCGTTGACCGTCAACGGCAGCGCGTCGAGCGCCACCACCGCGGCCGGAACCATATACACCGGCAGCCGCTCGGCCAGCGCAGCGCGGATCCCGGCCGGGTCCGCGGTCCCGGTCACATAACCCACCAGGCGCTTATCGCCGGGACGGTCCTCGCGGGCGATCACCACCGCCTGCTCCACCCCATCCAGCCCACTTAATGCTGCCTGGACTTCACCGGGCTCGATGCGATACCCGCGGATCTTGACCTGCTCATCGGCGCGCCCCAGATAGTCCAGCTGCCCATCAGCCCCCCACCGCACCAGATCCCCGGTGCGATACATCCGCGCCCCCGGCCCCCCGAACGGACACGCCACAAACCGCGACCCAGTCAACCCGGCCCGGCGCAGATACCCATACCCCACCCCGGCACCGGCCACATACAATTCCCCGACCACCCCCGCCGGCACCGCCCGCAACCACCCATCCAGCACAAAAAACCCAAGATGGGCCAACGGCACCCCGATGGGGCTGGCATGGCTGTCGACATCGCCGTCGACGATCTCCCGAAACGAGGCATGCACCGTCGTCTCGGTGGTGCCATACATGTTGATCAGGCGCGGTAAACCCGGGTGGTTGTCCAACCACGTCCGAAGACGCTGTGGTTCCAGCGCTTCGCCGGCGAACACCACAGTCTCGAGCTTGAGCTGATGTCCCCGCTCGGGATGTAGCGCATCGGCGGTTTGCAGCGCATAAAACCCCGAAGGGGTCTGGCTTAAGACACTGACCTGTTCACTGATGAGCAGGTCGTGGAAATCGTCTGGTGAACGGGCCACCGACTCGGGCACCACCACCAGCCGCCCACCGCGCAGCAGCGCGCCCCAGATCTCCCATACCGAGACGTCGAAGGCCAGGGAATGCCACTGCGTCCACACCCCCGCCGGCGGCAGGTCGGCGTCCAGTGCCTCCAGCAGCTGGATGACGTTGCGGTGGGTGATGGCCACCCCCTTGGGGACACCGGTAGTGCCCGAGGTGTAGATGATGTAGGCGATGTCCTCGGGGGCCGGCGCCGGCAGTGCGGTGCTGAGTTGGCTGTCAACAGCGGGGTCATTGACAATGATGACCAGCCGATCATGGCCGCCCAGCCGGTCGGCCAACCCTGCGGTGGTGATCGCGGCGATCGGCGCGGCGTCAGCGACCATGAACCCGATCCGCGCCGCCGGCACCGCCGGGTCGATCGGCAAATACGCCGCCCCGGTTTTCAGCACCGCCAAAATCGCCACGATCGCCTCGACCGACCGGGTAAACAGCAGCGCCACACACTCACCCGGGCCCGCCCCCTGAGCGACCAAAAGGTGCGCCAACCGGTTAGCGGCCTCCTCGAGTTCCCGGTACGTCATGGAGCGGCCCTCGAAGGTCACCGCCACCGCCTCGGGTGTACGCGCCACCTGCGCGGCGAACAACACCGGAATCGACACCGCGGCCGGTGCCGGCTGGGTCAACACCGCGCGGTTGCCGATCTCATCCAGGCGGGCGTGCTCAGCCTCATCGAGCACATCCATCGACGACAACCGCCGTGCCGGGTCGGCGGTCATGGCCTCTAGCACCCGCCGCAACCGCTCGATGAGGGCTTCGATGCTTTCGGTGTCGAACACGTCGGTGCGAAATTCCACCGTCCCGCCGATCCCGGCGGGCTCACCGGCCTCGGTCCAGCGTTCCGCCAAAGAAAACGACAGGTCCATGCGGGCGGTGCGGGTGTCCACCGGCAGCGGCGTGACCTGCAGATCCCCCAACGCCAACCCGGCGGCGGGGTCATTGTCGTGCCCGGGGAAGTTCTGCCAGGCCAACATCACCTGCACCAGCGGGTGATGGGTCAGGGATCGGGTGGGGTTGAGCCGCTCGACGAGCACCTCAAAGGGCACGTCTTGGTGCTCGTAGGCGGCCAGGCTGCGCCCTCGCACCTGGGCCACCACCTCGGCGACACTGGGATCACCGGCCACATCGACCCGCAGCACCAAGGTGTTGACGAAAAACCCCACCAACTCATCCAGCGCGGGGTCGCGGCGCCCGGCGATCGGGAACCCCACCGCCACCTCGGGGCTGGCGCTGATCTTGGACAGCAGCACCGCCAGGGCAGCCTGGATCACCATGAAACCGGTCGCGTTGTGCTCGCGGGCCACCCCGCGCACCCGCTGCTGCAGCGCCGCCGGCCAATCCACCACCACCCTGGCGCCGCGGTAATCGGCGACCGGCGGATAGGGCCGATCGGTGGGCAGCACCAGGCGCTCGGGCATCCCGGCCAGGGCCTCCTCCCAGTAGGCCAGCTGCGCGGCGATGCGGCTGTGGCTATCGGCCAGATCGCCAAGCTGCGCGCGCTGCCACAGCGTGTAATCGACATACTGCACCGCCAAATCGGCCCAGTCGGGGGCTTGCCCCGCGCACCGGCTGGCATAGGCCACCCCCAGATCACGCACCAGCGGGGTGATCGACCAGCCATCCGCGGCGATATGGTGCACCACGGCCACCAGCACGTGCTCCTCGTCGGCGAGGCGGAAAAGCCGTGCCCGCAACGGGATCTCGGCTGCCAGGTCAAAACTGTAGCGCGCCGCGGTGTCGATGGCCCCACCCAGTCGGCTTGCCGGCCAGCCGGTGGCATCGACGACGCCCCAACCCAAGTCGGCCCGCTCGACCGGCACCACCAGCTGCCGGGGTATCCCCTCGACCGCCGGGAACAGCGTCCGCAGGCTCTCATGGCGGCCCACCACATCGGCCAGCGCCGCACCCAACGCGTCGGCATCAAGGCGCCCGCCCAGCCGCAACCCCACCGCCATGTTGTAGATCGGCGAGGGCCCCTGCAACTGGTCGATAAACCACAACCGGCTCTGCGCAAACGACAACGGAACCACCGCGGGCCGCCGGCCAGCCACCAACGGCGCAAGCCCACCCCCATCCCCACCGATACGGGGCGCCAACTGGGCAACCGTGGGCGCCTCAAACACGGCGCGCACCGCAAGGCCGGCGTCCAGGCCGGTGTTGACCGCGGCGACCAGGCGCATCGCCGACAGCGAATCCCCACCCAGGTCGAAAAACGAGTCATCAACCCCGACCCGCTCCAGCCCGAGCACCCGGGCGTAGATGCCGGCCAGGATCTCCTCGGTGGGGCTGGCCGGGGCGCGATAACGATCGGTGTCCTGATACTCCGGTGCGGGCAGGGCCCGTTTGTCGAGTTTGCCGTTGACCGTCAACGGCAGCGCGTCGAGCGCCACCACCGCGGCCGGAACCATATACACCGGCAGCCGCTCGGCCAGCGCAGCGCGGATCCCGGCCGGGTCCGCGGTCCCGGTCACATAACCCACCAGGCGCTTATCGCCGGGACGGTCCTCGCGGGCGATCACCACCGCCTGCTCCACCCCATCCAGCCCACTTAATGCTGCCTGGACTTCACCGGGCTCGATGCGATACCCGCGGATCTTGACCTGCTCATCGGCGCGCCCCAGATAGTCCAGCTGCCCATCAGCCCCCCACCGCACCAGATCCCCGGTGCGATACATCCGCGCCCCCGGCCCCCCGAACGGACACGCCACAAACCGCGACCCAGTCAACCCGGCCCGGCGCAGATACCCATACCCCACCCCGGCACCGGCCACATACAATTCCCCGACCACCCCCGCCGGCACCGCCCGCAACCACCCATCCAGCACAAAAAACCCAAGATGGGCCAACGGCACCCCGATGGGGCTGGCATGGCTGTCGACATCGCCGTCGACGATCTCCCGAAACGAGGCATGCACCGTCGTCTCGGTGGTGCCATACATGTTGATCAGGCGCGGTAAACCCGGGTGGTTGTCCAACCACGTCCGAAGACGCTGTGGTTCCAGCGCTTCGCCGGCGAACACCACAGTCTCGAGCTTGAGCTGATGTCCCCGCTCGGGATGTAGCGCATCGGCGGTTTGCAGCGCATAAAACCCCGAAGGGGTCTGGCTTAAGACACTGACCTGTTCACTGATGAGCAGGTCGTGGAAATCGTCTGGTGAACGGGCCACCGACTCGGGCACCACCACCAGCCGCCCACCGCGCAGCAGCGCGCCCCAGATCTCCCATACCGAGACGTCGAAGGCCAGGGAATGCCACTGCGTCCACACCCCCGCCGGCGGCAGGTCGGCGTCCAGTGCCTCCAGCAGCTGGATGACGTTGCGGTGGGTGATGGCCACCCCCTTGGGGACACCGGTAGTGCCCGAGGTGTAGATGATGTAGGCGATGTCCTCGGGGGCCGGCGCCGGCAGTGCGGTGCTGAGTTGGCTGTCAACAGCGGGGTCATTGACAATGATGACCAGCCGATCATGGCCGCCCAGCCGGTCGGCCAACCCTGCGGTGGTGATCGCGGCGATCGGCGCGGCGTCAGCGACCATGAACCCGATCCGCGCCGCCGGCACCGCCGGGTCGATCGGCAAATACGCCGCCCCGGTTTTCAGCACCGCCAAAATCGCCACGATCGCCTCGACCGACCGGGTAAACAGCAGCGCCACACACTCACCCGGGCCCGCCCCCTGAGCGACCAAAAGGTGCGCCAACCGGTTAGCGGCCTCCTCGAGTTCCCGGTACGTCATGGAGCGGCCCTCGAAGGTCACCGCCACCGCCTCGGGTGTACGCGCCACCTGCGCGGCGAACAACACCGGAATCGACACCGCGGCCGGTGCCGGCTGGGTCAACACCGCGCGGTTGCCGATCTCATCCAGGCGGGCGTGCTCAGCCTCATCGAGCACATCCATCGACGACAACCGCCGTGCCGGGTCGGCGGTCATCGCCACCAACACCTTCTGCAACCGCTCGATCAGCGTTTCGATGCCGGCCGCGTCGAAAACATCGGTGTCGAATTCGACGCGAAGGCCCAGGTCGTGGCCCGGCAGGGCCACTAGCGAAAGCGGGTAGTGGTTGTATTCGCGGCTGGTGAACTCGGTGATGGCCAACCCGTCGACGCCCACCGGCGCGGCGGTGTCGATCGGGTAGTTCTCGAACACGAAAAGGGTGTCGAACAGTTGGTCGTGGCCGGTGATGCGGTGGATCTCGCTGAGCGCCAGGTGCTGGTGCTCGAGTGTGTCGTTGTGGGCGCTTTGTAGTTGGTCGAGCAGGTCGGTGGTGGTGGTTGCCGGCGTGATGTTCGCCCGCACCGGCACCGTGTTGATCAACAGGCCCACCATCGATTCCGCGCCGGCCACCTCGGCTGGCCGCCCCGAGACCGTGGCGCCGAAGGCGACATCGTGGTGGCCGGTCAGCCAGCACAGCAGCTGCGCGAAGGCGCCCTGCAGCACGATGTTGACGGTGGTGTGGTGCGAGCGGGCCAGCTCGTTAAGCGCCCGCGTGGTCTGCTCGGGTACCCGAAACGACGCAACGCCTCGCCGCCCCAGCCCTAACCGGCCTGGCGAACCCACCAAGGTGGGGGTGTCAAAGCCGGACAACGCCTCACGCCACGCCGCGTGGGCGGCATCGAGGTCTCGATCGGCCAGCCAGGTAACAAAGCTGCGATACGACCCGGCCGCGGGCAACCGCTGCCCGTGATAGCTGGCGAATATTTCCCGCAACAGGATCGGCAGCGACCAGCCATCCACCACGATGTGGTGATAGGTGAGCACAAACCGGTGCCGGTCTGGTGCGGTGCGGATCAACGCCACCCGAAAAGCCGGCTGGTCGGCCAGATCGCAGACTGCGGCGCGTTCGGCGGCGTACAACCGCTGGATCTGCTCATCAGGGTCCAGGTCGCCCCCGCTAAGGTCGACATACCGCCAGGGCACCACGGGATCAGCCGGGATGATCTGCACCGGCTCGTCGAACTGTTCGAATCGGGCCGCCAGGTTCGGATGCCGGTTGACCACCGCTTGCACCGCATCGCGCAGCCGGTGCGGGTCGAGCGGGCCGCTTAACGTGATATCCAGCTGCGCCGCATACACATCGTCGCCGTTGGTGTCCGCGGTGCCAGCGTGGAAGAG
Organism: uncultured Actinomycetota bacterium; assembly: GCA_963766535.1. Taxonomy (GTDB): domain Bacteria; phylum Actinomycetota; class Actinomycetes; order Mycobacteriales; family Mycobacteriaceae; genus Mycobacterium. Next base: position 359,298 of record CAVYAU010000012.1, on the reverse strand, counting down.
CAGTCCCTGCTGCAGGGGGGTCAGCGGCAGTACGTCAGCGATCCGCATATTGCCGCTCGAGCTCGTCGATCTGCTGCTGGCTCAGACGGGCAAGCGCGACATCAGACGGGGTCAACCCGCCCCCACCACCGCGCACATGCGCGCAGATGCCGGCCAGGGCCTCAAACCACAACCGGCTAAGCCGGGTGACCTGCGCGCGATCAAGTGCCGAGGGCGCCCACGTCCAGTTGGCGTGCAGGCGCGGGCCGGTGTCGGTGTCCATGGTGCCGGCGTTGAGCTCCACGGTGTGCCCCAGCGGCATGGACAGCGCCGCGGCCACGGCGGTGGCCGACAAGCCGTCTTGGCAGACCCGCCACAAATCACCAGAAAGGTCGGCTGCCGGGCCACCTAGACGCCCCAGATAGTTAAACCCGATCGGCGGGTCGGACCCGGTCAGGTCAACATCGGTGTTCAAATAGCGCAGCACACCATAAGTCAGCGGATCCGGCAGGACCCGAAGCTGTTCTTTGGCGTCCTTGATCACCACCCCCAACGCCGCCTCACCGGCCACCACCTGCGCCCAACGCAGCCCCCCCACCGCCAACGACACCGGATACTTGGTAGTAAACCACCCCACGGTGCGTGACAAGTCAATATCGGGGGCCAGTTCCTCGTGGCGCCCATGGCCCTCGACGTCGATACCGATCGGCGCGCTGCCGCTGCCCAAAAACTCCGCCACCGCCAACCCGAACGCGATCAACAAGATGTCGCCCACCCCGGCATGAAACGCCACCGGCACCTCACCCAAAAGCATCCGGGTCGTCTCCACATCCAGCGACACCGACAACTGCCCAGCAGTGGCAAACGTATCCACCGCGGGTTGCACCGCCGGCAGCGCGGCGGACACCGCCGCGACCTGCCGCCACGCCTCCGCCCGGCCAACGACTTCTGGGTGGCGCGCGTGCTCAGCCAGCAGCGACGCCCACCGGGCAAACGACGTCCCCCCCACTGGCAGGGCTACGGGTTGTCCGCTGTCATGTTGGGCCCAGGCGATGTTGAGGTCCTCCAGCACAATCCGCCACGACACCCCATCAACAGCCAGATGGTGAACGATCAACACCAGCTGACCGGTGGAGACCACCCACAACGCGCTCAGCATCACTCCGGCGGCCGGGTTCAACCGCGACCGCGCCCCCACCACCGCCGCATCGGACAACACCTCCACCGCGTGCAGGCACCCGCGCGCATCCACCGACCCCACCTCGAGCACCCTTAACGACCACCCCCCGGCGCCATCATCATCGACGCGCAGCCGCAACATGGCATGCCGATCCAGCAAGGCCTGCAACACCACCACCACGTCGGCCTCGGTCACCCCCACCGGAGCCTGGACCACCACCGTCTGGTTGAACTGCTCAACCGGGCCCTCCACGCTGTGCAGCCAGCACATGATTGGGGTCGCGACCACCGGCCCGACACCCTCATCGACCACGCCACCCGCACCGTCGACCACCCCGGCCACCCGGGCCAGCCGGGCCACGGTCTGCTCCACGAAAACATCGCGCGGCCTAAACACCACACCGGCGAGACGGGCCCGCGCCACCACCTGCATCGACAAGATACTGTCCCCACCCAGCTCGAAAAACGAGTCATCGACCCCGACGCGTTCGACACCGAGGACCCGGGCGTAGATGCCGGCCAGGATTTCCTCGGTGGGGCTGGCCGGGGCGCGGTAATGATCGGTGTCGTGGTAGTCGGGTGCCGGCAGGGCGCGGGTGTCGAGTTTGCCGTTGACCGTTAGCGGCAGCGCGTCGAGCGCCACCACCGCGGCCGGCACCATATAGGCCGGGAGCCGCTCGGCCAGCGCGGCGCGCACCCCGGCCGGGTCCGCGGTCCCGGTCACATACCCCACCAGGCGCTTATCGCCGGGACGGTCCTCGCGGGCGATCACCACCGCCTGCTCCACCCCATCCAGCCCACTTAATGCTGCCTGGACTTCACCGGGCTCGATGCGATACCCGCGGATCTTGACCTGCTCATCGGCGCGCCCCAGATAGTCCAGCTGCCCATCGGCGCGCCACCGCACCAGATCCCCGGTGCGATACATCCGCGCCCCGGGCCCCCCGAACGGACACGCCACAAACCGCGCCGCGGTCAACCCCGCCCGGCCCACATAGCCGACGCCCACGCCGCGGCCGGCCACATACAACTCCCCGACCACCCCGGCCGGCGCCGGCCGTAACCACCCGTCGAGGACGAACAGCGCCGCGGTCGATACCGCCGCGCCGATCGGCACCACACCGGCCCCGACCGACAGCGGCGCGCTCATCGACGCATACACCGTGGCCTCGGTGGGGCCGTAGGCGTTGATCACCACCCGGCCGGGCGCCCACTGATCCACCACCTCGGCCGGGCAGGCCTCACCACCGAGCAGCAACGCCACCGACTCCAACCCCTGCGGGCACAGTGCGGTCACCGCCGACGGGGTTTGGGTGAGCACATTGACCTGTTCACTGATCAGCAGGTCGTGGAAATCGTCCGGTGAGCCGGCCACCGACTCGGGCACCACCACCAGCCGCCCCCCACCCAACAGCGCAGCCCAGATCTCCCACACCGAGAAGTCGAAAGCATAGGAGTGGCACTGCGTCCACACCTGCGCCGCCGGCAGGTGTGTGGGCAATGACTCCGCCAAATGGGTCAGGTTGTGGTGGGTGATGGGCACCCCTTTAGGGACACCGGTGGTGCCCGAGGTGTAAATGAGGTAGGCGACGTCATCCGGGGCGGGTACCGGCAAGCCCGTGCACGGGTAGCTGTCCACCGTGGCGTCGTTGATATCGATGACCGGCAGGTCGCACCCGTCCAGCCGCGACCGCAGGCCCGCCGTGGTGATCGCGGCGGTCGGCGCGGCATCGGCGAGCATGAATTCGATCCGCGCATCGGGCAGCGCGGGGTCGATCGCCAGGTAAGCCGCCCCGGTCTTCAACACCGCCAGCATGGCCACGACGGCCTGGGCTGAGCGCTCCAACAGCAGCGCCACACACTGCCCCGGCCCCACACCCCGGCCGGTCAGCAGGTGGGCCAACCGGTTCGCGGCCTCCTCGAGATCACGGTACGTCAGTGAGCGGCCCTCGAAGCTGATCGCCACCACCTCAGGGGCGCGGGCCACGTGTTCGGCGAACAACACCGGAACCGACACCGCCGCCGGTGCCGACTGAGTCAACACCGCGCGATTACCCCACCCATCCAAGCGGGCGTGCTCACTCTCCTCGAGCACATCCATCGCCGAGAGCCGCCGGGTGGGGTCGGCGGTCATAGCCTCTAGCACCCGCCGCCACCGCTGGATCAGTGTTTGGATGCTTTCCGCGTCGAACACATCGGTGCGAAATTCCACCGCCCCACCGATCCCGGCGGGCTCACCGGCCTCGGTCCAGCGTTCCGCCAAAGAAAACGACAGGTCCATGCGGGCGGTGTGGGTGTCCACCGGCATCTGGGTGACCTGCAGATCACCCAACGCCAACCCGGCGGCGGGCTCGCTGATGTGCCCGGGCAGGTTCTGCCAGGCCAACATCACCTGCACCAGCGGGTGATGCGTCAGGGATCGGGTGGGATTGAGCCGCTCCACCAGCACCTCAAACGGCACGTCTTGGTGCTCGTAGGCGGCCAGGCTGCGCCCTCGCACCTGGGCCAGCAGCTCGGCGACACTGGGATCCCCGGCCAGATCCACCCGCAGCACCAAGGTGTTGACGAAAAACCCGACCAGCTCATCCAGGGCGGGGTCGCGGCGCCCGGCGATCGGGAACCCGACCGCCACATCAGAACTCGCGCTGAGCTTGGCTAGCAGCACCGCCAGGGCGGCCTGGATCACCATGAAACCGGTCGCGTTGTGCTCACCGGCCACCCCGCGCACCCGCTGCTGCAGCGCCGCCGGCCAATCCACCACCACCCTGGCGCCGCGTTGATCAGCAACCGGCGGATAGGGCCGATCGGTGGGCAGATCAAGGTGTTCGGGCATCCCGGCCAGGGCCTCCTCCCAGTAGGCCAGCTGCTCCGCGATGCGGCTATCGCTGTCCTCGAGATCACCCAGCTGCGCGCGCTGCCACAGCGTGTAATCGACATACTGCACCGCCAACGGCGCCCAGCCGGGGGCCCGCCCCGCGCACCGGCTGGCATAGGCCACCCCCAGATCAGCCACCAGCGGGGTGATCGACCAGCCGTCCGCGGCGATATGGTGCACCGCGGCCACCAGCACGTGTTCATCGTCGCCGACGCGGAAAAGCCGTGCCCGTAACGGGATCTCGGCGGCCAGGTCAAAACTGTGACGCGCCGTTTCCTCGATGGCCTCACCCAGTCGGCTTACCGGCCATCCGGTGGCATCGACGACGTCCCAACCCAAGTCGGCCCGCTCGGGCGGCACCACCAGCTGCCGCGGTATCCCCTCGACCGCCGGGAACAGCGTCCGCAGGCTCTCATGGCGGTCCACCACATCGGCGAGTGCGGCACCCAACGCGTCGGCATCCAGGCGCCCGCCCAGCCGCAACCCCACCGCCATGTTGTAGACCGGGGAGGGCCCCTGCAACTGGTCGATAAACCACAACCGGCTCTGCGCAAACGACAACGGAACCACCGCGGGCCGCTGGCCAGCCACCAACGGCTCCAGCCGACCCCCATCCGCACCGATACGGGGCGCCAACTGGGCAACCGTGGGCGCCTCAAACACGGCGCGCACCGCAAGGCCGGCGTCCAGGCCGGTGTTGACCGCGGCGACCAGGCGCATCGCCGACAGCGAATCCCCACCCAGCTCGAAAAACGAGTCATCGACCCCGACGCGTTCGACACCGAGGACCCGGGCGTAGATGCCGGCCAGGATTTCCTCGGTGGGGCTGGCCGGGGCGCGGTAATGATCGGTGTCGTGGTAGTCGGGTGCCGGCAGGGCGCGGGTGTCGAGTTTGCCGTTGACCGTTAGCGGCAGCGCGTCGAGCGCCACCACCGCGGCCGGCACCATATAGGCCGGGAGCCGCTCGGCCAGCGCGGCGCGCACCCCGGCCGGGTCCGCGGTCCCGGTCACATACCCCACCAGGCGCTTATCGCCGGGACGGTCCTCGCGGGCGATCACCACCGCCTGCTCCACCCCATCCAGCCCACTTAATGCTGCCTGGACTTCACCGGGCTCGATGCGATACCCGCGGATCTTGACCTGCTCATCGGCGCGCCCCAGATAGTCCAGCTGCCCATCGGCGCGCCACCGCACCAGATCCCCGGTGCGATACATCCGCGCCCCGGGCCCCCCGAACGGACACGCCACAAACCGCGCCGCGGTCAACCCCGCCCGGCCCACATAGCCGACGCCCACGCCGCGGCCGGCCACATACAACTCCCCGACCACCCCGGCCGGCGCCGGCCGTAACCACCCGTCGAGGACGAACAGCGCCGCGGTCGATACCGCCGCGCCGATCGGCACCACACCGGCCCCGACCGACAGCGGCGCGCTCATCGACGCATACACCGTGGCCTCGGTGGGGCCGTAGGCGTTGATCACCACCCGGCCGGGCGCCCACTGATCCACCACCTCGGCCGGGCAGGCCTCACCACCGAGCAGCAACGCCACCGACTCCAACCCCTGCGGGCACAGTGCGGTCACCGCCGACGGGGTTTGGGTGAGCACATTGACCTGTTCACTGATCAGCAGGTCGTGGAAATCGTCCGGTGAGCCGGCCACCGACTCGGGCACCACCACCAGCCGCCCCCCACCCAACAGCGCAGCCCAGATCTCCCACACCGAGAAGTCGAAAGCATAGGAGTGGCACTGCGTCCACACCTGCGCCGCCGGCAGGTGTGTGGGCAATGACTCCGCCAAATGGGTCAGGTTGTGGTGGGTGATGGGCACCCCTTTAGGGACACCGGTGGTGCCCGAGGTGTAAATGAGGTAGGCGACGTCATCCGGGGCGGGTACCGGCAAGCCCGTGCACGGGTAGCTGTCCACCGTGGCGTCGTTGATATCGATGACCGGCAGGTCACACCCGTCCAGCCGCGACCGCAGGCCCGCCGTGGTGATCGCGGCGGTCGGCGCGGCATCGGCGAGCATGAATTCGATCCGCGCATCGGGCAGCGCGGGGTCGATCGCCAGGTAAGCCGCCCCGGTCTTCAACACCGCCAGCATGGCCACGACGGCCTGGGCTGAGCGCTCCAACAGCAGCGCCACACACTGCCCCGGCCCCACACCCCGGCCGGTCAGCAGGTGGGCCAACCGGTTCGCGGCCTCCTCGAGATCACGGTACGTCAGTGAGCGGCCCTCGAAGCTGATCGCCACCACCTCAGGGGCGCGGGCCACGTGTTCGGCGAACAACACCGGAACCGACACCGCCGCCGGTGCCGACTGAGTCAACACCGCGCGATTACCCCACCCATCCAAGCGGGCGTGCTCACCGGCATCCAGCACATCCATCGACGACAACCGCCGGGTGGGGTCGGCGGTCATAGCCACCAACACCCGCCGGAACCCCTGGATCAGTGTTTGGATGCTTTCCGCGTCGAACACATCGGTGTCGCATTCGAGGCGCAAGCCCAGTTCGTGACCGGGCATGGCTTGCATCGTCAGCGGGTAGTCGGTGGATTCGCGGCTGGTGAACTCGGTGATGTTCAACCCATCGAGGCCTGACAATGCGCTGGTGTCGACCGGATAGTTCTCGAACACGAACAGGGTGTCGAACAGTTGGTCGCGGCCGGTGATGCGGTGGATCTCGCTAAGCGCCAGGTGTTGGTGCTCAAGGGTCTTGGTGTGGGCGCGTTGCAGTTGGTCGAGCAGGTCGGCGGTGGTGGTTGCCGCGGTGATATCCGCGCGCACCGGCACCGTGTTGATCAACAGGCCCACCATCGATTCCGCGCCGGACACGTCGGCTGGCCGCCCCGAGACCGCGACGCCGAAGGCGACATCGCGGTGGCCGGTCAGCCACATCAGCAGCTGCGCCCAGGCACCGTGCAGCACGGTGTTGACGGTGGTGTGGTGCGAGCGGGCCAGCTCGTTAAGGGCCCGCGTGGTCTGCTCGGGCACCCGATACGAGGTAACGCCTCGCCGCCCGAGCCCTAACCGGCCTGGCGGACCCACCAAGGTGGGGGTGTCAAAACCCGCCAGCACCTCGCGCCAGGCTGCGTGAGCGGCATCAAGGTCGCGATCGGCCAGCCAGGTAATAAAGCTGCGATACGGCGCGGCCGCGGGCAACCGCTGCCCGTAATAGCCGGCGAATATCTCCTGCAGCAGGATCGGCAGCGACCAGCCATCGAGCACGATGTGGTGATTAGTCAGCACAAACCGGTGCCGGTCTGGTGCGGTGCGGATCAACGCCACCCGAAAAGCCGGCGGGTGGGCCAGGTCGCAGACCGCGGCGCGTTCGGCGGCGCAGAGCTGCTCGATCTGCTCATCGGGGGCGGCGCCGCCGTCAAGGTCGACATAGCGCCACTCCACCACGGGATCAGCCGGGATGATCTGCACCGGTTGGTCAAACTGTTCGCAGAATCGGGCCGCCAGGTTTGGATGCCGGTTGACCACCGCTTGCACCGCATCGCGCAGCCGGTGCTGATCGAGCCGACCGCTTAACGTGATATCCAGCTGCACCGCATACAGATCATCGTCGCTGCCCTGCGCGGTGCTGGCGTGAAAGAGCAGTCCCTGCTGCAAGGGGGTCAACGGCAAAACGTCAGCGATCCGGTATTGCCGCTGCAGCTCATCGATCTGCTGCTGGCTCAGGCGGGCAGGCGCGATATCGGAGGGCGTCAACCCGCCCCCACCACCTCGCACATGCGCGCAGATGCCGGCCAGGGCGTCAAACCACAACCGGCTCAGCCGGGTGACCTGCGCGCGATCAAGGGCGGATGGCGCCCACATCCAGGCGGCGTGCAGGTGCGGGCCGGCGTCGGTATCGACGGTGCCAGCATTGAGCTCCACGGTATGCACCAGCGGCATAGGCACCGCCGCGCTGGCACCGGTAAATGACAGACCTTCCTGGCAGATCCGCCAAACATCACCGGACCCGTCGCCCGCCGGGGCGCCCAGGCGCCCCAGATAGTTAAACCCGACCGGCGGGTCGAAGCCGGCCAGGTCAACATCGGTGTTCAGATAATGCAGCACACCATAGGTCAGGGGATCCGGCAGGGCCCGAAGCTGCTCTTTGGCGTCCTTGATCACCGCCCCCAGCGCCGCCTCGCCGCCCAGCACCTGCGCCCAGGACAGCCCACCCACCGCCAACGACACCGGGTATTTGGTCGTAAACCACCCCACGGTGTGCGACAGGTCAACATCGGCGGCCAGTTCCTCGTGGCGCCCATGGCCCTCGACGTCGATACCGATCGGCGCGCTGCCGTTGCCCAAAAACTCCGCCACCGCCAACCCGAACGCGATCAAAAGGATGTCGTGCACCCCGGCATGAAACGCCGCCGGCACCTCACCGAGCAGCATCCGGGTGGTCTCGACATCCAGCGACACCGACAGGTGGCCGGCCGTGGCAAACGTATCCACCTCGGGGCGCACCGCCGGCAGCGCGGCCGACACCGCCGCCACCTGCTTCCAGGCGTCCGCCTGGTCCACGACTTCCGGGCGGCGCGCGTGCTCAGCCAGCAGCGCCGCCCACCGGGCAAACGACGTCCCCGCCGCCGGCAACACCACCTGCTGCCCGCCACGATGCTGGGCCCAGGCGGTGTTCAGGTCACCCAGCAAAATCCGCCACGACACCCCGTCGACGGCCAGATGGTGAACGATCAACGCCAGCTGGCCCGTGGACGCCACCCACAGCGCGCTCAGCATCACCCCGGCGGCCGGGTTCAACCGTGACCGCGCCCCCACCAGCGCCTCATCGGACAACACCTCCACCGCGTGCAGGCACCCACGCGCATCCACCGCACCCGCCTCGGGCACCTGTAACGACCACCCCCCAGCGCCGTCGTCATCGACGCGGAGCCGCAGCATGGCATGCCGATCCAGCAAGGCCTGCAACACCACCACCACGTCGGCCTCGCTGACCCCCGCCGGAGCCTGTACCAGCACCGTCTGGTTGAACTGCTCCACCGGGCCATCCACGCCGTGCAGCCAGCACATGATCGGGGTGGCCACCACCGGCCCGACACCCTCATCGATCAGGCCACCCGGACCGCCGGCCACCCCGGCCACCCCGGCCAGCCGGGCAACGGTCTGCTCGACGAAGATGTCGCGCGGGCGACACGTCAGACCGGCTGCCCGGGCGCGGGCCACCACCTGCATCGATAAGATGCTGTCCCCACCCAGGTCGAAGAATGAGTCGTCGACCCCGGCCCGCTCCAGCCCGAGGACCTGGGCGTAGATGCCGGCCAGGATCTCTTCGACCGCGGTGGCCGGGGCGCGGTACCGATCACCATCGCAATAGTCGGGTGCGGGTAGGGCGCGGGTGTCGAGTTTGCCGTTGACCGTCAACGGCAACTTGTCCAGCACCACCACCGCGGCGGGCACCATGTAGGCGGGTAGCCGCTCGGCCAGCGCGGCGCGGATCGCGGCGGGGTCGGCGGTGCCGGTGACATAGGCCACCAGGCGTTTGTCGCCGGGGCGGTCTTCGCGGGCGATGACCACCGCCTGTTCCACGCCGTCGAGCCCGGCCAGTGCGGCCTGGACTTCACCGGGTTCGATGCGGTACCCGCGGATTTTGACCTGCTCATCGGCGCGCCCCAGATACTGCAGCTGTCCGTCAGCGCGCCAAGACACCAGATCGCCGGTGCGATACATCCGCGCCCCGGGCGCCCCGAATGGGCAGGCCACAAACCGTGAGGCGGTCAACCCCGTCCGGCCGACATATCCGACGCCCACCCCGCGGCCGGCCACATACAACTCGCCGACCACACCGGCCGGCGCCGGCCGTAACCACCCATCCAGCACGAACAACGCCGCGGTCGGCACCGGCGCACCGATCGGCACCGCCCCCGACCCCGGGGTCAACGGCGCACTGATCGCCACACACATCGTTGTCTCGGTGGGGCCGTAGGCGTTGATCATCACCCGCCCGGGCGCCCACCGCTCCACCACCTCAGCCGGGCAGGCCTCACCGGCCATCACCAGCGCCGTCGACTCCAACCCCTGCGGGGAAAGTGCGGCCACCGCCGACGGGGTTTGGGTGAGCACGGTGACCTGTTCGGTCACCAGTAAGGCGTGGAAGTCCTCCGGTGAGCCGGCCACATCCTCGGGCACCACCACCACGCGCCCCCCACGCAACAGCGCGCCGAAGATCTCCCACACCGAGACGTCGAAGGCCAAGGAATGACACAGCGGCCACACCCCCGCACACGGCAGGCCGGCATCCAACGACGCCAACAGCTGGGTCACGTTGTGATGGGTGATCGCCACGCCTTTGGGGACTCCGGTGGTGCCCGAGGTGTAGATGAGGTAGGCGAAGTCATCTGCCGCGGGTGCCGGTAATGCGGTGCTGGGTTGGGTGTCCACCGCGGGGTCGTTGATATCGATGACCGGCAGGTCACACCCCTCCAGCCGCGACCGCAAGTCCGCCGCGGTGATCGCGGCCACCGGCGCGGCATCCTTGAGCACGAACCGGATGCGGGCGGCCGGCACCGCCGAGTCGATCGGCAGATACGCCGCCCCGGTCTTGAGCACCGCCAGCATCGCGACGATGGCGTCGGCGGACCGGGTAAACAGCAGCGCCACACACTTACCGGGGCCCGCGCCCTGGGCGGCTAGCAGGTGCGCCAACCGGTTGGCGGCCTCCTCGAGTTCCCGGTACGTCATGGAGCGGCCGTCGAAGGTCAGCGCCACCGCCTCGGGTGTGCGGGCGACTTGCGCGTCGAACAACGCTGGAATTGACACCTCGGTCGTGGGCTGGGTCAAGACCGCGCGGTTGCCGATCGCATCGAGGCGGGCGTGCTCATCGGCATCGAGCACATCGATCGCCGAGAGCCGCCGGGTGGGGTCGGCGGTCATGGCCTCCACCACCCGCTGTAACCGCTGGATCAATGTTTGGATGCTGGCGGTGTCGAACACGTCGGTACGAAATTCCACCGCCCCGCCAATCCCGGCGGGTTCACCGGCCTGGGTCCAGCGTTCCGCCAAAGAAAACGACAGGTCCATGCGGGCGGTGTGGGTGTCTAGCGGCATCTGGGTGACCTGCAGGTCACCCAAGGCCAACCCGGCGGCGGGGTCGCTGGTGTGCCCGGGCAGGTTCTGCCAGGCCAACATCACCTGCACCAGCGGGTGATGGGTCAGGCTTCGGGTGGGGTTGAGCCGCTCGACGAGCACCTCAAAGGGCACGTCTTGGTGTTCGTAGGCGGCCAGGCTGCGCCGTCGCACCTGGGCCAGCAGCTCGGCGACGGTCGGATCCCCGGCCACCTCGACCCGCAGCACCAAGGTGTTGACGAAAAACCCCACCAACTCATCCAGCGCGGGGTCGCAGCGCCCGGCGATCGGGAACCCCACGGCCACCTCGGGGCTGGCGCTGATCTTGGACAGCAGCGCCGCCAGGGCGGCCTGCATCACCATGAAACTGGTCGCGTTGTGCTCGCGGGCCACCCGACGAATCTGCTGCTGCAGCTCCGCCCGCCATGCCACCGCCACACTGGCGCCGCGGTGATCAGCAACCGGTGGATAGGGCCGATCGGTGGGAAGCACCAGGCGCTCGGGCATCCCGGCCAGGGCCTGCTCCCAGTAGGCCAGCTGCGCGGCGATGGGGCTGTGGCTATCGGCCAGATCACCAAACTGCGCGCGCTGCCACAGCGTGTAATCGGCATACTGCACCGCCAACGGCGCCCAGTCGGGGGCTTGCCCCGCACACCGGCTGGCATAGGCCACCCCCAGATCACGGGTCAGCGGGGTCAGCGACCAGCCGTCGGCGGCGATATGGTGGGCCACGGCCACCAGCACGTGTTCCTCGTCGCTGACGCGGAAAAGCCGTGCCCGCAACGGGATCTCGGCTGCCAGGTCAAACGCGTGCCGCGCCGCGGTGTCGATGGCCTCCTGCAGCCGGCTTGCCGGCCATGTGGTGGCATCAACAACGTCCCAGCCGAAGTTGGCCCGCTCGGGGGCCACCACCACCTGTTGGGGGATCCCGTCGGGGGCGGCAATCAGGGTGCGCAGGGTTTCATGGCGGCCCACCACATCGGCTAGCGCCGCACTTAAGGCCTCGACGTCTAGGGGCCCGCCGATCCGAAGCGCGGCCGTCATGTTGTAGACCGGTGAGGGGCCCTGCAACTGGTCCAGGAACCACAACCGGGATTGCGCAAACGACAACGGGACCACCGCGGGCCGCTGGCCAGCCACCAACGGGTCAAGCCCACCCGTCTCCCCACCGATATGGGGCGCCAACTGGGCAACCGTGGGCGCGTCGAACACGCCGCGCACCGCAAGGCCGGCATCCAAAGATTTATTGATCGCGGCGACCAGACGCATTGCGGAAAGCGAATCCCCACCCAGGTCGAAGAACGAGTCGTCGACCCCGACCCGCTCGAGCCGGAGGACGTGGGCGTAAATGCCGGCCAGGATTTCCTCGACTGGGCTGGCCGGGGCGCGGTAATGATCGGTGTCGTGGTAGTCGGGTGCGGGCAGGGCGCGGGTGTCGAGTTTGCCGTTGACCGTCAACGGCAGCGCCTCCACCACCACCACCGCGGCCGGCACCATGTATGCCGGCAGCCGCTCGGCCAGCGCGGTACGCACCCCGGCCGGGTCGGCGGTGCCGGTGATATAGCCGATCAGGCGTTTGTCGCCGGGGCGGTCCTCGCGGGCGATCACCACCGCCTGCTTGACCCCGTCGAGCCCAGCCAGGGCTGCCTGGACCTCACCGAGTTCGATGCGATAGCCGCGGATCTTGACCTGCTCATCGGCGCGCCCGAGGTATTGCAGGTGCCCATTGGCGCCCCACCGCACCAGATCCCCGGTGCGATACATCCGCGCCCCGGGCTCCCCGAAAGGGCAGGCCACAAACCGCGACGCGGTCAACCCGGCCCGGCGCACATAGCCACACCCCACACCACGGCCGGTCACATACAACTCACCGACCACCCCGGCCGGCACTGGGCGCAACCACCCGTCCAGCACGAACAACGCCGCCCCCGACACCGGCGCACCGATCGGCACCACCCCTGCCCCCGCTGCCAGCGGCGCACTCATCGCCGCATACACCGTGGCCTCGGTCGGGCCGTAGGCGTTGATCATCACCCGCCCGGGCGCCCACCGATCCACTAGCTCAGGCGGGCAGGCCTCCCCGGCCACCACCAACGCCGCCGACTCCAAACCCTGCGGCGAGAGCATCCCCACCGCCGACGGGGTTTGGCTTAACACGCTGACGTGTTCCGTGACCAGCAAGGCGTGGAAGTCCTCGGGTGAGCCGGCCACCACTTCGGGCACCACCACCAGCCGCCCACCGTGCAGCAGCGCACCGAACATCTCCCACACCGAGACATCGAAGCTATAAGAGTGCCACTGCGACCACACCTGCCCCGGTCCCGATGGCAGGCCGGCATGCAGTGACTCCAGCAACTGGGTCACGTTGTGGTGCGGGATCGCCACTCCTTTAGGGACACCGGTGGTGCCCGAGGTGTAAATGATGTAGGCGATCTCCTCGGGGGCCGGCGCCGGCAGGGCGGTGCTGGGTTGGGTGTCCACAGCCGGGTCGTTGACATCGATGACCCGCAGGTCACACCCATCCAGCCGCGAGCGCAGCCCGGAGGTGCTGAGAGCGGCGATCGGCGCGGCATCGGCCACCATGAACACGATGCGCGCCACCGGTAGCGCCGGGTCGATCGGCAAATAAGCCGCCCCGGTCTTGAGCACCGCCAAAATCGCCACGATCGCCTCAGCCGACCGGGAAAACAGCAGCGCCACACATTCACCCGGGCCCACACCCTGACCGGCCAGCAGGTGTGCCAACCGGTTAGCGGCCTCCTCAAGTTCGCGGTAGGTCATGGAGCGGCCTTCGCAACTGATCGCCAACGCCTCGGGGGTGCGCGCGACTTGCTCGGCGAACAACACCGGAACCGACACCGGCGCGCTCGCCGGCTGGGTCAACACCGTCCGGTTGCCCCACCCATCCAGTCGGGCATGCTCCTGCTCATCGAGCACATCAATCGACAACAACCGCCGCGCCGGGTCGGCGGTCATCGCCGCCAACACCTTCTGCAACCGCTCGATCAGCGTTTCGATGCTGGCCGCGTCGAAAACATCGGTGTCGAATTCGACGCGAAGGCCCAGTTCGTGGCCCGGCAGCGCCGCCACCGTCAGCGGGTAGTGGTTGTATTCGCGGCTGGTGAACTCGGTGATGGCCAACCCGTCGACGCCCAACGGCGCGGCGGTGTCGATCGGGTAGTTTTCGTACACAAAAAGGGTGTCGAACAGGTGTTCCTGACCGGTGACGCGGTGAACCTCGCTAAGCGCCAGGTGCTGGTGCTCAAGTGTGTGGGTGTGGGCGCTTTGCAGTTGGTCGAGCAGGTCGGTGGTGGTGGTGGTCGCGGTGATGTTCGCCCGCACCGGCACCGTGTTGATCAACAGGCCCACCATCGATTCCGCGCTGGCGACCTCCGCTGGCCGCCCCGAGACCGTGGTGCCGAAGGCGACATCATGGTGGCCGGTCAGCGAGGTCAGCAGTAACGCCCAGGCGCCCTGCAGCACGGTGTTAACGGTGGTGTGGTGCGAGCGGGCCAGCTCGCCAAGGGCCCGCGTGGTCTGCTCGGGCACCCGAAACGATTCAACGCCTCGCCACCCTAGCTCTAACCGGCCCGGCGGGCCGACCAGTGTGGGGGTGTCAAAGCTGGCGAACACCTCGCGCCACGCCGCGTGGGCGCCAGCAAGGTCTCGATCGGCCAGCCAGGTAACAAACCTGCGGTACGGCACGGCCGCGGGCAGCCGCTGCCCGTGATAGCTGGCGAAAATTTCCCGCAGCAGGATCGGCAGCGACCAGCCATCGAGCACAATGTGGTGATTAGTCAGCACAAACCGGTGCCGGTCTTCTGCGATGCGGATCAGAGCCACCCGAAAAGCCGGCCGGTCGGCCAGATCGCAGACCGCGGCGCGTTCGGCGGCGCACACCCGCTCGATCTGCTCATCGACATCGACGCAGTCGGCGCCCAGTTCGACATACCGCCACCCCGCCGCGGGATCAGCGGGGATGATCTGCACCGGCTCGTCGAACTGTGGGCAGAATCGGGCCGCCAGGTTGGGATGCCGGTTCACCACCGTGTGCACCGCATCGCGCAGCCGGTGCTGATCAAGCGGGCCGCTTAACGTGATATCCAGCTGCATCGCATAGACATCGTCGCCGTTACCCTGCGCGGTGCTCGCGTGGAAGAGCAGCCCCTGCTGCATCGGGGTCAGCGGCAGCACGTCGGCGATCTCATATTGCTGCTGGAGCTCATCGATCTGCTCCTGGCTCAGCCGGGCAGGCGCGATATCCGACGGCGTCAACCCGCCCCCACCGCGCCTGACATGCGCGCAGATGCCGGCCAGGGCGTCAAACCACAACCGGCTAAGCCGGCTGACCTGCGCGCGATCAAGTGCCGATGACGCCCACGTCCAGTCGGCGTGCAGGTGCGGGCCGGTGTCGGTGTCGACGGTGCCGGCGTTGAGCTCCACGGTGTGCATCAGTGGCATGGGCACCGCCCCGGCGGCGCCGGTCAACGACACGCCTTTTTGGCAGATCCGCCATAGATCATCGGAGACCTCGGCCGCCCCTGCGCCCAGACGCCCCAGATAGTTAAACCCGATCGGCGGGTCGGCTCCGGCCAGGTCAACGTCGCTGTTCAGATAGCGCAGCACACCATAGGTCAGCGGATCCGGCAGGGCCCGAAGCTGCTCTTTGGCGTCCTTGATCACCGCCCCCAGCGCCGCCTCGCCGGCCACCACCTGCCCCCAGGACAGCCCACCCACCGCGATCGACACCGGGTACTTGGTGGTAAACCACCCCACCGTGCGCGACAAGTCAACATCGGCGGCCAGCTCCTCGTGACGCCCATGACCCTCGACATCGATGCCGATCGCCGCGCCGCCGGTGCCCAAAAACTGCGCCACCGCCAACCCGAAGGCAATCAACAAGATGTCGTGCACCCCGGCATGAAACGCCGCCGGCACCTCACCGAGCAGCATCCGGGTCGTCTCCACATCCAGCGACACCGACAACTGCCCAGCAGTGGCAAACGTATCCACCGCGGGTTGCACCGCCGGCAGCGCGGCGGACACCGCCGCCGCCTGCCGCCACGCCTCCGCCCGGCCAACGACTTCTGGGTGGCGCGCGTGCTCAGCCAGCAGCGCCGCCCACCGGGCAAACGACGTCCCTCCCGCCGGCAACGCCACCTGCTGCCCGCCGCGATGCTGAGCCCAGGCGATGTTGAGGTCATCCAGCACAATCCGCCACGACACCCCGTCGACGGCCAGATGGTGAATGATCAACACCAGCTGACCGGTGGAGGCAACCCACAGCGCGCTCAGCATCACCCCGGCGGCCGGGTTCAACCGTGACCGCGCCCCCACCAGCGCCTCATCGGATAACACGTCCACCGCTTGCAGGCACCCGCGCGCATCCACCGACCCCGCCTCGGGCACCGTCAACGACCACCCCCCGGCGCCGTCATCGTCGACGCGCAGCCGCAACATGGCATGCCGATCCAGCAACGCGTGAAGTACGACCACCACGTCGGCCTCGGTCACCCCTGCGGGAGCCTGGACCACCACCGTCTGGTTGAACTGCTCAACCGGGCCCTCCACGCTGTGCAGCCAGCACATGATCGGGGTGGCCACCACCTGCCCAACACCCTCATCGACCAGCCCACCCGCACCGTCGACCACCCCGGCCACCCGGGCCAGCCGGGCTACGGTCTGCTCGACGAAAATATCGCGCGGCCGACACATCAGGCTGGCGGCACGGGCCCGCGAGGCCACCTGCATCGACAAAATGCTGTCCCCACCCAGCTCGAAAAACGAGTCGTCAACCCCGACCCGCTCCAGCCCCAGTACCTGGGCGTAAATGCCGGCCAGGATCTCCTCGATGGCGCTCGCCGGTGCGCGATAACGATCGCCATCCAGGTACTCCGGTGCCGGCAGGGCCCGTTTGTCGAGTTTGCCGTTGACCGTCAACGGCAACGCGTCGATCACCACCACCGCGGCCGGCACCATATACGCCGGCAGCCGCTCGGCCAGCGCGCTGCGCACCCCGGCCGGGTCTGCCGTCCCGGTGACATAGCCCACCAGGCGTTTGTCACCGGGGCGGTCCTCGCGGGCGATCACCACCGCCTGCTTTACCCCGTCCAGCCCGGCCAACACCGCCTGAACTTCCCCCAGCTCGATGCGATACCCGCGGATCTTGACCTGCTCATCAGCGCGCCCCAGATACCGCAGCTGCCCATCAGCACCCCAACACACCAGATCCCCGGTGCGATACATCCGCGCCCCCGGCCCCCCAAACGGGCAGGCCACAAACCGCGACCCGGTCAACCCGGCCCGGCGCACATACCCACATGCCACCCCGCGACCGGCCACATACAACTCACCGACCACCCCGGCGGGCACCGGGCGCAACCACCCATCCAGCACAAACAACGCCGCCCCCGACACCGGCGAGCCGATCGGCACCACCCCCGACCCCGCCATCAACGGCGCACTCATCGCCGCATACACCGTGGCCTCGGTCGGGCCGTAGGCGTTGATCATCACCCGCCCGGGCGCCCACCGATCCACCACCTCGACCGGGCAGGCCTCACCGGCCACCACCAATGCCGTCGAATCCAAACCCTCCGGTGACAACATCCCCACCGCAGACGGGGTTTGGCTTAACACGCGGACCTTTTCAGCGACCAGCAAAGCGTGCAGGTCTTCCGGCGAGCGCGCCACCGACTCGGGCACCACCACCAGCCGCCCACCGTGCAACAGCGCACCGAAGATCTCCCACACCGAGACGTCGAAGCTATAGGAGTGCCACTGCGACCACACCTGCCCCGGTCCCGGCGGCAGGGCGGCATGCAGTGACTCCAGCAGCTGGGTCACGTTGTGGTGGGTGACGGCCACCCCCTTGGGGACACCGGTGGTGCCCGAGGTGTAGATCATGTAGGCAATATCCTCGGGCGCCGGCCCCGGCGCCGGCAGTGCGGTGCTGGGTTGGGTGTCAACAGCGGGGTCGTTGACATCGATGACCAGCAGGTCACACCCGTCCAGCCGGTCGGCCAGCCCGCTGGTGGTGAGAGCGGCGATCGGCGCGGCGTCGGCAACCATGAACCCGATCCGGGCCGCCGGCAACGCCGGGTCGATCGGCAGATAGGCCGCCCCGGTCTTCAAAACCGCCAGCATCGCCACGATCGCCTCAGCCGACCGGGAAAACAGCAGCGCCACACACTGCCCCGGGCCCACACCCTGGCCAGCCAGCAGGTGCGCCAACCGGTTCGCGGCCTCCTCAACCTCGCGATAGGTCCACGAACGCTCCCCCCAGCTGATCGCCACCGCCTCGGGGGCACGCGCCGCCTGCGCGGCAAACAACACCGGAATCGACACCGCGACCGGTGCCAGCTGGGCCACCACCGCCCGATTACCCCACCCATCCAACCGTGCATGCTCCGCGGCATCCAACAGATCCACCGACGACAGCGACCGCCCCGGATCGGCGGTCATCGCCATCAACACCCGCTCCAACCGCTCTACTAAATCGCGGACATCACGATCCGAAAACAAATGCCCAGGACCAGCCGTGTTGAGAAATAGCTGGTCATCGGCCCTAATAAACCACAGCTCAAGCTGATCCTCGAAGCCAGAATGGGTCACGGCCCCCGATCCTGCAGCGCCAGCGAAATCCGCTAAACGTGTAGCAGGAATGAAATTAACAACTACCCGATTCGAGGCCTCTTCGGAGCCGCGGAGAGGCGCCTTCTTCTCAATAACATGCACTGGGAACCGCTGATGCTGCAGCGCTTCTTGCATTCGCGTGTCGACATGTTGACAAAAACCAGCAACCGCAGACCCCGGCGAAGCTTTCAACACCAGTGGTACCACCCCGGAAATCATTCCGGGCACCGTCTGTGCCTCCGGACGCACACGCCTGGTTACCGGAAAATCGAGCACCACCTCCGAACCCTCAACGTCGCACCCACGCACCAGCAGCGCGCACGCCGCAATAATCACCGACGCTCGACGCACCCCCAACGCCTGCGAAAACCGGCGGATCTCGGCAACGACGAACGGGTCCAATTGAACCGGTGCAGAAGACTCACCGGGATCGCGCCCGCCCTCGGCGTGCGCCAATCGATAACGCGGTTGGCTTTCCGGCGGAAGGTTCCTCGTCCAATAGGCCTGATCATCGAGATAATCGGTGGACGCTTCGTATGCTAACTCGCAATCAATCAGTTCACTCAGCGACCCAAAAAAAGCAGCAGGAATCGACGCCCCAGTAGCAATCGCAGAATAGACAGCTGCGATCCGATGACAAATAAGAGCGATGCCGATTCCGTCTATCACTATGTGATGGCAGCACACAAACAAATAAAATTCATCTACCCGCGTCTGCAACAACGCAAATTTGAACAACGGGCCACTAAGCGGCATCAGCGTGCGTTGGATCGATGATGCTAGCCGATAGGCGTCCCGTGCAGGATCCTGCGAGCCCATGAGGTCATAGCGAGCAAGCTCAACGTCCGGGTAATCAACCGCCTTTTGGAAAACCTGGCCATTCACCTGGAAAAAGGCAGCTCTGAGTGGTTCGGCCTCGCGCACCACTTGACGGACCGCTCGCTCAAGCAAACCAGGCTCGATCGTGCCCTCGATTCGCCCAAGCATGCCAATCTGCCACTTGGCACCGAAGCGACCCGTTTCCTCCGCAAGCCATATGTCTAGCTGTCCGCGTGTCAGCGGAAGTGCGCGGTCATCAAGTTCCATCGGACTCCACCAACCCACACCTCCACCAACCCACACCGTTTACATATCACCCAAACGGTTTAGCTGTCACGCCAATCGCAGCAACACCAGTACAAACACCCGGCCCAGCCGACTCTTCGGCCGTATATCGGTCCAGTTCTGTTCGACGTAGTCCAGATACGCAGCGCGGTCCGCTTCGCCATACACCACCCGGCAGCCGGTTAGAACATCGGCGAAGGCCGGCCACAGGCTGTGCTGCTCCTCGTCGTTGACCAAGACGGGTCAGTCTGATATGCACGGGTTGGCTACCGTAGGACGGGACTTTCGGCGGGAGTGGATCGCTTGTCTAGGATCGAGCGTGAATCTTTGTTAGACAACGGATTTGCTCATAGAACGGACGCGGATCACTCTGTCAACGCTTGCCAGCGCTTCGGAGCCCATCTATACGCCTATTGATGGGATTTAGTCATCGAGGACTGAGGCGGGCGAAATCTTCCACCAGATCAGCTGCGGCCGCAACGCTTTCGGCGGGTTTGGTCATCCGGGTGGCGATCTCGCGGGCTCGGGTAACGTATTGCGGGGCGAGGATCTGGCGGAGGTCCGCGACCAGCGATTGGCGGGTAGTGCTCGAAAAGCGCCGGGCGGTGCCCACCTTCAGCCGTTTGACCCGAGCTCCCCAGAGCGTCTGATCGAGGTCCGTCGAAAGGATCAACGTGGGGACCCCGGCGCGCAGGCCCGTGGCCGTGGTGCCCAGGCCACCGTGGTGCACGACCGCGCGGCAGGCCGGAAAGGCGGCCGCGTAATTCATCGTGCCCACCACCTTGACGTGCTCGAAATGGGGGACGTCGCTGAAGTCAGTCCCGGCGGAGCACACCAACGCTCGCTCGCCTAACTGCGCGCAGGCCCCGCTGATCATGGCGAGCGTGTCGGCGGGAGATTCGACCGGTATGCTGCCAAACCCGAAGCAAATCGGCGGTGTTCCCGCGGCAATCCACGACGCGACCTCCTCATCGGCATCCGTTGGCAACTCCATCGTCAGCGCGCCGACAAAGGGCCGTTGGCCATTCCATTTCGCCCATTCGGCTGCCAGCCCGGGAAAGCAAACCTCGTCGTAGGCCTGAATTTCCAGTGATCCGCGTTCGGTGATCCGTCGCGGCGCGGGGCCGGTGGCCTTCGGCAGGCCCAGTTCACGGCGCTGCGCGTCCCCGAGCTTCTTCGCCAGGCGCCAAGCCACCCACTCGTACACCGTCATTGCGGAGCGGCCCAACGGTGCCGGCAGGAACGCAAGGAGCTGGCCGTTGGCCCGTATCGGGAAGTAATGCAGCGTGGCCAACGGAATGTCGTAATACTCCGCGACATTGGCAGCGGCGTCCTCGAAATTCAGGCTGGTGACTAGCAGGTCGGCCCCGTCCGCCAGCGACGTCAGCGCCGTGCTGATCTCCTCCCAGCGCTGGATAACGGGCTCCGCAATTTCGCGCCGCAACCTGATCAGATCCTGGATCTTCCAGAAGTTGCGGAATAAACGCGTCCAGAAGTCGCGGTGCGCGTCCAGAATGGGCTGCACATCCGGTCCATAAGCGACCGCCGCAGGCCCAGCCGACTCGGCGAAGCCAATCAGGTCAGGCGGGACGGCCATGCGCACGTCGTGCCCGCGGCGCAGCAGCTCACGGCCGACAGCGACGCACGGCTCGACATCGCCACGACTTCCATAGCATGCCAGCACAAATTTCATTGCGGATCCTGGCCTTTCACTTCCCGTGCGCGTTCTGCGAAATGAAAGCGGGAGCCTCGCGTCCCCGGCTCAGCCGCCGGCAGTTTAACCGATACCCGCGCTATCGACCTCAAAATCCAGAAGTTTTGGGCAAGCGGCCGACAACACCGGACCATCGCGGGAGACCCCCGAGACTATCCTTCAGCCGCTGCCAACCCAAGGGGACGCAAACAGCAACCAGCATATCGGTAAGAGAACCCCGTTTTGCACTGCGCAGGAGAGCCTACCGCCTTGCACGCCGGTTTGACTGCGGGCTAAGCCTCAAGGCGGCTTTGTACGCGCCGCCGAGCCGCGCGAAATACCGGCCGCACCAGAAGGACTCGGAGACGCAGGGCGCGCAGCGTGGGATTACGTGTGGGCGTGCCACTGCATTATCCCCAGCCGCCACCGGTTGGCCGTCCAGAGATATTGCAAATTACAGGATTTGTTGAGCGACGCCTTCGCTGAACTTGACCGCGCCGGATTGGTGCAGCTCGGCTCACATAAGCAGCTCCGCTGCCATCCCGTGATGGTGGAGATTCGACAACTTTCAGTCGAGTGCCGTTTGCTGGAGAGTGAGCTTGCTCTTTCGCCAGCATCCGAGTCGCGGGCAGCCATCCCGAGAGAGCTGCCACACACCACACTCGACGCACTGATGGCCAACCGAGCCCGCGACGACGACGACCCCAGAAAAGGCCTGCGCCGCGTAAAATAAGCCGCAAATCCAGCAGTTTTAGCCAGCGAATCGTCCGCTTTAGCGGGCGTTGCGGGCGGATTTGCGCTGGTCGGCTTCAACTGCGTCGCGCATCTGGTTCGGCGAGCTCAAGGTTGGGCTGGGTCGCTGTGGATGGTTGCTTAAAGAAACGAAAAGTTCGGGGACCGGTCGCATGGTCATGCCGGTCATGCCGGTCATGCCGGTCAGCGGGTGCCGGGCCCGCCTTCGCCGATCAAGCCAACACGCCTTAAGCGGGCGAAATTTTCCAGGTGATCGGCGGCGGCCGTAACGCTTTCGGCGGGTTTGGTCATCCGGGTGGCGATCTCACGGGCCCGGGTGACGTATTGGGGGTCGAGGATCCGGCGGAGGTGCGCGACCAGCGATTCCCGGGTAGTGGTCGAAAAGCGCCGCCCAGAGCCAACTTTCAGTCGTTTGACCCGAGCTGCCCAGATAGCCTGCTCGGGCACCGTCCAGAGGATCAACGTGGGGACCCCGGCGCGCAGGCCTGCGGCCGTGGTGCCCGCGCCACCGTGGTGGACGACCGCGCGGCAGGCGGGAAAGGCGGCCGCGTGATTCATCGCGCCCACCACCTTGACGTGGTCAAACTGTGGGACGTGGCTGAAGTCATTGCAGGCGGCGCAAACTAACGCCCGCTCGCCTAACTGCGCGCAGGCCGCGCTGATCATCGCGACCGTGTCGGCGGGAGATTCGACCGGCATGCTGCCAAAGCCGAAGTAAATCGGCGGTGTTCCCGCGGCAATCCACGACGCGACCTCGTCATCGGCATCCGTCGGCAACTCCATCGTCAGCGCGCCAATAAAGGGCCGTTGGCCATTCCATTTCGCCCATTCGGCTGCCAGCCGGGGAAAGCAAACCTCGTCGTAGGCCTGGATTTCCAGTGATCCGCGTTCGGTGATCCGTCGCGACGAGGGGCCCGTGGCCTTTGGTAGGCCCAGTTCACGGCGCTGCGCGTCGTCGAGCTTCTTGGTTACGCGCCAAGACAGCCACTCGACCACCGTCATTGCGGAGCGGGCCAACGGCGCCGGCAGGATCGGAACGAGCTGGCCGTTGACCCGCATCGGGACGTAATGCAGCGTGGCCAACGGAATGTCGTAATACTCCGCCGCGTTGGCAGCGGCCTCCTCGAAAGTCTGGCCGGTCAATACCAGGTCGGCCCCGTCCGCCAGCGACGTCAGCGTCGTGCTCAACTCCCCCCAGAACTGGTTAGAAAGCTCCCCAAGTTCGCGCCACGACCTGATCAGATCCTGGATCCTCCAGAAGTTGCCGAACAAAGACGTCCAGAAGTCGTGGTACGCGTCCTGCCACACCTGCCTATCCGGCCCGTAAGCGACCGCCGCAAGCCCAGCCGACTCGACGAAGCCAACCAGTTCGGGCGAGACTGCCGTGCGCACTTCGTGCCCTCTGCGCAGCAGCTCACGGCCGACAACAGCGCAGGGCTCGATATCGCCGCGAGTTCCATAGCTTGCCAGCACAAATTTCATCGCGGATCCTTCGGCATGACTGAGTGATTCACTTTACTTGATCGAGTCTGACCGCTGCGAGCGGGTACCGCCGGTCCGATCTGTAGCGAACTGCGCTATAGCAACTGATCTTTGGCGCTGGGTAGTTAACGGCTAACCCACGACAGTGCGGTGTAGTGCGAGATGTGACTATAACTTAGAGTTAGTCAACCTAGACTGTTGCAAGTTCTCAATTAAGCGGATTAAGGCCGGCCGGTATGAGCGGGGAGAGGCAGACCCGGTGGTGGAGGCGTTTTGCACGCACTTGCAGAGCCCGCTATGACGGCTCTTAACGATGGAGAGCCGGAACTACCTCACTGGACGACAGAGCGCGCGGAGCGAGCGACCCCGATGCCCGTCGAACCGACTGCGCTGCCGCGTACGAGAAGGTACTTCCCGACTTGGCTGCTGTCTCGCCGGTTCGTCGCCGTGGTTATCGCGATCGGCGGCGTGCAGCTGATGGTGTTGATGGACGGCCCCGTCGCGGTCTTCGCGCTTCCTAAGATCCAGAACGAGCTGGGCCTGTCGAATGCCGGGCGCAGCTGGGTGATCACCGCCTACATGCTGGCCTTTGGTGGCCTGATGCTGGTGGGCGGCCGCCTCGGTGACACCATCGGCCGCAAGCGCACCTTCATCATCGGGGTCGCGCTGTTCACCATCGCCTCGGCCATGTGCGGCATCGCCTGGGACGGGGGCGCTCTCATTCTGGCCCGGCTGCTGCATGGCGCGGCCGCCGCGATCGTGGCACCGACCTGTTTGGCGCTGGTGGCGACCACGTTCCCGAAGGGGCCGACACGCAATGCGGCGACGGCGGTGTTCGGCGCGATGGGCGGTATCGGCGCGGTGATGGGCCTGGTGGTGGGCGGGGCACTCACCGCCGTGTCGTGGCGGCTGGCGTTTTTGGTGAACGTGCCGATCGGGCTGCTGACGATCTACCTGGCCCGCACCCTGCTGCGGGAAACCCAGAATGAACGGATGAAGCTCGACGCCACCGGGGCTGTGCTGGCCACGTTGGCCTGCACTGCTGCGGTTTTCGGCTTATCGATAGGGCCGGAGAAGGGCTGGCTGTCGGCCACCACGATCGGTTCGGGTCTGGTGGCTCTGGCCGCTTTCGTGGCGTTCGCCGTGGTGGAGCGCACGGCCGAGAACCCCATCGTGCCGTTCAGCCTGTTCTTCGACCGCAACCGGCTGGCCACGTTCGCGGCCATGTTCCTGGCCGGTGGGGTGAGTTTCACCCTGACCGTGCTGGTCGCCCTGTATGTGCAGAACATCCTGGGCTACAGTCCGCTGCGCGCAGGTATCGGCTTCATCCCGTTCGACATCGCGATGGCCATCGGGGTGGCGGCGTCGTCGCGGCTGGTGTCGAGGTTCCCGCCGCGGGTGGTGGTGATCGCTGGCGGCATCCTGCTGCTGGGCGCGATGCTGTACGGCTCGACGCTCCACCGCGGCATCCCGTACTTCCCGAATCTTGTTTTGCCGCTCGTCGTCGGCGCTATCGGTCTCGGCATGATCAGCGTCCCGCTCACGCTATCGCTGATCTCCAGCGTCGGCTTCGACCGGATCGGGCCCACCTCGGCGATCGCAGTGATGGTGCAGAGCCTCGGCGGGCCGCTGGTGCTGGCCGTCATCCAGGCCGTCATCACGTCGCGCACGCTGCACCTGGGCGGCACCCACGGGCCGGTGAAGTTCATGAACGCCGCCCAGTCGCATGCGCTGGACCAGGGCTACACCTACGGCCTGCGGTGGCTGGGCGGGGTGGTCATCCTGCTCGGCGGGGTGGCGCTGCTCATCGGCTACACCGCGCAGCAGGTGGCGCGCGCGCAGGAAGTCAAGAAAGCCATCAACGCCGAGGAACTGTAGCTCGACGCTAAAGTCCCCGGCAGCAAACCCGCTGCGCGCGGCCTCGGCGAGGTGACGGACCGACTTCGTCCGACCGGGATTTCGCGGTAGCAGCCCCGAAAACACCGATACGGGGCTGGCGTGCCGAGGTCTTCCCATTCGCCGATGAAGTCGGCGCCAGGCAGGCAGCGGAACGTTCGGGGTGGTGTTGGTGGTGGTGGTGGTGGTCATGGCGTGGCTCCATTCATATCGGATTAGTTGCACCAACCCAACATTCTCGGTCGGCGATGTCCAGATCACCGTGCCGTCCGGCTCCTGACGGTCCCGCCAGCCGTTAGGTCCGGCATAGAACGTCTTGAGCAGATGGCGAATTCTGCAGAGCAGCTTGAGGTTTGAAGCATGCGTCGGCCCGAGCGGATACGGCACCGTGTGATCGATATCGGCGTGCTCTGCGGGACGATCACACCCCGGGAACCGGCAGGTCAGATCACGGCACCGAATGAACTCCGCCAACGCCGTCGACGGCCGGTACTGCGGCTCGGGCGGGCAATCCTTCGGGTGCACCACCGGACGCAACTTGGCCGAGGCGGCCAGGTCCCGAACCGCCTGCGCGGCAAGGCCGCCGAACCCCGGCACGTAGCCCGGCGCCGAGGACTCACCGCTCACGGTGGCGGCATCGGCGAGCACGTGGATGACCACATCGCCGCCAGTGGCCTCGGGGTTAGCCGCGGAGCAATCCGGCGACCCGCAGCCGCACGGCATCGCCGTGGCCCGCGCCGCCAGCGCCGACAAGGCATCTGCGCGGCGTTGTGCTTTAGTCCGCGGATCCGCCGGGCACACTGTGGCGGCTAACTCATCGAGGCGCCGGTCGAACGCCAGCGCGTCGGGTGCGCGCACATCGCCCCAAATCTCGGCCATCCCCGAATGCAGTGGCGCAACGCCGATATGGCGACCCTCATCCGCCTCGCGTGCCACCCGGACCGCGGCGGGCTCCAGCTGCTGGATGACGTAGTCGACCACCTCGACGATCTTGCGGTACGACCAACTGCCCCAGCGGTGCGCGGTGCGCGCCAACCACCGATCCAGCCCGACCAGCGCCTCGGTGTCGATCATTAGCTCACTGCGAAACACCACCGCCGAGACCACCCGGAAATCCACCGCGCCGGCCGCAAACAGTTCACCCAACTGGGGCAACCGCTCGGACAGGACAGCTAAGCCTTGCAGAAACGCCCGCACGCGGCGATCGATCATATCGTGCATCGGTGGCGAATTTGTCTCCAGCCCGGCGGCGATCCAATCAACCCACGCCGGGGCAATCGGCCAGAGACTCGGCCGGCGCCGAGCATCCCGACGGCCCGCCGTCGCCGATCAGCCAACACGCCTGAGGCGGGCGAAATTTTCCAGGAGATCGGCGGCGGCCGCAACGCTGGCGGCGGGTTTGGTCATCTGGGTGGCGATCCCGCGGGCTCGGGTGACGTATTGCGGGGCGAGGATGTGGCGGAGGTCCGCGACCAGCGATTGGCGGGTAGTGCTCGAAAAGCGCCGGGCGGTGCCCACCTTCAGTCGTTTGACCCAAGCTCCCCAGAGCGTCTGATCGCCCCACGTCGAAAGGATCAACTGGGGGACTCCGGCGCGTAGGCCCGCGGCCGTGGTGCCCGAGCCACCGTGGTGCACGACCGCGCGGCAGGCCGGAAAGATCGCCGCGTAATTCATTGTGCCCACAACCTTGACGTACTCGAAATGGGGGACGTCGCTGAAGTCAGTCTCGGCGGAGCAAACCAACGCCCGTTCGCCCAACTGCGCGCAGGCCGCGCTGATCATGGCGACCGTGTCGGCCGGAGATTGGACCAGCGTGCTGCCAAAACCGAAAAAAATCGGCGGTGTCCCCGCGGCAATCCACGACGCGACCTCGTCATCGGCATCCGTCGGCAACTCCATCGTCAGCGCGCCGACAAAGGGCCGTTGGCCATTAAATTTCGCCCATTCGGCTGCCAGCCCGGGAAAGCAAACGTCGTCGTAGGCCTGGATTTCCAGTGATCCGCGTTCGGTGATCCGTCGCGACGAGGGGCCCATGGCCTTTGGTAGGCCCAGCTCACGGCGCTGTGCGTCCTCGAGCTTCTTCGTCACGGGCCAACCCAGCCACTCGGACACCGTCATTGCGGAGCGGGCCAGCGGCGCCGGCAGGATCGGAACGAGCTGGCCGTTGGCCCGCATCGGGAAGGAATGCAGCGTGGCCAACGGAATGTCGTAATACTCCGCAACGTTGGCAGCGGGCTCCTCGCCAATCACGCTGGTGAACAGCAGGTCGGCCCCGTCCACCAGCGACATCAGCGTCGTGCTGGTCTCCTCCCAGCACTGGGTAATCAGCTCCCAATCTTCGCGCCCCAACCTGATCAGATCCTGGATCTTCCAGAAGTTGCGGAATAAACGCGTCAAGAAGTCGCGGTGCAAGTCCTGCCACGCCCGCGCATCCGGCCCGTAAGCAACCGCCGCAAGCCCAGCCGACTCGACGAAGCCAACCAGGTCAGGCGGGACAGCCATGCGCACGTCGTGCCCGCGGCGCAGCAGCTCACGGCCTACAGCGACGCCGGGCTCGACATCGCCACGAGTTCCATAGAATGCCAGCACAAATTTCATCGCGGAGATCTCTAGCCTTTCACGTCAGGAGCATCGGTTATTATCCCTGGTTCTTCGACTGTCGGCTGGGCGTTCGCCGATTGGCTTCGGCTGATCGTTCGCCGTTGGTTCCGACTGCAGCGGCGTTCGTAGGCGGCGGCGACTGATATCGGAGCAGGGCGCTCCGGGACGCGAGCGAGGTATGTCACGCCGCCCGAGGGTCACGACACCGGTATCCCGAAGACGATCACGGCGAACGACGTGCAGCGGCTGCTCGACAGCTACGACATCAGCGATCCCGCAGGTGTCCGTGACTACGCGATCCTCATGCTGTGGTGCACGGCCGCGCCGAGGTGGCGGCTTGCGGGCGATGACCAGTTCGCTGCGGCCGGATCTTCGGGTTACCGGGGTGGTGCCGGCGTAGCATTGCAGCGCGTTCGGTGTGTCAAATTGCTCGGTGTGGTCACCGATTTCGCCGGCGACGCGGGCGGCGAGGCGGTCCCCGAGGCCGGGGAAGCTGAGGTAGATCTCGTCGCCCGGGACCGCTTTTCCCGGGTCGGGATTCCTGGGTTGGTTGGCGCGGCCTTGCCGGCGATCGCCCAGCAAGAGCTCACCCATGCGGCGCACCCAGTTCCGCCGCGCCTCGCGCAGGGCCAGCAACTGGGTCGCGGTGAGCGCGATGGTGGTGGCCTTGGCCCGGACCAGGTAATCGCGCACCGGCTACTGCTCGGCGGCCAGGGCGTCAAGGACACGCACCGCGAACCGGTCCGGCCAGCCATGGCGTGCGGAGCGCGCGAGGCTTTCGGGGGCATCTTCGCTGGGCTGAGGTTTGGGCGCAACGCCTTGTCCTGCTTACGTTTTGGACCGTTGCGGATCTACTGACGTTTCCGAGGGTGTCCTTGCTTCACGCATGGGTAGCCCACCGGGTAGTCTTCCGGCGATGTGGGGCTCAGTGCTGGGGTTGGCGCTTCTGGTGGCGCTCAATCCGATGCTTCTCGGCGTCATCCTTCTCATGATCTCCCGGCCACGGCCCGTGCAAAACCTGCTGACCTACTGGGTGGTGACGCGGTTTTGGCGCAGGGGTTTAGCGAGGCGGGACGCCGCGGCCACGGCATCTTGGACGGCAAGGTTGATGCCGACCCCACCGGCCAGGGACATGGCGTGGGCGGCGTCGCCGATGCACAGCAGCCCTCGGTATACCACCGGCGCAGCCGGTTGATTCGGTTGTCCAGGAGCTTGACGTCATCCGTCTGCTCAAGGCCCTCAACCGAATCGGACAGTGCGGGTACGGCGGTGGCGATCTCCTGGCGCAGGGACTCGATTCCGCGCCCGCAACTGGGCGTCGGCCCCTTTCCGAATGAAGCGGAACGCTTGCAGGTAGCCCACGCGCGGGATCGTGCCGACCAACACCCCGCTTCTGAAACCCGGCAGCACATCCCCGACGACCCCTTCGGCGGGGGGAAGTCGAAACCACCACAGGTCGGCGTTCACCGGGAATTCGCGCGGTCAGTCCCGCTTCGCGCCGGCAAGCATCGGAAAACCCAGGCGGGCGTGACGCCGTCAGGCACCGGGAGGCACGCGACCCGATGCCTTTGGGGTTAGGCGCGTCGCAGGGCCAGGCTTTCAGGAATCCGCGCCAGCCTAGAGGTATGTGACCCGCCCGACCCCAAATGGCATGTGAGACCTCGGCGGGTTGGGAACTGCGTGACCCATTCCGCCGCGTTGCCCCGCGCATCCCGTCATACTCTACCGGTGAGCCTCACACGCCGCCTCGAAAACGCCGCAGGATACTCGCAATTCGTGGGGAAGTACTACTATCTCCTCCTCACCCGCTATTTCAGCGGTGATGATCTGGTGTTCCTCAACCTGGGCTACGAGGAAGATCCGCCGATGGCCCTGCCGCTGGAGGCGTCCGACGAGCCCAACCGGTTCTTCATCCAGCTTTACCACCGCACGGCGACCCAAGTCGATCTCACCGGCAAACGGGTGCTGGAAGTCAGTTGCGGGCACGGCGGCGGAGCCTCCTACCTGGTGCGCACTCTGGGCCCGGCCTCCTACACCGGGCTGGACTTAAACCGCGCCGGCATCGACTTCTGCCGAAAAAGGCACCAACTGTCCGGCCTGGATTTCGTCTGCGGCAACGCCGAGAACCTACCCTTTGCCGATCAATCCTTCGACGCGGTAATCAACATCGAAGCCGCTTCCTACTACCCTCGGTTTCCCCGCTTCCTCTCCGAGGTGGCGCGCGTGCTGCGCCCCGGAGGCCATTTCCTGTACGCCGATCTCCGCCCACGCGACCAAATCGCCAAGTGGGAGGAGGAGCTGGGCGACGCGCCCATGCGGCTCATGTCGGAAAGGGACATCAGTGAGCAGATTGCGCGCGGGGTGGAGAGGACTGCGCCACGGATGCAGGAGCTGTATCGTCGTCATGCTCGGGCGTTCGTCACCCCTAACCGGCTGCAGAAGATCTGCCACGCACTGCAAAGCGGAGAGACCCCTTACCGGATGTACTGCTTCGCCAAGGACTGAGGCGGCGTCCCGTAGGTGGACGGCCGGGGCGCCTTGCCGTGATACCGGCCACCGCGACTAGGGGCTCGTCTGGGAAGGCGCACAACCCAGGAAACGAAAACTCGGACGGTTGGGCGGCCCAATCCTCGGCGCTAGGTGGATTACGGGCGCGGCCGTGGTAAGGGTCGTAATCATCGGTCATCGCGCCTACCCATTCGCCTTGCGGGTCTTGCGTTTTCTCGGTTTCGGCGCGGCGGTGGACTTGGCTGCCTTGCCGATCTTGCCTCTACCAGACCGCGCCTGGGCGGCGAATGCGGCGCTGGCCGCTACCTGCTTTGGTGTCACCACGAGATCGGGCGTTGGACAGTGCGTGGTCGGGGGTGTTGTGGATGAGATCGCGGCAGCGTCGGATGCTGGCGGCGAGGGTCACCAACTCCGGGATACCGGAGTACGAGGCCCACGTCAGCCATTCGGCCAGCAGCTGCTATCCCTGGCGGCCTTTGACCCGGAACAGCTCGCGCAGTTGCTCTTTGAGCAGATACGCCCGGTAGAGCATCTTGTTGGTGGTGGCGATCTCGCCAAGGCTGGAGCGCGCTGCTGGGTCTCAGATCGGGCGGGTTTTTGCGCACCGCCCACATGGCGTGCCGGTCAGTGATCCCGGCCTTGGTCACCATCGTTGGCATCTGACCCCACGGGTTCGCATGTTCGGTGATCGGTATTGACCGAACACCGAACAGCAGATAAGGGCTACATGCTCAGGGCAACATAGTCGCACTGCTGACAGCGAAAGGGCTTCCGGAATCGCTGCAACACTAGCATCGCCAACAAGACAGTCAGCCTGGCATGCGGGTTGTCATTGCCGATCGGATAACCCATGATGCGCGTGAAATGCTGCGTGAGCCTGGCTGGGGGTTTCCGGCACCGCCAGCACGGACGCAAAGCGGTCCCGCCTCAATCCATTTATCTGCTTTGTACTTTGCGGTATCTGGGCGTGGCACGCCCGCGAAAATCGGCTACCCACACGCATCGCGTCTCATCGCCATAGGCTGCCAGAACCGTGCACATCAGGATGCAAACCCCTCCGCGCCACACCCCAAATTCGATCAGATCGCCGGGGATGTCGTCGCCCAGTACTGCCTCAACGCAACGCTGCAGACTGGTTGAGTCTCTGCATTTCAATCATCGTCTCGGCATCCGCCGGCCAGTCTAGGCCCAAGCCCCGCTGCGCCGGTGAGCCATCGCGAGGACCTCGTAGATCAGGTTCACGATGGACGGCCGGAGGAGCCAGTTAAGCTTGTGGAAGCGGCGGAAATTTTCTAACGCCGTCCGGAAACCATGTTCGCTCGCCCGATACGCCTCGAAAACGCGATCCAGCGCAGACTGATCCCAGGGCTCGTCCCGCGCGGCCGCGCCTAGCGCTTCGTAGACCGCGGACATCCAGTCTGAGCCGAAGAGGTCTGTCACCGGGCCGCAGTGTCGCTGGCGCCGAAGATCCGGTGTGAGAAACTCCTCGATTGCGCCCTCATCCCGGGTGTTCAGATCGATCGGGAGCGCCGCCGAAATCCGCTTTATTTCCCGCCGCCAGTCGTCGAGGAGGTTGGCGTACTCGACGAACACGCGCGGCAGGGCGCGCGTGTTTCTCTCGGCCAGCAGAGTGTATTTCAGCCACAAAGCACTCGCGAGCTCCGGCGAGGCTCGATTGAACGCCGCAAGCGAGGCGATGACCTCCTGCGGGTGGCGCACCACAATCACGGTCACGATGTCGAATCCGGCCAGACGCGCCGCCTCGAACCACATGCCGGACAGCGCCGTTATCTGCAGGTCCTTGATGACCACGAGCGGCGCGGCCGGCAACGTGGTGAGAAACGCCCGGATCTTGGCGATGCAGGCGGCGTTCTCCTCGGCGCCGAACGCATCGTCCTCCTGCAAGCGCAATGTCGGGTCGAACGGTTCGCTACCGTGGCGGCGCAGGATTGTGTAGTTGAGACGGAGGGACGCGCGCGGCTCCCAATAGCCAAGCGGATTGCCCGAATTGGCGCCCGCCAGCCCAGCCGGGAGCGTACCACCGCACAGCGAGAGAACCCGCGTGAGCGCCGACGTTCCGGACCGGGGCACGCCCAACACGAACAGAGCGACCGGGCGGGCCGCTGTCCCGGTCTGCGCGGCGGGGGTCACGAGCACAACTCCGCGCTCGATGCCGGGTGCGGCGCCGGTGCGCAGTGCTCCACCATAAGATGGTCCGGCCGCAGGCCGGCCCGGTACCGTCGGTGCATCCGTTCGAAAAGCGTTTCGAGGTTGCGAGTGACTGCCGCGACATTGAACCGTGAGCTCTGGGCGCGTATGGCGGCATGGACTTGATCGATCTGCGCTGCCGCCGGACGGAAGGAAGAAGATCCTGTGATGCGCTTCGCGCCAGTGCGTCGGCTCTGGCTCATAGCGGCAGAATAGACGGTGACTCGGCGCTATCGCCGTGAATCACTATATGTCGCATAATCCCCGGGGCGCGCCGGACTCAGCTCCGCTACCCCAGTGAACAGATGCTGCGTGGCCAACGGAATGTCGTAATACTCCGCGACGTTGGCAGCGAGCTGGTGCGGGGTCCACTTTCAACCGACGTAAAGGGGTCCACATTCAGCCGACGTTGACAGGGCTGCCAGAACCGTGCGCATCAGGATGCAAACCCCTCCGCGCCACACCCCAAATTCGGTCAGATCGCCGGGGATGTCGTCGCCCCAGTACTGCCTCAACGCAACGCTGCAGACTGGTTGAGTCTCTGCATTTCAATCATCGTCTCGGCATCCGCCGGCCAGTCTAGGCCCAAGTCCCGCTGCGCCGGTGAGCCATCGCGAGGATGTCGTAGTTCAGCTTCACGATGGACGGGGGGAGGAGCCGGACGAGCTTGTGGAGGCGGTGGAAATCCTCGAACACCGTTCGGAAACCATGTTCGCTCGCCCGATACGCCTCGAAAACGCGATCCAGCGCAGACCCATCCCAGGGCTCGTCCCGCGCGGCCGCGCCCAGCGCTTCGTAGACCGCGGACATCCAGTCTGTGCCGAAGGGCTCTGTCACCGGGCCGCAGTGTCGCTGGCGCCGAAGATCCGGTGTGAGAAACTCCTCGATTGCGCCCTCATCCCGGGTGTTCAGATCGATCGGGAGCGCCGCCGAAAT
Organism: uncultured Actinomycetota bacterium; assembly: GCA_963766535.1. GTDB lineage: Bacteria > Actinomycetota > Actinomycetes > Mycobacteriales > Mycobacteriaceae > Mycobacterium. Next base: position 325,366 of record CAVYAU010000012.1, on the reverse strand, counting down.
CCGCTTTATTTCCCGCCGCCAGTCGTCGAGGAGGTTGGCGTACTCGACGAACACGCGCGGCAGGGCGCGCGTGTGTCTCTCAGCCAGCAGAGTGTATTTCAGCCACAAAGCACTCGAGAGCTCCGGCGAGGGCCCCCGCGAGCCTCGACCGTGCGGCGCAAGCGAGGCGATGACCTCCTGCGGGTGGCGCACCGCGATCACGGCCGCGATGTCGAGTCCGGCCAGACGCGCCGCCTCGAACCACACGCCGGACAGCGCCGTTATCTTCGGGTCCTTGATGACCACGAGCGGCGCGGCCGGCAACGTGGCGAGAAACGCCCTGATCTTGGCGATGCAGGCGGCCTTCTCTTCGGCGTCGAACCCACCTTCCTCCTGCAAGCGCAGTGACGGGTCGAGCGCGGCGCTGCCGTGGCGGCGCAGGATTGCTTCGTTGAGGTAGTCGGCTTTCCGCGGCTCCCAATGGCCACGCGGATTGACCGGGGTGGCGCCCACCAGCCCGGCCGGGAGCGTAGCACCGCACAGCGAGAGAACCCGCGTGAGCGCCGACGTTCCGGACCGGGCCATGCCCAACACGAACAGAGCGACCGGGCGGGCCGCTGTCCCGCTCTGCGCGGCGGGGGTCACGAGCACAACTCCGCGCTCGATGCCGGGTGCGGCGCCGGAGCGCGGTGCTCCACCATAAGACGGTCCGGCCGCAGGCCGGCCCGGTACCGTCGGTACATCCGTTCGAAAAGCGTTTCGAGGTTGCGAGTGACTGCCGCGACATTGAACCGTGAGCTCTCGGCGCGTGTGGCGGCATGGAGTTGATCGATCTGCGCTGTCGCCGGACGGAAGGAAGAAGATCCTGCGGCGCGCTTCGCGCCAGTACGTCGGCTCATGGTCATAGCGGCAGAATAGACGATGACCCGGGCGCTATCGCCGTGAATGTTGCGACGCCGAGTACCGCCCAGGGCCGCGAATGCAGATCCGCCCTCCGTCGCCGCATCCTGCGCGCGGCCCAGCAATCGGGGCGTCGTGCAGTGTGTCTTTGAACCAGCCAGGAAGAAAGCGGACCTGGTCATCTAGCAGCCCGTAGCGCTGGAAATTCGCCCTGACTTCCGTTTCCGGCACCGCCGGCACGGACGCAAAGCGGTCCCGCCTCAATCCATTTATCTGCTTTGTACTTTGCGGTGTCTGGGCGTGGCACGCCCGCGAAAATCGGCTACCCACACGCATCGCGTCTCATCGCCACAGGCTGCCAGAACCGTGTGCATCAGGATGCAAACCCCTCCGCGCCACACTCCACATTCGATCAGATCGCCGGGGGTGTCGTCGCCCAGTACTGTCTCAACGCAACGCTGCAGACTGGTTGAGTCTGTGCATTTCAATCATTGTCTCGGCATCCGCCGGCCAGTCTAGGCCCAAGTCCCGCTGCGTCGGTGAGCCATCGCGAGGATCTCGTAGTTCAGCTTCAGGATGGACGGCGGGAGGAGCCGCACGAGCCTGCTGTTGGAGTAGTCGCGGCAATTCTCGAACGCCGTCCGGAAATCATGTTCGCTCGCCCGATACGCCTCGAAAACGCGATCCAGCGCAGACTGATCCCAGGGCTCGTCCCGCGCGGCCGCGCCTAGCGCTTCATAGACCGCGGACATCCAGTCTGTGCCGAAGCGGTCTGTCACCGGGCCGCAGTGTCGCTGGCGCCGGAGATCCGGTGTGAGAAACTCCTCGATTGCGCCCTCATCCCGGGTGTTCAGATCGATCGGGAGCGCCGTCGAAATCCGCTTTATTTCCCGCCGCCAGTTGTCGAGCAGGTTGGCGTACTCGACGAACACGCGCGGCAAGCCGCGCGTGTGTCTCTCGGCCAGCAGATTGTATTTCAGCCACAAAGCACTCGAGAGCTCCGGCGAGGCTCGAACGGCCGCCACACCCGACGCGATGACCTCCTGCGGGTGGCGCACCGCAATCACGACCGCGATGTCGAGTCCGGCCAGACGCGCCGCCTCGAACCACACGCCGGACAGCAGCGTTATCCTCGGTTCCTTGATGAGCACGACCGGCGCGGCCGGCAACGTGGCGAGAAACGCCCCGATCTCGGCGATGCAGGCGGCCTTCCCTTCGGCGTCGAACCCACCTTCCTCCTGCAGGCGCAGTGACGGGTCGAACCCGGCGCTGCCGTTGCGGCGCAGGATTGCTTCGTTGAGATGGAGGGCTTTCCGCGGCTCCCAATAGCCACGCGGATTGGCTGAGTCGGCGCCCTTCATCCCGGCCGGGAGCGTAGCACCGCATAGCGCGAGAACCCGCGCGAGCGCCGACGTTCCGGACCGGGGCATGCCCATCACGAACAGAGCGACCGGGCGGGCGGCCGTCCCGCTCTGCCCGGCGGGGGTCACGAGCACAACTCCGCGCTCGATGCCGGGTGCGGCGCAGGAGCGCGGTGCTCCACCATAAGATGGTCCGGCGGCAGGACGGCCCGGTACCGTCGGTACATCCGTTCGAAAAGCGTTTCGAGGTTGCGAGTGACTGCCGCGACATTGAACCGTGAGCTCTCGGCGCGTGTGGCGGCATGGAGTTGATCGATCTGCGCTGTCGCCGGACGGAAGGAAGAAGATCCTGCGGCGCGCTTCGCGCCAGTACGTCGGCTCATGGTCATAGCGGCAGAATAGACGGTGACCCGGCGCTATCGCCGTGAATCACTATATGTCGCATAATCCCCGGGGCGCGCAGCGACCGACACAACCATCGCCCGATCGCCGGCGACAGCGCTGATGCCGAGGCGATCAAAGTACTGGCCCGGACACACCAGAGCCTGATCTGGGCGCGTAACCGGCAGACCAACACGCTGCGCAGCGCGTTGCGCAAGTACTACCCGGCCGCGCTCGAGGCCTTCGAGGACCTCGCCCACGGCGACGCCTTGGGGGTGCTGGATCGCGCCCCCAGCCCCGAGCAGGCCGCCCGGTTGAGCCCGCCGGTGCTCCAGTCCGCGCTCAAACGCGTTGGGCGCCAACGCAATAGTCACCGCGGCGTTCGCCGCCACCACCCGCGCCACCGTGGGCATCATCGCCGAGCTGAACCGCCAAATCAGCAAGCTCGAGACCAGTTTGGCCGAGCATTTTGAGACACACCCGGACGCCGTCATCTACCGCTCCCTGCCAGGACTAGGTGTCATACTCGGCGCCCTTTTCGCCGGTGACGCTAGACATCCCAGGGCCGTAAGTTGTCAAGCCGCTTGTTCGGTATTGGCGGTTTGACGGTGGGCCCAGGCGGTGTGTTCGTTGTAGGGCGTGCGGTGGCGTAGGCAGCCGTGCAGGATGCCGACTAGGCGGTTGCCCAGAGCTCGTAGAGCCTGGTGGTGGGTGTCGCCGGCGGCGCGGTGCTGGTCGTAGAAGATTCGGGCGCCAGAGCTGGCCGAGAGTGCGCAGAAGGCTCATTGATCGATCGCGTCATAGAGTCGCCGGTTGCGCACATGGCGGGCCAGTACAGTGCGTTTGCGCCCGGATGCCATCGTCAGGGGTGATGTTCCGGCGTAGTTTTTGCGAGACTTGCCGTCGGTGAAACGGTCGGGGTTCGTCTCCGAACTCACCGAGCACCCCGGCAAGCCGATCGCCTGACCTTGCCGCTGGTGGTGATCGGAATCGAACCAGGCGGTACCAGAACGAGATCCGCGACAACAGCGGCGAGATCATGCGCCAGCTGGCTGGCGGCCCGATCAAGATCTGCTCGGGGCGCATCGGGGGCAAGGTCTTCATCACCGTCGTCGGCTACCAAGTCGGCGGCAAGAACTCCAAGGCCGATTTGCGTAAGCTGGCCGCGCACACGCTGGCCGAGTTTGACCTGACTGGCGAGATCGATTAACGAATTGTTCAACCCAGACTGGACGGCAGGCATCCGGGTTCGACAAACGCACTGGCGCAAGAACTGCCCGGCCGCGAACGTATGCAGATAGTCCGGGTAACCCGAGGCGGGTTCGATATCGACGTAAGTCTCGGCCCCCGGCGTCGTCGACCACGGCTGGGGTCTGGGCTACATGCTGGGCCGAGCTGGAGCACCGGATCGGCTACTCTCATGTGGTGAATCGCTTCGACCCCACCAAGGCCCACGCCGTCTCGCGCAGCGTCGCCCTCCGTGACCAGGTGTACGCCCCACAGGGCGTCACGGGCGAATCCTGTGTCACCGGAGGCTGATTAGTGCCAGGGCGGATACGTCGTGCGCGCGAATCGTTGAGACGCCGCGCATCCAACGGTGATGCGCGGCCGGATAATCGGCTCGCGTTGGCGGACCAAGCCTTGTTGGCGGAGCATCACGCCGCCGACATGACGGTAGTCATACAGGTCGTATGGGTTTATGGGCACGCTATCGACTTCGATGGGCTGAGGCGTTTTCACCACAATCTCGGTTACGGGTTGTTGGGACGGCGCATCGAGCGTCCGGCGCTGGCGTTCGCCCGGAATCGGTGGGTCTTAGATCGGGGGCCGTCGGACATCGATATCGCCGAGTGCGCCCGTCCACGCGCTGAACTCAGCGACTGGGTCGATGAACGTTCACAACTGCCTATCGATGCGGAATGGGGGCCCGGCTGGCATCTCGGCGTCCTTCCCCTTACCGACGGCTCGACCGCGGTCAGCCTGGTGCTTTCCCACCACCTGATCGACGGCCTTGGGCTCGCCCTCGTGATAATTGATGCGGCCCTGGGCAACACGCGCGATCTTGGCTACCCACCGCCGCGTTCACGCACTCGACTGCGCGCGGTGGTTCAGGATGCCCGACAAACAGCGCAGGACGCACCTGAGGTTGCCCGGGCGCTTGTCACGGCAGCAAAACTGGCCCGAAAACAGGCCCGTCGCCGGCGTGATGTTGCCCGATCACCGGCATCGCGACCCGTCCCCATCCGTGGAGGCGACGGCGATGACGTTGTCGTCGTGCCGGCTATCACGATCTACATCGACCTGGATGATTGGGATGCCCGTGCGAAGGCTCTTGGCGGAACGAGTAACACGCTGGCCGCAGGGTTCGCGGCGAAACTCGCGGAGCGCATCGGGCGCCGACGCGCCGGTGACGGCGCCGTCACCTTGCAACTCCCCGTCAGCGACCGCACCGAGGGTGATACGCGTGCGATGGCACTGTCGTATGCGCGCGTCAGCGTCGACCCGACGCGGGTAACGACGGATCTGCGTGACATCCGCGCCGCCATCAAGCAGGCGCTGAGGACTCTGCGGGAGACGCCAGATGAGTCGTCGCAGCTCCTGTGGCTGGCCTCGTTCACGCCGAAGCGGGCGTTGAAACGTATGGTCGATGCGATGCCCGCCGACCCCGATCTCCCGGTGTTTTGTTCTTATCTCGGCGACCTCAGCTCGGTGATCAGCCGCCCCGATGGCACCGACGCCGAGATCGCCATGGCACGAGGGACTGGGCAACACGAAACGCGACAGTGGCTTGAGCGAATAGGCGGCCGAATGATCGTGCTGTCTGGGCGCATCAGCGGCAAGATCTTCATCAGCGTCGGCGCCTACGAACCGGGCGCAAAGAACACAAAAGCCGCTTTGTGTGAGCTGGCTGCGCGCACGCTGGCTGAGTTCGACCTGACTGGCGAGATCGACTAACGAATCGTCCCCGTGCGGCCTCAACGCGCGACAACGCCCGCGACCGTCCGGCCGTAGGGCCCGGTCGAGCAGGAATTGCGCCTGCAGATAGCCCATCGCCGCAGCGAAACAACCGTGCGGTCCGGCGCCGAATGGAATGAAGGCCAGGTTCGGCCGTGCCGCCACGATGTCCTCGTCGTAGTAGAACCGCATCGGGTTATCAGGTGTGGTTTCGCTCAGTGGATTCGGAGAGGAGACCGACGCAGGTAGCGGTCAGCAGTCGGGTAAGCGCGGATGCGGCATGGTGCTATCCAATAACTACTCCTAATCGCTTGGTGGGAACGGGTTACTGATCGTAGTGTGCCTCGTATCAGGAATTCGGCCGTGCCTGCTGAAACACCGGCTGGAAAGAGGTGAACGGCTTGTGAGGGAAGCACCCGTCACTCCCATTGCAGTGATCGGAATGGCTTGCCGGCTCCCCGGTGGCATCGACTCGCCGGAAAAACTGTGGGAGGCGTTGCTGCGGGGGGACGACCTGGTCACCGAGATCCCAGCCGATCGCTGGGACGCCGACGAATATTACGACCCCGAGCCGGGTGTGCCCGCTAGGTCGGTGTCGCGATGGGGTGGATTCCTGGACGACATTTGGGGTTTCGACGCCCCGTTCTTCGGTCTCAGGACGCGTGAGGCGGCCGCGATGGATCCGCACCACCGGTTGTTGATTGAGACAGCATGGGAGGCCGTAGAGCATGCCGGCCTGGATCCCCGCTCGCTGTTTGGGTCCCAGACGGGCGTCTTCGTGGGGTTGTCCCACGATGACTACACCGTGCTGACCTACGAAGCGGGCGCCATACACGATGCCTACGCATACCCCGGCAATACACTCAGCATGGCTTCCGGGCGCATTGCGTACTGGCTGGGAGTGCATGGTCCGGCGATGACGGTGGACTCCGCATGTTCGACCGGTCTGCTCACCGTGCACTTGGCCTGTCGCAGCCTGCACGACGGCGAGAGCGACCTTGCCCTGGCCGGCGGTGTCAACGTGATGATGTCACCGATAATGAACGCCTCGGGGTCGGCGCTGGGCATGTACTCCCGGACTGGCTGCTGCCATTCGTTCGACGTCCGGGCGGACGGGTTTGTGCGGTCCGAGGGATGCGCCGTCGTCTTGCTGAAGCGACTGCCGGACGCACTGCGAGATGGCGACCGGATCCTTGCCGTGGTGCGCGGCACGGCAGCCAACCACGATGGCCGCACCAAGACCATTTCCAGGCCGTCGCTGGATGCGCAGGCCAAGGCGTACCGGGCGGCGCTGGCGGCTGCGGGCGTGGACGCCGCAACGGTCGGCATGGTGGAGGCCCACGGCACCGGTACCCGGGTCGGTGACCCGATTGAGTACGGCAGCCTCGCCCAGGTGTACGGCGCAGGTGGTGACCCTTGTGCGCTCGGATCGGCCAAGAGCAACTTCGGGCACACCGAGGGCGCGGCCGGCACATTGGGGTTGATCAAGGCGGCCCTCGCGCTGCAACACGGTGTGGTCCCGCCGTCGCTGCACTTCACCCGGCTGCCCGATGAGCTTGCACAGATCGAAACGGGACTGTTCGTACCAACAGCGGCCACGCCATGGCCGTCGCGCCGCGGCCAGGACCGACGACGGGCGGCCGTGTCGTCATACGGCATGAGCGGAACAAACGTGCATGCCGTGCTGGAAGAAGCCCCTGACACCGCGCAACGCCACGATGAGTCCCCCGCCCCTGCCGGCTCCCTGTTGTTCGCGCTGTCCGCTACCTCGACCGAAGAGCTGCGCCGTACCTCGCGGCGGCTCGCCGAGTGGGTGAGCGGCCGCGCGGATCAGCTGGTGCCGTCCGATCTGGCCTACACCTTGGCGCGTCGGCGTGCACACCGGCCGGTGCGGGCGGCCGTGGTCGCCGCGAGCCTTGCGGAGCTAACCGAGCGTTTGCGCGAGGTCGCTGACGGCGACACCCCATATCCTCCTGCAGTAGGCCAGGACGACCGGGGACCTGTATGGGTGTTCTCCGGGCAGGGTTCGCAGTGGGCCGCGATGGGTGCGGGCCTGCTGGCAGCCGAGCCGGTGTTCGCCGCGACGGTCGCGGAGGCGGAGCCGTTGATCGCCCGGGAAGCAGGTTTCTCGGTCACCCAGGCGATGTCGGCGCCTGAGACAGTCACCGGTATCGACCGAGTCCAGCCGACCCTGTTCGCCATGCAGGTCGCACTGGCCGCCGCGATGCGCTCCTACGGGGTCTGCCCCGGCGCGGTCATCGGGCATTCGCTCGGCGAGGCCGCCGCGGCCGTCGTCGCAGGGGCGCTTTCGCTCGAAGACGGGATGCGCGTCGTCTGCCGCCGCTCGCGGTTGTTGAGCACCATCGCCGGTGCCGGGGCGATGGCCTCGGTGGAGCTGCCCGCCCGGCGCGTGACTGAGGAACTGGCTGCCCGCAATCTTGCGGATGTCGTGGTGTCGGTGGTTGCCTCGCCGGAGTCCACTGTCATCGGCGGCACGACCCAGGCGGTTCGGGAGTTGGTCGCGATGTGGGAGGGCCGCGACATCATGGCACGCGAAGTGGCGGTCGACGTCGCGTCGCACTCACCACAGGTCGACCCCATCCTCGCCGAGCTGGCCGATGCGTTAGCCGAACTCACCCCGATGACGCCCTCGGTGCCGTTCTACTCGGCGACCCTGGACGATCCACGGGGGCAGCCGGCCTTGGATGCAGGTTATTGGGTGGACAATCTGCGTCATCCGGTGCGGTTCGCCGCCGCGGTGCAGGCGGCGCTGGAGGACGGTCATCGAGTCTTCGCGGAGCTCTCCCCGCACCCCCTGCTGACCCGCGCGGTGGAACAGACAGCCCAGGCAGCCGATGTCTCAGCCCAGGCTCTGGCCTGCATGTGGCGCGATCAGGAGCTGCCGCACGGACTGCGCGAGTTCCTGGCGGGTCTGCATTGTGCCGGCGCCGCAGTGGATTTCGCGGCGCTGTACCCGGGGGGACGGCTGGTCGACGCGCCACTGCCTACCTGGACCCATCAGCGGCTGCGCATCGGCTCCGGCGGCCCGAACCACCAGGCACACGGTGCCCGGACCGTCGCCGTGCATCCCCTGCTCGGGGCACATGTCCGCCTGCCCGAGGAGCCGGAGCGCCACGCATGGCAAGGAGAGGTGGGCACCGCAGCACTGCCATGGTTGAGTGACCATCAGGTACATGCCGTGCCTGCCCTTCCCGGGGCTGCCTACTGTGAGATGGCGTTGTCGGCCGCTCGCACCGTGCTCGGCGAGAAATCCGAGGTTCGTGACATCCGCTTCGAGCAGATGCTGCTGCTGGACGAGCAGACCCCGGTAACCACGGTTGCGACGGTTGACGCGCCCGGCGTCGTCGAGTTCGAAGTGGTGACCGATCACGAAGGCGAACGCACGCGGCGAGCCGCCGCCATCCTGCACGTCGTCGAAGATGAGCCGCCACCGCGGCGGCAGGACGTGTCCGCGCTGCTCGCGGCGCACCCGTCCCGCACCGACGGGGCCGAGCTACGGCAGCGGTTCGACTCGCGCGGGGTCCAGCTGGGTCCGGCTTTTGAGGGTCTGATCGCCGCTCACACCGCCGAAAAGGCGTCCACCGTGGTGGCCGAGATCGCGCTGCCCGCGCCGGTTCGCGCCCAGCAGGGCGCCTACCGCGTGCACCCGGCGTTGCTCGATGCCTGCCTCCAGTCCGTCGCTGCTCACCCGGCCGTCAACGACGCCGCCGACGGAGGCTTGCTGTTGCCGTTGAGTGTGCGACGGCTCCGCATCTGCGACCCGGCGCGAAACCCCCGCTACTGCCTCGTCCGGTTGACCCAGCACGATCGGTCGGGGGTCGAGGCCGACCTCGACGTCCTCGACGAGTCCGGGACGCTGGTGCTGATCATGCGAGGGCTGCGGCTGGGCAGCGGTGCCACCGAAGGAAGCGAACTCGAGCGTGTGCTCGCCGAGCGGCTCCTGACCGTCGAATGGCGACAGCACGAGTCACCCGCCTCCCGGGATACCGACCCCGGCCAGTGGCTGCTGATCACTACCTCCGATACTGAGGATTCCCTGACAACCAGACTCGTCGATGCACTGAAAGCCCTTGGCGCGCAATGTGATTGGCTGGGCTGGCCGCAGCGCGCCGACCACCCGGCCTGCGTCGAACAGCTAGGCAGTCGGCTGCGGGCGAGCGCCGTCAACGGCCTGGCGGTCGTGTTCCCGCCACCGGTGGACGATCCGGACGCAGACGGCTTGGCCAGGGCCCGCGAGCATGTCTGTCACCTGGTGCGGATCGCCCGCGAACTGGCTGAATCACCGGGAGAACCGCCTCGTCTCTATGTACTGACCAGGGCCGCTCAGGCCGTCCAGCGTGGGGACCGGGCCAACCTGGACCAAGCGGGACTGCGCGGCCTGGTGCGTGTGGTCGGCACCGAACATCCACAGCTGCGTCCCACCCAGATCGATGTGGACAACGATTGCAACGCCGAAAAGGTGGCGCTCGAACTGCTATCCGGCTCGGACGAGGACGAAACCGCTTGGCGGGGCGACCAGTGGTACGTCGCCCGGCTGCGGCCCACCCCCTTGCGCCCGGACGAGCGCCGCACCACCGCGGTGAACCACGAGTGCGACGGTATGCGCCTGGAGATCCGCACTCCGGGTGACCTGGGAACCATGGAACTCGCGGCTTTCGACCGCGTTCCGCCCGGGCCAGGACAGATTGAGGTCGCGGTCACCGCATCCAGCATCAACTTCGCCGATGTCTTGCTCGCATTCGGCCAATACCCCAGCTTCGAGGGACGCCTGCCGCAGCCGGGCACCGATTTCGCCGGCGTGGTGACCGCGGTGGGGCCCGACGTCACCGATCATCGGGTCGGTGACCATGTCGGCGGCTTCTCCAGAAACGGCTGCTGGGCCACGTTCGTCATCTGTGATGCTCGCGCCGCCGTCACGCTTCCGCCCGGGCTGACCGACGAGCTGGCGGCCGCGACGACCACTGCGCACGCGACCGCCTGGTATGGCCTGCACAACCAGGCCGGGATCACCGCCGGCGACCGGGTGTTGATCCACTCCGCCACCGGCGGCGTGGGGCAGGCGGCGATCGCGATCGCTCGCGCCGCGGGAGCGGAGATCTTCGCCACGGCGGGCAGCCCACAGCGTCGAGAATTGTTGCGCAACATGGGTATTGAGCATATCTACGACTCACGCAGCATCGAGTTCGCCGACCTGATCCGCCGCGACACCGACGGGTATGGCGTCGATATCGTGCTCAACTCCCTCACCGGCGCCGCGCAGCGCGCCGGGTTCGAACTGCTGTCCATCGACGGACGGTTCGTGGAGATCGGCAAACGCGACGTCTACGCCAACACCCGGCTGGGGCTGTATCCCTTCCGCCGCAACCTCACGTTCCACTATGTCGACCTCGCGCTGATGGTCGACAACCATCCCCAGCGGGTCGGCGAACTGCTACGCCACGTGTACCGGCTCGTCGCAGACGGTGAGTTGCCACAACCGCACAGCACTCATTACCCGCTTGCCGAGGCGGCCACCGCGATTCGGGTGATGAGCGCGGCCGAGCACACCGGCAAACTCGTGCTCGACGTCCCGCGCAGCGGACACAGCAGCGTGGTAGTGCCACCGGAGTCGGCTCGGGTCTTCCGCCGTGATGGCGCCTACATCATCACCGGCGGTCTGGGTGGCCTCGGGCTGTTCCTCGCTGCTGAGATGGCCGCGGCGGGCTGTGGCCGGATCGTGCTGACCGGCCGCTCGCAACCAAACCCCGAGGCCGAGAAGGCCATTGCGCGTATCCGTGCGACCGGGGCCGACATCCACGTGGAGTGCGGCGACATCGCCGAGCTCGCAACCGCGGGGCGCCTGGTCGCCGCCGCCACCGCCACCGGGCTTCCGTTGCGCGGAGTGCTGCACGCCGCGGCGGTGGTGGAGGACGCCACCCTCACCACCATTACGGACGACCTGATCGACCGGGACTGGGTACCCAAGGTCTACGGTGCCTGGCACATGCACCAGGCGACGGCCGGGCAGCCGCTGGACTGGTTCTGCTCCTTCTCGTCGGCAGCCGCGCTGCTCGGCTCGCCCGGCCAGGGTGCCTACGCGGCGGCCAACAGCTGGCTGGACGCCTTCACCCACTGGCGCCGTGCGCAAGGCCTGCCGGCCACCGCGATCGCGTGGGGAGCTTGGGCCCAGATCGGCCGCGCCGCGTCCCTGGAAGAACGCGGCACCACGATGATCGCCCCCCAAGAGGGTGCGCACGCCTTCCAGACGCTGCTGCGTTACGACCGCACCTACACCGGGTACGCGCCCACGACGGGAACGCCGTGGTTTACCGCGCTGGTTGCGCGCAGCCCGTTCGCCGAGGCGTTCAAGGCCGCGGGCGGAGCGCAGCAACACGACACCGCCACTGTGCGCGCCGAGTTGCTAACTCTGTCCCAAGACGAGTGGCCGACCCGGCTTCGGCGCCTGGTGACCGAACAGGCCAGCCTCATCCTGCGCCGCGCCATCGATCCCGACCACCCGTTCCCCGATCACGGCCTGGACTCCCTGGGCAACCTCGAACTACGCAGCCGCATCGAAACCGAAACCGGAATACGCGTCACCCCCAAGGCCATTGCCACGCACAACACCGCGCGGGCCTTGGCCCGGCACCTGGCCGATGCGCTGGCGACTGAGCAGACCGCGTCGACGGCATTGTGATGACCTCTGCCACAACGTAAAATCGTAAAGGCACGGCTGAGGACAAAGGCGTTTCGTTTCGGGTTTTGCGAACCGGTCCTGAACTCGCGCCTGGGGCCGAGCGTGCTGTCGCGACTGAGCTACCTGGCTGCTGCTGCGACAGGCGCCGAATCGTATTGGATTAGCAGACCATTTGAACGCGCTGCTGCCGCGAGCGATCGCGACGCCGGAATATCTTGATCGCCCGACCTTGCCGCTGGTGGTGATCGGAATCGAACCAGGCGGTACCAGAACGAGATCCGCGACAACAGCGGCGAGATCATGCGCCAGCTGGCTGGCGGCCCTGACCTTGACGGTGGGGATGCTGCCTGCGGCGAAACCGATCATCAGCAGCTTGCCATCGATCGCCAGCACGCGAATCGCGTCGTCGAACGCCGGGCCACCAATGGATCGACGACGATGTCCACGCCCCCACCGCCGTGTACTCGCGCGACCCGCTAGCCCAGCCGTCGGACAACGGCAACACCAGTTCGGCGCCGAGCTAACGAGACATAGTCGGCTCGAGCCTCGCGGTGCACTACGCCCAGCACTTTGCTTGCGCCCATCGCCTTAGCGACCTGGATCGCCGCCGTGCCCACCCCGCCGCCGGCACCCAGTACCAGCACTGTGGCGCTCCGGCCGCATCGCATCGCGACGAGACAGCGCGAAATACATGGTGTTGTAGTTCACCAATAACGAAACCGCTTCGGCGTCATCGAGTTCCGCGGGGCTGCGGATCACGTTGGCCACCGGAACGGCCACCTGCTCGGCATAGCCGCCCAGTATTCCGAACGCCGAAACTCGCTCGCCCTCACGGAAACCTGACTCCGGGGGCGCCGAACGCACCACACCAGCGACTTCCATGCCGGGCACGAATGGCGGCGGCAATTTGAGTTGGTATTCGCCCTTGCTCAGCAGCAGGTCCGGAAAGCACACCCCGGCCGCCCGAACGTCGATGACGACGTTGTCACCGTCGCCGGTGACGTCGTCGATGTCGGTGTAGACGATGCCGTCGGGGCCGCACAGCTCTTGTACGACACAGGCTTTCATGACCCCTACAGCTTGAATCCGGCCTTTTGCGCTGCAGAGAGGTCGGTGATCTCGGTCCAGTGGGCGGCGACATCCTGCACCGACGGCGGCTTGTCGAAGTTGACACCGTCGTTTCCGAACAGCGCGACGCGCTGCACCTTGCCACCACCGACGATGAAAACCGATGCGCTGTCGGCGCATTCCTCGGTGCACAGGTAGGCCACCACCGGCGCGACGAACTCTGGGGTGAGCTTCTCCAGCACTTCGGGCGGCATGATGTCCTGAGTCATCCTGGTGGCCGCGATCGGGGCGACCGCGTTGGCGTTGATGTTGTACTTGGCCCCCTCCAGCGCCAGCGTGTTGATCAGGCCAACCAGGCCGAGCTTGGCCGCACCGTAGTTGGTCTGGCCGAAGTTGCCGAACAGACCACTGGTAGAGGTGGCGACGACGACCCGGCCGTAACTCTGCTCGCGGAAATGCGGCCAAGCGGCGCGGATGACGTTGTACCCGCCGTAAAGGTGCACCTTGAGCACGGCATCCCAGTTCTCGAACGTCATCTTGTGGAAGGTGCCGTCGCGCAGGATCCCGGCATTGCTCACCACGCCGTGCACCGCGCCGAACTCGTCGAGCGCGGTCTTGATGATGTTGGCCGCGCCGTCCTCGGTCGCGACGCTGTCATAGTTGGCGACCGCACGGCCACCCGCGTCGCGAATCTCGGCGACGACATGGTCGGCCATCGCGGATCCGGCGCCCGTGCCGTCGCGGGCTCCACCGAGGTCGTTCACAACGACGCTGGCGCCCTCCCGGGCGAGGGCCAGGGCGTATTCACGGCCCAGTCCTCCACCGGCTCCGGTGACGACGATGACGCGATCCTGCACTCCGGGCATTAGGTTCCTCTCTGCTATAAGGAATAGGGGTTATCGGGCGTCGGGAGTCGGCGCCGGCACCAGCGGGGCCGGTGTGTCAGAACAGCCTGCGAGCCATCTTGAAGGCCCGCTCGGTGTACGGCGGGTAGATAAAGCTCGATAGGTCGGGCCGGGTCGGTTTGGTCAGCACCGACTTGCGGTGGCTGAACTCCTCGAAGCCCCACTTGCCGTGGTAGGCACCCATGCCCGAAGCGCCGACCCCGCCGAACGGCAGCTTGGCCGTCGACACCTGGAAGGCGAGATGGTTGACCAGCATGCCACCGGCCGGCACCTCTTTGATCACCCGCTCGCGGATGTCGCGCGACTTGGTGAACAAGTACGCGGACAACGGCTTGGGCCGCGAGTTGACGAAACGTATTGCGTCGTCCAGGGATTGGACGGTGATCACCGGCAGGATCGGGCCGAAGATCTCGTTTTTCATCAGCGGCCCGTCCGGATCGGGGTCGACGACGACCGTCGGCTGGATTCGCAGGTTCGACGCGTCACAGCTGCCGCCGACGGTGACCTTGCCATCGGAGCCGGAAAGATAACCGCTGAGCCGGTCGAATTGGCGCTGGTTGACAATCCGCATTCCGTTCGGCTCTTTCGACCAGAACTTCGTGATGGCTGCGCCGATCTTGTTGACGAGTTCGTCGCGGATCTTCGCGTCGGCCAGCACGTAGTCGGGTGCGACGCACGTCTGCCCGGCGTTGAGCAATTTGATCCAGGCGATCCGCTTGGCCGCGACGTCCACATCGGCGTCGGCAGCGACGATCACCGGGCTCTTACCGCCGAGCTCCAGCGTGACCGGGGTCAGGTGCGGCGCCGCGCCTTCGTAGACCTTGCGGCCGATCTCGGTGCCGCCGGTGAACATCACCCGGTCGAAGCCCTGCGCAATCAGCTCCTGACTGACCGCGCCGTCGCCTTCGATCACCACGATCGCATCATTGTCGAGATAGCGAGGCACCAGCTCGGCCATCAAGTGTGAGGACGCTGCCGCGATTTCCGAAGGCTTGAGCACGACGGCATTTCCGGCGGCGATCGCCCCCACCGCCGGACCCAGCGTCAGGTAGAACGGGTAATTCCACGCGCCGATGATCAGCACCGTCCCGTAGGGCTCGTACTCCACCCAACCGCGGCCGGGTAGCTGCGCCGCCTCGAGCAGCAGGTATTTGCGGCGCGTCCACCTACGCACGCGCTTGGCCGCGTACTTCGCTTCGCCGGCGGTGGTTGCGATGTCGGCGATATATGCCTCGAACGGGTTGCGGTCCAGATCCTCGGCGAGCGCGGCGGTGATCGCGGCCTCGTTTTCCTCCATCAACTTTTGCAGCTGCAGCAACTGCTGCTTGCGCCACTCGATGTCGCGGGTGCGCCCGGTGCCAAAGGTCTGGCGAACCCGGGCCACCGTTGCAGCGATATCGACCGGCTGAGCTGGCCCAGACTTCGGCGGGGCCCCGTTCTTGGACTCGGATGTCTTTGGTGCAACCGATTCGGTGGTCATCAGCGCCTTCCCTTCTCGGACCTTCCCGGAGCTGCCCGCTGCTTGCGGCGCAAGCGCTCATGGGTGATAACCGCGATCCTAACCATCCGGTTGGGAGAGCAATAGGAAGGATCCGACTGGGCCTCCGCATCGATGACCAGGCCGCACCAAACAGGCCGCCACCCGCGTCAGGGCTTGGTTGCCGTCACAAAGCTGTTCGCAAACGGCCGATCCTCCGATTGCGGCGCCCGGCCCAGTCGCAGCGCCTCCTCGCGCGCATTCACCGTCTGGGTGCTCCAGCCGTGTGCGGCGAACCAGTCGGCACAGTCGGGGCGGCCCTCGTCGTCAAACCAGAGGTCGAACGGGTTGAACGAGGTGTCTTGGCCACGCGCTTCGCGCTTGGCCCGCAGTTGGGTCCACTTCTCCTTGGCTTCTCGGCGCTTCTCTTCGTCGACCCCGAAGATCTCGACGGCCACCCGGCTGCCTGATCCGCTCAGCTTGTCGATAGAGGTGAACATGGCTTCCTGCGCCGCTGCCGGCAGAAACGGCAACAACCCCTCGGCCAGCCAGGCCGTCGGACGGGCCACCTCGAACCCGGCGTCGCGCAGCGCTTGAGGCCAATCGTGACGCAGGTCAACGGGCACCGGTCGCCGGTCGGCGATCGGGGTGGCGCCGTGGCCGGCGAGCGTCTCGGCCTTGTACTGAAGCACCTTGGGCAGATCGATCTCGTAGACGACGGTCTCGTCTGGCCACGCCAGACGGTAGGCGCGCGAATCCAGGCCGGCAGCCAGAATCACGACCTGCCGGATACCGGCCGCGGCGGCGTCGGCGAAGTACGCATCGAAGAAATGGGTGCGCACCGCCTGGTAGTTGATCATGTTCTGGGAGTCGACGGCGAAATCCGGGTCATCGTCTTCGTCCGGGCCGGCCCACCACGCGGCCACTTGCTCCCGGACGCCCTCGAGTTCGGGCGTGGAGATCAGCGGTTCGGCGAACTGGTCCCGGATGAGCGGGTCGGCGCTGGCCGTCTCGGCGGCACGGGCCAGCGCGACCATCACTGCGGTCGCCCCGACGCTGGTGGCGATGTCCCAGGAGTCATCGGCGGCGCGCGCCATTACAAGCGCTCCGCGATCACAAAGTCGGAGAATGCGTCCTTGTCGTCGGCCAGCGGGACATTCTCAATCCAGCGGCCCAGCCGGCGCATCTCGTCCGTCGAGCGCTGCGCGTGAGCGCGCCAGCCGTGGTTGTTGAGCCAGTCTGCGACGTCCGCCCGGTGGTCGTCGCGATACATCAGCTCCCCGACGTCGAGGGTCTCTTCCAAGCCGATCTCGTCGGCCACCTTCTTGAACCGCTCGCGCATCTGCTGTCGCCGCTCGTCGGCGTGCGCGGGTGCGGTTTCCGCCGAGACCCGGCTCCCAGCCGGGCTCAGCTCGCCGATCTGGGTGAACAACCGGTCCTGAGCCTCGGCTGGCAGGTACATCAACAGACCCTCGGCCAGCCATGCGGTCCGCGCCGTCGGGTCAAAGCCCGCAGCACGCAGCGCGGCCGGCCAGTCCTGACGCAAGTCAATGGCCACCTCACGGCGATCGGCCGAAGGCGTCACCCCGTTTTCCGCCAACGTCGTGGACTTGTAAGCCAACACCTGGGGCTGGTCGATCTCATACACCGTGGTGCCGGCCGGCCAGTCCAGCCGGTAGGCGCGGGAATCCAGTCCCGACGCCAGGATCACGACCTGCCGGATTCCGCCGGCGACAGCGTCTTTGAAGTACGTGTCGAAGAAGTGGGTGCGCACCGCTTGGTAGCTGCGCATGTGCTGCAGGTGGGCCGCTGACTCAGCGTCGATGGCTTCTACCCTGGCCGCGATCGACGGGTCGAGCAGGTGTTCCCATAAGACGTTCGCACCGGCGCTGGTGACCAGAAGTTTGGCGTACGGGTCGCGGATCAGCGCGTCGGGCCGCTCGGTTTCGACGGCTCGGGCGGCGGCCACCATCACCGCTGTGCTGCCAACGCTGGTTTTGATGTCCCAGGTGTCGTCATGGGTGCGCAGTGAGCTCATCGCGTACTCCTTGGTCAGTTGGATGGCTCGCCGAGACGCGCTCGCAGCAGCGTGCTGCGGACGGCCTCGTCGGCCAGGTCTTCGGGTACCGGGCGGCCCAGGCGGGCCATCTCCTCGCGGTTGTTCACAACCTGCATCTGCCAGCCGTGGTCAGCCAGCCACCGAGCGGCATCCGAACGGTCGGGCTCGTGGTAGGTCAACGCCTGGACATTGACGTCCAGACCGAGTCGTTCCCGCATTCGCAGCCAGCGCTGCGTGTTGCCCTTCGAATTCATGCCGAACACCTCGATGGCAACCTGGCTGCCCGGCGCGCTGAGGGCGGTGAACATCTCGAAGAGCCGGTCCTGCGCGTCGCTGGGCAGGTAGGGCAGCAAGCCCTCGGCAAGCCATGCGGTCGGTTGGCTGCGGTCGAAGCCTGCGGCCGTCAGTGCTGCCGGCCAGTCATCGCGCAGGTCTACCGGGACCGGGCATCGCCGAGCGGTGGGAACGGCGCCATGCGATCGCAGAATTCCGGTCTTGTATTCCAGCACCTTGGGCTGGTCGATCTCGTAGACCACGGTATCCGCCGGCCAACTCAGGCGGTACGCCCGGGAGTCCAGCCCGGCGGCCAGAATCACCACTTGCCGGATCCCGGCGCTCACGGCGTTGCTGAAGTACTCGTCGAAGAAGTGAGTGCGCACCGCCTGGTAGTCGCAACCGAGCCGATGCACCCGTTGCCCGTGGGGATCGTCGTCGAGCCAGGCCAGCTCAGCGTCGGCAAGCCGGGCCCACGCCGGACCGGCTGACGACACCAAGATCCGGGCGAACTCGTCACGAATCAGCGGATTTGGTCCAGCGGTTTCCACCGCGCGCGAAGCGGCGACCCCCAGCGCGGTGGCGCCGACGAGTTCGGTGATAGCCCAGCTGTCGCCGACAGTCCGTAATGAGGGCGGTAACGAGGATTCTAAAGAGGACGAGGCATCGAGATCAGTCATTACGGGACTATGTTACCCGGATAAGTTAGGCAAACTATACGCTTTGTGCGCCACGTCACTGGGCGTAGATCGATGCCGTGCGGGTTAGGTCTCGGGCCGCCAGAGTGCGCCTTCCAGCAGCTGCCGCAGCATCTCGGTGACGGCCTCCATCTCCTGGTAGCTGCGGAGATAACCGGCATAGAACCCCACGCCGCAAAGCACAACGAGCAATGTCTCGACCAATGCGGAGGCATCGATGTCGGTGGCGACCTCGCCGCGCTCGATCGCATCGTTGACCACCTGCGTCAGAAATTTCCGGCTCATTCGCACGGCATCATTTTCGGTAGTGCTCAGTTCCGGATGCCGCTGCGATTCCAGCACGTTGGTGATCAGAAACGCTGACGCGGCAGAATTTTCGGAATTCGCGCGCATCGCAGCGGAGATAAATGCCGTCAGCCGCCCCATCAGGGTGGTCTCGCGCTCCGCCCGTTGGATGGCGGCCGCGACGACAACCTCGTTGGTTTGGTCCACCACTTCCCGATAGAGCACCCGCTTGCTGGAAAAGTAGTGATTAATAGCCGGCCTGGTCAGATCGGCGCGGACGGCGATCGCCTGGAAAGTCGCCCCGTCGTAACCGCGTTCACTGAACACCTGACGAGCGGCACCCAAGATACGTTTACGCGTCTCGTCTGCCTTCGCCGCGGGCGGACGGCCCGGCCGGCGACTCGCCCTTGGCGGCATTATTAAAGTGTGCCACCGCCGTGATGTGGCATTAACGCGTTCGGCGGAATGCTGCCAAACTTGCCAGCTTGGTAGTCCTGCAGCGCCTCGATCAATTCAGCGCGAGAGTTCATCACGAAAGGTCCGTAATGGAATACCGGTTCGCGAATCGGCTGTCCGCCCAGAAGCAACACATCGATTGCCGTAGTGCGGGACGAGTCCTGGGCCGGTTGGGCACCCACGGTGATCCGATCGCCGGGTCCCAGCACGGCCAACTGACCCTGGTGAATCGGGTGAGCGACCGGACCGACATATCCGCTGCCGGACAACACATATAGCAGCGAGTTGAAATCGCGCCGCCACGGAATGTTGAGCCGGGCTCCGTTTTCGATCGTCGCGTGCGCCAGCGTGATCGGCGTGTGGGTGATGCCGGGTCCGCGGTGACCGTCGATCTCACCGGCGATGATGCGGACCAGCGCTCCGCCGTCGTCAGATGCCAGCAACTTGGCATCGCTGCCTTCGATGGCCTGATACCGAGGTGGCGCGAATTTGTCTTTCTTCGGCAGATTCACCCACAGCTGGGTGCCGTGGAAGACGCCGCCGCTTTCGACCAGTTCGGCAGGCGGGGTCTCGATGTGCAGGATGCCCGAACCAGCCGTCATCCATTGCGTCGCACCATCCGTGATCAGGCCGCCACCCCCGTGGGAATCCTGATGCGCGAACTTTCCGTCGATCATGTAGGTGACCGTTTCGAAGCCACGGTGCGGGTGCCAATCGGTACCCCTGGGCTCTCCGGGCTGGTACTCCACCTCGCCCATCTGGTCCATATGCACAAACGGGTCCAGGGCGGCCGTGCTGACCCCGGCGAAAGCCCGGACCACCGGAAAGCCCTCGCCCTCGTAACCTCGCGGGCCGGTGGTGATCGATCGGACCGGACGCTCCGTGTCGGCGGGACCGGCCGGGCGCACCCGGGGCAATGTGAGTGTGTCTGCGGTAACAGCAGGCACGTTGACCTCCAAGATTTAGAGCTACCCATATAACCGGACTGCAGTCCGGTTATTCCCGTGACGGACTCGCAGACACCCCGGGATTGACAGCCACACCGCTGTTAGCTCGCAATGCCTGCGCCGACGAGGCAATGAACTCCGACGGATGCGGACCGTCTTGGTCGCTGACCTCGCTATCTTGCGCTAGGCGATCGTTTTATAGTGCAATATTTGCTGGGGTGGATGGTCGGCACGGGATGCCCGATCCTGAGATGGTCGATGGCGCATAGTGAGAAGGTCGATGGCGGAAAGGGTGACGGCCGATGGGGCAGGAAAAGGCGGCTACTGATCCGGTGCGAGTGTCGCGACCGGTGTCCGACGCGGTGGGGCGGGTCGCCGGCTGGCTGCGCGCAAACCGCCTCGGACTGTTCTGCGTGGCGATCGTGGTGGGGGTTGGTGCCGGGCTTGGCGCGGTGGCGTTCCGCTACCTGATCTATGGGTTCACCTGGCTAGCGACCGGGCACACGTCGTTCGGCCAGCAAGGCTGGGTGGCCAGCGACCACCTGCCCTGGCTGGGAGTCGGGTTCTTTCTGGTCATCCCGGTCATCGGCGGGTTGCTGTACGGGCCGTTGATCTCCCGCTTCGCCCGTGAGGCCCGCGGCCACGGCGTGCCCGAAGTCATGATCGCAGTGGCGGAAAACGGTGGCCGGATCCGTCCCCAGGTGACAGTGGTGAAGGCGCTCGCCTCGGCGCTGTGCATCGGCACCGGCGGCTCCGTCGGTCGTGAAGGGCCGATCGTGCAGATCGGCGCGGCACTGGCGTCCAGCCTGGGCCAGTGGGTGCGGATGCCGGAAAACCGGCTGCGAGTGCTGGTGGCCTGCGGTGCGGCCGGCGGTATCTCGGCCACCTTCAACGCCCCCATCACCGGGGTGTTCTTCGGGGTGGAATTGATCCTGCGGCAGCTCTCGGTCGAGGCGATCTTCACCATCATGCTGTCGGCGATGCTCGCCGACGTGATCTCCCGGGTCTTCTTCGGCTCCGCCCCCTTCTTGACCGGGATCCCCCCCGGAATCGCGCTGAACCACATCGCCAACTACCTGTTGGTGGCCCTCCTCGCGGCGATCGCCGGGTTGATCGGGATCGGCTTCAAGAACGTCCTGTACCAGACCGAGGATGTGTGCGACCGGGTGTGGCGTGGCCGTCCGGAATGGGCACGTCCGGCAGTTGGCGGTATCGTGCTCGGCCTGCTGCTGCTGGCCGTGCCGCAACTGTACGGGGTGGGCTACCCGGTGATGTACGCCGCCTTCGCCGGCCACTATGCGCTGTGGTTCCTGCTGATTCTCGCCGCAGGCAAAATCCTGGCCTGCAGCGTGACCATCGGCATCGGCGGCTCGGGCGGCGTGTTCGCACCCTCGCTGTTCGTCGGGGCTACTTCCGGTATGGCGTTCGGGATGGTCGCCAACCACCTGATCGGCCCGGCCGTCGGCGATCCCGCACTCTACGCGATCGTCGGCATGGGCGCGGTGTTCGCCTCGGCCGCCCGCGCCCCGCTCACGGCGCTGGCCAGCACGGTCGAGATGACCGGGGACTTCACGCTCACCCTGCCGGTCATGTTGGCCGTCGCCATCGGCACGACCGTGTCCCGGGCGCTGTCCTACGGCACCATCTACACCACCAAACTGCTGCGCCGCGGCATCGACATCGACCGCCCCACCTTTGCGTTCGCCGCCCTCACCGCCGGCGACGCCATGCACTCGTTCACCGACCCGCTGGATCTCACCCGCCGGGCAGGAGACGCGCACCGGGACTGGATGGCCCTGCTCGGCCCCGTCACCCGCGTCCGTGAACCCCAGGCACTGTTCGCCAACGACAGCCTCGCCCAAGCCCTGCAACAGCTCGTCCTCTACGGCCGTGACGGGCTCCCCGTCATCGACACCGGTGCCCGTCGCGTCCAAGGTTGGCTGACCAACCAGAACGTGCTGCGGGCGGTCGCTACCTACCTCGCCGACGCCGAACCGGACATGGTCGCCAGCCGCACCGCCGCCAAATGGGCCGACCCGCACGCAGAGACCGCCGAACACGATCTGCGCAGCCAGCTCGCCGGGTACCGCGTCGTCGAACACACCCTCTCACCCGACTCTGCTGCCGTCGGCCGCGCCCTCAGTGAACTCGACTGGCCGGCCGGTCACCTCCCCGTGTCCGTCCTCCACGACCGCCGACTCGTGGACGCCGACGCCACCGTCCGGCTCACCGCGGGCGACCGGATCAACATCCTCGTCCCCATCCGCGACCGCAACGGCGACAGCAAGGCCGTCGACGTGAGCGATCCCATCGCGACCCGCAACCCCGAGTGAACCTCGAAATGGCGGCTGGCGGGCGGTGTCGACGAGGACGAATGCGCCCGTGCCGCCGCAATTACTGGGACTTACGCCTGGCGGTACTCGCGGCATCCTTCTCGGTGGCCGAGCCCTCATGGGTCAACTTCCCGCCTGCGTTTTCCAGGTGCGCCCGGACAAACCATTGGAACTTCTCCAGCTGGGCGGCCTGGTCGATCAGGATGTCTTGGGTGACCTTGTCGAGTTCCTCGGTCTCGTCGATCGCGTTGCGGACGTCTTCGATAACGCCGTTGTAGACCAGGTCCAGCGCGGCCAGATGCGCCTGGACACAGTCACGGCCGACCGAGTAGTCGTCCCACGTGCGATCCTTGACGATCGCGCCCGGGGTGCCCTGCGGCGACGCGCCGAGAGGCGCGATGCGTTCGGCAACCTCGTCGGCATAAGCGCGCACCGCGTCGACTTGCGGGTCGATCATCTCGTGCACGCCGATGAAGTTAGGGCCCACCACATTCCAGTGAATATGCTTCAGCGCCAGATGAAGATCGTTGTAAGTGCTCAGTTGCTTCTGCAGCAGTTCGGCAAGCCGCGCCCCCTGCTTGTCAGTCAATCCCGGAATAGTGAACTGTGTCATCGATTCCTCCCCTGGGTTCGCACGGTCACTTCCCCCGATGGGTACCCGATGACCAGTATCAAAAACACGAGCCTCCACGGCTCGTCGCCAAGCTAAAGCTGACTGATCTGCTGCACCGGTAGCCGGGCCCCACGGCGCGGTTCGTATGCCAGTCCGCTGGCTTCGAGCAAGCGAACCACCCGATGGCGATGCGGCCGCATCGGTTCCAGCAGCTCGAGCATGACCGCGTCATCGACCGGGCGGCCCAGCAGTGTCCAGCCGATCATCTTCGGGATGTGGTAGTCGCCAACCGAAACAGCATCGGCGTCACCGAACGCCCGTTGCGCGGTCTCGGCGGCCGTCCACTCCCCGACTCCCGGCAGCGACATCAGCGCTTCACGAGCCTGCGCCGCCGGTCGTGATACCAGCCGTTCCAGGGCGGCCGCCCGTCGCGCACAGGTCACCACCGTCTGCGCCCGTCTCGGGTCGACATTGGCG
Organism: uncultured Actinomycetota bacterium; assembly: GCA_963766535.1. Classification (GTDB taxonomy): domain Bacteria; phylum Actinomycetota; class Actinomycetes; order Mycobacteriales; family Mycobacteriaceae; genus Mycobacterium. The sequence goes on along the minus strand of CAVYAU010000012.1, from coordinate 301,502 downwards.
CGATGAAACTCCCACGACGGGATGTGTCGCCACACCTCAGCCGATGGCGGGACCCGCATGCCGGCCGGCGCCGGTCCCGGCGCCGGCGTCCCGTACCTGGACACCAGCACACGCCACGAGCGAAACGCGTCGGCGCCGGGTACCCGCTGCTCGATGACCGCCGGGATCAGAGCTTCCAGTACTAGTCCGGTGCGACCCAGGCGCAAATGTGGCACCCGTCGGTGCGCGGCAGCGACCGTCGGGTCCCGCGGCACGAAGTCCGAGGTGTCGTCATCGACGCCCAGCATCGCGGGCAGCATCTCGACGAACTCCTGCGAACCGCTGCCCCACGCCACGCAATGGGCGGCGTTGGGACCCACGCGGCTGATCCGGGCTGCGACGGGTCCGGTGGGCAGCAGGCTCGTCCGCCAGATCGTGCCGTCACCGGAAACCTGAAAACACGGATCGCGAGGTCCCCGGCGAAGTGGCGCCAGCGTGCTCCCGAAGCTGGCCGCCCCGGGAAACGTGACAGTGCGCGCGCTCTCCACCCAACAACTCTCCATCCCGGTCACAGACTTCAGTGCGGCGGACCGCGCTGATTGACCGTTGACTCTCTCCGAGGACAATATTGCGATGTGACGACGCCGTTCGACGACCCACAGGCCGAGCTGGCGTGGATGTTTATTCAGAGCCTGTGCGACGGCGGGGATGTCGACGAGGGCTTCACGCTGCTCAGCGATGACTTCAGCTATTGGAGCATCATCACCCGTACTTCATTTGACAAGAAAGCTTTGCGCCAAGCGATCGAGCAGCGGGATCGCATTCTCTTCGGAGTCAACATCGAGTTGATCCGCTGCGTCAACGATGGAGAGACGGTGGTTACCGAGGGGCACGTCAACGCCACAACTGCCGAAGGCGCCCGATACGACACCCCGCTCGTTTGTATCTTCGATACTCGCGACGGCCTGATTGTGTCGATACGCGAGTACAGCGACACGCGGTCGTTCGACGAAGTGTTTCCCAGTGGACTTAGTCAGGTATGACGCTGATGTCGGCTTTGTTGGGGTAGAAGGCGACGTGCCCGGCAATCGCCGCGACGGCGGGGTACGGCTTTTCGTATGTCCAGATCACATCGTCGACAGTGTCGCCGGCCGTCGTGGTCACGCTGTAGTAGCTGGCGTCACCTTTGAACGGGCAGTAGGTGCTGGTGTCCGTGCGGGTCAGCCGGTCCTGGACCACGTCACCTAGCGGAATGTATTGCACCGCAGGCAAAGTGGCCTCCTGCAACTCCAACGCCGCCGTTGTGTCCGCGATGAGCTCGCCATTGACGCGAACCTGTACCCGTCCCTTTGTCGGCTCGACGGTGATGGGGTGCCCGGCGGTAGGTTCTAAGACTTCCCGGTGACTCATGGTTGATACCTCCTCAGACGCAGGTGATACGTGCAACACCAGCGGGCGATCAAGACTTCCCGCGTTCGCGCATCAGTCAGGCTGGTCCAAATGCGTAGCGATGGTATTGCGACATCATCCGCAATGCCGGCACCGCCGCCATTGCTCGGCCCAGCCGGTGAAATACCGGTGGCACCAAATCAAAGGTGTCGCTGTCGAACACCGATTCCCACGCCACAAGGCGCACCTCCGGAATGGCGTCGAGGATGTCGCCGGGCCCGTCGATCCCCCAGCGCAGCCTCGATCCCGAGCGGCGGACCACGGAGTTGATCCACTGCGTCCGGATCGCGAACGTGTTGAAGGCGTCGAACTGTAGTTCCCCCGACGGGAACCGGTCGACGACGCGACGCAACAGCGCCAGCCCGTCGTCCTTCGTCAGGTACATGGTCAGGCCCTCGCCGAGGAACAGGACGGGACGGTCGGCCGGTATCTCGGTCAGCCAGGATGGGTCGGTCACCGACGCCGAGAGCATCCGATAGTTCGCCCGGCCCGGGTATACCCGGTGGCGCAGCTCGATGACGTCGGGGTAGTCGATGTCGTACCACCGCACGCCCGGAGCGGGATCGAGCCGATACACGCGGGCGTCGAGGCCACAGCCCACGTGCAGCACGATGGCTTCTTCGTGCACGGCCAGAAACTGGCGCGCCCAGTTGTCGAAGTGGGCGGTGCGGATCGCAACCGACGGAGCCCGCCGCGCGTTGATAGTCGTTCTGGCCCAGTCGTAGTCGATCCGAGCGACGGCGGCCTTGGCGTACTGGTCCCCGAGGATCGACCGGGGTGCGTCAGCGTCGAGTGCTTTGGCATACACCGTCGCCAGCATCGTCTGCGGCGGTCCGTTGAGGTCGACCTGAACCCGTTCCACGGGGGCGAGCTTATTCGGATTGGGCGGCCGGGCTGCTTTCGGTGTTTTTTCGAGCGGTGCGCATCTCAGCCCAGAAGCGGGCGGCCTCGCGGATGGATTCCTCGACTGGGCGCGGCTGCCAGCCCAACTCCCGCATCGCCTTGCTGCTGTCGACGTGAGCTTCGGCGCGCATCATGCGCACCGACGCGAGGCTTAGTTCGGCATCTTTGCCGGTCAGCCGGGCCTTCAGGGTGCCCAGCGCACCCAGGGCGTACAGCATCGGCACCGAAATCGAGCGTCGCGGCGGCGGGACACCGGCCTCGTCGGCCGCGATCCGCACCACCTCCCTCAGCGCGATCATCCGCTCGGAAATGAGGTACCGCTCGCCGATGCGCCCGTGTTCGGCGGCCAGGATCATGGCCCGGGCGGCATCGTCGACGCCGACGACTTCCAGTTGGATGCCGTCCATCATGAAGGGCAGCTTGCCGAAGACAGCGCCGGCGATGAAGGCGCCGTGCGGAGTGCGGCCCCAGTCGCCGCTGCCGTAAGTCGTTGAGACGCACATCGCGACGGCGGGCAGGCCGGCCTCAGCGACGTACCGCATCACCAAGTCTTCGGCCTGAACCCGGGACCGGACATAGGGCGTCAGCCCGCGGGAGCCGATCACGTCGTCTTCGGTCGCCACATGCCCAAGACGGCGGCCCACCGTCGCGTAGGTGCTGGTGAAGATGAACCTGCGCAGGTTGGGCTCTTTGACGGCGACATCAAGAACGTTGCGCAAGCCTTCCACGTTGGTGCGGAACAGCGGCGACGGGTCGCGCAACCACGCGCGGGTGTCGACGACGCAGTAGTACACGTCGTCGACGCCGTCCATCGCCTCACGCAACGTGGCGGTGTCGAACACGTCGCCGTGGAACCGGGTTAGCGGAAGGTCGTCGATGGCGCGGGTGTTGGCGGTCGGGCGCACCATCGCCCGCACTTCTGCGCCGTCGGCGACGAGCTGGCGGGTCACATGGGAACCCAGAAAGCCGTTGGCGCCGATGACCAGCTTGGGTTTCGTGCTCGCTTCGGAGCTCAACGTTTCCTCACTTCCCCTCTCGCCCAGTGCTGTTCTCTTGCATCCAACGCGCAGCGTCTTCGTCGAGCGTGCCCAGGGCTTGTGCCTTGCGGCACCACTTCATCCCCGCCCGCAGAAAGCGCAGCGGGTTGTAGATGTCTTCCTGACGGCGCCACTGACCGTCGCCGGCGTAGGTGATGATGGAGATGTTCGTCGCGCTGATAACGGTCCCATCACCGGGATCGGTCATCGGGTTGTCCAGTTCGCAGATGATCCGCCCGGTGGACTCGTCGATGACCGACCACAACGACGGGAACGCGACCATATGGCTGCCCGGGAAGGTCGTCATCGTTCGCTGAATCCACTCGCGCACCTGGTCGCGGCCGCGCATGGTGCCCGCCGCGTGCTCGATGTACTCGATGTCCGGCGTGTACTGGGCGACCCAGGCCTCCCAGTCGCGTGTCTCGGCGGCCCGGGCGACCGTTTCCTCGAACTTCTCAAAGGCGGCGGACAGTTCGCTGCGAGAGAACGACGGGGTTGTCATGTTGCGGCACTTTCTTGTCCGGCATCCGATTTCATCGCGCCGTTACAGGTCATCGCCGGAGTGTAGCCTGGGGAACGTCATCGGTTCCCCGGCACGTTATCGGTGAGTTACCGGCTAAGGAGGGCAAGCAATGACAAGCACCCAAAAAGCGATCCTCGCCGGCGGCTGCTTTTGGGGAATGCAAGACCTGATCCGCAAACAGCCCGGTGTGGTGTCGACCCGGGTCGGCTACAGCGGCGGCGACACTCCCAACGCGACCTACCGCAATCACGGCACGCACGCCGAGGCCGTCGAAATCGTCTACGACCCCGCGGTCACCGATTACCGCACGCTGCTGCAGTTCTTCTTCCAGATCCACGATCCGACAACGAAAAACCGGCAGGGCAACGACCGGGGAACCAGCTACCGGTCGGCCATCTTCTACTTCGACGACGAGCAGAAGCGAATCGCGCTGGACACCATCGCCGACATCGAGGCGTCAGGCCTATGGCCCGGCAAGGTGGTGACCGAGGTCAGCCCGGCAGGCGAGTTCTGGGAGGCCGAGCGCGAGCACCAGGACTACCTACAGCGCTACCCCAACGGGTACACCTGCCACTACGTGCGCCCCGGCTGGAAGTTGCCGCGTCGCGCCACTGCCGGCAACTGATAGGCCGCCGATTCAGCGCCTTTGACGTCGGCGCACCGCAATCTGCCCGCCATCCTTGGGGGTGTAGGCAACACCACGGCAGTGCCATCGCTCCCCCGGCGCCGTCGTGGTCTCAATAGTGAAGTGGCGCAACACTGTTCGAAGCACGACATCCATCTCCATGTTGGCGAACGCGGCGCCCACACATCGTCGGGTGCCGCCCCCGAACGGGATCCACGCGAAGGCGGACGGCTTGCTTCCGATGTACCGCTGCGGGTCGAAGCGGTCCGGGTCAGGGAAGACGTCGGGGTTGTCGTGTATCTGCGCGATGCTGACGATGATCGAATCCCCGCGGGGGATATTCCACTCGCCGAGTTGGAAAACCGGCGGATAGACGCGGCGAGCGGCGAAATCGATGACCGTCCTGGCCCGCTGGACTTCCAGGATCGTCGCCTGGCGCAGCTCATCGCCGCCGTTGTCGGCCTCCTCAACCAGGGCCGCCAGCACATCCGGGTGCCGGGTTAACCGCTCGAACGCCCAGCCCAGCGTGGCCGCTGTGGTTTCGTGGCCGGCAGCCAGCAATGTGAGTAGTTCGTCACCAATGTCCTTGCGCGACATGGCCGAGCCATCGTCGTAGGTGCTGCGCAGCATCAACGCGAGCACATCGGTCCGATCGGCGAAGTTCGGATCCGCCCGCTCGGCGTCGATCAGCTTGTCGATGATGATGTCGTACTGGCGCCGCCACTTGTCCAGCCGGCCCCACGGGCTGAACCGACCATAGTTCCGTTGCGGTTTCGGCAGTGCTGCCATTCGTGAGCCCAGCGTGACCCACGGCGGAATGAGCCGGCGCAGCTCGTCGAGTTCGGCACCTTCGGCCCCGAAAACCGCACGCAGGATGGCGTTGAGCGTGATGTGCATCATCGACGGCAGCGTTGCGAACGGCCGGCTTTCCGGCCAGTCGGCCGTCTCGCGCAGGGTCTCCTCTTCGATGATGGCCTCGTAGTTCTTCATGCTCTTGCCGTGGAACGGCGGTGCCAGCAGCCGTCGCCGCCGGCGGTGATCATCGCCGTCGAGCGCGAATACCGAGCCGGAGCCAAACAGCCTGCTCAGATTGGGCTGGATGTTGCCGAGCTCCTCTGGGCTGGTGGTGAAGACCTGCTTCGCCAGCTGCGGGTCACCGACCACCACGACCCGCCCAAAGATCGGGACGTGCAGCGTGAAAACGTTGCCATAGCGGTGCGCCAGCCGTCTGATCAGCCCCCGCCGTGACGTCGCGAAGACAATGCCGCAGATCAACTTTGGGATTCGGGCCGTCGGGGGCAACGTGACTGCGGAGGGCGCCGGTGGGGCGGTGACAACTTCGCTCATGGCGGTGATGCTCCCAACATCTGCCCGGATCGGGGTTGGTACGACCGTGTACCACAGACCTTTCCCGGTACGGTACTCTGTAGTACCAAGCCTGACAAGGTGCGTATCCACCGAAAGGGGCGCCGGCCGTGACCTCAGCGATGACAGCAGCGGCTGACGACGCGGTTCTCGGCGACAACGATCCGTTTCGGCTTCGGCTGCTCGACGGCCTCGCCACCTCGATCGGTGAGCGTGGCTATCGCGCCAGCACAGTGGCCGACATCGTCCGCAACGCCCGGACGTCCAAGCGCACCTTCTATGACCAGTTCGCCAGCAAGGAACAGTGCTTTCTGGAGCTGCTGCGAGCCGACATCGAGAAACTCGGCGAAAGCATCGCCGCGGCGGTCGATCCCGAAGCCGACTGGCACCAACAGATTCGTCAGGCCGTCGAGGCCTACGTCAGATCCATCGAGTCCCGGCCGGCCATCACGCTGAGCTGGATTCGTGAACTGCCGTCGCTTGGTGCCGTTGCCCGCCCCGTCCAACGCCGCGGGTTGCAGCTGCTGTCCAACCTGCTGATCGACCTCAGCGCCAACCCGGGGTTCCGGCGGGCCGACTTGCCGCCGTTGACACCGCCACTGGCCGTGATCTTGCTGGGCGGTCTGCGTGAACTGACCGCGCTTGCTGTCGAAGATGGAAGAGCCGTCCGAGAAATCGTCGAACCGGCTGTGGATGCGTCCATAGCCCTGCTGGGGCCTCGACACTAGGCTCATCGCAGACCCCACTGTGACCTTCTATGACATGGAGGATTGCGCGATGCGGCTATCGACCCGAAACCAGCTCAAAGGGACCATCACCGAGGTCGATCTCGGCAGCGTGATGGCAATCGTGAAGGTGAAACTCGACGGCGGCGATCAGGTCGTCACCTCCTCGGTCACCAAGGATGCCGCGACTAGCCTCGGACTCGCGGTCGGTCAGCCCGCGACGGTGTTCATCAAGTCCACGGAAGTCACGATCGGCGTCGAGTAACCGACACCATGGCGCTCACCATGGGCGCTGAGCGCTTCTATGCGGACACCAAACAAGGTTGAGCTGGAAGATGTTCCGGTTCCGGATCAGCGATGTCGTGTCACTGGAAGACCTGCCGCGGGGCATCGAGAAGCTGGAGCGCCAGGACGGCAACCCCATCCACAACCTGGTCAAGCCCTGAGAAACGCTCGGATTCGGTCCAACACCAGCTCGGGTTGCTGCTCGACGATCCAGTGGCCGACGCCATCGACCAGCTCGAGCTCGAAATCGCTTATCCGGTCGGCATACCCGTCCATCAGATCCGGCGTGATCACCGGATCGCCAGTGCCGCTCAGCCAGCGAACCGGTACGTCGACGCGAGCGTCATCGAACTCGCCACGCATCCAGCTCAGCATCTCCCTGGTCTGAAAGGTGCGATACCACCGCGAACCGGCCTCCGCGTGCCCAGGCTCGCGCATGCACTCGATGTACAAGCGGACGTCCTCCTCGGGCACCGAAAACCCGCCACCAACCCAAGAGGACAGCAAGCGGAAAAAGCGTGCCTTGGGATCACTGATCACCCGGGGCCCGATAACCGGCAGCAACATCGGAATCTGATACCAGAACCGCCAGATGTTGCGGACCATCGAGAGATCGCGCTTCACCCAAGGCGCCACGGTATTCACTCCAAAGAATCCGGTCACCTTTTCCGGATGGCGCAGCATCATGATGAACGCGACCGGTCCGCCCCAGTCGTGGGCGACAAGCTTCACCTTTTCGACGCCCAAGTGGTTCAGCACGGCCGCGAGATCCTCGGCCATCTCGTTCTTGGTGTAGCGCGAGCGGGGCGCCGAGCTCCAGCCCGCGCCGCGCAGATCGGGGCACAACACCCGGTAGCCGTCGGCAGCCAGCGGACCGATCAGCTCGTGCCACTCCCACCAGTTCTCCGGGAAGCCGTGGACCAGCATCACGGCCGGTCCATCGGCCGGACCCGCGTCTGCGACATGGATCGTGACACCGTCGCCGAGATCTAGATATCTGTGTTCGACACCGTCGAGGATGGGCAAAGTGGCCATGTGTTGAGAAGGTAGCTGTGCCTGTTGCTGCGCAACAACTCCCGGTCCCAATTTGCCCGCCGAGCGACTCCCCGACGACACTGCTTGCCGCGGCATGCAGTTGTCGCTTCGAGGCGGGCAAACTGCCTGTCGGGCTTTGATCATTTCTGATCGCCGTAGAGGACGAACTCCACGCGCTGGGCTATATCAGGAACCGCTCGACATATGGCGCAAAGCGAGCCTGCAGACTGTCCTCCTTCAGCCCGAACATCTCGTACGACGTTTCGACGTTTCCCAGTCGGCCGCGCTGGTGGCCCGCCAGATAGTCGGCGATTGCCGTCCGTGCTTGTTCGGTGAACGGTTCGCCGGCCAGGGCGTACACATGCTCGGCAACGCCGAGTTCGTTGGCCATGAAGTCGTCGAAACGGATGTCGATTGAGCGTTCCGGACCGATGGTGTCACGATCGCGGATCAGTGCGGTGAGCATATGCTCGAGACGGTCGAGCCAGTAATCCGCGATCTGTTTCACCGGCACCGGTGAGCGGTGCATACGGGCGGAGTAGGTGATCATCGCGATCATCGACAGTGCCACTGGCACCGGGTCGCGGTGCGTGAACACGACAATGCTGTCGGGGAACACACGATCCAGGACTGGCACCTGCTCGAGATGCTGGGGTGACTTGAGCAGCCAGCGCCGCCCCCCGCGCAGGAACTGCATCGCTCTGAGTTGTCTGGCGAGGTATTCGTAGTTGGGTGTCTGGTCGTGGGCCTGGTAGTAGTCACGCCAGCGGGGCACGTCGGCAAGTGTCTCGAAGAGCATCGTCGAAAAGTCGTTGGCGAGCAGTTGGATTTCTTCGTGGATCTGATCGGTGGTCATTTCGTGCATCAGTGGGAAATAGGGCATCACGGTGTTGATAACCCCGACCGCGACATCCATCCGCGTCCGCCGCGGATCCGGCTCGACTCCGGCCTCCTGCGGCAACGGAAATGGCTCGACACTTTCCCAATACGGCATGGTGCGGAAGGTGGGCGGCGCCGCCAGCAGGTTGTGCAGGTGGGTGGTGCCGGTGCGGGGCAGGCCGGCGATCACAACAGGCGGTTGCAGTGCGATGTCGTCGATCTCTGGATGCCGGCTCAGCAGGTCGGTCAATAGGAGCCGGTTCTTGAGCAACTGCAGCAGTTGCCCATAGAAGTTGACCACTCCGGCCCCGTGCAGCCCGTCGATGTCACGCAGCGCGGCGAGGTAGACGTCGAGTCGTTCTCGGTAGTCTTGCGCACCGAAATCGTGCAGGCCGGTATCAGCAGTGGCCTTGGCGTGCAGCGCGTCGGCATCCAACGGGCAGTCTGGAGCCATCGCGGCCATCATGTCCAGGATCTGCTGGGCCTCGGCGCTGAATCGGGGCTGGGCTAGGTCGTCGAGCCGGACGACAGCGGCGTCAGTCACATAACTTATGTTACTCTGAGTTTCGTAATGGTAGTTGATTTTGGCCGACCCCGCGACCCACGTATCGACGGTGCGGTGCTTCGCGCGACGGTTGAACTTCTCGCTGAAACCGGTTACCCCAAGCTCTCGGTCTCCGCCATTGCCGAGCGAGCCGGTACCAGCAAGCCCGCGATCTACCGGCGCTGGCCGAGCAAAGCGCACCTCGTGCACGAGGCGGTGTTCCCTATCGGCGCCACGACCGCAATTCCCGACACCGGATCGCTGCCCGAGGACCTGCGCGAAATGGTGCGCCGCACGATGGCTGTCCTGACGACACCGGCCGCCAAGGCGGCCCTGCCGGGGCTGGTCGGCGAGATGGCAGCAGATCCGACCCTGCATTCGGCGCTCTTGGAGCGGTTCGCCGACATTATCGCCGGGGGCCTCGCCGAGTGGCTCGAGGGCGCCGCGGCCCGGGGTGAGGTTCGTGCCGACGTAACGGCGGCCGAACTGGCCGAGGCCATCGCCGGCGTCACATTACTGGGCCTGCTCACGCGCGCCACCGAACTCGACGATGCGTGGGTCGATCGCACGACCACGTTGCTCCTGAAAGGAATCAGCGCATGACCGAATCCGACACGTGCCGACGCACGAGTCGACTGCCGCTTGGCGAGAGCTGCTTGCGACCGTCGGGGACCTTGACCGCTCCTTCCTCGAGGGCGACCGTGCGGTTACCGACGACCGGCACATTGCCGACGGCTACCGCATGCTCGCCACCACACTGGGCGTGGCGTTCGACGCCTACCTGTTCGCCGAGCCCGGCCGGCCGCAGTTCGTCGCGGTGAACACGCCGTTCCGCCGCGATCGTCGATGGGGCGGCGACAACACCGACGCTTATTACTTCATGTGCCCGGTCGATCCGACGCGGCGTTACCGCATCAGTGGCAATAGGGGCGACAGCGTGTACTTCTCGGTGACCGCCTACAACGAACCATCGCCCGGGGCGTGGTCGGACCGGGTCGTTGCGATAGTCCGTGACAGCGATCTCGACGTCGACGCCGACGGCAACTTCTGCTTCGAATTTCCTCCGACGCCCGACGCGGCCGTGCTGATGACTCGCGACTACCAAGCCGACCCACTGACCGGCCGCCCGGTTGTCTGGCATATCGAGGCACTCGACGAACCGGACCCGATACGACACGGCGATGCGGAGACAGCTGCACGTCTGCGGGCGACTGCCACCTGGTTGCGCACCATGTTTGCCATCGTTCCGCTGGCCGTCGGGACACGGGTCGACGACAGGCACGCACTCGGACACGAGACTGCGCACGCCGCAAATGAATTCGCCGATCCCTATCAGGTGCCCGACGCCAACTTCGGCTGGTCGGCGCGCGATGCATGCTATTCCTACGGCAGTTTCGTGCTCGACGACGACGAAGCGCTGGTCATCACGCACCGGCCTCCGTCCTGCAGGTTCTGGAACCTGGTGGTGTGGAACCAGTTCATGGCCACTTATGGCGCCGCGGACGCCCGCTGCTCCATCAATGGCCACAGCGCCGTAGTCAATAGTGACGGCTCCGTGACGATCGTCTTGTCCCGCGGGATGACGGCCCACCCGAACTCACTGACCGCGCTTGGCTATCCGCGTGGCAACCTCGCCTTCCGGTGGTTCCTCAGCGAAGGGCTGCCGGCGCGGCCCGACGTGAAACTCGTGAAAGTATCGGAAGCGCCGACAGATGTGCATTGAATCTCGAGAGGAGAGGCGACCTGCGCGTATTCGTCATGGCGCCCCAGCCTCGCGGACCAGCTCGATGGCCCGGCCCAGGGTGCGCAGCTTGGCATCCAGGGTGGCGCCGGCGGGATAGAGCCGCACGGTGTTCACGCCGGCGTCTAGCCAGACCGCTAACCGGGCACGAACCATCTCCTCGGTCCCGATGAGCGTGGTGGCCAGCACCATTTCGTCGGTCACCAGCCCCGCAGCGCCCTCGCGGTCGCCGCGCTGCCAGCGCTTTCGCACCTCGGCGGCAACGTCAGCCCAACCCTGCCTGCTGTAGGCCTGGTTGTAGTAATTCGTGCTAGACGACCCCATGCCGCCGAGGCTGAACGCGAGCTCCTTTTTGCGGTCCGCGACCATGCTCTGCAGGTCCTCTTCGTCGGATGCGAAGGCAACCTCGGCGCCCTGACAGATGTCGATGTCGGCGCGAGTGCGACCGGCGGCGGTCAGTCCGTTGTCGAGGTGGGAGAAGTAGGCGTTGGCGGCGCCTTCCGGGACGAAGCTGGTGCCCAGCCAGCCGTCGGCGATCTGTCCGGTCAACCGCAGCATCGCCGGTGACAGCGCGGCCAGGTAGATCGGAATCGTGTGTTCAGGCCGAGTCGACAACCGCATCGGTACCGCCTCACCACCGGGGCGAGGGATCTGAAATTCGTTGCCGGAGTAGGAAATTTTGCCTCCCGCGAACACCTGCCGCACGATGTCGACGGTTTCGGAGACACGTGCCAGCGGCCGGCTGAACGAGACGCCGTGCAGGCCCTCGATCACCTGCGGACCCGAGGCGCCCAGGCCGAGCAGGAACCGCCCGTTCGACAGGTTGGATAGCGTGATCGCGGTTTGGGCGACCATGACGGGCGATCGGGTGCCGACCTGCAAGACGCCGGAACCGAGCAGCATCCGCTGGGTGTGGGCCGCGATATAGCCCAGCGCCGACGGTGCGTCCGCACCCCATGCTTCGGCGACCCAACAGACGTCGAGACCCAGCTTTTCCGCCTCGACGACGAGCTCGACGACTTCATCGGCGGCACCGGACAACTCGACCGTTGTCGCGGTCCGCATCAACGCACTCCGTGTTCGGCCAGCCTTTTGATCGCCGCCAGGGTCTTGCCGATTGCGGTCTCGAACTCCCGCATCCGCACGAATACGATCTTTTGTTCCTTGTCGGGCATCGACTCGATTGCCATCGACAGTCCCGACCGCCCCGGTCCCATCTGCATCCAGTAGTTCAGGGTGGTACCGCCGTCCCGCGGTGTCAGCCGGAATCGCCAGGTCGCTGCAGGATTATCGGGTTCACCGACCGCCCAGGCGAATTCCCGTGGCTCCTCGCAGGCGACGATCTGCGAGGTGGTGCTCCATTTCCCGAACGCGTCGTGTTCGTTGTGGCCGACAAAGCGGGCGCCGACTCGGGGTCTGTCGTATCCGTCGGCCCATTCCACGGCTTGCAGCTCGTTGCTGAAGGTCGGCATCAGCTCGATATCGGAGACCAGACCCCAGACTCGCACCGGGTCGGCGTCGATCCACGTCGAGGCTTCCACCGTTGGGTTATCCGCATAGCGTGCGCCGGTCCATTCCACGGGCCCATTGTCCTCCGCTGGGCCCGAGGCGTCTCCCCCGGCTTACGAGGCAGCGGGCACTCGATCGACTGGCTTGCCCGGTGCCGAGCGCCGCAGCGACCAAGAGTCCGGGAAGGTCAGCTTGACGATCTTGCGGACGACGGTGCCGAACTGGTGCAGCAGCGGGCCGCGGTTGTAGGGGATGCCATAGCGTTCGCAGATCTCGTGCACCTCGGGCGCGATCTCGGAATACCGGCGGGCCGGCATGTCCGGGAACAGGTGGTGCTCGATCTGGTGCGACAGGTTGCCGGACAGCAGGTGGAAGATCTTGCCCCCGGTCAGATTCGCCGAGCCGAGGACCTGGCGGAAGTACCACATGCCGCGGGACTCGTCTTTGGTCTCTTCGACGGTGAATTCCTGGGTGCCGTCCGGGAAGTGACCGCAGAAGATGATCATGTACGACCACACGTTGCGCATCACGTTGGCCGACAGGTTGCCCGCGAAGACGAACGGAGCAAACGGCCCGGCCAGCAACGGGAAGGCGACGTAGTCCTTGAGCGTCTGCCTGCGCGTCTTTTGCCAGATCGCCCGAAGAACCTCACGCTTGTCGGCCAGCCTGATCTCTCCGGAGCGAATTCGCTCGGTTTCCAGTTCGTGCAGCGCGACGCCGTACTGGAACAACACCATCAGCAAGAACGCGTAGACCGGGTTGCCGAGGAAGTACGGCTCCCAGGGCTGGTCTTCGCTCATCCGCAGGATGCCGTAGCCGATGTCGCGGTCCATACCCACGATGTTGGTGTGGGTGTGGTGCATGTAGTTGTGTGAATGCCGCCATTGATCGGCGGGGCAAGCCGTATCCCACTCGAAGGTGCGGCCGGAGATCGCCGGGTCACGCATCCAGTCGTACTGGCCGTGCATGATGTTGTGGCCGATCTCCATGTTGTCCAGGATTTTCGACAGGCCCAGCATCGCGGTGCCCGCTAGCCAGGCCGGCGGCAAGAACAACAGCGCTCGGCCGCCGACTTCGAGCGCGCGCTGGGCCTTGATGACGCGCCGGATGTAGTCGGCGTCGTTTTCACCGAGGTCTGCCATCACGCGTTCTTTGATGGCGTCGAGTTCGCGGCCGAACGCATCGGCCTGCTCGGGGGTCAGGGTGATCTTATTCTGTGACATGGCTTTTCCTCCCAAGGTCTTAGGCGCTAGAGCGACAAGTCGACATCGCCGACGGGGACAGATACGCAGATCTGCACGTCCTCGTCGGGAGTGGTCGAGACCGCGCCGGTGATCAGGTTGCGCACGGTGCCGGCGGTCTTTCGCCGTGTGCAGGTGTGGCAGATGCCCATCCGGCATCCGTTCTGAGGTGTCAGGTCGACCGATTCGGCCTGCTCCAGCAGCGAGCGTCCGTCGTCGACGACGTCAACACCACTGTCCGCGAACCTTATTCGACCGCCCGACGGATTCGCCGGCGCCTCGAACACTGGTGGGACGAAGCTCTCGGTGTGTACGTTCTCGCAGTGCTCCCGGACTGCCTCGACCAAAGTGTTTGGCCCGCAAACGAACACCACGTCGGGCGAAGGCATGGCGGCGCCCAGGTGCTCCGGCCCGAAGCGGCCGACGAGGTCGCCGGCATCGGATCGCGTGTAGCCGTGCAGCACCCGCACGCGAGGCATCGCGGCCAGCTCGTCGCGATAACACGCCTCTGCGGCAGTGTGCGCGTAGTGGACGAACGAGATCTCTCCCTGGTGGCGCTCACCGACCAGCGTTCGCAGCATCGCCATGACCGGCGTGATGCCGCTTCCGCCGGAGACGAACAGGATCCGCCGCGGCCGTTTCGCCGGCAACACGAAGTCGCCGCCGACGCCGGCGAGGCCGACCACCATGCCGCGACGGGCCCGCTCGTACAAGTAGGTCGAGACCAGCCCGCCGTCGTGAAGACCGATCGTCAGCTCGAGGTTGGCGGTCCCTTCGGCGTTGGCCGGTGAGTAGCAGCGGGTGTGCCGGCGCCCGTCGATATCGACCGTGAGGTTGATGTACTGACCGGCTTTGACGGTGTGGGCGGAGGTGAAGCGCTCGTTTGGAGCCAGCGTGAGGGTGACGCTGCGCGGGGTGGTCCGGCGCACGTCGATGACCTTGGCGCGGGCCTCGCCCAGCGTCCAGGTGGGCGCTACCAGCTCGGTGTAGCGGTCCACGCCGTGCGGACCGGTGAGCAGGTCTACCAGGTCTGAACCCAGAACTCGCTTCCGGAAGGTTTGAGCGAAGGCCCGGGTGGGAGTTTGAGCAGTCTGAGTGAACATATGTACACCGTGCGACGGGACCATGCAGTTAGTCAAGGGTTTCTGCAGGTCTGTGGTAGGGTTCACATAGTGAACAGTCGTACTCCTAGCTCACGGCCGCACAGGTCTGGCCGTGAGCGCTCACACGAAAGCGGGTCGCGCGAGGAGCGCAAGGAGGCAACGCGCCGTGCCATCATCGCCGCGGCACTCAAGCTGTTGCACGACCGCAGTTTCAGCAGCTTGAGCCTGCGCGAGGTGACCCGGGAGGTCGGGATTGTGCCCGCGGCGTTCTACCGTCATTTCGAGTCGATGGAGGCCCTCGGACTGGTCCTGATCGACGAATCGTTTCGCACCTTGCGTGACACCCTGCGCGGGGCGCGCGCCGGCAAGCTCGACCCGAACCGGGTGATCGAGTCATCCGTCGAAATCCTGATCGCCAGTGTCGCCGAACGACGGGAGCACTGGCGTTTCATCGGCCGGGAGCGCAATAGCGGGCTGAGCGTGCTGCGTTACGCCATCCGCACCGAGATCCGGCTGATCACCTCCGAGCTGGCCACCGACCTGGCGCGCTTCCCGGGGCTCAACGAGTGGAGCACCGAGGACCTCAACGTGCTGGCGACCCTGTTCGTCAACGCGATGATCGTCATCGCCGAGGCCATCGAGGACGCGCAGAGTGCCGAGGCGCTTGAAGAGATCCGGCGGATCGCGGTCAAGCAGCTGCGGATGATCGCGATCGGTATCGCCGACTGGCAAAGCAAGCCCTGACTGCGGACCCTCGTGAAGATGGTGAGCTCGGACGCGAAGGCGGTGGTCAAGCCGCGCACCCCGAGTTCGGACACCCCATTGGGGTATCGCTCGCCAGAGCTGTTACCGCGGTTCCCGCCACATAGCCCACAATGTCGGGCCGCCATTGGGCAGCACAATTTCACGGGTCACCGTGAAGCCGAAACGCTGGTAGTACGGCACATTTTCAGGTTTGGTCGACTCGAGATAGGCCGGACAGTACTCGGCATCGCAGCGGTCGAGCCGTGACCGCATCAGGGCTTGCCCGAAGCCCTGGCCACGGACCGTCGGGTCACTGCCGATGACGGCCAGATACCAGTGCGGTTCTTCGGGGTGCGCGCGCTTCATCAGTTCCTGCACCGCACGTCCCTGCATCGAACGGAGGCCGAACACTCGGACGAACGTTGGCGTCATCGCGAGCTGCCCTCGGCGTGTTTCTTGCCATTGATTCGGCGGATCCCATAGTGCCGCCGCAACGATGCCCGGTCCATCGCGGGCCACCTCCACGCCGCCACGGGCCAGATGGTGGTGACGGGTCATTGTCGCGAACAACCGGTATAGATGCGCGGTCCGCGCCTCCTCATTAGGAAGTAGCCAGATCATCACTGGGTCGTCGTAAAACGCCCGGGCCAGGGTGCGTGACAGCTCGCGGATATCGGCTTTTCGCGCCGGGCGTGCCTGCAGGCTCACCTAAGTCAACCTAGTGGGTGAACCCATGGGCGCGCCTCTGTGGCGGACTAGAAGGAATAGTCGCGGAAAGTCATGATGAAGCCGATTATGGCGGCAATGGCTGCCAAGACGTAGATGGCGATCGACAGCCACAGGATGTGGATCGATGAGGCTAACCAGCACGACAGAAACGCGCCGGCCAACAAGCACACGCCGTAAAAAGGTGTGCGCTGCGGATGATCACCCCGAGCCATCTCCGTGACGATTCCCACCTGCGCCTGCCACAAACCGCCCCGCTCGCCGTGGCGGCATCTCGAAGGTGTGATGAATAGCGTGGCGGGTATTTTGACCCAGTGACCGGCATCTCGCGGCGAACGTTCGGGCGGATGGCCGCCGGGGCGGGCATGCTCAGCACCGCCGGATTATCCGGAGGCTGCGGGAAACCGGGCGCCGACCACGTCAAGCCGACCGGCCCGCCGCCGCCAGCAGGTAAAGGTGTGGGGATCGTGCTCTCGCACGAGCAATTCCGCACCGATCAGCTGGTGGCGCAAGCCCAGGCAGCCGACCAAGGTGGCTTTCAGTATGTGTGGGCCAGCGACCACATCCAGCCGTGGCAGGACAACGAGGGCCATTCGATGTTTCCATGGCTGACCCTGGCGTTGGTGGGCAACAGCACCAGCCGCATCTCGTTTGGCACCGGAGTTACCTGCCCCATTTACCGCTATCACCCCGCCACCGTGGCACAAGCATTCGCCTCCCTGGCGATCCTCAACCCGGGAAGGGTGTTTCTGGGATTAGGCACTGGCGAGCGGCTCAACGAACAGGCCACCACCAACCAGTTCGGCAACTACACCGAGCGTCATGATCGCCTGATCGAGGCGATCGAACTGATCCGCCAGCTGTGGAGTGGATCACGAATCTCCTTCGCGGGCCGCTATTTTCAGACGAACGCTTTGAAGCTTTACGACACGCCGGCTACGCCGCCGCCGATCTTCGTGGCCGCCAGCGGCCCCAAAAGCGCAACTCTGGCCGGTCAATACGGCGACGGCTGGATCACCCAAGCCCGAGACGTCACGAACTCGAAACTGCTCGCCGCACTCAGCGCGGGCGCGCACACTGCCGGGCGTGACCCCGCTAGCCTGGGGAAACGCGCCGAACTGTTCGCCGTCGTCGGCGACCACAATGAGGCCACCCGCGCTGCAGCCTTGTGGCGATTTACCGCCGGGGCTGTCGACCAGCCCAATCCGGTCGAGATCCAACGCGCTGCCGAGTCCAACCCCATCGACAAGGTGCTCGCCAACTGGACAGTCGGCACCGACCCCACCCCCCACATCGATGTGGTGCAAAAGGTGCTCGACGCCGGCGCCATTCCCTTTCTGCACTTTCCCCAGGACGACCCAATCACCGCCATCAACTTTTACCGCACCAACGTCTTACCCAAACTGCGCTGAAGCTGCTTCAAACTAAAGATTGAGCCGCATCTACGATGGTGTGGCTCCATCAACGATGCCGGTGCGACGGCGCGCCGGGGAACGGTTGGCCACGGTGTGGGACTTCGAAACAGATCCGGAATACCAGGCGAAGCTGGACTGGGTCGAAAAGTTCATGGTCGACGAGCTCGAACCGCTCGATCTGGTCCCCTTGGACCCATACGACAAAAAGGACGCCGAGATGATGAGCATCCTGCGGCCGTTACAGCAGCAGGTGAAGGACCAGGGACTGTGGGCCGCGCATCTGCGGCCCGAACTCGGCGGCCAGGGCTTCGGTCAGGTCAAGCTCGCGCTGCTCAACGAGATCCTCGGGCGCTCCCGCTGGGCGCCGTCGGTGTTCGGCTGCCAAGCACCCGACTCGGGCAATGCCGAGATTCTCGCGCTGTTCGGCACCGACGAACAGAAAGCCCGCTACCTGCAGCCGCTGCTGGACGGCGAAATCACTTCCTGCTATTCGATGACCGAACCACAGGGAGGTTCTGATCCCGGGCAATTCGTCACAGCCGCGACCCGGGACGTCGATGACTGGGTCATTAACGGGGAGAAGTGGTTTTCCACCAACGCCAAGCACGCATCGTTCTTCATCGTCATGGCCGTCACCAACCCCGAAGCCCGCACCTACGAGAAGATGTCGCTGTTCATCGTTCCGGCCGAGACGCCGGGCATCGAGATCGTGCGCAATGTCGGTCTGGGAGCAGAGTCCTCGAAACGCGCCAGCCACGGCTACGTCCGCTACAACGATGTCCGCGTGCCCGCCGACCATGTGCTGGGCGGCGAGGGCCAGGCGTTCATGATCGCGCAGACCCGGCTCGGCGGTGGCCGCATCCATCACGCAATGCGCACAATTGCGCTGGCGCGCAGTGCGTTTGACATGATGTGCGAGCGCGCGGTGTCGCGACAGACCAGACATGGGCGACTGGCCGATTTCCAGATGACCCAGGAGAAGATCGCCGACAGCTGGATCCAGATCGAGCAGTTCCGGTTGCTGGTGCTACGCACCGCTTGGTTGATCGACAAACACCACGACTACCAGAAGGTACGCCGCGACATCGCGGCGGTGAAGGTCGCCATGCCCCAGGTGCTGCATGACGTCGCGCAACGGGCCCTGCACCTGCACGGCGCCCTCGGCGTCTCCGACGAGATGCCGTTCGTCAAGATGATGGTGGCCGCGGAGTCACTGGGCATCGCCGACGGTGCGACCGAGCTGCACAAGATGACGGTAGCCCGCCGCACACTGCGCGAATACCAGCCTGTGACAACGCCTTTCCCGTCTCAGCACATACCGACCCGGCGCGCAGAAGCCCAGGCCCGGCTAGCCGAACGCCTCGAACACTCAATCGCCGAGTTCTGACAGGCCGGGGTGACGCCGAAAAGCCCAGCCGTGATTTAAGTTTCGCGGATTCGGGCTGGCGCTGTCACGAAATGTAGCGAACGATGCTTTCGGCCACGCACGCCGGCTTGCTCGACCCGTCGATCTCGACGGTGGTCGACACGGTCGCCTGTACAGCGCCGTTGCCGAGGTCGTCGACACTGACTAATTTGCTCTGCGCGCGCACCCGGGAGCCGACGGGCACTGGGGCAGGGAAGCGAACCTTGTTGAGGCCGTAGTTGATTGCGAGCTTGATGCCGTTGACGGTGTACATCTGGTGCTGCAGCCGCGGCAGCAGCGCCAGGGTCATGAAACCATGGGCGATGGTGCCGCCGAACGGACCCGCAGCTGCCCGTTCCGGGTCGACGTGGATCCACTGGTGATCGCCGGTCGCGTCGGCGAACAGGTTGACGTCTTCCTGGGTGATGGTCACCCAGTCGCTCTGTCCGATGGTCTCGCCCGCAGCGGCAGCGAGGTCGGCGACTGATTCGAAGGTGCGCATTCGGTGTTCTCCTTGGCTCCGGGTGGTAACAATAGCGCTACTCTCGTGGGAGCTTCCATGGGCGGGGGCGAAGCGCTACCGTTCGTCCTACGGCACCGAGCGCCTGTGCAGCGTTATGTTCGCCTCCTCGGTGACCCCGCACATGTTGCAGATCAGCGACTTTCGTGGGGACCTGACCCCGCACGGCTGCAACATGAGCCATCCCGACCAATTCAACGGGGCTCTGCTCGGCTTCTTGGCACTGTAGTTACCGCGTCTGCGGATGCGTCGTCCGTCGCTGGCGAAACTGACGGCGCATCGCTGGAATACCTCCGAGGTTGTATCGCGGAGCTGAAGCCCACAGCACAAGGAAGTAGACCGCCGAGGATGCCGAACACCGGGTCTGTTGAAAGATGGGCCTGTGAGGCTGCTGCTGATTGCCGATACCCACGTCCCCCGGCGCGCACGCGACCTGCCCGCACAAGTATGGGACGAGGTCGAGAAGGCAGACGTCGTCATACACGCCGGCGACTGGGTAGCGCCCGAATTGCTCGACGAGCTGGAAGCCAGGGCCGCCCGGCTGGTGGCGTGCTGGGGAAACAACGACGGGCCGGCGTTGCGTGCGCGACTGCCGGAACGTGCCGACGCAATGCTGGACGGACTGCACTTCACGGTGGTCCATGAAACGGGCGCGGCAGCCGGCCGGGAAGCGCGCATGTCGCGGCTCTACCCGGACAGCGACGTGCTGGTGTTCGGCCACAGTCACATCCCGTGGGACACCACGACGAAGACCGGCCTGCGGCTGTTGAACCCGGGTTCGCCGACGGATCGCCGCCGGCAACCGTTCTGCAGCTATATGACGGCGAGCGTCGAGAACGGGGCACTGACGGACGTGGCCCTCCATCGGCTCGAAAAGTAGCTCGTCTATAGCTCGTACATAGCTCCCACACATATATAGCTCGTAAACAGAGCTATTATGGGAACAGTGAAGACACGTATCGACCTGGTCTCCGAGGTGTTCGGCGTCGTCGGCAGATTCCGTCGGCAACTCCGCCGGTCGGCCGGTCGCGGATTCGAGTCCGCTCGGCTCACCGAGTCGCAGTCGGAGCTGCTGTGGCTCGTCGGCCGGCGCCCGGGGATCTCGGTCAGCGCCGCCGCCGCCGAGCTCGGGCTGGTGCCCAACACCGCCTCAACCTTGGTCTCCAAGCTGGTGACCAACGGACTTGCTGATCCGGACCGTCGACGAGACCGACCGTCGCGCCTGCCAGCTACGGCTCGCCGAGCCCACCCAGCAGATCGTCGACGCGTCTCGGGCCGCCCGGCGAGGATTGCTGTCCGATGTGCTCGACGAACTTGACGACGATCAAATCGAGTCTCTGACAAAAGGATTGGAGGTCCTTGACACGATGACCCGACTATTGCAGGAGCGACGATCATGAGCGGATCACTGCCGATGGCGATCGACTGCCCGCCACCTGACATATCGGTATGGCCAGTTCACCGCGGTCGATGACGTGACATTGCAGGTGCGGCCCGGCGAGACGATGGGCCTGCTCGGACCCAATGGCGCGGGCAAGACGACGGTGGTGCGCATGCTCACCACCTTGACACCGGTGCAGCAGGGTGAACTGCGCATCTTCGGAATGGACGCCCGCGATCAGACCATCGACATACGAAGCAATATCGGCTATGTCCCGCAACAACTTTCGATTGAGCCTGCGCTGACTGGCCGGCAGAATGTGGAATGGTTCGCACGCCTGTATGGCGTGCCTCGCGCCGACCGTGCCGACCGCGTCGAACAGGCGCTGGTTGCCATGGAATTGCTCGACGTGGCCGATCGCCTGGCAGGGACCTACTCCGGCGGCATGGTGCGCCGCCTGGAGGTGGCCCAGGCACTGGTCAACCGGCCGTCGCTGCTGGTGCTTGACGAACCGACCGTCGGGCTGGATCCGATCGCCCGTGACGGCGTCTGGACACAGGTGCAGAACATGCAGGCTCAGTTCGGCATGACCGTGTTGCTGACTACCCATTACATGGAAGAGGCCGACGCCCTGTGCGATCGGGTGGCGCTGATGCATCGCGGCGTGTTACGGGCCGTGGGCACCCCCGCCGACCTGAAGTCGACAGTGTCGTCCGGCGCGACGTTGGAGGATGTGTTCCGCCACTACGCGTCCGAAGACCTGAACGATGGCGCGTCCTCCGAATCCGGGTCATCCAGTTTCCGCGAAATCCGTTCCAGCAGAAAGGTTGCCAGCCGTGCCAGTTGAGCACGCCACGGAAGTCACCCTGGTCCGCGCCCCGCGCGGATGGCAGCGAGTCAGTGCAACGTTAGGCCGCATCGGGGCGTTCGCGATCGTCGAGATGCAGAAGCTGCAGCACGACCGGACCGAACTCGTCACCCGGATGGTGCAACCGGCGCTATGGCTGTTGATCTTCGGTACCACGTTCAGCCACTTACACGTCATCGACACCGGATCGGTGTCCTATCTGGCGTTCCTGGCGCCGGGAATCATCGCCCAGTCGGCGCTGTTCATCTCGATCTTCTACGGCATACAGATCATCTGGGATCGAGACGCCGGTGTCCTCGCCAAGCTCATGGTGACACCGGCACCCGCGTCGGCGCTGATTACCGGCAAGGCCTTCGCGGCCGGTGTGCGATCGGTCGCCCAGGTCGTCGGCGTGATGGCGTTGGCCTATTTGATGGATGTCGGCCTGACCGTCAATCCCCTGCGGATCCTGGCGGCGATGGGCATCGTCATGCTCGGTGCCGCGTTCTTCGCATGCCTGTCGATGACGCTGGCCGGACTGGTTCGCAGTCGCGATCGCCTGATGGGGATCGGCCAAGCCATCACAATGCCGTTGTTCTTCGCTTCCAATGCGCTGTACCCGGTCGACGTGATGCCGACATGGCTGCATGTGCTGAGCACTGTCAACCCATTGAGTTACGAGGTCAACGCCTTACGCGCGCTGTTGATCGGCACCCCGTTCAACCCGCTGGACATCGTGGTACTGGTGGCGGCGGCGGTGATCGGAATTGCCACAGCGTCAAAGCTTTTGCGGCGCCTGGTTGCCTAGACCGGACGGTCCCTACTAGTCCGGGCCGAAAGTTAGTTTCCCCCTGATGAATTCCCATTGCGATAGCGCATGCGCTACCGCAATGGAAGACAGCGGCACAGTTCCGATAGCCAATCGTGATCTGAATGCGACGATTCCTGACCGACTCTCAATCGTTAGTCAACCGCGATGTGCCACCGCGGCCACGACAAGCGAATTACGCCCTCCCGCTGTGTTTCACTCCCCGAGAACAGATTCGACCGCGTGATGCGGCAGATGAAAGTTGGGATGGGTAGGAGCTATGAAGTTCGTTGAGAAGTTGCGTGGCGCAGTGGCAAGTATGCCGCGCCGGCTGGCTATCGCGGCTATAGGGGCTGCCCTGTTGTCCGGTCTAGTCGGTGCCGTCGGCGGCTCCGCGACCGCGGGGGCGTTCTCTAAGCCGGGTCTTCCAGTGGAATACCTGCAGGTGCCATCACCGTCGATGGGCCGCAACATCAAAGTTCAGTTCCAGGGGGGCGGACAGCACGGGGTTTACTTGCTCGACGGTCTCCGGGCACAGGACGACTACAACGGTTGGGACATCAACACCCCGGCCTTCGAGGAGTACTACCAGTCCGGACTATCGGTGATCATGCCCGTCGGCGGCCAGTCCAGCTTCTACAGCAACTGGTACCAGCCGTCGCAAGGGAACGGGCAGAACTACACCTACAAGTGGGAGACGTTCCTGACCCAGGAAATGCCCATGTGGCTGCAGGCCAACAAGAACGTCTCGCCGACCGGCAACGCCGCAGTGGGGCTGTCGATGTCGGGCGGCTCCGCAATGATCCTGGCCGCGTACTACCCGCAGCAGTTCCCCTACGCCGCCTCGCTGTCGGGCTTCCTCAACCCGTCTGAGGGCTGGTGGCCGACGCTGATCGGTTTGGCGATGAACGACTCCGGCGGTTACAACGCCAACAGCATGTGGGGTCCGTCCACCGACCCGGCGTGGAAGCGCAACGATCCCATCGTCCAGATTCCGCGGCTGGTGCAGAACAACACCCGGATCTGGGTCTACTGCGGCAATGGCACTCCCAGCGACCTCGGCGGCGACAACGTGCCGGCGAAGTTCCTGGAAGGCATGACGCTGCGCACCAACCAAACCTTCCAGAACAACTACATGGCCGCGGGTGGACGCAACGGAGTGTTCAACTTCCCCGCTAACGGGACACACTCGTGGCCCTACTGGAATCAACAGCTGGTCGCCATGAAGCCCGACATCCAGCAGGTGCTCAACGGCGGTAACAACGCGGCCTAGGAGCCGCCTAGAAGCCGCCTGACACCCGAAAGCCAGCATCGGCAGCAGCGCACCGGTCAGCGCTGCTGCCGATGCTCTTTCGGCTGACCCGCTAATCCAAGACGGTGCGTCGGTCCTGGTGGAAGTACGTATAGCCGGTTGTCGACGCACACACGACGGAGGCGACCACCAGCATCCATGTGCCATTGACGACCAGGCTGATACAGCCACCAACCACGGCGCCCAACGCAAAGCTGGCGAACAGCAGAAAGTAGCCGAGCCAGTCCGCTGCTGTTCCGCCGGCGATGTGGCGTTCGATGCCTTGGCCCATCTTGACCAGCGTGCCGGTCACATAGCTCAACGGCACCGACACCTCGCCATCCTTGACGAACGATGTGTTCAACGCGCCGACACCGAAGACCACCAGCATAATTGGCGGGAAATCAAGCTGAGCTTCTTCCCATCCCTCATCGATGACGTCCAGCGCGGTGGCGGCCAGCAGACTGAAGGTCGTCAGCACGGTCGGGCCGTGCGGATGGCCCGCCCAGAAACGTCGCCGGCACATCGACGCGACCACCACGCCGGCGACGAAGCACAGCAGTAGCACCGCCGCCGTGACCGACAGCACCACATCATGCTGGAAGTACCCCAACGCAGCGCGTTGGGCATTCCCGGTCATGAAGGTCACGAAGTATCCCGCGGAGTGCATATATGCAGTCGCTCCCAGCACGCCGGCCAGCACGGCCAGCACCCACGACAGTCGCGCCTCACTGTCGAAAATCTCACTCGCCACACCGACATGCTTTCAGACACCAGCAGTGCGCGCAGCGGGCCGGATTTAGGCAGCGGTGATCCGGGCGATGGACCGCAGCGGGATCGGCAGCCATCCAGGCCGGTGCCGTGCCTCGTAGCCGGCCTCATAGACGGCCTTGTCGAGTTCGTAGGCGGCCAGCAGCTGCGCCGAATCCCGTGGGTCGATTCCCGATGCGGCCGCGTAGCCGTCGCAGAACGCGGTGCGATTGCGCTCGACCCATTCCCGGGCGCGGGCGGCCAGCTGTTTGTCGGCGGCCTGGTCCACCAGTGGCCCGTAGGCGGCGTACTCGAAGGAGCGCAAGACACCGGCCACGTCGCGCAACGGTGAATCCGGCGCCCGCCGCTCGTCGAGCGGCTGGCCCGGCTCGCCTTCGAAGTCGATCAACAGCCAGCTCTCCGGGGTACGCAGCACTTGTCCCAGGTGCAGATCACCGTGCACCCGCTGAACCGTGATCGTCTCGCCCGCGAGCTTGCCGAATCGTTCCTCGATCGTTGCCGCATACTCCTCCAGTTCAGGAACCCGCGCCACGGTCGACAACAGCCGCGCCAGCACGTTGTCCACCGGGAAGGTTGCCTGTGCCGTTCCGAGGCATTCGGCCAAGGTGGCGTGCACGGACGCAACGGCTTCGCCGAGCCGGTTGGACTCGCCGGCGAAGTCGCCGCCGACTTCGTAGGCATACAAGTCGCCCTCCGCGAACAGGTCACGAACGCTGGCGGTAGCCATTGCCCAGCCTTCAGCCGCGTTGGCTGCATACTCGGTCACCATGCCCAGGGGGCACGCCTCATCAGCGTCCGGCACGGCTATCTCGTAGGTACCCAGTAACCGGGCCACGTGGGGGTTACCGGCGCGGCCGAGCACCCGGTTCAGTTCGACATCGGGGTTGATGCCGCTGCTGACCCGGCGAAACACCTTGAAGATGGCGCGTCGATCGAAGATCACGCTGCTGTTGCTCTGCTCGGCGTCGGAGACGTGCGGCATCGCCTCCAGGGGCAGCTCGACATCTGGTTCTTTGGCAAACGTCACTTCAGCGCCGGACGAACTGCGGACGCCCGATGAGTCGATCAACGACAGCAGAAATTGCGGCGCATCGGTGTCATACAGGGCGTCAAAGCCGGTCCGATCGTCTGCGGCACCGATCGTGGCCACGGTGTTGTACTCGGAGAGCGGCGCCGAATCCCACCCGACGATCACCTGGTAGCGCTCCGATGAACCATCGGCGTAGTCGGCGTCGACCAGCACCAGGTCGAGATCATGCTTCAGCGGGACGACGACGCTTGCCTCAGCGGCGGACAGCTCCCGGTTGCGTCCGGCGTACCAACGTTGCTGTGGCAGCCACTCAGACCAAGGAAGCTTGGCTGGCAGAGTCATGCGTTCTCCTCAGATGCGGACAACCGGAACCAGTAGAACCCGTGTCCTGGCAGTGTCAGCAGGTAGGGCAGGTGGCCGATGCGTGGAAATTCCACGTGCCCGGTGAGCTCCACCGGCGTGCAGCCGCTCCAATGCTGCAGATTCAGTTCGATGGGCTGCGGGAACCGCGACAGGTTGTTGACGCACATCACGGTGTCGCCATCATCTGGCGCTTGGCGCACGAACGCCAGCACCGACGGGTTCGACCCGCCTAATTCCTCGAATATGCCGATCGCAAAGGCGTGGTGCCGGCGGCGCACCGACAGCATCATTCGGGTGAAGTTCAGCAAGGACGTCGAGGTGTCGCGTTGGGCCTCCACGTTGACGGCCTGGTAGCCATAGACCGGGTCCTGGCTGGGCGGCAGGTACAGCCGACCCGGGTTGGCAGCGGAAAAGCCGGCGTTGCGGTCCGGTGTCCACTGCATTGGGATACGTACCCCGTCGCGATCGCCCAACCAGATCACATCGCCCATGCCGATCTCGTCGCCGTAGTAGAGGACCGGCGAGCCGGGCAGCGACAACAACAGCGCGGTGAACAGCTCGATCTGATTGCGGTCGTTGTCCAGTAGTGACGCCAGCCGGCGACGGATTCCGACATTCGCCTTCATCCGCGGGTCCTTGGCGTACTCGGCATACATGTAGTCGCGTTCTTCGTCGGTGACCATTTCCAGGGTCAACTCGTCGTGGTTGCGCAGAAAGATCCCCCACTGAGCCATATCCGGGATCGGCGGCGTCTGCGCGATGATCTCCGAGACCGGAAACCGCGACTCCCGGCGAACCGCCATGAAGATGCGCGGCATCAGCGGGAAGTGAAACGCCATGTGGCATTCGTCGCCCCCGGTGCTGGGCTCGCCGAAGTACTCGACGACATCGCCCGGCCACTGATTAGCCTCAGCCAGCAGCACCCGGCCCGGGAACTCGTCGTCGACGACTTTGCGGACGCGCTTGAGGAACGCGTGCGTCTCGGGCAGGTTCTCGCAGTTGGTGCCCTCACGCTCGAACAGGTAGGGCACCGCGTCCAGACGGAACCCGTCGATCCCGAGTCCGAGCCAGAAGCGAATAACGTCGATCATCGCCTCCTGCACAGCCGGGTTGTCGTAGTTCAGATCCGGCTGGTGGGAGAAGAACCGGTGCCAGTAGAACTGGCGGCGGACCGGATCGAATGTCCAGTTCGATTCTTCGGTGTCGACGAAAATGATCCGGGCGTCGGTGTATTTGTCGCTGGTGTCGCTCCACACGTAGTAATCACCGTATGGTCCGTCGGGATCGTGACGCGACTCCTGAAACCATGGGTGCGACTCAGAGGTGTGGTTCATCACCAGGTCGGTGATAACCCGGACGCCCCGCCGGTGAGCGGCGTCGACCAGCGCGACGAAATCGTCGACGGTGCCGAATTCGGGCAGCACCTTGTAGAAGTCCCGGATGTCATAGCCACCATCACGCAGTGGTGAGTCGTAGAACGGGGGCAGCCAAATACAGTCGATGCCGAGCCACTGCAGGTAGTCCAGGCGGTCTATGAGTCCACGCAGGTCGCCCGAGCCATCGGCGGTGGCGTCGTAGAACGCGCGAACCAGCACCTCGTAGAAAACGGCGTGCTTGAACCAGGTCGGGTCGGCGGGCAGTGCGGCGGCGTTGCCGAAGTCCTTGGCATCCGGGTGCTCGACAACACCTCCTTCGACGTGACTGCCCTCCGCCGGATCGTGCTCGACAGCGTCGTTTGCGTCGTTCATCAATTCCACGATGCCACGGGTACCCGAGGCGCGACTCTAGGAATCGCGGGCAAATCATGCGGGCAAACATGCAAGGCGGCAACCGAATTGGCCAGCCGCCAAGCAAGTATGCGCGCGGATGTCAGGCTGGAGGTCCGTCCGTCAACGTTATGTTCTGGGTGCGCACCTCGCCCGACGTAGAACGCACGGTCACCGCGATGGTGTCCCCCGGGTGATGCGGGACGAGGACATCCGTCATGGCCGTGGCGCCGTTGATCGCGACGCCGTTGACTGAGGTGATGACGTCGCCCGGGGAGATCCCGGCCGCCGCGGCCGGACCGCTCCCCACCACGCGCTGGACCCGCGCGCCGTTGCCGCCGTTGTCCGTAACGCCCAGGCCTAGGAAGGCCGTCGGGCCGATGTGCACCGTGTTCGAGCCGGCACCGGCCCGGATGGCGCCCGCGACGCCCATCGCGGTACCGATCGGAATGGCGAAGCCCTGCCCTCTGGACATCTTGTAGCTGTCGCTGGCGGCGGTGTTCATGCCGACGACCTGTCCGCCGCTGTTGACGACGGGCCCACCCGAGTCACCGGGCTTGATCGGGGCGTCGAACTGCATCAATCCGCCCAGGGTCTCGTCGGCACCGGTCAGTGTGTCAGTTGCCGAGACGCTCTGGTTGAGCGCGACGACCTTGCCGGCCACCGCACTGGGCGTTCCGCCCTCGCCACCGGCGTTGCCCAGCGCGACCACCGGGTCGCCGACCGCGACCCCGCCGCCGATTGCGGCGGTGGGCAGGCCACCCGCGCCACGAAGCTGCAGCACCGCGACGTCCTGGGTGCGGTCGTAACCGATCACGTCAACCCCGTACGTCTGGCCGTTGCCGACGTCGAACGCATTGATATCGGTGGCGGCCGAGATCACGTGATTGTTGGTCAGCACGACACCGCCCGGGTCGATGACGATGCCGGTTCCGGCACCCACCGCATTGTTGTAGCCGAATCTGGTGCTGATGTTGACCACCTGCGGCCCAACCTGCCCGACCATCGCCGAGGGATCGAGCGGCACCATGGGCCGGTCGCTGAACTGGTCGAGCGCCAGGGTGGACGGCGACGCGGACACCGGCACCGTGGCCAGCCCCAGGCCCAGTCCGACCACAGCCAGCACACTGACTAACCATGACCACCAGACTGAGCGGTGGTGCCCCTTGCTCATCCCGTTACCTCCTGCATCGCGGTAAGAATCAGAATTGTCCCGGCCTTCGGGTCTGGGCGGCACAACTTTGTGTACCTCACCGTAATGCAGGTAGCTACCCGGGACACCGCTCAGGCCCCGATCCGTGCGGATACCCGCGGTGCGGTCAGCCCCTCGGGATCGGCGTAATCGGATAAGTGAGATGGTGGCTGACATCACCCACCATGTCGATGAGTGTGAGGTCACGGTAGGAGAACCGCCACTGGCCGTCGACACGTTCGAAGCGGTCGTGGTAGCGGCCGGTGACGATCGTCTGCAGCGGGAACTCGTCGGTCTGCTGCAGCACTGTGTAGTAGCTGCGGCAGCTCGCGGTGCCGGCGTCCTCGTCGACCTCGATGATCGGATTGGTGGTCACGTGCTTGGTTCGCGGTGTCCCGTCCGCATGGAGCATGATCAGCGACTTCCAGATCTCCAGTAGCCGGACCGCATCGATGGTGTCCTCGGGGCCGACCCGGATGCGAGCGTGCTCGAAGAGCACAGCCGCCCCCGCCAGGTCGCCGGTGTCGATGCATTCGGCGTAGCGATAGAGGAGGTTAGCGATCTGCGTCTCCGCCAGCATGCGGTTAACCTAGCGCGGCGACGATCCGGCCCGGTATGGGGTTTCCACGCCCCTAAGCTGACGGGGTGGGCGAATTCGACCCCAAGGTCAGGTTCACGCAGTCCCCGGTAGCCCGACTGGCCACGATCACGCCCGATGGCATACCGCATCTGGTGCCGGTGGTGTTCGCGGTCGCCGATGACGAGGTTGTGTACACCGCTGTCGACGCGAAACCGAAAACAACGCGACGGCTGCGCCGCTTAGCCAACATCGAGAGCAATCCACAGGTCAGCCTGCTCGCCGACCACTACGCCGACGACTGGACGCAGTTGTGGTGGGTCCGGGTCGACGGCCTCGCCGCGATTCATCAGGACGGCCAGGCGATGCACACCGGATACCGGCTGCTGCGCGCCAAATACCCTCAGTATCAATCGGTTCCGTTGAATGGCCCGGTAATCGCGGTCACGGTGCACCGCTGGTCCAGCTGGCACGCCTGATCACATCGGAAAGCAGCGCGACCCTTCAGTCGGCAACGGTTATCGTTCTCATGTGATGCTTGGCTGTCGTCAGACACTTGGCGATCTGCGCATGATTCGGTCTGCCGCCACAATTGCCCTCGGGGTTGCACTGGTGCTGACGGGGTGTTTCTCGAAGCCCGGCAAATCATCGGTTTCCGGTGCATCAACCGCGCCGCCGTGCCCGACCGCCCCGATCAATGTGGTAGCCAGCGTGGACCAGTGGGGCGACATCGTCTCGACGCTCGGCGGAAACTGTGCGAAGGTGACAACGGTTCTGGCGAGTTCGTCGGTTGACCCGCACGACTACGAGCCCGCGCCGGCGGATGCCGAGCTCTTCTCCCACGCACAGCTCGTCGTCGTCAACGGCGCGGGTTACGACGTGTGGGCCTCGAAGCTGGCTGCTACCACCGCTCCCAACGCCCCCGTCGTCAGTGCCGCCGCGGTGACCAAAACCCCGGATGGCGCCAACCCGCATCTGTGGTACAACCCGTCGGCGGTCACCGCAGTCGCCGACGCGGTAACCGCCGAGCTGACCGAGTTGTCTTCCTCTGCGGCCGACTATTTCGCCGGGCAGCGGTCCGCATTCAGCGCCGACCTCAAGCCCTACACGGATCTCATCGCCAAGATCAAAGCAGAGACGTCGGGCAAATCGTATGCCGCGACCGAGAGCGTCTTCGACTATATGGCGGCGGCACTCGGCTTGGTCGACAAAACCCCCGGAGGCTACCAGCGAGCCGTCACAAACGAGACCGATCCGTCCCCGGCTGATATTGAGGCGTTCCGCACGGCGCTCGCTCACCGTCAGATCAATGTGCTGATCTATAACACCCAGACCCAAGGGTCGGTGCCGGAGGAGATCCGTGCGGCTGCCAAACAGGCTGGCGTGCCAATCGTGAACGTCACGGAGACGGTGGCGCCAGGGGAGAAATCGTTCCAGGGTTGGCAGGTCGACCAACTCGACAGTTTGGCCAAGGCGCTCGGTGTTCCCCCCTGACCCGGATTCCACAGCGCTGGCGTTCGACGACGTCAGCGTTGTGCGCGGCGGACGGCTGCTCTGGCAGGAGGCGACCTTCGAGGTGCCGTCTGGCGGGATCGTCGCCGTTACCGGAGCTAACGGAGCGGGCAAAACCACGCTCCTGCAGGTGATCCTGGGACTGATCCCGGTGGCCTCCGGACACGTCCGGGTATTCGGCAAACGTCCGGGCGAGGACAACCACTCGATCGGCTACCTGTCGCAGAATTACGCCTTCCGCTCTGATCACGCGATCCGAGCGGCCGACGCGGTAATGCTTGGGCTGACCGGCTACAAGTGGGCCTTCGGGCGCACCACAGCTGCGCAACGTCGCCGCGTCGAGGAGGCCCTGCAGTCGATGCACGCGACGGAATTTGCCGGCAAACGCCTCTCCGAGTTGTCCGGCGGGCAACGCCAGCGGGTGGCAATCGCCGAGGCGCTGGTCGCGCGGCCCAAGCTGCTGATGCTCGACGAGCCGCTGGCATCACTGGACCTACGTAGCCAGCGCGAGATCGTCAAGCTACTCCACAGCCTGCACAAGGACCTGGGCGTCACGATCCTCGTCGTCGCGCACGATCTGAATCCTGTGCTGAACGTGCTCGACAGCGCGATCTACCTGCTGGACGGGCACGCGCATTACGGCACCATGGACGGCGTGGTCGACGACGCGTTGCTCAGTCACATTTATGGCAGCCCGATCGAAGTTTCCCGCACCCCACTGGGGGACCTTTACATGAGGAGCGTGTTATGACAACACGTCTGGTCGCCGTGGGCTACCAGGAAGACTGGTGGGCCACCTTGACGTCTCCGTTCATGAGCGATGCCCTGCTGGGCGGGACCATCGTGGCGCTCGCCGCCGGCCTCATCGGTTATTTCGTCGTTGTGCGCAATACCGCGTTTGCGGCGCACGCCCTGGCAGAAATCGGCCTGCCAGGCGCGACGGGTGCGGTGTTGGTCGGTCTGCCCGTTGCTTTCGGCCTCGGGGTCTTCTGCGTGGGTGGCGCGCTCGTCATCGGAGCGCTGGGCAAACGGGCCGCCGAGCGCGATGTCGCCACCGGCACAGTCTTGGCGATGGCCATTGGCCTGGCATTGTTCTTCAATTCGCTGGCCACCAAGGCATCCAGCACAATGACGAACATTCTGTTCGGAAACCTCCTGGCCATCTCGCACGGACAGCTGGTCACTTTCGCGGGTCTGTTGATATTCCTGGCTCTCAGCATTGGCTTCATCTATCGCCCGTTGCTGTTCGCGTCGCTCAACTACCAGGTCGCCGAGGCCAAAGGCGTACCGGTGCGGGCGTTGTCGGTCATCTTCATGGCACTCCTGGGGCTCGCGGTGACGATGGCCGTCCAAGCCGTCGGAACCTTGCTACTCTTCGCGCTCGTCGTCACACCCGCCGCGACCGCCATCATGCTGACAGCCAGGCCCGGCTTCGCGATGCTCATCTCGACGGTCATCAGCACGGTGTCGGTCTGGGTGGGGCTCGGGGTATCGGCCATGTTCGATCTGCCACCGAGCTTTGTCATCGTGGCTATCGCCTGCACGGCATGGTTCCTCGTACGGGTGGCAAACCACCGCGTTCGGCCGAAATCTTCACCGCTGTCGCTTCCGGATCGATCGATCCGGCCCGACGGTCTTGTGGTGGACGGTAGTTGGGGGAATGGTAGCTAGGTAGGTGTACGGCGGGACTCGACCTGGGAAATTTGGAGGAAAGTCATGGCGGACAGAGCGAATACTTCCCAGGGCGCGGGAGTTGCTCCCACCGCGAACGGTCCGGGCGACGTTCGCAATGTGGTTGTGGTGGGGCCGTCGGGGGGCGGCAAGACCACCCTCGTCGAGGCCCTGCTGGTAGCGGCCGGGGTGCTGCCCAGGCCGGGTTCGGTCACCGACGGCAGCACAGTCTGCGATTACGACGAAGCCGAGATCCGGCAACAGCGGTCGGTGGGCCTTGCTGTGGCGTCCCTGTCACACGACGCCATCAAGGTCAACCTGGTCGACACACCCGGGTACGCCGACTTCGTGGGCGAGCTGCGGGCCGGGTTGCGAGCCGCGGATTGCGGGCTGTTCGTGATCGCGGCAAACGAAGGCGTCGACGAGCCGACCAAGTCCCTGTGGCAGGAATGCAGTCAGGTCGGCATGCCGCGGGCCGTGGTGATCACCAAGCTCGATCATGCCCGGGCGAACTACCAGGAGGCACTGTCCGCCACACAAAACGCGTTCGGCGACAAGGTTTTACCGGTTTACCTGCCGACCGGTGACGGCCTGATCGGATTGTTGTCGCAGACGCGCTACCAGTACGCTGGCGGCAAGCGGACCATGCACCCGCCGGACCCCGCGGACGCCGATCGGATCGAGCAAGCGCGCGGCACCCTGATCGAAGGAATCATTGAGGAATCCGAGGACGAATCCCTGATGGAACGTTATCTCGGCGGCGAGACGATCGACGAGTCGGTGCTCATCCAGGACTTGGAAAGAGCCGTTGCCCGAGGTTCGTTTTTCCCGGTGATCCCGGTGTGTAGCAGCACCGGTGTGGGCACGTATGAGTTGCTGGAGATCGCCACCCGCGGATTCCCGTCTCCGATGGAACACCCGCTACCCGAGGTCTTTACCCCGCAGGGCGCTCCCCACGCCGAGCTGGCCTGTGATGCTGACGCGCCGTTGCTGGCAGAGGTGGTGAAGACGACGTCAGACCCCTACGTCGGCAGGGTCAGCCTGGTCCGGGTGTTCTCCGGGACCATCAGGCCCGACACGACGGTTCATGTGTCGGGCCATTTTGCATCCTTTTTCGGCGGGGCCGACCGAAATGGAAATACGCACCCCGACCACGATGAAGACGAACGCATCGGAGTGCTGTCCTTCCCGCTCGGCAAGCAGCAACGCCCCGCGCCAGCCGTGGTGGCCGGCGACATCTGCGCGATCGGCAAGCTGAGCCGGGCCGAAACCGGCGACACGCTGTCCGACAAGTCCGAGCCTCTCGTGCTGAAACCCTGGGCAATGCCTGAGCCGCTGCTGCCGATCGCTATTCAGGCGCATGCCAAGACCGACGAAGACAAATTGTCGGTCGGGCTGGGGCGGTTGGCCGCCGAAGACCCGACACTGCGGATCGAACAGAATCAGGAAACGCACCAGATCGTGCTCTGGTGTATGGGCGAGGCCCATGCCGGCGTTGTCCTCGACGGGCTGGCCAACCGGTACGGCGTCACCGTGGACACGGTGGAACTCCGCGTGCCGCTGCGAGAAACCTTCAGCGGCAAAGCAAAAGGTCACGGCCGCCACATCAAACAGTCCGGCGGACACGGCCAGTACGGGGTGTGCGACATCGAGGTGGAGCCGCTGCCCGAGGGCTCCGGGTTCGAGTTCCTCGACAAGGTGGTCGGCGGAGCGGTGCCGCGGCAATTCATCCAGAGCGTGGAGAAGGGCGTGCGCGCGCAGATGGAAAAGGGAGTGCACGCCGGTTATCCGGTGGTCGATATCCGGGTCACTCTGCTCGACGGCAAGGCTCACAGTGTGGACTCGTCGGACTTCGCATTCCAGATGGCGGGCGCGCTGGGGTTGCGGGAGGCAGCAGCGGCGACGAAGGTGACGCTGCTCGAGCCGATCGACGAGATCTCGGTGCTGGTACCCGACGGTTTCGTCGGTGCGGTGATGGGCGACCTGTCGGGTCGTCGCGGCCGAGTGCTCGGTACCGAAGCCGCCGGCCACGAACGCACGATGGTGAAAGCCGAGGTACCTCAGGTTGAGTTGACACGCTACGCAATCGACTTGCGCTCACTCGCGCACGGCGCTGCATCATTCACGCGTTCGTTTGTCCGCTACGAACCGATGCCGGAATCCGCGGCCGCCCGGGTGAAGACCACTGTCTGAAAGGCCTGAAAAGGCCTTAAAGGCTTGAGATTTGATCCATGTCGACATTCAACGGACTTCCGGCTCACATCCTGCTCAACCATTTTGTCGTTGTCCTTGCGCCGCTGACAGCGATCCTGGCGATCCTCTGTGCGCTGTGGCCCGCGGCGCGACGACGGCTGATCTGGCTGGTTCTGCTGCTCGCCGTGGGCACGCTCGCCTTAACCCCAGTGACCGCCAGCGCGGGCGCGTGGTTGGGAGCTCGGGTCGAGACGTCGCCCGTGCTAAAGACGCATGAGCAACTCGGCGAAACCCTCATCTACATCGTGGCGGCGCTGGTGGCCGCTGTCACGCTGCTTGCCGCCGTGCACATTCGCCAGGCGCGCGGACGTACGGTCAAATTCGCTCTGCACTCAGTGGTCGGGGTGCTGGTGATCGTCGCCGCCGTGGCCACGCTGGTGTGGACCTACCGCATCGGCGATTCGGGTGCGCGAGCCGCGTGGGGAAACTTGACGTCGTCCGCGCAGTGAGCATTTCTCGTCGACCAACCCCCTGCTGCGCAGTCCTTCTCGCGCGCTGGCCGCATCACGCCCCGGGACCGAACTGCTGGGCCACGGCGCGGCGGTCCAGCGAGCCTTTAGCGGTATGCGGTAGCGCACTCGCCACCTGGAAGCTGGCGGGCACCTCGAATGCCGCCAGCCGCTCGCGGCAGAACACGGCAAGCTCGGCTGGGGTCGGCGAGGTCGATTCCCGGGGAACAATCACCGCGGCCACCGTCTCCCCGTACAACTTGTCCGGCACGCCAAACACGGCCACCTCTAGCACATCGGGATGGCTGGCCAGCACGCCCTCGACGTGCTCCGGCGAAATCTTTTCTCCGCCTCGGTTAATGAGTTCCTTGATCCGGCCGCGGATGCTCAGGTCGCCGGCCGCCGAGAGTGAGCCCAAATCACCGGTGCGCAGCCATCCGTCGGTGAAGTTGGCGGCGGTTATCGCCGGATCGCCGAGGTAGCCGCGCACCACGGTGGGCCCGTGTAGCCAGACCTCCCCGACGGCTTCGGCAGGCAGGGGCTGACCGTCGGACCCGATGATCCGGATTTCCGGTCCAGTGGACCGCCCGACGAGACCGGTGGTCTCAGCAGGGTTTTCGTTTTGATCGATAGCTGTCGTGGCCACCTGATGAGTGGCCTCGGTCATGCCGAAAGCACACACCACCGGTGCTGAAAACGTCTGTTGCAACGCTTGCGCCGTTTCCGGGGTGAGCGGGGCGCTGCAGCTGCGGATGAAACGCAATCCGGCTCGTTTGCTCCCCGGTTGGTCAGTCTCGGCGCGCTCCAACAAGATCTGGTGAATCGTCGGGACCGCGGTGTACCAGGTGGCCCGGACCGCGTCGATGTCGTCCCAGAACGTGTGCGCCGAGAACCGCCCGCGTGCGGGCAGCAACACCGTACCTCCGGATGCCAGGGTCGCCAACAGCGCGGCGAGCAGCCCGTGACCGTGGTAGAGCGGCATCACCGCGACCGTCGCATCGCGCGGGCCGAGCGCGTACCCGGCGATGGTGGCCCGCACGGAGCTGGCGATGTTTCCGTGAGTCCAAGGGACCATCTTTGGCACACCCGTGGTTCCGCCGGTGAACATGATCATGGCGTCGTCGCGCCGGAGCCCCTCGGGCGTCGAAACGCCTCGCCTGGGCGCCGTGGCAGCGTCCAGGTTGACCGTCAGGGCGGCATCGTCACGGCCGGCGGTCACCGCGATCGTCCACCACACCAACGTCGGCTCCCGCTTGTCGTCAGGCCCCTCGCCATCGACGAGCACCACCCGCGCGCCCGCCGCCTCGCTCCGGACACGCTGCTCGCTGAGGGGCAAGGCCGGATCCAACGGGACCACGATCAGGTCTGCTCGCGATGCCGCCAACAAGCCGACGACAAATTCGGCGTTGCTACCCGCACGCAGCGCGACCCGATCACCCGGCAGCAGGCCACCCCGCTTCAGCTGCCCGGCCAGGTCGTCAACCAGCCGGACCAACTCGCGGAAGCTGACCGGTATGCGATCGGAGGTGACGACAAGCGCCGGCGCCTCCGGCGACCGGGTCGCCGCCACCTCGACCAGATCGACGATGCGCGGGCTCCGAATTTCGTCGGTCTGCTCCGCCCCCAACTGTTCGGCCGCAACCTCGTTGCCGATGATCGAATCAGACCTCATCGCCACGTTCCTTCCGCTCTAAGTGTGAAAGCACCTGCTCGCACCATGCCGCGCTACGCCCCGTCCCGTCCAATACCGATCCGCTCACGATCGATAAGCGGTAACTATTGAACCGGCATCACTGGCGCTGATCAGCGGTCGATAGACAGCGTGAATCGGTGCATAGCGGCTTAGTCTTGGACACCTGCGGGGCACCGGGACCACAGTGATGACTGAGGCATTACTGCGGCACCGGGCGGGCGAATGAGCCCACCGACCACATGCACACGAGGAGTCGTCACCATGACCACAGTTTCGGCATCTCCCAGCGAAGCGCCGGAGTCGACGCGTTTGACCGATGGCTTCCACCTCGTCGTGGATGCCCTCAAGGCCAATGACATCGAGACCATTTACGGGGTCGTCGGCATCCCGATCACCGACCTCGCCCGCATCGCGCAGGCGTCTGGAATCCGCTACATCGGCTTCCGGCAGGAGACCTCGGCCGGCAATGCCGCTGCCGTTGCCGGGTTCCTTACTCGCCGTCCAGGCGTGTGCCTGACGGTGTCGGCGCCCGGTTTTCTCAACGGCCTGGCCGCGCTGGCAAACGCCACGACGAATTGCTTCCCGATGATCCAGATCTCGGGTTCAAGCAATCGGGCGATGGTGGATTTGCAGCGGGGCGATTACGGCGAGCTCGACCAGCTCAACGCCGCACGGCCTTTCGTGAAGGCGGCGTACCGGATCAGCCGGATCGAAGACATCGGGCGCGGCGTCGCGCGCGCCATTCGTACCGCGATATCCGGCCGGCCGGGCGGTGTCTACCTTGATATCCCCGGTGATGTTCTGGGCCAGGCTATGGACGCTTCCGCCGCGGCAGGCACCGTCTGGCGGGTGGTCGACCCCGCTCCCCGCCAGCTGCCGGCACCGGAGGCGGTCGATCGCGCACTGGACGTGCTCGCGCAGGCGCAGCGACCGCTGATCGTGCTCGGCAAGGGCGCAGCGTATGCGCAGGCCGACGGTGTGATTCGGAAGTTTGTGGAGGCCACCGGAATTCCGTTCCTGCCGATGTCGATGGCTAAAGGGCTGTTGCCGGACTCGCACCCGCAGTCCGCTGCGGCCGCACGCTCGCTGGCGGTCGCCCGCGCAGACGCGGTATTGCTGGTCGGCGCCCGGCTGAACTGGCTCCTCGGTCATGGAGACTCACCGCAATGGTCTGCCGATACCAAGTTCCTGCAAGTCGATATCGCGGCATCGGAGTTCGACAGCAACCAGCCGATCGCGGCGCCACTGGTCGGCGACATCGCCTCGGTGATGTCGGCGCTATGTGAGGGTGTAGCTGCGCATCCGATCGTCGTGCGTGCGGAATGGATCAACGAGCTGGCCGATCGCAAAGCACGCAATGACGCCAAAATGCGCCAGCGCCTGGCCGAAGATCCGTACCCGATGCGGTTTTACAACGCGCTCGGCGCCATTCGCTCTGTGCTGCAGGAAAACCCGGAGGTCTATGTGGTCAACGAAGGTGCCAACGCACTAGACCTGGCCCGCAATGTCATCGACATGGAGGTGCCGCGACACCGGCTCGACACGGGAACCTGGGGCGTCATGGGTATCGGTATGGGCTACGCCATCGCTGCTGCGGTTGAGACCGGCAAGCCCGTGGTCGCGATCGAGGGTGACAGTGCATTTGGCTTTTCCGGCATGGAAATCGAGACCATCTGCCGCTACCGGCTGCCGGTGACCGTTGTCATTCTCAACAATGGCGGCGTCTACCGCGGCGACGAAGCGCCAACCGGGAACGACCCGGCGCCCACCGTGCTTAACGCGCGGGCGCATCACGAGCTGATCGCAGAGGCGTTCGGCGGCAAGGGATACCACGTCTCGACCCCGTCCGAGCTACAGTGGGCACTGGCTGAAGCACTTGCCTCGAACGGCCCGTCGATCATCGACTGCGAACTCGACCCGGCAGCTGGGGTGGAAAGCGGACATCTGGCAAGCCTCAACCCGACCAGCGCAGCCGCACCGCCGCCGTCTGCTGTCAACGCCGATGCGTGATTCCCAGTAGCTGCGCCTCGAAGAACTCGTTCAGCGCCAGCTGTCGTGCAGATGCGGTGAGTGCGCGGGCGATCGGTGATCCCGGTCCGGCGGAGTTGGTGGCCAGCGCGATCTCGGCTTTCAGCACTGGATCGACCATTTCGACCGCGCGGATCTCTGCGCCCAGCGGCGACGTCCAAAGCCAGGTATGTGGAACGATGCACGCCCAGTTTCCCGTGGCGACCTGCGCGAATAACGAAGCGACGGAGTCGGTTTCAACTTGCGGGGTGACGGTGATGGCGTGGCCAGCGAAGGCTTCGTCGATGATCTGGCGGTCCCGCATGTCCGCCGTGAGCAACGCCAGGGGCAACTGCGCGGCGTCCGGCCACGTCAGCGTCGATGCACCAGAGGGCAACATGTCCGCCGGCGACAGCAGCACGTAATGCTCTTGATAAAGCGGCACAAAGTCCACGTCGTGAGCGTCGTCCGGCGCGGTGTGCACTATGGCGGCATCCAGCTCAAACTCGCGCAGGCGTCGGTACAGTTCGGTGGCAGCCAGCCGGGAAAGGATCTGCACCTTCGCCAACGGGTGCGCCGAACAGAACGCCGAGAGCAACAGGGACGCCGTCGTGGAGGCGGTCGGAACCGTGCCCAGCCGAAGCGTTCCGGTGATCCCCGACCGTACGGCGTACACCTCAGCCTTGAACGCATCGTGTTCGGCAAGAATCCGCTTGGCCCACACGACCAACCGCTCTCCCTCGGGTGTGAGGCCTTCGAAGCTGTGTCCACGATTGATCAGCGTGACGTTCAGCTCGCGTTCCAGCTTGGCGATCGCGGCGGAGAGCGCGGGCTGCGAAACGTAGCACTTCTCGGCCGCCCGGGCGAAGTGCCGCTCCTGAGCGACCGCAACGAAGTACTCCAGTTGACGGAAGAGCACCCGCACCTCCTCGGCCTTCGGGCACTGATCTCGCTGAGGCTAACGCGTCGCTAGCATGCCAGCCAATCCAGTGTCTCCGACAGGTCCAGGACTTCCACCCCGATGCCACGGCACTCTTCGATGCCCCGGTCGTACAGACCCGACACCGCGTCGGACACCAGGACAATCCGGAAGTCGCGTTCGGAAGCCTCGTAGATCGACGTCCGAGGGCAGTTGGGGAAGTTGCAGCCCACAAAAACAATTGTGTTGCTGCCGTTTTCGCGCAAGCGTCGCTCAAGCTTGGTGTCGTAGAAGGCACCCCACCTTGGTTTGTATATCACGTGCTCAGCAGTCCCGACTTGTTGCAAGCCACCGGACAGCAGCAATTCATGATCCAGTTCAACAACATCGGGCAATAGCTCCGGGGCAATCTGCGAGCCGGCACTGCCCGGTACGGCGATTCGCGCCCCCTGCTCTATCGATTGTCGCCGCACCAGGTCGGCGTTCGACCCGTCCGGCTGATACAGCCGGACCACATGCACAATCGGGAGCTCATGTTCGCGGAAGGCTCTCGCCAACTTGGCCATTGCCGAGATCGCCGCACTCGTACCCTCAACCCGCATCGGCGCATCATCGAGGTAGAAATCGCGCTGCACGTCGATCAGCACGAGTGCGGCCGAGCCCGCCAATGGACGCGTGTAGCGATCCCCTAGGGTCATGGCCGCTCCCTCGCCGACTGCCAAATAAAGTGGTGTCGTAACCCGCTCGGTCTCGAACGGAGATCCGCCCGTTACGGGATCGAACTGAACCGGTGATCGGATCGTTATCACGACGACCGAGCTAATGCGTCATTGTTTGCTAAAGCCAGTACTGGGAAGACATTCACTAGAATACAGTTGTGTTGATCGCACCATCTCGAAGGGTGGACGCTATGCGTCGAGAGGTTCGTTATCTATTTGTTATGGTCGCGATCACGGTGATGGGTGTGGCAGG
Organism: uncultured Actinomycetota bacterium; assembly: GCA_963766535.1. Taxonomy (GTDB): domain Bacteria; phylum Actinomycetota; class Actinomycetes; order Mycobacteriales; family Mycobacteriaceae; genus Mycobacterium. The sequence continues at coordinate 260,247 of CAVYAU010000012.1, read as the reverse complement.
ATCGAGCACCCCCAGCTTGGCCGCAGTCCCAGTACCCGAACCGGTTCCCGGAGTCGCCTCGGTTTTGCCGGCTAATGGCGCGGTGGTGGGCGTAGCGCATCCGTTAGTGGTGACGTTCACTGGGCCGGTCACCGATCGCGTTGCCGCCGAACGGTCCATCCGCGTCACGTCGCCGAGCAATATGCCGGGACACTTCGAGTGGGTCGACAACAATGTCGTGCAGTGGGTTCCGAATCACTACTGGCCCGCCCACACCCATGTCTCGGTGGGGGTGCAGGCCCTGACGACGGGCTTTGACACCGGTGACGCGTTACTCGGTGTTGCCAGCGTCTCCGCGCACACCTTCACCGTCAGCAGAAACGGAGAAGTGCTCCGCACGATGCCGGCGTCAATGGGCAAGCCCACCCGCCCGACGCCGATCGGCAACTTCACCGCGCTGGAAAAGCAGCGCACCGTGGTGATGGACTCGCGGACCATCGGTATCCCGCTCAGTTCCCCCGAGGGATATAAGATCACCGCCCAGTACGCGGTCCGCGTCACCTGGAGCGGCGTCTACGTGCACTCGGCCCCATGGTCGGTGGACTCCCAGGGCTACGCCAACGTCAGTCACGGATGCATCAACCTCGGCCCCGACAACGCCGCGTGGTACTTCAACCAAGTGAACGTCGGCGACCCCATCGAAGTCGTGGCGTAACGGTCGAGCACTCAGCGCGAGTGTGGCGATGGTCACACCATCGGGATGGAAGACTCCTGGCGTGCGGCAGGTTTTGCGCTAAAAGAGTGATCTGAGCGAGAGGCCGGCCATGACTGTTGTTGCGAAGCGCGAGAACAACACCCTTGCAGCTCCGCGCGGCGCACAACGGGAACGGGTCGCCCGACGCATCCGCCAGTTGTACGCCGACGACGAGCAGTTCCGAAACGCCAAGCCAGATCTCGCACTTCACGAAGCGGCGCGCCAACCGGGCCTCCGCCTCCCACAGATCTTGGAGATGTTCGTTGCGGGCTACGCGGATCGCCCCGCACTGGGCTGGCGGGCACGCTCGTTGGTCACCGATCCTGCGACCGGCCGCACCACCGCGCAGCTGCTCCCCCGGTTCGACACAATCACCTACCGCGATCTATGGGCCAACGTGCGCGCGATCGCCAGTGCGTGGCGACACGATGCGGCGAATCCCGTGAGGCCCGGAGACTTTGTCGCCACTGTCGGTTTCGCGAGCCCCGAGTATCTGACCGTCGATCTGGTCTGCGGTTATCTCGGCCTGGTGGCGGTGCCGCTGCAGCACAACGCTGCGGCGTCACGGTTGCAGCCGATCGTCGCCGAGGTCGAGCCACGGGTGCTCGCCGCGGGCGCCGGTTATCTGGACCTTGCCGTCGAAGCGGCTCTGGGCAGCATGTCGTTGCGGCGCCTGGTGGTTTTCGACTACCAGCCGAAGATCGACGACCAACGGGAGAACCTGGAACGCGCACAGGCGAAGCTGGTGGCCGCCGGTATGGCGGTGACCATCGAAACGCTCGACGAGGTGATCGAGTGCGGTCGCGCGTTACCGCCCGAGCCGATGTACACCGGCGACACCGATGAGCGGCTGGCCATGATCATGTACACGTCGGGCAGCACCGGATTGCCCAAAGGCGCCATGTACACCGAGCGGATGGTCGGCAAGGTGTGGACCAACGAGCTGATGCCCGACTTCGCCGACACGCCAGTGCTCAACGTCAACTTCATGCCGCTGAATCACCTGGGTGGCCGCATACCGCTGTCGTCGTCGTTCCAGGCGGGCGGCACCAGTTACTTTGTGCCGGAGAGCGATCTGTCCACGTTGTTCGAGGACTGGAACCTGGTGCGCCCCACCGAGATGGGCCTGGTGCCGCGGGTGGCAGAGATGCTGTACCAGCGCTTCCAAAGTGCCGTTGACCGGCGAGTCGTCCACGGTGCCGATACCGCGTCCGCCGAGGCGGATGCGCGAGCGGAGCTGCGCGAGCAGGTCCTGGGTGGACGCATCGTCACCGCCTTCTGTGGCACGGCGCCACTGGCAGCCGAGATGAAGGGTTTCATCGAGACATGTCTGGACGTGCATGTGCTCGACGGTTACGGCTTGACCGAGGTCGGAATGGTGACCAAGGACGGCTGGATGACCCGGCCTCCGGTTCTGGACTACAAGCTCGTCGACGTTCCCGAGCTGGGCTATTTCGTCACTGACAAACCTTATCCGCGGGGCGAGCTGCTGGTGAAGTCGCTGACCGCCACAACCGGATACTTCAAACGACCCGATGTCACCGCCGGCGCCTTCGATCCCGACGGCTACTACCGGACCGGTGATGTGATGGCCGAGCTTGAGCCGGATCGGCTTGCCTACGTCGACCGGCGCAACAATGTGTTGAAGTTAGCCCAGGGCGAGTTCGTCGCCGTCGCAAGGCTGGAAGCCGTGTTCGCCAGCGCAGCTCTGGTCCGCCAGATCTTCGTCTACGGTAACAGTGAACGCCCCTATCTGTTGGCCGTCGTCGTCCCGACCTTCGACGCGCTGAAGAGGTTTGCTGACGATGCCGAGGCACTCAAGGCCGCCCTGAGCGAATCACTGCGCCAGGCAGCGAAACTCGCCGAGCTGCAGTCTTACGAAGTGCCCGTCGACTTTCTGATCGAGTCCGAGCCTTTCAGCGAAGACAACGGCCTGTTGTCTGGGGTCGGCAAGCTGCTACGGCCGAAGCTCAAAGAGCACTACGGCGGCCGACTTGAGGAGTTATATGCCGATCTGGCCGCCAACCGCGCGGCCGAGTTGCGTACGCTTCGCGAAGGTGCGGCAAACCACCCCGTCATCGACACGTTGACGCGCGCCGCCGAGGCGCTGCTGGGCCTAGCCGGCGGCCCGCCGGAGCCGGATGCGCTTTTCGTCGAACTCGGCGGCGACTCCCTGTCGGCGTTGACCTTCTCCAACCTGCTGCATGACATCTTCGACGTGGAAGTGCCGGTGGGACAGATCATCGGTCCGGCAACCGATCTGCGCCAGCTCGCGGAATACATTGAGTCCGAACGTAATTCCGGCTCTCAGCGGCCCACATTTGCGACGGTGCACGGCCGTGACGAAACCGAGGTCCGCGCCGCGGACCTCGGGCTGGAGAAGTTCATCGATGCGAAGACCTTGACCGAGGCCCCAGCACTGCCGCGAGCTACCGGTACACCGCACACGATTCTGCTGACCGGAGCCAACGGCTACCTTGGACGCTTCCTCTGCCTGGAATGGCTGGAGCGGCTTTCGGAGACCGGCGGACAACTCATCTGCATTGTGCGCGCCACGGACGCCGACGCGGGCGCCAAGCGGCTGGAGGATGTTTACCACAGCGGGGATCCGCAATTGGTCCAACGGTTCCGCGACCTGGCCGCTGACCATCTAGAGGTCATCGCCGGCGATATCGGCGAGCCGAATCTAGGCCTCGACCAAGCAACTTGGGAGAGGCTGGCCCAGAGCGTGGATCTGATCGTGCACCCGGCGGCACTGGTCAACCACGTCCTGCCCTACGACCAATTGTTCGGCCCCAACGTCGTGGGCACCGCCGAACTGATCCGCCTGGCGATCACCACCCGCATCAAACCGGTCACTTATATGTCGACCGTCGCGGTCGCTATGTCCGTCGATCCGGCCAACTTCGCCGAAGACGGTGATATCCGCACCATCAGCCCGGTCCGACCCATCGACGCCGGCTACGCCAACGGATACGCGAACAGCAAGTGGGCCGGCGAGGTGCTGCTCCGCGAGGCACACGACCTGTGTGGTCTGCCAGTCGCTGTTTTCCGATCCGACATGATCCTTGCCCACAGCCGCTATGCGGGACAGCTGAACGTGCCAGATGCGTTCACCCGCTTGATTTTCGGCCTACTGGTGACCGGTATCGCGCCGTTCTCCTTCTACGAAACCGACGCGCAGGGAAACCGGGCGGTCGCGCATTACGACGGGCTGCCCGCCGACTTCGTGGCCGAATCAGTCGCCACGCTTGGCGAGCAGACGGCAATGGCCGCTGAAGCTACTGAGGCTTCTAACGCTTCCGGGAGTTTTCGCTCCTTCGATGTGATGAACCCGCACGACGACGGTATTTCCCTGGACGTGTTCGTGGACTGGTTGATCGACGCCGGCCACGACATCCGGCGCATCGACGACTACGACGAATGGCTCGGACGCTTCGCGACCGCGCTGCGGGCTTTGCCGGACAAGCAGCGTCAGCACTCGGTTCTGCCGTTGCTGGGCGCTTACCAAAAACCGGAGAAGCCGCTGCGCGGTGCGCCGGCTCCGACGGATGTATTCCGCGGGACGGTACGAGCAGCCAAAATCGGCGCAGACAACGATATTCCGCACCTTTCGGCAGCTCTGATCGACAAGTATGTCGCGGATCTGCAGCTGCTGGGTCTGGTTTAGCCCCGGCTAAGCTAGCCGGGCAACCCGTTCTTGATCGCGGCGTCCTGCTTGCGGCCGATATCGGTCGCAACACCTGGATCGATCGGATCGTTGGGCACGCTGTCGAATTTCAGATTGACGAGCGCCTTGCCCTCGGTGAACAACAGCACCGTCACCGCTTGGGAATTGTCTGGCGAAGTACTGGAAATCATCGCGCCGTTGGAACCGACAGCAACCGGCTGCCACGTACCGCTGACCTTGCCCGCGTAATTAGTTTTGATGTTGTCGAGTTCGGCCGCCGCGGCCGCGGGGTCAGCAAGGATCGAGATGGTGTCCCAGATGCGGCGGCTTTTGTCAGCGTTGGCGAACAACTGCGCAACGCCGGGCGCATTATTGGGATTCAGCACAGGCAGCTGGGGAGCCGTGAAATCTCCGTCGATGTCACTCGGCTTGATCAGCAACGCACTGTAATCCCTGGGTTGCGCAGCCGATGGGCTCGTCACCGCGCTCGAGCCGGTCGACGAAGCGGCAGAACTCGACGATGCCGCCGGCGACGACGGTGACGAGGTCTTGTGGTCGTTGCCGCAACCGGTGGTCGCGGCGCCCAGCACAATGGTGGCGACCGCCCAGCCAGCAACTGTTATCCGGGCAACCTCCACGGGCATTCCTACCACGCTCTTCCAATTCGATGACAGCGTCGATATACGCACCCAGTGCCGCCGCGGCCCGTGATGCTTGTGCGAAATGCTGGCGGGAACAAGACGGCGCCTATGAACGTACGCGCACATACCCGCCGGTGGGTGCCGATTCGCGGCCTATGCTGGCGTGGAGTATGGGCACATTTGCACCGGTGAGGAGATCGAGATGACGGCTGCGGTGGCGCGCGCCGTGCGGTTCGACCGTTACGGGGGCCGTGACGTGTTGTATGTGGCGGATGTCGATATGCCGTCGCCCGGCCCGGGCGAGGTGGTGGTCGAGGTTCGCGCCGCCGGGATCAACCCTGGCGAGGCCGCCATTCGGGTAGGGGCACTGCATGAGATGTTCCCCGCCACGTTTCCGTCCGGCGAGGGCAGCGACCTTGCTGGCGTCGTGACCGCGGTAGGACCCGAGGTCACCGAGTTCTCTGTCGGCGACGAGGTCCTTGGGTTCAGCTTCCGCCGGTCCAGCCACGCCACCCACACCGCCGTGCCGGTGGGTCAACTGATCCGCAAACCTCCCCAATTAAGTTGGGGGGTAGCGGGTTCGCTGTACGTCGTCGGTGTGACGGCGTACGCGGCTGTCCGCGCGGTTGCGCCCCAACCGGGTGAGACGGTCGCCGTTTCGGCGGCTGCGGGCGGAGTTGGCAGCCTTGTCGTGCAGCTTTTAGTCCTGCACAAGGTGCGGGTGCTTGGCATCGCAGGGCCGGGCAACGCCGAGTGGCTGCGCGCCCATGGCGTCACCCCGATCGCCTATGGTGACGGGCTGGCTGAACGGCTGGGCGAGGCGGCGCCGAACGGGATCGACGCGTTCGTCGACTTATTCGGCCCGGACTATGTCCAGCTCGCCATAGATCTCGGTGTCGCACCCGAGCGAATCGACACCATCATCTCGTTTGAGAAGGCCGGCGAAGTCGGCGCCAAGACCGAGGGCAGCGCCGAGGCGTCGACACCGGAAGTGCTCGCCGAAATCGCCGACCTGGTCGCTAGCGGCGCCATCGATTTCGACATCGCCGCCACCTTTCCGCTCGACCAGGTCGCCGACGCCTTCGCCGAACTCGAGCAGCGGCACACCCACGGCAAAATCGTTCTGCTGCCGAACGGTTCACCATAGACCGGCCGGTTGGGCTATACCGGCCTCGACGATTTTGACCACGACCAGCACGCAGGCCAGAGCCAGGTAGATGCGCAGCGTCAACAGCCCGACCTGACGCACAGGCGACATGACCGGCCGATCCAGTGTCGCTAAGGCGGGCATGGTCCACTTTGCGCGCACCTCATCACGCGTGGCCCTGCGTTCGGCACGGGTCAACTTCGGGAGCTCGTCGAGCTCGCTTTGATCGGGACCGGCTGCGCCGAGCGCCCGCCCCGCGGTTTCCGGGTTGCGTCGGTCGGTGAACCAGCCGACGGCAAAGACGACGGCGGCGCCGACAATGCCGAGCATCCCACCGGTAGCAAGGCCGCCCACCAGAGTCGCGGTGGACAGGTTGGGGAAGAACGTCACTGCGGTCAGCATCAGCGACAGCACCACCAGCGACCACACGATCAGCCACGCCATGGCGTTCTGGCGGAAGGTGTTCACCCACGGACCCAGCACCGGGCGGTCGTTGCACAGTAGGACCAGAAACACCGTTGCCGAGGGCAGCAGGACACCGGCGAGAGCCTGGACGCCTTGGGTGATCAAACCGAGGATGTGATCGGGGCTGAACGCGACCGCAGCCGAAACCGCAAGAAGCGCCGCGTAGCTGCCGTAGAACAGTGGGGCCTCGGTGATCTTCCAATGCAGGGAATGCGGCCTGCCCAGGGCGTCACCGAGCGCATAGGTGGTGGACAGCCCCACGACGTTGGCGCCGATCAACGACGCGTCGAGCAAAATGACCGCAAACAGCACGCCGACCGTATGCCCGACGTGGTTGGACAGCTGGGACGCCACCGCTCCGGCATCGGTGAAGTTACCCGCGTCGGGAGTGCCGCCGAGCCCGAACGCGGCGGCTGCCATCAGCGCGATCGCCCCGCCGATAACCCCGACGATCCCGATACCCAGATCGGCTCTTCCATAGCTCATCCAGCGTGGCGTGATGCGCTTGTCGACGACATTGGACTGCTGGAAAAACAACTGCCACGGCGCCACCGTGGTGCCCACAATCGCCATGATGAGCAGCAGCACGACGGAGTCGGGTTGGCCGGGCAACGAGGGCACCAGCCCGTGCATGCTTGGACCCAGGGTGGGGTGCACCGACAGCACAACCGGGATGATCGCGACGTTCACCGCGATCAGCACGAACGTCACTTGCTCCCAACGACGGAACGAGCCACCGGCCACCACCACAAACAGCAGCACCGCGGCGGCCGGTACCGCGATCGTCTTCGGGCAGCCCAAAAAGCCGAGCGCCAATGACACGCCGATGAATTCGGTGACGATCGTCAATGCGTTGAGAATCACCAGGTCACCGATGCTGAACGCGCCCCAGAACTTGCCGAACCGTTCGAAAATCAGCCGCGCATGTCCAACCCTGGTGACCGCACCCAAACGGAGTACCATCTCCTGGTTCACGTACAGCACCGGGATCAGCAGCACCAACGTCCACAACAGGTTCATCCCGTAGTTCTGTCCGGCCTGTGCGTAGGTCGCGACACCACCGGCATCGTTATCGCCGAACATCACGATCAGTCCCGGACCGGCGATGACCATCAGCAAACGCAATCGTTGCCAACGACTGCGGCCTACGTGGGTGGCGTCCCGCCCGATACGACCGAACGCGCCAATGATGTCTCCGACGTGTGCCGAATCCAGCACCGCCGACCCGGAAGTGTCGGGTGTCACACCGGACGCGGCATGGGTTTCGGTCCGGAACGCGGCGCGGTTCGTGGTCGCAGGCGCACCGACGGCACCGAGTGCCTCAGTCGAGACGGAAGTCATGGATTTCTCGCTATCTGATCAGGGTCGGGCTCGAGAAGGTTGCGCGCTCACCGGCGGGCACCGCATCGGTGCCCGCCGGTGAGCGCTTGACCGAACGAATCAACGGTGGTTGCCCGCGTTGTCCGACGGGTGCCCGCCTAGCGAGGCCGTGACTACCGCAATCGGCATCCGCGAACACATACAGGTTGGCCCGCTCCTGGGGGGTCAGGGTGCACCGTACGTGCAACTTGTTGGCCAATAGCCGGCCCGAACGCAGCATCGACCGTCCGCGCCCCTTCGTAAGGCCGGAAAGACGGTGTGTAACAAAAGAAGTCATGATCTTCTCCTGCCGGAAGCCCGATCGGCTCGTGTCATCGGCGCCCGGGCATGCATGGCAGCTCGCGATAGTTAACGCGCACGAACTACCGGAACGTCCGAGAAAGCTCAGGCGGCAGAACGAATGCCGGAACCGGATCGGGACAAGACGGATTTCGCATCGGGACTATCGCTGGGACTCATCTCGCCCTCACCTCCTCACGGCCAGGACACACGGGGTGTCATCACAGTCACCTGCACGGAAGAGGCACAAACGCCCGACGGTGAACCGTCAAGCACACCCCTCTCGTCGGAGCTTCGGCACTGCACGGCGTATCCGGAACACCATCCGGAAGCCACTTGGGCTCAACCCTTGAGCCGGGAAGAGCTGTCCTGACCCGGGGCGTCTCTCGACGTTCGGGGTCAGTGGCCTGTATCCATGCAGACGCCTCACCTACCGAGGTGCTTGCAGATCCATGCTTGCACCACGACCCAGTGCTCGTCAAACTCCCTTTACGCATCCATTACGCCAGCTTGTCAAAACGAACGTCCACCTACGCTCCCGGACGACGATCCACCGGCAGCATGCCTACCCTCGAGGCCTACCCTCGACAACATGCCCACAACTTTGCAGGATCCCAGAGTCGCGACGGCACTCGATCGGATGTACACCGAGTCGAAAAATCAGATGTCGCTGCTGCGCGAAAGACATGGTGATTTCGATCGGCCGATGACTACGGAAGAACGCACCGAGGCGATGAGCGAGTTCTACATCCCGGTGACTCCCGAAGCCGGCCGGCTGCTATACGCACTGGTACGGGCGACGCGGCCAACCACGGTGGTCGAATTCGGTATGTCTTTCGGCATCTCCGCCGTCCACCTGGCGTCGGCGGTGCGCGACAACGGCACCGGCCGAGTGGTGACCACCGAACTCAGCGCCACCAAGATAGCCGCCGCAAAGCAAACGTTCTTCGAGACCGGTTTGGATGACCTGATCACCATTCTCGAAGGAGATGCGCTTTCCACGCTGGCCAGCCTGGACGAACCTGTCGATTTCATCCTGCTCGACGGTTGGAAAGATCTATATCTAGCGGTGATCAAGCTGCTCGAGCCGCATCTGTCGACGGGTGCGTTGGTTGTCGCCGACAACACCAATGCCGCGGACACCCAGCCTTATCTCGACCGGGTACGCAACCCCGACAACGGCTATGTGAGCTTCAACTTCCTCGTCCGAGAAAGCGACAGCATGGAAATCAGCTGCCGTACCGGCGATTGAGAGCTATCTCAGGGACTCCTCGAGCCACGGCGTCAGCCACTTCACCCCTTCGGGGGTGAGGTGGACACCGTCGCTGCGCACTTTGATGCCGTCCACCTTGGCGGTGTAAACGCCATCCGGACATAGCTTTTTGTTCAGGTCGAGGATTTGGACGTTGGGGTGGTGGCTAACCGTGTTGCGCAGCATGGTGTTCCACAGATTGACCCGATCTGGTTGGTCCTCAGGGTACAGGCGACCGTCCGGCTTTTCGCCGCCCCGGCTGTGGGGCACGGTGGCGACCACCACTCGAACACCGGTGGAGCCCAAGATGTTCAGTGCTCGCTCGAGTTCGCCGTTGAGGTACGCGTCGAAGGTCGGATCGCCGATATGGGTCCACTGACCCTCGTTGACCCGGTCCACGGTCTCCCACCGGCCGATGATCAGCAGCGCGACGTCTGGATGGTCCTGGCTGATCCGCGTCGACCATGTGATTGGCCAAGTGTCGCATTCTGGTCTCTGCTCAAGGGTTTGGCCGATGTACCGATACGGTGTGCCCCGCACCAGGCTGCAGCCGATGACCGTGTGGTCGAGGAACGCGAATCCGGGTGTCGGCGGAAGATAATGCATCCAGGTCCACCCGATCGAGTCTCCGAACACCGAAACGGTGAACGGCCGGTTAGGATCTCGCGGCCCGATTGGTCCTGGGTGACTGCCTCCCGGCGGTGACGGCGAGACCGCCGCGACCGCCGAGACCCCGGGCGGCAGACCGACCTCACGTAAGCCCGGTCCGGTCCCCACCGGAACCACCAGCAACGTCACCGCGGCTGCGCTGGCCACGGTGGCCGCCGCCAGCGGCAATAACGACACCCGCGCCGGCCGCCAGCGACGGATGGGTTGTTCGATCAACCACCATGACGCACCTGCCAGTGCCAGTGTGGCCGCACCCCGAGCGGCGAATAGCGGCAGTCCGGCCCATCCGGTGCGTTCGCCGTTGAGCGCCAGAAAGATTGGCCAGTGCCAAAGATAGACGCCGTATGAGATGGTGCCCAGCCACACCAAGGGGCGCAGAGCCAGGATGCGGGCGATTGCTCCGCGCTGTTCCATTGCCACCGGGGCGACCACGATGACGGCCGCGAGTGCGACTCCGATCAGCAATCCGTGGCGGAACTCGCTCGCACTGCCCGTGGCGTAGTGAGTCGCTGCCGCCAGCCCGCCCAGACCGAGAACCGGCAGGAAGCGCGCGATCCGCATGCCCCACCGAGTGCGGATCAGGCACCAGCCGCGGTTCAGCGATGGCCAATCCCGAACCAGCAGAGCCGCTGCCGCGGAGCCGATCAGCAATGCCTGGGCACGGGTATCGGTGCCGAAATATATTCGGTCACGCATGGAGTCGCAGGCTTGGACGATTGCCACTGCGGCGGAAGCCAGCGTCCCCAGGGTGGCAATCAGGAATGCAGTGAACCGCACCCCGCCCACGGTGGCCTTTCTGAAGTAGCGTCTGGCTCTGGCCGCCAACAGTAGTGTCACCGCGATCAGCAGGACCGGCCAGACGAAGTAGTACTGCTCTTCGACCCCGAGCGACCAGGTGTGCTGCAGCGGCGACGGTGGAGCGCCTTGCGTGAAATAGTCGGTCTTCTGGGCCACGAACCGCCAGTTCGCTACCCACAAGAATGCTGCGACCGCATCGTTCCGTAAACCGGTGAGTGCCTGGTAGGGAAGAAGTTCGCGGGCCGCGGCCACGGTGAAAACCATCAACACCAGGCCCGGCAGCAGCCGTCGCGCACGCCGAATCCAGAAGCCGGTCAGGTCAATACGACCGGTGCGTCCCAGCTCGTCCAGCAGTAGCGACGTAATCAGGAATCCGCTGAGGACGAAAAAAATGTCGACGCCGATGAATCCGCCATCCACGCCGGGGATGCCGCCGTGCCCGGCGAGCACTAACGCAACCGCTATCGCCCGCAGCCCATCCAGTGCCGGAATGCCGTTGCGTCGCTCGGGTTGGTCCCAAATTGCCAGCCGGCCGACACGTCGCACGGGAGCAACCCATCGGGGCCGCCGAGCAGGACGAGCCGGCGCGGGATAAGCCCCGCCCGGCTCAGCGCTCGCTGTTAGCGCGCCCTGACCACCCTGTCGCCCGGCGCCATAGTTGATGCCGATACGTCGCTGCTCCTCCTCTTGATCTGAGCAAGCTTAGAGGCGACGCAGGCGGATACAGGCGAAGACACGCGAAGACACGCAACGGTTTTCCTGTCTGGGGTGGGCTAATCGGGTGGACGACTAGCCTGCGGCGCCGATCGCCATCGCCTGGCGGGCGCTGAGATTGCGAGGCAACGGCACCAACCAACGCCCGTTAACGCGTCCGCGCCGGACCAAGCCGGCCCAACGGTTTTCGCCGCCACGCGAGCCGTTGAGCATCACACGATCTCCTTCGCCCAGCCCGCGCGTGCCTTCGCCGACGCCCGCCGGATGGATGCCGGGCACCGTTGGAAGCGGCGTACTCCCGCTCTCCAATGGCCATCATCTGGGCGCAACGTTGCGATGTCGGGTTCGTGGTCGTAGTACAGCAGCGTGACCGTCTAGTCATTGCTACCTCGTGCCTGGCTCACTTACCGGCCAGCCGCTTGGTAGCTAGTTCCCGAAGCTCGCCGGCCTTGATCTTGGCATTACCGGTAACCGCCACTTCGTCCTCACGGAAGAACAGCACATGGCGCGGCACCTTATAACTCGCCAATCGTTGCCGCAGGAAGGCCAGAAGCTGCTCGGTGTCGAGGATCACGTCATCGTGCGGCACGACACAGGAGACAACGACCTCGCCGAGCGTTTGGTGTGGAACGCCGACGGTCTGCGCCACCTTGACGCCGGAGTGTTCGATAAGAGCCTCATCAACCTCGCGTGGCGAGACATTGGCCCCGCCGGTCTTGATGATTTCGGTTAGCCTGCCTTGCCAGTACAGTCGGCCGGCGTCGTCGAGGTAGCCGCCGTCGCCGGTGGGGAAGAAGCCCTCGGAGTCGAGGGTCTCGTCGAGCGGTGTGCCGATATAGCCGAGCATGAGCGTGGGCCCCTTGACACGGATCTCGCCCGCCTCGCCGCGCGAAACGATGCCGCCGGTAAGCGGATCTGTGATCTTGAGCGTCACACCGGGCAGCACCTCTCCTGAGCTGTCCGCATGGACTTCGGGCGGGGTGTTGGCAGGGTAGCCTGTTGTAATCGTGAATGTTTCGGTGTTGCCGTAGGCGTGGCCCGGCTCAAACCACTTGCTCGAAACCGTGGGATGGTGGGCGATCGGGGTCTTGAAATCCGCGAACCTCACGCTGCTCAAATCCACCCGGCCCCAGTTGGGTGCGCTTTCCAACTGGGCCCACTGGTGGGGCCAGGCGAACGGAAAGTTCACCCGTTCGGCCTGCATGAGCTCGAGCGCCTCGGCAGCATCAAACGTCGATTGCAGGATGAGGGCCCCGCCGCTGGCCAGCGTTGACCCGAGCACCATCGTGAAATTGCCGGACCAGAAAAAGCCGTTGGCGGTCCAGCCTCGAACATGGTCGCGTGGGCTGAACCCGTACATGCGCCGAAAGCGCCACAGCTGGATGCACACCCCGCGATGCGCGCTAAGGACGCCTTTCGGCTTGCTCGTGGAGCCAGACGAGAAGAACAGCACGGCGGCATCGCTTGGAAGCACCGCCGCGGCAGTCGCCTCGACCAGCTCGCAGGGCTCCTCGTGGCCGGACGCCAGGAACTCATCCCACGTTTCGATGCCCGACGCCGGTTCGCCTACCAGTGCGAGTCGGCGCAAAAACGGGTACTTCGCCGATTCCAGCGCCCCTGGCCGCGACGTACCAATCGCCGGTTCCAGCTCGGCCAGAATGGTGCCGAAGTCCTTCGTCAGTACCCTGCGCTCAAACAACAGCACCGAAACGGCGGAGGCCCGTAGCAGATAGTCCAATTCGGACGGCGTGGAAAACGTGCTGAGAGTGACGGCCACCCCACCGGCCAGGGATGTACCGAACACCGCGGCAAGCCATTCCGGCCGATTTGTCATCAGAACGCCGACGCGGGCGTCCTTGCCAAGGCCGCATCGACGCAACGCGCGCGCCACCTCGATCGCGCGTTCCCAGAGCTGCGCATACGTCCAACGCGTGACGCCGTGGGCGGTGCGCCAGACCAGCGCCTCACGCTCGCCGTACGTCTGCGTCACTTCGCGTAGGAAACCCGGCAGCGTGAGCGCCCCCAGCCCAGGCTCATCCAACAACGGCGGTCCGGATACTATGGAAAGACGTTGTGCGGCTTGCGATCCCGTCTCGTCGACCATGGCTACAACGGCAGTTCGACCTCGGCTGTGCAGCCCACCAGCATTTCTTCGTTCTGGTTGGTCAGGCGCAGCTTTACCTGTACGAGAGGCACACCCCAGGTCGACTCCACTTGCTTATCGACGATCTCGGCATCGAAATAGGTCACATCGCCCTCGAAGGCGGGCGCACGGAAATCGGCCTTGGAATGGCGCACCATGCCGTCGTGGCCGGCCCAGTACGCGAGATAGTCGGTGCACCATGCGCCCATCGTTGCGCCATAGCCATAGGCGCGCGCCATGCCGACTTGGCTGGCCCGGTCGGCGTCGATATGCCCGCGCGAGGGGCCGACGTAGAGCCCGTCGCGCTTGCGTGGATCGATCTTCGCGTCTTCTTCGTCGAAGGCGAAGTCTTTGCCCCAGCCTGGATCCTGATAGACCCACGGATCCTCGATACCGGGCGGCGCTACCCAGTGGAAGGTGCCCCAAATATTGAACAGGAACGCCCGGTATTCAGTGGTGAAGCTGGCGATGCTATGCGGGCCGATCACGCGACGAGGCAGTGTGTCGCCAATCTTCACTTCGTCAAAGCGCGGCGAGACACCCATACGGTTGGACTCGAGCCACTCACGCCGTAGCCTTTCGACTTCCTCGAGTTCGGTTTGTGTCCAACGTTTGATGTCGCCGAGCTGACTTTCAAACATCCCGCGCTTTTTCGCTTCCTCGTAGAGATAGCGGATCGCGGTGGAACGCTCGCGGGCCACCAGGGTGCCGTGCTGGTTGGTGTGGATGGTGTCACCGCGTGAGAACATCGTCGGGCCGGCGAATTTCGTCTCGGTCACCTTGTAGTCGTGGAACCGACGCTCCTGGAACAACTTGTCTCCGGGCCGCATGTGACAGCCGTAGAACCACCATTCCTCACCACCGAAGATCAAGTGGCTGTTCGGAATATGGCCCACGCACGCGGGCGCCGCGCCATGCCCGTAGTCCAGGGCCACCGCGATGGACTGCGGTGCAACAATGCCGCCGAACTTCGAGTCGCGAGCGAACTGCTCATCCCAGTGCAGCGGATTGGGGTAATCCATCGCCATCACCCAGCGCCGGATGTCGGATGAACTACACGGATCCCACAATTGCCCTCCGCCCACCGGCTTGCCCACACGGTGATCGACGTCGGACAAATCGAGCTGGGCGCTCGGTGATTTGGTCGTCTTCTTGGCCATTGGCGCTCCCGTCAGCGATTGACGTCGACGACGATGCGGCCGCGCACCTTGCCGTCCATGAGTTCTCCCGCCGCGAGGATCGCCTCCCCCAGTCCGATCTCCCGCGCGATCGAATCCAGCGCGCTGGCATCCAGATCGCGCGATAGGCGTTTCCAGGCGGCCAAGCGCCGCTCCTTGGGCGCCATCACGCTGTCGATGCCAAGCAGGGAAACGCCGCGCAGAATAAACGGCGCAACTGTAGCCGGAAAATCCATGCCTTGAGCCAGGCCGCATGCGGCAACCGCGCCGCCATACCGCGTCTGCGCGCAGGCGTTGACCAGCGTATGGCTGCCGGCGGTGTCGACGACGCCCGCCCAACGCTCCTTCTGCAACGGCTTACTGGCCTCGCTGAACTCAGCGCGGTCCAACACCGTCACGGCACCGAGCCGCTGCAAATATTCAGCTTCGGAGGGCTTTCCGGTCGCGGCAGCCACTTTGAACCCGGCTACGCTCAATAACGCGACGGCGACGCTTCCGACGCCGCCTGTCGCGCCCGTCACGAGGATCTCGCCCTGATCGGGCGATATGCCATGGGCTAGTAAGGCATCCACACAGAGGCTCGCCGTGTAACCGGCAGTGCCGATCGCCATCGCCTGGTGGGTGGTGAAAGTCGACGGCAGAGGCACCAACCAGTCACCGTTTAGCCGTGCACGCTGAGCGAGGCCACCCCAATGCGTTTCGCCGACACCCCAACCGTTGAGCACCACGCGGTCGCCCTTTTTCCAGTCGGCGTGGCTACTCTCGGTCACCACCCCGGCGAGATCGATACCCGGAACCATCGGAAATTTCCGCACGACGGGCGATTTGCCCGTAATGGCCAGGCCATCCTTGTAATTCAGCGTGGAGTACTCGACATCGACGCTGACATCGCCATCGGGCAGCTGCGCCTCTTCCAGGTCGGTGACACCAACAGTCTGACCCGCCTCGCCTTTCTCGATCAAAACTGCTGAAAACATCTGTGTCTTATCCCTTCTCAATCGACTAAAGCTATTGCGCGGCCTTGTCGGGCGCGTAGCCCAAGGTGCTCTTGACCTCCAAATACTCGTGGAACCCGGCCTCGCTCCACTCTCGACCGTTGCCGCTGTGCTTGTAGCCGCCGAACGGCGCGTTCATGTCGAAAGCATGATTGATCGTCACCCAGCCGGCGCGGATCTTGCGGGCCACCTCACGCGCCTTGTCGAGGTCGGCCCCCGAGACATAGCCGGCCAGGCCGTAATCGGTGTCGTTGGCGATCTCGACGGCCTGATCGATGTCGTCATATCCGAGGACGCACAGCACCGGCCCGAAGATTTCCTCGCGCGCGATCGTCATGTCATTGGTGACGTTCGCGAAGACGGTCGGCTTGACGTAGTAACCCGTGTCCAGCCCTGCTGGCCGACCCGGGCCGCCGGCGACGACGGTCGCGCCCTCGTCGATGCCCTTCTGGATCAGTCGCTGGACCTTGTCGAACTGTGCCTTCGACGCCACCGGCCCGATCGCGGTCTTGTCGTCGGGGCTGCCCACCTTCACCTGCTCGGCGACCTCACGCGCGATGGTGATCGTCTCGGCCATACGGGAGTTCGGGACCAGCATGCGTGACGGCGCATTACAACTTTGCCCGGAATTCGGCATCATGTTGACCACGCCGGCGCGGACGCTGTCAGCGAAGCCCGCATCGTCGAGAACGATGTTGGGGCTCTTGCCGCCGAGTTCCTGGGTCACCCGCTTCACGGTCGGAGCGGCATTCGTGGCCACTTCGACGCCGGCCCGCGTGGATCCGGTGAACGACACCATGTCGATGTCGGGATGGCTCGCCAGGGCCACGCCGACGCCGGGGCCGTCGCCGTTGACCAGGTTGTACACACCCGCCGGCACGCCCGCGGCATCCAGAATCTCGGTGAAGATGTAGGCCGAGTACGGCGCAATCTCAGACGGTTTCAGGATCATGGTGCAGCCCGTTGCCAACGCCGGGTACACCTTGACCGCGATCTGGTTGAGCGGCCAGTTCCACGGCGTGATCAGCCCGCAGACGCCGATCGGCTCCTTGACGACCAGCGTTGCACCGTGCTGTTCCTCGAATGGGAAGTTCTTCAGCACGTCGATCGCCGTTACTAGGTGACCGAGTCCGAGCTGGACCTGCGGGCCCGCAGCCAGCGAGGGTGGCGCGCCCATTTCCTCGGTGACCGCATCGGCGAGATCGCCTGCCCGCTTCTGGTATTCGGCAAGGATGACCTCCAGCAGGTCCAGCCGCTGTTCGCGACTGCTTTGCGACCAGCTGGCGAAAGCGCGTCGGGCGGCCTTGACTGCCACGTCGACGTCGGCGGCCGAGCCGAGCGAGATCTTCCCGGAAACCTGTTCGGTCGCCGGGTTCTCGACGTCAAAAGTATTGGGCCGCACCGGGTCGACCCACTGCCCGTCGATATAGAACTTCAGGTATTCGCGCATGACATCATCCTTTTCTTATTGGGTGCCTTCCGCGTACCAGGTACGGAATTCGCCGTAGTTCGGCATCTCCTCGGAGTTGGCCTTCGGGTCGATGCAGACGTGCACGACGGCGGTCCGGCCGCTGGCATAAGCGCGCTTGATCGCCGGACCGATCTCCTCTTCTTTTTCGACGTATTCGCCGTGGCAGCCGAAGCCTTCGGCGATTTTGTCGAAGCGCACGTCCTTGCTCCAGTGCACACCGGGCTGCGGTGACGGTTGGGTGAACGTGCGCTTGTAGACGCCGACTTCAAGACCCCACTGGTTGTCAACGCCTACGACGCACACCAGCGGCAGCTTCTGACGTGCGGCGGTCTCCAGCTCGGCGATGTGGAACATGAACGAGGAGTCGCTGGTCAGCAGCATGACCGGCCGCTTGCCGCCGTCGGCGACCGAAGCACCGATGGCATAGGGCAAGCCCGTGCCGAGGTGGCCGAAGTTCTGGTTCCAGATGACGTCGTGCGGCTTGGCCTGCGAATAGGTCCATTGAAAGATGACCGTCGCGCCGCCGTCGCGGACCATGATGCCCTCGGCCGGAAACGCTTTGGTCGCCTCGACCACGAAGCGCGCGGAGTGGATCGGGGTTCGGCCGCTGGGCGCGGTGTCGGCCAATTCGGCAAGCTGGTCGGCATCCTGTTTGATCCAGCGTGCAAGATCGGCCGACGGCGACCGCGGGCTGTCCTTCAGCGCGGCGACCAGCTGAGGCACCACGCCCCGCAGGTCTCCCACCAGTGCTACGTCTACCGGTCGGTTCACACCAATCGCCGTCGGGTCCTGCTCGACGTAGATCCACTTGCGTGTGGCGTTGTTCTGCGCCCAGTGCCGGGTTTTGCCGTAATGAACCGGTTCGCCGAGCTCAGTACCGAGCGCGATGCACACGTCCGACGTGACCACGGCCTCGACCGCCGCGGACGAAAAGCCGTAGGGAAAGGTACGATCCTCAAGGCCAGGGATGAACGAGGTGCCGCCAGATGTCTGGATCACCGGGCAGGCCATCAGCTCGGCCAGTTCCCTGACCGCCGCTGCGGTGCGCGACGTGTGAACGCCGTGGCCGACCAGCAGGATCGGGTTCTTGGCCTCACGCACCAGCTTGGCCGCCTCGGCGATCTCCCGTGCCCCCGCCCCCTGATTGACAAGGCGATACGCGCTAGGGGGCAGGGGCTCTGCAACATCTAACTCTTCCAGAATCACATGGGAGGGATACTCGATGTAAGCCGGGCCGGGTGTTGTCGACATCGCGCGCCGAATCGCCTCCCGAACGATTTCGTCGGCCTGGTCGGCATATTCGATCGACGCGCTGTACTTCACCGCCGGCGCGAAAAGCGCTTCCTGGCGGACGAACTGGATGCGCCCACGCCGGACCCGCCGTTCGGTAATCCGAGCCCGTTGGCCACCGAGGAAGATCACCGGCGAGTTCTCCACCTTGGCGCACATCATCGCCCCGGCAATATTGGCCACACCCGGACCCAACGTGCCGATGCACAGCCCTGGCGTGCCCGTCATCCGCGAGACAGCCTCGGCCATGAAGCCGGCACTCTCTTCGTGATGAGGCGAAATCACCGCCCAACCACGCGATTCCGCCTCAAGGAACATGTGCACGAAGTTCGGGTCCGGGATACCGAACAACGTATTCACACCCTCGGCCTCGAACAGGTCGAGAATGCGTTTGTAAACGGGCACACCCATGGTCAAAACTCCTTCATCAGCGATAAATACCTTTGAGCGAATCGTCTTCGGCGGCCCAACGGCGACCGAACACTCTGCAGGTACGCGGGGTCGCCGGGGTATGCCCCCGGAAAATCCTGGGGCACACAGTCTTTCACGAGTCTGCGCAGATCGGTGCGCAGCCGCGCAGCCTCCCGGCTCATTCCGAAGTCCACGCGCCCCCTATCCCGAACCCAACATGGGTTTCGCGTCGACCGCCAGCCCTAGCTCGTCGAGGATCTCTGCGGTGTGGGCGCCGAGCTCTGGAGCCGGCCCCGCGACGCGACCCGGTGTACGAGAGAACCAGGTGGGTACGCCCGGGAAGCGCACCGGTCCGTGGGGGGTGTCCACGGTCTCAAACATGCCCACGGCGTTGAGATGCGGATCGTCGAACAGCGCGCCGGGCGTATTCAATGGCGCGGCCGGTATCTCGAGTTCGCGGAACAGCGCCAGCCACTCCTGGGTCGAGCGCTGTTTCAACGTCTCGGCCACCAGCCCGTAGACATTGTCGATCTGGTGCGCCCGCTGTTCCAACGTCGAATACCGCTCACTGGCCCACGGTGGCCGCACGGCGTTCATGAAAGCGTTCCAGTGCTTGTCGTTGTAGACCAACGCGGCGATGTAGCCGTCACTCGTGCGGTAGGGACGGCGGTTGGGCGCCACGGTACGCGGATAGACCGCTGGCCCCAGGGGAGGGTCGAACAGGGCGCCGTTGGCGTGTTCGACGAGGATGAACGAGGCCATGGTTTCGAACATGGCGACCTCGACTTCTTGCCCCTCACCGGTACGCTCGCGGTGAAACAACGCCATGGTCGTCGCATACAGCGCCGTCAACCCGGCGACCTTGTCGGCCATAATGGTTCCGACGTAGTCGGCCTCGCCAGTCAGTAGCTGCTGTACCGCCGGCAGGCCGCATTCAGCCTGGATCGTGTCGTCGTAGGCGGGCCGGTCGCGATCGGGTCCGCGGCGCCCGTACCCGTAGCAATTGGTGTAGACGATCGCTGGGTTGATCGCGGCGACGTCCTCGTAGCTGAAGCCGAGCTTGGCGATCGCTTTGGCGCGCATCGAGTGGATGAATACGTCCGCGGTCTCAACAAGCGTGCGCAGCGCACTTGCTCCGGCGTCGGTTTGCAGGTCCAGCACGATGCTGCGCTTGCCGCGGTTGACGTTAACAAACACGCCGCTCATGCCCGGCGCCGGACCGACCGAGATGTAGCGAGTGTTATCGCCCTGTGGCGGTTCGACTTTGATCACATCAGCACCCATATCGGCCATGATCTGCGTGCAGTACGGTCCCATCACCATTGCGGTGAGGTCGATTACCCGCACACCGGCCAGCGGGCCCGCGCTCGTCCGGCTAGCCATAGAGTGCGCCTCGATCGCTTGAACGGTGTGCCAGTTCGAAGCTGTAGCGGATGTGCTTGTCATGACCGTCGGGCACGACCGGAAAAATTAGCGGTGCCTCAATGTTTCGAATCGCATCGAGATGCTCGCCAACGTCTTCGACCGTCCACGATGGCCGGCACACGCCCGGGCTTTCGGCGAGGACCGCCCGCGCCACCCGACCCGCCAGCGCGATGAACACTTCCCCACTTACCGAACAGGATTCGTGTGTGAGCCAACCCACCACGGGCGCGACGAGTTCAGGGCCCATCGGTGGGTAGGCCGAGATGTCGATGCCGGCGGCCATTCTTGTCACCGCGGCCGGAACGATCACGTTGCATGTCACGCCGTCGGCCGCACCTTCGAGGGCCGCGACGTTGGACAGCCCGATCACGCCGGCCTTAGCGGCTGCGTAGTTGGCTACGCCATGGTTTCCGTACAAGCCGCCGATCGAGGATGTCAACACGATGCGCCCGTAACCGGCCTCGCACATAACCGGAAACGCAGGCCGCACAACGTTAAACGCGCCACGCAAGTGCACGTCGAGCACGGCGTCGAAGTCTTCGTAGCTCATCTCCTTCAGCGAGCCGCGACGGACGTTGCCGGCGTTGTGAATCAGGATGTCGAGGCGACCGTAGTGTTCGAGCGCGGTCTGGATAATCGCGTCGCCGCCTTCGCGGGTTGTGACCGACTCGGTACACGCGACGGCTTCTCCTCCGGCCGCCGTGATCTCACTGACCACGTGCTCAGCCGGCCTGGCGTCCACACCCTCGCCGGCGAGGCTGCTGCCGGGGTCGTTGACGACGACCTTCGCTCCGCGCGAGGCCAGCAGTTGCGCGTATGCGCAGCCTAACCCGCGGCCGGCACCGGTCACGACGGCGACGCGGTCGTCGAATCTGAGTTGCGGCCCAGGGATTTCGCTCAAGCGAACGGTTCCTCACCGGCGAGTTTGGTCCGGGTCAGCATCCGCCCGGAGCCGGGATCGTAGGGTCGCGCGCGATGCATCGTGCCAGTGTTGTCCCACATAACCAGGTCACCGACTGACCAGGTGTGGCGATACACGAACTCCGGGCGAGTCGCCCAATCACGCAGATGCACAAGCATTTCGGTGCTCGCCTTGAGGTCCATGTCGACGATGTGACTGGCGGTGCAACCCAGGATCAGCGACTTGCGGCCAGAGCGGTGCGTCCAGACCAAGGGCAGCTCCCGCTCCCCGATCGCCATCATCTGCTGCAGCGTCGCGATGTCGGGTTCGGGATCGTAGTACAGCAGCGTGTTCCAGGTTGAATGCATCACCTGCAGCGACTCGAGCTGCTGCTTGTCCTCGTCAGACAGATCCCCGTAGGCCGCGTAAGTGTTGCAAAACTCGGTGTCACCACCGCCGTTTCGGGGAAGCACCTTGCTGGACAGCAACGACGCGAAGATCGGCACCTCGTTCATCGTCCCGTCGATGTGCCAGTACAACGATCCCTTCAGGTAGTCCGCCTGTTTATTGACGGCGGTATCCAGCGTGACGTTGTAGACCTGCTCTCCGCGCCGTTCGGTCGCCAGCATGCCCAGCGTCTCGGTGAACGTGACTTGTTCCTCGTCGGTGAAGTGAATCTGCGGGAACACCAGTACACCCCGCTGCTCGAGCAGCTCCCGGATGGCCCCGGCATGGACACCGCTGAGCAGGTTTTCCTTGTCGGCGTGGATCTCAGTGGCGATGTGTGGAGTGAGGTCGCGGGTCGCCAGTGTGGTGGCGGTCATTTCCCGAGAACCAAGCCGTCGAGGTCACCTTTGTCGCGCCACGCCTTCAGCAGGTCGTCGAAGATGTAGAAGCCGGGTGCGTACGGCTCGCCGAGGTGTGACCGGATGCCTTCGCCGCCACCGCCGCCTTCGTTGTTGTAATAACCGGGCGTACATGACAGATCGAATGCCGAGGTGTCAACCGAGGTTTCGTCGATCGTCTTGATCCACGCTTCCTGGGCCTGCTGGCTCGGCTCCACTGTTGTGGCATGGCGCTTTACGGCTTCGGAGATGATGTAGGCGATGTGCTCGGCCTGCTGCTCGAGCATCGCGGTGGTGTTCGCCGACACGCCGCCCTGGATGAAGCCGGTGTGAAACTGGTTAGGGAAACCGCGGGTCGTCACTCCGTGCAGCGTCTTATAGCTGTCTCGCCAATGATCGAACAACGACAGTCCGTCGCGGCCCTCGATGACGTCGATGGCGTAGCGGCGGCTGATCTCGGTGGTGATCTCGAAACCGCTCGCATAGATGATGCAGTCGACCTCGTACTCGACGCCACCCGCGACGACTCCGTTCTCGGTGATCCGTTCCACCCCTTTCGATTCCGATACATCAACCAGGGTCACGTTCGGTCGGTTGAACGTGGGCAGATACTCGTCGTTCGAGCACGGCCGCTTGCACAGGAATCGGTAGTAGGGCTTGAGCGCCTCCACAGTCTGCGGGTCCTCGACGATGGCATCGATGCGACGACGCTGACGTTCCATGATTCGGTAGTCCTCTTCTTCCCGCAGAGCCATCATCCGCTCGATAGTTATCGAGGCGGGATCATCCATAGCCGCGATCCGCGCAGTCATGTTGCGGCCCAGTTCGGTCCAGAAGTCGCCGACCAGATCGGGCTCGTCGAACACGACACCTTCGAAGGGGCTCCAGCGGTGGAAATTGCGCTGCCGCTCCTTTTGCCAGCCCGGCTGCAACGTCTTGACCCATTCAGGATCGGTGGGAGTATTGCCACGCGAATCGACAGACGAAGGTGTCCGCTGGAACACGTACACGTGCTTGGCATAACGGCCCAGGAACGGAATGATTTGAACGCCGGTGGCCCCCGTGCCGACGACTGCAACGCGTTTGTCGACCAGCTTGTCCAGACCGCCAGTCGAGTCTCCTCCCGTGTACTCGTAGTCCCAACGCGACGAATGGAATTGGTGCCCTTGGAAGTTCTCGATCCCGGGTACGCCCGGAAGCTTCGGCCGGTTGAAGGAGCCGTTGGCCATCACAACGAAGCGGGCTCGGAGATCGTCGCCCCGGTCCGTGGTGATCCGCCAGCGCTTGATCTCTTCGTCCCAGCGCAGCGTGCGGACCTCGGTTGAGAAGAGCGCGCCATCGTATAGGCCGAAATGTTTGCCGATGCGCCGGAGGTGTTCCCAGATCTCGGGACCATCCGCGTATTTCTTCGTCGGAATGTAGTCGAGCTCTTCGAGCAGTGGTATGTAGCAATAGGCATCGTTGTCGCATTGGATGCCGGGGAATCGGTTCCAGTACCAGACGCCACCGAAATCCCCTCCCATCTCGATAACCCGGACGTCGTTCACGCCGGCCTTCTTCAGGTATGCGCCGGACAGCAGGCCCGCAATGCCCCCGCCGAGTACGGCGACGTTGATGTCCTCCGAGATCGGATCGCGGACAACGGGCGCAGTGTGTGGGTCGATCTCGTAGAACTTGGCGAGCTCGCCCGAGAGCTCGATGTACTGCTTGGAGCCCTCGGCGCGAAGCCGCTTGGCACGCTCCTGTGCGTATTTTTCCCGCAGTGCGGGGATGTCGATGTCGTCCGGTGTCTGAGTCGGCGCAGGATCGGTCATCGATCGGTCTCCTTGGAGAGTTCTTGGGGCCCACCGGTACCCATGTACTTCGACAATTGGTAGTGCAGGTTGACGGTGCTGCGTTCGCGGTAGGGGTTGGGCTTGGTGCCTGGGAAGCCAAGGGATTTCATGCCCTGCTGTACGGCGGCCATGTTGGAGAAATCCTGGGGCAAAACCGACCGCCACCCGGGGTCACCGACCGGTGTGCGCTCCCACTGCGTCTGGGGCTCTTGGCCCTTCGGGAACAGTTCGAGCACCGACACCTCGAAAATGCACTTGTCGGGGTTGTAGCTGGGGTGCGGCCGCGCGCTGTAGCACAGCGCGCTGGTGAGGCCCTGCCCGATCTGGAAGTTCGGGAAGACCTGCCATGCGGTGCCGGCCTGTCCGAGGATGTCGGCTGGAATCGTCGGCCAGATCACGCCGCGTGCTTCGTCGTCGCGGCGCGCTGACGCTAGCCAGTGCTCGAGAACTTTGTCGGCCGGTGTCCCCTCGGGCAATTCGTCGACCAGCCGCTTGGCGGCGTTCACCAGCGTCTGGGTGGTGGTGGCGTTGGTCTCCTCCATCGTGTACACCTGCATCTCTGCGGTCGACACGCGCGGATCGGCGCCCGTGCCGAGACGGATCTTGGACCTAGTGGCCTCCAGATCCTCTGGAGCGTCGTAGCCGATGTTGCTGTGTTTGCCTTGCGCCTTGGCCCAGCCCTTGAATTCGCCGAATTTGTTGAACTCCGGATGCGTCGTGAAGACGTGGTAGGTCTCGTTGAAGGCCTCCATCGCGACTTTCCAGTTGCAATCGAAGTACAGCCACTTGCGCCACTTGTAGCGCATGTTTTCCAGGCCGAACGGGTCGAGAATCTTCGTGGCGGGGAACAGGTAATCGGCCAGCGGCTCGCAGTCGGGGTCCATGTTGATCCACAACCAGCCGCCCCAGGTGTCGACTTTGACCGGCCGAAGGTGGGTGTTGTCGGGAGTCAGCGCTTCCTGCCAGTCCTGCTGTTCGCGGATGTGAGTGCACGCCCCGTCCAGGCCATAGGTCCAGCCGTGGAAGCCGCAAACGAACGACTTACGGGTGCGGCCACAGGCGTTCTTCGCACCCTCGGGTGTATCGATCAGCCGGCGGCCACGGTGCATGCAGACGTTGTGGTGGGCGTTGAATTCGTTCTGGCCGGTGCGCACCACAATGATCGAGTCGTCGAGAATGTCATAGGTCAGGTAACTGCCCACCTCGGGCAGCTCTTCGACGCGGCCGACCTGCTGCCAGACTTTTCGCCATAGCTTGTCGCGCTCAGCGCGGGCATAGTTCTCGCTGATGTATGCCTCGACGCCGATCGTCATCGGTTTCGATAGTTCCTCGGCCGCTGCGGAATTCACATCTTTGGCTAGATCGGTCATCACATCCTCCTAATCGCCGCGCGGAAGGATTCGTCTTTGAGAAACAACGAGGTGTTGTCGGCGCCCAGATGGCTCCACTTGAGGTCGAGCCCACCGTCGACGAGCAGCGTCTGGCCAGTGATGTAGCTCGACAACTCCGAGAGCAAGAAAAGGATGGCGCCGGCCTGCTCCTCGGGCCGCCCGCGCCGGCCCATCGCGATCGCCTGCCGATCCCGGTCCGGGTCCTCCTCCACGTAGGTGCGCGAGGCCGCGGTCTCGGTAATGCCAGGCGCCACGGCATTCACCCGGATTCCTGCCAGCGCCAGCTCGAGCGCCATCGTGCGGGTCATCGCCGTGACCGCGGCCTTGGCGGTCCCGTAAGCGATGTGAAACGGCGCAGTGTTCATACCGCTGATCGAGGAGATCGACACGATCGACCCGGGCCGCTGCTGCGCGACCAGTTCGGCCGCCACGGCCCGGCTCATGAAAAACGCCGTCTCGAGATTATCGGTGAAGATCTTGCGCCAGTCGCTGCGCGTCACCCGGGTCGACGGCATCCACGTCGACGGCTCAGCGCCGCCGGCGACATTGACCAGACCGTACAGGCTGCCGTCGGCACGCCGCGCTTGGTCGAGCACCGCCGCGATGCCCTCGTCGGTCGACGCGTCGGCGGCAACGGGCACCACCACCAGACCCTGTTGTGCCAGCGGAACGACGTGCTCGTCGAGGTTTTCCTTCGAGCGGCTCACCGCGATCACTGTGGCTCCCGCCCGGGCGGTCATCGCCGTGACGGTCGTGCCGATGCCGCCGCCGCCGGCACCGGAAACCACCACGATGCGACCGTCGAGTCTGAGGAGATCCTCCATGACCTGCTTTCCCCTGCCGCGGACACCCCTAACGGCCGCCGCAACGGGATGTGCTGCTACTTTGTCCGGACAATATATTGGATTCTGTCCGTTGGAGAATACTATTCCCATCGGCGGACCCCGCTGTCAAGGTCAAGCGCAATGCTGTGCCAGCTATTGTCTGGACTAGTTGGACTTTGATAACGTCCGGCCCAAACGGTCGACGGGAAGGATCTCGGCGAGACCATGGCCATCGCGGCGCAGCCATCGCGGTATGCATTGCCCCACCCGGTCGATGTCGCGGAGTGCTGGCGACTCGAGCGGGTCACCGCTCCCAGTCGGCTGTTCGGCGCCAACGGTCTGCGCACCGGCCCGGACGGTCGCGTTTACATCGCGCAGGTGACCGGCAGTCAGATCAGCGCGCTGGATCACCGCACCGGGCAACTGGGAACCGTGAGCCCTAAGGGCGGCGAGATCGTGGCGCCCGACGACGTCGCGTTCGACGCGAGCGGCAACCTGTACGCGACCGAGGTCATGGACGGCCGGGTCAGCATGCTCGACACCGCCGGCCGAACCCGGGTGCTGCGCGACGACGTTCCGTCAGCCAACGGCATCACCTTTCATCGGGGCCGGTTGTTCATCGGTGAATGCCGTGAGGGTGGCCGCCTGCTGGAACTCGATCTGGGCGGCGGGCCGCCCAGGGTGCTGCTGGAGAACGTGCCCTCACCGAATGCGATGGAGGTCGGCCCGGACGGCCTGCTGTATTTCCCGGTGATGGGCGCCAACGAGATCTGGCGCGTCGATCCTGACGGCGGCGAACCACAGTGTGTCGCGGGCAATCTCGGTGTGCCCGACTCGGTCAAGTTCGACTCGCAGGGCTACATCGTCTCGACCCAGGTTGCCAGCGGGCAGGTGCTGCGCATCGATCCTCGCAGCGGCGAAATGCGGCTGCTGGCTCAACTAAGTCCGGGGCTGGACAACTGCACCTTAATCGGCGACCGGGTGCTGGTATCCAACTTCACCGGCGAGATCACCGAGATATCGCCAGGCGGCGAAACACGAACAGTGTTGCCCGGCGGGCTGAACTGGCCGCTGGATCTGACCGTGGGCCATGACGGGCAGCTCTACGTCGCCGATGGCACGTATTTCTATGTCGCGCTGCCCGACGGGTCTTTGCGGACCGTGGGGATGTTGTTCAGCCCCGGCTATCCCGGTTTCCTGCGCGGCGTTGCGTCGAGCGGACCCGGCGAGTTCGTCGTGACGACGTCGGGTGGCCAGGTCAGCCGTTACCGGCCGGCGACGAGCGAAAGCGAGGTGCTGGCAGACGGTTTCGACCAACTCTACGGTGTCGCGGTCAGTCCCAACGGTGTGGTCTTTGCCGAACTGGGCACGGGGCGGGTGCTGTCGTTGCGGTCGGGCGGCATCGAGGTGCTGGCGGCCGATTTGCGTGAGCCGGTCGGCGTCGCGATCGACGCAGGCGGGGGGTGCCTGGTGGCAGAGGCAGGCGCCGGACGGGTGGTCAAGGTGAACGGATCGAGGATCGGCACCGTCGTCGCCGACCTACAGCGCCCGCAAGGCATTTCAGTGCGCAACGGTGTGCTCTACATCGTCGACGCCGGCGCCAAGGAGTTGATCGCGTTCGACTTGAACAATAACGTTCGGCACACCATCGCGTCCGGGTTACCGGTCGGCCCGCCCGCCGGTGTGGTGCCCAAGCCGCTGAAGGGAATGCCGCCGTTTTCCGGGCCGCAGGGCCCTTTCGCCGGCATCGCCGCCGCGGCCGACGGGACGCTCTACATCTCGGCCGACGCCGACGGCAGCGTACTGGCATTGCGCCGGTCACAGGACGGCCGCTGATGTCCCAAGCCATCTCCAGCGAGCACCGCTACCTACAGATCGCGCGCACGCTGCGTAAAGAGATCGTCGACGGCGTTTATCCGGTAGGCTCGCAGCTACCGACCGAACACCAATTGTGTGAGCGATTCGCGGTCAGCCGTTACACCGTCCGCGAAGCGCTACGCCGGCTGCGCGAGGACAACCTCGTCGCGTCGCGACCACGAGCGGGCACACGTGTGGTGCCCCGGCCGGCGTCTAGTTCCTATGCGCAGGACGTGATGTCGATCGACGACCTGCTCGCGTTCGCGGCCGGCGCGCAGCTGAACATCGAGTCCAACACGATGGTGACGATCGACGACGAACTCGCCGCTCGGACCGGACTGGAGGCCGGCACGCAGTGGCTATCTGTGCGCGGCTACCGGCAAGCCGATGGCGCGTCGGTGCCCCTGTGCCGAACGGAGTACTACATAAGCCGCACGTTCGCCGCGGTCGGCAGGCTGCTGCAACGCCACACCGGCCCGATTTTTCCGTTGATCGAGGACCTGTTCGGCGTGAGCATCGCCGAGTTGCAACAAGAGATCGCCGCGGTACTGCTCTCGCCCGAGTTGGCCGACGGCCTCGGCGTTGAGGCGGGGACGGCAGCGCTGCAGATGCAGCGCACCTACAAAACCTCTGATGGCGAGGTCGCCCAGGTTACGATCAACACTCATCTGTCGTCGAGCTTTCGGTACGCGATGACCATGCGCCGCGTGAATGGTTAGGCCGATTGAGGTGATGGCCCGGGCCCACCACGACACAGCACGCGCGGCAGAGGCATACCGGCACGGGCTGTGGGTGCATACCACACTGGCCGATGCACTGCGCGCGGCCGCAGAGATCTCGCCCCGGCGAACGGTGTTGGTGGACGGGAACATTCGGCTGGACTGCGCCATGTTATATACACAGGCCACCGGGCTGGCGACCGCCCTGCTGGCGCGCATGCCGACCGGCAGCGTCGTGTCGTTCATGCTGCCGAACTGGCACGAGGCCGCTGTCATCTATCTGGCCGCGACGCTGGCCGGGATGGTGGTGAACCCGATCCTGCCGTCACTGCGCGACCACGATCTGCGTTTCATCCTCGAAGACGTCGAAGCCGCGATGATCTTCGTCCCGCACCAATTCGGCGGCCATGATTACGCAGCGATGCTCGAACGCGTGGCCGCGGCAATGAGCTCAGCCCCCGAGGTGGTGGTGCTGCGCGGCGAAGCTGGTTCACACACGCCGTACCCGGCGCTGTTGGCGCATCAGCCGGATGCCGCGAAGCTGCCGGCTCTGAATCCCGACGCCGTGCGGATGGTCCTCTACACATCCGGCACCACGGGCCGCCCGAAAGGCGTGCTGCACAGCCATAATTCGATACATGCGCTAATCTGTCAGATCCGCGACCACTGGACCGTCGATCCGGGCGACACGTTCTTGGTCCCGTCGCCGATCGCCCACATCGGCGGCTCGATCTATGCGTTCGAATGCCCGCTGCTGCTGGGCACCACCGCGGTACTCATGGACCGGTGGGATCCGTCAGCGGCTGTGGCGCTGATGGACAGCGAGCGGTGCACCCACATGGCCGGGGCGACACCGTTTCTGCAGCAGCTGTTGTCCGCTGCTCAGCGCGCCGGCACCCGCCTGCCCGGCTTGAAGGTGTTTATCTGCGGCGGCGCCTCCGTGTCGCCTTCGCTGATCCGCCGCGCCGCCGAGTATTTCGACCAGGCGGTGGTCACCCGGGTGTACGGCTGCACGGAAGTGCCCGTCACAACTATCGGCGCACCTCGGCGAGACGAAGCCGACTTCGCTGCAGGCACCGACGGAAGGCCCGGCATCGCCGACATCAAGCTCGTCGTACACGAAGCCGCGCCGGCCGGTGACGGTGAAATTTGTGTGCGCGGCCCGCAGATGCTGCTGGGTTACCGGCATCCCGAGGACGACGTCGACTCCTTTGATGCCGCAGGGTTTTTCCGCACCGGAGATCTTGGGCGCTGGGTCGATGACCAGTACCTCGTCGTGACCGGCAGGGCCAAGGACGTCATCATCCGCAACGGCGAGAACATCTCGGCCAAGGAAGTCGAGGACCTGCTCGCCGACCACCCCGGCATCGCGGAAATCGCGGTCATCGGTCTGCCCGACGAGCGCACCGGAGAACGGGCTTGCGCTGTGATCGTGCCCGCGGGTGCGGCGAGGCCGGACGTCGCGAGCCTGCTTGCGCTGCTGAAGAGCAAGGGAGTCGCGAAATTCAAGGCGCCAGAACAAGTGGTCATCTGGGATGCGCTGCCGAAGAACGACGCCGGGAAGATTCTCAAGCATCAGATCCGAGCGGCGCTGACAAAGGTGGATGGGTGAGATGCAGGTCGCAATCGTCACGGGAGCAAGCAGCGGCATCGGCTTCGGATGTGCAACAAAACTCGCCGAGATGGGCATGGCGGTCGTTGGCACGGGCCGCGACCAAGACCGGCTGGCCGAGCTGGAAAGGGCTGTCAATGATCCGGATCGCGTCGCAACACTCGCTGTCGACTTGACCCACGACGACGCGCCGCGACGCATCGTGGACCTCGCAGTCGCTCGGTGGGGCCACATCGACTTCCTGATCAACAACGCCGGCGTGGGCAACCCCAAGCCGCTACACGAAACCGATGACGAAACACTGGACTACTTCCTGGGTTTGATGCTGCGCGCCCCGTTCAGGCTCGCGCGCGACGTGCTACCACATATGGGACCCGGATCAGCGATCATCAACGTCACATCGACTTTCGCAGTCATCGGCGGGCTGCGTGGCGGCGCCTACTCCGCGGCCAAAGGCGGGCTGACCGCGCTGACCACTCACATCGCCTGCCAGTACGGGGCATCCGGCATCCGCTGTAACGCCGTCGCGCCCGGTGTGACGCTAACGCCGATGGTCGAGAAACGCTTGCGGGATGAGCGATTCCGCAAGATCAACACCGAGATGACGCCGCACCACCGGTTGGGCACCATCGATGACATTGCCAGCACCATCGCGTTCTTGTGCTCGCCGGGCGGAAGTTTCATCAATGGGCAAACGATCGTTGTCGACGGCGGATGGAGCTCGACGAAGTATCTGTCGGAGTTTGCGTTGACATCGCAGTGGATCGCGCGGTGAATCTCTTTGCGGTGCTCGATCAGGCCCGAGCCGCTTCGCCGATCGTGGCGCGGTGTGCCGCGGAGAACGCCGTGTCTGCGCGTGGCGTGAGTTGCGGGACTGGGCGTTGCGTCTGGCCACGTCGATCCGGCAACAAGAGGGCACCGGTGATCACGTCGCGATCGCGAGCCACAATCGTCCCGAGTTCGTTGAGTTGATGTTCGCGATCTGGGCCGCCGAGTGCGGCGTCGTCCCGATCAACTACAAGCTGCATCCGCGCGAGATGGCTCAGATCCTCGACGAACTCACGTCCGTTACCACCCGGCCAACCGAACCATTGAGTCCGAAGACTATTCACGCCGGCTCAGCCCGCCGATAACTCGGCAGCAACGATGTCAGAACGCGATCAGCACACCTCGTCGTAGACGTTGTTTGGGGGAGTCCCGTACCGGGGATAACCAAGGTCGGGGGCTTGCGCCCAAGAAAATTCCGCTTACCTTCCCTCCACACAACCCGACTGGGTTGATTAGAGGCCGGCAAAATCGATAATTCCGCGAATGTTGCGGCCTTCGCGCAGGTCCGCGAACGCCTCGTTGATCTGGTCGAGCGTGTAGTGGCGGGTGACCAACTCGTCGAGTTTCAAAGCGCCGGCCTGATACATTGACAAGAGCATCGGCACGCTCGCGCGCGGATTCATCCCGCCGTAGAGCACTCCCTTGAGTTGTTTGGCCGACAGCACCATCTCCTGCAGGACCAGCGGAACCAGCGGCTCGCTGAAAGGGGTAATGCCGGTGAGCACGCACGTCCCGCCCTTGCGAAGCAGCGTCATCGCCAATGGGATTAAGTCCACGTGCACAACGCCGGCAGTCACGACGACGCGGTCGGCCATCACGCCGACGGTGATGTCTTCCACCAGCGGTATCGCCTCCTCGGCGGAGGCGACGGTATGCGTGGCACCGAAGATCTTGGCCGAATCCCGCTTGTACTCAATGGGATCCACTCCGACGATATAGGTTGCTCCGACGGCGCGCGCTCCTTGCAGGGCGTTCATCCCGACACCGCCGGTGCCGATCACGACGACAGTATCGCCGGGTTCGGTGCCTGCCGAGACCGTTGCCGAGCCCCAGCCGGTGCTGACACCGCACGACACCAGTGAGGCGGCATGGAACGGGATCGCGTCGTCGATCTTGATGACGGACCGTTCCGATAGCACCGCATACTCCGCGAACGTGCCGAGTTGACCATAAGCCAACAGGTTTTCGTCGCCGAGATGCCGGCGACACGTTCCGTCGGTGGGCATCTCCTTCACGAACAGGCTCGCGCCGGCATCGCAGATGTAGCTCTGACCGTTGACACAAAATCGGCAATTACCGCACGCGGGAATGAACGACATCGCCACGCGGTCCCCCGGTTGCACCGTCGTCACGCTCGACCCTATATCTTCGACGACACCAGCGCCCTCGTGACCACCGAGCAGCGGGAACCAGTCTGGCGCGGGCATACCGGTTGCGGCCAGCACCTCGGGGGTCGGCACCACGTCGCCGGTAAACAGATGGTCATCGGAGTGGCAAATTCCGGCAACGGCCATCCGTACCAGGACTTCACCGTTGCGTGGCGGATCAAGATCAACCTCGCGGACCTCCCAGTCCCTGCCGACCCCGCGCAGCACAGCGGCACGACACTTCATTGCAACCTCCTTAATGGTGGTGTGAGGCCCAACCGGCGCAGGGACTGCACGAGGGAGCTACAGCGGTCATGCTAGAGCGTTGTAGGTCTGAGCGGTTCCACTTGGCGGCGGGAGTGGATCGCCAAGCCGCGCCCCGTGGCATTTGAGGTGCGCGCAGCGGGTGCACAGCAATTATCCATCATCGCGCGACTAGTCGCTACGACAGGTACCGAGATGTCCTTCAGCATCCCGGCCATTTCATTGCGACACGGGTATTGCAGCAGATGGGTCGCTGGTAATGTCGTTTCCGCAAAGCAGCAGCCCCGCTGAACCTCAGCCGGTCAACCGGATTCGAAGTGACGCCGGATGCCGGCCAACATCGCGATGTGCGCCTTGACCGCCTCGCGGGTGGTCACGGTGGCCAATGGCCGCGGCGCGGTTATCCGGATTCGCTCGGTGACACGGGTGCCGCCGTCGATCGGCTCGAAACTTACCGTTCCGCGTAGGCGTACCCCCGGGGACTGATCCGCCTCGGTCAGCACGTCGCCGTTCGCGGGCACATGCAGCCGTGCCTGGTAGGTGATGCGCAGAGTGAACGGCCCCAGCGGAATTCGATCTACCACGCGATAGCTCTGGCGGTAACCGTCCGGGGTTTCGGCGCGGGACACCGCTTGCACGGACACGATCAGCGGATGCACCAGTTTGATGTTGTCCAGGTCCACATAAAAGCCGCGAACCTGGTCCGGTGGCGCGGGCACCTCTTCGGTCAGCGTCCGCTCGGCGTGGGCGATCCACCAGCTCATCCGGAAAACTCCGCGAGCAAATCGGCTGTGCGCCAAAAGATCAGCGCAGCGAACACAGCCAAGGCGATGATCGTCACTGCGGCTTGGATCGGGTTCCGGTATGTCCTCGGCGGGTAAACGTAGGCCGCGGCGACCAGCCCACCCGTGACCAGCCCGCCCACATGCGCCTGCCAGCTGATCAGTTGTGAACTGACCGCCGGAATGACGAAAGTGAAGACCAAGTTGATCACAATGACTGCGACAACCCAGCGGACGTCGAGGGCCAGCCGCTTTCCCACCACGAATGTGGCACCGAAAAGGCCGAACACTGCGCCTGAAGCGCCCGCCGTCGCGGTGTTGAGCGGCGACAGCAGGTAGGCCAGTACCGAACCGCCTAGCCCGCTCAACGCATACAGGGCGCCGAACCGCAGCCGGCCTAGCCACATTTCGAGCGGTGGACCCACGATGTAGAGCGCCCACATATTCAACAGCAAATGGGTCGCGCCATAGTGCAAGAATGAACCGTCCCGGGTTTTATGCACACCTTCCTTTGAGGGAAGGATGGCGCGATGGCGATCAGGTACGACGAGAACACCAAGGCCAGGGCGGTGCGGCTGGTCCGCGAGCACGTCGGTGACTACCAGACCGAGTGGGCGGCGATCAAGGGGATCGCGGGCAGGTTGGGGATGAGCGCAGAGACACTGCGCAGGTGGGTGCGCCAGGCTGAGATCGATGCTGGTGAGGCGGCGGGCGTGTCGAGCGAGGAGAAGCGGGAGCTGCGCGAGCTGCGCCGCAAATGCAAGGAGCTCGAGTCCACGGTCGAAATACTCAAGGCCGCAACAACTTTCTTTGCGCGGGAGTGCGACCCGCGACACCACTGATCTGCGCGTTCATCGACACCCACCGCGAGGAGTTCGGGGTCGTACCGATCTGCCGGGCACTGGCCGTGCACGGAGTGCAGATCGCCCCGCGCACCTACTGGGCGCACCGCGCGACAGCGCCGTCAAAACGGGCGCTGTGGGACACCACGATCACCGAAATCCTCGCCGGCTACTACGAACCCGGTTCCGACGGCAAACGCCCGCCGGAATGCCTGTACGGCAGCCTGAAAATGTGGGCGCACCTGCAGCGGGAGGGTATCCCGGTGGCGCGGTGCACGGTGGAACGGATCATGCGGGCCAATGGCTGGCGCGGGGTGACCCGCGCTCGGCGCATACCACGCACCACCGAACCGGATCCGGCCGCGGCCCGCGCGCCAGACCTGGTGGGCCGGCAGTGGCGGGTTTCGGCGCCAAACCTGCTGGTCGTCGCCGACTTCACGTACGTGCCTATGACCTGCGGGTTCGGCTACACCGCGTTTGTGGTCGATGCTTACGCCGGGCTGATCCCCGGCTGGGAGTGCTCGCTGACCAAGGACACCGGCTTCGTCGAACGCGCGCTGCGCTACGCAGCGGAGTTCCGCCTCCGCCAAGGTCATCCGTTCGACGATGCAATCCATCACAGTGACGCCGGAAGTCAGTACACTGCAATCCATTACGGCGAGACACTGATGCTGGCCGGGCTAATCCCATCGGTTGGGACGGTCGGTGATGCCCTCGATAATGCGTTGTGCGAGACGACGATCGGGCTCTACAAAACGGAGTGCGTCCGCGAGGGTTCGCCGTTTCGCAGCGGGCCGATACGCACCCTGGCCGACCTGGAGAACATCACGTCGGCGTGGGTGAGTTGGTACAACGAGCACCGGCTCATGCACCGACTTCGGCGGATCCCACCCGCAGAAGCCGAGGCCGAGTACTACGCGCGGCTGCAAGCCGGCAACCCCATCGGCCGTCCGTAGGTCCGGCGTCGCGGCGGGGTGCGCCACCGAACGCCAATGCGGCCCGGCAGACTCAGAGCTCGTGGCGGAGTTGTTGATCGCGGTCAACCCGGACGAAGACTCCCGGCTGCCGTTGTTGCTGCGGGTCCCGCTCGCTGGCGGTGACCTGCTGTTCCGCACGTCGGGGACCTGGCCGCGGGAAAAGGCTTTGTTCGCCTACCCGGTACCGCTGGACGAGTGGCCCGCCGATCCGGTGATCGTCGAACGAGTGCCGTTGCGGTCGTGTCGTCGGCGCGGCGCGGCGATCGACGTGATCGCCGAGCGGTCCCGGCACAACCGCTCCCAGCTCGTGTTCACCCAGGCTCGGGGCCGGGACGTGGTGTTTTGGCAGTCGCCGCGCACCCGCAAGCAGGCGCGCCCGAATGTGCGCACCCCGACCGCCCGCGCCTACGGCATCGAGGACCTGCAGATCGTGGTCGACAGCCACGAGCAGTACGCCTACCGGTTCGCAACCCAGCACGTCACCACGGTGAAGCGGGCGCTGCCATGCGGGGACTATGGGATCGTCGTCGATGACAAGCTTGTCGCCAGCGTGGAGCGCAAGTCACTGGTCGATCTGATCGCTAGCCTCACCGGCGGGAAGCTGCGTTACCAAGTCGGCGACCTGGCCGCGCTCCCGCGTGCGGCGGTGGTGATCGAGGACCGCTACTCGCAGCTGTTCAAGCTCGACCGCGTGCGCCCCGCTGTGGTCGCGGACGGACTCGCCGAGTTGCAGATCCGCTGGCCGAACGTGCCCGTCGTGTTCTGCGAGACCCGCCAGCTCGCCGAGGAATGGACCTACCGATTCCTCGCCGCCGCCCACGCCTGGGCGATCACCGAACAGGCTGCTCTGCAACGCATCTCACCCATCGCGGTCGGCATCGTCGAAATCGATAAGCCCGCATCGCTGGCACCGCCCACCGCGCAGGTCCGCGCCTGGGCCCGCAGCGCTGGGTTGCCGGTACCCGATCGCGGGCGGCTCCGGCCCGAGATCTGGGCTGCCTGGCACGACGCCAACCCGCCGAACCGAACCTAGCGCCCACGGCCCCGTACTATGCTCCACCACCAGATCGGGAAGCACACCGGTCACACGAAAAGAGGTGTGCATCAAACCCGGGATGTTTCAGAACGCCGCGGTCACCAGGCGGTAGAGCTGGCCGTCGGCGACGGCCGGTGGCCACAGCGTGAACTGCCTTTCCAAACCTCCCGACGCCATCTGCAATATGAAAGCCACGACGTTGATCGCGATCAGCACATACGTGACCACCGGTGTGGCCGATCGCTGTCGCCCGCCAAATCGCGTCCGCGGCTGTCGAATCGTCCGGGCACCCGCTTGGACGCACTCCACACACTGCTGACCGACCGCGGCGGTGCGCATGCAGTCCGCGCAGATGTACCGTCCACAGCGGTTGCAGCGGACGTACGTCCGGCGACCGGGATGCCGGTAACAGGTCGGCGCCCCGGCCGGCGACTCTGGTGCGCTGGGTGCACTCATCGCACTATTCTTGCCTGCGTTGCCGGCCGCGGTGCAGCGCTTTGTCGAACGTATTGCGTCCCTGTTTCCTGGTCCACTGCGTTGCCTTACTGTGTTTTCCGTGGAGTCAAACTCCGACCTTCAACGAGGGGGCGACGTGACTGGGGATGGCGGCGGCGTGGTTGAGCGCTACCTGACGTGCCTGGCCGCCCACGATTGGGACGGCCTGGCTGCGACGATTGCCGACGAAGGCTTGACCCGAGAGGGCCCGTTCTGCGACGTGGTCGAGGGCAAGGAGCACTACGTCGCCTTCCTGCGCAAGGTCCTCACCAATCTCAAGGGCCACCGGGTGGAGGTACAGCGGGTCTCGCATGTGAATGCCCGGCTGTCATACGTCGAGTTGACCGAAGCCTTCGAGATCGACGGTGCCCCCGGCGAATGCTCCGAATGCATCCTGTTCGAGCAGGGCGACGACGGCCTGATCTCTCGCGTCAGTGTGTTTTTCAAACAGCCTGGGGCCGACAAAACGTAGAGGTGTTGCGCCGATTTCCGGGTCGGTCAGAGGTCGCAAGGCATTGGTGGCCGACCAGAGAACTATTCCCTCATTCACGGAATTGACCTAACGTGTCATGGGTGGAGTCACATGGAACCCCAGAATTGGTGCCCGTCGAGAAATTGCACTCAGGTGATCCGATCACTGATTGCGGCCAGCGGTACATAGTTCTCGAATCGAAGGCCGTCGGCGACAGCTGCGTAGTACTCGAGCTCGAGTCCAGGGTGGACCACCAGCTGCAAGTCATCGAGAAGTCGTTCCCAGCTGGGTACCACGTTGGCAGGGCAAACCACCGAATTTTGTAGACCAAATTTCCTGAGCCGAATATTGCGCGAGTAGCCGTTCGACGGCTACCGCGCATTCGTCTTATTTGTGCCGAGAACACCAATTGCGATCGGCCAGACGAATCCAAGCGGCCCTGCGCCGTTTAGCTACTGCGCGGCGGGCGTGGGTCGTTGGGGTCGTTCGGGTCTGGCTCACCAAACCATCGCGACGGCTCATGCTCGCCGTATTCGTCGTGCCAGTTCCACCAGTCGTACGGCGCGGTCTGCGGGTAGCCCTCCGGCGAATCCTCCCAATGTTCCTGGCGCCCTAAGGCCGTCATGTCGAGGAAGCTCCAGGTGTTCCCCAGTGCCTCGTCGCCGCGGTTGTTGATGAAGTAGGTGCGAAACACCCGGTGACCGTCGTGAATGAACGCGTTGGTGCCGTGCCATTCGTCCACGCCGAAGTCGGCGTCGAAGCTATCGGTGATGGTGTACCACGGCATCTGCCAACCCATCCGCGCCTTCAGCCGCTCGATGTCCGCCTGCGGCGCACGCGAGGCGAACACCAGCGTGGTATCGCGGGCATTCAGATGAGCAAGGTGCCCAATGTGGTCGGCGATCATCGAGCAGCCGCGGCAGCCGTGATCGGGCCAGCCGTCTACGCCGGGCTCGAAGAAGGCGCGGTACACGATCAGCTGACGCCGACCCTGGAACAGGCCCAACAGGCTGACCTTGCCCTCGGGCCCGTCGAACTCGTACTCCTTGTCCACAGCCAGCCATGGCATCCGGCGACGCATGGCCGCCAGCGCGTCACGGGCCCGGGTCAGCTCCTTTTCCTTCACCAGCAATTGTTGATGGGCAGCCGCCCAGTCTTGGGCCGACACGATCGGGGGTGTGTTCATTGCGATGTCCGCCTTTCAGGTTGTGTAGCTTCAGGCCAGCGGGGACAGGCCCGAGGATGTGAGTAGGTAAGCACCGTGGTCCGTGGCGTCGCCGCTGGCGATCTCCAGTACCGACTTGCCAACTTGTTGCGCGCCGAGGGCGGGTCCCGAGGATTGCACGAATTTGTCGATATCGACGCCTTCCCGCTCGGCGTAGGCCGCGACGGCTTTGGCGCCCAAGTCGGTGGCAGGCGTCAACCGCGGCAGGATGGACACGAAGCGGATCCCTAGCCCGGCCCGCTGCGATTCGATGGCGGCATAACCGGTGATGAACCTGACAGTCGCCTTCGCGCCCGCGTAGCCACCGCTCAGCGGTGACCCGGCCAGGGCGGCGCCGCTGGACATCACGATCACCGAGCTGCCTGGCGCCAGGGGACGGCGCAGCGCGCAGCGAGTCCAGTGGAACGCCTGCGCGACGTCCACATTCCAGTTCTGGCTGAAGGTCTCCCAGGTCTGATCCTGTAACGGGCTCATCCGCGGACTGGCCCCGGCGCACAGCACCAGTGTGCGCGGCCGGTACTCGTCGATAAGCCGGCTGGCCGTCGCTGGATCGGCTGCGTCGGCAACCACCGGGGTGAAGCTCTCGCCGAGCTCGTCGCGCAGTTCATTGAGATGGGAGGCGGTGCGCGCAACGCCGACGACCTCAGCGCCGGCTGCCGCCAAGGCGGTGGCGATGGCGCGGCCGAATCCGCGGCTCGCCCCGGTCACGACCGCTGTGGTGCCGACGAGGCCGTCGGCGTTGGTTCTCAGGGCCTGGTTCATGTTCGTACTCGCTTTCAGATGAACTCCCTAGTGCCGGTGCATTACCGGCGCGGCTGGACGTCCACCAATTGAGATACGACGCGGCTCCCGAATTCATCGCCGCGGACCGATGAATTTCCGCGGCCGGGTGTCTCTGTATTGGAGTAGCGTTGCGGTCCCACCCGGGACAGGAGCACGAGATAGGAGCAGCCCGTGCCGGCTCAGGAGGATTTCATCGAGCAGGCGGCACCGTTTCGTGCCGAGTTGATCGCGCACTGTTACCGCATGCTCGGTTCGGTGCATGACGCCGAAGATCTCGTCCAGGAGACCTATCTGCGGGGCTGGCGTGGTTACCCGGCGTTCGAGGAACGCGCAGCGTTGCGAACCTGGCTGTACCGGATCGCGACGACCGCGTGCCTGCGCGCGCTGGAGAACCGCGCCCGCCGCGTGCTGCCGGCCGGGCTGGGAGACGGCTCGATCGACCCGGACGCCAGTCTCGACGGAAACGCCGGCGCCCACGTGTGGCTTGAGCCGATCCCCGACGCCTTGATGTTCGAGACCCCGGAAACCGCCGTCACCGCAAAGCAAAGTGTGCGGCTGGCCGTGATGACGGCCCTGCAGGAGCTTCCGGCGCGCCAGCGAGCCGTGTTGATCTTGCGCGACGTCGTACACTTCAGCGCCGCCGAGGTTGCCGAACTCCTCGCAACCACACCCGCCGCGGTCAACAGCTCCCTGCAGCGGGCGCGGGCCCGTCTCGCCGAGATCTCCCCCTCCGAGGAAAGCATGGCCGAGCCCGACGACGCCGACCGTCGTGAATTGCTCGACCGCTATTGCGCGGCATTCGAAAACGCCGACATGGCCGCCCTCACCGAACTGCTGCAGGCCGACGTCAAACTCGAAATGCCGCCTCTGCCTGTGTGGTTCACCGACCGAGACACGGTGATGCGGTTCCTTGCCGCGCGTGCTTTCACCAAGGCCGGCGGTATCGTGATGATCCCGACGGCCGCGAACGCGCAACCCGCTGTTGCCGAGTACCGTCGCGGCACCGACCAGGTAATGCGGGCCCATTCCATACACGTCCTCACCACAGGCGCCACCGGGATCGCTGCCATCACCGTCTTTCTCGACCCGCGCTTGTTCACCGCGTTTGGATTGCCGCCAACCCGGTAAGCTTTTTGCCAGAGAAGCGATGCACCCCCTGATAACTAAGCGCTCCCGACCTGCCGTAGTCATCGGTGTCATCGCACGGCCTTCCTCCCGGCCCATATGTGGACAGGTCCCTGACACGCCAGGATTATTAGGCGTGGTAGACGTAATTGAAGGGTGACGGAATGAAGATTCCGGGCGTAACCAGCATCGTCGCTGGCGTCACCGGCGGAGCGGCCCAGGTAGCGCGAGCCGGCGTGTCGACTGCGGCCGGCGCTGCGGGCGC
This sequence comes from uncultured Actinomycetota bacterium, assembly GCA_963766535.1. Taxonomy (GTDB): domain Bacteria; phylum Actinomycetota; class Actinomycetes; order Mycobacteriales; family Mycobacteriaceae; genus Mycobacterium. The sequence goes on along the minus strand of CAVYAU010000012.1, from coordinate 219,141 downwards.
GGTGCAGCTGCTGGCCAGCCCAGTGGTGGAGCTGGTCGGCCCGGTGGTGCAGTCAGCGGCTCAGTCGACCGGCCGAGCTCTCGGGATGAGCAGTTCCGGCAACGGGTCCCCTGACGGCATCACGCCGCCGGTGCGCTGGCAGAGCGGGCAGCGGGCGCATCTGGACCTGGATCCGTTGCTGCCGTTCCACCGCTGGCACGACTATGCGGCGGTAGTAGAGGAGCCGGTTCGCAGGATTCCGGGAGTGGCCAAAGCCCATGTCGAGGGTTCATTGGGCCGGCTGGTGGTCGAACTCGAGGATGACGCAGACAACGACGTCGTCTTAGATGAGGTGCGGGAAGCCGTTTGTTGCGTGGCTGCCGACATAGCTTTGTCAGGACCGGGATCGGCACCTCTTTCTGCTCCATTCGCCGACCCGGGTAACCCGTTGGCGATTCTGGTGCCGCTGACCGCTGCGGCAATGGATCTGGTCGCGATCGGCGCCGCAGTTACCGGCTGGGTGACCCGATTGCCCGCTGCACCGCAAACCACTCAGGCTGCGGCCGCTCTGCTCAATCATCAACCGCGCATGGTGTCAATCCTGGAGTCGCGACTGGGTCGCGTGGGCACCGATATCGCGCTCGCCGCTACGACGGCGGCGGCGTACGGGCTAACCCAAGCGGTTGGCACACCGCTGCTCGATCTGACACAACGTGGCCTTCAAGTCTCCGAGGCGGCGGCTCATCGTCAAAGGTGGCGAGAGCGCGAGCCTCAGCTGGCCTCGCCCGAGCGGCCGCAAGCTCCGGTGGTGCCCGTCATCTCATCAGCCGGGGCCAAATCGCAGGCGCCGCGGCACAGCTGGGCAGCCGCAGCGGCGGGTGAGGCTTCGCACGTGGTGGTCGGTGGAGCCATCGACGCCGCAATGGACACCGAGAAAGGGTCGATGGCGGGGCCGGTGGAGAACTATGTCAATTCTGCGGCGAACGGCTCGTTGATCGCCGCGGCGAGTGCGTTGGTGGCCGGCGGTGGTACCGAAGACGCGGCCGGCGCGATCCTGGCCGGGGTGCCACGAGCGGCGCATATGGGCCGGCAGGCGTTCGCGGCGGTACTGGGTCGCGGGCTCGCCAACGCCGGACAGCTAGTCCTCGACCCGGGCGCTCTGCGTCGCTTGGACCGGGTACAGGTGGTCGTCATCGACGGCGCCGCGCTGCGCGGTGATCACCGTGCCGTTTTGCAATCGCACGGAGATGCGCCCGGCTGGGACGACGACCGGGTTTATGAGGTTGCCGACGCGCTGCTGCATGGTGAAGAGGCGCCCGAGCCCGACCCCGATGAGTTGCCGGCTACCGGTGCGCGGCTGAGATGGGTTCCGATACAGGGCCCGTCGGCGACCCCCGCGCAGGGCCTCGAAAGCGCCGACCTGGTGGTCGACGGCGAATGCGTGGGCAGCGTCGAGGTTGGTTGGGAAGTCGACCCGTACGCGATCCCGCTGCTGCAGACCGCGCACCGGACCGGAGCCCGGGTGGTCTTGCGCCACGTAGCCGGCACCGAGGATCTGACCGCCAGCGTTGGCGCGTCGCATCCGCCTGGCACACCGCTGCTGAATTTGGTACGTGAGTTGCGGGCCGATCGCGGACCGGTACTGCTGATCACCGCGGTGCACCGTGACTTCGCATCGACCGATACGTTGGCCGCTCTGGCGATAGCCGACGTCGGTGTGGCACTTGATGATCCACGCGCGGCTACACCGTGGACCGCGGACATCATCACCGGCACCGACCTGGCTGATGCGGTGCGGATCCTGTCAGCGATTCCGGTAGCCCGGTCGGCAAGTGAATCCGCGGTGCACCTTGCCCAGGGCGGCACGACCCTGGCCGGGCTGCTGCTGGTCACCGGTGAGCAAGACAGAACCACCAACCCCGTTAGCTTCCGTCGCTGGCTTAATCCGGTCAACGCAGCCGCCGCCACTGCGTTGGTGGCGGGAACCTTCTCGGCCGGCAAGGTGCTTCGGCTACCCGATCCCACCCCGCAGCCGCTAACCGCCTGGCATGCGCTGGACCCGGAGATCGTTTATTCGCGGCTGGCCGGCGGTGCGCGACCGTTGGCCGTCGAGCCCGGTACGCCGTCATGGCGACGCCGTCTCGACGACCTGTCCTACAGCCCACTGCTGGCACCGCTGCGCGGACGAGCAAGTAACTTGGCACGGCTGGCTTCCGCTACCCGGGCCGAGCTCGCTGACCCGTTGACTCCGATCCTGGCCGTCGGGGCGGCCGCGTCGGCGATCGTCGGCAGCAATATCGACGCGCTTCTGGTCGCCGGTGTGATGACCGTCAACGCGGTAACCGGTGGGGTGCAACGGTTGCGAGCCGAGGCGGCAGCCGCCGAGCTTTTCGCCGAGCAGGACCAACTCGTGCGCCGCGTCGTAGTCCCGGCGGTAGCGACGACGCGACGCCGGTTGGAGGCGGCCCAGCACACCACGCGCACGGCCACGGTGTCCGCCAAGTCGCTGCGCCCCGGCGACGTTATCGACCTGGCCGCACCAGAGGTGGTGCCGGCGGATGCGCGCCTGTTGGTGGCCGAGGACCTCGAGGTCGACGAGTCGTTCCTCACCGGTGAGTCGCTGCCGGTGGACAAGCAGGCGGACCCCGTCGCCGTCAACGACCCCGACCGGGCCAGCATGCTGTTCGAGGGCAGCACGATCGTCGCAGGACATGCCCGCGCGATCGTAGTGGCCACGGGGGTCGGCACCGCCGCGCACCGCGCGATCTCGGCGGTCGCAGACGTCGAAACGTCGGCCGGAGTCCAAGCCCGGCTGCGAGAGCTCACCAGCAAGGTCCTTCCGCTTACGCTTACCGGCGGTGCCGCGGTGACCGCTTTGGCGTTGCTACGGCGCGCCTCACTGCGTCAAGCCGTCGCCGACGGCGTCGCAATTGCAGTGGCCGCCGTCCCAGAGGGTCTACCGTTGGTGGCCACCCTCTCCCAGCTCGCCGCCGCCCAGCGCCTGACGGCGCGCGGAGCACTGGTCCGCGCCCCCCGCACCATCGAAGCGCTGGGCCGAGTCGACACCGTGTGTTTCGACAAGACCGGCACCCTCACCGAGAACCGATTGCGCGTGGTCTGCGCCGTGCCGGGCGCGGCCCGTCCACGGGGTCCATTCCCGGACGCCACCGATCCGCAGTCCGCTGCGGTGCTCAGGGCGGCCGCGTGGGCGTCCACACAGCCCCAAGAGGGGCAAGGACACGCGCACGCCACCGACGAAGCTATTCTCACCGCAGCGAGTTCGCTTACCAGCCCAGATGGTTCGGGGTGGACAGTGCTTGCGGAGGTGCCATTCGAGTCCAGTCGTGGGTTCGCCGCCTCGATAGGCACAGTGAGCACAGACTCGGCAACGCCAATCCTGATGCTCAAGGGCGCTCCGGAGGTGGTCCTTCCCCGCTGCCGGTTCGCCGATCCGGACGCGGACCAGGAGCACGCAGAGTCCTTGGTACGCAGCCTTGCCGAGCAGGGTTTGCGGGTGCTGGCAGTGGCACAGCGCCGCTGGGAAAACGGGATCCGCGAGGATTCCGACACTGACGCCGATGCCGTCGACGCTGCCGCGCAGGACCTCGAGTTGCTCGGCTATGTCGGTTTGGCAGACACTGCCCGAGCATCCTCGCGCCCGCTGATCGAAGCGTTGGTGGACGCCGAGCGCAACGTCGTGCTGATCACCGGCGATCACCCCATCACCGCACGTGCGATTGCCCATCAGTTGGGCCTGCCGTCGGATGTGCGGGTGGTAACGGGCGCCGAACTTGCCGGCCTCGACGAGGACGAGAGCGCCAAACTCGTCGCCGACGTGCAGGTCTTCGCCCGCGTCAGCCCGGAACAAAAGGTGCAGATTGTGGCCGCGCTGCAGCACTCCGGGCGAGTGACCGCAATGGTCGGCGACGGCGCCAACGACGCGGCCGCGATTCGGATGGCCGACGTGGGCATCGGGGTGAGCGGTCGTGGTTCGTCGGCCGCCCGCGGGGCCGCCGACATCGTATTGACCGACGAGGATCTGGGCGTGCTGCTGGACGCGCTGGTCGAGGGCCGCAGTATGTGGGCCGGCGTTCGCGATGCGGTCACGATTCTGGTCGGTGGCAATGTGGGCGAAGTGCTGTTCACGATCATCGGGACCGCGTTCGGCGCCGGGCGGGCGCCGGTGGGGACCCGTCAGCTGCTGTTGGTGAACCTGCTCACCGACATGTTCCCTGCGCTTGCAGTGGCCGTCACCTCGCAGTACGTCGAACCCGACGAAGCCGAGTATGAAACCGAAGAAGAGGCCGAAGAAGCACGTGGTGAACACCGGCGCGCGGTGCTGACCGGGCCTAGGCCCTCGCTCGACGCCCCGTTGATGCGCCAGATCGTCTCCCGTGGTGCCGTCACGGCCGCAGGCGCAACGACAGCCTGGGCCATCGGGCGCTGGACGCCGGGTAGCGAACGCCGTACGGCGACAATGGGGTTGACCGCATTGGTAACGACACAGCTGGCGCAGACACTGCTGACGCGCCGACACAGCCCGCTCGTCGTAGCGACCGCCCTGGGCAGCGCGGGTGTCTTGGTCGGCATCGTTCAAACGCCGGTGATCAGCCAATTTTTCGGATGCACACCGCTGGGGCCGGTCGCCTGGTCGGGCGTATTGGGCGCTACGGCGGGCGCCACCGCGATCTCGGTGCTGGCACCCAACTGGCTGACCAAAACGATCGGTGTCATCCAACCCGAAGTGGAGTGAGGCGCACGCGCCTAGGTGGACAGCTCCTTGCGCACGACCTTGCCTGCGGGATTGCGCGGAATGCCGCTGACGATGTGGATGTCTCTGGGCTGTTCGAAGCGAGAAACCTTGCCCTTCAAGTACTCCCGTAACGCTGGCACATCGATGTCGCTCTCTGGCTGCAAGACCACGAACGCGGCCAGTCGATGACCGAACCGCTCGTCGGGGACACCGATGACCGCGTTTTCGGCGATGTCGGGGTGTTCGGCGAGTGCGTTTTCGACCGCGCGCGGATAGACGTTCTCGCCGCCGGAGATGATCATGTCGTCTTCGCGACCGACGATGAAGAGCCGGCCTGCGTTGTCGAGATAGCCCATGTCTCCGGTGCTGGTCATATTGTCGACGACGGCTTTGGCGCCGCCTCCCGTGTAGCCTTCACTCGCCAGCTCGCCGCCGACGAAGACGCGTCCGGTGACGCGCGGGCCCACGCGTCTGTCGTTTTTGTCGTAGATGCGCACTGGGCAGCCGGCGACCGGTTTCCCGACGGTTTCGGGAGCGTCTCGCAGGTCGGCTGGTGTTGCCAGAGCACCGATGCCGACCTCGGTGGAGCCGTAGCCGTTGTAGAGGATGTCGCCGTATGCGTCCATGAATCGCCGGGCCAAGCTGGGGTCCAGGCGGTCGCCACTGGATATCACCACCCGCAACGACGACAACGGGTTTCGCGCCCGCACGCGTTGGGGCAGGTCGAGGATGCGCGCGAGCACGACCGGCACCGCTGTGAATGCGTCGGCGCGATGCAGTGATGCCTGCGCAAGGACGGCTTCGGCGTCGAAGTGGCGATGGGTGAGTACCGTGCCGCCGAGGGCCACCGTAAGCATCAGCATGCCAAGCCCCAGCCCGTGAAACATCGGCATCGCCACCGAGATCCGCGACCCGGTATGCAACCGGGTGCGATCAAGGATTGTCACCCAGACACCCACCGCCGATCGCAGCTGCGGTGTGCGCGGCACACCCTTAGGCTTCCCGGTGGTGCCCGATGTGAGCAGAACGATCCGGCCCGGTGCGGCCACGGCAGGTCGCGCGTCATCTTCGTGTGCCTTGACCGTCGCCCGGTCGACAATGACGACCGATTCGTCCGCGGCCTGCACCCGCTCCGCGAATTCGTTGTCAGTGACCATCGTTGTGATCTGGTGTGCGCTCAACGCGGCCGCCAGCGCATCAATGCGGAAGTCGGTGTTGACCAGCACAACGTCGGCGCCCACCAAAGCCGCGCCGAAGACCGCCTCAACGAAGCCCCGTCCATTGCGGCACATGATTCCCACCGCTTGACCGGGTCCAACGCCATCGCCGGACAACTCACGCGCAAGGGATTCGGTCTCTAACTCCAGCTCGCGGTAGCTGAGGACGCCGTCGTCATCGATTATCGCGGCCCGGTTCGGCCACCGAGCCGCCGTGACCGCCAACAGGGTGTAGGGATTCGTGCCACCCCGGCGCGCCTCGCGAATGAGCCGGAACCCCGCGACTGGGGAAAGCGGACTGAGCAGTCCCGACGACACCAATGCCCGAGCCGCCGTGGCGACCACGCTACCGGTCATTGTTGGTCCTTTGGCGTGCTGCCGGAATCGGTGAAGAACCGGCGGTACCACAGCCGGGCCGCACGATCGGCGGGCCCGGCCAGCAGCACCGAGGCCACCTCGGCCGGCCACACCCAGGGCGGCTCGTTGGTGCGGGGTCGCTCGATGATCGCCTTGGCGATGGCGTCGGCAGCCTCATCCGGGGACAAGCCCGGAAGTCTGCCCAGGATCGGTGTGGGCTCGATCATCCGGGTACGGACCAGCGCGAAGTAGACCGACGTGACGTCCACACCGTCGGCATGCAATTCCGGTGCCACACTGCGCAGCCAGCGATCGAACGCCCCTTTGGAGGCTTGGTAGGCGCCCCATTGCGGACCGGGTACCACGCGCACGCCGACACTCGAAACGTTCACGATATGCCCGCAGCCGTTCTCCCGCATGGCCGGCAGCAGTCCGAGTAGCAGCCAGATCGGCCCCAGATAGTTGATGTCGATAGTGCGCTGAAAGTCATGCGGCCGGTCGTACTGGTGATGCACCGAGCGGCGCAATGACTTGCCGGCATTGCTCACCACGATGTCGAGCGGGCCCTGGTTCTCGGTGATCTGCTTCGTCAACACGCTCACAGCGGCCTCGTCGGTGAGATCGGTCGGGTAGGCGACCGCTTGACCGCCGCCCGCGTTGATCGACGCCGCAAGGTCGTCGAGCCTTTCCGCCGATCGGGCGACAACCAGCACAGTTGCTCCAGCCGCGGCCAATCTGCGGGCGGTCGCCTCGCCGATTCCATAGGACGCGCCGGTCACCAGTACGGTCTTGCCGGATACGGCGCTGCGCAGCTTGTCGGGATCCGACACCCGCGCCGGGTTGGCCAATCTATCGATGGCCTGCGCTATTAGGTTCAACTTCGCTGCCGCATTCACTCGAATTGCATGTCGAGGGTGCGGCACTGGCTTTACCGTGCACCTCGACTCGTGACTATAGCTAGCAGACCACATCGCAGTCCGCGCCTAGGCTCCGGCCCGGCGTTGGCACTATTGCCTTACGTCAGTCCCTGTTAGTCCCTGATAAAGCCCTTATTGCGCATCAGGACGTCCGCCAGGAAGCCGTCGTGCGGGATTTCGGGTGCTCCGTAGTAGGTCGGATGGTTGCCGCAGTAAACGTTGGTGACCGTCGGTTCGGCGAGCAGGCCGTCGATCAGCTCTTCGTCTCCGGTGATCGCGGTGACCACCAACGAATGCCGCAACGGCTCCATGCCGGCACCGCGCGACCACGACGACACCCACACGCACGGGAAGGGCAGCTCGACGTTGAGCTTGTCGACGTCGGGCTCGGCCATCAGGTGCACGGCCGGGCGTAACGCCGCACAGCCGTCACCCAGGGCGGCGACCACCTGATCGGCGCCGAGCAGCGGTGTCGTTCCCCCGGCCTTGACCGCCAGATAGTTCGCCAGGGCCTGCGCCTGGTCGACGGGCTGGGTGGGCAGAATCGCTCGCTCGTCCTCGGTGGGCAGCGGCTCAATCGTCGCCAACCGCTCGGCGACCGCCTGAGCCAACGGGACGGGATCGCCCTCGTAGAGCACCGCGGTGGTGTTGACGCACGCCATGCCGCCCAGCTTGGCGATCGAGTCGACGACCAGGCCGATGCAGTCGCGCCAATCCCGGTCGGCAGTGATCAGAATCTTCGCGCGCCCCGGCCCATTCACCACCACCGTCGGATCGTCGGCGTATTTGTCCACCACGTCCTGACCGCCGTACACCATGGCAAGGTCGGCCGACCGGATGATCTCGTCGGCTCCGCCATGATCCGTCGGCAGATAGACCGCATCTTCGGCGCGAAACCCCGACTGGCGCAACGCATTCACCAGCCGGTGCGCAGTCAGCGGCTCGCGGCGCGACGGGCGCACCGCCACCCGGTAGCCCAGCGCGAGCGCCTGCGGCCACAGGCCGTGTACGCCCGGGCCGTTTCCAGCGGCGTGTACCGCGAACACCTCCCCGCGCCGCGCCCACACCGCACTGCCGTTGCGGGTGCGCTCCTCGCGCCAATCGAGGGCGGCGCCCACCGGCCGAGCCGGCCGCACCGCATCAAATGCCGAGGCGACAGCGTCGGCCACGCTGCGCGCCCCGACGCGGGTCACCGCGATCGGCAGCCCCGAAATCCGGCTGGCCAGCCCAACATAGGTCTCGAAGTCCAGTCCCGCAATGACGGCGGTCGCGAAGACATCGGCCGCCTTGGCCAGCGCCGCTTCACGCTGCGGGGCGGGCAGCGGCGCGACCTTGCGTTGCGCGCCGATAGTACGCGAAACATACAGTGGCGGAACCATACTCAGCTCAGCAACCGGCACACCAGCGGTACTTACGATGACTTCGCGATTGCGGGCCCGGTACTCGCCGCCTGCGCCGAGCGCATCTATGGTCACCAGGTCGGCTGTGGCACTGGGTTGTTCGTACGCCATCATCAATACACGCCTTCGATGACGGCCTCGCCCTCGAAGGTGGTCACCGGCCGCACCTCGCTGACCGAATCGCTGAGTTGCCCTGCGGGCCCGGGCATCCGGATTGCCCTGTCGCGTTCCAGATTGTTCGGTATGAACATCCCCTTGCTGATGTGGTTCATCACCACCTGGCCAAGTTGCCCATACGGCACTTGTTCTCCGGTGTCAGGGTCCACTACCCAGAAGACGACGTAGGGTGTTCGCGGATCGAAGACGAACGATTCGCTGTCGGTGGTTCGGGTGACCGCTTGCGAAAGAACCATGGTGCTGCCGAAGGCCATGGTGATCGCAGTGGCCGGGAAGATTTCTCGTAGCAGGTCGAGCGTGTCGGCATCCACATGCGCACCGCTGAGCAACAGGTAGCGGATCTTCTCGTTCACCAGGTCCACCACGTGGTCGTCGTTGCGGGCAATCGCCTCTAGCAGCGGCGGAGTGGTATGCAGATTCGCGACGTTCTGCGTCTGCAGAATGTACACCGCCTGCTCGATGACATGCTCGATGTAGGCTGCCACTTCCGTGGCCGCGTTGCGGGCGGCGATCTTTTTGACCCAGCGGGGATCGATGTCGATCGGGTGGAACACCGCGCCGAGCCGCTCGGAGACCAAGCGGGAGAAGTAGCCAACACCATGCGGGCCGCTCGGCATCAGGCACAGGAAGCCCTGGCCCGGCAGAAAGCCGCCCGTGGCGAAGTCCTCGGTTTGCCATTGAACGACCTGCACAATCCAATCCGGCATTTGCACAGTCCGTTTCGGAGCGCCGGTGGTGCCGCCGGACTCGAATATCTGGGGCGGCGGCGGTGGTGAGCCATAGCCGCGCGGAATGAGATCCTCCACCGGCACACTGCGCAATTCATTGACGAGGTTGGGAAACAAGCGCAGATCCGAGAAGGTTTTGACGTCGGTCAACGGGTCGAAGTTCAGCGTCTGGGCAGTGCGCAACCAGAACGGGGAACCGGTGTCCTGGCCGAAGTGCCACGCGATCGCGGCGCGTAGGTAGGCCTCGGGGTCATCAAGTGGCACCGATCTGGGGACGTCCAACAACGAAAAATCGATATTGGCCATGCCATCGATCTTGTCCTATCCCGGACCGGCCCGGCAATCGACTTAATCCCAACTCTGTGCCAACTCTTTGCGGTTACGCGGTTTTCAGCGAAGAGCTAGTTCGGCAAAGTAGTCCTTGAGCGATCGAGGTTCGCGACCGAGGATGGCGCGCAGCACCAATGCGTTGCCGCCGGGTAAACCGTGCCGGTCGTAGTGGGCCATCATGCGCTTCATGCCATCGCGGAACGGACCTTCCGGCAGTTGTGAAGCGAACTGGTCCAACGGTATCTGTACTGCGGTGATCGGTCGTCCGAGGACCTCACTGATAATCGCAGCCGTCTCGTGGCTGTCCAGCATCCCGGGCGCACACAGTTCGAAGGTGCCGTAACTCAGCCCGTTGCCGGTCATTGCCATCGCGGCGACTTCTGCGACGTCGCGGTAGTCCACCGAGCACATCTTCGACGACAACGAGTACGGCTGGATCAAACGGTCATTCTCGACGACGTCGCTCCACGAGCGGTCGAAATTCTGCATGAACCGCGCTGGCTGCAGCACCGAGAAATCCAGCTCCGAACTGTAGAGGGCCTCCTCCACTGGCAGCTTGGCGGCGTGATTCGTCATCGCTGAGATCGACGGGTGAATGACTCCGGAATAGACGAACTTTCGCACACCGGCGACCCGAGCCGCGTCGACCATCGCCAGACCCATATCGGCCTCTCCAGCCGCGTGCGCCGGTCCGATATGAAACACACCATCCATACCGGCGACCGCCTCGGTGAGGCTGGCCGGCTCCCTCAGGTCCCCGATGACCGTCTCCTGGGCGCCGTTATGCCGCGCCACCTGCGCCCGTTCCTGGTTACGGACCAAGGCGCGCACCATGACACCTCGCTTGGTCAGCTCACGCAATACCAAGTGGGCATGGCGTCCTGTTGCGCCCACCATCAACACTCGCATCGGTGGTCTCCTGTCTGAAGCTGCTGTAGATCAGCTGTTGTGTGCCCGGCCGAGGCCCGCTGTGATCGCCTCGTTGAAGGCGGGATAGATCTCGTCGTAAACGCCGTCGCGTTCGGCGAACCGGAACCGCTCGACACGCTCCACGACGATCTCGTCTGCCTGCGGCTGGGTCTGCAACAGTGTCATCGTCTCGGTGATGTACTCATCCAGCGGCATCGCCCTCGGGTCGAATCCCCGCTCACCCTGCAGCGCGGTTTGCACTTGCGGCGGAATTATTTCGATCACCCGGACCGAGGTCTCGCGGAGCTGAAAACGCAGCGACTGGGTGTAGGAGTGCAGCGCTGCCTTGGTGGCGCAATACGTCGGTGTGAGCGCGCTGGGCATGAATGCCAGACCCGACGTGACGTTGACGATCGCCGCGTGCGGCTTGCCCAGCAGCGACGGCAGTAATGCCGCGGTGAGCCGGATCGGACCCAGCAAGTTGATTGCGACGGTCTGCTCGGCCACGCCGACGTCGCCAGTGGCCAGCTCCTCAACCCGCTGGATGCCGGCATTGTTGATGACGACATTGAGGTCCGGATACTCGTCGGCGAGCTGCGCGGCGAATCGCTGGATGTCGGCTGGATCGCCCTGATCCAGCGACAGGTATTTGATACCTGGGTTAGCCTCCGCGACAGCCTGCAGCGGCTCGCGGCGTCGGCCCGCGATAACCACCTGGTTGCCGAGCCGGTGGAATGACTCGGCCAATCCACGGCCGATTCCGGTGCCGCCGCCGGTCACCAGAATGGTGTTGCCCGTCATCTGCATCGCGTTCTCCTTCGGGGTTCAGGTGCGGCCAGCTCGCTCGACCGACGTAGCGGAATGCCCCAACGCAAAGCCCGCTAACCAATCTTCGCGCGCCGGCGGCGCGGCGGCGCTGCCCCGGCGACGGTGTGTACGACCCGGCGAAGCCAGCTATGGGACGGATCCTGGTCGACGCGCGGGTGCCAGACGGCGTAGAACTGCACGTCCCCCAGCTCTCGGGGCGCGTCGAGTACACGGGTGCGACTCGAGTCGGCAAACTGCGAGACCAGCCGAGCCGGAACGGTCAGGACCAGATCGGTGCCGGGCAAAATGCTCGACCCCAATACGTGGTAAGGCATGACGACAGCGACGCGGCGAGCGGTGTCGCGCGCCTCGAGTGCCCGGTCTACTCCAGGCTGGCCGATGTCGATGCTCAAATGCGGCCAGCGCAGATACTGCGACAGTGACACCGACGTACGCTGTGCGAGCGGGTGCTCGGCGGCCACAACGCAGACGAGCCGATCAGTGAAAAGATGTTGGCTGCGGTATCGGACCGGTGCTGGGCGGCCGTAGATCACCAGGTCGAGCGTCCCGCCGTCGAGCTTGTCAAACGCGTGCGCGTCGAGGGGTTCGCAACTCACCGTGGAGTTCGGCGACTGGGTCAGGATCGCGCGAACCAGCCCGGGGCCGAGCGCTGAGACGGTGAAGTCGCTGACGGCAAGACGAAACGATTGCGCCGCGGTGGCCGGGTCGAAGGTTTCGGTGGCGAACAGGTAATTCAGCTCGGTGACGACCGTTGCCAGCTGGGCGCGGATGCGCTGGGCGCGTGGCGTCAGTGAGTAGCCGTCGGGTCCGCGCACCAGCAGCTCGTCACCGAAGTGACGCCGCAGCCGCTGCAGAGCCCGGCTCATCGCGGGCTGACTGAGCGCGAGCCGGTCGGCCGCGCGCGAGACGTGGCGCTCCTCTAGGAGGGCCACCAGCGGCGGCAAGAGATTCAGATCGACCCGATCTATATGCGTTGGCTGCATATTACCTATACTAAGTATTCATTTCACAAATAGCCGACTGTGGCGCAGAGTCGAAGGCGAAAGCATCCGCGATGACAGTAAGGAAGACCGATGCGGTACATCGCCTTGGAGGAAGCGTTTTTCATTCCAGAGTTGGCCGACCTCCAGCCCATGTCGGACATCCAGCGCTTTTGGCAGCCGCTAGGGTTCAAGACCGAATACGCCGAGCAGTATCAACGCCGGCTGACCGACTTCACCGAATACCGGCTGCCGGAGATGGACGACGCCGGCATCGACGTCCAGGTGTTGTCCTTGACGGCCCCTGGTCTGCAGGTCGACATCGACGCCGAGCGGGCCCGCGACAATGCGCAGTTCGCTAATGACTACCTTGCCAAGGTCGTCGGCGAACATCCGGATCGGTTCCGCGGCTTTGCCGCTTTGCCATTGCAGGACCCCGCCGCGGCCGCCGCGGAGCTGGAGCGCACCGTCACCCAGCACGGGTTGTGTGGAGCGCTGGTGAACGACTGCGTACACGGGCCGGGCGGCCGCTACCTGGACGCACCCGAATACGACGAGGTGTGGTCGGCGCTGGAATCCCTTGGCGTACCGCTATATCTGCACCCCGGTGGACCGCCAGCCGATCATTGGCGTGTTCTCGACGGCCATCCGGAGATGTACGGAGCGACCTGGAGTTGGGCGGCTGAGGTCAGCGGGCATGCGCTGCGGATCCTGTTCAGCGGCGTGTTCGATCGGCATCCTGGCGCGACGATGATTTTGGGGCACATGGGCGAGTTCTTGCCGTTCCAGCGCAGCCGACTGGACTCCCGCTACGCGATCACGGCGACAACCAGCACGCTAAAGCGCATGCCTTCGGCGTATCTCGGCACCAACATCGTGTTCACCAACAGCGGGGTGTTCTCGCCGGCGGTAATGCTGGGGGCGGTCCTGGAGGTCGGCGCCGACGCGGTGATGTTCTCAGTCGACTATCCCTACGAGTCCTCCTATGAGGCGGTCAAGGGATTCGAGCAGACGACGCTCAGCGCCGCCGACCGGGAGAAGATCGCCCACGGCAACGCCGAACGGTTGCTGCGCATCGGTTAAACGGCGGTCGCCGAGTGGTTGTGGAGCCTGCGCGGGTCGACGCCCGCGCGGGCCCACGCCCTGGCCGCCCACGGGGTGTAGATGAACCAGACGGGTAGCCGACCTGTCGGTGCCCTGAACTAGCCTGTAGCCGTGGCGCTGGCACCGCGAACCCGCTACGCCAGTTGCGGGGAGATCGACATCGCCTATCAGGTCTTCGGCGGTGGTCCGATCGACCTGCTCCTGTTGCCCGGGCCATCCATCCCGATCGACACCATCGATGCCGAGCCGTCGATGTACCGTTTTCACCGTCGGCTGGCGTCGTTCGCCCGGGTGATCCGGCTCGACCAGCGCGGGATCGGTCTGTCGTCGCGCGTTCCCTCGCTGGATACGGTCGGGCCGAAGTACTGGGCCAAGGATGCCATCGCCGTCATGGACGCAGTCGGATGCGAGCGGGCGACGGTCGTGGCCCCCAGCTTTACCTCGATGACCGGACTCGTTCTCGCGGCCGATTACCCCGAGCGGGTGAGCAGCCTGGTGATCATCAACGGCGCGGCCCGCACGCTGCATGCGCCCGACTACCCGATGGGCCTCGAAACCGACACCGCCGATCCATACACGACCATCCTGACCGAACCAGATGCCGTCGACCAGGGCTTAGACATTCTTGGCATCATTGCTCCCAGCGTTGCCGGCAACGATGCGTTCCGCTCATGGTGGGATATGGCCGGCAACCGTGCCGCCTCGCCCAGCATGGCGCGCGCCGTCATCAAGATCATCCGACATTCCGACGTGCGCGATACACTGCCGCGCATCACCGCACCGACGCTGATCCTGCATCGCGACAACCCGGACTTCAGCCCTGTCGGGCACGCCCATTACCTCGCCGAGCACATCGCTGGATCACGCCTCGTCGAGCTACCAGGCGAAGACGCCCTGTACTGGGTGGGCGACACCGCTCCGATGCTCGACGAGATCGAGGAGTTCATCACTGGCGTGCGCGGCGGCTCCGATGCCGAGCGCCTGCTCACCACGATCGTGTTCACCGACATCGTCGGCTCCACCGAGCGCGCCGCCCTGCTCGGCGACGACCGGTGGCGCGACCTGCTGGACAACCACGACACCATCGTGCGCCACGAACTGCAGCGATTTGGTGGGCGTGAAGTCAACACGGCCGGAGACGGATTCGTCGCGACATTCAGCAGCCCTAGCGCCGCGCTCGCCTGCGCGGACGAAATCGTCGACGCGGTGCGGGTGCTCGGCATCGAGGTGCGGGTGGGCATTCACGCGGGCGAGGTGGAGGTGCGCGGTGCCGACGTCGCCGGCATGGCCGTGCACATCGGTGCGCGCGTGGCGGCACTGGCAGGGCCTAGCGAGGTGCTGGTGTCCTCGACGATGCGCGACATCGTCACCGGATCGCGGCACAGGTTCGCCGACCGCGGCGAGAGCGCGCTCAAAGGCGTGCCGGGCTACTGGCGCCTTTATGCTCTGGTAAGCGAGCACGCGGTCGTCAGGCGGTAGCGAAGGCCACATTCTGGGCGGTCGAGGCGCATGGCAGTTCGGCGTAGGCTGCCTTCGGGAGTCTATCAGCGCTGCGGCTCCCGGTTCGATTTTGGCGCACAGCTTGGTATTTGATCGAAGGAGTACGCATGACTGACGTGCACGTCTCGCTGCCTCCCGCGTTGCGCCGGGCGCTGGATCTCCTTGCTGATCCGCCGGCGGATCCGGACGTGAGCAAGGGCTATCTCGATCTGCTCGGCGCCGAGGACGACGCCGTCCCGAAGAACACCGGCCCGATTCAGGCAGCGTGGGCATCACCCATCGGGTCGATGCTCTACGACAACGCCCAAGCCCTCTCCCGCCGGCTGATCACCGCATGGCAACACCCCGCCGAGTGGTTGAACATCCCGCCAGGCGGAATCGCGCTGGACGTCGGCTCGGGTCCAGGCACCGTCACCGCGTCACTGGCGCGCGCCGCCGGCCCGGACGGCTTGGCCTTGGGCGTCGACATCTCGGAGGCGATGCTGGCCCGGGCCGTCCGTAATGAAGCGGGGCCACAAGTCGGCTTCCTGCGAGCCGACGCACAGCGACTTCCGCTGCGTGACAACACTGTTGACGCGGTGGTCTCGATGGCCGTCCTACAACTGATTCCAAATCCGGCAGCCGCCCTTGCCGAGATGGCGCGGGTGCTGCGACCGGGCGGAAGGCTGGCCATCATGGTCCCAACCGCCGGGCGTGCTGCCCGGTTTTGGCAGATGCTGCCGAACATCGGGGCGCATGTGTTCGGCGAGGACGAAATCGGCGACATCCTGGAAGACAATGGCTTCGCCAGCGTGCGAGTCAAGAATGTCGGCACGCTTCAGTGGGTACGCGGCAAAAACGGGTGAGTCTTAGTCGCGCTTCATGGCCGGGTGGCTGCGTGCCAGCACCGGCAACAGCAATTCGGGTGGCGCGACCCGGAAAAAGGCCGACGCGACCCGGTTGACACGACCGGGGACGACGACGGCCTTGCCGGCTGCCAGGCCGTCGATCCCGGCCTGCGCCACCTTTTCGGCGGGAACCCACATCACCCGCGGCAGGGCCGCTTCCGCTTCCTCTTTGCCGAACCCGGCCGCCTCGCCGAATCCGGTGTCCACCGGGCCAGGACACAACGCGGTAGCGCAGACCCCGGTGCCGCGCAGCTCACCGCGCAGGCTGTGGGTGTAGGACAACACGAACGCCTTGGCGGCGCCGTACGCCGCTTGGCCGGGCAACGGACCGAACCCGGCCATCGACGCCACGTTCAGCACGGCGCCTCGATGCCGGTCGACCATTCCGGGCAGGAATCTGCTGCACAGATCGACGACCGCGGTCACGTCGACCTCGACCAGGTTAACCTCTCGTTCTGGAACCGATTTCGCAACAAGTCCGAGCGTCGAGAACCCGGCGTTGTTGATCAGGATGTCCGGAATCAGACCGAGCGCCGCGACCCGATCCGGCAGTCCCGCGCGGGCGGTCCGATCGGACAGGTCAGCGGGCAACGGGTGCGCATGTTCTCCTAGCCGTCCGGCGAGGTCTTCGAGGCGGTCGGCGCTGCGGGCTACCAGCACGACCTGATAGCCACGCCGGGCAAGTATCTGTGCAAACTGCTCGCCGATGCCGGACGAGGCGCCGGTGACGATGGCGGCGCGGTCATTCCCTGGTGGTGGAAGAGTCATTTAATTTCCCCCATCGGGGGCCTGTGCGAGCACAGCGAGCCGGTCCAGCGACGCGCGCAACATGTCGGCCGTCGTCGCGCGAGCGCGGGCGAGGCGAGTCGTGTCGTTCAGCGCGGTCCAGTCGTAGGTGTGGGTCACCCTGGTGAGTTCGGCATTCACCGGGTTGAGCTCCCAGCGCCATAGGTGGCCGGGCGGCTGCTTTCCGCGTTCTGCCGGGAGCCAGGCGATCTGGCTGCCTTCAATGAATTCCACGACGTGGTTCTCCCGCACAGCACCTGTGGTCAATGTCGTTTTGAACACGTCACCGACTTGGTGGACGCGCTGTCCTGGGGCAGATGAGGCGAGATTGTTGTTACCGTCCCAGCTCGGCTGGCGGGACGGATCGGCGATCAGTTCGAAAATCCGATCGGCGCGCGCCGCGATCACGCGGGTGGCGCTCACAATGCGTTCCGGAGGTTCAGATTCCATGTCGGGCATATCGCTATCCAAACACGTCGCCCGGGGCGGTACTGCGGGCATCTCGTCGGTGTGGATGTGACTTTGGGCCGATATGTTGAGGACCTTCGGCCGTCGAAGCGCAGCCGGGTGGGCTGCGATCGTGGTCATGCCGGGGCAACCCGGCGGTCTGTCCGAAGTGCAGTAAGCCCATTTTTGGGTGAGGCCTCCAAAGGGCCTGCTTGACCCACCGTCTGTAGACGGGGATCTGCCTTCGGGCAGGCCCTTTTATGGCATGATTCTTCGCCCTGGCGTGGTGGTCGGCTATTGGACGGCGGTGGTCCGGCGTGAGCGCCGATTCTGATGTCCTGACGGTGCTGCTGGGCGGTGACGTCATGCTCGGGCGCGGCGTAGACCAAGTCCTTCTCCATCCCGGCGGACCGGCATTGCGGGAGCCGTATGTTCGCGATGCCCGCCGCTATGTTGAGCTGGCCGAAGACGCCAACGGGCCGATTCCTCGACCTGTGGACTGGAATTGGCCCTGGGGCGAGGTGCTGGCAATCCTCGATGACGTATCCCCCGACGTTCGTCTGATCAATCTCGAGACCACAATCACTGTGGGCGCGGACTTCGCAGACCGCAAGGCAATTCATTACCGAATGCACCCCGATAATCTGCCGGCCCTAACCGCGTTACGGCCCGACGTGTGCGCGCTCGCCAACAACCACATTCTCGATTTCGGCTACCGTGGGCTGACCGACACCGTGGCAGCTCTCACTCAGGCGGGAGTCGAGCCTATTGGAGCTGGAGCCGACTTGCCAACCGCGCAGCGGCCGACGGTGGTTACGCACGGCCAACACCGGGCGATAATCGGCTCGGTCGCAACGAAATCCAGTGGCGTTCCCGAATCATGGGCAGCGCGCCAGGACAGGCCCGGAGTGTGGTTGGTCCGGGATCCATCGGTGCGGGATGTTGCCGAGGAGGTGGCGGCGCAGGTGCTGGCGCACAAGAGCCGTGGCGATATCGCCATCGTCTCAGTGCATTGGGGGCCCAACTGGGGCTATGCCGTCTCGCTTAGTGAAATACAGTTCACACACCGGTTGATCGATGCTGGCGTGGACATAGTTCACGGACACTCCTCGCACCATCCTCGGCCGATCGAGTTCTACCGCGGCAGACCGATCTTGTATGGGTGTGGCGATGTCATCGACGACTATGAAGGCATCGGCGGCCACGAGTCCTTCCGGAGCCACCTGAGACTTCTGTATTTGGTCTCCAGTGATCCGGCGCGCGGTGAAATGCTGTCGCTGCAGATGATTCCAATGCGGGTCCGACGGATGAGACTCGAGCGTGCCTCGCAGGCCGACGCCGCCTGGTTGCGCGCAAACATTGAGCACATCAGCAGCCGGTTCCGGATCCAGGTCATTGCGCGACCCGACGAGCTACTGGAGGTCAAGGCCGTTAGCGGCTGAGGTGCCGGCGACGGCGCCGTGCTGCGATATTGACCAGCCAGGCATGGTAGGCGGTGCTGTGGTTCCAGTACTCATCCACGGGCCACCCAGGCTGCCGGACAGCGCCATCAACAGCGCTCAACGCCCCTAGGCATGAGCCGCGAGTCAGCGACGACGACGTGGCGCCGCTTGCTTCTCAGCACGGCCTGCAACGCATCGCAGGCGCGCGCCCTGATCGGGGCGACTACGTCGAGGTTGGGGGGATTCTGACTGATCCAGGCCTGCAGTGTTCCCACAGTTTCAATCCTTGTCTGTTCGGCCGGTGAGCCGACTCATTGAATTCCACCGCGGCTGTTTTACGGGCGCGCCGCGCCGCGGTAAACGTCACGGAAACCGTATTGTGGCGTCCGGCACATCCGCGGCGCTAAGTCCAACGCGTCACACGCCTGACAAATTCCTCAGGTATGACTTCTGAACCGACGGAGATAGCCCAGCAGCCGGTGTGCTGGGACCGCCTTCGGCCAGTCATCGGCCCGGAAATACGCGTCGGACCCGCCGTCGACGAACACTATGCTGCCGCAGAGGAAGTCGGCGGAATCCGACAGCATGAAACACATCCAGTCGGCCATATGCCGAACGTCGCCGAAACCACCGACTGGAATCGGGAACGACCGGACCGCCTTGGCCTCTCTGGGCGTCGACAACTGTTCTTGCAGCAACGGCGTCATGATGGCGCCGGGCGCGAGGGCATTCAAGCGCACACCCGACCCCGCCCAGTCGGGCAGCACCGCATGCCGCCGCACCCAACGGCTGACAGCGATTTTCGATGCCGCATACATCATCGTCGGCGCGGCCGGGCCGAACAGCCGCACCGATCGCAGCGCCTTGTCGGCGTCATGTGCGAGCAACGCTCGCACGGTTCGCCGGGGCACCGCGGGCACCGTCGTCGAAGAGTTGCTGGAGACGACGACGACCTTAGCACGTTCGGCCGCAGCCAGTGCCGGTCGCCAGGCGACGAGCAGCTCAACGACCCCGAGATAGTTGACCTGAGCGATCTGGCGCGGCCGATCCCGACTCGGGCTCGGGCCCAGACCGGCAGCCAGCACGGCACCCTCGAGCTTGCCGCCCGAGGCCGCCAGGACGCCATCGGCAGCCTCTTTACGTCCGTGCGGCGTCGACAGGTCGGCGATGACGTCGGCATCTTTGATGTCGACACCAATCACTGTGTGTCCGTCGCCCCGAAGCCGCTGCGCGGTCTCGCGGCCCATCCCGGATGCCGATCCGGTGATCGCATAAGTGCCCATTCGAATCTCCGTTCCCACCAGGCGCAGTATGCCCGGGCGGCGGGATGTTCGAC
Organism: uncultured Actinomycetota bacterium; assembly: GCA_963766535.1. Lineage (GTDB taxonomy): Bacteria > Actinomycetota > Actinomycetes > Mycobacteriales > Mycobacteriaceae > Mycobacterium. Next base: position 199,064 of record CAVYAU010000012.1, on the reverse strand, counting down.
ATGCCGGTCTCTACGCTGTCGGCGCACTGTTAGGTTGCGGACATGCATGACGAAACGCCCTGCATTGATTTCAGCCAGCTCGAATCGGTCTACGCACCGCTGGCCGAATCGATCCGGCGACTCATCGACGTCAGCATTCGCACCGAAGCCGACCCGGCGGCGGTGGCAGCTGTGAAGTCCAAGATCGATAGTGCCGCAGATGAATTGAGCGACAGGCTGCAGCCAGGATCCTTCGGCGTGCACCGCACGCCCGACGGCCAGACCATCGCATGGGGCAACGTCGTAATCGGTGTGCGCAACCCGGTAGCACCACCCCTGGTCATACATCACGAACCCGACGGACTGGTGTGGTCGGAGTTCGTTCTGGGCGTAGCCTACGAAGGGCCTCCGAGCAATGTTCACGGCGGTGTGTGCGCCCTGGTCCTCGACCATGTTCTCGGTGCGACGGCCCACCACCCGGGCAGACCCGCGTACACCGGCACCCTCACCCTGCGTTACCGGCGTCGGACACCGCTGGGGCGGCCATTGCGCGCAGAGGCTCATGTCGAGCGCAGCGAAGGCGTCAAGACGTTCGCCGTCGGACACCTCGCCGATGAGGACGGCATCACCGTGGAAGCCGAGGGCATTTTCATCCACCCCAAGCTTGACGAGCAACCCGAGACTTAAGCGTCACCGATTGACAACGCCCCGAGCAACGTCGCCGTGTGTGCAATTTCGGGGAGTCGGCCAGCGGAGCACCTGCCCGGCCCGTCAAGTTTTGGTACCGGCTTCCGACGTGTCCATAAGTCAGGCGGAGCCCGGTGAGGACCACTGACTACCGTCGTCACACACTTGCTTATTTGGTCGATTTCTCCCTCAGCGTTTCGTCCACCCACGCTCGTAATGCCGCGATTGGTGCAGCACCGGATTGCCGGCCGAGCACGTCGCCTTCCCACAGAAGCAGCAGAGTCGGTACCGCGCGGACAGCGAAGCGCTGGGACAGCGCGGGTGCCACATCGACGTCGACCTTGACCAATTTCAGTTGCCCAGCCCGCTCCTGGGCGAGCTGCTCCAGTGCGGGACTGACCATCCGGCACGGACCGCACCAGGTCGCCCACAGGTCGACCAAAACCGGTATCGATGAGTTCTCGGCAATTTCCGCAAATGTGTCGTCGCGGGCGTCAACAATCCACGGAAGCCACTGGTGGCACTGTGCGCAACGCGGTTTGCCGATCACTGCGGCGGGCACACGATTCTTTCGACCACAGTGAGGGCAGGTCACGATGCGCGCGTTATCGGTCATGCCGACGATCCCATCACGAAGCCAAGGCTAATTCGGTGTATTTCACCGAGTTTGCCGCGGTCGACGGTCACTTTGATCACTCTGACGAGGTCAAGTCCTTGTGGCGGCCCTTTCGACGTCGAGGAGCTGCTCACCGCGTCGTTCCTCGTCGTAGGCCTTACGGCCACCGCGCAGGCCGAACAGCCGTTTCGAGATCAGCAGGTAGACCACGGCGGCCACATTGATGCTAAAGGTCACCACCCGAGTCATCGTGATGCCCTTAGCCAGGTCATGGATCTCCAGCGGCAAAAAGACCGAGGTGGCCACCACCGCGAAGTACTCGCCCCAGCGTTTCAGCAACCAGAGCCCCACGCCTTCGATGACCTCCACCAAGGCGTAGGCAATCAGCGCCAAGGTCAGCAAGGTCAACGTGGACGGCTTGGCGGCCAGCGCCTTTTCCAGCTCGTGTACCGCCGTCATCTGATCGACCTTGAATCCGCTGGCACGCAATAGTGGTAGGTCGCGGTCAAGCGTGGCTTGGATGGATCCCCGAGCACCGCGAAACTTCCACACTGCATACGCGGCAAGCCCGATCAGCAGCGCCCGGACCAAACGTTCCACCCCAAGGATGCGGACGATGATGGCCTGGCGTAAAGCCTTGCCGCGCATGATCATCGGCGCGTCTTCGGCGGGGCCGTGTCTGTCTGGCTTGCCGAGGGTGAACTCTCCGCAGCGCAGGCAGCGCCACACTTCGCCCAGCCTGGTGTTGCCGCTCAGCCGGTCGGCGAGGGCCTCGTCATCGGGCGCGTAAGTGACGTGTCCTTGGAGCCCGCAAATGAGCAACTCCCACCGGTTGATGCGGCGATCCTTGTGCATGGCCCCCGATCATTCAGTGCAGGCAGCGAACCACGCAAGAGGACGCGCACAGCGGCAATCGAAAGCGGTCTGGTGTCAGAACCGCACCTTGCTGCGCGGAAGTCGGGCGGTGGAACTCACCCTCCCCAGCAGGCCGGCGAGCTCGGCGATCGAGATCTGGTCCAGGTGATCGGCCGCCGCGATGATGTCAGCACGCAGCGCTTCGTCGCAGAAGGGTTCAGCAAGCCAGTGGAACTTATCCACGACACGTTCCCAGGACATCGGCCGGGTAGGTGATCCCTCGTAATCGGACTCCTCGCGGCTGAATTCCCGCCCGCCGTGCGTAACCACGTGCACACGGGTCGCTGTGCGTTGCGGATAGTCCGCAGTCAGGTCGGCGGCGGGCTTGACGTCAACCCGCGCCAGCAGCTCCTGGACGTCGTTGCGCAGAACCCGTTCGGTCTCAAGCTGTTCGGGACCCACCCCACCATCAAGTAGTGCAACCGCACTCAGGTACTTGAGGTTGTAGTCGGCCTGCTCCTTGGTCCGCGGATGATCCTTTTCGCCGTAAGCTCCCCCGCCGGCGAAGTCGTAGGCGCCCTGAAAGACCTCGAGGGTTACCCGTGCGACATCGTCGCCACGTAGGTTGTTGTTAGTGCGAATCGCCAGGACCGCGTCAATGATGGCCTGCCCGTGGATAAGTGAGCAGTACTGCTTCAAGTACGTCTGCTCGACGCAGGTAAGGCCTCGGTCAGCGGTGTGGAAATCAATTGGCTGATTGAAGAGCTGTACCAAACCGTGCGGACCTTCGAACAACGACTTGGGTCCGGTGACGCCACGGCCGGCCAACATCGTGGTGTACACCGCGCGCATACCGGTGATGGCCGGCGAAATGCCTTTCCAATTCGAAACCGGTTCAGCATGCACGCCCGCGAGGGACACGTTATCAGCCGCGGAGGCCGCGATGGCGTTGGCGGTCTGTTCGGCGTCGAGCCCGAGCAGCTTCGCCGACCCTGCTGCGACCGACATCGCCAGCTGTAGGGCGTGATTCAGCCCCCGCGCCATGACGGGAACCTGCGCGCTGAACCGGCATTGGATCTCGTAGGCGACCGCGAGGGCCAGCAGGAAATCCGCTCCGCTGGCATTGACATGCTCGGCTACGGCCAGGACCGCACCGAAGTTGTCAGCGGGATGGCACAGTCCTCCGACCGTCAGATAGGTGTCGAGCAGATCCGGATAGCGCACCAGCACCGCATTGAAAAAGGCCGCCTGATCTACCGATGCTCGCCCGCCACCGACGAGTGTTGCCGTGGGGCGGCCGCTGAACTGCTCGGTTTGCTCGCGGATCGTCGCAATGAGATCACCGTCCAGGGAACCGACCGCACAGGCAATGCTGTCCAGCACATTGCGTTTCAGCAACGCCCGCGGCCGTCCGGTCAGGTCCGCCGGCTCAGCGTCGACGACGAAGCCGGCAAGATCGTCCACAACGTAGCTATGTGCCATGACGTTTCGTCCTTCCACGTGTCGCTATTTCGACTCAAGCGCGGAAGCGAACCCACGTCCAGGACTAATTGCCTACTTGTGCTCGGCCAGGCTTACTACCGCAGGCCGGGGGCCGAACCGAGCACGCCTCGATGCGGGTCGTCCGACGGGGTCCACCACTGCTTGGCCGGAGGGGTCAGCCAGTCGTGGTTGCGGGCGTGAGCCAACAGTGAGTCCACGACCCGACGGACACTGGCCCGGTCATCGTCTTGGCGGTGCAGCAATGACCATGTCCACAGCGGAACCGGTTCTGCCACGGGACGCTGGCCCAGACTTGGTGGGGTTACCGCGGTATGACGCTTCGGCGAGGACAGCAGGGCAGCGCCGATGCGCCGCACGTGCGCGTAGAACGCGTCCCCGGTGATGCCGCCATCGTCGATCCTGACGATGCGGGCACCGGTGTGGGCGGCGAACTCTTCGGCGAACCGATTCCATGACGACCACGCCGACTCATCGGCGTCGACAAGCACTTTCACTCGTTGCGCTGCAATGGGTTCCGTCGAACTCATCCCGGGAAGGACCGCGTGTAACGACTCGGCGCGCAGCAGGTGCGCGGTCAGCCCGCGCTGTTTGACATGGTCGGCGGTGACCCACGCCAGCGCGACGTCGAGGGTGCCTTCAGCGACGCGGTCGGCTTGCACGTGCGACGGCAATACCCATTCGTCGATCCGTAGCGCTACCGCGGGCCCAACCATGGTGTTGATGTCATCGGGCAACCAGCTGACGTAGCCCAGGCGCACCGGAGTGCTCACTGCGGCGGCCCGCTGTAGCCGGTGCTTGGCGTCGTCGGCAAGAGACAGGATCCCGCGCGCGTCTGTGAGTAGGGAGCGTCCGGCTTCGCTGAGCCGAACGCTGCGTCGATCCCGCACGAACAAGTCGGTCCCCAGTTCGCGCTCCAGCGCGATGATCTGCTGCGACAAGGCCGGTCCGGAGATGTGTACCCGTTGGGCTGCGCGGCCGAAGTGCAGCTCCTCGGCGACGGCTACGAAGTAGCGCAGCTGCCGCAGTTCCATGTGCCGAGCTTAGGTGGGTCCTACCTGCGGTAGGAAGCGCTACTTAACAGTGAACGGACGGCAAGTCCTAGGCATGCCCTAGACGTGCGCTAGACGACGACGCGATCCGCTGCGTCCGAATGCTGCTGAGATTGGCTGATTGCCATCGTTTCGTCGGTGAGCTTTTTGCCGATGACCCGGATCTGCCGCGCGCTGAGTGGGCACAGCGGATGCACGGCCACCATCAGGGCGACTTGTTGACGATGGTCGAAAACCGGTGCGGCGATGGTCACCACGGGCTGTTTACGGCGACCGGGGTTGTCGTCGGAGAGAAAGCCGATGGTGGTGAACTCGACGAGCAACTGGTCCAGGATGTGCCGCACCGGAGTCGGCATCTCGTTGCTATCCAGCGTCCCGACCACCTGGACGGCCTGCGCCAACGCGGGCGTTGTCCAGTCGACGTCGAACCCGCGCTGACGTGTGTGCTCCAAAACGCGCTCGAGGCGCTGAGTGCGATCAGGGTCGCTTCCCGCTCCGCGACGGATCCACGCGCGCTGTTCCTCCCCGGTGTCCCAGGCGGCGAATGCGACGCCGAACGGCGGGGCATAGGGGATGCGATCACCCGGTATTCCCGCCGGCTGGGTGGCGGGGTCGCCCTCGAAGGCAGTGACCACCAACGAATCACCGAATCGCTCGACCACAGAGCCGGCGTAACCGACCTCGCGGGACAGTCGCAGTGCCGCGGAACGAGCGGCATGCGCGAGTGGGCGAGCGGTGTCGGTCCGCGCAGCCACTACGGCCAGCGCGGGGCCAAGAGTAAAAGTCTTCGCGACTGGATCACGGCTGGCCCAGCCACGGTCACACAGCGTCTTCAGGATGGCGTGTGCCGTCGCCTGAGTGAGATCGAGTTCGCGCACGACGTCGGAGAATCGCAGCCGCGCATTTCCGGACCGGGCCAGGAGCTCGACAACATCGAGCACCCGGGCGGTCGGCGCCGACGTCGATCCGCGAATGGGTTGACTCCTTTGTGGCGAGATTCATACAGTTAGGCCGAGCATTCGAGATCTTATATCGATAATTCGAGAAAATAAACGAGGCTGACGCATTGCGCGCTGTTGTGTTGAGGGACGGCCAGCTACAGGTCCGCGAGACACCGGACCCCGCGCCCGGACCGGGTGAACTGTTACTGCGGACCCTGAGCACCGCGATCTGTGCGTCGGACGTGCACTTCATGGACCACCCGGAGCTCGCTGTCGACGATCCGACCGGTCGCTCGCTGTATGACGCGGACCGCGACATCGTGCTCGGCCATGAGTTCGTCGGCGAAGTCATCGGGCATGGACCCGGCTGTACAGATCAGTTTGCGATCGGCTCACGGGTGACGGCAATGCCGGTGCGCCTTGTCGACGGCGGCGCCGGCGGCATGCGGATCATCGGTCAGCACCCGGAAGCCCAGGGGAGTTTCGGTGAGCTGCTGGTGGTTTCGGAAGTGGCGGCCAAACCGGTCTCCGGTGACGTCTCCAGCGACGCCGTCGCGCTCACCGATGCATTCGCCGTCGGTGAGTTCTACGTGAGGTCGGCGCAGCTCCAACCGGGTGAGATCGCCATCGTCATCGGCGCGGGAGCGATTGGCCTCTCGGCCGTCGCCGCCTTGGCCAGTCGCGGCATCGAACCAATAATCGTGGCGGACTACAAGTCCGATCGCCGCGATCTGGCCCGCGATTGCTTCGGCGCGCACGTCGTAGTCGACCCCGCCGAGAAGTCACCGTTCGACGCTTTCAATGAGGTTCGCGCCCAACGCGGATTGCCCGGCCCGGCTGTCGTGTTCGAGTGCGTCGGCGCCCCCGGGCTCATTCAGAAGATCGTCGAATCCGCCGAGATGGCCACCCGAATCTACTGTGCCGGCGGCTGGTACACCGGTGACACGCTCGACATCACCACCGCCACCCGCCAAGGCGTCACAATCCAATTCGGCGGCGGGCCACACCCGCAGGATTGGTACGGAACACTCGAGGCCATCGCGTCGGGACGGCTGGACCCGCTACCCAGCGTCGGCAAGATCATCACCCTCGACGAAGTGCCCAGCGCACTCGAACTCGCCCGGAGGTCCGACGGCCCACCGCGCATCGTGGTCCATCCGAACGGAGACATTCCATGACCGAGCGAGAAGACCGCCAGGACATCTTCGATCTGCTGGTGCGCTACGCCACCGGAATCGACCGACGCGACTGGCCACTATTCCGAACGGTGTTCACCGACGACTGCGAACTCGACTACGGCGAGATCGGCGCGTGGAAAGGGGTCGACGCCGTCACGGAATTCATGGAACAGGTGCACGCCATGGCGGGGCACACGATGCACCGGCTGAGCAATCAGGCCATCACGGTCGACGGCGACAAAGCTGCGGCGCGCACCTATATCGACGGACTGATCATGGCCGGCGACAACAAAACCGGCGTCAACGCGATCGGTTTCTATGACGACGAGATCGTCCGGACCGCCGCCGGGTGGCGCATCACCCGCCGCCGCTACACCCAGGTGCGCCTGAGCACGGTCGGCGAGCCATAAACAGAGCAGGAGTATGTCGGTGACATTCGCAACCAAGTATGGACCGTGGGCGCTCGTCGCCGGCGCCTCCGATGGCCTGGGCGCCGCATTCGCCGGGGGACTCGCCGAGCGCGGCGTCAACGTTGTGCTGCTGGCCCGTCGGCAGGCGGTGCTGGATCAGGTTGCGGCCGAGATCGACTCCCAGACGTCGGCCCAAACCCGCACGTTCGCTATCGATCTCGCGGAACCGGGCGCGGCATCGGCCATCGCCGCGGCTACCAGCGACCTGGAGATCGGGTTCCTCGTGTACTGCGCGGGTGCCGACCCGAACTTCAAGCCGTTCCTTGCCAACCCGATCGAAGCCGCCGAGGTGATGGTGCAACGCAACTGCATGGTGCCGATGCAGCTGTGCCACCACTTCGCTCCGGGAATGGTCGAGCGAGGCAGCGGCGGGATCGTCATGTTCGGGTCCGGCGCCGGATTAGCCGGCGGACCCAACATGGTCGCCTACGGCGCCTCCAAGGCGTTCGACATGGTCTTCGCCGAAGCGCTATGGGCCGAATTGCACGACAAAGGCGTCGACGTCCTGGGCCTCATCCTGGGCAAAACCAATACGCCCGCACTGCGACAACTCGAACACAGCCGCGGCCAGATAAGTTCGCTCGACGAGGTGCCGGAGGGCGCCGCCGCGGTGGACGACGTCATCGCGGAGGCATTCGAGAACCTGACCAATGGCCCGACCTTGATCGTCGGCGACGCCATGCGCGCCGCCGCACAAATGCTGGCTTCCCTGACTCGCAATCAGGCCGTCGAGCTTTTTACCCAAGCCGCCCTGGCGGCGATGGGCCCAGACCAGTAGCCGCTCAACCGGCCGGCGGACACCAAGTGATCGGTACACGTCCATAGAACAGTCGGCGGATGCGGGCCTTGGGAAGTAGAGATCGGCCGTCATGACGTCGCCGTGTTCCCAACGGATCGGTGCGACGGCAAACCGGATCCGTGCGCGTTGGAGGACGGGCGCGTCGACGTCCAATGCGGTGACGTCCGATACTCGCTGAGCCAGGCGAGCGGCGAGGAATCCGTCGCCGCAGCCGACGTCGAGAACCCGCCGGGCGCCGAGCGGAACCTTGGACTCCAGCAGTGCGTCGTAATGGATGTTGATGTTCCACGGTTGTTTCGCAGACGGGCCACCGAACACTCCCCGAAGCTATCCGAGCGCCCACCCATGCCACCCTAATGTCACTGAATCGGTTTGCCAAAGTTTGAAGTTAGTCAAGCCTAATTTTCAGAATTGTGTTATCTGGCCAGCAAAGACGGAACGTGAGCTGCCGCCATACCGCGTGTCCCCAATGTTGCTGGGATGAGATTTAGCGGGTACGTTAGGGCAGGCAGGTCAAGCCACGGCCGCGAGCCAAAGTAGTCATTAATGATCGGCACCCCTCGATGAGTTGAAGGATGACGATGCTCGCCATAGACAGGCCCGCAGCCCCAGCGTCGACGGCATCACGCTCGCGGCGGCGCACCTTGACCCGTTCGGCGCTGATCACCGCCATATTTATCGCTCCGGCGGCAGTGGCACGAATTGTCGGCCTGCATCCCGACCCGGTTGCCGCCCTGCTGATCTTTGGGGCCGCGGTGGTGGCGGCCAGCTTCTTGCTGGCGTGGGCTGCCGAAGCCGCGCAGATCGATGTCTCCGGCGGGCTGGCGATCGCGGTACTCGCATTGGTCGCGGTTCTGCCCGAATACGCCGTTGACCTCTACTACGCGTACGTGTCTGGCCACAATGCGGATTACACCCAATACGCCGCGGCCAACATGACCGGGTCCAACCGGCTGCTGATGGGCCTGGGCTGGCCAGCCGTGGTGTTGGTCAGCACTGTTGTGGCACGAAAGGCGCGCAGCGACAATCCCAACGGTTTGGCGCTGCAGCCCGCCAACCGCGTCGAACTCGGGTTCCTGCTGATCGCCGGTGTGGTCGCATTCGTGATACCGGCCACTGGGCAGATCCACCTGGCGCTGGGGTTGACGCTGCTGGCCTGGTTCGGCTTCTACCTCTACAAGATCAGCCACGGCGACGTGGAGGAGCCCGACCTGATTGGTACCGCCGCCGCGCTCGGGGAACTACCCGACCGCCGTCGGCGCATCGCCGTCGTCGGCCTCTTCGCGGCGTCCGGTGCGGTGATCCTGCTATGCGCCAAACCGTTCGCCGACAATTTGGTCGCAGCGGGAACTGAGTTGGGCATCGACCGGTTCCTGCTGGTGCAGTGGCTGGCCCCGTTGGCCTCCGAAGCGCCCGAGTTCATCATCGCGATCATCTTCGCCACCCGCGGCAAGGGCACCGCGGCCATTGCCATGTTGATCTCCGCCAAGGTCAACCAGTGGACGCTGCTCATCGGTTCGTTGCCGGTGTCCCACCTGCTGGGCGGCGGCGGATTCGCCCTGGTGCTCGACTCGCGCCAGATCGAAGAAGTGCTGCTCACGGCCACCCAGACTCTGATGGGCGTGGCGCTGATCCTGGCGCTGCGCTTCCACCGAGCTGCGGCCTGGGCGCTGCTGGTTTTGTTTGTCGTCCAGTTCCCAATCGCCTCGACACATGGGCGGCTGCTGCTCTGCGGTATCTACACCGCGGCGGCCATCGTCGGGCTGATCGTCAACCGCCGCCAGCTGGCTGCCACTGTCGGGGCACCGTTCCTTAGGAGGGCCATCCGCCATAGCGGTCACCCGCACCAGTCATTGGAGGATTCCGCCCCGCCGACGCAGATGGCGCGACGGCTTGTATAACATCGCGAGTTGACCAGCAACGACTCGGATTTGGAGCGCCAGTGGCTCGCGAAGTGTTGACCGTTCTCGGCGTGGGCGGTATGGGCCACGCGATTGCTCACCGCCTTGGTGCCGGCAAAACGGTGCTGTTGGCCGACAACAATGAGGCAACGCTGGCGTCGGTAGCCGAAGCGCTGTCCGCAGATGGCCATCACGTCGATAGCCGCGGGGTCGATGTCTCGTCGCCGGAGTCGGTACGCAAGCTTGCCGAGCACGCGGCCTCACTCGGCGCCGTCACCCAGGTGGCACACACCGCGGGCCTGTCCCCATCGCAGGCTTCGGCCGAAGCAATCTTGGCCGTGGATCTTTTGGGCACTGCCCTTGTGCTGGAGGAATTCGGCGAAGTCATCGCGCCGGGTGGCGCGGGCGTTGTGATCGCGAGCATGGCCGGGCACATGTTTCCCCCGCTGACCGCCGAACAGGAACAAGCGTTGGCCCACACCCCGGCTACCGAACTGTTAGGGCTGGAGTTCGTTGGCCCTCAAAAAATCACCGAACCCGGTATCGCGTATGGAATCGCTAAGCAGGCCAACCACATTCGAGTCCGCGCCGCCAGCGCGCACTGGGGCCGGCGAGGTGCACGCATCAACTCGATCAGTCCCGGCATCATTTCCACGCCGATGGGGCAGCAGGAACTTGCCTCCCCGGTTGGTGACGGTATGCGAGCGATGATCGCGGCTTCCGCGACTGGTCGCCTCGGTACTCCTGACGACATCGCCTCGGCCACCGCGTTCCTGCTCGGCCCCGACGCATCCTTCATCACCGGTACCGACCTGCTCGTCGACGGAGGCGTGATTGCGGCGATGAAAGCGGGAAGCCCCGCAAGCTAGAAAACACGGCCCGCGAGTTCTCACACCGCGCATATGCTGATCAAATGCCGCAACGGGTGTTGCGTGACCGCCTGATCGAACTCGAAGTTCCGAGCGAGGATGTGGCACGCGGCCGGGCGCTGCGCAAGACCGCCCCACGGCGCGCCCTCGCGCAGCTGACTCCGTCTGACCGAACGGCCACGGAAATCCTTGTCGACCAAAACGCCGGCCGACTACCTGAACTCGTCCGGCTGCGTTTTGCCCGGATGCTCGCCGATCCCTTCTCGTTTTACCGAGGCTCTGCGGCGGTCATGGCCGCCGACCTCGCTGCAAGCCCATCGACTGGGATCGAAGTCATGTGCTGCGGTGACGCTCACGTGTCGAATTTCGGCATATATGCGGCCCCGCACCGCTCAATAGTCTTCGACCTGAACGATTTTGACGAGGCTGCTGTCGCACCCGCGGAGTGGGACGTCAAACGCCTGATCACCAGCGCGATCGTCGGGGGCCGCCATGCGGGCTATCCCGCCAAGCCCATCCGCCGCTGTGTCGAACAGGCATTGGTTGGCTACCAAACCAGTTTGCAGGCGATGCTCGAGGAGATGGACGTTCTGGACCGCTACTACCTGCGGGTGGAACCGGAGCGCGACGTCGAGAAGGTATCCAAGGGCATGCTCGGAGTGATTCAGAAAACGACATCCCGGGCGCGCACCCGAACGTCAGCGCGTGTCTTCAAACAAATCACGGAGATTGGGCCTGACGGAACGCCGCGCCTGCGGGAAGCGCCCCCGGTCCTGCAGCACGTTGACGAGGACACCGAGGCCCCGTTGGTGGAGTCGGTTCAGGAGTATCTGGCCGCAGTCCCGGCTGACGTTGCGCTACTGCTATCACACTTTCGCATCACCGATGTCGCGCTGCGGGTAGTCGGCGTCGGCAGCGTCGGCACCCGGTGTTACTTAGTCATCTTGGTCGGTCCCAACGGCACGCCACTGATCCTGCAGATCAAAGAGGCCACCCGATCGGTGCTCGACGAATACGGCGGTTGGCGCCAGCCAGACACGCTGACCGCGGCCGTTGATGCCAAAGGCCAGGGCGTGCGCGTGATTGACGGCCAGCGGATCCTGCAGGCGATGTCGGATGTGTTCCTCGGGACGACACGCAAGGACAGCCGCGACTACTACGTCCGTCAGTTCCACGACATGAAGGGCACCATCGACACTGAAGGCATGTCGGCCTCCACGTTCGGCGAATACGTCGTTGCCTGTGCGGTGCTGCTGGCGCGGGCGCACTCGCAGAGCGCGAATGCGTCAATACTGCGGGGATACGTCGGCACCAACGACACCGTGCACGACGCGGTCGCCGAGTGGTCGTACGCATACGCCGACAAGTCGCTCGACGACTTTCACCAACTGCGGGCGGCGGCGGCCGCCGGCGACATCGAGGTTGCCGACGATCCCGCGCGATAACCATGATCGACCACCTGAGCCGCCTCGGCATGCGGTGATGTGTCACGCGCGCAATCGCTCGAGTCCGGCGACGATGAGCTGCAACCCGAATGCGAACTCCTCTTCCAGTGGAACGGGGAGGTCGTCGGCGACTGCGACCGTCGCGGGATAGCGGGATGGATCAAGCTGGTGGAATGCGGCCGCTAGTTCGGCGTCTTGTTGGCCAGTGACCGCCGCCGATCCGGAGAGTTGGATCGCGAAGCCGAGTACGTAGCGGGCCAGTGTCGCGTAGGCGTGGGCGGCGACCACCGGCGGGAATCCGTTGTCGAGAAGGACCGACAGAATTTTCTCACGGTGGGCCAGCGCATTGGGCCCCATCGGCACGTGCCCGATCAATAAGGATGCGACATTGCCGTGGCGGCCCAGCGCGTCAAACATATGCTGCGCGAACGATGTACAGGCTTGTTGCCAGGGCAGCACGCTAGCTGTTCGCGCGTCGAGGTCGACTTCACCGAACATGCGGTCGACCATCATGGCCACCAGTTCCGATCGGTTGGCGAAGTGACGGTAGAGGGTGGCGGTGCCCGACTCCAGGCGCTGCGCCAGGGCACGCATCGACAGCGCTTCGGCTCCGTGCTCGTCGACGAGGTCAAGGGCTGCCGCAAGGATCCGGTCCAGGGGTAGGGCCGGGCGCCCGCGGGAGCGGCCTGACGACGGCTGTCCGACGGCGGTCACATCGCCCACTATGAGCACCTCCGAAACCCGGGCACGCCCAGCGCCTTGACACCTTGCCGATTAACGGACACACTGTATCCATTAATCACCACCTGGGTCAACACCCTCGATAGCAAGGACGTCTCGACATGCTCCTGCCACTGGCATCAGAGCCGTACACGGCTCCGACCGACCGCGACATGCTTCCTTCCGAGCGCCGCGAATTCGTCCGTACCCACCGCACCTGTGTGTTCGGTTACCGCCGCCGCAACGACGGCCCGGCCATGTCGGTCGTCTACTACATCCCCACCGACGCCGACGAACTGCTGGTGTCAACCATGGCCGGCCGAGGCAAAGCCCGCGTCATCGACCGCGACGGCAAGGTTGGTTTGTGCGTCCTCGACGAGCGGTGGCCCTTTACCTACCTTCAGGTCTATGCCGACGCGACCCTCGAGCAAGACCGTGATCTTGCGGTCGATGTGATGATGGGGGTCGCCGGTCGAATGTCCGGCCAGCCGCTGGACGAGGAGGCACGCCCCCACGTGGAAGCGATGGCGGAGCGAGAAAACCGCGTTGTCATCCGCTGTCGGCCCTACGCCAGCTACGCAACACCGCCGCGCCACCTGCATCGCAACGACCAAGTCGACCAATTGACCCATTGGGTGTCGGGTGTGGTCGCGTGGGACGCCGCAGATCCGGTGACAGAAGCATCGTCGTGATGGCTCATCGCGCGGCGTAGCGATCGCGCAGCTTGGCCAGCGTGGCCTCGATGCCTGCCGTGTTGGCCTTGCGGGCACCAATCCGTTCGTAGTACTTCAGTTTGTTCTTGAGCACCCCGGCGTTGTGATAATCGAACGTCTCGGTGACTCGCGTCAGTGTCGGTGAGAGCGACTCGAATTCCCACCGCCAGCGGTGGCCCACCGGATGGCGCCATTCGACCAATTCGTTCGGTTTAAGCGCGGTCACCGTGCTGGTGATGCGGTACGGGAGGCCGTACATCTTCATCTTCGTCGAAAATTTCGACCCCACAACCAGTTTCGCCGGTACTTTGATGTTGTCGCGAACAGTACCCGATCCGTCCAATTCGCGGTGGCGCCGGGGATCGGCAGCTAACGCATACAGCTCCGCGGCCGGTGCGGCCACTTCAACCGACCGGCTCACCTGTTGGGGCCCCGCATCGACAATGGTGACGGTCATGACGCCTCCTTCCAGCTGTCCGATAGTGCCAGGTCGAGGCTACGCTTCGCTTACTGTGGGGGCTCTGCGAAGTTCGGATCCCAAGACGGCGACGGTACGAACCTTGCGGGCCAGAAGCCAGATTTGGTAAGCCTGGCGACCTCTTCTCGCATGAGGACGCCGATCTTCGTGGCGAGTTCGCGCGGAAGCTCCAGCGCAGCGGTCGCAGCTACCCCAATCTGATGGGTGAGTTCGGGTTCACAAATCGACGTGTAGCGCAGCCGTCCCGCTTCGGCGTCGGCGACACACGTCGCCAGCGGCATCACTGCGTATCCGAGTCCCGTCTCGACAAGCTTTTTCGACACTTCAAGCGAATCCGTCGAAAAGCGGGTTGTGATAGCAACTTTGAGACGCAACGCGGTGTTCTCCAAGGTGTTTCGGATCCCGGTCTGTGCGCTGGGCATAACGAGCGGTAGCTTGGCCAGGTCCGTGAAGCGGACTGGGCTGTGAGGCGAGAGATCCGATGGGGGGCCGCCGACGAGAACGAGGTCCTCAACCACCAGATGGCGATAGAACAGCCGGTCATCGGGTACCGGATTTATTACCGCGAGGTCGATTGCGCCGTTGAGCATGCGCTGCACCAGGTCGTCGGTGTCGGCAACGGCGACGTGGAAGTGCACGTTGGGGAACGCAGCGCCAAGGCTGGCTAGCAGCGGTGCTGCCAGCACGCCGGCGGTAGTGGGCACCATTCCGAATAGCAGTCCACGCTCGATCCGGGCCAAGGGTGACCCGGCGTACTGGACGGCGAGCTCCAACTGGCGCAGCGGTGCAGCCGTCGAGGAGCGTAAGCGTTCGCCCTCCTCGGTCAGATGCACGCCCCGCCGGGTCCGATGGAACAAAGTGATTCCGAGGTCTTCTTCGAGAAGCCGGACCTGGCGACTCAGCGCGGGTTGAGCAATTCCCAGCGCGGTGGCGGCCCGGGTGATCGAGCCTTCTTCGGCGATGCGCAGGAAGTACTTGAGCCGGTGGGTATCCATCGCTACCACATCTACCAGCCATACAGAATCGGCATGACTCATTTCCCGAATTGGTATTACCTGATAGCCCCGATGCCGCCATATCGTCGGCGATGTGAGGACGGTGTCGTGAAGCGATGCCGTCTCGGTCTGGCTGGCGAGTCGAGTCGTTCAACTGCGAGAGGTCGATGATGACGCTTCAAGACGAGCAGGACTGGGTGCAATTGCTGGGATTGGACCGGCTGCCGGAGCACATCATCGGCAAACGGGTGACTGAACTGATGGACTTGTCGGGCAAGAAGGCCTTCGTCACCGGTGCCGGCGGCGACGGCCTGGGTCAGGCGATCGCCAACCGTCTCGCCGGCTGTGGTGCCGATGTGGCTCTGATCGGCCGGACTTTCCAAAAGGTGCAGCGCCGTGCCGGCGAAGTCGAGCAGCGCTGGGGTGTGCGGGCCATTCCCGTTAAAGCCGACATGTCCGATTGGGACCAGGTGCACGACGCGGTACAGCAGGCGTACGGCGAGCTGGGTGGGCTCGACATCATGGTGAACAACCCGGTGATGGTGGCTGCCGGCCCCTTCGAGATGCAGACCAAGGAAGAAATCGACTACACGGTGCTCGGCAGCCTGACCATGATGATGTACGGCGCGCACGCCGCGCTGCAGCACATGCTTCCGCAGGGCTCGGGGAAGATCATCAACATCGGGTCGGTCGGCGGCCGCATTCAGCAGCGCGGCCTGGTGGTGTACAACGCGTGCAAAGCCGGGGTAATCGGATTCACCCGGAACCTCGCACACGAGGTCGCACTGCGCGGCGTCAATGTCTTGGGGGTGGCACCGGGCATCATGATCAAACCGGAGATGCGACAGTACTTACTTGATCCCCAGGACGACAAACAGCGCGCCGGCCGAAGCGCCATTCAGGAGGCGATCACTAACCAGGTCCAGCTCGGGCGCGCCTCGTTGCCTGAGGAAGCCGCCAACATGGTTGCCTTCCTGGCTTCCGAGGCAGCCGACTACATGTGCGGACAGACCATCGACGTCGCCGGCGGCCAGTGGATGGGTTAATGCCACCTAACCCTCTTTGCAGCAACGATTTTCGACAGGAGACGAACCGTGCTATCCACCAGCGAGGTGATGGATGAGGCGAGCACGCAGACCGGCCTGACCGACTTCGGGGAGGACTCGTTCCGAGAAGGCCTGGCGATCCTGTTGTCCTCGCTGCGGGACGAGGCCCGGTTGCACGATCGCGGCCAAGCGTTCCTGCATCAACGCATCGTGGGGTATCTGTCACAACGCCTGCAGGTCGAGGACTGGTATCGCCGGCACCCAGAAATCGATGACGTACCCATCCGTGCGCCGCTGATTGGATTGGGCTTGCCCCGAACCGGGTCCACCGCGTTGTCGATGCTGCTGGCTCAAGATCCCGACGTGCGCTACCTGCGCCGGTGGGAGTCGTCTCAACCGTGTCCCCCACCCTCGACGGTGCAGGGTGTTGACCCGCGCATCCCCGCGGACAAGGGCGAGATGGTAGGCACCCGCTACCACGTTCCGGCGGATACGCATGGCCCGATGGAGTGCCATGAGTTGATGGCGCTGGATTTCAAGTCCCACGTGTTCCAGTCGTTCGCCGAAATCCCCTCGTACTCAACGTGGTTAGTCAATGAAGCGGACCTTGAGTCAACGTACCGGCATCAGCGCAAAGTGATGAAGTTGCTGCAGTGGGGTGAGCCCGAACGGCCGTGGCGGTTGAAATGCCCGTCACACGTGTTATGGCTCGATGCCCTGGATTCGGTGTTTCCCGACGCGCGGTTCGTGATGACACACCGCGATCCCACTGATGTCATCTTGTCGGTGGCCGATCTATATGCCGACATCATCGGGTCGTTTAGCACCGAGATCGACCGTCCCTACATCGGTCAGCTCAACGTCGAACATTGGTCGTTGGGCATGGAGCGGGCACTGCAGTTCCGCGCTGACGGTGCTGAGGATCGGTTCTACGACATCGATTTTCGCACCATGCAGGCTGATCCGATTGGGGAGGTGACCGGTTTGTATGCCTGGCTGGGGGCGCCGGTCGGCGAGGAGTTCGAAGCCCGGATGCAGAGTTGGTGGGCGCAAGCCGCCGCTGAGCGTGAGCCGAGCTCGCATGCCGATCCGGTGGCGTTCGGCATAGATTTCGACGAGGTGCGGCCTCGGTTTGCGCGCTATGTGAAGAGCGCATCCTGTTGGACCGCCCACTGAAACGTGGGAGGCAAAGGACAATTGATGGCTGTTGACCTGAGCGGCGGTATCGACCCGTCCCGCGAATACGTGTTCGCCGAGCGTCCCGACAATCCGGAGATGCGTGACTCCGTGAGCTTCTGGGTGGTCGACGACCGCGGCGAGATCGGACTGCCACGCATCGGGATCGAGGCGGTCGCAGCCAACTGGGATGCCCACGACATCCAAGTCAATGTCGCCTTCCCCGACGGGCGCGTGTATCGGCTACGGACCAACGGTCCCTCGCTGCCGGCCGCGGGACCTGACGGGCGACCCACCGTCTTGGGAGCCGACGGCCTGGTGTTCCGCTGCATCGAGCCATTCGCCACCTGGACGATGTCCTACGACGGACCGGCGGTGCAGACGTCGTCGGCCGACTTGGTCGAAGGCAAGAAGGAGGGCCCGCTGGTCGACATCAGTTTTCACGTCGAGGCGACGATGGTCGTGCCACCGTGGGCGCAGGGCGCGCTGCAATCCGACGCCGGCGCACAGCTGAAGACTTCCGTCGAGGGCAACCTGATGGGTGGGCCACGCTATGAGCAATTGTTCACCGCCACCGGCAGTTTCCGTGCCGCCGGCGAGCAACGTAGTTTCACCGGCAGCGGCCTGCGGATCCGCCGACAAGGTGTGCGCAAGCTCGCCGGATTTTGGGGACACTGCTGGCAATCAGCCGTATTCCCCAATGGCCGCGCGTTTGGCTATATCGCCTACCCACCTCGTCCCGACGGCCAGCCCACCTTCAACGAGGGTTACATCTTCACCGGCGACGGCGGCCTCATCGCCGCTCGGGCGATAAAGGCCCCGTGGCTTTCCCGTCTCCAACCTCTGGGCGAAGATGTCTCGCTGGTGTTGCAGACGGCCGACGGTGTCGTCGAAATCGCCGGCCAAACCGTGTTTTCCACCCACGACATTCATCACAACGATGACATGTACTCCATGCACGCCCTCAAACAGGAGATGCCCAGCTTCCCCGCGCTGCAGCAAGCTGGCGTGCGCTACACATGGGAAGGCGAGGAGAGCTACGGCATGCTTGAACGCTCGAACCCGCTGGACAAGATCGTCCGCGATTAGGGATCGGCAAGAAAGGAACCCAAAGCACCGATGAGCCAGTCAATCTCAGGAAAGGTGGCGCTGATCACCGGCGCCGCGCGGGGACAAGGCCGGGCGCACGCGGTACGGCTCAGCGCCGAAGGCGCCGACATCATCGCCCTTGATATTGCCGGGCCATTGCCGTCCAGCGTTCCCTACGATTCGCCGACGCCCGAGGATCTGGTGGAGACGGCACGGCTGGTGGATGCCAACGGCAGAAAGGTCATCACCGCGGCGGTTGACATCCGCGACCTCGACGCACTCAAAGCTGCCGTCGACGAGGCTGTGGATGGACTGGGTCGTCTCGACGTGATCGTCGCCAATGCGGGGATCTGCAGTCCCGCACCCTGGGATCAAATCACCCCCCAAGCGTTCCGAGACACCATCGACACCAACGTGATTGGCACCTGGAACACCGTGATGGCTGGTGCTCATCACATCATCGACGGCGGTCGCGGCGGATCGATCATCCTGATCGGATCCGCTGCCGGCATCAAAATGCAGTCGTTCATGATCCACTACACGGCAAGCAAACACGCCGTCGTCGGGATGGCACGCGCATTCGCCGCCGAACTCGGCCGACACAATATCCGGGTCAACAGCCTGAACCCGGGAGCGGTCGCCACTCCCATGGGCACCGGAAGGATGCGTGAAGCGCTTCAATCGGCCGCCGACACCTACCCGCACCTTCGGGGCATGCACAAACCGTTGCTGCCTGAAGGCATTGCCCAACCCGAAGACATCTCCGACGCTGTCGCCTGGCTGGCCTCCGACCAATCCAGATTGGTTACCGCAACTCAGGTTTCGGTTGATATCGGCGTGAGCTACGTCTGATGCGCGGCCTGAAGGGCAAGACATTCTTGATCGCTGGAGGCGCCACCGGAATCGGCGCGGCCACCGCGAAACGTCTCGCCGCCGAAGGTGCTTGCGTAGCCATCGGTGACATCAACATCGATGGCGCCACCGCCACTGCCGAGCGGATCACCCAGTCCGGCGGCCGTGCCATTGCCATCGAATTCGATCTCGCCGATGAACTGTCTGTGCAACATCTCGTCGACCAGACCATCGAAGAGTTCGGCGGACTTCACGGCCTGCATAACGTCGGTGCTGACCTCTCCGATCACAACCTGGGTCGTGACACCACAATTCTGGATACCGACATGGATGTCTGGCTGCGCACCCTCGACGTCAACCTGCTGGGCTACGTCCGCACAATCCGCGCGGTTCTCCCTCACCTGCTTGCCCAAGGCGGCGGCAGCATCGTGAACACCTCCTCGGGTGCCGCACTGGGTAGCGACCCGCAACATGTCGCCTACGGCGCATCCAAGGCCGCCGTCAACCATCTCACCCGCCACGTCGCCGTCAACTGGGGCAAGCACAATATCCGGAGCAATGGCGTGATGCCCGGCCTGGTGATGGGTGAGACCCAGGAACGGCAGAACGACCTGCAACTCCAGCAAGCCTTCCTCATGTTCGGCAAGACCACCCGGCTGGGCAAGCCGGATGACCTCGCGGGGATCACCGCCTTCCTGCTCTCCGACGAAGCGGAGTGGATTACTGGTCAGGTGTGGTACATCGGCGGCGGCTCGCACCTACGGCAATGACGGTCGCCGAAATCCCAATCGCCACCATCCCGAGATAGATAGGGTCCCCCGTCATGGGCGTACCGCGATTCGTCTGGCAACGTGTGCTCGCCTTCGACCGAGTCGGCTCGCGGTGCCTTCACCTCGGACCAACAGAAGTATTACGGCTTCGACGAGAGCATGTTTCCAGCGCACATAACACAGCGTTCGCGCGTTACTCCGTCGCTTCGACCGGATCGACCAGCGGACCGAATCCAGCCGCCGCCGCCTTCGCGCGATAGCGCTGCATGAACTCGCCGCAGGCCGCGTCGTCCCCGTGCGCCCGCGCTACCAGCGCCCGAAGGCGCAGCAGCGGGAGCTCGTGCAGCACGAAACCTGGGTCGGTCGGTACGGCGGCCAGCCGATCAATGGCGGCTTGCGCCTCGTCTAGATCGCCGCCGGCGCCGCGCTCCAACAACGCCTCGACCAGCACCGTGGTGGCAACGCCCCGCAATAACATCGCACCCCGGTCGAACATGTCGTCAATGGCCGATCTGGCCAGCTCGATGGCTCCGTCGAGATCGCCGTTTCGGGCCTTCTCCCTCGCGATCTCGGGATCGACAACCGCCATCGCGTTGACGGTGAAACCCCTGCTCAGGACGGCGTCGCGGGCTTGGGTCAGCAGGTTGAGGCCCTCCTTGCGGCGGGGACCACCGTGGTGGACCAACACCAGGCCTCGCGCGAGCTGGGCGAGCGCCATTGTGTAGTCGTCGCCAGCTTGCTCGGCGATTCGCAGTGCATCGGCGGTCTCGCGCAGAGCCACCGCATCGGCAGGCAGCGCGCCGACCGGGACGGCAACCACGTACTTGTACAGGATCGCCCCGGCATGGCTCATTGCGGTGAACGAGGCTCCGAGCCGGACCGCCTCGTCGAAATCGGATCTCCACCCCCGGATGCCAAGGCACAGTCTGGTAAGGCCGCGGTTTCTGGTCGCCATCTCCAGTGGTGACCCCATCACCAGGTGGCTCAAGGGGGGATCACCGTCCGAGAGGTCGATCACCCGTTGGGCCAGGCGCAACGCCTCCGTCACCTCGCCAACCTCTGACTTCGCATAGATGGCGGCGGAGAGCAGATTGACGATCAAAGCCCGATCGCCGATCTCCTCGACCAGCGCGATCAACTTCGAGGCCTGATGGGCCGCCTCACGCAACCGCTGATGCCCCGCGAGCGCCGCAACCTGACCCGCCATGCCGACCGCCAATGATGCCCGATCGCCACTGGCCACGCACAACTCTCTGAGTTCGTCGAAGCCGGTGTCGGCGATGCTGCCGCCGGCCATCCACATGGTCCCGCATATCAGGGCCCGGGGTGCGATCCGCTGCGCCGTCCGGTCGGGGTCGTCGGCGGGCAGCCTGTCGGCGACCTGACGGGCGCGCTGCCAGCTGATCCGGGCTGCGGCTAGGAGGCGTCTGAACAACGTTCGCGGTAGGGGCGGGAAGAACGCCGACAAGGCCGTCTATTTGGTAGTAGGTCAGACCTGATTGGTCGACAACGTGGTCGTTCTTCCCGCCGATACCAGTTTGGGCATGGCCCGGGTCTCGATCAAGAGCCACTGCGGCCCCCGCGGTCAGGCCAGGGCCCAGGCCCCGTCGCGGCGGGTGAGGCCGGCGTTGAGGAGGGTGCGCAGGTTGATCGCGGCGGCCCGGTTCCGCAGCCAGGCATGGTTTTTGGCGACGCCGAGGTAGCGCAGCCTGACCCGGCGCCCGCGCTGGGTGGCGACCCAGGCGATGATCCGCTCCACGCTCGATCGGGTCGGGTAGTCGTGCTTGAATTCCGGGGTGCGGGCTTGGGCGCGGGCGGCGCGCAGCAGCTGCTCGTGCGGGTGGATGCTCATCGACCGGCCGTCGGCGGCGCTGGTGCACCGCTGCCGCAGCGGGCAGCCGACGCACAACGCGCCGAAGGTCACCGTCCGTTTCGGGCTCATCGGCCGGGTGTGCCCGGCCGGGCAGGTGACCTTGCCGGCCAGCTCATCGACGGTGAAATCGTCGAGGGTGAACCCGCCGGGGACGGCCGGACGCAGCGGCTTGGGCTTGATCACCGCCTCGTGACCGGCGTCTCGATAGGCGGCGCGGGCGGCTCCGGTGCCGTAGGCCGAGTCGCCGTACACCCGCAGGCCCGCGCCCTTCTCGCCGGCCGCGGCGGTCGCCTCTGCAGAATCGGTTCCCGCGGTGGTGATCTCACCGCCGTCACCGGCAGCCGCCGCGGCGGTGCCGCCGGACCCGGGCTCGGCGAGGACCGCCTCATCGCCGCCGGGCCGGTCGGCCTGCGGCTCGTCGGCGGGGGCGACATCACCGCCCGCGTCCGGGTGCGCGGTCTGGGCCTGGGGGCGGTGGAAGCGGTCACGTGCGATCATCGCCTGCCCAACCACCGGGTCGCTGCCTTCGTCGCCGGCCGCACTGGTCAGTTCCGTGTCGGTGATCAACCCGGTTTCCGGCTCGGCGCTGAGATGGGCCCGGAAACCGTCGCGCCGGGTGGACTTGGACTTGCGGGTGTGCCGGGCCTCGGGATCGACGGTGGAGATCACCCGATCCGGCGCCACCCGCCGCGCGATGCGCCACCGCCCGTCGGTGCCATCGAAGCCCTCGGCGGGCTCCACGTCCTGGCCGGCCACCAGTGCCAGCAGCCCCAACGCGTCCGCCGCGGCCTCCTCCCGATGCGGCGCGTCCACGCCACACAACTCGCCCAGCACCGCCACCGCGTCGGTGACCAGGTCCGACACCAGATCCTGCTTGGCCTGCGGGTCGTCCCAGTCGATGTCTGGCTTGCCCGGCTTGGAGTAGTCGCGCCTCGCGACCCGCTCGATCACCGATTGCGCGCCGGGCACCAGCCGCGCCACCTTGCGCATCGCCGCCACCAGCTGGGTCACCGTGTCCTGGGTGGCCACCGCGTCGTCGAACACCGTCGAATCCGCGCACCGCTTGCGACGGCCGCGCAGGATCCCGGTGTCGGCGACGATCCGCGCGACCGCGTCGAACACCCGGTGCGGGCGATCGGAGGCGGCGATCCGCTTCCGCCAGTACACCAGCGTGGACGGGTCGAACGAGGTCTGCGTCAGCGACCGCCCGCACGCCACCTTCCAGCGGATGTCATAGCGCAGCGCGTCGGCGGTCTGCGGGTCGGACAGGTCGTAGAGTTCCTTGAGCACCAGCACCGACCCCACCAGATCCGCCGGCAGCGACGGCCGCCCGGTCGAGGAGGAGAACAGGTCCGCGATGAACGAATCCGGGAACAACTCGTGGCGGTGCTCGGCTAAAAACGCGAACACACTCCCCGACGGCACCAGCTCCCCGACCAGCGCCTGCGCGTCCAACAACTCCCGATCCGACCGGGTAATCCCTTGCACCACAACATCATCACACGCCACACCGCGCGCAGCCGTCAGACACGACCAGCGTTGGACGAGTTATTCAGCATCGTCCTAGGTCGCGGCTGATCGACCATGCTCCGGCGCGCATATGCCAGCCGAAGGCGGCACGCAGATCGCCGGCGGCCTCACGGTGTTCGGCGATCAGCGCCGCGTTCTGGTCGGCCGAGTCGGGGTCGTTCTTCTCGATGGCCGCCGCCACCTGCCGGTGGATCTCGGCGCGGCGGGTCCTCAGTTGCGATTCGTAGGCCACGGCGCGGATCAGGGGATGCCGGAACGCATATTCCGCGCGCGGGGCAACGCGCACCTGGTCGATGAGCTCAACCCGGAGGAGCTCGGCGACAGCGGTCTTGCCTGCACCGGCCTCGGGCTGGATGGTGCTCAGCAGATCGGGGCTGAACCGGGCGCCAATGACGGCGCCGGCGTACAAGGCATGTTTGGCAGGTGCGCCGAGGCGGTCGATGCGGGCGGCGATCGCGGCTTGCAGTGTGCCGGGCACGCTGATGTCGGCGCTATCGGCGCGGCACAAATAGGCGCCGCGATCGCCATCGAGTACGCCGCGTTCTGCCATGTCGCGCACTATCTCGTCGGCGAAGAACGGGTTCCCGGCGGCTCGTTCGGCGACGTGAGCCGCCAACCCGGTGACCGACGGGTGGGTGCCCAGCAGCGCAGTCGTCAGCGCCACCGTCTGTGCCACAGTCAACGGTGCCAGCGCGATCGTCCGAGCACCCGGTGCCCGCGACAAAGCGCCCCGGTATTCGGGACGATGGGTGATCAGGACCAGCGACCGGGTCAACGGCACCGCGGCGATGAATTCGGCGAGCATGGACTCACTGGCCTCGTCGATCCAGTGCGCATCCTCGATGACGTACAGCGTCGGTGTCTTCCGTGCGAACACGGCGGCCTTCAACAGGGCAGCTAACCGGCGCTGGCGGGCATCGGGGGTAATGGCGGGCAGAGCCACCCCCGCGTCGCCGATACCGAGCAGGTCGTTCAGCAGGAGCAGATCCCCTGGGTTTGCGTCCGGGAGCCGCGCACGCACCCGAGCCCGGGCGGCATCCGGCGCGAGGTCGCTGACAGCGAACACCGCCCGCAGCAGCCGGGCCACCACACGGTAGGGCACCTCGCGCGCATGCGACTCGCAAAAAGTGGAGTACACCGCAACACCGCGGGCGGTAGCCAGCTTGGCCGTGTCACCAACCGTCCGGCTTTTACCGACGCCGGGGGACCCCACCACCGTGGCGACGCACCCAACGCCGTTGATTGATTGATCCAGCAGCTCGGCGATGGTGTTCATCTCCGCCTCGCGCCCGATCAGAGTCGGCTCCCGCCGGCCGAGCTGGATGTGTTCAGCGCCCACTGCCAGCAGGCGACGCGCAAGCACTGTATTGTCGGCGCCCTTGATGTGCACCTGTTCGGGCTCTCCCAGCACCGCGGCGTGTTCGACCAACCTCGCGGTGGACTGGCTGAGCATCACCCCACCAGCGGGCGCCACCGACTCCATCCGTTGCGCAAGTCCGACCTGCTCTCCGATTGCGGCGTAACCGCCCCGGCCAGAGCTCATTTCACCGGCGATCACCTGACCCGAGTTCAGCCCGATCCGCAACTGCAGCGCAACACCGTCGCGGCGATCGACCTCGGCGGCCAGGCGCTGAATCTCGTCTTGGATCGCCAACGCGGCCAGGCAGGCACGAAGGGCATGGTCTTCGAGCGCCGCCGGCGCCCCGAACATCGCCATGAGTCCATCGCCGGTGAACTTGTCCATGGTGCCCCCATAGCGTTGCACCACCGCTGTGCCGCGATGCATCAGCTCGGCCATGATCTCGCGCAACCGCTCCGGGCCGAGGGTCGATGCGATCCGCATCGACCCCACCACGTCAGCGAACATCACCGTCACCTGCTTGTATTCGGCAAAATCGGAGTCGGCCCCCGCCTGCGCACCGCATCCGTCGCAGAATCGGGCGCCCTGCCGCAGGCCCAGACCGCAGGCCCGGCAGAATCGTGCTGACCCCATCCGACCTCCGCCGCCGATTCGTGTTCCGGATTATCCGATTGACCCACGATAAAGGGCCCCGTGCGCTCGTTCACCAGCGTCATCAAAGACGGATAACCCACACAGATGTCATAGGGCTACACGCAACAATGGGGACTTGTGGGTGGGGATGGTATGGGATAGTTGGTCCGACCTACCGTGATCGGCGACCATGACCGGTGGGTTGATCAACAACTAAGCCTCAAGTCAGCCTCGCGGAACGATCGGATTTAGCGAAGGTCACGACCGTTGCCCAACTTCATCGGACAGCTGTCCTTGCTGCGCGGCTGGTTGCCGACGGCGGTGCAGGCGCTCGCACTGCTCGTGGTGATCAGCGCGATCGGATGGCGCAGGCGACGTTGGCGTGGCTGGGCACTACCCGTGGCGCTGGGCGTCGCGGCGCTGGTGACGGCGCTGTCGCATTGGTACATCACGTCGATAGGCGTGGCCGGGGACCCGGCACCAGCGTCGCTGTGGCTATGGATAGCGATGAGCGGACTGGCGGTCGCGGTGCTTTTGCTCGGATGGCCGGGTGCCCGCTGGTGGCGACGCGGGCTGGCGGTGCTTTCGGTACCCCTGTGCGTGTTGTGCGCGAGCTTGGCCTTGAACGGTTGGGTCGGCTATTTCCCCACGGTGCTCGTCGCATGGAATCAGCTGACATCGGCGCCCTTGCCCGATCAAATTGATCGGCTGCGGGTCACCGCGATGCAGCTCGAGGGGACCAAGCCGACCAAGGGCGTCGTGGTGCCCGTGACAATCAGCGCCGACGCGTCGCACTTTCCCCACCGCCAGGAACTGGTGTATCTGCCTCCCGCGTGGTTCGGCAGCAATCCACCGCCCCGGCTGCCGGTGGTAATGGTGATCAGTTCCGCGTTCAATACCCCTGCCGACTGGCTGCGCGCCGGCGGCGCTTTCGACACCATCGATGACTTCGCCGCCCATCATCACGGCTTCGCCCCGGCACTGGTGTTCGTTGATGCCACTGGCACGTTCGACAACGACACTGAATGCGTCAACGGAAGCCGCGGCAACGCCGCCGATCATCTAACGAAAGATGTTGTTCCCTTCATCGTCTCAAACTTCGGGGTGAGCGCTGACCGTGCCAATTGGGGCATCGCCGGATGGTCGATGGGCGGTACCTGCGCCGTTGACTTGACCGTCATGCATCCAGACATGTTCAGCGCATTTGTGGACATCGCCGGCGACCGCAGCCCCGATGTCGGCACGAAGGACCAAACCATCGCCCGGTTGTTCGGCGGCAACGCGGCCGCCTGGGCTGCTTACGACCCGGCCACCGTCATCACTCGGCATGGTCACTACACCGGCGTATCGGGTTGGTTCGACGTCCCCGCATCGTCCGGTCCGCGCAACTTCGCCCAGGAAGCCAATCCCACCCTCAGCACTGCGGGCACCGACCCCGCCGCCAACCCAGAAGGCCAGGACGCCGCCGCCAACGCGCTGTGCGCCGTCGCCTCCGCCAACGGGATCACATGCGCGGTGGTTACCCAACCGGGCAAGCATGACTGGCCGTTCGCCGCCCAGGCGTTCGCCGCATCGCTGCCGTGGCTGGCTGCGACGCTGGGAACCCCCGACACCGACCCCGTCCAGTTACCGCAACGCGGCGGCGGGGCGCCTCATTAACCCAGCATCGGGGTTGTTTCTTTGACGACCGCCGGTGCCGGAGATCATATCGGTGAGCCGCGTATGCCGACTTGTAACCTGATCGAGCTGAAGTCACAGCTGACCCTCCCGTAACGAATCCGACATATCGGCGCTGCTAGTGGTACGGTTCGCTGCTGTGGTGGCGGAGTTTGGCAACAGGGGTACCCCTGGCGCGGGGTCGCGTGTTCCAACATCGCACCGCAAGCGACCCGCGAAGAATCGCGTCGGATTCGCCGTCCCCGTTGCGGGGGGTTTTGGTGGGGGCCGTGCCGCATCAGAGCTGAATCGACGTCGCTTCCTCGGGGCGCTGGCGGCGGCGACTGTTGCCGGCGTGGGCGCGGCTCGGCTCGTGGTCGACCCGCAACCCCGGACGTTCGCCCAGACACCTCCGGCTGAGGTGGCGACCTCCGGCCCTACCGCCCCAGCAGCCTTGTTACCGCCTCCACCGCCGAGTGCTCGCATCCCGCTGCCCGGTGGTGGTGCACTGACCAAGATTCCCGGCCAAGGTGATTTGCTTGCGCTGACCGTCGATGACGGCGTCAACAGTGATGTAGTGCGTGCCTACACACAGTTCGCCAAGGACACCGGTGTGCGGCTGACATTTTTCGTCAACGGGATCTACAGCTCCTGGACCGACAACCTGGCGATACTTCGACCGTTGGTGGACTCCGGGCAGATCCAACTCGGCAACCACACCTGGTCGCACCCGGATTTGACCACCCTGACGAAAGAGCAGATCGCCCAACAGCTCACCCGCAACGACGAATTTCTGAAAAAGACCTACGGCATCGGCGCGAAACCGTACTGGCGGCCACCCTATGCAAGGCGCAATGCCGCCGTTGACGCTGTGGCGGCCGACCTCGGCTACACCGTCCCAACGTTATGGTCGCGGTTCGCTGTCGGATTCCACGTTGATCACCGAGGACTACATCGTGAAGATGGCCGATCAGTACTTCACTCCGCAGTCCATCGTTATCGGGCACCTCAATCACCTGCCCGTTACGCACGTCTACCCGCAACTCGTCGAGATCATCCGCGACCGCAACCTTCGCACCGTCACCCTCAACGACGTGTTCCTCAAGACTCCGTAGCGGTGGCTGCATCCGTCCGATAGGAGCGATGCGGACGTCGAAGAGGTGCTGCGCCGTTACCCAAGAGGTGATTTCAAAAGGGAACTCGTTGGCATGATGCGTGCGGAGGCGACGGCGGTGCCGGCGGGACGCTTTGGGCTCCTCGTTCGCTGTGGATTGCCGCTAGCCGTGCGACTAGCGCCATTCGACTCCTGAGGTCGGTGAACATCGTTGCGGCGTAGATGGATAACGTCACCCCGGATGCTGAGCCAGGGCGGTAGCTAATCGAGCCAGACGCTCATCAAGGGTGGCATGGAAGTGCCCGATCGCGCTCTCGTGCCGTCCAAACTCCACGAACTCGTTTGCGCCCGCGTGCAATCCGCGTTGTACACCCGCCGACATCTCGTTGTCTTCCACTGCACCGCGCGCGATGAAGCTACCCGCTCCCGCCGGGTTTCTCGGCGAATCGACCGACGCTCGTTCGGCGACGTCAGGCCTAACCATCGAATAGATGACGACCGTGCTGTGGTCGACATCTACCGGGTCGATCGCGATCATGAGCACCAGGCCCGGGAACGTCGCCACCATAACGTTGGGGAACAGCTGATACACATATGTCACCCGCGCGTCGGTCGTCCAGGTGGTCTCCGGACGGTCGCGCAGCCGTTCAATATTGCGGTACGGGAACGTGATTCGACTGTTCGGGCCGAATGTCTCGACCACGTTGAGGTCGTCGTATTGCACTGGGAAGAAAGTGTCCTTGTGCGTGGAGCGGATGTGATAGCCCTCCAGGAACTGCTCGACCAGCACCTTCCAGTTCATCGCTCGCGGTGTCGACTCGGTAAACACGAGTCGCTCAGCCGGCAGCAGTTTGCCCCGCCACGGAGCCCCGTCGGCCAGCCAGGCCATCGCCTCGTCAACCCAGGTTTGCGGGCCGGCGTCAACGGAGTCGAGCGCGCCGATAACGATGAGTCCGTCCACTTCGCGGCTCGCGACCTCGACCAGACCATGCGTCGACATGTCCAGATCGGGGAAGGCGTCGGCGTGGGGAACATGCGAGAGAGAGCCGTTCAGGCGATACGTCCAGCCGTGGTAGCGGCACACCAGCGCGTGGGAGCAGCCGGCCTCCTCGACGAGGGTAAAACCACGATGCCGACACGCGTTGCGAAACACCCGTGCCCGTTGGTCGGGCCCCCGCACAGCGAATAAGGGGACTCCGAAGGTGACTCGTTCGACGTGGTCGCCCGGGTTGGGGATGGTCGCGGCGGGAACGAACACGCTCGGCATCGTGCGCAGCATCCGGAGCTCTTCGGCGAACCGGCCTGGGTTCAGGTAATTTTCGACGGGCTCACGCCAACTCTCCCCCTCGTCGGTGGTGCCGGCGTCGATATGGGCGTGGATGCGCCGAACGATCTCCACATCATCAGCAAGCACCGACTTCGTCGGGGAGCTCATGCGTGTCAGTATCACACTATGGATGTCACGTGTCAACTATTTAGTGATATACGGGCCATCGGCGAAGATAGACGCGTGCCCGCTGTACCCCAATCCCGCGTGAGCGATCTGATCGGCAATCGGCCGCTCAGCGCGCGCTCGGTGCTCGCGTCGGCTTTGTTGGGATCTGACCAAGCCCGCCTCACGGTCGCGGAGCTGGTTGCGGTGGCCTCTTTGTTCGGCATCAGCGCCGGCGCGGCCCGCACCTGCCTTTGGCGGATGGTCACGAATGGCGAACTCACCGGCGACGATGGCAGCTACACGCTCGCCGGGCGCTTGTTGGAGCGCCGTCAGCGTGTCGACGAGGCGTCCCGGATCGACGACGTGGCCGCGCCCAGATGGGACGGAACATGGGAACTGGCGATCGTCTCGTTGGAGCGCAGGTCGGCAACCGATCGTCTCGAGCTCAGGAAAGCAGCGACGGCGCTGCATTTGGCCGAGCTTCGGGAGGGCGTGTGGATTCGTCCGGACAACCTTGACCCGCAACGCTTTCCGACATCCAGGGCGGTGCTGGACCAGCAGTGCACCCACTTCCACGGCGCCGCCACGGACATAACCGCCGACAAGGTGCGATCACTCTTTTCCCTCGATGCGTGGACAGACGATGCTAGGGCGCTCATCGAGGCCATGAACGTCGAACTCAAGCCGAGCAAACGGGACGATTCGACCGAAAGCTTCACGTACGAGTTCGCATTGTCGATTGCTGTGGTCCGACATCTTCAGCTCGACCCGCTGCTGCCAGTCGAGCTCATTGGTGACCATTGGCCCGGGCACACGTTGCGTAGCACCTACCGCCGTTTCGACCACGCCTTCAAACAACAAATGAACAGTGCTTTCCGCCAGTCATAGTGTCGACTAAGAAAGCTGAAAGTTGTTTATAAGCACCCGGTTCGACGGCATCTGGCTTTCGTGGCTCCCAGCGACCTCACCAAGCGTGTCAGCCCCGTTGCGCGACAACTTGGCGGGCAGTTGCGGTCATTCGGTCTCAGGCGATCCGGCTGGCAGGATGTTCTGGTTGATGTGGAACACGTTGCTCGGATCGTATTGCGCCTTGATCTCGCTGAGCCGCTGGTAATTCGGACCGTAGGTCGCCCGGACTCGCTGTTGACCCTCGTCCATCATGAAGTTGACGTAAGCACCGCCGGCCGAGTACGGGTGGGTGGTGTCCCAGTAGTCCGCCGTCCAGCGCTTCAAGACTTCCGCGTTCGCCGGGTCCGGATCGACGCCCGCGATGACCTGTGAGAAGTTGACGTCCCGATACGCCCAGGCTGTTTCGGTTTGGCCGACCCGATGGACCGCGCCGTCGATTGGGTACAGGTGCATCAGGGAATGCATGGTGGGCAGTTCTTCGGTGAAGCGGGCATGGGCTTCAACCGCACCGTCGGCCACCGTCCGGAAGAAGTCCCCACGCCAATACCACTGCAGTCCCTTCGGATACAGGGCATCAAATGTGGATTGCAGCGCGGGATAGGGGGCCGCAATAAGGCCTTCGAAGGCCGGCTCCATCTGCCGGACCGGCGCGAACGCCTCGTCGGCCCGGGCCGGATCGCCCGTGTAGCACCAAACCACAGCGCACGCCTTCTGCAGGTGGAACGCCTCGGGGAACGGCGCCACCGGCGGGACGGTCATGCTTGCGAAAAACCCGTACAGATCCTCGTCTTGCGCCGGGAGGAAGTCCCGGAACCACCCCAAGATGTCGGCGGTGGCCGATGACGGCCACGCTGTGGGACCGCAGATCACGGTGTGCACCGGATGCAAGCGGAACGTAAACGAGGTGACCACGCCGAAGTTTCCGCCGCCGCCGCGCAGCGCCCAGAACAGGTCAGGGTGCTCAGATTCGGACGCCGTCACCACGCGACCGTCGGCCAGCACGACCTCGGCCTCCAATAAGTTGTCGATGGTCAGGCCATGCTTGCGGGATAGGTAGCCGTGGCCGCCGCCGAGAGTAAGGCCGCCGACGCCGGTGGTGGAGATGATGCCGGCCGGCGTCGCCAGACCGTGCGCGTGGGTCGCGCCGTCCACGTGTGCCCATGTCGCGCCGCCTTGGACCCGGGCGGTGCGCCGGTCGGCGTCCACCTCGACGCGGGTCATTGGCGACAGATCAATGACGAGGCCGCCCTCGACAGTGCCGAAACCGGGGCCGTTGTGGCCGCCCCCGCGGACGGCGACCGCGAGGTTCGACGTCCGCGCGAATTCGAGAGCGCCCACGATGTCGGCCGCGGATCCGCAGCGCACGATCACCGCCGGCCGCTTGTCGATCATGGCGTTGTGGAGCGCCCGAGCCTCGTCGTAGCCAAGGTCGTCGGGCAGGATTACCTCCGCGCCCAGCCTGGTGCGTAATTCGTCGGTTGCGGTTGTCAGGTTCATGGCCCGCACCTCCTGTTGCTTCGCACGTCTTGATGCCACGACGCTACGAGGCGAGGAGGCCGCGTGTCATGACCACAACGAAGCAATTCCGAGGCACCCCACGATAATCAGATCTGACTATCGACCGGCCAACACCAGCGCGATTACGTTAAGAGCATGGCGCAGTGGGTGCCGCCACCGCTACCAGCCGAACTGATCGCACGTCGCCGCGGCCCGCTCGTGGGTCGCGCCGCCGAACTCGCGGCGTTCGAGCAGGCTTGGGAGCGGGTCGAGAGCGGCAACCGCCAGGCGGTATTCATCGGCGGTGAACCCGGGGCCGGCAAGACGCGCCTGGCCGCCGAGGTCGCCGGCACGCTGGCCGACCACGGCGTCGCGGTGCTCGTGGGCAGCTCGACGGCGGACGCGGACGTTCCGTACGCACCGTTCGCCGAAGCGCTGGATCGCCTGTTGATCGCCGCTCCACCGGGTTCGGTGGCGGACCCACTGGCCGACGCCGGGCCCCAGCTACGGCGGCTCTCAACCCAAGTGGATCGGCATCTGCCCGATACCGTCCCCGCGCAGGACGTCGGCACAGCCCGGCAGGCGCTTTTCGACGCGTTGACTGGCTTCCTGCGGCATCTGGCCAGCGATCGCCCGATTGCGTTGATCCTCGACGACCTGCATTGGGCGCAGCTGCCCACCCTCGTGATGCTCGAACACGTGCTGATCGGCTGCGCCGACGTCCGCATGCTGGTGGTGGCCACGTTCCGCACGACCCCGCCGGACCGCTCCGACGAGCTCACCACCCGGCTGGCCGAACTGCACCGGTTCGACGGTGTCCGGCGCCTGGATCTCGCAGGCCTGGACACCGAGGCGATCGCCGAGTTCGTCAGCCGAACCCAGCAGCTGGCTCCTGCGTCGGTGCGCACGGCCGCTGCCCTGCTGCGTGACAAGACCGGCGGCAATCCGTTCTTCTTGACCGAACTGGTCAATGACCTGGAAATGCGGGGCGGGCTAGACACCTTGAGTGTGCAACAGACCGTCCCGGCATCGATCGGAGATGCCATCGCCCGCCGCCTTGGCGGACTGGGTGCCAGCGTCCGAGGGGTCATTGAGCAGGCAGCGGTGTTGGGTCAAACGTTTGATCTGCCCGCGCTCATCGCGACCTGCGAGACCGACCTCACCGCGACGCTGGCAGCCATCGATTCTGCCGAAGCCGTCGGGCTGGTCCGGGCAGTTCAGGACTCCGATGGCGAGTTCTCGTTCGTCCACGCGCTCACCCGCGAGGCCGTCATCAGCGGGATGGCGGCGTCCCGGCTTCGGATCATGCACGCGCGCGCCGCCGAAGCGCTCGAGGGGCGCGCGGACCCATCGGTTGTTCCCCGCCTGGCGAACCACTACCTGCGGGCGCACGTGCTGGGCTACCACGAGCAGGCGTTGCGATACGCGCGTCAGGCGGCCCGCATGGCCGAACAGAGCCTGGCCTATGAGGACGCGGCGAAATGGTTCGAGCGGGCAGCGTCGCTTCCCGCGCTGAGCCTCGCGGATCGGGCAAGGATGGACCTCGATGCGGCCACGAACCATGTACGCGCCGGTGATTTCGCCCAGGCGCGGGCCATCTACGAACGCATCAGCGCGATGGACGACCCGCTCATCCGGCTGGAGGCGGCCGTCGGCTACGAGGACGCGAATTGGCGTCGCGGCCAGGCCGACTCGAAGGCTGCCGACCTGCTGGCGTCGGCGCTGGAATCCTGCGGGTTGAATACCGACGACCCACGCTACGTGCAGGCTCTCGGCAGTTTCGGACGAGCGCTGGCTTTCGCCGGCGAGGCGGCGCGTGCCCGCGAAATCGGCCACAGCGCCATCGACCGCGCGCGGGTCGCCGACGATCCAGCGCTGATGCTGCACACTCTGAAGACAAGTCTGTGGCACGGTCTCACCCCGGAGATGTGCGAAATCCAATTGGAGCGTTCAGCCGAGGCCTCGCGAATCGCGATATCGCGCCGCGACTACGAGGCGCTGGGGGCGGCCTCACATTTCCGCGCCATGGTCAGCTATTTGGCCGGCCGACCCGACGGCCTGGCCGCATCGGCCGCCGATATGCGGCGAGCGGCCCAAGCCTGCGGACAACCCGTGTTCGGCTTCGTCGGCGCGTGCGTCGAGCAAGCGCTGGCCTATCTGCGCGGCGACTTCGCCGGCGCCGAACGGTGGGCCGACATCGCATTGCGCACGGGTCATTCGTTCGGCGAAGACGACACCGAGGGCTCGCACGGGGTCCAGATGTTCATGATCCACCGCGAAACTTCAGACCTAAAGAGATTCGCCGGGTTCGTCGACGGCAGCGAGACATTCGCCGGACGCTGGGTGCCCGGCCTGCTAGCGCTGTATACCGAGCTCGAGTGCGAACGTGGCATGACCCGCGCGCTGAACCGGCTGCTCAACCGTAATCTCGGTGATCACACCGATGAGGCGCAGTGGCCGATGGAGCTGGTGTTCATGGTCGAGGCGGCGTTGGAGCTGGGGAACCGCGAAGCGGTCCACACACTGCGCCCTTTCGTCGCCCGCTATGTCGGCAAGAACCTGGTGGCCGGTCAGTTCGTCGCACTGTTCGGCAGTGCCGACCGATATCTCGCCCGGATCGCGGCGCTTGGCGGTGACGACGGTGCGGCCGAGCGTCATTTCGGCGCGGCACTCGAGATGGACCGGCGGATGGGCTCGGTGGTTCATATCACGGAGACGCTGACCCGGCAAGCGTTGTTTGCGGCCTCACGCCATCGCACCGAGGAGGCCCGGCGCCTGGCCGACGAGGCCCGCGCCATCGCCACGCCGATCGGTCAGGCCCGCGTCCTCGACCTGGTGGATCCGTTGCTGACAACGGGTCCGGACGGTCTGACGGACCGGGAGGTCGAAGTGCTGCGGCTGCTAGCCGAGGGGCTGAGTAATCGGGCGATCGGCCAACGCCTCTACATCAGCACCAACACGGCCGCCAACCATGTGCGCAGCATCCTGATCAAGACCGGCGCCGCGAACCGTACGCAGGCGGCGATGTATGCCGCCGATCACGAGCTGCTCGGGTGAGGGCTTCAGATGTCGGATAGTGCACCGTTCGGCATTATGCGATCGCCTACCTCGACGACGACATCGGCGGGAAGACCCGCACGCGCGGCCGCGGTTTTGATGGCCTCCGGGGACGGTGCCTCATAAAGGCAGTACGTCTTTCGTTTGTCCGCCGACAGGAATGAGTACATCCAGCGAACGCCCTCCTCGGCGTTGATCCGATTGATTCCATCAGCAGCGTCGAAGCTGGGTTCCAGTTCCTCGGCAAAGTTGCGCTCGACCATGAATATGGGCACGGCGGACTCCTGTTCATTGTCCTGGGGTAGAACCTACGCCGTGAAGACCCGTCAGGAGCTGGGATTTTCAGCAGGCGTCACTCGCCCGCTTCCTCGCTCTCACTGGCGAGCAACATCTGCAAGATTTCGCGCAATTCGCCCAATCGTCGCTCCCCGAGGACCTGCTGCCATCGTTTCTCCAAATCGAGCGCGTTGGAACGCATCACGCGCAGGGCTTGCTGACCGCGCGGCGTGAGCTCGATGATTCGAGCTCGGGCGTCGACGGGGTCGGGCACTCGAGTGACATAACCGTGTCGCTCCAGGGCTGCTATCCCCTGGGCTACCGCCTGCCTGCTCACCTTAAGTTGGTCGGCGAGATCCGATGCGTGCAGTCCGCCGGCTGCCAGCGGCACCAGCGCCACCGCTTGCGCCGGTCGGATCCCGTCGAGTCCTGCCGCGGCAAACGCCGCTCTCAAGTGGGGCGCCCCCGACGCGGCCACCAAGTTCACCAGCGCCGGCACGGTGGGCTTCCACTCGCCATGCACAACACGTCGCATGGCCATGAGTGTGCCACTTGAAGCAAGATTGACAAGCTACTTGTCAAATATGAAATCGGCTGCCACGATGGGCTCATGCGATCTCGATGCGCTCGGGGACTTAGTGTGTGTCTCCTTCCAACTCCGGTCGTCGTGCTCGGCGGGTGCCTTGGCGGCGGACATGCGTTGGGAACGCCCGGCTCTCAATCGATCCCGGTCGGGCAGTCCACCCAGACTGTCGAGTCGGGCGGGTTCAGCAGGACCTTTCACCTGTACCGACCGCAGGGACTGACCGATGCGGTGCCACTGGTGGTGATGCTGCACGGCGGCTTTGGCGACGGTGCACAGGCTGAGCGTTCGTATCACTGGGATAGCGAGGCTGACAATGGGCATTTCCTGGTCGCCTACCCCGACGGTCTCAACCGCGCCTGGAACGCCGGGACGTGCTGCGGTGAGCCTCAGCGCATCAACGCCGATGACGTCGGATTCATCACCGCCATGGTCGCCGCCATCGAGCAGGAGATGCCCATCGATCGCGCACGCGTCTATGTCACCGGCATGTCGAACGGGGCCATGATGGCGCTTCGACTCGGATGCCAGACCGACACCTTCGCCGCGATCGCTCCCGTGGCGGGCACCCTGTTGACCGACTGCTCCCAAGCGCGGCCGACATCCGTTCTACAAATCCACGGCACGGCCGACGACAGAGTTCCCTACAACGGCGGACCGGGAAAAGCGTTCGCGGCCAATGGGTCTCCGCGCGTCGACGGTCCCTCGGTGGAGTCAGTCAACGCCACCTGGCGTTCCATTGACGCGTGCGGACCGCCAAACTCAACCGCTGCCGGGGACGTGACCACCCAAACCGCCGGGTGCGCGGACGGGCGCACCGTGCAGTTGATCTCGGTGGCGGGTGCAGGCCATCAATGGCCCGGCGGTGAGCCCAGTCCTCTCGCGGAAAAGCTCGCGCGTATTCCCGCGCCATCGGCGGCGCTCAACGCCACCGACACCATCTGGCAATTCTTCAGCCAGAATCACCGCTGAGACGACAGCCGGGCTCCGCCAAAAGGTTT
Organism: uncultured Actinomycetota bacterium; assembly: GCA_963766535.1. Lineage (GTDB taxonomy): Bacteria > Actinomycetota > Actinomycetes > Mycobacteriales > Mycobacteriaceae > Mycobacterium. The sequence continues at coordinate 162,009 of CAVYAU010000012.1, read as the reverse complement.
CATGATCGGTCACCCGTTCGGGGACGCGGTGACCGTGGTGCAAGCGCATTTGACCGGCACCCAGAACTCACAATCTCTAAAAACTTAGAGATTACCCTTTCCTTGGCAGGTACTCCATTGTTACCGTCTCGTTATGCGCTGGTTTGGGGGGGTCCTCGCGGTCCTGCTCGTGATCGGTTCAGCGCTTGTCAGCGTGGGATATGCGCGGGCTGACGGTGGGGACGAACCGCAGTACGCGGAGTTCTACACCCCACCGGATCCGCTGCCGCCCGGCCAGCCCGGTGAGCTGATCCGGACCGAGCCGTCGCGGCTGGTGCTGGAGCCGTCGGGCCAGCTGGGCGCGATCATGGCCACCGGCACCCGAATCATGTACCGCAGCACCGATACCCGAGGCAATCCGATCGCGGTCACCGGCACCTACTTCGAGCCCTACAACGCATGGCCGGGCAACGGGCCGCGGCCACTGATCAGCTACGCGCCCGGCACGCAAGGCCAGGGCAATCAGTGCGCCCCGTCACGAATGTTCAACCAGGGCATCCACTATTCGGGCGGCTGGGACATCATGTTCAACTACGAGGAGCTGTTCGTCGCCACGATGGTTGCCCGTGGTTTCGCCATTGTGATGACCGACTACGAGGGCTTGGGCACCCCCTCGATGCATACGTATGTGGGCCGTGTGGCCGAGGGGCAGGCCGTGCTCGATGCCGCCCGCGCAGCGATGCGCCTGCCCGGAACATCATTGGATCCGCATGGGCCCGTGGCGTTCTGGGGGTACTCGCAGGGCGGCGGCGCGACAGCGTCGGCAGCTGAGCTGGCCTCGTCCTATGCCCCTGACCTAGATATCGTGGGCACCTACGCCGGGGCGCCGCCGGCCAACCTCAAGGAACTCTTGCCCTACGCCGACGGCAGCGTCCTCGTCGGCGCTGTCGGATTCGCGCTCAACAGCGTCATGGCCGCCTATCCGGAGTTCGCCGACGCCATCCGCTCCAAAATGACGCCCCGCGGGCTGGCGATGCTCGAATCGGTATCGCGCCAGTGCGTCGGCCAGACCCTCCTCGATTTCATGTTCCGCCACCTGCAGCCCTACTTCACCGAAGACATCAACCAATTGGTCAACGAGGAACCGTTCAACAGCCTGTTCGAAGCGCAGCGGATCGGACGCTACAAACCCAACGCGCCCGTAATGATCGACAGCAACCGCTACGACCCGTTGGTGCCGTGGACCGCGGCCAATCAACTCGGCCGCGACTGGTGCGCGCAGGGCGCCGACGTGGAATTCCGCACCAACGAGGAACCACCGTTCCTCAACAAACTCATCATCAACCACGCACTGCCGATGCTGGTCGATGGTGAACCGGCTATGCAATGGATCGCCGCCCGCTTCAACGGAAAATCCACCGCGCCCAACTGCGGCCAGTTCTGAAGCGCTCACAGGATGCTCGTCGTCATGGCGATCAAGCGGAGGAAGCACAACGCGCCTGAGCGGCGCCGACAGCTCGCCGACGCCGCGATCGAGCTGCTCGGCACCAACGGCGTCCACGGCGTCAGCCATCCCAAAGTTGACGAACACGCCGGCGTACCGGCTGGCACCACGTCGTTCTACTTCCGGACCCGCAAAGCACTGCTGCACGCCATCGCTACCCGGCTGACTGAACTCGATGTCGCGGACCTGTCGTTGATGACCGAACTCGCCGACGATGAGTCAACAGAATTCAGCGGCACCGCGGGCCTGGCCCGCATTGTCATGTACGCGGCCACCGAACCCTGGCTCACCCGGGCCAAGGCGCGCTACGAACTTCTGTTGCTTGCCAGCCGCGACCCCGAACTGGCCGCAACCCTCAATCAGTCGGCCGAGGGGTTCTACGCGCTCGCACGCGACGTTGTCGCCCAATGGCATCCTGCCGACAGCACACCGGATCCGGCATTGATTGATGATCAGGCGATCGCCACCCTGACGTTCATCAACGGGGTAATGATGACGTTCGTCGCGGGCCGGCCGGCCATCGACAGCCCCGAGCGCCTTGACCGACTCATCCAGGGGGTCATCGCAGGAGTCGCGCACGTCCGCCGCGACTGAGACGTCGCGCTGCCACCCGCTCGGCGTCCGTACGCTGGTTTGTGCGGGCCAGGAATCGGGATTAACGGCGAGGTAACCAAGGTGACGCGGTTTTCCAAGTACGCACTGCGTGCCTGCGCAGTGGTCCTCGTCGTCTTGTGTAGTTCGTGCGCCGGACCGCGACACGCGGGTCACGGTTCCCAGCCGCCCCAGTCAACCCCCGGGAAACCCATCGGGCACAGCGGATGCGGACCACCAATCACGTATCAGGTGTTTCAGAAGGACGCCTTCGGAGTTGATTGGTCGAAGGTCAACAATCTAATCGCGTTCAACGCCAAGGGAAGTGACGGCCTTTTCCACATCTACACGGCCCAACCGGACGGCACGAACCGCCAGCAGTTGGGAGTGGGTTCTGCGAGCTTCCCACAACGCACAACCGGATCGCCCGTGTGGAGTCCGTCCGGGCGATTCATCGCGTTTGTCGCCGAAAAGTCCGTTCACCCAGGCAATTCGGTGGGTGCCACCCCCGGTTGGGGCAGCTACTCGGACCTGTGGATGGCCACGGCCGATGGTTCTCGCGCCTGGCAGCTGACCGACGTCCCCACCGACAAAGACAATGGCACGATCATTCCGGAATTCTCGCCCGACGGACGTCTGCTCGAATGGACCGAGCGCACCGCGGCCGGCAAGATGCTGAACCCGGACCGCTTCGCGGGATTCTGGCTGATCAAACTCGCAGAATTCAACGTCGCCCAGGATGGCACGCCGTCGTTATCCGGCATTCGCACCGTCTCGCCTGCAGGCGAGGCGTTCAACGAGAGTGGCGGTTTCTCAACGGATTCCTCGTCGCTGGTCTTCACCAGCGACTTCGAAACGCACAACTTCTGGAAGAGCCAGATCTATCGCCTCGACCTCAACTCCGGTACCACCACTCGACTGACCAAAGGCGACAGCTACAACGAGCACCCACGCTACACCCCGGACGGGCAGGTCTTGTGGATGACCAATGCCGACAACCCGTCACGCGGGACCGACTGGTGGACCATGGACCCGGATGGCTCAAATCCACAGCGCCTCAGCGACTTCAACAGCAACGGTGATGCGAGGGGCTTTGGAAGTAAGCAGGTCTACGCCACTGTCGTTCAGACCGCCGACTGGAGCCCTGACGATCGCTACTTCTACGGCGATGTGGAGACCAACCTACTGAACTCCGACAGCGTGATCCTCCGCGTTTCACTGACCTGCCCGACCCCTTGACCATGCTTTGCGGGCCGTGCACTGGGGGTAGCGTTGCGTGCCCTATCCCTGGTGGGTGATCTCCGGCCGGTGAAGCTCGCCGACCACTGTGTTGACCCAGCGGCGCACGTGCGCGGGGCTGCGCCAGTCACCGGCCCTTTTCTTGGCCATCGCGCTGGCGGGAAAGCCCTTTGCGGTCGGCTCCAGCCGACCACCGAACGTCACATGACCGCGCGCGCCCACGCGGCCAGCCAACTTCGCGACCTGCCGTGTGGGTGGGATGTCACGCTCCTCGGCCGAACCGTCCAGTGGGACGATCCTTCTCGCCGTATCGTCGCCTGTTCTTTTCTCCTTTTCACGACTTATCAATGCACCGAACGCGGGTCGTGCAGCATCCCGTCGATGAGCCGGTGCAGCACCTGCCTGGTCTCCCGGCGGGCACGTTTCGGGTCGTCGGCGGTGGCGATGGCCATGGCTGCCTCGTCGAGCGCACCGATCAGCACGTGGGCCAACGGCCGCACTGGTTGACGAGCCAGCTGACCCGCCCGGATGGCCTCGGTGAGCAACTGTTCGGTCATGCCCAGGCTGTAGCGCTGAGCGACATCACGGAAGGCGGCCCAGCCCAACACGCTGGGCGCATCGAGCAGGATCAGCTGACGCACCTCCGGATCGCCGGAGACCTCGAGCCAGGCGTCGACCGCGGCCCGGATCGCGTCCGCCGGCGTTGTTCCTCCCGACGAGGCCACGAAGGTGGCCATCCGGGCCATCACATCCTGCTCCACCGCCTCTACGACCTCGCGGAAAAGCGCCGCTTTGTCGGCGAATTGGTGATACATCGCCCCCCGGGTGACACCGGCGACCTTGGCGATCTCCGGCGTCCCCACCTCCGCATAACCCCGTAGGCCCCACAGCCTGCGGGCAGCCGAGATCAGCGCATCACGGGTCGCCGCGGAGCGCTCTTCCTGAGTCCGTCTCTTGATTTCCATACAACCTGCTGGTAACTTACGAACAGACAGCCTGTTTGTAAATGTACTCGAAGTAGGAGTTATCTATGTCGACGATCGACATTAATGCCGGAACCATCCATTACGAAGCAACAGGACCCGAGAACGGCAGGCCCGTCGTGTTCGTGCACGGGTACATGATGGGCGGCCAACTGTGGCGCCAGGTCAGCGAACGACTCGCTGATCTCGGTCTGCGGTGCATCGCCCCCACCTGGCCGCTCGGCGCGCACCCGCAGCCGTTGCGCCCCGGTGCCGACCGAACCATCACAGGCGTCGCCGGCATCGTCGCCGAGGTACTTGCCGCCCTCGACCTTGAAGATGTGGTGCTGGTCGGCAACGACACCGGCGGGGTCGTCACCCAACTCGTCGCGGTATACCATCCCGAGCGGCTCGGCGCGCTCGTGCTCACCAGTTGCGATGCGTTCGAACACTTTCCGCCACCGATCCTCAAGCCGGTGATCCTGGCAGCCAAGTCGAAGACACTGTTCCGGACCGCGATCCAGGCCATGCGGGCACCCGCCGCGCGCAAGCGCGCGTACGACGGGCTGGCGCACCGCGACATCGACGAGCTCACGCAGATCTGGGTGCGTCCAGCGCTATCCGACCCGGCGGTCACCGAAGACCTGCGCCAGTTCTCGCTATCGCTGCGCACGGAGGTCACCAGAGGCGTGGCGGCCCGGCTACCTGAATTCGACAAGCCCGCGCTCATCGCGTGGTCAGCCGACGACGTGTTCTTTGCGCAAGAGGATGGCGCACGACTGGCCGCGACCATCCCCAACGCCCGTCTCGAGGTAATCGAGGGAGCGCGGACGTTCTCGATGGTGGACCGACCGGACCGGCTCGCCGATCTGTTGTCGACAATGGCGGTACGCGCCTAGGCGGCGACCTCGGCCGGCGCGCAACTTTGATCGAGGCGGTGTAGAGGCGGTCGCTCTCGCCATATAGCGTTTCGGCCATGTCAGATGTGACGCCACCGCTGCAAGGCCGACGGATCCTCGTTACCGGCGGAGCGACCGGCATCGGCGCGGCCGCCGTCGGAGTCCTCACCGAGGCGGGGGCCGAGGTCGCCGCCACCTATCACCAGACTCCGCCGCCGGATGATCTCGCGGCCACCTGGCTGCAGTGCGACGTGCGCGACGCGGACGCCGTCTCGGGGATGGTGCAACAAACAGCCGAGCACTTGGGTGGACTCGACGTCTTGGTGAATGCCGCGGGGCTGTGGCAGCCCGGGATACCCGGATACATCAGCGCCGACGAAATTTCGTTCCTGTTGGACACCAACGTGAAGGCGACCATCCTCACCAACCAGGCCGCCTACGCCGTGATGAAAGGCAACGGCGGCAGGATCATCAACTTCGGATCATCCGAAGCCGTTGTGGGCAGCCCGATCTCGGCTGTCTACGCCGCGACAAAAGGCGCGGTGCAGGCGTGGACGCGGTCCGCCGCCCGGGCCTGGGCTGCTGACAAGGTCACCGTCAACGCCCTGGCGCCGGCGGTGCAGACGTCAGGCGCCGACCGGTTGCGGGATTTCCTCGGTCCAGAGGCCAGCGCCCTCATCGACCAGCAAATCAAAACGATGATTCCGCTGGGCGGGGCGTTGGGAGATCCCGCGCGGGATGTCGGGCCAATACTGGTTTTTCTGGCCGGATCTGGGTCGGGCTTCATTACCGGACAACTGCTGGCGGTAGACGGCGGCCTGATCATGGTGGGCGGATAGGGACGGGAAAACGGCCCTCATGCGTGAGCTGGGCATCGAGTTCATCAGCGTCTTCGGGCTCCCTCCCGTTGACTTCGTGCACCTGGCCGCTGATCTAGGCTGCCGATACATCTCGACCGGCCTGATCGGGATGCGGCTGGAATCCCTTGGCTATCCGGCATTCTCACTGAGGGACGACCACCGGCTTCGTCAGGACATGCTCGCCGCGATGGACGAGCGCGGCGTCAGCATCTCGCTGGGCGAGGGCATGCTGATCGCTCCGGGGTTCGACGTGTCCGACCTGGCTGCCGATCTCGACGTCATGGCCGAGCTCGGCGCCGCCCAAGTCAATACCGTCAGCTTCGATTCGGACCGCAACCGGACGTTCGACCAACTGGCGATGCTGACGGAGATGGCCGCCGAACGCGGCATCGGAACGACAATCGAAATGGCACCCGGCATGACGATCGGTGACGTGCCCGCGGTGATGGCTGCCATCGAGCATGTCGGTAGGCCCGATCTCCGATTGGCGGTGGACACGATGCACTGGGCGCGTACGGGTTACGGTGCGGTCGAACTTCGCGAACTCGGGCCGGACAAGATCGGCTACGTGCAGCTCAGCGACACCACGCTAAAGCCACGCATGAAGTCCTACATGCAGGAAGCGATGTACGAGCGGATGGCTCCGGGTGACGGGGAGCTTCCGCTAGCCGAGATCCTCGGCACGGTACCGGCCGACGCCGTGGTCGGTCTGGAGGTTCCGATGCGAGGTCTGGCCGAGTCCGGCGTGGGCCCCATGGACCGCCTTCGGCCGTGTGTGGCAGCTGCGCGCGCATTATTAGCCCCGCTAGACCGCCCGCTACTATAAGACGGACCGTCTCGTCTCGTAAGGGGTAGGCATGGTGAAGGTGGATCCGAACTCATGACTGACGACACGATTCAGGCGCTCCTGCAAAAGCGCCTGTCGGATCCGACGGTCGCCGTGAAACACCGTGATCTGCAATGGAGTTGGAGTCACTACCTAACGGAGTCAGCCGCGCGGGCCGCAGCGCTCATCGCCGCCGCTGTCCCGCAACGACCGATGCACGTCGGCGCTCTGCTGGGAAACACGCCCGAGATGCTGACCCAGATGGCGGCGGCCGGGCTTGGCGGCTACGTGCTGTGCGGTCTGAACACCACGCGGCGCGGCGAGGCACTGGCCGCCGACATCCGGCGGGCAGACTGTCAGTTCGTCGTAACCGACGCCGAACATCGGCCGTTGCTGGACGGTTTGAACCTCGAGGAAACGCGGATCCTTGATACCTCGACACCGCAGTGGGCCCAATTTGTCAAATGTGCCGGTGAGCTGGTCCCTCATCGGCAAGTCACTGCGATGGACGCGTTCATGATGATCTTCACCTCGGGAACCAGCGGAAATCCCAAGGCGGTGCAGGTATCACACCTGATGGCCACGATCGCCGGTGTCAGCCTGACCGAGCGCTTCGCCCTAACCGAGCAGGACACCTGCTACGTGTCCATGCCGCTGTTTCACTCCAATGCGGTTGTCGCAGGATGGGCGCCCGCGGTGGCCTCCGGTGCGGCGATCGTGCCGGCGAAGTTCTCGGCAACCAACTTCCTCGACGACATCCGCCGCTACGGCGCCACGTATATGAACTACGTCGGCAAGCCCCTCGCCTACATCCTCGCCACCACCGAGCGCAACGACGATGCTGACAATCCACTGCGGGTGGCCTTCGGCAATGAGGCCAATGACAAGGACGTCGAGGAGTTCGCGCGCCGCTTCGGCGTCCAGGTCGAGGATGGCTTCGGTTCGACCGAGAACGCCGTCATTGTGATACGCGAACCCGGCACGCCGAAGGGCTCGATCGGCAGAGGGGTCGACGGTGTCGCGGTGTACAACAGCGACACCGTCACCGAGTGCGCCGTCGCGCGTTTCGACGCCCACGGAGCACTCGTCAATGCCGACGAAGCGGTGGGCGAGTTGGTCAACACGGCGGGATCGGGTTTCTTCACCGGTTACTACAACGACCCCGAAGCCAACGCCGAACGCATGCGCCACGGCATGTACTGGTCCGGAGACGTCGCATACCGAGACTCCGAAGGTTGGATCTACCTCGCCGGCCGGACCGCCGACTGGATGCGGGTGGACGGCGAGAACCTGGCCGCAGCGCCAATCGAGCGGATTCTGCTGCGCCACAGCGCCATCAACCGCGTCGCGGTGTACGCCGTCCCGGACGGACATGTCGGCGACCAGGTGATGGCCGCGATCGTCCTCAATGAAGGCCACACCCTCGACCCTGCTTCATTCGAAGCATTCCTCGACACGCAGTCAGACCTGTCCCCCAAGGCCCGGCCACGATACGTCCGCATCGCCACCGACCTTCCCAGTACCGCCACCCACAAAGTGCTCAAGCGCCATTTGATCGCCGAAGGAACAGCCATCGGCGAGGACGAAATTCTGTGGGTGCGCGAACCACGCGGCACTGCCTACCGGCACGCTGCGCCGATGCCTAACTCAGATCCCTGGGTACCCGGCGGCGGATCTGCCCCTTCGCCCGTCGCACCCGCTTGATGGGATCTCGGGTTGTGCCCCTGGCGATCTCGTCGCGCAGTTGCGAAATATTGGAGATCTCTGCGTACAAGCCGCGGATCGCGTAGTCGAGGACGGCGAAGGAGAAACGCTGGTCTGGGTCATCGATGATGCCGAGTTCGCGGGAACGCTGCCGCGACCACAGCGCCTCGTCCAGCCGAGCCCGGGTCGCCTCGAGATGCCGGTCCAGCGTATCGATGACGTGTTCTGGATCCTCGCCGCGGGCAAGCCAGGTTTTGAGGATGACAGGGTGCTTGATGACGACCTGATCCTGACCCGGAAAGTGTTGGACCCACCGGCGCAATGCATCGAGCCCGGCATCCGTGGTCTCGTACAACGTGATGGCACGCTTGCCCGATTGAGCGCCGATCTCGCTGACCATTCCTCGGGCCAACAATCGGTTCAGTTCACGCCGCACATGACTGACCGACGGCGACCAATAGAAGTGGCCGACCGACAGTTCGGCGCGCATCTTGATCTCACCTGCGGTGAGTTGTTCATCGTTGGCCGCCAGCACACCCAGCACGAGGTAGGCGGTTACCGGCAGGCCGTTGCTGGTGCGCGCGGGGCTCACGACGACCCGGTGAAGTACGGGAGAGTCACGTCCGGACCGACGGCGTGGAATTGCACTTGCACCCGCATGCCGATCTCCAGATCGTCCGGCGCCACACCTACGACGTTGGTCAGCATCTGGTAGCCCTCGTCCAGCGTGACGATCGCCGGCGCGTAGGGCGGTTCGAACTCCCCCGTTACCGGCCGGTGGACCACCGTCCAGCTATAGATCTCGCCGACGCCGTCGCTCTGCTTCCAGACCAATTCGGTCGAAAGACATTGGCGGCAGTGCTCGGTCGGCGGGAAGTTCGACAGGCCGCAAGCCTCGCAACGTTGATAGCGCAGTTCGCCGGATCGACATCCCTGCCAGAACGGAACACTGACCTGGCTACTCGCATGCGGCACGGGCCCGGTCTGCGGTCGTAAGGGGTCAGACGTCATCGCAGTTCGTCTCCCAGGATCAGCACCGTGGTGAATAGGGCTCCTGCTCCCCCGTTGCTGCACAACGCGATATGCGCGTCGGGCACCTGGAGATTGCCTGCTTCACCGCGCAACTGCTGGACGGCTCGAATGGCCCGTTGCATCATTTGCGGATTGGCGCCCGCGTGGCTGAATGACATGGTTCCTCCGTCGGTGGTGATCGGATGGCTGCCATCGATGGCGATGTGACCGTCGGCGACGAACGGACCACCCTCGCCGTCACCGCAGAATCCGAACGCCTCTAGCTGACGGATGATTTCGAACGAGAACGGATCGTAGAGTTCCAGCACATCCACGTCGTCACGGCGAAGTCCGGCGTGGCTGAACGCACGCTCGGCCGCACGTCGGCCGACCACGCCGTTGACATGATCACCGCGCCGGCCAACGAGGTCCCACGCGGGTGGGTGCTGATACGACGGGCCGTGGAAGTCCGCGCCGCTGCCCAACACGTAGATCGGTCGGTTCGCCACGTCGACTTTGTCCAGGTTCACCACGACCAGCGCGCACCCGCCTTCGGAGGTGGTGGCGCAATCGAGTAGATGAAACGGGTCTGCGATTGGTCGTGACGCGGTGATGTCATCCGGCGTGAACGGGCCGCGTTGGTAATAAACGGCTTCGGGGTTTTGCGATCCGTTGTTGCGAATGGTCACCGCCACGATGGACAGTTGTTCGCGCGTTGTGCCGTAGACGTGCATGTGACGTCGAGCGATGAGCGCGAACTCAGCGGTGGTGAACATCCCCCACGGCGCCACGAATTCGTTCTCGGGCCTGGTCCACGGCGCCGTGGCTTCGTGATCGCGGTATTCACCCGCTTGAGCGGCCACAAGCACCACCACATCAGCCATCCCATGTTCGATTGCGGTGGCCGCCTCGGTGATCATGCCGATCCCGAAGCCCAGCCCCTGCCAGGCTGGGCCGAGGCGCAGGTCGTAGATGAGCGTCGTGGACAGTGCGCCCGCACTGATTCCATCGACGTCGTCCAGGCTCAGGCCGGCGTCATCGAGTGCGCCCTGGATGGCTTGGAGCGCCAGGCCGCGCGAGGTTTCGCCATCCAGTCGGCGTCCCTGTCGGGTGTTGTGCACTCCGACGATCGCCGCGGTGCGCTTCGTCACCCTCACTCCGTTCTAATCCGTTGATGTCATTCAGTTTTCGTCGGCGACGACGCCGAGATAGGTGCCCACGACGTCGTATTGTCGTCCGTCGCGGGTGATGGTGCCGATCGTCCTGCCACGTGCCTCGCGGTGCGCCGCGCCCGCATCGAGCACGTCGATTCGCACGTCCACTGGCCGTGCCGTTTGCGGGTCGGTGATCTCGACGACCATCGCCACCGCGCGTTCGCTCTCGTCCCACTCGACACTAGTGATCCGGTGCCGGGCGGTCAGCTCCATCACCACGGAGTCCTGGTGCACCAGGAAGCGCACCGGTGCGCACAGTTCGCCAGCGCGCGGCGGCACACACAACGTGACTGCCATGTCACAAACCCGCCGGCCGTGTGCTGGTGGCCCCCGAGTCGCGCAACTCGACCAGATCCTGTTGGCTGTGCCCCAGAACGTCCACCAGCACCTCGCTGGTGTGCTGGCCATACAACGGCGGCACCCGGCGAATCCAGCGCCTTGGCTTCCCAACGAATGCGAAGGGCATCCCAGTGCACAGAAACGAACCGGCAACAGGGTGGTCGACCGTTTCCCAGAAGCCCCGAGCGAGCAGTTGTGGGTCGCTCAATAATGCTGCGGGTGCCGTCACGCGCGCCGCCGCCACACCGCCGGCGCGCAGCGCATCGACCGCTTCAGCCACCCAGCGCCGTGCGGTCCAGTCTGAGATCAGCTTGTCGATTTCGTCGGCTCGATCTCGCCATCCGGCCTCATCCGGTCCGAGTTCGGGTTGGCCGATTATCCTCGCCAACGAAACACGAGCGGCGTTGTCCATCGCGGCGAGCGCGACCCACTCGTCGTCGCCCTGACAGCGGTACACGCCCTGCGGGCTTGCGCCGGGACCCCGATTTCCCTCTCGGCGCATCTCGATTCCATTGCGCGAGTACTCGACCAGCATTTCGGCGGCCACGTTGAGCGCCGACTCGACCATGGTCGATTCGACATGCATACCGGTCCCGTCCCCGTCGCGGATCACCAGCGCCGCAATCGCGGCGAAGGCGGCGTGCAGACCTGCTATCGGGTCGCACACACCGCGCGGAATCACCGGTGGGCCGTCGGCGTGTCCGGTCATCCATGCCATTCCGGTCGCCTGCTCCATCGTCTGCGCGAAGCCGACGCGGTCGCGCCACGGACCGTCGAGGCCAAACGCCGGCATCCGGACCATGACGGCGCGCGGATTGGCGGCCGTCACGGCATCCCATTCCAGACCGAAGTTTCCCATCACTCTTGGTGAGAAGTTCTCGATGACGAGATCGCTTGCGGCAATGAGCTCTAAAGCGATGGCCCGTCCGGCATCGGTACTGAGTTCGACACTGATGCCACGCTTATTGTTATTGCTGCACAAGAAAACCGGGCCCCACTCCCACCACTGGTCCCAGGTAGGTGGGCGGCCGGCGGAGAACCTCATACCGTCGGGCCGCCGCACGCCTTCGAGTTTGATCACATCGGCGCCGACGGCGCCGAGCAGTTGGGTGGCCACCGGACCCGCCCAGAACGCGGTCAAGTCGGTTACTCGTATGTCTGACAACGGAAGCGCGTCGGCGCCGGCGGAGATCGGGCGGTCGGGTCGTGTTGGCCAGTCGACGTGACCGCTGTCGGCGCCCAGCAGCGGAGGCCGACCGGGCGGCCTGGTCATCATCGCATCGCTGCGATACGGCACTCGCGGCACAAGCACCCCGAGCTCCGATTCGACGAACACGCCGCGTTGCACGAAGTGGTCGACCGTCGGCAGCGTGGCAGGAGTGGCGATGGGGGCCACCGGAATACGGAACGCCACCCCGAGGTCGACGATCTCTTGCGTGGTGCGCGTCGCGGTCCATTGCGTGACCATGCCGACGAACTCGTCGCGCCGCGCGATTCGCCTTTCCATCGATGCCAGCTCGGCATCGTCGATTAGGTCGGCACGATCGATCATCACCAGAAAGTCTTGGAATTGCTGCGCGGTGATGGTGCAGAAGCCGACCATGCCATCGGCCGTGGGAACGATCGACGGCAGTTCCAGACTACGTTGGTGCAGAAGGGAATCGGCTCCCAGCACGCTCGCCGACATGGCGGGCAGGCCCCCCATCGCGATCACCATCGCCTCGTAGGTCGAGACATCGATGATCTCGCCATGGCCACCTCGGGCGGCATGCCGGGCGGTGGCGGCGGCGACGGCCGCGGCGAATGAACCCGCCAACCACTCACCCAGCCGGCCGCCCGCCTGCACAGGTTCATCGCCCGGCCAGCCTCGGCTGGCGATAGAGCCGCAAAGCGCTTGCAGGATGAACTCGTTGGCCACCACGTGGTCGTCGACGTAGGGACCCGTGGTTCCGAACGGTGTCACGACCACGACTACCGCCGACGGGCCGGTGTGAGTCGTGATGTCATCGAGCGTCCAACCGTCGGTCAAGTCGGTGAGGACGATGTCGGCGCCGGCCAGTAGCATCGCGACCTCCGCGCGGTCGTGATAGGTCACCGACTTCTTACCCGCAGCCAGATAGCCGAACAATGCCCCGGCCGGTCCGCCGGCTGACCAGCTACGCAGCGAATCGCCTTGCACCGATTCGATCTTTACTACATCGGCGCCCGCATCGGCGAACATCTTGGCGCAGTACGACACCGCGATCCCGTTGGAAAACTCGAGCACACGCCAGTCAGCGAACGGCGCCCGGGCGGCCACGCTCACTTGCCCAGCGTTGTGGCGCGGCCGGCGATACCGATCGCCTCGGCGGTCACCGGTGCTGATCCCTGTGCCTGCAGGGCGAACTGCGTCATCCGGGTCCAAGCGTCGCGGTCACGCTGGCTGGCTTGGTGGCCGACATGCGTGACCACGTCCACATCGGTGGCTTGGGCGCGCAGGTATCCGGCACGGGCGTGCTCCTTCGGAATGTATCGGAACGGGTCGAATGAGTAAGCGGCCATGGCATTTTCGTGGGTGATCTTGTTGATCACCACGTCGTCGAGATGGCCCATGGTCTCCATGACGTCCTCGGGCGCGAACGGCCAATTGCTGTCGGAATGCGGGAAGTCGGACTCCCAGCACAACATGTCCTCGTTGAACCAGTCCATGTTCTTCACGCCGACTTTGTCGCTGATGAAACAGGTGTAGAAATGTCGCTTGAACACGTCGCTGGGTCCGCTGTAGCCCGGCGGGAACTTTGCGAGCGTCCAACCCGAGTGACGGTGGTAGACATGCTCAGCGCGCCAAAGGAAGTACGGTATCCAGCCGACGTCGCCCTCGGTGAGCGAGAACTTGATTTCGGGGAAGTCGGCGTAGAACTGGGCCCAGATCAGCTCGGTGAAGGTGAACATGCTCATCATCGACGACGCCGTCATCATCACGCTGGGCGGGGCGTCCATCGACACCATCGGGGATCGCGACGCGGAGCCAACATGGGTACACAGCACCGTGTTCTTCTCGCAGACCGCCTCGAATAGCGGATACCAATACTTGGTGTGGATGCTGGGCATCTGCAACGCCTCTGGATTCTCCGAGAACGTCACGGCGTGACAACCCTTGTCTGCGAGTCGTTTGACTTCCTTGGCGGCTTCCGCCACGTCGTAGAGCGGCAGGATGCCGCACGGGATGAACCGCCCCGGGTAGGCCCCGCACCACTCGTCGACATGCCAGTCGTTGTAGGCCTTGATCATCACCAGGTTGACGTCGCGGTCGGGGCCCTGGTTGAGCACCTGGCCGGAAAAGCCGGTGAAATTCGGGAAGTTCAAGCCCGCCAGCTGGCCGCCGGCGTTCATATCGCGGATTCGCTCATCGACGTTGAAGCAGCCCGGCCGCATCTCGTCGTAGCGCGAGGCGTCGACGTTGTACATCTCGCGGGGTTTGCCTGCGACGGCATTCAGGCCCATGTTCCGTCCGCGAATCTCGCCGTAATACCACTGCTGGATGCCGTCGGTCTCTATGACCACCCTTGGGGCCAGGTCCTTGTATTTCGCCGGGACATGCGCGTCGAACATGTCGGCCGGCTCGGCGATGTGATCGTCCACGCTGATCAGGATCAGATCGTCTTTGTTCATGGCTGCACTCCTAGCGTGACGATATAGTGACTAGTAGACAATGATTTCAGTCACAGTGTCAACGGTCCGCATGGCGTCCCGTTTTGGCTCTGTGCGCGACGCGTCAGTTCAGCAGATTATCCGCTTCAGCGAAGCTAAACGGCTGTCTCACAACGGTAAAGGATCACGAGAATCAGCGGATCCCCAACTGCTACGTAGCCAGAAGCGGAACAGGCAACCACGTCCCGCCCATCGCGAAATAGCGTCAGGAGCTGCTGACTATTAGTCCACTTAGTTCCGAACGACCGCCCCTACCGCAGGAAGATGACGGAGCACCCGGCCTTGCCGCAGGATTGCAGGATCGCGCGCTGCCGATCGTTAGCGCGTGCCACCATGGAGCATGGCCGGGCCTGGAAGGTTGATGCGGTTGAGCACAAATAAAGCTGTGCGGCCCACCACCGCTGACGTGGCCCGATTGGCCAGCGTGTCGACCGCGACGGTCAGTTACGTACTGAACAACGCTGAGGGCCACAGGATCTCCGCGCAAACCCGGGAGGCGGTCTACCGCGCCGCAAAACTACTGGGTTATCGACCCAACCTTGCTGCGCGCAATCTCGCCCGCGGCAAGAGCGGTGTGGTTCTGTACGTCGTGCCGCACGTGGCGGTGGGCGAGATGCCGATGCGAGCCGGCAGTCGGATGACCACAGAACTGGCGCGCCTGGGTTTGCTTCAGGTACAGGTCTTCGAGACCGAGGACGATCAACATGTCGTCGACGCGATCGAGAATCTCGACCCGGTCGCGGTCACGAGCCTGTTCCCGCTCAGCGGGGCCGCCCTCAGGGCGGTGAAGACGGCGGGCATACCGCACATCGAGATCGGGACGCTGCCCGCACTCGGAGATCCACACCTGTCGGTCGGCGAGATGCGGGTCGAACACCTCGTCTCTCGTGGTCACCAACAGGTCGCGTTTGCCTACACAGGGATCGCCAGGTGGCGCGCCCTGGGCGACTACTGGCTCGAAGGCGTCTCGCGCGCCGTGCGATTGCGTGACCTTCCGCCCGTCCGCGTCGGCGAGGTCACTCTGGACAACGCCGCGGATGTGGTGACCGGCTGGGTACACGACGGTGTGACCGCCGTGTGCGCGCAAAGCGACGAGATAGCCTGCCTCGTCCTGTACGGCATTCACAAAGCGCGGCTGCGCTGTCCGCGCGACCTCGCTGTGATCGGTGTCGACGCCAGCCCCATGGGCGTGGTGAGCACACCGCCACTGACCACGGTGGAGTTCGATCCCCGGGCGGTCGCCGATGCTGCGATCGCCGCGGTGCTCAGCGAGCTGGGGTATCCAGCCCAGCCGCCTCCTCAGCCAGCCGACATCGCCCGCCTCATTGTGCGCGCTTCGACGTAAACAGCGAATTCTCACGTCCGGCCTGACGCCGCCGGCCGGGATTGAAGAACCTGGACATCCAGAGGTTAAGCGCATAACCTTCGCCTGACGGTCCGTCGTGCAACGAGGCGAGGAGGGCTACCCATGACGGTGCAGGCTGTGCTGGACGAGATCCGTAAACGCCCCGGCACCGGTGACGTGATTCCCATCATCGATCCCGCCACCGAAGAACAGATCACCGAATTCACCGATTGCGGCCCCGAGGCCGTCAACGACGCAGTTGCGCGGGCGAAGGCCTCCGCCGAGTCGGGGGTGTGGTCCGGCCTGCCCGACTATGAGCGAGCCAAGGTGCTGTGGCGGGTCGCCGATCTGATCGACCAGAACGCGGAAATCCTGGCCGAGTTCGAGTCGCTCAACGCCGGCATTCCGCCATCTCAAGCGCAGATAATCACCAAAGTCGGTTCCGAATGGTTCCGTTACTACGCCGGCTGGTGCACGAAGATCGATGGGATCGCGCGTGACGTGAACACCGGCGGCCTTACCGGCGTCGACTCGCACATGCACACCTACACCCTCAGGGAGCCCTACGGGGTTGTGGGGCTGATCTTCCCGTGGAACGGCCCGGTCTTCAATTTCTGCGCCAAGCTCGCGCCGTCGCTCGCGGCGGGCTGCAGCAGTGTGGTCAAGCCCGCCGAGGAGACCCCGCTGTCGGCTCTGGTCTTGGACCGAATCCTGGCCGAGGCCGGGGTGCCAGAAGGCGTCGTCAACTTGCTGCTCGGCTACGGTCACACCGCGGGTGCGGCGATTACCGCACACCCCGACGTCGAGAAGGTCGCCTTCACCGGATCGACCGAGGTCGGCCGGGAAATCGTGCATGCCTCCGCAAGCAGCAACCTCAACAAGGTCACGCTGGAACTCGGCGGCAAGTCGCCGGTACTGATCTACGACGACGCCGACCTGGACATGGCCATCGCCATGGCGTCGTTTGGCACCTTCATCCACTCCGGCCAGGCATGTGTGTGCGGATCACGCATCTTCGCGCAGCGCGGTGTCTACGAGCGGGTCGTGCAGGGCATCGCCAATATGGCGAACACCATGCGGCTGGGCGGCCCCAAGGACGAGGGCGCCATGATCGGGCCACTGATCAGCCAGAAGCAGCTCACCCGCGTGTTGGGCTATCTGGACCAGGGCAAGTCCGACGGCGTGGAGCTCGTCACCGGCGGGCACCGGCTCGACCGCAAGGGATACTTCGTCCACCCCACCGTGATCACCAACGTCGACCCGGACACGAGCAGGCTGTTCCAGGAAGAGATCTTCGGGCCCGTGGTCACGATCCTGCCGTTCGATGACGACGACGAAGCTGTCGCCCTGGCTAACAACAGCACCTACGGACTGGCTGCCACCGCCTGGACCAAAGACCTTGGCCGCGCACACCGGCTGGCCAAGCGACTGAAGGCCGGAACCGTGGGGTTGAACTGTCAGATGCAGTTCGATCACTCCATGCCCTTCGGCGGATATAAGCAATCCGGTTGGGGCTACGAGTCCGGCAAAGCGGGCATCGAGACATACCTGCAAACGAAAATCGTTTGGGCGCAAATGTAATCCCACTCGGGGTCTCGAGCTCGGCCGTTAGTCGGCGGGTTCGTAACGCAGCATGGTGACGTCGTGTTCTGGATAGTCGAAGAACACCGGCCGTACCCGCATGCCGATCCGCAGATCGTCCGGTTCGACATTCACCATTTCGGTGGAAAACCTTGGCCCCTCATCCCATTCGACAATGGCAAGCAGCTGCGGAACGGCGTCGGCGAAGTGCCGGCTGACGGGCCGGTGGGCCACGGTGTAGGAGTACAACGTCCCCATGCCCGAGATCTCGCGCCATTCCAAGTCGTCGGCCAGGGTGCGTGGCGCGCGTACCCGCGGGTAGAACACATAGGTCTGCGACGACGGTGAGTACTGGATGACGATGCGGTGCTGGGCCAGCGCATCCCAAAACGGTGCTGTCGTGGGTGTCTTGACGGGCATCGGACGCTCGAAGCTGATGGCCATGGGTTCTCCGTTTCAGTCGCCTTGGAGGATGAGCGCTGTCTGCTCGGACAGGATTCCGCCGTTGCCGGACACGAAGGCGCGGTTGCAGTCGGCGACCTGAGCCGCACCTGCACGGCCCATGATCTGGCGGGTGGCGTCGCAGACGTGGTGCATTCCGCCCGCCAATCCCGCTTGGCCGAAGCCGAGTTGGCCGCCGGCAGTGTTGAGCGGAAAGTCGCCGCGGAAGGTCAGGTCGTGGTTGGCGATGAACTCCAGGCCCTTGCCTTTTTCGCAGAAACCCGCATCTTCGAGCGACAGCATCACGGTAATGGTGTAACAGTCGTAGATCGACACCATGTCTATCTGATCTCGGGTCAGATCGGTCATGGCGAATGCGGTGTCGGCGGCCGCGGCGATCGGCGTGTGCAACAGATCCTCGGCGTAGGTCAGGGTCTTGAACGGCACATGCTCGCCAAACCCCTTGATCCACACTGGACGCTGGCGCGCCCGTTTGGCGATGTCAGCATTGGCGACGACGACGGCGGCGCCCCCGACACAGGGCATGACGATCTCCAGCATGTGCAGCGGGTCGGCGATGATCGGACTGGCCAGCACGTCGTCGACGGTGAGCGGCTTGTCTTTCCAGATCGCGCCGTCGGTGTGGTTGGCATTGACCCGCTGGTCGACGACGATTTTGGCCATTGCCCGCTCGTCGTAGCCGTAAACAGCTGCGTAACGCTGGGCCACCTGACCGTAGGGTCCGTTCTGGCCGAGGTTGCCGTAAGGAATCTCGAATTCTGCTTGCGGAGAACCGAACTGGTTACTCGATGAACCGAAGAACATCGCGTCCACCAGAGGCCTGGGCTTCTTCTTGGACGAAGGCGTGATGTATCGGGCCGGCAGCGCGCACAAGACCGCGTCACAGATACCGAGCTCGATCGCCGCGGCCGCCCGCCAGACCATGGCCGCGGCACTGGCTCCCCCAAGGTCCACCAGTTCGGCGAATCTAGCTCCTATTCCGAGGTATTCGGCGATGGTGGAGGGTACGAAGATCTCCGACTCGGCAAGGTGCGTGGCCGCGAGGCCGTTGACGACGTCGCCCGGCAGCCCCGCATCCTCGAGCGCCGCCGCGGCCAGTTCCGCCCATTGTTCGAGGACGAACGGTGCAGGCGAGGCCTTGTTGAGCCGCTCGGGCGCAAGCTCGACGTATCCGACGATCGCGGCTTCTCCGCGTAATCCCATGTCGTGTCCTCTGCTTTCAGAACTACTGATTGCCTTTGGGTTTCACTTGCGAGGTAAGCCGAGAATCATCTGGGCGATGATGTTCAGCTGAATCTCCTTGGTTCCGCCGCCGAGCAGCTCGGCGGGCAGCTGCAGATACGGCTGCACGACCGCGGGATCGGAGTCTGCGACCATTGCTAACCTCCCGGTCAACTGCAGCGTGGCCTGGAACGTGCGTCTCAACAGTACGTTCATCGCCACCTTGGCGATGCTCGACGCCGGCCCGGACGCCTGGCCGTCAAGCAGGCGGATGGTTTCCCGCACACCGAGGCCCTTGATGGCGCTGGTGTAGGCGTCGAGCTCGCCGAGCGCACGCAGCGCATCGTCGCGGTCCGGTCCGGGTTCTGCCGCGAGCCGACGCAGGGCGGCCGCCCTGTCGTACTTGACGTAACCGCCTATGGCCGAACGCTCTTCGGCCATAGTGGCGATCGCGAGGTCCCAACCCGCGGTGGGTTCTCCGAGCAGCATATGGTCGGGCACAAAGACGTCGGTGAGGAAGACCTCGTTGAAGTCCGCGTCGCCGGTCGCCTGCCTGATGGGTTGGACTTCCACCCCGGGCGATCGCATGTCGACGATCAAGTAGCCGATGCCGCGGTGCTTGCTGGCCGCCGGGTCGGTGCGCGCTAGCAGCGCCCCGTAGTCTGCCCGGTGCGCGGCCGACGTCCAGATCTTGTGCCCGTTGATGTTCCAGCCGCCGTCGACCTTGGTTGCGCGAGTGGCCAGCGAGGCGAGATCGGAGCCGGCGCCCGGCTCACTGAACAGCTGGCACCACGCGATCTCGCCGCGTTGTGTCGGCGGAATCAGTCTTTCCTGCACCTCTTTTGGGGCGGCGCGGAGCACCGAGGGCAGGATCCACTCGGCGATGCCCAGTGAAGGCTGCACCAGGGCGGGTCGCTTGTCGAACTCCTCGTCGATGATGAGCTGCTGCAGCGGGCTGGCATCGATCCCCCACGGTGCAGGCCAATGCGGCGCAATGAGGCCCGCTTCCGCGATCGCGGTGCGTTGCGGCCCGGTGGCGAAGTGGTCGTAGTCGCCCTGGCGTCCGGGTTGATCGTTGTGAAGTGCCAGCGCCGAATCCAGGGTCTCGGCCACCTGGGACCGGAAGTCGGATTCGGTGTCGCCCAGATTGACCGACATCTCACGCTGCCGGGTGCACGTCAGCTGCCCCAACCGCCGAGCCCAGCGGCTCGCCGGCCCGACTGATGAGGCCAGACTCGTGGCGCGCCGCCAATACAGGTGCAACTCGTGTTCCCAGGTGAAGCCAATCGCGCCGAACATCGTGAGTGCGTCGAGCACGAGATCCGGCACCGGTGAGATCGCGATCACGGCCGCTCCGGCGGCGGCGATTCGATGCTGATCGAGCGGTTCGTCGACGGCGCGCGTCGCGTCCCAGGCTGCCGCAGCGGCCAACTCGCTGCTGACCAACAGCATCGCCGCGTTGTGCTGCAGTGCCTGGAAGGTGCCGATCACCTTGCCGAATTGCTCTCGGATTCGCAGATGCGCGGTGACCGCCTCGACACACCACTGTGCGATACCGGCCGTCGTGCTGGCGACGAGTCCCAGCGCGACGCACTGTGCGCGATCTGGCTCGATGCCGGTGAGCACGTCAGACTCGGCCGCGCAGTACTCGGCGAGTCGCAGAGTCCCGACGTCGGTGACGAGGTCAGTACCGTGCACGGATTCGACTGCCGCCGTGGGCTGGCCGGTGTCCACCGACACCCAGACGACGTCGCCGTCCTGGGTGCGGGCTCCGACCAGGATCAGCCGCGCCGAACAAGCGCCAGCGGTGACGTCCGATGTGCCGGTGACCAGCCATCGTTGCCCGTCGGCGCACGCGTGGAAGTCGCCGTCGTCGGGAAGGACTACTGCCGCGGGTACGCCGGACGCGAGGTCGCGCAGCAGTGATTCGGCGGTCGGCGTCGGATCGGCGAGAAGCGCGACGGCTCCCGTCGTCACCGTCGGCAGCAGCGGCCCGGGCAGCAGCGCTTTGCCCGCCGACTCCAGGACGCACGCGGCGTCGATCAGCCGTCCGCCCTGCCCGCCAAGGTGTTCCGGCAGGTGGACAGCGTGAAAGCCGTTGGCGACCAGCGCATCCCACCATCTCGGGCGCTTCCCGGCTGCCAACGCGTCGAAGTTGTCGCGCGTCGTGGCGATCGGGGCGTACCGGCTGGCGAACTGCCCGACGGCGTCGCTGAGATCCCGCTGCTCCGAGGTCAGTCCCAGGCTCATGACAACGGCCGATAAGTGACCAACGTGGGCCGCACGGACTGATATCCTTCCGACTTACAAGACGAACCGTCTCGTCTTGTGGCAGACTACGGGGTGGGTCAGGATATGTAAAGCGCGCTCGATCCCTCCGGCGAGTGGCCAGGACGCCGAGGGACCTGAGGAACGAGGATCACCAGATGCCAACCGATCTCACTCAGGTGAACCCGCCGCGGCGCCGCAGCGAGAAGTCACGCACAGCAATCGTGACGGCCACGCGCGAACTGCTTCTCGAGCGCGGATTCGATGGTTTGACCATCGAGGCGGTCGCCGCTCGGGCCGGTGTGGGAAAGCAGACCATCTATCGCTGGTGGCCCAGCCGTCCCGCACTCGTCGCCGACGTCATGCTCGAAGACGCCGACAAGATCCTCGCGTCGGTAAACCACACCGACGACCTGACTGGCGACCTGGTGGGGTGGATACGCAAACTCGCCGCAAGCCTGACGACGGCCCGCGGCTCGGCCATGCTGCGGACCTTGACCGTCGCCTGCATGGAGCACGAGGAGACCGCCGTCAAACTACGGGCCGGATTCAGTACGCCGCTGCACGATAGCGTCCGGACCCGACTGCTCGCCGACGGCATCGATGAGGCAACCGCCGACTCCGCCGCGGACGCCATCGTCGGTGGTGTGGTGTATCCGATTCTCTCTGGCGCGCAGGCATATTCACTACCGCGAGCCGAACTGACGACGCGAATCATCGTTGAGGCCCTCACCCGCGGACGCTGACCAAGACCGTAGCGGACGGAACAATGCGTTCTTCTTGTAGTGGTGCTCTGCCATTCGCCGCATAATGTTGTCGAGTACGGTGACCGCGTCGTTCAGGTATGGACCCTTGTTCAGCATCACGCACTCGGCCCGCTCGCTCATCGCCGCATCGCTGATCTCGGCGCGGGACGGAAGCCCGGTCTTGGCGAGCTGCTCGAGCACCTGCGTCGCCCAGATCACCGGCAGGTGCGCGGCCTCACACAGCCACAGAATTTCCTCCTGCAACTCGGCCATCCGCTCATAACCACACTCGACCGCCAGATCGCCCCGGGCGATCATCACCCCGACCTTGGACCGGCGCATCGCGGTAAGCAGCAGCTGCGGCAGGTGCTCGAAGGCCCGTCGGGTTTCGATCTTGAGCACGATGCCCAAGTTTTCACCGCCTAGCCGGCCGAGCTCATCGAGCAGCCGCTCGACATCGGACGGGGTGCGCACGAACGACATCTGGACCAGATCCGCCAGTTCGACCACGGCAGACAAGTCAGCGACGTCGCGGTCGCTGATCGCCGATATCGGCAAGTCGGTGTTGGGCATATTGATGCCCTTGCCGGCCTTCAGGCGGGCTTCCCGCTGCTCTGGGTGCTCGATGTGCACGGTGAGGACATCGCGGTCGACCGACACCACCCGCCCACCGATCTTGCCGTCGTCAAAGTGGACCGCATCACCGACATGGGCATGGTCGAACACCTCGGGCAGCGTGCAACCGATGCGTGGAATAGCTTGGCTACCGTTGACCGGGGCTGGTGAACAGTCGCGCGTCAGCTGCAGAAGGTCTCCGGCTCTCAGCACCAAGCTCTGCTCCGTCTCGGGGAGCGGGCCGACTTCGGTCGACTTCTTGCCGTCTTCGGCATGCAGCACCGTTCCGGTTTCCAGGTAGGTTGTTTTGCGCGCGGTCATCACGAATCCGCCCGAGTCAGTTGGCTCGTCAACGCCCTCGAGAACGAGTTCACGCTTGGATCCGCGTGCGTCCTGCAAAGCCAGTACATCGCCGGCATCGCGGTTGGTCAGCCACTGCCGCGGCACCGTAACCAATGCCATTCCGGGTTCCGGCGGGTCGGTCGGTTCCTCAGTCGACGTCAGCCATGCCCGCGCCGGGGCGATGACCTGACCGAGAGCGTCTCTCTGCGGACGTAGTTTGATGACGCGCGGCCCCGGCTCCAGGGGCCCGGTCCGCAGCTTCGGCCCGGCCAGATCCATTGCCACCAGACATGTTGTGCCTGCGCATGCGGCCGCATCCCGGACATGGTGCGCCATCGCGCGCCACGCCTTTACATCGTCGTGGGCGCAGTTGATCCGTGCGATGTTCATGCCTCGCTTCACGAATCCGCGAACCAAGTCGGGGTCGGTCGCGGCCTCCGATGGCAGCGTGACCATGATGCGGGCCATGCGATGTGCGGGCTGGGGGCCCAGCAGCTCCACCGTGTGTTGTCGCAAGATCTCTGCTCCCTGCTCAATGGGCACCGCCGACGGTGGAGGCGGCCGCCAGCTCCCTTCCAGGATGGCAGCGATCGCCGAGCGAACCGCCGCGAGGGTGGCGTGAACATGGGATTCGCTGCGGCCCAACGACGAAAGGCCGAAAGCCGCAAGGCCCGCTTGCAATTCACGCAAATCGAATTGGCGAATCGCCCAATAGTGCACGAGGTTTCGAGCGCTTGACCGATGCTCGGGCGCAATGGCAGATAGCCAGCCCTCCCATGACAACTCCGCGTCGGACAAGCTCGTCAATAGGCTGTCAACCTGATTGAGTAAACCGACCAGTGGCCGGGTGGTGTCGGCGTGAACTGGCGCCAGTGCGCTGTGTTGGATGCTGCTTAACTGGCCAGCCACGGGCTCACTCGGCACGACAACTCCTTGTTCGTGATTTCAACAGCCACGTATTGTTAACGTCCCTGTAACCGGCCTTGACGCGAATCATCCAGGCAGACACCAAATTAGTGGTGACGACTGCGTCGCGACAGAGGCATTGGTCCCAAATCGGCGATGAGCCAGACAGGCTCGGGGCCTGCGGTTACGGATGCGAGGTCTTACAACCGGGGATTATCCGATGGTGATCGCGGCCAGGCCCTGACGCACCCGGTCGGGTAGTGATCCTCCGTGGCTGAGCCAGTCGTCCAGAGCGATGCGTACCGTCGCCATCGCCAGCGCACCGATCAGGCGAGGCCTGGGATCGTGGGGCGCCAAATCGGTTATCCGCGGTGCGATCAACCCGGCGATCGCCAATTCATACCGCACGTAGATGTGTAGCGTCCACGCATCCAATGTCTCGGACGACCGGGTGAGCATGGCCAATTCACGCACCTGGTCCTCGATCTCAGCGAAGCCGTGAGCGAGCTCGTGAAAGGCGCCGATGACGGCCTCGGTGGCAGTCAGGCCCGCAGGCTGAGCGCCCAGCGCGGTGGTGATCCGGTCCAGCCAGTGGGCATTCATGCCCTCGGCGACGGCGTCTTCCTTGGAGTTGAAGTAGCGGAAGAAGGTTGCCCGGCCGATGTCGGCCGAGTCGGCGATGCGGTCCACCGTTGCCCCCGCCAGACCGCGACTGGCTACCAGCTTGGCGGCGGCCGCCGCGATACGCTGGCGCATCGCCGTGCGCTTCCGCTCGGCCAGCGAGGTCGTGACGGACATCGGCCCCCATTACATTCACGCGAATCGGCACCTCAAGAGTAAGACATAGTCCTAGTATGAGACTATGTCTCAAGCGGCGCCCGGCCTGTCTGATCAAACCGCCCCGAAGACGCTTGCCGCGTGGCAGTTCTTCCAGCAAATGCTCGCTGATGTCACCAACGTCGTGACCGCGGACGCCGAATCCGAACGGGAACTCCTCGAAGGGCTGCGGCTCATTGCCCGGGTGTCCTCGCTGTGCTCGCAAATGTCCGTCGAGGCCGACCCCGAGCGGCCGTCGTTCTTCGATATGTGTTCCGCAAACCGGATGGTCGGTGGACCCAATCCCGACGGCAACTACTTCCTGGCGATGATCCGCGGCGACCGGCGCTACCGGATCACCGGCACCCGGGGCACAACTGCCTACCTCGGATTTCAGATCCTCGCCGGCACCGGCCTGACTCCGCGTCGGATGTCTAATTACGTGAGCGACACCGCCTTGGCGCTGAGCTCCGGCGAATTCGCGCTGGTGCTCTCGGCGGACGAACCCGCCGATCTCGCCGGCGCGCAGTGGGTGCAGATCCCCGACGACGCATCGTCGGTGGTCGTCCGGGAGTACATCGGTGATCACGCCTCCGAAGAATTGGCCACCATGCGGATCGAGGCCCTCGACCCCGACCCCGTGACGCCGCTGACCGATAGCCAACTCGCCGACCAGTTCACCGCGATGGCGTGGTCACTCATGAAGCTCACCACGCTGCACCGCACCATCAAGCCCGAGCTCCTGGACAACCCGAACGCGCTGCTGACAGCCCAGGCCGCCGATCTGGGTGCAGCCGACACCACCCCCGACAACCTGTACATGATGGGGACCTTCCGGCTCGATCCCGGCCAGGCGCTCGTGCTCGACATCGCGCCACCCGACACGCGGTATTGGAACGTCACGCTGGAAAGCATCTGGCATGAATGTTTGGAGCCGCGCGTTCGGCACAGCTCGGTGACTAATCGTGCGGTGCAGCCAGACGCAGACGGGCGGGTGCGCATCGCGATCTCCGCGGAGGACTTCGGATTTGGCCATTGGCTCGACACCGGTGGCCGGCATCGCGGATTCGTTGTCGTGCGCTGGCTGGACAACCCCGAGCCGCCCGACGTCAGGGTTTCGGTGCGCCAACGTGAGGAGCGGGCGTGAGGCTGCAAGAGCGATTCGACCCGGAGAGCCTCATCGCCACCGCCTGCGATGAAGCCGGAAGTGATGACTTCGGCGACGACGGCTGGCGGCCCGGGCTGGACCGCGTCACCGACGGGTTGATCAACGAGGCGCGGCTATCGGCTATCGGTGTCGAGATCGCTTACCTCGACATCATGCGCGCCCTGAAGAACCGGCTTGGCGTGATCGCGTGGCGCAAGCAACACCCCGAAATCGCAAGCCAGCCAATCACTGCGCCGATCGTCATCGTCGGCCAACCCCGCACCGGAACCACGATCCTCTACGACTTGCTCGCCCAGGATCCCGACCTACGCGCACCACTGACCTGGGAGGTCGACGCGCCCTGTCCGGTCCCGCAGCCCGAAACCTACCACAACGATCCGCGCATCGCGCAGACGCAGGCCAGCATCGAACTCTCCGAGCAGATCATTCCCGGATTCCTGGCGTTTCACCCGATGGGCGCTCTTGTCGGGCAGGAGTGCGTCCGCATCACGGCCAGTGAGTTCACCAGCATGATCTATTCGGTCCAGTACCGTCTGCCGAGCTACTACCGCTGGCTGTTGTATGAGGCGGACCACGCCGGCGCTTACCGCTTTCACCGAATCTTCTTGCAGCATCTTCAGTCTGGCGTTCCCGGGCAATGGCTGCTGAAATCGCCGGCGCACCTGTGGCAGCTCGATGCCCTACTTGCCGAATACCCCGACGCGTTGATCGTTCAGACGCACCGCGATCCGCTCAACGTCATCTCGTCGATCGCCGCGCTGACCCACCACCTACGACGGATGGCCAGCGACGAATCGAACATCGCCGAGTGCGCGGCCCAATCGTATGAAGAGATCGTCGTCGGCCTCGACCGCGAGATGGCGATGCGCGACAGCGGCGCTGTCCCCGCTGGCCGCGTGATCGACGTGCAGTTCGCCAATTTCATGAAGGACCCCTGGAGCACGATCAGCGGCATCTATCAGAAGCTGGGCCGCGAGCTGCGACCCAACATCGCACAAAAGATGCGTGACTTCCTGGCCGCCCATCCCGCAGACGGCGGACGCGGCCGGTACACCTGGTCGGACACCGGCCTGGACGCCGGTGAGGTGCGTGAGCGGGTGAGCGCTTACCAGGACCGCTACGCAGTACCGACCGAGCAGCTGCGGTGACCGAGGCGCGGCTGAGTGTGACGATAACTCACCCGATTTCTGCTTAGACCACACATGTTCTTATCTGCCAGCGTCCTACACGGTGGACCTCTGACTGGCTGATCCACTACGAACTATGGCTCGTCACCGGCCACTGGACCCAAGGTGGGCACGGCGAATACAGACATCGTCCAGGTGGGTGCAGGACGTTGCGAGGCCTTGTGGACCTTTTCCGTTCTTAGGGGTAAAAGGATGATCGGCTAAAAACGGGGCATTCGGGTGTTCACCGCGCGGGTATGTGTGCACAGTCGGCAGCAAATGCAATAAGCGATGAAGCTCGCTACCGCATCTTCGTCTGGTTGATCTGGCCGGTCTGATGGTGCTGATGGCTTCTACCCCTGGGTCGTCGAGACACGCCGCGAGGGTAGGAGCCGGCTTTGGCCACCGCTGTGTTCCCGCAGATCTTGCAGAGCCTGGTTGTGATCGCCGTGGCTCCGCTATATTCCGGGACGCAGGCACGCGCAGTGGCGATCGTAGCGTCTAAGCGGGGTCCGAGCGTCGTACAGCCATATCGTGACCTGGCGAAGTGGCTGCGCAAGTCCAGCGCGATCAGCGATCAGGCTTCATGGGTGTTCCGCAGGGCACCGTTCGTGGCGTTCGCGTGCTACCTTACCGTGTCGGCGATCATTCCGATCATCACGAATGAGCCTCTGCCGCTTGCCTTTCTAGCCGATCTCATCGGCGGCGCGTTTGTGCTCACACTGGCGTCGTTTGTGATCTCGTTATCCGGTTTGGACACCGCCAGCCCGCTCGGCGGTCTGGGGGCGAGCCGAGCGAGTTGGATCGGCAGCCTCGCCGAGCCGGCACTGATCCTGGTCTGCTTCACCGTGGGTGCTGTATCCGCTTCGTACAGACCATATTTGATGAACCACTCGGTGGCCAACTCACCCTACGTGCTGGTATTGCCCACACACTTGCTAGAGATGGTCGCATTCTTTCTGCTTGTGCTGGTGGAAAACGGACGCATCCCGATCGACAGCCCCACCGGTTCGATTGAGATCTCGATGATCGAGGAGGGGCGCGCACTCGAATACTCGGGCCGATCCTACGTGTTGGTGAAGTGGGGCTCCTGGATGAAGCTGTTGCTGCTGTCATCGATATTTATGAATGTATTTGTGCTGCCGTGGGGTCTCGGCAATGCCACCTCGATCGGGGGTGGCTTGCTGGCAATTCCAGTATTACTGGGCAAGCTGGCGATTTGCGGGCTGGTGATCGTCGTCATCGATACCTCGTTTGCCAAGCTGCGGTTCTTTCGGATCGCCGAATTTCTCGGTGCCTCATTTCTTCTGGCCTTGGTCGGTATCGCAACCTCGTATGTGATCGGAGCATGAACGTGGAGAGTCTGACTGCAGCCTCCGGTGCGGGCGTGTTGCTTGATTTGAGTGGCGTGTTGATGCTGTTGTGCGCCTTTGCCTGTCTGGGCTCCAAACTATTCAACCGTTACCTCACCTACTACGGCGCGCAGTCGTGGCTGCTTGCGATCGCGTGTGGTGTGGTGGCTTATAAGTTCGGTCGCGTCGAACTGTGGGTGCTAGCCGTTCTCACGCTAGTCGTCAAGGGCATTGGGATCCCAATGGCAGCGCGGCGGCTGCTCATCGAGCGGTTGGAACTCAAACGCGATGTCGCGATGTCCACGGGGCTGTCGACGGCAATCATCCTCGGTGGTGCACTGACCGCGTTCTCTTACTTGGTGATTCGGCCACAGCTGTTGCCCGAGGGGCTAGTGGCTTTTGCGGTGGTCCCGCTTTCAACGGCGAGCGCTTTCCTGATCGCCGCACCGAGCGCGGGAGGCGCCAATGCTGCATGAGTTCTGGGAGAACTTCACCTACAACTTGTTCAAGCCGCTGTTGAGAGGGGCTCACCCATGCAAGAGGATCTAACCGTTCCGACCGAAAAGCCCCGCAATGGCCTGGCCGGTCTCAAACACTGGCGCTATGACCTTCGCTCGGGTTTCACGGTGGCCATGATCTCGCTGCCGTTCTCGATGGGAATCGCGATCACCTCGGGCGCGCCGCCGATCTGCGGGATCGTGTCGGCGATCATCGCCGGTTTCGTCCTGCCGTTCCTGGGCGGCTCGTATGTGACCATCAGCGGCCCGGCCGCGGGACTGGCGCCGGTCCTGTTCGCTGGCATGATCCTGCTGGGACGCGCCCGCCTGGGCCGAGACGCCTCGTCATCCGAGTTGCTCGCAGTGGGATACCCTCTGGTCCTGGTTGCCATCGCCATCGCGGGCGTGAGGGGCCCGGCCAACTCCTCACAGGGGGCGGGGGCTGGCCGGGCCGGTGGCGGGCGGTTAGAACAGGCGCCCGGCGCGGAAGGGGTCGCGGTGGCAGGCGCAGCCGCACCGCCACGTGAACCCGTTGAGACCGTATTTCAACGTGACACCGCCTTCTTGTGGTCCGCCGAGGCGGTGCGGGCAGGCGTCGTGGCGCTGTTGAGGTAGGTGATCAGTGCGCCGCGGTGCAGTTCGATCAGCTGGTCCCAGTCTGCGTAGTAGTCGGCATCGCTCATGATGTGTTCTCCGTTCTGTGTGGTGTTTGATTCGCGCTGGTCAGCGCTGGGGTGTGGGGGACCGGGCCGTCGAGGTCTTAGTTAGCGGGCCGCACCCGCAGCCGGTGCCGTTCGATGGCCACGGTGACGTGGTCACGGTCGTGGTCGATGGTGGCGAATTCGCTGTGGCGGGTGGGCCCGACGAAGGTCCAGTTGTCGTCGATGATCGGGCGGTCGGTGGGGACGCGTTGGAGACGATCGCGGGTAGCACCCGCGCGGGGTGCCGGGGGTGAAGTCGGGGTATTCGGCGATAACTGCTCCTGAAACACTGCGGGCAACAACGGTTTTGGTCGCTGCTGTCGTGATGGGCTCGGTGATGCTGAGCGGATCGTGGTCGCTGGTGGCCCACGGGTCTGTAGCGGCGGAAACGGTCATGGTGGTTCCTTATCTGTGTTGGGGACCCCCGGTCGATGTGCCGGTCGGTGCAGGTGCGGCCGAACCGGTGAGGTGGACCGGTCAACCCCGCAAGAGTCCGCGGGGCGGGGAGGCGGCTTTTCGGCCCAGGGCTCGCCGGGCGCGCAGCGCCGTGCGGCGGGCCACGGTAGGGCCGCAAAGGTCACTTGGCCGCCGCTGCCGGGCCGCGGCGTGGGTTGAGCGGGCCGGAGTCCTCACCGGTTACGCTCGGGCACCTGCTGACGGCTAGAGATGGTGAGGGGCTACGGATTTGGGCCACCGCGAGGTGGCCGTTGTGTTGACTGCTTATCTGTAAGAGAACGTGGTAGTTCGCATATCTGCACAGGTAGCGACGTCAGTTACATGTGTTCTAACGTGAACAGGATCGGGCGGTGTGCTGCACATGTCAGCCACGTTCGTGAGGTCGTCATCGGCAGACACCCGCAAACTGGCCCGCTAGGGATGACGTGGGTCAGGCACTGCTCTGATCGCAAGGAATCCGTCGGTTCGCGTGTCAGTCGCTCGTGGTCGTCGCGGTCGATGTCGGCCGCGGCCGCGGTTGGGCGCGGTTCGTGTAATCGCTCGATGACGAAGCCGGCCTCGTGCAATTCTTCGCAGGTCCGCTCGAGTGGCGCTAGCCAGTACCTCACCCGCCAACCGCGGCTCCAGACTTCTTCGATGACCCGCACGTCGAAGTAGTTGCCGCCGTGACGCAGCCAGACCCCGGTGGGATGCTGTCGCGACAGGACGAGCGCACCGGTGGGCCGTAGCGCGCGCCGAAGCTCCCGCAGTGCTTCTGTCCGATCAGACCTGTCGTAGTTTAAAACAGCTGGGCGCCAATACCATCGGGGCCGCCGCGGTTGCTCGCCGGTTGGAAGCACGATCAGGGTCGCTCGAAGTGCATGTAGTCGATGGGAGACCGCCAGTAGCCGCCCCACTGCCAACCTCGATCGGTGAAGACGTGTACGGCGGGATCGCCGCTATGCAAAAGGCCCGGGTCGGTGCGGCTGCGGTCCAGGTATGCCGCCGCATTCTTCGGTTGGAATGCGCCCGTGGCGCCAATGTACGGATTGAGAAGTGGGTTGACGTCAATAGCCCGACCGTAGGCGTGCTGAGACCATCGGCCGGTTCCCGGGATGTCTCGGCAGCTGAACGCCGACGTGTTGTTGTCTTCCATCTGTAGCTCATCGGAAGCGGCCGGATACTGGTCAACCGTACGGATCTTCTCGATGGGATACCGCAGTTGGTAAAGCTGCTCGAAGATTGTGATGACCTGCGACACCAGTTCTTCGTGCACGATCAACTGGCCACGGTGCGTCTGGCCGTCGAAACCGATGTGGTCGACGCCAACCCGCCGCAGCTGCTCCGGTCCCACCGGGCAACCCGGACGCCAGCTCGCGCCGAGTTCAGCGGCAGTGACGGGATCAATGGTCGGCGGGTCGGCAGGTGCGGGCGGCGCGCTGGCAGGCGGCGAAGCCGCGGGAGGGGGTGGCGGCCCGGCCGCAGGAGGCGGTGGCGCCGCGGTGCACTGCACGAGCACGACACTGGCTGCGGTCATTACCGCCAGTACCGCGACACTGCGCCTGACGAACGTCGATCGGTGACGAGTCCTCACCGTTTCGTTCTATCTCCACAAGGCCGCTGCAATCGGCGGTTTAGCTGGACAAGTCCACATGCCGCCAACGCTAGCTCAGACAGATTTCCGCGTACGGCCGACGGCCGCCGGCACGTCGGCGCGGGCCAGCTCGATCGCCGCAGACATGGCCGCCCCAATTACTCGACGTCGTCCACAGCCGCAACCTCCAAACCGTCACCCTCAACGACATCTTCAGTGGCAGACCCGTTCCTTAGCGGCCGCCTGGTCGGCGGCGCTGTATTGCGGCGGTTGGGCCGTCGGTGTCGGCGGCGAAGCCGGGGGAGCAGGCGCTGGCGTGCTCGTGACCGCGTGGGGCGCGCCTGGCGCCCCATTCGAGCGGAAGAAAAGGGGAGCCCGGCCAGCCCCCGGTGGGGAGCTGGTCGGGCCCTGGGCGCGGTTAGGCCGCGCGGTAGTCGGGGTCGGTCGGGTCGGCTTTGTATTGCTCACCGTCGGCAAAGACTGCGATGGCGGTTTTGTGCACGCGGGTGAGCAGCGCGATCATCGACAGGATGCCGGCCTGGTCGCGCAGTTGCCAGGTGAGGGGACCGGTGTAGAGGTCGAACCCAGTGGATGTGGGCGGTCTTGAGTTTGTTGAGCGCGGAGTGGGCGACGACGGCGTAGGTTGGCCGCCTGGTCCATTCGACGGAGACCACGACCCGCGCGGCGGGCTCGTCCTGGGAATCGGTACGGGCGGCGGGGATTTGGGCGGGGACGTGGATCATTTGCCCGCGGGCGGCGATGAAGGCCTCGAGCAGGCCTTGGGAGGTCTGGCAGTTGTACATCACCATGTGCATCCCGCTGAAGGTGATGCCGATCCGCGCATCAGGTGTGCGGGCGTGGTGGACGGTGATGTCGGCGTCGTGTTGTTGGCCTTTGATGACCACGGTGCTGTGGGTGATCAGGCCTGCCGGGATGACGTGGGTAGCGGCCGCGGTTATGGGCATGGCTGTTCTCCGTTCTGGGAAGGTGTTTGATTCGCGCCGGTCAGCGCTGGGCTGTGGGGGACCGGCGGGGTGTCGGTGTCAACCCCGTAGAGCTCGGCGGATAGGCAGGAGGCGGATTTTCGGCCCGGCGAGCCCGGCGCGCAGCGCCCTGGGGCGAGCTCGCATAGGGCCGGTAAATGCCGCCGGTGCCGCACGGGCGCAGCGGGAGCCGGCCGTGAGGGCGGTGGGAGCGAAGAACGGGCGAGCCCGCCGGGCGTGGGTTGACAGCGACGGGGTCCTTGGCGGTCATACTTGCCGCTCCGCTGACGGCTGGGGAGGTGAGGGGCTACGGACGGTCGCCGCCGTCAGGCGGCGATGAATGGCTGTGCCGGCGTGGTGGCGTAACCTCGTGGCGTGTTCGAAGAGGCGTTGATGCGAGACCTCGGTGAGCAGTCGGGCTGCGTTCCGGTGGCGTTGGTTGCCTGGCTGGTCACTGGGCAGTGGCCCGATTCGGCGTTGAGTTTTGATGTGTCGTTTCCCAGGGCTGATTGGTCGCGGCTGCCGGGGATGTGAGTGGTGCTCAGCTGGCGCTGAGCATGCGCAGGCCGGTGGCGAGTGAGGCGAAGCGTCCGTATTCGTCACCTGCGGCGGCGGTTTTCTCCCCGAGCCAGATTCCGATGATTTGGGCGTAGCCATTGGCGCTTCGGGTCCAGACGGGGCCTCCGGAGTCGCCGGAGATGCTGGCGGGCATGCCGGTGGTCAGATACTGGTCTTCGCCCTGGCTGGCGGCTATTTGGCCGCAATGCCGGCCGCTGGATATTCCGGTGTGGCACACCGATTGGCCGATGTGGGGCTGTGGGTGATCATCGGTCGTGGCAGTGTCGCCGATGAAAGCGGATGGCAGGGATCGGATACCGAAGTCAATGAGTCCGTAGTCAGCGCCTCCGCTAGGGGGAGGTTCGACAATGGTGCGCACAAAGTTGCCGGTGAGTCCGCTGCGGCTGTCGCGGGCGTAGCCGGACGGGGTGCTGCGGCAATGCCCGGCCGTGACGGCGTAGGTGTGAAGGTCAGCGGCGCTGTACACATAGCCGATGGTGCAGAACTGGGTGTTGGCGGTAGGGCTGACGTAGTCGATCTGGTCGCCGGGGCTGACGGTGATTGTGGCCGCGTTCGATGGTGGTGGGGCGGCAGGGGCCGCTGAGGCCAGCAGGGTTGTGATGATGCCGGCGCCGAGCCGGGTTTTGGTGGGCATCAGTTGATCACCTCAAGTTCAGTTGCAAGGCCCGCGTGTGGCGAAGGCGGCGCTCGGAGCGGAGTTGAGCGCGAGCGGTCATGCTGTCGATCCACGCGCGGGCGGTGTGGGCCGCGGGCCCGGGCCGGCCTGCGGCCGCGGCGACGACCGCGGCCGCGCGGCTTGTGATGACGGTCTCGAAACCCATTGTCATGCTGGCTCCTTCAGTCGGGTGTTGCACGCGGTGCTGGTGTGTCCGGTTCGGCACGCGCGGATGCTTTGGCGGTAGTCGTTTTCGAGCCGGTCGCGTAAGGCGGCCACGGTGCCGGCCGCCAAGGCCGCGGTCGGTGACGGGTATTCGTTGTTGTGGCGCTGCAGGTTTCGCTGGCGGCGCTGCACTGTGCGAAGTTGTTCGGCGGCCGCGGCGAGCCATCGGGCCGTGGCCCGCGCGCTGCCTGGCGCTGTGCCGCGCATGCCGTGGTGGGCGCGGGCTTCGGCCATCGCGACGTCGAAGCGGTCGCCGGCCTGGCGGGCGGCGGCGGCAGCCTGCAGGGCGTGCAGCTCGGAGATGGTTACTGTGACAAGACCGCCGAAAGGTTCATCGGGGTCCCATAGTCCGGCGTTGACGTGGTCGGTGGCGTCGGCCTTCTCGGCGTGCAGCGCGGCCAGCAGCACAACGAGCTGGGTGGCGGTGTGGTGCAGCCGCTGATACAGGGTTAGTGCGCGCTGGTAGCCGGCGAGGTCTCGGTCGGCGACGATGGCGACGTTGAGCCCTGTGAATTGTGCGAGCAGCTCGGCCGGGAAGTTGGCGGCACCTTGGGCGTTGGTGGTGGCCAGCCGACCCAGGGTGGTGAGGGTGTCGGCGTCTTTCTCGCCTTCGGTGAGCCATAGCCACGCTCGGGTTTTCGCGGCGGTGGGCACGGCGGTTGCCCGGTACAGCACCGGGGTGAATCCTGCGGGTTTGCGGTATACCCATTGCCGGCCGTCGCGGTAGCGTTGCCGGAAACGTTTGTGTGGCTGGCCGTTACAGCTGCACTCTTGGCGGATGACCTGCTGGACCGGCTTGCCTTCGGCGGTGGTGTAGGTGTAGACCCGCACCCGCCGCCACATGTGATCGGCCCGATCTTGGGTGGCGGTGATGCGGGGCGGCAGTGGCCCCAGTATGGGTGTTGGCCGGGCGGGTTTGAAGTGACCGCCACGTCGGCCTGGGCTCAAGGGTCCGCCGTGTGTGGGTGTGGGGGAGGGGTTGTCGAACAGGTCGGCCAGGCGCAGGCCAACGGCTGTGGCGATATCGGCCGCGGGTGCCTGGCAGCTGAAGCAGTGCAGCAGGACGGCGCCGCCGCGGCCGGCGCGTGTGCTTTCGCGCCACCCGACAGACAGTGAGGGGGAGTGGTCGGTGTGCAGGGGGCAGCTGGCCATGAATGAATCCGCCCCGCGCGGCCGGATCGCTTGACCGGCGGCCTGCAGCGCATCGCGCACTGTGACGAGCGCGCTGGCGGGGCCGCGAATTGGTGGGTGCTGATCGTCACGGGGCCTCCTGGTCGATGACGGTGTGCACGACGGCGTAGGAGGCCCGGGCGCAGCGGATACTGTCATCGAGGAACCTGACGACGTCGCCGCCGTCGCGGCCGTCGACGAACTCGACGTCGTAGATGGTGTTGCTGCGCAGGCGGTTCAGGGTGTCGGGGGCGCGTTGCAGCGCTCGGATGCCGGCGGCTATGTGCTCGAGCAGTTGGCTGCGGGTGTCGCTGATGCGCTCGAGTTGGTCGAGATCTTTGATGGCGTCGATCCCGTCGTTGAATGCGGCGTGGGTGCTCATGAGACGTGTCCTTTCAATTGGGCATGGGCCACGCTGGTGTCGGGGCCGTGCTGGTACCGGATCGTGGCGATTGCGATGACCCGCTGCGAGGGTGGGGCGAACAACTCGAATCGCCTGTAGGTGTGGTGGTTTCGGCGACATAGTGTGTGTAGCGGTGTCGGCTGAGGTAGGTGGCGAGAGCCGCCTGGGCCCCTGGCGAGCTCGGGATGAACGCTGCGGGAGCAGCCGTCAGGCCGATGGCTGATCGCAAGTTCGTACATGGCTTTGGCGGTTTCTTCTCAGCCGGCTGCGGCCAGGTCGGCGAGCTCGCGGAGGCGGTCAGGCCTAAACCCACTCCACTGCTGGGTGCCGGCGATCACGACGGGAGCCTGCATCTGATCTCCAGAATCCGGATGTCTCATGAGACAAAGCTTTCGCCGCGTGCTGACTGCGGTGGAGGCGGCTTTCGCCCTGTCCAGTACGGGGAATGTGAACATTGCATGCACGCAGGCGGGCTCCGTATAAACCGCTATAAATTCCATGGTTTGCGATACTCCGGAATGGGCGGACAATGGTGTTGACCCGCTCTCAATTCTATATCTAGCTTGCGGCCTGCGCAACACATATTGCCATTTTTAGGTGCTGCTTTATCGCATTTTTCTTGGGCTAGGTTATTCTAATTAGCACGAGCTTCATATGCATCTCGTGAGCCATTCTCAGCGCCCATCTGCCAGCGTTTGGTTGAGTGGTGAAAGGCTGC
The DNA here is from genome assembly GCA_963766535.1 of uncultured Actinomycetota bacterium. Classification (GTDB taxonomy): domain Bacteria; phylum Actinomycetota; class Actinomycetes; order Mycobacteriales; family Mycobacteriaceae; genus Mycobacterium. Next base: position 125,243 of record CAVYAU010000012.1, on the reverse strand, counting down.
GCGGCAACAGGTGTGGGCTCACCGCACCGCGACGTCGAACGTGGCGCCTTAACCTCTGGCTGTTCTTCGGCCCGTTCTCGCACCGATTATTTGACCGGCGCAGACCCGCGGAGCGCAATGGCCCGGCCGGAAAGTATCACCGCGAGCGTTATTGCGAGCTCTCTGGGAAAGTTTCCGGGCCGTCAGGCCATAGCCGTGGCCTTGCGCAGAGCGGGTCACCGGTGATAATCGAAAGGCGAGAAAGGGGGTGATGAGAGTGGGTCTTTAGTCGGTGTGCGACCACGATGTTGTCATCACTTGTGACACGAACGTGAGACAAGCGCGCCGCCACTAATCACCTTTGGTTTGAACTGCACCACTTGACCCCCAGTCAGTCTCACCGGTCGTGGCCGCGATCGTGATCGCGACGCTCACTGCCGCAGCACTACTGGCCGACTACCTCAAGGTCCCAACCTTCAAAGCCCTTGGGCTGCACCGCCTCTGGCGTCAAATTTCACAGACACGTGTCGACGTAGGTGGCCGAACCCGTTAGTGGTAGGGGCGCTGGCTGTGCCACCAACGGCGGTCGACGTCCCCGCAGAGATCCGTTGTGGTGAGGCCCTTGCCGAGCTAGAACGCCGCGCACCGAGGGTTACGTCGATGATTGCCAGGAGATTGGCAGCGTTGATTAGCATTAGCGCTGCCGCGCGACGATCACGGGTACGCGGCTGCATGTGCCACTGCGGCGGCCGCATCGGCAATATCACCAGGGAAGCCGTCGACGCCGCGATCGCCCTGGTAGCACCGCGGCACTGAGCGGTGTAGACGTCAACCGTTGTGCTTGTCGCGCCAGCTAATCCATTCCTGCAACGGGCGAGGTCGTAGTTCGGTCCGCCAATGGTCCAGGTGAACAACGTGAATCCAAGCTCGTGCAAGTCGTCGGGGGTAAGTTCGTTGGCCTCTGGCGCGGCCGGCGACGGGAAGATGGCGCTCGAACGCTCGATTTGATTTGGGTCGCGACCTACGGCCCGGCAATGGGGGCTTATGGCCCTATTCGACGCGGGTGCGGCCCAGTAGAGCTTAGGACCATGACAACTCCTTCGTCTCCGTTTGATGTGATGTTCGAATCCGCCTACCGCGGCGAGAGCACGGAGATGGGACTGGGTAACCGACCGCCATGGAGTATCGGCGAACCGCAACCTGAGATCGTCGCGCTCATCGAGGCGGGCAAGTTCCACGGCGAGGTCCTCGACGCCGGATGCGGGGAGGCCGCGGTGTCGCTTTACTTGGCCGAGCGTGGCTTTTCAACGGTCGGCCTAGACCAGTCGCCAACCGCGATCAAGCTCGCTCGTGAACAGGCGGCCAAGCGCGGACTGACCACCGCCAGGTTCGAGGTCGCCGACATCAGTGCGTTCACCGGCTACGACGGTCGTTTCGGCACCATTGTCGACTCCACTTTGTTCCACTCGATGCCGGTGGAACTGCGCGAGGGCTACCAGAAGTCGATCGTGCGCGCCGCGGCACCGGGCGCGTCCTACTTCGCGCTGGTGTTCGACCGGACCACCGTGCCAGTTGGTGCGGTCAACCCCGTCACCGCCGACGAATTGCGCGATGTGGTCGGCAAGTACTGGACCATCGACGAGATCCGCCCGGCCCGCATCCACGGCCACGTCCCCGAAGACTTCACGGCGGGCTTCGCCGCCTTCGCCGGCACCGACATCCGCGACGAAGGCAACGGCCGCAAGTCAATACCGGCGTGGCTGCTGTCGGCGCACCTGGCCTAGCCACGTTCTGCTCGTTCATTTTATGGTGGTCCTCGCGCCGCTGACTGCCCTGCTGGTGATGGTGTGTGCGCTGTGGCCGGCCGCGCGCCGGCATTTGGTGCGGTTCACGCTGATACTTGCCATCGTGACAATGGTGCTGACGCCGATCACCACCGAGGCCGGCGAGTGGCTGTACAACCTGAGGCGCAATCCAGACGCCATATTGCGTGAGCACGCCGCGCGCGGCGGCTGGATGATCTATTTCTCGGTGGCACTGCTCGTCGGCGCGGTGGCGCTCGCGGTGCTGCATGTGGTTGAACGCCGATCCGCCAAGCGTCGGTTGGCCGCCAACGTGATCATCGCGATTGTGGTTCTCGCCGTCGGAATCTCGTCGATGGTTCAGGTGTACCGCATCGGCGATGCCGGCGCCCAGTCGGTGTGGGGCGGCGAAATAGCCAGGCTGAAGGAGGCCAACGGAACCTGATGCGGTGGAAGCGCAGCCTGAAAGCTAATACGTCAGTTATGGCTGTCAGTGATCTGTCGGCTAACGGCGATGGCCGTGCGCAGGTGATCACGCGGGCGCTGGTGTTCGGGGCACTGGAACCCAGCTCATGCGGCTCGAGGACGAGATACAAGACGGCCACTACGTGGTGCGCGCCGAAATCCCGGGTATCGATCCGGCCAAAGACATCGACATCATGGTGCGTGATGGCCAGTTGACGATCAAGGCTGAACGGACCGAGAAGAAAGAAAGCAAGGGCCGCTCGGAGTTCCGCTACGGGTCGTTTGGCCGCTTGGTGACCTTGCCGGCTGGCGCCAACGAAGACGACATCAAAGCTACCTACGACAAAGGCATCCTGACCGTCTCGGTGGCCGTCCCTGAACAGGCCGCGCCGGCCGACAAACACATCGCCCACATCGCCGTGCAGGCGGCAAACCGAGCCGGGGCGAAGCACCACCGCTTGGCATTGGCGGAATTCCCGTTAACCGCGTAATTCTGTTTTTGCCCAATGCATTCCATCGAGATGACCCCCGGGTTGGCAAGAACCGGGCTAACTATGCTGTCAATCAGACGAATTCCATTGGGCCGCAACATCAGTGCAACCGCTGGTGGAGTTGGTAAGAGGTGGACCTTGTGCCCTCAAAGTTGTGGCCGGTCGACCCTAGGGATGTGTGCGTTCCACGCACACACTGATGTTCATTAGTTGGCCGTCAGCGAGGACGTTGGCAATGAAGATCCATGAAACCGTTAATGCGGCACCGGATTCGCTAGCCCGACGTCGGGTGTTCACCGATCTGGTTGAACCGGATGGGCTGCGTGCTGCAGAACATCTGGCTGATGGCCCGCCAACCCGCATTCCGGGCGTACGCCCGGCGCGTCGCCGACAACGCCAAAGCGTTGGCCGACGGGTTCCTGCGGCGCGGGGCGCGGCTGGTCACCGGCGGCACCGACAACCACATTGTGATGCTGGACGTGACGTCGTTCGGGCTGACCGGGCGGCAGGCCGAGTCGGCGCTGCTCGACGCCGGCGTCGTCACCAACCGCAACTCCATCCCCGCCGACCCGAACGGGGCCTGGTACACCAGCGGCATCCGGTTCGGCACCCCGGCGCTGACCACCCGCGGCTTCGGCGAAGCCGAATTCGATCGGGTCGCCGAACTCGTCGTCGACGTGCTAACGAACACGTCGCCTCAGGGCACGTCGAAGGCCAAGTACACGCTGACCGACGGCACCGCCGACCGGGTGCACTCCGCGGCCGGCGAGCTGCTGGCTGCCAACCCGCTGTATCCGGGGCTGACGCTGTAGAAGCGCTCTAGCAGCCCCACCAAGCCTCACCCTCATTTCACTTTGGCCACAATGAGCGGCGCCGTCACGCCTAACATGATCGCGTCAAAATCTCGCGCATGAATTAGCCAAGCATCGCTCGCTCCTCGTAGCCGACCTGTGTGCACAGTGCAACATGACCGAGGCTTTAATGGTCGAGGCCGTCAAGCTCCTGGTGATGATTGCCCGGCAGCTGCTGTTGGCCCCCTGCGGGGGAGTGATAACGCGGAAACGACCCGAATTGGGCCCTTGTGCATGGTTGCGGCGCCACGACGGGCCAACCCGACCGCTGCGGTCAACAACACTGTCATGACGACCAAGGCCGCAACCTTTGTCATCCCCCGATTGGTGGCAGCATTGGGCAATAGGTTGAGAACCAACACGGTAGGGGATTCGGTAGGAATGAACCGCCCCGGGGAGTCCGGAGACTTTCTGTTCTGAGAACTCAGCCGGCGGCTGGTCTCCGGATTTGAGCGTAGTAGGCCGTCTCCAGTTCGACGGGTGGGATGTCCCCGCAGTACTCATAGAGGCGGTGGTGGTTGAACCAGTCGACCCATTCCGCGGTGGCCAGTTCGACCGCCTCGATGGTCCGCCAGGGCTTGCGTGGTTTGACCAACTCGGTTTTGTACAGGCCGTTGATCGTTTCGGCGAGGGCGTTGTCATAGGAGCTGCCGACCGCGCCGACCGAGGGCTGGATCCCGGCGTCGGCGAGCCGCTCGGTGAACCGGATCGAAGTGTATTGCGCAGGTTCAATGGGTCGTCGCAACACCGGCTGATTGAACCGATAGTAGATGGTCGTTGAGGGCTTCGGCCGGTGTTCTCCAGTCCAGTGTCTTGCGGGGTCGGTTGTTGAGTGCCATCGCGACCGCGTCGATCTCCTCGTCATCCCAACGCGACAGGTCGGTTCCCTTCGGAAAGTACTGCCGCAGAAGCCCGTTGGTATTCTCGTTCGTTCCCCGCTGCCACGGGCTGTGCGGATCGGCGAAGTACACCTGCAATCCGGTGTCGACACTCAACTGGGCATGTGCAGCCAGTTCCTTGCCGCGATCCCAGGTCAGCGTTTGACGCAGATTCTGCGGCAGCGTCGTGATCTTGGCGGCGATGGCATCCTTCATGGCTTGGGCGCCGTAGCCGCCCAAGGCGGGCCCATTCTTGACCGGCGCGACGACACCGTAACCGGTCATGCGCGGCAGATGCAGCAGCATCGTGAACCGCGTGGAACGCTCCACCAGGGTGCCGATCGCCGAGCGGTCCGACCCGATGATCAAGTCTCCCTCCCAGTGCCCGGGGACCGCACGGTCATCGACCTCGGCGGGACGCTGACTGATCATGACCTCGGCCGTCACGTGCCCGTTGGCGCGCTGGCAGGCGCGAGCACGCGGAACGCGCAGCGCACGCCCAGTCCGCAAACATGCCACCAACTCTCGGCGCAACGCGCCACGGCCCTGGACGTAGAGCGACCGATAGATGGCCTCGTGAGAGATCCGCATGGACTCATCATCAGGGAAATCGACCGGCAACCGGTGAGCAATCTGCTCAGGACTCCACGCCGTGGCCCACCGGCGGTCCTGGCGACGGCCCTTGTTGCGGCCCTTCCACTGCGGAGCAGCCGGACCCGTGACTGGCGACCCGTCGGCCTGGCGGATTGTCCCGGCGAGTCGATCGGCCACGTAGTCGCGCAGCGCGATGTTGACCACCAGTTTGGCCGGCTTAGGACGACGCGCCATCAACTCGGCCTTCCACTGCGCCACCGACGCCCGATACGCCAAAGATCCACTGCGCGTGGCGGCATTGCGCCGAAGCTCACGCGAGACCGTCGACGGTGACCGGCCCAACCTGCGGGCGATCTCGCGCACAGCGTGATCCTGCGCCTTGAGCAGCGCGATCTCCTCACGCTCGACAAAGGACAAGTACCGCCCTGATGGTGCGGTGAGCTGGATAGATGGCATGCCGCCACGCTCCCGGAACCAGCGCGAACCAACCGGTCCCGACACGCCGCAGGCCACGGCGGCGTCCTCACTGGTCAAGCCCTCAGCGATCTTGACCCAAAACGCCCGCTCCACATCACGACGAATCGGCGGACACCCCGGTGAGCGCATCGCGGGACGCCCCGTCCGCGTCGTCATCCATCCCACAGGCCTGCCCATCTGACACCCCCACACTCGAGGTGTTGCGACGACCAGTTGAATTCACCTTGTGAACCTCTATCTGTATGGTGGATAACATCTTTGAGGTCGAGAGTTCCTTCTTGCTGGCGGGTCCAGATCGCTTGTTCGATCGCGTCGAGGACCATCGAGGTCGCCATCGTTGATGCGACTCGCCAGCCCAGGATCCGGCGGGCGTAGGCGTCGACAACGAAGGCGACATAGGCGAACCCCGACCACGTGGATACATAGGTAAGGTCGGCCACCCAGAGTCGGTTCGGTGCCGGCGGGGCGAACCGCCGCTGCACGAGATCGGCAGGCCGCGGTGCGGTCGGGTCAGCGATCGTGGTGCGCTTGGTTTTGCCGCGGAGTGCGCCGGTCAGTCCGAGTTCGGCCATCAGCCGCTCGACGGTGCAGCGGGCTACCGTGATGCCCTCACGGTTCAGTGCGAGCCACACCTTGCGGGCACCGTAGACGCCGTAGTTGGCCGCGTGGACCCGGGTGATCTGGGCTTTGAGGGTCTCGTCACGCACCTGTTGGCGGCTGGGCTGCCGGTTGATGTGGTCGTAGTAGGTCGATGGGGCGATCGGCACACCCAGCTTGGTCAGCTGCGTGCAGATCGACTCGACACCCCACCGCAGACCATCAGGACCGTCGCGGCGGCCCTGATGCTCAGCGATGAACCGGGTGATTAGTGTGCTGGCCGGTCGAGTTCGGCCGCGAAGAAAGCCGACGCGGTCTTCAAAATTGCGTTGGCCCTTCGCAATTCGGCGACCTCTCGCTTGAGCTTCTTCAGCTCAGCGGACTCCTCGCTTGTCGTGCCCGCTCGTGAGCCGGCATCGATCTGGGCCTGGCGCACCCATTTGCGCACCGTCTCGGCCGTGCCGACCCCGAGCAGCCGAGCGACCTCGCTGATCGCCGCCCATTCCGAATCGTGCTGATCGCTGATCTCAGCGACCATCCGAACCGCCCGCTCACGCAGCTCCGGCGGGTACCTCCTCGACGAACCACCTGACATGACTCCAACCTTCCCAAGAAGTGGAGTCTCCGGACATGCCGGGGCGGTTCAGAAGGTGTGTCATGCGTGTTGTCGGGTTGGAGGAGCATTACGCGACGCAAGAGTTCCTCGAAGGTCCTGGCCGGTCTTTTATGGAGCGCTTCAGTTCGCCGCAATCCCATCCGCGCTTCGGTGACGGAGGTGGCCGCAATCTTGTCGACCGGCTGCGTGACGTCTCACAGGGGCGTATCGCCGAGATGGACGAGGCTGGCGTGGACGTGCAGGTGCTGTCGCTGACCTCTCCCGGGCTGGAGCAGTCGCCGGCGGCCGACGCCGTGGCGATGGCCCGAAACACCAACGACTTTCTCGCCGAGGCGATCCGGCGCAATCCCGCCCGATTGGCGGGCTTTGCCGCCCTGCCTACGGCCGATCCCGCCGCGGCGGCCCAGGAACTCGAGCGGGCGATCGGGCTGCCGGGTGTTGTCGGGGCGGTCATCAACGGTCACTGCCAAGGCCGGCATCTCGACGACGAGTTCTTCTGGCCGATCTTCGAGCGCCTCGAGGGTTTGGGCGTTCCGCTCTACCTTCATCCGACGCTTCCCCCAAAACCTGTGGTGGACATGGTCTACGCCGGCAACTACGCGGAATTCGTGACCGAAATGTTTGCCATGGCCGCCTGGGGCTGGCACATCGAAACCGCGACCCACGTCATAAGGCTGATTCTGGGCGGTGTGTTCGACCGGTTTCCGCGGCTTCAGCTGATCATCGGGCACATGGGTGAGACGCTGCCGTTCATGTTGCCCCGACTCGACATGACGCTGCCGGCCGCCGTCACGTCGCTGCACCGCGCTCCCTCCGACTATCTGCGTCAAAACCTGCATTACACGTTCAGCGGATTCAACTGGACGTCGGCGTTTTTGGAGTTGCTGTTCCAAATCGGCGTCGACCGCATCATGTTCTCCACCGACTACCCGTACGCGTCGATGGCGCAAGCAACGAGTTTCCTTGACTCGATCCCGGTAAGCCCGGCGGATCGCGAACGCATCGCACACGGCAACGCCGACCACCTCTTGCGACTCTGACCATCGAGCCCGGGTTACCGCTGGGCCGACAGCCGCAAAATGTGTCCTGGCCACGTCACTTTGCAGGCAGCAGGCGTACCACACACCCGTCGGTAGAATCGACGCCGCCCGACACCGAGCCTCGCGCCCTTAGCTTAGGCTTGGGGTGGCGCTACGAGCCCACTAGATCGTGCTGCGGCTGGCCTTGGATCGAGAGCCCGAGCAGGCGCTCGGCGTTGAGGTGCGCGATTCCTTATCGGCGGGGTTGATGGGCACCTGATCAAAGAATTGCCGCGCGGCTTTGATGTGAGGTTGTCCCGGTCTTCGTGGAATTTGGTGAGTAGCGGGAGGGAACCTCCCCCTCCCGCTCTCGCAGGACCGGACGTGACAGTCTCCTGTCATCCGGCCCCCGCAGTCCGGCTGGAAGTGAGCGCGATGAGGTGCCAGTGGGCGAAGAGCGTTGGCTCCCGCTTCCGGGCGTCCCGCAGCCAGGCCCACGCCTTGTCGGGCCTGCCGCGCAGTCGTTTGAACTTGTGCATGGCCCATCGGACGAGGTGCTCGTCGATGCGCAATGCGAGGAAGCCCAACTCGGAGCGGTAGAAGGCTCCGTAGTAGTTGATCCAGCCTCGCACCTGGGGGTTGATGTCCTCGGCGAGGCCGGACAGGTCCGTGCCACTGCGACGTTTGAGATGCCAGGCCCTTATTTGCTGGCCTTTCGCCTTTCTTGCCTTGGCGCTCATGGCTGGCAGGAAGTTCACGAAGAACCCCCTTCGGCCACGGACCAGGTGACTCCGGAAGGTGTAGCCGAGGAAATCAAAGCTGGTGTGCTCGTAACTTCCTCGGCGCTTCGTGTCTTTGCAGTACACGATCTTCGTCTTCTCAGGGTGCAACTCGAGACCCACGATCCCGAGCCGAGAGGCGATGGCGGCCCGCAACGTGTGGGCCCGTTCCTCAGTGTCGCAATGGGCGACGATGTCATCCGCGTAACGCTCGAACGGGCAGTCCGGGAACTCCCGGTCCATCCAACGGTCGAACGCGTAGTGCATGAACAGGTTGGCTAACAACGGCGAAATCGGGGAGCCCTGTGGGATTCCCTTGTCTCGTGCAACGAGGGTCCCGTCCGGCATCTGCATGGGGGCCTTCAGCCACCGCTGGATGTAGAGCAGAACCCATCGCTCGTCGGTGTGGTGAGCGACCGCTTTGAGTAACAGATCATGGGGAACGCTGTCGAAAAAGGACCGGACATCAAGATCCAAAATCCAGTCCTGGCGCCAGCAGCGCCTTCGGGTCACGGCCAGCGCGTCATGGGCCGAACGGCCGGGACGGTAGCCGTAACTGTCGCGGTGGAAGATCGGCTCCAGCTTCTCCTCCAGTAGCATCGCCGCTGCGGTCTGCGACACCCGGTCGGCCGTGTTCGGCACGCCGAGGATCCTGACCCCCGCTCCATGGTCCTTCGGTATCTCCACCGCCCGCACCGGCCCCGGCATGTAGCTTCCCGAGGACATCCGATTCCACAACTTGTAGAGGTTGTTCCTCACGTCGTTGCCGAACTCGGCGATGCTGACGGCGTCCACGCCCGGCGCCCCGTTGTTGGCCCGGACCTTCTCCCACGCCTCAAAGACGAGGCGTTTGGGGATCTCAAACGACTTCACCTTCGGCTTCGGTCCCACCGGCAGCTCCTCCCCCTTAGGGTTGACCTCCGGCTGACCGTGGTCTGCCCGGCCCCTTGGCTCCGGCCCCATTACAGGGCCTTCATCGCTACTACGAGCCGGCCCGCCCCTGTGCCCCGCATCGGTACTCTGCCCCTCACGGTTTTCGCCGCGTGGGGTCCTCCCTCTCGCCGGCCGGGTGGCTGAACAAGCCCACATGAACAGCCGAGTCGGTATCGGGACGACAGGTTCTCCTGTTCCATGCCAGCGCCTGCGACGAGCTCACGCCACCTATACACCGAGCACCGCCAGGCCAGCACGCAGGCCGCCGCCTGGCTCAGGGCACGCCTTGCTGGCCGCGCCTTCATCCCGGGGACCACCTCCATCCCCAGTTCTGATGCCATCGTTGGGTTGTTTCGATGCGTCAGCAGTGGTTTACGCACGTTCGTCTTCTCGTCGCACACCTGACCCGCTGGTTGCGGGCCGTTCCCGCAGTCGCTTCCCACCCCGGCTCTTGACCGGCATGACACTGCGGTGGTTTGGAATCTCCGCCTGCACGGCGAACCCGGAGGGCCAACCTCCATCACTGGCACAGCACGGTTCATGCTGGCGACCTACTCCATCACCGACACTCCCCTTTCAGGACGCACGAGGTGGCGGTCCCTCGCCTGAGGCCTGCCGGATGGTAGGTCTTCGGGTGAACGACCAAGAACACCCACGAAGGAAGGGACCGCCATGAGAACCGTACCTACTATTCGCGTTGCTGACACGGCCGATGCCGTGGTGTTGCCTGATCTGCCGGAGGAGATCGCACTGGCGCTGACCGATATCGCTGGCGCGGCGCGAGAGGGGCTGTTGGCGATGAGCGTGGCCGCCGGGATAGCGGTGATGCAGGCATTGTTTGAGGCCGAGATCGCTGAGGTGGCCGGACCGAAAGGCAAGCATGATCCGGACCGGGCCGCGGTGCGTCATGGCAGCGGGCGCGGCTCGGTCACGCTGGGCGGGCGCCGGGTGGCGGTGGATCGGCCGCGGGCGCGCACCCTGGATGGGCACGAGGTGCCGCTGGTCAGCTACACCCACTTCGCTGCCGAGGACGTGCTGACGCGGGTGGTGATGGAGCGGATGCTGGCCGGGGTGGCCACTCGCCGGCACGCGCGGGTCGCCGAGCCGGTCGGCACCGTGGTGGACAAGGAGGCGAAATCGACGAGCCGCTCGGCGATTTCGCGCCGGTTTGTCAAGCAGACCGAGACCGCGCTGGCCGAGCTGATGGCCCGCGACCTGACGGGCGAGGACATCAAGGTGCTCATGCTCGATGGTGAGCACATGGCCGAGCGGTGCGTGGTAGTCGCGCTGGCCATCACCGCCGACGGAACGAAGAAGCCGGTCGGGCTGTGGGACGGCTCCACGGAGAACAAGACCGTGGTGCGCTCGCTGTTGGCCGACCTGGTCGACCGTGGCTTGACGGTCGATGACGGGCTGTTGGTGGTCATCGACGGCGCCAAGGCGCTCTCGGCGGCGGTGCGGGAGGTGTTCGGCGCCAAGGCCCTTATCCAAAGATGCACCCTGCACAAGCGGCGAAATGTCGCTGATCACCTGCCCGACAAGGAGCAGGTCTGGGTGGATGCCAAGCTGGTCAAGGCGTTCGCTCACCCTGACCCCGACACCGGGCTGGCCAACGCCAAACGCCTTGCCACGCAACTGGATAAGAGCTATCCGAGCGCGGCCTCGTCGCTACGCGAGGGGCTGGAAGAGATGTTCACCGTCGCACAGCTCGGCATCGACGGCCGCCTCGCCAAAACACTGACCACCTCCAACCCGATCGAGTCGATGATCTCGATAGCCCGAACGACCAACCGTAACGTCACCCGCTGGCGCGACGGGCAGATGGTGCTGCGCTGGACTGCGGCCGGCATGCTCAACGCCGAACGGTCCTTCCGCCGCATCAAGGGCTACAAGCAGATGCCCCAGCTCGTCGACGCCCTACACCGACACGCCAATCCCGACACCGACACCGTCGGTGCCGCCGCATAGAGTTCACCGTGGATCGTCACCAAAATTCCACGCGACTCGGGACATGCTCTTTGATGTTGCCGAACGGATAGTCGGTGGTAAACACGATGCGGTCGATGCCGATCACGTTCACCATGCCCAGATAGATGTTGAAGGACAGACTCCAACTGCTATCCATCGCGCCAGGGGGTTGGTCCGCGTACTCGCCGGCCAGGATGCCGCCGTAGAAGTTCTCCCGAAGGTATTCCTTGATGGTCCTCGAAACCGATGATCTTCATGACATCTCCTCAACCCGTAGAGTTTCTGATCGGCTTCGCTCGTCCAGATCACCATCCAGTCCAACAGGACCATCCCACGGGCGGCATAACCGTCACTCCAAAAGAGCCGCACCCACGTAACTTTGTCGGCGACTGGCGCGGCCCTGGCGACAACAAAGCGTCACGTGACACTTGAATCCTAGCGTGAGCGTGACCATCTCATCGGCTGCGACTTTGACCCTGAGATCGATGCCAGCTGCCTTTGTCGCCCGTTGCCGCCAGGGTGGAGGAGCCGGCATCGGTCAACCCACAAAGGACAGATCGCGCTGCCATCTTCCACGCTTTGATGCGCAACCCTTGAACACCATCCGGCTATCACGCCGTTTCTGGCATTCATTTTTCGGTCAGACTGCGCCGCCGGCCGGATCTGCTCGCACCGTTGAAGGGCCAAAGCAGCCCGCTGACGACCGCCGCGAGGCGAGGCCTCGAGCAGCCGCTCGTCACGGCACAACTGCTTGAAGTCAGGTCGGAAACGCCTACCTGCGAGTCGCGGTAACGTAGGCAATCGTGGTGGGCGCACCGCCAAGGTCGTCGCCCTGCAGCGGAGGTAGCCCGGCGGCGGCGAGCAAATCCGTCAGGGTCGCCCCGACCGTGTCCCACCCCTTGGCCTGTAGGTAGTTCGCTACATCGCGGTGTTCGCCGGTGTAAGTCAGATCGGCGACATCGATATCCACGCCGTGCTCGCGCCAGCGATCGGCTTGGGCGGCCATCTGCTCTTGCATCTCCTCGGACTGATCCGTCATCGCCCCGTAATCGCCGGCGAAGCGGCTGGCGGAGGCGCTGAGCGCGGTAATGTTGTCCAGCAGCCGATCCTGAGCCTCAGGCGGCAAGAACCCGATCATCAGCCCTTCGGCGTTCCACGCCGTGGGTTGGGAGACGTCGAAGCCAGCCGCCTGCAGCGCCGCCGGCCAGTCCTGGCGAAGATCGATGCCCACCGTCTGTAGGTCGGCGGTCGGGGCGGCGCCTAACTTGGCCAGCGTCGTGGTCTTGAACTCGAGCACCTCGGGCTGATCGATCTCATACACCGTTGTCCCAGCCGGCCACGACAGCCGGTAGGCGCGGGAATCCAGCCCCGACGCGACGATCACGACTTGGCGGATGCCCGCCGCCGAAGCACTGTTGAAGAAGTCGTCGTAACACCGGGTGCGCGCGGCAAAAACGTCGGTCATCCGAGAAAACCAGGCGTCGTCGCCCACATCGGCTAAATCCACCTCGCCCGCGGCCACCCTGGTAAAGATGTCCAGGCCGACCGCACGCACCAGCGGCTCGGCAAACGGGTCGTTGATCACCGCTCTCCTGGTGGCAGCCGCCCTGGCAGCCGCGACCATCGTGGCGGTCGCTCCGACGCTGGTGGCCAGGTCCCACGTGTCGTCGTCTGTGCGTGCCATGTCCACTCCTTCACCGCTTCGTGGGCCTACCCGAGCCCGCCCCGGACTATCGGATACCGTACTGCGCTTGCTATGTCGACATTAGCGGCCACAGCGGGCCGGCCTGATAGTCAGGCGCGCGAAGGTCACGACTTGCCGCCCTGTCGGCGGACCGCCGGTCGGGGTTTCTTGTCCAATGCCACTTCCACGTCAATGCCGTCGCGGCGATCCATTTCCGCCACGGTGCATCCACGGGGGTCTCGTTGTCAGCAGCCGGATCGTCAACCACGCCGGGGTAGCCGCTTCGGTTCAGTCCTGACGTATCGCGGTCACCGCCCAGAACGGCATGTGCAGCAGGTGGTTTTTCAGCAGCGGGCCGATGACGCGAAGTTGCTCCTGCATCGGCTTCACCCGCTCACCCCAGCCCGACGCGCACGCCCGAGCTAACCACTCGACAAACCCTTCGGGAGTCATGTGGGCCTGATAGGCGGTGGGACCCAGGTAGTCGATGCGCCACCCCGCCGCGGGCAGCACCCGCTCGAAGTTTTCCGCGGGCAGACCGTGCGTCTGGATCCCGTTGACGTTGTGGCGTCCGGCCTCGAACATATACAGCCGCGCCCCCGGCCTGGTGGCCCGGTGCAGCGCTTGGGCGTACTGACCCTGAACGTCCTCGTCCTCGCCGAGCACATGGTAAAACGCGCTGTCCACCACGGTGTCGAACCGGTTCTCCAGCCCCTCGAGCTTAGTCGCGTCGGCCACCTGAAAGTTCACCCGCACCCCGGCACGCTGCGCGTTGCGCCTGGCCCGCTCGATCCCGACCGGCGAGCTGTCGATCCCGGTGGCCGCATAACCCTTTTGCGCGAAGTAGATCGCATGATGACCCGGGCCGGTGCCCGGGTCGAGCACCTCTCCCCTGATCCCGCCGAAGGCCACCAGCTGCTGAACCACCGGCTGCGGTCCGCCGATGTCCCACGGCGTCATCGTCGGCAATCCGTCTGCCGTGCGCTCGTCACAGTAGAGGTCGTCGAAATCGTACCGCTCAGCTTCGTTAGACATACTCAGCACTTTACGCCCGGAAACCTTTGGCCACCAAGGACTATGGCTCGGTAATGGACACCACGTCGCCGCTCGGTCGACATGGGGCCGAGTGCAGCCAGCCCGGTATCGACTTGGCGCCGTTGGGCTCATCATGTGCGGCGACGTACCGGAACGCCGGTTCGATTCGATCGACGAGTTTGCTCGCGCCTAAGAGCGTGTCTTGTGTGGCGTGTGAGCGGGTCTCATGTCGGGATGAGCTTGTAGCAGGTGATCGCGGCGAGTTGGACGAATGCCCGGGAGTGCTGGCCGTCACGTCCCTAGCGGATGGTCAGGCGCCGGTAGCCGGTGAGCCAGGCGATGGTGCGTTCGATCTTCCAGCGCTGGCGGCCCAGTCGTGTGGGGTCTTCGACGCCGCGGCGGGCAATACGGGAAAACGACAGTCGGCGTTATGTTCTGAGTAGTTCTGGTGCGAAGATTTCTTCCAATGTCAGCCGGCGCTGCGACAGACCTTGTTCGAAGAAGTAGCGCAAGAAGGTGTCGATGGTTTCACGATTGGCCTCGACGCCGTAGGGCCACCAGTCATCGGGCAGCAGCCGACGGTTCTTGTCGTAGAGGGCACTAAACCACGGGACCATGACATCGCTGTGGTGCCCGGCGCGATGTTGCTCGTATTCCTGGATCGCGAGGTTTTTCGCGTCGTAGAACCCTTGATACACCGCTTGCGCAAGCCCTGGTTGCTGGGCGAGAAGCTCTTTGCGGATCACGACCGTGTGCATGATCGGAAAGATCCTGGTGCGCGCGAAGTATTCGCGTTCGGCCGATTCGTAGTCAGCGAAAAGGCGCGCGACCCGCGGTGAGCCCTCGAGCACACACCGCGGCACAAGAGCCGAAATGAGCGCGTCGATTTGTCCCTCTTCGAGCATGTCGCCCAACGCTTTGCCCTTCGGGGCGGCCGACACGTCAACGTCTGCCGGATGCCTAAACGGGACGAAATCAACGGGCGCCATTGGCCAATTGGTGCCGCCGACGATCCATCGGCACTGATCTGGGGTGACGCCGTAATTGTCGGAGAGAATGCCTTTTGGCCATATGCCCGCGTCGTGGCCGTACGTGGCCAGTTCACCGATCGTTTTCCCCGTGAGGTCTTGCGGCTTTCCGATGCCGCTGGAGGTGTTGATGAAGATCGCTGAGTGACGAAAGTGGCGAAGTGGGAAGACCGGTAAGGCGATGAACGGTGGATCCTCGCCATCAAGGGTGCGCAGATAAAACGTGAGCCCCAGCTCGGCGACATCAAACACGCGGTGCCGCACCATTCGCTCGAAGATGTCCGACACGATGGGCGCGCTCTCAAAGCTGGCATCGACGCCGTCGATGGTTGCGCGGCCGTCAAACAGAGGCCGGGTGCGGTCATAGTTCATACACCCAACCTTGAGCGTCAGATCGGTCATCGTTTGCTCCCCTCAGATTTTGTAGTTGCGCTCGTGGCCGTGGCTGGCGCCGGGCATGCACGCTGACACAACAAAAATTCAACAGGCCAAGTACTGCTATCCGCTGTGACCCACCAACGTGGGCAGGGGGCCGGTGGGCCTGCAAGGCCACTGGACAGGAGCTCTACAACGAGATCAAATGAACGACCGCAAGGCATTTCACGCATCCCTTCCCGAAAAGCGCAGCGCCAACCTAACTCACTTGAGCTGCGCCCCGTAGAAGTTGTGGTGCGCGAACCGCTGGATTTCCCTGCGAACGCGCAGGTACCGGCCGGGAGGCGCCGCGGGGTAGCCGATCCGGCAGGCGAACGCGATGCTCAGGTGCTCGGGGATGGATAGGATCCGGCGAAGCTCGTCCTCGACATGCCCGGCGCTGAAGACGCTCATGACCTGCAATCCGAGGCCCAGCTCCTCAGCCGTCAGCCAGATGTTCTGCAGCACGCAGCCCAAACTCATGATGCCCAGGAAGTCTCCTTCCGACGCAGGGGCGCGCTGGCGGGTGTCGTAGACAATGATCAGCACGACCGGGCAGGAACGCATCGTGGCGTCCAGAAAACCGTGCTCGAGATCGGCGGCCTCCTCCGGCTCGGCACCGGGGCTCAACCAGGACGGTGGGAACATCGAGGCGAGCAGCCCGGTGCCCTTCGCGATGAGCTCTTCTTCGCTGAAGGACAGCTGAGCAAAGTTTTCCCGGACGAACTCCGCGGACGTGCCGCTGCGCACGCGGCCGATCGCCGCCAGCGTCGCCTGGTCATCCACGACGATGACCTCGAAGTTCTGCATGTTGTGCGCGGTCGGCGCCCAGCGGGCCGCTTCGAGGATTTCCCGCAGGTCACTTTCGGAGGGTGCACGCTGCGGGTGGAACGAGACACGTTCCGAGTGGCGCGCCTGGATAATCTTGCTGAGAGACGTCATGGACAAACCGCCACGAAGCATGACTCGGACCGCAGGATTCTCGAGCCGGGGGACAAGAATCGTTTCGTCATGGTGACAACAATAGCCAGCCGTTGGACCGCTTTCCGGTTCCTCGAAGGCCAACGATCACCTGCAGGTCGGGAAAGCGGTCAAACACGCTGCGCACGATAAGGCGTAATGTTCGTGGCCCTGCCCATGCCGATCCTACGGCGACCTGCCGGCGGACAATGCGCTGGGTGGGACCAAGGCAGCATCATGAGCACCTCCCAGGAACACGGGGATCGTAGAGTTCGAAAACCGACTCACTCAGGAACGGCACAAGCCCCTAATCCTGTGCCTACCAATGGGGTCAAGCCCAAGATCTCGCAGTAGATTGGACCTGCAGTCGCGATTGCGTGCTGTCGAGCTCATTATATCTTCGACAATTAAGTGAGTCGGTGAACGAGGATGCAACACTTCCCACTCGGCAGCTTTGAGGTGGGCCGCATCGGTTTTGGAGCGATTCAGTTGCCAGGGCCGGGTGTTTTCGGGCCGCCGCGCGACCATCGGCAGGCGTGCGCGGTGCTGCGCCGCGCTGTGGAGCTGGGTGTCAACCATATCGATACCGCGCAGTTTTACGGGCCGGCGGTGGCTAACGAGCTGATCCGGGAGGCGCTGCATCCGTATCCGGAAGGGCTTGCGCTCGTCAGCAAGGTCGGCGCCCGTCGCGACGAATCCGGAGGGTGGTCGCCCTACAACCGCCCAGAGCAGCTGCGTGCGGACATCGAGGACAACCTGCGGAGCCTGGGGGTAGATCGGTTAGCGGCGGTCAATCTGCGTGTGGCGCCCGAATCTATGATGCCGCCACCCGGTGTGCCTGATCAGTGCTTCGATGACCAGCTCGCCGCGATGATCGAGGCTCGCGATGGGGGCTTGATCGCCGGGATCGGACTGAGCAATGTGAGCCTCGCGTATCTGCATTATGCGCTGGAGCGCACTGAAGTCGTCTGCGTGCAAAACCTGTTCAATCTTGTTGATCGCTCGTCGCAAGACGTGCTAGACGAGTGCACCACGCGTGGGATCGCGTTCGTGCCGTTCTTTCCACTCGGGTCCGGATTTTCCCGCCCCAACCCGGTGTTAGGCGACCCCCACATTCAACAAGCCGCCCGCCGACTCGGCGGCACCCCGGCGCAGATTGCGCTGGCGTGGATGTTGGGTGTGGCACCCAACATCTTGCTGATTCCAGGCACCTCCTCAATCAAGCACTTAGAGGAAAAGCCTACGCACTCCTTCGATCGGGAGAGCACAACCTGATCCCGTATCTGGGACCCGCGTTCTTCACAAAGTTTCTGTACTTTGCTGGAGGAGGCGCTGATTCACATCCGTGCCTCATCATGGACAGCTATGCCGCGTCATCGTTGCGAGCTGCCGGCTGGCAAGGACTGCTGGACGATAACTGGCCAGCCGACATCTACGTTGCATACCTACGCCTGATTGATCGCTGGCGTACCGAAACATCGTGCCCTCGTGCCGATCTCATCGAGCGGTGGCTCTACGAAAGAACAAAATTATTTCGGTCGGTCAGTAACACGTTCACCGCCGCTGAACTAAGTGCTATCAATCGCGCCATGTTCGTGGCTGTCGATCAGTTCCCCGACTTGGCGGCACAGAAGGCTTTCGGAACCGCCCGTGCCAAGATCGCGATGCTGAGCGAGTGCGGCTGATGCGCCCGCCCATTCTAGGGCTGCTGTTTGGCGCAAACAGATGAGCATTCGATTGGCGAAACGTTTTCATGCTTCACCGGAACCATCGCTGCAACCAAGGTGGTGGCGAGTACGGCCGCGACCACCCGGGCGGCAGGATTGACCGATTCGTCACAGTGACGTTTTTGGGTGTACCCATGGCAACGGCAAAGACACTGTCCTGCATCGGTTTACCCGCATTTGGTGGATAAGCGTGATTATCCATCTTTTGTGGTCACGCTATGGCCGTGCGGAACAGTAATGTTGGTGATCAGTCGCGCGCGGACGCCTCGGACCCTGAACAGGTTGCGCCGCCATCATCAGCATCGGACGGCGATGTCGCGGCTGCGACGCCGGCCTGGTTCGCCGACTTCCTAATTGACCGTGCGGCACGCGCTGGACTCAATCGTCCTCGACGGCGGCATCTGGGCCTGTTTTCACGTCGGTGAACTCGCCGGCCGACGCAACAGAACCGTCTGGTGATACGAGTTCATAGAACATGTGTCCATTCTCCTTGTCAGGTATGACAATTCGTAACCTTTACCGGACGGTTTCATGGTGTTTTGCCGGGCGCGATGATGGTGATGCCCAGGGCATCGGCGGCCTCGCTGAGGCGATTGTCGTAGGTAACCAGTGCGGTCAATGCAGCAGTGGATGCGGCGGTTTGAGCAGTGGCCAGGTGGATCGCGTCCAGTGAGCGCAGTGCGGGGTCGGGGTAGGCGGCCGCGGTGGCGCGAATAACCGGGTCGATTTCGAACCGGTCCAGCCGCGCGAGCACGGAGGGCACTGCAGGTAGTCCTTCTGGGGCGACTGCCCGGATGGCTCTGGGTAGCTCGACTTCGGTCAAAGCGGATGTTATCCACCGTATTTCGGTGCGTTCGTCGAGCCAGTCAGCTAGATCGTCAGATTCGGTTTCGATCCGGATCAGCTTGACCAGTGCCGAGGTTTCCAGGTAGATCACGTGTTAGTACCGTTCGGCGGCGCGCATACGTTCCAACAGTGTGCCGGCGTCGAGGCCGCCGCGCATCGGGATCGTGGGCCGAGGCGCCGGGCCGCGCATTGTCGCCGGTTGCACCCTGCCGGTACTGATCAGCGCGTCGAGAGGGCCGGCGGAAGCCGGGATTATGCGGGCGATCACCTCGCCGCGCTCGGTAAGCGTGATTTCCTCGCCGCGCTTGACGCGGGCCAACACCTTTGACGTCTCTTGGTTGAGCATTCGGATGGATACTTCACTCACACAGCCAATGTACTACATTGGTGTTCTACATTCCAGTGTCGGCTGAGTTGTCGACATCGCGGGTGACGCTGATGAGGGCGTGGGGGAGCGCATACCCGCTTTGGACCGCTTGGTTCAACGGGATCCACCTTGGTCCGGGCGGCTCTGGTCAGTGGCGAGGCCGTAGAGAGGGTTCCGCGCGGCCGCGGCTTTTGTTTCTGCGCCGGCGCTGATGACGTAACGCTGGGAAGTCGCCATGGATTCGTGGCCAAGCAGTTTCATGAGCGTGTAGACGCTGATGTTGGTGTTGGCCAGCTCGGTGGCATAGCTGTGTCGCAATGCATGCACGAGCGCGCCGGGGGTGCGTTGGGCGTCGGGGCCGGCGAGTTTGAAGGCGCGCAGGACGCGGTATTGCAAGGCCCCGCGGGTTATTCGGTGGCCGTCGTGGCCAACAAACAGTGGTGCGTTGGCAGGCCAGCGGTTGAGCTCGGCGCCGCCGGTGCGGCGGCGCGGTGTTGCGGGGAAGCGGGCGGCGCGGCTCACCAGGTATGCGCTCAGGACAGCGATCAGGGCCGGCTCGATTGGGACGGCGCGGTCCTTATTGCCCTTGCCGCGCACGTGGAGGACGCCGCCGCGGCCGTCGGTGACGCGCAGATCTCCGATATTGGCGCCACGCAGCTCCTGAGCACGTAGCCCTGCCAACAGCGCGGTGAGCACGATGGCCCGGTCGCGCTCGGGCCAGTCGGTTCGGCGTTTGACCGCCGCGGGTGCGTCAATGGCGTTGAGAAGCGCCTCGGCGGCGGACTGGGGCAGCGATTTGGGAAGGCTTTTGGCAATTTTGGGACGCCCGACGAGCTCCATCGGGTTAGCGGGCAGCAGGTCAGCGGTAAATAGGTAGCTACACAAGGTGTTCCACGTCGACCAGCAGCGCCGGATCGAGGCGGCTTCGTGCGATTCGGCATAGGCGGCAAATGCTTGGCGCATCGAGTCTTTGGTGATGCTGAGCGGCGTTAGGGCCGCAATCTGTTGGGGGTCGTCGGCGACGAGGGTGGCGATCGCGTCGAAGTCTTGGCGGTATGCCTGCAGGGTGTGGGGTGAGGGCTTGCGGGTCGCGCGGTCGGTCAGGAATGCGCAAAACCAGTCCGGGCGTTCGGCGTCGGTGCGGGCCCGGGCTGGTGGTGGAGTGCGGCGGGTCGCCGGCATAATTCATGCATAATACTAGTTATACATGAACTGCGCCAGGAGTCGGGTCAGAAGTGTCGCAGCAGTTAGTCGGTCGGCTCGTGTCCGATCCGGGAAAAGGTGAGAGTAATCCGGGAAGACATGAGAGCCATCCGATCCGGACGATTATCCGCGAAAAGCTGAGACGAACGCCCACGTCGCCGCCGGCCCGGCGGTTCAACGTCCACGATGACGGTGACGCGCTACTGGGCCGCCTCGAGCAGCTCGACGCTGGCGTAGTAACCGATAGGCATTACGTCACAGTGACATAATGCCTACGGCTAGACCGGATAAGCCCCTTGGGGCTTAGCGTGGAAATCACTGCGCGGAAAGGCCATTCGCTCTCTTGGGCGGTGGATGATCGAACGTGTGTCGGAAACGTAGAGCTGGCCGAGATCTCGGCGGAAGTTTGTTGCCGGCTGCACGCCAGACGTCGCGGGCTCGTCCCACGCTTTCGCCGTTCATTAGCGGCCCGCTGCAGAGTCGATATCCCGTGAAGCTTCAATTCATCACGGTGACGCTTCTCCCCTCGCCTCTTGCGTGAAAGGTGCCGTTTAACAGGGAAATTCATGCGCTTTATGGATAAGAATGATTATCCATTTTTCTGTGAGTGTTGGAGATGTGCTCGACAGCTCCGACTCCAGGCTAACTTCGCTCCATGGTGATGCGGATGCCGAGACGGTCGCTGTTGATCCCTTTCCGGAGTGGTTCACCCAGGTTTCTAAATGACCGCCAGACGCGCAAGCCATCGGCGCACACCATGAAGGCCTACCGGCAGGACTTCACTGCGATCGCAATGCTTGTCGCCAACGGCGACCCCGCACGCATGGCCGTAGCTGACATAACTAAGGAGTCCAAGCGCCAAACCGATTGGGCCGAACGTGATCTCGCCCTGATACTCACCGCACTGCTGGCAGGTCTGCGAGCGGAGGAACTCCGCCAAGCCAACGTCGGCGACATCCTACGGGCCGCTGCATGTCGTTGAGACGCATTTCGTCCCAGAAAAGTATTTCGCCGTAGTTGCCACCGCTGGGCGAGGGGCACAGTCCAACATCATCGGCGTCAGGGAGCACCAAAACGCCGCCTATCGGGGCTTGCGGCAGATACCGGGGCGCGACCAGCGCTATCCGCTTATTGAGTCCTTCTACACACGCAGTTTCGGAGTGGGAACGCGTTACCGGGGCGCAGGTGTTGTGACTCAGCTGACTGCCTCCGGCTCGTACACACCGCCCACGTTGGTTTGGTAGCCCTTCAGGAAAGGCAGGCAAATGCACCCGACCGGCGAAGACATCTCGGGCCTGAGCACTGGGCCGTTGTCGCGCAACCCGTTTGGTATTGCCGGCGACCGCGCCGGTATCAGCGGTCCCAACGATGCGTGCGGCGCAGGCGAGTACAGCTGGGGTTCGGGACTAACACCGTTCCCTAATGACCCGCCCAGTCAAGGCGGAATGTATAGGGCCACTAGCCCAGAGCAGCCCGAGAACGTTCGCGTTAGCCAAGATATGCGGATCTAGACGTGGTGGCTCCCAGGTGTTAAACCCGCGAATTTCGTCGTAATAGTGGACGGGCAAGGAGCGGCGTGACCGGGGTCTTTCACCCCCCGAACGCTACCTGCGCCTGGGAGCCACCGCCCGACAACCTCGGTGGGGACTCCGCGTGGGGATTGACCATCTCAAACTCACCATCTCACCTCGATCGCTAGTTACGAGGATGTCCCGAGTTCCGTGGAACTTCGGTGGCGGCCCGGTGAACATCAGGCTGCGCTCACCTGATCATTGTGCACGATAGGTCCGACAGATTCGGCGAACTCGCGTTCGAGTGCCGTGCGCAGTGTTGGCAGGTGCAGGTGCCCGTTGACGCGTCGGAATTGCTTGCCGGCCTCGATCATCCCGGCCGCGCACCAGCGCAACGCCATCTGCCCGTCGCGCCAGCGTTTCACGTTGGCGGCGTGTTCGCGGCACACCGAGATCATCGACTCGATGGTGTTGGTCGATCGCAGCGTGCGGGCCAACGTGGGTGGCACGCCGAGGCGCAGCACCGTGAGCGTCTCGGACAGGCCCTCACGCAGGCTGGCCCCGGCCCCGGGGTGGGTGCGGTCGAGTTCCTTCGCCAGGGCGAGCAGGGCGGCCTCGGCTTCCAGTGCGGAGTCCGCATGGTAGGCGTCGGTCATCTTACGGCCTACACTAGCTCGAAGCCGTTGCGGCAGATGATCTTTCACGTTCTAACCTTGTGAATCTGGCAGCGTTGAATCACCGGATGGTCGAACACGTCGAGCACCGCCTTGCGCAGCGCCTTGGCGCCGTCGATGCCTGCTCCCGCGGCTCCGTCTGCCGTCGTTCGGTCCTATAGTTGAGGACTTCTGACCCTGACCGCAGGCTGCGCAGGGGCGGACAGTGGTGTGAATGGAGCATTTGACAGCCCTGGCTGCCGGTTTCCTGGAGATCGAGGACTCCGAACCACATGTGAGCCTGGCGAACGGCAGTGTGGCGATCATGGAGGGGCCGGCCCCGAGCTACGACGAGTATGTCTCGGCCCTATCCGAACGGATACCGACCATTCCGCGCGGCCGGCAGGTCTTGCGGACTCATCCGCTCGATGTGGGCCCACCCGAATGGGTGGACGACCCGCACTTCGATATTTCACGCCACCTGCACCGCGTCGCGCTGCCCCACCCCGGGGGCGACGCCGAACTGTTCCAGTTGATCGCGACTACGATGGAGCGGCGGCTCGACCGCGAGCGCCCGTTGTGGGAGTCCTGGGTCATCGAAGGCCTGAGCGACAACCGGTGGGCCGTGCTGACCAAGATTCACCACTGCATCGCTGACGGCATCGCGACAGCCCAGATGCTGGCGAAGCTCGGCGACGACGGCGGCGGCGACACCTTCGCCACGGACATTCGCGCCGCGAAGGAGCCGGCCGGGCCTGGACTGCGTCTGCCGAAGATGAGCCTGAACCCGTTGAGCTGGGTGAGCGGGATGGCGCGCAGCGCGCTCGCCGCGGCCGCCGCCGCCGAACACGCCGCGGTGGGTGCGGCCGAGCTGACGGCCAGTCTGCTCAGCCCGGCGCCAGGGTCGTCGTTGACCGGCCCGGTGACGACGATGCGACGCTACAGTGCGGCCCGAGTCCGGCTGGCTGATATGCAGCAGGTGTGCCAGGCGTTCGGCGTGACGCTCAACGACGTGGCGCTGGCGGCGATCACCGACAGTTATCGCAGGATCCTGCTGAGCCGCGGTGAACGGCCCACCCCCAACTCGCTGCGCACGCTGGTTCCGGTGTCGATCCGCGCGGCGAACCAGTTCAACGTGACCGACAACCAGGTTTCGGCGATGCTGCCATTGCTGCCGGTCGATGAGGCGGACCCGGTTACGCAGTTGCAGCTGGTGCACGATCGGCTCACCCGGGTCAAAGCCAGCGGTCAACGCGAAGGGGGCAGCGCGGTGTTTTCGGCGTTCAAAAACGTCCCGTTCGCGTTCTCGGCGTGGACGATTCGCTTGTTGGCGCGGTTCCCGCAACGGGGGGTGGCCGCGTTGGCGACCAACGTTCCCGGCCCGCGGGGTCGGCAGACGCTGATGGGCCGCCGGGTGCTGGAAGTCCTGCCGGTTCCGCCGATCGCTCTTGCGCTGCGCACCGGCATCGCGATGGTCAGCTACGCCGACAGTTTCATCTTCGGCATCACCGCCGACTACGACACCGCGCCCGACATCGAAGTGCTCGCCGCGGGAATCGAGGACGGGGTGGCGCGGCTGGTGACGGCCGCCCGCGCACGCCGACGCAAGCGCGGACAAGAGCCGCCCGCCGGCAGGCGGGTCGACAGCGCATAGTCGCCACCGGCGCGTTTGGTCATCATAAGGTCGTCAAACCTTCGCTCCCGCAGCCTCGTTGGTTACCGCCGGGTTCCTTGGGCTTCACCTTGAGCCAGGAAGGCGTCATACATCGTGTCGTCGGTCAGCAGCCCGTGGGTGTAGAGCTCCGGGCCGGCAGGATCATGTCCTTGCTGTAGTCGCGCAGCACTGCGGCCATATCGGTCGGGTTGTCGTGCATGCGCAGGTAGAGCAGAAATCCGCCGCCGAATGGCCCTAGATCGGCGCGGGCGTCGTGTTTACGTTTTGGACAGCCCCGAAGTCGAATCGCCGGGCGTCACTACTGTTTTCAGGAGAAAACGATGACCAGGGAGACGCTGACCGCAGCGACCGAGCACACCGTGGTGTCCACGGCGACACTTCACGGGCCATCGTCTTGTTGCCGTCCCATGGGGTGATGGTCTGCGAGATAAGTTCTGATGGACCTCCGCACGTTTCGCAGAAATGGTCCGGGTCTGGCTGAGTGTGAATCTGAACCGGCATGGCGTCGATTGTGGGGGACCATCGGGCGCATCGGTCCCTGGACAAGCGCGGACCGGTTCTCGAACGTGGTCGCATCTTGGCCACAATTTGGATACCGGGGACAAACCCATTCAACGTTGCGCGCGGCGCGCGCGGGAAAAGTCTCTGGCTACGGAGCTTGGCTTCGAGGGGCATATGAAACGGGCCGAGGCGATGCCATGACGGCAGGTTGTAACGGAAACTGGTTCAATCCCAGTATCGCGCACCAGAGTTATTGCAGCTCAGACCTAGTTTTCAGCGGCCAGTCCGAAATTTGTGAACTCCCCGTGAACTCCCCGAAACCGCGACCGTAAGTTGAGCACGCTGCTGGCAACCGGCAAGGAGCTACGGAAGCGGTGGGCCAACCTGACGCCAGCGGTCCGCGGCGAGATCATCAAAGAGATCGCGGTGGTCACGATCCATCCCTGCGGGCGGGGCCGGCGCACCTTCGACCCGGACTTCGTGGATGTCGCCTGGAAAGAGGACCTCTAATCGCCGTGAACCTGGTGGAGCCGGGCGTCATTAGTTAACGCAAGGATGCGCCCCGCCGCCGCCTCTGGGGTTTCCTCCGCCGGAGCACGGGATATGTATCGGTTGGTGCGGGGGCGGAGTTGGATTGCCCCCGGGCCCGGTGCCCGCCCCGTCGGGACCGGGCTGGCAGTTCGGGCACGGCGGGGCCGGGTCCAACGGGGCGGCGTTGACCGGCCCTACCCCGAACGTCAGCGCTGCCATGCCGACGCCGGTAGCGAGCGCCGCCGCGGCACCCATGTGCTTCACATACATTTTGTTTCGCCCCGTCCGAGATTTCGATGTTCACCACGCTGGCTAGCAGCCACCAAGGCGGCCCGGCGGCAACGACCACCGCGCAACACCCCACAGCACTCGCAACGGTACGCCCTGCGGAGAAGTTGCGTCCTGACACCAGCCACGGGGTAGCACGCATGGGTGCTGCAGGAGTCGCAGTCGCTTACCTGCTCCTGTTGATGTCCTATTGATCAGGCTTGTCATGGGAGGAATACAAGCCCGCAACGCGTCGCCCTAAATGATGTGCGCCACACGTTCGTTGGATAAAGGCATCGCCGCGCGTATGGCGTAGCGTCAGGCCCATGACCGACGGCGCACCCCCAGAACAGCAGGCCAGCGCGTTCCATCACGTCGGCCAAATGTCGTTCGGTGAGGACGGACCCGACCGGCTCGACGTTACCTGCATGTACGACGACGAGGGTCGCTTTGCCGGCCAGTGGTTGGTCAGTGTGGACATCTGGGAACATGAGGACTTGGTGGACCACGACAACCCGGTCCAGTGGGACGCGGAGCGCGATGAGCAGCTCCCCGAAGCCTGCTGGAACATGCCACCCCAGCAAGCGCGCAAGCTGGCCGCGCTGATTGTTAAGGCCGCCGAGCACGCCGAGTTGTTCCAAGACATGCCGTAGCGCCGTTCCCACCGGGCATTTCGGTGACTACCGTACCCGGGTACAGTGTCATACTGAAACCGTGCAGAGTCAGGCGTATTTAGCACCGAATACGTCGCGCTGGATTGGTTGGCCGTGGCCCCCGATCGCACTCTGGGGCTCAGCGACCTCGCAGCGCGCTGCCAGCAGTCGCTCTCGGCGATCAGTCGCGCCGTCGGGCGCATGGAAACCCAGGGACTGGTGCGCCGCGAACAGTCAACCCGAGACGCACGCGCTTACAACGCCGTGCTGACCGAGGACGGGCTAAAGCGCTACGAGGAGGCCACGCCCACGCACGACATCAGCCTGCGCCGCTATCTTTTCGACAACCTCGAGGGCATCGACCTGGATGTCTTCGGCGACGCGCTACAACGCATCATCGCCGCTGCCGACCACCGGACGACGGTCCCCTCGTCGAGCACCTAACTGGCAATCCTTCGCCCGCCGCAGCCTCACTGTCACAGCGGGCGGAATGGTAATCGCAGGCAGCCCAACCCATTTCACACGCAGAAGGTCCTTTCAATCGCGGGCGGTAGGGCGCCATACAAATCGGTCTAGCACTGTTACGTCGCGTAACACGCCGACGCATATCCGCAGGAAACGAAGCACCCGCGTAACGACACCGAATGACAGAAAGCGCAGTTCAAGGGCCATTTCCCCAGGTTCGGTACGGGGTTCGAGTCCCCTTAGCTCCACCAAGGATGACCTGCATGTTGCGGCGCTGTCTGGGTGCCTGTGGGGCCTGTCTGGGTGTCTGACGACAGTTTTGACGACAGTTCGCTTCGTTCATGTGTTCGCGTCTGGTGCGGTCGCGAACAAGCTGCCCATCGAATCCAGCGCGTCCCGTTGGACGGCCTCGATCACCTCGACATAGGTGCCCGTGGTCACCGTGATCGAGCTATGGCGCAGGATCCGTTGCACTGTCGCAGGTTGCACACCGGCGCCACAGCGTGTGGCGGCCGCTTGGTGTGGCCCGGGCGACTTCACCGCGCTTCTCGAGGACCTCCAAGTTGCGTTAGATGCGTTCATGGACGACGTCCTGGCCGAACACCGTTGATAGGCAACGTCTCAGCTCGGCGGTGGTCATTGCCTCGTATGATTCGGCGAGCGCCCTGAGCAGTCGTTGCCGCAGCGCCTCTGGCGGCGGGGGGCTACTCATACCGGGCCTTGTTCAAAGACGGCCCTGTTCGGGCCATCAGGGGCTTCTGCCCGCGTGGGCGGCCAATGAGTCACCGTTGGCCATGCGGGCAGCCGACAGCGCCACCCCGAATACCGGCGGCCGCGGGTGCCCGAACCGGCCGGCGATCATGGTCGCCACTGGGGTCACCTTCGCTGCCAGCGCCGCGCGGTCCTCGAAGTCCACGAACACCAGCGCTTCCTCGTCGACCCACACGTCCGAGCGGTCGTCTAGGGCGATTAGCGCTCCTGTTCCCATAACTGCGCAGTTAGATCCTGAAACACCGCGAGGGCAAACTGATCGCCCTCGCGCATGAGGGCCGACCTACTCATCAGCGCTCGCACGATCGACCCGTCCTTATGAGCCAATTCGACGACCATGTTCGCGAGGGCATGGACGACTGAAAGCAGGGATTCCGAGGCCGGAACCCGTTGGAAGATTTGACGGAACCGCAACGACAACACTTCGTCCGGCTCGCGGCCGACCATCTCGGCAAATGGGGTATTAGTGAACAAGATGCTGCCGTCATACGCGATGGCGAGCACGGGAACCGGAATCCTCTGTAGCACGGCCAACGCGGGCATCTGCTTCAAGGTGGCCATCGGCGATTGGCTGTGTTGCGGGTTGCGTCGTCGCTCCACAAGCCGAAGGTGGCCTACGACGCGGGGTGCGTCCGCACCTTCGAACGTAGCGTCCTCACCCTTCAGCGAAGGCGCGACGGCTATTGCGGCGGCCGTGCCGAGGATGACCTCGTGTTTGGTGACGACGGGCAGTGGTGGTGAAAGCTCCTCGGCAGGTGAAGCTGTCGTCTGCAAAGCGTCGCTAGGGCAGCACCGTCCAAGATCAGCACTTGGATTGGTGTGTGTCCCTCTGTCGGATCTATTTGGCGTCGACGGCATTTAACCACCTCATTTCGGTCGTATGGGAACGGCGTGGTCGTCCCATGGCGGGAATCTTGCAGGCGGGGACGGTCAGTGCGCACGCGTAGTGCACTACGTGTTTTTGTCCGTGAGGTGCTGGGCGTGTGTTCGAGCTTGGTTGCCGATTCGCCACGGAGTCGGCGTAGCCGCTTCGGCTCCATCCATCACAACGGGGGAAATGGAGTCCGATTTCCTGTTGACTGGCGGTTACGAACCGACCTGCAAGACGGCAGACCCGCGCTGACCGCGGGACACCCCTATTTGGCAGGCAAACACCCCTATCACGACTTAGACTCCGGCCATGGCCGGCAGTTGGCAGTTGCTGGACCGTCCAGTCGAGCGGGAGGCGATGCGCTCTGCGCTGACCAGGCCCGATTGCCGCGGCGTGGTGGTGATCGGCGCGGCCGGAGTCGGCAAGACCACCCTGGCCCGCACGGTGACCGAATCGCTGACCGCCCCGGTGCACTGGGCGGCATGCACCGAGACCTCCCGCAGCATTCCGCTGGGGGCGTTCGCGCCTTGGGTCGGTCCGACGGCGGCGCGCGACCCGATCGCCCTGTTGGTCTCGGCCCGCGAATCTATTCTGGGCAGCGCAGACACGGTCGCCGGAGTCGACGACGCCCACCTGCTTGACCAGCTCTCGGCCACTCTGTTGCACCAGATCGCTGTGGAAGGGGCCGGGCGCATCGTGGCCACGGTGCGCAGCGGGGAACCCCTCCCCGACGCTGTCACCTCGCTGTGGAAGGACGGCTATCTGCACCGGCTGGACCT
The DNA here is from genome assembly GCA_963766535.1 of uncultured Actinomycetota bacterium. Classification (GTDB taxonomy): domain Bacteria; phylum Actinomycetota; class Actinomycetes; order Mycobacteriales; family Mycobacteriaceae; genus Mycobacterium. The sequence goes on along the minus strand of CAVYAU010000012.1, from coordinate 95,853 downwards.
GCAGCCCTTCACCAAACAGCAGTGCGTCACCCTAGTCGAATCGGTGCTTGGCGGCACGCTGGAGGAACTGTCGGCCGACGTCATGTGGGAAGCCTCCGGCGGCAATCCGCTGTTCCTCCGACACCTGGTCGAAGGTGCCATCGAGGCCAGCACCCTAAGCGCCGTCAATGGCGTGTGGCAGCTGCGCGGACCGACCGCGGTGTCGGCCGGGTTGGCCGAGCTGCTGGACGGCCGCCTGAAGCGTGCCGGCAATGCCGCGGTCAGCGCGCTGAAACTCCTGGCGCTGTGCGAGCCGCTGGACATCGATATCCTGTCCGAACTGGCCGGTGAAGAAGCTGTTGACGCCGCCGAAGTGCAGGGCCTGATCCGCATCGTGCGCGACCGTGATCACGTCAACGCCCGCATCAGCCACCCCCTCTACGGCGACGTGGTACGCCGGCGCCTCGGCACCGCCTCGGCCCGCAAGCTGCGCGGACGCATCGTCACCGTGCTACGCGCACGCGGCACCGACTCCGCCGCCGCACGGGTCCGGCTGGCGCAGCTGTCCATCGACAGCGACCAGCCCGCCGACAACGACCTGCTTATTGCGGCGGCCAAGGACGCCGTCTTCCTGGCCAACCTGCCGCTGGGAGAACGCCTGGCGCGCACCGCCTTCGAACTCGGCGACGGACTTCGCGCGGCCGAGCTACTGTCGCGGGCGCTGCTATGGCAGGGCCGTCCGGGCGAGGCCGACGCGATCCTGGCCAGCTTCGAACCCAACAATCTCGACGAGCTGCAGCTCGTGCGGTGGGCCCTCCCGCGCCTGTCGATTCTGTTCTGGTCGATGGGTCAGGCCGAGCAGGCCCACGACATCCTGTCCCTGCTGCACCATCGGGTCACCCATTCCGCACTCCGGCTGCTCGTCGAGGCAATCGGAGCGGCCGTGGCGGTGCACGAAAACCGCTTCGACGCCGGGCTGGCCGCCGCCGAGGCGGTGCTGAGCAACCCCGAATCCCCCAAACAGGCCGTGGAATTCGCGGCCTTCGCGGCCGGCCTGGCGCTGCCAGTCGCCGGGCGCGGCACCGAGTACGAGCCCATCGCCGCGCGCTGCCGTGCCGAACAAACACCCACCGACGGCATGATCCGCGTCATGGTCCGCTACTGCGACGGGCTGGCACTGACCCACACCGGCCAGCTGGACCAAGCCGACCGGCGGGCGGCGGAATACACCCAATTCTCCTCGGAGGGACAGTTTCTCGGCTGGGCGATCGCCAAGATCACGGCCGGCCTGGTCGCCACCTACCGCGGCAGATTCCCCGAGGCCATCACCTCGATTGAGCAGGCCCTAGCCGCGCTGAATGCCGAAACCTCACTGCCCTGGCGACTTCCGGGGCGGCTACTGCTGGCCCGCGCCTACGCCGCGCTGGGCCAAACCGGCGAGGCCGAACGAGTACTGGAAGACGCCACCGAACACGCCGGGCCCCACACGGAGATACACGAGCCGCAACGCATGATCGCCAAAGCGTGGCTAACCGCGGCCCGTGGCGGTGAGCGCACCGCCGCAGAAGCGGCCCGCCGCGCCGCCCAGGCCGCCCACCGCGCCGGGCAGTACGCCCTGGAAGCCGAAGCCCTCCATCACGCCGCCCGCTTCGGGGACCGCACCGTCGCCAGGCCGCTGGCAGCACTCGTCCCGCGCCTCGACGGTGGCGTGGCCGCACTGTATCTCCGCCACGCCGTCGCCGTCGCCGCCGCTGACGCCCAAGCGCTCGACGCGCTCAGCGTGGACTTCGAAAAGGCCGGGCTGATCCTGTCGGCCGCCGACGCCGCAGCCCAAGCGGTGCCGCTGCACGACCGGGCCGGCCAGCACCGCCGTAGCGCCGAATCCGCCGCGCGGGCTGTGCAGTTGGCGGCGCGTTGCGGTGGGGCGATCACGCCAGCGATCCGATCCGCGGCACGCCCCCTGCCGCTGAGCCCGCGGGAACGCGAGATCGCTGCGATGATCGCCGCGGGTCTGTCCAACCGCGAAATCGCCGACAAATTGCTGGTTTCGGTGCGCACCGTGGAAGGCCACATCTACCACGCCTGCATCAAGCTCGACGTGTCCGATCGCGACGACCTCGCCGCCATTGTTTCGGCCGCCCTCCGATCCTAGAACAGCGCGAAGACTTCACGCTCTAAGCTCATCGTTTATTCATCGATAATGATCGAGAATCGGCTGGAATCGATGAGGTCTAGTCGGTCTAGACAAGGAACCAATTTCCCTGTCGCACAAGCATTTACCGGTCCGTTCAGGCAGTCACGCGAATCCGCGGGCAACAGATCTGTGGTGGCGGTCGCCGCACTGGCAGCCTCCGTTGGTGGAGCGTCTATCGCCTCTGTGGCGTCCACGCCCGTCAGCGTGTCGTCGTCCATGACTCAGATTGTCCCCTCCGGGTCCGACAGGGCGTCTAACTCGTCGGCTTCCAACGCACCGGCCGGGAGCGGGGTGTTGGTTGTGGTGGTCATAGCGGTTCCCTTTCAGTGAACCGGGTTAGCTAGTCCCCAAGATAATCGGGCCACAATACTTTGCTGTTGGACCTGTTTGCGCAGCTCACACACAGTGTTGACTATGTCAGAATGGCCAGTTACTTTGATTAGACACAGCCGCGGATTCAGTTCTGGCCGTCAATCCTTCGCTGTAGGTACCAGGAAAAGTACCCTCGGTACCTGTCCTGTAGATCGCTCCGGCGCCAGTCATGCCCGTCGATCACGCCGCGGCACCGCTCAGAGCCACAGTGGCAGTTCATTTGCCCGTCGTAGTCATCGAACAGCGCGTAGTCGGTGGTGAGCTCCTCGCCCGCCGCCACGTCACGCATCGCGACTAACACTACGTTGCCACCGAAACCGACGTTGGGATCGCAGGAGTGGTTGATAAACAGCATGACCGGCTCGTATTCCTCCACCGAGAGCGCGACGAGGTGTAGTCTGTCGGCGATCTGAATCTCCGAATTCGGCAGCGGTTCGGGAAGTTCACGCAGCTGCCGGGTGGCCACGATGTGGCCGCCCTTCACCGCGACAATCTCACCAGCTCGGATCGGATCGATGGCAAACAGGCCACGACCGGCGATCCCGCTACGAATGCCCTTGCGCGCTTTCTCCGAAATCCACGATGACACCATGGGTTCAGCTCAGCCTAAATATGGTGACCATTTCCCGGTTATCTGGGGTTCGATTCCGGTCTGCATGCCTGTTCCCGGTTAGGGCTGCCGACCGTATTTTGCCTAGTCGGGAACAGTGAGGTTCGGGCAGTGTTCCGGACTAAGGTTTGGCGCGAGGTTACTGATGCCGGATTGGCTGACGAAGCGCCCGCGTACTTCAACAACGGCGACGTTGATGTACGCGGGCGGCCTGGCGGAGTTAATTCCACGTCGGTCATCCTGAATCGATGGTTGCCTACGATCGGATCGGTGGTAGCTACCGTGCAACGCGGCAGCCCGACCCGTGCATCGCTTCTCAAGTTCATGCCGCGCTTTCCATGATGGGTACCGTCGTCAACGTCGGGGCCGGGACTGGGTCTTATGAACCGCGCCAGACCATCGCCGCTGTCGAGCCGAGCATGGTGATGATCGCCCAACGGCCATCGGGGTCAGCCCCTTGTGTACGGGTCACCGCGGAGGCTTTGCCGTTGCGGGACAAGTGCGTTGACGCCGCGATGGCCATGCTGACGGTGCATCACTGGAGTGACGTCGCTGCCGGGATCGGGGAGCTACGTCGAGTCACCCGCTACCGGATAGTGGTCCTGACATGGGATCAAGCGGTGACCCGCAACTTTTGGTTACTGCGTGAATACCTGCCCGAAGCTGCCCGGATCAGTGACGCGCTATACGTACCGGTCGACCAACTCGTGGAGCTGTTGAAGGGTGCAGAGGTGCAGACGGTCGCCGTGCCATATGACTGCACCGACGGGTTCGGCGCCGCCTACTGGCGACGCCCGCAGGCCTACCTCGACCCCACCGTCCGCGTCGGCATCTCCATGCTGGCCTGTGCAGGAGAGCCCGCCCTCGCCGGCGGCCTGCGCCGGCTCGCGGCCGATCTGCGCTCCGGGAAATGGCATGAACGACACGCTGAACTGCTTGGCCGAGAGCAGCTCGACGCCGGCTACCGCCTACTCATCAGTGACCACGGGTGAGGACTCGCGTCGATCGGCATCCCCGGCGCAAAAGCCTGAAACTGGACTCGTGACTTCGTCGGATGTAGATGCTGCTGATCAGATCCGCCGGCAGGCCTTGACTCTGCTTGCCGTGGCGCAAAACGGGTTGGCCTTCGCCGATGACCCGTATGACCGGCAACGATACGAGCAGGTTCGTGCGTGTGCCGAAGAGCTGATGGGCCTCGTCAGCGACGGTGGGCTTGAGCAACTGCGTGCGATCGTTGCCCCCGACACCGGCTACATGACACCCAAGGTCGATGTGCGAGCCGCTGTCTTCGATGCCCGCGGCAAGGCGCTGCTGGTGCGGGAACGCTCCGACGGCCACTGGACTTTGCCGGGCGGCTGGTGCGACGTTCTGGAGAGCCCATCTGAGGCCGGTATCAGGCTGAGCCCGCTTGCTTGCTCGATGGCGTGGTTGACGACGTGGGGAGTTTGTTGAGGCAGCATGTGGCCGGCAGCGGGTACGTGGAGGTGGATCGCCTCGGGTATCGCGGATGCCAACTCTCGCGCATGCTCGGGTGGGGTCAATGGGTCCCCTCCCCCGCTGACGATGATGGTTCGTGCGCCAATCGCAGCCAGGGACGGGTAGCGGTCGTAGGTGCGCAGGCTCGGCAGGTATCCGATTGCGGTGGATACGGGCGTGGTGGTCAAGGGGCCGTAAGCGTGGTGGCCGCAATGGTGGTTGCGGGTTTGCGGTTTCGGATTGGGGTCAGTGTGGTGCACAGGGGCGTGACAAGTTTGCGCAGGATGTGCTCGGGAGTGTGGGCAGCGACCTGGGCTAAGGCCGTGGTGGCTGGTGTGGATAGGAGGCGTCCGAGTCCCCGTTCGCTGAGTTTGCGAGCCGCGGTGGCGATGAGCACGAGGCCGGTGGGGTTAATTGGGCGTTGGGACGCAGGGCGGCTGAGGTAGGCCAGAGCTGCCATTCCGCCCATCGAGTGTGTGACCAGGGTTAGTGGGGCGTGGACATCGAGGGCGGTGAGTATGTGGGTGAGGTCGTCGGCGAGCTGGTCGATGGTGTAGGTGCTGACCGGTGCTTGCGCCGATGCGCCGTGGCCGCGGTGATCGTAGGTGAGGATCCGGATATTCGGGCCCCAGCGCCGGGTGAGGTAGCGGACTTGCAGGGACCAGCTGGCCTGGGTCAGGCATAAGCCGTGCAGGAGAACAACAGTGGCTTTCGCTCGGGATGGGTGATGGTCGCACACGGCCAGGCGAACTCCATCGGCGGTTGTGACGATCCGCTCGATGGGACGGCTGGGACGGTCGGCTAGGGCTAGTGCGGCGGTCATCGGGGGGCCTAACCAACTGCAAGCCAAGGATTTACGGCGTCGCGCAGCGTTTTGATGATCGTTGCCCGCTGCCGGTCATGGAGTCCGTCGAGCCGGCTCTGCAAGTGATCCTTGCCAAGTTGAAGGTGGCCCGCCTCAGCGCCATCTTCCCGGCCGCGGCCATCCAGGGCATGCTGGCGGCGATCGGCCTGATGATCATCGTCAAGCAGATCCCTCTCTTCATGGGAGTGAAGTTCGAGGCCCACGAATTCTGGGCGGTCCTTGGCGAAGTGCCCCGCCATGTCCAGTCGATGAGCCACCAGGTCTTCGCCCTGGGGGTCGGTTGCCTGGCGGCGCTCTTCGTGCTGTCGGCCCTCCCCGGGCGGCTGCTGAAGGTCATGCCGCCTCCGGTCTGGGTGTTCTTCGCCGGCACGGTCGTCAGCACATTCATCCTGAAGTTGGACAAACCCAACCTGATCAACGTGCCCGATTCGCTCAAGCACGGGGTCGTCTTCCCCCAGTTCGGTGATGCGTTCGCCCATGCCGCACTGTTGCTCCCCCTCGCCTACCTGGTCGTCACCCTGCTTTTGATCGACGGGACCGAGTCCCTGGCGACGATCGCGGCCGTGGACAAGATCGACACCTATCGCCGCCGGTCCGACCCGGACCGGACCTTGCTGGCCATGGGCGTTTCTAACGGCGCCTCGAACCTGCTCGGTGGCTTGACCATCATCCCCGGTATGGTCAAGAGCACGGCGAATATCCTGGCAGGCGGCCGGACCCAGTGGGCCAACTTCTACAACGCCTGCTTCCTCCTGACGTTCCTGCTGCTCGGCCGCGACCTGATCAACATGGTCCCGATGGCGGTCCTGGCCGCCATCCTCGTCTTCATCGGCTACAAGCTGTGTAAGCCCGCGGTTTGGCTCCACGTCGCACGGGTCGGGACGGAGCAGTTCGTCATCTTCTCCATCACATTGCTCGTGACCGTGACGACGGACCTGCTCATCGGCATCGCCGCTGGCATCGTCCTGGAGTTGCTACTGAACCTGTGGTACGTGGGCCTCTGGCACACCCTGAGGAACGGCTCGGAATTCGCCAAGCCGAGTTTTGCCGTCCGCTTCCTCAGTCTCTTCCGCAATCCGGTGTGTCAACGGGAAACGGATGAGGGCACGTACCACCTGTACTTGGATGGTCCCCTTGTGTGTTTCAACCTGCTCCACGTGATTCGGGAGCTGGGGCAGCTTCCGCACGGTACACAGGCGGTGTATCTCCACTTGAGCTCGCGTGTGCCTCTCGTCGATCACACGACAGGTGAGTCCCTCCGTCATTTCCTGGAGGAGTTCAGCGGCCAAGACCAGAGTCCAAGGCTGGTGATCGAGGGATGGGACCAGATGCGGTCCCTGTCCAAGCATGAGACGAGCACGCGGATCGCCCTGGGCACCGTCGAGGAGTCGGGGGGCGCTCAAGCAACGGATTGACGGCCGACTGACTCTTCTCTCGGCGGCCTGTGAGGTCCCGGCTCGTATGCTCGCGTCAGTGTCAGGGTGAGGTTGCCGCATGTTGCGGTGGTTGGATCCTGATCGTTTTCTCAATCGCCCTACAACTCGCGGCGATCCCCCTGCTCGTCCTCGTAGGGCTGCGCGACAACCGTGTTGCTGCGGCAATACGTATTACCGAGTATCTCAGCCGTGATCTGACCATCACCCAGGGCAAGGGATCGGTGATCCATACCTGGCGGAGCCCCGAAGGGTGGGTACGAGTCGGTGGTCGGGTCGTTCACGAACGGTCGACAGCATGACTGCCTGTTTGCCCGGATTCCTACCCGCTCAGGTTCATCCGGCGTCGTGTGTTCTTGCTCGGCGCCCGCGACGATGCAACCCGAAACACGCAGTGAGTCCATTCCTTAACGCTGTGTGCGCCCAAGGCCGCGTCCAAGATCGATGGCCAGCACTCGATCCACGTAGTTGAACGCTTCAAACTTCGCGCCCGGCTCGACACGTTCGGCGTCTTCGAGTTCACTCATCAGCTCGGCCGCGCGCGGCACATTCAGGTCGTCGTCGAAGGCGGCGATTACCGCGGTACGCCATGCGGGTGGAATCGGCCGGCCGGGGTGGCGGCTCCACTGCGCGACGCGATCGCGCCACCGGCTCAGGACGGCCTGCGAGCGTTCCAGTAGAGAGCTCGTCACGTCCAAGCGATGCGTGTGATTGATATTGGCCAGCGCGAAACGCGCGGTGGCCGGCCCCGCTCCCGGATATGGCACGGTGGCGCGCACGGGGGCCACCGCGACCGCTGGTGGCCACAGCCCCGGTTCGTCTTCTGCTCTGGCCACCATGACCACGAGGTCCAATGGCTTACCCAATCCGGCCTCGGCCTCAGCCGCGGTGGTGAACATACCAAGCACCGGTCGCACCATAGGACCGGACTCCCAGACCCGTTCCGCGACGGAGTGGTTGGTGGCGATCACGGCAGCCAGCACCTGGGCTGAATAAACATCCTCAACCACTCGGCGCAGCAGATCACCGACCACAAGCACGCGTGCAGAGGTGAACGGTCCGGCCTCGGCTGGGATCACGAACCCCACGCGAATCACGTCACCGCCGGCGACGGTGATCTTTATGTCCGCACCGCTGAACGGGTCGTGGACCGTCAGCATCGACGGTGACAACCCTTTCCCAGCGGCGACGTACAGGCTAACGACGCACCGATCGCGCGCCGGAGGTCGAAGGTGACGAGGCCACCGCGAAAGCGGCTTTCGGCGCCGGTCATGAACGCTGCGCTTCGCATGCGAGGGACAGCAGCGCGGCGCGGAAGCTGCCACAATCGGCGACTGGACCTCGTTGCCCCGCGCCTGTTGCGATCCACCGGCCACCGTTACGGCGGACACGCCCGACGACCACGCCATCGATAGCCACAATGCGGATCACCGGGGTCTCGGGGAACAGTCGCGTCCACCTCAGCGACGTGGTGCCGGCCAATTGCTCGGCGGCTCGCGCCTCATATATGCGCCATTTCTCTCGATATATGACGCGTTCGGCATCCTTGATCACTTCCACGTCAGGGGGTTGGCAGGTGCCCATGGCTTCTCCCTCGCTTCCACGGAGACGGGTGTCTCCGAACAACGGGCGTTGCGGGTAGAAGCCATCAGCGCCGCACGGCGCGAACTGAGGCGGAGCTTCACCGCCAGCGCGAAGCGGCTTATCGCGGTTGATTTCACGGTAGCAGCGCAGTCGGCGGCAAGCTAGGCTCGACGAACAGCTGGCGGTGGGACTCGCCACCAACTGCGGCCGAATCAGTTGGGCGGCCGCCGATGGTTCCTACGGACGACGAACGATCCGTAGAGGAGGCTGTCGTGCAGTGGATTTATCAGCTGAACCGAGCCCGTGTCGTACGCGGCGAGAAGGTGATCCTCGATGACGTCACTCTGTCGTTCCTGCCGGGCGCCAAGATTGGCGTCGTCGGCCCCAATGGTGCGGGAAAATCGACGCTGCTGCGGGTGATGGCAGCGCTCCAGCGGCCGTCGAATGGGGACGCGCGGCCGGCGCCGCACATCTCCGTTGGGCTGCTGCCGCAGGAGCCAGCCCTGGACGAGACCAAGACCGTGCTCGGCAACGTCCGCGACGGTGTCGCCGACACCGAGGCGCTGCTGGCCCGCTACACCGACGTCACCACCCGCCTGGCCGACGACTACAGCGACGAACTGATGGCCGAAATGGGTGCGCTGCAGGAGCAATTGGACCATCGCAACGCCTGGGATCTCGATGCCCGTCTGGAGCAGGCCATGGACGCGCTGCGCTGCCCGCCAGCTGACGCCGACGTGCAAGGCCTTTCCGGTGGGGAACGTCGCCGGGTTGCGTTGTGCCGGTTACTGTTACAGCGCCCAGATCTGCTGCTGCTCGACGAGCCGACCAACCACCTCGACGCAGAGAGCGTGCAATGGCTCGAACAGCATCTGGCCGACTATCCGGGCACCGTCGTCGCGGTCACCCACGACCGCTACTTTCTGGACAATGTCGCGCAATGGATCCTCGAGCTCGACCGTGGCCACGCCTACCCGTATCAGGGCAATTACACCACCTACCTCGATACCAAGGCCGCCCGGCTACAAGTGGAAGGCCGCAAGGACGCCAAGCAACTGCGCCGCTTGCAAAAGGAACTGGAATGGGTTCGTTCCGGTGCGAAGGCTCGGCAGGCGAAAAGCAGTGCGCGGCTGCGCCGTTACGAGGAGATGGCGGCGACCGCGGCGAAAACCCGTCGCCTCGATTTCGACGAGATCCAGATTCCGCCCGGGCCGCGACTGGGCAGCCTGGTGATCGAGGCGGAACACTTGAGCAAAGCCTTCGGCGATCGCGAATTGTTCCGTGATCTGTCGTTCTCGTTGCCGCGCAACGGAATCGTGGGCATCATAGGTCCTAACGGGGTCGGCAAGACCACCCTGTTCCAAATGCTCACCGGCAACGAGGAACCCGACGCCGGAGCGATTAGGATCGGCGATACGGTGCGGATCGCTTACGTCGACCAGAACCGCGCCAATATCGACCCCGACCGCACCGCGTGGGAAGTCGCCTCCGGTGGCCAGGACGTGCTGCGCATCGGATCGGTGGAGGTACCTTCACGCGCGTATGTGGCCGCATTCGGCTTCAAGGGCGCCGACCAGCAGAAACCGGCCCGCCTGTTCTCCGGCGGGGAACGCAACCGGCTCAACCTGGCTCTCACGTTGAAGCAGGGTGGCAACGTACTGCTGCTGGACGAGCCGACCAACGACTTAGACACCGAAACCCTGGCGTCGCTGGAGAACGCGATCGCCGATTTCCCCGGCTGCGTGGTCGTCACTGCCCATGACCGATGGTTCCTCGACCGCGTCGCCACCCACATCCTCGCCTGGGAGGGCACGGAATCCGATCCCGCGCAGTGGTACTGGTTCGAAGGCAACTTCGCCGGCTACGAGCAGAACAAGATCGCCCGACTGGGCGCAGAAGCCGCCCGTCCCCACCGCATGACGCATCGCAGGCTCACCCGAGACTGACGCCTGCGGCCTTCATGCGGGACAACCCCAGCTCGCGGGCGATCTCCCGAACCGAGAACCCCTCAGCCTTCAGGGCCCGAATCTGCTTTTCCACCAGCACATCACCCAGCAAAACAAAACCCGGCTGTCCCAGCGGGCGGGGACAACTGTCCCACACCCTGACCAGCGAAATTAGCCGGAGCAACGAATTCCACGCCGACTCCACATATAGCGCCCATATGCCCCAAATGCGTTGGCATTCCCCATCTTTCAGCGCACGCGCCTATCACGCGTTTGCTGTGGGCGTATATCACCTGGTCACGGCACTATCCGACCTTGCGGGGGGCTGAAAAACGAGCTCCCGCTCGGGACGCGCTCCCGCGCAGAGGACTTTGCTGGATAGGCCCCCCGCTTGTGCCTGAACAGCGGTTTTTGCGCCACGGGGGTTCGCTGTTGCCTTGCGCGCCAGCGGGTTTGGGGATGGCTCCGGTTCGCTGTTTGTGTTGTGCCGCAAGGGATTTGGTGCAGCTCCATGCTGTGATTCTACAGCACGCTGTGCTATTGTTGTTGTTAGCCATGAGGATTGGGTGCCGGGGTGTACGTACTGACCGTCACGAATTTCGGGGATACCTGGACGGGCCGCTCGCGCACCGTCTCGGTCTACGACAGCTACGAGGCTGCGCGTGCGGCTGCCGGCGGGGCTGCTGCCGTGGACGATCTGACGGTTGACAAGCGGCACTGGTCGAGGGTGGGCGCGGATGTGGTCGCTGCTAATGGCGTGTTCGTTGACGGTGATGGGGTGGCGCTGTTTGGGTTCCGCATTACGCGTGAGTCCTGATCGGGCGGCGCTGTTGGTCCCGTTGCGGCGCTGTTGGGTGCGTGGGGGGCCTGTTGGTTCCGGCGCGCGCTGTTGCGCGGCGAGATTGGCTGAGACGGGCTGAGAGCCGCTGAGGCGCGTCGGAGGCCTGTCCCCGGTCCCGGTTCAACCGGTTTGGGCGTGTTGGCGCGCTGTGGGCTCGCTCAGGGCGCGGTAATCGGCACGCGCGCAGCCCTGCAGTCGCCGGTGGTTTTGGGTGCCTGGTTGGCCTGTTGGTCTGGCCGAATTCCGAACTCCGCCAGTATATTTCACAGCGCTGCTGGATTGGAGAGTCCTCAAAGAAGCGATGTACGCGGATGTGGTCATGATCGATTCTTTCGTAGCGAGTCGAGCAGTTGGGCGGTGTCGAGCCCAACCCAGGTGTCGTGCAGGGTCGAGATCGCCCGGTGTCGTTGCCCGAAGCCGCCGTCGGGCCGCTGCAGCAGCACCAGGCTGCTCGCCACCGCGTCGGGGTAGCTGAGACGAAGACCGAGCGTCCGGCAGATCACCAAGCCGCCCCACAGCGCACCGGCCGATACCGTCCTGGCGTGTGGGCCGAGGCGCAGTCCGAGGGTCGCGTCCTCGCTTCGAGCAAGTAGCGCCTCGACACCGGCACGCGCGTCGACGCCAAGCTCCAGACCAAGCCGTCTCACCGTCCGGAGCGCGACTGCCGTCGTCTCGAGATCCGCCCCGGGACGGGCCCAACCTCCGTGCCGGTCCCCGGCCTCATCAAGCAGTTCGGTGAACGCGTCGTGACTTGAGGGATCCAGTTCAGCGCGAATCAAGCCAAGGAGCTCTCCCGCACGGGCGAGGTCGGTGACGGCGCCGGACCAGTCCCGAGCTCCAGGCCGCTGCAGCAGCGCGCCGACCCGACGCCATACCCACGCAACAGGCGCGTGAGTGGGCTCGGCACCGATGGCGTCGAGACCCCGCAGTGCCGCCCATCCGATGGTGAGCGTCGGATAATCGCCGTTCTCGTACTGCAAGCTGCGCAAGAAGCGCGCGGTGCGCTCGGGTTCCGGCGGTTCCACGCCGAGCAGCCGCAGCGACTCCAGCGCCGCCAGCGTATCGGGCGCGTTTGGCTCCTCCACGCCCCACATCGGTGTCCGATAGAAGCAGTAGCCACCGTCCGGTGTTCGCCGACTGAGCACGTACCGCAGCACCGCTTCACGGTCGAGCGCCGCAATGGCCCCAGGAGCTGAATACAATGCCACACACCGAAAATCGCACAACAGGACAAGTCGAAGGCAGGGTCCAAGGTCACTGCGATGGGTACCTGCGAGTCCTCGTTGAAACCTAGCGCGTCGACGCCTTAACGGTGGTGAGGCGGCGGACGATGAGCAGCAGTGGGATGGCGGCGAGTTCGGCAGCGACGGCGAAGAGCACGACACTGGTCAGCGACAGGCTGAACAGGGCGCCGATGGCGGCGCTGCCGGCGAACCAGGCGATGCCGTAGACGCCGGTAAACAGGCCATAGGCCGAGGCCCGGCGATCGGGGGCGACCATCGGGGCGACCGCGGCCGGGATGATGGATTCGTGCACCCCCATGCCCAAGCCCCATAAGCACACCCCAATCAGCGCCGGCCACGCGCCGCCGAGGAAGGCCAGCGGCGCATAAGCGGCGGCCAAAACGGTCAGCGGGACGAGCAGCCCGATCCCGAAGCGGTCGAACAACCGCCCGAACACTAGGGAACCCGCGCCACTGACCGCCATCGCGGCCGCGTAGAAGACCGGGATGAGCGTGGCCGACACGATGGCGGCGCGTTGGAAGTGGTAGGCGATGATCGGGAAGTCGGCGAATCCGGCGGCGACCAGTGCGGCCGCGGCGAGGTAGATCCAGAACACGGTGGGCAGCCCGTGGGTGTGCACGGGAGCGGTGTCGGGCTCGAGGTCTCGGGGGCGCGGGTAGAGCAGCCGAGCCACACCCAGCAGGGACAGCATGATGGCGGCCGGGACGGCGAGTACGGCGAAGGCCAGTCGGTAGTCGTGTGCACTGACGGCCAGGACAAGCGCGATGAGCAGCGGGCCGAACATGGCGCCGAACTGGTCGAGTGCCTCGTGTACGCCGAAGCCCCAGCCGTAGCCCATGTCCTTGGCGGCGTGGGAAAGCATGGCGTCGCGGGGCGGGTTGCGGATGGCTTTGCCGACTCGCTCCAGGATGACCAGTAGCGCGGCGATCTGCCAGCTGCCGGCCAGCGCGAGCAGTGGCACCACCGACATCTGCAGGATGTAGCCGCCGATGGTGATCGGCCAGTACAAGCCGGTGCGGTCGGCGCTGCGCCCGGACACCAGCCGGAGCCCGTAGCCGAGCAGCTCGCCGAACCCGGTGATCACCGCGATGGCCAGCGCGCCGGCGCCGAGCAGTCCCAGGTAGGGGCCGACGATGCTGCGGGAGGCCTCGTAGGTGAAGTCGGCGAAAAAGCTCATTACGCCGACCATCAGCACGAACTTCAACGCGGGCGAGAATCGCCGCGCTGTGGTCGCTGGCGCTATCCGGCTGACGGGGTCCGTCGGATCGGTTCTACCTATACCCACGGCATCGACCTCTCACACCCAGAGTTGGAGAAGAGCGTCGGTCACGCCCTTGGAGCCTAGGGCCCCTCCGCGGTTGCCGGCAGCCCACCACACTGCCCGAGTTGACCCGGCCAACGCCCGCGCACAAAACAACTGCGCGCTGCCGCCCAAGTCCAAGATCTCCTTGCGCAACAGCCGAAGCGCCCGCTCAGCCCTCGGAGATGCCGGCAGCACCGCAACCGCATTATTCAAGTACACCGCCCCCAACGACCCAGTTGCTTCCAGACAGGTTGCGCGGCAGCGGGTTCGGTGTGCTAGGTGCGGTGCAGGCTACCGGTGATGTGGTGGCGGCGGTCGCTTTCGGCTACGCGGCGATGTGGATGGCGGCTGCTGTGATCGCTTCTGGGATGTTGCATCCGTCGGCGCGACAGTCAAGGCCGCCTTCGGTCGAATGTCAACCGGACTACACGGGTCCACCGCCGGCATGGGCGTGGGCGGTGATGCCGAAGACCCGGCGGAACGAGTCCTCGCCATAGCTGGTGGGTTCGGGCTCCCCGGGCATCAGCCGGAACGTGCGCATACCATCGGGGCGACGCTCGGCCCGCAAGAACAGGTCGGCGGGATCACCGCGAGCGTACAAGCTGTGGGCCAGATCGTAGAGGTGGGTAACGAAAGCCACTTTGACACCACTTTCGACCATCGCGCGCACGACGTCTCGCGCAATTTGCGACCCCTCGCGCTCATTGGTCGAGGCGAAGGATTCATTGCACAAGACCAATGACGTCGAGCCGATGTACTCGGCGATGTCACTCATTCGGGCAAGTTCTTCATCGAGCTTGCCGTGTGTCATGGTGGCATCCTCTTCCCGTTTGAAATGCGTGAAGACGCCGTCTCGGACATTGGCGCAAAACGACTCGGCGGTGACGAACATGCCAGCTTGCATCATCACCTGCGCGGCGCCCACGCTGCGCAGGAACGTCGACTTCCCGCCCTCGTTGGCGCCGGTGATCACGATCAACGGCTTGCCGTCGGCGTCGATGTCGTTGCCCGCGACCGTTTTGCTTGTGGTCAGGCACAGCCCAACGTCGCGGAGACCACGGCACCGAAATCGTGGTGTGCCGATCGGGGTGGGCACCGGAAAGCACGTCGGCACACGCAATTTGGTGAGCTCGTCACGAAGGTTCACACACCCGCGATAGAAGCCTAGTTCGGTGCGCAGCCGGCCGAAGAATCCCTGGACGTGGTCGGCGGATTGGGTGACCATGTTGGCGACGTCGTTGATGGCACGTCCGGCCAACTCGGTGAGAGCCTGCGCACCCGCCTCGTCGCGGTCATCGATTACAAATCCGCAGCTGTCGTTGCGGTTTCCGGTCAGCCTGTCCCACCAGGTGCGCCGGGGCGGTTGGTGGAGTATGCGGCGTTCGCCCTTGTTGCCGGGTCCGAGTTGGGCGCTGAGCAGGACGCCGCGCGGCAGGTGTAATTCACTGAGGTGTTCGTCGAGCCGGTCTAGGTAGTCGTCGGACAGCTGCTCGCCGATCATGGCCAGTAACTGCTGAAACCCGGCGGAGCGAAACTGGCTGGCGTGCTGGTCGCACAGGCTGCGCAGTTGTTTGAGATTGTCGGTGAGCAGTTCAAGGATCCGGATGGAGCGGTGCAGGATGGATTCCGGGTTGCGCGACATCAGCCCGCCGAGAAAGACCTTGCGCCGTACCTCGGCCGCATCAACTGCGACGTCGTACATCTGTTGCACGACAATGCGATTAGCCAGGCAGTCGGCTAACACCTGCTGGCGGTAGACGACCACCTCAGGGTCAGTAACAGCGAGCGGCACCACTTTCTTGGCGGTGCCGAGCAGAAACTCGTCGCCTGCTGCCATTGCTTTGTAAAGCCGCGGGAGCTCCAAGTCGTCGTCAATGAGGTCGCTCAGTTGCCATGGCAGCCGGGGATCTAGGGCGAGATCGCGTTCGGGATGTAGCAATCGGACTTTCATTGGCTAATCCTCCGTCGCAAGACTTCATGGTTGAGCCCGTATTTGTGTGCTAACGCCGCGGCGTACGCCAAACCATCCGCGGGCCTGCGAGTGAATTTGAACGTCCGTTGGGTCGGATCATTCGGTGCGACTTCGCCGACCATGCTCACGCAGACCGGGTCAAGGCTGGCCAATTCGTCGAGGAAGCTGACATAAACGGCAATACAGCCCAGCTTGATGATGCGTTCGAGAACCTCGGTGCCGATCAGCAGTGCGTCGTCGACGGTGGTGGACGCGAAACTCTCGTTCATGATGACGATGCTCACCGTGGTGGCACGCGACAGGATGTCGTGGATGCGCACCAGTTCGTCATCGAGCTTTCCATGCAAGGTCGACAGGCTTTCCTGCCGTTCGAAGTGGGTGTAGATCTGGTCGGGCAACGTCAGCACGGCACGGCTGGCGGGCAGCGGGCAGCCCAGCGTCGCCAGGTAGGCGCATTGGCCGATGGTTCGGGCGAATGTTGTCTTCCCGCCTTGATTGGGGCCGGTGACAACGAAGATCCGCTCGGGCCCCGAGAGGCGAAAGTCGTTGCGTATGACGGGCGTATCCTCGTCGACCGCCTTGATCGCCAATGCGAGATCGAAGGCGTCGTGTGCGCTGATGACGCCAGGTTCGCCTGCGACCTCGGGATAGCTGAAGGTCAGTCCGGCCGCGGTGAAGCGGCGGATGAACGTGAGGTAGGACAGATAGAAGTGGATCTCGCGTTCGAACCTGGCAATGGTGGGTTCGATGAAGTGCGTGTTGTGCTTGCAGAAGGCGTCGAGTAGCGCAAACGGCTCCGGGTAGAGCTTGGCGACGCACTCGAGAATCTGTTCTTCGACGTGGTTCATGTCGGGGTAGTCGTTGAGGCGGACGCGGTAGTCCTTTCCTGCCTCGGTGGCGAACCGTTCGAATGTCGCTGTGACTCCGGCACTGTAATCGGTTTGGCCGTCGAACTTCTCGACGTGCACCCGCAAGCCCTGAATATGCACGGCATAGCGAACCTTGTGGAGCTCCGCTTGTACGGTTTGGATGTCGGCCGCCAGTGTCTGGAATGTATGGCTGTCGACGTAGCCGGCGACATAGTGGGCGAAGTCGCGCAGCCCACGAGAAGCCAACTCGATGTCGGCGAGATCGTCTCGCAGCGTTGCCATCGCGTGGCAGAAGGTTTCGACTGCGTCGACAAACCAGCCCTGCTGTTGAAGGGGATGCCACACGTGTGCGGCGCGGTCGAGTCCACGTCGCATCGCGCGCATGCCGGCGACGAAGTTCTCGATGGATTGACGCGTCTCGTCGCGCTCGAGATCGCGGAACACCTCGTGGCGATATGTGACGGTGGAAACCTCGTGCAGCGGTATGTAGAAGAACTGTTCGAGGTGGTCGTCAGCATGCCCGACGGTCACCGCGTCGATGATCTGGTCCAGGTGCAGATCAGGAAAGCAGTCCGGTGGCGCGTCGACACCGGTCATCGCGCCCGATCCAGGAAAGGGAACGCTGGTGAAGCCTGCCATCTTCAGCTCACCTGCCTTCTACCGTGAGTCACTCACGTAGAAGCCATCAGCCGGTGCGGCACTTGAGGCGAGCTTCATCACCTAGCCGCCGATGGTACCTGATGTTCATCGCGGCGCGCAAAGAGCTTGGCGGATCCATCGGCGGCGCGTCATCATGGAACCAAGGCGGTGGGGCTCGCCGAAACCGCGGATGTCGCCGATAGTCCCTGGGCAACAACCAGGGAGGATACATGTCGAGTAGAACAGCGACGGGATCGTCGCGAGTTCGCCGTCGAGCCCGATCGGAAACCCGGCACAGTTTGACGTCATGTTCTGGCTACCACCCGGTGGCACCGATAACGGAGTCTGGGCGACTTACTGGGCAGAGTTGGCCGATCTCGATTCTTGCGACATCGGCCCTGTGCTCACGCTGCTTGCCGACGCCGACGTCGGAGGGTATGTGGCAACCCCGGGCGGTCATGCGCGGAATCGAGAGCGGTCGCCGATCCACCGCTTGTGGGTGGATTCGCTGCGATATCATCGTGCAGAAGATGTGCTAATGGCCTACTTGAACAACAGAAGCCGTACCGGCAAAGACGAGAGTCATTCGGCCACAAGGTCATAGGCGTCCACCCGCCAGACTCCGTCGACCAGGCTCAGCTGGTTCCAGCACGAGGTCCGCTGGCCGATGTGGTCCAGCGAAGGATCGAGTTGGGCCAGCAGAACGGTATTGAACGCATCGTGTGACACCATGACGACGGGTCCCGGCCCGAGTTCGTCGACCAGTTCAAGAAACGCCCGCCGAGCACGGTCGGCGAGTGTTGTGCGGCTTTCTACGCCGGGTGCGGAATCGACACTGCCATAACGGCGTTCGACGTCCTCGCGACGAAGGCCGGTCATGGGCCCGTAGTCGCGGTCGACGAGCCGGGCATCGATTGTGACCGGCGCATCGGCGGCGGCGCCAATAGCCTGCGCGGTCGCGACCGCCCGCTGCAGCGGGCTGGAGACCACCGCCACCGGACGTCGGGCCGCCAGCGTATCGGCGAGGCGGGAAACCTCGGTGATACCGACCTCGTCCAGTGGCGGATCGCTGAGCCCACGCAGGCGCCCCTCCGCGTTGAGCGCGGTACGCCCGTGCCGGGCCAAATAGACCCGGGTCACGCCGCCCGTGTTCACAGCTTGTCCGCGAACTCGGGAACCACGACAACCGGGCGGGTGCTGTGGCGCAACAGGTTTCGCGTCACGGCACCGGTCACAATATGGCTCAGGGCCGGACCGATGCCATGTTGCGGCCGGCCAACGACAATCAAGGTCGCGGCGTATTCATCTGCGGTCTTGAGGAGCGCGTTAACCGGATCGCCGTTCAGAAGGTGGTAAGTCCACTGCACATGGGCCGCATCGAGGGCCTCCCCGACACGCTGACGCTCAGTGTTGAGCCTTCTCTCCGCGGCCTCGGCCGAGCTGGACGGCGTGCCGGAAATGGGGCTGTCGGACATGTCGACGACGTGGACGACATGAACAGGCACATTCAGAGCGCCGGCGAGTTCACCGGCGAATAGCACCGCGGCCCGGCTGGCCGGGTGGCGGTCATATCCGACGACCAATGCCATAGCGGACTCCTTGCCCACTGCTTGCCAAGTAACACAGGAGCCATCAGCCGGGCTGGCGGTTCGGGTGGGATACCCAGGCGGAGATCCATCGCCTCCCGGCCAGGTTAGCCGCTCGGCCGGGGTAAGGACCAGCGCCAATGTGATTGACCTGGCTCGAAACAACCGCGTAGCCTGGACTGCAAAACAGGCGGTGGGGCCCGCACCCCGCAATCAATGGATAGCCCGGCGGTTGCCAACGGTCCCTGGGAATTGTCAGAGGCCGGTTGCGGCGTGCCGATCCAGCACGTCGCGCAGCGGCGGGCCCAGGAGCCGATCATGAATGGATCACGACTTTCGCGCCTGCCCTTGGCGGCGCCTATTCCATCGACCGTTTCCTGCGCACGCCCGGACGGTCGTCGTGGGCGCAGGAATCGCTCATATCGTGGCAAGCTCATGACGCCGCCGCCGACGGGACCGCGGACGTGATGTTCTGTCACGACTGTCCGGCTGGGATCACGGTTCCTGGCGCGGCGCGCGACCGGTTCGGGTTCCCGGCAAAGGAGCTAAGGCGCTCCGCGCTCTACCGGGTGCGGTTGCGTTCGGTCGTCGATGCGGTTCGTCCGGGTCGGCTGTGGCATGGGCACTTTCACCACCGCTATCAGTCCCTGCTGCGCGGTGACGGATACCGGACCATGGTAGACGGTCTGGGCAAAAACGGTGATCCGATCGACAACAACATGGTGGTAGTCAATCTGGCGGAGCCGGGGTTTCACCGACTCAGCGCTGGGGTAAGTACGCAAGCAGTGTGTACGGCTTGACCAACCGAATTGCCGTTGGTTAACTTGCACCGGCGATGGAGCCCGCCCGGAAACCATGACTTCCGAACCGCCACAAGGCTGATGGCTGCTGCCAGCGAAGGGAGTCGCAGGTGGCGTGTGTCTTTTTTTGCCATGGCTGGGTGTGCAAGGCGGTGCGACGATGATTTCAGCCGACGATTCATTGGTCGAACTGCGCTGCTCGGTCGCTGTTGTCCGCGGTGATGCGGTGCTGCTGGTACAGCGTCCCGATCGCGGTGACTGGGTGCTGCCCGGCGGCCGTCCACACCCGCACGAAGGCATGGCGTCGTGTGCCCGGCGCGAGACCCGCGAAGAGACCGGTCTCGACGTTTACCCCAACAGGTGTGCCCTCGTCCTGGAAGTCAACGACCCTGTTGCGCGGCATCGTATCGTCGAACTGGTATTCATCGCCGAGGAGTTTGACACTGTCAAGGCGGTCACTGGCGAGCCGGGCCGGCGGCCGGTGTGGGTGGGTTGGGACGAGCTGAAAACCATCACCACCCTGCGGCCACCCATCGCCGGGTTCCTTCCGGACCTGCGTCGTGGTGGATACGCCCGCTACCTCGGCAACATGTGGCGTCCGGAGCCGGGTGATCGATGAGCGGTATACCGTTACCGGTCATTCAGGCGTTGCAAGTGATCACCGTCGCCGGCGGGGCACCCGGCCTCAGCGGCTTCATCGCCTGGTTCGAATCTCGCCTTCAGGGCCGCCGGGGGCCGCGGATCCTGCAACCCTATTTCGACCTCGCCAAATTCTTCGGGAAGGAGTCGCTGGCACCGCATGGGACGGGCCCGTTCTTCCGGCTCGCACCACTGGGATCCCTGGCCTGTTATCTCACCGTTCCGATGTTGATCCCCGTGCTCACCAGTTACGCGTTGCCGCTGGGCTACATGGGTGACATCCTGGGCGGTGGCCTGATCCTGGCATTCGCCAGCTTCCTGGTGGCCGCCGCCGCTGCCGAAACCGGCGACGCGTACACGCAGTTGGCGTCCAGTCGCGCCAAGACCTTCGCTGCCATCACCGAACCGGTGGTGCTGCTCGTAGTGTTCACGGTGGCATTGATCACGACCACCGATCTGCCCTATGTCGTCGGAGCCACCGTCCGCAGTGGCCCTGATCAGATCGTCCGTCCCGCCCACCTGCTGGCCTCAACCGCATTGTTCCTCGTTATTTTGTACGAGACCGCACGCATACCTGTCGAAACACACACCGGCACAACAGAATTTGGGATGATAGAAACCGGGCGTCCGTTCGAGCATTCTGGACCCGACCTGGCCCTGTTGCATTGGGGCGCTGCGGCAAAGCAATTCGTACTGTATGTCATCTTGATCAATGTCTTCGTCGCACCGTGGGGAATGGCATCGAGCACCGACGCAGTCGCGGTCGGACTGGCCATCCCTGCTCTATTGGCAAAGGCCGCGCTTCTTGGATGCGTCGTCGCGGTGATCGACAACAGCTACGCCAAGCTACGACTGTTCAAAATCACCGAATTCGTCTCGGCCGCATTGCTGTTGTCGGTTCTGGCGGTATTCACCCTCTACCTGGGAGGCGGCTGATGGTCCTGGCGGCGGCCAGTGAGTCCGTTCCGACAGTTTTCGAAGGCATCGCGAACACGGTGGCGCTGATCGTGCTGCTGCTGGAGTTCGGGATGCTGCGGGCGGCACTGCTGCGCGGGCAGGTACGGCTGTACGCCGGACAGTCGCTGGCCGTCAGCGTGTTGGCCGCGGTCGTCGCATTTGGGCGCGATGTTCCCGAACTATATGCGCTGGCGGTGCTTTCGTTGCTGCTGAAAGTGGTCGTCGTGCCGCTCCTGGTGGTGGGGCTGTTGCGGGAAGCCAACGAGGAGATTGCCGGCAGTGGCGCGCTCGGGGTGGCAAATGAGGTGCTGATCTCGATCGCGGTGGCGGCGTTCGGGTTTTTCGCCGTCGGTGTGCTCGGCATCCATTCCCACGTGCTGCCCACGGCCGCATTGAGCCTGTCGGTGGCGGTGATTTTGGTTGCGTTCATCTTGATGATCGTCCGTCGCGACGTGGTGAGCCAGGCAATCGGGTTTTTCTCACTGGAGAACGGCGTATCGTTGGCCAGCCTGGTGGTTGCCGCCGGGATGCCGCTCATCCTCGAGGTCGCCTTCTTGTTTGATCTCTTGGTCGCAGTGGTGGTTTTCGGAGTCTTGATGCGTACCCATCACCGGCGAACACAGTCGCTGTCCACCGAGACACTCGACCGGCTGCGGGGATAGCCGATGTCCGTATTGATCGTGGCACTCGTCGTCTTGCCGCTGGGCACCACGCTGCTGTGCGTCCGCGCCCCGCATCGCGTCGCAGCGATGGTGACCGCGCTGACCGGCATCGTTGCGTTCGTGCTGGCCGCTGCACTGGTGCCGGCCGGCGTCGGCCACACCATCACCGCGCTGCGCTACCTGCGGGCCGATTCGTTGTCGCTGATCTTTCTGCTCGGCACAACTTTCTTGTACGCCACCGTCGGGATCTATTCCGTCGGCTACCTCGCCGCCGAGGAGCGCGCGGTGCGCTCCGGAACCGCCGAGCAACAAGCCCTGTTCGCCCGCCACAGCGCCCGGTTCTATATCGGCCTGAACGCGTTTGCGTGGTCGATGATCTGCGCGCCGCTGGTCAACGGTCTTGCGTTGTTGTGGATCGCAGTCGAAATCACGACCGTCGTCTCGGCGCTACTGGTGGCGCTGGACAACACCGAGGGCGCCACCGAGGCCGCGTGGAAGTACGTGCTGATCGCCTCATCAGGGTTAGGGATTGCGCTGCTGGCAACCATCTTTATGTACTACGCAGGCGCGCAAGTGTTAGGCCAGTCTTATGACCTGGCGTTCGACCCGCTGATCACCGCCGCCAGCCAAGCACCGCAGACTCCAGTGCGGTTGGCGTTCGTGCTCGCAGTGGTGGGCTATGGCACGAAGGTGGGTTTCTTTCCGGTGCACACTTGGCTACCCGACGCACACGCCGAGGCGCCCACCCCGGTGTCGGCACTGCTGTCGGGGTCGCTGCTGGCGGTGAGTTTCTATGCGATCCTGCGGTATTACCAGATCACCGTGGCAGCGCTCGGGCCGCGCTTCCCACAGATGGTGCTACTGGTCTTCGGTGTGCTGTCGTTGCTACTGGCGGCGCTATACCTACTCGAGCAGCGAGATATCAAACGCCTGCTTGCTTATTCGAGCGTCGAACACATGGGCATACTCGCGATCGGCATGAGCTTCGGCGCGCCGATTGCCTTGTCCGGCGTGCTGCTACACGTCCTCGCCCACGCTGCCGCCAAGGGCAACGCGTTCATGGGTGCAGGCGTGCTGGTGCGCAAATTCGGCACCAAGGAACTGGCCCGAATGGCGGACGGCATCGGGTTGTTGCCGTGGTCAGGTCCGCTGTTCCTGACCGCTGTTCTGGCGTTATCGGCTATGCCGCCGTTTGGCTTGTTCCGCAGCGAATTTCAGATAATCTCCGGTGGATTTGCGCACCCCCGCAATGCGGCCGCCGCGGCGCTTGTTTGCCTGGTCACCCTGGCTTTCTTGGGTTTGACGCTGGCGACCACCCGAATTCTGTTCCGCCCCAGCCCGATCGAACCTACCGCCCCCGACGTGACGCTGACGCGGGGTGAGCCCAGCCGCTGGATGGTGACCCCCGTCGTCGCAGGAGTACTGGTGTTGCTGGTGCTGGGACTTGCGCCGCCATCGGATTTGGTCAACTTGCTCAACCATGGCGCCAGTGAGCTCATGGCCGGTGCACAATGACCTCTGCGACCACGACCGACGCAGTTGACCTGCCGCTGGACCGGTGGCGCGCGCAAGTGGTCGAACACGTCGCCGCCGGCCATCGTTTCGCCGGCGTGTATGCCTCCCATGGTGTTGAGACGGCGCAATTGCACGCTCTTCTGGTTGGCGGTGCTTGGGTCAGCTGCCTTCGGACGCGCCTGACACCGGACTCCGACGGTCTGATGTCCTACCCGGCGCTGACACCCGATGTGCCGGCGGCATTTTGGTATGAGCGCGCGCTGCACGACCTGTCTGGCGTGGTACCGACCGGACACCCCAGGCTCGATCCGCTGCTGTTGGCCCGCCAACCCGGACAACCTTCACCGCGGCCAGGGTACGTCGACCGCGCCGCGCTCGATCGGCACATCCACTCCAGCGCCACCGAACAACGTGGGCCCGTGGATGTCGGCGGAGGCGGCGTGTTCACCTTGCCGCTTGGTCCGGTGCGATCCGGAGTGTACGAATCGATCGAATTCCTCATCGAAACACCCGGCGAGGACATACCGCACCTGACCATTCGCCCGCACTACAAACATCGCGGGATCGCCAAACGGTTCGAGACATTGCCTGTGGCCGACGGGATCCTGGTCGCAGAACGCGTCGAAGGAATCTCGTCGGTGGCGCATGCCCTGGCCTTCGCCCATGCCGCGGAGAAGCTCACCGGTGCGGCTCCGCCGCGGCGCGCGCGGCTGGTTCGGGTACTCCACGCCGAACTGGAAAGAATCGCAAACCATCTCGATGTGGTAACGCGGTTGTGCGACGCCGCGGGGATTGCCGTCCCCTTCGCGCGGTTCGGCTGGCACAAAGAGAGCATTATGCGATTGGTGTCTGCACTGTGCGGCAACAGGTTTGGCCGCTCCGTTGTCTGTGTTGGAGGAGTCACCGCCGAACCGCGATTAGAGCCGGCCGTAGTGTCTGCACAACTGGCGGTGATCGTCCGGCGGATTCGCCGAGACCGCGACGCCCTGATGGTGAACGCGTCATTTCTCGACCGGCTCCGCGGCACCGGGCATCTCGATCCATCGCTGGCGGCCTCGCATGGGGCGCTGGGTCCGGTGGGCCGGGGATCCGGCTGCGACGACGATGCCCGCAGACGCCCATACGACGGCTACCTAGAACTTCCGGTTGTCGACGCTGCCGGTATCGACGATCATGGCGACGCGCTGGCTCGACTGCGGGTGCGGTGGGGCGAGATCGATATCGCCGCCGAGTTGATCCAGCGCGCATGCGACCGGCTCTCCACGATCTCGGATACCGCCATTGCAGCACCGGTTGAGGTGGTCGACGGTTTCGCGCTGGGCTGGGCCGAAGCGTCCCAGGGCGAGGTGCTGTACGGCTTGGAGGTGCGAGACGGCGTGATCGGCCGGTGTTTTGCCCGGTCTGCTTCGCTGCACAACATGCTGTTGTTTCACGATGTGTTCGGCGGAGACGTCTTCACCGACTTCCCGTTCATAGAAGCGAGTTTCGGGCTCTGCTATGCCGGGGTGGCGATGTAGATGCCGTGGGTGCTCAGGGGATTGCGCAACGGTGTCGTCACCAGCCGGTGGCCCAAACGCGCCGATGACTACTTCGATCAGTTTCCCGCAGCGGTTGGGATAACAGGTAGCCTGTACGCCGCCACTCCGGGGTTGGCCTCGGCCGCGGAGGCATGTCCTACCGGAGCCATTTCGGTTGAGCCGCAACCACGGCTGGATCGAGGACGCTGCATCTTGTGCGGACGCTGCGTCGAGGCCGCACCCGAGTGGTTTGGCTGGGAAACCGGTTCGGCAACAGCGGGACTGACTCGGGCAGCGCTGGTAGTTGGGCACATCGACGAGAGCGATGAGGCGCTGGCCGAGCTGCGCACGAGTCTGGCCAGGCGGGTGCGGCGGCTGCGACGCTCGGTGCATCTTCGCCACATCGACACCGGTTCTGACGGCAGCGACGAATGGGAGATCCAGGCCCTGACCAATCCGGTCTACGATCTGCACCGGTTGGGAATCTTCTTCACAGCCAGCCCTCGCCACGCCGACATCCTGTTGGTCACCGGGATAGGTGCCGCCGCAATGGTGGAACCGCTGCGACGCACGCTAGATGCGATGCCGGCCCCGACAGTCGTGGTCGCCGTCGGTACCGACGCTGTCAGCGGAGGATTGATTGGCAGAGGGTACACCGGCGGAGTCGGGGTGTCGGAGATAGTGCCCGTTGACGTGTGGGTACCCGGAGCACCGGCCTCTCCGTTCAGCGTGCTGCACGGAATCTTGCTGGCATTGGGCCGCGTTCCGCTGCCGGCACCCCGGAGCGCACCATGCTGAGCGGTGGCCTGGCGTTGTTGGCCGCGGCGGTGTTGATCAGCTCGTTTGCGGGACGCGCCCGTGACCAAGACGCAGAGGCGCGTTTGGGTGTTGCGGCGTGGACCGCGAACGCCGCCGGGGCCCTGGTCTTGGTGGTTGCCGGTGCGTGCGCATTGGCCGGCCGCCCGCAACGGTTCGACCTCGGTGGGTTAGCGGGTTTCGGCCGGCCGCCCTGCGCGTGGATGCGCTGTCGGGGCTGTTCCTCGTCGTCTCGTTCGGTGTCGCCATCCCCGCCCTTATTGCCGCCGCTGCACCGGCCAATCGTCGTCGTCCCCGCCTACCCGCCGCCATCGGCGTGTCTCTCATCGCGGTCGCGGTAATCGTCACGGCAGACAACTTTTTCGTTCTGCTGTTTGGCTGGGAACTGCTCAGCGGGGCGTTCTATCTGATGGCGGGGTATGACCGCGACCTGCCCGGCAGGGCTCGCGGCTCAGTCATCACCGTGGTGTTCGGTAAGGCGAGTGGGGCGGCTCTCTTGATGGGTGCGCTGCTGCTGGCGGGACGAACCCACACCTTCGCGTTCACCGCCGGCGCGGTGGACCCGCACAGCGCTGCAGGCCAGGCATCGTATGCGTTGCTGCTCTTCGGATTCGGCATCAAAGTCGGGCTGGTGCCCGCCCATATCTGGATGCCCCACGGATATGTCGGTGCGCCCGGCCCTGCCCGCGCAGTGATGGCCGGGGCAGCGGTCAACGTCGGGTTCTACGGGATGTGGCGCACGCTGAACGTCTTCGGCGCTCCGGCGGTCTGGCTGATCTGCGTGGTGCTGGTCGTCGGCGGCCTCACGGCCATCTTGGGCATAGCCCACGCCGCGGTCAATCCCGATCTGGCGCGGTTGATCTCGTGGTCCAGTGTGGAGAACGCCGGCGTGATCACCGCTGGTTTCGGGGTGGCGTTGGTGGGTGCGTCATCGGCTGAGCCGAAGCTGGTCGCCGCCGGGCTGGTTGCCGGTACCGCCCAGGTGATGGCGCACGCCTTGGGCAAGGCATTGATGTTTGTGTCCGCCTCGACGATCGAGCAGGCCACCGGAACCACGGAACTCGACCGGCTCGGTGGCATCGTGCGGCGTCTTCCTTGGGCAGGTACCGGTTTGGTGATCGGCTCGTTGACGCTGGCCGGGTTGCCGCTCACCGCAGGTTTCGCATCAGAATGGTTCACGCTCGAGTCGCTGATGCAGCAGTTCCGAGTTTCGAATCTGGCGATGCAACTGTCCACTGCCGCAACCGGAGCGCTCATCGCGCTGACGATCGGTATCGCCGGCGTGACTTTCGTGCGGGTCGTCGGGCTCACCGCATTCGGCCCGGCCCGCATGGATGAGCCACAGTTGGATCCGGTGGCCGCACGGGTGGACCGTCAGTGGCCCCACCGATTCGGCGTGGCCCTGCTGGTGCTGTGCTGTCTGGGAGCCGCGGCATTGGCCCCCCTGCAAGTGCGCATGATCGCCTGCGGCCTGCAGCCGATTGTCGGTGATTACGCCGCCGGCGCCAATGCCGCGCCGTGGGTATTGCAGCCCGTATTCGCCGACTTCTCCGCGCTGTCACCGACCTGGCTGTGGGTCGTGCTGCCCGCTATGGCCGCGGTCATCGCAGCATTCGCAACGGCATTCGCCGGCCGGAACCCTTTCCGAGCGCGTGCGGTAACGCCCTGGTCATCGGCATCACCGGGCGTCGACCGCGGAGTCGGCTACACCTCCTCCGCGTACGCCAACCCGGTTCGCAACGTCCTGGCTAACGTGCTGCTGACCCGATCCGCACTACTGCAGGCGGAAGACGAACCCAACGATGACGATATTGCGCCGCTCCTGTACACCTACCGCATCGACGTGGTGGACGTTGTCGAAAGCTACTTCTACCGTCCTTTGAGCCGGGGTGTGCTCGTTGCGTCGCGATCCGCAAGAAGGTTGCAGTCGGGTCGCCTCGACGCGTACATGGCCTACATGCTGATTGCGGTGCTGGCCGTTCTCGCCGTCGTGATCGCGACGTCGTAGCCGGCAATTCAGAGGGGTGCGAACGAAAGACGATGAGCGGTGGGCAGGCCAAACGGCAGGTTCGGTGCTGCCGCAGCGATTTCGAGCAGGCGGTTGTATTTTGCGACGCGTTCTCCGCGGGCCGGGGCGCCCGATTTGATTTGGCCGCACCCCGATGCCACCGCGAGGTCGGCGATGAATGAATCGTCGGTTTCCCCCGAGCGATGAGAAATCATCGCGCCGTACCCCGCTTGGCGACACAGGTCGAGTGCCTCAAGGGTTTCCGAAACCGTGCCGATCTGGTTGACCTTGATCAAGGCGGCGTTCCCGATGCCGGCGCGCACCGCGAGAGCGATCAAGTCGGGGTTGGTCACCAAGTTGTCGTCGCCGACCAGTTGAACTCTGCCGCCCAGCTTGTCAGTCAGCTTCTGCCAGCCCGCGGTGTCGTGTTCGTCCATCCCGTCTTCGATACTCCATACCGGATAGTTCTCGGCGATGCTGATGTAGCGCTCGATGAGGTCGTCGCTGGACAAAGATTGGCCGTCAACCTGGTAACGGCCATCGTGGTGGAACCCGTTAGCGGCGGGGTCGAGCGCGATCGCGACCCCGGCGCGCCCGGCGGTGTAACCGGCATCCTCAATCGCCTGAGTAAGCAACGCCAAAACATCTTCGGGACAGCTGATCTCGGGTGCGAATCCACCTTCGTCTCCCAACCCAGTCGCAAGGTTGCGGTCGGCCAATACCGAACGCAACCGGCGATACACCTCAGCGCCGGCACGGACTGCTTCCGGCAAGGACTGCGCGCCAATCGGTGCGATCATGAATTCCTGAAAGTCGAGGTCATTGAGGGCGTGGGCACCACCGTTGACAACATTGAAGTGCGGCACCGGCAACCGCGGATTCACACCGGCAGGAGTCAGCCACTGCCACAATGGCTGCCCAGACTCCAGAGCGAATGCCTTGGCAGCAGCCATCGAGACGCCGACAATCGCATTGGCGCCCAATCGGGACTTGTCGGGCGTGCCATCCAGCGCCTGCAGCGCCAGATCAACTTGCTCCAGGGTGGTAAATGGCCCACTGGTCAGCGAGTCTGCGATTGGTCCGTTGACATTTGCCACCGCCCGCCGTACGCCCAAGCCGGCGTAGCGCTCGTCGTCATGGTCGCGCAATTCGACAGCTTCCCGGCTGCCGGTCGAGGCGCCGGACGGTACACCCGAGCGCACCCGTCTACCGTCCTCCAGCGTCGCCGACACCGAGAGGGTGGGCCGACCACGGGAATCGAGGATCTCGATTGCAGATATCGACGAAAACTGAACGGCCACTTATCTTCCTCCGCGTCACATTCGGCTGCACAATTGGCCAGCCGAGTATTGATCTGTTCCGCAGGGACCGTTGGCCGTCGATGCGTGACGCGCAATTATGGCGAGCCCCTCCGCCATCGTGCGTTGACAATTTATAGCATACCCATTCTGCAGGTAAGATCTCCGCAAGGCGACAGGAATCTTCGGCGAGGGCAGGCTTGCCCGTTGGTGGCGGCATTGAAAACTCTTGCACAGCAATGCCTGAGGAGCGGCCATGGACGAAGATTGCCTGAAGCTCAGTGCCTATTTGGCCGAGCGTCGACGGACCGGCGACGGCTTTGTCTCCGATGTGCTGCTCGGCCTGTATGAACAGCACCGCATTGCCAGCAGCGTCGTGCTGCGCGGCATCGGCGGCTTCGGGACGGGGCGCCACTTCAGAACCGATGAGTCTCTGACGCTGTCCGAGGACCCACCTGTGGTGGTCATAGCCGTGGACACGAGAAAAACGATCGAGGCACTGCTCGACCCGGTGCTTGCCATCAAACAACGAGGCCTGGTCACTCTGGAGCGTGCGCGGCTGCTGCGCGAGGACATCGGGCCGCTAGAGCTCGCCGACGAGTTCCACGAAGCCGTCAAATTGACGATTTATCTTGGCCGCAAGGAACGCGTCTACGGGGTACCCGCCTACATCGCGATATGTGATCTGATGTACCGGCGCCAACTTGCCGGCGCATCGGTATTCCTGGGCGTGGACGGCATCGCCCATGGACACCGGCAACGTGGCCACTTTTTCGGTCGCAATACCGATGTCCCGATGATGATCATTGCCGTCGGGTCCGGCGAGCTCATCGGTCAGTTGTTGCCGGAGCTCGGCGGGCTGCTCCGGCGGCCCATGATGACGCTCGAACGGGTCCGCGTGTGCAAGCGCGACGGCGAATTACTGGAAAGACCGCACGCTTTGCCGGGGGTCGACGAACACGGCTTGCCACTGTGGCAGAAGTTGATGATCTACACGTCCGAATCGGCGCGTTACGGCCGCGCGCCGATTCACCGCGCGCTGATCCAGCGGCTTCGGCGGCGCAAAAAGCCCGACGGTGCGACCGTGCTACGCGGCATCTGGGGCTTCCACGGCGATCACCAACCCCACGGTGACAAGCTGCTCTCCCTCAGCCGTCATGTCCCCGTTGTCACCGTCATCATCGACACCCCGGCCAACATCGCCGAGTCCTTCGACGTGGTCGATGAACTGACCCGGGACGAGGGGTTGGTGACGAGTGAAATGGTGCCCGCATTGGTGTCGGACGAAGGCGATAGCGGCCAGGGCAGACCGCCCATGGCCCGCCACCGCTATTAGCGCCCATCCGAAACGTCGGTGTCGGATTAATCGCTGGCAAGCTCGTGCTGCCCGATGATCTCGCTAATGCCCGTCACACCGAGCCGTTCACGGAACGCCTGTGCTGTGTAGCCGACGGCTGTCGCGTCGGTTCGGGCGCGCACGGTCGCCGAGCGTGGCATGTGAAACAGCACACCGATTTCGCCGAAGTAGTCCCCGGGCCCGGCTACCTTGACCAATTCCTCACCGCCGTCGGCTAATTCGCGCACAATGTCGAACTCGCCTTCGGACACCACGTAGATCAGATCGCCCATCGTGCACTGCTCGAACAGCACCTCGCCAGCGTTCAGGTGGACAGTTTCGGGTGGCCGGTTCGTCGACGCGAGCGCGGGTGCCAGCTCGATGACGTGATCGGCCATCGGCAGTATCCGGCTGTCGTGGGTCGCAACCACCACCACACGCTCGCCTTCCGCGAGCGAACGGATCAACCGCAGTACCTCCTCCACTTGGATGAAATCGAGGTGCGCGGTCGGCTCGTCGGCGAGGATCAACGGGGGATCCAGCGCGATCGCGCGAGCGACCGCGACGCGTTGCTGCTGCCCGCCGCTCAGATCACCCGGTCGGTGTTTCAAACGGTCTGCAAGATTAACGCGTGTCAGCAATTCCTCGGCACGCCGACGCGAGGCCGCGCGAGACATCCCGGCTGCGCGCAGCGGAACCATCACGTTCTCGAGGGCGGTGAGGCTCGGCACCAGGTTGAAGGCCTGGAAGACGATGCCTACCGTGTCGCGCCGGTACTTCGCCAGCTCGCGGCCGTCGAGCGCGGTGACGTCGACGCCCCCGAACTTGATTGCTCCACTCTTCGGCCGCAGAATGCCGCCGAGGCAGGACAGCAACGTCGTCTTCCCGCAGCCGCTAGGGCCGAGCAAGATCAGTAGCGACCCCGCTGCCACGTCGAGGTTCAGGCCGTTGATCGGGCGGAGAGCGTACCCTCCGCTGGAGTATTCGACGACGAGGTCTTGAATGCTCAGATCTCCCATCGGTCAGGGACCTCCGAACGCGAGCGCAGGATCGACCGCCACCGCGCGCCTTAGCCCTGCAACGCTGGCCAGCAGACCGATCACAACTGCGACCACAGGTAGCGCCAGGTAGGCGCGCATGGGCACCACGACAATCATCGGGAACAACGGTGCCAGCAGCTGCGCAAGGACGACGCCCAACGCTGCCGCGAGCAACGCGACGACGACCGCCTGCAGCGCGAGGCCCGCCAGAATCGACCGCGTCGGCACACCGATCGCCTTGAACACCGCAAAGTCGCGCAGGCGCTCCAGCGCGGAGAGGTAGACCAATGATCCAACGATCAGCACCGCCACGATCCACAGCAAGAAAGCCACGATCGTGATCGCACCCACCGCGACCTTCAACGGGCGCAACAGGTCGCTGACACCGGCCGCTCGATCGACGGTCTGGTAGCCGTCCGGGAGCTGTCGGGGTGTGCCGATGATCCCGATCGACGTGATCATCGGCTGCCCGTTGTAGGCCAGTTGCTGTAGGCCCTCGGTCGTCAGGAAGATGCAGGGCGTCTTCGCCAGTGCGGTGGCATTGGGCACGATGCCGACGATCCGCAATGTGCGTGCACCGACCTGCAGATCCTCGCCGATGTGCTTGCCCAGC
This sequence comes from uncultured Actinomycetota bacterium, assembly GCA_963766535.1. GTDB lineage: Bacteria > Actinomycetota > Actinomycetes > Mycobacteriales > Mycobacteriaceae > Mycobacterium. Next base: position 63,739 of record CAVYAU010000012.1, on the reverse strand, counting down.
GTGCTCGACACCGCGACCTCGTCGGGTGTCGTCGGTGTCTGACCCTCCGAGACTTGCGGCATGCCGGGTCCGTGCGCCGGCGCACCGAAGGCCGTGGCGTTTCGCGCCGAGGTGCCTTCCCTGATCGTCGACGCCGCGGTGGCCAGCGGAGCCGCAGCCACCACGCCGGGCGCAGCGGCCACCCGGCCCAGATCAACCTGGGCGAATGGAGTCGAACCCAGGAACGGTCCGGCCGCGCCCGCCTTGACCACGAATGCGTCGACACCCATGGAATCGACGGTTCGCTGGGCTTCGACCCGGAAGCCGTTCGCAAGTCCGGTCAGAACGAGCGTCATCGCGAAGACCAGTCCGGTGCTGATCATCGCGATGACGAGGCGCCGCCTTCGCCATTGCATGTCGCGCAAGGCCGCGAACAGCATGCTCACGACGCTACCGCCGTCCACCCCTTCCTGGGCAGGGTTTATCTGCGCTTTGTCTTCGGCGAACCGGCCGGGTCCTGCAGCTGGCGCTAAGAAGAAATCGCGTCGACGACTTCATCTGTAGTCAGAATGGCGGTGGCGTAGTTCGGGATATTGACTTCGAGAGCCGCCTGCATCTCCTTATCCGAATAGCTCGCGGTCGCGTCCTTGACCACCGTGACCTCGTAGCCGAGCTCAGCGCCGTAGCGAACAGTCGCCTCGACGCAGGTATGTGCGATGAGTCCCATGACGACAAGCTGATGGATGCCGTGCTTCTTGAGCAGTAGATCCAAATCGGTATTGGCGAAGCCACTGGAACACCAATGCTGTTGGGCAACGATGTCACCCGGTTGGGGCTCGAACTCGGGACGGATCTCACCACCCCAGGTTCCGTATTCGAAGGTCTTGCGTGACCATGCTGCCTTCTGAATTGGCGCGACGTACTTCCACGTCTCGTAGTCGCCCGGCCGATACCGGTGATGCAGCGCATAGAAAACGCGAATGTTGGCCTCTCGCGCAGCATCGAGGACTTGACGCATGTGAGGAACGCACTGGTTGGCTTCAGCAACGCCCTTCAGGCGATCCCATACTTTGCCGCCCTCGGAGATGAAATCGTTGTATGGATCAATAACAACAAGGCCGGTGAGGTCCTTTTGGTACGTCACGTTGGTCATGTTCCCATGACACGCGGTGCAACGGACTTACAGCACAGTGGTCCCGGCATCCACCGGGAGCACCACACCCGTGACATAGCGAGCGGCCTCAGAGGACCTAACGGTGGACATCAATCGGGAGCGGCCTCCGGGGTCAGCCGGCGACCGAGGCGTCGTAGATCGACTGGATCGCCTTGTCCAGGGTGGCGTTGAACTGCTCGTCAGACTGGTCGACCGAAAGTCCCTCGGTCAACGCGCGGCTGAAGCTGGCGATCACCCCGGTGTTCTTCGCCAGGAGCTTATTGGCCTCCTCACGGGAGTAGCCTCCGGAGAGCGCGAGCACCCGCATCACCGTGGGATGTTCGACCAGGGCACGGTAGTGGTTGACCTCGCTAGGCAAGGTTAGCTTGAGCATCACGCGCTGCCCGTCGGGCACGGTTTCGAGTTGCTTGGTGATTTCGTCGCGCAGGATGTCCTCGGCCTGCGCTTTGTCCGAGATCGAGATGGTGATCTCAGGTTCGATGATGGGCACCAGACCGTGCGAGAGTACCTGGCGGGCCACCTCGAACTGCTGGGCGACCACCGCGGCGATGCCCTCGAGGTTGGCGCCACCAATCACCGACCGTTCCTTGGTGCCGAAAACCCCCTTGCGCATGGCCCGCTCCAGCAGCTCGTCCAGTCCCGGTATCGGCTTCATCAGCTGTACATCGTCGGAAGCCTCGGCTAGCCCCTTGTCGATTTTGAGGATGGGCACCACGCCCTTGGTCTCCCACAGGTAGGTGGTCGACGGCTCACCCCCGATTTCGCGGTCCATGGTCTGCTCGAACAAAATCGCCGCCAGCACCCGGTCGCCGGTGAACACCGGGGAGGTGATGATCCGCGAACGCATCTGGTGAATGAGGTCGAACATCTCCTTCTCGGAGGAATATGCGTTGTCCTCGATGCCGTACAGGCGCAGCGCCTTTGGCGTCGAGCCACCACTCTGGTCGAGCGCTGCGACGAATCCCTCGCCCGACGTCATCCGGTCCGCTTGCTTCTCGTTCGGCATGGAATTCTCCACTCCCTCGTGGCGCCTGTCCGTGACGGCGCACCATCAGGCTCGAATCGTGCCGATCATATTCGGCCATCCACAGCGCGGGCAGGCAGGTCGTCAGATCTGGGTTTCGTCACGGTGCGGGGATGCGGGTTTGGTGGGCCACACCGCCATGCGATTGATGAGCCCGTCGCGCAAAACGAACGTGTGAAAGAGTACCGCGCAGACGTGGGCGGTAAACGTCAGGAAAAGCAGGAAAGCGAAAGCACTGTGGCACTCCCGGAGCACCGCATAAACATCGATGTCGTGCGGTGCGATGCCGGGCAGACGAAGTGGGCCCACCAAGATGATCGGGAATCTCGCGGCCGACAGCATGGCCCACCCGATCAGGGGCTGGACGAGCAGCAAGGCGTAAAGCAGGTATTCCGACCACGTCGCGATGCGGCGTTCGGCGCTGCTCATGGTGGCCAGGAAGGGTGGGAGCCGGTGGGTGAGCCGGTTCGCCAGGCGTACCACGGCGAAGGCCAGGATCAACACCCCTAACGGCCGGTGGATAGCCAGGAGCAGTGGGTAATAGCTCAGCGAAGCGATCATGGTCACGCCGATGAACAGCTGCGCAATGACCATCGGCGCCATCAGCCAGTGCAGAATCCGGGACGGGAGGGCGAAACGCTCCGGGGCGGTGGTGGTTTCGTTTGTCTCGCCTGTCATGAGAGCGCCTGGGCTACGTTGACCTCGCTGGGCGACTTGGGCTCCTCGGCGCGACGGGTGAAGGAGCGTGCGTAAACGGCTGATCGCGCCGCGGGCAACGGATCGTCGGACGCCATGATGCCATCTGGCAGCACCAGCGGGTCGAAGTTGATATCGCGCGCGTTGCCGGCTTCCTCGGTCTGTACCGCGGTGATGGTGATAGTGCCGGCGTCGATGGACCGCCGCGATTGCGGCCACAGTTTGGTGGCGTCGTTGGTCGGATCGCCGGGCTCACCAATCGTGAGAACCAGCCGCCACTTCAGTGGCCGCTGTGCCAGCGTGCGGATGAGGTCGTCGAACAGATAATCCTTGCCGTGCGATGGCCCCGGAACATCAGCCCCGCCGGCATCCTGCGGAACCACGGACCAGCGCACCGGAACAGTGACGCCGGCGCTATTGGTGAACCAAAAAGCATTCAGCCCGTAAAACGTGCTGTCCGCAAATCCCGAACTGGGCGGTGACTGCTTGATGATTTTCATTGCCGCGACAGTCTCGGGATGGCGATCGAGAAATGCGGCCATCTTTTGGGGGTCGGGCTTGCCCGTTTCGGGGAGCGGTTTGGACGCCAGCAACCGCTCGTAGAAACCTTGTGGGGTGCTGTCCGGGAAAACGGGAAAGTTGACCATCGCGGTGCGCCACTGCTGGCCGTTGGGCGCCTGGAACAGCAGCCCCAGCCCGCGGATCGTGTCGGGCTCGTCGGCCTGATCTGGCAGACCGCCGCCCAGCGAAAACCGACCGACCAGCGGGACGCTGCCCGGCTGGAAGACTGCTGCCCGGCAAATGGCCGCGCCTGCCCCCGTGCTCGAAAAAGATCCTGTGGCGCTGAGACCTTTGGCATGATTCCGCCGAAACCCGTCATGGCGGCCGTAGACGTGTTCGAAGCGATCGGCGAACCGCGGTGGGGTCAGCGCGTCGGGCCGCAACCAGCCGCCGGCATAGGCGAACCCGCCCACATCCACCGCGGCGAAACCGGCCAGTGCGCCCATCCCAAGCAAGGCGCCCCGCCGAGTCAGTGCGCCGCGGCGGGGATGCGTAGGACTGGTTTCGCCGGGTTTGTCGTCCTGCTCGCCACCATGATCACTGTGATCACCGGGCTCCATGCCCACCGTCCTTTCCGTCCCTTTCACGCCGCGCCACGCAGCCTCGGAACGAAGTCGGTGAAGGCAATTCACCCATGGGATTGACGCAGCGCGCAACTCTTAGGGCGATCAACAATCTCCCACCACGATGCGGTGGCGACATTCGTTCAAATCGTCGGTGCTCGCAACACAACGTTCAGTCAAACGTCATGTAGCGTGCGCCAGGACCTGTCGGATGCGTTCTTCGCGCGGGAGGACCGGACCATCGTCGAGAGGTTCGTCGATGCCAAGTTCGGTGAGTCCGACTTTGGTCATAAGCGAGGTGCCATAGGCGGCGAGCACGAGTTTTTGATCATCGCTGTGGCTATCCTCGATGAGCATCGCGCCGATAAGGCAGATAACAGCCATCTTGTAGGCGTTGAACGCGCGGTACCACGAGCGGTTCTGCACCCTGATCCCGCTGATCGCTTCGTAGTGCGCCAGCAGGGCATCGATGGTGAGCGCGGCAGAGTGGCTGTTGATGCCGACTGGCTGCATCCACAGCATTTCGAGCCAACCAATGTCGGTCAGGGGATCGCCTACGGTCGTCATTTCCCAGTCGAAGACCGCGCTGACCTCGCCGTCGGTGAAAGCGAAGTTGCCCGGTTTGGCGTCGCCGTGCACCAGGGTGACCTTCGGGCACGGCTCGGGCTTGCTGTCACGCAGCGCCTGGTGTAGCCGTTCCAGGGCGGGTAGGGAATCGCGCTTGACCCGGTTCATCTCTGCGGCCCAGTGGTCGAGTTCACGGTCGAGGTGGTCGCTACCGTCATCGAGCGCATCTAGCCCGGTCTGTTTGAGGTCGACCGAGTGGATCGCCGCGAGTTGTTCGACCAAGCTCTGACACATCCGCACCACGGTTTGGTCGGCGACGTCGGCAGGTGACTCCATTTCATACACAGCACCCGCGGCGCGTTCCATAACGAAGAAAGGTCTTCCGAGCACGTCGCCGGTTTTCTCGAGCCACAGTGCCCGGGGAACGCGGACCGTGGTGTCCTCCAATGCGCGCAGGATGGTGAACTGGCGCACGAGATCGTAGGGCTCCAGCAGCGCGGGTGGTTTGGGGCGCAGACGCAACACCACGTCTTGGCGCGTGTCCTGGTCAGCGTGTCGCGTGATGATGCTCAGCATCATCATCTCAGCCGAGTGTCCGAAGCTCACCCGGTCGAGGCCCTCGATGCGGACGTCCTCGGCGTCGGGCACCTGGGTGCGCAGCCAGGCGGTCAAACGCTCATCTATCTTGGCGTCCAGCGTCATTGGCGAACTCCTTCGCTGTCTGCGGGCAGGCGATCGACCGGGGTCTTGTCTTGGGTGAACGCCGACATATCCATCGCCGTCCAGTTGGGGTAGCGACCGTAGCCCTGTCCGCCGAGCAGCAATTCGAAAATGCCCCAGCAGGTTTCGCCGTCAAGCTCAAAGCGCATCAGCTGGTCGAGTGCCATCGATTTGCTCTCGGTCTCGGCGAGTTGCTTGGGATTGGTGCTGTGCCAGAGGAAGTGGATGAAGTAGGCACCACCACCGAGGTCCTCGTATTGACAGTGCGCCATCGGTAGGCCGTAGTAAGCGTTGACGTCCTGGTGCGGCGCGTCGGCGGTGACGCGGTAAGTCTTGCCGTCCTCGTCGGTGAAGATCAGCACCGCGCGAGCGGGCCGCTTGCGGTCCCCGTCGAATTCGACGTCGTGCTCGATCTTGATGAATCGCTTTGACAAGGTGCCGTCTGCGTGGGTGATACCGCCGTCAACGTAATTGACTGTGCCGTCTGATGATTCGATGATCCAAGCTTCGATAGCGTGGTCTTTGAAACCGGCGTCGAGCCACAGCCAGAAGTCGATCTTGTCGGAGACACGCACACCGAAGGTGCGGTCCCGACCGCCGTGGAACCCGTTGACGGTAAGCCGCTCACCGTCGATCTGCACCCAGCCGCTCCACCGGCCGGGTTCCTTCATGTGATACATGTCGGCCAGTATCTGGCCGTCCTTGCCTCGCACCTTCATGGGCAGTAGCTCCCACATCGGTGCGGTGGGTTCGTAGTAGAGCTCCCACTCGATTCCGGACTTATTGGGTTCGACGTCGAGTCTCCACTTCTTCAGCGGCTCGACACAGGTCCAGCGCATCGGCCCGGCGCTCAGGTCGCCGCGGTCATCACCTGTCACTGGCCGGCCCGACAACAGATCCCAGTGCCGGCCGTCGGCGAGACTGACCTTGACATAACCCAGCCCGCTGGCGGTGTTCGGGTTGTTGCCGTAGCCGCTGGCCAACAGCATCGTGCCGTCCGGCGACGCGGCGAAAAAGTAGCAGCGATCCGACCACCTGGGATCGGGGTCGTGCACCTGGTCGAAGGTCGTCGGGAGCTGGTGGGTGAAAGACTCGTCTGCGGTGGAGTAACCCATCATTACCCTCTCTGGCTACCTAATTGCTTGTTCTGCAATGGGATTCGATGCTGACCGTGCTGGCTGCAGTTACCTTGCGCGTCAGATACTGAAGTAGCACAACGCATCCCGTAACATCGGCGCCATGGAACCGAGCCGGCGGTGGGGCGACGACCGCGCGATCCTCGATGACGAGGAAGCCCGCAGACGCATCCTGGACGCCGCGGGCCGCTGCATCGTGCGCCGTGGTAACACTCAATTCCGAGTAGGCGAAGTGGCCGACGAGGCCGGGGTGTCGCGGTCCACGGTGTACCGGTACTTCCCCGGCCGCGACGACGTCCTGCTGGGCCTGATACTGATGCGTGTCGACCACGCGCTTGGCGATCTGGTGCGCTCGCTGCCCGCTCCTGACGACCCCGTTCGGTCAGTGCCCGAGATGGTCCTGGCCCGCGTCGAATCGGTGGACGGCAATCCACTGAACGAAGCGCTGTTCGCCGCCGAGAGCACTGCCCTGGCCACGGCTCTCGAGAAGGGTTCGGAACCCATCGTGGAGCTGCTGTTGCGGCACTACGAACCGTTGCTGAATCGCTGGAAGCTGGCTGGCCGTCTCTACGACGATCTCGATCCCCGGTCAATCGTCCAGTGGTTGCATACGACGACGTTGTTTTTGCTGGCGCCCTCGTGGCGGCACCGCCCTGTAGCCGACAAACGCGAATTCGTCGAGCGGTTTGTGGTGCGTGCCCTGGTGCCACAGATCAGACAATAACTGTCTATTGTCTGATGTCCAGACGTTCGGCTACTTTTGTCTGACGGCGCACTGCGCCGATTGAGCGGCCCGCGGCCGCCGGTGATGCGGGAATCCCCAACCAGAATGGATGAATATGAAAAACCCTGTGAGGCAGGCCTTCTCCATCATTAGCCTGGCTGCTCATCTGGGTCGCGGAGTCGGCCGGGTGACCACTGACGCGGTGGTAGGAGGCTGGTTGGGGTTGCCTCGCACGGTCGAAGATATCGACGCCGCGGTCCTCTCCAAGATCATGGGAACCACCGTCAGATCGGTCCGTGTCCTTAGCAGCGACGCGGGGACGTCGTCGCGGGCCCGGCTGGTGCTGACCGGAAAAGATGTACCCGAGTCGGTGTTCGTCAAGGTCGCGGCAAAGACCGCCGCTACCCGTTTGATGGGTGAACTTGGCCGACTCGGACATACCGAGGTGCGCTTCTACAGCCAACTCGCACCGCAACTCGCCGGTGTCCCAAATGCCTATGGCGCGGCATTCGACGCCTGGACCGGCCGGTACCTATTGGTCCTGGAAGACCTCCCCGCCGAGTGCGAATTTCCCGACACCTTGCACCCGCTTTCCACCGACCAGGCCAGCCTCATCGTCGAATTGCTGGCCGACCTGCACGCCACCTTCTGGGACCGCCTGCCCCGCGACGGGCGCGGCCCGCTGGGATGGCTGTACACGCCATCGGGCGATGTCACCTCCTTGTTGACCGGTTCACTGATGAACGCCTCGATCAAACGCCTTGCCGACCGCACCACCATCCCCGTTAACAACGGCCGCTTTATCGCCGACAACTACCGTGCGGTCGCCGCACTGATCGACACTCCCCCACATACGGTCATGCACGGCGACGCTCATCCGGGCAACATGTACTTCTACGGCGGCAAGGCGGGACTTCTGGACTGGCAGGCGGTACGGCGCGGACACCCCTCCCGCGAACTGGCCTACACCCTGATCACCAGTCTGACGCCGGAAGACCGCCGTGCGACTCAACGCGACCTACTCGACGACTACCGACGCGCGCTCGCGGCGGCCGGCGGACCCGACCTGGATCGCGACGATCTGTGGCTGCGGTACCGGCAGGGCGCGCTGTACGGATATGTCGCCCCGCTGATCACAGCCGGGATGGGGGGAATGCAGGTCGAAAGCATCGCCATGGAAGGTCTGCGGCGCGGCGTCGCAGCGCTCGATGACCTTGAAACCATTGCGGCGCTGAAGAATTCCATGTAGCCGGTGATGCGCGCTGTCGCACCCGCCACGAGCCTGCTCATGGCGTTAGGGGCCAAGATTCATTGACTCGATCTATCGCCAGGAATATCGTCAGAAGTTACGCTACGTAGCGTAGCGTAATGCTGCCTGTCTTGCGTCGACAGCGCATGGCGACAAGGAGAGGCCCTCATGTTCGACCTGAAGATCATCGGTGGCACAGTCGTCGACGGCACGGGCGCGGAGCGCTATCACGCCGACATCGCCATCTTGGATGGCGTGATCGTCGACGTTGTCCGCCGCGGCGCCAATGATCCGGAGATGGGCGGCGAGGCCGCCGAAACCATCGACGCGACCGGGCAGGTGGTGGCCCCTGGCTTCGTCGACATCCACACCCACTACGACGGCCAGGTGAGCTGGGACAGCTTGCTTGAGCCGTCGAGCGGTCACGGAGTCACGACCGTGATCACCGGCAACTGCGGTGTCGGCTTCGCTCCGGTGCGGCCCGGGCGGGAGGAATGGCTGATCAAGTTGATGGAGGGTGTCGAGGACATTCCCGGCACCGCCCTCACTGAGGGCATCACGTGGGGATGGGAGACCTACCCCGAGTACCTCGATGTGATCGGCAAGCAGAAGTTTGCGATCGACGTGGGCAGCCAGGTCGCCCACGGTGCCGTCCGCGCGTATGCGATGGGCGAGCGGGGCGCCCGCAACGAGCCGGCCACACCCGACGACATCGCGGCGATGGGCCGGCTGGCCCAGGAAGCGATCGAAGCCGGCGCGCTGGGTTTTTCCACGTCGCGCACGCTGGCCCACCGAGCGATGGATGGCGAGCCCGTGCCCGGTACGTTCGCCGCCGAAGAAGAGCTGTTTGGCCTTGGCCGCGCCATGGCGGCCGGCGGTCAGGCAGTGTTCGAGCTCGCCCCGCAAGGGGCGGCGGGCGAGGACATCGTCGGCCCCAAGAAGGAGCTGGAATGGATGCGGCGATTGTCCGGCGAAATTGACCGGCCGGTGTCGTTCGCTCTTATTCAGGTGGAGGCCGATCCGAACCTCTGGCGTGAGCAGTTGGACCTCTCTGCGGCCGCGCATGCGGCAGGAAGTCGATTGCATCCGCAGATCGCGGCGCGCCCGTTCGGCATGATGATCGGATTCCAAGGCCACCATGCCTTCGGCCATCGGCCCACGTACCGCAGGCTGAAGGCCGAATTCAGCCGCGACGAGCTCGCGCAGCGCCTGGCTGATCCCGCGGTGAAGGCCGCGATCCTCGCCGAGGACGATCTGCCCATCGACCCGACACTGCTGTTCGACGGCATGTCCGCCTTCGTGCAGCACTCATTGGGCCGTCTTTACGCGCTCGGCGATCCCCCCGACTATGAGCCCACGACCGATCACACCGTCGCCGCGATCGCCAAGGAACGCGGAGACGATCCGCTGGCCACCCTCTACGACCTCATGCTCGAGTCGAACGCGAGCGCCATGCTGATGGTGCCGCTCTTCAACTACGCCGACGGTAACTGCGACGCGATCCGAGAAATGCTGCTGCACCCCGCCGGCGTGCTGGGGCTCTCCGATGGCGGCGCGCACTGCGGAATGATCTGTGACGCTTCCTATCCCACCTTCCTGCTGACGCACTGGGCACGGGACCGTCACCGGGGCGAGAAGTTGTCGTTGGAATACGTGATCCGCAAACAGTCCCGCGATACTGCCCACCTATTCGGTCTCACCGACCGCGGCACTATCGAACCCGGCAAGAAGGCCGACATCAACGTGATCGACATGGACGCGCTGACACTGCACCCCGCGGCAATGGCGTTCGACCTGCCGGCCGGTGGCCACCGGATCTTGCAGGGAGCAAGCGGCTACACGGCGACCATCGTCAGCGGAACGGTGACCCGGCGCGACGATGTCGACACCGGGGCCCGTCCCGGCCGCTTGGTACGCGGAGCGCGTTAAGGGCTCCGCCCATGAAAGCAGCCGCCGGCAATCCAGCCCGCACTCGCGACGAGGACGCGATCGGCACCCCGCCCGCGTGCCCGACCCTGGTGCCGGCCGAGCGCTATTACTCTCCGGCGTTCGCTCAACTCGAGATCGAACGGATGTGGCCGAAAGTGTGGCAGCTCGCCTGCATGGTCGACCACGTCGCTGAGCCGGGCGACTACTTCGAGTACCGCTGCGGCCCATACGGGGTGCTCATCGTCCGCGACCCCGATGCACCAGACGGCGGCCTGCGTGCATTCCAGAATGCCTGTCGCCATCGCGGCAATTCGCTGTGTGTGGGGTCGGGCTCGGGACTGCGGGAGATCAAGTGCGGATACCACGGCTGGACCTGGGACCTGGCCGGAGCACTCAAACGGGTGCCCGACCGCAAGGGCTTCGGCTCGCTACGAATGTCCGACTTCCCGCTGGTGCCGGCCAGGGTCGATATCTGGGAGGGGCTCGTCTTCGTCAATCTCGACGTCAACGCGATGCCGTTGATGGAGTACCTGGAAGCGGTGCCCGACGACATCGCGTGGTGCAATATGGGCGACTTCCGCTGCTATGCCACTCTCACCGTCGAGGTCGACGCCAACTGGAAGACGATCGCCGATGGCTACAGCGAGACCTACCACATCCAGACACTGCATCCCGAATTGCTACGCTGTGTCGACGACGTCCACGCGCCACAGCAGATCTGGGGTCACACGGGCAAATCCGACCAGCCCTATGGCGTGCCGAGCCCACGCTTTGACGGCGCGCTGAGCGACGAAGAGGTCTGGGACGCCTACGTCTACACCCAGGGCGCGCTTATGGGCGCAGCCGAAGGCACACCGTTCCCCGCCGACGACCGCCAGCCCGGCCAGACAGTTCAAGATCTGATCGCGGCGCGCACCCGGGCATTTGCGGCGGGGCGCGGAGTCGATCTCGACTGGGCCGACACCGACCGGATTACTCGGCTGCACCAGTACAACGTGTTCCCGAACATGACGTTTCTGACCAACGCCGACCATTTGACGATCATGTGTTCGCGGCCCGGCCCGGATCCCGTCTCTGACCCCGACAAAGGCGAGTTCATCATGTTCTTGATGACGCGGATGCCGCCGGGCGCGGCGCGCAACAAGCCGACGGACGTCCGCATGACCGCCGAGGCGGCCGAGCCCGGCGTGGTGCTCACCCAGGACATCCGGGTGCTCGCGGGCTTACAGCGCGGCATGCATCAACCCGGCTTCACCCACTTAGTGCTCTCGAACGAAGAGCGGCGCGTGATCAACATGCATCGCAACCTCGAGCGCTATCTCGACCTGCCCGAACCCGAGCGGATGCGCGGCGGTACGACCGATCGAAATCTACCAACGTAATTCGCTCAGACATCCCCGAAAACGGTCCGGAGCGAATTAGAATGCCCGCTTGTGATGACCCCGCGAAATCCCTGGGGGGACGAACGAGGGCAACTCTCGCATCGGCTACAGATGCGATATCAGGCACTTGGCCGAAGACGCGCGCGACGGCTGTGCCAGCGCTTTGCAAGCGTCGGCGTCCAGACCGCGCCGGAGCGCCTTCGGGAGATGCTGGCGGGGGCGCCCATCGCAGATGATGAAGTGACGGATGTCAATTTCGCTTTAATCGCGATCCAGATAGACCGTGAAGCGCGCGCCGCGAAGTTCAAGCGCCTAAAACGCCGCGGCACCCGCTCACTCATGTTTGCAGGTTTGGTTCTCGTCGTCTTGAACTTCCTTTTCTGCGTCGCCTACGTCTTGCTAAACCTGGCCCAACAGGCCATACCGTTGTGAAGCACCCGACGCGACCAGCGACGAAGACAGCGCGGCGTTAGGATCTCACCGCGGTTTGTCGGCCAACCGCACTGCGGTAAGCGTCAGGACAAGCACGCGTCCAGTGCCTTGGATTGTGTCGAGGCCACGATGCCGTAGTGGCGCTGTAGATAATTGAGGAGTTCGGCTTCATCGCCTGCGTGGCTACGGAAGCCGACATACCCGTCGGGCCGTATCAGGTACAGGCTGGGAGTGCTTACGCCGTAGCAAACATGGGTGCGCTGCTTCGGGTCGTTCAGGATGATGACATCGTCGTCGGTACCGGTGGTGTTGTCGGTGGTGATCACAAGGGCACGCACCAACCCGTCGGTTGCGGCATGCACCCTCTGCCCGATGGCGGCCAGGGCTTTTGTGTCGGCTGTATGCCGGCGTCCCTGAAAGATCAGCAGGCGAAAGTCGGGGGTGCGGAACTTGGCGAACAGCGAGGTCGGCTGACCCGAGGGGTCCAGCAGTTGACCGTCTGGGGCGCGGTCACCCGGCTTCGGGCCCTTGCGGAGACCGCCGGTGTGCTCAGACAACGAGGACGTGCGGTAGTTCACGTCGAGTTGCGAACCCCGTTTCAGGACGAAGTCGCCGACCACATCGAGAATCGCGGGAACCCGCAGCAGCGGAAAGACAACGCGGTCCATCAAGAGGTCGGCAAGCAGAGAGCCGGAGACACGCAGCCGGTGGTTGACGTCGGTTTGTTGCAGCACCTTGCGACCCACGGGCAGCCGCTCGGCTTCGTAGCTGTCCAGCAGTGTCTCGGGAGCTCCGTTGATGACCAGCGCTAGTTTCCAGGCGAGGTTGTAGGCGTCCTGTATCCCGGTGTTCATGCCCTGCCCGCCGATCGGGCTGTGAACGTGAGCGGCATCGCCGGCGACGAAAGCATGCCCTTTCCGATAGTGGTCCACGATGCGATGGTGCACGACAAAATTGGAAAGCCACACGGGCTCAAGGATTTTGGTAGTGGTGTCGGCTGCACGTTCGGCCAGCAGGCGTTGGAATAGTTCGACCGACGCGCGCGGGATATTCCCGTCGGCATCGGGAAAGATTTGTGCGGCGATCCGCCACAAGCCCGGTTCGCGAAACGGGATGGCGGCCATCAGCCCCTGGTCATTGAGCCACAACGTCATCAGGCCTTCCGGCAGGTCGCCGTCGAGATAGACATCGGCTTGGACGAATTGGTCGGGATAATCATTACCGGTGAAGGGCAGCTGCAACAGGGTGCGCACGGCGCTGTGGACACCATCGCAACCGACCAGCCATCTGGCATGCACCTGCTCGACGTTTCCTGAGGCTAGGTCGGCGATGTCTGCGAGGATGCCGTCGGGATATTCCTGGAGACTGCGTAGCTCCCGCCGCAGTTCCACTTGGCCGCCGAACTCGGCGAGCTTGTCCCGCAGGGCCTGCTCCACCACGGCCTGATTGGCGAAGACCATCCCGTGGTACGGCTGACCGGATAGATCACCTGGATCCGTAACGATGTTCGGCTCGATGCGGCCGACCTCGGTTCCAGCTCGCAGGATACGGAAACCCTTCGCACGATAGCTTTCCGCGACGATCTTGTCCGCAACCCCCAGGCTGTCGAGGACTTCCACGGCTAGTGGCTGCACACCATTAGCCCGCGAGGTCGACGGAAAGTCTGCGTACTTGTCGATGATGCGGCAGGCGATGTCGCGACGGCGAAGCTCGCAGGCCAGCATCAGTCCGACCGGACCGGCGCCGACAATCAACACATCGGTTTGGTTCATGATGACCACCTCATAAGATACGGTCCGTTTCTTGAAGCCAACGGTACATCGCCGCTGTAAGATACGCAACGTGTCTAAGCGAAAAAATCGGTCATCTTCTGACGTCGTTGTCCGGCGCCGCGACGACGTCCTGATGTCAGCGATCCGCGAGGCAACCCGAGCCGAACTCGCTGAACATGGCTACCCCGGTGCGACCTTCGAAGGGGTCGCCCGGCGGGCCAAGACGAGCAAGCCTGTGCTGTACCGGCGGTACCGGTCGCGCGCCCACATGGTCGTCGACGCGCTCCTCGCTCCGCCATCCCAAACCGTTCCGGCGAGCGCGACGCGATCGTTGCGCGAAGACCTGTTGACACTGCTCGACGCCACGATGGACAGGTTTCACCGCATCGGTATCGACACCTATCGCAGCCTCATCGCCGACGCAGATGACGAACTCCTCGACATCATCACCGAGCAGTTGGCGGAGTTGGCGGACCAAACGATCTATCGCGCGCTGTCCGATGCACGCGACCGCGGCGAGATCGGTACCGCCGACATCCCCGACCGCGCCGCGACCACCATCGTCGCGCTGGTGCGAAACGAAGTGTTTTTCACCCGTAATCCCGTCGACCAAGAGGCCCTGACCGACATGCTCGACAACGTATATCTGCCGTTGATCGACGCGGTCTCCCATCGATCAGACCGAAACGGTCAACGTGGGGCGACGATACCGTTGTCGTAGGCGCAGACGATCGCTGCGGCACGGTCTCGCAGGTCGAGTTTTCCGAAGATCCGGCCGATGTGGCTTTTGACCGTGACGCCGGAGATGCAGAGTTCTTCTGCGATCTCGGTGTTGGAGAGGCCTTTTCCGATCAGTGTGAGTACGTCGAGTTCGCGGGTGGTCAGCTCGGCGATGTTGTTTCCGCGGGGGCCGTGGGCGGCCTTGCGGTACGTGGTGAGCACCCGTGAGGTTACCGCGGGATCTAGATAGCTGTCTCCCCTGGCGACTGCCCGCACCGCGCGGATCAACTCCTCCGCGGACGAGTCCTTGAGCACGAAACCGGCTGCGCCGGCCCGCAATGCACCCGAGAGCAGCTCGTCCTCGTTGAATGTCGTCAGCGCAAGCACCGGCGGCCCCCCGGCCAGTCTGCGGGTCGCCTCGATGCCGTCGACTCGTCGCATCCGCAGATCCATCACGACGACATCGGGTCGGTGCTGGGCCACCGCGGCGGGTACCTCGTCACCGTCGGCGCATTCCGCGACGACGGCGAAACCGTCCTTGCGGCGCAGGATCCGGCGCAGCCCAGAACGCACCAGATCCTGGTCGTCGACGAGCAGCACGGCAATCTCGGGTGATTCGTCCATCACGACTTGCACCACCACGGCCGCCAGCCGGTGTCGCCATCTTGCAGCGGTATCTCGGCGCACACCGACCACCCGTCACGGGTCGGGCCGACGTCGATGGCCCCGCCCAGCAGCTCGACGCGCGGGCGCATGCCACGCAGGCCACGCCCCTCCGGGGATTGGGTGGCAGCTACTGCGGCCGGTAGCTGATTATTGATGGCGAGCCGTACCGATTTCGCTGAAATATAAAGCACCACTGTTGATTTGGGGTCAGGTGCGTGTTTGGCGATGTTGGCCAGTGACTCCTGGGCGATGCGGTACAGGGCGAGACCGACCGCGGCCGAGACACGCTTGCCTGATCCAGTTTCGCGACCAGCATCGTCATCCAGCGTTGCCGTAGCGAAAGCAGTAACCCCTCCTCGTCACCGAACAGCCGAGCCACCTCGGATGCTCTGTCGGCCAACTCAAGTGCTGTCTCTGGATCGGTCTCGGCGGCTTCGATCAATTCGGCCATGAAGGCCATGCGGTCGTGCAGAAGTGTCCATGTCATGACTCGACACGTTAGGAAGTCAGGCGGCTGCTGCGCGTCTTGCCGAAGTTCGGTCTTCGCCTCCTACCACGGGTGGAGGCCGATGCCGACCGCAGCATGATGTGACCAGGGGCCCTGCTCTTCTACGATTGGACGATGTTGCGTGCGGCAGCAGGCTACTCGTTGGCGAATCCGTTTGCGGAGGCACGTACCGTTATTAATATCAGCCTACCTGATATATATCAAAGTAGCTGACATGGTCCGATGGTGCCAGCCCCTAGACACCAGGATCAGCTCCGTTTGGTCCTAGGTAGACGGCAATTTCCCGTTTCGCAGAGCCTCTCGATATGGGCGGGCGTCAGCAGCTGAATTCCGACGATGATGAGTAAGCCGGCCAGTGCGGCAGCGGGGATCTGTCCGACCAATCCTGCTTCACGCTGCGCCGCGCCCATCACCCGCCAGCCGTAGCAGAAGTCGCGTCCCCCCTAGCGGGCTGGCGTGCAGCGACGCGTCGCCGCCGTGCAATTCGGCCTGCTGGGCGACCAGCGCCAGGCCTAACCCGGAGCCCGAACGCGATGCCGTCGATCCGCGCGAGAAGCGTTCGAAGACCGCGGCACGTTCCGCTTCTGGGACCCCGGTGCCGTTGTCGTCAATGGCGATTTCCACGCCTTCGCTGGAACTGGTTACGTTCAGCCGGATTTCGGTGGCGCTACCGTGCTTGACAGCGTTGGCGATGGCGTTGTCGATCACCAGCCGCAGCCCCGTAGGCAGCCCCACCATCAATACCGTGGGCGACGGCACCAGCGACACGTGCACACCGGGGTAGATGCGAAGTGCGTCGTGCGCGGCACGGTCTAAAAGCTCGGTGACGTCGAACGGGACAAAATCATCGACGGTAGTCAGTTCGCCCTGCGCTAGCCGTTCAAGCGCCGTTAGTGTCGCTTCGATCCGACTCTGGGTGCGTATGAGGTCGCCGATCACCTCTTGACGCTGCTCGGGGGCCAACTCCAAGGTGGACAACACCTCCACGTTGGTGCGCATGGCTGTCAACGGGGTGCGCAGCTCGTGTGAGGCGACGGCGGCGAAGTCGCGAGCCGACTCGAGCGCTGCCTTAGTGCGTTGTTGCTCGTTGCCGATGCGGGCCAGCATTCCCTCGACCGCCTCGGCGATCTCCACAGCCTCACGCACGCCGCGGACCTGGACCTCGTCAGGACTGGACTGAGCATTGATGGCGCGGGCCTGCTGGGCTAGCAGTAGGAACGGATTGACCATGATCAACGAGATCACCCAGCCGACCAGGACTGTGCCACCGATGACGCTGGAACAGATCAACAACACCCGCAGGTGCAGTTCGTTGATCCGATGTTGAGCTTCAGCCAACGGCGCGGCGAGCGCAATCGAGGCCGGACCCGCGGTGAACGTGCGCACGCGGTATTGCACGCCGTTGATGGTGGTGTTCGCGTACCCATTTGCAAGTTTGGGCAGAACGATATTGCCAGGCACAGATACGGTCATATCCCCAATGCGCGCGGTGCGCACCAGGTTGCCGTCCGGCATGGGCTGATCGGGGTTGGTGTGCTGAGCGTTGTTGAGCAGCGTACTGATATCGCCCAGGCTGCTGACGGAATCGAGGCGGCGGTCGAGCTGGCTGTATTGATCGTTGGTGACGCCAATCCACACCCACGCGCCCAGAGTGAGGACGAGAGCAATCACCGATAGTGCAGCGACGATGACGATGGTGCGCAGGGACAGCACCCGCATCGGCAGCTGTACATGCCGAAACACGCGAATGTCGGACTCCATCTATTGGGTTCGCCGTGCCAAGCCGATCGTGGACGATGTTAGCCAGCCTGGCCGCGCCCCCTCACAGCGACACCGACCCACCACGTTCGATCTCGATGATGCGGTCAGCCAGGCCGCGGATTAGCGTCGTGGCGTTTCCGACAAAAGTAGCGGTTACTTCCATAGTCTTGTCCTCCGTTGAATCCTGAGCGCGGGCTCGAGACGATTGTCCCGTTGAATCGAGAGTTCGATCGACCTTCAGTACATCCTGCTGGTCAGTCAGTGGTTCGGATGCATGTCGTTGGGCGACGCTCAACAAAGGGCAAGGCTAACAACGATTTTGGATAAACGAGGTGGACGAGGGCGCGATGTGCAGGCGGGGGCTGCCTGGCTAGGCATGCGTGGGTGGCACGAGCGTGGCGTTGGGGTCGGCGGTGATTTGGTCGGTGTTGGTGTTGTAGTCGAAGAGTTCGGCGTAGCGGCCCCAGCCGATAGCGATGTCGAGTTGTCGTTGGGCGTCCTGGGGGTTGAATCCCTGTTGGAGGATGTCGAGGAAGAATCCGGCGCGCAGGTTCCCGTCGGGGCAGTCGTGTAGAGCGTGGCAGATGGTACGCACCAGGGGTGCGCGGGTGCGTGCTTGTTGGGCGAAGATCTGCTTGCTGATTTGGATGTCGGCGGTGGTGAAATCCTTGCCGATGGGGGTGAGTTCGAGGTCGGCGCCGCTGACGCGCAGGAAATCGAGTAGCGCGGCGGCGTCCACCAGCGGCAGCAGGTCTTCGGCGGCGATGCCCAAGTCGGCGGCGATGTCGGGGATGTCGGCGCGCCCACCTTTGCCGTAGACGATTTCGACCAGCCCGGCCAGCCCGCCGACGGTGGCTCTGGGTAGGGGGTGGCTGGTGGGCGTGGCGGAGGCGGGTTCGACGAGCGTGGTGGCGGGTCCGGTGCCGGTCAGCAGTTCATAGAGTTTGTCGACGAGTGCTTCAAACGATGGCGAACGGCGGTCGCGGGGACGCTCAAGCTCGATGGGGAATTCGGCCAGGATGTGGCCGGGGTTGCTGCTCAGCACAATGACGCGGTCGGCCAGCACGATCGCTTCTTCGATGTTGTGGGTGACCAGGCAGATGGCCTGGGTGGGGAATTCTTGGCCGGTCCACAGGGTCATCAGCTCGTTGCGCAGGTTTTCGGCGGTGAGGACGTCGAGGGCGGAGAAGGGTTCGTCCATCAGCAGCAGATCCGGTTGCAGCACCAGCGCCCGGGCGAACCCGACGCGTTGGCGCATCCCGCCGGACAGTTCTTTGGGGTAGGCGGATTCGAAACCGTCGAGGCCGATCAAATCGATGGCCTTCCACCGCGCGCTGACGCTCCGTTCGGCTGGCGCGATTTTGCGTGCTGCCAGCCCGAGTTCCACATTCTTTTGCACGGTCAGCCAGGGCATCAGGGCGAAGTTCTGGAACACCATCGCGGTGCCGGCGTTGGCGCCGGTCCAGTTCGGCACCGTGGTAGCGCGCCACGCCGCTGGTAGGGGCGATCAGTCCGGCGATGATGCGCAGCAGCGTCGACTTGCCGCACCCGGAGCGACCGAGCAGGGCGACGACTTCGCCCGCACGGATGTCGAAATTGATGTCGTCGAGGACCAGCAACGTGCCACCGTCGGGCTTGCTGAAGCTCTTGCCGACGTGGTCGAGGTGGATGATCACGTCGTCTTCAGTCATGGGAACCTCCGTCAAGCCTTTGAGGATCAGGATAGGGAGAAGCGCCGCTCGGACAGGTGGTAGAGGCGCTGCCACAGCACAATGTTCATCGTCACGACATAGAAGCTCATCGCGATCACGCCGATGAGGAGGCGCGGGGCGTCGCCCACCGCGGTGGCATGCGTGATGTATGAGCCCAGCCCGACAGCGGACAACGTGGTGTTGTGGTATTGGACGACTTCAGCGACGATGGACGCGTTCCACGCGCCCCCGGCCGCGGTGATGCCGCCGGTGACGTAGCTGCCGAAGATTCCGGGCAGTATCAGGGTGCGCCACCTCAGCACCGTGGGCAGCCTCAGGCTGGCGGCGGCGTCGCGAAGCTCGGTGGGGATCGCGCTGGCCCCGGCGATGACGTTGAACAGGATGTACCACTGCGTACCGAGGGCCATCAGCAGGATGCCGCCCCAGTTGATGCTGATCCCGGTGGCAAGCAGCACGGCGGTGAACAACGGAAACAAAAAGTTCGCCGGAAATGACGCCAGCACCTGCACCACCGGCTGAGCCAGCCGAGTTACCTTGGGATTCAAGCCAATCCATACTCCGATCGGCACCCAGATCAACGTCGAGACCACGACCACCACCACGACACGGGCGAAGGTGGCCAAGCCAAGCAGCGCCGCGTGGCCGACTTCGGTAAAGCCGACGCTGCCGGCGATGTACTCGATCACCCGGAACGCGCCGTAGCCGAGCGTGACCATCACGGTGAGAACGAATACGGCGTCGCCGATGCGGCGGCGCCCGGTTGATGTTTTCAGCGGAGGCCCGGTCATCCCGAAGACCGCCGTCACCCGGTCGACCGGATAGACCAACCGTCCGAGCGGACGGCCGACGATGCCAGGGATGCGCGAGCGTCGCAGGACGTCCAGCGTCACACTGCGCGGAGCTTCGATGGCCTCGGATTCCTCGATGCGGAATCGTTCGGCCCATGCTGTCAGCGGCCGCCAGAACAGCGCGTTGACCACGATGATCAACACGATCATGACCGCGATAGCCAGCAGTACCCTCGTCAGGTTTCCCTCGTTGCTGGCAGCGGCGACGTAGGCGCCGATCCCGGGCAGGGCGAACTTGTGGTTGTTGACGCTCAAGGCTTCCGACGCGGTAAGGAAAAACCAGCCCCCGCCGAAACTCATCATGCCGTTCCAGACCAGCGGGATCACCCCGCTGGGCAGGTCGACCCGCCAGAACCGCTGCCATCGTGACAGCCGCAACAGCCGGGATGCCTCGTCCAGATCGTGGGGCTGGGCGATCAGCGATTGGTAGAACGCGAACGTCATGTTCCATGCCTGCGAGGTGAAGATCGCGAAGATCGACGCACATTCCAAACCCAGCAGCGAGCCGGGAAACAAGGCGATGAACCCGGTGATGGTGATCGCCAGGAATCCCAGCACTGGCACGGATTGCAAGACGTCCAGCAGCGGGATCAGCACCTTTTCGGCACGACGCGAGCGCGCCGCCGCGGTGGCATAGAAGAACGTGAACACCAGCGACAAGCCCAGCGCGGCGAACATTCGCAGCAGCGACCGGGCAGCGTAATACGGCAGGTGGCTGGGGTCGGTGGACACCGCCGAGGGCGCGCTCGGCACCGTCCACGGCACGGCCGTCCCGCGGCCGACGCGCACCACCAACCACAGCAGCACCGCGGCGCCGACGAACACGGCGACATCGGCGGCCCAGTTGCGTGCCGGGCGCGCCGCCACACCCCGGCTGGGAAATGTTTCAACCAATGTCATGCGCGCACCACCCGACACCCACTGAAGTTGAGATGCTGACGGCTCCCGGTAAAGCTAGGCCCAATGTTGGCGCACGCGGCGCCGTTCCACCACTCGGACGGCAGTTGCGCGGGTGTGTGCGCCGGGTGTAGGCGCAGGACCACACCAATGCGGTGGTGTGGTTGGCCAGCGATAAGGCTCGATACGTGTAACGGGCGTGAAGCTTCCGGTCGACGCCGGACATGCTGTCATGTAGTAACCGAGGGCCGGCGTTGACGCCGGGCTGATCCTCGCCGCGTCGATCACACCGGGAGCCCCAGAGTGAAACTCGTCTTCAATCTCCCCCACATGCTGCGGCTCAAGGCGACCATGCAGCCGTGGGAGGCGGCCGTGATGGGTGCCGATCAGACCCGTATGGTCAAATGCGCGGATCAGTGGGGCTACGACATGATCGCGGTGCCAGAGCATTTCGTGATCCCCCACGAGCATGTCGAATTGTCCGGTCCACACTACTTGCAATCGACGGTGGCGCAGGCATACATCGCCGGTGCCACCGAACGGATGCGACTCAATTCGTGCGTCACTCTGTTACCGCTGCAGCACCCGATTGTGTTGGCAAAGGCCCTCGCCACTGCTGACTGGATGAGCAGTGGGCGGATGATGGTCACCTTCGGCGTGGGTTGGCTGCAGCGCGAGTTCGAATTGCTCGGCGTCCCATTCGGCGAGCGCGGCCGCATCGCCGACGAATACCTGGCGGCCATCATCGAGCTGTGGACCAGTGACGCACCACGGTTCGAAGGTAAATATGTGTCGTTCGACGACGTCGCATTCGAGCCCAAGCCGATCCAGAAGCCACACCTTCCTATCTGGATCGGCGGTGACGCGGACGCCGCGCTGCGCAGGGCGGCTAAGTATGCCTCAGGTTGGTGGCCGTTCCTGACTCCTCCGGACAAGATTGCCGAGCGACTGGATTTCATCAAATCCCAACCGTCGTATGACGGCAGGCCCTTCGACGTGATGCACGGGATGACGACGGCCCGGGTCGGGGAAGGACACGTTGTGCGCGACGATCCCCATGGATGCCCCGGGATGAGCTCGGCTGAGCTTGTCGACCGATTGAGTTGGCTCGGCGAGCAGGGTGTGACGGTGAGCGCCGTGCCGCTACCGACGGTGAGTGGGGTTGATGAGTACCTCGACTATGCACATTGGGTGATCGATGAGATCAGACCCCAAATGCCCTAACCCAGCGGCAGCGCTGGAGCGTCGTGGTTCGCTTCGTCGAAATCGACGGTGCCCCACACGGATTGATCTGGACACACGCCGACGACGTCAACAAGCACCTGCTCGACTTCCTCATTGACGGCGCAGCAGTAGGCATCTATTTGCCGTTTGCCTGGTGAGTGAGTACTCTCTCACCATGCTCGCTTCGGGACGTGATCGACTGCTGGCCGCTGCGCTGAAGCTTTTTGCCGCCAAGGGGTATGCGGCGACGTCGGTGGCCGACATCCAGCGGGCGTCCGGGCTGGCGCCGGGGTCGGGCGCTCTCTACAAACACTTCGGCTCCAAGCGTGAGCTGTTGGAGGCCGCAGTTGCGCACCGGATCGACAGCATCGTCGCCGCGCGAGAGCAGTACGACGCCGGGCAGCCAGCCAGCGTCGAGCAGGCGGTGCGCACCGCAGGCCAGCTGATCTGGAACAACCTGAAACACACCGAGGATGTGCTCAAGGTCATGCTGCGCGAACCCGACGAGCTCGGCGATCTCGGCCAGAAGACATGGCAGGTCATCACCGACAACGCCTATCAGCGGTTCGCCGACGAACTGGTGGCGTCCAATCGTTCCGGCCGCACGCGCATCCCCGATCCCGAGGCGACCGCGGCCGTCGCAATCGGGTCGTTGTCCTATGCCGCGACGCTGCAAGCGCTGACCGGCCGCTCGCCCGGCAACATCGATGACGACCGTTACTTCGAGGCGTGGGTCAACCAGACGGTCAGCGCCCTTAGGCAATACGGAAACCGTTGAACATTAACCGATTTCAGGAGTAGAGCTGTGACATTCTCACTGCAACTGAGCGATGATGTGATCGAGGTGCGCGATTGGGTGCACAAGTTCGCGGCCGAGGTCATCCGCCCCGCCGCGGCCGAATGGGACGAACGAGAAGAAACTCCGTGGCCCGTGATCCAGGAGGCCGCGAAGGTAGGGCTCTACTCCCCCGACTTGTTCGCGCAGCAGGCGGCTGAGCCGACGGGGTTGGGCTTTCTCGCCGTGTTCGAGGAGATGTTCTGGGGCGACGCCGGCATCGCGCTATCTATCATGGGCACCGGGCTGGCCGCAGCAGCGTTGGCGGGCAACGGAACTCCCGAACAGCTGGGCCGCTGGCTTCCTGAGATGTTTGGCACGGCGGACGACCCCAAGCTCGGCGCGTTCTGCTCATCAGAGCCCGACGCCGGTTCTGACGTCGGCGCCATCCGCACTCGTGCGCGCTACGACGAGGCGACCTGCGAATGGGTTCTCAACGGCACCAAGACCTGGGCGACCAACGGCGGTATCGCCAACGTGCACATCGTGGTGGCATCGGTCTATCCCGAACTCGGCACACGCGGCCAGGCCACATTCGTCATCCCGCCGGGCACCAAAGGTTTGGCTCAGGGGCAGAAATTCAAGAAGCACGGGATCCGCGCGTCGCACACCGCCGAAGTGATGCTCGACGACGTCCGTCTGCCCGGGGATTGCATTCTCGGCGGCCGGGAAAAGTTCGAAGCGCGGATCGCTCGGGTGAAATCCGGTGCCTCCGCGGGCGGGCAGGCGGCGATGAAGACCTTTGAGCGCACCCGGCCCACGGTGGGCGCGATGGCCGTCGGCGTGGCACGGGCCGCCTATGAGTACGCCCTCGAATATGCCTGCCAGCGCGAGCAATTCGGTCGCAAGATCGGTGAATTCCAGGCGGTGGCGTTCAAGCTGGCAGACATGAAAAGCCGTATCGATGCGGCTCGTCTGCTGGTGTGGCGGGCCGGCTGGATGGCGCGCAACAACCTCAGTTTCGACTCGGCGGAGGGCTCGATGGCCAAGCTGGTGGCAAGCGAGACCGCGGTCTATGTCACTGACGAGGCCATCCAGATCCTGGGCGGCAACGGGTATACCCGTGACTACCCCGTGGAGAGGATGCACCGCGACGCAAAGATCTTCACCATCTTCGAAGGAACCAGCGAGATTCAGCGCCTGGTGATTTCGCGGGCGCTGACCGGCCTGCCCATCCGCTAGACGCCGCACTTCGTGAGGTTAGCGCACGACCTCCCGGTGACCCGCGTCCAATCGACGGGTCCAGCCGCGGGCGTCCAGGTGTTCCAGCAACGGAATCGCGACCCGTCGAGTGGTGCCAAGGGCTTGTCGCGCTTCGCTCGTAGTGAACGGCTGTTCGAGCTGGGCCAGCGCCCGCATCGCCAGCGCAGGTGCCCTGGGCAGCAGCACCACGCCGTCCCGCAGCCGCAGCACTCGGCCGGCACGCTCGGCCGCGGCCAGTTCGCGGGCGCCGAGCCGCAGTGCCGACAGTTCGTCGGCCTCCGGCGCGTGGAACGGCTCAGCCCGCAATCGAGCCTCTAGCTCACCCACCGCCGCTTCGGCGCAACCGAGGTCGTCACGAGCACCGGCCACCCGGATGTGACCGCCCTCCTGCTCGAGTCCCGCGTCGCGGGCGACCGCATCAAGCAGCGACTCGTCGGGCAGGCCGAGTAGGTCGCGTGCGGCACCGCGAGAGAGGCCATCGGCCAACGGATCTCGGGAGTGCAGCTCGTCCACTGCGCTCCGCAGTCGCTGCTGCCAGGCGTCGTACGTCGCACCGTGCACCCACCAGCCGCCGAGTATCCGCACCCCGGCGGGTGTCGTGGCGTCCCCGCCGCGCAGCAGCCCCAACCGACGCAGGTGGGTCTCCTGCACCGCACCCCGACGGGCCACCTCGGCCGCGACGTCGCTACCGGCGTCCATCCCGCCCAGCGCCGCGGCGCGGCGTGCGCTGTCACCGCGTCGTCGCAACACCGGCGGATCGGCGTCGAGCACCTGCGCGCCACCGAGTGCGCCGAGCTCTCGATGGCTGCCCGGGTCGCGCAACACCAACCGGTCGCCGAGAACCAGCGGCAGCGCCCGGTCGAGAATGAGCCGGCCGTGGTCGTCGTCGAAAGGTCGCAGCCGGGCGGGCACTGCCGCGGTGCCGACATGGACGATGAGTTGCGCCGGGGCTTCGGTCAATGGGCTGCCGGTGGTGCGGCGCACGTCGAGCATGCGCGTGCTCGGCCACGCGTCAGGTGTTACCAGCGCGTCTCCGCGGTGGATGGCGTCGGGGGAGACGCCGCGCAAGTTGAGTGCCACCCGGGCCACTGGTCCCAGCGTCGGATAAGGGGCGCCGCGGCTCTGCAGACCGCGGACCACCACCGGTCGCGCACGCTCCGCGCCGAGCAGCTGCAGCCGGTCGCCGCGGGCCAGCGTTCCGGCCGCGAGCGTCCCGGTGACCACCGTCCCGGCACCGGTGATGGTGAAGCAACGATCCACCCACAACCGCAACCGGGCGGTGGTCGCCGGCGCGGGCACCTGCGCCAGGATGCGGTCGAGCGCGGCGCGTAACTCGGTCAGTCTGGTGCCGTCGACCGCCGAAACGATGACGCCGGGCGCGTCACGCAGGCCGGTCTCGCTCAGCTCTCGGATCTCTGGTGAATTCTCCCATCATCGGGTGCGCGTCATTTTCGCGGCGCGTAGCCTCGGCTTCGGTTGTCGGTCAACGCTTCTGGCGAAGCAGCATGCCGACCCCAACCGAAGTTTGCGGTCGCCACCAGTCCAGACACACCGTTTCTGACCGACGCGCTAGGACTGCCGCTGAGGGCACGAGACATGATGGCCGCATGACCACCGAGATCCGGGTTCTCGACGGCGAGGATGACCTCATCGCCGCGGCCAACTTGTTTCGCACCGCCATGGTCGGGTTTCCACCCCTGTCGAACCTGCTGCCCGGCCAGATCAACAAGCTGCTCGAACCCGGCCGCACCGTCGGAGCATTCGTCGGAGGACAACTCGTTGGCACCGCAGACGCCGTGACGAGCGGACTGACGCTTCCCGGCGGAGCGATCGTGGGCCACGCCGCCGTGACACACATCGGGGTGCTGCCGTCGTTCACGCGAAAAGGTATCGCCACCGATCTGATGCGATCATCAGCTGCGCGATATCGCCGCGCGGGGTGAGGTGGTCGCAACGTTGCGGGCCTCGGAGGCGACGATCTATGAGCGGTATGGCTATGGGGTTGCGAGTTCATCGCAAACCGTCGAGGTTCAGACAGCACGGGCGGCACTGCGTCCCGGTGTCGGGGCCGGCGGTCCGGTGCGGCTGCTCGATGCAGCCGAAGCATTTGACGTCCTGCCCCGGATCTATGCCGGGAATCGCCCATCCCGGCCGGGAACCAGTTGACCGCCCGGAGGTGTGGTGGCAGGGCCTGAGGCTGCGCACCGAATCATCCTCGGGGCCTTCGTATCTCGCGGTGCACGGCGAACCGGGATCCGAGTCGGGTTTCACCCGCTACCGCCCCATCGACACCGAGACGTGGTTCGTCAGCGATCAGCGCACCATCGTGGTCGAGGACTTCTTCGCGCCCACCACGGACGCGTATCTCGGGCTGCTGCGTTTCCTGCTCGGGCTCGATCTCGTTGATCGCGTCGTGTTCTGGATGCTGCCCGTCGACGATCCGCTGCCCTGGCTGCTTGTCGATCGGCGCGCCGTGCGGGTTACCGCGGTGCATGACGAAACATGGCTCCGCGTCATCGATGCCCAGCAGGCGCTGGCGGCACGCCGATATGAGCGAGACGGCGCCGTCACCATCGCAGTCAACGACCCGCTCCTGCAGAACAATTCAGCTAGCTTCACCATCGCGGGCGACGGTGCCGAACCGACGAACCGGCGTGCGCAATTGCACGTCGGCGTTGAGGGGCTCGCCGCCGTTCTGCTCGGTGGCGCCACCTGGCGCGGTCTCGCCGTCGCCGGGCTGGCACGGACCGACGATCCAGCGGCGCTTGCCGTGGCCGATCGGCTGTTCGCGGTACCCGATGCACCGTACGCCGGGTTCTTCTTCTAGTAGCGCTGGAGGTGAAGAGGGCGTGATTGTCGTTATCGGCGCGGGGGTATGCGGGCTCGCCGCTGCCTATGAGCTGTCGCGGCGGGGTGAGCAGGCGATCGTGTTCGAACGCGGTGAGCCGTTCGCCGAGCAATCCGCGGGACTCGCGCGGATCTTCCGCATCGCGCACCGGCGCCCGGTGCTCTGCAGGCTCGCGATGAAGGCCCGAGTGGGCTGGCAGCGCTGGGAGGCCGAATTCGGCACGGGGCGGCTGCTTGGCTCCGAGGGCGTTATCGCTGCCGGCGCCCGCGATGACACCGCGGCGGCAATGACGGATGCCGGCGCCGCATTCTCCTGGCTTGACCGAAGCGAGATCGAGTCGCGGATCCCATTTCTGGCCGCGCCGTGGGAGACCGGAGTTTTCGATCCGCTTGGCGGCAGCCTGCGCATCCGCCGCGCGCTGGGCACCTTGGCACGGCGCGTCGCCATTCATCGCGGTGAGGTCGTGTCGGTCGCCGACGACGGCTCGACGACGCTAGCGGACGGCACCGTGCTGCGCGCCGACCGTGTGCTCATCTGCGCGGGGATACAGACGCCGGCGCTTTTCGGCCCGCTCGACGTCGAGTTCGCCCCGCACACTCGCTTCACCTACGACGGCGCCGACGCCGTCGGCGCCGCGTGCCTATTAGCGCCCGAGGGTTACGGGTTGCCGCTCGGCAGCACGGGCCGCTGGGCCTTCGGGCAGGAGGTGCCAGACCCCGCGACTGTGCACGCGCTGTTCCCGTCGCTCTCGCCGGTCGGCCAGGTGGACTGTGTCACGGTTCAGGCACCATGGCTCGACTCCGGCGGCGACGGCTGGATGGTGGCACGCCGCGGCCGCGTCGTCGCGTTCGTCGGCAGCAACCTCATGAAATTCGGCCCGCTGCTTGGTCAACTGCTCGCTCAGGCTATGGTCAGCGACGAGCTGCCGAGCGACCTGACCGTGACCTGAAATGACCGCTACTTCGAATGAGAACGGTTGCGCCGCAGCCTATTTAATCCAATGTCTACGTCCGAGCCTTGCCGTAGGCCGCCTCAACAGGCGGTGGCGTCCGAGGGCTCGGCATCAGATCGGCCGTCACCGTTCCAGCGTAACGACACGACGATGAACCGGGGGCGGTAGATACTCACATGGCGGTACACGTCACCTCCCAGAGAGGTGTCGAGGCTGTTGACGTCGTAGGAGATGACAAGCCTGTTAGACGTCGAGTACTCCGGGTGAACATGAGCGTTGTAGGTGTAGACATCGACGTCGCGATACAGCCCCGAGCTGCCGGACTCGGGTGTCAGATAGAGCGTGGTCGCGGGTCCGAACGGTCCCGTCGGTGATGGACCAAACCGGCCGACCAAGCGGTCGCTGAATCCCTTGCCACCCTGCATCGTGGTGAGCATGTACATGCCGTCACGCAGTCGGTGAACCGAGAGTTCGGCGGCGACGCCGTCGGTCACCCGGAGCGATTCCGACTCCGACGAGGACCATCCCCGGCCGGTCCAGTAGGAGAAGGCGTGCCGTAGATCATCTCCCGCGACGCGTGCTACGTGCAGGTACTTGTTGTCGCCGTCGGTCTCGATGCCATACACGTAGGTCCAGCCTCCGTCGGGCTGCACCCACTGGCCCCATTGGATGTCGCGTGATCGCGGGAGCAGCGTGATCGACGGCGGCGCCCGCAGATCACGGGCATAGAATCGCGCCAGCGATGAACCCACGAAGGCGAAGTCCAGCGGACCTGGCCCGGTAGATCTCCACTCCGTGAGCGGAACCTGCAGCGCACCACCGATGTACGTCGCGGCTCCCAACCAGAACCAGTGTGCGGGATCGGCCGATTCGATCAGGGCCGCGGGGTGGTCGGCCGTCCCGCCGACGACGGTGGACCAGCGTCCCTCGGCGTCGCGGACGACGAACGAATTGTGCACGAACACTGCGTCGGATGGTCGGGTCGGCGGGGTGATGGGGCCGAGGAATGAGTCTGAGAACGCGAAGAG
Organism: uncultured Actinomycetota bacterium; assembly: GCA_963766535.1. Lineage (GTDB taxonomy): Bacteria > Actinomycetota > Actinomycetes > Mycobacteriales > Mycobacteriaceae > Mycobacterium. The sequence goes on along the minus strand of CAVYAU010000012.1, from coordinate 34,629 downwards.
CTCCCGCCCGTCGGGCAGTGATGTCGACCAGGTGGAATCGCCGCCGGTCCAACCGCTGCCGGAATTCGCGTAGTCCGTCAGAGCGGTTTCCAGGCACGTCAGGGGCGTGGGCCCGGTGAATATCGGTACCGCAAGCCGCACCCCGCGCGGCACCGGCCATGGGATGAACAGGCCCAGCGCGACCGCCGTCATGACCAGGACGACGAGCAACCGGCCGGCCCGCCACGTCGGTCGCCGCGGCGCGGTGACCTCTCGCTTCACTCGCCGGACCAGGCAGAACCGCGGTCGCTGATGGTGAATCTGGCAAATCTCACCACCATCACACGATAAGCCAAGTTCTCGGCGTCCGACCGCAGCGAGCAGATGGCCGACCTTGGTTCCCAATCAGCAACCACCTCGGTCAGAGTCCGCTGAACCTTAGCGACGTTTTGCACCAGGTCCGCGCAGTGGTGGCTCGGAATACTTGGGCGGCTTGTCAAATGCTGGGCCGGTTACTGGATCCTTTGGAGGTAGCTCATGACGCCGTCGCGGTCATTTGGTGCCGATGATGCCGATCGCCTCGTGACCGACGCGGTGGCCCGTGCCTCGCCGCGGTCGGTAGGCGCCGGTCAGGGGTGGTGATCGCCGGAGCCTGTGTCGGCCTTCACCGCGTCGCCAGGGTACTGCTCGCCCGTGAGTTCTTCCGCACCGACCTCGGCGACAACCTGATCGCCAGGTGGAGCGGCCGCAGTGAGCGCGCCACCGGGCTGCTGCTGGCCGAGCAGCTCATCGTGACCGACCTCAGGGAGGTTCCGATCGCCGTTGGGCCCACCGTGTTTCGCCGACTTTTTCTTGGGTGTTTTCTGCGGCGCCGGCGCGGCCGTGCGTACCGGGGGCCGGTGCCCGTTGGGCGTCGACCCGGCGGACTCGCTTGCCATCTCGACGGCCTTCTCCGTGTACACGCGGTAGCCGAAGTTCGGTAAGTAGCCGTGGATCTCGGGTGTGTCGAGGTCGCGCATGAACTGCAGTATCTCGCGGCTGAACACCTGGCCGGGCACCAGGACCGGAAATCCTGGAGGGTAGGGCGTTACGTAAGTCGCCGACACGATGTCGACTCCCGCGTCGAGCCGTTCATCAATCTGCTCGCCGGTGAGGTATTCGCAATTGGTGTCGTCGTAGGAGAGGTAGAACGCTCGGCGGACATCCCCTTCGGGCGTCGGCTCGCTTCCGCTGTCATCCAGGAATGCGGGGTGGAAGCCGCTGAAATCGGGAAGGGGCAAAGACATTTCGGTAAGCCGATAAACCGCCTGCTCGAAGTGTTGGCGCTCACCAAGACTCATCTCGGAGATGTTCTGGTCGAGCTTGCGGGCAATGTTGACAAGAACTTCCACCAGGAAAGCGACCGAGCTCCGCGTGGTGCCGATATTGGTCATGAACAGCACGCTGTTGCGCGACGTCTTATTGATCTGAATTCCGTAGCGGTCCATCAACTGTTGGCGTTTGAAGGTGTCTCCGTCGTAGCCGGTGGGCCCGATGAACAAGGTGATTCTCGACGGGTCGAGCACGAACTCGTCCTGATCCCAGGCCGCCATCATGTTGCGCAGCCCCGAGCGCAGCGGCTGGGCGATGGCCGACGGCCGGAAGCTCTCCGGGATCAAATCAGAAGTGCGAAGGCAGCTCATGTACTTGCCGAGCAAGGGATGATTGTCAATCGCGTCGCGCAGCTGCATCGCGTTTTCAATCTGCCGCTGCACCAGTTCAACACCTTCCAACGCCACCTGTCGGCGACCGAGGTCTAACGACGCGAGGATCTGGTAGTTGGGTGAGGTCGAGGTGTGTGCCATATAGGCCTCGTGGAACGGCTCTGCGACTTTCTGGTCGAAGTCCTGATCGAAGACATGAATCATCGACCCCTGCCGCAGTGCAGTCAGCGTCTTGTGCGTCGACTGGGTGGCATACACCCGCACCCGAGCTCTTGCCGGGTCGGGAATGAGGCGACGGTCCAAAAGAGCATCGTCGCTAGGTGCATCGGCGGCGTCAGCAGCAAGATACTCCTCGAAGCGGCGCATGTAGTCAGGGTCCTGCAGCTGCTCGCGCAACGCCCGTGCCGACGCCATCGCGGTGCGAGTCCGATAGACCGGGTGAAAACGAGCGAACGCGAACCATGCCTCGTCCCATAAGAACACCAGGTCGGGCTTGATGGCGAGGCACTCCTCCATGACACGCCCGACGTCGTAGACGATCCCGTCGAAGGTGCAGTTGGTCAGCGACATCATCTTGACGCGGTCGAGCTTGCCGGCGCGTCGCAGCGCCAACAATTTCGACTTGATCTCGCGCAACGGCACCGCACCGTACATCGAGTACTCGTTGAGCGGATAGGCTTCCAGGTAAACGACATTCGCGCCAGCGAGCATCATCCCGTAGTGATGTGACTGGTGGCAGTTACGGTCCAGCAGCACGATGTCGCCGGGCGCCACCAACGCCTGCGTGACGATCTTATTAGCCGTCGACGTTCCGTTGGTGACGAAGTACGTGTGGCGCGACCCGTAGGTTTGCGCCGCGAGCTGTTGTGCTTCACGCAGGGGCCCGGTCGGTTCGAGCAGTGAGTCAAGACCGCCGCACGTCGCCGACGTCTCGGCCATGAACACTTCCAGGCCGTAAAAGCCCACCATGTCCCTGATCCAGTGCGAGTTGACGATCGACTTACCCTGCGAAATCGGCAGGGCGTGAAAGACACCCGTGGGCCGGTGACTGTACTCCTTGAGCGCGCTGAAGAACGGGGTACGGTAGCGCGCCGCCACACCCTGCAGGATCGACAGGTGAAGTTCGAGCATGCCTTCCCGAGCATGAAACACTCTGCGGAAGTATTGGCCCAGCCGCCCGGCGATGTCCTCCACCTCGATCTCGGTCATGAGGTAGAGGTCGAGTTCGGGCCGCAGCTTCGCCAGGGAAATCGCGAGAATCTGCGCGCGTTCATCGGGCGACTGGTGATCGGCCAACTCGTGCGACACCGCGGTATCGACAAACTCCGACAGGGTCGACAGGTCCCGGGTCGATTGGTGCGAAAAACGCCGCCGGATCACCACCGCCTGCAGGTTGACGTTGAACCGTGCCGCGATGAGAGCCTCGTCTCCGCTGGACACCACCACGAGCTCGTAGACGAATTCGTCATCGGGGCGTCGCCATTTGCGCACCTCGTTGCGCAGCGCCCGTTCCTGGTCTTCGGTCATCCTTTCGACGACGAGCACTTCGAAATAGGGACGGTCGCGCTGCGTCGCCGGTTGATGCTCGAGCTGGCGCGGATCAGACGGAAACATGTCCAAGTCGTCGGCACCGGCGTTGTCCACGTCCCCTGAGCGGTACGACTCCGTGGTCAGCGCGCGGTTGATCCGCCCAACCTCTTGCGCGAACTTGTCGTAGCTACCGGCGGCAAAAAGTCGTTGAACTCGGGCGAATTGGGGCGAGCCGGGATAGGCAAAGTAGGGCTCTACTGTGCTCAGGCGAGCCAGTAATTCTTGGCAGGCGCTCACGCACTTTTCTTTCAAGTCTCCCGCGGTGGTCGGACGCGTGAGCCGATCAGCGGCTTCCTCCAGTCGGCACCACGAGTCACTGCGGACCTGCCACAGACTGTTGTAAGCGCGCAAGTGTTCTGTCATGACGGCCCTTTCCCGAGTTGCGGCGACTCATCCGCCCCGGTGCGTCGGTCAAGGTTCGCAGACGCAATCCGCCCGCCGGTGACCAGAAGACAAACAATGCATGTCCGTCGAGTGACAGCCCGTACAGGTAACGGTAACGGGTTCCCTCGATAGCACGTGGGAGACAGTGTTATCAGTAAACGAAGTTACCCACGATGAACCGTGGCCGCGGCCCTTCTACGCCGACGAGGTGAGGCTTTGCCCGGCATCGAACTTTCTCCACTGAGTGGCCAAGTAGACGACGACCAGAATTGCGATTGCGCCACCGATAACACTCTTTACGAAGTCCGGGCCTCTCGACGGGTAGGTGCCGATCCGGACCAGCTGAACGCGCCCAAGAACCTCGAGCAGGATGAAGACGATGCCCAGTAGTGCACCGGTTCTCCTCTTCGGCAGTAGCGATATGCCGGCGGCGACATAGAAAATACCGACGAGGGCAGTCCAGAACGACGGTTTCAGCGGCTTGGATAGCAATCCCATCCAGTTACCGGTGATTCCGACCCATACCTCGGACAGCCCCGCGAAAATGCAATACCCAGCAACAATCGTTATGCCGGTTCGCCTGGGTTTCGGGAAGGTCGTTGCCTCATATCGGCCCATAAGGTCCATGGTGGCCCATCGGTCGCTAGGTTCGGTGCCGACTTCATAGCTGGGACACCTTGGGCCTTCGCGCCTCTATGCCGCTGCCCCTTTGCGTCGCACGGCACCGGCGACCGGTATTGGGTCATTGCTCACAACGCTTAGACCGGCTAGACGACGCCATGAGCGGATGGCGTTACGTGTGACTTCTAGGATCCGGGCGGCTCCGTCGTCCCCGTTTGCGAGTCTGTGGGCGCGCAGGGCGTTGCCGGTTACAGCATCGAGCGTGTCCCAGTCGTCGGTTTCAACAAGTGCGGTCGATTGGTATGCGGCCCGGATGGCGTACAGTTCGGCGCCCTCTGACGTCTCACTGACCGCGCGGGCCGCGCGGGCAGCGCTGTCCCAGGCGGCGATCGGCGGCGTGTCGCCGGGGGCGAGCCCGCGATGTAGCTCAGCGATGTCGGAGATCGCTTCGGCCGCAGCGTTCTCGGCGTATCGAACGACACCCCAGGATGGGCTGATCAACAGTTTGGTCACCCAGGTGTGAATGACGGTCTCGGCGACATCGGCGGTTCCTACCGTCAGCCAACCCAAATCGAGCACCAGACAGCTGTCTTCTGGCGACAAGTAGCCGTCAGGCCCGGCTAGCAGGTCGTTGCACAACTGCACGAAGGAGGCCAGCGGGCGGGCCGAACTCGCCGGGAAGTCGGTGATCTGCGTGTCGCCGTTAATGTATGAAATCGCGTTCATGGCACACCCTTTGCCCGATCCTGGCTGATGTGATCCTCTGGCCAGTCGCAACGGGTGGGTGATGCGGTCGAGGTCCATTTGAGTTGCTTCCTAAGGGTTTTCGCCCTTGATAGGGGTCGGAGACGGTTCTTTCGGCAGAAGTGTGGTCCGGATGCGATGCCGTGACTCGGGTGCGCGAAGACGCTCCTTTCCGGGTCGACATGGCCGCCTGTAGCGACGTCGTGGCCGCCAGCGCAATGAAAAACAGTCTATGGCAAGTGAAGTCATGACCAGTCGCGACACGACGGACAGGGCGAGGGTTCCGCCGGCGACGACCAGCTCATCGTCTGCGTGGGCATGAAATGCGACCGCGGTGGCCAGGGTGCAGTGCGGCCGCCGCGAGAGGGTTGCTGGATCGTTGACGCGGGCGGCGAGGTCGTCGCAGATGAGCTGAATCCGTTTGCTGCCGCCATTGCCGCGGAGGGCGATCGTCAGCGCAGTGCCCGCGGGACACGCCGGTGGTTCCAGAGGGCTCTCGCGCTTGTTGAAGTAGCTGAAGAGCTTGGGCGGCCTGCTTTGGCAAGGCTATGTTGGCTAGTCGCCTGGGGTTTCGGTATATATCGTTACCGCCGTGTCGCCTCCGTTCCATCCGGCCGAACCTCATGCGGGTTCGGTGTCCTCGAAGTTGAATTGGCTGCGTGCCGGAGTGTTGGGTGCCAACGATGGAGTCGTTTCCACTGCGGGCATCGTCGTTGGTGTTGCGGCGGCGACGGTGGCACGCGCGCCGATATTGACCGCGGGAATCGCCGCCCTGATCGCTGGAGCTGTGTCGATGGCGTTGGGTGAGTATGTTTCAGTCAGCACCCAGCGAGACACCGAGCAGGCGCAGCTGACCAAGGAACGACAAGAGCTACGCGACGACCCAGCCGCCGAGTTAAACGAGCTTGCCGCGCTATATGAAGCGAAGGGTCTGTCGGCGGCGACTGCCCGCACTGTGGCTGAGGAACTCACCGACCATGATCCTTTCGCCGCCCACGCCGAGGTCGAGCTGGGTATTAATCCTGAGGAGCTGACCAACCCGTGGCATGCGGCGCTGTCCTCGGCACTGTCGTTCGCGGTTGGTGCCTTACTGCCGTTGATCGCAATCTTGGCACCGCCGACGGCGTGGAGAATCCCAGTCACCGTCGTGGCGGTACTCGTGGCTTTGGTGATCACCGGGGCTGTGTCGGCTGGCTTGGGCGGAGCGCCGAAGGGCCGTGCAGTAGTCCGCAACGTCGTTGGTGGCGGCCTTGCGTTGACGATCACTTATGTGATCGGTCATTTGGTGGGCGCTACGATCACCTGACCCTCGAGCCCGTACAAGCCAACGAGTCTTGTGACTGCTGCCAATGGCCTTCCGGCCCATGCCTTATGCCTATCGTGCTGCACACTTTCCGGTGGTACTTGCGCCGCTGATTGCTCTGCTTGAAATCGCTTACGCACTAAGGCCCGCCGCTCACCTGGGGCAGTTGGTTGCTTGCCACAGCGCGACGATCGCGTCGATCAGACCTCTGCCCGCGCCTGGCCACCGGTGGTCCCTTCTGCAAGTCCTCGCTCGAACTCGGCGCAGCTATGCATCAGCATCGTGCCCATCATGACGTTGTGTAAGTCAAACATTTCTCTTAAATGTTGATATCGGTTGCCGCACCCTAGGAGGACCATGACCGACACCGACAGCGACGTCGTGGCGATCACGCAGCTGGTGAATCTCTACGGGCTGGCAGTCGACAGCCAGCGATGGGAACTATTCGACCGGATCTTCGCCACCGATGTGGATGCCGACTACGGTGCAACGTCGCACTGGACCGATCGCGAACAGTTCAAGACTGACTTCGCGGCGTTTCACGATCCCTTCGATTCCACCCAGCACACCGTGTCCACCCATGTGATCCACGTTGACGGGGTCCGCGCACACAGCTTCTGCAACGGCGGCTGGCGCCTGGTGCGCAAGGCCGCCGGCGACAACGCCCTCTGGGACGGTACCGGCTGGTATGACGACGCCCTGCTGCGCACCCCCGGCGGCTGGCGAATCACTCGCCGGGTGTGCCGCATCACCTGGTGGACCGGCAACCCGTTCGTCAACGAAACGATCCCCGGGGTGAAGTTCGAACTGGCCACCACCGTACTGCGACGCGAAGCCCACGCCGGGCGCGTCGGTGTCCTCACCGCGGTCCTCAAATAGCCCCGGCCGCAACAGAAAAGGGAGTATGCGGCCCGCCCGTCACTCTGGTCAACGACCCGCACTCGATTGGCATTCGAAACCGAGAATATGCAGCAGCATCAACGGCGATGTCACCAGAGTGCCGGACGGCCCGCTAACGTTCCCGCCACCCGAGCCCCCTGGTCAAACTGCGGTAGCGTCAGGGCCGTGGAAGCGGACCGAGCCCATGAGCCTATGGCGCCCGAGCCGTCAAGTGGCCCGAGTCCGGCACTGGTTTCCGATTCCGTACCGCACACTCACCGCTGGGGTCTGGGCGCCTTCCTGCTGGTAGAGCTGGTCCGCCTGCTCGCCTCGGCCTCGTTCGCAGTCGTCCTGATCGGTCACCGTCCCTTGTCTGCCGGGATGCTTGCACTGGCGGTGGCCGTCCCGACGGTGATCGCGGCCGGGCTGGCCATGCTCATCACGAAGCTGCGCGGTAACGGCCCCCGCGCCGACCTGCAGCTGCACTGGTCGTGGCGCGGGCTGAGGCTCGGGTTGATGTTCGGTTTCGGCGGGCTGTTGGTCACGATTCCGGCTTCGGTGGTCTACACGTCGATCGTCGGGCCAAATGCGAATTCCGCCGTAGGTAGGATCTTCGGCGGCGTCCGAGCCTCCTGGCCGTGGGCGGTGGTCGTCTTTCTGATCGTGGTGTTCGTCGCGCCGCTGTGCGAAGAGATCGTCTACCGAGGGCTGCTCTGGGGAGCAGTGGATCGGCGCTGGGGGCGGTGGGTCGCACTGGTGGTCACCACTGTGGTGTTCGCGCTGGCCCATCTCGAGTTCACCCGAGCCCCGCTGTTGGTGGTGGTGGCCATCCCGATCGCGCTCGCGCGGTTGTACTCCGGTGGTCTAGTGGCCAGCATCGTCGCCCACCAGGTGACCAACCTGTTGCCGGGCATCTCATTGATGCTTGGTCTGGCTGGCGTCATGCCTTCACACTGAGCAGGCTCAAGGCGAGGGCACAATCGGCCGGGGTTCATACGGCGGTGGGTCGTTCGATGCTTCGCTGACACGGCCGTCATCCGCGCCGGCATCGCAGCTGTCAGCCCAGTTGATCAGCCTTCTTCGGTACCGGCCGCAAACCCGCTCAACAGGACGCTTATCGATCCCTATTAGGGTGGCCACGTGGACGTCTACTCGAAGGGGAGGTCGATATGAAAACCACCACACTCGGTAAGACGGGGCTTCAGGTTTCCCGGTTAGCCCTCGGCACCTGGGAGTTCGGCGGGGACTGGGGCCACTTCGATGAGGACGCCGCGATCACGACGATCCGTCGTGCCCGTGATCTGGGGTTCAACTTCTTCGATACCGCACAGCAATACGGATTCGGGGAATCGGAGCGCATCCTCGGCAAGGCTCTTCGCACCGATCTCGCGCGGGCTCGGGACGAAGTGGTGATCACCACCAAAGGTGGGTTACGTCCAACAGACAACGGGCTCGTCCGCGACGCCAGCCCGGAATGGCTGCAGAAAGGTGTTGACTCCAGCCTGAGCGCGCTGGGCATCGACCACATCGATCTGTACCTCGTGCACTGGCCTGATCCCACGGTTCCAGCATCCGAAACCGCTGGGGCGCTCGCAGATCTGTTGTCGGAGGGCAAAATCCGCCACGTGGGTGTGTCGAACTACGACACCGCGCAAGTGGAAGAGTTCTCGGCCACGCTTCCGGTGGAAACAGTGCAGCCGCCGTACCACCTGTTTCGCCGCGACATCGAGCACGAGCTGTTGCCGTATTGCCGCGCACACAACATCGGGGTGATGGTGTACGGTCCGTTGGCTCACGGTTTGCTGACTGGAACAGTCAAACGCGACACCAGCTTTGCCGCCGAAGACTGGCGCGGCAAGAGTGACATCTTCAGTGGCGACGGCTTTTTGCGCAACCTGGAAGTCGTTGCACAGCTTGAGCGTTTGGCTGCCGACCTCGGCGTCACGATCAGCCAGTTGGCCATTGCATGGACTCTTGCGCAACCCGGCGTGCACGTCGCCATCGTCGGTGCGCAACATCTCGGTTACCTCCAGGACAGTGCCGGCGCGGCTGACGTCACGCTGTCTGACACAGACATTGCCGCTATCGAGAGCATCATGGCGTCGGCGACGCCGGTCGGCGGCCCCTACCCCGAAATGCACCGAAAGGCAGGTTAACTCCTGCCTCCATCCGTTCCCTCCTAGTAGGACGGTCACCCGTCCCCTCCCGACGAGGCGACACTGGGTGACTGGGTCAGCCTACCGCAGCAGACCGGAAATGGCGGGTTACCAGACAGCAAACTAAAAGTGCTGTGCACAAACGTATCTCATGCAACGATAACGATAAGTAGTGGCATCGACGGCATCACTAAGCCCGCACCGGATTAGCCTCACCTCTTCGTGCCATCACGCATTGGGTGTGCCCGTACGTGTCGACGGAACGTGCAAGGCCAACCCGCCGTCGGTCAAGACGATGCGACCGGTACCTGTAGGCTACGCGTATACGCGTGATCATGTTGACGGACAACAAGATACGACACGCCCCGCCGGGCAGTCGTCCCGTAGATCCCAAGTGATACAGACGTTTGTCTCGTTTCTGGCCCGCGATGATTCGTTCAATGCACCCCGCAGCGAGTTTACGGGTGAAGCGATTTCGCTTGCGAAGCAACCGAAACACGGCGGCATGACGGTCAACGTCCGTGACCAGTACAGATAGTTGTACTGCGCCGAGGGTTGGGCACCATGTCGCGGCGCGCAGGTCTTACTGCAGGCGCGCGACCTGCTCGGTGCGATTGCGCACGAGGTCGTTGAACGCCTGGCCCGGACCGAGATGGTCCCAGAGTTGCGGTGGATAGAAGCTGACGTACATGGTGCGGCGCCCGCCGGCACCGGTCGGCTGCGGTGAGGCATGCATCAAGTCCTGAATGTGGACGGTGACATCACCGGGTTCGGTGTCGATACTGGCGACCGGGACGTGGTCGAGCCGTTCTTCCCACCGGTAATGGACGGCCTGACCGTGGCTGCCGGGAATCACCCGCAGATTGCCGGTGGCGGAGTCCGATCCGGTGATCTGGATGCCGACGCTGACCGCCGGGCACAGGACGGCGTGCCCGCCCATGCCACAGTCCTGGTGCCACGGGATGTTGGAAAGCCCGCTGGTGTTTCCCGGCACCTTGAGCAGTACCGCGCAGCCTTCCATCCGGTCGGGCGCCACCCGCAGCCTCGGGTCGAGCAGGGTACCCAGTCGGCGGACCCTCGGGTCGTTCTCCAGCGCGGCCAGAATCGGTGAGCGCAGCGTCGCGTAGACCAGTCGGCACACGGTGCTCGTTCCATCCTCGGTGCTGACCCACCACGACTGCTCGTCGCCGGGTCGGGCGAGTGCGGCGAGGCGGTCGATCTCGCGGCCGGCGGCCGTCATCTCGTCGGTGCTGAAGGCGGCCTTGACGTGCAGGTAGCCCAGGGTCTGCAGCTGGGCCCGCAGTTCGGCGTCGTCGGCATCAAGAGTGAAGGCGGCCAACGGGTCTCGTCCATCCAGGTCCACCCTGGCCGGGTCATAGGGTGGGATGCCGGCGTGCAGATATTTCAGGATCGGTTCCCAGTCCGCCAACTGCTCGAATCCGCCGCGCTCGAAGGCGAGGTCATTGCTGAGCAGGAGGTTGATGAAGGTGCGGACCTGGCCCACAACGTCGTCCCACGCCTGTTCATTCAGGCGCACTGCGGTGGCACCGTCGACCCGGCCCTCCTCGACGCGGATCGTCGGACCCTCGACGGTGTAGGTGAGCGCGCGGTCGTCGATCAGGAACGTGATGGCACCCGCTGCGGCGAGGCCTGCTGCAGCGGAGGCCAGGACTGTGGGGTCGAGCGGGGGTGGGATCGGAGGCGGCACCTGCACCAGCCCATTGTGCAAGAGGGCTCTTGCGTAATGCAAGAGGTATCTTGCGGTAATGGCGCGAGACACCCGGACCCGAATCCTCGATGCCGCCCTGGCCCACTTTGTATCCCGGGGTGTCGATGCGGTGGCGGTCACCGATCTCGAGGAGGCCGCCGGCCTGTCTGCGGGCAGTGGCAGCTTTTATCGACACTTCCGATCCAAGCACGACGTCCTGGCCGCAGTCGTCGCGCGGGAGATCGATCGCGCTGAGGCCAGACGCGCGGGGACGGCGCCTGCGGGCGACCTTGAAACCGAATACTTCACCGCCCTGGATTCCCTGGACGCGATGCGGCCGTTGATCGCGCTGCTATTGCGGGAGGGAACCCGCCTGCCCGACGTCGAGCGGATCCACCAAGTCCTGGCCGAGGGCGGAGCGCGGATCGACGCCGAGGATCTGCGCGCGCGGATGGCAGCGGGGGAGATTCCCGACCGCGATGCCGATGCGGTCGCCACCGCGGTGATGATGGCCCTGGTTGGCTACCACCTCGCCGAGCAGTTCTTCGGCTCACCCGTGGGTGTGGACCGCGCCCGTTTCATCAACGCCCTCGCCTCGCTGGTCGGCACCTGACCGACCCGCGAACCTGACCCGCGGGCCGCGCGAGACGAACTCCGTTGCGGCATATGGCTTGTGCCGGATTCCGTGAGCGCCAGAAGAGGTCTCGCGGTTGGCCCCCGATGCCCGGGTGCCGATGGCCCGGAAGCTCTGCATTTCCAGCAGCTCCCACTCCGCCTAGTTGTTGTGAATGGGTGTTTTAGCCTGATTGGGTGAACGGTCAGCTGCTTAGGCTGGACGGGCTGTCCCAACCAGTCGGGTACGTGCTTGGCGGAGGGGCCAGCCTTGGCGCGATCCAAGTGGGCATGCTTCAAGCGCTCAGCGAGTGCGAAGTTACTCCCGATCTCGTCGCCGGAACCTCGGTTGGGTCGCTCAACGGCGCGGTCATCGCCGCGGACCCGAAGGGGGCGGTGAACCGGCTCTCGCACGTGTGGGCACGAATGACGCGAGATCAGGTGTTCCCGGGCGGTTTGCTCGCCCAAGCCGTGCTGTTGCAGAGGGTTAAGACGCACCTGTTCCCCAACACCGGACTGGCCGCGGTGATCGCCGACTTTGTCGGGCAGGCAATGACATTCGCCGATCTGACTCTGCCGTTCGCCGCAGTCACGACAGATATCGCCACCGCTCGGCCACACGTTGTGCGTGACGGTCCGCTGCTGCCCGCTCTGCTGGCCAGCGCCGCGATCCCGGGCATCTTCCCATCTGTCGATCTCGACGGCCACCAGCTCTACGACGGCGGTCTGGTGGCCAACGTCCCGATGCGCCAAGCGGTCGAGATGGGGGCACGCTCGTTGGTGGTGCTCGACTGCAACTTTCCTGGCCAACTGCCGGGTTCGCCTGACACCATCGCCGACATTCTGCTCTACACGGCGATGGTCGCGATGCGCGCACAGTCCGTGCTCGAGGCTCCTGTCATCGCCGCCGGGATCCCGGTCGTGTACCTCCCCGGGCCCGCGCCCAGACTTGTTTCGCCACTTGACTTCACACACACTGCCGCGTTGATCGAGGCCGCGTATGTGTCCGCTCGCTCGTTCCTAGAGCAACTGCGCATCACAGGTCCGGGCTTGTATGGATCCCCATCCCCCTGATCGTCTCGCCGCGTGTCCAAGGCACCAATGCGCCCGGTGTGCTGCCAATCTCGCAGCGGCGCACCGACTGGGCCGTGGAGTTCGACAACAGGAACGCGGGACCACTCGCCGTCGCACACGGTGAACTCCACCATCTCACCAGCCATCGATGCATTATCTTCCCGGCGAGAGTAGCGGATCCACGACTGCGCATTCGCTGGTCACGGTTGGCCAAACACAACCCGCATATTCGTCGTGGTGACCATCGACGGGTATGCGATCTCGGAGCACCCAGGGGGTTGGGCGCTCCGAGACCGCTTGGAATTACGTTCGCTAGAGTGAACTCAGTTCGTGGCCTGTACCGCAATGTGCTTCTCGGCGGGGGTCACCTGCGATACCGGTACCGAGACCGTCAGGATTCCCTTGTCGTAGCTAGCGGTGATGTCGTCCTCGTCGGCACCCTCCGGCAGGGTCACCGAGCGCACGAATGAACCGTAGGAAAACTCCGAGCGCCCACGGGATTCGGTCTTTTCGCTGCGTTCGGCCTTGATCGTCAACCGGCCGTCCCGGACGGTGATATCGACGTCCTTGGCTGGGTCGATTCCGGGGATTTCCGCGCGGACCACGTAGTGGCCATCAGCCATCTCATCCTCCAGCCGCATGAGACGGTTCTCGAGGGTAGGGCGCAGATCCGCCCACCCCGGGAAGCCGTTGAACAGCTCGGAGAATTCCGGCAGCAACGACCGCTGTCGACGCCGCTCAGGAAGTTTTGCTTCGGTCATGGATACTCCTGTATTTGCTAGATCGTGATGAGATGTACCCTTTGATCCGACCACCTCACAGAGCCTGGCAGTAGAGGCCGAAGTCCTCTGTCGGCGGGTCATTGGCTGCCGCTGCCTCATTACCCACCGCGGCTGCCGGGCTCGGCGCGCAGTTGGGCGAGATGTGTCGCCTGGCCGGGGCCGCCATGAACGGGCACCAAGGTGAGGGAAATCGACGATGAGCAACGAAGAGGCAGTGTTTGTGCCGGCGTTTGGGTACGACGAGGCGAACGAGCCGACTGTCTTCGCCAAATTCGATCCGAGCACCACGCTCCTAACAGCCGGTTTTCGGACGACACCACAATTTCGCCCGCTTCCTGTCGACATCGTGTTCGAAAGGGACACTGCAGTCACACTTCGTGACGGGATAACGATCTACGTCGACGTATTCCGCCCAGTCGGACCGGAGCAGGTGCCCGTTATCGTCGCCTGGAGCCCGTACGGCAAGAGTGGCGGTACGCATCCAAGAAACTGGAACATGTTCAATGTTCTAGGAATCGACCAGAGCGAACTATCAGGTTTGGGCAAATTCGAGGGTCCGGATCCTGCATTTTGGTGCGCGAATGGGTATGCCATTTGCAACCCGGACGCGCGCGGAGTCTATAACTCCGGTGGCGACAGCATTTTCCCCGGACAGCAAGATGGCCAAGACTGTCACGATCTCATCGAATGGCTCGCCGCTCGAGATTGGTGCACCGGCAAGGTCGGTATGAGCGGGAATTCTTACCTCGCCATCGCGCAGTGGTTCGCCGCGGCGGAGCAACCACCGCACTTGACCGCAATTGCTCCATGGGAAGGCATGAGTGATATCTATCGTGACCTCGTCATGCGTGGGGGAATGCCTGATTTAGCCTTCCCTGCCATGTGGGCGACCTCATATGTGGGTAAGAACAAGCGAGAGGATCTCGTCGCTGAGGCCGAGCGATACCCGCTCGTCAACGGCTTGTGGAAATCGAAGATCGCACGCTTGGAGCAGATCAACGTGCCGGCCTACATCGTCGCCAGTCACTCGAACCTGATTCACACACCTGGGATGTTCCGGGGATGGCGGGAGATCAGCTCACAGGAGAAGTGGCTGCGCATCCATCGCACCATGGAATGGCCCGATTTCAACGACCAAGCGCACAAGCGCGACCTGCTTCGTTTCTTTGATCACTACCTCAAGGGAGATGACAACGGATGGGAGAAAACGCCCCGCGTCCGTTACGCCCTACTCGATCTTGACGGCAACGATCGCGTCGACATCCCCGCGACCGAATTCCCGCCAGACGACGTCGCCTACATCAAGTACTACCTCGACGGTAGGTCGCAGACTCTGACCGATGACGCACCTGCAAACGCCGTAGCAACGACCTACAACGCGGAGTCGGATCGAGACGGCGCGTCGTTCATCGTCCGCTTCGGCACCGAAACCGAGCTCGTCGGCTATCCGAAGGTGCGACTGTGGGTCGAATCAGAGGGTTGGGACGACATGGATCTGTTCGTTTTCCTGCAGAAGCTTGATGCTGAGGGGCGACACCTGCAGCAATTCAACGTTCCTGATCAAGGGAAAATGCTGCAGGACCTGACACAAGACGGCGCGGCGATTCTGAAGTACAAAGGTTCCAACGGACGCTTGCGTGTTTCTATGCGACAGCTGGACGAAGCGAACTCGACGGAGGCCATACCCGCTCAGAGCTTCGACCGTGTTGAGAAGCTCAAGCCCGGTGAGATCGTTCCCGTCGAAATTGACATGTTCCCGATCGGATTGGCATTTCACCCCGGTGAGCAGTTGCGGCTCGTCATCACCGGCTCAAATCTCCTGGGCGGTGTGATGCCGAACCTTTCGACAGGCTCCGCTACACCCCAGAACCTTTCAACGGTGGTCCCCGACAACCATGGAAACGAGGACCTCGACAACGACGATGTAGCCAGCCGGTGACGGCACTGCGGCAGGAGGCGGCACGCCCGACGCTGTCTTGGTTGTCACCGGGCGATTGAACGGTGGCGCACACGGAGCGCCGCAAGCCGACATGCAGAATGGCCATCGGTTCCGACTCGATCACGCGTGGCGATCGCCAGATCCAAATCTCCGAGCGAGGACACTTCAGGATCGAGATAGCTGCCGATCCGTGCTCGCCTTTCAAATCAGCCAGTGAGAATGGGCAATCGTGTCGGCTGCTAGTAACTTCATAGACCGGCTCAGGGTTGTAGTCCTGTTCGGTGGGCCGCCACGTCGGTCGCCAGTAGTCGTCACGCGATGTCGATGCGTGGCCCGACCTTGCACAGGCACTCGTCTCATATTCACTGCGGATCCGCAATGATCCCGCAATCGACTTTGAGAATCCGCAACGAAATTTGAGAACCTACAGCACCTGCTGCTGCTGTTGTCGACGTGCAGGAAAGATTGACAAGACACGCCTGGCTAGATTGACAAAACCTCGGCGTGTCGCGAGGGCTTGTCAAAGTAGGTGATTCACTGGGCATCCCGACTGCTGCATGACGCCTCACGCGATGTCGCCATGTCGCGGTAGCGGTTCCGATAGTCGCGATGGCATCGTCAAGTTATTTGAGAATGCTTGTGGCGCAAAGGTGGCGTAATGGCGGTTATGCGCGGCCCCGCCCTGCCCCGATCAGCTCGAGAGCTTCGATGTGGTGACCTTGCCGTTGTAGACGATCGCCGAGTGATCGCTCTTCGACCGCCACTTCATCTTCTCCACTCGCCAGGTCTCCCGATCTCCGGGGTCAACGCCCGACTTCAATTGCACATCAAGCGGAAACGGGTCGACAGACTCGTAAGCCACGTGCAGTTCGGCGAGGCGGCGGCCCACGGCGGCGAGCTGCTCGAAGCGCGCAAAGGTATCCGGCGTCGGAATATGTGGGAGCATCTTCTTCAGGTCGGCAGAGTAGGTCTTGCGATACGACGGATCATGTAGCAGCCCGTAGACGTATTAGAAGATGTCGTCTTTGGTGACCTCACCGACGGCTGATTTGTAGAGGCTGTGGATCGCGCCGGTGATGTTGTCGGTTCTTTGGTAGCCGTATTCGTCAACGTCGTCCGGAGATGTGAAATCGAAAGCACCCTCAGGCGATTCGGGAGCGGACGCCGCTTACGACTGCTGACCACGATCGGCGCGACGACGCACCCTGAGCACGCTTCGGCGCATACCCCGGAATGCGTAGCCGGCCGCCACGACCGACGCCACAATCGTGGTAATGAACACGGACAGCCAGCTGGTCCTGTCGTGGTCGACAGACCACCAGACAATCGAGAAGAGCACCGTGCAGAGAAATAGGACAATGTCACGCCAGTTTCCTTCATAGGAACTGGCGGTGGCGCGCAGCTGGCGTGCCTTGTCGTTCGCCGCGACCAATTCATCGATGCGATCGTTGATGCTGCGCCGCAGCGCCTCCCGCCGGGCCGCCTCGATTTCAGGCATCTGCTCGAGCAGCTCCAGGTCTTGTTTGATCCCCTCTCGCAAGTCGGGACCCCTGACTTGTCCCACCGCAGCGCCGAGCAGCGCACCACCGAGGACGGGAGCTGCGCCCATGGCGATCGCTGCCATACCGGGCATTCTGACCTCCACCTTCCTCTCGCTCCGCGATCCTGGGCATCGACCCCACGGTGACGTTGCGATCGGCGTTTAGGTTCAGTGCCGGTGGGGTCAGGTTGGTTACCGGCGGCGAAACCGCCGGAACATCATTTCATGGTGGCGAGGTTGTGCCAAAAATTCTTGAGGCTGTCGGTGCCGCCGAAAAGCGTGGTGAAGTTCGTGGAGTCGACGAGGACGATGTCGCCGGCACGCCGGCCCGACGGCGGCATCCAGATCAGCGCGTTGAATTCGGTGTTGCCCGCCGCGGTGAAGGGATGGGGCCTGTTGGGATCGATCCGTTGACGGCCCAGCACCCGCACCGAGTCGCTCTCCGGTGCGGTGAGTTCGTAGTGCGGCAGGTGGGGATGGAAGTTGAATGTGGTGACGTTGTCCAGCAGTCTCGCGGCGTCCAGGTCGCGGATCGCGGTCAGGGGTGCGATCTGCTTGGTGCCCTCGACAACGGCGGGACGCAGCCCCCAGGTGTTATGCACCGGGACCTCGAGGGCTGTCATCAGGGAGCGGGTGTACTGCCCGAACCGTTGTTGGCGCGGCACCAGCGGGTCGCCGTGGTGCTGGTATTCAACCTGACGCTGGGCGAAATCGTCGGTGAAGCCCACGTCGTGATGCG
Organism: uncultured Actinomycetota bacterium; assembly: GCA_963766535.1. GTDB lineage: Bacteria > Actinomycetota > Actinomycetes > Mycobacteriales > Mycobacteriaceae > Mycobacterium. The sequence goes on along the minus strand of CAVYAU010000012.1, from coordinate 16,876 downwards.
GGGCCAGCAGCAGGCAGGTGCCTTCTCGTCGCAGCCATTCCCGGATGGCGCTGATCTCCTCCGGTGCGGCTTCTTGTTCCGACAGGATGTGGTCCAGCCCGAAGACCATGAGGGTGTCGGTGTCGGCGAGGATCCGCTCGTCGATCGGGAGCCGGTAGCCCGCCTGGTCGATGCGCTGGAAGACGGCGACCGGGTGGCCGGTGGCTTCGCCAGCCAGGTCCTGGAAAGCCAGCGCCGAGCGGTGGAAAAGTTCCAGGGTGCCGGCGATGCCCTGGAGGAAGTGCGCCTCGTCGTATTCCGGTGTCTCGTAGCTCGGCCACAAGGCGTTGCGGACTTCGGTCATGGTGGAAAAGCGGTTGTACATCGCGGCGGGGTCGCGTTGGGCTTCCCACGGGTAGCTCCAGGTCCAGTAGATGCTGATGCGCCGTCCGCCGGTGTGCGGACGCGGGATGTGGCTTTGGTTGTAGGTCCGCGCCGCGGGAGGTGCGCCCATGGTGGATCCTTAATGTGATCAGTCGAGCGCCGTGAGGTATCGCATGGCGTTGATGCCGGGCAGGAAGAAGTACGCCCCACCCTTGAGGGTGGTGAACGCCGGCAACCCTTTGAGGGTTTTGCGGATCGGCCGCTTGGGAATCTTGAACTCCAGCGTGCCGTCCTGGGTTCCGCATATCGGGTCGCGCTCGTTGCCGAGCTCGTGGAAGGTGCGGTCGTTGATCCACACGTTCTGCGCGAACTCGAATTGCCGAACCAGGCTGGCGCAAATGATGAACGCGGCGATGCCACGATCCACACCGTCGTCGGGCGCGCCTTCGGGCAACGCAGGACCGTAGGTAGCACCGCGGCGGATCATCCTGCGCCGGTTCATGTTGTGCGCGGTGTCGCGCGGGTTGAGGCGTCGCGCGTGCGATCCCAGCGGGCAGGCATACCCGTGCGGATCCATCTCCTTATAGTCGAAGTCGTTGTTGCGCATAGGGTCCGCGCCCAACTCGGGATCGTCCTTATCCGGCGCCAACACCAGCGGGGCACCGCTGCGCCAGCGGCCCATGAACTTCGCGGCCAGTAGCTCCTGCCCATCCGGAGTGTCGGCGTTCTCCCGGATATACTCGCGGAACAGTCCAACGTGCTCCTGCAACCGCCGGTAGGCCATGTAGCTTCCATTGCGGGACAGGACTTCTGGCTCCGGCAGATTGGCGGGCGGCCCGTGCTCGTCGGGATAGCCGAGGATGAACTCGCCCGGCTTCAGCGGCGCGCCCGACCCCGGCGTGGGCTCTTCACCCGAGCCCTCGATCACCGGCTGCGACAACCTGTCCCGGAACCCGAAGTGATCATGTGCGTAATTGAACGGCGGCGTCGCGTTCAAATCCAACACCGACAGACTGCGCACACCGTCGCTCCGGGCCACAAGCTTGTCGTGTTCCCCCGTGGCCCGCGCATGTTCGGCGTCGTCGCGCGCGAACAGGATCGCGATTGCGTGCAAGTCACCGCCTGCCAGACCGCCAACCCAGTTGTCGGGGTGGTTGGCGCCGGTATCGCCCAGGATGTCTGCCCGAGCCGCCATGCCCTGGCGAAACTCCTCTGGGAAAGTTGCGAGGGATTCCTCGGGCACTCCGACTGCTCGCAGGCCGTTCCACGTGAACGCCAGCGTGATCCACCGCTTCGTGCTGTCCATCGAGGCTTGCGCCGTCGCGGCCGATTCGATCCTGTCGATCAGCTCGGACAGCCACGCCCGGCCGCCGGCCGGGTCGTCGAACGACAGGAACTCATAGCGGCCCGTCATCGCCGGCGTGCGGGTCAGCAGAATGTGCTGGATGTCGTCCAACTCAAGCATCGATGCACGTTTCGGTGCGGATCACTGCATCTGGTCGAGCATGTCGGAGAACGCCGCTTTGAGCCGCAGGGCTTTTTTGATCTCGTCGGCGGTGACGTAGGGGTACTCCCCGTACTCCAGGAAACTGGGGCACTGGTGCTCACGAACGAACTGCACGAAGGCGTCAGGATTCTCTTTCCAGTCCTCCGGGAATCCCTCGAGGTTGGTGAACACCGTCGTGATCCCGGTCTGGCTGAACAGCGTCACCGCATCCTCGGTGTACTTGTCGAAGTCGGTGTCGAAGATGCCCTGGTACTGAAAGTGCAGCCCCGAACCGACGTCGAACAGTACCCACCGCAAGTAGTGCAGCCGCAGCGGCGCGAGCACGTCGGGACTCCCGGCGATCGCTTCCTGGATCTGCTTGCCGTACGCGCGGACGGCCTCTTCGCGCCCCTCTTTGACCTTCGCAATGATCGAAAAGCCATAGCAGGCAGGAGTTCTCGGATAGATCGGACCGTATCTGCCCCGCTCGAGCTCGAAGTACCCCTCCTTAGGAATGGCCATCGCCGCTGGCTTGCTCCAGTCATGATCGCTCGTCGGCATCCTCGGACTCCCTCCGTTTCCGTGCGAAACACTACGCCCCGATCACGCCCCCTGGGCCATTTCGTCGGCGGCCATTCGACCGGGCGACCACCGTTGCGTCGATGTTCATCGGGCAGGCTCCGTCGGTCCATCCCCGCCAGTCCTCAGTTCCTCGAACAGCCCTGCGCGGGCCAACAGCAAGCCGCTGACCATCAACACCCAGACGGGGAACACCATCGTGATCCACATGCTGATGTTGCCGGCCAACAGCAATGCAACGGCAGAAAGATAGCTCAGGCCAACCAGCCAGCGTGGCATCAAGCCCGTCCGAAGCCATATCGTTGCCAGCGACATCATGAACACCGCAGCCATCCGGACCGCATAAGTCTGGCTGGCCGCCAGCATCACCATCTTCCCGAACTGGATCGTCTCCGCGTGCGCCGACGGATCGGTGACCCCGGCGTTACTGGCCACCAGGCCGGCAGCCACAGCGGTCGAGACGAACATCATGGCCAAGAACAGCACGCCGCTGCCGAGGAAGACCGACGCGAAGAACTTGTCTTCATAGCGCCCTAACCCGTCGCGGACCACCCCGATGAACCACAAAAAGCTGATACCCGCGAACGGCATCAGCGTCGCCGCGGTCGCGATCCCCCTGCCGCGACTGTTCAGCCATTCGGACGAAGCTGCCGCGCCCTCAGGCATGTTGGTGCGAATCAGGATCAGCACGGCGCCAAACAGCAGCGCAAAGATCACACCGGCCACCGCGGCAGCACGTGGCGTCGTCAGCTGGCGCGGGCTGGGCTTAGATGACATTGCCATCACGTCATCGTCTCACCGGACCGCGCCCCAGCCGGGCTAATTCACGACGAACTTCGACTCGCGACAGCCCAGTACACACATCAACAAGCTGAAGTACCTGCGGGCATGAGATCGCGGTGCACATGCGATGGGGCTGTTCGATCAACTGAGATTGGCAGCGCGTTCTGGAAGATGCGCACCGATGCTCTGCGCGGGGGTGCCCGGTCACTGCGAATATTGCAGGCGTAGATAACGATTAAGCGCGCGTGCGCATCATCGAGGCGTGCGAAGACCGCGATTTGTCCGGGGCCGTACGCAAACGGGCCTTGGTGGTGACGGTGCTGCTGGCGGGGTTGTGGGCTGACGAACTGCTGCGCGTTGATGTCGGCGACGCCGTGCGCTTCACAGCGATCGGCTTGGATAAACAGCGCGCCCGCGGGGCGCTGGTGCACAGGCGATAGCACACCACCATCAGGGCCCCTACGCAGGGCCACGCTTTCACAATCCCTATACCCCGAGTTGAGCATTCGTTCATTCAGCAAGCTGGATCAAACGGACCACATTGGGCGATGGGACGGAGCAGAATCCGAATGCGTAGGGCTCAAACTTGGAGTACAGGAATCGGATGAAAAGAATGAAGAAAATCATAACTTGCGCTTCAATGGTATCTTTCGGCTTCTGTGCGTCAATATTTCTCCCGGCTGGATCGGCTCACGCCGACCTCTGCCCGTATCCCGGCATTGGGTCCGGTGGCGGCGCTTTGTTCGCGCAAGGTGGCTTCTGCGACTACCCGACCGAGATCAACGGCTCGCATATGCATTGCGAAGCAGGTGGTTTCGGCGCCAACGGCATTATCGGCGCCACTAACGGCGGCGGTAGCTTCGCATTCGGTGGCGCCGGTATCGGCGCTCTTAGTTGTACGTGGCGCTGTCCAGACGGCGCGATGGCACCGGCACCTAACCCGCCAGGGTTGTGGAGGGAATACATGGTAGTGATGAACTCTACGAATTTCTGCAAAGACCACATGGCACCGGACGGTTTTTGGAGCGCACCGGTTTTACCGACTGAGGGAGTCCCGCCAGATGAGCGACCAACGGAAGCACCGGAAATACCGGGACGACCGGTCCCCGCACCGGGACCACCAGCACCCGCGTTGCAAGTAACACCGGGGATACCGGGAGCGTTAACACCAGGGATACCGAATCCGTAATGGACCGGCAAGCTGCGTGGATTGTTGTGTATGAACTGCGTGCCGGTTTATTCCCGCGCTGATCCTGGCCACCCCGTGCCCCGACTGCGTGCGCGGCTATCGGGCAGCCCTGCCGGGTCGCCAATCCCGCCCCGATACCGCCCGGCGTGGACCCCGGCAGTGTGCGCGAGTGCTGCGCGGGCCGGTTCTGGGCTGTCATTGATAGCCGCAACTAACCCCCAGCAAACACCCGTTTCCGGGCTAGTGGCATGTTTGTGGCACGCGGGCCGGCGCAAAGGTGCATAACAGCAGGTCAGACGTGGTGCGCGATACTGGGATTGAACCAGTCGGTGCTTGCACCGTGCTGACGCGCGGCGGCCTGCCTCGAATCGTAGCGGCGGTGCACAACCAGTATTCCACCTAAACAGTCACGCCCTTAGCTGTGGTTGCACTGTCCTAAGGCCTGATCGGTAGGCAAGTAGTAGATGATGATTTCCGGCTCACCGTGGGGCGTAATCGTGTTCCCTGGCTTGAACACCTGGATGTCGAGGTCCATGCTGCCATCGGCCCACTCCCAGTGTGTAGAATCGTCGAGAACCCAACCCTGCGGTGGACTTTCGTGAGCGGGACTAGCGGTGTTCCAGTCGTATTTGGAGTTGTAGCACGGCGGCAAGTCGCGCGCGGCCGCCGTCGCTATCTGCGCGGTGATTCAGGCCCGTAAGGCGTGGCGCCGCTATCAGGGCGACGTGGCCGCTGAGGAACGGCGGCTCGACGAGATCCGCGCACGCGCCGACCGGAAGCACGCTTGGGTGCTGGCTGGCGATCCGCGGGGCGTCTACGGCGAAAAGCTGGCCGTGCCAATGTGATTCGCGCCCGGTCACGTCATTGATTCTATCGCTGACCGGGCGTGTTCGTAACCCATCTTTGATGGTTTCTTGACGCGAATTTGTTGCGCCACAACGTTTCATGCTCAGGATGAGCAGTGCACACCGGCGACGTATCTGCCGCCCAGCCTGCTTACTGCGTCGGCGCCCGCGCTGGCCGGGTCAACACCGGCGCCGCCGTGCCACCTGTTTGTCTGCGGGTCAATCGCGTAGGCGGCGCAGCCGTGGTGCATCCCGCCGGCCATCTGGCAGACGTCGCCGGTCGCCGCCGCGCACGCGGCGAGCGCCTTCTGGGTCGCCTCGTCCTCGCTGCCCCCGGTGTCCCAGCCGGCCTTACCCGTAACCGGAGAAACCGCTATCGCGACGAACTGGTTGTCTCCGCCGGTCGTAATCAGCGGTGACGGGACAATGGACGAGGGCGAAGGCGCCGGCGCCGCACCGCCGCACGGACACCACTGCGCGACGCCGCCGTGGCGGGAGCATGTACCGCTGCTGGTCACGCTGTGGGAGTAGAGGCCGTCTGCACACATGGCGCCGTCTACACCCTCGACACACTGCCCGGTGCGCTTGCTCCTATAACTGCATTCGGGGCTTTGTAGGAACGGCGGCGGTGATGCCGCTATCCCGCCTGTGCCTGTGCCTGTGCTTGCCACAATCGCGGGGTCCGCGCCCGCTGTGGGCGCTGCAGCGAAGGCTGTAGCCGCAATGATGGCGCCAACGAAAAGTGCGCGAAACATGGCGCCTCCGGTTATTCATATGGCCAGCCATCATTCGGTGCTGTCCACCGTTTGCGAGTAACAAGATTAAGCAGTGCAAAACCGCCCCGCTTGAGTTTGAGAAGCTTCGCTGGGGCGACTACGCGGTTCTCCTACACGGGCGGGATCGACCACTAGGCTTCATTGCAGGGGGCGACCTCCCACCGCATTGTCAAAGCCTCTAACGCATGGAGTGAGATGAGCAGCCCGTCCGGCACCGAAAGTTCCGCTTTGCCAGCACGGCCCTCGAACGCATTATCGCCCGCGGCGATGCTGGCAACATCAATGCACGCTCAGCCTGGGGTGTATGCGGTGTTGATCGGTTCTGGTGTGTCGACGGGTGCGGGGATTCCGACGGGATGGGGGATCGTCGAGAAGTTGGTTCGCCAGCTGGCCACGGCTACCGCCGCCGCCGAGGGACAAGGCGACCCACCCGATGAGACGTTCGATCCGGAACGTTGGTGGGGGGATCATCACGAAAAAAAGCTCGGCTACTCATCCCTTTTGGAGGCGTTTCCGGGCACTGCCGCGACCCGTCAGGGACTTGTCGCGAGGTTCATCGAACCGACCGACGAAGAGCGGCAGGAAAATCGAAAAACGCCCAGCAGAGCTCACGTCGCGCTGGCACAGCTTGTCAAGCACGGATTCGTGAAGGTCGTTGTCACAACGAACTTCGACCGCCTCATAGAGCATGCCCTCGAAGCGGCGGGCGTTTCCCCACAGGTCATCGCCCGCCCCGAGGCCTGCAGCGGCATGAATCCACTCACCCACGATCGGGCAACCGTCATCAAGTTGAACGGTGATTACAAGGACCTTGAATCGCTCAACACCTCAGAGGAACTCAGCACATACCCGGAGGAATGGAACACCCTGCTGAAGCAGATCCTCGATGAATACGGACTTCTCATCAGCGGTTGGTCGGCCGACTGGGATAAGGCCCTGGTCGCGCTGATTGAAGCCTCACCGAACCGGCGGTATCCGCTCTACTGGGACTCCCGCAGCAGCTCGGGCGAAGAAGCGCAACGGCTGCTGCGGCTCCGCCACGGCCAGGTTGTTCAGGCATCGACCGCCGATGAACTGTTCGAGGGCCTACTCGCCAGCGTGGAGGCTCTCAAAAAGCTCTCAGAGCCACCCTTGACAACTGCGATGGCTGTCTCGCAGCTCAAGCGGTATTTGCCCGACTCAGCTCGGCACATTGACCTCTACGACCTCGTCATGGGCTACACGCAGCGAGCCGTGGAAATGATCACCAACCAGCCGGCCTTCATAGATAAGCCCAGCCTAGGTGAGGACGCCGACGATATCCTTCGTCAGGACTTAGTAGGCACTATGTCGCTGGCGCAGCTCGTCGCGACCGGCGTCTGGCATGACACGACAGGCTCGCATGATCAACTGTGGTCTGAAGTACTGCAACGGCTTGCGATGGTCCCCCCTAATCGGGACTTTCACATCGGGCATCGTGCAGCTGCGCCGATACCCAGCTCTCCTTGTGCTCACCGCAGCGGGTATAGCGGCGGTTGCTCGGGCGCGGGACTCGCTGCTGCTTCGCCTGCTGACACAGGTCGAAGTCTGGGACCCTGTTCAACCAAACAGGACGAAACTGGTAGTACACACGCTCCGGGTTACAAGCATCCTCTACGACGCCCTGCTCCGTATGATGCCTCGCTGGCAAGGGCGTGTGCCGGGGTTCTTTCCAGGCAGCCGTCTTCTCAAAGCCGACCTGCGCGAGATTATGCGTGACCTCATCCCGAACGACACCGACTACGCGGACGCGTTCCACAACTTCGAGTACCGCGTTGGCCTTGTGCAGCACAAGATGGGCACCCCGCCAGATCGTGGCGAGTTCATTCTCGATGATCAATGGACCGGCGGGTTCGATGACCGCAAGCCACTCGCAGAAGTCGTTTTTCTCAAAGCGCGCGGCCGGGACCGGGGATGGCCGTGGGACGATTTCATCGGCGGCGACCTGGAAGCCATTGTTACCCAATACCGACAATGCTTGAATCCCGACGGCAGGTTTGGCTGACGTGGCTTCCTTGGGTAGGTGCCAGCCTGCCCCACCAGCATCCCGACAGCCAACGTCACCCCGTTCTCATCGCACAGGGTGAACACGCTGCCGCGTAGTCTTGGGGGCGGAAGTGGCGGTGCCGCCGCGGCCCGCCACATTCTTAATTCCGGAAGCATTATCCGAAAATCAAAATGCTTGCCAGACAACACATTTGCGGACGACACTGACAGCATGACTACTAGATGGGTCGTCGAGCGGCCCCGCCCGGACAGCGACGTTGTTTTGACGGCGCCCAGCCGGAACGCCGCCAGCATGGTCAGCGTCGACGGCCTGGACCCCACCGACTATCTGACGGCCGCGGAGGCGACGGCGTTGGCCCGCGCGTTGGACGCAGCCGTTGACGAGCTGGCGGCGCGCCGGGCTGACATCTGACACGATCCATCGCGGGTGCGCTCGGGGGTGCGGGAGGGTTGCGCTGGGCGGCGGAAAACACGCGCCCCGACGCATCGCCGCGACTAGTCTCGATGCCGATGGGCGGTGCCACCGCCACCCATGTGCGGGCAATGCGGCGGCCCGCCCATCCTTTGGATCTCAGCGTCCCTCAGCGTTCGAGCACACGGGGATGGACACGCGGGCACCCGCGAAAGTGGCTCACCGTCGAGCTGGGCGGCGGGAATGTCGTCTCCGAGACAAGCAGTCGGCCCGCCCATCTGGGTTGGTGAGCGGGCCGACGTTGGCGGGTGGTTCAGTCCCCAATCGTGTCCAGGCGGTCCAGGAGGGCCTGGATATCGTTCTCTATCGTGACTGCGGCGGTGACACGACGGTGACACAACTCGATCGGAACTCACCGGCCAAACGCTCACGTACAGACTCGTACGGTCGCAAACTTTCGTAAACGGTTTGCGCTGGTCAGACCGTGTTTTCAGCGTCAGCAGCGAGTACCGCAGTAAACGGCGGTAAACGACGATAAACGGGTTGATTCAGCTTGGGAAGCTGATGTTCTGCCATTGAACTACATCGGCGCGGTTGCCTGAGAAGGCTAGCATCCTCCGCCGCGCCAGCAGACAGGCTCGTCGGCTGCTGGTGTCCGATCGCGACCTCAGCGCCGAAATCACAGCCGCGCGGTACGCAGAGATACACAAAGTCATTCGAGCGCGGCAATCGAACTCCGCTATCTGCTTAGGACGTTTTTCTGGCGGCGCCCAATTAACTCGTCCGCCCTCGTACACGGGCCAAAAGAACTTCCACGCCCCCGATCTTGAAAGCGGCATATTTATTCTTTCGTTACCTTGTCGTAATGTGCTTTCCGTGGGTCGGCATGAATTACCCAGGGCCCGACGAAAGCCGTCGGTAGTCCTGGCAGCGGTCCTCGCCCCAGCCGCCGTCTTCTTCGCGGTGGCGGGAGATGTCCATCCACTCGGCGCCCGCGACGACGCTAAGCCGGTTGTCGGCGACGTTGCGCCGTGCTGCCTGGAGATCGTGGCCGCAGGACCGATCGCGGATAGGTCCGTTGGCGCGACAGGTACGGGTCTCGCCCAAGGCCAGCTCGTCCGGGCCTCGAGATTGCGGGTCAACAACCGCTTTTTGCCCGTTGGGGTCGCGCCGGAGCAGGGTCTACAGGTCAGAACCATCTTGACGGCTCGCGCCATCAGTGCGGCTTTCCCCCAAATTCACCAAATAGGTGGCGTTCGACCGGATCCGCTGCCATGGCATCCGCTCGGTTTGGCGATCGACGTGATGATTCCCAACCCCGACACCGCCGATGGCATAGCCCTGGGGAACGAGATCGTCGCGTTCGTGCTGGAGAACGCGACTCGCTTCGGGATGCAGGATGCGATTTGGCGTGGCGTTTACTACACGCCCAATGGCGCGCAACCGGCGAGGGTCGGCCACTATGACCACGTCCACGTCACCACCACCGGCGGCGGATACCCCACGGGTCGGGAAATCTACCTCCGCTGAGCCAGCATCCGGTCCACTGCCAGATAGGCTCGTCGGGTGCTGCTCTCCGATCGTGACCTCAGGGCCGAAATCACCGCCGGGCGGTTGGGCATAAACCCGTTCGACGACACCCTGGTGCAGCCGTCCAGCATTGACGTTCGCCTCGACTCCCTGTTCCGGGTGTTCAACAACACCCGCTACACCCACATCGACCCCGCGCAGCAGCAGGACGAGCTGACGAGCCTGGTGGAACCCATTGACGGAGAACCGTTCGTGCTGCACCCGGGTGAGTTCGTGCTCGGCTCGACGCTGGAACTCTTCACCCTGCCCGACGACCTGGCGGGACGTTTGGAAGGCAAGTCGTCTCTGGGCCGCCTAGGCCTGCTGACGCACTCGACCGCCGGCTTCATCGATCCGGGCTTCAGCGGTCACATCACGCTCGAGCTGTCCAACGTGGCCAATCTGCCGATCACCCTGTGGCCGGGCATGAAGATCGGTCAGCTGTGTATTTTGCGGCTGACCAGCCCGGCTGAACACCCTTACGGCAGTTCGCGGGTAGGGTCGAAGTACCAGGGTCAGCGGGGACCCACGCCGTCACGCTCCTACCAAAATTTCATACGATCTACCTAGCTTCGGCAGGGCCGCCACACAGCTTCGTACGCGATTATTGAGTAGGCGGTCCGCGTGGTTTCTCCTCCGCCCAGACCATGTCTGGCTGCCAAAACCTCGGGAGGGGGTCGGTATTGGACATCGTGCTCGGGGTGTCGATGGCACCGGCGTCGATCCAGATGGTTCTGTTGGAAGGCGAATACGCCGACGGCGCCACGGTCGAAGAGGACGAGTTTGACGTCACTGCTGCCGACGACTCGGCCACTGCGAGCGCGCCCGATCGAGTAATCGCCGCCATCCTGGGTACCCGCGAGGGCGCGGCCGAAGCCGGCCTCGAGCTGTCGTCCGTCGGGGTGACTTGGACCGACCGACTCGAAGCCGCCGCGCTGCGCGACGCGCTAACCGCCCACAAACTCGAGAACGTCATGTTGGTCTCGGCGTTTCTGGCTGCGACAGCACTGGCTCAATCCGTCGGCGGGGCAATGGGTTACGAGCGCACCGCGGTGCTTTTCGTGGAGCCCGACACCGCGACGTTGGCTGTCGTCGAGACCTGCGACGGTTCCATTGCCGATGTCTACAAGGAACAGATCTATGCCGAGTCCTACGACGAGGCCACTGCACAACTCGTCGGGATGGTCGCCGGGCTGGAGGAGCGGGAATCAGCTCCGGGCGGCCTGTTTTTGGTCGGCTCGGGCGTCGACATTGCCCCGATAAAGCCGGCGCTGGAGTCGGTGACCTGGCTTGATGTGAGCGCGCCGGAGGAGCCCGAGACGGCGCTGGCCCGCGGTGCGGCCTTCGCGGCGGCGAACGCGCCGTTGTTCGCTTCGTCGACCGCTGCGCTGGCCTATGCCCAAGACCCCGGCACCGGCGCGGTCGACGGGTACGCCCTGCCCGAGTACCTCAGTGTTTCCGGTGTTCCGTTCGGGGCTGAGCTCGGCGACGACGGCTGGGCCTACAGCGCTGTGCCGGACGAGGACGCCAATGCCCCGACCGTCGTGATAGACGCCTCCGACCTCGTCGATCCGGACGAAGGCCAACCGCGGCGCCGGCCGGTCCTGTTGATCGGTAGCGGGTTGGCGGTGGTTGGCATTAGCGCGGTGGTGGCGCTGGAGATTGCACTCGCGATCGGCATCCGCACGACGGTCGCATTGCAGCCCACCCCCGGCCAAAACCTCATCGTCCCAACGCAACAGGCCCCCGCGCCCGCTCCGGTTGAGGCATCTGCCCCGAAGCCGAAAATCAGCGTGCCGACGCCGGTGGCGGCGCCCAAGCCGTTGAACCCGCGACCAGCCGCACCGCTGCCGGCAGCTCCGCTTCCCGCTCCAGCTCCGGTGGCTCCGGTGGTGCCAGTTCCAGTTGTGGCCCCTCCGGTGGTGCCGGTTCCCGTGCCACCGGTCCACCTGCCGGTTCCCGACCCGGTAGTACGCCCACCGGTAGTCCAGGCCCCGCCGCACCTGTCGCCACCGCACTATATGGTGACCCAACCCCCAGTCCACGTCCCGCAGCCGCAAGGCAGTGGCACGGTTCCGCAGTCGCCACCCCACCAGGCTCCTCCGGGGCAAGGCCCGTCACCCAAGCCGAGCGGCCCTGGCGGCCAGGGCGGTGGGCACGTTCCAGAGCCCGGCGCAGGCCCGGGCGGCCTCGGCGGCGGGCACGTTCCAGAGCCCGGCGCAGGCCCGGGCGGCGGCGGTGGGCCCATCCACGTCCCCGGCGCAGGCCCCGGTGGTGGCGGTGAGCCCGCTGGTCCTGGGCCGTTCGGCGGTGGTGGCCCCTTCGGCGGTGGCGGCCCCTTCGGTGGTGGCGGCCCCTTCGGCGGGGGCGGCCACGGCGGCGGGCCGTTCGGCGGCGGTGGTCCCAGTGGCGGCGGGCCCTTCGGCGGCGGGCCCTTCGGCGGCGGGCCCTTCGGCGGGGGCGGCCACGGCGGCGGGCCCTTTGGCGGCTTCGGCGGTGGCGGCGGCTTCGGCGGTGGCGGTTTTGGCGGCGGCCACGGTGGCGGCGGTGGCGGCGGGCGCAGGTAGCCGTCGGCTGCCGGGTGAATGCCGCTTAGTGTTGCAACACGGTTAACGCATAGCGACCGGTGCTTACCACCCTCGGCGCTATGCGGGTAAGGTCGAAGTATCGGGGCTGGTCGAGTATTCGCGCCGACCCGTTCCTGCTAGAACTCCATAAAGCCCAGCTAATCCCGGATTGTAGAGCCCGTGCGGCCGCTGTGGCAACAAAATCCGTGGTTACTAGCTAGAGAGCCGTGCTGTCCGTGCGATTATCTGGCGGCGTAGCAAACTACCAAGGGGAAGATAGAGCGGTGGTGGGCATCGTGCTTGGCGTCTCGATGGCGCCAACGAAGGTGCGCATGGTGCTGGTCGAAGGTGAAAACGCCGACGGGGTCACTGTCGACCAGGACAATTTCGACGTCGTCGGGGACGCGTCGCCTTCCACTGCACCCACTCAGGTGGTCTCAGCCATCTTGGGCACTCGAGAGAGCGCTGCAGAAGGCGGCTATCAGCTGCTATCGAGCGGAGTGACCTGGACCGATCACGTCGAGGCCGCGATGCTGCGCGACGCGCTGATTGCCCATAAGATCGAGAACGTCATGCTGGTCTCGGCCTTTATGGCCGCGGCCGCACTGACTCAGGCTGTCGGCGACGCCACCAACTATGCGCACACCGCGCTGCTCTTCGTTGAGCCGTACACCGCGACCCTGGCTGTGGTCAAGACCGCTGACGGATCGATCTCCGACGTGCGCCGGAAGGTCCTTGCTGACGACGAGGACCAGGCGGTGGCCGAGCTGGCCGCGATGGTCTCCGGTGCTGAAGCGCTGGAAACCCGCCCGGAGGGTGTGTTCGTCGTTGGTTCTGGCGTCGATATCCCGCTGATCAAGCCGGCGTTGGAGGCCGCGACTTCGCTTGAATTGTCCGTACCTGACGAGCCGGACATGGCCCTGGCCCGGGGTGCGGCGCTGGCGTCGGCGAATGCGCCGTTGTTCGCGTCGTCCACGGCCGCGCTGGCTTACGCGCTGGACCCCGGCACCGGCGAAGTGGACCCGTTAGCGCTCGCCGGCCAGTTTCCCGGATTACTGCCCGGATACCTGCCCGAATACCGGGCCGTTCCAGAGGTTCCCGCCGATGCCGAGAAAGGCAGGGCCAATGTCGCCTACAGCGCCGTGCCGGACGAGGAGGCCGACGCCCAAACCGTAATCGGTCTGGACGAGAGCGCGCAGCGGCGCAAGTCTGTCCTGCTGGTGGGTAGCACGCTAGCGGTGATCTTCATCGCTGCGGTTGTGGCGCTTGAGATCGCGCTGGCGATAAGTATCCGCCCGACAGTGGCTTTGCGGCCCAGCCCCAACGAAAACATCATCGTCCCAACGCAGCCTGCGCCCGCACCACCACCTCAGGCGAAGCCGAAAATCGATGCACCTACGCCGGTGGCGGTGCCCCATCCCATGAACCCGCCAGCCATAGCTCCGGCTCCCGCGGCTCCGCCGGTTCCCCTGGTTCCGCCGCCTGTGCTCGTGCCCCGCGTGCCGGTTGTCCAACCTCCGGTGGGCGGTGGCCGCGGGCCCTTCGGCGGCGGACCGGGCCCCCGTGGGCCCTTCGGCGGCGGGCATGGTGGCTTTGGCGGCGGGCATGGTCCCTTCGGCGGCGGGCCCTTCGGCGGCGGCCATGGTGGCTTTGGGGGCGGGCACGGATTCGGTGGGCACGGGTTTGGTGGCTTTGGGCACGGGTTTGGTGGCTTTGGGCACGGATTCGGTGGCTTCGGGCACAGGTAGCGATTTCGCAAACGCGGGCGTGTCCGGCCCGGCGGGCTAGGGTGGCGGACTGGGTCTGATTCGGGGTGGATCCCTCTACAAAGGCCAGCTAATTCTGAAATCACAACGCACCGCGATGTGGTGGCAAATCAAGCTGTTCCGCGCAGCACAGCAAACCGATTAGGCGAACTTGGGGGAGCGGTGGACATCGTACTAGGTGTGTCTATGGCACCTGAGACAGTCCGCATGGTGCTGGTAGAAGGTGAAGGCGCCGGCGGAGTCACCGTCGATCAGGATGACTTCGACGTCGCCGGTGAGGCGACGGCCGTCGCTGCGGCAGATCAAGTGATCGCGGCCATTCTCGCGACTCGGCAAAGTGCGGCTGAGGGCGGCTATCAGCTGCGTTCGAGCGGAGTGACCTGGACTGATCAGGTCGAGGCGGCCGCCCTGCGTAATGCCCTGGCAGCACACAAGATCGAGAACGTCATGCTGGTCTCGGCGTTTACGGCCGCGACCGCGCTGGCTCAGGCGGTCGGCAGCGCGACCAATTGCGCCCGTACCGCGCTGCTGTTCATCGAGCCGACCACCGCGACGCTGGCCGTTGTCGACACCGCCGACGGATCGGTCGCCGACGTGCATCGGCAGCCCCTGCCCGAAGGCGACGACGCGGCGCTGGCAGAGCTGGCCGCGATGGTCTCGAGTGCTGAATCGATGAAAGGTCGGCCGGACGGGGTGTTCCTGGTCGGCTCTGGCGTAGACATCCCGTTGATCAAGCCGGCATTGGAGGCGGCGACTTCGCTCTCGGTAAGCGCACCTGAGGAACCTGAGATGGCGTTGGCGCGGGGAGCCGCGCTCGCCTCGGCGAATGCGCAGTTGGGAGCGCCGCCCACGATCGCAATGCCTTACGTGCAGGACCTGGCAGCCGCTGCGCCCGGGCTCGCCTACAGTGCCGAAACGGACAACGAAACCGGCCTAGCGACGGCGTCGACCGCCGAATCGCCGCCGATCTGGGCAGGCGGCGCAGCCGAAAGTCATTGTTGGCGGCCAGCAGTGCGATGGCAATCTTCGTCGGTGGGGTGGTGGCGCTGGCGCTCGCGCTTGCCCTCGGTATCCGGCCGCACGCGGAACAGCGGCCCAGCATCAGCAAAAACGTTGTCGCCCCGGCGACTCAGGCGCCGCCCCCGAAAGCCGAGGTGCCTGCCCCGCCCCCGCCAACGGCAGTGCCGGTCCCGGAATCCGCGGCACCGCCGGAGGCACCCGCACCGGTTGTCCCGAGACCGGGGCCGACCTTGGATACTCCCCAGCAGGGGCCGCCGTTGCGCCCCAGAGGTGACGATCACGGCGGCGGTGGCTGGCTGCGCCGCCATTTGGGGGATTATGGCGTCCAGGTCCCCTGGCCGTGATGCCGCCCAGTCCCGGTCGGGCAGAACGCGCATAAAATGGGGAGACTAGGGGAATACAGGGTGGGGATTAACGGCGTATTGCCGTCGCTGTAACTTACGATGACGACATCCCCGGAGCCACTACCTAGCAAACGACTATGGAGGAGCTTTGGACACCGTACTTGGCGTATCGATGGCGCCGACGGCAGTCCGGATGGTGCTGGTCGAAGGTGAGAATGGTGATGGCGCCACCGTTGACGAAGACAATTTCGATGTGGCCGCTGACGACGACGCGGCAACGGTCAATGCAGCCGACCAGGTAGTCTCGGCGATCCTGGGGACCCGGGAGGGCGCAGTCGAGGGTGGCTACCAGCTGACCTCGACCGGAGTCACCTTTACGGACCCCATCGAGGCGGCAGCTCTGCGTGATGCGCTGGCCGCCCACAAGATCGAGAACGTGATGTTGGTCTCGGCCTTTCTGGCCGCGGCCGCACTTGCTCAAGCGGTGGGCAACCATACCAACTATGCCCAAACCGCGCTGCTGTACATCGAGCCCGACACCGCGACCCTGGCGGTCGTCAACAGCGCGGACGGGTCGATCGCCGAAGTTCATCGCCAGGCCCTACCCGAAGACGATGGGGCGGCGGTGGCCCAGCTGGCCACGATGGTCTCTGGTGCCGAGGCGTTAGCGACGCGCCCCTCGACGCCGTGTTCGTCGTCGGCTCCGGCATCGACATCCCGATGATCAAGCCGGCGCTGGAGGCGGCAACCACGCTTCCGTTGACCGCGCCCAGGAGCCGGCCAAGCACTGCCGCCGGGGAGCCGCGCTGGCGTCGGCGCATGCTCCGCTGTTCTCGTCATCCACCGCGGCGGGCCTACGCGCAGGATCCTAGCACGGGTGCCATATACCGTTCGCATATCGCCCCCGCTACTTCGACGTTCCCGCCATTTTCGCCGACGGCGCTCTGGCCTACAGCGCTGTCCCGGACGACTTGGCAGACGCCTATACCGGCGTGCAAACCGCCGCGACCAGGCTCGTCGACGCAAGCCACGGCGAGCGCAGGTCGTTCAGGTTGGTTGGGAGCGCGTTGGCGGGATCTTCATCGTCGGTGTGGCGGCGCTGGTCGTTTCACTAGCGATCGCCATCCGGCCAACCGCCGGTGTACGGCCCGA
>CAVYAU010000011.1:0-290857 GCA_963766535.1 uncultured Actinomycetota bacterium | reverse complement strand
CCGTCGATGCCATGGTCCTCCAGCCACTCGCCGACGGTGTCCTCGGAGTCGGCGGTCTCGATCGCGCTCATGTGCCGCGACGTCGACTTGGCGACCTGCTCGACGACCTCCTGCTGGAGCCGCACCAGAGCGCGCAACGCGTCCGGGGTGACGGTGCCATCGGCGAGCATCGCCAGTTTCTGCCGCATGCCGGCGACCCGATCGCGCAGCTCCGCCGCGGCTCGCGAGGTGGCTGCGGCGGGGTTGTTCAGCTGGTCGGGTCAGCCCGGCCGATAACGGCCCAGCGCCAGCAGCTTCTCCCGGTTGTCGATGATCCGGCGGGTCCGCTCGGTGCCGACCGCGATGCCGTCGAGCAGGTGGACCGCCATCGGGAACTGGTCCTGCATGAACTGCGCGAACAGCGGGTGCGTCCATCACGAAGAACCGCGACGGCTTGGTCACGTGCACCGACGGCTGTAGGCCTGCTGCTGCTCGCCGGTGAACGCCTGCCAGGCGCCGCAGTACACGCCGCGCTGCGAGGTCCGGTTGGTTTCGATGTCCTGGCCGCCGGAGAGCTTCGACATCGCCAGCTCGCCTTCGATGAGGACGTAGAAGCAGGTGGCCGGCTCGCCCTCGACGCAGATCGGCCCGGGTTGGAAGCTCTCGATGTGCCCGTTTGCGCACAACATCGCAAGCTGCTCGTCGGTGAGGGCCTCGAACAGGAACAGGGTGCGCAGCTCGTCGGGCTCACACGGCAGCTTGCTGGTCATGCCCTCCGACCCCACTAGGACTCCGCCAGGTAGCGGTGGACCAGCATTACGGCCATCGATCCTTCGCCGACCGCGGCCGCGACCCGTTTGGCGGACGCCGACCGCACGTCGCCAGCGACGAACACGCCCGGCACGCTGGTTTCCAGGTGGTGGGGTGGACGGTCCAACGTCCAGCCGCACACGTTTCGCAGGTCCGGGCCGGTGAGGATGAAGCCGTGGTCGTCGCGGGCCAGCACCCCGTCAAGCCACTCGGTGCGCGGGGCGGCGCCGATGAAGATGAACATCCGACCGCAGGTGACTTCCTCGGTGTCGCCGGTCCGGTTATCGACCAGGGTCAGCTTCTGCAGGTGGTCGGTTCCGGTGGCGCACCGGACTTCGGTGCAGGCGCGAACGGTGATCTTGGGGTTCTGCTCGATCTGCTGGATCAGGTAGTACGACATCGAGGCTGCCAACGACGGGGCGCGCACGACGATGGTCACCGATTTGGCCTCCCGGGACAGGTGCATCGCGGCCTGGCCGGCCGAATTGGCCCCGCCGACGACGTAGACCTCTTCGTCTTTGCACTCCGACGCGATGGATGTGGCCGCTCCGTAGTAGACGCCGCGGCCGATCAGCTCGTCGCACCCGCTTGCCGCCAGCTGGCGGTAGGCGACGCCGGTGGCCACGATGACGGCGTGCGCGTCGATGGAGCCGCCGTCAGCGAACCGCACGGTGCGCGCGCACCCGTTGACTTCCAGCGCGGTGGCCGTGCGGGCGGTGATGAGTTCGGCGCCGAATTTCTCCGCCTGCTTGCGCGCCCGCTGGGCCAGCTGGCTGCCCGAGACCCCGTCCGGAAAGCCGAGGTAGTTCTCGATCCGCGAGCTCTGGCCGGCCTGGCCGCCGGTCGCGGTACGTTCGATGAGCACCGTGCGCAGACCCTCGGAGGCGCCGTAGACGGCAGCGGCCAGGCCCGCGGGCCCGCCACCGATCACGACCAGGTCGTAGAACTCCTGTGACGGGGTGGTGGTCAGGCCCAACGTGTCGGCCAGCTCGGCGTCGCTGGGTTCGACGAGGGTGGTGCCGCGTTCGGTGATGACGACCGGTAGCCGCAGGCCGTCCTCGCCGGCGGCCTGCAGCAGTTGCACGCCGGCGGGCTCATCGGCCATGAACCACGTGTAGTAGAGCCCGTTGCGGGCCAGGAAGTCGCGGACCTGCCAAGACCGCGCCGACCAGCGGTGCCCGATCACCTTGGTGTGCGGAATGGGGTGCTCCGGCGCTCGCCTCCAGGCGTCCAACAGCGCGTCGATGACGGGATAGAGCTTCTCCTCCGGTGGATCCCACGGCTTGAGCAGGTAATGGTCGAGGTCGACGACGTTGATCGCGTCGATGGCGGCGTGAGTGTCGGCGTATGCGGTCAGCAGTACCCGCCGCGCCGCCGGGTACAGGTCCATCGCCTGTTCGAGGAACTCGATACCCGTCATCTGCGGCATCCGGTAGTCGGCGATGAGCGTTGCGACCGTTTCGCCCCGCAGCTTGAGTTGCTTGAGGGTTTCCAGGGCCTCGGGACCCGATTCAGCGCGCACGATCCGGTGGTCCTCGCCGTAGTGGCGCCGCAGGTCCCGGGCCACGGCGCGGGATACCGCGGGATCGTCGTCGACGGTCAGCATCACGGGTTTGCGTGGCTGCACACCGGGGTTTGTCATCGGGGTCAAGTATGCGCTCGTCAGCGCCCATGCGGAGGGTGAGGAGTCGGGCCGGATTCCTCTCGCAGCGATTTTGGCCCAGGCCGAATGACCAGGTATCGTGGAGCAACGGTGCGGCATCCGCGCCCGCTTTTTGCGTGCCCAGTCCCTAGGAATTTCCTGTCACCGGCTCACGTTTGAAGTCGGGGTAAATGTTGCGCTGATCAGGGCGCAGCGAGAACGAAACTAAAGACGAGGATTTCTGGGAACTTATGGCCAAGAAGGACGGCGCCATAGAGGTCGAGGGCCGCGTGGTCGAGCCCCTGCCCAATGCGATGTTCCGCATTGAGCTGGAGAACGGCCACAAGGTGCTTGCCCACATCAGCGGCAAGATGCGGCAGCACTACATCCGCATCCTGCCCGAGGACCGGGTGGTGGTGGAGTTGTCTCCCTACGACCTGTCCCGGGGCCGCATCGTGTACCGGTACAAGTAACACAAAGCCCGAACCACAAAAACCGCGAGTAGACAGAACAGGATCGAAACAGCCGTGAAGGTGAACCCGAGCGTCAAGCCGATCTGTGACAAGTGCAGGGTGATCCGTCGGCACGGGCGGGTCATGGTGATCTGCTCAGATCCGCGCCACAAGCAGCGGCAGGGCTAGTACCAGCGCCGCTGAAACAACTGAATGCAGACCTCCCAGCACCAGTGAGCGGATACGCCGCTCATCCACGCCCGGACGGAGGCCGGGCCCCGTTAAGCGGGAACGGACTGGGACCAGACCTCCGCGAAGGAAGAAAAGGTAGCGCCACCTATGGCTCGACTAGTCGGCGTCGATCTGCCGCGCGATAAGCGGATGGAGATCGCCCTGACCTACATCTACGGCATCGGCCGTACCCGCTCGAACGAAACCTTGGCAGCCACCGGCATCGACAAGGATCTGCGGACCAGGGATCTCACCGATGACCAGCTGACCCACCTGCGTGACTACATCGAAGCCAACCTGAAGGTGGAGGGTGACCTGCGCCGCGAGGTGCAGGCCGACATCCGCCGCAAGATCGAGATCGGCTGCTACCAGGGTCTGCGGCACCGCCGCGGCCTGCCGGTGCGCGGCCAACGGACAAAGACCAACGCACGGACCCGCAAAGGTCCCAAGCGCACCATCGCAGGCAAGAAGAAGGCCAGGTAACCGATGCCACCGAAGAAGGCAAGTGCTGCGGCGCCCAAGAAGGGACAGAAGACCCGCAGGCGGGAAAAGAAGAATATCCCGCACGGCGCCGCGCACATCAAGAGCACCTTCAACAACACGATCGTGACGATCACCGACCCACAAGGCAACGTCATCGCCTGGGCGTCGTCGGGCCACGTCGGCTTCAAGGGCTCCCGGAAATCGACCCCGTTCGCCGCTCAGCTGGCCGCCGAGAATGCCGCGCGCAAGGCGCAGGAGCACGGAGTGCGCAAGGTCGACGTGTTCGTGAAGGGCCCGGGCTCGGGCCGGGAGACCGCGATCCGGTCGCTGCAGGCCGCCGGCCTGGAAGTCGGCGCGATCGCCGACGTCACCCCCCAGCCGCATAACGGCTGCCGCCCGCCCAAGCGACGCAGGGTCTAGGAGGAGAAGCAATCCATGGCTCGCTACACCGGACCCGTCACTCGCAAATCGCGTCGGCTGCGCACCGACCTCGTCGGTGGCGACCAGGCCTTCGAGAAGCGTCCCTACCCGCCCGGCCAGCACGGCCGCGCGCGGATCAAGGAAAGCGAATATCTGCTGCAGCTGCAGGAGAAGCAGAAGGCCCGCTTCACCTACGGCGTGATGGAAAAGCAGTTCCGCCGCTACTACGAAGAGGCCGTGCGGCAGCCCGGCAAGACCGGTGAGGAGCTGCTGAAGATCCTGGAGAGCCGGCTGGACAACGTGATCTACCGCGCCGGGCTGGCGCGCACCCGCCGGATGGCCCGCCAGCTCGTCAGCCACGGGCACTTCAGCGTCAACGGCGTGCACGTCAACGTCCCCAGCTACCGAGTGTCGCAGTACGACATCATCGATGTGCGGGACAAGTCGCTGAACACGGTGCCGTTTCAGATCGCGCGGGAGACGGCGGGTGACCGCCCCATCCCGAGCTGGCTGCAGGTCGCGGGGGAGCGCCAACGCATCCTGATCCACCAATTGCCAGAACGGGCGCAGATCGACGTGCCGCTCGCCGAGCAGCTGATCGTCGAGTACTACTCGAAGTAGACCCCCTGCACCGCCGGTGCAGGACACCTAAGCGGCATCAAATAGCGGGTGCCGAGAAGGAGAAGAAGAAACACCATGCTGATCTCACAGCGACCCACACTGTCCGAGGACATCCTCACCGACAACCGGTCCCAGTTCGTCATCGAACCGCTGGAGCCGGGATTCGGTTACACCCTGGGCAATTCGCTGCGGCGCACGCTGCTGTCGTCGATCCCCGGCGCGGCCGTCACCAGTATTCGCATTGATGGCGTGCTGCACGAGTTCACCACCGTGCCCGGGGTGAAGCAAGACGTCACCGACATCATCCTGAACCTCAAGGGTCTGGTCGTGTCCTCGGAGGAGGACGAGCCGGTCACGATGTACCTGCGCAAGCAGGGTCCGGGTGAGGTCACCGCGGGTGACATCGTGCCGCCCGCCGGCGTCACGGTGCACAACCCCGACGTGCACATCGCGACGCTGAACGATAAGGGCAAGCTCGAAGTCGAGCTGGTCGTCGAGCGTGGCCGCGGCTACGTGCCGGCGGTGCAGAACAGGGCTTCTGGCGCTGAAATTGGCCGTATCCCAGTCGATTCCATCTACTCGCCGGTGCTCAAGGTGACCTACAAGGTGGACGCCACCCGGGTCGAGCAGCGCACCGACTTCGACAAGCTGATCCTGGACGTGGAGACCAAGAGTTCGATCAGCCCCCGCGACGCGCTGGCATCAGCCGGTAAGACCCTGGTCGAGTTGTTCGGCCTGGCGCGCGAACTCAACGTCGAGGCCGAAGGCATCGAGATCGGGCCGTCGCCGGCCGAGGCCGACCACATCGCGTCGTTCGCGCTGCCGATCGACGACCTGGATCTGACCGTGCGGTCCTACAACTGCCTCAAGCGCGAGGGTGTGCACACCGTCGGCGAGCTGGTGTCGCGTACCGAGTCCGACCTGCTCGACATCCGCAACTTCGGTCAAAAGTCCATCGATGAGGTGAAGGTCAAGCTGCACCAGCTGGGTCTGTCGCTCAAGGACAGCCCGCCCAGCTTCGACCCGTCGGAGGTTGCGGGCTACGACGTCGCCACCGGCACCTGGTCCACCGAGGGTGCCTACGACGACCAGGACTACGCCGAAACCGAACAGCTCTAACGCCTCCGGTGACGATGCGGGCCGTTTAAGCCCGCTGAGGAACCGGACAATTGGATTCAGCAGAATCTAGACAGGAGCGTCAGCAATGCCCAAGCCCACCAAGGGGCCTCGCCTCGGCGGGTCGTCTTCGCACCAGAACGCCCTTCTGGCCAACCTGGCCACGTCGCTGTTCGAGCACGGCCGGATCAAGACGACCGAGCCGAAGGCCCGTGCGCTGCGGCCGTACGCGGAGAAGCTGATCACGCACGCCAAAAAGGGCACGCTGCACAACCGTCGAGAGGTTCTGAAGAAGATCCGCGACAAGGACGTGGTGCACGCCTTGTTTGCGGAGATCGGGCCGTTCTTCGCCGACCGCAACGGGGGATACACCCGCATCATCAAAGTCGAAGCGCGCAAGGGTGACAACGCTCCGATGGCCGTGATCGAACTGGTGCGGGAGAAGACGGTGACCTCGGAGGCCGATCGGGCACGTCGGGTGAAAGCCTCCAAGAAGGCGGCCGCACCCGTGGCGGCAGCGACGGCACCGCAGGCGGCGGTCGAGCCTGAGGCCGCGGTCGGTCCGGCGGCCGGGGAAGCCGCGCCCGAAGCCGACGCGGCCGAGACGGCCGAGGCGGCCGTGACGGCCGAGGCGCCTCCCGCCGACGAGCCTGACGAGGCCACCGAGAATTAATGAGGACGTCCGTCTGCGGCTCGACATCGCCTACGACGGAACCGATTTCGCAGGCTGGGCAGCTCAGGCCGGGCAGCGTACCGTCGCCGGCGTTCTCGATGAGGCGCTGACGACCGTTTTCCGCACGCCGGTGCGGCTGCGCGCGGCCGGGCGCACCGACGCGGGAGTCCATGCCACCGGGCAGGTGGCCCACGCCGATGTGTCCGTCGATGCGTTGCCGAATGCCTACTCGCGCTCACCGCGCCGCGGCGATCCGGAATTCCTGCCGCTGTTACGCCGCCTCGGCCGGTTCCTGCCCGCTGATGTCCGGGTCCTCGATATCGCCCGTGCCCCAGCAGGTTTCGACGCCCGATTCTCGGCGCTGCGGCGTCATTATGTGTACCGGCTGTCGACGGCACCCTACGGTGTGCAGCCGCTGCAGGCGCGCTACATCACTGCCTGGCCGCATGCCCTGGACCTGGATGCGGTGACCGTTGCGTCGCGAGACCTGGTGGGATTGCACGATTTTGCGGCGTTCTGCCGTCAGCGCGAGGGCGCCACCACGATTCGCGACTTGCAGCGCCTGGACTGGTCGCGCAACGGCGACTTGATCACCGCGCACGTCACCGCCGATGCATTCTGCTGGTCGATGGTGCGGTCGCTGATCGGGGCGCTGCTGGCCGTCGGCGAACACCGCCGCCCGGCCTCCTGGTGCCGCGACTTGCTCACCGCCACAGACCGGTCCAGCGACTTTGCGGCCGCACCGGCGCACGGGTTGACGCTAATCGGCGTGGACTATCCACCCGACGACCAACTGGCCGCGCGGAACCTGATCACTCGGGATCTGCGCTCGCGTGACTGAGTCGATCCGCGTAGCCGGCGCACCCGCCGGCTACAGCTTGCCGGCGACGAAGCTGGCGGCCTGATCCACCAGTCCGGAGTTGATGTACGAGGGCTGCAGATGCGACGGCCAATTCATCCCATCCGAACAGATCGGGTCGCCGGTCGCGCACTGGTCGATCGTCTTACCGGCGAAGGCGGGGCTGAAATCGGGGACCGGGCCGAGAACTCGCCGGGTGCCGTTACCGAACAACGCGACCGCTGCGATGTGCTGATCCATACCCGCCGGCAGCGGGTCGGTGAACCCGAATGCCGGTTGGGTCACCGCGACCACGAGGTCAGCCGCCGCGGCACCCAGCGAATAGCCGCCCAGCACCATGCGGGTGTTCGGGCAACTTCTCGCCATAGATTGAACGTGGGCGCTCATATCGTTGGCGCCCTTGGCGGGGCTGACGTCAGCAGGATAGTTAACCCCATAGGACCCGATCGGCATATGCACCTTGGGGCGCAGCGAATTGACGAACGCGTCGCCGACGAAACCGACGCCGGGTGGTTCCTCGCGGCCCCGAGCGAAAACCACTTCGGCGCCCGGGCACGCCGCCGATGCCGCCGGAATCGGCGCTGCTGTCGGAAAAGGTACCGCTGCCGGGGCAATCACCAACGCCGCGGCGAGCAACGCGGCGGCCGCGAAACCGGCCAAGCGGTTTGCGGCCTTTGACCTGCTGCCCGAACTCGCCTGTGGCGGTGAGTCAGCCAGGCGAAGCCTCATGACCCGATGTTAATGGGCTAACCGACGTCGCCAGCGGATCACCGTGGGCGGTTCGGCTAGGTCCTCCCCGGCCCCGCGATTGTTGCAGCCAGTTGTCGCCCTTGCCCGCCAAGCCGCCCGAACGCGCCTGTCGCGCAGCGTTTATCGCGGCGAGCCTCACGACGCGATGTTACGGGCTTATTGGCAGTGCGTCAGTGAACCGCGGTGACCAGTCCGGGCTCGGGTGACGGCGAGGTCGGCGGGACGGACCCGTGTATAGACGGGCCAGACCCGGGCATCTGCGGGCCGTATCCCGGCGTCTGTGGGCCGTATCCCGGCGTCTGTGGGGCGAACCCCTGCGGCGGCCCATACCCGGGCACCTGCTGGCCGGTCCCGGCCAAAAGCTTGGAAGCAACAAAAGCCGCTGCCTGGGTGGTGTACACGGGGACGTAGCCCTCGGTGTGTCCGCTCCACTCGTTGCCGGGGCCCGCGTGACAGATCGGGTCGTTGGGGTTGCACAGGTCGATCGCCTTGGAACCGAACATCGCGCTCTGGGTCGGCAGCGATCCGCCGGCGCGGTCGGCCACGTCGCCAAACGTAACAACCGCCGCGACGTTGTTCGCGTACTCCGGCGGTAGCGAACTGCCCCAGTTGATGCCGCCGATGGGAACGCCGGCCACGATGTCGATCACGCTCGCACCTTGCGAGTAACCGCCCAACACAATCTTGGTGTTCGGGCAGGAGGACACCGTGGACTTGACGTGTGAGATCACGTCATTTGCGCCGTCACCACCGTGCAGCTGCAGCTTGCTGGCGGCATAGTTCACCCCATATGTCCCAATATTCATGCCGCCGGTCTGCTGGCGCAGCGAGTCGACGAAGGCGTCGCCGACCCGGCCGAGGCCGGGTGGCTCATTGGTGCCTCGCGCGAAAACGACCTCGGCGTCCCGGCAGTCGGTGGCAGACGCTACCGGCGCCGCGCTCGGGGTGACGAGCAGGGCGGTAGCGGTGACCAGTGCAGAAGCGCCCAGGCCGACCCAACGACCCGCTGACCGCGCGCTGCCCGCCCGAGGGCTACGTATGCGGTGAGAAATCACACCGAAATTTTACCCGTAACCAGGCAGGACGAAACTTCGCCCGACCTGTGGATAAAGTGAGCACGCGCACTCAACCTGCGCTTAACGTGAGGCCCAGGTGCGGATTCGACAGATTTCCCGGGGGAATTTTGGAGCGATCACTGCCGCGACAACCGACAACTCGCCTGCAAATCAGCGGTTACCGATTCCTGCTGCGTCGCGTCGAGTGCGCATTGCTGGGCGGGGACGTCCGCGCAGCCAACGGACGCTTGCGTGCGCAGTCGGCGTCGCTGACGGTCGGATGCGTACTGGCAGCCGTCGCCATGGCGGGATGTGCGTTGCTGGCTTTGCTGCGGCCGCAGGCAGAGCTCGATCACGCACGGATCGTGATGGGCAAGGAATCTGGAGCGCTGTACGTGCGAGTGGGCGATACCTGGCATCCAGTGCTCAACCTGGCCTCGGCGCGGTTGATCGCGGCGACGGCTGCCAACCCACAGCCGGTACGCGAGTCTGAATTGGCCCGCACCAAACGCGGTCCGCTGCTGGGCATTCCGGGTGCGCCGCAGCTTCTCGGCCCGCCGCTGTCCGGAGATGAATCGGCCTGGACGATCTGCGATACGGACAGTAGTGCGGCAACGACGGTCATCGTCGGGCGCACCGAAGGCTCGTCTGTCCGTCGCCTGACCGCCGAGCAGGCCATCCTGGTCGCGCCGGCCTCGGGTTCGCCGGCTTACCTGCTCTACAACGGAGGCCGGGCTATGGTGGATCTTGGCGACGCCGCGGTTGTGCGTGCACTCAGGCTCGAGGGTCGCACGCCGCAGCGCGTCTCGCAGCTATTGCTGAACGCGGTACCGGAGGCGCCGCCGATCACAGCTCCACGGATTCGCGGCGCGGGCGGCACGTCAGCCGGGCTGCCCGGATTTCCGCTAGGAAGTGTGCTGCGTATCACACGTGGCGATGGTGACGAGTATTACGTTGTTTTGGCCGCCGGGGTCCAGCGCATCGGCCAGGTGGCCGCGGATCTACTGCGGTTCAGCGACTCGCAGGGCACCGCCAACACCATCACCGTGGCGCCCGATGTGATCCGCACCGCTGCGATCGTGAACACGCTGCCGGTGGCGAGTTTCCCGGACCGGGCACCAAGCGACGGGGGCTTGGACAGGGCCGATACCACCGCGTGTGTGGCTTGGGCCGCTGCGGCGTCCGGCCATTCCGACGTCGCGTTCCTGGCGGGAAGCGGCCTGCCGGTGCCGGCCGGTCAGGTGCCGGTGACTTTGTCACAAGCCGACGGCCATGGTCCTGCGCTGGACGCGGTCTACCTGCCGCCCGGCCGCAGCGCCTACGTGCGCGGGAATGGCCGAGTCGGCACGCGATACCTAGTCACCGACACCGGAGTACAGTTCGCGATCCACGACGACGACGCGGCACGTGACCTCGGCCTTCCAGCGGCGATCCCGGCGCCATGGCCGGTGTTGGCGGCTCTGCCGTCCGGACCGGAACTGAGCAGACAGAACGCGTCAGTCGCCCGGGACACTGTTGCGGGGTCCCCGTAACCGACCCCTGGCCACACCGGTGGCCAGGGCTGCCACCAGCGCAACAAGGCAGATGGCCGCGCCACGCAACGCGGTGACCCGGCCATGAGAGTTCGGCGGTTCGGGTGGCGGCGGTGTGGTGATCGGCACGGGCGAAGGTGCTGGTTTGGAGGTGTTACTGGGCGGACTCCAGTCGGTGCTGACCGCGGCCAGGGCATCGATTGTGCCGTTGCCGACGAGCGGATCCCATCCGGCGGGCGGGTGATGCGCGGTGGACTCGATGCGCTGCATTACCTGCCGTGCGGTCAACGCCGGGAACCGGGCCCGGATCAGCGCGGCCAGCCCGCTGACGACCGGCGCGGCATAACTGGTGCCGGATACTGGTTCCGAATCCAGCGAAGTCACCTCCTCGCCAGTGGCGGCGACGTCCACCCAGGGTCCGGCAAGAGTGAATGCCGACGGCGTCCCTTCGGCGTTCACCGAACCGACGGTCAGCACATAGTCGTCGTACCAGGCCGGACTGACCGCGACCGTGACGGTTTCCCAGGTTGCATCCGACCGCTGAGGCGGACACTGCGCGGCGCCGCCGGTATTGCCGGCCGCGCCCACGATGACAACATTTTTGACGTCGACCGCGTAGGCCAGCGCGGCGCCCAGCGCGCGGTCATCGAGCGCCGACGCGACCGGAACGCACGCAACCGACGAAATGTTGATCACCGATGCGCCGAGATCAGCGGCCGTGCGGACGGCTTTCGCCATGGTGTCGACGTCGCCGACGCCTGTGCGGGACCGGTCGCTAGCGGGCGCGAACTTCGTACTGGATTGGCGGATGCTGATCAAGGTGACGTCGGGCGCCACCCCGCTGAAGCTATCGGCTTTGGAATCCGGTGCAGCAGCGATGATTCCGGCCACCAGGGTGCCGTGTGCATCGCAATCCTGGGTTCCGTCACCAGTGAACACGTAGTCGCCTCCGGGCACCACATCGGGCAGCCGGCGGTGCCGCGAAACGCCGGTGTCGATGACCGCGACGCGTTGGCCCGCACCGCGGGTGAGCTGCCAGACCCGCGGTAGGTCGAGGTCTGCGAGCTGGTTGTGGCCTGGTCCAGAATCCGCCGTCATCGTCGTGCAAACCTCGCGCTGTACAGTCGGCCGTGGCGGCGCCGGCAAAGCCGGCCTGGGTAACCACCTGTCGTCGATCTTCGGTGGTGAAACCGCGTGCGCCGACGGTGTTCCGAACTGGGACAGTGCCGTAAGTGCCGAAACTGCCAGCAGGCGCACGACGCGGGACGTGGTCAACTCGGATGCAATCCGCGAACGGCGCCATAGGCGCCACATATCCAGCAAGTCAGTGGCACCATCGCGACCAGCGCCAGACACTCCAGTAGCTCGACGCTCCGGCGGACTACGGGTGAGAGGGATATTGCGGGAGCGACGAAGCCCAGGTACATCGCCGCGGCGGCCAGCATCGCCGTGACCGCGGCTATCCACGGTCCGTACTCCGGTGTGCCGATCGCGGCGACACCAAACGTTGTTCCGGTGGTCACGATTCCGCTGATGACAAGCGCCAGCGTCCTTCTCCCATCAACTGAACGAGCACGCAGCAGTAGCAGAGCGCCGGTGACGGCGGCAAAAGCGATGCAGCGCAAGCGTGGTGCGCCGGCGAGCACGGTGATGATGGCACCAACGGCGGCTGATGACGAGAATGCTGCGAGCAGACTGGTCAACCAGTTGTCTGCACGGATCGCTTTGGCGGCCAAACAAGTGCCGCCTGGCTCGATGGCATCCACTTCGGGTACGGGCGGCAGCCGAGGCGATAACCGCGCCAGCACGATCGCCACCCGCGCCGCTACGCCGAGCAGACCGAGGGATACCAGCGCGGATACCGAACCGATCGTGCGCAGCGGGGCGGCGGTGATCACACCCAACAACGCGGCGACAGCGATGACCATCGCGAAGCACGAGACTGCGGTCAATGTGGCAATACCGCAGCCCGATACGCGCATCGCCAACACCGACGTGACCGCGGCCGCCATCGCAGCCAGCAAGACATTGGGGATACCCGGGGCGCCAGGGACCGTCAGAAAGCCGGCAACCGCAGCAAATGCCGTGGCGATCACGCTCAGCGCGAGCCCGGCGGTCGGGTCCCGATATGCCCGGTGTGCAATCGCCGCAAACAGCACAGCGACGAAGCTGGCTAGTGCCGCAACACCAGCGGTGGTGCCGGAGTACCGGGTGACGTTGGCGCTGAAGGCGTTTCGAATGAGTGCCAGCCCACCGATACCGGTGAGGCAGCTCGCCGCCACTGCGCCGGCGAGCCGGGTCGCGTGCTGGCGCTGAGGCTGGCTCCAAGCCCGGGCTGTTGTGTCTAGCGTCGCCGACACGGCCTCCGCCACGTCGTCGTAACGGGGAGCGGGCGGCGGTGTCCAGGACTGGCTCAGAACCAGAACAGCGCCATCGCGGATATCGTTTTGCGCCAATGTCCTTGACGTATCCAACGCGGACGCGCCCGGCAGTGACAACTGGTAGCGCTTCGCTTCTAGATCACCGAAACTGTCGGCGTCGCGGCTTGCCAGGATGTCGATGATCGACGCGATCAGGATGGCGACGGGCACCCCGGCGGGCAGGGCCAAGTCGACCATGGCAGTGCCGGCATGAACGCAAACCCGGCGCAGCCCCGGATCGGATGCAGACAAAAGTCACCCCTTCGCTTGGATTGTCGGGACAGTAGCCAGTTTTCGATCGGCTGGTATTCAGTTATCCACAGGTGACTTGCAGCCGACTCCGGTGCTGCTTACCGTCGTCAAAAGTTGGGGGGCTGAGATGACTCAGGGTTTCGTGCCCGTGGCGCGGCGGCTGCCGCCGGCGGTCGCGACTGCGGAGATCGCCGTTGAGGCGCCGCCGGACCTACCGCCGCCCGCACCACCTAGCCTGCTGCCACGTCTGCTGCCGGCTGTCATGTCCGTCGCGACGCTGGGCGTCATGGCAGCGGCCTTCTTCTCGGGGTCGGCCGTTACCCGCAACCCAACGTTTCTGGCATTGCCGGTGATGATGCTGGTTTCGATGGTGGTGACAGCGGTAAGCGGACGCGGCCGCCGCCGGGACGGCGGTGTCGACGCCGACCGCGTCGACTACCTCGGATACCTAAGTCGGCTGCGCAGAACCGTCACCGAAACCGCGGTGGCACAGCGCTCGTCACTGAACTGGAATCATCCCGACCCCGATACGTTGTGGACGTTGATCGGGGGCCCGCGGATGTGGGAGCGGCGAGCGGCCGACTCCGACTTCTGCGTTGTCCGTGTCGGCATGGAAACCCAGCCACTCGCCACCCGTTTGGTGGCCCCGGAGAACCCATCCCGGGAGCCTTTCGATCCAGTTACCGCTACGGCCTTGCGGCGCTTCATCCACGCGCATTCGACGATCGCCGACGCGCCAATCACGATCAGCTTGCATGGAATTGCGACCGTGACGATCGACGGCGATTCAACCTTGGTGCGTGGACTACTGCGCGCGATGATCTGCCAATTGGCCGTGCTGCACCCTCCGGACCAATTGCTGATCGTCGGCGCGATCAGTGACCGGAATCGCGCCTACTGGGATTGGCTGAAATGGTTGCCGCACAATCAACATCCGGCCGCCGCCGACGCGGTGGGGTCTGCGCGCATGATTTATCAGAGTCCGGTGGAGGCGCTGAATGCGCTTCCGGGTCCCGGCCTGCCGCACGTGGTGGTGATCGCCGACCTAGACGAGCGCGCCGGCCCTGCCAGCGCCGGTGCGATCACAGGTGTGACCACCCTTGAGGTAGGCACCGGCTGGGACGGCGCGCCGTTGATGGTCAGGCATAACGACGAAGCTCAAGCTTTGGTGTGCCCCGACCGATTGGATCCCGTAGACACGCTGATATGTGCGCGTCGGCTCGCTGCGTACCGTGTCGGGGCGGCGGGCGCGGCTTCCCACCGGGACGGCGGCCCGGGCTGGCCAAGTCTGGTCGGGCTCGGCGATGTCGCCCGTTTCGACCCGATCACGCTGTGGCGCAGCCAAGACCACCACGATCGACTCTGCGTTCCCATCGGAACCACGGCCGACGGTGCGCCGCTCGAGCTGGATATCAAAGAGCCCGCCGAAAACGGGATGGGTCCGCACGGGCTCTGCGTTGGCGCCACCGGGTCGGGCAAGTCGGAGCTGCTGCGCACCGTCGCACTAGGCATGATCGCGCGGAACTCTCCAGAAGTGCTCAATCTGCTCCTCATCGACTTCAAAGGGGGCGCAACATTTCTCGATTTGGCACGGGCTCCGCACGTGGCCGCGGTCATCACCAACCTGTCCGACGAAGCCCCGCTAGTGGTCCGGATGCGAGACGCACTGGGCGGTGAGATGAACCGTCGGCAACAGCTGCTGCGGACGGCAGGCTGTGTCAGCGTCACGGCATACGAACGTGCGCGCCGGGCCGGCGGCCAATTGACCCCCCTGCCGACGTTGTTCATCATCGTCGACGAGTTTTCCGAACTGCTGAGCCAGCATCCTGATTTCGCCGACATGTTCGTGGCGATCGGTCGGCTCGGCCGCTCGCTGGGTATGCACCTGCTGCTGGCCAGTCAGCGGCTCGACGAGGGCCGGTTGCGGGGACTGGAAGCCCACCTGTCTTATCGGATGTGCCTGAAGACTCTGTCTGCTGGCGAATCACGAACGGTTCTGGGAACACTCGACGCATACCAATTGCCGAATACGCCCGGCGCGGGCTGGCTGCGCTCGAGCAGCGGCGAGCTGATTCGCTTTCAGGCCGCATTCGTTTCGGAACCGCTGCACGCGGACACACCGCCCCGTGTGCCGACTGTGGCAGCGCCTTCGGTGCGGCTGTTCAGCACACGGGCGGCTGGCCCGGTCACACACGCCGTCGAGACGGACGGGTCGCCCGCACGGACCGTCCTGCAAGCGGTCCTGGACCGGCTGTCCGGACACGGACCGCCCGCGCACCGAGTCTGGCTGCCCCCGCTCGGGCCGGCACCGCGCACTGGACACCCTGCTACGCGATACTGTATCCGCGCCCGCCGGCCTGACCGTTCCCCTCGGCATCGTCGACCGCCCATTCGAGCAGTGCCGGACACCACTGATGGTCGATTTGTCCGGAGCCGCAGGCAATGTAGCGGTTGTCGGAGCACCCCAGTCGGGCAAGTCGACGACACTGCGCACACTGATCACGGCGCTGGCGGCCACCCACGATCCGGGTCAAGTGCAGTTCTACTGTCTGGACTGCGGCGGCGGAGCGCTGGCGTCGGTACGCACATTGCCACATGTGGGCGCGGTCGCCGGCAGGGCCGAACCACGACTCGTCGGGCGCATCATCGCCGAGTGCGAGTCGGTCGTGCGAAGCCGGGAAGCCATCTTCAGTGACCACGGCATCGACTCGATCGCCCAGTACCGTCAGCTACGAGCGGAGCGGCGCGCGGTGTCGGACAACGATCCGTTCGGTGACGTTTTCCTCGTCGTCGACGGGTGGGCAAGCATGCGCCATGAATTCGACGCGTTTGAGGCATCGATCACTGCTCTTGCGGTCCAGGGACTTTCGTTCGGCGTACATGTGGTGTTGTCGGCATCGCGGTGGGCCGAGATCAGACCGTCCCTGAAGGACCAGATCGGCACTCGGATCGAGTTGCGGCTGGGCGATCCCGCCGACTCCGAACTTGACCGCAAGGCGGCGCAGCACGTACCCCACGACAAACCGGGCCGCGGTATTTCCCGCGACGGGCTGCACATGGTGCTCGCTTTGCCCAGTGACGGGATCCCTCATGGTGAATCAGTTGCACCGCCAATACCACTGCTACCTATGCACGTGGACCACGACACCGTCGTGCGGCGAGCGGGTGTCGAACTCGGCGCGCGGATCTTACTCGGTATCGAGGAGCGCCGGCTGCAGCCGGCGGCAGTCGATTTCGAGCAGCATTCGCATCTGCTGGTCCTCGGAGACAATGAGTGCGGAAAGACCGCCACGCTACGGACCCTGTGCCGCGAGATCGTTCGGACGAAGACCGCCGTACAAGCTCAACTGCTGATCGTCGACTTTCGGCGCTCGCTACTCGGCGTCGTCGAGTCGGAACATCTTGGCGGTTATGCCATGTCGCCGGCCGCGCTGGGTGCGTTGCTGCCCGGTCTGCTCGATCTCTTGCAGCGGCGGATGCCCCCTCCGGACGCGAGCCAGGCACAGCTGCGAGCCAGGACCTGGTGGTCCGGCCCGGACATCTATGTGCTGATCGACGATTACGACCTGGTCGCTACCCCGGCAGGCAACCCACTAGCGGCCCTTCTCGAATACTTGCCGCACGCAAGGGATCTGGGACTGCACCTAGCCGTCGCGCGGCGCAGCGGCGGCGCTGAGCGCGCCTTGTTTGAGCCACTGCTGGCGGGCCTGCGTGACCTCGGCTGCATGGGACTGATGATGAGTGGGCGTCCAGGCGAGGGCGCACCGTTCGGTTCCGGCCGCCCGGCGCGGTTGCCACCGGGCCGTGGCGTCCTGGTCACTCGTGCGGGTGACGAACAGCTTGTACAGGTGGCCTGGAGCCCACCGTGAGCCTACACCGCGCAATCATCGAGGCCGGCCCCGGCACGATCCGCCGATTGTGTTGTGGCACAAGCACGGTCGCTGACAACGACGTGTCTGAGATCATTAGGGCGGCCCTGGGCGGGATAGACGATCGGGTGGCGCTGGCGGGCGAGCGTCCGGTAGCCGTCGGTTCGCTGTGGTGCGCCGCGCTGCGGTCAGCGGACTGCAGGAGCCCGGACGCGAAGAACGCGATGGTCCTCGTGCATCCGTCGTGGTGGTCGCCGTCGCGTGTCGGTGTGGTGACCGCGGCCGCGGAGACCCTGGCCGGTGACGTGCTGGCGCGCCCGCGGTCGTGGCTGCTGGCGCAGGCATCCGATGCCGAACCGCAAGCGACGGTGGTGGTGGAGATCGCCGAGCGGTTGGTGGTGATTGCCGCTCCCGAGGTCGTCGCTATACCTCGGCGGACGGAACCGCGCCCCGTTGCCGAAGAGGTCGCAACGGTAATCGCCGGGATGACGCGGGATATCACGACGGTCGTGCTGATCGACGCGCCGAGCACGGTCGCAGGGGCGCCAGCGCTCGCGACATTGATCGCCGGCGCAGTGCGCAGTAGCGGGCAAACGGTAGTGGAAATCGATGATGCTCGGTTGCCGCGGCTGGCCTTGCTGGCCCAGTCGGCCCTGGCG
Organism: uncultured Actinomycetota bacterium; assembly: GCA_963766535.1. Taxonomy (GTDB): domain Bacteria; phylum Actinomycetota; class Actinomycetes; order Mycobacteriales; family Mycobacteriaceae; genus Mycobacterium. The sequence goes on along the minus strand of CAVYAU010000011.1, from coordinate 273,034 downwards.
GCCCAGGACGAGGCGCCCCAGCCGCGGTCCACCGCTCGTGCCGGGGGCGTTCGCTCCCGCGCCCGGATGCTCAGCGGGCTTGCGGCCGCCGCCGTCGTCCTGGCCGCGACAGTGCCGGCCGTGGCCACAATGGGCCGCCACGGCGTGTCGCCCCCGGACAAAGTGGCCACAGCGCCGACGACATTTCTGGTGGAAGGCCGGGTAGCGCTGACGGTGCCCGCGAACTGGCCCACGCAGCGCGTGATCGCCGGGCCTGGTTCGGCGCGGGTACAAGCAACCTCGCCGTCAGATCCTGAGGTCGCGTTACACGTCACCCAATCGCCGGTTGCCGGTGAGACGCTGAGTGGCACCGCTGAGCGGCTGAAACGGGCTATCGACGCGGAGCCGGCTGGTGTGTTCGTCGACTTCAACCCGTCCGGGATCAGCGCCGGCCGACCCGCGGTGACCTATCGCGAAGTGCGCGCCAGCCATCAGGTGCGGTGGACGGTGTTGCTTGACGGGACGGTCCGGATCAGCGTCGGATGCCAGAGCCGGCCCGGTGATGACGACGCCGTCCGCGATGTGTGCGAGCAGGCGGTGCGGTCCGCCCACGCCGTGGGTTGACCTTGAAATTGGATGGAACCAATCGAGGGTCGCCGCGGTCGGATTAAGTATCAGCACTCCACCGGAAGGAGAACGGGTGAACACACCTGCAGGTGCCAACGCACTGAGCACCGACTTTGACCTGATGCGGTCGGTCGCGGGCACGACGGACACCCGCAACGAAGAAATCCGGGCGATGCTGCAGGCATTCATCGGCCGCATGAGCAGCGTGCCGCCCTCGGTGTGGGGTGGGCTCGCGGCTGCGCGGTTCAAGGATGTGGTGGATCGCTGGAATGCCGAGTCGATGAGGCTCTACCACGTCCTGCACACGATCGCCGAAACCATTCGGCATAACGCGGCCACGCTGCAGGAGGCCGGCCAGAACCATGCACACCACATCGCCGCCGCCGGCGGAGACCTGTGATCGCGAGGGATTACCCGTGGACCCGGTGTTGTCCTACAACTTTGGCGAAATCGAATACTCCGTGCGTCAAGAGATCCACACCACGTCGGCCCGTTTCAATGCCGCGCTGGACGAGTTGAGATCACAAATCGCCCCGCTGCAGCAACTCTGGACCCGCGAAGCGGCGGGCGCGTACCAGGTCGAGCAGCTGAAGTGGCACCAAGCGGCGACCGCGCTCAACGAGATACTGGTCGACCTCGGAAATGCGGTACGCGACGGCGCGGAAGAGGTGGCGAACGCCGACCGCCAGGCGGCCGGCGTCTGGGCACGGTAGCTGCGCCTCACAGGCCCTGTGTGGTCCCGACGGAGGAGAGCCGTCGGGACCACACAGTGATTTTGACCTGCAGGGACGCCGATCGGTAAGCTGCTCGGTTGGCGTGCGGTACGCCGGGGCCTCGGGTCAATGTCGGTCGCCGAGATCAACCCCTCCGTGGACGCCTGACCGGCACCCGGAACGCACCGGGATGCACCCTCGAGAAGAAGAAGGTAAGCGCTGTGCCCACATACGCGCCCAAGGCGGGTGACACCACGAGGTCGTGGTACGTCATCGACGCCACGGACGTGGTGCTTGGCCGCCTTGCCGTCGCGGCAGCCAACCTGCTGCGCGGCAAGCACAAGCCGACGTTCGCTCCCAATGTCGATGGCGGTGACTTCGTCATCGTCATCAACGCCGACAAGATCGCCCTCAGCGGCGACAAACTGCAGGACAAGCTGGCTTACCGCCACTCGGGGTATCCCGGCGGCCTGCACAAACGCACGATCGGCGAGCTGATGCAAAAGCACCCCGACCGCGTGGTGGAGAAAGCGATCGTCGGCATGCTGCCCAAGAACAAGCTCAGCCGTCAGATCCAGCGCAAGCTTCACGTTTACGCCGGTCCGGAGCATCCCCACGCTGCGCAGAAGCCGGTTCCGTTCGAGATCAAGCAGGTGGCCCAGTGACCGAAACAACCGAGGCCTTAGAAGCCCCGGAAGCCCCGGCCGAGACTCCGGCGGCCAAGCCTGCCGATTCGTTCGTGTTCGAGCGGCCCATCCAGACCGTCGGCCGCCGCAAGGAGGCCGTGGTGCGGGTGCGCCTGGTGCCCGGCACCGGCAAGTTCGACCTCAACGGCCGCAGCTTGGAGGACTACTTCCCGAACAAGGTGCACCAGCAGCTCATCAAGGCTCCGCTGGTCACTGTCGACCGGGCGGAAAGCTTCGACATCTTTGCCCTCCTGCACGGCGGTGGTCCGTCAGGTCAGGCCGGTGCGCTGCGCCTGGGCATCGCCCGAGCATTGATCCTGGCATCACCGGAGGACCGGCCCGCCTTGAAGAAGGCCGGCTTCCTCACCCGTGATCCGCGTGCCGTCGAGCGCAAGAAGTACGGCCTGAAGAAAGCGCGCAAGGCGCCGCAGTACAGCAAGCGCTGATCAGTCATCACTTTCTGGCCGCGACAGTGCATCGTTGTGCACAGTCTTCGGCGTGTCTGCGCACAAGCGCGCATGGTTTCGGCCAGAAAGTTAAGGGCATATTAGGTGCACGACCGCCAACTGTGAGAGGTTTGTCCGCATGGGTCGACTATTCGGCACCGACGGTGTTCGCGGGGTCGCCAATCGCGAGTTGACCGCTGAGCTGGCGCTGGCGCTGTGCGCCGCGGCGGCGCGGCGCCTGGCGAGTTCAGGCGAACCGGGCCGGCGAGTCGCGGTGATCGGTCGCGATCCGCGGGCCAGCGGCGAGATGCTGGAAGCCGCGGTGATCGCCGGTCTGACCAGTGAGGGTGTCGACGCGCTGCGGGTCGGGGTGCTTCCGACCCCCGCGGTGGCCTACCTGACCGGCGCTTACGACGCCGACTTCGGGGTGATGATCTCGGCGTCGCACAACCCGATGCCCGACAACGGCATCAAGATCTTCGGCCCGGGCGGCCACAAACTGGACGACGACACCGAGGATCAGATCGAAGAACTGGTCGCGGCCGGACCCGGGTTGCGCCCGGTCGGCGCCGGGATCGGCCGCGTCATCGACGCCGAGGATGCGGCGGACCGCTACCTGCGCCAGGTGGGCAAGGCCAGCACGCTCCCGCTGGACGGCCTGACCGTGGTCGTCGACTGCGCCCATGGTGCGGCGTCGACGGCGGCACCACGCGCCTACCGCGCGGCCGGTGCCCGGGTCATCGCGATCAACGCCGAACCCAACGGACTCAACATCAACGACGGCTGCGGATCGACACACCTGGATTCGCTGCGGGCAGCAGTCATCGCCCACGGTGCCGACCTGGGCCTGGCGCACGACGGCGATGCCGACAGGTGCATGGCCATCGACGCCAACGGGGAACTCGTCGACGGCGACGCGATCATGGTCGTGCTCGCGCTGGCGATGCAAGAGGCCGGCGAACTGGCTTCCAACACACTGGTGACCACCGTGATGAGCAACCTCGGGCTACACCTGGCCATGCGCGCGGCCGGCATCACCGTGCGCACGACCGGCGTCGGCGACCGCTACGTCTTAGAGGAATTACGGGCCGGCGAGTACAGCCTCGGCGGCGAGCAATCCGGCCATATCGTGATGCCCGTACTGGGCTCCACCGGAGACGGCATCGTCACCGGGCTGCGATTGATGACACGCATGGTGCAGACCGGCTCGTCGCTGGCCGATCTCGCTTCAGCGATGCACTCGTTGCCACAGGTGCTGATCAACGTCGAGGTGGCCGACAAAGCCACCGCCGCCGCCGCGCCCTCGGTGCAGACCGCGGTCGAGGCGGCCAAGGCCGAACTGGGTGACATGGGTCGAATCCTGTTGCGCCCCTCGGGAACTGAACCAATGATCCGGGTCATGGTGGAAGCGCCCGAAGAAGCCGTCGCTCATCGGATCGCTACTCGAGTCGCCGAAGCGGTGAGCACTACGCGCTGATCCGCCCACGCGGGAACCCCGACGGAGCGTCGGGCGTCGGATTAGGCATGAGATTCGATAGTCGAGTCCGTACCCGGGTCGACGTCGCAGCGGCGCGTAGGGTCGCCGACCAGTTGGGCGCTGCCGCCGAACTCATCGACGGCGCCGTGGGCGACCACATGGCGAGGTTAGCTTTCAGCGGGGCCAGCGCCGGCCGGGCGCACACCGCGCGCGGCGATGCGCTGCACCACGAGCTGGAGCGACTGGCGGCGCAGTTGTCGCAGTGGTCGCGGGCGACTGTCGACATCGCCGTTGCGCTGCGGGCCAGCGCCGACCGCTATGCCGATGCCGAACTGTATGCCGCGGCGCGGATCGCTTGATCGTGGCCGACCGGTTATACGTCGCCGAACGCCTCGCTGAGGGCCAGCTTGCCGTCGAGCACACTCAGAGTTACGTGCGGGCTTGCCAGACGCTGGGCTACGAACATCCCGACTTGACGTCCCACCCCTCCCAGATCCGCGATTGGTACGACGGCGAAGACGGCCTCGATCTGCACGCGCTCGACTGCGACTGTGCGCAGTTGCGGGCAGCGGGCGCTGCGGTCATGGAAGCCCTGCGGATGCAGCGTGCCCAAGTGGCCGAGCTGGCAGCGGCATGGACGGGGCCGGGCGGCGACTCGGCGGTTCGGTTTTTGCAGCGTCATTGCGATGCCGGGAACACGGTGGCCACCGAAGTCCGCGCGGCGGCCCAGCGGTGCGAGTCGCTGCGCGACAACCTGTGGTATCTGCTCGACTCAAAAGTCGCGACTGCCATCGCCATCGACGACCGCACGCAGACGCAGCGATCGGCGTGGTTGGCCGCCGCCGCTGCGGTAACGACTGGGGTGGGGGATCGGCCGAGCGCCGAAGAGGTGGTTCGCCAACAGATAACGCCCTACGTGGACAACGATATTCGCAATGACTGGCTAACTGCGATGCGTTCGACATCGGCCGGGATTGCGACGTCCTACGACATGGTCATCGACAGGATGGCCGCCGCGCCGGCGGCGTACTTCGAGTTTCCCGGCGATCTCGTGCCCAGCGGACAACCGCTCCCGTCGGCCCCGCCGAGTGCACCGGCATCGGCCGCCGTGGTCGCGCCCGCGGCCGCTATATCCCCGGCGGTCGCGCCCGCGGCCGCTATGCCCCCGGCGGATCCTGCGCCGGCGCCGACCTCGACGACGGCCGCGCCGGCTCCGGTGCCGACGACCCCGGCGACGCCGGTATCGGACTTGGGACCTGCACTCGGCGATGCTTCGGCCTTGCCCGCGGGCGATCTGGGCGGTGGACTGAGCGGTCTTGGTGGTCTTGGCGGGCTCGCCAGCCGGATTGTCGATGCGATGGGTGGGCTGCTGGGTTCGGTGGCCGACCAGCTCGCCGATCCGTCGGCGCTTGACGATCCACTTGGCACCAAGGATCCGTTCGACGAGGATGCCTCCGACGAGGATCCCTTCCACACTGAAGACAAGCACGATGACGCCGACGACAAATCCGATGCCGAGCCTGAAGAGACCGAAGAGGTCGAAGAGACCGAAGAGGCCAAGCCTAGCGAGGAGGCTCGACCGGTCGACGCCCCGCCGCCAGTGGACGAGCCGGCGCTAGTGGAGAAGCCGCCACCGATCGACGCGCCTGCGCCGGTTGCCGCGCCGCGAACCGGCGGACCGGTGCCTCCGGTGAATGAGGGATCAACGCCATGCGAAATCGCCGCAGACCAGCTTCCGCAGGCGGGGCAGTGACGGGTCAGGCGGGCCGCAGCTCGAGTACTTCCTCGACATAGCGCACGGATTCGTCGGGGTCGGCGGTCACCGGGCTTACCAACAGCGTTGTCACGCCGGCCTCGGCGAAGGCGGCCAGGCGTTCGGCGATGAATCCGCGTGGGCCGATCAGCGAGATTCCGCGCACCAATTCGTGGGGCACCGCGTCGATGGCCTCATGCTTGCGGCCGGACAGGTACAGGTCTTGGATCCGGTTCGCGACCTCGCCGAACCCATAGCGCGTCGCAAGGTTGTGGTAGAAGTTGCGGCCCTTGGCGCCCATCCCACCGATGTAGAGCGCCAGTTGTGGCTTGACCCAGGACAGCCGCTCATCGACGTTGTCGCCGATGGCCAGCGACGCGTGCACCATGACGTCCAGCGGACCCAGTGCGGGATCCCGTTTGGCCGCGCCGGCCGCCAGCGCGTCACCCCAGACCGAAGCGGATTTCTCCGGATAGTAAAAGACGGGCTGCCAGCCCTCGGCGATCTCGGCGGTGAGCTCGACGTTCTTCGGTCCCAGCGCCGCGATCGTTATCGGAATGCGTTCGCGCACAGGGTGATTGATGAGTTGAAGGGGTTTGCCCAAACCTGTTCCGCGATCCGCGGGCAACGGGATCTGATAGTGCTTGCCGGCGTATTGTAGCCGTTCCCGGCGCCACACCTTCCGGCAGATCTCCACGACCTCGCGGGTGCGGCCCAACGGCGCGTCGAACTCGACGCCGTGAAACCCCTCCATCACCTGAGGTCCGGATGTGCCGATCCCGAGACGGAATCGGCCGTCGGACACGAAGTCCAGGCCCGCAGCGGTCATCGCCAGCAGCGACGGCGTGCGGATGTAGATAGGAAACACACCCGAGGCCAATTCGACGGTGCGTGTCTTGGCGGCCAGATACCCGAGTTGGCTGACGGCGTCGAAGGAATACGCCTCGGCCACCGCCGCGACGTCGATGCCGGCCTTCTCGAGTTCGACGACACGGTCGACGGCTTCGTGAAAGCCGCCCGAATAATCCAGAGCGATCCCGATTCGCACCAACGACAGATATCACGACGACAGCGGCGCGCCGCGGCGGGGATTACTTCAGCAGCGCGACGATCTTCTGTTCAAGGGCGACCGGTGGGGCCTCGGGGTCCACCGGGTTGGTCTTGGGCAGGTGCACGTCCGGATCGGCGAAGTCGCGATAGGCCTTGTCGCCGCCGAGCGTATAGAGCAAGTACCCGGTCAACAGCGCCCGAACCGATCGCTGCGTGCGTCGGTGCGCGCCGGCCAGCCCGAACACTTTGGCCAGTCGCCTGCCCTCCACCAGCCCGCCGGGTTCGGCTTTGCTGACGATGCGCAGGGTGGCCGTGTTCCAAGCGCGGGAAAGCGCCAGCGCGTTGGAATTCAGCGTTTTCGGATCTTTGGGTGCGGTCAGGATCAAACCCGGAACCTTCAGCGTCGCGGCGGGCTGCTCGGCTGGGGGACTGGTGACGGTCGGGAACACCGCTGCAACTGCTGCCGGCTTGGCCGGCATTCCGGCCGCGGCGAACACGGCGGCCGAGCCGCCGAAACCGTGGCCTACCACGCCGAGCTTGGCGGGATGCACGCTGATGTTGCCGGGCCCGAGGCGCACACCCGCCACAATGTCGAGGGCGGTGCCGAGATCGAAGGCCAGGTTCAGCACCGAAGGCGCCAGGCCCCGCTGGGTATCGGGAGCGCCGGCCACGATGCCCCACGACGCCAGATGCTCCAGCAGGCCGCTGTAGCGGGCGATACCGGTGAGCCAGTCGTGACCGAAGGCGACGCCGGGCAGGTTCAGCCCCGCTTCGGGGGTGTACACCACTCCTGGCAGACCGGCAAAGGCCAGGTCACCGCGCAAAACCCGATGTGGGCCACGGCGGCTGAGGGCTGCGACGAGCTTGCGGATGCGGGCCACCCGTCGACGTTAGCGCACTGCAGTGGTGTGCCGGGCCGGCAGAACACCGCTCAGTGTTCCTTACGCCCTGACCTCGATCAGCCCTACACGCCAGAGCACCGCATACAGCTGGCGCAGCGGAATGCTCAGCAAACGGGCGGTCGCGTCCACCAATGGGTCGCTGCCGGCGCCGATCGGCGGTTGATGAAGCCGCTTTGACGCTTGTTTTGGCGCGGGCGCCAACGTCGGCCTTGGCGCAGGTGGCACCGTCACCACATCGTCGTACAGAACGGCAGTCATGGTTGTCTCCTGGAAGATGGCGTGCCGGCGAGCAGATCAAAAGTCCTGCGTTCCGATGTGACCCGCTGTCGGATTCCCGAATTAACATTTATGCGATTGCGCGTCCTGCGAACATCTGCACCACTAGAATCCGTGGCACACCGTCCGAACGCGGTTACTGGGTAGCTGGACTATCGGCATTGATATCTGCTGAAAAGCTGTTGACGAAGAATAGTTACGCGGTTGTGCAGCAATCATCTGCCACGGCTAAAACCTTAACCTGCAGCACTATTCGTCTATAGCGGTCGTTTCCAAAACCTTGTGCAGTGGTGATCAGGCGAGCGTCAACACCTTTGTCCTTTCTGCTGGCTTCCGGATTCCTCCGTGGTTGCCAGACCTAGCCGACGTTCCGAAGTGTAGGTGCACACCTTGTTGGCGCACTTAAGCAATTGAAAACGTCAGAAATACATCAGGTGAAAAAAGCTTCTGTTGTTTATGAAGCTGATATGAATTGAATTGGTTCCGGACACCTGCCAGCGGCATTGTGCCGAAGGGTCCCGCCCAGCCTCCTGGCCCTCGCGGCTGCGCGACCCAAGGTCAGCTGTGTGTATTCAGCTGTCCCCACAGGCCGACTGCACTACCCTGGTCAGAATGTGCGGAATTGTCGGCTACGTCGGGCAGCGTCCTGCCTGCGAGGTCGTCATGGACGCGCTGCGCCGGATGGAGTACCGCGGCTACGACTCGTCGGGAATCGCACTGGTCGACGGGAACGGCAAACTGACCGTGCGTCGCCGCGCCGGCCGGCTGGCCAACCTGGAGGAGGCGGTGGCCGAAATGGCGCCGGCGTCGCTGACCGGCACCACCGGCCTGGGCCACACCCGCTGGGCCACCCACGGTCGCCCCACCGACCGCAACGCGCACCCGCATCGCGACGCCGCCGGCAAGATCGCCGTCGTCCACAACGGCATCATCGAGAACTTCGCTACCCTGCGCCACGAGCTGGAGACCGCCGGCGTGGAATTCGCCAGCGACACCGACACCGAGGTCGCGGTGCACCTGGTCGCACAGGCATACCGCCGCGGCGAGACGGCCGGTGACTTTGTTGCTTCGGTGCTGGCCGTGCTGCGCCGGCTAGAGGGCCACTTCACCCTGGTGTTCGCCAACGCCGACGAGCCCGGCACCATCGTCGCCGCGCGCCGGTCGACACCGCTGGTGCTCGGGATCGGCGACGGCGAGATGTTCGTCAGCTCCGACGTGGCCGCCTTCATTGAGCACACCCGCAATGCGGTCGAACTCGGGCAGGACCAGGCTGTGGAGCTTACCGCCGACGGCTACCGGATCACCGACTTCGACGGCAACGAAGACGTCGAATACCGCGAATTCCACATTGACTGGGACCTGGCCGCCGCCGAAAAGGGCGGCTACGAATACTTCATGCTCAAGGAGATCGCCGAGCAGCCCGCCGCGGTCGCCGACACGCTGCTCGGGCATTTCGTGGACGGCCGCATCGTGCTCGACGAACAGCGATTGAGCGACCAGGAACTGCGCGAGATCGACAAGGTTTTCGTCGTCGCCTGCGGTACCGCGTATCACTCCGGGCTGCTCGCGAAATACGCGATCGAGCACTGGACGCGGCTGCCGGTGGAAGTGGAGCTGGCCAGCGAATTCCGCTACCGCGACCCAGTGCTGGACCGCAGCACGCTGGTGGTCGCCATCTCGCAGTCCGGTGAAACCGCCGACACCCTAGAGGCGGTCCGGCATGCCAAGCAGCAGAAGGCCAAGGTGCTGGCGATCTGCAACACCAACGGCTCGCAGATCCCGCGCGAGTGCGATGCGGTGCTCTACACCCGCGCCGGCCCGGAGATCGGCGTGGCCTCAACGAAGACCTTCCTGGCTCAGATAGCCGCCAACTACCTGGTCGGCCTGGCACTGGCGCAGGCTCGCGGCACCAAGTACCCCGACGAGGTCGAGCGCGAGTACCGCGAGCTGGAAGTGATGCCAGACCTGGTGGCCCGGGTGATCGCGGCGATCGAGCCGGTGGCCGACCTGGCATATCAGTTTGCCCAATCCTCGACCGTGCTGTTCCTGGGTCGCCATGTCGGCTACCCCGTAGCGCTGGAAGGCGCGCTGAAACTCAAGGAACTGGCCTACATACACGCCGAGGGATTCGCCGCGGGCGAGCTCAAGCATGGCCCGATCGCGTTGATCGAAGACGACTTGCCCGTCATCGTCGTGATGCCCTCGCCCAAGGGCGCGGCCACGCTGCACGCCAAGCTGCTGTCCAATATCCGGGAGATCCAGGCCCGCGGCGCGGTCACCATCGTGATCGCCGAGGAGGGCGACGACACCGTGCGTCCCTATGCCGACCACTTGATCGAAATCCCCTCGGTTTCAACACTTTTGCAGCCGCTACTGTCGACGATCCCGCTTCAGGTGTTCGCCGCGTCGGTGGCGCAGGCCCGCGGTTACGACGTCGACAAGCCGCGAAACCTGGCCAAGTCGGTCACGGTCGAATAGTCGCCTCTTTCCGAGTCGAGACTTAACCCACCGCGAGGTTTCTCGGGGCGTGTCGCATGTGTAGTTTCAGTGCCGCGAAAGCGGATGCGCTGTTGCAGGTACTCAACGTCCGGACTTCGCGGATCTGCAACGACTGTCTTCAAGTCTGGACGGGCAGAGGGAGCACGATGAGGTTGTCCGACTTCCAGGGTTTGAGCTTCGACTGCTACGGGACTCTCATCGACTGGGAGATGGGCATCTCCGCCGTACTCCGGCCATGGGCCCGGGATCACGATCTCGACATCGACGACGAGCGACTGCTGGCCGCCTACGGCCGGCACGAGACGCGGATCGAGGCGCAAACGCCGAGCGCCCGCTACCCCGACGTCGTGGCGCGGAGCATGATGGCGGTCGGGCACGATCTCGGCGTGCCGGTGAGCCGGGCAGAGGCGGAGCGGCTCGCGGCGTCGGTACCGGACTGGCCGGCGTTCCCCGATTCCCATGCGGCGCTGGCATCGCTCGCGGAGCACTACACGTTGATTGTGTTATCCAACGTTGACCGCGCGTCGTTTCATGGCAGCAACCAGCACCTCGGTGTGTCGTTCACCGAGATCATCACCGCACAGGATGTCGGCTCTTACAAACCGTCGGCGCGGAACTTCGAGGTGCTGCTCGCCCGCGCCGCCCAACACGGCATCGGCAGCGACAGGCTGCTGCACGTCGCACAGAGCCTGTTCCATGACCACGTTCCCGCCAAGGCGGCCGGGCTGGCAACGGTCTGGATCAACCGCCGCCAGGACCGGCCCGGCTGGGGCGCCACCCCCGCCCCTACCACTTCGGTCGCGCCGGACTGGGAGTTCCCTTCGATGCGGGCGTTCGCCGAGGCCTGTTTTCAGGATCGCGCCGCGCGCTGACCCGGGATTCGCGCCGATAAGCGGTCGAGCATGCGATGGTGGACGCCATGCCAAACGAATCCGTGCCAGCGCGCCTGAGGACATGGGCCATCGCGGTATGGCATTTTGTCAGCAGCGCGCCGTTGACCTACGGGTGGCTGTTCGTGCTGCTGATCACGACGATCATTCAGCGCCATCTCACTAAGCGGGAGTACCACGTCGTGGTCCTCGATGGCTCCACCAGCATCCACCACTTGTTAAAAGATCCGCTGGAAGTGCTGATTTACAGCCTGTTCTGGATCGACGGTAAATACTGGGCACCGTACCTTGTGTTGTTCACCCTGTTTCTCGCGCCCGCCGAGCATTGGCTTGGCCAGTTGCGTTGGCTCACTGTGGGATTGACTGCGCACGTCGGTGCTACGTATATCAGCGAGGGCCTGCTCAAGCTGGCGATCGATTATCACCAGGCGCCCGAGAAGCTGATGCACGCTCGCGACATCGGGGTCAGCTACTTCCTCGTCGGGGTGATGGCGGTGCTCACCTATCACATCGCGTCGCCATGGCGATGGGGCTATCTTGCGATCCTGATCGTCATCTTTGGTTTCCCGCTCACCCGGATCGACCTCAACAACCTGAACTACACCGCGATCGGTCACTTCAGCTCGATCTTGATCGGCCTCTGTTTCTACCCGATGGCCCGACATCACAAGGGCCGTCCAATTAATCCGGCGCGACTCCCCAAGCTGCTGCGCAGACGCGGCAGCCGCGAGGCTTCGGCCTGGCCCGGGTCAGGTTCGGATGGCGGTGACGTAGGCCCGCGAGGCCAACATCGCCGCCTCGTCTTCGTCGTCGGTCTGTAGTGAAAGACCATGGGCGGCAAACAGTTCCGCTATGCGGGTAGCGGCTGTCTGCCATCCGCGGGTGCCCAGATATTCGAGCACTTCGGTGCGATCGCCGGGATACCACAGGTCCGTCATCTCGACGTCGAAGCCGTGTTCGCGCCAACGATCGGTGACCTCGCGCATGCGGGCCGCCATCATCGGCACCTCCTGGCTCGCGTTCGGCAGGTTCTCGGTGGCCAGCCGGCTTCCAGCTGCGCTCAGCAGGGTGATGTTGTCAAGCAACCTGTCCTGGGCTTCGGGCGGCAAGAACGGCATCAGCCCCTCCGCGCTCCACGCAGCGGGCTGGGTGGGATCAAAACCGGCCCCCTTCAGCGCGGCCGGCCAGTCATGGCGCAGATCGATAGCCACCGCCCGCCGGTCAGCTGTGGGAGCGGCACCCAGGTCCGCCAATGTTTTGGTCTTGAACTCGATGACCTGCGGCTGGTCGATCTCGTAGACGGTGGTTCCAGCCGGCCATGACAACCGGTAGGCGCGCGCGTCCAGCCCGGAGGCCAAGATCACCGCCTGGCGGATCCCATCGTTGGTCGCCGCCATGAAGAAGTCATCAAAGAATCGGGTGCGGATAGCCATCATGTCGCGCATTCGCGCCATTCCCCACCCGCGGTTGTCGTCGACCTGTGTGGGATCCAACTCGCCGTTGACCAGTCGGGTGAAGAAGTCCACCCCCACCGCGCGAACCAGCGGCGCTGCGAACGGGTCATTGATAAGTGGGTTGTCGCCTTGGCTGGCCAGAGCGCGTCCCACCGCGACGCCGGTTGCGGTGGCGCCCACGCTAGTGGCCAGGTCCCAGGTGTCGTCATCGGTACGTGCCATGTCGCCCTCCGATCGTCGCTAAAACCGAATCTACGGCGAGCTTCCTGGGCGTGTGCTGTGCGCAGCTCCGGTATCGGCGAAACGAACCAGCCGCGAGCATGGAATGCTGGCGTGGATGCGGCATTACTACTACGTAGACGCGATCCGCGACGCCGAAGCGCCGCTATTGGCCAGCCTGCCCGACGGTGCCCTGATGAGACGTGCGGCCTTCGGGCTGGCCACCGAGATCATCGGGGAACTGACCGCCCGCACGGGCGGTGTTGTCGGCCGCCGGGTGTGCGCGGTCGTCGGCTCGGGAGACAACGGCGGTGATGCGCTGTGGGCGGCGACCTTCGTACGCCGTCGCGGCGCGGCTGCCGATGCGGTGCTGCTCAATCCGGAGCACACCCACCGCAAGGGGCTGGCGGCGTTCACCAAAGCCGGTGGCCGCATCGTCGAAAGCATCTCGGCAGCAACCGATCTCGTCATCGACGGGGTGGTGGGCATTTCCGGCTCGGGACCGCTGCGACCGGCAGCCGCCGAGGTGTTCGCCACGGTCGATGCCCACGCGATCCCGGTGGTCGCCGTCGACATCCCCAGCGGCATCGACGTGGCGACCGGCGCCATCACCGGTCCCGCGGTGCACGCCGCGCTGACTGTCACCTTCGGCGGGCTCAAACCCGTGCACGCGCTCGCCGACTGTGGCCGTGTCAGGCTGATCGATATCGGGCTCGAGCTGCCGGACACCGACGTGCTGGGCTTCGAGGCCGCCGACGTGGCCGCGCGCTGGCCGGTACCCGGTCCCCGCGACGACAAGTACACCCAGGGCGTGACCGGGGTGATGGCCGGCTCGTCGACGTATCCGGGTGCGGCCGTGCTGTGCACCGGTGCCGCCGTCGCGGCCACCTCCGGCATGGTCCGCTACGCCGGCAGCGCGCACAGCGAGGTGCTCGCGCATTGGCCCGAGGTGATCGCATCGCCCACCCCGGCATCGGCCGGGCGGGTGCAGGCCTGGGTCGTCGGGCCGGGAGTGGGCACCGACGACACGGGGGCCGTCGCGTTGTGGTTCGCGCTGGATACCGACCTGCCGGTGATCGTCGATGCCGACGGGCTGACCATGCTGGCGTCCCACCCCGAGCTCGTGGTCAACCGCAATGCGCCGACGGTGCTGACTCCGCACGCCGGTGAATTCGCCCGGCTGGCCGGGAACCCGCCCGGCGACGACCGGGTCGGCGCGTGCCGCAAGCTGGCCGACACGTTCGGCGCCACCGTGCTGCTCAAGGGGAATGTCACCGTCATCGCCGACCCGGACGGCCGGGTCTACCTCAATCCGGCCGGGCAGTCCTGGGCGGCCACCGCCGGCTCCGGCGACGTGCTGTCCGGGATGATCGGCGCGCTGCTGGCGTCAGGTCTGCCGGCAGCCGAGGCGGCCGCGGCCGCGGCCTTCGTGCACGCGCGCGCGGCGGCGCTGTCGGCCGCCGACCCGGGGCCCGGTGACGCGCCGACGTCGTCGTCACGAATCGTCCCGCACATCAGGGCCGCCCTGGCCGCCCTGTAGCGCTGAGCCCACCACAACGAAAGGATCCGCCGTGTCCCGCAGCCACCCGTCCGTGCCCGCGCATGCGATCGCTCCCGCCTACACCGGCCGCATGTTTACCGCGCCGGTACCCGCATTGCGGCTGCCTGAGGAGTCGATGGATCCCGAGGCCGCGTACCGATTCATCCACGACGAGTTGATGCTCGATGGCAGTTCGCGGCTGAACCTGGCCACTTTCGTCACTACCTGGATGGATCCCGAGGCCGGGAAACTGATGGCCGAGACGTTCGACAAGAACATGATCGACAAGGACGAATATCCGGCCACCGCGGCCATTGAGCAGCGCTGCGTGTGTATGGTGGCCGACCTGTTTCATGCCGAACGCCTGCGAGACGACGACCCCTCCAGCGCCTGCGGGGTGTCCACCATCGGCTCCAGTGAGGCGGTCATGCTGGGCGGGCTGGCGATGAAATGGCGCTGGCGCCAAAAGGTCGGGAAGGGCTGGGAAGGCCGGAAGCCCAATCTGGTGATGGGCTCGAACGTGCAGGTGGTATGGGAGAAGTTCTGCCGCTACTTCGATGTCGAACCGCGCTATCTGCCGATGGAGGAGGGGCGCTACGTCATCACCCCCGAACAGGTCGTCGAGGCCGTCGACGAGGACACCATCGGCGTGGTGGCGATCCTGGGCACCACCTACACCGGTGAACTCGAACCCATCGCGCAGATCTGTGCGGCGCTGGACAAACTGGCGGCCGGCGGGGGTGTGGACGTCCCGGTGCACGTCGACGCGGCCAGCGGAGGCTTCGTGGTGCCGTTCCTGCATCCCGACTTGGTGTGGGATTTCCGGCTGCCCCGGGTGGTGTCGATCAACGTCAGCGGCCACAAGTACGGGCTGACATACCCCGGCATCGGATTCGTCGTGTGGCGCAGCGGCGAGTACCTGCCCGACGAACTGGTTTTCCGGGTCAACTACCTGGGCGGCGACATGCCAACCTTCACGCTGAATTTCTCCCGCCCCGGCAACCAGGTGGTCGGCCAGTACTACAACTTCCTGCGGCTGGGCAGGGAGGGGTACACCAAGGTCATGCAGACCTTGTCGCTGACTGCGCGGTGGCTGGGTGAGCAGCTGCACGAAAGTGAACACTGCGAGCTGATCTCGGACGGTTCGGCGATCCCGGTGGTCAGCTTCCGGCTCGCCAAAGACCGCGGGTACACCGAGTTCGACGTCTCCCACGAGCTGCGGACCTACGGCTGGCAGGTGCCCGCCTACACCATGCCCGACAACGCCACCAACGTCTCCGTGCTGCGCATCGTGGTGCGGGAAGGACTCTCCGCCGACCTGGCCCGGGCGCTGCACGACGACGCCGTCACCGCACTGACAACGCTGGACAAGCTCAAGCCGGGCGGGCACTACGACGCCCAGCACTTCGCGCACTGACGCGCGGCTCTGGGAGAATGTCGGCAGCGAACTGACACACAGATGGTGGGAGCACGACTTCGTTGGCCGTTACGCCGATATCCCTGACGCCGGGCGTCCTCGCCGAGGCCGTCGTGGACCTGGGTGCCATTGAGCACAACGTGCGGGTGCTGTGCGAGCACGCCGGCCCCGCGCAGGTGATGGCTGTCGTCAAGGCCGACGGCTATGGCCATGGTGCCACCCAGGTCGCCCGCGCATCGTTGGCCGCCGGAGCGGCCGAGCTGGGTGTCGCCACCATCGACGAGGCACTGGCACTGCGCGCTGACGGAATCACCGCACCGGTGCTGGCCTGGCTGCACCCGCCCGGCATCGACTTCGGGCCCGCGCTGCTGGCCGACGTGGAGATCGCCGTGTCCTCGGAGCGCCAGCTCGACGAGCTGCTGGACGCGGTACGCCGGACCGGCCGGACGGCGACGGTGACCGTCAAGGTCGACACCGGGCTGAACCGCAACGGTGTCGCCCCGGCGCAATACCCGTCGATGTTGACCGCGTTGCGCCAGGCCGTCGCCGAGGACGCCATCCGGCTGCGGGGGCTGATGTCGCACATGGTTTATGCCGACCAACCGGACAATCCCATCAATGACGTTCAGGCCCAACGGTTCGCCGACATGCTGGCGCAGGCGCGCAACCAGGGGGTGCGGTTCGAGGTTGCGCATCTGTCGAATTCGTCGGCCACGATGTCGTCGTCCCGACCTGGCCTTCGATCTGGTGCGGCCCGGTATCGCGGTGTACGGTCTGAGCCCCGTGCCTGAGCTCGGTGACATGGGGCTGGTACCGGCGATGACGGTGAAATGCGTTGTCGCGCTGGTGAAGTCGATTCGTGCCGGCGAAGGCGTGTCTTATGGCCACACCTGGATCGCGGAGCGTGACACCAATCTGGCGCTGCTGCCGATCGGCTATGCGGACGGCGTGTTCCGGTCGCTGGGCGGACGCTTGGACGTGCTGATCAACGGCAGGCGGCGGCCCGGCGTCGGGCGGATCTGCATGGACCAGTTCCTCGTCGACCTGGGTCCCGGGCCGATCGATGTGGCCGAAGGCGATGAGGCGATCCTGTTCGGGCCGGGCAGCGCAGGCGAACCCACCGCACAGGACTGGGCCGATCTGCTCGGTACCATCCACTACGAAGTGGTGACCAGCCCCCGGGGGCGCATCACCAGGACCTACTGCGAGGCCGAAACCGTTGAGCCCTGACGAAACCCGCAGGCGCCACAGGGGCAGGGCTTGGCTTGCGGGAGGCGCCGGGCTGACCGCCGTCGCCACCATCGTCGGAGCCTCGGCCCGCCGTTCCATGGCCCAACGGGCCACCGCTCGCGAAGACCCCTACGCCGATGAGGATTTCGAGAGGCTGTACGACGACCGCAGCTATGTGGTGACCACGCCCGACGGGGTGCCGTTGGCGGTCCGCGAAGTCGGCCCGGTGGACGCGCAGGTGACCATGGTCTTCGTCCACGGATTCTGTCTGCGTATGGGCGCCTTTCATTTTCAGCGGATGCGGCTCCCCGAGCAATTGGGTCCGCGCGTCCGGATGGTCTTCTACGACCAGCGCGGGCACGGGCGGTCCGGCGAAGGCGCGCCCGAGACCTACACGCTGACCCAACTCGGCAAGGACCTGGAAAGCGTGCTGAAAGTGATCGCGCCGCGCGGGGTGGTCGTGCTGGTCGGCCACTCGATGGGCGGCATGACGGTGTTGTCGCATGCCCGCCAGTTCCCCGAGCAGTACGGACGCCGGATCGTCGGCGTCGCGCTGATTTCCTCTGCCGCCGAAGGGGTGACCAGATCACCGCTGGGCGAGATCCTGAAAAACCCTGCGCTGGAAGCGGTCCGGTTCACCGCCCGGTCCGCGCCTAAGCTGATACATCGCGGCCGCAACGTGTCACGGTCACTGATCGGCCCGGTTTTGCGGGCCGCGTCCTTCAGCGACCTGCACGTCAGCCGGAGCCTGGACGCGTTCTCCCAGCGGATGATGAACGGCACCCCGATCCCCACCTTGGTGGGCTTCCTGGATGCCCTGGAAACCCACGACGAAACCGCTGGGCTGTGGACGTTGCTACGGATCCCGACCCTGATCGCATGCGGTGACCACGACCTGCTCACCCCGGACGAGTACTCGCGGAAGATGGCGGCCTCGCTGCCGTTATCCGAGCTGGTCATCGTCACCGGGGCCAGTCACCTGGCGCTGCTGGACAAACCCGATGCCATCAACGACGGGCTGGTCCGGCTGGTCAACCGGGCCGTTCCGGGCAAGATGGCCCTGCGGCACCGGCGATTCCGGGAACGGTTCCGGCGCCGTGGCTGAGCAGCAGGGAACAGCCACATGCGAGCGCGTCGAGGACACCGTTGCGCTGGGGTCGCGGTTGGGTGAGCAGCTGCGGGCTGGCGACGTGGTGGTGCTCTCCGGTCCGCTCGGTGCGGGAAAGACCGTGCTGGCCAAGGGTATTGCCGCGGCGATGGATGTCGACGGCCCGGTCACGTCACCGTCCTACGTGCTGGCGCGGGTGCACCCGCCGCGGCGGCCCGGCGCGCCGGCAATGATTCACGTCGACATGTACCGGTTGCTGGATCACCGCGGCGCCGACCTGCTCGGTGAGCTCGATTCGCTGGACCTCGACACCGATCTTGACGACGCGGTCGTCGTGGTGGAGTGGGGCGAGGGCCTGGCTGAGCGCCTCTCCGAACGGCACCTCGACATCCGTCTAGAGCGGGTCAGCCACTCCGAGGTGCGGATCGCGACCTGGCAGTGGGCCTGTTCACGGGGCCACTCATGAGCCTGATCCTCGCCCTCGACACCGCCACCCCGGCGGTGACGGCGGGCATCGTGGCAGCTCGATGGTTCCGAATGCGCCGTGCTGGCCGAGCGGGTCACCGTCGACGCCCGGGCACACGCCGAACGGCTCACTCCAAACGTGCTGGCCGCCCTCGCCGACGCCACGCTGACCATGAGCGACCTCGATGCCGTCGTGGTGGGCTGTGGCCCCGGCCCGTTCACCGGTCTGCGTGTCGGGATGGCAACCGCCGCCGCATACGGGCATGCGCTGGGCATCCCGGTGCACGGCGTGTGCAGCTTGGACGCCATCGGAGTGCGAACTACCGGCGACACGCTGGTGGTCACCGACGCCCGCCGGCGCGAGGTCTATTGGGCCAGCTACCGCGACGGGGTCCGCACCGACGGTCCGGCGGTCAATGCCCCGGCCGACGTCGACCTCGGCACAGCGCGGGCGGTCGCCGGCTCGCCTGAGCACGCCGCGCTGTTCGTGCTGCCGCGGTGCGGGCCCGTCTACCCGACACCGGCCGGGCTGGTCGCAGCGGTGTCCGACTGGTCGGATAACCCGGCGCCGCTGGTCGCGCTATATCTGCGCCGGCCCGACGCCAAGCCCTTGGCAGCTCGTCGATGACCGCCGGCAGCGAGCCCGTGACCATCGGCGCGCTGACGCCCGCCGACGCTGAGCGGTG
This sequence comes from uncultured Actinomycetota bacterium, assembly GCA_963766535.1. Classification (GTDB taxonomy): domain Bacteria; phylum Actinomycetota; class Actinomycetes; order Mycobacteriales; family Mycobacteriaceae; genus Mycobacterium. The sequence goes on along the minus strand of CAVYAU010000011.1, from coordinate 253,617 downwards.
CGCCCAGCTGGAGGCCCAGCTGTTCGACGGCGACGACCCGTGGCCGGCGGCGGCGTTCAACCGCGAACTGGCCAGTACCCACAACCATTACGTGGGCGCGCGCATCGCAGGCACGCTGGTCGGTTACGCCGGTATCTCGCGGTTGGGCCGCACACCGCCGTTCGAGTACGAGGTGCACACCATCGGCGTGGACCCGGTATACCAGGGACAGGGCATCGGCCGCCGGCTGCTCGACGACCTGCTGAATTTCGCCGACGGCGGAGTCATCTACCTGGAGGTCCGTACCGACAACGACGCGGCCATCGCGCTGTACCGCAGCGTCGGTTTCGAGCAGATCGGCCTGCGCCGGCGCTATTACCGAGTCAGCGGCGCCGATGCTTACACGATGCGGCGGGAGGCGCGTTGACGATCATCTTGGCCATCGAAACCTCTTGCGATGAAACCGGTGTCGGCATCGCGCGCCTCGACGCCGACGGCACTGTGACGTTGTTGGCCGACGAGGTGGCATCCAGCGTCGACGAGCACGTCCGGTTCGGCGGCGTGGTCCCCGAGATCGCCTCACGGGCGCACCTGGAGGCGCTCGGTCCCACCATGCGCCGCGCACTGGCGGCCGCCGGCCTGAAAAGACCTGACATCGTCGGTGCCACTATCGGGCCCGGACTGGCCGGCGCCTTGTTGGTGGGAGTGGCGGCGGCCAAGGCGTATTCGGCTGCCTGGGGAGTGCCGTTCTACGCCGTGAACCACCTGGGCGGGCACCTGGCCGCCGACGTGTACGAACACGGTCCGCTGCCCGAGTGCGTGGCACTACTGGTGTCCGGGGGACATACCCACCTGTTACATGTGCGTTCGCTCGGCGAGCCGATCATCGAGCTGGGCAGCACCGTCGACGACGCCGCCGGCGAGGCCTACGACAAGGTGGCGCGGCTGCTGGGATTGGGCTATCCGGGCGGCAAGGTGCTCGACGACCTGGCTCGCACCGGCGATCGGGACGCCATCGCGTTCCCGCGCGGCATGACAGGACCGGCCGATGACCCGTACGCGTTCAGCTTCTCCGGGCTCAAAACCGCCGTCGCGCGGTATGTGGAAAGCCACCCGGACGCGGCGACCGCCGACATCGCCGCCGGCTTCCAGGAAGCGGTTGCCGACGTGCTGACGATGAAGGCGGTACGTGCGGCAACCGGGCTCGGCGTGTCGACCCTGCTGATCGCGGGGGGAGTGGCCGCGAACTCGCGGTTGCGGGAGTTGGCGGCGCAGCGGTGTGCGGCGGCGGGCCTGACGCTGCGGATCCCCAGGCCACGGCTGTGCACCGACAACGGGGCGATGATCGCTTCGTTCGCCGCGCATCTGGTGGCCGCGGGGGCGCCGCCGTCACCGCTGGATGTGCCCAGTGACCCGGGTCTGCCGGTGGTGCACGGGCAGCCGCCCTGACGGTCGATGGCGTGCGTTCGTTAGTTCCCGGTTTCTTGGGTGACGATGAGCAGGTCGTTGCTGGTTGCCCAGGCTTGGGTGAAGGTAGCCATGGGGATCTGCTCGTCGCGGCCGTTGGGGGTGCCACTGTCGTTGAGGTGGACGATGTCGGTGCGGGTGTCGACTCCGGTGACGACGACGGCGTGGTCGGCGTCGGTCCGCTGCCCCTTGCCCGGGGGGTAGTTCCAGATAGTTTCGGCGTTGACCGCGGCGATCACTTTGTGGCCGCCGGCCAGGTCCTGCTCCAGTGCCTCCATGGTGTTGCCGGTCGTGAGGTCGGATTGGATGCCGTATTTCTGCAGCAGCACGACCAGGTCTTCGGGGGAGGTGCCGTCAAAGAGGTAGATGTCGCCGCGGTGGGCTTCGCTTTTGGTGAATATGCCGCGCAACTCGATACCGATTTGGGTGGGTTCTCTGCCGGTGAGCTGGCCGACCACGTCGGCGACGGATATTAGGCCGCAGTCTTCCTGGTGCTGGTAGCGCCAGTAGGGTGCGGCGGCTGCGGGGTTGCCGTACATTTGGCCGTTCGGGTCGGCGTGAGCGACCCCGGCCAATCCGATGGCGGCCGCGACGATCAGCGTGGATACGCCGGCGGTGCGGGATGAGCTCATTATTAGCACTTGACATTATTAGCACTTGACGGATTCTTGGGCCTGTTATGGCGTCTGCCTGCGGGTGGTGCGCCGCCGCGTGCCTGCTGGCTGTTCGGGATCGCCCGGTGATCCCGTCGGCTCACGTGCTGGTCAGCATCAGGTACTGGGCTGGGATCGGTTGGTGAGGTCGTCGGGCCTGCCGACGGGGAAGCAACGGGGCGGCCTTGAGTGCTAGCACTCTCATGTATAGAGTGCTAGGTGGCAATCGGACAATCCCTTGTGTCGGCACCCGCGACGACGGCGCGAGGGTACGGAAGAATGCCGAATCACCTGATAATTCGGACGGTTCGGGCCAAGCCCCGGACCGACCGCCAACTCCGGTCCGGACGACAAGTCCGGACCCGATCCAAATAGTGGAGGGCTCCAATCGTGGCGAAGGTGAAGATCAAGCCACTCGAGGACAAGATTCTCGTGCAGGCCAACGAGGCCGAGACCACGACCGCGTCTGGTCTGGTCATTCCTGACACCGCCAAGGAGAAGCCGCAGGAAGGCACCGTCGTCGCAGTCGGCCCCGGCCGGTGGGACGAGGACGGTGACAAGCGGATCCCGCTGGACGTGTCGGAGGGTGACACCGTCATCTACAGCAAGTACGGCGGCACCGAGATCAAGTACGGCGGCGAGGAATACCTGATCCTGTCGGCACGTGACGTGCTGGCTATCGTTTCCAAGTAAAGACCCGTGTTCCGCCCCGGCGATCCCCGCGCTCAAATGCGGGTGATTTCCGGGGCGGCATGCGTATTTGCCCGGCCTGCATCGTCGCCGGGCCTAAAGGAGCCTTATGAGCAAGCTGATTGAGTACGACGAAACCGCGCGTCGCGCCATCGAGGCCGGCGTGAACACCCTCGCCGACGCGGTGCGGGTGACACTGGGGCCGCGCGGCCGGCATGTGGTGCTGGCCAAGGCCTTCGGCGGGCCCGTAGTCACTAACGACGGTGTCACCGTCGCACGTGAGATCGACCTGGAAGACCCGTTCGAGAACCTGGGCGCCCAGCTGGTGAAGTCAGTGGCCACCAAGACCAACGACGTCGCCGGTGACGGCACCACCACCGCGACCGTGCTGGCACAAGCGCTGGTCAAGGGCGGCTTGCGCCTTGTCGCTGCCGGCGTCAACCCGATCGAGCTTGGCGCGGGCATCAGCAAGGCCGCCGACGCGGTGTCCGAGGCGCTGCTTGCGTCGGCCACCCCGGTGTCCGGCAAGAATGCGATCGCCCAGGTGGCGACGGTTTCCTCGCGCGACCAGCAGATCGGTGAGCTGGTCGGCGAAGCTATGAGCAAGGTCGGCCACGACGGCGTGGTCAGCGTCGAAGAATCGTCGACGCTGAGCACCGAGCTGGAGTTCACCGAGGGTGTCGGCTTCGACAAGGGCTTCTTGTCGGCGTATTTCGTGACCGACTTCGACGCCCAGGAGGCCGTGCTCGAGGACCCGCTGATCCTGTTGCACCAAGACAAGATCAGCTCGCTGCCCGACCTGCTGCCCATGCTCGAGAAGGTTGCCGAATCGGGCAAACCGCTGTTGATCATCGCCGAGGATATCGAGGGCGAGCCTTTGGCGACGCTAGTCGTCAACTCCATCCGCAAAACGCTGAAAGCGGTCGCGGTCAAGTCGCCGTTCTTCGGCGACCGGCGCAAGGCATTCCTCGAGGACCTGGCGGTGGTGACGGGCGGCCAGGTGGTCAATCCTGACGCCGGCATGCTGCTGCGGGAGGTCGGCCCGGAGGTGCTGGGCTCGGCTCGCCGTGTCGTGGTCAGCAAGGACGACACGGTCGTCGTCGACGGCGGGGGCTCCGCGGAAGCTGTTGCCAACCGCATCAAGCAGCTGCGCGCCGAGATCGACGACAGCGACTCCGACTGGGATCGCGAGAAGCTGCAGGAGCGGGTGGCCAAGCTGGCCGGCGGGGTGGCCGTCATCAAGGTGGGTGCGGCCACCGAGACCGCGCTCAAGGAGCGCAAGGAAAGCGTCGAGGACGCCGTCGCGGCCGCCAAGGCCGCCGTCGAGGAGGGCACCGTCCCAGGCGGTGGATCGGCGCTCATCCAGGCCCGCAAGGTGCTGAAGGAACTGCGTGCGTCGCTGACAGGCGACGAGGCAGTGGGAGTCGACGTGTTCTGCGAGGCGCTGGCCGCACCGCTCTACTGGATCGCCACCAACGCCGGACTGGACGGCTCGGTCGTGGTCAACAAGGTCAGTGAGCTGCCCGCGGGGCAGGGACTGAACGCGGAGACGCTCAGCTATGGCGACTTGGTCGCCGACGGCGTCATCGACCCGGTCAAGGTCACCCGGTCGGCGGTGCTCAATGCGGCGTCGGTAGCTCGGATGGTGCTCACTACCGAGACCGCAATTGTCGAGAAAGTAAGCCACGGCGATGACGATCATGGCCACGGTCATCACCACCATCACTAGATCAAGCAGTACGGAAACACCCCCGGTCCCAGTGGCCGGGGGTGTTCTCGTCTGAGTCTCGGTACGGAACCGCCCCCGTCCGTGGCGCGGATACCCGCAGAGCGTTGTGCCACGACCAGCGGGGTCGGCCTACAGCGGCGTGTTGATGCGGACGTCGCAGGATTAGAGGTGCACGTCGCGGAGCCCGACGGCAAAGCGCAGGCCCGAGCAGTTGTAGCACCCCACGCATCCGACGCAGTTCGTGCAACCGACGCAACCCAGGCACGCGACACAACGCTTGCAGAACGCACACGCCATACATGCGATGCTCCCGGCAACCGCGAGTGACATCGCGGTGACGATACTTCCGGCGACGGCCGCGCTGCCGGCCGTGGCAATCGATCCGGCCACGGCGGTACTGGCCACGGTGGCTGCCGACCCGGCCACGCCGGCACTGGCCACGGTGGCTGCCGAGCCGGCGACTGCGGCGCTGGCCACGGTGGCCACCGACCCAACTACCGCGGTGCTAGCCGCTGTGGCTTCGGAGTCGACCAGGCCGCTGTCGCCGTTAACTGATTTGATCACGGCGTTCATCTTGCGCCAGGTTCGGCCGGCTGTGTTGCCGCTGACGACAATGCAGACCGCGCCATGCATAGCCGAGTCGTCTCTCGCCACGAACCCGATGGTCTTGGCGACGTCAGCGACGGCGGTGGTCGACAAGCCTGCCAACGCAGACGAGCACGCCGGTCACCACCACGGGCACGCTCACTAGAACCGCCCTGCACGGAGCACCCCTGGTTCGTCGCCGGGGTGTTTCGTTTCTAGTGCCTACTTCCTGGCGATGATGTAGACGGTGTGCCGCGTACGGCGCGAGCCGTTATAGATCTTGGGTTCGCCGTCGATCGCGTACCGCTTCCCGTTACATTCGATCTGGGCCTGTGCCCCGAGTAGATCGGGATAGCCGAGCAGACGTAGCCGGTACTTGCTCACGGTGTCGTATCCGACCGAATCATTCCGGATAGCGGACCGGGGAAGGGTGGCCTGCCACAGATGGTTCTTGATTGCGGCTGTGTACTACTGAGACCGCGTCATCCCAAATCAACCACGCCCACCGCCCTGATGAACTTTTGCGCGGAGACCCCGGCACACCCGACCAAGTAGACGAATGATGCTGCGGCTACAGGACTTTCGAGGTGCCGGCGGCGCCGTCCGATCCACTCGGATCGGCGCCACTTGCGAAGACCGCGTCCTGACCCTGCGCAGCTGACCAGTTCGCCGGGCGCTTGTCGATGAAGGCCTGCACGCCCTCGAGCGCGCTCGGGTCCATCATGTTGCAGGCCATCGTTACGCCCGCATCCTCGTAGGCGGACATGATGCCCTGCTCGAGCTGGCGGTAGAACAAGGCCTTGCCCACCGCCACCGCGACGCGCGGCTTTGCGACGATGCGCGTAACGATTGCCTCAATCTCGTCGTCGAGCGCCTCCGGCGCCACGACGCGGTTGACCAGGCCCTTCTCGCGTGCCTCTTCAGCAGAGATGAAGTCGCCGGTGACGAGCATTTCGAAGGCCGCCTTACGTGGAACGTTGCGCGACAGTGCCACGCCTGGTGTCGAGCAGAACAGCCCGACGTTGACGCCGTTGACCGCGAAGCGTGCGTCGCGGCTCGCGATCGCCAGGTCGCACATCGCGACGAGCTGGCAGCCCGCGGCCGTCGCGAGGCCGTGTACGCGCGCGATCACCGGCACCGGCAGGCGCTGTATTGCGAGCATCACGGCCGAGCACTGGGCGAATAGGCGCTCGTAGTACTCAAGTGAAGGCTGCGCGCGCATCTCCTTCAGGTCGTGGCCAGCGCAGAAGGCCCTGCCAGACGCTCCGAGCACAACGGCACGCACTGAGTCATCCTTGGCGAGCGCGTCGAAGGCCACGCCCAGCGCCGCGAGCATCGCCTCCGAGAGAGCGTTGAGGGCCTGCGGCCGGTTCAGAGTCAGCGCGATGACGCCGCGTTCGTCGCGGTCTTGCAGCAGCAGCGGTTCGTCCATCGAGATGACCTCACTCGATCGCCGAGGCGCTCTTCGCGCGCTCGCGCAACTGGAACTTCTGGATTTTGCCGGTGGAGGTCCTGGGGATCTGCTTCGAAGCGGACCTCGTTCGGCACCTTGTAGCCTGCGAGCAGGCCCTTGCAGTGGGCGATCAGCTCCTTGGCGGTCGCCGTCGCGCCGGGTTTGAGTTCGACGTAAGCCAGCGGCGTCTCGCCCCACTTCGGGTCGCGGCCTCGCAACGACCGCGCAGGCCATCACCGCCGGGTGGCGGTACAGCGCGTCCTCGACCTCGATGGAGCTGATGTTCTCGCCGCCGCGAGATGATGATGTCCTTGCTGCGGTCCTTGATCTTCACGTAGCGGTCCGGCTCCAGCACCGCCAGGTCGCCGGTGTGGAACCAGCCGCCGGCGAAGGCCTTCTCGGTGACCGAGGGTTTCTTCAGGTAGCCCTTCATCACGATGTTGCCGCGGAACATGATCTCGCCCATCGTCTGGCCGTCGGCAGGCAACTCGCGCATCGTCTCGGGGTTCATCACCGTCATGCCTTCCTGCAGCGCGTAGCGCACGCCCTGGCGGCCGTTCAGGCGTGTCTGCTCCGACAGGCTCTCGTCGGCCCAGCTGTCGCGCTTGACCGCCACACAGGCCGGCCCGTAGACCTCGGTCAGCCCGTAGACGTGGGTGATGTCGAAGCCGATCTTGGCCATGCCCTCGATCATCGCGGCCGGGGGTGCTGCGCCGGCGACCATGCCGCGCACCGTCTTCGGGATGCCCTCGCGCAGCTCAGCCGGCGCGGCGATGAGCAGGTTGTGCACGATCGGCGCGCCGCAGTAGTGGTCGACGCCGTGCTCGCGCATTGCCGCGAGGATGGAGGGCGCGTCGACGTGGCGCAGGCAGACGTGCATGCCGCCGAGCATCGCGACCGTCCATGGGAAGCACCAGCCGTTGCAGTGGAACATCGGCAGCGTCCACAGGTAGCGCGGGAAATGCGGCATGGTCCAGGTCGCCGCATTGCATACCGCGTTGAGATAGGCGCCGCGGTGATGTGTGACCACGCCCTTTCGGGTCGCCGGTGGTGCCGATGTGTAGCAAACGGCGATCGCATCCCACTCGTCGGCCGGGCCCTCGAGCCGCTCGAGCGGCGCATGCGCGGCCAGCAGCGTCTCGTACTCGTGCGCGCCGAGGCGCTCGCCCGAGCCGGTGTACTCGCTGTCGCAGACGTCGATGACCACGGGGCAGCGCCCGTGTTCCTCCTTCAGCATCCGCAACGCGGGCGCCATCAGCGGCGCGAACTCGCGGTCGGTGATCACACTGCCGCTTCGCAGTGGTTCATCTGCCAGGCGAGCATCGGCGCGTCCAGGCGCGTGTTCAGCGTGTTGATGCACCGCGTTGAGCGCGGGCACCGCATAATGCGCCTCGACCATCTCGGGCGTGTTGGGCAGCATCATCGCTCACCGTGCGTGCCGCGGCCCACGCCCAGCGCACACAGCGCCGTGGCGAGGCGCGCCGACCGGTCGCGCAGCGTGCGCCAGTCGTAGCGCCGTGCGCCGTGGATCACCGCCGGCAGGTCGCCGAATACCTCGGCGCTGCGCTCGACGAAGCTCACCGGCGAGAGTGCCGCGTAGTTCGCGCGATTCTTGTCCAGGTACTGGTCGAAGATGCTGCTCACGTCTCCTGCCCTCTGCAGGCCTGGTCGCTACGGTTTCGCTTTCATAGCGTCCTCCCCGCGTTGCCGGGAAACAACGGTCAGACGGCGCACATTGATCGTGACAGTGACACGTTCTCATAGGGTTTTGACGTATCGGCCGCGCCGTCGGTGTCGGCCACCTCGACGTCCCAGCGCCCTCGCCATCGCCGTCGACGTAGAGCGGAGCCTCGGTTGGTTCAGGTTCTCAGTCGTGACCCGGATGGTGCTCACCACCGAGACGGCGGTGGTCGACAAGCCTGCCAGGGCAGAAGAGCACGACCACCATCACGGTCACGCGCACTAATGTGGTCGACCCCCGCCAATGAGGCGGGGGTCGAACCAACAAGGAGCCAGTTAGGCGGAGCGGCGGATGCCGCGCGTGCGGCCGATGTCGCCCTTCAGAAGTAGGTCGCGCTCGGATTCCGACAGGCCGCCCCAAACGCCGTAGGGCTCACCGACTTCGAGCGCATGGGAACGGCACTCCTCGATCACCGGGCACCGCCGGCACATCTCCTTGGCGCGCTGCTCGCGCTGCATGCGGGCGCGGCCACGCTCGCCGTCGGGGTGGAAAAACATCGACGAGTCAACGCCGCGGCACAGGCCTTGCAGTTGCCAGTTCCAAATGTCGGCGTTGGGCCCAGGTAGCTGCTCAGGCTGTGGCATTGGAGTATTCCCTCTCTGCACGGCACGCCCAGAAGGTCAGGTTCGCGAAACGATTGTGCAACTGATTTTTCAAGTGGCGTCACCGATGACTACCCGTCAAGCGTAGAACTTAGGGGCGGCGGCGAATTTCCGTCAATAGCCAATTAGTCCGGCAAAATATGTAAGCGTTGGAGGAGAATTAACGCCGCGTTCATCTGTAACGCATTTGCCGAAGTGGAACCGTGCTACCAGGCACTTGACCGAACTGAGATTTCCCAGCTCAGGACGTAGGGGATGGAGAGGAGCAATTTGTACAGAGCTGATCGTGATTAACATTTCGGTAACACAGACACCACGAACTGTTTACTACTATCACCGTGATTGAAACTCATCACACTTCGATGATTGAGCGAAAGCTGGCCGCTGCCGCCTTTGGAAACCAGCCCGGCAGTTGGCCGCTGCCGGCGGCGACTACGCCACAGCAATTGTGGCTGCGGGCCGTCGCTGCCGGCGGGCAAGGTCGCTATGGCAGTGCCTACCGCGACCTGGCGGTGCTGCGTCGCAGCGGTCCGGCCGGCCGGTTGCTCTCGTTGGCCCACAGCACTCAGGGATCGTTCCTGCGCCAGCTCGGTTGGCACACCTTGGCGCGGGGCTGGGACGGGCGTGCCCTGGCGCTGGCCGGCACGGATCCCGAGGCCCGTGCCGATGCACTGATCGGGCTGGCGGCCGACGCGCTGGGCGTCGGCCGCTTGGCAGCCGCGGCGACGTTGTTGACTCGCGTGGACCTGGTGTCCGAGCCCGGGCTGGTGGTGCCGGACCGGCTCCCGGTGCGCCGACGGTGGGTGGCCGCCGAGCTGGCGATGGCCTCCGGGGAAGGTGAAATCGCTGTTCGTCATGCCGAGGAAGCGGTGGAGCTGGCGCAGGCCATGGTTGTTTCGTCGGCGCGACACCGGGTCAAAAGCGAGGTGGTGCTGGCCGCCGCCCTGTGCAGCGCGGGCGTCATCGAGCGCGCCCGTGCGGTTGCGGAGGCGGCGCTGGAGGCCACCGGCCAATTGCGACTGATACCACTTCGCTGGGCGCTGGCTTGCTTGCTGATCGATATCGGAAGCGTCACGTCTGCAGCACAAAAGCTGCGTGAAATTCGGGATGTCTGCGCAGGCCAGGTGCGGCGCGCCGGTGGAACCTGGCGTTCCGCTTGAAACGGCCCTCCGGCCGTTATTGTCATTTCATTAGTTAGCCCGTGATGTGTCCGGTTCGTAACGTTGGAGCTACCGCCGTCGATGACAATTCAAGGGGAACGTCTCGACGCTGTGGTTGCGGAGGCCGTGGCAGGCGACCGCAACGCCCTACGGGAGGTGCTGGAGACCATCCGTCCGATTGTGGTGCGATATTGCCGGGCGCGAGTGGGCACCGTCGAGCGGGGTGGGCTGTCAGCGGACGACGTGGCTCAGGAGGTGTGCTTGGCCACCATAACGGCGCTGCCGCGCTACCGGGATCGGGGACGTCCGTTCCTGGCCTTCCTGTACGGCATCGCGGCCCACAAGGTAGCTGATGCCCATCGGGCCGCCGGCCGTGAATTCGCCTTCCCCGCCGAATCGGTTCCTGAGCGCTGGTCGTCCGACGCCGGCCCGGAGCAGATGGCCATCGAAGCCGATTCGGTCAGCCGAATGAACGAATTGCTTGAGATCTTGCCCGCCAAGCAGCGCGAGATTCTGATCCTGCGCGTTGTCGTCGGCCTGTCCGCCGAGGAGACCGCCGCCGCCGTCGGCAGCACCACGGGAGCGGTCCGAGTGGCCCAGCACCGTGCACTGTCACGCCTCAAGTCCGAGATCATCGCGGCAGGTGACTATGCCTGAATTTGGTTATGCACTCCCAGACCAACCGGCTTTGGACGACTTGGCCCGCACCGACCTGCTCCTCGACGCGCTCGCCGAACGTCAGCCGGTTGACATCGATGACCCCGATGATGATGCGCTGGCCACCCTGCTGGAGGATTGGCGCGACAACTTGAGGTGGCCACCGGCCAGTGCCCTGGTATCGCCGGAGGAGGCCGTCGAGGCGCTGCGCACCGGAATAGCGGACCGCCGGCGCAGTCGGCGTGGTCTGGCGGCGATCGGGTCGGTTGCCGCGACGCTATTGGTCCTGAGCGGGTTCGGTGCCGTGGTGGCTGAGGCTCGTCCCGGCGATACGCTGTACGGCCTGCACGCGATGTTCTTCGACGAGCCGCGGGTTAATGAAGATCAGATCATGTTGTCTGCCAAGGCCGATCTGGCGAAGGTTCAGCAAATGATCAACCAAGGCCAATGGGACCAGGCCCAGAATCAGCTGGCTGAGGTCAGCAGCACCGTGCAGTCCATGAACGACGGGGCCAGCAGACACGACCTGATGGACCAGGTAAATCTGCTGAACACAAAGGTCGAGACGCGCGACCCGAACGCGACGCTGCCGCCCCGCTCAGGTCTGGTCGCGCCGAACGGCACGATCGGCAACTCGCTGGTCGTCCCCGCACCTCGATCGAAACCGCCAACTGCTCCGGCCTCGACCACTCCGCCGCCGGTCTCACCAACACCGAGCAGTAAGCCCCCGACGGTTGTCAGCACCACCACTACGCCGCCCAGCCGGACTGTGAGCCCGTCACCGACCCCATCGGCGAGCCCGTCCGCGACTCCGTCTTCGGGGCGGCACCGGCATCACTCGCCGTCGCCCATTCCGTCTTCGGACGCGCCTGGCGCCACACCCTGAACAAGGGTGCGCTCAGTGGCGCCGGTGGTATCCGTCCGCGTCTGAGGTCGCTTCGTTGAGCGAGGCGTCGGCGTATCCCCGGCAGTAATCCCACGTGACGTAGGCATCGGGTTCGGGGTCGTAGGCAGGCTCGTGCGGGCGGACCGTGCCGTCTATCAGCAGTTGCAACAGGTTGGCACGCAACATGTCCCAGTCGTGGTAGTGGTCTTGCTGACACTCGTCGCAGCACACCACCAGTCCGCGAATACCCTTGTGCGCCAACAGGGCCTCATAAACGGCCAGATCGGCCAGGTCTGCCTCGACCGCCATGCGCTCTTGCTGATCCAGGGGTTGTCCTGGCTCGACGGCGTCAAGTGCCGCCGACGGGTCGCAGGGATCGTCGGCAAATGGGTCGGGCGGCAAACCCGGCGGGAGGTGGTCGCGCACCCCCCTAGCCTACGCAGGCGGGCAACGATAACGCCAGCAGGGAGATGACCGCCAGTTCCGTACCATTTGGGGTCGGCGGCACGCCCAGGCAAGCGGGTCCCGGGCAGTGTCCGATTGCCCGGCTCGCCCCCTGGCCGCTTGCGCGGCTGGGGGTACCCCCCACCTCGCGCTGTCCCGGCGCGCATCGTCACCGGAGGGAAGCGAGCCGATAGGATGGGTTTCTCACTCCGCGTGCGTATGGAGGGCCCCGCCGATGTCCCGTGGCATGTCCCACCTCGAAGACAGCTCCGACCTGGTCGCCAGTCCGTACCTGCGCGTCGGCGGCCTGGCCGACCACCCAGTGCCGACCGGGGGCGACAACCCCAACAAAGTGGCGATGCTGGGCCTCACATTCGATGACGTCTTGTTGTTGCCCGCGGCTTCCGATGTGGTGCCCGCCACTGCGGACACCTCCAGCCAGCTCACCAAGAAGATCAGGCTCAAAGTGCCGCTGGTCAGCTCGGCGATGGACACCGTTACCGAGTCGCGGATGGCCATCGCGATGGCCCGGGCGGGCGGTATCGGTGTGCTGCACCGCAACCTGCCTGTCGCCGAACAAGCCACCCAGGTGGAGATGGTGAAGCGGTCCGAGGCCGGTATGGTCACTGACCCGGTCACCTGCCGGCCGGACGACACGTTGGCTCAGGTCGACGCGCTGTGCGCCCGGTTCCGGATCTCCGGTCTGCCGGTGGTCGACGACTCCGGTGCGCTGGTCGGCATCATCACCAACCGCGATATGCGGTTCGAGGTTGACCAGTCCAAAAAGGTCTCCGAGGTGATGACCAAAGCCCCCCTGATCACTGCTCGGGAGGGTGTCAGCGCCGACGCGGCGCTGGGCCTGTTGCGCCGCAACAAGATCGAAAAACTGCCCGTCGTCGACGGCCACGGCCGGCTGACCGGGCTGATCACCGTCAAAGACTTCGTCAAGACCGAACAGCACCCGCTGGCCACCAAGGACAGCGACGGCCGGCTGCTGGTCGGCGCCGCGGTCGGCGTCGGCGGTGATGCCTGGGTCCGCGCGATGATGCTGGTCGACGCCGGGGTCGACGTGCTGGTCGTCGACACCGCGCACGCGCACAACCGGCTGGTCCTCGATATGGTCGGCAAACTCAAGGCCGAAGTTGGCGACCGGGTTGAGGTGATCGGCGGCAATGTGGCCACCCGGTCCGCGGCCGCAGCCTTAGTCGACGCCGGCGCCGACGCGGTGAAGGTCGGCGTGGGACCGGGATCGATTTGCACCACCCGGGTTGTGGCCGGCGTCGGCGCACCGCAGATCACGGCGATCCTGGAGGCCGTCGCGGCTTGCGGACCGGCTGGCGTGCCGGTCATCGCCGACGGCGGACTGCAGTACTCAGGCGATATCGCCAAGGCGTTGGCCGCCGGCGCGTCGACGGCCATGCTGGGCTCGCTGCTGGCCGGCACCGCCGAGGCGCCCGGCGAGCTGATCTTCGTCAACGGCAAGCAGTTCAAGAGTTATCGAGGCATGGGGTCGCTGGGCGCCATGCAAGGCCGCGGCGGAGGCAAGTCGTACTCCAAAGACCGCTACTTTGCCGACGACGCACTCTCGGAGGACAAGTTGGTACCGGAGGGGATCGAGGGCAGGGTGCCGTTCCGCGGTCCGCTGTCATCGGTGATCCACCAGCTGACCGGCGGTCTGCGGGCCGCGATGGGTTACACCGGCTCGCCCACCATCGAGGTGCTGCAACAGGCGCAGTTCGTCCGGATCACGGCGGCCGGACTCAAAGAGAGCCACCCGCACGACGTCGCCATGACCGTCGAAGCGCCCAACTACTACGCGCGCTGAGGCCGACATGGTCGAGATCGGGATGGGCCGCGCTGCGCGTCGCACCTATGAACTCAGCGAAATCAGCATCGTGCCGTCGCGCCGCACCCGCTCGTCGAAGGACGTGTCGACAGCCTGGCAGCTGGACGCCTACCGGTTCGACATCCCGGTGGTGGCACACCCGACTGATGCTTTGGTGTCGCCGGAGTTCGCCATCGAGCTCGGCCGCCTCGGCGGGCTGGGCGTGCTCAACGGCGAGGGGCTGATCGGCCGGCATCCCGACATCGAGGCCAAGATCGCACAACTTGTCGAGGCCGCCGAAAAGGAGCCGGAACCCTCGGCGGCGATCCGGCTGCTGCAGGAGCTGCATGCGGCACCGCTGAATCCGGACCTGCTGGGCTCCGCGGTTGCCCGGATCCGCGAGGCCGGCGTGACCACCGCGGTGCGGGTCAGCCCGCAAAACGCTCAAGCGCTGACGCCGGTGCTGCTCGCGGCCGGTATTGACCTGCTCGTCATCCAGGGCACGATCGTCTCCGCTGAGCGGGTGGCCAGCGACGGTGAGCCGCTGAACCTGAAGACCTTTATCTCTGAGCTCGACGTTCCGGTGGTTGCCGGTGGTGTGCAAGACCACCGCACCGCGCTGCATCTGATGCGCACCGGCGCCGCCGGCGTCATCGTCGGCTACGGCTCTACCCGAGGGGTGACCACCACCGACGAGGTGCTGGGCATCAGCGTGCCGATGGCCACCGCGATCGCCGACGCCGCCGCCGCGCGGCGCGAATATCTCGACGAGACCGGCGGCCGTTACGTGCATGTGCTGGCCGACGGCGATATCCACACCTCTGGCGAGCTGGCCAAAGCCATCGCCTGCGGTGCCGACGCGGTGGTGCTGGGTACGCCGCTGGCCGAATGCGCCGAGGCACTCGGCGACGGGTGGTTCTGGCCGGCCGCGGCAGCGCACCCGTCGTTGCCGCGGGGGGCGTTGCTGCAGATCGCCGTCGGAGAGCGGCCGCCGATGCAGCAGGTTCTCAACGGGCCGTCCGACGATCCATTCGGCAGCCTGAATCTGGTCGGTGGTCTGCGCCGATCAATGGCCAAGGCCGGTTATTGCGACCTCAAGGAATTCCAGAAGGTCGGTCTGACCGTCGGCACCTGAGCACGCCATATACTGCCGAGATGAGGCCGGATTACGACGTCCTGATCATCGGTTCGGGTTTTGGCGGCAGCGTCAGCGCGCTGCGGCTGACGGAAAAGGGCTACCGCGTCGGCGTGTTGGAGGCCGGCCGGCGCTTCGCCGATGAGGAGTTCGCCAAGACGTCCTGGGATCTGCGCAAGTTCCTGTGGGCGCCGAAGCTGGGTTGCTATGGCATTCAACGGATCCACTCGTTGCGCAACGTGATGATCTTGGCCGGCGCCGGAGTGGGCGGCGGTTCGCTGAACTACGCCAATACGTTGTACGTGCCGCCGGAGCCGTTCTTCAAAGATCGGCAATGGTCGCACATCACCGATTGGCGTAGCGAGCTGATGCCGCACTACGAGCAGGCGCAGCGGATGCTGGGCGTGGTCAAAAACCCGACCTTCACCGACGCCGACCGCATCGTCAAGGAGGTCGCCGACGAGATGGGGTGCGGCGACACGTTCGTGGCGACCCCGGTCGGGGTGTTCTTCGGACCCGATGGCACCAAGGCGCCCGGAAAGACCGTGCCAGACCCGTATTTCGGCGGCGTGGGGCCGGCGCGCACCGGTTGCCTGGAATGCGGTTCCTGTATGACGGGCTGTCGCTACGGCGCCAAGAACACCCTGCTGAAAAACTACCTCGGGCTCGCGGAATCGGCAGGCGCACAAGTGATTCCGATGACAACGGTGAAAGGCTTCGAGCAGCGGCCCGATGGGTTGTGGGAGGTCCGTACCGTGCGCACCGGAAGCTGGCTGCGCAGGGACAGGCGCACATTCACCGCTTCGCACCTGATCTTGGCCGCGGGCACCTGGGGAACCCAGCATCTGCTGTTCAAGATGCGTGACAAGGGTAATTTGCCCCGGCTGTCGCAGCGCCTGGGTGTGCTGACCCGGACCAACTCCGAGTCGATCGTCGGCGCCGGGCGGCTGACGGTCTCACCGGATCTCGATTTGACCCACGGGGTGGCGATCACATCGTCGATCCACCCGACGTCGGACACCCACATCGAGCCTTGCCGCTACGGCAAGGGCTCCAACGCGATGGGGCTGCTGCAGACGTTGATGACCGACGGCCCGGGTCCCGGAGGCACGGATGTGCCGCGCTGGAAGCAGTTGATCGATAGCTCCCGCGAGGATCCGCGCGCCATGTTGCGCCTGCTGAATCCCCGTCAGTGGAGCGAACGCACGGTGATCGCGCTGGTCATGCAGCACCTGGACAACTCGATCACCACGTTCACCAAGCGCGGGAAGCTGGGCATCCGCTGGTACTCCAGCAAGCAGGGACACGGCCAGCCGAACCCGACCTGGATCCCGGTCGGCAACGAGGTCACCCGCCGGATTGCCGCCAAGATCGACGGCGTGGCCGGCGGTACTTGGGGCGAGCTGTTCAACATCCCGCTGACCGCGCACTTCCTTGGCGGCGCGGTGATTGGCGACAGCGCCGAGCACGGCGTCATCGACCCGTATCACCGGGTCTACGGCTACCCGACGCTGTTCGTGGTGGACGGTGCCGCGATCTCGGCGAACCTGGGCGTCAACCCGTCGCTGTCCATCGCCGCGCAAGCCGAGCGGGCCGCCTCGCTGTGGCCGAACAAAGGCGAGAACGATCAGCGGCCGCTGCAGGGCGACGCCTACCGCATGCTGGCTCCGATCGCACCCGAGCACTCGGTGGTGCCCGCCGACGCGCCGGGCGCGCTGCGCTGGCTGCCGATCGATCCGGTCAGCTCGGCCAGCTGAGGCGTCAGCTCGCGATCGCCTCGAGCGGTGCGCCGCTGACCACCCGGCTGCGCTCCCCGTGCGCGTTGACGGGCACATCGCCCATCAAGGTGACGCGGTGCATCAGCCGAGGCTGGTTGTCGTAGTCGTCGATCGCCCGGTGCTGGGTTGCCCGGTTGTCCCACATGGCAACGTCGCCCGGTGCCCAGTTCCAGCGAATGGTGTTCTCGGGCATGGTGATTCGCCGTTGCAGCAATTCCAGCAGCACGCTTGACTCGTAGCTGTCCAGGCCGACGAAGCTGCGCACGAAATCGCCGGCCAGCAGGGTGCGTTCACCGGTCTCCGGGTGCACCCGGACCACCGGGTGTTCGGTCCGGAAATCCGGCTTCTCGAATGCCTGCCGGAACGCCCGTTGCGCGTCGGTCATTGACATGGCCGATTCAGTGGTCACGTAGTCGTAGCGGTTGGTGTGCAGTGCCCACAGGTTCTCAACGAGGCACTTGAGCGGTTCGGGCAGGTGCTGGTAGGCCGCCGTGGTCGAGGCCCACAGCGTCGACCCGCCATAGCTGGGCAGCGTGACCGCGCGCAGGATCGAGGCCGCCGGGTAGTTCGCGGCGAACGTGACGTCGGTGTGCCAGCGCGTGGCCTTGCCGTACTCGGAGTCGATCGGGGTGATGACCGGCGCGTTCTTGGCGGCGAGCACCGCGGCGGCCGGGTGGCCGATCGGCGTGCCCAACAGACGGGCGAATGCCAGTTGCTGCTCGTCATCGAGGTGGTGCTGGTGGCGGAAGAAGATCACCTTGTGGGTCAACAGCGCCTGGCGGATCCGGTCGACCGCGGCCGGGTCGAGGTTGCCCCCGAGGCGTACCCCGTCGACCCGGGCACCGATACGGCTTCCCAGCTTGGTGACGGTCATCTGGCCTGTCATTATCCTCCTTTGAGTCAAGTCTAGTGTAGTCAGTTGACTACATCAGTTAGTGTAGTCATATGACTACACGTTCTGCAACTGGCCGCGGGAAAATGCCCACCGGCCGGGAAGAGGTCGCCGCGGCGATCTTGGAGGCCGCCACCGACCTGTTCGCCGAGCGCGGTCCGGCCGCGACGTCGATCCGCGACATCGCCGCTCGATCCAACGTCAACCACGGACTGGTGTTTCGTCACTTCGGCACCAAGGAACAACTGGTCGGTGCCGTGCTCGATCACCTGGGCGCCAACCTGACCGATCTGCTGCGCTCCGATGCGCCCGCCGACGTCGTCGAACGGGCGCTCGACCGGCAGATGCGCGTCATGGCCCGCACCGTGCTCGACGGGTATCCGGCCGGGCAGTTGCAGAAGCGCTTTCCCAACATCGCAGCCTTGCTCGACTGGGTGCGGCCACTCCACGATAACGACACCAGTGCGCGGCTGGCGCTCGCCAATGCCCTTGCGCTGCAATTCGGTTGGCGGCTGTTCGCGCCGATCCTGCGCTCAGCGACCGGGATCGACGAGCTGACGGAGGACGAACTACGGCAGGCGGTGAGCGCCGAGATGGCCCGGATCGTCGAACCTCACTGACTGCGCGACATGGCCCGCCTGCGTACGGGCTCGCGGCCCGGTGGTTGTTGCGGTGGCGGCAGTAGGGGCTTACGGGCCCGCACCGTAATGGTCGACGGCGAATCCGTGTTCAGCGTGAGCTCTTCGCCGGCGTGCCGGATGGTCAGATCGGTGCCGGGCCCGTCGCGCAGAGTGTAGGTGACGTCGGCGTGGTTGACGTCGACGGTCAGCCGGAAGCCTCGCCAGCGCAGCCGGAACCGCAGCCGCGTGATGCCATCGGGCAGTAGGGGATCGAGGGACAGGATGCCCTCGTCGTCGCGCAGGCCGCCGAAGCCCACGACCAGCGCCGTCCAGGCACCGGCAAGCGAGGCCATGTGCAACCCGTCGCGGGTGTTGTGGTGCAGATCGCGCAGGTCGATCAGTGCGGCCTCATAGGCATAGTCATGGGCCAGCTCCAGATGCCCGACCTCGGTGCACATCACCGACTGAGTGCAGGCCGACAGCGACGAGTCGCGCACCATGCGCCGCTCGTAGTAGTCGACGTTGTGCGCCTTCTGTTCGGGCGTGAACGCGTGGCTCTGCCACTGCATCGCCAGCACGAGGTCGGCCTGCTTGATCACTTGCGCGGGGTAGAGCCGCACGTAGGCCTCGTGCAGTAGCAACGGGTAGGTCGTGTTGGCTTCGAAGTCCCACTCCGCAAGAGTGGTGAACCCTTCGCACTGCTGATGAACACCCAGCTCCGCGTCGTAGGGGATGTTGGCGGCGTCGGCCGCGTCGCGCCAGGCGGCCATCTCCTCGGTCGTGACACCCATCGCTTCCGCCGCCTCGGGGTGGCGGATGCAGGCATCGGCGGCGGTAACCAGATTGTGCGCCGCCATCAAATTCGTGAATACGTTGTCACGGACGACTGCCGTGTACTCGTCGGGACCGGTGACTCCGTCGAGGTGCCAGACACCGTGCCGGTCGTGGTGTCCGAGCGAGATCCACAGCCGGGCGGTCTCGATGTGCACCGCAAGGCCGCACTCTTCCTCCAGCGAGTGGTCGCCGGTGACGGTGCGGTACCGCTCGAAGGCCATCGCGATGTCGGCGTTGATGTGCCAGGCCGCCGTGCCGGCCGGCCAGTAGGCCGAGCATTCCTGCCCGCGGATGGTTCGCCAGGGAAAACTGGCACCGTCGAGGCCGAGTTCGGCAGCCCGCGCTTTGGCGAGTTCCAATGTCGACGCCCGCCACCGCAGCGCGTCGGCGACCGCATGCGGCGCGGTGTAGGTGAGCACCGGCAGGACGTAACCCTCGGTGTCCCAAAAGGCGTGGCCGTCGTAGCCGGTTCCGGTGAGCCCCTTGCCGGGGATCGACCGGCGTTCGGCGCGCGCGCTGGCCTGCAGCAGGTGAAAAAGCCCGAACCGCACCGCTTGCTGGGATTCAGGGTCGCCCTCGACTTCCACGTCCGCGCTTTCCCAGAAGTCGTCAAGGTAGGCCCGTTGCGAGTCCAGCAGCCCTTGCCAGCCGCTATAGCGGGCGCCGTGCAGTGCGCCGGCGACCTGGTCGCGCAGTGCCGGGCGGGAGCGCATACTTGACCAGCCGTACGCCAGGTATTTGACGATGCGCAGCTTCTGTCCCGCGCGCAGCCCGCAGATCACAGTGGTCCGGGCCAAGTCCGGGCGCGCGTCGGTGGTGAACTCGACCCGCCCGGGAACGTCGATGTCGTGATCCATCGCAGCGGCCATCATCAGGGCGCTGCTCCGGGTCCGGTGCATGAGAAGTGCTCCCCGCTCGGTCATTTCGTGTTCGACGGCCTCGAGCGGGTTCCTCAGTATGGCCGAGACCCGCGGGTCGCCCGAGGTCTCCGGTTGGTCCTCGTTGGTGACGAGTTCGGACTGCACCGTCACCCGAGCGAACTCCTCGACTGCCTCGACAACGTACTCGATGGCCGCGACCGCGCGGTGGGCCAGCGACACCAGCCGGGTGGACACCACTTTGACTTGCTTGCCCGCCGGCGAGCGCCAGTGCGCGCAGCGGGTCAGCGTCCCGGCGCGCAGATCGAGAACCCGCTCGTGGGAGATCAATTCGCCATAGCGGACGTCGAAAGGCTCGTCGTCGACCAACAGACGCAGGATCTTGCCGTTGGTGACGTCGACGATGGTCTGGCCGGCCTCAGGGTATCCGTATCCCGCCTCGGCGTACGGCAGTGGCCGGATTTCGAAGAAGGAGTTCAGATAGGTGCCCGGCAGGCCGTACGGCTCGCCCTCGTCGAGGTTGCCCCGCAGCCCGAGGTGCCCGTTGGACAAAGCGAACAGGGATTCCGACTGGGCCAGCAGGTTCAGATCGAGCCGGGTTTCGCGGACGTGCCACGGGTCGACGGGGAAGGCTTCCTCGGTGATCATGACTGCAGCAGTTCGGCGAGATCGGTTACCACCACGTCGGCGCCGTTGCGGCGCAAATCTTCGGCCTGGCCCACTCGGTCGACGCCTACCACGCAGCCGAAGTTACCGGCACGGCCGGCCTGTACGCCTGATAATGCGTCCTCGAACACGGCCGCCGCGTCGGGGGCGACGTCGAGCAACTGTGCCCCGCGCAGGTACGAGTCGGGGGCCGGCTTGCCGGCGATGTGCTCTTCGCGCAGCATGACGCCGTCCACCCGCTGCTGGATAAACCGGTCGAGACCGGTGATCTCGAGTATGTCTCGGGTGTTGGCGCTAGAGGACACCACGGCGATACCGAGACCCGCGGCCGAGACCGCCTCCAGATAGCGCCGCGACCCCTCGAACACCTCGACGCCGTCGTCATGCAGGATGTTCTGGAACATGTCATTCTTGCGGTTGCCCAGGCCATATACCGTCTCGGCGTCGCCGGGGTCGTCGGGATTGCCGTCGGGCAGGTCGATTCCCCGGCTGCTCAGAAATGACCGGACCCCGTCTTCGCGTTTCTTGCCGTCCACGTATTGCCGGTAGTCGGCGGCTGGATCGAAGGGGACGAACTTTTCTCCGGTGCGCTTGGCCCGTTCGGATAGGTAGGCGTCGAACATGGCCTTCCAGGCCTTGGCATGCACGCTCGCGGTATCGGTGAGCACACCGTCGAGGTCGAACAGACAGGCACGCACCTTCTCTGGCAGACCCAGCACGGCGGACCTCACTTTCTAGGTTCCGGGGGAGTTAGTTGAGCCATACCCACTCCACCATGCCGAGCTGTGTGCCGCCAATGGTCACCGAGTGTTGCGACGCCGGACCGGCAGCCAACATGCCGCCAATGGGACCGTGGTGAGCAATCCGAGCGCGAGTACTCCCGCTATGTGCTGGTGCTGGTCACGCATGACGACGGCCATGATGAGCATGGCGGCGAAGTGCGCGGAGTTCGCGGTCAGATTGAAATCAAGGAACAGTCGGTTCGCGAGCGGGGCTCTCGCCGAGCCGAACAGGAATAGTGCCCAGACCACATAGACGGTGGAGAACATGACGGCGACGGGGTCGGCGCCGTCTCCCCAGTTGAAGAGCCGGGCGAAAAATGGCGGCAACGCGCTGATGTTATGCGTCGTCGCGAGAATCAGGTCAGGCACGAAGAACAGCAGATACCCGACCGCGGTCAGTCGAATCATCACCGGCAGCCAGGACTCCGCGCGGCTCGGTTGAGTTTGTTTCATACGATCGCTCTCGCTACGCCCTGGATGGCCCGAAGTCGTCCGTCCGCCAGAGCTTGGGTGAGGTTTTCGACCTTCCGCTTGAAGTCGGTGACGAAGGCGTGCAGTCCGAGCGGGTTCGGTGGCTGCTTCAGCACGGCTTGCATGAGCGCGGTCGCCTGGTTGGTGAGGTCGTTCCAGTGCTCGACCGCGAAGCCGGATGATTCGACGACAGCACGCAACTGCTCGGAGGTAACCAGATGGCTGCGTTCGGGTTCATCGGCCCACGGCAGCGGATAGTCGAGTTCGCCATGATCACCAATCGTGATGTCCCACAGGGCAAGCCGGCCACTGCCGACTAGCACCCGACGCGCTTCGGAGTACAAGCGAGCCTTGTCGGCCACGTTCATCTGAACATGCTGGCTGATAGCGACATCGAAAGTGCCGTCGGCAAACGGAAGTTCGGTGACATCTGCCTGACGAACCGATATCCGGTCGTCGAGCCCGACGAGTCGATTGAGCCAACGGCTCGTTTCGCAGTACTCGTCGGTGAGATCCACGGCGGTAACCGTGCAGCCACAGTGGTCGGCGACGTAGCGGGCGGTGCCGCCGATCCCGCTGCCCGCGTCGAGCACCTTGCTGTCACTTGTGATTCCGACCAGGTCCACCAGTTGGCTGGTGGCAAAGCGCCCCATGGTGTGGAAGTCCTCCAGCAGACCCAGGTCGGCGGGCGCAAGATGGTCGAGGTCTTTCCCGGCGACGATCAGAGCCTGCTCGATGTTGCGCCGCGATAGGCCTGTCGAGTACTGGTTCTGGATTATCTCGTTCATGTCTGATCTTTCGGCTCGGATGGTTAGCGGACCTGGGCCCATGCAGTGATGATGGGAGGCATCGCGATCAGGGCGTTGACCGCAAGCGCCTCTTCGCGGAACCGCGGCACGAAGTTGTCGATGTCGGCAAGCTCGTCGATGGCGAAGCCAATCTGTTGTGCTATTGGGGATACCAACCGCCAGACTTCCGCAGCGTAGGCCAGGATGTTGGCTTCGGCGGCGGTACCGATCGGCGTGCCGAGGGTCAGGTGTGGCGCCCCCAAACCGGCGTCGGCAAAGACCGTGTGCAGCGTGGTGCCAAACTGCGGACTGAGCCCCATGGCCTCGAAGGCGCGGACGATCCCCGCCGTTACCTGCCCGAACAGTGGCATGTCCGGGATGCTGCGCGCCCCGGTGATGTCGTTCTCGGAGAACGCGACAACGCCGCCGGGGCGCACGAACGAGCTAAGGTGCTGCAGCGTGGCGGCTGGGTCGGGCAAGTGCATCAGGATCAACCGACCAATTACCGCGTCGACCGGTTCATCCAAGGCGATCGCTGTCAATTGCGGCTTGCGTGAAATGCACTGCAGACAAGCCTTGTTCGGCGGCGCGCGCGCGGGCCAGCTCGATCATCTCGGGTGCGGCGTCCACACCCAGAACGGTTCCCGTTGGACCGACCAGCCGAGCGGCGATAAATGACACGTCACCGGGCCCGCACCCGACATCGAGCACCCGCATGCCCGGTCGCAGCCCGGCGAGCCGCAGTGCATGCTCGGTGTAATCGTCATACAGCCGTCCTTGCAGGAGCAGCCGCTGCACCTCCACGTCGTCATGGCCCAGGACATAAGTACTTCCGCTCGCTGCAGATGATGACTCGGTATTCATCGCGTTCCTGTTCTTTCTCTCCGGGGGTGGTTTGGGCGCTGGAATGTCTGCTATGCCGAGGGCGCGTCAGTCTCGATTGGCTCGGCTGCTGCGGTGTGCTCGCTACGCCACACGGCAGACTGGCCCGAAAGCCGGGGGTGTGCGGGCTGGGGATGCTGTTGGAGTCGGTCAAACCTGTCCAGCCGGTGCATCGGCACGAGTCCGGTCAACATGAAGTCCCAGACTTGGCGGACGAGATTTCCTGCGGTACGGCGGGATTGCGGGCCGGTGACGTAGCGGCGTGCGATCGTCAGGAAGTCTTCGGGTTCGACACCGGCGACATCACGGACATGCGTGGTGGGGCCACCCACTTCCCAGGTCCCCAGGGCGTGCTCGGGCAGGTAGTGGCGCAAGCTGGACTCGAAGAACAGGTCGGCGCCGAGTCGCTTGGCGTTGACGCGCACGGCGCGCATGAACATCCATGGGGGAATATCGATATGGCGCACCCGTCGGCCCAACGCCTCACCGACCGCGTCGGCGATCTCCGCTCCCGATAACAGCGTTGGTCCCGGTCGGGCGGTAGGCGTGACCGTCATGACGGTGCGGGTCAAGTAGCGCACCTACCGCAACCCGGGCGATGTCTTCGTTGGAGGGAGGCGCATTTCGCCCCGCTCCGGTCGGCGTCGGCAACACTCCCAGCTGCCGCTGCCATCGGGACCAGCTGCAGGTAGTTGTCGGCGAAGTATCCGGGATCAACCGCGACGTGGGCGGTATCCGGCAGTAGCTCGAACAACTTGCCGGTCAACCAGGCCTGCCGGGTCGATCAGCGAGGGATGCTCGGGACTGGCCAGCCACTGCCCAAGCGCCACTACCGCTTCCACGCCGGTGCGCCGCGCGGCCACGGCAAAGGCAACTGCGCTGTCAAGCGCATGTGGATGGTACGGAGGGTTGAAGTACAGCCGGTCGACCCTATCCATCGCGGCCGCGACCTGTTGGATGTCAAACATGTCGGCGACGACGACTTCAGCACCCAGGTCGCGCAACCGGGCGCTGCGCGCGTCGTCACGATGCACCATGGCCCTGGTTGGTACGCCCTTTTCCAGCAGTTGGGCGGCGACTGCGCTGCCGATCCTGCCCGTCGCACCGGTTACCAATACGCGATTGTTCATCGGATTTCCCTTTCGGTTTGATGTGCCGGCAATAGCCAGCCGACGACGATCGCTGCGCCCAGCGCGATGCCCGCGCATACCAGCGTGCTGACCTGCAGGCCGTCCAGGAATGCGTGATTGACGGCTTCGCGGACATAGTCAGCCCGTTGCGCGGGCAGCTGCTCGATCACCTTGTGTGCCAGAGCCATTGAGTGCCGCATCGGCTCGGCGGGCAGTCCTGTCAACGTAGACGCCGCGCCGAGATGTCCCGAGTAGACCGATGCAAAGATGCTGCCGGCGATGGCAACTCCGAGGGTGCCTCCGAGTTCACGCGTCGTGTCGTTGACGGCCGAGCCGACACCGGCCTTGTCGGCGGACAAGGATCCCATGATCGCCTCGGTGGCCGGCGCTGTCGTGAGGCCGAGGCCGCCGCCGAGCAGCAGCATCTGCATTGCGATCTGGCTATACGGCGTGGCCGCATCCGCCGTGGACGCCCACGCCAGGCCGGCGGCGAACACTGTGAGGCCGGCCGCGACGACGGCGGTAGTGCCGATTCGTTCGACTAGCCGGGGCCCCAGGATGCTGGCCAGCGCGATCGAGACGGCAACCGGCAGCAATCGCACACCGCTCTGAAATGCGGTGTAGTTCTTGATGAATTGGAAGTACTGGGTGATGACGAAGATGAAGCCGAACAACGTCAGAAAGCCGGCGGTCACTGCCAGGCTGCCGCCGGAAAACCGACGGTTGAAAAACACCGAGACGTCCAGCATGGGATGGGTGCTGCGGCGCTCCCACAACGCAAACCCGGCGAGAACGATTGCGGCCACCAGGAAGCCGGTCGCGGTCCGCGTATTGGTCCATCCCCACGTGGGCGCTTCGATGACCGTGTAGACCAACGCCGTGATTCCGGCCGCGGACAAGATCAAGCCGGGGACGTCGACGCGCGGTGCCGCCGGGTCGCGCGAGGTCGGAACGAACAAGATGCCGCCGATGATGGCCAGCGCCGCGACCGGAATGTTCACCATGAAGATCGAGCCCCACCAGAAGTGCTCGAGCAACCAGCCGCCGCTGATCGGTCCCACGGCCACCCCGACACCCACCATGGCCGCCCACAGTCCGATCGCCTTGGCGCGCGATACCGGGTCGGTGAAGATGTTGGTGATCAGTCCCAGGGTGGTCGGGAAGATCACCGCCGCGCCCACGCCCATGGCAGCGCGCGCCGCAATAAGCTGATCCGCGGAATTCACCTGTGCCGCAATGCCTGAGGTGATCGCAAACAGTGCAAGCCCGGAGCTGAGCCAACCCCGCCTGCCGTA
Source organism: uncultured Actinomycetota bacterium (assembly GCA_963766535.1). GTDB lineage: Bacteria > Actinomycetota > Actinomycetes > Mycobacteriales > Mycobacteriaceae > Mycobacterium. The sequence goes on along the minus strand of CAVYAU010000011.1, from coordinate 227,595 downwards.
GCGGTCGCTGAGGCTGCCGGCCGACAGCAGCAGGCCGGACATGACCAGGGTGTACGCGTCGACGATCCATTGCAGCTGGGCGGTGTCGGCGCCGAGTTCGCGCGACAGCGTGGGCAGCGCGACGTTGACGATGGTGGCGTCGACGCTGATGACGAAGACGCCGAGGCAAATGACGGCTAGCGCGGGGATCGGGTGGTTGCGGAACACTGGGTCGATACGCATAGACAAGACAATAAAGCTAGCAGACAAATAAATCAAGTATTAAATTGAAAAAGATGTCTACGCCTGGTAGGCAGGGTTACATGGTGCCGACCCGCAGGAACTACAACCAGAACTGCCCCATCGCGCGTGGGCTCGACATTTTGGGCGAGCGATGGACATTGCTGATCCTGCGTGAGCTGGTTGGCGGACCCCGCCGCTATGGTGACCTGCGCGCTGAGCTGCCCGGGATCGCAACCAACCTGCTCGCCGAGCGGCTCAAAGAGCTACAAGACGCTGGGCTCGTCGACCGTGCCGACCTGCCGGCCCCGATCGGCCGTACCGTCTACACGCTCAGCGACATGGGCTGGCAGCGGGTGCTGCCCGTCTTGCAGAGCATCGCGTGGTTTGGCCTGGACCGGCTGGACCCGGTCGAGGATGGCCCAGTGTCGGCGCTGAATGGGTTCCTTGCCGGAATACTGCTGGGCTTTGACCCGGCTAGTGCCGGTGGCTTGAATGCGACATACCGCGTCGAGATCGACGGCCGCCGTTTCGAATTCGCGGTCGAGCAAGGCCATCTCACGGCAGCTCACGGCGAACCTTCGGTGACGGTCACTGCCAGTGCGGCAGATCTTGTCACCACCCGTCTCGGAGCAGGCGAAGCCAAGCGCAAGGCAGCGCTGAGGCGGATCAACTTCAAAGGTGACCCCGACGCCATCGATGCACTGCGCACTGCGTTTTCGCTGGCAGTATCTCCATGGAGTTGACGTCGCGGGGTTGTGTCACGAGGCGTGTGCCAGCACCTCGTCCACCGACCACTGGTCGTTGGCGTGGCTACCGTGCTTGCAGGCGATGACCCGACCGTCGGAGCCGATAAGAAAGTCGGCGGGCAACCCCAGATGGCCACCGGTTGGGTGCAAATTGGTCAGCGGTTTGTGGGCCCGGATACGACCAATATCCTGACGAACCATCGATGCCAGCACCGGTGCCACCGCGCGCGGGTCGAGCACGGCGCGCGGCGACGAGCCGACACCGAACTCGGCATAGAGCGCCTTATCTGGGTCGCCAACCACCGCGAACGGCAGATCGTCAACGTAGCGACGCAACTCCTGATCGGTCGAGTGAAATACGACGACCTCACGGATACCGGCGTTGGCGATTTCGTCGTGTCGGCGCACGATCGACTGCAGGTGAAGGTTGCAGATGGGGCAGCCCGCGAAACGCCGAAACTGCAGATGGACGACTCGTTCGGGATCGGGAATCGGGACCGCGTCGCCGGAAACACTGACCAATTCACGCGGAGTGATAACGCTGCCTGGGCCTATCACGGCGTACTTGCTCATCCGACGGCTCCCTGTCCGGATCCGCCTCACCACGACACCGGAAGTTTGACGAGCCCGCCGGCGAGCACGTCGCGACGCGTGGGCAGTGTTGCGGGATCGACCGTCAGGTGCATGGACGGGAATCGTGGAATTAATTGAGCGAAAACCGTTTTCAGCTCGATGCGCGCCAAAGGGGCTCCAATGCAATAGCGTGCACCGTATCCGAAAGCGAGGTGAGCGGCTTCCTTACGGGCGATGTCAATACGCTCCGGGTCGGCGAACACCACGGGGTCGTGGTTGGCCGATCCGATGTCCAGCACTACTAGGTCTCCGGCGTCGATGGCGACACCATCGATGTCGAAGTCCGTGCGCGCGTAGCGAGGAACGCCGCCCACCCCACCCCCTGTTGTGGCCGCTCGCAACAGCTCCTCGACGGCATTTGGGATCAGCGCCGGGTTATCCAGAAGTGCCTGCCACTGATCGCGATTCGTCAGCAACAGCAATGCCCCGAGTCCGATCTGGACCACCGTGGTCTCGTGTCCTGCGAACAGCAAGAACATGGACATCGTGGCGGCCTCATCGTCGGAGACGCCGTCGGTCGCACACAGCCGCGATATCACATCGTCACCAGGATGGGCGCGCTTGCGCTCGACCAACCTGCTGCCGTAACCGAACAGCTCGGCCAGCCCGCGCTCGGAGCGGGCGCGATCGCGCACATTGCCGGCATCCTCTGCCCACGCGCGGAACTGGTCACGGTCGGAATAGGGCACTCCGAGCAGCTCGCAGATCACCAGAATCGGCAGCGGCAGCGCCAATCGCGCGTGCAGATCAGCCGCAGGGCCCTGCTCTGCCAGTTCGTTCAACAGTTCGGTGGTGAGTGAGTCCACTCTTGGTGCCAGCGCCCGGAGATGCTTGGGTGAGAAATGGGGCTGCAGCAGCGTCCGCATCCGCGCGTGGTCGGCCACCTCGGTTTCGAAGTTGCCCAGCGGGCCACCGAATAATGCCGATTCGCCGGTGCGCGCCGCCGTGTCGGGTTCGGGATGAGAACGACCGAGGCGATCGTCGTCGAGCAGCCGTCGCACTTGGCCGTAGTCGGTGACCAGCCAGGCCCCGTGGCCCACCGGTGTGCGCACCCGGTGAACGGTGCCCCGCGGCAGTTGGGTAGATGCCATTCCACCCCCTCCAAGCAGAGGAAGCCTTGTATAGGATTATATATACAAGGCTACTTGTATACTGGGCTTAGGACAAGAGGAGGTTGAGGTGACGGCTGTCCGATCCGAGTCGACTCGGCGGATGCCCCGCGCCCAACGGCGTGAACAGATCCTCGAGGCCGCCACTCGTGCATTCGCCCGCGGCGGCTTTGCGAACACGGGGCTAGATGCCATCGCCGCGGAAGCCGGCGTTACCCCGGTGATCCTGTACCGGCATTTCGCTTCGAAGGCCGACCTCTACCGGGAAGTCATCGAGAGCGGTCACACCCGGCTCCGCGAAGCCACCGGTGGGCACGACCTCGACGACGCCAGCATCCCTGCACTCATCCGCGCGGCCGCAGCCGATCCGGACGCCTTCCGGCTGCTGTACCGTTACGCCACTCGCGAACCGGAGTTCCGCGACATGATCGACACTCTCGTTGAAAGCTCGACCGAGATCACACGCCGCCACCTTGCAGGCATCGCCGACGATCGATGGCGAAGCTGGGCGGCGCGACTACTGCCCACCATGACGATTGACGCCGTCATCGCCTGGCTCGACGCCGGCCAACCCGACCCCGATCAAGCCGCCATCCGAATCCGCCGCATTGTCGACGCCGTGATCCAGGCCGCTGCCGCGCACTGATCCAACGAATGGCTGATGACGTCGACAAGGGCGGTCGCCGGCAGCCACTAAGCTGACTGCCGTGGCCGAACCTGCTGACCCCGATGCGACCGGACCGTCTAGCCGGCCGGTGTTGGTGGTCGACTTCGGTGCACAATATGCGCAGTTGATCGCCCGTCGTATTCGAGAGGCGCGGGTTTTTTCGGAGGTCATACCGCACACCGCCTCGATTGAAGAGATCAAGTCCCGTCAACCGTTGGCGCTGGTGCTTTCCGGCGGACCGGCCAGCGTCTACGCCGAAGGTGCTCCGCAACTCGATCCGGCGCTGTTCGACCTCGGCGTGCCGGTGTTCGGCATCTGCTACGGGTTTCAGGCCATGGCGCAGGCGCTCGGCGGGACCGTCGCCCACACCGGCACCAGCGAGTACGGCCGCGCTGAACTGAAAGTCCTTGGTGGCGAATTGCATTCGGGCATGCCTAGTGTCCAGCCGGTCTGGATGAGTCACGGCGACGCGGTCACCGTCGCGCCGGACGGATTCGACGTGGTGGCCAGTAGCGCGGGTGCGGCGGTGGCCGCCTTCGAGAACTCCGACCGGCGCCTGGCCGGGGTGCAGTACCACCCGGAGGTGATGCACAGCCCGCACGGGCAACAGGTGCTCAGCCGGTTTCTGCATGATTTCGCCGGGCTGGGCGCGGACTGGACGGCTGCCAACATCGCCGGTGCGCTCATCGAAGATGTGCGTGCCCAAATCGGCCACGGCCGCGCGATCTGCGGACTTTCTGGCGGTGTGGATTCCGCGGTGGCCGCCGCGCTGGTGCAGCGCGCCATCGGTGACCGGTTGACCTGTGTCTTGGTCGACCACGGGCTGTTGCGCGCCGGTGAGCGGACGCAGGTGCAGCGCGATTTCGTGGCCGCCACCGGCGCTAATCTGGTCACCGTCGACGCCGCCGAGACCTTCCTCGAGGCGCTGTCGGGTGTGACCAATCCCGAAGGCAAACGCAAGATCATCGGCCGGCAGTTCATCCGGGCGTTCGAGGGCGCGGTGCGGGATGTGTTGGGCGACTGGGGGCACCACCCGCTTGCGGGGGATGGATCCGACATCGAGTTTCTGGTGCAGGGCACGCTGTATCCCGACGTGGTGGAATCCGGCGGGGGCAGCGGCACGGCGAACATCAAGAGCCACCACAACGTCGGCGGCCTGCCCGGTGATCTGAAGTTCAAACTCGTCGAGCCGCTGCGGCTGCTGTTCAAAGACGAGGTGCGCGCAGTCGGGCGGGAGTTGGGCCTGCCGGAGGAAATCGTTGCGCGCCAGCCGTTTCCGGGGCCGGGACTGGGCATCCGGATCGTCGGCGAGGTCACCGCAAAGCGCCTGGACACGCTGCGGCGCGCCGACTCGATCGCGCGCGAGGAGCTGACCGCGGCGGGCCTGGACAACCAGATCTGGCAGTGCCCAGTAGTGCTGCTGGCCGACGTCCGCTCGGTCGGTGTACAGGGCGACAACCGCACCTACGGGCACCCGATCGTACTGCGGCCGGTGTCCAGCGAGGACGCCATGACCGCCGACTGGACCCGGGTGCCCTACGAAGTGCTGGAGCGCATCTCGACCCGCATCACCAACGAGGTGGCCGAGGTCAACCGCGTGGTGCTGGACATCACCAGCAAACCACCCGGCACCATCGAGTGGGAGTAGCCGGCGCGGGATTCGCGCGCGCTATCTGATGGGGCTCGCACTAGCTTAAGTCTGGACAAGCTGCGCCGCTTGACGGTTGTCGGGGGGCGGGTGTTTACTCGACTGCATCGAACATACTTTCGAAAATAGTCGGGTAAGAGTGGATCAGGAGGCTGGTCATGACTGTGGCTTTCGCCTCCGATCAGCGGCAAGAAAATCGCGCTGAGCAGCTCGAATCGCTACGCCGGCAGATGGCTGTGATGTCCGGAAAGATATCCGGGAAGGTCGTCACCCGCTCTGACGACCTGCTGCCGGAATCGGAATCCCGGCTGGCGCTCCCACAGTGGCTTGCGGATTCGCTGCCGGCGCCGTTGCTGCGGGGAACGGTGGCGGTGCTCTCGGGAGCCCGGTCACTGCTGTTGAGCATGGTGGCCTCGGTAACGGCGGCCGGGGGCAACGTGGCTATCGTCGGCCAGCCGAACATCGGACTGCTGGCCGCGGTGGAGATGGGGGCGGATCTGAGCCGGCTCGCGGTGATACCGGATGCCGGTACCGATCCGGTGGAGGTGGCCGCGGTGCTCATCGATGGCATGGACCTGGTGGTACTCGGTCTGGGCGGGCGCCAGGTGCCGCAGACACGGGCGCGGGCGGTGGTGGCCCGTGCTCGCCATAAAGGCTGCACCCTGCTGGTCACCGACGGCGATTGGCAAGGGGCGCCGACTCGGCTTCAGGCTCGGGTCTGCGGCTACGAGATCACGGCGGGTAGCCGAGGCACACCTACTCCCGGATTCGGACGAATCAGTGGGGTGCGGCTGCAGGTCAGCGGGGTGTGTGCGGGGAGACGGGTGATCGGCCGAGCGCGAACCGGGTGAATTCGGGTGTCCTCTTCCCGGGTGCTGGCGATCTGGTGCATGGACTGGCCCGCGGTCGCGGCGGCCGCGGCCGCCGGCCAGCCTGCGACGGCTCCGGTCGCGGTCACTTTGGCCAACCGGGTGATCGCCTGCTCGTCGGCCGCCCGTGCGGCGGGAGTGCGGCGAGGTCTGCGGCGCCGGGAGGCGGCGGCCCGTTGCCCGCAACTGCATGTTGCGACCGCCGACGCTGACCGCGACGCCCGCTTCTTCGAAGGGGTGATCGCGGCGGTGGACGACCTGGTGCCCCGCGCCGAGGTGCTGCGGCCCGGACTCTTGGTGCTGCCGGTGCGCGGAGCGGCCCGCTATTTCGGGTCCGAGCAGCAGGCCGCCGAGCGGCTGATCGACGCGGTGGCCGCGGCCGGTGCCGAATGTCAGGTCGGGATCGCCGACCAGTTGTCCACCGCGGTCTTCGCTGCGCGTGCGGGCCGCGTCGTGGAGCCGGGTCAAGACGCGCGGTTTCTGTCGGTGCTGTCGATCCGCCAGCTTGCCACCGAGCCGAGTCTGTCCGGTCCAGGGCGAGAAGAACTGACGGATCTGTTGTGGCGGATGGGGATTCGCACTATCGGTCAGTTCGCCGCACTGTCGGTTACCGACGTGGCTTCCAGGTTCGGCGCCGACGGAGTAACCGCGCACCGGTTCGCCCGCGGCGAACCCGAACGCCGACCCTCCGGGCGGGAGCCGCCGCCGGAACTCGAGGCAGTGCTGGACTGCGATCCGCCGATCGACAGGGTTGATGCCGCGGCATTCGCCGGGCGCTCGTTGGCCAGCACGCTGCATCAGATGCTGATGGCCGTCGGAGTGGGATGCACCCGGCTGGCCATTCACGCTGTCACCGCCAACGGCGAAGAGCTGAACCGGGTCTGGCGGTGCGCTGAGCCGTTGACCGAGGACGCCACCGCCGACCGGGTGCGCTGGCAACTGGACGGGTGGTTGAGCAATCGGACCGCCTGCGCCCCCCGTCCGACTGCGGCGGTGACGCTGTTACGGCTGCAGGCCGTGGAGGTGGTGTCCGCCGAGGCGCTGCAGTTGCCGTTATGGGGTGGCCTTGGTGAGGAGGACAGGCTTCGGGCCCGTCGAGCGCTGGTGCGGGTGCAGGGCTTGCTCGGCCCTGAGGCGGTGCGGGTTCCGGTGCTGTCCGGAGGCCGTGGGCCGGCCGAACGCATCACGTTGACGCCGCTGGGCGACGAGCCGGTACCGCATGCCGACCCTGGTCTGCCGTGGCCCGGCCAACTGCCCGAGCCATCGCCGGCGGTGCTGCTCGATGACCCAGTGGAATTGCTTGACGCCCAAGGAAATCCGATACGAGTGACCAGCCGGGGGATGTTCTCCGCCGACCCTGCGCGACTGATCGTCCACGGTCGGGACGATCGGCTACGCTGGTGGGCCGGACCTTGGCCGGTGGACGAGCGGTGGTGGGACCCCGACCTGGGGAGGGGGGCACTCCCCCAGAGGGAGGGACCCCCACCCACTTGCGGGGGAGGCCGCACCGCCCGCGCCCAGATATTGCTGGAGAGCGAGCGCGCGTTGCTGCTGTGCTATCGCCAGCGGCGGTGGTACCTGGAAGGAAGCTACGAGTGACGATCTCGCCGTCAGTTCACACTCGATGTGTTCCAGCGAGCCGGCCTGCAAACGGCCCAACCCGCTCGATGAACCGGTCGAAGAACACCGCAGGGTCGACGCCAATGCCGATCAGCGCGTTCGGCTCTCGGCTTTTTGACCAGTCGGCAACCGTCATGCCGCGGGTTAGGGTTCCGGTCAGCTCGACGTCCACCGTCGCCGAACGAGTCGCGATGAATCCTGGATCCAGCGCGGCCGCGGCGGCCAACGGATCATGAAGATGCGCCAGATACCCGTGCCCATTGTCGTGGTAGGCCTCTAAGTAGAACCGCATCGCGTCCTCGATCACCCGAATCAACGGATTTGACGCTGTCGACCGAGTGCCTCGTTCGTCGCGCACGCTCATCACCGTTGTCGTCGACTCTGCGGCGGCCGCCAGTCTCGCAAGGTGGTTCGGTGTCATCGCGACGTTGCGGGTCAGATCCAAGCCGCACAGGATCGGAAGCCGCTGCGATTCAACGGCTTCGACCGGCCAGGCCGCGAACACCTCGGCCGCCGCCTCGGGGTCCACGCTGATGTTCCACTCCGCCACCGGAGTGACATTCCCACGGTGGTCGTAGGAGCCGCCCATGATCACCAGCCGGCGCAACAGCGTCGGCAGCGCGGGTTCGGCACGCAGCGCCAGCGCCAGGTTGGTCAGCGGGCCGGTGACCAGGCCGATCAGTTCCCCGGGATGGCTGTGCACCGCACGCACCCAGGCTGCCGCGGCGTCGTAGCCCGTCAGCCGACGATCGGTGGGCGGCAGCTCGGCATACCCCAACCCCTTGGGGCCATGGACTTTTGAGGGGGTGCGCATTGGTCCGCTAAGGGGCTCGTCGGCGCCTTTGGACACGGGTATGTCGGTGGCGTGGCACAGTTCGAGCAAGCCCAGATTGTTCGCGCACACTTGTTGCACCGAAATATTTCCACCGGTCGATGCGATCCCGACCAAATCGGCGTCGGCGCTGGCAAGCAGATATACCAACGCCATCGCGTCGTCGACGCCGGTGTCGACGTCAGCGAAGACTGGCGGCCTATTGACGGTGTTCACCGCTGCATCGTCTCATCACCAGTGCACTCCGGGCACCAGGCGGATCGCCTTTCGGACCGGTCTGGGAAACCCCATGCGGGCGACGGCGCGGACCGGACGCTTGGGCCGGCGACGCACCGGGGTGCGGTCCGTGTCGCCCTTGGTATCGGGATTGGCCGGCGAAAGCCCGTGCGCCGCAGCCGAATCGGGGTAGCCCAGATAAAGCTGATGCAGAATTCGCCGCGAAGTCCTCGGCGCGAAGTAGTTGCCGACTTCGGCGAGCGTGCCCAGTGGGGTATCGATGCGCACCGGCTTCTCGACGAGGCCGCGCACCACCATCGCCGCCGCGCGCTCGGCGCTGATCGCAGGCACCGGGTTGAGCCGGTGTGACGGCACGATCATGGGGGTGCGGACCAGTGGCATATGGATGTTGGTGAACGTGATGTGGTCGGACAGCGTCTCCGACGCGACAACGTCGGTGAACGCGTCCAGCGCCGCCTTGGTGGGTAGATACGAGCTGTATTTGGGATTGCGGGCCTGTACGCCGGCACTGGAGACGTTGACGACGTGACCGAACCGGCGCTTACGCCAATGCGGCAGCAGCGCCAGCACCATTCGCACCGCGCCAAAGTAGTTGACCGCCATGACCCGTTCGTAATCGTGCAACCGGTCGGTGGAGTTGACTACCGAGCGGCGGATCGATCGGCCGGCGTTGTTCACCAGGTAGTCGACGTGGTCGAAGCGCCCCAGGATGTCTTTGATGGTGTGCTCCACCGACGTGGAATCGGTGACGTCGCAGGTGAAGGCGTATGCCTGCCCGCCGTTGGCGCGAATCTCGGCGACCAGCTGGTCGAGCGCGCCGGCGTTGCGGGCCAGCGCGAACACCGTCGCGCCCTGCTCCGCGACGGCGATTGCCGAAGCCCGGCCGATGCCGCTGGATGCGCCGGTGATGATGACGTGGCGGCCCTGAAGCGGTCCTTTGGGATCGTCACGACGCGCACGATCGGGATCGAGGTGCTCGGCCCAGTACTGCCATAACTTGGGTGCGTAGCTGGCAAACTCGGGAACTTGAATGCCCGTGCCCTGCAACGCTTTCCGGGTCTGGTCGCTGACGAACGTGGGCGCCAGGTCGACGAGGTCGAAAACCTCGGCGGGAATCCCCAGCTGGGTGGCCGCCATGTTGCGCAGCACCTTGGCGCGCCCGCGCACCTTCAGCACCGGCGTGGCCACCGAGCGGGGCAGCGACCCGCGCGCCGGCGGTAGTCCGGCCGCCTTGGCGACGCCGCGGTAAATGCCGCGCAGTTCAATGGTTTTCGGCGCGGTCAAATGGAACGTTCGCCCGTCCCAGGAAGCTGCGTCCTCGGCGTGCATGAGTGTGACAAGCGCGTCGACGACGTAGTCGACCGGGACGATGTTGGTGCGCCCGGTGTCGGGCAGCAAGATCGGGGTCAACGACGGCAACACAGCCAACTTGGCCAGCACGCCGAAGAAGTAGTACGGCCCGTCGACCTTGTCCATCTCGCCGGTGCGCGAATCGCCCACCACCACCGCCGGGCGATAGATGCGGTAGCGCAGTCCGGGCGTGGAGCGCACCAGCAACTCGGCTTCGAACTTCGTCTGGTGATACGGAGTCGGCAGCTGCTGGCCGACGTCGAAGTCGTCCTCGGTGTACTCGCCGGCGAAGTCGCGGGCCACGGCGATCGACGACACGTGGTGAAACGTGGCGTCCAGCCGCTGCGCCAACTCGATGACGGCGCGGGTGCCCTCAACATTGGTGGCCCGTTGTTCGGCCTCGCCGGCGGTGATGTCGTAGATCGCCGCGCAGTGCACCACATGATCGACGTCAGCCAGCTCTGCGACGGTCTGCTCAGTCAGTACCAGCTCCGTCAGGTCGCCGACCAGCGGTTTCGCACGTTCGCCCCATTCGGTGGCGAGGCGTTCGAAGCGTCCCAGCGACTGACGGCGGACCAACACCCACACCTGCGCATCGGGCTGGGTGTCCAATAAACGAGATACGACGCGGCGACCAATAAACCCGGTACCGCCGGTAACGACATAGCGCATGCAGCCATCGTGGCGGCTCGCGGGCGCACACGTCAACCGTGCCGTCTGGGGATCAGCTGAAGTTGCGGATGCCGTCCCACTCCACCAACGTCCAGCCGGTTATCGGGTTACCGGTGATCACCACGCGGCCGATGTTAGGCAGTGGATGGCTGGTCAGCAGGCTGTCCTTCCCGTTCTGCGTGTTCATCAGCGTCCACACCATGATCGCTGTGCCCTGGGAGAACGCAACCGGCTTGTTATGGCCGCTGTCGTAGATCTTTCGGACGGCGGCGGTGAACTGCTTGTTGAACCCATTGCCGTTGACCGACCCGGGGATGCTGTTCTGGACGTCGCCGTTAATCCAGTCCACCGGCGCCAACATGTACGTCGAGTCGGCCATCGTTTCGGGTTTGCCGTTGTACCAGCCGGCGTTGATCGACTGCAAGCCGTTGATGACCTCGACCTGCTTACCGAGTTCGCTGGCTAACGGTGCGGCGGTCTGCTGGGCTTCGGCCATAGCCGAGGCGTAGATGCTGTCGAAATCGTTGTGGGAGTGCACCACCTGTTGGGCCTGCCCTTTGCCCTCTGGGGTCAGGCTGGGACCGGGGATGTCGGTGTCGATGACCCCGTCCGCGTCGGCCTGCGACTGCGCGTTTCGGATGAACGTCAAGGTGATGCTGCGCGCCTGCGCTGATCCGCCGCAGGCACCCACGATTACCGTTGCGGCGAGCACGGCCGCCGCCTTCCAGATCATGCTGCGCTTGCGCATGGCGATAGCCTGCCCTGCCCGCGGTGTCGGTGGGAAGGGTTTGCGATGGTTGAGTGCAGAAAAGCGTGAATTTTTTTCCAAATCGTGAAGGAGACTCGTATGGCGATTGATCCGAGTGCCGTCGGCGCGGTGACCGAACCGATGCCGTTCGAATGGACCGACCGGGACACGATGCTGTATGCCCTCGGCGTCGGTGCCGGGACCGAGGACCTGTCGTTCACCACCGAGAACAGCCATGACATCACCCAGCAGGTGCTGCCCACCTACGCGGTGATCTGCTGCCCGGCATTCGGGGCGGCGGGTAAGGTCGGAAAGTTCAACTGGGCCATGCTGTTACACGGATCGCAGGGCATCCGGTTACATGCACAGCTGCCGGCCGCGGGCAAGTTGTCGGTGGTCTCCGAGGTTGCCGATATCCAGGACAAGGGCGAGGGTAAGAACGCCATCATCGTGCTGCGCGGTCGCGGCACTGACCCGGATTCGGGAAAGCTGATCGCCGAGACACTCACCACGCTGGTCATCCGGGGTGAGGGCGGGTTTGGGGGAGAGCCGGGTCAGCGACCGGCCGCACCGGAATTTCCGGACCGCGAGCCCGACGCCCGGATCGCCCTGCCCACCCGTGAGGATCAAGCGCTGATCTACCGGCTTTCCGGTGACCGCAACCCACTGCACAGCGATCCCTGGTTCGCCAGGGAGATGGCCGGGTTTCCCAAGCCGATCCTGCACGGGCTATGCAGCTACGGTGTGGCAGGCCGCGCGCTGGTCGCCGAGCTGGGCAAGGGTGTCGCTGCCAACATCACCTCGATCGCGGCACGGTTCACCTCGCCGGTGTTTCCCGGCGAGACGTTGACCACGCTGATCTGGCGAACCGAACCGGGCAAGGCGGTGTTTCGCACTGAGGTCGCCGGCTCCGACGGCGCCGACGCCCGGGTGGTGCTGGACGACGGCGCGGTGGAATACGTGGATGGCTAGTTGACGGCCTAGCGCTTAGGTCGCGTGAGCATCGCTAAGCTGACGTGCCAGCCGCTCGGTGAACTCGGCGACCCGGGCGGGACTGTCCAGCGCGAACAGCGCGGCGGTGCTGCGGTCACCGTCCTCGTTGTGCCGCACCAGGATTGGGACACCATCGTGGCGGACCGCGTCGAACGCGTCCTCATCGGTAATGTCGTCGCCGAGATAGATCGGCACCAGGGGACCCGAGCCGGCCTCGCGCAGGTGATCGATCACCCAGCGAAGTGTCTTCCCCTTGTCCCAGTCGATATCCGGACGCAGCTCGATGACCTCGCGGCCCGTCGTCACCCGAAGCCCATCCCGCTGACCCGCCGCATGCACCGCCGCGGCCACCTCGCCAACGCGGTCCCGGGCGGCCTTGCGGTAGTGAACGGCAACACCAAATCGCTTGTGCTCCACCACAACACCGGGAATCGACCCGAGCTGGTCCCGGAGCTGAGCGGCCGCCTGTTCCAGCACCGGTATGGCCGCGGCCGCGGCGTCGTTTTGGTGGTGTGTTCCATCGGGTGCGGTCAACTCGAAACCATGGCTTCCCGCATACCAGATCCCGGGCAGGCCGATACGCTTGGTCACATCGGCGAGGTCGCGGCCGGACAGCACTGCGACCGGACAATGTGCGGCCAACTTCTGTAGTGCCTCGACCGCGCCGGCGGCTGGCCTGGCCGAGTCCGGATCGTCGACGATGTCCGACAGCGTGCCGTCAAAGTCGAAAAAAACGGCCGGCCGCCGAGCCGTGAGGCCAGCGGCCAGGCCCAGGGCTCCCAACGCATCGGGAAGCTGCGACATCCGTCGGTCCCCGGTTCGCACGGTGACCTCACGTAGGTCGGCCACCACCGTGTCGGCGCCGACGTCACGCAATGCGTCGCGGTGCCCCGTCCGGTCTTCCCCAGTCACCAGGCCGATGACCATCGCGAAGCCACCGTCACGTCCGGCCTTGATGCCCGCCGCGTCGGTCGCGACGACGACGCATCGGCCCGGCCGCCCCCCAGGTGGTCGGCCGCCTCGAGCAGCCTGTCGCCGTGCACGGCGAACAGGTCCCCGATGCCGGCCGAGGCCAGGACGTCCTGGCAGTTGTCTGACGAAAAGACGGCGGTGCCGACCCCGATCTCTCGCAGTTGCCGGACCAGCGTCACCGTGGACGCGAACGCGCTGCCCTCGGCAGTCACCACTGCGCCGAGATCGAACAGCACCGCGTCCTGGCGGCGGGGGTCGATGGTGACCGACATTGACCAACCTTCTCACGGTGGTCAACGCCGCCGAGGTTGGGTCAGTGACGCGCTTGTTCCGGTGCGGACGGCCGCGCTCGCTGTGCGCGGCTGGGAAACGCACGCGACGAACGTTTGCGTCGGTGGTCTTTGCTGAACAGCAGCACGGAGTCTTGGCTGAGTGCCACCAGTCGCGCCATTCCCAGTTCGATGCCCGAGGCCAACTGCTTGACGTCGAACGCGGCGTCGTATTCGGCGGTGATGCCGAATACCAGTTCGTCGCTGTAGCTCAGTACCGCCACCCCGGTGCTCAGCTGCACCGCGGTCGGGGGGATCGGCAGCAAGCGCTCCATCGTCTGGCCCATCAGCCGTAGCTGATGGCGTGGCCCGGGCACGTTGGTCGCCAACGTCACGATGCCGCGTTGCGGGAGTCGGGCCAGGAGTTGTATTACATTGCTGCGCAATATAGTTGGTAGGAAATTGATCGCCGACTCCACGATGCCGCCGGATTGCGGCTGGTCGGTTTGCTTGGCTTGCCATCGGTTGTGCACGGTCCGCAGTCGCTGGACTGGGTCGTCATGTTCGACGGGCAGATACGGCAGCATGGCCGAACTCACGGGCATCGGCATCAGGGTGCGCAGTGAGTCCGCCCGCGGTTGTTCGCCGCGGCTTAGCAGAACCGTCCGGAAGCCCTCGGTGATGGCAGCGAGCGCAACGTCATTGACGCTCACACCGAATTTGCGGCAGACGCTGTCGACGTCGGCAATCGGAACTCGCACCGTGCCGTACCGCCGCATCGTGGTGAGCGAGTCGATCGGCGACGTCCGCACCGCGGGCCAGATCGCCCCGGCGAGGGTGCTCGTGACAGTGCCGGCGACGGTAGCGGCTCGCCACAGCGCGTCGGCCCAGCTCCGCTTCTCCACCTGCGGCGGCGAAACCTGTTTGGCACCAACGTGGTTGGCAAACATATCGCTGTCGGCGTCGTCGCAGAGCCTGGTGAGCAAGTGGGCTGCCGAGTTGCCGTCAGCCAGGCAGTGGTGGATCTTCATCAAGATTGCCCACCGGTTGCCTTTCAGGCCATCGATGACCCAGCACTCCCACAGTGGACGGTCCAGGTCGAGGGGACGCTCCAGGGCATGGGCGATGGCCCGGGACAGCTCGGTCTCATCGCCCGGGCGGGGTATCGCCACCTGGCGAACATGATGGGTGAGGTCGAATTCCGGATAGTCGACCCACTCGGGGTGCAGCGGGTGCTTCCGCAGCAACTGTGTGCATCGCGGTATCGACTGAATCCGTTCTGCCAGCAACTTTTTGAGCAATTCGTAATCGGGCACGGCGCCGTCGACGATGGCGACCGCACCGATCGCCAGGCTCGCGTGCTGATCCGGATCTTGAGCTTTGAGGAACGCCGTATCCAGTGTCTTCACCTGTGCCATACTCAGCCCCCGCCGTCGCTTTTGCCCCTGTACCAGTATCTGCGCAGCGCCTTATGCGCGGTAGGCCCGCAACGTTAAGAACGTGTTTGGAAGTTGAAGATGCGTTAACAACTTCGCTCGTCTATCGAACATACATTCGATAGACTGTCGGGCGTGGGCTGGTTCAACGGGCCGCCAAGCTGGGCGGAAATGGAGCGGGTGCTTGACGGCAAGCCGCGCCATGCCGGCGCGCCGGTTGCGGCCGGGCCCGCGGAGGACGGTCCCTTGTCGCGCAAGCGCGGGACGTACCAGCCGCCGGACACAGACCGGACGGTCCGCTCGTCCATCACGTATGCCGAGCTGCACGCGCATTCTGCGTACAGCTTTCTGGACGGGGCCAGCACGCCGGAGGAGCTGGTCGAGGAGGCTGCCCGGCTGGGTCTGCGCGCTCTGGCACTGACCGACCACGACGGCCTGTACGGGGCGGTGCGGTTCGCCGAAGCGGCCGCGGAGCTTGGCATGCGTACCGTATTCGGCGCCGAGCTGTCGCTGGGATCCGTTGCCCGCACCGAGCAGCCCGATCCGCCCGGCCCGCACCTGCTGGTGCTGGCCCGCGGCCCGGAAGGTTACCGACGGCTGTCGCGGCAATTGGCCGCGGCGCATCTGGCCGGCGGGGAGAAGGGCAAGCCGCGCTATGACTTCGACGTGCTGACCGAGGCGGCCGGCGGGCACTGGCACATCCTGACCGGGTGCCGTAAAGGGATTGTGCGCCAAGCACTTTCCGACGGTGGCCCGGACGCGGCGGAACGAGCGCTGGCCGATCTGGTGGATCGGTTCACCGCCGCCCGGGTCAGCATCGAGTTGACCCATCATGGTCATCCGCTTGACGACGAACGCAACGCGGCGCTGGCCGGGCTGGCGCCGCGATTCGGAGTCGGCGTCGTCGCCACCACCGGAGCGCACTTCGCCCAACCGTCGCGGCGCCGGCTGGCCATGGCGATGGGTGCTATCCGGGCCCGGCAGTCCCTGGATTCCGCCGCCGGGTGGCTGGCTCCACTGGGTGGTTCGCACTTGCGGTCCGGCGAGGAGATGGCCCGGCTGTTCGCGCATCTGCCCGTGGGGGTGACCGCCGCCGCCGAGCTCGGCGAGCAGTGCGCGTTCGGACTGGCGTTGATCGCGCCGCAGCTGCCGCCGTTTGACGTGCCCGACGGGCACACCGAGGACAGCTGGCTGCGGCAGTTGGTGATGGCCGGAGCGCGCGACCGCTACGGACCGGCCGAAAGCGCGCCGCGTGCGTATTCCCAGATCGAGCATGAACTGAAAGTCATTGCGCAGCTGAAATTTCCGGGTTACTTCCTGGTGGTGCACGATATCGCCCGGTTCTGCCGGAACAACAACATCCTGTGTCAGGGCAGGGGATCGGCGGCCAATTCCGCGGTCTGTTATGCCCTTGGCGTCACCGCTGTCGATCCGGTGGCCAACGAGCTGTTGTTCGAGCGCTTCTTATCGCCCGCCCGCGACGGACCGCCCGACATCGACATGGACATCGAGTCGGACCAGCGCGAAAAGGTCATCCAGTATGTCTACGACAAATACGGCCGTGACTACGCTGCCCAAGTCGCCAATGTCATCACCTACCGGGGGCGAATCGCGGTGCGCGACATGGCCCGCGCCCTGGGCTTCTCGCAGGGTCAGCAGGACGCTTGGAGCAAGCAGATCAGCAGCTGGAACGGGCTTGGCCCCGACTCGAAAGGGTCAGCGTCTGACGTCGAGGGCATTCCCGAGCAGGTGATCGACTTGGCGACCCAGATCCGGAATCTGCCGCGACATATGGGCATCCATTCCGGCGGCATGGTGATCTGCGACCGCCCGATCGCCGACGTGTGCCCGGTGGAATGGGCGCGCATGGAGAATCGCAGCGTCCTGCAATGGGACAAAGACGACTGTGCGGCAATCGGCTTGGTGAAGTTCGACCTACTCGGGCTGGGCATGCTCTCGGCGCTGCACTATGCCATCGACCTGGTGGCCGAGCACAAGGGGATCGAGGTGGACCTGGCCAGACTCGACCTCTCCGAACCGGCGGTGTATGAGATGCTGGCGCGCGCCGATTCCGTCGGCGTGTTCCAGGTGGAGTCGCGGGCGCAGATGGCCACCCTGCCGCGGCTGCGGCCGCGGATCTTCTACGACCTGGTGGTCGAGGTCGCGCTGATCCGTCCCGGGCCCATCCAGGGCGGGTCGGTGCACCCCTACATCCGGCGGCGCAACGGCATCGACCCGGTCGTCTACGACCACCCGTCCATGGAACCGGCGTTGCGAAAAACGCTGGGAGTGCCGCTTTTTCAGGAACAGCTGATGCAGCTCGCGGTCGACTGCGCCGGTTTTTCCGCCGCCGAGGCCGACCAGCTCCGGCGCGCTATGGGCTCCAAGCGTTCGACCGAACGCATGCGACGGCTGCGCGGCCGGTTCTACGACGGCATGCGCGCGCTGCATGGCGCCACCGATGAGGTGATCGACCGAACCTACGAAAAGCTGGAGGCATTCGCCAACTTCGGCTTCCCCGAAAGTCACGCGCTGTCCTTCGCGTCACTGGTGTTCTACTCGTCGTGGTTCAAGCTGCACCACCCGGCGGCGTTCTGCGCCGCGCTGCTGCGTGCACAGCCGATGGGTTTTTATTCACCACAGTCGCTGGTGGCCGATGCGCGCAGGCACGGCGTGACGGTGCACGGCCCGGACGTCAACGCCAGCCTGGCGCACGCCACCCTCGAGAACGCCGGAACGGAGGTCCGCCTGGGTCTGGGTGCCGTTCGTCATATCGGCGACGACCTCGCTGAGCGGCTGGTCGAGGAGCGAAAAACCAACGGCCCGTTCGCCTCTTTGCTGGACCTGACTGCCCGGCTGCAGCTTTCCGTGCCGCAGACCGAAGCGCTGGCGACGGCCGGAGCGCTGGGCTGCTTCGGGATGTCCCGGCGGGAGGCGTTGTGGGCGGCCGGGGCGGCCGCCACCCAACGGCCGGACCGGTTACCGGGCGTGGGGTCGTCGTCGCACATCCCGGCGTTGCCGGGGATGAGCGAGCTGGAGCTGGCCGCCGCCGACGTGTGGGCCACCGGCATCTCCCCGGACAGTTATCCGACGCAGTTCCTGCGGGCCGACCTGGACGCGATGGGGGTGCTGCCCGCCGACGCGCTGGGATCGGTGCCCGACGGCGACCGCGTGCTGATCGCCGGTGCGGTGACCCATCGGCAGCGACCCGCGACGGCCCAAGGGGTGACGTTTATCAACCTCGAGGACGAGACCGGGATGGTCAACGTGCTCTGCACACCGGGGGTGTGGGCGCGGCATCGCAAGCTGGCGAACACGGCGCCAGCGCTGTTGGTCCGCGGGCAAGTCCAAAACGCCAGCGGCGCAGTCACCGTCGTGGCCGAGCGGTTGGGCCGCATCCCCCTGGCCGTCGGCTCCCGCTCGCGGGACTTCCGCTAGCCCGCGGGCGTCGTCCACACCCTGGTCGGGGTGATCGTCAGCCGGGTGCTGAAGGAGGCCATTGACTCGGTCATGCCGAATTGCTCGGCGAGCTCGCTGTACTTCGTCCAGTACGGCTCGTCCTCGCTGGCATTGACGTCGGTGGCATCCACCGTCGCGATCCCGGCGACGACGATGATGCCGCCGCCATTGCCGTCGGAATCCAGGTTCAGGCTCACCTTGGGACGCGCCTTGATGTGGGCGACCTTGGCCGCCTGCGGCATCGAGTACACCGTCAGCTTGGCGCCGTCGAAGTAGAACCAGATCAGCCGCGGAACCGGCTGTCCTGATTTGGCGACGGTGGTCAGCCACCCATAGTGATCGGACGTGAGTCTGCTGGAAACCTCTTGTGTCAGTTCGACGGTCATGAGCCCGAATGTAGTCTCCGCACATGACCCTCAACCTGTCCGTCGACGAAGTACTCACCACCACCCGCTCGGTCCGCAAACGCCTCGACTTCGACAAGCCGGTAGGCCGCGAGGTGCTCATCGAATGCCTCGAACTGGCGCTGCAGGCGCCCACCGGTTCCAACTCGCAGGGCTGGCAATGGGTGTTCGTCGAGGATGCCGAAAGGAAGAAGGCGATCGGTGACATCTACCTAGCAAATGCCAGGGACTACCTCGGTGCGCCCTCCGCCGAGTACCCCGAGGGTGACATTCGCGGTGAGCGGATGGGCTTGGTCCGTGATTCCGCGACCTATCTGGCCGAGCACATGCACAAGGCGCCGGTCCTGATGATCCCGTGTTTGCGGGGCCGCGAAGACACGTCGCCGTTGGGCGGCGTGTCGTTCTGGGCCTCGCTGTTCCCGGCGGTCTGGAGTTTCTGCCTGGCCCTGCGCTCCCGCGGGCTGGGCTCTTGCTGGACGACGCTGCACCTAATTCGCGACGGCGAGCGGCAGGCGGCCGAGGTGTTCGGCATTCCCTACGACGAGTACAGCCAGGGCGGGCTGTTTCCGATCGCCTACACCAAAGGCACTGACTTCCGGCCGGCCAAGCGGCTACCCGCCGAGCAGGTCACGCACTGGAACACCTGGTAGTTAGACCGCCCCGGGGTAGCCGTGCTGACGCCACGCCTCGTAGACGGCGATCGCCGCAGCATTGGACAGGTTCAGCGAGCGCCGGCCCGCCAGCATCGGGATGCGCACCTGCTGGGTGATGTGCGCGTCGGCCAGGGTCGCCGCGTCCAGCCCGTCGGGTTCCGGTCCGAACATCAATACGTCGCCGGCCTGGTAGCCGACGTCGGCAAACAAGGTGGTCGCGTGCGCGGTGAACGCGACCACCCGCGCCGGCGACAGTGCATCCCACGCGGCCCGCAGCGAGCGATGGACGGTGACCGACGCGAGGTCGTGATAGTCCAGGCCGGCTCGCCGGAGCTTGGGTTCGGACAGGTCGAAGCCCAGCGGCTCGACCAGATGCAATTCAGCGCCGGTGGCAGCCGCCGTCCGGATGGCGTTGCCCGTGTTGGGGGCGATGCGCGGGGAGTAGAACAGCAGCCGGAACATCTGCTGATCATGACAAAGCTGTGCCGCCGATATGCACAGCGTGTTTGCTAGAGTTGCTTGCCGGCGTACCGGACCACTCGGGCGGGCTCCGCCTGCTCAGTAACAATTCTGGTGACCTGGGCCGCGGGCTGTCATACTCGTCGGATTGCCACGCGTTTACCGCTCGCGCTTATCTGCGCGGGGCGGGTGGAATAAAGCAGGAAGTTTCATGAGCCTCTCGTTTGTTTCAGCGCTGAGTGTCAGCGCAGCGGCCGGTCGCGCGGCCGCCACCACATGACTATGTTCACCCGCCCGACCCCACCGGTCGCGGCGGTTCCGAACGAGTTCACCGATGTCCCCGCCGTCGAAGCGGCACCGGCGAAACGCCCGCCGGCCTGGTCGCTGAGTAACTGGCCGGTCCGCTGGAAAGTCTTGGCGATTGTGCTGGTCCCGCTGGTGCTGGCGACGGTTTTCGGTGTTTTGCGTGTCGAGAGCGCGATGTCGAACTCCCGCGGTCTGCGGCTGGCCGCTGCCCGCGCGGACGTGCTTCCGGCGATCACTAAATACATGTCGGCACTGGACGTCGCATTACTGGCGACCTCTACCGGACGCGACGTCGAGGGGGCGAAGAAGAACTACGAGGCCCGCAAGTACGAGCTGCAGACGCGGCTGGCGGACACCGACGTGATCCCCGACGTCCGGTCGGGAGTGAGCACCCTACTGAACGGCGGTCAGGCGCTGCTGGACAAGGTGGCCGACAACAGCATCAGTTTGCGGGACCGGGTGACTACCTACGCTCCGATCCTGTTGACGGCCGAAAACGTGATCAACGCGTCGGTACGTGTCGACGATGAGCGGATCCGCGCCGAGGCGCAGGCCTTGAGCCGAGCAGTCGGGGCCCGCGGGCAGATGACGATGCAGGAAATCCTGGTGACCCGAGGCGCTGACCTTCCCGAGCCGCAATTGCGGACCTCGATGATCACCCTGGCCGGCACCGAACCGTCGACGCTGTTCGGGATGAGCGAATTGCTCGGTGCCGGGTCGCCCGAAGCCAAGACGCTGCAGCAGCAAATGGTGACCCGGATGGCGATCATGTCCGATCCGGACAGTGTGCTCGTCGACAACCCCGAGCTGCTGCGCTCGATACAGACCACCGACGGGATCGCCGAACAGGTCATCGAGGACGCCACGGCGTCGGTGACGAAGTCGGTGCAGGCCCAGGCCAACGATCGGCGCGACGCCGCGATCCTCGACGCCGTGCTGGTGTTGGCCGCCATCGTGATCGCACTGCTCATCGTGTTGCTGGTGGCGCGCGCGCTTGTCCGGCCGCTGCGCGTACTGCGCGACGGCGCGCTCAAAGTCGCCCACACCGACCTCGAGGAGGAGATCGCCCGGGTCAAAGCCGGTGGCGCCGAACCGATCCCGCAGCCGCTGCCGGTGTACACAACCGAGGAAATCGGCCAGGTCGCCCATGCGGTCGACGAACTGCACACGCAAGCCCTGCTGCTGGCCGGCGACGAGGCACGGTTGCGATTGCTGGTCAACGACATGTTCGAGACCATGTCGCGGCGCAGCCGTTCACTGGTCGACCAACAGCTGTCGCTCATCGACCGGCTAGAGCGCAACGAGGAGGATCCCGAACGCCTCAACAGCCTGTTCCGGCTGGATCACCTGGCGGCCCGGCTGCGCCGCAACAGCGCCAACCTGCTGGTACTGGCGGGCGCACAGCTTGCGCGTGACCAGCGGCAGCCGGTGCCGCTGTCGACGGTGATCAACGCCGCGGTGTCCGAGGTTGAGGACTATCGCCGTGTCGAGATTGCCGGGCTGCCTGACTGCACGCTGATTGGCGCGGCGGCAGGCGGCGTTATCCATCTGCTTGCCGAGCTGATCGACAACGCCCTGCGCTACTCGCCGCCGGCGACATCTGTGCGGGTCTCCGCGGCACCTAACGGTGACGGAGGAGTCGTGCTGCGGATCTCCGATTCCGGCCTGGGCATGAACGATGCTGATCGGCGCATTGCCAACATGCGGCTTCAGGCCGGCGGTGATGTCACCCCCGATAATGCCCGCCACATGGGTCTTTTCGTGGTCAGCCGGATCGCCGCCCGGCACGGCATCCGGGTAGGGCTGCGTGGTCCGGCGGCCCATGAAACGGGCACCGGTACCACTGCCGAGATCTACTTACCGCCGGCGGTGCTCGAGGGCTATCTAGAGGGCTCAGCCGCGGCTCGGGCGGCAGAACCACGAGGCGGCCGGGTACGGGCGGTCTCCTCGCCCAGTACCAAACTCGCCAGTGCGATCGCTGCGCCGGAGGCTGCCAAAGAGGCCGCTGGACAACACGCTGCTGTGCTCGAGTCGGCAAACCACAACGGGTCTGAAGGTTCCGAAGGGTCCGGGCCGTCGGTCACGTTGTTGCCGCGCCGGGATCCGGGTTCCAGCGGCATCACCGACGTTCCTGCCCAGCCTGCCGAGCAGCAGCCGCGGCGGCACCGGCGTGAGCTCGCCACTCCCTGGTGGGAGAGCGGGGCAGCGACCAAACAAGCGCCAGAGCCAAAACACGCGCCGCCCGAAGCCCCAGCGGTATCGGACACCTCGGCATTCTTTGCGGCGCGGTCGCGGAATGCCGGCGATCGGACACAAACCCCGGGTGCCAAGCCCGCAAGCCCGGCCGCCAGCGCGTCCATCCAGTCAATCCCGACAGTTCCGAAAGGCGCTACCGGCCCAGCCGATGAGGACGTGATCTACCGGCGGATGCTCTCCGAGATGCTGGGCGATCCGCACGACCTGGCCAACAGCCCCGACCTGGATTGGCAGTCGGTGTGGGATCGTGGCTGGTCGTTGGCCGCCGAGGCCGAGGACAAGCCTGTCGAGTCGCGCACCGCCGAACACGGGCTGCCGGTCCGCGAACCCGGCGCCCGGCTGGTGCCCGGCGCGGCCAACGGAACAGGTTTCGCCGAGCAGGACCAGCCCGACCGGGAGGACCAGGAGGACCAAGGATCCCTCGTCGGATTGAACGGCGGATTCCATTCCGGCCGGCAGCCGCAGCACGCGGCTGCGGTGCGCGATCCCGAGGCGGTCCGCGCGTCCTTCAGTAGCCATTTCGGTGGCGTGCGCACCGGACGGTCGCATGCGCGCGAAACGAGTCAAGGGTCTGATCAGGAATGACGTCACCTGGCAATTCGCTGGACTGGCTGGTGACGAAATTCGCCCGCGAGGTCCCCGGGGTGGCGCATGCGTTGCTGGTATCCGTCGACGGGCTGCCCATCGCCGCCAGTGAGCATCTCCCGCGGGAACGAGCCGATCAGTTGGCGGCGGTGGCCTCCGGGCTGGCCAGCCTCGCGACCGGTGCCGCCCAGCTGTTTGAGGGTGGCCAGGTGCTGCAGTCGGTGGTCGAGATGCAAAACGGGTATCTGTTGTTGATGCGCGTCGGCGACGGCTCGCATCTGGCCACGTTGGCTGCGACGTCCTGTGATATCGGTCAGATCGGGTACGAGATGGCCATCCTCGTCGAACGGGTGGGCGGCGTGGTGCAGTCCACCCGCCGGTCCGTTGCACAGCACTCGTGAGCCGCAATGGACAGACGCGAGCCGTGGCCAACCTCCCGTGAGGCGAATCTGGTCCGCCCGTACACCCTGACGGCCGGGCGGACCGACACCAACGTCGACCTTCCCCTGGAAGCGCCGGTACAGACGTTGCAGGCGGGCCTGGCTCACCGGTGGCCACCCAACGATGCGAGAGGCAGGATCATCCAACTGTGCGTCAACAGCCCGTCGGTCGCCGAAATCTCGGCCCTGTTGGATTTGCCAGTCGGTGTCGCGCGCGTCTTGGTCGGCGATCTGGTTTTGTCCGGTTACCTTCGGGTGCATAGAACGTTGACCGAGCATTCGACCCGCGATGAGCGCCACGAACTCATAGGAAGGACGCTGCGTGGCCTACGAGCACTCTGACTCCGAAGCCCACGCTTCGACGAAGATCGTCATCGCGGGCGGGTTCGGCGTCGGCAAGACCACGTTCGTCGGCGCGGTTTCGGAAATCATGCCGTTGCGCACCGAGGCGATGCTCACCGACGCCTCGACCGGCGTCGACATGCTCGAGGCCACCCCGGACAAGCGGACCACCACCGTCGCGATGGACTTCGGCCGGATCACTCTGGACGAGGACCTGGTGCTCTACCTGTTCGGTACCCCGGGTCAGCGCCGGTTCTGGTTCATGTGGGACGACCTGGTACGCGGCGCTATCGGTGCGATCATCCTGGCTGACTGCCGGCGCCTGCAGGACAGCTTTGCCGCGGTCGACTTCTTCGAGCACCGCAACCTGCCGTTTTTGATCGCGATCAATGAGTTCGACGGCGCACCAAGGTATCCCGTTGGCGAGGTGCGCGAAGCGCTGACCCTGCCCCCGCACATTCCGGTGATCACGGTCGATGCCAGGGATCGCAGGTCGGCGACTGACGCACTGATCGCGGTCAGCGAATACGCACTGCAGAGCCTGGCGTCGCCGTTTCCAGTGGGCAGCTGACTGCTTTCCAGCAGTGGGCCGATTGCGAATTTGCCGGCCGGAATTTCCGCGATGAAGACCTCAGTCGGTTGCGCACCGAACGGGCCGTGTTCAGCGACTGCGATTTCAGCGGCGTCAACCTGACCGAGCCGCAACACCGCGGATCGGCGTTTCGCAACTGCATTTTTGAGCGAACGTTACTGTGCATTGGGGGCACCAGCCGCTTGCGGGGGACACATTCGCGCAGTGCAGCATGCTGGGGTCGGTCTTTGTGCAATGCCGGCTGCGGCCAATGACTTTCGATGAGGTGGATTTCACGCTCGCGGTGCTCGGCGGTAACGACCTTCGGGGCGTCGACTTGAGCGGCTGCTGGCTGAGGGAGACCGGCCTGGTGGAGACCGACCTGCGCAAGGCGGTGTTGCGCGGCGCCGACCTCAGCGGTGCGCGGACCACCGGAACCCCGCTCGATGATGCCGATCTGCGTGGCGCGATCGTGGACCCCTCGTTGTGGAGAACCGCCTCGCTGGCGGGTGCCCGCCTCGACGTCCCGAAGGCCGGTCGCCCATGGGCTTCGTCTGGGCGAGGCGCACGGCCGGTGGCCGGTCACCGGCGCTTGAGCCGTGTTCGCCACCACACGATGCCGGCATAGAACACCGACAACGCCGCGAGCATGGCCATGTCGAATAGCCAGGTGCCGGACGTGTGCTGGAAGTGGCTGTCCCTGGGACTTTGCGGACCAGGCGCCACCGTCCACAAATCGACCGTCGACGCCGACGCCGCGTACCCCCACCGCGAGGGCACCACCCAGGACAGCTGGTCGAGAAAGATCCGGTTGGTGACTGGCACCATTCCGCCGGAGAGCACCATCTGCATCATGAGAGACACCACCAGCAGCGGCATGATCTGCTCATTGGAGCGGGCCAGCGACGACAGCAGCAGCCCGAGCATCGCCGCGGCCACACAGGTCGCCGCGACAGCGACGAACAGCTCGAGACTGGCGTTACCGAGCAGCACCGCTGGCCGAGTCGGCGCGCCCTTGCCCAGTATCACGATGGTGGTCGCGATTGCTGCCTGAACAACGGCGAACACGCAGAACACAGCGATCTTGGCCATTAGATACGCCATGGTCGACAGGCCGACCGCCTGCTCTCGTCGGAAGATGGGACGCTCGCCGATGAGGTCGCGAATCGTCAGCGCGGTACCCATGAAGGCAGCGGCCATGGTGAGCAGCGTCAATATCGTCCCGGCTTCGCCTGCCGAAGCACTACTCGGGTCGGCATAGCCGAACCCGGTGTTGCCGGGAACGGTCAGCGACAGCGCACCCATGACGAACGGCAACAGCGCCAGGAACACGAAGTACGCACGGTCGGAGACGACCAGACGAACCTGACGGCGGGCGATCGTGGAGAACTGGCGGCGCACGCTGGTGTGCGCCGGGGCGCCCAGATCGGCCGGTGCCGCCTCTTGCGCGGGCGGCGGGGGTTGGTTCTGGGCCAAAAAGCGCCGATTGGCTTCCTCGGGGTCGGCGCCGACTTTCGCGAAGATGTGGGCCCAGTTGGTGGTTCCCATGACCTCGCCGATCTGGGCGGGTGGGCCCAGGAAGGCCGTCTTGCCGCCAGGTGCCATCAGCAGCACCTGGTCGCAGACATCGAGGTAGGTCAGCGAGTGGGTGACCACCAGCACCACGCGACCGGCGTCGGCCAGTTGCCGCAGCATCGTCATGACTTGCAGGTCCAGCGCCGGATCCAGACCCGAGGTCGGCTCGTCGAGAATCAGCAGCGACGGCCCGGTGAGCAACTCTAGCGCCACCGAGGCGCGTTTGCGCTGTCCGCCGGACAGCTTGTCGACCCGGGTGTCCGCATGCTGGGTCAGCCCCAGCTCATCGAGGACCTGGGCGACGACCTGTTCTCGATCGGCCTTGCTGGTATCGGGTGGCAGCCGTAGCTCGGCCGCATAGCCGAGCGCCTGCTTGACCGTCAGCTGGCGGTGTACGACGTCGTCCTGGGGAACCATCCCGATCCTGGTGCGCAACGACGCGTACTCGGTGTGGATGTCGTGGCCCTCGAACGTGACCGCACCGGAGGTGGGGGTGGCGTATCCGGCGATCAGCCGCGACAGCGTCGTCTTCCCGGCGCCGGATCCGCCGATGATGGCGGTCAGCGTGCCGGGCCTGGCGGTCATCGAGACCCTCTCGAGCAGGTTCTTCCCGTTGACGCTGAAGTCGACCGCGCGGACTTCCAGGCCGCCGGAGCGCGTCGCCGCTTCGGTGCGGCGGACCAAGATACCACCGTTGAACACCAGGTCGACGTTGCCGATGGTGACCACGTCGCCCTCGGTCAGCATCGCGGACCCGACCCGGATCCCGTTGACGAATGTCCCGTTGATGCTCTGCGCGTCGCGGATCTCGGTGCCTATTGGCGTCGCGGTCAAGAACGCGTGATGACGCGACGCCAACACATCGTGGATGACGATGTCGTTGTCGAGTGCGCGACCGATCCAGGCGGCGCCGCCAGCGCGTGGCGTCGAATCGGATCCCGGTTCCAGGGCTTTCACCCTCGTGGTCGGGAACTCCGCCACCTCGCCGCTCAGGCCCATCTGGGTGGGTGGATTCAACTCTGACGGAGGCTCTGACCTCATCCCATCTTGGGGCACGCCCTGGGTCGCAGCGGCCGGCGGGACGATCGGAACAGCAGTGGTGCGCTGCGAGTCGCCGGGCCGATGTATTCGCGGCTTGGCTTGGGCGGGTGGCGGAGGTTGCCGGGGTGGGGCGGGTTGCGGTCGCGACACGGGGCTCCGGGAGGTGCCCGGCGGGCCCGGCGGAGGCGTGGGCTCCAGACGCACCGGTTGCGAGCCGCTGGGCGGCACAATGATTGGGATCGACTCCGTCGTCGGCGGAAGCATACCGACACTCCCGGTGTGGTGGCCGACTTCGAAGGTGACCCGCGGTCCGTCGGGCTTGCCGATGTTGATGGTCTGGCCGTCATGGATGTCGACCATCGGCACCCGCTGGCCGTCGACGAACACCCCGTTCAGCGAATTGTTGTCGACCGCGATCCACCTGCCGTGATCGAAGCGCAGTAACAGGTGCGCGCGGGCGATCAACGGGTGCGCCACGCGCAGGTCGGCGCGCAGGTCACTCCCGACGACCACGTCGCGGCCCGCCGCGAAGCGGCCTTCCGATCGGTCAGACCGAACGGTCAGCACGGGCTGCGCAGGTCGATTCATCGGTTCTTCAGTCGATTCCCCAGTACAGGTTGTTGCCGCGCTTCGCTCAGTGCCGCTTGAGCCGGATCTTCCACCACACGATGGCGCTATAGGCCACGCACAACACCCCGAGCATCGCCATGTCGAACAGCCATGCGCTCGGCTTGTGCGCCCAGTGCTGGTCCTTCGGACTGGTAGGACCGGGTACCAGCTTGTCGATGTTGATGGTCGACGCCGATGCCGCATAGCCCCACCGCGCGGGCGTCCCCCACGACAACTGGTCGAGCAGGAACCGGTCGGTCACCCAGATCATCCCGCCGGAGAACACCAGCTGCGACATGATCGACACCACCAATAGCGGCATGATCTGGTCTTGCGATTGGGCGATCGCCGACAGGGCCATCCCGAGAATCGCCGAAGCCACACATGTCGCGGCGACCGTGACGAACAGCTCGAAGCTGACACTGCCAAGCATCACGGCGTCGGTAGGCGGAGCGCCCCAGCCCACAATCGTGATGATCGTCGCGATCGCTGCCTGGATGATCGCGAACCCGCAGAACACCGCGATCTTGGCGCCGAGGTAGGCCCCCGTCGATAGGCCGACTGCCTGTTCGCGCCGGAAGATGGGACGCTCGCCGATGAGGTCACGGATCGTCAGCGCGCTACCCATGAAGATGGCGCCGACATTGAGCATCACCAGGATCTGCCCCGGTTGGTCGGGGTTGCTACTCATTGGGTCAGCAATGCCCAACCCGGTCTTGCCGCGAACGGTCAGGGTGAGGACACCGATAAGGAACGGCAACAGTGCCAGGAACACCGTGTACCCGCGGTCGGAGAGCACCAGCCGAATCTGGCGGCGCGCAATCGTAGAGAACTGGCGACGAACGTCGGTGTGGACCGGCTCGCCCAAGTCGGCCGGCCTGGATTCGGACGGAGCAGCCACCGGCGGCTTGTTTTCGGCCAGGAAGCGGCGATTGGCCTCGTCCGGGTCGGCTCCCACCTTCGCGAAGATGTCGGCCCAGTTGGTGGTTCCCATGGCCGCACCGATCTGGCTGGGCGGGCCCAGGAATGCCGTCTTGCCGCCGGGTGCCACCAGCAGCAGCTGATCGCAGACGTCGAGGTAGGACACCGAGTGCGTGACAATCAGCACCACGCGGCCGGCATCAGCGAGCTGGCGCAGCATCATCATCACTTGACGGTCCAGCGCCGGGTCAAGGCCCGTGGTCGGCTCGTCGAGGATCAGCAGCGACGGCCCGGTGATCAGCTCGAGTGCCACCGAGGCGCGTTTGCGCTGGCCGCCGGACAGCTTGTCGACACGGGTATCGGCGTGCTTGGTCAGCTCGAGTTCCTCGAGGACCTGAGCGACGACCTCCTCTCGGTCCTGTTTGCTGGTGTCGGGCGGCAGCCGGAGTTCGGCCGCGTACCCAAGGGCCTGGTTGACCGTCAGCTGGCGGTGTACGACGTCGTCCTGCGGGACCATTCCGATCCTGCTGCGCATGGACGCGTACTCGGTGTGGATGTTGTGGCCCTCGAACGTCACCGTGCCAGTGCTGGGACTAGTGTATCCGGCGATCAGCCGAGACAGCGTGGTCTTGCCTGCGCCGGACCCACCGATGATGGCGGTGAGCGTCCCGGGACGAGCGGTCAGCGAGATGTGGTCGAGCAGCTGCTTTCCATGGTCGACGGTGAAGCAGACCGAGTTCACCTCCAGGCCGCCGGTGCGTGTCGCCGCTTCAGTACGACGGACCAGGGTGTCGCGGGTGAACACCAGGTCGACGTTTCCGATGGTGACCACGTCGCCTTCGGTCAACACCGCCGACCCGACCCGGACACCATTGACGAAGGTCCCGTTGACGCTGTGTGCGTCGCGGATCTCGGTGCCCAGCGGTGTCTGGGTCAAAAACGCGTGGTGGCGTGATGCCAGGACGTCCTGGATGACGATGTCGTTGTCCGTGGACCGGCCGATCGTGACCGCCCCAGCCGGCTTCTGCAGCGCCCCGGACCGAGAAGGCAACAAGGCCTGGAACATCTTCGTCGCCAGATTCGCCACCTCTGGCGGCTTGGTGACGCCGGGCGACATCTGGGTGTGCGGTGCCGCATACGAGGACCCCACAGACCCCACGCCGGACATCTGCGGATGGGGATGGAAATTGGGCGGCGCGCTGGTCGGATACGCAGGTGGCCGCGCCCCACCGCTGGGCGGATACACGGGTTGCCCTGGTGGTCCCGGCCGCTGCCCGGGTGCGCCGGGATAGGGTCGCGGCGGTGCTGGCGAGGCCCAGTTCGGCTGGCGTCCAGGTGGGCCGGGTGGAGCCGCGACCGGAGGAGCTGGTTGCCCCGATGCCTGCGAAACCGGCCAAGGCGTTCCGGATGGCTGAGCCGCCACGGGGATGCCCATCGACTCGGTCTGAGGTGGGCGCCCGGCCATCCCACGGTGACGCCCAACCTCGAACGTCAGCAACGGTCCGTCGGGATTCCCGATGTTGATGCTCTGGCCGTCGTGGATATCGACCACCGGCACTCGCCGGCCGTTGACGAAAGTCCCGTTGAGCGAACCGTTGTCGATCGCCAGCCACCGGCCCTGGTCGAAGCGCAGCAACAGATGGGCACGCGAAATCAGCGGGTGCGTGATGCGCATGTCGGCCCGGAGATCGCGCCCGACCACCACGTCATGACCCGCGGCGAAGGTACGTTCGGATCCGTCGTGGCGAACGGTCAACACTGGCGGGGCTGGTGCAGTCATTGTCACAACTGTAGCTTGCAGATCTCCTGTCACCCTGTTGCGTCAGGCGCGCCGGTTACGACGCAGCGGGTACGGCTGTAGATCGTGGGCATGCACTGATTGCAGTGCGTACAGGCCGAATGCACGCTGTGCTGTGCGCCGTCGGCAGCGATCCGATTGATCAAGTCAGGCTCGGCCAGCAGAGCCCGGGCCATCGCGACGAACTGGAATCCCTCCGCCATCGCCAGGTCCATCGTTTCCCGGTTGGTGATACCGCCGAGCAGTATCAGCGGCATCGTCAGCTCGGCGCGGAACAGCTTGGCGTCGCGTAATAGATAGGCGTCGCGGTAGGGGTACTCGCGGAGAAATTTCTTGCCCGTCATGCGGATGCCCCAGCGCAGCGGCGGTTTGAAAGCACCGGCGAACTCCTTGATCGGTGCATCGCCGCGGAACAAATACATCGGGTTGACCAGCGAGCTGCCCGCGGTGAGTTCGATCGCGTCCAGCCCGCCATCGTCCTGCAGCCATTTGGCGGTGGTCAGCGCCTCCTCGGTGGTGATGCCGCCACGGACGCCGTCGGCCATGTTGAGCTTCGCGGTGACCGCCACCTTTCCCGCTCCCTGCATGTCGACGGCGCGGCGAACGGCCATCACCAGCCCGCGGGCCACCTTGGCCCGGTTCTGAAGCGATCCGCCGAACTCGTCGTCGCGACGATTGATCAGCGGAGACAGAAACGAACTCGCCAAATAGTTGTGGCCCAAATGGATTTCGACCGCATCAAAGCCGGCGTCGATGGCGAGCAAGGCGGCGTTGGCGTGCGCTGCCAGCACGTCGTCGATGTCATCGCGGGTCGCCTTCTTGGCGAACCGCATCGCGATCGGATTGAAGAACCGCACCGGCGCCAGGGCGGTCGCCTCGTTGGAGCGGGCATCGGCCACCGGGCCGGCGTGACCGATCTGCGCGCTCACCGCGGCGCCCTCGGCGTGGATCGCCTCGGTGAGCCGGCGCAGCCCGGGCACCGCCTCCGGGCGCATCCAGATCTGATTGCCACCGGTGCGGCCGCCCGGGGAGACCGCGCAATAGGCGACGGTCGTCATGCCGACCCCGCCGGCGGCGGGCAGCCGGTGGTACTCGATCAGGTCATCGGTCACCAGCGCGTTGGGTGTGCGCGCTTCGAACGTGGCGGCCTTGATGATGCGGTTACGCAGCGTTATTGGGCCGAGCTTGGCCGGCGCCAACACGTCCGGAGCGGTAGACATATCGGGAGCCTACGCGGCGGGCGTGCCAGACTGTCAGGCGTGGGCGCGATCACGCTGGACGGCAAGGCCACCCGCGACGAGATCTTCGTCGACCTGAAGCAACGGGTGGCCGCATTGACCGCATCGGGTCGCACACCCGGACTGGGCACCATCCTGGTTGGTGACGATCCCGGGTCGCAGGCCTACGTTCGCGGTAAGCACGCCGACTGCGCCAAGGTCGGCATCACGTCGATCCGCCGCGATCTGCCCGCCGACATCAGCACTGCTGAGCTCGAAAAGACCATCGACGAGCTGAACGGCAACCCCGACTGCACCGGTTACATCGTCCAGTTGCCGCTACCCAAGCATCTTGACGAGAACGCGGCACTGGAGCGCGTCGACCCGGACAAGGACGCCGACGGGCTGCACCCGACCAACCTGGGCCGGCTGGTGCTCAGCACCCCGGCGCCGCTGCCCTGTACCGCGCGCGGCATCGTGCACCTGTTGCGGCGCTACGACGTCGAGATCGCCGGGGCACACGTGGTCATCATCGGCCGTGGTGTGACGGTCGGTCGGCCGTTGGGGCTGCTGCTGACCCGGCGCTCCGAGAACGCCACGGTAACGTTGTGCCACACCGGAACTCGCGACCTGCCTGCGTTGACCCGGCAGGCGGACATCATCGTGGCCGCCGTGGGTGTGCCGCACCTGCTGACCGCCGACATGGTGCGTCCCGGCGCCGCGGTCGTCGACGTGGGCGTCAGCCGCACCGAGAATGGACTGGTGGGCGATGTGCATCCGGAGGTGTGGGAGGTGGCCGGCCACGTGTCACCGAATCCCGGTGGCGTGGGCCCGTTGACCCGAGCGTTCCTACTGACCAACGTCGTCGAGCTGGCCGAGCAGCGATGAGCACACGGGCCATTCGGCGGGGCTTTGCCAGGACCGTGCTGCGGGCCCAGTGGCCGATCCTGCTGGTTGGGCTGATCTTCGCAACGGCGTTCGTGCTGGCGGGGGCCAACTTCTGGCGTCGTGGTGCCCTGCTGATCGGTATCGGTGTTGGCGTGGCGGCGGTACTGCGGTTGGTGTTGCCCGACGAGCGGGCCGGCCTTTTGGCGGTGCGCAGCAAGGGCATTGACTTCGTGACCACCGCTACGGTCGGGGCGGCGATGGTCTATATCGCGTCGACCATCGACCCCTTGGGTACGGGCTAAACCCCTGGCATTCCAGGGATTTGCGGCAGACCAGATAGGTTGCCGCTGGCTATGTTTGCCATCATGGACGGGCAGTACATCTGAATTGCGATGGTGGTGAACATCTGGGCCATTCCCGGCGACATGCCCCTGTGGCTGACGCTCGACGCGGCAGCGGCGAAGCTGCCGCCTGGCTGGGCGAGCATCGGGCAGATGGACTGGCCCACTCCAATCGCGTTTCCTGGTTCGCCGAAGTCGACGCCGGCGTGGTTCAGCGCGTCGATGAAGTTGTCGTCGGCCGGGTCTGCCTGGGCTGGCGCTGCGAATGCCGCAGCCGCGGTGAGCAGGCCGGCGGCTGCGGCCAGCAAGCGAATGGTCAGGGGCTGATGGCGAAACAGCCAGATCCAATGGTGAGTTCTTCGCAGCGCTTTCATGACAGCTTCCCCATCTGTCGCGGAGTGCTCTCAGGGCACTCGAATCACTCTAGGAACCTTGATGCACAACTGTCACATTTACAACACAGTGGGATAAAGGTTTGCACAATAAGCGTTTCGTAAGGGGCGTGCGCCCGGGACGTCGATTATTAGGCGGCCCCATGGGACACCGGCACCGGCCGGCCTCCTGACGGATCTTGGACCGATTGACGCCACACTGTGATCTGACACGTGTGCCGACGCCGGATTTTCTGGGGCCGAATGGTTAAGAATCCGGCCCATGACGACGAATCGCAGCCGTCTGCCGGACCGTGGGATCTCGCGCCAGACGTTTCTTCGCAGCGCCGTCGGAATGTTGGCGACCGGGGCGGTGTTCGGGACCACGCGGGCAGCGGCGGACCCGGGTAGCGGCTGGGGCGGTCTGGCCTCCTCCATCGGCGGCACTGTGCTGTTGCCGGCCAACGGCGCTCAGTTCTCCACCGGCAAGCAAGTCTTCAATTCGTTCTACGACAACTCCAATCCGGCGGCGGTGGTGACGGTCTCATCGCAAGCGGATGTGCAGAAGGCGGTCTCGTTCGCGGCGGCGAACAAGCTCAAGATCGCCCCGCGTGGCGGCGGGCATTCGTATGTCGGCGCGTCGAGTGCCACCGGCACGATGGTGCTCGACCTACGCGGGCTTCCTGGCGGAGCGAACTTTGACGGCGGTAGCGGCAATGTCGCGATAACGCCGGCGACGAATGTGTATGCGGTGCATCAGGCTTTGTCCGGCGCCGGCCGCGCGATCCCCACCGGCACCTGCCCGACCGTCGGCATCGGGGGGCTGGCGCTTGGCGGCGGGATAGGGGCCGATTCCCGGCATGCGGGCTTGACTTGCGACGCGCTGCAGGCGGCTACCGTGGTGTTGCCCAGCGGCGACGTGGTTACCGCTTCTGCCAACGACCACCCGGATCTGTTCTGGGCGCTTAAGGGTGGCGGCGGCGGCAATTTCGGGGTGACAACGTCGATGACGTTCGCCACCTTCGCAACCGCCGACAGCGACGTCGTCCGGCTTGATTTCCCGCCGTCGTCGGCTGTGCAGGTGCTCGTTGGCTGGCAGTCCTGGCTGAGCGGGGTAGACCGAAACACCTGGGGGATGGTCGATCTCTCGGTTGGCTCCGGTCAGACGAACTGCCTCGTGCTGGCGACCTGTCCGGCGGGCGCCGGCTCAGGAGTCGCCGACGCGATCAAATCCGCAGTTGATGTGCAGCCCAGCGCAATTCAGAACAAGACGCTGAGCCATATGGACCTGGTGATGTATCTGGCCGGCGGCAGCTCGACACCTGCACCGCGCGGCATCGTGGCCGGATCCGACGTGATTTCCACGATGAATACCCCTGCGGCCCATGCCATCGCGACTGCGATCGGGCAGTGGCCCGCGACGGCCGGAAAAGCGTCGGTGCTCGTCGACCCGCTGAGCGGCGCAGTCGGGGACGTGGCTCCGGGGGACACGGCCTTCCCCTGGCGAAAGCAGGCCGCGGTCCTGCAGTGGTACGTCGAACCCGAAAGCAACCAGGTGTCCGCCGCGACGAACTGGCTGAGTTCTGCACACCAAGCGGTGCAACAGTTTTCGGTCGGCGGCTACGTTAATTACCTGGAGGCCAACACCTCGGCGGCGCGCTACTTCGGCTCGAACTTATCGCAGCTGACGACTGTCCGGCAGAAGTACGACCCTAATCGAGTCATGTTCTCAGGGCTGAACTTCTAGCCGAAATCACTTGCGCCACTCTGGTTTCAGTGGTCGCCGGGCAGCGTTTTCTGTCAGTGGGCTCGGCTAGTTTCGGGGTATGAGTTCTGGCGGTGTCATCGATCGCGAGGCGATGACGGCGGCCTTTGATGCGTTGGACGCCGCGTTCGACAAGGTGGCTGAGTTTGACGTTGACGCATTAGCCACTAACGACCAGTTGGCGTTGTTGGAACGGTACGAGCGGCTGCGCCGGCGCATACCGGCAGCCGAGCATCCGCTGATCAATTCCCTTGCCCGGCAAGCGACTCCAGAGGAGCTGGGCGGGAAGCTGTCCCACGCGGTTGCCGAGTGGACGTTGATCAGCCGCGCCGAGGCCGCCCGGCGCATCCGCGAGGCCACCGACCTGGGACCACGCCACGGACTCACCGGCGAGCCTTTACCGCCCATATTGTCAAGCACTGCGGCGGCTCAGCGAGCCGGGAAACTGGGAGCCGGGCAAGTCGCGGTGATCCGCCGGTTTTACCACCAGCTGCCCGGCTGGGTCGATGCCGCAACCCGCGAACAGGCCGAAGCCCACCTGGCGCGGCTGGGTTCACAGTTTCGCTCCGAACAACTCGCCGGGCTGGCCGACCGACTCGCCGATTGCCTCAACCCCGACGGCACCTACACCGACGACGATCGGGCGCGCCGGCGCGGCCTGACCCTGGACGATCAACAAGCCGATGGCATGTCGAAGTTGCGTGGCCTCATCACCCCCGAACTGCGCGCCACCTTGGAGGCGGTCATGGCCAAACTGGCCGCCCCGGGCATGTGCAACCCCAACGACGACACCGCGTGCGTGGACGGCCCACCCTGCCAAGAAGCGATCGAGCGTGCCACCCGCTCAACGAGCCAGCGCAATCATGATGGGCTCAACGCCGCCCTGCGTGGGCTACTGGCCAGCGGGAAACTGGGTCAGCACAACGGGCTGCCGGCCTCAATCATCGTGTCCACCACCCTGGCCGAGCTGGAAGCCGCCGCCGGTAAGGGACTCACCGGCGGGGGCACCATCCTGCCCATGAGCGATGTGATCCGCCTGGCCCGCCACGCCCGTCATTACCTGGCCATCTTCGACAAGGGCAAGGCGCTGGCCTTGTATCACACCAAGCGACTCGCGTCCCCGGGGCAGCGAATCGTGTTATACGCCAAGGACCGTGGCTGTTCGGCGCCCGGCTGCACCGTGCCCGGGTATTACTGCGAAGTGCACCATGTCACCGACTACGCCACATGCCGGACCACCGACGTCAACAACCTCACCTTCGGCTGCGGCCCACAACACCGGCTGCTGCAACCCAGCGGGTGGACCACCCGCAAAAACGCCAACGGCGACACCGAATGGACACCACCCCCGCACTTAGAGCGAGGCCAACCCAGAACCAACATGTTTCATCATCCGGAGAAGCTGCTGCGCGCCGCGGACGACGATGACGAGTGGTAATCGCCTCCGCTCAGCTACGGTCGCCGAGATGCCGCAGTAACCAAGAGATTCCGCCCGCAATATCGACCAGCGCAGGATGGGCAGCCGTTGACCAAGACTCATGCGCCAAACGTTACGTATTGGGGACGGCGCCGGAGTTTGATTGCGGCGCCAGCGCCGTGATGCCAGACTGTGCCGCGGGGTACGACGCGGAGGTGGTATGCCAGGCTCGTCGCCGTCCCAACCCGGCCAAAGCAGTGCCGGCCATGCCGTCATCGCCCTGTGCTATGGCGTCATCTGCCATGCCTGCTTCGCCATCGGGGTGGGCGCCATGATGGTCGCGATGTTCTTCGGCATGAGTCGGTCATTGGGCACCCTCCAGGCCCCATGCAGCTGGATCGCCAACGGCGTCTTGCTCACCCAGTTTCCCCTCGCGCATTCAGCACTGCTAACAAGCCGGGGCCGAAGGCTGCTGACACGGCTGGCCCCGCGCGGCACCGGTGCCACGTTGGCGACCACCACCTACGCCACCATCGCCGCGCTACAAGTCCTGGCGCTCTTCGCGCTGTGGTCGCCCAGTGGGACGGTCTGGTGGCGGGCACACGGGGCGGCGCTGGCGGTCCTGGTCGGGCTGTACGCGACCTCCTGGGCGCTGCTCGGCAAGTCCATGGCGGACGCCGGATTGGCGCTGCAGACCGGCAGTCTCGGCTGGATCGCCATGCTACGTCGGAGGCAACCGGTCTACCCGGCGATGCCGCAGACCGGACTGTTCCGGCTGACCCGCCAGCCGATCTACGTCTCGTTCGCCCTGACGCTTTGGACGGTGCCCACCTGGACCCCGGACCAGCTCGTCATCGCCGTCGTGTTCACGACATACTGCGTGCTCGCGCCGCTGTTCAAGGAGGCTCGGTACCGGCGGATCTATGGTGCGGCGTTCGATGACTACGCGCGGGGCGTTCCGTACTGGCTGCCCTATCCCGGACTCCGGGCACCAAAGCAGTGGTGAACCATCGCCCGGACCAACACGAGGAGGACGATGATGAGGAGTGGTAACCGCGCTCGTCACTCGGCCAGTGTGGCCCGGATGCACACGGTGACATAGGGCAGCGCCAAACCGGTCGAATTCGCCAGCGCCGGATGCGTAGCCAGCAATTCGCGTACCTGGTCGAGTGTTCTGGTGCGAACCTCGGTCGGCGAGGTGATGCAGTAGCTGCGGGACGCCACCAGGTCGATCAACGCCTGCGGCGTAAGGTAATTAGTCCACTCGACTTGATGGCGCTGCGGCTCGTTGAACGGAGCAGGCAGCGTCACGTCGAAACGGCTCCGATCGCCATCGGTACCGATGATCTGGCCCAGCTCGCGCACCCAGCCGAGCCGTTCGTCGCGGGTATTCCACACCAGGCCCAGTCGCCCGCCCGGCCGCAGCACGCGGGCCACCTCGGGAATAGCGCGCTCCGGATCCACCCAGTGCCACGCCTGGGCGACCAGCACGGCGTCAACGCTATTGTCCTGCAACGGAATCTCTTCCGCGGTGCCCAGCAGCGCACGTGTTTCCGGCAGCGAGGCACGCAGCACTTCCAGCATTTCGGGAATCGGGTCGACGGCCACCACGTCCAGGCCCCGTTCCACCAGCCGGGTGGTCAGTTTGCCGGTGCCCGCACCCAGGTCGAGCACCTTGCGCGCACCGGCCGGCAACAGCCAGTCGATCGCCTCCGGTGGATACGAGGGCCGGCCACGCTCGTAGGCAGCAGCCGCTGAGCCGAACGAGAGGGAGCGGTCGTGCCTAGAGCGGGTCACCGTCGACACGCGCCTTCGTTCTCGGCCAAGTCGAGCGTCTTGCGGATCAGGTCGCCGACCGCCGCGGATTCCACCAGGAAGCCGTCGTGCCCGCAGATGGAGTCGACAACCTGCAGCCCGGTGCTGCCCGGCAGCAGCTCGGCCAGTTCCTCCTGCAAGCGCAGCGGGTAGAGCCGGTCGGAGGCGATGCCAGCGACCACAACCGGCACCGGGCAGCTGCGCAAGGCTTTCCGGATCCCGCCGCGGCCACGACCGACGTCGTGGCTGTTCAGCGCCTCGGTCAAGACCAGGTAGCTGCCGGCGTCAAAGCGGGCCAACAGCTTGTCGCCCTGGTGCTCCAGGTAGCTCTGCACCGCGTAGCGGCCGCCGTTCGCCGAGTCCTCGTCGCCCTGGTTGCCGTTGGCGAACCGGGTGTCGAGCTCTACCTCGCCGCGGTAGGTCAGGTGGGCGAAGCGGCGGGCGATCGTCAGGCCGGCATCCGGTTTACGCCCGGTGTCGTGGTAGTCGCCGCCCTGCCAGTTCGGATCGGCCTTGATGGCCGCGATCTGAGTGGTCTGGGTGCCGATCTGGTCGGCGGTGGCGCGTGCACCGACCGCTAGCAGTAGCCCGGCCCGGACCCGGTCGGGATGGCCGACGATCCACTCCAAAGCCCTTGCGCCGCCCATGGATCCGCCGACGACGGCGGCAACCTCATTGATACCCAGTGCGGCCAGCGCAGCGATGTCCGCCTCCACCTGGTCCCGTATCGAAATCAGCGGAAATTTAGAGCCCCATGGCTTTCCGTCACGGGCCAGCGAGCTGGGCCCGGTGGAGCCACGGCAACCGCCCAGCACGTTGGTGGCCACCGCGCACCAGCGGTTGGTGTCGATCGGCGCACCCGGACCGGCCACCCCGTCCCACCAGCCGGCCGTCGGGTGCCCGGGTCCGGCGGGCCCGGTGATGTGCGAATCACCGGTGAGCGCGTGTAGTACCACCACCACGTTGTCACGCGTCGGCGACAATTCACCCCAGCGCTGTATGGCGATGCAGACATCGTCGATCACCGCACCGCTTTCGGTGGTCAGCGAGCCGATGTGGACCAGGCCGATTTCGCCTTCGGCAGGCAGTGTTTGGGTAGGGACGTCGGAGATCGTCATGGCAGAGCTCCTCAGAAGGCCGCCACGGCCTGTGGGTCGCCGCTGGCTTTCGCCGCTTGAACCGGCGCACCATATTTCCGGGCCGCGGCAAAGCCGAGCTCCAGGTCGGCCAGGATGTCGTCGATGCCTTCGATGCCGACGGCCAGCCGCACCAGCCCCGGGCTGACGCCGGTGCTCAGCTGCTCCTCGGGGCTCAGCTGGGCGTGGGTGGTCGACGCCGGGTGAATCACCAGGGAGCGCACGTCGCCGATGTTGGCGACGTGACTGTGCAGCTTCAGCGCGTTCACGAAAGCCTTCCCGGCCTCGATGCCACCGGCCAGTTCGAACGCCAGGACGGCTCCGGTTCCCTTGGGCGCCAGCTTCTTTGCCCGCTCATACCA
The DNA here is from genome assembly GCA_963766535.1 of uncultured Actinomycetota bacterium. Classification (GTDB taxonomy): domain Bacteria; phylum Actinomycetota; class Actinomycetes; order Mycobacteriales; family Mycobacteriaceae; genus Mycobacterium. Next base: position 187,841 of record CAVYAU010000011.1, on the reverse strand, counting down.
TGGCGAACTGGGCAGTCCCGCATAGTTGACCGACAGCACGCCATCATGGCCGGCCAAGAACTCGGCGACCCGTTGCGCATTGGCGACGTGGCGCTCCACTCGCAGACTCAGCGTTTCCAGACCTTGGGCCACCAGGAACGCGTTGAACGGCGAAGCCGCCGACCCATAGTCGCGCAGCAGTTGTACGCGTGCCTTGATCGCATACGCCGGCGGTCCCAGCTCGGCATACACCACGCCGTGGTAGCTGGGGTCGGGCGTGGTGAAGCCCGGGAAACGGCCTTGCGTCCAGTCGAATGTGCCGCCGTCGACGATGACGCCGGCGATCGCGGCGCCGTGCCCGCCCAGGTATTTGGTGGCCGAGTGCACCACGATGTCGGCGCCGTGCGTGAACGGCTGGATCAGGTATGGCGTGGCAATGGTGTTATCGACGATCAGCGGTACACCGTTGGCGTGGGCGACCCCGGCGACCCCGGGGATGTCCAGCACATCGATCTGCGGGTTGGAGATGGTCTCGCCGAAGAACGCTTTGGTGTTCGGCCGTACCGCGGCCTGCCACGAATCCAGGTCGTCGGGATCCGCGACGAAGCTGACGTCGATGCCGAGCTTGGCCAGCGAATAGTGGAACAGGTTATAGGTGCCGCCGTAGAGCCGCGGGCTGGACACGATGTGATCGCCGGCACATGCGAGGTTCAGTATGGCGAATGTCTCAGCGGCCTGCCCGGAGCTCAGGAACAGCGCGGCCACGCCGCCTTCGAGCGCGGCGATGCGCTGTTCGACGACATCGGTGGTCGGGTTACCGATCCGGGTGTAGATGTTGCCCGGGACCTCGAGCCCGAACAGGGCAGCGGCATGTGCGGTGTCGTTGAAGGTGTAGGACGTGGTCTGGTAGATCGGCAGGGCGCGGGCGTTGGTGGCCGAGTCCGGTTGTTGGCCAGCGTGGATCTGCTTCGTTTCGAACGACCAATGCGCGGTCGGATCGCTCTCGGTACTGCTGTCGGCGCTGTTTTCGGAGCTCACGTGCGGTGCTTTCTGTCAGAAGGGGGTGAATCGGGTATCGGGGCGCTCGCAGCCACCCGCGACGCCATCACTGATGACGTCGACCGGTGGCCGGCGGCTAGCACCGGCACACGATGAGACGCGAATGAGCTGGGTGAGTGCACATCACGTTTCCCTGTCTACTCAGGGGCCCGTCATGGCGGACCCGCGCTTGCCGCGTAGCCGACTGTGGCTACTCAACCTGGTCATCACCCGGGGCACCCCACCGCGGTTGGAGGGTTGCCGGCCAGCAAGCCGGGGCTTGACGCTGGCGCTCATGACCGATTCGAAGCCTATCTCATAACACCGAGTCGATGCCAATGGGACCGCCTCACCGCGCGTTATGGCCTCTGAAAGCTCCTAGTAGTCTGGCGTGACGAGCAACCGCTCGCCCAAGCTCCCCACTTGCTGGAGGATTCGGACGCAGATGTCCAATGAAGCCAAGATCAAAGTCGAAGGCCCGGTAGTAGAGCTCGACGGTGACGAGATGACCCGCGTCATCTGGAAGCTCATCAAGGACATGCTGATCTTGCCGCATCTGGACATCAACCTGGTGTATTACGACCTGGGCATCGAGCACCGCGACCGCACTGACGACCAGGTGACGATCGACGCGGCCTATGCCATCAAAAAGCACGGCGTGGGCGTCAAGTGCGCAACCATCACCCCCGACGAGGCCCGCGTCCAGGAATTCAACCTGAAGAAGATGTGGCTGTCGCCCAACGGGACCATCCGAAACATCCTGGGCGGCACCATTTTCCGGGAGCCGATCGTGATCTCCAATGTCCCGCGGCTGGTTCCGGGCTGGACCAAGCCAATTGTCATCGGCCGTCACGCTTTTGGTGACCAGTACCGGGCCACGAACTTCAAGGTCGACCAGCCGGGCACTGTCACACTGATTTTCACGCCCGCCGACGGCAGCGAGCCGATGGTGCACGAGATGGTGTCCATCCCCGAGGACGGCGGTGTCGTGATGGGGATGTACAACTTCAAGTCATCCATCCAGGATTTCGCCCGCGCCTCGTTCTCGTACGGCCTGAACGCCAAATGGCCGGTGTATCTGTCCACCAAGAACACCATCCTCAAGGCCTACGACGGCATGTTCAAAGACGAGTTCCAGCGCATCTACGAAGAGGAATTCAAGGACAAGTTCGAAGCCGAAGGACTGACCTACGAGCATCGGCTGATCGACGACATGGTCGCCGCTTGCCTCAAATGGGAGGGCGGCTACGTGTGGGCCTGCAAGAACTACGACGGTGATGTCCAGTCGGACACCGTCGCGCAGGGCTACGGCTCACTGGGACTGATGACGTCGGTGCTGATGACGGCCGACGGCAAGACGGTCGAGGCCGAAGCCGCACACGGCACCGTCACCCGGCACTTCCGGCAGTACCAGGCCGGCAAACCGACCTCGACGAACCCGATCGCCTCAATCTTCGCCTGGACGCGCGGACTGCAACACCGCGGCAAGCTGGACAACACGCCGGAGGTAATCGAGTTTGCCCACACGCTGGAGGACGTCGTCATCGCCACGGTCGAGAGCGGCAAGATGACCAAGGACCTCGCCATCCTCATCGGTCCTGACCAGGAGTGGCAGAACAGCGAGGAATTCCTCAATTCGATCGCCGAGAACCTGGAGAAAGAGCTGGCTAACTAGCCGGTGGGTTGTCGACGGCCCGGATCGCCGGGACGCACTGTTCGATGAAGTTGGTGATCACCTCGGTGATGCGTCCCGGCGCCTCGAACATCGGAATGTGCCCGACGTCCTCGAGTCTGGTGACCTGGTGGGTTTCGTCCGGCAGGTGGGTGGTGAAATGCCGGCTGAACCTGGGTGCCGGGACAATCCGATCCTTTCCGCAGATCACCAGATGCGCCGGGACGGCGTTCTGTGCGAGCTCCCGCAGGCCGTGCAGCAGCAGCGCCTTGACCAGCAGCTGGAAGTAGGCGGGGCAGTGCGCGACGTCGTCGATGCAGCCGAGCAGTTCGGCGTCGCTGACCCCATCTGGCGATGCGCTGATCGCATAGGTGGCTAACCGGCGGCTGAACGGCAGGCGCAACACACGCGGCCCGAACAACCAAGCGAGTGCCAACAGCGGAATACCCAGGACGAACTTGGCGATCACCTCGAACTTGGCCGGGCTCCATCGCGTCCAACCGCCCGCCGGCGCGATGCCGGTGACACTGCGCGCCCGCCCACGCCGCTCCAGTTCGAATGCGACCCAGCCGCCCAGTGAGTTGCCGACGATGTGGGCGGTATCCCAGCCCAGTTCGTCCATCTGGCGCTCGACGTGGTCGGCCAGCACCGCAGAGGACAGGAACCAGGTGCCGGCGGACGGCCCGCCGTTGTGGCCGGCCATCGTCGGGGCGAACACCTCATACCGGCCGGTGTCGGCCAATTGCCGGGCTACGGTCTCCCATACCGCCTGGGACAGCAAAAACGGGTGCAGCAGCAGGACCGGTTCTCCGGAGCCAAGGTGGATCGGTGGACGAGGCGTCATGCTGCCGACACTAAAGGCGGTACCGCCGGTACTGCAAGCAACCGCGGGCCGGTGGCGGCCGGTGTTTGAAGGCCCGGGGGCCTCGCGTGAAAAGATCGGGGCATCATGAGCACCGCTATCGGATCCCGCCGGATTTTTTCCGGCGTGCAGCCCACTTCTGATTCGCTTCACCTTGGTAACGCTCTGGGCGCCATCACGCAGTGGGTCGCACTGCAGGACGACCATGACGCGTTCTTCTGCGTGGTCGACCTGCACGCCATCACCATCGCGCAGGAGCCCGAGGCGCTGCGACGCCGGACCCTGGTCACCGCGGCCCAGTACCTGGCGCTGGGTGTCGACCCCGACCGCAGCACCGTATTCGTGCAAAGCCACGTGCCCGCCCACACCCAGTTGGCGTGGGTGCTGGGCTGCTTCACCGGCTTCGGGCAGGCATCCCGGATGACGCAGTTCAAAGACAAGTCGACGCGTCAGGGCAGCGAGGCCACCACCGTGGGCCTGTTCACCTACCCGGTGTTGCAGGCCGCCGACGTGCTGGCCTACGACAGCGATCTGGTGCCCGTGGGTGAGGACCAGCGCCAGCACCTCGAGCTGGCGCGCGACGTAGCGCAGCGGTTCAACAGCCGCTTCCCGGACACCTTCGTAATTCCCGAAGTGCTCATTCCCAAGGTCACCGCCAAGATCTACGACCTACAGGACCCGACGTCGAAGATGAGCAAATCGGCGGCCACCGATGCCGGGTTGATCAATCTGCTCGACGATCCGGCGTTGTCCGCCAAGAAGATTCGCTCAGCCGTGACCGACAGCGAGCGCGAGATCCGCTTTGACACCGACGCCAAGCCGGGCGTGTCGAACCTGCTGAGCATCCAGTCGGCGGTCACCGGGGTCGGCATCGACAAGCTCGTCGAGGACTACGCCGGGCGCGGCTACGGCGATCTGAAGAAGGACACCGCCGAGGCTGTCGTCGAGTTCGTCAGCCCGATCAAGGCCCGGGTCGACGAATTGATGGCAGATCTCACCGAATTGGAGGATGTGCTCGCGGCCGGGGCGGAACGGGCCCAGGATGTGGCTGGCAAAACCGTCCAGCGGGTTTACGATCGGCTGGGATTGCTTCCGCAACGGAGGTAGCACGTTTCACCATGAGCGAACCGGCCAAGCCAGGAATCCTTGATCGGCTGCGGACCCGGTTCGGATGGTTCGACCATGTCATGCGCGCCTACCAGCGCTTCGACGACCGCCACGGTGGCTTCTTTGCAGCCGGCCTCACGTACTACACGATCTTTGCGCTATTTCCTTTATTGATGGTCGGTTTCGCGGTGTTCGGATTCGTGCTGTCCCGGCGGCACCAGCTGCTGAGCACGATCGATGACCACATCAGGTCCTCGGTGTCCGGCGCTCTGGGGCAACAGCTGGTCGACTTGATGAACACGGCGATCGACGCGCGGGCATCGGTCGGTGTCATCGGCCTGGCTACCGCGGCCTGGGCGGGTCTGGGCTGGATGTCGCACCTGCGGGCAGCGTTGACCGAGATGTGGTGGGAGCAGCGCATCGGTTCACCGGGCTTCGTGCGCAACAAGCTTTCCGATCTCTTGGCGATGCTGGGGACGTTCGTAGTGACCCTGGCCACCATCGCTCTCACCACACTCGGCCACGCCGCGCCAATGGCTGCGGTACTGAGATGGCTTGGGATACCCGAGTTTTCGGCGTTCGACTGGCTCTTCAGGGGTATCTCGATATTGGTGTCGATCCTGGTGTCGTGGATGCTGTTCACCTGGATGATCGCCCGGCTACCGCGAGAGAAGGTCAGTCTGGTCAACTCGATGAGGGCCGGGTTGATGGCGGCGATCGGCTTCGAACTGTTCAAGCAAGTCGCGTCGATCTACCTGAAGGTAGTGCTGCGCAGCCCGGCGGGCGCCACGTTCGGGCCGGTGCTGGGTTTGATGGTGTTCGCTTATATCACCGCGTATCTCGTCCTGTTCTGCACCGCCTGGGCAGCGACAGCATCCCGGAGTCCGCGTGCCGAGCCCGTTGCCCCTCCGGCACCCGCGATCATCGCCCCGCGGGTACAACTGGACGAGGGGCTGCGCACGCGCCAGACGCTGACCGCGATGGCCGTGGGAGCCGTTGGCGCGCTGGCGTTTTCCCGGTTTACCCGCCGGCTCCGCTAGTCCTCTCACCGGCCGAGTGCTCGGCCGACGGCCACCGTGACGGCAGCGACGAAGATCGCCGCGGTTAGCGCGACGTTGCGAGGCTCGCGAAGATGCGCATGCGAGGCAATGGCGCCCACCATGACGATCGCGAATCCGCCCGCCGCGGCCGGGGTCAGAAACTCCGCGACGCCCACCAGTCGGGGCACGAGAATGCCGATGGCACCGAGTAGTTCGCAGAATGCGGTGATGCGGATGACTGGCAGTGGAAATGGCGCGACGCCGGTTTGCCCACTCGCGATGAGACGGTTTTTAGGTTGGCTGATCTTCGCCAGCCCCGACGCCGTGAAGATCGCGGCAAGCGAACCCTGCAAGGTCCAGAGCAGCGCATTCATCATGACCTCCTAACTCAACGGCGATTCACAGGTATGACGTGATGGCGGCCCGCGATGTGACACGGCATGTTCTGGGCCGGGGTCGACTACCCGCCCAACAGCCAACCGCCCTGCATCATGACTGCAGTGACCTGCAAATCACGATCCAGTACAACAAGATTGGCGTCATAGCCGCTCCGCAGGCTGCCCACGCGCTCAAGGCCGAGAGCCCGCGCCGGTGTCGCCGAGGTCATCTGCACCGCGGCGATAAGCGCCGCGTCGCAGTCTGAGCCCGATTTCGACCCGAGCCCGGCCACAGCGCGAAAGAGCTGGTCCATGGTGGCGGTGCTGCCGGCGATCGTAGACGTTCCGCGCACCCGCGCAACACCGGAGACCACGTCGATCGGCACTGCGCCAAGCCGAAACGCTCCGTCGTCACAGCCGGCCGCGGCGATGGCGTCGGTGATCACGGCGACCCGGTCGGGTCCTGCAGCCCGGATCACCGCGTTCAGCACGGCCGGGTGCACGTGCACCCCGTCGGCGATGAGTTCGACGGTCACTCCCGGATCCTGCAGCAATGCGAGCGCGGGTCCGGGCTCGCGATGGTCCAGCGGCGGCATCGCGTTGAACAGATGGGTGCCAACCGTGGCGCCCAAGGTGACGGCTCGTTTGGTCTGCTCGTAGGTCGCATCGGTATGTCCCACGGCGACAACAACACCCGCGTCGAGAAAACGCCGGATTGCCTCCTCGGCTCCGGACAGCTCGGGCGCCAGCGTGACCATCCGGATCCCGCCGCCGCCAGCGGCGAGCACGGCGTCGATCTCGGCTGGGTCCGGATCACGCATCTGGGTGTGGTCGTGTGCTCCGCAACGTGCCGGGCTCAGCCACGGCCCCTCCAGGTGGATGCCCGCGACGGTGCCCGGCCGGCCCAGTCGGATGGCTTCGGCGAGTGCGCGCACGCCGGCAATCAGCTCTGCGGGCGAGGTGGTGACCAGACTGGCGAGCGTCGTGGTGGTGCCGTGCCGCAGGTGGAACCCGGCGGCATCGGTGATGTCATCCTTTTCGGTGTAAGAGGCTCCACCGCCACCGTGCACATGCATGTCGATAAACCCCGGCACCACAATCGAATCGGGGAAATCACTGTCGGCCGGCCGGGCCGGCGTGCCGGACCCGCAGGCGAGGATCTGCCCACCGGACGTCTGTAACCATCCCGGCCGGCAGATCTGCCCGCCGAGGACCATGGTTCCCGCGCAGACCAGAGTCATTGGGTTCGGCTCGTCTGCTCGTCGGGCCAGCGGCCGTTGTTCTCCCAGAAGTGCCGGATGTCCTCGAGCTGGCGACCCTTGGTCTCCGGCGCATACCGGTAGACGACGGCGAAAGCGATCACCGCGAAAACTCCGAACACCGCGAACGCGCCTGAGCCGCCGAGCGAATGCAGCACGGTCAGGAACCCGGCGGCGACGATCGCGTTGGCCACCAGGGTGGAGGTGAGCATGGTGCTCGACCCCACCGCCCGCAGGCGAGTCGGGAAGCTCTCGGCGGCGTACACCCATACCAGCGAGCCGAACCCGAAGCTGAAGCCGATGATGAACAGCAGCACGCCGGCGAACCCGAATATCAGCGCGGCACCGCCGAAACCTGTGGCGAACACGGCGATCAGCACGATGTCGGCGGCGATCATCATGGCGATGCCGGACAACAGGATTGGGCGCCGGCCCAGCCGGTCGACGAGAAGCAGCGAGGTGCACACTGCCGCCAAACCTGCGACCTGGACCATTGCCGGCAGGGCCAGCAGCGCGAAATAGCCCTTGAAGCCCATGGCTTCGAATATCCGGGGGCTGTAGTAGATGATCGCGTTGATGCCGGTGATCTGGACGAGAAAGCCGAGGGTGATCACAAAGATGGTGGCGCGCAGGTACGGCCGCCGCAGCATCTCCGACACGCTGCCGCTGCCCTCATCTAAAGCGCGGTTGATCTCGGCCAGCTCTGCGTCGACATCGGCCGCAGGCTCCACTCGCTGCAGCGCCCGGCGGGCTTCGGCGAGCCGGCCCTTCAGCAGGTACCAGCGAGCGGTATCTGGCATCCGCAGCAACAACGGCAGCAATAGCGTCGCGGGGACGGCGGCCAGCCCCAGGATCCAGCGCCAGCTATGGGTACCGGCCAGCAGATAACCAACCAGGTAGCCGAAGATGATCCCGCTGACCGTCGCCACTTGATAGGCGGTCAGCAACGATCCGCGCACCGCTGCCGGTGCCGATTCCGCGACGTATACCGGCACCACCACTATCGACACGCCGATGGTCAGACCAAGCAGCAGTCGCGCCACCAGCAGCATCGGCATCGAGACCGAGAGTGCACCCAGCAGTGCGAACACCGCGTAGCTGACGGCGATCAGCACTATCGACTTCTTACGCCCGATCGCATTGGCGAGCGCGCTGGCACCGAATGCTCCGGCGATCTGGCCGATCACCACCATCGTGGTCAGCAGTTCCTGTTGCTGTGTCGTCAGGCCGAATTGATCGGTGACGAAGAGCAGCGCGCCGGCGATGCCGGACAGGTCGTAACCGTAGATCACGCCGACGCTGGCCGCGGTGAGCCCAATCACCAGGCCCCGCCGCGACGGCCGCGACGGGCTGGTCAGCTGACCGGTACCCGGCCGCGCAGCAACTCGATGACGCGGTCGGGGTCGTCGGGGGTGATGCACGGCCTTACTCGGTGGCCGATGTCAAGCACCAGGAGGGTCCGTTTGCCTGGCCGGTGCGTGTCCAGCGGGAACCAGTAGCGGGGGTCGGCTGTCCCCCACATGGGGCCCTTGCCGGTAAGCCAGGTCATCGGCTGAGTGTGGATCTGCCGGACTTGCGAGAAGGCGATCCGCTTCGGCCCAGCCCACGGCAAGTAGTAGCGCCGGATAGTGATTGCGTCCTCGTCGAGCCGCAGGCCAGCGTCTTCATACAGGGCTTCAGTCACTTCAGAGACGGTGCCACAGCATATTTGGGTGGTCAACGGTGCTGGTGTTGGGGTCGGCGGTTCATCGAGCGCGCGACCATGATCAATCCGAAAACGATGATGGTGCCGATGAGGGCCACGCCCACCCGCACCGGCACCGCGTCGGCTGACGGCATGATCCCGGCGGCCCGGGCGCCGCTTTGCCGGTCGGCGGCACTGTCCGGCTTGCTCGTTATCAGCGAGGGGTCGGGCGCGATCAGCGTGCCGACCTGGGTGCCCTGCGCCGTGCTGAACCCGTAGTCAAGCAGATGCGCCGCCTGTTCCCACGGCGCGATCGGTTGCCGGGTCCCGTGCAACAGCACCGCCATCAGCCGTCGTCCGTTGTGGTTGGCCGCACCTACGAAGGTTTGGCCGGCATCGTCGGTGTAACCGGTCTTACCGCCCAGCGCGCCCGGATATTTGTAGAGCAGCTGGTTGTCGTTTTCCAGCTCGTAGCCGGGGTGGTCGCCGTGACCGGGGAAGTTGAAGGTCCGGGTCGCGACGATGTCGCTGAAGGTGGGGTTCTGCCAGGCGTAGCGGTAGAACAGGCCGATGTCGTAGGCCGAGGTGCTCATGCCGGGCCCGTCCAGTCCGGACGGTGTCGCCACCCGGGTATCCCGGCCACCGAGCTTGGCGGCCAGCACATTGATTTTCTCCAGCGCGGTTTGCATCCCGCCGAGCTGCATGGCCAATGCGTGCGCGGCGTCGTTGCCGGAGTGCATCAGCAGCCCGTGCAGTAGCTGGTTGACGGTGTACACCCCGCCTGCATCGACGCCGACCTTGGTGCCCTCGGCGGCAGCGTCCTCGTCGGTCCCGGGGACCGACTTGTTGAGGGGCAACGCATTGATGGATGCCATCGCGACCAGCGCCTTGATGATGCTGGCCGGGCGGTGACGGCCGTGTGGATCTTTGGCGGCGATGACCGCACCGCTGTCCAGATCCGCCACCAGCCATGCCTCGGCGGAGACGTCGTTCGGCAGCGGCGGCGTATCGGGTGCGGTGACGATGCCGCAACTGCCGAGCGCCTCGCCGCCGGCCGGCTTGGGGGGGACGGCCAGTGGGATCGGTGGGTCACCGGCTTTGGGGACCTCCGATGAGTCGACCGCGGGCGGGGTGGACACCTTGTACGGGCAGTTTGGAGGTCCGGCGTTGGGTCCGGCACTGGGCTCGGCCATCGCGGTCGGCACACCCAGCGCTGCTGGAGCGGCGAGCATAAAAACCGCCGCTGCCAGGCATGATGCGGAACGTAACAAGCTCATTGTCTGTGCAGACTAGGCGATCGGCGGCCCGATTCCGGGGAGCCGCGCTGTGACTGGTGGGACGGATGTTACAAATTCGCCTGCGCGAGTCTTCGTTCCCAAGCCCGTTTATGACCGGCAGGGACGAGGTCGAACCACTACGCTGGCACGCGGTCAGCGTGACAGTGACCAATCCCACACCGAAGTCCAAAGGGTTTGCCATTCAAAAGGATCGATTTTGGTCAAAGTGGCGGCGCAACCACGATGGCACTAGTGATTCGCCTAGTCCCGCTCCGCGATCGCTGAAACAGTTGCTCAAGCAGGTCGAGAAAGGGACCCAAGTTCGGCGCTCCGGGCAAGACCGGGTGTTGGCAGAGCTGAAGTTGCATCGCGACACCACACCCAATCCCGACCTGCAGTCCGCGCTCGCCTGGCTTTGCAACGCGCAATCGCGGATGGTGAACAACCCGACCACGGCGCATTCTCGCGAGGTGTTGATGGCCGCCGACGCGGTCACGCGGATCCTCGCCACTGCCGATTCGGGAAACAGCCAAGGCTAGAGCCGCTGCGACTCCTCGTTGAGCACGGCGCGCAAGATGGCTTCGATGGTGTCGAACTCGGCCTGACCGCTGATCAGCGGCGGTGCCAGCTGAACGACGGAATCGCCGCGATCGTCGGTACGGCAGTACAACCCGGCCTCAAATAGCGCCGATGACACCCGGCGCAGCAGCGACCGGCGTTCTTCGCCGCTGAAGGTTTGCTTGGTCGCCTGGTCTTTGACCAGTTCGATGCCGAAGAAATATCCCTCGCCGCGGACATCGCCGACGATGGGCAGGTCGTACAACTTCTCCAGGGTGGCGCGCAACGCGGGCGAGTTTTGTTTGACGCGGTCGTTGAGACCCTCGCGCTCGAAGATGTCGAGGTTGGCCAGCCCGACGGCCGCCGACACCGGATGGCCCCCAAACGTGTAGCCGTGCGGGAACATCATGGCACCGTCGTTGAACGGCTCGAACAACCGGTCGCTGGCGATCATCGCGCCGATCGGTGAGTAGCCCGATGTCATGCCTTTGGCGCAGGTGATCATGTCGGGCACGTAGCCGAAGTCGTCGCAGGCGAACATCGACCCGATCCGGCCGAACGCACAGATCACCTCGTCGGAGACCAGCAGCACGTCGTACTCGTCGCAGATCTCCCTTACCTTCTCGAAATAGCCCGGGGGTGGCGGAATGGAGCCGCCGGCGTTCTGCACCGGTTCCAGGAACACCGCGGCGACGGTCTGTGGCCCCTCAAACTCGATCGCCTCGGCGATCCGGTCGGCGGCCCACTGCCCGAAGTCCTTGACGTCGGTGTGATACGGCGCGCGGTAGAAGTTCGTGTTGGGCACCCGGAAGCCGCCCGGTGTCACCGGCTCGAACGGTGCCTTGTACAACGGCAGCCCGGTGATCGCCAGCGCGCCCTGGGTGCTGCCGTGGTAGGCGATCGATCGCGAGATCACCTTGTGCTTACCGGGTTTGCCGGTGAGCTTGAAGTACTGCTTGGCCACTTTCCACGCGGTCTCGACGGCCTCGGTGCCGCCGGTGGTGAAGAACACCCGGTTCAGGTCACCCGGGGCGTAGTGCGCGAGCCGCTCGGCGAGTTCGATCGCGGTCGGGGTGGCGTATCCCCAGAGTGGAAAGAACCCCAGCGTTTGCGCCTGCCGGGCCGCGACCTCGGCGAGTTCGGTACGGCCGTGGCCGACCTGCACCACGAACAGCCCGGACAGCGCGTCCAGGTAGCTCTTGCCGCGGTCGTCGAAGATGGTGACACCCTCGCCGCGAGCGATGATCGGCGGCGTGAAGTCCGGACCGTGCCGGGCGAAATGGCACCACAGGTGGCGGTTAGCCTTGCCGGCCAGGTTCTCGGTCATATTGTCCGCGAGCGTAACGCCACAGCGCTGTTCGGCGCGTGAAGTGAGCGTGGCGTTACGCTCGGGTCTATGACTGGGTCTGGGCTCGGGACCCAACAGGTCGCCGAATTCGAAGCCCTTCGGCCGCATCTCATGGCGGTCGCCTACCGACTGACCGGCACCGTGGCCGATGCCGAGGACATCGTCCAGGAAGCCTGGCTGCGCTGGGACTCGGCCGACAACCGCGGCGCGATTGCCGACTTGCGGGCCTGGCTGACCACCGTGGTGAGCCGGCTCGGCCTGGATAAGTTGCGGTCGGCCGCGCATCGTCGCGAGACCTACACCGGCAATTGGCTACCCGAACCGGTGGTCACCGGTTTTGATGGCGCGGATCCGCTGTCTGCCGTGGTGGCCCGTGAGGATGCCCGGTTCGCCGCGATGGTGGTGCTGGAGCGCCTGTCCCCCGATCAGCGGGTCGCGTTCGTGCTGCACGACGGGTTCGCCGTGCCTTTCGCGGAAGTGGCCGAGGTGCTGGGAACCAACGAGCCCGCAGCCCGGCAACTGGCGTCGCGGGCCCGCAAGGCCGTCGCTGCCGAGCCGCCGCCGAAATCCGATCCCGCCCACAACGAGGTGGTCGGCCGGCTGATGGCCGCCATGGCCGCCGGCGACCTGGACGCCGTGGTGGCGCTGTTGCATCCCGACGTGACCTTCACCGGCGATTCGGATGGCAAGGCGCCGACAGCGGTTCATGTCATTCATGGAGCGGACAAGGTGGCCCGGTTCGTGTTCGGTCTGGCCCGCCGTTACGGCCCGGCATTCTTCTCGTCGAATCAGCTGGGGCTGGTCAACGGTGAACTGGGCGCTTACACGGCGGGCAGCCCCGGCGGTGACGGGCATCGGGAAATGCTGCCACGGATTCTCGCGATGACCGTGCGAGACGGAAAGGTCTGCGCCCTATGGGATATCGCCAACCCCGACAAGTTCACCGGCTCTCCGCTGCGGGAGCTGACTCGGTAACCCAGGGGATGCGGCACGCGTCACCGGAATTGAAGCCCTGCTCGGTGATGCCCAGCGCGGAGTTCATCCGCGCCCGCATGTTCTCCACCCCGATCTGATAGGTCAGCTCGATCACGCCGGCATCGCCGAACCGGGCCTGGAGGTCGGCGACCTGCTCGTCGGTGACGGTGTGCGGATCGGTGGTCGTCGCGTCGGCATAGGCGATGGCGGCGCGCTCGTCCTCGGTGAATGCCGTTGAGGTGGTGTAGTTGTCGATGTCTTTGAGACGCTTGACGTCCAGGCCGTCCAGGCGCTGCAGCATGGATCCGAAGTCGACGCACCATGAGCAGCCGATCGTGCGTGCGGTCCAGAACACCGCAAGCTCACGCACACTGACGGGCAGTGTTTTCGACGCCCGGTCGATCATGGTCTCGTGCACGGCGCCGGCGACCATCAGCCTGCGATGATGCGCGGCGACGGCGAACGGTTCGGGGACCTGGCCGTAGCGCCGCTTGGCGACCCGGTACATCGCGCGGGTCAGCAGTCCGGCGCGCTTCGGTGGCAGGGGTTCGATACGGGTTTTCTGTGTCATACCCGTCAGACGGGACAGCCACCGAATGTGTGACGCTCGGCAGCGCGCTCAGCGCGAGAACATCAGCGCGCGCTTGACCTCCTGGATCGCCTTGGTGACTTCGATGCCCCGCGGGCAGGATTCGGTGCAGTTGAACGTGGTCCGGCACCGCCATACGCCGTCGACCTCGTTGAGGATGTCGAGGCGCTCGGCGGCGGCCTCGTCGCGGCTGTCGAAGATGAAGCGGTGTGCGTTGACGATCGCCGCCGGGCCGTAGTAACTGCCCTCGCTCCAGAACACCGGGCAGCTGGTGGTGCAGCATGCGCACAGGATGCACTTGGTGGTGTCGTCGTAGCGGGCGCGGTCGGTCGGGCTCTGGATCCGTTCTCGCGTCGGGGGGTTGCCGCTGGTGATCAGGTACGGCTTCACCGCGCGGTAGGCGTCGAAGAACGGCTCCATGTCGACCACCAGGTCCTTCTCCACCGGCAGTCCGCGGATCGGTTCGACCGTGATGGTCAGCGGCTTGCCCGGTTTCTTGCCCTGTTTTGGGGGCAGCAGGTCGCGTATCAGCACTTTGCAGGCCAGCCGGTTGACGCCGTTGATGCGCATGGCGTCCGAGCCGCACACGCCGTGGGCGCAGGATCGGCGGAAGGTGAGCGTGCCGTCGAGGTAGCTCTTGATGTAGATCAGCAGGTTCAGCAGCCGGTCGCTGAGTAGGCAGGGCACCCGGAAGCTTTGCCAGCCACCGGTTTTCGCGAAAGCGTCGGGCTGGTCGGGGTTGAACCGGGCAATCTTCACGGTCACCATTACCGCGCCTTCGGGGATGGGCGGCAAGGGCGGTGTCAGCGTCGGCTCGACCCCTGGTTCGACACTGTCGGCGGCGGCCATCAGTACTTCCGTTCTTTGGGTTCGTAGCGGGTCTGCACGACGGGCTTGAAGTCCAGCGCGATGTCGCTCAGCAGATCGGTGCCCTGCTTGTAGGCCATAGTGTGGCGCATGTAGTTGGTGTCGTCCCGGTTCGGATAGTCTTCGCGGGCGTGGCCACCGCGGGACTCCTTGCGGTTGAGCGCGCCGACCACGGTGACTTCGGCCAACTCAAGCAAAAACCCCAGCTCGATAGCTTCCAGCAGGTCGCTGTTGAAGCGTTTTCCCTTGTCGTGCACGGTGATTCGGGAATAGCGCTCTTTGAGAGCGTGGATGTCGGTGAGCGCCTGCTTGAGCGTCTCCTCGGTGCGGAACACCGCGGCGTTGTTGTCCATCGACTGCTGCAGTGCGTTGCGGATATCGGCGACGCGCTCGTTGCCCTGCTCGGAGAGGATGTTGCCCACCCACCCGACGACCATCGCCGCCGGGTTCGGGGGCATGTCGACGAAGTCATGCCCCTGCGCGTAACTGGCCGCGGCGATGCCGGCCCGGCGGCCGAAGACGTTGATATCCAGCAGCGAGTTGGTGCCCAGCCGGTTGGCACCGTGCACCGACACGCACGCGCACTCGCCGGCTGCGTACAGGCCCGGGACAACCGAAGTGTTTTCCCGCAACACCTGTCCGGTGACGGTGGTCGGGATGCCACCCATCACGTAATGACACGTCGGGTAGACCGGGACGAGCTCGTGCACCGGGTCCACGCCCAGGTAGGTGCGGGCGAACTCGGTGATGTCGGGCAGCTTGGCCTCCAGCACATCCTCGCCGAGGTGGCGGACGTCGATGTAGACGTAGTCCTTGTGCGGGCCGGCGCCGCGGCCCTCCAGGACTTCCAGCACCATCGAGCGGGCCACGATGTCCCGGGGTGCCAGGTCGACGATCGTCGGAGCGTAGCGCTCCATGAAGCGCTCACCCTCCCCATTGAGCAAGCGGCCGCCCTCGCCGCGCACTGCTTCGGAGATCAAAATACCCAGGCCAGCCAGGCCGGTCGGATGGAACTGGTGAAATTCCATGTCCTCCAACGGAAGTCCCTTGCGAAAGACGATGCCGATGCCGTCGCCAGTGAGGGTGTGCGCGTTGGAGGTCGTCTTGTACATCCGGCCCGAACCGCCAGTCGCGATCACGACGGCCTTGGCGTGGAAGACGTGGATGTCGCCGGTGGCCAGCTCGTAGGCGACCACTCCCGACGCCATCGGGCCACTCGGAGTCTGGGTGAGTACCAGGTCGAGCGCATAGAACTCGTTGAAGAACTGCACGTCGTGCTTGACGCAGTTCTGGTAAAGGGTCTGCAGGATCATGTGCCCGGTACGGTCGGCGGCGTAGCACGCTCGGCGAACCGGGGCTTTGCCGTGGTCGCGGGTGTGCCCGCCGAAGCGGCGCTGGTCGATGCGGCCCTCGGGGGTGCGGTTGAACGGCATCCCCATTTTCTCCAGGTCGAGCACCGCGTCGATGGCTTCCTTGCACATGATCTCTACGGCGTCCTGATCCGCGAGATAGTCGCCGCCCTTGACGGTGTCGAACATGTGCCATTCCCAGTTGTCGTCTTCGACATTGGCCAGTGCGGCGCACATGCCGCCCTGGGCAGCGCCGGTGTGGCTACGGGTGGGGTAGAGCTTGGTCAGTACCGCGGTGCGCACGCGGGGACCGGCCTCGACGGCGGCCCGCATCCCGGCACCGCCCGCCCCGACGATCACCACGTCGTATCGGTGTTGGGAGATCACCGGTCGCCTTTCACGAGATGTTCGGGTCGAATGTCATCACTATGTAGGTACCCAGCATGAGCGTGAACAGCATCGACAACGCCAGCAGTGAGTTCAGCCAGAATCGGGTGCTGTCTTTGCGGCTGTAGTCGTCGATGATGGTGCGCAGGCCGTTGCCGCCATGCAATTCCGCCAGCCACAACAGCAGCAGGTCCCAGGTCTGCCAGAACGGCGAAGCCCAGCGCTGCGCCACGTAGTTGAAGTCGATGCGGTAGACGCCGTTGTCCCACATCAGCATCACGAACAAGTGCCCGATTGCTAAGAACACCAGCGCGATGCCGGAAAACCGCATGAACAGCCACGCGAATTTCTCGAAGTTGGGTATGCCGGTGCGGCGCCGCGGTGAGCGAGGATTGTCCAGGCTGGCAGGGCGGTCGTGGCTGCGCTGCTTCACCGGGGCTAGCTGGCCGCGCCCGAGCTGAAGGTCGGGGCTGCTCATCGGAAGTGCTCCATCATGTGGATTCCCACCACCACCGCCACCGGAACCATCAGCAGCAGGTACACGACGCCGATCACCCACAACATCAGCCGCTGGTAGCGCGGGCCCTCCGACCAGAAGTCGATCAAGATGACCCGGATCCCGTTCAGCGCGTGGAAAAGCACCGCGGCGACCAGGCCGAATTCCATCAGGCCGACAATCGGAGTCTTGTAGGTCGCCAGCACCGCGTTGTAGGTCTGCGGACTCACCCGCAGCATCGCGGAATCCAAGACGTGTACGAACAAGAAGAAGAAGATCGTCGCGCCGCTGATGCGGTGCAGCACCCACGACCACATCCCGGGGTCTCCCCGATACAGGGTCCGGGGTGGCCGCCGTTTGCGCGATGATGCAGATACTTTTGCCGGATCCGCGGTTGTCGCCTGTGTACTCACCAAGTCCTCACCGCCTTCGTGGACACTCAAGCCGGGCAATTCAGCCTAGCTTGGCCAGGTTGCGGGTGGTGCCGACAGTCCGATCCAGACCATGCGTCGTGTCAGAGTTAGGGTTGCTTTCTTGAGTCATCCATGTTGAGCGGGGTTGCGGTATGCCTGATATCAATTGGAATATGCTGCGGGATGAGGCAATTAACGCCGCAACGGGAGCCTATGCGCCGTATTCGCGATTCCGGGTGGGCGCGGCCGCGCTGGTCGACGACGGCCGTGTGGTCACCGGATGCAATGTGGAGAACGCCTCATATGGCCTTGGTCTCTGTGCCGAGTGTGGTGTGGTGTGCGCCCTACATTCGACCGGTGGCGGGCGGCTGATTGCGTTGGTGTGCGTGGACGCGCAAGGGTCCCTGCTGATGCCGTGCGGGCGATGCCGTCAAGTGGTACTGGAGCACGGTGGCCCCGAGCTGCTGATCGACCATCCGGCCGGGCCTCGCCGGCTTGACGACCTGCTGCCTGATGCTTTCGGTCCCGACGATCTATCCCGGGAACGTTCTTGACGGACTTCGCATTCGACGCGCCGACGGTGATCAAGACCAAGCGCGACGGCGGCCGGTTATCCGATGCCGCCATCGACTGGGTCATCGACGCGTATACCCGTGGCCGGATCGCTGACGAACAGATGTCGGCACTGTTGATGGCGATTGTGTTGCGCGGCATGGACCGCGGCGAGATCGCCAGGTGGACGGCGGCGATGCTGGCGTCCGGTGAACGTTTGGATTTCAGCGATCTGCGCTCACACGGTAAGCCGTTGGCGACCGTGGACAAGCACTCCACCGGTGGGGTCGGCGACAAAGTGACACTGCCGTTGGTGCCCATCGTCGTCGCCTGCGGCGCGGCGGTGCCTCAGGCGTCTGGCCGTGGGCTGGGGCATACCGGAGGCACCCTGGACAAGCTGGAATCCATTGCCGGGTTCACCGCCGAGCTGTCCAACCAGCGCGTGCGCGACCAACTTCGTGATGTCGGCGCGGCGATCTTCGCCGCCGGCGAGCTGGCGCCCGCCGACGCCAAGCTGTACGCGCTGCGCGATGTTACCGCCACCGTCGAGTCGCTGCCGCTGATCGCCAGCTCGGTGATGAGCAAGAAGCTGGCCGAGGGGGCGGGCGCGCTGGTGCTCGACGTGAAAGTCGGTTCGGGGGCGTTGCTGACCTCGGAGTCGCAGTGCCGCGAGCTGGCGCACACCATGGTCGAGTTGGGCGCGGCGCACGGGGTGCCCACCCGCGCGCTCCTGACGGACATGAACTGCCCGCTGGGCGCGACCGTCGGCAATGCCCTCGAGGTTGGCGAGTCCCTGGAGATACTGGCCGGAGGCGGACCGCCCGACGTGGTGGAGCTGACTTTGCGGCTGGCCGGCGAGATGCTCGAGCTTGCCGGGATCGACGACCGCGATCCAGCCCAGACGCTGCGCGATGGCACCGCGATGGACCGATTTCGCCAACTCATCGCGGCCCAGGGTGGTGATTTGTCGGTACCGTTGCCAATCGGTAGGCATGCCGAGACCCTGACCGCCAGCCGGGGCGGCACAATGGGCGATATCGACGCGATGGCAGTAGGACTGGCAGCTTGGCGGCTAGGCGCGGGTAGATCCCGTCCGGGCGTAGCGGTGCAGTTAGGTGCCGGTATCAGGATCCACCGCCGTGCCGGGGAGCGGGTCGCGGCCGGTGAGCCGTTATTCACCCTCTACACCGATACTCCGGAACGCTTCGGCGCCGCGATGGCCGAGCTGGACGGCGGCTGGAGCGTCGGCGACACACCACCGGTGCCGCGGCCGTTGATCATCGATCGGATCGCCAAGTGACAACACCACTGGATCTGCACGAGATCAGGAAAGCGCCGAAGGCCCTCCTGCATGACCACCTCGACGGTGGGCTGCGCCCGGCAACCGTGATCGACATCGCCGGCCAGACCGGTTATGACGGACTGCCCACCACCGACGTCGACGAGCTGGCGACGTGGTTCCGCACCCAGTCGCACAGCGGCTCGCTGGAGCGCTACCTGGAGCCGTTTTCGCACACCGTGGCGGTGATGCAGACGCCCGATTCGCTGCACCGCGTCGCCTACGAATGCGTGGAAGACCTGGCTGCCGATTCGGTGGTGTATGCCGAGGTGCGGTTTGCTCCCGAGCTGCATATCGACCGTGGCTTGTCGTTCGAAGAGATCGTCGACAGTGTGCTGGCGGGTTTCGCCGACGGCGAGAAGGCCTGCGCCGCCGCGGGCCGCCCTATCGTGGTGCGGCTGTTGGTCACCGCGATGCGGCACGCCGCGGTGTCCCGGGAGATCGCCGAGCTGGCGATCCGATTCCGGGACAGGGGAGTGGTCGGATTCGACATCGCCGGCGCTGAGGCCGGCAACCCGCCGACGCGGCACCTGGATGCTTTCGAGTACATGCGAGACAACAACGCGCGCTTCACTATTCATGCCGGCGAGGCGTTCGGGCTGCCTTCCATTCATGAGGCGATCGCGTTCTGCGGCGCTGACCGGCTGGGCCATGGGGTGCGAATCGTCGACGATATTGACGTCATCACCGGTGGGGAAGTCCGGTTAGGCAGGCTGGCGTCGATCTTGCGAGACAAGCGAATCCCGCTGGAGCTGTGCCCCAGCTCGAACGTGCAGACCGGCGCGGTCAAAAGCATCGCCGACCACCCGTTTGATCTGCTGGCCCGGACGCGGTTCCGGGTGACCGTCAACACCGACAACCGGCTGATGAGCGATACCTCGATGAGCCTCGAGATGTACCGATTGGTACAGGCGTTCGGCTACGGGTGGAGTGACCTCGAGCGGTTCACCATCAATGCGATGAAGTCGGCATTCATCCCGTTCGACGAGCGGCTGGCGATTATCGACGAGGTGATCAAACCGCGGTTTGCGGTATTGATCGGTTAAAAAGGCGGGGCCCCTCGTCGTCAATAGCGTCGCGGAGTCCGAAATAGCATGCGTCCCAACATTTTTGCGGGCTTAGCGTGCCATCTGGTTGGGCCGGGCCACTCGTCACCAAGCCACCCCCATCACCCGGGCTTCGCCAATTTCTTCGCCAGGTCATCGAGTGCGGCCTGGCGCTTCCTCACCGGGTCCACAGCACAATACTGCTGCTTTTTCTGCGCACCTAGCTTCAGCAGGGCGTCATTCTGAAACTTGGTGTTCGCGTAGTGAATCGCGGCATCGATCATTTCGACGTAGTGCTCCGCGTCTTCCTGGGCGCAAGAGCCCTCGATGCGCTGGATTTCGTCATAGTCGTAGCAAGAGTATCTGGCATCGAGTTGTTGCTGCGATACCTGCCACCCGAAGTAGCCGCGCCAGTCTCGGCTTAGCCATCCTTTCGTCTTCAGCTCAACTTTGATCCTGTTCCCAATGCCCGCTATGAACTTAGGCTCGCCGACGCGCACCACCGGCTGCCACCCGTCCCACGCCACTTTCGCCTCCCCTCGAGTCGAAGCCTGCCCCAATTCATGATGCCCCCAAACCAGGGTGGCTTGCGCGCTCCGACACGCCTGTTACGTATAGCCGGTATGCGTGACCGGGAAACCGTCGACCGTGTTCTTCGGCTGCTGGTCGCCGTTCGTCGAACCGTTTGGGAGCTGGCTCGACAACCTTTTCGAGGAAGTGACCAGATCACCGTTCCCCCGGCGGCTGGCGGCGCGCACGGCCGGCTCGGTGGCTATCAATTAGTCCGGTAGCCGGTCTGCCCACCTCGCCGGGCTGGCCACTACGTCGCCACCGTGTTGCAGCTTCGGCAGATCCCATGGGCAGTCGGTGACGGTCGATTGTCCAATGACGCTCGCAGCGTCCTTGACGCTGAACCCGGTGTCACGCGCGACCTCCAAATCGAGTCTGAAAATGTCGCCGTGGGTCTGGGCCTTGTCGAGCGCCGCGCACACCGCCATACCGTTGCGGCTGACGTAGTCATCCACGGGACCAGCGTGAGCCACCGCTGGAGCGAGCATGGCGGCGACGGCGAGCAACGGCATGGCCACGTACAGGGCCCCCACTTCACCTCCCGCAGCAGTGACTGTCCACACGCCGGTGGGTGGCCAGACCCCACGGTATCAAGCTGGCGCCGTCGACTTTGTGTCAGTTTGATTAACACCTTCCACTGGGCGTGCCACGCCGGCCTGGGCTTGCGCCCGCGCCGCACCGTTGGTCCGGGCGAGTAACGCATGCATCGCCACACATGTACGAACATAGGTGAGGGCTCCGACATCAACTTGACGGCGGGCGGTGGCGGTATCAGGTTGGTGAGGTGAAGTTGCCCCTGCTGGGCCCGGTGTCGCTGACGGGCTTCCAGAACGCCTGGTTCTTTTTGTTCCTGCTGATCGTGCTGTTGGCGGCAGGAATTTACGTCGTACTGCAATTCGCCCGCCGTCGGCGGGTTCTGCGGTTCGCCAACATGGAGGTGTTGGAGCGCGTCGCGCCGGCTCGCCCCAGTCGGTGGCGCCACGTGCCCACGATCCTGCTTGTCACGTCGTTGGTGCTGCTGACCACGGCCATGGCCGGGCCGACATCCGACATCCGGATTCCGCTCAACCGTGCGGTAGTCATGCTGGTCATCGACGTCTCGGAGTCCATGGCTTCCACCGACGTCGCTCCGAGCCGGCTTGCCGCCGCGCAGGAGGCCGGTAAGCAATTCGCCGACGAGCTCACGCCGGCTATCAACCTGGGGCTGGTGGAATTCGCGGCCAACGCCACGCTGTTGGTCGCTCCGACGACGAACCGCGGCGCAGTCAAAGCAGCGATCGATAGCTTGCAGCCGGCTCCGAAGACCGCGACAGGGGAAGGCATTTTCACCGCGTTGCAGGCAATTGCGACGGTCGGCTCAGTAATGGGAGGCGGCGACGGTCCGCCACCCGCGCGGATCGTGCTGGAGTCCGACGGCGCCGAAAACGTGCCGCTGGACCCCAACGCCCCACAGGGGGCGTTCACCGCGGCTCGGGCGGCCAAAGCCGAGGGGGTGCAGATATCAACGATCTCCTTCGGTACGCCCGACGGCACCGTTGAATATCAGGGCGCCATCATTCCGGTTCCGGTGGACGATCAAACCCTGCAGAAGATCTGCGAGATCACCGACGGCCAGGCTTTCCACGCCGACAGCATGGAGTCGCTCAAGCAGGTCTATACGACCCTGCAGCGCCAGATCGGCTACGAAACCGTGAAGGGCGATGCCAGCCTCGCCTGGATGCTGCTCGGTGCCGTCGTCATGGCCGGCGCAGTACTGGCCGGTCTGTTCTTGAACAGCAGGCTGCCCTCGTGAGCGATCAGGTGGGAAGTCGCCGATTGATCAACAGTGCCAATGCCGTCGCGATCAAGGCGGTGATGACACCGAGGCGCAACCACCCGGAACTGCCGGGCCCGGGCACTGTGCGATAGCCGATCTCGTTCTCGATGGCGTCATAGTCCTTGTCGAGTTCGTTGATGTTGGTGGCGGTGTAGGACTGACCCCCAGATAACCGGGCGATCGTCTTCATCTGATCTGTCGAAACCGGGACAGCGATCCGCTGCCCATCCATCTCGATCTCGCCGCTTTGGGTTCCGAACGAGATCGTCGAGATGGGCACTCCCTGATCCTTGGCGAGGCGCGCTGCCGTGTAGGCCCCGTCATGCGGATCGCTGGGATCTGACGGCTTGTTCTCGCCGCCGTCGGATAGCAGCACGATGCGGGCCGGCGGCGGATTATCGCCACCGGTTACGTCTGCGGCTCCGATCGCGTGCAGGGCGGTGAAGATGGCTTCACCGGTAGCCGTGCTGTCGGCAAACTCCAGCTTTTTCAACGCATCAAGGGTCGCTTGGTGCTGCGGGGTTGGCGGCACCAGCAGGTACGGCGTTCCCGCGAAACCGACAAGTCCGAGATTGATGCCCAGCGTCAGTTGACTGGCGAACTGTGCGGCCGCCTGTTCGGCAGCCTTCAGCCGGTTGGGTTCGACGTCGGTTGCCCGCATGGACTGCGACATATCGATGACCAGCATGATGACGGCGCGGTTGCGCGGTATGCGCATGTCGTGGGTGGGGGTGGCCAGCGCAATGGTCAACAGGACCAGGCTGAGCAGCGATACAACGATCGGAACGTGGCGCCAGAATGACTGCGGCACATCCGCCTCGGTGAACCGGCGCAGGCGGCGCCGGCGTCGAATCTGGACGATGAGGTAGACGGCGAGCAGAGCCAATGTGACCAAACCGAACAGCAACATGCCCGGGCGTTGGAACCCGTACAAAGGCAACGGGCCGATCACGGGCAGCGACACCTGGCTTACCTTCCCGTCTGGCCGCCCCAAGACCGACGGCGGATGCTGCCGCCAGTAAAGAGGAGTCTTGGTGGCGCGTCAAACGAGCGGTGGACAGCAGAACCCACCGCTATTCGCGTCTTAGCCGCCCATCGACGAATTGCTCCAACCTTTCCCATTCCCGTACCGCTGCGGCGTACGGGGCTGCGGGCTTGCTGACCGAGCCGGGGTCAAGCACGTAGGCCACCAGCTTGCCCAGCGGCCGGTCCGTTTCGAGGGCCTTGTCTACCGTGGCCTCCTCGGAGTAGTCGCCGATGTCGCGGAGCAGCTCGACAGCCAAGTCGAGCTGCTCCCGATCCACGGCGTCCGGCCCGTCGGCAAAGTCGTCGGCCAGCCCGCTGAGCACATAGATGTTGTCGTCGGTGACCTCGACCTCCAGTGAGCCGTCGGTCGCGGCAGTACGGATGTCGTCGTAGGTGCTCAAATCGGACAAGTCATGGTCGTGCTCGTCGGCGAGGTAGCGGGCCAGCGCCCGCTCGGAGCTGAACACGCTGATCCGTCCGTTGCGGCCCAAGAAGATCGGGCGATCGTCCAGGTAGCAGCGAAGCGTGTAGAACGTGCCAGAACTCGTCATGATCCGAATCGGGTCGATGCCTACCTGGTGCCAGAAATCCTCGTCGCTGCCCAGCACAACAGTGTCGCCGGGCGCGCGGACCTCTTTTTCATCTTCGTCATCTTCGTCGTCTTCGGAGTCCGCTACGTCCTCTTCGTCCTCGGAGTCTTCTGTTTCTTCGCTGTCTTCGGCGTCGCTGGTGTCTTCGGCGTCGTCAGCCTCGGCGATCTCGTCAGCGGCCTCACCTTCCTGGCCGGCTGAATCCTCTTCGGGCTCTTCGGGCTCTTCGGCCAGTTCGTCGGCGGCCTTGGCCGACAGGGCAGCATCGACTTCTGGAGTGCTGGTGACCTCGTCGATCGCGCTGAGCACGTCGTCCCAGCTTCGCCCGATGACCTCAGCGATCGAATTCCAGCGTTTCTGACCGGCTTTACCGGTGAATTGGTCGATTCCGCCGGATACCGTGCCCAGAGTGGGGTTGCCGTTGAAGAACTTCGACACCGCCGGCAGCTCGCACACCGATCCGATGGACGACACGATTGCCAGCGCGGCTGCCAGCGCGGTCACCGACTCCTCAGTCGGCTTCTCCGACACCAGCTCCTCGACAACGACCAGATCGAACTGCTTGTCTTTGGCAGGATCGAGCTTGCGCGCGTGCGCCGAGGTCAGGTCCTTCCACGCCGGGTGGTCTACCAGATCGTTGTCGGTATCGGAACGCACAAATGCGACCAGGTCAGCAACGGTCTCGAAGGCGTACAGGTCGTCCTTGCCCAGAAACGCCTCCCATTCGTCGCCGGAGTCGCGCCAGCGGGGTGCCCACACGGTGTAGCGGTCACCGGCGGACAGGCTCAGGCGGATGGGCACGATGTCAGCAACCATGCGGCACAGAATAGCGACGGCCGGCGAAGGTGACGGACGTAGTCCACCGGTATTGGGGCAGGGGCCGGCCCGCCGTCGGTTACCCGCCCCAGATGTCGGTGATTGCGGGAGCGTTGGCCGCATTACCCGTTTTGGGTAGCCCGTACATCTGCTCACACGTGGAAAGCACGTTGTAGTGGCTGATCTGCCCGTTGTAGGTCCCGGGCCGCACGTGCGCGCCGTAGAACACCGTCGGGATCTGGTTGCGACTGGTGTTGTCGTCCTCGTCCCAGGTCACGATAAGCAGGCTGTTGTTGGCCACGGCCCAGTTGGCGTACCCGGACAGCTGGCGGTTCAGCCAGGCATCGCCCTGCGCGATCGAGCCGTCGTGCATGTTGTCGTCGTTGTTGGGAATGACGAACGACACGGTCGGCAGGCTGGCGTAGTTTCCGGGCGCCGGGAACGCGGAGAACGGCACCGAGTGCGTCGGCGGCACATTGCTGAAGTTGGCCCAGGGCACGTGCTTGCGTGTGTACTTGCCCGCACTGCAAACAGTTGAACCAACTCCGGGCAGGTCTTCGGCAAACCCGATGAATGTGTACCCGGCGGCGAGTAATTCAGAACCCAGATTGGGAGCGGCGCCGCCGTTGACCGGGCACACGTCCTTCGTTACCCCGAATGTGCTGCCGGCGAACAGTGCCAAGTAGTTCGGCTCGCTGGGATGTGTTTCGGCGAACGACTGGGCCATCATTGCGCCGTTGGCGGCCAGCGCATTGATGAAGGGCGCCGACTTGTTGCCGATGATGTTGGTCTGCGCGCGGTTCTCCTCCACCACGATGACCACGTGCGCGAGTTGAGGAATTGCGGCCGCCGCAAGGCCCACGCGAGGTGCCAAGGGGGCGGCCACCACCCCCGTCAACGCCACCGCGCCGACCAGCCGGAGGGCTCGATATGCCCTGCCTATAAGCCTTCTCGGACTGTGAATTCGGCGGAGCACCCCGGGAGTATATGAGTGAATTTGGGACATTGACGGGACGGGCGCAAGCGTGTCAGCAGGGCTTTAAGTAAACGCAGCCCGATCGTTATATAAGGTCAAACTCCGTGGATGTGCGCGTCGTTGACCACCCGCTGGCCGTCGCCCGGCTGACCACGTTGCGCGACAAACACACCGACAACGCTTCTTTCCGGGCCGCGTTGCGTGATCTGACGCTGATGCTGGTCTACGAGGCCACCCGAGACGCGCCCCGCGAGACATTTCCGATCCAGACCCCACTGGCCGAGACCCTCGGAATGCGACTGGCCAAACCGCCCCTGCTGGTGCCCGTGCTGCGCGCCGGACTGGGCATGGTCGAGCAGGCGCTTGCGCTGTTACCGGAGGCCCGAGTCGGATTCGTCGGCGTCGCCCGCGACGAGGAAACCCATCAGGCGCATGGATACCTGGAGACGCTGCCCGACGACCTGACTGACCTGCCAGTGATGGTTCTCGACCCCATGCTGGCCACCGGCGGGTCCTTGAAACACACGATCGGTCTGCTGCACCGCCGCGGCGCCACAGCGATCACTGTGCTGTGTGCAGTGGCTGCACCGGAAGGCATTGCCGCACTTGAGAAATCGGCACCAAATGCACGCCTTTTCACCGTGGCCGTCGACGACGGACTCAATGAGATCGCCTATATCGTGCCGGGTCTCGGCGATGCGGGCGACCGCCAATACGGGCCCCGCTAGCTCACCAGCTGCGCACCGAGGAGACCAGCTCGTCGCGCAGCGCGCCGGCCCGTTCCCGGGCAGTACGCAGATCGCCGGCCACAGCGCAGCGAACCTCCAAGTAGCACTTCAACTTCGGCTCGGTTCCCGAAGGCCGTATCACCACTCGCGCCGACGCCTCATCGTCGCCGCCGGTGAAGATCAACGCGTCGGTGATATCGGTGGTGGTCGCGGTGAACCCAGCCAGCCGACTCGGCGGGGCTGCCCGTAGCCGCTGCATCAGTTCGGCAGCCTCGTCGGCGTCGGCGACCCGACGCGACACCGCCGCAACGCTGTGCACGCCGTAGCGTCGGGCGAACTCGTCGAGCAAGTCAGGCACCGAACGACCCTGCTTTTTCAACGCGGCCACCAGATCGCACATCAGCACCGCGGCGCTGATGCCGTCTTTGTCGCGCACGGCGTCCGGGTCGACGCAGTGCCCGATCGCTTCCTCGTAGGCATACACCAGGGTGCCGCCGGGCACGTTCGAATCGGCGCGCGCCAGCCACTTGAAGCCGGTGAGGGTCTCGACGTGGATCGCGCCGTAGTGCGCGGCGATCGCCGCCAGCATCCGCGATGACACGACGGTGCTGGCCACCACAATGGTTTCGGCGGGTTGTGGGTGCGACAAAATGTAATCGCCTAGTAGCCAACCAGTTTCGTCGCCAGACAGCATCCGCCACCCCGATCCGGTAGGTATGCCGACCGCGCACCGGTCAGCGTCGGGATCGAGTGCGATCGCGACGTCGGCCCCGACATCGGCGGCCAGGGCGACCAATGCGTCGGTGGCGCCGGGCTCCTCGGGGTTCGGGAACGCGACGGTGGGGAAGTCGGGGTCCGGCGCGAACTGCGTTGCGACGGTGTGCACGTCGTCGAAACCGGCACGCCGCAGCGTTTCGACGGCCACCGCACCGCCCACCCCGTGCAGCGGCGTCACGGCCACCCGCACCGAACCGGTGCAGCGCCGCACAGCGGCCGCACGCTCGATGTAGCGCTCGACCAGATCGGTTTCGGCGGGTTCGACGGGCTTCCTGATGATCTGGTCGGCCAGGGGAGCGGCAGCCATCGCGGTTTCGATCTGGCGATCAGTGGGGGAGACGATCTGGATGCCGCCTTCGAAGTAGACCTTGTAGCCGTTATCGGTCGGCGGGTTGTGTGATGCCGTGATCTGTATCCCGGCCGCGGCGCGGGTGTGACGAACCGCGAACGCGACCACCGGCGTGGGCACCGCATCGGGCAGCAGCAGTACGGGAAAGCCTTGGGCGGCAAGCACTTCAGCCGTCGCAGTGGCGAAGACCGCCGAACCGTGCCGAGCGTCGCGCCCCACCACCACCGGCGAACCGGCATGATTCCCGAGCACCTGTGCCACCGCCCAGGTGGCACGCAACACTACCGCGACGTTCATGGCGTCCGGGCCGCCGCGCACCGGACCGCGCAACCCGGCGGTGCCGAACGTGAGTGGGCGGGCGAACCGCGCGCGAAGCTCCCCGGGGTCACATGCTGCGAGCTCGGCGGCCGTCTGCGGGTCGGGATCGTGTGCGATCCACTCCTCGGGCGTCATGTCTTTTCAAACCGGGCGATGACGTCGGCCAGCAGAGCGCCCATCCGGCTTGCTGACGCGGCCCCGGCGGCAAGCACCTCGGCGTGGCTCAGCGGCTCGCCGCTGATCCCGGCGGCCAGGTTCGTCACCAGCGACATACCCAGTACCTCGGCGCCGGCCGCCCGGGCCGCGATGGTCTCGTGCACCGTCGACATGCCCACCATGTCGGCGCCCAACATTCGCAGCATCCGGACTTCCGCGGGTGTCTCGTAGTGCGGTCCGGGTAGGCCGGCGTAGACGCCTTCGGTCAGCTCCGAGTCGGCCTCACGGGCGAGCCGCCGCAGCCGCGGTGCGTAGGCGTCGGTCAGGTCCACGAACTGCGCGCCGGCCAGCGGCGAACGCGCCGTCAGGTTCAGGTGGTCGCTGATCAGCACCGGCTGGCCGACCGCCATGTCCGGGCGCAGTCCGCCGGCCGCGTTGGTGAGCACGACGATGCGCGCCCCCGTCGCGCAGGCCGCCCGTACCGGGTGCACGACGTGGCGCAGGTCGTGGCCTTCGTAGGCGTGTACGCGACCGACCAGCACCAGCACCCAGTGCTCACCGATGCGTACCGACAACAGCTCACCGGTATGCCCGACAGCGCTTGGCGGTGTGAACCCGGGCAGTTCGGCCTGGGGCAGCACGACGGTCGGGGAGCCGAGCGCCGCAACCGCCGGCGACCATCCCGACCCGAGAACGATGGCGACGTTGTGCTCACGGATCCCGGTCCGCTCGCCGATGACCTTCGCGGCCCGCCTGGCGAGTTCGTCGGGATCGGGCGCAGGGTCGCTCACACTGCGCGAGCCTAGCCCGCGAGCGAGCAGCCGGCCCTCATTGCGGTCGGAGCCGGTTCTGGTCGGTGAGATACTGCCAGAGTGCCCACAGCCACCGCATTGGACAGCGTCGAGGATGTCGTGCGGCGTCGTGGTGCCGATCTCGTCGAGTTGTCCCATGCCATCCATGCCGAGCCAGAGCTGGCGTTCGCCGAGCATCGCAGCTGCGCCAAGGCGCAGGCGCTGGTCGCCGAACGCGGTTTCGAGATCACCGCGCCTGCCGGTGGTTTGGACACCGCTTTTCGCGCCGACTTCGGCAGCGGACCGCTGGTTGTCGGGGTATGCGCCGAGTACGACGCGCTGCCCGAGATCGGGCACGCCTGCGGCCACAACATCATTGCGGCGTCGGCGGTGGGCACCGCGCTGGCGCTGGCTGAGGTAGCCGACGACCTGGGCCTGACCGTGGCGCTGCTGGGAACTCCTGCCGAGGAGGCCGGCGGCGGCAAAGCACTGCTACTGCAGGCCGGGACTTTCGACGACGTCGCAGTGGCGGTGATGGTGCATCCCGGGCCGACCGACATCGCTGGGGCCCGCTCACTGGCATTGTCTGAAGTGATCGTGCACTACCGTGGCAAGGAGTCGCATGCCGCCGTCGCGCCGCATCTGGGAGTCAACGCCGCCGATGCCGTGACCGTCGCGCAGGTGGCCATCGGGGTGCTGCGGCAGCAACTGGCGCCGGGGCAATTAGTACACGGGATCGTCACCAACGGCGGGCAGGCGGTCAACGTCATCCCCGGGCATGCGACGTTGCAGTATGCGATGCGGGCGGTCGATTCGGATTCGCTGCCAGAGCTCGAGGGCAGGATGTTTGCGTGCTTTGCCGCAGGCGCACTGGCCGCTGGCTGCGAATACGAAATCGACAACCCGGCACCGGCATACGCAGAGCTCAAACCCGACCAATGGCTAGCCGACGTCTGCCGGGAGGAGATGCGCCGACTCGGACGCGAGCCGGTGGCGCCCGAGGTCGAGGCAGCGCTTCCCATGGGCAGCACCGATATGGGCAACGTGACGCAAGTGCTGCCGGGGATCCATCCGGTGATCGGTGTCGACGCCGGCGGCGCCACGGTTCACCAGCGCGCCTTCGCTGCTGCCGCCGCCGGTCCCAGCGCCGACCGCGCGGTCGTCGAAGGCGCGATCATGCTGGCGCGCACGGTTGTCCACCTCGCCCAGACTCCTGACGAACGCGACCGAGTATTGGCTGCGCAGCTGCGCAGACATAGCAAGGCGCAAGCATGAGCCTTGTTGACACCGCCGAGTCATGGCTGGCCGCGCACCGCGAGGACCTGGTCGAATGGCGCCGGCACATCCACCGCTATCCGGAGTTGGGCCGGCAGGAGTACGCGACCACCCAGTTCGTTGCCCAGCGGTTGGCCGACGCGGGCCTGAACCCGAAGGTGCTACCCGGCGGAACCGGGCTGACCTGCGACATCGGCCCCGAACATGAGCCGAGGATTGCGCTGCGGGCCGACATGGATGCGCTACCCATGGCCGAGCGAACCGGCGCCCCGTATGCCTCGACCATGCCCAACGTCGCGCATGCCTGCGGGCATGACGCGCACACCGCAATCCTGCTGGGGACCGCGCTGGCGTTGGCGTCGGTGCCGGAGCTGCCGATCGGGGTGCGGCTGATCTTCCAGGCTGCCGAGGAGTTGATGCCCGGCGGGGCGATCGACGCCATCGCCGCTGGAGTGCTGGCCGGGGTGTCGCGGATCTTCGCCCTGCACTGCGATCCCCGGCTCGAGGTCGGCAAGATCGCGGTCCGGCATGGCCCCATCACCTCGGCCGCCGACTCGATAGAGATCACGCTGTACTCGCCCGGCGGGCACACGTCGCGGCCGCACCTGACCGCCGACCTGGTCTACGGGCTCGGCACGCTGATCACCGGGCTGCCCGGGGTGCTGTCGCGCCGCATCGACCCGCGCAACGGCACCGTATTGGTGTGGGGTGCGGTCAACGCGGGAGTGGCTGCCAACGCCATTCCGCAAACCGGGGTGCTGTGTGGCACCGTTCGCACCGCGAGCCGGCAGACATGGGTTGCCCTCGAGGACATCATCCGCCAGGCCGTGTCCGCGCTGCTGGCGCCACTGGGCATCGAACACACGCTGCGATACCACCGCGGCGTGCCGCCGGTGGTCAATGAGGACGTCTCGACACGCATTCTCACCCACGCGATCGAAGCCGTCGGCCCCGATGTGCTGGCCGATACCCGGCAGTCCGGCGGCGGTGAGGATTTCTCCTGGTATTTGGAGGAGATTCCCGGCGCGATGGCGCGATTGGGCGTGTGGTCAGGCCACGGACCACAGTTGGACCTGCACCAGCCGACGTTCGATCTCGACGAACGAGCCCTGGCGATCGGATTGCGCGTGATGGTCAACATCATCGAGCAGTCGGCCGCGTTCGAGTTGCCTTAATTTCTTTTGCGCGAGCTGGGGGCACCACCCGTGTGCGGGGGAGCGTGTCTGCGCGCCGACACGCCGGAGATCCCGTACAAGAGGGCACGCTCGCCGGTGCACAGACGCCGATTTGCGCACAGATCGGCGTTTCGGTGCGCGCACAACCCGGTGGCACGCCGACCATAATGGCATGAACCCAGAGCTCAGCCGGTTGCTCGACAGCCAAGGTGGAGTGGTCACGTCTGCCCAGGCGTTGACATTCCTGACACGTCGCGGGTTGAAGGCCGAACTGAATAATGGTGGGCTGCAAAAAGATTCGTTATGGCATTTACGGTCGCGGCGATGTCGACCGCAGATTGCAGCTGCGCGGCTTAGATTTGGTCACTGGGACGACGGTTGCCCCATGCCTGGGCACAGCCGCCGCCGTGTACGGGTTCGACACCTTACTAACAGCGGATCTGCACGTGCTCAATCCGCCCGGCCTGGGGCACCTCCCGCTTGCGGGGGACAACTGTGGTCTGGCGACGGCCTCGTTGTGCACCGGCGCGAGGGAGCACCGCTGACCATGGTCGCGGGACGGCCGATCACCACGGCCGAGTACGACGGCGTCGCCTGGCATAGCGGACCCGACGCCTTCTTTCGTGACCGCCGCCGCTAATCGGCACTCCAAGAGCTGGGTTGGGTGATCGTCGCCATTGTTGCCGAAGATGTCAGATACCGGCCTTGGGAACTTGTTCGCCGCATCCAGGCGCAGTTGACGCGGGCCAAAGCCGCTTGACTGCCTTGCGAAGGTGCGCAGGATGCCAGTTGTAACAGCGTGTCGGCTGGGGAATTAGGCGCTGGTCCCCGGGCCAATGTTGCGGGCCGGGCGAGTCCGCAGATCGTGTACGTAATCACTTGGCGCGCCGGCGATTTCGGCGGCATCGGCCATCACGCCGAGGTACTGCGCCGAGGGCAGGCCGCCCTCCCAGGCATCCAGCACGTACAGCCACGCCAGCACGGGATCGGTGGTGGTGTCCGAGGATAAGCGCTCCACCCGGCATCGGATCTTCTTGTGCACGCCGAACTCGGAGCCCTCCCACCGGTCAAGGTTCTTTTCGTCCGCCGGCGTCATGTCGTAAAGGACGACGAACACCTTCGAATCCGGATCCTCGACGATTGTGGCGAGTGCACCTTCCCAACCGATGTCCTCGCCGCCGAACGTCAACCGCCACCCGTGCAGCCAGCCAGTTCCGGCCATCGGCGAGTGCGGTGCGCGCTTGAGCATCTGCTCGGGATGCATGTTCGACCCGTAGGCGGCATAGAGCGGCACGGGGAAAGCTTAAACGGCACACGCTCGCGTGGTATTCACCCGAGCGTTTCACGGGTTTGATTGCCCGGCATGGCCCCCTGGCCGCTTTGCGGCTGGGGGTGCCCCCACCACACGCCGCGCCGCGGCGTGCATCGTCGGCCGGTTAGGTTAGGGCTGTGGTGACCCGCATCGTGATCCTTGGTGGAGGCCCGGCCGGTTATGAAGCCGCACTGGTGGCCGCCACCTCACACCCCGAGACAGCCCACGTCACCGTGATCGACTCCGATGGCATCGGCGGGGCGGCCGTGCTGGACGACTGCGTGCCGTCCAAGACGTTCATCGCCTCGACGTGGTTACGCACCGAACTGCGCCGAGCGCCGCGGCTGGGCTTCGACATCGACATCGAGGACGCCAAGATCTCGCTGCCGCAAATTCATGCCCGGGTCAAGAGACTCGCCACGGAGCAGTCGGCCGACATCACCGCCCAGCTGCTCAGCGTGGGCGTGCACGTGGTCGCCGGCCGTGGCGAGCTGATCGACCCCACCCCCGGTCTGGCCCGCCACCGCATCATGGCGACCGCTGCCGACGGCTCTACCAGCGAATACGACGCGGACGTGGTGCTGATCGCCACCGGTGCCAGCCCGCGGATCCTGCCGTCGGCCCAGCCGGACGGCGAGCGCATCCTGACCTGGCGCCAGCTCTACGACTTGGAGGCGCTGCCCGACCACCTCATCGTGGTGGGCTCGGGTGTCACCGGCGCCGAGTTCGTCAACGCCTACACCGAGCTGGGTGTGCAGGTGACCGTGGTGGCCAGCCAGGACCGCGTCTTGCCGTACGAGGATGTCGACGCAGCGCTGGTGCTGGAAGAGTCGTTCGCCGAACGGGGCGTCCGGCTGCTCAAGAACGCCCGCGCGGCGTCGGTCACCCGCACCGGCACCGGGGTCTTGGTCACGATGACCGATGGCCGCACCGTCGACGGCAGCCACGCCCTGATGACGATTGGGTCGGTCCCCAACACCAGCGGTCTTGGTCTGGAGCGGGTCGGCATCGAGCTCGGGCGCGGCAATTACCTGACCGTGGACCGGGTTTCCCGGACCTCGGTGATCGGCATCTATGCCGCGGGCGACTGCACAGGTCTGCTGCCCTTGGCATCGGTCGCCGCCATGCAGGGCCGGATCGCGATGTATCACGCGCTGGGTGAGGGCGTCAACCCGATCCGGTTGCGCACGGTTGCGGCGACGATTTTCACCAGACCTGAGATCGCCGCTGTCGGTGTGCCGCAATCGGCGATCGACAACGGTTCGGTGACTGCCCGGACCATCATGCTGCCGCTGCGGACCAACGCGCGCGCGAAAATGTCGGGGCTGCGGCAAGGTTTCGTCAAGATGTTCTGCCGGCGGTCCACCGGCGTGGTGATCGGCGGCGTGGTGGTGGCGCCGATTGCTTCCGAGCTGATCCTGCCGATCGCCGTGGCCGTCCAAAACCGCATCACTGTCAACGAGTTGGCGCAGACCCTTGCCGTTTACCCCTCGTTATCAGGTTCGATCACCGAGGCCGCTCGCCGGCTGATGGCGCACGACGACCTCGACTGAACGACGCGTCAAGGGGCGCCGGAAGGACCCCTCAAAGACTAGCCTTGATTTGAGCACCGCCTACTGACGAGTAACCGACAGGAGTTTTCCCGATGAGGAGTCCTCTGCCGTGAGCAACCCGATTCAAGCCCCGGAGAGCGCGCAGACCTGGCCGGCTTCCTCGCTAGGGCCTCGGCAACGCGCGTTGGCCTGGGAGCGACTCGGCACCGAGCAATTCGACGTGGTGGTCATTGGCGGCGGTGTGGTGGGCTCCGGCTGCGCGTTGGATGCCGCCACCCGCGGGCTCAAGGTGGCGCTGGTAGAAGCCCGCGACTTCGCCTCCGGCACCTCGAGCCGCTCATCGAAGATGTTCCATGGCGGGCTGCGCTACCTCGAGCAATTGGAATTCGGGCTGGTGCGCGAGGCGCTCTACGAGCGTGAGCTGTCGCTGACCACGTTGGCACCGCACCTGGTCAAGCCGTTGCCGTTCTTGTTTCCGCTGACCAAGCGCGTGTGGGAGCGTCCTTACATCGCCGCTGGCATTTTCCTTTACGACAGTCTGGGCGGCGCGAAATCGGTTCCGGCGCAAAAGCATTTGACTCGTGCCGGTGCGCTGCGACTGAGCCCGGGCCTGAAGCGCAGCTCGTTGATCGGTGGTATTCGCTACTACGACACCGTCGTCGACGACGCCCGGCACACCATGACGGTCGCGCGCACCGCGGCGCATTACGGCGCGGTGGTGCGGTGCTCGACCCAGGTGGTCGCGTTGCTGCGCGAGGGCGACCGGGTGACTGGCGTGCGGGTCCGCGACTCCGAGGACGGCGCCATCACCGAGGTCCGCGGCCACGTCGTGGTCAACGCGACCGGGGTCTGGACCGACGAAATTCAGGCATTGTCCAAGCAGCGCGGGCGGTTCCAGGTGCGTGCGTCAAAAGGCGTGCACGTGGTAGTGCCGCGGGACCGGATCGTCAGTGACGTCGCGCTCATCCTGCGCACCGAGAAGTCGGTGATGTTCGTCATCCCCTGGGGGACCCACTGGATCATCGGAACCACCGATACCGACTGGAACCTCGATCTAGCGCACCCGGCGGCCACCAAGGCCGATATCGACTACATCCTCGGTCACGTCAACACCGTGCTGGCCACCCCGTTGACGCACGCGGATATCGACGGGGTGTATGCGGGGTTGCGCCCGCTGCTCGCCGGGGAGAGTGACGACACCTCCAAACTGTCCCGAGAACACGCCGTGGCGGTGCCGGCGGCCGGGCTGGTCGCCATCGCAGGCGGCAAGTACACCACTTACCGGGTCATGGCGGCCGACGCCATCGACGCCGCGGCCGAGTTCATCCCGGCCCGAGTGGCGCCGTCGATCACCGAGAAGGTCCCGCTGATGGGGGCTGACGGCTACTTCGCACTGATCAACCAGACAGAAAACGTCGGCGCGCTGCAGGGACTTCACCCCTACCGGGTGCGCCACCTGCTGGACCGCTACGGTTCGCTGATCGGCGAGGTCCTGGCCTTGGCGGCCGACCGTCCCGACCTGCTGAGCCCGATCAACGAGGCGCCGGGCTACTTGAAGGTGGAAGCGGTATACGCCGTCACCGCCGAGGGGGCCCTGCACCTGGAGGACATCCTGGCCCGCCGGATGCGCATCTCCATCGAATATCCGCACCGCGGCGTCGACTGCGCCCGCGAGGTGGCCGGCGTGGTTGCTCCGGTGCTGGGGTGGACCGCCGAGGACATCGAGCGTGAGGTCGCCAACTACACCGCGCGGGTGCAGGCCGAGATATTGTCGCAGGCCCAGCCCGACGACGTGTCGGCAGACATGTTGCGGGCCAGCGCACCGGAGGCGCGCGCCGAGATCCTCGAGCCGGTGCCGCTCAGTTGAGCCGGCAGTGAAGTCCGCTCCGCTTCCGGTTCGCGACGGATTGGGCCCCGCCCGGGTGCGGCTGCATGGTGGACCGGTGCTGGCCGAGCTGACCGCCCGGTTTGGCGAGCCTGCCCGCGCGAAGGTCCTGGCCGGGGAAGTCGTCGACGCCGACGGGGCGGTGGTCGACGAGGCCATGGTGCTGCCTACCGGTTCTTGTGTGTACCTCTATCGCGACCTTCCTGATGAAGTGGCGGTGCCCTTCGACATCCGGGTGCTGCATCAAGACCCCGACATCGTGGTCGTCGACAAGCCACACTTTTTGGCCACCATGCCAAGGGGGCGCCACGTCGCGCAGACCGCGCTGGTGCGGCTGCGCCGGGAACTGGGCTTGCCCGAGCTGAGCCCGGCGCATCGGCTGGACCGGCTGACCGCCGGGGTGCTGCTGTTCACCACCCGGCGCGAGGTGCGCGGCGCATACCAGACGCTGTTCGCCCGCGGTTTGGTGAGCAAGACCTATCTGGCGCGGGCGGCCGCCGATCCGGCCCTGGTGCTGCCGCGCGTCGTCCGAAGCCGCATCGTCAAACGCCGCGGCCACCTGCAGGCGGTCTGCGAGCCGGGTGTGCCCAACGCGGAGACGTTGGTGGAGAAGGTATCCGACGGTTTGTACCGGCTGACGCCACGCACCGGACGCACCCACCAGCTGCGGGTGCACATGGCCTCGCTAGGGATACCGATCGAAGGTGATCCGTTGTATCCCAACGTCATTGATGTACCAGCCGATGACTTCAGCGCGCCGCTGCGGTTGCTGGCGCAGCGCATCGAGTTCGACGATCCGGTGACGGGCTTGCGCCGCGTATTCGCCAGCCGCCGACCCGGCCCGTGAGCGAATCGGCTGCTAACCGTAAGCAGGTTGGCAGCACCGGGCGCCCGCTGGCTGCTGACGACGCGAGGCCAGGAGGAAAAAGACCAGTTCCGACCCACCCAGCAGTTTCTCGCCCAAGATGTTCCGAGTGCACAACTTACCTGCGGCGCCGGTATCCACAGCCGGATTTTGGTGTCAGACCCCCGTGACACAATCGACGTATGTTCGATCAGGTGTCTGGTGGTGGGTCACCGGCGGAGGTGATCACCCGGTTTGATGAGCTGTTCGAGCGGCGTTATCCGTCGAGGACGTCGGAGTCAGCGGCTTTGGTTGATCGGATTTGCTCGTTGTCGCGGGCGGAGAACCGGGCGGCGGCCGCGCAGTTGGCCGCGATCGGCGATTTGTTCGCCTACCGGTTGTCGCGCTGTTCGGACACCGAAGCGTGGGCGGTCGACACGATGGAGGCGGTGACTGCGGAGGTGGCCGCGGCGTTGCGGATCAGTCAGGGGCTGGCCGGTAGCCGGCTGCGGTATGCCTGGGCCATGCGCGAGCGGCTGCCGAAGGTGGCAGAAGTTTTCAAAGCCGGTGATATCGACTATCGGGCATTTCAGACGATCGTGTATCGCACCGATTTGATCACCGACCGCGAGGTGCTGACGGTGGTGGATGCCGAACTGGCGGTCAAGGTGGCGCGCTGGCCGTCGATGACCCGGGGCCGGCTGGCCGGGCAGGTCGACACGATCGTGGGGAAGGCCGACGCGAATGCGGTGCGGCGGCGCACACAGCGCGCGGGTGAGCGGGATATTTGCATCGAGGATCTCGAAGGGGGCGTCTCTGAGATCCACGGCAGCCTGTTGACGCTCGACGCGCATGCTCTCGATAAGCGGTTGACTGCGTTGTCGGCCACGGTGTGTGAGCACGATCCCTGCAGCCGTGAGCAGCGCCGCGCTGATGCCCTGGGGGCGCTGGCGGCCGGGGCTGATCGGCTGGGCTGTCGCTGCGGGCGGCACGACTGCGCGGCCGGAAAGCGGCCTGCGGCAACGCCTGTGGTGATTTACGTGATCGCCGAGCAAGCCACGATCGACGGTGGCGGCTTGGCGCCAGCCTCCGAGGTGGGCGCCGATGGGCTGATCCCACCTGAACTCGTTGAGGAACTGGCCACGTCGGCCAAGCTGGTGCCGCTGGTTCACCCGGGTGAGGCCCCGCCTGAGGCGGGATATGTGCCGTCGAAGGCGCTGGCGGATTTTGTGCGCTGCCGGGATTTGACGTGCCGCTGGCCCGGCTGCGACCGGCCGGCGTGCGACTGTGATCTTGACCATACGATTCCGTACGCCGATGGCGGGCGGACGCATGCGTCCAACCTGAAGTGCTATTGCCGCACCCATCACTTGGTGAAAACGTTCTGGGGGTGGCGTGATCAGCAGTTGCCCGACGGGACCGTGATTCTGACCTCACCGGCGGGGCGAACCTATGTCACCACACCGGGCAGCGCGCTGCTGTTTCCGAGTTTGTGCCTGTCAACGGGCGGTGTGCCGGCACCGGAAGCTGACCCGCCGCTCGACTACTGCGGCGACCGGACCGGGATGATGCCCAAACGGCGCCGCACCCGTGCGCAAAACCGGGCCCACCGCATCGCCACCGAACGCCGACACAATCACGACGCCCGCCGGGCCGTAAACCTAAGCCACGCCGGGACCGCACTACCCGAGACCGACGACCACCCGCCACCGTTCTAGCTCAATGCGGTCAGTTGTGACGATCATTGCGACAGGGTGTCGCAAAAGGGCCTCGACCAATCACTTCCGATCACGTGGCTTCGTCCACGCGCTTGGTATGTCGACGTGGCAGCAGCACACAATCACCAAGGGCGGCAACACTATAAGCATCACGTCACTGCCGGGAGTCACGCGCCGGTGTGGAGTCGGCGGCTGCTGCCGCCGGTGATGGGCACCATGCTGGAGTTCGCTTCTGATGACAGCTCACCGCGACGTCGGCTCTATATCTCCGGCGACACCCCGCTCATCGAAGAGCTCAAAGAGATTCCGGCACAATTCGACTCGATCGACCTCGGCGTGCTGCACCTGGGCGGGACCCGACTACCGGCCGGCGACTTCCGTTCGGGCTGACGGTAACCATGGACGGCCGCCAGGGTGCAGAACTGGTAGCGATGCTGACGCTGCCGAACATGATCCCGGTCCACTTCGATGACTATGACGTCTTCGCATCGCCGCTGGCCGACTTCACATGCGAGATGCAGCGTCGCGGCTTGGCCGACCGTCTGAAGAGTCCTGACCTGCGCCCGCTGGCTGCTGGAAAAGGGCCTATGGCCACCCAGGTCTCCTTGTCAGTAACTCTAACTCTGCACTGGTTAACTTCATAGGTATATCGTTCGTCACATCCGGTACTCGAACGAGGAAGGATGCGGCCGCAAATGAGACGTCGACGCGCAATGTTCCAAGGTTTTTCGCGGTGTAGTCAACACAAATTTCCTAGGTCGTTCCCCGCGTAGGCAATGTGAGATGTCATGGATTTGTTAGCGCCCCCCGAGGTCACCTCGGCGCTGATCCACTCCGGGCCCGGAGCGGGCTCACTGATCGAGGCCTCCGGTGCGTGGCAGCGGCTGGGCGTCGAGTTGGAGAACTCTGTTGCCGTCTATGCCTCGGTGTTGTCTTCACTGATTGAGTCCTGGAACGGTCCGTCCTCGATGGCGATGGTCCAGGCTGTCCAGCCCTACCTCATCTGGCTGCGCACCACCGCGCAGCAGTGTCAGCAGATGGCCGCCTCGGCACAGGCCGCGGCAGCGGCATTCAACTCCGTCCGCTCGGCGGTGGTTCCTCCCGCACAGGTCAGCGCTAACCGGACGAGGCTGGCGCAGTTGCTGGCCACCAACCGGTTCGGGAGCAACACGGCGGCGATCGCCGAAACCGAAGCCCAGTACCAGGCCATGTGGGCCAACAACTCGGCGGCGATGAGTCGCTATCAGTCAGCCTCGGCACAGGCCACCACGCTGCCTCGATTCGCTTCGCCGCATACGATTTCCAATCCGACCGGGCTGGCTGCTCAAGCCAGCGTGGTGCCTACTGCCACCGCTGCCTCTTCTGGGACGCGCGCTGCTGTCTCTTCGGCAGCCTCGACAGCGTCGCCGCTTGCCAGTACCGGCGGCCTTGTCAACAATGGCTGGTTCCTGCTGGCCAACACCTGGGGAAACCAATTCCTCTCGTCCGGATTTCCCATCAACCTCCTCGGTGTGGAGGCGCAATTGGCGACCGCCCAGGGGGTTCAGTCTGTGGGCGGCGAAGTTGGCCAGGGCCTGGCGGAGGGAGAGGCGGCCCTGGGAGCATCGGAGGTGCAATTTGCCAGTGCGCTCAAGGCCGCTGGATCGGCATCAGCACCTACGGCGGCACTGGGTGTTGGAGTTACTGTGGGCAAGCTGACAGCGCCGCCTGCTGTGGTGGGGCTGTTGCCGGCTTCGCAATCGCCAGTGCAACTCGCGTCGGCGGTGTCGCCGCTTTCTGCGGGGGACTCCGGGTTGTCCTCGATACCGATGATGCCGATAATGGTGCCGCCGCCAATCTCGGCAGGCAGTGGTTGGCGTAAGAGGAAGCAGCAGAAGTTCGAGGATCTTGAATACGGTGTGGAGCCCCCGAAGACGGTGGTGCAAAGACCGCCAAGCGGGGGATGAGAGCCGACGATGGTGCCCCACGACTGCGGACGCCGGATGCCGCCACCGGGTCGGTCAACAGCGACAAGCAGTAGGACACCGAGATGTCCTGTCGCATAACGCATTCGGGAATTGTCGTAGGCATCGACACGCCGTGCTCGGCCTACCCAGGCTGTTCCCCAAGGTAAGCGTCATGGATTTTGGGATGCTGCCGCCCGAGGTCACCTCGGCGCTGATCCACTCCGGACCTGGTGCGTGGTCACTGATCGAGGCTTCCGGTGTTTGGCAGCAGCTGAGCATCGAGTTGGAGGAATCTGTTCGCAGCTATGCCTCGGTGTTGTCGTCACTGACTGGGGCCTGGCGCGGTCCGTCCTCGACGGCGATGGTCAAAGCTGTCGAACCCTACCTCGCCTGGTTGCGCACTACCGCGCAGCAGTGCCAGCAGATTGGCTCCTCGGTGCAGGCGGTCGTAGCGGCATTCGAGTTAACTCATTTCACGGTTGTGCATCCCTTACAGGTCAGTGCCAACCGGACGCGGCTGGCACAGTTGCTGGCCACTAACTGGTTCGGGATCAACCTTCCGGCGATCGCCGAAACCGAAGCCGAGTACGACGCCATGTGGGTGAACAACTCGGCGGCGATGTATCGCTATGCGGCAGCTTCGGCGAGCGCTGTCGTGCTGCCGCAGTTCTCGTCGCCGCCTGTGATTGCCAATCCGACGGGGCTGGCAACCCAGGCCAATGTGGTGCCCGCTGCTGCCGCTGCCTCTTCGGCGGCCCCGATATTGGCGCCGGCCGCCGGCTTCGACCCCACCACCGGTTGGTTTGGACTTGCCAACACTTGGGCAAACCAAGCTATCGCCGCGGGCGGATATCCGGTCAACATCCTCGCTGTCTTGGCGCAATTGGCGACCGCCCAGGGGTTTCAGTCTTTGGGCGGCGAACTCTTCCAGGGCTTAGCGGAGGGTGGGGCGGCTTTGAGTGCAGCGGACGCGGAATTGGCCGGCGCCCTCAGCGCCGCCGGATCAGCACAAGCACCTACGGCAGCAGTGGGTGTTGGAGTTTTGGTGGGCAA
The DNA here is from genome assembly GCA_963766535.1 of uncultured Actinomycetota bacterium. Taxonomy (GTDB): domain Bacteria; phylum Actinomycetota; class Actinomycetes; order Mycobacteriales; family Mycobacteriaceae; genus Mycobacterium. The sequence goes on along the minus strand of CAVYAU010000011.1, from coordinate 145,953 downwards.
GCTGACCATGCCGCCTGCTGTGGTGGGGATGTTGCCGGCCTCGCAATCGCCGGTGCAACTGGCATCGGCGGTGTCCCCGCTTTCTTCGGAGGTACCCGGGTGGCCTTCGATCCCGTTGACCCCGATGGGGGCAATGCCGCCGGCCGCGGCAGGCGGTCGTCGGCGCGAGGGGCGAGACTACGACAACATTGAATACGGGTCGGAGCTGTTGGGGACGGTGATGCAAAGGCCGCCATCAGCCGGATAGTCTCTGGGGTTCGTCCTCGGCGAGGGTGAAGTAGTTCTCCTCCTCCTGCACGAAATGCAGGCGCAGCAGCGCGTACAGCCCGTATAGGCACGCGAGCAGGTCGTCGACCTGGTCGGGGGCTACGGCGCCGCTGCTTCGGGCCAGCTCCAGGTGGGCGCCGATCCGGTCGGATAGCCGTTGTATTTCGGCGTGGGCCAGCGCCGGGTAGAGCTGGGTCTCCTCGGCGCGTTCGTGGGGCAGGATCCGCTCGGTGAGCAAGGCGTGCACGCCGGTAATTGCCTGCAGCGCCGACTGATCGGGTGCTGCGGCCAAACGGTCGCCCGCGTCCCGCAGCCGTCCGATTTTGTCGCGCAGTTCGTCGTGTTCGGCGCCGAAGCGGCACAGCATCTGTTCGGTGTCGGCTGGCAAGTTGATCGACGGCCGGATTGCCGCGCAGGAGCGCGCGCTAGCCGGCGCTGGTGTGGAAGAGCAAACCCAGCAGGTAGGTGACGGTCGCCGCACCGTAACCAATGAGCAGCTGGCGCAGCGCCGGGCGCAGTGGCGATCCCCCGGAGATGAGCCCCACGATGACTCCAGTAGCCAACAAAGCGGCCCCGACCAGCGCAGCGGCCACCACTAGCGCAGTGACACCGCCAAGTCCCAGTAGGTAGGGCAACACCGGTATGAACGCTCCGGAGCCGAAGCAGATGAAGCTCGAAACACCGGCGCGCAGACCCGTGCCCACGGTTTCGCCCCTGTCAGGGTCAGGTCTCGCCATGCCAGGATGTCTGTCTCCCCCGGCACCCAGGTCGCGCAGGACCTCGGTGGCTCGGCGGTCAGCCTCATCGGCACTCATACCGCGCGCCCGGTAGACCAGCGCCAGCTCGTTGGCGTCCAGATTAAGCTGCGGCAGCGCAGTACCGGCCTCAGGGCTGGGCGTGGAGGCCTCGAGCAGTTCCAGTTGGGAGTTAACCGACACGTATTCGCCGGCTCCCATCGACATTGCTCCGGCCAGCAGCCCGGCCAGACCGGTGGCCAGCACGGTGTGGCTGGATACACCGGTGGCGCTGATGCCCAGAACGAGGGCGAGGTTGGTGGTGAGTCCGTCGTTGGCGCCGAACACCGCGGCGCGGAAGCTACCCGACAACCGGTCGCGTCCCCTGGTCGCCAGCGCGCGGACAACTTCGGCGTGGATGTGTTCATCGGCGGCCATCGTGGGTGTGGCGTCGCGGTCCTCGTCATAGCATGACCGGGCTTCGGATCGCTGTATCAGCGCCAGCACGAACACAAATCCGAAGTGATGTGCCAGGAAGGCGAGCAGGCGTGTGCGCAGAGGGACTCGGGCCACCGCGCCGACCTGGTCGCCGAGCAAGTTCAACCAATGTTGCTCGTGGCGAGCCTCCGCGTCAGCCAACTCCAGAAGGATCGCGCGTTCCTCGCCGGTGCGGCGCTGGGCCAGCTGGCGATAAATGGCGGCTTCGGCGCGTTCGTTGGCCAAATGCTGGCGCCAGCGCCGCAACTCCGACGGACGTGGCCGATGGGTTGCATCCGAAGAGGAACTAGAGCGACGACCACGTCGGCCGGACATTCCCTCGGTTTCCACCTGAAATCACCGCCTGTGCATCGTGGTGTGCACCGCCACCACTGTGCCCGCGATCCAGCAGCCATTGGCGATCCGATGCGAACCGGTCAGCCAGGCGATCCCGCCAGCCGCCAACGCGCCCACTGTGATCGCGACCAGGACCGGCTCGAACAACCGGTGCAGCCTCGCCAGCGACTCCCGTGCCGTAGATCCCGAACCGCCCAGAGCATGTCCCTTCGCGGAGGTCAGTTGCCAGCTTGACCCGGCTCCTCTGAGTTGACTAGGGCCATGTGTCCCATTCGTGGAATCGGCGGGTTACCAGTGCCACTCGAATTGAGGACTCTGGTCACTAGAAAGGGCAGGCAAGTTCTGGTGAGCATGGTGATGTGACTGGCATCTCTTCTCCCGGATCGATCCCGATCTCCACCGTCATTGGCGAGCCGGTGGCGCGCGTCGCCGCGGACGCCACGATTGCCGACGCCGCCAACGCCATGATGGCCATAGACGTCGGGGCCATTGTGGTCGGTGACGACGAGCGGCCCGCCGCACTGGTGAGCGAGCGCGACATCGTTCGGGCGGTGGCCGCTGGAAAGGACCCGGCCGCCGTGCCGGCCATCGATGTGGCCAGCACCAAGCTGGTGTGGTGCGACGCCGAGGCCACGGTTGACCAAGTGGCGGCGCGCATGATGGACCACTACATCCGCCACATCCTGGTGGAGCACGACGGCGCGCTGGCCGGCATTGTCTCGGCCCGCGACCTACTGGGCGTTTACAACGCCTATAGCGCCTCCGCCGACCTGGATTTCGGCTCGGCATGAAGCGGCGATCCGTGGCCGCCCTGGTCGGCGCGAGTCTGGCCGGGCTGACGGGTTGGGATCTCTTGCAGCGTCGTCACACCATATTGCGCAACTACCCGATCATCGGTCACCTGCGGTTCCTCCTCGAAGCGGTCGGCCCGGAGCTGCGCCAGTACATCGTCACCGACAACGACGCGGAGCGGCCCTTCAGCCGTGACCAGCGGCGCTGGGTGTACACGTCCTCCAAGTTGGCCAACCGATACTTCGGGTTCGGCACCGACAACGACCTGGAACGGGTCCACAACTACTCCATCATCAAGCACGCGGCGTTCCCCGTGTCGGCCCCGGACGGCGAGCCCAACCACCCCGACCCGGCCGTGCCTTTGCCCGCGGCCAAGGTGCTCGGCGGCGCGCGGGGCCGGGCCAAGGCTTTCCGGCCCTCGTCGTTGGTCAACGTCTCGGGGATGAGCTTCGGGTCGCTGTCCGCCGCGGCCGTCACCGCGCTCAACAAGGGCGCGGCCACGGCCGGCGTCCTGCACACGACCGGTGAGGGCGGAGTGTCGCCGTACCACCTCAACGGCGGCGACCTCGTCTGGCAGATCGGCACCGGCTACTTCGGCTGCCGCAATGAGGACGGCACCTTTAGCCTTCCCCGCCTGATCGACCGCGTGGCGGCTACCCCGTCGATCCGGGCCATCGAGATCAAGCTCAGCCAGGGGGCAAAGCCCGGTCTGGGCGGCATGCTGCCCGGCGCCAAGGTGACTCCCGAAATCGCCGCAATCCGCGGTGTCCCGGTCGGGGTGGACTGCAAGAGCCCCGCCGGACACTCGGCATTCCGCGATGTCGACGGACTGCTCGAGCTGGTAGAGACCATCGCCGCCGAGACTGGTCTACCCGTAGGCATCAAGTCGGCAGTCGGGGAAGGGCCGTTTTGGCTTGAGCTGGCAGCGCGCATGGCGCGCACCGGCACCGGCGTCGACTTCGTGACCATCGACGGCGGCGAGGGCGGCACCGGCGCGGCTCCGCTCGTCTTCAGTGACCATGTCGCCCTGCCCTTCAAGTGGGCTCACCCCCGTGTCTACCGGGCTTTCGCCGAAGAGGACCTGCACCACGACGTGGTGTTCATCGGCTCGGGCAAGCTGGGCATCCCCGAGAACGCCCTGCTCGCCCTGGCCATGGGCTGCGACATGATCAACGTCGGCCGAACCGCCATGTTCTCCATCGGTTGCATCCAGGCCCAGCGCTGCCACACCGGCCGCTGCCCCTCCGGCGTCGCCACCCAGTCAGCATGGCTGCAGCACGGCCTCGACCCAGCCCTAAAGTCGGTGCGCTGCGCCAACTATCTCGCCACGCTGCGCTTCGAACTGTTGGCCCTGGCCCGCGCCTGTGGCTACGTCCACCCCGCCCTCGTACCCCTCGACGCGATCGAGCTTCTCGATGTCGACCTCAAGACCGTGCAGGTCGACGAGTTGTTCGGTTACAAGCCGGACTGGGGCATGCCCGGCCCGGCCGACATCGAAGCGATCGCGACCCTGATGGCGGGCAGAACCACGCGCCCCGTCTGACAGTGCGCAGGGCGAGTAGCCGCCCTATGCGGGCATTGGTTCACTCGCCGGTGGTCGGCGGCGTGGTTGCTGCCGGGATTCAATCATGCGGTTGCGAACGATGTGCTCGACGAGGATTGGAACGAAGGTCTGGACTGGCGCATCAACGAATTGTTGAGCGGCCTCCTCACACCAGCGCTTGATCTGTTCGGTCCGCCGCTCGTCGTCAAGCCCCTCGTGGCGGGCCAGCTTATCTGCGACGTCGGCCACGGATTTCGCAACTTTTGAACGACTGGCCGGTGCAACGTCGGCGGGTACTGGTGTCTCCTCCAGCGCATGTCGGGCAACCTCTTCGCTGGTATCGGGCCGGATGACGTGCAGTGAGAGGTGACGACCGTCCTCCCCGATCAGGATGAGAGTGGCCCGCTCATCACTGGTGAAGCCCAGCAATTCGATCGTGTGGCCGGCGATCTCAGCCAGTGGCGGTGTCTCGCCCCAGCCATTGCGACGGTAGGCCACCATCACGACCTGCCCCAGCCGGTCGGACACCGACGCCACCAAGTCCGGTAGCTCGTCGACCAAGTGCGTCGACCGCGGCCACCAGGCCCCGTCAATATGCTCCGACGCAGACCGATAGGGCTTGAGCCGCAACCGATTTTCGCGCTCCATCTCGACCACCTGCCCGCTTAGTCTGCGGATTGTCGTGCAACCCGCCGGACACCCCGCAGCCAACAGTACGGGCATGACGCCGAACTTGCGACCTGAGTACCGAAGCCCGGCCCAAAGAGCCGCTCCGAAGCGCCGGCGGGTAGCCGCAGTGTGTACAAAATGTGAACAATGGGCGTCGCCAAGCACTTTCGGCTCAGTGCCAACACCGATGAACGACAGCGCCAGCATCACCGAGACCGCGGCGATCAGCCGGCCTACTCGCCGCCAATAATCCGTCGCTGCACGGTCTCAGACGCACGGACCATCAGGTCGGGAGCCAGCGCCGACACCGAACTCGCCGCCGCAGCGGCCAGCAAGCCTTGACCCCAGGCAAACGGGCCCACCGGGGTGCAGCCGAACACGTGGCTGAGCCCGGGGGTGGTCACCACCACCGCGAGGACGGCGACGGAACCGACCGTCGTGATCACCACCAGCCGGCCGTGCGAGTCGACCAGTGTCTGGGCGAGTTGCGTGCAGACCAACCCGATCAGCGCGACCGTCGCCGCGCGGCGCTGGGTGCCGGTCGCGCTGGCCATCAGCCACGCCAGCATGGCGCCGGTCGTGGTGGACGCACCACGAATCCCGATCGCGCGCCACATCGCTGCCTCGTCCCGCTCGACCTCGGTGGTGCTCGTCTGGGGGCTGACGGCCAGGGCGGCGGCCGGCAGCGCGTCGGTCAGCATGTTGACCAACAGCATTTGGCGGGTGTTGAGCACCGAACGCCCGGTCAGCATGGTGGTGATCAGTGCAAAGCACACCTCGCCGAGGTTGCCGCCCAGCAGCATCGACACCGCCGAATGCACCCGCCGCCATAGCTGCTGGCCCTCGTCGAGGGCGTCGAGCAGCGCTTCGATCCGCCCGTCGAGCAGCACCACGTCGGCCGCGGTGCGGGCCGCGTCGCTGCCGCGCGAGGCCACACCGATGCCCACGCTGGCCGCCCGGATCGCGGCGGCGTCGTTGACACCGTCACCGACCATCGCCGTGACCAGCCCGGCCCGCTCGAGGGTCTGGACGACGTCGATCTTGTGTTCCGGCGACATCCGCGCAAAGACCATTCGCGACGCGACCGCCTCGGCCCGCTGGTCGGCCGACAGCGCTTCCCAGTCGCTGCCGGTGATCACCTGCTCGGCAGTGACGTCCATGCCCAGCTCCCGAGCGATCACGGCCGCGGTGGCGGGATGGTCGCCGGTGATCAATCGGACCCCGATATCGCGGTCGGCGAGTGCCTTCAGCACGAACTGGGCCATGGGCCGAGGAGTGTCGGCCAATCCGAGCAGACCGACCGGGGTGAGCTCGGCGGTGCACAGGGTCTCCAGAAAATCGGGATCGGCTGCCGCGGCCGCGGCTTGGTCCGGGCTGAGGTTGCGCTCGGCCACCGCCAGTACCCGTAAACCGTTGGCCGCCATCTCGTCGATCTGCTGCGTCAACGGTTCGTCGTCGTGGCGCAGCGCCGACGAGAGCACCTCAGGTGAGCCCTTGATGGTCAGCCGGGTGCCGACGAGCGCAGCCGCGAACGGACGACCGGACTGGAACGGCAGGAATGCGTCACGCCTCAGCCGCGGTTGCGGCTGCGAACCGTCACTCCGAACCGACGGATCGTCAACGGCCCGGTGTATCGCATCGTCGGTGGCATGATCGACCCGGTGGGTGTGCCTGGTGTAGCTGGTGCTCAGCGCCGCATCCAGCACCTGTCCGGGGGTGAAGCCCGTTGTCGGGCGCACCGCTTTGACCTTCAGCCGGTTTTCGCTCAGCGTGCCGGTCTTGTCGAAGCACACCACGTTCAGCCGGGCCAGCGCCTCGACCGAGTGGGGGTTGCGGATCAGCACCGATTCGCCGGTGAGCCGGCGCGCGGCGGCCAGCTGGGCCAGGGTCGTCACGAGCGGCAACCCTTCCGGAATGGCAGCCACGATCAGCGTGACCGCGCTTGACACCGCCTCGCGCAACGGGGTTCCCCGCGACACGCTGAGCAACCCGACCAAACCCCCGCTGGCCATACTGAACGGCAATGCCCGCCGGGTGATATGCCTCAACTGTCGCTGCAGGCCGATTTCCCGAGACTTTCTCGGAGCCATCGCCAAGGCCCTGCGCATCTCCGAGCGTGAACCGACCGTAGTCACCACGGCCACCGCCGTGCCGGCAACCATCGTGGTGCCGGCATAGAGCATGCATGTCCGTTCGGCCAGCGGGGCGCCCGGTGTGGGTTCGGTCTGCTTGGGCACCGGCAGCGACTCGCCGGTCAGCGTGGATTCGTCGACTTCGACGTTTGATGCGTGCAGCAGCCGGGCGTCAGCGGGGATCACCTCGTCGGCATGGACTTCGATGATGTCGCCCGGACGCAGTCGCTTGGCGGGCACCTTCTCGTTGCGCTGCCCATCCAGCGAGCCCACGCGCCGTCGCGCAGGCGGCTCCTGCACGGCCAGCAGGCGATTCAGGATGCGTTGGGCGTGCAGCTGTTGCTCGGCCGACAACGCGGCATTGACCAACACCACATTGCCCACCAGGACCGCGTCCAGCGGCGAGCCGAGCAGCGCGCTGGCCAACGCGCCGGTGGCCAGCAGCGGGGTAATCGGGTCCGACAGGTTGGCGCGCATCTCGTCTGCGAAGTCGCGGACAAGTTCCCACGACGCCGCGGTCGCGCCGTGCAGCACGCGAACCGGTGGCAGCTTTTGCCACCACGCGGATGCTTCCTCGGGGTGTTCGTCGGCAGGGCGGGGCAGCAGCCGCTGCACTTCCGCAACCGGCAGGCCGTGCCAGTCGTGACTGGTTTCGGGCTCTGGCAGCGGGTCCCGGAAAACCTTTGCGCCCGCCCGGAATCCGAACCACAGGCTGGCGGCCATGCCGACGTTGATCGATGCCGAACTGCGCCCGGGCACACCGGGAATCAACATCAATGCGCCGATCGCCGAAGCCGAGGCCGACAGCCGGACGGCACTGTGGGTGGCGGAGCGCGCGGCGGGCAGCGCGTGCAGCACCCGCCAGGCGCCGGTCAGGTCCGAAACCAACACGTCGGCGTCCCACGGCGCAGGATGCCGGTGTCGGAGTACGCCGATCGTGACGTCAGAGCGATGCGCGGCCCGCATCTCCGACGTGGTCAACAACGCCACGGTGGCGCCGCCGGCCTTGAGTTCGGCGACAGCTGCCGCCACCGCGTTGTCGATCGACTCGTTTGACTCGCCCGAGGGATACAGTTTGTCGAATCCTTGTGCCAGAGAACGCAACGAGTCGTCGTCGAGGGAGAAGACCCGCGGGTGCGACCGCCGCGCTTCGGTGAGCACCGCCGCGGCCAACGGATCGCGAACCGGGCTGATCAGCGCCTTGCCCGACCTGCCGGCGCCGGGGATATCAGCCAGCTTGTGCCATCCCGGGGTCAGCCCGTCATTGTCGAGTGCGGCTCGAACCGCTTCCCATGCGTGGGTACGCAGCGAATTCCGCACTCCCAGAACGCGACTCACCATCAACTCGTCGGCGTAGAGCGCTCGCGGGTCGATCATGATCGCGTCAACGCGGTCGAGTGTCCGCAGGGCACGGGGGCGCAGCACCAGCGCGTCGTGATGGGCGGTCAGGCCGCGGCTCATCGCGCAGCCGAATGCCTCCCGCAGGGTGCGCAACGGCTTTGGGACGGCGGCCAGTGCGGCAGCACCGGCCGTGTCGAGGTTGCGTGACAGCAGGCCGACCACAGCAGCGGCGCCGATGCCGGCCAAACCAATGCGATTAGCGTAGCGTTCTGCGGACCCGTCCGGCGGACTAGGCATGCTTCGGGGCGTCGAGACCGCGTCGTCAGGCACCGGCTGGCTGCCCAGCCCGGGTTCATGCCGACGCCATGTCAGCCGACCGTTCCACGCCTCGGCCGCCAGCATCGTGCGGGTAGCGGCCTCCGCGGCTGCCGCCGTCGGCGACAGTGTCAACGCGGCTGTCGCGGCGTTGAGGAAACCGAACAAAACATCGGTGCCCTCCGGCCCGAGGCTACGCTCCAGCTCCCGGCGCAGTCGCGGCAGGTGGTCGGCCAGTGTCGGCGGAACGGCCACCAAGTCGGGCAGTCTGGGCAGCCGCAGCAGGCTGCCGGTCAGCGAAAGGCCAAGGCCCGCAGTGGCGGCCGCGGCTGCTACCATCCGCCCCATCAGCAGCGCGTCGTCGCCCGGCAGGCTGGCCGGGTGCTGTCGCACCGCGCGCGTTCGGTCGCGCTCTTCGGCCTCAGCGACGATCCGGCAGAGCTCTGTCGCCGAGGGTCCGTCGGCGTCGACGGTGACCACCAGCCGCGCAAGGGTGCGGTTCAGGAAGGCCTGGCGCACGCCGGGCGTTGCGCGGACGGCCGCAAGTACGTCGGTTGCGATCGCCGCGGCGTGCTCGCCGCTGAGGCCCCGCACCTCGATCCAGCGCCGCGGACCGTTGCTGCTGTTACGCCGTGCCGGTGGGCCACCTATCGCCTCGATCGCCACGCCCGCCGCCGCGCGGGTCAACGCTGGAACGTCCGGCGCGGCACGGGCTAATGACCTGCCCATGCTCGCCGCGACGCTGCCGCCCAACAGGGCCGTGCTTGCGGCGCTACCCCCGACGACAGCGCTCGCAGTAACCGCCATCCGGGTCCCCGCCGTGGCGGCACGCAACGGCGCCGCCAGCAAGCCGAAACCCGGCAGACCGCGCCGCGTGATCACTGTGTTCACATTACCTAGCACCGACTCCCGAACCACCGACACCCGAGAAGACCGGTCTGACTCCTATTTCTATACTTTTTGCTCCTTCTTCCTCCTGATGATCGGTCCGCTCCGGTGCCCGCTACCGCAACACCTCAGGCTGGGCGCGGCGCTAACGCATCAGTGAGGGTGGGCCCCGATGCGGACGGGCGTGAACCGAGGTCAGAATTTGCCTAGGGCCGCTCCGATGGCGTACAGCAGTCCAAAGCCGGCGACAATGGCGGCGACTGTCCAGCCGGCGACGGCCAGTCGGCGCGATATGGGCCGGGCACCCATGACCGCTTGATCACGGCCTAGCAGGACCAAGATCGCTATGCCGATGGGTGTGCCGAATCCGCCGATCACGCTGGCTGCGACCAGAATGCCGATGACAGAAACGTTCGCCAGGCTCACGGCGACGGCGAGGCAGACGGACATCGCCAGGACGCCGTAGAAACGCCAGGCGTTACTGACCTGCTCGGACAGTCCGCGACGCCAGTCGAATTCCGCGCCGATCACATAGGCAGTGGTGGCCATGAGCACCGGTAAGGCAACCACTGCGGAGATGACCAGCCCGACCGCGAACACGTTCTCCGCCAGCGGACCGGCCAGCGGGCGCAGCTCCTTGGCTGCGTCCTGTGCCGTGGCGACCGCCTGGTGCTGCTGGCCCAGGGTGGCCGCCGCAGTGACGAACATGAACCAAAGGACGACCGCGGTGATGACGGCACCGATGACGGCGCCCTGCCTGGCCCGGGCCAACCCCCGGTGCTCGGTGGTGGTGTCGGGTGGTTCTTCGTCCCCCGCTCGATGGTCTCCCATACATAGACGTAGCTGGTCAGCGTGGTGCCCAGTAGGGCGAGGGCACCGGCGATAACGTCGTGGCGCAGCGACAGCGTGGGAACAAGGCTAGACCTGATGAGCCGGGGCCAGTCGGGATGGGCCAGGTAGGCGGCCGCCGCGAACGCCAGGAAACCCAGCAGCAGGTAGCGCAGCACGCCCACCACCTCGTCGTACCTGCCGACCAGCAAGAGTCCGATCAGCGCCAGTCCCAGTGGTGCCACCAGCCAGCGGGAGTCGACGCCGGCCAACAGCCCGATCCCGGCCGCGCCGGCTTGCAGGTCGGCGGCGATGGTGACCACGTTGACGACGACCACCGACACGAGCAGGACGGCGGCCACTCGTCGGCCGTAACGCTTCAGCGTCAGCGTCTGCAGGTCGCTGCGTGCCACCGAGCCGACGTGGGCGGCGATGGTCTGCACGACCCCGAGCAGCGGCGCGACGAGCAGGGCTAACCACGCTAGTTGGTAGCCGGTGGCCGCGCCGACGGCGGCGGCCGTGCCGACGTTGGTGGGGTCGTTGTCGGAGGCGCCGGAAACCAACTCCGGACCAATACTGCGCAGCAACCCGCGCGTCCGGCGTCGCCCCACTGTCGGCCTGCCCATGCTCACGCCGACCTCGTTGCGGGAAGATCTATCGACCGACCGCCCAAGCACACCCTGGTTCGGAACGGGCGCCGGGTCCACGTCCGCCACAGGCCTGCCTGTGGCTGACTTCACAAGTAGCGCCGCGCGCAAGAGACATGTCACTTGTGACCATCGCCACCGGCGTGTTCGGCTGCGTGTCCTGTCGTTGTTGGTCATTTGCTGCGCTAGTTCGCCCGACCGGTCGGTGCGCCCCGAGAGCACCGCGGCTTCAACCATCGAGGGAATCGGGGCACCCGGCGCAGCGAGTCGGGTGCTTGTCCGCTGAATGGCAAGCTGCTGTGGACGTTACCCACCGTTGGGCCTCGTAGACTGCGTCCCCGAAACGTTGACTCATTGCTGCGTTCCGACAATCCATTCGCCTGCTTTGTCGGCTTCACCGGTCGGGAACGGACGTCGATCTCTGATATCAGCACCGTTTCGTAATCGGCCTTCGTCTGATACCCATCGCGCGCAAACGCCGCGATGTTGTCGGGAAGGTTCTTCAGCGCCTCGATCACGATGTCCTCCAGAACGATGCAGATCCCGCTGGCGTCGATGATCTCGGCACTGGGCGCGCTCTGATAGAGGCAAAGGTCATCCCAGGGGTGGTTACATCCCGGGCTAGACGCTGAACCCGCACCTGCATTGCGGGCATCGCGGGTCTCTAGGTCGATCATATGGCCTGTGCTGCCTCGGGATTGCTCATAGACTCCGCGCAGATCGCTCCCAGACGTTTGCGACGATCGCTGCGTTGGGTTTCAGGCGGCAGACGCTGGCCGATCATGGCGTGTGGACGCGCGGCAGGACCACGCGATAACCCGGGCTCAGAGAAGCTTTACGGACTGCCTGTCACGAGCGGCTAGCCGACTCGGCCAGGCAATTGAGGCCAGGCAATTGAGGAGATGAGCGCGACGGGCGGCTTGGACGTCATTCACACCTCCGAGCGTTCGGCGAACCCGGTGACTCCACTACTGCCCCCGCCGCAGACTAACCGGCCGCGCCATCTTGCGGAGGAGCCGCTTAGGCCCTCCTTCGGGTGCCTTTCGTCACTTGTCAAAAGCTTTTCGAATCGTCACCGCGGTCCGGTGTGGCTGACGTTGAGTGCCGGGAAATGCAGGCAGCTATCGCAGCTGGGCGTTGAACTCGCCGACGTCAGAGGTGAACATCTCTGGCATGCGACGCGCGTTTTGGTGCTCAAACCTATATCGCATCGGCACCGCCATGACCGATGATTGCCGTGTGGATCCGCGGCAGCTCCGCGCGATAACTCAGGCTCAGAGAGGCTTCACCTATGCGAACCGCCTATCACAAGCAGCTAGCCGATTTGACCGCACAACTGGGAGAGATGTGCGGCCTGGCCGGGGTGGCACTGAAGCGCGCAACCCAGGCTCTGTTAGAGGCCGACATTGACGCCGCTGAGGAGGTGATCCGCGACCATGAGGAGATCGTGGCAATGCGAGCGCAAGTCGAAAAAGAAGCGTTCGCGCTGCTGGCCTTACAGCAACCGGTAGCCGGCGAGCTGCGGGAAATCTTCAGCGCCATACAGATCATCGCCGACACTGAACGAATGGGCGCGCTGGCTGTCCATGTGGCCAAGATCGCCCGGCAGGAGTATCAGAAGCAGGTACTTCCCGAGGACGTCCACGGGTGCTTCGCTGACATGGCCAAGGTGGCAATCGCGATGGGCGACAGTGCAAAACAGGTGCTGGTGTCCCGCGACCCGCAGCAAGCTGCCCAACTTCACCAACAAGACGACGCGATGGACGATTTATATAGGCATTTGTTCAGTGTGCTGATCGATCATGAATGGAAGCACAGCATCTCCGTCGGTGTGGAAACGGCGTTGCTGGGCCGCTTCTACGAGCGCTTCGCCGACCACGCCGTGGAAATCGGCCGCCGCGTCATCTTCATGGGCACCGGCGCTCTACCTTCCGAGGATGAGATATCCACCTACTGAGGGCGGCGTCTGTCCAGCAGGTTGAAGGGAGCCAAACAACTGGTTTTCCCAGCGCGAACGGGCGGGTTCGCGTGAATTCAGCGGTAAACAGCCGCCCCCGAAGCTCTTCGAGGTCTATATTTTTCGACCGGCGACGCCGTCATCCGTCTAAGAGGGAGTCTCGTTATGAGCGAAGAACACGCGCTGGTCATCGTTGCCGGCTATCAGGACCTCGAAACGGCTCGCCACGACTTCGAAAACCTCACCGATCGAACCAGACACAAGCACATTGCGCTGCGGGGCGCGGTGTTGGTCGGAAAGGACGCCGAGGATAAGCCGGTCTTGGTCGACACCGGGAATCGTCTGGGCCGGCGGGGCGCCGCGTGGGGCGCGGGGGCCGGTCTGGCGGTCGGCTTGTTCTCGCCAGCGCTGCTGGCCTCGGCTGCAGTCGGCGCCGCGGCCGGAGCGTTGGCCGGCACCTTCGCCGACCATCGGATAAAAAGCGGACTGGCCGACAAGATCGGGCAGGCGCTGGCCGCGGGCAGCGGCGTGATCATCGCCGTCGTGTCGCCGCAGGGCCGGCTGGCCGTGGAGCAGGCATTGGCCGGCTCCCCGATGAAATCGGTTGCGGAGCTGAGTCATACGACGTTGAGAAGCTTGGTCGCAGCGTTGGAAGAAGCGATGGGTAAGTTCAACCCGGACCGCACCAGGCTGCCGTTACCCCAGCGCAGCTTCGGCGGCACGATCGGTCGCACGATGGCGGAGTCGGTCGGTGACTGGACGATCGTTCCCGGGCCCAAGGCGCCCGACGGTGCACCGAATGTGTTGATCGTGCTGATCGACGACGCCGGGTTCGGCGGCCCGGATACCTTCGGCGGCGCCATCCGAACCCCGACGCTGACCCGAGTGGCGCAGAATGGGTTGACCTACAACCGCTTCCATGTCACCGCGGTGTGCTCGCCGACCCGCGCGGCGCTGTTGACTGGGCGCAACCATCACCGGGTGGGCTTCGGATCGATCTGCGAGTTCCCGGGCCCGTTCCCGGGCTATTCGTCCGTCAAGCCGCAAAGTTGCGCCGCGCTGCCGCGTATCCTGCGCGACAACGGTTATGTGACTGGCGGTTTCGGTAAGTGGCATCTGACCCCGGACAGCGTCCAGGGGGCGGCAGGGCCGTTCGACAACTGGCCGCTGGGATGGGGATTCGATCACTATTGGGGGTTTCTGTCCGGCGCCGCGGGCCAATACGACCCGATCATCACCCAGGACAACTCCGTCATCGGCGTGCCGCAGGGTCAGGACGGCAAGCCCTACTACTTCCCCGACGACCTCACCGACAAAGCCGTCGAGTGGCTGCACACCGTGCGCGCTCAGGACGCCGAGAAGCCGTGGATGATGTATTACTCGACCGGGGCCACCCACGCGCCGCACCACGTGTTCAAGGAGTGGGCCGACAAGTACCGCGGTCAGTTCGACGAGGGTTGGGATGTCTACCGGCGCAAGACACTCGAACGGCAGAAGAAGCTCGGGATCGTCCCGCCCGACACCGAACTGACCGAGCGACCCGACCTGTTCCCGGCGTGGGACAGCCTGTCGGAGAACCAAAAGAAGCTCTATGTCCGGCAGATGGAGGTGTTCGCCGGGTTCTCGGAAAACGCGGACTTCAATGTAGGCCGGCTGCTCGACGCGATTGAAGATCTCGGCGAGACCGACAACACGCTGGTCTTCTACATCTGGGGCGACAACGGCGCCAGCATGGAGGGCACGATCACCGGCTCGTTCAACGAGATGACATTCCTGAACGGTGTGGTTCTCGACGCCGATCATCAACTGGAGCTCATCGAGCTGTACGGGGGGATCGAGGCGCTCGGCAACGACCACACCGCGCCGCATTTCGCCTCGGCGTGGGCGCATGCCAACAACACCCCATTTCAGTGGGGCAAGCAGATGGCCAGCCATCTGGGCGGTGCCCGCGATCCGATGGTGGTCGCCTGGCCGAGCAGGATCCGGCCCGACACCCAGGCTCGTGGCCAGTTCACCCACTGCATCGACATCGCTCCAACCGTGTTGGAAGCCATCGGTTTACCGGAGCCGACCAGTGTCGACGGCATGGAGCAGGAACCCTTGGACGGGACCAGCTTCCTGCGAACCTTCGACGACGCGGCGGCCGAAGAACACCACACGGTGCAGTACTTCGAGATGTTCGGCAGCCGCGCCGTCTACAAAGACGGGTGGTGGGCGTGCACTCGACTGGACAAGGCGCCGTGGGACTTCTCACCGGAGACGCTGCAGCGGTTCGCGCCCGGAAAGTACGACCCCGACAACGACGTCTGGGAGCTGTACTACCTACCCGACGACTTCTCCCAGTCCAGGGATTTGGCGGCCGAGCATCCTGACAAGGTCGCAGAGCTCACGCAGCTGTGGTGGCAGGAAGCCGAACGAAACCGGGTACTGCCGTTGCTGGGTGGGCTCGCGGTGATGTTCGGCAGTTTGCCGCCACTGCCCACCACCACCCGGTTCACCTTCAAAGGAGACGTGCAAAACATTCAGCGCGGCATGGTCCCGCGCATCTTCGGCCGCTCCTACGCGATCGAGGCACGGCTGCACATTCCCGACAGTGGCGCGCAGGGCGTGATCGTGGCCAACGGTGACTTCATTGGCGGTTTCGCCTTGTGGGTCGACGGGGGGCAGCGACTGCACCACACCTACTCGTACCTGGGTGTCGAGACCTATCGGCAGGTGTCCACCGAGCCGATCCCCGCTGGCGATGTCACGGTGCGGATGCTCTTCGAATCCGACCAGCCGGTCGCCGGCTCCGGTGGTCGGGTGACGCTGTGGGCCAACGATCGGCGCATCGGTGAGGGGGAGATGGCCAAAACGGTGCCGCTGGCCTTCACCTCTTATGCCGGGATGGACATCAGCCGCGACAACGGCCTAGTCGTCGACCGCGACTACGAGGACAGGGCGCCTTACGCGTTCACCGGAATCGTCAAAGAGGTCGTCTTCGACCTCCAGCCCGTTCATGAGGAAGCCGAGAAGGCGTTGCACGAGCACGCTTCAATCCACGCCGTCGGGCAGGGCGCGGCGGGTTGATTACTGCCCGTCTGGGATGTCTGGTGGGATGTCTTGCAGATCTTTCAGACCGTCCTTGATTCCCTGCTGGATCGGGCCCAGGTCTGGGTGACGGGTCTTGGCTGTCTTCGGGCAGCTGCTGCAGTTGAGGCCATTGAACGGGCTAGGGTCATTGCTGGGGTCAGTAGCACTGGCTGGTGCTGCTGCTCCCACCCCAACCGCGACCGCAATAGCGGCGCTTACCAATACTTTCGTGATCACGAGTAGCTCTCCAAGATTGTCGTGGACTACTCTCAGCTGACTGGCAGGCCAGAGAGCCCCTGCTGGATTCCCCGATCTATCTTCTCCGTGAGAATCGGGCTGCCAGCCGGAGCCGTTTCCTTGCAGTTGCAGCTGAGGCCAGTGAACGGGTTAGGGTCAGCGCTGGTCGGTGCTGCTACCCCAACAGCAGCGCTGAGGACGACAGCGCTGCTGGCCAAAATTTTCGTGAGCATTTGGTTAATTCTCCGTGTTAGCTAGTAGCCCAAGTTTACGCCCACTGGTGTCACATGCTTGTCAACTCGCAGTAAACTCTCAGGCTCGAAGCAAACTCTCAGGCTCGAAGCAAACTCTCAGGCCACGTTCGGAGCAGACTCTCAGGCCGAAGTAAATTTCAGGCTGAAGTAAATTCTCACTGAGGCACGTACTGCGGGCAGTACGCACGTATGCTCGCGCCGACAAAGTACCCGGCATGGTATCCGTCCAGGGTGCTGCTTTGTAGCACGTCGGTTGCGACCTGTTCGGGCGTTTGGCCCAGATCAAGGTCGTGGCAGACCAAATGACCGGCGCCGATCGCGGCTGCGCGTGACTCGTAGGTGATGTCCTTGGCGTTCAGCGCTGCGATGAAAGCGTTGTCGTTAGAGTCAGCGTGAGCGGTTGGGGCTGCTCCCAGCGAGCCGAGCAGCCCGCCCACCAGGACAAGACCGGCCGCCAACGGCGACAGCAGGGGCATGGACTTGCGTAGAAGCGTGATCGTCATTCCTGCTACTCCCGCGGAAGAAAGTTCCCTTGTTTGCTGACAATGAGTTGAGCCGCGAAACACCTTACGGCTTCGCGCGTTTATTGCAAAAGGTATCTCGAATCCCGCGGGCCACCAACCCGTCACCCGCCCGCTCTCGTGGACTCGCGCATGCGGTCGGTAACTTGACGACATGGCGTACGCGCGATGGTTGTCGCTCGCCGTTCTGGCGGTGTGCGTAGTCGGCTGTGGCGTGCGGCATGTTTCCGCGGCCAGCGCTCGAGATCTGTCCGGCACCTTCCGTTCCGGCGGCATGGACCGGACCTACACATTGCATGTCCCGCCCGGCGATCCCGTCGGCTTGGTGCTCAACCTGCACGGTGGCGGCGGTACCGGAGTAGGGCAGCAGAATTTGACTGACTTCGACAGCGTTGCCGACGCCCACAGCCTGTTGGTGGTCTATCCCGACGGTTACGAGAAGAGCTGGGCCGACGGGCGAGGGGCGTCGCCGGCGGATCGCCGCCATGTCGACGATGTCGGGTTCCTGGTCGGGTTGGTGGGCAAGCTGCAAAACGACTACAACATCGGTCCCGGGCACGTTTTCGTCACCGGGATGTCCAACGGGGGCTTCATGTCCAACCGGTTGGCCTGCGACCGCGCCGATGTCTTCGCCGCGATCGCGCCAGTGGCGGGCACGCTGGGCGTGGGCGTGGCCTGCAATCCGTCGCGCCCGGTTTCGGTCTGGGAAGCGCTTGGAACCGCTGATCCGTTGGTGCCGTTCAAGGGTGGGGCCGTGCACGGCCGCGGCGGGGTCAGCCACTCCATCTCGGTTAACAGCATGATGGAGAAGTGGCGCTCGGCCGATGGGTGCCAAGGCACCCCGTCGGCGCAGGTGTTGCCCAACGTCGGGGACGGCACCGTCGTGCACCGCTTTGATTCCACGGCATGCGCGGCGTCCACCGAAGTGGTCTTCTACCTGATCGACAACGGCGGGCACACCTGGCCGGGCGGCAAGCAATACCTGCCCACGGCGATCATCGGGCCCACCACGCGCGCGCTCGACGCGTCAGAAGCCATTGCACAGTTCTTCCTGGCGCACGCCCGGAACTAGCCCGGTTCAGCGCTGACAGGCCGGGCACCAATACGCCACCCGCTCACTGCTGTCGTCGTAGCTGATGGGGGTGCCGCAGCGGCGGCAAGGCTGCCCGGCTCGCCCGTAGACCCACAGCTGCCGGCCTGCCCGGGTATCGCCGGTGGTACAACGGTTCCAGCGGAAACGGTTGGCCCACAGTATGTCCCGGGCGCGCGAGACCAGCCGACGCGGGTCGGTGACCGCGCTGACTGGCGCGGTCGGCAGATGTCCGCTGACGAAACACAGTTCGTTGCAGTAGACGTTCCCGATGCCGGCCAGCACCCGCTGGTCCAGCAGTGCCTCGGCGATGGGCCGGTCCGGGCGTGCCGTCAGGTTGGTGGCGGCAAGTCCAGGGTCCCAGTCCTCACCCAGCAGATCGGGTCCCAGGTGCGCGACGGCCTCGCCTTCATGGTCGCGATCGAGGATCTCCAGCAATCCCAGGTCGACGCCAACAGCGCGAATGTTACTGGCTTCCAAGATGATTCGTGCGCGGTGATCCACCCGTACCCGCCGATCGCCGACCCGCCAGCTGCCGTCCATCTTCAGATGCGAGTGAATGCTGGCCCGTCCGACTCGGATGAACAAGTGCTTACCCCGACTGAGCACCTCGTCCACCACCTGGCCGGTGAGGTCGACGGTGGCAAACCGCGGTACCCGCACATCGCAACGTGTCAGTGTGTGCCCGGCCAGGTGCTGTCGCAGCGTGGCCGCCGTGTGCCAGACGGTGTCACCCTCGGGCATCGGTCACCGCAGCCGCAATCCGCGTGGTGTGCGGACGAAGCCGGCATCGGAGAGCGCGTCGACGACAGGACTCGGCCCGCCGGCGCGCGGCTGCAGTGCCGGCACCCCATCGACGCGTTCGACCAGAATCGACACGACGCGCCGGGCGGCGACCAAGTCGGCCAGTGCGATGGCCGCCGCATGGTCGGCGGCGGGATCGTTGGTGAATGTCAGCAATGACCGTCCGCCACGCTCGAGGAACCAGGCCAGCTCGCCGTCCACCAGCACGACGAGTGCCCCGGCCTTCCGGCCCGGCCGTGCCCCAGGGACGGGGCCCTCGCCGCTGGCTGTGGGCCAGGGCAGTGCGGCACCGTAGGGGTTGGCCGGGTCGGCGGCGGCCAGCACCACCGCCCGGTATTCCGGCCGTTCGGGGTCGATACCGTCGGTGTAGCTGCGCAGCCGGTCGACGGTCGACGCGACGGCGAACTGGGCACCGCCCAGCGACTCGACGAAATAGCCACGCTGGCACCTGCCGGCTTCCTCGAAGGTGCTCAGCACCTTGTAGAGAGTGGCGAACCCGCCTGGCACACCTTCAGCCGCCACCGCGCCTCTGGTCAGCACACCGTGGCGGTTCAACAGGAGCTCGGCTTGGTAGTGGGCGCGCAGCGTGGAATCCGACTCGGGGGCCGGCAGGGCTGACCACCGGCCGGCCACGGTCGGGTCGGTGGTGCGAGGCTGTGGGTGCGCGATGCTGTACCGGCTCAAACGTGGCGGCCGGTGTGCGCGGTGCGCCGGCGGGGAGCGTTTGCGGGTTCCGGCGCCGCCACCGAGCAGGGCGCGCACCGGTGCGAACGTGTCGCCGGTGACCCAGCCGGCCCAAATCAGTTCCCATAGTGCGGCTTTGAGCGCCGCCTCGCTGATCTCGTCATGCGCGAACTGGCGGAAGAAGTACGCGCCACCCCCGGCCAGCGTGTCCAGGATCGCCTGGTGGGCGTCGGTGAAGTCGATCTCGGCGGGCGCGGCCAGCGTCAAGGGCGCGGAATCGCTCGCGTGTAGCGCGATCCAGCCGTCGCCACCCGAGATCGACCCGGCACCCGACCAGGTGACTTCCCCGGTCGCGAGCAGTTCGTCGAGCATCGCCGGGGAGTAGTCGCGGATCCGCGGGGCCAGCACCAGCGGTTCGATCGCCGAGGCCGGCATCCGAACACCGGCCAGCTGATCGATCACGGAGATCAGCCCGTCCAGACCCGAGTGGCCGGAAGACACTCGGTGCCAGGCCGGCAGGAACCGCCCGTACGCGGCGGTGCTCACCGGTTCGACCTGGGCGCGCAGCGCTGCCAGCGAGCGCCGCCGCAGAATGCGCAACACGTCGGCGTCGCACCACTGCTCGCCTCCAGCACCGCCGGATACCCCGGATGCCTCAGCGGCGGCGACGAAGTCGCCGCGCACCAGTCGGCCTTCGCCGGCCAGCCGGCCCAGCACGTCAGCGGTCACCCGCAGTCCCAGGCCAAACCGGGCGGCGGCCTGCGCTGTGGTGAACGGAGTGTGGGTGCGCGCGTAGCGGCCGAGCAGCTCGCCCAGCGGATCGGCTACCTCCTCGGTGAAGGTGGCCGGGATGCCCAGCGGAACCGCCGCCCCGACCCCGTCGCGCAGCCGGCCGATGTCTTCGATGGCCACCCACCAGCTGCGACCGGCGAACGACACCGTCAGCGCGCGCCTGGCGGCGCGCAAACCTTCCAGCCAGCCGCCGACATCGGCGACGCCGGCCCGGGCGGCGACTTCGTCTTCGGTCAGCGGGCCCAACAGTCGCAGCAGATCCGCGACCCCTTCGGCGTCGCGGGCGGCCCGGTCAGCGGATAGATGCTGCAACTGGCGGCCGGTTGCGGCGATGACCTCCGGATCGAGCAGCTCGCGCAGCTCGACCCGGCCAAGCAGCTCGGCCAGCAGCGTGCTGTCCAGCGAGAGCGCCGCGGCTCGGCGCTCGGCCAGCGGGGTATCGCCTTCGTACATGAACGCCCCGACGTAACCGAACAACAGTGACGCCGCGAACGGCGAGGGCTTCGCGGTCTCGGTTTCGGCCACCCGCACCCGGCGCTGGGCGATGCCGGCCATCAGCTCGACCAAGGCCGGGACGTCGTAGACGTCCTGTAGGCATTCGCGGATGGTCTCCAGCACCACCGGGAAGTCGGGATATTTGCGGGCCACGTCCAGTAACTGGGCCGCGCGCTGGCGCTGGTGCCACAGCGGCGAGCGGCGGCCGGGGTGGCGGCGGGGCAGCAGCAGAGCGCGGGCCGCACACTCCCGGAACCGTGACGCGAACAGCGCTGAACCACCCACTTCGGCAGTGACGATCGGGTCGATCTCGTCGGCGTCGAAGACAAACAGTTCCGCACCGGGCGGGGCGTCTTCCAAGGTGTCCGGCAATCGCACCACGATGCCGTCGTCGGAGGCGGTCGGCTTCTCGTCGATGCCGTAGCGTTCGCGCAGCCGCCGGCCCACCGCCAGCGCGAGCGGTCCGTGCACCCGCAGCCCGTACGGCGAGTGCAGGATCACCCGCCAATCGCCCAGTTCGTCGCGGAACCGCTCGACCAGCAAGGTGGTGTCGGTGGGTACCACCCCGGCGGCGGTGCGCTGCTCGTCGAGCAGCCCCCACAGGTTGTCGGTCGCGTAGGCGTCGAAACCCAAACCCGCACAACGTTTGTCGAATGCGTCGCGGTCCAGGCCGGCCAGCTCGCCGGTGAACTTGCCAAGTGCGGCGCCGAGCTCGGCAGGGCGGCCGACGTCGTCGCCGCGCCAGAACGGCAACCGGGCCGGCTGGCCCGGCGCGGGGATCACCAGCACCCGGTCATGGGTGATCTCGGTGATCCTCCAACTGGTGGCCCCCAACGAGATGACATCACCGGGACGCGACTCGTAGACCATTTCCTCATCGAGTTCGCCTACTCGCGAAGGCTTTTCGGGGTTAGAAGCGAGGTAGACGGTGAACAACCCGCGATCGGGGATGGCGCCACCGGAGGTGACGGCCAGCCGCTGTGCGCCGGGCCGCGCGGTCAGCGTGCCGCTGTCGCGGTCGTAGACCAGACGCGGTCGCAGCTCGGCGAACTCGGTGGACGGATACTTGCCGGACAGCAGGTCCAGGGTGGCCTCGTACACGCTGCGCGGCAGGGTCGCGAACGGGGCGCTGCGGCGCACCGTGTCGAACCACCGGTCGGCGTCCAGCGGCTCGAGCGCGGCCACCGCCACGGTCTGTTGCGCCAGGATGTCGAGCGGGTTGGCGGGCACCCGCATCGTCTCGATCTCGCCGGCGAGCATGCGCTGCACGCTCACCGCGCAGCCGATCAGGTCGGTGCGGTGCTTGGGGAACAGCACCCCTTGCGAAACTTCACCGACCTGATGGCCGGCCCGCCCGATGCGTTGCAGGCCGGTGGCCACCGATGGCGGCGCCTCCACCTGGATCACCAGGTCGACGGCACCCATGTCGATGCCCAGTTCCAGGCTCGACGTCGCAACCACCGCCTTGAGCAGTCCGCGTTTGAGGTCCTCTTCGACCAGGGCGCGCTGCTCCTTGCTGACCGAACCATGGTGGGCGCGCGCCAGCACAGCGTCGGCACCGTAGGTCTGGCCGCTGCCCATGATGTGCGCCGGCGCCCCACCAGGCACCTGCGGGTTGGCCTCCGTCGCGAGTGCGATACCACAGCGCTCGGCGTGAATTTCGTTGAGCCGGGAGGTAAGTCGTTCGGCCAGCCGCCGCGAATTGGCGAAGACGATGGTCGAATTATGCGATTCGATCAGGTCGACCAGACGCGCCTCGACATCGGGCCAGATGGTGTTGTTCGTCAGGTTGGCCATATCGGGCACCGGCACCTGCACCGTGAGCTCGACGGTCTTGGCCGCTCGCGGAGCCACAATGGTCGTCCGAGACTGTCCGGACAGGAACCGCGCGAGCTCCTCGGGCGGACGCACGGTCGCCGACAACCCGATGCGCTGCGCGGGCCGGCCCTTGACGTGAGGTCGTCGAGGCGCTCCAGCGACAGGGCCAGGTGTGCCCCGCGCTTGCCGCCGGCGATGGCGTGAATCTCGTCGACGATCACGGTCTGCACGCTGGCCAGGGTCTGGCGCGCGGCCGAGGTGAGCATCAGAAACAGCGACTCCGGGGTGGTGATCAGCACGTCGGGCGGCCGGGTGATGAGCTGGCGGCGCCGCGCGGGCGGGGTGTCACCGGAGCGGACCCCTACGCTGATGTCGGGTGGGGCCAGACCGCGGCGTTCGGCGATCCTGGTGAGCCCCGCCAGCGGGGTGCGCAGGTTGCGCTCGACGTCGACCGCCAGCGCCTTGAGCGGCGACACGTACAGCACACGCGTGCCCGCCGGCCGGTCGGCCGCACCCGCCAGATTATCGATAGCCCACAGGAACGCCGCCAGTGTCTTACCGGATCCGGTCGGCGCGATCACCAGGGTGTTATTGCCATCGGCGATGGCGTCCCAGGCGTCCGCCTGCGCGGTGGTCGGTGCGGCAAAGGTGCTGTTGAACCACTCGCGGGTGATCGCGCTGAACCGGCCCAACGGGTCAGGCGGGCCGGGGTCAGGGGACCGGGGGTCAGACGGCGCGGTGCTCACCTAGCCATGGTGCCAACACGGACCGACAGAAACATCCACCAGCTGACTATTGCGGCATATCCTGCGGAGCGGTCATGGCCGCTTCGGCCAGTTCGACGGGAATTCCCGGCAGTCGGGCGATCGCGTCCAGCAGTGCGTGCGCGCAGGCGTCGGCAAGCAGATTGGCGTCGGTCGTGGGGTCCATGATCCGCCGCCGGCATATTTCGAAGGTGAACGACGTGCAGCCGTGCAGGATCACCCGTAGGTGGCGCTCGACATCGGGTTCCAGCTTTGCGCCCGGGATCGCACTCATGAACGCGTCGATACGGCTCATGATGTGTTCCAGCTGGCGGTTCTTGGCTTCGTCGTCGATGCCGAGTAGAACCGGGTCGGACCGGCCGAGACCGACATACGCCGCCCACGCGGACTCCGGATTCTGGTCTTGGTAGGCCATATAGCCCAGCACGCCAATTCGGAGCTCTTCGAAAAACGTCATGCCAAGGGGGGGCAGGCGGTTGGTGGCCTGGTACAGCCGCTCGGCCTCGTCTTTGACCACCGCGGCGAAGAACGACCGTTTGTCGGGGAAGTAGTGATACATCAGGGCCCGCGATACTCCGGCGCGCTCGGCTATCTCGTCGATGCGGACCTCGTCATAGGGTCGCTTCCCAAAGACTTCTGCCCCCAAAGCGAGCAGCTCGGCGCGTCGATCCTCGGGGGATAACCGCCTCCTGGCTGTCGGCATGTGTCAGATAGTACTCATCGGATATGAGACATCCGCCACACCGCGTTTATCCGAACTCCACGCCCTGGGCCAGCGGCAACTCGTTTGAGTAGTTAACGGTGTTGGTGGCGCGCCGCATGTAGGCCTTCCACGCGTCCGAACCAGACTCCCGCCCGCCGCCGGTTTGCTTCTCGCCGCCGAACGCGCCGCCGATCTCGGCGCCGGATGTGCCGATGTTGACGTTGGCGATACCGCAGTCGGATCCGTCCAGGAAACGTTCGGCCTCCCGTAGGTCAGTGGTGAAAATGGCCGACGAAAGTCCCTGCGGTACCCCATTATTGAGCGCTATCGCCTCATCCAGGTCGTCGTAGGTCAGCACGTAGAGGATCGGTGCGAACGTTTCGGTTGCCACGATGGCGGTTTGTACGGGCATTCGGACCACGGCGGGCGCGACATAGTAGGCACTCGGGTGGTCCGCGATGTCTGCGTGTCTGCGGTCGCCGTCGATGACCTCGCCGCCGTCGGCACGTGCCTGTTCCAGAGCACCCACCATGTCGCGGTAGGCGGTCTCGTGGATGAGCGGGCCGACGAGCGTGCCCGGGGCCGACGGGTCGCCGATAGGCAGCTGCCGGCAGGCGGCGACGACGCGCGCCACCACATCGTCGGCCACCGAGCGATGGACGATCAGCCGGCGCAGGGTGGTGCAGCGCTGACCGGCGGTGCCGGCGGCGGCGAACACAATGGCGCGCACGGCCAGGTCCAGGTCGGCCGACGGCGTCACGATGGCCGCGTTGTTGCCGCCCAATTCCAGCAGCACCCGCCCGAAACGCCCGGCCACCCGTGGGCCGACCGCCTGGCCCATCCGCACCGAACCGGTCGCTGACAACAACGCAATCCGGGGGTCGTCCACCAGCTGCTCACCAAGGTCCCGGTCGCCGGTGACCAGACCGCTCACCGCGGGCGGGGCACCGACCTCAGCGGCGGCCCGCCCGATCAGCGCCTGGCAGGCCAGCGCCGTCAACGGCGTCAACTCCGAGGGCTTCCACACCACCGTGTCCCCGCACACCAGTGCCACCGCGGCGTTCCACGCCCAGACCGCAACCGGGAAGTTGAACGCGGTGATCACCCCCACCACACCGAGCGGATGCCAGGTCTCGGCCAGCCGATGTCCGGGGCGCTCCGACGCGATGGTTCGCCCGTAGAGCTGGCGCGACAGGCCGACGGCGAACTGGCAGACGTCGATCATTTCCTGCACTTCGCCCAGCGCCTCGGAGGTGATCTTGCCTGCCTCGAGGGTCACCAGTGTCGCGAGGTCGTTTTTGTGTTCGGTGAGCAGCTCGCCGAGGCGGGCCACCAGTGCGCCGCGAACCGGGGCCGGCGTGCTTCGCCATGCCGAAAACGCTTGGTCGGCGTCGGCGATCATCTTATCGGCCTGCTCGGGTGTGGTATGCGCGACGGTGAACAGCACCTCGCCGGTGATCGGTGTACTGGCAGGCAGCCCGTGCCCGCCCGGCTCGCCGAGACTGACGTCAGCTCCGGTTGCCGCAAGGGCGTGACGTGCCCGGGCGCGCAACTCGTCGGCGGTCGGCAGGTTCACTCCGGTGCCTCCTGGGAAAGCGCTTCGTAGAGCGCGTACGGGTCATAAATATCGCGGCCGATCGCCCCGGCCAGCAACTGCACGTCGTAACCGGAATCGTCGGTGCCATCACCAGCCGTGCTGTCGCGGTCCAGGTTGGACCGGAAGATGCCCGCCGCCGAGGCAGGCAAGAAGTCTTCGTAGACGATGGGTGCCGAAGGGTCGCCGCCGCGGTAGTAAGCCAATCCCTCGGCGGCCATCTCCTTATCGGTCGACGGGAAGTACTGGCTCCAGACTTGGGCCGGGTTAGCGGCTGCCATCGCGGCGTCATAGCGGTCGCGCCCGCGCGGGGTCAGCGCGACACCGCGCGCCTCGACTTCACCGAACCGCACCCGCAGGTTTCCCGGGGTGAGGGCGCCGTCCCTGCCGCGAAACAGGCATCGTTCGGCGAGTGCCCGAAAAGAGGTCTGGCGCAACAGCACCGCGGGTCCGTCGGTGCGGGGCGGGCCCTGGATGGCATCGATCATGGTGATGCCGCGCTCGGTCATCCGCCGGTACAGATCGTCGATGTCGAGGACTCGCGGCGTCAGGTGGTTGATGTGGGTGGAGCTGACCCCGGCGATGTCGGCGGCCACCGCGGACACCCGCGACAACTCGTCGTACCAGGACTTTTTGATCGGCTCGCGCGACAGTGCGAATGCCGACACCGCCGCCGCGACGAATGCCTGCGCCTCGTCGGCATCGCAGGCACCCTCGGCGGCGATGAGCCGCGCCCGGGCGAGCAATGCGGGGTCGAACAGTTGGCGGCGCGCGAGGAAGGTCTCCACGCGGGTGCGCAGGTCGGGTTCGAAAAATCGGCGGTCCCGGGTGGCCAGCATCGAAGTGAACACCCGGAACGGGTTGCGCGCCAGCTCGTCTGCATCGATAGGCCGAAAAGCGGTGGACACCACCGGAATAGGCGATTTCGCCGAACGCAGATCGTAGTAGCCGACCGGCAGCATGCCGAATGCGGCGAACAGGTCGGCAACGGCGGCCAGTTCGGCCGGGCTGCCCACCCGGATGGCGCCATGTCGCTCGGCGGTGACCCGCTGCAGCGAGCCAAGACGTTCGGCACCTTGATGGCGTGCGACGTAATCGGCGTTGACCTGCCCGCTCACCTCGACCAGCGTGGCGTATGCGGGCACCTCGCCGGCATACATTGCCGACAGCCCGGCAGCGAATTGTGCGCGCAGCTGCCAGGTCACCAGCCTTTTCACCGGGTTCATCCCGCACCGTCGCTGCGATAGTCTCCGGCCATGAGTGAGACGCTCGACGACATCGACCGGATCCTGGTGCGCGAGCTGGTCGCCGACGGACGCGCCACTTTGGCGGAGCTGGCCGCAAGCGCCGGACTGTCGGTGTCGGCGGTCCAGTCGCGGGTACGCCGATTGGAGTCCCGCGGCGTGATATCGGGGTATTCCGCGCGGATCAACCCGGAGGCGGTCGGGCACCTCCTGTCAGCGTTCGTGGCCATCACTCCTCTGGATCCTTCTCAACCCGATGATGCGCCCGCGCGCCTGGAACACATCGAGGAGATCGAATCGTGTCACTCGGTGGCCGGCGAAGAAAGCTACATCCTGCTGGTGCGCGTGCAGTCCGCGCGGACGCTCGAGAACCTGCTGCAACGGATCCGGACAACGGCCGACGTCCAGACCCGAAGCACCATCATCCTCAATACTTTTTACAGCGATCGGCAATACATACCATAATGTTTCCGGTATAGACGTCATGATTCCGTAAAAACTACGCTAGCATTGACGGCATGACCGCCGCCGTTAACTCCTTTGCGCTTGCCGGTCTGCAGACAGAACCCGACCGGGTCCATGAGGTGCTGTCGCGCAGCATCCTGGTCGACGGTTTAGACCTCGTGCTCGATCTGACGCGGTCGGCCGGCTCGTATCTGGTCGACGCCCGAGACGGCCGGCGCTATCTCGACATGTTCACTTTCGTCGCGTCGTCGGCGCTGGGTATGAACCACCCGGCCCTGGCCTACGACGAGGAGTTTTGCGCCGAACTCGTGCAGGCCGCGCTGAACAAGCCGAGCAACTCCGATGTGTTCTCGGTGGCGATGGCCAGCTTCGTCGAGACCTTCGCCCGGGTGCTGGGCGACCCGGCACTGCCGCACCTGTTCTTCGTCGAAGGTGGCGCGCTGGCGGTGGAGAATGCGCTCAAGGTTGCGTTCGACTGGAAGAGCCGGCACAACCAGGCACACGACATCGACCCGGCGCTCGGTACTCGGGTGCTGCACTTGCGCGGCGCATTTCACGGCCGCAGCGGCTACACCATGTCGCTCACCAACACCAAGCCGGTCACGGTGGCTCGCTTCCCGAAGTTCGACTGGCCGCGCATCGACGCGCCGTTCATCCAGCCCGGAGTCAACATGGACGCCCTGGAAGCCGAGTCGTTGCAACAGGCCCGCGCCGCATTCGAGGCGCACCCGCACGACATCGCGTGCTTTTTGGCCGAACCGATCCAAGGGGAGGGCGGCGACCGCCACTTCCGGCCCGAGTTCTTTGCTGCGATGCGTGAGCTGTGCGACGAGTACGACGCCCTGCTGATCTTCGACGAGGTGCAAACCGGCTGCGGGTTGACCGGAACTCCTTGGGCCTACCACCAATTGGGTGTGCAACCCGATGTGGTGGCGTTCGGCAAGAAGACGCAGGTGTGTGGAGTCATGGCCGGCCGCCGGGTCGACGAGATCGCCGACAACGTGTTCGCAGTCGCCTCGCGGCTCAACTCGACCTGGGGCGGCAATCTGGCCGACATGGTGCGCGCCCGCCGCATCCTGGAGGTGATCGAGGCCGACGACCTGTTCGGCCATGCCGCCGCACAGGGCCGGTACCTGCGAGCCCGGCTCGACGAACTCGCCCACGATTTCCCTGCAGTCGTGCTCGACCCGCGCGGCCGCGGCCTGATGTGTGCGTTCAGTCTGCCCACCACCGCCGACCGCGATGAATTGATCCGCCAGCTGTGGCAACGTGCCGTGATTGTGCTGCCCGCCGGTGAAGACGGCGTTCGGTTCCGTCCCGCACTGACCGTTTCGCGCGCAGAAATCGACGCGGCGATTGCCGCCGTACGCGGTGCTTTGACGGCTGTGACCTAGGCCTGAAGCGGTTTACCGTAGTTTGCTGCGGGGTATCTGATCCCATGCGACCATTGATTAGGGCCAGCACCACGAGGTGGTCGGAAAAAAATTGTCCTAGCGCCGTAACTAACGCGACCTAGCGAACGATGGACTAAGAGCAGCCGGACGCGGGATATAAGGATGAACGATGCCGAAAGCAGATGAGCGATCACGTGGTGATCGCTTGGGACAGGACGACGGCGAGGTGCACGCCGCCATCCGCTTTGCGGTCCTGGCCACGGCTGCGGCAGTCGGCTTCATCGTCATGGCCGCGTTGTGGGTTAGTACCTGCCCCGGCACGGGCGTCGACACGATGGCCTGTGGCGCGCCGCAGCGGACGCTGCTGGCGTTCGGGGGACCGCTGATCTTGTTGGCCGCCGGACTCTGGGCGTTCCTGCGCACCTATCGCGTTTGGCGCAACGAGGGCACTTGGTGGGCATGGCACGGCGCGGGCTGGTTTTTGTTGACGCTGATGGTGGTGACGGTCTCCATGGGCGTTCCGGCGATTGCCGGGCCGGTACTGGCCGGTTGACCAGCATCAACTACACGTTCGAATCGCTCAAGACCCTCACTAAATTGCGGGTCGGCTCTTACCTGGCAGCGCGCTGGCGCGACGGACTGTCGGCGTCAGCGACGTGCCACTGCTCGTCGATGCGGGTCACGCGGCGACGCTCCACGACAAACCATAGCGCCCCGGCGACCGTTCCGAGCACGGCGACGAGCACCGTCGTGGCGAGCCACTCGTAATGTCGGTAGGCGGCGGCAGCCGTAGCGCTGATCATCCCGGAAAATGCGACGGCTAGCAGGATGAACCCGGGCCAGAAGAGGTTGTCCTTCATCGTGATACCAGCGTGCGGTTGCGTGGTCCGGAAATGATCCGTCGGATCGTGATGCCTGTCTCCCATCAATCTCTCCCTCCCGTCGTCGGACGAGATAACAGAATGCTACTCATTCGGCGGACCTGGCGAAACTCACAACTTTGCCGCTGACCAGCGGCTCAGCCCTCGGGCGACTACTGTTGGCCGCCCTACAGCAGCGCCGCCGGTGCGGTGATCGTCATCACGACCAGCATTCGTGCCACGAAGCTGAAGTCGCGCCAGAAGATACCCAACGTCGAGGGTGCGTACATATCGTCGAACACCGGCGGCGGGCAACCTGGGCAGGTTCGCCAGCGTGTCGTGGCCGCGGCGACGAGGCCTACCGGTCGCGGAATCTCTCAATCACGGCTCGGAAAGGGTCTCACGGAATGGCGATCACGGTGTGGCGAATACACGGCTCTGGCCTGCCCGTGCCCCGATTTGGTCAGGTCGAGCCCGCCGCACCGCGAACGAGCGCCTCGGGCAGCGAAATCGCCCCAACCGTTGTTACGAGCCACACCACGATCGTTGCGGCAACCCAGGATGCAATGCCGCGGATGGTGAGCCCGTGAGTTAAGACCGAGGCGAGACTCAACGCGACCAGGGTCAATGCCAGGCCGGTGCCCCCGAGGAGCAGCGACGCATATCCACGGGGCAACTTCAAGATCAACAGCGACAAGATCGCCTGCGCTACCGAGAACAACAGCACGGCGACGATGAACCCCGACACTGACACCGAAACACCGGGAACCACCCAGGCCACCACCAGCAGTCCGATCGCCCACGATCCGAGAAGCACAACTGCCCGCAGCAGGATTTGCCTCATGGCAATAAGTGTAGGTCTCGCGGTTGGGACCGTTAAGAACCGCATTGACTCATCGAAATGCCCGCGTAGTCGTGCGTGCACGCCCCAAACCCCGCCCTGTGCAACTAGTCCCGATACCCCTCGCCGTCGTCATCGACGACTTCCTGCAGCTCCTCCTGGGGGTGGGGTTGGCTCGGGCGCGGTTTCTTGGTCCTGTTTGACGGCGTCGGCGACGGGTATCTCATCGGACATGTTGTCGCGGCCGTGTATCCCGATCTCCTACTGGGTTATTCGCCGCGTCTAGCGGGTATCAGGTCTAGACCATGATGAGTGCCGGAAGTGTTGCGTTAGCGTGGTCACCCCATCATGGGGGACAGAACCACGAAAACACCGACATAGATGCCTACTGCGAGAACGATCAATATGACCAGCATGATCCCGGCGATCACCGCGACGCACTTAAGCCGGCGCGTCCGAAGGTCGGTCATGTCAGGCCCCTCCATATCGGGCGGAATACCCGGCGGCGATCATGACTAATCGGCTCGAACGTAAGGTCCACGGCGGGCTGCAAAGCAGTAGTAGTGTCAGTCAAACATTGCCGGGAGACCATATGACCGATGTGGGATTGCGCGCTAACCAGCGCCAACGCGGCCACCGCGCCGTCGAACTGCACGTTGCAGCACGCCTGGAGAACCTGGCGATGCTGCGCACGTTGGTCGGTGCGATCGGCACCTTCGAGGACCTGGATTTCGATGCCGTGGCGGATTTGCGGCTCGCGGTAGACGAAGTGTGCACTCGGTTGATCCGCTCGGCCACTCCGGACGCAACACTCGTCGTCGTGGTCGACCCGCATGATGACGAATTGGTGGTGGAGGCTTCCGCTGCGTGCGACACCCATGATGTGGTGGCACCCGGCAGCTTCAGCTGGCACGTCCTGACGTCGTTGGCCGACGACGTCCAGACTTTCCACGACGGTCGCGAGCCCAATGAAACCGGCAGCGTCTTCGGTATCACGCTGACGGCGCGACGGGCGGCCTCCAGCAGGTGACGGCGCGAGATGCCGGCGGTTCGGCTTCGCGCCCAAACGAATACGCCGATGTTCCGGAGATGTTCCGTGAGTTGGCTAGTTTTCCCGTCGACACTATGGAACTCCAGCGCCACCGGGACAAGATCGTAGAGCGGTGCTTGCCACTGGCCGATCACATCGCCCGTCGGTTCGAGGGCCGGGGCGAACCACGTGACGATTTGGTTCAGGTGGCGCGAGTCGGATTGGTCAACGCAGTGGTCCGCTTCGACGTCGAAGCCGGGTCGGACTTCGTTTCGTTCGCAGTCCCCACGATCATGGGCGAGGTCCGACGTCACTTCCGCGACAACAGCTGGTCGGTAAAGGTTCCGCGGCGCCTGAAGGAACTGCACTTGCGGCTTGGCACCGCCACCGCCGATTTATCACAACGGCTCGGCCGGGCGCCCACCGCAACGGAACTCGCCGCAGAACTCGGTATGGACCGCGCCGAGGTCGTCGAGGGTCTGGTGGCGGGCAGCTCTTATAACACCTTGTCCATCGACAGTGGTGGGGGCAGCGATGATGACGACGTCCGTGCGATTGCCGATACCTTGGGCGACGTGGACGCCGGTCTCGACCGGATCGAGGATCGGGAGGCGCTACGTCCGTTGCTGGAGGCGCTGCCCGAGCGGGAGCGAACGGTGTTGGTACTCAGGTTTTTCGAGTCGATGACACAAACGCAAATTGCCGAGCGGGTCGGCATCTCGCAGATGCACGTGTCTCGGCTGCTGGCTAAGTCGCTAGCGCGGCTGCGGGACCACTTGGAGTAGGGGTCGCGGCTCTTCGCCTGCGGCCCAGGCGACCGACTGCAGTAGCGGCTCTTCCAGCGGTGTCGTTAGCGGCAGCGTGCCGTCGGGGTCGCAGATACGCAATAACCGTGACACCGCCAGGCTGGGCACCATGGCCCAGTACGCCTGGGCGCCCGAGCATACGACGTTGATTCGGTGTAGTGCCGAAAAGCCGGCAGTACCAATGAATTCCAGACGGCGCAGGTCCAGGATCACGCGCTTGGAGCGACTGACATTGCGTTCCACGTAAGCGGCGAGCTGATCAGCGTTGGCGGCGTCGAGCTCACCGTCTGCGGTGATCACCGTGCCCGACGGGTCCCAGCAAGCACTGAATTGGGCGGTGCGGCTTTGTTGCCAAGATTGGGCCACAGACATTGCTTGACTCCATCACTAGGAGGCTTCGTGCTGTGGATGACGTCTGGTGCGTAGTAACGCCGAAGGTAGGGAATTCGCCTCCCCCGCGTCCCTGACGTGATCCGGGCGGCTGTGAACTCAACCTGACCTGAACCCTACCCGTGGCGAGCCGGGCCGACAACGTTCTCCTAACTGATTCCCAGGAATGCTGGTCAGGAGGCGTGTTATTTGCCCGGCGTCACTTAATCTCGGCGAGCACCGTGCCCTGGGTAATGGCGGCGCCGGCCTCGACCGCAAGCCCGGTGATAGTGCCGTCCTTGTGCGCGGTGACCGGGTTCTCCATCTTCATCGCCTCGAGGACCACCACCAAATCGCCGACAGCGACCTCCTGTCCTTCCTCGACCGCGACTTTGACCACGGTGCCCTGCATGGGCGCGGTTACCGCGTCGCCGGAGGCCGCCGCGCCGGCATGCGACCCGCGCTTGCGCGGCTTCGGCTTCTTCCGGATGACACCGGCCGGTTCGCAACCACCGCTGCCGGATAGTGCCAGATCCCCGGGCAGCGAGACCTCGAGCCGGCGGCCGTCGACCTCGACGACCACCTTTTGCCGGGGCCGTGCGTCCTCCTCATCAAGGGGTTCGCCACCCGTGAACGGTTCGACGGTGTTGTTCCACTCGGTCTCGATCCAGCGGGTGTGCACCGAAAAGCCGTTATCTTCGCCGATGAATGCCGGGTCGGACACCACAGCGCGGTGGAATGGGATGACCGTGGCAAGACCCTCGACCTCGAACTCGTCCAGCGCGCGGCGGGCACGTGCCAGCGCTTCCTGGCGGGTGGCGCCGTGCACGATCAGCTTGGCCAGCATCG
Source organism: uncultured Actinomycetota bacterium (assembly GCA_963766535.1). Lineage (GTDB taxonomy): Bacteria > Actinomycetota > Actinomycetes > Mycobacteriales > Mycobacteriaceae > Mycobacterium. The sequence continues at coordinate 112,320 of CAVYAU010000011.1, read as the reverse complement.
AGTCGAACTGGCCGCCGATTACCGAGCCGGTCTCCACACCGGAGTCCAACCGCACACCCGGGCCTGCGGGCGGGTGGAACTTCGTCACCGGCCCCGGCGCGGGCAGGAAGTTGCGCCCCGCGTCCTCGCCGTTGATCCGGAATTCGATGGCATGCCCGCGAGGTGCCGGGTCCTCGGTGATGTCGAGCTTCTCGCCGTTGGCGATCTTGAACTGCTGCAACACCAAGTCGATGCCCGCGGTCTCCTCGGTGACCGGGTGTTCCACCTGCAGTCGGGTGTTGACCTCCAGGAAAGAGATCAGGCCGTCCTGACCGACGAGGTATTCCACGGTGCCGGCCCCGTGGTAGTGGGCCTCCCTGCAGATCCGCTTGGCCGAGTCGTGAATCTCCTTGCGCTGAAAGTCGGTCAAGAACGGTGCCGGTGCCTCCTCGACCAGCTTCTGGTAGCGGCGCTGCAGCGAGCAGTCCCGGGTACCGGCGACGACGACGTTGCCGTGCTGGTCGGCGATCACCTGCGCCTCGACGTGACGCGGTTTGTCGAGGTAGCGCTCGGTGTAACACTCGCCGCGGCCGAACGCGGCCGTTGCCTCGCGAACTGCCGACTCGTAGAGTTCGGGAATTTCTTCGATGGTGCGGGCCACCTTCATGCCCTTGCCGCCGCCGCCATGGGCGGCCTTGATCGCGATCGGCAAGCCGTACTCTTTGGCGAAGGCCACCACCTCGTCGGCGTCCTTGACCGGCTCGGGGGTGCCGGGCACCAGGGGAGCCTGCGCGCGCGCCGCGATATGACGGGCGGTGACCTTGTCACCGAGGTCGCGGATCGACTGCGGGCTGGGACCGATCCAGATCAGACCGGCATCGATGACCGCTTGGGCGAAGTCGGCGTTCTCGGCCAGGAAGCCGTAGCCGGGGTGGATGGCGTTAGCGCCGGATTTGGCCGCCGCGTCGAGGAGCTTACCGAAGTCCAGGTAGGACTCTGCGGACGTCTGACCACCCAGAGCGAACGCCTCGTCGGCCAGACGCACGTGTGGTGCCTCGGCGTCGGGCTCGGCGTACACCGCCACGCTGGGCAGGCCCGCGTCACGGGCTGCCCGGATCACCCGGACTGCGATCTCGCCGCGATTGGCGACGAGAACCTTGGAGATCCTCGTGCTGGCGTGACTGGCCACTGCGCCTCCTGTAGGACTGGACGTCTCTTCGTCTCTAAGAGAATTTCTTACAAGTGTGTCGGGGGGAAGTTTAGGCGGCGCGCCGGGGAATGGATGACCCGGTCTCCACTCAGCCGGACTCGCGCAGCCGCCGCTTGATGCGGGCGAGCATCGCCGACATGCCCCGCAATCGCAGCGGGCTGATCAGAGCAGCCAGACCAAGTTCGGTGTAGAAATCCTCGGGCACCGCCAGGATGTCGGCCGCGGGCTGTTCGTCGAGTCCGGCGGCCAGGATCGAGGCGAACCCGCGGGTGGTCGGCGCTTCGGCAGGTGCGCTGAAATGCAGGCGCACCCGGTTTGGGTCGTGGGCGTCGACATGCAGGAACAGCGGGGACTGGCACTCGGGCACCGGCTCCATCGCCGCTTCTTCGAAATCTTCCGGCAGGGCCGGCAGGTCGTCGGCGAATTCCAGCAGCAGCTTCAGCTTGTCCTGGCCCTGGACTTCGGCGAAGTCGGACACCACCTCGGCCAGCGGCGCGGGAAGAGTCATCGGGCGGGCACAGCTCCCGGGCTTTCGCCTGCGACGATCGGCACCCTTACGGTGTTTCCCCACTCGGTCCACGACCCGTCGTAGTTACGCACCCCGGGCTTGCCCAGCAGGTGCGTGAGCACGAACCAGGTGTGGCTGGACCGTTCGCCGATGCGGCAATAGACGATGGTGTTGTCGTCCGGGTCGAGGAAGCCGTACAGCTCTTCCAGCTCGTCGCGGCTGCGGAATCGGCCGGTCTCGTCGACCGCTTTTCCCCACGGGATCGACCTGGCGGTGGGGATGTGGCCGGCGCGCAGCGCGCCTTCTTCTGGGTAGTCGGGCATGTGCGTGCGCTTGCCGGTGTACTCCTCCGGTGAGCGCACGTCGATCAGCGGCTGAGTGCCGAGGATGGCCAGCACGTCGTCTTTGAACGCACGGATCGGCTCGTCGTTGCGCGCTACGACGGGATAGCCGGTCGACGTCTTGGTCGGGACGTCCAGGCTGGTATCCCGGCGTTCGGCGAGCCACAGGTCACGCCCGCCGTTGAGCAGGCGCACATCGGGGTGGTCGAACAACGTGAAGACCCACAGTGCGTAGGCCGCCCACCAGTTGCTCTTGTCGCCGTAGATCACCACGGTGTCATCGCGGGCGATGCCCTTGCGGTTCATCAAGTCGGCGAACTGCTCGCCGGTGATGTAGTCGCGGACGTGCGGGTCGTTGAGGTCGGTGTGCCAGTCGATCTTCACCGCGCCGGGAATATGACCGACGTCGTAGAGCAAGACGTCCTCGTCGGATTCGACGATCGCCAGACCAGGGGTGCCCATGTTAAAAGACAGCCAGTCAGCGGTGACTAGCCGTTCGGGGTGGGCGTAGGCCGACAGGGAAGGGCTTGGATCTGGGGGGAGCGGCACACCAGAAAGCCTACTCACTCCGATATTTCCGGGTTCTAGGTGAACGGATTGGCCGCCCACAGCGCGGCGATGGACAGGCCCGCGCGGTGCAGCAGCGACCGTGTCAGCGGCAGTCCGATCCCCACCACGGCCGACGGGTCGCCGTCGACACCGTCAATGAACCACCCGCCCAGGCCGTCGAGAGTAAATCCTCCGGCGACTCGCAACGATTCCCCCGACGCCAGGTACGCCTCGAGGTCATCGGGCGATGGTTTCCCGAAATGCACCGTGGTGATTGATGTTTCCGCTAGGCAGTGAACAATTTCGTTGTTCAGCAACCGGATAACGCAGTGGCCGGTATAGAGTTGGCCGGCGAGGCCGGCCATTGACTGCCATTGGCGCCGTGCATCATCGATGGATTGCGGCTTGCCGCATAGCTGGCCGTCGATGTAGAGCATCGAATCACAGCCGATGACAAGGCAATCCGCCGCGACGGTGCAATCCATGCGGACCAGCCTGCCGGCCACTTCCTCGGCCTTGGCCCGGGCGAGTGCGCATACCATGTCATCGGGCGAAACGTCTGACCCCATACTCGCGGTGACCAAATCCTCGTCGACGCCGGAGACCATGACCAGTGGATCGATCCCGGCCTGGCGTAGCACTTTGAGCCGACCGGGAGAGGCGGACCCCAGCACCACCCGGGTCATCGCTGCATGTGTAACCGCTGCTGCAGGGTGATTCGCTGGTAGTTGGACATCGCGTAGCGCAGCCTGTCGACCGGAAGGCCCCAGCGGGTGCGTTCGGGCTGAGCAGGCTCGGGCGCACCGCCGGCGCTGCCCAGAACGGCGATCAGCGCAGCCAGTTCCTCGTCGGTGGGTTGCCCCTTGAGTATCTGGATGTGCGGCTCGTGCGGGTGGTGCGTCTCGTCGGTCATAGCGGGATGTTCCCGTGCTTCTTGGGCGGCAGGTGTGAGATCTTGCGTTCCAGCAAGCGCAGCGCCGTGGCGATGTAGCCGCGGGTGTGCGACGGCGGGATCACCGCGTCGACGTAACCCCGCTCGGCGGCGACGTACGGGTTGACCAGCGTGTCCTCATACTCTTGCTGCAACTGCAGACGCAACTCGTCGACGTCGCGGCCCTCCTTGGCGGCCGCCGCCAGCTGCTGGCGGTAGACGAAGCCGACGGCACCGGAGGCACCCATCACCGCGATCTGGGCGGTCGGCCAGGCCAGGTTGACGTCGCAGCCCATGTCCTTGGAGCCCATGACGCAGTAGGCGCCGCCGTAGGCCTTGCGGGTGATGACCGTGATCTTGGGGACGGTGGCCTCGCCGTAGGCGAACAGCAGCTTGGCGCCGCGCCGGATGATGCCGTTGTATTCCTGGCCGGTGCCCGGCAAGAAGCCCGGAACATCCACCAGCATGACGATCGGGATGTTGAAGCAGTCGCAGGTCCGCACGAACCGGGCTGCCTTCTCCGAGGCATCGATGTCCAGGCAGCCTGCGAAATGGGTCGGCTGGTTGGCCACAATCCCAACCGGCCGGCCCTCGATGCGACCGAACCCGACCACGATGTTCGGTGCGTAACCATTCTGGATCTCTAGGAACTCGTCTTCGTCGAGGATGCGGGTGATCACCTCGTGCATGTCGTAGGGCTGGTTGGGCGAGTCCGGGATCAGCGTGTCCAACTCGAGGTCCTCGGCGGTGAGGTTGTCCTCGATGGGGCCTTCGGGATGGGGCTCGGCATACCGGGGGGCGTCGGTGAAGTTGTTGGGCGGCAAGTAGCTCAGCAGGTCACGGACCCAGTCGAAGGCGTCCTGCTCGCCCGATGCCACGTAGTGCGCCGTACCCGACTTGGCCATGTGGGTGTGGGCACCGCCGAGCTCTTCCATGGTGACGTCCTCGCCGGTGACGGTTTTGATGACGTCCGGTCCGGTGATGAACATCTGACTGGTCTGGTCGACCATCACCACGAAGTCGGTCAGGGCGGGGGAGTAGACGTGTCCACCGGCGGCCGCCCCCATGATCAGCGAGATCTGCGGGATGACGCCGGAGGCCAGGATGTTGTTGCGGAAGATGCGGCTGTACAGGCCCAGCGAGACAACGCCCTCCTGGATGCGCGCGCCCGCGCCGTCGTTGATGCCGATGAGCGGACGGCCGGTCTTGATCGCCAGTTCTTGCACCTTGACGATCTTCTCGCCGTACACCTCGCCCAGGCTGCCGCCGAACACCGTGGCGTCCTGGCTGAAGATGCACACGTCGCGGCCGTCGATGGTGCCGTAGCCGGTGACCACGCCGTCGCCCAGTGGACGGTTTTCGCCGAGCCCGAAGTTGGTGCTGCGGTGCCTGGCCAGCGCGTCGAGTTCGACGAACGAGTCGTCGTCCAACAGGGCGTAGATGCGCTCGCGGGCGGTCAGCTTGCCCTTGGCATGCACCTTCTCGACGGCGGCCTCACCCACTGGATGCAGCGACTCTTCTCTGCGCTTGTGCAGCTCGGCCAGCTTGCCTGCGGTGGTGTGGATGTCGATGGTGTGCTCGGCAGCGGGCTCCGCAGTGTGGTCGGTAACGCTTGTCATGGGAGTCGATGTTATCGGCAGCCCCCGCGCCGGTGTTTAGGCTGGGCGGTGATGGACCGGGATCTGTTCAGGACGCCACTGGATGCGGCCGCGCTGCGAGCCGGGTTGATCGGGACCGGGCTGGGTTGGCGTCAGCTCGACGTCGTGGAGCAAACCGGTTCGACCAACGCCGACCTGTTGGCGCGGGCAGCATCGGGGACCGACGTCGCCGGAGCGGTACTGATTGCCGAGCACCAGACCGCCGGTCGCGGACGTCACGGCCGCGGATGGTCGGCTACCCCGCGAGCCCAGATCACGATGTCGGTCGGTGTCAGTGTCGTCGACGTCCCGGCCGCGGGGTGGGGCTGGCTGTCGCTGGCCACCGGTGTGGCAATTGTCGACACGGTGGCAGCCGTGACCGGGGTGCAAGCGGGTCTCAAGTGGCCTAACGACGTGTTGGCCGGTGGCGGCAAGCTGGCGGGCATCCTCGCCGAGGTCGCGCGGCCGGTTGTGGTAATCGGCTTGGGGCTCAACGTCACTCAGGCCCCCGAGGAGGTCGACGCCCCCGGGGCGACCTCGCTGTTCGACCTCGGCGTGGCGGCACCCGATCGCGACCAGCTGGTCCGCGGGCTGTTGCGAGAGCTCGGGAGGCGGATCGTCGCCTGGCGGGCCGCGCGCGGAGCCGACTGGGCGCTGGCGGCCGACTACCGGGCGCGCAGCCTGACCATCGGCACCCGCGTGTGCGTACAGCTCCCCGGCGGCAAGGAACTCGTCGGGACCGCGAGCGGCATCGATGACCAGGGCCGGCTGTGCCTGGAAATTCAGGGCGAGACCGTCGTGGTTTCGGCCGGCGACGTGGTGCACTTGCGCTAATTTCGGGCGGGCCGCAGCTAGTGTCGCGAGGATGAGCTATCCGGATAATGCCCTGGCCGCCGGCGAGCAGGTGGTCTTGCACCGCCATCCGCACTGGAAGCGTTTGATTTGGCCCGTCGTGGTTCTCATCCTGGCGACCGGGCTGGCGGCGTTCGGGTCCGGGTACCTCAACTCGACGCATTGGGAGCAGGTCGCCAAGAACATCATCTACGGCGTCATCTGGGGGATCTGGTTGGTGATCGTCGGCTGGCTGACACTGTGGCCGTTCCTGGGCTGGCTGACCACACATTTCGTCGTCACCAACCGGCGGGTGATGTTTCGGCACGGGGTGCTGACCCGCAGTGGGATCGACATCCCGTTGGCGCGGATCAACAGTGTGGAATTCCGGGACCGGCTATTCGAGCGGATGTTTCGCACCGGGACACTGATTATCGAGTCGGCGTCACAAGATCCGCTGGAGTTCTACGACATTCCGCGCCTGCGCGAGGTGCACGCGCTGCTGTATCACGAGGTTTTCGACACCCTGGGTTCCGAAGAGTCGCCGGGCTGAGCAAAGCGGCTCGCCTTGTTGCGCCAGGCGCGCAACAGGGTGACGTTGCCGACCTCGAGCTCGTCCTCGAAGACTTCCGCGATACCGCCCGCGGTAAGGGCGGATTCCAGCGCCTTGTCGGGGTTGCGGGCGAACTCGTCGGGAAACACCCAGCGCCGGAACGCCCAGAACCGGAACGCCATCTGCAGCAGGTTTCCGATCACATAGGCCGAAATGAAGTCGGCGATGTTTTCCACGGTCAGTGACACCGTCGGCTCCCGCAGCTGCAGGACGTAGCAGGAGAACCACAGCGGCGCCATGCTCAGCAGCACTCCCACGCCGCTGAAGGCGAAAAACAGCAGCGCCTCGTGATGGCGCTCGCGCCCGCCTCGGTCGCGGAAGCTCCACTCCCGGTTCAAGATGTAGGACGCGATGACCGCGACGATGCCCGCGATCACCTTGGCGGTTACCGGCTTGGCTTCGAGAATCGTCAGCTTCAGGGTGTAGAAAATTGCCGAGTCGATGATGAACGTGGTGCCGCCGACGATCGCGAATTTGATCAGCTCATGATGGCGCGCCGCGTAAGGCTGAATAACCCCAGGCAGGCGCGCGATTGTGGCATCGGCGAAGGACACAACACGTCAGTGTACGGATCAACGCAAAACCGGCGCAAACAAAATGGTATGTAACGATTGGGTGTCACAGCCGGTCAACACGCCGTCAGGCGCCGTGACACCATGATGGCCGTGCCGAGTACACGCACTCCGTTGGTCGCCATGGTCGGCGGCGGTCAGCTTGCCCGGATGACCCACCAGGCCGCGATCGCGCTGGGGCAGACGCTGCGGGTGCTGGCCACCGCCGCCGACGATTCCGCGGCGCAGGTCACCCCCGATGTGGTGATCGGCTCGCACACCGATCTTGAAGACCTGCGCCGGGTTGCCGCCGGAGCCGACGTGCTGACTTTCGACCACGAGCACGTCCCGACCGACCTGCTGGACAAGCTGGTCGCCGAAGGCATCAATGTGGCACCGCCTCCGCAAGCTCTGATGCACGCCCGGGACAAGCTCGTCATGCGGCGGCGGCTGGAGGCGCTGGGTGCCGCGGTTCCGCGTTACGCGGGCCTAGACAGCCTGGACAGGCTGGACGATATCGACGCCTTCGCTCAGCGGCTGGACGTTTCGAAAGACGCCCCGATCGTGGTCAAAGCGGTCCGTGGGGGTTACGACGGCCGGGGGATACAGATGGCCCGCGACCCCGGGCACGCCCGCGAGATCGCCGGCAAATACCTGGCTGAGGGGGTGCCGGTGCTGGTCGAGGAGCGAGTGGAACTGCGCCGCGAATTGTCGGCACTGGTAGCGCGCTCGCCGTTCGGCCAGGGCGCGGCGTGGCCGGTCGTCCAGACGGTGCAACGGGACGGGATCTGCGTGCAGGTGATCGCGCCCGCGCCGGAGCTGCCCGACGACCTGGCGTCGGCCGCCCAGCAGCTGGCGCTGCGATTGGCCGCCGAACTCGGTGTGGTCGGTGTGCTCGCGGTCGAGCTGTTCGAGACCACCGACGGTGTGCTGTTGGTCAACGAGCTGGCCATGCGGCCGCACAACTCCGGGCACTGGACCATGGACGGGGCGCGCACCAGCCAGTTCGAACAGCATCTGCGCGCGGTCCTGGACTATCCGCTCGGCGATACCGACGCCATTGCGCCAGTGACGGTGATGGCCAACGTGCTGGGCGCTGAGCAGCCGCCGGCGATGACTGTTGACGAGCGGTTGCACCACCTGTTTGCGCGGATGCCCGACGCCCGGGTTCACCTCTATGGCAAGGCTGAGTTGCCCGGTCGCAAGGTCGGGCATATCAACTTTCTCGGCACTGACATGGCGGACCTGGCGAAGCTGCGTGAACGCGCTGAGCTGGCGGCACACTGGTTGTCACACGGGCAGTGGACGGACGGATGGGATCCACATGCCGCCGGCGACGATGCAGAGCGAAGCGATGAGGAGGAGCGGCGTACATGAGCCGACATCCCCGGGTCGGGGTGATCATGGGCAGCGACAGCGACTGGTCGGTGATGGCCGATGCCGCGGCGGCGCTGGCCGAGTTCGACATACCGACCGAGGTTCGGGTGGTCTCGGCGCATCGCACCCCCGCGGTGATGTTCGACTATGCCCGCGGCGCAGCCGACCGCGGCATCGAGGTGATCATCGCCGGCGCCGGCGGCGCCGCCCACCTGCCCGGAATGGTCGCCTCCGCGACGCCGCTGCCGGTGATCGGGGTGCCGGTGCCGCTGGCGCGGCTGGACGGCCTCGACTCCCTGCTGTCGATCGTGCAGATGCCGGCCGGTGTTCCGGTGGCCACGGTCTCTATCGGCGGCGCACGCAACGCCGGTTTGCTGGCCGTGCGCATTCTCGGATCGTCCGACGCAGCGCTGCGGGCGCGGATCGTCGTGTTTCAAGACCAGCTGGCCGACACCGTGCGGGCCAAGGATGCCGCTCTGCAGCAGCTTCATGAAAACCAGGGGCTTCGGGGTAAAGTTACCGGCGAGTAGCCAGGAGGCCAAAATGGTTGCGTGGGCCGGAAACCCATCATTCGACGTGTTCAAGCTGCCTGAGGAGCACGACGAACTGCGGACAGCGATCCGCGCGCTGGCGGAAAAGGAGATCGCTCCGCACGCCGCCGACGTGGACGAGCAGGCCCGGTTTCCCGAGGAGGCGCTGGCGGCGCTGAATGCGTCCGGATTCAACGCTGTCCACGTTCCCGAGGAATACGGCGGTCAGGGTGCAGATTCGGTGGCCACCTGCATCGTGATCGAAGAGGTCGCGCGGGTATGCGCGTCGTCGTCGCTGATCCCGGCGGTGAACAAGCTGGGCACCATGGGGCTGATCCTGCGGGGTTCCGACGAGTTGAAGAAGCAGGTGTTGCCGTCACTGGCCTCCGATGGGGCGATGGCGTCCTATGCGTTGAGTGAGCGCGAAGCCGGCAGTGACGCGGCGTCGATGCGGACCCGGGCCAAGGCCGACGGGGATGACTGGATTCTCAACGGCGCCAAGTGCTGGATCACCAACGGGGGGAAGTCGACCTGGTACACGGTGATGGCGGTGACCGACCCGGACCAGGGCGCCAACGGCATCTCGTCGTTCATGGTGCACAAGGACGACGAGGGGTTCACCGTCGGTCCCAAAGAAAAGAAACTGGGGATCAAGGGCTCACCGACCACCGAGCTGTACTTCGAGAACTGCCGCATCCCCGGCGATCGGATCATTGGTGAGCCGGGTACCGGCTTCAAGACCGCGCTGGCGACGCTGGACCACACCCGTCCCACCATCGGCGCCCAAGCCGTGGGCATCGCCCAGGGCGCGCTGGATGCTGCCATCGCCTACACCAAGGAACGCAAGCAGTTCGGGGACTCGATCAGCACCTTCCAGGCTGTGCAGTTCATGCTGGCCGACATGGCGATGAAAGTGGAGGCGGCCCGGCTGATTGTCTACACCGCCGCCGCCCGCGCCGAACGCGGTGAGCCCAATCTGGGCTTCATCTCGGCCGCGTCGAAATGCTTCGCCTCCGACATGGCGATGGAGGTCACCACCGACGCCGTGCAACTGTTCGGCGGCGCCGGCTATACCACCGACTTCCCCGTCGAGCGGATGATGCGCGATGCCAAGATCACCCAGATCTACGAGGGCACCAATCAGATTCAGCGCGTGGTGATGTCGCGGGCGCTGTTGCGCTGATTCTTGCTGCGCTAGTTTCACGATCTTTCGGGAAAAGCTGAGCCGCAGCGAATAGGATCTCCCACGGCAACCATTCGCCGGTGGTAAGCCCACGCGTAGAGTCACCGTCGGCGCACCGGCTATCGGAGTCGAAACGTCGTCACAGATCAAGGTCTTACCGCGGCCAGGGGGGTCTGAATGAACAATGTGGCTTCCCATGAGCACCCACGGATGACCGGGAATTAATGCCAGTGCGTGCTCCAGTTACCCCGGCGGCGAATTGGCAGTCGCTGTCGTTGCTGCTGGTCGAGGACGACCGAGCCGACGCGGTGCTGGTGGAGGACCTGATCTCGGACGCGATCGCCGATATCCGCGTGGTCTGGGCACAGTCGATGGCACACGCGGAGCGCGAGCTGGCGTCCGCCCGGCCCGATTGCGTCCTGCTGGACCTGCACCTGCCCGACGCCAGCGGAATGGACGCCCTCGTACCTGATCGCCGCCGATCGGCAGTTCCTCACGCCGTACTACGACGGGCAACACGCCGAACGGGCAGCGGCCGAAGACATCCGGCGCCGCCTTGGTCAGCGCGCAGACCTGATCGCCGATCTGGATGCGATCGAGAAGGCCGCTGCCAACTGGCGGACAAGCTATGCTGAGCCGCTCATCGCGAGCGTGACCCCAAACGCTCCGAACGTGGTGAACAGCAGGGTGGCGGAGCGCGGCAAAGCCGAATTCGACCATTTACGTGCACTTTTCGATACCCAAAACGTGAATCTGGCCGCGGCATGGACGCATGCTGCTGACCAACTCAAACACACCGATGCCTGGCGCGACAGGGTGCTGGGCGCAATGGTGCTGGTGTTCTTCGGCACCGCTGCCCTGCTGGGGGTCTTGGTACGGAACGCGGTCACCCGTCCGCTCGCAGCGCTGGCCGCGGCATGCCGGCGGATCACCGAGGGCAACTTCGGCGAAACCATCTCGCCCCCAAGGCAGCCCAAAGACATTCGAGATATGGCAATCGACGTGGAGAACATGCGGGAGCGAATCGTCGAAGAGCTCGACGTATCGCGTTCGGCCCGAGCGCTTTTGGACGAGCAGGCGGTCGAATTGCGACGTTCGAACGCCGAACTCGAGCAGTTCGCCTACGTCGCATCGCACGATCTGCAAGAACCGCTGCGGAAGGTCGCCTCGTTCTGCCAGTTGCTCGAGAAGCGATATGGCGACAAGCTCGACGAGCGCGGTGTCGAATACATCAGATACGCGGTCGGCGGAGCCAAACGCATGCAGGTGCTGATCAACGACCTGCTCAGCTTCTCCCGAGTCGGCCGCCTGGGCGCCATGCAGACCGAGCTGGACCTCGACACCACGCTGGATGCCGGCCTGGCCAACCTCTCCACCGCGATCGAAGAATCAGCCGCCGAAATCGTACGCCCGACGCAGCCTCTTCCGCAGATCATCGGAGATCCGATGCTGCTGACGATGCTGTGGCAGAACCTCATCGGCAATGCGGTGAAGTTCCGGCGTGCAGATCGCCCGCCCCGCATCGTCATCGAGTGCGAACAGGGCACCGGTGATCGCGACGGCGAATGGTTATTCAGCGTGTCGGACAACGGCATCGGCATCGCGGAGGAGTTCGCCGAAAAGGTCTTCGTGATCTTCCAGCGTCTGCACGGCCGCGACGGGTACGCCGGAACGGGTGTCGGCCTCGCGCTGTGTAAGAAGATCGTCGAGCACCATGGCGGCACCATTTGGATCGACACGTCCTACACCGGTGGAACCCGGTTCGAGTTCACCCTACCCATCCCCGCGGCCGTCGAACGCCCAGCCACTTCCGAAGGAGGGCACGAATGACATCGGCCGGTAGAGCAATCGAAATCCTGCTCGTCGAAGACGATCCGGGAGATGAGCTCATCACTCGAGAAGCGTTCGAGCACAACAAGCTCAAGAACAGGCTGCACGTCGCGCACGACGGGGAGGAGGGTCTGAACTTTCTCTACCGGCGCGGTGCGTACCAAGATGCGCCGCGGCCGGACCTTATCCTGCTCGATTTGAACTTGCCGAAATACGATGGCCGCCAACTGCTTGAGAATATCAAGTCCGACGCAGAGCTGTGTCGCATCCCGGTCGTGGTGCTCACTACCTCCTCGGCCGAGGAGGACATTCTGCGCAGCTACGAACTACACGCCAATGCCTACGTCACCAAGCCGGTCGACCTCGACCGGTTCATGAGTGCGGTCCGGCAGATCGATGAGTTCTTTCTTCAGGTTGTCCGTCTCCCGCAAGCCTGAAGACAACTTCAGCCCGATATCGTGGCGATTTGGGCATCCGACAGCTTCACCACCGCAGGCGGCAGCGGCCGGAAATGAACCTGGGCGAGGAACGAGCCGTTGTTACCGTCGGTCACCGCCCAGTGCAGAAACGCCTGCAGCGTTTGGGCGGTGGCGGCATCCTTCTGGCGGTTGTAGACGATGGCGTACTCGTAGTTGATGATCGGGTAGCCGTCTGGGGCGGACCCGTTGACCAGCGAGATCGCCTGGTTCGCCGGGGTCGAGGTGAAGCTGGCAGCCGCAGCTTGAATGCTGTGGCCGTCGGGCAGCAAGAAATTGCCGGCGGAATTGCCCAGTTGTGCCTCGCCCAGTCCCTTCTCGTTGGCCTGGTCGATATAGCTAATCCCGATGTAGGCGACGCAGCCGGGGGTCTGGGCGCAGCCGGTCACCATGCCGTCATTGCCGGTCTCGCCCAGCGCGCCGAGCACCGCCGGGAAGGCGACGGTGGTGTCGAAGCCGGGCGACTTGCCCCAGCCGTCGGCGTCTTGCTTGGACAGATATTGGGTGAACAGGAATGTGTCGCCGGACCCGTCTGAACGGTGCAGCGGGACCACCGGGGTAGCCGGCAGGTTCACCCCGGGGTTCAGGGCAGCGATCTGCGGGTCGTTCCAGGTTTTGATCGTGCCCTGGTACATGGCGGCCAGCACTTTGCCGTTGAGCTTGAGGTGCTCGCTGACACCGGGCAGGTTGTAGTTGATCTGCTCCGCCGAAATGGCCAACGCGATGTTCATCAGCCCCATGTGGGCGGCCATGTCACCCTCGGACAGGTACGCGTCGGAGGCGCCGATGTTGACCGCCCCAGCGGCGGCCTGAGCGATTCCGGCACCTGAACCGGTGCTCCCGGTAGTGATCGCGACGTTCGAATACATCGTGTGATAGGCGGGGCCCCACTGGTTGAACAGCGGGTAGAGCAACGTGCTACCCGTCTCCGACAACGCCACCTGCGAGGTCGCAGGCGTCGTGGCTGGGTTGGCAGCGGGGGCTCCGGAATTGGACGAACCGCCTTTTGAGTTCGAACCACAGGCCGCCGCGGCCATGACCAGCAGCGCACTGGCCCACAGCGCCAACGTCGTACGCGAAAGAAGTTTCACGTCGATACCTTATCGCTACCTCGCTTTACTTGCCTTACTTGATTTTTCCGCTATCTGCCTGTATTGCCCTGCTTCAGCTTTCTTGGGCGCCGAGCAGTCTGCGGCCAGACATAACAACTGCTGCTGACCACCGGAAAGCCGGAACGGCGAATCACCGAGTCGATCCTTGACCGAATCCCAGAGGCGGACCGCGGTGAGCCGGGCTTGAGCAACCGTCTTGAATTCCTTGCGTGGCAACAGCTTACGAGCGCGTACTCCGGCGACTATGTTGTCGATGATGGACATGGGGAAGGGGTTGGGACGCTGGAACAGCATGCCGACCCTGCGGCGAAACTCCATCAGGTCGTGGTTCTTGAAGATGCTGTGTCCCCCAACAGCACATCACCACTAGCGGTATCCGGTACCCCTGTTCATCGTCTGTCCATCTTGGAGGTTTGTATCGTCACGGTTAGTTCAACTTGCGTTGCCGACGCGCGGGGGCCGTACACGACGGAACGTGACTGTATGGCTCGGCTCCGGTCGCGCGTCCACGGTGCGTGGGGCGAAGGCGCCAGCGCGGCGACGACGCTTACCTCCACGACGCTGATGCCGGCAAGCAGAGGCGCTAATTCTGAGGCGACGGTGTAATCATCGGGCATCGACGCCGGGTATATGGCGATGGTCTTCGTCCAGAAGCACAGCGGCGCGCGTTATCACAAAGATCGGAGTCGTTAGAGTCAGAGGGTAATGCGCAGCCCGGATCTTCGGGATCGGCTGAAGACGGGCCGGCACACCGGGAATGTCCCAGGTGCGCCATGTCAGCGTAGCCGGTCGCCGCAGCGGTGCATGCTCCCCGAGCACCCCAGACACCAACATCCCCCCTTGCCGACACGACAGAAGATCATCGGCCCATCCCATTTTCGGCACGGGTACTTGAGCCCGCGGCTTTCCATCGGCAGCCCGATCGTCAGGCCGATTCCGAATGCCGCCGTGCGAACCAGGTGATCAGCCGCCCGACGATGATCAGCAGCAGCAGGAACACGATTAGCAAGAAGGCCGCGTTATAGGACAGGTCCTGAGCTGATTTCGACGGCAGGTTGTAGAACGTCCAGATCGGGTAGGTGAGGTAAGCGACCGGCGACTGGGTGAGTTGTCCGGTCGGAAGCGAACCCGACCAGCCCGCCGTATACAGCATCGGCGCCGTCTCGCCGACTGTCACAGCGAGCGCTACCAGCATCCCGGTGACGATTCCGGGCATGGCCGACTTCAGCACGATCTTGCGCAGGGTCCAACCGGCCGGCAGCCCCAATGCCTCTGCCCCTTCCCGGTACGACGTCGGCACCTGGTTGAGCGCGGACTCGGTGGCCTTGGCAATATACGGAATGCTCAGAACCGACAGTGTCACCACCCCAGCCGCCAGCGAAAACCCCCAGTCGAAGTAGACCACGAGCGCCAGATATCCGACATAGCCAAGCACGATCGACGGGATACCGGACAGTACCTCGTAGGCGCCACGCAAAATCGACCGCGTTCCGCCGGTGGCGAATTCGGACAGATAGATCCCGGTCAACACGCTCACGGTGCCACCCACCAGCATGACCCCGATACAGAGGACCGCGGTACCGACGATGGCGTTGCGTAGGCCGCCACCGGCCCCGTGCGTGTTCTGCACCAGCACGCTCCAGTGGAACACCGGCAACGCACGGCCGACGACTCCGATAAGCATCCACAACGTCGGGGCGATCACCACCGCCAGACAGCCGAAGCACGCCGTCCACCACAGCGCGTTGATGATCTTGCGCCGAGTGGCGACCGACCACCATTGCGCGGCCGGCGTCGGCATGTGCCCGGTCCCAGGTGCAGCCGATTCGCTCACGTCAAATACCTCGCCCGATTGGCAGCGCGGTACTCGACGTCCGGTCCACCAGCGCACGAGCGGCCACGTTCGTCAGCAACGTGATCACCATCAGCACCAGGCTCGCCTCGGCGAGGGTCTTCACTGCGAAGTTGGTGGAGTCGGTCAGCGCCGAATCCAGCTGGGACACCACGGTGGCGGCGATGGTCGTCATGGTCGAGTAGATGTTGGCGGGTATGGCACCGAGCTCCGCGCCGGACACCATGGCGACGGCCATCGTCTCCCCCAGCGCACGTCCAAGTCCCAGGACCACGGCGCCGGTGATGCCGCTGGACACCCATGGCAGGGTGACCTTCCGCGCACACTCCCAGTCGGACATTCCCAGCGCGGTCGCGCCCTCGCGGGGCAGCAATGGCACCTGTCGGATCAGGTCACGGGTGGTGCTGGCGATGATGGGAATGATCATCACCGCCAGCACCAGACCGGACACCAACATGCCTTCTCCGTTGCCGGTGTTGCCGCGGAAGTAGTCGAGCACCGGCACATCGGGGGCGTTGCGGGCGATTACGGGAGCGATGTGGTGGGCGATGAACGGCCCGAACGTCATCGCCCCCCATAGGCCGACGACGACACTGGGGATGCCGGCGAGCAATTCGATTACCATCCCGACGGCCGAGGCGAGGCGTTTGGGCAACCGTTCCACGATCGCAAACGCCGCTCCGATGGATACCGGCACCGCGATGATCAGGGCGATCGCCGAGGTCGCCAGGGTGCCGACGATCAGCGGCAACGCCCCGTAGTAGGCACCGACCGGGTGCGGGACACCGTCGGTGACAACGGTGTTGCCGTAGACGTTGCCCTGGTTCCATTCGGTGGCGGTGAAGAAGTGCAGCCCGTTGACCCGGATCGCAGGCAGCGCTTCGATGGCCAGCGTCGCCAGCACGAACACCAGCGCGAGCAGCGGGATCACCGCACCCACCCCACCGGCCCAACGGATGGCGAGGCCCTCGCGGCTCAGGTTACGGATGCGGCCCAGCATGCGCCGAAGGACGGCCGAGCCGCCTGGCGCCGGCTGTTGCGCGGAAAGCGTAGTAAGGGTCAACGAACCCCTTTAGCTGGTGATCTTGGCGATCTGGGCGTCGGACAACTTCACCACCGCGGCAGGCAGCGGCTGATAGTGCACCTGGTCCAGGAACGAGGGGCTGCTACCGTCGGTGATCGCCCAGTGCAGGAACGCTTGCAGCGTCTGTGCCTTCGCGGCATCGTTGTGGCTGCTGTAGACGATGGCGTACTCGTAGTAGACGATCGGGTACCCGTTACCGGCGGGCCCGTTGATCAGCGAGATTACCTGGTTCGCCGGGGTCTGCGAGGCGAAGCTGGCGGCCGCGGCCTGAATGCTTTGGGCGTCAGGCAGCAGGAAATTACCGGAGGCATTGGCTAACTGGGCCTCGCCCAGTCCCTTCTGGTTGGCCTGGTCGACGTAGCTGCTGCCGATGTAGGCCACGCAGCCGGGGGTGTCGGCGCAGCTGGTCACCATGCCGCCGGCGCCGTTCTCGCCCAGCGCGCCCGGCACCGCGGGGAAGTCGACGGTGGTGCCGAAGCCGGGCGACTTACCCCAGCCGTCGGGGTCCTGCTTCGACAGGTACTGGGTGAACACGAAGGTGTCGCCGGCCCCGTCGGAACGGTGTATCGGAACCACCGGGGTGTCGGGCAGGTTCACCCCGGGGTTGAGGGCGGTGATCTGCGGGTCGTTCCAGGTTTTGATCGTGCCCTGGTACATGGCCGCCAGCACTTTGCCGTTGAGTTTGAGGTGCTCGCTGACACCGGGCAGGTTGTAGTGGACCTGCTCAGCGGCAATGGCCAACGCGATGTTCATCAGCCCCTTATGCGCGGCTATGTCACCGGGGGACAGGTAGGCGCCGGAGGCGCCGATGTCGACCGTCCGGCCAGCGGCCTGGGCGATCCCGGCACCTGACCCGGTGGACTCGGTGTTGATCGTGACGTTCGGGTACTTCTTGTGATAGGCGTCGCGCCACAGATTTATCAGCGGGAATAGCTCCGTAGCACCGGTTTCCGACAACGTCACCTGCGACGACGCGGGCGTGGTGGCGACGTTACCGGCGGTGGCCCCGGGGTTCGACGAACCGCCTGTTGATTTCGAACCGCAGGCCGCTGCGACCAGGACCAGCGCCGCAGCCACCAGCAGCGTGCGCAACCGAGTTTTCACGCTCCTCACTCCTTACCTTTATCTTATCTTTTCCGCCATTTACCTCTGTGGCCCCGACGACGACGCCGAGAAGCCTGCGGTCAGCCGAAATAGGGAGACGTAGCGGGCGGTCTCCTCATGCTTCGGCGATAGGAACACCTGTTCGGTGGGTCCTTCCTCGACCAGTCTGCCGTCGAAAAAGAAGGCGGTCCGGTCAGCGACCCGGGCGGCCTGGGCGAGATCATGAGTCACCATGATCACGGTCAGGCGGTCGGTGAGCGATCGAATGAGCTCCTCGATCTTCTCGGTCGTGGTCGGGTCCAGGCTGGAGGTGGGCTCGTCGAGCAGTAGCACCTCCGGGTTCACCGCGAGCGTACGGGCCAGGCACAACAACTGCTGCTGACCACCGGAGAGCCGGAACGGCGAATCACCGAGCCGATCCTTGACCGCATTCCAGAGCCCAACCTCGGTGAGTCGAGCCTCGGCAACACTCTGGAATTCTTTGCGCGGCACCATCTTGTGAGCGCGCACACCGGCAACCACGTTGTCCTGGATCGACATGGGGAACGGATTGGGACGCTGGAACACCATGCCGACTCTGCGGCGAAACTCCATCAGGTCGCGATCCTTGAAGATGCTATGTCCGCCCAACAAGACATCACCGCTATACCGGTACCCGGGGATTTTGTCGTTCATCCGATTCAGGGTGCGCAGGAAGGTCGTCTTACCTGAGCCGGTCGGTCCGAGCAAAGACGTGACCGCACGCGCCGGAAAGTCCAGACTCACTTGATCGAGTACGGTTTTGGTGCCGAAACCCAGGGTGAGATTCACCGCCCCCATCGCCGGGGCAGCGACATCACCGTCAACGGCAGCGGTCTCGGCGTCGAGCTGTTCACGGGCCATTAACACCCCACAAGCTACGTCGTTACGCCGCACTGGAGGTCAGGCGCTGTAATACTCTACGCATCTTCAAAGGCGTCGCTAAACCTTTGCTCAGCTTCAAAGGTGTGCAATCCTTTGCTTAGCATCAAAGGACCTGCTAATTCTTTCTGTGTATCTTCAAAGGCGGTGCTCATCCTCCGCTCATCTTCAAGAGTTTGTATGTTTACGGGTCCATGTGTTTGTCGCCAAACCAGTTGCGTGCTTGTGCGGCGGAACGTGTTCCAGGGGGCTCCCCGGTGGCGGAGTGAATGTGTTCGTCGCGCCCTGATTCGTCAGAGGAGTTCCGTGAAGTTCAACCGGTCTGGCGCCGCGCTGAGCCTGCTGGCCGCCGGCGCACTGGTGTTATCGGGATGCGGTAGCAATACCAACACCTCGTCGTCTGGATCCAGCACCACGTCGGCGCCGGTGCAGTGCGGCGGCAAGAAGCAACTCAAGGCCAGCGGCGCGACCGCGCAGGAGAACGCGATAGAACAATTCGTCTATGCCTATGTCCATGCGTGCCCGGGGTACACGCTGGACTACAACGCAAACGGCTCCGGCGCCGGGGTGACGGATTTCGTCAATAACCACACCGATCTGGCGGGTTCCGGCGATCCGTTGAACCCATCGAAGGGTCAGCCTGATCGGGCGGCGGCAGCGGTGCGGTTCGCCGGCGTGGGACCTGCCGACGGTATTTGAACCGATCGCGGTCACCTACCACATCGAGGGAGTGAATTCGCTGAAGCTGGACGGGCCCACACTCGCGAAGATTTTCAATGGCAGCATCACCAGATGGGATGACCCGGCAATCAAGGCGCTCAATGCAGGCATCAACCTGCCGTCGGTGCCCATTCACGTCATCTTCCGCAGCGACCAATCCGCTAACACAAGCAACTTCCAGCAATACCTCGATGCCGCATCCAATGGTGCGTGGGGTAAAGGCGCCAGCCAGATGTTCCTTGGGGGCGTCGGTGATGGCGCGGCCGGGGATGATGGCACCTCGGCGGCCGTGCAGAGCACCGACGGGTCAATCACCTACAACGAGTGGTCGTTCGCAGTGGGCAAACAGTTGAACATGGCCCAGATCATCACGTCAGCGGGTCCGGACGCGGTGTCGATCACCACCGACTCGGTCGCCAAGACGATTGCCGGGGCCAGGATCACGGGGCAGGGCAATGACCTGGTACTGGACTTGTCGTCGTTCTACAAGCCGACGCAGCCCGATGCGTACCCGATAGTGGAGGCGACCTATGAGATCGTTTGCTCGAAGTATCCGGATTCCGCGACCGGCACGGCGGTAAAGGCGTTTATGCAGGCCGCAATTGGTCCGGGCCAGGATGGCTTGGACCAGTATGGATCCATTCCGCTGCCGAGTTCGTTGCAATCGAAACTGGCGACAGCGGTGAGTGCTATCTCTTGATTAAGAGCGCTATCCGTTGGATGAAGGGAGCCCACGGTTGATTGAAAGTGAGCCGGGGTCGCGGGTGGGGTCGCAGTTTGGGCCCTACCAGCTGATGCGGCTGCTGGGCCACGGCGGGATGGGCGAGGTCTATCAGGCCGAGGACACCCGCAAGCACCGGCTGGTGGCGTTGAAGATGATCTCTCCGCAATTCTCCAACAACTCGGTATTTCGCGCGCGGATGCAGCGCGAGGCCGACACCGCAGGGAGGCTGACCGAGCCTCACATAGTGCCGATCCATGACTACGGCGAGATCGACGGGCAGTTCTTTGTGGAGATGCGCCTGATCGACGGCACCTCGCTGCGCACCATGTTGAAGCACTACGGCCCGCTGACCCCGGCACGGGCCGTGGCCATCGTGCGCCAGGTCGCCGCCGCGCTGGACGCCGCGCACTCCAACGGCGTTACGCACCGCGATGTCAAACCGGAAAACATCCTGGTCACCGGCAACGACTTCGCCTATCTGGTGGATTTCGGTATCGCCCGTGCCGCCAGCGATCCAGGGCTGACCCAGAGCGGGACGGCGGTGGGAACCTACAACTACATGGCTCCCGAGCGGTTCACCGGCGATGAGGTCACCTATCGCGCCGATATCTACTCGCTGGCCTGTGTGTTGGGCGAGTGTTTGACCGGAGCGCCTCCATACCATGCCGACAGCGTCGAACGGTTGGTCGCCGCGCATCTGCTGGAGCCTGCCCCGCGGCCCAGCCGGCTGCGCCCCGGGATGGTTCCCGTGGCCTTAGACCAGGTGATCGCCAGGGGCATGGCCAAAAACCCTGAAGAGCGCTATCGCACCGCCGGTGAACTAGCCGCCGCCGCCCACGACGCGCTGACCGCACCCGAGCAGCACCAAGAAGCCACGATTCTGCAGCAAGGCGACAACGCGACCCTGTTCGGCAACGCCCCCGACACACTGCGGGCAGCCGGCTCGGCTTATTACGGTTCAGGCTCCAACGCTGGGTCAATGGTTCCTCCAGCGCCGGCGACCGGCGAGGAGACAATGGCTCGTCCAGTGGCTCATCCCGTGCCCGAGGGCGGGAGCGGGGGCGCCTGGCGCCAACCGGGGCCGCCGTCTTCGGTCAGCCCTGCAAGCCCACCGACGTCTCGCCAACCGCACTTCGCGCGCGGGCCTGACTTCATGCGTGGTGCGCCCTGGCCCGGCCGGAAACGCAAGCTGTGGATCATCGTCGGAGCTGCCGCGGTCCTGCTCATCGCCGTCATCGTCATCGCATCCCTGGCGTCGCGCCCCTCGTCGCCATCGAAGGAGGCGTCCGGACAAACCGTGCTGCCGTTCACCGGTATTGACTTCCGTCTCTCCCCGGGCGGGGTGGCGCTGGACAAAGCCGGCAATGTGTTTGTCACCAGTGAAGGCATGTACGGCCGGGTGGTGGAGTTGCCGTCCGGGTCGAGCACCCCGGCAGTGCTGCCGTTCAGCGGCCTTTACCAGCCACAGGGGCTGGCGGTGGATAACGCTGGCGCGGTGTACGTCGCCGATTTCAACAACAGGGTGGTCGAGTTGGCGGCCGGGTCGAACAACCAGACTGTGCTGCCATTCACCGGCCTGAATTACCCCGAAGGTGTAGCGGTGGACAGCCAGGGCAGCGTCTACGTCGCCGACCGGGGCAACAACAGGGTGCTGAAGTTGGCGGCCGGGTCGAACACCCAGACCGTGCTGCCGTTTACCGGCCTCAAGAACCCAGATGGTGTGGCGGTGGACACCGCCGGCAACGTCTACGTCACCGACACCGACAACAACAGGGTGTTGAAGTTGGCGGCCGGGTCGAACACCCAGACCGTGCTGCCGTTCACCGGCGGCGTCTCCGTGCCCTGGGGTATCGCGGTGGACAACGCCGGCACCGTGTACGTCACCGAACACGACAGTAACCAGGTGTTGAAGTTGGCGTCCGGGTCGAACACCCCGACCGTGCTGCCGTTGACCGGCCTCAACACCCCGTTGGGGGTGACGGTGGACAACGACCGGAAACGTGTACGTCGCCGACCGCGGCAACGACCGGGTGGTCAAGCTGGTGAGCTGATGTGCCCGCCGCAAAGCCTCACGAAGTGGTTTCCGGCGCCTTCAGAAACACATCGTTGTGCTGCCCCGCGGCCGGCGGGGGATCGGTGGCCACGGCGTCGAAGCTGGAGTAGCGCGCCGGGGTGCGGATCACCGTGATGGTGTCGTCACCGCTGCCGACTTGCAAGGCGAGGTCGTTCTCGGCGAACAGCGGGGTGTCGACGACCTGCTTCCAGGTGTAGGCAAGGCAGGCCATCAGACCGCCTTCGTGTAGCAGCTCAACCCATTCGGCAGCGGTCTTGGCTGCCAGTGCCGATTCCAGTTCGTCGGTCAACTCGGGGTAATTGATGGCCCGCGCGCGCTGGTCGATGAATCGCTCGTCGTCCAGCAGATCGGGCCGGCCGATGATCTGGCACAGCTTCGCCCAGTGTTTGGGCACATACGCGCTGATCACGAGATATCCGTCGGCGGCCCGGAATGCGTCCGATGGTTGGGTGGCAAAGCCAACTCCCTTGCGCGGCTTCGCTTTCGGTGCTGAATCCGGCCCCCGACCAGGCGGCGCCTGGTCGCCGCTGGGCTTGTTCAGGTGCATCGTGAGCTGGTTGGCCTGCAGCCCTACCGCGACGTCGTACATGGCGACCCGGACGACGTCGGCCACCCCGTGGCGCTCGCGGTTGAGCAATGCGGCCAGCACCGCCTGGGCCAGCACATGACCGCTGGCGTTGTCGACGAGTTGGAACGGGATGATCTGCGGTTTGCCGGTCGGCGTGGGCATCCCGGTGGTCATGCCCGCCTCGGCGGCGACCATCAGATCGACGCCGGGTCTGCTGCCGTGCGGGCCGTTGCCGCCGTAAGCCGTCAGCCGTGCGTAGATCAGTTTCGGGTTGCGCGACCGCAAGTCGTCGGGACCCAGGCCCATGCGTTCCATGACTCCGGGCCGAAACCCTTCCAGCACAACGTCGGCGGTATCGGCTAGCCGCAGTATCTGCTGCTTGCCCTCTTTGGTGGTCAGGTCCACTGTCACCGACTTCTTGCCCCGGTTGTTGGGCAGAAAATACGTGGCCAATGGCGGGCGTCCGGGAAGGACCGCGGTAATCTGGCGGGCCGCCTCACCACCGGGCGCCTCGACCTTGATGACTTCGGCGCCCAGGTCGGCCAGTACCTGCCCAGCCAGCGGTCCGGCTACGTTCTGGGTGAAATCGAGTACCCGGTATCCATCAAGTGGCTTGGCGGGCTGGCTGTTTGGCATTTTCGGGCCTTCCTTTAACCTGCCTTGTGCAAGACCGCAGTGCAGTAGTAGTTCCTGGCAAAGGGCGCTTCTTGACCGCTGGGGTCGTCGATGGGCTGCAGCGGTAATCCGTTGTCGGCCAACATCTGATTCAGTGGTGTGCGAACCGGTTGCCAGCCACGGTGTTGAAGATAGGTCGCCACGTCGTTGCGCTCGCCGGGGAAACCCAGATTTTCGAGCTCGACGTGCAGACCGTTCTCCCGCCACTTCTGGGTGGCGGCGTTCAAAGCCTGCTGATTGGCCGAGGAATTCAAAAAGACTTCGGCCACCAGCCGACTGCCATCGGCGCTGAGCGCGGTGATGTTGTCCAGCAATCGGTCCTGAGCGTCGGCCGGCAGGAACCCGAGCAGGCCCTCAGCGGCCCACGCGGCGGGTCGCTCGGTGTCGAACCCGGCCTGACGCAGCGCCGACGGCCAATCGTGGCGCAGGTCGATCGGGACCGCCCGCACGTCGGCCGTGGGCTTGGCGCCGAGCTCGGCAATTGTGGTGGTCTTGAATTCGATGACTTGCGGCTGGTCGATCTCGAACACCGTCGTGCCCGCCGCCCATGGCAGTCGATATCCGCGCGCGTCGAGGCCGGAGGCCAAGATGACCACCTGGCGGATGCCCGCGGCTGGCGCCTCGGCGAAGAACGCGTCGATATACCGCGTGCGCGCCGCCAGCATGTCGGTCATGCGTTGCATCCCCCACGGGGCACCGGGAACGTCGACATCAGCGGAGTCGAGTTCGCCGACGGCCCACCGGGTAAAGAAGTCAACGCCGACGGCGCGCACCAGCGGCTCGGCGAACCGATCGTCGATCAGCGCGCTCCGGGTGGCCCGGGCTCTCCCCGAGGCCACCATGGTGGCGGTGGCTCCCACACTGGTCGCGAGGTCCCAGGTGTCGTTGTCGGTGCGCCCCATCGCGAAAGTCCCTTCTTGGTCTACTGGTTAGCCAGAGTAACTAGAAGCGCTCCGGCGCATCTCGGGGCTCGGGTGTCAGGCAGCCGCAAGACAGGCGAACACGGTGACCAAAGACCTCTGGCCACGGTGGCGTTGCGCCCTTATCAATCGCCGGAACTTGGCGCAGCATCGATGGCCAGGCTTGCATGACAGGGGTGAGGAGCACAGTGAAGACGATGGCGGCGAAAATGGTCAGGCGCCTCGGGTTGGAAACCTGGTCGCTGCTGCTGCTTGCGCAGTCCGGTGGGTTGCGGTTGATCCCGGCCCCTCGGATCTTGCCAGTGCTACGCGCGCTCGACCGCTACGGCCTGTTGGGGGCTCCGGGACCTGACTGGCGAGCACCACGCCCAGACCTCTGTGATCGGCATTGGGTTGACGGCCATCGCCTTGTTGCTGATGCCGATTCTCGGCAGGGCCAACCACAAACTGGGCGCGCGGCTGGGCTCAGACGCCACCGAGGACGAAGGTACCCAGAACTACCTGTGCGCTGCCCAGGCGGCCGGGGTGCTGATCGGCCTTGCGATCACGGCACTTTGGTCCGGCGGGTGGTGGTGTGACCCCGCGATCGGCTTTGGCATCGCCGGCATTGCGGTCTGGCAGGGCATCCGAGCTTGGCGTGGCCACGACTGCGGCTGCTGAAGCGCCTCAGTCCAGGCGATACCGGATCAGCCGGGAGCTGTTGGCCACCACTGCCACCGACGACGCATTGTGCAGGATCGCGGCCAGCACTGGTGACAACGCGCCGCCCGCGCCGACGAGCAGCCCGGTGGCGTTGACGGCGATGGACATGCCGTAGTTCTCGCGGATGACGTCGACCGCCCGGGCGCCCAGGTCCCGCACGTCGAGCAGGCGATGCAGATCATCGTTGGCCAGCGCCACATCGGCGGTCTCGACCGCGACATCGGTTCCGGCCAGACCCATGGCGATCCCGATGTCGGCGGCTGCCAGCGCCGGGGCGTCGTTGATGCCGTCGCCGACCATGCCGACGACGAAGCCATCACTCTGCAGCTCGCGCACCACCTCGAGCTTGTCCTCGGGCATCACCTCGGCACGCCAGTCGTCGATCCCCAGCTCGCCTGCGACGACCTGGGCGATCTCGGGATGATCCCCGGTGAGCATGACGATCCGGCGAATCCCATTGGCCCGCAACTTCTTCAGCACCTCGGCCGCCTCGGGCCGCACTTCGTCGCGCAGGCTGATCAGCCCCACCAGCGTGCCGTCGACCGCGAGCAGCAGCGGGGTCTCCGCCTGGCGTCGCAGCTTGTCGACCCACTCCGACGCCTTTTTCGACACCTTCACTTTCTCGGCACGCAGCAGCGACGGGCTGCCCAGCAGCAGTGTCCGGCCGTCGGCCCAGGTCCGCATGCCCAGGCCCACCAGCACCTCGCACTCCTCATGCGGCGGGATGGTGATGTGGCGTTCCTCGGTCGAGCGGATCACCGCTTCGGCCAGTGGATGACGAGAGTGGATCTCCGAGCTGGCCGCGTACGCCAGCACCTGCTCGGGCTCCCAATCCTTGTGCATGGCAACGATATTCGTCACCACCGGGCGGCCCACGGTCAGCGTCCCGGTCTTGTCGAACACGATCGCGTCCACCCGGCCCGCCTGTTCGAGATGGGATCCGCCCTTGATGAGGATGCCGCGGCGCGCGCCATTGCCGATCGCGGCGCTGATCGCGGTAGGAGTAGCCAAACCCACCGCGCACGGGCACGCGATCAACAGCATGGTCATCGCACGGCGGACGTCTCCGGTGATTGCCAGGGTCATGGCCGAAACGATGAACGAGGTGGGAACGAAACGGCGGGAGAAGTTTTCACCGACTGTCTGGATAGGCGCCCGGTCGTGTTGGGCCTCTTCGACACGGGCGATGATGCGGCCGATGGCGGTTTGGTTGCCGACGGCGCGGGCGCGCACCACCACGCGTCCGCGCACCACGACCGAACCGGCATGCACGCGCGAGCCGACCATGACGCTGACCGGCAGGGTTTCACCGGTGATCGCGGACTGGTCGACAATGGCCTCGCCGTCGACGACCTCACCATCCACCGGTATCGCGACGTGGTCGTGAACCACCACATCGTCGCCGATCTCCACGGTATCGATCGGCACCTGGACCTCGGTGCCCGCCTGCGGGCCGTCAGCCAGCCGGATCCACGCCGTGTCCTGGCTTCCGCGCAGCAGTTCCGAGATGGCCCGCCGGGTCCGCCGCAGGGTCAGATCCTGAAGGTATTCACCGATATTGAGCAGCCACAGCACGGTCAGTGCGACCACGTTCTCGCGCAGCACCAGGCTCGCCACCGTCGCGGCCGAGACCAGCGCATCGGTGCCGGCCCGGCCGGAGCGCAGCGAGCGCAGCGCGCCGCGCAAAAACGGGTAGCCGGTGAAGATGGTGACACCGGTGGCGAACAGCCGGCCGCTCGGGCCCAGCAGCGGCGGTCGCGCGAACACGTAGCGGCGCAGGCCGAGTAAGCCCAGCGCCGCGCCGCCGATGACCATGCGAAGCACATCGATGTTGCGGATCTCCGACGAATGCGGCGCGCGTGCCGGGATCAGCTCGGCGGCGACGTGTGCGGCGGCGCTGATTGCAGCCAGTACCGAGGAGCGGTCACAGCGCCGGGCTGAATACCAGACGACGACGGATCCGGTGCGCGGGTACGCGTGCACGGCGCGCACACCATCCTGCTTGGCAACCGCCTCTTCGACGGCGACGGCACGGCGGGAGTTGCAGCGGACCCACTCGACCGAAACCCGCATGCGTCCGGCCGCATCCGAAATCACCACTAGGGCAGGGTCTTTGGTTGCGCCCACCGCTGAGACCACGTCGGGGACCATCTCGAGGGTCATATAGTGATCAGTGCTCGTGCTGGTGGGCGTCGCCGACGGACGGGGTGGGCGCTTCTTCGCCAATGCGTTCGCGGGCTTCGGCCATGACGTCGGCAAGTTTCAGCCGAGCCGACTCGGCGGCTTCCTCGGCCTTGCGGGTGCCGCGCAACCCCAGCTCCGCCGCCGACACCGCGGTCTCGTGCAGCGGTGCCTTGGCCGCGGCCTTACGCAGCAGATCGTAAGCGGCCGCGCCGACCGCCCCGGTTACCACCGCGGCTGCCGCCTTTGCGAATAGTCCGTGCACCGCCATTGCCTGAACCTTCCTGTCGAGTGTCAGCTGATGCTTGCACGACGTTAACATTGAAATATTGCGATATCAATATGAATCATGCCAGGTTCGTTGAGAGCTGCCCGCCTCACAAAACCCGGGTGACCTTTTCGGTCTCGATTCTGCGCGCCAGCACCGACGGATCGGGATTGGCCACCTGCACCAACGACGCGCCGACGGCCATGATCGCCAGCAGACCGTCCACCAGCTCGCCGGGTCCGGTCCACGACGCGCTGGAAAGCACCCGGTCGTTTGACGTCAAACCCCTTGCCGCTGCGGAATTCTCACACTCGGCCAGAATCTCGTCGACTGATCGGCCGGCGAGCGCCGGACCCGGATGGCGTTCGGGAATGATCTGGTCGCCGTGCACCCGCACCGCGGTGGCGTAGTCGGTGACACCGATCGGCAGGTCGGGCGCCGCCCGGCCGAACGGATCCAGCGACAGCACCGCCACCTCGCCGCCGGGCGCCTGAGTGTTCAAGGCCGAGTCGGCCTCGTTCAGCCGCTCGGCGGTGCACAGTGCTAAGTCGGCTGGGCCCGCTGCCCCGAGCACCGCCTCGGCGCCAATCCACCACACTCCGAACAAGACCGCCGCCGTCTGCCAGTGCGCCGGCAGCAAGATCGCGATCCGGCTGGCCGGCCCGGCGCCCAGCTCGTCACGTAACAGGTTGCCGGTCTTGGCGGCCCAGTTGGCCAGTGTCACCGCGGACAATTCGATGCGCTCGCCGGTGGCATCGTCGTAGTAGGTGATGCGCGGGCCGACCGGGTCGGCCCGCAGCATCGGATCCAGGATCGCCGCGGACAGCGTGCTCAGTTGATGCACTCCGGCTTGTCGGACCCGGCGGTCAGGATCGGCGACGGCGCGGGAACGTTAGGGTCAGCAGCCGCCCCAGGGTTGGACACCCAGGCGGGCGCCACGGATCCGCCACCGGAAAGCCCGGAGCCCGGACCGCTGTAGTCGTTGGCCAGCACCACCCGGACCGATCCCGGCGCAAGCGACGTATCGGCGACCACCGGCAACCCGCCCAGTTCCTTGGAGACCTCCTGTGCGCCCAGGTCGTCGGTCTTGGCGGCCCGCACCTGGCTGCCCTTCACGTGCCCGCCCTCGTTGTTTCCCACCGTGCCGGTGCTAAATCCCTTGGAGCTCAATACCTCTGACACCGCTGCCGCCAGTCCGTTGATATCGGTGTCGTTGACCACGCTGGCGGTGGTCTTGGCTGGTGTGTAGGCCAGCTCCTCGGTCTTGCCCTGAGCCTGGTCGTTCAGCAGGCCGGCGACCCAGTCCTGCAACCTGGTGCGGGTCCACCCGCACCACACTTTGCATGCCGTCGTCGCTCCAGCCGGCGCCGTCGAGCACCGGAATGGTGGCGAAGGCGACCTTACCGCCGGCCAGCTTTTGCATCTGCTGGACGAAATCCATGACGTCCCAACCCGAGGAGATCACCACCGAGCGCTGGACGGCGGCCTCCAGCCGCTTCAGCGTGGCGGGGCTGGACAGCGTGTGGCCGGAGATGACCCGGTGGGCCAACGAGGCCATCACCGCCTGCTGGCGCACCACCCGGTCCAGGTCGCCGCGCGGCAGCTCGTGGCGCTGGCGGACGAAGCTGAGCGCCTGCGGGCCATTGAGCCTTTGCTGGCCGGCCGGAAAGTCGGCACCCGAAAGTGGTTCGAACACCGGTTCTTTGAGGCAGACGTCGACGCCGCCGAGCGCGTCGGTGATCAACGCGAAACCGAGCAGCCCGATCTCGGCGTAGTGATCGACGGTGACCCCGGTGAGGTCGGCGACCGTCTTGATCAGGGCCTCGCGACCGGCCTCGGTGCCTTGGGCCGCGGCGTCGGCGGCGGAATCACCGGCTTGGACGAGGCTGGCCCGCTTCGCCTCCCTGGTTTGGCCGTAGACGCCGTTGATCTTCGTCTTGCCCAGGCCGGGGGCCGCGACGTAGGAGTCCCGCGGAATCGAGATCGCGGTCGCCGACTTCCCGTTGTTGGGGATCCGGATCAGGATGATGGTGTCGGTGTTGGTTGCTTCCTCGTCGCCGGCCCGCAGTGTCGCCAGTTCCTCGGCGGACAAGGGGTTGCCGTGGGCGTCGGTACGGCTGTCCAGTCCGACCAGCAAAATGTCGATCGCGCCGTCATCGCCGCCCTTACCCAGCGAGGGCGCGTACATGTGAAAGATGCCGTCTTCAAAGGACCGGACATTGCTCCATGCGATCCCGGTGCCGAGAACGACCGCGAGAGTCAGCGCAGTGGCCACCGCACGAACCACATGTTGCACAGACATCACAGGCATCACACTAGGTTACTTGCGACACAGGCGCTTCTCGGGTAGCCAACTGCGGCGTGCCCAAGGCGTGCAAAACTCGAAGCATGTCGGACAGGATCGTGATCACCGGCGCCGGTGGGCAGCTGGGCAGCTGTTTGGCGGCGCTGGCAGCTGGTCAGGGCCGCGACGTGCTGGCGTGTACGTCGTCGCAGTGGGACATCACCGACCCGGCCGTGGCCGAGCGGATCGTGAAAAGCGGCGACGTGGTGATCAATTGCGCGGCTTACACCAACGTCGACGGCGCCGAGGGTGACGAGGCAGCCGCATACACGGTCAACGCCACCGGCCCCGAACACATCGCGCGTGCCTGCGCTCGGGTCGGCGCCCGGCTGATCCACGTCTCAACCGACTATGTGTTCAATGGCGACTTCGGCGGTGCCGCGCCGCGCCCGTACGAACCCAGCGACGAAACCGCACCGATGGGCGTGTACGGGCGCAGCAAGCTCGCCGGCGAACTGGCCGTGCTGGCGGCGCTGCCGGATGCCGTCGTGGTACGTACCGCCTGGGTCTACACCGGCGATACCGGCAAGGACTTCGTCGCCGTCATGCGCCGATTGGCCGCCGGGGACGGCCCGGTGGACGTGGTCGACGACCAGACCGGGTCACCGACCTACGTTGGCGACTTGGCCGCCGCCCTGCTGCAGGTAGTCGACGATCGCGTGCCCGGTCCCATCCTGCACGCCGCCAATGAGGGTGCGGCCTCCCGATTCGAGCAAGCCCGCGCGGTATTCGAAGAATGCGGTGCCGACCCGGCGCGGGTGCGGCCGGTCAGCAGCGCACAAAATCCGCGGCCGGCGCCCCGGCCGAGCTACTCCGCGCTGTCGGGCCGGCAGTCCGCGGCGGCGGGCCTGACGCCGCTAAGGCCGTGGCGCCCTGCACTTGTCGCGGCGCTGGCAGCATCCGGCAGCAATGCCGCGGCCGATCGACCGTTACCCTCTACGCGTGACTGACGTCCTGCCGGTCGTGACGGTGACCTACTCGCCGGGCCCGCACCTGGAGCGCTTCCTGGCTTCGTTGTCGATGGCCACCGAGCGCCCGGTAAGCGTGCTACTGGCCGACAACGGCTCCACCGACGGAACCCCGCAGGCGGCGGTCGAGCGTTATTCGAACGTGCGGCTGTTCGGTACCGGGGCCAACCTCGGGTATGGGACTGCGGTGAATCGCGCGGTCGCACAGCTCGACGACGCCACCGATGACTGGGTGATGGTGGCCAACCCGGACGTGCAATGGGGCCCGGGTAGCATCGACGCTCTGCTGGACGCCGCCGCCCGTTGGCCCCGCGCGGGCGCGCTGGGCCCGCTCATCCGGGACCCCGACGGGTCGGTGTATCCGTCGGCGCGTCACCTGCCCAGCCTGATCCGCGGCGGCATGCACGCGGTGCTCGGGCCGCTGTGGCCGCGCAATCCGTGGACGACTGCCTATCGCCAGGAGCGGCTCGAGCCCAGCGAACGGCCGGTGGGCTGGCTATCGGGATCGTGCCTGCTGGTGCGCCGGTCGGCCTTCAGCCAAGTCGGCGGATTCGACGAGCGCTACTTCATGTATATGGAGGACGTCGACCTCGGCGACCGGCTCGGCAAAGCCGGCTGGCAAAGCGTCTACGTGCCGTCGGCCGAGGTTCTGCACCACAAGGGTCACTCCACCGGACGCGACCCGGCAAGCCACCTGGCGGCCCATCACAAAAGCACCTATCTCTTCCTGGCCGACCGGAATCCTGGTTGGTGGCGGGCCCCGCTGCGCTGGACGCTGCGGGGATCGTTGGCGCTGCGTTCCCGCCTGATGGTGCGTAGTTCGCGCCGGCGGAATCGGTAACTGACAGAAGGGCGGCACTGAGTTGGCAACCTCCCAAGTCGATGCGATAGTCCTGGTCGGTGGCAAGGGCACCCGGCTGCGGCCGCTGACACTCTCGGCGCCCAAGCCCATGCTGCCGACCGCCGGGCTGCCGTTTCTCACCCATTTGCTGTCGCGGATCGCCGCGGCCGGCATCGAGCACGTAATCCTGAGCACGTCCTATCAGGCCGCGGTGTTCGAGGCGGAGTTCGGCGACGGGTCCAAACTGGGCCTGCAGATCGACTATGTGACCGAGGAGAGTCCGTTGGGGACCGGCGGCGGCATCGCCAACGTCGCCGGCCAGCTGCGTCACGACACCGTGATGGTGTTCAACGGTGACGTGCTCTCCGGCGCCGATCTGGGCCAGCTGCTTCAGTTCCACCGAACCAACCAGGCCGACGTCACCTTGCACCTGGTGCGGGTGGGTGACCCACGGGCGTTCGGCTGCGTGCCCACCGAAGACGGCCGGGTGACCGCGTTCCTGGAGAAGACGCAGGATCCGCCGACCGACCAGATCAACGCAGGCTGCTATGTCTTCGAACGCAAGATCATCGACCGGATCCCGCGGGGCCGCGAGGTCTCGGTCGAACGCGAGGTGTTCCCGGCCCTGCTGTCCGACCCGGACGTCAAGATCTGCGGCTACGTCGATGCCACGTACTGGCGGGACATGGGCACACCGGAAGACTTCGTTCGCGGATCGGCGGATCTGGTGCGCGGGATCGCTCCGTCACCGGCCCTGCACGGCCACCGCGGCGAGCAGTTGGTGCACGACGGCGCGGCGGTGTCTCCCGGCGCGGTGCTGATCGGCGGCACGGTCGTCGGGCGGGGCGCCGAGATCGGCCCCGGTGTCCGGCTGGACGGCGCGGTCATTTTCGACGGCGTCAAGGTCGAGGCCGGCAGCACAATCGAGCGCTCGATCATCGGTTTCGGTGTCCGCATCGGTCCGCGGGCGCTGATCCGCGATGGGGTGATCGGCGACGGCGCCGACATCGGCGCGCGCTGCGAGCTGCTGCGCGGCGCCCGGGTGTGGCCCGGCGTCTCCATTCCCGACGGCGGGATCCGTTACTCATCCGATGTCTGACTTTGTTTTGCGTCGAGATCGACGCCACCGCGACGCGCTACTCGAACTTTTCCGCGCTGGCGTCGATCTGAAGTGAATATGTCGGTGGCCCAGTCCACCATCCCCTCATGGGGGACGTGTTCATAGATAGCGAAGCGATCGCTGCCGCCGCGTTGAACGACTACCAGCTACGCCGGTGGTATCGGACGATCTTTCGTGACGTCTACGTACCAAAGTGGGGTGAAACGTCGCTAGACGATCGCACAGTGGGTGCCTGGCTATGGTCGCGTCGGCGGGGAGTGATCGCAGGTGCTGCGGCGTCGGCGCTGCACGGAGCTCAGTGGGTTGACGCGGACACGTCCGTTGAACTCGTCGCGAAAAGCGCCCGCCCGCAGTGCGGACTGATCGTCCGCAATGAAACGCTCGGTGCCGACGAAGTCACACAGGTCACGCGGCGCTCGGTCACGCTTCCGGTGACGTCAGTCGCCCGCACCGCGTTCGACCTCGGCCGTCATCTGCCTCGCGGTCAGGCCCTCGCGCGACTCGATGCGCTCATGCGCGCCACCCCGTTCTCTTTCGAAGACGTCTCCGTACTGGCAAAGCGATACCGGGCGCGCGAGGTCTGCGACGGCTCAGGGACGTGCTGCAGCTCGCAGATGGTGGCGCTGCATCGCCGAAGGAAAGCTGGTTGCGGCTGCTTTTCATCGACGCTGGTTTGCCGAAACCAACCACGCAGATACCGATTCACCTTGGCTTGCGACTTGTGGGTGTGCTGGACATGGGCTGGGAGGACTACATGGTCGCTGTCGAGTATGACGGTGACCAACACCGCACCGACCGGAGGCAATTCGTCAAAGACATCGATCGACTGACGACGATTCAGGACCAGGGCTGGGTCGTGATCCGGGTCGTCGCCGAGCATCGCCCCGATGACATCGTTGCCCGGGTGTACCGGGCGCTTTCCCGCCGTGGATACCGCCGAGATCGACGGTAGCGTGTGGCTTAGCCCTTTTCCGCGCTGACGTCGATCTCGGCGGCTAACGATTGGCGCGGGCGCGGGCGACCAGGTAGGCCAACGCGTGATCGGTACCGTCCGGCAACGCGTCTGCCGGCCACCACCGCAAGTCTTCGGACTCGTCGCTGATTGCGATCTGCGCGTCGGGTGGCGCATGTGCCACAAATTGCAGGTCGAGATGGCGAGTTGGCACGCCCAGCGAGCACACGACCGGGTGAACATGCACAGCCGCCAGTTCGGGCGCGATGCGCAGACCGGCGACACCGCATTCCTCGGTGGCCTCGCGCAGTGCCGCGGCGACAATGTCGGCGTCGTCGTCATCGCAGTGCCCGCCGAGTTGCACCCAACGGCCAAGGCGGGGGTGCAAGGTCAGCAGCACCTTGTTGCCGGTGTCATCGAGCACCAGCGCCGAAGCGGTGACGTGGCCCGGTACGCACTCGCGACGGCAGGCATCGGTACGGCCGTGCACGAAGGCCAGGACGGCGTGCCGCAACGAATCCTGGGCCGGATCGGGCGCCTGCCAGTCGGTGAGCATCGAGATCGCCGAATCCCGGATGCTCAACGGGATCCCCGCCCTGTCCTGCGATCCCGAAGGGAAACCCAGGCCGCGCGACATTCCGCCACGACGTCGCCCGACAAGCCGAGTCCGTCGATCAGAACCTGACGGTCGACGATGTCGAGCGCCTTCTCGATTTCGTTGGCCTTCAGTAAGAGATCGATGTCGCAGGCGAGTTCGGCGCTGGCACGTGCCGGTGGGGGAATGGGTAGCTGCTCGGCTTCTGCGGGTTCCAGCTCCAAGATGCCTCCACCATAACTGCGGCCCATGATCTCGGCGAAGGCGAATGTCGCGCTGTTGTGGAACACCGCGGCAAGTGCGTTCGGGTCTATGTGGGGGTCTGCGTGCGGGGCGAGCCGGACCCGATGCACCGTGTCCGTGCTCGTCGCCGCGGCGCCATTGACGGTCAGCCGCGGCGCCAGGTGGATCTGGCGCAGCATAAAGAGGTCGGGAACCCACAGCGACGGTGTGCTCCACCACGGCTTGCGGATCGAGCACTTGTAGCCCCGGTGGACGCCGGCGGCTTCACCGGCGTCGATGTGGGCGACCAGAGCGGGATCGTTCGGTTTGCGGGGCGCGTTGAGCAGCCAGGTCCGGTGCCCGGCGGCGACATCGGCTGCCCGGCAGTCGGCGTCGTAAACCAGGCCGGACAGTTGGGTGCTGCGCGAGACCAGCGGCACGCAGTGTGGCCTCAATCCGAGTTCGTCGGCTTGCGCATCGGTAAAGGTGAAGAAGCTGTTGCGGCCTGTCACGATGCCCACGTCCACGTCGGCGATAGACCCGAGCCGGGTCATGGCCTCGGATCCCCTGAGCGTTCGCAGCAGCTGGATCGCAGCCGGGTCCAGGAAATACTTGGTCCACTTCTCCTTTTCGTGCAGCAGCGCGGGAGCGGACTCGACGTTGAGATCAACCCGCGCCAGTGAATCGGCATCGGTGAGATGGACCGTGCGTATTCGCGCGGGGCCCGCACCGATGACTCCGCAGAACAACACGACTTCTTGCAGGATGCCGTCGAACACCAATCGCTCGAATGTCAGCAGCGTGATCTCACAGAACCGGCTCAGCAGGAAGTCCCGCAACTGTGCGGCATAGGTGACTTGGAGCAACTCGGCCGGAAGCACCAGCCCCACGCGTCCGCCGTCGCGCACCAATACTGTGCTCGCGACGACGAAGGGGACCCAGGCATTGGTCAACCTGCTGGGGCGCAGACCCTGGCTCCTCATCAGTTCCAAAGCCGGATCTCGCTGGTCGGCCGCCCAGTTGCCGAAACGGATGTAGGGCGGGTTGCCCGCGACTCCATCCCAGCCGGCGGCCTCGGTCTTGGCCAGCCAGGTGAACAGGTTCTCGGCGTCGACGGGAGCGAACTCTCGCGACTTCACCGCCTCGTTCGCGACGAGTTCCACGCCGTGTGCTCGGCTACTGAGCTGGGCCAGCTCGCGCAGGATTGCGCCGTCGCCGCAGGACGGCTCCAGAATCTTGTGCCCGGCTTCTCCGACCCAGCGGGCAAGGAAGCGGGCCACGGCAGGTGGCGTGTAGTAGCCGCCGCGAACCTTGTCAGCCGATGCCGCCGCCTTGCCCGCGTACCTCACGGGTCGAGTATCTCCGGACTGAACGCTCACTTGCGGATCAGCAAGTCGGCGATTCGCGCCGGATCGCGCAACCCCGCCGGCTGTTCGGGGTAGCCGATCGCGATGGCGCCCAACGGCTCCCAGTCGGCGGGCAGCTCGAGCTCGGCGCGGACCAGGTCGGCGGCAAAGATCGTCGAGCCGATCCAGCAGCTGCCCAGGCCGCGCACCGCCAGCGCGACCAACAGGGCCTGCACGGCGGCTCCGACGGCGACCGTGAACATGGTGTGCTCGGCATCGGTGCGGGCGGCGTCGGGATAGGCGTGGGCGCCGTCGGGGACCAACATCGGGATGACGACCTCGGGTGCGTCATAAAGGGTCTGGCCGCGCGCCACCCGCCGCTGTATCGCGTCCGCGGGCCTGCCGTCACCGGCGAGGTCTAAGCGCCACTTGTCTTTCATCCGGTCCAGCAGCCGGGTGCGGGTGGCTGGAGTCTGCAGCCACACGAACCGTATCGGCCGGGTGTGGTGTGGGGCCGGCGCGGTGAGGGCCTCGGCGACGGCCGCCTCGACCAGGTCCGGCGGCACCGGCTCGTCGCTGAACCGGCGCACCGACCTGCGTAACAGCTGGGCCTGCTGGCGACCCATATCGAGGGCTTCGGCGGTGCCGAGCCAGAACAGGTCTTCGTCGCCCGGTCGCAGCAGTTGCCGGGCCGTCGTGCCATCGTCGGCAATGGTGAGCCCGCGCACCACGGCCACCGGCATGGCGGTCAATTTGCCCTTGACCAGATCGGCGGCCGCCGCGACCTCATCGGCGATCGCGATCTCGGTGACGAGCAGCTGGTTGCCATATCGGTCGACGGCTCCCGAATAGCTGTGTAGCACAGCCAGACCGGCCGCGCCCACTGCCGCGTCGGTCTGGCCGTTGCGCCAGGCGCGGCCCATCGTGTCGGTGATGACCACGGCGACGTCGACGCCGAGCCGCTCGCGCAGCCCGGTGCGCAGCACCGCAGCGCTGGCGTCGGGGTCGACCGGAAGCAGCGCCAGTTCGTCCCGCCCGACGTTGGAACCGTCCACGCCGGCGGCGGCCTGAACCAGACCGAGCCGGTTCTCGGTGATCAAGGTTCGGCCTCTGCGCGCCAACACGCGCACCGCTTCGTCGTCGACCAGCTTGCGTCGCAGTGCATCCCGCTCCTCGGCATCCTGCGGTGCCGGTACCAGCCGGCCCTCGCATTTGGACACCACCTTGCTGGTCACCACCACGACGTCGCCGTCGCGCAGCCAGGGCGCAGCCGCGGCGACGGCCACACTCAGATCATCGCCAGGCCGGAATTCGGGGAGCCCGGGGACGGGCAGGATCTCAACCGTCGATGCCGTGCCATGTTCCGGTGGCCTGAAATTTTGAGGACTCCCCGAACCCGGACCGGTCACGCCGCCACGCCCGCAAGGTCCAGTCCGGCGCTGACCATCTCAGCCGTCGCCTTCGGATCGCGCATCAACAGCGGTATCGAGCGCACCGCGACCCCCTCGATTTCGGCCTGGTCACCCTCATGCACCAGCCAGCAATCCAGTATCCCGGTCGTGCGGCGCGCCCCATAATGCCGGCCAACCGCCTCTGCGGTGGACTCGACCCCGATCACGGTAAGGCATTCATCGGCCATGCCGCGCAACGGCTTTCCACCGATGATCGGCGAGTAGCCGACTACCGGGGCGGTGGCCGCCCGCAACGCAGCGCGAATGCCGGGGACGGCCAGGATGGCGCCGACGCTCACCACCGGGTTGGACGGTGCCAGCAGGATGACATCGGCGTCGGCGATGGCCGCTAGTGCTTCAGTTGCGGCGCCGGCCTTTTCAGCGCCGACAAACGCGAAGCTGTGCGTGGGTACCCGGGCCCGGTAGCGCACCCACCACTCCTGGAAGTGGATCGCCCGCCGGCTGTCGTCGGCCGGATCGGTGATCACCACATGGGTCTCGCAACGGTCATCGCTGGCCGGCAGCAGCCGTGCGCCCGGTTGCCAGCGGTCGCACAGCGCCGTGGTGATCTGCGACAGCGGGTAGCCGGCCCGCAGCATCTGGGTGCGCACCAGATGGGTGGCCAGATCGCGGTCGCCCAGTTGGAACCAGTCTGGCTGCACACCGTAGCGCGCCAATTCCTCCTTGGCGTGCCAGGTTTCGTCGCGGTGACCCCAGCCTCGCTGCGGGTCGACGCCTCCACCTAAGGTGTACATGCAGGTGTCCAAATCCGGGCAGACGCGCAGCCCGTGGATCCAGGCGTCGTCGCCGATGTTGACGATCGCAGTTAGCTCGTGGCTGTTGGCGACGGTGTCTTGGCGCCCCCGGGCGCTGAACTGACCCAGCCCGAGCAACTGCTGGACCCC
Source organism: uncultured Actinomycetota bacterium (assembly GCA_963766535.1). Taxonomy (GTDB): domain Bacteria; phylum Actinomycetota; class Actinomycetes; order Mycobacteriales; family Mycobacteriaceae; genus Mycobacterium. The sequence goes on along the minus strand of CAVYAU010000011.1, from coordinate 74,146 downwards.
CAGCAGGAAGCGGGCGCCGCCGACCCCACCGACCAGAACGGTGACCTTCACATCGCACGACAGTACCGCCCAACGACAATGCGGTAGCGGGCGATAAGCGGGCCCATTTCTGACGACCTCAAAATGGGGGTCCCCCCGCTTGCGGGGTGGGGGCACTCCCCTGCAGAGCGGGGACCCCACCCACTTGTGGGGGAAGTTGTGAGCGGTGTGACCGACACGCCGAAGGCCCGGAAACTACAGAAACGCCGAAATTTGGTCACGAGATGATATGGAAATGCGCCGTAATGCTTGACCCGGCAGATCAACCCGTGTCTAATCACATAAGTGTCATTCCCGGTTGGCCGGCCGGTTCCGGTGTCGCAGACCGAGTTTCGATCACTTGTTCGAATTGTCTGTACATCAGAACAGTGGGAAACATTCACTTCTCTCAAATCAAGCTGAGGAGGCGGACGACGCATGTCTTATGAGCACCTTCGGGGCGTTATGGCAGGCACACCGCGCACCACTATTGGCTCCGCGCCGGCGCCAATTGCCCGGCCGCACTTGACTGTGGTTCCTGACGCGCCAGTCGCATTCGAACCCGAGCCGTTGCCGCCGTCAACCACCGACCAATGGCAGGACCGCGCACTGTGCGCACAAACAGATCCCGAGGCCTTCTTTCCGGAAAAGGGCGGCTCCACCCGCGAGGCCAAGAAGATCTGCCTGGGTTGCGAGGTTCGTCATGAGTGCCTGGAGTACGCCCTGGCACATGACGAGCGCTTCGGCATCTGGGGCGGGCTTTCCGAACGCGAGCGTCGCCGCCTCAAACGCGGCGTCATCTGACGCGAGACCGCAGCGCCGGGTTATTCGTCGTCGATCGTCGGGTCGATGACTGAGGGCTCGACGTCCAGATAGATGGCCACCTCAGCCACCAGGATCTCGTGCAGCAACTCGCCAAGTTCGACGGTATCCTTGGCCCGTCGCTCGATCGGCTTGCGGAACAAGACAATTCGTGCCCGCGTGGCATTGCCGCGGACGTCGACGCCGGCCGGGATCAAACGGGCCAACGCGATCGGTCCGTCAGCGATGACCTCGGGTGGCCACTGCACGCTGTCGGGGTCTTTGGCAGTGATGCGCGGGATCTCGTCGACCGCGACGTCGAGATCCGACAGCCGATCCTGCCAGCGCCGCTCGATGGGTTCGTAGGCTTCCAGTACTGCCATGTCGAACCGCTCGGCCCGGCTGCGCCATCCCGGCACTGTCGGCGGCAGTAGCGGACCGCGCATATCTCGGCCTCTTCGGGAGGCTCGGTATGCAGCCGATCGGCCCTTTGACCGATCGTTGCGCGGGGAGCTGCGCGAATCGCCCACGCGCCGATGGTAACGGTTGAACATCGCGGGTCGAACGGTTGCGCGTGTCCGGCGCTTCGGCGGCGTTTCCGCACGATAGCCTTTCGGTCGTGAACGTTCCCCGTCGCTGTTGCCGGCCCGGGTGTCCGCACTATGCCGTGGCGACCTTGACGTTCGTCTACTCGGACTCGACGGCAGTGGTAGGTCCACTCGCTACCGCGCGGGAACCGCATTCGTGGGATTTGTGCGTCGGCCATGCCGGCCGGATCACGGCACCCCGCGGATGGGAACTCGTGCGCCACGCCGGCCCGCTTCCCACCAATCCCGACGAGGACGACCTGGTCGCCCTGGCGGACGCGGTGCGCGAGGGCCGCCCGAGCGATAGGGGCCTGCCCTACGGGGGCGGAACCGGCGAGCCATTGAACGGGTTTCCCCCGCGAGCGGGTGGTGCCCCCACAGATCCTTACATTCACCACGCCGGAGCCCAAGCCACCGCGCCGAGCAGTGGTCTGCTCGCGCCACCCGAGCATCGTTCCGGACGCCGCCGCGGACATCTGCGGGTGTTGCCCGATCCTGCCGACTAGCGCAGCGCCGAACGCTTGCGCACCGTACTGCCCGTGTTTCCCCCGGGCCGATAGGCTGACGGCCAAGAGTCCACGTCGTCAGGAGTTCCGCATGTCTCGGCCCGCCGCGACTGTCCACCGTGTCGTCAAGGCTTATGACGTGCGCGGGCTGGTCGGTGAAGAGATCGATGAGTCGTTGGTCACCGATCTGGGGGCCGCATTCGCCAAGCTGATGCGTGCCGAGGGCGCGCGACGGGTGGTGATCGGCCACGACATGCGGGACAGTTCGCCCACGCTGGCCGCTGCTTTCGCCGCCGGGGTAACCAGCCAGGGACTGGATGTGGTGAGAATTGGTTTGTCGTCCACCGATCAGCTTTATTTCGCCTCGGGGCTGCTGGACTGCCCCGGCGCGGTGTTCACCGCTAGCCACAACCCGGCAGCCTACAACGGCATCAAGCTGTGCCGGGCCGCCGCCTTGCCAGTCGGTGCCGATACCGGGCTGAGCGTCATCAGCGACGACGTGATCGCCGGAGTCGCGCAATATGACGGGCAGCCAGGAACCATCGCCGATCAGGATGTGCTGGCTGACTACGGGGCGTTCCTGCGTTCGCTGGTGAACACTTCTGGGCTGCGTCCGTTGCGGGTGGCCGTGGACGCCGGCAACGGCATGGCTGGTCACACCGCGCCTGCCGTGCTGGGAGCGATCGACTCGATCACCTTGTTGCCGTTGTACTTCGAGCTCGACGGCTCGTTTCCCAATCACGAAGCCAACCCGCTCGACCCGGCTAACCTGGTGGACCTGCAGGCCTACGTGCGCGACACCGGCGCTGATATCGGGCTGGCCTTCGACGGGGACGCCGACCGGTGCTTTGTGGTTGACGAACGCGGTCGGCCCGTGTCGCCGTCAACGGTGACCAGCCTAGTGGCCGCCCGCGAGCTCAACCGGGAGATCGGCGCCACGATCATCCACAACGTGATCACGTCCCGTGCGGTGCCCGAACTCGTCAGCGAGCGCGGCGGCACACCGCTGCGCTCTCGGGTCGGGCACTCCTACATCAAGGCGCTGATGGCCGACACCGGTGCGATTTTCGGCGGTGAACATTCAGCGCACTACTACTTCCGTGATTTCTGGGGCGCTGACTCCGGGATGCTGGCCGCGCTGCATGTGCTGGCCGCCCTGGGCGAGCAGCCACGGCCGTTGTCGGAGTTGACCGCCGACTACCAACGCTATGAATCGTCCGGCGAGATCAACTTCAAAGTGACGGACGCGTCGTGCTGTATGGACGCGGTGTTGAAGTGTTTCGGCAGCCGGATCCAGTCCATCGATCACCTGGACGGGGTGACGGTCGATTTGGGCGACGGCAGCTGGTTCAACCTGCGCAGCTCCAACACCGAGCCGTTGCTGCGGCTCAATGTGGAGGGTCGCACGGTCGAGGACGTCGACGCAGTGGTTGCGCAGGTCAGCGCCGAGATCGCTGCCCAGACGGCGGGCGGAGAGGCTGGACCGTGAACGCCACCCGGGCGATCGACCTCGAAGACACCGAGGGCCTGCTTGCCGCCGACCGGGACGGTCTGCTGCGGGCCGCATCGTCGGCCGGCGCGCAGGTACGCACCATTGCTGCCGCGGCCGACGAAGGCGCACTGAACGCGCTGCGTGCTGACGACCATCCACGCAGCGTGATCTGGGTGGCCGGCCGCGGTACCGCCCAGACTGCGGGGGCCATCCTGGCTGCGACGCTGGGTGGCGCGGCCTCCGAGCCGATCGCGGTCACCGGCGAGGCGCCGCCCTGGGTCGGTCCGCTTGACGTGCTGATCGTCGCCGGCGACGACCCCGGCGATCCCGCACTGGTCACCGCGGCATCGATCGGGGTGCGCCGCGGCGCGCGGGTTGTCGTGGTGGCACCGTATGAGGGTCCGCTGCGGGACTCCACCGCCGGCCGCGCCGCGGTGCTGGCGCCACGCCTCTGGGTTCCCGATGAGTTCGGATTGTGCCGGTACCTGGCCGCCGGTCTGGCCGCTTTGCAGACCGTGGACCCCAGACCGAGGATTGATCTGGGGTTTCTCGCCGACGAGCTGGACGCCGAGGCGCTGCGCAACAGCGCCGGCCGTGAGCTATTCACCAATCCGGCCAAGACAATTGCCGCGCGCGTGTCCGATCGCCGGGTGGCGCTGGCCGGCGACTGCGCCGCGACGCTCGCGCTGGCCCGGCATGGCAGTTCTGTCCTGCTGCGGATCGCGCACCAGGTGGCTGCCGCTACCGGGCTGGCGGATGCCGTTGTGGCGCTGCGCGACGGGATGCCCAACGGTTTCCGGGATGCGGCGGATGCTCTCTTTCACGACGAAGAGATCGACGGACCACTGCCCGAGCGGCTCCGGGTGTTGGCGCTGACGTTGGCCGCCGAGCGGACGGTGGTGGCGGCTCGGGTCGCCGGGCTCGACAACATCGACCTGGTCGCGGCCGAGGATGTGCCGGATGTGCCCGATGAGTCCGGCGGCTCGGCCGGGCCTAGCGGATTAGCCGGTGGTTTTCGCGCGCCGACCGGCGCCGGGAGCGCCGAGCAGCAACTGGCAGTATTGGCCGTTCGGTTGGAGATGGCCGCGGTTTACATGCGACTGGTGCGGGGATAGATAGACAAGTGGAACTGCTACGCGGGGCCTTACGGACGTACGCATGGGGATCGCGCACCGCTATCGCCGAATTCACCGGGCGTGCGGTGCCGGCGGCTCACCCGGAGGCCGAGCTCTGGTTCGGCGCGCACCCGGGTGACCCGGCCTGGCTGGAAACGGGGAAGGGCGAAATCTCGCTGCTGGACGCGCTGGCCGCCGATCCGGAGGGACAGCTCGGCCCCGGGTCGCGAGCCCGGTTCGGTGACGTGCTGCCGTTCCTGGTCAAGGTGCTGGCGGCCGACGAGCCGCTGTCGCTACAGGCCCATCCGAGTGCCGAGCAAGCGGTCGAGGGTTACCTGCGTGAGGAGCGGCTGGGCATTCCGGTGTCCTCACCGGTCCGCAACTACCGCGATACTTCTCACAAGCCCGAGTTGTTGGTGGCGCTGCAGTCGTTCGAGGCGCTGGCCGGATTTCGTCAGGCGTCCCGCACCACCGAACTGCTGCGGGTGTTGGCTGTCTCCGACCTTGACCCCTTCATCGATTTGCTGAACGACCAGTCCGACGCGGACGGTCTGCGTGCGCTGTTCACCACCTGGATCACCGCACCCCAGCCCGACCTCGACGTGCTGGTGCCTGCCGTGCTGGACGGTGCCATCCACTACGTCAGCTCCGGAGCAACAGAATTTGCGGCCGAAGCCAAGACGGTGCTCGAACTCGGCGAACGCTATCCCGGCGACGCCGGGGTGCTGGCGGCATTGTTGCTCAACCGCATCAGCCTGGCCCCTGGCGAAGCGATCTTCCTGCCGGCCGGCAATTTGCATGCCTATATGCGTGGTGTTGGCGTGGAGGTAATGGCCAACTCCGACAACGTGTTACGCGGAGGCCTGACCCCCAAGCACGTCGATGTGCCCGAACTGCTGCGGGTGCTGGACTTCACCCCAACCGCCGAGGCGCAGCTGAGGCCGCACACCCACCGCGAGGGGTTCGGACTGGTTTATGAGACCCCGACAGACGAGTTCGCGGTCGCGCTGTTGGCGCTCGAAGGCGAGTATCTCGGTCATGAGGTCGACGCGTCGTGCTGCCATGAGGGCCCGCAGATCTTGTTGTGCATCGAGGGTTGCACGGCGGTGCACGCCAAGTCCGGGTCGCTCACGCTGGAACGGGGAATGGCGGCCTGGGTGGCGGCCGACGACGGCCCGATCCGGCTGGTCGCGCGGGAGCCGGCCAAGCTGTTCAGGGCGACCGTAGGGTTGTGACGGCTCGCCGCCGGTCTTTGGCGGCCTGCCGGCGCTCGCGCAGCCACAGCCCCATATTGTGCGCGATGGCACGGCCGATCATCCGCGGAGGCGGCACCATGTACAGGCTGTCGAGAAGAGAGAACCGGCGCAAAAACCATTCGGCCAGAACGGGTTCGGTCTCGGCTGCGCCGAGGAATTGGTCGAACAACGCACCGACCGGTCGCCACCACCGGGGGATGGGGTCTGCGCCGGCATGGTGGAAGGTGACGTCGGCGATGGCGTTCATCATCCACACCGGGAAAGTGGTCTTGGCGGTGGCCCGATTCAGTTCCGCGGCCAGTTCGTCGTCCGGGGATTGCAGAGCGCGTCGCAGATTGCCAGCCTGCAGCGACGTCATCGTCATGCCTTGCCCGAAGGTGGGGTTGAAGCTGGCTACGGCATCACCGAACGGGACGATTCCGGCCGGGAAGCGGTCCAGCTTGTCATAACGGCGCCATCTGCTGGCCGGAAAAGCATGGAATGCCGGGCCGCCGAAGGGTTCGGCCTTCGCCAGCGCGGCGGTGAAATGGGCCGGAAGCAGCTCGTCGGCCAGCGCAAGCATCCCGGGAAAGTCGCCGGCGGTTTGGCGTGGGCGACCCCGAAGGTGGTCAGCACCCAGGTGCCGTCCTCGTAGCACAGCATGCCCAGCCCGAGCGACTGGTCGTGGGAGGCGCCGGCGACCACCACCTTCTCTTGGATCAGGTCCTCCGCGAGGCGGAACTGGTGGGTGGCGTAGCTGATGCCGATGTCTATTGTTTCTTCGGCTGGGCGCGCATATCCCCACTGCGTCAACCACACCGGCAGCCTGGTGCCACGTCCCGCCGCGTCGACGATGAGGTCGGCGCCTACAAATTCCGGGCCTTCCGGGCCGGCGGAATCCAACAGCACACCGGTCACCCGCTGCTGCGCATGGTCGAACCGCGGCTGGGCGACGGAGCGCCGAACGATTTCGACGTTGTCGATGTCTTGGACCCGTCTGCGCAGCTGCCACTCCAGATGCGGCCGGCTGGGCACGTAAGCGGTGAATTCGTCGCGCAGGGTGTGGCCCGTGCCAAGGACATGGCCCGCGGCGCCCAGGTAGATGCAGTCCGGCCGGTTCTGCAGCATGGGCACGCCCGCGGCCACCATGTCCTTCAGCAGGCCCGGAAACAGGCTCTCGAATTCGATTGCGCCGCGGGCCATCAGCATGTGCAAATGTCGGTCCTGAGGGACTGTCGCGCGGTTGGCCGGTGCGCTCGGCAACTCGTCGCGTTCGTAGACGGTCACCCGGGAATAGGAATCCGACAGCACCCGCGCGGCGCACAAACCCGCGATGCTGGCCCCGATGACCACCGCGCGGTCCGTCGTGTTTTTTCCGCTGTCCGGCATCTGCGCAGAGTACCCAGTACTGTGCGGTCCAACCGGTGATGAAAGGGCGGGTGGATGGCCAATCGATGGCGCACGAAGTCGGTCGAGCAATCGATCGCCGATACCGACGAGCCGGACACTCGGCTACGCAAGGTCCTCACCTGGTGGGACCTGGTGGTGTTCGGGGTCGCGGTGGTGATCGGCGCCGGTATTTTCACCGTTACCGCGTCGACCGCCGGCGACATCACCGGCCCGGCCATCTGGATTTCGTTTGTGATCGCGGCGGTTACCTGCGCGCTGGCGGCGCTGTGCTACGCCGAATTCGCCTCGACGCTGCCGGTGGCGGGCAGCGCGTACACCTTTTCCTATGCCACCGTCGGGGAGTTCCTTGCCTGGATCATCGGCTGGAACCTGCTGCTGGAATTGGCGATCGGCGCCGCTGTCGTGTCCAAAGGCTGGTCGAGCTACTTGGGCACGGTATTCGGATTCGCAGGTGGCACAACTAAATTCGGATCGGTCGAGCTCGACTGGGGCGCGCTGCTGATCGTCTCGGTGGTGGCGACCCTGATCGCCCTGGGGACCAAGTTGTCGTCGAGGTTTTCCGCCGTGGTCACCGGCATCAAGGTGTCGGTGGTGGTGTTGGTCGTGGTGGTTGGCGCCTTCTACATCAAGGGCTCCAACTACTCGCCGTTCATTCCGAAGCCAGAAGCCGGTCGCGACGCACGCGGCATCGATCAGTCGGTGCTGTCGCTGCTGACCGGGGCGCACAGCAGCCACTACGGCTGGTACGGCGTGTTGGCGGGGGCATCGATCGTGTTCTTCGCGTTTATCGGATTCGACATCGTGGCCACCATGGCCGAGGAAACCAAGCACCCCCAGCGCGACGTCCCGAAAGGGATCCTGGCGTCGCTGGCGATCGTGACCGTCCTCTACGTCGCGGTCTCGATCGTGCTGTCCGGCATGGTTTCCTACACCCAGCTCAAGACTGTCCCGGGTAAGGGCCAGGCCAACCTGGCCACTGCATTCACCGCGAACGGGGTGCACTGGGCGAGCAAAATCATTGCCATCGGGGCGTTGGCGGGGCTGACCACTGTGGTGATGGTGCTGATGCTCGGGCAGTGCCGGGTCTTGTTCGCGATGGCGCGCGACGGGCTCTTGCCGCGACCGCTGGCCAAGACCGGTTCGCACGGCACCCCCGTCCGGATCACCGTGCTGGTTGCGGTGGTGGTGGCCATGACGGCGTCGGTGTTCCCGATGGCCAAGCTCGAGGAGATGGTCAACGTCGGAACGCTGTTCGCGTTTGTCCTGGTGTCAGCCGGCGTCATGGTCCTGCGCCGGAGCCGGCCGGACCTGGAGCGTGGCTTCCGGGCTCCGTGGGTGCCGTTGCTACCGATCGCCTCGATATGCGCGTGTGTGTGGCTGATGGTGAACCTCACCGCGCTGACCTGGGTCAGGTTCGGCATCTGGCTGGTGGTGGGAACCGGGATCTATGTCGGCTACGGGTACCGGCACTCGGTGCAGGGCCGCCGGGAGGCCTCGGAGGCCCACGTAGAAGCTAACCGCGAAGCCGACCCTGATGTCGACGCGAGCAGCGCAATGACGTAGAGACTTTACAAATCATCACCTTTTGTCTAGACATGAGACGCAGAGATGCGTATTGTCCAACCTCAGCGTGGTATGACTCACAAGGAGGTTTGGCATATGACCGCACTCAGACCCCAAATAAGCCAAGTATCTGAAGTCGCTGAGACGCCGGTCTGGCGGGATAAGAAGCGCCATCTGTGGCTCATCGGACTGATCGCCCCCACGGCGCTGTTCGTGATGCTGCCGCTCATCTGGGGGATGAACCAATTCGGCTGGCACACCGCCGCGCAGGTGCCGTTGTGGATCGGGCCGATCCTGCTCTACATCCTGCTGCCCATTCTCGACCTAGGCTTCGGGCCCGACGGGCAGAACCCGCCCGACGAGGTGATGGAACAGCTGGAGAACGACAAGTACTACCGGTACTGCACCTACATCTACATCCCGTTCCAGTACCTCAGCGTGATCTTGGGCGCCTATTTGTTCACTGCATCGAACCTGAGCTGGCTCGGCTTTGACGGCGCGTTGAGCTGGGCGGGCAAGCTTGGTGTGGCGCTGTCGGTCGGCGTGCTCGGCGGCGTCGGCATCAACACCGCGCACGAGATGGGGCACAAGAAGGATTCGCTAGAGCGCTGGCTGTCCAAGATCACCCTGGCGCAGACCTGCTACGGGCATTTCTACATCGAGCACAACCGCGGCCACCACGTGCGCGTCTCGACTCCGGAGGACCCGGCTTCGGCCCGCTTCGGGGAGACCTTCTGGGAGTTCCTGCCGCGCAGCGTTTTTGGCAGTCTGCGCTCGGCGTTGCGACTGGAGGCAACGCGGCTGCGCCGGCTGGGCGTCAGCCCGTGGAACCCCAAGACGTATCTGTCTAACGACGTGCTCAACGCCTGGGCGATGTCGGTGGTGTTGTGGGGTGTGCTGATCGCGGTGTTCGGCCCGGCGCTGATCCCGTTCGTGATCATCCAGGCGGTCTTCGGCTTCAGCCTCCTGGAGGCGGTCAATTACCTCGAGCACTACGGACTGCTGCGGCAAAAGAACGCCAACGGCCGCTACGAGCGCTGCGCGCCGGTGCACAGCTGGAACTCCGACCACATCGTTACCAACCTGTTCCTGTACCACCTGCAGCGGCACAGCGATCACCACGCCAACCCCACCCGCCGCTACCAGACGCTACGCAGCATGGAGGGCGCGCCCAACCTGCCCAGTGGATACGCGTCGATGATCTCGCTGACCTACTTCCCGCTGTTGTGGCGCAAGGTGATGGACCACCGGGTGCTCGAGCACTACGACGGCGACATCACCAGGGTTAACCTGCAGCCGCGGCTGCGGGAGAAGCTGCTGGCACGTTACGGGGCCGCAGCATGATGGCTGCCTATCGGTGCCCGGTCTGCGACTACGTCTATGACGAGGCCAAAGGTGATGCCAGGGAAGGCTTTCCAGCGGGCACACCGTGGGAGCAGATTCCCGACGACTGGTGCTGTCCGGACTGCGCGGTGCGCGAGAAAGTCGACTTCGAGAAGGCCAGAAAGGATTAGTGCAAACAAATGACGGACTACAAACTGTTCCGCTGCATCCAGTGCGGCTTCGAGTACGACGAGGCGCTGGGCTGGCCGGAAGACGGCATCGAGCCCGGCACCCGCTGGGACGACATCCCCGAGGACTGGAGCTGCCCGGACTGCGGCGCGGCCAAATCCGACTTCGAGATGGTAGAGGTCGCGCGGTCGTGAGCGCTATCGTCGCGCCTGTGAAGCGGATGCCCTACGCCGAGGCATCGCGCGTCCTGCTGCGTGACTCGGTGCTGGATGCGATGCGGGACCTGCTGCTGACCCGGGACTGGTCTGCCATCACGCTGTCCGACGTGGCCCGCGCCGCGGGCATCAGCCGGCAGACCATCTACAACGAGTTCGGCTCACGGCAGGGCCTCGCGCAGGGCTACGCCCTGCGCCTGGCAGACCGCCTGGTCGACACCGTCCATGCCGCCCTGGAGGCCAACGTCGGCAACATCTACGAAGCGTTCCTGCAGGGGTTTCGTGCCTTTTTCGCAGAATCGGCGGCGGACCCGTTGGTGATCTCGTTGTTGACCGGTGTCGCCAAGCCGGATCTGCTGCAGATCATTACCACCGACAGTGCGCCCATCATCACCCGCGCGTCGGCCCGGCTGACCTTGGCATTCACCCAGACCTGGGTGGCGACCAGTAATGAGGACGCCGGTGTGCTGGCACGTGCCATCGTCAGGCTGTGCTTGAGCTACGTGTCGATGCCGCCGGAGGCCGACCACGACGTCGCCGCCGATCTGGCGCGGTTGATGGCGCCGTTCGTCGAGCGTCACGGCGTCATCAACGTGCCCTGACCTGCTGGGCGCAGCGCCGCCGACTACAGTGGCGGAAGAACATACCTAAGCTAAGTACCGCTTGGATCCGCTGAGCCCTGAGAAGGATGAAACACGCTATGACGACGACCGAAAATTCGCTGACCCCCGACGTTCGTAACGGCATCGAGTTCAAGATCGCCGATCTGTCGCTAGCGGACTTCGGCCGCAAGGAGATTCGGCTGGCCGAGCATGAGATGCCCGGTCTGATGTCGCTGCGTCGCGAATACGCAGAGGTCGCGCCGTTGAAGGGTGCGCGAATTTCGGGCTCGCTGCACATGACCGTGCAAACCGCGGTGTTGATCGAAACCCTGACCGCCCTGGGCGCTGAAGTCCGGTGGGCGTCGTGCAACATCTTCTCGACCCAGGACCACGCCGCGGCCGCGGTGGTCGTCGGCCCGTACGGCACTCCCGAAGAGCCCCAGGGCGTACCGGTGTTCGCGTGGAAGGGCGAGACGCTCGAGGAGTACTGGTGGGCCGCCGAGCAGATGCTGACCTGGCCCGACCCCGACAAGCCGGCCAACATGATCCTCGACGACGGCGGCGACGCCACCATGTTGGTATTGCGCGGTGCGCAATACGAGAAGGCCGGCCTGGTGCCGCCCGCCGAAGACGACGACCCCACGGAGTGGAAGATCTTCCTGGAGCTGCTGCGTCGCCGCTTCGAGACCGACAAGAACAAGTGGACCAAGATCTCCGAGTCGGTCAAGGGCGTCACCGAGGAGACCACCACCGGCGTCCTGCGGCTGTACCAGTTCGCCGCTGCCGGGGATCTGGCGTTTCCGGCGATCAACGTCAACGACTCGGTGACCAAGTCCAAGTTCGACAACAAGTACGGCTGCCGACACTCGCTGATCGACGGCATCAACCGCGGCACCGACGCGCTGATCGGCGGCAAGAGGGTACTGATCTGTGGCTACGGGGACGTCGGTAAGGGCTGCGCGGAGTCGGTGAAAGGCCAGGGGGCGCGGGTTGTCGTCACCGAGATCGACCCGATCAACGCGCTGCAGGCGCTGATGGAAGGCTACGACGTCAAGCGAGTCGAGGAAGTCATCGGCGACGCCGACATCGTCGTCACCGCGACCGGCAACAAGGACATCATCACGCTCGAGCACATCAAGGCGATGAAAGATCAGGCGATCCTGGGCAATATCGGTCACTTCGACAACGAGATCCAGATGGCCGCGCTGGAGCGGTCGGGGGCGACGAAGCTGAACATCAAGCCGCAGGTCGACCAGTGGACCTTCCCCGACACCGGCAAGTCGATCATCGTGCTGTCCGAGGGCCGGCTGCTGAACCTGGGCAATGCCACCGGCCACCCGTCGTTCGTGATGAGCAACAGCTTCTCCAACCAGGTGATCGCGCAGATCGAGCTGTGGACCAAGAACGACGAGTACGACAACGAGGTGTACCGGCTGCCCAAGCATCTCGACGAGAAGGTGGCCCGCATCCACGTGGAAGCGCTCGGCGGTCATCTGACCAAGCTGACCAAGGAACAGGCCGAGTACATCGGCGTCGACGTCGAGGGTCCCTACAAGGCGGACCACTACCGCTACTGACGGCTACTGCTTGCGCCAAGCGTGAGGCCAGCTTCACGTTCGCGCACATGCGCCGGCGATAGGCTCGCGTTCGTGCTGATCGCGATCGAAGGGGTTGACGGCGCAGGCAAGCGGACGTTAACGGAAGGGCTGAGCACGGTCTTCCATGCGGCCGGGATGTCGGTGGCCACAATGGCCTTCCCGCGTTACGGGCAATCGGTGACCGCCGACATCGCGTCCGAGGCTCTGCACGGCGAGCACGGTGACCTCGCGTCGTCGGTGTATGCGATGGCGATGCTCTTCGGGCTCGACCGCGCCGGGGCGGTCGGGGACATCGAACGGTTGGGCCGTGACCACGACGTGGTGATTCTGGATCGCTACGTCGCTTCCAATGCGGCCTACAGCGCCGCACGCCTGCATGAGGACGCGGCGGGGGAGGTGGTGGCCTGGGTGCACCGGCTCGAATTCCAGCGGCTGCGGTTGCCTGCGCCCGATTGGCAAGTGCTGCTCGCGGTGTCGGCCGAGCTTGCCGGGCAGCGGGCCCGGCACCGGGCCCAATCCGAGCCGGGCCGGGCGCGTGACAGCTACGAACGCGACGACGAACTTCAGCAGCGCACCGGTGCGGTGTACGCCGGACTGGCCGCCGCGGGCTGGGGCGGACGATGGCTGGTCGTCGACGCAGACGTCGATCCGGCCCGGCTGGCCGCCACTCTGATCGGCACTGAGGTCGGCCCTGAGTCGGCTCGCGAGGGCCCGCCGGGGCCGCTAAGTAAGGGAATTTGACAGTATTTGCCCGTTCGGACCAAGAAGGGCCCACGAAACGCCCGTGTGGTGTCTGAGTTTTGTCCCGATCTGGTGACACCATGGACTCCATGAGGCAAAGGATTTTGGTCGTCGACGACGACGCTTCGCTGGCCGAGATGCTCACCATCGTGCTGCGTGGGGAGGGCTTCGACACCGCGGTCATCGGCGACGGTACTCAGGCCCTGACCGCGGTGCGCGAGTTGCGCCCCGACCTGGTGCTGCTGGACTTGATGTTGCCCGGCATGAACGGCATCGACGTGTGCCGGGTGTTGCGTGCCGACTCCGGTGTTCCGATCGTGATGCTGACCGCCAAGACCGACACCGTGGATGTGGTGCTGGGCCTGGAGTCGGGCGCTGACGACTACATCATGAAGCCGTTCAAGCCCAAGGAGCTGGTCGCCCGGGTGCGGGCGCGGCTGCGGCGCAACGACGACGAGCCCGCCGAGATGCTGTCCATCGCCGACGTCGAAATCGACGTGCCGGCGCACAAGGTCACCCGCAACGGCGAGCAGATCTTTCTGACCCCGCTGGAATTCGACCTGCTGGTCGCGTTGGCGCGCAAACCGCGGCAGGTGTTTACTCGTGATGTGCTGCTCGAACAGGTGTGGGGATATCGTCACCCAGCGGATACCCGCTTGGTGAACGTGCACGTCCAGCGTCTGCGGGCGAAGGTTGAGAAAGACCCTGAGAACCCGACTGTGGTGTTGACCGTTCGAGGAGTAGGTTACAAGGCCGGACCTCCGTGACCTGGGGCTCGCGGCGACGCACTCGGAGTCGCTGGGGGCGCTCTGGCCCCATGACTCGCGGCATGGGTGCGTTAAGTCGAGCCGTAGGCATTGCCTGGCGCCGATCGCTGCAGCTGCGCGTCGTGGCGCTGACTCTTGGACTGTCCTTGGCAGTGATCTTGGCGCTCGGCTTTGTGCTGACCAGTCAGGTCACCAATCGTGTGCTCGACGTCAAGGTGAAAGCCGCCACCGAGCAGATCGAGCGGGCGCGCACCACCGTCGGCGGGATCGTCAACGGTGAAGAGACGCGCTCGCTGGACAGCAGTCTGCAGCTGGCCCGCAACACGTTGACGTCGAAGACCGACCCGGCGTCGGGCGCCGGCCTGGCCGGTGCGTTCGACGCGGTGCTGATCGTGCCGGGCGACGGCCCGCGCGCCGCGACCACGGCCGGACCCGTCGATCAGGTGCCTAATTCGTTGCGCGGCTTCGTCAAGGCCGGGCAGGCGGCCTACCAGTACGCCACGGTGCACACCGACGGCTTCTCCGGGCCGGCACTGATCATCGGTACGCCGGCGTCGGCGCAGGTGGCCAACCTCGAGCTCTACCTGATCTTCCCGCTGAAGAACGAGCAGGCCACGATCATGCTGGTGCGCGGCACGATGATCACCGGCGGCGCCGTGCTGCTGGTGCTGCTCGCCGGGATCGCGCTGCTGGTATCCCGCCAGGTGGTGGTGCCGGTGCGGTCGGCGTCGCGGATCGCCGAGCGGTTCGCCGAGGGGCATCTGTCCGAGCGGATGCCGGTGCGCGGCGAAGACGACATGGCCCGGCTGGCGGTGTCGTTCAACGACATGGCTGAGAGCCTGTCCCGGCAGATCACCCAGCTCGAGGAGTTCGGCAACCTGCAGCGCCGTTTCACCTCCGACGTCAGCCACGAACTTCGCACGCCGCTGACCACCGTGCGGATGGCCGCCGACTTGATCTACGACCACATCGCCGACCTCGACCCCACGCTGGCGCGGTCCACCGAACTGATGGTCAGCGAGCTGGACCGGTTCGAGACGCTGCTCAACGACCTGCTGGAGATCTCCCGGCACGACGCCGGTGTGGCCGAGTTGTCTGTCGAGGCGGTCGACCTGCGCACCACCGTGCAGAGCGCACTGGGCAGCGTAGGCCACCTGGCCGAAGAGGCCGGTATCGAGCTGCTCGTGGACATGCCCACCGAAGAGGTGATCGCCGAGGTCGACGCGCGCCGGGTAGAGCGGATCCTGCGCAATCTGATCGCCAACGCCATCGACCACGCCGAGCACAAACCGGTGCGGATCCGGATGGGCGCCGACGAAGATACGGTCGCCGTCACGGTTCGCGACTACGGGGTCGGGCTGCGGCCCGGCGAGGAGAAGCTGGTGTTCAGCCGGTTCTGGCGCTCGGACCCGTCGCGGGTGCGGCGGTCCGGCGGCACCGGGCTGGGTCTGGCGATCAGCGTCGAGGATGCGCGACTGCACCAGGGCCGGCTGGAGGCATGGGGCGAGCCCGGCCAGGGAGCATGCTTTAGGCTGACGCTTCCCCTGGTCCGCGGCCACAAGGTCACCACCAGTCCGTTGCCCATGAAACCGATTCCGGAACCGGCTGCGCCGCAGCGCAATGAACGTCAGCGCCAGCGTGAGCACGCCGAGAGGAGCGGGTGATGCGGCGGCTGCTGGCGCTGTTGTTGCCGGCGGTGTTGCTCGCCGGCTGTGCGGGGGTACCCAGCTCGTCGGCCCCCCAAGCCATCGGCACCGTCGAGCGACCGGCGCCGTCGAATCTGCCCAAGCCGACCCCGGGTATGGATCCCGACGTATTGCTGCGCGAATTCCTCAAGGCCACAGCCGATCCGGCAAACCGGCATCTGGCCGCGCGGCAATTCCTCACCCAGTCGGCATCCAACGCATGGGACGACGCCGGTAGCGCACTACTGATCGACCACGTGGTGTTCGTCGAAACCCGTGCTGCCGAACGGGTTTCGACGAACATGCGGGCAGACATCCTGGGCTCGCTGTCCGATGTGGGCGTGTTCGAAACCGCCGAGGGTGTGCTGCCGGACCCGGGTCCGATCGAATTGGTCAAGACGTCCGGCGGCTGGCGAATCGACCGCCTGCCCAATGGTGTCTTCCTGGACTGGCAGCAATTTCAGGCGACCTACAAACGCAACACGCTGTACTTCGCCGACCCGACCGGCAAGACGGTGGTTCCCGATCCACGCTACGTCGCGGTGCCCGATCACGATCAGCTGGCCACTGAGCTGGTCTCCAAACTGGTGGCCGGGCCGCGGCCCGAGATGGCTCACACGGTCCGCAATCTGCTGGCTCCACCGCTGCGGCTGCGCGGGCCGGTGACCCGGGCCGACGGCGGCAAGAACGGGATCGGGCGTGGTTACGGCGGTGCGCGCATCGATCTGGAGAAGCTGTCCACCACCGATCCGCACAGCAGGCAATTACTTGCCGCACAGATCATTTGGACACTGGCCCGGGCGGACATCAGGGGCCCGTATGTGATCAACGCCGACGGCGCACCGCTGGACGACAGGTTCGCCGACGGGTGGACCACCTCCGATGTCGCCGCCACCGACCCGGGTGTGGCCGACGGCGCAGGTGCGGGGTTGCACGCACTGGTCAACGGGTCAATGGTCAGTCTGGACTCACAGCGCGTCACCACCGTGCCCGGGGCCTTCGGGCAGATGGGGGACCAGACCGGCGCCGCGCTGTCACGCAGCGGGCGGCAGGTGGCGTCCGTGGTGACGCTGCACCGCGGCACCCCGGATATGGCGGCGTCACTGTGGATCGGTGATCTTGGTGGCGAGGCGGTCCAGTCCGCCGACGGCCACAGCCTGTCGCGGCCCAGCTGGTCGCTGGACGACGCTGTCTGGGTGGTGGTCGACGGCAACAACGTGCTGCGGGCGATTCAGGAACCGGCGTCGGGCCAGCCCGCACGTATCCCGGTGGATTCCGCCGCGGTAGCCAGCCGCTTCCCGGGGCCGATCAGCGACCTCCAGCTGTCCCGGGATGGGACGCGTGCCGCCATGGTGATCGGTGGCCAGGTGATCCTCGCCGGCGTCGAGCAGACCCAGGCCGGGCAGTACGCCCTCACCTACCCGCGGCGGCTTGGTTTCGGGCTTGGTAACTCGGTGGTGTCGTTGTCCTGGCGAACCGGTGACGACATCGTGGTGACCCGCACCGACGCCGCGCATCCGGTGTCGTACGTCAACCTCGACGGGGTGAATTCCGACGCCCCGGCCCGGGGCTTGCAGACTCCGCTCACGGCGATTGCGGCCAACCCGTCGACGGTCTACGTCGGCGCTCCGCAAGGGGTGCTGCAGTATTCGGCGTCGGCTGGCGAAAGCCAGCAGGCCTGGTCGGAGGTATCCGGGTTGATGGTGGCCGGCGCGGCGCCGGTATTGCCGGGGTAAGCGCTGACGCGCTCATGTCGTCGGCGATGTCACCCCTGGCAGCCACACTGCTGATGTGCTCGACCTCATCCTGCCGCTGGAATGCGGCGGCTGTGGGGCGGTGTCGACCCGCTGGTGCGACGCCTGCGCCCTAGTGCTGTCGGTGGCTGCCGACGAGCCGCATGTGGTGAACCCCCGCATCGACCCGCAGGTGCCGGTGTTCGCGCTCGGCCGCTACGCCGGCGCCCGTCGCCGGGCGATCCTGGCGATGAAGGAGCACGGCCGCGGCGACCTCGTCGCGCCGCTGGCGCGTGCACTGGCCATCGGTGTCCACCGGTTGCTGACTTGGGGCATGGTCGAGACCCCGCTGACGATCGTGCCCGCGCCGACACGGCGTTCGGCCGCGCGCCGGCGCGGCGGTGACCCAGTCACCCGGATGGCCCGGTTGGCGGGAGCAGCGGTGCCTGGGCACCCGGACATCACCGTCGCCCAGGCATTGCGAATGAAGGCGCTGGCCCGCGACTCGGTGGGCCTTGGCACTGCCGCCCGCGAGCGCAACATCGCCGGCCGGGTGCTGCTGCGCGGTCAGCGCCCGCGCACCGAAGTCGTGATCGTCGACGACATCGTCACCACCGGGGCGACGGCCCGCGAGTCGGTGCGGGTCCTGCACGCCGTCGGGATCCGGGTCGCCGCTGTGCTGGCGATCGCGGTCGCCTGACGCTGTCAATCTCGCCCGAAACTAATGAACTTGCCAAGAAGACGTGAAGAACTCGCAACAGGTCCGACAAATCGGTGGCACGGCAAGGCGAACACGAGCTAACGTCGAGGACAACCTTCAACGACCCATTGGTCTGACTCACGGGTCGCGATTTCCCCGTTGGAACGCCACGCACGGCAGGAGGTGAGTATTCGACACCTTGCACCGGCGGGCAGCCTGCGGCCGCAACCGCTCCAACCCCGTCGGCGCGTCTTATGTAAGCCGGACACGCAGGGCGCGTGTGACGTGAAAAGAGAAACGAGTTGTCACGTATGTCAAGGCTAACCGTGGATTCCGGTCAGATTCTGGACCAGGCATCGGTTGAAACCGACGAGTCGGCCGCACCGACAACGAACGCCGAAGTCGTGTTCAAGGGCCGCAACGTCGAGATCCCCGATCACTTCCGCATCTATGTCTCGCAAAAACTCGCCCGCTTGGAACGGTTCGACCGAACCATCTACCTGTTCGACGTCGAACTCAATCACGAACGCAACCGTCGCCAACGTAAGTCCTGTCAGCGCGTGGAGATCACCGCGCGGGGTCGCGGGCCGGTAGTCCGTGGTGAGGCGTGCGCCGACAGCTTCTATGCCGCACTGGAGTCCGCGGTCGTCAAACTGGAAAGCCGGCTGCGTCGCGGCAAGGATCGACGCAAAGTGCACTACGGCGACAAGACCCCGGTTTCACTGGCCGAGGCCACCGCGGTGGCTGCCTCGCTGCCGGAGAAAGCCTTCAACACCGAACCGGCGGAGCCGCACCAACACGACCCCAAACAAGAAGAAGCCGACGTCAACCTTGAGGACCATAAGGACCATGAGGACCACGAGCCGGGGCGGGTGGTGCGTACCAAAGAGCACCAGGCCAAGCCCATGTCGGTCGACGACGCGCTCTACGAGATGGAGCTTGTCGGCCACGATTTCTTCCTGTTCTACGACAAGCAGACCGAACGGCCGTCCGTCGTCTACCGCCGGCACGCCTACGATTACGGCCTGATCAGGCTCTCCTGACGAGGTAACTGATCCGCCAGACACCGACGTTCGCCGGCTTTGCGAGTGTGTCACCTACGATGGATGGCGCCTTATCGAAGAAGATTGACATCCGACAGGGGACATAGCTGTGCTGTCGAAGTTGCTGCGCCTTGGTGAAGGTCGCATGGTCAAGCGCCTCAAAAAGGTGGCCGACTACGTCAACACCCTGGCCGACGACGTCGAGAAACTCACCGACGCCGAGCTCAGGGCCAAAACCGACGAGTTCAAGAAGCGCCTCGAAGACGGGGAAAGCCTCGACGACCTACTGCCCGAAGCGTTCGCCGTGGCCCGCGAAGCCGCCTGGCGGGTGCTCGACCAGCGTCCGTTCGACGTGCAGGTGATGGGCGCGGCCGCCTTGCACCTGGGCAACGTCGCCGAGATGAAGACGGGTGAAGGTAAGACCCTGACCTGCGTGTTGCCCGCCTACCTCAACTCGCTGGCCGGCAAGGGCGTGCATATCGTCACCGTCAACGACTACCTGGCCAAACGCGACAGCGAGTGGATGGGTCGGGTGCACCGCCTCCTGGGCCTGCAGGTCGGCGTGATCCTGGCCAGCATGACACCCGACGAACGTCGGGTGGCCTACAACGCCGACATCACCTACGGCACCAACAACGAGTTCGGTTTCGACTACCTGCGCGACAACATGGCGCATTCGCTCGACGATCTGGTGCAACGCGGGCACAGCTACGCCATCGTCGACGAGGTCGACTCCATCCTGATCGACGAGGCCCGCACCCCGCTGATCATCTCCGGTCCCGCCGACGGCGCCTCCAACTGGTACACCGAGTTCGCCCGGTTGGCGCCGCTGATGGAAAAGGACGTGCACTACGAGGTCGACCTGCGCAAACGCACCGTCGGCGTGCACGAAAAGGGCGTGGAGTTCGTCGAAGATCAGCTCGGCATCGACAACCTCTACGAGGCCGCCAACTCTCCGCTGGTCAGCTACCTCAACAACGCGCTGAAGGCCAAGGAGCTGTTCCACCGCGACAAGGACTACATCGTCCGCGACGGCGAGGTGCTCATCGTCGACGAGTTCACCGGTCGCGTGCTGATCGGCCGCCGCTACAACGAAGGCATGCACCAGGCCATCGAGGCCAAGGAGCACGTCGAGATCAAGGCCGAGAACCAGACGCTGGCCACCATCACGCTGCAGAACTACTTCCGGCTCTACGACAAGCTCGCCGGGATGACCGGCACCGCCCAGACCGAGGCGGCCGAGCTGCACGAGATCTACAAGCTCGGGGTGATCACCATCCCGACCAACAAGCCAATGATCCGCACCGATCAGTCCGACCTGATCTACAAGACCGAGGAAGCCAAATACATCGCGGTGGTCGATGACGTCGCCGAACGCTACGAAGTGGGCCAACCGGTCCTGATCGGTACCACCAGCGTCGAGCGTTCCGAGTATCTGTCGCGGCAGTTCGCCAAACGGCGCATCCCGCACAACGTTCTCAACGCGAAGTACCACGAGCAGGAGGCGGGCATCATCGCCGTGGCGGGCCGTCGGGGCGGCATCACCGTCGCCACCAACATGGCCGGCCGTGGTACCGACATCGTGCTGGGGGGCAACATCGACTTTCTCACCGACCAGCGGCTGCGCGCCCGCGGCCTGGATCCGGTGGAGACCTCCGACGAATACGAGGCGGCCTGGCACGAGGAGCTGCCCGTCGTCAAGGAGGAGGCCTCCGCAGAGGCCGCCGAAGTGATCGAGGCCGGCGGCCTATATGTGCTGGGCACCGAACGTCACGAGTCGCGGCGCATCGACAACCAGCTGCGTGGCCGCTCCGGCCGGCAGGGCGACCCGGGCGAGTCGCGCTTCTACCTGTCGCTGGGCGACGAGCTCATGCGCCGGTTCAACGGTGCCGCGCTGGAGTCGCTGCTGACCCGGCTGAACCTGCCCGACGACGTGCCGATCGAAGCCAAGATGGTCACCCGGGCAATCAAGAGCGCCCAGACGCAGGTCGAGCAGCAGAACTTCGAGGTCCGCAAGAACGTCCTCAAGTACGACGAGGTGATGAACCAGCAGCGCAAGGTGATCTACGCCGAGCGTCGCCGCATTCTCGAAGGTGAGAACCTCAAGGAGCAGGTATTGGACATGCTCCGCGACGTGATCACCGCCTATGTCGACGGCGCAACCGCCGAAGGCTACGCCGAGGATTGGGATCTGGACGCATTGTGGACGGCGCTCAAGACGCTGTACCCGGTCGGGATCAAAGCCGAGACCCTCACCCGACAGGACGTGGACTCCGAGCGCGACGAGCTCACCCGTGACGAGTTGCTCGAGGCGCTGCTCGCCGACGCCGAACGTGCTTATGCCGCGAGGGAAGCCGAGCTCGAGGAAATCGCGGGCGAGGGTGCGATGCGCCAGCTGGAACGCAATGTTTTGCTCAACGTCATCGACCGCAAGTGGCGCGAGCACCTCTACGAGATGGACTACCTCAAGGAGGGCATCGGGCTGCGCGCGATGGCGCAGCGCGATCCGTTGGTGGAGTACCAACGCGAGGGCTACGACATGTTCATGGCCATGCTCGACGGCATGAAAGAGGAGTCGGTCGGCTTCTTGTTCAATGTCACCGTGGAGGCGGTGCCGGCGCCGCAGGTGGCCCCAGTGGAAGCACCGGAAGGGCTGGCGGAATTCGCGACGGCCGCCACTGGTGGCGGGCAGCAAGATGGCGCCGGCGCGCCCGTCGCAGTGCGTGAAGAGGCTCGGACTGCATTGCGCGCCAAGGGGATTGATGACGAGGCGCCCGCGCTGACATATTCCGGTCCGTCGGAGGACGGGTCGGCGCAGGTGCAGCACAACGGCGGTGGTGCGCAGAAGACGCCGGCCGGCGTCCCTGCCGGTGCCAGCCGGCGCGAGCGGCGCGAAGCCGCGCGGCGGCAAGGCCGCGGCGCCAAGCCGCCCAAATCGGTGAAGAGGCGCTAGCCTAGCCCAGCAGCGATTTGAGGCATAAGCCTCATGCGCACGACGTGGAGCGAACCTACGCCAAGATCGGTGTGTCGAACCGCATCGGCGCCAGCATGTATGCGCTTCGAAATGGACTAGTCAATAATGCCTAGAGCTCGCTGGGCGAAGTTGAGGCAAACGACCTATATGCGAACGTCCCTGTGCGGCGGACACTTAGGCCATGGGGCGTTACTTGACGATCGGTTACGGCGCCGCAGCGTACCTGCTATTCGTTGCGGCCTTCTTGTATGCAATCGGTTTCGTCGGCAACATCGTGGTGCCACGAAGCGTCGATCACGCGATCACCGCATCGATCGGCCAGGCGGTCGTGGTCAATGTGGTGCTGCTGGGTGTGTTCGCCGTCCAGCACAGCGTCATGGCTCGGCCGGGGTTTAAGCGGTGGTGGACGCGATTCGTGCCACCGTCGATTGAGCGCAGCACCTACGTGGTGCTGGCAAGTGCTGCGCTGCTACTGCTCTACTGGCAATGGCGAACGATGCCGGCGGTGATCTGGGACGTGCGACCGCAGGCCCTCCGCTTGGCGCTGTGGGCGTTGTTCTGGCTCGGGTGGGCGATCGTGTTCGCGTCGACTTTCATGATCAATCATTTCGACCTGTTCGGCCTTCGGCAGGTGTATTTGGCTTGGCGCGGAAAGCCTTACACGGAGATCGGTTTTCACGCTCATCTGCTCTATCGGCTGGTGCGCCACCCGATCATGCTCGGTTTCTTGATCGCCTTCTGGGCGGCGCCCACAATGACAGCCGGACACCTGCTCTTCGCGGTCGCCACCACGGGGTACATCCTGATCGCCGTGCAAATAGAAGAGCATGACCTCGTCGCAACGCTGGGAAATCAATACCTTGACTACCGCCGGGGTACGTCGATGCTGATACCGAGGCCGCGCCGGCAGACGACCAAAACGGTTGGCCAGAACTAACTCTCGAGGAGCTTGGCGATCCGCTCCAGGGTGGCGCGCATGCCGTCCGCGGTCTGTTGGGGAATCGAACCGCGGGTGATCATCGGCTTCTGCTTGTCCTCGGACACGTCCCACGTTTCGCGCACGAGCGTGCCGCCATCGGCCGGGCTGAGTTCGTAACGCCAGATGCGGCCGCCGATCACACCGCCCATCGCGGTGGTCTTCCACGCGATGCGGCGGTCGGGTTCGTACTCGATGACGGTGTTGGTGGTGTGGTAGGGGATGAACAGCGTCTCCTTGCGCCCCCGCATCGCCATCCCGAATTTCGAACCCATCGATAGGGGAACCGATTTCTGCGAAGCGTGATTCACTGACTCCGATCCGTCGAAGCTGGCGTGTTTGCCGGCATCGGCCAGCAGCGCGAAGATCTCGCCCGCTGGCGCCTCGATGACTCGCTCGACGCTGACTGTGTTTCCGTCCATCCGCCAACACTACCGCCGCCCAAACTGCTATGAGATTGGCCGGTACCGCTTCTATCCCGCTGCCGGAGGGCGCCTGATCGCCGAACTAGCGCACCCCTTGAAGTCCGCCGTCAACCGATGTGCAAGGCAACCACCAGCCACCGGGTTCCGCCGCCAGCGCGCACCTGTTCCACGCGACAGGCGATGGCGTGGATGCGGTCCCCGCGGCTGTAAGAGCCGAAAACTTCGGCCGCGGTCTCCGGGTCGCGGTGCCCAGCCGGTTGCAGCCGCATCCGGCGCAGCACCGCGGCGCCTTCCTGTCCGGGTGGGCATCCGGCGGCCGCCCGGCCAACCGAGAGCACGGAGTCGACCAGGCTGGGCGCCAGCATGGGTCGCAGCTGGGCGGCGGGACGGCGGCGGTCGATGACTTCCAGCACTCGGCGCAGTGCGGCGTCGGCGAAGATCGCCGCCTGACGCATCGGCGCGGACATGACGTTCATAGCCCCCGCCGTCGGCGCCTTCGGTTGCCTGCTGGGTTGCCCGCTGTAAGGCCGGCGCGGCGCACGCGCGCCGCGGCGCAACGTTGCGGCCGATGATTGCCTGCACTGGGGGACGTTTCGCGGCACGTCCTGTGTCGGAGGCTCGTAGTCGACGACGGGCATCACGGCGAAACCGTCGCGGCCGGGTGGGCTCACGATGGGACTACTGGTCAACGCGCACTCTCCAACTCATCGATCGAACGGGGAGCCTGCTGGAGAGTGGCAGACAACGGTCATCATGGCACAACTCGAGCTCGCGCGTACCCGCGCCGAGCTGTGCCCTGACCGGACGATTACCGTGGGCAAGAACACCGGTCGACGCGACGAATGGACAAGGAGTACAGGGCCGTAATGGTGACCCGGCTGTCCACGTCGGACGCATCCTTCTATCGGCTGGAGAATACCGCCACCCCGATGTACGTCGGATCGCTGTATATCCTGCGCCGTCCGCGCGCCGGATTGAGTTACGAGACGCTGCTGGCCACCGTCGAGCAGCGGCTCGCTCAGATACCGCGCTACCGGCAGAAGGTCCGGGAAGTGCGAATCGGCATGGCCAGGCCTGTGTGGATCGACGATAGCGACTTCGACATCACCTATCACGTAAGGCGGTCGGCGCTGCCATCGCCGGGCAGTGACGAACAGCTGCACGAGCTGATCGCGCGGCTGGCCGCGCGGCCGCTGGACAAGTCGCGACCGTTGTGGGAGATGTATCTGGTCGAAGGCCTGGCCAAAAACCGCCTCGCCCTGTATACCAAGTCGCACCAGGCGCTGATCAACGGCATGAGCGCGCTAGAGATCGGCCACGTCATCGCCGACCGGACGCGGCGTCCGCCGCCGTTCCCCGAAGACATCTGGATACCGGAACGCGAACCCGGCTCCACCCGGCTGCTGCTGGGCGCGCTCAGCGACTGGGTGGTGGGGCCGGGCGCGCAGCTGCAGGCCGTCGGATCTGCGGTGGCCGGGTTGGCGACGAACCATGGCGAACTGCTCGATGCGGGCCGCCGCGTCATCGACATCGCGCGCACAGTGGCGCGTGGCACAGCACCCAGTAGCCCGCTCAACGCCACCGTTTCCCGCCATCGGCGGTTCACGGTCGCTCGCGGCAGCCTTGAGGATTACCGCACTGTACGTGCGCGCTATGACTGCGACATCAACGATGTGGTGCTCGCCGTGGTGGCCGGCGCACTGAGCAACTGGCTGATGTCACGCGGGGAAGCGGTGTCACCGACCGCGACGGTCCGCGCGATGGCGCCGCTCTCGGTCTATGCCGATGCCCAACTCGACTCAACCGGCCCTGGCCAGGCGATCAGCCAGGTCACGCCGTTCCTGGTCGACCTGCCGGTAGGGGAGGCGAATGCCGTGGTACGGCTGTCGCAGATCGCGCACGCCACCGAATCGAACCCGACGGCCACCGGCCTGGTCGACGCCAGGACCATCGTAACTCTGTCGGGTTTTGCGCCACCCACCCTGCACGCCATGGGTATCCGGGTCGCCACTAGCTTCCCAAGCTTTTCCAAGCGGACGTTCAACCTGTTGATCACCAATGCCCCCGGAGCCCAATCGCAGTTGTACATCGCCGGTACCAAGTTGCTGGAGACCTACGCTGTGCCACCGCTGCTGCACAACCAGGCGTTGGCGATCAGTGTGACGTCTTATAACGGCATGCTGTATTTCGGAATCAATGCCGACCGCGACGCGATGAGCGACGTCGCCCTGCTGCCGGGCCTGTTGAGCCAATCGCTTGAGGAGCTGCTGGAAGCTTCCCGGTAGTAGCCGGGGGTGAAAATTGATGCGTGGATCTATTATTCGTTGATGTGAGCACCGCGACAAACGACGGCGCGTCGGCGAAGGCGAAGAAAAAGAAATCAACTACGCCGGCCGCGCGCAAGATTTCCGACGCTGTCTACCAAGCCGAATTATTCCGGCTGCAAACAGAATTTGTGAAGCTGCAGGAGTGGGTGCGGCATTCCGGGGCGCGTCTCGTGGTCATCTTCGAAGGCCGCGACGGAGCGGGCAAGGGAGGCGCCATCAAACGGATCACCGAATACCTCAACCCGCGGGTCGCCCGCATCGCGGCGCTGCCTGCGCCGACCGATCGGGAACGCGGCCAGTGGTACTACCAGCGCTATATCGCCCACCTGCCCGCCAGGGGAGAGATCGTCCTCTTCGACCGGTCATGGTACAACCGCGCGGGCGTCGAGAAGGTCATGGGATTCTGTACGCCGCAAGAATATACGTTGTTTTTGCGGCAGACGCCGATCTTCGAACACATGCTCATCGACGACGGGATTTTGCTGCGCAAATATTGGTTTTCGGTCTCCGAGGAGGAGCAGTTGCGCCGGTTCAGGGCCCGGCGCACCGACCCCGTCCGGCAATGGAAACTCAGCACCATGGACCTGGGATCGGTGTTTCGGTGGGAGGACTATTCGCGCGCCAAGGACGAGATGATGGTGCATACCGACATACCGGCCAGCCCGTGGTACGTCGTGGAATCCGATATCAAGAAGCACGCGCGGTTGAATATGATGGCGCACCTGCTGTCCACGATCGAGTACCACGACGTGGAACAGCCCAAGGTCAGACTGCCGAAACACCCGATCGTGAGTGATAACTACATACGGCCGCCGCGTGAGCTGTCGACGTACGTCAATGACTATGCGGCCACGTTGATCGGGGACTGAGTGGGTACTCCCACGATCGAGGTCTACATCCCTGCCACCCTGGCGATGTTGCAGCAGCTCGTCGCCGACGGCTCGTTGTGGCCGGTCAACGGCACCGCGTTCGCGGTGACGCCGACGTTGCGCGAGGCCTACGCCGAGGGCGATGACGACGAGCTCGCCGAGGTTGCGCTGCGTGAGGCGGCGCTGGCGTCGCTGCGCCTGCTGGCGGCTGACGCCGGTGCCACCGCTGACACCCTGCCGCCCCGGCGCGCCGTATTGGCCGCCGAGGTCGACGACGTCACGTACCGTCCCGATCTCGACGACGCCGTCGTCAGACTCGATGCGCCCGTCGGGATCGATCAGGTGATTGCCGCGTATGTCGACAACGCCGGCGCCGAGCCGGCCGTTGTCAAGGCGATTGAGGTCATCGACGCCGCTGACCTGGGCGACGAGGACGCTGAGCTGGCTGTCGGCGACGCTTTGGACCATGATCTGGCCTGGTACGCAAACCAGGAGCTGCCATTCCTGCTTGACCTGCTCTGAGCGTCTCAAATGTGACGCATTGCGGACCTTCGGCCCTAGATACGCAACCGTAGGTTACGGTACCGTAGCTTTATTGGGTGGGCATAAATCGGGCCCCTAACGTGAGCGGAAGCTAAACCCGCATCGTGAGCAGGAGCTTCCTATGAGCAAGAAATACGCGGCGATTACCGCCAACGTCGTCGACACCAAGCCTCCCACCATCGCGGGGGCCGACAGGCATCCCGGCTGGCACGCGCTGCGCAAGATAGCTGCACGCATCACAACGCCGCTATTGCCCGACGACTATCTGCATCTGGCCAATCCGCTGTGGTCCGCCCGGGAGTTGCGGGGCCGCATTTTGGAGGTCCGCCGGGAGACGGAAGATTCCGCGACCCTGGTCATCAAGCCGGGCTGGGGCTTCAGCTTCGACTACCAGCCGGGCCAGTACATCGGGATCGGCCTGCTGGTAGACGGGCGCTGGCGCTGGCGGTCGTACTCGCTGACGTCGAGCCCGGCTGCGACATCCGGGTCGGGGTCTGCGCGCACGGTGACCATCACCGTGAAAGCGATGCCCGAAGGCTTCCTGTCCACCCACCTGGTGGCTGGCGTCGAGCCGGGGACCATCGTGCGACTGGCCGCGCCCCAAGGCAATTTCGTGCTTCCCGACCCCGCGCCGTCGTCGATTCTGTTCCTCACCGCCGGGTCCGGGATCACGCCGGTGATGTCGATGCTGCGGACGTTGGTGCGCCGCAACCAAATCGCTGATATCACTCACCTGCATTCGGCGCCCACCGAGTCTGACGTGATGTTTGGCGCCGAGCTGGCCGCGCTGGCGGCCGACCAGCCGGGCTATCGGTTGGGGGTGCGGTCGACCCGCACGCAGGGTCGGCTCGACCTTGCCCGGCTGGATCAGGAGGTGCCCGACTGGCGGGAACGCCAGACCTGGGCCTGCGGGCCGGAGGGCATGCTCAGCCAGGCCGAGAAGGTTTGGTCCTCGGCAGGCATCAGCGACCGGCTGCACTTGGAGCGGTTCGCGGTGTCCAAGGCGGCACCCGCCGGAGCGGGCGGCATGGTCATGTTCGCCCGGACTGGTCGCAGCGTGGCCGCCGATGCTGCGACATCGTTGATGGACGCGGGCGAAGGTGCCGGGGTGCAGATGCCGTTCGGCTGCCGGATGGGCATCTGCCAGTCGTGCGTGGTCAGCCTGGTGGGGGGCCACGTCCGTGATCTGCGCACCGGCCAGGAACACGATCCCGGAACGCGGATCCAGACCTGTGTCTCGGCCGCGTCAGGTGATTGCGTACTCGACATCTAAAGGCTACTCACAGGTAACCTACGGATTCGTAGGTTACGATAGCGTAGGTCACTGACCACACAACGACCGCAGGGAGATGAAGACGATGGCGATCACAGACGTCGACGTATTCGCACATCTGACGGACGCTGACATCGAAAACCTGGCCGTTGAGCTGGATTCCATCCGCCAGGACATTGAAGACTCTCGTGGCGAGCGGGACGCCCGCTACATCCGTCGCACCATCGCAGCGCAGCGCGCGCTGGAGGTTGCCGGCAGGCTGCTGCTGGCCGCCGGTTCACGGCGCTCGGCATGGTGGGCAGGCACCGTGACCCTGGGTGTGGCCAAGATCATCGAGAACATGGAGATCGGCCACAACGTCATGCACGGACAGTGGGACTGGATGAACGACCCGGAGATTCACTCCTCGACGTGGGAGTGGGACATGAGCGGGTCGTCCAAGCACTGGCGGTACACCCACAACTTCGTGCACCACAAGTACACCAACATCCTCGGTATGGATGATGACGTCGGCTACGGCATGTTGCGCGTCACCCGTGACCAGCGCTGGAAGCGCTTCAACATCTTCAACCTGTTGTTCAACACTCTGCTCGCGATCGGCTTCGAATGGGGTGTCGGCTTGCAGCACGTGGAGATCGGCAAGATCTTGAAGCGCCGGATGGATCAGGATGAAGCTCGGCAGAAGACCGACGAGTTCTTGGCCAAGGCCGGTCGCCAGGTGCTCAAGGACTACGTCGCATTCCCGGCGCTGACCGCGCTGTCGCCCGGCGCGACGTACAAGTCCACGTTGAAGGCCAACGCGGTTGCCAACGTGATCCGCAACGTGTGGGCCAACGCCGTTATCTTCTGCGGGCATTTCCCCGACGGCGCAGAGAAATTCACCAAGACGGACATGATCGGCGAAACGAAGGGCCAGTGGTACCTGCGCCAGATGCTGGGCAGTGCCAACTTCGACGCCGGGCCCGCGCTGCGGTTCATGAGCGGCAACCTGTGCCACCAGATCGAACACCACCTGTATCCCGATCTGCCCAGCAACCGGCTGCACGAGATCTCGGTGCGGGTGCGCGAGGTCTGCGACAAGTACGACTTGCCCTACACCACAGGCTCATTCCTGGTGCAGTACGGCAAGACGTGGCGCACGCTGGCCAAGCTGTCGTTGCCGAACAAGTACTTGCTCGACGACGCTGACGACGCGCCCGAGACCCGTAGCGAGCGGATGTTCGCTGAACTTGAGCCGGGTTTCGCGGGCACCGATCCGGCCACCGGACGGCGGCGCGGGCTGAAGACCGCGATCGCCACCGTGCGGGGCTGGCGGCGCAACAAGCGTGCCACGAGGCAAGCGGAGCAGACGATCAGGGACGCCGACGACCTGGCGGCCTAGTCGAGCCGCTCGATGATGGTGGCGTTCGCCATTCTGCCGCCTTCACACATCGTCTGCAGCCCGTACTGTCCGCCGTGCGTGCCTTCGGGCGCGTCTACGCTCAAGGAGGCAGAAGGAAAGGTACGCGATGCTCGCAGCGTTCGGATTCGAAGCACTGGGTGTAGTCGTCGGGGACATGTATTTCATCGACCCGGTCCCACTTGCCGGTCAGGAAACCCCGGAAA
Organism: uncultured Actinomycetota bacterium; assembly: GCA_963766535.1. Taxonomy (GTDB): domain Bacteria; phylum Actinomycetota; class Actinomycetes; order Mycobacteriales; family Mycobacteriaceae; genus Mycobacterium. The sequence continues at coordinate 43,831 of CAVYAU010000011.1, read as the reverse complement.
GGGGAGTCAGACTGGAACTCCGCCTCGTCGATCGGGCCGATCCACAAGGGTCGATCTACGCCGGCATCCCGATCGCCTTCACCCGCCCGGTGTGGCGGGTGGACATTTTTGGATCCACAGAGAGTCCGCCCGGGACGCTGGATCGGGCCCATCACCACCCCCGTTTCGACGGTTGGGAACCCGGACCCCGGCACTTCGTCGCCGAGCTGTCAGCCGACCCGCTGTCCTGGCTGGCCGATCAGCTGGCCGACCCGGCCGCCGTACTGGCCCGGGCAGGCGTTGGTACCGATGAGGTCACCAAAGCTGATGAGACCGGACTCGCCGCGGCAGCCCCGGAGATTGTCGCCGTAGTGAAACGGATGCTCGATGGCGTGCGGAACGGAGAATTGGCGCCAGCCCCCGTCGACCCGGTTGCCGCCGCCCGCACCGGCTGGCTCTGATTCTTAGCCGGCCGGATTCTTCCAATCCGAACGGATCCGGCCATGTCTGCGTCGGCTTGGCTAGAAGAGGCCTCGGCGGGAGCCGCAGTCCAAGGCGAGTGTTGCGCCGTGCAGCGCGTCGGCCTCGGGGGCCAGCAATTGAGTTACTGCCCAGCTGATCTGGTCGGGCGTGGTCAGCCGACCCAGCGGTGACTCGGATCGGTATTCATCGAGGACGGTCTCGACGCTTACGCCGCGCGCCTGGGCTTCCTCGCCGGCGAACCGACGGAGACGCTCGGTTTCCAATGCACTCGGAGCGATCATGTGCACGGTCACCCCCTTTGGCCCGTAGGCGTCGGAGAGTTGGCGAATGAGGTTGGCCAGTGCAGCGTTGGTGACACCGGCCCCGCAGGTTTCCGGCGTGGGTTCGGAACCGAAAAGGCCTCCGATGGCGACGATCCGGGCGCCCTCGACAAACCGGTCCTCAACAGCGCGGATGAGACGCAGCAGCCCGCCGAGCTTCAACGACACCGACCGGCCAAGGGCATCTGGGTCGATGGTGGCCAGCGGTCCGGCTGGCGGTACGGCCGCTGTCTGGACCACCATCCGGACCGGCCCGGAGACTGCGGCGGCGATGGCCTCACGGGACGAGTCATCACCGATGTCCGCGGGGCATGCGGTGATCCCGTCGTCGGCTCCGCTCAACTGCTCGAGGCGGTCACGGTCGCGTGCCACGGCGACTACGGGCACCCCGGCTTCGCGCAGCCGCACGACGATGGCAGCGCCGACCTCGCCGGTCGCTCCGACGACAACGGCTTGCGCGCTCGGGCTCACTGGTGGGCCTCGGCCCGGCGCTCCAGTATCTCGGCATGGACGCGGGCGCTGGCCGTCAGTAATTGCTGCACCTGCTCGTCGGTGTACTGCTCATCAGCCAGTTGATAAGTGACAATCGGCACGTCCGTGAAACCTCCTTGGCGGCGCATCGCCTGTCGGTCGCCTAACACGTCGAAGCATATTCCCAGCACACGGGCTTTCCACGGCCTTTCACAACTAGGTGTGCATTCCGAAAGTTGACGGGGGACGGCTTGAGACGGTTCCACTGGTCAGGTCGATTCGAGAGTCGCTGCAAGACAACCAAATTCAGCCTCTGTCCGACTGGCGGTCAAGCGAGGCGCCGCGCCTTCACCCCGACGTGGGTCAGGAAGCCCAAGGTCCCAGACCAACCGGCTACTGAGCGGCCCGCTGACCGCGAGAATTGGGAACAAATTCGGGAACAAAACAAGGTGAAATCCGCCGGCTCATTGGGTCGTCTGATAGACCTCGTCGGCGGCTACTGGGTCAACGCCGAGTTCGGCCGCGACCGCGTCGATCCCTTGCTGCGCGACGTTGAGGTCCACCTGGCCGTCTGGTGTGAAGTAGGGGCCGATGTAGCGTTCGTAGTACTGCTGCGCTTCATCACGTGTGAGCCGGGTGAGGAACCAGGCGATGTAGTCCACGGCCAAGTCGGGTTGTTCGGCGATCGTGCGCAGCGCGCGCTGGTTGGCCCGCACCAGCGCCTGCAGCGCGGGGCTGTCCAGCGGGATATGAACAGGGTCCACCGCGACGCCCACGGTGGGGATCTGGACGTGATCGCCGACCCAGGCCAGCACGTGAAACCCTTCCTCCTCGGCGACCTGTTCAGGTGAGAACGTGGTGCCGACACAGGCGGCGTCGATCGAGCCGTCCTTAAGGCGTCGTAGGTCCATCTGGTAGTCACCCGGAAGCCGCACCACACATTCCAGGTCGCGATCGGGGTCCAGGCCGTACTCGCGCAAGACGATCCGGGTGAACCAACCGGGGGCGGTTTGGCCGGGGTGGACCGCGACGCGGCGCCCGCGAAGATCCGCCATGGATGTCACATCGGTGTTGCCGAGAAACCAGAAGAGCGGACGATGGGTGTTGACACTGAGCACCTTCCAGCCGATGCCGCCGGTCAGCCGATGCAAAAGGGCCCGGCCCAGACCGATCGACGCGCCGCGCCGCAGACGCTCCGGGTCCCAGCCAATCCCGTTGTGGATGGCGACGTGGACACCCTCATTCTCGTAATAGCCTTCCTGGTCGGCAACTTGGGCGACCAGTTCCTCGTGAACACCACGCTCGACATAAGCCACATAAGCCAGATCGATCGTCTGCACGGCCAAACCCCTTACCAGCTGATGACTTCCGTAGCTGTACCGTACACAGCGCCGACCGTACCGACCGCCGCGCTTTCAAGTGCGTTCACGACCCGCTGGTCACCTTGGTGGCCAGTGCCGCCGACTTGGCGTCGAGTTCCTCTGCGGCGACGAGCAATTCGGGATTCTGCTCGACAACCATCAGAGAAGACGGCTTGACCTAGGTCAGACTGCTGCGACAGTCGCCCTCGTCGGCGAGGAGAAGTTCGACAGGGGCGAACAACCCCGCGGTCACGTGGTGGCGCAACATGGTTATGGCGTACAGCGGGTTGCCGAGGACAACGCGCATCACCTTGCGATCGATGCCGGCCTTGGTGATCCGGGCGCCGTGGTCGAGCAGGGCGAACAACATGAATCCACTTGGCCCGACGTGAGGCTCGACCCGCTGTTGGTAGGAGTGCCAGCTGTCTGTGGCCGGCGCGAAACCGTTGATCGGCACCGGCTTCTCGCCTATGTCGGCCAGTAAGGCGGCGAGCAGTTCGTCCTAGCTCTTGTCGCTGTAGTAGTAGTACACGCGCACACCGTCGAACCGGGTCTCGGGTGCAACCGCTGCGGACGTGGTCGTCGTGCCGCCTCAGCCCAACCGCTCAATGATGGTGGCGTTGGCCATGCCGCCGCCCTCACACATCGTCTGCAGTCCATACCGCCCGCCGCGCTGTTTGAGTGCATTCACGAGTGTTGTCATGATGCGGGCACCGCTGGCACCCAGCGGGTGGCCGATGGCGATAGCGCCGCCGTTGACGTTGGTCTTGGCCAGATCAGCCCCAGTGTCGGCAGCCCAGGCAAGTGTCGGCTTACAGGTGCTAAAGTTCCGGCATGGACGCCGTGATCTACACCCGAGTATCCCGCGATTCTAAGGGCGAGCATGTGTCGGTCACATCCCAAGAGCGCGAGTGCCGCGCCGTCTGTGAGCGCAACGGCTGGACCGTGCGAGCTGTCTACTGCGACAACTCAATCGGCGCGTCGCGGTTCTCTGCCGACAGGCCGGAATGGAAGCGGGTGAAGGCCGACCTACGGCGGGGTGAAGTGCTGGTGGTCTGGGAGTCGTCGCGTGCCCAGCGTGACCTAGAGGAGTTCATCACCCTGCGGAATCTGTGCGCCGAGAAAGACGTTCGATTGTCCTACCAAGGGCGAGTGCTCGACCTGAGCGAGGGTGACGACAGATTCACGGGCGGCCTCGACGCCCTGCTGGCTGAGCGTGAATCCGAGTACATCCGCAAGCGCGTTCTGCGCGGCAAGCTCGACGCCGCCCGGTCCGGCAAGCCGCCATCCCGGCCACCCTGGGGTTACAGGCGCGTTGGGGTGGGGCAGTGGGAGCTAGACCCGCTCGAAGCACCGCGAGTGCGCGAGGCGGTTGAGCGCCTGCTTGCCGGTGAAAGTCAGTACTCCGTCTTGGAGTGGCTGAAATCAACCGAGGGGCACGCGCCCACCACGCCGACAACGCTCCGTAGGGCATTACTCAATCCTGCGTTGGCAGGCCTGCGCCAACACCAAGGCGTGGTGGTAGGCAAGGCATCCTGGCCCGGCATCATCGCCAAAGAGCAGCACGAGCAACTGAAATCGCGAGACCGCCGTATGCGGACCCTGTATGCCTTCAACTCTCAACCAGGGCCAGAGCCTAAGTACCTGCTCAGCGGGATAGCCAAGTGCGGTGTGTGCGGTGAGGGCTTGCGGCACAGGGCCAGGGAGGGCCGGAAACCGTACTACGACTGCCAGAAGGGTCATGTGTCGCGCTTGGTGGACACGCTCGATAAGGCTGTTGAAGATGAAATCTTCAAGCGGCTCAGTGGTGTTGACCCATCTGACTACGAGTCGACCGACGCCGATGACAACGCCGTGATAGCTGAGATCGACCAATTAGAACGGGAATTGGCCGAGTGGGAAGTGGAGGCACTTGCTCGCCAGGTGAGCGCCCGCATGTTCGGCCAAAAAGAGCGAGACCTAACGGCGCGGATTGAATCCCTGCGCGACAAGATCGACACACCGTCCGAGCTTGAGCTTGACCCGTCGCAGTGGCCAGAGCTGACAATGGCCGAGCGTCGCCATATAATCCGGTCCCTGTTCACGGTGGTTGTCCCGAAGCTGGGGAAGCGGGCGCGTGCGATGCCGGGAGACGTGGACATTACGCCGCTTTAGGCTTAGGCCTGAACAGTTTTCGGACAGCTATCCACTGTTCACGGGTGAGCGGTTGGGCGGTCTGGGTGCGTTGTTTGAGTGTATTCATTCATTGCGAAGCTCCGTATTCCTCAGATCGTCGGTAGTCGGGAAGCTCATGGTGGCGACTTCATATCGCTTGGCTCTGCTGGTAAAAGCGCACCGAGCAGATCCTGAACTCGAACGAGCTAGCGGAGACCCAGCTCCTTCAGGAGAGCAAGCTCCTTGGCGAAAGGCGGTTTCCGTGCCGTTCGGTTTAGCTTGTCTGCTGGCCTGACCATGTCAGCCTCGGCATCGTCGTACCGCACGTAGCCTCTGATCGGGGCGTCCATGTCCCGTCCCGAGCGCCAGCGCCGATAGTGGGTCGTACACCATCCGCGTGAGTGCGCTCGCCGGTTGCACTCTTCTTGTCTGCAGTGCATTAGTTCTCCAATCATGTTATTTCCTCGAAGGTTTGACGATCTCATGCCACTTTGCATTTGCATGGCCTGGCTCGTTTTAGGCCGGGGAGAGAAGGCTAGATATGCAAGAAGTGTCCGGTCGCCATGCGGATTGGGCCCCCCCCAAGCGATCTCGCGCTCAAATCGGCACCTTATCTAGGAGTCGAGGCTCCACAGCGAAGATGGCTCGGGAACCGGGAGTGGGCGTGTTTTCTACCCGACACTGTCGGGTCTCCTGCCCGACAGTTGACATCGTGACCTGCGGCGACGCGCAGGGGCTATTAACTCTATTAACAGGGGTCGTTGTTTGCTTGATCGCAATCGGCTTCTTGACTTTCGATGCTGCACCAGTGTGGTAGGAGCATGCTTTCCTGAAGCCCGGACGCCGACAAGCCATCGTAGACACAGGCAGGACGAGGCAACGAACGCTTGATGCTTCGTCCAAGAGCTGCAGATCGACCGCCCTCTTGACGTACCTGTTTAAGTCCCTGCGGTCGAGCGGCTTTATCGATCCGTCTGCCTGCTTGTGGCCAAGGAGCTTCGCAAGCTCGCCCGACTCTAGGGGGGTGTGAAGATTCGGCTCACTGCGTCCCATCGCGACGGCATAGACGCGCATCCAGTGGGGCAACGCTGAGTTGTAAATCTGCGCTTCCCAACCGCTTTGAATACTCATAAGCCAGGGAGATTCGGTGATGTGGTACTTCGGGGACACTGTCACCCGAGGCACGTTAGAGAAGGGGACCGACGGGTTTTTCGGCGTGTCGCATCTGCCAAGGGAGTTAACCGGGTAGCGATATACTCAGGCTCGCATGCCTACCGTCTCACAACTAAAGATTTGAGACATGTGCGGTGGGATAGGTTGTGCGACAGAAATCGCCAAGTGGACTTGTCTCAGAAGTTGACTCAAAAACCAAGTCGCATATTGACGGGTTTTGGGACTTTTGAGACGCTATTCGCATGGCAATAGACACCGCTCCCACCGCGACTGGAACGCAACTGGGCTACGCCAGAGTTAGCACCGGACATCAATCCCTCGATCAGCAAGTCGATGCGCTTGGAGCTGCGGGCGTTGATACGGCTCGCGTCTACAGTGACAAGCTGTCGGGAACCTCGACGCGGGAGCAGCGACCCGGTCTGGCCGCGCTGCTGGATTACGCACGCGAAGGCGACGCCATAGTGGTGGTTGGAATCGACCGGCTGGGCCGTAACGCCGCCGAGGTTATGACGACTATCCGCGAGCTGGGAGAGCGCGGGATCGTCCTGCGTTCCCTTCGCGAGGGCATCGACACCTCCAATGCCGCTGGGCGAATGGTGGCTGGTGTGCTGGCCAGCCTCGCCGAACTTGAGTTGGAGTTGGGTCGGGAACGGCGTGTGGCGGCTCGGGCGGCGCGTCGTGCACGCGGGCAGTCCATTGGTCGCCCGAAGGCGCTGGATGCCACCAAAGCGGCTCTGGCTCAGCGTATGCACGCCAGTGGTGAAGGTGCCAGCACCATCGCCGCAACGCTCGGTGTCAGCAGAGCAACGGTGTACCGCGTCCTGGCCGAGGATGCCGACAGCGCGGGCTAGCGGCACCGATTCGGGTTACGAGTGCGGCTCAAATCGTTTGCCGCACTAGACGACACCTGGCTTCATCACGGATGAGTGACCAGATACGTCTCGTTGGTCAGTCCGGCGGTGAGTTCCTGGACGGTCCACGGTCGGTCGAGGCGGGCACGGAGCTTGTCACGGTCAACGAGGAGGCTGATTTCAGCGGTCTGTCGGGCGAATAGCCTTGCGATGCGCGGGTAAAGCCATCGCATCAGCGCCCGCTCTGCTTGCGTGCAGCGTGACGCGCAATAACCGACGTGCCCCACCTCGTCGGTGAGGATGTCGCTATAGAGCAGGTTGACTCGGTCGGCGACTTCTGGCTCGTCGGCGGATAGTTCAACGCCAACGCGCCGCAGTTCGTCGAACATCACACAGCCGGCCATCTCCGCCGCTCCGACGAACAGAATCCCGAGCCGCTCCGGGAGGAATACCCCTGTCCTGACGAACTGGCGCATCACGAACGGTGGTGGCACTACTTGGAATGTCAGGCCGAATACGTCCAGCACGTAGGCCAGCAGCCGGGTGTGGTAGTGCTCTTCGAGTTCCAGATACACGCGCTCGGGCGCGACGTCCTCGTCGCTGTTGAGGCCGTAGGTTTCTCCAAGGCCGACGCCGAATCGTTCAGCCTGATTGAGCTTGGCGGTGGCCAAGAGAAATAGCATCTTTCTGTCCAGCCCTGGTTCTGGTTTCCGGCGACGCAGGTTCCGTAGGAAGGTCGGTCGGTCGGCGGGGTGGAGTGATCGGACTGGGTTCGTCTCAAGGCTATTGAAGAAATCTTCGCGAGTCGCCAAGCGGCGATTGAGGAGATCAGCTTCTCCGTCACGCCTCTTGAGGAAGTCCCGGTAGCCGTCAATACTGGTGCCGTTCATCGTGTCTCCATTCCTTTGACGATGGTGTTGACATACCGACCCACGACGGCGTCCGCCGTCGCGGCACCTTGACTGCCAGTAGCTAGCAGCGCGAAGAGTCCGGTCATGAAGAACACCCCAAGTTCGGCAGCGTCTGCCTCCGACGGGACTCGGCCCGCCTCTTGCGCGGTGGTGATCGCGGCAATGACGAACTCCGCCAGCGGATGCTCCGCTACCTCCTCGTCAATCGGTCGGTTCGTGGAGAAGTGCAAGCCCAACATGTCTCGGAAGACCACCGGACCTAATCGGCGCTCAGCCGCGATCACATGGCGAACTAGCAGCGACAGCACCGATACCAAGTCATCGGCGGCGGTCTGTGCGACGCAGAGTTCAGCGACGATCCTGGCCTCTTCGTTTCGCTCCAACTCGACCAACACATGTTCTTTGGTCGGGAAGTGAAAATAGAAGGTGCCGCGCACGACTCCCGCTGCGCTGGCGATGGCAGTCACGTCAGCACCGGCCAAACCGGACCGGCCAATCTCAGCTAGCGCGGCATCGAAGAGACGTGCTCGCGTTTCCAGCATCCGAACCTGTCGAACGCCTCCACTGACCGATTCAGATTCCGTGACGGCGTTTGCCGACCTCATGAAGGCACGGTAGTCCCATTCGTTGGCACTCGTCAATGACGGTCGTCAATGACGGCCGTCAATCTCTGCGAACACACTCATGTGACGAGCGGGCTGCGCCAGCACCAGGGCGAGGTGGTCGGCAAGGCGTCCTGGCCCGCCATCATCACCAAAGAGCAGCACGAGAGCAACCACGGTTGTTCACGAGGGGAATGCCGGAGCTACGAAGCGCCGCAGCACCTGCTGTTCGACGCGACTGTTTCCGAGTGGCCAGTAGGCCAGGGACACCACCACCCGCACAATCCACTGTGCCGCTTGCGGATCGTCATCGGTGATGCCGGTGAGGTCGGCTGCAAGATGACCCAGCACGGGCGACGAATGCAACTCGCCCAGTTCGGGTGGGTTGCTTGAACTGAGCATCAGCCGCCGTAGGGGGTCTGACCTGATCTGTTCCAGTGCGACGGTGATGGCGGTGACGACTCGCTCTGGGCCACTGAGTCCGTCGACTGCAAGCCGAACAGTGTCAATGATGCCTGCTGCTAGGCGCATCAGTACTGCGTCCCGTATCTGAGCCTTGCCTCCCGCGTAGCGATAGATGGTGGCCCTTGAACAGTGGACTTGTGCTGCCAGGGTGTCGATGTCGAAGGCGTCCAGTCCCTCGCGGACTACGAGGTTGGTCGCAGCAGCGTAGATGCGATCAGCCGCCGCCGCTCGACGGTCACCACCAACGACCCAATCGTCGCGCACCATGGGGTATCTACCTCCTTGCAGTGCCTTCTGCATATATTCTCAGTTTTGAGACGATGCTGGCCGTGCGTTTCACTGTTGGTGCAGGTAAGTACGCACCGATGAGACGCCCGCGTCGTGCGGCGCGGGCGACTGGTTGCAACTTTGCGAACTTCGATTGACGCGGCACGTCTTCGCCGCTCAGCGTGGAGAAATGACATCGCTGGATGGTGGCCTCGGCCTCGCTCTGTTTGACGATCAATACGTACAAAACCCGCACCCGCTCTACGAGCAGATGCATCAGGTAGGACACGTCCATCGGATCGGGGAGTCCGGCTTCTACGCCGTGAGCAGTTGGGACGGCGTCAACGAGGCGGTCGCACGCTGCGGCGACTTCTCCTCGAACCTGACCGCGACGATGATGTACCAGCCCGGTGGCACCGTGACCGCGTTCGAAGTTGGACAACTGGGCGGAGCCACCCAGGCATTAGCGACCGCCGACGAGCCAGCACATTCGGTCCATAGGAAGGCACTGCTACCGCAACTGGCCGCCAAGCGCATCCGCGCCTTCGAACCATTCATCGCAGACACCGCTGCTCACATCTGGAACGTCAACGCCAAAGACGGCGGCATCGAATGGATGGGCGCGATGGCCAACCGGCTGCCAATGATGATCGTCGGCAGAATCATCGGTGTCCCCGACGCCGACATCGACAAGCTCATCCAATGGGGTTACTCCGCAACCCAAGTGGTCGAAGGACTGGTAACCCAAGATCAAATGGAGGCCGCCAGCGTCTCGGTGATGGAACTCGGCGGCTACATCACCGAACGATTCCAGCAGGCCGCAGCCAACCCACAAGACGACCTGCTGGGCGATCTGGCCACGGCCTGCGCCACCGGCGACCTAGACGAGGTCACGGCGCAGGTCATGATGATCACGCTGTTCAGTGCCGGGGGTGAATCCACGGCCTCCCTGATCGGTTCCGCCGCTTGGATTCTCACGACACACTCCCATATTCAGCATCAAGTTCGAGACCAACCGGAACTACTCGGTGCGTTCCTCGAAGAGGTGCTGCGCTATGAGCCACCCTTCCGGGGCCACTATCGGCACGTCGTCAACGACACGGAACTGTGCGGCGTCGAACTCTCAGCGGGTTCGCGCTTGCTCCTGCTGTGGGGAGCAGCCAATCGCGACCCGTCGCACTTCGACGATCCCGGACTCTTCCGACTCGACCGGCCTTCGGGGAAGAGCCATATCACCTTCGGCAAGGGAACGCACTTCTGCGTAGGAGCGGCGCTTGCCCGATTGGAGGCGACAATCGTGCTTGGCCAACTCCTCGAACGCACCTCAAACATCGCAGCCGTCGAGACGGGTAACTGGCTCCCGAGCCTTCTGGTGCGACGCCTCAAACGCTTACGACTCGCCTTCAGGTGACACACCGACCGGGAGGGGTGGGGGGTGGTCCCCTTCGCAGTGACGACCGCGCCTCGAACCGCCCAGCGCCTTCTCTCTCTCTCCGGCGGATCGAACATAAGCAGCGTCCGCAGTAGCACCAACAAAGGTGTCCTAGAGCCAAAGCCCCAGACCTAACGAGGCAGGGGCTCTAATGTGCCCTGCTGGTGTTGGGCGGACGACGCCACCTAGCCCAAACGCTCGATGATTGTGGCGTTGGCCATCCCGCCGCCCTCGCACATGGTCTGCAAACCGTAGCGACCGCCGCGCTGCTCCAGAGCGTTGACGAACGTCGTCATGATTCGGGCACCGCTGGCACCCAGCGGGTGGCCGATTGCGATGGCCCCTCCGTTGACGTTGGTCCGATCTAGCAGCCCACGATCTGGCACCCCATTCTCGACACTGGCCCACGCCAGCACCACGGGCGCGAACGCCTCGTTCACCTCGAACAGGTCGATGTCGTCCAGCGTCAGCCCGGCGCGACGTAGCACCTTCTCGGTGGCCGGGATAACCCCGGTCAGCATGTAGAGCGGGTCCGAACCCACCACGGTCGTGGTGTGGATGCGGGCCAGCGGGCGCAGGCTCAGCTTCTTGGCGACCTCGCTGGTCGTGATCAAAACCGCGGCGCTGCCGTCGGAGAGCGGCGACGAGTTGCCCGCCGTGATTTCCCAATTGATCTGCGGTAAGCGGGCTTTCATCCCCTCGTTGTAGAACGACGGCTGCAACGTGGCCAGCGTTTCCACCGTTGTGCCCGGCCGAATGATCTCGTCGGTTTCAAGGCCGGCGATCGGGATCAGCTCGTTGTCGAAGAGCCCGTCCTTGGTTGCGCGGGCGGCCTTCTCATGGCTGCCGGCGGAAAACTCGTCTAGTTGCGTGCGCGAAAAGCCCCACTTCGCGGTGATCAGTTCGGCGCTGATGCCCTGTGGCACCAGGCCATCGGAGTAGCGCTGCGCCATATCGTCGCCGAACGGGTTGCTGCCCGGCAGTACCGAGCTGCCCATCGGGACGCGGCTCATCGACTCCACGCCAGCGGCGATAACGATGTCGTAGGCACCGGCGAGCACGCCCTGGGCGGCGAAGCTGATGGCCTGCTGGCTGCTGCCGCACTGGCGGTCGATCGTGACGCCGGGAACCGACTCCGGGAATCCGGCACCCAACAACGCGTTGCGTGCGATGTTCACCGCCTGGTCGCCGACCTGGGTGACGGCACCTGCGATGACATCGTCGATCTGCACCGGGTCCACGCCGGCGCGTGCCACCAATTCGCGCAGGCTGTGCGCCAGCAGGTCGGCGGGCAGCACGTTGTGCAGCGCGCCGCTGACCTTGCCTTTGCCGATAGGGGTGCGGACAGCTCCCACGATGACGGCGTCGCGGCCCCGAATCATGGCTCCTCCTTGGGTCCAGAAGCTAGGTATTCCTAGCTGCACCCAGGTAAACACCTAGGTATGCTAAAAGCAACCCAGATGGGGGAGGTGATCTGCATGACACTGCTGCAGGGGCCACTGGCCGACCGCGATGCTTGGTCGGCCGTCGGCGAGTGCGCGATTGAGAAGACTATGGCGGTCGTTGGCACCAAATCCGCGATGCTCATCATGCGCGAGGCGTACTACGGCACCACTCGGTTTGACGATTTCGCCCGCCGGGTGGGCATCACCAAGGCCGCCACCTCGGCACGGCTGGGCGAACTGGTCGAGCTCGGTCTACTGAGGCGGCAGCCCTACCGCGAGCCCGGGCAGCGCAGTCGCGATGAGTATGTGCTCACTGATGCCGGCATCGAGTTCATGCCGGTGGTATGGGCGATGTTCGAGTGGGGCCGGCGTCACCTGCCGGGCCGCAACGGCCTCCGGCTGACTCATCTGGGCTGCGGAGCCGACGCGGAGGTCCAAATGCGTTGCGCCGAAGGACATTTGGTGCCGCCCGACGAGCTTGGTATGCGGCTGGTCAGGTCTGGTTGAGCACGCCCAGCAGCCGTCTGGCGGCGGCAACGCGGCGGACGGCAGGCCCGGACAGGGTGTCCAGCGCGCATTCGGGGTCGCCAGGTGGCCCCATGTGTCCGCAGCCGCGCGGGCAGTCCTGGATCGCCTCGGCCAGATCCGAGAATGCCATCAGCACGTCGTCGGGCTGGATGTGGGCCAAACCGAACGAGCGGATTCCCGGGGTGTCGATCACCCAGCCAGAACCTTCCAGGGGCAGTGCCACCGACTGCGTCGAGGTGTGCCGGCCTTTGCCGATGTCTGTCACCTCGCCGACGGCCCGATCAGCTTCGGGCACAAGGCGATTCACCAATGTCGACTTGCCTACGCCGGAATGCCCGAGCAGCACGGTGATCTTGCCGGCGAGCAAGTCCGCCACCGCCAGGAGGGGATCGTCGCGGCCCGCGGCGACCACCGTCAAGTCCAGGTCGACGAATTGCTCGGCGAACGGCTCCGGCGGGGCGAGGTCTGTCTTGGTCAGGCACAGAATCGGCGTCAGCCCGCCGGCGTAGGCAGCGATCAGCGCCCGGTCGACCAGACCCGTGCGCGGGGGCGGGTCGGCCATCGCCACCACGATCAGCAGTTGGTCGGCGTTGGCGACAACCACTCGCTCGGTGGGATCGGTGTCATCGGCGGTGCGCCGCAACACCGTTCGCCGCGTCCCCCGGCGCACGATACGGGCCAGGGTGTCCGGCCGTCCGGACAGATCGCCGACCAGGTCGACATCGTCGCCGACGACAATCGGCGTGCGGCCCAGCTCGCGGGCCCGCATGGCCGTGATCCGGCGATCGGGGCGGCCGCCCAGCACACACCCCCAGCGCCCGCGATCGACGCTGACCACCATGGCGGCCTCGGCGTCGGCGTGCTCGGGACGGGTCTTGGTCCGCGGTCGCGAGCCCCTTCCGGAGCGGACCTTGACGTCGGACTCGTCGTAGTCGCCGGGCCTCAAACGCTGGACTCCTGATCGGCCAGCATGCGCGCCCACAGCTGCGGAAACTCCGGCAGCGTCTTGGTGGTGGCGCCGATGTCGTCCACCTGGACTCCGGCTACCCGCAGCCCGACGATCGCGCCGGCCATCGCCATCCGATGATCGGCGTACGCGCGCCAGGTGCCGGGCCGCAGCGGTGTTGCGGTGATCACCAGGCCGTCGGGCGTTTCGGTGCAGTTGCCGCCCAAGCGGTTGATCTCGGTGCTCAGCGCGGCGAGCCGATCGGTCTCGTGACCACGCAAATGGGCGATGCCGCTCAGCCGGGACACCGATCCCGGGGTTGCCAGCGCCGCCAGCGCCGCCACCGAAGGCGTCAGCTCACCGACGGCACGCAGGTCGACGTCAAAGCCGCCGTAGTCCGCTGACCCCCGCACCTCGAGGAACGAATCAGTATGAGTGACAACGGCATTCAGTCTGCCCAAGACGCGCAGGATGTTGTCGGCGGGTTGCACGCTGGTCGCCGGCCAGCCGGTGATGCGCACTGTTCCGCCGCTGACCACGGCCGCTGCCAAAAATGGAACGGCGTTCGTCAGATCGGGTTCAACATCCCAGTGCCGGGCAGCGACCGCGCCGGCGCGCACCTGCCAGCGGTTGGGGACCGAGTCGTCGATGTCTACTCCGGCCTGCCGCAGCATCACCACCGTCATGGCGATGTGCGGCGCCGACGGCAGCGCCGAACCGGTGTGCTGCACGGTCAGGCCCTCGGTGAACGACGCTGCGCACAACAGCAGGCCGGACACGAACTGCGACGACGCCGATGCGTCGATGGCCACGGTGCCCCCGGCGACCGATCCGTTGCCGTGGACCCGGAAAGGAAGACCGGTGCCGTCGATCCGGACGCCGAGACCGCGCAGCGCATCGAGCAGCGGCGCGATGGGCCGGGCCCGGGCTTGCTCGTCGCCGTCGAACTCCACCACCGAATCGGCCAGCGCCGCCAGCGGCGGCACAAAACGCAAAACCGTGCCCGCCAGGCCGCAATCCACTCGGGCGTTGGGGCCGGGGACAATTCGGCCGCTTACCGTCAGTTCTGACCCGGCCCCGTCGACGCGCAACCCCAGGGTGCTCAGCGCTGCGATCATCAGGTCCGTATCCCGGCTGCGCAGTGCTCCGCTGATGGTCGACGTGCCTCCCCTGGGCGAGCCCGGGGGCCCCAGGCCCTGCGCGGCCGCCAGCCCCGCCAATACCAGCGCCCGGTTGGTCTGCGACTTCGAGCCCGGAACGGTGACGGTCGCGTGCACCGGTGCCGTCGCGCATGGGGCCGTCCACGACTTGGTACCGCTCACTCGCTTCATCCTGCCGTGTCGGCGGCTGTCGTGGGTACCAGGCACCATGGGAGGCATGTGTGGACGGTTTGCGGTCACGACAGATCCGGCCCTGTTGGCTCAGAAGATCAAGGCGATCGACGAAGCCACCGGTGCCGCACCTGGTGCCGGGGCACCCAATTACAACGTGGCTCCCACATCGACTATCGCGACCGTGGTAAGTCGGCATACCGAGCCCGACGACCAGCCCACTCGGCGGGTGCGGCTCATGCGCTGGGGTTTGGTCCCGCCATGGGCGAAGGCCGGTTCCGACGGTGCGCCCGAAACCAAGGGGCCGATGCCGATCAACGCCCGGGCCGACAAGGTCACCACCTCGCCCGCCTTCCGCTCGAGTGCCAAGTCCAAGCGCTGCCTGGTCCCGATGGACGGCTACTACGAGTGGCGCGTCAACCCCGACACTGCGGCCGGTCAGAAGTCCCGCAAGACGCCGTTCTACATGTACCGGAGCGACGGTGAGCCGCTGTTCATGGCGGGCCTGTGGGCGGTGTGGAAGCCGGCCAAAGACGCTCCGCCGCTGCTGAGCTGCACGATTATCACCACCGACGCGCCCGGAGAGCTCGCGCAGATCCATGATCGGATGCCACTGGTAGTGCCCGAACGCGACTGGGACCGCTGGCTGGACCCGGACGCCCCGGTCGATGAAGAGCTGCTGGCCCACCCGCCCGAGGTGCACGGCATTCGCATGCGCGAAGTGTCGACATTGGTGAACAACGTGCGCAATAACGGGCCCGAGCTGCTCGAACCGGTTGAGCGGCAGCCGGAGCAGGCGAAGCTGCTGTAGGGTCGGCCGCCAATTGGTGTCTTCGTTTCGCCGCTACCCGAGTCCGGCATCTACGAGCAAACGTGACAGTCCGCGTTCCTCGCACCGCGCCGCGACAACCGGCAACACGACATTGGCGTCATCCACTCTGCCTGTTGCCATGAGTGTTTCGACCAGCAGCAGTTGTGCAGTCAGCGCCGCCAATGGTCTTCGCTCGCCATCGATTCCGGCGAGCAGGTCGGCCGCGCGTCGGCACGCCTGCTCCCGGTCGTTGGCCGAATCGCTCGCCGACAGCAGCCGAATCCCGGAGTTTTCGTCGAGTTCAGCTGTGATCATGGCGATTCCGTCGTCGTGAGGAATTGTGCGAGTCGCTAGCAGCCGGGCGGCAACCGTCGGCTCGATTTCGATGCCCAGCCGGATCCGCTCGTTGTTGATTGCGGCCGCGAGGCGCGGTAGTCGCAACTGCTCCGCCGCCTTCGCGCCGTCGGCGAGGCGCTCGACCGCAGAGCTACGATCCCCATGCGCTGCCTTGATTCTCGCGCCAACTACGTACCGCGCGGCCAGGTAGTCCACTCCACCGCCCTCGGACCCGAGTTGATAGCTTTCGTCCAGAAGACGCATGGCCTCGGCCAACTCGCCGGTCTCGTAGAGCAGTCCGCCGAGAAGCGCACCGGCGAGGCGTGCGGCGTGTGAGTGCGGCCCTACTCCGGCGCCGATCTCATACGCTTCTCTGAACTGCTTGAGGGCGGCAGGGATGTCGAGCTGATATCTGGCGGCGATGCCGCCGAAGCAGCGCGCGTAGACGCTGGCGAACGGCCCCAGCATCTCATGGTAGGGCGCCGCCGACTCGAGCAGGCGGTGCGCAGCGTCGAACTCGAAGCGGTAGATTGCCGCGAACGCTGCGACACTTCGAGCCACCCCCGCTACCCGCGGATGGAAGGTGTCCGGCCTTGACAAGGCAACGGCGACCAGATCGTCGACGGCGTCCACACGGTCGGCGAATATTTCGGCGACTCCGCGGACCACGTCTGCTTCGGCGCGTAGATCCGCCTGCATGGCGCCCGAGAGGTCAGCGTGGTCTATTGCCGCCTCGAATCGATTCAGCGCGGCGTAGGTCGGTACCGGGCGCTGCAGCAAGATATTCGCCCAGGCGATGGTGAGTTGGAGCCGCGCCCGCGAAACCACTAATTGTGGAGGTAACTTTTTGACGATTCCGAGCAGGGTCGTCATATTCGACTGCTCGAGCAGGTTTGTCTCGTCCTGCTCGACAAGGTCGACCGCGCCGGTGGCGTCGCCCGAAGCCAGCGCGTGGTCGACGGCTTCGTTGAGGTAGCCGTGTTCAGCGAACCACACCGACGCGGCGCGGTGCAGTCGTTCGACCTCGTCGGGACGGTCACGCTCGAGTCGGCGGCGCAGGAATTCCGCGAACATATGGTGGTAGCGGAACCAGTTCGGATCGTCGTCGATCCGCTGCAGGAATAAACCGCGCTGCTCGATGTCCTCGAGGATCGCCTGGCCGCGTGGCACTTCTGCCAGCGCGGACGCCAGCCCACCGCAGGTCCGTTCCGTGATCGATGTTGCCAGCAGGAACTCGGCCACCTCCGGTTCCAGGATGTCCAGGACATTTTCGGCGAGGAATTCGCCAACCATCTCGGTTGCACCGGATAGTCGGCTCACCAGGCTGGTGGCGTCGGCGCCGCCGCGCAAGGAAAGCGCAGCCAGCTGCAGGGCGGCGGCCCAGCCGTCGGTCGACGTGGTCAATGCCTCTATTTCGCCTTCTGAAAGCTGCAAACCACCAACATCGTTCAGCAACGATCGCGCCTCATCGATGTCGAAACGCAATGAATCAGAGTCTATTTCGACCAATTCGTC
Source organism: uncultured Actinomycetota bacterium (assembly GCA_963766535.1). Taxonomy (GTDB): domain Bacteria; phylum Actinomycetota; class Actinomycetes; order Mycobacteriales; family Mycobacteriaceae; genus Mycobacterium. The sequence continues at coordinate 26,450 of CAVYAU010000011.1, read as the reverse complement.
ACGGATCCGCAACTTGCTCACCGGAAGTCCGGCGCGCGACCAGCTGGTCACGATGATTTGCAGGTGATGACATCCGTGCTCGAGCAGAAAACCGAGAGCGGCAGTGGTCTGGGGGTCCGACACCCGGTGCCAGTCGTCGATGACCAGTGCCATCCGATCGTCTTTTTCGTGAATCTCGTCGATGAGCGCGGTCAAGACGTAGCGGACGGCGTCGTCGCCGTGCTCGTCGAGCGCCTGACTCAAAGACGCGGCGAGTGCGGGACGGACCCGCCGGATCAACTCGACCAGATGCGCCAGGAACCACACCACGTTGTTGTCGTCGTCGTCGATCGTCAGCCAGCCAACCGCGACGCCGTCGCGCGCAAGTTCTTCTCGCCACTGGGCCGCCAGCGTGCTCTTGCCGAAGCCCGAGGGCGCGTGGATAAGTACGAACCGTCGCCGACCGCCCGCCCGCAGAACGTCGATCAGCCGGTCGCGGGCAACCAGCGATCGGGTCGGGACCTGTGGTCTGTACTTCGTCGCCGGTGTCGGGGGCGTCGGCGTGGCCGCGGTATCCCGCTGAACCTGTGACGCGGCCACCGGTGACGTCCGGCGCTCCACGCCCAACTCAACGGGACGGACCATCTCGTCGACGGCGACACCGCTAGTGCGCTGAACCTCGCGCAGCTCCTCGCCGAACGCCGCTGCGCTGGCCGGACGAGCCGCGGGATCCCGGGCCATGGCCCGTTCGATGACCGCGGCCACGTCAGCCGGAAGTCCCTGCTCACGCAGATCCGGTATCGGTTGTGACGTGATACGGAGGAACTGAGCGACCACTTGCTCGCCGCTGCGGCGCTCGAACGCGGCATGGCCGGTCAGCGCGCAGAACAGCGTCGCGCCAAGCGAATACACGTCCGATGCGGGTGTGGGCGTCATGCCCTCGAGCACTTCGGGCGCGGTAAACGCAGGTGAACCGGTGATTACTCCGGTCGCCGTCTGGAAGCCCCCGGCGATCCTGGCGATACCGAAGTCGGTCAGCTCCGGTTCGCCGTACTCGCTCAGCATGATGTTGCCCGGCTTGACGTCACGGTGCAGGATGCCCGCCCGATGGGCGGCTTCGAGCGCACCCGCCAGCTTCACGCCGATGCGCAGCGTCTCGCACCAATCCAGCGGCCCGTGCCGACGGATCAGCGCTTCCAGTGAATTCTTCGCGTGATAGGGCATCACGATGAACGGCCGACCCGTGGCCGTGGTACCGACCTGCAATATGGTCACGATGTTGGGGTGGCCGGATAGTCGACCCATCGCGTGCTGCTCGCGCAGGAAGCGGTCGAGATTTTCCGGGTCCAGGTCGGCGGTCAATACCTTGACAGCCACCGCGCGGTCCAGCAGCGGCTGAGCACAGCGATACACGACGCCGAAGCCGCCCCGTCCGATTTCGGCCACATCTTCGAACCCCGCGTCGCGTAGCTCCGCGGGAATGTCAGGAACCAGATCCTGCTGCGACGCATCCTGATCGACGTCGGCCATCAACGGTCACTATCCTCACAGGAGGCCGTTGACCTCCGTTACCAACCACACAATATCGCCGATCCCATGGAACGACGATGCAATTGGCGCTATCGAATCGATCGCAGACGACGGGCCGCAACAACGGGCCCGAGCTTCTCGAACCGGCTAAGCCGCAGCCCGAGCAGACGACGCTGGTAGTCAGGCCGTGTTGTCTACCGCCTACAACAGTCTGGCCAACTTTGTCGGTTAGCGACGGATCCGGGCATGCAGCCGGGACTTAGCATGCGTGTGTGACTGGCTCGTACACATATACATTCGAGGACATCCAGAACCGCCCGGTCGCGGTGATCGGAGCGGGAACGCTGGGTCGCCGCATCGCGCTGATGTTCGCCAGCCGTGGCGGAACCGTCCGGATCTACGCGCGGCGCGCCGAACAGCTCGCCTCCGCGACGCAATACGTGACGGAGACCCTACCGAAGCTGGTGGCCGACCGTGGCTTTGGCGAAGTGGGTGGCGCGACCGCCGCGGGGTCGCTCGAAGAGGCGTTAGACGACGCCTGGCTTGTCGTTGAATCCGTCCCTGAGAAGCTCGAGATCAAGATTCCGCTGTGGGGCGAGATCGACCAAGCGGCGCCGCTGGACACCATTTTCACGACCAATTCTTCGTCGTACCCGTCGCGTCTGATGGCCGAAAAGGTTCGCGACAAAACCCGTTTGTGCAACACGCACTTTTACATGCCACCGCAGTTCAACGCTCTTGACCTGATGTCCGATGGTGAGACTGACCGCGGCTTGCTCGACACCTTGCTGACCGTTCTCCCCGAGTTCGGCGTGCATCCCTTCGAGGCACGCCGGGAGTGCACCGGCTTCATCTTCAATCGCGTCTGGGCCGCCATCAAGCGCGAGTCGCTGGCAGTGGTCGCCGAGGGCGTGGCCCGCCCGGAGGATGTTGACGGGATGTTCAAGGTCAACTGGCGCGTGCCTGCCGGACCGTTCCAGTTGATGGACCAGGTTGGCCTGGACGTTGTGCTCGACATCGAAAACCACTACGCCGAAGAATTCCCGTACTTACCGAAGAGCGTGCGGGACTTGTTGCAGTCCTATGTCGATGCGGGCAAGCTCGGCGTCAAGACCGGCGAGGGCTTCTACACGTATCCGAAGCCCTGAACGACACCGGCAAACCCTTCTATCGAAGTGCGCATCGCCCACGACGGAGTGCGGCCCTGGCGGTCCTGGGAGCGCTCAACGAGACTGCCGTAGGGTTTCGTGGCGGGGCCGGGGACGACGGCGCCCTGGCCCAATTGTCAGGATCACTTGTCACTGGAGCCCGTTATACTCGAACACATGTGGCGCTCCACGGGTTTTCGTGGGCGCCTTTGTGCTGATCAGCGGTGGTTTTTGTTGTGGCTTAAGGCTGTCGGCTTTTCGCGGATGAAATGAGGGACGCGCACGGGGTGTGGCTCTAGGTTTCGGGGTTACCACACCAACCTCAACCTGGAGGACGACCCGCGTGCGCGTCAGTACTGCATTTAACCGTCTGCTGCAGATCCCCGGGGCGTGGGTGACCGATGTCGTCATCGGTGAGCGCGACGTCGAAGTCACCCTGCGCCCGCGCGCCCGGCTGCTGACCTGCCCATGCGGGATGCTCAGCAGGTCGGCCTACGACCGGCGGCGACGCCGCTGGCGGCACCTGGACCTGGGCCGGCATCGGTTGTGGCTGGTCTATGAGATCCGCCGGGTGGATTGCCCGGACTGCGGGGTGCGCACCGAGGAGTTGCCCTGGGCGCGCCCGGGGGCACGGCATACCCGCGATTTCGAGGACATGGTGCTGTGGCTGGCCCAGCGCACCGACCGCACCTCGGTGGCCACCCTGATGCGTTGCGGCTGGGAAACCGTCACCGCGATCATCAACCGCGGGGTGGCCGAGCTGCTCGACGCACGTCGGCTCGAGGCGCTGTATCGGATCGGTGTCGATGAGGTCTGCTACCGCCACCCGCACCGCTACCTGACCGTCGTCGGTGATCACGACACCGGCACCGTCATCGACATCCAGCCCGGACGCAGCGAGGAATCATTGGCGAATTTCTATCAATCCCAACCGGATTCGATCTTGTCAGGTATCGAGGTGGTCAGCATGGATGTCTCCAAGGCCGATAGCAGCGCCACCCGCACCCATGCTCCCCAAGCGGTTATCTGTTATGACCCGTTCCACATCATGCAATGGGTCAACCGGGCCTTGGACCGGGTGTATGCCGAGGCCGCCACCGGGCCCGGCCGAGCCTCGATGAGCACCCCAGACTGGAAGGCCACCCGTTGGGCGCTACGCACCGGAGAGAACAACCTCACCGACGACAAACGCACCCTGGTCAACCAGATCGCGCGCACCAACCGCCGCATCGGCCGCGCCTGGACACTCAAAGAGCAACTGCGCGACGTCTACCGCCTCGATCACCCACCCGGCGGTACCCGCCAGTATCTGCGCCGCTGGATCACCACGGCCAAACGTAGCCGCATCAACGCCTTCGTTCACCTGGCCAAGCGCCTCGAGGTCTACTTCGAAGAAGTCACCACCGCTATCGAACTGGGCATCTCCAACGCCCTCATCGAAGGCATCAACGCCAAAATCCGACTCATCAACGCCCGCGGCTACGGACACCACTCAGCCCAAACACTGACCTCGATGATCTACCTCTGCCTCGGCGGACTGCAGGTCAAGCTACCCACAACAACCTGAGGAGCCGCACACATGTTCGATACAGATCTTCCGGACCTGTCCACGGTGCGTGATCTCGACGATGCCGGTCTGATCGAGGCTATGCGCGATGCGGCCCGGCTGGAGTCGGCGGTGATGGCGCGCCGCTTCGCCGCGGTGGCCGAGCTGTATCAGCGTCGGCTGGCTGAACAGGACGCTGAGGAACGCGAGCAGTGGTGTATTGACGGCTGGGAGCAGGTGGCCGCCGAGGTCGCTGCTGCCCAGGGGATTAGCCGCGGCCGGGCCGCCGGTCAGCTGCGCTATGGGCTGGCGCTGACCGAACGGCTGCCCAAGCTCGGTGAGCTCTTTGCGGCCGGCGCGGTGGATTTCCGGGTGATCGCCGCGGTGGTGTTTCGCAGCGAGTTGATGACCGACACCGACACGCTGGCGCGGCTGGATCGGTGGTTGGCCCGCACCGCACACCGCTGGGGCCGCTGGTCGCACAACAAGATCGTCGAGGTGGTCGACTACTTCATCCAGCAGCTGGAGCCGGCCGCGGTACGGGTGGCACGCGAGATCGATGTGGATCGCCACATCGGCGTTGCGCCGATGCATTCCGGGATGGCCGAGATTTGGGGCGATGTGCGTGCACCCGATGCGCTGGCGTTTGACCGGTGCCTGGATGAGTTGGCGGCCACCGTGTGCCCAGCGGATCCGCGGACCAAGGCGCAGCGCCGCGCTGATGCACTGTCGGCTTTGGCGGCGCGTGCCACGGCGATGCCGTGCGCGTGCGGTTCGCCGGATTGCCCGGCTGCTGGTTCGGGGGCCAGCGTGGGCGAAGTGGTCATCCACGTGCTGGCCGACGCCGCGACCATCCAGGGTGACTCGTCGGCTCCGGGCTATGTGCCGGGGTTCGGCGGGCTTGCCGCGGACGCGGTGCGGCAACTGGCCAAGTCGGCCAAATTACGCCCGGTGGTCCACCCCAAGGATCGCCCGCCCGAGCCGCACTACCGGCCGTCGGCCGCGTTAGCGGACTTCATACGCTACCGCGATCTGACGTGCCGGTTCCCCAATTGTGATCGCCCCGCCGAGATTGCCGACATCGATCACACCGTGCCCTATCCGCTGGGCCCGACGCACGCGTCCAATCTCAAGTTGCTCTGCAGGCTGCACCATTTGCTCAAGACGTTTTATACCGGGCCGAACGGGTGGCGGGATCGTCAGGAACCCGACGGCACAGTCATATGGACTTCCCCAACAGGGCACACGTATATCACCAAACCTGGTGGCAGCCTGTTCTTTCCGGCGCTGGCCGTCCCGACGGGCAAGCTGATCTTGCCGACGACGGGGATCTCCGGGCCACCTCCCGGCGCCATCCGCGGACTGATGATGCCGGCCCGACGACAAACCCGGGCCCAGGACCGCGCCGCCCGCATCAACTGGGAGCGCGGCATCAACGAGGCACGCATCGCCGTCGAAGCGGCCCGACACGCACAACGACTCGCAGCCAATAGCGACCCGCCGCCGTTCTAGCTCAGCTGGCGCGCTGTAGATAGGCGAGCGCGAGCTTGGCGGCATTGGCGCCGCACATGCCATGCGCGCCAGGCCCCGGTGGGGTGGCCGCCGAGCAGATGTACATGCCCGACACCCCAATGGTGTACGGCGACAGTGTGATTCGTGGCCCGAACACCAGCTGGCGAATGTCCTTGGCGCCGGTCATGATGTCGCCGCCGTCATAGTTGGAGTTGTAGCTGGCCATCTGCGTCGTCGAACGAACGGTGTAGCCGACGATGCGGTCCCGGAAACCGGGGGCGAAGCGCTCGATCTGGGCGATGATCGCCTCGGTCGCGTCGCCGGCGTAGCCGTTGGGGACGTGCGCGTAGCTCCACACCGGGTGTGTATTGCCCACCGAGCGTTGCGGATCGGCCAGATACTGCTGCCCGACGAGCACGAACGGCCGCTCGGGCATGCGGCCGGCGTGGATTTCCCGCTCGGTCGCGGCAAGCTCGGAGTAGGTCCCGGCCAGGTGCACCGTGCCGGCCCGATGGGCGTCCGGATTCGTCCAGGGCACGCGGCCCTCCACGGCGAAGTCGATTTTGAATGCACCGGGACCACGCCGGAACCTGGTGAAGGCAGCCGAAACTCGGCGCGGGAGACGGTCCCCGAGGATCCCGGCGACCGCATTTGGCGCCAGATCGAACATCGTGACGTCGGCAGGCGGCAGCTGCGACGCCGTCTTCACCCGGACACCGGCCTCGATCTTGCCGCCCAAGTCGCCCAGCAGCGCCACCATCGCGTTGGTGATCGACTGCGATCCACCTTCGGCCACCGCCCAGCCGTGCCGGTGGCCGGCCGCGATGATGCCCATCCCGATAGCAGACGTCATCGGGTAGTGCAGCGGCCGGAAGGCATGGGCCGCAACACCTCCGAACAATGCGCGCCCCTCCTCGGTGCGGAACAGCCGGGCGAACGCGCACCCGGGAAGCACGGTCGGCGCACCAAACCTGGCCAGCGTCAGCGGATGGTGCGGGAACCGCAGCAGGGGCCGCATGATGTCCTCGCTCAGTGCGTCGAACCGGGCGGCCGGGTAACCGAACGCGAGCCGCCACCGCGATCCGTCGCGACCGAGACCGGCTGCGGTCTGCTCCACCGAGCGGTACAGCACGCCAGCGCCGCCGCCGTCGAGGGGGTGGACACAATCGATCTCCGGCCAGCGCCACGAAAGGCCATACCGCTGCAGGTCGAAGCTACGCAGGAACTGCGAGCCGACGGCCATCGGGTGGATCGCCGAGCAGTGGTCGTGCAGCAGGCCGGGAATGATGGCTTCGCTGCTGCGGGCGCCACCGCCGACTTCGTCGGCGGCCTCGAGCACGGTGACCTGCACGCCTTCGGCGGCCAAACAGATGGCGGCGGCGAGCCCATTGGGCCCGCCGCCCACCACCAGCGCGGTACTCATGCCAGCGCTCCGTGACCGTGGTCTTGATCTTCGCGGGCGTCTTTGCGGACGGCCGGCAAGGTGGCGCGCAGCGACCAGCTCACCTGAGTCGGGATGGGGCCGTTGGGCAGCCAGGGCTGTTCGGCGACCGCGTCGGCTACCTTCCAGGTGCCGCGCTCGATGACCCCGAGGGCGGCGTCGATCAGCTTGTAGTGTTGAACGCCGCTGCCGAGGGCCTCCGACTCCACCCACGCGATGACGCACTCGCCTGGCTCGAACGCGGCTTCGCGCTGCACGGCCCGAATCAGGTCTTCGTTGTGCAGGTGACCGTCGCCGAAGTTGAACCCGATAAGGGAGTTGCACACGAACTCACCCTCCCGCACGGTGCGGGTGTCGATGTCGGGCAGGTGCGTCAACAGCACCGAGAACAACCCGCGAGCCTGGCTGTGCATGGTTCGCCACGCGATCGTCTTCTGCAGGGTGATCTCCGCCCACTTCGGCTCGTAGCCAGCCGCCATGAACTGGTCGATCTGGCTGGACGCCGTGCGCGTGACACGGTCCAGCTTCGGCTCGGCACCCGGCGCGAAGGTCCACACTGCCGAGGCCCAGTTGCCTGCGTACTGCCGCATCGAGGGCAGGAAGGACACCTTGTCGGGCCGCAGGTTGCCCAGCACCGGGTAGAACAGCAGCGCGGCGGCGATGACAAGGGCCAGCCATGGCGGGGTCATGTTCCACGGAGCGTATCCGTTCCAGTTCGGGAAGCCGAGGAATAGGAAGATCGTGGTGTAGGCGAAGACCACGTTCCATTCCAGCGGCACCGCGAGCGGGAAGGTCGAGATGATGAACAGGTGGAAGCCCACCATGAACAGCGCCGCAATTAGCGTCACCCACTTATTCGTGGAGAAGAACAGGACCAGCGGAGCCAGGATCTCGACAGTGGTGCCGTTAACGTGTGCCATGAAGTCCGCCAGCCGCGATGGCCGCAGGTCGCGCGGGAACTCGCGGTAATGCGCCCGCCGCACCCATTTGAACGCGAATGGCGTGTTGCTGACCATCGGCGGAATGACGTTGGAGAAGTGCTTACCGAACTTCGAGAAGCCGGCACCGACCCAAACCACCACGATCACCATCTTCAGCGCGATGATCATGTTGACGAACGGCAACACGGTGAATATGACCATGACCGGCAAGTACTGCTCGCCGCGGGCGGCCAGGAAGATGGTCTTGTCCCGCAGACCGATCAGCACCAGCAGCGCGATCGGGGCGATCAGCAGGGCCGGGTTCATTAGACCGGTTGTGTTGTCCGGCACCGCCTTCGAGAGCGAGTCGCTGTGCACGCCCGGCGACAGCAGCGGGACGGCCAGGCTCACCAGCAGTGCCAGGTAGAGCGCGATGTCCAACCAGGTGCGCCGGTCACCGTTGGTGAACGGCACCCACTTCCATGGGCGCAGCCGGATGGTTCCCGGTCGGGCCCAGAACAGGATGCCGCCGGTCATCGGCTTGACCTTGCCGGCCAACGGCCCCCAAGAGCCGGCCACACCAATGGCCTCGAGTAGCACGGTCCACAGGATGACCTTCTGGTAGACGATGGGCTGGTTCCACCATTCGGTCACATGCCAGAAGGCGGGCAGACCAGACGTCGCCGTCGCGACGGTGATTCCGCCGATAGCGAAGAAGGCAACCAGCTTCACGATGTAAATGGTGTGGATCATCTTCGGTGAGCCGAAGCCGTTTTCGGCCCAATCGGTGGCGAGGATCCGCATCCGCTCCCTCAGCGGCTTCTTCAGGAAGGCGTCCGGATCAACATCGGGAAAATAGGGCTTGGTGAATCCCATGGTCTTCGCTCCTTTTGACATTTTTTGCCGAGAGTGGCGACAACACTAGGAATCGCAGGCGGCGTGACACAGTCCCGGATCAACAAAACCGCGCGGCGGTGTTATCGCCAGGCGACAACCGCGTCTAACGTCTTGGATGTGAAGAAACCACCTCTTGACAGCGATGTCGGGGTGAACAGTTACGTCGCCGAGGTCGCCGGCCGATTGCACAAACGGCTGGTCGACCTGTCGTCGGAGCTTCGTCGCTCCCTGGAGGATCAGATCCCCGACCTGCGCGGCGATGCAGCGCTCGTGGAGTTGCTCGGAACCAGTGTCGAGGGCAACGTGGACACGCTCTTGCACGCGTTGCGCTACGACATCGCAGTCGAGCGCGTCGAGGCCCCCACTGCAGCGCTGGAGTACGCCCGCCGACTCGCGCAGCATGGGGTGCCCGTCAACGCGCTGGTACGCGCCTATCGGCTCGGTCAGCGCCGGATGAATGACGTGGTTTTCGCCGAATTGCGCGCGATCGATATCCCGGAACCGATGAGGGTGGAGGTGATCGAGGCGATCACCGGCACGATGTTCGGGTACATCGACTGGATGTCGCAGCAAGTCGTTGCAGTCTACGAAGACGAACGCGAACGCTGGCTGGAGAACCAGAACAGCCTTCGCGGCCTACGGGTGCGCGAGGTCCTGGCCGCGAACAAGGCCATCGATGTCGATGCGGCAACCACGTCGATCCGTTATCCGCTGCGGTGGCACCACCTAGGGCTCATCATGTGGTACCCGGAGCTGGGTACCGAAGGCGACGACCTTGCCAGGCTGCAACGGTTTGTTCGCGAACTGGGCGAAGCCGCCGGTGCCGGTGCCGGCCCGCTCTTCGTTGCCGCCGATCGAAGCTGTGGATGGGGGTGGCTGCCGTATCGCGCCGTGGTGACCGATGCCGTGGAGAAGGTCCGCCGATTCGCGCAGACCCGTCCGGATTCGCCGAGTGTGGCAATCGGGACGATGGCCGTCGGCGTCGAAGGCTTTCGTCGCTCACACCGCGAGGCGGCGGAGGCCCGCGGCGTCGCGATCGTCAGGGAGCGGCGCGGACCTACGGTGATCGCCGCCGCGGATCCGGGGTTGTCCGTGGTGGCGCGTCTCGGTGGCGACGTGGTCGACACCCGCGAGTGGGTGGCCGCCGTGCTTGGAGACCTTGCCGGCGACAACGAGAACGACGCGCGGCTGCGTGAGACGTTGCGGATGTATCTGGCTTGCCGCTCCAGCTACAAGATGGCCGCCGAGGAACTCAACATGCACTTCAACTCGGTGAAGTATCGCGTGGGCCGCGCCGTTGCCCGGCGCGGCCGCGAGATCGGCAGCGACCGGCTCGAAGTGGAACTCGCACTGCTCGCGTGCCACTGGTACGGCCCCGCGGTACTGCAGCCGAAATAAAACCGGGGCCGCACCTCGTGGGTGCGGGCCCGGCTGGATTGTGCGGAGCAACACTTCACGCGGCGGCGGGAACGGCGAGACGCGGGGATGCCGCGCGCCGCGGGAAGTTGGCCGCAACGCGCTCTTGGGTGCTGGTCCGCGCCTGGCCGGTGAGAACGTGGACAGCGGTGATGATCGCCGGCAGGAGCACGGGGGACAGGACCATCAGGATGATGAGGGCGGGCAGCAACATGGTTTCACCTAGGTTTCTCCGCGAAGCGGTACAGTCGGAATAGGTTGTGGGACTTGATAATTCGACCCGGCGGGATCGAATCATTGGGTTCGTCGCAAAACGTACCGACGCCACCACAGTGCGGTCATGTCCTGAACCAACCAACTTGCGACGCGTTGTTGTCTTCCGGCGACAAATCGGTCGCCGAGGGGCTCCGTTACCGCGCGACCGCGCCCCATCATCAGCGGTTTGCGCCCGACATTGTTCGCGACACCTATGGGCGATGCTGAATTGTGTCTCCCCGGACATTTTCTTGATGTCGATTTTGATTAATGATATTGGAATGACAACCAGCGAAAAGACCGTTTTCGAAGGTCCATTACGCCAGCTTGCTCGTAACGCATGGCAGTTGCTTCTCCTCATCGGCATCCTGACAGTGGCACTCGGTGTCATAGTGCTGGCCTGGCCGGGCAAGACACTGGTGGTGGCGGGTGTCCTGTTCGGCATCTACTTGGTGGTATCCGGAATTGGATATGTGTTTGCCGCTTTCGGCGCGCACGCCGGCGCCGCAATGAGAGTGCTGATGTTCCTCGGCGGCGCCGTATCGCTGGTGCTGGGGTTCTTCTGCTTCCGCGACAAACTCGAGTCGATCCTGCTTTTGGCCCTGTGGATCGGCATCGGCTGGCTGTTCCGCGGGATAACCCTGCTCGCCGCGGCGCTATCCTTCGACCACCTGCCCGCACGCGGCTGGCAGGCGCTCGCTGGAGCGATCATCATTATCGGCGGCGGGGTGCTGATCATCTACCCGTTCGATTCGATCGCGATCCTGACCCTGGTCGCCGGCTGGTGGCTGATCGTCATCGGCATCATCGATGTCATCGACGCGTTACAGGTTCGCCACCGGCTGAAGGCGTTGACCCCCGCCGCTTAGGGCAGTCGCCGGTCGACCTCGAACGCCAGACAGAGTTCGGCGACGTCTTTGGGCCGCGAGAGTGATCGGCCGGTCAACTCCTCGATACGGTGCAGACGGTGCCGCACGGTATTGGGATGGCAATAGATCTTGGCTGCGGTGTCGTTGGCAGAGCCGCCCGCCTGCAGCCAAGCCTGGAAGGTATCGAGCAGCACCGTGCGCTCCTCGGCAGGCAGTTCGTCCAGCCGTCCCAGCACCGACGACTTGATCTTCGCCATGACCTCAGGCGCGCTGACCGCCGCGACGGCAAGCGGGGTGTCATCGAAGACAGTAATGAGCGACTCGCCCGACGGCTTCCCGGTGACCGCCAGCCGGGCGAATCGTAGTGCGTCGCTTGTTTCGGCCAGCTCGTGAAACGGCGGACTGATGCCGACTCGCGCGGTCGCGGCCTGCCCGAGCACCTCGACAAGCTTGCCGAGAGCGGCTGACGTCGCGTGGCCCCGCAGATGGACGATGCCGACCTGTAAGTCCGGCAGCAGCCGCCACGCTGACCGGATGTCGCGAACGGAGAGCTTATTTTCGATCGCGGGTAGTCCCAGCTTTCCGATCGTCGGCAGCTCGGCTGCCACGACGACGTACGGTCCCGAGGTCGGTAGTCGCAGCAGGTCGGCCGCCTCCCAGAGACTTTGCGTGTCGGTGATCCGCCGCGACAGCAGCGCTTCCACCAGCGCCGATCGCTCTTCCTCCCGCTCGAGGATCTGTGTTGTCAGTTGTTGGCGGTAGGCGCTGGCCATGGCCTGGGTGAAGGTGTCCTGAGCGAGGAAGACCCGGGCGGTGGCATCCAGGATGGAGTCGGTGGGTATTGCCGCCGCGCGCGCGGTGGCGAGGGTCTTTTCCCACATGAATCGGAAACCGATCCGGTAGGCGGTCATCACCGCCGGCAGCGGCACACCTGCGAGCGCGCGTTCGGTGCCGGTGCGCTCTGCGGGCGAGACATCGACATCGGTGTCCCCGGTTAGTGAGTCGAAGATGAACGCCACGTTCGCCACACAACTTTCGGCGACTTGATCCTTCGTGACGACGCTGCCGTCGCGGTACGCGTCGATCTCGCGGCAGAGCAGTTCCGCCATCGCTTTTCCCAGTTCCGGGGCGCGGGCCAGCATGAGTTTGCCGAGCTCGACGACGTGCGGATCAAGTGTTGCGCCGTGCCGGACGCTGTGGGTTTTCGATGCCACGCCCATACCCCGAAACCCTATGCCCGGGCATTGGCGGATGTGCACGGTAACACCAAACAGGACTTGGTGTTGTTTGTGGGGACATTGTGGTGTGAAGTCGCCGAGATCACCCTGGAAGTAAGCACGATAAGCACTTCCCGGAGGTACCTCATGACCGCCCTTAGCGCCAACCTCGTCGCATCGAAAGATCGTCACCCCGACCGCATTGCGCTGCGCTGCGACGATTTGCAGTTCACCTTCGCCGAATTCGACGCCGCAGCGGCCCGCGTGGCGACGCTGCTGGAACGCGCCGGAGTCGAGCCGGGCGATCGGGTCGGCGTGATGTTGCCCAACACGCCCGCATTCGCCATCGTGTTCTACGGCATCATGTACCGCGGCGCGGTCGCGGTCCCGATGAACCCGTTGCTCAAGGCCCGTGAGGTGGCCTACTACCTGTCCAACAGCGGGGCGAAGGCGTTGTTTGCGACACCGGCCTTCGCCGAGGAGGCCACCGCCGGCGCCGCCGAGGTCGGCGCACAGTGCTGGCTCGTCGACGACGCTGGACTGGCCAAGCTGATCGCCGACCTGCCCGGCCAGGATGCACCGGTGGAACGCGACCACGACGACGTCGCGGTCATCCTGCACACTTCCGGAACTACCGGCAAGCCCAAGGGCGCCATGCTCACCCACGGCAATCTGGGCCGCAACGCCGACGTCAGTGTCCGCACCCTCGTCGAGACAGGGCCTGACGACGTAGTGATGGGCTGCCTGCCGTTGTTCCACGTCTTCGGCCTGACCTGCGGGCTCAACGGGGCCGTCCTCGCCGGTGCAACCTTGACGCTCATCCCTCGGTTCGACCCGCGCAAGGCTCTTGAAGTGATCGAGCGCGACGCCGTCACGGTGTTCGAGGGGGTGCCGACGATGTACTCGGCGCTGCTCGGGGTGGCAGACCAGGCCGCACCGGAGGCGACGCGGAGTCTGCGAACCTGCGTTTCCGGCGGCGCGGCGCTGCCGGTGCAGGTTCTGACCGACTTCGAAAAGGCTTTTGGCTGCACCGTTCTCGAGGGCTACGGGCTCTCCGAGAGTTCTCCGGCGGCCGCGTTCAATCATCCGAACCGGCCCCGCAAGGCGGGCTCGATCGGCACCCCGATCGAGGGTGTGGAGATGCGGGTGGTCGACCTGGACGGAGTTGAGGTTCCGCAGGGGGAGACGGGCGAGATCCAGATCCGCGGCCACAATGTGATGAAGGGCTATTGGAACCTCCCCGACGCCACCAAGGACACGATCACGCCCGACGGCTGGCTGGCCACCGGCGACGTCGGACGCGTCGACGAAGACGGCTACTTCTACATCGTCGACCGGACCAAAGACCTGATCATTCGCGGCGGGTACAACGTCTACCCACGCGAGATCGAGGAGGTGCTCTACGAGCATCCGGCGGTGGCCGAAGCCGCGGTCATCGGTATTCCCGCACGACTCCCTCGGGGAGGAAGTCGGTGCAGCAGTCGCTCTCAAGAAGGGGGCTGCGATCACACCCGACGAGCTGCGCGAGTACGTCAAGGCCCGGGTGGCCGCTTACAAGTATCCGCGCTTGGTTTGGCTGGTCGACGCTCTGCCTAAAGGGCCCACCGGCAAGCTCCTGAAGCGCGAAATCACCATCCCGACCAGTGAAAGTACGCGATAACCATGGCAACTCCCTCGAATCCCGTGGCCAAAGCCGACGAGCTGGCTGCACCGCTCGACCTGCTCCTTACCAGCGCCACCAAGCCATTCGCCAGCCGAATGATGCCGAACGCCACCTGGGCCCGCTTTGGCGGCAACCTTGCCCAGCACCCAGGTGCCGTAGCCGGTCGGGTTGGCGCGCTGACCCGTGAACTCGGCAGTATCGCCGCGGGCAAGTCTCACCGTGCCCCGGCGCGAGCCGACAAGCGCTTCAGTGACCCTGCGTGGCAACAGAACCCGCTGCTGCACAGAGTCATGCAGGCCTATCTGGCAGGCGCCGAGACCGCCGAAGGGTTGCTCGCCGATGCTGCGCTGGATTGGCGCGACAACGAGAAGATGCGGTTCGTCGTCGACAACTTTGTGGAAGGTCTGGCGCCCAGCAACAACCCGGTGATCAGCCCGCTCGGCTGGAAGGCGCTGATCGACACCGGCGGTCTGAGCGCGGTGCGAGGAGTGAGGGCCTTTGCCCGAGACATGCTTTCGAAGCCCCGGGTGCCGGCGATGGTCGAGCCCGACGCCTTCGCGGTAGGAGAGACCGTGGCCGTCACCAAGGGGGCGGTAGTGCTGCAGACCTCGGTGTTCGAATTGATCCAGTACGCCCCGCAGACACCCAAGGTGCGCACCATTCCGTTGCTCATCGTGCCGCCGGTGATCAACAAGTTCTACATCATGGACATCGCGCCTGGGCGCAGCATGATCGAGTACTTCGTGCAGCAGGGCCAGCAGGTGTTCGTGATTTCGTGGCGCAACCCGCAAGCCCGCCATCGTGATTGGGGTTTCGACGCCTACGGTGCGGCGATCGTCGAGGCAATGGATGCGGTGCAGAAGATTGCCGGGACCGACAGCACCCACCTGCTGGCCACCTGCTCGGGCGGCATCCTCGCGGCGATGACGGCGGCCCACCTGGCTGAGATCGGCGAGGGCGATCGGATCGCGGGCCTCACCCTGGCGGTCACCGTGCTCGATGAGACCCGGGCCGGTTTCGCGGCTGCGGCAATGAGCGACCGCGCGGCGCAGGCGGCGATTCGAGTTTCGGCCAGGAAGGGCTACCTCGACGGGCGTGACATGGCGGAGATGTTCGCGTGGCTGCGGCCCACCGACCTGGTGTGGCGGTACGTAGTGAACAACTACGTGCAGGGCCGCAAGCCCGCGGCGTTCGACGTGTTGTTCTGGAACGCCGACACCACCCGAATGGCCGCCGCACTTCACCGCGACATGGTGCTGATGGGGCTGCGGAACGCGCTGGTAACCCCCGGCGCAGTCAGCATGCTGGGCAGCCCGGTCGACCTCTCCAAGGTCACGTCGGACGCCTACGTTATCGGCGGCGTCGCCGACCACATCTCCCCGTGGCAAGCCACCTATCGCAGCGCGCGGCTGCTCGGTAGCAAGGACAACCGCTACGTGCTGTCTACGAGCGGTCACATCGCGGCGCTGGTCAACCCCCCGGGCAACCCGAAGGCGTCCTACCGAACGGGCCCGGTCGACGCGGAGGATCCCCAACAGTGGCGGGACTCTGCTCAGAAGTTCGCTGACTCCTGGTGGCCGGACTACGTGAGCTGGCTTGCCGAGCGCAGTGGCCCGGAGGTCGACGCTCCGAAAACTCTTGGCGCCGACCACCTTCCGCCGCTCGGCCCAGCCCCGGGCAGCTACGTGATGGAGAAGTGAGCCATGCGCAGCACCCGCGCCGCGACCGCATCGGGGAGCACGATTGGTGAGGAGCGTTACGTCACCGCCGGCGGGCAGCGAATCCGAGTCAACGTGCGCCACGGAAGCGGTCTGCCGCTGGTGCTGTGCAACGGCATCGGGGCCAGCCTGGAGGTGCTCGATCCGCTGGTCGAGCAGTTGGATGCCACGGTGGTCAGATTCGACGTGCCCGGGACCGGAGGATCGCCCACAGCCATCGCCCCCTACGGATTTCCCTACCTTGCCTGGGTGCTGGGCCGGGTGCTGCTAAAGCTGGGAATCAGCGTGGTGGATGTGCTCGGGCTGTCCTGGGGCGGCGCTCTTGCGCAGCAGTTCGCCTTCCAGAACCCGCGCCGATGCCGGCGCCTGGTGCTGGTTTCGACCGGCACCGGCGCGCTTATGGTGCCCGCCCACCCACGGGTGCTAGCGAAAATGCTGACCCCGCGCAGGTTCTCGGATCCCGACTACGCCGCATCCATTGCCGGGGAGCTGTACGGCGGTACCGTCCGTGCTCACGGCGACGACGTCGCGCGACTGTTCGTGCGTCAATTGCACGCCGGATCGAAGATTGGCTACCTGCACCAGCTGCTCGCAGGTTCGGTCTGGACCAGTTTGTTCGCATTGCCTGCGGTGCGGCAGGAGACGTTGATCGTGGCGGGCACCGACGATCCGATCATCCCAGTGGCCAACGCCCACATCATGAACGCGTTGTTGCCTCATTCGCGGCTGCACCTGCATTCCGGCGGGCACATCGACCTCGTGCACAACGCAGCCGAACTCGCGCCCGTCATCGAGAAATTTCTGAGCGAACCCGGAGAACGACCATGAGCCACAACGGCATCGATACCTCCGACTTCTACTCGTACGAGCAGTTGCTTACCGACGACGAGCGCCAGCTCCTGCATGCGGTGCGCAAGTTCATGACGACCGACGCGGCGCCTGTCCTCCTCGAGCACTGGTCGCGTGCGACCTTTCCGTTCGAGATTGTGCCTGGGATGCGCGAGCTGGGCATCGCGGGCCTGCCGTACCACGGCTACGGCTGCCCCGGACACCGTTACCTGCTCGACGGCATGATCGCGATAGAACTCGCCCGCATCGACTGCTCGATCGCCACCTTCAACGGGGTGCACGGCGGACTGGCCATGGGGTCGATCTATCTGTGTGGCTCCGACGAGCAACGTGAACGGTTCCTGCCCGCCATGGCGCGCTACGACAAGATCGGCTCGTTCGGGCTGACCGAACCGGAGGTCGGGTCCGGGGCCTCGGGTGGGCTGGAAACGACAGCGCGGCGCGATGGTGACACTTGGATCCTCAACGGCCAAAAGAAGTGGATCGGCAACTCGACCTTCGGTGACTTGACTGTGATTTGGGCCAAAGACGTCGCCGATGGGCAGGTGAAAGGCTTTGTGGTGGAGAACTCTTCGCCGGGATTCACCGTCGAGAAGCAGATGCACAAGATTGCGTTGCGAATAGTGCAGAACGGTCTGATCACGCTGGACAACGTGCGGGTCGCGGAGTCCGATCGACTTCAGCGCGCCAACTCGTTCAAAGACACCGCCGAGGTGCTGCGGGTAACCCGCGCCGGGGTGGCGTGGATGGCGGTCGGTTGTGCGATGGGCGCGTACGAGAACGCGCTGGCGTATGCCCGTAGCCGAAAGCAGTTCGGCCGGCCGATCGGCGGCTTCGAACTGGTCCAGGATCTGCTGGTTCGGATGCTCGGCAACGTCACCTCCTCATACGGACTGTGCGTGCGGCTGTCGCAACTGCAGGATGAGGGGCTCGCCGAGGACCGGCACTCCTCGCTGGCGAAAGCTTTCTGCACCGTACGTATGCGCGAAACCGTGGGCTGGGCGCGCGAACTACTCGGCGGAAACGGAATCCTGTTGGAGCACAACGTTGGCCGGTTCGTCGCCGACGCCGAAGCGATCTATTCCTACGAAGGTACCCGGGAGATGAACACTTTGATTGTCGGGCGCTCATTGACCGGTCTCAGCGCGTTTGTATGAGCGCGCGCCAGGCCGGGATCTCCGCGATCACCACCGACGGCGTGGGTTGGCCGGACCCCGTGAACTGGTCAGCGGCGGGTGAGAGTCGTTCATCGGTGGGTACAGGTGGCAGCGTAGCGGGCTGGCGGTAGGTAGCCGAGCGAGGAGTGTCGGCGGTGGTGGTTGTAGTCGTGTTTCTAGTCGCTGATGACGACACGGGCTTGGGTCAGTGACCAGAACGCGTTGATGTTGAGACATTCGTCGCGTACCCGGGAATTGAACGACTCGACATAGCCGTTGCGCCACGGCTGGCCGGGCGGGATGAAGTGCAGGCCGACATGCTCGCCGGCGACCGTGTCAGCGATCGTTCTGGGTGCCGGACAGTTGCGCCTTCGTCGCGCGCGTCAGATCGTCGGCGAGAACCTCCGGCTCGCCGGCCAGCAGGCCGTCCAGCGCCAGTTCGGCAACGACTGCGGGATCGGTCTTTTGGTCTGCCGGGGCGAAGGCGGCCATGTCGGTGTCCATGTAGCCGACGTGCACGGCGGTGACATGGATGCCGCGGGGAGCCAGTTCCTGTCTGAGTGCGTCGGTCATCGCCCACTCGGCTGCCTTTGCCGCGGAGTAGGCGCCGGAGGCGGGAGCATGCAGCCAGGACAACACCGACAGCATGTTGAGGATTGCTCCTCCGCCGTTGCCTTCGATTATCGGCGCGAAAGCCCGGATGACGCTCAGGGTGCCGAAGTAGTGCGTCTCCATCTCCAGCCGGACGTCCTCGAACGCCCCGGACAGCAGTGACGCCCGCGTGGAGGTGCCGGCATTGTTGATCAGCACGGTGACGTCGCTGGCCAGCTCGGCAGCGCGGCGCACCGAGGTTGGGTCGGTGATGTCGAGCTGGACGGGTTCGACGCCTGAGAGCTCGATTGTTTCGGGGCGGCGCGCGGCGGCGTAGACCTTCGCGCCGCGCTCGACAAGTTGGGCTGCGAAGTGCTTGCCCAATCCACGGTTTGCGCCCGTGACGAGAGCGGTGATGTGCCCCGTGTTCATGGTGAATCCTCCTTGGGTTTTGTTTAGGGCGGGTGTCGAGGACGATGCTCAGGCAGGCGCTTCGCGCGTCTGCTGACTCACCATTGGCCGGACCCCGTGAACTGGTCGGCGGCGGGTGAGAGTCGTTCATCGGTGGGTACAGGTGGCAGCGTAGCGGGCTGGCGGTAGGTAGCCGAGCGAGGAGTGTCGGTGGTGGTGGTTGTAGTCGTGTTTCCAGTCGCTGATGACGACACGGGCTTGGGTCAGTGACCAGAACGCGTTGATGTTGAGACATTCGTCGCGTACCCGGGAATTGAACGACTCGACATAGCCGTTGCGCCACGGCTGGCCGGGCGGGATGAAGTGCAGGCCGACATGCTCGCCGGCCCATTCTCCCATTGCGGCACAGGCCAATTCGGGTCCGTTATCGCATCGCAGCACCGTGGGATAGCCGCCGCGCTGGGCGGCGAGATGATCGAGTTCAGCGATGAGGTCCTCGCCGGTGATGGAACGCTCGACCAAGCCACCGAGGCATTCGCGGGTGTGTTCGTCGACGATGGACACGATCTTGATCGGTCGGCCATCGGCGGTGGCGTCAAACTGGAAATCCGCCGCCCATACCCGGTCGGGCGCATCGGCGGTGACGGTATCGGCTGCGGTGGACGTGCCGTGGCGTTTACGACGCCGCCGCTGCTGCACCCGCAATCCTTCGTCGCGCCAAAGTCGTTGGATCTTCTTGTGATTCACGTGCCAGCCCTCACCGCGGGCATCGTGATAGGCGGGCCGGAATCCGCGGCGCGGATGGTCCTTGGCGTAGGCGCGCAGCCAGGCCCGCAACGCCGCATCCGGGTCGGCCGGTGTTGTGCTGCGGGCTGATGCCGTTGGGTAGCGCGGTGCTGCCCGGTGACGCGGCAGGCGAACCGTTCACTGACCCCCAGCACCCGCTGGAGATGGTGAACAGCTGCCCGCCGGCGTTCCGGGCCTAGAAGTTTCCCCGGGCGATCTCCTTGAGCGCTGCCTTCTCCAATTCGGCGTCGGCCAGCAGCCGCTTAAGCGTGGCATTCTCACGCTCGAGGTCTTTGAGCCGTTTCGCGTCATCGGCTTTCAGGCCGCCGAACTGGTTGCGCCAGCGGTGATACGTCGCCTCGGCGACACCCAGTTCGCGGCACACCGCCGCCGTGTCCTTGCCCTCGGCCAGCAGCCGATCAGCCGTCATCAACTTGCGCACAACCTGCTCGGGGCTGTGCCACTTCCTTGTAGCAATGATCTTGTCGAGCCTTCCTGCCCACCACGTGGGCCGCAAGACTCTCACACACCGGCTCAACCAACCGGGGTCAGGCGAGGGTGGCTCGCCGGATCCGCGACCGGCTGGCGCTGATGTGTTTATTGAGGGGGCGAGACTGGTCATGGACGAATGGCATCACGTTCATCATCCAGGAAAGGGATCTGGCATGAATCCTCGCGCCTTACGCATCCTGTACGAGGCGCTCTCCCGCATCGGGTTGAATCCATCACTCGAGGCCGCCGACATTCCCGACGCCTGGATCGTGCCGTTCGTGGAAGGCCCTCAGCGACTTGAACCGGGCCGAGCGCTCGACCTCGGCTGCGGTGCGGGACGCAACACCCGCTACCTGGCCCAGCACGGCTGGGAAGTGATTGGCATCGACATGCTCGGCCGCGCTATCGACAAAGCCCGTTCCCAAGCCGTCGACACCACGGCGAAACCACGTTTTCTGCGAGGCGACGTGACCAGACTCGCCGACCTTGACATCGGTGACGGCTTCACCCTGATCGTCGACAGCGGCTGCTACTACGGCATATCCGGCGACCGGCGGGACAGCTATGCCGCCGGCGTCTCCCGCGTCGCCGCCCCAGGGGCCATGCTGCTCATGGCCGGCTTCACGAAAATCCCCGGCATCATCGCCGGGATCTCGGAGGAGGATCTACGCCACCGCTTTCCCGGTTGGGAATTGCTGACCAGCGCCGCGGTTCCAGCCGAAGAGCTCCGACGCCACACGCGTATCCCGTTCCCGCTGAAGGCAGCGCTTGGGACTGGCCGTCTCGGGGTCCGCCGATTCGAGCTGACCAAGACGGCCGAATCGTAGCCGCACCGGTTGGAGTTGCGGCCCAATCGCTTTTGCCGCCAGGGCCGGTGGCGCCAGCGCCTCAGGGCCCCGCGTACCCAGGCGGGTTGACGCCGTCCACCCAGAAGTCGACGCCGAGTTGCGAACCCGGCACGCAGTCGTACACCGACAAGTCGGTGACGCCGGATTCGACGAGCACGTCCTCGCACAGCAGCGTGTTGCCGGTGTACTCGCGGGCGGGCTTGTTGAGGATGACGTAGGCCGCGTCGGCGTACACCTCGGGCTTGCGGGCCCGCCCCATCGCCTCGTCACCGCCGAGCAGGTTCTGCACCGCGGCGGTGGCCACCAGCGTGCGCGGCCACAACGTGTTCGACGCGATGCCCTCGTCGCGCATCTCTTCGGCGATCCCCAGCGCGCACAGCGTCATGCCGAACTTGGCCATCATGTACGCCGTCGGCTTCAGCCATTTCTTGTCGAGCAGCACCGGCGGCGAAAGCGTCAAGACGTGCGGGTTCTCCCGGCCATTCATATGGCGGATACACGCCTGCGAGACCGCGTAGGTGCCGCGCACCTGGATGCCGTTCATCAGGTCGAACCGCTTCATCGGCACCTCGGTGATGGACCCCAGGTTGATCGCCGACGCGTTGTTGACACAGATGTCGATGCCGCCGAACTGCTCGACGGTCTTGGCCACGGCGGATTCGACCGAATCCGGGTCGCGGACGTCCCCGACGATCGGCAACGCCTGTCCGCCCGCGTCCTCGAGCTCCTTGGCGGCAGTGAAAACCGTCCCGGGCAGCTTCGGGTGCGGCTCGGCGGTCTTGGCGATCAGCGCGATGTTGGCGCCATCACTTGCGGCCCGTTTGGCGATCGCAAGGCCGATACCGCGACTGGCACCAGAGATGAACATGGTCTTGCCGTTAAGGGACATGGCGTCACACTAACGCCAGGCTCGATCCGGCGGATCGGGGGACCGCACGACCCAATTCTCCGACCCGATTCACGTCGCGACTAGGGCCGGAAATAGCACGCTGGTTAACGCTGTTAAACAAGTCGGTTTCTTCAGCTACGTGACCGGGGCAGACCCGGGCAGACGCTGTCGGTCCCAGCCTTTAGATTGGGAGGAGGATTCTGGTGTCAACGGCGACGAGCCTGTTGGGCGAGGAGCAGTTGGCTCGCTTCCTAGCGAGTCCGGTGTCGCTAGCGGTGCTGTCCGGCGACACCGCAACAGAAGGGACCGTGTTAATCGAGATGGCTGACATCGACGACGTAACCGGACCAGAGTCCCCGAGCCCGAGCCGCCTGAGGAGACCGACGCGGAATTGACGGCGCGTTTCGAGCGCGACGCGATTCCGCTGCTGGATCAGCTTTACGGCGGCGCGCTGCGCATGACGCGCAATCCCGCCGACGCCGAAGACCTTCTGCAAGAGACGATGGTGAAGGCTTACGCGGGATTTCGCTCGTTCCGGGAGGGCACCAACCTCAAGGCGTGGCTGTACCGGATCCTGACCAACACCTATATCAACAGCTATCGCAAGAAGCAGCGCCAACCGGCGGAATATCCGACCGAAGAGATCACCGACTGGCAGTTGGCATCGAACGCCGAGCATTCCTCCACCGGGCTGCGTTCGGCCGAGGTCGAGGCGCTGGAGGCGCTGCCGGACACCGAGATCAAAGAAGCGTTGCAGGCGTTGCCGGAAGAGTTCCGGATGGCGGTCTACTACGCCGATGTCGAGGGTTTCCCGTATAAGGAGATCGCCGAGATCATGGATACGCCGATTGGGACCGTGATGTCGCGGCTGCATCGCGGCAGACGTCAGCTGCGTGGTCTGTTGGCCGACGTGGCCAAGGAGCGGGGCTTTATCCGCGGTCAGCAGGCGCACGAGGAGGTGTCGTCATGAGCGAGTTTTCCGGCCAGGACGCCCTGCACGCCGACGACGCGATTCCCACGGCAGCCTCGGCTGCGCGGAAGTGATCGCCGAGGTATGGACGCTGCTTGACGGTGAATGCACACCGGAGTCCGAGAGAAGCTGCGTCAGCATCTCGAGGCATGCCCAGGATGCTTCAAGCATTACGGGCTCGAGGAGCGGATCAAGGTGTTGATCGCGAGCAAGTGCAGAGGTGAGAAGGCCCCCGAGGGCTTCGGGAGCGGCTCCGGCTGGAGATCCGGCGCACCACGATCATCCGGGGTCTGCAGTAGCGGTCTCGCTCTAGGAATTCGGCCGCTTGCCGTGGTTGGCCTTGCTGTGCTTGCGGTCGCGCTTCTTACGGCCACGCTTGGCCATGTGATTCAACCTCCGTATTGCTCAGATACCGGGCACTGGCGCCCGTCAGGTTGTCGCCAGTCTCTCACGGCAGTCCATGGGGTGTCAATGGCCCGCGCGCCGCGGTCCCGACCGGTTCTGTGGTTCGATATACATGAGCCTGACGGAAGCTTGAAGGACCAGCAGCCAGCATGCGCAAATGGCCGAAAGAGTGGGGTGAAGATGGCCGAGGATGTTCGCGCCGAGATCGTGGCCAGCGTGCTCGAAGTCGTTGTCAACGAGGGTGACCAGATCGGCAAAGGCGACATCGTGGTGCTGCTGGAGTCCATGAAGATGGAGATCCCCGTCCTGGCCGAAGTCGACGGCACGGTCAGCAAGGTGAGTGTCTCGGTGGGCGATGTCATCCAGGCGGGCGACCTCATCGCCGTGATCAGCTAGCCGTTTGACCGGTCATGCCTGCCGCCGGGGAACGACTCGGGAGTAATTGATGTCCACTCTCGGTGATCTGCTTGCCGAACACACGATGCTGCCGGGCAACGCGGTGGACCACCTGCATGCGGTGGTCGGGGAGTGGCAGCTGCTGGCCGACCTGTCGTTCGCCGACTATCTGATGTGGGTGCGCCGCGACGACGGCGTGCTGGTGTGCGTGGCGCAATGCCGGCCGACGACCGCGCCCACGGTCCTGCAAGACCGATGCGGTGGGCAGCGTCGTCGCCGCCGATCGGCTGCCGCTCGTCGCCGAGACCTTCGCCTCCGGCACGCCGCACGGGAAAGCGATGCAGCCAACAGGATTCGTGGCACTTGCCCGGCCCGCACGTCGAGGCTTCCCCGGTGCGCTACGGCGGCCAGGTGGTGGCGGTGCTCACCCAGCACCAAACCGCCTCGGCGGCCGACCACAAGTCCGGCCACCTGGAGACCGCCTACCGGGAATGCGCCAAGGATCTGGTGCACATGCTGGCGGAGGGCACCTTTCCCGACGTGCGCGACGTGGCCATGTCGCGTTCCACGCCGCGGGTGGGCGACGGCTTCATCCGGCTCGATGTCGACGGCGTCGTCGTCTACGCCAGCCCCAATGCGCTGTCGGCCTACCACCGGATGGGCCTGACCACCGAGCTGGAGGGCCACAACCTCGTCGAAGTCACCCGGCCGCTGATCTCGGACCCGTTCGAGGCGCAGGAAGTCGCCGAGCACGTGCAGGACTTGGTGGCCGGCGGCAAGAGCATGCGGATGGAGGTCGACGCGGGCGGCGCCACGGTGCTGCTGCGCACCCTGCCGTTGGTGGTGCACGGCGCCAGCGCCGGTGCGGCGGTGCTGATCCGCGACGTCACCGAGGTCAAGCGCCGCGACCGGGCCCTGATATCCAAGGACGCCACGATCCGCGAGATCCACCACCGCGTGAAGAACAACCTGCAGACCGTGGCGGCGCTGCTGCGGCTGCAGGCCCGCCGGACGGTCAACGCCGAGGGGCGAGAGGCCCTGATCGAGTCGGTGCGCCGGGTGTCGTCGATCGCGTTGGTCCACGACGCGCTGTCGATGTCGGTCGACGAGCAGGTCAATCTTGACGAGGTCATCGACCGCATCCTGCCGATCATGAACGACGTGGCGTCGGTAGACAGGCCCATCCGGATCAACCGCGTCGGCCACCTGGGCGTGCTGGATTCCGACCGTGCGACGGCCCTGATCATGGTGATCACCGAACTCGTCCAGAACGCGATCGAGCATGCGTTCGATCCGGCGGCCCCCGAAGGGTCGGTGACCATTCGCGCCGAGCGCTCAGCGCGCTGGCTGGACGTCGTGGTGCACGACGACGGACGCGGACTGCCCGAAGGATTCAGCCTGGAGACGTCCGACAGCCTGGGCCTGCAGATCGTGCGGACCTTGGTGTCGGCGGAACTGGACGGCACGTTGGGCATGCGCGGAGCCGCCGAGGGGCACCGATGTGGTGCTGCGGGTCCCGATCGGTCGACGGGCCCGGCTGTTGCTGTAGTGCCGCGCACACAACAGTGCGGCCCCGACGCTGGTCGGGGCCGCACTGTTGGTCGCAACTGGGTCAGACTCCGCTACGGGCCTTGGTCCGGGCGTTGCGGCGCTTGAGGGCACGCCGCTCGTCTTCGCTCATGCCGCCCCATACGCCTGAGTCCTGGCCGGTATTCAGAGCCCACGAGAGGCACTCCGTGGTCACCGGGCACCGATTGCAGACCAGTTTCGCGTCAGCGATCTGCGCAAGCGCCGGGCCGCTGTTCCCTACCGGGAAAAACAGCTCCGGGTCCTCGTCACGACAGACCGCCTTGTGGCGCCAATCCATTCGTTGTTACTCCTCACTGTGTGCGCAGCAAGGCGCACGGGCGTTTTCTTCGGCTGTTATCGCGTGCACAAGAAAAGGGCCGTACCCCTACATGAATTTCTGCATGCAACCTTTCGATCGTTTCACAGGCTCAACAGATGTCAATAGCGTGAGTTCGCTCGTGGGCTATCTCACTTTGACGATCTCGTAGCCGAGCCCTTACTCCGTTGTACTACACTTTCGGGTTGCTCTGCCGAGGACTTTCCGCGTGGAGGCTTGTGAGTCCGCGCGCTAGCCGCAGTTCAGAGCCGGTTTTGGCGGGCGGGGCGGCCACCGGCAGCACGTCGGGAACCGCCCGGAACGTCATGGTCTGGCGCAGTCCGAGGTAATCGCCGTCGAACTGACTGGCGATCGCGCCGCGGTCGAGGTGACCTTCACGCAGGCCACGTCGTCGTCGCGGACCAGGTGCTTGGCGTGCGGATTCGGCCCGCTTGACAGGATCTGGCCCACCAGCCGCAGCGTGGGAAACACTTTCATGGCGGTGACGGCGAACACTCCGAGGCCTGATTCGAAGGTGCAATTGGGGTTGGTCACCAAGGGCCGGTTGTTGCTGTACGTCCACGGACTGGTGTTGGAGACCCAGACGAAATGCACACCGGGGATGGGCTCGCGACCGGGCAGCTCGAGGGTGAGCGTCGG
>CAVYAU010000010.1:0-32892 GCA_963766535.1 uncultured Actinomycetota bacterium | reverse complement strand
TGCAATTCCTGGCCTGCTTTCATTTCCACAACATCGGCGCCACCCCGCCGTTGGATGACCTTGCGGTGCAGGGTCGCTCACCGAGTACGAGCGCGAGCTGTCAGAAGCGCACGCACCTGAAGCGGCAGGCCTCGAAGGAGAGGCATAAAGAAGCCCGCAGTCCGAATCAGGGCTCGAGGAATTTCAGAACCGCGTCAACAAACTCGTCGTGGTACTGGAATATGCCGCCGTGTCCGACCACGGAAGCTCTGGCCTACGTCGAAAAAGGGGCGCGCAAAGGGCAAGGTGGTCGTAAAAATCAGGTGAGAGGTTCTCGAGGCCGGACACTCCACCGTGCAAGTTTGTTTCGCTTAAGCTGCGCATTGTAGGCAAGACAGCGAGCGCGCGAAAGCCCGACCGCCGATGTGGTCTGGTTCGCTTCGCGTAGGCCAAGGACTGGGATCCCTCAGCTCCATCAGAGTTTCGCGTTGAGCGGTTGGCCGCGAATCACAAGGTCAAGCGCGCGATTCCAGCTTGGTGCGGAAGCCCGGTCCGGCTTCGGGTATCACTTTTCGCGCGGTGATCTCTTCGCCGCAGTGGGCGGAGATCAGGCGTGGATCGGCGAACTCGCCGCAGGTGTTGTGGCGAGCACAATCGGTGGCCCGTCTGGGTGCGGCAAGTGCTCGTCCCCCCACCGCATTAGGACGACGATCGCTCCGAAGATATCGCGGCCTGTGTCGGTGAGCCGATACCGTGGCGCTCGGGATCCCGGGAGTATGGCACCCGCTCAAGCAGGCCCACATTGACTAGCATTCGCAGCCGCGACGAGAGCGTGGGCCGCGGAATGTTGAGGTTACGCGCGAGTTGACCGAAGCGCTGCACTCCGAAGAACGCCTCGCGCAGGATCAGGAGTGTCCAGCGCTCACCGACCAGCTCAAGCGCCCGGCCGACCGACTCCGCTTCGAAGCGGTGGGACAGATCGGCGGCGGCCATAGTTCACCAACTGTACCCGGTTCAATGGCTGAACCATAGGTGGTAACGTAATTGAACCGTCACCGTTACCAGGAGCCCCGATGAATCAGCCGGACCTGACCGCCACGCCGCGCAGCGGAGCCGAGAGCCATATCGAGATCCTCGCCGAAAAGATCGTGTTTTCGGCCCGGGAGGTGTCGGCGGAGATCGACCGCGATCGCCGACTTCCAGACGAGCTGGTGGCCCGTATGCGCGAGGCCGGGCTACTGCGGAGAATGCCGCGGGAGGTTCAGGCGCCGGAGCTCGCGCCCGGACTGGCACTGCGGTGCGCCGAAGCGGTGGCGCGCGGCGACGCATCGGCGGGATGGTGTGTGTCGATCGCGATTACCAGTAGCCTGCTGGTCGCTTACCTGCCATCGTCCAGCCGTGACGAGATGTTCGGCGGTGGGCAGGGTGTCGCGGCGGGGGTGTGGGCGCCGCGCGGCACGGCGAGGTCAGTCGATGGCGGTGTTGTGGTGTCCGGGCGCTGGCCATTCTGCAGCGGGATCACCCACTCTGACATGATGTTCGCCGGTTGCTTCGTCGACGAGCGCCGCGTGCCCTCCGTCGTTGCGCTACCCAAAGACGACCTGCAGGTCCTCGACACCTGGCACACGCTGGGCCTACGCGGCACGGGCAGCCACGACAGCGTTGCCGATGAGGTTTTCGTGCCCGCCGATCGCGTGTTCTCGGTGTTCGACGGACCGACCATGGACCGGCCGCTGTATCGCTTTCCGGTGTTCGGATTCTTCGCGTTTCATCGGCGCAGCCGCGTTGGGCAATGCGCGCGCCGCGATTGACGACCTCGTCGAGCTGGCCGGTGGCAAGAAAGGGCTGGGGTCCACACGCACCCTGGCTGAACGTCCGGCGACCCAAGCGGCGGTGGCAACGGCCGAGGCGGCGTTGGGCGCCGCTCGCGCGCTGTACTACGAGTCAATTGACGCGGCCTGGCAGGCCAGCCAGGATGCTGATGCAGTGCCGCTGGCGATGCGTAACCGGCTACGTCTGGCGGCCACGCACGCGGTACGGACCTCGGCCGACGTTGTGCGCAACATGTATGACCTGGCGGGCGGCAGCGCCATCTACGACAGCGCACCCCTGCAGCGCCGGTTCCGCGACGCATTCACGGCCACCGGCCACTTCCAGGTCAATGAGGCGTCACGCGAGCTGCCCGGCCGCGTCCTGCTCGACCAGCCTGCCGATGTGTCGATGCTGTGACCGGTATCGAAGTCGCCCTACCGTTCTGGCTTGACCGGCCCGCCCTCGAGGCAATGGATGTGGCGCTGGCGGCGTCTGACATGGGCTTCGATGCGGTGTGGATTGGCGAAATGGCCACCTACGACGCGTTCGCGCTCGCGACCGCGATAGGGCTCCGCGCGCCCGAAATGCCCCTCAAGATCGGACCGCTGGCCGTCGGCGTCCGCAGCCCGGTGGCACTGGCGCTGGGTGTAGCTTCGGTCGCCTCGCTCACCGGCAGCCGGGTTGACATCGCATTGGGAGCCTCCAGTCCGGCGATCGTGACCGGCTGGCATGACCGTCGATGGGCCCACCACGTGCCGGTCATGCGCGAAACCATCGAATGCCTGCGATCGATATTGACCGGCGCACGCGTCGAGTACGTCGGCCAACACGTCAGCAGCCATGGTTTTCGACTGCGCGGGGCGCAGCCCGATACGCGAATTGCGTTGGGGGCGTTCGGCCCTGGCATGATTCGAGTGGCGGCGCAGCACGCCGATGAGGTCGTGCTCAATCTTGCTTCGCCCGCCCGCGTCGCGGAGGTGCGTGCGGCAATCGACGCCGCGGCCGCGCTGGCCGGCCGTGCCCCGCCGCGCCTCACGGTGTGGGTGCCGATCGCCCTCAACCCCGGTGATGCCGCCCACACCCAACTGGCTGCTCAACTGGCCGTGTATCTCGGCCCGCCCGGCTACGGCGAGATGTT
The DNA here is from genome assembly GCA_963766535.1 of uncultured Actinomycetota bacterium. Classification (GTDB taxonomy): domain Bacteria; phylum Actinomycetota; class Actinomycetes; order Mycobacteriales; family Mycobacteriaceae; genus Mycobacterium. The sequence continues at coordinate 29,963 of CAVYAU010000010.1, read as the reverse complement.
CAGCGCGCTGGGTTTCGACGACCTCGTCCGTACGGCCCGTGCAGGCGCAACTCGTCGCGAACTGGCGGCTGCGTCCCGGTCGAGCTGCTCGACCGTGTGTGTGCGTTGGGCACCGCCGACCGAGTCGCGGCACGGCTACGCGCCTACCGCGAAGCCGGCGCCGACTGCGTCGCGCTGGTGCCCTCCACAGCCGAAGACCCGGGAGGCCGGACGACCCTCCGCGCGGCGGCAACTGCGGCTAGCTGTACTAGCCGGGAGATGTGAATCGTGACACTCCTGATGGAGAGGGGATGGGTGATGACGACTCTTGACGCCGTCAAGAGCTGAAGCAAACCCGCAGGTAACGAGTGGGACTGAATCGGAACGAAACGTAGCCAATCTGCAACTCAGAAGGCATATGCCCAGGTAAGAGGCGGGTTCGATTCCCGGCGGCTCCACCGGAGAAGTCCAAGGTCAGGGGCATGAGTTCTGGCCTGGGCCTTTCTATTTCGCCGCGACGGACACAGTTCGGCGCTCTAGTCGGCAGAGCGGCGCGCCATCTTCGCTGCGGCGGCTCGCAATCGTGCGGCGATGCGCGGGGCAAACATTGGCACCGTCACGTCCTCGCGAAGCCGGGTCAGTTTGGAGGTCTTGATTCGCCATCGGCCGTCGATCTTCTCGTAGGTCTCGTGGTAGTGGCCGTAGCCGTGCAGGGTCAAGGCCGGCACCAGGCGGACGACGTCGTTGAGGGCCCAGATGCCCCGAGCCGTCGTCGCTGATGTCAGTTCGATTTCGGGAGCGTGCACCTGATGGACAGTCGCTTGAGACGGCTTGCCGATCGTGTTGCGGGTGTAGGCCATGAATTCGTCCACGCCGACGATCACGCTGCCTCCCGCTTCCGTTGTGTCGCCGACGAAGTCGTCGGTGAAGACATCCCGCCATCTATCCCAGTCCTTGGTGTCGAGATACCGGCAGTAACGCGCCTTCAACTGCTTGATCGACTCGATCTCCATGAGCACGGTGTCATCGTTCATCGCATACCTCCTTGTCTCGCACAACGCTGGTAAGCATCGTCAGAGCGACATCGTGTCGATGATTTTCAGGTTCCGGCGCACAGCGTACGGTTACGCTGAGCGAATGCTTAGCGCAATCGGACTTCGGGTCCCCCGATGACCACGGGCGTCGTCATCGGCATGGACCCAGGGTGACCGCTACGGCAAGTTCCGTTATTCGACGTCGTTGCTCACCGACATCGGTGAGGACCTCGACGCCCTACACGAGGGTTCAGACCGTTCCGCGAACGGTTCGGCGTCGAGATTGAGACGAGGATCTGGTCATGCATCCACGCGTGGGCCTGCACCAGGTTGCGTTCCTCGACGAAAGCACCACGGCGTTCGTCGAACACTGTCGCCGGATCGGCGTGCACCACATGACGCTCGTGACTGCTTCGCTGATGCGGCGGGGCGGCGTGGACGAGGCTCAGCAGGCACTCGCGGGCGGCGGGCCGCGAGTGGAAACGGTGAATCATCAATTCGCCGCCTACCCCGACCTGGATAACGACCGTGGCGAGGCGACCGAGAAACTGTTGCAGGCCATCGACATCGCCGCGGCATTGGGGGCGAGCTCGGTGTATCTGCAAACGGGCGGCCGCGGATGTTTGACGTGGGAGCAAGCCGCCGAACGCTTCGCCGCGCTCATCGCGCCGTGCAAGGTGGCAGCTGCAGCCCAGGGGGTCAGTTTGCTCGTCGAGAACGCCTCGTCGTTCAATGCCGACATCCACATTGCCCACACGCTCGCCGATACCATCACCCTCGCGAAACTCGCCGGCATCGGTCTGTGCATCGAATGGCACGCCTGTTGGGTGGAGGCTGGCTTGAAGGCGCTTCTGCAGCAAGCGATTCCGATGACGGGTCTCATGCAGGTCAGTGACTACGTGCTTGGGGACAGGACCGCACCCTGCCGCGCGGTGCCCGGCGACGGAGTTATCCCGCTGGACCGAATACTGGGCGACGCGCTCGAGGCCGGGTACGAAGGCGTCTTCGACATCGAGTTGGTCGGTCCGCGCATCGCTGCAGAAGGGGCGCGCGCCGCTACCGAACGCGCGGCGCGAAGGGTATCGGAAATCCTCACCACGCTGGGAGCCTGAACCGATGGTCTATGGCGACGGGCCCGTCGACGACAAGCTTCGCAACGCGTGGCACCGTTTCTGCGATCAGCTCAGGTCCGCCGGCGATGATGTGTTCAAGGACGCCAACCCCGGTAATCCGATCCTGCGGGTCGATGCGTTCCGGTTCCTCACCCAGAACCTGGGGCAGGCGTTCGATCTGGCGCTGGAGACCAAGGATCCGGCCTTCCCGCAGCTCCATCCCTTCTGAACACCGACGCGCAAGCTGGGTGGTGACGTCGCCGACTTTACCTATCGCCAAGCGTGGATCGACGGCGATCACACCTACCGGATCAGCGGTAACCGTGGCACCGCACGGTGGCTCAACGTGACGGTGCAGGGCCCGCGACCTGATCGCATCCCTGGCACCGATTGGCCGAGTCTGCACGAGCCCTTCGGCGACATTCCGGAGACCAACATCTTCGGTCATCACGTCACCACCGAAGCCGACGGCAGTTTCGAGCTATACGTCGGGGGAGAGGTACGCGCCGAGAACTGGCTGCCGACAACGCCCGTTCGCGAAGTTGTTCATCCGCGAGGCATTCGACGCGTGGTTCGAGACGCCGACCACGCTGTCGATCGAACGGATCGGCATGGACGGTCCGCGGCCGATACCGACGCCGGAGCGGATCATTCAGGCGATGGAGTGGGCCGGGGACTTCCTCACCGGCGCGATGCACGACTGGCCCGAACATTCGTGGAGTTACTCCCACGGCGTGTGCGACCCGGCCTTCACGAACCAGTTCCCGCCTCGAGCGGACCGCCAACACCGACGACGACGCCAAGCGCGGGCGGCTGGCGGCGCACATGATCTGGGAATTGAAGCCCGACGAGGCGCTGATCGTCGAGATGGATAACCATGACGGCTTCTGGATCTTCGGGATGGGCAATGTCTTCGCGGCCAGCATGGACTTCCTGTACCGCCCGGTGAGCTACACCCCCGCACGTACCAAGGTGGACAGCGACGACGTGGTGCGCCTGGTGATCGCGCACGACGATCCTGGCATGCACAACTGGCTTGACACCCAGGGCTTTTCGAACGGCAACCTTACGTATCGCAATCTGATGAGTCAGAACACCGCAAGCTTCCGTACCCGGTTGGTGAAGCGGTCAGAACTGCTCGACGCGCTGCCTTCCGACACCGCGATGGTGTCCGAGGGCGAGCGTGTGAAGCAGATGCTCGATCGGTATCACAGCATCAAACTGCGCTATGGCATCTGACGGTGCTCCGACGGACGTCCGCTTAGGCTCATATTCCGCAATCTGTAGCCCCGGTTCGGGCCGCCTGGCTAGCATCCGACGTGGCGCACCAATAGGCGCTCGTCGGGAGGTTTCGCCGTGCCGAACCAGTTGCATCACGTGGTCATGCTCAGCCATTCAGCGACGAGGTTCATCGGGTTCCTCACCGACGTCGTCGGCATGGACGTGCAACACAGTTTTCGGGTTCCGGGGCAGATACTCGAGACGACCCTTGGGTGGCCACCGTCTGAGGGGGCGGACGTCACGATCCTGGGCAGTGGCGTGGCAGGCCTCGTCGAAGTTCTCGACGTTCCCGAACAGCTACGCACAGCCGCGCCCGAAGGACTCGCCGCATTGTCCTTCCTGGCCGACGACTACGGCACCATGCAGGATAGAGCGCGCCAATTCACCGACGACGTCACAGTTCTCGACACGGGCGTGCCTGGCGTTGACCTGTTCATCTGCACCATGGGCGGCGTGCCGATGGAGTTCATGGGCAGTTACGAAGCTGAAGCCATGGAGGCGTCCGTCGCCGATGGATAACGCCATACGAAAAGAGTTGCGATGCATGGACTTGTCAGGGCGAAGGATTCTCGTCACCGGCGCGAGCGGCGTGGTGGCGTTCCCGGTCGCCAAAGAACTGGCGAAGACAAATGAGGTGTACGCGGTGGCGCGGTTCTCCGATCCGGCCCAGAAGCAGATGCTGGAGGAGGCGGGCGCACACCCGATTGCCTTCGATCTCGCCGATCCCGACCTGTCACCGCTTCCGGAATCAGTTGATGTGGTGATCAATTACGCCGTTCTGCCGCCGCAGAAGAACGCCTATGAAGTCAATGCGGGCGCCGCCGGGCGCCTGGCCAGGCGCTACCGGGACTGCGAAGCCTTCGTGCACGGCAGCACCGGTTCGCTCTACGAATATCAGGGCGAGCGGCCCCTGCGCGAGGACGATCCCTACGGCCTGCACTCCTCCGCCGAGAACTATGCCGCCAGCAAGATCGCAGCCGAATTCCTTCTCAAACATCTCAGCGTGGATTACGAGCTCCCGGTCGTGTTGGTGCGGATCTTCTCCTTCTACGGCCCGCGGGGTGGCGGAGTCACGCAACGCATTGACCAGATGATCCGGGATCAACCGGTGAGCGTCTATCCCGGCGTGCGAAATGTCCATACCCCGCTGTATGAGGATGATTACGTCGAAAAGACCATTGCTGCAGCGGGTATCGCCAAGGTCGGCGCCGAGATCGTCAACGTCGGCGGGACGGAAGCCGTGACGACGCAGGAGTACTGCCAGATGGCCGGCGAGATACTCGGCAAGGAGCCGGTATTCGTCGAGAACAGCAAGGCCTGGCCGATCTGGGCCGACACGACCAAAATGGTGGAGTTGCTGGGTCCGAACAAGGTGTCGCTTCGCGAAGGCGTGCGGCGGACGATCGAAGCCGCGAAGGACAGGCTGCATACCTCCCACCACGTCATCGGCGAACCGGCGAAGGTCTAAGGCGGCCCTGATGATTACCTTCATCGCTCACCTGCGGGTGCGTCCAGAGAACGCGCAGGCGTTCGAAGATCTGATGACCCATGTCACCGCAATGACGCTTGAGAACGAGCCCGGTGTCGCCTATTACGGCTTCGCCAAGAGCGTCGAAGAGGCCGACACCTACGTGGTCGTCGAGGTGTATCGGGATCAAGCAGCCTGCGTCGCACACGGGGATACCGCCTGGGTGACGAGAGTCGGTGCCCAAGTCGCTGCTCCTGACCGAGGGCATGCCCCAACTCGCGCAATACGTCAGCCCAGGCGCGGAACCGGTGGTCTCGCGGTTCGAGGACATGACATGAGCCAAGCCAACGGCATGACCGACGTCGAGATGCTGGTCGAACTCCAGGCGATCTACCGGCTCAAAGCCCGACGCGATCATGCGGTCGACCAGAAGGACTGGGCGACCTATGCAGAGTTGCACCCCGACGACTACGTCGCGATGTCGATCTCCAGCGAACCGATCATTGGCGGAAAAGCCGCAGCGAAGCACCTCGAGGCCGGGTTGGCGCTGGTAGACAGAAGCGGTGCGACCAACGGTGGGCCCGATCACGACGACGGTGGCGCGAGCGAATGAAGGAAGAGCGCGCTGTCATTGGGCGGTACCTTGCCCGGCTGCTCTCGCTCTGAGGGCAGACCTCGACCCTGAGGCGAAAGAAGGAGATATGGAACAACTTTCAGGACGACGGGTACTCGTGACGGGCGCGAGCGGCGTCGTCGCATTTCCGGTCGCCAAGGAACTTGCGAAGACGAACGAGGTCTACGCGGTGGCCCGGTTCTCCGATCCCGCGCAGAAGCGGATGCTGGAGGAGGCGGGCGCACACCCGATTGCTTTCGATCTTGCCGATCCCGACCTGTCGCCGCTGCCGCAATCAGTTGATGTGGTGATCAATTACGCCGTCCTGCCGCCGCAGAAGAACGCCTATGAAGTCAATGCGGGCGCCGCCGGGCGCCTCGCCAGGCGCTACCGGGACTGCGAAGCCTTCGTGCACGGCAGCACCGGTTCGCTCTACGAGTACCAGGGCGAGCGGCCCCTGCGCGAGGACGATCCCTACGGCCTGCACTCCTCGGCAGAGAACTATGCCGCCAGCAAGATCGCGGCCGAATTCCTCCTCAAACATCTCAGCGAGGATTACCAGTTGCCGGTCGTGATGGTGCGGATCTTCTCCTTCTACGGTCCGCGGGGTGGCGGAGTCACGCAACGCATCGACCAGATCATCCGGGATCAACCGGTGAGCGTCTATCCGGGCGTGCGAAATGTCCATACCCCGTTGTACGAGGATGACTACGTCGAAAAGACCATCGCTGCAGCGGGTATCGCCAAGGTCGGCGCCGAGATCGTCAACGTCGGCGGGACGGAAGCTGTGACGACACAGGAGTATTGCCAGATGGCCGGCGAGATACTCGGCAAGGAGCCGGTATTCGTCGAGAACAGCAAGGCGTGGCCGATCTGGGCCGACACGACCAAAATGGTGGAGTTGCTGGGTCCGAACAAGGTGTCGGTTCGCGAAGGCGTGCGCCGGACGATCGAAGCCGCGAAGGACAGGCTGCATACCTCCCACCATGTCATCGGCGAACCGGCGAAGGTCTAGGCAGGCCTGATGATTACCTTCATCGCTCACTTGCGGGTGCGTCCAGAGAACGCGCAGGCGTTCGAAGATCTGATGACCCATGTCACCGCGATGACGCTTGAGAACGAGCCCGGTGTCGCCTATTACGGCTTCGCCAAGAGCGTCGAAGAGGCCGACACCTACGTGGTGGTCGAGGTGTATCGGGATCAAGCAGCCTGCGTCGCGCACGGGGATACCGCCTGGGTGAGGGAGTCGGTGCCCAAGTCGCTGCTCCTGACCGAGGGCATGCCCCAACTCGTGCAATACGTCAGCCCAGGCGCGGAACCTGTGGTCTCGCGGTTCGAGGACATGACATGAGCCGAGCTAACGGCATGACCGATGTCGAGATGCTGGTCGATCTCCAGGCGATCTACCGGCTCAAAGCCCGACCCGAACATGCCGTCGACCAGAAGGACTGGGCGACTTATACAGAGTTGCACACCGACGACTACGTCGCGATGTCGATCTCCAGCGAACCGATCATTGGCGGAAAAGCCGCAGCCAAAGCACTTTCGGCTCAGCTGGCAAACGTCACCACCGTGCATCACAGTCATACGCCTGTGATCGACTTTCAGGACAGGGACAACGCGACTGGTGTGTGGGCCATGGAGGACAACCTGTTCTGGATGCGAAACAGTGAGAAGCAGTGGCTGCGCGGGTTCAGCTTCTATCACGAGGCCTACGTCCGCGGCGAGGATGGCCGATGGCGCTTCAGCTATCGAAAACTGGAAGGCACACACGCTGAGACATCACCCGGAGCTAGCATCTTGGCGGCGGACTTCTCGGGTGAGAACCCGTTGGTCGGCGTCGAATAGGACGCTTCGATGGGACAGAACACAGCCGAGAGAAGCGTGGCCACGGTTCGCCGGTTCATGGCGGCGACCGGTGCGGAGCACCGGAACGAGCGACGCAGCCTGCTGCATGACGATTTCGTTCTTCACGAAGCCGGAGGTCTACCGTTCAGCGGTGACTATCACGGGTCGCAGGGCTTCTTCGAACTTCTGAACAGGATGAACGACGTGCTGGAGCTCATGGCGGGTCCGATCACCACTGATCCGCTGGGGGACGACGCCGTCGCCGCGCGCTTCCGGCTCAGGTTCATTTCGCGGGCCTCCGGCAAGAGCGTCGAGATGGGACTTGTCGAGATCTACACGGTGCGGGACGGGCGAATCGCGGAGCTCGACGTGTACTACAAGGACCCGGCGGCGGTCGCTGCACTACTGGCGACTTGAGGTGTTCGCCATGGTGAGCCGTGGGCCCGAGACGCGTTGATGCCATCGACACCTGTTGGTGTATCCGCAGGTCGCATCACGTCGTTTCGCGTGCTTTCGTGTGCTGGATCTGAGCATTTACGCAGGTCAAGTCGATTTATGCAGCGGGTTCGATTCCCGGCAACTGCAGAATCCGCTGGTCAGGGCCACAAGTCCTGGCCAGTTCTCTTTTCCATCAACATCTCATCAACAATTGCTGGTTTAGCTTCTGCCGTGGCATCGCTCCCTAAGGCACCCCCAAGGACGGAAACAAAGGTCCTGGAAGGACTTCGGGGACTGCTTGCCGTCGAGCCGGTAGAACACCTGCACGTAGGACCTTGAATAGGCAGGGTTGCGAGTGGGTTTCGGCCCGCGGGCGGCGGGCGGGAATCGAACCCACGACCAAAATTACCAGACTCCATGACCTTACAACGTCGATCTTTGCCTGACGAGCTTGTGGGACAAGTAGATTGGCACGATCGAAAATCCGGCGACAGCCGGACGATTCTCGCCGATTCCGGTCATTCGTGGTGAAGTGGTCAGAACGGCATCGGTTGGTTGTAGATAGTCCCGGTTTGGTTTTGGACGGGGTCAGTGCAGGTTATGGTGACGTTCCAAAGCGTGCCCGTCGGGAGCTCGGGCGCGAAGTTCAACTGTTGCTGGCCCCCCTGGTTCAGCTGAAATGTCTGGTTGAGCGGGGCCATTGGAGTGCCGATGCCCTGGAGTACGTCCATGGTCCCCATCGTCGGGGTGGCGTTGAAAGTGCAGGAGCCGTATGTGCCGGGGTTCCCGTTTCCGCTGGTGTCTGTGACAGTGACTTTCAGACTTGGAATGTTGTTCAGCGTTGCCGGTTGGAACTGGACACTGGCGGTGTCGGCCCGGGCGGTTCCTGCACCGAAGCACAAGACGGCGGACGCGGCCACGCCCAGCGCCGAGAGGACCCGTTTCTTCGTCGGGCTGCAGAGGTTCACGTTGCGCGTCCTTCCTGCGGTCGCGGTGCCCCCCATAGTTTGTCGCCCTCAGAGTAGTGAGAGCGACGCCCCCACCAGCGCCCGCCACGCCGCACGCTTGAGAGCTTTTCGCGGATTGTGCGGGCGCGCCGAGGTTGGCCGATCGTTCAGCGACTGGGACCGTAAGACCCCGCTGGGGAGGGTGCAGGCCCGGCTCCGGGGTTGCCAGCCGACCGCGCCAACTCGGGCGCGGTTTGTGTGATATCAGGAACGACTTCAGTCGCGTCACCGCCGTGCTGAACGAGCGGAACAAGGTGCGCGCGCCCAACCAGTTCCGCAGCTAACCAGGTAGCAGACCGGCAGCTAGCAACCGAGGAAGGCGATCGGCGCGGCCTCGCCCCGGCCACCTTGTTCGGCACGGGCCAGTAGCGCTGCGGTGCGTTCGTTAAACGGCGCTGAATACGACACCCATGGCGTGCACCCGCCGCGTTGCGGGCCGCCGGTCACCCCGGTGACCGTCACCCCCCTGATCCACGGCGAGCCGCTGGTGCCGGCGACGAGGCCCGCACACCAAAACGAGGGGTAACCCGTCAGGGTGAGCCGCGTGCTGTTTTGGCAACCGATCGGCGTGCCCCCGATGCCGGCCGCATAGCCGATGATGCTGACTTGGCTACCGGGTGCTGGTGCTCTGCCCAGCCACAGTGCGGAGCCGACCTGCGCCTCGATCGATCCGCCGCCGGGGCGGCTGACTCGCGCAAAGGCGTAGTCGAACCGCGGATCTTTGAAAGTGACCCACTGTGGATCGAGGTAGACGGCATCAACCGTCCAGACGTTGGACGGCGCGGCTGCGTTGGCGAAACCGGGAACGAAGGTTGCCGTGAAATCCTTGGCCAGGCAGTGCGCAGCGGTCAGTATCAGGTCGCCCGTGGACGAGTGCACCACGGAGCCTGTGCAGGTGTGCAGGTTATTGCCTCCCAGGAAGATCGGGCCCACCCGTGGGTCGGGGCTCACCGGACCTGCGAAGGGGATCTTGTCAGGGTCGTCGGCAAGCTGTACGCGCATGCTAGTGGTGCGTACCGAACCGGCGGGTTGGCTGCAGGCCGCCAGCAGCAACACCAGCCCCAAGACCATCGCCACAATACGCATCGGGCCTCATCATGACGGAAGCGCGGCGGTACAAGGCGCTTTTAGCGCGGCGATTCGAGTGGCTGACAAATTCTCCCCTGGCCCAAACGGGTATTCGATGCGGAATGCAATCCAGTGCGACCGTGTTCGAACACACAAGCGGGTGCGGCTACGACAACGTCCACCAGTCGACGTTAACGCGGCGGCTCAGCCCATCACTCCGCCTGTCATGATCAGCGGTATCTATCGCGGCAAGGGCGAATTCGGCGAATACCTCGGGCGGTTGGCGGAGAAGGCGGTCGCGGTCAGGGCGCTGAGCTTCATGGCCGATGGCGACACGGTCGTCGCGTTCACGGAGGTGACGGTCGGCAATGAAATGGAAGAAGACGCCGACGTGTACACGCTGCGCGACGGCAAGGTCGTACGGGCGCAGATCAACACCGACACGGCAATGATGGAGCGCGTGTTCGGCCGGAAGTAGGACCATGCTGACCGCCTTCTCATGCGGCTCTGATGCTGGCCGGCACGTACCGCACCGTGAGCCATCTGGTGAATTCACTGCGGCCACCGCTCGAAGCGGCAGCTTGCAGATTCAGCGACATCGGTGGCGGAACGCCACCGATCCGCGCCAAAGTCGGGGATTGATCCGCTCGGCATGCCACATCGGTTCGCCTCAGGTCATGCAGACGTTGGAAAACAGCAGGACTGGCCAGGACACGATTGAGCCCAGGAAAGACACGACCAGGTCGGCGCCCTGCATCTGGCGCAGGTGCTCGGTGTGAGTGGACGACCAGATAAGCCCGACAATCAGATATGGGGTGCCGAGTATGACTGCGATGCCCATCAATTCGGCGATGGTCAGCTGGTAGCTGAGGACCTGACGGAGCTTGGTCAGCATCGGTGGCCCTTCATCCAGAGCGCTTGCATGCGTCGTTTCGACATGTTAACCGCAGGTCGCGCTCACCTTTGCGTTTCCAGATGACGATGTGAGAACCTCACATGGCTCGGTACTAAGTGTCCGGGCCATCAGAAGTTCTGCCGTGCTTGGGAGTGCGGTTATGGCCGTCTCACGCGTCCACGACGCCGACATGGATGTCGAGGGCGGTTCTCCAGGCCGAATCGAGCGCGCAATGGATCTGCTTCGGCGCGTGCTGCAATACCAGGTCAGTATCGGGGTGATTATCGAGGTAGCGCTATGGCTGGCGATTCCGTACTTGTCTATTGGCTTCGTGTGGGCGCTCCTTCACACCGAGCAGACTCAGCGGATTCAGACGCGACTAGAAAACGTATTGCCAGCGGGTGCTGACGTCGCGGGGTTGGGGTTAACCGTGGCGTTGTGGCCGGCTTCGATACAAATCGCCGATGGGTGCCCACCTAAGTGATGTGTAACGATCCGCAATGCCCACGATCCACCCGATGAAAAGCAACACCAGCAGCAGCACGCCGACGAGCTGCGCAAGGATCCGCATCAGAACCCTGCAACCAGATCGCCGTTTTGCGGGCAGTATGCGCGAACGGAGATGGCCACATACGCATTGGCGTCGTCACCGAGTGCGGGACTACTCGTACGAAACGCCGCGACGATCTGCGGCACCGTCATCCCTTGACGGATGTCCTCGCATACCAACTTACCGTTGTAGATGGCTGCCTCGGGATTGGCGAACGAGATGCCCCGGTCGTTTAGAGCCTGGATGTATTTACTGTCTTGATCTTGTGTGGATGCGATTGATGGCGGGGCAGCCACCGGCGCTGAAGCCGTCGCCGGTGCGGTTGGACCAGGCGCCGCACCTTCCTTCGGCGTAGGCACTGCTGCAGGCGGCGGCTGCGCAGCCTTGGTGGGAGACTGCGCCGTAGTTAACGCCCAACGCCCCAAAACAATCGCTCCTGCTAACACGAGACCGACCATGAGTAGCGCCCCGGCGTTGCGCCAAGTAGCGCGCCATGACTGGCGGGCAGCCGCCGGTTCGCTCTGAATGTCCTTGTCATCGTTGCGGTTATCGTCGCGCGACCACGCGAGATCAACCGCATCCGTGGGTGCGGAATTAGGCACAACAACGGTCTCCCCGCCGTCCAGTGCGGCGGTGTCATCGGCAGCCGGGACGGGCTCGGCCATGAGGGTCATGGTAACCATCGCTTCGGCTCCACCAGAATGACCCCAGTTGGGCCCAATGCTTAAGCGCGGTCTGCGTCATGTCAGGTGGCGGTTTCGCCACCGTGCAAACCGACTCGTCGGCAAGTGAATCGCAGCCATTACCGCGCTCACCGGCGACGCCACTGACTTCGCGCGTGTCTTGGGCTCGGCGACCGGGGGGCGTCGCCTTCCCGCCATGTCGGCTGCAACAGCGCCGATGTCACCGGAATCGCCGCCTCGACGCTCTTGCGCAGACAGCAGGTCGGCTGCGGTGAGCGATTCGACGGCCTCGTCCTCGATCTCTTCGATGAGGTCGAGCGCAGCCCCGCGGCGGCCGAGGCGGCTGAGCACTGCTTCGGCGAACGGGATCGGCAAGAGAATCAACCTTCTCATGTTGATCGCGCCGGGTGTTTGCAACTCTCTGTGTTCGAACGCCGACGCGGTTAGGCTGCGGGCCATGTCGATCGACCGTGCCGCACTCGTCGCGGGCAGCGTCCGATTCGCCTCGGGCATCCACTTCCTCGTCGACCCCCTTCGCGCGAACCGGCTGTGGGGCGATCCGGATGAGCCGACGCCGACGGCGCGCCTGCTGTTGCGGTCGATGGGCTACCGCGACGCACTGATCGGTGGGCTGCTCGCGACGGCAGCGCTGCGTGGCAAGGACACCCGCGGCTGGTTTCTTGCATCTGGCGGCGCCGACGCGGCCGATCTGCTCGGCGGGATGAGTGTCCATCACGAGTTGAAGCCCTCACAATGGCTTATCGGCCTGGGCGGCGCTGTCATCGGCATCGGCGTCGGGCTTTGGGGCGCGGCGCGCCGGACCCCAGGCGCAGCGGAGACGCGCTGACAGGCGAGCCTTCGTGCTGTTGACTGTGATCGTCAGACATTGACGATGGGAGCAAGCGTGCGTTTCGGTGTTCTGAATTTTGTTACCGACGAGGGCATTGGCCCAGCCGAGTTGGGCGCGGGGCTTGAGCAGCGTGGGTTTGAGTCGCTCTTCCTCGCCGAGCACTCACACATCCCGGTCAACACGAAGACCCCGTACCCAAGCGGTGGCCCGATTCCACACAAGTACTACCGCACACTGGATCCTTTTGTGGCGTTGACGGCGGCGGCGGTCGCCACCCAGACACTGGTTTTGGGCACCGGCATCGCGTTGCTCCCGCAACGCGATCCGATCCACACGGCCAAAGAGGTGGCGTCGCTCGATTTGGTATCGCAGGGACGTTTTGTCTTCGGCGTGGGCGTGGGCTGGTTGCGCGAAGAAATCGCCAACCACGGTGTTGATCCCGCGGTGCGGGGACGCGTGGTTGACGAGCGACTGCGCGCCATCATCGAGATCTGGACGCAGGAGAAGGCCGAATTCCACGGGGAATTCGTGAACTTCGACCCAATCTACTGTTGGCCCAAGCCGGTAACGAAGCCGTATCCGCCGCTGTTTCTGGGTGGGGGGCCAGCGAGTTTTAAGCGCATCGCGCGGCTGAATGCCGGATGGATCGCGATAAGCCCATCAGCGGACGTGCTGTCGGGCCAGCTTGAAGAGCTGCGCGCCGTCGCCGGCCACGACGTACCGGTGATCGTCTCCCATGCGGGGGAACAGACGGCCAAAGGGGTTGAAGGCTACGCGAACCTCGGGGTGGAGCGAGTTTTGGTGGAACTGCCGACCGAGCCTCGCGAACCGACGCTTCGCCGTCTGGATGAGTTGCAGGCCGAGCTCGCGCAACTGGCGTAAAGGCCTGCATCATGCAACAGCGAATGGCGGTCGCGCTTGCAGGGACCTGCATCCTGGCCGCCGGTTGTAGCTCAAACAGCAACCAGGAGACCCCCACCGCCAGCACGTCGACGACTGCGCCCCCGGTTGCTGCGGCTGCGCTGGACGGACTGCTGCTCAGCGCCGCCGAGATCAATACCTCAATGGGTGCCACCCAGCTGTCCGTGGCAGCAGACACGAAGCAGATGGATGACGTAAGTGCCATGGTGTCGCGCCGGGCGTGCCTACCCATATACAGCCCGGCGGAGGTTCAGGCCTACGCCGGCAGCGGATGGACCGCCGTTCACCGTCAAGATCTCAGCGACCCTACTCATGCCGCTGTCCAGAGTGTTGTGTTGTTTCCCTCCGCACGGCAGGCCGCGGCGTTCTTCACGACCTCGGCCAAAAGCTGGCAGGCCTGCTCCAATGCGATCTTTTACCACGTCATGTCCGGCGGACATGAAGTGTGGGATGTGGGACCGATCTCCAACACCAACGGCATATTGAGCGCCGTCGCTCAGATAAGCCTCGAGGTAGATCACCTTCCCGCCACCCCCGAGGGCGGCTTGACTGGTCAACGCGTTCTGACCGTCCGCAACAACGTCGTCATCGATATCTTCACGGACAGCCCCACCGCGAACGACGCGGCCGCTGTCAAGATCGCTCGGCAGATCGCTGCCAAAGTGCCCAGCAAGTAGGGACCTCACTGGACGAGCGCTTGGTCGATCAGGGTCTCAGCCGCCGTGTGAGCCAGCGCCCACGGCGATGCGTCGTCTAGCGAGGTAGCCAGCGCGGCCGCACCTTCGTAGAGCACGGCCAGCTGGTTGCCCAGTAGTCGCGGGTCGCCGGCGCCTGCCTGCTTGGCCAGCTCGGTGAGTCCGTCGATGAAGTTGCGCTTGTTGGCACGAACGATGCTTTGAACTCCCGGCATGGCTCCTGCTGCCTCGACGGCCGCGTTGTGGAAGGGGCAGCCACGTAAGGGTGCTCCACCGGCAATGGGACTGTCGAAAAGAGCCAGTAGTCGCTCTCGCGGCGTTTGGTCGGCGGCCTGCGCCCCGAGTTGTCTGGGATTTCCGACACTTTGCTCGACGCTGCGCAGGTACTCCTCCACCATTGCCGCCTTGCTCGGAAAATGTTGGTAGAGAGTACGTTTGGACACCGACGATTCGGTTGCGAGTCGCTCAACGCCGGTGGCGTTGATGCCCTCCCGATAGAACAACTCGGCAGCGGTGTCCAGGATGCGCTGGCGTGCGCCACGGCCGCCCTTGCTTTTCGTGTGCTGCGCATCACGCTGCTTATTCATATTTAGAGTATACCGACCGGTTTACATCGGGCGTCAAGCGGTGTAGCGTTGCCGCCACAGAAGTACACCACTCGGTTTACTAGGAGTAGACATGAAACCACGATCGCCAGTGGTATTGGTTACCGGCGTCTCCTCGGGAATCGGCCTGGCCATTGCGAGCGCCTTGGCGGCGAAGGGCTTTGAGGTCTTCGGCACCAGCCGCAACCCGCAAAGGACGGAGCCGATCCCCGGGGTGGAATTGGTGCAGCTCGATGTCACCAGCGACGTTTCGGTTTCCCGGGCCGTCGCAACGGTCATCCAGCGCGCGGGCCGCATCGACATCCTGGTCAACAATGCCGGTGTCGGGGTCATCGGCGCCGCGGAGGAGAGTTCGATAACCCAGGCGCAGCAGCTCTTCGACACCAATTTCTTCGGGTTGGTACGGCTGACCCGGGAGGTGCTGCCTTATCTGCGTGCGCAGGGCAGCGGTCGGATCATCAACATCGGCTCGGTGCTGGGATTCTTGCCGGCGCCCTACGGCGCGTTGTACGCAGCCTCAAAGCACGCGGTCGAGGGCTACTCGGAATCCCTCGACCATGAAACCCGCGAATTCGGCGTGCGGGTCTCAGTCGTCGAACCCGGCTACACCAACACCTCCTTCGACACCAACGCGGTCGACGCCGATTCACCGATCGACAGCTACGCGACCACTCGCGAGCACGTCCGACAAGTCCTCACCGACGCGGTGCACGTTGGCGATGACCCCGCGGTGGTCGCACAAGTCGTGCTCAAGGCGGCGACTAGCGGTAAGCCGAAGCTGCGGTATCCGGCCGGACCCGTAGCGCTTCGGCTGTCGCTGCTGAAGAGGTTTGCCCCGGCCGCCTTGCTGGACAAGGGAATTCGCAAAGCCAACAAGTTGACGACAACTCTGAAACCGAACCACAACGACGCGCCGGCGCGAGTCCGGTAGGGGATTTCCTGCGCGCTGCCGGCAAGAACGGCCGGTGACCGTCAGCACGAATCAGAAGGGCCGCACGCGAGCGGCCCTTTCTGTTGGAGTTGAGACAAGAGTCAGGTCGCCGCTGCCGCGGATTCGGGGGCATCCGGACCATCTGTTTTGCGATGTCGCTACGGTTAGGGATGACAATCTAACGACGGAATGAAGATGACGACAGATCAATCAATGTATGAACACGTCAACAGCGCCGCGGCGGACCCCGCTGACATCGGTTCGCGCATCGATCCGGTTCTCGCACGCAGTTGGTTATTGGTCAACGGCGCGCATCCCGAGCGGTTCCAGTCCGCGGCGCACTCTCGCGCCGACATCGTCGTTCTCGACATCGAGGATGCGGTCGCGCCCAAAGACAAGCACGCCGCCCGCGACAACGTCGTGCGTTGGCTTAACGCCGGAAACACCGACTGGGTCCGTATCAACGGCTTCGGCACCCGTTGGTGGGCGGACGATATAGGGGCACTGGCCGGTACCTCGGTCGGCGGGCTGATGCTGGCGATGGTCGAATCGGTGGACCACGTCACCGAGACCGCCCAACGACTGCCTGACGTGCCGATCGTGGCGCTGGTGGAAACGGCCCGGGGTCTGGAGCGCATCACCGAGATCGCCGCGGCCAAAGGCACTTTCCGGCTGGCCTTCGGCATCGGCGATTTCCGCCGTGACACCGGTTTTGGGGACGACCCGACCACCCTGGCCTACGCACGGTCACGCTTCACCATCGCCGCCAAGGCGGCGAACCTGCCCAGTGCGATCGATGGGCCGACGATTGGCTCCAACCCGTTGAAGCTCATCGAGGCCACGGCTGTCTCCGTCGAATTTGGGATGACGGGCAAGATCTGCCTTACCCCGGACCAATGTTCTGTGGTGAACGAGGGCCTGTCCCCGTCGCAAGATGAAATCTCCTGGGCTAAAGAGTTTTTCGCTGAGTTCGAACGTGACGGGGGAGAGATCCGCAACGGCTCTGATCTCCCGCGTATCGCCCGGGCGACCAAGATCCTCGAGCTGGCTCGTGCTTACGGCATCGAAGTGTCCGAGTTCGAGGACGAAAGGGTTCACTCGCCCGCCCCGTCGGACACGTACCACTACTGAACGCCGAAGGTCGTCAGGTTCGATGAGCACAGCCGTGGACTTTCATTTCGACCCGATGTGCCCGTTCGCTTATCAGACCTCGTTGTGGATCCGCGACGTCCGTGAGCAAGTCGGGATAACGGTCAATTGGCGATTTTTCAGCCTCGAGGAGATCAACCGCTTGGAGGGCAAGAAGCATCCGTGGGAGCGAGAGTGGTCCTACGGCTGGTCGTTGATGCGGATCGGGGCACTACTGCGTCGAACTGACATGTTGTTGCTGGACCGGTGGTACGCCGCGATCGGACATGAACTGCACACTGCGGGCGGCAAACCGCACGATCCCGTGGTTGCGCGACGTCTGCTGAACAATATCGGCGTCGATGCGACGATTCTGGATGCGGCGCTGGTCGACCCAACCACGCACGACGACGTTCGTGCTGACCATCAGCGGGTCGTCGACGCGGGCGGATACGGTGTGCCAACGCTCTTCCTGTTCGGACAATGCCTCTTTGGGCCGGTATTAGTCGACCCGCCGACCGGGTCGGACTCCCTGAAGCTGTGGAGCGTAGTGACTGGCATGGCTGAGCTGCCGCACGTTTACGAACTTCAGCGGCCCAAGGCGCCAGTCGATATTGATCTCATCGGCCGGCGTTTACGTCCATACCTCGATGGGCGCGATTGGGTGAGCATCAATCGCGGTGAAGTCATCGATGTCGACCGCCTCACCGGCCGAGAATGACGGGAGCGAACCGGTTCGCTCCGACCTAGGCGGCATGCTGCGCGAGCGCGATGCCGATTCGGACTTCGAGGTCGCTGAATGTGATCGTAGGTGCGCGCGGCGGGGCCTCGGAGCGGTAGCTTTTCCCCGTTGGGGTAGTGAATTCGGCTGTGTGAGTGTGAGTTTCGTCGGTGCTTGTGCTGACCCGCCAGCCGGCGCCTTCCTTCGTGTAGTTGCAGCGCTCGCACGAGCCGAGACCGTTGTCCGCGCTGGTGGGGCCACCCTCGGCCCACGGCTGCGCATGGTCACGATGTCGGATCGGCGCGTCGCAGTAGGGAGTGCGGCAACGTCGATCTCGCAACTCGATGAAGGCGGCCAGACCGCGCGGAAAAAGACGTGCCCGTGACTCCATCGCCACCAGCGCCCCGGTCCGAGGATGAGCGTAGAGCCTACGCAGCGTCGCCCGGGAGCGTCGGTCGGCGACTGCGCTGGAGACCATTGCGCGGGCGACCGCCGCGGGGATGGGGCCATAGCCGCAGATATCAGCCGGCGCGCTGTCAGCGCCCAGCAGCGTTTCATCCGAGAGGACCAGGTTGACCGCGATCGGAGTCGGGACCGTCGCGTCGCGGCCGGTGACCCGTTCGACCAGGGTGTCTGCCATCACCTGTCCGCGTGAGCGCCCGTCGAAGCGGGTGTCTGCCTCGCGGCGCAGCGCCGCGTACACCGAAACCCCCTGGGCTACCGGCAACAACGCGGTCAGATACGTCATAGTGTCCGGTGCTGGCCGAATGGTGACCGTGCGTTCATTCTCGGCCTTGGCCGCCCGCTCGACGACGGCATGCGGGTCCAGCCGGTAGGCGATCGCTTTCGCGGCCGCAGCCACTCGCGCATCGCCCATTCCGTCCAGGCCGGCCGGGTCAGCGCACAACTCGGCATCCAACGTGCGGCGGTCCTCGACGTCCAAGCATGCGCTCTCGCGCACGATCAGGGTGGCCCGCCACTCAGACAGCGTCCCGCGTTCCAGCGCCGCCAGTGTGTGCGGCATCTCGTGGACCAGGGCTTTGGCAAAGCCCAGATGCCGGCTGCCGCGGACGGGTGCGTCCCGTCGCGCCAGCGCGATCTCGCTGGCCACACCACGTCCGCGCTGCGCGGCGGGCACACCGGCGGCCGCTTCGGCGACTCGACGTGCTGTGTCCAGAGCGGCCGCCGCTCGAGCCTGCCCCGCTGCCGCGGCGGATTTGATTCTCTCCAGCTCGGCGATGCGCTCGATCAACGCCAATTCGTCAGCCCAAGGGTCGACCGCAGCTAAACCATCGAACATGTGTGGCGCTCCACGGGTTTTCGTGGGCGCCTTTGTGCTGATCAGCGGTGGTTTTTGTTGTGGCTTAAGGCTGTCGGCTTTTCGCGGATGAAATGAGGGACGCGCACGGGGTGTGGCTCTAGGTTTCGGGGTTACCACACCAACCTCAACCTGGAGGACGACCCGCGTGCGCGTCAGTACTGCATTTAACCGTCTGCTGCAGATCCCCGGGGCGTGGGTGACCGATGTCGTCATCGGTGAGCGCGACGTCGAAGTCACCCTGCGCCCGCGCGCCCGGCTGCTGACCTGCCCATGCGGGATGCTCAGCAGGTCGGCCTACGACCGGCGGCGACGCCGCTGGCGGCACCTGGACCTGGGCCGGCATCGGTTGTGGCTGGTCTATGAGATCCGCCGGGTGGATTGCCCGGACTGCGGGGTGCGCACCGAGGAGTTGCCCTGGGCGCGCCCGGGGGCACGGCATACCCGCGATTTCGAGGACATGGTGCTGTGGCTGGCCCAGCGCACCGACCGCACCTCGGTGGCCACCCTGATGCGTTGCGGCTGGGAAACCGTCACCGCGATCATCAACCGCGGGGTGGCCGAGCTGCTCGACGCACGTCGGCTCGAGGCGCTGTATCGGATCGGTGTCGATGAGGTCTGCTACCGCCACCCGCACCGCTACCTGACCGTCGTCGGTGATCACGACACCGGCACCGTCATCGACATCCAGCCCGGACGCAGCGAGGAATCATTGGCGAATTTCTATCAATCCCAACCGGATTCGATCTTGTCAGGTATCGAGGTGGTCAGCATGGATGTCTCCAAGGCCTATAGCAGCGCCACCCGCACCCATGCTCCCCAAGCGGTTATCTGTTATGACCCGTTCCACATCATGCAATGGGTCAACCGGGCCTTGGACCGGGTGTATGCCGAGGCCGCCACCGGGCCCGGCCGAGCCTCGATGAGCACCCCAGACTGGAAGGCCACCCGTTGGGCGCTACGCACCGGAGAGAACAACCTCACCGACGACAAACGCACCCTGGTCAACCAGATCGCGCGCACCAACCGCCGCATCGGCCGCGCCTGGACACTCAAAGAGCAACTGCGCGACGTCTACCGCCTCGATCACCCACCCGGCGGTACCCGCCAGTATCTGCGCCGCTGGATCACCACGGCCAAACGTAGCCGCATCAACGCCTTCGTTCACCTGGCCAAGCGCCTCGAGGTCTACTTCGAAGAAGTCACCACCGCTATCGAACTGGGCATCTCCAACGCCCTCATCGAAGGCATCAACGCCAAAATCCGACTCATCAACGCCCGCGGCTACGGACACCACTCAGCCCAAACACTGACCTCGATGATCTACCTCTGCCTCGGCGGACTGCAGGTCAAGCTACCCACAACAACCTGAGGAGCCGCACATGTGTTCGAGAATATATCGATGCACTGACACGTGCGGGCCTTTCCGCGCCGTCGCTACCCTGGCTGTGTGGGTGCCACGAAGCGGATCCGGGTGGCGCGGGTGTACGACGATGTCAGTCCCGATGACGGCCAGCGGGTTCTGGTCGATCGGATCTGGCCGCGGGGAGTCCGCAAAGACGACCCGCGGGTGGGCACCTGGTGCAAGGACGTGGCGCCGTCGAAAGAACTGCGCGAGTGGTACCACCATCAGCCCGAACTGTTCGACGAATTCGCTTCACGCTATGAGGTGGAACTGCGCGACAGCCCAGCGCTGGACGAGCTGCGCAAGCTGACCAAGCGCAGCGTCGTAACCCTGGTCACCGCAACTCGCGATCTGGACATCAGCCAAGCGGCTGTCCTCGCGAACCTCCTGAAAAGCCGCTAAACGCCCGCAGTCACCGGCCGCCGAGCGTGAGACGATCGTGCGGTGCGACTGGGATTGCATGCACTGGGAATCGGTGCCGGAGCCGACCGGGCAGTGATCAACGCCGTCGCGTCAGCCGCGGATAGCTGCGGCTTCGCCACCCTGTGGGCGGGTGAACACGTTGTCATGGTGGACCGATCCGCGTCGCGCTACCCCTATTCCGACGACGGCGTCATCGCCGTTCCGGCACAAGCGGATTGGCTTGACCCGATGATCGCGCTGAGCTTTGCCGCCGCCGCCTCGTCGCGTGTCGGCGTCGCGACAGGTGTGCTACTGCTGCCCGAGCACAACCCGGTGGCGGTGGCCAAGCAGGCCGCGAGCCTGGATCGGCTGAGCGGTGGGCGACTGACACTCGGGGTGGGTGTCGGGTGGTCCAGGGAGGAATTCGCCGCGCTCGGGGTGCCGTTCGCGCATCGCGCGGCGCGCACCGCCGAATATGTTGCCGCGATGCGCACGTTGTGGCGTGATGATGTCGCCTCGTTCGACGGGAAGTTCGTCGGCTTCGACTCGATCCGGGTCAACCCCAAACCGGCGCGCGATCGTCGCATCCCGGTTGTGGTCGGGGGCAACAGCGATCCGGCACTGCGGCGCGTGGCGGCTTGGGCAGATGGCTGGTACGGGTTCAACCTGGACGGCGTTGCGGCGGTGCGCGAGCGGGTCGCCAAGCTGGAGCGGCTGTGTGCCGACACCGGGCGTGACCGTGCTCAGTTGCGGCTGTGCGTGGCGCTGCGCGATCCAGGCCTTGGCGATGTCGGCGCCCTCGCCGAGTTGGGCGTCGACGAATTGGTTCTGGTCGAGGCACCGCCTGAGCGGCCCGAGGCAGCAGCTGAGTGGGTTTCGGCGCTGGCCGACCGGTGGATGACCGCGCTGCCTTAGCGCAGCGGCGGCTTGGGTAGGCTCGCCCGTTGATATGACTGACGCCGAACCCATACTGCGGCGCGAACAGACCGATATTTCTGACGAGGTCCGTAACGTCCCGCCGCCGCCGATACCAGAATTGCCCGAGCCGTACGGTTTGCGTCTCGCCGACCCGGACGCCGACGCCGAGCTGATGGCCGAGTGGATGAACCGGCCCCACTTGGCCGAGTCGTGGGAGTACGCCTGGCCGGCGGCGCGCTGGCGTCGTTACATGCGCGCGCAACTCGACAGCAGTTATTCCCGGCCGTTCATCGGCAGCTTAGACGGAGTAGACCACGGATACATCGAATTGTACAGGGCGGCAAAGGATTCCATCGCTACTCGATATGAGTATGACCCCTACGATTTAGGTCTGCACGTCGCGGTCGCCGATTTGGAGTACATGAAACAGGGACACATCAGGTACTTGCTACCGCACTTGTTGATCAGCGTGTTCCATCTTGATCCGCGATGTCGCCGGATCATGTTCGATCCCGACCACCGCAACGTCTTGGCGCGCAAGTTCTGTGAGCGTGGCGGCTTCGTATTTCTCGGCGAACACGACATGTCGAATCGACGGATGGCGCTCTACGCGTTGCCCCGCACGCCCGACGACGTCCCCCGCCTCCGCGAGACCTGATTTCAATCAGGCTGGTTCAAATCTGCTCCGCGATCCGCTGCCCGAGTAGCGCCGCGGCGATCCCCAGCACGACGCTGACGATGATGTTGGCGACTGCCGGGCGCAGCTGGCGCTCCTCGCCGAGCCGCTGGGATTCCAGCATCCAGGTGGAGAAGGTGGTGTAAGCGCCGACGAATGCGGTGCCGGCCAGCAGGGCCGCATCCTTGCCCAGCGCCAGACCGCCGATTAGCCCCAGCAGTACAGCGCCGCTGATGTTCACCGCCAGCGTGCCGGACGGAAACGGCCGCGCCACCCGCCGGGCCACCGTGCGATCCACCAGGAAACGCAGCACCGACCCGATGCCGCCGACGAGCACGACGCCGGCCCACACCAACACCGTCGCGGCTGTCATCGGCGTATCCGCACCCGGCGAACGAAAGCGCTGGCCAGGTGTACTGCCAGCAACCCCAGCACGATGCTACTGACGGTGTAACCGACGGCCATGCCCCAATGGCCATGCTCGATCATCTTCAGCGTCTCGACCTGCATCGTCGAGAAAGTGGTTAATCCGCCGCAGAATCCGGTGCCGAGCAAGGGGCGCCGATAGCTCGACAGCGGCAATCGCTCCAGCAATCTGGTGGTGAAATAGCCCACCAGGAAGGCGCCGACGATGTTGACGGTGAATGTCGACCACGGCCAGTGCCCCGGGTCGCGGACGACGAGGGTGTTCAGCGCCGCACGGGCCAGGGCACCGAGCCCTCCGCCGGCGAAAACCGCGGCCAACTCGCGATAGTCGTGGTTAGCCATGCGTCGATCCCCTTCGATGTGCTGGTGTGCGCTTCGCAGCGTAGCGGGACTTGCGAGTGGGAAGGACTCGAGAGGCCGGGGCGGCGGGGCACGGGCAGAATTGGTAGCCATGGCCAACCCTCGTGCCGGTCAGCCGGCCCAGCCCGAAGACCTTGTCGATCTGCCCCATCTAGTTACTTCGTATTACTCGATCGAACCCGATCCCGACGACATCGCTCAGCAGGTGGTGTTCGGCACGTCGGGTCACCGCGGCTCGGCTCTCAACGGAGCGTTCAACGAGGCCCATATCCTGGCGATCACCCAGGCCATCGTCGAGTACCGCGCCGCGCACGGCACCACCGGGCCGTTGTTCATCGGCCGTGACACACATGGCCTCTCGGAGCCGGCGTGGGTGTCGGCGCTTGAGGTGCTGGCCGCCAACGACGTTGTCGCCGTGATCGACTCGAGGGACCGATACACGCCGACACCGGCGATCAGCTACGCCATCCTCACCTACAACCGCGGTCGCACCGACGCGCTGGCCGACGGGATCGTCGTGACGCCGTCGCACAACCCGCCGCCCGACGGCGGCTTCAAGTACAACCCGCCCAACGGCGGCCCGGCCGACACCGACGCGACCAACGCAATTGCCAAGCGCGCCAACGAGATTCTGCGCAACGGATCGGCGGTGAAGCGCATTCCGCTGGCCCGCGCGCTGCGGACCGTCCAGCGCCACGACTACATGGGCAACTATGTCGACGACCTGCCCAATGTGGTCGATGTCGCCGCGATCCGCGAAACCGGGGTGCGGATTGGCGCCGACCCGCTCGGCGGGGCAAGCGTGGACTACTGGAGCGAGATCGGCGACCGGCACAACCTCGAGCTGACCGTGGTCAATCCACTGGTCGACGCGACCTGGCGGTTCATGACGCTCGACCACGACGGCAAAATCCGGATGGACTGCAGCTCGCCGGACGCGATGGCCTCACTGATCGCCAACCGGGATCACTACCAGATCGCCACCGGCAACGACGCCGACGCCGACCGCCACGGCATCGTCACCCCCGATGAGGGGCTGCTGAATCCGAACCACTATCTCGCGGTGGCCATCGACTATCTGTATACCCATCGGCCGTCGTGGCCGGCCGGCATCGCCGTCGGAAAGACCGCGGTCAGTTCCTCGATCATCGACCGCGTCGTCGCAGGTATCGGCCGCAAGCTTGTTGAGGTCCCGGTCGGGTTCAAGTGGTTCGTCGACGGCCTGCTCGGCGGCACCATCGGTTTCGGCGGCGAGGAGTCGGCGGGAGCCTCGTTTCTGCGGCGCGACGGCTCGGTGTGGACCACCGACAAGGACGGCATCATCTTGGCGCTGCTGGCCTCCGAGATCCTGGCCGTCACCGGTGCCACGCCGTCGCAGCGGTATCAGGAGTTGGCCGACAAGTACGGCGCGCCGACGTATGCCCGGGTCGATGCACCCGCTGACCGCGACCAGAAAGCGCGGCTGGCCAAGCTCTCGGCAGACCAGGTGAGCGCCACCGAGTTGGCTGGCGAACCGATCACCGCGAAGCTGACGACTGCGCCCGGCAATGGCGCTCCACTGGGCGGGCTCAAGGTGACGACGGCCAACGCGTGGTTTGCCGCACGACCGTCGGGTACCGAGGACGTCTACAAGATCTACGCGGAGTCCTTCAACGGACCCGAGCATCTGGCCGAGGTGCAAAAGACCGCCCGGGAAGTGGTGAATCAGGTCATTGCGTGAAGTGCCTGACCAGCGACTTTGAACGGTCGATGACAGTGGTGTAGCTTCGATGGGCACGACTTCTCGGGGCTATGGCGCAGCTGGTAGCGCACCACACTGGCAGTGTGGGGGTCAGGGGTTCGAGTCCCCTTAGCTCCACCAGGCAATTTGCGCTTTCCGGCCACACAATCTGGGCCGTTTGACGACAGTTTTGACGACAGTTGACGACAGTGCGAGTCGCTCGTTAGTGCGATCCGCCCGCGCCGGGCTCGGCGCCGAACAAGCTGCCCATCGAATCCAGCGCGTCGCGTTGGATTGCCTCGATCACCTCGACGTAGGTGCCGGTGGTCACCGTTATGGAACTGTGGCGCAGAATCCGCTGCACGGTCGCCGGCTGCACCCCCATCGTGAAGAGGAGCGTGGCGCACGAGTGCCGAAGATCGTGTACCCGCAGCTGGGGGACGTTCGCCTTACCGCACAGATCGTGAAACATGTAGCAGCGCAGTGAATCGGTGCACGGCATACGGTACGAATCCGCCGCCGTGGGACAGACCCCTAACGTCGCGGTAGCGGCTCATCACTCCGTTGACAACCAAGCTCAACGCCGTGCGCGTGGTATCGACGAGAAAAGCAACGACCGGGGCAGGAATGTGCCCCAAGCAAGGCATTGGAGGCTGAGTGGGGTGGATGAACACCACTGCTTGCCGCGTGTCGAGTTCGGCCCATAGCGGCTCGAAATCTGGGTCGCCCAGGTAACGACCTTGTGCGTTCAACCGACCGCCCCGACCGGTGCGACACCGTCGGTAGATCCCTAAGCCCCCGAATGACGGTCTCTTTGCTAAGCGACTTAGACCTCTTGAGAGGGGCCGTAATGCCCTGGTCGGGGCGGTATCGGGAGAGTACTGTCCGGCAGGTTCGGAGTATTTGAGCGCCCGGACCAGACGGAGACAACCTCGCTAAGGGAGTACACAGATGTTAAACAGCGTAACGGTCCACAACAACCGGGTCCCTCAGCAGCGCGCGCAGGATGCCGAGCTGTTGAAGCAGTCAGGTGTGCACAAGCTCGTCGTCGCAGACCGCGACGGCAACTGCTTAGCGTTCGTATTGGCTTGGGGCAGCTTCGACTATGACGCTGAGACCGACACCTATGTGTGCGTTGCCGACAGTGATGGCAGAGAACTCATGACCATGTACACCGCCGGTGAAATTAAGTCAGCACCTGGTGCGAACATGTATGTCGTAACTGCACCGGATGGGTTCAGTGGCTGCAGGGCGTTGCAGGCCTTGTGAGCTACCGGACACCAGGCAAGCTCCAACCTTGAGCGTTCCTCAGTTTCCAGTCTCGTGGGAACACTTCCCGCAGTTTGATGCTCTCACGTGACCCTTCGCGGTCGGCTTGCGGGCGCGGAGGTCGTACTGCAATTGGTCCCTCTTTCCAGCCCGCTCGCCGAACCGGGGCGTGGACGATAATCTGCAGTCCTTTAGCCGCATCATCCGCCGACCAGGGGTCCGCCGGTGAACGCGGCGTGTTGCTTCTGTTGTGGGTTCGCTGACATGCGCGGAGACAGGGGCTAAGCACATCAGAACTTCTTCGATAGGCGAACAAACGGCGGCGAACACCACCACTGAAGTCCAGCGGGTTGGTGCATAAGAGTGACGTCCGGGTCAATCGCCTTGGTAAACCAAGCGGCGGGTTGCGCCCGCATTTCACCGTTGAGCCAGCCGATCGTCTGGTTCATCCTGTCGTAAACGCTTCCGTGGGCGCGGATTCCGGCCGAGCGTGTCCATCGGTGCCGGCGGTGCTTCTCGGGGTAGGTAGCCCAGTCAAGGTGGTAGTGAGATTTCCGCTTTGATTGTTGCCGCGGATGTCGGTGTGAAAGTTCCGTCTACCGCCGCCTCCCCGGTCAAGCGGACGCGAGCCGCCACCAGTCGCGAGCAGGCGCTCCGGCCGCTGATCGCCGCCGCCGAACGGCTAGTTGAGTAGGGCGAGCGAGCGTTCTTCGAGATTGCGATCGGGCGCCTCACGACCGCCGCCGGCAGCGCCCGGCCGACAATGTACGCACCGGACCACGCGACCGGCTCGTCGACCTGCTCGCAGCGGTTTCTGACACCCCACTTTCCATGCCATCTTGAAGGATCCGGCGACCTGATCGCCACAGGTGGAAAACGGCAGGGCGGGTTCGGCGAGCTGGCGGCAAAACAGTAGCAAAACAGTATCTGCCGCCCCAGCCGGCACAGCCGGTTAGGGGATACTCACGTCGCGAAGGTATGATAGACCGTCCGTACGGTTAGTTTACTCCTAGGGGTTGAGATGCCCAGATCGCCCGGCAGACGTAGCGAGATTCTCGACGCGTTTGTCCGCTATGTCGCCGAACGTGGCTACGACAGAACGAATATCGGCGACATCGCCGACGAGCTTGGCATGTCTAAGGGCACCATTGTTCATCACTTCGGAACCAAAGCGCAGATGTTGCGGGAGCTTGAAGAAACCCACCTGGCCCGCCAGCTCGATGTGCTGCGGATGGTATGGGATCGCCTGGCCGCGCCGCACGAACGCATCGCCGCAATCATTTACGCCTCCGCACTGCTACAGGTGATCGCCCGCAACGCGACGGTGGCAAGCCAGCGCGAGGTGGTTCAGTTGTCCGATGACCCGGCGATGCAGCAAGTGCGTAAGTTGCGCCATCAATTGCAAACGCTCACGATTGACGAGATCCGCAACGGGGTAGAGAGCGGTGTGTTCCGAAGCGTGGACGTCGAACTGGCGGCACTGCAGCTGTGGGGATCGCTGGAGTGGATGTGGGTGTGGTTCGATCCCGCCGATTCCCGGACACCTGAACAAGTGGGGGCCGCTTTCGTCGACGTGTTCCTTGGCGGAATGCTGCTCGACCGCTTGGGGCTTAGCAAGTGGGCGAACCCTTCTACGGACGTCGTCTCGGTGGTGCGCGAATGCCTTGCCGCGGTAACGGGTGCGACTGATTGACCGCGTAGCGACAGAATGCTTTGCGCGGGCTGGTAGTTGGCCGTAACCGATTCCCACTTGAAGTGCTGAGCCATCCTTGGCTAGGACTTCGTCGAGCGCGACCAGACGAGAAAATCCTGACTGTACGTATAGTCGGTTTATTTGCTCGAAAACCGCGCCTGGTTCAAGTACCCGCGTGACCGATGAACGCGCGCCAGCCACGCTGAGGAAGCGCAAAAGGCCTGGTAATGACCAGGTGGATCATGGAGCAGCGCGAGAGGTTCGGGGTGGTCCGTAGTGAAGCTCAGGCGGTGATCTTATACGTTGACTGAACGTACGGTCTAGTGCCATAGTTGCTGCGTGGCGCAAACGAGGGCGACGACATGGAGCCGGAGGTCAAGGACCGAGACTGCCGGTTGGGAGGATCACGTGGTCGACCGGCGTCGGGAACGAGGTGACGCGCTACGCCGCGGGTCACACCAAGAACCGTTGCGCCGGAACTTGGGGCGAAGAAGTCGGAAATCGGCCTCGTCCACGCAAAGCTCGAAATGCTTTGTAGCGAATCGCTTTTCGCAGCGCTGCCACCCTGCGAGCGAGCTTGCGAATCGGGATCGCGACCACCGTCGCCATCTCGATCCCACGACAATGCGTGGCCCGCTTGAGCAAGCAGTCGAAACGTTGCGATTCGGTGCTCCAGTCGATTACCACGCCGACCCGGATCCGTGCCGTCGGCCGATCAACGCGGCAAACCCATGCGCTACGTCGGTGCCGGCACCGCGGTCACCCAACCGTGTTTTTGGCAAGGAAGAGGTTGTGCGACACGTGCTGCGGTTGCGACGCGCCGAGCGTGGTTACGTCGGGGGGCCGCACCGATGACTACCTCGATCCTGATTGCCGGCAAAGTACGCGACCAGATCCGACCAGGGGTTGGAGTGGTCGGCGGGTTCTTCCGGATGTGCGTGCTGACAGGCAAAGCCCTGATGAAGCCGTTCGAATGGCGCGAGTTCATCTGGAATGGCTGGTTCCTCATGCGGGTGTCGCTGCTGCCCACTATCGCGGTGTCCATCCCGGAAACCGTGCTGCTCATCTTCACGCTCAACATCCTGCTGGCCGAGATCGGCGCGTCGGACGCCTCGGGGGCGCTCGCGGCGATCGGCGCGGTCACCCAACTTGGCCCGATCGTGACGGTGCTGGTGGTCGCCGGCGCCGGGGCCACCGCCATTTGCGCCGACCTCGGCGCCCGCACCATCCGCGAGGAGATCGATGCGCTCGAGGTGCTCGGCATCGACCCGATCCACCGGCTGGTGGTGCCCCGCGTCGTCGCCTCGATAGTCGTCGCGGTGCTGCTCAACGGCCTCGTGGTCGCCGTCGGCCTGGGGGGCGGCTACCTCTTCAGCGTGTACCTGCAGAACGTGTCGAGCGGTGCCTACCTCTCCACGCTGACAGTGCTCACCGGCCTGCCCGAGGTGGTGATCGCGACGCTCAAGGCCGCGACGTTTGGGCTGATCGCCGGCCTGGTCGGCTGTTACCGCGGGCTGATCGTCCGCGGCGGGTCCAAAGGTTTGGGCACTGCCGTCAACGAGACGGTGGTGGTCTGTTTCATCGCGCTGTTCGCGGTCAACGTGGCGCTGACCACTATCGGTGTCCGGTTCGGAACGGGGCGCTGACATGTCGACGGCTGCCGCAGCGCGTGCCCGCTTCCCGCGGGCAGGCGCCACGCTCAGTCGATACCGCGGCGCCGCGGCCCGGCAACTGGTCGAGGTCGGGGAGATGGTCTGGTTCGCGCTGACCGCAGTCGCACAGATTCCCTTCGCTCTGCGGCGCTACCGAAGAGAGCTGCTGCTGATGGTTGCCCAGATCGGGATGGGTACCGGAGCCATGGCCGTGGTCGGTGGCACCGTCGCCATCGTCGGCTTCATCACCCTGTCCACGGGCTCACTGGTTGCCATCCAGGGCTTCGCCTCGCTGGA
>CAVYAU010000009.1:0-524271 GCA_963766535.1 uncultured Actinomycetota bacterium | reverse complement strand
CCGGTTCGCCGGGCACATGGCTGAGGTCGCCGAACAGCTTGCCGACCGCTCGGCCTCGGCCTGGCGGTCGACCTGGACGCCGAATGCCGTGCACTGACGTTGCGGGCACTAGGCCATTCGATACTCGGAATCGATCTGGGCGACCAAACGCAGGTGGTGGGAGCCGCGCTTCGTACCGGCGGCAAGTGGGCGGCCGACCGGGCATTGCGCCCGGTCAACCCGCCACGCTGGTGGCCCACGCGTGGGCAGCGGAGGGCCCGCGCGGCCAGCGCCGCTCTGCACGCGTTGGCGGCCGAGATCCTGCGCGCGTGCCGAGCTGACCCGACACGTGATGCGCCGCTGGTGCGTACCCTGATGCAGACCACCGACCCGCAGACCGGCCACCCGCTGTCTGATCGCGCGATCTGCGACGAGTTGGTGTTGTTTCTGCTCGCCGGCCATGACACCACCTCCACCACGCTGACCTATGCGCTGTGGGCATTGGGTCACCGGCCCGACCTGCAGCAGCGGGTAGCCGCCGAAGCCGGCGCGCTCGGTGATCGCCGGCTCACCCTCGAGGACGTGCCGCGGCTGCGTTACACCGTGCAGGTCCTGCACGAGGCGCTGCGTCTGTGCCCGCCGGCGCCGGCAGTGGGGCGGATGGTGATGGCCGACATCGAGGTCGACGGCTACCGCCTGCCCGCAGGCACCTTCGCCGTGGTCGCGATCTACGCCCTGCATCGCGACCCTGCCTTGTGGGAAGATCCGCTGCGCTTCGACCCCGACCGGTTCAGCTCCGAGCGCTCCAAGGGCCGTGACCGCTGGCAATACCTACCGTTCGGTGGCGGCCCGCGAGCATGCATCGGCGATCATTTCGCGATGCTCGAGCGACCCTCGCCCTGGCGACGATTGTTCGGCGGGCCAAAATCGATTCACTGAGCGGCGATTTTCCTACCATTACCCCGTTGACGATGATTGCCGCCGCCCCCATCCGAGCCAAGGTTGGACTGCGCACGGATCGATCGGAACGGAGGGTCTCCTGAGATGTCTGCTGCTGTGCCTTCTCACCCGCCGCTGCAAATGGCACGCCTCGCAGAGCCCAGGACCCTCGACGATGCTGTGCGCGGTATAGATCAGGTCGTCGACTGGGCCATCAAAGCAGAAAGCCACATCGGCTATTTCGCTGCCCTATACAAGCGGATCACCCTGGCCATTCAGGACGCCATCAGAGAGGGTGTGTTCGACGACGGGGACCGTATAGATCAGCTCGGCGTCGTCTTTTCCCAACGCTACTTCAATTCGTTGAATGCGTACTTCTACCCGGATGAGTACCAGGGTCTGACACTTCCCTGGGAGGTCTCGTTCGTCGGCGACCGAAACCATAAGGCGATCATGTTGCAGCACATGATGGCCGGACTGAATGCACACATCACGTTCGATCTAGGCCTAGCCACGTTGGCGATTGCTGGTAATTCGCTCGACACACTGGCCGACGATTTCAACCGTGTCAACGCCCTGCTCTGCTCCCAGATCCCCGGCATTCTCGACGTCGTCGAGCAGCTTTCCCCAGAACTCCGCTGGACCCGCCGGCTGATACCGGATGAAGTCGGCGTCCTCAAGCGGATGCTGACGAAATTACGCAGATCGGCATGGTTATTCGCCATCAACATGGCTCTGCGCCCGGACAATGCGAGTCAGAGCCGAGTGAATCAGGCTGCCTGGACGGCAGCGCTGGGTGCCTGGTACCTGCAACCGCCCAGGCGGTTGACGGCGTTACCTGTCCTTGTTCGCCTTATCGCCAAGCGTGAGAGCCGCGACGTTGCTGGCAACATCCGGGCGCTCGAAGGGATAACGAATACCCCGGAGAAGCTGAACAAGGCTTACCTCTGACCTGTTCGCGACGGCGGGTCACGAGAGAATCCTTTGCGCCCGTGCGAATTCCGGCCAACGACCGTCGCCTTGAAAGCGGCGGACAGCGTCGGCCAGCTCGGAGCGATCACCGTCACCGAGCAGGTCGAAAGAATCCAGCAGGCAGCGCAGTTCGAACAGGGTTGCGCCTTGGTGCCGCGCGAACTCGAGCGCCGTGGCCAGGGCGTTGCGACGTTCCTGCGGGTCGGTGAACGTGTGAGCGAGCAAGCGCATCAGCTCGGCGTCGTGGAAGTGCATTCCCGTCTCTTCCGCGTGCCGCAGCGCCCACTCCAATCGTTCGCGCGCCCTCTCCGGCTGGCCCGCGGCAATCAGGAGGCGGCCGACGATCGCGTCGTGAAACGTCAGATAACTGTTGAGGTGTAGGAGGCGCGACCCGTCCACGAGTCGCGCTACCTTCTCGGCCCGGGCAGTCAGCGTGGCAGCGTCGGCACCAGCGCCCAGCGCGGCCAGCCCTTTGGCGGTGGCGTGTTCGGTGGCACCGACCAATCGCCACAAGTCGAGCCCCGACTGCTCGCTTTGCCTGCGAAGCTCGGCGGCCAGGGTGGCGGCCTCCGAGATTTGGCCGCTCTCCAGCCGGACCCAGATTTCCATGAAGTACGTATGTGCCCTGTTGTGGGCATTCTGTGGAAACCCCAAGTCGTCGCAGCGCCGGAATGAGTCGGCAAACTCGGCGTTGGCGCGGTCGAGGTCCCCGCAGACCATATACGTGAGTGCCAGGAAGATGTGTGCCGACGAAATCGGGTCGACGGCCACCCACCAGGCGGTTTCCAGCACCCGCGGGTCGGCGGCGGAACGATCGGCCAGCGCTCGCAGCAGATGTCCGCGGGCGGCGGTGAAGTCGCCTTCCAGCCAGGTGACGGAACCCAACGATGACGCTATGGCCGGATAACTCCAGGGACGATCTTTGGTTATCCGGGCGGACAGCGAGTCGAGCAGTTCATGGGCCCGGCGCAGTTCGGCCCGCGGCAGGAAGTAGCTGATCAGCGCGGTGAGCGTGCTGAACAACTCGTCTTGGTAGTTGCCGGTGCTCGCCAATGCCAGGCACCGTTGGAAGTCGGCGGGTCCCTCACCGCTTTGGCTGCCTTGCGTGGTGCCCGCCAAGAAACCGCGCTCCAGCCGGATGGCGATTTCCCTGCGGTCCCGCGCGGATCCCGCGGCGCAGCGGGTTAGCTGATTGAGTGCGTTCGTGAGGCAAGCCAGCGCTTCGTGTATTGCGCCGCGCCGCCGGGCGTTTACGGAGGCCTGCTGGTAGGCCTCGACGGCTTGGTCGTATTGCTGTGCCTGCTCGAAGTGGCCTGCGACCACACGCCAGTCCGGCTCGACAGCGGTCGCCGCGTCAACCAGCGCGCGGGCAGCGCGCGCATGCAGGTCACGGCGTAGGGATGGCGGGGCCAGCTCGGCCGCCACCTCCCAGAGCAGCTCGTGACGAAATCGCCAGCCGTCGGTTCCGCTTCGTTCGAGCACCCGGGCCCGCACGAGTTCGGTGACGATGTCGTCGACGTCCGCGCCGTCGCGCCCGACCACGGAGTGAAGCAAGGCGAGGTCACCGCCACGCCCGATGACTGCGGCCGCCTCCACTACCGGCACAACGTCGGTGCGGGTGTGCAGTCGGGCGAACAGCGGCTCGTACAGCGCCTCCGGCACCTGTCGCTCATGCCCGGCTGCGTCCAACCCGGCCACGACATGCTCGATGTAGAAGGGCACCCCATCACACCGGCTGCGCACCGCGACCCGCTGCTCGTCGGTCACAGTCGGGTCCAATGCTTCGATCAGTGCGTCGGACTGCTCGTCGGTCAACGGCGTAAGCTCGAAAAGCGTTACCGACCAATCGGTTCGCAGCCAACCATCCTCGCGCCCGGTTGCCACCACCATCAGTCGCCCGTCCGCGGCAGTGAGTATCGAATTGAGCAGTTCCATGGTCGACGGGTCGAACCAGTGCACGTCTGCGGCGATGACAAGGCCCGGCTGGTTGTCCAGGCACGCCAACACGTAGTGGTGTACCGTTGCGCCGATCAACTCGTACAGGGTGCGGCCTTCGACGGCGGCCGGGTGGTAGCCGTACTCGGGCCCCACACCAAGTACGGGCGCCAGTAGCGGCATCGTCGTCGCCGGGTCCAGGGCACGCGCGCATAGTTCAGCTTCCAGCAACCGCAACCTCTCGGCGCCGTCGGTGAGGCGGGTGATGCCGCATCGGCGCTCCAAGAGCCTGCGCACCGGATGCAGGCCGGTGTCGGTATGCAGCGGCGAGCCCCTGAGCTCGACCACGGTCCCGCCTGAGTCCTCGACCAGTTTGGCCGCCTCAGTAGCGAGCCGGGTCTTACCGATTCCGGGCTCACCGCGGAATACCACGCCCGGGGTGGTCAACACACCGTCGCGCGCTTGCTGCCAGCTCTGTTGCAGCCAGCCGCGCTCACGGTCACGCCCGATCAGGGGTGGCGGCCGCAGCGGCGGCACCGTCGGCCGCTCGCCGAGCACCTGGTGATGGCTGATCAAGCCCTCGACGCCCTTCACCGGGACCGGCGGACGTGTGCTGAGTTCGAACGAGTCACGCACCAGGGGTGCGACCGCATCTGACACCGCCACCGTGCCCGGCTCAGCCAAACCAGAAAGACGGGCGGCCAGGTTGGCGGCGAAGCCGTAGACGTCGTCTTGGTCGGTGTCGAGATAGACCAGGCCGCGGTGAATGCCGACCCGCACGTTGATGGCCACGCCGAACTTGCGTTCGGCCTGCTCGCTGAGCTGCGCTACGGCGCGGGTGATATCCAGCCCCGCTGCGACGGCACGTCGCACGTCGTTCTCATGCGCCTTGGGGTGCCCGAATACGGCTAACAATCCGTCGCCCTTGATCGAGCTGATATGGCCCTCATATCGATCGACAACCCGGCGTACCTCATCCCGGTAGCGGCCCACCAAGGTGTGATACGTCTCCGGTTCTAAACGGGTAGACAGCGCCGTCGAGCCGACGAGGTCGGCGAACATGATGGTCAGCCGGCGGATCTCACCGCAGCGAGCCGGCGCGTTGAGCAGGTCCTCGGCTTCTGGGTTGCCGCGGTCGACCGCAAGAACCTGCCCGGCCAACGTGGCCGCGGTCGCACGGTCGCCTTCGTTGACGGCCCGCACCGCATGCTCCAGCAATTCATCGATCGATGCACCGCTCGCGCCAGAGCTCAACTGCTCCTCCTGCCCAGGATTTGCTAAGAATATCCGTCAGCCGCGCCGATTTCAGCGCATGTCAAATAACTCCAGACGCAGGACCTGCGCCGGTCGGACAATTCCGAGCGCGGCTGGGGACGTGGTGCCGCAGGCGCAGGGTGCTAAACGCGCCGGCAACATCCGGGCGCTCGAAGGAATATCGAATGCCCCCGACAAGCTGGACAAGGCTTACCTCTGACCTGTTCGTGACGGCAGGTCAGGAGAGGATCTCTTGCGCCCGTGCGAATTCCGGCCAACGAGCGTCACCGGGGAAGCGGCGGACAGCATCGGCGAGCTTGGACCGATCCCGGTCACCGAGCAGGTCGAAAGAATCCAGCAGGCAGCGCAGTTCGAACAGGGTCGCACCCTGATGCCGTGCGAACTCAAGCGCGGCGGTCAAGGCGTTGCGACGTTCCTGCGGCTCCGCAAGCGTGTGAGCGCGCACGCGCATCAGCTCGGCGTCGTGGAAGCGCATTCCCGTCTCTTGCGAATGGCGCAGCGCCATCTCCAATCGCTCGCGCGCCTTCTCCGGCTGGCCCGCGGCAATCAGGAGACGGCCGATGATCGCATCTTTAAACGTGAGATAGATGTTGAGGTGCATGAGTCGCGAGCCGTCCACGTGCAGCGCTATCTTCTCAGCCCCGGCCATCAGCGTAGCTGCGTCGGCGCCGGCGTTCAGCGCGGTCAGCGCCTTGACGGTGTTGTGTTCGGTTCTGCCGACCCATTGCCACAAGTCGAGCCCCGACTCCTGGCTCAGCTGGCGAAGGCGGGCAACCAGGGTGGCCGCCTCCTCGGTCTGGCCGGCCTCCAGGCAAACCCAGATCTCCACGAAATACGTTTGTGCCCTGTTGCAGACATTGTGTGGAAAGCTCAGGCCATCGGAGCGCCGCACTGATTCGGCCAACTCGGCATTGGCACGATCGAGGTCCCCGCACACCGTGTGCGTCAATGCCAGGTACTGGTGTGCCGACGCGATCGGGTCCACCGTCACCCACGAAGGGGCGTCCAGCACCGCCGGATCGGCGGCTGAACGGTCGGCAAGCGCTCGCAGCAGGTGTCCGCGGGCAGCGGTGAAGTCACCTTCCAGCCAAGTGACTGAGCCCAACGATGAGGCTATTACGGGACGACTCCAGGGTCGATCCCTGGTAATTCGGGCGGGCAGTGAGTCGAGCAGTTCACGGGCACGGTGCAGTTCGGCCCGCGGCAGGTAGTAGCCGATCAGCGCGGTGAGCGTGGTGAACAACTCGTCTTCGTAGTTGCCGGCGCTCGCCAAAGCCAGGCACCGTTCGAAATCACCGGGTGCCTCGCCGCTGGTGCCACCCTCGAGGGCGCCCGTTAGAAAGCCGCGCTCCAACCGGATCGCGATCTCGCTGCGGTCCCGCGCGGATCCCGCGTCGCAGCTGGCGAGCTGGCTGAGTGCGTTCGTGAGGCAAATCAGCGCTTCTTGTACGGCACCACGCCGCCGGGCATCGACGGAGGCCTTTTGGTAAGCCTCGACGGCTTGGTCATACTGCTGTGCCTGCTCGAAATGGCTTGCGACCACACGCCAGTCCGGTTCAGCGGCGGTTGCTGCGTCGACCAGCGCCTGGGCAGCCCGGGAGTGCAGGTCACGGCGCAGCGATGGTGGGGTCAGCTCGGCGGCGACCTCGCGGAGCAGCTCATGGCGGAATCGCCAGCCATCGGTCCCGCGTCGTTCGAGCACACGTGCCCGCACAAGTTCGGTTACGACGTCATCGACGTTTTCGGCGCCGCGTCCGACCACGGAGCGAAGCAACGGGAGGTCACCGGCGCGCCCAATCACGGCGGCCGCCTCGACCACCGGCACCACATCGCTGCGGGTATGCAGTCGGGCGAACAGCGGCTCATACAGCGCCTCCGGCACCTCTGGCTCACGGCCGGTCACGTCCAAGCCGGCCACCACATGCTCGATGTAGAAGGGCACCCCATCGCAGCGGTTGCGCACCGCGGCCCGCTGCTCGTCTGACACGGCCGGGTCCAATGCTGCGATCAAAGCGTCGGACTGCTCGTCGGTCAACGGTGCCAGATCGAAAGTCATTGCCGGCCAATCAGTTTGCTGCCAATCACCCTCGCGTCCGGTCACCACCACCATCAGTCGCCCGTGAGCGGCCGAAAGCAGCGAGTTGAGCAATGCCATGGTCGATGGGTCAAACCAGTGCACGTCTTCGGCAATGACCAGGCCCGGCTGGTTGTGCAAGCACGCCAACACATAGCGGTGCACCGTTGCGCCGATCAACTCGTATAGAGTGCGGCCTTCTACGGCGGCTGGGTGATAGCCATGCTCGGGGCCGATGCCCACTACCGGCGCTAGCAGAGGAACTGTGCTCACGGGATCCATGGCGCACGAGTGCAACTCGCCCTCCAGCAATCGCAACCGCTCGGCACCGTCGGTGAGCCGGGTGATGCCGCATCGCCGTTCCAGCAGCCTGCGCACCGGATGCAGGCCGGTGTCGGTGTGCAGCGGCGAACCCCTGAGTTCGATGACGGTCCCGCCTGAGCTCTCGACGATTTCGGCTGCCTCATTGGCGAGCCGGGTCTTACCGATTCCCGGCTCACCACGGAAGACCACGCCCGGAGTGCTCAGCGCTCCCTCGCACGCCCGCTGCCAGCTCTGCTGCAACCAGCCGCGCTCACGGTCACGCCCGATCAGGGGGGGCGGCCGCAGCGGCGGCGCTTCCGGTCGCTCACCGAGCACCTGGTGATGGCTGATCAAGCCGTCGACGCCCTTTACCGGGGCCGCCGGACGTGTGCTGAGTTCAAACAAGTGACCCACCAGGGGTGCGACCGCATCTGACACCGCCACCGTGCCCGGCTCGGCCAAACCAGAAAAACGTGCGGCCAGGTTGGCGGCGAAGCCGTAGACGTCGTCTTGGTCGGTGTCGAGATAGACCAGCCCGCGGTGGATGCCGACCCGCACGTTGATGGCCACGCCGAACTTGCGTTCGGCCTGCTCGCTGAGCTGCGCTACGGCACGGGTGATATCCAGCCCCGCTGCGACGGCACGTCGCACGTCGTTCTCATGCGCCTTGGGGTGCCCGAATACGGCTAACAATCCGTCGCCCTTGATCGAGCTGATATGGCCCTCATATCGATCGACAACCCGGCGCACCTCATCCCGGTAGCGGCCCACCAAGGTGTGATACGTCTCCGGTTCTAAACGGGTGGACAGCGCCGTCGAGTCGACAAGATCGGCGAACATGATGGTCAGCCGGCGGATCTCACCGCAGCGAGCCGGGGCGGTAAGCAGGTCCTCGGCTTCTGGGTTGCCGCGGTCGACCGCAAGAACCTGCCCGGCCAACGTGGCCGCGGTCGCACGATCGCCTTCGTTGATGGCCCGCACCGCGCGTTCCAGCAATTCATCGATCGATGCACCGCTGTCGCCAGGGCTCACCTGCTCCTCCTGCCCAGGATTGGCCAAGAATACCCGTCAGCCGCGCCGATTTCAGCACATGTCAAATAGGTTCAGACGCAGTATCTGCGCTGGTCCGGACAATTCCGTCCGCGGCAGGGAAGTGGTGCCGAAGACACAGGGTGCTAAACGCGGACGGAAAACTGGGCGACCGCCGGCTCGCCCGGATGTGCGCACCGGTAGCCGCCGCGACGCAAAGCGTCGGTCGGTGCAGTCATCGGCTCGAAACACACAACATCCTCGCCCGGCGGTGCGAAGATCTGCGCCGCCGGATACCCCCGCTCGAAGTACACCTCGATACGGCGGCCGCCGCCGGACACGGCGAACACGGCGCCATCGGCGACCTCGTCGTAGCCTTCGTCAAAAGCCTTGTCGCCCAGCAGTTCAGTCTGAGCCGGCTGTCGTGTCGCCTCGCCGGTGGGCAGTCCCCGCCCGTCGAGGCGCAGGTGCTGCAATGGCGGGGTCTCGACGATCCACTGGTCGCGCGACACAACCGGCAACTGCAGATACGGGTGGAAGCCGAAACACAGTGGCACCGGCCGATCGCCGGTCGGGGTCACCGCGGTGCGCACGGTCAAGGTCTGCTCGGAAAGCCGTACCGTCAGCGCCAGCAGATGCGGAAACGGAAAGCTGGCCAACAATTCTGGATCCGCGCCGAAATCCAGCTCGGCGATCAGCTCGGTGGCCGACTCGGCCGTCACCCGCCAGCCCGAGTAAGCGGCCAGTACTCCATGGATGGGCAACCCGTTGGGGTCGGGCCGGACACCGTTTTTGCCCGGTGTGAGCGTTACCGTCTTACCCTCAGCGGTATACGTGTTGGCACCCAAGCGATTTGCCCATGGGTACAGCAGCGGGATGCCCATCGTCTTGCCGGCCGCGATGTAGGCGTCGAGCCCGCGCCGCTGGCCGAGGAGCTCCACGCCCGAATCGGTCAGCGAAATACCGATCATGCCCGCCGCCGGCACGAACTGCGCCGCCAGCCCTGACGACGGGTCGCGCAGGGTGACGACGTGCACGCGGCTAGCTTAGCTGGGATGGCTAGCGTCAGAGCGGGTCGTGCTGAATACGTTCCGGCGGGGCCCCTTTGGCGATCAGAGCGGCCTTGGTGGCGCGGACCATGGCCGGTCCGCCGCAGATCAGGATCTGCCGGTCGCCCCAACCGCCGTATTTGGTCACCACGTCGGGCAGCCGGCCGGTTTGGCGCACGTGCAGGCCGCGGGGCGGCGTGACGTCGGGATA
The DNA here is from genome assembly GCA_963766535.1 of uncultured Actinomycetota bacterium. GTDB lineage: Bacteria > Actinomycetota > Actinomycetes > Mycobacteriales > Mycobacteriaceae > Mycobacterium. The sequence continues at coordinate 514,505 of CAVYAU010000009.1, read as the reverse complement.
GTCGGCAGCCCACGACGGGTCGCGGCTGTACTCCGAGACCGGCGAGACCGACAGCCACGGATTGTGCGTCGCGATCTGCCAGAGGGTGGGTAGGTCGTAGAGCTCGCAGAGGTAGCGAGCGCCGAAGAACAGGTGTACTCGTGGGTTCACCGCGTAGCGGCTGAGGTCCATGATCAGTGCCCGCAGCGGTGCCAGACCGGTGCTACCGGCAACCATCAGCACGTCCCCGCCGTCCCGGTCGACCCGCAGGCCGCCCTGCGGACTGGACAACCGCCACCGGTCGCCGGGGCGGGTTTCGTTGATGATGGCGGGGCTGACCAGGCCGCCGGGCACCACGCGGACATGGAACTCAATTGCGCCGTCCGCGTCTGCCGGAATGGCGGGGCTGAGATATCGCCAGCGACGCGGGCATTGTGGAACGTGGACGTTGACGTACTGGCCGGCGTGATAGTGCATCGGGCGATCTAGTTGTAGCCGAACGACCGCGAGATCACGCGAGACGCGAATGTGCTCGATGACCGTGCCGTCCCACCAGGCGGGTCCTTCGTCGGCGTCGGCGGCCCCGCTCATCACCCCGGTGATCAGGTTGAGCGATTGACGGGCCGCGTCGTCGACGGCATCCGTCCAGGCGTCGCCCAGGTGAGTGCGCAGCGTCGAATACAGCGCGCGACGCAATGTGTCGTAATGGGTTGGCAGCACACCATATTTGCGGTGATCCCGGCCGAGTTGGGCAAGAAAGTCCACCGGCTCCTGCGCGCGTTGGGCGACCAGTTCGCCGTAAACCCAGTGCAACGCGTGGGCGAAAGCGGCTCGCTGGGCGTCCAGTTCAGGTGGGAACAGGTCGCGTACCGAGGCGTCGAGGGCAAACCACTGGGTGTAGAACCGGTGGACGAGTTCGTTGCTGCGGCCCGAGTCATCCTGCGTGAAGGCGTCGCGCAGTACCTGCAACGCATCGGAGTCCTCTAAGCCCACGGGCGTCGATTCTAAGCTCGCCGCGCGCCGGCAATAACGGTCCCCGCGAAGACATCGGCACCGGCCGACTTTGCCACCCGCGCTTCGGGGTGCCTGGGCTGCTGTATCGGCGAAATGCTCCCAGACAGCCAAAATTGAGCGGAACAGACTCAACCTTGACGGCGTTGAACAACCCGACAAGCATTTTCTCCTACCAACCCGAACGGAGATGTCGTGGACTCTTTCAACCCGACTACCAAGACCCAAGCGGCGCTGACCTCGGCGCTTCAGGCGGCCTCGGCTGCCGGTAACCCCGAGATTCGGCCCTCTCACCTGCTGATGGCCCTGTTGACGCAAGCTGACGGGATCGCTGCGCCGCTGCTGGAGGCTGTCGGCGTCGAGCCGGCCACCATCCGCACCGAAGCGCAGCACCTGCTCGACCGGCTACCGCAGGCCAGCGGCGCCAGCGCGCAGCCGCAGCTATCCCGCGAGTCACTGGCCGCGATCACCACCGCCCAGCAATTGGCCACCGAGATGGACGACGAGTACGTCTCGACCGAGCATTTGCTGGTGGGGCTGGCCACCGGTGACTCCGACGTCGCCAAGCTGCTGACCGGCCACGGCGCCTCGCCGCAGGCACTGCGCGACGGCTTCGTCAAGGTCCGTGGCAGCGCCCGGGTCACCAGTCCCGAGCCGGAGGCCACCTATCAGGCACTCGAGAAGTACTCCACCGACCTGACGGCCCGTGCCCGCGAGGGCAAGCTCGACCCGGTTATCGGGCGGGACAACGAGATTCGTCGCGTCGTGCAGGTGCTCTCGCGTCGCACCAAGAACAACCCGGTGCTGATCGGCGAACCCGGCGTCGGCAAGACCGCGATCGTGGAAGGCTTGGCCCAGCGCATCGTGGACGGCGACGTTCCGGAAAGCCTGCGCGACAAGATGATCATCGCGCTCGACCTCGGCTCGATGGTCGCCGGCTCGAAATACCGCGGCGAATTCGAGGAGCGGCTCAAGGCCGTCCTCGACGACATCAAGAATTCCGCCGGCCAGATCATCACGTTCATCGACGAGCTGCACACCATCGTCGGTGCCGGCGCGACCGGCGAGGGCGCGATGGATGCCGGCAACATGATCAAGCCGATGCTGGCTCGCGGCGAGCTGCGACTGGTCGGCGCCACCACGCTCGACGAGTACCGCAAGCACATCGAGAAAGACGCCGCGCTGGAGCGCCGTTTCCAGCAGGTGTACGTCGGCGAGCCGTCGGTGGAGGACACCATCGGCATCCTGCGCGGGCTGAAAGACCGCTACGAGGTGCACCACGGTGTGCGCATCACTGACTCGGCGCTGGTGGCCGCTGCCACCTTGAGTGACCGGTACATCACCGCACGCTTCCTGCCCGACAAGGCCATCGACCTGGTCGACGAGTCGGCCAGCCGGCTGAGGATGGAGATCGACTCCCGCCCGGTCGAGATCGACGAAGTCGAACGGTTGGTGCGCCGGCTCGAGATCGAAGAGATGGCGCTGTCCAAAGAAGAGGACGAGGCGTCTAAGGAGCGGCTGGAGAAGTTGCGCGCCGAGCTGGCCGACCACAAGGAAAAGCTCGCCGAGCTCACTACCCGCTGGCAGAACGAGAAGAACGCGATCGAGATCGTCCGCGAGCTCAAGGAGCAGCTGGACGCTTTGCGCGGCGAATCGGAGCGGGCCGAGCGCGACGGTGACCTGGCCAAGGCCGCCGAGCTGCGCTACGGGCGCATCCCTGAGCTGGAGAAGAAACTCGATGCGGCGCTTCCGCAGGCCCAGGCACGTGAGCAGGTGATGCTCAAAGAAGAGGTCGGTCCCGACGACATTGCCGACGTGGTGTCGGCGTGGACCGGCATTCCGGCGGGACGGCTGCTGGAAGGCGAGACCGCCAAGCTGCTACGCATGGAAGACGAGCTGGGCAAGCGGGTCGTTGGGCAGAAGAAGCCGGTGCAGGCAGTCTCGGATGCGGTGCGCCGCAGCCGGGCCGGGGTTTCCGACCCCAACCGCCCGACCGGGGCATTCATGTTCCTCGGGCCCACCGGTGTCGGCAAGACGGAGCTGGCCAAGGCGCTGGCCGACTTCTTGTTCGATGACGAGCGCGCGATGGTCCGCATCGACATGAGTGAGTACGGCGAAAAGCACTCGGTGGCCCGCCTGGTTGGCGCCCCGCCCGGTTATGTCGGCTACGAGCAGGGCGGTCAGCTGACCGAGTCGGTGCGACGCCGGCCCTACACCGTGGTGCTGTTCGACGAAGTGGAAAAGGCCCACCCGGACGTGTTCGACGTGCTGTTGCAGGTGCTCGACGAGGGACGGCTCACCGACGGGCAGGGCCGCACCGTCGACTTCCGCAACGCCATCCTGATCCTGACGTCGAACCTGGGATCGGGCGGCAGCGAGGAGCAGGTGATGGCTGCGGTACGCGCCACGTTCAAGCCCGAGTTCATCAACCGCCTTGACGACGTGCTGATCTTCGACGCGCTGAACCCCGAGGAGCTGGTGCAGATCGTCGACATCCAGCTCGCCCAGCTGCAAAAACGACTGGCAGCACAGCGGCGGTTGCAGCTGGAGGTTTCGCTGGCGGCCAAGCGCTGGTTGGCGCAGCGCGGATTCGACCCCGTGTACGGCGCCCGGCCGTTGCGCCGGCTGGTGCAGCAGGCCATCGGCGATCAGCTGGCCAAGATGCTGCTGGCCGGCCAGGTGCACGACGGAGACACCGTCCCGGTCAACGTCAGCCCCGACGGCGATTCCCTGATGCTGGGCTAGCTGTGATTGGGTTGTGACCTGCTGGGATTCTCTATTCCGGCCCAATAGCAGATACGCTACTTGGGATGGTCCCCCTTTGGTTCACGCTATCCGCACTGTGCTTTGTCGGTGCGGTGGTGTTGCTGTACGTCGATATCGATCGACGCCGCGGGCGCAGCAGGCGCCGTAAATCGTGGGCGCGGTCGCACGGATTCGACTACGAGCGTGAATCAACCGACATCCTGAAGCGTTGGAAGCGCGGTGTGATGTCGACGGTGGGTGATGTCCCGGCCCACAACGTCGTGCTGGGTCAGATCCGCGGCGAGGCGGTGTACATCTTCGACCTCGAGGAAGTTGCCACGGTGATCGCCCTGCACCGCAAGGTGGGCACCAACGTCGTGGTAGACCTGCGGCTCAAGGGACTGAAAGAGCCCCGGGAGAGCGACATTTGGCTGCTGGGTGCGATCGGGCCGCGGATGGTGTATTCCACCAATCTGGACGCGGCCCGGCGGGCCTGCGACCGGCGCATGGTCACTTTTGCGCACACCGCACCCGATTGCGCCGAGATCATGTGGAACGAGCAGAACTGGACGTTGGTCGCCATGCCGGTCGCCAGCACTCGCGTCCAATGGGACGAGGGCCTGCGCACCGTACGCCAGTTCAACGACCTGCTGCGGGTGTTGCCGCCGCTGCCCCAGGAGACTGAGGAGCCGGTCGGGCTTCGCAATGCGTCACCGAGCCGTCCACTGGCGCCAGCCGGCCGCGCGGAGTTGCCGCCTAGGCGCGCGCAGCAGGATGTGGCCGGGCTGCTGGATGATGCGGGTCGCCGCGCCCCCGAGCATGTCCGCCGCGACCAGAGTCGCTCAGAGGGTCGCACCGAAGCCGTCCGCCGCCCGCCGCCAACGGGGCGCAACGGCCATCAGGCCACTAACTACCAGCACTGATAGCGCGCCGGGTGGGTCCGCCCCCGGTCAGTACACTGTCGCTCATGCCTCGCCCTGTAGCCCTGGTGCGGGCCGCAACCAAGCGAGTCGGCGGCGGCCGTGGCCGAACCTGAGCGCGAGGAGTTGGCGGACCTGGTGCGCCGGCTGTCGGTGGCGCAGGGCCGGGTCACGCTGTCGTCGGGCAAACAGGCCGACTACTACGTCGACCTTCGCCGCGCCACCCTGCACCACCGGGCCTCCGCATTGATCGGCAAGCTGATGCGCGAACTCACCAGCGACTGGGACTACGCGGTCGTCGGCGGCCTGACCCTGGGCGCCGATCCGGTCGCGACGGCCATCATGCACGCGCCGGGGCGTCCAATCGACGCATTCGTCGTGCGTAAGTCAGCGAAAACCCATGGCCTGCAACGTCTTATCGAGGGATCCGAGGTTGCCGGTAAGCGGGCCTTGGTTGTGGAGGACACCAGTACCACGGGCGCCTCGGCGCTGACAGCGGTGCACGCCGTCCAAGACGCGGGCGGTGAGGTGGTCGGCGTGGCCACCGTGGTAGACCGCGCCACTGGCGCCGCCGAGGCCATCCAAGCCGAGGGACTGTTGTACCGCAGCGTGCTGGGCCTTGCCGATCTGGGGCTGGGCTAGGCCGCTAGCGGGATCACTGTGCGCACTTTCATTGCCGGGGCCACCTGCTTGGCCGCCTGCGTGGCCGCCTGCCTGGTGGGCTGCTCGGGCTCCAACCATCCCGCTCGCCCCTATGGTGCCCAGGGTGCGCGGCTCGGTGAATCGCTGGCGCTGCTGGGCTGGAACATGGCGGTGTCGAATCTGCGCTGGGACGGCGACTATGTGCTGATCGACGTAGACGCGTCCCCGAAAGACCCGCACGCGCCGCACGCCAAAGTCGAGGACATTCGCTTCGGGCTCTATGGCGCGCTGGCACACCCGATGGAGTTCGCCGGACTGGGCAGCTGCGACAACGCGATGGCCAGTGTGCGCGATATCCCGTCGCCACTGTCGGCGCCTCCCGACCGGCTCACCGGCACGGTTTGCCTTGGGCCGCTGAAGGATCGAAGTCAGGTCCGCGGGGTGTACAGCTACTCGCCGCGCGACCGGATCCCGAATACCTCGGCGGCCTACCCGGCGGCGTTTCCGGTGGGGCTGATGCCGACAAACGGCAACGACACCGGCCTGGTGGTCAAGACCACCAGCCTGTCGGCCTGGCGCGCCGACGGCACCCCGGTGACCAAGGCGCAACTCGGCGACCCGGCGGCATTCACCGGCAACGGCTACATGCTGCTGGGGCTGCAGGCCGATGCCATGGCGGCCCGGTATCGCGACGACTCCGCCACCCGCGGCGGCCCGATGATGCTGCTCGCATCGCCGACTCTTCCCGGCCAGGGATTGAACCCGGCCTGCGCGGCGTACGGGTCGTCGGTGCTGATCCTGCCCGACGCGTCGTTGGACTCGGTGCACGTCAACGCATCGCTGTGCACCCAGGGCGAAATCAACGAGGCGTTGCTCTACGCGACGGTGGCGATAGACGGCACCCACGCCGGTGTGTGGACGCAGCGATGAGCGAAACTGGGCCTACCGAATGGGGGATACCCGCCGGCGGCGTCGGGCCCTGGGTGGGAGACCTTCCCGATGACCCGCGGTATGACCCAGTCCTGTTGCGCGACGGCGATACTCGCAACGTCGTCGACGCTTACCGGTACTGGACCCGGGAAGCCATCATCGCCGATATCGACAGCCGCAGGCACCCGCTGCACATCGCGATCGAGAACTTCGGCCACGACGCCAACATCGGCTCGGTGGTGCGCACCGCCAACGCCTTCGCGGTGGACACCGTGCACATCGTCGGGCGGCGGCGCTGGAACCGCCGCGGCGCCATGGTGACCGACCGCTATCAGCGGCTGTGCCATCACGACAGCACCGCTGAACTGCTGGACTTCGCGGCGGGTGCCGGTTTGACCGTGGTCGCCGTCGACAACGTCCCTGGTGCGGTGCGCCTGGAGGAGACCGCGCTGCCGCGGAAGTGTCTACTGGTCTTCGGTCAGGAGGGTCCCGGCATCACCGACGACACCCGGGCGGGCGCGGCGCTCACAGTGTCGATCGCCCAGTTCGGCTCGACGCGCAGCATCAACGCCGGCGTTGCCGCCGGGATCGCGATGCATGCCTGGATCCGCCAGCACGGGGACCTGACCCGGGCCTGGTGAATCAGACTCAACGCATCGAGTGTGCGCTGACGGTTTCGAGTGTGCAGTGGTGGCGGGATTTGGGCGAATTTCCCGCCCAGGATGCACACTCGACGCCCTGAGCGGCTGGCGCGAGGTTAGCTCCACAGCGTGACGTGGACTTTCGGGCGAAACCGGGTCACGCCGACGCCGGATCCCCGGATCATTGCCTGGATACATCTCGGGGTGGTGATGAAGCGGACCAGTTCGGACACGGCGGGTTGGCGCGCCGACGGCGCCAGTGTCGCGGCGCACCATTCACCCGACCGATCCACGCCGGGACCGGTTACGTGAGCCAACCGCCCGGCCGCGAGGTCCTTGGCGACCGCGAAGCCGATCGTCAACGTGACACCGCCGACTCGCTGAACCTCCTCGAGCGCGGCGGCGTCGCTTTGGAAGATTCGTTGTTGTGACTCCGGAATAGCCAAGTCGCGCAACATGGTTGCGATCTCGCCGTCCACGCTGCCTGCAGAAGGGCCGAGCATCCACTGCTGTTGGCGCAGCAGCGCCGGCGTCGGATTACCCACGGCCAGCGGACTGTTCGGCGCTACGACGGCGATGATCTGATATTTCAGGAAGGGCCGCACGAAGACCGAGTCATCGGAAGCGATCGAACTTTCACTGGCCGGGCCGATCGCGATGTCGACCGCGCGTGAGCAGATCAGGTCACGGAACCGGCTCGTCGGATGCACGCTCAATTCCACCGACAGGTCGTCGGCCCGCGACGAGAAGAGCTCGATCAGGCCGGGCGCGGCGTGTTCGGCGAACGCGGTGGACGCAGCGATTCGCAGCAGCCGGCGCCCGTGGGCGGCCTCGGTGACCTCGATCGCGGTTTGTTGCTGCAGACCCAGGATTTCGACGGCGCGGCTGGCCAGCCGCAGGCCACCGGGCGTGAACGCCAGCCCGGCACCGGTTCTGGTGAACAACGGGTCGTCGAGCTCCTTGCGCAGCGCCGCCACGAGCATCGAGACTCCGGCGTCGGAAACACCCAGCTCCGCGGCGGCGGCTCGCACCGAGCCCAAGCGAACCACCGCCGAATAGGCCCGAAGTTGAGCCGGAGTCATGGCTCTGAGCCTACTTTGAGATGGTGCGTGACGTGCTTGCCGAGCTGATGTCGATCTGGCGTGCCGGTGACACCGCGGGGCTGGGGACGGTAGTGCGGACTTTTCGGTCCGCGCCGCGGCCGCCGGGAGCCTCGATGGTGGTAGCGCCGAACGGTTCGGTGACCGGGTCGGTGTCGGGTGGTTGCGTGGAGGGCGCGGTGTACGAACTCGCCACCGAGGTGGCGCAAACCGGGACACCACGACTGGAACGCTATGGGATCAGTGACGGCGATGCCTTCGCGGTCGGCCTGACCTGCGGCGGCATCATCGACGTCTTCGTCGAGTCCGTGTCGCAGGCGACGTTTCCCGAACTCGGCTCGATAGCCGACGACATCGGCGAACATCGCGCGGTAGCGGTCGCGACTGTCATCGCCCACCCGGATGCGCAGTGGGTTGGCCGCAGGCTCGTCGTCCGGCCAAATGCGGTGGCGGGATCGCTGGGTTCGGTGCGTGCCGACGCGGCGGTCACCGACGACGCCCGTGGGTTGCTGGCGCTGGGCCGCAGCGAGGTTCTCAAATACGGACCCGACGGGCAGCGTCTCGGAGACGGCATGGAGGTCTTCGTGTCCAGCTACGCTCCGCGCCCGCGGATGCTGGTGTTCGGCGCGATCGACTTCGCCACCGCCCTGGCCCAGCAGGGATCGTTGCTCGGCTACCGGGTCACCGTGTGCGACGCCCGTCCCGGTGTTCGCCACGCGGGCGCGCTTTCCGACGGCCGACGACGTCGTCGTCGACTGGCCGCACCGGTATCTCGCCGCCCAGGCGCAGGCGAGCGCCATCGACGAGAGCACGGTGATTTGCGTGCTCACCCACGATCCGAAGTTCGACGTCCCGGTGCTCGAGGTGGCACTGCGCCTGCCTCGTGTCGGATATGTGGGGGCGATGGGATCGCGCCGAACCCACGACGACCGGATGAACCGGCTGCGAGCGGCGGGGCTGACCGACGCCGAGCTGAGCCGGTTGTCCAGCCCCATCGGACTGGATCTCGGCGCGCGCACCCCGGAGGAGACCGCGGTCTCGATCGCCGCCGACATCATCGCCAGGCGCTGGGGCGGCGGGGGTCGACCGCTGGCCCAGATCGTCGGGCGAATCCACCACGACACGCAGGACCCGCAGGTAGAGGGCGAGTACGAAGCTAGTTCAAGGATTCCTTAACTCGGTATTGACGCCCATCTCAGGGGGGCTGACACTAGGGTCCCCTTCTCGAGTGAGGTGCGTCACATGCAGGTGCCCGGGCCCTTCGAATACGAACGTGCGACCAGCGTCGACCACGCCATTGGATTACTGGATCGGTTGGGGGAGGGGGCGCGGGTAATCGCCGGCGGGCACAGCTTGCTGCCGATGATGAAGCTGCGCATCGCCAACCCCGAGTACCTCGTCGACATCAACGACCTGGCGCTCGAGCTCGGGTACGTGATCACCGATCCGACCCTGGTTCGCATCGGTGCTATGACCCGTCATCGCGAGCTGCTCGAGTCGGACACCCTGGCAGGGGTGTGCCCGATTTTCCGCGACGCCGAACGCGTGATCGCCGACCCTGTGGTCCGCAATCGCGGCACCCTCGGCGGTTCGCTCTGCCAGGCCGATCCAGCCGAGGATCTGTCGACTGTGTGCACCGTGCTGGACGCGGTGTGCCTGGCCCGCGGGCCATCGGGTGAACGTGAGATAGCGATCGACGACTTCCTGGCCGGGCCGTACGAGACCACGCTCGCCTCCAATGAGATACTCGTCGAAGTCCGAATCCCATTGCGGCACAACACGTCCAGCGCCTATGCGAAGGTAGAACGGCGGGTGGGCGACTGGGCCGTGGTGGCGGCCGGAGCGGCAATCACATTCGACGGTGCCGCAATAGCCGCCGCCCGCATCGGCCTGACCGCGGTGAACCCTGACCCGGCTGCACTGGCCGAGCTCTCGGCGGCTCTGGTCGGCCAGCCGGCTACCGACGAGGTCTTCGCCGAGGCAGGCCGCCGCGCCGCCCAAGCCTGCGATCCGGTGACCGATATCCGCGGCACCGCTGAGTACAAGCGGCACCTGGCCTCCGAACTAACCATCCGCACGTTGCGCACCGCTGCCGAACGGGTGAGTAATGCCCCTGCGCCGGAAGGGAATTAATCATGCAGGTGAATATGACCGTCAACGGCCAACAGGTGACCGCCGACGTCGAACCCCGGATGCTGCTGGTGCACTTCCTGCGTGATCACTTGCGGCTCACCGGGACTCACTGGGGTTGTGACACCAGCAACTGTGGAACATGCGTCGTCGACGTCGACGGTGTACCAGTGAAGTCCTGCACAATGCTAGCCGTGATGGCCTCCGGACACACCGTCCGCACCGTAGAAGGACTAACAGGGCCCGACGGATCACTGGACCCGGTGCAGGAAGGGTTCATGCGGTGCCACGGGCTGCAATGCGGCTTTTGCACACCGGGAATGATGATCACCGCCCGTGCCTTGCTGGACCGCAACCCGAACCCCGACGAGGAGACCATCCGGGAGGCAATCTCCGGGCAGATCTGCCGGTGCACCGGATACACCACGATCGTGCGCTCCATTCAGTGGGCCGCACAGCACGCCACCGTAGAGGCTGAGGCCACATCATGACGACAATCGAATCTCGTCCACCATCACCGGAAGACCTGGCCGACAACGACCAGAAGCCGTGCGGGCACGGCCGGATGATGCGCAAAGAAGATCCCCGATTCATCCGCGGCCGCGGCACCTACGTCGATGACGTCGCCCTGCCGGGCATGCTGCATTTGGCGATCTTGCGCTCGCCCTACGCGCACGCCCGCATCGTCAGCATCGATGTGACCGCAGCCCTTGCGCATCCGAAGGTCAAAGCGGTGGTGACGGGTGGCGACCTGGCCGAGAAGGGTCTGGCCTGGATGCCGACGCTGGCAGGCGACGTGCAGGCCGTGCTGGCCACCGACAAGGTGCGCTTCCAGGGGCAGGAGGTGGCGTTCGTCGTTGCCGAGGACCGGTATTCGGCCCGGGACGCGCTAGAGTTGATCGACGTCGAGTACGACCCGCTGGACCCCGTCGTGGATGTCCGTAAGGCGCTTGATACCTCTGCGCCGGTAATCCGCAGCGACCTCGACGGCAAGGCCGACAACCACATCTTCGACTGGGAGACCGGTGACGCGGCCGCTACCGATGCGGCGTTCGCTAAGGCCGACGTCGTCGTCAAGCAGGAGATCGTCTACCCCCGGGTGCACCCCGCGCCGATGGAAACCTGTGGCGCGGTGGCCGATCTGGACTCGGTCACCGGCAAGCTCACACTGTGGACCACCTCGCAGGCGCCGCACGCCCACCGCACCCTGTACGCGTTGGTCGCCGGCCTGCCCGAACACAAGATCCGGGTGATCTCACCTGACATCGGCGGCGGCTTCGGCAACAAGGTGCCGATCTACCCCGGTTATGTGTGCGCGATCGTCGGCTCGCTGGTACTGGGCAAGCCGGTCAAGTGGATGGAGGACCGCAGCGAGAACCTGACGTCCACCAGCTTCGCGCGCGACTACATCATGGTCGGCGAGATTGCTGCCACCAGCGACGGCAAGATCCTGGCACTACGGTCAAATGTGCTGGCCGATCACGGCGCGTTCAACGGCCAGGCTGCGCCGACGAAGTACCCGGCCGGGTTCTTCGGGGTGTTCACCGGCAGTTATGACCTCGAAGCCGCGTACTGCCACATGACCGCGGTGTACACCAACAAAGCACCCGGCGGGGTGGCCTACGCGTGCTCGTTCCGGATCACCGAGGCGGTGTACTTCGTCGAGCGGCTGGTGGACTGCCTGGCCTTCGAGCTGAAGATGGACCCGGCCGAGCTGCGGCTGCGAAACCTGTTGAAGCCCGAGCAATTCCCGTACACGACCAAGACGGGGTGGGTATACGACTCGGGCGACTACGAGACCACCATGCGCAAAGCGATGGACATGATCGGCTACGACGCATTGCGCGCCGAACAGAAAGAGCGACGGGCGCGTGGCGAGCTGATGGGTATCGGGATGTCCTTCTTCACCGAGGCTGTCGGCGCCGGTCCGCGCAAGGATATGGACATCCTCGGCCTCGGCATGGCCGACGGATGCGAGCTGCGCGTGCACCCGACGGGCAAAGCCGTTGTGCGACTGTCGGTTCAGACCCAGGGCCAGGGGCATGAGACGACGTTCGCGCAGATTGTCGCCGAAGAGCTGGGCATCCCGCCGGACGACATCGAAGTGGTACACGGCGACACCGACCAGACACCGTTCGGCTTGGGCACTTACGGCAGCCGGTCGACGCCGGTCTCGGGTGGGGCTGCGGCGCTGGTCGCCCGCAAGGTGCGTGACAAGGCGAAGATCATCGCGTCGGGCATGCTCGAGGTCTCGGTCGCCGACTTGGAGTGGGAGAAAGGCTCGTTCCACGTCAAGGGTGACCCGTCGGCGTCGGTGACCATCGCCGACATTGCCATGCGCGCGCACGGGGCCGGCGATCTGCCCGAGGGTATCGAGGGCGGCCTGGACGCCGAAGTCTGCTACAACCCTTCGAATCTGACCTACCCGTATGGTGCGTACTTCTGTGTGGTGGACGTCGATCCGGGCACCGCGGTAGTCAAAGTGCGGCGTTTTTTGGCCGTCGACGACTGCGGTACCCGCATCAACCCGATGATCATCGAGGGCCAGGTGCACGGCGGCATCGTCGACGGCATCGGGATGGCGCTGATGGAGATGATCGCCTTCGACTCCGACGGCAACTGCCTGGGCGGGTCGCTGATGGACTACCTGATCCCGACCGCACTCGAGGTGCCGCATCTGGAGACCGGGCACACCGTGACGCCGTCGCCGCACCACCCGATTGGCGCGAAGGGCATCGGCGAATCGGCCACCGTCGGATCGCCGCCTGCGGTGGTGAACGCAGTAGTGGATGCGTTGGCGCCGTTCGGGGTTCGACACGCCGATATGCCGTTGACACCGTCCCGGGTCTGGGAGGCCATGCAGGGCCGCGCCAGACCGCCGATCTAGGAGTTCCGATGACGATCAGCGAGCGGGCCCAGCAGCTCGTGGCGGCACGAACGCCGTTTGTGCATGCGACTGTGGTGCGGGCTCAGCCACCCACCTCGTCCTACCCCGGGGACGAGGCAATTCTGTTGGCGGACGGGACAATCGAGGGCTTCGTCGGCGGCCAGTGCGCTGAGAACTCGGTCCGCAAGGCGGCGCTGGGCGTGCTGCAGGCCGGCGAAAGTGTTTTGCTGCGTGTGCTTCCCGACGGCGACGTGCACTTTCCCGAGGCCCCCGGCGCCTGTGTGGTCGTCAACCCATGCCTGTCCGGCGGGTCGCTGGAGATCTTCCTGACACCGCAGCTGCCGGCCCCGCTGATCCAGATCTATGGAGCCACGCCGATCGCCGACGCGCTGACGCAATTGTGCCGCGTGCTGGGCTACGATGCCCGACGTGATGCCCGACCCGATGCCGATCTGACCGACACCACCGCCGTGGTGATCGCCAGCCATGGCGGACCGGAAGCCGAAACCATTCGCGCGGCACTGGATAACGGTGTCGGGTATATCGGACTGGTGGCCAGCAAGGTTCGCGGCGCCTCGATTTTGAACGAGCTCGACCTCTCCGAGGCCGAGCGGGCCCGCGTGCATACCCCAGTCGGATTGGCCATCGGCGCCAAGACCCCGGCGGAGATCGCGGTATCGATCGCGGCTGAACTCATCGCCGGCATCCGCGGCGGCGGCCTGAGCCACGCCGTTGCGGTGAACGGGGACCCGCGGGAGGCAATCGACCCTGTCTGCGGCATGACGGTGTCGATCGGACCCGCCACCGAGCACCTGCAGTTGGCCGGCACGGACTACTGGTTCTGCGGCCCGGGATGCCGCGCGGCGTTCGCGGGGAAAGCCGGCGTATGACAGCGCGGCGGGTTACCGGTGTCGTGCTCGCGGCCGGCAATTCCCGCAGGCTGGGCACACCCAAACAGGTTCTGCCGTACCGGGATACGACTCTGCTTGGAGCGACCCTGGAGGTCGCTCGTAGCGCCGGGTTCGACCAGCTCATCGTCACCCTGGGTGGCGCTGCGCAAGCGGTGCGTGATGCGGTGCCGCTGGACGGGGCCGACGTGGTGGACGTCGATGACTTCGGGGCCGGGTGTTCGGCTTCGTTGCGCGTCGCACTCGGACGGGTGGACCCGCAGGCCGCCGGCATCGTGCTGATGCTCGGCGATCAGCCGCGCGTGCAGCCCGCCACCGTGCGGCAGCTGGTCGCGAAAGGGCCGTCCTGTGCCGTGATGGTGTGCCGCTACGCCGACGGCATCGGGCATCCGTTCTGGTTGAGCCGCAGTGTGTTCGGCGAACTTTCCCAACTGCACGGCGACAAGGGGGTCTGGAAGCTCGTGCAGTCGGGCCGGCATCCGGTGCGCGAACTCGAGGTGGACGGCCCGGTACCACTCGACGTGGACACCTGGGACGAGTACCGGCGGCTGCTGGAATCGGTGCCCTTATGACGTCGGCGAATTTCGAGAGCCCCGACGACGTGGTCCGCCAGTTCGACGCGCAGGACTACCTGCTCGACACCGGGACCGCGTCGGCGATCTATCTGGCGGTCACGCTGGGCAGGCCGCTGCTGCTGGAGGGCGAGCCCGGCGTCGGCAAGACAACAGCAGCGAAAACCCTTGCAGCGGTGCTGGATACCCCACTGGTCCGGCTGCAGTGCTACGAGGGCCTGACCGCGCACGAGGCGCTCTACGACTGGAACTACCAGCGTCAACTGCTGTCCATCCGGCTCGCCGAAGCGCGAGGCAGCAGTATCGAGGAGGCTGATCTCTACACCGAGACCTACCTGGTGGATCGGCCCATCCTGCAGTGCGTGCGGCATCGCGGGCCGAGCGCCCCGGTGCTGCTGATCGACGAGATCGACCGGGCCGACGACGAATTCGAAGCGCTGCTGCTGGAATTCCTCGGTGAATCCGCGGTAACCGTCCCCGAGCTGGGCACTTTCGTCGCCGAGCGTCCGCCGATCGCGGTGCTCACCTCCAACCGCAGTCGCGACCTGCATGATGCACTGCGCCGCCGTTGCCTGTACCACTGGATCGACTACCCGGAACCGGCCCGGGCTGCCGCTATTGTGCGCCGGACGGTACCCGGCGCGACCGCGCCGTTGATCGAGCACGCCACCCAATTCGTCGGCAGCGCACGCGATCTCGACCTGGACAAGCCGCCCGGAGTGGCCGAGACCATCGACTGGGTCGCCGCCCTGGTATCGCTCGGCGTCGCAGACCTGGTCTCACCTGACACCGTTGCCTCGGCACTGGCCAGCCTGGGGGCGCTGGCCAAAACGCCCGACGACCGTCCGCTGATTCGCGACGCGTTCATCGAGTACAGCCGCACATGAGAGGACCCACAGGATGAAGATCGCCAACCAGTTCACCGTCAGCGCGCCGATCGAGCAGGCCTGGGACGTGCTGTGCGACCTGGAGCAGGTGATCCCGCTGATGCCGGGGGCGCAGCTGACCGGCCACGAGGGCGACGACTACCTCGGCAAGGTCAAGGTCAAGGTCGGACCGGTTACCAGCGAATTCAGCGGCAAGGTGCGTTTCGTCGAGCAGGACGGCGATCAGCACCGCGCGGTCATCGACGCCAAAGGCAAGGAAATGCGGGGCACCGGCAACGCGGCCGCCACGGTCACCGCCCAGCTGCACGAGGACGGGGAGCGCACCAGTGTCACCGTCGACACCGATCTGAAGATTGTCGGCAAACTGGCTCAGTTCGGCAGCGGAATGCTGCAGCAGGTGTCGGAGAAGTTGCTGGGCCAGTTCGTGGAGTCGCTCGAAGCCAAATTGGCGGCCAAGAGTGCGGAAAGCCCAGCGAGCCCGGCGAGTGCTGCCGAGGCCGAGCGTGTAGCGCAACCGCGCCAAGCCCCGGCTGCTGCCGAACCCGAGCCCATCGATCTGCTGGAGCTCGCCGGTGGTGACCAGCTCAAGAAGTACGGTGCCGTGGTGCTGGCGGTGCTCGCCGCGCTGGTGCTGATCTGGGTGCTACGCCGGAGACGTTAAAGGCTCGTGAATACCCCAGTGCTGTTGCGGGGCGTCGATTTGGCGGCGTTCGCGGCTGCCCTGGTCGCGCGCCTGCGCGGCGCCGGAGTACTGGTGTCCGCCAATGGTCAGGCGAGTTTCGTGCAGGCGCTTCGACTGTTGGTGCCACACACCACGTCGGCGTTGTATTGGGCGGCCAGGCTGACTCTGGTCAACCGGATGGAAGATCTCAGCGCCTTCGACGCGCTGTTTTCGTCGGTGTTCGGCGCCACCGAACCCGATGGCGTGAGTAGCCCCGATGCGCCCCTACCGATTCCGGGCCCCAAAACACCCGCGCCACCTGCGGCCGGCACAGTCCATCGCGCCGGCAGCCGATCTGCTGCCGCCCAAACCCTGCCCTGGGCCACCCGGACCGGCACCGCTGCGGACGGCACCGCGGGCTCGAGCGTCCTTGTGCCAGACGTGCTTGCCCAGCCACCTAGCCGCACGTGCTGACGAACCGTTTGACCGCTTTGAACCCGAAGACCTTCGTCTGCTCGGCTCGTGGCTGGAGGCGACCGTAGCGCGCTGGCCCCGGCGCCGCAGCTTGCGATTTGAGCCCAGCGCAGGCGGCAAGAGGATCGACCTGCGGGCCACGATGAACGCATCGCGGGCGACCGGCTGGGAATCGGTGATCTTGGCGCGAACGCGGCCTCGCCGCCGGCCCCGGCGGGTCGTTTTGGTCTGCGACGTGAGCCGCTCAATGCAGCCCTTTGCCGCGATTTATCTGCATTTGATGCGGGCGGCGGTGCTGCGTCAGGCGGGGATCCGCCCTGAGGTCTTCGCGTTCTCGACGTCGCTGACCCGACTCACCGCGGTGCTGTCCCACCGCTCGGCCGAGGTGGCGCTACAGCGAGCCAACGCAAAAGTCACCGACCGCTACGGCGGCACGTTCATCGGTCGCAGTGTCGGTGCTCTGCTGGCCCCGCCCCATGGCAATGCGCTGCGCGGCGCGGTGGTGATCATCGCCTCCGACGGCTGGGACAGCGATCCCCCCGACGTGCTGGCGCACGCAATGGCCAGGCTCCGTCGCCGCGCTGCATTACTGGTGTGGCTCAATCCGCGTGCGGCGCACAGTGAATTCCAGCCGCTGGCCGGTTCGATGGCTGCGGCCCTGCCTTATTGCGATCTGTTCCTGCCGGCGCACTCGCTGACCGGACTGCGCGAGTTGCTGTTGGCGCTGGCCGGCGATCAGCCACGATGAGGCAGGATCGGCAGGTATGGATCAGCTATGGGCCAACCGGGCAGCCAGCTCCGAAGCCGCTCTCGCGCAGCGACACCTGAAACGGCTGTGGGCGCTGCCCGGAACCCAGCTGGGAGTGGTGGCCTGGCCGCCGGCGCGGCGGGACCGGTTGTTCGGTACCTGGCACTACTGGTGGCAGGCGCATCTGCTGGATTGCCTGGTCGATGCGCAGCTGCGCGATCGGCAGCCGGAACGGCGCGCCAAGATCAACCGGCAGGTCCGGACGCACCGGCTGCGCAACAACTTCTCGTGGATCAACAAGTATTACGACGACATGGCGTGGCTGGCGCTGGCGCTGGAACGTGCCGCCCGGATAGCCGGCGTCGAGCGCCGGCGCGCACTGCCGAAGCTCACCGACCAGCTCGTCAAGGCGTGGGTGCCCGAGGACGGCGGCGGCATCCCGTGGCGCAAGCAAGACCAGTTCTTCAACGCCCCGGCCAACGGCCCGGCGGGGATCTTCCTCGCCCGCTACGGCGACCGGCTGCGGAGGGCCGAGCAGATGGCCGATTGGATCGACCGCACGCTGATCGACCCGGAGACGCACCTGGTGTTCGACGGCATCAAGGCCGGCTCGCTGGTCCGCGCGCAGTACACCTACTGCCAGGGCGTGGTGCTGGGCCTGGAAACCGAGCTCGCGGCACGCACCGGCTCGGACTGCAGGGATCGGCACGCGGCACGGGTGCATCGACTGGTTGCGGCCGTCAACGAGCACATGGCGCCGTCGGGAGTGCTGCAGGGCTCCGGCGGCGGGGATGGCGGCTTGTTCGCCGGCATCACCGCCCGATACCTCGCGCTGGTCGCCACCACGCTGCCGGGTGACTCGGCCGAAGACGTCGCCGCCCGTGACACCGCCCGCACCATAGTGCTGGCCTCGGCGAAATCGGCGTGGGACTACCGGCAAACGGTGAACGGACTGCCACTATTCGGGCCGTTTTGGGACCGCGATGCGGAGCTGCCCACCACGGACGGCGAGCAGGCGCAGTCCGTCGAGGGCGCGGTGGCCGCTTCCGAGGTTGCCGAGCGGGACCTGTCGGTTCAGCTGTCGGGCTGGATGCTGATGGAGGCCGCCTGTAACGTCACCGCCGTGACAGCAGGCAACGGCGGCGATCGCCCGCTGGCATGAGCGAATCCGGCGGCTGGATCCCCGATGAGGCAACGCTGGCCGGAGCCAACCTCACCCGTTTCCTGGCCTGGCTGGCCGAGACCGGACGCGGCCACTATGGCGACTACCACGAACTGTGGGCGAAGTCGGTGGATGACATCGAATGGTTTTGGGACGCCGTCTGGAACTACTTCGACATCCAGGCGGAGAGCCCACCGCGCGCGGTACTGGGTAACCGTTGCATGCCCGGCGCCGAGTGGTTTCCCGGTGCCACGCTCAACTACGCCACCGAGGTGTTTCGGCACGCCACTGACGAGCGCCCTGCTCTGATCGTTGTGGGCGAAGACGGCTCGACCCAGTGGTCGTGGGCGCGGCTGGAGCGGGAGACCGCGGCGTTCGCGGGCTACCTACGGAGCCTCGGGGTGAAACCCGGGGATCGCGTGGCCGGATACCTGCCCAATATCGCCGAGGCCGCCGTTGCCGTCCTGGCTGCCGCAAGCGTCGGCGCGGCCTGGGCGGTGTGCAATCAGGACCTGGCCGTCGACGGCGTGATAGCGAGGTTGGGTCAGGTGGAGCCGACTGTGCTGGTGGCCAGCGACGGCTCGGTGTACGACGGCAAGTGCTTCGATCGCCGCGTTGAGCTGGCTGCGATCCGGCGTGCGATGCCCACGCTGCGGGCCACCGTGGTGGTGCCGCGTCTTGGGCTGACTCTGGACAGCCACGACGCTGAAGCCGGCGATCAGGTGGTGCCGTGGGCGACGGCGGTGGAGTCGGATGCCGCCCTGGACATCACGCCGGTGCCATTTGGCCACCCGCTGTGGGTGCTGTTCTCGTCCGGAACCACCGGGAAGCCGAAGGGCATCGTGCACGGTCACGGCGGTGTGCTGCTCGAGCACCTGAAGTACTTGAATCTGCAGCTGGACCTGCACCCTGGCGACCGCTTCCTGTGGTATTCGTCCACCAGCTGGGCGATGTGGAACTTGCTGTTGTCCGGTCTCCTGGTCGACTCCACCATCGTGCTCTACGACGGCAGCCCAACCCATTTGACCGCCGATGGCCTCTGGCGGGTCGCCGCCGAGGCCGGTGTCACGGTGCTCGGCACCGGGGCAGGCTACCTGCTGGCCTGTGCCAAAAAGGAGCTCAAGCCAGGTGCGTCGTATGCGCTGGAGGCGCTGCGCGCAGTGGGTTCCACCGGTTCACCACTGCCGGCGTCCGGATTCCGCTGGGTGCAGGAGGGGCTCGGCCGGTCGGTTCCGGTGGTTTCGCTCAGTGGTGGCACCGACGTTTGCACGGCCTTCATCGGTGGTTGTCCGATTCTGCCGGTGGTGGCCGGCGAGCTGTCGTGCATTTGTCTGGGCGCGGCCATCGAAGCCTGGTCTGGCGAGGGACGCCCGGTCATCGGGGAAGAGGGCGAACTGGTGCTGACGAAGCCGATGCCCTCGATGCCGGTGTTCTTCTGGAACGACGACGACGGCAGCCGTTACCGCGCCGCCTACTTCGACAAGTACCCGGGGGTCTGGTGTCACGGAGACTGGATCACCATCACCGACCGGGGATCGGTGGTGGTGCATGGACGTTCGGACGCCACCCTGAACCGGATGGGTGTGCGGATGGGCAGTGCTGAGATCTACAGCGTCGTGGAGCGCGTGCCCGAGGTGCGCGACTGCTTGGTGGTCGGTGTCGAGCGGGACGACGGCGGCTACTGGATGCCGCTGTTCGTGGACTTAGAGGACGGACTCGAACTCGACGACGAGCTGCGGTCGCGGATCGTCGCGGACATTCGGGCACACGCCTCGCCGAGGCATGTGCCCGACGACATCCTGGCGGTTCCGGGCATACCGCGGACGTTGACCGGCAAACGGCTGGAAATCCCGATCAAGCGGATCCTGCTCGGGGCTGCGCCGGGCGAGGCCGTGCAGCAGAGTTCGGTCGACAGGCCAGAACTGCTAGACGTTTTCGTTGCGCACCGCAGAAGCCGGGTGCCCTGATCTGGGCTCTTCCTTGAGGGTGCGAGCCGAGCGCCGGCGTCCCAGGTAGGCACGTCCGGCCGAGACCACCGCCGGCAGCAGCGACACCAACAGAATGCCCAGGATGATCAGCTCAAGGTGGTCCACGATGGACGGGACCTTGCTGCCCAAAAAGTAGCCCGCCAGGGTCGCACCCGCGCCCCATGCGACCCCGCCGATGATGTCGAACCCCAGGTACACGGGGTACCGCATGTACGACACCCCGGCGATCACCGGGACAAATGTCCGCGCGAATGGCACGAACCGGGCCAGGATGATCGCCTTGGTGCCGTACTTTTCGAAGAAGGCGTGAGACTCAGTCACATAGTGCTTCTTGAAGAAGCGGGAATCTTCCTTCTTGAACAGCGCTGGCCCAATCCGCCGCCCGATGAAGTACCCGGTCTGGTCACCGAGCACGGCGACCACCGCGACGCAGGGCGCCAGTACCCAGATGTTGAGGGTTCCTCCTGCAGCCAGCAGGCCGCCGGTGACCAGTAGCGACTCGCCCGGTAGCAGCGCGAACAGCAGGCCGGTCTCGGCGAAGACGATCAGCAGGATCGCAGGCAGCACCGCCGACGCGAACAGCCCTCGTGGACCGATCCAATACATCGGGTCGAAGATGTCCGGGAAGGCCATCACGGCGGTGTTCACGATGTCTCAACATACCGGCGAGAGGTGCCGGCTCGGAGAACCGTGGCCGAAAACATCGCGCAGACTGGCTGCCAACCACGAATTTCTTGTTGCGATACTGGGTAGACCCAGTCTTCAGGAGGAAGTTCATGCCCATCGCAACGCCCGAGGTCTATGCCGAAATGCTGGGACGCGCAAAGGAGAATTCGTACGCTTTCCCGGCCATCAACTGCACCTCTTCGGAGACCGTCAACGCGGCTATCAAAGGCTTCGCCGACGCAGGCAGCGACGGCATCATTCAGGTCTCCACCGGTGGCGCGGAGTTCGCCTCCGGCCTCGGCGTCAAAGACATGGTGACCGGTGCCGTGGCGCTGGCCAAGTTCACCCGCACCATTGCCGCCAAATACCCGATCAATGTCGCGCTGCACACCGACCACTGCTCCAAGGACAAGCTGGACACTTATGTGCGGCCACTGCTGGCGATCTCGGCCAAACGGGTAGCGGCCGGCAAGGATCCGCTGTTCGGTTCGCACATGTGGGACGGCTCGGCGGTGCCGATCGATGAGAACCTCGTCATCGCGCAGGACCTGCTCAAGCAGGCGGCGGCCGCCAAGATCGTCCTGGAGATCGAGATCGGCGTGGTGGGCGGCGAAGAGGACGGCGTCGCCAACGAGATCAACGAGAAGCTGTACACAACTCCGGAGGATTTCGAGAAGACCATCGACGCGCTAGGCGCCGGTGAGCACGGCAAGTACCTGCTGGCCGCGACGTTCGGCAACGTGCATGGTGTCTACAAGCCCGGCAACGTCAAACTCCGCCCCGACATCCTTGCCCAAGGGCAAAAGGTCGCGGCGGCCAAGCTCGGATTGTCGGACGACGCCAAGCCTTTCGATTTCGTCTTCCACGGCGGTTCGGGCTCGCAGAAGTCGGAAATCGAGGAGGCGCTGCGCTACGGCGTGGTGAAGATGAACGTCGACACCGACACCCAGTACGCCTTCACCCGCCCCATCGCCGGTCATATGTTCACCAACTACGACGGCGTGCTCAAGGTCGACGGCGAAGTGGGCGTCAAGAAGGTCTACGATCCGCGCAGCTACCTCAAGAAGGCCGAAGCCGGGATGACCGAGCGAGTCGTGGAGGCCTGCAACGACCTGCACTGCGCCGGAAAATCACTCAGCAGTTGAGTTGAAGCGCTAGCTTAGCTAGCCGCTGGGGGACTCGCAGATCTCCCACTGATCGTCGCGATACTGCAGGTCGAGGCTGCGTGTCGAGCGGACCTGCGGGTCGTAAGCCATGAACGTGGTGATGTTCGCCTCGGCGTGCCGGCCGTTGACGACGACCTGGTCGATGCTGGCGATCACCGGATACTGCTTGGCCGCTGAGACCCGGCGGTAGGTTTCCTCCCACGCATGCTCGTCGTAATCCACATAGCCATCCCGGGTGGTGCCGCATGTGATGGTGCGCAGCACGGTCAGGTCGCCCCTCTGCACCGCGGCGTCAAAGGCTTGAATAGTGTGCCGAACCTGGTCTTCCTGCGAGACTTTCGAGTGTTTACCGCGGGTCAGCAGCACCGTACCCAGGATTGCGATCGCTGCTAGCGCCAACACGATCACGACCAGCGCCAGCACCCAGCCCCAGTTGAATTGCTTGGATGTCCGCAGCTTTACTCCCAGCCGGGGCGGGATCGATTGTGGCACAGCAGCTTTCGGAGGCACCCCCATCTGCGTTGTCGGATCTGCCGGTCCCGGCGGCGACGCGAAGATTTCCGTGGCAGGCTCCGGGGTGGCGGCGATGACCGCGGTCTCTTTCGCGTCGAAACCGGGGGCGGTGAAGCGACGTTCGCGCCGCTGCTCTTCCGGATTTTCCTGGGGATCCTTGTCCGGCTCGGGTTTGTTGATCACCACGGTCTCGGTCTCGGTGTCGCTGGGCACCAGAGGGTAGCTTTCGGTTGCCTCTTCGCCGGCTTCCGCGGCCCGCTCGCCGCTCGGCTCACTCCGGGATTCGCGTGAATCGAACCCAGGCCGCTTCGGCGTGGCGCCGCTGTCGGGCTCGGGTGTATTGGGCATGAGTGGAGCTTAGCGACCCGGCACCCGGGTTGGGCTGAAGGCGGAGGTGCGGCACCCCGGTCCGATGGTGGAACGGCAAAATGGAAGCCATGACGCCGATGGGAGATCTCCTGGGACCCGATCCGATCCTGCTGCCTGGCGACAGCGATGCCGAGGCCGAACTGCTCGCCGACGAGAACCCGGGCATCGTCGCCGCCGCACATCCGTCGGCGTCGGTGGCCTGGGCAGCGCTTGCCGAGGAGGCGCTGGCCGACGATAAGGCCGTTACGGCGTACGCATATGCCCGCACCGGCTATCACCGAGGCCTGGACCAGCTGCGGCGCAATGGTTGGAAAGGTTTCGGCCCGGTGCCCTATTCGCATGAGCCGAACCGGGGCTTCCTGCGGTGTGTGGCGGCGCTGGCACGGGCTGCTGACGCTATCGGTGAGACCGACGAGTACGGACGCTGCCTGGATCTGCTCGACGATTGCGACCCCGCGGCACGTAAAGCGCTTGGGCTTTAGAAGCTATCCGTACAACCGGTGCCGCCCGGGCAATCGATCTGGACGGTGGCGTGGCCCAGCCCGCGAGCCGACAGCACCGCACGGGCGTCATGGAGCACCCGGGCGGAGTCGGCGGCGCTGGTCAAGTGCGCGGTGCACATGTCCTTGCCGGGCGAAAGTGTCCACACATGCAGGTCGTGCACTTCGGTCACGCCGTCGACGGCGCCCAGCGCGCTGCGCAGCTCCTCCACGTCGATGTGGGTCGGCGACGATTCGGAGAGGATGCGCAGCGCGTCGCGGGCCAGCGAGATGGCCCGTGGCAGCACCCACAGCGCGATCAACACGGCGACCACCACGTCGGCGTATGGCCAGTGCGTCGTCACGGTGACCACGCCGGCGATCAGCACGCCCACGCTGCCGACAGTGTCGGCGATGACCTCCATGTAGGCGCCCTTGACCGCCAGGCTCGCCGACGAGTGTGAGCGCAGCAGCAGCGCCACCACGAAGTTGGCGGCCAGGCCGGCCAGCGCAACCACGATCATCGGCACGCCGGGGACGGACGGGGCTTGCTTGAGCCGCTCGATCGCTTCGTAGAGGATGAACAGCGCGACCCCGATCAGCAAGCCGGCATTGGCCACCGCGGTGAAAACCTCAGCGCGATGCCAGCCGTAGGTGCGCGCGGGTGACGAGCTGCCGCGGCGGGCCAGCGTCACGGCGGCCAGCCCCATGAACACGGCGACGACGTCGGTCAACATGTGCCCGGCATCGGCCAGCAGCGCCATCGAGTTGATCAGCAACGAAGTGGTCAGTTCCACAACGAAAAACGCCGCCAGAATCGCTGCGGCCACGATCATGCGGTGGATCATCCGAGACGCGTCAGTCTCGGCAGGAGTGTGATTGTGGCCGGCACCCATAGCACAGCAATATATGCGTGTTGACGCATATATTGCAAGGGTCAGAACCAGCGGCTCCAGAAGCGGGTCAGCGAGTTGCCCCAAGCCACCAGCACGTGCGGCACACCGGAGAAATCGAACAACCAGAGCACAATCCCGAAGAACCACTGGTTCACCACCGGCGCCAACAGCAGGAACAGCAGAATCAAAAAGCCGTATTGTTTGGCCGGTGCCACCGCGCGCTGCGTCTCGGGACTCAAATGCGGTTCCAGGGCGTCGTAACCGTCCAAGCCCGGGATCGGCAGCAGGTTCAGCAACACCGCGGTGAGCTCGAGGAATGCCAGGAACGCCACCCCTGCCCACAGCACCGCGTGGGCCGGGTCGTAAAACAGCCGGGTCAGCACCAGCAGCAGCACCGCCAGCAGGAGGTTGGCCGCCGGACCCGCCAGGCTGACCAGGGTGCGGCGGGTAGGCGTCATGAACCAGGTCCGCAGATACACCGCGGCACCTGGCAGGCCGATCCCGCCCAGCACGATGATCACCATCGGCAGAACCAGCGAGAGCACGGGATGGCTGTAGCGCCGCGGATCCAGGGTCAGGTAGCCGCGGACCGCGGCGTCATGGTCGCCGAATCGCCAGGCGGTCAGCGCGTGTCCGAATTCATGCAGGCACAGCGAGACCAGCCAGCCGGCGATCACGAAGATGAACACCCCGGCATAAGACAGCGGCCGAACGCTTGCCCCGGCCAGCCAGGCCAGCATGCCCCCGACGGCCGTCGATCCGACCAGGGCCAAAAAGATAGGGCTGGGTCGCACCGATTGATGCCGAGCGGGAAAGCTCACCGGTCGAAACTACCGGACCAGCAGCCAGCCTTCTATGTTGCGGTAGAACTTTGTCACAGCTTCGGGGGAGGTGGGGTAAGTGCTGGAAATGGGGTCTGAGCTGCAGCGATGCGGGCCAGGCAGCGTTGGGGAGTCAGTGGCCGGTGTTGGCATCTTGCGGACTTTCTGCGGACTCCGGAGCCGCCTAGCCAGGGCGGCCGGTACCGGGCCAGGCCTCGGTGGAGGATGACCCGCCGCGCTGGCCACCGCCAACGGCCACCTTTCGCTTCTGAAAACGTGGCCGCCCGCCGGGCCAGTCTCAATCAACGTAGAGGGTGTAGCGGGCAGGGCTGTTCTGCAACGCCGCGTACGTCCGATCATCGATCAGAGGCCGTAAGGATTTCTTCTCACTACCAGTTCCGGCTGTTGATCCCTGCGTGCCTGTCATCCGAAAGCCATCGGCGACGGCCTTAAGCGTCTGGTCTCTGTTGGCAAGCTTTTCCCAGAGCTGACTTACAAAAATTGCAATCGGCTCGGCCCTATCGGGGGCAAAATTGCGGGGCTTGGTACCAGATTTCGGGCTATCCAGAAGCTGGGTGTGTGCCCCGGCCGCAGATGTTTTGCTTGGCGCTTGACCAGACGGCGGCCGCTTGGGCGGGCGTGAGCTCGACGCCAGTGCTAGCAATGTCGCCAGGCAGGCGATCAACCACGCGACTGTCGGTCACGCCCAAACGCGGAGCGAATTCACATGCGAAGCCGGCCCATGTCTCAAGAATCACATAGGGGCTCACGCCTAATTTCGTTTTCTCCTTTGGGATGCCCGCGGCAGCAAGGTCACGCTCAAAGGCGGCGGTGTTGGGTTCGGCCGCTGCGACACCCTGGCCAATGGTCAACGTGGCGGCGATGGCGGCTCCCAGGGCCGTCGTGTAGCGGATTGTGCGGGTCATGTTCACTTGGCCTCACCATCCTGGTCAATAGCGGAAGGGTTCTGCCGCCAAATCGGGGACCCGGTTGCCAAAAGGGAGGTACAAACATTTTAATCCATACGCACCGGCAGACGCGGGAAGCCACGGTCCGGCTAGGGGTTAGCTGGGGGACACCCTCCCAGATACTTTGGCAGGTCAAAGGCTGTATACGCGACCTACAACGCTTTTGGTTATTAGCTGAATCGTTAAAGGAGGAGGTCAGCGGGACGGATAGGGCGGGCGCGTTTGCTCCTGCCGAAGCGGGCTTCGGCTCGGGTATTGATCAGGTGCCCCGGGCGAGGTTGCGCACGTGGTCGGCATGTAAGTCGCGGCCATCGCGCCGGCCTTCATAGCCGCGGCCCTGACATGTCCAGTTATCGCGTTGGAAGCATTCGCGTCTCAGCTTTGGGGTGGTGTGGCGCGGTCGGCCGTGGCCCCAGCGATTCATGCGTCGCCGTCCTGGTGGCGCCGGGCGGCGTCGCGCTTCAACTTCGTTTGGCCACCTCGGCTGCATGCCACTCGTCGCGCCATTCGCCGAAGTTGCGGGTGTCGGGGTGCTCGGCGGCGGCGGTGATCGCCAGGCGCCCCGAGGCGGCGATGCGGATCCCCACGCCGGAGACGGTCGGGAAGATCATGGCCGCGGCCGAGGTGTGGTTCGCCCCGTTCATCGGGCTGTGCGCATTCGCCGGACTCCGTCTCGGGGAAGCGGCCGGAGTCCGGATCGACGACATCGACTTTTTATGCAAGACGCTGACCGTGTCGCGACAGGTGCAGCGCGCCGGCGGCAGCAGCGTCGATATCCGTGCACCCAAGTACGGCTCGGAGCGGTCGTCTACCTTCCCGACGAGCTCGTGGTGATGCTGTCCGAGCACATCCGGACCGTCGGGGTCCGGCCGGACTATGGCTGTTTGTTGGCTCCGGAGCCAATCCGCCCCACCAGGACGTCGTCCGCGGCTGGTGGATCCGGACGCTGCGCGCCGCCGGAGTCACCGGGATCCAGCTGCACGACCTGCGCCACTTCTACGCGTCGGCATTGATTGCCGCCGGCTGCGATGTGGTGACGGTGCAGCGGGCCCTGGGGCACGGCTCGGCGACCACCACCCTGGACACCTACAGCCACCTGTGGCCGACCGCCGAGGACCGCACCCGCAATGCTGCTGCCGCCGTGATGCGGACCGTGCTGGCGGATTCTGCGGACTCTGTGCGGACTTTACCCTCGGGCTAGGCCCGGGCTAACCCCTCTGACCTGCGTAAACTACTGGACCAGCAGCCAGCCTTCGACGTTGCGGTAGAACGTCGACCGGCGCGCGGTGCGGCGCGCCGGGACACCGTCACGCACCACAGCGACACCAGTGCTGCCCAGCTGGACTGCGCGGCCGGCGACCCACCGGCGCCAGATTCGGCGCACCCTGTTTTGCACCGAGGCCCGCAGGCCGGGCACGGCGAGCGTCGGCTCAATGCACACGCCGGCGACATCGCCGTCGAACAACGTGGTGTCGTCGACCACCGCCTCACCGTGGATGAGCTGCCGGTCGTCGGGTGGTAGCCAGTCGGCCCGGCCCACGATCACCGACCCGGTCTCGTCGCGGATCAGGGTCACCCGCCGGGCGGATCTGTGCCGGGCGCGCCGCGCCGCGCGGCGTCCGGCCGGCAAGCGGTAGACCCGGGTCGCTGTGGTGCGCCGGCGCGGCACGTACGCCACCTCGACGTCGAGCCGGTCGGCGCGCAGCAGTCGGCTCAGCACGGTGGCCAGATCAGCGTCACTGCCGAGCACCACGAGCCGTCGGTACGGGCCGATCGCAGCATCGATGTCGGCCTCACTATCCGCCTGGTGGGCGGGTAGTCCGGTCAACGGACCGAGCACCCGTTCGTTGCTGAACACCAACACCGCCACGCTGGGGGTGTTCTCGGCCGTGTTCAAGGCACTCCTCGCAAACCGCTGGGATAGGGTAGGTCACCGGCTGGACCACAATAAGCAGGCGAGACCAGGCGGGAGTATGTCATGCCGGCAATCGTCCTCATCGGCGCCCAGTGGGGTGACGAGGGCAAAGGTAAGGCCACTGACCTGCTCGGCGGGCGCGTGCAGTGGGTGGTGCGCTATCAGGGTGGCAACAACGCCGGACACACCGTCGTGTTGCCCAGCGGCGAAAATTTCGCGCTGCATCTGATCCCGTCGGGAGTGCTGACGCCCGGTGTCACCAACGTCATCGGCAACGGTGTGGTGGTCGATCCCGGGGTGCTGCTGGACGAGCTGCAAGGCCTGGAAGACCGCGGCGTCGACACCTCTAAGCTGCTGATCTCGGCCGACGCGCACCTGCTGTTGCCCTATCACGTGGCCATCGACAAGGTCACCGAGCGCTACATGGGCAGCAAGAAGATCGGCACCACCGGCCGCGGTATCGGGCCGTGCTACCAGGACAAGATCGCCCGTATGGGGATCCGGGTCGCCGACGTGCTCGACCCCGAGCTGCTCACCCACAAGATCAAGGCCGCGCTGGAACTCAAAAACCAGATACTGGTCAAGATCTACAACCGCAAGGCGCTGGAGCCGGACCACGTGGTCGAGGCCCTACTGGAACAAGCGCAGGGTTTCCGCCACCGCATCGCCGACACCCGGCTGTTGCTCAACGCTGCGCTGGAGGCCGGCGAAACGGTGTTGCTGGAAGGCTCACAGGGCACCTTGCTCGACGTCGACCACGGCACCTATCCCTATGTGACGTCATCGAATCCGACGGCGGGCGGCGCGGCCGTCGGGTCTGGCATCGGTCCGACCCGGATCACTACCGTGCTGGGCATCCTCAAGGCCTACACCACCCGGGTGGGCTCCGGCCCGTTCCCCACCGAGCTGTTCGACGAGAACGGCGAATACCTGTCCAAGACCGGGGGCGAATTCGGTGTCACCACCGGACGGCGCCGGCGCTGCGGCTGGTTCGACGCCGTCATCGCCCGCTACGCCACCCGGGTCAACGGCATCACCGACTACTTCCTGACCAAGCTCGACGTGCTTTCCAGCCTGGAAACGGTGCCGGTATGCGTCGGCTATCAGATTGACGGAGCGCGCACTCGCGACATGCCGATGACCCAAAGTGATCTCGCCCGTGCCGAACCGATCTACGAGGAGCTGCCGGGCTGGTGGGAAGACCTCTCGGGAGCGCGCGATTTCGACGACTTGCCCGCCAAAGCGCGTGACTACATCTTGCGGCTGGAAGAGCTTGCCGGAGCACAAGTTTCGTGCATAGGTGTGGGTCCGGGACGGGAGCAGACGATCGTGCGCCGCGACATCCTGCAGGGCAGCCCGTGACGGATTCCGAGCCGAACCCAAAAGAACTCGACCCAGAGTACGAACATCACGGCGGCTTTCCTGAATACGGCCCAGCCAGCCCCGGCCCGGGATTCGGCCGGTTCGTGGCAGCCATGCGCCAGTTGCAGGACCTGGCCGTGTCCGCCGATCCCGCCGACGACGTCTGGGACGATGCGGCCGACCGCGCCGCGGCGCTGGTGGAGCTGCTGGGTCCGTTTCAGGCTGATGAAGGCGAGGCGCCGGCTGGGCGGACGCCGGACTTGCCCGGCATGGGCAGCCTGCTGCTACCACCCTGGATGTTGATGCGGTACGGCCCCGACGGTGTCGAAATGACGGGATATTTCAGCCGCTTTCATGTCGGGGGCAACCACGCGGTGCACGGCGGTGTGCTGCCGCTGCTGTTTGACCATATGTTCGGCATGATCTCGCACGCTGCGGGACGGCCGATCAGCCGAACGGCCTTCCTACACGTCGACTACCGCAAGATCACTCCGATCGATGCGCCCTTAGTCATGCGCGGCCGCGTCACCAGTACCGAGGGTCGCAAGGCGTTTGTGTCTGCGGAATTGGTGGACAGCGACGAGACGGTGTTGGCCGAAGGCACCGGCCTGATGGTGCGGTTACTCCCCGGCCAGCCCTAAGAAGGTTCGTCGCCCCTGCTGGCAGCGGACCTATCCTTGAGCAGTGACCGCCGGCTCGACCGAAGGACAGCACGAGCCCACGGGCAAGCATGGGCCCCCAGCGGCCGCCGAAGACGACAAAACGACGGCGATCGTCGTGACCCCGCAGGTCGCAGATGTGCACGGCAATGCCGATGCCGGTGCCGAAGCCGACGCCAGGCCCCGAGTGATATTGCTGGGTTCTGGTGAACTCAGCCGGGAGCTGGCGATCGCCTTGCGGCACCTGGGCGCGGAGGTGATCGCTGTCGATGAGTACCCGGATGCGCCTGCGCACGGGGTAGCCGACCAGTCGCTGGTAATCACGATGACCAACGCCGCCGAGCTGTCGGACATGATCGGACGGCTGCAACCAGATTTCGTCGTGACCGCCACCGATGCGGTCGCCATCGACGCCCTCGATGCGCTGGCTACCGGCTCTGACCACGAACTCACCGAACTGGTGCCCAGCGCCCGCGCCGTCCGACTCACCGCCGACCGGGAGGGCCTACGCGGACTGGCTGCCGACCAGTTGGGCCTGCCCACAGCGCCGTTCTGGTTCGTCGGATCGCTCGGCGAACTCGAGGCGGTGGCCGCACACGCCGGGTTTCCGTTGCTGGTGAAGCCGGTGGCCGGGGTGGCCGGGCGAGGACACTCGGTGGTCGCGGGGCCCGACGACATCGAGCCGGCCTGGCAGCGTGCGGTGGGGCATGAGGCGGTGCCAGGCCACCACCGGGTATTGGCCGAAACGGTGGTCGAGGTCGAGTTTTATGTCACCCTGCTCGCGGTGCGCAGCGAAGGTCCGCACGGTCCGCTTATCGAGTTCTGCTCACCCATCGGTCATCGCAGCGCCGACGCTGATGTGCTGGAATCCTGGCAACCGCAGAAGCTGAGCCCGGCGGCGCTGGACGCTGCCAAGTCCATCGCCGCACGAATCGTCAAGGCGCTCGGCGGGCGCGGCGTCTTCGGTGTCGAATTGATGATCAACGGCGATGAGGTGTATTTCGCCGACGTCACCCCACGCCCGCACCAGAGTGCTTGGGTGACCCTGCGCAGCCAGCGGCTTTCGGTGTTCGAACTGCAGGCCCGGGCCATTCTGGGCCTGCCGGTGGACACCATGATGATTTCGCCGGGCGCCGCCCGCGCGATAAATCCCGGCCATGACGGTGGGTCGCCCACTGCCGACGCGCTGACCGGTGCACTGGGTGTGCCAGAAAGCGACCTCCGCATCTTCGGGAGAACCCAGGCCGCCGACGCGACCCACAAGCTGGGCGTGGCACTGGCCACGGCACCAGATGTGGCGACCGCACGCGACCGCGCCCGACAGGTGGCGACCCCGCTGAATTTGCGAGACTCACGCGGGTGAGCTACGCAGGAGACACCCCGCTCGCCCGCTCGGCGGCCACCTGGGCGAGCAGCTCAACGATCTCGATTCCCATGTTCAGGCTCAGCGGCTCGTCGCGGGGATGAGACTCCATCCTGTCGAGCAGCGCTTTGACATCGGCGCTCAGCTGTTCGGACACTGCCCCCTCGTGAGCTCACTCGGGATTTCCTCTAAATCTACCGGATTCGTTTCGAAGTTGGGCTAACTCCAACTCACAAAACCGTCGGCCGCTGTGGGTTCCGAAGAAGTATGCGTCGTCGTACAGCCTCGAGATAGGCACAGCTATGACCTCGGTACGATCCGAGGTCAGGTATCGCCGAGAGCATGGGGGCAATCTCGCCGAGGCTTGAATGCTCAAGCGCGGATATTGTGGCTCACAATGCTCACGAAGGACGAGGTCAAACAAGCATGAGCACAGAGCACGCACGCTCCTACGCAGGAGATATCACGCCCCTTCAGGCATGGAAGCTACTCAGCGACAACCCCCAGGCTGTGTTGGTGGACGTACGCACCGACGCCGAATGGCGGTTCGTCGGTGTGCCCGACCTGTCCAGCCTTGGCCGTGAGGTGGTGTTCATCGAGTGGAATACGACCGACGGGACGCACAACGAGAACTTCGCCGGCGAACTGCGGGACCGGGTACCGCCCGCAGAAGCTGACGGAGAGCGGCCGGTGGTCTTTCTGTGTCGCTCCGGCCACCGCTCCATCGGTGCCGCCGAGGTCGCGACCGAGGTGGGCATCACGCCGGCCTACAACGTGCTGGACGGCTTCGAAGGTCACCTCAATGCCAACGGTCACCGCGGTGAAACAGGTTGGCGGGCAACCGGATTGCCCTGGAAGCAGCTGTGACCGACGGCCGCTCGGTCCGCACGCCTAAGGCGCTGCCCGACGGCGTCAGCCAGGCCACCATCGGCGTGCGCGGCGGACTCTTGCGATCCAAGTTCGAAGAGACCGCCGAGGCGATGTATTTGACGTCCGGGTATGTATACGAGTCGGCGGCCATTGCGGAGAAGTCGTTCAGCGGCGAGTTGGACCACTTTGTGTACTCGCGTTACGGCAACCCGACCGTGACGATGTTCGAGGAGCGGTTGCGCCTGATCGAGGGAGCGCCGGCGGCGTTCGCCACCGCAAGTGGCATGGCCGCGGTGTTCACCTCGCTGGGCGCGCTGCTGGCCGCCGGTGACCGGTTGGTCGCCGCG
This sequence comes from uncultured Actinomycetota bacterium, assembly GCA_963766535.1. GTDB lineage: Bacteria > Actinomycetota > Actinomycetes > Mycobacteriales > Mycobacteriaceae > Mycobacterium. The sequence continues at coordinate 481,726 of CAVYAU010000009.1, read as the reverse complement.
CGCAGCCTGTTCGGGTCGTGTTTTGTGGTGTGCAACGAGATCCTGCCGCGTTGGGGCGTGGAGACCGTCTTCGTCGACGGCGATGACCTCGCGCAATGGGAGCAGGCGCTCTCGCTGCCTACTCAAGCGGTGTTCTTCGAGACGCCGTCGAATCCGATGCAGTCGCTGGTGGACATCGCCGCGGTGACCGAGCTTGCTCACGCTGCGGGTGCAAAAGTCGTGCTGGACAACGTATTAGCCACGCCACTGCTGCAGCAGGGCTTTCCGCTCGGGGTTGACGTGGTGGTGTACTCGGGTACCAAGCACATCGACGGTCAGGGTCGTGTGCTGGGCGGCGCGATCCTCGGTGATAAGGAGTACATCGACGGTCCGGTGCAGAAGCTGATGCGGCACACCGGCCCTGCGATGAGCGCGTTCAATGCCTGGGTATTACTGAAAGGCCTTGAGACACTGGCGATTCGGGTTGAGCACAGTAATTCCTCAGCGCAGCGGATTGCGGAGTTCCTCGAGCGTCATCCGGCGGTGAGTTGGGTGCGCTATCCCTATCTGGTGTCGCACCCGCAGTACGACCTGGCCAAGCGGCAGATGACCGGCGGGGGGACGGTGGTCACCTTCGCGCTCGCCTGCGCGAAGAGCGCTGCCAAACAACGGGCCTTCGAGGTGCTGGACAAGCTGCGGCTGATCGACATTTCCAACAATCTCGGCGACGCCAAATCGCTTGTCACGCACCCGGCGACCACGACTCACCGGGCGATGGGCCCGGAGGGTCGCGCTGCGATCGGGCTCGGTGACGACGTGGTTCGCATCTCCGTCGGGCTGGAAGGCACCGATGATCTGATCGCTGATATCGATCAGGCCCTGAGTTAGTCGCGCGCTAGCTTATTGACCGGGCGGATGCTGCTGAGCGAACTGAATGCCTTGATTAACCTGGTCGATCGCTTGCTGCACCAGGTTGATTGCCTGATCCCGATGGCCGCCCTTGTCGGCGTCTCTTGGTAGGCGTACGCGGTACCGGCGCCCAGGACGCTGAAAGTGGTCGCTGTCAGGACTCCTGCGACAGCCAATCGAAACTTGGAAATTTGCATTACAAGCCCCCTTTTCGCATGCAGGCCCCCCGACCCCGGTTCCGAACAGTAACAGCACGAACACGCTGACCGAACCTGGCCCTACAAATGATGTGAGGGGCTAACCCGCCGCCTGTCGTTCGGCCGCCTCGGCGCGTTCGGCCGCCGCCAGCGTTCCTTCTTCCGCCTGCGCCTGCACCCAGTTCACCACCGGGCGTGCGTAAATCATCTGGCTGGTGATGGCCATTTGGCCGCGGCTGCGGCCCAGGAAGGAGATCCCCCAGGCAAACATGGCGGCGATGCGGTTCCGATGGCCGATCAGGTAGTAAAGGTGCAGCAACAGCCACGCTAACCAGGCGATGAAACCGGCGAACTCCAGCTTGCCGACCTGCGCCACGGCGCTGTACCGGGAGATGAGGGCCATGCTGCCTTTGTTGTGGTACTTGAACGGCTTGCGGTCGGCCGGGTCGTCGTGGCCTTTCACGGCGTGCTTGATCACTGTGGTGGCGTAGTGCGCGCCTTGGATCGCGCCTTGGGCCATCCCGGGTACGCCGGGCACGGACATCAGATCACCGACAACAAAAACGCGCGGGTGTCCCTTGACGGTGAGGTCGGGCTCCACGATCACCCGTCCGGCGCGGTCGGTTTCGGTTCCGTCGGACTGTTCGGCGATCATCTTCCCCAGCGGGCTGGCCTGAACGCCAGCGGCCCACACCTTGCACGCGCATTCGATCCGGCGTTGCCCGCCGTCCTTCTCCTTGATCGTGATGCCCTTGTAGTCGACGGCCGTCACCATTGCGTTGAGCTGGACCTCGACATCCATCTTTTCCAGTCGCTTTTGCGCCTTGAGACCAAGTTTCGGGCCCATCGGCGGCAACACCGCGGGTGCGGCGTCGAGCAGGATCACGCGGCACTCGCTGGGCGTGATGGTGCGAAATGCCCCGGCCAGGGTGCGTTCGGCTAGTTGGACGATCTCGCCGGCCACCTCGACACCGGTGGGTCCCGCCCCGACCACGACGAAGGTAAGCCGACGTTCGCGCTCGGCGTGGTCGGTGGTGACTTCGGCGGCCTCGAACGCGCCGAGGATGCGGCCGCGCAGCTCCAGGGCGTCGTCGATGGTCTTCATGCCGGGAGCGAAGGTGGCGAACTGGTCGTTGCCGAAGTATGACTGCTGCGCACCGGCAGCCACGATGAGACTGTCGTAGCGCGTCACGGTCTCCATACCCATCAGCTTCGACGTGACCGTCTGCGCCTTGAGGTCGATCGCGGTGACTTCGCCCCACAACACCCGGACGTTCTTTTGCCTGCGCAGGATCAGCCTGGTGGTCGGGGCGATGTCGCCTTCGGACAAGATCCCGGTGGCCACTTGATACAGCAGTGGCTGGAACAGGTGGGTGGTCGTTTTCGAGATCAGCGTGATGTCGACGTCGGCCCGCTTCAGCGCCTTGGCGGCATTCAAGCCACCGAATCCGCTTCCGATGATGACGACGCGATGGCGCGACATACTTGTCCCTTCTGGTCCCTCTACTCTGACCGTCTCTGCGGCGCATGTACACCGTACGACTCCGGGCGTCGTGTCGGTGCAAGCCGTCTTGGGTCAAGAATTTGGCAGGTTTTGGGGTTGGGTTTTGTCGGTGAGGTAGGCCTGTTTAGGGGTGCGGTCGGCGAGGGCCTGGTGGGGTCGGATGGTGTTGTAGATGGTGCGGAATCGATGGGTTTCCATGTCGAGGGCGTCGCCGTCACCGATGTCTCCGCGGTAGAGGTGCTCGTATTTGAGGGTTCCGAAGAATCGTTCGATGACGCCGTTGGTTTGCGGTGATGTGATCCGGGTGCGTACGTGGCGCAGGAGAGGATCATCGCCGGTGAATGCGGTTCGAAAGGTTTGCCCGCGGGAACACGGGCCGTTGTCGGAGACCACGGCGAGGGGTGCGGGTACCTGGCCGATGACGTTTTCGGTGGCGTCGACGATATCCATGATGCCGCGGTCGCTACGTAGGTCGTCGAGGTCGAGCAAGCGTTGGGCTTGGGCGATGGCTGGCTGGATGCAGCGAAGAGCGTCAGTCCCGCGGGCGGTGGGGGACACGGTGACGGCCAGGCAGTATGTGGTGGCGTAGTCGATGACTGCGCAGATGCGCCAGATATCGCCGTTGGTGGTTTCAAATTCCGAAAAGTCGGTCTGCCAGACTCGGTTGCGGTCGGTGGGCGGGTCACGAAACACTTTGCGACGCAGCACTGCCCAGGATTTACGGTCGGCGCGAAACCCTTGCGGCAGCAGCAGGCCGCGGCGGCGCAGGGCGCGTTGCACCGAGGAGTTGGTGACGGGGTGTCCATCGGCACGCATGAGAGCGGCGATCTTGCGATAGCCCCAGGCCGGCCAGGTCTCGGCGTATTTGGCGGCCAGCGCATCGATGCGATCCACCACCGGGGCTGGCCAGGGTCCCTTGACGGACTGCCCGTCACGCAGCCGGGCACGTCGGCGCCGGTAGCTGCGTTCTGGGATGCCGGCCAGGACCCAGAACCTCGAAACCGGCAGACCCGCTGCCTCTCTTAGGGCTTCGAGGTCGGCGAAGGGACCTGATCGGCAAACGCCGCACCCCGCTGCCAGATCCGCAGCTGCACGGTGGCTTCGGCCAAGGCCAGCTTGAGTTGTTCGTTTTCCATCCGCAGCCGCCGCTGCTCGGCACTACCGGCTTTGCCCGCAGGGCCGCTGGGCACCTCTTGCGGCCGGACTGCGCCGGCCGCCAGGAACTGGTTGCGCCACTTGTTGACTAGTCCCGGGCTCACCCCGGCACGCCGCGCCGCCTCAGCACAGGTCATCTCCCCGGCCAACACCGACAACACCAGCCGGGTCTTCTCTTCAACCGGGATCTTCGTTCGCCGCGATCTGACCATCACGCCCACGACCTTTCAGCGATGCCGCCTCCCATTGAACTCGGCGACCCTGCCAAAAAGTTTGAGTCAGTGGAAGCCATTACAATCGAACGTATGTGCTCGAGCATCTGGACGACGCCCGCGTAGTGGACATCACCGACGCCGCGCGCGCCCAAAATGCAATGTGTGCACGTGAATTGGCGGCGATCGGTGAGTTGTACGCGCGTCGCGTGCCCGCGGACGATGCCCAGCGGTGGAATTGGGCCATCGACGGACACGAGAATGTGGTCGCCGAAGTGGCCGCGGCGCTAGGCATCAGCCGTGGTCGGGCCGCCGGACGGCTGCGCTATGCCATTGTATTGCGGGAGCGCCTACCCCGGGTGGCTGAGGTCTTCGCCCATGGAGCAATCGATTTCCGGGTGATGGCTGCGGTGGTGTATCGCACCGAGCTGGTCCAGGACCCCGAGCTGATCGCGAAGCTGGACGCTGCGGTGGCCAGTCATGCGCCGAGATGGATGCGGCTTTCGGCACCGAAAGTCATTGAGCGCATTGATATGTGGGTCGCCCGGTTTGACCCGGCAGGCTTGAGAGTGCCGGGACAGCGCAGCGAGGATCGCTATGTCGAGATCGGACCGGCAGATCCCGGGCTGGCCGGAATCTGTGCGCAGCTGCACGCTACTGACGGGGCTGCCCTGGATCGTAAGCTTGACGCGTTGGCCGCCACGGTGTGTCGGGATGATCCTCACACCAGAGCCCAGCGTCGCGCCGATGCCCTGGGCGCACTGGCCGCCGGGTTGGATGTCCTGCGTTGCGACTGTGGTGCGCCGGATTGCGCCGCGGCACAACGGCGGCCGGACACAGATGTCGTGATTCATGTGCTGGCCGAGGAGACCGCGGTCAAAGGCGATTCGCGAGCTTTGGGATATTTACCCGGGTTTGGCCTAGTGCCGTCGACGGTGTTGCGCGATTTGGCCGGCGTAGCCAAGATCAAGCCCCTGCTTACACCGCAGGCCTGTCCAGAGTCCGGCTACCAGCCTTCGGTGGCCTTGGCCGAATTCGTCCGATTTCGGGATCTGACATGCCGATTCCCTGGTTGCGACAAGCCGGCCGAAGTCTGCGACATCAACCACACCGTGCCATTTCCGCTTGGTCCCACCCATCCGTCGAACCTCAAACTGCTCTGCCGTTACCATCATCTGCTTAGGACTTCCTACACAGGTCGAAAGCGGTGGCATGATCGGCAACTCACCGACGGCACGCGGAAGTGGTGATCCTCCAAAGAGCACCAACGACCCCAATCCCAGGGCCCCAAGCCCCTTGCCCCAGAGCCTGGAATTCAGGTGCTCTAGCGGCACAACGCGTGTTTCATCTTGGGGAGGGCATGATCGTGAGATGCGTCGCTAAAGGTGTTGCGTTGCTCGCTGTTTGCGTTCTGGCCCTCTGCGTGCCGGGGGTCGCGTCGGCCGACGACCCCGTCGACCCCAAAGACCTAGCTTCGGTGGAAAGCTGGCCGGACAACTTGTGCGGCGGCGGTTATTCCTGGCACGTGTTAAATAACTTGAAGGATAGTTCGATCCGCGCGACCGTGGCGGTCCAACGCAAAAAGGGAACTGAGGAGTGGGACAGCCAATACGTGTACGATTTGGCACGGGGCAAGTCGAATTTTGTCTCGTGTAAAAGAATCCCGGCTAGTGACGGCCTTTACAACATAAGTGCCTGGCTGGTGGGCGCAGAAGAGGTCTAGGAAACGATCTGGTCCTACTCCCACCCCCAAGGGCATCTGCCGCGCCTCAGCGACCGATATCGGGTCGTCGGCGTTGAGTTGGTTGCACGTCCACGCTGCGCTCGGTGCCGCCGTTGCTGCGCTGAAAGCGGTTTAAAACGTTCTGCGGCAATTCGGTATCACCACCTGATCAAGACGTTCTATACGGGTCCGACGGGTTGGGCGGATCGCCAGGAGCCGGACGGCACCAAAATTCAGCAGGACACACCCGAGCTCCTACCAAAGTCTGCGGCTTGAAACATGCTCTGAGCTGCGAAGATTCGACAACCTCGCGGCTCGAAGTCCCGCATTTGCTTCGGCCTGAAACATGGCCTGACCTGCGAAGATTCGGCACAGCAAACACGCAGAACTGCGCGTTTACCGGCAAAACGCCTGGTCAGACCTTTACACACTCCGGACGGACCAGCAAACAGGTGCAAATGCGAAACGCTCTTCGCATTTGGTCATGGCGGCTCAGCCTCGGTAATTCCGCCGGACCGGTCGGTCCGCGCATCGGAAGGGGTACGGAATTCCGTACCCGCAGACAGATGAAACCGCCCAGGATGACCCCGTCGCGGCAATGCCCGATCGCCCCTAGCGTTGATCGCAGATCGCCACACACATTGCTGAAGCAGGAATGGACACCCATTGCAGTTGCCCATCCGCCTTGCGCTCGCACTCTATCGGGCCGGGGTTCCCCCATACTTTCGCGCCTTCCGGCGAGCATGGTTGACCAATATCGGTATCGGCATGCGCTGGGTTACTTCCGATGAGGACCGCGATTGGAGCGACCGCCGTCAATATCGCCAAGCCGACGAACCTCAGTGCGCCCATGATCCATACCTTCCTGTAGCAACAGCGCGAAACGGCAAACTTGACGATACAACGAAACGGGATGGAGCGGCTACGGTTCACCTCGGCTCACAGCGACCTGTCGGTGGCCATGCGCGGCGAACCCAACGGCGACGCCAACACCCTTTTGAACCCGCCGCCTGAAAAGTGTTGACACAGCGGCAGATTGACGCACCCGGGGATCCTTGGGGTTATAGCCAGGCACATGCCCCACACGTATTCGGGCGCACCCGCTGCGGTGATGATCGTTGAACCGCAGACAGTTTCGCCCACCGTGGCAGCATAAAACCGGCCGTTCTAGAACGGCCACGCGCTGGCGTTGTTCTTGTATTTCCCGTTGAGCCCACTGCAGAAGTCGTCGGTCGTGCCGGCGAGCAAGATGTAGTAGGTCTCGCCGCGGCGGCTTTCGAAGGAAGTGGGGGTGGTCCAGCCGCTGTTGCACATCGACGTTTCCCCGCCCGCCGTGGCCCTACGCCAATTGGTCTTGACGCAGCCCGTCAGGACGTCAACGTCCGGTGTGGCGCTCTTGGCGATGACCAGCATCGCGCCTCCCCATTGCCCGTCGGCCCGGCGGTAGGCGCGCGCCCCGAATCCGGCGTTGTTGCTCTGGCATGCCAACGCCCGACGCAGCAGCGCGAAGGGTGCGGCGAGCTGCGGGTTGGCGACCGCGGCGGCAGCCGTGATGAATTGCGCCGCATCCGAGCCGTCAACCTCTTGGACATTCGGATTGCCAAGGCTGGTCAGCTGCTGCGAGATCCCCTGTTGTGCCGCGGTGCCTCCACCGATGATCGGTCCGCTGCCGCTGGATGTCATCGGTGGCAACGTAACGGTGGGATCGGCGCTCGCAGTTGGCATCCCGGCAACAGCTGCCAATGACAGCCCACAGGCAGTGATGCTCATACGGATTCGATATCTGGTAACTCTCATGGCTATCTCCAAAGGTCCTCGGTCTCCAGCAGGTGTGCATAGTCGGCACGGCGGCCATCGGCAATCAACGCGTTGAGCGCGTGGCGGGTCTGCAACCGGATGTATTCGTCGACGGTGTAGATCGGCCCGAAGTGCCAGTGCTTGAGCGCCCAACCGTGTGCGAGCAGCATGATGTCGAAAACGGTGAGGTCGACGTCGACGTTTCGGAACACGCCCTGGGCGATACCGGCCTCGATCACCGCGCGCAGCGGTGCGGCAGTGGCGATTTCGAGTTCCTTGATCTGCGAGCGACCGGCCGGCCCCAGTGTTCGGCTCTCCCGGTAGGTCAACACCACCCCGTCGAGGTTCTCGTCGACGATCTGGATATAGCGACGGATGCCTGCGGCCAACTGTTCGACGACGTCGTCGCCGGCGCCACCCGTGACGGTCGCCAGTTGATCGCGGAACACATCGAGGATCCGCACGATCGTCGCGAGCAGCAGGTCTTCCTTGCCGCCAAAGTATTTGTAGATCAAGCCGACGCTGACATCGGCCTGGGTGGCCAGATCCTGCATGGACATTTGGTGAAATCCATTCTTGCCCATGACTATGACCGCGGCATCGAGCACCTGCCGGCGCCGCGAGCTGGCCCGGGCCGCGCGCACTGCCTCCTCGACGGGAAGGTCACTGTAGTCGGTGGCCACGCCCGCCTCAGATGCCCAAGTCTTTGGCGATGATGGTCTTCATGATCTCGTTGGTGCCGCCATAGATCGTCTGGATGCGGGCGTCGACGAACGCACGCGAGACGCTGTACTCCCGCATGTAGCCGTACCCGCCGTGCAGTTGCAGGCAGCGGTCGGCGGTGCGCACCTGCAGGTCGGTGGTCCACCATTTCAGCCCCGCGGCCCGCGCGGCGGTCAGGTCACCGGTGAGGTGCTCGGCAAGGCAGTCATCGAGGTAGGTACGGGCGATATCGATCTCGGTCGCCAGTTCGGCGAGCACGAATTGGCTGTGCTGGAAGCTGGCGATCGGCGAGCCGAACGCCTTGCGCTGACGGACATAGTCGAGCGTCTCGGCCAATATGCTATCGGCGGCGGCCACCGCGCCCACTGCCAGCGCCAGCCGCTCCTGGGGCAGGTTGCGCACCAGCTGATAGAACCCCATGCCCTCTTGTTCGAGCAGATTGCCGACGTGCACCCGCATGTCGGTGAAGGTGAGCTCGCTGGTGTCCTGGGCGTGCAAGCCGATCTTCTCCAGGTTGCGGCCGCGGTGGAATCCTGGTGTGTCCGCGTCCACCACCAGAAGTGATAGCCCCTTGTGCCGATCTGGTGACGTGCGCACTGCGATCACAAACAGGTCGCCGGTCTGCCCGTTGGAGATGAACGTCTTGGCGCCATTGACGACGTAACAGTCGCCGTCGCGCACCGCTGCGGTGCGGATCCCGGCCAGGTCGCTGCCGGTGCCCGGTTCGGTCATCGCGATGCCGAGCACCGTCTCGCCGGTCACCACCCTGGGCAGCCATCGTTGCTGCTGTTCGGGCGTCGTCAGATCGGTGAGATAGGGCAGCACGATATCGTTTTGCAGGTTGAAGGCGACAGCCTCGGACGCCGCGCCGGCGCGCTGGAGCTCTTCGATGACGATGGCGTTATAGCGGAAGTCGTTGACTCCCGGACCGCCCAAGTGCTCGGGTACCGAAAAGCCAAGCAGCCCCAGCTTTCCGGCTTCGATGAACAGCGACCGGTCCCACTGACCTTCCCTTTCCCAGCTCTCGTGAGCGGGAACCACGGTCTGTTGCACGAAATCGTGTACCAGTTGCCGGAACTGGTGATGCTCAGAGGTGTATTCCAGGCGAGCGGCCATCGAGTACTCCTATCAGCGGAAGGCGTCGTTACCGGTGAAAGCCTGGCCGAGGACCAGCTGGTGCATCTCTGGCGTGCCCTCGTAGGTCAGCACCGATTCCAGGTTGACCATGTGCCGGATAACCGGGTATTCCAGCGATATCCCGTTGCCGCCCAGTATCGTTCGAGCGGTCCGGCAGATTTTGATCGCCTCACGGGTGTTATTGAGCTTGCCGAAGCTGACCTGTTCGGGACGCAGCCCGACGCTGTCCTTGAGGCGACCGAGGTGCAGTGACAGCAGCTGCCCCTTGTGCAGCTCGACCGCCATGTCGACGAGTTTTGCCTGGGTCAATTGAAATCCGGCGATCGGGCGGCCGAATTGGGTGCGCTGTGTGGCGTAGTCGAGCGCGGATCGCCAGGCTGACCGCGCCGCTCCCATCGATCCCCAGATGATTCCATAGCGCGCCTCGGACAGGCAGGACAGCGGCCCCTTGAGGCCTTTTGCCTCGGGCAGCATCGCGTCGGCGGGTAGCCGTACGTCATCGAGCACCAGCTCGCTGGTGTTCGATGCCCGCAGCGACAGCTTGTGGTGGATGGTGTTGGCGGTGAATCCCGGGGTATCGGTGGGGACGATGAAACCGCGGATTCCGTCGTCGGTGGCAGCCCACACGATTGCGACGTCGGCGACCGAGCCGTTGGTGATCCACATTTTGCGGCCGTTGATCACCCAATCCGAACCGCTGCGCCGCGCCCGGGTTTTCATCGCGGCGGGATCGGATCCGACGTCGGGTTCGGTCAGCCCGAAGCAGCCGAGCAGTTCGCCGGCGGCCATGCCGGGCAGCCACTGCTGCTTCTGCTCTTCCGATCCGAAGTTCCAGATCGCGAACATCGCCAGCGACCCCTGCACCGAGACCATCGACCGAACGCCGGAGTCGGCGGCCTCCAGTTCTACGCAGGCCAGGCCGTAGTGCACGGCCGAGGCTCCGCCACATCCATAGCCGTGCAAGTGCATGCCGAGCAGGCCGAGTTCGCCGAACTGCTTCCCGAGTTGGCGGACTGGAAGGTCGCCGATTTCGAACCATTCCGCGACGTATGGGGTGACATGCTCGGCGCAGAACTTTCTGACGGTGTCGCGCACCGCGATCTCGTCGCTGGACAGGGACCCGTCGAGGCCGAGCGGATCGTATCGGTCGAAGGCGGGCGGTGTTTTAGTGCTCATGAGGTCAGCCTGCCACTAACCGGCCATCGTGAGGCCGCCGCTGACGCTGATCACCTGTCCGGTGATAAACGACGCGGCGTCGGACGCGAAGAACAGGACCGGTGCGGCGACCTCCTCGGGCCGGGCCAGGCGGCGAAACGGGATCGCTTTGACCAGAGCCTCTTTCAATTTCTCGGGTTGTGCGTGAAACAGTGGAGTGTCGGTCGGGCCCGGGCACACGCAGTTGACCGTGATCTGGTGGCGGGCCATTTCCCGGGCCAGCGACTTGGTCAGCGCAATAACCCCGCCTTTGGCTCCGGCGTAGATGGATTCGCCCGCGCTCCCGACGCGGCCGGCGTCACTGGCCAGGTTGACGATGCGTCCACCCGCGTGCGCCTCGATCATTGCCGGTAGGAACGCTCCGCAGACATATACCGGCCCCAGGTAATTGATCGACACCACCTTGGCCGCGAATTCTGATGTGGCATTCAGGAATTGATCGGTGCGGTCCCAGCCGGCGGCGTTGACCACGATGTTGGGCATGCCGGCTTCGGTGTGGGTCCGGTCGCGCAACGCGTCGACTTGGGCAGGGTCGGCGACATCCACCGGCAGCGCGGTGATCAGCTCGGGCCGCTCTTTCGCGGTGGCCGCTGCCGCCGCCTCGTCGAGGTCGGCGGCGACGACCCGGTCGCCCTGAGCGGCGAACGCCAGCGCTATCGCCTTACCGATACCCGATCCGGCGCCGGTCACAATCGCGAGCCTGCTTTGTGAATGGGCATTCATTCTTGACGAATCTAGGTTCACTGCGGCTGCGGGGTCAAGGATTGCGACGTAGCCCGGTAGTCTCGCTGCATGCGACGGCTGGTGTGGCTGGCTTATCTAGCCGTGGACGTCATCGGTGTGCTGGTGTTCTGCGCCGTTGGACGCCGCAGTCACGACGAAGGACTCAGTATCACCGGTGTCGCAACGACGGCATGGCCGTTTCTCACCGGAACCGTCATTGGGTGGCTGGCGTCCCGGGGCTGGCGGCGGCCCACGGCTGTGGTCCCCACCGGCGTCGTCGTCTGGGTGTTCACCGTGGCGGTCGGCATGGTGTTGCGCAAAGCCATTTCAGCAGGTGTGGCAGCGAGTTTCGTGGTGGTGGCAGCGTCGGTCACCGCGGTTCTGTTGCTCGGTTGGCGAGTGGCCGTTGGGCTGACGCTGCGGCACCACTCCGACGTCTGACCAACGATGGCACGGGAAGACGACGACAGCTGGGATCTGGCCACCGGCGTCGGAGTGACCACGACATTCGGCGCGGTCGCCAGGGCGGTGGCCAGCACCAAAGGGCTGATGAACGATCCGTTCGCCGAGCCGTTAGTTCGCGCCGCAGGGGTGGAGTACTTCACCCGGTTGGTCGACAACCAGCGGTATGCGGCTGACGACGGCGACGACCCGGTAATGACCGGGGTGATGGATGTCCTCGCGACGCACACCCGGTTTCTGGACGAGTTTCTCGCCGCGGCCGCAACGGTGGGCCTTCGCCAAGTGGTGATCCTGGCGTCCGGTCTGGATACGCGGCCGTATCGGCTGCGGTGGCCGCATGGGACAACGGTGTACGAGATCGATCGGCCGGAAGTCCTCGATTTCAAGTCCGATGTGCTTCGCGGGCTGGGCGCCCGGCTGACCGCGAACCGTTGCGCGGTTGGCATCGATCTTCGTCAAGATTGGCTGGCGGCGCTGCGGCGGGTCGGTTATGACGCTGCTCAACCCACGGTGTGGATTGCCGAGCAACTGCTCGTTGGGTACCTACCACCCGACGCACAGAATCGGTTGTTGCACGATGTCACAGCGGTGAGCGCCGCCGGCAGCCGGTTCGCCGCCGATCACATGCCCACCTGGACCCCATTGCAGCTAGAGGCAGTGCGGGCGTTTGTCGACGGCTGGCGGCAACACGGCCTGGACGTCGACCTGGCCAGCCTGACCTACCCGGGCGAATACCGCTACGTCCCCGAGTATCTGGCGGCCCACGGCTGGGAGACGGTCGAGCGGAACGTCGTTGATCTGCTCACCGCCATGGGGCTGGCCGAACTATGGCGCGGCGGCCCCGACGACTTGGCGGTCGTCCCCAGGTATGTCACCGCAACGCGGGGTTAGGCCGGCCCGGAATGCTTCCGGTCGACGAGCGTTAGACGATAGGTGATGCCCCAATCCAGCCAGTCGGCCCCGGGTGGCCAGCTTCGGTTCGCGTCGGCTGCCCAGGATGACCCGCTGGCACAGCCGCTACTGGCCGAGCTGGCCGTCGAGTATGCGCAGCGATACGGCGGCACGCCGCGCGCACATTTGGCCTGGTTGCCTGTGCCGGCGGCCGAGTTGGCGCCGCCGGACGGTGGCTTGCTGATCGGCGTACTCGACGGCGTGCCGGTCACCGGCGGTGCGTTTCGGCGCTACGACGCCGACACCGCCGAACTCAAGCGGATCTGGACCGACCGCGCACATCGGCGCCGCGGTTACGCGAAGGCGCTGCTGGCAGCGTTGGAGGCGGAGACCGCTGCGCGCGGTTACCGGCGGCTGTACCTGATCACCGGCAATCGTCAACCCGAGGCCGAGGCGTTGTATGAGGCGACCGGGTATACCCGGCTGCCCGCCGAGCCGCTACCGTCCTGGGGGCCGTTTCACCCGATCGCGTTCGAGAAGATCCTCGATAGAGGACTTCCATGACGGCTCAGCTGCGTCTGGCCGTCGCCCTCGACGGGTACGGCTGGCATCCACAGGCGTGGCGGGCCACGCTGGCGTCGGACCCCGGCACCCCGTCGGTGCTCAGTGGCCGCTATTGGGCGGGGCTTGCGGCGACCGCCGAGCGTGGGCTGCTCGACTTCCTCACCATCGACGACACATTGATGCCACAACCCGGGCGCCGCGAGCGGATCGATCCGCGACGGCCGGCCGGTCGGGCCGACGCCGTGCTGGTCGCGGCCCGCATCGCCCCCGCGACGCAGCACATCGGGCTGATTCCGGTGGCTACGGTCACCCACACCGAGCCCTTCCATGTTTCCAAATCCATTGCCACCCTTGACTATGTGTCGCACGGCCGGGCGGGCTGGCAGGCACGGGTCAGTGTGACCATGCATGAAGCGGAGCTATTCGGCCGTCGAGACGGGTCCCAAATCCCGTTGTTCGACGAGGCCGTGGAGTATGTCGACGTGGTGCGCCGGCTTTGGGACAGCTGGGAGGATGACGCGATCATCCGCGACGTGACCACTGGGCGCTACGTCGACCGGGACAAACTGCATTACATCGACTTCACCGGAAAGTACTTCTCGGTCAAAGGGCCGTCGATCACGCCGCGTCCGCCGCAGGGTCAGCCGGTGGTGGCCGCGCTCGCGCACACCGGCCCTGTCTACGAATTCGCCGCCGCCAGCGCCGACCTCGTCTTCATTACACCCACCGACGGCACCGCGGTACAAAGCATCCTCGACGAGGTGCACGCAGTGGGTGGTTCCGGGCTGAAAGTGTTTGCCGACGTTGTGGTGTCTTTCCACGGCGAGGGTGACTTCTCCTCCGATGCGCTCGTCTTCGCCGGCAGCGCAACGGAGTTGGTGGACATGCTGTTGGATTGGCAGCGCTCGGGCATCGACGGCGCGCGATTGCGGCCCGCCGTCAATGCCACCGATCTCCCGGTGATCGTCGACGAAGTGGTGCCACTTTTGCAGCGAGCCGGGCGGTTCCGCACCGGCTACCGGGATGGCGAAACGCTGCGGGCGCGGCTCGGTTTGCCGGTGGCGCCCAACCGCTACGCGGCGGTGAATCAGTGACGAGGGTGCCGCTGTCGTTACTGGATCTGGCGCCGATCAGCGCCGGCAGTGATGTCGCGACAGCCTTGCGCAACACCATCGAGCTCGCCCAGCACGCCGAGCGGTGGGGTTATCGCCGGTTCTGGATCGCCGAGCACCACTTCGTCGCCGTCGGCAGTGCGTCACCGGCCGTGCTGATCGGACAAATCGCCGCTGCTACCAACAGGATTCGCGTGGGTTCGGCAGCCGTGCAGCTCAGTCATACGACGGCCGCCGCAGTGGTCGAGAGTTTTGGCATGCTCGACGCGTTTTATCCGGGCCGCATCGATCTCGGCCTGGGTCGATCCGCGCAACGACGGCTGACGAAACCCAAAGCAGTACGGCAACGCAAGGCCGAGCCGCCGCGGGAATGGCGCGAGGTCGACGGCGTGGTGATCCCGGCGCCGTTCGACCTGCGGGGGCTGCTAGGCAGCGCCCGGGCCCAAGCGATGATGTCGATCCTGCAGCAGCCCGAGGCCGTCGCGCCCGACTTCACCGAACAGGTCGGCGACATCATCGCCATGTTGTCCGGCAGCTATCAGGTCGACGGAATCGACGTGCACGCGGTGCCCGGTGAAGGCGCCGCCCTGACACCGTGGATCTTCGGCAGCAGCAAGGGCCGCAGCGCCCAGGTGGCCGGAGCCCTGGGACTGCCCTTCATCGCCAGTTACCACCTCACGCCGGCGACTGCGCTGGAGGCCATCGACGCCTACCGCAACGCGTTCGTCGCATCGGACACGCTGCCCCAGCCCTACGTCGTGGTGTCGGCCGACATCGTGGTCGCCGACGACACCGTCACCGCCCGACACCTGGCGTCCAGCTACGGCCATTGGGTGTATTCCATCCGGGCCGGCGGCGGAGCGATGCCCTACCCC
This sequence comes from uncultured Actinomycetota bacterium, assembly GCA_963766535.1. Taxonomy (GTDB): domain Bacteria; phylum Actinomycetota; class Actinomycetes; order Mycobacteriales; family Mycobacteriaceae; genus Mycobacterium. The sequence goes on along the minus strand of CAVYAU010000009.1, from coordinate 466,548 downwards.
GACCCCGACGACTGCGCACCGCTGACCGAGGAGCAGCTGGCCGTGGTAAAAGACCGGGTGGCAACGCAATTCGTCGGCAACCCGGACCAAGTCGCCGAGCGGTTGCAGACGCTGCAGCGGGCCACTGGCGCCGACGAACTCGTCGTCACCTCGGTGACTTACCGGCAACAGGACCGGCTGCGTTCACACCAGCTGATCGCCAAACGTTGGGGCCTGAACGCATGAATATTCGAGAAGGCAGACACCGCAAGCCGATTCACTTGGCGGCCCACTTCCCGGGCGTCAACAACACGACCGTGTGGAGCGACCCCAGCGCGGGCAGCCAGATCGAGTTCGATTCTTTCGTACACCTGGCCCGCACCGCCGAACGCGGACTATTCGACTTCTTCTTTCTGGCCGAAGGGCTGCGGCTGCGGGAGCACCGCGGCCGGATCTACGACCTGGACGTGGTGGGCCGGCCGGACACCTTCACCGTGCTGGCGGCCCTGGCCGGCGTCACCGACCGGATCGGGCTGACCGGGACCATCAACACCACCTTTAACGAACCGTTCGAGGTAGCAAGACAATTCGCCACGCTCGATCATTTGTCCGGTGGCCGTGCCGGCTGGAACATCGTCACCTCGTCCGACGCTTTCACCGGTGCCAACTTCCGGCGCGGCGGCTTTCTGGACCACGCCGACCGGTACGTGTGGGCCGAGGAGTTCCTCGCCGTAGCCCGCCAATTCTGGGACAGCTGGGCAGCCGATGCCGTGCTGGCCGACGTCGAAAACGGCGTGTACGTCGATCCCGACCGAATCCGCAGCGTCGAACACCGCGGTCCACAGTTCGCAGTGCGCGGGTTCGCGACGTTACCCGCCGGGCCGCAGGGTCATCCGGTGCTGTTGCAGGCCGGCGACTCCGCAGACGGCCGCGCGTTCGGGGCGCGGCACGCCGACGCCTTGTTCACTTTGCATTCGTCGCTGGAAGACGGTCAGCGTTACTACGCCGACGTCAAGGCCCGGGCGCGGTCCTACGGTCGAGACCCCAACCAGCTCAAGGTTTTTCCCGCTGCGACGTTCGTCATCGGTGACACCGACGACGAGGCCCAAGACAAGGCCCGGCACATCCGCTATCAACAGGTCAGCGGTGCCACGGCGATCGCGATGCTGGAGCAGGTGTGGGGCCGCGACCTATCAGGCTACGACCCAGCCGGCCCGCTGCCCGATATCGATCCGACCGGCGACACCGGCATCACCCAGGGGCGGGTACGGCACGCCGATCCGGTCGCGGTGGTCCGCCGTTATCGTGAACGCGCCGAGGCAGAGCACCTGTCGATCCGCGAGCTCGTTATCGCCGTCACCAGCCGGCAACAGTTCGTCGGCACCCCCGCGCGAATCGCCGATGAGATCGACCAATACATTCAGGCCGACGCCTGCGATGGGTTCATCTTGGTACCGCACCTGACGCCGCACGGTTTGGACGAGTTCGTCGACCGGGTGGTGCCGCTCTTACAGGAGCGCGGCGCTTTCGGCACGGAGTACACGGGCGAAACGCTGCGGGATCATCTCGGGCTCACGGGTTAGTGGGTTCGTGGCGCGTACATGATGACGGCCACGCCGGCCCATATCTCGCCACGAACAGGGCCGCTAGGGCGAACAATGCGATCGACTTGGCGACCGTCACAACGAATCTCCCCCTCCATCGGCGTCGCTTCGCGACTCGACCAGGGCCGCGAGCTTGTCCAACGCCATCTCGGTGCCAATCTCGTTAACCTCGGCGGAAACTCCGGGCGGTATGCCGTAATGGAGCACGACGAGATCGGTGCCGCCGTCGGCATCGGCAAGCGTTGTCGTCATCCGCATCAAGCCGGCGAAAGCGGGATCGGACGTCTCGAACTCGAATGCCTCAACCACCCGCTCGTTTGGCACCAGCTCGACGAACCGACCGTAGTAAGTGTCAGTGTGGGCGGCCGTCTTGCCTCGCCGGTGCAGCGAGTCATATAAGAGGGAAACCCGAAATCGGCCTCCGACGCGGGGCTCGAACACGTGCACGACCGCGCTCATACCTTCCGGGACCCGCCACGCCGCGATCGCATCGGCGTCGACGAGTGCCCGATACACCGACTCCCGTGATGCGCGGATGTGCCGGACGACGCGGGTCTGCGTCAACTGCTCAGCCCGCCAGCGTCAAGGCCTGATCGGTGGCCTCGCGGATCGGGCCGCGCCATAAGTCGCCGTGACCGGGCAGCAAGATGTCGGTGTCCAGCAGGGCCAGCGCGTTCAGGCTGCGCAGACAGTTCTGCTGGCTGTGGCTGAACACCGCCGGCAGCAGCTGCGGCCCACGGTGACGCAGCAGTGGGTGGCCGGTGATTAGCGCGTCGCCGCTGGCCAGTACGCCGTCGACCACATACGAGCAATGCCCGCTGGTGTGCCCCGGGGTGGAAATGGCCATCGGGTGACCCGGCAGCCCGGCGGCCGTCTCGGCGGTCAGCGGCTGGGTGGTCGGGATGCCGTCGCGGATCAGGCCGCCGCTGCGAACCACATGGACGCCCCACGCCGCCCACCGCGGCCGCCAGATGCGCAGTGCGACATCGAAAACCGAGACCTGTTCCAGATACTCCCGCTTGGCGTGACCCACTTCGTCGGCATGGCAGTACACCGGAGTGCCGTGCTCGGCGGCGAACCAGATCGCCGAACCCAGGTGGTCGATGTGCGCGTGCGTCAACAGGATGGCGCGCACGTCGCCGGCGTCGTAGCCCAGCTGCCGCAGCGAGGCCAGCACGTCTTCCCGGTCCCCGGGGTAACCGGCGTCGATCAAGATGACGCCGGTGTCGTCGCTGACCAGCGTCCAGTTAACGGCGTGGCCCTGGGCGAGATGCACCATGTCGGTGACCTGAACAAGAGTTGGCGCCGGTGCCATGCCCGCGAGTCTAGGAGTAGAAAGAACTGGTGGCTGAACTGAAACTCGGATACAAAGCGTCCGCTGAACAATTCGCACCGCGCGAGCTCGTCGAACTGGCTGTCGCCGCCGAAGGTCACGGCATGGACAGCGCTACCGTCAGTGACCATTTCCAGCCGTGGCGGCACAAGGGCGGGCATGCTCCGTTCTCGCTGGCCTGGATGACCGCCGTTGGCGAACGCACCAGCCGGATCCTGCTGGGCACCTCGGTGCTCACCCCGACCTTTCGGTACAACCCCGCCGTCATCGCACAGGCCTTCGCCACCATGGCCTGCCTGTACCCGAACCGCGTCTTCCTCGGTGTCGGCACCGGGGAGGCGCTGAACGAGATCGCTACCGGATACGAGGGCGATTGGCCGGAGTTCAAGGAGCGGTTCGCCCGGCTGCGCGAATCGGTGCGGCTGATGCGGGAGCTGTGGCGTGGCGACCGGGTTGACTTCGACGGCGAGTACTACCGGCTCAAAGGCGCCTCGATCTACGACGTGCCCGAGGGCGGCGTTCCGATCTACATCGCCGCGGGTGGCCCGGCGGTGGCCAAATACGCCGGACGGGCCGGTGATGGCTTCATTTGCACGTCCGGCAAGGGCGAGGAGCTCTACAAGGACAAGTTGATTCCAGCGGTGCAGGAGGGCGCCGCGGCCGCGGAGCGCAATGTCGACGACATCGACAAGATGATCGAGATCAAGATCTCCTACGATCCGGATCCGGAACTGGCGCTGGAGAACACCCGGTTCTGGGCACCGCTATCGCTGACCGCCGAGCAGAAGCACAGCATCGACGATCCGATCGAAATGGAAAAGGCCGCCGACGCGCTGCCGATCGAGCAGGTCGCCAAGCGGTGGATTGTGGCGTCGGACCCCGACGAGGCGGTCGAAAAGGTCGGCCAGTACGTCACGTGGGGCCTCAACCACCTGGTGTTCCATGCGCCCGGCCTTGACCAGCGCCGGTTCCTGGAACTTTTTGAGAAGGACCTCGCGCCCAGGCTGCGGCGGCTGGCCTGATACGGCAGGCTAGCAGTGTGTCCGATCCGTCCTCCGCGATCTACATCGCCGCGCCCGAGGGGGACACTGGCAAGTCGACGATCGCGCTGGGAATCCTGCACCGACTGACCGCGACCGTGGCCAAGGTCGGGGTGTTTCGGCCGATTACCCGGTTCGGCGAAGAGCGCGACTACATCCTGGAACTGCTGCTGGCGCACAGCACCGCCGGCCTGCCCTACGAGCGGTGCGTGGGCGTGACGTATCAGCAGCTGCACGCCGACCGCGACGCCGCGCTCGCCGACATCGTCGACCGATACCACGCGATGGCCGACGCGTGCGACGCGGTGGTGATCGTCGGCAGCGACTACACCGATGTCGCCAGCCCCGCTGAGCTGTCGGTCAACGCTCGTATCGCGGTCAACCTCGGCGCGCCGGTGCTACTGGTGGTGCGTGCACAGGGCCGCACCGCCGAGGACGTGGCGCACGTCGTCGAGGCGTGCCTGGCCGAGCTGATTGCCCAGCACGCCCATACCGCGGCGGTGGTGGCCAACCGCTGTGAGCCGGCGCAGCTGGAGGCTGTCACCGAGGCGCTGCGCAGGTTCGAGCCACGCTGCTATGTGCTGCCAGTCGAGCCGCTGCTGGCCGCCCCGACGGTGGCCGACCTGCAGCAAGCCATCAGCGGGACAGTGGTCAGCGGTGACGCCGCGCTGATGGGACGTGAAGTGATGGGTGTGGTGGTCGCCGGGATGACCGCCGAGCATGTGCTGGAACGGCTGAGCGACGGGGCCGCGGTGATCACCCCGGGTGACCGCTCGGACGTGGTACTGGCGGTCGCCAGTGCGCATGCCGCCGAAGGCTTTCCGTCGCTCTCCTGCATGATCCTGAACGGCGGCTTCCAGCTGCATCTGTCGATCGCGGCGCTGGTGTCCGGGCTTCGGCTGCGGCTGCCGATCATCGCCACCGTGTTAGGCACTTTCGACACGGCCAGCGCGGTGGCCTCGGTACGCGGGCGGGTCACCGCGGGATCGCAACGCAAGATCGATACCGCGCTGGAACTGATGGAGCGTCACGTCGATATCACGGATCTGCTTGCGCAGCTTGCCATCCCGATCCCGACCGTGACCACACCGCAGATGTTCAGCTACCGGCTGCGTGCGCAGGCTCGATCGGATCGCAAGCGCATCGTGCTTGCCGAAGGGGACGATGATCGGATCCTCAAGTCGGCCGGGCGGGTACTGCAGCGCGGGATCGCCGACCTGACCATCCTCGGCGACGAGCTCCAGATCCGCTTACGCGCAGCTGAACTCGGTGTCGATCTGGACGACGCGACGGTGATCGACCCGCGCACCAGCGAGTTGTGCGATCAGTTCGCTGACCAGTACGCGAAGTTGCGCAAGCATAAAGGTGTCACCCTCGAGCAGGCCCGCGAGATCATCCACGTCGTTTCGTATTTCGGCACCATGCTGGTGTACAACGGCATGGCTGACGGCATGGTGTCCGGCGCCGCGCACACCACCGCGCACACGGTCCGGCCGGCGTTCGAGATCATCCGTACCGCGCCGGACGTCTCGACGGTGTCCAGCATCTTCCTGATGTGCCTGTCGGATCGGGTGCTGGCGTATGGCGATTGCGCGATCGTCCCGGACCCGACCACCCAACAGCTCGCCGATATCGCGATCAGCTCGGCGCGCACTGCCGCACAGTTTGGCATCGAGCCGCGAGTCGCCATGCTGTCGTATTCCACTGGCGAGTCCGGCGCCGGTGCCGATGTCGACAAGGTCAGGGCGGCAACGGAGTTGGTACGCAGCCGGGCGCCCGACCTGCTGGTAGAAGGCCCCATCCAATACGACGCCGCGGTCGACCCGTCGGTCGCGGCCACCAAGACGCGTGATTCGGCGGTCGCCGGCCGCGCTACGGTGCTGATCTTTCCCGACCTCAACAGCGGCAACAACGCCTACAAGGCGGTGCAGCGCAGCGCCGGGGCGATCGCGATCGGCCCGGTGCTGCAGGGCCTGAACAAGCCGGTGAACGACCTGTCCCGCGGGGCATCGGTTGAAGACATCGTCAACACCGTCGCCATCACCGCGATCCAGGCGCAGGGCGTCTATGACCGCTGATGGAGCACACCACTCCAACAGCCCTGTGCTGGTGCTCAACTCCGGCTCGTCATCGCTTAAATTCCACCTGGTCGAGCCGGATTCCGGCCGGTCACCGGCGGTCGGGATGGTGGAGCAGATCTCCGAGCAGTCGTCGTCGGCTCAGCTGGATGCCGGGGGACATCATCTTCAGCGCGACAACCCGGTCGCCGACCATGACGCGGCGCTGCGCTTGGCGTTCGACCTGTTGGCCGAAGCCGGCATCGACCTGAAGACCGCTGACCTGCTGGCCGTTGGACATCGGGTGGTGCACGGGGGCAACGAGTTCCAACGGCCGACACTTTTGGACGACGCGCGGATATCCCGGCTCAAGGAGCTGTCGGAGCTGGCGCCGCTGCACAATCCGCCCGCGGTCAAGGCAATTGAAGTGGCGCGTAAGTTGTTGCCCGATATCCCCCACATCGCGGTGTTCGACACGGCATTCTTCCACGACCTGCCACCCGCGGCCGCGACCTACGCCATCGACCGCGAATTGGCCGAGCGGTGGCAGATCCGCCGCTACGGCTTTCATGGCACGTCGCACCGGTACGTGAGCGAGCAGGCGGCCGCCTTTCTGGACAGACCGCGCAGCAGCCTGAATCAGATTGTGCTGCATCTGGGTAACGGTGCTTCGGCGTCAGCGATCGCGGGCAGCCGGCCGATCGACACGTCGATGGGCCTGACGCCGCTGGAGGGCTTGGTGATGGGCACCCGCAGCGGTGATATAGACCCCAGCGTCTTCAGCTACCTGTGGCACACGGCGAAGATGGGTGTTGACGAGGTCGAGTCCATGCTCAACCATCAGTCTGGGGTATTTGGCCTGGCCGGTGAGCGCGACTTTCGACGGCTGCGGGTGATGATCGAATCAGGCGACAGCTCAGCCCAATTGGCCTACAGCGTGTTCATCCACAGGTTGCGCAAGTACATCGGTGCCTACCTGGCGGTGCTGGGGCACACCGATGTGGTGAGCTTCACGGCTGGGATCGGCGAGAACGATCCGGCGGTGCGTCGCGACGCGTTGGCCGGCCTGGAGGAGCTGGGCATCGTGCTCGACCAGCGCCGCAACCTCGGCGTGGAGAAAGGCGCGCGGCAGATTGCCCGCATTTCCAAGGCCGACTCACCGATTGCCGTGCTGGTGGTCCCGACCAATGAAGAACTGGCCATCGCCCGCGACTGCGTCAGCGTGCTGGCCGGACTATAGGAAACCGAGGCTGGTGCGGCCGGTGCCGACCGATGGTGTGGGATCGGTCCCGATAGTGCGCGACAGCAACTCGTAGTAGATGTCGCGAAAGTCGGTGGTGAACTTAAAGTCTCCGTTATCGAGGTTGGTGAGACTGGGCTCCTCGCCGTAGAAGCCGCCTTTGACGGGTACGCCCGCGACGAAAACGGGACCGGCGGTGCCGTGGTCGGTGCCCTGGGATGCATTGGCGCGCACCCGCCGGCCGAACTCCGAATATGCCAGCAAGACCACGCTCTCGCCGTAGGGGTCGCCGGCCATCTCCTGCAGGAATCCGGTGACGGCCTCGTCGAAGGTTTGCAGCAAGCGCTGCTGGGTTTGGCGTTCGTTGGCGTGTGTGTCGAACCCGCCAAGTTGCACTGTGTATACCCGCGTCGGGACGCGGGCTTTCACCGCGTTGGCCACCATGCTCAGCTGCGTGGCCAGCGAATTATGGCCTTCGGTGGACGGTTTGACCGACGCGAAGGTTGTGTCGGTGGTGCGCGCGGCACGGTAAGCCTTGCACACCGCAGCCATCGCCGGAGTGTCATTGGGATCGTCGTTACCCAGCGCACTCATGATGGTGTCGAATTTCTCTGCCTTGCCCGGCGCTCCGCCCGTTGAAAGCGCTGCTGCTGTGTATTTTTCGCCGACAGCCAGTGGAGGCAGGACAGCCCCGATGTTGACCGCGCGCAACGGGTCATCGCCGGTGGCGTCGAGCCAGCGGCCGATCCAGCCGGTCGAGACCGGCTCGGCCGGGGATGCCGTCTGCCAGATGTCCATGGACCGGAAGTGGCTGTGGTCGGGCTGCGGATAGCCGACTCCGCGCATGATGGCGAGTTGCCGCTGATTCCACAGTTGGGCCAGACCTTTCATCACAGGGTTGAGTCCCAGCTGCTGGTCGAGGTGTAAGACATCGCCCGGGGCGTAAGCGAGTTCCGGCCGGGCATCATGATATGCGTTGTCGGCGTAGGGAATTAGAGTGTTGATCCCGTCATTGCCGCCGTACAGCGAGACGATAACCAAAACGCCGGCATTGGCGGGCAGTGGCCGGTCTTGTGCTGCGCGCAACAGATCGGGCCAACTGACCGCCACCGCCCCGGACAGCAGGCCGGCCGCGCCGACGCCTGCGCTGGCGATGAGGAATCTGCGGCGATTCATTTCGGGCATGGTTGGTCTCGGGCAATCTCGCTTAAGACGTCAGGTATTCGGGTGTGTTGACGGCGGCCGCGACCAACTGCGGCGGTTGGCGTACCAGGAGTTGCAGCGCCTTGGCGGTGCGGTCCGACCAGGCTCCGACGCCGATCAGATAACCGACTGCGTCGATGCGATCGCCGGCGACGGTGCTCTCGATACTCGAGAGGTCGCCGGCGTGCGCCAACTGGGTCGCGGCGCGCAGGCGGGCCCCGGCGCTGGCCGTGGACAGCCACACCTGGCCGTGGGGCCAGCCGCCGACACTCGGTGGGTAGAACGGCCGTTGCCCAAGCGCTCGCAACGTTGCGTCGGCGACCTTGCGCTGCGCGGGTTTGTCGATAGGCACCCGCAGCGCCCGCATCACGCCGACCAGCCATTCGATGGGGGTGTTGACCACCGCGGCCCGGCTGCCGGTGAACTCTTCGTCGGTCAGGATGGCCTTGGTCAGCGCCTGCAGGTTGCGTTCCGGGCCGTAGGCGGAAACCAGCCGGTCGAGCGCCTGGGGTGACGATGGACCGTCGGAAGCCAGTTGCTGCCATAGACGTCCGGCGACATACTCCGCCGACTTGGGCTGGGCCAGCACGGTGTCGCAGAATCCGGCGGCGTCGAAATTGCGGGTGAGGCCGAACAGCGTCTTGGCCGTGCCGTCATGGCGTTTGGGGATCATCGCGGTTCTACCGTCGGCGCCGATCACCCATCCGGTCAGCGCCCGGGCACCGTTGCGCACGTCGTTCTCGGTGTAGCCGTTGCCGTGGCCCAGGGCGAACAGCTCCATGAATTCACGAGCGAGGTTTTCATTGGGGGCCTTGGCGGTATTGGTCTGCCCGTCCAGCCAACGCAACATCGCGGCGTCGGTCAGCATCGTGTAGGCCAGGGTGCGGAAATCGCCCAGCGACAGGGTGCGCAGCTTCTGATTCTGTGCGGCCATGTATGCCGCGACCCGAACCTTTTGCGCGGAAGTGGCAAAGTGGTTGTGCCACAAGAACGTTAACTTTTCGTGGATGGGCTGTCCGACAGAGACCATGCGGCGCAGCCACCAGTCCGACAGCACGCCTTGCTGTTCGGACAGTTGCTGGTTGTATTGCTTGTGGGCCGCTGGCGTCGCGCCCTTGCCGGGCGGGCGCGGCTCGGCAAGGGATGGCATCGGGGTGGCGACCGCACCTGGGTCGGCATCGGGGTTCGCGCCCAGTATCGCGTTGACGTAGCTCGGCCAGTCCCGGGTAACGGCCGCGTCCACCTCGGGCCCGGTGACCCCAAACCCGACCCGCCGCAGCATACGGGCCGTGGTGACCCATTGTGTGGACTGCCCCGCCATGGGTTAACTGTGAGGTGTTCAGCTGAAAATTCGCTGAGTTTTCTTGCGATTTGCTTGAGGCCCTGGCATGGGCTTTTTTCAGCCCTGGATGCACACTCGACGACCCTGTGCATAGATGAAGTCGCGGTCCGCGGTTGACGTGCGATGGTTCGCGACATGGGGGATGCGAGAGAACCGTTCATCGGTACCGAGGCATTGGCGTCCGGAACAATAAGTCGGCACCAACTGCGGACGCGCTACCACGCGGTGTTTCCGAACGTCTACGTATCGAACGACGTCCAGCTTTCGCTGGAGCTGCGCATTTTCGCCGCCTGGCTATGGTCGGGACGTATGGCGACTATCGCCGGAGCGGCCGCCGCCGCATTACACGGCGCCAAGTGGATTCCTGATGATGTTCCGGTTGAGCTGATACATTCCAACTCGCGCCCACCTCACGGCGTGCTGACGCGGCGCGATGTGTTGATGGACGGCGAGACTCAGACCATAGCCGGGCGCGCAGTCACCACACCCGAGCGAACCGCTTTCGACATCGGTCGTCGCGGGGCCGTCCACTCGGCAGTTGTTCGGCTGGACGCGCTCGCACGGGCAACGGGTTTCAAGGTCGATGACGTGCTGCGCGTTGCGAAGTGCCACCCCCGCTCGCCCGGGCTGCGGCGGCTGGATACTGCGCTCGAGCTGGTCGACCCGGGTGCACAGTCGCCGCGGGAGAGCTACCTGCGACTGCTTCTCATCGACGCAGGCCTGCCTCGGCCGCAGACGCAGACACCGGTATTAGGTGTGGACGGGATGCCGATCGCGTACCTCGACTTGGGCTGGCAGGAGTGGATGGTCGCGGTGGAATATGACGGTGACCATCATCGGACAGACCGTCGGCTGGGGGCACCTCCCGCTGGCGGGGGATATGTGAAAGACATTGGGCGGCTGGAGATGCTAGAGCGGATGGGGTGGATCATTGTCCGGGTCGTCGCGGAGGACCGCCCCGCCGATATCGTCCGCCGGGTCCGTGCCGCGATCGCGGATTCGAGTGTGCGCTGCGGGTGGAATCTAGGCGTTTTTTCAGCCCTGGACGCACACTCGATGGAAAGCACTAGAACGTGCTAGTGGGGCGCACCTTATTGGCCATATCCACCAGCGTGTAGCGGTGGCGTTGGGTGGGCGCAACCCGGGCCAGGCTGCGCAGCGACGCCTCGACGCCCAGTCGCAGCCCGTGTCGGGTGAACGGGAATCCGAGGATGTGGTTGGTGCTGGCCTCGTTGACCTCGAGCCAGTCCATCGCGCCGCCCAATACCAGGGCGCGGATCTGCAGCACGCGTGGTTCGGTGGGCGGCAGCGCCTCCACGCGCCGGGCGGCGTCGCGGATCTGTTCCTCGGTGATTTCGCTCGTTGACCGGCCGGACAGCAGGGTCACCGCACTGGTCAGGCGTGCGGTGGTGAAATGCCTGGAGGTGGCCGGCACCTCGTCCAAAGTGCGCACCGCGCCGGCTCGATCGCCTTCGGCCGAAAGGGATCTGGCCAGTCCGAACGCCGCCGAGATCACGCCGTCGTTGGTTTTCCACACCGTCTGATAGAACTTGTGCTCGTCGGTGTTGCCGGCCAGCTCGGCGGTGGCGGCCAGCGCCAGTTTGGGCGCCAGCTCGCCGGGGAAGGTGTCCAGCACCTCGGTGAAATGTTTGATGGCAGAGTCGTAGCCGCCGGTGAGCAGCTCGGCGACGGCCCTATACCAGACCAACCGCCACTGCCAGCCGACTCGCTCGGCCAGGTCGTCGATCTTGCGGGTGGCCTTGGCCACATCGCCCAGGTCCAGCAGCGCACGAACTTCCATCAGCGGCAACTCGACCGACTCGGACACGTCGGCTCCCTCCGCGTCCAGTGCACCGTGGCGGGCTGCGCGCAGCGAGTCCAGAGTCTGCACCGGCTGGGAAAGCACCGTCGCCTGCAGCACCGGGGCGGCGGCGTCGGTCGGATCGACCAGCGGCACGGGCAGGGCGGTCACGATTTCCCGGGCGGTCAGCTTTTCCGAATGCACCTGGCCATCCAGGTAGACGTCGGTATGCGCGACCAGCAGGTCCACCCCGAATGTCGAGCGGCTGGGGCTGAAGATCGTCGATAGCCCGGGCCGCGGCACGCCGGTGTCCTGGGCGACCACCTCCCGCAGCACGCCCATCAACTGCCCGGACATCTCCTCGGCGGTGGAAAATCGGCGCCGGGGGTCGGGGTCGGTGGCGCGGCGCAGCAACCGGCCGAACGAGTCATAGGTGGCCAAGACGGGGTCGTCTTCGGGCAGCCCGTCCACGTAGCGGCCATTGCGGGTGTGCAGGTTCAACGTGAGCGCCGCGAGTGTGCGTCCCACCGTGTAGATGTCGGTGGCTACCGTCGGGCCAGTCCGCACGATCTCTGGCGCCTGGAAGCCGGGTGTGCCGTAGAGGTAGCCGAACGAATTGACCCGCGACACCGCGCCCAGGTCGATCAGCTTGAGTTGCTCTTCGGTGAGCATGATGTTCTCCGGCTTCAGGTCGTTGTAGACCAAGCCGATGGAATGCAGATAGCTCAGCGCGGGCAGGATTTCCAGCAGGTAGGCGATAGCCTCGGCGACCGGCAGTTTCTCGTCCTTGCCCTGCTTGAGCGACTGCCCGCCGATGTACTCCATGACGATGTAGCCGACCGGATCCCCGTGCCGGTCCTTGTGCTCGACAAAGTTGAAGATCTGCACGATCTGCGGGTGAACCACCTCGGCGAGAAACTGCCGTTCGGCCATCGCGATCGCCTGCGCCTCGGCGTCACCGGAGTGCACCAGGCCCTTGAGCACCACCGGACGGTCGTTGACGTTGTGGTCGACGGCCAGGTAGACCCAGCCCAACCCGCCGTGCGCGATACAGCCCTTGACCTCGTACTGGTTGGCGATGATGTCTCCGGGATTCAACTGGGGCAGGAATGAATATGGACTGCCACAGGCGAGGCACCAGCCCTCTGACGTCCCCTTGCCGTGCTCGCTGGACCGGCCGACCGGCTCTCCGCAGTTCCAGCAGAACCGCTTGGACTCCGGCACCACCGGATTGGTCATCAGGGCTTCGAGCGGGTCGATATCCCGGACCCGGGGGATCTCGACCAGGCCACCGCCGAGCTGCCTGGTCGGCGGAAGCACCCGCGTTGCGACCGTCATCCGGTCTTGCGGTTCGGTGTCTATGCTGCCGAGCGAGATATGCGGCAAATCGTCGTCATCGTCGAAATCGGGGCGGAAGAGCGCCTGAGTGGCCTGTACCCGCGCTGATGTCGCACCGCTGGCCGTGTCCGCCGGCTGGGTGCCGGGGCGCACGTCTTCGGAGCCGGATTCCGGCTGTTCGGTCGGTTTTTCCAGCTCGGCCATCAGTCCACATACCTCGGCGTGGGTGGGGCGGGTGCCGGGCCGAGAACCGTCAACCACTTGCGGTACAACGTGTTCCACGTGCCGTCTCTGCGGATCCGTTCGAGCGTGCCGTTGACGAACCGGACCAATCCGGTGTTGTTCAGGTTGATCCCGACCCCGTAGGGCTGGGTGGCCATATTCGGTCCGACAATGTGCAAGTAGGGGTCTTCTTCAACCAGCCCGGCCAGGATCGAGTCGTCGGTGCTGACGGCGTCGATCTCGCGCTGTTGCATTGCCACCAGGCAGTCAGCCCAGTTCACCACCGACACGATGACCGGTGGCGGGGTGATCTGCCGGATCCGGTGCAGCGACGTGGTGCCCCTTGCCACGCAAACTCGCTTGCCGGACAGGTCGGCTGGCTTGGCGATCGGCGATTCACGCGGGGCGAGGATGCGCTGGTTGGCGTCGAGGTAGACGGTGGAGAAGTTCACCAGCTTGCGCCGGTCGCAGGTGATGGTCATGGTTTTGACGACGACGTCGACCTCGGATTCCTGCAGCGCGGTAATGCGCTCCTCGGCCGACAGGATCCGGTATTCGACATGCGAAGGGGCGCCGAAGATGTCGCGAGCAATCTCACCGGCGATGTCGACGTCAAAACCGGTGATCTCGCCGGTGATCGGGTCGCGGAAGCTGAACAGGTTGCTGCCGATGTCGAGCCCGACGATCAGCCTGCCGCGGGCGCGGATGTCGGCTACCGCGGCGTCAGCCTCGGCCTTGGTGGGGAAGGGGCGCAGGCTGGCGGTCGGGTTGCAGTCCTGGCTGGAGTCGTCCGACGGCAGCGGGGGCTCCGGTGGCAGCTGCTGCATTCCGACCGGAGTGGGCGGCGGCAGCTTCGGCGCTGTGGCTACCGTCAGCGATTCCGTGTGCCCGCAGCCCGTCAGCAAGGCCACCGTGGCCAGCACGGTGCACGCCCGCCGGACCCCGGGCAAGCGCGTCATCACCGATACTCTTTCAGCCGGGGCCACAGGCCTAGGGCGACCGCGATGGCGGCGCTGAGGCTGAGCACCACGCCGGCGACCTGAGCGCCGGACAGCCCGCCGCGCGCGCTGAGGACGTCGTTGCGCAGGTGAGTGCGGCTTTGGTCCATGGCCTTGCCCAATTCATCTTCGAGCTTGTCGAACGCGGGGGTGGAGTCGTCCTCGCCGCTACCCAGAGCGACCTGGGTGGCGGCTCGGTAGTTGCCCACCGAGATGTAGGAGCTGATCCGGTCGTTGGCCTGCCGCCAGCGAACCAGCAGCTGTTCAGCGCCTTGCAGGTCGGGCTTGTCGACGGCATCGGCGCGGGACATGTACTGGTCGAGCTGCTGGTGCATGTAGTCGATGCGCTGATAGAACGACTGCTTGCGGATCTCTTCATCGCCGCGCCGGATCAGCGAAAGCGTCTCGTCGGCTCGTGCTTGCTGAGCGGTGATCGCGACGTTGGTAATGGTCTTGAGCGACTCCGCGGCGGTGTCTTTGGCGCTACGACTGGCGGTCGTGGAGATGGTTAGCGCAGTTCCGACCCACACCACCATGACGAGAATAGCGAGCCCGCCCACAACCAGACCTGGGTTAATCCGGCGCCTGGTGCGCCGGGCCAGCCAGCGGTGGGAGAACGCACCGAACACCACGGTAGTGGCGACCACCAGGATCACCGGCGCCGGGATCTGAGTGGACGCGGTGGTTTCGGTGTCCACCCGCTGTGACGTCGCTTGGTAGAGCTGTGCCGCGTCGGGCAGGATCGTCGATTGCATCAGCCCCGATGCCTCCGACACGTACGACGACCCGACCGGGTTGCCTTCCCGGTTGTTGGTTCGCGCGATTTCGATCAGCCCGGTGTAGACGGCCAGTTCGGCGTTGATCCGGCCCAGCAATTGCACCAACGGTTCGTCCGTCAGCCCGCTCGATGCTCTGGTCACGGCTACCGCGGCGTCGGTGATGGCCTGCTCGTAGCGCTGCCGGACAGGGCGCGGCTCAGATTGGGCGATGAATGCGGTGGCCGCTGCGGCGTCGGCCACCGACAGCGTGGTGTACAGCCGTCCGGCGGCAAAAGACAGCGGCTCGGTGTGGTTGAGCACCGTAGTCAGCACTTGCTGCCGGTGGTTGATGGTCGTCGAGGTGGCAAAGGCGCTGGCGCCGCCGAGCGCCGCCAGAACGATTCCGATGGTCAAGATGCGGCCCGGCGTCGTCGAGATGAACCACCAGCGGGGATGGGCCGGTTCGGCCGGCGACCGCGACCCCTGCGGCTCGGTCGACGGGTGCGCCAGCTCAACCGTCACGTTGATCAGCCCTCATCTTTCGCCATCGCACGAACTCTATAAGCGAATTCTAAGAGAATGTTTCGGCGGATGGGGGAAGCCGATCCAATTGACCTCGGGGTCGCCTGCATATCCTGAACTCGTGCAGGGCGACGGTGACGGATGGGTGATATCCGACAGCGGTGCTCACTACTGGGGTCGGTATGGCGCGGCAGGTCTGCTGCTGCGAGCCCCGCGGCCCGACGGCACCCCGGCGGTGCTACTGCAGCATCGGGCGGTGTGGAGCCATCAGGGCGGCACCTGGGGCTTGCCGGGCGGTGCTCGAGACAGCCACGAGACTGCGGAGGAGACGGCGGTCCGCGAAGCGCGCGAAGAGTGCGGCCTCCTTGCCGAGCGACTCGCCGTGCGGGCGACGGTGGTCACGGCCGAGGTCGCCGGGGTCGGAGGTACTCACTGGACCTACACCACCGTCGTCGCCGATGCCGGCGAGTTGCTGCACACCGTGCCCAATCGGGAAAGCGCCGAGCTGCGCTGGGTCGGCGAGAACGAGGTAGCCGACCTGCCGCTGCATCCCGGTTTTGCGGCCAGCTGGCGACGGTTGCGCACGGCCCCGGCGCTGGTGCCGCTGGGTCACGGCGACGAACGACGGCAGCGCCTGCCACGCACGATGGAGATCGAGGCCGGAGTCTTCGTCTGGTGCATGCTAGGCGACGCCGATCAGGCGCCGTCGCAGCTGAGTCGCCGGATCAGCTCGCTGCTGCAAGCGCCATCCTGAGCTGCTGCGCCGCGGCCCGCGGGTCCTCGGCCGCGGTGATCGCCCGCACCACCACGATTCGTCGGGCACCGGCACCGAGCACGTCGGGCAGCCGCTGCGCGTCGATACCGCCGATCGCGAACCACGGCTTGTCGCCACCGAGTTCGGCGGTGGCCCGTACCAGCTGTAGCCCCGGTGCCTCCCGACCCGGTTTGGTCGGGGTGGGCCAGCAGGGGCCGACGCAGAAGTAGTCCACGGCCGCGGCCCCAAAACCAGCCACGGCCTCGGCAACCTGTTCCGGCGTCATGGGTGGACAGGCCGATCAGCATGTCCGGGCCGACGATTTCGCGCGCTACGGCCAGCGGCAGGTCGCCCTGCCCCAGATGCAGCACATCGGCGCCGGCCGCCCGGGCAATATCGGCCCGGTCGTTGACCGCGAACAAGGCGTCGTGCCGGCGGGCCGCGTCGGCGAGGATCTCGCATGCTGCCAGCTCGTCGCGCGCCTCCAAGGGACCGAACCGCTGCTCACCGACCGACCCCTTGTCGCGCAGCTGGATGATGTCCACTCCACCGGCCAAAGCGGCGTCGGCGAATTGGGCCAAGTCGCCGCGCTCACGGCGCGCGTCGGTACACACATACAGCCGCGCTGCTGCGAGGCGGGACACTGGTCTGGCGACAGGTACCTGCACACCGCGACGCTAGCGCGCTAGCGTGGAACCGGAGAACAACCAGACACGGGAGTCCCGGGCGGAGTCTCTGCGGGGCTGAGAGTGGGCACAGCCAGGTCAACTGGACCTGCCCTTACCGTCACACCTGATCCGGATCATGCCGGCGAAGGGAGGCCAAGGATGCCGTCAGACCCACCAACTGGGTTGCTGGCTGTCATCGGCGGCGGCGTCATCGGGCTGTCGGTGGCGCGCCGGGCAGCGCAGGCCGGATGGTCCGTGCGGGTACACCGCACCGGCGATAAAGGTGCGTCTTGGGTTGCCGGCGGCATGCTGGCCCCGCACAGCGAAGGCTGGCCCGGTGAAGAACGGTTGTTACGGCTGGGCCTGGAGTCGCTGCGGCTGTGGCGCGAGGGCGGCTTTATGGACGGGCTGCCGCCGGAGGTGATTACCGCCCGCGAGTCGCTGGTGGTGGCCGTCGATCGGGCCGATGTCGCAGACCTGCGCATGGTTGCGGACTGGTTGTCCGCACAAGGGCATCCGGTGATCTGGGAGTCGGCTGCCCGTGACGTCGAACCCCTGCTGGCGCAAGGCATCCGACACGGCTTTCGGGCGCCCACCGAACTGGCGGTGGACAATCGCGCGGTGCTCGACGCGCTGTCCCTGGACTGCCAGCGTCTTTCAGTTCGGTGGGCGCCGCCGGTGAACGACCTGTCCCGTGTCGAGGGCGACGCGGTGGTGATTGCCAACGGCATTGACGCACCGGCGCTGTGGCCTGGCCTGCCGGTGCGTCCGGTGAAGGGCGAGGTGCTGCGTCTGCGCTGGCGAAAGGGTTGTATGCCATTGCTGCAGAGGGTAATTCGTGCCCGGGTGCACGGGCGACAGGTGTACCTGGTTCCGCGTGCGGACGGGGTGGTCGTCGGCGCCACCCAATACGAACACGGCCGCGACACCGCCCCGGTCGTGTCGGGGGTTCGTGACCTGCTCGATGACGCGTGTGCGGTGCTGCCGGCCCTGGGTGAGTACGAACTGGCTGAGTGTGCCGCCGGGCTGCGCCCGATGACACCCGATAATCTGCCACTTGTGCAACGCCTGGACGCGCGAACCCTGGTTGCCGCCGGCCACGGCCGGTCAGGATTCCTACTGGCGCCATGGACCGCCGAACAGATTGTCTCCGAACTTGTTCCGGTCGGGGCCCACCGATGATCGTCGTGGTCAACGAACAACAGGTCGAGGTCGACGAGCATTCCACTGTCGCTGCGTTGCTGGAGTCGCTGGGGTTCCCGGACCGAGGCATCGCGGTGGCAATAGACTTCTCGGTGCTGCCGCGTTCGGACTGGGCGACAAGACTTTCCGAGCTTGCCGAGCCGGTCCGACTTGAGGTGGTGACGGCGGTGCAGGGTGGCTGACTCCAAACTGACGATCTCCGACCGCAGCTTCGCCTCGCGACTCATCATGGGTACCGGGGGAGCGACCAACCTGGCGGTGCTGGAAGAGGCGCTGATCGCCTCGGGCACCGAGCTGACCACCGTCGCGATACGACGGGTCGACGCCGAGGGCGGGACCGGATTGCTGGACCTGCTCAACCGGCTTGGCATCACGCCACTGCCCAATACCGCGGGGTGCCGCAGCGCGGCCGAGGCGGTGCTCACCGCACAGCTGGCCCGCGAGGCGTTGAACACCAACTGGGTCAAGCTCGAGGTGATCGCCGACGAACGCACACTGCTGCCTGATGCGATCGAATTAGTCCGGGCAGCGGAGCAATTGGTCGATGACGGATTTGTCGTTCTGCCCTACACCAACGACGACCCGGCCTTGGCGCGCCGACTGGAGGACACCGGATGCGCGGCGGTAATGCCGCTGGGCTCGCCGATCGGTACCGGCCTCGGCATCACCAACCCACACAACATCGAGATGATCGTCGCCCAGGCCGGCATTCCGGTTGTGCTCGATGCCGGCATCGGTACCGCCAGCGACGCTGCGCTGGCGATGGAGTTGGGTTGCGACGCTGTGCTGTTGGCCACCGCGGTGACCCGGGCCGCCGATCCGCCGGCGATGGCCGCCGCGATGGCTGCCGCCGTCACCGCCGGCTATCTGGCGCGGCGGGCCGGGCGGATACCGAAACGGTTCTGGGCGCAGGCATCCAGCCCGGCGCGATGAAACGTTATGTTGCGCTGGGTAGTTCGATGGCCGCTGGTCCCGGTATCCGGCCCCGCGCCACAGGCGCTCCTTGGCGGTCAGGCCGGTCGGCCCGCAACTACCCGCATCTGCTCGCCGAACGACTGAACCTCGAACTGGTCGACGTCACCTTTTCCGGCGCGACCACCGCCCACGTGCTCGCCGAGAGCCAGCACGGCAAGCCGCCCCAAATCGCCGCACTGGACGGCTCGGAGAGCTTGGTGACGGTCACTATCGGTGGCAACGACGTCGGCTACGTTCCGCTGCTGATGGCCGCCTCGCTGCCGCGCGCTGCTCGGCGTCTGCCGCTGCTAGGTGGGCGCATATCTGAACTGCTGGACCGTGGCACACGTGATCGGGCCCTGGCGCAGGTGTTCGATGCGTTGTGTGCGGTCGGTGGCGCGCTGCGTCGGCGCTCCGCAGACGCCCGGATCTTATTCGTTGACTACCTGACGATGCTGCCGCCTGCGGGTGGGCCGGCTGCGCCGCTTTCGGAAGCAGATGCCGACCTGGGCCGCCATGTGGCCGCCACCCTGCAACGACTCACGGCCGACGCGGCAGTGGCAACCGGCTGCGAGATCGTTCGCGCCGCCGCGGCCAGCGCGCAACACCACGCGTGGTCCACTGAGCCTTGGACTACGAGACCCGGTGTGCCGCTACCGGGTCGGCCGGCCCCGCTGCACCCCAACGGTGCCGGGATGCGCGCGGTGGCGGAACTGGTTGCGGCCCAACTGTGAAGGTCAGCCGTTGGCCCGCCACCACTGGTAGAGCGACGGGACATCGGTATTGGATGCGCGGATGTAGCTCAAGATGTTTTTGGCGTCTGTGGTCCAGATGATTTCGGCGGCGTTCTGATAGGTTCCGCACGCCACCTGTCCGGCGCTAGTGGTGGAGCTGCCCTGGTGCCAGGTCGTCGGTGACTGGCCGCTGTCGCCGCACGCGGTCAGGGTGTCGTCTTTAATGCTGGCCTTGAATGAACCGGTTAAATCGTCGCCGTTGCTGAACAGGATGTACTTGGCCTGGACAGGCCCGCTGGGGTCGGGGCTTTGTCCGCAAGTGAGTGCGGCCAGTTCACCACTGGTAATCGGCTGGGCGGTGCAGTTGTTGAGGCCATAGCCCTTCGACAGCGAGCCGGCGAGTGTGTTGACATCTGATGGGTTGCCGGTGTTGGGGTCTGCGGTCGCGGTGGCCGTGCCCAGGCAGGCAAAGCTACCCATCAGTGCTGTAGCCGTCGCGGCTCGCAGCGCGTTGGTGAGATGAGACATCCTTGACTCCTTAATGTCGTCGGACCGACGGTGCGGCTGCGCTGGCATCCAGGAGCGTATTTGCGCCGCTCACCGGAAACAGGGCTTTTGCTAAAAGGCATCGTAGGGCTATGTCCTGACTATGCAATACATTCCGCTGAAAATTGTCTGTCTGGGCATTATTCTCGTCACGCCACGAGTAACTTCGCTGGCCCATGCGGTGATGCGGGCGCCCGCGACATTGGGCCGCCGTTGCCCGGTATCCAACGATATCGAAACCCGAAAGCAGCCAAGGCTTTTCGAACACCGGAGGGCATTTGTGCGGAATGGCCGTAGCACAGGTCGTGACCATGCCCGAAGCGGATTTTTCCATTGGTGGTGCCGGCGCGGCGTATCTCGGGTATGGTAAGCACCGCTTCACGTCAGCTTACTTCTCTTGACTGGAGAATCCATGACACAGCCACCACCCCCACCTCCACCCGGTTACCCGCCGCAGCAACCTGCCGGGCAGGCGCCGAATAGCTACTTGGTGTGGTCGATTTTGGTGACGATTTTCTGCTGCCTTCCCTTCGGGATCGTGGCGATCGTCAAGTCCAGCCAGGTCAACGGGTTATGGGCACAGGGCCGTTACGCTGAGGCGCAGGCGTCTGCCGACAGCGCCAAGAAATGGGTGATCTGGTCGGTTGTCGTTGGCCTTATCGTGATCGTCATCAATGTGATCTTGGCTGCGACGGGTGCCTACAACACCTCGGATTCGAATGCGGCGATGCTTGCCGCGATGTTCTAAGCCCGGGTTGCGATCATGGTGACCCGCCAAGGGTCGGTGCCGCTGAGTTTGGGTGCGCCGCTGGCGGTGGCCGCATCCGCGACGTTGATGTGCGCCGCCATTTGGGTGGGTGACCCGACCACGCCGAACGGCCCGCTGCCGGTATGCCCCACAAAGGCTCTGTTGGGTATCGACTGCCCCGGATGCGGCAGCCTACGTATGTTGTATTCCCTCATGCACGGCAATCTGGTGGCGGCCGCCAGGTTCAACGCTCTGGGCCTGGCGGCGGTGGTGCTGTTGGTGTGGGCGTACCTGGCATGGACGTATGGCCGCGTGGTGGGTAGGCGGATCCGAAGCTGGCAACACCATCGCTGGTCTGCGGCGGTGACACTGACATTGGTGGTGGCGTGGTTCGTGGTGCGCAACATCCCTTTTGCGCCATTCAGCGCACTGCACGTCTGATCTCAAGCTGTGATCGGGATTTGACACGCGGAGCGTCCGCCGCGACCGTCACCGTGTCGATCGGCGCGCCGCTTGAGTCGCGGTCTAACCTTGGGCGCGATGGTGCACAAATCAAGGACGATCCCGGCGGTGCTCGCCGTGGGCGCCCTGACCGTATTTTTGACCGGCTGCTGCCATCGGTCGGCTAACTCGCAGCAGGCGACTGGCAACCCTGCCGCGGCCGAGTTCGCCACTGCGTTACATAACAAGGTCACGACCGACGCGATGATGGCGCACCTGTCGAAACTCCAGGACATCGCCAATGCCAACAATGGCACGCGGGCGGTGGGCACCCCCGGCTATGAAGCCAGCGTCGATTATGTGGTGAATGCGTTGCGCAACAGGGGTTTTGATGTACAAACGCCCGAATTCTCGGCGCGGGTTTTTCACGCCGACAAGCCGGCGATGACGGTCGGCGGCAAGACTGTGGAGGCGCGTGCGCTGGAGTACAGTCTCGGCACCCCGCGGGACGGGGCGAGCGGGCCGCTAGTGGTCGCGCCCGGCGGCGACAGCCCGGGCTGTAAGGCCTCCGAGTATGACCAGCTGCCGGTGCAAGGCGCGGTGGTGCTGGTGGACCGCGGCACCTGCCCATTCGCCCAGAAGGAGGATGCCGCGGCACAGCGCGGCGCCGTGGCGATGATCGTCGCTGACAACGTCGACGAGGAGCAGATGGGCGGCACCCTAGGGGCAGACACCGACGTCAAGATTCCGGTGGTGAGCGTGACCAAGTCCATCGGAGTGCAGCTGCGCGCGCAGCCGGGACCGACCACTATCAAGCTGAATGCGAGCGCCCAGAGTTTCAAGGCCCGCAACGTCATCGCGCAGACCAAGACGGGGTCGCCCACCGACGTGGTGATGGCAGGCGCGCATCTGGACAGCGTGCCCGAGGGACCGGGCATCAACGACAACGGGTCAGGAGTGGCCGCGGTTCTGGAAACCGCAGTGCAGCTGGGGAACTCACCGCAAGTACACAACGCGGTACGGTTCGGCTTCTGGGGTGCAGAGGAACTCGGATTGATCGGGTCGCGCAACTATGTGGAGTCCTTGAACCTCGACGGGCTCAAAGACATTGCGCTCTACCTGAACTTCGACATGCTCGCGTCGCCCAATCCGGGCTACTTCACCTATGACGGAGACCAATCGCTGCCACTGGATACTCGCGGCCGGCCGGTGGTGCCGGAAGGCTCGGCCGGCGTCGAGCGCACGCTGGTCACCTACCTGAAGTCAGCCGGCAAGACCGCGCAGGACACCTCGTTCGATGGTCGCTCCGACTACGACGGATTCACCCTGGCGGGTATCCCGGCGGGCGGCCTGTTCTCCGGCGCGGAGGTCAAGAAGTCCGGCGAGCAGGCCAAACTGTGGGGCGGGACCGCCAACGAGCCGTTCGATCCCAACTATCACCAGAAGACTGACACCCTCGACCACATCGACCGCACCTCGCTGGGCATCAACGGTGGCGGCGTCGCCTACGCGGTGGCTCTGTACGCGCAGGATATCGGCGGACGAAACGGGGTTCCGATCCTGGCGGACCGTACGCGCAACGTGCTTGCTAAACCATGATCGGGGCCATGATCCGTCTTTTGAGCGCGGCGTTGCTGGTGACAGGGCTGCTGGCGGGATGCTCGTCGCCGCGGCCGGGGCCGCCGGCTGCGGCACCGGATCTGGGTCGTGGATTGGCCGGAAAGGTGACCGCAGACCGGATGTTCACCCACCTGCGCGCGCTGCAGGATATCGCCAACGCCAACAAAGGGAACCGGGCAGAGGGCACGCCGGGCTACGACGCCAGCGTCGAGTATGTGGCGAAGGCATTGCGCGACAGAGGTTTTGAGGTATCGACGCCGCAGTTCGACCGGCTGTATACCGTTTCGCCAGGTAAGCCGGTGCTGACCGTTGCCGGCCGCAGCTATCAGGTCGACCAGGCCTCGCTGCTGGTCCAGACACCGCCCGGCGGCCTGACCGGGCAGCCGGTGCGGCCGACGCAGCCTTCCGGCTGCGCAGCCGGCGATTACCCGGCCGTGCTACCCAGGGGTGCGATCGCCGTCGTCGACGACACTCGCTGCTCGGTGGTCGACAAGCAGAACACCGCGGTGGCCAAGGGCGCTGCAGCGCTGATCGTGCTCAGCGCGCCTCAGGGCCAGGGAGCTCCACCGACGTTGTTCAGCCCCGGTTACTTCAAGCAGCTGACCGTGCCGGTCGCCGTTGTCGGTGCTTACGGCGCCGCCGCACTAGCACGCAATGCCGCGCCAATACGTCTGGTGCTGGATGCCGAGAACATCAAGATCACATCGCGAAACGTGCTGGCGCAGACCAGGACCGGCTCGCCGCATGAGGTGATTATGGTCGGCGCGCATCTCGACAGCCCGCGTGGCGGTCCGGGCATCAACGACAACGGGTCCGGGGTGGCCGCGGTGCTGGAAACAGCGCTGCAGCTTGGTCCGTTGGCCCCGGTGAACAACGCGGTGCGGTTCGCGTTCTGGGGAGCCGAAGAGGACGGGCTCAACGGCGTCATGGATTACGTCTTCGGCATTGATCGCGATCAACTCAACGACATCGCGATGTACCTGAACTTCACCATGCTGGGTTCACCGAACGCGGGCTTCTTCACCGATGACGGCGATCAGTCCGGTCCGCCCGGGGCCGGTGTGGCATTCGGAGATGTGCCCGAAGGTTCGGCTGGCATCGAGCGCACCTTGGCCGGCTATCTGTACCTGGCCGGAAAGCGGCCCGCCGATATGCCGTTGAACACCAGGACCGACTACCACCCCTTCATGGTCGCGGGCGTGCCGATCGGGGGTATGACCGCCGGTGCTTCGCAGACGAAAACCACTGTGCAGGGCAGACTATGGGGCGGTCAGGCCGGTGTCCCGTTCGACCCCAACTACCAGAGCTCGCGCGACACGGTCGACAACATCAACCGGGAAGCATTGGCGGTCATGGGTTCTGGAGTGGCGTTCGCAGTGGGCAGCTATGCGGAATCAATCGGCGGCGTCAACGGCGTCCCGCCCCATGACAAGCGGCATCGCACTCGGGTGCCGTAGCGGCTTGAGTGGCGTCAGTGTCAGTGGGCGCTGCTAGTGTCGAATATATGTGGCGCTCCACGGGTTTTCGTGGGCGCCTTTGTGCTGATCAGCGGTGGTTTTTGTTGTGGCTTAAGGCTGTCGGCTTTTCGCGGATGAAATGAGGGACGCGCACGGGGTGTGGCTCTAGGTTTCGGGGTTACCACACCAACCTCAACCTGGAGGACGACCCGCGTGCGCGTCAGTACTGCATTTAACCGTCTGCTGCAGATCCCCGGGGCGTGGGTGACCGATGTCGTCATCGGTGAGCGCGACGTCGAAGTCACCCTGCGCCCGCGCGCCCGGCTGCTGACCTGCCCATGCGGGATGCTCAGCAGGTCGGCCTACGACCGGCGGCGACGCCGCTGGCGGCACCTGGACCTGGGCCGGCATCGGTTGTGGCTGGTCTATGAGATCCGCCGGGTGGATTGCCCGGACTGCGGGGTGCGCACCGAGGAGTTGCCCTGGGCGCGCCCGGGGGCACGGCATACCCGCGATTTCGAGGACATGGTGCTGTGGCTGGCCCAGCGCACCGACCGCACCTCGGTGGCCACCCTGATGCGTTGCGGCTGGGAAACCGTCACCGCGATCATCAACCGCGGGGTGGCCGAGCTGCTCGACGCACGTCGGCTCGAGGCGCTGTATCGGATCGGTGTCGATGAGGTCTGCTACCGCCACCCGCACCGCTACCTGACCGTCGTCGGTGATCACGACACCGGCACCGTCATCGACATCCAGCCCGGACGCAGCGAGGAATCATTGGCGAATTTCTATCAATCCCAACCGGATTCGATCTTGTCAGGTATCGAGGTGGTCAGCATGGATGTCTCCAAGGCCTATAGCAGCGCCACCCGCACCCATGCTCCCCAAGCGGTTATCTGTTATGACCCGTTCCACATCATGCAATGGGTCAACCGGGCCTTGGACCGGGTGTATGCCGAGGCCGCCACCGGGCCCGGCCGAGCCTCGATGAGCACCCCAGACTGGAAGGCCACCCGTTGGGCGCTACGCACCGGAGAGAACAACCTCACCGACGACAAACGCACCCTGGTCAACCAGATCGCGCGCACCAACCGCCGCATCGGCCGCGCCTGGACACTCAAAGAGCAACTGCGCGACGTCTACCGCCTCGATCACCCACCCGGCGGTACCCGCCAGTATCTGCGCCGCTGGATCACCACGGCCAAACGTAGCCGCATCAACGCCTTCGTTCACCTGGCCAAGCGCCTCGAGGTCTACTTCGAAGAAGTCACCACCGCTATCGAACTGGGCATCTCCAACGCCCTCATCGAAGGCATCAACGCCAAAATCCGACTCATCAACGCCCGCGGCTACGGACACCACTCAGCCCAAACACTGACCTCGATGATCTACCTCTGCCTCGGCGGACTGCAGGTCAAGCTACCCACAACAACCTGAGGAGCCGCATATATGTTCGAACAGTTGCCGCAAGATGCCGCCAGCCCGCGTGCGCTGATTGATCGGATGTGCGCCGCCTGGCGCGCGGAAGCCCGATCGGCTGCTGATCGCCTGGATGCGATTGGGGAGTTGTTCGAGTTGCGCCGGGCGGAGTTCGGGGAGCATGCAGATTGGGCGGTAGATACCTGGGCGGCGGTAAGCGCCGAGGTCGCGGCCGCGTTTCAGACCAGTCTGGCGATGGCGGGCAGCTACCTACGCTACGCGTTGGCGATGCGCGAGCGGCTACCGCGGGTAGCCGCGGTGTTTAGGGCCGGCGACATTGACTATCGGCTGTTTCAGACCATCGTGTATCGCACCGACCTGATCACCGATCCCGCGGTGCTGGCCCGGGTGGATGCCGAGCTGGCGCTGCGCGCGTCGCGGTGGCCATCGATGACGCGCGGCAAGCTGGCCGGCGAGGTCGACCGAATCGTGGCCAGGGCCGATCGGGATGCGGTGCGCCGCCACGCCGAGGCCATCAGTGACCGGCAAGTCTCGATCTGGGAGTCCGACGCCGGGATGGCCGAGCTGTATGGCAGGCTCTTCGCCACCGACGCCCAGGCGCTGGATCAGCGACTAGATGCACTGGCCGCCACGGTGTGTGCGGATGACCCGCGCACCCGCGAGCAGCGGCGCGCCGACGCGCTGGGCGCGCTGGCCGCCGGGGCCGACCGGCTGGGCTGCCGGTGCGCGGCCGCCGACTGTGCGGCCGGTGCGCGTCGCGCGAGCCCGGTGGTCATTCATGTGGTGGCCGAGCAAGCCACGCTGCAGCGTCGCAGCGCCACACCGGCATCGGTGCTGGGCGCAGACGGGCTCATCCCGGCCCAGATGGTGGCCGAATTGGCGAAGAACAGCAGGCTGCGGCCGTTGATCGCGCCGGTCGGCGCCGAACCCCACTACACCCCGTCGGCCAACCTGGCGGCGTTCGTGCGGGCGCGCGATCTGACCTGCCGGGCGCCGGGCTGCGACCGCCCGGCCACCGAATGCGATCTCGACCACACCATCGCGTTCGGCGACGGCGGGGCCACCCACCCGTCGAACGTGAAATGCCTTTGCCGCCTTCATCATTTGATGAAGACATTCTGGGGCTGGCAAGACCGACAGCTACCAGACGGAACTGTGATCTGGACGCTGCCCTCCGGGCATGTCTACGTCACCACCCCGGGCAGTGCGCTGTTGTTCCCCACCCTGTGCACCCCCACCGGCGACCTGCCCGCCGTCGAACTCGCCCTCGCCGACCGCTGCGGCGACAAAACCGCGATGATGCCGCTGCGCACCACCACCCGCGCACAAAACCGAGCCCACCGCATCGCAGCCGAACGCCACCACAACCGCCAAACCCGGTTAGTCGCCCAAGTCGCACAGGCCGGCCCGGCGCCACCCGCCAACGACGAACCACCGCCCTAATGAGAGTTAGCGGGTCGGTCATCCGGCAGACTCGCTACTGGTAGCGGCTGGTGGGTGAGCACTTCACCGCCCTGGACGTCGAGTTGTTCGAGTCCTAAGAGAAGATCGTGCCCCCGCCGGTTCGCCGGGAGAATGGATCGCTGATGGGATGTCGTGCCCGCCGAGGCGGCGTGAGCACTGGTTCATTAGGTCGCCGAGAGTTCTCCTGCGCTGCTTGTGTGATCCGATAACCGCAGATGGGAGGGTGCATTGTTGTTCGTGGGAGACGACTGGGCCGAGGAGCATCACGATGTCGAACTGATGGACCAGGCGGGGCGCACGCTGGCCAAGGCACGGTTGCCAGAGGGCGCGGCCGGGGTCGCTCGGCTGCACGCGTTGATCGGCGATCAACTCCGAGAGGACACCGAGGAGGCCGAGGTGCTGGTCGGGATCGAAACTGACCGCGGGCCGTGGGTGGCTGCGCTGATCGCGGCGGGTTACACCGTGTACGCGGTCAATCCGCTGCAGGCGGCTCGGTACCGGGAACGGCACGGGGTGTCCGGCGCGAAAAGCGACACCGCTGATGCGCACATGCTGGCCGACATGGTCCGCACCGATGCGCATCAGCTGCGCTCGGTCGCGGCCGACAGTCCCGACGCCGAAGCGGTGAAAGTGGTTGCGCGAACACACAAGACGCTGATCTGGGAACGCACCCGCCACACCCAGCGGCTGCGACATGCGCTACGCGAGTACTTCCCTGCTGCGCTTGAGGCGTTTGACGACCTGGACGCTCCCGACGCGCTCGAGCTGCTCGGCAAGGCCCCTGATCCGGCGTCGGCGGCGAAGCTGAACCGCAGCCAAATCCGTGCCGCACTCAAACACGCCCGCCGCCGCGACATCGACACTAAGACCACACGGATCCAGACCGTGCTGCGCGGCGAGCAGATCGGTCGCGACACGGTGATTACCGGCGCATATGCCGCTACCACCCGCTCGGCTGTAGCGATACTCGGCGTGCTCAACGAGCAGATCAAGACCCTGCATGGGCAGGTGGAGGAGCATTTTGGCCGGCACCCGGACGCTGAGATCATCCTGTCCCAGCCTGGGATGGGACCGCTACTCGCGGCTCGGGTGCTCGCCGAATTTGGGGATGCCCCAGGGCGTTACGCCGATACGAAGGCACGCAAGAACTATGCCGGAACCAGCCCAATCACCCGCCAGTCGGGAAAGCGCAAGATCGCTCTCGCCCGATACGTGCACAACGATCGGCTGATCGACGCCTTAATCTCACAAGCTCAGTCCGCGTTGCAGGCTTCGCCCGGTGCCCGCGCCTACTACGACAAACAGCGCGCCCGCGGCCTCGACCACCACCCCGCACTGCGCCAGCTCGCCAATCGGCTGGTCGGCATCCTGCACGGCTGCCTGAAAACGCGCACGCATTACGACGAGGCAACCGCCTGGTCACACCACAACCAGAATCGACGAACTGTCGCCGCTTGACATCCAAGCTCCTGGGATGTCTTCTGAGGAGTATTCCTCGAATGCCAGCCGAGCCGTTCATTTCGCAACGGCCGTAACGAGTCCGACGTTGGTGGTTAAACCGCGGCTTTCATTTTGGGCCGTCACCGTAAAGCCAACGGATCTAGAATGAGATCCCTTTGATGCTGCCGTGCACGCCGGTCGGGATGAGGTTGGTCATG
The DNA here is from genome assembly GCA_963766535.1 of uncultured Actinomycetota bacterium. Classification (GTDB taxonomy): domain Bacteria; phylum Actinomycetota; class Actinomycetes; order Mycobacteriales; family Mycobacteriaceae; genus Mycobacterium. Next base: position 437,424 of record CAVYAU010000009.1, on the reverse strand, counting down.
AATAATCGCACGCGGAATCGACGTCAGTTGGCCGGTGGTCGCTTTGCCACGGCGATGGCTTCGGTGAAGGCGGCAGTCGCCTGCGCAGGGGCGGTACTCGTGGCGGCGGGGTGCACCACTTTCGTCGACGGGCGGGCCCTGTCTATGCTCAACGACCCGTTCCGGGTGGGGGGTCTGCCCGCGACCAACGGTCCCAGCGGGATCCGTTCGCACGCACCCAGTCCGACTGGCAGGGTGGTCAACACCGACAACGGGGCTATCGACAAGTTGTCGTTGCTATCGGTCAACGACATCGAGGAGTACTGGAAGTCGGTTTATACCCAATCGCTGAAAGGAACTTTCCTTCCAGTCGGCAAGCTGGTGTCCTACGACTCCAATGATCCAACCAGCCCGATTGTTTGCCACAGCGATACCTATAAGCTCGTCAACGCCTTTTTCACCTCGCGCTGCAACTTGATCGCCTGGGATCGCGGGGTATTCATGCCCGTCGCGCAACGCTATTTCGGCGACATGTCCGTCAATGGTGTGTTGGCACACGAATTCGGGCACGCGTTGCAGCAGATGGCGAAACTGGTGACCAGAAAAGACCCCACCATCGTTCGCGAGCAGCAGGCCGATTGTTTCGCGGGCGTCTATCTGTTCTGGGTCGCCGAGGGTAAGTCGCCGCGCTTCACGCTGAGCACCGCTGACGGGCTCGACCACGTGCTGGCGGGAATCATCACCACCCGTGACCCGGTTATGGACGCCGATACCGAAAACGACGACGAACATGGGTCGGCCTTGGATCGGGTCAGTGCCTTCCAGATGGGCTTCATCAGCGGCGCCTCGGCCTGTGCGGGGATCAACGAGCAGGAAATCGAGCAGCGCCGCGGTGACCTGCCGACGGCCTTGCGGGTCGATACCAACGGAGACCCGGAGACCGGTGAAGTCCCGATCAACGAAGACACCTTGTCGACGCTGATGGAGCTGTTGGGAACAATCTTCTCCCCCAAGAATCCGCCGGCGTTGTCCTACAAGCCGGCCGATTGCCCGGATGCCAAGGCCAGCCCGCCGGCGTCCTACTGTCCAGCCACCAACACCATCGTGGTCGACCTGCCCGGACTGGCGACGATGGGTAAGGTCGCCGACGAGAAGGAACATACTCTGCCGCAAGGCGACGACACCGCCCTGTCGATCGTGATGTCGAGGTACGCGTTGGCGGTGCAGCATGAACGCGACCTACCGATGCAGAGCCCGTGGACCGCGCTGCGGACCGCGTGCCTGACCGGTGTTGTGCACCGCAAGGTGGCCGAGCCCATCGACCTGCCGTCCCACAACCAGCTTCTGCTGACCGCCGGTGATCTCGACAAAGCCGTTTCCGGGCTACTCACCAACCACCTGGTCGCCAGCGACGCGGACGGGACCAGCGTGCCGGGCGGTTTCACCCGGATAGCCGCGTTCCGTGGCGGGGTGGGCGGCCACATGGACGCGTGCTACTCGCGCTATCCCGGCTAACGTGCCTCAGTCGATCTCAGCGAGCCTCGGTATCAGTTGATCGCCGAGGCGGCGGATGAAGCCGACGGGGTCGGGGTTTCCGGGTAGGGGACCGATATTGATCATTTCAACACCCAGCTCGGCGTAGCGTTCCAGAGTCTTCAGGTAGCCACCGGTGTCCTCGAAGGGGTCGGTGAAAAGGCCGACCGTCTTGCGGATTTCGCCGGGATCTCTGCCCACCGCGTCGCAGTGGCGGTTCAGCACGTCGATCTTGTGCGTGAGCTCGTCAACGTCCGACACCGTGCTGTTCCAGATGTCGGCGTACTGCGCGACCAGCCGGAGTGTCTTCTTCTCGCCCGCACCGCCGATCAGAAACGGCGGCCGCCGAATCGGTTGCGGCTCACAGATTGTCTCGGCGAGCTGATAGTGCTTGCCGTGGTACGGCCCGTTATTCTCGCTCCACATCTGCCGGCAGATCTGCAGCGTCTCTTCGAGCATCTCGAAGCGTTCGCTTACTGGCGGATACGGAATGCCGAGGGCGGCATGTTCGCGTTCGTACCACGCCGCGCCGAGTCCTAACATGGACCGGCCGCCAGACAGCACGTCAAGTGTGGTGACCGCTTTGGCCAGGACTCCCGGATAGCGATAGGTGACTCCGGTGACCAGCAGAGTCAGGTCGATCGTCGTCGTCTGTCCGGCCAGGAAACCTAAAGACGTATAGCCCTCGAGGAACGGATCGTCGGCGCGTCCAACATTCTCCATCTGGAAGAAATGGTCGGCCAGGGTGAACATCGTCGCACCGCCCTGCTCGGCGGCCTTGGCCGCGTCGGCCAGCGTCGGGCCCAGCGCCGCTGCATTTCCTGGCAGAAAATCGATGAAGTGCACTCCCAATTCCATTGCAGTCATTGCCCTTTCATTGTTCGGTCAAGCGCTCGAGCAGTGACAACGCGTCAAGGATGATGCGGCGCTCGGGTTCGGAGTACCGCTCTTGCATTGCGCGTGCCAGCCACTCCTGTCGCACCTGACGGTCGCTTTCGGCGTGCTTCCGGCCTGCCTCGGTCAACGAGACCACCTGGCGCCGACCGTCTTCGGGATCGGGTGTGCGCTCGATGAGCCCGCGTTGGTCGAGGGCGGCCACTATGGTGGCCATCGACTGCGGACGCACCTGCTCTGCAACGGCCAGCGCGCTGGCCGATGAAGCACCCTCTTTCCAGAGCCGGGTGAGCACCGCCGTCTGTGACGGCGTCAGATCGTCGCCAATTGCCACATCCCTCAACCGGCGTCGCAGCCGGCTGAACAGCACCCGCAGATCACGGGCGACCGTTGCGGCGGAGTCGCCAACGCCATCCACCTCAACAATCATAAACTAGACAGTTAAAACTGTCCAGTTTGAACTGAATAAATCACAGCAGCCGCAGCGCCGCATCGACCGCGAGCGCGGGCACGTCGAGGGTCTTCGAGCGCAAGTCGTGTCGCGCGCCGGTGATTTCGACGACTTCGGTTCGTGCGGGGATCATCGCCGCGGCATCGCGCACCTCGGCCGGCGTGCCGAAGGGATCCGACGTTCCGTGGGTGAATACGGTAGGCACCGTGATGTCGGGCAGATGTTCGGTGCGCGGGCGCTCCGGTTTACCCGGCGGGTGGACCGGATAGGAAAACAGCGTCAGTACGTCCACCGGTGCTCGGTCGGCGGCAACCACCATGGATGTCTGCCGGCCGCCGTAGGAGTGTCCGCCGGCGATCAGCGGGCCGCCGGTAAGGCCGCGGCATAACGTTATCGCTTCGACGATCCCGGCGCGGTCGGCCGTTCCCGAGCCGGGCGGCGGACCGGTGGGCCGGCGCCGTCGGTAGGGCAGGTTGTACCGCACTGCGAGCCAGCCACGTCGCGCCCATTCGTCGCAAACCTGTTGCAACAGCTGGGATTCCCGGCTGCCACCGGCGCCGTGGGTCAATACGACGATGCCTTGTGGAGACCCGGTGGGCTGGTGCGCGACACCCGCGATCGGCTCGAGATTCATGACAGCCGAAACAGCGGGGAGACCGGGCCATGGCCACGACCCAGCGGATAGGCGGCGCGCAAGCATTCGGTGACCCATCGCTTCCCGAACCCGACCGCGTCCGGCACGGTGTATCCGTGTGCCAGCGCGCAAGCGACCGCGGTCGCAAGCGTGTCACCACCGCCGTGGTCGTTACCGGTATGCATGCGCTCTGCGTCGAACTCGTAGAAGTCGGCACCGTCGTAGAGCACGTCGCAGCTGCGCTGCGATGAGCGCAGGTGTCCGCCCTTGACCAGTGCCCACCGTGGGCCCAGCGCAAGCAGGGCTTTTGCCGCCGCGCGCTGCGATGTCGAGTCGATGACGTCGATATCTACCAATAGCCGCACCTCGTCGAGGTTCGGTGTCACCAGCGTGGCCAACGGAAACAGTTGATCGCGAAGCGAATCCAGGGCCGACGGCGCCAGCAGCGGGTCTCCGTGCATGGACGCGCACACCGGGTCGACGACGAGCGGAACCGTCAACTCAAGCCTGCGCCAGGTGGCGGCCACCGTGCTGATGATGTCCGAGGTCGCCAGCATCCCGGTCTTGGCAGACTGAATGCCGATATCAGTGACCACGGCTTCGATCTGGTCAGCGACGACATCGTCGGGCACTTCGTGAAAGCTCTTGACCCCCAACGTATTTTGCACGGTCACCGCGGTAACCGCGACGCACGCGTGCACACCCAGCAACGCCATGGTGCGCATATCGGCCTGGACACCCGCGCCGCCCCCCGAGTCCGAACCGGCGATGGACAGCACCCGCAGCGGGGTGGTGCCCGGCGGCGGCAGGGGCAGGTAGTTCACTGCGCGATCGGCAGGTACACCCGATTGCCGTGCTCGGCGAACTCGCGCGATTTTTCAGCCATACCCTCGGCCATGGCCGCTTCGATCGCTTCCTCGCTGTCGAGCCCATGTGCGGCCGCATAGTCGCGGACATCCTGGGTGATGCGCATCGAGCAGAACTTGGGGCCACACATCGAGCAGAAGTGCGCGGTCTTGGCCGGTTCGGCCGGCAGCGTCTCGTCGTGGAACTCCCGTGCGGTGTCGGGATCCAGCGACAGTGCGAACTGGTCGTTCCAGCGGAACTCGAACCGCGCCGTCGACAGCGCGTCGTCGCGCTCCTGGGCGCGGGGATGACCCTTGGCCAGGTCCGCAGAGTGCGCGGCGATCTTGTACGCGATCACCCCGTCCTTGACGTCCTTGCGGTCCGGCAACCCGAGGTGTTCCTTCGGGGTCACGTAACACAGCATCGCGGTGCCGGCCTGGGCGATGATGGCCGCGCCGATCGCCGAGGTGATGTGGTCATAGGCCGGCGCGATGTCGGTGGCCAGCGGACCCAGCGTGTAGAACGGGGCCTCCTCGCACAGCTCTTCTTCCAGCCGCACGTTTTCCACGATCTTGTGCATCGGGATGTGTCCCGGGCCCTCGATCATCACCTGTGCGCCATGGGATTTCGCGATCTTGGTCAGCTCGCCCAGGGTGCGCAGTTCGGCGAACTGCGCGGCGTCGTTGGCGTCGGCGATCGACCCTGGCCGCAGCCCGTCGCCGAGTGAGAAGGTGATGTCGTAGCGCGCGAAAATATCGCAGAGCTCCGCGAAGTTGGTGTAGAGGAACGACTCCTGATGATGGGCCAGGCACCAGGCCGCCATGATCGACCCGCCGCGGCTGACGATGCCGGTGACGCGCTTGGCGGTCAGCGGCACGTACCGCAGCAGCACGCCGGCGTGCACGGTCATGTAGTCGACACCCTGCTCACACTGCTCGATCACGGTGTCGCGATAGATTTCCCAGGTCAGTTGGGTCGGATCGCCCTTGACCTTTTCCAGCGCCTGGTAGATCGGCACCGTGCCGACCGGCACCGGGGAATTGCGCAGGATCCATTCGCGGGTTTCGTGGATGTTCTTGCCGGTGGACAGGTCCATGATGGTGTCTGCACCCCAGCGGCTGGCCCACACCATCTTGTCCACCTCTTCGGCGATCGACGACGTCACCGCCGAATTGCCGATGTTCGCGTTGACCTTGACCGCGAACGCCTTGCCGATGATCATCGGCTCGCTCTCGGGATGGTTGTGATTGGCCGGGATCACCGCGCGGCCACGGGCGACCTCGTCGCGCACCAGCTCGGCGGGCATGTCCTCGCGGGCGGCGATGAACGCCATTTCCGCGGTGATCTCGCCGGCGCGGGCCCGCTGCAGCTGAGTGCCGCGGTCACGGACCACCCCGGGCCGCGCCGGCAGACCCGACGTCAGGTCGATCACCGCGTCCGGATCGGTGTAGGGCCCGGAGGTGTCGTAGAGGTCGAAGTGGTCTCCGGTGGACAGATGCACCCGACGGAACGGCACTCTGGCACCTGGCACCCCGTCCACATCGCGGTAGGCCTTGCTGCTGCCTGCGATGGGACCGGTAGTTACGGACGGTACGACGGTAACGGTCATTTTTTCATCTCCCTACGCCGGCATTACCCGGTCAGGTTCGTACGGTCGACGGCCCCGAGCCGTCCTCTCAGCGCACTCGGCGTGCGCTCCCGCGTCTTATCCAATTGGTTCGATCGCCCGCACGCGACGTTACCCCCACCGCGGACCATCCGCGGCATGCGGGCGGAGGGACCGGTAGAAATCACTGCGAATCTCGATGATGAGACCGCCTTTCTGCTAAGGCGCTAGCCGGGCGTACCCGCCGAGTGGGAAGATGCAAACGTGCAACAGCCCAGGCGAACGGGTGCAGCGACCGGGACCCGCAAGCAGCAGCCCGGCGCGATCGAGGCTGCCACCAAGTACCTGGACGTCGGCACCTTCCGCTTCTGGTTCGTGGGTCAACGCTGGGAATGGTCCGACGAGGTGGCCAGGATGCACGGCTACGAACCGGGGACCGTAGTGCCGACGACGAAACTGCTGTTGGCGCACAAGCATCCCGACGACCGTGCGCACGTCCAGGATCTGCTGGACTACGCGTTGCGGTCGGAGGAGTCGTTTTCAAGTCGTCACCGGTTTGTCGACACCGCGGGCAACGTGCACGACGCGATTGTGGTAGCCGATCGCATGCTGGACGAGTCCGGCGCGGTATTGGGCACCGCCGGTTATTACATCGACCTCACCAACACCTTCGACGAGACCCGGCACGAGACTCGACAGGAAGTGCTCGACGCGGCCCTGCCGGACCTATTCGAGAACCGCGCGGCGATCGAGCAGGCCAAGGGCGTGCTGATGTATGTCTACCGGGTCAGCGCCGAACAGGCCTTCCGTGTCCTGCAGTGGCGGTCGCAAGAGACCAATACGAAGCTGCGCGCGCTGGCAAAGCAACTGCTCGCCGATATCACAACCCTGACATCCCCGACGGCTGCCGTCCAAAGTCAGTTCGACCATGTGTTGCTGACGGTGCACGAACGGATCCCTGCCGAGCCCGCTGGATAGCCGCCCGCAATACCCGAACGCGGCAGGTTGGTCGGGGTTAAGCTGCGAGACATCTTGCACGGTGCATGCTGCGTACCCGGGCGCTGCGGTGAAAGGCATGGAATTGTTGGCGGTCGACCACGAGGCCCGTGAGGACGCTGTACTCGTGCGCGTCAAAGGCGATGTCGACTCCAGCACCGTCGACGAGCTCACCGCTCACCTGACCGCCGCGCTAAAGCTGGCCGCGACGCACCCGGCCCGGCTGGTCATCGTCGATCTACAATCGGTCGACTTCTTCGGAAGCGCAGCTTTGAACGCGGTACTCGAGTGCCACGAAGAAGGCAGGGCAACCGGTACATCGGTCCGGCTGGTAGCCGATCATGACAATGTGCTTCGCCCGATTGAGGTGACGGAGCTGGATCGCATCCTCGAGGTCTACCCGACGCTGTCCGATGCGCTGTAGCGCAAGCAATAACAATGAACCCGCTACCGGCTGACCTTTCGGCTGCGGTCGCGTTAGGCGGTGAGATGGGCCGCCGGTTCGCCGAGTTCGACTGGGCGGCCCATCCGCTCGGTAGGCCGGATGGTTGGTCGGCCGAGGTGCGCGCGGCAGTGGCGGTGACTCTGACTTCGCGGTTTCCCATCGTGCTGTGGTTGGGGCCGGCGGATCTTTTCTTGATTTACAACGACGCCTACGCGCAGATCCTGGGTGACAAGCACCCCGCGGCATTGGGCCGCCCCGGGGAGCAGGTGTGGTGGGACATCTGGGGACAGATTTACCCGATGCTCACCAGCGTCATCGCCACCGGCGTCGCGACCTGGTCCGACGACTTGATGTTGCCGCTGGTGACCGGGGGCGAGCCGCAGGAGCGGTACTTCACCTTCAGCTACAGTCCGCTGATCGGCAGTTTCGGGGGAGTTTACGGAATCTTCTGCGCAGTCAGGGAAACCACCGACCGGGTGCTGAGCGAGCGTCGGCTCCACCTCCTCAATGCGGTGGCGAGCGCCGTCATGCACACCCATGCCATCGATGACGCCGTGAGCAGTGCCGTCGCGGTGTGTGGCGCGCAACCCCTGGACTTGCCGTTCATTGCCGTGTACGTGGCCGGGAACGGGGATGGGGCGGGCGACGGAGCGGGGGAGCAAGACAGCACGCTGCGGGGAGCGACGCCCTCGGTCCTGCCGCTGCTGCCGAACTCGCTGGCCCAGCTGACGGGCTGGGACGCGAGGCCACGTTCACGGGCGACCGCGCACCTGGTCGACGAGCTCGAGGTGGTCATACCTGGCATCACGGAGGTTCTCGGCGAGAACTGTCCTCGGCAGGCCCTGGTGTTGCCGCTTGGCGAGGGCTCGAATACCGGGGCGCTGGTGGTCGGAGCAAGTCCACGGCGCCCCCTGGATTCGCAGTACCGCGGCTTTTGCCAGCTGCTCGCCGACCAGCTGTCGTCGGCGTTGGCATCCGCCGCCTCCTATGAGCAGCAACGGCAGCGAGCCGATGCGCTCGCCGAACTGGATCGGGCGAAGACCGCGTTTTTGACCAACGTCAGCCACGAGTTCCGCACGCCGCTGACCCTGCTGCTCGGGCCGCTCGACGATGCGCTATCCGATGCGGCGCCGCAAACCGTCCTGGCAGATCGGTTGCGAACCGCGGGGCGTAATGCGCGGCGTCTGCAGCGCTTGGTCGACTCGTTGCTCGACTTCTCCCGCATCGAAGCCGGGCGGGCGAACGCGAGGTTGGTGTGTACTGATGTCGGCGCACTTACCTGGGATATAGCGTCGTCGTTCACCGAGCTCTGTCATCGGGCGGGACTCGATCTCGTGTTGGACTGCGGTCCGGCGCTGGCGGACATCGATCCGGGCATGTGGGAAACGATCGTTCTCAACCTGCTTTCCAATGCGGTCAAATACACCCTGCGAGGCTCGATTTCGGTCGAAGTGCACGCCGAATCCACACACTGTCGTGTTGCGGTGCGCGACACCGGAGTTGGGATCGCCGCCGAGGACCTAGACTGCCTCTTCGAGCGCTTTTACCGGGCCGACAACGTACACGGCCGCAGCGTCGAGGGCACCGGAATCGGACTTTCACTGGTACGCGGGCTTGTCGAGCTGCAACGCGGAACGGTGGAGATCGACAGCGAACTGGATCGCGGAACAACGGTGACCATCCGGCTGCCGCGATCGGTCGCGGGCACGGCGGTCGATCAGTCGCCTGCGAGGCTACTGGATGAGACCAATCCGTACGTGGCCGAGGCAAGTCAGTGGCTGATGTCGAGTTCGGGCCCTGGTGGTGTGACGGCCGTGCCCGACGAGCCTCGCCAGTTGGTGCTGATCGCGGACGACAACGCCGACATGCGGGCTCACCTGGACCGAGTGCTGTCGGCCCACTGGGAGACGGTTCTTGTCGCCGACGGCGAGTCGGCGTTGACCGCGACCCGCAACCTGCACCCGGACGCGATCGTGACGGATGTGATGATGCCGGGCCTCGACGGCTTCGAATTGGTTGCGGCCATTCGCGCAGATCCGGCACTGGCGGCTACGCCGGTCCTCATGCTGTCCGCCCGGGCCGGTGCGGAGGCCGTCAACGAAGGCTTCGCCGGTGGGGCCGACGACTACCTGCCGAAGCCGTTCCGCTCGCAGGAGCTAGTCGACCGAGTGGCGTCGAGGTTGTCCGCGGTTGCCCGCGAGCGCGACCGCCAGCGGCGTGAGGTGCAGCTGAGACTCGCCTCCGATCTGGTGCAACTCGACTCCGTGCTGCAGGCCACCGACTCGGTCGCCGGAATATTGGATGCCTTGCTCAACTCCCCATTTGGTTCCGGCGATGCTGCCGCCGTGACGATCGGAGTTATCGATGGGGAGGACCACGCCCGGTTCGAATACGCCGGCGACCTTCCCGCGGAACTGCGCGACCGCTACCACGTGGCCGCACTCGATTCCCCGTTGGTCGGAGTTGACGTCATACGCAGCGGTGAGCCGATGGTCATCACCGACACCTTCGAACTCCCTCCGCGCTATCAGCACGCCGTGCAGGACTCCGCAGCCAGCGTTCGCGCATGCGTGGCTCATCCGTTGCGGGATAATTCGGGTCGCGTCATGGGGGTGCTGGCCTTGCTATGGCCTACGCCGCGCCGGTTCGAAGCCGCCGAACTCGATACGTTTCGCCGGATGGCCGAACTCACCCAGTCGGCCCTGGACCGGGTCCGCATCATGGCGCGCGAACACCGCATCGCCGTCGACTTCCAAGAGCATCTGCTCGACTTGGATCGTGGCTCGACCGCCGCAGTCGTAGCGGCCGTGTACCAACCAGCAGGCGAAGCGATGCGTGTCGGCGGCGATTGGTATTCGGTCACCCCGTTGGACCGCGCGGGCAGGATCGGGATATCAGTCGGTGACGTCGTCGGACACGGCTTGGCTGCCGCAATCGTGATGAGCAGGCTGCGTGCCGCGGTCGCCGCCTTGGCGCTCACCGCCGCCGAACCGGCCGCGGTTCTGGGCGCCCTGGACAGATATGCAGCCAGCGTCACGGGCGCACGCTGCGCGACGGTCGCCTACGCCCTCGTCGAGACCGGACCTGAGATGGGTGGCGCCACCATCAGCTATAGCTGCGCCGGGCATCCCTATCCGTTGCTGGTTCCTCCCGACCGTCCTCCGGTCTTCCTCGAGTTTGGCCGGCGTCCCCCGGTAGCCATCGCGGAAAACCACTCGGCCGACGCCACCGCAACGGCAGACCTGCCACCGGGAAGCTTGATCCTGCTCTATACCGACGGACTCATCGAGCGGGCCGGCGAGACGCTCGACGACGGATTCGCCCGGCTGAAGTCCGCAGCCGCCGACTGCGCCGACCTTCCGGTCGAATCCGTCTGTACCGAGTTGCTGTACCGGATGACCCCGCCAGCCGGCTACCTCGACGACGTCGTGGTGCTCGCGCTACGTCCAAGCCACGCAGCCGCGCAAAGCTTCGCCACCGTCCTGCCGGCTACGCCGGCTCAGATCCCCATCGCGCGCGGCAAGTTGGAGAATTGGCTGAACTCCATTGCCGTCGTCCCGCGTCGCGAACGGGACATCCTGTTGGCAACTGGCGAAGCGGTGACCAATGCGATCGAACATGGCAGTCACAGTGAGCCACGCAGAACGGTGTCCGTGGAGGCCTTCCTTCGTCAGCAGACCGTTGCGGTCACCGTCAGTGACACCGGTTCGGTGGGTGGGCGATTCCTCGGCCAGCCTGCGCAGCCAACGGCGCGGACGCGGGCTCACCCTGATCAGCGGATTAGCCGATCGCGTCGACACTGTCCGCACACCTGCCGGCACTCGGGTCACGCTGCAGTTCGACCATGCGGTCGCTGTTACGGCGAACTAGGGTGTGCCGTCGCTGTGCGGGGGGTCGTAGATGACGAGGAAGATCAGATCTTCGGTACCGGTGTTGGTGAGGTTGTGCTGCTTGTGGCGGGCACCTTGACGAAGGTGCCTGGCGTAACTGGCCAGGTTTCGTCGCCGATGGTCACGCTGGCGGTGCCGGTGAGGAAGTAGAAGGCGTGATTGTAGGTGTGACTGTGCGGTGAGGATCCGTCGCCGGGGCCGAACTTGGTCAGCTGGGCGTTGAAGACCGATGTGTAGTCGTCCGAGACGAGATTGTCGCTGACAAAGAATTCGGGTCCGAGGTCAGTTTTGTGCCAGACGATGTCTTCCGGGGCATTTACGTAAATTGTCGCGGTGTCGTTAGCACTCATTTGTGCTTCTTTACGGCCGTCGTGTTGGTCGTCAAAGACCGGAGGACCACCAAATTCTCGCGCTATACCGTTCCGCGCGCCAGCGGATAACGCGGCGGTGCGCCCGCTGACTAAGGCCGCCTGCGTCAGGCGACTAGACCTCTTCCATCGCTTCGCCGAGCTCCTCGAGGATCCGGTTGTGATGGCTGCTCGCCAGCAGGTGTCCGGCGGCGATGACCAAAGCGACCGGCCAGTCGATGAGTTCGAGCGCCGCCAGGGCGGCCAGACCTCCGAAGTAGGCCAATTGCTCTGGCCGCGGTATCTCCATCTGCCCCACCACCGGCAGATTCACCACGAAGGTTTCGCCTTCGCGGATCTTCTGCACGGCTTCGCGCTGGGATGTCCCCCTGCGAGCCTTCTTTTCCGCCATCGTTTGCCTCTCAGTAACTAAGGGTTTGCCGAATCGCCGGGTGGTGCGGTCAACGTCTGACATATGTGGAGGACCGACGACGTGGCCGATCCGCTCGTTTCGTCGATTGCTTTGGTGCTGAGGGTGCCGTTGGTGCAACTCTATGCGCTGCTCTGGCGTGTCGGCGTCGTGGATATTCGGCATACTGGTCGGACGCCTCGTCGTTCGTCACAACCGGTTCTGGTGGTTGCGTGTTCGACGTGCCCCAACCTTCCGAAACACGGTTCAGAATGGCTATCGCGACGGTCGCAGCAGCCGCGGTTCCCAGAGCCTGCGCCCATCCCAGGGGGCCCAGTGGTGTGCAGCCGAGCAATTGGCTGACCACGGGAATACTGATCAACGTCCCCATCGCCGCAAGCGAGCCTAGCGCGGTGAGCACAACCAGCGGGGCGTGGGAATCCAGCAGTGTTTGGCCCAATTCGGCGCCCACCAGTGCAACCAGCGCAACGGTGGATGCGCGTTGCGGGCGCCCGGTGACGCCTGCCATCGCCCACGCTGCCGTCGCCGCGGCGGCCGTGGTGACGCCGCGGATGGCGACGGCACGCCACAGTGCGGGCTGATCTGGGCCGCGTAGGCCTGGGTCTACTGGGCCGCGGGGCTCGCTGACCGCTAGGGCCGCGGCCGGCAGCGCATCGGTCATCATGTTCACCAGCAGCAGCTGCCGGGTGTTCAGCGGCGAGGTCCCGGTGATCGCACTGCCGACGATGGCGAACAGCACCTCGCCGGCATTGCCGCCGAGCAGCACGGACACCGCCGCCTGTACCCGCTGCCAGAGTTGGCGTCCTTCCTCGATGGCGTGTAGTAGCCCCTCGATGCGGGCGTCGACCAGCACCACGTCGGCTGCCATGTGAGCCGGGTCGCTGCCTCCCGCCACGACGCCGATGCCGACGGTGGCGGCCCGGATAGCGGCGGCGTCGTTGGAGCCGTCGCCGACCATCGCACACAGCACCCCGGCGGCCTCCAGCGTCTGAACGACTTGGACCTTGTTCTCCGGGGTCATCCGGGCGAAAATCACCCGCTCGGCCGCAACGCGCTCTTGGTCTTTGCGCGACAGCGAGTCCCATTCGGAACCGCTGATCACCTGCTCGGCGGTAACTGACAGGCCCAGCTCGGCGGCAATGGCCATGGCGGTAATCGGATGATCACCGGTGATCAGCTTCACGCCCACCCTTTGCTGTCGCAGATTCGCGAGCAGGCGGGCGGCTTCGGGGCGTGGGGTATCAGACAAACCGAGGAACCCTGCCAGTGTCAACCCGTCATGGGCGAATTCGGCGATGTCATCGGGGCTTTCCTGGATCGCCTGAGCCTGATCCGGGCTCAGCTGGCGCTGTGCCACCGCAATCACCCGCAACCCGCTGGCGGCCAGTTCCGTGACTGTTTGGTCCATGGTCGAGCCGACGTCCCCGCAGGCGGCCAACACCACTTCGGGTGCACCCTTGACGGTCAGCTCGCTGCCGCTGACCGAGGCCGAGAACGACCTGCCGGAGCGGAAGGGAAGGTGAGCGGTGGGTTGGGCTACCGGAGTCGAGGCCGCAGCCGCCTCGACAATGGCGACATCGGTGGCGTGCACATGTGGGTCGCCGTTCGACGCCGGTGCGGCCTGCGCAGCGCAGCGCAGTACCTCCTCGCGCGAGTACCCCGGCGCCGGGTGGACCTGCGCCACCCGCAGGCGGTTCTCGCTGAGCGTTCCGGTCTTGTCGAAGCAGACCACGTCGATACGGCCGAGCGCCTCCACCGAACGCGGAACACGGACCAGCGCGCCGAACTTCGTCAATCGTCGGGCCGACGCCGCTTGCGCGAGGGTCGCCACCAATGGCATCCCTTCGGGGACTGCGGCGACGGCGATGGCGATGCCGCTGGCTACTGCCTGGTGCAAACCCGTGCGACGCAACAGCCCGAGGCCGCCGACCAGTGCGCCGCCGGTCATGCTGACGGGGAAGGCCCGGTTGGTGAGCTGGCTGAGCTGGTGCTGCAGGCCTATCTCGGATGAGAGGTCGGCGGACACGAGTTCGGCGGCGCGCCGCGCCGCAGTGTCGGCCCCGACAGCGGTCACCAGCGCGACCGCGGTACCTGCTACCACTGTGGTCCCGGCGTACAGCATGCAGCGGCGCTCGGCGAGGGGGGCGCCCGGCGTAGCCTCGACCTGTTTCTCCACCGACAGCGACTCACCGGTGAGCGTTGACTCGTCGACCTCGAGATCGACCTCCTCGATCAGCCGCGCGTCGGCGGGCACCACCTCGTGGGTCCGCACCTCGATGACATCGCCGGGCTGCAGTTGCGCCGCGATGACTTCGGTGTACGTCCGCTCTCCGTCTGGACCGGTCAGCACCTTCCGGGCCGGCGGAACCTGCTGAGCCAACAGTCGGTTCAGCCGATTCTCGGCGCGGAGCCGCTGGCTGGCCGCCAGGACGGAGTTCCCGGCCAATACCGAAAAGACCAACACCGCATCGACGGGCGAGCCGAGCACCGCGCTGGCCGCCGAGCCGAGCGCCAGCACCGGCGTCAGCGGATCGTTCAACTCGGCGCGGACCGCCTTGGCCAACTGCCAGAACGCGTTCCCGGAAGGTTCGGCCAACTGCGCGGCTGCCGTTTCGGTGCTGTCGGCCAGCGCCCCGGCGGGGTCGGGCGGGGGCAATGCGTTCCGGACCTGCTCGACCGACATCGCGTGCCACTCGTGGATGGCGGCGGGGCGCGGCGCATCTGCGCCGAGGATCCCGCGGGCCAGCAGGTATCCCGAGAGCAGACCGGCCGTCGCCCCGATGTTGACCGGTCCGGTCCCGACGCCGCGGACTCCGGGGATCATCAAAAGCGATCCCATAGCTGTCGCGCCAAGCGATAGCCCGATACCTCGCTGGGTTGCGGTCCTGGCTGCGGGTAGCGCGTGCAGCACCCGCCAAGCGGCCCCCAGATCGGGCAATAAGAGATCGGCGTTCCAGGGTGGTGGACCGCCATCTCGCTGCGGCATCATCCCCAGCGTCAAGTCGGCAGACGAAATCGCTTGTGCGCTAGACGATGACAGCACTGCCACAATTCGCCCCGCCTCGTGCAGGTCGGCCACCGCGCGGGCGAGCGCGTCGTCGATGGATTGGCTTGCCTCGCTCGTCAGGAGTCGGATTTCGTCGAACGCCGGTCGCAATTCATCCAGCGAGTCGACATCGACCGTGATCAGGTCCGCTCCCGTGCGGTGTGCCTCGGCGACCACGGCCGAGGCCAACGGATCGTGAGCGGGAAGAAAAAGGGCTTCGGCTACCGAATTCGGCCGTTTCGACGATATTCCTGGCACCGGGTGCCAGCCAGGGGACAAGCCATCCTTCTCGAGCAGGAGCTGAGCGCGGTTCCACGCGGCAGACAGCTCGTTCTCGTCGGCGCCGCGGATGCGCGCCACCCGCAAGCTGTCGGTGCACAACACGCGGGGGTCGATGACGATTGCGTCGACCAGATGCAACCTGCGCAGCGCCTCAGGCCGCAGCGGCAATACCGCGTGTTGATCGGCCAATCCGCGTCCCAGCGCTGCGGCGAATGCCTCGGGTGTGGTCCGGCTGGCCTTGGGGGCAGCCACCATGATCGCGGTGGCGACCATGTTCACATTGCGAGTGACGGCGCCGATCAGCCCGGCGCTGAGCCCTTGGAGGAGCGCGAAATGACCGGCCGCGCGGTCGACAGGTCTGGACGGCCGGTTATGACTTGAGACCGGCGGGGTAGGTGGTTGGTCAGCGTGTAGCGCCAGCTCAGGTTCGTGCTGTTGCCAGGCTCGTGCCTCGGCGCGGCATTCGGCGGCTTTCAGCGACTGCATCGCCAGCCCCACCGACAACGAGGCCGGCGACAGCGTGATGGTTTGCGCGGCCGCTGCGGCCAGCGTCAGCACGGAGTCGGTGGCGGACCCGCCGATACTGCTCACGAGCAGACGGCGCAGCGCGGGCTGGTAGTCCACCAACGAAACGACCGCCTGCACGGCGCTCGGAGCGCGCGGCAAGCGCAGTGCCCGGCCGGCCAGCGCGATGCCCAGCCCGGTCGCGTTGGCGGCGAGCATCACGGCTCTGGTCGCCAGCACCACGCCGTCGCCCGGCAGAGTTGTCGCCGGTGCGCGCTTGCCCAGGGTGGGTCCTGGGCGGCAATGCTTTTCGGCATTGTCGACCACGCGACATAGGTCGCGCAGTGAGGTGTCGGGGTCGTCGATGCCGACGACGACGCGCGACAACGGGTAATTCAGGCTTGCTGACGTGACGCCGGGGTGGGCTCGGACGGCGTCGAGCACAACGCGTCCGAGTTCACCGTCGTCGGCGCCGTCGAGGCCTCGTACCTCGATCCATGCGCGGCTTTCGCCGCGCCAACAGCGCCGGCTGAGTGTTTCGTGGGGAAGGTCGCCGGAAAGCGCCCTGGCGCCTTCTCGCAGCGGAATGGCTGCGATGTTCAAACCCGCTTCAGCGGCAGAAACCGCGGTCTTCGCTGTAGTCCCCGCGACAGCTGTCGCGGTGGTTACCGACGCACTGGCAAGAGCGGTGGTTATCTGGAAACCCGTCGCGACAGCACGCAACGGCAGATGTCGCAGGGATGGGCCAATACTCAACGGTTACTCAGGGCCCCTTCCAGCTGCCTATCAGTTGGTGCTGCGCAGCTCGGCGGTGCCCGCCCGACGTCCCGTTGTCTTCTTGGCCGCCGGCTTAGTGGCGGCTTTCTGCGGCACCTCTTTATCTGGCGCTGGCTTAGAGGGTACCGGCGTGAGGGTCGCTTTGGCCGTCCGTGCAGGTGCCTCCGACTTGCGATGCATCCTATGCAATAACAACGCACCGCCCCCGACGGCCAACAGCACCGGCCACTCGACCAGGCCGGCAACCCCAATCGCACCCAACGCCAACGCGGCTGCCGGCGTCGAGTGACTGCCACTGCTGACTCCGCGCTTAATACCCTCCGCGGCTCCCGTTACGCCGCCGACAATTCCATTGACTGCTGCGCCTCCCACAGCGCCCGCCGCCGCTGTGGTCACGTCCGCCGCACGGTTCACCGTTTTGCCCACGCCGCGGATTGTGCCGCCGACGACACCCATGATGACTCCTTGGTATCTCATCGCTCTCACTGGGAACCGCGTTGGCAACTTGTATACCCGTTGAACGCAGAGTTAACAGCAACAACGAAATCGTTTCTCAGCATCTACTAAGCGAAAGCCTGCCACGTTACAAACTCGCGTACAATGAGCAACGTCTGGATTTTCTGCGGCTGACCCTTCCACCGTGAATCATCCCTGCGACTCAAAGCGTGCTCACATCAATCAGCACGGGCGCGTGATCACTGGGCGCCTTCCCTTTGCGTTCCTCGCGGACGATCTGCGCGTCTGTCACGCGGCTGGCCAACGCCGGTGATGCGAGTATGAAGTCGATACGCATGCCTTGTTTCTTGGGGAACCGCAGCTGGGTGTAGTCCCAGTAGGTGTAGACCCCGGGGCCCGGGGTGAAGGGCCTTACCACGTCTGTGAATTGTGCGTCGATAATGGCTTTGAACGCTTGGCGTTCCGGCTCGGAGACATGCGTGGCGCCGGCATAGAATTCGATGCTCCAGACGTCTTCGTTCCTCGGAGCGATATTCCAGTCGCCGACCAGTGCGATCTGTGCCGTGGGATCGTCGCGCAGCCAGCCGGCGGCCGTATCACGCAGCGCCGCAAGCCAATCCAGCTTGTAGATGTAGTGCGGATCGTTCAGGGCGCGGCCGTTGGGCACGTAGAGGCTCCACACCCGTATGCCGCCGCAGGTGGCGCCCAGCGCGCGGGCTTCCGCGGTGGCGGCCACCTCTGGCTTGTTGCTCCAGCTGGGCTGGCCTTCGAAGCCGATCTGCACATCGTCGAGACCGACGCGAGAGGCGATCGCCACGCCGTTCCACTGATTGAAGCCGACGTGTGCGACTTCGTAGCCGAGTTCGAACAACGGCAGGGTAGGGAACTGGCTATCGGAACACTTGGTCTCCTGCATGGCCAGCACGTCGACGTCGGCGCGGTCTAGCCAGTCGACGACGCGGTCCAGGCGGGTGCGAATCGAATTCACATTCCAGGTAGCTAGCCGCAGGGTGCCGTCGGGCATGGCTAGACGGTATCCCAGGTGCGTGTTTGGGCCGGAAAGTAGCGGCGACGGTGGTGCAGCCGGAAACCCAGCGAATCGGTGAGGGTTCTCGCGCGGGTGTCGGTATCTGTATTGCTGTCGCCAACGTGCAGGTAGCCGCGGGTCGCGCCGCGCCGCGCGCCCCAGACCAACAGGGCTTCGCACAGCCGGTTCACCGGGCCGGCCGCGGATTGGTCGTCGGCTGCTTGCAGTGCCGAAAGGCCCACCCACCGGGTGCCGTCCGGTGCTTCGGTTACCGCCGCACGCGCGACCGCCACGCCCGGGTGGGTGCCGAACATCAGCTCGCCGTCGATGACGGCGGTAAGCACGTCAACGGGAATCTCGCGCTGGTATATCCGCAGCCAGGCATCGTCGGGGCGACCCGACAGGATGATGGACGGGTCGGGTTCGCGGCTGGACGCATCTGAGACGTCGCGCACCAGGACTCGTTCGGTGTGTTCGCTCGCCAGGTCGGGCGGCAGCCGCAACAAGCGATCGGCAATGGCCAGCAATGGGGTCAGGCCGCGACGGTCGTACCAGGCGACGATCGCGGGGACCGCACTCAGCTGAGCCGAAATATCCAGTGGCACTGCTGAATTAGCGGCGAAGCCAGCCCCCTGCCCGGCCCGCAGCAGCCAGCCGTCCAGCCAGGTTTGTTCAACGCCGGGCCAGGCCGCAGCGGCCGCATGCTCGAGCGCCCGGATTTGGGAGGTGCGTATCGGTGCGTCGGTCAGTACCCGCAGTGCTACTACGTCGGCCGGCGCGAACTCGACGACTGCGCCCGTTTTCGTCTGCACCCGCACTACCGGATCGACCCCCAACAGGTGCCCCACCGCATCGGTCAGCGGCGGGACCGATCCGGTGGGGCGCCGGTAACGAACCGTCACCCGCGTACCGAGGTCCGGCCACGAGACCATCAGTGACCGAACGGGTCCGGTCCCTCGCCCGGCATCCACGACAGGCCGGGAACGCCCCAGCCATGGGACTTGACGGCCCGTTTGGCGCTTCGGGCGTACCGGCCGATGAGACGGTCCAGATACAGAAGTCCATCCAGGTGCCCGGTTTCGTGCTGCAGCATCCGCGCGAACAGGCCGGTGCCCTCGATAGCGACCGGATTGCCGTCGGCGTCGAGTCCGGTGACCCGTGCCCACTTCGCACGGCCGGTGGGGAACGACTCGCCGGGAACCGACAAGCAACCTTCTTCGTCGGTAGTCGGGTCGGGCATGGTCTCGGGTATTTCGGAGGTTTCCAGGACCGGATTGATGACCACACCGCGGCGGCGATCAGTCATTCCGCGGTCCTCGGCACAGTCGTAGACGAACAGCCGCAGTCCGTACCCGATCTGGTTGGCGGCCAGGCCGACCCCGTGGGCGGCGTCCATGGTGTCGTACATGTCGGAGATCAATTCGGCCAGATCGGCCGGTAGCGAACCGTCGGCGGCGACCGGCACCGGCGGCGTCGGGGTGTGCAAGACCGGATCTCCCACAATGCGAATGGGTACGACTGCCATGGTCGGCTAAGGTACCGCACGTGCTTGCGCAGGAATCGGCGATCCGGTGCGGGCAATCGAAGCCAATCGGCCGACTCGCGGGTCTGGATTACGGCTTGAGGGTTCGCGGCGTGGTTCAATATTCGCCGAAACGTGCCCTTGTGTAACTCAAGTCATTAGAGCAGTTCGAGAATCCGCCGGAAGGGTCCAGGGGAAGCGATATGGACAGCGCCATGGCGCGGGCAAATCGATCGGGGGACGACTCTGAAATCGCCGATGGGCTCAGCCGCCGCGAACACGACATCCTGGCATTCGAACGTCAGTGGTGGAAATTTGCCGGGGTCAAGGAAGAAGCCATCAAAGAGCTGTTCTCGATGTCGGCGACGCGCTACTACCAAGTACTCAACGCGCTAGTCGATCGACCCGAGGCGCTGGCCGCCGACCCGATGCTGGTGAAACGGCTGCGACGGCTGCGCGCTAGCCGTCAGAAGGCGCGCGCGGCGCGGCGCCTCGGCTTCGAGGTGACCTGACAGGTCGCTGCCTTTGCAGGTTCTGGCACTTTCCTGGCTACAGTGGGCTCGATGAAAGAGCGAGTCCCCGACTCTTCGGGGCTTCCCCTGCGGGCCATGGTGATGGTGCTGCTGTTCCTGGGCGTCATTTTCCTGCTGCTCGGGTGGCAAGCCCTGGGTTCTTCCGGGAACTCCGATGATGAGTCGGCGTCGCCGGTCTCCAGTGTGACCAGCACCACCAGCTCGTCGTCCACATCGACAAGCGGTAAGCCTCCGGCGAACCAGGCCGAGGTGCAGGTGTACAACGTCTCGTCGAAAGAGGGTGTTGCCGGGCGCACCAAGGACCAGCTCACGGCCGCCGGCTTCAAGGTCACCAAAGTCGACAACCTGACGGTGCCCGAAGTCTCAGCCACCACGGTGTACTACACCGATGCTGACGGTGAGCATGCCACCGCGGACGCGGTGGGCCAGAAGCTGGGCGCACCCGTCGAACCGCGAATTCCTGCACTCACCAACCAGCCGCCCGGTGTCATCGTCTTGGTGACGGGCTGACTGGCGGCACGCTCCTAAATTGCGGGTCGCCAGGTTAGGCTCTCGCTATGCCCAAGCTCGCCGGTCACCGCGATGTCGCTGCCGCCACTATGTCCGCACTGTCCGCGGCCACTTGTGTCGCGCTGGTCAGCGCGTGCTCGTCGCCCCAACACGCGTCGACAGTCCCGGGTACCACGCCCGCGGTATGGACCGGATCACCCGCGCCCTCGGGAACCTCGGGTACCGAGGGTGGGCAGCCCGCGCCGCAGAGCATGACCACCCATCTGAAGGCACCCGACGGCACGCAGGTCGCGACCGCAACGTTCGATTTCAGCAACGGCTATGCCACCATCACGATCGCAACGACCGGCGTCGGTCAGCTCGCGCCCGGCTTCCACGGAGTACACATCCACAAAGTGGGCAAGTGTGAGCCCAATTCGGTCGCCCCGACCGGTGGCGCGTCCGGCGACTTTCTGTCCGCCGGCGAGCACTTCCAGGTGCCGGGGCACGCGGTCGAGCCCGCCAGTGGTGACCTGACCTCGCTCGAGGTGCGCAAAGACGGTACCGGGACGCTGGTCACCACCACCGACGCCTTCACCATGGACGACCTGTCAACCGGCGAGAAGACCGCCATCATCATTCACGCCGGTGCCGACAACTTCGGCAACATTCCGCCGGATCGCTACACCCAGATCAATGGGAAGCCGGGTCCCGATGCGACCACGATGAGCACCGGTGACGCCGGCAAGCGGGTGGCATGCGGTGTCATCGGTGCCGGCTAACAGGGCGAGCGCTCATATCGATTTCGCCAGCTCACCCCGGCCGACGGTCGGAGTGGAATGGGAATTCGCGCTCGTCGACGCGCAAACCCGCGACCTGAGCAACGAAGCCACCGCGGTCATCGCCGAGATCGGCGAAAGCCCGCGCGTGCACAAGGAATTGCTGCGCAACACCGTCGAAATTGTCAGCGGCATCTGTGAGTGCACCGCAGAGGCGATGGAGGATCTGCGCAACACCCTGCGCCCCGCCCGCCAGATCGTCCGGGACCGCGGCATGGAACTGTTCTGCGCCGGCACGCACCCGTTCGCGCGGTGGTCCGCCCAGAAGCTCACCGACGCGCCGCGCTACGCCGAACTGATCAAGCGCACCCAGTGGTGGGGCCGGCAGATGCTGATCTGGGGAGTCCACGTACACGTCGGGATCTCGTCGGCCGCCAAAGTAATGCCGATCATGACGTCACTGCTCAACTACTACCCGCACTTGCTGGCGCTGTCGGCATCCTCGCCGTGGTGGGGCGGGGAGGACACCGGATATGCCAGCAACCGCGCGATGATGTTTCAGCAGCTCCCCACCGCCGGGTTGCCGTTTCACTTTCAGACCTGGGCGGAGTTCGAAGGCTTCGTCTACGACCAGAAGAAGACCGGCATCATCGACCATATGGACGAAATCCGTTGGGACATCAGGCCGTCACCGCATCTGGGCACCCTGGAGGTGCGGATCTGCGATGGGGTGCCCAACCTGCATG
Organism: uncultured Actinomycetota bacterium; assembly: GCA_963766535.1. Lineage (GTDB taxonomy): Bacteria > Actinomycetota > Actinomycetes > Mycobacteriales > Mycobacteriaceae > Mycobacterium. The sequence continues at coordinate 415,212 of CAVYAU010000009.1, read as the reverse complement.
AGCTCGGTGCGCTGGTCGCGTTGACGCATTGCCTGATTGTCGACCTGGACCGCAGGCTGGATGCCGGTGAGACGCTGCCGACCATGCCGCCCTGGCATGTTCAGGAAAACAAGTGGCGCGCCGCTCGCTACGGCCTGGACGCGGTGATCATCTTGGACGCCGACAGTAACGAGCGGCTGGTTACCGATGATGTCGCCGACCTGCTGACCCGGCTGGGGCCAGTCGCGAAGTCGCTGCACTGTACGGACGAACTGGCCGCAGTGGCTGACATCTGCCGCGACGGTGCCTCCTACCAGCGGCAGCGGCGGGTGGCCGAGGAGCATGAGGGCGACCTGCGCGCGGTCGTCGACGCGCTGGTTGCTGAGCTGGACATCTAGGTTTAAGTCATGGCGGATTTCGAACCCACTGAGCTGGCCATGTTCCCGCTCGAGTCGGCGGTGCTGCCCAACCAAGATCTGCCGTTACGCATCTTCGAGCCCCGCTACAGCGCCCTGGTGCGGCACTGCATCGACAGTGACGAACCTTTCGGTGTGGTGCTGATCTCGCAGGGCCGCGAGGTCGGCGGCGGTGATTCGCGTTGTGATGTCGGAATCCTGTCCAGGATCACCGAATACGCCGACCTCGGCGCAGGTCGATATGTGCTGCGCTGCCGAACCGGTGAGCGAATTCGGGTGTCCGAGTGGCTGCCCGACGATCCCTACCCGCGCGCGACCGCAACGCTCTGGCCCGACGAGCCGGGGGATCCGGTGACCCAAGTCCAGCTCCTCGCTCTCGAAGACCGGGTGATGGCCCTGTTCGAGCGGATTGCGGAAGCTCGCGCCGCTGCGCTGCCAAACCGTGACGCGCTACTGGGCCACGACGAGGCCGATACAGACGATGCCGGGCAACGCCTATTCGCGTTGGCGTCTCGTATCCCGACCAGCACGGCCGACCGCTACACCGTGCTGTCGGCGCCGTCGGCCGCCGATCGACTGGCCGCGCTCAGCGAGGCCGTGGACGCGGTTGCCGACATGGTGGAGTTCCAGCTGTCCGAATAGGGGGCCCTGCATGAGCACCGACGTGGCGGTCGACGTCAACGCGGGCGTGGCGGTGCTCACGCTCAATCGCCCCGAGCATCTCAACGCCTATACCGCCGAGATGGGCAGGCTGTTGAGCCAGGCGTACCTGGAGTGCGATGGTGACGACGACGTCCGCGCCATCGTGGTAACCGGGGCGGGCCGCGCCTTCTGCGTCGGAGCCGATTTCTCAGGCAGCATATCGCCGTTCGACGCCCCGGCGGACGACAGCACGTTCTCGGCATCGCCGATCAACCCGGCCGCCTTCGAATTACGCAAACCGGTGATCGCCGCACTCAACGGCCACGCCATCGGAATCGGCCTGACCATTGCACTGCAGGCCGACATCCGCATCGTCGCCGATAACGCCAAATACGGTGTGGTGCAAGTCCGCCGAGGAGTGATACCCGACTGCATGTCGCACTGGACGTTGGCGCATTTAACCACATTGGGGGTGGCCGCCGAGGTACTGCTCACTGGGCGCACCTTCACTGGTGCCGAGACGGTGGCTCTCGGTATCGCGAATCGGGCGCTGCCCGCCGAGCAGGTGCTCGATCATGCATTGGAAATGGCCCGCGACATTGCGGTCCATGTCGCTCCGCTGTCCGCGGCATTGTGTAAGCGGCTGCTGTGGGACAGCGCGATCAACAACTACACCCCGCGACAGGTCGCGTCGCTGGAAACCCAGCTGCACCACCGCGTGATGGGAACCGCCGACGCCCGTGAGGGAGTCGCCGCGTTCCTGGATCGGCGGCCACCGCGGTTCAGTTCGCGGCTTTCGGCCGACTGGACGGCATTGCCGGAGCCGTGAGCATCCACATCAGGACTGGCTGACGCCTACGGTCAGCAACTCCGCCAGTGCGACACCGAGGTTGTGCAGGTTGGTCGGTAGGGAATAGGTCCGGTCGACCGTCCAGTTGACTATGCCGCCGGACAGTGCGCCAACGATGATGTCGGCCAGGGTTTCTTCGTCGTGTCGCGTGCTGACCTCGCCGCGGGCGACGCCCTCTTTGACGAGTTCGACGAAGGTGTCATGCAGGTTGAATCCGCGCTGGATGCCGTAGCCGCTGGTGGCGAGCATTTCCCCAATCATTTCGCGGTAGGTGTCGCCCGATTTGACCAGCGCCGCAGCGATGTCGTCGAACACACCGATAAGTCGCGCCGGGATCGCTTCGTCGGCGCGGTCGAAGAAGACGTCGTGCAGGTTGACCAGTCGCCGCTCCGCGAGCGCCCGGATCATGTCCTGACGGGTGGCGAAGTGGTTGAAGAACGTTCGATTGGCCACGTCGGCGCGCTCGCAGATCTCCTCGATGGTGGTGGCCGCAACGCCTTGGCGGAGAAACAGATCGAAGGCAGCCGCGAGGATCTTCTCCCGCACCTCGCGCTTTCGCCGTTCGGTTCTGTTCACGATTTCGCACACAATTTCTCGGAGAGAGTCCACAACTCCGCAGCGCGGTCGGTGTCGCGAGCGTAGGGTGCGACCGTTTCGCTGATGCCGCAGTCTTCGAGGTACAGCCCACCTTGGTCTGCCAGCTCAGGGCTTACCGCGGCCCACACCTGCGTGGCCGCACCGTGTTCGGGCGTGGTGAAGTCGAGGTAGCCGTCGGTCGGTTCGCCGCGCGCGGCGCTGCTGGCGGCGGCATATTTGCGTAGTTGGGAGAAATCCGAACGGGACATATACCGCGCCAACGCAGTGGCCACCGTGCCGGGATGCACGGCGTAGGCGCGGATTCCCACCTCGCGCAGGCGTCGGTCGGCTTCGACGGCGTGCAAGATGTTCGCTGTCTTGGACGCGCCGTATGCGACGAACTTGTCGTATTCCCGGCTCTCCCAGTTGGGGTCGTCGAAGTCGACGTCACCCATGACGTGGCCCCCGGAAGACAGGGTGACGATCCGGGCATTCCCCGCGGCGGCGAGTTGCGGGACCAGGAGTCGGGTGAGTTCGAAGTGCCCGAAATGGTTCGTCCCGATTTGTATTTCAAAGCCGTCATGCGTCCGGCGCAACGGCGTGAACATGACGCCGGCGTTGTTCATCAAAACATCAATCACCGGCGCGATGTCGCGGATCATCGTCACTGCCGCGCGAACGCTGGCCAGCGCGGTGAGGTCGAGTTGCACCGTCGAGGTTCGGGCGTCGGGTACCTCGGCTGCTATCCACTGGGCTGTCTGGGTCAGGGCATCTCGGTTGCGGGCGGCCAAAACCACATGCGCGCCCGCCGCGGCCAGCGCCCGTGCCGACTCGCGACCCAGCCCGGATGATGCCCCCGTGATCACGCATACCTTGCCGGACAGGTCGATTCCGTCGACGACTTGCAGAGCGCTCCGACGTTCCGTCATCCCGGCGGCAGCTCCGCGCTCGATGCGCCCGCGAGTTCGGCAAGCCGCCAGAGCGGCACCACCACGTCCGGGTCGCATTCTTCGTCGACGATCCACTTGCACATCCGCCGGATCGGCTCGATGGCGTCCTGGGGCATGGCGACCGCAACACTGCATGCATAGCCCAGGCTGGTCAGCCGTTGGGCACCAAACAGCGGCAACGTGTTTCGCAGCCGGCGCCTGAGGGATTCGGGGTAGATGCCGATGGTCTGCGTGTAGGCGTTCACTGCGGCGGTCACCTTGTCGATGCTGTCCACGGGCACGATGTTGGCGACCCGCCCGGACAGCATCGGCGAATAGTCCACGGGCTCATCGAATTGCGAGACGACTATGGCGCCCTCGCACTGCTCGCCACCGATGACGCGGTAGAAGTCCTCGGCCATTCGCGAGGCCTCGACATGGTCGAGCAGCTCGCGGTCGGGGTACCGCGGCGGGGTGCTGATAACCGCGGGCAGCGACACCAACTCCTGGTAGATCAATTCGCCGAGCCGATTGGCGTTGGCCAGACCCTCGGCGTCGGTTCCGCTGAGCACGTAGATGACTCGGGCATTGGCGCACCCTTCCTGGTTGGCCACACCGATGTCGGTCGCGGCGCGGCGGGCCACCTCTCGCATTGTGTGTTCGTCGTCGAACGCCTCGTGGCCGATGATGGTGGCGCTGCGCTTCGGATCCAGCGCAATGAGCTCCAAACCGGGCTGGATGTAACGGGTCACGTGTTTGACCGATGCCAGCCCGCCCCAGGCCACGATCTTTTCGATGCGGTGGGGCTGGTAGAGGGTTTCTTCGACCCTCAGATCGCCACCCTTCCAATATCCGACCGCCAGATGCTTGGTGATCGGGTGATCCGGCGCGACATCGGCCAGCGTGTGGGCGATGGCGATCGCGGTAAGCGGATCATTGGACGGCGCCTTGATGATCATGTCCGATCGGGTGATCACCGAACGCAGGATGGTCACCGCCGAGACCAGGCCGCCATTGCCCGCCGGGATATGCAGCAGTCGGGATCCGAAGGCGCGCACACGTAATTCGCGACCGTCGTGCAGCTTGTGCGGGACCCATCCATTGAGGTAGTCCAGCCCGACCTGGCTGTCGGCGATTTCGGTGACATTGTCCCGGGAAAACAGTGGCTGCAGAACGCGATAGCTGTTCTTCAGCATTTCCGCCGGCAGCACGTTGGCGACCAGCGAGGCTTGGTAGGCCTCCTGCAGGTGGGTGTTCGAGTCGAAGTCCAGCGCGTTGCCGAGTGCCTCTAGCACATCGAGGATCTCGTCAAAGCTCAGCTCGTAAAGGTCGCTCATCTCTGCCGGGTTTTTGAGCGGCAGCTGTTCGACGTACCTGCCCATATCCGGTGCCTGGAACTGCGAGTCACCGGTGCGGGTGTCGAAAGGGACGAGGTCGTCGGTGATGACCCGACCGCGCAAGAACAGCGGGACGGTGTAAGCACTGCTCACAGGTCGAGCCCCTTCATGAAGTTCACCGCCTCGTTGTGCACCTCATGTGTTGCGGCGCAAGTGATCCGGTCGTCTTCGGTGCCCTTTTTCTCGCTGTATCGGATGATGTCCTTCTCGAAGGCAACGCTGGCCTGCCCGCAGGGGCATTCCAGGTCCCAGTTGATCGTGACTTCGTCGCCGGAGATTACGCCGCCCCAGTGGGCGCGCAGCAGGATGTCGTAGACGGCCGCGCGGCCGGTCTGCACACCGGTGCGAGGAAGTGGCTCGCTGGTGTCGGGATCGAGCACGAACGGGATAACCCACGGTGCCACGTGGTAGCGGCCCTCGCTGCAACCCCAGTGAAAGGTGCTTGACTCCGAGAAGCCATAGCCGATCTGGATCCGATCCACGCCGAGGAAATCTTTGATGACATCCATGAAATCATCAGGCAGCGCAACACCTTTCATCCCGCCGCCGGTGAGAATCGCCGAATCTGGAGTGAAGACGTTTCGCACTCCGCGTTCGAGACCGGCCTTGGCGATGTCGTACATCAGGTGGTAGGTGCCGAGCATGAACACCCGCTTGCCGCGCAGCTGCTCGGTGATGCGGGTGAAGAAGGCATCCATGTCCTGGGCTTGGCGCGCCTGCATGGCGATGAACTCATCCTTGCGGGCGGCCAGCGCCGGGTCGATCTCGAGTCGATCGAGTTCGCCGCGGGACGCTGCCGCGCGCATCTTGGACGCCAGGAACATCAGGTCGGTATCCACCGCGTGGGGGTAAAGCGCGTGAAACTTGCTTTCGTCACCGCCGGTGAAGCCGCGCTTGATCATGTTGGCAATGCGCAGATGACCGAGCTTGCCGCTGGCGAAGTTCGGCCAGACCACTTCGACCGACGGGTTGAGTTCGGCTTCGGTCGGTTCTTGACCGAAGGTTTGGAACAGGCAGATCTTCCATAGCACCATGCCTTCTTCGGCGCCGCGTTTGTCTTTGGGAAGGATCGAGATGGTGCCGGTGGTGCCGCTGGAGGTGATGACCTCCAGCGGAGTTTGTTCGTCGAGTCGGTCGATCCAGTCGTCGATCCCGGTGCAGCCGGTGGTGTCCACGTTCGACAAGTCGTAGCTGGTGAGCTTGTCGAGCCATTTGGTCAGCAGGTCGAAGCGCTTCTTGTCGATGAGTGCGGCCGGGTACGACTTGAACGCTGTGTGCGAGAACATCAGCGGCGCAACGTCATTGAAGTCGTTGAGTGCGGTGATGCCGAGCCGGTCCGCCAGCTTGCGCAGCATCTCGATGCTCTGGTAGTGCTCCCGAAAGCGCATACCCATGGCCTGCCGTTGCAGCTCCTCAAGCTCATGGCGTCCGATGCTGTGCATCTGGGTATAGGACTGGCCGAAGAAGCTGATCGGGTCGTTCATGAATTCGTTCACCGGCCGCGCGGTCTTTTCCGTGACTGTCATCAGGCGTCCCTCGATTCGATGTGGCCGGCCTAGTTCGCTCACCCTAGCCCAATCGTGCAGCAGGAGGCAATACTGCAGTTGACTGCAACTACCGACGGGTCGCAGCTTCGTGCTCGGCCAGCGCTTTCAAGGTGAGCAACTGCTTTCGCATCATCACCAGGTCGCCCCACGCGAGAACACGAGCGAGCAGCCAAGGGCTTGCGAACAACACCCGCACGTGCAGCCGTGAGCCGGCCCCCTCGGGTCGGACCGCGTACGTGACAGCTACGCCCTTGGATCGCAACGTGATCTGCTCGCCGTTGACGAATGACTGCAACGCGAACACCGTCATGAACCGCTGCCCGACTTCGAGGTGAACCAGTTCGGGATTGCGTTCTCGGGGACTGCGGCGGCCGAGGTTGTCGAGTGCGTCGTAGCTATAGGGCGCTACGCGTAGCTGGCATAACCAGGAGAACACGATCGGTGGTGGCGCGGCGATGCTGATGGCGCGGTCGGCCTGGACGCCGGCGCGCGGACAGACGCTGTCGCACGGCAGGGATAGGGTTCGTTCCGACGGCCGCACTCCCCAGGTCAGGCCTGGAATCATCCGACAGCCGCTCCGCGTGAATGTGCTGCTGCGGCAATGCATTTCAGCGTCCATCGCACCGCGACGCGGTGTGCGCCGGTGCCGATAACGAGCGCGCGATAGATCCTGCCGTGTGTACCCGGGAAGTCTGCCCACGTCAGCGCGCGCAGCCGGGTGCGATGCCGTGCATTGTCGCCCGGTTCGGTGTCAATTTCGAGGTCCAACTCGAACACCCACCGGTAGACCGCGAACGGGTGGCGACCTTTCAGCGCGAAGCGCTCGGGTCGTCGCGCTTCGTCGAGGATGAAACCGGTCGGCACGGTCGACGGGTCGTGCGGATCGCGGCACATCACACGCAGCAGCGCCGACCACGTCTCTTCGCGATTCGCATCAACAGTTATGGCATGCTCATCGATATAGGGCAATCGCTCCATATAGAAGGAATGTACTAGATCGTGGCACCACCGCGGAAGCATGAAACCGATGTGATCCTCGACGCCGCGCGAGCGCTGGTGCTCGACGGCGGACCGCGCGCAGCGAGTGTCGCAGCGATTGCGAAAGCGAGCGGGGCGCCCCCCGGCACCCTGTATCACCGGTTCGGCAACCGCAACGGCATTTTGACGGCAGCGTGGCTGCGCGCGCTCGAACGCTTCCAGGCGCGGGCGATGGCCGCTAACGCCGATACCCCGGCGGAGAGCGCTGTCGCAATGGCTGTGGCCGCCATCAGCTTCGCGCGGGAACTCCCGGACGACGCCCGGCTGTTGTTGACGATCCGGCCGGGTGACCTGCTCGACGGCGAGCCCGACGCGGCATTCCAGGAGACTCTTGCCGCGATGAACGCGCCCCTGACCGAGCGGATTGCCAATTTGGCTCGGCAACTGTACGGGAGCAGCTATCCACGATCCGTCGACGCCGTCGCGCGAGCGGTTGCCGACCTGCCCTACGCCGTCGTCCGGCGCCATGCTCACGACGAGCCGATGCCGTCCTGGCTTGAAGCCGATGTCGCGGCCTCGGCGCGGGCCGTACTGGCTGACTACCGGCCGTCATAGAGCTTTGGCGAAGACGCGTAGCGACTCCACCTGGATGGGATCCAGTGAGGGGCGCACGGTTTTGCGGGCTGCCGCGAGGTCGGCGGCGGTTACGGCGGCGGCATCGATGGAACGCCGCATCGCGGCGAGCGCGGCCTCCCGAAGCAGTGCCACACAGTCGGCGGCGCTGTAACCGTCGAGTTCGGCGGCCACGTCGTCGAGGTCGACGTCGGCGCTCAGCGGGATCGATTTCCCGGCCGTGCGCAGAATTTCGCGGCGTGCCGCGGCGTCGGGCGGTTCGACGAACACCAGCCGCTCCAGTCGGCCCGGGCGCAGCAACGCCGGGTCGATCAGATCCGGTCGGTTGGTGGCGCCCAGTACGACAACGTCGCGCAGCGGGTTGACGCCGTCGAGCTCGGTCAGCAGCGCGGCCACCACTCGATCGGTCACGCCGGAGTCGAAGCTCTGCCCGCGCCGGGGCGCCAGCGCGTCCACCTCATCGAGGAAGATCAGCGACGGCGCGGAGTCCTGGGCGCGGCGGAACAACTCACGCACAGCTCGCTCGCTACTGCCCACCCACTTGTCCATCAGCTCGGAGCCTTTGACGGCGTGCACGCTGAGCTGCCCGGTGCTGGCCAGCGCGCGGACCACGAAGGTCTTGCCGCAGCCGGGCGGGCCGTACAGCAGCACCCCGCGCGGCGGATCGACACCCAACCGGGCGAAAGTGTCGGGATGCTGCAACGGCCACAGCACGGCTTCGGTCAGTGCCTGTCTGGCCTCGGCCATGTCACCGATATCGTCGAGGGTGACGTTTCCAACGGTCAGCTCCTCGCTGGCCGAGCGGGACAGCGGCCGGATGACGGTCAGCGCACCGACGAGATCGTCCTGGTTCAGCTGTCGGTGGTTGGCCGTCTGCGCTGGCCCGAGACGCTGCCCGCAACGCCGCTTCGCGGACCAGCGCGGCCAGGTCGGCTACGACGAAACCCGGTGTGCGGCCGGCGATCTCGTCGAGATTGAGATCGCCGGTGGGCGCCGCCTTGAGCAACGCCTCCAAGAGCGCCTTGCGGGTGCCGGCGTCGGGCAGCGGCAGGCCCAGCTCCCGGTCGCACAGCTCGGGGGAGCGCAGCCGGGCATCGAGCTGGTCGGGTCGCGCGGAGGTGGCGATCAATGCGACGCCCTCGGTGGCTACGGCGGTGCGCAGCTCGGCCAGGATCAGGGCAGCCACCGGCTCGGCGGCGGCCGGCAGCAGGGCGTCGACATCGGTGATCAGCAGCACGCCCCCGCCGTTGCAAACCGTCTTCACTGCCGAGGCCACGGTTTTGAGCCGGTCTTCGGCGCTCAGCGCGCCAACCTCCGGGCCGTCGAGTTCCACCAGCCTGCGGCCATCGCACACCGCGCGCACCAGCGTCACCTTGCCCACACCGGCCGGACCTGACACCAGCACACCGAGGTTCGCGCCGGCGCCCAACGTCTTCAGCAGGTGCGGCTCGTCGAGTGCGAGCTTGAGCCATTCGGTGAGCTTGGCGGCCTGCGGCTGCGAGCCCTTCAGCTCCTCGACCTGGATCTCCGGGCTTGCGACGCCGATCGGTTCTTGCGAGGACGTCCCGACGCTGGACGGAACACTGGTACCCCAGGTGACCAGCGAGTTCGGCTGCACGCTGACCGGTCCCTCGGGGTCGACGCCGGTGACGGTCAACAGCTCCGAGGTCCAGCTGATCCCGACCGACGCCGCCAGCGCACGGGTGGCCGCCGACGTCGATGTGCCAGGGCCCAGGTCCCGGGGCAGCAGCGACACGGCGTCGCCTACGGTCATCACCTTGCCGAGCAAGGCCTGCCGCAGGGTGACCGGCGAAATCGACTGGGTGGCCAGCGACGACCCGGACAGCGTCACCGACCGCGCGCCGTAGACGGTGACTGCGCTGACGATCACCGCGGTGCCCTCGCGCAGCCCGGCGTTGGACAGTGTCACGTCGTCGAGCAACACGACGCCGACCGGGGTGTCCTGGCCGGCCATGCCCGCCACCGCCGCGGTGCGCCGCGACCCGGTCAGCGATACTGCGTCCCACTCCCGGATGCCAAGGGCGGCAACGGCGTTCGGATGCAATCGGATGACGCCGCGGCGGGAGTCGACGGCGGAGGTGTTCAGCCGGGCGGTGAGGGTGAGTTGACGGGCCGCGCCGTCAGGCATCATGGCAGGCGCCGTCCCGGTTTGCGCAGCCCCAGTCGCGCCATCGACCGGCGGTGCGGGTGCGCCCTGCGGATCGCGCGCCGCGCGGCGCGTCGTTGCTTGGGTTTGTCGTCCCACACTTCGGGGTGTACGGCAAGCCAGCGCTGGTTGCGCACCGCGAACGGGATGTGGCACAGGTAGGCGACGATGATCACCCAGATCAACATGTAGGGAGCCAGCACTGCGGCCGCCGCGAAGATCGCCAGCACCGCCAGCAGCACGGCCGCCAGGTTCGGCGGCACCGACACAGCGTGCATCTTTCTCATCGGGATCCGGCTGACCAAGAGCATCGACGTCCCCGTCACCCAGATGCAGAGGAACCACGGGGATGTCCACCAGCCTTCGCCGAACTGCATTTTGAGGGCCAGCAGACCGATCATTGAAACCGCGCCCGCCGGCGCGGGCATCCCGACGAAGAATTCACGCGCGTAGGCAGGCTGAGTCCCGTCGTCGAGCAGCGCGTTGAACCTCGCCAGCCGCAGTACGACGCACACCGCGTAGAGCAGCACCGCCACCCAACCGGCCGGCGACTTCGACAACATCGTTACGTAGAGCACCACCGCGGGCGTCACGCCGAAGTTGACCGCGTCGGCCAGCGAGTCGATTTCCGCGCCCATCCGCGACTGGGCGTCCAGGATGCGGGCCACCCGGCCGTCCAGTCCGTCCAGGATGGCGGCCGCGGCGATCAATGCCATCGCGGCCTTCGGCTGGTGCTCGAGGGCGAACTTGATCGAGGTCAACCCCGCGCAGATGGACAGCACGGTCATGGAGCTGGGCAGGATCTGTAGGTTCACTGCTCGCCTGGCCCGGGGTTTGCTGATCATGGCAGTTCGGCCAGCACGGTCTCGCCGGCGATCGCGCGCTGGCCCACTTCGACGATGGGGATCGCGCCCGCTGGCAGGTAGGTGTCCAGCCGGGAGCCGAACCGGATCAGGCCGTAGGTATCGCCGATCGACAGCTTGTCCCCAACGTGTGCGTCGCACACGATGCGGCGCGCCAGCAGCCCTGCGATCTGCACGGCGACCACCTCAGCACCGCTGTCGGTCCGGATCCGCACGCTGGTGCGTTCGTTTTCGGTGCTCGCCGAAGCCAGATCGGCTGACCCGAAGCGGCCCGGCCGATGTTGCACGGCGATCACTTCGCCGCTCACGGGTGCGCGCTGCACGTGGGCGTCCAACAGCGACAGAAAGATACTGACCCGCGGCAACGGAACGTCGCCGATGCTCAGTTCGGCGGGCGGGGCCGCGGAGTCGATCACGCAGATCAGGCCGTCGGCGGGCGCGACGATGGCGCCGGGCGCCGACGGCGGCACCCGCGGAGGGTGACGGAAGAACGCTGCGCAGGCACCCGCTGCCAGCAGACCCGCCCGGCGCAGCCACCGGTAGTTGCTTCCGGCAGCGGCCACGGCCAGCCCCGCGGAGACGAACGGTAGGCCCGCAGGGTGAACCGGCGGGATGGTGGAGCGCACCAGCTCCAGTACGTGCCGGAGGTCGAAAGTTGGGTCCTCAGCGGTGGGGCCGATGGTGCGGGGGCGTCGTGCCACTCGGTCATCTTACGGAGCCGCGGCGACCGGCGTGCCAGTGTCGATCCGGCTGGTTAGCTGAGATCCCAGACCTGCAGCTGGGTTCCGGCGGACACTTCCACGACGTCTTCTGGGATGTCCAGTAGCCCGTTCGCCGACGCCAGCCAACGCAAATGGTGTGACGCCGGTGGTCCGCAACTGGTGACGCGGCCGACCCCACCTTCAAGGCTGTCGAGTATCGCGCGCCGGAATTGGCGTTTGCCGCGCGGTGAGGTCAGCGATTCGGCCAGGATCGCGGGCCGGTGCGGGCGCTCAGGATCCGGTAGGCCCATGGCCCTCCGCAGCGCGGGACGGATGAACACCTCGAAGGAGACCAGCGCGCTGACCGGGTTGCCGGGCAGGGTGACGATCGTCGCGCCGGCCACGCGTCCGATGCCCTGCGGCATTCCCGGCTGCATTGCCACCTTGACGAATTCCACGCCTTGGTCGCCGTTCCCGGCCGAAGGCGTCTTTGACGACTTCGTAGGCGCCGGCGCTGACTCCACCGCTGGTGATGATCAGGTCGCAGTCGCCCGCGTATCGGTCAAGGATCGAGCTGAACTGCGCGACGTCGTCTTCGGCGGTCGCGACGGCGATCACGTCTGCGCCCGCCTCGCGAACGGCCCCGGCCAGCATGATCGAGTTTGACTCATAGATCTGCCCCGGCTGCAGTGGGATGCCCGGTGCCACCAGCTCCGACCCCGTGGATATCACCAGGACCCGCTGGCGCGGAATCACCGTCAGCCCCGCCATTCCCAGCGCCGCCGCCAGGCCGAGCACGGCCGGTGTCACGACCTGGCCCTTGCGACTCACGGTGGCGCCGGGCGCGACGTCTTCGCCCGCCCGCCGGATGTGCTTGCCGGGCACGGGGGGTTGCAGGATCGCCACCGAGTCCACGCCGCCGTCGGTGTCTTCGACCGGCACGATAGCCGTCGCCCCGGCCGGTACCGGCGCGCCGGTCATGATGCGGTGCGCTGTTCTGGGTTGCAGGGTCAATTCGTCGGTGCGTCCGGCGGGAATGTCCTCGGCGACTGGCAACACCACCGGGTGTTCGGGTGTCGCGCCCGACGTGTCCTCGGCGCGCACCGCGTATCCGTCCATCGCGGAGTTGTCGAAAACCGGCAGCGCCAACTGTGCGACGACGTCGTCGGCCAAGACCAGCCCTTGGGCCTGCATCAGCGCGACCCTGACCGCCGGGCGGGCCCGGATCATTTCCGCTACGACACGCTGATGTTCTTCGACTGACCGCACTCGGCCATTATCGGCCCCTCAGACTCCGAAGCTGACGCCGGTGAGTTCTTCGGAGACGGTCCAGAGCCGACGTTGCAGGTCCTCGTCGTGGGATTGCGCGCTGGATTTGACGATCTTCGGGTGGCCGCGCTGCTCGGCGAAACCGTCGGGGCCGTAGTACTGGCCGCCCCGGACGGCCGGATCAGTGGCGGCCCGCAACGTCGGCAGGGCGCCCATGGCCGCGCTCTGGAACAGCACCGGCCCGAGGACGGCCGCCGCGGGCCTGATAATCGCCGGCAGGTTGCGGATCAGCTCGGTGTTGGAGCCGCCGGGGTGCGCGGCGACGGCGATGGTGGCGCCCTTGGCAGTAGACCGCGCCGCGAGCCGGCGCTGCAGCTCGTAGGTGAACAGCAGGTTGGCCAGCTTGGATTGCCCGTAGGCGGCGACCCGGTCGTATCCGTGTTCCCACTGCAGATCATCGAAGTGGATCGAGGCGCGCAGCCGGTGGCCCATGCTGCTGACGGTCACCACCCGCGAACCGCGAACCGGCAGCAGGTGCTCGAGTATCAGCCCGGTCAGCGCGAAATGGCCGAGATGGTTGGTGCCGAACTGCATTTCGAAGCCATCCTTGGTGACCCGCTTGGGGGTCCACATCACCCCGGCGTTGTTGATCAGCAAGTCGATGCGCGGGTACGCCGTGCGCAGCGCGTCAGCGGCGGAACGCACCGAGTCGAGCGAGCTCAGGTCAAGTGCCTGCAGCGTGACGTCGGCGCGCGGGCTGGCGGCGACAATGCGCGACAGGGCGGCGTTGCCCTTCTCGAGGTTGCGCACCGCGAGCACGACGTGCGCACCGCGGTAGGCCAGTGCCGCCGCCGTCTGGTACCCGATGCCGGTGTTGGCGCCGGTGACGACAACGACGCGGCCGCTCTGGTCCGGCACGTCGGCCTCCGACCATTTGCGGTTGTGTGTGTCGGTTGCAGCCATGGCCCAAAACATACTCACCCGGGTCGGGAGCCGCTGGGTTCGTGAGGTGGACGCTGGGCGGTCTTGCCGCCCCGACGTAAGGTTGAGAACGTGATTACCGGGTTGGCCCACACTGGGGTGTGCGTTCCGGATTGTGAGGCCGCGGTGGCGTTCTACCGAGATGTATTGGGCCTGCGTGTGCTCTCGCCGCCGTATGTCATGACCGGTAACGCCATTCGCGACGACATGGGTGAGCTGTTGTCCGACCCCACGATGAAAGCGGCCATCGTCGGATTCGGAGATGACGGCGACCGTGTGCTCGAAGTCATCGAATATCTCGGCGTCGAAGGTGGCGATCAGCGAGCCGCCGCGGCCCTGACCGACCACGGGCTGTCGCATGTCGGGCTGATCTGTGAGGATCTCGACGCCACCCGGGCTGAACTGGAGAGCAAAGGAGTGCGCTTCCTGGTCAGCGGAATCGCGGACGTCGCGCGAGTTCGCACCACCTGGTTCGTCGATCCGTGGGGCGTGGTTTTCATCCTCGTGGAAAAGAGCCGGCCCGAGCGACCTTACTTCTCGCAATGGGGCTGAAGCGCGAAGGTCGGGGTCATCGGCGCGGGTGCCGGGGGCATCGCGATGGGAATCCAGCTGGCCGCCGGTGGATACGACTTCACGATCTTCGACCGCGCCGACGGATTCGGCGGGACCTGGCGCCACAACACCTTTCCGGGTGCGGCCTGCGACGTCCCGTCACATCTGTACTCGTATTCTTTTGCGCCCAACCCGCGGTGGAGCAAGACGTATGCGAACCAGCCCGAGATCCTGGCCTATCTCGAGAAGGTGGCCGCCGAGCACGGGCTGGGCTCCCACCTGCGGCCCAACACCGCGATCACCACGGTGCGCTGGTCGGACACCCAGCGGCGCTGGACACTTCGCGCCGACGATGGCCAGGAGTACGAGTTCGATGTCGTGGTGAGCGCCGTCGGGATGCTCGATGTGCCCAACATTCCGGACATCCCGGGAGCGCAGCGGTTTCGGGGCCGGCGGTTCCATTCGGCGCGCTGGGATCACAGCAAGTCGACGGCCGGGGAGCGGGTCGCGTCCATCGGCACGGGCGCCAGCGCGGTCCAATACGTGCCCGCGATCGCGCCAAAGACCG
Organism: uncultured Actinomycetota bacterium; assembly: GCA_963766535.1. GTDB lineage: Bacteria > Actinomycetota > Actinomycetes > Mycobacteriales > Mycobacteriaceae > Mycobacterium. Next base: position 400,164 of record CAVYAU010000009.1, on the reverse strand, counting down.
CGCACCTCACGGTGTTTCAGCGGACGCCGATCTGGATTGCGCCCCGATTCGACTTCCCGTTCACGCCCGACCAGCACGAGCTGTTCGAACGCGACCCCCGCGAGACCCAGAAACTGCGCGACGAGGCCTTCGACGCCTACGAGTCCTCCAGCTTCGACGTCGACGCCGCACAAACCCGCGAAGCGACCGAGCTGGCCCGCGGCTACCTGATGCGCAAGGTGGCCGACCCCGAGTTACGCGCAAAGCTGACGCCGAACTATCCCGCCGGCTGCAAGCGGCCGCTGATGTCGCGCGACTGGTATCCCACTTTCGCGTTGCCGAACGTCAGCCTGGAAACGACCGCTATCGCCGAGCTGACCGAGCGCGGGGTGCGCACCGTCGACGGCGTCGAACACCGCGTCGACACCGTCATCTACGGCACCGGGTTCAAAGCCGCCGACTATCTCGCCAGCATCGACGTCTACGGAACCGGCGGCCGTCACCTTCGCGACGATTGGAGTGACGGCGCGGAGGCCTACCTCGGCACGCTGATCGCCGGGTATCCGAACTTTTTCATGCTGTACGGCCCGAATACCAACGGGGTCAACTCGATTCTCTACATCCACGAGGCGCAGACGACCTTCATCCGCCACATCCTCGACGTGATCGGTAGCCGCGGAGCGCGCACGATCGAGCTGACGCCTGCGGCGCAGCGGCGCTACAACGACGAGATCCAGGCCGCGATGGAGGGCAAGGTCTGGCTGGCCTGTACCAACTACTTCCGCCATCCCAGCGGAAAGGTCGTCACGCAACTGCCGTACAGCGGCCGGACATTCTATGAACGCACTCGCACCCTGGTTCCCGGCGACTACTGGATCCAGTAGTTGTCGTGGCGGATAAACCACTGTCTGCGTTCGTCGTCGGACATGTCGGCCAGTGCTGCGAAACCTTCGAAGTAGGCCTCGCGCGGCGCGCCGGGAGCAAACAGCATCAGCATCGACGCCGGTTCGTCGGCCTCGTTGCGGAAACCATGGATTCCGCCGGGCGGGACGTAGAGAAAGTCGCCTTGATGTCCGTCAGCCCACTGGATGCCGTCGTAGAGCTTCATCGTTCCCGACAGCACGAAGAACGCCTCGGACATGGCACGGTGAAAGTGCGGTCCGGGCCCACCCGCGGCCGGGGCGATGTCGACCCGGTACAGGCCGTAATCGCCGTCGGTGGCCTGTTGATTGGCCAAGTAGTGGTACTTGACTCCGGAGGTCTGGTAATCCGGCGGCGCATCAGATCGCTTGAGCCAGGCGCTGACCTCCGGCTCGTCCCGGGTGTATCGGGGCGGCGGATAGGGCGGCACGACGAGGGACATCAGTCCAGCCTGCCAGAGCCGGGCACTGCTGACGTGGGCTCGGGTCAGCTTGTACCCGAGCTGCTGGTTTTCAGTTGGTCCCCGAGACAGCGGGGCCGGCCGTAAGCCGGTACGACGGTCGACACGAAGGCATCGATGCGGCTATAGCATCGTGGGTGTGGAGGGGCTGACCGCCGAGGAAGAGGTTCGCGTGGAACGGCTTCTCGACGCCCAGGAGAAGGCGGCGCAGCTGTTCGACGAAATCGAACGGCGCGCCATGATTCGCCCCGGCGTAGGGGAGCAGGAGTTGTCCGACGACATTCACGACCTCGCCGCGGAGATGTTCGGAGTAACCCGGCACTGGCATCGGCGGATCGTGCGAGCCGGCGAGAACACCCTGCAACCTTTCCAGAAGCGCCCGCCGGATCGAGTGATCGCCGACAACGACATCGTTTTCCTCGACCTGGGACCGATCTTCGAGGAGTGGGAGGCAGACTTCGGCCGTACATTCGTGCTGAGCGACGATCCGGACAAGAAGGCCGTCCGTGATGCGCTTCCACGGGTGTGGCAGGCCGGTCGCGACTACTTCGACACCCACCCTGAGGTCACTGGCGCTGAATTGTTCGACTTCGTCGTCGGAGCAGCTCGCGCGGAGGGGTTCGCGTTCGGCAGTTCGATTGCCGGTCATCTGGTCGGAGAGTTCCCGCACAAGAAGATCGCCGGTACTGGCGTCGAGTGGTACATCATGCCCGGATCGGACAAGCCAATGCGGCGCAAGGACCCAAGCGGCCGCATCTGCCACTGGATCCTCGAAATCCATCTAGTCGACCGCGTCCGCGGCTTTGGCGGTTTCTACGAGCAGCTGCTCGACCTGCCCTGAACCGGACGCATCGTCGCCGTAGCGGTTTTCTTGCACTCGGCATAGGCGAGTGCTAAGAATGACGTTGGCACTCGCGAGCGGTGAGTGCTAGGTCGGGACGGTGAGACCCAGCTACTGTGGTCGTCCGTCGCGGGCACTGCACCCGGCCAGCGTAAGTAATGGGGTGGCCCACCCGTGGTCACCCGGTGTCATCCCCAATCCGGAGGAATCACTTCGCAATGGCCAAGATAATTGCGTACGACGAAGAGGCCCGTCGCGGCCTCGAGCGAGGCTTGAATGCCCTCGCGGACGCGGTAAGGGTGACGTTGGGTCCCAAGGGCCGCAACGTCGTCCTGGAGAAGAAGTGGGGTGCCCCCACGATCACCAACGATGGTGTGTCCATCGCCAAGGAGATCGAGCTGGAGGACCCGTACGAGAAGATCGGCGCCGAGCTGGTCAAGGAAGTCGCCAAGAAGACCGACGACGTCGCCGGTGACGGCACGACGACGGCCACCGTACTGGCTCAGGCCCTGGTCAAAGAAGGCCTGCGCAACGTCGCGGCCGGCGCCAACCCGCTGGGTCTCAAGCGCGGCATCGAGAAGGCGGTCGAGAAGATCACCGAGACCCTGCTGAAGTCGGCCAAGGAGGTCGAGACCAAGGACCAGATCGCTGCCACCGCGGCCATCTCCGCCGGCGACCAGTCGATCGGTGACCTGATCGCCGAGGCGATGGACAAGGTCGGCAACGAGGGCGTCATCACCGTCGAGGAGTCCAACACCTTTGGCCTGCAGCTCGAGCTCACCGAGGGTATGCGCTTCGACAAGGGCTACATCTCGGGCTACTTCGTCACCGACCCCGAGCGGCAGGAAGCGGTCCTGGAGGACCCCTACATCCTGCTGGTCAGCTCCAAGGTCTCGACCGTTAAGGATCTGTTGCCGCTGCTGGAGAGGGTCATCCAGGCCGGCAAGCCGCTGCTGATCATCGCCGAGGACGTCGAGGGTGAGGCGCTGTCCACCCTGGTCGTCAACAAGATCCGCGGCACCTTCAAGTCGGTGGCGGTCAAGGCCCCCGGCTTCGGTGACCGCCGCAAGGCGATGCTGCAGGACATGGCGATCCTCACCGGCGGTCAGGTGATCAGCGAAGAGGTCGGCCTGACGCTGGAGAACGCCGACCTGAGCCTGCTCGGTAGGGCCCGCAAGGTCGTCGTCACCAAGGACGAGACCACCATCGTCGAGGGCGCCGGTGACACCGACGCCATCGCCGGACGGGTAGCGCAGATCCGCCAGGAGATCGAGAACAGCGACTCCGACTACGACCGTGAGAAGCTGCAGGAGCGGCTGGCCAAGCTGGCCGGCGGCGTTGCGGTGATCAAGGCCGGTGCCGCCACCGAGGTGGAGCTCAAGGAGCGCAAGCACCGCATCGAGGACGCGGTCCGCAACGCCAAAGCGGCCGTTGAGGAGGGCATCGTCGCCGGTGGTGGGGTGACGCTGCTGCAAGCGGCCCCGGTGCTGGACGAGCTCAAGCTCACCGGTGACGAGGCGACCGGTGCCAACATCGTCAAGGTGGCGCTGGAGGCTCCGCTGAAGCAGATCGCGTTCAACTCCGGGCTGGAGCCCGGCGTGGTGGCCGAGAAGGTGCGCAACCTTCCGGCGGGCCACGGTCTGAACGCCGCCACTGGCGAGTACGAGGACCTGCTGAAGGCCGGCGTTGCCGACCCGGTCAAGGTCACCCGTTCGGCGCTGCAGAACGCCGCGTCGATCGCTGGGCTGTTCCTGACGACGGAGGCCGTCGTCGCCGACAAGCCGGAGAAGGAGAAGGCTGCGGTTCCGGGCGCCGGCGACATGGGCGGTATGGACTTCTAAGTCCAAATACGAAGAAGTCCCAAGTACGAGAAAGGCCCGGTCTGCTTCGTGCAGGCCGGGCCTTTTCGTGCAGCTCCTACTCGGGCTCTGAGAACACCACGCAGTCGTGCAGGCAACCTTTGGCCGCGTTGGGGGAGTCGGGGTCGGCGTCGCGGTGCAGCAGCGCGCGGGTGGGCACGACACCGAATCGGGCGGTCTCTGCTGCATCACCGATGTCGGGGTCGGTAGCCTCGGCGCGCCCGTCGACGATCAGCGAGTAGCCGCCCGGCTCGGGTGGGGGCCACAGCAGGGTGACGTCGCTGCGATGGGCGAGGTTTTTGCGTGTGTGCCCGCCGATGCGCCCGACGTCGAGGATTGCCCCGGGCCCGTCCGGGCCTTCGGGGAGATTGCGCAACTCTGGTTCGACTGTCACGGTGTGCACGCGATAGCCGTCGTCGACGGTGATCAGGTACGCGAACGGGTAGTCGGTGAGGGCGGCGGCGAGCCGCTTGAGGTCCACCTTCTTCTTCGTGCGCATGGTTTCGAGGATAGGCGCCAGGCCAAGAGGGTGTTGGCGCAAGAGGCGGGGTGCGCTGCTAGTCCGGCGAACCCGGCAAGTTCGGTTCCGTGGTGCCCGAGTGGGGGCCAACGGTAGTGTCGTCGCCCTCGTTGACCAAGCCCGAGGGGCCGGTTGCTGTGGTTCGCAGGCCCGGCGGCGTCGGGGTGGGGCCACTCGCTGCGCTGACGACACCGGTATTCGCGCTGCCTGATTCGGCACTGCCGGCCATGGCGCCCGGGTTGGCCGGGTTGGTGAAGGCGGCGTTGGGCAGTGCCGGGTTGAGCAAGCCCGGGTTTTGCAGGCCCGGGTTGAAGCCGCCGGTACTTGCGCTGGCCGAGCTGAGCAGGCCAGAACTGAAATTGGCCGCGTCTAAGCCGCCCGTGACGTAGCGACCGGAATTGAGCATGCCGGCGTCCGGGCTGGCCTGGGTTCCCAAGCTGTTGTCTTGGAAGAAGCCGGTGTTGGCGGCCCCCCTGTTGAACAAGCCTGTGTTGGCGGCCCCCGAATTCGCGAACCCGGTGTTGAGGTTGCCCGAGTTTCCGGAGCCCACATTTTGGCCGGCGGGGCCAAAAATGAGTTGGCCGCTGCTGAAGTGGAAACCGAGGCTCTGCAGGACCTCCTGCCAGGGCGTCAATTGTGCAGCGGCCGCCGACGCGTCGGCGTGGTAACCGAACATCGCCGCCACGTCTGATGCCCACATCTGCTCGTACGCGGCCTCGACGTCGGCGATCGCGGGAGCGTTTTGACCCAACCAGTTCGTGGCCGCCAATGCCCGCCCCAGGCCACGGTTTGCCGCCACCGCCGCGGGCTGTACCGTGGCCGCCATCGCCGCCTCGAACCCGGCCGCGATGGCCGAGGCCTGGTTGGATGCCGCCTCCGCCTGGGCCGCCGCCGCGCTGAGCCAGCTCACATACTGGGCTGCGATGGCCATCATCGCCGCCGACGACGCGCCCTGCCATGAACTGTTTGCCAGGTCCGATGTCACCGAAAAAAACGATGATGCTGACGACGCCAGGTCCTCAGCCAGCCCGCTCCACGCGGCCGCCGCAGCAAGTAGCGGCGCCGCTCCTGGACCAGCAAAGATCAGCGCCGAATTGATTTCCGGTGGCAGCCACGCAAAATGCGGCACCGGCACAACTTAACCGGGACCTGCTGCCCTTCGTGGGGTTATCGCGAGGGTACGGGCGCCGGTTGTCGGCCGCGGACCAACTTGCCGGGACGGGCATCGGTGGGAACGCCGTTTTCGGCAATCACTTTGCCGGACACGATTGTTGCGACGTACCCGTCGGCGGTCTGGTCCAGGCGACGCCCGCCGGCGGGCAGGTCGTAGCGGATTACCGGCTTGTGCAGCCGCAGTGCGGCGTGGTCGATGACGTTGAGGTCGGCCTTGTATCCGACACCGATGCGGCCGCGGTCGCCCAGCCCGGCCACGCGCGCCGGCACGGAGGTGAGTTCGCGGATCGCTTCGGGCACCGAGAACCGCCCCGACGCCCGGTCGCGCGCCCAATGCGCGAGCAAGAACGTCGGGTAGCTGGCGTCACAGATCATGCCGTAATGTGCACCGCCGTCGCCGAGCCCGAGTACCACGTCGTCGCGGTGCAGCAACTTGCCGACGGTGTCCAGCGAGTTGTTCTCCAGGTTGCTGGTCGCGACCAACAACATGGCGCGGCCGTCGTCGTCGAGCAGCCGGTCATAGGCCTCCTCCATCGGGCTCACACCACGAGCCCGTGCCCGGGCCGTGATGCTGGTCGACGGGTCAGGCTCGTAGTTGGGCTCGTCGCCCAGCGGGAAAATCCAGTCCCAGGCCTGAGCCACGTACAGGATCGGATGACCGACGCCGGGCTTGTCGGCGAGGATGCGGGCGCGGACCTCGGGCTTGCGCATCTCGGCCACCCGCTCGGCCAGCGGCAGGTGCGCGATCTCACGATAGCTGGGGTAGAGCACAAACGGGTTGCCGGTGAGCTGCAACCCGATGATCAGCCCGATCGGGCGCGGCAGCAGCTGTGCGGTGATATCGCCGCCTGCGGCGTTGGCCTTCTCGACCATGGTGATGGCATCCGGCCACGTCGGGTCGCCGGAGTTGGCGACGACCAGTGTGAAGGTGACCGGCAGCCCGACCTCTTCGGCGACGTCGAAAACCGTTTGCAGCACCGGCTGGTAGCCGCCGGCTGGAATGTCTGGCACAAATTGGAGCAAGCCGCCGCCGCCGTCGACGACACCTCTGGCGATCTGTTCGATCTCCTCGCGGGCAGCGTCGTAGCTCGGGATCGGTAAACCGCTTTCGGTCTTGTGGATCGTCAACCGCGACGACGCAAAGCCCAGCGCGCCGATCTCGATCGCTTCCTTGGCCAGCGCCCGCATCTTCGCGAGATCTTCGGCGGTGGCCGGCTCGCGGTCGGCGCCGCGCTGACCCATCACGTAGACCCGCAGCGGGGAATGCGGAAGATAAGCGGCTACATCGATATCGCGCTTGCCCGCCTCCAGCGCGTCCATGTATTCGGGGAAGGTCTCCCAGGTCCACGGCAGGCCGTCGGCCATGACGACGCCGGGAATGTCCTCGACCCCGGCCATCACGTCGACGAGTACGTCGTGGTCTTCATGGCGGCACGGCGCGAAGCCGACGCCGCAGTTGCCCATCACCACCGTGGTCACCCCATGCGCCGATGACGGAGTCAGGCGCTGCGACCAAATGGACTGGCCGTCGTAGTGGGTATGCAGGTCGACGAAGCCCGGTGTGACCAGCAGACCGGCCGCGTCGATCACCCGCTCAGCGGTATCGCCGTTTACGGTCCCGACGGCTGCGATGACGCCGTCGCGTACCGCAACGTCGCCGACGTACGGCTCACCCCCCAGCCCGTCGACTATGGTGCCATTGCGGATGATGAGGTCGTAGGTCATCTAAATAATCTACGACCGTGTCGGGGGTCGTGCCAGGATCTTTTCCGTGATTGACCACATCGGAATCACCTGTGCTGACTACCGGAAATCGCAGGAGTTCTACGACACGGTGCTCGGCGTGCTCGGCTTCTCACATCAGATGGATTTCGGCAGGGTGATCGGCTACGGGCGTGACGGCAAGCCGTCGTTCTGGATCTCCGACGGTGCCGGCATGGGACCCAATCGGGAAATCCACCTCGCCTTCCAGGCCGCCGACGAAAATGCCGTGCGCGCTTTCCATCATGCGGCGGTGGAACGAGGTGCCGAGTCGTTACACGCGCCGCGGCTCTGGTTCGAATATCACTCCGGTTACTTCGGCGCCTTTGTCCGCGACCCCGACGGCAATAACGTCGAAGCGGTCTATCACAGGGCGTCCGCCGGTCCGTAATGTCGCCGGTATGTCAGGTACCGACGCCGCCGCCCAAGAACTGCTCCGCGACGCCTTCACCCGATTGATCGAACACGTCGACGAACTCACCGAGGGGCTGACCGACGAGATAGCCAACTACCAGCCGACCCCGGCCGCCAACAGCATCGCCTGGCTGATCTGGCACAGTGCCCGAGTGCAGGACATTCAGCTGGCCCATGTGGCCGGTGTAGAGGAAGTGTGGACCCGCGACGGCTGGGTGGACCGGTTTGCGCTGGACCTACCGCGCCATGACACCGGCTACGGCCACAGTGCCCAAGAGGTGGCGAAGGTGCAGGCATCCGCCGAGCTGCTGTCCGGCTACTACCACGCGGTGCACAAGCTGACCCTCTCCTACATCGCCAGTCTGACCGCCGATGAGCTGTCCCGCATCGTGGACACCAACTGGGACCCGCCGGTGACCGCCGGCGCGCGGCTGGTGAGCATCGTCGACGACTGCGCCCAGCACCTCGGGCAGGCTGCTTACGTGCGGGGGATCGCACAGTAGGTTCTAACGCGTGCGATTCACGGCGACGTTGGTGTTGTGGCTGGCCACCACGGTTGCGCTGGCAGTGGCGATCCCGGCGGCGTGGGCCCAGGAGCACCTGGTAAGCGGGGGCGGCTACGCCACGATGGCCCAGAACGCGGCGGGGGATCCGGCTCTGCAGTCCGCCATGGCGGATGAACTCACCACCCGGGCATTGGCGCTCATCGCACAGCACGGCGGGGGGCGCTACCCGGTCGACAGCTCGCAGGTGCACGCTGCGGCCGCCGCATTCACAGCCAGCCCGTCGTTTCCGCCGCTGTTCGCCCAGGCGAACCGGGCGGCCCATCGCTGGTTGTTCGCCGGTGCCGGGTCCGGCGATGCGTGGGTGGTCGATGTGGCCCCGATGCTCAAAGACAGCTCGTTTCAGCAGATCTTGAGCAGCCACAACGTGACGTTGCCCGCGACGCTGACGGTTCCGCTGACGGTGTCGGTGCCGCAGTCGCTGCGGCAGGGACAGCTGAGCCGGCTCGCCACCTGGGGCCCCTGGGTCAGTATCGGCGCGATAGCCCTGAGCGGTCTGTGCGGGCTGCTGACTCTGCTCGCCGCGCGGCGCCGCGGCAAGGTGCTGACCTGCCTCGGCATCTCAGCGCTGCTCGTCGGCGCGAGTGGGTGGGCGGGCATCGAAGTGGGCGGCCGTTACATCGACGACGCGCTCAATCGCACCACCGGCGATATCCGCCGGATCGCCGACGTGATGGTCGGCCACGCCGAAGCCAGCCTGCACCAATGGCTCAACCTGACGCTGATCGCCGGCGTTGTGCTGGTCGGATTCGGCGTGCTCGTCGCGATTCTGGGCAGCGTCTTCGGGTCGAAGCAGCCAGGCTAAGCACCCGGCAGGTTGACCGCGGCCCAGAGGGTACGCGCGCACAGGTCGCGCAGCTGCTCGCGGGTGATGGCGGGGTTGTTGAGCCACTCGAGGATGGCGGTGGTGACAAACGCAAGCCAGCTTACGACCGCGATCTGGGTGTTTTCATCGACGGTCATCATGGTGCCCAGGCCGGTGAGGATTCGATCGCGATGCGTGCTGATGCGTGCCCCGTGGATTTGGGCCAGGTCGTTGTCGGTGACCGTGGCCTGCTGGGCCACCCGAAATCCGTCGGGATGGCTTTCGGCATAGCCGATGTAAATGTCCAGGCCGGCCTTGAGCTGCTCGAGCGGCGGCAGCGCGGGGTCCGGGGTGCTGGCGCGGAGCAGCTTGGCGCTCTGGTCTTCGACGATGGCCAGGAAGAACGCCCGCTTACTGGGGAAGTAGTGGTACAGCAGCCCGCAGGAGACCCGGGCGATCTCGGCGACCTCTTCGATCGACACCTCTCCGTACGGCCGCTTGGCGAACAGATCGGCGCCAATCGTCAGAAGCTGCGCGCGCCGCTGCTCGGTGCTCAACCGTGTCCGCATATCCGCATCATATTGACCTGGATTCAATAAGACCGGCATCCTAGAGTTATTGAACCTGATTCATTGGCCGGGAGGATGCGCCGTGGACACCGCCGCGATTCCCCATCCACCTCACCGCCTGCCGGTGCTGGGCGATGTGTTGGGCGTGAATCCCCGCACTCCTGTCCAGTCGGCGTTGCGGCTGCTGCGCGACCTGGGACCGATCGCGGTTCGGAAAGTGTTCGGCATCGAGATCGTCGCCGTGGGCGGGGCCGACCTGGCAGCGGAGTTGAGCGATGACACCCGCTTCGGCAAGCATGTAGGACTGCCTCTGCGTCCGCTGCGCTCCTTCGTTGGTGACGCGCTGTTCACCGCCGAGAACGACGAGCCGAATTGGCAGCTGGCGCATGACATCCTGGCGCCGGCGTTTACCCGCGAGGCGATGCGCGGCTACCACACGATCATGCTGGAGGTGGCCCGCGAATTGCTGGCCCGTTGGGACGTTGCGGCCGACCGGGGACAGCGGGTCGATATCACCGCCGACATGACGCGGTTGACGTTGGAGACGATCGGGCGCGCCGGGTTCGGTTACCGGTTCGGCTCCTTCGAGCGCGATCGGCCGCATCCGTTCGTCACCGCCATGACCCGGGCGCTGCGGTACGCCCCTCTGTCGGTAGTCCGACCGCTGGCGCCGCTGCGCCGGGTTGTGGCGGGCTCTGCCCGTCAGCACCGGGCGGACGTCGCGATGATGGAGCGCATTGTCGATGAGGTGATCCAGGCTCGTCGCGACGGCGCGGCTCCCGAGGCACCCGACCTGCTCGGCCTGATGCTGCGCACCGCGCACCCCCAGACCGGCCGCCGGCTGGACCCGGTCAACATCCGCCAACAGGTCATCACCTTTATGATCGCCGGCCACGAGACGACCTCTGGCGCATTGTCATTCGCGCTGTACTACCTGACCCGAGACCCGCAGGCCTTGGCGCGAGCGCAAGCGGAGGTGGACGCGCTGTGGGGCCAAGTCGACGACCCCGAGCCCGTCTTCACCGACATCCCTAAATTGCGGTACGTGCGCGCGGCGCTGGACGAGGCGCTGCGTCTGTGGCCGACGGCGCCCGGCTATTTCCGGGCCGCGCGCAGTGAGACCGTCTTGGGCGGCCAATACCGGATGCACCAGGGCGACTGGGTAGCGGTGCTGCTGCCGCTGCTGCACCGCGACCCGCACGTGTGGCCCGATCCCGACCGGTTCGATCCCGACCGGTTCGCCCCAGGCCAGGCCAAGACCCGCCCGCCGCACGCTTACAAGCCGTTCGGGACGGGGCAGCGGGCCTGCATCGGCCGCCAGTTCGCCCTGCACGAGGCCGTGCTGGCGCTCGGGCTGGTCCTGCACCGCTACCACCTGACACCCCCCAACGACTACCGGCTACAGATCGCCGAATGCCTCAGCCTCAAACCGCAAGGCTTCGAGCTCCTGCCGCGCATGCGACGTTAAGCGCGCTGGTCAGCTTAGGGGCAACTCGGCCAATATCGCGCTGGTCGGCTGTGGCGATCCGGTGCCGGGTTCGACGGTGAACGCCAGGGCCGTCGATGATCCGAGGTTGGTGAGTGTCGCCGTCGTCGAAGGTGCCACGGCCGCGGTGCCCATCGTCCCTGCCGATGTCGGGCCCTTGGCGCCCAGCAACCACATCTGATAGACGGTGCCCGGAGACGGCGGCGGCACATTGTTCATCACCAGCACACCCGCGTTGCGGTCACGGGAGAACATCACCGTGGCCGTCCCGTTGGCGAGCGGACGAGAGACCGTCCGCACGTCCGGGGCCGCCAGAACTTGTTCGGCGACCGTCGACGGTGCCGGCGGCCGCATCAGCAACCCGACGCCGAACGCTGCGGCACCCACCACGATCGCTGCCGCTGCAGCCGCGAAAACAGCTCTACGCCAACTCAATTGGCGGACATTATTAGATTCCACCGCCGCCAGCGTGGCTGCCCGCAGACGTGCCGGTGGTTCGGCTGCGGTCGCCGCCGACACGACTGCCATCGTCTCGCGGACGGCACGGACTTCGTCGTCGAAGGCCGCCGCCACCGGCGACGGCGCGGCTGCCACCCGACGGTCGATGTCGGTGCGCTCCCCGTCAGACACGGCATGCAGGGCATACGGGGTGGCCAGCTCGAGCAATTCGAAATCGGTCGGCTCGGTCATGACACGTCCAGGCAGTTCCGCAGGCCGCGCAGCGCGTCGCGGATGCGTGATTTGATCGTCGACAAATTGGCGGCCAACCGCTGCGCCACCTCGGAATACGTCAGCCCGTCGTAGTAGGCCAGCTGGATGCACTGGCGCTGCGCATCGGTCAACGCGTCCAGGCATTCGGTCACCCGGCGACGCTCATCACTGGCGATCGCCGAGTCGGCGACGACGTCGCCGGCCGGGTCGACACTGGCCGCGCCGTACCGTGATTCCCGCGTGCTGCCGGCTTGCTCGCTGCGCACCCGGTCGACGGCCCGCCGGTGCGCCATGGTCAGCAGCCAGGCCAGTGCGGAACCCTTGGCGGAGTCATACTGCGAAGCCGTCCGCCACACCTCGAGGTAGACCTCCTGGGTGGTTTCTTCGCTGTAGCCGATGTCACGCAGCACCCGTATCACCAGTCCGTAAACCCGGGTTTTGGTGAGGTCGTAGACCGCGGCGAACGCGGCGCTGTCCCCGTGCGCGACCCGGCGCAGCAAGGCGTCCAGGTCGCTGCTCAGCTGAGGCGGTCCGGTCATCGATCGGTAGCCTAGCGAAAGCCATCACGGCCGCATCGGCGGTCGTCATCGATGTGCCGATCTGGGTGGCCGAGGGAAGAAAAATGCTGTTCGTGACTTGTACTCGTCGAACCCGGGACGGCCGGCCATCATCTTCTCAGTCAGCCGGGCGCCGGTCACATATACCAGGAAGTAGGTCATCAGCAGCGGCGAGCCGACTGTGACCAATGCCAACCAGCCGTTGATGGTGATCAGCCACAACCCCCACCAGACAGCGGCGTCGCCGAAGTAGTTGGGGTGGCGCGTCCAGGCCCACAGGCCACGGTCCATCACCACACCGCGATTGGCCGGATCGGCTTTGAAGACCTTCAGCTGCCAATCGCCGACCGCCTCGAAGGTGACACCCACCAGCCACACGGCCACACCCAGCACCGTGACAGCGGCCAGTGGTTTCGGGGTAGGGCCGGTCACCGCCGACAGCTGCAGCGGAAGCGAGACGAACCAGGTGATGAAGGCTTGCAGCAGAAAGACCTTGCGCACCACCTGGGCAGGCGTGGCATCCCGCAGCAGGGCTTTGTAGCGGGGATCCTCCCCCTTACCGGCGGTCTTGCGCTGTATGTGCCAGCTCAGCCGCAGACCCCAGACCGCCACCAGTGCCAGCAGCAGCCATCGCCGGGTCGGGTCGCCGTGGCCGAGCGTCGCGGCGAGGGCGGCGATGGCCACAAAGCCCACGCCCCATGCCACGTCGACCACGTTGTAGCGCCCGATCCGCCTGCCGATGGCGAACGTGACCGAATGCACTACGACGAGGGCCAAAACCGAGGCGCCGGAGATTTGGAGAAGGTTCGGGTAGTTCATCAGCCGCCTTCGCGTGCGAATGTCCATTGGTAGACGTCCAGATAGCCCGACCTGAACCCGGCCTCCGAGTACGTCAGGTAAAGCTCCCACATTCGCCCGAACACCTCATCGAAGCCTAAGTGGGCCAATGCATCTCGCCGCTGCATGAACCGTTCCCGCCAAAGCCGCAGGGTCTCGGCGTAATGCGGACGCAGCGAGGTCATGTCGACCGTGCGTAAACCGGTGTGCCGCTCGGTGATACCCGAGATCGCCTGGGTGGACGGGAGCAGGCCGCCGGGGAAGATGTACTTCTGTATCCAGGTGTGGGTGTTGCGACTGGCCAGCAACCGGGCGTGCGGCATGGTGATCGCTTGGATCCCCACCCGGCCGCCGGGCCGCACCAGTCGTTCGAGGGTTGCGAAATACCTTGGCCACGACCGGTATCCCACCGCCTCGATCATCTCGACCGACACGACCGCGTCATAGGCGTCGTCACACCCTTCGATGTCGCGGTAGTCGCGCAGGTCGATCTGCACCAGGTCGGACAGCCCTGCCGCGGCAACCCGATGCCGCGCCAGGCGCTGCTGCTCGACCGACAAGGTCACCGAGCGGACGTGCGCTCCGCGAGTAGCCGCGCGGATGCACAACTCGCCCCATCCCGTGCCGATCTCGAGAACGCGGCTGCCTTGCTGGACTCCGGCCATGTCGAGCAACCGGTCGATCTTGCGCCGCTGCGCCGTGGCCAGATCCTCCGACGATGCCGGCAGCCGCGTAAACAGCGCGCACGAGTACGTCATGGTCTCGTCGAGGATCTCAGCGAACAAGTCGTTCGACAGGTCGTAGTGCTCGGCGATGTTGCGGCGCGCCTGATCTCGGCTGGGACCTCGCCAACGCGGCCGGAAGGCCGGCGCGATCGGCCGCAGCCATTGCAGCGTGCTCGGGACCAGGTCGGCCACCGAGGTGGCGAAGACCGTCAGCACTTCAACGAGGTCTTCCGACGACCATTCGCCGGCCATGTAGGACTCGCCGAAGCCGATCAGGCCGTGCCGCCCGATCCGGCGTGCCAGCGCGTCCGGTTGGTGGATGACTAATGTCGGCTTTACAGCCGACATCGGGTCGGCCGCGCCGATCACCGTGCCGTCGGGGTAGACCAATCGCAGCGGTAGGCGAGCGGCCGCGCGCCGCAGCAGCCCGTCGGCGACAACCGCCGACGCCGCGGAGAAGGGGCCCGACGGCACCTTCGCGACCGCTGGCCAGCGCGCCGAATCGATTGCCGCCGTTGGCTTTCGGATGGCTTGCAAGCTCATCGCGGTACCACTGGAACTCGACGTAACCACAACTTGATCCCCTGTATCCGGATACGCGTGGCCACCACCATCGGTGCCAGCGGCGAAATGATTTGCATGATCGCGACTTGTTTCGTGGTTGCCGGTCGGCGCTTCCCGCGCAGGTGAGCGACGAATGCCGGCTGGTGGTCACGATGTAGTGCAACGGTGATGTTGACTTCGTCGTCGGGTCGTGGCGCTTGTACCAGGTAGTAGCCGTCCACCTGATTGAACGGCGAGACGTAGAACTTCTTGGCCGTCGCCACCGGCAGGTCGGCGGGTGGTAACAGGTAGGCGTGGCGTTCGCCGTAGGTGTTGTGCACCTCGGCGATCACATGGCGCAGCCGGCCGTCGCGGTCGTGGCACCAGAAGATGCTCAGCGGGTTGAAGACGTATCCAAAGACGCGTGCTTGCAGCAGGGCGGTGATGCGCCCCTCGGGGACGGCCAGGCCGCGGTCGGCGAAGAAGGCGCTGAGCCGGTCGCGCAGCGAGCCGCGCGGCGGGTCGGCAAAGTGGTCTTCGGCGTGGAATCGCGCGAACGGCCGCAGCCACCAGGGCAGCCGGGGGAGGTCGTCGACGTCGACATACCAACTGTAGCTTCGGTATTCGAACGAGTGGTGCACCGGGGCCTGTCGGCAATGGCTGATCGTGGTGCGGTAGATGGCCGGCGTCAGCATCCGAGTCAGCACGGGACCACCGCCTCCCGCCGCGGGACTGTCGGCCAGTCGGCACCGAGCCGCCGGGCCGCGCGCAGACCCGACGCCGCACCATCCTCGTGGAATCCCCATCCGTGATAGGCGCCCGCGAATACCACCCGATCGTCGTCGAGCGTCGCCAGCTTGCGTTGGGCTGCAACAGATTCCGGTGTATACAGCGGGTGGCTGTAGGTCATCTCGGCGATCACCGAGCCGGGATCGACCCGGTCATGGCCACCGAGGGTGACCAAGTAGCGGCGGCGGGCGTTGATGCGCATCAGCCTGCTGATGTCATAGCTGACCACCACATGGTCCCTTCCGGGCGTCACCAGGTAATTCCATGATGCGCGCGCGCGGCGGTGGCGGGGCAGCAGCGATTCGTCGGTGTGTAGCTGGGCGCGGTTGGTCGAGTACGGGATCGCACCCAGTACGGCGCGCTCCCATGAGGTCGGGTCGTCGAGCAACAGTAGTGCCTGGTCGGGATGGACGGCGATGACGGCCGCGTCGAAGAACCGCGGCGCACTGCTACCAGCTCGGACCAGTACGCCGCCAGGCAGCCGCCGCAGCGAGTGCACCGGTGTTCCGGTCGAGACCTCGTCGAGCCGAGAGGCGATGGCCTGCACGTAATTAGCTGAACCTCCGGTCACGGTGCGCCATGTCGGGGAGCCGAAAACCGACAGCATCCCGTGGTGGGCGAGGAAGACGAACAGATACCGGGCCGGATAGCGCAAGGCGTCGTCGCTGGCACAGGACCACACCGCTGCCACCAAAGGTGTGATGAAGTAGTCGACGAGATACGACGAGAAGCGGTGCCGGTTCAGGAAATCTTCCAGGGTCTCCAGGTTGTCTTCGGCACTGTCCTGCAGCAGTCGGGACGCGGCGCGGTGGAAGCGCATGATCTCGGCGAGCATCAGCAGATAGCGGGGCCGCAACGACTGCCGGCACGCAAACAGACCCCGGATTCCCAGGGCGCCGGCATACTCGAGTCCGATGTCGTCGGCACGGACCGACATCGACATCTCGGACTCCTGGGTGGCCACACCGAGTTCGCTGAACAACCGGCACAACGTCGGGTAGGTCCGGTTGTTGTGCACCAGGAACGCCGAGTCGATACCCAGGATCCTGCCGTCGTCGTCGACGAAGTGGGTGTGCGCGTGGCCGCCGAGCCGCACGTCGGCCTCGTACAGGGTGACGCGGTCGCGCCCGGACAACACATAGGCGGCGGTGAGGCCGGCCACGCCACTGCCGATCACCGCTACCGAGCGTTCCGACTTCTGCTCCACATCAGCTATTCGGAGCCACCGACCTGGCGGACGGGCTGCTGCGTGCTTAGGCGATGTCTTAGCCGAAAGTGAACGAAAACACTTGCAGGCCCGCGCTGACCTGCATGTCGAGCTGATCGCGGTGCGCGGCGTCGTCGGCCACGATCTGATGCAGGGTCGGTGGCCCGCTTATCGATGTGGTGGTCGTTTTCCCGCCCCGGGTCACGATGATGGTGCCGGTGCCGCCGATGACGGCGTAGACATCTTTGGCGGTGTAGTTCAGCCGAATGGCGGCATCGTCGCTGCCGGCGGTGGCGCCCTGGTCGTCCAGGGTCCAACGGCCGCGCAGGGCGAATTTGTCGTTCGCCACCTTCGCCGGGTAGCCGAACGTGGTAGTGCCCGCCTTGTATTCGCCGTCGCCGCCGTAGTTCCCGGTCTTGCCGACACCCAGGTAGGTCTCGGGTGTGAGCTTGGTCTTTGGAGTGGCGTCGACTGAGTGCGTCGCAGCGGGTAGCCGCACATCGGGATTAGCGTCGACAAGCAGTTGGCGGATCAGCTTTTCGCCTGTGTCGTAGTCGCCTTCGCCGAACTTGGTGTGCCGGACGGTTCCGTTTGCATCGATCAGATACTCGGCTGGCCAATACAGGTTCTGGTAGTTGTTCCACGTCGCATAGTCGTTGTCCAGCGTGATGGGGTAGGTGATGTGCAATGCGGCAGCGCCACTGGCCACATTGCCGGCGACCCGTTCGAACGCGTACTCCGGGGTGTGCACCCCGATGACCGCGAACCGCTCGTCGTGATACCGGTTGTACCAATCGACCACGTGGCCGATGGCGCGTTGGCAGTTGATGCAGGAGTACGCCCAGAAGTCGATCAGGACCACCTTGCCCCGCAACGACGCGAGGTCGATCGGCTTGCCGTCCGGGGTGTTGAGCCATTGAGTGATCCCGCTCACGGCGGGTGCGGGACCGCACTGTTGCAGCTGGGCGGCGCCGTCGGTGCAGTCAGCCAATCGACCGTTGGTGGTACTGCCCAGGTTGAGCTGGTGCCGAATTTCGTTCGCCCCGATACCTTTCTGCATTGCCATCGTGTAGTCGGGGACGCTGCGTTGCAGTATCGCGGGCAGGTTGAAGACCAGCGCCACCGCCAGAACGATCATCGTGATTCCACCGGCGATCTGGACTACGCGCTGCCGACGGCGGAATGCTGCGACACGTTCGGCGACGCGGCGCCCGGCCAGCGCGAAAGCCAGCAGCGGCAATGCGGTACCGATCGCGAACGTTGCGGTCAGCACCAGCGTCGCCAGGCCGATGGACGCGGTGCCGCCGGCGACCACGATGGCGGCCAGCACCGGTCCCGCACACGGCACGTACAGCGCGCCCAATGTCACGCCCAGTCCGAAACCACTTCTGCTGCTTCGGATTTGACGTTGCGGGATGCGGGCAAACGGCCGTTCGATCAGATGCTGAAGCGGCGGGAGGATCAAGCCGAGGCCGATGAGGGTGAGCGTGACCAGGGCGGCCCACCGGATCGCGTCCTGCGGCAGATGCAGCGCAAACAGCAGGGCCGAACCGGTCAAGGTGACCACGCTGAAGCTGCAGACCAGGCCTGCGATCACCAGATACGGTCGGGCGGCGGGGCTGCTGTCGCGGGTGCTGCCGGCGCCGGAAAAGAACACCACCGGAAGCACCGGCAAGATGCACGGCGAGATGCCAGTGATCAGGCCGCCGAGGAATCCGATCAGCGCGACTGTTCCCATAGCTGCTATTCGGAATGACCGGGGTTACGGACGGGCCTGACGATACAGACAGGCTAGTCGCTATGAGGAACGAACCAGCGTCCCAGCAGTGGCCCTGTCGGAAATCACATGATGTGCGTTATACAAATCACACGACGTGCGTTATCCTCGGCGGGTGGCGCAGCTAACCTTCCAGCGCGCCCGCACGGAGGAGAACAAGCGCCAACGTGCGGCGGCGCTCGTCGAAGCCGCCCGCTCTTTGGCGCTCGAGACCGGCGTTGCGTCGGTCACGCTGACCGCAGTCGCCAGTCGCGCCGGAATTCACTACTCAGCGGTGCGCCGCTACTTCACCTCCCATAAAGAGGTCCTGCTGCAGCTGGCCGCCGAAGGGTGGGTGCGCTGGTCGAACACGGTATGCGAGGAGCTGGGCGAGCCGGGGCCGATGTCGCCGGCGCGGGTGGCCGAGACGTTGGCCAACGGGCTGGCGGCCGACCCGCTGTTTTGTGACCTGCTCTCCAACGTTCACCTGCACCTCGAGCACGAGGTGCATATCGACAGGGTTGTCGAGATCAGGCGGAACATTGTTACCGCAGCGGTCGCGCTCGCGGACGCCATCGAGCGTGCGTTGCCGGCGCTCGGCCGTTCCGGCGCCTTTGACATCTTGATCGCCGCTTACTCGTTGGCAGCCGCTTTCTGGCAGATCGCCAATCCCCCGGAGCGGCTGACCGACGCCTATGCCGAGGAGCCGGAGGCCCTCCCGCCCGAGTGGAACATCGATTTCGCATCCGCTCTTACCCGAGTGCTCACCGCGACCTGTATCGGCCTTATCTCGGGATCGCCATGAACAGAAAAGGAGACCGCAGCGCTGTGGCTTGGCGGACTGGAGCCGCTGAGAACGATGCCGACCTCGGTGAACGCTTGGAACCGGACCAGGCTGCGCACCCTTCCGCCGGCGAGTCTAGGATACTTAGCGCACCAAACCATCCAGCGGGATGGCAACGGAGGTCAGCGTTTTCGCCAAAGGCCAAGTTGCGGCCGAGGCGGTCGAATGAGCAGCGGGGCGCCCGGCTAGCGAAAGGTGATCGGATGGGGAAGATTCCGATTGCCGCCGCAGTGAAGAAAATGTGGATCGTACTGGTCATCGTGATCGTGGTTGCGGTAGCGGGGTTCTGCGTCCTCCGGCTCCGCAGCATCTTCGGCGTTCACGACAATCGCCCGATTACCAGCGGCATTGCCGATGAGATCAAGCCGTTCAATCCCAAGCACGTGGTCTACGAGGTTTATGGCCCCCCCGGGACGGTGGCGAACATCAACTACTTGGACATCAATGCCCAGCCTCAGCGAGCCAGCAATGTGCCGCTGCCGTGGACGCTCTCGGTCATCACGACGCTTCCCTCGGTGAGCGTCAACATTGTGGCGCAGGCCGATAGCGACCAGATCGGCTGCCGGATCATCGTGAACGACGTAGTCAAGGACGAAAGGTCCGCGAACGGAGTGAACGCTCAAACCTTCTGCATAGTGAAATCCGCATGACCGATAACCAAGCCGCAGGGCTCCCACACATGCCGATCTTCGCGCGGACGGTCCACCGCCTTGCGGTGCCGATCGTCCTGTTCTGGATAGGACTTGTCGTCGTCCTCAGCGTCTTCGTCCCAGCACTGGACAAGGTGGCTAAGCAACATCAGGTGTCGATGAGCCCCACCGATGCGGTGTCGATGCACGCGATGAAACGCGTCGGCAAAGTGTTCAACGAATTCAATAGCGACAGCGCGGTCATGATCGTGCTGGAAGGCGACAAACCGCTTGGCGATGACGCCCACCATTTCTACGACCAGATCATCCAGAAGCTCGACCAGGATCAAAAGCACGTCCAGCACGTGCAGGACTTCTGGGGGGATCCGCTTACGGCCGCCGGTTCGCAAAGTACTGACGGCAAGGCCGCCTATGTACAGGTTTATCTGGCCGGTAACCAGGGCGAGACCTTGGCCAGCGAGTCCGTCGCGGCGGTCCGCAAGATCGTGGACAGTGTGCCTCCGCCACCAGGGGTCAAGGCATATGTGACCGGCGCAGCGGCGTTAACTGCTGATCAGTCCTCGGCCGGAGACAAGAGCGTCAAAAGGGTGACAGCGATCACCTTCGTGGTGATCATCTTGATGCTGCTATCGGTATACCGCTCGATTATCACCGTGTTCAGCGTCCTGTTCATGGTTGTGATCGAGCTGTTGGCGGCCCGCGGGATTGTCGCTTTCCTGGCCCATAACAACATCATCGGACTGTCGACCTTCGCGGTTAACATGCTGGTGCTGCTGGCCATCGCCGCCGGGACAGACTATGCGATATTTATTTTCGGGCGATATCAAGAGGCGCGCGGACTGGGCGAGGACCGCGAAAAAGCCTTTTACACCATGTTCCATGGAACCGCGCACGTTGTTCTGGGCTCTGGCCTGACCATTGCCGGTGCGATGTATTGCCTTAGCTTTACCCGCCTTCCCTATTTCCAGTCGCTCGGCGTGCCATGTGCCGTAGGAATGCTTGTTGCCGTTGTTGCGGCGCTCACCTTGGGCCCGGCGGTCCTTACCGTCGGCAGTTTCTTCAAACTGTTCGATCCCACGCGGAAGATGAGGACCCGGGGATGGCGACGGGTAGGCACCGCTATTGTCCGCTGGCCCGGACCAATCCTCGCGGTGTCAGTCGCGATCGCTCTCATCGGTCTACTCGCTTTGCCCGGCTACCAAACAAATTACGACAATCGGCTGTATCTACCCCCGGTCACCCCCGCGAATATCGGATACGCCGCCGCCGAACGGCATTTCCCGTCGTCCCGGATGAATCCGGAATTGTTGATGATCGAGACGGATCACGATATGCGCAATCCGGCGGGTATGTTGGTGTTGGACAGAATCGCCAGGGGCGTCTTCCACATTCCGGGTATCGCCCGCGTTCAGGCAATAACAAGACCATTGGGAACGCCGATCGAGCACACGTCGATCCCGTTCCAGATCAGCATGCAAAACACCACTCAGGTCGAGAACCAGCAGTACATGCACCAACGCATGAAGGACATGCTCAAGCAGGCCGACGCGATGCAGCAGTCCATCGACACCATGCAGCGCATGTACAACATCACGTCGAGGATGGCCGCCGTCACGCACCACATGGACGGCCTGACGCATGAAATGTTGGATGTCACAAGTACATTGCGCGACAACATCGCCAATTTCGATGATTTCTGGCGTCCGATTCGCAGCTACTTCTACTGGGAGAAGCACTGCTTCGACATCCCCATCTGCTGGTCGCTGAGATCCATTTTCGACGCACTCGATGGTTTGGATCAGATCACCGAAAAGTTCACGTATCTTGCGGGCGACATATCCCAGCTGGACAGTTTGATGCCGCAGATGCTGGCGCAGATGCCGCCGATGATCGCGACCATGACGACCATGAAGCAGATGATGCTGACCATGCACAGCTCGATGTCGTCGCTGTATGACCAGATGGACGTGATGAGCCAGAACTCGACCGCCATGGGTCAGGCTTTTGATGCGTCCAAGAACGACGACTCGTTCTACATACCGCCGGAGGTCTTCGACAACCCCGATTTCAAGCGGGGTCTGAAGATGTTCTTGTCATCCGACGGTCACGCGGCCCGCTTCATCATCTCCCATGAGGGAGATCCGGCCAGCCCCGAAGGCATTTCACACGTCGATCCGATCAAGAACGCGGCCAAGGAAGCGATCAAAGGGACCCCGTTGGAAGGCGCCAAGATCTACCTTGCCGGCACCGCCGCGGTCTACAAGGACATGCGTGACGGGTCCAAGTACGACCTGATGATCGCGGGCATAGCAGCGGCCAGCCTGATTTTGATCATCATGCTGATCATTACCCGAAGTCTGGTTGCCGCGATCACCATCGTAGGCACCGTCCTGCTTTCACTGGGTGCTTCTTTCGGACTGTCTGTGCTCCTCTGGCAGGACATTATCGGCTTCAAACTGCACTGGATGGTGCTCGCGATGTCCGTCATCCTGATGTTGGCCGTGGGATCTGACTACAACCTGCTCCTGGTTTCCCGATTCAAAGAGGAAATCCATGCCGGATTGAAGACCGGAATAATCCGCTCGATGGCCGGCACCGGCGCGGTGGTGACGTCTGCCGGTCTGGTGTTCGCTGCCACCATGGCGTCGTTCATATTCAGCGATTTGAAGGTCGTCGGGCAGGTGGGTACCACCATCGGTCTGGGTCTTTTGTTCGACACGTTGATCGTGCGCTCGTTCATGATGCCGTCCGTCGCCGCGCTGCTGGGGCGCTGGTTCTGGTGGCCGCAGCAAGTACGCACTCGCCCGGCCAGCCAGCTATTGCGGCCTTACGGACCTCGTCCGCTGGTTCGAGCCCTGCTACTGCCCAGGGATGCCGACTCACATGCCAATGGTGAATCGCCTGAATCGGCGAGCACCGACCGGTTCCCGGCGACCACACCTCACTACTGACAGCTAGCCCTTAAGGGGATGATTGAGCCGTCTCCCAATTGGGGGACAAACTCGACGCTGGCCAAGCCGAACGCCAGGGACTGAACCAGTGCTACGACCAGTTCCAGACCGACATGTCGCCGGGCGGGTATTGGTTGCACACGTCGGTGGACTTGGCGACTACGCCCTTGTTGTTGAAGAAGATCTTCATGTGATTGGGCCACGCGAACCACAGCGGATCGCCATTGTAGAAGTTTTCGGAATAATCCCTGCGGTCCGCTGGTGACAACGAATAAAACCAGTGCGCCTTGTCTATCGTTGCCTGCTGAACGTTCGGGTGGTTGTTGAAGTCGATCATGTACCGCTGGTAGTACACCGGGCTGGTGTCCCTGGTGGCCGCCAGTATCTGCTCGGCGTCGCACGTGGTGTTAATCATCCTGCGAGGGATAGGGAAGTCCTCCGTGGAATCGGCCACCGCAGTCTTGGGGAAGACCGCAGCGGCGATGCCGAGAGCGAGGAAGACGGCGCCTGCACGCAGGCCAGAACTCAGCCGAGACATAGTTGTTACCGTAACACTATCGCCGCCCGGGTGTCTCGGTCTCGAGACAGATTCATAGTCCCTCTCACTATCCATCGCGATCAGGCACGATGACGTGCGTGGGATCAGGGCGCAGCTCCGGCAGAGCCTGACTGTAGTCGCCGAACGGACCGTCGCGGCGCTCGACCGCCGCACGCACGCCCTGAGTCTCGGCGGTCTTGATGAAGTCGAGAGCGTCGGGGGTGTTGCGCATCAGGCCATCGAGAATCCCGCCCAGCGTCTGGGTGGACGCCAAACCCATGTTCTCGTAGGCCTGGTTGACGATCAGCTTCTGCGCCTGCAACTGCGACAACGGGATTTGTGCCAGTTCGGCGGCGATCTCGGCGACCCTGGCTTCGAGACGCTCGAACGGCACCGCCTCGTTGATCAGCTCGACTTCGGCGGCCTGGACGCCGGTGAGCGGTCGGCCGGTCAGCGAGTGCCACTTGACCTTGGCCAGGCTGAGCCGGTAGAGCCACATCCCGGTCAGATAGGCCCCCCACATCCTGCTGTACGGGGTACCGATCACGGCGTCGTTGCTGGCGATGACGAGGTCTGCGCACAGCGCGTAGTCGCTGGCCCCGCCGACGCACCAGCCGTGCACTTGGGCGATCACCGGTTTGGATGCCCGCCAGATGGCCATGAACTTCTGTGACGGCCCGGTCTCGCGGGCGGTGACCATCGCGAAGTCCTTACCCGGATCCCACCGCCCGTCGGTCATCATGGCTTCGCCCCAGTGCTGGAAGCCGCCACCGAAGTCATAGCCGGCGGAGAAGGCCCGGCCGGCGCCGCGCAGCACGATGACTTTGATGTCCGGGTCTCGCTCGGCCAGCCCAACGGCTGCCTCGATCTCGTCGGGCATGGGCGGGACGATGGTGTTGAGCTGCTCCGGGCGGTTCAACGTGATGGTGGCAATCGGGCCGGCCGTCGTGTACAGCAATGTTTCGAAGTGGGGTGTCGGCATAGCCCAAGAGAAGTCCGTTGGCGGCCCTGTGTCCAGCGGGGTGTCCAGCAGGACTCACGGATCGGGCTGGCGGTTTTCCGGGCTCGACGCATAGATTCGCCCGCCGATCTTGAGATAAGGCGTCGTCAGATAGGCCGACCCGACAACGATGGCAGCGAAGACTGACGCCGCGAGGACGCCGTTCGGCCAGATTCGGCCTGTTCCGAGTGCAAAACACAGGATGCCGATAATCGAGGTGGTCCAGTAGAACCGCCGGCCCCGACGGCGGTCGGCGACGTAGCGGTAGCGCACCTGAAATGCCCCGGCCACGATGAAGATCAGCCCGACCACCACCAAGCCGAGTTCGATATGTTCGGTCGCTGACACGTCGACCATCTTATGGCGCTCAGGCACTCAGCATCCGCCAGAGGAACGAGTAACTCAGCGCCGACTTGAACGCGACTTGCTCATTGTCGGCCGCGCCGGCGTGCCCGCCCTCGATGTTCTCGTAGTACCAGACCTCATGGCCCGCGGCCTCTAACGCCGCCGTCATCTTGCGGGCGTGGCCCGGATGTACCCGGTCGTCGCGGGTGGATGTGGTCATCAGCACCGGCGGGTATTTGCGGCCCGCCGAAATGTTTTGGTACGGCGAGTATTCGGAGATGAACTCCCAGTCCGCGGGGTTGTCCGGATCGCCATACTCGGCCACCCATGAGGCGCCGGCCAGCAACAGGTGGTAACGCTTCATGTCCAGCAGCGGCACGTCACAGACCAGCGCGCCGAACTTCTCCGGGTACTTGGTCAGCATGATGCCCATCACCAGCCCGCCGTTGCTGCCGCCCCGCGCGCCGAGCTGCTCGACCGTCGTGATGCCGCGGTCGACCAAATCGGTTGCCACCGCAGCGAAGTCCTCGGCCACCTTGTGACGGCCCTCGCGCATCGCCTGGGTGTGCCAGCCGGGCCCGTACTCGCCGCCGCCGCGGATGTTGGCCACCGCGTAGGCGCCCCCGCGGGCCAGCCACAGCCGGCCCAGCACGCCGTCGTATCCGGGTGTTCTGAACGTCTCAAATCCGCCGTATCCGCTCAGCAGAGTGGGCACGGGACCGTCCGTGTCAGCGGGCCGTACCACGAAGTACGGGATCGATGTTCCATCCTCCGATGCTACGAAATACTGTGCGACAGACATGTTTTCGGCATCGAAGAACGCCGGTGCGGACTTGATGTGGTCTAGTTGCCCGTCGCCAGTGCCGCGCATCAGCCGCGAAGGCGTGACGAATCCGCTGGAATCGAGAAAGAACTCGTCGCCGGTGTCGTCGGCGGCGACGACGACGGTGTTGGTGGCGGCCGGGATACCCGAGACCGGTTCGCGCCGCCAGCTGCCTGGCGCGGCGATCTCGACGCGGCTGGCCACATCGGCCAGTGTGACGATCAAGAGGCGGTCCCGGGTCCACGCGTAGTGATACAAAGCGATATGCTCGTCGGGCTCGAACACCACCCGCAATTCCGCTGTGCCGACGAGGAATTCGTCGTAGTCAGCCGCCAGCAGGCAGCCTCCGCTATATGTTGCGGTGCCGATGGACCAATCGCTGCGCAGCTCGACCAACAGCCACTCGCGGTGTATCGACACGCTCGCGTCGGTGGGCGTGTCGATGCGGATCAGCTCCGAACCCCGCAGTTCGTAGAGCTCGTCGTTCCAGAAGTCGAGCGCTCGCCCCAGCACGGTGCGCTCGAAGCCGGGCGTGCGATCCACTGATGCAAAGACACGGACGTCGGAGCGGGTGCCCTCGAAGACGGTCTCGCCATCGGTCAATGGTGTGCCCCTACGCCATCGTTTGATCACTCGCGGGTAGCCGGATTCGGTGAGCGAGTCAGCGCCGAAGTCAGTGCCTACCAGGACGGTATCCGGGTCGGCCCAGGCGGTTTGTGACTTGGCCTGCGGCAGCTCGAACCCGTCGGTGACGAATTCGCGTGTCAGCATGTCGAATTCACGCACGATGGAGGCGTCCGAGCCGCCTCGGGAGAGGCCGATCAGCGCACGCGTGTGGTCGGGTTCGATGACGCCGGCGCCTGCCCACACCCATTTCTCGTCGTCGGCGCGGCCCAGCTCATCGACATCGATCAGTACGTCCCACTCAGGGGAGTCGGTGCGGTAGCTGTCCAGCATGGTGCGTCGCCATAGACCGCGCGGGTTGGTGGCGTCGCGCCAGAAGTTGTAGAGGTACTCGCCGCGGCGGACCACATACGGGATTCGGGCATCGGTGTCGAGCACCTCGAGCGCCTCGGTGCGCATCTGCTCGAACTCCGCATCGCAAAATTCCGCCAGTGTCGGTTCGTTACGCGCCCGCACCCAATCCAGCGCCTCTTCACCAGTGATTTCCTCGAGCCACAGGTAGGGGTCATGGCTGTTTTCGGAGGCAGCAGCGGCTTCAGGCGTCATGGCAGCCATTGTGGCCTCCGGCGGTAGTGTGAGGTGTATTACACAAGGAGAGAACGAGGAGCCGAGCAGATGACTGTTTTTGCACGTCCAGGTTCTGCCGGGGCGTTGATGTCGTATGAATCCCGGTACGAGAACTTCATCGGGGGCCAGTGGGTCGCGCCGGTGGGCGGCCACTACTTCGAGAACCCGACGCCGGTGACCGGCCGGACGTTCTGCGAGGTGGCTCGTTCCGACGAGGCCGATATCGAAAAGGCGCTGGACGCCGCGCATGCGGCGGCACCGGCCTGGGGCAAGACCGCGCCCGCCGAGCGGGCGGCGATCCTGAACAAGATCGCCGACCGGATCGAGGAAAACACCGCCGCGCTGGCACTGGCCGAAGTCTGGGACAACGGCAAACCGATCCGCGAGGCGCTGGCCGCCGACATCCCGCTGGCGGCCGATCATTTCCGGTACTTCGCCGGGGCGCTGCGCGCGCAGGAGGGTTCGCTGTCGCAGATCGACGAGGACACCGTCGCCTACCACTTCCACGAGCCGCTCGGGGTGGTGGGGCAGATCATTCCGTGGAATTTCCCGATCCTGATGGCCACCTGGAAACTCGCGCCGGCGCTGGCCGCCGGCAACGCGGTGGTGCTCAAGCCGGCCGAGCAGACTCCGGCATCGGTGATGTACTTCATGTCGCTGATCGCCGATCTGCTGCCGCCCGGGGTGGTCAACATCGTCAACGGATTCGGCGCCGAGGCGGGCAAGCCACTGGCATCGAGCAACCGGATCGCCAAGATCGCGTTCACCGGAGAGACCACCACCGGTCGACTGATCATGCAATACGCCTCGCAGAACCTGATCCCGGTCACCCTGGAACTGGGCGGCAAGAGCCCCAACATCTTCTTCTCTGACGTGCTGAGCGCCCACGACGACTTCCTGGACAAGGCGCTGGAGGGGTTCACCGGGTTCGCCCTGAACCAGGGCGAATGCTGCACTTGTCCATCGCGCGGCTTGATTCAGGCCGACATCTACGACGAGTTCCTGGAGCTGGCCGCGATTCGCGCCAAGGCGGTCCGGCAGGGCGACCCGCTGGACACCGAGACGATGCTCGGCTCGCACGCCTCCAACGACCAGCTGGAAAAAGTGTTGTCCTACATCGAGATCGGCAAGGACGAAGGCGCCAAGATCATCACCGGCGGGGAGCGCGCCGAGCTGGGGGGTGACCTCTCCGGCGGCTACTACATGCAGCCGACGATCTTCAGCGGGAATAACAAGATGCGGATCTTCCAGGAGGAGATTTTCGGGCCGGTGGTGGCGGTGACGTCGTTCTCCGATTACGACGACGCGATCTCGATCGCCAACGACACCCTCTACGGTCTGGGTGCGGGCGTGTGGAGCCGCGACGGCAACACCGCCTACCGGGCCGGCCGCGACATCCAGGCCGGCCGGGTGTGGGTCAACTGCTACCACGTCTATCCCGCGCACGCGGCGTTCGGCGGCTACAAGCAGTCCGGCATTGGCCGGGAGAACCACAAGATGATGCTCGACCACTACCAGCAGACCAAGAACCTGATGGTGTCCTACTCCGACAAGGCGCTCGGTTTCTTCTGATGAGCGCGCCGCCGAGCGCGCCACCGGGCGTGGTCATCACCCCCGCCGCCGCCGAACTGTTGGCGCGACTGCAGGAGCGTCATGGTCCGGTGATGTTCCACCAGTCCGGCGGCTGCTGCGACGGGTCGTCGCCGATGTGCTACCCGCGCGGCGACTTCATCGTCGGTGACCGTGATGTCTTGCTCGGGGTGCTCGAGGTAAGCGGGGCAGACGGGGTGCCGGTGTGGATTTCGGGTCCGCAGTACCAGGCTTGGAAGCACACCCAGCTGGTCATCGACGTGGTGCCGGGCCGCGGCGGGGGGTTCAGCCTGGAGGCACCCGAAGGTGTCCGGTTTCTCAGTCGCGGCCGCGTCTTCACTGACGAAGAGAAGGCCAAGCTGGCGGCCATACCGGTTATCACCGGCGCCGCCTACGAGCGTGGCGAGCGCCCGTCGGTACGCCATCAGGTAGTGGACTTCGGTAAAGCAGCCGCGCCGGGAACGTGCAGCCCTCGTACTCGATAACCGCAGTAAGGTCGTCACCGTGATCCCGCTTCCCCGTCCCTGGCTGCTGGCCAGCGCCATGCTGATTGGCTGCGCGGCCGGGTTGTTGGCGGGGGTCGCGTTCACCGTGGTGGTCCATGCGAAGATCCGCCCGGACATCGCAATTGCGCTGGTGGTCGGGATTCCCAGTGTGACCGGGCTGCTGACGATCCTGTTTTCCGGACGTCGATGGGTCACGACGGTGGGCGCGTTCATCCTGGCGCTCGCGCCGGGTTGGTTCGGTGTGCTCGTCGCTCTGCGGGTGGCGTCCGGTGGCTGACGACGATCGCGCGTCGAATCCGGGGACTGAGCCGTTCACGCCGGATTTCGAAGACACCGGTACACAATCGTTCGTCCCGGATTTCGAAGACACCGGTGAGCACTCGGTGCCGTTCGTGCCGAATTTCGATGGCACCGGCCCGCAGCCCGCGCCGCAGAAGTCCGACCTGTCGTCATCGGAGGGCAAGGAAGCGCCGGAGACGACTGTTGGCGCTTCGGAGCAGGATTCGATCGACCGAATCGGCTGGCACGCCGGTGCAGTCGGTCACCGTTCCCGGTCGCTACCTCTACCTGAAGTGGTGGAAGTTGGTTCTGGTGATCTTCGGCGTGTGGATCGTCGCCGCCGAGGTCGGGCTGAGTCTGTTCTATTGGTGGTACCACACGATCGACAAGACGCCGGCGGTGTTCATGGTCCTGGTCTATGCCGTGGCATGCGCCGTAGCCGGCGTGATGCTGGCGATGGTGCAGGGCAGGCCGCTGATCTCGGCGCTATCGTTCGCGGTGATGTCTGGGCCATTTGCCTCCGTTGCTGCTGCGGCGCCCCTGTACGGGTATTACCACTGCGCGCGACTGGGTCACTGTCTCGTCGGCGTCATTCCGTACTAACGGTCTCGTCGTCAGCCGAGGCCACTAGGGTAGGGGCCGTGACCCACTATGACGTCGTCGTCCTCGGGGCCGGTCCCGGCGGATATGTCGCAGCAATTCGTGCCGCACAGCTTGGCCTGAACACTGCAGTCGTCGAATCGAAGTACTGGGGCGGAGTCTGCCTCAACGTCGGCTGCATCCCGTCCAAGGCGTTACTGCGCAACGCCGAGCTCGTCCACATCTTCACCAAAGAGGCCAACACTTTTGGCATCAGCGGCGAGGCGACCTTCGATTACGGCATCGCCTACGACCGCAGCCGCAAAGTGGCCGAGGGCCGCGTCGCCGGCGTGCACTTCCTGATGAAGAAGAACAAGATCACCGAGATTCACGGGTACGGCAGATTCACCGATGCCAACACGTTGTCGGTTGACCTCAACGACGGTGGCACCGAAACCGTCACCTTCGACAACGCCATCATCGCCACCGGCAGCAGCACCCGGCTGGTTCCCGGTACCTCGCTGTCGGCCAACGTGGTCACCTACGAAGAACAGATCCTGTCCCGCGAGTTGCCGGAATCGATCATCATCGCCGGAGCCGGAGCCATCGGCATGGAGTTCGGCTACGTGCTGAAGAACTACGGCGTCGACGTGACCATCGTGGAGTTCTTGCCGCGCGCGCTGCCCAACGAGGACGCGGAGGTGTCCAAGGAGATCGAGAAGCAGTTCAAGAAACTGGGCGT
Source organism: uncultured Actinomycetota bacterium (assembly GCA_963766535.1). GTDB lineage: Bacteria > Actinomycetota > Actinomycetes > Mycobacteriales > Mycobacteriaceae > Mycobacterium. Next base: position 369,590 of record CAVYAU010000009.1, on the reverse strand, counting down.
CAAGGTGCTCACCGGGACCAAAGTCGAGTCCATCTCCGACGGTGATTCTATGGTCACGGTGACCGTGAGCAAGGATGGTCGGTCTGAGGAACTCAAGGCCGCAAAGGTGTTGCAGGCCATCGGGTTTGCGCCCAACGTCGAGGGCTACGGACTGGACAAGGCCGGGGTCGAGCTGACCGAGCGCAAGGCCATCGGCATCAACGACTACATGCGCACCAACGTGCCGCACATCTACGCCATCGGCGACGTCACCGGGCTGCTGATGCTGGCCCACGTCGCCGAGGCACAAGGCGTGGTCGCAGCCGAAACCATTGCCGGCGCAGAGACTTTGGCTCTCGGCGACTATCGCATGTTGCCGCGCGCGACGTTCTGCCAGCCGCAGGTCGCCAGCTTCGGGCTCACCGAGGAACAAGCCCGCAACGAAGGCTACGACGTGGTGGTCGCCAAGTTCCCGTTCACCGCTAACGCCAAAGCGCACGGCCTGGGCGACCCCAGCGGTTTCGTCAAGCTGGTCGCCGACGCCAAGCACGGCGAGCTGCTGGGCGGGCACATGATCGGCCATGACGTGTCCGAGCTGTTGCCCGAGCTCACGCTGGCGCAGAAATGGGATCTGACGGCCAGCGAGCTGGCTCGCAACGTGCACACCCATCCGACGATGTCAGAGGCGCTGCAGGAGTGCTTCCACGGCCTGGTCGGCCACATGATCAACTTCTGAGCAGCGGATGATTCGCAGCGAGACCATTGTCGGTGCCATCGGCGGTGTAGCCACCGGCTACGTCCTGTGGCTGGTAGCCATTTCGATCGGAGATGACACCACCACGGTGAGCCGGTGGAGTCCGCTGGTATTGCTCCTGTCGGGTTTACTGGCAATCTGCGCCGGGGTTTGGGGCTGGTGGCTGCGCGGGCGCGGTAAGTATCTGTGGGCGGCGTTTGCGTTCGGCCTGCCGGTACTCCCCGTGGTACTGACGTTGGCCGTGCTGGCCGACCTCTACCTGTAACGAGTCGGGTTGTCCAACGGGATGTCGAGGGCGGTTATCGTCGCGGCCAGCCCATCGTATTGGCTTGCCAGCAGGCAGAATTCGATGAGTTGACGGCGATTGAGGTGGCTGGCCAGCCGCTGCCAGACCTCGGCACTGATCGAGCGCTTGGTAACGAACTCGTCGGTGGCGCTCAACAGGGTTCGTTGCCGGTCGGTGAGCCCGTCGGAGACCTCGGGCCAGCCGAAGATCAGTGCCTGTTGCTGCGCACCCAGCCCGCTGCGGTGCGCCATCCCGCGATGGTGCTGCAGCTCGTATTCGCAGGCGCGCAAATGTGCGACCCGCAAGATCACCAGCTCGGTGTCGACCCGCGGCAGCCGCCCCCGCAGGAGTCGGCCGCCATAAATCAGCCAGGCCCAGAACAGCAACCTGCGCTGACCCAGGGTGGTGAACAGATGCATCTCCGGCGCCCCGACCGAGCGCGCGCCCAGCTTTGCAATCACCCAGTTGATCGGTCCCAGCTGGCGAAACCTGCCCGATGGGATGCGACCGACCGGACCGGTTACTGCGCGGTCTGGGCCGCCCGGGACGGCGCTCACGGTTGTTTCACCAGGTACGGGGACACGGTGCTGCGGTGTTCGTCGAGATCGAGTGCGCGCCCCAGAGCGGGGAACGCCCGCTGCAGGCAGTTGTCGCGTTCGCAGACACGGCAACCCGCGCCGATCGGTGTGGCGATATCCCCCGACAAGTCGAGTCCTTCCGAGCAGACGAGCCGGTGAGCGTGGCGAAGTTCGCAGCCCAGCCCGATCGCGAAGGTTTTACCGGGCTGACCATACCGCGCGGCGCGGCGCTCCACGGTGCGGGCCACCCACATGTAGTTGCGGCCGTCGGGCATCTGGGCGATCTGCACCAGGATCTTGCCCGGGTTGGCGAACGTTTCGTAGACATTCCACAACGGGCAGGTGCCGCCACTGGAGGAGAAGTGAAAACCGGTGGCGGACTGGCGTTTTGACATGTTGCCGGCTCGGTCTACCCGGACGAACGAGAACGGCACGCCCCGCATCGACGGCCGTTGCAGCGTCGACAGCCGGTGCGCGATGGTCTCATAGCTGACCGAGTAGAACGATGACAGCCGCTCGACGTCGTAGCGGAAATTCTCAGCGACGTCGTGGAACTGGCGGTAGGGCAGCACCGCAGCCGCGGCGAAGTAATTGGCCAGCCCGAGCCGGGCCAGCGTGTGCGACTCCTCGCTGGTGAACTTGCCCTCTTCGACCATGCTGTCGATCAGATCGCCGAACTCGAGGTAAGCCAATTCGGCGGCCATCTTGAATACCTGTTGGCCCGACGAAAGGTGGTTGCTGATTTCTAGTGTGTTGGTCTTGGGGTCGTAGCGGTGCAGCACGGTGTCGCCGAGATCGATCCGTCTGTTGATGCGCACCCCGTGCACCTCGGTGAGCCGACGCGTCAGCTCGCGGGCCAAATCGCCGTGGTGCAACCGCATCTGGATGGTGAGGTCTTCGGCGGCGGTGTCCAGCTCGTGCAGGTAGTTCTGGCGTTGGTAGAAGTAGTCGCGCACCTCTTCGTGGGGCATGGTGATCGACCCGGTGCCGCTGCCGTCGGAGAACCGCTCCTCGGTGGCGGCGGCCAGCTGTGCGGTGGTGATCCGGTAGCGCCGGTGCAGGTTGACCACCGCACGGGCCAGGGCGGGATGTGCGCTGACCATTTCGGCGACTTCGGGCGGGTCGATGTCGATGTCCAGATCGCGGTCCATCGTCACCTCGCGTAGCTCGGCGACCAGCCGGGTGTCGTCTTGGGAGGCGAAGAAAGTCGCGTCTACCCCGAACACCTCGGTGATCCGCAGCAGCACAGCCACTGTCAGCGGGCGAACGTCGTGCTCGATCTGGTTGAGGTAGCTTGGCGAGATCTCCAGCATCTGAGCCAGCGCAGCCTGACTGAACCCGCGCTCGTTACGCAGCTGGCGAACGCGCGAGCCGACGAATGTTTTGGGCACTTAACTAAGCGTACCCGGCGCTGTGAAGGCATGGTTCGCAGAGTTGGCATCCGGATACGGCTTGGTCACGATTGGTATTTCAGTAATGTCATTGGCATGATTCGCATCGGGGCCCCGGGGTAAACCCGGGATCCCGACGAGGAGGAAACGGGGAACGAAGCCGTGAGCCTGGACAAAACAATGATGCCCGTGCCCGACGGCCACCCCGATGTATTCGATCGCGAATGGCCGCTGCGTGTCGGCGACATCGACTGTACCGGCCGGCTGCGGCTGGACGCGGGTGCCCGGCACATCCAAGATATAGGCCAGGACCAGCTGCGCGAGGGGGGCTTCGAGGAGACTCATCCGCTGTGGATCGTCCGTCGCACCATGGTTGACCTGATCCGCCCGATCGAGTTTCACGACATGCTGCGCCTGCGGAGATGGTGTTCGGGCACCTCGAACCGGTGGTGTGAGATGCGGGTTCGCATCGACGGACGCAAGGGCGGCCTGATCGAATCCGAGGCATTCTGGATCAACATCAACCGGGAAACCCAGATGCCTGCGCGCATGGCTGACGACTTTCTGGAGGGTCTGCACAAGACCACGTCCATTGATCGGCTGCGGTGGAAGGGCTATTTGAAGCCGGGCAGCCGCGACGACGCGTCGGAGATCCACGAGTTCCCGGTCCGGGTCACCGACATCGACTTCTTCGACCACATGAACAACTCGGTGTACTGGAGCGTGATCGAGGACTACTTGGCGTCGCGTCCCGAATTGCTCAAGGGGCCGCTGCGCACCACCATCGAGCACGAGGCGCCGGTTGCGCTGGGCGACAAGCTGGAGATCATCAGCCATGTTCACCCGGCTGGCTCTACCGATAAATTCGGTCCCAACCTCGCCGATCGCCCTGTTACAACGCTCACTTATGCGGTTGGCGACGAGACGAAAGCCGTCGCCGCGATCTTCGCTCTCTAACCCAAACGGCCCGCTTCGTCCCGTCCCGTCAATTCCCTCCTTGACCTGCGGATATATGGTTACTGACGGGTAGCTTCTGAAACGGTTAAGTTCACCGGCGTCTTCGCAAGATTCGCAAAATCGGAAAAATTCGTTGCTGAAATTGGCAATTGAAATGGGTGGACCGCCGTCAACAGGCTGTGTCATGGTCGAGTTAGCACACCAGTGAAGTTGAGCCCGTAGCTACCGCCCGACGGCGGCCAGGCCTCGGCAATTCAGCATTGAAGACCGTTAAGGAGCATGCCCAATGTCTGTCGTTGGCACCCCGAAGAGCGCCGAGCAGATCCAGCACGACTGGGACACGAACCCGCGCTGGAAGGACATCACCCGCACCTACACCGCCGAGGACGTCGTCGCGCTGCAAGGCACCGTGGTCGAGGAGTACACCTTGGCCCGCCGCGGCGCGGAGGTGCTGTGGGAAGAGCTGCACGACCTGGAGTGGGTGAACGCGCTCGGCGCCCTGACCGGCAACCAGGCCGTCCAGCAGGTGCGCGCCGGCCTGAAGGCCATCTACCTGTCGGGCTGGCAGGTGGCCGGTGACGCCAACCTGTCCGGCCACACCTACCCCGACCAGAGCCTGTACCCGGCCAACTCGGTGCCGCAGGTGGTCCGCCGGATCAACAACGCGCTGATGCGCGCCGACCAGATCGCCAAGATCGAGGGCGACACCTCGGTGAAGAACTGGCTGGCGCCGATCGTCGCCGACGGCGAGGCCGGCTTCGGTGGCGCGCTCAACGTCTTCGAGCTGCAGAAGGCCATGATCGGCGCCGGTGTCGCTGGTACGCACTGGGAGGACCAGCTGGCCTCGGAGAAGAAGTGCGGTCACCTGGGCGGCAAGGTGCTGATCCCCACCCAGCAGCACATCCGCACGCTGACATCGGCCCGACTGGCCGCCGACGTTTGCGATGTTCCGACCGTTGTGATCGCTCGTACGGACGCCGAAGCGGCCACGCTGATCACGTCCGACGTCGACAAGTGCGACCGGCCGTTCATCACCGGTGAGCGCACCCGGGAAGGGTTCTACCGCACCAAGAACGGCATCGAGCCCTGCATCGCGCGGGCGAAGGCCTACGCCCCGTATGCGGACCTGATCTGGATGGAGACCGGCACCCCGGACCTCGAGCTCGCGCGGCAGTTCTCCGAGGCGGTCAAGGCCGAGTACCCCGACCAGATGCTGGCCTACAACTGCTCGCCGTCGTTCAACTGGAAGAAGCATCTCGACGACAGCACCATCGCGAAGTTCCAAAAGGAGCTGGCCGCAATGGGATTCAAGTTCCAGTTCATTACGCTGGCCGGCTTCCACGCGCTGAACTACTCGATGTTCGATCTGGCTTACGGCTACGCCCGCAACCAGATGAGCGCCTATGTCGAGTTGCAGGAGCGCGAGTTCGCCGCCGAGGAGCGTGGCTACACCGCGACCAAGCACCAGCGCGAGGTCGGTGCCGGTTACTTCGACCGTATCGCCACCACGGTCGACCCGAACTCGTCGACCACCGCTCTGACCGGTTCCACCGAGGAGGGGCAGTTTCACTGAGCTGAACTGAATCCATGGCGCAAGCCACCAACCGAAGTTGACAGCATAGGCCCCGCCCAGCCAACCTGGGCGGGGCCTATTGCGGTGCACGACAATACGACACCGGAGAGAAAACAGTGAGCGACGCAGCGATCCAGCGAGTAGGGGTTGTCGGGGCCGGGCAGATGGGGTCCGGTATCGCCGAGGTCTCGGTCCGCGCCGGTGTCGGCGTGACGGTGTTCGAGACCACCGAGGCACTGATCACGGCGGGACGCAACCGCATCGTGAAGTCGTTGGAGCGTGGCGTCAGTGCGGGCAAGGTGACAGAGCGGGAGCGCGACCGCGCACTAAGCAAGCTCACCTTCACCACAGACCTGAATGACTTGGCCGACCGGCAGCTGGTAATCGAGGCGATTGTCGAGGATGAGGCCATCAAGGCGGAGGTCTTCGCCGAACTCGACCGGGTCGTCACCGATCCCGACGCGGTGCTGGCGTCCAACACCTCCAGCATCCCGATCATGAAGATCGCCGCCGCAACCAAGAACCCACAACGCGTGCTGGGCCTGCACTTCTTCAATCCGGTGCCGGTGCTACCGCTGGTCGAGTTGGTCAGCACGCTAGTCACCGACGAAGCCGCCGCGGCTCGCACCGAGGAGTTCGCTAGTACGGTCCTGGGCAAACAAGTGGTGCGCTGCTCCGACCGGTCCGGCTTCGTGGTGAACGCGCTGCTGGTGCCGTATCTGCTGTCGGCGATCCGGATGGTCGAAGCGGGTTTCGCCACCGTCGAAGACGTCGACAAGGCCGTTGTTGCGGGTCTTTCGCACCCGATGGGCCCGCTGCGGCTGTCTGACCTGGTGGGCCTGGACACCCTCAAACTGATCGCGGACAAGATGTTCGAGGAATTCAAGGAGCCCCATTACGGACCGCCGCCGCTGTTGCTGCGCATGGTCGAGGCAGGTTTGCTGGGCAAGAAATCGGGACAGGGTTTCTACACATACTGAGCCGTCCGGCCTCCCCAATCGCGATAGCGGCCGATTGAGTCGATGTCGCAGCCATTGGGTTGAGTCGGGTACGATCCTCGCGACCATAACGCGAGAGGTAGCTCCCTAAACATGACTCATTTGAGGCCATATTACGAAGAGTCGCAGTCCATCTACGACGTTTCCGACGAGTTCTTTGGATTATTCCTAGACCCAACGATGGGTTACACCTGCGCATACTTCGAGCGTGACGACATGACCCTCGAAGAAGCTCAGAACGCGAAGTTCGACCTGGCGCTGGGAAAGCTGAACCTCGAGCCCGGGATGACGTTGCTCGACATCGGTTGCGGCTGGGGTGGAGCGCTGGTACGAGCGATCGAGAAATTCGACGTCAACGTCATCGGAATCACCCTCAGCCGCAACCAGTTCGAGTACAGCAAGGCCAAACTCGCCGGGATCCCGACGCAACGCAACATCGAGGTGCGACTGCAGGGCTGGGAGGAGTTCGAGGACAAGGTCGACCGGATCGTCACCATCGGCGCCTTCGAGGCGTTCAAGATGGAGCGCTATGCCGCGTTCTTTGACCGTGCCTACGACATCCTTCCCGATGACGGCCGGATGTTGTTGCACACAATTTTGGCGTACACCCAGAAACAGATGCACGAGCGCGGCGTCACGCTGACAATGAACGACCTGCGATTCACGCGATTCATCGCCACAGAGATTTTCCCGGGCGGGCAGTTGCCGGCGCAGGAAGATATTTTCAAGTTTGCGCAAGCCGCCGGATTCTCGGTCGAGAAGGTGCAACTGCTGCGGGAGCATTACGTGCGGACGCTGAACATGTGGGCGGCCAACCTGGAGGCCAACAAGGAGAAGGCGATCGCCATCCAGTCCGAAGAGGTCTACAACCGCTACATGCACTATCTGACGGGGTGCGAGAACTTCTTCCGCAAGGGCATTTGCAACGTAGGGCAGTTCACTCTCGTCAAGTAGCGGTCGGCGACGGGACGCGGCCAGCCGGCCCGCTACGCGTTAGTTACTTTTCCAAAGTGAACTGGTCGATGTCGGTGTAGCCCTCGCGGAACAGGTTTGCGCAGCCAGTCAGGTACTTCATGTAGCGGTCGTAGACCTTCTCTGACTGGATCGCGATGGCCGTCTCCTTGTTGGCCTCGAGTGCGGCAGCCCACATGCCCAGGGTCCGCGCGTAGTGCAGCTGCAATGACTGGACTCGAGTCACCTTGAAACCGGCCGCGGCCGCGTGCTCTTCAACCGTCGGGATCGTTGGCAGCCAGCCGCCGGGGAAGATCTCGGCCAGGATGAATTGGGTGAAGTGAACGATTTCGTGGGTCAACGTCAGGCCACGCGACCTGGCGTCTTTGAAGGTGGGGCGGGCGATGGTGTGGAGCAGCATCACGCCGTCGGCCGACAGTACCTGGTAGGCCATGTTGAAGAAGCGGGCATAGCGTGCGCGGCCGAAGTGCTCGAAGGCACCGATCGAGACGATGCGGTCGACCGGCTCGTGGAACTTCTCCCAGCCCTCCAGCAACACCCGCGCGGAGCGAGGGGTCTCCATCTGGTCGAACATCTTCTGGACATGGTCGGCCTGGTTCTCCGACAACGTCAGACCCACAACGTTGACGTCGTATTTCTGGATGGCGCGTTTCATGGTCGCGCCCCAGCCGCAGCCGATGTCCAGCAACGTCATCCCCGGCTCCAGACGCAACTTGGACAGCGATAGGTCGATTTTGGCGAGCTGCGCCTCCTCCAGCGTCATGTCGTCACGCTCGAAGTACGCACAGCTGTAGGTCTGGGTGGGGTCCAGGAACAGCCGGAAGAAGTCGTCCGATAGATCGTAATGGGCTTGTACGTTCCCAAAATGCGGCGTGAGCTGCACGGACATAACGAGGAGAGCCTTCCTGTAGGCCGGAGGCGCGGACGCGTTGGTAAACGACGCACTCTGGTCTACCCCCGACGCATTCTCTGCATGCTAGCCGTTCATACGGTTCAAGTCGCCTTGGCGCGACCGCGACCTAGGGTCACACGGATTTGCGGGAAATCACAAAACGCGCAGCACGGCGCCGACCCCGAGACCCACGACCAGCAGCCCGCCGGCCTGACGCACGTGCACCCAAGCCAGCGCGGCGTACCACAGCGGCCACACCGGAAACTCCGGCGGCGGCTCGTCGGGCCTCGGGCGGCGGAAATATGGCCACACCTTCGCCAGCCGTGGCAGCGCCAAGGCGACCACCAACGCGGGCCACGGCATCGCCCCTACCGCGACGGCGACCGCGACCAGCACGTAGAAGCCGACCATCATGGCCAGCGTCACGACGCGGGCGCGCGCCTCGCCGAGCAGGACCGGCAGCGTTCGGATGCCAAGCGGCTCGTCATAGGGGATCTTGTCGATGTGCTTGCCCATCAGCACCGTCGTGCACAACAAGCCGTAGGGCAGCGACGCCAGCACGACGTCCCATCCGACCGCCCCCACTGCTGAGTAGTACGTGCCGCACACCATCAGCGGACCCCACACGACGAAAACGTCGGGTTCGCCGAGGCCCCGTTTCTTCAGCCGCAGCGGTGGAGCCGTGTAAGCGACGCTCAGGGCGAACCCGCTGAGTGCAAAGGCCACCACGGGCCAGCCGCGCGCCCAGGCCAGCGTGACGAGGATCGCCAGATCGACGATGTTAACCACAAGAATCGCCAGCCCCAGCGTGCGGCGGCTGATCAGCCCCGACAGCACCGGATGCGGGGCGTAGAGCGCGCGCGGGTAATTGGCGCTGTCGGTGCCGACCTTGGTGTCATACAGGTCGTTCATGAGGTTGTTGGCGGTATGCGCCAGCGTGATTCCCAACACAGCCAGAAGCAGCCACCGCCAATCCAGGCCAGGTTTGCCGACCGCCAGCAGCGCCGCGATCAGGCCGGCGAACAGCGTCATCGGCAGCACTGCCGCGCGGGTGACGACGAGCCAGCGCGTGACGGTGTCGATCGGCCCATCCGGTGGCGGATTGGTGGTGCGAAGTGCGTATGCCCACGACCTCAGCCGTGAACCCACGTTCACCTCAGGCATTCTTCAAGCCTAGACCGGCGTGCGACCCGTTTAGAGCCTTCGTGGCGGGATGATCGGCGAGGGATGCGGCTCTTCGCGGAACTTCTCCAGTGATCCGCCGACCTCGACGATTCCGCAGAGTGCGCTCCAACTGAGCATGGTCAGGTAGTCGATCAGCTCGTCCCTGGTCATCCGTGGGTCCGACATCCACGAGTGGGTGGCCAGCTGCACGCCGCCGACGATCAAGTAGGCCCATGGCTCCACGCCGCCGGTGTCCATCCCGGCCTGTCGCATGCGGCGGCGCATCATCACCGCGAGCATGCGGGCAATGATTCGCTCGGAGTCGGCGATCACTTTGCTCTTGCTGGCCGAGCTGTTGGCCATCACGAACCGATACGGCTCGGGTTCGTTGGCTACGGTGTCGACGTAGACCCGGATGATCTCGCGGGCTAGGTCGAAGCCATCCAGATCCGATGACAGCGCCGCGGCCATGTTGGGAATCAACGTGGACTGCGTGAAGCGCATCATTACTGCCGTTGTCAGGTCGTTCTTGTCGACGAAGTAGCGGTACAGCACCGTCTTGGAGACTCCGATCTCCGCCGCAATTTCGTCCATGCTCAGGAAGCGGCCGTGTCGGCGAATCGCATCGATCGTGCCGTCAACCAGCTCATTGCGGCGCTCCACCTTGTGTTGGTGCCACCGCCGCTTGCGACCATCCGTCTTCACGGTCACAGCCGGGATTTGCTCTGCCACTGTTGCGGATTCCCATTCACTAGACGCCCTCGATACTACGGCTTGTGGAGGCCCGTTTAGCGCATCGGCCGCATGTCTGAGGGGCTCCACGGACAGTGTCGTCACACTAACTGGCCCCGGCGATAGATGATGGTGTCGTGGCACACAGAGCCGATGCGTCGGGCTCGCCGGCGCCCCGGCTGGACGTGATCACGCCGTCGACCGGGGCGCGGCGGGCTCGCGTGTCCTTCGCGGAATCGTTCGCCGGGGCTGATCCGCAGGCAGACGCCGAGCGGCGGGTGGCGCTGCGCCGGATGAAGATGGTGGCACTGAGCTTTCTGATCGGTGCCACCGGCGTGTTCCTCGCCTGTCAGTGGGCACAGGCCCACGCCAGCATGGGCGTCTGGGTCGGCTACGTCGGTGCGGCCGCGGAGGCCGGCATGGTGGGCGCCCTCGCGGACTGGTTTGCCGTTACCGCGCTGTTCAAGCACCCGCTGGGCATACCCATACCGCACACCGCGATCATCAAGCGCAAGAAGGACCAGCTCGGCGAGGGCCTGGGAACCTTTGTGCGGGAGAACTTCCTGTCGCCGCCGGTCGTGGAGACCAAGCTGCGCGACGCACAGGTACCCGGCCGGCTCGGTAAGTGGTTGTCCGAGGCCTCGCACGCCGCGCGGGTGGCGAGTGAGACGGCGACGGTGCTGCGGGTGCTGGTGGAGCTGCTGCGTGACGAGGACGTCCAGCATGTGATCGATCGGATGATCGTGCGCCGCATCGCCGAGCCGCAGTGGGGACCGCCGGTAGGCCGGGTACTGGGGACCCTGCTGGCCGAGAACCGGCAGGAGGCCCTGATCCAGTTGCTGGCCGACCGGGCGTTTCAGTGGTCGCTGAACGCCGGAGAGGTCATTCAGAGGGTGGTCGAGCGTGACTCGCCGAGCTGGTCACCTCGGTTCATCGACCATCTCGTCGGCGACCGCATCCACCGCGAGTTGATGGACTTCACCGACAAGGTGCGCCGCAACCCCGACCATGAATTGCGCCGTTCGGCGACCCGCTTCCTGTTCGAATTCGCCGACGATCTGCAGCACGACCCGGCCACCATCGCGCGCGCCGATGCGGTCAAAGAGCAGCTGATGGCGCGCGACGAGATCGCCAACGCCGCCGCGACGGCGTGGAAGACCCTGAAAAGGCTGGTGCTCGAGGGTGTTGATGACCCGTCCAGCGCGTTGCGCACCCGAATCGCGGACACGGTGGTAGGCATCGGGGAATCACTGCGCGACGACGCCGACCTGCGCGACAAGGTGGGCAACTGGATAGTGCGGGCCGCCCAGCATCTGGTCTCCCAGTACGGGGTGGAGATCACCGCGATCATCACCGAGACGATCGAGCGCTGGAACGCCGAGGAAGCCAGTCGGCGGATCGAACTGCACGTCGGTCGTGACCTGCAGTTCATTCGGATCAACGGCACCGTGGTAGGCGCGCTGGCGGGGTTGGTGATCTACGCAGTCGCGCAGGTGCTTTTCTAGCAGCGCTAACAAGCGCTTGCAAAAGCAAGCACCCGTCCGTACGCTGGTGCCCGTCAAGATCGGCCACGGACCCAAGGAGTACGCAATGGCACCGGAGGAGAAGCTCTCCGCCAAGGTGTCGACCGCGGCCTCCGACATCGGTAGCTTCATCCGAGCCCAGCGCGAGACTGCGCACGTCTCGGTGCGACAACTTGCCGAACGGGCCGGTGTCAGCAATCCTTACCTGAGCCAGGTGGAGCGCGGATTGCGCAAACCGTCCGCCGACGTCTTGAACCAGATCGCCAAGGCGCTGCGGGTTTCCGCCGAGGTCCTCTACGTGCGGGCCGGGATTCTCGAGCCCAGCGACAAAAGTCAGGTGCGTGACGCCATCATCACCGATACGGCGATCACCGAGCGTCAGAAGCAGGTTCTCCTCGACATCTACGCCTCGTTCACCCAACAAAACGAATCCATACATGAGGAGTGTCCGACCGAATCCGACAGCGACAGGTGATGAGCCCGTTTGGCCGGCATTGTTACTCAATCGGCTGGGCCAAACCGCCGGAACAGGGCTTCCACATCGCGCCAGTGTGTTGGTGACGTATAGATCAGCGGCCGCCGGGTTACCCAGAAGGAAGGGACCTAACCGTTTGAGGCCAGTTGCTGGCTGAGCTAACCGGATCTGGCGGCCAGCAGACGCGCACCGATACGAACTCGATCATCAACCGACCCGACCAATCAGGAGGTTCTCCCGCAAGTTGCGTGCCATGTCAATCCGCGGGTCTTGACTACTCCTCCCAGAGGAGCCGACGCTTGCCCTAACTTCCAGACCAGACATGTAGTAACGGCAGATAACGAAAACAAACCGTGAAAGGAAACACCATGGCTGAAACCTCGAACATCGACGACTTGCGGGCTCCGTTGCTGGCAGCTCTCGGCGCGGCCGATCTGGCCCTGGCCACGGTCAACGACCTGATCACCAACTTGCGTGAGCGTGCCGAGGAGACCCGCACCGAGACCCGCAGCCGGGTCGAGGAGAGGCGTGCTCGCCTGGCCAAGCTGCAGGAGGACCTGCCCGAGCAGCTCACCGAGCTGCGCGAAAGGTTCACTGCCGAGGAGCTGCGCAAGGCCGCCGAGGGCTACCTGGAGGCCGCCACCAACCGATACAACGAGCTGGTCGAGCGGGGCGAGGCCGCCCTGGAGCGGCTGCGCAGCCAGTCGGGCTTCGAGGACGCGTCGGCGCGCGCCGAGGGCTACGTGGACCAGGCGGTCGAGCTGACCCAGGAGGCGCTGGGCACCGTCGCATCGCAGACCCGCGCGGTCGGTGAGCGCGCGGCCAAGCTGGTCGGCATCGAGTTGCCCAAGAAGGCTCCGGCCAAGAAGGCTCCAGCGAAGAAGACGCCCGCGAAGAAGGCGCCCGCGAAGAAGGCTCCGGCCAAGAAGGCTCCGGCCAAGAAGGTCACCCAGAAGTAGTCAGGCTCCGAGTCGCCCCTCGGGCGGCTCGGACCAAGTACGACACTCGACTCCGGAGTTGCCTGCCGGCAACTCCGAGTCGACGTTTTGGACGGTCCCCGCATACGCTTAAGGCGTGAACCACCTCGCGGGTACCGTCATGTTGGTCTTGCTGGTCGCCATCTTGGTGACGGCGGTGTACGCGTTTGTGCATGCAGCGCTGCAACGACCCGACGCTTATACCGCCGCCAACAAGCTGACCAAGCCGGTGTGGTTGGTGATCCTCGGCGTGGCCGTGGCGATGACCTCCATCCTGTACCCCGTTTTCGGCGTGCTGGGCATGGCGATCGCCGCCTGTGCCGCTGGTGTGTATCTGGTCGACGTGCGGCCCAAACTTCTCGAAATTCAGGGTAAGTCGCGCTAGCGGGGATGAAAGCCCTGATCGCCGCGCCGGCGGCGGTGCTGGTAGCCCTGCTGGGCCCGCTACCGGGGACAGCCCCCGCACTGGCCGATCCTGACGCCGGCGTGGCCAACCCCTCCAGCCCGTCCTATTCCCCGCCTTTTGTCGATCACACCGAATGGAGGCAGTGGGCGGGCCTGACCAGCCTGCGGGTTTTCCCGACACCAGCTGGGCGCCTGGCCGCCAGACAGCCCGGGACGGCGGCCTCTGCCGACGAGGCCTGGGCCGAGGTGCTCGCACTGTCGTCGGACGCCGACACCCCCGGTATGCGCGCGCAGTTCATCTGCCACTGGCAGTTCGCCGAACTGGCGCAACCCGGCAAGACCAGCTGGAACCTGGAGCCCTGGCGGCCGGTCGTCGACGACGCCGAAATGTTCGCATCCGGCTGCAATCCCGGTGGCCCCGAAGAAGCGTTGTAGTGGCGAGCCGACCTACCCGGGCTCGGTTGGCGGCACTGGTCGACCACACTCTGCTCAAACCCGAGGCCACCGATGCTGACGTGGCCGCCCTGGTCGCCGAGGCTGCCGAACTGGGCGTGTATGCGGTCTGCGTTTCGCCGTCGATGGTGCCGGTCGCGGTGAAAGCCGGCGGCGTGCGGGTGGCGGCGGTGGCAGGTTTTCCGTCGGGCAAGCACGTCTCGGCGGTCAAGGCGCACGAGGCGGCGCGGGCTGTGGCATCCGGTGCGAGCGAGATCGACATGGTCATCGATGTCGGCGCCGCGCTGGCGGGAGACGTCGATGCGGTGCGCTCCGATATCGAGGCCGTGCGTGCCGCTGTACCTGCAGCCGTGCTGAAGGTGATCGTGGAATCGGCGGTGCTGTTAGACCAGGCAGACGGGCGCACGCTGGCAGAAGTGTGTCGCGCCGCCGAGGACGCCGGCGCGGACTTCGTCAAGACCTCGACCGGGTTTCATCCCGCGGGCGGGGCGTCGGTGCGTGCGGTCGCGTTGATGACCGAGACTGTCGGCGGGCGGCTGGGGGTCAAGGCCAGCGGCGGCATCCGCACTGCCGCCGATGCGGTCGCGATGCTGGATGCCGGTGCGACCAGGCTGGGCCTGTCGAGCACCCGAGCGGTGCTCGACGGGCTCAGCTAGGCGTCAGATGTTGGCGAAGCAGGGGTCGTTGTTATGGCCGGTGGGGATGCTGGCGTTCTGCGTCGAGAAGTGGCTCGTCACGCCGGTATCGGTGACCTGCACGCTGTCCGCGCGAATACCCAACGGGTAGTTCTTGGTCAGGTTAGAGGTGAAGTCGTCCAGCGTCGACTGCACGGATTCTTTCGGCATGATGAAGCCGAGTGCGTTGAAAGTGACGATCTGCAGCTGCAGCCCGTTGCCGGACACCACCGGCTTGGCCGTGATGTTGTCCAGCATGCCCTTCAACTCGATGGTTCCGTCGTTGGGGTGGCTGGTCACGCTGTTGGTGACGAAGGGACCCAGAACCGGAATCGCATTCTGCACCGACTGCTTGATCCCGTCATTCGTCCAGGTGATGGTGGCATCGAGCGATCCGATGGTGCCCTTAGCGGTGGGCGTCGACTTGAGCTCGACATTCTGGATATTGATGGCGATCTTCATGCCCTTGGCATCGCGGATCTGGTTGCCGGCCGTCGACACCGAGATGTTGGTGAAATGTTTGGTGGCGAGCTGCCACAGCAGCAGCGGCGCTACCCCGAACGACGCCGTGGCCTGATCCTTGACCTCGCAAGCTACCGCTTGGGCGACCTTGTTTTCCGCCACGTGACGGGCGTACAGCTCGGCTCCGATCAGCCCCGCGATAACCAGCGAAACCACGATGATGCAGACCAGAAGGATGGATAGCGGGTCGCGGAGGAAACCTCGTTTTCTTTTCACCGATGCCGGCTCTTCGTTCGGAGTGGTCAGCCGTTCCGTTGGCCCCGCGGGCGGGATGGGCGGAGGTGGGTAGCCGGGTCGCTGCGCGTGCGCATGGGGCGCGCTCAGCTGCTCGGTCTGGTCCTGCCGCTGACCGGGCGTAGTTGGTGGCGGTTGGGCAGGACCGCCGGGACGCAGCCGCTCGGTTGGCCGCTCAGTTGGGGGTTGGCCGATGGGGCCTTGGTTGCCGGGACGGGCCCACGTCGATGGGCCTTCGTTCGGTGGTCCTTGTGGGTTCGTCACCCGACCGATTCTGCCCTATCGATCTGAGCGAAGCTTGAGTGGTTACGCAGCACTGCAATGCTGTCGCGAGCCTCGGCCACCCTGTCGACGTCGATGTCGGCGACCACAAGTTGTGGGCGGGCGCCGGCCGACGCGACCACTTCACCCAGCGGCGAGGCCACCAGGCTGCCGCCCACCCCGGTCGGCGCGCCTGAGCCGGACCCCGAGCCGGCCAGGGCATCGCCGGGGTCGGCCTGACCGGCTGCGGCGACGTAGCTCATCGAGTCCAGCGCCCGGGCTCGCGCCAACAGCGTCCACTGCTCGAGTTTGCCGGGCCCCGAACCCCAGGACGCACAGACGACGATCAGCTGAGCGCCGCGCCGGGCCAGCTCGGTGTAGAGCGCCGGAAAGCGAATGTCGTAGCAAATGCTCAACCCCACCCGAACACCGTCGACCGTGATCACCGCCGGCTGGTGCCCGGGTGCGACGGTACGCGACTCGGTGAAGCCGAACGCGTCATAGAGGTGGATCTTGTCGTAGTGGGTGTCCGGCTGGTTGGGAGTGCCCGGCCCGGCCGCGATCAGCGTGTTTGTCACCCGCCCGTCGCCAACTGGGGTGAACATGCCGGCGATCACGGTGATACCGGAGTCGGTGGCGATCCGTCGGATACCGTCTGCCCAGGGCCCGTCGACGGGCTCGGCGATCGGTCCGAGCGGGACGCCGAACCGGCACATGGTCGCCTCAGGGAACACCACCAGCTTCGCGCCGGTGTCGGCGGCTCGGCTTGCGTACTCGCGCACCAGCTGCAAATTCGCTGCCGGATCGGTGCCACTGAGGATCTGTGCCAACGCGATTCGCATGCGCGCCAGCTTAGGCCCGGCGACGATGCGCGCCGCCCGCTTGCGGGGGAGAGCTGGGCGGTCCAGCTTAGGAGCCGATCACACCGGACGGGCTGCGACTCAGGCCGACGGGTTAGGCGTTATTTGTGATCCACTCCGTGGTGAACCGCTGTTCTGCTGCCACCAGGCCGGCCAATTGGGCGCCGATCATCTTCTCCAACTTGCCGCCGATAAGTGGGACACGGACCTGGACGGTGAACCGGCAACCCAGCAGGAAGCCGCCCAGCTCCGCCGTCGGAGACAGCACGGCAGTGCCCGACACATTCCCCGGAGCGCCTTCGACCGATGCCCTGAAGGACGCCGTCGCAACGCCGTCGGTGAACGGGCCCCAGGTTTCCTCGCGCCTGAGGCACAGATCGCCCCAGTGCAACTGCGTGATCAGACCCGGCAGCTTGTGGCGGTGCGCCACCTGCAGGGTGACCACCTCGATGGTGCCGTCGTTTCCGGACTCGCCACCGACCCGCAGCGATTCCAGCCTCGTGTCGTCGGCGCCGGAATCGGCCAGCCTGGCCAGCCAATAGTCCTTCTCGCTTAAAGCCTCAAGAACCTCTTCGATGCTGTTCTCGAAGTCGACGGATATGTCGAATGAACGCGGCATAGCTGGTCAGGCTACCGTTACGGGCCGTGGTCGGTTCGCTCTTTGCCGGTGCGCATCTCGCCGAAGCGGTGCCGCTGGCACCGTTGACCACATTGCGGGTCGGACCCGTGGCACGACGCCTGATTACGTGCACGAGCACCGAACAGGTGGTCGCCGTTTTGCGGCAGCTGGACGCAGAAGCGCACAGCCGGGACGGTGGCCCGCCACTGGTGTTTGCTGGCGGCTCCAATCTGGTGATCGCCGATACCCTGACTGACCTGACCGCAGTGCAGTTGGCCAATAACGGGATCACCATCGACGGCAACCTGGTGCGCGCAGAGGCGGGGGCGGTGTGGGACGACGTGGTGGTCGCGGCTATCGAGCACGGTCTGGGCGGACTGGAATGCCTATCCGGTATCCCCGGGTCGGCTGGGGCCACCCCGGTGCAGAACGTCGGAGCCTACGGCGCCGAAGTGTCCGACACCATCACGCGTGTCCGGGTGCTGGATCGGCGCGGCGGCGCGGTGCGCTGGGTACCGGGCGGCGACCTGGGCTTCGGTTACCGCACCAGCGTGTTCAAGCAAGCCGGCGGTCTTGAGATTCCTGCTGTGGTACTGGAAGTGGAGTTCGCACTGGATGCATCGGGCCGCAGCGCGCCGCTGCGCTACGACGAAGTGGCGGCCGCGTTGAATGCCACCAGCGGCGAGCGCGCCGACCCGCAAGCGGTCCGCGAGGCGGTGCTGACCCTGCGTGCCTGCAAGGGCATGGTGCTCGACGCGGCCGACCACGACACCTGGAGCGTGGGTTCGTTCTTCACCAACCCGGTGGTCGCACCGGGCGTCTACGAGCGGCTGGCCAGTGATATCGAGGGACCGGTTCCGCACTACCCGGCACCCGACGGCGTCAAGCTGGCCGCCGGCTGGCTGGTGGAGCGGGCGGGCTTTTCCAAAGGCTATCCGGATGATGAGGCGGCCCGCTGTCGGCTGTCCACCAAGCACGCGCTCGCGCTGACCAACCGCGGCGGCGCCACCGCCGAGGACGTGCTAGCACTGGCACGGACCGTCCGCGACGGGGTCCGTGATGTGTTTGGTATCACATTGCAACCTGAACCTGTCCTGCTCGGGTGCGGGCTGTAGCTCCCATTTCGTGCACTAATACCCCGACCTCGAATTGTCGTGGCAGGGTGGGGGCCGTTTCTCCCGGTATCTTTGTTTGTCGTGAGCACATCCAGCGCCCCGCCGCCGATTAACCGGCGCTTGGCTTTGGCGGCCCTTGGGCTCGGTGTGTTCGCTCCGAACGTACTGGCCGCCTGCGCTGGCTCTGTGACCAAACAATCCCAGAAGAATGAACCGCCAGCGCCGCATCTGAAGTTCCAGCCAGCCGATGCTGCCGCTGACGTGGTTCCGATCGCACCGATCAGCGTCCAGGTAAGCGACGGCTGGTTCCAGAAGGTCACGTTGACGAACTCCTCGGGCAAGGTCGTTGCCGGGTCGTTCAACGA
Source organism: uncultured Actinomycetota bacterium (assembly GCA_963766535.1). Lineage (GTDB taxonomy): Bacteria > Actinomycetota > Actinomycetes > Mycobacteriales > Mycobacteriaceae > Mycobacterium. Next base: position 350,831 of record CAVYAU010000009.1, on the reverse strand, counting down.
GGATCGCACCGTTTACACGACGACTGAGCCGCTGGGCTACGACGCGACCTACACCTGGAGCGGTTCGGCTGTCGGCCACGACGGCAAGGCGATTCCGGTGACGGGCAAGTTCACCACCGTGACGCCCACCAAGAAGATCGGCGGAGGGTTCCAGTTGGCCGACGGCCAGACCGTCGGAGTCGCGGCGCCAATCATCATCCAGTTCGATGCACCTATCAGCGATAAAGCCGCCGTCGAGAAGGCGCTCACCGTCACCACCAATCCGCCCGTCGAGGGCAGCTGGGCTTGGCTGCCCGACGAGGCGCAAGGCGCTCGCGTGCACTGGCGGTCCCGTGAGTACTACCCGGCGGGCACCACCGTCGACGTCGACGCCAAGCTGTATGGGGTGGCGTTCGGCGACGGCGCTTACGGTGCCCAGGACATATCGTTGCACTTCCAGATCGGTCGGCGGCAGGTGGTGAAGGCAGAGGTCTCGTCGCACCGCATCCAGGTGGTCACCGACGCCGGCGTCATCATGGACTTTCCCTGCAGCTACGGCGAGGCTGACAAGGCGCGCAACGTCACCCGCAACGGCATCCACGTGGTCACCGAGAAATACTCCGACTTCTACATGTCCAACCCGGCTGCCGGCTACAGCAATGCTCACGAACGCTGGGCGGTGCGGATTTCCAACAACGGCGAGTTCATCCACGCCAACCCGGCCAGCTCGGGCGCGCAGGGCAACACCAACGTCACCAACGGCTGCATCAATCTGTCGACGGGTGATGCCGCGGAGTACTACCACAGCGCCATCTACGGTGACCCGGTTGAGGTGAGCGGAAGCTCGATCCAGTTGTCCTACTCCGACGGCGACATCTGGGACTGGGCCGTGGACTGGGATACCTGGGTGGCGATGTCGGCGCTGCCGCCCCCGACGGCGCATCCACCGTCGACTCAGATCCCCGTCACCGCACCGGTCACGCCGTCGGATGCCCCCACCTTGTCGGGCACTCCAACCACTTCCACCACGACGACGCTGTCTAGCCCGGGCGGTTAGCCCTGCGGGTGGCCGACGCTTGGTCGCGCGGCTTGATAACGATCAGATCCAAGTCGACGTGGGAGGGCCGCGAAGCCACGAACCCGATCACCTCGGCGACATCGGCGGCCACCAACGGTGTTATGCCGGTGTAGACCGCGTCCGCGCGCTGCTGGTCGCCGTCGAAGCGGACCAGCGAGAACTCGGTTTCGACCGCGCCCGGGGCAATCTCGGTGAGCCGCACCGGCTTTCCCAGTAGCTCGCCGCGCAGCGTGCGGTGCAGCGCGCCCTGGGCATGTTTGGCCGCTGTGTAGCCGGCGCCCCCGTCGTAAACCTCGAGCGCCGCAATCGAGGTGACGGTGACGATCAGGCCGTCGCCGGAGTCGATCAGCTTGGGCAGCAGCGCGCGGGTGACCCGCAACGTGCCCATCACGTTGGTCTCCCACATCCAGCGCCAGTGCTCCAAGTCGGCGTCGGCGACGAATTCCAGACCCCGGGCGCCACCGGCGTTATTGACCAGCACATCGACCCGGCTCAATTGGCCCGCCAGGGCCTCGACCGCGCAGTCGTCTGTGACGTCGGCCACTATTGCGGTACCGCCGATCTCGTTGGCCAGGGCGTCGATCCGGTCCGCCCGGCGCGCCACTGCTACGACGTGAAACCCAAGGGCTGCAAGGGTTCTCGCGGTTGCCTCGCCGATTCCGGAACTGGCACCGGTGACCACCGCAACCCGTTCGTGGGTATTTGCTGAAGTCATCGAGACAACTCTAATAAACGTGCTAAATTTTCGGTGTGCACGACAGCGCCTTGTTCAACACGACCTCCGCGTGTCTTTGCGCGGCATGTGCGTGTTGTTGCCGCGCACTTTGCCGCTCCTGACCCAAAGCAGGTTGTGGCCAAAGACCGGCCATTAGAACTCGGACAAAGGATGCTCGTGCGCTCGACCGCTCTTACCCTCAGTTATCGCTCTCCCAGCGGCAAAAGCCACCCGCGGTTACACCGCCAGATCATTCCGCCGGCACTGCACATATCCGACTCGGCGGCGGCGTCCGTCTTTCGGGCCGTCCGGTTGCGCGGCCCAGTTGGCCGTGACGTCATCGCCGGGGTCACATCGCTGAGCATCGCGACGGTCAACCGCCAGGTCATCGCGCTGCTCGCGGCCGGCCTGCTGCGAGAGCGCGCCGACCTGGCGGTCTCCGGGGCGATCGGGCGCCCGCGCGTGCCCGTTGAGATCAACCACGAACCGTTCGTGACGCTGGGCATCCATATCGGCGCACGAACCACCAGCATTGTGGCCACCGACCTGTTCGGCCGCACGCTGGACACGGTCGAGACCCCGACACCGCTCAATCCCGCCGGGCCTGCGCTGGCGTCGCTGGCCGAGAGCGCCGGCCGGTACCTGAGGCGCTGGCATCGGCGCCGCCCGCTCTGGATTGGGGTGGCGATCGGTGGCACCGTCGACAGCGCCACCGGCCACGTCGACCACCCGCGGCTGGGCTGGCGGCAAGCACCGGTCGGGCCGGTGCTGGCCGACGCGCTGAGCCTGCCGGTGTCGGTGGCCTCGCACGTCGACGCCATGGCCGGAGCCGAGCTGCTGCTGGGCATGCGGCGGTTCGCGCCGAGCTCGCCGACAAGTCTGTATGTCTACGCCCGCGAGACCGTGGGGTATGCGCTGGTGATCGGCGGACGGGTGCACTGCCCGGCCAGCGGCCCCGGCACCATCGCGCCCCTGCCTGCCCACTCTGAGCTGCTCGGCGGCACTGGACAGCTGGAGTCCACCGTCAGCGACGAAGCGGTTCTGGCCGCTGCCCGCCGGCTTCGAATCCTGCCCGCCGCCCCCGCGAATTGTACCAACGGGTCCGCTAGCGCTATCACCGACCTGGTGCGGGTGGCTCGGGCCGGCAACCAGCAGGCCAAAGATCTGCTGGCCGAGCGGGCCCGGGTTCTCGGTGAGGCGGTCGCATTACTGCGTGACATGCTCAACCCAGACGAGCTGGTGGTCGGTGGCCAGGCGTTCACCGAGTATCCGGAGGCGATGGAGCAGGTGAAGGCGGCCTTCGCCGGACGCTCAATACTGCCGCCGCGCGATATCCGCGTCACCGCTTTCGGCAACCGGGTGCAGGAGGCCGGGGCGGGGATTGTGTCGCTGGGCGGGCTGTATGCCGACCCACTGGGTGCGATGCGCCGCGCCGGGGCACTGGATTCTCGGCTGCCGGACATCGAGCCCGAGTCTTCCGCTTAACTCGACTAAGCGTCCCGCACGCTTGGGCCGGTTGGAGGCCAGTCCTGTAAAGATGAAGTGTGCGGCACGATGACGTCTTCTGGCTCACCCCAGTGAATAACCTGCGCCGGGTTGCGCTGTTGGCGGTGCACACCTCGCCACTGGCCCAGCCGGGCACCGGCGACGCCGGCGGCATGAACGTCTATGTGCTGCAAAGTGCGTTGCACCTGGCCCGCAGGGGTATCGAGGTGGAGATCTTCACCCGGGCCACCGCGTCGGCCGATCCGCCGGTCGCGCGGGTAGCGCCCGGCGTGCTGGTGCGCAACGTGGTGGCGGGGCCATTCGAGGGCCTAAACAAATACGATCTGCCCACCCAGCTGTGCGCGTTCGCGGCCGGGGTGCTGCGTGCCGAGGCGTCCCATGAACCGGGCTACTACGACATCGTGCACTCGCACTACTGGCTGTCCGGACAGGTCGGCTGGCTGGCCCGCGACCGCTGGGCGGTGCCGTTGGTCCATACCGCGCACACGCTTGCCGCGGTGAAAAACGCGGCACTGGCCGACGGCGACGCGCCCGAGCCGCCCCTGCGCACGGTCGGGGAGCAGCAGGTCGTCGACGAGGCAGACCGGCTGATCGTCAACACCGATGATGAAGCGAGACAATTGGTTTCGATTCATCATGCCGATCCGACGAGAATCGATGTGGTCCATCCCGGTGTGGACCTGGACGTGTTCCGTCCGGGTGACCGCCGGGCGGCCCGGGCCGCGCTGGGGCTCCCGCTCGACGAAGACGTGGTGGCGTTCGTCGGACGGATCCAGCCGCTGAAGGCGCCCGACATCGTGTTGCGTGCCGCCGCGAAATTGCCGGGGGTGCGCATCGTGGTGGCCGGCGGGCCGTCGGGCAGCGGTCTGGCCTCGCCGGACGGACTGGTCCGGCTCGCCGACGAACTCGGCATCACGGCGCGGGTGACATTCCTGCCGCCGCAGTCCCGCCCGAATTTAGCCATTTTGTTCCAGGCTGCCAATCTGGTTGCGGTGCCGAGCTATTCGGAGTCGTTCGGCTTGGTCGCCATCGAGGCGCAGGCTTGCGGCACGCCGGTGGTTGCGGCTGCAGTAGGTGGGCTGCCGGTGGCGGTGCGTGACGGGATCACCGGCACTTTGGTGTCCGGGCACGACGCCGATCAATGGGCGGATGCCCTCGATGATTTGCTACGCCTGCACCCCGGGCCGCGGGGCAGGGCGATGAGCCGCGCAGCGGCCGCGCACGCGGCAACATTCTCCTGGGAAAACACCACCGACGCGCTGCTGGCCAGCTACCGGCGGGCAATCGGGGAATTCGCCGTCCAGCGCCAGCGCCGGGTCCGCGACCGGGTAGCGGTGCGCAAGCCCCGCCGCTGGACGTCGCGTCGCGAGGTGGGCGCATGACATCCGCCGTGCAGCAGGTGATCGAACATGCGCTGCGGGCCAGCGAGCTGACGTACTCGAAACACCCTGGGGCGCATGGCGGGCCCCCGGGACTGGTTGTGGAACTGCCCGGCGAGCGCAAGCTCAAGACCAACACCATCCTGAGCATCGGCGAGCACTCGGTGCGCGTCGAGGCGTTCGTGTGCCGCAAACCCGACGAAAACCACGAGGGCGTCTACCGGTTCCTGCTCAAGCGCAACCGCCGGCTCTACGGGGTTGCCTACACGCTGGACAATGTCGGCGACATCTACCTGGTGGGCCGGATTTCGCTGGCGTCGGTCGACGCCGACGAGATCGACCGGGTGCTCGGACAGATACTCGAGGCGGTGGATTCGGACTTTAACACGTTGCTGGAGTTGGGCTTTCGCTCGTCGATTCAAAAAGAGTGGGACTGGCGGGTGTCGCGCGGCGAGTCGCTGAAAAACCTGCAGGCCTTCGCTCACCTGATCGACGACGACGATGACGACGGTCACGACGACTACGATGACGGCGGCGCGCGCCCGTGAAATGCTAGGCCAATGCAACTCCCAAACACTGCCACGCTGGTGCTGCTCCGCCACGGTGAGAGCGCCTGGAACGCTAGCAACCAGTTCACCGGCTGGGTGGACGTCGACCTGACCGAAAAGGGCCGGGCCGAGGCGATTCGCAGCGGCGAGCTGATCGCCGAGCACAACCTGTTGCCCGACGTGCTGTACACGTCGCTGCTGCGACGCGCGATCACCACCGCGCACCTGGCGCTGGACACCGCCGACCGGCTGTGGATTCCGGTGCGGCGCAGCTGGCGGCTCAACGAACGCCACTATGGGGCGCTGCAGGGCTTGGACAAGGCCGGGATCAGGGCGCGGTACGGCGAGGAGCAGTTCATGGCCTGGCGGCGCAGCTATGACACTCCGCCACCGCCGATCGAGAAGGGCAGCGAGTTCAGCCAGGACAGCGACCCTCGTTACGCCAACATCGGCGGCGGCCCGCTGACCGAGTGCCTGGCCGATGTGGTGGCCCGGTTTCTGCCATATTTCACCGACGTCATCGTCCCGGATTTGCGGACCGGTAAGACGGTGCTGATCGTCGCGCACGGCAACTCGCTGCGCGCCCTGGTCAAGCACCTCGATCAGATATCCGACGAAGAGATCGTCGGGCTCAACATCCCGACCGGCATTCCGCTGCGCTACGACCTGGATGCCGATCTGCGGCCGGTGGTGCCTGGCGGTACCTATCTCGACCCGGAGGCGGCCGCGATTGGTGCAGCCGCGGTTGCCAGCCAGGGCCGCGCGTGATTTTAATCACAGGCCCCATTGCGGGCTTTAAAGGCCTGTTTGCCAAACATCGCGTGAACGGAAGCGGAACACCTGTAGCGGAAGATGTGACTTGTCCGATTTTGGCCTCGCTCCGCTAGGGCAGCGTTCAGGAAGATTTGTAGGATTTTCTATGTGACTGTGTTCTCGGCGCTGTTGCTGGCCGGGGTCTTGTCTGTGCTGGCGCTGGCCGTAGGTATTGCGGCCGGGACCCGGCTATCGCCACGGGTGGTCGAACGCCGCCAACGACGCCGCCAACGCGTGGCCACCGAGTCGACGGGCATCACCGTCTCACAGATGTTGCAACGCATCGTCGCGCTGATGCCGTTGGGCGCCGCGGTGGTGGATTCCCATCGTGACGTCGTTTACCTCAACGATCGGGCCAGGGAGTTGGGCCTGGTGCGCGACCGGCAGCTCGACGACCAGGCCTGGCAGGCCGCGCAGCAGGCGCTGGGTGGCGTCGACGTCGAGTTCGACCTGCAGCCGGCTAAACGCGCAGCGGGCCGGTCCGGGCTATCGGTGCACGGGCATGCCCGGCTGCTGAGCGAGCAAGACCGCCGGTTCGCGGTGGTCTTCGTCCACGACCAGTCGGACTATGCCCGCATGGAGGCGACCAGGCGCGACTTCGTGGCCAACGTCAGTCACGAGCTCAAGACCCCGGTTGGCGCGATGGCTCTGCTCGCCGAGGCTCTGCTGGCTTCGGCGGATGACTCCGAAACCGTTCGCCGGTTCGCCGAGAAGGTGCTCATCGAGGCCAACCGACTGGGCGACATGGTCGCCGAGCTGATCGAGCTGTCCCGGCTTCAGGGCGCCGAGCGGTTGCCCAACGTAACCGATGTTGACGTCGATACTGTTGTCTCCGAGGCGATTTCACGCCACAAGGTGGCCGCCGACAACGCCGACATCGAGGTTCGCACCGATGCGCCCAGTGGTTTACGTGTGCTGGGAGACGAAACGCTGCTGGTTACCGCGCTGGCCAACCTGGTGTCCAATGCGATCGCCTATTCGCCGAGCGGGTCGCTGGTATCGATCAGCCGTCGCCGCCGTGGCGACAACATCGAGATCGCCGTCACCGACCGGGGCATCGGGATCGCGCTGGAAGACCAGGAGCGAGTCTTCGAGCGGTTCTTCCGCGGGGACAAGGCGCGCTCGCGGGCCACTGGCGGCAGCGGGCTGGGGCTGGCCATCGTCAAACATGTCGCGGCCAATCACAACGGCAGCATCGGCGTGTGGAGCAAGCCGGGAACCGGATCCACGTTCACCTTGTCCATCCCGGCCTATCAGGACAACGATGAACAACCCGAGCAACCACGGGGTCGTGAGGTGCGGCCCAACCGGTCCCAACGAGAGGAAGAACTAAGTCGATGACCCGCGCTGACGACGATGCAGAGCGAAGCGATGTGGGGGCACCACCCGCTTGCGGGGGTGGGGGCACCACCCACTTGTGGGGGAAGGAGTGGCGCTGATGACCAGTGTGCTGATCGTGGAGGACGAGGAGTCGCTGGCCGATCCGCTGGCATTTCTGCTGCGCAAGGAGGGCTTTGAGGCCACGGTGGTGACCGACGGCCCGGCGGCGCTCGCCGAGTTCGATCGCGCCGGCGCTGACATCGTGCTGCTCGATTTGATGCTGCCGGGGATGTCCGGCACCGACGTGTGTAAGCAGCTGCGTGCCCGTTCCAGCGTGCCGGTGATCATGGTGACCGCCCGCGACAGCGAGATCGACAAGGTGGTCGGCTTGGAGCTGGGCGCCGACGACTATGTGACCAAGCCCTACTCGGCGCGTGAGTTGATCGCCCGGATCCGCGCGGTGCTTCGCCGCGGCGGCGATGACGACTCCGAAATCAGCGACGGCGTGCTCGAAACCGGGCCGGTTCGGATGGATGTCGAGCGGCACGTCGTCTCGGTGAACGGCGATACAATCACGTTGCCGCTCAAGGAATTCGACCTGCTGGAATACCTGATGCGCAACAGCGGTCGAGTGCTGACCCGTGGGCAGTTGATCGATCGGGTCTGGGGCGCGGATTATGTTGGCGACACCAAGACGCTCGACGTCCACGTCAAGCGCCTGCGGTCCAAGATCGAAGCCGACCCGGCCAACCCGGTGCACCTGGTGACGGTGCGGGGATTGGGCTACAAGCTGGAGGGTTAGGCCCCAACCCGAGCCGGCGCGTCACCGGGCGCCGACCACCTCGTCGGCGACCGCCAGCGCCAGCGCCATGATCGACAGCTGTGGGTTCACCTCCGGGCAGCTGGGCAGGATCGACGCGTCGGCAACCCACACGCCGCCGACGCCGCGCAGCCGTCCGGTCTCGTCGACCGGACAGAGCTGCTCGTCGGCGCCTGCGGCCGCGGTGCCCGTCGGATGGAAGGCGGCCAGGTGCAGGCTTCTCGGGTCGCTCCGGTGCAGCGCATCCTGCAGTGCAGGCAGCGACGTCACCGTCATGGCATCGGGTAAACCGGTGAGCACCTCGACAGCGCCCGCGGCGAACAGCAGCCGGCCCATGGCCTCGATCGCAACCACCAGCTTGGCGACGTCGGCTCGGGCGATGTTGTAGCGCACCAGTGTCTCGCCGTGCGCTGAGGACACCGAGCCAACGCCGCGATCGGCCACCATGGCGCCGAAGGTCGCGACCTGCGGTGCTCGGTCGAGCCAGCCCAGCAGCTCTGCGCCGTAGCCGGGGAAGACCATCGACCCCATGCCCGGCGGCGTGGAGGTCGCTTCGATCAGCACGCCGTCTGACTCGTGAAACTCGTGGACTGCGGCGCTTTGCAGCACGCCGTGCCATGCGACGACGTCGTCGTCGAAGCGCCCGGCGAGCATCGTCGCCGGATGCAGCGCGAGGTTTCGGCCAAGACGCGGGTGCGCGCCAAGACCGCTGCGCCGCAACAGCCCCGGTGTCTCGGTGGCGCCGGCGGCCACGATGACCGTGTCCGCAAGGATGTCCAGCGCCGTGCCGTCGGGCCGGCGCGCTCGCACGCCGGCGGCGCGACCGTGCTGGTGCAGCACCCGTTCGACGCGAGCCTGCGAGATGATTCGCGCGCCTGCCGTGCAGGCCTGGGGAAGTGCGTTGAGGTGCACGCCGAACTTGGCGTTGCGTGGGCAGCCGATTGCGCACTGGCAACAGCCTTCACAGCCCGGCGCGTTGCGCGGGATGGGTGCGGCCCGCCAGCCCAGCGTCGTGGCGGCATCGAGCAGCAGGCGCCCATTGCGGCCCATGATCTCCAGCGGCACCGGCGCGACCCGCAGTGTGTGTTCGACGTCGCCGAGGTGGTCTGCCATCCGATCCGGGTCGGCCAGGCCGAGACCGAACTGGTCGCGCCAGCGCCGCTGCACGGCGAGCGGCGGCCGGTAGCAGGTGCCGGAGTTCACCACGGTGGTGCCTCCGACCGCCCGGCCGACTGGCAGCACCACAGAAGGGCGTCCCAGCGCGACGGTGGCTCCGGCGCCGCGGTACAACCCGGCATACCGGTCGATCGGATGGGTGGTACGGAACTCCTCGACCGTCCAGCGGCGTCCCTCCTCGAGCACGACGGTGTCGAAGCCGGCCCGGGCCAGGGTGCGCGCCACCATCGCGCCGCCGGCGCCGGACCCCACGATCACCGCATCGGCGGTGACGACGGAGCGGCTCTCGATCGAGGACGTGATGGTCAAGGCCGCATCGGTGCGCGCCACGTCGTGCTTCTGGGCACGCGAAAGCAATTCGGGCGCATAGGTGTCGGCGCCGTTGGCAAGCAACACCATCGCCTTCATGGCTTCGACGGCCGCAGCGGCATCGGGGTTGAGCGCGGCGACCCGCCGCAGCACCCGATCACGTTGGCCGGGGGCAAGCCGCGATAGTGACCGGCCAGTGGTGAGGTAGCTGGCCGCGGTCAGTGAGAGCAAGCCGGCCCGCATGGCCAGCCGTGATGTCGCCGGCAGCCGGGTGAGGTAGCGGTCGACGCGATCGACGAGCTGGGCCGGTGTCGGGCCGCCGTACTCCTCGGGTAGCAGCGCGGTGCCGAACGACGCGGTTGCCCGATCGGCAAGACGGCTCATATCAGGCGTCCGAGCCGGCGGCCCAACTTGATGAAGAACGGGTAGGTCGCGAAGATGGCACCCGCCGCCGCATGCATGGGCCAGCTGAGCTCCTCGGTCTGCACGCCGAAAACCCCACTGTTCCACATGAAGTCGCGGCCGTTCTTGGCGCGGAATGGCCGCCACAGCAGCCCCAGTCCGGGCACGTTGTGGTAGAGCCCGAATGACCCGCCGAAGAAGACACCGAGGATGGCGGCCTCAGCGACATCGCGACGGTCCTCGCGCAGGCGGCGCTCGATAAGCACCCCGGAGGCAACCAGCAGCGGCGGGTCAAGCGCGAAACTCATGTTGGCGTCCTCTCCGTGATGTCGGGTGCCTCGCTACCGCGCAGGCCGACTTCGGCATGCCCGGTTCCCAGCACGGACCAGCTGTGGTCGATCACCCGGGTGCGGTGCTCGCGGTGGCCGATCTCGATGTGGATGTCGGCCTGCTCGGTGTTCGTGCACACCGCGGCGGCCCCGTCGGGATCGGTGTATCCCAGACTCACGCACCTGTCCGGGGGCTGGTCGACCCGGATGAGCACCTCGCGATCACCGATGCGTCCCTCCAGCTGCCAGTGCCGCAGGCCAAGCGTTGTCCGCAGCCGCAGCGACGGCAAAGGGCTTGCGGGCCAATCTTTTCCGTCGATGCGGAAGCGAACGAACGCGATCGGTGCAAGCCGGCGCAGCCCCGGCTTGTGCGACACAGCGGTGACCGCCTCCAGGACGTCGCCATCACCGAGGTCGGCGTGGATCCATCCCCAGCGCTTGGCGTTGCCGTGCCCGTAGATGTGAGCGACGCCGCCGCGCCAACCGTCGATGCGGTGACCGGTGTCGACGACGGTCAGTGAGCCGGTGAAGTCGGCGGTGGGGGCGATGACCACTTGGGCGCCCGGCAGCAGCTCGCGCTCCCACGTCGCGCGGGGAAATGTCCACAGCGGCGTACCGGTGTCCTTCCAGGACAGGTCCCATGCGAATGATCGGGTGCGTCCCGTCAGCTCTTCGGAGCCCACCCGTACGCCTGCGGCGTTGAACCAAGCGTCGCCGGTCGCGGGCTGGGTGGGCTCCGGGCCGAACCGCTCGGTGCGCGGTGGGCCATCGGGTGGAAACCAGGTCACCCAGCCGTGCGCGTAGGCGCCTGAGCCGTCTAACGGCGCCACCGTCTCGCAGTGAATCCACAGGCCGGCACGCGTCAGCGGATCCGACAGGGTGGCGTACCAGACTTCCAGGCGCCCGGCTTTGCCCCGCCAGCGCGGGGCTGCAGCCGATCGCATTTCGTCCTCCATTGCTCACCTCCGTTAGGCCATCGCCAGGTGGCTGCGCCTGCAGGGCGGCCAGTGTGCGTCTGGGCGCGAAAAGCGGCCCTGTTGCTTGGATCCGTCCACTATATTGGTTGAGCCAATGAACCAGTCAAGGGTGCTTCAGCCGCCGGATCGCCAGCGTGTGGACGAACAGATCGCTGCGTCGATCGCCGACGCCATCCTCGACGGCGCCTTCCCGCCGGGCTCGACCCTGCCGCCCGAGCGGGATCTGGCCGAGCAGCTCGGTGTCAACCGCACGTCGCTGCGGCAGGGTCTGGCCCGCCTGCAGCAGATGGGTCTGATCGAGGCCCGTCACGGCAGCGGCAACGTGGTGTGCGACCCGGAGGCGCTCACCCATCCCGCAGTGGTCGAGGCACTTGTCCGCAAACTGGGCCCTGAGTTCCTGGTCGAGCTGCTTGAGATCCGCGCGGCGTTGGGCCCTTTGATCGGCCGCTTGGCGGCCCAGCGCAGCGGGCCCGAAGACGCCGACGCGTTGCGCGCTGCGCTGTCCGCGGTGCAGCAGGCCGACAGCGCCGCGGCGCGCCAGGATGCCGACCTCGCCTACTTCCGGGTGCTCATCCACAGCAGTCGCAACCGTGCGTTGGGGTTGCTGTATCGCTGGGTCGAGCACGCCTTCGACGGCCGCGAGCACGAGCTCACCGCGGCCTACGACGAAGCCGAGCCGGTGGTGGCCGACCTGCGTGCGATCACCGAGGCGGTGCTGGCGCGCGACGCGGCGGCCGCTGCCGCGGCGGTCGAGGCGTACCTGCAGGCCAGCGCGCTACGAATGGTCTTGTCTTACAACAAAACTCAAGCGACCTGAACGGCCCTTCAGAGTGCTTGGGTGACCAGTTCGCCGTTGGGCTGTTGGGATTCGCCGGTTCGACGGTTGACCGGGAGAGGCAGCGGGTCGAGTGGGTGGCTGCGGATACGAATGGTCTGGTAGATGATCAACGCGACCAGGGCGCCCAGCAGTGCCGCCGACGTCCACTCAGTGCCCCATCCCAGGCCACCGAGTTCATGCGGCTTGCTCAGCGAATCCCCGCCGGTGGCGCCCAGCGGGCGGGTGAGCACGAACGCGATCCAGAACAACACCATGCCGTTGATTCGGGTGAAGTAGTGCGCGGCGAGCAGCGCCAGCATGATCGCGGACAGCAGCAGCGCGCTGTCGCGGAACCCGAGCCCCACGACGTCAGCGAGGAAGTCGCCGCTGGAGGTACCCAGGCTGTTGGAGAACACAATGGCTATCCAATACAGCAGCTCCCCACGAAACGTGGCGACATTTTCCACGTCCAGCGTTTGCCCGCTGCGCCACCACAAGACGAACACGATCGCCAGGCCGGTGCTCAAAACCAGCGCACCGCCGGTGTAGCCGAATCCGGCGGTGCGGTTCATGAGGTCCGACAACGTGGTGCCGGCTGTGCTGGTCAGCGCGATCACCGTCCAATAGATCGCCGGATGAAACCGGCCGGCCTTCAGCTGGAAGACCACCGCCACCAGGAGAAGCACGAAGAAAATCAGTGTGCTGACCAGGTATCCGACATGCAGCGTCTGAGCGAGCAGGTCGCCGCCGGTCTCCCCAAGCGTTGTTGCCACAATCTTGAGCACCCAAAACAGCAGGGTGATGTGAGGAAGCTTGCGCATCACGAATTGGGCCGACGGTTTGCCTGGCTCTGCCGACGGCTGGCTGATTGCGGCCACGGCCCACCCTCCCACCCTGTGCATCAGCGCCTGTAGAAGCGGCAGCTGCCCGGCCGAACCGACCACCGCCAGCACCGCATGCGCAGCCTATCGATCACCACCTGCCCACGCGCGCCAACCGACGGGTCCTCGAATGAACTTTCGGTGGCGACCGCGCGGCTACTCAGCGATCCGAGTCGCCGGGTGCACCGCGATGAGCCCTAACTTGCTGCGGCGCTTGCACATTGCCGCCAGCTCCGCGTAGGCCTTCGCGCCGAGCAGCTCGGTGAGTTCGTCGGCCAGGCTTTCCCACACCTGCTTGGCGCCGATATGGGCGGCCGGATCGCCGGTGCAATACCAGTGCAGGTCGGCGCCACCGGAGCCCCAGCCGCGGCGATCGTATTCGGTGACGGTGGTCTTGAGGATGTCGGTGCCGTCGGGCCGGGTCACCCACTCCTGGCTGCGCCGGATCGGCAACTGCCAGCAGACGTCGGGTTTCATCGTCAGCGGCGCTACGCCCAGCTTGAGGGCTTTAATGTGCAGTGCGCAGCCCGCACCGGCGGCAAAGCCGGGCCGGTTCAAGAAGATGCATGCGTCCCTGTGTTTGCGGGTGCGGTATTGGGGTTGGCCATCATGCTCGTCGAGTTCCAGGTAGCCCTTGCGGCTCAAACCTTTTTCGCGGAATTGCCAATCGTCGTCGGTCAGCTGTTTCACCGCATCGTCCAACCGGGCGCGGTCGTCGTCGTCGGACAAGAACGCACCGTGCGAGCAACACCCGTCATGCGGGCGGCCCGCCACCGTGCCGCGGCAGGCCGGCGTGCCGAATACACACGTCCAGCGCGATAGCAGCCAGGTCAGGTCGGCCGCGATCAGGTGCTCGGGATTATCCGGGTCGTAGAACTCCACCCACTCACGGGCGAAATCCAGTTCAACCTCGTGCCCCGGCCCCGGGTGCGAATTCGCCACGGATTCAACGTTAGACCACAATTCCTGCTGCCTGACCCGCTGACACTCGGGTCCGCACGGTCGTGGATTGCCGGCCTTCGCACCGGGCCGCAACGCGGCCTCATCGTCGCGCGACTAGTTTGTTTTCCGTGCGATTGGGCGTGCTCGACGTGGGTAGCAACACGGTCCATCTGCTGGTGGTAGATGCCCACCGCGGCGGACACCCGACACCGATGAGTTCGACGAAAGCCGCGCTGCGACTGGCAGAGGCCACCGACAGTTCGGGCAAGATCACCAGGCGCGGCGCAGAGAAGCTGATTTCCACGATCGACGAGTTCGCCAAGATCTCCGTCAGCTCCGGCTGCGAAGAGCTGATGGCCTTCGCCACGTCCGCGGTCCGGGACGCTGAGAATTCCGACGACGTGCTGGCCCGGGTACGCAAAGAGACCGGTGTCGACTTGCAAGTGCTGCGCGGGGTCGACGAGTCACGGCTGACCTTCCTGGCGGTGCGCCGCTGGTACGGGTGGAGCGCGGGGCGGATCATCAACCTCGACATCGGCGGTGGTTCGCTGGAACTGTCCAGCGGTGTCGATGAGGAGCCCGAGGTCGCGCTATCACTGCCGCTGGGCGCCGGACGGTTGACCCGCGAGTGGCTGCCTGACGACCCGCCTGGTCGGCGCCGGGTGGCGATGCTGCGTGATTGGCTGGACTCCGAGCTGGCGGATGCCAGCGTGACGGTGCTCGAAGCGGGCGCCGCGGACCTGGCGGTGGCGACGTCGAAGACGTTTCGCTCGTTGGCGCGGCTCACCGGTGCGGCGCCGTCCGCGGCCGGACCACGGGTGAAGAGGACGCTCACGGCAAACGGCCTCAGACAACTCATATCTTTCATCTCTAGGATGACGACCGCTGACCGGGCGGAATTGGAAGGAGTAAGCGCCGAGCGGGCACCGCAGATCGTGGCGGGTGCCCTGGTGGCGGAGGCAAGTATGCGAGCGCTGTCGATAGAAACGGTGGATATCTGCCCGTGGGCATTACGGGAAGGTCTCATCTTGCGCAAACTCGACAGTGAAGCCGACGGAACTGCCCTTGTGGAGACTTCGGTGCGCGATGCTGGAGGTCAGGTAGGTGATCGGAACGCGAACCGATCGAGAGGCGACAAACCATGACCGGACCACACTCCGAGACCGAGAGCCCCGGCACTCGGCCGATCTCGGTGGCTGAATTACTGGCGAGGAATGGAACCATTGGCGCCCCGGCGGTCACCCGGCGGCGGCGCCGCCGGCGTGGCGACAGCGACGCGGTCACGGTCGCCGAGCTGACCGGCGAGCTTCCGGTCATCCGGGACCATGGGCACGACGAGACCGAACATGGGGCCAACGGGTCGGTCCAGGTTGCCGAACCGGCCCCCCAGGCGCTTGCTGAACCCATTTCCGAAAAAGTCATCTCCGAGCAAGTCACCAAGGAGCAGCCCAAAACCGCGTACTGGTCCGAACCCGAGCCGCGCTGGCCCGAGTCACCGCCGCAGCCCCAACGCGCGTCGGGGCCGGAGCGCAGCGCCTACCCGCGGCCCCTGCGCCACACCAACGCCGAGCAGCCGGCCGATGGCACCAGCGAGCCGGGGCAACGATCCGGTGCCGAGGACATGAGTCCGGACCCGATGGACCAATACGCCGATATCCCGGTGGACGTGATGGACTCCGAGGTGAGCGAAGCCGAACCTGCGTCCGAGGATTCCGCGTACGTGCGTTCCTTCCTGCAGACTTCGGATTCGACGCTGTTCGGCGGGCAGACCCTCGCCGATGAGGTGGCTCGGCGGCGCAGCGGGGAGCGGGCCGCAGGAGGCGCAGACTCGCTGACAGCCGGACTGGCAGGCGAAGGACTCGACGAGGACCACCTCGATATCGAGGCCGACCGTGTGGACGAGGCCCAGCGTGTCCACGGGGCGCAGGGCAGACTCGAGGCACTGTGGCGCGGCAGCTTGACCGTGTTGCAGTCGATTTTGGCTGTCGCGTTCGGGGCCGGGCTGTTCGTGGCCTTCGACCAGCTGTGGCGCTGGAACAGCATCGTGGCATTGGTGCTAACAGTTCTGGTCATCCTTGGCCTGGTGGTAGGTGTTCGGGTGGTTCGCAAAACCGAAGACATCGCCAGTACGTTGATCGCAGTTGCGGTGGGGGCGCTGATCACCCTCGGGCCGTTGGCGCTGTCGTTGCAGTCGGGCTAGGCGCCACCACACAGACAGTGCGCCCAGCAATCAAAGTCGGTCTGTCCACGGCCTCGGTCTACCCATTGAGGGCCGAGGCCGCGTTCGAGTATGCGGCCAGGCTCGGCTACGACGGGGTCGAGCTGATGGTGTGGAGCGAGTCGGTCAGCCAGGACATCGATGCCGTCAAGAAGCTGTCTCGGCGCTATCGCGTACCGGTGTTATCCGTGCACGCTCCCTGCCTGCTGATCTCGCAGCGGGTGTGGGGCGCCAACCCGATTCCCAAGTTGGAACGCAGCGTGCGGGCCGCCGAACAACTGGGTGCGCAGACCGTCGTCGTGCATCCGCCGTTTCGCTGGCAACGGCGCTATGCCGAGGGATTCACCGACCAGGTTTCGACGCTCGAAGCATCGAGTGACGTGATGATAGCTGTGGAAAACATGTTCCCGTTCCGGGCGGACCGGTTTTTCGGCGCCGACCAGTCACGGGAACGGATGCGTAAGCGTGGCGGCGGCCCGGGTCCGGCGATTTCGGCGTTCGCGCCGTCCTACGATCCGCTGGATGGAAACCACGCGCACTACACGCTGGACCTGTCTCATACCGCGACCGCGGGCACCGACTCGCTGGACATGGCGCGGCGGATGGGCGCGGGGCTGGTGCATCTGCACCTGTGTGACGGCAGCGGACTGCCCGCCGACGAGCACCTGGTGCCCGGGCGCGGTACGCAACCTACCGCCGAGGTGTGCCAGATGCTGGCCGGCGGCCATTTCGCCGGCCACGTGATTCTGGAGGTCTCCACGTCAAGCGCGCGTTCAGCCCAGGAGCGCGAAGCCATGCTCGCCGAATCGTGGCAGTTCGCCCGCACGCACCTGATGCGCTGACACCCAGGAGACCATGAACGCGTTATTCACCACCGCAATGACGTTGCGGGAGGTCGACCCGGGCGGTCCGGGAGCGACAAGGGGTCCGGTATTCGAGGGCGAGCTCAACAAGCACTGGACCATCGGGCCCAAGGTGCACGGAGGCGCGATGCTGGCGCTGTGCGCCAACGCTGCCCGCACCGCCTGCGGCGGACAATCGGATGGACTGCAGCCGGTCGCGGTGTCGGCAAGCTTCCTGTGGGCGCCCGATCCGGGGGTGATGCGGCTGGTGACGTCGATCCGCAAGCGCGGCCGCCGGATCAGCGTCGTCGATGTCGAGCTCATGCAGGGCGAACGCACCGCGGTGCACGCCGTGGTCAACCTCGGCGAGCCGGAGCACTATCCCCCTGGCGGCCAAGCCGCGCCGCTGCTGTCGGCGAACCCGGTGGTGGATCTGATGGCACCGGAACCGCCCGACAACGTCGCGCCGATCGGGCCTGGCCACCCGTTGGCCGGCCTGGTGCACCTGGGCGAAGGCTGCGATGTGCGGCCGATGCTGTCGACGCTGGAGCCGAGCACTTACGGGCGGCCGCCGGTGCTGCAAATGTGGGCGCGCCCCCGCGGCGTGGCTCCGGACGCGCTGTTCGCGCTCATGTGCGGGGATCTGTCGGCGCCGGTGACCTTCGCCGTGGACCGCACCGGCTGGGCGCCTACAATCCAGTTCACCACCTTCCTTCGGGGCCTGCCTGCCGACGGCTGGTTGCGCGTGGTCTGCACCTGCACAGAGATCGGGCAGGATTGGTTCGACGAGGACCACATCGTCGTCGACAGCCTGGGCCGCATCGTGGTGCAGTCACGCCAACTGGCGATGGTGCCCCCGCCCCGGTAGCCCGGATAAGCCGAGCTGTCTGCGATGCTTTCGGGCATGGCAAGAATTGCGATCATCGGTGGCGGCAGCATCGGCGAGGCATTGCTGTCGGGCCTGCTGCGCGCGGGCCGGCAGGTTAAAGACCTGGTGGTGGCCGAGCGGATGCCCGAGCGCGCCAAGTACCTGGCGGACACCTATTCGGTGTTGGTGACTTCGGTGAGCGATGCGGTGGAGAACGCGACATTCGTCGTCGTCGCGGTGAAGCCGGCCGACGTCGAGTCGGTGATGGGGGAGTTGGCCCGTGCGGCCGCCGCAGCCGAGAACCACAGCGCCGAGCAGGTGTTCGTCACCGTCGCGGCAGGGATCACGATCACGTACTTCGAGTCCAAGCTGCCGGCCGGAACGCCGGTGGTCCGGGCGATGCCGAACGCGGCGGCATTGGTGGGCGCGGGGGTAACCGCGCTGGCCAAGGGCCGTTTCGTCACTGCGCCACAGCTCGAGGAGGTCTCGGCCCTGTTCGACTCCGTCGGCGGCGTGCTGACCGTTCCCGAATCTCAAATGGACGCCGTGACCGCACTGTCCGGTTCGGGTCCGGCATATTTCTTTTTGATGGTCGAGGCCCTGGTGGACGCCGGGGTCGCGGCGGGTCTGAGCCGCCAGGTGGCCACCGACCTGACCGCGCAGACAATGGCCGGGTCGGCGGCAATGCTGCTGGAACGGATGGATTCCGACCGGCGCCCGGCCGAGGCCGAGGCGCTGGGGATGCGGGCGGACACCACGGCGGCCCAGCTGCGAGCGACGGTTACTTCGCCGGGCGGTACGACCGCCGCTGCGCTGCGCGAACTCGAACGCGGCGGGTTGCGGGTGGCTGTCGACGCGGCAGTTCAGGCCGCCAAAAAGCGCTCTGAGCAGCTAAGAATTACATCAGAATAATTCAAGAATTTTGAACTGATTGTCCCTCACCAGTACCAGTAACCCCATTAGTCCCGCTATTCTCCTCATTGTATGTGCGTGTGGGGCCAGCGGAGGGGAAGCCGCTGGCATTGCGCGTGCCTGACACGATTGGGTTGCGATGACGTCTACGAACGGGCCATCGGCGCGAGATTCCGCTGGTAAGGCGCGGGACACCGGTTCCGTTGATGGCCAGCAGGCCAGGACACAATTTCTCACCGTCGCCGAGGTGGCGGCGCTGATGCGGGTCTCCAAGATGACGGTTTACCGGCTGGTGCACAACGGCGAACTGCCTGCGGTTCGGGTTGGGCGGTCCTTCCGGGTGCATGCCAAGGCCGTCCACGACATGCTGGAGACTTCGTACTTCGACGCGGGCTGAGCTGATAACTGCCCCGCGCAAGACAGGGCTGTATCGGCAACTGAGCGCTTGGCTCGCGTCCGTCCCAGCGGCGCCGGTTTGGTGTTCCGTGCGGCCAGCCGGGTAAAGTGTCCGGGTCCAATCTTGCAAGCAGGTCACGGGTCAGATAGCGGAGTTCATGGGTTCAGTAATCAAGAAGCGGCGCAAGCGCATGTCGAAGAAAAAGCACCGCAAGCTGCTGCGCCGCACCCGGGTGCAGCGCAGAAAACTTGGCAAGTAAGCCCCGCCCGCGTAAGCCCCGCCCGTCACGCGGCCGTAACGCCGCTGTCTCGCCTGGCCGTTAGGCTGTTTGGGTGGATCCGTCGAGCGGGGATAGCGCCGGAACGGGCGGCACCGCGAGCAACACCGTGCACTACCCCAAAGTTGTGCTGGTTACCGGTGCGTGCCGGTTTCTGGGCGGCTACCTGACTGCTCGGCTCGCGCAGAACCCGCTGATCAAAGGGGTTATCGCGGTGGATGCGATCGCCCCCAGCAAGGACATGCTGCGCCGGATGGGGCGCGCTGAGTTCGTTCGTGCTGACATTCGTAATCCGTTCATCGCCAAAGTGATTCGCAACGGCGAGGTCGACACGGTGGTGCACGCTGCGGCGGCGTCGTACGCGCCGCGATCCGGCGGTAGCGCGGCGTTGAAGGAACTCAACGTGATGGGCGCGATGCAACTTTGCGCGGCCTGTCAGAAGGCGCCCTCGGTGCGCCGCGTCGTGCTGAAGTCGACCTCTGAGGTATATGGATCGAGTCCACACGATCCGGTCATGTTCACCGAGGACAGCAGCAGCCGTCAACCGATCCGCGGTGGTTTCGCCAAGGACAGCCTCGATATCGAGGGTTACGTGCGCGGATTGGGCCGGCGCCGGCCCGATATTGCGGTGACGATTCTGCGGCTGGCCAATATGATCGGCCCGGCGATGGACAGCACGCTGTCGCGGTATCTGGCCGGGCCGTTCGTCCCGACGATGTTCGGCCGGGATGCGCGACTGCAGTTGCTGCACGAGCAGGATGCGCTGGGTGCGCTCGAGCGCGCGGCGATGGCCGGCAAAGCCGGAACGTTCAACATCGGCGCCGGCGGCATCATCATGCTGTCGCAGGCGATCCGGCGGGCCGGCCGGATTCCGTTGCCGGTACCGGGTTTCGGCGTCTGGGCGCTGGATTCGCTGAGGCGCGCTAATCACTACACCGAAATCACTCGTGACCAGTTTAATTACTTGAGTTACGGCCGCGTCATGGACACCACCAGGATGCGCTCCGAACTCGGCTACCAGCCCAAATGGACGACGGCCGAGGCGTTCGACGACTACGTCCGCGGCCGCGGGTTGACTCCCATAATCGACCGACATCGGGTAGGCTCCTTGGAGGGTCGCGCCATAGCAATAGCGCAGCGCTGGGGTAACCGAAATCCAATTCCATGGTTTGGGGTCAGGTAGATAGCGTGGCGGGTGAAACCAGAGCGAATGTCATTCCACTGCACACCAATCGGAGTCGGGTAGCGGCGCGCCGCAGAGCCGATCAACGGGCCGAGTCGTCTCGTCAGCATCCCTCGTTACTCTCTGATCCGCGCGGTCGGGCGTCGGCCGAACAGATCGCCGCTGTCGTCCGCGAAATCGATGAGCACCGGCGCGCCGCGGGCGCGACATCAACGGCCGAGGCACCGCTCAACGATCTTGCTCAGCGCGTCGCCGCGGTTGCCGGATTTCTGCGGCAGCGGATCACGGGCGACTACACCGTTGACGAGTTCGGGTTCGACCCGCACTTCAATAGCGCGATCGTTCGGCCTTTGCTGAGGTTCTTTTTCAGGTCGTGGTTCCGGGTCGAAGTCAGCGGTATCGAGAACCTGCCGAGCGAAGGTGCCGCGTTGCTGGTGGCCAATCACGCCGGGGTGTTGCCGTTCGACGGGCTGATGCTGTCGGTTGCAGTTCACGACGAGCATCCGGCGCAGCGGGACCTGCGGCTGCTGGCCGCCGACATGGTGTTCGACCTGCCCGTGGTCGGCGAAGCCGCCCGTAAGGCGGGCCACACCATGGCCTGCACGACGGACGCGCACCGGCTGCTCGCCGCGGGCGAGCTCGCTGCCGTGTTCCCGGAGGGCTACAAGGGGCTGGGCAAGCGCTTCGAGGACCGCTATCGGTTACAGAGGTTCGGACGCGGCGGCTTCGTGACGGCGGCGCTGCGCACGAAAGCGCCGATCATTCCTTGCTCGATCATCGGTTCCGAAGAGATCTACCCGATGCTGACCGATATCAAGCTGCTGGCGCGGCTGTTCGGGCTGCCCTACTTCCCGATCACCCCGCTGTTCCCGTTGGCCGGGCCCGCGGGCCTGGTGCCGTTGCCGTCGAAATGGCGCATTGCGTTCGGTGAGCCGATCTTCACGAATGACTACGCCGCTTCCGACGCCGAGGACCCGATGGTCACTTTCGAGTTGACCGATCAGGTGCGTGAGACGATCCAGCAGACGCTGTATCGGCTGTTGGCCGGCCGTCGCAACATCTTCCTCGGCTGAGTTCCGGCTATTCCGCCGCGGGCTGGGGGCACTCCCCTGCACAGCGGGGACCCCACCCGCTTGCGTGGGAAAGGCCGCTGCGAAACATCTGGCCTGAAATCCGCAACAGCGTTACGCTCGCGCCGTTTACTTAAGCGGCTCTAGGCCTACTTCACCAAAGTGAACTGGCAGACGTCCGTGTAGTGGTCCCGGAACAGGTCCGAGCAACCCCGCAGGTAATGCATGTAGATGTCGTAGGTCTCTTGCCCCTGCAGCGCGATCGCCTCGTCCTTGTGCGCTTCCAGCGCGTCGGCCCAGGCGTTCAATGTCGGCACGTAGTTCGCGCCGATCCTGTGGTAGCGCTCAACCTTGAAGCCGGCGTTGGACGAGTAGTGGTCGATCTGCGAGATCTTCGGCAACCGGCCGCCGGGGAAGATCTCGGTCAGGATGAATTTTATGAAGCGCAGCAGGCTCATCGGCGACGTTAAGCCAAGCCGTTCGGCTTCCTCTTTATCGGGGATGATGATCGTGTGTAGCAGCATCCTGCCGTCGTCGGGCATCAAGTTGTAATACTTCTTGAAGAACGTGTCGTAACGCTCGAACCCGGCGTCCCCGGCGCCGTCAGCGAAGTGCTCGAAGGCGCCGAGTGACACGATGCGGTCCACCGGCTCGTCGAATTCCTCCCAGCCCCGCAGCCGCACCTCTTTGCGGCGAGGGCTGTCCATCTCGGCGAACTTCTGCTTGTCGTGGGCGAGCTGATTCTCGCTCAGCGTCAAGCCGATCACGTTGACGTCATACTCCGCCACGGCGTGCCGCATCGTCGAGCCCCAGCCGCAGCCGATGTCGAGCAGTGTCATGCCGGGCTCGAGGTTCAGCTTGTCCAGCGCAAGCTTGCGCTTTGCGTACTGGGCTTCTTCCAGCGTCATGCCCGGACGCTCTTCGAAGTAGGCACAGCTGTAAGTCATCGAGGGATCGAGGAAAAGCTTGAAGAACTCGTTCGAACGGTCGTAATGGGACTGGACTGCTTCGACCGGCGGCTTCAGCTGGGTGTCACCCGTTTCACCCTGTGACGTCATTAAATCGACCCTACTTTCCGGCTGATATGGATGCAATCGCGGCGACGGTTTCTTCAGCACCAGCGTCTTGGTGTGCAGCTTCTCCCAGCATCGTGACGACGCTGGTGACTACCGGTTTCCCCTCGGCATCAGTGACTTCGCTGCGGATTTCTGCGAGCACGGTGCCGTGGGACTCTAGCACCGAGTCTAGGTAAGTGTCGAAATAGAGCTTGTCGTGGGCCAGGATCGGCCGGTGGAACTTGAATTTCTGGTCACGATGGAAGACCCGGGCGATGTTGATCGGGATGTTGAATTTGGTGAAGATCTCCAGCTGCACGCGCCGTCCGGCGATCGCCAGGAACGTCAGTGGCGCCACCAGCGCGGGGTAACCGGCAGCCGCGGCGTCAGCCTCGTTGTAGTGCGTCGGGTGGTCGTCCTTTACCGCGAGCGCGAACTCCCGGATCTTCTCGCGTCCGACCTGGAAGTAGTCCGGTGCCCGGTAATGGCTGCCGATGAGTCCTTCGGCTCCTTGGGGGACAGTCATGCCGCTTTGCTCTCCACTCGAATAGGTGCTAGCGGCGCAGCTTATCAGCGTGATTGGCGTCTTGACGCCAACGCTGCCAGCGCTCCGCCTGCCGCGCCCAGCGCCAGGGCCGACGGCACCCCGATCCGAGCGGCCTTGCGAGCGGTTCGAAAGTCGCGGATCTCCCATCCCCGTTCGCGGGCCAGGGCGCGCAGGCGGGCGTCGGGGTTGATGGCGACCGCCGTGCCCACCAACGACAGCATGGGCACGTCGTTGTAGCTGTCGGAATAGGCGGTACAGCGTTTGAGGTTGAGACCCTCCCGGATCGCCAGCGACCGCACGGCGTGAGCTTTTCCGGTGCCGTGCAGAATCTCGCCAACCAGCCGGCCGGTGAATACCCCGTCGACCGACTCGGCGACGGTCCCCAGCGCGCCGGTCAGGCCGAGTCGGCGCGCGATGGTCGCCGCGAGTTCGTATGGCGTGGCGGTGATCAGCCACACCTGCTGGCCGGCATCGAGGTGCATTTGCGTGAGCTCGCGGGTGCCGGCCCAGATCTTGTCGGCGATGATCTCGTCGTAGACCTCCTCGCCCAGAACGATCAGCTGCTCGACCGACCGGCCTTCGATGAACGCGAGCGCTTTGCGCCGGCCGGCGGCGACATCGTCGCTGTTTTCCTTCCCGAGCAACTGAAACTTCGCCTGGGCGTAGATGAACCCGAGCACATCGCGATAGGTGAAGTAGTCGCGAGCGGCTAACCCGCGGCCGAAATGCACCGCCGAGGAGCCCTGCACCAGCGTGTTATCCACATCGAAGAATGCCGCCGCGGTCAGGTCGATCGGCGGCTGCGGACGACCATCCCCTGCGTCGGCCGCCGCCTGCATGCCCTCGAGCGCACGGGCAGCGCTGGCGTCGGCGGCCAGCGACTCCAGGTCAACGCGACCGGTGGGGTCCGCGCTACCCGACTCAGAGGAAGCCATCGCCAAACCTCCTAATTCGCTGTGCCGCCCAGTGGTCCGTGGGTGGCCGGTATCAACCCTATCCGGCAGATGTTTTGAGCAGGTTTACGCGCCTGGCCTGGGGTGAACGCGCGATGCCAGCCCTACGCTGCCGACGGTCACGCCAGCGTCACGTTCGGAGCCGAGCGTGACGCCAGCGTCAGCTCGTGGCTTAGCCTCAATAGTTCACGCAATTCGGTGCTGAGGTGTGTCGTGAACGTGAAAGGTGCACTGCCTCAACGATAATCGATGTTTGCTGGCGTTCGGGAATCGATCGAGGAGTGCACCTATCAGATGCAGGCTACTTCGGATTGGTCCCAAAGTGTTCGAGTCGAGGTCCGCGGCGACGACGTGGTCGGGCACGCGGGCAACGTGATCCCCCGCATGCTGGCCGACAACCTGGGCCTGACCAGCGGCTTGTCCGCGGCGTTGTCACGGCCGGAGGTGCTGCACGACCGGGGCGCGGTGTTACGGGACGTGGCGGTGTCGATCGCGGGCGGTGCGGAGAACCTGGCCGGTACCGCGGTGCTGCGGGATCAGGAACGACTGTTCGGGCAGGTGGCGTCGGTCCCGACGATGTGGCGGTCGCTGAACGAGATCGACCACCAGGGCATGGCCAGGATCGCGCTGGTGCGCAACAGGGTCCGGGAGCGGGTGTGGGAGTTGATCGAGGCTCGGCATGGCGCGATCCCGCCCTCGCGGACCTGTTATGGGGACCTGGGTCCGGTGGTCGTGATCCGCATTGACGCCTCGCTGGTTGAATCGCACAGCGACAAGCAGCACGCTGCGGGGAATTTCAAGGGTGGCTACGGGTTTCACCCGCTGTTGGCGTGGTGCGACAACACGGGCGAACTGCTGGCGGTGATTTGCCGCCCAGGCAACGCCGGGTCGAACACCGCGGCCGATCACATCGCGATCATCGACGCGGCGATCGCCGCGATCCCGGCGACGTGGCGGCGCAACCTGTTGATCACCATCGATGGGGCGGGCTCAAGCCACGCCGTGGTCGAGCACCTGAGGAAACTGAACGCCCGCCCGGGCTGGTCGGTGGCCTACTCGGTCGGGTTCGACCTCGACGAGCGGGCCCGGGTCGCGATCGGGCAGATGCCCGCCGCCGGGTGGGAGGCGGCGCTAGACCCGGCCGGCAAGGCCCGCGACGATGCGCAGGTGGCCGAGCTGACCGGGCTGCTGCGCGAGGGCGCCGACGGCGACCGGCTCGACGGCTGGCCGGCCGACATGCGCATCCTGGTGCGGCGGGAGAAGATCGAGCACGGGACGCAATTGTCACTGTTCGAGCAGATCAACGGCTACCGCTACCAGGTCATCGCGACCGCCACCCGGGGCGGACAGCCCCAGCGGCTCGAGGCCCGCCACCGGGTGCACGCCCGGGTGGAGGGGTTCATCCGCTGCGGCAAGGACACCGGCCTGGCCCGCTGGCCATCGCACTCGTTCGCGATCAACACCGCCTGGGTCACCGCGGTCGCCCTCGCCATCGACCTGCTGTGCTGGATGCAGCTGCTGCTATTGGACGGCCCGCTCGCCAAGGCCGAACCGGCGACCCTGCGCTACCGGCTGCTGCACGCTGCGGCCCGCCTGGTCAAACGATCCCGCTACCTGATCCTGCGGGTCCCCGAAACCTGGCCCTGGGCACAGGAATTCGCCGCCGCCGTCAACCGCGTCCGCGCCATCCCCTGACCCGCGGACCCCCGTGTCCGTTCGACCCCAAGGAAGGAGCAGCCACCCCGGGACCGTGGAACCCGGCGTCACCGCACGACACGCGGCGCCGCCGCCTACGGAGAAGCCGGAAATCAAGATCAACTCGTGATCTCAATAAGCCGTCAGGGGAGAACTCGGGCGACCGTGAAATTTTGAGGTTAGCCGTCGCGCGGACGTTCAAACGTTGAAAGAATTGAATTAGGGTCCTGGCTTTGGCAGATCCTTTATTCGTCGCTCGCTTCTAGCCCCAATGCCTCACGATCGAAGACGATCCAATCATCTGAGTTGTTCATAATCTGGACACCACTGATTTCGGGTGCGACTCTGATCATATCTTTGAGCGCTTCCCACCGAATGCCGCCATATGTAATGCCTGGTCGAACTCGGTTGGTATAGACACGTATCAAACGCGGTAGATGTTCTATGTGAAAGGTCTTCATGGCTGGTTGACCTTCTTGGCTTTTCCCCTCGGCCAAATCCAGGAATAGCTCTCGAGCTCCAAGCAAAGATCCGATCTGTAATGGTAATTCCTTGGACTTCGATCTGACTATGCGGGTTATAAGATCCTCGAGCATCTTTCCTGTTGCGTCCTCTTCGGAAGCCCTAGGGGAGCCATTCTGGGCCTGTCGATCCGAGCGAAGGTCGTCGAGAATCTCGGAGATTTGCCCTTTGGCGATTGCCACCGATCGTGATGCGTTGTTCCATAAGATCACCCAATCGAGAGGGGGCATCTTGAGTGCAGCGGCAAGAGCGTCCTCAAAGGTGCCGCCAGCGAAGTGTTCATGTTCTGACAGATGTGGATGCGATTTCGATGTAAACAACATCATGGCATGTGTACCGTCTGGTAGTCGGGCAAGCGGGGTCGATCTGACCTTCTTGCCGTCATGTAGGTCCATGTTGCAGGGGAAGAACACCTCGACGCGGCGCATAGCCTGGAATAGGCGTTGACGGGCCACGTGAGAATTCTGCTGAGCGGCGATCTCCACCAGTTTCTCGATGTCGCTGTCATCCGTCGTCAAGGTCCGTGCCTCCATACGGTGCGAATACGCCTGTCGATCCGTCAAATATGCCTGTCACATCATATACCAGCCCTGTCGGACAGGTTTCATCGTATGGACATATTGCAAGGTGGACAGAGCCCATGTTTTCGCTTAAAAGTTCGCTCAAACGTGTTGGGTGGAGGACTGTTTGCGGCGTACCCATAATATTTAAACCGTCCGGTGGATAAATTGTGTAATCGCGTATCGGTTCACCTGGAACAAAAGTTTCTGAATAGACGCCAGACGTGTCACCGCCGGTCTCGATTAGATTGCCGAGTTCATCGGTGATCGTCGATCCGTGCTTCGCATATATCGTGACAGTCGTGCCGCGAGGCGCAAACGTATGGCCGTTGTCTGGAACGTAATCACCGTGGCCGCTTATCGCGCGCCAACCTTGGGTGCCCGGAATCTCGACCGTTGAATCCGGCGATTGCAATTCGCCGCTATGGTGGCTGTGGCCACCGGGCTCCCCACTATGGGGTGATGGTTCGGCAGGGTGACCGGCCTCGGGTATCGAATGCGGCGGTGCGTGCGGTGCCGTGGGTGCCGGAGCTGCGGGCACGGAGTGTGGCAGGTCCGCGGCGCCAGGTGCCGGCTCGGCGGGATCGCCGCCGGGCAATGCAGGTACCCGGGCTTGGGCCGGTGCCGAGGCATGCAGGTGGGCTCGCGGTAGGTGTTCGCTCGGTGCGATGGGTGCGGGCACCGGATGCTGGCCGGCCAACCCCGGCGCCGCCCCTTTTGGTTTGGGCGCGGGGCCGGCACCGGGCTTGTCGGCTACCGGCGTCTTGGATTCGGTTGGGCTATGTGGCGGCGAAGTGTCGGCCGGAGCTGGTGCCGGCCGACCGGATCTCGGCGGCTGGCCCCGGGGCACCGGCTCCTTGGGAGGCGGCTGGGTCGTGGGAGCTCGGGGCCCATTGTCCGGAGGACGAGGCAGGTCGGACAGCGGCGGCTTTTCTCTGATGCCGTCGCCAACGATGCGCCCCCACCTGCCCACCTTTGAGAGCGGCCCGCCGGGGAGAGCCAGCATCGCCACGTCGAACTCGGTTTCCCCTAGTGCCTCGCCAGGGTTGGCCTGCCACTCGTCCCAGTGGGTGATGCCTTTGCCGAGGTCCTTCCACGACTCGAAAACCCCTGGCGCGTGCTCGCCGGCGGCGCCGACCAGCGGCGCAATCCCCTTGCCCACCTCTCCCCAAGAGTTGAGGTAGCCAATCGGGTCGACCACGGCCCGCACCTGGCTGACCTCCCACAGTCCTTTGACCAGCCCGAAGGCCTCCTTGCCGATGCCTTTGAAACGCTGCCCGACCTGGTTGACGACCTGGCCAACGACGGTGCCGTGCAAGAACTGATTCCACTGCTTGGCGGCGTGGTCACCCATCGTGTTGAGCACCGTCGTCGCCTCCGCGAGCACAGATGCGATCTGGCCTCGTAGCGCGTCGACTTCGGCGGTGAAATTGTCGACCACCGTGCGGATGTCGTCGGCGATCTTTTCGATCTCGTCTTCGTCTTCGTCGGTGAGGACATCCCAAACCTCTTTGATCCCGGTCACTGGGTCACAGATGCGCGCCAACAGGTCCAGGATCGCCGCGTGTACCTCGTCGACCTTGGCCGCATAGCTGCTGAGTTGGGATGCGATCGTCTGGCACTGCTGCACGATGCCGGTGGTGCTGCTATCGGCATCAGATAACGCGGCATCGATAGCCGCGCCTTCGGGGATCTGCTGGGCACGAATCGCTCCCATCGGGCCCGCTGTTCCCTCGATTTCGGCGAGCGCAAACTTCGTGCCGGCGGCGTTCCACGCCGCTGCCGCAGCACGCAATTTCCCCGAATCCCCTGTCGGCCAGATCATTCCGATATAGGGCGCCACCCAGCCCCAGCCCGCCGGGACGCTATCGCCGGTCCCGACCGCTGACGGCGGCGAACCTGCCGAAACAGGCCCGGTCCACGGAGGCACCGGAAGCGGGTTGCTGCGGCCCCCAACATCAGACATCGCTTCGGCCAGCGAATAGTTATGCGCCGACATCCGCACGCCATCTCCGACACTGCACAACCCATTGCGGGTCGCCGCCATCGCCTCGATCAGTTTGGATGCCGAACCGTCGTAGCTGCGGCCTAACGCGGCGCCGGCCGGATCATCGCCGGCCATTCCCGCAGACCCGGCCAGCGCCGTAGTCAGCGTCGAGATCACTGACCCCAAACTCTCACCGGCCGAGACCACGTCGGCACCCGCACGGTCGAGGGCTACGGGATCTACAACCAGTGGGGCCATCAGGGCATGACCACATAGCCAAATTCGTTGAGATCGCGCCGGTGTAGTTGCCGTGCGCGGTCGTACCTGCGGTCCACAATTGAGCCAACGCCTCGCGCATCATCGCCTCGCCGCGAGCCCAGCGTCGGTGCGCCTCGGCATGTGCCGCCGCGCCTTGCCCTGTCCACGTCGTGTGCAGATTGGTTACGAGAGAATCGATTTCGGCGAGCATGCTTTCGGCATGCCGTTGGAACTCGGCCATCCGTTGCACAGCATCGGCCAACGCCTCGGGATCCACGCGAAACGCTTCAGCCATGGCCCACCTCGCGCAACGCCTGCGCGGACGCGGCCTCGTTTTGCTGAGAATCCCCACCGGCTTGGGCTACCAACCGCGCCAACATCGACAAGCCCACCTCCACCTCGCCGGCTCCGCGATGCCACAGCTCCCACGCAGAGGCGTAGGCACTTCCGGATGCACCGCGCCAGCCGCCCAGCATCTCGCCGACCTGATCGTCGAGGTCGGCCAGCTGGTTCCGCAGACCGTCGGCAGCATCACACAGTGCTTGGGCGAACCCCTGCATCGCCGGTGGGTCGATACGTAAGGTGTTCTGAGCAGCCACAGCGGCAACCTAACGGCTACCGCGCGGCCCCACAATTCACCCGGGACGCTCCCGGGAGGTCTTTTTAGTTCGGCACCGATGCCACACTGGTGGGCATGACCCAGGCCACAAGCCGGCCGCAAGTAGAGCTGCTGACCCGCGACGGCTGCACTATCTGCGCGCGGGTACACGCCCGGCTGGCTGAACTGGCGGGTGAGCTGGGCTTCGACCTGGCTACGACCGACGTCGACGCCATGGCATTAGCCGGCAACCCCGGGCTGCGTGCCGAGTTCGGCGACCGCCTGCCGGTGATCCTGCTGGACGGCCGCGAGCACAGTTACTGGGAGATCGACGAGGCCCGGCTGCGCGCGGACTTAGCCCGATGACGATGCGGCCCCGGAACGGGGCCCGTAGACGCGGGCAATTATTTGGTAGCCCACCTGATAAACGTTTACCGTGGACACCAGTTCAGTTACTGGAGGAAGCAAGGGAGCTGGCCAGGTGATGCTGCCGTGAGCATCCTGCTCTTCGGGGTTTCGCACCGCAGTGCGCCGGTCTCCGTCCTGGAACAACTCAGCATCGACGAATCCGATCAGATCAAGATCGTCGACCGGGTGTTGCAGTCACCGCTGGTGACCGAGGCGATGGTGCTGTCGACATGCAATCGGGTCGAGGTCTACGCGGTGGTGGACGCGTTCCACGGCGGGTTGGCGGTGATCGGGCAGGTGCTGTCGGAGCACTCCGGGATGTCGATGGGTGACCTGACCAAATACGCCTACGTCCGCTACAGCGAGGCCGCCGTCGAGCACCTGTTCGCGGTTGCCAGCGGCCTGGATTCAGCGGTGGTCGGTGAGCAACAGGTGCTTGGTCAGGTGCGCCGCGCGTATGCCAACGCAGAGGCCAATCGCACCGTCGGCCGGGTGCTGCACGAGCTGGCCCAGCGGGCGCTGTCAGTGGGCAAGCGGGTGCATTCTGAAACCGCTATCGACGCCGCCGGCGCCTCAGTGGTCTCGGTCGCCCTGGGCCTGGCCGAACGCAAGCTGGGCGGGCTGCTGGAGGGCAAGAGCGCCGTGGTGATCGGCGCAGGAGCGATGGGCGCACTATCGGCGGCACACCTGACCCGCGCCGGCATCGAGCACATTTACGTGCTCAACAGGTCGTTGTCCCGGGCACAGCGGCTGGTCCGCAAGATCAGGGAATCGGGCTTGCAGACCCAGGCGTTCGCCCTTGATCGCCTGGCCGACGCACTCGTGGATGCCGATGTCGTCGTCAGCTGTACGGGGGCGGTCAGCCCGGTGGTTTCGCTGGCCGACGTGCACCACGCGCTGGCTGCGGCGCGCCGCGACGAGGCGACCCATCCGCTGGTGATCTGCGACCTGGGCATGCCACGCGACGTCGATCCCGCGGTCGCCGGACTACCCGGCGTCTGGGTCGTCGATGTGGATCGCGTCCAACATGAACCATCGGCCCATGCCGCGGCTGCCGATGTTGACGCCGCCCGCCACATCGTGGCCGCCGAAGTTGCCACCTACCTGACAGGACAGCGGATGGCCGAGGTCACCCCGACGGTGACTGCGTTGCGCCAGCGAGCCGCCGATGTGGTCGAAGCGGAGCTACTGCGCCTGGACAACCGGCTGCCCGGGCTTCAGAGTGCCCAGCGCGAGGAGGTGGCCCGCACCGTGCGGCGGGTGGTGGACAAGCTGCTACACGCTCCCACCGTGCGGATCAAGCAGCTCGCCAGTGCACCCGGTGGCGACAGCTACGCCGAGGCGCTACGCGAGCTCTTCGAACTTGACCAGACCGCCGTCGACGCCGTCGCCGCAGGTGAATTGCCAGTGGTATCAAGCGGATTCGACGCTGGCATCCACGGGCACGGCAAAGGTGGCTTGCCGGGTAGCCCAAAACTGTCCGCCGAGTAGCCGATTGGCGCACGTGATCCGGATTGGCACGCGGGGCAGTCTGCTGGCCATCACCCAGGCTGGCGTCGTCAGAGACGCCCTCATCGCCAACGGCCATCCCGCGGAGTTGGTGACCATCAGTACCGCGGGCGACCGGTCGTCGGCGCCTATCGAAAGTCTCGGCGTGGGCGTCTTCACTACCGCATTGCGTGAGGCTATCGAAGACGGCCGCGTCGATGCCGCGGTGCACTCGCACAAGGATTTGCCAACCGCTGACGACCCGAGGTTTATGGTAGCGGCGATACCCCCACGCAATGATCCCCGCGACGCGGTGGTAGCCCGCGACGGACTGGTGCTCGCGGAGTTGCCGGCAGGTTCGCTGGTGGGCACATCCTCCCCGCGGCGGGCCGCACAGCTTAGAGCATTGGGTCTCGGTTTGGAAATCCGCCCCCTACGAGGCAACCTAGATACCAGGTTGAACAGGGTAAGCAGTGGTGATCTTGACGCCGTCGTGGTGGCCCGGGCTGGTCTGGCCCGGCTGGGCCGCCTCGATGATGTCACCGAGACGCTAGAGCCGGTGCAGATGTTGCCAGCACCGGCTCAAGGCGCGCTCGCCGTCGAATGCCGCGCCGGTGATAGCCGGTTAGCGGCAGTGCTGGCGGAGTTGGACGACGCCGACACGCGCGCGGCGGTCACCGCGGAGCGAGCTCTGCTGGCCGAATTGGAGGCCGGTTGCTCTGCACCGGTGGGCGCGATCGCCGAAGTGGTCGAGTCCATTGATGAGGAAGGCCGCGTCTTCGAAGAGCTGTCGCTGCGTGGCTGTGTGGCGGCGCTGGACGGATCCGACGTGATCCGCGCGTCCGGCATCGGCACTCCCGGTCGGGCACGAGAGCTGGGGCTCTCGGTCGCCGCGGAGCTGTTCGAGCTGGGCGCCCGGGACCTGATGGCGGGAGCGCGGCAAGACCCGCGAGGAAACTGAATGAAAGTGACTTGGGAGCGACAATGACGACGCGAGGGCGTAAGCCGAGACCGGGCCGCATCACGTTCGTGGGCGCCGGTCCGGGCGACCCGGGATTATTGACCACGCGGGCCGCCACAGTGCTGGCGAACGCCGCGCTGGTGTTCACCGATCCCGACGTACCCGAGCCGGTGCTGGCGCTGATCGGCAAAGACCTACCACCAGTCTCTGGCCCGGCGCCGGCCGGTCCGGTTCCCGCGAACACCGAAGGGGCCGCCAAGGGGGATCACGGCCAGGCCGCGGCCGCGGTGATGCCCGGCGGTCCCGATATCCGCCCAGCCCTGGGCGAGCCGGCCGAAGTCGCTAAGACGCTGACCGCCGAGGCCCGTTCGGGCGCCGACGTAGTGCGGCTGGTGGCGGGTGACCCGCTGACGCTTGACGCGGTCATCACCGAAGTGACCGCCGTCGCACGCACCCACCTGCACATCGAGATCGTGCCCGGCCTGGCCGCCAGCAGCGCGGTCCCGACCTATGCGGGGCTGCCGCTGGGCTCGTCGCACACCATTGCCGACGTGCGCGGCGACGTGGACTGGGAGGCGCTGGCGGCGGCTCCCGGACCACTGATCCTGCAGGCCACCGCGTCGCATCTGGCCGACGCGGCCCGCACCCTCATCGAGCACGAGCTGGCCGAGACCACTCCGTGCGTGGTGACCGCACATGGCACCACCTGCCAGCAGCGTTCGGTGGAAACCACACTGCAGGGGTTGACCGACTCGGCTGTGCTGGGTGGTACCGGCCCCGCCGGTCCATCCCGCGCAAGCGGGAGGGGTCCCCGCTTCGCAGGGGAGGGTCCCCGCTTCGCAGGGGAGGGTCCCCGCTTCGCAGGGGAGGGTCCCCGCTTCGCAGGGGAGGGTCCCCGCTTCGCAGGGGAGGGTCCCCGCTTCGCAGGGGAGGACCCCCAGACCGGACCGCTGGTCGTCACCATCGGCAAGACGGTGAGCAGCCGGGCGAAGCTGAACTGGTGGGAGAGCCGCGCACTGTACGGCTGGACCGTGTTGGTGCCGCGCACCAAGGACCAGGCCGGCGAGATGAGCGAGCGGCTGACGTCATACGGCGCGCTGCCGATCGAGGTGCCGACCATCGCCGTCGAGCCGCCGCGCAGCCCCGCTCAAATGGAACGGGCCGTCAAAGGCCTGGTCGACGGCCGATTCCAGTGGGTGGTGTTCACCTCCACCAACGCGGTGCGTGCGGTCTGGGAGAAGTTTGGTGAGTTTGGTCTGGACGCCCGCGCGTTCTCCGGGGTCAAGATCGCTTGCGTCGGCGAGTCGACAGCCGACCGGGTCCGTGCTTTCGGGATCAGCCCCGAGCTGGTGCCGGCCGGGGAGCAGTCCTCGCTGGGTCTGCTGGACGACTTTCCGCCCTACGACAGCGTTTTCGACCCGGTGAACCGGGTCTTGCTGCCGCGGGCCGACATCGCCACCGAGACGCTGGCCGAGGGACTGCGCGAGCGTGGCTGGGAGATTGAGGACGTCACCGCTTACCGGACCGTGCGCGCCGCACCTCCACCGGCGGCCACCCGCGAAATGATCAAGACGGGCGGCTTCGACGCGGTGTGCTTTACCTCCAGCTCCACCGTGCGAAACCTGGTCGGCATCGCCGGCAAGCCGCATGCGCGGACCATCATTGCCTGCATCGGCCCTAAGACCGCCGAGACCGCCGCCGAGTTCGGCTTGCGGGTGGATGTCCAGCCCGATACCGCCGCCGTCGGCCCGCTGGTCGACGCTTTGGCCGAACACGCCGCGCGGCTGCGCGCCGAGGGCGCGCTGCCACCGCCGCGCAAGAAGAGCCGCAGGCGCTAGTGGGCTACCCGCGGCAGCGCCCGCGTCGGCTCCGCTCCACCCCCGCGTTGCGTCGCTTGGTGGCGCAAACATCCTTGGAGCCAAGGCATTTGGTGCTGCCGATGTTCGTCGCCGACGGAATCGACGAACCGCGCCCGATTCCGTCCCTGCCGAACGTGGTGCAGCACACCCGGGACTCGCTGCGCAGCGCCGCCGCCAGTGCCGTCGCGGCCGGGGTGGGCGGGCTGATGCTATTCGGTGTGCCCCGCGATCAGGACAAGGACTCGACCGGCTCGGCCGGCACCGACCCCGATGGCATCCTCAACGTCGCGCTTCGCGATCTGGCCAAGGATCTTGGTGAGACCACGGTGTTGATGGCCGACACCTGCCTGGACGAGTTCACCGACCACGGGCACTGCGGCGTTCTCGACGACCGGGGCCGGGTCGATAACGACGCCACCGTGGCCCGATACGTGGAACTGGCTGTTGCACAAGCGGAATCGGGCGCTCACGTGGTCGGGCCGAGCGGGATGATGGATGGCCAGGTCGGCATGATTCGCGACGGCCTGGACGCCGCGGGCTACACCGATGTGGTGATTTTGGCCTACGCCGCGAAGTTCGCCTCGGCGTTTTACGGCCCGTTCCGCGAGGCGGTGAGCTCCAGCCTGTCCGGGGACCGTCGCACCTACCAGCAGGAGCCGGGCAACGCCCGCGAGGCGCTGCGCGAGATCGAGCTGGATCTCGACGAGGGCGCAGACATCGTGATGGTCAAACCCGCGATGGGTTACCTCGACGTGGTGGCGGCCGCGGCGGAGGTCTCGCCGGTGCCAGTGGCCGTCTATCAAGTCTCGGGGGAGTACGCGATGATTTGCGCTGCGGCCGTGAACAACTGGATTGACGAGCGTGCCGCGGCACTGGAGTCATTGACCAGCATCCGGCGTGCCGGAGCGGATATCGTGCTCACCTACTGGGCCGCAGATGCGGCGGGTTGGCTTTCGTGACGGGCGCAGGCGGCGGGGAAAATCACGAGATGAGGCTTCAGATGACATCAGCGAGGGACACCAACCCGAAGCCGTTGTTCTACGAATCCGGTGCCAGCTGGTATTGGGTGCTGGCCGGCCCGCTCTCGGCGGTGGCGATGATTCTGATTGAAATATGGAGCGGCGCTGGGGTCCAGCTGGTGGTCCCGGCGATCTTTCTGGTGATGGTGTCGGCGTTCGTGGCGCTGCAGGTGAAGGCGGCACGTATCCATGTTTCGGTCGAGCTGACCGAAGACGCCCTGCGCCAGGGCACCGAGACCATCCTGGTGCGCGAAATCGTCAAGGTCTATCCGGAGGCCGAGAATCCGGTCAATTCCGGCAAGGAGCTGGCGAAGTGGCAGTCGGCGCGAGCGCTTGGCGAACTGGCCGGAGTACCGCGCGGCCGGATAGGCATTGGTCTCAAGCTCACCGAAGGCCGTACCGCGCAGGCCTGGGCGCGTCGCCATCGTCACCTTCGGGCGGCGCTGACCCCACTGGTCCAAGAGCGAGTGGAGCCCGGGGATGTCACCGACGTCGATCGTGACGACGACGTCGGATCAGCGCAATGATCGCCCGCTACCGGGCTCTGCTCGAACTCGGCCTGGCCTGTGCCGCGCTGGTGGGCGCGGGGGTGAGCTGGTCGCACGCGCAACACACGGTGGGCGTCGCGCCCATTGCGGATGGGCAGCCGTTCACCACGTCGTTGGTTTATGACCCGCAGATGCTGCTACTGACTCTGGTGCTGGTAACCACCGCCGGGGTGCTGGCGGTGGTCGGGATGGCCAGGATGCGGCGTGAGCGGCGCAGCCCGAACGACACGAGCACGGCCTCAACTAGCGCCCGACTAGCGCTCTAGGCCGTCTTCTTGATGAGCGGCAGCACCAGCTGACGGCGGCGGACGATGGCGTCGGCCAGGTTGCGTAGCGCCTCGTGTACCGAGCGCGTAATCGGAAACATGGCCCCGTTCTCGTCCAGGGCCCCGTCCTCGTCGCTGCCGTCACCCAGCAGCTCCATGACCGTCGGGCTTGGAACCAATGTCCACTCCACCCCAGCTGCGCGGCAGTCCTCATCGAGCATGTACAAGAGCGAGATACCAACCGCAGCAAAGTAACTCACGCCGCTCAGGTCGAGCACCACAGGGTTGCTCCCGAGGATGAAACGCCGAATGTACTCGCTGACCCGATCGACATTGACGGCGTCGATTTCGCCTCGGATGGTCACCACTGTCGCCAGGTGACGGCTGTGAGCCCGAATCTGCGCGCCACTGCAGTCAAAGGTGAAGTTTCCTTGTCGAGTTGTGACGTACGAAACCGACTCGGTGATCCCGACAGTCATGAGCAGCCTCATTCTCCGTGGCGTTGCGGAGGCCGACTCAACGCCGACCAAACCTGTCTGCGACGCTAACCGGCAAAGCTAAGGAGATCGAAAGCCGCGTCTAACTCTTTGCTAAGAAGCGACATTCGGGGTGCTTGCGGAGATCCAAGCAACGTCGATGATGGCCGTTTTGGGCATCAGCAGCCGGCGTGAGGCAATTCGGGCGGCTCTGCCATACCACAAGCCACACCACAACCCCTCACGCCATCGCGGCGATCGCGCTGTTAGGCTGCGATGGCTACCGGTTGCTAGTCGGGGGCTGCGGATCGCCCGGTCAGCCGACTAGAAGGCGAACGAACAGCAGAGTCCAGGCGGAAAGAGCATCGTGCGCAGCGGAGAGATCAAGGCCCTGACAGGACTCCGCATAGTCGCCGCGGCGTGGGTGGTGCTGTTTCACTTCCGGCCGATGCTGGGCGACGCGTCGCCTGATTTCCGCGACGCCCTCGCGCCGGTGCTCAACTGCGGCGCGCAAGGCGTCGACCTCTTTTTCATCCTCAGTGGGTTTGTGCTGACCTGGAACTACCTCGACCGCCTGGGCCGGTCGTGGTCGGTGCGCGCCACCCTGCACTTCCTGTGGCTGCGGCTGGCCAGAGTGTGGCCGGTGTACCTGGTCACATTGCACCTTGCCGCCCTGTGGGTGATCTTCACCCTCCACGTCGGTCACGTACCGTCGCCCGACGCGAGTCAGCTCACCGCGATCAGCTATGTACGCCAGATCCTGCTGGTGCAGTTGTGGTTTCAGCCGTTCTTTGATGGGTCCAGTTGGGATGGGCCGGCCTGGTCAATCAGTGCGGAATGGCTGGCCTACCTGCTCTTCGGGCTACTCGTGCTGGTGATTTTCCGGATGAAGCTTGCTACGCGGGCGCGGACCCTGATGTGGCTGGCCTTCGCGGCGTCGCTGCCGCCGGTGCTGCTGTTGTTGACCAGCGGCCAGTTCTACACACCGTGGAGCTGGCTGCCGCGAATCGTGACGCAGTTCACCGCGGGTGCGCTGGTCTGTGCCGCCGTGCGCGGGTTGCGGCTGACCGAACGCGCTCGCCGCGTCGCCGGGTACTTTTCCGTACTCGTTGCCATCGCGATTGTCGGCATCCTCTACCTGTTTGACGCGCATCCGCTAACCGGAGTCCAGGACAGCGGCGGGGTGGTCGACGTGCTGTTCGTTCCGCTGGTGATGACGCTGGCAGTCGGCGTGGGTAGCCTGCCGAGGCTGCTGTCGACGCGGTTAATGGTTTTCGGCGGGCAGATCTCGTTTTGCCTGTACATGGTGCACGAGCTGGTGCATACCGCTTGGGGATGGGCCGCAGAACAATTCGAGCTCACGCTGGGCGACTTCCCGTGGAAGTGGAACGTCGTCGGCCTGCTCGCGATCGCCGTGGGTGCCGCGATCCTGCTGTATCACTTCGTCGAAGAGCCCGCCCGTCGTTGGATGCGTAGGATGGTTGACGTCAGACCCGCGAACGCGAGAACCGAGCCCGGCGGGTCGGCAAGCACCAAGGTTCATCAGATCGACGGTGCGCTCGAAGCGGTTTCGGCTCGCGCGGTGTGACGGTTGCCTGGGTACGCGAATTGTGCTGTGCCCCAGAGCCTATCCAATACGAAGGCGATATCAGCCGGGCGCGGCTGACAACGGGGCTGCAGCGGGTTGACAGGGAGTGCGCGTCAGTTTCTCGTACGATGCCGTTGATTGTTGCGGCACCCGACGATGCCGTTCACGGGGAGGTAGTGGTGAGTCGTCTGGCCACGTTCGTCATTAGCCTCACTCTTCTGATCGGCTTAGTCATCGAACACCCAGCACGGGTGCGGGCCTACGACACCCTGGATTCCCGGCTAAACCACGTCGCAGTGGTCGGCGACTCGTATACCACCGGCACCGATGAGGGCGGCCTGGGTCCGAAATCATGGACCGCTCGCGCCTGGCAGACGCTGGCTGCGCGAGGCGTGCGGATCGCAGCCGACGTGGCAGCCGAGGCCAGAGCCGGCTATGCCGTGCCCGGCGACCACGGCAGCGTCTTCGAGGATCTGACGGCCAGGGCGGTCAAGCCCGACGATGTACTGGTGGTGTTCTTCGGCTCCCGCAACGACCAAGGCGTCGATCCCGAGATGCTGGCCGAAAGGGCCCGCGATACCTTCGATCTGGCGCGCCGCTTTGCGCCGTCGGCGAGGTTCCTGGTGATCGGACCGCCGTGGCCAACCGTCGATGTACCTGACTCTATGCTGCAGATTCGCGATGTGCTCAACGCTGCGGCCCGGGCCGCAGGAGCAGCGTTCGTCGATCCGATCGGCGACCGCTGGCTCGTCGACAGGCCCGACTTGATCGGCGCGGATGGCGTGCACCCTAACGACGCGGGGCATGCCTATCTGGCGGACAAGATTGCGCCGCTCATTGGTGCACAGTTATCTAGGTGACGATGTGATAACCGGAGCCAGGATCAAAGTGCCAACCGCACAACGTGTTCTGTGATGACGGTCGACGTCTCAGTCCTGTGCGTGGCGTTCGTAATCCCATCGTTCAAGGCGCGCTTGCAGTTCAAACAGACCAAGTCCGACGAGCGGCATGCCCGCGGAAATGCAGACCAGCAGCAACGGACTCATCTCACGCCTCCAACGGAACTAATTAGTATTAGCACGCTTCTCGTCGCCAAGTGGTTCACGCGGCGGTGTGTCTCTGAGCACACCTCAGCCGTCTGCCAGGGCGCGGTCGGCCAGCGCACCTATTACGGGTGCCAGCACCTGGGCGTACTCGATCGTCACGTGATTGTCGTCGCGGTACACCAGGGTGTTGCCGACGATAACGGGACAGCGATCGGCGGTGCAGAACAGCGCGGTGAGATCCGCGTAGTGCCCGCCACCCGCCTTGGTCGCCGCCTGCTCGGCCGCGATGCCGGCCTCGTTCACCGCCACCGGCCGTGCCGGCGAGCATGCGGTCGCATCGTCAAGGTGGGCGGACAAGCAGGTGGGCACCGTCGAATGCGGGTCCGGGACCGGCCCGAGCACCAAGACGGTCGCACCGGTGCTCCTTAGCTGTGCCACCAGGCGGCTCAGGGTGTCGATCCACGCCGGGTCATACGAGGTGAAGCCGAAGTCGGCGC
Source organism: uncultured Actinomycetota bacterium (assembly GCA_963766535.1). GTDB lineage: Bacteria > Actinomycetota > Actinomycetes > Mycobacteriales > Mycobacteriaceae > Mycobacterium. The sequence goes on along the minus strand of CAVYAU010000009.1, from coordinate 310,742 downwards.
CGTAGCGCCGCGACATGCTCAGCACCACCAGCCGCGGATGCTCGGACCGCAACCGGGCCATGATTTCGCCGCGCCACCGCACGCACTCGGTGTACTGGCGGCCCAGGTAGGGGCTGGTGATCGGCAAGTCCATCAGCGGACAGGTGACCTTGTCCAGGGTTTCCAGCCGCCAGTGCCGCTGCTCGGCGAGCTGCTGGAATGCCGGGTTCCACATCGCCGCGTGCGAGTCACCGACCAGCGCCACGGTTGTCGGTGAGGCGGTGTCGCCGGTAGCGCACTCGCTTTGCCCGACGTCACGCCAGGAACGCACGCAACCGTTGACGAACACCGCCGGCTTATCGGCCGCCGCATCGGCAAGCGGCGGGGTGAGGTTCGACGGGACCGCGCTGCGGCCCGCGGACCCCGCCACCGCGGCCTGAGCCTGGGCGAAGGCTTGTTGGATCGCCGCCTCATACGGGTCGACGGTGGTGCTCGTCGGCGGTGGTAGCGCGGTGATCTCCGGCGCCGCGGCGGCCACCCCGCGCCCGACCGGCGCGGGCACCAGCATCAGCAGTGCCACGCCCACACATACCGTGACCGCGGTAGCGGCGCCGCCGAGTGCAAGGCTGGCCGCCGCCGATCGGCGCAGAGGTGCGGCGAACCGGCCGGGGTTTTCGACGAGGTGCAGGGTGATCACCGCCAGCCCCGCGGAGACGATGATGGCTGCCAACCTGCCCGGCAGGCCCGGGGGCTCACCCAGCAATGGCGGCATAAGCAGCAGCACCGGCCAGTGCCAGAGGTACCACGAGTACGACACCCGGCCCACCGCTCGCATCACCGGCAGCGACAGGACTCGACCGGCCCCGAAGTCGCTGGTGACGCAGCCGCCGCCGATCACCAGCATGGTGCCCAGCACGGGCAGCAGAGCGGCTGTGCCAGGGTACGGAGTACTCGGCCCGAGCTGGTTGCAGGTCAACAGGATCAGCGTCAGACCGCCCCATCCGGCGGTGGCGGCGGCCAGTGCCGGCAGTCGGCGCCACTGGTTGGCCGAGAGGGCCACCAGACCACCGGCGGCCAGCTCCCAGGCACGGGTGGGTAGCGAGAAGAATGCCCACGGCGGCGATGTGTGGGTCCACGCCACGGACAATCCGAACGACACCACGGCGACCACCGCAAGGACCAGCACATATGGGTTCCCCCGCAGCGCGACACGGGCGCCGAAGCGGGCACGCCGGACCAGCCACGCCGTGCCGATGATCAACGCAGGCCACAGCAGATAAAACTGCTCTTCCACGCCGAGTGACCAGTAGTGCTGGAACGGCGCCGGCGGGGTACTGGCGGCCAGGTAGTCGGTGCCCTGGGTGGCGAACCGGTAGTTGCCGACATACAGCGCACTGGCGATGCCGTCACCGAGGACGCTGCGAGCCTGCAACGGCGGCAGCAGGACGGCCGCGCCGATCGCCGTGGCGATGCCCACCGTGGCCGCGGCCGGCAGCAGGCGGCGGGCCCGTGCACCGTAGAAGCGGCCGAGCCGGACGGTATTGGTGGTGGCCACCTCCCGCCACAACAACCCGGTGATCAGAAAGCCTGAGATGACGAAGAAAACGTCCACGCCGATGTAGCCGCCGGTGACACCGGGCACGCCGGCGTGATAAAGGACGACCGCGAGCACCGCGACCGCCCGCAAGCCCTCGATATCCTGGCGAAACCCGGACCGCGGCGGGCGCCTGCCCACCGCACGGGGTGGGGGTACCACCCGCTTGCGGGGGCGGCTAAGGGCCTCGGACTGTGCCACAGTCATCAATGTCGTAGGTGGTACCGATTCGGTCGAGTCTTCCACATGGCTAGGACGCCATCCAGGCAAGCTCGCCGGGCAGCTGCTGGCGCCAATACGACATGTCGTGCCCGCCCGCGGAGAAGCTGCCCGCCGGCGGTTTCTTCAGTTGGTTGACGAATTGGCGGGTGGCGAGATAGAAGCGGTCGCCGGTGCCGCAGTCCACACGCAGCGGGATCTGTGACAGCGCCGGCAGGCCCATCACGCTGTTCTGCACCCAGTCGTCGTAGCTGTCGAACGCGCCGGGAGTGCTGCCGGTGAACGAGGTGAACAGCGCCGGACTGACCGCGCAGATCCCCGCGGTCCGTGACGGGCCCAGCTTGGCACCTAGGTGCAGCGCCCCGTATCCACCCATTGACCACCCCATGAAGCCCACCCGGGAGATGTCGAAACCCATCGAGGACAGCATCGGCAGCAACTCTTCGAGCACCATCGCACCGGAGTCCCCGCCGGAAGCCCTTCGGTGCCAATAGGTATTGCCGCCGTCGACACCCACCACGGCGAACGGCGGCTTGCCCTCTTTGACCAGTTGGGCCAGCCCGTCCACGACACCGATGTCGAGCATCATGTTCGCGCTGCCATCCTTGCCGTGCAGTGCGATCACCGGACGCAGCAACCCGGTCTGGCCCGGCGGCATGGCGATCACCCAATTGGTCTTGACGCCTCCGCGGGCCGCCGAGATGAACGAGCCGGTGAGCTTGGTCGGCAAGGTGCTGCCCGCGGCTGGGGGCTCGAATGGCGCGGGAGCTTGCGGCGGCGGCGCCGCTTGCGGCTCGAGCGGATCCAGCAGGGCGCTCAAAGCCCACACGCCAGCAGCTGCCGCGCTGGCACCGGCGCCCATGCGCAGTGCCGCACGGCGGTTCAGGTCAGGCACAGGCGACATAATGCCGCGCTGATCGGGTTTTACCGGCCGAGCCACGCCGTGTGGAAATATTGTGATGTCCCGGTCACGAAAAGGTGACGTCCGGCTCACCGGGTCGCGGCCCAAGGTTCGGCCGGCAGCCACCCGTATGCCGTGTGTTGATGCGCCATTTACCCAATGGACACCGACTGAAGATCTAGAACCGGTACGCCTCTGCGGCATGGTATTGCAGCGTTTCGCCGCCGTTATCGCAGTGCTTGGTCTCGTCGCCGCATGCGCGCACCGACCCACGACCCCGAGCGCCGAACCCCCAACCGCCACGCCGATCCATCATCTCGTGGTCATCTTTCAAGAGAACGTCTCCTTTGACCACTACTTCGGAACCTATCCCCATGCCGCCAACATCGATGGCCAACCATTCACGGCTAAACCGGATACCCCCGCGATTGACGGCATTACTCCAGAGTTGTTGACGCGCAATCCCAACGCCACACAGCCGATGCGGCTGGGCGGACCGGGTCAGCAGGTGACCTGCGATCAAGACCACGCCTACCAAGCCGAACAATTGGCCTTCAATGGCGGCGCCATGGATCGCTTTGTCGAGCATGACGAGGGCGAGCCATGTTCACCGCCGGCCTTTAGCGCCCCCGGCCTGGTGATGGGCTACTACGACGGCAACTCGGCAACCGCGCTGTGGAACTACGCACAGCATTATTCGATGAGCGACAACTTCTACAACACTACGTTCGGCCCTTCGTCGCCCGGCCATATCAACCTGGTTTCAGGCCAAACCCATGGAGTGACAACCAAATTCATGCCAGGCGGGCAACCATTCCCGCCGCACATGGTCATCGACGACGCCGGCAACGGGCAAGGCACGCTTATCGACGATTCGCAACCCCTCGGTGACGACTGCTTTTCCCGAGACCAGGTGCAGTTCAGCTCTGATAACAAGAACATCGGCAATCTGCTCAACGCGAAAGGCATTACCTGGGGCTACTTTCAGGGTGGTTTCAAGCCCACCACTCGCAGGCCCGACGGCACGGCGGAGTGCGGCGCGACGCACAACATCGGTGCTGTCCTGGGCGGGACGGGCAAGACCGGCCCGTTGGGGTTCGGCACCAAACCCGACTACGTCCCCCACCACGAGCCATTTCAGTACTACGCGTCCACGGCGAACCCGCACCACCTGCCGCCGAGCGCTGCCGACAAGATCGGCCGTACCGACCAAGCCAACCATCAATACGACTTATCGGACTTTTGGGCCGCCGCCGACGCAAGTCACCTACCCTCGGTCAGCTTCCTGAAACCGCCGGCTTACCAAAACGGGCATGCCGGGTACTCCGATCCGCTCGACGAGCAGCAGTTCCTCGTCGAAACGATCAACCATCTGCAGAAGCTCCCGCAGTGGCGGGACACCGCGGTCATCATCACCTACGACGACTCCGACGGCTGGTACGACCACAAACCGTCGGTGATCGTATCGCCGTCCGCCACAACTGAAGACGCCCTGAACGGTGCAGGCCGATGCGGTGATCCGGCCGCCACACCCGTCGTCTATCAAGGACGGTGCGGGTATGGCCCGCGGCTGCCGCTACTGGTGATCTCGCCTTATGCCAGAGCAAATTTCGTGGACCACACCCTCACCGACCAAACGTCAGTCCTTCGGTTCATTGAAGACAATTGGAGCACCGGCCGCGTCGGCGACCACGCGTTCGACGAGCGCGCCGGCGCGCTCACCGCGATGTTCGATTTCATCGGCCCGACTCAACCGACGCTCATGCTCAACCCGCACACCGGCAACCCGCAATAGCGCCTTCGGGATCGGATCTCAAAGGTTTCAACTCTCGCGCATTCGGCCGATGTCACGCAAGATGCAACTATCGAACGTGGCAGTGAAAATGAAAGAGGATTGTCAATGAGTCTGGCATTTCATTGGTTTTTGCCGACTTACGGGGATTCGCGCAACCTGGTCGCAGGCGGGCACGGCACCGCGATGCATGGCGACCGGCCTGCGACTTTGCGGTATCTGCACCAGATTTGTGCGGCCGCCGAAGACAACGGTTTCGAAGCGGTGCTCACACCAACCGGATTGTGGTGTGAGGACGCCTGGCTGACGACGGCGATGCTGATCGAGGGCACCGAGACACTGAAATTCCTGGTTGCGTTTCGTCCCGGGCTGGTCAGCCCAACTCTGGCCGCGCAGATGGCCGGAACCTTCCAGCGGCACTCGGGTGGACGGCTGCTGCTCAATGTCGTCACCGGCGGTGAACCCCATGAGCAACGGGCTTACGGGGATTTCCTGGACAAACAATCGCGATACGCCCGTACCGCCGAATTTTTGCATGTGGTGCGGCAACTGTGGGCCTCGCGAGAGCCGGTGACCTTCTCCGGAGACCACATCCGGATCGAAGGCGCGCAGCTGAACAACCCGCCAGACCCGATACCGGCGGTGTTCTTCGGCGGATCGTCGGGATCCGCCGGGCCGGTCGCGGCCAAATACTCCGACGTCTACCTCACCTGGGGTGAACCGCTGGCGGCCGTTGGCCAGAAATTGGATTGGGTTCGTGGGCTGGCCGTCGACGCACGCCGGGTTCTGCAGTACGGCTTGCGGATTCACGTGATCACCCGCGACACCGCCGCGCAAGCCTGGGCCGAAGCCGACCGGCTGCTTGCGGCTGTCGACCCGGCCGATGTCGAGCGAGTGCAGGCCAGCCTGGCGCGCAGCGAATCCGAAGGGCAGCACCGCATGCTGGAGTTGCACGGCGGCAGCAGCAGCCGGCTTTTGGTCGGGCCGAACCTGTGGGCCGGAGTGGGCCTGGTGCGCGGCGGCGCGGGCACCGCCCTGGTCGGGTCGCACGCCGAGGTCGCCGAAAGGCTGGCCGAGTACTCGCAGCTGGGCATCAAACACTTCATCCTGTCGGGATATCCGCACCTGGAAGAGGCCTACTGGTTTGGCGAGGGCGTGCTGCCGCTGCTCGAGCGCATGGGTCTGTGGAGCCATCCCAACCGTCAGTCGCAGCCGGCCTTGTCGACGCCGTTCGCGGTCGCCTCGGAGCACTAACCGGCCATGGCGGCTACCTCGCCCGCGTCCGCAATCGGCGCCGGGCCCACCATCACGTTGCCCGACGGGGATGACGAAACCGCCGCGCAGCGGAGACGGCGACTGCGCATCGTCGTTGCGGCAAGCCTTTTGTGCTCGCCACGGCGCTGATTCGCGAGCAAGACCTGCACTTCTGAGCTGGCCGGCACTGCTCGGTATCGGCCCGGAAATCAATCCGTAGTAGACGATTGTGTTCCTTGGTGAACTGGGCTACGCTTGGCAACTAGTGAACGACAGCGTCTACAAGCGAGGAGGCGAGAAGAGCCATGACAATTGACGCGAGCGTCGCGGGTTTCGAGCCGTTGTACGGCGAAGCAGAACACACCGACGGGCTGATCCCATGGGACATTGGCGGCCCGCAGCCGGTGGTGCAGCAGTTGGTGGCCTACGGCGCGATACGCGGCGAGGTGCTCGATCCGGGAACGGGTCCCGGCTACCACGCGATTCACTATGCGTCGCAGGGTTATTCGACTACCGGGGTCGACGGTTCGCCCACCGCGATCGAGCGGGCCAAGCGCAACGCCCAGCGCGCCGGGGTACAGGTCGATTTCCAGGTCGCCGACGCCACCAAGCTGGACGGGTTCGAGGGCCGATTCGACACCGTGGTGGACAGCGCCTTCTATCACGTGCTGATGGATGACGAAGCAGTCCAGACCCGATACGCGCAGGGGCTGCACCGGGCGACCAAGCCCGGCGCGCGGTTGTTCATGTTCGAGTTCAGCCCGCACAACGTCAACGGCATTCAATGGGTGGGCATACCGGCCGACAACTTCGAGCGCGTGCTGGGTGGCAGCGGATGGCGCCTGGACTACCTGGGTCCCACCACCTATCAGGCCCGCTTCGGGCCCGAGACGTTCGACGCCATGGCCACGTTGCTTGGCGAGCATCAGGGCCAGACCGTGGAAAAGATGCAGCCACTGAAGCACCAGCTGGAGGTTCTTAGCCCGCTGTTGGAGGACTACCGGGTGCACATACCGGTGTGGTCAGTGGTGGCCACCCGCCTGGACTAACCGCGGTTCGCCGGGCGCGCCCGGTGGTGCCCCGCCCGCCGATGTGCTGTGGTTAATGACCAGCACTACGTGGCGGGGCACGCCGGGAGGGCCCACGATATGGCTAGCCATGGATAGCAGTTCGGCGCTGCGCCAAGGACTGTCGCAGCGGCAGCTCAGCATGATCGCCATCGGCGGTGTGGTCGGCGCCGGATTGTTCGTCGGGTCTGGTGTGGTGATCAAAGACACCGGGCCGGCCGCGTTCCTGACGTACACACTCTGCGGTCTGCTGATCGTTCTCGTGATGCGGATGCTGGGCGAGATGGCGGCCGCGAACCCGTCGACCGGGTCGTTCGCCGATTATGCGGCAAAGGCCCTGGGTGGCTGGGCAGGGTTTTCGGTCGCCTGGCTGTATTGGTACTTCTGGGTGATCGTGGTCGGGTTCGAGGCGGTGGCCGGTGGGAAAGTCCTCAACTACTGGTTCCATGCGCCGCTGTGGTTGCTATCGCTATGTCTGATGGTGCTGATGACCGCGACGAACTTGTTCTCAGTGTCATCCTTCGGCGAGTTCGAATTCTGGTTCGCCGGAATCAAAGTCGCGACCATCGTGATCTTTCTCGTCGTCGGCACGGTTTTCGTACTCGGATTCCTGCCCGGCCATGACACGGATTTTTCCAATCTCACTTCTCACGGCGGGTTCTTCCCGAAAGGCGTCGGGGCGGTCTTCGCTGCCATCGTGGTGGTGATCTTCTCGATGGTGGGCGCCGAAATCGTCACCGTCGCAGCCGCCGAAAGTCGGGATCCGGAGCTCGCAGTCCAGCGAGCGACGAGATCGGTGGTGGCGCGTATCGGGATCTTTTTCGTCGGTTCGGTCTTTCTGCTCGTCGTCATCCTGCCGTGGAATTCGGTAGAGCTGGGCGCCTCGCCGTACGTCGCCGCGTTCAAACACATGGGTCTTTCCGGTGCGGATCAGGTCATGAATGCGGTGGTGCTCACTGCGGTGCTGTCCTGCCTGAACTCGGGCCTGTACACGGCGTCGCGCATGCTGTTCGTGCTCGCCGACCGACGTCAGGCGCCGGCTCAGCTGATCAAGCTCAGTCGGCGTGGCGTCCCCTATATCGCCATCTTGTGCTCATCGGCGGTCGGTTTCCTATGCGTCATCATGGCGTGGGTCGCGCCCAGCACGGTGTTTCTCTTTCTGCTCAACTCGTCGGGCGCCGTCATCTTGTTCGTGTACTGGCTGATCGCGCTGTCGCAGATTACCCTGCGCCGCCGGACACCTGAGGAAGAGCTGCGGGTGAAGATGTGGTTCTTCCCGGTGCTGTCGATCCTCACTCTGGCCGGAATCACCGCCGTGCTGGTGCAGATGGCGTTCGACCGCTCGGCACGCAGTCAGCTGTGGCTCAGTCTTTTGTCCTGGGCGGTGGTCGTTGGCCTGTACTTCGTCGCCCGCGCCCGCAACCGAATCGGTGTTCAGCGCCAAAACACTTCGGGGGAGTAAGCAGATTGGCCGCCTCTGAGCGACAAGGCGCCGCGAGTGTCTCTCTATTAAACGTCGGAAACGCCTCGTGCAATGAGCTTTTCGACATGTGGCGGGGTTAGTGCCTGGCTGGGGCGCGTTGTTCGTAGTCGGTGTAAGCGCATCCGTCTCGGTCCAGTCAAGCGAGACCGCGCGAGGTCAGCCGGTCTTGGTGAGCAGCACCGCTTCCTCGAACGGCAGCCTGGCGAAGATCGGCCGCCATCCACGGGTGACGTGCGGTGCTGCCTCAGCCTTGCTTACCACCTGCGGGTCGGTGACGCCGAAGGTCTTGCCGTAGCGCCGCATCCGCCCGCCGCCCGCCGCGGTGATGTTCTTCAGCCAGTCGCGGTTTGGGCCGTAGGTCAGCAATATCGCCACCCCCGGCTGTCCACTGATGTCCTCGCTGAAAACCACTAACGGGGTGCGGTAGGACTTGCCGGAGCACCGGCCGACGTGCTCGAGGATTCCGTGTGGCGGGATCCGGCCCGCCCATAGCCGCTGTATCGGGTTAGTGACATGCCGGTTGAACCGGGCGAGCCGTTGCGGAAGTTGCATGCCGATATCAAACTCTTTCGCCGCCGCCTGCGTCGACGCGTAGTCGGACGGACTGCACCGGGATCGCGGTGATCCGCATCACCCGGTCTCAGGAAGTCCGAGTGAGCAGGACCGCCTGTTCGAACGGCAGACGTGCGAAGATCCGCCGCCCGCGGACGACATGCGACGCTGCCTCGGCCTTGGTGACGATTTGCGGGTTGGTGATGCCGAACGTCTTTCCGTTGCGGCGTATCCGTCCGCCTCCTGCTGCGGTGAGGTTCTTCAGCCAGTCGCGGTCGGGGCCATAGGTCAGCAGGATGGCCACGCCGGGTTTGCCATCGATGTCGGCGCTCAATGCATTCACCGGTGTGCGGTAAGGCTTTCCGGAGCGCCGTCCGACATGCTCGATGATGGCGAACGATGGGGCCCAGCCGGCCCACATCCGCTGAATGGGGTTGGTGACGTGACGGTTGAACCGGGCGAGCCGTTGAGGTAGTTGCATGCTGTTATCCAACTCGTCCGCCCCGGCCGACATCAAGCCTTACGGCGCGTCGCGGGCACCAGCGTGCGTGCCAGCCGAGCCGGCCGCGACGGTGGCGGATGCCACGGCTGCTGGTCGTGCGCCGGCCATGCGTAACAAGGGGTCTGGCCGTCCAGGAGCTGTCGCAGACCGGGAATGGCCAGGTCGCAAGCAGACCAGCCGTAGAGGAGTTCTAGTCGTGGTTGGATGACCCCGACATCGAGCAGGTGCGCTATTCCATGTTCAGCCCGCAGATAGGGCGTGAGGTCATCACCGAGCGGGTAGCGGTCGGGGAGCACCCGGGAAAGCGACAGGAATATGCCGGTCATGCCCAATCGTGGGTCGCCGAGTGGCCGACCGGCGAAGGCTAGCCAGCCGAGCGCGAGCCGGGGCGCGGCGACCAACGCGTGGGCGTAGAGAACCCGCATCAGTACCAGGTTGATGAAGAAGCGTTCGACGCGGGACTCGGCAGACGCGAGGTGCTGGTGTTCGAGGTATGCGCTGACGACGCTGATGTTGTGTGCCCGGTACCAGCGCTGGGCGGACGGATGCCGGATGAACTCGAGCGACGCGGTGACCGCCGGAGAGCTGGGGGTGCCGGGATGACCGAAGGCCAGGGCGCGAGCTTCCCAACCGTCCCGGAGCAGGCGCTCGTTCATCCCACGCCACCAGGGGCTTCCCGGAGCCGGCCAGTCGGCCGGGTTGAGCAGTCCGCGTCGCAGCTGCCATCCCATGAAGGCCGATGCCGCCTGCCGAAACGGCAGATGCCCGCGGTCCACGCTCGCCGGGACTTCGTACAGCTCCCGCATCAGCGCAAGCCGGGCGTCCGGGTCCTCGCGGACCGCGGCAACCCTGGCCAGAGCGACCTCGACGGCCGTCTGCCGTGTCACTAGTCGATTGTGTCAGCGCGAACGGTTCGCCCACCTGGCGGAGCCAACTCTTACACCCTGTAGTTGAACGAGCCGCGGAGGCTGGAACACTGGTCGTCATGGGTAGCAGTGACCAGGCGACCGCGCAGGCCCGGGCAGCTACAACAGCGTCGTCCCAGCTGTTCGAGGATGCCTGCGCGGTCATTCCCGGTGGGGTGAACTCCCCGGTTCGGGCGTTCACGGCGGTGGGCGGCACCCCGCGCTTCATCACCGAGGCGCACGGCTGCTGGCTCACCGACGCCGACGACAACCGCTACGTCGACCTGGTCTGCTCGTGGGGCCCGATGATCCTCGGCCACGCTCACCCTGCCGTTGTCGAGGCGGTCGCCAAGGCCGCGTCCTTGGGCTTTTCGTTCGGGGCGCCCACGCCGGCGGAGAGCCAACTGGCCGCCGAGATCATCGGGCGGGTGGAGCCCGTCGAGCGGATACGGCTGGTGAACTCCGGCACCGAGGCCACGATGAGTGCGATCAGGCTGGCCCGCGGGTTCACCGGCCGGGCCAAGGTCGTCAAGTTCTCCGGCTGCTACCACGGGCATGTGGATGCGTTGCTCGCCGATGCGGGTTCCGGGGTGGCGACGCTGGGTCTGCCGTCCTCGCCCGGTGTCACCGGCGCGGCCGCGGCCGACACAATTGTGTTGCCCTACAACGACATCGACGCCGTGCGACAGACGTTCGCCCGGTTCGGCGACCAGATCGCCGCGGTGATCACCGAAGCCAGCCCCGGCAACATGGGAGTCGTCCCACCGGCGCCCGGCTACAACGCGGCGCTGCGCGCGATCACCGCCGGGCACGGTGCGCTGCTGATCATCGACGAGGTGATGACGGGTTTCCGGGTCAGCCGAAGTGGTTGGTACGGAATCGATCCGGTGGCCGCTGACCTGTTCACGTTCGGCAAGGTGATGAGCGGCGGATTGCCGGCCGCCGCGTTCGGCGGGCGAGCCGAGGTGATGGAGCGGCTGGCGCCGCTGGGGCCGGTGTATCAGGCCGGCACTTTGTCGGGTAACCCGGTGGCGGTGGCCGCGGGTCTGGCAACGCTGCGCACCGCCGACGACGCGGTCTACGCCACACTGGACAGAAACGCCGACCGCCTGGCCGGGCTGCTATCCGAGGCGCTGACGAACGCTGGTGTGCCGCACCAGATTCCGCGTGCCGGCAACATGCTCAGCGTGTTCTTCTCCGACACGCCGGTGACCGACTTCGCGTCCGCGCGCGCCAGCCAGACCTGGCGTTATCCGCGGTTTTTTCACGCCCTGCTCGACGCGGGTGTATACCCGCCGTGCAGTGCCTTCGAGGCGTGGTTTGTCTCGGCCGCTCTCGACGACACCGCGTTCGACCGGATCGCCGGGGCCTTGCCTTCCGCGGCCACCGCCGCGGCTGGTGCCGCCGCCCCGGAGGGGGAATCCTGATGGCTGAGGAAACCCGGGTCCACGTGGTGCGACACGGCGAGGTGCACAACCCCACCGGCATCCTGTACGGCCGGCTGCCCGGTTTCCACCTCTCCGAGAAGGGCAGGGGGCAAGCGGATGCGGTTGCCGACGCGCTGGCCGACCGCGACATCGTCGCCGTCATCGCCTCCCCGCTGCAGCGCGCCCAGGAAACCGCCGCGCCCATCGCCGTCAAGCACAACCTGTCGGTGGACACCGACCCCGACCTGATCGAATCGGCCAACTTCTTCGAGGGCCGGCGTGTCGGCCCCGGAGACGGCGCCTGGCGGGACCCGCGGTTCTGGTGGCAGGTGCGCAACCCGTTCACCCCGTCGTGGGGCGAGCCCTACGTCCAGATCGCGGACCGGATGGCGACCGCGGCGGACAAGGCACGGGCCCGCGGCGCCGGCCATGAGGTGGTGTGCGTCAGCCACCAACTGCCGGTATGGACGCTGCGGCTACACCTGACCGGTAAGCGGCTCTGGCACGACCCGCGCCGACGGGAATGCGCGCTGGGCTCGGTGACCACTCTGGTCTACGACGGCGACCGCTTGGTCGACGTCTATTACTGCCAACCGGCGGGCGCTTGACCATGTGGCGGCTGGCGATCGCCGGGGCAGTGTTGGCGAGCCTGCTCGTCGGCTGCTCCGGTCGTGACGCGGTAGCCCAGGGCGGCACCTTCGAGTTCGTCTCGCCCGGCGGGAAAACCGACATCTACTACGACCCACCCTCAAGCCGAGGCCGCCCGGGCCCGCTGTCCGGGCCAGACCTGGCGGACCCGGCGTACACGCGTTCGCTGGACGACTTCGCGGGCCACGTCGTCGTCATCAACGTGTGGGGGCAGTGGTGCGGGCCATGCCGGGCCGAGGTCAGCCAACTGCAGCAGGTGTACGACGCCACCCGAGCCTCCGGCGTGTCCTTCCTTGGCATCGACGTCCGTGACAACAGCCGCCAGGCGGCCCTGGACTTCGTCGATGACCGGCACGTGACGTTCCCGTCCATCTATGACCCGGCAATGCGCACCCTGATCGCGTTCGGCGGCAAGTACCCCACCACCGTTATCCCGTCCACGTTGGTGCTGGACCGCCAGCACCGGGTCGCGGCGGTATTTCTGCGTGAATTGCTGGCACAGGATCTGCAGCCCGTGGTGCAGCGGGTAGCCCAAGAAGCCGGGGCAGCCGCGGCGGGCCAGGCTGCGCCGGGACAGCAATGACCGGGTTCGCACAGATCGCCGCCGCCGGGCCACTGCTGGTGGCGCTGGGCGTGTGTCTGCTGGCCGGGCTGGTGTCGTTTGCCTCACCGTGCGTGGTGCCGCTGGTGCCCGGCTACCTGTCGTATCTGGCCGCCGTCGTCGGGGTCGACGAGCAGCCGCAGCCGGGCGCGATCAAAGCCCCGCCGGCCGCCCGGTGGCGGGTCGCGGGATCCGCGGCATTGTTCGTCGCCGGGTTCACCACAGTGTTCGTGCTCGGCACCGTCGCCGTCCTCGGGATGACCACCACGCTGATCACCAACCAGCTGGTGCTGCAACGGGTCGGGGGCGTGCTGACCATCGTCATGGGGCTGGTGTTCGTGGGCCTCATCCCGGCCCTGCAGCGCCAGGCCCGGTTCAGTCCGCGGCAGTTGACGACGGTAGCGGGGGCGCCGGTGCTCGGCGCGGTGTTCGCGCTCGGCTGGACGCCGTGCCTGGGGCCGACGCTGACGGGAGTGATCACCGTCGCCTCGGCCACCCAAGGCGCGAACGTGGCACGCGGAATCGTGCTAGTCATCGCCTACTGCCTGGGGCTAGGGATCCCGTTCGTGCTGCTGGCGTTCGGCTCGGCGGGCGCGGTAGCGGGCCTGAGCTGGCTGCGGCGGCATACCAGGGGCATCCAGATCTTCGGCGGCGCGCTGCTGATCGCGGTCGGCGCCCTGCTGGTCACCGGAGTGTGGAACGACTTCGTCTCATGGCTGCGCGACGCGTTCGTGTCCGACGTGAGGTTGCCGATTTGAGGCAAGTTCTCGCCTGGGCGCGCAACACCTGGCGTGCGTTGACCTCGATGGGCACCGCGCTGGTGCTGTTGTTTTTGCTCGCGCTTGGTGCGATACCCGGTGCGCTGCTGCCGCAGCGCAGCCTCAACGCCGGCAAGGTCGACGACTACCTGGCCGCCCATCGGGTGATCGGCCCCTGGCTGAATCGGCTGCAGGCCTTCGACGTGTTCTCCAGCTTCTGGTTCACCGCCATCTACGTGTTGCTGTTCGTGTCTCTCGTCGGCTGCCTTACGCCGCGGATGGTCGAGCACGCCCGCAGCCTGCGCGCCACCCCGGTGGCTGCCCCGCGCAACCTGGCCCGGCTGCCCAAGCACGCCAGCTCCCAGCTCCTTGCCGGTCCCGAGGAGCTGAACGCCCTGGCGAACACGATCACCGAAAGACTGCGCGGCTGGCGCACAGCCATCCGCCACCAGGACAACCGCTTCGAGGTGTCCGCTGAGAAGGGCTACCTGCGCGAATTCGGCAACCTGGTCTTTCACTTTTCGCTTTTGGGCCTGCTGGTCGCGGTGGCCGTCGGCAAGCTGTTCGGCTACGAGGGCAACGTGATCGTCATTGCCGACGGCGGCCCGGGCTTCTGCTCGGCATCGCCGGCCGCGTTCGATTCGTTCCGCGCCGGCAATACCGTCGACGGCACATCGCTACACCCAATCTGCATCCGGGTCAACGACTTTCAGGCGCACTACCTGCCGTCGGGGCAGGCCACCTCGTTCGCTGCGGACATCGACTATCAGGCCGGTCACGATCTGACGGCCAACAGCTGGCGGCCCTACCGGCTGGAGGTCAACCACCCACTGCGGGTCGGCGGTGACCGGGTGTACCTACAGGGCCACGGGTTTGCGCCCACCTTCACGGTGACGTTCCCGGACGGGCAGACGCGCACGTCGACCGTGCAATGGAGACCCGACAACCCGCAGACCTTGCTCTCCTCGGGAGTGGCGCGGATCGACCCGCCCGCCGGCAGCTACCCCAACGCCGGCGAGCGCCGCCAACACGAGATCGCGATCCAGGGCCTGCTGGCGCCGACCGAGCAGCTCGACGGCACCCTATTGTCGTCGCGGTTCCCGGCGCTAAACGCCCCCGCCGTAGCCATCGACATTTACCGCGGCGACACCGGCCTGGACACCGGCCGGCCCCAGTCGTTGTTCACCCTCGATCCTCGGCTGATTGAACAGGGCCGGCTGACCAAGGAGAAGCGGGTCAACCTGCGCGCCGGCCAAGAGGTCCGAATCGACCAGGGCCCGGCGGCTGGCACCATTGTCCGCTTCGACGGTGCCGTGCCGTTCGTCAACCTGCAGGTCTCCCACGACCCGGGCCAGACCTGGGTGCTGGTTTTCGCCATCACGATGATGGCTGGGCTGTTGGTGTCGCTGCTGGTGCGCCGCCGCCGGGTGTGGGTTCGTCTGACGCCGGCTACCGAAGAGGCGCCGGAAGCGGGAGGTACGGTGAACGTCGAGCTGGGCGGCCTGGCGCGCACCGACAACTCTGGCTGGGGTGACGAGTTCGAGCGGCTGACCGAGCAATTGTTGGCGGGATTTGCCACGCCCACCCCAGCGTCCAGAAGGAGTTCTCAGGTGGACGTCAAATGAACACCCTGCACGTCAACATCGGCCTGGCGCGCTACTCCGACTGGGCGTTCACCTCGGCCGTGGTGGCGCTGGTCGTCGCACTGGTGCTGCTGGCCTTCGAGCTGGCCTACGTCAGCGGCCGCCGCGCAGACGATCGCGCACAGGTGATGGCCGGGTCGGTTGCCGCCGACAGCACCACCCCCGGCATCGTGGCGGACGCTGGCCAGCGGCCGTTTGACGAACGTGTCGGGCGGGCCGGGCTGGCTGTGGCCTACCTCGGCATCGGGCTGCTGCTGGCGTGCATCGTGCTGCGCGGCCTGGCAACCCTGCGGGTGCCCTGGGGCAATATGTACGAGTTCATCAACCTGACCTGCTTTTCCGGGCTGGTCGCCGGTGCGATCGCGTTGCGTCGCCCGCAGTACCGCCCGCTCTGGGTTTTCCTGCTGGTGCCGGTACTGATTCTGCTCACGGTTTCCGGACGCTGGCTCTACGCCAATGCCGCACCGGTGATGCCTGCGCTGCAGTCCTACTGGCTGCCCATTCACGTGTCGGTGGTCAGCCTGGGTTCCGGGGTGTTCCTGGTCGCCGGCATTGCCAGCATCCTGTTCTTGCTGCGCACGTCGCGGCTGGGTGACCCCGACACTGAAGGCACGCTGGCGCGCGTGGTGCAGCGGTTTCCCGACGCACAGACCCTGGACCGCATCGCCTACCGAACCACGATCTTCGCGTTCCCGGTGTTTGGTTTCGGGGTGATTTTCGGTGCTATCTGGGCTGAGGAAGCCTGGGGCAGGTATTGGGGCTGGGATCCCAAGGAGACGGTTTCATTTGTCGCGTGGCTGGTATACGCCGCCTATCTGCATGCCAGGTCTACCGCGGGATGGCGGGACCGGAAAGCGGCCTGGATCAACGTCGTGGGGTTTGTGGCCATGGTCTTCAATTTGTTCTTCGTTAACCTGGTGACTGTGGGCCTGCATTCCTATGCGGGCGTGGGCTGACAATTAGTGACCGACCCAAGTAACCGAAACAAAGGGGAAGTGCACGTGTCCGACCAGCCATCGACGGGCGTGGGGGCTGCGCCCAATCATCCGACCACGCAGTTGCCTCCGCACGAGCCAGCTCAGGCGCCGCCTCAGCAGCACGCCGGCGACGCGTCGGCAGAATCGGGCGATGACGCACCGACCCGTGCCTTCGCCGGATTCCGCACAGAGCGGCGGGTGCCCGGACCCGAGAGGCGGGAGATGGCACCTCCGACAGCACCCGTCGGGATGCCGCCCTGGGAGTCCACACCGGTTACCGGCATCCCGCGGGTCGACCCGACGGCATTCGGGGCCTATTACAATGGCCCGGCCGACGCGCCGCCTGCCGAACCCGCGTACCGCCCCGAGGCCGTGCCGCACACGCCCTATCCGGAACTGTCTACCGGCATGTTGTTGCGACCGGTCAAACCGCCGCCCTCCGAGGGCTGGCGCCGGTTGCTCTACGTGCTGTCCGGTCAGCTGATCAACTTGGGGGAGAGCCCCCGGGCCGCTCGTTACAACAACCTGGTGGCCCAGGTCAACCGGCCTTTGCGGGGTTGCTACCGGGTCGCGTTGCTGTCGCTGAAGGGTGGCGTCGGCAAGACCACGATCGCCGCCATGCTGGGGTCCACCTTCGCCTCCATTCGCGGCGACCGGGTGGTGGCCCTAGATGCCAACCCCGACCGCGGCACGCTGAGCCAGAAGATCCCGCTGGAGACGGCGGCGACCGTGCGGCAGCTACTGAATGACGCCGGAACCGTCGTGCGCTACAGCGATGTCCGCCGTTACACCTCGAAGGGCCCGAGCGGGTTGGAGGTGCTGGCGTCGGAAACCGATCCGGCCGTATCGGACGCGTTCAGCGCCGACGACTACGCCCGCACCATGGAGATCCT
This sequence comes from uncultured Actinomycetota bacterium, assembly GCA_963766535.1. Lineage (GTDB taxonomy): Bacteria > Actinomycetota > Actinomycetes > Mycobacteriales > Mycobacteriaceae > Mycobacterium. The sequence continues at coordinate 293,547 of CAVYAU010000009.1, read as the reverse complement.
GGAGCGGTTCTACGGCTTGGTGCTCACCGACTGCGGTCCGGGGCTGCTGCACTCGGTGATGTCGTCGGTGCTGGACAAGACCGATGCTCTGATCGTGGTCAGCTCGGGATCCATCGATGGCGCGCGCAGCGCCTCGGCGACGCTGGACTGGCTGGACGCACACGGCCACGAAGATCTGGTCCGCAATTCGATCGCGGTCATCAACGCGGTGCGGCCACGGACCGGCAAGGTCGACATGAACAAGGTGATCGATCACTTCTCCCGCCGCTGCCGCGCGGTGCGGCTGGTGCCATTCGACTCTCATCTCGAGGAGGGCGCCGAGATCAATCTGGACCGGTTGCGGCGGGGGACGCGCGAAGCGCTCACCGAGCTGGCAGCCGTTGTCGCCGACGGGTTCCCCGGCGACCAGCGCAACCCGGGGCTGGTCTGACGGGGCCTAGCGAGGGTTGTTGTCCCCGTGACCTAACCGCCGCAAGAAATCTGGATCGTCGTCGGGTCCGATAACGCGCGTCTTCGGCCGGTTGGTCTGTGACCGCGCCGCACGCCAGCCAACGTAGATCAGCGTCCCCAAAATCAGGACGAGCAGCAGGTAGAGCACTCAACACCTCCTTTGAGCGAATATACCCGCGCCGTAGGCTCGAGCTGTGTCAGAAGGGCCAAGCGACAACAGCACTGGGAATCAAAGTGGGGATCGCGCGGCCGACCGCGGTGGAGATCGCGTAGTCGCCGACGTTTTGCTTTACGCGGCGGCGCGGGTGCTGCTGGCGGTCGTGCTCAGCGGGGCGATCTACGGAATCGCGCGATTGCTGGGGATCACCGAGTTCCCCATCGTCGTCGCTGTGCTATTCGCTCTGATCATCGCGATGCCCCTGGGCATGTGGCTGTTCAGCCCGCTGCGCCGGCGCGCCACCGCGGCGCTTGCGATAGCCGGCGAACGTCGGCGCCGGGAACGCGAACAGCTACAAGCCCGGCTGCGCGGTGAGACAGTACTCGACGAGGGGCCCGACCAGCACTGACGCCAGCCTGCGCTGATACCCGTTTGTCAAGTTTTCTTGACGCCAGGTTCGTGTCAAGTTACATTGACGCTTATGAGTGAGCTGACCGACCTGTTCGGCCTGTCTGGGGTACCGGCCGCCGACGCGGCGGGCAGCGCCGACCCGGCCGTTGGCCTGCGCGCGGTACGTGCGCTGCAGCGATTGCAGGAGCGCCTGGAGGCGATCCACGTCGCCAACGCGCGCGAGCAAGGCTGGAGTTGGCAGGCAATTGCCGAGGCCCTTGGCGTGAGCCGGCAGGCCGTGCATCAGAAGTACAACCGGAGGAGATGACGCATGTTCGAGCGCTTCACCCGTCACGCCCGAGTCGCCGTCGTACTCGCCCAGGAGGAGGGGCGCGAACTGCGAACCCGCGAAATCGATCCGCGGCACATGCTGCTCGGTGTCCTGCAGGCAGCCGGCAATGACCTGTCCACCGTGCTGAGCGGCTACGGGCTGACCGCCGATGTGGTGCGAGCCCGGCTGATCGAGGCTTCGACGACGGCCGACGAGTCGTTCGACGAGGACGCCGACGCGTTGTGCGCCATCGGCATCGACTTGCGGGCGGTGCGCGACAGCGTGGCACGCACCTTCGGCGCCGACGCGTTCGACAACGCTCTACCTCGGTCCGGCCGCAGACGCGGCCGGCAGCGACGATCCGGCCGTATCCCGTTCAATGCTGCTGCCAAGAAGACCCTTGAGCTGGCAGTACAAGAAGCGGTGGCGCACAAGGACAAGCAGATCGGCTGCGAGCACCTCATGCTGGGCATCATCGGCAGCGACGACAAGGCGGCCATCGGCCTGATCACCGAATACGTCGACACCGCCCAGTTGCGCGCGTCGATCCTCGCGCTGCTGGACAAGGCCGCCTAGCCCGTTAGTAGGGCCGCTAGGTGGCCATCGTCAACGCGGCTGCTACCGCGATCGCCCACACCACCATCGCCAGCCCGGTGTCACGCAGCACCGGGATCAGCTCAGGCCCGCCGCGGCCGGATCGCACCGGCGCCACAGCGCGCAGGGCCAGTGGCGTGGCCACCAATCCCACGGCACACCACGGCGTCGCCAGCATCAGCACCAGGGTCAGAACTCCGGCGGTCGCAAGCAGCGCTTGGTACAGCACCCGGGTGCGGGCATCGCCCAGGCGTACCGCCAGGGTGATCTTGTGAGACTGCGCGTCGGTGGGGATATCCCGCAGGTTGTTGGCCACCAGCACCGACGACGATAGTGCCCCCACCGACACCGCCAGCACCAGCCCCACCCAGTCCACCCGCAATGCTTGGGTGTACTGGGTGCCGAGCACGGCGACCAGGCCGAAGAACACGAACACCGCGACCTCGCCAAAACCCGCATAGCCGTAGGGTTTCGAGCCGCCGGTGTACAGCCAGGCCCCGGCGATGCAGGCGGCGCCGACCACAATCAGCCACGGCGCGCTCAGCAGGGTCAGCGCTAACCCGGACACCGCGCCGACCGTCAGGGCCGTGACCGCCGCGATCAAGACCGAGCGCGGGGTCGCCAGCCGCGAGCCCACCAGTCGCACCGGGCCGGTTCGGTCGTCGTCGGTGCCACGGATACCGTCGGAGTAGTCGTTGGCGTAGTTAACCCCGATGATCAGCGCGACCGCGACAGCCAGCGCCAGCAGTGCTTTCCACCACACAGCAGAGTGCAGCCACGCCGCAGCGCCGGTGCCCGCGACGACCGGCGCCACCGCGTTGGGCAACGTCCGCGGCCGCGCACCGGAGATCCACTGCGCAAAACTGGCCACCAGGGCATCCTGCCGTTGCCCCGCACCCGCGATCAAACGCCGGCCATGCACAACAATGGGCAGATGCTCGGATTGATCGGCGGCAGCGGCTTCTACACCTTCTTTGAGTCCGACGTCCGCAACATCGACGTGGACACCCCCTATGGCGAGCCCAGCGCCCCGGTCACGGTGGGCGCCATCGGCGAACACGAAGTCGCTTTCCTGCCCCGGCACGGTGCAACCCACCAGTTCTCGGCACACGCCGTGCCATATCGGGCCAACATGTGGGCTTTGCGCAAGCTGGGCGTACGGCGGGTTTTGGCCCCGTGCGCCGTCGGCAGCCTGGACCCCGAAAACGGTCCAGGCGCCGTGGTGGTACCCGACCAGCTAGTGGATCGCACCAGTGGCCGTGCCGACACCTACTTCGACTCCGGCGCTATCCACGTCGACTTCGCCGATCCGTACTGCCCCACCTTGCGGGCCGCGGTCACCGCCCTGCCCGGCGTGGTCGACGGCGGCACCATGGTGGTGATCCAGGGGCCGCGCTTTTCCACCCGGGCAGAAAGCCAGTGGTTCGCTTCCGCCGGGTTCAGTCTGGTCAACATGACCGGCTATCCGGAGGCTGTGCTGGCCCGGGAACTCGAAATGTGCTATGCGGCAATCGCTTTGGTAACCGATCTGGACGCCGGTGGCAGGGCCGGTGACGGTGTGAAGGCTGTCGAAGTGTTCGCGCAATTCGAAAGGAACATAGAGCTGTTCAAGAAGCTGGTGCGCGAGGCGATTGGCCGCGTCGCCGTCGAGCGCACGTGCACGCACTGCCTGCCGCACACCGGCGTCACGTTGCCGGTGGAGCTGCCATGAGGGTGTTGCTGACCGGCGCGGCCGGTTTCATCGGGTCGCGGGTGGACGCGGCGCTGCGGGCGGCGGGTCACGATGTCGTCGCCGTCGACGCGCTGCTGCCCGCCGCGCACGGCCCAAACTCGGTGTTACCGCCGGGATGCCGACAGGTCGACGTCCGCGATACCGATGCGCTGGCCCCGCTATTGGAAGGTGTGGACCTGGTGTGTCATCAGGCAGCGATGGTGGGTGCCGGCGTAGACGCCGCCGACGCACCCGCCTACGGCGGTCACAACGATTTCGCCACCACGGTGTTACTGGCGCAGATGTTCGCCGCCGGGGTGCGCCGTCTGGTGCTGGCGTCGTCGATGGTGGTGTACGGGCAGGGCCGCTATCACTGTCGGCAGCACGGATCCGTCGACCCGCTGCCGCGGCGGCGCGCCGACCTCGACGCCGGGATCTTCGAGCACCGCTGCCCGATCGGTGGTGAGGAGCTGCAGTGGCGCCTCGTCGATGAGGATGCCGCCCTGCGGCCGCGCAGCCTGTACGCCGCCAGCAAGACCGCGCAGGAGCATTACGCACTGGCGTGGTCGGAGTCGACGGGTGGCTCGGTGGTGGCGTTGCGCTACCACAACGTCTACGGCCCCGGGATGCCGCGCGACACCCCATATTCCGGGGTGGCGGCGATCTTCCGTTCGGCACTGGAAAAAGGCAAGCCACCAAAGGTTTTCGAGGACGGCGGTCAGATGCGTGACTTCGTCCACGTCGACGACGTGGCCGCCGCCAACCTTGCGGCGACGGCTGACCGCGACGGCTTCACCGCAGTCAACGTGTGCTCCGGGCGTGCCATCTCGATCCTGGAGGTGGCCACCGCACTCTGCGATGCGCGCAGCGGAACGAATGGCACCGTGTCCCCGGTCATCACCGGCCAGTACCGCAGCGGCGACGTGCGCCACATTGTGGCCGATCCCACCCGGGCCGCCGAGGTGTTGGGTTTCCGCGCGGCTGTCGACCCGCGCGAGGGCCTGCGCGAATTCGCGTTCGCGCCGCTGCGCTAACTCGCGTTACGTCGAGTTTTGCGGCGGCCGGTAGATCTTGGGCTTCTGCACAGGTATCTGCCGCGTGGCAGAGTCGTCGCCCCGGAAGATCCGGGGCGCGGAAGCCGGCTGCGGTATCAAGGTGGTGGGTGATTCCGCATCCGCGCCAGGGGGGCCGGTCCGGATACGGGTGGTCGCCGCAGCCGACGGCGGGGGAGTGCGGCCCACCCGGACACGGGTCGTCGGCGCAGCCGCCGGCGAGGGTGCGGCCGCCTTGGCAGGACGCTTGCCGGCGGCACGGCGCTTTTGGCGTCGCAGGCGGCGACCGCTGAGGTGACCCGTGATGATGGCCGCCGCGAGGATGCTTAAGCCCAGCCCGCACAGCGCCACATCAAAGGTGCTGGTGATCTGCTGGGCGAGATTGTTTCCGTAGACCGGGTTTTGGGCCGCGGGATTGGGAGATTCCTGGAACCGTGGCGCCAGCGCGACGCCCACAACGACGCGAGAAATGCTCAGTGTGGCGACAAGTCCGCACAGCGACGTGATCAGTCTCGCGGAGACCGAGTCGTTCGCAAGGTTGATGCGCAGCCAGATCGCAAGGACCGCGGTGGCCAGATCGAACGCGGCCAGCACCATGCTGTCGTATCGCGAAAACGGGTAATTCAGACTCACCGCGACGACGAGGTCGGTGATCCTCATCGCCATCGACCCCAGGCACCATACGGCGATGAGCAGCAAGCCATTTCGGGCCGCCGCCCGCCAGGTATTTTCCTCGGTCGCCGACGTGTTCTGGTGGCCGAACAGTGTCCGCGGCGCGAAAATCGCCGCGGCCGCCGCCCACGCGAGATAACCCTCGAACCCGACCCCCGCCGTCGACGTGTTCTGCGCTATGCCGTGGAATGCGTCGATGTCACGACCGACGGGAAGGCTCCACACGAGGATCCCGGCGGCCAGCGTCGACACCCCGAGCGCTACGGTCGCCAGTCGAGAAGCCTTGGTGCTGCGGAGAAGCCACCTGGACGCGACGAGGACGGCGACCAACGCCACCCCGCCGTACACCACCGCAGTCGCGATGACCGCGATGTTCTGCTTGCCAAACTCGGACGAACCGCCCGCGCTTGGCAGCGCGTACCTCACCCGCCAGTACAGGTTGAAGCCAAAGCTCAGCACTGCACCCAACATCGACGCGGAGCCGATGATGCGGGCAGAGGTGAACTTGTGATCCTCTGCGGCTGGGCCGGTGATCGCCGGTTGCATGCTCAACAGTGAGCCGGCAATCCCCAGCCATGCCCCCGGCCCGACGCCACCTGGCAGGTTCACGGTGCCACCGAATCGGACGGTTTCGAACGCGTCGAACCCAACGAAGGCGAGCACCAGCAGCAGATAGGGGGCATTGAGTCCCAGACGAATCCGGGCGGCCGTCGCAGGGCTCAACCGCGGGCCGGACGACCTCCAGGAACCGGCCACGGCGACAGCAATGACGGACAGCAGTGTCACCGCGAGCAGCAGCGCGAACAAGGTCCCGTTGCTGCCGGGGATTCCGACACCGAAATACAAATTCCACGGCAAGAACACCGCGATGACGACCAGCGCGACGGCGGTCAGGTCGACGGCCCGGGCCCCCGCAGTCGCGGTCTGGCGGCGGCCCGCACTACCGGCATCGGGACGTGTTTGCTGCGCCTGCCCGCCGATGGGGCCGGTAGGCGTGTCGTCGCTGCTCTGGCTCACGATGGCCCCCGGGAATCAAGGACGGTTGACATTGGCGCAGGTTGGGTTGTGCGGCGAGGGAACCCGCTGCTGATCCCGGTGCGCTGCTCGCTTGCGAACATAGTCTCCGTTCGGACGCCGTGGCAGTGGCTGAGAACAGGCACTTCCGCGGAGGTGATTCCGCGGCGACCGTCCCGTCGTTCGGGAAGCTGGTTACGCTTCGCTACTAGGCGAACCTCTCGCCCGAATGACTGATACTGCCGACGGTATCGCAGTGTAGTGATGCCGGGACATGCTGGTTGTGGGGTGGCCAGCCGAAGGAGAGCCGCGATGGACGTCGTTTTGGGGGTTGCGGTCACAGGCCCCGTTGCCCGCTTGGCGCTTGTCGGGCCGGGCGCACAGGGCAGTGTCGTGATTGACCAATCCGTCGTTGGCCTGGCCGACAACCCAATCGAGAAACTGACCGAGACCGTGGTCGGCACGAATCGGCTATTGGCCGGCGAGAACCATCGGCTGGTCGCCACCCGGCTGTGCTGGACGGACGATTCGAAAGTCGACCAGCTGCGGCAAGCGTTGGAAAATTCCGGCGTCCACAACGTTGGGGTGCTTTCGGAGTCGCAGGCGGTGGCCACCCTGATGCGCGCGGCGGGGCGGCCCGGCGCTGCGCTGGTGGTTAACGACGAGACGGCGACGCTGTCAGTGGTCGGTTCGGCTGCCGGCGACGAGGACGCACCGCCGACCATGCTGGCCCGCGAGCCGCTTGTGGGCGCCGACGCCACCGCCACGTTCGACACGTTGATGGCAAGGCTCGGCGATCAGCCGGACGCCCCGGGTGATGTCTTTCTGGTGGGCTCATCTGCTGACCTGACCAGGGTGGCCGACCAGCTTCGCGACGCGTCGACCATGCGGGTGGAGATTCCCGACGATCCGACCTTTGCGCTGGCCCGCGGCGCGGCCTTGGCTGCCGCGCCCCTGGCGGCATTGTCGGCCGGAGATGCGACCGCGATGGCGCCAGCGGCTCGGCTCACCGGAGATGAAACAGCGATGGCCCCAGCGGCTCCGCTCACCGGAGATGAGACGACGATCGTGCCGACGTCTGAGTTTGCCGGTCCGAATGCGGAGGAACCGCAGCTGGCGTACTCGATGGCCGGCGATTCCGAACTGCTTTCCGTCGAGATGGACGAATACGACGACGTCGATGATCCCGAAGCCGTGGCCGGCCGGCTGCCCCTCAGCAGACGGTCATTGCTGATCGGCAACGCTGTTATCGCATTCGCGGTCATCGGGTTCGCGTCGCTGGCTGTCGCGGTGGCGGTCGCCGTGCGGCCGACGGCGAGCCAACAGCCTGTCGTGGGACACCAGAACGCCGCCCCGGGAAAGTTCATGCCGCTGTTGCCGACGCAACAGCAGGCGCCGGTGCCACCGCCCCCGGCTGATCAGCCCAACGCCGGATTCCAGGGCGGCACCATTCCGGCTCCGACCGGCGGGGGTTCGGTTCCGCAGCAGGGAACGCCGCCCGCCGTGGGTGGAACGCCTCCGGCCCCGGTCGGGCCGGAAACGCCGGGCACTCCGGGTTTCGTGCCCAACCCGAACCCGAATGTGCCGATCCCGGTCCCGATCATCATTCCGTTCCCAGGCTGGCAACCACCGAACCCGTACCCACCCCCGACGGCTCCGACGACCACCTACACGCCGCCGACGACCAGCTACACACCGCCGACGACCAGCTACACACCGCCCACGACCAGCTACACGCCGCCGACGACGACGCACGCGCCGCCCACGACGACCCAGGCGCCGCCCACGACGACCCAGGCGCCGCCCACCACCCAGGCGCCGCCGACGACCCAGGCGCCGCCGACGCACACACAAACACAGCAGACCGTGCCTCCGACGCATTCGCAACAGCCGGTGACCCCGCAGCAACCACACAGTGGCGGGGGCCATCACGGGTTCTGAGCACGACGTCCCTAATGTCGGATGGCATGTCCGACGACGTGACGGTGGTGCTGCCCTGTCTCAACGAAGAGGAGTCGCTGTCGGCGGTGCTGGCGGGCATTCCCGCCGGCTATCAGGCGCTGGTGGTCGACAACAACAGCAGCGATGACACCGCCGGGGTCGCGATCCGGCACGGCGCTGCGGTGGTCGCCGAACCCCGGGCCGGGTACGGCTCGGCGGTGCACGCGGGTGTGGTCGCCGCGACGACCCCGATCGTGGCGGTCATCGACGCCGACGGCTCAATGGATGCCGGTGACTTGCCGCGGCTGGTCGCCGCACTCGAGCAGGGCGCAGACCTGGTGATCGGCCGGCGCCGGCCGGTGCCAGGGCTGCGCTGGCCGTGGGTCGCGCGGGTGGGCACCGTCGTGATGAGCTGGCGGCTGCGTACCCGCCACGGCCTGCCGGTGCACGACATCGCGCCGATGCGGGTCGCCCGGCGGGAGGCACTGCTGAATCTGGGTGTCGTCGATAGACGGTCGGGCTATCCGCTGGAACTGCTGGTCCGTGCCGCGGCCGCCGGTTGGCGGGTGGTCGAGCTCGACGTCAGTTACGGTCCCCGGACGGGCGGCAAGTCCAAGGTCAGCGGTTCGCTGCGGGGCAGCATCACCGCGATCTTGGACTTCTGGAAGGTGATCTCATGAGCGTCCTGCCGGTGACTCTGCTGGTCGTCGCCAAAGCGCCGGAGCCCGGCCGGGCCAAGACGCGGCTCGCCGCGACGGTCGGTGACCGGGTCGCCGCCGACATCGCCGCCGCCGCGCTGCTGGACACGCTGGACGCGGTCGCCGCCGCGCCGGTGGCGGCGCGGGTGGTGGCGTTCACCGGCGACCTGGACGCCGCCGCGGGCGCCGCCGAGATCCGGCAACGACTGGAGTCCTTCACTGTGATCGGGCAGCGCGGTGACGACTTCGCCGAGCGGCTCGCCAACGCACACGCTGACTCGGCAGACGGGTATCCGGTGCTGCAGATCGGGATGGATACCCCTCAGGTGACCGCAGATCTCTTGACTGGTTGTGCGCACCGGCTGCTCGACGCGCCGGCCGTGCTCGGATTAGCGTGCGACGGCGGTTGGTGGGTGCTCGGGGTAGGGACGCCGGCGATGGCCGAATGCCTGCGCACCGTCCCGATGTCTCAACCCGACACCGGGGAGCTCACGTTGAAGGCGTTGCGCGACAACGGTATTGACGTGACACCGGTGGAACGGCTGGCTGACTTCGACGTCGTCGACGACGTCGCGGTGGTACGCGATGCCTGCGGACCCACCAGTCGCTTCGCGCGAGTCACCCGCGCGGCCGGACTGTAGAAGACTCACTCATCGGCGCAAGACAATGCGCCCGGCGATCCCGATAGCGAATGCGCCCAGTCCGGCAACCACCGATTCCCACGGCAAGGTGACGACCAGCAGCAGGCACCCGGCCAGGCCGCAGACGTTCAGCAGGCGGCGTCGCGACGTGGGCAACGTATAGGCAGCGGCGTTGGCGATCGCGTAATAAATCAACACCCCGAACGACGAGAAGCCGATCACCCCGCGCAGGTCGACAGTGGCTACCAGGACGCAGACGACGACGCCGAGTGCGATCTCGGCGTGGTGTGGTACCCGGTAGCGCGGGTGAACAGCCGCCAGCCAGGCAGGTAGATCCCGGTGGCGGGCCATCGCCAGTACGGTGCGCCCCAGCCCGGCGATCAGCGCCAGCAGCGCACCAAGGCTGGCCAGCGCAGCCCCGACTGTTATCACCGGCACCAGCGCTGCAGCGCCGGCGGCCCGCACCGCCTCGGCCAGTGGTGCAGCGGCATGCGCGAGCCGGTCCGGTCCCGCGGCCAGCAGCACGGCCACCCCGACGACCAGATAGATCGTCACCGCGATCGCCAGGGCGAGAGTTATCGCTTTGGGGATGGTGCGGGCCGGGTCGCGGACCTCTTCGCCCATCGTGGCGATCCGCGCATAACCGGCGAAGGCAAAAAACAGCAGCCCCGCCGACTGCAGAACGCCATAGGTCGTGCTCGTGGACCAGTGGATCAGGTGCGGCTCCGGCTTGGCGACCGCGATGCCGATCACCACGGCGGCGAGCGCAATCAGCGTGCACACCAACAATATTCGGGCCAGCATTGCGGTCTTGGTGATTCCCCGGTAGTTCAGCGCGATCAGCACAATCACGGCGCTGACCGCGATGACCCGCTGCGCCCACCAGGGTCCTGGAACCGCGTAGGCTGCGACGGTCAGTGCCATGGCCGCGCAGGAGGCGCTCTTGCCGATCACAAATCCCCACCCGGCGGCGAAGCCCCACCATGGGCCGAGGCGTTCACGCCCGTAGATGTACGTCCCGCCCGATGTCGGATACACCGCAGCCAGTTGCGCGGACGCGGTGGCGTTGCAGTACGCGATCGCCGCGGCCAGCGCCAGGCCGATCAGCAGACCGGCGCCGGCTGCCCGTGCGGCCGGCCCGAACGCCGAAAACACCCCGGCACCGATCATCGATCCGAGCCCGATCACCACCGCATCGGTCGTGCCGAGTTGACGTGCCAGTGCCGGCTGGTCTTCCATGTCCGTCTACCAGTTCGTGACGATGACGGTGTTTAGAAGTAGGGCCCCGGCGGCGTTGAGCGCCAGCCACAAACGGTGTGACCGCACCGGCAGCAGTGCAGGCGCCGCGGTGAGCCAGATGGTGTACGGCAGCCAGATCCGTTCGACCTCGGCCTTGCTCAGCATGCTCAAGTCCGCGCAGACGATGGCGGCCAGCATTGCGAGCAGCAGCAGATGGAAACCGGAGCGGCGATGGATGGCCGCCATGTCGAGCACCCCGCTGATTCCGGCGACACTGCCCAATCCGATCGCGCACACCGCGGATGCCAGGTTGGCCCAGCTCCAGTACTGGAACGGCCGGTCCTTGGCGATCCCCTGCCAATAGCGTTGCTGCACAAGGGTATAGCCCTCGAACCAGTAAAATCCCGCAACGGCGAAGGTCACCGCCACAGCAACTGCGGCAAGGGCGGCCGGGCCGAGTGCCCGCAGGACCGCTCGATAGTCGGTCGCGGACACCAGCACCGCCAATGCCGGGAGCCCCATTAATATCAGGCCGTAATTGAGGAAAACCCCCCAGCCGAGCAGCAGACCCGCACCGGCCGCCACCAGCGCGGGGAACCGAACCCCGCGGTGCACCGCTACGGCCAACAGCACGATACCCCACGCCGCGACCCCGGCGAAATATCCGTCGGCCGAGACCGCGACCCAGATCGCCGTCGATGCTACCGCCACGAACGGCGCGACCCGCCGTGCGGTCTGCTCGTCGGCCAGCGCGCGGACAGCGATCACCACCGCCGCTGCCGCGCTGGAGCCGGCCAGCAGACACAGCAAGCCGGCCCAGGCGCCGCCGTGCAGGCCGATCCGGTCCAGCCATACGAACGTCAAAAGCGCACCCGGCGGATGTCCCGAGACGTGAGTGACCCAGGAGTTCGGTTGGTAGTCGAGGATCCGGCCGGAAAACGTGCGCACCGCGGCCGGGATGTCGGTGATGCTCGGCACCTGCGACAGATATTCGTCTCTGGTGGTCAATCGTCCGGCGAAGCCGCGCTGCCAACCGTCGATCATCGCCAGCGCAAACGCCCACCCGCAGGCGGTAGCCCAGGTGCCCAGCGTCAGCATTCGCCACGAAAGACGTTGTGCCACAGCGGGCCCCCACACCACAGCGGCCACGGCGATGAGAATGGCCGGCCCGGTTCCCCAGCTGGCGTGGATTCCCCACACCCCGAAAATCGGTGAGGCTCCGGCGTGCGTGGCGAACCGCTCCGGGCCGACATCGAACCGTGGCTTGACGCCTAAGTTCAACCGCGGCAGCACGAACGCCGCTGCCACCAGGACAATCCCGACTGCGACGGCGAATCCCTCGCGCAATGCCTCCCGGCGCGCAATCCTCACGGTCGACCAGCCTATTGATCGTCGCCGGCGAACCGGCGCACCAACGCCATCCGGTCGACCTTGCCAATGCCGCGTCGTGGCAGCGCGTCAACGATGCGCAGCTCGCGCGGTGCGGCGGTGGCGTCCAAGGTGCGCGTCACGTGTGTTCGCAGCGCGTCCAGCGTCGGTGGTAGGCAACCGTCGCTGAGCACAATCGCGGCAACCACCCGCTGCCCCAGCCGGTCGTCGGGAAGGCCGAAAACCGCACAGTCGCTGACGGCAGGGTGGGTGCACAGCGCGGCCTCGACCGGCTGCGGGAGCACGGTCAACCCGCCCGTGCTGATCGCGTCGTCGGCGCGGCCCAGCACGGTCAGCACGCCCGCATCATCGATGGCGCCCAGGTCGTCGGTGCGGAACCAGCCCGGCTCGGCGAACGGGTCAGGATCGGCCGGATTGCGATAGCCCTTGGCCAGCGTCGCGCCACCGATCACGATGCGCCCGTCGGCTAGCACCCGCACGCGGACCCCGTCCAGCGGGACACCGTCGTATACGCAGCCTCCCGCGGTCTCACTCATCCCGTAGGTGCGGACCACCGCAATGCCCGCCGCCGCCGCGGCGTCGAGGACCTGGGGTGGAGCCGGTCCGCCGCCGAGCAGTAAGGCGTCCAATTCGGCGAGCGCGGCCGCGGCCGCCGGGTCGGTGAGCGCCTTGGCCAGCTGAGCCGCAACCAGCGACGTGTATCGCCGACCGGAGCCCAATCGTCTTATGGCGCCGGGTAATTCGGCGATGTCAAACCCGGTGCAGACGTCCAGCTCGACGGGTACCGAGCCGGCGAGCACGCTGCGCACCAGCACCTGCAGCCCGGCGATGTGATACGGCGGCAAAGCCAGCAGCCAGCTGCCCGGTCCGCCGAGCCGGTCGTGGGTGGCCGACGCGCTGGCAGTCAACGCGGCGGCGGTCAGCAAGGCGCCCTTGGGTGCACCGGTGGTGCCCGACGTCGTCGCCACCAGGGCCACGTCGTCGTCGATGTCTTCGCCCACTCGTAAGCCCACTCGCAAAGCGCGCAACGCACGATCGTCGTCGGCCGGTACCGCGACCAGCGCGGGATCGCGGCCATCCAGCACCCGTTCCAGGGCGGGCAACAGCAACGGGGCGGCGCAGCCCGGTGCCACGCTGAGGGCACGCAGGACGGCTATGCGGGGTCCTCGGCCTCGTGAGTGTCATCGAACGGCCAGCCCTTGGCGGCCAGCCGCGCCCGCACCCGCTCGACGTCTTCCGGTGACGGCAAATCGTCGGTGATCTGGGTGATCGCCACACCGATGTCGACATTGTCGAATTCGCCGCGCTGGATCAGCTCATGGGCCACGGCCTTGACTTCGTCGTTGGACAGTCGGCGGGTCAGCAGGGCGAGCACCGCGAAGGTATCGGTCGGTGGGATGCCCTCTGGATATCCCGCACGCAACCAGGAGACGATGGAACTGAGGAATCCGTTCATCCTGCTACGACCCCCCGTCGGCTCGGCAACTCGGTGGGCATCGATTCGATGCTACTTGGGTTTGGCTCCCAGGAAGGGGTAGCCCGTGTGATGGGCGATGAAGTCGCGGGCGATATACAGCACCCCGATGATGATCACCGCAAGTACCAGCGCGTAGATCGCCCAGGCGATCGCGACCAGTACTGGGTTCCGGTGCCCCGGGGCGCCGTCAGTGCTGACGGCGCCGGTGCCGACGGCTTGCAGCCGGAGCGCGAATGCGAACAGCCCCGGCAGCGCGGCACCGGCCAGCAAGCTGAAGATCAAGATCTTCAGGGTGGCCTCGTAGTTGAACCACTCGCTGAAGTGTTTCATGAGGCGTTCCTCGCGCTAACCGTGTCGTCGCCGGAGCCGAACCGCGGCGACAGCGTGCCCACCTTGGGGCCCGTATCGGAGGGCGGCTTTTGGTCGTCCGAAGCTTCGAGTCCGGCGGTCAGGCTGCCTTCCCATTCGGCATTGACGTTCTTGTGGTCGACCTTCACCTTGCGCGACCGGATGTAGATGGCGGCAGAGACCGCGACCAACAGCGAGAAGCCGATGATCGCGCCGGGGTATCCGCCGATGAGGTGCACGATCCAGTAGGTGACTGCCCCGACGAGCCCGGCCAACGGAAGAGTGACCAGCCACGCGGTCGCCATCCGGCCGGCCACGCCCCAGCGCACCTCGGCCCCGGGCTTACCCACACCACTGCCCAGCACCGAACCGGTGCAGACCTGGGTGGTCGACAGCGCGTAGCCGAAGTGGGCGGATAGCAGAATGACTGCGGCCGAGGACGATTCGGCGGCCATGCCTTGCGGCGACTTGATCTCGACCAGTCCTTTGCCCAGGGTGCGGATGACCCGCCAGCCGCCCAGATAGGTACCCGTCGCCATCGCCAGGGCGCAACCGACGATGACCCACAGCGGCGGCATGGCCGCGCTCTTACTGACGGAGCCGTAGGACATCAGCCCCAGGAAGATCACGCCCATCGTCTTCTGCGCGTCGTTGGTGCCGTGCGCCAGCGAGACCAGCGACGCCGAGCCCCACTGGCCGTACCGGAACCCGGCCTCGGTGCGCTTAGTCGGGACACCGCGGGTGATCCGGTAGACCAACCAGGTGGCTATCGCCCCGACACCGATGGCCAGGATTGCGGAGATGATGGCCGGGATGATCACCTTGGACACCACGCCATGCCAGATCACGCCGTGCTGGCCGACGGCAGCGATCGTGGCGCCGACGATGCCGCCGACCAGAGCGTGCGAGGAACTGGAGGGGATACCGAGGAGCCAGGTCAGCAGGTTCCAGACGATGCCGCCGACCAGGCCGGCGAACACCAGTTCCAGCGACACGATGTTCGAATCGATGAGGCCCTTGGCGATCGTGGCGGCGACGGCGGTGGACAAGAAGGCACCCACCAGGTTGAGCACGGCGGACAGTGCGACGGCTGCTTTGGGCTTGAGCGCGCCGCTGGCGATGGAGGTCGCCATGGCATTGCCCGTGTCGTGGAAGCCGTTGGTGAAATCGAATGCGAATGCCGTGATTACGACAATGATCAAGAGGAACAAATCTATGTTCACAGCGCCTGATTCTCGTGGTCGGGGGTTTCAATTGTCGAATGCACAAATACACGAAACGCGGGTATATCGCGACTCGTCGCCAGATGTTGCCTCTCAGTTAACCGGACGTTCCCCGACGTTCACCCCGGGTGTCGCGACGCAGCGGGTGGTCCCCGGGAACCTCGACGAAAATCAGCGTGATGCCGTCCGGGTCGGTCACATGCATCTCGTACAGGCCCCACGGTTCGCGGCGCGCCTCGCGGGCGATCGACACCCCGCGGCCCTCCAGCTCGGCCTGGGTTGCTGCGATGTCGCGGACCTGCAGCCACAGCGCGCCGGGAAAGGGGCCCCTGGAGTGGTCCGGGGAGCCGTAACCAGCCAGCTCCAGCAAAGACTGGCCGGCGAAAAATACTGTGCCCGCACCGTATTCACGGGCTATCGCCAGGCCGATCTGGTCGCGGTAGAAGCTCAACGACTGCTGATAGTCCGCCGGCCGGAAAAGCATCCGGCTGGCCAGGATCTCCATAGCGTCGTGTCTATCACGTCTTATCGCGTCGGGCTGCATCGGCTTCGGAGCGTTGGCACGCCCGGGCCGGTGAGATCGTCGCATGCGGCAGGCCGCCCGGTCATGGCGAGCAGTAGCGACAGCAGCGGGCCTTCGACCGCCACACCCTGTCCGTGCTGCCAGTCGGCGTCGGTAGCACGCAGGGCGAGTCCGGCGATGCGGCTCTTGGAGCCGAGGAGCATGTTCGAGCCCTCGTAGAAGTCGATCACCTGGCGAACTGCGCCCGGCGCGTACGTATGCGAAATGCCCAGCGGACGGCGGACGTCCGCGCCGTGGACTACCACCTCGCCAAGCCAAGACGTTTTGGGACCCGGCGGTGCGGAGGTGGAATTCTGCAGGCCGCGAAACTCGTTCAGGGTGGCGGCAGGATCGGCGCCTCGGTGCTTGGCAATCTGACCGTTGGCGAACCGGTCGAAGTTGAACCCGGCCTTGGCCATCCCGAAAAAGAAGGTGGCCGGGTTCAGTGAGGCGGTCGCCGACAGGTGCGCGATTATGTCGCGGACCGTCCATCCGGTGCAGAGCGAAGGCGTATCCCATTGCGATGGCGTCAGGTTGGCGAGGTCGTTGGCAAGCGCGCCGCGCTCGGCCGCAATGGTGGTCCAAATATCAGATACAGCAAACTCCCGGAGTTGGACCCCGGTCCGACGCTAACACGGTTGGCTCAGCGGTTGGGCTGGATCTTCTGCCGCTGCATGAGGGTGTTCACCCAGCGGGGGCCGAAGGTGTCCAGCGCCTTGGCTGCAATCGCCATCCGCGGTGCGATCCGCACCGGCCGGGTGCGAGCGGCGGTGATCATCCACTCGGCGGCCTCTTCCGACGTCAGCGCGGGCATCCCGTCGTAGGCTTTCGTCGGTGCGATCATCGGCGTGGCCACCAGCGGGTAGTACAGGGTCGTCGAATGCACACCCTTTCGGCCCCACTCGGTTTCGATGACCCGGCTCACCGCCGACAGCGCGGCCTTCGACGCGTTGTACACCGCGAACAGCGGCGATGCCTCCGACAGCACGCCCCAAGTGGAGACGTTGATGATGTGGCCGTCGCCGCGCTCGAGCATCCCGGGCGCGAGCCCGCGGATCAGCCGCAGCGGCGCGTAGTAGTTGAGCACAATGGTCCGCTCGACGTCGTGCCAGCGTTCCAGCGACTCGGCCAGCGGCCGGCGGATGGACCGGCCGGCGTTGTTGATCAGGATGTCGACTCCGCCGATACGCTTTTCGACTTCTGCGACCAATGCGTCGACGGCGTCCAGGTCCGAGACGTCGCAGGGAATCGACATCGCGGTGCCACCCGCAGTCGTGATCCGGTCCGCCAGCGCGTCCAACAGATCCTGGCGGCGGGCGACGGCGACCACGGTGGCACCGTGGCGGGCGAACTGTTCGGCCGCGGCTTCGCCGATGCCCGACGATGCTCCAGTGAGCAGAATCCGCTTGCCGTCGAGGTCGACCGGTTTGATCGCGGGCCAGTTGACCAGAACTTGCGGCGAAATAGGCGGTCGCATCGTTGCCAGCACGATCTGGTCGGTGAATCGGCGAAGCGGACTTTTGCTCACAGGTGCGGAGTCTAGGGGAGTGCGGATTCGCCGAGATCGACACTAGCGTGCGGTCTACTCGGGCGGATTCAAGGTTTGGTTGCAACAGTGGTTTGTGACGGCTTTGACAGTAGTTGGTTAAGGACTTTGGCAGGACTGTCCCAGTCGTAGCGTTTTCTGGGCCGGTTGTTGAGCTCGGCGGCAACCTCGTCGAGGTAGGCGGCTGAATGCACCGATAGGTCAGTGCCTTTGGGAAAGTACTGGCGCAGCAGGCCATTGGTGTTTTCGTTGCTGCCGCGTTGCCAGGGTGAGTGGGGATCGCAGAAGTAGATGTCGATGCCGGCGTCGATGCTGATGCGCGCATGGGCGGCCAACTCGTGGCCCTGATCCCAGGTCAGGGTTTTGCGCAGGGCTTCGGGCAAGACCTTGATCTTGGCGATCATGGCTTCAGCGACCACGTCGGCGCTGCGGCTGTGCGGCAGGTGCAGCAGTTGCACGAACCCGGTGCTGCGTTCGACGAGAGTGCCGATCTGGGAGGCCTGGTTTTTGCCAATGATCAAGTCGCCCTCCCAGTGCCCGGGCACGGCCCGATCAGCGGCCTCGGCCGGGCGCTCAGAGATGTTGACCATGCCCGGGATCCGGCCCCGAAGCTCGCTGTGACCGCTGCGTCCCCGTGGTTTGCGCAGCGCCCGCCCAGTGCGTAAACAACGGTGCAGCTCGCGGCGCAGCTCGCCGCGTCCTTGCACGTAAATCGCCTTATAGATGGTTTCGTGGGACACCTGCATCTCCGGGCGGTCGGGATAGGTCTTGGCCAACTCACCGGCGATCTGCTCGGGGCTGTGCTTGAGCTGTAACCGTACTTGTACAAAATCATGCAACTCAGCACAGCGGGCCAGCTTGCCGGTCTTGGGACGACGCGCCCGCTGTTCGCTGCGCTGCTGGGCCAGATACGCCCGATACCCCGACTTGGCGTCCCAGCCACCCCGATTCGCGCCGAACCGATATAGCGCACGGTAACGGCCCGGCGCGTCCCGGCACCGCCCATTCAGATAGATCTCCCGCATGATCGTTGACGGCGCCCGCCCCAACCGGCGTGCCATCGACCGGATCGATTCACCCTGGGCGGTGCCGATCATGATCTCCTCACGCTCAGTGATCGACAACCGCGGCCGAACCCGCCCGTGTGGCTGCTTGAACTGTGGCTTCACCCCGCCACGTTGACGAAACCATTGCCCGCCGCAGGTCTCCGACACGCCGACCATAGGCCCCGCAACCCACGGCATCACACCCTGACTGACAAGGTCCCAATACCGACGCTGCACCGACACCAAAGTCCAATGCTTAGCCATCAACACTTCCTAACCGAGAAGTGTTGCAATCACCCCTTGAACTCGAGTCGAACTTTCCCACGCTGGCGTCGATCTCGACGCGGCCCTTTTAGAAGTAGCGAGGGAACGGCCTGAAGTCCGGGGCGCGTTTCTCAAGGAACGCGTCGCGGCCTTCGACGGCTTCGTCGGTCATGTATGCCAGCCGGGTGGCTTCACCGGCGAACAGCTGCTGACCCACCAGCCCGTCGTCGAGCAGATTGAATGCGAACTTCAGCATCCGTTGCGCCTGAGGTGATTTGGCGTTGATCTCGGCCGCCCACTGGAGGCCGACCCGTTCCAGATCGGCGTGGTCGACGACGTCGTTGACCGCGCCCATATGATGCATCTGCTCGGCGGTATACGTGCGGCCCAGGAAGAAGATCTCGCGGGCGAACTTCTGGCCCACCTGACGGGCCAGATACGCGCTGCCGTAACCGCCGTCGAAGCTGCCGACGTCGGCGTCGGTCTGCTTGAAGCGGGCATGCTCGCGGCTGGCCAGGGTGAGGTCGCAGACCACGTGCAGGCTGTGCCCACCGCCGGCCGCCCACCCGTTGACCAGGCAGATGACCACCTTGGGCATGAACCGGATCAGCCGCTGCACCTCGAGGATGTGCAGCCGCCCGGCGCGTGCGACGTCGATGGTGTCGGGGGTCTCGCCGGAGGCGTATTGATAGCCGGAGCGCCCGCGGATGCGCTGATCGCCGCCGGAGCAAAACGCCCAGCCGCCGTCTTTCGGCGACGGCCCGTTGCCGGTCAGCAGTACCACGCCCACGTCGGGGGACATCCGGGCATGGTCGAGCACCCGGTACAGCTCGTCGACGGTGTGCGGCCGAAACGCATTGCGGACCTCGGGACGGTTAAACGCCACCCGCACCGTCGCGTCTTCGACATGGCGGTGGTAGGTGATGTCGGTCAGATCGCCGAACCCGTCCACGGACCGCCATGCCTGCGCATCAAATGGGTTGTCACTCAAGGCTGTTGAACTCCCAGGCCATCCGATTAAACCGGGTCGAAACGGAAGACCGGACAAATCCCGGCCAGTGCCTCGAACTCCTCGGGGCGTCCCTCTTTGATCAGCCCGGAGCGCTTCATGAAACCGACGCCGGTGGGGACTTCGCTGGGCCACACCCGCAGCAGCGGCCTGGCCTCGTCGGCGGACAGCTCCACCATCCGTACCCGCTCGTGCTTGCGGCCACGGCTCAGCGTGACTTCGCTTGCGGCCCGAACGTTTCGCACCCAATCCGCACCGGGAAAGCCGCCGACCACGTACCGCTTGCCGTCCACCATCATCGGGGTAACCGGCGTCGAACGGGGAGCGCCGGATTTGCGGCCGGGCACGGTCAACACCACCGGGCTTTCACCACCGAAGCTCAGGCCAAGCCGCGACATCTGGATGAAGACTTTGTTCGCCGGCTTCAGCCACCACGGCGGCTTGAGCACTTCAGCTTTTCCCATGCCTGCCACAGTAGTCAGCGCGCCGGCGCCTCCAGGAAGGGTTCAACTCCATGGCGATTCTGTGGACCGTCCTCCGGCTTGCTGACGGTGTCCAGACGCGCCATGGCCTCTGGGCTCAAGGCAACGTCCGCTGCGCCGATGTTCTCCTCGAGGTGTGCGATCGACCGCGTGCCGGGAATCAACAACGTGTTCGGCGCGTGGGCCAACAGCCAGGCCAGCCCGACTTGGGCCGGTGTGACGCCGAGCTCGTCGGCGACGTCCCGTACCACCGTGCTGTCGGCGACATTGGGGAACCCGGTGAACGCCGATCCGAGCGGGAAGAAGGGCACCCACGCGATGCCCTCGGCCGCGCAGAAATCGAGCGTGGCTTCTTGCGAGCGGTCGAGCAGGCTGTAGGCGTCCTGCACGCAGACGATTCCGGCAGGCAACGCCCGCCGCACTACTTCGAGTGGCACGCTGCTGATGCCGATCGCACCGATCTTGCCCTCGTCGCGCAGCGCGATCATCTCGTCCAGCTGGTCGTCGAGGTCGACAACCTGGTCACCCTCCGCGCGCAGGCCGGGACCAAGGTCGAGGCGTCGCAGATTGACCACCGGAATGCGGTCGAGGCCGAGTTGGCGCAGATCGTCTTCGACCGCGGCGCGCAGCTCGACGGGCTTCTGCGCGGCCTTCAGGGGCATTGGGCAGTCGGTGGTGTGTGCGGCGCCGACCTTGCTGACGATGACGAGGTCGTCACGGTAGGGCGCCAGCGCCCGGCGGATGTGACGGTTGACCTCGCCGCCGGCGTAAAACGACGCGGTGTCGATGTGGTTGACGCCGAGTTCGGCGGCGCGACGCAGCACCGCCACGGCGTTCTGCGGCGATGGCGCCTCGCCGAGTTGCATCGCGCCGTAGCCGACACGGGCAACCACTGTCGTGCCGATGCTGCCGACGCCGCCGGGGTGTGGTTTGTCTGTCATGGTGCTCCCGTCGTGACACACTGAGAAAATGCGGAGGACCCTCCGATTGCTGATCGTAACAGAAACGGAGGAGCCTCCGATTTGGCCGACGGGATCCGGTCCGACGCGCGCCGCAACCGCGAGAGCCTGCTCGACGCTGCGGCTGCCGCGTTCGGTGCCGCCGACGGGCGCCAAGTGTCGCTCGAGTCGATCGCCCGCGACGCCGGTGTCGGGATCGGTACGCTCTACCGCCATTTCCCGAGCCGGGAGGCGCTCGTCGAGGCTGTCTACCGTGCCGAACTCGCGGAGCTATCCGCATCCGCATCCGAGCTGCTCAAGCAGCACCCACCCAAAGCCGCCTTGCGACGCTGGATGGACCGCTACGCAAGCTTCGTCGCCGCAAAGCGTGGGATGGCCGAGTCGTTGCGCGCGATGGTCGACTCCGGGGCCGTCGAGCTCAGTCAGACTCGCGCGAGCATCGTCGGCGCGGTCGACATGCTGTTGCGGGCCGGCGCCGACGACGGCAGCCTGCGCGTCGATGTGCGGGCCGACGATGTGGTGTCGAGCCTGCTCGGCATCTTTTTGGCCAGCGGTTCACCTGACCAGACGGGCCGCATGCTCGACCTGCTGGTGGCCGGCGTGGCCGCTACACCTGCGCCGAGCTGGGGGCACCGCCCGCTTGCGGGGGACACGCCAGAGTGACCGCGGCTGGCGAGCGTCACGCTAGCCGTGACGCTGGCCCGAAAGTTTCAGCCGACGGCGCGCTCGGCGCCTTCCCAGAACTGCGCCCGGACGGCCTTTTTGTCCGGCTTGCCGAGCCCGGTCAACGGCAGCGAGTCGACGACCACCACCCGCTTGGGCGACTGCACCGACCCCTTGCGCTCCTTGACCGCCGCCTGAATCTCGGCGGTCATGGCCTCGATCGCGGCGTCGTCGCGGGCCGCGTCGGCGCGCAGCACCACCACCGCGGTCACGGCCTCACCCCACTTCTCGTCGGGCGCCCCGACCACACACACCTGCGCGACGGACGCATGTTCGGCGACGACGTCTTCGACTTCCCGCGGGAACACGTTGAACCCGCCGGTGACGATCATGTCTTTGACCCGGTCGACGATGTAGTAGAAGCCGTCTTCGTCCTCACGGGCCATATCGCCGGTGTGCAGCCAGCCGTCCCGGAAAGTCTCGGCTGTCGCATCCGGCAAATTCCAGTAACCGCCGGCCAACAGCGGTCCGCTGACACAGATTTCGCCCGGCTCGCCCTGCGGTACCGGGTTGTCGTCCTCGCCCAGCAGCGCCACGCGCGCGAACAGCGTCGGACGCCCACAGGAGGTCAGCCGCTTCTCGTCGTGATCGCCCTTGGCCAGGTAGGTGATAGCCATCGGCGCCTCGGACTGGCCATAGTTCTGGGCGAAGATCTTGCCGAACCGCCGGATCGCCTCGGCCAGCCGTACCGGGTTGATCGCCGACGCACCGTAATACACGGTCTGAAGCGACGACAGGTCCCGGGTGTGCGAATCCGGGTGGTCCATCAGCGCGTACAGCATCGACGGCACCACGAACGTTGCCGTAATCCGCTTTTCCTCAACAGTTTTCAGAACTTCAGCAGGGTCGAACCTGGGCAGCACGTACATTTCCCCGCCCTTGACCAACGTCGGTAGAAAATACGCAGCTCCGGCATGCGACAGCGGAGTGATCATCAGGAATCGCGGCTCGTCCGGCCATTCCCATTCCGCGAGTTGGATCATCGTCATGGTGGAGATCGATTGCGCGGTGCCCATCACGCCCTTGGGCTTACCGGTGGTGCCACCGGTGTAAGTCAGGCCGATGACCTGGTCCGGTGGCAGGTCCCTGGCAGTCAGGGGCCGCGCCTCGTACTTGGCCGCCTCGGCCGACAAATCCGTAGCCACACCGTTGAGTGCTTCGGGCACCGGACCGATGGTCAAGATCTGCTTGAGCGAGTCCACCCGTTCCAGCAGCCCCAGCGCGCGCTCGACGAACATCGGGTTGGGGTCGATGATCAGCGAGCTGATGCCGGCATCGGACAGCACGTAGGCGTGATCGTCCAGTGAGCCCAGGGGGTGCAGTGCGGTGCGCCGATAGCCCTGGGTCTGGCCGGCGCCGATGATCATCAGCACTTCGGGACGGTTGAGCGACAACAAGCCGACCGCGACGCCGGTGCCCGCGCCCAGCGCCTCGAACGCCTGCGTGTACTGGCTGATCCGGGCGGCCAGCTGGCCACCGGTCAGCGTGGTGTCGCCTAGGAACAACACCGGCTTGTCCTTGTGGCGCTTGAGCGCGCCCACCAACATGTGGCCGTTATGGGTCGGGTTGCGCAACAGCTCGTCGCTCATGTGGCCAGACTAGAACGTGTTGCAATTCGGGTCAGCTGCGCCCTCGGCGAGCGCGACGATCACTAGGATCCGTGCTCATGGCGCAGGCAGATGTCGTCATTACCGGAACCGTGCTGACCGTCGGTGACGCGCGGCCCACAGCCGAAGCACTCGCCGTTGCCGACGGTCGGATCGTTGCCGTAGGCACCCGCTCCGATGTCGCCGAGTTCATTGGTGCCGACACTCAAACCATCGATGTCGGCGACGGCTGCGTCATGCCGGGATTCGTTGAGGCACATGGCCATCCGCTGATGGAGGCCCTCGCGCTGTCGGACCGGATCGTCGACATACGGCCGGTCACCATACGCAACGCCGACGATGTCGTCGAAGCGGTCCGCCGCGAGACCGCCGCCAGGGGACCAGCCGGCGCCTACCTGAACGGTTGGGATCCGCTGCTGCAGCCCGGACTTCCGGAGCCGACGCTGACCTGGCTCGACGACGTCGCGCCGGACGGGCCGCTGGTGATCGTCCACAACTCCGGGCACAAGGCCTATTTCAATTCGCACGCCGCCCGGATCAACAATCTGACCCGCGACACCCCGGATCCCAAGGGCGCCAGGTACGGCCGCGACGCGCACGGTGAACTCGACGGCACCGCCGAGGAAACCGGCGCGGTATTCCCGCTGCTGGGCAGTGCCATCGAGCCCAGCGACTACCCCGCGATGCTGCACGCCGAGTGCGCCCGGCTCAACCGTGCGGGCCTGACCACTTTCTCGGAGATGGCCTTCGACCCGGCGTTTCGGCCATTGGTGGAGCAGCTGCGCGGCGAGCTGACGGTGCGGCTGCGCACCTACGAGATCTCCAATCCGCAGATGTCCACCGACGCCACGCCCGGCGAGGGTGACGACATGCTGCGCCAGGTCGGCATCAAGATCTGGGTGGACGGCTCACCATGGGTCGGCAACATCGCGCTTTCCTTTCCGTACCTGGACACCGCCGCTACCCGCACCATCGGTGTGCCGCCCGGCTCGTGCGGACATGCCAATTACACCCGTGAACAGCTGGCCGAAATCGTCGGCGCCTACTTTCCGTTGGGCTGGCCGATGGCCTGTCACGTGCAGGGCGACGCGGGCGTGGACACCATCCTCGATGTGTACGAAGAGGCGCTGCGCCGCAATCCGCGCGACGATCACCGGTTACGGCTCGAACACGTCGGCGCCATCCGGCCCGATCAACTCCGGCGAGCCGCCGCCCTCGGCGTCACCTGCAGCATCTTTGTCGACCAAATCCACTACTGGGGTGACGTCATCGTCGACGGTCTGTTCGGACCGGAGCGCGGATCCCGTTGGATGCCAGCAGGATCCGCGGCGGCCACCGGTATGCGCATTTCGTTGCACAATGATCCACCGGTCACGCCCGAGGAGCCGCTGCGCAACATCAGCGTGGCCGTGACCCGGACTGCACCCAGCGGCCGGGTGCTGGCGCCCGAGGAGCGGTTGACCGTCGAGCAGGCCATCCGCGCGCAGACCATCGACGCCGCCTGGCAGCTGTTCGCCGACGATGTGATCGGCTCACTGGAAGTGAGCAAGTACGCGGACCTGGTGGTGCTGTCGGGCGATCCCCGCACGGTGCCGCCCGAGCAGATCGCCGATCTGGACGTGCGGGCGACGTTTCTGGCCGGCCGCCAGGTTTACCACCAGTGACACCGACGTGTGCGGACCTGCTGGACCGCCTGCATGTGGTGGCGTTGCCGATGCGGGTGCGTTTCCGCGGCATCACCACCCGCGAAGTCGCGTTGATCGAGGGCCCAGCAGGCTGGGGCGAGTTCGGGGCATTCGTGGAATACCCGGCCGCAGAGGCGTCCGCGTGGCTGGCGTCAGGCATCGAAGGGGCATATCGCCAGCCGCCGCCCGTACGACGCGACCGTGTCCCGATCAACGCCACCGTGCCGGCGGTTGCCGCCGCCCGGGTAAGCGAGGTGCTTTCCCGGTTCCCCGGTGCCCGCACCGCCAAGGTCAAGGTTGCCGAACCCGGGCAGACGCTGGCCGACGACGTCGACCGGGTCAACGCGGTGCGCGAACTGGTCCCGACCGTGCGGGTGGACGCCAACGGCGGCTGGAGCGTCGAGGAGGCGGTGCGGGCCGCGGCCGCGTTGACCGCCGACGGCCCGCTGGAGTACCTCGAGCAACCGTGCGCGACCGTCGCCGAACTCGCGGCGCTGCGCCGGCGGGTCGACGTGCCGATCGCGGCCGACGAAAGCATCCGCAAGGCCGACGACCCATTGGCCGTGGTCCGCGCTCACGCCGCCGATGTCGCGGTGCTCAAAGTCGCTCCGCTGGGCGGGGTTTCGGCTCTGCTTGACATCGCTGCGCAGATCGACATCCCGGTCGTGGTCTCCAGCGCGCTGGATTCGGCGGTCGGGATCGCCGCCGGGCTGTCCGCCGCCGCGGCGCTACCGCAACTCCGCCACGCCTGCGGGCTGGGCACCGGCGGTCTGTTCGTCGAAGACGTCGCCGAGGCCGCCGTGCCCGTCGACGGCTACCTGCCCGTCGTCCCGGCAACGCCCGACCCGGCGCGGCTGCAAGAACTGAGCGCACCCCCAGAGCGGCGGCAATGGTGGATCGACCGGGTCAAGGCCTGCTATCCGCTGCTTGTACTGTCGTGCGGGTGATCAACCTGGCTTACGAGGACCGCGGGACCGGCGAGCCCGTGGTCTTTATCGCCGGCCACGGCGGCACCGGGCGCACCTGGCTACCGCATCAGGTCCCGGCGTTCCTGGCGGCGGGATATCGGGTCATCACCTTCGACAATCGCGGGATCGGCGCTACCGAAAACGCCGAAGGGTTCACGACGCAAACCATGGTCGCCGACACCGCGGCCCTGATCGAATCCCTGGGCGCCGCCCCGGCGCGCATCGTCGGCGTGTCGATGGGTGCGTTCATCGCCCAGGAACTCATGGTCAGCCGGCCCGAATTGGTCAGCGCCGCCGTGCTGATGGCCACCCGCGGCCGCCTAGACGAGGCCCGCCAATCCTTCCATAATGCCGAGGCCGAGCTCTACGCGTCCGGCATCCAGCTGCCAGCTAGCTATGAGGCGAAAATTCGCTTGCTGGAAAGCTTTTCACGTAAGACGATGAATGATGACGCGGCCGTCGCCGATTGGATCTCAATGTTCACCACCTGGCCGGCCAAGCGCACCCCGGGGCTGATTTGCCAGCTGGATGTCGCCCCCCACAGCAACCGGTTACCCGCCTACCGCAACATCGCCGCGCCGGTGCTGGTGATCGGCTTCGCCGACGATGTGGCGACCCCGCCTCATCTGGGACGGGAAGTCGCTGACGCCCTGCCCAACGGCCGCTACCTGCAGATACCCGACGCCGGTCATCTCGGGTTCTTCGAGCGGCCGGAGGCCGTCAATGCCGCGATACTGCAGTTCTTCGCCAGCGTCAAGGTCTGAGGGAGAGTATCGGCGGGGCTTGGGGGGCTGGTGTTGCTGGTGTTGCTGGTGTGGAGAAGTCTGTCATCGCGCCACCCCGGCTGTGACACCCTGTAGAGGTGAACCCCTCGACGACACAGGCCCGCGTCGTCGTTGACGAGCTGATCCGCGGCGGCGTCCGCGATGTGGTGCTGTGCCCCGGTTCGCGGAACGCGCCGCTGGCATTCGCGTTGCAGGACGCCGACCGCTGCGGCCGGATCCGGTTGCACGTCCGCATCGACGAGCGCACTGCCGGCTATCTGGCCATCGGGCTGGCGGTCGCCGCCGGCGCGCCGGTGTGTGTCGCGATGACGTCCGGCACTGCTGTGGCCAACCTCGGTCCGGCGGTGGTGGAGGCCAACTACGCGCGGGTGCCGCTGATCGTGCTGTCGGCCAATCGGCCCTACGAATTGCTGGGCACCGGGGCCAACCAGACGATGGAGCAGCTGGGCTACTTCGGCACCCAGGTTCGCGCCACCATCAGCCTGGGCCTGGCTGAGGACGCGCCCGAGCGGCTGGATTCGCTCAACGCCACCTGGCGATCGGCCACTTGCCGAGTATTGGTGGCCGCCACCGGATCTCGCACCGCCAACGCCGGCCCCGTGCACTTTGACATCCCGCTGCGCGAACCGTTGGTGCCCGATCCAGAACCGCACGGTGCCGTGACCCCGCAGGGCCGGCCCGCCGGCAAGCCGTGGACGTACACGCCGCCGGTCACGTTCGACCAGCCGCTGGATATCGACCTGTCGGCCGACACCGTCGTCATCGCCGGACACGGCGCGGGCGTGCACCCCAATCTGTCGCAATTGCCGACCGTCGCCGAGCCGACGGCGCCGTCTGGCCCGTCCGGAGTCAACC
Source organism: uncultured Actinomycetota bacterium (assembly GCA_963766535.1). GTDB lineage: Bacteria > Actinomycetota > Actinomycetes > Mycobacteriales > Mycobacteriaceae > Mycobacterium. Next base: position 265,729 of record CAVYAU010000009.1, on the reverse strand, counting down.
CGCTGCACCCGCTGGCACTGCCGCTGCTGCGCCCGAAGCAGGTGATCATGCTCGGCCGCCCGACGTTGCACCGGCCGGTGTCGGCGCTGCTGGCCGACCCTCAAGTGCCGGTGTACGCGCTGACCACCGGGCCGCGCTGGCCGGACGTCTCGGGTAACTCGCAGGCCACTGGCACGCGGGCGGTCACTACCGGGGCACCGCACCCGGCGTGGCTGCATCGCTGTGCCGAGATGAACCGGCACGCCGTCGCTGCGGTGCGGTCCCAGCTTGCGGCGCACCCGCTTACCACCGGCCTGCACGTCGCCGCGGCCGTGGCCGATGCCCTGCGACCGGGTGACCAGCTGGTGCTCGGGGCCTCCAACCCGGTGCGCGACGTGGCGCTGGTCGGTCTGGACACCCGACGGCATCACGGTGCGGTCCAATCGCGGGGTCGCCGGCATCGACGGCACCGTGTCCACCGCGATCGGGGCGGCACTGGCTCATGAGCGGATCGGTAACCCGAACAGCCCGCCCCGCACCATCGCGCTGATCGGCGACCTGACGTTCGTCCACGACAGCTCCGGGCTGCTGATCGGCCCCACCGAACCGACACCGCGGCAGCTGACGATCGTGGTCTCCAACGACAACGGCGGCGGCATTTTCGAACTACTCGAGCAAGGCGACCCAAGATTCTCCGACGTGTCATCGCGGGTCTTCGGGACCCCGCACGATGTCGACGTAGGCGCGCTGTGTCGCGCCTACCACGTTGAGAGCCGGCAGATCGAGGTCGACGAGCTGAACGCGGCCCTCGACGAACCCGGAGCCGGCATGCGGGTACTAGAGGTCAAGGCGGACCGGTCCTCGCTGCGACAGCTACACGCCGGCATCAAGGCGGCTCTGTGATATCCCCGAAAGCATTGCTGCGCATCCTGATTCACGGCCGCAGTGATGAACCGCCGAAGGCCCGGGCGAGGGTGGTCCTGCGGTGGGTGCGGATCGCGGTACTGATCGTCACCGGTTTGGTCACGCTGCAGTCGGTGCTGCTGGTGGCCGGCGCCTGGCGCGACGACCTTGCGATCCAACACAACATGGGGGTCGCGCAGGCAGAAGTGCTCAGTGCCGGGCCGCGGCGCTCCACAATCGAATTCGTCACACCCGAGCGGGTGACCTACCGCCCCGAGCTCGGCGTGCTGTATCCGTCCGAATTGTCGACGGGTATGCGGATTTACATCGAATACAACAAGAACGATCCGAATTTGGTTCGGGTACAGCACCGCAACGCCGGGCTGGCGATCATCCCGGCGGGATCCATCGCGGTGGTGGGCTGGCTGGCTGCGACGGTCGCGCTGGTAGGTCTGGCGCTGCTGGACAGGTGGCTAGACCGTCGCGCCGAGACCAAGAGCGAGCCCGGCCAGCCGGGGTCTTAAAAGCGTCCGACCAGCAAATTTCGCACGACGTATGCCCGTAGGCAACCTTGTCGACAGTCGGCTCTGACATTGTGGTGGTGTGCGCGTTGCGATCGTCGCCGAATCGTTCCTCCCGAACGTCAACGGTGTCAGCAACTCGGTGGTTCGGGTCCTCGAGCATCTGCGTCGAACCGGTCACGAGGCCCTTGTCATCGCGCCCGACAACCCGCCGGGTGAACCCCGCGCCGAGCGGATTCACGACGGTATCCGGGTGCATCGGGTGCCGTCGCGGATGTTCCCGAAGGTAACCACGTTGCCGCTCGGTGTGCCCATGCCCCGAATGGTGAGCGTACTGCGCGGATTCGATCCCCACGTTGTGCATCTGGCGTCGCCGGCGCTGCTCGGCTACGGCGGGCTGCGAGCGGCTCGCCGGCTGGGGGTGCCGACAATCGCGGTATACCAAACCGACGTCCCAGGTTTCGCGGCGAGCTACGGCATTCCGATGACATCACGGGCGGCCTGGGCGTGGTTCCGCCACCTGCACAGCCTCGCCGACCGCACCTTGGCGCCATCCAGTGTGACGATGGAATCACTTGTTGCCCATCGATTTCCGCGGGTGCACCGGTGGGCACGCGGGGTCGACGTGCTACGGTTCGCGCCGTCGGCGCGCGACGAGTCCCTCAGGCAGCGGTGGTCGCCGGATGGCAAGCCGATCGTCGGGTTCGTGGGCCGGCTCGCGCCGGAGAAGCATGTCGAGCGGCTAATCACGCTGGCCGCCAACGACTCCGTACAGCTTGTCATCGTCGGCGACGGTGTCGACCGACACAAGCTCCAATTGGCGATGCCCACAGCGGTTTTCACTGGTGCGTTGTACGGCGACGAGCTCGCCGCGGCGTATCCCAGCATGGACGTCTTTGTGCATCCCGGTGAGCACGAGACGTTTTGCCAAGTCGTGCAGGAAGCGCTGGCATCGGGGCTGCCGGTGATCGCCCCCGACGCTGGCGGCCCGCGTGACCTGGTCACCCCGTGCCGCACCGGACTGCTGCTGCCCGTCGACGAATTCGAGGCTCGGCTGCGCATCGCTGTTGCCCACCTGGTCGAAGAACGCCACCGCTACTCGCTGGCCGCGCGGCGCAGTGTGCTCGGCCGGAGCTGGCCGGTCATCTGCGACGAACTGCTTGGCCACTACGAGGCGGTACAAGGCAGGCGCCGGGCCGCCGCCGCCTGAGCTTGTCGCCGGGCAGGTAGCGTCTCGGTTGTGAGTCGCGCGGCCTTGGATAAGGACCCCCGAGACGTCGCGTCGATGTTCGACGGCGTCGCCCGCCGGTATGACCTGACCAACACCGTGCTGTCGCTGGGTCAGGACCGGTACTGGCGGCGAGCCACCCGGTCGGCGCTGGCGATCGGACCCGGTCAGAAGGTGCTGGACCTGGCCGCGGGCACCGCGGTATCCACCGTGGAGCTGGCGAAATCCGGGGCGTGGTGTGTAGCAACCGATTTTTCGGTCGGGATGCTGGCCGCAGGTGCTGCGCGCAAGGTGCCGAAAGTCGCCGGTGACGCCACCCGGCTGCCGTTTGGCGACGGCGTATTCGACGCGGTCACCATCAGTTTCGGGTTGCGCAACGTCGCCGACCAGCAGGCGGCGCTGCGCGAGATGGCCCGCGTCACCCGGCCCGGCGGTCGACTACTGGTGTGCGAATTCTCCACACCGACCAATGCGCTGTTCGCCACTGCCTATAAGGAATACCTGATGCGGGCGCTGCCGCGGGTGGCGCGAGCGGTGTCCAGCAACCCCGAGGCCTACGTCTACTTGGCGGAATCGATCAGAGTCTGGCCCGACCAGGCGACACTGGCGCACCAGATTTCACGCGCGGGCTGGTCGGCGGTGCGGTGGCGCAACCTGACCGGCGGCATCGTGGCCTTGCATGCCGGCTACAAGCCCCTGCGGTGACGAAGATCTAGTGATTACCGGCCTGTTGCACGACGCCTACTTGGTTGGGGCAGTAGTGGTCAACCGCGGCTCCGAGGAACTGAAGCGATTGCCCCTGGGTGGTGCCCCGCGGCAGGTTGTGCTGGATGAAATCGGCCGATTTGTAGGCGTCAGTGTCCACACCCCTGTTCAATCGGTCGCAGGTGATCTTGCCGATCCACGCGAGGTAGTCCTGCGAGCCGTAAATGCCGAAGCCGTTGACGGTGTTCTTGAAAGGGTAGTCGTAATCATCGGCCTGCGCCGGCGCAGCCAGCGCGATTGCTGCCGCCGCCATGGCGACTCCAGCAGCGAGCTTTCCCTTCATTAGCCGGACTATACACGTCGACGATGACTGATCTGGGCCGATATCAGTCAAGGTGTGCCGACAACAGCCAGCCGCCGATCGACACCAGCCCGTTGGGCTCCTCGCGGACCTCCATGCCGGGCATCCCGAAGAAGTCCTTCGGCGCCTTGGCGTAGAGGCGGGCCGGCCTGATCTCGTCGACGACCCAGTACTTGGACACCACTTCGCGCAGCTCATCGGCGGTGACCGCATTGATCGGGCCCTCGGTTACGGCCGCCCTGTCGAAGACCAGGGCGAAGTAGGAGGCACCGGGCGCGGCGGCGCGGCTGATCGACTGCTGGTAGCCCTCGCGTGCCTCCACCGGGATGGAGTGGAACAAGGTGCTGTCGACGATGGTGCCGAACCGGCCGTCATATCCGGTGAACGAGCTGATGTCGGCCACCTCGAAGGTGACGTTGGTCAGGCCGCGTCTCTCGGCCTGGCGCCGGGCCAGGTCGATCGCGGTGGGTGATAGGTCCAGTCCCACTGTGGTGTGCCCTCGCTCGGCCAGCGCCAGCGAGATGGCCGCTTCTCCGCAACCCACGTCAAGGACGTCGCCGTGGAACTTGCCCTGCTCGATCAGGGCGGCCAGCTCGGGTTGTGGGGCGCCGATGCTCCAGGGCGGGCGGACGCCCTCGCCAAACTGGGCGGATTCACCGCGGTAGGCCGTTTCGAACTCGAAATCTGTTGGCTGAGTCATGCCTTCATATATATATCAACCGCCCTGATATATGTCAACGAGGTTGATATTGTGGGTACGAGCTGCCAACGCGCAGTAGAAGGCGGGCTCTAGCTGAACGGCGGTCGGCGGTCGAGCAGCCGCGACACCCGCCCACCGCCCCGCCATACCCGCGCCACCCAGTCGGCGTCGTCGTCGGTGACCAGGTTGGCCATCACCCGCACGGCGATGGTCATCAGCGTCGTGGAGCGCATCGCGATCGGCCCGGTCGTGGGCAGGAACCGCTGGAAGGTCAGCAATAGCGCCAGCCTGCGCGCGACCGAAAATCCGCGGCCGTAGCTGTGCTGCAGCAGTGACGGCCACGCTTGCGACAGGTCGCGGCAGTCGAGCAGCTCGGCGGCCAGCCGCCCGGTCTCCAGGCCATAGTCGATGCCTTCGCCGTTCAGCGGGTTAACGCAGGCCGCGGCGTCGCCGATCAGCATCCAGTTGGGCCCGGCCACCCCGGAAACTGCGCCGCCCATCGGCAGCAGCGCCGACGACACCGCCCGCGGCTGGCCGGTGAAGCCCCACTCGTCGCGGCGCAGGTCGGTGTAGTACGAGATCAGTGGTCGCAGCGCCAGATCGGCCGGCCGTTTTGACGTCGACAGCGCTCCCACGCCGATGTTCACCTCGCCGTTGCCCAGCGGGAAAATCCAGCCGTAGCCGGGCAACACGGCCCCGTCAGGAGAGCGCAGTTCCAGATGCGACGTCAGCCATGGGTCGTCGCCGCGGAAAGTGGTCAGATATCCGCGAGCGGCGACGCCGTACACCGTCTCCTGATGCCAGCGCCGGCCCAGCTTGCGGCCCAGCGATGACCGCGCCCCGTCGGCAACGATCAGCCGCCGGCAGCCCACCTCGGTGCCGTCGGCCAACCTCAGCGACACCACCCGTCGCGACGAGTCATGGTGAACAGCAACGGCTTTGGTGCCCAGCAGCATCCGTGCCCCGGAATCCTCGGCGACTTTGCGGATCCGGTCATCCAACTCGAGCCGGGCCACCGCGCTGCCGGTCGACGGGAACGACGGGCCGGGCCAGTCCACTTCCAGCTCCCCGCCGAAACCGCTCATTCGCAGTCCGCGATGCCGGATGCGGGTATCCAGCCAGTCACCGAGCCCCAGTCGCTCCAGCTCGGCGACCGCGCGCGGCGTCAGCCCATCACCGCACGCCTTGTCGCGGGGGAAGCTGGCCGAGTCGATGACCAGCACATCCCGGCCCGCGCGGGCGGTCCAGGCGGCCGCCGCCGAACCGGCAGGTCCGGCGCCCACCACCACCACGTCGGCTCTGGTCTCCACGCCCACCAGTATGTTGGTCGGGTGAGGACTCCGGCGACGGTGGTAGCGGGCGTGGACTTCGGCGACGCCGCATTCGCCGCGACCGTGCGCGACGGTGTCGGGCGGATCGAGCAGCTCATGGACGTGGAGCTGCACAGCGCAGACGAGGTAATGACCGACTCGCTGACGCACCTGTTCAACGCCGGCGGCAAGCGGTTCCGGCCGCTGTTCACCGTGTTGTCCGCGCAGATTGGACCGAATCCGGACGCCGCCGAGGTGACAATCGCCGGCGCGGTCATCGAACTGGTGCACCTGGCCACGCTCTACCACGATGACGTGATGGACGAGGCGGAGGTCCGCCGCGGCACGCCCACCGCCAATGTGCGCTGGGGCAACAACGTCGCGATCCTGGCCGGCGACTATCTGTTCGCGACCGCGTCGCGGCTGGTATCACGGCTGGGGCCGGAGGCGGTGCGGCTCATCGCCGAGACGTTTGCCCAACTGGTGACCGGGCAGATGCGCGAGAGCCGGGGCGCCGCCGAAGGCGCCGATCCCATCGAGCACTACCTGAAGGTGGTGCATGAGAAGACGGCGTGTCTGATCGGTGCGGCGGGGCAGTTCGGCGCGATGTTCTCCGGCGCCGACGGCGATCAGGTCGCGCGGCTCAGCCGCCTTGGCGCCATTGTGGGCACCGCCTTTCAGATCTCCGACGACATCATCGACATCGACAGCGACTCCCGGGAGTCCGGCAAGCTACCCGGTACCGATGTGCGCGAAGGAGTGCGCACCCTGCCGATGGTCTACGCGCTGCGAGAACCCGGGCCCGAGGCAGCGCGGCTGCGCGAGCTGCTGGCCGGGCCCGTCGACGACGACGAAGCCGTGGTCGAGGCTCTGACACTGTTGCGGGCGTCGCCCGGCATGGCCAAGGCCAAACACTTCCTGGCGCAGTATGCGGCGCAAGCACGCCAGGAGCTGGCCCTTTTGCCCGGCGTCCCCGGCAGGTACGCACTGGAGACACTGGTCGATTACACGGTCAGCCGGCACGGCTAGCGCCGATTGCTGCGCGTAGCGGAACCCGGAAGGTCATCCCGGGCGTTCAACTAGCTGTAGTCAGCAATAAACGAGCGTTCGTAGGAGGACACGGATGACCTGGCATCCCCATGCCAACAGGCTGAAGACCTTCGTTCTGTTGGTCGGTATGTCCGCGCTGATCGTGGCCGTCGGCGCGATGTTTGGCAGGACGGCGCTGATTTTCGCGATGCTGTTTGCCGTCGGTATGAATATCTATGTCTACTTCAACAGCGACAAGCTGGCCCTGCGAGCGATGCATGCGCAGCCGGTTTCGGAGGTACAGGCGCCGGCGATGTATCGGATCGTGCGCGAGCTGGCCACCAGCGCACACCAGCCGATGCCGAGGTTGTACATCAGCGACACCAACTCGCCCAACGCGTTCGCCACTGGCCGCAACCCGCGCAACGCCGCGGTGTGCTGCACCACCGGCATCCGGGAGATCCTCAATGAGCGCGAGCTGCGCGCCGTGCTGGGACACGAGCTTTCGCACGTCTACAACCGCGACATCCTGATCTCCTGTATTGCCGGCGCGATGGCGTCGGTGATCACCGCGCTGGCCAACATGGCCATGTGGGCCGGCATGTTCGGCGGCAACCGAGATGGCGAGAATCCCTTTGCGCTGCTGCTGGTTTCGTTGCTGGGCCCTATTGCCGCGACGGTGGTGCGGCTGGCGGTGTCACGGTCGCGCGAGTACCAGGCAGACGAATCGGGCGCCGTGCTGACCGGCGACCCGCTGGCCCTGGCGTCGGCCCTGCGCAAGATCTCCGGCGGGGTGCAGGCGGCCCCGCTGCCGCCGCAGCCGCAGCTGGCCAGCCAGGCCCACCTGATGATCGCCAACCCGTTCCGCGCGGGCGAGCGGATCGGATCGCTGTTCTCGACGCACCCGCCGATCGAGGACCGCATCCGTCGGCTGGAGGCGATGGCGCGGGGCTGAGCCACGCGTGACTTCTCGAAATCGATAGCGCATCTGCTATCAAATCCGGCGTGAACCGCTACACCTACCGCGTGGAGTGGTCGCCCTACCACGAGGAATACGTCGGCTCGTGTATCGAGTTGCCATCCCTGTCACGGGGAGCACCGACCGCGCAACAGGCCATCGCTGACATCGCGGAAGCTGTCGACCAGTTCATCGCTGACCTGCAAGCCTGCGGCGAAACAGCGCCCACACCATTAACCGAACGCAGTTATAGCGGCACGTTCGTTGTCAGAACATCACCTGAACTGCATGGGCGTCTTGCCTTCGAAGCTGCTGAGCAACGCGTATCGATGAATCAGTAGGCGGTTCAGAAACTCGCTGGGCGGCAACTAAGCAGCAGCCTCGCGCTGTTCGGGTTCGACTAGCACGCGGGCGGGCCGGTGGGCGAAGTGACCCGTCGTGACCACACCCTGGATCCGAACCGTTCCTCCCGTGGCCTCATACTGCCGCTGCCAGTCGGTAATCGCCTGATGCGCAGCGTGATCGAGGTAGTTGACCGAAATGTCGACCGTTACTGTCGCGCCTTCCGGAACCGACGTCAGCACGCGGGTCAGCCGGGGCAGCGCAAGGAAGGTGCACGCCGCCCCCTCGACGACCACGCGCCATTCGTCACCTACGGGCTTGGCCTCAACCCTGGCCCGGATCACCCGCCATCCGGTCAACGCGATGGCCAGGGCGAGTCCGATCACGACGCCGTGCAGCAGATTGAGGAAGATGACGCTGACTGCGGTCACTACGTAGACGGCGAGATCGCCGTGCTTCATTGCGGTTTCGATGTGGGCCGGCTTCAGTAGCTGAATTCCGATGACGATGAGCAGGCCGGCAAGTGCGGCGGTCGGGATCTCGTCGACCAACCCTGCAAACGGAATGGTGAACAGCAGGATCCAGACCCCGTGCATGATCGCCGAGGCCCGTGATTTCGCCCCCGCGTTGACATTCGTTGAGCTGCGGACGATTACACCGGTCACCGGCAGCCCGCCGATGGTCCCCGACACGATGTTTGCGGCGCCCTGTCCGATCAGCTCGCGATTGAAGTCGGTGCGTGGCCCGTGGTGCATTCTGTCGACTGAGACCGCTGACAGCAGGCTCTCGACGCTGGCGATGAGCGCGACGGTTATTACGCCGATGGCGATCGCGCCCCAGTTCCCGTCCGGAATATCCGGCAGCTGCAGCGCATCCAGTGGCGACCCGTCGAGGTCGATCCGCCTCACGTGGAACGGGAAGACCACCGAGATAATCGTCGCTGCCACGATCGCGACCAGCGGCCCTGGAATACCACGCATCTTGGCCGGGACCCAGCGCCAGGCGATCAGGATGGCGATTACCAGTACGCCCAGAATGACCCCGGGCCGGTGCGCGCCGATGATCTGGCCTGGCAAACCAATGAGGTTGTGCCAGGCCGTGCTTTTGGACTTTCCGCCCAGCAGTACGTGTGCTTGTTGCAGTGCGATGGTGATTCCGATGCCGGCCAGAATGGCGTGCACGACGACGGGTGAGATCGCCAGTGCAGCTCGCGCAACACGGCTGAGCCCCAACAGAACCTGCAAAACGCCTGCGATTACGGTGATCAAACACGTTACCGCCCAACCGAAATCGGAGACGAGATCGGCTACGACGACGGTCAGCCCGGCCGCGGGGCCACTGACCTGCAGTGGTGATCCGCCTATGGCTCCGACGATGATTCCCCCGACGATCGCGGCGATCAGACCGGCGAGCACCGGGGCGTTCGAAGCGATCGCGATCCCCAGCGACAACGGGAGTGCGACCAGGAAAACGACGAGCGATGAGGGCAAGTCGTGGCGGATAACCGATCGTAACCGGTCAATTCGTTACCCCTTGCGGCCCTGGTCAACACCTTGATCGCCGAGTCGTTCGATGTATGGCATCGGTCGGCTCCCTCGTGAGGTCTAAGCGGGGGACGTTCCGATATCCGCCCTATATCGTGGGACGTAACGCCAGCGTAACTTGTTGGCGCACAGACGATTACAAGTGCGCCAGCCCGCAGTTCGTGGCTGGTAACGCCTGACCACCCTTGTTCAACGTATTTGGGTGGCAAAGCTCGGGTCAAGCTGACGAGCCGGGCCCATATGGAATGCAAATCTTTTCGTTACGGCCGGTTAGGCAGCAAGGTCAGAAGCCTGAGCCGTGGACCTCGTGTCCCGGCACCTCGGCGATCAGGCCGCTGTAGGCTTGCTCGACGGTCGAGCCGTGGTTGATCACCGCGTCGACTTCGCGGGCGATCGGCATGTTCAGGCCGAACTCGTTGGCGAACTCCATGATCACGCTGGCGGCTTTGACGCCCTCGGCGACTTGGTTCATCGATGCGATGATCTCGTCGATCGGCTTGCCGGCGCCGAGTTGTTCGCCGACGTGGCGGTTGCGGCTGCGCTGGCTGGTGCAGGTGACGATGAGGTCGCCCAGGCCCGCCAGCCCGGGGAAGGTTTCGGGGTTCCCGCCCAATGCCACGCCCAGCTTGGTCATCTCGCGCAACGCGCGGGCGATCACCAGTGCGCGGGTGTTTTCGCCGATGCCCAGCGAGTAGCCCATCCCGACGGCGATGGCGAAGACGTTCTTCATCGCGCCCGCCGTCTCGACGCCGATGACGTCGTCGGTTGTGTACACGCGGAAGCGTCGGGTGCGGAACAACCCCGACAGCCGGGTTGCCAGATGCTGGTCGGGCATTGCCAGTACCGCCGCGGCGGCGTAGCCCTCGGCCACCTCGCGGGCGATGTTCGGCCCGGCCAGGATGCCCGCCGGATGACCGGGCAGTACCTCCTCGACGATCTGGGACATCCGCATATTGGTACCCTGCTCGAGCCCTTTGACCAGCGACACCACCGGCACCCAAGGCCGCAGTTCTTTGGCCAACTCGGTAAGCACGCCTCGGAAACCATGTGAGGGCACGCCCATGACCACGACGTCGGCGCAGTTCGCGGCCTCCGCGAAGTCGGTGGTCGCGCGCAGAGTGTCGCTAAGGATCACGTCATTGCCTAGGTAGCGGCTGTTGCGGTGATGGTCGTTGATGTCCTTGGCGGTCTCCTCGGAGCGCACCCACTGCAGCGTCGGCCCGCGGCGTGCACAGATTGACGCCACTGTGCTTCCCCAGGAACCGCCACCGAGGACAACGACTTTGGGTTCGCGCTTGTCAGCTGCCATGGCGATCAGCGTATTGCCGACACCTGAGATTTAGAAGCAGTTCACGAACTGCGGGCCGAATGCCCGACGGCTGAAATCGAAACCAACGACCTCTCAGCTCGGGACTTCGGTCCCTACCACCACCACGTGACGTGCCGGATCGTCAAAGGCCAGGATACGAGGAGGAATCATGCCCAGACGCGCTCGCTGCGGCCGAGCTTTGGCGTTGCTATCTGCGCCTGCTCTCGCGGTGTTGGTCGGGTCGCCGGGCATCGCATCTGCCGATAACGGTCGTCCACAGGTCAACCCAGAGGAAAGGGCGGCGGCCATGATAAGGCCGGCCGTGATGTACCTGGCGGGCCAAGCCTACGGCCAAGTCCGGCTGCCCGACGGCCAGATACTCTCGCAATTTGGCCAAGGTTCGAATATGCCCTTCACCGCAACCTGGGGCTGCACCGGTTTCGTCGTCAATCCGGACGGTTGGGTGGCGACCGCAGGTCACTGCGTCGATCCAGAGACCGCTAAAGACCTAATATTCAAACGGGCCGCCAACGAATACATCACTGAATTCCCGGACTCGCCTGTAGCGCGGGACCCGGCCGCGACATTGGATTGGCTTGGAAAGAACGCAAGGGTTCAAGGCGACACCGCCGACCGGGGTCCCGAGGTCAGCCTGACGCTGTTGTACGGCACCGGGACAAACATCGCCGGCAAGATGCCCGCCAATGTCGTGGATTTCCGGCCCATCGGTAAAGGCGACGTCGCTCTTCTCAAGGTAGAAAAGCACAACCTGCCGTCATCGGAGCTGGCTACCGACGCCGACGTCAGCATCGGTACATCGATTCTCACGGTGGGTTTCCCGGAGACCACCAAACGAATCACCGATCCATCGCTGGACCCGACGAACAAGAGCGGCAAGGTCAGCAAAAAGTCGACCATGGGGGGCATTCCGGAATATGAAATCGATGCTGCCGTCACCGAAGGCATGAGCGGCGGCCCGACCATCGAGCTCAACGGCAAGGTGATCGGCGTGAACAGCTTCGGCCCCACCGACGAACCGCAAGCGTTCAACTTCATAGCACCCGCAGACGGCCTAGCTGCGCTATTGGCGAGCAAGGGTGTCAAGGCGACGCTCGGACCAGCCGACGTGTCCTACCGCAAAGGGCTCAGCCACTTCTACTCCGGCCACTACACCGACGCAATCGATGATTTCGACCAGACCTTGGCGATGTCACCCAACTATCCCGGGCTAGTCGACCTCAAGACGAGCGCAGTCAACCTGCGGCAGCAGTACGGCGATGCATCGGTGTTCAGCGGCGCAAACCTGATGTGGTACATCGTCAGTGGCGTTGTGCTGGTGCTCACCGCTGGCGCCGGTTTGACCTTCATGGTGGTCAGAAGCCGTTGGCGCCTTTTCGCCCCAGCCGAAGTTTCTGGCTTCCAACCGGTTCCGGGCGAGCCGGGCGCTAGCAGCGAAACGGTCGGTCAGGTCACAGAAACCGGCGCCGTCCAACCCACTGGCCTAGTTCCCGCGCAACAGTCGACAGCGGCCGAACCCCACTTCTGTGCGAACTGCGGGGGAGAACATCACCCGGCAGAAAAGTTCTGCCCAAACTGCGGCAAGCAAATCTCCGTTGGGGAATCCGGGTTGGGAGCCAAGCAAGTTTCGTTGAAGTCCGTGCCTCCCGGGGCTTAAGCCGTCAACCCGGGTTTACCCCGCCAAAGGCGCCCGGTCGGCAACGCGGCCGAACACCATCGCCTCCTCGATGCGGTCGAACCGGTAGTCGATGGCGTCAGCGAGGTAGTTCTGCCGCACATTCCACGGCCGCTTGGTGCCTGACTTGGGCAGCGCGTGCAGCGACCGCAGCACATATCCGGCCTGAATGTCCCATGACGGCTTTTCGGCCATCCGACCATCGCCACGGTGTGGGTAGGCGTGGGTGTAGCCGTGAGAGGCCATGTGCCCCAGCAGTTTTGCCGTTGCCCGGGCCGTGATGTCGGCCCGCAGCGTCCAGGACGCATTCGTATAGCCCACACACCAGAACAGGTTGGGCACATCTTCGAGCATGTGCGCCTTGTAGACGAAGCGGTCCCGGGGATCGATCTCGACGCCGTCCAGGCTGATTGTGGCGCCGCCCAGCGCCTGCAGCTGCAGGCCGGTGGCGGTGACGATGATGTCGGCGTCGAGGTGCCCGCCGGATTTGAGCGCGATACCGGTGGCGTCGAAGTGGTCGATGTGGTCGGTGACCACCTCGGCGCGGCCGTCACTGATGGCGTTGTACATGTCGGCGTCGGGAATCAGGCACATCCGCTGGTCCCACGGGTTGTACCGCGGTTTGAAATGGGTGTCGACGTCATAGCCTTCGGGCAGGCTGTTGATCGCCTTGCGCCGCAGCAGCCACTTCACGAAGCCCGGCGCCTTGCGCGACAAGAAAAAGAACACAGCCTCCGACAGTGCGGTGTACATCCGGATGACTAAATGGGAAGCCCTGCGGGGCAACATTTTACGGACGACTTCGGCGAACTTGCCGTACCTGGACGCCGAGATGAGATAGGTCGGCGAGCGCTGCAGCATGGTCACTTTTCCGGCCCGTTCCGCCAGCGATGGGATCAGCGTGACCGCGGTGGCTCCGCTGCCGATCACCACTATCTTCTTGCCGGCGTAGTCCAGGTCTTCCGGCCAGTGTTGGGGATGCACGATGGTGCCGTCGAACCGTTCGACGCCGGGGAAGTCAGGCGTGTAGCCCTCGTCGTAGTTGTAGTAGCCGCTGCCGAAGAACACGAACCGGCCGCGGTATTGCTTTTGGGTGCCGGCTTGCTCGACGGTGACTGTCCAGGTGTCGGTGGACGAATCCCAGTCCGCGCAGCGCACGTAACTGTTGACCTGGATGTGGCGGTCGATGCCGTACTTGTGCGCGGTGGCGGTCAGGTACTCGCGGATATGGACGCCGTCGGCGACGCCTTCCCTGCGGGTCCACGGCTCGTAGGGAAAGGACAGCGTGAAGATGCTGCTGTCGGAGCGCACGCCGGGGTAGCGGAACAAATCCCACGTACCGCCGATCTGCTCGCGCCGTTCCAGGATGGTGTAGGTCAGGTGTGGGTTGCGCTCGGTGATCCGATAGGCCGCGCCGATGCCGGAGATGCCGGCGCCGATGATGACGACGTCGAAGTAGCCGGCGTCTTGATCATTGGCTTCAGGAGTGCCGTCCGCGGCTTGCCGGGGAGCCACCGTCATCGTGAACCTCGCTTGCATAGGAGGCGTAGGAGCCTGAAGAGTGCTGTGTCGTCCACCACATTAGGCACCCACTGGTTGGTCGATCCAGAACCAGGGTGTCGGTCATAACGGCTCCAGGAGGACGTCGACATGCAGGGGCGCACACCGGTCGATCAGCCAGATCTGGTCGGCGGGGCTGGCGAAGATGCGCGCGTGCGACGGGTCCTGGGTGAACGCCTGAGCGCACCTGTCGCCGAAGAAGACGTACGCCTTGGTGTCGTTGCATTGCCGGGACATCCACACCAGGCCGTCCAACCCGGCATCATGGGCCGCCTCGGCCCAGCGCACCGTGGTGTCGTAGCTGGACGCCGGGCTTGAGGTGAGTTCGCCGGCGGTGACCTTGAGGCGTCGCAGCCCGGTGCCGTGCAGAACCGCGACCCGCAGGCGTTGGGTCATTTTCAGCCGCACGAGCACTTTGCCCGCGTATTGGTCGTAAGGGAGCAGGCCGCCCTCGGCCGGGATGTCGTGCAGCAGCGTTTCGGCGATGGCGGCGTCTTCGGTGTCCGCGGCGTACATGATCGGCACCACGGGCTTGCCGAAGAAGCCGAACCGGGTCCGGGCGCCGAACCCGGGGTTGAAGTCGGTGGCCGTTCGGGTCGCCGACAGCACGCGATAGAGCAGGTGTCCCGCCGGCAGGGTAGCGGTGGCCGGGTCGAATGGGTCCGGTGGTCGCCTCACCACGAGACGGCCAGGGCCTCCGCTGCCACCTCGACGACCCGGTCCGGATCCGTCGCGAGGAGCTCCACGGGCCGGTCGCCGTCCAGGTAGGTGGTGGGTGAGCAGAGCCACTGCACCAGGCCCGCCTCCGACCAGCCGTTTGCCTCCGCGACCTCGCGCAGGCGGGCGATGACCGCGAGCGGTTTTCCGTCCGGCCCGAACTGGAACCCGGGGTAGGAAAGGTAGTTGCCCCGCCGTACTGCGACCAGCGCCTTGTTGCGGTGCGCGGTGGCGGCCAGGTTACGCGGGGCGCTGGACCGCGACCCCATCCGTTTGCCGGCTTCGGTGCTGGTAAGCATCCCGAACTCGGTGCCGATCCGGGCGTAGAGGTTGTGTTCGGCCTGCACCGCACGTGCGACGGCGGGCTCGGTGTACACCGCGACCGACGACAGCGCGACGCCCACGGCGTGGGCGCTCTCGCGGACGCGCCGGTTCGCGGCAGTCAGCTCGGCGACGGTCGTCGTGGGGGTCATGGCAGCACTCCTACATTCGTTTCGTGCATCATCAGCTTACCGCACGAAACGAATGCCGCAGCTCTGCTACCGGTAGTTGACGAACTGCAGCGCGGCGTCGAGGTCGGCCTTCTTCAGCATCGCGATGACGGCCTGCAGATCGTCACGCTTCTTGCTGGTGACGCGGACCTCGTCGCCCTGGATTTGGGTCTTGACGTTCTTGGGCCCCTCGTCGCGGATGAGCTTGGTGATCTTCTTGGCGTTCTCGGCGCTGATGCCCTGCTTGAGGGTGCCGGTGATCTTGTAGGTCTTGCCGGACGCCTGCGGTTCGCCGGCATCGAAGGCCTTCATCGAGACGTCGCGGCGGATCAGCTTTTCCTTGAAGACGTCGACGGCAGCCTTGACGCGCTCCTCGGTGGACGACGTCAGCTCGACGGCCTCGTCGCCCTTCCACGCGATCTTGGTGTCGGTGCCGCGGAAGTCGAAGCGGGTGGCCAGCTCCTTGGCGGCCTGGTTGAGTGCGTTGTCGACCTCCTGCCGGTCGACCTTGCTGACGATGTCGAACGATGAGTCCGCCATTCGATCCGTCCCTTCATCCGGTGATAGCCGTTTGCGCTTTGTCTACCCGCTCGTTATAACCTGCTAGGCGGCAGGTTGCCCGAGCGGCCAATGGGAGCGGACTGTAAATCCGTCGCGAAAGCTTCACAGGTTCGAATCCTGTACCTGCCACCACAGCTCAGGGGCTATTTGTCCCCAGTACAAGGGGTTTGAACACCCCGACCGTCCGCAGTGCGTCCGCAGCAGTGTCGAAGGCGTCCGCAACTGTGTCGAGGTCATCGGGGAACAGGTGGCCATATCTGTCCAGAGTGAGCACCGCTGACTTGTGCCCGAGGAGCTTCTGCACCACCTTGACGTTGGCTCCTTCGCTGATGGCCAGGGAGGCGCATGTGTGCCTCAAGTCGTGCAGCCGAACCCCGTCGATACCGCCGACTGCCGATACCGCCTTAGTGAAGGTGTAGCGGGCTTGGCTCAGTGTCAGGTAACCACCACGGGCAGACGGGAACACCAGCGCAGTTTCGTCCCGGTCGTTAATCTCGGTTGCTAGTAGCCGGGCGACAAAGGCCGGTACCGGTACCGTGCGAGTGGTGTGGTTCTTGGTTGGGCCTTCTACCAATCCCTTCTTGCGGACGTAGGTGACTGATCTGCGCACCCGTATCCCCCAGGCGGCTACATCCACATCAGCGACCCGTAAAGCAGTGGCCTCACCGAACCGCAGACCGCAGTAGCCCAGGACTAGGACTAGGGTCCGCAACCGCCCTGCAGCCACCGCTACCCGGTGCAGTTGCTCATGGGTGAGGTAACGCTGCTCGGCTTCTGGCAGCCGGGGCAGCTCGACACCATCGGCGGGACTGGCGGACAGGTGCTTGGCCTTGACAGCGAACTTCAGTACGGCACCGATGAGCTGGTGGGCCTGGCGTACCCGTGATGCGCTTAGCCCCTTGCCCTCAAACCGCACCGACCCGTCCACCGACAGGCTGGTAATCCAGACTTGGAGGTCATCGAACTGGACCTCACGTAGCGGCACGTCCTTCCACCGGGGCAGCACGACCGTGTCCAGTAGCGAGCGATACCCGGCGACTGTCTTGGGTGCCCTGGTGGCCTTGGTGGACATCCACCGCTCTGCGATCACCCCGAACGTGACGGCAGATAGTGCCGGGTCTGTCCACATGCCGGTGACCTGATCACTGACCTGTTTGTTGAGCCAATTGGTGGCGTCAGTCTTGCGAGAGAAGCCCTTGGCATGTTCCCGGCTCTGGTCATCGACATACCTTGCCCGCCAACGCATTCCCTGCCCGTGCCTCGCACTGGGGACTGTCTTGGTATTGCCGGTCTCGTCCCGGACGGTCTTGTACCAGCGGTCCTCGACCCCGGCCCTACGATTGCGCTTCACCATCTTGGGGCACCCCCAACTCCATCAGTGCCTCTTCCGAAGCCTCCAGACTCTGTTGCTCATGCTGCAAGACCTCGGACGCAAACACCATCTCCATCAGCGCCTTGGCCGCCGGTTCCAGGCGGTTCCTCAAGGTGTTGTAGCCCATCTCTTTGAGCTTGTCGGCACCGACGAACTCCTCCGGCAGCTCTTCGAGCTGTTCTTGGATTGTCCGCATGATCCTCGCTACCTGCTGACACGAATCTTGAGCGTTATCCCCCAATACACGTAGCCGGTATGTCACCTCACTGCGTTTTGCCCCTGGCTTGCGGCCCAGCAGGGAGTCAAGCGAGACATCGAAAAGGTCGGCGATCGCTACCGCCTCATTGATCCGCACCGACCGGCTCCCAGCCTCGATCTTGGCTGGCCTGCGGCCACGACCTGGACTACGCGACCTCGCAGAACGATTCGTTGTTTTGCCCTAAGCTGAAATTATCATGGAAACTGATCCGCGATTGGCGACCCAGCTTCGCGCCATGACTGGCCCTGAGTCGAAGTGCCAGAAATGCGGCGAAATATCTCAGCGGATGCGTCAATTTTCGTTAGAACCGGCTGGCGGTGATCTTTATATAGGGGAAATTGCTCAAGCTGGAGTAGACCCACAACAGGTGTATCACTATGCAATTCCTGCTGGGCATATATGCTTAAATGGAGCGCTCAACTAGGTTTTGACATCCATACACATGCCATTACACATACCTGCGGCTCAAACTGCTTGACGAGGCAGAACGGAAGGGCGTTGCAATTTGCAAGCCTAAGCGAAATTGATAGGCGGAGAGGTTTCGAGATCATAAAGGCCATCGATGGGCAGCCTAAAGTCAACGCCACGCCAATAATGTTCGCCTGGCGACGCCGTTACTTCTGTGGAGGTGGTTACGCGAGACAGATGTACTACGAATCTATCGCTGATCCTTCCGAGGTGGCTCGACAAGTAACATTTAGAGAAAAACTCCAATGGTCTGGGGTGCCGTACCGGATGCTCGACTTTCATCAGATCGTAGTCGAGTGGTTCGAGTCGTCATATGAAGCGCCAGGCGGGATCATCCAAATGCCGACCCAAGGCGAAAAATCTATTGGTCTTCACGCACTTGTAATCAAAGGCTACGACCCGGTAGCTGAAACTTTTAGCTTCTGGAACTCGTGGGGATCAGGCTGGGGTGATCGCGGCTACGGGAAGATGTCTCTCGACTATGTGCGGCGCTACTATCATGAAACCTTTGTTATTCGCCATGCGAGGTGGGGGCCCTCGCCCGCCAAGTTGGACCAGATAAAGAATGCCGGCGACAACGACCAGGAAATCCGGCGGTTGTGGATGGTCGAGAATCCGCGATTCGGATACATTGTTCGCGGCAAGAGTCGCAATGTCAAGGTTATTTATTACGATACGTTGTCACCCACGTCCGGGGTACCTGTGTCTTGTATCGAACTAAAGACTGGTTTTGGCCTACGCATAGGATGGCTGTTCCTACGTCACTCGTCAGGCGCAATTAAGTACAGTGAGGTAACGGAATTGTACGTGTGGCCCCTCTACCGGCGGCTGGATTTGGGTGCTGGGCTTGAGAGCGCAGCGGTCGAGGAAGCACGGGCCCATGGTAGTTCCGAAATTAGGTTGCTAATGAACGAAGCTGATTGCGTCGTCGGACCTCCCAGAGCTGCGGGACGCGAGTTCGCAAAGGCGTGCGGCTATCACCTCTGGTGGCGGAACACTGTTGAGCCAAGGGCCCGCATGACTGGTACCAAGTCAATTTGATGGCAGACGCTGTTCATGAGGCCACATTCAAGGTGCCCAGGACTGCACACCTAAGCCCAGTCAGCTGTGGCACTTCAACGGGTGTCAGGTTGTCCTTGCCGAGCGGCATACCGGGCGACGATCCGCAGGGGCGGCACATTCGTCGGAGAAGGGCCTCGCGGAATTAGATGGTCAGGGTAGTCGTGCGGATAACAGGGCATTCGCTCCTTTCGCCCAGCGTCGCCAAGTTGAATACGCTTCCCGCACCCCCCATGAACGCTTCCGTGGGGACCGCGAGGATGTGCCAGCGTGGCTTCCAGTCCGCCATCCCGCCGAACCGTTGCAGCGCAGCGCGTAACAGCGCCGGGCGGTGATTCCACCGGACCAGAGATAGGTCATCGCCGTCGATGTGCACCAGCCCGTCGTCATTTACCGCTGCGGTAACGGGGATGACTACCGACGGCTCCCGCATGGAGTGGTTGAAATGGATCCAGTGAATCTGGTGGCCTGGCCGATATGAGGCGCACTGCTTATCTGTGCCTGAAAGGTCCCAGACATACCCGGACATGGAGACTCCTAGACTCCGAGCCTCCGCGAGGGAGGCGCTCTTGCCGACACCGGTCGGTGCCCGCCGCTTCGTCATCCGAGCCACCCACGAGCGTGGGGTTGGCGTGCCGTCCAGTCGGAGCTTGTCGACGGCATCTCGTGAAGCGAACTCAGTCTACGAGGAGGCACCGACATACAAATGACAGTTTGGGGCGGTATGCGGCCCCCAAACACTGACTGGTTCAATCCCAGTATCGCGCACCACGTTTGACCTGCGAAAACGTCGCTTCTACGCAGTTTTCAAGACGTTTTCGAGACTTTCGTCTTAGCCAACACATGCTCAGCCACATCCACCCCAGCAACTCACGAACGCGCGGGCCGTTCACGAGCAGAGTCGTCGCACACAGCCGCGCCAAACCGGCCGCGTCCTGCTCATTCAGGTAGCAGGACAGCTCCTCGTCGTCTCCGGCCAGATACTCGATCAGCTCTCGCTGGGCCGTCATCAGTCATAAAACACGAAATCCTATTTGTCCGTTTTCTTAAGAATCGAGTTGACCTGCGCTTTGACCTGCAACGATCGCTGACGTCTGGTACCGGTCCCGCGGGCGCCGGTCCGCAAAATAAAGCTTTATTTTGGGCCAGACGTTCACCAGTTCCACCCCGCCGCCTTCGCCGCCTCCCACGCCCGGATCGCGGGATGGTTGGCCGGCAGTTGAGCGCGCTCCAGCCGAAACAGCTGCAAATTATCCAGCCTCATCACATCTTCGGGAGTCCGCGCGTCCTCGAAGTCCATGCCCTCGTCATCGAGCTTCGCAAACAGTGCGTCCAACTCCGGGTCCAGCTCCCGCTCCAACGGGGTCGCCTCCTTCGCCCGCCGATACTCCGCAATCACACGGTGCACCGAAGTCGGCGCCAACCCAACAGCCCGAGCGATCCCACGAACACTCTCACCCGCAACATGACGCCGCACAATCTCCTGAGCCTGCAGCAAAGCCGCATCAGGGGCGCGCCGACGCCGACTGGTCGGGTCGCCACCCCGCTTACCGAGTTTCATTGCAAGACACCAACGTTCACTACTAGCAAACCGTTCCGGGCCGGTTTGGAACACCGTGGAACACTTTGGAACAGTCTAAACCGCAGTTCAGAGCATTTTGTTAGCTGACACGCAGGGTTCAGGGGGTGTTTGTGCACAGAGGGCGTTTTTACCGCCTCCGCAGGCGTGGGCGCGCTCGATCTCATAGACTTTGTGTCCCCAGCTAATCGAGGATCGGATGAGTGACAAGTCCAACAGGCCGGCCCGTCCACTGATCGGGTTCATCACCCGTGATAACGCGCCGCAGATTACCCCGGCACCGATTAGCCGGACGTGGATGTCAGAGATGTCAGAGATGCGTACAGGTTGGCCTAATCGGTGTTTGCCGATGCTCATCGCTAACCAAAGCGGCTGGGAGCTGCGCAATCGGTGCGCGTTCACCGCTACGTGGATCGGTCAGGAAAACGGCGTGGACGTGATGATCGCACCCGATAAGCGCGACACCGGTCAGTTCCTGCCCGTCAGCCATTTCGGTTACGGCATCCTGACCTGGCATCTGCCGATGCTGTTTCGCACTCCGGCGGGCTACAACCTGTTGGTCCGCGGACCGGCAAACTATCCGAAGGACGCCGTGTATCCGTTAGAGGGCATAGTCGAAACCGACTGGGCAAGCGCGAGTTTCAGCATGAGCTGGAAACTCACCCGCAAACTGATGCCGGTGCGATTCGAGGTCGACGAGCCGATCTGCATGATCGTCCCGCAGCGCCGAGCCGAGCTTGAAGAGTTCGCCCCTGAACTCAGGCGCATCGAGTCTGATGAAGATCTGCAGCGCAAGCATGAGTTCTTTCTTCGCTCACGTAACCCGGCAAAGCAAATCGAGCAGGCAGCGAGGGTCGCCGCGGGAGAGCGACCGGAGTGGCAAGGCGACTACACGCGAGGCAGACACACCGACGGCGAGGCCGGGACACCGGATCACCAGACTCGCCGTCATCTTCGTTCATTTGTTCAGCCACAACATGAGAAGCGGCAATAGGACTGCCGGGGTTGGACCTGGCCGAGCTCGAACACCCGGCCTGCCGTTTCCAGGGTCACGTCATGCATGCGCGGGAGGCTATCCCACAAGTCCCGTCGATGAAATGGTACAGCGCCGAAAACTGGTCTACCCGAATTACGGGTCACGATAGGCGTCGAGCGACGTCACGCCCGCCGGTAAACCGGCCTTGTCGGCGTCCGCATACCGGATGTGCAGATCGCGCCGGAAGTCCAGCGTGGTGCCCAGCACCCGTTGGTTAGCTTCGAAGCCTCGCGACACCCGCCCGCAGCGAGGCTGCGAACCTTGCGGGCTCCCCGCCAGAGGGAGAGGGAGCACAACTGAACCGATGCGGGCAGCTTGGGATCTAGCATCGGCGACGTGGAGATGGACGAGTCGACCAGCTAATACGTCAGCCTAAGCAGCTTCGTCGGCTAGGTATCGGTAGAGGGTTGCCCGGCTCACTCCGAGGTATTTGGCGATGTCCTTAGCGGTGTGGCCATCAGTCTTCATCCGCTTGGCGGTGATGATGTGCTCGGCTTCAGCCACCTTGCGGGGCCGCCCGAACTTGGTGCCGTTAGCGCGAGATGAGGCCCGCTTCAGAGCGGTGCGCTCCTTGATCAGCTCGCGTTCGTATTCCGCAAGAGAGCCCAGGACGCCGATCATCATGCATCCAGCAGCGGTGGATGAGTCGATGCCGTCAGAAGTCGACACCAACGTCACCCCCGGTCAGTGAGGGCCTTCACGGTCGCCAAGATGTGCTGGAGATTCCTGCCCAGCCTGTCGAGCTTCCAGACCACCACGCTGTCGCCCTCACGTATGTAGGCCAGCATCTCGGCCAGTCCTGGACGATCATCCCGCGTGCCCGACATGGTGTCCGAGAACGTCTTCGAGACGCCAGCCTGCCCCAGCGCGTCCTGCTGCTGTTTCAGGGTTTGCGCAACCGTGCTGACGCGCACGTACCCGATCCGAGTACCGGCGGGCTTCTCATCGACATGTCTCACATCGGCTTCAACGTCCCTTTTAAGACGTTGCATTCCGAGACGGACTTCTGAGATGGATCGACCTCGGGAAACACCGACAGGCGTGGGTGTCGGACGACGGTCTCATATGTGGTCTATTTCGAGACCGCTTCCAGTTCTGTTCGGGCCTGATCGATTTGGTCGTATGCGTAGTTCACCATGGCAGCGGTGGTCATGGTGTCGCATCCAGCGCTGGGAAGCCATCACCAGCAGGGCGGCTCGCGAGTCGGGTCTGCACGTGACGGCAACAACGTCGTTCTCAACGACGGGCGCGCCGCATTCCAATCGGTGTTCCACATCCACCTGCATGTGGTGCCGCGGCAAAACGGCGACAAGCTGTCGTTCGCGAAGGGCATGCTGCTGCGGCGTGACCCGGACCGTGAGAAAACCGGACGCACTTTGCGGGAGGCACTGGAGAAGATCGACGCTACTGAGTGAGACTGGCAGCTATGAGTTTCGTGGAGGAAAAGGTGCTCCCGCAGGTGCTGCGGGTGCACGACGCGGTGTATCGGAAGACGAACGGCTGGATCGGTCACCGCACGCTGTGGATACCGAGCCTGCTATTGCATACCGTCGGCGCGAAGACCGGTAGACAACGCACGACGTCGCTGACCTACGCCCGCGACGGTGACAACTATCTGGTCGTCGCCTCCAAGGGCGGCGCGCCCGAGGCCCCTGGCTGGTACCACAACCTGAAGGCCAAGCCCGACGTCGAGATCAACGTCGGCCCAAGGCGTTTCGCTGTCACCGCACGACCGGTGCTGCCCGACGATCCCGACTACCCGCGGCTATGGCAGATCGTCAACAAGAACAACCAAAACCGCTACATCGAATACCAGAAGCGGACGTCGCGACCCATCCCCGTCGTCGTCCTGACCCCGAAAGGCTAGAACAGCTCTTTCGCGAGCAGTTCAAGTGTCACCTCGCGCCGGTGCGGCCGCGGGGTCGGTTCCGCGATCGAGTAGTCGAAGCGCTGACTGAAGGATGACTAGAGTGTGGGCACGCCGAGTCATGGCATCGCCTCGGCCCACTTCATGTGACCCTCGAAGCCAAGCGTTCTCGCCATGTCGCGGTAGCGATCCCGGAGGTCACGATAGCTGGCCCTCGTAGCGATGAGCCTAGTGCGCGCAGCCGCAGCAGCCAGATCTCGTGCATAACAAACACGGGCTTGGTCGGCACCGCCGCTAGGTGGTCGATGGCGGCACGTGTTTCCCGTAGGTCGGTGTCTGCCCCCCGCCCGGCAGGGCTTCTACTCGATTCGAGGTCGTTGATTTTCTTCCTGCATGCGGCGCAGTACCGGCGCAGCTTTACCGGCTTTCCGCACCGTTCGCATTGCCCTCCAAGGCCCGGGGACATTCGACAATGGTATCGGCCGGGCAACCTTCTGACGGCCCGCCGCCGCTGACCTGACCACCAGCCTCGCGTATCTGTTCCCCGGCGACCGGGGGAGAGAACTACAACCGCCGGGGAGTAGGCCAACCCCGTGGCTGCCGCGATTCCAACCCGGCGATTGCTGGAGTGCGGGTCAGGCGTGTCGGTGCTGCTCAAGCAGCGGGTGGCCCTGGTTAGCTAACATGCCAGCCCACAGTCAGTCACTCCTGACGAACATCTGGCCATCGGGACCGAAGTCGGCATAGGCCGCGTGGTAGACGGCATCCTCGTAGTTGGCCGTCACGAAAGTGCCATAGCGCTTATAACTGTAGGTGGCCTGGGTGGCGGTCGTCCCATGGGCATCGGCCCTCGGGTGAGCACCCGGGTCAAGCAGGGTGCCCACGGCGAACGCATGCACGTTACGCTGGCCCGTTTCTAGCGCCCGCTGTCGCTGGGCCTCGCTGACACGGAACTCGACGTCGGCCAGTCGCAGCTCGTCGGCGTGGGCCACGACCCGGTCCCGCATCTTGCCCTTCGCGGCCATGATCGACCAGCCGCCAGTGCGCAGATTCCGGTGAATCTTCACCAGATCGCCGGGCCGGACTTCCCGGCCCTTGTATGGAGTGATCACTCCAATACCTCCTGCTTGGGCTCGACGCCGTCGGCAGCTAAGACGTCGTAGGGATGCAGTGAGCCCGTCGGGGTGGTACTCAACAGCCAGTCTGGCGCACCCAGTCGGGGGCATAGTACTCGTTGTCGGGCTCGATCGTATCGTGCAGTTCGTGATCAATGCCACTGGTTAGGCATGCTAGCGGTTTTGTTGAAAACGCAAAGACTTGCACGCCGGACAAGCCCCGAAATGTGACGGCACAGGATGTGCACTCGGGGGCGGTCCCGGTTCTGCGCGATGAAGATCGCCGCCAACGCGACGATGGGCGTCGAGGGCAACGACGGGGATACGCCAAGTACGGAGTACGTCGAATTCATGTTCACCGACGCTCGCGGTCTGAGGTGGCGACGGCTCGGGAGCGCACAGCCCGAGAGGGTGCTCGGGTAAGTCCGTCCCCGGTTCGGCGGCAAGCCGTCCTAGCCGAAGGCCGGCGGGTACACCCCATACACGCCCGCTGGGTCGCCTGCTGGGTCGCCTCGCACACGAGCTGGTCCTGTTCTAGGCAGAGTCCCGGAGCATGTCCTCGTGGTCCTGCCGGGCGATCGACCGCAGCCGGCCCATGTTGGAGATATCCGAAATTGCGTTGCTGACTTGGCACGTAGCCCTCACAGCCCTTCTAGTTGACCTTGTTTAGGTCCCCTAGTTCCTCACAGCATCCTTGGGACGGCACAGGCCCTTATTACCTTGGGAGCCTTCCTAGACGGCTCGCCGGCCGCTAGTTCCAATCCAGTTCTCTGACACTGGCCATTGCCAGAGCTTTTCCCGGATCGCAATTTTCGGATATCTCCTATCGTCGCGGTGACGTCCGGCCGCAGCGATCACGGCTTGGGGCGAGTACAAACGGATAATGCAGCTTTAGGCAATTATACATACTATTTAGATGACATCAATCGCATAACAAACTCGTAGTATCCACCTAATCGGTGCGTGGTATACGTGGGAACACGGCTCGCGCGACGAGCTGATGAATTCGGACGCGCAACGACGGCCGTCCTCGCTCGCGCAGCGTGACCGCCGGATAGCGGCCGGCCAAATACTGCGGAACGACTCGGCGCACCCGCCCCCGCCGCTGACCGATGTCACCGTCAGGCCCGTGAACAGCCGGGGCCGAAGCTACCAGCGCATGTCCTTCGACAGCAGGTACGAGCCGCATGCCGGCGAACCGGGCCGGGAACGGTGGCTGGGCTACACCGCCAACGGCCGGGTGTACGCGTTGATGCTGCGACACCGCGAGCCAAGGCCGTGGCTGGTGTGTGTGCACGGCGCGCAAATGGGCCGGGCCGCCCTCGACCTCACCGTGTTTCGGGCCTGGCAGCTGCACGAAGATCTCGGCCTGAACGTCGCGCTTCCCGTCCTTCCCATGCACGGCCCTCGTGCGCGCGGGCTGCCGAAGGGCGCAGTGTTTCCTGGTGGGAACCTGCTCGACAACGTGCACGCTGCGGCTCAGGCGGTGTGGGACATTCGGCGCCTGCTGGCCTGGATCCGGTCGCAGGAGCCTGATTCGAAGATCGGGTTGAACGGCATGTCCCTCGGGGGTTACATCGCGTCGCTGGTCGCCAGCCTCGACGATGGCCTCACCTGTGCGATTCTCGGCGTCCCGGTCGTCGATCTAGTCGAACTGCTCGGCCGCCACGCCGGCCTCAGCCACAACGATCCGCGCCGTCAAGTACTGACGTTGGCGAAGCCGATCGGTCGGATGATCTCGCCGCTTGCGCTAAGTCCCCGGGTGCCGATGCAGGGCCGCTTCATCTACGCAGGCGTCGCCGACCGGCTCGTGCACCCACGCGAGCAGGTGAGCAGGCTGTGGGAACACTGGGGCAGACCCGAGATCGTCTGGTACAAAGGCGGCCACACCGGGTTCTTCCGGTCGCGGTCGGTGCAGCGGTTCGTCCAGGACGCGCTGGTGCAGTCGGGGCTTGTCGACCCGTCACGGATACGGCGCAAACGTTGACCGAGCCCGTCCGCCAGCGTGAATCCTCCTCGTCCCAAACGGGTGGAATGGTTCCTGGCGATGACTATGTCGCGGACCCGTGGTGGATCGTCGCTGCGCTGCCCGCCGAGTCCGACGAGCTCGCCCGGCACCACGCCCAACCGCTACGCCGTGACTAACTTTCCTGTGCCTGTGCTCACCAACGCGCCCCCCCGCAACGAGCCGCCCAGGACACACACAGCCGTTTTTCGGCTTCTGCCGTGGTCGTCTGGTGAGCCGAACCTAAAGGCGCACAATGAAAGCCGCCTTCTCCCTCTCACGGTTGCAGGTGAGTAGCGTTGAGTGATGCAGGACATGAATCGGCGCACGCTGTTGTATGGCATGGCGGTCGCCGTGCTGGCGGCGGCAAGCTGCTCCCCGCTCGCCCGGTGCCAGAAGCCAGCGGCCCCGGTGGGTGTGCTCACCCGGCTGCCGGGAAACGGTAATCGGTTGGCGTTGACCATCGATGACGGCACCAGCGTGGCGGTGGTGGGAGCGTTCGCCCAGTTTTGCCACGATAGCGGCACTCGGCTGACGTTTTTCGTCAATGGCGTCAACAGTTCATGGTCGGTCAACGCCCCGGCGCTGCGGCCCATGGTCGATTCGGGGCAGATCCAGATGGGCAACCACACCTGGTCGCACCCCTACCTGAACCGCATTGGGCTCAGCGCGGTGGCCGATCAGCTCCGCCGCAACGCCGATTTCCTGAAAAACACCTATGGGGTGGACGGCACCCCGTATTGGCGTCCCCCGTACGGGGTGCACAACGCCGACATCGACCGGGTGGCCGCCGGCCTCGGATACACCACCATCACCATGTGGAGTGGTGACATCGGCGATTCGGTGCCCGAGAACGAAACCGGCCTCATCGCTGCGGCGAGTAAATCGTTTCAGCCCCAGCAGATCGTGATCGGCCACGCCAACCTGCCCACCGTCACCCATTGCTTTCCCCAGCTGCTCGACCTCATCCACAGCCGCAACCTACAAACCGTCACCCTCAACGACGTCTTCGCCTAACGGCTTCAGGCATCCCACGAGTTAGGGAGAGCACCAGTGAAGATCACCACGATAACAATGACGGCAGTCGCAACCGTGGTCATGGCAACGATCGGTATCACCAGCGCACCGATTGCGTCGGCCTATCCCACCGTCGCCAAATTTGGTAGCGAGCTAACGATGGTCGACACCGTCGGCCAAGTGGTGCTCTCCTGGACGGTCAGCGACCTCAAACCCAGCACCGACACGATCCCGGGCTACCGGCTAGCCGGCAAACTCTGGGAAGCCGCCGCCACCGTCAAAGCCATCCAAGGCAGCGTCACCCCCGCCATCCCGCAGTTGAACGCCTTCGCCGACGACGGCACCAACTACCAGGTCCTGTGGCAAGCCAACACCCCGAACGGCATTAACGGAGCCACCATCGCCCAAGGCCAAGAATCGACCGGCAAAATCTACTTCGAGGTCACGGGTCCACCGCCGACCGCCGTTGCATTAAACAACGGAATGGAGGACCTCCTCATTTGGGGGCCAATTGATGAATGATGACGGTGCCTGCACCATCCCACCGGACGCTAAATGTGGGCAACTCTTCGGGGAACCGCACACACACAACGGCGGTATCAACTGGCCATGGCCGTAGCCATCGGCAGCATTCGGGTCGAAGTACGACACGACATGTTGCCAGGTCCCCTGCTGTTGCCGCGATGGGTCGCCCACGCACAAATACCAGCTGCGCTTTTTTGGTGCGCCCCGCCAGCCGCAAGGAGAGCGCACAAGAGCAAATAGTTAAGGAGCGCGCCCAAGAAGCTTTCAGTCACAGCCGTGACCTACTCGCAAGCGATGCAAATGGAAGAAGAAGCGCGCTTGGAGTCCGTATTCTGGATACGGACTTCCAAGACACGTCAACGTGTCGGCGTCTATCAGAATATGGAGGCAGCATTGATTATCTTAGGCGTCATCTTGCTCTTGGTCGGCTACCTACTTTTGCCTAAGCTAACCGGGGTGCCGCTCAACGTAGAGACGATATGTGTCTGGGGAGGTTGGATTCTGCTCATTGTCGGCATTATCCTGTTCTTGTTGGGGCAGTTTGGCAATCGCAGGATCGGCGGCAGACGTTACTGGTACTGATGGTGACCGCCCGGTTGCAAGATCCTCATCGGGCGCGCCATTTCAGCCACCGCCGCCTCCAGATTGGCCAGCCCGCCAGGCCGTTGCGGCTGCAGAACCTCGGGTGCGCCCGCGAGTCGCTACCTCTCGCTCATCAGGTCCACGGAATGGACCGAGTTCAGTGTGACCTGGGGTTGCACACCATCCAGCCGGCACTTGCCAGAGTCGAGCAGGCTCGTCAAGTGGTGTGGGGCATCATGACGTCATGGCAATGACGCTCCAGCAACTGCGCGATGCCTCGGACGAAGACCTGATAAAGGCGCACGATGACATCGCCCATGCCCTCAATCCCAGCGTGAGCTACTACCTCGATGAGCTTGGCCGCCGCGACACAGAGCGCGCGATACGCGCGGATCAGAAACTAGCCAAATACATCCTGTACCTCACCGTCGCGAATGGGTTGCTCGCTGTGGTCTCGATCTGCGTTGCGCTCGCGGCCTTCTTGGCCAAGTGACGGGGCACACGCCAGGACGACGCTTGGTGTGAAACGACCCCGGGCCCCTCGGCGCTGGTTACGAGAAGCTGCAACGCTTGTGGCGCGACGAAGACCTGCGGGTACCGGTGCGTCGGCACCCTTGATTGATCTGAACCAGCTCAGATTCTCCGAGAGTCGCAGCGCCATCAACCAGTCGCGCTGTCGACGCACTGAGCATCACCCCACCGGGCGGGGCTACCGACTCCATCCGCTGGGCCATACCGACCTGTTCACCGACGGCGGTGTAACCGAAAGGCCCCGAACCGATCTCACCGGCGATCACCTGCCCGGAGTTCAACCCGATCCGCAACTGAAGTTCGACACCATCGCGGGCGTGGACATCGACGGCAAGCCGCTCCGTCTCCTCCTGGATGCCCAGCGCCGCAAGACAAGCGCGGATGGCGTGGTCCTCCAACGCCACCGGCGCGCCGAACAGGGCCATGATCCCGTCGCCGGTGAACTTGTCCACCGTCCCGCCGTAGCGCTCTACAACTGAGGCACAGCGGTCGGCGAGGTTGGCCATGATTTCGCGCAGCCGCTCGGCGCCCACCGCCGCAGCGATGTCCATCGAGTGGACCACGTCGGCGAACAGAACCGTGACCTGCTTGTACTCCGCGCGGGTATCGGCTTCGTCGACTGGTGAGCCACAGCCGTGGCAAAATCGGGCGTTCTCCAGGGGCTCGGTGCCACACGTCCGGCACGCCGCTACGGTCGTCATCCGACCCTCCGCCGATCCCGGGCCCCAGCGTTTCCAGGGTTCTCTAAGGATAGGCGGTTGGACACTTCCACGAGGGACCGTCGGCGGTCACGGTGGTTCCGACACAGAGTTTCGAGACTCTCGTATGTCGTCTGTTATGAGACGGGGGCCCTGCAGCCGCTGCAGCTGTCTAGGCGTGATGTGTTCGAGCATCGCGTTGGCTACCCGTTTGGCATCGGCCACCAGCCCAGCGGGATCGGAATTTGGTAAGGCTTCCCGCGTGCTAAGCCCATCTGCCGGAGAACAGGGCTAGCCCGAGAAGACATCCCAGGAGCTTGGATGTCAAGCGGCGACAGTTCGTCGATTCTGGTTGTGGTGTGACCAGGCGGTTGCCTCGTCGTAATGCGTGCGCGTTTTCAGGCAGCCGTGCAGGATGCCGACCAGCCGATTGGCGAGCTGGCGCAGTGCGGGGTGGTGGTCGAGGCCGCGGGCGCGCTGTTTGTCGTAGTAGGCGCGGGCACCGGGCGAAGCCTGCAACGCGGACTGAGCTTGTGAGATTAAGGCGTCGATCAGCCGATCGTTGTGCACGTATCGGGCGAGAGCGACCTTGCGCTTTCCCGACTGGCGGGTGATTGGGCTGGTTCCGGCATAGTTCTTGCGTGCCTTCGTATCGGCGTAACGCCCTGGGGCATCCCCAAATTCGGCGAGCACCCGAGCCGCGAGTAGCGGTCCCATCCCAGGCTGGGACAGGATGATCTCAGCGTCCGGGTGCCGGCCAAAATGCTCCTCCACCTGCCCATGCAGGGTCTTGATCTGCTCGTTGAGCACGCCGAGTATCGCTACAGCCGAGCGGGTGGTAGCGGCATATGCGCCGGTAATCACCGTGTCGCGACCGATCTGCTCGCCGCGCAGCACGGTCTGGATCCGTGTGGTCTTAGTGTCGATGTCGCGGCGGCGGGCGTGTTTGAGTGCGGCACGGATTTGGCTGCGGTTCAGCTTCGCCGCCGACGCCGGATCAGGGGCCTTGCCGAGCAGCTCGAGCGCGTCGGGAGCGTCCAGGTCGTCAAACGCCTCAAGCGCAGCAGGGAAGTACTCGCGTAGCGCATGTCGCAGCCGCTGGGTGTGGCGGGTGCGTTCCCAGATCAGCGTCTTGTGTGTTCGCGCAACCACTTTCACCGCTTCGGCGTCGGGACTGTCGGCCGCGACCGAGCGCAGCTGATGCGCATCGGTGCGGACCATGTCGGCTAGCATGTGCGCATCAGCGGTGTCGCTTTTCGCGCCGGACACCCCGTGCCGTTCCCGGTACCGAGCCGCCTGCAGCGGATTGACCGCGTACACGGTGTAACCCGCCGCGATCAGCGCAGCCACCCACGGCCCGCGGTCAGTTTCGATCCCGACCAGCACCTCGGCCTCCTCGGTGTCCTCTCGGAGTTGATCGCCGATCAACGCGTGCAGCCGAGCGACCCCGGCCGCGCCCTCTGGCAACCGTGCCTTGGCCAGCGTGCGCCCCGCCTGGTCCATCAGTTCGACATCGTGATGCTCCTCGGCCCAGTCGTCTCCCACGAACAACAATGCACCCTCCCATCTGCGGTTATCGGATCACACAAGCAGCGCAGGAGAACTCTCGGCGACCTAATGAACCAGTGCTCACGCCGCCTCGGCGGGCACGACATCCCATCAGCGATCCATTCTCCCGGCGAACCGGCGGGGGCACGATCTTCTCTTAGGACTCGAACAACTCGACGTCCAGGGCGGTGAAGTGCTCACCCACCAGCCGCTACCAGTAGCGAGTCTGCCGGATGACCGACCCGCTAACTCTCATTAGGGTGGGCGGGGCCGGGAGAATCAACCCCCTCGACGGCCCCGTCTCACCACAAGGCTTCCGGCGAACCAAGCAGCAGGTGCGCCGGAGAAGGAGACAGGGGGAGGCGGCTCGTGCGAGTCCTCGAAATTCCTCTTTCCTCAATTTTCAGGTCCCTATGTTTATCGAAACAACCTTGCCAATATCGAAAGTATGTGATATTCGGCCTGACGGTTAGCGGCGGTGCAAGCAGGAGGGCACTTCTGATGAAGAAAGCACTGATCGCAGGGATGACCGCAGCAGCGGCCATCACCTTCGCCCCCACAGCGCATGCCGACCAGCTAAGTCAACCCTTTGCGGTGGCCGGTGGTCCGTTTGTCGGCCAATGGGGTGCTCACGGCGAAAGCCTAAGCATCAACCCTGATGGCTCTGGCTATGAGACGTACAACGGGGGCTCAGTGAACTTCAAACTCGGCAGCGTACAAGGTCCACCATCCCAGCCGGACACCACCGCTTACGGCAATATCACTAGTGGCGGTAGAGCGCCGGTTGGCAGCTATGTGACGCTCACGCTGGTCGACGGTGGCCGGGGCGTGCTCCTCAGTGTCGCCAACGGGGACAACGGGTTCCCGTTCTGCAAGAGGGTCAACGGCAGCTACGTCAACCCCGCCGACTGCGGGGCGTGAACGGGCAGTGGGTGTCGACTTGGAGTACCTGGGGAGGGACTCGAACCCATCAACACAATCGCCCGGCAGGCAGATCTGAATACCCTCAATGCCAAGACGTTTCAGCCGCTTGAACTCCTTCTTGGCCTCCTCGACCGATTCCAGGTAGCGCTGCACGATCTGCTCGGTGGACCCGTCGCGGCTGATCTTGCCGATCTGCTGATCGGCACCTTGGAAGACGAACCAGTGTGCTCCGCTGCCCCCGGCGGGGGCATGCTTGCGGGTGCGCAGGACGATGGCCTCGATGTC
This sequence comes from uncultured Actinomycetota bacterium, assembly GCA_963766535.1. Taxonomy (GTDB): domain Bacteria; phylum Actinomycetota; class Actinomycetes; order Mycobacteriales; family Mycobacteriaceae; genus Mycobacterium. The sequence goes on along the minus strand of CAVYAU010000009.1, from coordinate 232,948 downwards.
CACCGGTGCACCGCACGGGTTGACCAGGATCTCCACCTTGCACATTCCTTCTCTGCCAAGGGCAAGAAGTTGGGCGGGGCCGATGCCCTTCACCTGGCCGCCGCCATTCGCCTGGGCAGCGAATATCTCATGGCCCAGGACTGTGGCTTCCCGCTCGGTCAGACCGTGGAAGGAGTACGGGTCATGTTGCCCGAGCAGGTATGGCAGCCAACGCTGTTGGACGATGCCTAACTTAACCGCACTGGCTCGTCATTCCTGGCCGTCCGCAGACCGTCCGCAGTAGAGCTGACCACAGCTTTAAGTGGCCAACAAAGCCAACCGCCTGACCTGGCGTTTTGTCTGACAACCAACACAGCTTGAACCACTAAACGCCGAGAGCAGCGGACTGTAAATCCGTCGCGAAAGCTACGCAGGTTCGAATCCTGCACCTGCCACCATGTGATGTCTCAAGACATACGCATAGCTGTGAACCTGCGTTTTGAATCGCCCCGGGATGTCCGGAGTCTCCGGACTCACCGGGGCGGTTCAGGCTGACCCTGGCGGCGTTGGCCTGTGTGTTATTCGTGACAAATATTGAGTCACCCCAACCAGTAGCGGTGCGTCCTTGACCTCCTGACAGGGATGGATTCCCAGCGCCATCATCAGATTGGCCGCATCAGTGGCATCAATGGCATTGGCAGCCACGGTCTTTCGGGCGAACCCCACCTGATATTCGGCCATTTCGGCAAAAGTCTCAAAATCGTTGTCAAAGTGTCCCATGGTTCACTCTCCCAATAATCCATCGCCGAGTAACGCTTCTTGGCCTCGGGGTCCAGGTATAGCCGCACGACATGCATCTCGCGCGACACCATCTCGACCGGGTCGGCGACGACCTGCACCGGGCCGTTGATGGTTATGCGCCGTCTCACAAAGCCCCGTCCAAGACGACAACCCCCGGTCGGCCCACTGCGCGTTCAGCACGCCCACGGGATCCTGGTCGGGATGGGGCTGGCGAAGGCCCTGTTGCCACAGGGGTTCCGTCGGTCTATGCAAAGCCTCGATGAGCTCGAGCAGTTCACCTGCCACCGAAGCTGTGTGAGGCCACCACGCTCCATCGATCTCGCCGCCCGAGAGGGTGGCTAGGGCGATCCGCACGGGACGGGCCGAGCGCCGCGGCCCCTTCATGCCGTTCATGGCGATGGCGCCGTGGCGCCGTGAGCATCCGCCCCGGGCCCGTCTGAGAAAGTGGGGTGCTCCACTGCCGATGTTGGGGTATCGCCTGAAGAGACAAACTCAGGCTCCTGGGGGTGAGAAAACAAGTTGAAATAGTCCATGGAGTATGTCCTTACGGATTACTGGAGTCGGCCCGCACACATTGTTGCGGAACGGGCGACGAGCGAATCGCACGCTGATCTTTTGTGTAATGTGTTTACGACTCGGGATCACCGCTAACACGAAACGGTCAGTCTTGAGTGTACACGTAATAAACCTAATAAATATGGGTGCTGGCAGCGACGCCGTACGGCTATTCATCGCGAGAAACCACGAAGTCGTTGCATCCACAGTTCGGGTCCTGCGGCAGCCGGAGGCTGGGGACAGTCCTCTGTCGTCGTGGGCATGCGCCATGCGGATCGGCGAGGGTTCACAATAGCCGGCGTCCCGCGCGGGCGAACCGCGTGATCCTGGCTCCTGTCGGTTCGTCCCAGCACTCACCGCCTTGGCGGGGCTACGGTCGACACCGCGCTGAGCAGCAAAGTTAGCTGCACAGGCAAATCCCATCCCAGCACCGTCCCAGCAGCCAGGGTTTAACGCTGGTTTCCTGCAAACCTTCGCAAGTCAGGCAATAGTCAGCGCTACTTACTAGGTTGAACCCGAGAGACGTTGCGGAACAACGCTAATCTAGGCTAGCCCAAGCTCTCGACCAGCATGAACTCTGGCTAGCTGAAATCAGCCACAAACGCCAGGTATGAACTGTAAATCCGCGAGTTTTGTTGCGCGGCAGCGCCGTTGGCGTGTTTGCTAACAACGTATTGTGTTCCGCCGCAAGCGGTTTCGTGGCCAGCGGAGAACGGTGGAAAACGGCGCAGAACTGCGGCGCACGTGAGGGGTGGGCGAGGCTGTGTTACGCCTCTCGGGTTGTTGCAAAGTCATTGAGGGCATCACAAAGAATCTGTGTGATGACGTGCAGACCGTCTCTGATCAACTCATCCGTTTGCAGAGTCTGGCCAGTCCAACGCTCGGGGTCACTACGCGAAAACGACATCACCCGAATGATCGCCTTGTCATGAGCCGTGGCGCGGTCGTGAAAATGATGCCAGGACTCGCCACCCATTGTCCCGCCGATTGGGTGTCCAGCGACGATGTTTCGGGCGACAAGTACGGCTTTACCGCCTTTGGCACGGTCGGCTCGTAGTCGGACGCCGAGAACGTCGCGACGCTTTCGGCCCCATCGAACCCGACCTGAAGGGCCTGAAGGAGTCCGTACTTTGCGAGGTATGCCTCGTCGACGAAGGCAAAGGGAGCCGCGTCCGCATAGCCCTCAATCGCTGCGACGGCATCTTCCACCACCATGATGGCTGCAGCTAGCTCGTTCGGATGACCAGCCAACCTGTCGGGATCATCGACTGCCGCACGAATGTCATTGCAAAGGCTGAGAGCTTCTTGGGCATCGGTAGACCGCAGATACTGCTTCGCCACGGAGAACAGCCCGCGAAGGAGTACTCCAAGTGGCGTATCGGCCCAGATCCTCTTGGGTTCCAGGGAAGGGGAAGCAGTATCGACGAAGGCCCGGAGTGCCGTAGCCAGGGACGCGTCGTCGGAGGCATCCTTCACCGCAGAGACCGCGTCGCCCGTCACTACTGGCGGAGCCTCGCCGCCGCTAGGCCAGTAGTTCAGGATGGCCTTTGCAAAATCCTTGGCCTTGTCACCTAGCTCCCTTGAGGTCAGCGCCACGAAGGCATGATGCACCCAAAGGTCGATTGTTCGCTCACCCTCAGCCGGGCACGCGCTCACGGCGTCGGATTGTCGTGCTTCACAGGCCGGGGGCGTTCGGCATTACTGACCGTCGCGCCAGTGGTCCTGGCGCTGGCCCATCTCGTCGGTGCACAGGTCGGTGATCGCCCAGTACACCACGACCTCAGCCTGTGACATCGACCCGTGCAGCGCCGTCACATCGTTGGCGACGCTGATGACCTCGTTCGCTGCGCCGTTACCCTGTTCAAGCGATCACACCCGGGTGAACGATTCATTCAACAGAAAAACCGCGACGTCGGTCGGCAGAACGTCTACCACTGAGGCCCCGGGACTAAACAGCGAGTCCCCAGCAATGACGTTGTTCTCGTGTCCTGCGCCGCACTGCAGTTCGGAGCACCGCCTCCATATGCCCTCACCAATGCGCCCGCTCGTCGCGGTTCGATAGCGGCCAGGTGGTATCGCCACCAGCCCGTCGCGGTCGGCGTCACCGACGACATAGGTACGTCACCGACGACATAGGTATAGGTGCCCTCCCCGCCCCAATGTGTCAGGGTCGGGGGCGGCGGCGGCAAGGACGGGACCGGCGCGAGCGGTGGTTCAGCGGTGACGGATTTTGTCGCTGTCACCGTCACGGTCTGGGTAAGCGTCACCGGGCTGTTGCTGCCGCATCCGGCCACCGCAACTGTCAACGCGACAGCCATCGCCGCAGGTACTCGCATCGTTGCTACCCCCCTCGTCACCGTGCGCAAATTCACTCACCGACCATTAGGCAGCCGCGCCGTCCTAAGCGCCATCACCATCTGGGCCGCCCAGTTGTCAGACACAACCGCGCCGGCTGCCTGCGGCGCTCGCCGCAACCCCTGGTCTCACTTGCGAAGCAATGGCGGCCCAGGCGACCCGAATTTCCCCGAGCAACCCAGCACTTCGCCGACTGCGGCGGAATCGGTGTTCAGATTCGCGTGCACCGGGCGACACGTCATGTATTCGTACAGATCGCTCAGATTCCGCATCAGCGCATTGCCCTTCTCGATGTCCAAGCTGCCACGCAGTTTCGCCAGCAGCACCACCGAGTTGTGCGGCACAGCCGACTTGCGTGCGGTTTCGCCGTTATCGATGCACGCGCGCGCCGTCATCAAGCGACCGAAGACCGCATCGAACAGCCTTAGGACCAGAGTGTGCGGATCGGCTTCCACGACGGCGCCGTGCGCGCTGACGCTGCGGTAGGCCGCAAGTTTTGATTGTTGTGAATAGGGCTTCACCAGTCACAACACCGGAACCGTAATCAGCAAGGACACAAGCTAACCGCACCGGAGGTCACCAGCGCCGGAACCCTGCGCCGCGCACCGATTACTGAGCTGTGTCAGGAGTCCTGATAGGTCACGTCAGGAACTTTGCCGAAACCCCGGATCGACCCTGTTGGCCTCCCGTATGGTTTCGAACTGTTCTACTCATGTCCTAGACGGTCTGGAGAACCGGCGAGCATCAATCCGTTCGACGACGACAATGGCAGCTTTTTCGTCTTGGTCAACGCCGAGGAGCAACACAGCCTGCGGCCGACCTTCGCCCACGTTTCAGCCGGCTAGCGGGTGGATTACGGCGAAGCGAACCGCGCTGCGTGTCTGGACTACATGGAGCAGAACTGGACCGACATACGGCCGAAGAGTCTGCATGAGAGGCTGTCGGCGGGCCGGAGGTTTGATAAATTGCGATATATAGCCGAAGAGTCTGCGCGAGAGGCTGTCAGCGGGCCGGAGGTTTGATAGGTAAACCGTGTGGGTAGAGGGAGTCGGGTGGAGGTTGATGACCGGGCACTGCCAGTCACGCGCGGCCAGCGAGACATTTGGCTTGCTCAGCAATTAGGTTTCTTCGATACGGAGTGGCAGCTTGGCCTACTCGTGAGAATCGAGGGGACGGTAGAACGCGATCGCCTTGAGTGGGCGATTCGCCGAGTGGTGGCAGAGGCCGAACCAGTTCGGGCCACTTTCTTCGAGGTGGATGGCCAGGTTTTCCAAAGGGCAATTGATTACCCGGATGTCGAGGTGGCCTTCTATGACCTGAGCGGCTCGCGCCATCCGGTGCAGGAAGCCCGTGGGATAGCATTATCGATCCAACGCACGCCAATGCCGTTGGCTGGCCCGCTGTTCAAATTTGCATTATTTCGAACATGGGACGATGAATTCTACTTGTTCGGGTGCTTCCACCACATAACCATAGACGGATCCGGAATTGCGCTTGTTGCTCACCGGATTGCATCTGTCTACTCTGCAATTGTTTCTGACGCACCCATTCCTCCTGCCTTCCTCGGCTCGTTGCAGGACCTGGTTCGCTGCGAGTCAGAATACGAAGCGTCCACCGATTATCTGGAAGATCAGGCCTATTGGACTAGGAACCTTCCACCGGAAAGCGGACCGCATTATCGGTTGCCCCAAGCCGTGGGCGAGGGTGATCCGTATAGGCCTTCTGCGCCGGTTCGATTGGACCCGGTGGTGCTTCGCCGGGTTGAAGAGTTATCCCACGTGTGGAACGTGCCTCGATCATCGGTCATCACCGCGGCGTGCGCGCTTTTGGTGCGTGGGTGGTGCGCTGAGGGCTCAGAGGCGGTGCTCGACTTCCCGGTCAGCAGGCGAGTGCGTCCGGAGTCAAAGACGCTGCCCGGGATGGTTGCCGGGGTGGTGCCGCTGGTGTTGAGGGTTTCGCCGGGATCTACGGTTGCCGGTTTTTGTGAGCATGTTGACACGCGAATACGGGAAGCGGTGCAGCATCAGCGGTTTCCGGTGCAAGTCCTTGAGGACAAGGGCCGCCTCCTCGGCCCAAGGGGGGCGGCACATGGGATAAATGTTAATTTCATCCCGTCTTCAACTGTTGCGGCCTTCGGTGGTGCGCCAGCATCGGCAGTGGTTACCACTTTTGGCCCTGTGGGCCACTTCGGGTTGTTCTTCCTGAGAGCCGGTGATCAGCTTTTTCTCAGCACGGCGGGCGCTGGGCAGCCGTTCTCGAATTTTGACGTCTCCGATTTAGCGCGACGGTTGCAGCAGGTGATGGTGGCGATGACTGCCGATCCGGGGCGGTCGTTGTCGTCGATCGATCTGCTCGATGAGGCTGAGCAGGCCCGCCTGGATGGGTGGGGCAACCGGGCGGTGTTGACCCAGTCCGCACCCACGCCGGTGTCGATTCCGGTGTTGTTCGCCGCGCAGGTGGCGCGCACACCCGAGGCGGTGGCGCTGGTGTGCGGGGAGCACTCGTGGACCTACCGCGAGGTTGATGAGGCCGCTAACCGGTTGGCGCACCTGTTGGCCGCTCATGGGGTGGGCCCGGGTGCGTGTGTGGCGCTGTTGTTTTCCCGTTCGGCTGAGGCGATCGTGGCGATTTTGGCGGTGCTGAAAACTGGGGCGGCCTATTTGCCGATCGACCCGGCGCACCCGGCGGCCCGGATCGGGTTCATGCTCGATGATGCCGCGCCGATCGCCGCGATCACCACCACCGGGCTGCGGTCGCGGCTGGACGGGCATGATCTGCTGGTCATCGATGTCGAGGACCCCCAAATCCAAGCTTATCCGTGTAGGGGTTTGCCGGGGCCGGACCCGGATGATATCGCCTACATCATCTACACCTCGGGCACCACCGGTGTTCCGAAGGGGGTGGCCATCACCCACCACAACGTGACCCAGCTGCTGGAGTCACTGGACGTAGACCTGCCGCCGGCGGGGGTGTGGGCGCAGTGTCATTCCTATGCCTTCGACGCCTCAGTTGAAGAGATCTGGGGTGCGCTGTTGAACGGTGGGCGGCTGGTGGTGGTGCCCGAAGAGGTGGCCGGCTCACCGGAAGACTTCCACGCCTTACTGGTCTGTGAGCACGTCAGTGTCTTAAGCCAGACTCCCTCTGCTGTGGGGGCGGTGTCGCTGCAGGGTTTGGGACCGGTCGCGTTGGTGCTCGGCGCTGAGCCCTGTCCGGCCGAGGTGGTGGATCGGTGGGCGCCCGGGCGGGTGGTGATCAATACCTACGGCCCGACCGAGACCACGGTGGATGCGGCGAGGAGTGCCCCGTTGATGGCGGGGTCGGGGGTGCCGCCGATCGGGTCGCCGGTGTCGGGGGCGGCGTTGTTTGTGCTGGATGGGTGGTTGCGCCCGGTGCCGGCCGGGGTGGTCGGTGAGTTGTATGTGGCCGGTGCCGGGGTGGGGTGTGGGTATTGGCGCCGGTCTGGGTTGACCGGGTCGCGGTTTGTGGCCTGTCCGTTTGGGGGGCCGGGGGCGCGGATGTATCGCACCGGGGATCTGGTGTGGTGGGGCGTTGATGGGCAGCTGCGGTATCTGGGGCGCGCGGATGAGCAGGTCAAGATCCGCGGGTATCGCATCGAGCTGGGTGAGGTTCAGGCGGTGTTGGCCGGGCTGGACGGGGTGGAGCAGGCGGTGGTGATCGCCCGCGAGGACCGTCCCGGTGATAAGCGCCTGGTGGGCTATGTCACCGGGACAGCAGACCCGGCCACGGCGCGTAGCGCGCTGGCCGAGCGGCTACCGGCCTACATGATCCCCGCGGCGGTGGTGGTACTCGACACATTGCCGCTGACGGTCAACGGCAAACTCGACACCCGTGCCCTGCCGGCACCGGAGTACTCCGACACCGGCGGTGGTCATCGCGCCCCGACTACCCCGGTTGAGGAGATCCTGGCCGGTATTTATGCCCGGATACTGGGTGTAGAGCGCGTCGGGGTCGATGCCTCGTTTTTCGACCTGGGCGGGGATTCGCTGTCGGCGATGCGCCTGATCGCCGCGATCAACACCAGCCTGGATGCCGGCCTTGCGGTGCGCACCGTGTTCGAGGCGCCCACGGTTGCCCAGTTGGCGCCCCGCATCGGTGAGGGTTCGGGCCGGCGTAAGCCATTGGTGGCTGGCCAGCGGCCCGCGGTGGTTCCGTTGTCGTTTGCCCAGCAGCGGTTGTGGTTCCTTAACCGGTTCGAGGGCGGGGTTGCGACCTACAACATACCGACCGCTTTTCGGACCAGTGGGGCGCTGGATGTCGAGGCGCTGGGCGCGGCCCTCGATGATGTCATCGCCCGCCACGAATCGCTGCGCACCATATTTCCCGACAGTGACGGTGTGCCGTTTCAGCAGGTGTTGGCGGCCCGGGCGGGGATGTGGCGGCGCTGGGACGCGGCGGTGGTGTGGGTGCCGGAGCAGGATGTGGCCGGCGAGTTGGTGGCGCTGGCGGGGTATCGGTTTGATTTGGCGGCGGAGATCCCGATTCGTGCGCAGATCTATTCGGTGGGCCCCGAGCAGTATGTGGTGGGGATCGTGGTGCACCACATCGCTTTTGATGGCTGGTCACTGGCTCCGATGGTCCGTGATGTGAGCGAGGCGTATCGGGCGCGGCGGCAGGGCCGGGTCCCACAGTGGGCGCCGTTGGCGGTGCAGTACGTGGATTACACGTTGTGGCAACACGAGTGGTTGGGGGCGGAGTCTGATCCGGACAGTGTGATTGCCGGGCAGTTGCGGTACTGGCGGCAGGAGTTGGCCGATCTGCCGGAGGTGGTGTCGGTGCCGACGGATCGGGCCCGCCCGCCGGTGCCCAGTTACCGCGGTGATGAGGTGGAGCTGCGCATCGACCCGCTGGTGTGGGCGGGGGTGAAGCGGCTGGCGGCGGCGCATAACGCGACGGCCTCGATGGCGTTGCAGGCGGTCCTGGCGGTGTTGTTGCACCGGGTCGGGGTGGGTGAGGACGTGGTGATGGGAGCGCCGATCGCCGGGCGGTTGGATGAGGCGCTCGATGAGCTGGTCGGGTTCTTCGTCAATACGTGGGTCTTGCGGGTGGGTGTCAATTCTGCGCACCGGTTCAGCGAAGTGCTTGAGCAGGTGCGTCACAAGGCGCTGGATGCCTACAGCAACCAGGATGTTCCGTTCGAGCTGCTGGTCGAGCAGCTCAACCCGGTGCGCTCCACGGCGCATCATCCGCTGTTTCAGGTGCTCATGGCCTTCCAGAACAATGTGCGCCCCGAGGTGGCGCTCGACGGGGTCAACGTCGAGCCGCTGATGGTGTTCACCCGCACCGCCAAGTTCGACCTGGATATCGAGCTGTGGGAGGTGCCCACCGAGGACCCGGCCGCGCCGATGGCCGCCGGGATCGTGTCGTATGCCACGGATTTGTTCGACCGGGCCACCATCGAGCGCTTGGTCACCTGGTTTGGCCGGGTGATCGAGGCGGTGGTGGCGGATGCGTCGGTGGTGGTGGGAGAGGTGTCGTTGCTGGATCGCGGTGAGCGTGATCTGGTGCTGTCGGAGTGGTCTGGTGCTGGTGTGGGCGCGCCGGTGGGGGTGGCGCCGCAGTTGTTGGCTGCGGCGGCGGCTGCGCCGGACGCGGTGGCGGTGGTCGACGGTGCGCGGGGGTTGTCGTATCGCGAGCTTGACGAGTGGTCGACGCGGTTGGCGCGGCTGATGATCGCAGCGGGAGTGGGTCCGGAGCGCGCGGTGGGCGTGGCGATGGATCGGTGTGTGGAGTTGGTGGTGGCGTGGTGGGCGGTGGTCAAGGCCGGTGGGGCGTATGTGCCGGTGGATCGGGCCCATCCCGTCGAGCGGATCGCCACGGTGTTGGACGCGGTGGGCGCGGTGTGCGTGTTGACGTGCGGTGCCGACGATGTGGCCGCGGCCGGCGCGCGCCCGGTGGTGCGCATCGACGGTCTGGACCTTTCCGGACGGTCCGCGGATCCGATCACCGACGCCGAGCGGCTGTCGCCGCTGGGGGTGGATAGCACCGCGTATGTGATCTTCACGTCGGGCTCCACCGGCGCCCCCAAGGGGGTGGCCCTCAGCCACGCCGGTCTGCTGGGCTGGGCGGCGGCGCAACGCGAGCTGTTCGGGTTGGGCGCGGACGCGCGGGTGCTGATGGCGGCCGCGCCGACCTTCGATGCGTCGATCGGCGAGTTGTTGTTGGCGGCGGGGTCAGGTGCGGCATTGGTGGTGGCGCCGCCGCAGGTGTATGCCGGTGAGCCGCTGACCGCGTTGCTGCAGGGCCAGCAGGTCAACGCGGCCATACTGACCCCGACGGCGCTGTCGACGCTGGACCGGGCCCGGCTGGATCGGGTGGACACGCTGATCGCCGTCGGGGAGCCCTGCCCGGGGGAGTTGGTGGACGCCTGGGCGCCGGGTCGACGGATGTTCAACGGCTACGGCCCCAGCGAGACCACCATCTGGGTGACCTGTGCGCCGCTGGTCGCAGGGCAGCCGATTAGCATCGGCGCTCCGATCCCCGGCGTGTGCGCGCTGGTGCTCGACGCCTGGCTGAACCCGGTCCCCGTCGGGGTGGTGGGCGAGCTGTATCTGGGCGGGCCGGCGTTGGCACACGGTTATGTGGGAAAGAGGGCGTTGACCGGGGAACGGTTCGTGGCCAACCCCTTTTGGACGCCCGGCACACGGATGTATCGCACCGGCGACCTGGTGCGCTGGACGCCGGCCGGCGCCCTGGAGTACATCGGCCGCGCCGACACCCAGATCAAACTGCGCGGACAGCGCATCGAACTGGGCGAAATCGAAAACACCCTGTTGGCCTGCCCGCAGGTCAGTCAGGCCGCCGTCACCGTGCACGACATCGCCACCGGATCTCACCTGGTCGCTTATGTCACCCTGGATCACACTGCCACCGCCGACTCCGCCGTCCAAGACGCCGAAAGCGTCGAAGAGTGGCAACACCTGTATGACGAGTTGTACGGCACCGAGGTCGGGTCGGACTTCGGGATGGATTTCCGGGGCTGGAACAGCAGCTACACCGACGATCCGATCCCGCTCGACGAGATGGTCGAGTGGCGTTCGGCCACCGTGGATCGGATCATGGCCCTGCAGCCGCGACGAGTGCTGGAGATCGGCGCGGGCTTGGGCCTGCTGCTGACACAGATCGCCCCGCAGTGTGATCAGTATGTCGCCACCGATATGTCGCCGGTGGCTGTCGACAACCTCGCCCGCTCGCTGGAGCGGTTGCAGATCCCGTGGCGGGAGCGGGTCCAGCTGCTGACCCAACCCGCCCACGTCACCGCGGGACTGCCACGCGGCTACTTCGACACCATCGTCGTCAACTCGGTCGTCCAGTACTTCCCCAACGAGGGATATCTGGCCGGCGTCATCGACAACGCCATGGAACTGCTGGCCCCCGGCGGGTCCCTGTTCATCGGCGACGTCCGCAACCACACCCTGCACGGCGCGTTCCAAACCGGCATCGCGCTCGCCCGCGGCACCGCCACCGACGCCGCCGAGATCCGCCAACGAGTCCAGCGAGCCATCCTCGGCGAACCCGAATTACTATTGGCCCCAGAGTTTTTCACCACCTGGGCCACCGACAACCCGGCAGTGGCCGGACTCGACATCCAAGTCAAACGCGGATGGGCCGACAACGAACTCAGCCGCTACCGCTACGACGTCGTCGTCCACAAAACCCCCACACCGGTACGTTCGGTGGCCGCCGAACCCACCTGGACGTGGACCCAATGCGCGGGCCTGCGCGGCCTGCACGAACAGTTGACATCCCAGTGTCCCGCCGCCGTCCGCATCACCGACATCCCCCGCGCCGGAGTGATCACCGACGTCCACATCGAACACGCCCTCGCCGCCGGGCTACCCCTAGCCGACGGGCTCGCCCACGCCAGCGCCACCGCGCCCCCCGACACCGCCACCCCCGAACAACTGCACCGCCTCGGCCAAACCACCGGATACCACGTCGCCATCACCTGGGGCGCCCAACCCGGCACGCTGGATGCCGTTTTCATCACCCCCACCGACCCCCACCGCCAGCACACCCCACCGCTGACCGACCTCTACCTGCCCTCCACCGGGGCCCACCAACGCACCACCCACGCCAACGACCCGCACACCAACACCAAAATCAGCGCGGTGCGTCAGCGGTTGAGCGCGTGGTTGCCCGATTACATGGTGCCGACTCAGATTGTGGTGCTCGACGAGTTCCCGTTGACCTCCTCGGGCAAGATCGACCGTAAGGCGCTGCCGGCGCCGGTGTTTGCCGCCACACCCTTCCGGGCGCCGCAGACCCAAACCGAAAAAATCGTCGCCGGCGTGTTCGCCGAGGTGTTGGGCGTGGATCGGGTCGGGCTCGATGACGATTTCTTCGCCCTGGGCGGGGATTCGCTCATCGCCACCCGGGTGAGCGCGCGGCTGCAGTTGGCGTTGGGCAGGGAAGTGCCGGTGCGCTATCTGTTTGACGCGTCCACCGTCGGGGATCTTGCCGACTATCTGCACCGGCATCGTGGCGGTGCTGCCCGCCCGCCGCTGCGGGTGATGCCGCGCCCGGAGCGGGTCCCGTTGTCGTTTGCCCAGAGCCGGTTGTGGTTCCTGGATCAGTTGCAGGGGTCTTCACCGGTTTACAACATGGCGGTGGGGTTGCGGCTGGGTGGGCGGCTGGATGCCGATGCGTTGGGGGCGGCGCTGGCCGATGTGGTGGGCCGCCAGGAGAGCCTGCGCACGCTGTTCCCCGCGGTCGAGGGGATCCCGCAGCAGGTGGTGGTGCCGGTCGAGCGGGCCGACTTCGGTTGGCAGATCATTGATGCCAGCGGGTGGCCGGCGAGCCGGCTGGATGAGGCCGTTAACGCAGCGGCGCGTCACCCGTTCGATCTGGCGACCGAGATTCCGTTGCGGGCGCGGCTTTTCCGCATCGCCGACGACGAGCATGTGCTGGTGGCCACGGTGCACCATATCGCCGCGGATGGCTGGTCGATCACCCCGTTGGTGGGTGATCTGGGGGTGGCCTATGCCAGCCGGTGTGCGGGGCGGGCCCCGGGCTGGGCGCCGTTGGCGGTGCAGTATGGCGATTACACGTTGTGGCAGCGCACCCAGTTGGGTGATCTCGACGATCGCGATAGCTGCATCGCGGGGCAGCTGGCCTACTGGCGGGAGGGCCTGGCCGGGATGCCCGAGCGGCTGGTGCTGCCCACCGATCGGCCCTACCCGCTGGTGGCTGATTACCGCGGGGCCAGTGTGGCGGTGGACTGGCCCGCCGAGCTGCAGCAGCGGGTGCGCGCGGTGGCCGGTGAGCACCACGCGACCAGTTTCATGGTGATGCAGGCCGCCCTGGCGGTGCTGTTGGCCAAGATCTGCGCCAGCGGCGATGTGGCGGTGGGGTTCCCGATCGCCGGGCGGCGTGACCCCGCGCTGGATGAGTTGGTGGGGTTTTTCGTCAACACCTTGGTGCTGCGGGTCGAGGTGGCCGGCGATCCCACTGTCGCTGAGCTGTTGGCCCAGGTGCGAGCGCGCAGCCTGGCCGCCTACGAGCACCAGGATGTGCCCTTTGAGGTGCTGGTGGAGCGGCTCAACCCGACCCGATCCCTGGCGCATCACCCGTTGGTGCAGGTGATGTTGGCCTGGCAGAACAATGAGCCCGTGAAGCTGGCCTTGGGTGATGTGCAGGTCACCCCGCTGCCGGTGGACACCCGCACCGCCCGGATGGATTTGGTGTTTTCGTTGGCCGAGCGCTGGAACCAGGCCGGTGAGCCCGCCGGGATTTCCGGGGCGGTGGAATTTCGCACCGATGTGTTCGACACGGCCAGCATCGCGGCGCTGATCGAGCGGTTGGAGCGGGTGGTGGTGGCGATGACCGCCGACCCGACCCGGCGGTTCTCGTCGATCGATGTGCTCGATGCCGCTGAGCAGGCCCGGCTGGATGGGTGGGGTAACCGGGCGGTGTTGAGTGCGGGCGCTACGTCTGCGGTGTCGGTTCCGGTGGTGTTTGCCGCGCAGGTGGCGCGTGCCCCGGAGGCGGTGGCGATCAGCTGCGAGGGCCGCTGCATGACGTACCGGGAACTCGATGAGGCCGCGAACCGGTTGGCGCACCTGTTGGCCGGCCGGGGGGTGGGCCCGGGACAGTGTGTGGCGCTGCTGTTGTCCCGGTCGGCTGAGGCGGTCGTGGCGATTTTGGCGGTGTTGAAGACCGGGGCGGCGTATCTGCCGATCGACCCGGGGCTGCCGGCGGCGCGGATCGGGTTCATGGTTGCCGATGCCGGGCCGATCGCCGCTCTCACCACCAGCGGGCTGGCCGAGCGGCTGGACGGGTGTGAGCTGCTGGTCCTCGATGTCAACGACCCCGCCGTGGACACTCAACCCAGCACCGCCCTGCCGGCGCCGGACCCCGAGGACATCGCTCACATTATTTACACCTCGGGCACCACCGGTGTCCCCAAAGGGGTGGCGGTGACCCACCACAACGTGACCCAGCTGTTCGGCTCCCTGGATGCCGGCCTGCCGCCGGGGCAGGTGTGGACGCAGTGTCATTCGTATGCCTTCGACTTCTCGGTGTGGGAGATCTGGGGTGCGCTGCTGGGTGGTGGGCGGCTGGTGGTGGTGCCCGAGTCGGTGGCGGGCTCACCGGACGACCTCCACGCCTTACTGGTTGCTGAAAAAGTCAGTGTCTTAAGCCAGACCCCCTCGGCGGTGGGGGTGCTGTCGCCGCAGGGTTTGGGATCGGTGGCGTTGGTGGTGGCCGGTGAGGCCTGCCCGGCCGCGGTGGTGGATCGGTGGGCGCCCGGGCGGGTGATGGTCAACGCCTACGGCCCGACCGAGACCACGGTGTATGCGTCGAGGAGTGCGCCGTTGACCCCGGGGTCGGGGGTGGTGCCGATTGGTGCGCCGGTGTCGGGGGCGGCGTTGTTTGTGCTGGATGGGTGGTTGCGCCCGGTGCCGGCGGGGGTGGTGGGTGAGTTGTATGTGGCCGGTGCCGGGGTGGGGTGTGGGTATGTGCGGCGGGCGGGGTTGACCGGGTCGCGGTTTGTGGCGTGTCCGTTTGGGGGCCCGGGGGCGCGGATGTATCGCACCGGGGATCTGGTGTGCTGGGGCGCTGATGGGCAGCTGCACTATGTGGGGCGTGCTGATGAGCAGGTCAAGATCCGCGGGTATCGCATCGAGTGTGGTGAGGTGCGCGCAGCACTGGCCGAACTGGACGGGGTCCAGCAGGCGGTGGTGATCGCCCGTGAGGACCGCCCCGGTGATAAGCGCCTGGTGGGGTATGTGACCGGGACCGCAGACCCGGCGACGGTGCGTGCCGCGCTGGCCGAGCGGCTCCCGGCCTATATGGTGCCGGCCGCGGTGGTGGCGATCGACGCGCTGCCGTTGACACCCAACGGCAAACTCGACACCCGCGCCCTGCCCGCACCCGAATACCAGGACACCGATCGGTACCGCGCCCCGGCCAGCCCCACCGAGGAGATCCTGGCCGGCATCTACGCCCAGGTCCTCGGTGTCGAACGCGTCGGGGTCGACGACTCATTCTTCGATTTGGGTGGGGATTCGCTGTCGGCGATGCGCCTGGTCGCCGCGATCAACACTGGCCTGGATGCCGGCCTTGCGGTGCGCACCGTGTTCGAGGCGCCCACGGTCGCCCAGTTGGCGCCCCGTATCGGTGGGGATGCGGGGCGGCGTGAGCCGTTGGTGGCCGGGCCGCGGCCCGCGCTGGTGCCGTTGTCGTTTGCCCAGCAGCGGTTGTGGTTCCTGGATCAGTTGCAGGGGTCTTCACCGGTTTACAACATGGCGGTGGGGTTGCGGCTGGGTGGGCGGCTGGATGCCGATGCGTTGGGGGCGGCGCTGGCCGATGTGGTGGGCCGCCAGGAGAGCCTGCGCACCCTGTTCCCCGCGGTCGAGGGGATCCCGCAGCAGGTGGTGGTGCCGGTCGAGCGGGCCGACTTCGGTTGGCAGATCATTGATGCCAGCGGGTGGCCGGCGAGCCGGCTGGATGAGGCCGTTAACGCAGCGGCGCGTCACCCGTTCGATCTGGCGACCGAGATTCCGTTGCGGGCGCGGCTTTTCCGCATCGCCGACGATGAGCACGTGTTGGTGGCGGTGGCCCACCATATCGCCGCGGATGGCTGGTCGATCACCCCGTTGGTGGGTGATCTGGGGGTGGCCTATGCCAGCCGGTGTGCGGGGCGGGCCCCGGGCTGGGCGCCGTTGGCGGTGCAGTATGGCGATTACACGTTGTGGCAGCGCACCCAGTTGGGTGATCTCGACGATCGCGATAGCTGCATCGCGGGGCAGCTGGCCTACTGGCGGGAGGGCCTGGCCGGGATGCCCGAGCGGCTGGTGCTGCCCACCGATCGGCCCTATCCGCTGGTGGCTGATTACCGCGGGGCCAGTGTGGCGGTGGACTGGCCCGCCGAGCTGCAGCAGCGGGTGCGCGCGGTGGCCGGTGAGCACCACGCGACCAGTTTCATGGTGATGCAGGCCGCCCTGGCGGTGCTGTTGGCCAAGATCTGCGCCAGCGGCGATGTGGCGGTGGGGTTCCCGATCGCCGGGCGGCGTGACCCCGCGCTGGATGAGTTGGTGGGGTTTTTCGTCAACACCTTGGTGCTGCGGGTCGAGGTGGCCGGCGATCCCACTGTCGCTGAGCTGTTGGCCCAGGTGCGAGCGCGCAGCCTGGCCGCCTACGAGCACCAGGATGTGCCCTTTGAGGTGCTGGTGGAGCGGCTCAACCCGACCCGATCCCTGGCGCATCACCCGTTGGTGCAGGTGATGTTGGCCTGGCAGAACAATGAGCCCGTGAAGCTGGCCTTGGGTGATGTGCAGGTCACCCCGCTGCCGGTGGACACCCGCACCGCCCGGATGGATTTGGTGTTTTCGTTGGCCGAGCGCTGGAACCAGGCCGGTGAGCCCGCCGGGATTTCCGGGGCGGTGGAATTTCGCACCGATGTGTTCGACACGGCCAGCATCGCGGCGCTGATCGAGCGGTTGGAGCGGGTGGTGGTGGCGATGACCGCCGACCCGACCCGGCGGTTCTCGTCGATCGATGTGCTCGATGCCGCTGAGCAGGCCCGGCTGGATGGGTGGGGTAACCGGGCGGTGTTGAGTGCGGGCGCTACGTCTGCGGTGTCGGTTCCGGTGGTGTTTGCCGCGCAGGTGGCGCGTGCCCCGGAGGCGGTGGCGATCAGCTGCGAGGGCCGCTGCATGACGTACCGGGAACTCGATGAGGCCGCGAACCGGTTGGCGCACCTGTTGGCCGGCCGGGGGGTGGGCCCGGGACAGTGTGTGGCGCTGCTGTTGTCCCGGTCGGCTGAGGCGGTCGTGGCGATTTTGGCGGTGTTGAAGACCGGGGCGGCGTATCTGCCGATCGACCCGGCGGTGCCGGCGGCGCGGATCGGGTTCATGGTTGCCGATGCCACGCCGGTCGCGGCGGTCACCACGGCGGGCCTGCGGTCGCGGCTGGACGGGTGTGAGCTGCTGGTCATCGATGTCAACGACCCCGCCGTGGACACTCAACCCAGCACCGCCCTGCCGGCGCCGGACCCCGAGGACATCGCTCACATTATTTACACCTCGGGCACCACCGGTGTCCCCAAAGGGGTGGCGGTGACCCACCACAACGTGACCCAGCTGTTCGACTCCCTGGATGCCGGCGTGGAGCTGACGCCGGGGCAGGTGTGGACGCAGTGTCATTCGTATGCCTTCGACTTCTCGGTGTGGGAGATCTGGGGTGCGCTGTTGCACGGTGGGCGGCTGGTGGTGGTGCCCGAGTCGGTGGCGGGCTCACCGGACGACTTCCACGCTTTGCTGGTGGCTGAACAGGTCAGCGTGCTCACCCAGACCCCGTCTGCGGTGGGGGCGCTCTCGCCTGAGGGTTTGGGATCGGCGGCGTTGGTGATCGGCGCTGAGCTCTGCCCGGTTGAGGTGGTGGATCGGTGGGCGCCCGGGCGGGTGATGGTCAACGTCTACGGTCCGACCGAGACGACGATGTGGGCGTCGAGGAGTGCGCCGCTGGCAGCGGGGTCGGGGGTGCCGCCGATTGGTGCGCCGGTGGCGGGGGCGGCGTTGTTTGTGCTGGATGGGTGGTTGCGGCCGGTGCCGGCGGGGGTGGTGGGGGAGTTGTATGTGGCCGGTGCCGGGGTGGGGTGTGGGTATGTGCGGCGGGCGGGGTTGACCGGGTTGCGGTTTGTGGCGTGTCCGTTTGGGGGCCCGGGGGCGCGGATGTATCGCACCGGGGATTTGGTGTGGTGGGGCGCTGATGGGCAGCTGCGGTATCTGGGGCGTGCTGATGAGCAGGTCAAGATCCGCGGGTATCGCATCGAGCTGGGGGAAGTGCAGGCGGCCCTGGCTGGGCTGGATGGGGTCCAGCAGGCAGTGGTGATCGCCCGTGAGGACCGCCCCGGTGATAAGCGCCTGGTGGGCTATGTCACCGGGGCAGCCGAGCCGGCGAAGATACGCGCCGAGCTGGCCGAGCGGCTCCCGGCCTACATGATCCCCGCGGCGGTGGTGGCACTCGACACATTGCCGCTGACACCTAACGGCAAACTCGACACGCGCGCCCTGCCGGCGCCGGAGTATCAGGATGGCGATCGGTACCACGCCCCGGCCAGCGCGGTCGAGGAGATCCTGGCCGGCATCTACGCCCAGGTACTGGGGCTGGAGCGGGTCGGGGTCGACGAGTCGTTTTTCGACCTGGGTGGGGATTCGCTGTCGGCGATGCGCCTGGTCGCCGCGATCAATACCGGCCTGGATGCCGGCGTTTCGGTGCGCGCCGTGTTCGAGGCGCCCACGGTTGCCCAGTTGGCGGCGCGTATCGGTGAGGGTTCAGGTGGGCGTAAGCCGTTGGTGGCCGGGCCGCGGCCCGCGGTGGTGCCGTTGTCGTTTGCCCAGAGCCGGTTGTGGTTCCTGGACCAGTTGCACGGGCCTTCACCGGTTTACAACATGGCGGTGGGGTTGCGGCTGGGTGGGCGGCTGGATGCCGATGCGTTGGGGGCGGCGCTGGCCGATGTGGTGGGCCGCCAGGAGAGCCTGCGCACCCTGTTCCCCGCGGTCGAGGGGATCCCGCAGCAGGTGGTGGTGCCGGTCGAGCGGGCCGACTTCGGTTGGCAGATCATTGATGCCAGCGGGTGGCCGGCAAGCCGGCTGGATGAGGCCGTTAACGCAGCGGCGCGTCACCCGTTCGATCTGGCAACCGAGATTCCGTTGCGGGCGCGGCTTTTCCGCATCGCCGACGACGAGCATGTGCTGGTGGCCACGGTGCACCATATCGCCGCGGATGGCTGGTCGATCACCCCGTTGGTGGGTGATCTGGGGGTGGCCTATGCCAGCCGGTGTGCGGGGCGGGCCCCGGGCTGGGCGCCGTTGGCGGTGCAGTATGGCGATTACACGTTGTGGCAGCGCACCCAGTTGGGTGATCTCGACGATCGCGATAGCTGCATCGCGGGGCAGCTGGCCTACTGGCGGGAGGGCCTGGCCGGGATGCCCGAGCGGCTGGTGCTGCCCACCGATCGGCCCTATCCGCTGGTGGCTGATTACCGCGGGGCCAGTGTGGCGGTGGACTGGCCCGCCGAGCTGCAGCAGCGGGTGCGCGCGGTGGCCGGTGAGCACCACGCGACCAGTTTCATGGTGATGCAGGCCGCCCTGGCGGTGCTGTTGGCCAAGATCTGCGCCAGCGGCGATGTGGCGGTGGGGTTCCCGATCGCCGGGCGGCGTGACCCCGCGCTGGATGAGTTGGTGGGGTTTTTCGTCAACACCTTGGTGCTGCGGGTCGAGGTGGCCGGCGATCCCACCGTCGCTGAGCTGTTGGCCCAGGTGCGAGGGCGCGGCCTGGCCGCCTACGAGCACCAGGATGTGCCCTTTGAGGTGCTGGTGGAGCGGCTCAACCCGACCCGATCCCTGGCGCATCACCCGTTGGTGCAGGTGCTGTTGGCCTGGCAGAACCTGCCCGGGCAGGACAATGATCTTTCCGCCGGGTTGGCGTTGGGGGATCTGCAGGTCACCCCGCTGCCGGTGGACACCCGCACCGCCCGGATGGATTTGGTGTTTTCGTTGGCCGAACGCTGGAACCGAGGCCGGTGAGCCCGCCGGGATTTCCGGGGCGGTGGAGTTTCGCACCGATGTGTTCGACACGGCCAGCATCGCGGCGCTGATCGAGCGGTTGGAGCGGGTGGTGGTGGCGATGACCGCCGACCCGACCCGGCGGCTCTCGTCGATCGATGTGCTCGATGCCGCTGAGCAGGCCCGGCTGGATGGGTGGGGTAACCGGGCGGTGTTGAGTGCGGGCGCTACGTCTGCGGTGTCGGTTCCGGTGGTGTTTGCCGCGCAGGTGGCGCGTGCCCCGGAGGCGGTGGCGATCAGCTGCGAGGGCCGCTGCATGACGTACCGGGAACTCGATGAGGCCGCGAACCGGTTGGCGCACCTGTTGGCCGGCCGGGGGGTGGGCCCGGGACAGTGTGTGGCGCTGCTGTTTTCCCGGTCGGCTGAGGCGGTCGTGGCGATTTTGGCGGTGTTGAAGACCGGGGCGGCGTATCTGCCGATCGACCCGGCGGTGCCGGCGGCGCGGATCGGGTTCATGGTTGCCGATGCCACGCCGGTCGCGGCGGTCACCACGGCGGGCCTGCGGTCGCGGCTGGACGGGTGTGAGCTGCTGGTCATCGACGTCGAGGACCCGGCGGTGGACAGCCAGCCCAGCACCGCCCTGCCGGCACCGGCCCCCGATGAGATCGCTTACCTTATTTACACCTCGGGCACTACCGGTGTCCCCAAAGGGGTGGCGATTTCGCATCACAATGTGACCCAGCTGCTGGAGGCAGTGGATGCTGACGTGGAGCGCGCGGGGGTGTGGACGCAGTGGCATTCCTTGGCTTTCGACGTCTCGGTGTGGGAGATCTGGGGCGCGTTGCTCGGTGGTGGGCGGCTGGTGGTGGTGCCCGAGTCGGTGGCGCGTTCACCGGAAGATTTCCATGCGTTGTTGGTCAGGGAACACGTCAGTGTGTTGAGTCAGACCCCCTCGGCGTTTTATGCGCTGCAAACCGCTGATGCGCTCTCACCCGAGCTGGGACGTCAGCTCAAGCTTGAGACGGTGGTGTTCGCCGGTGAAGCGCTAGAACCCCAGCGTCTTGGGGCGTGGCTGCATAACCATCCGGGGCCACCGCGGCTGATCAACATGTATGGCACCACCGAGACGACGGTGCATGCCTCGTTCCGCGAGATCGTCGGCGGCGACGTCGACAGCACGGTCAGTCCGATCGGGGTGCCGTTGGCCCATCTCGGGTTTTTTGTGCTGGATGGGTGGTTGCGGGCGGTGCCGGCGGGGGTGGTGGGTGAGTTGTATGTGGCCGGTGCCGGTGTGGGGTGTGGGTATGTGCGGCGGGCGGGGTTGACCGGGTCGCGGTTTGTGGCGTGCCCGTTTGGGGGCCCGGGGGCGCGGATGTATCGCACCGGGGATCTGGTGTGCTGGGGCGCTGATGGGCAGCTGCGGTATCTGGGGCGTGCTGATGAGCAGGTCAAGATCCGCGGGTATCGCATCGAGCTCGGTGAAGTCCGCGCAGCACTGGCCGAACTGGACGGGGTCCAGCAGGCGGTGGTGATCGCCCGCGAGGACCGCCCCGGTGATAAGCGCCTGGTGGGGTATGTGACCGGGACCGCAGACCCGGCGACGGTGCGTGCCGCGCTGGCCGAGCGGCTCCCGGCCTATATGGTGCCGGCCGCGGTGGTGGCGATCGACGCGCTGCCGTTGACACCTAACGGCAAACTCGACACCCGCGCCCTGCCGGCACCCGAATACCAGGACACCGATCGGTACCGCGCCCCGGCCAGCGCGGTCGAGGAGATCCTGGCCGGCATCTACGCCCAGGTCCTCGGTGTCGAACGCGTCGGGGTCGACGACTCATTCTTCGACCTGGGTGGGGATTCGCTGTCGGCGATGCGCCTGGTCGCCGCGATCAATACCGGCCTGGATGCTGGCCTTGCGGTGCGCACCGTGTTCGAGGCGCCCACGGTTGCCCAGTTGGCGGCGCGTATCGGTGGGGGTGGGGGTGGGCTGGAGGCGTTGGCGGCCGGGCCGCGGCCCGCGGTGGTGCCGTTGTCGTTTGCCCAGCAGCGGTTGTGGTTCCTGGATCAGTTGCAGGGGTCTTCACCGGTTTACAACATGGCGGTGGGGTTGCGGCTGGGTGGGCGGCTGGATGCCGATGCGTTGGGGGCGGCGCTGGCCGATGTGGTGGGCCGCCATGAGAGCCTGCGCACCCTGTTCCCCGCGGTCGAGGGGATCCCGCAGCAGGTGGTGGTGCCGGTCGAGCGTGCCGACTTTGGTTGGCAGGTTGTTGATGCCACTGGGTGGCCGGTAAGCCGGCTGGGTGAGGCCATCGAGGAAACGGTGTGTCACGGTTTTGACCTGGTCACCGAGATCCCGTTGCGGGCGCGGCTTTTCCGCATCGCCGACGACGAGCATGTGCTGGTGGCGGTGGCCCACCATATCGCCGCGGATGGCTGGTCGATCACCCCGTTGGTGGGTGATCTGGGGGCGGCCTATGCCAGCCGGTGTGCGGGGCGGGCCCCCGGCTGGGCGCCGTTGGCGGTGCAGTATGTCGATTACACGTTGTGGCAGCGCACCCAGTTGGGTGATCTCGACGATCGCGATAGCTGCATCGCGGGGCAGCTGGCCTACTGGCGGGAGGGCCTGGCCGGGATGCCCGAGCGGCTGGTGCTTCCCACCGATCGGCCCTATCCGCCGGTTGCCGATCAGCGCGGCGCCAGTGTGGCGGTGGACTGGCCCGCCGAGTTGCAGCAGCGGGTTGCGCGGGTGGCCCGCGAGCACCACGCGACCAGTTTCATGGTGATGCAGGCCGCCCTGGCGGTGCTGTTGGCCAAGATCTGCGCCAGCGGCGATGTGGCGGTGGGGTTCCCGATCGCCGGGCGGCGTGACCCCGCACTGGATGAGTTGGTGGGGTTTTTCGTCAACACCTTGGTGCTGCGGGTCGAGGTGGCCGGCGATCCCACTGTCGCTGAGCTGTTGGCCCAGGTGCGAGCGCGCAGCCTGGCCGCCTACGA
This sequence comes from uncultured Actinomycetota bacterium, assembly GCA_963766535.1. Taxonomy (GTDB): domain Bacteria; phylum Actinomycetota; class Actinomycetes; order Mycobacteriales; family Mycobacteriaceae; genus Mycobacterium. The sequence continues at coordinate 210,236 of CAVYAU010000009.1, read as the reverse complement.
GCACCAGGATGTGCCCTTTGAGGTGCTGGTGGAGCGGCTCAACCCGACCCGATCCCTGGCGCATCACCCGTTGGTGCAGGTGATGTTGGCCTGGCAGAACAATGAGCCCGTGAAGCTGGCCTTGGGTGATGTGCAGGTCACCCCGCTGCCGGTGGACACCCGCACCGCCCGGATGGATTTGGTGTTTTCGTTGGCCGAGCGCTGGAACCAGGCCGGTGAGCCCGCCGGGATTTCCGGGGCGGTGGAGTTTCGCACCGATGTGTTCGACACGGCCAGCATCGCGGCGCTGATCGAGCGGTTGGAGCGGGTGGTGGTGGCGATGACCGCCGACCCGACCCGGCGGTTCTCGTCGATCGATGTGCTCGATGCCGCTGAGCAGGCCCGGCTGGATGGGTGGGGTAACCGGGCGGTGTTGAGTGCGGGCGCTACGTCTGCGGGGTCGGTTCCGGTGGTGTTTGCCGCGCAGGTGGCGCGTGCCCCGGAGGCGGTGGCGATCAGCTGCGAGGGCCGCTGCATGACGTACCGGGAACTCGATGAGGCCGCGAACCGGTTGGCGCACCTGTTGGCCGGCCGGGGGGTGGGCCCGGGACAGTGTGTGGCGCTGCTGTTTTCCCGGTCGGCCGAGGCGGTCGTGGCGATTTTGGCGGTGTTGAAGACCGGGGCGGCGTATCTGCCGATCGACCCGGGGCTGCCGGCGGCGCGGATCGGGTTCATGGTTGCCGATGCCGGGCCGATCGCCGCGGTCACCACCAGCGGGCTGGCCGACCGGCTGGACGGGTGTGAGCTGCTGGTCCTCGATGTCAACGACCCCGCCGTGGACACTCAACCCAGCACCGCCCTGCCGGCGCCGGACCCCGAGGACATCGCTCACATCATTTACACCTCGGGCACCACCGGTGTCCCCAAAGGGGTGGCGGTCACCCACCACAACGTGACCCAGCTGTTCGACTCCCTGGATGCCGGCCTGCCGCCGGGGCAGGTGTGGACGCAGTGTCATTCGTATGCCTTCGACTTCTCGGTGTGGGAGATCTGGGGTGCGCTGCTGGGTGGTGGGCGGCTGGTGGTGGTGCCCGAGTCGGTGGCGGGCTCACCGGACGACCTCCACGCCTTACTGGTTGCTGAAAAAGTCAGTGTCTTAAGCCAGACCCCCTCGGCGGTGGGGGTGCTGTCGCCGCAGGGTTTGGGATCGGTGGCGTTGGTGGTGGCCGGTGAGGCCTGCCCGGTTGCGGTGGTGGATCGGTGGGCGCCCGGGCGGGTGATGGTCAACGCCTACGGCCCGACCGAGACCACGGTGTATGCGTCGAGGAGTGCGCCGTTGACCCCGGGGTCGGGGGTGGTGCCGATTGGTGCGCCGGTGGCGGGGGCGGCGTTGTTTGTGCTGGATGGGTGGTTGCGGGCGGTGCCGGCGGGGGTGGTGGGTGAGTTGTATGTGGCCGGTGCCGGGGTGGGGTGTGGGTATGTGCGGCGGGCGGGGTTGACCGGGTCGCGGTTTGTGGCGTGTCCGTTTGGGGGCCCGGGGGCGCGGATGTATCGCACCGGGGATCTGGTGTGCTGGGGCGCTGATGGGCAGCTGCACTATGTGGGGCGTGCTGATGAGCAGGTCAAGATCCGCGGGTATCGCATCGAGCTCGGGGAAGTCCGCGCAGCACTGGCCGAACTGGACGGGGTCCAGCAGGCGGTGGTGATCGCCCGTGAGGACCGCCCCGGTGATAAGCGCCTGGTGGGGTATGTGACCGGGACCGCAGACCCGGCGACGGTGCGTGCCGCGCTGGCCGAGAGGCTCCCGGCCTATATGGTGCCGGCCGCGGTGGTGGCGATCGACGCGCTGCCGTTGACACCCAACGGCAAACTCGACACCCGCGCCCTGCCGGCACCCGAATACCAGGATGCCGATCGGTACCGCGCCCCGGCCAGCCCCACCGAGGAGATCCTGGCCGGCATCTACGCCCAGGTCCTCGGTGTCGAACGCGTCGGGGTCGACGACTCGTTCTTCGATTTGGGTGGGGATTCGCTGTCGGCGATGCGCCTGGTCGCCGCGATCAACACCGGCCTGGATGCCGGCCTTGCGGTGCGCACCGTGTTCGACGCGCCCACGGTCGCCCAGTTGGCGCCCCGCATCGGTGAGGGTTCAGGTGGGCGTAAGCCGTTGGTGGCCGGGCCGCGGCCCGCGGTGGTTCCATTGTCGTTTGCCCAGCAGCGGTTGTGGTTCCTCAACCAGTTGCAGGGGCCCTCACCGGTCTACAACATGCCGACCGCTTTTCGGATCAGCGGGGCGCTGGATGTCGAGGCGCTGGGCGCGGCCCTCGATGATGTCATCGCCCGCCACGAATCGCTGCGCACCATCTTTCCCGATATTGGCGGTGTGCCGTTCCAGGAGGTGTTGCCGGCCCGGGCGGGGATGTGGCGGCGCGGGGACGCGGCGGCGGTGTCGTTGCCGGAGCAGGATTTGGCCGGTGAGTTGGTGGCGCTGGCGGGGTATCGGTTTGATTTGTCGGCCGAGATCCCGATTCGTGCGCAGATCTATTCGGTGGGCCCCGAGCAGTATGTGGTGGGGATCGTGGTGCACCACATTGCTTTTGATGGGTGGTCACTGGCTCCGATGGTCCGTGATGTGGGTGAGGCGTATTGGGCGCGGCGGCAGGGCCGGGCCACGGGGTGGGCGCCGTTGGCGGTGCAGTATGTCGATTACACGCTCTGGCAGCGCGCGCAGTTTGGTGATCTGGCCGACGGCGACAGTCCGATCGCCGCGCAGCTGGCCTACTGGGAGGATGCCCTCGCCGGGATGCCCGAGCGCCTGGTGCTTCCCACCGATCGGCCCTATCCGCGGGTTGCTGATTACCGCGGAGCCAGTGTGGCGGTGGATTGGCCGGCGCAGTTACAGCAGCGGGTGCGCGCGGTGGCCCGGCAGCACAACGCGACCAGCTTCATGGTGGTGCAGGCAGCCCTGGCAGTGCTGCTATCCAAGATCTGCGCCAGCCCCGAGGTGGCCGTCGGGTTCCCGATCGCCGGGCGCCGTGACCCGGCGCTCGATGAGTTGGTGGGGTTTTTCGTCAACACCTTGGTGCTGCGTGTCGAGGTGGGTGGGGATCCCACCTTTGCCGAACTGCTGGCCCAGGTGCGACAGCGCGGCCTGGCCGCCTTCGAGCATCAAGATGTGCCCTTTGAGGTGCTGGTGGATCGGCTCAACCCTACTCGAAGCCTGACCCATCACCCGCTGTTTCAGGTGGCGTTGGCCTGGCAGAACTTCCCCGGGCAGGACAATGACCTCGCCGCCGGGCTGGCCCTGGGTGATCTGCAGGTCACGCCGCTGGCGGTGGACACCCACACGGCCCGCTGGGATCTGTTGTTTTCCCTGGCCGAACGCTGGACCGAGGCCGGTGAGCCCGCCGGGATCGGCGGGGCGGTGGAATTTCGCACCGACGTGTTCGATGCGGCCAGCATCACGGCGCTGATCGAGCGGTTGGAGCGGGTGTTGGTGGCGATGACCGCCGAGCCCACCCGGCGGCTCTCGTCGGTGGATCTGCTGGATGCCGGTGAGCACGCCCGGCTGGATGGGTGGGGCAATCGGGCGGTGTTGACCCAGCCGGCGAGCATGCCGGTATCGATTCCGGTGGTGTTTGCCGCGCAGGTGGCGCGTGCCCCGGAGGCGGTGGCGGTGACCTTCGAGGGCCGCTGCATGACGTACCGCGAGCTCGAGGAGGCCGCTAACCGGTTGGCGCACCTGTTGGCCGGTCAGGGTGTGGGCCCGGGACAGTGTGTGGCGCTTCTGTTTTCCCGGTCGGCTGAGGCGATCGTGGCGATTTTGGCCGTGCTCAAGACCGGGGCGGCGTATCTGCCGATCGACCCCGCACTGCCGGTGGCCCGCATCGGGTTCATGGCTGCCGATGCCGGGCCGATCGCGGCGGTCACTACCATCGGGCTGGCCGACCGGCTGGACGGGTGCGATCTGCGGGTCATCGATGTCAACGACCCGGCGGTGGACAGCCAACCCAGCACCGCCCTGCCGGCGCCGGCCCCCGAGGACATCGCCTACCTCGTCTACACCTCGGGCACCACCGGTGTCCCCAAAGGGGTGGCGGTCACCCACCACAACGTGACCCAGCTATTGGCTTCACTGGATGCCGGCCTGGAGCTGCAGGGACGGGTGTGGACGCAGTCTCATTCGTATGCCTTCGACTTCTCGGTGTGGGAGATCTTCGGTGCGCTGTTGCATGGTGGGCGGCTGGTGGTGGTGCCCGAGTCGGTGGTCCGCTCACCGGACGACCTCCACGCCTTACTGGTTGCTGAAAAAGTCAGTGTCTTAAGCCAGACCCCCTCGGCGTTTTATGCGCTGCAAACCGTCGATGCGCTATCACCCGAGCTGGGATCTCAGCTCAAGCTTGAGACCGTGGTGTTCGGCGGCGAAGCGCTGGAACCCCAGCGTCTTGGGACGTGGCTGCACAACCACCCGGGATCACCGCGGCTGATCAACATGTATGGCACCACCGAGACGACGGTGCATGCCTCGTTCCGCGAGATCCTCGCCGGCGACGTCGACAGCACGGTCAGCCCGATCGGGGTGCCGTTGGCCCATCTCGGGGTTTTCGTGCTGGATGGCTGGTTGCGGGCGGTGCCGGCGGGTGTGGTCGGTGAGTTGTATGTGGCCGGTGCCGGGGTGGGGTGTGGGTATTGGCGGCGGGCGGGTTTGACCGGGTCGCGGTTTGTGGCCTGCCCGTTCGGGGGGCCGGGGGCGCGGATGTATCGCACCGGGGATCTGGTGTGCTGGGGCGCCGATGGGCAGCTGCACTATGTGGGGCGCGCCGATGAGCAGGTCAAGATCCGCGGGTATCGCATCGAGCTCGGTGAGGTCGAGGCGGTGCTGGCGGCCCATCCCCGGGTGGCGCAGGCGGTGGTCACCGCCCACACGGTCCCGGGTGCCGTCGAGGGGGTTAGCGACAAGCTGTTGGCGGGCTATGTCGTGCTGGATCGGGAGATGATGCTGGTCCGGGAGCCGGAGGGAGAAGCGCAGCTAGTTGAGCAGTGGCAGGCAGTGTATGACGGCCTGTATTCGGGGTTGACGTTCACGGCGGGCGCGCCGGCAGTGTTGGGGGAGGATTTCGGGGGCTGGAACAGCAGTTATGCCGGGGCGCCGATCCCGCTTGAGCAGATGCGGGAATGGCGGGCGGCTGCGGTGGATCGGATCGGGAGGTTGGGTCCCGGGCGGGTGTTGGAGATCGGGGTGGGTTCGGGGCTGCTGCTTGCGCACTTGGCCCCGGGTTGTGTCGAGTATTGGGGTACGGACTTCTCCGCGCCGGCGGTCCGGACACTGCAGGCGGCGGTGGCTGGGCAGTCGTGGGGTGATCGGGTGCGGTTGCGGGTGCAGCCGGCGGATGTGGCCGATGGGTTGCCGGAGGGGCATTTCGATGTGGTGGTGCTCAACTCGGTAGTCCAGTACTTCCCGAGCGCGGGGTATCTGCTTGATGTGCTGGCAGTGGCGATGCGATTACTGACACCGGGCGGGGCGTTGTTTATCGGCGACGTGCGGAACCTGTCGTTGTTGCGGGCGTTCGCCACCGGGGTGTTGTGCGCCGACACCACCGGTGGCGAGGACACGGCCGCGGTGGTGCGTGAGCGGGTGCGCCGGCAAATGCTTGCCGAGCAGGAACTGCTGTTGGCGCCGGAGTTCTTTGCGGCTTTGCCGCAGCACCTTCCCGACATCGCCGCGGTGGAGGTGCAGCTCAAGCAGATGCAGTCGGTCAACGAACTCAGCGGTTACCGATACGAGGTGGTGCTGCGTAAGGCGCCGGTGCCGGTGCGGTCCGTTGCACACCTACCGTCGGAACCGTGGCAGCGATTCGGAAGCCTCGCCGGGCTGGGCGAATATCTGCGGTCGCAACACCTCCCGGAGCTGCGCGTCACCGGGGTGCCTCATGGCGGGATATGGCCCGATGTGGCGCTGGCGCGGGCGCTGGCCCAGGCCGGCGATCGGGTGCCCGTCAGCGAGTTGCGTGCCGGCATCTCCGCACCCGATGCGGTGTTGCCGCACCAGTGTCAGCTGCTGGGGCAGCAACTGGGATACGCCACAGCGGTGACCTGGTCGCCGACCGCTGGCCTGGTGGACCTCCTCTACACCCACGCCACCGAAGCGCCCAATGACTACCCGCTGCCAGCGCTGTCGGATCTATACCTGCCCCCCACACGGGTCGGTTCCCTCGCCGGGTACGTCAACGACCCGTCAGCGATCGAACGAGTGACTGAGCTGCGCGGCTTTGTGGCTGGCCGGTTGCCGGAATACATGGTGCCGGCGGCGATCATGGTGGTGGAGTCGCTGTCGTTGACGGTCAACGGCAAACTTGATCGGCGGGCGTTGCCGGCCCCGGAGTTTATCAGCGCGGTGGCGTATCGGGCGCCGCGTGATCGACGGGAACGGGTGTTGGCCGCACTGTTCGGCGAGGTTCTCGGGGTGACGCGGGTGGGCGTCGATGACGGGTTTTTCGACCTGGGTGGGCATTCATTGTTGGCGATGCGGCTGGTGGCGCGGGTCCGGGCTGAACTGAGTGTCGAGGTCCCGATCCAGGCGTTGTTCGACGCGCCCACCGTGGCCGGGTTGGCCGAATGGATGACGGCGCATGGCGGGGAACGGGTGGGGGCAGCGTTGACGGCGCGGCAGCGGCCTGCGGTGGTGCCGTTGTCGTTTGCGCAGCAGCGGTTGTGGTTCCTGGACCAGTTGCAGGGGCCTTCACCGGTGTACAACATGCCGACCGCTTATCGGATCAGCGGGGCGCTGGATGCCGATGCGTTGGGGGCGGCGCTGGCCGATGTGGTGGGCCGCCATGAAAGCCTGCGCACGCTGTTCCCCGCGGTCGAGGGGATCCCGCAGCAGGTGGTGGTGCCGGTCGAGCGGGCCGACTTCGGTTGGCAGATCATCGATGCCAGCGGGTGGCCGGCAAGCCGGCTGGATGAGGCCGTTAACGCAGCGGCGCGTCACCCGTTCGATCTGGCGACCGAGATCCCGTTGCGGGCGCGGCTTTTCCGCCTCGCCGACGACGAGCATGTGCTAGTGGCCGTCGTGCACCATATCGCCGCCGACGGCTGGTCGATCACCCCGCTGGCGCGTGATCTGGGGGTGGCCTATGCCAGCCGGTGTGCGGGGCGGGCCCCCGGGTGGGCGCCGTTGCCGGTGCAGTATGTCGATTACACGCTCTGGCAGCGTGAGCAGTTTGGTGATCTGGCCGATAGCCACAGCCGCATCGCGGGGCAGCTGGCCTACTGGGAGCAGGCCCTGGCCGGGATGCCCGAGCGGCTGGTGCTGCCCACCGATCGGCCCTACCCGCCGGTTGCTGATTACCGCGGCGCCAGGGTGGCGGTGGACTGGCCGGCCGAGCTGCAGCAGCGGGTTGCTCAGGTGGCCCGCGAGCACCACGCGACCAGCTTCATGGTGATGCAGGCCGCCCTGGCGGTGCTGCTGTCCAAGATCAGCGCCAGCAGCGAGGTGGCGGCGGGGTTCCCGATCGCCGGGCGCCGCGACCCCGCGCTGGATGAGCTGGTGGGGTTTTTCGTCAACACCTTGGTGCTGCGCGTCGATTTGGCCGGTGATCCCACCGTCGCCGAGCTGCTGGCCCAGGTGCGAGCGCGCGGCCTGGCCGCCTACGAGCACCAGGATGTGCCCTTTGAGGTGCTGGTGGAGCGGCTCAACCCGACCCGATCCCTGACCCATGACCCGCTGGTCCAGGTGATGTTGGCCTGGCAGAACTTCGCCGGGCAAGACAATGACGCCGCCGCCGAGCCGGCGTTGGGTGATCTGCAGGTCACGCCGCTGCCGGTGGACACCCGCACCGCCCGCATGGATCTGACATTTTCCCTGGCCGAACGCTGGAGCGAGGCCGGTGAGCCCGCCGGGATTGGCGGGGCGGTGGAATTTCGCACCGATGTGTTCGACACGGCCAGCATCGAGGTGCTCATCGAGCGGTGGCGGCGGGTGTTGGTGGCGATGACCGCCGATCCGGGGCGGCGGCTCTCGTCGATGGATCTGCTCGATGAGGCTGAGCACGCCCGCCTGGATGGGTGGGGTAACCGGGCGGTGTTGACCCAGCCGGTGAGCATGTCGGGGTCGGTTCCGGTGGTGTTCGCCGCGCAGGTGGCCCGTGCCCCGGAGGCGGTGGCGATCAGCTGCGAGGGCCGCTGCATGACGTACCGGGAACTCGATGAGGCCGCGAACCGGTTGGCGCACCTGTTGGCCGGCCGGGGGGTGGGCCCGGGTGAGTGTGTGGCGCTGCTGTTTTCCCGGTCGGCCGAGGCGGTCGTGGCGATTTTGGCGGTGTTGAAGACCGGGGCGGCGTATCTGCCGATCGACCCGGGGATGCCGGCGGCGCGGATCGGGTTCATGGTTGCCGATGCCGGGCCGATCGCCGCGCTCACCACCACCGGGCTGGCCGAGCGGCTGGACGGGTGTGAGCTGCTGGTCCTCGATGTCAACGACCCCCGCATCCAGGCTTATCCGGGCACCGCCCTGCCGGCGCCGGACCCCGAGGACATCGCTCACATCATTTACACCTCGGGCACCACCGGTGTCCCCAAAGGGGTGGCGGTCACCCACCACAACGTGACCCAGCTGTTCGACTCCCTGGATGCCGGCCTGCCGCCGGGGCAGGTGTGGACGCAGTGTCATTCGTATGCCTTCGACTTCTCGGTGTGGGAGATCTGGGGTGCGCTGCTGGGTGGTGGGCGGCTGGTGGTGGTGCCCGAGTCGGTGGCGGGCTCACCGGACGACCTCCACGCCTTACTGGTTGCTGAACAAGTCAGTGTCTTAAGCCAGACCCCCTCGGCGGTGGGGGTGCTGTCGCCGCAGGGTTTGGGATCGGTGGCGTTGGTGGTGGCCGGTGAGGCCTGCCCGGTTGCGGTGGTGGATCGGTGGGCGCCCGGGCGGGTGATGGTCAACGCCTACGGCCCGACCGAGACCACGGTGTATGCGTCGATGAGTGCGCCGTTGACCCCGGGGTCGGGGGTGGTGCCGATTGGTGCGCCGGTGTCGGGGGCGGCGTTGTTTGTGCTGGATGGGTGGTTGCGGGCGGTGCCGGCGGGGGTGGTGGGTGAGTTGTATGTGGCCGGTGCCGGGGTGGGGTGTGGGTATGTGCGGCGGGCGGGGTTGACCGGGTCGCGGTTTGTGGCGTGTCCGTTTGGGGGCCCGGGGGCGCGGATGTATCGCACCGGGGATCTGGTGTGCTGGGGCGCTGATGGGCAGCTGCGGTATCTGGGGCGTGCTGATGAGCAGGTCAAGATCCGCGGGTATCGCATCGAGCTCGGGGAAGTCCGCGCAGCACTGGCCGAACTGGACGGGGTCCAGCAGGCGGTGGTGATCGCCCGTGAGGACCGCCCCGGTGATAAGCGCCTGGTGGGGTATGTGACCGGGACCGCAGACCCGGCGACGGTGCGTGCCGCGCTGGCCGAGCGGCTCCCGGCCTATATGGTGCCGGCCGCGGTGGTGGCGATCGACGCGCTGCCGTTGACACCCAACGGCAAACTCGACACCCGCGCCCTGCCGGCACCCGAATACCAGGACACCGATCGGTACCGCGCCCCGGCCACCCCGGTCGAGGAGATCCTGGCCGGCATCTACGCCCAGGTCCTCGGTGTCGAACGCGTCGGGGTCGACGACTCGTTCTTCGATTTGGGTGGGGATTCGCTGTCAGCGATGCGCCTGATCGCCGCGATCAACACCGGCCTGGATGCCCATCTTGCGGTGCGCACCGTGTTCGACGCGCCGTCCGTGAGAAGCTTGAGTCAGCGGTTGGGCAGACATGACAGCACGGTGGAAGTAGTCCCTGTTGAGGTCCTCAAGGAGGGTACGGGTGTTCCGCTGTGCTGTATTCATGACGGTTTCGGGCTTAGCTGGTCATATCGGGCTCTGGGCAATTATTTGGATTGCCCGATTATCGGAATTAACCAAATCCCGCAAAATGGCGAAGCTGAACCTGGATCAGTTCGCAGCATGGCGGCAAGCTATGTGGACAGGCTCCAAGCGCTCTATCCTACCGGGCCCTACAAGCTTCTCGGCTGGTCTTTTGGGGGCGTCGTCGCCCACGAGCTCGCCATTGAGCTTCGTCGACGCGGATGCGTAGTTCAACGTCTTATACTGTTGGACCCTACGCCCAATCACAACGGCCGTATCGCCGTAAGAAACCAAGCTTTAGACGGGAGTCAAATCCTGGAAGAAATCCTGCGGTCCATTCGGATTGATATTCCAGAGGAGTCCAAACCTCTGACCTACCGAAAGGCGGAGGAGTTAATTCACCAACAACGAGAAGTGGTGGAGTTTGCTCTTCCGCCAAAACAGCTGTTGGAGTTGATGGTTCAAAGTGTTAATGCTAACCAGTTGTATCTCCTGGACCACGTGCCTGATGTGTTTGATGGCGATATGGTCATATTCTCCGCTGCGCGAAGTGGAAATGAGAACGATTCATCCCATCTACAAAGTTGGCGACCTTACGTTGCTGGCGACATTACCGTGTACTCGGTCGGCTGCGGACATTATGAGATGATGACCACCGGATCGCTCAGCCTGTATGGCCAACAACTCAAACTTTCATTAGAAGCTTAAGGCGGTGTTGCGGTGAAGGAGTTCCCGGGGCTTGTCAGGATCTCTGGTGATTTGCCGGCTCTCCCGGTTTTAGAGTGCATTGATTAGGTGAGTGAGGTTGCCGCAGTGCAGTAGGGATCGGATTCGGTAGTGGGTGAGGTTTCCGAAGCCCAGGGCGTTGCGGCGTAGCGCTTCCAGGCGCCTGTTGATGGTTTCGGTGGGTTCGTTGGAGGTCTGGTGGTCGAAGTAGGCCAGTACGTCGGGCGTCGGCGCTGCAGGGTTCAGCGGAGTTGGGCCAGTTCTTCCAGCCCCGCGGGAACCGCGGTGCGAGGGAGTCGAGGATCGTGGCCATCATGGTCTTTCCGCGGCGCCGATCCGGGGAAGCCCTACACGTACGTGTCGACGGCCAGCGTGGGCGATCAGGTCGAGCCGTCGGCGTTCACCGAGGATGCCGACATCCGGGTCATCGGCCCCACCCGCAGCATCGGCGCCAACGGCTACGGCACCAGCAAGTGGGCCGGTGAGGTGCTGCTGCGCGAGGCCAGCGACCTGTGCGGGTTGCCGGTGTCGGTGTTTCGGTGCGACATGATCCTGGCCGACACCACGTATGCGGGTCAGCTCAACGTGTCGGACCTGTTCACCCGGATGGTGCTGAGCGTGGTGGCCACCGGGATCGCGCCCGGCTCGTTCTACCGGCTCGACGCCGGCGGTAACCGGCAGCGCGCCCACTTCGACGGGCTGCCCGTCGGATTCGTCGCCGAGGCGATCGCCACGTTGGGGGCTCAGGTGGTCGACGGGTTTGAGACCTATCACGTGATGAACCCCCACGACGACGGCATCGGGCTTGATGAGTATGTCGATTGGCTGATCGAGGCCGGGTATCCGATCCAGCGCATCCCTGACTTTGGGGAGTGGGTGCAGCGCTTTGAGACCGGCCTGCGTGCTCTGTCGGATCGACAACGCCAGCACTCGCCGCTGTGGATGTTGCCGTTGCACAATCTCAAGGATTTACAGCCCCCAGAGCCGATCCGCGGGGCCTTCGCGCCGGCCGACCGATTCCGTGCAGTGGTGCGAGAAGCCAAAATCGGGCCCGACAATGACATCCCGCACGTCTCGGCGCCGATCATCCTCAAATACGTCACCGACCTGCAACGGCTCGGACTGCTCTAGCCCGCTTGAGCGAGCTTCATAGGCCGCTGCCCCTCAGCTTCGTAGCGTCTGACTAGTTGCTGGCCCCAGTAGCGGGGGACGTCGTAATCACGGGCGACTTCGCTTTTGCTGTGTCCCTCCAGCACCACTGCGGTGATGACGAGCTGCGCCTTCGATATGGCGGACCTCCCCGACTTGCAGAGTGTCAACTATGTCGCGAGACAGCTGCCAACCATGTCGTGAAACCACACACTGTCAGCCCGACCAGTGCACCTGCCACCAAGTTCGATGGCCCCGCCGGGAGGCTTGCCACGCTCGAGGATTGGGTTACGCCGGGTGCAGGCTGACGGGTATACCGGAATAGCGCACCATGCCTGTCACCACATCGATGTCGTCCTTGTTGGTCAGGCGATTGACGTTGGCCTCATGGTGGCCGTGCGGAATCGACACCGCTCCACGCCGGATCGAATCGTCAACCTTTGCGATGCCGGTCAGTTCCCCGTTCGCGCTGCGGACGGTTACCGGTTGGCCGTTGACGACGCCGGCGGCAGCGCCGTCGTCGGGATGGATGATGATCTCGGCGGGTTCACCGAGAAAGTCGAGCTGTGCATTCAGCTTCTTCCGCTGCCGGCGCGGCACCATGACCAGTGGCGCGGGTGGCTCGAGCGCGGCGAGCTGATCGACGAGCAGCGGTGGGGCCAGCCGCCAGCCGCCCATCCGCTCGATGTGCTGGTCGACCCACGCAGCGGGGAGCTCCCGGTCGGCCTCCGCCCAACCCGTGGCCGCCACCTCGTCGAACGTGCACCGGGCACCGGCCAGCAGGACGGAGAGCACGTCGTCGTCGGTGCTGCTGTTCGGGTCCCCGAGATTGCCGAGGTTGTAGCCCAGCCGTCTACCGAGTTCAGCGAAGACCCACCACATCGACCGCCGCTCGCCGACCGGGTCGACGACGGCGGGGCTGTATTGCACGGACACGCGCGAACTCAGTATGTCGTGAATGGTGATGTCGGGCCGTTCCAATGGATCCTTGGTCGGCAGCACATGGGTGGCCAACTCCGTGGTCTCGTTGTTGATGATCTCCGTGGTGGCGAACACTTCGAGGCGCTGAAGGGCCGGTATCAGCTTGCCCGTCTCCGGGAAGCTGGTCACCAAGCTCCCGCCGACGTTGATCAGAGCGCGGATGTTTCCCGCCGCAATCTCGTCGGGCAGCACGGCACACGGCCATTCGTTGATGAACGCCTGCGCCTCCGGGCGGCTGCGTGGGCCGGGACCGAACGATCCCTCGACCGGTGTGATCGGCAGCAACTCGCCGAAAGTTTCGAGCTGGTAGGCGAATCCGGGGTGGAACCACGTCCCGCCGGGCCGGTTCATCGCGCCGGTGAGGATCATCAGCACCCACGCCAGCCACTGGGTGACATTGGCTCGGTCGGCCGTCATGGTGACGCCGGTCCCGGTTTCGATCGCGACACATTTGGCGGCGCGCACCGCCGCGCACAGCCGCGTCAGCTCGGTCTCCGCCACATCGGCGAACCTCGCGGTGTACTCGAGGGTGAACGGCTCGACCGCGGCCGTCAGCGCGTCGATACCCTGAACCGGCACATCCGTCTTCATGCCGTCACGCAGAATCTCGCGAACCAAGTAGGCCAGCACCGCATGGTCGGTACTGGGGCGCGGCCCCAGATGGCCGGTGGCCAGTCGCGCGGTCTCCGTGCGCCGCGGGTCGATCACCCACACCTGCCCGCGCCTGGCGATGTCGCGCACCGTGCCCGTCGGGTTGGGCATCGAGATCGCGTGGCCATGTGAGACCACCGGGTTGACGCCGACAAGCATCAGAAAGTCGGCGTTGTCGAGATCCGTTCGGCCGGACAGCCCGATGAATCCACCCACCAGATCCGAGATCAATGGTTTAGCGGTGCCGTCAATGGTCAGCGGGCTGAACTTTGCCGGCGTGCCGATCGCCGCGTGTAGGGCTTCGGCCATCCGGAATCCGGCGCTCTCCATGGTGCTGAAGTAGAACGCGACCGACTCGGGCCCGTAACGGTCGATGATGTCCTTCAGCCGCGTGCTCAGATCGTCCAGGCAGTCGTCCCACGTGGTGTCCTGCAGCCGCCCGTCCACCCGCATCCGAGGCCGTTCAAGACGGTCTGGGTGGTGGTGCAGCAGCGGCAGCGCACGACCCTTCGGGCAGGTGTAGCCGTGCGAGAACGGATGGTCCTGGTCGCCGCGGACGCGGATCACTTCGTCCCCGTCGACGTCGACGAGAATGCCGCAGACGGAAGTGCAGACGCGACAGAAGCTGCGGACCGTTTGCATACTCCGATAACGTACTCTCGCTATTTGAGAAGCACCATCGCATTTTCGAGAATGAAAACGCATTCTTGGGAATGGCACTTTCCGCGGATTAATAGCTCGTTCACCGGAGGTCGCGAGCAGGTTGTGACCAAATTCAGCCGCCTTGAGCGGCCCCGACACCTGCCGCAACGGCACCACGGTCGACGAGGCCGTGGAAGCCGGGGCCGCACGAGCGGCAGCGCAAAGCGGGGCCGGTAACAACCGCCGGTTTAGGCCAGGCTAACTTTATTGTCCACGGGTCGGGCGGTGCGAACGCCGCTATGATTCGACGTTTGCTGATCTGGCTGCTGTCGCACGAAGGGGTTAGCCGAGGGTGACCGATACAACCGCACCGGTGGAGGGTGCACTCGACGGTCGGTCGCTGGAATCGGTGTCTCGTGGTGGCCGATGGCTGCGGTGGGGTCTGTTGTCGGTGTGGGGCCCGGGTCTGGTGGTGATGTTGGCCGACACCGACGCGGGGTCGCTGATTACCGCGTCGCAGTCCGGCGCTCAGTGGGGCTATCGGATGGTGCTGCCGCAGCTGATTTTGATGCCGATCCTCTATGTCGTACAAGAAATGACCGTGCGGCTGGGAATCGTCACCGGGCGCGGACACGGTGCGCTGATCAGGGAACGGTTCGGCCGCGGCTGGGCGTGGATTTCGGCGTTCACCCTGTTCGCGTCGGCGATCGGAGCGTTGCTCACCGAGTTCGCCGGCGTCGCCGGGGTTGGTGAACTCTTCGGGGTCTCGCGCCGGGTGAGCATCCCGGTCGCGACCGTGGCGCTGCTGGCATTGGCTTTGACCGGCAGCTATCGGCGCGTCGAACGCATCGGTCTTGTCGTCGGCGCGGCCGAACTGGCGTTTCTGGTCGCCATGGTCATGTCCCGGCCTCAACCGAAAGCGCTTGTGGACGGCTTATCGTCGATGCCGCTGGGCAACTCGTCGTATCTGCTGCTGCTCGCAGCCAACGTCGGCGCAGTCATCATGCCCTGGATGATCTTCTATCAGCAGGGCGCGGTGGTCGACAAGAATCTGTCGGAGGCCACGATCCGCCAGGCCCGTTACGACACCGCCACCGGCGCGGTGCTGACCCAACTGATCATGATCGCGGTGGTAGTCACCGTCGCCGCGACGATCGGGACACACAACGGCGAAACGACGCTGCAGACCGTCGGCGAGATCTCGCACGCGCTCACCCCATATCTGGGCCACGTCGGCGGCACCGTGCTGTTCGGATTGGGGATGCTTGGCGCGGCGCTGGTCGCCGCAATCGTCGCCTCCCTCGCCGGTGCGTGGGGACTCTCGGAGGTCTTCGGGTGGCGGCATACCCTCAACGAGCGGCCCAACCGCGCCACCGCCAAGTTCTACATCACGTACGCGCTTGCCCACGTCATCGGCGCCGCGCTTGTCTTGGGCAGCGCCGACTTGGTCGATCTGGCCGTGGACGTCGAAGTCATGAACGCCTTGCTGCTACCCGTCGTGCTTGGCCTGTTGCTGGCGCTGGAAGCCCAAGCGCTACCCGCGCAGTGGCGTATGCGCGGACTACGCAAATACACCACCCGCGCCCTGTGTCTGCTTGTCATGGCCTTCGGGCTCTATATGATCCCCCAAGCCCTCGGCTGGATCTGAACGCTGGAAAAACCGACGACGAAGTTCAGAACCAGGGTCCGGGATAGTGGCCGTCCTGGTCTTGGACCATCACGATTTCCTTGCACTCTCCGTTCAAGGCCGCAGCATTCTCGCCGCGGCATACCAGTGTCCAGCCCGATATCCGCGCGAAGGGGCGGACGGCCCAGGTCGACGAGACCGGATCGGTCGCGGGCAGGGCGAGGACCGCAAACGTGTTGCCAACGTTCGTGATGTAGAGGTGATCTTCAAAGAACGCCAATTTGGAAATCGACAGTTTTTTCGCGTCATCTCGAGTCTTCAGCAAATCCCACTGCTGCGTGCGCAGGTTCCACACCCCGAAGCCGAACTGCGAATTATCCGAGTTGCGACCGTCAACGAATAACTTCCCGTCCGACAACGTTGCGGCCAATCCGCCGCCGGAAATCCTGTCCGAGTCTCCGATCTTGATGATGGACTTTGCGTTCAGGTCATAGAACATTGTCGATACGACTGCGGGGCTGTACGAATCCCAGTGTGTGATCTTCACTAGTTTATCCGGGCCGTCGGATAACTCGGCATCGACAGTCGATATATCGTTGTCCTGATATATCGCTTCGCCGTTCGGCCGGCGCAGCTCGGCGCCCGACGTCTTGCCAACCTCAGTGTTTCGTTGAAATGAAAGAACGTCTTGCCACACCCGGCCCGGCTGCGGGTCATTCCACATCATCGACAGGTCGGTATTGGAGAGAATTACGGTCCGTGGCGGCGACGCAGCGACGTGCCCGTCGGTGAAGGCGTTTAACCAGGCCACACCCGATGTGGTCGCGACCAGCCCCCACTCTTTCCCATCGGTCAATTTCAGGTTGGGGGTCGGCGGCTGCAGTTCTTTGGTAGCCAACGGCTGGCCCGTCTTGAAATCGAAAGCGTATGCGGTCGCCTTGGTGATTTCGGGTTCTAACGCTTGCGCCGGTTTGAGGGTCGTTACCACGTAGACGACCTTCATATCGTCCGTTGTGCCCGTCAGCGCACACATGCCACCGGTTAGATTCTCGCCGGCGCGAACCGTGGGGATGGCCGGCGCTACGTATTGTCCTGTTTTAGTATCGAATACTTTGGGGCGGATGTCCTCGAGTGCTGATTTGCTGAGTGAGAATTTTTCGGGACAACCGAAGTAGGCCGTTCCACCGTAGCTTTTCCAATCTTTCTCCAAAGGGCCTGTTACCGGCGCGGGCGGGAGAACCGTACTGGTGGTGCTTGTCGAATTCGAAGTAGTTGGTGTGGCCGCAGGCGGAGACGCTGTTTCCGAACAGGACGCTACGGCGAGACAAACGGCCGACGCAACTAGGCCAAGTCTGTGTTTGGACAGACTTTGCCTTTTCACAAGCCCCCTGGCAGCACTCATCAACAAAACCCCCGTTAAGTTCGTGTAACCAACGAGCGTAAAGCCGGCTCGGTGCAACCGCGACTCGTGCATAGCGGTCTTTGTCACATGAGCCCGCATCGCTCTACAACGCGTCGGCTGACGCGATGTGTCCTTAGAAATGAAGTGGTACACCGGGAGCCATGAGTGGTCTTGCCGATGAGACACGGTGGATGGATGCCACAGACCAGGCGACGCTGGTGGCCAAGGGCGAGGTCACGCCGAGCGAGCTCCTGGAGGCGGCGATCGAGCGGATCGAGCAATCGAACCCGTCGTTGAACGCCGTGGTCATCGAATGGTTCGATCACGCCCGGTCGGTGGCCGCCGATCGCGACCTGCCCGACGGCCCGTTTCGCGGCGTCCCATTTTTGCTCAAGGACCTTTACACGAGTTTCGCTGGTCAAACCCTGTCGAACGGCAATGTCGCGCTGAAGAAGGCGGGCAAGATCGATGCGGCCGACACAACGCTGGTGGCCCGGTTCAAGGCGGCCGGGCTGGTCATCCCTGGGCGGACGAATAGTTCCGAGATGGGCAGCTTGCCGACGGCACAGCCGGTGGCCTGGGGGGCGACCCGCAACCCGTGGGCGCCAGAGCGCACGCCGGGTGGGTCGAGTGGCGGCGCCGCCGCCGCGGTGGCCGCCGGGATGGTCCCGTTCGCCAACGCCTCGGACGGGGGCGGGAGCATCCGCATCCCGGCGTCATGCTGCGGGATCGTGGGACTCAAGCCGAGCCAGGGGCGGATCACGGTCGGGCCGGTGCGCGCCGAGGCGGGGCTGGGGGTCGAACTGTGCGTCAGCCGCACGGTGCGCGACACGGCGAGGCTGCTCGATGCGGTGCGCGGTCCCGGTATCGGCGACACCGTGATAGCGCCGGCGCCGCAGCGACCGTACATCGAGGAGGTCGGCGCCGGCCCCGGTCGGTTGCGCATCGGGCTGCTCGACGTCCATCCGCGCGGCGAATTCCTGCACGAGGACTGCGTTTCGGCGGTCCGCGTCGCGGCCTCGATGCTGGAGGGGCTCGGGCACATCGTCGAGCCGGCCTGGCCGGCATGCCTCGGCGATACCACGTTGACCGAGAGGTTCATGGCGCTGTGGGCGACGCAGATGGCGATAGCGGTGCGCGGGTTCGGCGAGACGCTCGGGCGCGAGGTGACGGCGGCCGACATCGAGCCGGTGAACTGGGTGCTTGTCGAGCAGGCGCAGCGGTTGACCGCCGTCGACTACGCCGCGGCGCAGGCGGCGGGCTGGGCCTTCCGGCGAGCGCTGCAGCAGTGGTGGGCCGACGGCTGGGACCTGCTCCTCACCCCGACGGTGGCCGAGCCGCCGCCGCGCCTGGCGGAATTCGAGAACGATCCCGAGCATCCAACAGCGCCGATGCGCCGCGCCGGACTGTTCGCCGCATTCACGCCGCCGTTCAACATCAGCGGGCAGCCGGCGATCAGCCTTCCCCTACATCGCAACGCCGAGGGCCTTCCCATCGGCGTCCAGCTCGCCGCTGCCTACGCCCGGGAGGACGTCCTCATTCGCGTTGCCTCCCAACTGGAATCGGCATATCCCTGGTTGTTCGATCACCCGGCGATCTCCTGACAACGGCGTCGCGGGCAGCTTGGCCACGGCGATGCGGCTGCTAGCGGTGGGCGGGGATGCCCAGAACGTGCTCGGCTATGTAGTTGAGCGCGAACTCGTTGCTGACCGGTCCCGATTTCGATAGGCGCGCATCGAGGTAGACGTCGAGCCAGCCCTGGCGCTCGTCCCAGGCGTCAGCTCCCAAGACTTGGACGGCGTGGTCGGCGGCATCGAAAGCGAGATCGGCGGTGAGCAGTTTGGCCATGTTGGCCTGCCCGGCCAGCGCGGATCCATCGGCGGCGGCGTCGAAGCACGCGGCGTTGCGGTATACGAAGAGTCGTACCGCTTCCAGGCGGGCGTGCAGAGCGGCCAGCGGATGCCCAATCGCCTGGTGGGCGCCGATCGGTGAGGTGCCGGCGATCACGCGTGCTTTGGCGCGCTCCACGCCGCGCGACAGGGCGTAGCTGGCGATACCCAAGCACAACCCGGCGGTCAGGATGCGTTCAACATGAGTGAAGGGCCACATCACCAATAGGCCTTGCCCCTCGACTCCGACGAGATCCTCCTGCGGCACTCGCACGTCATCGAGTTCAAGGCTGCACTGCTTGACCCCTTCGCGGTAGCGCATGGGCAACTCTGTCATCGTGGCCCCGGGCGCGCGGGGATCGACGAGGATCGTCGTGTAACCCGCATGTTGCTCCTCTGCTTTCGGCGCACGCCCAAAGACCAGCACTCGATCGGCGGCGTCCAGCCCGGAGGTGATGCTCTTGAGGCCGCGAACCACGAAATCACTTCCGTCACGCTGAATTTCGGTCGTCGAGCGGAACACGTTGTGGCCTGACTGCGCCTCGGTGGTGGCCATCGCCAACAGCGCATTACCGCGGGCGACGCGGCGCAGCCAGGTGCGCCGGGCTGGCTCGGGACCAGCCCGATTGATCGCATACGCGATCGCCGCGGACAGGACAGGCATCCACAACAGCACGTTCTGCTGGGCAAACGCTTCCAGCACCAACGTCATCCCCAGCAACCCGCCTTCGGCGCCGCCGCACTCGGCGGGCAACACCAGACCGGCCCATCCCCGCTGGCAGAAGATGGACCACAGTTCGGGATGCAACTCACCGTGGTCGAGGAAGTGTTGGCGGACCTCGCGAGCCCGCGGCGCGAATCGCGCGGCGATTTCGCGCGAATCAGCTTGTAACCGCGCATGCGCCGGCGGAAGACCGCAAGGCCCGGCATCGATTGTGACGATAGATGAAGTCATAGTTTTTCTCCTGTGCGCGCCTGGCGGTGAGACGGTCCGCATTTCGACTGCAGAGTAATACTCCGGAGTATCGCTCTTTATATCCGTATGGCAAGACTCGCCGGAGCATTACTCTGGCCTGATGGACATCCGTGACCGCGTCCTGCAGGCAGCGCTCGAATGTTTTGACGACCTGGGCTACGACCGCACCTCCATCGCGCGGATACGCGAGCGCAGCGGGGTGTCCAACGGCGCATTGTTCCATCACTTTCCCAATAAGGAAGCAATCGCCGATGCGCTTTACCTAGAGGCCATGCGGTCGGTTCAGCGGCACTACTGGGCCGCCCTCCGGGGAGAACCGACGACATTACGCGAGGGCGTGGCTGACATCGTTCGCAATATGTTGACCTGGGTCGAGACCAATCCGCGTTGGGCGCGGTTTCTCTACGCGCAGGGTCACTTGGACTGGTCCAGCGCGGCCGGCGCTGAACTCCGCACCCTCAACAGGGACCTGAGCGCGGCCTACCGTGAGTGGCTGGGAAGGTTCATCAGCGCCGGACAAGTCCGCGACCTGAATATGACGATCGTCGTTGCGGTCGTCACGGGCCCCGCCGATGCGATCGCCCAGCGCTGGCTGGCCGGACAGATTCGAGGACCGCTCGTCAGCTATGCCGACGACTTGGTCGACGCCGCAGTGGCAGGTCTCAGCGGTACGCCGGCGCCGCGACGCAGACCGGCTCGTAAGCTGCCTGCCGAAGCGCGTGTCCGCATACAGTGCGTCTCGGATGACGGCGCAGTCGTCTGCGAGGGTCATGCAATCGCAGAGCTCACTCCCGTCACGTCCAGTCGCGGAGTCGATGGCTAATGACGCTGGCAATCAACGTCGCTGACAACACCGATCACGAAATCGGTTGGGCTTCGGGGAATGTCCACTTGCCGTTGAGGATCTTGTCCTGCGGTCGATACAGCCGGACCAGGTAATTCCATCCTGGCGTGATCGGCAGGCAGTTGGCTGTCGCGGCATCGCAGCCGCCGAACTGGATGATGATCTTGCCGTCGGCAGCTCGTTGAGCTGTGAGGTTGTTGAGTGAGTAGGCGTTTTGCGGGTTGGGTGTGAAGTAACCGTCCTTGTTGTAGACGGTGACTGACCAGAACCCATCGACCGGCACCTGGTCCACGCAGAGCCGATACACGGTGGCGCCGTCATTTTTGGCCGGATGGACGCTGAGGTACATGGCGTCTTTTTCCGGATTGCCACCCCATGCCGATGCCGAGCCGATCAGCCGTCGCACGGGGTCGGTGTCATCCTTGGTGCCGAACATCCCCTTGGAGTCGGGGAAAGTGGCCGAGAGTTGAACAAGCGCGTCCCGTACGGTCTTTTGGCTGACCGGGTCCCACTTCGGGATGTCGAAACTGCCGATGTCGTCCTGCTGCACCGCGACGGCGTCTTGTAGCGCATGGACTTGCTCGAGATCGGCATCGTCGTTGGGATCGACCAGGATGCGAATGGCCACCATTACATACCGCGTGCCGATGTCGTCGCGGGTCAGGGTGTGTTCGCCCTGCCCGTAGAACACGGCGGGCACGTAGTGGTCTTCGGTGATCACCTGCATCGACATGAACCGGCCGCTGGGGTCGGGCAGTGTTATCGTGACGGGCCCGGCGTCGAGGTCGAAGACGCCCGCCGAATACAGAGTGTCGCGGTTTGACCGCACCACCAGCTGCTTGTCCAACGGCGTGAGCTCTCGGATGTGGGTGAATTTGCCGAACCCGCTGTCCTTGACGATGTTGCCGAAATACAGGTCGCTTTCGGCTCTGACGAAGTTGTCCGGCGACACAAGCACCGCGCCGTCAGGTGTGTTGCCCGCTTTCACGATTCGGACCATACGCGGGCAGCCGCGAGTACAAAACCGATTCTGATCACGTGGCGGTTGGTGGCTATCGATCGAACTCGATGGGCAGACTCTTTGGCCCGCTCAGGCTCACCATCGGCTTCCACGGCACCGGTCCGCCCACGCGCGGGTTCAGCAGCCGGCTCGCGAGGACGTTCAAGGCTTCGGCAATCTCGCTCCTGGCCAGATTGGCGCCCAGGCAGTAGTGCACGCCACCGCCGAAAGTCAGTATCGGCGGTGCCCCCTCGCGAGTGATGTCGACGCGGTCCGGGTCGTCGTAGACCGCCGGATCACGGTTGGCTGCAGCGGTATTCACCAGGACCATCGTGCCGGCGGGAAATAGGTAGCCGTCGAGCTCGGCATCCTCGACCACCAGGCGAAGGGTTCCGCACGCGATTGGCGAGTGGCGCATGGTTTCCTCGACCGCGCGCATCGCTAGTTCAGGCCGCTGCCGCAGCAGCTCCCACTGTTCGGGATGCTCGCACAGGACGTGCACCGAGGCGGCCACCTGGTTGCGGGTGGTGTCCGTCCCCGCCAACAGCAGGCCTCCCGCGAGCATGCGCAGCTCGGCGGCGTTGAGGCGATCGCCGTCATCCTCAGCGCGAATCAGGTCGGAAAGCAGGTCTTCAGTCAGGCTGTGCCGCCGCCGGGCGACCATGTCGTCGACGTAATCGTCGAGCTGCCCCCACGCGCGCATCACGACAGGCTCGACTTCGCGGAGATCGACAGTGAAGCTGAAGGCTTTGAAGACGTCGTCCGCCCACAGGGAGAACTGTTGCCAATCCTCGCGGGGTGCGCCGAGCAGCGCGCAGATGATCGGGACGGGGTAGGGGCGCGCGAGGTCGGTGACGACGTCGCAGCGGCCCGGGTCGGCGACCTGATCGACCAGGTCGTTCATCACGGCGACCATGGTATCGTGTAGGCGCAGGGTCGCTCGGGGTGTGAATGCCTTGGACGTCAGGCTGCGGAGTGGATGGTGCGCGTCCCCCTCAAGGCACAACAGACTGTTGGTCACTTTGTCCCACAACGGACCCGACGTGATGCCCTGGGCGAGCATGTTCAAGCCGGGCGGGATCTGGAATCGGGCGTCCCGCAGAACCGATCGGACGAGGTGGTAGGAGAGCAATTCGGGTCCGTGCGGTCCCAGCGCGACGGGGGCCTGCCGTTGCGCCGCTTGCAGGCGGGGACAGACCTCTGCGGGAGTTTCCTCGACGTCATACGCGAGCATCGGTAGATCGGCGTCGAAAACGCTTGCCGCAGCGGTACCGACGGTCATGACGGTCTCCTAGGGGTCGAGCTACAGCGCCGGCCGACTGATCGCAAGTTGGGAATAGGGCAGTCCGCTGTGGTTCAGACTCAATTGGTCACCTGCCCGCCTGATGCAGTGCGGTTCCGCGAGCGTTAAGGTCGCGGACGACTTTCACACAATGTATGGCCAGACTACGTGACTGTCAACGATATTGGTTGCCGAACACGAACTTTGATATTGCCCGTTGGAGGTCTCTGCCTACCGGTTTTCCCGAGTGGCTGCACGATGGCATGGATAAGGCGTACCAGGCCAATCGCCATACATAAGTCATAAGATGTGTTGCCACCCGGATGGTCAGCTCGATGGGACTATCACCGCACGGGTATTTGAACCCGTAGCTTTGAAACGACAAAAGATGTTGGTGCACTTACGATTTAAGTAGTTAAAGCTCGTCCGTCGGACGTTTCCAGCAGCGTACAGCTCGCGTGCTTCTTGGCTGCTCGAGCCGGTCCCAGCCCTCGACACTGGTCGTAGAATTGTGTCGATGGGCAAAACCACGCCTACCGCGCTTCCACCTGGGCCTCGGCTTCCCCGGTCGGTGCAAGCCGCCTTGATGGTCGGCCACGGATCGCGCTTCGTGGCCGCCTGTGCGCGTCGTTACGGCAGTGTCTTCACGCTGCGAATCGCGTCAATCGGCACGCTGGTGTATCTGGCTGATCCCGCCGATATCAAGACGGTGTTTGCCGGCGACCCGCGCGTCTTTCATGCCGGCGAAGCGAATTCGATATTGAGCGGGCTGCTCGGAGACAGCTCTCTGCTGGTGATAGACGAAGACGTGCATCGGGACCGGCGTCGTCTGATGCTGGCACCATTCCATCGCGACGCCGTCGCACGCCAGGCCGGGCTGATGGCCGAGATCGCGGCGGCGAACATCACCGGGTGGCCGGTCGGCAAAAGCTTCGCGGCGGCGCCCAAGATGTCCGAGATCACGCTCGAGGTGATTTTGCGGACGGTCATCGGCGCCACCGACCCCGCCCGGCTCGACGCGCTGCGTAAGGTCATGCCGCGGTTACTCGACGTAGGTCCATGGGCGACGCTGGCACTGGCTAAGCCGGGCCTGCTGCGCTGCCGCCCTTGGCAAGGACTGCACCGTCGAATCGCCGAAGCCGACGGCCTGCTCTACGCGGAGATCGCCGACCGTCGCGCAGATCCCAACCTGGCCGCGCGCACCGACGTGCTGGCCATGCTAGTGCGCGCCGGGGATGACGACGGACGCACCATGACCGACCACGAACTGCGTGACCAGCTCATGACGTTGTTGGTGGCCGGGCACGACACGACCGCGACGGGGCTGGCCTGGGCGCTGGAGCGTCTGACCCGCCACCCGGCCGTATTGGCCAAGGCGGTGCAGGCGGCCGAGGCCAGCGCGGCGGGCGACCCGGCCGGCGACGAGTACCTCGACGCGCTGGCGAAGGAGACGTTGCGGATCCGTCCGGTGGTCTTCGACGTGGGCCGACTGCTCACCGAGCCGGTCGAATTGGCAGGCTATCGGCTCCCGGCCGGGGTCATGGTGGCGCCCGGAATGGGGCTGGTGCACGCGAGCGCCTCGGTGTATCCGGATCCGGACCGATTCGACCCAGATCGGATGCTGGGTGCCAGCCTGAGCCCGACCACGTGGTTCCCGTTCGGCGGCGGCAACCGTCGCTGCCTCGGTGCCGGCTTCGCCATGGTCGAGATGCGCGTGGTGTTGCGGGAGATCCTGCGCCGGGTCGAGTTGAGCACCACCACCGCAGCTGACGAACGTCAGAAGCTGAAGCACGTCATACTCGTGCCGCACCGCGGCGCGCGCATCAATGTTCGGGCGATCGTGGATGTCCCGCTGGCGGCAAACACGCCAACACAAACGGCTGAGTGCCCGGCGGCTCAGGGCACGCTGGCGCCGACCATCAGTTAGTTATATGCCGTAATCGGGCAGCTCGAAGTCGTCGCGCACACTGCCCGCGAAAAGTGTTGCCAGGGGCCCGAAGTTCATCATGCGCATTGCCAAGTTGCGAAACCACAGACCGAATCGGGTCCTCGTCGCGAAGAACGGAATGTAACGCACCGCACCGGTTTGCTTGGTCTTGATGAAGGGACGCAGGCGCGCCTCGTAGGCATCGAAGGCGCGGCGGTAGTCGGCACCGGCGCGCACGAGTTCGCCGGCCAGCACGTACGCCTCGGTGAGCGCCAGGCCAGTGCCCTCACCGCCAAGCAGCGAAATGCATCCGGCCGCATCCCCGACCAGCAGCACCCGGTCGCGCGACCAGTGGTCCATGCGGATCTGGCTGACGACGTCGAAGTACAGGTCCTCGACGTCGTCGAGTGTGGCGAGGATCTCCCGGCATTCCCAGCCGACGTCGCTGAACTCGTTGCGCAACTGGTCTTTTGGTGCCGCCCCGGTGCTATCGTGCCCGGCGCGGAAAATGAACAAGAACATGGTGCGGTCGCCGCGCAGCGCGAAACGCGCCAGCTGCCGCCCGGGAGTGCTATAGGTGACGTAGATCAGGTCGTCGCGCGGCCGGTAGCCGTCGACCACGCATGCCGCGACCTTGCACCCGAGGTAGTGCTCGAAGTCCTCCTCTGGCCCGAAGACGAGACGTCGCACGTTCGAGTGCAATCCGTCGGCGCCGATGACCAGGTCGAATTCGCGCGGCGCGCCCTTGTCGAAGGTGAGTCGAACACCGTCACTGTGCTCGTCGACGGTAGCGATGCTGTCGCCAAAGATCGTTTCGACCTTGTCTTCGATGGTGGTGTAGATCGCGGCGGCCAGGTCGCCGCGGGGCAAGCTGGTGAAGTCATCGCCGATCATGCGGCGAAAAACGTTGACATCGACGTCTGCTTTGACCTCGCCACCGGAGCCGACGGAGCGGAGCCATTCAATTTGGTACCCGACGGCGCGGATCGGGTCCTCGATGCCCATACGTTTGGCCACTTGGTAGCCGACGCCCCAGAAGTCGATCATGTAACCGCCGGTGCGGAATTTCGACGCCTGCTCGATCACTGTCGGAGTGTGGCCGGTGCGCTGCAGCCAGTGGGCAAGCGCCGCTCCGGCCACGCCGGCACCGCTGATAGCGACCCTCATACGGCGATTCTGCCGTTCGGCGCGATTCAGACGTGCTCTCGCTGGACGCCGGGGATGCGGTGCGCCGCCGACGAGCTAATGCGCGACGGGGCACTTGCCCTGGTAGTTGACCTGCCAGTGCTTGATGCCGTTGATGAAGGCTGATCGCAGCCGCTCGGGGTCTCCCGCGGCGGTCAGGTCGGGCATCTGATCGGCGATCGCGTTGAACATCAGGTCGATCGTCATGCGCGCCAGGTTGGCGCCGATGCAGTAATGCGCTCCGGTGCCGCCGAATCCGACGTGCGGGTTGGGGCTGCGCACGATGTTGAAGCTGTACGGGTCGTCGAAGACCTCTTCATCGAAATTGGCAGAGCGATAGAACAGCACCACCCGCTGGCCCTTCTTGATTCGCACACCGCCGAGCTCTGTGTCTTCCAGGGCGGTGCGCTGGAAAGCCGTGATCGGGGTGGCCCAACGGATGATCTCGTCAGCCGCGGTCTTGGGTCGCTGCGCCTTGAACAGCTCCCACTGATCCGGGTGCTCGGTGAAGGCCATCATGCCTTGCGTGATCGAGTTGCGGGTCGTCTCGTTGCCGGCGACGGCCAGCGTGACCACGAACATGCCGAACTCGGCCTCGGATAGCCGTTGGCCGTCGGTGTCGGCCTGGATTAGCGTCGTGACGATGTCCTGACTTTCCGAGCCCGGTTCTTCGGCCTTGCGGGTCGCCAACTGCATTGCGTACCACATCAATTCGCCCGCTGAGGTCAGCGCGTCGTTGCCGGCGAACTCCGGGTCGTCGCTGCCGATCATGTTGTTGGTCCAGTCGAACAGCTTGTCGTAGTCCTCCTGCGGCACCCCAAGCAGGCCGGCGATGGCCTGCAGCGGCAACTCGCAGGCCACCTGGCGGACAAAGTCGCCCGACCCCTCTGCCGCGGCCCGGGTGGTGATGCGCTGCGCACGCTCGGAAAGTTCGGCGCGCAGCCGCTCGACCGCCCGTGGCGTAAAGGCGCGCGAGACGATCTTGCGCAGCCGGCTGTGTTCGGGATCGTCCATCATGATCATCGACGCCTGCCCCGCCTTGATCTGGCCCGCCGCCAAGTCTTCCCGGTAGCGCGGCACGATGGACTTCGTGGCCGACGAGAAGACGTCGCTGCGCAGTGAGACCTCGCGGATGTCGCGGTGCTTGGTCACCATCCAGTAGCCACCGTCGCCGAACCCGCCTTGATCGGGCGGCTGCTCGTTCCACCAAATCGGCGCCGTTCGGCGCAGCTCTGCCAACTCCCGCACCGGTAGCCGGTCGGCGTAGATGTCGGGGTTGGTGAAGTCGAACCCCGGCGGGAGGTTCGGAGTGGGAATGGGATTGCTCCTCGGGGAGATCTGTGGGGCGGCCGTTAGGCAGATGGTAGCCGCGCCGACGTCGATACCGCCGCTGTTTGCTGCGCAAAACCGACGCCGCTTTGATTCGTGGCTAGCGACCCTATCGAGTCTGCGGCCGCCTGGTGTTGCCGGCCACCGCGACCGCCCCAGGCAGGGATGACACTTCCTGGGATCGGTAGCGAACCGGCCCTTGTGTACTTGCCACGACGACGCCACGCGAGGCGGGGCATGAGCAAAGGAAACACAACATGAACACCACCTACGCCCTGAAGCGGGTCATTGCCGGGACGCTCCTGTCTGGCGGCGTCGCGGTGGCCGGATTGGGGCTGGCCGCAGCTACCGCCCATGCAGACCCGGACCACTGCTCGACACGATCGGGGTGCTACAAAGGACCCGGGATGCGTTGGTGCCCAGGCGATTACGTGTGGCCCGGTTTAAGGGCTACGGGGTGGGACTTGAGCGTCTGCCACGTGTACCACGAGCAGTGTCCTCCGGGGTATTTCGGCGGTTGCCCCGACAACATCGTCGAGGGGCCTCCTCCACCAGCGCCACCTCCGATCTTCCATACCCGGGAGGAGTGCATGCAGGCCCTCGGATTTATCTGCGTGTTCGCTCCCTAGTGCGGACGAACGATTTGCCGTCCAGGTAGCACGAAATGCATGCCATCACAATGACATTCGGCGAAAAGAAACCTTCATGAGAATCACGGCGACAGTTGTGGCTGGCCTGTTGGCCACCGCGCTTGTGACAGCGACTCCCGCGCAGGCCGAGGTGACGGCGCAACCCGCGCTGAGTCACTTCTACCCGCTGCAGCCGGCTTCCGGCCTTCAGTCCGACCCCAGGTCGGAGGTACAAGAGTTGCTGCGGCAGATCTCCGATCTGGACGCCAGCTGGGACAGTCTCACCCCGGCGCAGCGGAATCAGCGGATAGCAGGGCTACAGCAGCAGGTCACCACCGTGCAGAGGGACGTCCAAAATCTCCCTCCGGATCAACGGCCGGAGGTGCAAGGGATGCTGGGGCTGGCAGTTATCAGGCTGGCTGACATCCTCAGGAAAGAGCAGACGCCTCCCACCTCGCCGTGCATCTTTCCCTTCTGCTTGCCCGGGCTGTAGCAGGCGTTGACGGCTGGGTTCAGCTTGCTGCTGGGCTGGGTACCTTCAGGCTGTCGCGTGCGCCGAGGTTGATCGCCGCGGTGACGACAGCCCGTTCGATCTGGCGAAGCGCGTGCACCGCGGTGAGGAATCGTCGGGCATCGGGGTGCGGTTCGCCCTCGCCGTCCTGATGCCGGGCCAGGCACTCAGCGGTGTCGAGGTCGTCGGTCACGGAATCGACGGTCACCTCGCAAGCACCGTCGATGATCGCGATCAACGCGTCGATGTTGCGTCGAGTCTGTGCTGCGGCCGCCATGAAGGCGTCGGCCAGCGGTTCTGACCCGACTGGGTCCTGGTACTGCTCGCTGCTGCGTGCCAAGCTCCGCCCGTAACGATCGCACGCGGTGAATAGTCGCAGGCCGCGTCGAATGCTGCGCCGGCCGGCAAGGCCGGCGACCCCCGCCAACAGCGGCTTGGCGCTGACCCGGAACTGCTGCAGCGCTCGGTCCAGCTGGCGTGCCTGCTCGGTCGGACTCACGGTCTCGTCCCCACAGAACATGGTCGCGGTAGAGACCTCGATCAGTGTGGACAAGGCCGTCAAGAAGGCGCGCGTGTCGTTCCGGATGGCGGTTCGGGTATTGGTCGGCAGCACCAGGATGGCTACGGCAACGCCGATGACGGCACCGATCGCGGTTTCTTCGATTCGCAGCATCAGCACGCCGAAGGAGAATTGGCCGAGTAAGCCGTACAGCAACGCCAGCATCGTGGTGATCCAGAAGGTCATCAGGCTGTAGGTGACCGTCACGAAATAGAACGAGCAGAACAGGCAGACGAAGATCGCGGCGAGCGAAGCGGTTTTGTTGCCGGCGAACAGCGTGGCCACCAGCACACCGCTGGGCACGCCGAGCATGGTGCCGAGCAGCCGCTGCCACCCTTTGGTGAGGGTTTCGCCCCAGGAGTTGGTGCCGGCGAAGATCACGAACGCCGCGATCACCGCCCAATACCAACGGGACGGCGACACCAACTCGCCGGTGACGATGGCCAACGACGCGGCGACAGCCACCTGGATGGCTTGCCGGGTCGTCTGCCGCAGACCGTCCTGTTGCTCGCCGGTGGCCCCGTCGACGTCCGGGCCGGCACCGTCGGATGCCGGGGGCGGCACGCTGTCGGCGCTCTGCAGGGCACCGGATGTCCCGGTGGCGGCGCCCTCCACTAGTGCCCGGACTTCGGCAGCCGCTGTTGCGGCGTTGATGATCGCCAAGGCAAGGCGGCGTACCGCAGCTTTGCCCGGGTCGTCGGCCGCGGTCGGCGTTGATGGCTGGTCAAGAATCCGTTGAGCCTGGCTCGCGGCCTGACGGAGCCCGCCGGCCTGCGGTATGCGGATTGCCCGTGCGAGCTGTGTGAGCGCCCCGACCAGTTCGACACGGGTGGCGGTGGGTATGGCAGTGGGTATTTCCGACGCGACGGCTGCTGCTCGTCGGCCCGCGGTGGCGACCCATTCGATGGCCAGTTCGGCGTCGAACAGCCAAGGGGCAAGTTGTTCACTGGTTACCCCGGGCCAGAGCATGGCAGGGTCGGCTTTGTCTTCAATCTGACCTTGCACCATCAGGGCGGTCTCGTTGAGCCGGGTGGTCCGAGCCCGCATGTGGCGGCGTCGCCGTTCGTCGAGGCGGCCGGTACGTACCGCTTCGGCGGTGGTGTCCACCACGATGGCCATCCGCGCCCGCAGCGCCCGAATGGTGCCTCGCAGCACGCGTTCGGGTCGATCGGGCAGCACGTAAGTGCACATGACAAAGGTGCACACCGTCCCCACCAGGACCGCCCCGATCATCCAGGGCAATTCCGAAATACCGGCTTTCAGATACAAAGTGAAGAAATAGGCCATGAACGCGACCATGCCCAGTGCCCTTCCGCGGGGCCCGAAGCGGCGGACGTATACCGCAGCGAAGACGATCACCACGAAGACGACGTCGCTGACCACCGTGTGCGGCGCGAGCAGCGCGGCGATGGTGATGGCGAGTGCGGCGGGCACGGGCAGCAGCGCCATGGTGATGCGCTGCCGGCGGGGGTCGGGCTCGTTGACGGATCGTGAGGCGACCATGGTGATGGTGACGCCCAGCAAGGCGACGGTCAGCGGCTGTCCCGTCGCCCCGGTCACCACGTAAAGGATCAGCAGAGAACAGCCAAGCGCGGCCGTCGTCCGGGTCGCACTCCGCAGTCGCAGCAGTCCGGGATCGGAGCTGATCCACCAGTTTCGCGCACGCTCGTAGAGGACCATCATCCATGCGCTGAGGCCGGCGGCGACAGCGACATCCCCATTGCTGTGCGGGGTGTCCCCAACGTCGCGCTGGTGCACGCCGTACCGACTGGACACCCGTGACCGCCTCTCTTCGGTTGGCACCCCTTCATATGGTGCCCTGCTCGTCTAGGACGCCGCTGATGTAGTGCCCTTGGCGGGCGGGTTGCCGGTGTGGTTGGTGCGCCGGAAGTGGTGTGCGGTGGACGGCATTGTTGGTCGAGGCGCCGGTACTGCCTGTCAGTAGGGTCCGGTCAGGCGATGGCCCAGCCGGTAGGTCGACGGTGCAGGCCGAGGGTGGCCAGTCGGTCGAGGTTAAGGGCGCTGGCTCGGGTCAGAATGTCGGTCAGGATGCGTTTCTTGCCGCGGCAGCGGGCTTTTCGGCCGCCCCAAGGGCGGCGAGTGAAGTGGCTGATCTTGCGTTCCACCACGGGGCGGTAGGTCCGGTAGTCCTGCTGCCAGGTCGGATCCTGTTGGCGGGCTTTGGCGTGTTGTAGGGCGGCTTCATGGGGATGGATGCTGATCACCCGTCCCCGACGGGCTTTCGTGCAGTCCGCCCGTAGCGGGCAAGACTGACACAGCGCACCGAAGCTGGCGACGCGGTGACGGCGGCCGTCACGGATGGTCACGGTGTGGCGGGCCGGGCAGGTGACCGTGCCGGCGGCCAGGTCAATACTGAACTGGTCTTTGGAGAAGCCGTTGGCGTTGCGCACCGGGGGCACCTTGGTGCGCATGTCGTGGCCTCGCGCCGTCTGCTTATCCAGGGTAGCCCCGTCGGCGTAGGCCGAATCACCGTACACCTCAAAGTCTTTCGGCTCGCGGCCTGTCTGCGAGTCGCTGCCGCTCTTAGCGCCGGTGTGGGCGGCAGGCTCATTGGCAGCGGGTTGGCTGCCAGCGGCAGGTGTATCGGTAGCGGGTGGGTCCAAGAGCTTGTCGATGACGTCGCGGTCGGCGGTGTTGGCCGCGGTCACCGCCACATTGGTGATCAGCTCCTCGTCAGGATCCACACTGAAATGGGACTTGTAGCCGTCGAAGGTTCGTGCCCGTGACTTGTGCCCGTGGCGGGCCTCGACATCGACGGTGGAGATCAGCCGGTCGCGGGTCACCTTGCGGGCGATGCGAAACACCCCATCCTCTCCGGCCTCGACGTCTTGGCCGGCCACCAGCCCCAAAAGCTCGGCGGCCTCCGCCAGCGACCCGGTCAGCTCATGGCCATTCAGGACGCCCAGCGCGGCCTGCGCGTCACGCACCAACGCATCCACCAGCGCCTCCCGGGCCTTGGGGTCGTCCCAGTCACACGGCGGTTTGCCCACGGTGGCGTAGTCATCATCGCGGGTCAGCGCCGCGCGCACCGCGCTTGCCAATGCCGGATCAACCCGATCCGCCACCAAGAAGACTTTGCGGATCGCGGCCCGCACCTGAATCACCGTGTCCTGGGTGGCCACCGCATCAAACAACGGGGTGGAATCAATCACCCGCCGGCGTCCCCGCAACAGTCCCGCCGCCGCCGCGGTGGTGTTGACATCGTCGAACAACCGCCGCGGTCGGTCCGAGGCCCGCAACCGGTTGCGCATCCCGACCAGCACCGTCGGGTGAAAAGTCTCCGCGCCCACCGTTAACCCCGCGGCGGCCTTCCAGCGCAGATCAAACGCCAACCGGTCACAGGCCTCCCGATCCGAGAGCCCCTCATAGGCCTGCAACAACATCACCGTGGCCACCACCCGCGCCGGCACCGTCGGGCGTCCCAACGTCGAGCGTTTAAACAAATCGGCGAAATACCCATCACCAAACAGCGCAGTCCCATGCTCAGCCAACAGCCGATAGATACTGCCCTGCGGCAATTGATCACCCACCAGCAGCATCACATCATCGAATCGGCCCTGCCGATTCTCACGTCCCAAAGCCACCCACCAATTCTCCAGGCACACCCGCCACAACCCGGCCAGACGCGCCGAAACCCGCCGACTAAAACAGCGCCGTCCTAGGCCCCGCCGCACGAACCAAGCTAGTCTTCGACATCGTGACAGCGCCGACGCGGGCGAAGCTGGCCGACGGCCGTGACCTGCTGTTCTTCGCGTTGCCCGGGCACTGTCCGGCGCCGGTCCCGGATCGCAGGCCGCTGCCGAAGCGTGACCCGCAGCAGTCGCAGTTGCGGTTCGACCGGTCAACAGGGCAGTGGGTGATCATCGCGGCGCGGCGCCAAGACCGCACCTACAAGCCACCCCCTGACCAGTGCCCGCTGTGTCCGGGGCCGACCGGGCTGACCAGCGAGGTGCCCGCTTCCGATTACGACGTCGTCGTCTTCGAGAACCGGTTCCCGAGTCTGTCCGGTGCCGGTGAGCCGACGCCGGTGCCTGACGGTGACGGGTTCGTGTCGGCGCCGGGGCATGGCCGCTGCGAGGTGATCTGCTTTTCCAGCGACCATGCAGGGTCGTTCGCCGAGTTGACACCGTCGCATGCCCGGCTGGTGGTCGAAGCGTGGCGGCATCGCACCGCTGACCTGATGGCCGCGCCGGGCATCGAGCAGGTCTTCTGCTTCGAGAACCGCGGCGAGGAGATCGGGGTGACGCTGACCCATCCGCATGGTCAGATCTACGGCTACCCGTATCTGACACCGCGGACCGCCGCCATGCTGCAGCGGGTACGCGAGCATCGAATACGCCACGGCAGCAACCTTTTTGCCGATCTGCTGGCGCGTGAGGTCACCGACGGCAGCCGCGTCATCGCGCGCACCGAGCTGTTTACGGCGTTCGTGCCGTTCGCGGCGCGCTGGCCGGTGGAGGTGCACATCTACCCGAACAGGTTCGTGCACAACCTTGTTGAATTCGACGAGGACGAACTGGACGGGTTCGCGCAGGTCTACCTCGACGTGCTGGGGCGGTTCGACCGGATGTATTCGGCTCCACTGCCGTATATTTCGGCGCTGCACCAGTTCGCCGACACCGATGCCCAGGCTGACGGTTATTTCCACGTCGAATTGATGTCGATCCGGCGCAGCGCCACCAAGCTCAAGTACTTGGCGGCTTCCGAATCGGCGATGGACGCGTTCATCAGCGACGTCACGCCCGAAAGTGTGGCCCAGCGGCTGCGGGAACTCGGCAGATGACCGACTCAAGCATCCGGTACGCCGCTCCCGGGCGGATCAACCTGATCGGGGAACACACCGACTACAACCTCGGGCTCGCGCTGCCGATCGCGCTACCGCAGCGCACCATGGTGACGTTCACGCCCGACCGCAGCGACGTGATCACCGTGGACAGCGATCGCGCGGACACCTCGGTGCGCATTCCGCTCGGCACCGCTCCCGGTGACGTGGCCGGCTGGGCAGGCTATGTGGCCGGAGTGATGTGGGCGCTGCGTCAAGCCGGCCACCCGGTGCCCGGCGGCGCGATGTCGATCACCAGCGACGTGGAAATGGGGTCCGGTCTGGCTTCCTCGGCGGCGTTGGAATGCGCGGCGCTGGGCGCCATCGCGTCGGCCGCCGGCGTTCGCATCGACCCTATCGAACAGGCGCGGCTCGCCCAGCGCGCCGAAAACGAGTATGTGAGCGCCCCAACGGGTTTGCTCGATCAGCTGGCTTCACTGTTCGGGGAGCCGTCGACGGCGCTGCTGATCGACTTCCGCGACCTCAGCGTCGCGCCGGTGGCCTTCGACCCGGACGCGTCTGGTGTTGCGCTACTGCTGATCGACTCCCGGGCCCGCCATCGTCACGCCGGGCGGCGACTATGCGGCGCGACGCACGTCGTGCGAGCGAGCGGCCGCCGATATAGGGGCATCGTCACTGCGTGAGGTTCAGGATCGCGAGCCCTCGGTTTTGGCTGCGGTGACCGATCCGGTCGACGCCCGTCGTGCCCGTCATGTGCTGACCGAAAACCTCCGGGTTATCGAATTTGTTGTAACGCTGAGTAATTCGGATTTCACCGAAGCCGGGCGCATCCTGACCGCCTCGCACGCCTCCATGCGTGACGATTTCGAAATCACCACCGAGCACATCGACCTGATCGCGGACACCGCGGTGCGCGCGGGTGCTCTGGGCGCCCGGATGACTGGTGGCGGCTTCGGGGGCTGTGTGATCGCCTTGGTGCCGACCGACCGGGCGGAAGTGGTCGGCGAGGCGGTGCGACGGGCGACGTGTGATGCCGGCTTTGAGCAGCCGGTGATCACCCGAACCCGTGCAGCCGCGGGCGCGGGGCTGTGTGGGTGAGCGAGTCCCCCGCAGGGGTCGGCTACGTCGACGTTCGGGCATACGCCGAGCTCAACGACTTCTTGGCACGCGAGTTGCGCGGTGTGACGGTCCGCCGTCCGTTCCGGAGTCATCAGACGGTCAAGGACGTGCTGGAGGCTATGGGGATTCCGCACACCGAGGTCGACCTCATCCTGGTGAACGGGTCTCCGCAGGGCTTCAGCTACCGCCCGAGCGTCGGCGACCGCATCGCCGCATACCCGATGTTCGAGGCGCTCGACATCGGGTCGACCGCCAGGTTAAGGCCGGTGCCGTTGCGCGATCCGCGCTTCGTTGTCGACGTCAACCTCGGCCGGCTGGCGCGGCTGCTTCGACTGCTCGGGTTCGACGTGTGGTGGTCGAATGACGCCGATGACAAGACTCTGGCTGACATCAGCCTGGAGCAGCAGCGGATCCTGCTGACCCGCGACCGCGGCCTGTTGAAGCGCCGCGCTATCACGCATGGTCTATTCGTTCGCTTCGACGACCCCGAGGAGCAGGTCCTCGAGGTGATAAGACGACTGGACCTGCAGCAGCGGCTGGCGCCACTCACCCGGTGCGTGCGGTGCAACGGCAGGTTGGCCGCGGTCTCCAAACACGAGGTGATCGACCAGCTCGAGCCGCTGACACGGCGGTACTACGAGGAGTTCAGCCGCTGCACAGAATGCGGGCGGATCTACTGGCCCGGGTCACATCATGCAAGATTGCTCAGTCTGGTCGAAAGACTCCGCGACCGACTTTGATGGGGCGCCGGCAGTAATGTTGGCGACTGCTACCCGGCCGGAGTCAACCGGACCGCCGCCAGGTGGAGCCGGTCGACGGCTTCGGCGAACTCGTCGAGTGTCGGTATTCGGTGGTCGCGGAATTTCAGTCCCATCATGCGCTGTGCGCGCTGCACGCCATAGGACTCGGTGCAGCGCCGGAAGAGATCGGAGACGACGGCGCGGTCGCGGATGAGCTCGCCGCGCATAGCGGTTGTCTTGCCGTCGTAGACGACCTGGGCGGCGGCGCCGTCGCGGAAGTTCTGCTTCCACGGAGCGCCGGTCAGCGCATAGAGGTCGTGGTCGATCAGATGGGCGCTCACCGGAATTGAGTACGGCCGCCCCGTCTTTCTCCCGGTGAAGCTCAATACCATCAGCTGTTTGCGTGCCGGGCCGGCGAGCGGAGTGCGCAGCAGCAAACTCAGCGTTGGGTTGACGAGACGCAGTACTGCCGACGGTGGGTGCCCGACGTCTATCGCATACGACTGTTCTGCCATGACACATACCGTAAGGCCAATCGGGCGTTACAGCGTAGCGGTTTCAGCGAGGCTGCGTTGTCGTCACCGCGGAGCAGCCCTTTTCGCGAAGGATCGCCGAGCGCTCGGCCACGGGAATGCGGGGGCTGATGAATCCGGGGGAACGCCGCGAGGGCCGCGCTCACGCCTGGTTGTCGGCCAGTTCACCACGGCCGCCAAGGCGCGTTTCCGCTCGGGATCGCTGGGCCCCCGTCAAAAGCCTGGTATTTCCTCCCTTTTCGTCAGATCGTAGACGCCGCGGTGACGCGTGGGGTGTCTTAGGACAGCTCACGTAACCTCGGCTTAGTGCGGTGGGTCGCGATTGGATAGGTGTACCGGGTAGGGAGGTTGACCATGGCCAGAACCGATGACGACAACTGGGAGATCACCGAGAGCGTGGGAGCGACGGCGCTAGGGGTGGCGGCGGCCCGCGCTACCGAAACCGAGAGCGAGAACCCACTGATCAGCGATCCATTCGCGCGGGTCTTCCTGGACGCCGCCGGCGACGGCTTGTGGAACATGTTTGGGATTTCCGAGCTGCCGCCCGAGGTTGCCGAAGCCGAACCCGACGTGGCGCTGCGTATGCGTGCCAGGGTCGACTACATGGCTTCGCGCACAGCGTTTTTCGACGGGGTCTTCTCCGACGCCGCCGAAGCCGGCGTGCGACAGGCGGTCATCCTGGCGGCCGGCCTGGACTCGCGGGCGTGGCGGTTGCCGTGGCCGGACGGGACGACGGTGTACGAGCTCGACCAACCCAAAGTGCTCGAGTTCAAGTCGTCGACCCTGCGCCAACACGGCGCGCAGCCGACGTGTCACCGGGTCGGGGTTCCCGTCGATCTACGCCATGACTGGCCGACGGTGTTGCGGCAGGCCGGGTTTGATGCCTCGGCCCCGAGCGTGTGGTCGGCTGAGGGGCTGTTGCCGTTTCTGCCGGCGGTGGCCCAGGATCTGCTGTTCGAGCGTGTTCAAGCGCTGAGCGTCACAGGCAGCCGGATCGCGGTGGAGGCGCCCGGCCCCGATTTCAACACTCCTGATGGCCGTGAGCGGGTGCGATCGCAGATGCAGCGTTACCGAGAGGTCGTGGCCAAAGCGGCAGGGCGTGAGGTCCCGGACTTCGAGGACCTGTGGTACTTCGAGGACCGCACCGACGTCGCCGACTGGTTGCGCGGCCACGGCTGGGATGTATCGGCAACGCCGGCCGAGGAATTGATGGCACGCTACGGCCGCACGGTCCCGGAGGGGCTTGAAGACGGCGCGCCGCGGAGCATGTTCGTCTCCGCGGCGCGATCCGGCTCCTAGACTTGCGGGGTTTTCCTCGGTTAGAGGGCGATTGTGGTTTGGTCATCGATGACGTTGGTGGCGTCCATCAACGGCCCCTGGTCGCTATCGAGTGAGTCGGCATTGAACTGAAGCACGAAGACGGCGTCCTGGCTGGGGGTCACCACCGTCTTCTGCGCGACGGCGCGCTTATTGCCGTCTCGCATGTAGGAGCCACTAATCTGCCACGCCTGGAAGCCACTGAGAGTGGACGCAGTTCCGTCGCCGGAGCCCTGGTATCCGGGCAGATTCTGAGCTCGCCCGGGGCGTACTGGATGATCTTCGCTGGGTCGACATCACCGGTTAGCTTGGAGACGAGCGCCGAGATCTTGGGCGGATCAGCGGGATGCGGGCTGAGCCAAGACGATGCTGCCGTATGACGATGCGCTTTCGTTGGCCACCTGCCAACCTGGGGGCATGGGCAGATTGGTGGTGGGGGAGCCGGGATCGCCTCGATGACCGGGGGTCTCCGTAATGTGGTTCTCGGTGATGTAGTCGGCGATGGTTTTGTGGGCTTGCGCGCCCGGTGTCGCGCTGGTCGCCGATGTCGTTGTCGTCGATGTCGACTTGACGTGGATGTGGAAGTTGACGTTGATGGCGATGTCTTGTTGTTAGAACCGCAACCCACAAGCGCCAGATTCAGCGCCACGGTAATGGTTGCCGCCGTCAAGTATTTCATCGATTGCATCTCCCGAAAATTGGGCCGGTACCTGCGCCAGCCCGCGGAACGAGACCAGCCGAAGTCGGTGCCTAACGTTTGCTATTCGGTCTCGGGCGTTATTGGCATCGTCGGCCGCAGGCCCGCCGGTCGCTTCCGAAAATCCGTCTGAAAGCACCCATGCGAAGAGGGTTATGCAGTAAGAGACAGCTA
The DNA here is from genome assembly GCA_963766535.1 of uncultured Actinomycetota bacterium. Classification (GTDB taxonomy): domain Bacteria; phylum Actinomycetota; class Actinomycetes; order Mycobacteriales; family Mycobacteriaceae; genus Mycobacterium. The sequence goes on along the minus strand of CAVYAU010000009.1, from coordinate 171,675 downwards.
TGCGGTCACGAAGGGCCCTCATCGCACTTGTAGCGGCGTCGGCGGTCTTCATGGCTTTCATTGCGGCGGCTCCGCCCACTGCTTACGAGGGTGAGCCCCAGTTCGTCGCGAATCCGGTCGAGCACGTCGACACGCTGATCGGCACCGCGACGGGAGGTGAGACGGTAGGGGAGATCAACAACTTCCCCGGCGCCACCGTGCCGTTCGGCATGGTGCAGTACTCACCGGACACCACCTACAACTACGCCGGCTACCGCTACGAGAACCCGCGCTCCACCGGGTTCAGCATGACCCACGCCTCGGTGGGCTGTGCCGCGTTCGGCGACATCTCGATGCTGCCGACCACCACGCCAATCGGCTCGCAGCCCTGGAACGCCTGGGAAACGATCGCCCACGACGACACCGAGGTGGGCGTGCCCGGCTATTACACAGTGCGGTTCCCCGAGACCGGAGTGACAGCGGAACTGACCGCGACCACCCGCACCGGCGTCGGCCGGTTCCGCTACCCACACAACGGTCGGCCCGCCCTGTTCCACGTGCGATCCGGCGCGTCGCTGGCGGGCAACTCCCGAGCGTCCATCCAGATCAGCGAGGACAACACCACGATCACCGGATGGGCGAGCAGCGGCCGATTCTGCGGTAAGAAAAACACCTACACGGTGTATTTCGCCATGAGGTTCAGCCAGCCGTTCACCTCCTACGGCACCTGGGACGGCGACGCGGTCTACGCAGGCGCCCGCGGCGCGGCTTCGCCGTACAGCGGGGGGTATGTGGCCTTCCCGGCCGGCTCGGTGATCGAGGTACGGACCGCGCTCTCCTACGTGGGTGTCGACGCAGCGCGGGCAAATCTGGCGGCCGAGGGCGCAGCTAGCTTCGAACACGTTCGCGCCGCCGCATCGTCGGAATGGAACGCCACGCTGTCGCACATCGCGGTGGCCGGCAGAAATGGCGACAATCTGGAGACCTTCTACACCTCCCTGTACCGGTCATTGTTGCATCCCAACACCTTCAACGATGTGGACGGACGCTATATCGGATTCGATGGCCTCATTCATAGCGTGGCCAAGGGGCACACCCAGTACGCCAACTTCTCCGACTGGGACATCTACCGGTGCCTGGCAGCCCTGCAGGCGCTGCTATTCCCGGAGCGAGCCAGCGACATGGCCCAATCGTTGGTGAACGACGCCGAGCAAAGCGGAGCGTTTCCGCGCTGGGCGCTTGCGAATGTCGCGACCGGCGAGATGACCGGAGACAGCGTGGTACCGCTCATCGTGAACCTTTACACCTACGGAGCCAAGGACTTCGACGTCCAAACGGCGCTGCGCTACATGGTGAATGGGGCGACCAAAGGCGGTGTGGGGCTGGGCGGCTACGTGGAGCGGCCGGGCATCGCCACCTATCTGCAGTTGGGCTACGCACCGCACACGTTGGAGTTTCGCACCGATGGCTGGATCGCCGATGCCTCGATCACGCTGGAATGGTCGATTGACGACTTCGCTATCTCACAATTCGCCAAAGCGCTCGGCGACACGGCGACCGCCGCCGAATTCCAGAACCGGGCCCAGTACTGGCAGAACCTGTTCAATCCCACTACCCGTTACATCTCGCCCCGCAGCTCGACCGGATTCTTCCGTGACGGCCCGGGTTTCGTGCGGTCTCCCACGGGCTTCGGCCAGGACGGATTCGACGAGGGCAACGCCGAGCAATACGTCTGGTGGGTGCCGCACAATGTCGCCGGCCTGGTGACCGCTCTCGGCGGCCGCCAGACAGTGGCCGACCGGCTCGACCGCTTCACCACGAGGCTCAACGTGGGCCCCGATGAGCCCTATCTCTGGGCCGGCAACGAGCCGACCTTCGAGGTGCCGTGGCTGTACAACTACATCGGTCAACCATGGAAGACTCAGCACACGGTCGACCGGGTGCGTGGGCTATTCGGTCCCACGTCCGACGGCGAGCCGGGCAACGACGACCTCGGCGCGATGGCCAGCTGGTACGTCTGGGCCGCCCTCGGCCTGTACCCGAGCACCCCGGGAACGCCGATCCTCACCGTGAGCACACCGCTTTTCGATCGGGCCCTGATCGCGCTCCCGGGAGGCAAATCCATCAAGATCTCCGCTCCCGGCGCATCCGGACCATACCAGCTGAAGTACATCAGCGGCCTGGCCGTCGACGGCCGGGCCACCGATCACACGTGGATGCCGGAGTCGATCATCCGCACCGGCGGCGACCTCACGTTTTCGCTCGCCGCCTACCCCGACAAGGTATGGGGCACTGCCGAGCCGTCCGCGCCACCGTCGTTCGGTGCGGGCAGTTCGGCGGTGACCGTTAACATCTCCCGACCCGTCGTCACGATCGCACCGGGAAGCACAGGCACCGTGACCGTCGACATTCAACGGATGACCGATGGCGCCGACGGCTACACCATCACCGGCACGTCTTCCGACAGTGGGATTACCGCGGCACCTGCGTCTGGACGATTCGGCGCCGACGGATCGGCCGCCTTTAACGTCGCGATCACGGTTGCGCGGTCGGTGCCCGAGGAGTACTACCTCGTCTTTCTCACCACCACGGTCGGCGAGAGCACCCGGAGGTCGATCATCTTCGTCGTCGCCCAGGCCGAGGCCGACGAATCCTGACCGGCCCGTCAGATCATCTCGTTCTCCGTTAGCCACCGCATCACCGGCCAGCCGATGAATACGGGCAACCAGCAGGTGAGCACCCGGTACAGCAGAACTGACGGCACCCCAACGGCCGCAGGTACGCCGAAGGCGGCCAGACCACCGATCAGCGCCGCTTCGACGGCCCCGACACCGCCGGGCGTCGGGGCGGCCGAGGCCAGCGTTCCGCCGACCATCGTCACCACCGTTACGGTGACGAACGTCGTGCCGCCACCGAAGGCTTCGACGCTGGCCCACAGCGCCAGCGCCGCGCCGAGAGTCGTTCCGGCACAACCGAGTACGATCAGCCCCAATCGTTTCGGTTCGCGGGCAAGGTCCACGAGGTCACTCGCTACCTCCTTCAGCTTCGGACGCACGTCCGTCGCCAGCCAGCGCCGCAGCCTGGGCACCAACAGGAATGTGCCGACGATGCCCAGCGCCACACCTGCGATCAGGTACAGCACTGTGGCAGTCGGGACGAAATGAGAGAGGTCAGTCGACGCGCCCGCAACAGTGCTGAACAAGATCAGCAACACGATGTGGACGATCACCTGCACTGATTGCTGCAGCGCCACCGCCGTGGTGGCCCGCAACGTGCTGAGACCCGCCTTCTGCAAGAACCGTGTGCTGAGCGCGAGCCCGCCGACGCCGGCCGGGGTGGTGGTTGCGGCAAAAGTGTTGGCCACCTGCGCGATTGATAGCTTCCAGAAGTTCACCGTTCCGTCGGCGCAGGCCCACAACGCGGCTGCCGCGCCAACATATGTCAGCGCCGACACCGCCAATCCCAGCAGCGCCCACCACCAGTTCGCAGTTCTCAACTCGGAAAAGAACGCCGGCACGGTACTGATGAAGGGGTACGCGACATAGACCAGCGCGACGAGCAGTACCAGTTGAATGACCTGCCTGCGGGTAAACCGGGTGATCGTTTCGGTTTTGATCTGATCCGCGCCGGTTTGACGCTTCACCTCCGCACGGGTGCCGGAGATGACGGCGCCAGCGTCGGACACCGATTCGCGGATTCGTTTTGGCACAGCGGATTTGGTTAGCCGGCGCGAAGCGGTCAGGATGGCGTCTTTGCCGAACGCTTCGATAGCTGCGCCCACCGCCGACTCCGCCCCATACAGCGCTGACGTCGTCACCAGGAGTTGGGCAATGTCAGATTGGAGTTGGGCGTCTGTGGCGCCGTATTCGGCGCTGCCGAAGCCGCCGAAGAGCACGGTGCCGTCATCGACCGTGATCTCCTTGCTGCGCAGGTCGCCGTGGGAGATTTGATGGTCGTTCAGGATTTGCAGCGATTCCCACACGCGGGCAACCGGTGTCGTCTTTGCGCATTCGTCGAGCGGAATGCCCCGAACGGGCTTGTGCGCGTACAACATCCATCCCCGGTCCAGGGTGGCGACGGCAATCGTCGACGTGTTGGCGACGCCCACATCGCCAATGGCAATGGCCATCAGCGCACGATGCTCGACGGCGCGGCGCATCGAGGCGACCAACGGTGCAGTCTCACTGCCCCGCAGCCGCAGCTTCCGCCAGAGCTGAAGCAGTGCGCCACCGCTGCGCTGATGCGGGCCGTACAACTCGATCGTCGCATCGGTCACCGCCGTGGCATCGGGATCCCAGGCTGTGGCCGCAAGAACGAGTGGCCCGGGCCCGGCGGGCCGAACCACCCTAAGCCCGGAAACGACGAAGCCGCGTTTGCCCATCGCGCGAACCGCACCGTCCAGCGGCACCTCGAGAGCGGGAGTGCCGACGACCAGGACCACCAACGCGCCGACGAACCACCCGACCGCCAGCCCCACCAGCGAGCGGGCCGGCACTACGGCGCTGACAACCAGGTGGATCGGCACGAAGGCGAGCAACAGCGTCCACCACCAGTGCCGCCAGCGCGCGGGCAGCCAGGGGCCCGATACGGTCAGCACCGCCGCCAGCATCGCGATCCACCGCGGGTCATCGAGAAACTGGGCCGGCAGCGTGGTGAGCCTGTCCGAGACATCGAAGTGCCATCGGGGTGCCGCGATACGGTTGCCGCTGATCGACAACGGTAGAACGGCGATGAGCCCCGCGGCCGCGTATGCGCCCAGCAGTTTCCACTGCCGGGCGACGATCAGGCCGATCAGGATCATGAACGGCAACGCCACGATCGCAAACCCGTACACCAGGTAGACCAGATCGGATTGAGTCGGGGACAAGACCCCGACGATCTGCGAGACGGATTTCTCGAGCGCGATCCACCGGGGGCGGGTAATCACCGAACTCGTGATCACAAGCGCGAGGAAGACTGCCGCCAGGACGAGCCTGATGATGTCGTTGGTCCGTCGGGTAAGCGGTTGCAGCAAGCTGCCCGAAACGCTGATGTCGCGCCCGTCAACTCGCATGGCCGAGATCCTTTGGGTCGGGGTCGCGGTGTTAGCGACCCGCCGACAAACTTAACCGGATACCCCGGGGCCAGCGTGCATCAACATGACGGACAGCTTGTTCACACGCAGCGCGCGTACGGTCACTATGTAGGCGTGCTAGCGAATTGGAGGACATGAGCGTGGCCAGAACCGACAACGACACCTGGGAGATCACCGAGAGTGTGGGTGCGACGGCGCTGGGCGTCGCGGCGGCCCGCGCGGCGGAAACTGAGAGTGAAAACCCGCTGATCAGGGATCCGTTCGCGCGGGTGTTCTTGCAAGCCGCCGGAGACGGCATGTGGAACTGGTTCGCGGGCCCCGACCTGCCCGCCGAGATCGCCGAGGCCGAACCCGACCTGAAGCCGCGGATGCAGGGAATGGTCGACTACATGGCCGCGCGGACGTCGTTTTTCGATCAGTTCTTCCTCGACGCGACCCACGCGGGCGTGCACCAGGTGGTGATCCTGGCGGCGGGTTTGGACTCACGGGCGTGGCGGCTGCCGTGGCCCGATGGCACGACGGTGTACGAACTCGACCAGCCCCAGGTGCTGGAATTCAAGTCGTCGACGTTGCGGGAAGCCGGTGCGCAGCCGACCTGCAACCTGGTTCATGTTCCGGTCGACCTGCGCCACGACTGGCCGGCCGCGTTGCAGCAGGCCGGCTTTGACACCTCGGCGCCGAGCGCCTGGTCGGCCGAGGGGCTGTTGCCGTTTTTGCCGGCGGACGCTCAGGAGCTGCTTTTCGAGCGTGTTCAAGCGCTCGGCGCCACCGGCAGCCGGATCGCCGTGGAGGCGCCCGGCCCGGACTTCCTCGACGAGGCTGCCCGCACAAAGCAGCGCGAGACGATGCAGCGCGTGCGCGACCTGGTGGCCAAACTGGAGCCGCAACGTGACATCCCCGACGTCCAAGACCTGTGGTACTTCGAGGAGCGCGAGGACGTCGGCGACTGGTTGCGTCGCCACGGCTGGGACGTGACGGTGACGGAGGCGGTAGAGCTGATGGCCCGCTACGACCGCAGACCCCCGGAAGGCATCGACGACGCCGCCCCGCGGACCCTGTTCGTGGCAGCGCAGCGCGCCGGGGACCGGCAGAGGAGCGAGTGAGCGTGGCCAGAACCGATAACGACAGCTGGGAGATCACCGAGAGCGTGGGGGCGACGGCGCTGGGTGTGGCCGCGGCGCGCGCGGCGGAAACCCGAAGTGAGAATCCGTTGATCAGCGATCCGTTCGCGCAGGTTTTCCTCTCCGCCGTCGGCGACGGCGTCTGGAACTGGCACTCCGCTCCGCAGCTGCCCGCCGAGCTCATCGAAGCCGAACCCGAATTGCCGCTGCAGATGCAGGCGATGGTCGGCTATATGGCTTCGCGGACAGCGTTTTTCGACCAGTTCTTCCTCGACGCCACTCGGGCGGGCATCCGCCAGGCGGTGATTCTGGCGGCGGGCCTGGACGCGCGGTCCTGGCGGCTGCCATGGCCGAACGGCACGACGGTCTACGAGCTCGACCAGCCCAGGGTGTTGGAGTTCAAAGCGTCGACATTGGCCGAGCGTGGGGCAGAGCCTGCCTGCAACCGGGTCGCTGTGCCGGTGGACTTGCGTGAGGACTGGCCGGCAGCGTTGCAGCAGGCGGGTTTTGACGCTAGCGCACCCAGCGTCTGGTCGGCTGAGGGGCTGATGCCGTATTTGCCGGCCGCGGCCCAAGAGTTGCTGTTCGAGCGGGTTCACGGGCTCACTGTCACCGGCAGCCGGGTCGCCGTGGAGGCGCTGGGACCGAAGTTTCTCGACCCAGAGTTTCGCGCCAAGCGTCGTGAACGGATGGAGCGGATTCGCGTCTTAATGACCGAAGTGGATCCGCGGCGTCAGATCCCGAGGACCGACGAATTGTGGTACTTCGAGGAGCGCGAAGACGTCGGTGACTGGTTCCGTCGCCACGACTGGGACGTGACGGTGACGCCGTCCGACGAGCTGATGGCCGGCTATGGCCGCAGAGCCCCCAAAGAGGTCGAGGACGAAGTTCCCGGAAACCTGTTCGTGGCTGCGCAGCGGACGGGGAGCTAGCGGTCCACTAAAGAGTTCGGGCCCCGTGTCGGCGCGATCCGTCACGCTGTCCTGACCTGTCCCGATCGAGGAACCCACCTCGGAGGTGCTCCACGTCGAGCATCTGCTGCCGGTAACTGGAGGCCGCGGCGCGTGGCAGCTGGGGACGCCGCGTCGAGTGGTCTGACCACTTGACGTCTGACCTATTACCAGCCACACTGAGCGCATGGCGCTGCAGCCGGTGCATCGTCGATCGGTGCCCGAAGAGGTTTTTGAGCAGATCGCTAGCGATGTGCTCAGCGGGGAGATGCAGCCCGGTGAGGCCTTGCCCAGCGAGCGCCGGTTGGCCGAGGTCCTCGGGGTATCCCGGCCCGCTGTCCGCGAGGCGCTTAAGCGGCTTTCGGCGGCCGGTCTAGTCGAGGTGCGCCAAGGCGGCGTCACCACCGTGCGTGACTTCCGAAAGCACGCCGGCCTGGACCTGCTGCCCCGGTTGCTGTTTCGCGATGGCGAGCTCGACATCTCGGTTGTCCGCAGCATTCTCGAGGCCCGCCTGCGCAACGGTCCGAAGATCGCGGAGCTGGCGGCCGAACGACACGGACCTGCGTTGGCTGAATTGCTCGAGGATTCGCTGCGCGCCCTCGAGGCCGAGGAAGATCCGATCGAGTGGCAACGCCACGCGCTCAGGTTCTGGGATCATGTGGTCGACAGCGCCGGTTCGATCGTATTCCGGTTGATGTACAACGCATTTCGGGCTGCTTATAAGCCAGCGGTTGCTGCCCTGGCCACCGCCATTACCGCTGACGTTAAGCGTCCGGATGCCTACCGAAAATTGGCCGATGCGATCTGCGCCGGTGATCCCGCCGGAGCGAAGGAAGCCGCCCAAGACTTACTCGAACTCGCGAACACGACGTTGATGGCTGCACTCGACAGCCCCGGGAATCGACGATGAACTCTTCGACGGCGCGCACCGTCCGCGGGGAGCACATCTTGCGCTACGTACAGGCCAGCATCGCGTTCACACTCCGTATGGGACGAGGCGAACGTGCGCGAAACGTGTTGCCGTTGCTCACTAAGCATGGTTGTGCCGGGGGGCTATGCCGATGAGCACCCACACAGTGATTACCACCTATCTCCGCGGCCAGATCCAGCCCGGGGTCGACGCGGTCGGCGGGTTCTACCGGACGTGCGTACTGACCGGCAAGGCGCTGTTTCGACGGCCCTTCCAGTGGCGTGAGGCGATCCAGCAGGGCTGGTTCATTACGAGTGTCTCGTTACTGCCAACCCTCGCGGTCTCGATTCCGCTGACCGTGCTCATCATCTTCACGCTCAACATCCTGCTGGCCGAGTTCGGCGCCGCCGACATCTCAGGCGCGGGCGCGGCGCTGGGTGCGGTCACGCAGCTGGGGCCGCTGACCACCGTGCTGGTGATCGCTGGCGCCGGATCCACGGCCATCTGCGCCGACCTGGGCGCCCGCACCATCCGTGAGGAGATCGATGCGATGGAGGTGCTCGGCATCGACCCGATCCACCGGCTGGTGGTGCCCCGCGTCGTCGCCGCGACCATCGTCGCCACGCTGCTCAACGGCGCGGTGATAACCATCGGCCTGGTTGGCGGTTTCCTGTTCGGTGTCTACATTCAACACGTTTCGGCCGGCGCCTACGTCGGTACACTCACCCTGGTTACCGGCTTGCCCGAGGTGGTCATCTCGGTGGTCAAGTCGGCCACGTTCGGTATGATCGCCGGCCTGGTCGGCTGTTATCGCGGGCTGACCACGAAGGGCGGCCCCAAGGGCGTTGGCATCGCCGTCAACGAGACGCTGGTGTTGTGCGTGATCGCGCTGTTCGCGGTCAACGTGGTGCTGACCACGATCGGCGTGCGGTTCGGGACGGGACGCTAGCATGTCGACGGCCGCCGTACTGCGCGCCCGCTACCCGCGGACAGCCGCCAACTTCAACCGCTATGGCGGCGGCGCGGCCCGAAGACTTGAGCAGATCGGGATTTTCGCGAGGTTCACGCGGATCAGCGTCGCGCAGATCGGGTGGGCGCTGCGCCGCTACCGCAGGGAGACGCTGCGGCTCATCGCCGAGATCGGCATGGGCACCGGCGCGATGGCCGTCGTCGGCGGCACGGTCGCGATCATCGGTTTTGTGACGCTGTCCGGCGGCTCACTGATCGCCATCCAGGGCTTCGCGTCGCTGGGCAACATCGGTGTCGAGGCGTTCACCGGATTCTTTGCCGCACTGGCTAATACACGCGTCGCTGCGCCCATCGTCGCCGGTGTCACGCTGGCCGCCACGGTCGGCGCCGGCGCCACCGCCCAGTTGGGTGCCATGCGGATCAGCGAGGAGATCGACGCGCTGGAAGTCATGGGCATCAAGTCGATCTCGTTTCTGGTCTCCACCCGGATTCTAGGAGGGCTGGCGGTGATCGTGCCGCTGTACGCCCTGGCTCTCGACATGGCTTTCACATCGGGCCAGGTCGTCACAACGGTGTTCTATGGTCAGTCGAACGGCACTTACGAGCACTACTTCCGCACCTTCCTGCGCCCTGAGGATGTGGGTTGGTCGGTGGTGGAGGTCGTCATCATGGCGGTGGTGGTGATGATCACCCATTGCTACTACGGGTACACCGCCAGCGGTGGCCCGGTCGGCGTCGGCGAGGCCGTCGGTCGATCGATGCGTTTCTCGCTGGTCTCGGTGGTGGTTGTTGTCCTGCTTGCCCAGTTGGCGCTCTATGGCGTCGACCCGAACTTCAATCTCACGGTGTAACGGCCATGACGACGCCAATGACGCGGAAGAACCGACGCGCGTGGGTGTACCTGGAGGGTGTGGTCATGGTGTTAGTCGGTTCGTTGGTTCTTGTATTGGTGTACTTGCAATTTCGGGGAGATTTCACGCCGAAGACCGAGCTGACAATGGTGGCTTCGCGGGCGGGACTGGTGATGGAACCGGGCTCGAAAGTCACCTACAACGGGGTGGAGATCGGCCGGGTGGCCGGCATCTCGGAGATCGAGCGTGACGGCAAGCCAGCGGCCAAGCTGGTGTTGAATGTGAATCCGAAGTACATCAAGCTGATTCCGGCCAATGTGGTGGCGAATATCGAGGCGGCCACCGTGTTCGGCAACAAATATGTGTCGTTCACCTCACCGGAAAATCCACAACAGCAGCGGATCTCGCCGCATGACGTGATTGACGTGCGGTCGGTGACCACCGAATTCAACACATTGTTCGAGACGATCACCTCGATCGCCGAGAAGGTGGATCCGATCGAGCTGAACGCGACATTGTCCGCGCTGGCGCAGGCGCTGAATGGGCTGGGCGGCAAGTTCGGAGAGTCGATCGTCAACGGCAATCACATTCTGGCGCAGTTGAACCCGCGGATGCCGCAGCTCCGCTACGACGTGCAGCGGTTAGCGGATCTCGGTGAGATCTATTCCCGTGCATCACCGGATTTGTGGAACTTTCTGCAGAACGCGGTGACCACCGCGCGCACACTGACCAGGCAACAGCACGATCTGGATGCCGCGCTGTTGGCGGCGGTGGGCGCGGGCAACACCGGCGAAGACATCTTCGCTCGGGGCGGGCCGTATCTGGTGCGCGGTGCCGCCGATCTGGTGCCCACCGCTGCGCTGCTCGACACCTACAGCCCTGAACTGTTCTGCATGATCCGCAACTTTCACGACGCCGCGCCCAAAGTCGCGAACGCGGTTGGCGGCAACGGCTATTCGCTCGCGGGCGCCGGAACGATCGCGGGAGCGGCCAACCCGTACGTCTATCCGGACAATCTGCCGCGAGTGAACGCTCGCGGTGGACCCGGTGGGCGGCCGGGCTGCTGGCAGACCATCACCCGGGAATTGTGGCCGGCGCCGTATCTGGTGATGGACACCGGCGCCAGCCTCGCGCCGTACAACCACTTCGAGCTCGGCCAGCCGATGTTCACCGAATACGTCTGGGGACGCCAATACGGGGAGAACACGATCAACCCATGAAAACCACTGGCACAGCAGTCAAACTCGGCATCTTGTGGATGGTGCTCTTGGTGTTCACCGTGATGATCATCGTCGTGTTCGGCCAGGTGCGGTTCAACCGCACCACCGGGTACTCCGCGGTGTTCACCAATGTGAGCGGACTACGGGCCGGGCAGTTCGTCCGCGCTGCGGGGGTGGAGGTCGGCAAGGTCTCCAAGGTGACGCTGATCGACGGGGACCGGCGGGTGTTGGTCGACTTCACCGTGGACCGCTCGCTGCCGCTGGATCAGGCGACGACCGCGTCGATCCGCTACCTCAACCTGATCGGCGACCGCTACCTGGAGCTCAAGCGCGGCGACAGCGGTCGTCTGCTGGCCCCGGGTGCCACGATCCCGCTTGAGCACACCCAACCAGCCTTGGATCTCGATGCTTTGATCGGAGGGTTCCGCCCGCTTTTCAAGGCGTTGGACCCGGACAAGGTCAACAGGATCGCTCAGTCGATCATCACCGTGTTCCAGGGGCAGGGCGCCACCATCAGCGACATCCTCGACCAAACCGCTTCACTGACCGCAACGTTGGCTGACCGGGACCGGGCGATAGGCGAGATCATCAACAACTTGAACACCGTGCTGGCGACCACCGTCAGGCATCAGAAGGAGTTCGACGGAACGGTCGACAAGTTAGAGGTGCTGATCACCGGACTGAAGAACAGGGCTGATCCCCTGGCCGCGGCGGTGGCACATATCAGCGACGCTGCGGGAACCCTGGCCGACCTGCTCGGTGAGGACCGGCCACTGCTGCACAGCACTGTCGGATACCTCGACGGCATCCAGCAGCCGCTCATAAACGAGCTGCCGACTCTCGACGACGTGCTGCGCAAGCTGCCGGACGCGTACCGCATCATCGGCCGTGCCGGCGGCATCTACGGCGACTTCTTCAACTTCTACCTGTGCGACGTCTCGCTGAAAGTCAACGGATTACAGCCCGGCGGTCCGGTACGCACCGTCAAGCTCTTCGGACAGCCCACCGGGAGGTGCACGCCGCAATGAGAGCCCTGACGGAATTCAACCGCGGCCGCGTCGGGCTGATGGGTGCGATGGTCACGCTCCTCGCAGTTGGGGTGGCGCAAAGCTTCACCAGTGTGCCGATGCTGTTCGCCACACCCACCTACTACGCGCAATTCGCCAACACTGGCGGCATCAGCACGGGCGACAAAGTGGAAATCGCCGGGGTGAACGTCGGTCTGGTGCGCTCGCTGGAGATCCGCGGCGATAAGGTCCTGATCGGATTCTCGTTGGCCGGCAGGACGATCGGGATGCAGAGCCGTGCGGCGATTCGCACCGACACCATTCTTGGCCGCAAGAACATGGAGATAGAACCGCGAGGTTCAGAGCCGTTACAGCCCAACGGTGTTCTTCCATCGGGGCAGACCACGACGCCGTATCAAATCTACGACGCGTTCGTCGATGTCACGAAGGCGGCGACGGACTGGAACATCGACGTCGTCAAACGTTCGCTGAACATTTTGTCGGAGACCTTCGATCAGACTGCTCCGCATCTGAGTGCCGCCCTCGACGGTGTGGCCAAATTCTCCGACACCATCGGTAAACGCGACGAGCAGATCAAGCAGCTGCTGGCGAACGCCAACAAGGTCGCGCGCGTGCTCGGCGACCGCAGCGAACAGGTCAACGGGTTGCTGGTCAATGCCAAGACTCTGCTGGCCGCGTTCAGGGAACGCAGCCAGGCGCTGAGCATTCTGCTGAGCAACGTGTCGGTGGTGTCAACCCAGGTGTCCGGCCTGATCAAGGAAAACCCCAACCTCAACCATGTGCTGGGCCAGTTGAGCACCGTCAGCGACGAGCTGGTCAAGCGCAAGAAGGAACTGGCCGATGTGCTGGTACTGCTCAGCAGATACACCGCATCCCTGGCAGAGGCCGTCGGTTCCGGGCCGTACTTCAAGGCGATCGTGGCGAATCTGCTGCCCTACCAGATCCTTCAGCCGTGGGTTGACGCGGCGTTCAAGAAGCGGGGAATCGACCCGGAGAACTTCTGGCGCAGCGCTGGCCTGCCGGCGTTCCGCTGGCCAGATCCTAACGGCACCCGGTTCCCCAACGGCGCGCCGCCGCCCGCGCCGCCGGTGCTTGAGGGCACGCCGGATCATCCGGGACCGGCCGTCCCGCCAGGGTCGGCGTGTTCTTACACGCCGCCTGCTGACAGCCCGCCGCGGCCCGCAAATCCGTTGCCCTGCGCGATGTCCGATCAAGGCCCGTTCGGCCCGGGCCCGGGCGGTTTTCCGGCGCCGGTCGACGTCCAGACGTCGCCGCCAAACCCCAATGGGCTGCCGCCCACACCCGGCATACCGATCGCGGGCCGGCCGGGTGATACGCCGCCCGACGTTCCCGGCACGCCGGTGCCGCTGCCGGCGCACGCGCCTCCGGGCGCACGTACGGAACTGCCTGGGCCGGCCGCCGGCCCCAACCCCCCGCCACCGGGTCCGCCGCCGGGCCACGCACCTCCGGGACCCGGGCCGCAGCTGCCGGCCCCGTTCATCACGCCCGGCGGGACGGGAGGTAGCAGCCAATGAGCACCATCTTCGACATCCGCAACCTTCGACTGCCGAAAGTGTCCGGTGAGGCAATGATCGTCGGAGTGCTGGTGGCGGTTTTGGCCGTCGTCGCGGCTGTGGTCGGTGCGCAGCTCTACAAGAAACTGACCACGACTACCGTGGTCGCGTATTTTTCCGAGACTCTCGCGCTGTACCCCGGCGACAAAGTTCAGATCATGGGTGTACGGGTCGGTTCGATCGACAAGATCGAGCCGGCCGGCGACATGATGCGAGTCACCTTGCACTACAGCAACAAGTACAAGGTGCCCGCCAAGGCCACCGCGTCGATCCTCAACCCGAGCCTGGTGGCCTCGCGCACCATCCAGCTGTCACCGCCCTACACCGGCGGGCCGGTGCTGAAGGACGGCGCGGTGATCCCGATCGAGCACACCCAAGTGCCCGTCGAGTGGGATCAGCTGCGCGACTCCATCAACGGGATCCTGCGGCAGCTCGGTCCCACTGCGCAGCAGCCGAAGGGGCCGTTCGGCGACGTCATCGAATCGGCCGCGGACAACCTGGCCCGCAAGGGCAAGCAGGTCAACGAAACCCTGAATAGCTTGTCGCAAGCGTTGACCGCGCTGAACGAGGGCCGAGGGGACTTCGTCGCAATCACGCGAAGCCTGGCGCAGTTCGTCAGCGCGCTGTACCAGAACGATCAACAGTTCGTCGCACTCAACGACAACCTGGCCCAGTTCACCGACTGGTTCACCAAATCCGACCATGACTTGGCCGACACGGTCAAGCGGGTCGACGACGTGCTCGCCACCGCCCGAAAGTTCGTGAGCGACAACAGATCCGCGCTGGCTCACGATGTCAACAACCTCGCCGATGCGACCACCACGATCCTGCAACCCGAGCCGCGGGACGGCCTGGAAACCGCATTACACGTGCTGCCCACCTATGCGGGCAACTTCAACAACCTCTACCACCCGCTGCAGGGCTCGCTGGCGGGCGTGTTCGCGTTCCAGAACTTCGCGAACCCGATTCAGTTCATCTGCAGTGCCATCCAGGCCGGTAGCCGACTGGGCTATCAGGACTCGGCCGAGCTGTGCGCGCAGTATCTGGCGCCGGTTCTGGACGCCATCAAGTTCAATTACGTGCCGGCCGGCATGAACTTGTTCAGCTCGGCGGCCACCTTGCCCAAGGAGGTGGCGTACTCCGAGGAGCGGCTGCGCCCGCCGCCCGGGTACAAGGACACCACCGTCCCGGGGATCTTCTCGCGGGACACACCGTTTTCGCACCGCAACTCTGAACCGGGCTGGATCGTCGCGCCCGGGATGCAGGGCGCGCAGGTTCAGCCGTTCACGGCCAACATGCTGACGCCGGAATCGCTGGCCGAACTCATGGGCGGACCCGATATCGCACCCCCGCCGCCGGGAACCAACCTGCCCGGACCGCCGAACGCCTACGACGAGAGCAATCCGCTGCCGCCGCCGTGGTACCCGCAACCCGCGCCGCCACCACTCCCGGCTGAAAGCGCCGCCGCACAGCCAGGGCCGGGCCGATGAAGCGTCTGATCATCGGCGCCGGTCGCCGCGGACTGGTGTTCTTGGTGGCCGCGGTGGTGTTGACTTCGTGCAGCTGGCGCGGCATCGCCAACGTGCCGCTGCCGATCGGCCGTGGCACGGGTCCCAACCACATGACGATCTACGTGCAGATGCCCGACACGCTGGCGCTGAACACCAACAGCCGGGTAAGGGTCGCCGACGTATGGGTCGGCACAGTGCGTGACATCAGGCTGAAGAACTGGATCGCGACCCTGACGCTGGACCTCGATCCGACCGTGAAACTACCGGCCAACGCGACCGCCAAGATCGGCCAGACCAGCCTGCTGGGCACCCAGCACGTCGAGCTGGCCGCGCCGCCAAACCCGTCACCGCAGGCGTTGAGGAGCGGCGACACCATCGGCCTGATGAACTCCTCGGCCTACCCCACCGTCGAACGGACGTTGGCCAGTGTCGCGGTAATCCTCAACGGCGGCGGCATCCCCAACCTCGACGTGATTCAAACCGAGATCCTCAACATCCTTGACGGCCACGTCGATCAGGTCCGCGAATTCCTCAGGCGGCTGGACACGTTCACCGCCGAACTGAACCGCCAACGCGGCGACCTCACCCGCGCAATCGACTCGACCAACCAACTCCTGACCATCATCGCGAACCGCAACGACACGCTGGATCGGGTGCTCACCGACATCCCGCCGCTGATCCAGCATTTCGCCGACACCCGCGATCTGTTCGCCGACGCCACCGAATCCCTCGGGCGGTTCAGCGACGTCGCCAACCGGGCGCTGTCGGATACCCGACCGAACCTTCACCAGAGCCTGCAGTCGCTGCAGCGACCGCTCAGCCAACTCGACCGGGCCTCGCCGTACGTGGTCGGCTCGCTGAAATTGGGCCTCACAGCGCCGTTCAACATCGACTACGTGTCAAAGGTGATCCGCGGCGACTACGTCAACGTGTCGGGGGCGCTCGACCTGACGCTCAGCACCATGGATAACACGCTGCTGAGCGGAACGGGGTTGTCCGGATCGTTGCGGGCGCTCGAGCAGTCGTGGGGACGGGATCCGGACACCATGATCCCGGATGTCCGCTATACGCCGAACCCGAATGACGTCCCGGGGGGACCGCTGGTGGAAAGGGGCGAGTGAAAGATGTTGACTCGCCTCATCAAAACCCAGCTGGTGTTGTTGACGGCGGTGGCGGTCGTCGCGGTGGTGGTCCTGGGCTGGTACTACCTGCGGATACCCAGCCTTGTCGGCATCGGTCGATACACGCTGTATGCCGAATTGCCTCAGTCCGGGGGCCTGTATCGAACAGCCAACGTCACATATCGGGGCATCACCATAGGGAAGGTCACCGACGTCGAACCGGCCGAGCGGGGCGCGCGGGCAGCGATGAGCATCGAAAATGGCTACCAGATCCCGACCGACGCGTCGGCCAATGTGCACTCGGTCTCGGCGGTCGGCGAGCAGTACCTTGACCTGGTATCGACCAGCAACCGCGGTCCGTACCTCCGTAACGGGCAGACGATCACCAAGAGTACGGTCCCCAGCCAGATCGGCCCCGCGCTTGATGCCGCCAACCGTGGATTGGCGGTGCTGCCCAAAGACAAGGTCGCGTCACTGCTTTACGAGACGTCACAGGCCGTGGGCGGGCTGGGACCATCCCTGCAGCGCCTGGTCGACGCCACCCAGGCGATCGCCCACGACTTCAGGGGCAGCATCGACGACATCGACGACATCATCACGCGTTCGGCGCCCATCATCGACAGCCAGGTCAATTCCGGTGACACGATCGGGCGCTGGGCCGCCAACCTCAACACTCTGGCCACGCAGACCGCGCAGCAGGATCAAGCGGTGCGAAGCATTCTGGCCAACGCGGCTCCGACCGCCGATCAGGTCAACGCCACGTTCAACGACGTGCGGGAGTCGCTGCCACAGACGCTGGCCAATCTCGAGGTCGTGATCGACATGCTCAAGCGCTACCACTACGGCGTCGAGCAGGCGTTAGTGTTCTTGCCGCAGGGCGGTGCCATCGCCCAGTCGGTTACCTCGGCATCTCCCGGCCAGGCGGCTCTCGGCATCGGCGCCGCGGCCCTCAACCAACCACCGCCGTGCCTGACGGGCTTCATGTCGGCATCGGAGTGGCGGGCACCGGCGGACACCAGCACCGCGCCGCTACCGGCGGGCACCTACTGCAAGATCCCCATGGACGCAACGAACGTCGTGCGCGGCGCCCGCAATTACCCGTGCGTGGACGTACCCGGCAAGCGGGCAGCGACCCCGCGGGAGTGCCGCAGCAACGAGCCCTATGTGCCGCTAGGGACCAACCCCTGGTACGGAGACCCGAATCAGATCCTCACCTGCCCCGCGCCGGGCGCGCGTTGTGACCAGCCGGTGAAGCCCGGACAGGTGATCCCGGCGCCGTCGGTCAACAATGGCCTCAACCCGCTGCCCGCCGATCGGCTGCCAGGCACACCACCGCCGGTCAGCGACCCGCTGCAGCGACCCGGGTCGGGCACCGTCCGGTGCAATGGGCAGCAGCCCAACCCGTGCATCTACACCCCGAACGCGCTTCCCACAGCGCTTTACGACGTGCGGGGCGGCAAAGTCGTAGGGCCCGACGGTGTGGTCTATTCCGTTGCGAATTCGACCAACATTGGAGACGAGGGGTGGAAGGAGATGCTGGCACCAGCGGGCTGAAACCGTACGCCGTATTGCACTTGCGACGTCGCGCACTCATTCCCACGGCACCCGGCACTGCGCGGCTCACGTAGTGCCGGGGTGAGCTGAAAAAGCGCTAGGAAGCGGGCATTTCGTCAGCGCGTCCCGGCTTCCCGATCTGAATCGGGCATGTCGCTGTCCTCACTGTGGCGGGCGTGCCGGCAACTTTGGTATCCACGGCGCGCAGCGAACGGGCCGATGATGGCGGTCGCGCACCAAACCACTATTGCCGAATATGCCAACGGCGACGACAGATGCCCAATCGAAGCGCCCAGCGCGGTGTAGACGAATGCCCGCGGCACTGAACCGATAAACGTACCAATGGCCATCTGCCACAACGGAACTCCAAAGGCGCCGAACGCATACGAGGCGAGCGCATCCGATATGCCGGGAATAAAGCGCTGGCCGACGACTGCCCACAGTCCGCGCCGTTCGATCAGCGCGTTGATGCGGTCGGCGCGCGTCGTGCCCAGCAGCGCCCGCGTGCTGTCGCCGCCGGCACGGCGGCCGACGAAGCTCGCGACGGTCGCGGTGCCCACCGTTGCTCCCAGCGTCACGAAAACACCCATCAGAGGGCCGAATAACAGCCCGCTGCCCGCGGCCAGAATCGATCCCGGCACAAACAACGCGCCCAGGACCGCCGACACTGCGACATAGGCTAGCGGTGCCGCCGGACCCGCCGCCGATACCGTCCGCTGCACCTGCCCGACATCGATGACTCGCGCGACGGCTGCCAGGTAGAACAACACGAGCAGGAAGCCGCCGAACACGGCGAGCCGCACGATGTGGCGCCGCCTGGAAATCGGTGAGTAAATGTTGTTGGCGTCCATGCTGACGGCGATTCTTCCGCACCGGCCCTCGATTCAGGGCAGCTGCCCGCTAGCGCTTTAACATTCGCGCGAGAACCGGCAAGGCCAATGGAGTCGGCACGAACCGGGAGGACCCCAGCGTGAGTCGCACCTGCGGTCCGCCCGGGACCACCGATGCGCGACCACGGTCGGCGGCCTTCAGCGCGTCGGAAACCACCCGCTGCGGGGAAACCTGGGCGAATGCCGGTAGCCGGCTGACCAAATAGTCGGCGTCGTTGGTTGCCTGGAACTCCGTCGGCACCGGGCCGGGGCAGACCGCGGTAACCGTCACACCGGCGTCGGCGACCTCGGCGTTCACCGCCTCCGACAACCACAGCACATACGCCTTCGCGGCGGCGTAGCCGGCGTTGTACGGCGCCGGCTGGAATCCCGACACCGAGGACAGGTTGATGATTGCGCCCCGACCGCGATCGACCATGCCGGGCAGGTAGCGCAGCATCAGGTCAACCACCGCCTCGACATCGACGCGCAGCATCTGCAGTTCCTTGTCCCGACCTTCGGCGCCGAACTTCGTGTAGATGCCCATACCCGCGTTGTTCACCAGCAGGTCGACGTGCGCACCCATTTCGTCGATGCGTGCGGCCAGTCGGTCTCGGTCCTGCGGGACCGCGAGGTCGGTACCGACCGCGACGGCGTGTTTGTCGCCGCCCAGTTCCATGCACAGCTTTTGCAGCCGGTCCTCCCGGCGGGCAGTGACGACGACGCGGTAGCCGCGGGCCACGAGTTGACGGGCGAATTGTTCACCGATGCCTGAGGACGCGCCGGTGACCACGGCGACCGACTCTGCCGATGGTGGCGGAAGTGTCATGTAGGGCGAGCCTAGGGGGCCCCGAGTACTAGCGCAAGCCGCCATCTCGATCAACAGCGCTGTGCCCAAAGACACAGCGCGCCAACTCCATTCAAGAAGTAGGTGCGGTTGCCGCCCTAAGCCGCTGCCGCAGCCCAGTCGCCCGCACCGCCCGACGCTCGATCGCGGCGCGTACCGAAGCCTCGGAACCCACTACCCGCACCCTGGCCTTCGCCCGCGTCACCGCCGTGTAGAACAGCTCCCGGGTCAGCAACCGCGAATCCTCCGGCGGCATCAGCACTGTCACCTCGTCGGCCTGACTGCCCTGGCTCTTGTGGATGGTCATGGCATGCATGGTCTCGATGTCGCTGAGGCGGCTGGTGGCGAAGTTCAGCGGTCCGGTCGCGCTTGCGATGACGGCCCGAAGACCTTCCGGGCCGGCCAGGGTCACACCGGTGTCGCCGTTGTAGACCCGCAGCCCGTAGTCGTTCGCCGTCACCAGCACAGGCCGGCCGGGATACCACTCCGACCATGCCGGCTGACCCGTCTCCTCCGAGAGCCAGCGCTCCACCTGCCGGTTCCAATGCGACACCCCGTACGGTCCCTGCCGGTGCGCGCACAACAGCCGGTGCTCATCGAGCGTCCTCAAGGCCACCTCGGAGGCGCCGAGCACCGCGGCCTCCCGCACTCGCAGCGCGTGCGGAACCAGCACCTCACGCAGCCGGTTGGCCGGGCCGTCAGAATCGATCCACTCGATATGCTCGCCGCCGGCACGCAGCAACTCCACCACGCGGTCTGCGTCGCCGATCCGGATGGCCTCGGCCAGCGCACCAATCGACTCACCGAACCGGTGTGGCGTGCGTAGGGCAGCCACCCGCACGTCGTGACGAGCGGTCAGCCCTTCTACCAAGTCCGCCAGCACGGCACCGGCTTCCACCGAGGCCAGCTGGTCGGGATCGCCAACCAGGATCAGCCGCGTATCCGGGCGCACCGCTTCCAGCAGCCGGGCCATCATCGTCAGTGACACCATCGACGTCTCGTCGACGACGATGACGTCATGCGGCAGCCGATTGCCGCGATTGTGCTTGAACCGCACCGACGTATCCGGCCGGGAACCCAGCAGCCGGTGCAGCGTCGTCGCCTGCAAGCCGGCCAGCCGCGCCCTGTCTACCGCGTCGAGCTTCTCGACCTCGGCGGTCACGGCCTCGGCCAGCCGCGCTGCGGCCTTGCCGGTCGGTGCGGCCAGTGCCATTCGGGGCCGCGGAAGACCGGCGAGCTCGGCCTGCCCGACCAGCAGCGCCAGCAGCCGCGCTACCGTGGTGGTTTTGCCGGTGCCGGGTCCACCGGTTAGCACGGTAACCGCCTGCGACAGCGCGATTTCTGCGGCCGCCCGTTGCTCGTCATACCCCGGCGGGAAAAGTCGCTCGAAGGCGGGCACATCGCCTATTGCCCCGGACACCGACAGCGCGAGCAGATCGGCGCACACCTGCTCTTCCTCGAGCCAGTACCGGTCCAGGTACAGCAGGTCACCAAACAGCCGCAGCACCGGTGGTGATCCGAGCAATGGACTGGCCCGCACGGCGGCCATCCAATCGTCGGCATCGGGCCACGGCAGGTCAGCTATGCCAACCTGTGCTTCGACCACCCGAAGGTCCACGCACACCGAACCACCCCGCAGCGCGCGCACCACCAAAGCGATCGCCAGCGCCACCCGCTCGTCCGGTTCACCGGCGAGCACCGTAAGCCGCTGCGCCACATGGATATCCGCAGCCTCGAAGACGCCGGCTTGGTTGAATGTCCGCAGTAATCCCGCGGCGGCCATCGCCTCCACCGTCACGCGACCGCCCTCCCCGCATCGAGCAGGTCCGACAGCGCCCCAACCAACGACGAAGGCGGCTGCCAGCTGAACACCCCTGACGGGTGTCCATCGATCACCGGTGTATCCGCGCCGCACATCCCGCGCACGAACAGATAGAGGACACCGCCAAGATGCTGGGCGGGATCGTAGTCCGGCACCCGCCACCGCAAGAACCGATGCAGCACAGCGCTGTACAGCAGCGCCTGCAGCGGATAGTCCGAGTGCAGCATCGCCTCGACCAGCCGGGGCCGGTCGTAATCGGCGGCGGTCAGCGGCCGTTCCGGATCGCCGAGCCAGTTGGTCTTGTAATCCACCACCAGATAGCGACACCCCGCACCGTCGGGCACACGCAACACGGCATCTACCGAGCCGGTGAGGTATCCGCGCAACGACTGGCCGCCAAGCGCGCGGCTCATCAACCGATCGGCATAGGACGCCAGCGCGTCATCGGCCGGCAGGTGCTCGCGCAACAACGTCCCCACATCGGCCAGACGAATCTCGGGCGCAGCCGACCGCAGATCGCCACCGGCCAGCGGGAACTCAAAGTCCAACTCCCGCAACCGGTCCCGTAACCCGATCTGTCGCAGCGTCAAACCGCTGGCCAGCGGGCCCAACGGAGTGTCGTGCATCGGCACCATCGCCGCGGCCAGCAACTCTGGAGCCACAGCGACCGGCCACCACACCGAGTGCCTCCGGATGTGCGACTCCAACTCAGTGGCCAGATCAGCGGCCAACGGGTCGGCCGTCTCCAGCACGGCGTGCACCAGTGTGCCGAACTTTGCGCCCGTCGGCAGATCCGCCATCGGCGACGGCACGTCCGGCCCGGATGCGGCCTGGGTCAATGGAATATCGCCGACTTCGTCGTCCAGCTCGGTGACCTCAGGCTCGCTGCTCACCCCGGTGGACTCCGCCACCCGGATGAGACCAGAGTAGGAGGTGCGCCGCCACCCGGTGTCGATGTTGCGGTGAAAGTGGCGGCTATCGAGGTTCGACGGCACCGGCTCGGGCGGCACTGAAGGCGCCGCGACCACCACCGACTCCTCGATCACCGGGCCGCCCGCGGCCTCCCACTCGCGCAACCGGGCCATCGCGTCGTCGTCGGAGATCTTTGCGGGCTCACATCGGTCGGGCACGAACGCCTCCCCCGGTCGGCGACCCCGCAGCAGTCGCGACAGGCCGCCGTTGGGTTCGTCGAAGGCCGGTGACCACCACGCCACCACCTGCGCCTGGGCGCGGGTCATCGCGACGTAGGTCAGCCGGCTGTCGTCGCTGGCGTCCTCCTTGCGGCCCAGTTTCTCTACGGCCTTGAAGTCCGGACTGTCCTTACCGCCGATGTGCAGGCAGCGCACGCCGTCGTCGTGGAACAGCACGACGTCGCGGTCCTGGGTGTTGCGGTTGAAGGCGAATGGCAGATACACGATCGGGTATTGCAGACCCTTGCTCACGAAGACCGTCATGACCTGCACGGCGGCGGCGTCGCTGTCCAGTCGCCGGTTGCGTTCCGTTGCGCCGCTGCGTTCGTCGTGTTGTCTGCGCAGCCACTCGCGAAGTGCGGGCAGGTTGTAGTGCTCGCGGTGCGCGACGTCCTGCAGCAACTGCGTTATGTGCGCCAGGTCGGTCATGTGACGTTCGCCGTTCTGCCAGGACAGCACGCGATCACCCATGCCCCGCAACTGCGCGGCCTCGAAGACGGCCGCGACGCCGCGTTCGCGGGCATATCCCGCCCATTCACGCAATGTTTCGGCGACCCGATCGGTCAGTGCATCACCGCCGGCTGCCAGCGATTCCGCGGTTTCGCCGAAGAACATCGTCGCCGCTGCGGCGCGCACCATTCCGGGACGATGCGGTTGGTCGAACGCCTCCAGCAGACATAGCCAATCTTCGGCGGCATCCGATGTGAACACGTCGGAGTCGCCGGTGTACACCGCCGGAACGCCCGCATCGCACAGTGCCTTAAAGCACGCACTGGCGTCCTTGTGCTTCTCCACGATCACGGCGATGTCGCGGGCCTGCAGTGGCTCACCGTCGAATGTCGCGCCGCCCGCCAGCAGCGCGCGGATATCGGCGGCGAGGTCGGCACCGATATGCGTCCGCAGCTCGTCGATGGGCAGGTTTTGAATACCGCTGCGCCCCAGGGTCGCTCGTCGCACTACCCGCAGCCGAAACGGATCGTTGCGCGGCGCACCCACGAGCCGGTGACCCTGGTGGTACGCATCGACATCGTCCACGACGATCGCGGGGTCACCGAGTTGGGCGCCTCGCAGCACCACCTGCAGCCGCTCGACGAGCGCCGCGTCGCTGCGCCAATTGGTGGCCAGTGTCTTGTTCTCACCCGCCGTCTGGGCCGCACGCAGATACGTCACGATGTCGCCGCCGCGAAACGCATAGATGGCCTGCTTCGGATCACCGATGAGAATCACGGTGGAGCGCCCGCTGAACGCGCGGTCGATCACCTGCCATTGCACAGGGTCGGTGTCCTGGAACTCGTCGACCATGACGATCGGCCAGCGGTGATGCATGCGGACCCGCGCGGGGGAATCGGCGGTGGCCAGCGCGTCGGCCAGTCGGCTCAGGAGGTCGTCGTAGCCGAGGACGCCCAGACGCCGCTTGCGTGTATCCAGCTCGGCGAGAACGTCTTTCGCAAAGTCGACACAGACAGCGGCCCGCGAACCGGGTTCGGGGTTGCGGGGCCGCAGCTGTGTCGAGGGGTTCTTGACCACCTCGCGCGCCAGTCGCAGCGCATCGCGATACTGCAGCATCGGGTCGTCACGCTCCCGCCCGAAGTGGGCGAGGTACAGATCGTCGACGATCTCGACGACCAGCTCATCGAGACTCTCGAGCAGGGTCACACCCGAGGCGGTGTCGCCGGCCACACCGAGTGACTTCAGCACCAGCTGGCAGAACTGGTGCGTGGTGGCGATCGTCGCCGCATCGAAGCCGGCCAGCGCGTCGCGAAGGCGCTGCTTGCGCGCCGCGCGCTGATCGGCGGTGCCGCTGCGCAGATACGCCACCAACTGGTTGTCGCCGACGGTGGATGGATCATCGAAAGCAGCGACAGCATCGACGATTTGGCAGCGGACACGCTCCCGCAGCTCCTGGCTGGCCGCCCGGCCGAACGTGATGAGCAACATCTGGTCCAGCGTCGCCTCGCCCTCGGCGAGATAGCGGGTCACCAGACCGGCCAACGCGAATGTCTTGCCGGTTCCCGCGCTGGCCTGCAGCACCGTAGTGGAGCGTTCGGCGGGCAGCGGGCCGAGAAGGTCGAAGCGCTCCATCACATCGGTTTCCTCTCGGCTCGCAGCATCGGCAGCCAAAGCCGAGCGGCATATGCGCCGAGCCGGTTGTCTTCGCCGTCATACTCCTCGCCCGGTCGCAGGGGTTGCATGAGGTCGGCCAGTCGCGCGTTTTTGCCCCATGCCCGCACGTGGGCAGGCGCCTGGTCCTCCCCGGGGTATCGTTCGCTGGATTTCCACCGGTATTGCGCCTCGTGTACTGGATCGTCACCGCAGTGCCGGGCGGCCGCCCAGGCATAGGACGTCTTGATGGGCAATGGAATCGGCTCCCGGCGCCCGGCGTCGTAGATCGCCACCAGCTCACGCAGCACCTGGGCGGCGTCGGGGTGCGGCCGCCCTAGCCCCTCTACCCGCGGGGTGGTGCCTTTCTTGAGGCGGCCGATACACACCGCCGACCAGTCGCGGCCTGGGTCATGAGCGATCAACGCCAGCAACGGAATCCATGACTCGAGCAGGTGCTTGCCGTCCAGCTTGGAATATGTCACCGACACCAGGCGCTCGCCGTACACCGGCGACACCGTGCCCGTGAGCCGTCGCCCGGAGCCGAGACCGATGTCGACGTCATACGCCTGTGCGTGCGCCTGCCGGTGTTGCCGTGCCGCGGTCGCCAGCAGGGCGGCCTGATCGCGAATCTCGGTTGCCTTGCGCCAACCCAGCTGGCCCGGCGGCAGCGTGCCCCGGCGCCACTCAGCTTGACGCGCCTCATCCGGGGTCATACCGCGGAGGATGTCGCCCAGCATCCGGTCGCCGACCGTCCACTCCTCGAGGCTGTTGATGTCGACCGGCATGGCGTCTTGCACACCGTCGACGTCTCGCGGCAGCGTGAATTCCAGCGCGCGGAAGAAGCCCTTCACCGGGTCTTTGAAGAAGCCGACGAGATCGGCGAGGATGACGTCATCGGCAGGCGGTGGCGGCAGCGGTCCGGAGACGAACTTGGGCGCTTCGCTGCGTTCGCCGGTAGCCACCCGCGCCGCCCGCAGCGCGGTCGGGTCGAAGCTGAACGGAACTTCCGGCACCAGCTTTCCTGGGATGACGTTGCGAATGTCGAACGGCTGCAACGGATGCTCGACGACAATGCGCTCGCGGATTTTGTTCGGCGTGGTCATGTCGAGGGTGTCCAGCAGTTCGGCCAGCGGCACCGCGGGCGGGCGCGCCTGGCCGGAGTACTCGTTGGCCCCGGTGTAGGTGATCACAAGCTTCTCAGTGGCTGCGCCGATGGCGTCGAGCAGCAATTGCCGATCCTCAGAACGGATGTCGCGTTCACCGGTCATCGGGTTGCGGGCCAGCACGTCGTCACCGTCGACGACACCGAGGCGGGGGAACACCCCGTCGTCGAGGCCAACGAGGCAAACCACGCGGTGCGGCACTGAGCGCATCGGCACCATAGTGCACACCGTCAGTGTGCCGGTGCGAAAGTTGGCCCGCGTCGGGCGTCCGGAGAGGTGTCGGTCGAGCAGTGCGCGGATGTCGGGCAGCCGCAGCAGGGTGTCGGCCCGCGAACCGGCGTCGGCCAACACCTGGGCGAACTCACGCTGCATCTGGCTGGTCTGCCAGATGTCCGAATCGTCGATGCGCGCCAACAGGGTGATGCCGTCGGTCAGGGCGGCCAGCCACTCGCGTAGCGGCCGCGCGCCGGTGAGCGAGTCGACCACGTGCTGTAGCCGGCCGACGAATTCGGCGAACTGGCCGGCCAATTGGACACGGTTGCTGCTGACGTCGTCGAGGGGCAGTGTGGCGTCGATCCAGGCATGCGAGTCGTCGGACATCGCGACACCGGCAAGTACCCGGTCGATGCCGAAACGCCAGGTGTTGTGCACGAAGTCGACGTGGTACGGCCGCCGATGCTCCTGGTCGAAGCCCCACCGGATGTTCGCCTGCCGGACCCAGTGGGTGATGTCCTCTAGATCGTCATCGGTAAAACCGAAGCGGGCGCGCACCGGCGCGGCCTGGGCGAAGCTGAGCACCTCACTGGCCGTCACCCGGCTGCCGGCCAGCGCCAGCAACTGCGAGGCCACGCCGAGCAGCGGATTGGTTTGGATCGGCGAGCGGTCCGCGAGCCGCACCCTTAAGCGGTGAGCAGGATGCGCGCCACGCACTACGTCGCCGAGCCCGAAGTCGGCGACGATCAGCGGCGCGTACGTCTCGATGTCCGGACACATCACCAGGATGTCGCGCGGCTCCAGCGTCGGGTCGTCTTGCAGCAGGCCGAGCAGCACCTCGCGCAGCACATCGACCTGACGGGCCGGTCCGTGGCAGTTGTGTATCTGCACGGCGCGGTCATCCGCGGCGAGCTTCCGCCCTTGTGGCCGAACGGCATTGGCGGCGATATCGGACTGCAGCCAGCCGAGCAGCGTGTTCGGGCGCTCTTGGTCACGGGGGCCGCGGAGATATTCGTCGGTCTGCAGATCTGTTGGCAGGCTGCGTTGAAGTTCGCGCAGATCTCGCCCGAGCGTCGCCAGCAGCGGATGGCCCACTTCGCGGTGGCTGACGTCATCGCGACGGGGAATCGCGCCGTGGGTGCCGGCCAGCGCCCGCCACAGCTCGTCGCTGGGGTGCGGCAACCACAGGTGCAGGTCGTGGTGGGTCGCCAGCGCGTCGAGCAACTGCACGTCGGTGCACGCCAGGCGAGTATGCCCGAACAGCGACAGCCGCTGTGGCAGGTCGCTCGGCCCTTCCCGCAGCCGCGTTACGGTCTTCTGGTGGCGGATGTGCGGGGGATCGGCTTCGACACGCTCAACCAGCGCCCGCCACAGTTCCGGCTGCCAGAGCAGGTCCTCGTCGAGGTCGCCCGGGTTGCCGTCCAACCAGTCGACGAGCAGTTGCGGACGCTGACGGGCGTAGGAGGCGAACAATCCGGCCAGCCGGCGCGCCACCGCATACCGCCGGGCTCGGCGCAGCTCTGCCTCCTCGCCGGTGTGGAAGTGACCTAAATGCGTTGCCAGCGTTCGACACCACGGCTCGTCGAGGCTACGGTCGATCACCTCCAGCAGTGGCCATGTCATGGCCTCTGGTGACCACGGATCGTCGTCGACAGTGCCGGTGATCTCCGCGATCAACGAAGCCGGACTGCGGAACGCCACGCCCGCGCACACCCCGTCGCCACTTCCGGTCCTGCGGCCCAGCACGTGCGAAAGCCGCTGGCTCAGCCAGCGTTCGACGCCGCGCGCCGGTACCAGCACCAGTTCCTCAGCGAATGGGTCAGCCAGCGGGTCCGACAGTAGGGCGCCGAGCCCGTCGGCCAGTAGGTCGATGTGCGCGGCGCGGTGGAGATGAAGGGCCATCGATCGTCACCATAGAACTTGGCTCCGACGGCGTGGCCGGTTCAGGTGGATACGTCAGACTGCCACAGACTCATCAACCCCACAGCGGCTTGACGGCAGGAGTTCGTGTCGATGTTACGGGTGGTTACGCCAACGTGGCGGATGCTGTGGCTGTAGCGATAGATGCGCTGTACCGATAGGGGAGGACAGCCATGAGCATCGCGATGGTCGCTCCCGGTGCCATCACCGACCTGCGCGATGGCGGGGCGATCGAGGTGGCATTTTCAGGGCGGTTTGGGTTCGGCATCTACCGGTGGGCTTATCTGCCGTTCGATGTGCCGGCGGGCGTCCAGCAAATCCGGGTGGCCACCTCTCATGAGGACTTCGCCGTGGGCGGGCTGGCCCGAAACGTGCTGGATCTGGGCATCTTTGGCCCGGCCGGCCACGACTTGGGTAATGCAGCCGGGTTTAGGGGCTGGTCGGGCGGAGCCCGCGACGGCTTTGTGATCTCCGGTACCTATGCCACTCCGGGCTATCTGGCAGGCCATATTGAGCCCGGTGTTTGGTCCGTGGCTCTCGGTCCAGTGGTCGTGAGCCCTTGGGGGATGGCTTGGCAGGTGCGTGTCACCATGGAACGCGGGCAGCCCGCCTTCCATAGTGACACTGAACGCGGGCAGCCCGCCGCAGAAGGCCGCCCGGTGATCGCGCCCCCGCCCGCGTCGGTCGGTGGTGCGCGCTGGTACCGCGGGGACCTGCATCTGCACACCGTTTACTCCGACGGCGAGCGCCATCCCGGTGAACTGGTGTCGGCCGCGCACGCCGGCGGGCTGGACTTCATCGTCTCCACCGACCACAACACCAACGCAGCCAACCGGGTGTGGCCCGTATGCCGCACTGGATCACTGTTGGTCGTTCCCGGCGAGGAGGTCACCACCCGGCACGGACACTGGCTTGCTGTCGGCCTATCAACGCACGCCTGGGTCGACTGGCGATATGGGCCACGCGACGGGGTGTTCCCGCGCTTCGCGGCCGAAGTCCGCGAAGCCGGCGGCTTGGTGGTCGCCGCCCATCCTGCCGTGCCGCTGCCGGGATCAGCGTGGGAGTTCGGGTTTGCTCACGTGGACGCGCTAGAGGTATGGAACGGCCGGTGGAGCCTCGATGATGAACTGTCCCTTCGCATTTGGCAACGGCTACTGCGACAGGGCCGGCGCGTGGTGGCGGTCGCCGGCAGCGACTCCCACGGCAAACACCAGCTGGTCGGCTCGCCGCAGACGGCCGTGCACGCGCCCGAACTGTCGATACCGGCGCTCGTCGACGGGCTGCGCTGCGGCCGCTCGTACCTCGCTCGATCACGGGATGTCGCGTGCGAGCTGACCGCGTCCTGCCCGAGCAGCGGCGCCGCCGACGTGGCCGGTCCCGGGCAGACACTGCAGGTGCCGCCCGACACGCCAGTGACGGTCACCGCCGTGATCAGCGGAGCTCCTGGCACAAACGCCGCCCTTATCACCGCAGCCGGCTGCGCGGGACGGGCGGCGGTGGGGTCAGCGCGGGCACGGTTGCGCTGGGAGCTCAACGCCGCGTCGGCGCGCTTTGCGCGACTCGAGGTAAGAGACGCGCAGCGGGGCCGGCTCGGCGCAATGGTCGCGTTGACGAATCCCGTGTGGCTAGCCTGAGAGGGGGCCAAGCACAGGATCATTCGCGGCGGCGACGAATGGTTGGCGCACGCAGACGAGAAAGGGATCAAATGGAAGCCTGGGATGCGATCTGTGCCCGGCGCAATGTACGGCAATACAAGCCAGAGCCGGTCTCGGAAGTCGACCTGAACCGTATCGCCGAGGCCGGCTGGCGGGCACCGTCGGCCAGTAACCGGCAGCCGTGGGACTTTGTGATCGTCACCGACCAGGCTCAGCTGCAGGAGCTCTCCACGGTCTGGCGAGGCGCGGGCCACATCGCCTCGGCTTCGGCCGCGATCGCAATGGTTGTGCCGGTACCGCCGGATGATCGCAGACTGGTCACAGACAACTACGACGTCGGTCAGGCCACGATGGCGATGATGATCGCGGCCACTGACCTGGGGATCGGTACCGGCCATTCGGCGGTGGGGGATCAGGAGAAAGCACGCGCCATCCTCGGTGTCCCCGACGACCACCTGGTGGCCTTCATGCTCGGCATCGGATATCCCGCCGACCGTCCGCTCACCCCGATCCGCAAACCGAACCGGCGGCCCTTCTCCGAGGTCGTCCACCGCGGACACTGGTGACTTTGCACATGGTCGGCGTCGGCGGATGCCATCGGATGGGCAAGTAAGCAGATCATTGATCGGGTGCCCAAGGCGGACTTGGACCAGCGCGACCCGGACTTCATCCGAGACCAGCTGCCCGGCACGTGGCTGCTGGCGTCGCTGTATTTCCGGGCCGACGTTCGCCGGCTCGACCGTATACCACCGCAAGGACCAGTCCTGCTGGTCGGCAACCACAGCGGGGGCAACGTACCGCCCGACACGTTCGTCTTCACGTTGGCGTTCTGCTCGTATTTCGGGGTGGAGCGCCCGTTCTATCAACTCGCGCACAACCTGGTCACCCTGTATCCGCCGCTGCGCTGGCTTCGCAAGTTCGGCACCGTGGCGGCCAGCCCCGAAAATGCCCGGCTGGCATTGGAGTCCGGCGCCGCCGTGTTGGTGTATCCGGGTGGCGATTACGAGGTTTTCCGCCCGTCGTGGCAGCGGCACGTCGTCGACTTCGGTGGCCGCAAAGGCTTCGTGCGGCTGGCCCGGGAGACCGGCGTGCCGATCGTGCCGGTGGCCAGCGTCGGCGGCCAGGAGACGGCGTTGTTCCTCGGACGCGCCCAGTGGCTGGCCAAACTGCTGATGCTCGATAGGGTGCTCCGGCTCAAGAGTGTGCCCATCTCGCTGGCGCTGCCATGGGGGCTGAACGTCAGTGACCTGCTCGGCCACATTCCGCTGCCCGCCAAGATCGTCATCGAGGTGCAGGAGCCGATCAAGGTGCACGACGACGACCAGGCGGTGTACGACGAAGTGATCGCCAGCCTGCAGGCCGGCGTCGATCGGCTGGCCGCCGAACGTCGATTCCCGGTGATCGGCTGATGCGCGTCGAACGCCGGATCATCGTCAAAGCGGATCGCGACACCGTGTGGAAGGTGCTCAGCGACCCGGATCGCTACCCGTCTTTCCTGCCTCACCTGGAGCGCTGGGAGACGCTGACCGAAGGCCCGGCCCGGGTGGGCGCCCGCTACACCGTGTTGTGGAAGATTGGCTCGATCCCGGTGGGGGGTGTCGCCGAAGTGGTGGAGTTCGACACGGCGCGCGATCTGGCCTGGATCAACATCACCGGTGTGACCCAGCGTGGCCGGTTCCGGTTGCGCGATGCCGGGCCGGGTCGAACCGTCGTGACGTTCCGGCTTGCCTACACTGCAGAAGGTGGGCTGCTTGGCCTGATCGCCGACCGTGTTGCGGCGTTCTGGGTCGGCCGCTCACTCGACGAGAGCCTGAAAAACCTTCAGCGCCTTGTCGAGTCGTAAGCTCGTGACCGTGCATGATCACCAGGGCGACTACGGAATCGACGGGTCATTCCACACCATCTCGGCGCGCGGGCAGGCGATAGGTATCGGCGCCGAAGCCGCTGCCCTGGCGGTGTGGGCCGGAATCAGCTGGGCACGTGGTAAGCGGTTGAGGGCGGCGCTGGCGGGCCTGTCGGCCGCCGGGTTGATCGCGATGACGGCTTGGTACGTCTACGCTACGCGTTCGGGCAAGTTCGTTGTGTGGGACCGGGTTCTCGACGACCTGCGGCTGCAGGGCGATGAAACGGTGCTTGACCTCGGGTGTGGACGCGG
Source organism: uncultured Actinomycetota bacterium (assembly GCA_963766535.1). GTDB lineage: Bacteria > Actinomycetota > Actinomycetes > Mycobacteriales > Mycobacteriaceae > Mycobacterium. Next base: position 139,876 of record CAVYAU010000009.1, on the reverse strand, counting down.
TGCGGTCCTGCTCGCCGCGGCCAAGCGGTCGCCGCGGGGTCGTGCGATCGGCGTCGATCTATGGCGCGCCGACCAGACCGACAACTCGCAACAGGCCACGTTGGCCAATGCGGTGTTGGAGAACGTCGCCGATCGCGTCAAGCTGCACACCGCCGACATGACTGCTCTGCCGTTGGCCGACGACAGCGTCGACGTAATCGTCAGCAGCCTGGCCATCCACAACATTCCGACACACGCCGGTCGGCGACAGGCGCTGGACGAAGCGGTTCGGGTCCTGCGGCCGGGCGGTCGGCTCGCTATCGCCGACCTGTGGGAAACCCGTCAGCATGCCGCCTATTTGCGCGAACTGGGTTGGCGAAACGTGCGGCGCCGCAACCTCGGATGGCGCATGTGGTATGGCGGTCCCTGGTTCTCCACACGTTTGGTCACCGCGACGAAGCCGTTGTGATCAGCCAGCCGCAGCAGGAGCACAGGCGTTCCATGGTCGAGAGTGCGTCCGGGCGCGGGCTGACCACGCCGGCGTGCATGCTGGGACCCATGACGAGAAACGAGATCACCGAACAGATCGTCGTCGCGCGGCTGGCGAAAGGACTGACTTGGCAGCAGCTGGCCGACGCGATCGGCAGGCCGGTCATGTGGACCACGTCGGCGTTGCTCGGCCAGCACCCGATTCCGGCTGAGCTGGGCAAGGTCCTCGTCGAGATGCTCGGTCTCGACGAGTCGGCGGTGCCCGTGCTGGCGGCGCCGCCCATGCGCGGCGGGCTGCCCACGGCGGTCCCCACCGACCCGACCATCTACCGCTTCTACGAGGCCCTTCAGGTGTACGGCCGCGCGATCAAGGAGCTGATCCACGAGCAGTTCGGCGACGGCATCATGAGCGCGATCAACTTCAGCCTCGACCTGCAGAAGAAAGAGCACCCGTCCGGCGACCGCGTCGTGGTGACATTTGACGGCAAATTCCTTCCGTACCAATGGGTTTTGGCCGATGGCTGACACGTAACAACGAGACCGAACAATCCGATGCGGCACCCTTTCCGCGTGGCACGCGCCCCAAAGCTGCGCGCCGAAGGACGCCTCTACTTGCCCAACGGCCGCCGGCTCGGCTTCGCCGAATACGGCGATCCCTCAGGCGCGGTGGTGCTGTGGTTCCATGGAACCCTGGCGGCCGCCGCCAGTTTCCGCCGCTTGGCCGGCGCGCCGCAGATCACCTCGGCGTTCGTGTCGTAGCGGCGGAGCGGCCGGGGACGCTCTTGTCCGACCCGCACCGGTACGAGACGGTGGCCGAGTGGGCCACCGACATGGCCTCTGTGGCCGATTCGCTCGGCGCCGAACGGCTGGCTGTCATCGGCCTCTCCGGCGGCGGCCCGTGTGCGCTGGCGTGCGGCGCGGTATCGCCGCTCGCCAGCCGGGTCGCGGCCGCGGGCGTGCTGGGCGGCGTGATCCCGACGGTCGGCCCCGAAGCCTGTGCGACTGGCGTCATCGTCTTGTCCCGCCGCTTCGCCCCGATACTGTCGCGTCTGCGCTGTCCGTTGTCCGCGCTGGCGTCCGGGCTGGTGCTTCCGATCCTCCCCGTTGGGCACTATGCCTACCTGGCCTACGCCGCCACCACGAAAGAGGGCGACCGGCGGGTCTTCGCCGATCCCGAAATGGAGCCGATGTTCCTCGATGACCTCGTCATTCTCTGCGGGGGTCGCTTTTGGGCCATCGTCGATGACATCCGTCTGTTCGGGCGCGACTGGGGCTTTCGGCTGGCCGATGTGAAGGTCCCGGTGCGGTGGTGGCACGGGGACGCCGACCCCATCGTGCCGCTCGCTGCCGCCCAGGCGGCGGCATCGCACCTGCCCGACGTGGAGCTCATCCTGCGGCCCAAAGAGAGCCACCTCGGCGGCTTCGCCGCCGCTGACGAGGTCCTGGGCTACGTCCGTCAAATCCTGTGAGCCGCCCACTGTCGAGGGCTTCTTCTAAGCTCCCGCAGCAAGGAGGTGGACATGGCAGAAGGGCAGCAACCCGCCGATCTCGTTCTCTCCGGCGGGGGCGTCAAGTTCATTGGCCTGGTAGGCGCCATCGCCGGCCTGATGGACGGAGGATATTCGGCCTACCGGGTGTCAGGTGTTTCGGCGGGATCTGTGATCGCGGTGATCTCGGCGGCCGCGTCCCAGCGTGATCAACTGACGAGTGAGCAGGTCAAAGAGCTCGCGCTGTCGGTTCCGTTGCGGAAATGGCGCGACGCAGGGTCGGTTCCCGTTCTCGGTTCGGCGTGGGGGTTGGTACGGGACACGGCCATGTACCGCGGCGATTTCGCGCACGAGTGGATTCGTAGCGAGCTGAAGAACCTGGGCGTGACCACGTTCGGTGATCTGGCCCTCGACGACGAAGAACTGCCCAGGGAACGGCGCTACAAGGTGGCAATCACCGTCGCCGATGTGACCGCAGCGCAGTTGGTGCGACTGCCGTGGGACTATCAGCGGCTCTACGGGCTGGATCCCGACGAGCAGTCGGTCGCCGACGCGGTCCGCGCCTCGATGGCAATCCCGTTCTTCTACCCGCCGGTCACGCTGACCAACACCATGGGGCTGACCTCCAACCTGGTCGACGGTGGCGTGCTGTCAAATTTCCCGGTCGACTCGCTGGACCGCACCGACGGGAAACCGCCGCGCTGGCCAACTTTCGGAATCACGGTGATGCCCAAACTTGCCGAGGGCGTTGACCAAGCGTTCCCGGCGTTGCGTCCGCTGCGTTTCCTCAAACAGTCGGCTCTGCTGGAAAGCCTCTTCACCACCATGCTGGTCGGCCATGACCAGGCTCACCTGAGCCAGCCATGGGTCAGTGCCCGCACGATTCCGGTTGCCTCGACCGACGTGAGCGTTCTCGACTTCGGCATTTCCAGAGGGCGCCTGGAAGAGCTCTATGACAAAGGCTATGCGGCGGCGCAGATGTTCCTGTCCACCTGGGATTGGCCGGCATACCTGGACCGCTTCCGATGATCCGTCATGCGGCCGCAAGGCACGCGGCGCAGGGTGAAGTGACGCGATAACAGCGACGTGCCACACTTCGAAAGTGGAGGAGGCGGCCGGTGAAGCGGTTACCCGGGAAACCGCTTCCACTAGGCCTTCTCCGCTACAGACCGAACTCGGCTTCTATCCCGTCGATCCCGGCGCGGATGGCCTTGAGCGCGTCGGCGCGGGCGCGCAACTTGGTCGCGGCGTGGGCGTGCTGGTTGAGACCGGCGAATTCCCGTGCGGCTTCTTCAGTGCGGCTGAGCACCATCTCGGGCAACACGATCTCGTCGACAAAGCCAGCGGCGAGGGCGGTTTCACCGAAGAACGTTTTGGCCAGCCCGGTGGCTTGCTGGTACGCCGACCGCGTCAACCGCAGCTTCATGATCTCCAAGGCCGCGTAGGGGATGGTCATGCCGATCGCAACCTCGTTGGCCTGGATGTTGTACGCGTGGGCGGCCACCCGGTGGTCGCCGGACGACAACAGGAACGCCCCCATCGCGATGGCATGGCCGGTGCAGGCCATCACCACTGGCTTTGGGTAGGACAAGAGTCGATACGCCAGCTCGAATCCGCCTCTGAGCATGTCGATCGCGGGCTGCACCTCGCCGGAAGTCAAAATCTTCAGGTCGAACCCGCCACTGAACACCCGCTCATTCCCGGTGATCACCAGTGCCCCGACTTTGTCACGGTCGGCCTGGTCGATCGCCTCGTTGAGGGCCTGCTGCATCGTCGGGCCCAGCGCATTGACTTTGCCGTCGTCCATCCTGATGACCGCGATGGAATCCTTGTGGCTGTAGAGGACCGGGCCGCTCATGGGTTGCTCCTTCGATACGGACAGCCCGTCGATTGAATCAGATCGACGTTAGGCGACCCCGCGGGCCCTGAGGTAGCCCGCCGTCAGACGTGCTGGCTGCGGTGTTTGCCCAGATCGCTTTCGGCGTTACCCCAGCGCAGGCTGACGTCGGTGGGCTCCTCGAGCTGCCGGGTGCGCCATCTGTCCTGGGTTTCGGCTACAGCGCCGTTGATTCGTTCGATCTCGCTGCGGAACACATCGGGACGTGTTTCTTTGCTTGCGTAGTGGAAGTAGGTCAGCAGGCCGCGCAGCAGCTCCAGTTTCTGCTTTTCCCTCTTCGCTAGGTCATGGGTTGTCATCAACTCGATGCGCTGAACGGGCGGCAGGGCATCCCAATCCAGCACCACCTTGGTCTCCAGCGCGGGTCGATCGCCCTGCCAGAACCGCCATCCGCGCGGCTTATCGGCGCGGTCGTAGTAGATCACCGTCCCGGTAAAACGAGACTCGATGCCACCGCCGATTTCGGCGCGGTCGAGCGCCGAATCCCACACCATCCGCCACTCCTGGCCGGGCGCAAGTACCGGCAACTCTCGGGGGAGCCGCAGTTCAACGACATCGGCGTAGCCGTCAGCAGCATTTTCGTATTCGGCCACCGTCGGCGGATTCGGAAATGAAAACCGGATGTCGTAGGCCGCGGTCCGGCCGAAATTCCTGACCACGAGTTCGATCACGTGCCAGTCGGCGGGATGCGGTTCCATGAACATCGCCACGTGGGGCCGGGTCTGCTCCGCGGCCAACCGACGGTTGCGCGTGAGCTGCTGGTTTATCACGACCAGTGCGACGACCCCGAGCGCAATCGCCGCCAACGCCGCCCACGCTAACCAGGTGCTGGACTCAACATGCGTGACCCCGTGCCAGCTGTCCTGGATCCACCCCATGGAGTCCACCCTCCGCTTATATCACAGTCATGTTCGGCCGAAAATTCCGCTAACGCGATCGAGGGGAGCTCCGTACATATTGCTTACGGAGTAATCGTCAACGACAAGGGCCGTCACTCAACTTTGCAAAAATGGTGCGGCGGTGCAAATTGAAGCCGGGTGCCTCCGAGTCCGTCAGCCGCCCATCAGCATTCGCCACTGGCCAAGGTCAGCAGCGCGATACACGTAATTGGAACGCTTGACCTCCGACAGCGACGCGCTCGGCTCAGCCGAATACCAGTGCCCTGGAAACACCGTCGGGTCACCGGGAAGCGCGGCGAGTTGCTGCAGGCTGCGGTACATCTCGTCGGAGTCGCCACCCGGAAAGTCGGTGCGCCCGCAGCCGTCCAAAAACAGCGTGTCACCGGCGACCAGCCGGCCGTCGAGCAGAAAGCACTGGCTGCCCGGCGTATGGCCCGGGGTGTGCAGCAGTTCGATTTCGATATCGCCGATGCTGACCTTGTCGTGGCTCTCATGGGTGGTGAGGTCGGTGAGGCTGATCCCGGTAACTCGCGAAACCCAAAGCGCCTCATGGGTATTCACGTGCACCGGCACAGGTGCCCTGTCCAGCAGCTCGGCCAGGCCTTTCAGCTGGAAGCCCATCATCGAACCGCCCACGTGGTCGGGGTGATGATGGGTCACCAGCACCCCGGACAGGTGCATGCCGTCGGCCTCGAGCGCGTCGATCAGATCACCGGCGGCGTACGCGGGGTCGACCACCACGCAGTCTCCGGTCTGACGGTCTCCGATCAGGTAGGCGAAATTGCGCATTTGAGTCGCGAACATGTCGCCGGCGGCGAAATCACGACCCGACAGCAGTTGACGGAAGTACAGCCGGTCCTGTGACACGTGACCAGACTATGACTCGTCCCGGCCGCTTCGTATTTCGGGCACGGCCACCGACCCGAAACGGGCGGGTACGCCTGTCGCGGCATCGCCGCACACTTTGCCGAACACAGGCAAGTAATCACCGGTTCGGCTGGTGCGCGGTGGGTATTGTTGGTCCATGCTGAAGAAGGTCGAGATCGAGATTGACGACGATCTGGTCCAAGAGGCGATACGTCGGTACCGTCTGGCCGACGTGCGCGAGGCCGTCCATCTCGCGCTGCGCACCCTGCTCGGCGAGGCCGATGGCGCAAGCGATGTGCAGCAGGACGACGAGTACGACGAGTTCAGCGACCTCAGTGCGTGGCAGCCTCGCCGCCGCAGCGACAGCGGGTGATCCTTCCCGTCACACGCCCGCCCGATTGTTAAGAAACTCTTTCAGTAGCTGCCTCGGGTCGTGCCCGTGGTTTGGTGACGTCGCGCGCCAGGCTGTACCCTCTTTTAGGCCCGCGGGACGGACTGGTCGCTTCGGGCGAACGGCCCCCTTAGCTCAGTCGGTAGAGCGTTTCCATGGTAAGGAAAAGGTCAACGGTTCGATTCCGTTAGGGGGCTCGGCGGACGCCGAGCAGGCTGGCGGCCCCGAACCCAAAACGGGGTAGCCCAGAGGCGATGTAGCTCAGTCGGTTAGAGCGAACGACTCATAATCGTTAGGTCGCCGGTTCGAGTCCGGCCATCGCTACAACACAACAACGAGACTTGTGAGAGAGAACGGACATGGCTTCCAGTACCGATGTGCGGCCGAAGATCACTTTGGCCTGCGAGGTGTGCAAGCACCGTAACTACATCACCAAAAAGAACCGCCGCAACGACCCCGACCGGCTGGAGCTGAAGAAGTTCTGCCCGAATTGCGGCAAGCACCAGTCGCACCGCGAAACGCGGTAGCGGCGACCTGCGAGCGTTTTTTCAGACTGACTAGGTAGGTTCTAGGCCTGTGGGGTTGACCGCAAACATTGTCGGGATGCACTACCGCTATCCCGACCATTACGAGGTGGAGCGGGAGAAGATCCGCGAGTACGCGGAGGCTGTGCAAAACGAGGACGCTTCGTTCTTCGACGAGGCGGCGGCCGCCGAACTCGGCTATAAGGGGCTGCTGGCCCCGTTGACGTTTATCTGCGTATTCGGCTACAAGGCGCAGTCGGCGTTCTTCAAACACGCGAACATCGCGGTCCAGGACGCGCAAATCGTCCAGGTCGACCAGGTGCTGAAATTCGCGAAGCCGATCGTGGCGGGCGACAAGCTCTACTGCGACGTCTGGGTGGACTCGGTGCGTGCGGCGCATGGAACCCAGATCATCGTGACCAAGAACACCATCACCAATGAAGACGGTGAGGTTGTCCAGGAGACCTACACGACCCTGGCGGGCCGTGCCGGCGACGATGGAGAAGAGGGATTTGCTGATGGCGCTGCGTGAGTTCAGTTCGGTGAAGGTGGGTGACCAGCTTCCGGAGAAGATCTACCCGCTGACGCGCCAGGATCTGGTGAACTACGCGGGGGTCTCAGGCGACTTGAACCCGATCCACTGGGACGACGAGATCGCCAAGGTCGTCGGGCTGGACACCGCCATCGCACACGGCATGCTGACCATGGGCCTCGGTGGCGGCTACGTCACGTCGTGGGTCGGCGACCCGGGCGCGGTCACCGAGTACAACGTGCGTTTCACCGCCGTGGTGCCGGTGCCCAACGACGGTAAGGGCGCCGAACTCGTCTTCAGCGGCCGGGTCAAGTCGGTCGATCCGGACACCAAGTCGGTGACCATCGCACTCACGGCCACCACCGGTGGCAAGAAGATCTTCGGCCGGGCCATCGCGTCGGCGAAATTGGCGTAGTCCATGGCGCTCAAGACCGACATCCGCGGCATGGTCTGGCGGTATCCGGATTACTTCGTCGTGGGCCGCGAGCAACTCCGCCAGTTTGCGCAAGCTGTCAAGTGCGATCACCCGGCGTACTTCGAGGAGGTTGCGGCCGCCGAACTTGGCTACGACAACATCGTTGCGCCGCTGACTTTTGCGTCGATCTTGGCGAAACTCGTCCAGCTGGACTTCTTCCGCAATGTCGACGTGGGCATGGAGACCATGCAGATCGTCCAGGTCGACCAGAAGTTCGTTTTCCACAAGCCCATTCTTGCCGGCGACAAGCTGTGGGCGCGGATGGACATCCATTCGGTGAACGAGCGTTTCGGCGCCGACATCGTTGTCACCAAGAACATCTGCCACAACGACGACGGTGAGGTCGTGCTGGAGGCCTACACGACCCTGATGGGCCAGCGGGGCGAAAACTCCGCCCAGCTCAAATGGGACAAGGAAACCGGACAGGTCATCAGAACCGCGTAATTAGTATCTGACTCCTGCACCGATGTACACTCGGACCTCGGGGTTTTCCCAGCATCAGCGCGCTGTCCGTCGGTTCGCGGTCACCGACCGGGGGGCGCGCGTGTCATGTGAGCCCCGGTAGGTAAGCGGAGGTTGGCCTGCCAACCGCGAAGGGGCGTAGCTCAACTGGCAGAGCAGCGGTCTCCAAAACCGCAGGTTGCAGGTTCAAGTCCTGTCGCCCCTGCTGAAGGTGAAGACGTGCCATGGTGGACACTGGAAGAGTGCCCATCACAGTGGGACGGCTCGCGGGATACTAGCAAACAAAGGAGCATGCGGTGAACGACGAAGGCGACGCTGCCAACGACGCCGCAAGCGACGGCGGCGACACTGAGGACAGCCGCGGGAGCGGCGGTCGGACAGCCGTGGTGACAAAGCCTGTGACGCGGCCGCAACGCCCTACCGGCAAGCGGTCCCGGCAGCGTGCGGTCGATGCCGACGTCGACGTAGAGTCGGTCGGACGAGGTTGAGGTCTTCACGGAAGACAAGGCCAAGAAATCCGAGAAGGCCAGGACCGGCAAGACAGCCAAGAAACCGAAGAAATCCGGGGACGGTTCGGCTAATCCGCTCGTGTTCGTCTACAACTACCTCAAGCAGGTCGTTGCAGAGATGCGGAAGGTGATCTGGCCGAACCGCAAGCAGATGCTCACCTACACCTCAGTGGTGCTGGCGTTTCTGGCCTTCATGGTGGCGCTGGTCGGCCTCGCGGATTTCGGCCTGACCAAGCTGGTGATGTTGGTGTTCGGCTGAGCTTTTCAGAGTGACAGAGAGGACTGAAAACCGTGACTACCTTCGACGGTGACACGTCCGCGGGTGAAGCGGTCGACGTGCGACGAGCTCCGCCGCGGCCGACGCTCACGCGGAGCCGGCTGAAGAGGTCGACCCGGCCGCCGCGCTCAAGGCGGAGCTGCGCAGCAAGCCCGGCGACTGGTACGTCATCCACTCCTACGCGGGATACGAGAACAAGGTGAAAGCCAACCTCGAAACGCGCGTGCAAAACCTTGACGTCGGCGACTACATCTTCCAGGTGGAGGTGCCCACCGAAGAGGTCACCGAGATCAAGAACGGCCAGCGCAAGCAGGTCAACCGTAAGGTGCTGCCGGGCTACATCCTGGTGCGCATGGATTTGACCGACGACTCGTGGGCCGCGGTGCGCAATACCCCAGGGGTTACCGGGTTCGTCGGCGCGACGTCGCGCCCATCGGCTCTCGCGCTCGACGACGTGGTGAAGTTCCTGCTTCCGCGGGGGTCGACCAAGAAGGCCGCCAAGGGTGCGGCCAGCACCGCCGCCGCCACCGAGGTGGGTGGGCTGGAACGTCCGGCCGTCGAGGTTGACTACGAGGTGGGCGAATCGGTGACCGTCATGGACGGACCGTTTGCCACGTTGCCGGCCACGATTAGCGAGGTCAACGCCGAACAGCAGAAGCTCAAGGTGCTGGTGTCGATCTTCGGCCGCGAAACCCCGGTGGAACTGACCTTTAGCCAAGTCTCCAAGATCTAACCGGTGGACCCGCCTGCTGGCAACAGCCGGACGCATAAACCAGGAAGGAACATCAACATCTCATGGCCCCGAAGAAGAAAGTCGTTGGGCTGATCAAGCTGCAGATCGTGGCGGGGCAGGCCAACCCTGCGCCGCCGGTTGGACCCGCGCTCGGCCAGCACGGCGTCAACATCATGGAGTTCTGCAAGGCCTACAACGCTGCCACGGAGAATCAGCGCGGCAACGTCATCCCGGTGGAGATCACGGTCTACGAGGACCGCAGCTTCACTTTCGCGCTCAAGACACCGCCTGCCGCCAAGCTGCTGCTCAAGGCCGCCGGCGTGGGCAAGGGCTCGGCGGAGCCGCACAAGAACAAGGTCGCCAAGGTCAGCTGGGATCAAGTTCGCGAGATCGCCGAGACCAAGAAGGCCGATCTCAACGCCAACGACATCGACGCGGCCGCCAAGATCATCGCCGGTACCGCCCGGTCGATGGGGATTACCGTCGAATAGCAACCCCGCGTGGGAGGGCCAGCTTCGGCCCGATTGATAACCACGACCCAACATCAGATTGGACAGATCAATGAGCAAGAACAGCAAGGCATACCGCGCCGCCGCCGAGAAGGTGGACCGGACGAACCTGTACACGCCGCTGCGGGCGGCCAAACTCGCCAAGGAAACGTCGTCGACCAAGCAGGACGCGACCGTCGAGGTGGCGATCCGGCTCGGCGTCGACCCACGCAAGGCAGACCAGATGGTCCGCGGCACGGTCAACCTGCCACACGGCACCGGTAAGACCGCCCGGGTCGCGGTGTTCGCGGTCGGCGAAAAAGCCGAACAGGCGCAGGCCGCCGGCGCCGATGTCGTCGGCAGCGACGATCTGATCGAGAAAATCCAGGGCGGCTGGCTGGAATTCGACGCCGCGATCGCGACCCCCGACCAGATGGCCAAGGTCGGTCGCATCGCTCGCGTGCTGGGTCCGCGCGGCCTGATGCCGAACCCCAAGACCGGCACCGTCACCCCCGACGTCGCCAAGGCAGTGGCCGACATCAAGGGCGGCAAGATCAACTTCCGCGTGGACAAGCAGGCCAACCTGCACTTTGTCATCGGCAAGGCGTCTTTCGACGAGAAGTCGCTGGCCGAGAACTACGGCGCTGCGATCGACGAGGTGCTGCGGCTCAAGCCGTCGTCGTCGAAGGGCCGCTACCTGAAGAAGATCACCGTGTCGACGACTACGGGCCCTGGCATTCCGGTGGACCCGTCCATCACCCGGAACTTCGCCGAGGCCTAAGTTCCTTCGCGAGCTGGGGGAGTGCCCCCGAGCTCGGCGGGAAGGGGCTGGCCATGCACTACCCGCCGCACTCGGCAATGCGCCGCCGCAGGAAGTCGCGGCCCGGCTCAGAACCGTTGGACTCCAACGCTATTCGGTACCAGGTGAGGGCTTCGGTGGGCCGTCCCGCGCGCCGCAGTAGGTCGGCGCGCACCGTCGCGACGAGATTGGAGCGGGCAAGCCGGGGATCGTGCGCCACCTTGTCCAGCGCGGCCAAGCCGGCGTCGGGGCCGTCGCGGAAACCGACTGCCAGCGCGCGGTTGGCGCGCACTACCGGCGAGTCAGTCATCTGCACCAGCCGGTCATAGGCCGCGCAGATGGCGAGCCAGTCAGTCTGGTTCCAGGACGGCGCCGTCGCGTGCAGTGCGGCGATCACCGCTTGCGGCAGATAGGGGCCTGTCGATCCCTGGGCCTGTCGCAATCGGTCCAGCCCGCGGGAGATGCGGCCGCGGTCCCACCGGCGGCGGTCCTGGTCCTCGAGCGGCACCAGCATCCCGGTGTCGTCCACCCGGGTTGCTCGTCGCGAATCATGCAGCAGCACGAGGGCTGCCAAGGCGTGCGCCTCCAGCTCGTTCGGCATCAGGGCGCACAGCTCCCCGGCCAGCCGGACCCCTTCGTCGCACAGTTCGTCACGAATCGCCGACGGCCCCGCAGTCGACCAATAACCCTCGGTGAACACCGAGTAGACGCAACTGAGCACATGTGGTGTGCGCTCGGGGAGCAGCTCGGCGGGTGGCACCCGCAGTGGGATGTTGGCATGCCGAATTTTGTTCTTGGCGCGTGTGATTCGCTGGCCGATGGCCGCCTCAGTCTGTAGTAGCGCACGCGCGATCTCGGTGACGGTCAACCCGGATACCAACCGTAGCGTCAGTGCCAGTTGCGACTGCCGGTCGAGCGCCGGGTGCGCGCAGGTGAACATCATCCGCAGCTCGTCGTCGCGAACCGGATGCGGGTCGGTGTGATCGGTCCGTGCCCGGATAGCCTGGATGTCATTCACGATGTAGGCCAATTCCTTTCCGGGACGGATGGATTCGCGGCGTAGCCGATCCCGGGCGCGGTTGCGCGCGACGGTTACCAGCCACCCGCCGGGCTTATCGGGCATACCGTCGCGGGGCCAGGTGCGAAGTGCCTCGGCGCAGGCTTCCTGGACGGCGTCCTCCGCGACGGTGAGGTCGCCGGTCCACCGCGCGAGCGCGGCGACGGCGGGTCCCCATTCCCGGCGGAAGACGCCGTCCAGGTTGGTCATCGGCGAGGCTACAGTCCCGAGACACCAGCCAGTTGGCGCAGCTCCACGGAAGAGGCGGGGATCATCGACGCGACCTTGACGGCCTCGTCGCGGTCGTCGGCGCCGAGCACGTAGAAGCCGTTGGCGACTTCGGCGCCTTCTATGTACGGCCCGTCAGTGATGATGACCTCGCCATCGCGCACCCGCACGGTGGTCGCCGTCGACGGTGGATGCAGCCCGGCGCCGGACTTGATGTGCTGGCCCGCCGCGGCCCCAAACTTCTGGTGCTGGACCGCCATCGCCTCCCACTCCGGCGTGCCGGGAGGGACCGGCCGGTCGGGCGGCTCCAGCAGCAGTGCGATCCAGTTGGTGCCCTCCCGCGGCTGGGGCTGCAGACCCGGGCCGGCCATCGGCCAGATCTCCACCGCGCCGTACTTGGCCGCCGGGATGTCACGCGCCAAAGCGAGAGCCTCGTCGAGGTTTTCAGCTTCGAATACGTAATAGCCGCCCGCCACCTCGGCGCCTTCGGCGAATGGGCCGTCGGTGATGGTCGGCGCATCCGGCCCGCCGGTGATGCGTACGGCGGTCGCTGCCGGCAACAGGGCGTCGCCACCGCGAATCGCCGATGCAGCCTTCTTGTGGAAGGCCTCGTAGGCTGCCATCTCGGCTGCCCCCTCGTCGGGCGTGCGCTCTCGCTCCTTGCTGATCAACAGGGCGAAGTACTGCATTTGTCGTCACCTCCGGTAATGAGCGAAACCCTCTGTTCCACTCTCTACCGTTTCGACGAACAGCGCGCGGGCAATCCGACACCCGCGATCGAGTATTTAGGCGGCAGCACCCGGCTTGAGGTAGGTCACCAGGCTGCAGTCCAGCATCTCGTCGGCGAAGTAGTGCTCGCAGCCACGCAGATACTTCATGTAGCGGTTGTAGACCTCTTCGGACGTGACCTCGATGGCCTTTTCCCTGTTGGACTCAAGCGTGTCGCCCCAGATGCGCAGCGTCTTGATGTAGTGCGGCTGCAGCGAAAGTGGTTCGGGCACTGTGAAACCCGCCTTCTCGCCGTGTTCGACCATCATCTCGGTGGACGGCAGACGACCGCCCGGAAATATCTCGGTGACGATGAACTTGATGAAGCGCGCCGTCTCGAAGCTCAGCTTCTTACCGCGGGCGGCCATGTTGTAGGGGTGGTAGCTGACGCTGCTTTGGACAGTCATCCGACCGTCGTCGGGCATGATGTTGAAACACCGCTTGAAGAAGTCGTCGTAGTTCTCGTGCCCGAAGTGCTCGAAGGCCTCGATCGACACGATCCGGTCGACGGGCTCGCTGAAATCCTCCCAGCCTTGTAGCCGCACCTGACGTGAGCGGTTGGTGTCGAGTGCGCCCAGTACCTGCTCGCAGCGGGCGTGCTGATTCTTGGACAGCGTCAGGCCGATGACGTTGACGTCGAACCGCTCGACGGCGCGCTTCATGGTGGTGCCCCAACCGCAGCCGATGTCCAGCAGTGTCATGCCCGGCTTGAGGTCCAGCTTGTCCAAGTTGAGGTCGATCTTGGCGTACTGGGCCTGTTCGAGCGTGAGATCCGGCGGCTCGAAGTACGCGCAGCTGTAGGTCCGCGTCGGGTCCTGGAACAGGGCGAAGAAGTCGTCGGAGACGTCGTAGTGCGCCTGAATGTCTTCGAAGCGCGTCCGCGTCTTCGTCGGGCCAATCGGTTGCTCAGCCATTTTCGTCTTGTTCTCCTGCGATGATGTTCACTGCCTAACACGCACCCACCGTCGGGTTGTGACGTGCAACGATACCCAATGTAGAGGTGCCGCTTAACCGGCTGGGCGCTGTGCGCCCCGCAGCCCGAACAAAGTCTACTTTTCCAGTGTGAACTGGTTGCAGTCGATATAGCCCATCCGGAATGCCTTGGCACAGCCGGTCAGGTACTTCATGTACCGCTCGTAGACCTCTTCGGACTGGATCGCGATGGCCTCGTCCTTGTGCGCCTGAAGGGCCTCGGCCCACAGGTCAAGGGTCTTGGCGAAATCCGGCTGCAGTGACTGGACACGGGTTATCTTGAACCCCACCTTCGCCGAGTGGTCCTCGATGGTCTCGATCATCGGCAGCCGGCCGCCCGGGAAGATGTCGGTCACGATGAATCTGATGAACTTCGCCATCTCCATCGTCAAAGGTATGCCGCGCTCCATAACCTGCTTGACGTGCAAACCCGTGATCGAGTGCAGCAGCATCACACCGTCAGCGGGCAGGGCGTTGTAGGCGAATTTGAAGAAGTCGTCGTAGCGGTGAAAGCCGAAGTGCTCCAACGCTTCGATTGTGACGATACGGTCCACCGGCTCGCTGAACTCTGCCCAGTCGCACAGCAGTACCCGTCGCGAGCGGTTCGTGTCGATTCCGTCGAGCATTTGCTGGCAGTAGGCATGCTGGTTCTTGGACAGGGTCAACCCGACGACGTTGACGTCGTACTTTTCGACGGCGCGCTTCATAACCGAACCCCAGCCGCAGCCGATGTCGAGCAGGGTCATCCCCGGCTTGAGCCCCAGCTTGTCGAGCGTCAGGTCAAGCTTGGCGATCTGCGCTTCGTGCAGGGTCATGTCCTCGCGCGGAAAATACGCGCAGCTGTAGGTGCGTGTCGGATCCTGGAACAGCGCGAAGAATTCGTTCGAAAGGTCGTAATGCGCCTGGACGTCGTCGAAATTAGACCGCGTACGCGTGGCGCCCGCTGGATTCTTAGACATGTCTCCTCCCGACTGGACAGGCGCCTTTATCAGGCGGCCATCCCCGGAACCCTACCCGGCCCCGGGCATATCCCTTGCATTTGACATTCCGTGCCGCTGGGTTTCTCGATCGAGACCGCATCTCAGTGTGGCGGGTGGCTACCACTACTTCTCCAGGGTGAATTGGTTGACGTCGATGTAGCCGATCCGGAATGCCTTGGCACAGCCGGTCAGGTACTTCATGTAGCGCTCGTAGACCTCTTCGGACTGGATCTTGATGGCCTCGTCCTTGTGCGCCGCAAGGGCCTCGGCCCACAGGTCGAGGGTCCTGGCATAGTGCGGCTGCAGCGACTGCCGGCGGGTCAAACTGAAGCCCGCCTTCGACGAGTGCTCCTCCACCATCTCGATCGACGGCAACCGGCCGCCCGGGAAGATCTCGGTGACGATGAACTTGATGAAGCGGGCCATCTCGAACGTCAAAGGTATGCCGCGCTCGACGACCTGCGGCCCCGTCAAACCCGTGATCGTGTGCAGCAGCATCACGCCGTCAGCGGGCAAGACGCCGTCGGCCATTGTGAAGAAGTCGTCGTAGCGCTCGTGCCCGAAATGCTCGAACGCGCCGATCGACACGATGCGGTCGACGGGCTCGTCGAACTGTTCCCAGCCGGCCAGCAGTACTCGCTTGCTGCGCGGGTTGTCCATTTCGTCGAACAACTTCTGGACATGGGCGGCCTGGTTCTTCGACAACGTCAAGCCGACGACGTTCACGTCGTACTTCTCGATGGCCCGCCGCATGGTGGCGCCCCAGCCGCAGCCGACGTCGAGCAGCGTCATGCCGGGCTGCAGGCCCAGCTTGCCCAGCGCCAAGTCGATCTTGGCGATCTGCGCCTCTTTCAGCGTCATGTCGTCGCGCTCGAAGTATGCGCAACTGTAGGTCTGGGTGGGGTCCAGGAACAAGCGGAAGAAGTCGTCGGATAAGTCGTAGTGCGCCTGCACATCGGCGAAGTGCGGCGTCAGATCCTTGGCCATGACGTTATGTGCCTTTCTGGACCCTGCCCGCCCATCGGTGCTCAGGCGAAACGCACCGAAATTCCCCCTGCGTGCTCGGGGCATGCTATCCGATTCAGACGTGGTCGGTCACGTTACTTCGTGAGGGTGAATTGGGCGACGTTGATCAGCCTTCTGCGGAAGCGGTCCGCACACCCGGTCAGGTAGTGCATGAAGTTGTCGTAGACCTCTTCGGACTGCAGGGCGATGGCGCGATCCCGGTTAGCCTCCAAGTTGGCGGCCCAGGTGTCCAGGGTTCGTGCGTAATGTTGCTGCATCAGTTGGGTCTGTTCGACGGAGAAGCCAGCGGCCTGCGCATTGTCGACGATGTCGGGCTCGGAGGGAACTTCGCCGCCGGGGAATATCGACTCACGCAGGAATTTGAGGAACCGCACGTCGCTCATCGTCAGTGCAATGCCCTGTTCGTGCAACCATCGACGGTCATAGGTGAACAGGCTGTGCAACAGCATCCGGCCGTCGTCGGGGAGGATGTCGTACGAGCGTTCGAAAAACGCGCCATACCGCTCCTTGTGGAAGGCATCGAACGCCTCGAAGGAGACGATCCGGTCAACCTTCTCGTCGAACTCTTCCCAGCCCTGCAGCCGCGCCTCGGCATGCCGCGTCGTCGGGATCGCGGCCAGCCTGGCCTTGCTGCGCTCGCAGTGGTTGCGGCTCAGGGTGAGCCCGATGACATTGACGTCATACTTCTCGACGGCCCGCACCAGCGCCCCGCCCCAGCCGCAACCGACGTCGAGCAACGTCATCCCGGGCTCGAGGTTCAGCTTGTCCAGGGCCAGGTCCAACTTAGCTAGTTGCGCCTCTTCGAGGGTCATGTCGTCGCGCTCGAAGTATGCGCAGGTGTAGACCCAGGTAGGGTCAAGGAACAGCCCGAAAAAATCGTCCGAAATGTCGTACGCCGCTTGCGAGTCTTCGTAATAGGGTCTTAGCTTCGCCATTACTAGACAACCTCCCAGCGCCAACCGTACAACCTGTAAGACTTGTGTGAAATTCGCAGCGGGACTCTAAGCCGCCTGATCCTTGCTTCAGCTGGCTTCGGCGAAGTTGCTGGTCAGCACGCTGATCAGCCGATCCCACAGTTGCTGAGGCAAATCGTGGCCCATGCCGTCAAATAACACTAGCCGAGCGCCGTTGATAGCGCGTGCGACCGCGCGGCCGCCGAAGGGCCGCATCAGCTTGTCGGCCCGGCCGTGGATCACCACGGTCGGAGCGACGATGCGCCGGTTGTAGTGCACCAGGCTGCCGCTGCCCAGGATCGCGCTGAAGTGCCGGGCGACGCCTTGTGGGTAGTAGCTACGGTCGTATCCCTCGGCGGCGTCGGCGCGGACCCGCTCTTCGGGCATGCGGTAGCGCGGGCTGCCGATGATATTGCTGACGCGTACCGCATTGTCGATGATCACCTCGCGCGGCGAGTCCGGCGGCGGGCCCTTGAGGAGCGCCAGCAATGCGCGCGGGGCCGGCGGCGGCAGAAACGGTGAATTGTTGCTGGAGAACAACACCGCCAGGGTTTTCGCCCGCTCGGGGAATCGTGCTGCGAAGACCTGGGCGATCATGCCGCCCATCGACGCCCCCACGATGTGGGCGTGCTTGATGTCCAGGTGATCCAGCAGGGCCGCGGCGTCGTCGGCCATGTCCTCCAGCGTGTATGCGGCCTTGCTCCGCAGACCGAGCCAGGAGCGGGCCAACCGCGTCACCAGCGGCTGTCCGGAGCTGCGGTGCTCGGTCTTGCTGGACAGACCGACATCCCGGTTGTCGTAGCGGATGACGCGCAGGCCCTGGCCAACCAGCTTCTCGCAGAACGCGGTTCGCCACAGCACCAGCTGGGCGCCCAGCCCCATGATCAGCAGTACGGGCGGGTCGTCGATATCGCCCATGTCCTCGTAGTAGAGCTTCAGGTCGCCCGATGTGGCGCTGCCGCTGCGAACCTCCACTAGACCTCCACGTCGGTCTGATACTCGCGGCTGACCTCGACCATGAAGTTCGCGAAGTATCCCGTCAGTTGCGGGTCGGACATCATCTGCCATTTCGGTGCCAGCAACTTCATGTACCGCTCGACGTAGAGGAACTGCTTGCCGATCAGCACCAGCTCGCGGGGCAGTTTGACGTCGTAGGCGTCGGCCAGTGCCGACAGCTGCCGGCCGATGTCGGCATACGACATATCGCCCAGCGACTTCATGGTCAGCGGGGTGGCGAAGCTTTCCAGGTCTTTGGCGGCCTGAGCTTCGGGCTTCATGGTGCCGACGGCTCCCATCAGCACGACGATCTTGCCGGCCGCGGCGTGGTCTTTTTTCACCAGCAGCGCGTACACCAGCTCGCGCAGCAGCCAGCGGGTGCGCGGATCGATGCGGCCCATGATCCCGAAGTCGAAGAACACGATGCGGCCCTGTTCGTCGACGTACAGGTTGCCCGCGTGCAGGTCGCCGTGGAACAGCCCGTGCCGCAGACCGCCCTCGAACAACGAGAACACCAGCGCCTTCACCAACTCGACGCCGTCGAACCCGGCCTTGCGGATGGCGGCGGCGTTGTCGATGCGGATGCCGTGCACCCGCTCCATCGTCAACACCCGCTCGCTGGTGAAGTCCCAGTGCACCTGCGGCACCCGGATGTTCTTGCCCAGCGGTGACGCGTGCAGGTGGGAGACCCAGGCATCCATCGACTGCGCCTCGAGGCGGAAGTCCAGCTCTTCGGCCAGGTTGTCGGAGAAGTCGGCGACTACATCTTGTGCCGACAGCCGGCGGCCCAGCTTGGCCAGTTCGACGGCTTGGGCGAAGCGCTTCAGGATCTGCAGGTCGGCGGCGACCCGGCGGCGGATGCCCGGCCGCTGGATCTTGACGACGACGTCCTCGCCGCTGTGCAGGGTCGCGTAGTGCACCTGGGCGATGGAGGCCGACGCGAACGGCTCCTCCTCGAAGGTGGCGAACAGTTCGGAAGGCTGGCCGCCGAGCTCCTCGACGAAGAGCTTGTGCACCTCGTTGGTGTCGGCGGGTGGCACCCGGTCGAGCAGGCCGCGGAATTCGCGGGACAGCGACTCGCCGAACGCGCCGGGGCTGGACGCGATGATCTGTCCGAACTTCACGTACGTCGGCCCCAGATCGGCGAAGGTCTGCGGGAGCTGCTTGATCACTTTCTGCTGCCACGGACCCTTGCCCGGCAGCTTGGTGACGACGCGAGCGGCGGTGCGGGTGACCTGCCAACCGGTGGCCGCTACCCGGACCGCTTCGACCGGCAAGGGCACCCGGTCAAGCTTGGCCACCTCGCGGTGTTTGGTAGAACTCATCCCAGCAGTGTGCCAAATCGGTGGTGTCAACTCCCAATTCCTGTGAGCCCGCTCACCGGCTGCGGGAGAGCGCGAAGTTCTCGGTGAGGATCTCGATGATCGGCCGCCACACCGGTTCCGGAAGATCGTGGCCCATTCCGTCGACCACGACGAATCGCGCGCCGGGGATAGCCGCGGCGACCGCGCGTCCGTTGCGCGGCCGCACCATCGGGTCCGCCGAACCGTGCAGCACCACCGTCGGCGCGGTGATCGCCTTGCTGTAGCCCAGCAGGCTGCCGGTGCCCAACACGGCGTCGAATTGGCGCAGCATGCCCGGCGGATAGGTGCAGCGGTCTGCGAGTTGCTGCACGCGGTTGCGCAACTCGCCTTCGGACGGCAGGAAGTTTGGTCCGTTGAACACAGCGACGTTGCGCACCTCGAAGGCCAACTTCTCCTCGGCCGAGGCGTCTTTGGCAGGCGAGTCGAACGCCAGCTTGATGACCCGCCAGGCCGGCGGCGTGGACAACGGCTTGCCGGTGGTGGACATGATGATGCCCAGCGACGCCACCCGGTCCGGTTCGGTTGCCGCCAGGATCTGCGCGATCATGCCGCCCAGCGACGCGCCGACCACGTGGGCCCGGGTGATGCCCAGATGATCGAGCAACGCCACCACGTCCCCGGTCATGTCGATCAAGGTGTAGGGCACCGGACTGGGCTTGCCCAGCAAGTAGCGGCCGATCCGTCGGTAGACCGAGCCGCGGGCCCGCAGCCCGTGCATCTTGGCCGACAGCCCGGTGTCGCGGTGGTCGAAGCGGATGATGCGGTAACCGGCATCGACGAGTTGCGCGCAAAAGCCGTCGGGCCACATCGGCAACTGGGCGCCGAGGCCCATGATGAGCAGCACAGGCGGACCGGCCTGGTCGCCGAGATCCTCGTAGTAGAGCTCGACGGCGCCGTCCGGTGTCTCGCGGCGCGCGGTTCCGCTGCTGGTGAGCACGCTCTCTTTTTACCTGAGACTCCAGGGCTTGACCCACGGCCGCGGTTCCCAGTTCTCCAGCCCGGCGATCAACTCGTACATGGTGGCGCCGTCGATGGTTTCCCGGACGATGTCGGCGTGTCCAGCGTGCCGGGCCAGCTCGCTGATCACGTGCAGGATCACCCAGCGCACCGACCAGGCCTCCTGGTTTTTGGGGAACCAGGGGATGTCCTGCGGAACGGGCACCGCGGCGTCGAGGTCCGCGGTTTCCACCAGCCGCAGCGATTTCGCGTTCTGGGCTTCGAATGCCCGCAGCAGCCCGGCCAGCGTCTCGTCGGGCCGCATCACATGCTGGTCTGAAAACTCCTTGGCGATCTCGCCGAATGGCCGAGTGTCTTTCGGCGGCGCGTCCGGCGCGGCGGCGACTCGTGCCATCCAGGTGCGTTGCACCCCGGTGGCGTGCTTGACCAGTCCGCCGATCGATAGCGCACTCACCGAAGGTGTAGATCGGGCCTGTTCATCGGTCAGGCCGTAAGAGACGGCGAAATACGCGCTCTGGTGGAACGCCAGGAACTCGCGCAGGGCACTGCGCTCGTCGGCCACGGGCGGGGCGAGGGCGGGCATGGCCAATCCTAAGACGGTTGCGTTTCCCGGGACGAACACCGACGAACTGCTCGCGAGTCTCACTAGCCGCATCAGCACCACCGAGCTTCTTGTGGGGCCTCAACCCGCTGCCCGGTTTGCTCCGAGGCACCCGCTCGCGCCGTAAAGTGCATGGATGCAGCTGGTTTCGGCGGAGTCGACCGAGTTGTTCGTCGGGCCGTCGCAGGCGCCGCTACAGCTGGCACGTGTCACCGTGTCCGGGTGCACCGAGCCGACGCTGGTCCGCATCGACGGCGACGGTCTGAGCGGGGAGGCCGCCGCCGAGGTCGGGTACGAGGTCGTCGAGGTTCCGGTCACGGTTGAGCGGCCGGTCGTCGGTCAGCGGCGGGCCGCGCGGGTACGCGCCGGCCGCGCCAGCACGGGGTTCGAGTTCACCGTGGCCGAGCCCGGGTGGACGATGTTCATGGTCAGTCACTTCCACTACGACCCGGTCTGGTGGAACACGCAGGGCGCCTATACCAGCGAGTGGGCCGAAGACCCGCCGGGGCGGGCCAGGCAGGCCAACGGCTTCGAACTGGTCCACGCGCATCTTGAAATGGCTCGCCGCGAGCCTGAGTACAAATTCGTTTTGGCTGAAGTGGATTACCTCAAGCCGTACTGGGACACCCGCCCCGAGGACCGTGCCGACCTACGCCGGTTCATCGCGCAGGGCCGCGTCGAGGTGATGGGCGGCACCTACAACGAACCCAACACCAACCTCACCAGCCCGGAAACCACCATCCGAAACCTGGTGCACGGCATAGGGTTTCAGCGTGACGTGCTGGGTGCTGACCCGGCCACCGCGTGGCAGCTCGACGTGTTCGGCCACGACCCGCAATTCCCGGGGATGGCCGCCGACGCCGGCTTGACATCGAGTTCATGGGCCCGGGGACCGCACCACCAGTGGGGTCCGGCCCAGGGCGGCTCTGAAGGTGGGGGGGTCGACCGCATGCAGTTCTGCAGCGAGTTCGAGTGGATCGCGCCGTCGGGTCGCGGCCTGCTCACCCACTACATGCCTGCGCACTATTCGGCGGGCTGGTGGATGGACTCGTCGACCTCGCTGGCCGAGGCCGAGGACGCCACCTATGCGCTGTTCGATCAGCTCAAGAAGGTCGCGTTGACGCGCAACGTGCTGCTGCCCGTCGGCACCGACTACGCGCCGCCGAACAAGTGGGTCACCGCGATCCATCGCGACTGGGGCTCGCGCTACACCTGGCCTCGATTCGTGTGCGCACTACCGCGGGAGTTCTTCGCGGCGGTGCGCGCCGAACTGGCTGAGCGCGGATGTGTGCCGTCGCCGCAAACCCGCGACATGAACCCGATCTACACCGGCAAGGACGTGTCCTACATCGACATCAAACAGGCCAACCGGGCCGCCGAGAACGCCGTCCTGGACGCCGAGCGCTTCGCCGTGTTCGCCGGGCTGATGACCGGGGCCGACTACCCGCAGGCCGCCTTGGCCAAGGCGTGGGTGCAGCTGGCATACGGTGCGCACCACGACGGGATCACCGGCTCGGAATCCGATCAGGTCTACCTCGACCTACTCACCGGCTGGCGCGACGCGTGGGAGCTGGGTCGCGCGGCCCGCGACAACTCGCTGGCGTTGCTGTCCGGCGCGGTCGCTGCTGCCGAACATTCAGTCGTGGTGTGGAACTCGCTGACGCATCAGCGCACCGACATCGTCACCGCGCGGCTTGACCCGCCGCTTGGCGCCGGGGTGCGGGTGCTTGACCCCGACGGTGTCGAGCTGCCCGCACACGTCGAGCACGACGGGCGGTCGGTCACCTGGCTGGCGCGCGACGTGCCGTCGCTGGGGTGGCGGGCCTACCGGCTGGTCCCCGCTGACCATCCGACCGGCTGGAAACCGGTGCCCGGGTCACAGATCGCCAACGAGCACTACCGGCTCGAGGTCGACCCGGCGCGCGGCGGGGCAGTCGCGTCTCTGGTTCAAGACGGTCGCCAGCTGATCGCCAGAGGCCGGGTGGGCAACGAGCTCGCCGTCTACGAGGAATACCCGTCGCACCCGACGCAAGGTGAGGGCCCATGGCACTTGCTGCCCAAGGGGCCGGTGGTGTGCTCGTCGGAATCACCCGCGCAGGTACAGGCCTACCACGGCCCGCTCGGTCAGCGGCTGGTGGTACACGGCCGGATCGGCACGCTGCTGCGCTACACCCAAACCCTGACCCTGTGGCGCGGCGTGGCGCGGGTGGACTGCCGCACCGCCATCGACGAGTTCACCGGCGTTGACCGCTTAGTGCGACTGCGCTGGCCGTGTCCGGTGCCGGGTGCCATGCCGGTCAGCGAGGTGGGGGACGCGGTAGTCGGGCGGGGTTTCGCGCTGCTGCATGACGGACCTGAATCGGTGGACACCGCGCAACACCTGTGGACGCTGGACAACCCGGCCTACAGCTGGTTCGGGCTGTCTTCGGCCGCCCGGGTGCGCCTCGGAAGCACGGCTGTGCGGGCGGTATCAGTGGCCGAGGTGGTGTCGCCCGCCGAGACGATGTCCGGACCGCTGGCACGCGAGCTGATGGTCGCGCTGGTCCGCGCCGGTGTCACGGCCACCTGCAGCGGCGCCGACAAGCCGCGCTACGGCCACCTCGACGTCGACTCCAATCTGCCCGACGCGCGGATCGCGCTGGGCGGGCCCACCCGCAACGTTTTCACCAAGGCTGTGCTGGCCGAGGCCGACCCGGAGTACACCGCCGAACTCGACCGGCAGCTAGCCCAGACGGGCCGGGCCAGGGTGTGGGTGCCGGCCGCGACGCCATTGGCGGCGGTCTGGGTGCCCGGCGCGGACCTGCGTCCGCCGCGGGCGCTGCCGGTGCTGGTGATCGATGGCCGGGACGACAAAAGCCTGCGCGCTGCGATCGCGTCGGTGGCCGACGATCTCGGGGACGCCGAGATCGTCGTGACCCAGCAGGCCCCGCCGGGCATGGACCATTTCGAAGCCCGCACCGTCGCGCTACTCAACCGCGGGGTGCCGAGCTTCGCCGTCGACGCCGAGGGCACCCTGCATACCGCGCTGATGCGTTCCTGCACCGGCTGGCCGTCGGGTGTCTGGATCGACGAGCCACGCCGCACCGCGCCCGACGGCTCGAATTTCCAACTGCAGCACTGGACACACGTTTTCGACTACGCATTGGCCTGCGCCGACGGTGACTGGCGGCGTGCCGAGATCCCGGCCCGCAGCGCGCAGTTCTCCCACCCGCTGCTCGCCGTCTTCCCAGACCGCCGACGGGGCAAGCTGTCGCCGGTCGGATCGCTGCTGCACGTCGACCCCGCTGGCGCGGTACACCTGGCGGCCCTCAAGGCGGCCGGCAACCCGCTGACAGCAGGCAGTGCCCAGCCGATCGACCCCGGCGCGGTCGCCCTGCGATTGGTCGAAACGACCGGGGCGGGCACCCGCGTCGCCATCGGCTCCCCGCTGGGCAAGCTGCGCGGCCTGCAACTTGCCGACCTGCTGGAAAAGCCGCACCAGCGCAAAAGATCGGTCGATCTGCACGGCTATCAGGTGGCCACCGTGCTGGCCCGGCTCGACATGCCGAGCGTGCTTGCGGGTTCCGCCGAGCTGGCCCCGCAAGCCGAGGCCGCCCAGCCGCTCTACGCGCGGTATTGGCTGCACAACCGCGGCCCCGCGCCCCTCGGCGGGCTGCCGGCCGTCGCTCACCTGCACCCTCATCTAGTGACCGCCGGCCCGGGCAGCGAGGTGGTGTTGCGCCTTACCGCGGCCAGTGACTGCAGCGATTCCGCGCTGGACGGCGCGGTAGCAGTGGTGTGTCCGGACGGCTGGTCGGCCGCACCCGGCGAGTTGCCGTTCACACTGTGCAGCGGTGAGCACCGGCAGGCCGACGTGATGCTGGCGATCCCGGCTGACACGCAACCCGGGTTGTATCCGATCCGGGCTCAGCTGCACGTCACCGGCGATTCGGTGCCCGCCGCCTGGCGCCAGGAGGTCGAGGACGTGTGCGTGGTGGCGGTCGGTGGGGGCAAGGCCGATCTCGGTGAGCTGGTTCACCTCATCGAGGGCCCCTCCGACATCACGCTGACGGCCGGCGAGACGGCCCGGCTGGCCGTCACGGTCGGCACGCACGCCCGGGCCGACTTGGCCCTGGAGGCGCATCTGATCAGCCCCTGGGGCACGTGGGAGTGGATCGGCCCTGCCGCACAAGGCGCCGTCTTGCCCGCCCGCGGCACAGTCGAGCTCAGGTTCGACGTAACCCCACCGGCGTGGCTGGAACCCGGCCAGTGGTGGGCCCTGGTCCGGGTCGGCTGCGCCGGCCGGCTGGTCTACTCGCCGGCGGTGAAGGTGACGGTGACATGAGCGCCCACCTGGTGGCGACCGTGGCCGGCGCCCCGGTTCCAGTCGATGAGGTCGACGCGGCCGAAGCGCGCCTGCGCAACGGTCCGCATGCGGCCGCGCTGCCGGCGAGCGGTACCAGCGAGGGACGGCAACTGCGGCGCTGGCTCACGCAACTGATCGTGACTGAGCGAGTGGTCGCAGCCGAGGTGGCCTCCCGCGGCCTGACCACCAGCGACGCCCCGACCGAGGCCGAGCTGCTGCCCGACGTGACGGCCCGGCTGGAGATCGGCAGCATAGCCGCGGCCGCGCTCGCGGATCCGGGTGCGCGGGCGCTGTTTGCCGATGTCACCGCCACGGTCGGAGTCACCGACGACGACGTCGCCGAGTACCACGCCCGCAACCCGCTCCGGTTTGCCGCGCCGCGCCCCGGCCGTCACGGCTGGCGCGCCCCATCCCTTGTCGGCCCGCCGCTGGAGGAGGTGCAGTCCGCGATCGCCGAGGATCTGCGGGGCGCCGCGCGGCGACGTGCCTTCCGGGTGTGGCTGGACGCGCGCCGGGCTGCGCTGGTCCAGCTGGCCCCCGGCTACGAGCATCCCGGCGACCCGCGCCAACCCGACAACACCCACCGGCACTGATCGGCCATGCTCACTCTCTGCCTGGACATCGGTGGCACCAAAATCGCCGCCGGCTTGGCCGATCCCGGTGGCGCGCTTGTGTACCTCGCCACCCGTCCTACCCCGGCGGACAGCGGAGCCGAACAGGTCTGGGCCGCCGTCGCTGCCATGATCGCCGACGCGTTGCGCGCCGCCGACGGTGCGGTCGCGGCGGTGGGCATCGCTTCGGCCGGCCCCATCGACCTGCACACCGGCACAGTCAGCCCGATCAACATCCCGTCTTGGCGCGGTTTTCCGTTGCGGGACAGCGTCGTGGCCACGGTGCCCGGCGTGCCGGTCCAGCTGGGCGGAGACGGTGTGTGTATGGCGCTGGGTGAGCACTGGCGCGGCGCCGGACGGGGTGCGCGCTTTCTGCTGGGCATGGTGGTGTCCACCGGCGTGGGTGGCGGATTGGTGCTCAACGGCACTCCCTACGCCGGCCGCACCGGAAATGCCGGTCACGTCGGTCACGTGGTGGTCGAACAGGACGGGCTGCGGTGCTCGTGCGGTGGCCGCGGTTGCGTCGAGACCGTCGCGGCCGGCCCGCCGATGGTGCGCTGGGCGCGGGCCAACGGTTGGTCCGCGCCGCCCGGCGCCGGCGCCAGGGAGCTGGCCACTGCGGCGGCGGCCGCGGATCCGGTGGCGGTGCGGGCGTTCCACAGGGGCGCTACCGCGCTCGCGGCGATGATCGCCTCGGTGGCGGCGGTGTGCGACCTGGACCTCGTCGTCGTCGGCGGAGGCGTCGCCAAATCGGGACGCCTGCTCTTCGATCCGCTGCGCACGGCGTTAGCCGATTACGCCCGGCTGGACTTTCTGGCCGGTCTGCGTGTGGTGCCGGCCGAGCTCGGCGGCGAGGCCGGCCTGGTCGGCGCGGCCAGGCTCGCCGGGCTCGACCAAGCGCCGTGACAGCTGCAGTCAGTGCCAGCAGGAGCTGAGCAGCCTGTCCAGGGCGTGGCTGATCACGTCGCGCCGAGAGCGGCCGTCGTGCTCAGCGGTGATCAGGCTGCTGCCGATGAACAGCGAGAACGCCAGAAGACTGCGCGCCTCGGCGTCGTTGTGGTCGATGCTGATCTGCCGGAAGAGTGCGCGCAGGTACGTCATCCGCCGGTTGTCCACGTGGTGGAGTCGCTCGCTGACGCCTGGACTGCGGCGGGCCCAGTCGCGGATTGCTAGCTCGACCACGAGCCCGTGGCCGGCGCTGGCGTAATCGCGCGCCAGATCGAACAGATGCCGCAGCTTCGTGCGCGGGTCCTCGTCAGTGTTTTCGACCCGGGAGATGACGTCGTCGACGACAGCCTGCTCCCAGGTGTCGAGCACGCGCTCGACCAGTGCGTTGCGATCGGCGAAATCCCCGTAGAAGCCACCCTTGCTAACACCGAGCGACGCAGCGAGCGCCTCAATCCGTATGGCGTCCGGGCCGCCCTCGGCCAGCGCAGTGAGTGCCGCATCGACCCACGCCTCCGGAGGCGTCTTTCTCGCAGGCACGGCACCGCATTATACGGCGGCGTATTGACCGATTGCGGATATCGTGTCTACTGTTTATACGTCGCCGTATAAAGGAGATGCCGTGAGGGTCCCGAACGAGGTACAGCTGGAGCGGCCATGGCGCATCCACACTGTCGTCGCCGACTTCACGCTCGAGGATGTCTGGACCTTGCCATTGGTCGGTGGGGGACCGGACGACTTTGCTGCCGCGGTCGAGATGGCCGCCAAGTTCAACCCGGCGAAGGCGGAATCCTTGCCGACGCGCCTGCTGTGGGGCCTGCGCGATCGCCTCGGTGCGTGGTTCGCGATGGGCCGGATCTCCACGCCCGCCAACGCCGCCGACCGGCTGCCGATTCCCGGGACGAACGAGTACTCAATCGCCGAGCGACTGCCGGCCGACCTGCGAGGCACAGCCAACGATGTCCACTTCGAACATTTGCCCTTCGTGCCCCTCTACCGGACCGCGAACGAATTCGCCGCCGAGATCTCGAACCGCACCGTCTACGGGGTGATGCACCTGGCCTGGGTCGACCGCGGCGATGGTCACCACCGGGGGCAGATGGCCGTTTATGTCAAGCCGCGCGGCCGATTCGGCGAGGCTTACATGGCCTTCATCAAGCCGTTTCGGTACGGGATCGTCTACCCCGCCCTTGAGCGCCAAATCGAACGTGCGTGGAGTCGGTGGAGTCAAGGCCAAGCCGCGCAGTGATCGACGGGAGCTAGGAGCAACGACCTTTTCCATTTTCCCGAGTGGTGGCGCTCCTGGCAGCCTTCCAGGCGGTCGACGCTGCCATACCCGGATCGATGGCCGCTCTTGGGACCGTTTTGGCTGATCGCGGCAGGCCGCGCTATTGTGGTTGCCGATCCACCGAAGACCGTCGGTCACCGAGTAATCGGTTGAAGGTCCGGGAACATCCCGGCGGCCCACGCAGGAGGACGAGGCACAATCGCCGGCACGCGCCGGCGGATTTCAACGCCCCGGCCGCTTCCTGCGCCGGGGCGTTCGGCGTTCCTGGGTGATCGCAGACGACAAGTCGCACCCGACTTTGATGAGACTTCCACTGCTAGGAGGCATGCATGGCCAGGGCTGACAAGGCCACCGCCGTTGCAGACATCGCAGAGCAGTTCAAGGACGCGACGGCGACCTTGATCACCGAATACCGCGGATTGACGGTAGCCAACTTGGCCGAGCTGCGGCGGTCCCTCTCGGGCTCGGCCACCTACTCGGTGGCCAAGAACACCCTCATCAAGCGTGCCGCCGCGGAAGCCGGTGTCGAGGGCCTCGATGAGCTGTTCGCCGGCCCGACGGCCATCGCGTTCGTCACCGGTGAGCCGGTCGACGCCGCCAAGGCCATCAAGACCTTCGCCAAGGAGCACAAGGCGCTGGTCATCAAGGGCGGCTACATGGACGGCCACCCGCTGACGGTCGCCGAAGTCGAGCGCATCGCCGACCTGGAGTCCCGCGAGGTGTTGCTGGCCAAACTTGCCGGCGCGATGAAGGGCAACCTCGCCAAGGCCGCCGGGTTGTTCAACGCGCCCGCCTCCCAGGTCGCTCGCCTTGCGGCCGCACTGCAGGAAAAGAGGGCCTCCGAACCAGCTCCGGCACCAGCCCCTGCGCCTGCCCCGGCCGCCGAGGCCCCGGCCCCAGAACCAGCCTCAGAAGCCCCCACCGAGACACCGGCGGAAGCCGAGTAACCCAACCCGAAACCAGGAAGGACCCACACCATGGCAAAGATGTCTACCGACGACCTGCTTGACGCGTTCAAGGAAATGACCCTGTTGGAGCTCTCGGACTTCGTCAAGAAGTTCGAGGAGACCTTCGAGGTCACGGCGGCCGCTCCGGTCGCCGTCGCCGCCGCCGGCCCCGCCGCCGCTGGCGCGCCCGCCGAGGCCGCCGAGGAGCAGTCCGAGTTCGACGTCATCCTTGAGGCCGCAGGCGACAAGAAGATCGGCGTCATCAAGGTTGTCCGTGAGATCGTTTCCGGCCTGGGCCTCAAGGAGGCCAAGGACCTGGTCGACGGCGCGCCCAAGCCGCTGCTGGAGAAGGTCGCCAAGGAGGCCGCCGACGAGGCCAAGGCCAAGCTCGAGGCCGCCGGCGCCACCGTCACCGTCAAGTAGGCCACAGTCGCGCAAACCCCCGGGACCACCTGTTGCTCCAGGTCCCGGGGGTTTCGTGTGCTCAGCGCGCACCCAATGCCGACTGAAGCGACTGTTTCACCCGCTCGGGTGAATCTCCCAGAGCGACAAGCAGATTCGAGGTCATCGAGCCAAGCACCGGTGCGACGGCCGCGCCGTCGTCGCCGTAATAGCCGGCCAGTTCGAGCATCACGAACCCGTGTATCAACGCCCAGAACTGGGCCGCCGTGGCCACTATCGCTTCGTCCGAAGCCGGGTCGGCGGACACCCCTGAACCCACGGTGATCCGGCCCGCCAGCACGCACCGGCACACCGCGCGCACCACGTGCGCAAAGCTGGGGTAGCGCTGCTCGATCTCGGCGACCGTCAGCGTCAGGACGTTGTGCGCGGGTGCGTTGATGCCATGTGCGCTGGTACTGCCGAACATCAGGCGATACATGTGCGGTCGCTCGATCGCATAGCGCCGGTAGGCGCCGCCGCAGGTAAACAAGTCGGCCACCGGGTCGCCAGTCTGCGGCACCGTCAGCGCAGCGTCGAACTGCCGCAAGCCCTCCTCGGCGACCTCGGCGATGAGCGACCGCATCCCGCCGAAATGGGTGTACACCGCCATCGTCGAGGTCCCCGCGGCGCTGGCCACCTTGCGGGTCTGCAGCGCATCGGGCCCGTGGTCGTCGAGCAGGCCAACGGCTGCATGCAGCATCTCATCACGAACACTGCGAACACTGCGTTGAGTCTCCGAAGTCATCCTTGCCATCTTCTCATCGGCGGCGTACGGTTCCAATAACGCTGAAATAACAATGTTATAGGAGTTCAGCCATGACTTCTCTGCAAACCGCCGAATCCCCGAACCCCTACCTCGAGGGCTTCCTGGCGCCGGTGGGCGCCGAAGTGACCGCCACCGATCTGGAGGTCACCGGGCACATCCCAGCGCACCTGGACGGGCGCTACCTGCGCAACGGACCCAACCCGGCCGCAGAGGTCGACCCGGCGACCTACCACTGGTTCACCGGCGACGGCATGGTGCACGGGGTGGCGCTGCGCGGCGGCGAGGCTCGCTGGTACCGCAACCGCTGGGTCCGCAGCCCGGCGGTATGCGCCACCCTCGGCGAGCCGGTATCTGACCGGATCGACCCGCGGGCGGGCATGCTGAGCGTGGGCGCCAACACCAACGTGCTGACCCACGCCGGAAAGACCCTGGCGCTCGTCGAAGCTGGAGTCGCCAACTACGAACTCACCGACGAGCTGGACACCGTCGGGACATGCGACTTCGACGGCACCCTGCCCGGCGGCTACACCGCCCACCCGCACCGTGATCCCCGAACTGGCGAACTGCACGCGGTGTCCTACTCGTTCGCCCGCGGACGGACCGTGCAGTACTCGGTGATCGACACCAACGGCCACGCTCGCCGGACCGTCGACATCGAGGTGTCGGGGTCGCCGATGATGCATGACTTCTCACTGACCGACAAGTACGTGGTGATCTACGACCTGCCGGTGACATTCGACCCGGTGCAGGTGCTGCCCGCGTCGGTGCCGCGCTGGCTGCAACTGCCGGCCCGGCTGGTGATGCAGTCGGTGGTCGGGCGCGTCCGGATCCCCAGCCCGATCGCGGCGATGGCCAACCGGGACAAGCGCCGCGCAGTCGGCCTGCCTTACGCCTGGAACCCCGACTATCCGGCGCGCATCGGCGTCATGCCTCGTGAGGGCAGCAACTGTGATGTGCGCTGGTTCGACATCGAACCCTGCTACGTCTACCACCCGCTCAACGCCTACTCCGAAGTCCGTGACGGGGCCGAGGTGCTGGTGCTCGACGTGGTGCGCTACTCACGGATGTTCGACCGCGACCGGCGCGGCCCCGGCGAGAGCCTGCCCACACTGGACCGCTGGACCATCAACCTGACGACCGGTGCGGTGAGCACCGAATGCCGCGACGATCGGTCGCAGGAGTTTCCCCGGATCAACGAAACCCTGCTGGGCGGCCGGCACCGGTTCGGCTACACCGTCGGCATCGACGGTGGGTTTGTCGCCGCCGCGGAGATGTCGACGCCGCTGTACAAGCACGACTACGCGACCGGATCCAAGGTGGTCGCCACACTCGATCCCGACCTGCTGATGGGTGAAGTGTGCTTCGTGCCGAATCCCGCAGCCAGCGCTGAAGATGACGGCATCCTGATGGGTTACGGCTATCACCGCGGCCGCGACGAAGGCCAATTGCTGTTGCTGGATGCCCAGACTCTCGAGTCGATGGCTACCGTGCACCTGCCGCAGCGGGTACCGATGGGCTTTCACGGCAACTGGGCGCCGACCGGCTGACGCCGGCTTAGACACATGCTGACCAGCGCGGCAGCGGTGGGTCTCAGGTCAGCCAATTTTATCCGGCGGTACTGTGCATCCCTGATGCCCTGCCGCAAGTGTGCGCTACAGTGACTCATGCCACACGGAGGGGCAGGTGGCGGGCACGAGCGTCGACGGAAGGATTCCCCATGGGCATCGCTATCGAGGTGAATGGACTAGCGAAGTCCTTCGGGTCCGCGAGGATCTTTGAAGACGTGACGTTGGAAATCCCTGCTGGGGAGGTCAGCGTGTTGCTCGGGCCGTCGGGTACCGGCAAATCGGTGTTCCTGAAATCCCTGATCGGTCTGCTGCGGCCGGAACGCGGCTCGATCCTCATCGACGGCACCGACATCATCGAATGCTCGGCCAAGGAGCTCTACGAGATCCGCACATTGTTCGGCGTCATGTTCCAGGACGGTGCGCTGTTCGGCTCGATGAACATCTACGACAACACCGCGTTCCCGCTACGCGAGCACACCAAGAAAAAGGAAAGCGAGATCCGTGACATCGTCATGGAGAAGCTGACCATGGTCGGCCTGGGCGGTGACGAGAAGAAGTTCCCCGGCGAGATCTCTGGCGGTATGCGCAAGCGTGCCGGCCTGGCCCGCTCGTTGGTGCTCGACCCGCAAATCATCCTGTGCGACGAGCCCGACTCGGGCCTGGACCCGGTCCGCACCGCCTACCTGAGCCAGCTGATCCTCGACATCAACGCCCAGATCGATGCAACCATCCTGATCGTGACGCACAACATCAACATCGCCCGCACGGTGCCGGACAACATGGGCATGCTATTCCGCAAGCATCTGGTGATGTTTGGTCCCCGTGAGGTGCTGCTGACCAGCGACGAGCCGGTCGTGCGGCAATTCCTCAACGGCCGGCGCATCGGGCCGATCGGCATGTCCGAGGAGAAGGACGAGGCGACCATGGCCGAAGAGCAGGCTCAGCTCGATTTGGGTCAGCACGCGGGCGGTGTCGATGAAATCGAGGGCGTGCCGCCGCAGATCGTCGCGTCGCCGGGAATGCCGGAGCGCAAAGCGGTCGCCCGGCGCCAGGCTCGGGTACGCCAGATGTTGCACACGCTGCCGAAGCAGGCCCAGGTCGCGATCCTCGACGATCTCGAGGGCACGCATAAGTACCAGGCACACGAGTTCGGCGACTAGCGCGCCAAACACCGACCCACTCCCCGACAAGCACCGCTTGCGAGGTTGCAGCTTTTGCGCGCGCAAGAAGCCGTGACCCGACGATTTCGCGATAACTTCGCGTAACTTGCCGCCCCGCCCTCTTGACGGCGAGCCGTAAACCGGCCAATCTGTTGGACAGCATGTTCCACGGGAAAGTCGAGATGCCAGCCAGCGCCGATGCCCCCTGGATCGGTAGTTGAGGAATGCGCCGTCCTGCGCTATTGTTGGACGTTGCGCTGGCTACCTCCTGCCCACCTCACCCGCCACTTGACACTGTGGTCTTAGCCTGAGTCCCCATTGCGGCTCAGCTATGTAGTTGCGCGCGTGAGATCCGGACAGATCGTTCGCCGGCCGAATTAACACAATTGTCGCGGCGAACAGGCCCGGTGGCCGCCGGTTCTCGTGAGTCGCACGAGGTGCTGGAAGGATGCATCTTGGCAGATTTCCGCCAGAGCAAGACGGATCGCCCACAAAGTTCCTCTAATAACTCCGTGCCCGGAGCGCCCAACCGAATCTCCTTCGCCAAGCTCCGCGAACCTCTTGAGGTTCCGGGGTTGCTTGACGTTCAGACCGACTCGTTCGAGTGGCTGATCGGCTCGCCGCGCTGGCGCGAGTCAGCCGCCTCGCCGTGGCGACGTCAATCCGGTGGGTGGCCTCGAAGAGGTGCTTTACGAGCTGTCGCCGATCGAGGACTTCTCCGGCTCGATGTCGCTGTCTTTCTCCGACCCCCGTTTCGACGAAGTCAAGGCGCCGGTCGACGAGTGCAAAGACAAGGACATGACGTACGCGGCCCCGCTGTTCGTCACGGCCGAGTTCATCAACAACAACACCGGTGAGATCAAGAGCCAGACGGTGTTCATGGGTGACTTCCCGATGATGACCGAGAAGGGCACCTTCATCATCAACGGGACCGAGCGCGTGGTCGTCAGCCAGCTGGTGCGGTCGCCCGGTGTGTACTTCGACGAGACCATCGACAAGTCCACCGAAAAGACGCTGCATTCAGCGTCAAGGTGATCCCAAGCCGCGGTGCCTGGCTGGAGTTCGACGTCGACAAGCGCGACACCGTCGGTGTGCGTATCGACCGCAAGCGCCGGCAGCCGGTCACCGTGCTGCTCAAGGCGCTGGGCTGGACCAACGAGCAGATCACCGAGCGGTTCGGTTTCTCCGAGATCATGATGTCGACGCTGGAGAAGGACAACACCGCCGGCACCGACGAGGCGCTGCTGGACATCTACCGCAAGCTGCGTCCGGGCGAGCCGCCGACCAAGGAGTCCGCGCAGACGCTGCTGGAGAACCTGTTCTTCAAGGAGAAGCGCTACGACCTGGCCCGAGTTGGTCGTTACAAGGTCAACAAGAAGCTCGGGCTGCACGCCGGTGAGCCGATCACGTCGTCGACGCTGACCGAAGAAGACGTCGTCGCCACCATCGAATACCTGGTTCGCCTGCACGAGGGGCAGTCCACGATGACTGCTCCCGGTGGCGTCGAGGTGCCGGTGGAGACCGACGACATCGACCACTTCGGCAACCGCCGGCTGCGCACCGTCGGCGAGCTGATCCAGAACCAGATCCGGGTCGGCATGTCCCGGATGGAGCGAGTTGTCCGGGAGCGGATGACCACTCAGGACGTCGAGGCGATCACGCCGCAGACGCTGATCAACATCCGGCCGGTGGTCGCCGCGATCAAGGAGTTCTTCGGCACCAGCCAGCTGTCGCAGTTCATGGACCAGAACAACCCGCTGTCGGGTCTCACCCACAAGCGCCGGCTGTCGGCGCTGGGCCCGGGTGGTCTGTCGCGTGAGCGCGCCGGGCTGGAAGTCCGCGACGTGCACCCGTCGCACTACGGCCGGATGTGCCCGATCGAGACCCCGGAAGGTCCCAACATCGGCCTGATCGGCTCGCTGTCGGTGTACGCGAGGGTCAACCCGTTCGGGTTCATCGAGACGCCGTACCGCAAGGTCGTCGACGGTGTGGTCACCGACGAGATCGAGTACCTGACCGCCGACGAGGAGGACCGCCACGTCGTGGCGCAGGCCAACTCGCCGATCGACGACGACGGCCGGTTCACCGAGGCGCGCGTCCTGGTCCGCCGCAAGGCGGGCGAGGTCGAGTACGTGTCCTCGTCCGAGGTGGACTACATGGACGTCTCGCCGCGCCAGATGGTGTCGGTGGCCACGGCGATGATCCCGTTCCTCGAGCACGACGACGCCAACCGTGCCCTGATGGGCGCCAACATGCAGCGCCA
Organism: uncultured Actinomycetota bacterium; assembly: GCA_963766535.1. Lineage (GTDB taxonomy): Bacteria > Actinomycetota > Actinomycetes > Mycobacteriales > Mycobacteriaceae > Mycobacterium. The sequence continues at coordinate 104,832 of CAVYAU010000009.1, read as the reverse complement.
GGCGGTTCCGCTGGTGCGCAGTGAGGCACCGCTGGTGGGCACCGGCATGGAGTTGCGTGCGGCGATCGACGCCGGCGACGTCGTCGTCGCCGAGAAGAGCCGGTGTGATCGAGGAGGTTTCGGCCGACTACATCACCGTGATGGCCGACGACGGCACCCGGCACACCTACCGGATGCGCAAGTTCGCCCGCTCCAACCACGGCACGTGCGCCAACCAGTCGCCCGATCGTGGACGCCGGAGACCGGGTCGAGGCCGGCCAGGTCATCGCCGACGGTCCGTGCACCGAGAACGGTGAGATGGCGCTGGGCAAGAACCTGCTGGTGGCGATCATGCCGTGGGAAGGCCACAACTACGAGGACGCGATCATCCTCTCCAACCGCCTGGTCGAAGAGGACGTGCTCACCTCGATCCACATCGAGGAGCACGAGATCGACGCCCGCGACACCAAGCTGGGCGCCGAGGAGATCACCCGGGACATCCCGAACGTCTCCGACGAGGTGCTGGCCGACCTGGACGAGCGCGGCATCGTGCGCATCGGTGCCGAGGTACGTGACGGCGACATCCTGGTCGGCAAGGTCACCCCGAAGGGGGAGACCGAGCTGACCCCGGAGGAGCGCCTGCTGCGGGCGATCTTCGGCGAGAAGGCCCGCGAGGTCCGCGACACCTCGCTGAAGGTGCCGCACGGCGAGTCCGGCAAGGTGATCGGCATCCGGGTGTTCTCCCGCGAGGACGACGACGAGCTGCCGCCGGTGTCAACGAGCTGGTGCGCGTCTACGTGGCCCAGAAGCGCAAGATCTCCGACGGCGACAAGCTGGCCGGACGGCACGGCAACAAGGGCGTCATCGGCAAGATCCTGCCGGTCGAGGACATGCCGTTCCTGCCGGACGGCACGCCGGTGGACATCATCCTGAACACCCACGGTGTGCCGCGACGGATGAACATCGGCCAGATCCTGGAAACCCACCTTGGCTGGGTGGCCAAGTCCGGGTGGAACATCGAGGGTTCGCCCGAACTGGGCGGCCAACCTGCCCGAGGAGCTGCTGAACGCCGAGCCGAACCACATCGTGTCGACCCCGGTGTTCGACGGCGCCAAGGAAGAGGAGCTGCAGGGCCTGCTGTCGTGCACGCTGCCCAACCGCGACGGTGACGTGCTGGTGGACGGCGACGGCAAGGCGGTGCTGTTCGACGGCCGCAGCGGCGAGCCGTTCCCGTACCCGGTGACGGTTGGCTACATGTACATCATGAAGCTGCACCACCTGGTGGACGACAAGATCCACGCCCGCTCCACCGGCCCGTACTCGATGATCACCCAGCAGCCGCTGGGCGGTAAGGCGCAGTTCGGTGGCCAGCGGTTCGGTGAGATGGAGTGCTGGGCCATGCAGGCCTACGGTGCCGCGTACACGCTGCAGGAGCTGTTGACCATCAAGTCCGACGACACCGTCGGCCGGGTCAAGGTTTACGAGGCGATCGTCAAGGGCGAGAACATCCCGGAGCCGGGTATTCCCGAGTCGTTCAAGGTGCTGCTCAAGGAGCTGCAGTCGCTGTGCCTCAACGTCGAGGTGCTGTCGTCGGATGGCGCGGCGATCGAGCTGCGCGAAGGCGAGGACGAGGACCTTGAGCGGGCCGCGGCCAACCTGGGAATCAACCTGTCCCGCAACGAATCCGCGTCTGTTGAGGACCTGGCCTAGCGACGAGCGCTTGCGCGAGTCGCCATTGAACCAGTGTTACTAAACCCGCAAGGGGAAAGGGAGTTACGTGCTCGACGTCAACTTCTTCGATGAACTCCGCATTGGCCTGGCCACCGCGGAGGACATCAGGCAATGGTCTTACGGCGAGGTCAAGAAGCCGGAGACGATCAACTACCGCACGCTGAAGCCGGAGAAGGACGGCCTGTTCTGCGAGAAGATCTTCGGACCGACTCGCGACTGGGAGTGCTACTGCGGCAAGTACAAGCGCGTCCGCTTCAAGGGCATCATCTGTGAGCGCTGCGGCGTCGAGGTGACCCGCGCCAAGGTGCGCCGCGAGCGGATGGGCCACATCGAGCTGGCCGCACCCGTCACGCACATCTGGTACTTCAAGGGTGTGCCGTGCCGGCTTGGCTACCTGCTCGACCTGGCCCCGAAGGACCTCGAGAAGATCATCTACTTCGCCGCGTACGTGATCACCGCGGTCGACGACGAGATGCGGCACAACGAGCTGTCGACGCTCGAGGCCGAAATGATGGTGGAGCGCAAGGGCGTTGAGGATCAGCGCGACGCCGACCTGGAGGCCCGGGCGCAGAAGCTGGAGGCCGACCTGGCCGAGCTGGAGGCCGAGGGCGCGAAGGCCGATGCCCGGCGCAAGGTTCGCGACGGCGGCGAGCGGGAGATGCGCCAGCTCCGCGACCGCGCGCAGCGTGAGCTGGACCGGCTGGAGGACATCTGGAACACCTTCACCAAGCTGGCTCCCAAGCAGCTGATCGTCGACGAGAACCTCTACCGCGAACTCGTCGACCGCTACGGCGAGTACTTCACCGGCGCCATGGGCGCGGAGTCGATCCAGAAGCTGATCGAGAACTTCGACATCGACGCCGAGGCCGAGTCGCTGCGTGAGGTCATCCGAAACGGCAAGGGGCAGAAGAAGCTTCGTGCGCTCAAGCGGCTGAAGGTCGTCGCGGCGTTCCAGCAGTCGGGCAACTCGCCGATGGGCATGGTGCTCGACGCCGTCCCGGTGATCCCGCCGGAGCTGCGCCCGATGGTGCAGCTCGACGGTGGCCGGTTCGCCACCAGCGACCTCAACGACCTGTACCGCCGGGTGATCAACCGCAACAACCGGCTCAAGAGGCTGATCGACCTCGGTGCTCCCGAGATCATCGTCAACAACGAGAAGCGGATGCTGCAGGAGTCCGTGGACGCGCTGTTCGACAACGGCCGCCGCGGCCGCCCGGTCACCGGGCCGGGCAACCGTCCGCTGAAGTCGCTGTCGGATCTGCTCAAGGGCAAGCAGGGCCGGTTCCGCCAGAACCTGCTCGGTAAGCGCGTCGACTACTCGGGCCGTTCGGTCATCGTGGTCGGCCCGCAGCTCAAGCTGCACCAGTGCGGTCTGCCCAAGCTGATGGCGCTGGAGCTGTTCAAGCCGTTCGTGATGAAGCGGCTCGTCGACCTCAACCACGCGCAGAACATCAAGAGCGCCAAGCGAATGGTGGAGCGTCAGCGTCCGCAGGTGTGGGATGTGCTCGAAGAGGTCATCGCCGAGCACCCGGTGCTGCTGAACCGCGCACCCACCCTGCACCGGCTGGGCATCCAGGCCTTCGAGCCGATGCTGGTGGAAGGCAAGGCCATTCAGCTGCACCCGTTGGTGTGTGAGGCGTTCAACGCCGACTTCGACGGTGACCAGATGGCGGTGCACCTGCCGCTGAGCGCCGAGGCGCAGGCCGAGGCCCGCATCCTGATGCTGTCGTCCAACAACATCCTGTCGCCCGCGTCCGGCCGCCCGCTGGCCATGCCGCGACTGGACATGGTGACCGGGCTGTACTTCCTGACCACCGAGATCGACGGCGACACCGGCGAATACCAGCCGGCCGCCAAGGATCGTCCGGAGATCGGGTGTGTACTCCTCGCCGGCCGAAGCCATCATGGCGGCCGACCGCGGTGTGCTCTCGGTGCGGGCCAAGATCAAGGTGCGGCTGACCCAGCTGCGTCCGCCCGCCGAGATCGAGGCCGAGCTGTTCGGCACCAACGGCTGGCGGCCGGGCGATGCGTGGATGGCCGAGACCACGCTGGGCCGGGTGATGTTCAACGAGCTGCTGCCGCTGGGCTATCCGTTCGTGAACAAGCAGATGCACAAGAAGGTGCAGGCCGCCATCATCAACGACCTGGCCGAGCGCTACCCGATGATCGTGGTCGCGCAGACCGTCGACAAGCTCAAGGACGCCGGCTTCTACTGGGCGACCCGTAGCGGTGTGACCGTGTCGATGGCCGACGTGTTGGTTCCGCCGCGCAAGAAGGAGATCCTCGACCACTACGAAGAGCGGGCCGACAAGGTCGAAAAGCAGTTCCAGCGTGGTGCTTTGAACCACGACGAGCGCAACGAGGCGTTGGTGGAGATCTGGAAGGAAGCCACCGACGAGGTCGGTCAGGCGCTGCGGGAGCACTACCCCGAGCGACAACCCGATCATCACGATCGTCGACTCGGGTGCCACGGGTAACTTCACCCAGACCCGAACGCTGGCCGGCATGAAGGGTCTGGTGACCAACCCGAAGGGTGAGTTCATCCCGCGTCCGGTCAAGTCGTCGTTCCGCGAGGGCCTGACCGTGCTGGAGTACTTCATCAACACCCACGGCGCTCGAAAGGGCTTGGCGGACACCGCGTTGCGTACCGCCGACTCCGGGTACCTGACCCGTCGTCTGGTGGACGTGAGCCAGGACGTCATCGTCCGCGAGCACGACTGTCAGACCGAGCGCGGCATCGTCGTCGAGCTGGCCGAGCGTCAGCCCGACGGCACGCTGATCCGCGACCCGTACATCGAGACCTCGGCGTACGCGCGGACTCTGGGCACCGACGCGGTCGACGAGGCCGGCAACGTCATCGTGCGCGCGCGGTGAGGACCTGGGTGACCCGGCGATCGACGCCTTGCTGGCGGCGGGCATCACGCAGGTCAAGGTGCGCTCGGTGCTGACGTGCACCACCGGCACCGGTGTGTGCGCGACCTGCTACGGGCGGTCCATGGCCACCGGCAAGCTGGTCGACATCGGCGAAGCCGTCGGTATCGTGGCGGCCCAGTCCATCGGTGAGCCCGGCACGCAGCTGACCATGCGGACCTTCCACCAGGGTGGTGTCGGTGAGGACATCACCGGCGGTCTGCCCCGCGTGCAGGAGCTGTTCGAGGCCCGGGTGCCGCGCGGCAAGGCGCCGATCGCCGACGTCACCGGGCGGGTCCGTCTCGAGGACGGTGAGCGCTTCTACAAGATCACCATCGTTCCCGACGACGGCGGCGAGGAAGTCGTCTACGACAAGCTCTCCAAGCGGCAACGGCTGCGCGTGTTCAAGCACGAAGACGGTTCCGAGCGGGTGCTTTCCGACGGTGACCACGTCGAGGTGGGCCAGCAGCTGATGGAAGGCTCGGCCGACCCGCACGAGGTGCTGCGCGTGCAGGGCCCCCGCGAGGTGCAGATCCACCTGGTCCGCGAGGTCCAGGAGGTCTACCGCGCTCAGGGTGTGTCGATCCACGACAAGCACATCGAGGTGATCGTTCGCCAGATGCTGCGCCGCGTCACCATCATCGACTCGGGCTCGACGGAGTTCCTGCCCGGCTCGCTGATCGACCGTGCGGAGTTCGAGGCGGAGAACCGCCGGGTGGTGGCCGAGGGCGGCGAGCCCGCCGCCGGCCGTCCGGTGCTGATGGGTATCACGAAGGCGTCGCTGGCCACCGACTCGTGGCTTTCTGCGGCGTCGTTCCAGGAGACCACGCGAGTGCTGACCGATGCGGCGATCAACTGCCGCAGCGACAAGCTGCAAGGTCTGAAGGAGAACGTGATCATCGGAAAGCTGATCCCGGCCGGTACCGGTATCAACCGCTACCGCAACATCCAGGTGCAGCCCACCGAGGAGGCCCGCGCCGCGGCGTACACGATCCCGTCCTACGAGGATCAGTACTACAGCCCGGACTTCGGTCAGGCCACCGGAGCGGCGGTTCCGCTGGACGACTACGGCTACAGCGACTACCGCTAAGTCGGTCAAGAGAAGAGCCCCAGCTTCCTGCCGGGGCTCTTTTCTTTGGCGAGCTGGGCCCACGCGTCAGCTGGGGAACGCAGAGTCGCGCTTTTTGGGCCGCGATCATGCGAGTTTGCGTTCCCCCGCAAGCGGGAGGTGCCCCAGCTCGCGGGGGAAGAATGCCCGCGCACCTCACTACACTGGCCAACGTGCTTATCGGTTCCCACGTCAGTCCGCAGGACCCGCTGGCCGCAGCGCAGGCCGAGGGCGCTGACGTAGTCCAGATCTTCCTCGGCAATCCGCAGAGCTGGAAGGCGCCCAAACCACGGGACGACGCTGCCGTGCTAAGAGCTGCGGCCCTGCCGGTGTACGTGCATGCGCCCTACCTGATCAATGTCGCGTCGGCGAACAATCGGGTGCGGATCCCATCGCGCAAGATCCTGCAGGAGACATGCGACGCGGCGGCCGACATCGGCGCTGCCGCGGTGATCGTGCATGGGGGCCACGTTGCCGACGACAACGACCTCGATGAGGGTTTCCAGCGCTGGCGTAAGGCGCTCGACCAGTTGCAAACCAACGTTCCGGTGTACCTGGAAAACACCGCGGGCGGCGACCACGCGATGGCCCGCCACTTCGATACCATCGCCCGACTCTGGGATGTCATCGGCGACAGCGGGATTGGCTTCTGCCTGGACACTTGTCACGCATGGGCGGCGGGTGAGGCACTGGTGGATGCCGTGGATCGCATCAAGGCCATCACCGGTGGCATCGACCTGGTGCACTGCAACGATTCCAAGGACGCAGCGGGCTCGGGCCGTGACCGCCACGCCAATCTGGGCAGCGGACAGATCGATACCGAGCTGCTGGTAGCGGTAGTCAAGGCCGCCGATGCGCCGGTCATCTGCGAAACCGCCGACGAGGGCCGCAAGGACGACATCGCGTTCCTGCGAGAAAAGACCAGCGGCTGATTACCGGGCACGCCTGCGGCGCCTACCGTCGAGCTATGCTCCGCCGGCTCGCCACGCTTCTTGGCGTTGTCCTGGTGGTCGCGGGCTGTTCGCCCAGGGAGCCGACGCCGCCATCGGGCTTCGTGAATGGCACCAGCGCCCACACCATCAACGTCGGCGGACGCGACCGCACATATCGGCTCTACAAGCCCGCGGGACTGCCCGCGTCGGCCCCGCTGGTCATCGTGCTGCACGGCGCGCTCGGCAACGCCGCGGAAGCCGAAAGAGCTTATGGCTGGGACGAATTAGCCGGATCGGGCAAGTTCGTCGTCGCCTATCCGGAGGGCCTCAACCGGGCGTGGAACGTCAACGGTGGCGGCTGCTGCGGCCGGCCCGCTCGGGAAGGCGTCGACGACGTGGCCTTCATCACCGCCGCGGTCGCTGACATCGCCAAGAACGTCAGCATCAACCCCGCCAGGGTTTACGCCACGGGCATGAGCAACGGCGGCATCATGTCTTACACGCTGGCGTGCAGCACCGGTATTTTCGCCGCGATCGGTCCGGATGCGGCGACGCAGCTAAATCTCTGCGGGTCCCCGCACCCGACGTCGATCATGCACATCCACGGCACCGCGGATCGGCTCGTTCCCTACGAGGGTGGGCAGGGCTCCAGCGTCATCAACGGTCCGTCGGTGCCGGATGTGAATGCCTTCTGGCGCAACGTTGATCAGTGCGGCCCCCCAGCCGCCACGACCAGTGGTCCGGTGACCACATCGACAGCCGGATGCGCCAACAACCGCAGCGTCGTGCTCATCACCGTCGACGGGGGCGGCCACGAGTGGCCCTCCTTCGCTACCCAGACGCTGTGGGAATTCTTCGCCGCGCATCCGCGCTGACGACCGCCGCACCAGAAGCTCGTTACACCTCTTGTGCAGTTGTTGAAAAAATGTAACATGAGTGGCATGTCAGATACCCATGCCGTCACCAACCAGGTTCCCCCGCTGGAGAACTACAACCCCGCGACATCCGCCGTGCTTGTCGAGGCCCTGATCCGCGAGGGCGGGCAGTGGGGTCTGGAAGAAGTGAATGAGGTTGGGGCGCTTTCCGCCAGCCGCGAAGCTCAGCGTTGGGGTGAGCTCGCCGACCGCAACCGGCCCATCCTGCATACCCACGACCGGTACGGGCACCGCGTCGACGAGGTCGAGTACGACCCGGCCTACCACGAGCTGATGCGCGCGGCCATCGCCCACGGCATGCACGCCGCGCCGTGGGCCGACGAGCGGCCGGGTGCCCATGTGGTGCGCGCCGCCAAGACTTCGGTGTGGACCGTCGAGCCGGGCCACATCTGCCCGATCTCGATGACCTACGCCGTCGTCCCGACGCTACGCTACAACGCCGAGCTGGCAGCGGTTTACGAGCCGCTGCTGACCAGCCGCGTGTACGACCCGGAGCTGAAGCCGGCCACCACGAAGCCGGGCATCACCGCGGGTATGTCGATGACCGAGAAGCAGGGTGGCTCCGATGTGCGCGCCGGCACCACTCAGGCGACTCCCAACGGCGACGGCACTTATAGCCTGACCGGTCACAAGTGGTTCACCTCGGCGCCGATGTGTGACATCTTCCTGGTGCTGGCGCAGGCGCCGGGCGGGCTGTCGTGCTTCATGTTGCCGCGGGTGTTGCCCGACGGCACCCGCAACCGAATGTTCTTGCAGCGGCTCAAGGACAAGCTCGGTAACCACGCCAACGCCTCCAGCGAGGTCGAATATGACGGCGCCATCGCCTGGCTGGTGGGCGAGAAGGGCCGCGGCGTCCCGACCATCGTCGAGATGGTCAACCTAACCCGGCTGGATTGCACCCTGGGCAGTGCCACCAGCATGCGCACCGGCCTGACCCGCGCCATCCACCATGCCCAGCACCGAAAAGCGTTCGGCGCCTACCTGATCGACCAGCCGCTGATGCGCAATGTGCTGGCGGACCTGGCCGTGGAGGCTGAGGCCGCCACGATGGTCGCGATGCGGATGGCCGGCGCCACCGACAATGCGGTGCACGGAGACCAGACAGAAGCGCTGTTGCGCCGAATTGGTCTGGCGGCCAGCAAGTACTGGGTGTGCAAACGCTCCACCCCGCACGCCGCCGAGGCCCTGGAATGCCTGGGCGGCAACGGCTACGTCGAGGATTCCGGGATGCCGCGGCTGTACCGTGAGGCGCCGTTGATGGGCATCTGGGAGGGTTCGGGCAACGTCAGCGCGCTGGATACGTTGCGCGCCATGGCAACTCGCCCGGAATGCATCGAGGTGTTGTTCGGCGAACTGGACGAGAGCGCGAGTCAGGATCCGCGGCTGGGCAGCCATGTCGAGCAGCTGCGGCAACAACTAGCTGATCTTGACACCATCCAGTACCGAGCCCGCAAGGTCGCCGAGGAGATCTGCCTGGCGTTGCAGGGGTCGCTGCTGGTGCGCCACGGGCATCCCGCCGTCGCCGAGGCATTCCTGGCCACCCGGCTCGACGGCCAATGGGGCGGGGCGTTCGGCACCATGCCGACCGGGCTGGATCTGGCGCCGATCCTGGAGCGAGCCCTGGTAAAGGGCTGAGCCGCAACATGACTCACGCGATCAGGCCGGTCGACTTCGACAACCTGAAAACGATGACGTACGAGGTCACCGACCGGGTTGCGCGGATCACCTTCAATCGGCCGGAGAAGGGCAACGCAATCGTCGCGGACACTCCGCTGGAGCTCTCGGCGTTGGTGGAGCGCGCCGACCTTGACCCGAATGTGCACGTCATTTTGGTTTCTGGTCGCGGCGAGGGTTTCTGCGCGGGCTTCGACCTGAGCGCCTATGCCGATCGCACCGGCTCAGCCGGCGGCACCGGCGCCTACCAGGGGACCGTGCTGGACGGTAAGACCCAGGCGGTCAACCATTTACCGAATCAGCCGTGGGACCCGATGATCGACTACCAGATGATGAGTCGCTTCGTGCGCGGGTTCTCCAGCCTGATGCACGCCGACAAGCCGACGGTGGTCAAGATCCACGGCTACTGCGTGGCCGGCGGCACCGACATCGCGCTGCACGCCGACCAGGTGATCGCTGCCGCCGATGCCAAAATCGGTTATCCGCCTACGCGGGTGTGGGGGGTCCCGGCGGCAGGCCTGTGGGCGCACCGGCTCGGTGACCAGCGCGCGAAACGTCTGCTGTTCACCGGCGATTGCATCACCGGCGCGCAAGCCGCCGAGTGGGGCATGGCGGTCGAGGCTCCGGACCCGAACGACCTCGATGAGCGGACCGAGCGACTGGTCCAGCGGATCGCCGCAATGCCTGTCAACCAGCTGATCATGGTCAAACTCGCGCTGAATTCCGCTCTGCTGCAACAGGGTGTGGCCACCAGCAGGATGGTCAGCACCGTGTTCGACGGTGTCGCCCGGCACACCCCCGAGGGGCACGCGTTCGTCGCCGACGCGGTCGAACACGGTTTCCGTGATGCGGTACGGCATCGCGACGAGCCCTTCGGTGACTACGGCCGCCAGGCGTCACAGGTGTAGACCATGCCGAACATGACGGCCCGGTCAGTGGTGCTCAGCGTGCTGCTCGGTGCCCATCCCGCGTGGGCCAGCGCCAGCGAATTGATCAGGCTGACGGCCGATTTCGGCATCAGGGAGACCACGCTGCGGGTCGCGCTGACCCGCATGGTCAGTGCCGGCGACCTGATCCGGTCCGCCGACGGCTACCGGCTTTCGGATCGATTGCTGGCCCGCCAGCGCCGGCAGGACGACGCCATGCGCCCACGAACCCGGGCCTGGCGCGGAGACTGGCTCGTGCTGATCGTCACCAGCGTAGGCACCGATGCCCGCACCCGGGCCGCGCTGCGAACCACCATGCACGACAAGCGCTTCGGTGAACTGCGCGAAGGGGTGTGGATGCGGCCCGACAACCTCGACCTGGACCTGGATCCCGATGTTGCGGCCCGGGTGCGGGTACTGAGGGCACGCGACGACGCGCCCGCTCAGCTGGCCGGCGAGCTATGGGACCTGCCCGCATGGGCAGAAACCGGCCACCGCCTGCTCGGCGAGATGGCCTCCGCGACTGACGTTCCCGGCCGATTTGTGGTGGCCGCGGCGATGGTGCGTCACCTGCTCACTGACCCGATGCTGCCCGCCGAACTGCTGCCCGCTGACTGGCCCGGCGCCCGGCTGCGCGCCGCCTACCATGACTTCGCCACCGAACTGGCGCAGCGACGTGAACCAACCCAACTCGTGGAGGTGACATGATTGATCCAGTCCGTGTAGAGCGCAATGGCGCGGTGACCACGGTGATCCTCAACCGGCCGGCGGCGCGCAACGCCGTTAACGGCCCGACGGCCGCCGCGCTGTACGCGGCGTTCGAGGAGTTCGACCGCGACGACTCCGCCTCAGTGGCTGTGTTGTGGGGCGACGGCGGAACCTTTTGTGCCGGAGCTGATTTGAAGGCCTTCGGCACACCGGAAGCCAATGCCGTGCACCGCACGGGTCCCGGCCCGATGGGGCCGACGCGGATGCTGCTGTCCAAACCGGTGATTGCCGCGGTCAGCGGCCACGCCGTCGCCGGTGGTCTGGAGTTGGCCATCTGGTGTGATCTGCGGGTAGCCGAGGAGGACGCCGTTTTCGGGGTGTTCTGCCGCCGGTGGGGGGTGCCGCTCATCGACGGCGGCACCGTGCGGTTGCCCCGGCTGATCGGGCAGAGCAGGGCGATGGACATGATCCTCACCGGCCGTGCCGTGGCAGCCGACGAAGCGCTGGCGATGGGGTTGGCCAATCGGGTGGTGCCCAAAGGTCAAGCGCGACAAGCGGCCGAGGAACTGGCGGCTCAACTGGCCGCGCTGCCGCAGCAATGCATGCGATCAGATCGGCTCTCAGCGCTACACCAGTGGGGGATGCCGGAATCCGAGGCGCTCGACGTCGAATTCGCCAGCATGTCGCGGGTGGCCGCGGAAGCCTTGGAAGGGGCCGGACGGTTCGCCGCGGGCGCCGGCCGCCACGGCGCGCCCGCCAATTAGCCGGCCCCCGGGTCGCCGGCCGTCAGCTCCCTTTGTTGATGGTGTTGCCCGAGCCGAGGTTGTCCACCTTGGGATCACCGTCTTTGTAGGTAATGGTGTTGTTGAGCCCCAGCACGGTGATGCGTGTGTCGACCTTGTCGAAGGTGATCTTGTTGTTCGTGCCGCCGATGCTCGCCGTCGCGCAGGTGCCGGTGACGGTAAGCGTGTTGTCAGAACCGGCCACGTTCAGCGATTTGCCACTAGCGCAGTCAAGGGTGGCCGTGGTACCCATCGACCCGTAGTTCAGCGTGTTGCCGATCTCGATGGACGCGGTGGTGCTCGCACTCGTCCCTGTGGTCGGTGCGGCTCCGGCGCTCGTCGTCGCGGTTGTGCTGCTCGTCTTCGTTGTCGTCGTGGACCCCCCGGGCGGGTTGGCCGTCGAACTGCAGCCTGCCGACACTACCGGCATGACGGCCAGCGCCAGGGCGAGCGCGGCCAGCCGCGATAAGTGGTCAGTGTTGTGGGCGCGCATTGTTCGTCGATTCCCGTCGGGTTAGGCGTGGCTACTGACGTTGCGATATCTCAGCCGGGTACCTGCTGGAGCCGGTTGGTCATGCCCAGTTCGCGGCCGCGGTCCCAGATGAACGGCGAACCGTTGTGGTAGAACACCGTCTCGTCCCAGCCGTAGACGGTGATGTCGTGCGTGATCGAGTCGGCGATGACGGTGTTGGACGAGCCCATTACGGTCACCGCCCAGCAGTTCCCCATCGCGTTGACGCTATTACGCGTGCCATTGACGATCAGGGTGGAATCGTTGCAGTCCAGCGTCTGCTCGATGCCCTGCCCGATGACGTGGGTGTCGCCGTTCTTGGCGTGTGCGGCCGGCGATGGGGCGGCGGGGGTCGCGGCGATGGCGATGACACAGGTAGCCAGCGACCCGGCGGCGGTTGTCCAGTTCACTGCGGGCCCCTTACGACGGGTGAATCTGCTCGACTGAGCCTACGTGCATTCGCCTGCTCGATGGCAGACTTATTTGCACTTACTCGGCCCCATGCCCCGCTCGGCGGAAAAGTTTCACGGCGCTGTCAACTAGAGTCATTAGTTAACCGTTGCGCGCACCGCGAAGCGGCGGTGACCCAACCCGATCATCGCAATCGAAGGGCGATCGCCATGGCAGCTCAGCCGGAACCGCCGCCGCCGGCTGGGCGCCAGCGTGCGGGGAAATCCGCCTCCCGCCCGGCCAAGCTGAGCCGCGAGGGCATCGTCGATGGCGCACTGACCTTCCTGGACCGGGAGGGCTGGGATTCGCTGACCATCAACGCGTTGGCCACGCAGCTGGGGACCAAAGGACCGTCGCTGTACAACCACGTGGACAGCCTGGAGGACCTGCGCCGCGCGGTGCGGATTCGGGTCATCGACGACATCATCACGATGCTGAACAGGGTCGGCGAGGGTCGCGCCCGCGATGACGCGGTGCTGGTCATGGCCGGTGCCTACCGCAGCTATGCCCATCACCACCCCGGTCGGTACTCGGCATTCACCCGGATGCCGCTCGGCGGTGATGACCCCGAGTACACAGCCGCGACCAGAAACGCGGCCGCACCGGTGATCGCAGTGTTGTCCTCTTATGGTCTTGACGGGGACGAGGCCTTCTACGCGGCGCTGGAGTTCTGGTCTGCACTGCATGGGTTTGTGTTGCTGGAAATGACCGGTGTCATGGACGACATCGACACAGATGCGCTGTTCTCCGACATGGTGCTGCGGCTGGCGGCGGGCTTGGAAAGGCGCACCCCACACGAGGCTGCTAAGTCCACTTAGGGGTCCACTTAACTCACTTTGACCTGCGAGACCGGCGGCGGGTATTGTGGTAGCTCGTGCCTGGCGGCTTACGGCGCCTGACGTAAGGAAATGAATGCCGGGCTTATTGGCATGTCCACGAAGCAACGGAGAAATTCGGTGCTGAGCGCATGCGACACACCCGGCCGCGGGGTACTGCGGCGGGGCATAACTGCAGTACGAAGACTTGAAAACCGCTGACGAGACGTCGAAACGCACAACACAGAAAGCCGGTAGATGCCAACCATTCAGCAGCTGGTCCGCAAGGGTCGTCGGGACAAGATCGCCAAGGTCAAGACCGCGGCCCTGAAGGGCAGCCCGCAGCGTCGTGGCGTATGCACCCGCGTGTACACCACCACCCCGAAGAAGCCGAACTCGGCGCTTCGGAAGGTCGCGCGCGTGAAGCTGACGAGCCAGGTCGAGGTCACGGCCTACATCCCCGGCGAGGGCCACAACCTGCAGGAGCACTCGATGGTGCTGGTGCGTGGTGGCCGAGTCAAGGACCTGCCCGGTGTGCGGTACAAAATCATCCGCGGTTCGCTCGACACCCAGGGCGTCAAGAACCGCAAGCAGGCTCGCAGCCGTTATGGCGCCAAGAAGGAGAAGAGCTAATGCCGCGCAAGGGGCCCGCGCCCAAGCGTCCGTTGGTCAACGACCCTGTCTACGGATCGCAGCTGGTCACCCAGCTGGTGAATAAGGTTTTGCTCAAGGGGAAGAAATCGCTGGCCGAGCGCATTGTTTATGGTGCGCTTGAGCAGGCCCGGGACAAGACAGGTACCGATCCCGTCATCACGCTCAAGCGTGCTCTCGACAATGTCAAGCCCGCCCTGGAGGTGCGCAGCCGCCGCGTCGGCGGTGCGACCTATCAGGTGCCCGTCGAGGTGCGTCCGGACCGGTCCACCACGCTGGCGCTGCGCTGGCTTGTCAGCTTCTCGCGGCAACGCCGGGAGAAGACCATGATCGAGCGGCTGGCAAACGAGATCCTGGATGCCAGCAATGGCCTCGGGGCCTCCGTCAAGCGACGTGAGGACACCCACAAGATGGCCGAGGCAAACCGCGCCTTTGCGCATTATCGCTGGTGAGAGCCGCCGGCGATGACGCCGGAGGCAGAACGACAGCTAACTGAGCAATCGAAAGAGTGGGAAGACTTCTGTGGCACAGAAGGACGTGCTGACTGACCTGAGCAAGGTCCGGAACTTCGGCATCATGGCGCACATCGATGCCGGCAAGACGACGACAACCGAGCGGATCCTCTACTACACCGGCATCAACTACAAGATCGGTGAGGTCCACGACGGCGCCGCCACCATGGACTGGATGGAGCAGGAGCAGGAACGCGGGATCACCATCACCTCCGCGGCCACGACGACGTTCTGGAAAGACAACCAGCTCAACATCATCGACACTCCTGGACACGTTGATTTCACCGTCGAGGTGGAGCGCAACCTGCGCGTGCTCGACGGGGCCGTCGCCGTGTTCGACGGCAAAGAGGGTGTCGAACCACAGTCCGAGCAGGTTTGGCGGCAAGCCGACAAGTACGACGTTCCCCGCATCTGCTTCGTCAACAAGATGGACAAGATCGGCGCCGACTTTTACTTCTCGGTTAAGACGATGGAGGAGCGGCTCGGGGCCAATGCGGTGCCGATCCAGTTGCCCGTCGGCTCCGAGGCCGACTTCGAGGGCGTCGTCGACCTGGTCGAGATGAACGCCAAGGTGTGGCGCGGCGAGACGAAGCTGGGCGAGACCTACGACACCATCGAGATCCCGGCCGAGCTTGCCGAAAAGGCCGAGGAGTACCGCACCAAGTTGCTGGAGACCGTCGCCGAGTCCGACGAGCACCTGCTCGAGAAGTACCTCGGCGGCGAAGAACTCACCGTCGACGAGATCAAGGGCGCGATCCGCAAACTGACGATCGCCTCCGAGATCTACCCGGTGCTGTGCGGTAGCGCGTTCAAGAACAAGGGCGTGCAGCCGATGCTCGACGCCGTCGTGGACTACCTGCCGTCGCCGCTGGACGTTCCCCCGGCCATCGGGCACGCGCCCGGCAAGGAGGACGAGGAGATTGTGCGGCACGCGACAACCGACGAGCCGTTCGCCGCGCTGGCGTTCAAGATCGCCACGCACCCGTTCTTCGGCAAGTTGACCTACATCCGCGTGTACTCGGGCACCGTCGAGTCGGGCAGCCAGGTGATCAATGCCACCAAGGGCAAGAAGGAGCGGCTGGGCAAGCTGTTCCAGATGCACTCCAACAAGGAGAACCCCGTCGAAAGGGCAAGTGCGGGTCACATCTACGCAGTGATCGGCCTCAAGGACACCACCACCGGTGACACCCTGAGCGACCCGAACCACCAGATCGTGCTCGAGTCGATGACCTTCCCCGCCCCGGTGATCGAGGTGGCCATCGAGCCCAAGACCAAGAGCGACCAGGAGAAGCTGAGCCTGTCGATCCAGAAGCTCGCTGAAGAGGACCCAACGTTCAAGGTGCATCTGGACTCCGAGACCGGCCAGACCGTGATCGGCGGCATGGGCGAGCTGCACCTGGACATCCTGGTGGACCGCATGCGCCGCGAATTCAAGGTCGAGGCCAACGTCGGCAAGCCGCAGGTGGCCTACAAGGAGACCATCCGCCGGATCGTCGACAACGTCGAGTACACCCACAAGAAGCAGACCGGCGGCTCGGGTCAGTTCGCGAAGGTCATCATCAAGCTCGAGCCGTTCAAGGGCGAAGACGGTGCGACCTACGAGTTCGAGAACAAGGTCACCGGTGGACGCGTACCGCGCGAATACATCCCCTCGGTGGACGCCGGCGCGCAAGACGCCATGCAGTACGGCGTGCTGGCCGGCTACCCGCTGGTCAACCTGAAGGTCACTTTGCTCGACGGGGCCTTTCACGAGGTCGACTCGTCGGAGATGGCGTTCAAGATCGCCGGTTCGCAGGTCCTGAAAAAGGCTGCGGCGCAAGCGCAGCCGGTCATCCTGGAACCGATCATGGCCGTCGAGGTCACCACGCCCGAGACGTACATGGGCGACGTGATCGGCGACTTGAACTCCCGCCGTGGCCAGATCCAGGCCATGGAGGAGCGCGGCGGTTCGCGCGTAGTGAAGGCGCATGTGCCGCTGTCGGAGATGTTCGGCTACGTCGGCGACCTCCGGTCGAAGACTCAAGGCCGGGCGAATTACTCCATGGTGTTCGACTCGTACGCCGAAGTGCCGACGAACGTGTCGAAGGAAATCATCGCGAAGGCGACGGGCGAGTGAGCTTCGCGAAGGCGACAGCGAGCGAGCGATGCTCGCGAGTGAGGAGCCGAGCAATGAACAGAAGCTTACGAGTAAGCTGACGCGGTTACTACCGCGGCATAACTGAAAACATCAACACTGCTTTAACAAGCACCAACAAGTCCAGGAGGACACAAAAGTGGCGAAGGCGAAGTTCCAGCGGACGAAGCCGCACGTCAACATCGGGACCATCGGTCACATTGACCACGGCAAGACCACATTGACCGCGGCGATCACCAAGGTCCTGCACGACAAGTTCCCCGATCTGAACGAGACGAAGGCATTCGACCAGATCGACAACGCGCCCGAGGAGAGGCAGCGCGGCATCACGATCAACATCGCCCACGTGGAGTACCAGACCGACAAGCGGCACTACGCGCACGTCGACGCCCCCGGCCACGCCGACTACATCAAGAACATGATCACCGGGGCCGCCCAGATGGACGGCGCGATCCTGGTGGTCGCCGCCACCGACGGCCCGATGCCGCAGACCCGTGAGCACGTGCTGCTGGCCCGTCAGGTCGGGGTGCCCTACATCCTGGTCGCGCTGAACAAGGCCGACATGGTCGACGACGAGGAGCTGCTCGAACTCGTCGAGCTGGAGGTGCGCGAGCTGCTGGGCAAACAGCAGTTCGACGAGGACGCCCCGGTCATCCGCGTGTCGGCGCTCAAGGCGCTCGAGGGCGACGCGAAGTGGGTGAAGAGCGTTGAGGATCTGCTGGACGCAGTCGACGAGTCGATCCCGGACCCGGTTCGCGAGACCGACAAGCCGTTCCTGATGCCCGTCGAGGACGTCTTCACCATCACCGGCCGTGGCACCGTGGTCACCGGCCGTGTTGAGCGCGGTGTGATCAACGTGAACGAGGAAGTCGAGATCGTCGGCATCCGCCCGTCCACCACCAAGACGACCGTTACCGGTGTGGAGATGTTCCGCAAGCTGCTCGACCAGGGGCAGGCCGGCGACAACGTCGGGCTGTTGCTGCGTGGTGTGAAGCGTGAGGACGTCGAGCGTGGCCAGGTCGTGACCAAGCCCGGCACCACCACGCCGCACACCGAGTTCGAAGGCCAGGTCTACATTCTGTCCAAGGACGAGGGCGGCCGGCACACGCCGTTCTTCAACAACTACCGTCCGCAGTTCTACTTCCGCACCACCGACGTGACCGGTGTGGTGACGCTGCCGGAGGGCACCGAGATGGTGATGCCCGGCGACAACACCAATATCTTGGTGAAGCTGATCCAGCCCGTCGCCATGGACGAGGGTCTGCGCTTCGCGATCCGCGAAGGCGGCCGCACCGTCGGCGCCGGCCGGGTCACCAAGATCATCAAGTAGGTCTAGGAGGATTCAGCACGAGGCCCGGATTGCCATTTTCGGCAGTCCGGGCTTTGTGTGTCGCGGCCGCGACGAACCTGGCCACACGGCCCGTCGGAAGCCCCGGGCTAGGACTATGATGTGCGCGTAGTGAGTTGGTGGCCGTCGTGGTCTTTCCGGGAGGTTCGGATGTCGTTCGTATCCGCGACGCCCGAGCATGTCGCATCAGCGGCAACCGAGTTGGCGAACATCGGCTCGACGATCAGCTCCGCCAACTCGGCAGCACTGGGCCCGACCTCCACCGTGCTGGCCGCGGGTGCTGATGAGGTATCAGCCAGCGTCGCGGCGCTGTTTACCGCCCACGCTCAGGCCTATGAGGCGCTCAGCGCTCAGGCGGCGTTGTTCCATCAGCAGTTTGTGCAGCTGATGAGCGGCGGTGCGGCGCAGTACGCCAGCGCCGAGGCCACCAACGCCCAACAGGCCGCAGTGAACGCGCTCGGGGGGCCCAGCCTGGACCCGACGGGGAGCTCGCTGATCGGCAGCGCGGCACCGGCGGGTTCGGTGGCAGCGGCGGTGCCGGCGGCAATGGCGGGGCCGGCAGGTGGTTCCGCGCCCGCCGCACCGGCAGGACACCTGGTGACGGCGGTTTCGCCGGCGCCGGCGGCGATGGCACCAGCCAGCACACCGGTAGCGGCGGGGTCGGCGGCGCTGGCACCGGCCAGCACGCCGGTAGCAGCGATGCAAGCGGCAACGCCGGCTTATTCTCCAGCGACGGCGGCAACGGCGGGTTCGGCGGCCCCGGCACCGGCCAGCACGCCGGCAGCGGCAGTGGAGGCGGAAACGTCGGAATTTTCTCCGGCGACGGCGGTGCCGGCACCGGTCGGCACGCCGGTAGCGGCGGCGCCGACGGCAACGCCGAATTACTCTCCGGCGACGCCGGCTTATTCTCCGGCAACGGCGGGGCCGGCGGGGTCTGCCAAGGAGCATCCGGCGGTAACACCGGTAACGCCCGCGCCCGGTGCCAGCGGCACAACCTGACGCAGCGTGAGGGTCGGGATGCGGTTTGCGCGTATGGCGCTCGCACCCCTTCGCGGGCGCTAATCTGACACGAACTTCCCAGCAAGGCGAGGAGCGACACGTGTTAGCGGGCTATCTGAAGGCCCAGTTAGTGGTTTTGCTGTGCGGCGGCCTGGTCGGGCCGATTTTTTTGGTCGTCTACTTCACCCTGGGGCTGGGCAGCCTGCTGCAGTGGATGTTCTACGTGGGCCTGCTCATCACGGTGGCTGACGTGCTGATCGCGCTGGCGTTGGCCAACTATGGGGCCAAGTCGTCCGCCAAGACGGCAGCGCTCGAGCAGAGCGGCGTGCTGGCGCTCGCTCAAATCACCGGGCTCACCGAGACGGGGACATGGATCAACAATCAACAGGTGGTGAAGGTGCGCCTGCACATCTCCGGGCCCGGGTTTATGCCGTTCGACAGTGAAGACCGGGTAATCGCCAGCGTCACCCGGCTCGGCAACCTCAACGCTCGCAAAGTCGTGGTCCTGGTTAACCCCACCACCGGCGAACACCGAATCGACTGGGAGCGAAGCGCTTTGGTCAATGGACTGGTGCCAGCGCAGTTCAGTGTGGCCGAAGACAACAAGACCTACGACCTGAGCGGGCAAGCCGGCCCGCTGATGGAGATCCTGCAGATCCTCAAGGCCAACAACGTTCCGCTCAACCAGATGGTCGACATCCGGACGAACCCGGGACTGCGTCAGCAGATCCAAGCGGTGGTGCGCCGGGCGGCCGAACAACAGGCGCCGGTCGCCCAGCCGGCACCGGCCGCCCAGCCCGCATCGGTCGTCACGCCGCCGCAACCGTCGATCGCCCAGCGGCTCCAAGAGCTGGGGACGCTACGCGCCAGCGGTGCGCTGACCGACCAGGAGTACAACAGCCGACGGGCCCAGATCATCTCCGAAATCTGAACCTCAGGGCGAGTTAGAACACGTTTCAGTTTCGCTGCTAGCCTGTCAGTCGGCGAAAGGGGCTCGGAGTGGCTGGACAGGTTGGATCACTGCAAGGACGGGTGGCTTTCGTCACCGGCGCTGCCCGTGCCCAGGGGCGGTCGCATGCGGTGCGGCTCGCCCGGGAAGGCGCCGACATCATCGCGCTCGATGTCTGCGCGCCGGCCTCGGCCACCCTGACCTACACGCCGGCCACGCCGAGAGGATCTCGCCGAGACCGTCCGCTTGGTGGAAGCCGAAGGGCGCAAGGTGCTGGCCCGCGAAGGTGACATCCGCGACGACGCAGCGTTGCGGCAACTGGTGGCCGAGGGTATCGAGCAATTCGGCCGGCTCGACATTCTGGTGGCCAACGCCGGAGTGCTGGGCTGGGGCCGGGTTTGGGAGCTCACCGATGAACAGTGGGACACGGTCATCGGGGTCAACCTGACCGGCACCTGGCGCACCCTGCGCGCCGCGATTCCCGCGATGATCGAGGCAGGCAACGGAGGCTCCATTGTGATCGTCAGCTCGTCGGCGGGTCTGAAGGCCACACCAGGCAACGGCCATTACGCGGCCAGCAAACACGGTCTCACGGCGCTGACCAACACGCTCGCGATCGAGCTCGGCGAATACGGAATCCGGGTCAACTCGATCCATCCCTACTCGGTCGATACCCCGATGATCGAGCCGGAAGCGATGATGCAGATATTTGCCAAGCATCCCAGCTTCGTGCACAGCTTCCCGCCAATGCCATTGCAGCCGAAGGGCTTCATGACGCCCGATGAGGTATCCGATGTCGTGGTCTGGCTCGCTGGTGACGGCTCAGGCACATTGTCGGGCACGCAGATCCCCGTCGACAAGGGCGCCTTGAAGTACTAATAGGCCATCGTGTATGAACTCCACGTGACCAGTAGCGAAGGCGTCAAGCACAGCGACAAGGGCATCGTGATCGTCGGCGGCGGGCTTGCTGCTGCCCGGACCGCCGAGCAACTGCGTCGGTCGGAGTACTCCGGTCGCATCACGATCGTCAGCGACGAGGTGCATTTGCCTTACGATCGCCCGCCGCTGTCCAAGGAGGTGCTGCGCAAGGAAGTCGACGACGTCGCCCTCAAACCGCGCGAGTGGTACGACGAAAAAGACATCACCCTGCGGCTGGGTTCGGCCGCCACCAGCCTCGACACCGCGGCGCAGACGGTGACGCTGGCTGACGGAAGCGTGCTTGGCTACGACGAACTCGTCATCGCAACCGGGTTGGTGCCGCGGCGCATTCCGGCCTTCCCGGATCTCGAGGGCATTCGGGTGCTGCGCTCGTTCGACGAGAGCATGGCGCTGCGCGAGCACGCGTCCGCCGCGCAGCACGCCGTTGTCATCGGCGCCGGTTTCATCGGTTGCGAGGTGGCGGCCAGTCTGCGCAGCCTGGGGGTGGACGTGGTGCTGGTTGAGCCGCAGCCAACGCCGTTGGCGGCGGTGCTCGGCGAACAGATCGGCGAGCTGGTGGCGCGGCTGCATCGCGACGAGGGTGTCGACGTCCGCCTCGGTGTCGGGGTGGCAGAAGTGCGCGGCGAGCGGCATGTCGACACCGTGGTGCTGACCGACGGTTCGGAACTGCCGGCCGATCTGGTCGTGGTCGGCATCGGATCACACCCGGCGACCGATTGGCTCGAGGGCAGCGGCATCGAGGTCGACAACGGCGTGATCTGCGACGAGGCCGGACGCACCAGCGCGCCGAACGTGTGGGCACTCGGCGATGTTGCCTCCTGGCGTGATCCGACGGGACACCAAGTGCGCGTGGAACATTGGAGCAATGTCGCTGACCAGGCCCGCGTTGTGGTGCCCGCGATGCTGGGACAGGACGTGCCGTCCACCGTGGTCGTCCCGTATTTCTGGAGTGACCAATACGACGTCAAGATCCAGTGCCTGGGCGAGCCGGAAGCCACCGATATCGTGCACCTGGTCGAGGACGACGGTCGCAAGTTCCTGGCCTATTACGAACGTGACGGAGTACTGGTCGGCGTGGTCGGCGGCGGGATGCCCGGCAAGGTCATGAAGGTCCGCGCCAAGATCGCCGCTGCCACGCCCATCTCCGAAATGCTGGGCTAACCATCGACTTTCGGGCCGTTACCGCCAATTCACCGGTGGGCCGTGCGGATGGCATTCGCCGAGGATCTGCAAGCTCGCCACCCGGCCAGCTACGAGCACGCACCAAAAACCTGATCGGTGTGCCAGGCCCGTCGCGCGCCGGCTCCAGAGTGAGGTGGGCGAACGGCGACCGGGCGTCGGCCTGGGCGGCCAGCGCCTGCACCCCGCCGCGGACAGCGTCGCGTTCGTCGGCGGACAGATACTGCCAGGTGATCGAATGCCACAGCACGGTCAACGCGCCGTCGGCCAGCGTCAGGCCGGCGACCGCGTCGGCCGCCGTCTGGCGATGTAGCTGCGCCGGGACATTCCGGGCGACCGCGATGGCGCCGCGCAGCCGGTCCAGCCGGGCGTCCTGGTCGGGCCAGACGTAGCTCAACACCGTCATTTCCCCGTCGGCGCCGGTGACGTCGATGGGCGCGATGTCGTAGCCGTGCCGCTCGACGATCCGCACCGCGACCGTCGGGCGGCAGTGCGCCGTGCCACGCGTCGTCGATGGTCACCGGCGAGTCGACCGGTCCCCACTGGCCGCCGGTGTAGCGGTAACGGTAATGGTCCGCCCGCAGGTTCAGCCCCGCACTCGATCCGATCTCGAAAAGCCTTATCGGCAAATCGAATTCGCGATTGATGCTGCAGCAATCCGCCGATCAGCGCAGCGGATCGGCCCACCTCGTTGGTCTGTGGTGGTTGATCGAGGGCCGCACGCAGCGCGTCGGTGTGGTCGGCCGCGGTCTGCACGATTTCGGGCCAGGCGGTCTCGGCGTCCCAGGTGCCTCCGGTGCTGGGATACCAGCGGCGCAATTGCGGAGCCCGGCCGTCGAGCACCAATCGGTGCAGCCCGCCGAGCAGCCGAAGCGGCACCGCATGGCGCGATGGATCGTCTTCGTGGCCGGACAAAATGGTCGCGAAGACGCCGCCGGCTTCGACGTCGTTGGCCACCAGCTCAAACAGCTCGCCGTACATCGGCGAGCCCGAGGCGGCGCAGAACCGCCCCTGCGACCGCAAGGTGTGCAGCAAGTGCTCGCCGTTCATGGGTCTAGCCTTTCCAGCCCGGCGCCGACAACGTCGAACGCATTGCCGAGCGCCACGGGCAACGGGACGGATTCGTCGCCCAGCCAGTGCTCGTAGGCGCTCAACGCCACCCCGAGCATCGTCCAGGCGACGGTCTGGGGCAGCAGGTCGGTCGTCTTGGCGCCCGACCGGCGGGCCACGAACCCGGCGATCACCTCGCGCCAGCCGGCGTACATCGTCATCGAATAGGCCTGCAGTTCGGCGGTTTGCAGGATGACCCGCATGCGCTGGCGGTGCCGGACGGTCTCGGACTCGTCAAAGGTGTTGAACGCCAACAGCGCCGCGCGCAGCGCCTCGCCCAGCGGCACCCGCGGATCGACGTTGTCGAGCAGTTCCCGCAGGTGCGCGAGGTGGGTATCGAAATCGCCCCAGGGGATGGCGTTCTTGGACGCGTAGTAGCGGAAGAGCGTGCGGCGGGAGATGCCGGCAGCCTGCGCGACATCGTCGACGCTCACTTCGGCGAAACCGCGGGCGGTGAACAACTCGATGGCGACGTCGGTGATGTGGTGCGGTGTCGTCGAGCGGCGCCGGCCCACCCGCGACTGCGGCATCATCAGACCCCGCCCTTCCATTTCGGCACTCGATGCCATATTCTGGCGACGATTGTGACTCAGACCCATCGTTGTCGAGACCTGACGAAAGGCAAATACACATGGACCACGAGACCGATACTGACACCGAACTCGTCACCGAGACGCTGGTCGAAGAGGTGTCCATCGACGGAATGTGCGGGGTCTACTGACCGTGCCTGCGCCCGCGCAGGCTCGTCAGGCTACCCCGGTTCACAAAAGCCTGTTCGACCCTGATCGCGGCTGGCGGTTGCACCCACAGGTGGCGGTTCGACCAGAGCCGTTTGGCGCACTGCTCTATCACTTCGGCACCCGCAAGCTGTCCTTTCTGAAGAACCGCACCATCCTCACGGTGGTGCGGTCGCTGGCCGACCATCCCGATGTCCGGTCCGCCTGCCGCGCCGCGGGTGTGGACGACTCCGGGCAGGGGCCCTACCTGCACGCGCTGGGCTGTGCTGGCCGATTCCAACATGCTGGTGCCTCAGGAGGCTCATCAATGACTGCGCCAACCAAGGCGGCCGTACCCCGGCTCATCGACCAGTTCGAACGCGGGCTGGACGCGCCCATCTGCCTGACCTGGGAGCTGACGTACGCGTGCAATCTGGCCTGCGTGCACTGCCTTTCGTCCTCAGGCAAACGCGATCCACGAGAGTTGTCCACCCGTCAATGCATGGACATCATCGATGAGCTGGAACGGATGCAGGTGTTCTACGTCAACATCGGCGGCGGGGAACCCACGGTGCGCCCGGACTTTTGGGAGCTGGTTGACTACGCCACCGCACACCACGTCGGCGTGAAGTTCTCCACCAACGGAGTCCGGATCACTCCGCGAGGTCGCCGCTCGGTTGGCGGCCAGTGACTACGTGGATGTTCAGATCTCGCTCGACGGCGCCACCGCGGAGGTCAACGACGCCGTGCGCGGCCCCGGGTCATTCGCCATGGCGGTGCGCGCGCTGGAGAACCTGGCCGCGGCCGGCTTCTCCGACGCCAAGATCTCCGTCGTGGTCACCCGGCACAACGTCGACCAGCTCGACGAATTCGCCGCATTGGCAAGCCGTTACGGCGCCACCTTGCGGATCACCCGGCTGCGTCCCTCGGGGCGGGGCGCAGATGTCTGGGAAGATCTGCACCCCACCGCCGCCCAGCAGGTTCAGCTCTACGACTGGCTGGTCGCCAAGGGGGAGCGGGTGCTCACCGGTGACTCCTTCTTCCATCTGTCGCCGCTCGGCCAGTCCGGCGCTCTGGCCGGCCTGAACATGTGCGGAGCCGGCCGGGTGGTGTGCCTTATCGACCCCGTGGGCGACGTGTACGCCTGCCCGTTCGCCATCCACGACCGCTTCTTGGCGGGAAACGTGTTGTCTGACGGTGGTTTTGACAACGTCTGGAAGAACGCTCCGCTGTTTCGCGAGCTGCGCGAACCGCAGTCCGCGGGCGCCTGTGGCAGCTGCGGGCACTACGACAGCTGTCGGGGCGGGTGCATGGCGGCCAAATTCTTCACCGGCCTGCCGATCGACGGTCCGGATCCCGAATGCGTCCAAGGGCACAGTGCGTCGGCGCTGGCCCGCAAGCGCGCGACACCACGGCCTCGCGCCGACCACTCGCACGGGCGGCGGGTCCGCCAACCGGTGCCACTAACACTGTCCGTGCGACCGCCGGAGGTACCGCCGGCGCGCCTGTGCAACGAAAGCCCGCTGTAGTCATGGCCGAATGGTTTGAAACGGTCGCCATCGCGCAGCAACGTGCTAAGCGGCGGCTACCGAAATCCGTTTATTCGTCTTTGATTTCGGCTAGCGAAAAAGGAATTACGGTCGCCGACAATGTCGAAGCTTTCAGCGAACTCGGTTTTGCACCCCACGTGATTGGTGCGCTGGAAAAGCGCGATTTGTCGACCACCGTTATGGGACAAGATATTTCGCTGCCGGTAATCATTTCTCCGACCGGCGTGCAGGCGGTTGATCCAGACGCTGAGGTGGCCGTCGCGCGCGCTGCGGCGGCGCGCGGAACGGCGATGGGGCTGTCCTCATTCGCCAGTAAACCGATCGAGGAAGTCATCGCCGCCAACCCCAAGGTCTTCTTCCAGGTGTACTGGCTCGGTGGGCGGGACGCGATCGCCGAGCGTGTGGAAAGGGCGCGTGCGGCCGGCGCGGTCGGTTTGATCGTCACCACCGACTGGACGTTCTCGCATGGCCGGGACTGGGGCAGTCCCAAGATCCCCGAAGAGATGAATCTGCGGACCTTCCTGCGGTTGTCTCCGGAGGCGATCGTCCGTCCGCGGTGGCTGTGGAAGTTCGGCAAAACGCTGCGGCCGCCGGAGCTGCGGGTGCCGAACCAGGGCCGCCGCGGCGAGCCCGGACCGCCCTTTTTCGCCGCCTACGGTGAGTGGATGGGCACACCGCCGCCGACCTGGGAAGACATCGCCTGGCTACGCGAACTGTGGGGCGGACCGTTCATGCTCAAGGGCGTGATGCGCGTCGATGACGCCAAAAGAGCTGTGGATGCTGGTGTTTCGGCCATATCGGTGTCCAACCACGGCGGCAACAATCTGGATGGCACGCCGGCGTCGATTCGCGCCCTGCCCGCGGTAGCGGCAGCGGTGGGCGACCAGGTCGAGGTGTTGCTGGACGGTGGTATCCGGCGTGGGAGCGACGTCGTCAAGGCGGTGGCGCTGGGAGCGCGCGCGGTGATGATCGGCCGCGCGTATCTGTGGGGGCTGGCCGCGGCCGGCCAAGCCGGCGTCGAAAACGTCCTCGACATTTTGCGCGGGGGTATCGACTCGGCGCTGATGGGTCTGGGCCACTCCTCGGTTCACGATCTCAGACCGGATGACATTCTGGTGCCGGCCGGTTTCGTCCGGGCGATTGGTGTGCCTTCGGCTGGGGAGGCCTAGCCAAATTTGAGCCAGATTTGAGCCAAGTCTGAGCGGGGTTCGCGTGAATTTCGACTATGTTGGGCAACATTGCATGGATTGGGATTGGGGGCTGGTCGCGGCACTCGCGGAATGTCCCTCACTCGCCGTCGACGTTTGCGGGAATCGTGGTACGCGCGAGGTAGCCGTGACGGACGAGCCCCAAATTTTGACTTTTCGATGAACAAGCGAGAAAAAATTTACTTTGAAGGGTCAACAATTGGTGCACGCCAGGTGAATTCGTCCTACCATCGGCAAGTGGCCGTACGCGGCGAATTGGGAACTGTGACGTCGAGTCGGCTATCAAGCATGTCGTCGTCGATATTGATCCCGCTGGGGTCTACCGAACAGCACGGTCCGCACTTGCCGCTGGACACTGACACCCGGATCGCGACCGCAGTCGCCCGGGAGGCTGGGGTTTGTCTCGGGGCGCGCCTCGAGCAGGAATGGCTGGTGGCACCGGCCATCGCCTATGGCGCCAGCGGCGAGCACCAGAGTTTCGACGGAACGATCTCCATCGGTACCGAAGCCCTGACGATGCTGCTGGTGGAGTACGGCAGGTCGGCCGCCTGCTGGGCCCAGCGCCTGGTCTTCGTAAACGGCCACGGCGGCAATGTCGCCGCGTTGAACGGCGCGGTGAGGCGACTGCGCGCCGAAGGTCGTGACGTCGGATGGTTCCCGTGTGCCGCTGCCGGCGGCGATGCCCATGCCGGCCATACCGAAACATCGCTGTTGCTCCATATCTCGCCGACCGAGGTGCTGACCGACCGGTGGCTCGCCGGTAACGGCGCACCCCTGGCCGAGTTGCTCCCGTCGATGCGCCGCGGGGGAGTCGCGGCGGTCAGCCGGGTGGGCGTATTGGGGGACCCGACTACCGCGACCGCGGCCGAAGGGAAGCGCATCTTCGCGGAGATGGTCGACGGTTGTGTACGTCGAGTCGCGCGGTGGTCGCCCGGGCCCGACGGGATGCTGACATGAGTCAGCCTCGGCTACCGGACGGGTTCGCCGTCCAGGTCGATCGTCGCGTGCGGGTGCTCGGCGACGGCTCGGCCCTGCTTGGTGGCTCACCGACCCGCCTACTGAAGCTGGCTCCCGCCGCCCAAGACATGCTCTCCGATGGCCGGCTGAAGGTTCGCGACGACGTCAGTGCCCAACTGGCCCGTACCCTGCTGGACGCCACAGTGGCCCATCCCCGGCCCGCGGGTGGCCCGTCGCACCGTGACGTAACCGTGGTAATTCCGGTGCGGGACAACGTTTCTGGTGTGCGACGCCTGGTGAGCTCACTACGCGGATTGCGAGTCATCGTGGTGGACGACGGTTCGTCTCCGCCCATTGAGCCGGAAGACTTCGTCGGCGCACACTGCGACGTCGAAGTGCTGCGCCACTCCCGCAGCAAGGGTCCGGCGGCGGCACGCAACACCGGGCTGGCCGCGTGCACGACCGAGTTCGTCGCATTTCTGGATTCCGACGTCGCGCCGCGCCGGGGCTGGCTGGAAGCACTGCTCGGTCACTTCTGCGATCCCACCGTCGCCCTGGTCGCACCACGCATCGTCGGTCTGTCGCACAGCGAGAACGTGGTGGCGCGTTATGAGGCGGTGCACTCGTCACTGGACCTCGGGGAGCGTGAAGCGCCGGTGCTACCCCACAGCACGGTGTCCTACGTTCCCAGCGCGGCGATCATCTGTCGCTGCTCGGCCATCCGTGACGTCGGCGGGTTCGACGAGACCATGCAGTCTGGCGAGGACGTCGACCTGTGCTGGCGGCTCATCGAAGCAGGCGCCCGGCTGCGCTACGAGCCAATTGCGCTGGTCGCCCACGATCACCGCACCGAACTACGGGGCTGGCTTGCCCGCAAGGCCTTTTATGGCGGCTCGGCGGCCCCACTGTCCGTGCGTCACCCGGACAAGACGGCACCGGTGGTGATCTCCGGCTGGGCGCTGATGGCCTGGATCCTCATGGCACTCGGGACAAGCCTTTCTCAGCTAGCGTCGATCGTGGTCGCCGTCCTGACGGGTCGCCGGATCGCCAAGGCGATGCGCAGCGCCGAGACATCGCTGGCCGATGTTCTGACGGTCGCGACCCGCGGCCTGTGGTCGGCGGCGCTGCAGCTGGCGTCGGCCCTTTGCCGGCACTATTGGCCTCTGGCATTGGCCGCGGCCATCGTGTCGCGCCACTGTAGACAGGTGGTGCTGGTCGCGGCCGTGATGGACGGCGTGGTGGACTGGCTTCGCCGCCGGGATGCCACCGGCGACGATGCCGAGCCGATCGGGCTGCTCACTTATCTGTTGCTCAAGCGTGTCGATGACCTGGCCTATGGCCTTGGGCTGTGGTGGGGTGTATTGCGCGAACGTAACCTTCGGGCGCTCAAACCGCAGATTCGGAGCTAGCCGCCGCCTTGACCACAGCCGTCCCGCACAGCGATGTGCTGATAGTCGGCGCCGGCAGTGCTGGATCGGTTGTTGCCGAACGTCTTTCTGCCGATGCCAGCTGTGCCGTGACCGTCCTCGAGGCGGGCCCTGGACTGGCCGATCCGGGGTTGCTGGCTCAGACCACCAATGGGTTGCAATTGCCGATCGGGGTCGGCAGCCCGGTGGCCCGGCGTTATCTGACTCGGCTCACCGATCGACACGCACTCCAGCTGCCGATCGTGCGGGGATCGACAGTCGGCGGTTCGGGTGCCATCAACGGCGGCTACTTCTGCCGCGGGTTGCCGAACGACTTCGATCACGCCGCGATACCCGGCTGGGCATGGTCGGACGTCCTCGACCACTTCCGCGCCATCGAGACCGACCTGGATTTCGATGGTCCCGCCCATGGCGACAGTGGCCCCATCCTGGTTCGTCGAACTCACGAAATGACTGGCACCACCCAACGTTTCATCGCTGCGGCCGAGCGTGCCGGGTTTGCATGGATCGATGATCTCAATGATTGTGGGCCGGAGCTGCTTTCGGGAATAGGCGCCGTCCCGCTCAACATCGTCGACGGTGTACGTATCGGATCGGGCGCGGGCTATTTGATTCCAGTTCTGGGACGATCAAACCTGACCTTGCTGGCGCAGACGCGGGCAGTGCGTTTGCGTTTCGACGGCACTGCCGCGGTGGGTGTCGACGCGATCGGCCCGCAAGGCCCATTGACTCTAATGGCTAACCGAATCGTGTTGTGCGCCGGTGCGATTGAGTCGGCGCATCTGCTGATGCTTTCCGGCGTCGGAGATGAAGCAATGCTGCGCGCGGTGCGGGTGCCGGTAGTGGCGGCGCTACCGGTAGGGATGTTTTGCAGCGATCACCCCGAATGGGTGCTGCCGACTAATTGGACGGTGGCTACCCGCCGGCCCGCGCTGGAGGTTGTGCTGAGTACCGCCGACAATATTGAGATCAGGCCGTACACAGGAGGATTCATTGCGATGACCGGCGACGGCACTGCGGGGCATCCCGACTGGCCGCATATCGGGGTGGCGCTCATGCAGCCGCGGGCGCGCGGGCGCATCACGCTGGTGTCGCCCGATCCCGGTGTGCCGCCGCGAATCGAGCACCGCTACGACAGCGAGCCCGACGATGTCGCGGCGCTGCGCCAGGGCAGTGAATTAGCCCGCGAATTAGCCAGTGCGGCAACATATATCGGCTCACCGGTGTGGTCGACGTCGCAGCACCTGTGTGGTAGCGCCCCGATGGGCACCGACGGTGACCCGCGAGCAGTCGTCGATCATCGGTGTCGGGTGCGGGGAATCGAGAACCTGTGGGTGATCGACGGCTCTATCCTGCCCGTGATCACCAGGCGCGGTCCGCACGCAACCATCGTGATGCTCGGGCACCGGGCTGCCGAGTTCGTTCACTGAATTCCCCTGAGCAGGGCAGCGCAGGCAGCCACGTACCCAGATCCGGGCCGGCTACCTCCGGGCGGAGAGAATCCGGCGTACCAGGCGCAGCTGTCGGCCGTCACGCCCGGGCGCCCATAGTCCGATCAGAACCGCAGCGACGGCAACGTCCACTTTGCCGGATTTCGACTCTCGCGAATGTGCGCGCGCCGCCGTCGACGGCTTCCTGCACGTTCAGCGTGCGCAGGCCGACAAAGCTACCGCAGCGAGTATCGAATCGGCAGGTGCTTGAGCCCTCCGACGAACGTGGTGGGGATGAGTTCGGGTTCACCGTCCAGTTCAATGGATTTCAGCCGCGGCAAGAGTTCGTGAAAAAGCTGTTCACCTCCATGCGGGCCAGCGCCGCGCCCAGACAGAAGTGCACGCCGTAACCGAATGCCAAGTGTTTGTTCGGGTCTCGGCCGACGTCAAAGCGGAAAGGATCATCGAACACCTCCTCATCGCGGTTGGCCGAGACGTAGGACAGATACACCGCCTCGCCCTTGGCGATCGGCACCCCGCGGATAGTGGTGTCCGCGGTAGCGGTGCGCATGAATTCCTTGACCGGGGTCACCCAGCGGATCATCTCCTCGGTGGCCAGCGGCATCAGGTCGAGGTTGTCGCGCAGACGCTCTCGCTGGTCTGGGTTTTCGATCAGCGCCTGCCGACCACCCGCGATCGTCGCGCTGGTGGTGTCGTGACCCGCGCTGGCGACGATGACGTAGTAGGACGCGGTGTCGACGTCCGACAGCGGCTCG
Source organism: uncultured Actinomycetota bacterium (assembly GCA_963766535.1). Classification (GTDB taxonomy): domain Bacteria; phylum Actinomycetota; class Actinomycetes; order Mycobacteriales; family Mycobacteriaceae; genus Mycobacterium. The sequence continues at coordinate 73,486 of CAVYAU010000009.1, read as the reverse complement.
CCGTCGATGCGGGCATTGGCGATCGCCGACGCCAGGTCTTCGGTCGGATGCTCCCGTCGCGACGCGGTGAGCGCACTGAAGTAGCCGAAGAAGTCGAGCAGAACTTGGAGTTGCTCCTCGAGGGTGGTGCCGCGCCGGAATTCGGCGTCGTCGCCGCCGAAAAGTTCCTGGGTGAGCTTGAGCATGCGTCCGAAGTCGGATTCCGGCAGGCCCAGCAGCGACAGGATCACGTACAGCGGGTAATTCACTGCGATCTCCTGCGCGAAGTCGCATTCGTTGCCCGCGGCCAACTTGTCCACATAGATTTTGGCCAATTCGTCGACCCGGACTTTGAGCGCCCACATCGCCTTTGGACGAAACCAGTCGGCGCCAATCGCGCGCACCACCCGATGTTGGGGGTCGTCCATGTGGATCAGCGTGCGTAGCCCCATTCCGGCGTCCAGCTGGGCGCGCGCGACATCATCGGCCTCAGCGGTGCCAAGCAGCGGCCGTGGTTCGTTGATGAACAAATCATTGGCGCGTTCGATCTCTATGATGTCGGCGTGCTTGGTGATCGCCCAGAACGGCCGGTAGGGCGGATAGTCGACCCACGACACCGGTGCATGGGCGCGCAGGTGGGTCAGCGCCGCATGTAGCCGCGGCTCGTCCGTGTAGGCCGTGGGTCGACGAACACCTTCGCGGCCTCGTCAACTATCGGTGTGCTCATTGCCCTTCATGCCCAGCTGGGCCCCGGTTACGGTTCGACGGCGATAGGCAGCGATGCAGTGGGGCTGACGCCGACTGCGGTGTTCGTGGTGACGTTGGTCATCGTCACGTCGATGGCGGACTCGCCTTTGCCGACGGTGAAATTCTGGTTGGCGTCGAGCTGCAACTGGAGTTGATAGGTGATGGTCTGACCTTGAGCGAGCACGAATGGCGGGACGAGTGTTTGGGAGAGGAAATCCATCCCGGTCCCTTCGGCGACGTAAGGTACCGTCACCCACGCCTTGGTGTCGGGGTTGAGCATCTGCATCGAACCGGCGGGCATCATACTGGCGCCGGGCGGGCTGCACGAACAGTGGCCCAGGGATACCACCATGCCCACTTGGGCCATGCCTGCGGTCGTGGTGTTGACCAGCGTGACGCTGAAGGGCATGGGCGCTCCGCCCGGCCGGACTGTAGTGGGCCCCTGTGCGGTGATGGTGACGTCGATGCCGCCCGCCGACCCGTGCGCCCCGGCTCCGGGCGCCGGCGAGGCAGGGGAGGTGCCCGGCGGTGGGCTCGACGGCGGCGCGGATTGCCCGGCAGTGGTGGTGGCGGAACCGGTAGGCGTGCCGGAACTGGTGGTCGTGCCGGAACTCGAGCAGCCGACAACGGCCACGACCGTCGCTGCGCCGACCAACGTGGCGGCCAGACTTGAAGCAGTGTTCACGATGTCCTCCGGTATAGTCCTCGGCTACGACGCAGCTGAAGCGTAAGCGTAGCCCTCTTTGAGGCGTATCCCTGTCGGTTCACTGCGCCGCCGAGTGTTTGGACCGCGGACTCCCGCACCGCCACGTGGCGTGGTCGCAAGCGATTGAAGGGACAGCCGGATGACCGCAAACACCTCGGTGGTGAAGCTCCGATGGGTGGTCGCCATCACCGCGACGGTGATTACGGTAGGTACGGCGGGGTGCTCGAAGAATACGTCCGGCACTGGCACGTCCTCGACTACGGGCACCCCCTCAAGTGCAGCGGCACCCCCGGCAACCAGCACGGCGAGCTCCAGTCCTGGAAATCTCTCCAGCCCGACCGGTTCGCCCGCTCCCTCGGCGACGGCCAGCGCCCGCTTCGTGGGCCACTGGCAGACCCACGATGCGACCCTGGACATCACCCCGACGACGGCCACCATCGTCGCGAGCCTGGGCATGGGCCCGTGCAGCGCAGGACCCGAGGCCGCCTGCTCGGAAACCGACACGCTGGGAGTTGTGTCTGGCAATGACACGCAGCTAACGCTCACGGTCACAGGCGTGAGCTACGGCCTACAAAACGGCCAGACAACCTCGGTTAACCCCAGCACGGGTCCGTCGACGGCCGTGGGCGACTCGATCGAGCTGGTATGGCAGGCACCCGGCCTGCTGAAGGCCACGGTGGTGAAAGGCTTCCCAGGCTGGCAGGGCGGCAATCCTTATTGGTGCGGTGCTGGTGTCAGCCAAAGCGATCGGGAACGGTGTGGCGCATAGCGGCCGGTGACGGACGACCAGCTCGAAGTTGGTCAGCTCGGCAGTCGTGACTAGGTGATAAACCCTCGCCCAAGGGCGTGAAACGATGCCACCCCCGGCCGGTCGCGCGCCTACACATCTTCCGGCACTCTGCGTGCACGGGTCAGACGTCCGTCGAACTGCCAACCAGCTATCGCCAGAAATAAGGGCCACTGACATAAACCGACTCGCCACAATCGTCCGTGAATGACCGGGGCCAGGACCGATCATGACGACAAACCTTACTGTCGAGTGAGTGCGGTGATCGCGGGCCGCACCCTTGCCAAGTGGCCCGAAATTTTGCCCAAGCCACGATCTAAGGCATACTGTTCAGGTTGCCTTGCGCCAGGTTTTCGCCTGGCCGGGCATACGACCAGCGCCCAAACGGGCGCGTCCGGTCCCATCCTTGGAGCGCGACTAATTTCCGCCGCGGACAAGGCTGCGTAAGGGTGACACGCCCGACCGCGGGGGCCGGTGGACCACGACAGGTAAACAGCGGCGCATTATCCGGCGCGACGCTAGACCGGCCCAAGATCGGCCGGGTCGATCGGCGCGCTGGAAGGCACCAGGCCCGGGCACGGGCCTCAAGACGGAATGAAGGTAGGAGAAGCGTGGCGGGACAGAAGATCCGCATCAGGCTTAAGGCCTACGACCATGAGGCTATTGACGCCTCGGCGCGCAAGATCGTCGAGACCGTCGTCCGCACGGGTGCCAGCGTCGTAGGTCCGGTGCCGCTGCCGACCGAGAAGAACGTGTATTGCGTCATCCGCTCTCCGCACAAGTACAAGGACTCGCGGGAGCACTTCGAAATGCGCACGCACAAGCGGTTGATCGACATCCTCGATCCAACGCCGAAGACCGTTGACGCGCTCATGCGCATCGATCTTCCGGCCAGTGTTGACGTCAACATCCAGTAGGAGATTCCAGAGCAATGGCGCGAAAGGGCATTCTCGGTACCAAGCTGGGCATGACGCAGGTATTCGACGAGAACAACAGGGTCGTACCGGTGACCGTGGTCAAGGCCGGGCCGAACGTGGTGACGCGCATCCGCACCCCGGAGCGCGACGGCTACAGCGCCGTGCAGTTGGCCTACGGCGAGATCAGCCCGCGCAAGGTCAACAAACCGGTGACCGGTCAGTACACCGCTGCGGGCGTCAACCCACGCCGGTACCTGGCCGAGCTGCGGCTTGACGACGCGGATGCGGCTGCCGAGTACGAGGTCGGCCAGGAGCTGACGGCTGAGATCTTCGCCGACGGCACCTATGTCGACGTGACCGGAACCTCCAAGGGCAAAGGCTTCGCCGGCGCCATGAAGCGGCACGGCTTCCGCGGCCAGGGCGCCAGTCACGGTGCCCAGGCGGTGCACCGCCGTCCGGGTTCCATCGGCGGCTGCGCCACTCCCGCGCGGGTCTTCAAGGGCACGCGGATGGCCGGCCGGATGGGCAACGATCGGGTGACCGTGCAGAACCTGTTGGTGCACAAGGTCGATACCGAGAACGGCGTGCTGTTGATCAAGGGTGCGGTCCCTGGCCGCACCGGTGGACTCGTGATGGTCCGCAGCGCGATCAAACGAGGTGAGAACTAATGGCAGCCAAGAAGGCCATCAAGATCGACGTCAAGACGCCGGACGGCAAGGTCGACGGCTCCATCGAGCTGCCGGCCGAGTTGTTCGATGCGCCTGCCAATATCGCACTGATGCACCAGGTGGTCACCGCACAACGGGCGGCGGCCCGTCAGGGTACGCACTCGACGAAGACACGCGGCGAGGTCAGTGGCGGTGGCCGTAAGCCCTACCGGCAGAAGGGGACGGGACGCGCCCGGCAGGGTTCGACGCGGGCCCCGCAGTTCGCTGGTGGTGGCATCGTGCACGGTCCCAAGCCGCGCGACTACAGCCAGCGCACACCCAAGAAGATGATCGCCGCGGCGTTGCGCGGGGCGCTGTCTGACCGGGCACGCAACGGACGTATCCACGCGGTTACCGAGTTGGTGGCGGGTCAGACGCCGTCCACCAAGAACGCTAAGGCATTTCTGGGCACCCTGACCGACCGCAAGCAGGTGCTGGTCGTGATCGGGCGCAGCGACGAGGCCGGCGCCAAGAGCGTGCGCAACCTGCCCGGTGTGCACATCCTGGCGCCCGACCAGCTCAACACCTACGACGTGCTGCGCTCCGACGACGTGGTGTTCAGCGTCGAGGCGCTCAACGCCTACATCGCCGCGGCAACACGCAGTGCTGGCGAAAACAACGATGTGGAGGTTTCAGCCTGATGGCGACCGTCACTGATCCCCGCGACATCATCCTGGCGCCGGTCATCTCCGAGAAGTCCTACGGGCTGCTGGACGACAACGTGTACACGTTCGTGGTGCACCCCGATTCGAACAAGACGCAGATCAAGATCGCCGTCGAGAAGATCTTCTCCGTCAAGGTCGCATCGGTGAACACCGCGAACCGGCAGGGCAAGCGCAAGCGCACCAGGACCGGCTACGGCAAGCGCAAGAACACCAAGCGCGCGATCGTCACCCTGGCGCCGGGCAGCAAGCCGATCGACCTGTTCGGAGCACCGGCCTAGCCGCGCGAGAGAAAGACCTGATTAGACATGGCAATTCGCAAGTACAAGCCGACGACCCCCGGTCGTCGCGGTGCCAGCGTGTCCGATTTCGCCGAGATCACCCGCTCGACCCCGGAGAAGTCGTTGGTGTGCCCGCTGCACGGTCGTGGTGGTCGCAACGCGCACGGCCGGATCACCACCCGCCACCAGGGTGGTGGCCACAAGCGCGCCTACCGGGTGATCGACTTCCGCCGCAACGACAAAGACGGTGTCAACGCCAAGGTCGCGCATATCGAATACGACCCCAACCGCACCGCCAACATCGCGTTGCTTCACTACCTTGACGGTGAGAAGCGCTACATCGTTGCCCCACTTGGACTCTCGCAGGGTGACGTGGTGGAATCGGGCCCCAACGCCGACATCAAGCCGGGCAACAACCTCCCGCTGCGCAACATCCCGGCCGGTACCTTGATCCACGCCGTGGAGCTGCGGCCCGGCGGCGGCGCCAAGCTGGCCCGCTCGGCCGGGTCGAGCATCCAGTTGCTCGGCAAGGAGGGCACTTACGCGTCGCTGCGTATGCCCAGCGGTGAGATTCGCCGCGTCGACGTGCGCTGCCGCGCAACGGTCGGCGAGGTGGGCAACGCCGAGCAGGCAAACATCAACTGGGGCAAGGCCGGTCGTATGCGGTGGAAGGGCAAGCGCCCGTCGGTCCGCGGTGTGGTCATGAACCCGGTGGACCACCCGCACGGCGGTGGTGAGGGTAAGACCTCCGGTGGCCGTCACCCGGTCAGCCCGTGGGGCAAGCCCGAGGGCCGCACCCGCGATCGAAACAAACAGAGCAACAAGCTCATCGTCCGACGCCGGCGCACCGGCAAGAAGCACTCGCGCTAGGAAGTCGAGGAATAGCAAATGCCACGCAGCCTGAAGAAGGGTCCGTTCGTCGACGACCACCTGCTCAAGAAGGTCGACGTACAGAACGAGAAGAACACCAAGCAGGTCATCAAGACCTGGTCGCGGCGGTCGACGATCATTCCGGACTTTATCGGCCACACCTTTGCCGTGCACGACGGACGCAAGCATGTCCCAGTGTTCGTCACCGAGGCGATGGTGGGTCACAAGCTTGGTGAATTCGCACCGACGCGCACCTTCAAGGGGCACATCAAGGACGACCGAAAGGCCAAGCGCCGATGAGCACCGCTACTGAATTCCCGTCGGCGGTCGCCAAAGCGCGGTTCGTGCGGGTGTCGCCGAGAAAGGCGCGCCGGGTTATCGACCTGGTGCGCGGCAGGTCGGTGGCCGACGCGCTCGACATCCTGCGCTGGGCGCCGCAGGCCGCCAGTGAGCCGGTGGCCAAGGTGATCGCGAGTGCGGTGGCGAACGCGCAGAACAACAACGGACTGGACCCGGCGACCCTGGTGGTGGCCACGGTCTACGCCGACGAGGGCCCGACCGCCAAGCGCATCCGTCCGCGCGCCCAGGGCCGCGCGTTCCGGATTCGCAGGCGCACCAGTCACATCACGGTCGTGGTGGAAAGCCGCCCGGCCAAGGACGAGCGGTCGGTGAAGTCGACGAGGGCCCGTCGCGCCGAGGCCAGCAAGGCTGCCGCCAAAGCACCTGCGAAGAAGGCGCCGGCCAAGAAAGCGCCTGCCAAAGCGGGGGCGGCCAAGAAGGCGCCAGCGAAATCCGAGGCCAAAGCCGCTGAGACTAAGGCAACGACTGAAACTGCTGGAACTTCCGGGGCAGCTCCTGAGACTTCTGAAGCGAAGGGAGGCTCAGACTAGTGGGCCAGAAGATCAATCCGCACGGCTTCCGGCTGGGCATCACCACAGACTGGAAGTCCCGCTGGTACGCCGACAAGCAGTACGCCGAGTACGTCAAGGAAGATGTCGCGATCCGTCGGCTGCTGTCCAGCGGCCTGGAGCGCGCCGGGATCGCCGACGTGGAGATCGAGCGCACCCGCGACCGGGTCCGGGTAGACATCCACACCGCCCGTCCCGGGCATCGTCATCGGCCGCCGCGGAACCGAGGCCGACCGGATCCGTGCCGACCTGGAAAAGCTGACCGGCAAGCAGGTCCAGCTCAACATCCTCGAAGTCAAAAACCCTGAATCGCAAGCGCAACTGGTGGCCCAGGGCGTCGCAGAGCAGTTGAGCAACCGGGTGGCGTTCCGCCGCGCGATGCGCAAGGCCATCCAGTCGGCGATGCGTCAGCCCAACGTCAAGGGCATCCGAGTGCAGTGCTCGGGCCGCCTCGGCGGCGCCGAGATGAGCCGTTCGGAGTTCTACCGCGAGGGCCGTGTGCCGCTGCACACCCTGCGCGCTGACATCGACTACGGCCTGTACGAGGCGAAGACCACCTTCGGCCGCATCGGCGTGAAGGTGTGGATCTACAAGGGCGACATCGTCGGTGGCAAACGCGAATTGGCCGCTGCCGCCGCGCCGGTGGGCGCCGAGCGTCCGCGCCGCGAGCGGCCGTCGGGCACGCGTCCGCGGCGCAGCGGCGCGTCGGGCACCACGGCGACCAGCACTGAGGCTGGACGGGCCGCGGGTGGCGAGGAGTCTGCCCCGGCGGGCGGCGCGCCTGCCCTCGAACCGCAGAGCACGGAGAGCTGAATCATGTTGATTCCCCGCAAGGTTAAACACCGTAAGCAGCACCATCCCCGCCAGCGCGGCATCGCCAGTGGCGGCACGGAGGTGAACTTCGGTGACTACGGCATCCAGGCTCTCGAGCACGCCTACGTCACCAACCGGCAGATCGAGTCCGCTCGTATTGCCATCAACCGGCACATCAAGCGTGGCGGCAAGGTGTGGATCAACGTCTTCCCCGACCGCCCGCTGACCAAGAAGCCCGCAGAAACCCGGATGGGTTCGGGCAAGGGCTCGCCGGAGTGGTGGGTGGTCAACGTCAAGCCGGGCCGGGTGCTGTTCGAGCTCAGCTACCCCAATGAGTCCGTCGCCCGGGCAGCGCTCACCCGAGCAATCCACAAGTTGCCGATCAAGGCACGCATCGTGACCCGAGAGGATCAGTTCTGATGGCAGTGGGAATTTCGCCTGGCGAACTGCGTGAGCTCACCGACGAGGAGCTGACCGAGCGCCTGCGCGAATCCAAGGAGGAGCTGTTCAACCTGCGCTTCCAGATGGCGACCGGACAGCTCAACAACAACCGCCGGCTCCGCACGGTGCGTCAGGAAATCGCGCGCGTCTACACCGTGCTGCGTGAACGAGAACTGGGCCTGGCTTCCGGGCCCGAGGGTAAGGAATCGTGATGGCAGAAGCGAAAGCCGCCTCGAAGGCTGCCCCCAAGGCTTCCAAGGCAGCCGCCAAAGCCGCCCCCAAGCAGGCCGCTCCGCAGGATGCCGGTTCGAAAGCCGCGAGCAGTGTTAAAGGCCCCAAGAGCACTCCGCGCACTCCGAAGACGCGTGGCCGGCGCAAGACGCGGATCGGTTATGTGGTGAGTGACAAGATGCAGAAGACCATCGTGGTCGAGCTGGAAGACCGCATGCGTCACCCGCTGTACGGCAAGATCATCCGCACTACCAAGAAGGTCAAGGCACACGACGAGAACAGCGTCGCCGGGATCGGCGACCGTGTCTCGCTGATGGAGACGCGTCCACTGTCGGCGACCAAACGGTGGCGGCTCGTCGAAATTCTGGAGAAGGCCAAGTAGCCGAGTAGACTTCCCGCGAGCTGGGGGCACTCCCCCGCAAGCGGGAGGTACCCCCACCCGCAAGCGGGGGAGTGACCTAACTCGCGCGCACGGTGGCTCCAGCAGTGTAATCTCCCACGCGACGCCGGGGGATGCCGAGAGCGGAGTGTGCGATGGCGACTGAGTCGGGAGTGTTCAAAGGCAAGATCGAGCTGGATATTCGCGATTCGGAGCCCGACTGGGGTCCGTACGCCGCACCGACCGCGCCGGAGAACTCGCCGAACGTCCTTTATCTGGTCTGGGATGACACCGGTATCGCGACCTGGGACTGCTTCGGTGGCTTGGTCGAGATGCCCGCCATGACGCGGATAGCCGAGCGCGGTATACGACTTTCGCAATTCCACACCACCGCGCTGTGCTCGCCGACCCGGGCATCCTTGCTGACCGGTCGCAACGCCACCACCGTGGGTATGGCCACCATCGAAGAGTTCACCGAAGGCTTCCCAAACGCCAACGGCCGTATCCCATTCGACACCGCGCTGGTTTCTGAGGTCCTCGCCGAACGGGGCTACAACACCTACTGCGTCGGCAAGTGGCACCTGACCCCACTCGAAGAGTCCAATCTGGCGTCGACCAAACGGCACTGGCCGACCTCGCGCGGCTTCCAACGGTTCTACGGGTTCCTGGGCGGCGAGACCGACCAGTGGTATCCGGACCTGATATACGACAACCACCCGGTAAACCCGCCGGGGACACCACAGGACGGCTATCACCTGTCGAAGGACATCGCCGACAAGACAATCGAATTCATCCGCGATGCCAAGGTGATCGCACCGGACAAACCGTGGTTTAGCTACGTGTGCCCCGGCGCCGGGCACGCGCCGCATCACGTCTTCAAAGAATGGGCGGACAACTATGCCGGCCGGTTCGACATGGGCTACGAGCGCTACCGCGAGATCGTGCTGGAAAAGCAGAAGTCGATGGGGATCGTGCCGCCGGACACCGAACTGTCGCCGATCAACCCGTATCTCGATGTGAAGGGACCGGAAGGCCAGCCGTGGCCGCTGCAGGACACGGTGCGGCCCTGGGACTCGCTCAACGATGAAGAGAAGAAGCTGTTCAGCCGGATGGCCGAGGTGTTCGCCGGCTTCCTGAGCTACACCGATACCCAGATCGGCCGCATCTTGGACTATCTCGAGGAATCCGGCCAACTTGACAACACCATCATCGTGGTGATCTCCGACAACGGCGCCAGCGGTGAGGGCGGTCCGAACGGATCGGTGAACGAAGGCAAGTTCTTCAACGGCTACATCGACACCGTCGAGGAGAGCATGAAGCTTTTCGACAATCTCGGCGGGCCCGAGACCTACAACCATTACCCAATCGGCTGGGCGATGGCCTTCAACACGCCCTACAAGCTGTACAAGCGGTACGCCTCGCATGAGGGTGGTATCGCCGACACGGCAATCATCTCGTGGCCCAACGGAATTGCGGCGCACGGCGAGATCCGCGACAACTACGTCAATGTCTGCGATATCACACCGACCGTCTACGACCTGATGGACATCACGCCCCCGGAGACGGTCAAGGGCATCACGCAGAAACCGCTGGACGGTGTGAGTTTCAAAGCAGCCCTTGCGGATCCGGCTGCCGAAACCGGAAAGGAAACCCAGTTCTACAGCATGCTGGGTACCCGCGGGATCTGGCACCAGGGCTGGTTCGCCAACACCGTGCATGCGGCCACGCCGGCGGGCTGGTCGCATTTCGACGCCGATCGCTGGGAACTCTTCCACATCGAAGCCGATCGCAGCCAGTGCCACGACCTGGCCGCCGAGCAACCCGAGAAGCTGGAAGAGCTCAAGGCGCTCTGGTTCTCCGAGGCCGCTAAGTACAACGGTCTGCCGCTGGCGGATTTGAACATCGTCGAAACGATGACGCGGTGGCGGCCCTACCTGGTAGGCGAACGGTCCAGCTACACCTACTATCCCGACTGTGCAGACGTCGGCATCGGCGCAGGCGCCGAAATTCGCGGCCGCTCCTTCGCCGTGCTGGCCGACGTGACCGTGGATACCACCGGCGCCGAAGGTGTGCTGTTCAAGCAGGGCGGCGCCCACGGCGGGCACGTCCTGTTCATCCAGGATGGGCGGCTGCACTACGTCTACAACTTCCTCGGTGAGCGTCAGCAGCTGATTTCTTCGTCCGGCGCGGTCCCGCTGGGCAGACATGTGTTCGGCGTTCGCTATTCGCGGACGGGAACCGTGGAGAACAGCCACACCCCGCTCGGTGACGCAACCCTGTTCATCGACGACGCCGTGGTCGGCACGCTTCCTGGTATGACGACCCACCCCGGAACCTTCGGGTTGGCGGGGGCCGGCATCACCGTCGGGCGCAACGGCGGATCCGGGGTGTCCAGTCGCTACAAAGCGCCGTTCACGTTCACCGGCGGCACCATCGCCCAGGTCACCGTGGACCTCTCGGGCAGACCCTATGAAGACCTGGAAAAGGAACTTGCACTTGCGTTTTCGCGCGACTGAACTGCCTGGCCGTGGGCCGCGGGAAAATCACGGGCCCTAATCAGCTGCCTTCATACCCCGAAAATTCCCGGCCTGATCGCTGTAGGGCTGCCAGCATCTGGCCCCGTGATGCCTCCTGGAAGCTATTGCTCGCTTTCGTGCGGCGGTCGTCGTGGCCGCAGCCTCCAATCGGTCCCGACGGTGGCGTCACATGACCGCTGAGCCTCCGCACCCGCCTCAACCGGCGGCCCCGCCCGCGCCGCGAGGACCACGCATCGCGATCGCTTTCGGGATTGTGGTGGCGGTCATTGTTATCTACGTCCTATCCCTGATTGCCGTGCACTTGTTGGCCAAATCGGCGCCTCCGCTGCCTGCGGTGGACTTCGGCAAGATCGAGGCCGAGGACAGCGTCGTGCAGGTGCGCCTCGAGAAGCTGTATACCGTCGCAAACCGCTTGACGGTGAATGTGCTTGTTTATCCCAAGGATTCGTTGTACGACAAAAACTTCGGTGTGCTGACCACCGATGCGGCCGTGCGGCTGTATCCGGATAATGATCTGGGAGACCTGCAGTACCCGGTAGGAAAAGCGCCGGCGCAAGTCAGCACCAGCATCGAGGCGCACGGCGATCCCGGTAACTGGCCATTCGACTCCTACAAAACGGAAGTAATCGCGGCCGACGTCTTCACCGGGTCTGGCCAAAACCGCGAAAAAGTACCCGCCCGTGTCGAAGTAACCGGAAAGTTGGACGGCTGGGACACCACTGTCACCCGCGTCCACGACCCCGAAGATTCCAACCCGGATGTCCAGGACGACGTGACCATCACGTTGCAGAGGTCCAAGGGCCCGCTGATTTTCGACTTGGGGCTCTGCCTGATCCTCATCGCCCTGCCTGCGTTGGCATTGTGGGTGGCCATTCCAATGGCGTTGGGCAGGACGACGTTCTTGCCGCCGTTCTCAACGTGGTATGCCGCGATGCTGTTCGCGATTGTTCCCTTGCGCAACTTCTTTCCCGGCTCCCCACCGCCGGGCTCGTGGGTCGACCAAGCCATCGTGCTGTGGGTGTTGATAGCGCTGGTCGTCGCGATGTCTTTGTTCGTTATCGCCTGGTGGCGACAACGGGATCGAAGATCGCCGAAGACCTGATACCCGTACTTCGGCGGATCATTCCGCATGGGCAGGACCAGCTTTTACTCCGGATTCGGTGCCTCCACAGAGCTGATGGCGTCGACGGCGCTTGAGACTCTTGCTTGGAAGTCGGGCGACAGCGGGATGTAGCCCCTTTTAGCGAGGTCGATCTGACCGGGGCCAATCGCCGCCTGCAGGAACGCCTTGACCGCCTTGGCCATATCGAAGCTGGGGTATTTGGAGCAGACGATCTCGTAGGTGGCCAAGACGATCGGGTAGACATCGGGTTGGGCAGGGTTGTAGAACGACGAAAGGTCGAGCACGAGGTCGTTGCCGTTGCCGATGATTTTGGCGCCGGTGATGGTCTTGCCGACCGTGTCGGTGCCGATGCGCACCGGGCGTAATGACCTGCGGCTTGCCGGGGTTTTGATCTCGGCGGCAAATAGCCCTTGCTGGAGCGCAAATGACAATTCGTTGTAGCTGATCGCACCCTCGGTGGCTTTCACAGCCGCCGAGGTGCCATTGTTGCCCGCGGCGCCGGTGCCGACGCCGCCGTTGAATGTCTTGCCCGCGCCCTTATTCCAGGCTCCGCCGGATGCAGCCTGCAAGTAGGCCTGGAAGTTGTCGGTGGTGCCGGATGCGTCGCTGCGGTAGATGACACGGATGTCCTCTGACGGCATGGATGCGTTGAGCGCGGTGAGGGCCGGGTCGTCCCAGCGCGTGATGGTGCCGTTGAAGATCTTGGCCAGCGTGGGCGCGTCGAGCACCAACGAGTCGACGGCGCTGAGGTTGTAGGTGATCGCCAGCGGGCCGAATACCACGGGCAGGTGCCAGGCGTCGGCACCGCCGCATCGCTGCTTGGCTGCGGCGTATTGGTCCCCGGACAGTGGTGTGTCGGATCCGGCGAAATCGGTCTTGCCGGCCAGGAAGTCGCTGATCCCGGCGCCCGAGCCGTTGGCGGTGTAGTTGAGTGTCTGCCCGAAGCAGGCCTTGTCGTAAGCGTCGATGAATCGGTTCATTGCGTTGGCTTGCGCGGTCGAGCCGCTGGCGGCTAAGGCCTGCTTGCCGCCGCAGTTCACCTTGGCCCCGGCGGCATAGGGCAGGGTCGCGTGGGAGTTGCTGCATGCCGAGAGCACGATGGCACCGGCAGCCAGCAAGCTTATGGCGGCCGCTGATCGGTTGTGCTTCACGTTGATTGCCTCCAATGATTTGCACCGGGCGGCAGCCGACTTAGCCCGAGAAGGCGATGGTGGATGTGCACTCAGTCTCCGGCTTAGATGTCGGGCAGGTTGGTGCGCATGGCCTCGTCGACCACGATGGCGCCCGGCGTCGGTGGCGAGCTTGCTCTCGGGGCGCACCCCGAGGTCACCCCGATTTCGACACATGTCGAGAGATACAGCTATCGAAACCAGCACACAAACAAACATCAGATGAATTGGTTGACTCCACCGGATGAATGCTTGATGTTGTCGATCGGACTAAAGCGCGTCGGATAATTTTCGTTGGGGTGTCCGGGGCCGTTCGCGGGCGTCATACCCTGAAGTGGTGCTTACCGAGCTGGTCGAACTGCCGGGCGGATCCTTCCGCATGGGCTCGACAAGCTTTTACCCCGAAGAAGCGCCGATCCACACCGTGACCGTGGGTCCCTTCGCGGTGGAGCGACACCCGGTGACCAGCGCGCAGTTCGGCGAATTCGTCGCCGCCACAGGCTATGTGACGGTCGCCGAGCAACCGATCGACCCGGCGCTGTACCCGGGAGCAGATCCCAATGACCTGTGTCCGGGTGCGATGGTCTTCCGCCCGACGCCGGGCCCGGTCGACCTGCGTGACTGGCGGCAGTGGTGGGACTGGGTACCGGGTGCTAACTGGCGCCATCCATTCGGGCCGGACAGCGATCTGGCGGACAGAGCCGATCACCCGGTGGTGCAGGTGGCGTATCCCGACGCCGTGGCCTACGCGCGGTGGGCCGGGCGGCGGCTGCCGACCGAGGCCGAGTGGGAGTATGCGGCCCGGGGCGGAAGCACGACGACCTACTCGTGGGGCGACGAGGCGAAACCCGGTGGTCGATTGATGGCCAACATCTGGCAGGGCAGGTTCCCATATCGCAACGACGGTGCGCTCGGCTGGGTGGGAACTTCGCCGGTGGGGACGTTTCCGCCCAACGGGTTCGGACTGGTCGACATGATCGGCAACGTCTGGGAGTGGACCGCCACCGAGTTTTCCGCACACCACCGGCTTGATCAGCCGCCGAAAGCCTGTTGCACACCATCGGGGCCTGCCGATCCGACCGTCAACCAGACGTTGAAGGGCGGTTCGCACTTGTGCGCGCCGGAGTACTGCCATCGCTACCGTCCGGCAGCACGGTCACCGCAATCTCAGGACTCCGCGACCACCCACATCGGGTTTCGCTGTGTGGCGAATTCGGCGTCCGGCTAGCAACGCTGCAGCGCATCGCAATCTGCTGTCCACACGGATTCCTCGTCCGGCAAGTTAACGCTGGATCGCTTTCAGGTGAAGGAAGCCCCGTACGTGTGCAGACATGGGATTTCGCCGCGCGGTCGGCACGGCCATTCGCTAGCATCTGACCACGTGTTTCCCCGCCAAGCCGGATTTCACCAGCCAGTTCCAGTCCGGCCCCAGCAAGCAGTGCGGCGCCCGCGGGACGCCATTGCCCGCGGCGGCGATCAATGACCGCTGAGGCTCCGCCGACTTCTCCTCCGCCGCCGACGGCGGAGGAGCCGACACCGCGTGCGCCGCAGCCGGGGAAACAAAAGCCGCAGAAACCGCGGATCGCGATCGGCGTGGGCATTCTGGTGGCTGTCGTCGCACCTACGCCCTATCGCTGCTCGGCGTGACCCCGGGACGCCGGCGTGGCGCCTGCCGTTGGTGCCGTAACCGGGCCGGCGCCGCTGTGGCCGAGGCAGCGGCAGAAATGGCGCCGAGGCAGCGGCAGAGATGGCCGAGCCCTACGACGACCCCGAGGGCTGTTAGCTGTGCCGCTTGGTGGCCCCGGTCACCCTGGGAGTTCTAAAACGTCTTTCACGTGTCCGGTGTCACCACCGAACAACTGCGTTCGAACTTGCTGAACGTGGCTGCGTCGAAACGTATTCGTGCATGCGCGGCGGCAGGAATTACCCACCGTACCGCCCCACGCGACGTTTGAACCGGTGCGCCTGACCATAAGACACGCAGCGGATCAGGAGGCGGTGGACTCCACTTCACGTATGCGCTTGAGCAGGACTTTTGCGGCTCGCATCGATAAGGCGGGCGACAGCCGCTCCAGGTACCACCATGCCTTCCACCATGCCGGCACCACAATGATCGCGTCTCCACGTAACACGGCACGAAGGGCGCGTTCGGCGAACATTTCGGGTGCCATCGGCCGCAATGGCTCCCAGAATTTGAGGAGTTCCTCGTCGCTGCTGCCGGCTAAGTTCATCCGTCCGTACTGGCCGCCTGTGAGGATCGGGGTCCGGATCACGCCCGGACAAAGCACCGAGACCTGCACGCCGTGGCGCTCGGCCTCGACCCGCAATGTCTTCGAGATCGCGACGACGGCGTGTTTGGTGGCGGTGTAGCTCCCCTGGCCCGGACTGGTGACGAGACCGGCCATAGAGGCTGTGTTCACGATGTGGCCGGAGTGCTGCCGGATCATGATCGGATAGACCGCTTGGATGCCGTGTGCCACACCGCGCAGGTTCACGTCGAAGACGTCGTTCCAGTCATCGAGCGCGTATGAGTCGATCTCACCGCCGACCCCAATGCCGGCATTGTTGAACAGATAGTCGATCCGCCCGGATTGCTGCACTGCCTCGGCGACGGCGCGCTCAAACGATGGGTAGCTGCGCACATCGAGCTCGATCGCGTGCGCCTTTGCGCCACCACTGTTAAGGCGTTGCGCCAGCTCCTGCGCCGGGCCGATCTGACGATCGGCGATCCAGACCTCGGCGCCCCCGTCGACCAACTTGGTGGCCAGCGCGGCGCCGATGCCAGACGCGCCGCCGGTAACGAATGCAATCTTCCCCGATACGCTCGATGCCATTACGGAAGGATAATCGCTGACCTCGCAGGACCGTGACGCGGACACAGGGTGCAAAGGAACGGATATATATGACTATGGCTCCGGACCTGTGGCCGCCTAACCCAGAGACAGTCAGTCAAGACTTCAATGCGCGTCATGGCGCTGGCCTGCCGGGCACCTTCATGTGGGCCACCGAACGCCGACAGAATCACGACGCTCGCGTGGACCGGCGGGCTGAGTGCTTGAGCTATGTCGGGCCGGCCCCACCCGAGACCGACGACGATCCGCCGCCCTTCTAAGTCACTGCGGTAGCGAGTCGGTGGAGGATATTCACATGCCCGCATCGCATCCCGAAAACCACGTGAGCTACGAGCAACTACCGTCGCTGGCCGCTGAAGATCACGCCTGCGATGTCTGTGCGTTGGCTTACCCGGAGACTCGGATCGACGACGCGGTCAGTGTCATCGCCGGCCTACCGGGCGCGGTCCGGGAGGTGGTCTGCGCAATCCCGCCTGAGGTGCGCCGGGTGCGGCCTAGTCCGGGTGTGTGGTCGGTTACCGAGTACGTCTGCCATCTGCGCGACGTCTACGTCACCTTCACCATCCGTCTGCACCGCGTCCGCACCGAGCACCAGCCCGCCTTGGAGCCGATGCTCAACGATTTGCGGGTTCGTCGTTTCCGGTACAACGATTGCGACCTCGCTGCCACGCTTGACGAGCTGGCGGCGGCTGGGGCGGGTTTCTGCGACGAAGTCGCGCGCACGGGAGAACACGACTGGGATCGCGTGGCGACCCGCTTGCCAGGCGAGCAGCGCACTGCGCGCTGGCTCGTACGCCAGGCGATGCACGAAGGCGTTCACCACCTCGGCGACATCCACAGAATCGGCGAAACACTGAGTGGAGCGGCTCAGGACCGGGGAGCGCGTGTGACGGTGACTTTCGCCGGATGCGGCGACGCGTTCGGCAGTGGTGGACGTTGTCAGGCTTGCATAGTGGTCCAGGCTGGTGAATTTCCACCGATGCTGCTTGATTGTGGCGCGACCAGCCTGGTCGCCCTCAAGCGTCAGGGTGTCGACCCCAATACTGTTGGCGTCGTGCTGGTTTCGCATCTGCATGTCGACCACTTCGGTGGGCTGCCCCAACTGATCCTGGACGGGCAATTCCGCCACCGCGTCGCTCCGCTGACCGTCGCCGGCCCTATTGGAACCGCCGAGCGGCTCACCGCTGCGCTCGAACTAATGTTCCCCGGCGCAGCCACGGTGCAGCGCCGGTTCGACGTTGACGTGATCGAACTGCGACCCGATGCCGCCTCGACGAGGATCGAAAACGCAATCGTGCAAGCAGTCGAGGTAGACCATGGCATGCCCAGCGCATCCCTCGGCCTGCGAGTCGAGGTCGCTGGCAAGACGATCGCCTACAGCGGCGACACCGCGTGGACCGACGCCCTGATTGATCTGGCTACCGGCAGCGACCTGTTCATCGCCGAGTCTTATTTCTGGAGCAAACTCGTGCCCTACCACTTACGCCATGCGGATTTGGTCGCACATCGCGACCAGCTGGTCAGCCGGCGGATCGTCCTCACCCATATGTCCGACGACATGCTTTCCCACGCAGATGAAGCCGCCTTCGACCTCGCTTACGACGGGCACGTCATCAACCTCTGATCCCGCTTTGGTCGCAAGTTTGGCTCTGAGCAGGTCGTCGCCTAGACTCTAGGGGTTGCCTTGGGCAGACCTTGGCTGGTGCGCGCAAGCGTTATCGGCCTCGCGTGCCCTTCGGCGACAACGACCGCGCACGTCAGGTTTTTGGTGGGCTTTGCTCTTCGGAGGCTCGCCGAAATGCTCACCGAGGTGAGTTCTCTTGCCGTGCACACGTGAACCAGGTCAGGAGATCGAGTGATTCAGCAGGAATCGCGGCTGAAGGTCGCCGACAACACCGGCGCCAGGGAGATCTTGTGCATCCGGGTGCTCGGCGGCTCGTCGCGACGCTATGCCGGCATCGGCGACGTGATCGTCGCCACCGTCAAGGAGGCTATCCCCGGCGGCAATGTCAAGCGCGGTGAGATCGTCAAGGCCGTGGTGGTGCGCACAGTCAAGGAGCGCAGGCGTCCCGACGGCAGTTACATCAAGTTCGACGAGAACGCGGCGGTGATCATCAAGCCCGACAACGACCCGCGTGGGACCCGTATCTTCGGCCCGGTCGGCCGCGAACTGCGCGAGAAGCGATTCATGAAGATCATCTCGCTGGCCCCGGAGGTGTTGTAGATGAAGGTCCACAAGGGCGACACCGTCCTGGTTATCGCGGGCAAGGACAAGGGCGCCAAAGGCAAGGTGTTGCAGGCCTACCCGGACCGTAACCGGGTGCTGGTCGAGGGCGTCAACCGAATCAAGAAGCACACCCCCATTTCGACCACCCAGCGCGGAGCCCGCTCGGGCGGAATCGTCACCCAGGAAGCCCCGATCCACGTCTCCAACGTGATGGTGGTCGATTCGGACGGCAAGCCCACCCGAATCGGCTACCGGGTAGACGAGGAGACCGGCAAGCGGGTCCGTATCTCCAAGCGCAATGGCAAGGACATCTGATGACCACTGCAGAGAAGGTTCAGCCGCGCCTTAAGGAGCGCTACCGCAACGAGATTCGGGATTCGTTGCACAAGCAGTTCGGCTACCGCAACGTCATGCAGATCCCGACCGTGACGAAGGTCGTCGTCAACATGGGAGTCGGCGAAGCGGCCCGGGATGCCAAGCTGATCAACGGCGCGGTCAACGACTTGGCGCTGATCACCGGGCAACGGCCGGAGATCCGCAGGGCCCGCAAGTCGATAGCGCAGTTCAAGTTGCGCGAGGGCATGCCGATCGGCGTCCGGGTTACCTTGCGCGGAGACCGGATGTGGGAGTTCCTCGACCGTCTCATGTCGATCGCGCTGCCACGTATTCGTGACTTCCGCGGGCTTTCGCCCAAGCAGTTCGACGGCGTTGGCAACTACGCGTTTGGGCTGGCCGAGCAGTCGGTGTTCCACGAGATCGACGTGGACAAGATCGACCGGGTGCGCGGCATGGACATCAACGTCGTCACCTCGGCGACGACCGACGACGAAGGACGAGCGCTGTTGCGGGCCCTCGGCTTTCCGTTCAAGGAGAACTGAGTAGATGGCTAAGAAGGCACTGGTAAACAAGGCAGCGCGCAAACCAAGTTCGCGGTGCGCGGCTACACCCGCTGCAGCAAGTGCGGCCGCCCGCGTGCGGTCTACCGCAAATTCGGGCTGTGCAGGATCTGCCTGCGCGAGATGGCGCACGCGGGCGAGCTGCCCGGCGTGCAGAAGAGCAGCTGGTAACAGGCCGGCACACAACACAAAGGCCCAACCAAGAACAGGCGCGCGACAGGCCCTAACGGGAACCACCGCGAGGAAGGTGACAGACGCTGTCATGACGATGACGGACCCGATCGCAGACTTTTTGACACGTCTGCGCAACGCCAATTCGGCGTATCACGACGAGGTGAGTCTGCCGCACTCCAAGCTCAAGGCCAACATCGCCCAGATCCTCAAGAACGAGGGCTACATCAGCGACTACCGGACCGAAGACGCTCGGGTGGGCAAGTCGCTGGTCATCCAGCTCAAGTACGGGCCGAGCCGGGAGCGCAGCATCGCCGGTTTGCGACGGGTGTCCAAGCCGGGCTTGCGGGTGTATGCGAAATCCACCAACCTGCCGCGGGTGCTCGGCGGCCTGGGCGTGGCGATCATTTCGACCTCCTCGGGCCTGCTGACCGACCGTCAGGCAGCCAGACAGGGCGTGGGCGGCGAAGTCCTCGCGTACGTGTGGTGAGGGGGTAGCGATGTCGCGCATTGGTAAGCAGCCGATTCCGGTCCCCACCGGAGTCGACGTAACGATCGATGGCCAGAACGTCTCGGTGAAGGGACCCAAGGGCACCCTGGATTTGACGGTCGCCGAGCCGATCTCGGTGTCGCGCAACGACGACGGCGCGATCGTGGTCACCCGTCCCGACGACGAGCGGCGCAACCGCTCACTGCACGGGCTGTCGCGCACCCTGGTGTCCAACCTGGTCACCGGTGTGACACAGGGTTACACCACCAAGATGGAGATCTTCGGCGTCGGCTACCGGGTGCAGCTCAAGGGCTCCAACCTTGAGTTCGCGCTGGGGTACAGCCACCACGTGGTGATCGAGGCCCCCGACGGCATCACGTTCGCGGTCCAGTCGCCGACGAAGTTCACGATCTCCGGGATCGACAAGCAGAAGGTCGGCCAGATCTCGGCGAATATCCGCCGTCTGCGCCGTCCCGACCCGTACAAGGGCAAGGGCGTGCGTTACGAGGGCGAGCAGGTCCGCCGCAAGGTCGGAAAGACAGGTAAGTAGTCATGGCGCAATCACAAGCTGACACCGCCGCGCGAAAGCCGTTGGGGCAGAGCGTATCCGCAACTCGGCGGGTCTCTCGGCTGCGTAGGCACGCGCGACTGCGCAAGAAGATCGCGGGCACCCCGCAGCGCCCGCGGCTGGTGGTGCACCGGTCCGCGCGGCACATTCATGTGCAACTGGTGAACGACGAAAACGGCACCACGGTGGCCGCCGCGTCATCGATCGAGGCCGATGTGCGTGGCCTGCAGGGCGACAAGAAGGCCCGCAGCGTGCGGGTCGGCCAATTGATCGCCGAGCGTGCCAAGGCCGCCGGCATTGACAGTGTGGTGTTCGACCGTGGCGGATACACCTACGGCGGACGGATCGCGGCGCTGGCCGATGCCGCACGCGAGAACGGATTGAGTTTCTGATGACTGGGATCGTGAACAAGACTGGAAGGACCGCATAATGGCGGAGCAGTCGGCTGGCGGGCAAGGCGCCCCAGACAGCCGTGACAGCCGTGACGCGCGCGGTGACCGCGATAGCCGGGGCCGGCGCGACAGCGGCCGTGGCCGTGACCGCGACGGCGAGAAGAGCAACTACCTGGAACGGGTCGTCGCCATCAACCGCGTCTCCAAGGTGGTCAAGGGTGGCCGGCGATTCAGCTTCACCGCGTTGGTCATCGTCGGTGACGGCAACGGCATGGTCGGTGTCGGCTACGGCAAGGCCAAGGAAGTACCGGCCGCGATCGCCAAGGGTGTAGAGGAGGCGCGCAAGGGCTTCTTCCGGGTCCCGCTGATCGGCGGCACCATCACGCACCCGGTGCAGGGTGAGGCAGCCGCCGGCGTGGTGCTGTTGCGCCCTGCCAGCCCGGGTACCGGTGTGATCGCCGGTGGTGCGGCACGCGCGGTGCTGGAATGCGCTGGGGTACACGACATCCTGGCCAAATCGTTGGGCAGCGACAACGCGATCAACGTGGTGCACGCCACCGTCGCCGCACTCAAGCTGCTGCAGCGTCCCGAGGAGGTGGCCGCTCGCCGCGGACTGCCGATCGAGGACGTCGCCCCGGCCGGGATGCTGAAGGCGCGACGGGTGAGTGACGCGCTGGCCAGCGCGAGCGCGGCCCGGGAGGGAACGGCACAGCCATGAGTCAGCTGAAGATCACCCAGGTGCGCAGCACGATCGGTGCGCGCTGGAAGCAGCGCGAGAGCCTGCGCACCCTGGGCCTGCGGCGGATTCGCCATTCGGTGATCCGCGAGGACAACGCAGCGACCCGCGGGCTGATCGCGGTGGTGAGCCACCTCGTCGAGGTGGAGCCTGCCGAGACCGAAGGGAAGACCCAGTGACGATCAAGCTGCACGACCTGACGGCCCGCGCGCGGGTCAAAAACCGCTCGTACCCGAGTCGGTCGGGGTGACGGCTCCAAGGGTAAGACCGCAGGCCGTGGTACCAAGGGCACCAAGGCCCGCAAGCAGGTGCCGGTGACCTTCGAGGGCGGGCAGATGCCGATTCACATGCGGCTGCCCAAGCTCAAGGGATTCCGGAACCGGTTCCGCACCGAATACGAGATCGTCAACGTCGGTGACATCAACCGGCTGTTTCCCCAGGGCGGTGCCATCGGTGTGGACGACCTGGTGGCCAAGGGTGCGGTTCGGAAGAACTCTTTGGTCAAGGTCCTCGGCGACGGCAAGCTGACCGTCAAGGTCGACCTGTCCGCGCACAAGTTCAGTGGCAGTGCCCGCGAGAAGATCACCGCCGCGGGCGGCTCGGTCACCGAGCTGTAATCAGCCCAGCTGCGGAATCACCTCTGCGGCAAGGCGTTCCATCTGCTCGCGGTTCTCCGTGACGTCGGGACCGACGGGATTGAGCAGCAGCATCTCGGCGCCGGCGTCGATCACCTCACCCAGCCCACGGGCGACGTCGTCGGGTGTGCCGGACACCGAAACCGAATCGATGCCGGGCATCTCGCCGTAGATGCGCCGCAACCCGGCGAGCACCCGCTCGCGGGCCCGCACCGCGTCGTCGTCGACCATCAGATAGACCCGTTTGCCGATGGTGAAGTGCGTCGGGTCTTTGTGCTGTTCGTCAAGCTCACGGCGCACCACGCTGACGGCTCCGGCAAACGCTTCGGTGGTCGACGAGCCCGCGCCGAGGAACGAGTCGCCGTGGCGTACCGCCCTGGCCAGGGCCTTGGGAGCAAGGCCACCGAACCAGATCGGCGGGTGCGGTCGCTGCACCGGCTTGGGCTGGATGGGAAGGTCATCGACGTCACGGAACCGGCCGTGAAACGTCACCCTTGGTTCGTCGGACCAGGCCGCCTTCATCAGTTCCAGGCCCTCGGTGAAATACGAGATGTAGGTGTCCTTTTCCACGCCGAAAGCGGCGAAGCTGCGAGAGCCGCCACCGGGTGCGACACCGATATCCAGCCGTCCGTGGCTGAGCCGGTCGACGGCGGTCGCGGCCGAGGCCAATTGAAGCGGATCATGCAATGACGTCACCAGGACGGCGACCCCGAGGCGCAGCCGGTCGGTGCAGGCCGCGCAATACGCCAGCAGCTCCAACGGTGCCAGCAGCGGTGCCTCGCCGACGATCTGCTCGAGCACCCAGCCGCCTTCGACCCCGAGCTCTTCAGCGCGCGCAAGGTAGGAGCGCAGCCCGGCGGCGTCGAAGCTGTGGAAGTCGAATTGGGGGATAGCGATCGAGAACCTCACCCGACCACCGTACGGCGCGCGGTAGGTACGCTGGGCGTGTATGTTCGCCTTCCTGCCCTCGATTCCCGGCGTCGACGAGGTCCGTGCCCTGGCCAACCGGGTCGATACCGCCCGCCACCACGGCGTACCCAACGGCTGCGTGCTCGAATTCGACCTGCGCTCGGTGCCGCCGGAGACGACGGGTTTTGACCCGCTGGCGATCATCACCGGGGGTGGCCGACCGATGGCGCTGCGCGACACGGTCGCCGCGATCCACCGCGCCGCCGAGGACCCCCGGGTAGCCGGGCTGATTGCCCGCGTGCAGCTTGCGGCGTCGCCGCCGGCGGCGGTTCAGGAGCTGCGGGAGGCCATCGCGGCTTTCAGCGCCGTCAAGCCGTCACTGGCCTGGGCCGAGACCTATCCGGGCACGCTGTCCTACTATCTGGCTTCGGCGTTCGGTGAGGTCTGGATGCAGCCCGCGGGAAGCGTCGGGCTGGTCGGCTTCGCGAGCAATGCCACCTTCCTGCGTGACGCGCTGGACAAGGCGGGGATCGAAGCCCAGTTTGTCACGCGGGGCGAATATAAGTCGGCGACAAATCGTTTCACCGAGGACGGGTTCACCGACGCCCACCGCGAGGCCGTCACCCGGATGCTGGAAAGCCTGCAAAGCCAGGTGTGGCAGGCGGTCGCCGAATCACGCAACATCGATCCTGGTGCGCTCGATGCGTTGGCCGACCGGGCCCCGCTATTGCGCGATGACGCCGTGTCGTCCGGTCTGGTCGACCGGATCGGATTCCGCGACGAAGCCTACGCCCGAATAGCGGAACTGATTGGTGTGGAAGGTGTTTCTCCGGAGTCCAGTGACTCAGATGAGAAGGCTCCGCCGCGCCTCTACCTGGCGCGCTACGCCGGTGCGGCCCGGTCACGGCTGGCCCCACCCGTGCCGCCGATTCCCGGTCGCCGGTCCAAGCCGACGTTCGCCGTGGTCACCCTCGACGGCACGATCGTCGACGGACGCGGCGGGCCGCAATTTCTGCCGTTCGGCTCTTCTACCGTCGGTGCGGATACCATCGCGGCGGCGCTGCGGGAAGCCGCGGCCGACGATTCGGTGTCCGCGATCGTGCTGCGGGTGGACAGTCCCGGGGGCTCGATCACCGCATCGGAGACCATCTGGCGTGAGGTGAAAAGGGCCCGTGAGCGTGGCAAGCCGGTGGTGGCGTCGATGGGCTCGGTGGCCGCATCCGGCGGCTACTACGTCTCGATCGGCGCCGACGCGATCGTAGCCAACCCGGCCACGATCACCGGCTCGATCGGTGTGATTACCGGGAAGCTGGTTGTTCGGGATCTGAAGCACCGGTTGGGAGTCGGGTCGGATACCGTGCGCACCAACGCCAATGCCGATGCCTGGTCGATCGACGCGCCCTTCACGCCGGAGCAGCAGGCGCATCAAGAGGCCGAGGCGGACTTGTGCTACAGCGACTTCGTGGAGCGCGTCGCCGAAGGCCGCAACCTGAGTACCGAAGCCGTGGATGTCGTTGCCCGAGGACGGGTCTGGACCGGTGCCGACGCGCTGGAGCGTGGCCTGGTCGACGAACTCGGCGGGTTTCGAACCGCGGTGCGCCGAGCCAAAGTCCTGGCCGGCCTGGACGAGGACACCGAAGTCCGCATCGTCAGCTATCCGGGCTCCTCGCTGCTGGACATGGTGCGACCCCGTGCCTCGTCGCAACCGGCCGCCGCGTCGCTGCCGGATGCGCTGGGCGCGCTGCTTGGCCGCGCGGTTGCCGGGATTCTCGAAAACGTCGAGCAGACATTGAGCGGTGCCAGCGTGCTTTGGCTGGGGGAGTCGCGCCTCTAACCGCCTAGCCGGTAAGCCTGCCGCTGATGAAGATGATTTCACCGAGCGGGTCGTCGTGTTCCGGGGCGGGCGACGTCGATGCCATGGCGCTTGAACAGTTCCGTCCGGGTCACGCCTTCGACGTCCCAGCCCTTGGTCCCCAGATAGTCGACGACGTGGTTGCGTTCGCCGGTATAGACCAGCGACGCCATGTCGATGTCGACGCCGTGGTCCCGGAATGAACCGGACATCTCCCGTACCCGGTCGGCATCGAAATCGACTGATGCCGGGCACGAATTCGGTAGCGACCGTGCTCCCGGGCACGCTGAGCTCGGTGATGTTGTCGAACAACCGGTCCTGGGCCTCCGGCGGCAGGTAGATCAGCAGACCTTCGGCCAACCAGGCTGTCGGTGCCGTCGGTATCCAGTCCGGCCGCCTTCAGTGCGGTCGGCCAGTCTGCGCGCAGATCGATGGGGATGGTGCGCCGGGTCGCGGTGGGTTCGGCGCCGATGCCGGCCAATGTGTTTGTCTTGAACTCGATCACCTGCGGCTGGTCGATCTCGTAGACCACCGTGCCGGCTGGCCACGGCAACCGGTAGGCGCGCGAGTCCAATCCCGACGCGAGGATCACCACTTGACGCACGCCGGTGCCGGTGGCGTTGATGAAGTAGTCATCGAAGTACTTGGTGCGCACCGCCATTCCGTCGATCATTGCCTGAATCGCACCGGCGAAGCATTCTCGATCGCGTCGAGATCGAGCTCACCGTCCATCATCTTGGTGAAGAAATCCACCCCGACCGCGCGCACCAGCGGTTCGGCGAACGGATCGTTGATCAAACCGCGGGGATCCTTCGTCGCCATGGCGCGCCCGGCCGCGACCATCGTTGCGGTTGCGCCCACGCTGGACGCCAGATCCCAGTCATCGTCGTGAGCGCGTGGCATGTGAAAACCCTAGCCAAACCCTACTTAAGGGTCGCAGCGACATAGCTCATATCGCCGAAGGCGGCCGCCATCTCGTCCTCGGGAAACTCAAACCCGTTGTGCGCATACATTTCCCTGGCGGACCGGGCGGTTACGTCCCAGCCGTGGTCGGTCAGGTACTCGATGACGGTGCTGCGCTCGCCGTGGTAGATCAGGTCGGACATATTGAGTTCGAGTCCAAGGCGGTTCCAGCGCTCGGAGAGCCGCTGTGCACGTTCATCGGAGAAGCCCGCGGGGTCGGGGAAGTGCTCGGTGGCAACTCGGCTGCCTGGCGCGCTGAGCGCAGCGATGCTGTCGAACAATCGGTCCTGAGCTTCGGCCGGCAGATAAACCAGCAGGCCCTCGGCAATCCACGCGGTCGGTTGGTTGATGTCGAAACCGTGCTGTCGCAACGCGGTCGGCCAGTCGTTGCGCAGGTCGATGCCGATTGGCCGCCGGTCGGCGATCGGGGCGGCGCCGAGGCCTGCCAGCGTGCGTGTCTTGAAGTCGATGACCTGGGGCTGGTCGATTTCGTACACCGCCATGCCCTCAGGCCAGCGCATCCGGTAGGCCCTGGTGTCCAGACCGGACGCCAGGATCACGGCTTGGCGGATACCGGCGTCGGTGGCGGCGGTTAAGAAGTCGTCGAAGAACCTGGTGCGCACGGCGATTTGCTCGTTCAGCGCCTCGCGGCGCAGCAGCGGGTCATCCTCGACCGTGATCTCTCCGTCGATCATGCGGATGAACGGGTCCAGGCCCACCGCACGCACCAGCGGATCGGCCAGCGGATCGTTGAGCAATGCTTCGGGTCCCTGCGATGCCAGCGCCCGCGAGACCGCGACCATGGTCGCCGTCGCCCCCACGCTGGACGCTGGTCCCCAGGTATCGCCGTCGGTGCGTCCCGAGTGAAGGGTGCCGCTGACGTAGAGCATGTCGCCCATGCGCATGTCGTCGTCCTCAAGGGGCGGAAGTCCGTTGGTCGCGAAGAGGTCCCGGATGCTGATGCTGTTCAACAGCCAACCATGGTCGCTCAGGTAGGGAGCCGCTTCGTTGCGGTCGCCGAAGTAGACGAGCCCCGCCATGTCGAGATCGAAACCGCGCGCACGCCAGCGTTCGGAGATGCTTTGCATGCGCTCCTTCATCTTGTCCTCGTCACCGGGCTCCGGGTTGGGCGCGCTTTCGGTGGCGAACCGGCTGCCCGGTGCGCTGAGTTCGGTGATGGTGTCCAGCAGGCGGTCCTGCGCCTCAGGGGGCAGGTAGCCGAGTAGGCCCTCAGCGCTCCATGCGGTCGGCTGGGCCGGGTCGAATCCGGCGGTGCGCAGCGCGGTGGGCCAATCGTCGCGCAGATCGACGGCGACCACCCGCCGGTCGGCGCTGGGTGCGGCGCCCAGCTCGGCCAGCGTGCGGGATTTGAATTCGATGACCTGCGGCTGGTCGACCTCATAGACCACGGTGCCGGCGGGCCACGGCAGCCGGTAAGCGCGGGAATCCAATCCAGAGGCCAAGATCACGACCTGCTCGATGCCCGCCTTCGTCGCCTCCAGGAAGAACTCGTCGAAGAACTTGGTGCGGACCGCCATGTTGTCGGCCATGCGGGACATGGCCCCAGCGGATCCCGTCGCGCCGTCGTGGACGTCGTTCAAGTCGATGGGGTTCACTTCGCCGCTCGCCAGCCGGGTGAGCAGGTCCACGCCAACAGCCCTGACCAGCGGCTCGGCGAACGGGTCGTTGATCAGTGGACGGTCGGCGCGGGTCGCCACCGCGCGGGCAGCCGCGACCATGGTCGCGGTCGCCCCGACGCTGGATGCCAGGTCCCAGGTGTCTCCTTCGTACCTGGTCGAGCCGGTGGAAGTCATGTCGTTCCCCTATCGGGCGTATTTAGTACATCTCAGTTAATATTTAGCCAGTATAACAAGCTTTCACCACTGTACGCCGCCACCGGTTCGCGGCAACCTTGACTCATGGACTACGCGGCGGCCGGCAAGCGGGTGCTCATCACGGGTGCTTCCTCGGGGTTGGGGGCGGCCCTGGCCAGACAGCTGGCCGGGCAGGAAGCGGTGGTGGGGCTGATCGCCCGCCGGCGCGATCGCCTGGCCGAGGTGCTGGCCGACTGTCAGCGGACCTCGCCGGGTTCGGCGATGTGGGTGGCAGACCTGGCCCACACGTCGGCGGCGGGTGAGCTGGCGCTGCAAGCCTGGGATGTGCTCGGCGGCATCGACGTCCTGGTCAACAACGCCGCAATCCCGAAGCGCCGGCCGGTCACGGAGCTGGATCCCGTCGAGGTCGAGGCCGTCATGCGGGTCAACTTCTTCGCTGCGATGCGGCTGACGCTGGCCCTGCTGCCGCGGATGCTGGCGCGCGGATCAGGCATGATCGTCAACGTGTCGAGCGTTGGCGGCCGGCTCGGGATCATCCACGAAACCGCCTACTGTGCAAGCAAGTTCGCACTGTGCGGCTGGAGCGAGGCCATGGCCGTGGACCTGCACGGCACTCCGATCTCGGTGAAGCTGATCGAGCCGGGCCCGGTCGACACCGAGATTTGGGACCAGCCGGGCAGCGAGGAACCCCTCTACCAAGGGCCTAAGGTGGCAGCCGACGTGGTGGCCGAGGGCATCATCGCGGCCCTGGGTAGCGACCGCTTCGAGCACTACGTGCCGGACATGAAAGCAGTCGTCGACGCCAAGAACGCCGACCTCGACGCGTTCATCGCCGGCGTGGCCGCTATGGCGCCACGATGAGGGCGCTGGTTTACGGCGTGCCGCCGGAGCCCTTCGAGGTTCCCGACGACGCCAACCTGCTGGCCAAAAACTTGGCCCACACCCCGACCGCGCTGCGGCAGCTGCCCGATCCGCAACTGCCGCACCAGGACTGGGTGATCACCAGGCCCCGGCTGACCGGCATCTGTGGCTCGGACTCCAAGCAGATCCTGATGGACTTCGGCGAGGGCGACACCGACAACGCCATGGCCGCATTCTGTTCTTTTCCCCAAGTCATGGGACACGAGGTAGTCGCCGACGTGGTGGCGGTGGGGCCGGAGGCCCGCGGGCTTCAGGTCGGGCAGCGGGTCGTGCTCAACCCGTGGTTGTCGTGCGGGCCGCGTGGCATCGAGCCGCCCTGCCCCGCTTGCGAAAACGGCGACTACAGCCTGTGCTGGAGCTTTGCCGACGGCGACATCAGACCCGGCATCCACACCGGGGTTTCTGCAGATGTGACGGGCGGATACGCCGAGTTGATGCCGGCTCACGACAGCATGCTGTTTGGCGTTCCCGAGTCGATTCCCGACGAGATGGCCGTGTTCGCCGACCCGTTTTCGGTGTCCCTGCACGCGATCACCCGCCACCCACCGCCCCGCTCGGGCCGGGTGCTGGTGTACGGGGCCGGCTCGCTGGGGTTGTGCGCGGTCGCGATCCTGCGGGCCCTCTACCCCGACGTGGCCGTTGCGGTGGTGGCGCGCTTCGGGGCCCAGGCGGAACTGGCCCGCCGGTTCGGGGCCGCCCTGGTGCTAGCTCACGAACCGCGCCTGGCCGTCATCGAAGAACTGGTCGCGTGGGGCGGCGGCCGGCTGCGGCAACCGCTGCAAGGACTGCCGATGGCCCACCCCGGAGCGGTCGAGGTCGTCTACGACACGATCGGCAAGCCGGAGACGTTCGAAGTCGGGGTGCGGGTCCTGTGCTCCCGGGGCACGTTGGTGAAGGCCGGTGTCCACGCGCCCGGCCGGTGGGAATGGAGCCCGCTGTACTTCAAAGAAATCAGCTGGGTGGGCTCGAACGCCTTCGGGATCGAGGAGGTCGAGGGGCAGCGCAAGCACGCCATCTCCCACTATCTCGACCTGGTAGCCGCCGGTCGGGTGGATCTGCGTCCCATGCTGACCCACACATTCCCGCTGGAGCAGTGGCGCGACGCTTTCCTGGCGATCGCCAACCAGGGCCAGAGCGGTGCTGTCAAGGTAGCTATTGACCAGCGCGCTACGCGCTAGTCGGCACGTTGCGCACTCCGTGGATTGCGATACCGACGGCGCGTTCAACTGCAACGCGTAGCTGCTCGGTGGTATCGCCTTCCTGCAGGCAGACGAGTGCAGCGGCGATCGCCGCGCCCATGACTGAGCCGATGACGGCGGCTGCGGCTGCCAGGTCGAGCGCGTCGGAGTAGGCGTGGTGCAGCGCCCGGGCGAGTTGAGTTTCGGCCAGAAAGTAGCGGTGCAGGGTGGCCGCTTGGACGGCGGGCACGGACATGATCATGGGGAGCCGCACCGCCGCCAAGCCGCCATCGACTTCCTCGGTGAGGGCGTCGGCCAGCATGTACTGCATCGCCGCAACGAGGACGTCAGCCATCTGATCATCAGGCCCGCGCTGCTCGATGAGGGCCACCGCGGCGTCGATCCGGCGGGACAGGTGAGGGAAAAGGACCTCATCTTTGCTCGCGAAGTAGTTGAAGAACGTCTTGGTGGAGACCCCTGCGGCGGCGGCGATCTCGGCAACCGTGGTCTGCTCGTAGCCCTTCTCATCGAACAGTCGCATGGCCGTGCTGATCAGCTCCTGCCTGGTCTGCTGGCGCTTGCGTTCTCGCAGACCCATCTCGCTAGCCGTCGCCACTCCTCCCGTTACTTATACCTGGTGTAATATTATAGCGAATGTAATTAAGTCAAGGGTAGCTCGCCGGAGAGGACCGGTCATGCAGCGATTTGACAACGCGGTGGCGATTGTCACCGGTGGCGCAATGGGTTTAGGCGAGGCGCTGTGTGAGGAACTCGGGCGTCGGGGTGCCACGGTCGTGGTCGCCGATATCGACGGCGATGCCGCACGTCAGGTAGCGGGGCGCTTGGAGCAACGCGGCGCACCGGCAGTTGCCGTGCGGGTCGATGTGGCCCACGAAGTCGAGGTGGCGAAGCTGATCGAGAGCACCGTGGCCGAATATGGACGCGTCGACTACATGATCAACAACGCCGGCATCGCGATCGGCGGGGATTCTCGCGACCTCTCGATGCAGCAGTGGCGTCGGGTGCTCGATGTCGACTTGCTGGGCGTGGTGTACGGGACGGTCTACGCCTATCAGGTGATGGCGCGCCAAGGCCACGGGCACATCGTCAACATTTCCTCGCTCAGCGGCCTGGTTCCCCAGCCTGGCAATATCCCCTACTGCACGAGCAAGCATGGGATCGTGGGGCTTTCGCTTTCGCTGCGGGCTGAGGGAGCTGACCTTGGCGTGAAAGTAAGCGCCGCATGTCCCGGCGACATGAAAACCAAAATCTACGACAACATGGTCGTGGTCAACATGCCGCGCGAGCAGGTAGCGACGTTGAGTCGGCGCACCCACTATCTGATGCCCCAGATGAGCGCCCAAGCCGCCGCCCGCGCGATCCTGCGCGGCGTGGACCGCAATCGGCCGCTGATCGTGTTTCCCACTGCGGTTCAAGCCATCTGGCACTTGTATCGCCGGTTCCCAGGCCTGTTTTATCGGATCAACATCCACCGCATGAGGCTGTTCCGCGGCCTTCGGGCCGTTCCTGGTTGACAGGCGGGCGTGTGGCGCGATAGTAGGTGAGCCGTCCAACGACGCGTTGCCGCTGCGTGGCGACCTGGGTGCAGTCGAACCCCGCCGTACGCAGTAGTCGAGGAATCGCGTCGCCGAGGTTACCGGCCGCGTGGCGACTGTGCCTGATGAGCCGGGCCGCCAGGCCGTCGCGGGCGGTCATGTCGCCGATGTCGACCAAGTGCAGTCTGCCGCCGGGACGCAGGACACGAAAAATCTCTGCCGCCGCAGCCGTTTTCGCATCGTTGTCCAGATGGTGCAGCATCATCGACGACAGCACCCGGTCGAATTCGCCGTCGGCGTAAGGGAGGTGTTGAGCGTAGCCGCGTTCGAAGCGAATCCCATTCAGCCCAAACGCCTTTCGCTGCGCTCGGCGCAGTGCGAGCGGGTCGGGGTCGGATCCGATCACTTCTACGGAGGGATGAGCGCGCTTGACGCGGATACTGAGATTCCCTGTACCGCAACCTATTTCCAGGACACGGCGGCAGTCGCCGAGTTCGGCCTGCGCTATCAGCGTGTCGTAGACCCTTTTCATGCCCAACAGGCGGGTCAGCAGGTCGTAGGCCGGAAGTAGCACGTCGTGGCCGGCCGCGGGCAGGTAATCATGCCGGTTCCTGCTGGCGCGAATGACGGAATGTGGATGATGTTCGGTCATGCTATCCATGGTGAACGTCTGGTTCCCCGCGTAATTGGGCGATCCTCGGTAAAGGTAGGACTATCTTTAGTTCCATGAGTGTGGCAACTCGCTTGATTCGCCACCGCGGCGGCGTGCCCGTCTATCAATATCGGACCGATCGAGACACACCTCCGGTGTCGGTGGTGCGGGCCGGGCGTGAAGACCTGCTCGAGCATGGTCGCCACATTCACGACTTCCCGGCGTTGTGGTACACCCCTGCTTCAGGTCATGTGTATGTACTGGCGGCGGGTGAGGTGATCGACCCCGCCCAGGTGGGCCGTATCGATGTCGGGGTCGGGGTGTTCTTCGATCCGGCCGCGCTGGGCGAGGACGGGCGATCGCCGTGGCCGGCGTGGCGGGCGCATCCGCTGCTGTTCCCGTTTCTGCACGGTCGGTCCGGCGGACTGCTGCGGCTAGAAGTGCCCGCGGCCCGACGGTCGGCCTGGGACGTCGCGATCGGGTCGATCGAAACTGAACTGACCGGGCGGCAGGAGGGTTACCAGCAGGCGGCGCTGGCGCATCTCACGCTGCTGCTGATCGACCTCGCGCGTCTAGCCGTCGACGTGGTCGGCGACCTGCGACGCAGCGGCGAGCCGCTACTGGCCGAAGCATTCGCGGTGATCGACCGGCGTCACGCCGAGCCACTGTCGCTGCGCGATGTGGCTCGCGAACTCGGTATGACGCCAGGACACCTGACCACGATCGTGCGGCGCCGCACCGGACGCACCATCGGCGAGTGGATCATCGAACGCCGCATGGCCGAAGCTCGCGGCTTGCTGGCTGAGACGGATCTTCCGGTCCGAGAGGTCGCCAGGCGGGTCGGGATGCCCGATCCCGGCTATTTCAGCAGGCTGTTCAGCCGCACACACGGCGCCTCGCCCCGCGAATGGCGCGGTCGACCGGTCTCGGCCAGATAAGCGCGGAGCCGACGCGATCTTTGGGCATGCCTTCATCTCGAAACTGATATCGCATGCGATATCGGTTCGGAAAAGCCGCGTTATTGTCTGTCAGAGAGATTCGATGTCTAACCAGTGGTCGATTTCGAATTGGTCCGCGACGGCGCGGATCGTTGCACCACCGCGACCAGGATAGTGCGCGGGTATCACGGCCGCTTTTGCTTGGACGGCCTCCATGAATATCCGGCGGCGGGTAACTGCAGCAGCGGAGGCGTCCACGTCAAACGCGCAGGCGTCGGCAGGTCGACGCAATTGCAGCGGGCTATGGGTGAGGTCGCCGACGAAAACCGCCGGCTGACCCGCATCTAGCCACGGCACCGAGGAGCCGGGTGTGTGTCCGGGGGCGGGCCGCAGTCGCAGCGACTGACTGATCTGGTGGTCATCTGACCATTGGACGAGCTGTCCTGCTTCATCGATGGGTAAAACGCTGTCTGCGAACACGAGCTGGTTACCGCGCTGCTGGGCCTCTTCTTCTTCGGTGCGCGGCGATTGCCTCGCCGCGGGCCCATCGGGTTGAAAGTGGTGGTAGTCGGCGGCCGGCACCGCATATCGGGCGTTGGGAAACGTCGGCACCCAGGTGTCGTTTTCGAGCATGGTGTTCCACCCGACGTGGTCGGAGTGGATGTGGGTATTGACCACCACGTCCACGGCGTTGCGATCGATGCCCGCTGACTGCAGTGCCGCCAGGAACCCAGTGTCCAGGTGATCCAGAGGTGGCATATGCGGGCGTTGGCGATCATTGCCGACACCGGTGTCCACAATGACGGTCAGCCCGTCGACCTCGACGACCCAGCTTTGGATCGCGATATGCCATAGATCGGTGTCGGGGTTGAAGAAGTCCGGCACCAGCAGGTCGGCGTTGTCCCGCCACCCCGACGGCGGCGTTCGGGGGAAAAAGCGGGTTCCTAAGTCGAACTGAAGTTCCAGCACACGCGCCACACTCGCGTGACCAAACGGCACCCGGCCCATCACCGCCAGGCCCTACATCGGGTTGGCGCGCAGATAGCTGTACACGCTGGCGAAGTTCCGGTTCACGTCCTCGGGAATGGAGACCGGGCCGCCCAGAGCCCTTGCACCCCAAACGATTTGGGCGGTGCGCTCGACCAGGGCGGTGACGTGCATGACCTTGTCGGGTCGAGGCCCCACGGCCACCAGGCCATGGTTGGCGATCAGGGCGGCGGCCCGGCCCTCGAGCGCCTTGACCGCGTTGAGGCCGACCTCGGGCGTCCCGGACGCGGCGTACTCGGTGCACCGAACGTCGCCGCCGCAGTAGACCGCGAACTCGTCGATGCAGGCGGGAATCGGCTGATGTGCGATGGCGAACATGGTGGCCCACACCGGATGACTGTGAATGACGCTGCCGATGTCGTCGAACGCCTTGTAGCACGCCAGGTGCAGCTTCATTTCCGAGGACGGGGATCGACCGTCCATGGCTTGCAGCACAGCTCCCTCGGGGTCGACCAGCACGAGGTCGTCGAGTTCCATGTCGCGATAGTCGACGGATGACGGTGTGACGACGATGTTGCCGTCGGAGCGCCGAGCCGAGATGTTGCCGGCGGTTCCCTCGACCAGGCCCCGGCGCAGCATGTCCTTGGCTGCCTCCAGCACCGCGGTTTCCGGGTTGTCAACGAATTTCATGAGGCCAGCACCTCCGGGTTGACGATATGGGCGGGCGTTTTGCCGGACAGCAACGCTTCCAGGTCGTCGGCGACCATCTGCGCCTGCCGAGCCTCAGTGTTCCACGTGGCGCCTCCGATGTGCGGAGTCAGGACGACGTTGGGCATGCTCACCAGCGGGTGATCGGTCGGCAGCCATTCGCCGGCGAAGTGGTCCAGGCCGGCGGCGGACACCTTGCCGGCGCGCAAGGCCTCGACGAGCGCGTCGGTGTCGTGCAGCTGTGCCCGGGCGGTGTTGAGAAAGACCACACCGTCGCGCATGGCCGCGAACTCCCTCGCGCCGATCATCCCGACGGTGTCGTCGGTGACCGGTGCATGCAAGGACACCACGTCAGCCTCGCCCAAAAGCTCGTCGAGGCTGTGCCGGGCCTCGTCGTTGTACGGGTCGTGGGCGATGACCCGCATGCCCAGCCCGGACAGCCGCCACCGCAACGCGCGGCCGACGGCACCAAGGCCCACCAGCCCGGTGGCGAGTCCGGCGATCTCCCAGCCACGAAACCGCTGATAGGGAATGCTGCCATCGCGAAACATGTCGCCGCTGCGGACATCCGCATCTGCGGTCACCAGGTGACGGGTGACCGCCAGCAGCAGGGCCACCGCCATCTCGGCGACCGCGTCGGCGTTGCGGGCCGGGGTGTTCAGCACCGGGACACCGGCCGCGGTGGCTCCCGCGATGTCGACATTGTTGGGGTCCCCGCGGGTGGACGCGATCGCGCGCAAGCCCAGGTCGAACACCGGACCGCGCACCGAGTCGCTCTCCACCACAACGACATCGGCTGCTTCGCCAGCAATCCGGTCGGCCAGCTGCTCGGCGCTGTAGATCCGCAGCGGGGTCTGATCGATCCACGGGTCATACACCACGTCGGCCAGCTGCTGGAGCTTGACGAACCCCGGTCCACGCAGCGGGGCTGTCACCAGGGCACGCGGTCTTGACGTCACAAACGCCAATGCTGGCGTACGGTGACGCCCGTGTCACGTGAAGACGTCACAATCGGCATCGACGTCGGCAGCACCGCGGTCAAAGCGGTAGCCGCCGACGCCGACGGCCGCGTAACGGCGCGGGTGCGGATTCCGCACGAGCTGCGGGTGCCGGCCCCCGACCGGCTCGAGCACGACGCCGACGAGGCGTGGCGGCGCGGTCCATTGACGGCCCTGCACCAGCTGGCCCCCGGGCCCGAGGTCCGGGCCGTGGCCGTCTCGGCGATGGTGCCTTCGCTGACCGCCGTCGACTCCACGGGCAGGCCCATCACACCGGGACTGCTGTACGGCGACGCAAGGGGCCGGGTACCGGGCGCCGTCGACCAACCGCTTCCGGCGCTGGGCGAGGCCGCCGAGTTTCTGCGCTGGACGGCCGCGCAAGCGCCCGACGCGGCCGGGTACTGGCCTGCACCGGCGGTTGCTAACCACACCCTGGCGGGCGAGGCGGTGATCGACGTCGCCACTGCCGCCACGGCCTTTCCCTTGTTCGACGGGACTGGTTGGAACCCAGCGGCGTGCGCCGACTGCGGCGCGACCGTCGGGCAGATGCCGCGGGTGGAGACGATCGGGTCGGCTGCCGGGCAGGTGCATCGGACCGGGGCCGTATTGGCGATCGGCGCCATCGACGCCCTGTGTGAACAGATCGTGGCCGGCGCCGACCGCGACGGCGACGTGCTGGTGCTGTGTGGCACCACTCTGGTCGTATGGACAACCATCCCGGAGGCCCGGCAGGTGCCCGGCCTGTGGACCATTCCGCACACCGCTGCCGGTAAGAGCCAGATCGGCGGCGCCAGCAATGCCGGCGGGCTGTTCCTCGGCTGGGTGGATCGCGTTGTGGGACCGGGCGATCCGACGGCGGTCGACCCTGGCCGGGTACCGGTGTGGTCGCCTTATATACGCGGGGAGCGCACGCCGTTCCACGACCCGGATCGCCGAGCCGTGCTCGATGCCTTGGATCTCACCCATGACGCCGCCTCACTGCGGAGAGCCGCCTACGAGGCGTCGGGCTTCGTCGTCCGTCAGCTCATCGAGCTGAGCGGAGCTCCGGTGTCGCGCATCGTGGCCACGGGCGGCGGCACCCGGGTGCGGCCGTGGATGCAGGCCATCGCCGACGCCACCGGCCGGCCGGTGGAGGTATCCGGGGTGGCCGAGGGAGCGGCACTGGGAGCGGCTTTCCTCGGTCGCCTCGCAGCCGGTCTGGAAACGTCGATCGCCGACGCCGCCCGGTGGGCCTTTACCGAGCGCATCGTCGAGCCCGATCCCGCCTGGGCGGTCGCGATCGAGGACCGCTACCAACGGTTCCTGGAGCTGGGAAACCGAAGCTCTAGCGCGATACCTCCGGTGGCGTTCTAGGCTGATGCAATGACTGACCAAGACCGCAAAGCCGCCCGTCGAGAGATTGCAGACGCGTTGTTGAAAGCTCTTGAACGTCGGCATGAAATAGCCGACGTCGTGGTGGAGTCCGAGAACAAGGCGGCCGCGGTCGAGGCGATCGTCACTTTGCTCGACACGTCCCACGCAGCCGCCGAAGCTGTGATGGGCATGTCGTTCGATCAGCTCACCATTGATTCACGCAGGAAGATCCTGGCCGAACTCGAGGACCTGAACAAACAGCTGAGCTTCACTCTCAAAGAGCGTCCGGCGAGCTTGGGTGAGACCCTCGAGCTCCGGCCCTTTTCCGCCGAGGAGGATCGCGACATCTTCGCCACCCGCACCGAGGACATGGGCGCTGCCGGCGATGGATCCGGCGGACCGGCCGGCAACCTCGACGACGAGATCCGCGCGGCGCTGGGGCGTGTCGACGACGAAGAGGCCGCATGGTTCGTGGCCGTCGATTCGGGGCAGAAGGTCGGAATGGTTTTCGGCGAGCTGGTCCACGGCGAGGTGGATGTGCGGATCTGGATTCATCCCGATTACCGAAAGAGGGGTTACGGCACCGCCGTGCTGCGCAAGTCGCGGTCAGAGATGGCGTGGTGTTTCCCCGCGGTGCCGATGGTCGTCCGCGCACCGGCCGCCGAACCCCGCTAAGCTACTGCAAGGCTGCGGATACGTATCTGATATCGCCGAACGCGACCATCGACGGTTGGTCAGGAAACTCAAAACCGTTGTCGGCATATAGCTCTGGTGTACTGCGCACCTTCGACTGCCACCCGTGATCAGCCAGGTAGGCCACCACGTCGTTGCGCTCGCCTGCGTAGATCAAGTCAGCCCAGTTGAGGTTCAGTCCCAGCCGCCGCCACCGCTCGCTGACCTCGCGTCCCCGCTTTTCGATGCGGTCGCGGATGTTTGGCACGTAGCCGGTGCCCAGTCTGCTGCCGCTGGCGCTCAGCGCGGTGATGTTGTCGAACAGGCGGTCCTGTGCGTCCGGCGGCAAATACGCCAGTAGCCCTTCGGCGCTCCAGGCCGTCGGGTGGGTCGTGTCAAATCCGCTGGCACGCAATGCGGCCGGCCAGTCGTCGCGCAGGTCGATCCCCACCGCCCTGCGGTCGGCAGTCGGAGTTGCACCCAGGTCCGCCAGGGTGCGGGTCTTGAACTCGATCACCTGAGGCTGGTCGACCTCGTACAGCACGGTCCCGGCCGGCCACGGCAGCCGGTAAGCGCGGGTGTCGAGTCCCGAGGCCAGGATGACGGCCTGGCGTATGCCGGCTTCGGCGGCGTCGAGGAAGAAGGAGTCGAAGAATCGGGTGCGGACCGCCATACCTTCGCTGAGCCGCTGCGGAGTGAATGCGGGATCGGCCTCGGCGACTTCGATCTCGCCGTTCATCATCCGGATGAAGGCGTCGACGCCGACGGCGTTCACCAATGGCTCGGCGAACGGATCGTCGATGAGTGGGTTCGGGCCCTTGGACGCCAGTGCCCGCCGAGCTGCCACCGCGGTGGCGGTGGCCCCCACGCTGGACGCCAGATCCCAACTGTCGCCATCAAATCGCTTGGTGTCGCCGGTGCCGGTATTCGCGCTATCTGTCATCGGAATACTCCTAGCGCAGCGTTGCGGTGACGGCGACGATGTTGCGGAACTGAGCCATCTCATCGTCGTCGGGGAATTCGAGGCCGTAATCGCCGAACAGATCCCGCCGCTTTCGGGCACTCACCTGCCAGCCTCGATCGGTCAGGTAGTCAACGACATTGGTGCGCTCGCCGTCATAGAAAAGTCCCGAGAGGTTGATGTCGCAGCCGAATTTGGCCCACCTGTCGTTGAACTCCTGCGCGCGTTGCGTCATTGTCAGGCCCGAGTTGGGGTGATATTCGGTGGCCAGCAAGCTTGCGGGCGCGCTGAGGTCGGTGATGTTGTCGAAGAGCCGGTCCTGTGCTTCGGGCGGAAGGTACATCAGCAAGCCTTCGGCGCTCCAGGAAGTTGGTTGCGTTACGTCAAATCCGCTGCGGCGCAAGGCGGCTGGCCAGTCCTCCCGCAGATCGATGCTGACGGTGCGCCGGTCGGCGGCCGGGGTTGCGCCCAAGTTCGACATAGCGGTGCTCTTGAACTCAACGACCTTGGGCTGATCGACTTCATAGACCACACTCCCGGGCGGCCAACCAAGTCGGTAGGCGCGTGCGTCGAGGCCGGCGGCCAGAATCACCGATTGGCGGATACCGTCGCGGGCGGCGTTGAGGAAAAAATCGTCGAAGAAGCGGGTGCGCACCGCGATCGAATCGGTCTCTAGCGCCATGTCCTTCTCGCTGCCTACGTAGGCCTGGGATGGGACGATGTCACCGTCGACCAGGCGGCGGAAGAAATCAAGCCCGACCGCTCGTACCAGTGGCGCCGCGAATGGGTCGTTGATGATCGGGTTGGTCCCCTCGCTGGCCACAGCGCGGGCTGCGGCGACCATCGTGGCCGTCGCACCGACGCTGGAAACTAAATCCCAGGTGTCTTGATCAGTGCGTGTCATGGTGCTCCTATTTCAGTTCTGCTTTATCACTCATTAGTTCGGCGCTGACGTAAATCACCTCGCCGAACGGGGCATCGTCGTCGTCGATCGGCGGTAGTCCGTGTTGGGCCAGCAGATCCGTGGTGCTCGCGCTGGCCGTCTGCCAGCCATGATCGGCCAGATAGGTCCGCGCATCACAGCGATCGTCGAAATACACCAGGCCGGCCATGTCGAGCTCGAAGCCGTGGCGGTTCCATCGCTGCGACTGGCGCTGCATGCGTCGCCGGAGCTCTTCTTCGTTGAGCTCGTTGATGTCGAGCAGGCCTTCGGTGGCGAATCGGCTGCCCAGCACGCTCTGTGCGGTGATCTGGTCGAGTAGCCGGTCTTGGGCCTCGGCGGGCAGATAGCCGAACAGCCCTTCGGCTATCCAGGCGGTCCGCGCAGCCGGATCGAAGCCGGCTTCTTGCAGCGCCGCCGGCCAGTCTTCCCGCAAGTCGATGGCCACCGCGCGCCGGTCGGCAGTCGGCTGGGCGCCGAGGGCGGCCAGCGTCGTGGTCTTGAAGTCGATCACCTGCGGCTGATCGACTTCGAACACCGTGGTTCCGGGCGGCCAGGGCAGCCGGTAGGCGCGGGAATCCAGGCCGGATGCCAAGATGACGGCTTGCCGGACACCGGCCCGCGTGGCGTCGAGGAAAAACTCGTCGAAGTACCGGGTGCGGATGGCCATCGCGTCGGCGAACCGCCGAATGCCCTTGGCCGCGTCCTCGTCGAGATCGGTGGGATCCAGCTCGCCACTGGCCATCCGGGCGAAGAAATCGATCCCCACAGCGCGAACCAGCGGCTCGGCGAACTGGTCGTTGATCAGGGGCGCGGGGGCTCTGCTGGCCACCGCCCGCGCCGCCGCCACCATGGTGGCCGTCAAACCCACACTGGAGGCCAGGTCCCACGTGTCCCCGTCAAACCGTGCGCTGCCTATTTGCGTCATCCATTGCTCCCATACAGCTTTTGATATTTAGCAAATGCAATGAGCCAGTAGCACTCTACGCCTCGCCGCTTAGGGCTTCCTGTGTCTTTTTCGGGTCCGTCCCGGGCCGCTCCACGGCGGCCCTTGAAGAATCTGCCCAGACCAGCTGTTAGTCTCGTACACGATTTGACGCGCGACGCCGTACGTCCTGGCCTGCGGGTGTTGGGCGCGTGACGCAGGATGACCCTCGGCTGCGCAGGAGGATAGAGTGCTTTCGGCTTTCATCTCGTCGCTGCGAACAGTCGACCTGAGACGGAAGATCCTCTTCACGCTCGGCATCGTCCTCCTCTACCGGCTCGGCGCCGCGCTGCCGTCTCCCGGCGTCAACTACCCGAACGTGCAGCAGTGCATCAAAGAGGCCAGCGGCGGTGAGGCCGGACAGATCTACTCGCTGATCAACCTGTTCTCCGGTGGTGCGCTGCTGAAGCTCACGGTGTTTGCGGTGGGAGTGATGCCGTACATCACCGCCAGCATCATCGCGCAGCTGCTCACCGTGGTCATCCCGCGGTTCGAGGAATTGCGCAAGGAAGGCCAGTCCGGCCAGGCCAAGATGACCCAGTACACCCGCTATCTGGCTATCGCGCTGGCCATCCTGCAGGCCACCAGCATCGTAGCGCTGGCGGCCAATGGCGGGCTGCTACAGGGCTGCTCGCTGGACATCATCGCCGACCAGAGCATCTTCACCCTGGTCGTCATCGTGCTGGTGATGACGGGCGGTGCGGCGCTGGTGATGTGGATGGGCGAACTGATCACCGAACGCGGTATCGGCAACGGCATGTCCTTGCTCATCTTCGTCGGCATCGCCGCGCGCATTCCTTCTGAAGGCAAAACCATCCTGGACAGCCGTGGCGGGGTGATCTTCGCCGCCGTCTGCGCGGCCGCGCTCATCATCATCATCGGAGTGGTGTTCGTCGAGCAGGGCCAGCGCCGGATCCCGGTGCAATACGCCAAGCGCATGGTGGGCCGGCGCATGTACGGCGGAACCTCGACGTATCTGCCGCTCAAGGTCAACCAGGCCGGCGTTATTCCGGTCATCTTCGCGTCGTCGCTCATCTACATTCCGCATCTGATCACCCAGCTGATCCGGAGCGGCAGCGGCGGTGTGGGCAACAGCTGGTGGGACAAGTTCGTCGGCACTTATCTGTCCGACCCGAGCGACCCGGTCTACATCAGCATCTACTTCGGGCTCATCATCTTCTTCACGTACTTCTACGTGTCGATCACCTTCAATCCCGACGAGCGTGCTGACGAGATGAAGAAGTTCGGCGGCTTCATTCCCGGCATTCGCCCGGGCAAGCCGACCGCCGACTACCTGCGTTATGTGCTGAGCAGAATCACCCTGCCGGGCTCGATCTACCTGGGCGCGATCGCCGTGCTGCCCAATCTGTTCCTCCAAATCGGCAATGGCGGAGGCGTCCAGAACCTACCGTTCGGTGGTACGGCGGTTCTGATCATGATTGGCGTCGGATTGGATACGGTCAAACAGATCGAGAGTCAGCTCATGCAGCGCAACTATGAAGGGTTCCTCAAGTGAGAGTCGTTTTGCTGGGACCGCCGGGAGCGGGCAAGGGGACGCAGGCCCAGAAGCTCGCCGACAAGCTTGGGATCCCGCAGATCTCCACTGGCGAGCTGTTCCGGAGCAACATCGGCAACGGCACCAAACTCGGTTTGGAGGCCAAGCGATACCTGGACGCTGGTGACCTGGTGCCCTCCGACTTGACCAACCAGCTCGTCGACGACCGTCTGAGCGATCCGGATGCGGCCAACGGATTCATCCTGGACGGGTACCCGCGTTCGCTCGAGCAGGCCAAAGCGCTGCACGAAATGCTCGAACGCCGGGGCACCGACATCGACGCGGTGCTGGAGTTCCGCGTCTCGCAGGAGGAGTTGTTGCAGCGGCTCAAAGCGCGTGGCCGCGCAGATGACACCGACGACGTCATCCTCAACCGGATGAAGGTCTACCGCGACGAGACCGCGCCGCTGTTGGAGTACTACCGCGGCGAATTGAAGACCGTCGACGCCGCCGGCACGCTGGATGAAGTGTTCGCCCGCGCGCTGCGAGCGCTGGGCAAGTAATCATGAGAGCGCTGGCACGACTGCGGAGTCGCAGGGTCGTGCCGCAGCGCAGCGCCGGCGAACTCGACGCGATGGCCGCCGCCGGCGCGGTGGTGGCTACCGCGCTGCGAACGGTCCATGCGGCCGCGGTCTCCGGGGCGTCGACCCTGAGCCTCGACGAAATCGCCGAGTCGGTGATCCGCGAAGCCGGCGCGACACCGTCGTTCCTGGGCTATCACGGTTATCCGGCGTCCATCTGCGCATCGGTCAACGACCGAGTTGTTCATGGCATCCCGTCCGCTGCAGAAACCCTGGCACCCGGTGACCTGGTATCGATTGACTGCGGCGCGGTGCTGGACGGCTGGCACGGCGATGCCGCGATCACCTTCGGGATCGGGACGCTGGATCCAGCCGACGAAGAGCTCTCTGCGGCAACCAGGGAATCGCTGGAAGCCGGAATCGCGGCGATGATCGCCGGTAATCGGTTGACCGACGTAGCGCATGCCATCGAAATGGGTACGCGAGCGGCCGAGGTCCGCCACGGACGCGCGTTCGGGATCGTGGAGGGGTACGGGGGGCACGGAATCGGCCGGCAGATGCACATGGATCCGTTTCTGCCCAACGAGGGCTCTCCTGGGCGAGGCCCGCTGCTGGCCCCCGGTTCGGTGCTGGCCATCGAACCTATGCTGACTCTCGGAACCGGAAAAACGGTGGTGCTCGACGACCAATGGACCGTGACCACCGCCGACGGGTCACGTGCGGCACATTGGGAACACACCGTCGCGGTAACTGACGCAGGGCCGCGCATCCTGACCCTGGGCTAGGCAGTCTTGAACTAAACACCTACTCGACTCGTGTCAATAGGCGGAGGTGATCAAGTGGCTCGTGTGGCCGGCACCGCGGCTGCCGAAGCCGCTCTGATGAAGGCGCTCTACGACGAGCACGCCGCGGTCTTGTGGCGCTACGCGCTCCGGTTGACGGGGGACGCGGGCCAGGCCGAGGACGTCGTCCAAGAGACGCTATTGCGGGCATGGCAACATCCGGAAGTCATCGGCGACACCGAGAGGTCGGCGAGGGCGTGGTTGTTCACCGTGGCTCGCAACATGATCATCGACGATCGACGCAGTGCACGGCACCGCAATGTGGTCGGTTCGCTCGACGAAGAAGGGGCGCCCGAGCAGTCGACGCCGGACGAGGTGAACGCGGCGCTGGATAGGTTGCTGATCGCTGACGCGATGGCGCAACTATCCGCGGAGCATCGGGCTGTGATCGAGCGGTCCTATTACCGCGGATGGACCACCGCGCAGATTGCTGCAGACCTCGATATCGCCGAAGGAACGGTGAAGTCGCGACTACACTATGCCGTGCGGGCATTGCGGCTCACTCTGCAGGAACTTGGAGTTACCCGATGACAGCGCAGGGGTTTACTCAGGGCCCCATCCGGCTGGCCATCGGCTCCGAATACTTAAGGGGTGACAGGAGATGGATGAGATGAGGACGCCGCTATGGGGTATCGGCCCTCCCGGAGACAATGAGGTATTCGACCTGACTACGCGTGATAACCACCGCTACGCGATGTGGGATGCCGCATACGTGTTGGGCTCGCTGTCTGCCGTCGACCGCCGCGAATTCGAGGCGCACATGGCCAACTGCCCGGCATGCCGGGACGCCGTCGCCGATCTGAGTGGCGTGCCGGCCCTGCTTTCGCAGCTTGACCGTGAAGAAGTGGCCGCGATCGACGAGTCCGGCGCTGCCCGGTCTTTGTCGGCGACACCTGCGATGTCGCCGGAGTTACTGCCGTCGTTGTTGGCGACGGTGCGCTGGCGTCGCCGCCGTGCGCGCGTGGCGACCTGGGTGGCCTCGTCTGCCGCGGCCGTGGTGCTGGGGATCGGCGTGTTCGTTGGTGTTCAGGGTCATTCATCGACACCTCCGCAGCAGGTGACCGCATCCTCGCAGCCGATGGCACAGGTCGGTACCACCCTGCTGACCTCGACGGTGCAGCTCAGCAGCCAGCACTGGGGGACGTCCATCAACCTGAAGTGTGTCTGCCTGGCTCCGCTGAATGCGCACCATGACACGCTTGCCATGGTCGTGGTGGGTCGCGACGGCAGCCAAACCCGGCTGGCCACCTGGGTGGCC
Organism: uncultured Actinomycetota bacterium; assembly: GCA_963766535.1. Taxonomy (GTDB): domain Bacteria; phylum Actinomycetota; class Actinomycetes; order Mycobacteriales; family Mycobacteriaceae; genus Mycobacterium. The sequence continues at coordinate 28,678 of CAVYAU010000009.1, read as the reverse complement.
GAACCCGGCCACACTGCGACGCCGGCAGGCAGCGTCTCGACGCCGGTCGACCAGATTGCCGCCGTGCAAGTGGTTTCCGCTGATACCGGCCAGGTTCTGCTGCAGCGTTCGCTCTAAAAAACCCCAGCGCGCGGTGAACTGAGGGTACTCGCCTGTCGTGTTACAGGCATGCCAAGGACGCACCGGGTGGTCGACCACATCGTCGATCGCCTCGCGGCAATTGGAGTCGACCACATCTTCGGTGTGGACGGCGCCAACATCGAGGATCTGTACGACGCTGCGCATTTCCGGTCCGACATCACCGCGGTACTGGCCAAGCACGAGTTCTCCGCCGCCACGATGGCCGACGGGTACAGCCGCAGCGGGGCCGGGCTGGGTGTGGTGGCGGCGACCTCGGGTGGCGGCGCGTTGAATCTCGTGGCAGGCCTGGGGGAGTCGCTGACCAGCCGCGTTCCGGTGTTGGCCCTGGTCGGCCAAACCGTCACCACCATGGACGGCCGGGGCAGCTTTCAGGACACCAGCGGCAAGAACGGATCGCTGAACGCCGAGGCAGTGTTTTCCGCAGTGTCGTTGTCGTGCGAGCGGGTGCTCACGCCGGCCGAAGTCGCGCCCGCGCTATCGGAGGCCATCGCTGCAGCGCGCACCGGCGGCCCGGCAGTGTTGTTGTTGCCCAAGGATATTCAGCAGGGATACCTGGACTGCCAGCGCAATGGCTCCCGAATCGGGTTTGCCACCCAAGACCTGCGTCCCATCGGCAACCCCCAGCGGATCGTCGCAATACTGCGCGACGCGAACGGCCCGGTCACCATCATCGTCGGCGAGCAGGTGGCCCGCGACAACGCCCGGGCCGAGCTCGAAGCGCTGCGTGCGGTATTGCGGGCACGGGTGGCGACCGTGCCCGACGCCAAGGATGTCGCCGGGACACCGGGTTTCGGGTCGTCGTCTGCGCTGGGAGTAACCGGTGTCATGGGTCACCCGCGTGTGGCCGAAGCGGTGGCTGCCAGCGCCGTGTGCCTGGTGGTCGGCACCCGACTCTCGGTGACCGCACGCGCCGGCCTCGACGATGTGTTGGCGACCGTGCGGACGGTCTCGATCGGCTCGGCGCCGCCCTATCTGCCATGCACCCACGTGCACACCGACGACCTGCGCGGCTCGCTGCGCATGCTGACCCAGGCACTGTCCGGACCGGGACGGCCTACCGGCGTGCGAGTGCCCGATGTGGTGCGGCGCACCGAACTGACGCCCCCACCTTGTGCGGGCGCGGGTGTGCGCTACCGCGACGCTATGGCGGTGCTTGACGGTTGCTTGCCCGACGGGGCGGACATCGTGGTCGACGCCGGCAACACCGGCGCGGCGGCGATCCACTACCTGCCGGCACGGCGGGCAGGCAGATTTGCGGTCGCGCTCGGTATGGGTGGCATGGGCTATAGCTTCGGCGCCGGCATCGGGATGGCTTTTGGACGCGCCAACAGCGGACGGCCCGGCGGGCGGACCGTGGTGATTGCCGGGGACGGCGCGTTTTTCATGCACGGCATGGAGGTGCACACCGCCGTGCACTACCAGCTTCCGGTGACGTTCGTATTGTTCAACAACAATGCCCACGCCATGTGCGTGACCCGCGAGCAGCTGTTCTACGACGACCTCTACAGCTACAACCGATTCCGTTCCAGCCGACTGGGTGCTGGCCTGGCAGCCATGTTCCCCGGGCTGACGTCCGTCGACGTCACCGACCTCGACGGCCTCGCTGCCGCCGTGCGCGCGGCGCTGGACGTCGACGGCCCGGCCGTGGTCAGCGTTGAATGCGCCGCCGACGAAATCCCGCCATTCGCGCCATTTCTCGCCAAATTACCAGCCAAAGCGGCTGCCACAGAGGAGATTCCAACTGTAAAGGAGAACCGCACCGATGTCGCTGCCAGCGCTTGAGGATATCCGCACACCCATCGATGGGTTAACCCGCATCGAAACCACCCCCCGAGAAAAGGCGACCCCGATCATCATGGACATGATGCGGTCGGTGTACCCGCACGATCAGGTCTTCGGCGAATACTGCACCGTCAACGATTACATCGACTGTCCGCCCGACGAGTTGTTCGAGTACATGGCTGACACTCGCAGCCTCGAGGAGTGGACATACAGTCTGCGCGGTTTCACCACCACCGACGAACCGGGCCTGTGGCTGGCCTACGACCGGCTCGGTTCGGAGACCAAGATCTACACCCGGACCATCGTCAACGAGCAGGCCCGGACCGTCGACTACCACTGCGCGTGGGATCAGGGCAAGCACCTATGGATGATCTATCTGATGCGCGTCATCGACGCTCAGGTAGTCCTCGACAAGCCCGGATCTGTTGTGCTGTGGACCAATTGCCATCACCCGTTCTACGACCACAACCCGTACCCGGAGACCGCACCGCCGAAGCGTCCGGTGTGGGTCGGCGACTTCTGGGACATGTTCGGCGCCGGCCATCTGCTGGAGATGAAGAACCTCAAGGCCATCGCCGAGTACCGCCACCGCAATGGCCTGCCGGTGACCCCGACCTGGATGAGATGAGGACACGATGAGTCAGCCGAGCGTCAGTCTGATCGACGTTTCCACCTATCTGCCCGGCGAGCCGATCGGCGCCGACTACTACGCGCAATTCGCCGAGTCCGACGACTTCCGTGACAACCTCATGTTCCGCGCGCCCGAAGTTCCGCCATCACGTCGCGCCGGACGAGACGGCCATCGACATGATCGAGCGTGCCACCCAGGGTTTGATCGAACGGCACGGCCACGATGTCATCGAAGGTGCCGACGTGCTGATCACCCACACCCAGGTACCAGACATGGCGTTCTACGGCGAAGGCGGTGGCATCGCGCACCGGCTGGGCTTGCGGCCCTCCTGGGTGCTCGACCTGAATAATGGCGGGTGCGCCGCGTTCGTGTTGGCGCTCAACGTGGCTCGTAAACTGCTGTCGTCCGGCGAGGGGCACACCGCGCTGATCGCCATCGCGCAAAATGCGGCCGGGCAGTTTTTCGATCAGCCCAAGGCTCGCCGCAAGGCGCAGTCGGCGGTGCCCGGCGACGGCGCGGCGGTGGGCCTGGTCACGCTGTCTGACCAGTCACCCATTCTCGATGTCGAATGCCGCACCTACGGCGAATACGCCGGTGAAATGACGCTCTCCTACGACCCACCCCGCAAGTGGTGGGCGGCCGGGCCCGGCGAGGGCAGCATCGGCTTTACCGAAAGCAAGATCACCAAAGTGCTGGCCCGCGGCAACCGGCAGGTCCCCGAAGTGGCGCTGGCGGTTTGCGATCGAATCGGCTTGCCCGCCAAAGACATCGATCTGCTGGTCACCAACCAGCCCAACCGGGCATTTCTGCGCAATTGGCGTGACGCGCTCGAGTTGCCCGCCGAACGCCATCGGGACACTTTTGATGAGTGCGGCAACCTGTTCGGCGCGGGGATCCCGATCAACCTGGACCGCGCGATATCCGACGGTCAGCTCAAGATCGGCGACGTGGTCATGATGGCAGCCTTCGCCCATGCCGGCGACTTCGCCGGCGCGGCGGCAGTGCGCTGGGGTGGGCGAGGCTGATGCAACCCGTCCCGAGTCCTGTCGCCGCCGAGATCGGTGACGCTTTTCCCAACGCGATCGATCCGCTTGCATTGTCGCTCAACGAGAATCCGTTTCCGCCGCTGCCGGCGGTACGGTCAGCGTTGATTCGCTCTATCTATGCGGCCAACCGTTATCCGGAGTTCTTGCCCGAGCGGCTGCGCAGCGTGATCGCCGGCCGTATCGGCGTGCCTGCCGGCCAGGTGGTGCTGGGTGCCGGCGCGACGGGTGTGGTGTTGCAGGCTCTGCAGGCCCTGACCGCTCCGGGTGACACGATAGCCATGGCGTCGCCGACTTTCGACGGTTATCCGATCGTCGCCCAGATGGCGCGGCTGAACTCGCTGACCGTCCCCCTCGACGAGCACGGCCATAACGACCTCGACGGGCTGGCCGACGCCGCCGCGAATGCCCGCGTGGTGGTGGTGTGCCGGCCACACAACCCCACCGGCACGCTGGAACCCACAGCCCAGCTTTTGCGGTTCCTGCGCCGGGTGCCGCGTGACACCATCGTGCTGCTTGACGAGGCGTATATCGAATTCGCCGCGCCTGAGCACTGGATCGACGTCTCGGCGTTGGTTACGCATTTTCCCAACGTGGTGGTGGTGCGGACCTTCTCCAAGGCGTACGGGCTGGCGGGACTGCGGATCGGTTATGGGCTGGCGTCCGGCAACCTGGCCCGGACGCTGTGGTCTCAGCAGTTGCCGTTTGGCATCGCGATCACCAGCCTGCTTGCGGTTGTGGCGTCTTACAACGCCGAAGATCAACTGCTGCAACGGATCCGGCTGATCACTGCCGAACGCCGCTATCTTCGGATGCGGCTGAGTGCATTGGGGATATATACCACCGACGCCCATGCGAACTTCATGTACCTGCCCTCGAGGGGTGGGCCGTGGCATGAGGTATTCGCTCGACAGCGGACTTCATGTCCGCTACTACGCGGACGGCGGCGCACGGATTACCGTGGGAAACCGCGCGTCCACCCTAGCGGTGCTATCGGCGGTAGGGGAGTCCGTGGTGATGACTGCAAGCTGAATCGGGCCGGGTTGCCGCGCTTTGGCCGCAAGTGCGGTAAGAAAGGGCGTGGCTGCCTCAAGACCTCAGAAACGTGACCCGATCGCTATGGCACGGGCCAACTGGGAGCGCGCCGGGTGGGGCGATGTGTCGCTGGGCATGGTCGCGGTGACCTCGGTGATGCGTGCCCATCAGATCCTGCTGGCCCGCGTCGAGACTGCGCTGCGTCCCTACGACTTGAGTTTCTCGCGCTACGAGTTGCTGCGTCTGCTGGCGTTCAGCCGGACCGGAGCGTTGCCGATCACCAAGGCGTCGGACCGGCTGCAGGTTCACGTCACCAGCGTGACCCACGCAATCCGCCGCCTGGAGGCCGACGGGCTGGTTCAGCGCCTGCCGCACCCCACCGACGGGCGGACGACGCTGGTGCGGATCACCGATCTCGGCCGCTCCACGGTCGAGGACGCCACCGTCACGCTCAACGAGCAGGTGTTCGCCGACATCGGAATGGACGCTGACGAATCCCAAGCGCTGGTGTCGTCCATCGAAACGCTGCGCCGCGACGCCGGCGACTTCTAGCCGCGCAATCGTTCTATCGTGGACGCTGTGACCCAGACCGCCGATCGCGCCGCGGAGGCTTCGCCATGGTCGCCGCGGGAAACCGAGTTGCTTGCGGTGACCTTGAGGCTGCTGCAGGAACACGGGTATGACAAGTTGACGGTGGACGCGGTGGCGTCCACTGCCCGGGCCAGCAAGGCCACCGTGTACCGGCGCTGGCCATCGAAAGCGGAATTGGTGTTGGCCGCGTTCATCGAGGGCATCCGCCACGTCGCGGTCCCACCCGATACCGGCACGCTGCGGGGCGATTTACTGCGAGTGGGAGAGCTGGTTTGCGAGCAGGCCCACCAGCACGCGAGCACCATGCGCGCAGTTCTCGTTGAGGTGTCGCGCAACAGCGCGCTCAACGACGCGATGCAGCACCAGTTTGTCGACAAACGGAAAGCCTTGATGCGCCACATCCTGCAACAGGCCGTCGACCGCGGTGAGATCGATAGTGCCGTGATCAGCGACGAACTCTGGGATGTGCTGCCCGGTTACCTCATCTTCCGGTCCATCATGTCGGGTCGGCCTCCCACTCGTCGTACGGTGCGAGCCCTCGTCGACGACGTCATCATCCCCAGCCTCACCCGACCCGCCCATCCCTTGTAGTGTCCGGTCCCGTACCGTACTGTTGTAGCCGTCGATTCCCGCTTGGCAGTGCAGGAAAAGACGACGCCGCGCGAGCGATCGCGTCACCGGTTATCGAAAGGTAAACGGGTGAAGGGGATTTCAATTACCCACTTCGTCAGGCGGGGGTGGATGCTGCTGGTCGCCGTGCTGGTGGTAGCCGCCGCGGGGTTTTGCGTCTATCGGCTACACGGCATCTTCGGCTCGCACCACACCACTTCCGCCGCTAGTGGCATCTCGAATGACATCATCCCGTTCAACCCCAAGCAGGTGATCCTTGAGGTCTTTGGCGCCCCGGGCACCGTGGCGACCATCAACTACCTTGATGTCAACGCTGCGCCGCAGCGAGTTGACGATGCGACCCTGCCGTGGTCGTACACCATCACGACGACCCAGCCCGCGGTCTTCGCCAACGTTGTGGCGCAGGGCAATAGCGATTCCATCGGCTGCCGCATCACCGTCAACGGTGAAGTCAAAGCCGAAAGGACCGTTCACGAAGTGAACGCCTACACCTTCTGCCTGGACAAATCCGGATGAGCAACCATCACGTCCGGCGGCCTTCGTTGGCACACACCATCCGCCGGCTTTCGGTGCCCATCCTGCTGCTCTGGCTGGCCACCGTTGCCATCACGAACAGTGCCGCACCGCAATTGGAGGAGGTTGGAAGAACACATAACGTGGCGGCAAGCCCCCCAGATTCGCCGTCGCTGCAGGCGATGAAACGCATCGGCAAGGTGTTTCACGAATTCAATACCGACAGTGCGGCCATGGTCGTCCTGGAAGGCGACAAGTCCCTCGGCGCCGACGCCCACCTATTTTACGACACCCTGATCCATCGGCTATCCCAGGACACCAAGCATGTGGAGCACATTCAGGACTTATGGGGGGATCCGCTAACGTCGTCGGCCTCGCAGAGCACCGACGGCAAGGCCGCATATGTCCAGGTGTATCTTGCCGGTGATCAAGGCAGCGCGTTAGCAAACGAGTCCGTCGCCGCTGTCCGCCATATCGTGGCAGATACGGCACCGCCGCCGGGGATCAAGGCCTATGTCACCGGCCCGGCGCCGCAATTCGCGGATCAGTTTACCGTGGGCAGCAAAAGTACCGCCAAGGTCACCGGGATAACCTTCCTGGTGATCGCGGTGATGTTGCTTTTCGTCTACCGTTCCGTCGTCACCATGATCCTCGTGCTTCTCACGGTCCTTATTGAATTGGCCGCGGCCCGGGGATTCGTCGCCTTTCTTGGAAACTCTGGGTTCATCGGACTTTCGGTGTACTCGACCAATCTGCTCACGTTATTGGTCATCGCTGCTGGCACGGACTACGCGATATTTTTCCTCGGCCGTTATCAAGAAGCGCGTGGGGCCGGCGAGGATCGGGAAACCGCCTTCTACACCATGTTTCACGGCACCGCCCACGTTGTGCTGGGCTCGGGCCTGACCGTTGCCGGCGCGGTGTCTTGTCTGAGCTTTGCCCGGATGCCTTATTTCCAAAGCCTGGGCGTTCCCGCCGGGATAGGCGTCCTTATCTCGCTGATGGCCGCGCTCACCCTGGGCCCGGCCGTGGTTACGGTGGGCAGCCATTTTGGTCTCTTAGAACCCAAGCGCACGATGAGGACTCGGGGATGGCGGCGGATAGGTACGGCCATCGTCCGCTGGCCCGGACCCATTCTTGCGGTGACGTGTGCGGTCGCCCTAATCGGTCTGCTCTCTCTGCCGGGATACAAGACCAGTTACGACGCTCGCTCCTACATGCCGGGCAGCGCCCCGGCCAATATCGGCTACGCGGCCGCGGAGCGGCACTTTTCTGCGGCCCGGCTGAATCCCGAACTGCTGATGATCGAGACCGATCACGATCTGCGTAATCCGGCCGGCATGCTCATCCTGGACAGGGTGGCCAAAGGCGTCTTCCACGTCCCCGGTATCGCCGAGGTGCAGGCCATGACCCGGCCGTTAGGAACACCTATCGACCACAGCTCGATACCGTTTCAGATCAGCATGCAAAGCGTCGGGCAGCTGGAGAACCTGAAATACCAGAAAGACCGCGCGGCCGACATCCTGAAGCAGGCCGCAGAGATCGCGAAAACGATCGACATTTTTACGCGCCAGTATGCCCTGCAGCAGGGTCTCGCCGCCGCTACTCACGAACAGACCGAAAGCTTTCACGAAACGCTCGCTACAATCAATAATGTGCGAGATAAGCTCGCGAATTTCGACGACTTCTTCAGGCCGATTCGCAGCTATCTCTACTGGGAAACGCACTGCTACAATATCCCGGCCTGCTCCGCATTCAGGTCCCTCTACGACGCACTGGACGGCATCGACCAGCTCAGCGAGCAGTTCGGAAGGCTCACAGCATCTTTGGATAAATTGGATGCGATCCAGCCGCAACTGCTGGCGCTGATACCGCAACAGATCGCCAGCCAGCAGACCAATCGTGAACTGATGCTGTCGAACTACGCCACCTTGTCCGGGATCTACGATCAGACCTCGGAGATGATCGAAAACGCGACCGCCATGGGCCAAGCCTTCGACGCCGCCAAGAACGACGATTCCTTCTACTTGCCTCCGGAGGCTTTCGACAACCCCGATTTCAAGCGCGGCCTGAAATTGTTTCTCTCGCCGGACGGCAAGGCTGCTCGCATGATCATCACCCATGAAGGTGATCCCGCGACCCCCGAGGGCATCTCGCATGTCGACCCGATCTTGAAGGCGGCGCACGAGGCTGTGAAGGGCACCCCCTTACGGGATGCGAAGTTCTATCTCGGCGGCACCGCTTCGGCCTACAAGGACATCCGAGACGCCGCAACATATGACCTGATGATCGCGGGAATAGCCGCGCTTAGTCTGGTCTTGCTCATCATGATGCTCATCACGCGGAGTCTGGTCGCCGCGATCGTTATTGTGGGCACGGTGGCGCTTTCGTTGGGCGCTTCTTTTGGATTGTCCGTGCTCGTCTGGCAGGACCTTTTGGGTATTAAATTGTATTGGATCGTGCTTGCGCTGGCTGTCATTCTGCTGTTGGCGGTGGGATCCGACTATAACTTGCTGCTGATCTCCCGGTTCAAAGAGGAAATCGGTGCCGGACTCAAGACGGGCATCATCCGTGCCATGGCCGGCTCCGGATCGGTGGTGACCGCTGCCGGGCTGGTGTTCGCCGCCACCATGGCTTCCTTTGTGTCCAGCGATTTGCGAATTCTCGGTCAAATTGGGACGACCATCGGCCTGGGGCTGCTGTTCGACACGCTGATCGTGCGTGCGTTTATGACCCCGTCCATCGCCACCCTTCTTGGGCGCTGGTTCTGGTGGCCGCAACGGGTGCGCCCGCGCCCGGCCAGCCAGATGTTGCGGCCTTACGGACCCCGTCGCCTGGTTCGGGCGCTATTGCTAAGGGATCTCGACCGAGCAACGGGCTCCAGCAACGTGCCGTAGGCTGCCAGCTACGCGACAACTCAGCTGCTGCGCAGCATCTCGATCACCGCGCTGAAGTCCAAGGCGCCGTGGTCGGCGGCGAACTTGGCGTAGATCTCGGCGGCGTGACTGCCCAGCGGCGCCGCCGAACCGGTTGAGGCCACCGCATCCATCGCCAGGCCGAGGTCCTTGTTCATCAGTGCGGTCGCAAAGCCCGGCTTGAAGTCATTGTTGGCCGGTGATGTCGGAACCGGGCCCGGCACCGGGCAGTTGGTGTGCACCGCCCAGCAATTGCCGGTCGCGCCGGTGATGACGTCGAACAGGGACTGCGCCGACAGCCCGAGCTTCTCGGCCAGTACGAACGCCTCGCCGATCGCGATCTGTTGCACCGCCAGCACCATGTTGTTGCACACTTTAGCGGCCTGCCCGGCCCCGGCCGCGCCGCAGTGAATGATCTTGCCCGCCATCGGTTCCAGCACCGGCCGCGCCCGCTGCAGCGCGGACTCGTCACCGCCCACCATGAACGCCAGCGTCCCGGCGACGGCACCCTTCACCCCGCCGGAGACCGGTGCGTCCAGCTGCGAAACCCCGTCCGATTCCGCCAGCGAGTGCACCAAGCGGGCGTCGTTGACCGAGATCGTGGAGCTGTCGATGAACAGCGCGCCCGCTCGCGCGGCCGGCAGCACCTCGGCGTAGCAGCGCTTGACCACATCGCCGTTGGGCAGCATGGTGATGACGACGTCGGCGTCGGCGACCGCGTCGGCGGCACTGTCGAATATCGTGGCACCGTTGGCGGCCGCGGCAGCGGCCGCCGCGGGCACCGGATCGAATCCGCGCACGATGTGACCGGTGGCAACCAGATTCGCCGACATCGGCGCGCCCATGTTGCCCAGTCCCAGGAACGCGATGGTCGTCATGGTCGCCTTTCTAAATGGTTGCGCGGAACCGCGCGGCCTCGGCCCGACCGATGACCACCCGCATGATTTCGTTGGTGCCTTCCAGGATTCGATGCACCCGCAGGTCGCGGACGATCTTCTCCAGACCATACTCGCGCAGGTAGCCATAGCCGCCGTGCAGCTGCAGGGCCTTGTCCGCAACCTCGAAGCACGCGTCGGTGACATAGCGTTTGGCCATCGCGCACAGCTCGACCTTGTCGGCGTCGTCGGTGTCTAACGCACTCGCAGCCCGCCACAACAACATTCGCGACGTCTGTAGCCCGGTAGCCATGTCGGCCAGGGTGAACCGGATGGTCGGCTCGTCGAGCAGCGGAGAGCCGAATGCCTGCCGTTCCCGGACATACGCTCCCGCTTTGTCGAAGGCGGCCTGCGCGCCGCCGAGCGAGCACGCCGCGATGTTGAGCCGACCGCCGTTGAGGCCGTTCATCGCGATGCCGAAGCCGGCGCCCTCGCCGTCCGTGCCGCCCAGCATCGCATCGGCGGGTATCCGCACCCCCTCCAAGATCACCTGTGCGGTGGGTTGGGCGTGCCAGCCCATCTTCTCCTCGAGGGCGCCGAAACTCAGCCCCGGAGTGCCCTTTTCGATGACAAAGGCTGATATGCCATGCGGGCCCTCGCCCCCGGTGCGGGCCATCACCACGTAGACATCCGAGGCCCCCGCGCCGGAAATGAACTGCTTGACGCCGTCGAGCACATAGTCGCCGCCTTGCTTGACGGCGCGGGTGCTCAAAGCGCTGGCGTCGGACCCGGCGCCGGGTTCGGTCAGGCAGTAGCTGGCGATGACATCCATCGTGGCCAACCGCGGAACCCAGACCTTGCGTTGTTCGGCGGTGCCGAATGTGTCGATCATCCACGCGCACATGTTGTGGATGGACAGGAACGCGGCGGTCGTCGGGTCGGCGATGGCCAACTGCTCGAAAATGCGGACTCCGTCGAGTCGACGCAGCCCGCTGCCGCCGACGTCATCGCGGCAGTAGATCGCCGCCATGCCGAGTTCGGCCGCCTCGCGCAACACGTCTGTCGGAAAATGCTTGGCGGCATCCCACTGAAGGGCGTGTGGGGCGAGGCGTTTGGCGGCGAACGCGGCAGCCGTCTCGGTGATCACCCGTTCGTCGTCGTTCAGGGTAAACAATTCCATGGAGCCGCCGGCCCTAATTCATTGTCGGGATGACGAATTCGGCGCCGTCCTTGATGCCGGACGGCCACCGCGACGTGACGGTCTTGACCTTGGTGTAGAACTGGATGGACGCCGGGCCGTGCTGGTTGAGGTCGCCGAACCCGGAGCGCTTCCAGCCGCCGAAGGTGTGGTAGGCCACTGGGACCGGGATCGGCACGTTGACACCGACCATGCCCACCTGCACCCGTGCGGTGAAGTCGCGGGCGGTGTCGCCGTCGCGGGTGAAGATCGCCACGCCGTTGCCGTACTCGTGCTCCGACGGCAGGCGCAACGCCTCCTCGTAGTCGTGGGCCCGCACCATGCAGAGCACGGGTCCAAAGATCTCGTCGGTGTAGATCGACATGTCAGGGGTGACGTGGTCGAACAGGGTCGGCCCGAGGAAAAAGCCGCCCTCGAGGTTTGCATCCCCGAACGCCAGGTCGTCGCTGGCACGGTCGCGGCCGTCGATCACTATTTCTGCGCCGGCGGCCACACCTTGATCGATGTAATCGCGTACCCGTGCCACTGCGGCCTCGGTCACCAATGGACCGTAGTCGGCCTTGGGGTCCAGACTGTGCCCCACGCGCAGGTTGTTAATCCGCTCAATGAGCCTGGCGCGCAACCGTTCCGCGGTTTGCTCGCCTACCGGCACCGCGACGCTGATCGCCATGCAGCGTTCGCCGGCGCTGCCGTACCCGGCGCCGATCAGCGCGTCGACGGCCTGGTCGAGATCCGCATCGGGCATCACGATCATGTGGTTCTTGGCGCCGCCGAAGCATTGCGACCGCTTGCCATTGGCCGCGGCGCCGGCGTAGATGTACTGGGCGATGTCGGAGCTGCCGACGAATCCCACCGCCTTGATGTCGGGGTGGTTCAGAATCGCGTCCACGGCCTCCTTGTCGCCGTGCACCACCTGGAACACACCCGCGGGCAGACCGGCCTCTCCGAACAGCTCGGCCAGCCGCACCGAAACCGACGGGTCACGTTCACTTGGCTTGAGCACGAACGCATTTCCACACGCAAGCGCCGGTCCGGCCTTCCACAGCGGGATCATCGCCGGGAAGTTGAACGGGGTGATGCCCGCGACCACCCCCAGCGGCTGGCGCAACGAGTACACGTCGATGCCCGGACCGGCGCCCTCGCTGTACTCGCCTTTGAGCAGATGCGGGATCCCGATGCAGAACTCGATCACCTCGATACCGCGCTGGATGTCGCCGCGGGCATCGGCCAGCGTCTTGCCGTGCTCGAGAGACAGCAGCTCGGCGAGCTCGTCGTTGTGGTCGTTGACCAGCTCGACGAATCGCATCATCACCCGGGCGCGGCGCTGCGGATTCCATGCGGCCCAATCCTTTTGGGCTTCGACGGCGGACGACACCGCAGCGTCGACGTCAGCCTTGTCGGCCATCGGGGCTTTGGCCTGGACCTGGCCGGTGCTGGGGTTGAAGACGTCAGCGGTGCGGGTGGACTGGCCGGCGGTGCGCTGTCCGTTAATGAAATGCGGAATTTCCCTGGTCATGAGTGCCCTTGAGTGTCGTTTACGGCGGATAGGCAGATACTTGGATATCCTAGTAACTGGATCCGAATGTTGGCAAGATGGGTGACTTGCCGCCCGTTCTTGGCCTGATTACCGTTTCGGCGTGCCCGAACAGACCGGTCTCGGCGTTGATGCGGCGCGAGCCCGCGAAACGGCGCTGACCGAGAGTGTCCGAGTACCCGGCGAGGCTGACCGAGTAGTCGTCCCCACGCTACAAGCTGCCTATGAGAGTGCGCTGCGAGGACGGCGCCAGCTCGACGCCATCGGAGCCGATATCGAGAGCGGCGTTGCGAATCAGCAGGCGCTGGCCCTGGACACCCCGGCCGGTGCAGCTACCTTCTCCAGATTTCTTGCCACCAAAACACAAGACATCAACCGAGTGGTCGCTGAAACGGCCACGGAATCCCAAGCCAGGGCGGCGACGCTGCGATCTCTGGGTCCGTTTTACCAAGCTGTCGGGTATGGTCCCAAGCCACAGGAACCGCCTCCTGCCCCAGTGCCTTTTCCTCCCTACCAACCAAAGGTGTGGGCGGCGTGCCGGGCGCGCGGCCAGGACCCGGGCAAGGTCGTCCGGACGTTTTATCATGCGCCGATCAGCGCGGGATTCCGGTCGTTGCCCGCGGGTGACTCGGTCTTGTATTGCGGCAACGACAAGTACGGGCTGCTGCACATTGAAAAGGAACACGAGGACCAGTGGGATCTGATCGCGAACTCACGATGGCCGGCCGCCGGCAATTGGCGCTATCTCGCCGATTATGCGATCGGCGCTACGCTGGCCTATCCGGAGCGGGTTGAGTACAACCAAGGCAACGACACGTTCGCCGTGTACCGGAGAATCTCACGACCGGACGGAACATACGTCTTCACAACCCGTGTCGTTATCTCGGCGAGCGACGGGAAGATTATTACGGCCTTCCCGCAAACGAAGGGATAAGCGAGTTTGACTAAAGGAGGTGATCGCATGTCTGAGCCGCCGCGGAGCTACACCGGGCGCCGCGATCTCATCGCAGAGAAGCTGGAACCGTACTTCCAGATCAGTGCCATGCTGCCGAGCAACAATAGGCCGACCTCAGAAGCCGCCGAAAAATTCTGGGACAACTCGCTCGTGTGCAGCTGGGCAGACCGGGAAACGGGGTACACGCGCACCGTAAGTGTGTCGATCTACCAGGCGGCTGACGGCGAACAGAGGGCCAGCGAGATTCGCGCCATGATGCGGGAGGAATGCCCGCAGGGCCTGGATTTGCGAACTCCAAATCCAGAAGCCTATGAAATCGCCGGCCCGCGCCGTGGAGAGCATGTGTTCGTGCTCTACTACTTGGGGCATGTGAGGGCGATTGTTGGCAACTGCGTAATCTACATCATGCCGATGGGCACCGGGATCGAGCTGAGCAAATTAGCCGATGTGGCACTGGATATCGGCCGCAGCGTCGGGTGCTCGGCCTACCAGAACGACTTCACGCTGCCGGAGGTTCCCGAAGAATGGCGCAACCAGCCGGTGGGGTGGTCCACGGAGGGCTTCCCCCCGTACATACCGGGGTTATCGGGCGCGAACGACGCTACCGAGAACTGATCAGCGCGCCGCTGCATGTCGTTACGCCGTCGCTATTGGTCGAAGGCCGCCTAGACACTGTCTGAGCGCCCGACGAAAGCTCCCGCCAGGATGGCGGGCGCGCTGGCGTGCCTCTGCGCCGGAAAAGCGCGCCCAACTCAGCCTGGCGGGTTAGCCTTGACAGCCGTATGCACACCACTGAGGCCGACTACCTCATCATTGGCGCCGGCGCCACGGGCATGGCGTTCATCGACACGCTGGTCTCTGAGACCGAGGCACGCGTGGTGCTGGTGGACCGCAACCACCAGCCGGGTGGGCATTGGACGACCGCCTACCCATTCGTGCGGCTGCATCAGCCCTCGGCCTTCTACGGCGTCAACTCGCTGCACCTCGGCAGCGACACCATCGACCAAGTCGGCTGGAACGAAGGACTCTACGAACTAGCGACCGCTGGGGAAGTCTGCGCCTACTACGACCACGTCATGCAACAGCAGTTCTTGCCGACCGGGCGGGTCACCTACTTCCCGATGAGCGAATACCTCGGCGAGGGCCGCTTTGCGACGCTGGCCGGGACCGAATATACCGTCGACGTGGCGCGCCGCATCGTCGACGCCACCTACATGCACGTGATGGTTCCCTCGATGCGCCCGCCGCCCTACCAGGTTGCGCCCGGCATCGCATGCGTCCCGCCGAACGACCTGCCGAGACTCGCCGCCCACGAGCGCTATGTCGTCGTCGGGGCTGGCAAGACCGGCATCGACACGTGCCTATGGCTGCTGGGCAATGGCATCGCGCCGGATCGGCTGACCTGGATCGTGCCCCGCGACTCCTGGCTACTGGATCGCGCGACGATCCAGCCCGGATCGTTGTTCGCCGACCGGATCAAAGCCAGCTTCACCGCACGACTGCGGGCCATCAGGGACGCGGCGTCGGTCGAGGATCTGTTCTGCCGCCTTGAGGATGCCGGCGTCCTGTTGCGGATTGATCCGGCGATCCGGCCCACCATGTACCGCTGTGCGACCGTCAGCCGGGCCGAACTGGAGCAGCTACGACGCATCACCGATGTGGTGCGCATGGGCCACCTGCTGCGTATCGACGCCGACAAGATGGTCCTCGACGGCGGCGCCGTAGCGATGGACGGCCGCGCACTCTACCTCGACTGCACCGCTGACGGCGCCGAAAAGCGGCCTGCTACACCTATTTTCGATACCGGCCGCATCACGCTACAAAGCGTGCGCGGGTGCCAACAAGTATTCAGCGCCGCGCTCATCGCACACGTCGAAGCGGCTTACCAAGACGACACCGCGAGAAACCAGCTGTGCGTGCCGTTACCGCACCCCGACACCGACCTCGATTGGTTACGCATCACGCTGGCCGACTACGGCAATCAGCTGCGCTGGCTCGATGACCCGGATTTGACCGCCTGGCTCTCCGCGGCGCGCCTGGACTTTCTCGGACATGTGATGGGCCACCTGCAGGCGCCGGGGTCGGGGAAGCCCCGGGTGCGGGATCGGATACTGCGCATGACCCAGTCGGCGCTATCGGCCACCGCCGCGAAGCTGGAGCAGCTGACGGTCGACGAAGCCTCACTTGCCGGGCCCTGACCCCAGGTGTAACCCGAGCTGATATTGATCGAGGTGATCTCACATGTCGCCGGCGCCGCGGCAGCCGAGCGCGCTCACTGGTGCACCATCCGTGTGTCGGTGATCTTGAGAGTGGGGTCGCTGGTGCACCATCCGGTGTGTCGGTGATCTCGGATGGGTCGCCGATGCACCCGAGGTGGCCGCTGGGTCATCGCCCTGCTCGCTTGACGCGTGGACGTCCAGCATGAGTTCTGCGAGGCCCGGCGGTTACCCGGGGCGTGCCGACCGTCGACAGGGCTGAGCGCCGTGGAGCGCCGAACAGTGAGCGAAGCGGCAGCCGCGCCCCGGCACCGAGATAAGGGTGCCTCCCCACTGGGTCTAGCAGCGAGGAGGCTGACATGAAGTCTGCCAGAAACACCCTTCCCGAAGAACCCGTCAACGGACTGACGTGCGGTATCGACTGGGCCCGTGACGACCACGCAGTATCTGTGGTCGACGCCCGCGGCCGTCAGATCCTGCGGCTGACTGTCGAGCACAGCGCCGCCGGACTGCGGCAGCTGCGCGACACGCTGGCCCGTCACGGCGTCGAGGAGGTGGCCATCGAACGCCCCGACGGGCCGATGGTCGACGCCCTGCTCGACGCCGGGATCACCGTGGTCGTCATCAGCCCGAATCAACTGAAGAACCTGCGCAGCCGGTACGGCTCGGCCGGCAACAAGGACGACCGATTCGACGCGTTCGTGCTGGCCGACACCCTGCGCACCGACCGCGCCCGGCTGCGACCGTTGACCCCCGACAGCCCGGCCACCGCCGCGCTGCGAGCAACCTGCCGCGCCCGCAAGGACCTCATCACCCACCGCGTCGCGGTAGCCAACCAGCTGCGTGAACACCTCAAGCGCGTCTTTCCTGGCGCCATCGGCCTGTTCGCCGAACTGGACTCCCCGATCAGCCTGAAGTTCTTGCGCCGCTTCGATTCTCAAGACCGCGCCGACTGGCTCTCGACCAAACGTCTCGCCGCGTGGCTGGCCTCGGTCGGCTACTGCGGCCGCGTCGATCCCGCCGTGCTGCACGCCCGCCTGGCCGCCGCCCCGCGCGGGGCCACCGGCGACGAGGCCACCGCCGCAGCCCACATCACCCGCGCGCTGCTGGCCACCCTCGACACCCTCGTCGAGCAGATCAAGGCCCTCACCGAGCAGATCACCGAGCAACTCAACACCCACACCGACGCGCACATCTTCACCAGCCTGCCCCGCTCCGGCACCGTCCGCGCCGCCCGACTGCTCGCCGAGATCGGCGACTGTCGCGCCCGATTCCCCACCCCCGAATCGCTGGCCTGCCTCGCCGGCGTCGCCCCCTCCACCCGGCAATCCGGCAAGATGCGCGCGGTCGGATTCCGCTGGGCCTGCGACAAACAACTGCGCGACGCAGTCTGCGACTTCGCCGGCGACTCCCGCCACGCCAACGTCTGGGCGGCTGATCTTTACAACCGCGCCATCGCCCGCGGCCACGACCATCCCCACGCCGTACGAATCCTGGCCCGCGCCTGGCTCTACATCATCTGGCGCTGCTGGCACGACGGCGCCGCCTACGACCCCACCAAACACCGAGCCCTCCAGGCCGTTCTGCAAACACATCAACATCCCGCGGCTTGACACAGGGCTACTCATGCCCGGCCCACCTTGCGATTCGCCCAAGTCAGCGACAGTCACATCGGCTTCACCGGTGCGCCCAACCCGGATGTCTCGGGCACATTCAGCCACGCGATCGATCAGATCAACAACCTCGGCTACACACCGGATTTCGTCATTCACACCGGCGACCTCACGCACCTGTCCAGCCCCGATCAGTTCGATCAGGTGAAGCAGATGATGAGCGGCCTGAGGACGCCACACGTGTTCACCGTGCCCGGGGAGCACGACTCGGTCGACGATGCGGGGCAGAAGTACCGAAACGCCTTCGGTGCGGGATCCGTTGGTGACGGGTGGTACAGCTTTGACATCGCCGGCGTTCACGTGATCGCACTGGTCAACACGTTGAACCTGGGCAAGCTTGGGCATCTGGGTGTCGATCAGCTGGGGTTCGTCGAGAAGGACGTCGCGCGGCTGTCGAGTGATACCCCCATCATCGTGTTCAGCCACATCCCGTTGTTCGCGATGTACCCGGACTGGGGCTGGGGCACCGACGATGCCACCCAGGCGCTGGCTTACCTGCGCCGGTTTTCTTCGGTCACTTGCCTCAACGGGCATGTCCACCAATTGTTTTCCAAAACGGAAGGCGACGTGGCGTTCTACAGCGGGACAACGACCGCCTACCCGCTGCCCCATCCCGGCGATGGGCCGGCGCCCAAGCCGGTCACACTGCCGGCCAGCAAGCTTCGCGACGCGCTGGGCATCCGCGAGGTCAGTTACACCAGGGGCGAGACTGCCCTGGCCTTGAAAGAGCAGAGGCTGCAATGACTTTGACAAGTATCATGGTCCGGATCGGTTTCGCCGCATCGTTAGTTGTCAGCGCCGCCAGCCATGCCTACCTCTATGTCCACGGTTACCAATACATCCCGACCATCGGCACCGCCTTCCTGATCCAGGCCAGTGTCTCGTTCGCCGTGGCTGTGCTGATCCTGGTAGGTGGTCCTGGGTGGCTTCGCTGGGCCGCGGCTGCGGTAGCAGGCGGCTCTCTGGTCGCCTTCACTGCGTCGAGGACTGTCGGGCTTTTCGGCTTTTCTGAACCGGGTTGGGATCCATCGCCGCACGCGGCAATCAGCGTGGGCGCTGAAGTGCTGACTGTGCTGCTGTGGGCGGGTGTTTTGGTCAGGTGGCGACGTGTGGCCGGCCGACCATCCACAGCCGCACTTCGACGAGTCGGCAAGGCTTAGGCCCCGGTGCGGGGTAACACCCGTGACCGGGTCATGCCTTGGATCGGTTCGGGTGGGTACCCGAGACGGAGGCGTCGGGTCGGTGACCCAGCGGCAGCAGCCGATGGTCGCGGGTGAACACCAGACGCACCAGGCCGAGGGTGACCACGACGGTGGTGGCCGCAACC
Organism: uncultured Actinomycetota bacterium; assembly: GCA_963766535.1. Taxonomy (GTDB): domain Bacteria; phylum Actinomycetota; class Actinomycetes; order Mycobacteriales; family Mycobacteriaceae; genus Mycobacterium. The sequence goes on along the minus strand of CAVYAU010000009.1, from coordinate 9,619 downwards.
GAGCTGAGGACGAGGAACATCACCACCGTCTGTACGAGCACGGCCTGCACCGGGGGTACGCCGGCCAGGATGAGTCCGGTCATGGCGCCCGGCAGGAACACCAGGCCGGCCCATTCTGCCGGTCAGAGCTCACGTCCCGCAGGTGTGGATAGCGGCTAAGGTAGGCTCGCCCAGGTGTTATCGGAATACGATATCGGAGTCCGAGTTGGCGGCTACAGGTTCGTCCCGACTGTCATGGCGGCGGCTACTGCACGCCGAGGGGCCGCCCGCTGTGATCTGTATACGGCTGCTGGTGGGGTTGGTGTTTCTCAGCGAGGGCATCCAGAAGTTCTTGTACCCGCATCAGTTGGGGCCGGGCCGCTTCGAAAGGATTGGTATCCCCGCTGCAACGTTCTTCGCCGATTTAGACGGGGTGGTCGAAATCGTCTGCGGCACATTGGTGGTCCTCGGCTTGCTGACCCGGATCGCGGCTTTTCCGCTGCTCATCGACATCACCGGTGCGATCGTGCTGACCAAAATCCGGGAACTGCAGCCGGGCGGGTTCCTCGGAGTGGAGGGGTTCTGGGGGATGGCCCACGACGCACGGGTCGATCTCTCGATGCTGCTCGGATTGATCTTCCTGCTGTGGACCGGCCCGGGCAGATGGTCACTGGACGCACGGCTCACCAAACCTCCGCAGCATTGAACCGGCGTCGAGGGCCGAGGTACATCCGTCGCTGTGCTGCGCCGCTCGTGAACCGCACATCGTAGAATCCCAATCCGATATCGGCTTCGTCACCATTGGGCTGAGGTGGTGTACATGCGGGAATTTCAGCGGGCCGCCGTGCGGCTACACATCCTGCATCACGCCGCCGATGACGAGGTCCACGGTGCGTGGCTGACGGAGGAATTGCACCGCCATGGATACAAGGTCAGCCCCGGCACCTTGTATCCAACCCTGCACCGCCTCGAAGCCGACGGTCTGTTGGTCTCCCGGCAGCAGGTCGTCGACGGCCGCGCGCGCCGTGTCTACCGGGCCACCCCGGCCGGGCGTGCGGCACTGACCGAGGACCGCCGCGCGCTCCGGGAGCTTGCCCAGGAAGTCCTTGGAAACGAGACCTGACGGCGCTGGCCGACCGCCACCGAAAGCCACCCTGGACCTCAGCGGCTACCACCGGCGCTGCGGACTGGCGAGGACATCATCAACAAGTCCTGGTTGAACAGGATCTTGATGCTCCTATTGGTGTCAAGGGATGGTTGTCAGGCGGCGTTGAGCCATTGGCGGTAGTTGGCGGCGAGTGTGTCGTTGCGTTGGAGTCCGCGTTCGAGGCGGGAGATAACGGTGGGCCAGACGCCGAAGTGTTCGGCGGCGGCGGTCAGGGTGATGTTTTTGGTCTGGGGGGTGGGGCGTAGGTCGCGGTAGTCGTCGATGTCGCATTGTTGGGTGAGCAGTCGGCTTTATCAGGATCAATGTCAGTGCACGCTGCTAGTGTCGAATATATGTTCGAACAGTTGCCGCAAGATGCCGCCAGCCCGCGTGCGCTGATTGATCGGATGTGCGCCGCCTGGCGCGCGGAAGCCCGATCGGCTGCTGATCGCCTGGATGCGATTGGGGAGTTGTTCGAGTTGCGCCGGGCGGAATTCGGGGAGCATGCAGATTGGGCGGTAGATACCTGGGCGGCGGTAAGCGCCGAGGTCGCGGCCGCGTTTCAGACCAGTCTGGCGATGGCGGGCAGCTACCTGCGCTACGCGTTGGCGATGCGCGAGCGGCTACCGCGGGTAGCCGCGGTGTTTAGGGCCGGCGACATTGACTATCGGCTGTTTCAGACCATCGTGTATCGCACCGACCTGATCACCGATCCCGCGGTGCTGGCCCGGGTGGATGCCGAGCTGGCGCTGCGCGCGCCGCGGTGGCCATCGATGACGCGCGGCAAGCTGGCCGGCGAGGTCGACCGAATCGTGGCCAGGGCCGATCGGGATGCGGTGCGCCGCCACGCCGAGGCCATCAGTGACCGGCAAGTCTCGATCTGGGAGTCCGACGCCGGGATGGCCGAGGTGTACGGCAGGCTCTTCGCCACCGACGCCCAGGCGCTGGATCAGCGACTAGACGCACTGGCCGCCACGGTGTGCCCGAACGATCCGCGCAGCCGCGAGCAGCGCCGCGCCGACGCGCTGGGCGCGCTGGCCGCCGGGGCCGACCGGCTGGGCTGCCGGTGCGCGGCCGCCGACTGTGCGGCCGGTGCGCGTCGCGCGAGCCCGGTGGTCATTCATGTGGTCGCCGAGCAAGCCACGCTGCAGCGTCGCAGCGCCACACCGGCATCGGTGCTGGGCGCAGACGGGCTCATCCCGGCCCAGATGGTGGCCGAATTGGCGAAGAACAGCAGGCTGCGGCCGTTGATCGCGCCGGTCGGCGCCGAACCCCACTACACCCCGTCGGCCAACCTGGCGGCGTTCGTGCGGGCGCGCGATCTGACCTGCCGGGCGCCGGGCTGCGACCGCCCGGCCACCGAATGCGATCTCGACCACACCATCGCGTTCGGCGACGGCGGGGCCACCCACCCGTCGAACGTGAAATGCCTTTGCCGCCTTCATCATTTGATGAAGACATTCTGGGGCTGGCAAGACCGACAGCTACCAGACGGAACTGTGATCTGGACGCTGCCCTCCGGGCATGTCTACGTCACCACCCCGGGCAGTGCGCTGTTGTTCCCCACCCTGTGCGCCCCCACCGGCGACCTGCCCGCCGTCGAACTCGCCCTCGCCGACCGCTGCGGCGACAAAACCGCGATGATGCCGCTGCGCACCACCACCCGCGCACAAAACCGAGCCCACCGCATCGCAGCCGAACGCCACCACAACCGCCAAACCCGGTTAGTCGCCCAAGTCGCACAGGCCGGCCCGGCGCCACCCGCCAACGACGAACCACCGCCCTAATGAGAGTTAGCGGGTCGGTCATCCGGCAGACTCGCTACTGGTAGCGGCTGGTGGGTGAGCACTTCACCGCCCTGGACGTCGAGTTGTTCGAGTCCTAAGAGAAGATCGTGCCCCCGCCGGTTCGCCGGGAGAATGGATCGCTGATGGGATGTCGTGCCCGCCGAGGCGGCGTGAGCACTGGTTCATTAGGTCGCCGAGAGTTCTCCTGCGCTGCTTGTGTGATCCGATAACCGCAGATGGGAGGGTGCATTGTTGTTCGTGGGAGACGACTGGGCCGAGGAGCATCACGATGTCGAACTGATGGACCAGGCGGGGCGCACGCTGGCCAAGGCACGGTTGCCAGAGGGCGCGGCCGGGGTCGCTCGGCTGCACGCGTTGATCGGCGATCAACTCCGAGAGGACACCGAGGAGGCCGAGGTGCTGGTCGGGATCGAAACTGACCGCGGGCCGTGGGTGGCTGCGCTGATCGCGGCGGGTTACACCGTGTACGCGGTCAATCCGCTGCAGGCGGCTCGGTACCGGGAACGGCACGGGGTGTCCGGCGCGAAAAGCGACACCGCTGATGCGCACATGCTGGCCGACATGGTCCGCACCGATGCGCATCAGCTGCGCTCGGTCGCGGCCGACAGTCCCGACGCCGAAGCGGTGAAAGTGGTTGCGCGAACACACAAGACGCTGATCTGGGAACGCACCCGCCACACCCAGCGGCTGCGACATGCGCTACGCGAGTACTTCCCTGCTGCGCTTGAGGCGTTTGACGACCTGGACGCTCCCGACGCGCTCGAGCTGCTCGGCAAGGCCCCTGATCCGGCGTCGGCGGCGAAGCTGAACCGCAGCCAAATCCGTGCCGCACTCAAACACGCCCGCCGCCGCGACATCGACACTAAGACCACACGGATCCAGACCGTGCTGCGCGGCGAGCAGATCGGTCGCGACACGGTGATTACCGGCGCATATGCCGCTACCACCCGCTCGGCTGTAGCGATACTCGGCGTGCTCAACGAGCAGATCAAGACCCTGCATGGGCAGGTGGAGGAGCATTTTGGCCGGCACCCGGACGCTGAGATCATCCTGTCCCAGCCTGGGATGGGACCGCTACTCGCGGCTCGGGTGCTCGCCGAATTTGGGGATGCCCCAGGGCGTTACGCCGATACGAAGGCACGCAAGAACTATGCCGGAACCAGCCCAATCACCCGCCAGTCGGGAAAGCGCAAGGTCGCTCTCGCCCGATACGTGCACAACGATCGGCTGATCGACGCCTTAATCTCACAAGCTCAGTCCGCGTTGCAGGCTTCGCCCGGTGCCCGCGCCTACTACGACAAACAGCGCGCCCGCGGCCTCGACCACCACCCCGCACTGCGCCAGCTCGCCAATCGGCTGGTCGGCATCCTGCACGGCTGCCTGAAAACGCGCACGCATTACGACGAGGCAACCGCCTGGTCACACCACAACCAGAATCGACGAACTGTCGCCGCTTGACATCCAAGCTCCTGGGATGTCTTCTAAGGGCAGGTGGCGTCGACCGTGAAGGGCTGAACAACCGCCGAGCGGCTATTTGCTGCGCATACCGCTAATGAACCGCTGCGTCTCTTCCCACGTAGGCAGGAGCCCAGACGCGCGCACGTCCTCGAAGCTGGGGGCCGCGGCATCCCGATCGGACAAGCTGGCGGCGGCCCCATCGACGAGCGGCCAGTCGATTGCCAGCGCCGGATCTGTCGCACAGATGGTGTGCTCGCGCTGCGGGTTGTATTCCGCCGAGCACAAATACATCACCGTCGAATTGTCTTGCAGGGCAAGGAAGCCGTGCGCCAGACCTTCTGAGATGTAGATCGTGCGACGGTCCCGGTCGTCGAGCAGGACTGAATCCCACTGGCCGAATGTCGGTGAGCCCAGGCGGACGTCAACGACGACGTCGAACACCGAGCCGGACACGCAGGTCACATACTTGGCCTGGCTCGGTGGCAGCTGGGCGAAGTGCAGGCCACGCAACACACCGGCCGACGACACCGAGCAGTTTGCTTGGCGGACGTCTAAGCGGTGACCAGCGAATGCGGTGAACTCGCGGTCGGTGAGCCATTCGAAGAACAGCCCGCGGGAGTCGCCATGGATTGTCGGGGTGATCTCCCAGGCGCCGGGAATGTCGAGTTGGCGAACTTTCATCTCACTGACCACGTTCTTCGTAGCGGGCCTCCGCGGCGTCCTTCAAAGGACGCCACCAGGATTCGTTGGCGCGGTACCATTCAATGGTGGTGCGCAAACCCTCTTCAAAGTCGGTGTGCTTTGGCGCCCAGCACAATTCGTCGTACAGCATCGACGGGTCGATGGCGTACCGCAGGTCGTGGCCGACGCGGTCGGTAACGTGGTCGAAGTCGTCGGGGTCACGACCCATCATCTGCAGCAGCGTGCGTAGCACGGTCAGGTTGTCGCGTTCGCCTTCGGAGCTGATCAGATAGGTTCGGCCGATCTGGCCTTTTTCGAGGATTCGCCGGACCGCGCTGTTGTGGTCATCGACGTGGATCCAGTCGCGGATGTTGGCGCCGCTGCCGTACAGCTTGGGGCGTCGGCCGGTGAGCACATTGGTGATCTGGCGCGGGATGAATTTCTCGATGTGCTGATACGGCCCATAGTTGTTGGAGCAATTGGAGATCGTCGCGCGCACACCGTACGACCGCACCCAGGCCCGGACCAGCATGTCGGCGCCGGCTTTGGTCGCCGAGTACGGACTTGACGGGTTATAGGGCGTCGACTCTGTGAACCGCTTGGGGTCGTCGAGCTCCAAGTCGCCGTAGACCTCATCGGTCGAGATGTGGTGCAGCCGCGCACCGTGGCGTCGCACCGCTTCCAGAATGGTGAACGTCCCGATCACGTTGGTATGCAGGAACGGCTCCGGGTCGTCCAGCGCATTGTCCACGTGGCTTTCAGCGGCGAAATGCACGACCGCGTCGCACTCGGCGACCAGCTGGGAGACCAGCTCGGCGTCGGTGACGTCGCCCTCAACCAGCCTGATGGCATCCTCGACATCGGCCAGTGACTCGCGCCGGCCGGCGTAGGTCATGGTATCGAGCACGGTCACCGAGTCGTCGGGGTACTCACGCAGGCTGCTGTGCACGAAATTGGCGCCGATGAAGCCGGCGCCACCAGTGACCAACAGCCGCATGGTCAGACCCTAACTGAGCGGGTTGGTCACGCGGTGCGAGATAGCCCTAATGGCCCCGCCAGTTCGCTCAGTGCGGGCAGCAGTGTGTCTTCATTCCAGCCGCCCAGCACCTGGATCGCGACGTGGTCGGCACCGGCCTCCAGGTGCTCGTTGAGACGTTTCGCAATGGCGTCGGCGGTGCCGTAGGCCACTACCGCGTCGATCAGTTTGTCGCTGCCGGGCTTGCGCACGTCGGCTTCGGTGAACCCCAGCCGCAGCCAGTTGTTCACATAGTTGCTCAGCCCCAGATAATGTTCGACGGTCTCGCGGCCAACCGCGCGGGCTTCGTTGGCATCGGTACTGAGCACCACCTTGTGTTCCGGTGCCAGGAACACCGACTTCCCCACCCGTTCGCGCGCCTTGGCCGTGTGTTCCGGCGTGGTCAGATACGGGTGCGCGCCGGCGCTGCGCTGCGCCGCCAGCCGCAACACCCGCGGCCCGAGCGCTGCGATCACCCGACGGCTGGTCGGCACCAGCGCGGCGTCGAGTTCATCGAGGTAACTAACCAGTGCGTCGTAGGGCTTCACGTACTCCTGGGTGTGTTCGCGGTGGCCCACCCCGATGCCCAGCAAGAACCTTCCCGGGTGGGCGCTTTCGATGCGGGTAAAGGACTCGGAGACAGCCGGTGCCGGCGCAGACCAGATGTTGACGATCCCGGTGGCCAGTTGCAGCGAGGTGGTCTGTGCCAGGGCCGGGTCGACCCACGCCAGCTCGGCGTCCGGTGATCCGCCGATCCAGACGGCGCCATAGCCGAGAGATTCGATCCGCGCGGCCAGGTCGGGTGTGATTGAGCGGGTAGGCAGCCATACGCCGAACCGGCCCAGGTCGGGTTTCAGTGATACTGCCTCGGTCATCTAGGTCCCCCTCTGCGTCCTCAAGACTGATTCAGTCCAAGCGGCCCCGCCAATTCGGCCAGCGCCGAAACCAGGTTTTCATCCTTGGTGAGGACCTGCACGGGGACGTGGTCGGCGCCGGCGTCGAGGTGCTCTTTTAGCCGTTCCGCGATCGCCTCGGGCGTGCCGTAAGCCACCACCGCGTCGACCAGACGGTCGCTGCCCCGTCGGGTGACTTCCTCGTCGGAGAAGCCCAGTCGTTTCCAGTTGTTGCGGTAATTGGTCAGATTGAAATAGATGTCGAGCGCCCGGCGGCCTACCGAACGTGCCTTCTCCGCGTCGGTGGTCAGCACCACTTTGTGTTCGGGTGCCAAGAACGCCGACGGGCCGATCAGTTCACGGGCCTGCGCGGTGTGCTCGGGGGTGGTCAGGTATGGGTGCGCGCCGGCGCTGCGTTGCGCAGACAGCTTCAGTACCCGCGGACCCAGGGCCGCCACCACCCGTCGGTCGGCCGGCACGCCGTACTCGTCGAGCTTGTCCAGATACTCCACCAGCGCGTCGTAGGGCTTGCGGTATTCGCTGTGAGCCTCCGGGTGGCCGACGCCGATACCCAACAGGAAGCGGCCAGGGTAGGCCTTGTCGATCCGGTGGAACGATTCGGCCACTGGCTTGGCGGCCGCCGTCCAGATGTTGACGATGCCGGTGGCCACTTGCAATGTGGTCGTTGCTTCGAGGATGGGCTCCACCCAGGCCAGCTCGGCGGGCGGAGAACCACCCACCCAGACGGCCCCGTAGCCCAGGGACTCGATTTCTTTGGCTTGCTGGGGCGTCACGCCGCGTCCGAACGATCCGAACCGGCCTAGGTTGGGTTTACTCGCAGCAGAATCGGTCATGGTGTCTCCAACCGGCGCTGCGGTGCCGCTATTCCGGCAGGGCGACATCCATGGCGGGTGGGATCTTTAGCGGCAGCAGCACGATGAACCGCGTATCGCCGGGTACGGACTCCACTCGCAGATCCCCTCGATGTTTCTTGACGACGATGTTCCACGCCAGATCCAGCCCGAGGCCGGTGCCTTCCCCGAACGGTTTGGTGGTGAAGAAGGGCTCGAAGATGTGCTCGCGCACGTCGTCGGGGATCCCGGGTCCGGTGTCGCAGATCTCGACCCGGGCCATCTTTTCCCCTTCCCTGCCGGTGCGGACGGTCAGGGTGCCGCCCTCATCGCGCATCACGGCGATCGCATTATCGATGATGTTGGTCCATACCTGGTTGAGATCGCCAGGATAGCAAGGGATTTCGGGAAGCGATTGGTCGAATTCCTTGACCACCGTGATGGCTTTGGTGTCGTTGCCGGTGTCTTTGCCCAACCGGTCGGCGAACATCACCAGCGTGCTGCGCAGCAGTTCGTGCACATCGGCGACCTGGAACGGGGCGCGGTCGAGCTGAGAATACTGTTTGGCGTCGGCGACCAACGCCGAAATCCGTTTGCTCGCTTCGCAAATCTGGTTCAGCAGCAGCTCGATTTCGACGGTGTAGTTGAGCCAGCGGATAGCCCCCTCCAATGATGTCGACGCGAGCTCGTCGGCAACCGCGGAAATCCGCTCCAACCAATCGGTGTCGATGCCGCCTTCGACGAATGTCGGCGCGATTTCCCATCCGCCGTCGATGCCATGGTCCTCCAGCCACTCGCCGACGGCGTCCTCGGAGTCGGCGGTCTCGATCGCGCTCATGTGCCGCGACGTCGACTTGGCGACCTGCTCGACGACCTCCTGCTGGAGCCGCACCAGAGCGCGCAGCGCGTCCGGGGTGAAGGTGCCATCGGCGAGCATCGCCAGTTTCTGCCGCATGCCGGCGACCCGATCGCGCAGCTCGGCGGCGGCTCGCGCAGTGGCTGCGGCGGGGTTGTTCAGCTGGTGGGTCAGCCCGGCCGATAACTGGCCCAGCGCCAGCAGCTTCTCCCGGTTGTCGATGATCCGGCGGGTCCGCTCGGTGCCGACCGCGATGCCGTCGAGCAGGTGGACCGCCATCGGGAACTGGTCCTGCATGAAGTGGGCGAAAGCGGGTGCGTCCATCACGAAGAACCGCGACGGCTTGGTCACGTGCACCGACGTGCTGTAGGCCTGCTGCTGCTCGCCGGTGAACGCCTGCCAGGCGCCGCAGTACACGCCGCGCTGCGAGGTCCGGTTGGTTTCGATGTCCTGGCCGCCGGAGAGCTTCGACATCGCCAGCTCGCCTTCGATGAGGACGTAGAAGCAGGTGGCCGGCTCGCCCTCGACGCAGATCGGCCCGGGTTGGAAGCTCTCGATGTGCCCGTTTGCGCACAACATCGCAAGCTGCTCGTCGGTGAGGGCCTCGAACAGGAACAGGGTGCGCAGCTCGTCGGGCTCACACGGCAGCTTGCTGGTCATGCCCTCCGACCCCACTAGGACTCCGACAGGTAGCGGTGGACCAGCATTACGGCCATCGATCCTTCGCCGACCGCGGCCGCGACCCGTTTGGCGGACGCCGACCGCACATCGCCAGCGACGAACACGCCCGGGACGCTGGTTTCCAGGTGGTGGGGTGGACGGTCCAACGTCCAGCCGCACACGTTTCGCAGGTCCGGGCCGGTGAGGATGAAGCCGTGGTTGTCGCGGGCCAGCACCCCGTCAAGCCACTCGGTGCGCGGGGCGGCGCCGA
>CAVYAU010000008.1:0-28328 GCA_963766535.1 uncultured Actinomycetota bacterium | reverse complement strand
TGGCGTACAACACGATTCGCTGACCGGGTGTGGCCAGCCGTTTGGTGTGATACAGCGCCAGGGCTTTGCCCTTGTCGAAGATGGCCAGGTAGTGATGTGCATGGCGGGCCAGGCGGATCACGTCGGACATGGGCAGCAGCGTGCCCCCACCGGTGAGCCCCTTGCCGGCTGCCGATTCGAGGTCTTTGAGTGTGGTGGTCACGATGATCGATGCCGGTAACCCGTTGTGCTGGCCTAACTTTCTGCTGGCCAACACCGCGCGCAGGGCCGCGTTGAGTCCATCGTGGTTGCGCTGGGCCGGGCTGCGGGTGTCGCGCTGAACCGCGCCCCCGCAAGCGGGAGGTACCCCCACCTCACCGGCTGCGCCGTCGACGACTGGCGTCTCGTCGTCGGGGTTGCACATGCCGGGGGCGGCCAACTTGGCCAACACCGCCTCTACGGTGGCGCGCGCTTCGGGAGTCAACCACCCGCGCAACGGTGACATCCCGTCACTGTCTTGTTTGCCCAGGGTCAGTCCGCGGCGGCGGGCACGATCCTCGTCGGTGAATTTCCCGTCGGGGTTAAGACAGTCGGCGAGCCGGTCGGCCAGCTTGGCGACTTGATCGGGGCGAAACTGGGTGGCCAGCTTGGCCAAATGCTTCTCGGCGCATTCTCGGGTGTCGTGGTCCACCGAACACGGCAGCTGGTCGAAGAACTGCCGGATCACCGCTATATGGGCTGGACCTATCTTGCCGTCGCGCAAGGCCGCGGCCGCCGCAGTCAATAACGGTGGCAGCTGCTCGCCGGTCAGTGCGCGGCGCGGCCCCAAATCGGCGGCCTCAGCCACCCGCCGGCTGGCCTCACTACGAGTGATGCGCAACCGGTCAGCCAACGCGTGAGAGAGCTTGCCGCCCAGCTCGGTCGAGTCGGACTGCTCGGCAATCTGATTGATCAACTCATGCCCCGGCACCCGCAGCCGCCGAGTCTCCTGCTCGAGCCGCTCCAACAACGCCAGCCGCTCCGGTGTCGTCAACGCGTCATACGAATGCCCGAGCACCCGGGACACCACGGTGCGCAGCGCGTCGAAATCCTCTTGGATCTCCTCACGACTACTCGAAAGCATGTTCGAATGCTATGTCAGGCCACCGACAAAATCCCCCGTGCCGAAACCAGTGAAACTTAAGTGGCGCAAGTGATTTAATTACGCCGACCAGCGGCCCAGCCGCGAAAGCACCTCGCCGACAACCGAATCCATCGCCACCGACACCTGCTCGCCCGTCGCGAGATCCTTCACCCCGACCGTCCCGGACTCGATATCACGGTCGCCTAATACCAATGCGATACGGGCACCGGAACGGTCGGCCGCGCGCATCGCGCCTTTGAGTCCGCGGTCACCGTAGGCCATGTCGACGCGGACACCGGTGGCACGCAGCTGTGCGGCCAGCACCGCCAACTCGAGTTTGGCCGGCTCGCTCAGCGGCACCCCGAACACGTCGCAGCGCGTGGTCTCCCCCACGCTTTTGCCCTCGGCGCGCAGCGCCAGCAACGTGCGGTCCACCCCCAGCCCGAATCCGATGCCCGACAAATCCTGTCCGCCGAGCTGGCGCATCAGACCGTCATAACGGCCTCCGCCACCAATGCCGGATTGTGCGCCCAAGCCATCGTGCACGAACTCGAAGGCGGTCTTGGTGTAGTAATCCAGCCCGCGCACCATTCGCGGGTTGATGACGTAGGGCACCCCAAGCGCATCCAGGTGAGCCAGCACGGTGTCGAAGTGCTGCTTGGCGACATCGGACAGGTGATCGAGCAGCACCGGCGCGTCGGCCGTCATCGCCCGCACCGCGGGTCGTTTGTCGTCGAGCACCCGCAACGGATTGATCTCGGCGCGCCTTCGGGTTTCCTCGTCGAGGTCAAGCGCAAAGAGGAACTCCTGCAACAGTTCCCGGTATTGCAGGCGGCAGCTCTCGTCTCCCAGTGAAGTGATTTCCAGGCGGAACCCGTCAAGCCCCAGCGAGCGGAAGCCAGCATCGGCGACGGCGATCACCTCGGCGTCCAGCGCCGGGTCGTCGACGCCGATCGCCTCCACGCCGACCTGCTGCAGCTGCCGATAGCGACCGGCCTGAGGACGCTCATAGCGGAAAAACGGGCCCGCGTAACAGAGTTTCACCGGCAGCGCGCCGCGGTCCAGGCCGTGTTCGATCACCGCGCGCACCACCCCGGCGGTCCCCTCGGGCCGCAGCGTCACCGAGCGGTCGCCACGGTCGGCGAACGTGTACATCTCCTTGGACACCACATCGGTGGATTCACCTACACCGCGGGCGAATAGGGCGGTGTCCTCGAAAATGGGTAACTCGACATCGCTGTAACCGGCCCGGCGAGCGGCGTTGAGCAACCCGTCGCGCACCGCGACAAACTGCGCCGACTCCGGCGGGACGTAGTCCGGTACCCCTTTCGGTGCGGAAAACGCCGAGAATTCCGTCACGGGCTCAGGCCTTCGAGGAACGGATTTAAACGCCGCTCTGCGCCGATGGTGGTGGAGTTGCCGTGCCCGGACAATACCACCGTCATGTCGTCGAGCACCAAGAGCTTGTCGACGATCGAGGTCAGCAAGTCCCGGCCGCTGCCGCCGAACAGGTCGGTGCGGCCCACCGAGCGCTCGAACAGCGTGTCGCCGGTCAGTACCACATCGGCGCCGGTTTTGGTCGCCTGAGTGACCCGGAAGACCACCGATCCGCGGGTGTGCCCGGGCGTGTGATCAACGTTGACGCTCACACTGCCCAGGTCGAGCTTGTCGCCGTCGCGGACCAGCTCGACCACCTGCTTGGGCTCGCGAAAGAAAGCACCCGTAACCACCTGAGCCAGCCGCGGGCCCACGCCGTAGATCGGGTCTTTCAGCATGAACCGGTCCTCGGGATGGATGTAGGTGGGGCAGCCATAGGTGTCGGAAACCTTCTGGGCAGACCACATGTGGTCGATGTGCCCGTGGGTGAGCAGCACTGCGGCCGGGGTCAGCCGATTCTCGTCGAGGATGCGCCGCAGCGGGCCCATCACACCCTGCCCTGGGTCCACGATGACGGCGTCGGTTCCGGACCGCTCGGCCAGCACGTAACAGTTACACTGCAACACCCCAGCGGGAAATCCGGTGATCAACACGGTTCCCAGTTTCCCATCCCCCGGCCTCCGGCGCCGATGCGGGCCACGCGGCGGCCCGCTAACGAACTCCGAGAGCATGGGCCCGCTTGACACGGGTCGCGGCGCCCACATTAGCCTGAGCAGGCTACCTCGGCCCCGAATTACCAACCATGGAGGCATACCGGCCGTGCCGACCAACGAACAGCGACGTGCCACAGCCAAGCGCAAACTGGAACGGCAGCTGGAACGCCGCGCAAAGCAAGCCCGATGGCGCCGGATCCTGGTGATCGCTGGCGGCTCAATTGCGGCAGTGGCCGTGATCGCCGTGGTAGTCATCGCAGTCATCAACACCAAACACGAGCACAAAAGCAATACCGCAGCAACGACCACGACCGGCAGCACGCCGCAGACCACTACGGCTACGGCTCCGCAGACGGGGCCGGTTCCGCCGTTGCCGCCCTTCAAGCCGTCGGCCAACCTGGGCGCCAACTGCCAGTACCCGGCGTCGCCGGATCCGGCCGCCAAGCCGGTCAAGCCGCCGCGGACCGGCAAGGTGCCGGCCGATCCGGCCCAAGTGAGTGCCAGCATGGTGACCAACCAGGGCAACATCGGCCTGATGCTGGCCAACAACGAATCACCCTGCACGGTCAACAGTTTCGCCAGCCTGGTCGGCCAGGGCTTCTTCAACAACACCAAATGCCACCGGCTGACCACCTCGCCGACGCTGGGCGTCTTGCAATGCGGCGACCCCAAGGGCGACGGCACCGGAGGTCCGGGCTACCAGTTCGCGAACGAGTACCCGACTGACCAGTACCCGCCGAATGACCCCAAGCTGGAGGAGCCGGTCCTCTATCCGCGCGGCACCCTGGCGATGGCCAACGCCGGACCCAACACCAACGGCAGCCAGTTCTTCATGGTCTACAAGGACTCGCAGCTGCCGCCCGAATACACCATCTTCGGCACCATCCAGGCTGACGGGCTGGCCACCCTGGACAAGATCGCCAAGGCCGGCGTCGCCGGCGGCGGCGAAGACGGGCCGCCGGCCATCGAAGTCACCATCAAGTCGCTACTGCTCGACTAAACGCGGAGCGGCACGGCATCAGATAGCGCCCACCAGGTGGGATTGATACATCGCGATATCAAGCCATCGAACATCTTGGTCACCACCGCGCGAGATTTCGTCTACCTGATCGACTTCGGGATCGCCCGGACCGCCGCCGACACCGCGCTCACCCACACCCGGCACACGATGGGCACCATGGCGTATACGGGGTGTACACAGTGTTCGGCACAATCGACGAGGCGGGCCTGGCGACGATCGACAAGATCGCCAAGGGCTGGCGTTTTGGGTGGTGGTGACGACGGCCTTCCTGCCGCCACGGTCACGATCAACTCGGTGGAGCTCGGCTAAGCGGCCGCTAGGCCGCGGAGGTCACCCGGTAGACGTCGTAAACGCCTTCGACGTTGCGCACAACGTTGAGTAGATGCCCGAGATGCTTGGGGTCACCCATCTCGAAGGTGAACCGGCTGATCGCCACCCGGTCACCGGAGGTGGTGACCGACGCCGACAGGATGTTCACCTTCTCGTCGGCGAGCACCCGCGTTATGTCCGACAGCAGCCGGTGCCGGTCGAGCGCCTCGACCTGAATGGCCACCAGAAACACCGACGACGCCGACGGCGCCCAGAGCACCTCGATGATGCGCTCGGCCTGCTGCTGCAGCGACGCGGCGTTGGTGCAGTCGGTGCGGTGCACGCTGACCCCGCCGCCGCGGGTGACGAACCCCATGATCTGGTCGCCCGGCACCGGCGTACAGCATTTGGCCAGCTTGGTCAGCACGCCAGGGGCGCCGGGGACCGAGACCCCGACGTCGTCATTGCTGCGCGGGCGCCGCAGCATGGTCGCCGGCGTAGACCGTTCGGCCAGCTCCTCTTCGGCCTGGTCGATACCACCAAGTTCGGCCAGCAGCCGCTGCATCACGTGTCGAGCCGACACGCGCCCCTCGCCGATCGCGGTGTAGAGCGCGGAGACGTCAGTGTAGTGCAGTTCACGGGCCACTGCCGCCATGGACTCGCCATTCACCAAGCGCTGCAACGGAAGTCCGCCGCGGCGTACCTCACGCGCCATCGCCTCTTTGCCAGCCTCCAGCGCCTCCTCACGCCGTTCCTTGGCGAACCACTGCCGGATCTTCGTCTTGGCGCGCGGCGACACCACGAACTGCTGCCAGTCCCGCGACGGCCCGGCGTTGGGCGCCTTGGATGTGAAAACCTCGACAACTTCCCCGTTTTCCAGCTTGCGTTCCAGCGCCACCAGCCGCCCGTTGACCCTGGCACCGATGCAGCGGTGGCCGACCTCGGTGTGCACCGCGTAGGCGAAGTCCACCGGCGTCGACCCGGTCGGCAGGGTGATGACGTCGCCCTTCGGCGTGAACACGAAGATCTCTTGCACCGCAAGGTCATAGCGCAACGACTCCAGGAACTCACCCGGGTCTGCGGCCTCCCGTTGCCAGTCGAGCAGCTGACGCATCCAGGCCATATCGTCGATCTCGGCAGCGGCGTGCGGATGCGGAACGCCGTTGCGGCCCTTGGCTTCCTTGTAGCGCCAGTGCGCTGCGATGCCGTATTCGGCGGTGCGGTGCATGTCGCGGGTGCGAATCTGCACTTCCAGCGGCTTGCCCTCCGGCCCAACGACAGTGGTGTGCAATGACTGGTACACACCGTATCGCGGCTGGGCGATGTAATCCTTGAACCGTCCCGCCATCGGCTGCCACAGCGAATGCACCACGCCGACAGCGGCGTAGCAGTCCCGGATCTCGTCGCACAGGATGCGAATGCCGACCAGATCGGTGATGTCATCGAAGTCTCGCCCCTTGACGATCATCTTCTGATAGATCGACCAGTAGTGCTTGGGGCGGCCCTCCACCGTGGCTTTGATCTTCGACGCGTTGAGGGTGTTGATGATCTCGGCACGGACCTTGGCCAGGTAGGTGTCCCGGGATGGCGCGCGGCCGGCGACCAGCCGAACGATCTCCTCGTACTTCTTGGGGTGCAAGATGGCGAACGACAGGTCTTCCAACTCCCACTTGACGCTGGCCATACCCAGCCGATGCGCCAGGGGCGCAATGACTTCCAACGTCTCGCGGGACTTGCGCGCCTGCTTTTCCGGCGGCAGGAAGCGCATGGTGCGCATGTTGTGCAGCCGGTCGGCTACTTTGATCACCAGCACCCGCGGATCGCGGGCCATCGCGGTGATCATCTTGCGGATGGTCTCGCCTTCGGCGGCGCTGCCCAGCACCACCCGGTCCAGCTTGGTCACGCCGTCGACGAGATGGCCTACCTCTTCGCCGAATTCCTCGGACAGCGCCTCGAGTGTGTAACCAGTGTCCTCGACGGTGTCGTGCAATAGCGCGGCCACCAAAGTGGTGGTGTCCATGCCCAATTCGGCCAGAATGTTGGCGACGGCCAGCGGGTGGGTGATGTATGGATCACCGGAATGCCGCAACTGAGTGGCGTGCCTCTGGTCGGCGACCTCGAAGGCTCGCTGCAGCATCGACAGATTTGCCTTGGGATAGATTTCCCGGTGCACCGCCACCAGCGGCTCGAGCACGGGATTCAGGGTGCTGCGCTGGGCGGTCATCCGCCGGGCCAGCCGGGCCCGGACCCGGCGAGACGCGCTGCTGGGAGTCTTCAGGGTCTCGGCCGGCGGCTCCGGTGGCTCGTGGACCGGCGGCGCTTCCACGGGCGCCTCAACAGCTTGCGCCGTGCTCTGATCGTCCGCCACGTTGGTCACCTCCGACCTCGAGGATATCGCCAAAATCGCGGGGCTAGGCGCGGCTCAAGCTGTGCACTGCCAACGGCGCGACCGCCGCGCGACCACCCAGCGCGGTGAGTTCCACGACCACCGCCGCCGCGGTCACGTGGGCCCCGGCGCGCTCGAGCAACCGGGTCGCCGCAGCGAGGGTGCCGCCGGTGGCCAGCACGTCGTCAATGATCACGACGTTGCGGCCCCGCAGGTCGATGCCATCGGCGGGAATCTCGATGCTGGCGTCGCCATACTCCAGGTCGTAGTCCTCGGTGAGCACCGGCGGCGGCAGCTTGCCGCTTTTGCGGATGGACAGCACGCCGGTGCCCAGTCGGGCGGCGACGGCCGCCGCTACCAGAAACCCGCGGGATTCGATGCCGGCCACCAGGTCGGCGCCGGATGCGATGTCGGCCAGCGCATCGATAACTGCCGCCATCGCCGTCCGGTCGGCGAACAACGGGGTGAGGTCTTTGAACTGGACTCCCGGCTCGGGAAAATCGGCCACATCCCGGGTCAGCGACGCGATGAGGTCGGCCACGGGTGCAGTCCCGCTGACACTTATCATTGGACTAACGCCCATCGGTCCATGTTCCAGCCCGCGCCCCAGCGGGTCGGATTCTTGCTGACGGCATACATTTTCTTCGACATCAGCAACGTGCGCTGTTGCCGGTATAGGGGCAAAGTCGGCATATCGCCCCAGAGTACCGGGGCACTCTCTGCCAGCAGCCGGACCCGCTCGGCGGAGTCAGCAGATACCGCGAGCGCGCCGATTATGCCGTCGATTTGGGCATTCGCGTAACGGGACAGATTGTTGCCGTTGTCGCTGTGCAAGTCGTAAGCATCCATCGCCGACGATCCGGTCGATCCGCTGCCGGTGGCTCCACCGGTGCTGGCCAGCAGCACGTCGATCTTTCCGTCCTTGAGCGCCTGCGGGCCCGAGGAGTCCAAGGTGACGTTTACGACGGTGACAGCGGCCGCGGCGCACGATTTGGTGATGTTTCCGACGGTGACCGCCAGTCGCGCGTTGGGTCCCTGGTAGCCGATCCGCACCGTCAGCGGCGAACCGCCCAGTGCATCGCGGGCGGCGGCGGGGTCCGCCTTGCTGAACTGGGCGGCCTCGGTGGCACCGTCGCCCTGGGCGACCGCATCGTCGGTGGCCGGCTCCAGGCGTGAATTGGCGATCGGCACCCCTACGTCGTGCGCGATCGTGTCGCGTGGCGTACACAGTGCGAACGCGCGGCGGGCCTTGGCCGGCGCCAGCGGTCCCTGCGGCGCGAAGATCAGCTGCTCGATGCCGGCCGACGGCGAATCGGTGCGCTCGTAGTTATCCGGGGTGGCCAGCGCTCCCGACGAACCGGCCGCGACGTCGACCACGTCGACGCTGCGGTTGTTGACCCGGTCCTGAATATCGGGGCCCTGCGGCCATACGGTTATCCGTTTGGTGATCGCTTTGGGGCCCCACCAACGGTCGTTGGCGACGAGCACCACTGCGCCACCGTCCAAGATTGATTCGATCTTGTACGGTCCCGAGGAGGGGAAGCGCTTGAGATCCACGCCGGGCTTGAGGTCCCAGGTGGTATTCCACAGCCGCGCGATCTGTTGCACCAACGGCGCGTTGTTGCTCAGCAGCGCTGCGGTCACATCGACATTCAGCTGGTCGGCGATCACGTGCGACGGCATCATCGAGGTCGCGCCGAACAGTTGGGTGTAGTCGACGACGCTGCGGTCCGGAACGAAAGACACTCGGGCCTTCTTTTGCCCCGGTATGCACTCGATGTTGGCGATGTCGACGTAGCCGGCCTGGGTTGCGGCGTCGAAGCCGGGAAACCGGCCGGACTGGGCGGCCCAGGTGAGCACGAGATCGTCGCAGGTCACCGGCTTGCCGTCGGAGTAGACGGCGTTGTCGGCGATCTGGTAGTCGAGCACCAACGGTGCACCGCCCACGACCGAGATGGTGCCGAAATCGTGGTCGGCGACGACCTGTCCGTCGGGCCCGTGATAGCCGAAACCGGTGACCGTGCGGGCAAATGCTTGCGCTCCGGCCGATGCGGCACCGACGACGGTGTTGGTGTTGTAGCTGACCAGCGGGCCGTCGACCACGTAATCGACCTGCGAGGCGGCGCTACCGGAACACGCGGTCAGCGTGCAGGCCGCCACCAGCATCCCGACCAGCCCAGTCAAACCAACGGTTGCGGACCCTTTTAGACCCCGCCAGCCGGCCTGCAAGCCAATATCGCCCCCAGTTTGCCGACACCAGGTGGCCATCGTGACTACCGCCGGCCGGTGTTTCGCTTGCCGGTTGGACGGCGGCTACCGGTGGGCCGCACCGGCCGTGCACCGGGCGCTGGCTTGTTCGGCGCCGGCTTGCTGGACCCGGTGGCCGCAGTGGCGGTCTCCGTGCTGTCCTGCGTGCCCTCCCGGACCGATTCTTCGCCGGAGGATTTCGCTTCCTCCGCGGTTTCGGCTTCGCTCTCGTCGGGGGCCGTTTCTGCACCCGCTCGCGAGCCGGGGCTGCGCCGCTTGACGACCCGGCGAGTGTGGGTGCGCACCAGCTCGGTGCGCTCACGCATGGTCACCAGCAGCGGAGTGGCGAAGAATATCGAGGAGTAAGTGCCGATCATGATGCCAATCAGCTGCACCAGCGCCAGGTCCTTCAGCGTGCCGACGCCCAGCAGCCACACCGCCACCACCATCAGCGCCAGCACCGGCAGCACCCCGATCAGGCTGGTGTTGATCGAGCGCATGAACGTCTGGTTGATCGCCAGGTTGGCCTGCTCGGCGAAGGTGCGCCGGGTGGTGTGCTGGAAGCCCTGGGTGTTCTCCTCGACCTTGTCGAACACGATGACGGTGTCGTAGAGGGAGAAACCGAGGATCGTCAGCAGGCCGATGACCGTGGCCGGGGTGACTTCGAAGCCCACCAGCGAGTACACGCCCGCGGTAACGGTCAGGTCGAAGAACATCGCCGCGAGGGCGGCGAGCGTCATGTAGCGCTCGTAGCGCACGGTGATGTACAGGCTGACCAGTGCCAGGAACACCACCAGCGCGATCAACGCCTTCTTGGTGATCTGATCGCCCCAGGTCTCCGAGACCGCCGAGTCGCTGATGGCCTGCTTACTGGGCTTACCGTCGGTCCCCTTGGGCTGGAACGCGTCGAACAGGGCGTTGCGCAGTCTCGTCGTCTGGTCGTTGGACAACGTTTCCGAGCGAATCTGCACCGTCGCTGAAGCGCCGTTGCCGACGATGACCACCGATTCCGGGTCACTGCCGATGGTCTTCTTGAAGACATCGGACACCTGCGCGGTCTGGGCGCTGCCGCGCGGGAACGACACCGTGGTGCCGCCCTTGAAATCGATCCCGAACGTGAAGCCGCGCAGGACGATGCTGACGATCGCGACCGCAACGATCGCACCGCTGATGGCATACCAGAGCCGGCGCCGCCCGACCACCTCGAACGCACCGGTGCCGGTGTAGAGCCGGGAAATAAAGCTATGGCGCGGCAGCTGGGTGGTGCTGTCGGTCAGCTCCACGGCACCGGAGGCTTCGGTGATTTCGGTCGCATCCGCTTCGGTCTTGCCTTTGGAGGCCATCGCGCTATCCCCGTCCCGTCTTCACCTGCGACGAAGCCCGGCGTTCGCGGGCGACCTGCTGAACAGCTCCCAGGCCGTTGTACGCCGGCTTTGCCAGCGTCGGAGACTTGGAGGCCAGGTACAGCAGCGGCCAGGTCACCAAGAACACCACCACCAGGTCGAGGATCGTGGTGAGGCCCAAAGTGAAAGCGAATCCCTTCACCTGGCCGATCGCCAGGAAGTACAGCACCGCAGCGGCCAGGAAGGTGACGGCGTTGCCCGACACGATCGTCTTGCGTGCCCGCACCCAGCCTCGTGGCACCGCTGACCGGAACGAACGGCCTTCACGAATCTCGTCTTTGATGCGTTCGAAAAACACCACAAATGAGTCGGCAGTGGTACCGATACCGATGATCAAACCCGCGATACCGGCAAGGTCCAAGGTGTAGTTGATGTATCGGCCCAAGAGCACCAGGATCGCGAAAACCATTGCACCGGAAGCGGCTAGCGACAAAGCCGTCAGCAACCCCAATACCCGGTAATATACCAACGAATACAGCAACACCAGGATCAAGCCGATCGAACCCGCGATCAGACCCGCTCGCAGCGAGGTCAATCCCAGTGTCGCTGAAACGGTTTGGGCTTCTGAAGATTCGAAGGACAGCGGCAGCGACCCGTACTTCAGGACGTTGGCAAGCTGGCGCGCGGTTGAGGCGGTGAACGGCGGATCTCCACCGGTGATCTGGGTCCGGCCGCCGGGGATAGCTTCTTGGATCATCGGGGCGCTGACCACCTGCGAGTCCAGGGTGAACGCGGTCTGGGTACCGACATGGGCAGCGGTGAAGTCAGCCCAGGTATTTGACGCCGCGGGCTTGAATTGCAGATCGACGACGTAGCCGACGCCGCGCTGGTTCATGCCCGACGTGGCGTTTTGGATCTGGTCGCCACTGATGATCGACGGTGCCAGTAGATACGCCACCTTATGGTCGGTCGAGCAGGTCACCAGGGGCAGATTCGGGTCGTCGTTGCCGGCCAGAATGTCCTCTTTGTCGCAGCGGGTGGCCTCGAACTGCAGGGCAAGGAACTGAACGCCCTGGCGGGTGCTCTGCCGCCACTTCTTCTCCTCGGCAATGCGCTCGGCGAGATCCTTGCGCGGATCGGGCGGCGCAGGCTGCTCGGCCGGCGGCAACCCCTCCGCCGGCGCCCCGGGTGCCGGACTTGGCGCTGGGCTGGGTGTTGGCGGCGGCTCCTGCGGATAGGGCCGCGGTTGGGCCCCCGGTTGGCCGGTCGCCGGCCCGCCCGGACCGGGAGGAGCCTCAGCCGGCGGGACCGCGCCCGGTTGGCCGGTCGGGGCCGGTTGGCCCGTCGGCGCCGGTGCGCCGGGCGCAGGCCCACCCGGGCCGGGAGGAGCCCCGGGCGGCGTTCCAGCAGGCTGGTCTGGCGCAGGCTTGGGTTCAGCGCTTTGCGCCGGCATCGAATTGAGCACCGGCCGGATGTACAGCCGTGCGGTCTGTCCCAGGTTGCGAGCCTCGTTGCCGTCGTTTCCGGGGACCGTGATGACCAGGTTGTCGCCGTCGACAACGACCTCCGAACCGGAGACGCCAAGCCCGTTGACCCGCGCACTGATGATTTGCTGCGCCTGCGCCAACGCCTCCCGGCTCGGGGCTGAGCCGTCCGGGGTGCGCGCGGTCAACGTGACGCGGGTGCCGCCCTGAAGATCGATGCCGAGCTTGGTTGCGGCTCGCTTGTCCCCTGTGAGAAACACCAGCAGATAAATGCCGATGAGCATGAACAAGAAAACCGACAGGTAGCGGGCAGGGTGCACCGGCGCCGAAGACGATGCCACGTTCCTTGTATCTCCTTGAGAATCGGTTTCTTACCCCCGACAGAGCCTACGTGTCGCCTTCTCATGCCCTTCGCGCAAGCGGTCTATCGGTTCGGGGTCGGTCAGGAATCCGGTCAGGAATCCTTGGTCACCCGGCTCTCGTCGGCGGAGTCGGTGGGATCCTCTAATTCGTCGGATTCTTCCAAGTCGTCGGAGCCGTCGTCTTCGTCGAGGTCTTCATGCTCGTCCGGCAGGATCCGGTCGCGGATCGCCAGCTTCATCCACCTGGTCACCACACCGGGCGCGATCTCGAGGTCAACGGTGTCGTCGGTGATCGCGACGACGGTGGCCTCCAGTCCGGAAGTGGTGTGCACCCGGTCACCGGGCTGCAATGACTCGTGCAGGTCGATGGTCGCCCGCATCGCTCGCCGCTGCCGACGCGACGCAAAGTACATGAACCCGCCCATGATGAGCAGGAACGGCAAGAACAAGATCAAACTCTCCATCGACGCGCCTGTCTTTCGTATTGGTATTCCAGGGTCGGTGCCAGACCGACCCGGAGGTCATCCACCTCGTAACGGTCCCAGTGTGCCATTACCGCAGGTCGCAACCGACCGCCGCACCTCGAGGCCTTGACGCAGCAGGGTGGCGGTGGGACAACTGGCGGTGTGACTCGCATCGTCGACTCGGACCAGCACCTCTACGAGAGCCGTTCGCTGTGGGCCGACCACATCGACCCGGCTGCACGCGACGACGCGCTGAGCCTGGTCGACGACGAACTCGGCTACACCTGGCTCAGCTGGCACGGCGCCCACCTTGGCCTAGCCGACGTCCACCTTCCCGGCAACACCGCGTCCTGCGGGGAGCACCGCAACCGTCAACGGGCCGGCGAGCCCGCCTCCTATCGGTACGACGAAGCGTTGCCCGCCGCCTACTGGCAGCCCGCGTCCCGCCTTCGCTGGCTCGACGAGGCGGGACTCGATGAGGCAGTTCTGTTCCCCAATTTCGGCCTGCTCTGGGAGCGCCGCCTGTCGCCGTCGCTTCCGGCGATGACCGCCAACATGACGGCATGGAACCGATGGTGCGCGGTCGTGCGAGCTGAAGGTGGTGGGCGACTGCATCCGGTCGCACATCTGACGTTGCGCGACCCGGAGTGGCTCGAGGCCGAGCTGGATACGCTGGCGGGCGCCGGTATCACGCTGGCCATGATCGGCGCCGGGCCGGTGGACGGCCGGGAACTGTCGCACCCTGAGCACGACCGGATCTGGTCCGCATTCGTCGACCACGCCGTCACGCCGGTGTTTCACGTCGCCGATCAGGTGCGGGTCTTCGACGATTGCTGGTATCAGGACGATCCGGTGCAGGATCTGGTGCCTGCCACTGAGGCGGTATTTCTGTGGGTGCCGCCGGCACTGGCGTTGTCCGACCTGATCCTGCATGGCGTCTTCGACCGTCATCCACGTCTACGCTTCGGCGTGGTCGAGCTCAGCTCCGCCTGGGTGCCGCAGTTTCTGATGATGTTGGACGGTGCGTCCGCCTTCACCACCCAGCTCAACGGCAAGCCGGTGGCGAAACTGTCCCGGCGACCGAGCGAGTACTTTCTCGACCATGTCCGGGTGTCCTCCTTCTCGTACGAGAACCCCAAGCAGCTGGCCAAGATGACCGGCGACGTGTTCATGTTCTGCAGCGACTATCCCCACTCCGAGGGAACCGCGACGCCGCTGGACGACTATCGGCGGATGGGCTGCGAGCAGCAGGAAATGCCCGGTCTCTTTCACACCAACGTCGACTCGTTGCTCAACCGATAGTCGATGGCGCGTCACCAGACGAATGGGACAAGCTTTTTGGTGCGCTGCATGTAATCGGCATAGTCGGACAACTCTCGCTTGAGCAGTTCCTCCTCTGCAACGATGCGTTGCTGGTAGGCCCGACCCAGCAATGCGGCCGCCAGAAGGATGACGGGAATGCTGCGTGAGGTGAGCGCGAAGCCCGCCCATGTCAGCAGGGAGCCCGTGTATCCCGGGTGGCGGACAAGTCGGTACGGGCCGGCGTCGACGACGTGCTGTTGGTCTGCGGTGCGCAGGGTCCGCGTATAGGAGGTGCCGAGAGTGCGCATCGACCAGGCTCGCAGCGCGAGTCCAATGGCCTGCATTACCAGCCCCACTGGACCGCTCACTGGCGGAAGTTGCCCGATGCGGATTCGGGTGAACACCAGGGGCAACGGCATCGCAACGACGTAGGCGGTCACTATCGTGCGGGTGGTACCTCGATCGTCTTTCGAGGCAACCAAACTCGACGCGGTGCCGGGCTTGCGGGCCAACGCTTCGACCGCGAAGAAGCCGACGATACCTGCATACCCAACGAGGAGCCAGCGGCGATCTGCTGCCGAACAACGTCGAGGTTGCGGCGACCCGGCGACCATGTTGACAGCATCCCATGCGTACAAACGCCGCTGCAGAACGCCGTCGTCTGCGGATAGGCTCGATCACCACGCCACCCCCTTGCGAGGAGAAGAAGTGCCCGCTCTCGAACAGAGTCGCCAGCTGGTCACCGAAATCCCGGGTCCCGCATCGCTGGAACTGACCAAACGCCGGGCCGCGGCGGTGTCCCGCGGTGTGGGCATCACCATGCCGGTGTTCGTGGCGCGGGCCGGCGGCGGCATCGTCGAGGATGTCGACGGGAATCGGCTCATCGACCTGGGTTCCGGCATCGCGGTAACCACGATCGGCAACTCCTCCCCCCGGGTCGTGGACGCGGTACGCGCGCAGGTGGCCGAATTCACCCACACCTGCTTCATGGTGACGCCATACGAGCAGTACATCGCCGTCGCCGAAGAGCTCAATCGAATTACCCCGGGTTCCGGCGAAAAGCGCTCGGTGCTGTTCAACTCGGGCGCCGAGGCGGTCGAGAACGCCATCAAGGTCGCACGGTCGTATACCCGTAAGCCCGCCGTGGTGGCGTTCGACCACGCCTACCACGGCCGCACCAACCTGGCGATGGCACTCACCGCCAAGTCCATGCCCTACAAGAGTGGCTTCGGCCCGTTCGCGCCGGAGATCTACCGGGCGCCGCTGTCCTACCCCTATCGGGACGGCCTGCTCGACAAGGAACTGGCCACCGACGGTGAAAAGGCCGCCGCGCGAGCCATCAGCGTCATCGACAGCCAAGTCGGCGCCGACAGCCTGGCTGCCGTCATCATCGAACCGATCCAGGGCGAAGGCGGTTTCATCGTTCCGGCCGAGGGGTTCCTGGCCGCGCTGCTGGACTGGTGCCGCAAGAACAACGTGGTGTTCATCGCCGACGAAGTGCAGACCGGGTTTGCGCGCACCGGCGCGATGTTCGCCTGCGAGCACGAAGGTATTCAGCCCGACCTGATCTGCACCGCCAAAGGCATCGCCGACGGATTGCCGCTGTCCGCGGTCACCGGCCGCGCTGAGATCATGGACGCTCCGCACGTCAGCGGCCTGGGCGGCACGTTCGGCGGCAACCCGGTCGCCTGTGCGGCGGCGCTGGCCACCATCGCGACCATCGAGAGCGACGGCCTGATCGCCCGAGCTCAGCAGATCGAGCGACTGATGACCGAACGGCTGTTGCGGCTGCAAGCCGGCGACGACCGGGTCGGCGACGTACGCGGCCGCGGCGCCATGATCGCCGTAGAGTTGGTGAAGTCGGGTACCGCCGACCCCGACGCCGAACTGACCGAGAAGCTGGCCAGCGCAGCCCACGCCGCTGGCGTCATCGTGTTGACCTGTGGCATGTTCGGCAACATCATCCGGCTGCTGCCTCCGCTGACTATCAGCGACGAGCTGCTGACCGAAGGACTCGACATCCTGGGCCGCATCCTGGCCGAGCTCTGACGGGGCTCAGGCTCTCAGGGCCGCGGCGTTTAAGAATTCGACCACGGTTGACGCAATCAGTCACGGCTTTGCGGGTCCGGAATCACCGGGCAGGCCGGCTGACGTCCCCGCTGGCGACACCAGGACGGAGATCGAACCCGTTCGCTCGAACAGCGCAAGCTTGACGTCTGCCGCGTTCAGGTAACCATTCTGACGAAGGATCGCGTCAAGGTCAGCCTGGGTGAGTCCGCAGCGGCGAAGGTTACGGCGGTTGACCTTGCCATCGCGAATCAGTACATACAGCGGGGGATCGATAAGGGCTCGAAGGCCCGGAACGAACCGGAGCCTGGTCACCGCCGCATTGGCCGCGATCACAGTCAGCACCGCCGTGATGCCGCCGATCCATGACGTATCGGTTGCGGTCGCGGCGCGCCCGATCACGGACCCGCTCACGACCGCCGTCAGCCAGTCGAACGGCGTGAATTGGGCGATCGCGCGCCGTTGAAGGAAACGAAAGGCCAAGGCGGCGGTCATGAACAGCGCCAAGGTTTTGATGGCGACGTAGACGGCCGACCGCCAGTCTTCGATCAAGACGTGCGTAATCCCGTTCATCGCTGCGATTGTGCTATCCCAATGCGGCGGACCCAAACGGCGCCGCGGTTGCGCACGTAGCGCGGTTGACAGCCGCCCGCCCCCGAGGAATATTATTAGCTTCGCTAACGTAGTAGCTATCAGGCGCAGCGCGGCGCCAGTTAGCCCTCTGGCTCTCAGTCATTCGGGAGGACCTGTTATGCCTAGTAATTCCCGTGAAGAGCGGCTGGCACGCCGCGTCGAGGACCTATCCGCCAACGACCCACAGTTCGCCGCCGCCAAGCCCAGCCCGACGGTCGCCGCGGCCCTTGAGCAGCCTGGGCTGCGACTGCCGCAGATCATCCAGACAGCGTTGGAGGGTTACGCCGACCGGCCGGCGCTGGGGCAACGCGTCATGGAGTTCGTCAAAGACCCAACGACTGGACGCACCGCTTTGGAGCTGCTTCCCCGCTTCGAGACCATCACCTACCGGGAGTTGGGCGAACGTGTCGGCGCGCTCGCGCGCGCCTTGACCAACGACCCGGTGCAGGCCGGCGACCGGGCTTGTGTGCTGGGCTTCAGCAGCGTCGACTTCACCACCATTGACATGGCGCTGGCCCAGATCGGCGCGGTGGCGGTTCCGCTGCAGACCAGCGCGGCGATCACCCAGCTGCAGCCGATCGTGACCGAGACCGAGCCCAGCGTGATCGCGGCCAGCGTGAACCAGTTGTCCGACGCCGTCGAGTTGATCCTGACCAGCCACGTGCCCGCGGAGCTCGTCGTGTTCGATTACCGCCCCGAGGTCGACGACCAGCGCGAGGCCGTGGAAGCCGCCCGCGCGCGGTTGGCTGACTCCGCGGTAGTTGTCGAGACTCTGGCCGACGTCCTCGACCGCGGGAAGACGCTGCCGGCCACGCCGGTCGCCGCACCTGACGAAGACGACCCCCTGGCTGTGTTGATCTACACCTCCGGCAGCACCGGTGCACCCAAAGGTGCGATGTATCCCCAAAGCAATGTCGGCAAGATGTTTCGCAGGTCGGCCAGAAACTGGTTCGGGGAAAGCGCCGCGTCGATCACTCTCAACTTCATGCCGATGAGCCACGTCATGGGACGCGGCATCCTCTACGGCACGCTCGGCAATGGCGGCACGGCTTACTTCGCAGCCAAGAGCGACCTTTCGACTCTGCTGGAAGACCTCGCGCTGGTGCGGCCCACCGAGTTGAACTTCGTGCCGCGAATCTGGGAGACCCTCTACGGCGAATACCAGCGCCAGGTCGGTCGGCGGCTAGCCGACGCCGGCGAGCCGGCCGACCGCGAGACCATCGAATCCGAGGTCCTCGACGAGCTGCGCCAGTACCTGCTGGGCCGGCGGTTCATCTTCGCGATGACGGGCTCGGCGCCCACCTCCCCAGAGCTGAAGACCTGGGTCGAATCCTTGCTCGAGATGCATCTGTTGGACGGCTACGGCTCCACCGAGGCCGGGATGGTCCTGTTCGACGGCGAGGTGCAACGTCCCCCGGTCATCGACTACAAGCTGGTCGACGTTCCGGATCTGGGCTACTTCGCTACCGACCGGCCCTATCCGCGGGGCGAACTGCTGCTCAAGACCGAGAACATGTTCCCCGGCTACTACAAGCGGCCCGAGGTTACCGCCGGCGTGTTCGACGCCGACGGGTACTACCGGACCGGAGACGTCGTCGCCGAGGTCGGTCCCAACCGGCTGGTGTATGTCGATCGCCGCAACAACGTGCTGAAACTCGCGCAGGGCGAGTTCGTCACCGTCGCGAAGCTGGAGGCGGTGTTGGGCAACAGCCCACTGGTCCGGCAGATCTACGTCTACGGCAACAGCGCTCACCCCTATCTGTTGGCGGTTGTGGTGCCGACCGAGGAGGCGCTGGCCAGCCACGACGCCCCGGCCCTCAAGCCGCTGATTGCCGATTCGCTGCAGAACGTCGCGAAAGAGGCCGGCCTGCAGTCCTACGAGGTGCCGCGCGACTTCATCATCGAGACAACGCCGTTCAGCCTCGAGAACGGTCTGCTCACCGGCATCCGCAAGCTGGCGTGGCCGAAGCTGAAGCAGCACTACGGCGAGCGGCTCGAACAGCTCTACGCCGACCTGGCCGAGGGCCAGGCCAACGAGCTGAGCGAACTGCGCCGCAGCGGCGCCGATGCTCCGGTGCTGCAAACGGTGAGCGGGGCGGCGGCTGCCCTGCTGGGCGCAGCGACCACCGAGCTGACGCCCGATGCACACTTCACCGACCTGGGCGGAGACTCGTTGTCCGCGTTGACATTCGGCAACCTACTGCACGAGATCTTCGACATCGATGTGCCGGTGGGCGTCATCGTCAGCCCGGCCAACGACCTGCAGGCCATCGCTGACTACATCGAGGGCGAGCGCCAGGGCACGAAGCGGCCCACTTTCGCCGCCGTGCACGGTCGTGACGCCGTCGAGGTGCACGCGAGCGACCTCACGCTGGACAAGTTCATCGACGCCACGACGCTGGCTGCGGCGCCCACATTGCCGCGGCCCAGTACAGAGGTGCGCACCGTCCTGTTGACCGGGGCGACCGGCTTCCTGGGTCGCTACCTGGCCCTGGAATGGCTGGAGCGGATGGACCTGGTCGACGGCAAAGTGATCGCCCTGGTGCGGGCCAAGTCCGACGAGGACGCGCGGGCGCGTCTGGACAAGACCTTCGACAGCGGCGACCCGAAGCTGCTGGCGCACTACCGGGAACTGGCCGCCGACCATCTGGAGGTCATCGCCGGCGACAAGGGTGAGGCCAACCTCGGGCTGGACCAGCAGACCTGGCAGCGGCTGGCCGACACGGTCGACCTGATCGTCGACCCCGCGGCCCTGGTCAACCACGTGCTGCCGTACAGCGAGCTGTTCGGCCCCAATGCGCTGGGCACCGCCGAACTGATCCGGATCGCGCTGACGACGAAGCAAAAGCCGTACACCTACGTGTCGACGATCGGGGCGGGCGATCAGATCAAGCCGTCGAAGTTCGTCGAGGACGCCGACATCCGCGAGATCAGCCCGACCCGCATGATCAACGACAGCTACGCCAACGGCTACGGCAACAGCAAGTGGGCCGGCGAGGTGTTGCTGCGCGAGGCCCACGACCTGTGCGGCCTGCCGGTCGCGGTGTTCCGGTGCGACATGATCTTGGCCGACACCACCTATGCGGGCCAGCTCAACCTTCCGGACATGTTCACCCGGCTGATGCTGAGCCTGGTGGCCACCGGTATCGCGCCCGGTTCGTTCTACGAGCTCGACGCCGACGGCAACCGGCAGCGTGCGCATTACGACGGCCTTCCCGTCGAGTTCATCGCCGCGGCGATCTCCACGCTGGGGGCGCAGGTCACCGACAGCTACCAGACGTACCACGTGATGAACCCCTACGACGACGGCATCGGCCTGGACGAGTACATCGACTGGCTGATCGACGCCGGGTATTCGATCGAGCGCATCGGCGATTACCGCGAGTGGCTGCAGCGGTTCGAGACCTCGCTGCGGGCCCTGCCGGAGCGGCAGCGCCAGTATTCGCTACTGCCGCTGTTGCACAACTATCAGAAGCCTGACACGCCGGTCCGCGGATCGATGGCACCGACCGATCGGTTCCGCGCCGCGGTGCAGGAAGCGAAAATCGGCCCAGACAAAGACATTCCGCATGTCTGCGCGCCGATCATCGTCAAGTACATCACCGACCTGCAGCTGCTCGGACTGCTCTGAGGCTCTGACGCCGCAAAGCCGATCGCCAGCCCGTTACGGGCTGGCGATCGGCTTTATCGCGCGCGGGAACTACTGCTGAGGATGTGGCCAACGCAAATACGCGGCGCCCGGTGCTGCCGCCGCGCCTGCGCGCTTGCGGCGCCATCCTCGCTTCGGCTCAGCTTCTGAAGGTGTGAATCGATCCACCCGCGGTTTGGTCAGCGCACCTGACGACACCTCAGGCAACGGCTCCTGTAGCCCTGACACATACGGCTCGGCGACAGGCACCGATGCTTCGGGTTCCAGGGGTGCCAGGGGTTCCACATCGCGCGCCAGGCGCACCGCCGTGCGCGCCAAAACGACCCCGCCCACGAAGACGATCAGCGCACCCAGACCGGAGAAATAGGAAACCTCGAGCGCGGCCCGTTTGCGCTCGGTTGCAGCAATCGGATCGCCGGCGGACCCAATCCCCAACAGCGGAGCGACCTCACCGCCAACCACGAACCATGCGCCGGCCAGCACCGCCAGCCAGCCGCCCAACATCGCGCTGACGCGATTTGCGGAAACGATCAGCAGCAGACCACCCACCACGGTGGCGGCTCCTGGTAGCACCTCGAGCCAACCCCGAGCCGTGCTCCATGCCCAGTCCTGGTCGGGGGTGTAGGCGAAATTGAAGTGGGGACCGACGAACGGTACCAACGCACCCCAAGCACCCAAGATGACCAGGAGTAATCCACTGACCGCACCTCGGGAACGTGGCATGCCCAGCCCCCCGACGCGGTCCTTATGTGCGTGTTTCATGGCATCTCCTCGATAGACACCGGGCCCTTTACCGGCTTCGGCTGGATACCCGACCGTGTCGAGAAGTAACCCGTGTGGTGTCCGAGGGCGCCAATATCGTGACCAGTGAGGCTGGTGTGTCTGGTGTTACGAATAGTGCGGCGAATACCAACCCGGCGGTGATCATCGCCACTCCTCCTCGCTAGTCGAACAGCCCCGGTTGGCCAAACCCGGTCACCCCGGCCGGCGGAGTCATGCCCAGGTGGGTCCAGGCCTGTGCGGTGGCCACCCGGCCTCGCGGGGTGCGCGCGACCATACCGGCGCGCACCAGGAACGGTTCACACACCTCCTCTACGGTGGCAGCCTCCTCCCCGACCGCCACCGCCAGCGTCGAAACCCCGACCGGGCCCCCGCCGAAGCTGCGAGTCAGTGCTGACAGCACCGCCCGGTCCAGCCGGTCCAGGCCGAGCTCGTCGACGTCGTAGACCTCTAGCGCGGACTTGGCGACGTCGCGGGTGATCACGCCGTCGGCGCGCACCTCGGCGAAGTCACGGACCCGGCGCAGCAGCCGGTTGGCGATCCGCGGTGTCCCGCGCGAGCGTCGGGCGATCTCCGCGCCAGCCTCAGCACCCAACTCGATGCCCAGAATTCCGGCGGAACGGGCCAGCACCAGCTCCAGCTCGGCGGGCTCGTAGAAATCCATGTGCGCGGTGAAACCGAACCGGTCGCGCAACGGACCGGTCAGGGCGCCGGACCGGGTGGTCGCGCCGACTAGGGTGAAGGGTGCCACCTCCAGTGGAATCGATGTCGCGCCAGGACCTTTGCCGACCACCACATCGACCCGGAAGTCCTCCATCGCCAGGTAGAGCATTTCCTCGGCGGGCCGGGCGATGCGGTGGATTTCGTCGATGAAGAACACGTCGTGCGCAACCAGGTTGGACAGCATGGCAGCCAGATCACCGGCGCGTTCCAGCGCGGGCCCGGATGTCACCCGCAACGAGGACCCAAGCTCGGCGGCGATGATCATGGCCAGCGACGTCTTACCCAGCCCCGGCGGACCGGACAGCAGAATGTGATCCGGTGTGCCGCCGCGGTTCTTGGCCCCCTCGATGACCAGCTGGAGCTGTTCGCGCACCCGCGGCTGACCGATGAACTCCCGCAACGAGCGAGGCCGCAAGCTGACGTCGATGTCGCCCTCGCCGACGGTAAGCGCCGGGTTGAGGTCGCGATCGGAATAGTCGTCGTCGGTCATCAGGACTTACCCAGCAATGACAGCGCGGCCCGCAGCGTACTGGACGTCGTGGCGTCGCGATCGCTGGCCAGCACTTTGCCGGTGGCCTCCTCGGCCTGCTTGGCGGCGAAACCGAGGCCGACCAGAGCCTCCACGACGGGACCTCGCACCGCGTGGCCGTTGACCGCGGGCGTGCCCGAAGAGGACGGCCCGGCTGGGCAGACTTTGTCGCGCAACTCCAGCACCATCCGTTCGGCGCCGCGTTTGCCGATGCCGGGGACCCGGGTCAGCGCGGCGACATCGCTATCGTGCAGCGCCTGCCGCAGCGCTGCGGCGTCGTGCACGGCCAGTGTCGCCATCGCCAGCCGTGGCCCGACTCCTGACACCGAAAGCAGCGTCAGGAAGAGGTCGCGGGTATCGGAGTCGCCAAACCCGTACAACGTCATCGAATCCTCACGCACGATCATCGCGGTGATCAATCTGGCTTCGCTCCCCTGCCGCAGCGTCGCCAGCGTCGACGGCGTCGCGTTCACCCGGTAGCCGATGCCGGCGGCCTCGATCACCACATGGTCGAGTGCCACCTCGAGCACTTCACCGCGCACCGAGGAGATCATCGGGCGGCCTTCACTTTGGCGGCCTTTGCCTTGGCGGCCAACTTGGCCGTGTATGCGTGACGCTGCTGCGCGGCCAGCGCTTCGGCCGCGGCCATCCGGGCGATCATCGGCGCCCTCCAGCAATGGCAGATCGCCAGGGCCAGCGCGTCTGCCGCGTCGGCCGGTGTCGGTTTGGCTTGCAGCGCAAGGATTCTGGTGACCATCGCGGTGACCTGTGCCTTGTCGGCGGCGCCGCTGCCGGTGACCGCGGCCTTGACCTCGCTGGGGGTATGGAAGTGCACGTCGATACCGCGTCTGGCCGCCGCCAACGCGATAACGCCACCGGCTTGTGCGGTGCCCATCACCGTCATCACGTTCTGCTGGGAAAACACCCGCTCGATGGCCATGACGTCGGGATGATGGGTGTCCAGCCAGTGGTCGACGGCATCGCTGATGGCCAGCAACCGCTGGGAAAGTGGTGCATCCGACGGAGTACGCACCACGTCGACATCCAGCGCGACGACATTTCGACCGCGCCCGCTTTCGACGACTGACAGCCCGCATCGGGTCAGTCCGGGATCGACGCCCATCACGCGCATTGCACACTCCCACCTAGTACCGAACAGCTGTTCGAGAGCCTAACCGGCGGGACCGACTGGGCCAGGTAGGACACGCGGCGCTATAGCCGCTTCTTGGGTCGCGCCCGTATCGGCGACGGACCCGGCAAAAGCTGTTAACTTAAAGCCCACATATCCGCTCGGCCTCCGCGGTAACGGAAGGGTTTGCGTGGGATCACTGCTGGTCGTGCTGGCGGCGGTGCTGTTCATCGCGTCCATCGTGGTGCTCGTCGTGGCTTTGCGGCGTCCCAAGAAACCGGCCCAGCCGGGCGGGCGGGCGGACCCACTCTCGTTTAACGCGATGCCGCAATTCGGCCCCCGGCAACTCGGCCCTGGTGCCATCGTCAGCTACGGCGGCGTCGACTACGTGGTCCGCGGCTCGGTGACGTTCCGCGAGGGACCGTTCGTGTGGTGGGAGCATCTGCTGGAAGGCGGCGACCAGCCGATCTGGTTCAGCGTCGAAGAGGACGACGGGCGCCTCAAGCTGGCGATGTGGGTTACCCGCAAGGACGTGACGTTGCAGCCCGGCGAGCCAGTACGTCGTCGACGGCGGTGACGTTCCACGAGTCAGAGCGTGGTCGCGCCTGGTACACAACTGAAGGCACGACGGGCCTCCCGGCGGGCGGTGAGATGGAATTCCTCGACTGCACCAACGCCGACGAGACCGCGCTGCTCTCATTCGAGCGCTGGGCCCCGGATATGCCTTGGGAGATATCGACGGGCAAGCCCGTGCTGACCGGCGAGCTCACCGTCTACCCAGCGCCCCCACCCTCCGCCGCATAGGACCGCATCGGTGCCGCTTCATCAGCTCGCCGTAGCTCCCGGCGGACGTATCCGGGCAGCGGCTCGGACTCGCGCTCAACGCGCCCGCACCGCAGCCTCTGGCCACCTGTTTACTGCACCATCCTGCCGGCGGCGCGTTGCTACTCGGAGTCCTCGGCGCCTCGCATGTCGTCACGGTCGAACACGCCGCAAGCCACTTCTCCGAGCAGGTCTCCTGCACCGCCCGCAGCTACGGAGGCGAGTCTGCCGGAGCACGCCGACGCACCCGGCTACTACCTCGAATCCCGCACCGACACCC
Source organism: uncultured Actinomycetota bacterium (assembly GCA_963766535.1). Lineage (GTDB taxonomy): Bacteria > Actinomycetota > Actinomycetes > Mycobacteriales > Mycobacteriaceae > Mycobacterium. The sequence goes on along the minus strand of CAVYAU010000008.1, from coordinate 3,606 downwards.
ACGACGAGGCGACGTTCCGCCAACTCGCGCGCGAACTCCGCGCGGCATTGCATGCGCAGACACCGGGTGGCTCGGCGGCACGTTTCCCGGCGATGACGCCGCACTGACCGCGCTCGCCGCCGAACCCGACGGCACCGGCTGGCGCTGGCAGACGTGGCACCTGTACCCGGCGAGCTGTCCGGCGGGACGGTGGTCCACACGGCGAGCCGGTGGCATCCGTGAGCCGCAACCGCCTGTTCTGTGATCGCCGGTGGGTTGGCCGTCGCCGCCACCGTGTCGCTGATCTTCGGAATCACGTTGCTGAACAAGAACATTGCGCTCGTACATCGCGAGCCACTATCACGAGTACTCCCGTGATGCGAACGGAACGCGCTACGTCTGCAGCGGATCACCCGACGAGGTAGCCGACACGCTCGCCGACTATCAGGCCCCCGAGGCGCGCGCCGCCAACGGCAACAGCCAATACCTGCGCTACAGCAACAACATCGTGATCGTCGGCCCCGACGGCAACTATCCGTGCAGCATCCGCGTCGAACCCCTGAGCGCCGGATACAACCACGGCGCGTTCATCTTCCTCGGCCCCGGGTTCACCCCCGGATCCCCGTCGGGCGGCGCCGGAGGTACCCCCGGTGGCCCCGGCGGAGCCAAGTAACGCCCAACCGGATGCAAACGCAAAGGAGAAAACCATGTACCTCGCCGTCGAGATCGGAACCATCGATCTCAATCCGGTCCTGCGAGGCGTAGTCGCGACGATCCTGTACTTCGTGGTCGGTATGGCGGTCCTGGTCGTCGGCTACCTCATGGTCGATGTGTTGACCCCGGGGAAGCTGCGCCAAATGGTGTTCATCGATCGCCGCCCCAACGCCGTCGTCGTCGCCTCGCGCGATGTATATCGCGCTCACCACCGTCATCATCAGCGCCATCGCCAACAGCTACAGCCAACTGGGCCAGGGACTCGTCGGCGTGGCGGTGTACGGGTTCATGGGGGTGGTTCTGTTGGGGATAGCACTGTTGACGATGCACCTGGTGATACCGGGTAACTTCCACGAGCACGTCGACGACCCGGAGCTGCATCCGGCGTCGTTCGCGGTGGCCGTGATACTTCTGGCCGTCGGAGGGGTGACCGCCGCCGCGGTGTCATGAACTCTGTTGAGGTGCAGGTGCCCGAACCGGTCCGGTCCACGGAGTCTTCGGGGCGGTGGCGGGCCGTGCTACTGGCGGCCGTGGCGGCGTGCGCGGCCTGCGGCATCATTTACGAACTCGCGCTGCTGACACTGTCGGCGAGCCTGAATGGCGGCGGCATCGTCGCCACGTCACTGATCGTCGCGGGCTACATCGCCGCGCTGGGCGCGGGCGCCCTGCTGGCCAAGCCGCTGCTGGCGCACGCGGCGATCACCTTCATCGTCGTCGAGGCGCTGCTGGGCATCATCGGCGGCCTGTCGGCGGCGGCGCTGTACGTGGTGTTCGCGTTCATCGACGGGTCGACATGGGTGCTGGCGGTGAGCACGGCCCTGATCGGCGGCCTGGTCGGCGCCGAAGTGCCGCTACTGATGACGCTGCTGCAACGTGGTCGTACGGCCGCTGCCACCGATACCGGCCGCACGCTCGCCAACCTCAACGCAGCCGATTACCTGGGTGCGTTGCTGGGCGGGCTCGTCTGGCCGTTCCTCCTGCTGCCGCAGCTGGGGATGATCCGGGGCGCGGCCGCCACCGGCATCATCAACCTGGCGGCGGCGGCCATCGTATCGATCTTCTTGCTGCGGCACGTCGTTTCCACCCGGCAGCTGGTGACAGCGCTGTGCGCGCTCGCCGCCGCACTCGGGCTGCTCGCCACGCTGCTCCTGCGTTCCCAAGACATCGAGACGACGAGCAGGCAACGGCTTTATGCCGACCCGATCATCGCCTACCGGCACACGGCCTACCAGGAAATCGTGGTGACGCGCCGCGGCAGCGACATGCGCCTGTACCTCGACGGGGGTCTGCAGTTTTCGACTCGCGACGAATACCGCTACACCGAAAGCCTCGTCTACCCCGCGCTCGGCAAGGGCGCCCGCTCGGTGCTCGTACTCGGCGGCGGTGACGGCTTGGCGGCCCGCGAACTGCTGCGCCAGCCCGGCGTCGCAAAGATCGTGCAGGTGGAGCTCGACCCTGCGGTGATCGAATTGGCGCGCACCACACTGCGGGACGCCAACGCTGGTGCGCTGGACAACCCGCGGGTGGACGTGGTGATCGACGACGCGATGAACTGGCTGCGGACCCCCCACCCGGAGCTGCACCCGTCCGGAGGCTTCGACGCGGTCATCGTCGACCTTCCCGACCCCGACACACCCGTCCTGGGCCGGCTGTATTCAACCGAGTTCTACGCGCTGGCCGCGCATGCGCTGGCCCCCGACGGACTCATGGTTGTGCAGGCAGGCAGCCCGTTTTCCACCCCGACGGCGTTCTGGCGCACGGTCTTGACGATCCGGGCGGCCGGCTGCGCGGTCACGCCCTACCACGTGCATGTACCCACCTTCGGTGACTGGGGTTTCGCCTTGGCGCAGCGCGCGGACGCCGCACCCACACCGAGGGTGCCGCCCAACGCGCCTCCGTTGAGATTCCTCAACCAGCCGGTGCTCGACGCCTCCACCGTGTTCTCCGACGACATCCGTCCCCACACGCTTGAGCCCTCGACCCTGGACAATCCCCGCATCGTCGAGGACATGCGCCGCGGGTACGACTAGCTCACTCCTCGTCGAGAGCGGCCAGTACCTCGTCGGACACGTCGACGTTGGTCCAGACGTTCTGCACGTCGTCGCTGTCCTCCAGCGCGTCGACGAGCTTGAACACCTTGCGGGCGCCGTCGAGGTCGACGGGCACGCTGACCGAGGGCTGAAAACTGGCCTCGGCTGATTCGTAGTCGATGCCGGCGTCTTGCAACGCGGTGCGCACCGCGACCAGATCACTTGGCTCGGAGATGATTTCGAAGCTGTCACCGAGATCGTTGACGTCCTCGGCGCCCGCGTCCAGCACCGCGGTCAGCACGTCGTCTTCGGTCAGGCCGTTCTTCTCGCACGTGACCACGCCCTTGCGGGAGAACAGGTAGGCCACCGACCCGGGATCGGCCATGGTGCCGCCGTTGCGCGTCATCGCCACCCGCACCTCGCTGGCGGCGCGGTTGCGGTTGTCGGTCAGGCACTCGATCAGCACCGCTACGCCGTTGGGCGCATAGCCCTCGTAGGTGACGGTTTGCCAGTCGGCGCCACCGGCCTCCTCGCCGCCTCCTCGCTTTCGGGCCCGTTCGATGTTCTCGTTGGGCACCGAGCTCTTTTTCGCCTTCTGGATCGCGTCGTAGAGCGTAGGGTTGCCCGCGGGGTCACCGCCGCCGACGCGGGCCGCAACCTCGATGTTCTTGATCAGCCGGGCGAACATCTTGCCGCGGCGGGCGTCGATGACGGCCTTCTTGTGCTTGGTGGTGGCCCACTTGGAATGGCCGCTCATCCTCGTCCTATCTGACTTCCTCTTGTTTCGTGGCCAGACGAGTCTACGTGGACCGCTGGTGACGAATCCCTGGCCGCTCCCCTTGCGGCTCAGGATTCCCAGCAGTCACAGAAACGTGGGGTATCG
>CAVYAU010000007.1:0-1004941 GCA_963766535.1 uncultured Actinomycetota bacterium | reverse complement strand
GCCGACGTCTCACCATGCCTGTCGCTGACGGATTCAGGAGAGCCGAGACCGATGTCCCATCACTTCGACACCCCGACGGGTCGCGAAGACCCCCGTCTGAATCTCTGCGATTTCTATCTTTTCGCCGGCGACCCCGGAAAGACGACCGTGATGGCGATGACGGTCAACCCGGCGGCCACCGCGGAGACGTCTGCCCCTTTTCGCGATGAGGCTCTCTACGTGTTTCGCTTCGACACAGACAGTGACGCCCATGAGGAGGTGTCCTTCAAACTCGAGTTCGCTGAGGTGGTGCACAGCGCGGCCCCCGCGGGCGGACACGCACAGACCTTCGAGCTGCGCCTCGCCACCGGCGCCGACGCAGCTCAGGGTGGATCTGGCGAGTTGATCGCGTCGGGAACGACCGGCGTCACAGTCGCCGGCGAGAGCGGGGTGCGCGTCTTCGCCGGAGTGGTGCATGATGTGTTCGGCGCTAATGCGGGCCTCAATGACTTCAGGGATGCCTCCGCGGCCGGCGTCTACAAACCCGAGGCTTTCGCCAACCACGTCAACGTCTTCCGGGATCGGACCGTCGCCGGCATCGTCGTCGAGGCGCCCAACGAGTTGATCAGCAGCACGACCAGGGTGCAGGCCTGGGCCACGGTGTCGCTGTGCGGCCACGCGCCTGAGCAGCAGGTGGCCCGCTGGGGCCTGCCGATGTTCACCCACCTCCACCTCAACGACGACGAGTTGAGCGAGGCGTTCAACTCGACCGCCCCGTCCGGGGACAATTCGCGGTTCGTCGCGCGCACCATCGACACCGTCACCAAATACGTCACACTCGCCGGCACTTCCGCTGATCCGGCCGCCTACGCGCGCCGCGTGGCCGACCTGTTCGGATCGATGACCCTGCCCTACGAGCTGGGCACGCCCGCATCCTTCGACTACACCGGAATGAACGGGCGCGGGCTGATGGACAACGTGCTGGACAACGTGCTGTCGGTGTTGACCAACTCCCCGCTGGGCGCCGGTGTCGCGCCCGACCCAGCGCGGATCACGGCCGAATTTCCTTACTTCAGCTGTCCGTGACACCGCTGAGCTGCTCCCAGGGGACCTCATCCAGGAAGGTTTGCAGCGCCTCGAGGGTCACGCGTTCAACCAGCAAGTGGCCGGGGAGATCGTTGAGTTGCACCCTGATGTCGCCAGAGCCATCAGCCACCGGTCCGTCTATTCGTTGACCTCAACAGTTGGTCGGTTCCGCCGCCGCCGTACAGCGCTCTACTGGCTGCCGACCGCACCCAACACTGCTTACTCCGCGCGTGACACTCGGAGTTACCCCTTCGTGCGGAAACCCGGAAACCGCCTACCGTGATGCTTAGATCAGCTAATCAGATTCTCATCTTTGTGGCGGATCCGCCACTCGTCCGCCATTACTGTGAGAATTCCGCCATCTTGGATGAGAACCGACACCTGCTGTCGTCACCTCGCCATATTCGCGAACCGCGACAAGTGCAGCTGATGCGCAACGGTGACCGTCTTGGTGGGGCCGTTACGGTGTTTGGCGAGAATGAAATCCGCCTCTCCCCCACGTGGATCGTCACGCTCGAAAGCGTCCGGCCGGTGCAGCAGAATCACGACGTCCGCATCCTGCTCCAGCGATCCCGACTCGCGAAGGTCGGACAGCATCGGCTTCTTGTCGGTGCGCTGCTCGGGACCACGGTTCAGCTGGCTGATCGCGATCACCGGAACCGCGAGTTCTTTGGCCAACAACTTGAGATGGCGGGAGAACTCCGACACTTCCACCTGTCGCGATTCAAACTTCTTTCCCGACGTCATCAGCTGCATGTAGTCGACCACGATCAGCCTCAGGTCCGCTTTCTGCCGCAGCCGGCGCGCTTTGGCGCGGATCTCCATCATGGTCAGGTTGGGCGAGTCGTCGATATACAGCGGTGCCTCACTGATTTCGCTCATCCGCCGCGCCAGCCGTGTCCAGTCGTCATCGTTCATCCGGCCTGAACGCATATCGGAGAGCTTGATTTTCGCCTCCGCTGAAAGCAGCCGCATCACAATCTCCGACTTGCTCATCTCCAGCGAAAAGATGACGCTGGCCATGCGGTGCTTGATCGAACACGACCGCAGGAAGTCGAGTCCCAGGGTGGACTTACCCACGCCGGGTCGCGCCGCCACGATGATCATCTGTCCCGGATGCAGACCATTGGTCACGTCGTCGAGTTCGTTGAAACCGGTCGGCACGCCGCGCGCCAGGCCGCCGCCGGAGGCGATGGCGTCGATTTCGTCCATCGTCGGCTGCAGCAGATCCTCGAGCGGAACGAAGTCCTCCGAAAGCCGGCGCTCGGCGACGTCGTAGATTTCCGCCTGCGCGCGGTCGACCACCTCGGCCACGTCGGCACCCTCGGCGCCGGCGTAGCCGTACTGCACTACCCGTGTCCCGGCCTCCACCAGCCGGCGCAGCAGCGCCTTCTCGGCCACGATGCCTGCGTAGTAGCCCGCATTGGCAGCCGTCGGCACCGTCGAGATCAGGGTGTGCAGATACGGTGCACCGCCGATCCGGCGCAGCAACCCGCGGCGGTCCAGTTCCGCGGCTACCGTCACCGCGTCGGCCGGCTCTCCGCGCCCGTAGAGTTCCAGGATCGCGTCGTAGACGTTCTGGTGCGCCGGGCGATAGAAGTCGCCGGGCCGCAGCCGTTCCAGCACATCGGCGATGGCGTCCTTGCTCAGCAGCATCCCGCCCAGCACCGACTGCTCCGCGGCCAGATCCTGCGGTGGCTGACGACCGAAGTCTTCACTGGGCGGCGAGGAATCCGTGCCAGGCGCCAGATCATCGACGACCGCCATGGACTTCAACCTCCTCTGACATAAGGACCCGAACATTCATTCGACAGCCGATATTCAGAGCGTAAGTCAAGGCACTGACACCCCCGACCCACAGCACCCGTATCGCCTCGCGCCGGGACGACGTTAAGCGTTGCTGGCGGGTACTTAAAAGGGGCACTGTTCATGAAGCTGTGTATCGTATGTGCATATCCATCGACACCTGTGTTGAGCGGGCTGTGGAGAACCTGTGGATTAATCCGGGGCGCTACGGCATCACTGCAGTTAAGGGTCATACAACGCGACACATTTGGTGTGGACAAGAATTTCTACGGCGTGTCGGGCCAGGTTACTGTGTCGGGCGTGTTGGTTTTCGGCCAGATTTTCGCAGCGTTACGGGCCGGTAAAGGGGCCCGACCGGATACACCGCAGAAATAGTTCGCCAGGGCGAGCGTTCGCGACCACCCTCAAAGGGGCCATGAGGCGCGCTCACAGCGCAACTGAGTCCGGCGGCGGCCGATCACGGCCGCCCCCGGATGTGAGCAAACGCTGCTGGGTTAGCTATCCGCGACGACGTCGAGTGCAACCTCGACATCGATCTCTGGGTGCAGGTGCACCGACACCGGGTGCGTGCCGACGGCCTTGATAGGTGCTTTGGGTAGCCGGACGATTCGCCTGTCGAGGTTTGGCCCTCCGGCCTTCTTGATCGCCGCGACAACGTCGCCGGCGGTCACCGAGCCGAACAACTTGCCGGAATCGGCCGCGGTCTTCACCGGCAGCGAGACGGGACCCAGCGCCTCGATGGCCGCCTTGATTTCGTTGGCGTGCTCGAGGTCGCGCACTGTCTTGGTTTCCCGGGCCCGGCGGATCTCGTCGGCCTGCTTCTGTGCGCCGCGCGAGGCGACGATCGCCAGGCCGCGCGGGAGCAGGAAGTTGCGGCCGTACCCGTCCTTGACCTCGATCGTGTCGCCGACGGTACCGAGGTGGTCGACATCAGCCGTCAGAATCAGCTTCATCGTTTTCGTACTTTCGGTTGGGCGTTCGGCGGTTAGCGCGTCGACGAGGTGAAGGGCAGCAGGGCCACTTCGCGGGCATTCTTCACCGCGAGCGCGATGTCGCGTTGGTGCTGCACGCAGTTGCCGGTGACACGACGCGCCCGGATCTTGCCGCGCTCGCTGATGTAAGTGCGCAGCAGCGCGGTGTCCTTGTAGTCGATCGCTTGCCCCTTCTTCGCGCAGAAGACGCATTTGCGCGCTTTGATCGGCTTTTCCGGAGCCGGGCGCCGCTTCGTGGACTTGGCCATGTTGTCTTTCTTTCCGTTTCTTACTGGTCTGGGGTGGTTTGAGAGTGTTGGGGGTCAGAAGGGCGGTTCGTCGTCGCCGCCGCCGAAGGAGCCCGAAGCCGGAGCGCTGCCCCACGGGTCGTCACCCGATCCGCTGCTCGCTTGCGCCGCCGGCGCCTGGCGGGATCCGCCGCCGAAGCCACCGCCTCCGCCGCCACTGCGGCTGGCCTTGTTGACCTTGGCGGTGGCGTAGCGAAGCGAGGGTCCGATCTCGTCGACCTCGACTTCGACGACGGTGCGCTTCTCGCCTTCGCGGGTCTCGAAGGAACGCTGCTTGAGCCGCCCGGTGACAATCACCCGCGCCCCACGGGTGAGGCTCTCCGCGACGTTCTCAGCGGCCTCCCGCCAGATATTGCACCGCAGGAACAGCGCCTCGCCGTCTTTCCATTCCCCGCTCTGGCGGTCATAGATCCGCGGCGTCGACGCCACGGTGAAGTTCGCCACGGCAGCACCTGACGGAGTGAACCGCAGTTCGGGGTCAGCGGTCAGGTTTCCGACAACCGTGATAGTGGTGTCACCAGCCACAATTTCCTCCTGGATCCGCCTCGAGACGGTGCGTGATCATGAGCGTGTTCTCGCTGAGCCTACGCAAGCGCGCCGACAGCGGGCAGCCAGCGCCGCCCTGCCCGTCCGGCTAGTGCTTGTCGGTGCGCATCACCTTGGTGCGCAACACCGACTCGTTGAGGCTCAATTGACGGTCGAGCTCGGATACCGTCGCCGGCGCGGCCTTCAGGTCGATGACGACGTAGATGCCTTCGGCGTGCTTGGCGATCTCGTAGGCCAGCCGGCGCTTACCCCAGATGTCGACCTTGTCGACGGTTCCACCGTCCTTGCGGACGACGTTGAGGAACGTCTCCAAGGACGGGGCAACGGTGCGTTCGTCGAGCGTGGGGTCAAGAATGACCATGATTTCGTAAGGACGCATGGAAACCTCACCACCTCCTCTGGTCTGAGCGGCCACGGTCGGTCCGTGGCAGGAGGGTCGCCTGCGTCGGCAACCGCCCCAGGGTACCGGACGACGGGCTGGCCCGGGAAATCCGAGCAATCAGGCAATCAGCAGCCCGGTTACTGCCGGGCTTGCAGGTATTCGCTGGCCCTGGCCACCGTCGCCTGGTCGGCCTTGGCGAGCGCGCCCGAGTCGAATGGCGGCTGCGGGTCGTATTCGATGAGCAACTGAGCGGCCTGCGCGGCCTGGCGATCGACGATCAGCTCAACCAGCCGCAAGGCCATGTCGATGCCGCTGGACACACCCGCGGCGGTGATGATTCGCTGCGGTAGATGCTCGACGACTCGTTCAGGCACATAGCGCGCACCCAACTCGTTGAGCAGGTCCGCGGCCCTCCAATGAGTCGTCGCGGTGAGTCCATCGAGCAGGCCCGCGGCCGCAAGCAACAGCGCGCCGGTACACACCGACGTGGTGAACGTGGTGTTCGGGTGCACCGATTGCAGCCAAGCGCGGATAACGTCGTCGTGGATCAGCTGGCGGGTTCCGATGCCGCCGGGGAACACCACCACATCGGGTGCGCCGACTTCGTCGAACCTGGCGTCGCAGGTGACGCCGAGCATCCCGTTTTCCGTACGCACCTCACCCCGGCTGTGCCCGACGAACACGACGTCGATCGACGGAATGCGTTGCAGCACTTCGTAGGGCCCGACAGCGTCGAGTGCGGTGAACCGCGGGAACAGCGGGATTGCGACCAGCATCATGCCTGCTTCACGCCGGTAGCGGCTCCGCTTTTGGTTTCGATGTCGGTGTTGGTTTCGGACACCGCTGCAACCGACCGCCGCACCCCGGCCGGACGCAGCCAGTCGGGCAGCCAACCGGGCGGGGCGTCGGGGGCGCGGTCGAACGGGCCGCCCGCCGGATCGTCCACACGCCCGCCCCAGCGCACCAAATCCTCGTCGGGCCGATAGATCTGCCGGATCACCAGCGCGCACAGCGCGATGACCGCAATGTCGCGCAGCAACACCGTCGTGGTGAAGAACTGCTCCGGGAGCCCACGGTTCGGATTGCCGTACAGGTAATACATCCGCGGCACCCAAACCAGCGCGTCGATCGTCATCCACGCCAGCAATATTCGGCGGTGCGGCAAGGCCAGCACAGCCAGCGGCACCAGCCACAGCGAAAACTGCGGACTCCACACCTTGTTGGTCAACAGGAACACCGCCACCACCAAAAACGCCAGCTGCGCCATCCGCGGCCGGTGCGGAGCGGTGAACACGACGTAAGCGATTGCCGCGCAACACACTACAAACGACACTGTGACCACCGTGTTCAGTACCGTGGGCGGCTCCCAGAAGCCCAGCTTGGGATCGAAACCGCGCCATCCGGTGAACGATTTGACGACGTTGTACAGCGAGTCCATGTCATCGTTGCGCCGTGTGTTGAGCCGGAAAAACTCCGACCAGCCCCGCGGAAAGAGCAACAACACAGGCAAATTCACCAACAGCCAAGTCACTGCAGCCGTCCCCGCGGTGCGGGCCAGAGCACCGAGGCGCCCGGTCCGGATGCCCAGAACCAACATCGGGCCCAGGAACAACAGAGGGTACAGCTTGGCCGCGGCGCCCAGTCCGATCAGCACACCGGCGAGCACCGGCTTACGCCGCGCCCACACCAGCACTCCGGCCGTCGCCAATGCTGTTGCCAGCGCGTCGAAGTTGGTGAATATCTGAAAGATCACCAGCGGCGAGGCGGCCACCAGGGCCGCATCCCATACCCGGCGGCCCGCCAGGCCCGCGGTCGCCCAGACCGTCGCCAGCCAGGCCAGCGCCAGCCCGAACGCGGCGACGTCAAAGAAGACCACCACCTCGGCGATCACCGGAAGGGGGGCGAGCTTGCTCAGCCCGGTGTAGGTCTTGGCCACTGCCATCGACGCGTACTGATAAACCCCGGTCAGCACCGGATACTCCATGTATCGGACCGCGGGCCGGCCGTCGTAGCGGGTCTGCGGCGTGCCGCTGGCGCCGCTCTCGATCCAGCTCGACTTGTAGGGAAACTTGCCCTGGCTCAACAATTCCGCGCCGTAGAGCGGCACCGTGTCGGAGTAGCACAATTCGTAGTAGGCGCGTTGGTTTTCCCAGTTGGCGACCCGTTGATCGCCCGTCCCGGTGCCGGTGCTCTGCAAGCAGGCCGCCTTCGTCGACCAACCGAGCGCCAAGAACACCAGCCCGATCAGAAACATCACCCGCAGCGGGGTCATCAGCCGAGTGCGGCCGATCAGCGCGTGGCGTCCGACCGGTCCCCCCACGACGTCCGCCAGAGCGGCGCCCAAAAAGTCGGTGCGGCTGGGGCAATCGCGGTTGTCGGCGCTACGCAGATCGGCGGCCAGCGGCCGCGGTGAGATGGTGGCGCTCTGCTGCTGATCGCCGGTCACGGCGGCGGTTGGGGAGCTGGCGGGCCGCCCGGCGGGATTTCGCCCGGCGGGGGGCCGCCCGGCGGGGGGCCGCCAGCGGGCGGCGGCGGCCCGAGAGTGATCGTCGTGGGTGGACCGATCGGGATCGTGATGCCTGGCGCCACTTCGACAGTGGGCTGGATGACGGTCTCCGAAGGCCGCGGGGGCGGCGGGGGCGGCGCAGCAGGCACTCCCGCGTAGCCACCGATCTCGGTCGGCTTGGGGAAGGTCTCGTTAGGAGTGCCCTTCAGGGCACCGTCCATGGTCGACTTCCAAATGTCCGACGGCAGGCCCGAGCCGTAAACCTCTGCGCCCGAGGCGGTTACCAGCGGCACGTTGTCTTGGACGGTTCCCACCCACACAGCCGTCGACAGCGCCGGCGTGTATCCGACCATCCAGGCATCCTTGTTGGCCATAGTGTCACCCAACTGCACCGTGCCGGTCTTGGCTGCCGACGCCCTTCCGCCGGCCAAGTTGTGGCCACGTGAATAGCCGGCAATCGGCTGCATCGCCGCGGTGACGTTATCCGCGACCCCTTTGTCGATGCGCTGCTCCCCGTTATTGTCCGAGCTGCCGGCGTCGAAAAGCACTTGGCCATCCGCATTGAGAACCTTTTGCACCAAATGCGGCCGGTGATAGACGCCGGACGCGGCCAGCGTGGCGTACGCCGACGCCATGTCGATCGGCCGAGTTTGGTACTGGCCCAGCACGATCCCATTGTTGGGTGGTCCGCCCTTGCCATCCTCGGACAGCGTGTGCGCAACGCCGGGAAAGCCGGTCGCGACACCGGCTTGATGCGCGGCGTCCGCGACGGCTTGCGGTCCATTTTTGAGTTTGAGCATCAGCCGGTAATAGGCGGTATTGAGCGAAAGCTTGAGCGCCTCGGCGATATTGCAGGTCCCGCAGCTCTCGCCGTCGACGTTGGTGATCTTGATGCCGTCGACAGTAAGCGGGGAACTGTCGACCTGGTAGCCCAGGCCGATCCCTTGTTGGAGCGCGGCAACCAGGGCGAACACCTTGAACGACGATCCGGTCTGCAGCCCCGCCTGCGCGAAGTCGAAACCGTTGGCGTCAGAACCGCCGTAGTAGGCGCGTATCGCGCCGTTGTGCGGGTCGATTGAAACCACGGCGGCCCGCATGTCCGGGTCCTGCCCGTCGAGGTATTTCGATACCGCCTTTTCCGCGGCCTGCTGGGCTTTCGGATCGATCGTCGTGGTGACCTGCAGCCCCTGGGTGTTCAGGGTCTGCTCGTCGATGTTGAACAGCTCCATCAGCTCTTTGGTCACCTGGCGTTCGATCAGCCCGTTGGGGCCGGTGGTCTGGTTCTGCGCGCGCGCCTGATCGGGCGGCACCGTCGCTGGAAACACCTGTGCCGCCCGATCACTCGGCGACAGGGCTTTCGTTTCCACCATGCCGTCGAGCACCCAGTTCCAGCGGTCCGCGGCGCCTTTCGGATCGACCGCCGGGTCAAGCGAGGACGGCCGTCGAATCAGCGCCGCCAACAGTGCCCCTTCGGAGACCGTGAGCTGCTCGACCGGCTTGTCGAAATAGGCCTTGGAAGCCGCCGAGATCCCGTAGGCGCCCCGGCCGAAGTAGATGATGTTCAGATAGGCCTGCAACACATCGTCTTTGGACCACTCCCCCGACATCTTGGTGGCGATGACCAATTCCTTGGCCTTGCGCATCAGACCGCTGAATCCGTGTTGTGCGGAACCGACCAGCGCGTTCTTCACGTATTGCTGGGTGATCGTCGAGCCACCCTGCAGGTCGCCGCCGCCGAACAGGTTGTTGTTCACCGCCCGCGCGAAACCGCTGAACGAAAAGCCCGGGTTGGAATAGAAGTTGCGGTCTTCTGCGGCGATCACCGCCTGGCGCACGTGCACGGGCACTTGGTTGATGTTGACGTCGACCCGATTGCCTTCGGGCGGAACAATTTTGGCGATCTCCGAACCGTCGCTGGCCAAGATTGTCGAGACCTGGTTGGTACGGATGTTGCCCGGCTTGGGAACGTCGACGATGAAGTACGCCATGGCGAAGGTGACGATCGGCAACAGCACCAGTACCGCCGCGGTGAGATAGGCCGCTCGTCGCACCCATAGCCAATTGACCTGCTGAACCCAGCTCCAGTCCACGCCCGGTCCGGGGGCTCTGTGACCTGGCCCACCAGACTCACCTGGCCCGCCAGGCCGGCGGGGCGGAGGTGGAGGTCCTCCGGGTGGGCGGCGTCCGGGGATCGACCGGTCCCGGCGCGGCGACGTTGTCGACCGGCCGTCCAGCGCAGCCTTGACCTCCTCGAGCGCGTCTCGTGGCAGGGGCATCGACGGTGGGCCGTCCAAGGCGGCCTTGACCTCATCGATGGGGTCGGGCCGCCGACGCGACCGGTCATCAATGACGGGCGGAAGGATCGTGGTCAACCGGTCGTCGGGGGGAACCTGACGGCGTTGGCCGGGCGCCGGGCGCGTGCCCGGACGATCAGGATCCGGCCGGTCAGGGTTGTCCGGGCGATCGGTACTTGCATGCTTGCCCACACGCTCAGTCGCTGACCCGCTCGCGTCACTGGACGACTGCTCGTGGTGCCCTTCGTTATTCAATGGCCGTGCGGGCGCCGTTGCGCGCCGTCCGCGTGCCGCGGGTGCCCTTGGGCGGGCGTGCCGCGCCGAGCACATACGACTTGACTAGGTGATTCCACCAGCAGGTTCGACACACCTCCACCACGTGGACCGCGAACTCCTCGTAGCGAGTTGCCAACAAGACCAACTCTTCAGCCGTGCGCGCCGAGCCGGAGACCGCACCCAAATGCTCGCCGAACACCCACGACACCAGCGTGAGCTGCTCCTTTCGGCAGATCGGGCACATCACCTGGCTCGGTTTTCCGTGAAACTTTGCGGCGCGCAGCAAATATGGGTTTGCATCACATACTTCGGATACACCCGTGCGGCCCGAGTAAACCTCGGCCAGCAGTGAGCGCCGCCGAAGCGCGTAGTCCACCACCTGTCGCTGCAGTCGCACGCCCACCAGAGTACGTCGCCGTCCGCACCACCGATACGCAACCAAGGCTGTTGCCCCTTTGCTTGTGAGCCCGATGCGCAGTAATCGGCCGTCGCTTTCTGTGCCGAACCAGAGCCGGACTTCTACGATCATCCGCGTGGCGAAATGGCTCGGGACACCGATCGGTGGTGGGGCAACGACGACGACGCGTGCCAAAGACAGCGACCGCCAAGACACCTGCAAAATTCTCGACAACGCCCTGAACGATGGCGAGCTCTCCATGGAAGAGCGCCGGGAACGAATCAGCACGGCCACCAATGCGGTCACACTGGGCGATCTGCAGGCCCTGGTGGCCGATCTGCAGACCGACAGCGCCCCGGTGTCACTGCCCGCCGTCAAGTCGCCGCTGAAGTTCGCCCCGTGGGGCCTCCTGGCCGCCGCCTACGTCGCGTCGGTGCTGCTGGGCGTCGGCATCGGCTGGGCCTGTACGGCAACACCAGCTCACCACTGGACTTCACCACGGATCCCGGAGCCAAACCCGACGGAGTTGCCGCCGTGGTGCTGAGCCCGCCCACACAGCTGCATTCGCTCGGCGGGCTTACCGGCCTGATGGAGCAAACACGCAAAAGGTTCGGAAACACCATGGGATTCCGGCTGGTGGTCTACCCGACCTACGCGGTACTCGACCGTCCGGACCCCTCCGACGACCGCCGGGTGCCGGCCTACGATTACCGCGGCGGATTGGGCGACCCGACCAGCTCCGCCAAGAGTGCCGCTGATGGACCGGTCGCGGTTGACCTGGGCAAATTCGACATGGCGACGGCCGTGGGCATCATGCGCGGTGCCCCGGAAAGCCGGTGTACGTCTCCAGCGACTACGGCGGTGGCTACATCGTCTTCGCAGGCGACGGCACCATAAAACAGGTGATCTGCCCTCGTAAAGGCTTCTCCCCCGGCGCGATTCAACGCGACTAATAGCGCACCAATACCAGGTGGTGTTGTGGCAAATATATCGAAACGATACGATGACGCGAGGCGTCGGACCGTCGTAACAAGCCAAGCATAGGAGGTGACTCGATGCTGGAGCTCGCCATCCTGGGTCTCCTAATCGAATCGCCTATGCACGGCTATGAGTTGCGCAAACGGCTGACTGGCCTACTCGGCGCGTTCCGGGCGTTTTCGTACGGTTCGCTTTACCCGGCGCTACGGCGCATGCAGGCCGACGGGTTGATTGCCGAGAATGCCGCCCCGGCCGGGACCCCGGTCCGGCGGGCCCGTCGGGTCTACCAACTGACCGACAAGGGCCGTCAGCGCTTCGGTGAGCTGGTGGCTGACACCGGCCCGCACAACTACACCGACGACGGCTTCGGGGTACACCTGGCGTTCTTCAACCGCACTCCGGCAGAGGCACGGATGCGCATCCTGGAAGGCCGCCGCCGTCAGGTCGAGGAACGCCGGGAAGGTCTGCGCGAAGCCGTGGCGCGGGCGAGCAGCTCGTTCGACCGCTACACGCGCCAGCTTCATCAACTCGGGCTCGAGTCCAGCGAGCGTGAAGTCAAGTGGCTCAACGAGCTCATCGCTGCGGAGCGGGCAGCGCCCGGCCTCTCCGAGCAGACGTAATTCCCTTGCACCAACCCAGCACCAAACAAACGACAGCCCAGACACCCGGGACACGAAGTTATGAGGTTAGGAGAACGCCCTATGAGTGAGCACAACGCGCCACAGGCGTCGACGGAGGTACGAGTCGCCATTGTCGGCGTGGGAAACTGCGCGTCCTCGCTGGTTCAGGGCGTCGAGTACTACCAGAACGCCGACGAAACGTCGGCGGTGCCCGGCCTCATGCACGTCCGGTTCGGCCCGTATCACGTTCGCGACGTCAAGTTCGTGGCGGCGTTCGATGTGGACGCCAAGAAGGTCGGCTTCGACCTGTCTGACGCGATCTTCGCCTCGGAGAACAACACGATCAAAATCGCCGACGTGGCGCCCACCAATGTGGTGGTGCAGCGCGGCCCCACCCTCGACGGTATCGGCAAGTACTACGCCGACACCATCGAACTGTCGGACGCCGAGCCCGTCGACGTGGTGCAGGTGTTGAAGGACGCGAAGGCCGACGTGCTGGTGTCCTATCTGCCGGTGGGCTCCGAAGATGCCGACAAGTTCTACGCCCAGTGCGCCATCGACGCCGGCGTGGCGTTCGTGAACGCGCTGCCGGTGTTCATCGCCTCCGACCCAGTGTGGGCCAAGAAGTTCGCCGACGCCGGGGTGCCGATCGTCGGCGACGACATCAAGAGCCAGGTCGGCGCGACCATCACCCACCGGGTAATGGCCAAGCTGTTCGAGGACCGCGGCGTGCAGCTGGACCGCACCATGCAGCTCAACGTGGGCGGCAACATGGACTTCCTCAACATGCTGGAGCGCGAGCGACTGGAGTCCAAGAAGATCTCCAAGACTCAGGCGGTGACCTCCAACGTGCACCGCGAGTTCAACGCCAAAGACGTCCACATCGGTCCGTCCGACCACGTCGGCTGGCTGGATGATCGCAAGTGGGCCTACGTGCGGCTGGAGGGCCGCGCCTTCGGCGACGTGCCACTGAACCTGGAATACAAGCTGGAGGTATGGGACTCGCCGAACTCGGCGGGCGTCATCATCGACGCGGTGCGGGCGGCCAAGATCGCCAAAGACCGCGGGATCGGCGGACCGGTGGTCCCCGCGTCGGCCTACCTGATGAAGAGCCCGCCGCAGCAGCTGGCCGACGATGTCGCGCGTGCCCAGCTCGAAGAGTTCATCGTCGGCGCTTAGTTCGAACGACGATGCGCGCCGCGTAGCGGCGGGCTGTGGGCACTCCCCCCCGGAACGGGGCCCCTCCCGCCTGCGGGGGTGGGGGTACCTCCCACTCGTGGGGGCAGTCGAACCATCGGTGCTAGTTCGCTTACCGGGTGTGAATTCACACAGGTCACAGAAAGTTCGGGGTACGCCGATGTGCCCGCCTCACGGCGACAAGGTGGCGACTAACCCGCCGACGTCACTGAAGATTGCCGCTGTGAGGCGGGCAAAACCCACACACCTAACTTGTGGTTACTAAAGTGGCAGTTGGGCCTTCGGTGCCACACCATCGGCCGAGCGAGCCGAACGCTCCATTCGTCGACACAGTGCTGTGCGGTTGCTTAGCATCTCTTCCCAGAGCGCGAGCGCAGGAGTACAGATGCCATCAACCGGTTCGATGACTGTTCAGCCCGCTGCGTTCCTACGAACGACCCTCCCCCTCGACCTGTCCCGGCTCGAAGAGCTGGACAGTGGCCGCTACCACTCGATCTGGCTCCCCGATCACATGGTCAGCTTCTGGCCCGACTCGATCTGGACTCCCGAATTCACCGACCTTGCCAGCGCTTCACCATCGCCGCACCGCCACCTGGACGGGTTGGCGGTCGCGGCCGCGGCCGCCGTGCTGACCGAGAAGGTTCCGCTTGTCAGCGCCGTTGTTGACACGGTGCGCCGCCATCCCTGCATGCTGGCTCAGACGGCGTTGACCATCGATCACCTTGCCAAGGGGCGTTTCATCCTCGGCCTGGGCAGCGGCGAGAGCGAGAACACATTGCCCTACGGTTTCGACTTCTCGCGGCCGGTCAGCCGTTTCGAGGAAGCGCTCAGGGTAATCCGGCTGCTCTGGGAAACCGACGGCCCGGTCGATTTCGACGGTCGGTTCTACTCACTGCACCACGCCCGATTGGACACCGAGCCGTACGAGGGCCGGTTACCGCAGATCTGGATCGGCGCCAGTGGCCCGCGGATGCTCGACATCGCCGGCCGCCACGCAGATGGGTGGTGGCCGGCTGGCGCCTGGACACCAGAGCATTACGCCGAGATGCTCTCCGCGGTAAGGGCGTCTGCCGACCGCGCCGGCCGCGATCCGACGGCGATCACGCCGTGCTTCATCCAAGTGTGTCTGATCGGCAAGGACGAGGACGCCCTTACCGAGATCCTGCAGGCGCCCCTGGTCAAGGCGTTTCTGCTGCAGGTCTCCGCAGAGACGTTGCGCGGCTTCGGGTTTGAACACCCGATGGGCCACAGTTGGCGCGGATTTCAGGATATCGACCCGGCGGTGCTCACCCGCGAGCGGATCATTGCGTTCCTGGACAACGTGCAACCCGAGATGATCCTCGCCGTCGTGCCGCACGGGACACCGAAGGAGGTCGCGAAGATAATCAAGACTTTTGTGGATGCGGGTTTGCGCGTGCCCAAAATCCTCGATTACGGTGCCATGGCCGGCCTGAAGTACGCCGAGTCTTCCGCGGCCAACGTCCGCGCAACCGAAGACGAACTGTTGCAGCTGTGCGGAAACCCATCGTGACCGCACCCCTTGACGCCGCCGAAATGCTGGGTGCCGCGGAGGCCGAAACCGGATTGCACGACTACGGCGACCCCACGTTGCCGGAGCGCTTCGCCGTCGCCGTCGACCACTTGAACAGCCTCGGTATGGACACCGACGATAAATGGCAAGCGGCGCAAGTGTGTCGATGGCTGCTGACATCACGTCTTGAGTTCATCGAGGACCGCAACCGCTACCCGATCGGCGATGAAGTGGTCGAGGCGCCGATGTTCGTCACCGGCGAACCGCGTTCGGGCACAACGCTCATGCACGCGCTGATGTCCGTCGATCCGCACGCGCGGGCGCTGCGCTTCTGGGAAGTGATGTATCCGTCGCCGCCGCCGGGCCTCGCCGGCCCCGATGACGTCCGGCGCGAGCGGGCCGATGCCGACTGGCGCGAGATCAACGCCAAGATGCCCAAATGGCTACTCAGCCACCCCTACAACGACATGCTCGGTGACGGCCTGCCCGAAGACGAACGCACCTGGGCGTTCGATTTCCGGGTTATGACGCCCACCGCATGGTGGCGCGTCCCGATGCAGTCGCTGGTCGGCGGTCTGGCCACCGATCCGGTGGCACAATACCGGCTACACAAGGCCATGCTGCAACAGCTGCAATACAACCGGCCGCGAAAATACTGGGTGCTGAAGGGCTTTCACGGGTTCCGGCTCAAGGAGCTGTTCGACACCTACCCTGACGCCACGATGGTCTGGCTGCACCGGGACCCGGTACAGGTCGCCGCGTCACGCACCATGATGATGGCCGACATCATGCACGGCATCATCGGTCCGGTCGACCTCCACGCCGAAGCGAAGAAGCACCTCGAGATGACCCGCGCCAGCATCGCCAACACGATGAGCAATCCATTGGTTGACGATCCGCGCATCCTGCACATTCGCTACACCGACTTCATCGCCGATCCCGTCGCCACCGTGCAGCGCTACTACACGTTCTGCGGTCGCGAGGTGACGGCTGAAGCCGAATCGGCGATGCGCGCGTATCTGGCCAACAATCGCGGCGACCGCTACGGCAAATTCAGGTACTCCACAAAACTGCTGATCGACATCGGCGAAGACCTCGATGCACTGCATGCGGAATTCCGGCCGTTCCGTGAGCGATTCGGTGTCGCGATCGAGAATCGGGCGTGACGTGATGACAGCCCACAAACGTCTGTCCGTGCACAACGTCACTTTCTACGGCGCGCCGCTGGCCGACCTGGAGGCATATTGGGCGGCGCTCGGCGTGTCCCGGTTGAGCATCCTGGATAATCAACTGCTCGATCCAGGGTTTCCAATGCTGTTGCAGCACAATGACTATACCGTGGAAGCCGTCTACCATCTTTTCGCGGGCGGCATGCTGGCAGGCGACCCGCAGGCCGCGCGGGATGCACTGTCTACCGTGATCGACGCCGCGGCCAGCGTGGGCGCGCGTACCGTCTACCTACTCACCGGTGGCCGCGGTGCCCTCACTTGGGAACAGGCCGCCGAACGGTTCTGCGCCATGGTCACCCCTTGCGTGGCGCACGCGAAGGCAGCCGGCATCGCGCTGGCGATCGAGAATGCTTCCAGTCTGTACGCCGACATCCATATCGCCCATACGCTGCGGGACACCGTCACGCTGGCCGAGATGGGCGGGCTGGGCATCTGCATCGACGTGTTTCACTGTTGGGCGGAGGGCGATTTCGAAGCGATGGTGCAGCGCGCGCTGCCGCGAACCGCGCTCATCCAGTTGAGCGACTACGTGCTCGGTGACCGGGCGCTGCCGGGCAGGGCGGTTCCCGGCGACGGCACGATTCCGATCGAAGCGTTCGTCGCCCGAACTCTCGCCGGAGGCTACGCGCACGGCTTCGATCTGGAACTCATCGGTCCCCGAATCGAACAAGAGGGCCGCTTCGAATCCGCGCGGCGCGCATGTGATGTCGTCGGGGCGATGCTCAACAGACTGGGTGTGTGAAGATGGCTTGCGGCGACGGTCCCGACGACGCGGCACTGCGATCGGCGTGGGCTGAATTCTGCGCGCGGCTCCAGCGTGCGGGCGACGAGGTCTTCAAAGATGCCAACCCCGCTTCGGGTGTGCAGCGTGTCGATGCGTTCCGCTTTCTCACTCAGAACCTGGGCCAGGCCTTCGATCTGTCGCTCGAGACCCGTGACACCCGCTACCCGGCGCTGCACACCTTCTGCGGCCCTACCCGCAAGCTTGGCGGCGACTGCGCTGACTTCACCTACCAGCAAGCGTGGATCGACGGGCAGTCGATCTACCGCCTGACCGGTACCCGCGGAAACTCCCGGTTCTTCAACATCACGGTCCAGGGCCCACGCATACCCGGACCGGGCGTACTGCACGAGCCGTTCGGTGACACACCGGAGGCCAACCTTTTCGGCCATCAACTCAGCGTCGCCGACGACGGAGAATTCGAGCTGTACATCGGTGGACCCGAGCGCGGGCCGAACTGGCTGCCCACCACCCCGGGATCACGAAAGCTGTTCATCCGACAGGGATTCGACCGTTGGGATGAGCTTCCCGCACAAATGCGCATCGAGCGGGTCGACATGGCCTCCCCCAAACCGCTGCCCACAACTGACGCCATGGTCGAGGCAATGGCGTGGGCCGGCGATTTCGTCACCGGCCTGATGTCTGATTGGCCCGAGTTTCCGTTCACTTATGGAGGTGTCGACGCCGAGCATCCCAATACATTTCCGCGGGTCACCACCACCGACGCCGACAGCAAGCGCGGCCGATCCGCCGCCAACATGTACTGGGAGCTTGAGCCCGACGAGGCGCTGATCATCGAATTCGACGCTCATGACGGGCTGTGGATGCTGACGAACATGGGTGTCTTCTTCAACAGCATGGATTACCTGTACCGCCCGGTGAGCTACACACCGAGCCGCACGAAAAACGACCGCGACGGCCGCATCCGTCTCGTCATGGCTCATCGTGATCCGAATGTCCACAACTGGTTGGACACCCAGGGCTTCCGGTGCGGCAACCTGACCTACCGGCACATGCTCGAGGGCGAACCCGCCGTGCTGAACACCCGAACGGTCAAGTACGACGAGCTGATGCACACGCTACCCGCCGATTCCGCCATGGTGAGCGCGGCAGAACGTACCGCCTTGATGTGGGAGCGTTTCCACGGCATTCGACGCCGATATGTCCTGTAGACACCAACCCATTTAGCAGCCACCTTTCGGCGGTCGTGGGGTAGTTCGTAGTGTCAGAGATCGTGACCGAGATCTCTGAAGATGAACTGGCCGGACTGTCCGAGTTCTCGCTGCTGTCCGAGAACGCCGAGCAGGCCGGCGTCGCGGGTCCGCTGCCTGAGGTAGAGCGGGTCGAGGCGGGCACGGCGGAGGGCAGAATCAGCGCGCTGCGCTGGGGCAGCACTCCGCCACGAATCGTCTTTCTGCACGGCGGCGGACAGAACGCGCACACTTGGGACACCGTGATCGTCGGTGTTGGTGAGCCGGCGCTGGCCGTGGACCTTCCCGGCCACGGCCACTCCGCCTGGCGTGACGACGGCGACTACTCGCCGCAGAACAACGCCGCCACCCTGGCGCCGGTGCTCCGCGAGATCGCATCGGGTGCCGACCTCGTCGTGGGTATGTCGCTGGGCGGATTGACCGCAATACGGCTGGCCGCGGTAACGCCCGAGCTGGTGCGTGAACTCGTCCTCATCGACGTGACCCCGTCAGCGCTGCAGAGGCACGCAGAGCTGACCAACGACCAGCGCGGCACAGTGGCGCTGATGCACGGTGAGCGGGAATTCCCCAGCTTCCAGGCCATGCTGGACCTGACGATCGCCGCAGCGCCGCATCGCGAGGTGAAGGCGCTGCGCCGCGGCGTGTTCCACAACTCCCGTCGGCTCGACAACGGCAATTGGACGTGGCGCTACGACGCCATCCGCACCTTCCCCGACTTCGACGTCCTGTGGGACGACGTCGACGCGTTTTCCGCACCCATCACCCTGGTGCGCGGCGGCGCATCGGGCTTCGTCAGCGACGAAGATGCGGCCGAACTCGGTAGGCGCGCAAAGCATTTCCATAGAGCTCACATCGTCGAGAATTCGGGACACTCCGTGCAAAGTGACCAACCTCGCGCGCTGATCGGCATCCTGCGCGGGGTGCTCGACGCACGCTGAGCGTGCGTCGAATGCGCCGAGCCTACGGTAGTCCTATGACTTCACCCGTGCGCCCGGATCTTCCTGTCCGTATCGGTGCCCAGCTGCAGCCGCAGCACGCCCCCCATTACCGCACTATCCGCGACGCCGTTCGCCGCTGTGAGGACCTCGGTGTCGACATCGCATTCACCTGGGATCACTTCTTCCCGCTCTACGGTGATCCCGGCGGGCCACACTTCGAATGCTGGACCATTCTCGCGGCCTGGGCCGAGCAGACGTCACGTATAGAGGTCGGCGCCTTGGTGACGTGCAACTCCTACCGCAATCCGGAGCTGCTGGCCGACATGGCCCGCACCGTCGACCACATTTCTGGCGGCCGGCTCATCCTGGGTATCGGATCGGGCTGGAAAGAAAAGGACTACTCCGAGTACGGCTACGACTTCGGCACCGTTAGCAGCCGCCTCGACGACTTGGCGGCCGCGCTGCCCCGGATCAAGTCGCGGCTGGCCAAGCTCAACCCGGCACCCACCCGCGACATCCCACTGCTGATCGGCGGCAAGGGTCCGCGCAAGACCCTGCGGCTGGTCGCCCAACACGCCGACATCTGGCACGGCTTCACCACCGCCGAGACCTACCCGGAGGTGGCGACGGTGCTGGACGACCACTGCGCTGCCGTCGGGCGGGATCCGGCCACCATCGAACGGTCAGCCGGCGTGGAGGACAACAACGGTGTCCGCCGCGGCGAAGGTACCGACGGGCTGATCTCCAATGCCGAAAGCCTCACGGCGCTGGGCGTGACGCTATTGACTGTGGGATGCAACGGTCCGGACTACGACCTCACCGAGGTCGAGGCACTCTGCCGCTGGCGCGACAAGCGCTGAGGCGGTCAACTTACGCTAGCCTTCGCTTCATCGATCAAACACCTGAACGCACGCGGCCAAGTCATGAGAAACTTCTCAGCGCTAGATGGCCGACGTAGGTTTGAAAGAGACCGATGCCAAAGAAATACGGGGTCAAAGAAAAGGACCAGGTTGTTTCGCACATCCTCAATCTGGTGCTGACCGGGAAATTGCGCAGCGGCGACCGGGTGGACCGCAACGAGATCGCGCTCGGCCTGGGAGTCAGCCGCGTCCCGATTCAAGAGGCGCTCGTCCAACTCGAACACGACGGCATCGTATCGACCCGCTATCACCGGGGCGCGTTCGTCGAGCGGTTCGACGAAGCCACCGTCCTCGAGCATCACGAACTCGACGGCTTGCTCAACGGCGTCGCCTCGGCTCGCGCGGCGACCAACCCCACGCCGCGGATCCTGGGGCAACTCGATGCACTCATGCGATCGCTGCGCACCGCGAAGGAGTGGCGGGCCTTCTCTGAAATCGCTCGGGAGTACCGGCGCACCATCAACGACGAGTACGCGGGACCGCGGCTGCACGCCACGATCCGCGCCTCGCAAAACCTCATTCCCCGCGTGTTCTGGATGACCTACCAGAGCGACCGCGAGGATATGTTGCCGTTCTACGAAGACGAAACCTCCGCAATACACCGGCGTGACCCGGAAGCCGCGCGGGCTGCGTGCATCGGTCGCTCCAACCTGATGGCCCAGACCATGCTGGCCGAACTGATTCGGCGCAGAGTATTCACCGCACCTGACGACGTCGGTCAAGTTGTTGCCGGCCCTCTTCCGGTACTCGCCGAGGCCGATGCGGTCCGCGGCGAGCCCTCGATCGCCCTCTGAACGGGCTCTAAACGGGCCGAGCCGCCGGTCGGTCGATACGGTGGCGGTGATGAATTCGCGCGAGGACCGGCGCACCAAGAGCCGCGGAAAGCTGCTCGAAGTGGCCGCGACAATCCTGATGGTGTGCGGCCTGGTGTTGGCCGCACCGGCCGCGCCCGCGCTCGCCGACAGGAATCAATGCGCGCCGGCCGGCTTGGATAGCGCAACCGTGTTGCCGGAGGACCTGACCGCGAACGGAGCCATGGGTGAGGACGACCAGGACACCACACCCACCGTCGAGCCGCTGAGTGCGGTGAACACCGCCGCATTGGGAGTCGGCACACCGGGCGTTCTGACCGTCGGCACGCTGTCGGATGCCCCGCCGAACGTCTGCATCAATCCCACCGGACAATTCAGCGGCTTCGACAATCAGCTGTTGCGCGCCATCGCCAGCAAGCTGGGCTTGGAAGTCCGTTTCGTCGGTACGGATTTCGCCGGGCTGCTAGCCCAAGTGGCGTCCCGGCGCTTCGATGTCGGCTCGGCATCGGTGAAAGCCACCGACGCGCGCCGTCGCACCGTCGCGTTCACCAACGGCTACGACTTCGGCTACTACTCGCTCGTGGTGCCTCCCGGCTCCGCGATCGCCAAATTCAGTGATCTCGCTGCCGGGCAACGCATTGGCGTGGTCCAGGGCACCGTCGAGGAGTCGTATGTCGTCGAGACTTTGCACCTGCAACCGGTGAAGTATCCCGACTTCGCCACCGTGTACGCCAGCCTCAAGACCCGTCAGATCGATGCGTGGGTGGCGCCGGCAGGTCAGGCATCCAACGCAATGCGGCCGGGTGATCCGGCGGTGCGTGTCGCGAACACCTTCAGCCCCGGCGATTTCGTGGCATATGCGGTCGCCAAAGACAACAAGCCATTGGTCGATGCCCTGAACTCCGGTCTGGACGCCGTGATCGCGGACGGCACCTGGGCGAACCTGTACTCCCAGTGGGTGCCGCGGACGCTGCCGCCGGGCTGGAAACCGGGGTCTAAAGCCGCCCCTGCACCCGCCCTGCCGGACTTCGCCGCGATCGCCGCCAGGCATCACCACACGCCGGTGGGCCCGGCCGCACCGAAGTCGACGCTGGCGCAGTTGCGCGACTCCTTCTTCGACTGGGATATGTACCGAGAGGCCATACCCACGCTGTTCAACACCGGGCTGCCCAACACGTTGATCCTGACCAGCAGTGCCAGCGTCATCGGGCTGGTGCTTGGCATGGTGCTGGCAGTGGCCGGGATCTCGCATTCGCGCTGGCTGCGCTGGCCGGCGCGGGTGTACACCGATGTTTTCCGCGGTCTTCCTGAGGTGGTGATCATCCTCATCATCGGGCTGAGCATTGGGCCATTGGTGGGCGGGCTGACCAACAACAATCCCTACCCGCTGGGCATTGCCGCATTGGGGTTGATGGCCGCCGCCTACATCGGCGAGATTCTGCGCTCGGGAATCCAAAGCGTCGACCCCGGTCAGCTGGAAGCCTCCCGTGCACTTGGGTTTAGCTATTCGGCCGCGATGCGGCTGATGGTGGTGCCGCAAGGTGTTCGCCGGGTGCTGCCGGCACTGGTCAACCAGTTCATCGCGCTGTTGAAGGCCTCCGCGCTGGTGTACTTCCTGGGCTTGGTCGCCCAACAGCGAGAGCTGTTTCAAGTGGGCCGGGACCTCAACGCGCAGACCGGAAACTTGTCGCCGCTAGTGGCCGCCGGTGTCTTCTACCTGCTACTGACTGTCCCGTTAACGCATTTGGTGAACTACATCGACAGCCGGCTTCGCCGCGGTCGCGCAGCGGTTGAGCCGGAAGAGCATGCCGACTTGCTGACGCCGATGTTCGGCCAGGAGATGACATGACGGCCGATACCCTAGGGCGTGCGTCAGTATCGTTGGCAGCCAAAGGTATTCACCAAACTCTCGCCGGGACTGCGGTGCTGCGTGGCGTCGATATCGAGGCCCCCGCGGGCAGCACAGTGGCGGTGATAGGACCATCTGGCTCAGGTAAGTCAACGCTGCTGCGCACCCTGAACCGGTTGCATGAGCCCGATAGCGGCGACATCCTGCTGGACGGCCGGTCGGTGTTGCGCGATGACCCTGACGAACTCCGCCAGCGCATCGGCATAGTGTTCCAGCATTTCAATCTCTTTCCGCACCTCAGCGTGCTAACCAACGTTGCGCTGGCGCCCCGCAAGTTGCGGCGGCTGTCCGCAGACGCGGCCCGGGACCTCGCGTTGACTCAGCTGGACCGAGTTGGCCTGAAGCACAAGGCCGGTGCCCGGCCCGGCATGCTGTCCGGTGGCCAACAACAACGGGTCGCGATCGCCCGTGCGCTGGCAATGGCCCCGCAGGTGATGTTCTTCGACGAGGCGACCTCAGCGCTGGATCCCGAAATGGTCAAGGGGATTCTGGAACTTATTGCCGACCTCGGCGCCGCGGGTATGACAATGGTTGTCGTCACCCACGAAATGGGTTTTGCCCGGTCGGCATCCGACACCGTCGTTTTCATGGATCACGGCAAGGTCGTGGAATCCGGGCCTCCCGAGCAGATATTCGAAGCCGCGAAGACCGAGCGCCTACAGCGATTCCTGTCCCAAGTGCTTTGACGACCCGCGATTGTTGGGCAATAGGTCCCTTGAACGGCCCGCATATGGCGTTAGACTGCCGATTTATGGCGGACAGCGAATCCACCGCAGCCGAGTTGACGGATCTGGCGGAAGGACTGCACCGTGCGCTGTCCAAACTGTTTTCCATCTTGCGCCGTGGCGACCCCAACACCGACACGACTGGTGACCTGACCCTGGCGCAGCTATCGATCCTGGTCACGTTGCTCGATCAGGGCCCCATCCGGATGACGGACCTGGCCGCGCACGAACGGGTGCGCACTCCCACCACCACCGTGGCGATCCGCCGGCTGGAGAAAATCGGGCTGGTGAAACGCTCTCGCGACCCATCCGACCTACGGGCCGTGCTGGTGGACATCACCCCGCGCGGCCGAGCGGTCCTCAGCGAGTCGCTGGCCAACCGGCGCGCCGCCCTGGCCGCGATGCTTAGTCAACTGCCCGAGTCCGACCTGAATACCCTGATGAAGGCGCTGGCGCCGCTGGAACGGTTGGCCTCCGGTGAACCGACATCCGGCCCTGCGGGAGAGTCACCAGCGCGCAAACGGGCGTGAAAGTAACTTCTTTTCAACGGGTTTGGCAGCGACCGTAAGCTGAAGTGCATGCCAACTGCATTCATCACCGGCGCCGGCGGCGGTATCGGTTCCGCTATCGCCGAAGCGCTGGCGCCCACGCACAGCCTGCTGTTGGCCGGTCGGCCCTCGGACCGGCTCGACGCCGTCGCCGAGCGGCTAGGCGCCACGACCTTTCCGCTGGACTTGACCGACACCGACGAAATTGAGGCCGCCTGCGAAGTCGTGGACGAACTCGACGTGCTGGTGCACAACGCAGGGGTGTCCATACCCGGCCATGTCGCAGAGTCAAACGTCGACGAGTGGCGCGCCACCTTCGCCGTTAATATCTTTGGGGCGGTAAACCTTACGCTGACGCTGTTGCCGGCGCTGCGCCGTGCCCGTGGCCAGGTGGTATTCATCAACTCCGGCTCAGGTCGCAAGGCTTCGCCGGGTATGGCCTCCTATTCGGCCAGCAAGTTCGCGTTACGCGCGTTCGCCGACTCGCTGCGCGACGACGAGCCAGACCTGCGCGTGACCACACTCTATCCGGGCCGCACCGACACCGACATGCAGCGTGAACTCGTCGCGTTCGAGGGCGGCGAGTACGACCCCACCAACTTCCTGCGGCCCGAAACCGTCGCTGCCGCGGTCGCCAATGTGGTAGCCACGCCGCCCGACGGTCACGTCCACGAGGTGGTGCTCCGGCCCGCTCGGCGATAATCGGGCTACAGACGACTCTTAGACGACCAAGTTGACCAGCCGGCCGGGGACCACGATCACCTTGCGTGGGGTGGCGCCCGCCAAGAATGCCTGGACCTTGTCGTCAGCCAGCGCCGCAGCTTTCAGGGTGTCGGAGTCGGCGTCGGCGGCCACCACCACCCGGCCGCGAACCTTGCCGTTGACCTGCACCGGGTATTCCACGGTGTCGTCGACGAGGTAGGCGGGGTCGGCCTCCGGGAATGGACCATGAGCCAACGAAGTGGTGTGGCCAAGCCGCAGCCACAGCTCCTCGGCCATGTGCGGGGCCAGCGGCGCCAACATCAGCACCAGCGGCTCGACCGCCGCGCGGGGCACCGAGTCACGGTGCTCTTTGGTGAGGTGGTTGGTGTACTCGATCAGCTTGGCAGCTGCGGTGTTATCGCGAAGTGCAACATAGTCTTCCGATACTCCGGCGATGGTGCGGTGCAGCAACCGCAGTGTGTCGGTGTCCGGCTCTTGTTGGCCAGCCCCGTCGACCACCCGGGTTTTGCCGGTGCTCTCGTCGACCACCAGCCGCCATACTCGTTGCAGAAAGCGGTGCGCGCCGACGACGTCTTTGGTGGCCCAGGGCCGGGAGGCCTCCAATGGACCCATCGACATCTCGTACACCCGCAGCGTGTCCGCGCCGTATTCGTCGCAGATCTCGTCGGGTGATATCGAATTCTTCAGGCTCTTACCAATTTTCCCGAATTCCTGAAAGACTTCAATCTCGCCGTCGGGACCCGGATAGACAAAGCCACCGTCGCGTTCGATCACCTTGTCCGCCGGTACATATGAGCCGCGAGAGTCGGTGTAGGCGAAGGCTTGAATGTAGCCCTGGTTGATCAGTCTGCGGTAGGGCTCTCGAGAACTGACGTGACCCAGGTCGTACAAGACCTTGTGCCAGAACCGCGAATACAGCAGATGAAGTACCGCGTGTTCGACACCTCCGACGTACAAGTCGACGCCGCCCGGATCCTGTGGGCCGTGCTCAGCCGGCCGCGGGCCCATCCAGTAAGCCTCATTTTCCTTGGCGCAGAACCGCTCTGAGTTGTGTGGATCGGTGTAGCGCAGTTCATACCAGGAGCTGCCGGCCCACTGCGGCATCACGTTGGTGTCGCGGGTGTAGGGTTTCAACCCGTCCCCCAGATCAAGTTCGACGTGCACCCATTCGGTCGCCTTGGCCAGCGGTGGCGACGGCTCGCTGTCGGCGTCGTCGGGATCGAAAAGCACCGGCGAATAGTCCGGCATATCGGGCAACTCGACCGGCAGTGCGGCCTCGTCGAGCGCATGCGCGCGTCCGTCGCTGTCATAGACGATCGGGAACGGCTCACCCCAATACCGCTGCCTCGCGAAAAGCCAATCCCGCAACTTGAATTCAATGCGGGCTCGGCCGCGGCCTTCGGACTCCAAGCGGGCGGTGATGGCTTCCTTGGCCGCTGCCACGTCCATTCCGTCTAGATAGCCGGAGTTCACCAGCACACCGTCACCTGTGTGTGCGGCCTCCGAAATATCGCCGCCGGCAATGACTTCCACGATCGGCAGGTGGAACTCATGGGCGAAGTCCCAGTCCCGCTGGTCATGGCCGGGGACCGCCATGATCGCGCCGGTGCCGTACCCGGCCAACACATAGTCGGCGATGAAGATCGGCACCGGTTTACCGTTGGCCGGGTTAGTCGCATAGCTGCCCAAGAAGACGCCGGTCTTCTCCTTGCTCTCCTGGCGCTCCAGGTCTGATTTGGTGACGATCGCGCGGCGGTAGGCAGCAACGGCCTCCGCTGGCGTGGCGGCGCCGTATGTCCAGTTGGGGTCGGTACCGTCCGGCCAGGCGGTGGCGACCAGATCGTCGACCAGGTCATGCTCGGGAGCCAGCACCAGGTACGTGGCGCCGAACAGGGTGTCGGGCCGGGTGGTGAACACCTCGATGTCCACTTCGTCACCACTGGCATTGGTCGCCGAGAACAGCGCCATCGCGCCGGTGGATCTGCCGATCCAGTTGCGCTGCATGGTTTTGACCTGCTCCGGCCAGTCCAGCACGTCTAGGTCGTCGAGCAGCCTGTCGGCATAGGCGGTGATACGCATCATCCACTGCCGCAACCGTTTCCGGAATACCGGGAAGCTGCCGCGGTCACTGCGGCCGTCGGCGGTGACCTCTTCATTGGCCAGCACGGTGCCCAGCCCCGGACACCAATTCACCATCGAGTCCGCCCGGTAGACCAGTCGCCAGCTGTCGATCACGTCGGCCCGCTCCCCCGCCGACAGCTTGGCCCAGTCCCGTCCGTCCTCCAGACTGCGTGCACCGGAATCGAATTCGGCGATCAGCTCGGCGATCGGACGAGCCTTGTTGGCTGCGGTGTCGAACCAGGCGTTGTAGATCTGCAGGAAGATCCACTGGGTCCACTTGTAGAACTCGACATCGGTGGTCGAGAAGCTGCGCCGGCTGTCGTGGCCGAGGCCCAGCCGGCCCAGCTGGCGCCGAAAATTTACGACGTTGGCCTCGGTCGTGGTGCGCGGGTGGGTGCCGGTTTGCACCGCATACTGCTCGGCGGGCAGCCCGAAGGAGTCAAAACCCAACGCGTGCAGCACATTATGGCCAGTCATCCGGAAGTAACGGGCGTATACGTCGGTAGCGATGTAGCCCAGCGGGTGGCCGACATGCAGTCCATCACCCGACGGGTAAGGGAACATATCCTGCACGAACAACTTGTCCTCGGGCACCGAGGTTCCGTCCGTCGGAGCCAGTGAACCGACCGGGTTGGGCACATTGAACGTCCCGAGCTTGGCCCAGTTGTCCTGCCAGGTGCGTTCGATACGGCCCGCCAGCGACGCGGTGTAGCGATACGGCGGCGCATCGGAGTCCGTAGGAACGGCACCAGAGTTGCTCCCGGGCGCAGCGGTCGGGGATTCGGTCACGTGAACAGGGTATAAGGCCCGCCTCGGCGGGCCCGCCGGCCACAGGTTGGTCTCGGTTCCGTTGCGCACCGATCAGAGCTTCATCCCAGCTCTATTTCGAGCCTGTTCACCGCGTTTGACCACTAGTTACAGTCAGTTTCGAACGACGGGTGCTCGTGCCCGAGCCATGTGGAAGGACCGACGCAGATGATTCAGATCGCCCCCACTCACCGGGCATTCCTAGGGGGTATGGCCGCCGGCCTGATCGGCTTCGCAGCTTTTGCGGGTGGCACGGCATCGGCAGATCCTCTGCTTCCAGCACCACCACCTGCCCCCGCCGTCCCAGCGCCGGCGCCACAGAACGTCACGACCATTCCTGGCGGGGTCAACGGCAACGGGGTCATCGCTTCCCCGCCGTCGGCAAATCCGGTTGCGCCGCAGCCGCCCGCTGCGGCGCCCGGGGCGCCCGGACCCGCAGCGGTCACACCAGCGGCGCCGATGCCTCCGACGCTGACTCCCGCGGTGTCCGGCACGCTCCGTGACTACCTGCAATCGAAGGGCGTCAAGCTCGTGGCGCAAAAAGCTCAGGGATTCAAGGCGCTCGATATCACGCTGCCGGTGCCCACTCGATGGACTCAGGTGCCCGATCCCAATGTCCCTGACGCGTTCGCGGTGATCGCCGACCGCCACGGTAATAGCGTGTACACATCGAATGCGCAGGTGGTGGTGTACAAACTAGTCGGAAACTTCGATCCCAAAGAAGCCATCACGCACGGCTACGTCGACAGCCAGAAACTGCTCGCATGGCAGACCACAAACGCCTCAATGGCTGATTTCGGCGGCTTCCCGTCGTCGATCATCGAGGGCGCGTATCGCGAAAACGAGATGACGCTCAACACCTCGCGGCGCCACGTCATCGCCACGTCCGGGCCCGACAAGTACCTGGTCTCGCTATCGGTGACCACCGACAGTTCGCAGGCGGTCGCCGATGGACCGGCCACGGACGCCATCATCAATGGATTCCGGGTGGCCGCACCCGGGACTACGGCCCCGGCGCCCACCCAGGCACCCGGTACGGCACCGGTCGGCCTTCCCGGGCAGACACCCGGTACGGCGCCGGTCGGACTTCCCGGGCAGGCAGCCCTCTCCGGCCAGACGTCCGCCCAGCAGCCGGTACCTAACCTGTTGGCCCTGGTGCCAGGGCTGCCGCCGCTGCCGAACTTCACGTTCCTCTCGCAGCGCTAAGTCGGCGCCGATACGAGCCCCCGGAGCCGGGCGAGCGGACCCCAGGGCCGGGCTCGTATTGTGAGGCCATGTTGATCGCGGGCGTGCTGTGCATGTGTGCGGCGGTGGTCTCCGCCGGGTTCGGGACCTGGTCGCTTTCCTACAACCAGACTGTCGACACCACTCAGCTTGCGCTGCGTGCCATAGCGCCAACACAATTGGCGGCCCGGTGATGCTGACCGCCGGCGGTGTGGTGGCGCTGGCCGCCGCGTCCCCACACACCGCTCTGGTCGTGCTGATCGTCTGTGTCGCCGGCGCTCTCGGAACGCTGGCCACCGGCTCGTGGCAAAGTGCGCGCTTCGCGCTACGTCAGGAAGCGGCGGCGCCCAGCTGCGGCGGCAACTGCGCCGTCTGCGCGCAGTCTTGCCACTGAAGTTCTGCCTACTGCTCAAGCCGGCATGTTGAAGTGGCTGTCGGCGATCCCGATCGATTCTGCGCAATGATCGCCAGCAGGCTCGCGCGAGATGCTGATGAATCCGGATGGGCATCGACTCCTTCGGCGCCGACTGTTGCGACGCCGGAGGTGGGGAGGAGCTCTAGTTTCGGCTGAGGTCGATCGGGTGGGTAGCAAGCAACGAAAGCGGCAGCGGCTGCCGGCGCAACACCTGCCCCCACAGGTCGGCCCTCGGCCCGGCCAGAACGTCAGATGGCAACGCCGACAACACAATCCAGTCGTCCCGCTCAATCTCGCCTTCAAGTTGACCAATGGTCCAGCCGGAGTATCCCGCGAAGATTCGCACCCCCTCCACCAGGGGTGCGATCAGGTCAGGCTCGGCGTCCAGATCGACCATCACCATCCGGCCGGCCACATGCCGCAGGCCCGGCGCGCCTTGCGGATCGGCGCCGACCCGCAACACCGCCAGACACAGGGCAGCGTCACGCTTCACCGGTCCGCCGATGAACATCGTCTTCGGCTTGGCCGCCAGTTTGGCCCACTGCGGCAACACGTTGTACACCGCGGTCTCGCTGGCCCGGTTGATCACGACGCCCAACGTGCCGCCACCGTTGTGCTCCACGATGTAGATCACGCTGCGGCGAAACGTCGGTTCAAAAAGATTGGTGTTGGCAAGCAGCAAAGTACCCGCACGCACCCGCTGTGCGGCGGGTGCAACATAGTCCTCTGGATCTTCAGGCTGCGGCACCACACCATCATCGCACCCTCGCATCATCGTCCGAGGCAATCGAGGGCGGTCGGTCAATATTTGTACTGTTGGTGGGGCGGCGTCGATGGCGGCCAGCCTGCCTACCCCAATCGTGGAAGTCGGTTCTGTGATTCAAACCCGGATGCACTCACGCGCACCCGTCGACATTTGGCGGTCGTTGCGCAGTTTGCCAGATTTCTGGCGGCTGCTGCAGGTGCGCATGGCGAGTCAGTTCGGTGATGGTCTCTTCCAGGCGGGGCTGGCCGGAGCGCTGCTGTTCAACCCGGATCGAGCCGCCGGCCCCATGGCGATCGCGCGCGCGTTCACGGTGCTGTTCTTGCCCTACTCGCTGCTGGGACCGTTCGCCGGGGCGCTGATGGACCGTTGGGATCGGCGATTGGTGCTCGTCGGCGCCAACGTGGGCCGCCTGATCCTGATCGCCGGGATCGGCACCATTCTGGCCGTCCGAGCCGGCGACATGCCGCTACTGATTGGAGCGCTGTTCGCCAACGGCTTGGCCCGGTTTGTCGCGTCCGGACTGTCGGCATCACTGCCCCACGTGGTGCCGCGCGAACAGGTGGTGACGATGAACTCGGTAGCCACCGCGTCCGGCGCGGTCGCGGCCTTCCTGGGCGCCAACTTCATGCTGGTGCCCCGCTTCGTCGTCGGTGCCGGCGACAGGGGCGCCTCGGCAATTATCTTCATCACCGCGATTCCAGTATCGATCGCGTTGCTGCTGTCATTGCGGTTCGGTTCCCGCGTCCTCGGCCCGGACGACACCAAACGCGCGATCCACGGATCGGCCGTCTACGCGGTGATCACCGGCTGGCTGCACGGCGCGCGCACGGTGGTGCGCTACCCGACGGTCGCTGCAACCTTGTCCGGCTTGGCCGCGCACCGGATGGTGGTTGGCATCAATTCGCTGCTGATCTTGTTGCTGGTCCACCACATGACCGCTCCCGCGGTTGGAGGTTTGGGTACCGCATTGCTGTTCTTCGCCGCTACCGGCATCGGAGCTTTCCTGGCCAACGTGCTGACGCCGTCCGTGGTGCGTCGCTGGGGGCGCTACGCCACAGCAAATGGCGCGTTGGCGGCGGCCGCGATGATCCAGACCGCCGGCGCCGGGCTGCTGCTTCCGGTGATGGTGGGGTGCGGCTTTTTGCTCGGCGTGGCCGGCCAAATGGTCAAGCTGTGCGCCGACTCGGCGATGCAAATGGACGTCGACGATGCTCTTCGCGGACACGTGTTCGCAGTGCAGGACGCGCTGTACTGGGTCGCGTTCATCGTCGCGATCACCGTAGCTGCGACTTTGATTCCCGCAGACGGGCACGCACCCGCATTCGCGCTGTTCGGGTCGGTGCTCTACCTGAGCGGGCTCGTCATTCACAGCATCGTCGGCCGGCGCGGCCAGCCAGCGAACGATCGCTAAGGTACAGAGGTGACTTCCCCGAGCTCGATCGTGGCCGACTTACGTGCCGAAAGCGACGAGCTCGACGCGTTGGTGTCGCCACTGCCAGCCGAACGCTGGGCAAATCCGACACCCGCGCCGGGCTGGACCATCGCCCACCAGATCGGGCACCTGTTGTGGACCGACCGGGTCGCGCTGCTCTCGGTCACCGACGAGTCCGGGTTCGCTGAAGTGCTGGAGGCCGCTGCAGCCGACCCGACCGGCTTCGTCGACGCGGGTGCCGAGAAACTGGCGACGCTATCGCCGGCCGAGCTGCTCACCGACTGGCGGGAGACCCGCGGGCGACTGCACACGGCGCTGCTGACGGTTCCCGACGGTCGGAAATTGCCGTGGTTCGGGCCACCGATGAGCGCCGCGTCGATGGCCACCGCCCGGCTGATGGAGACCTGGGCGCACGGACTCGACGTCGCCGACGCCCTTGGCGTCAAACGGCCTGCCACCGAGCGACTGCGGTCGATCGCGCACCTCGGGGTGCGCACCCGCGATTACGCCTTCTTCGTCAACAATCTGGCTCCGCCGAGCGAACCGTTCCTGGTCGAGCTGCGAGGACCCGGCGGCGACACCTGGTCCTGGGGATCGCCAGACGCCGCCCAGCGGGTCACCGGCTCCGCCGAGGACTTCTGCTTCCTGGTCACTCAGCGGCGCCCGCTGAGCACCCTCGACATCACAGCGCACGGTCCCGACGCGCAGCGCTGGCTGGAGATCGCGCAAGCCTTCGCCGGCCCACCCGGGCCCGGTCGATGAGTGCATGGGCCACACATCGTCGCGCGTCGATCATTCGCGCCGTCACACTCGTCATCGCCATGACTGTCACCGTCGCGGGTGTTTGGTTGCTGATCGACCTCCGCCAGAAAAGCCCGGACTGCCCGCAGGTACGGGCGATGATCGATTACAACAAGTCGCAACGCCAGGCTTTGGCCATGGCGTTCAATCTCGAACGAGGAACCCAACCCAGCCTCGACGATTACCAAAACTGGGCCAACCACATGCAGGCTTACGCAACATCGATCACCGATCCTGAGCTGGCCCCATATGCCCACCGGCTGGCCGACGAGACTCAGCAGTTTGTGTCTCTCAATGCGCAGATCCGCAACGACATGAGTGTGCCTGCTGACCCTGAGGCACCGGCCCCCTGGGCCCAGACCTACGCCAATCTGAATCAACAGTTCAACGCCGAGCTCGCGGCACTCAAAAAAGCCTGCCCCGGCCCGTAACGACACCGCCGTCACTGCAGATGGCCGCCGTAACTTGCCCGGTTCTCGGCCTCTGCTTCTTCGCGCAGCGCTGCGATCGCGAGGTTCAATCTGTCAGCCAACTCGCCATGGGCATATGCGGTCATCACGCCGGGATGCAAAGTCAACTTGAGCAACCTGCCGTCGGAATTTGCAACAGCGTAAATGTCGCCCAGGTCGACGCTGTACGTGACGGCCTCGGCCTGCGCGACGAGGGCTTCCCACTTATCGGCCGCCTCGCCCAGTTCCCGAAGAACCGATTCGACGAGATCCTTGTCGCTGAGATTGCCGCGACTGCCCGCCCCCGACACGATGACAGTATGTCGACCCCTCCAACCAGCGTCAATTCATACTCGGAGGTCACGTTCGGCACCCCGTCGCGACCGGTGACGGCGGCTGCCGAACGCGCCCACCCTCATGAATTCGCGGCCCACCGACTGGCCGGTGGCGCATCGAGTTTCTGGAACCAGGCAAAGTGATAGTTTGCCGATATTGAGTCTCCGGCGACGCTGGCTTCGGTGGCGGCCAACAACAGACAATTGAGCAGGAGCGCAGGATCGATATCGGGATAATGCCTGACGAGCCCCGAGCGCGCGGTGTCAAGATGTACCCGCAGCACGTCGATTTCCTCTTCGACGACGCCAGTTCCGGAAGCAGCTGCTCTGGCCAACGTGTGCACCATCCGCGGCAGTCCATCGCGCCAGTGCGTGACTTGGCTCAGCTGCCATCCCAAATCTTGGACCGGGGGCAGCTCGCGGGGCTGCACTGAGGCCTTCGTCGCGGCGAAGTCAGCCGACCGGCGCAGCGAATCCCCGGGAGCGTAAGTCACGGTGCGCGTTGTGTCGCCAATCAGCGCGGCGGCTCTGCCGGTGCGTCGCTCCGGTTCCAACAACCGCACGCCTGCCGGAAGCGTGATACCCGGAGGTATCCAACCGTGGGCGAGGTCGGTGACCAATACCGTGGTGCCGTCGGAGCGATCGCCGATCGCCCAATTCAGTCGTGGTTCTTGGTGGGCGACGAACGTGAGGAGCCGCTGCAACCGTTCGCTGTCGGATTCGGTTTCGACTATGGCTTCAATAGCTTCCGGTCTTGGCGCGGTGGCGGCCTCGTCAGCGTTGTCATCGGCAGGGACTCGATGCCGACCCTTCGAAGCCTCGGGTTCGTCGTCATCACTAGCTACCGGGCTGGCTACCGCGGCAACTACCGGCCCATCATTGCCTTCGCTCTCGGTGGATTCTTGGGGCTCCGCAACAGCATCGGTGGGTGCATCGACAGCGGGTTCCACGTCCGTGACGGCGGGTATGAGTTGCGTCGTGTCATCCGTGACGGCGGGTATGAGTTGCGTCGAGTCGTCCGTGACGGCGGGTATGAGTTGCGTCGAGTCGTCCGTGACGGCGGGTATAACTTGCGTCGTGTCGACAACTGGCCCGCCGGAACGCTCGGCAAACTCCGAGCGCGAGTGCGCCCCAGCTTTCACCGTTTGCAACTGACGAATCGTCGATTCGACTCGTCGCACGGCGCGGGCGCGGGCCTCATCGATGACTCGGGCCTCTGCTGCCTGCCGGGCAGAATCAGCCAGTCCGGCTCGCTTGAGGATCTTCAGCTGGTCGTTGGCGCTATTGGTGATCCTCTGCAAATCGGCCTTGAGATACTCGGCGAGCGTGGCGGTTTCGGCGGTGATCGTCGACAGTTCGGCAGGCCAGAGCCCACCTGTCACCCAGGGGGTGCAATCGATAGGAGAGCTGAAGGCCGGAATCGCCAGTGATTCCCGGGCAGCTCTCCGGAGGCGCTGGCGCGCCGTTATCCGACCGAAGATCGCCACCGGCTAAGCCTACCGGCATCTAACGGGTGCTCTATGCAGTCAGTGAATTGTGCAGCTGCGATGGCCTGGGTAGCGTAGGGACATGGCTGATTCTGCGCTGCAGCAGCAACTCGACGAAGTACGCGCCCTGCTCGCCCGAGCGCGAGAGTTGTTCGGCCCCAATCCCATAGAGCCGCCCACTGATATCGCGCCCGATCCCGATACGGCCAAGACCTGGCTGCTCTAGGCCGTCAGCCCGTTTGAAATCCCTTAAGCCGCTTAGATAGCGCCTTCGCGGCGGCGCAGTTTATGCGCCAGCAGCTTTTCAATCGCCGCATCAAGATCGTGAGGGGTCGGAACCTCCGAGGACGGGGTGTGTCCGGCTGCCACGATTTCGTCGCGAACTTCCAGCAACGCTTTGAGGCACGACACATCGGCGGTCAACAGGATGCCCTGTGCCAGGGTCTCGGCGTCGGTTTCCATCGCCTCTTCACTCAGCGCGACGCTGTGCATATAGCCGCCGCGGCAAGAGCGGACAAGGATGTGCCCACTCGGGTGAACAGTGTCGAAAGCGGGATTGGCGTCTGTCATCGACCGCCGTCAACGATGCCGCCGAGGTTACGTGCCGCATCTTGCTCGTGCTGTTCCCACATCGTCGCCGACACACTTAGTTTGTCCGCCATATCGGCGTGGTCGTCGGCTTGTTGCTCGTAGCACTGACGTCTGAGCTCGAGCAGTTCGCGTCCGGCATCGCGAAGTTCGCTGAAGATCGGCCCAAGCGAGTCCAGGCTCTCCTGGATCGCGGCGTGCGATGACGGAACCGTGCGCAAGTAGTCGGAGGTCTCCTGGTGATGCGCAGCGGCTTCACGTAAGTGCGCGGGCACCACATGGATCGAATCTGCCATCTGCTGTCTCCTGTTCATGCGCCGCCGGCCAGACCGGCGATTTCACTATTGTCAGGTGGTCGACGTGGCCGCCGGCCGGGTGGGTGTCGGTGCGTCGGGCCTAGCCGGCGCGGTCGCGGTTGCGGTCGCCACCGGTGGATGCTCCCAGCCTAGAAAGCTCGGCCCGCTTACGGAGGCGATGTGTTGAATTTGGCCGTCCAGAAGGGCTTTACCGTCGCCGAGGGCAAGCGCGTGGCGATCGGTGAAGATGCCTATATCTCCCGGTGTGACCTGCAGTGGGTCGATTGGGTTGGTCACCGCCGTTCCCGGTGGGGGAATGGTAATTCCCTGCTGATGGAATGCATCTGCGATCGGCGCTCCGCCGACTGCGGCTTTAATGGCCGCGGCCAGCTGTGGGCTGGCAGCTGTCACCGTCTCGCCGTCGGGCAGGGTCACCGTTGTCGGACCCGCCGGCGGCGATTCGTGCTTATCCGCTGACGCGTCCTGATCGTGGTCCTGGTCCTCGCCGCCTTTCTGGGTCTCAGATCCGTCTGACGAGGCGTGATCACTCGGGTCTGGGTCTGACGATCCCAGCAGCCCTTCATCGTCTAGATCTCGCAGTACCGGATCAGTTCTGCTGCTGCCCTCCTGCAGCCCGGGAAGCGGTAACCTACCCGGCGCACTCCAACCGGCCATGGAGCCCGGCCCTGTGCCCAGGCCCGGCATTGGCCCTGTGCCGAAGTTGGGAATGGTTGGCATCACCGGCGCCATCGGCATCGCCGGAGCTGTGGCACCCTCTGCCAGATCCTGACCCGATGAATCCCCGGCCGGCAGGCCAGGATCGTCATCCAACAATGAATCCAGTGACGGATCCCATCCGGTGTCGGGTTCGTCCGCCGGCTGTTGGGTAGTGCTGCGCGCGGGCGCACCAACAGGGGCGGCCGACGCCGGCGGGTGTTCGGCGGGTACGTTCAGTCCGCTCTTGGAGGCGTCGTACAGCGATGTCCATGCGGCCATCAGCGCTGATTTCGACGTGTCATCCAGACTCGCGTTCACTACTACCGTGCGAATGTCTCTGAGCTTGCCGATGAGAAACCGTTGGAAATCACGCGCTCCTGCCGGAGTGTCCAGGTCTGATCGCGTTTGTACCGCGGCTTCAACTTCTCGCTGCAACTTGGTCAGCGCTTCTCTGCCCTCAACATTCTTCAGGTGTGCGTTCAAGATGGCCGAAATCACTTGCATGTCGAGCTGAGAACTGGCCGAATTCTGTTGTGCTAGAGCAGCTTCGGCGTCTGCAATGGCTTCGGCAGCGTCGCCCTTCTCTCGATCTGGTGATGCCGCGGGTACGGCCGCTGGTCGCCTAGTGGGTGGGCCGCCCGGTGTCCCGGCGGCAAATAGGTCCGAATGCTGTTGGCGGATCTTGCCCAGAATCGCGTCGAGTCGTTCGGAACGTGTCGTGGGGGTGACCACAGCAGCCACCTCATTCGGCGTCAAACCTGTCTGCCACGCGTTCGGATCGCCGGTGCGGTCCCGGACAACTTTGACCGCGGCAAGGAGTTCCTCATGCGTCGACATCGCCTAGGCAAATGGCGCTGTGGCCCAATGTGGGCGACGTCGCGACCCCTCCATGCCGAGCGACAGTACCCAGGCACGTTACTGGCGACAATTCACCCTGACGCGCGTCTGTGAATGAACAACCCAGTTCGGGTCTTGCTAGCCCGCGGAGGCGGCGTACCGTGCCCGCAGGCTATCCAACACAGCCTTTTTCGCACGATCGAGCTCGTGAGCATCCGCCATGACTGCCGCGATCTCGCGTTGTTTGGCAACCAGAAACCTCTGAAACTCGCGCGCGCCCATAGGGGTATCGACGGCAAGGTCTGTCTGGGCCTGGGCAGCGCGGTCGATCTCCTCGGCGATCGCGTTCAGTCGCCTGATGCTCTCACGTGTCGCGGCATGAGCGCTGGCGAGGACCTCCGCCAGCACACGGTCGGCGTCGGCAGCAGTGCTGTGTCGGCTGGCCAGCGCCGACTGCCGCGCCTGAATGGCGGCTACCAAAGGTCTGGCTTGTTCCGACATGGGTTCAACCTATTCGTCGTGCCCACATGCCTGGGCAGTCGTTGCTTGTCATAGCGGCCGGCGAATCGCAACGTTGTTGCCCAGGGGACTGATTCGCACCGAAGCACCCGCGTAGGGCGCTTCGACAACCAGATTGTTGCCGATTGCCATCTGTACGTGTCCGGCGTGGGGGAAGACCAGATCGCCCGGCCGGACTTGCGAACGGGGCACCGGGATCCCGTCGTTGATCTGCTGATAGGTGGTGCGGTCCAGATGAATACCCGCCTGCGCGTAGGACCACTGAACCAGCCCAGAACAGTCGAACTGGTCGGGCCCAGTCGCGCCCCACACATATGGGCGTCCCAGTCGCGACAACGCGGCGCGCACCGCGATTGCAACGCGGCCGTTCGGCGACGGCAGCCGCAACCCAGCCAACCCGGGACCGCGATGGTGCAACATTCGATAACGCAGCGCCCGTAGCGCCGTGAAGTGCCCTCGAGCCCGCAAACGGGCTGACAACACGTGCGCCCGTTGCGCGCGCAGTCTCGCCGCCTGGCGGCGCATCGCCTCGCGCTGGGCCATCGGCGTCACCGGGGTAACGGTGGCATCGGTGCGGCCCTCGTCGAGGACGTTCTTGGTGAGCTCACGAGCCTGGGCGTGATCCTGGTGGGCGCTGGCGATAACGTTGGCGGCCTCGGCATCCGTGCGGGCCGCCGCCAGGAGGCGTTGCCGGCTCTGGTCCACCGCGAGCTGATAACCACCATGTCCCACACCGTTATTCAGTCCGGCGGCTTGCTGCAGCAATCTGTGGTAATGCGAGGTGCCCGCGTCCAGCGTCGGGTGCCAAGTGCTGCCGGCAAACAGTTGATGAGCACGGCTCAACACCTCGACTTCGCTTTCGATCATTGCTCCCCCTCGCCGTTGTCCTGATCCGTGCTGTCTCGGCTCGCCGACTCGACGGCATCGGTGAAGGCGCGGACGCGGGGGAGCGCTCCCGCAGGGATAACGCCCCGGTTGCGGATGTCCCACATTTCGTCAGTGAGAACACCGAGCAGCGCCGCGACGATCGGCTCCGGTAGCGACGATTGCGCACATGCCAGATCGAACCGCGCGCTCAAGCTGTTGGGCATCCGCTTCAGCAAGGCGCTGCGCGTTGCCTCGAGCGCGCGTAGATGCTCCATGAGCCGGCCTGTCGAGTCGGCGCCGGCGTTCACGGCTACCCGCCAGGAGCTGGCGGCCAGCATCTCGGCCTTCACGCATTGCGCGATCACAGACAGAATATACGTCTCATATTCGTTTGATGTCGTCGCAGGCAGCCGATCGATGACCGATTTGAGGGCCTCGAGTTGCGCTTCAGCGTAGCCTTCCAGCACTTCCGTGTCGCTGTGACGGTCGACCACCACCGGGCCGGTACGTCGCATGGACGTCGGTTCAGGTGGCTGC
This sequence comes from uncultured Actinomycetota bacterium, assembly GCA_963766535.1. Lineage (GTDB taxonomy): Bacteria > Actinomycetota > Actinomycetes > Mycobacteriales > Mycobacteriaceae > Mycobacterium. The sequence goes on along the minus strand of CAVYAU010000007.1, from coordinate 966,070 downwards.
GCGGCGATCAATCGGGCCAACTCAGCATCCGGATCAGCGGCTACCAACAGCCGAGAGTAGGTGCCCGGCGGCAGGCCAAGCCCATTTTCCACCTTTTGAACTGTGCTTTTGTGTGGCTTGCGGGCGCCGCGTTCCAGAAAGCTCAGGCCCATGATGCTGACGCCGGTCGCGGCGGCCAGTTCTGCTAGTGACCAGTCGCGCGACTCGCGCAACGCGCGGATTGCCGCACCGGCCGATTCACGGCTCACCGCACGCTCCGGCCATGGGCCGGATATTACACAGGCCGCGCGAGGATCCAGCATATATACGTTTTTGTCACGTTTCTCTTGCGCATGGAGCGTATATGTGTATACGCTTTTGCCTACGTTTTCGCCCTGACAAGGAGACCGACATGGGACACCCCTGCGCAGCCAACCCGGAACTCTGGTTCGGCTATCCCGACGACGACGGTGGTGACGGCGCGGCAAAGGCGCGCGCTTACGAGCGATCAGCCACCGAGGCCCGGATCCAATGCTTGCGCCGCTGCCCATTGGCGCAGCAGCGTCGGTGCGCCCAACACGCCATCACGCACCGGGAGGAGTACGGCGTCTGGGCCGGCGTCAAACTTCCCGGCGGCCAGTACCGGAAGCGCGAACAGCTCGCTCGGGCCCACGACGTCCTGCGACGTATCGCCGCCGGTGAGATCAACTCCCGACAGCTCCCCGAAAATGCCGCTCTGCTGGCGCGTCACGAACACGATGGCGTTCCGGTGGCCGCAGTGGTGTTGCACCTGCCGATCGCACAAGTTGGCCCCCGTTCGGCCGCCTAGCAACTCGTCAGAGCGTCCCGCACGGTCGGCAGTTTGCTGAACCAGCCGACCGGGTAGACGGGCTTCGGCAAAGACTGAGACTGTCGACCCAAAGGCGCATTTATGGCGTTCGACCTGACACCGACGGCGGCACAACACGACCTGGCCCGGCGCACGCACGAATTCGCCGAATCTGTCATACGCCCGGTCGCGCTCGACTACGACAGGCGGCAGGAGTTTCCCTGGCCCGTGCTGGAGGAGGCGGCCCAGCGCGGCTTCTACAGCCCGTTGTTTTATCGCGACTTGATCGGTGACCCAACAGGGCTGTCACTGCCGATGTTCATGGAGGAGCTGTTTTGGGGCTGCGCGGGAATCGGTTTGGCGATTGTCATGCCAGCACTGGCGTTGTCAGCGATCGGTCAGGCGGCGTCTCCGGAGCAGATGTTGCAGTGGGCACCCGAATGTTTCGGTACGCCAGGCGATCTCAAGCTCGCAGCACTGGCGATCTCTGAACCCGAAGGCGGCAGCGACGTACGGAATCTGCGCACTCGCGCCCGCCGCGACGGTGACGACTGGATCATCGACGGCCACAAAATGTGGATCGGCAACGGCGGCATCGCCAATGTGCACGTGGTCGACGCGGTGGTCGACGAGGAACTCGGCCACCGCGGTCAGGCGCTGTTCGTGGTGCCCGGCGGGACGCCAGGGCTGAAACTGGTACGAAAACTCGACAAGCTGGGCTGCCGGGCGTCCCACACCGCTGAGTTGCTATTCGACGGCGTCCGCGTTCCGGGAGCCAATTTGCTTGGCGGACAAGAGAAGCTGGAACACAAACTCGCCAAAGCCCGCGAAGTGATGGCGGGTGGACAACGTTCTGGCTCGGCGACGTTGAGCACCTTCGAGCAGACCCGCCCGATGGTCGCCGCCCAGGCAATTGGGATCGCACGCGCTGCATTGGAGCACGCGACGTCGTATGCCACCGAACGGGAGGCATTCGGCGGACCGATCATCGACAACCAAGGCATCGCATTTCCGCTGGCGGACCTGGCCACCCAGATCGACGCCGCTCGGCTGTTGACCTGGCGTGCCTCCTGGATGGCGGCCACCGGAGTCCCCTTCGAGCGGGGCGAGGGCTCGATGTCGAAACTCGCCGCCAGCGAAGTGGCCGTCAAGGCCACCGAACGCGCAATCCAGACGATGGGCGGCTGGGGCTACATCACCGACCATCCGGTGGAGAAGTGGTATCGGGATGCCAAGCTGTACACCATCTTTGAAGGCACCAGTGAGATTCAGCGGATGGTCATCTCGAACGCGTTGGGCGCCGCCGTGGGCACCCCGCCACTGCATGTGGTGATCGAGCCGTCCGGGGGACCATTGAACCGGGTGTTCGGTCGCGGCACCCCATTGCGATCCCGCGCTGCCGATGCCGCACTGTCAATGCAGGATCGGGTTCCCGAACCGGTCATGCGGCTCGCCATGAAGGTGCTGCGGCCGCCTGGCAGGTAGGCGGGCGTACTGTCGCCATACCACGCTCGCGACGAGGGGTGGACCATGAGCAACCTTGAAGCCGCGCCAGCCGAAGTCGCCTGCGGTGCTTCACAGGTTGCGGGCACCGAGGTGCTGCATCCGCGAGAGGTTCCGCTGGGTGGGCCAAGGGCGCTCCGGGTACAGCGCACGCTTCCGCAACGACAACGCTCGCTGATCGGTGCGTGGTGTTTTATCGACCACTACGGGCCGGTGTCCGCGAGGATGGACGTCCCGCCGCATCCACACACAGAACTGCAAACAGTGAGTTGGTTGTTCAGTGGGGGAGTGGAGCACCGCGACAGCGCAGGCGTCCATGCCCTGGTCCGGCCCGGCGAGCTGAATCTGATGACCGCCGGCGCGGGTATTTGCCACTCCGAAGTGTCGGTCGACGCGCAGGCAGGCGCGATGCTGCACGGTGTGCAGCTGTGGGTGGCGCTGCCTGATTCCGATCGCAACACCGGACGAGACTTCGCCCACTATGCGCCCACTCCGTTTTCGGTGCCAGGTGCGGTAATGCGGGTATTCCTCGGGGAGCTGGCTGGCAGCCGTTCGCCGGTGCATACGTTCACTCCGCTGCTGGGCGCCCAGATCGATCTCGACCCGAATGCAGGGCTGGACATCGACGTCGATCCGGCATTCGAACACGACGTGCTCTGCGATTTGGGCACTGTCTACTTGGACGGGACCGCTCTGGCGGTCGCCGACCTTGGGTACCAAAGCCCTGGCAACTCGACGCTGCACCTTCGCAACGTTGGGGACCGGCCCGCGCAAGTACTGCTGCTGGGCGGCACACCGTTCACCGAAGAGCTGCTGATGTGGTGGAACTTCGTCGGGCGAAGCCACGACGACATCGTCAGCTACCGCCAACTGTGGGAGGACGCCGACGACCGTTTTGGTGCCGTCCATGGGTACCGGGGTTCGGTCACCCGACTGCCCGCACCGCCGTTGCCCACTACCCGGCTGCGGCCTCGACCAATACCGGAAGGAAAGGGAGCACAGATGACGGCCGATAACACCGGCGCACAAACCACCGTCAGCGCGGAGGGGGCAAATACACCATTGCCGTCGGGGGCGAAATCGTCGGCCACGCCTCGTTCGCTGACCGCGACAATCAGCGCGTCTTCTACCACACCGAGATCGATCCCGAATTCGGTGGACGTGGCCTGGCGACCATTCTTGTCGAGGAGGCACTGAACGCGGCTCGGGATGAGTGCAAGCGCGTCGTTCCGGTGTGCTCCATGGTTGTCACGGTGCTGAAGAAGCATCCCGAATTCGACGACATCACCGACCCCGTCACCGCTGACATCCAGCAATGGGTGCAGAGCCAGCCGACCAGTTGAGCGCCGGGCTCGGCGAGGTCGGAGAGCCGGCCGGCGAGTTCTGCCTACGCTTTTGGCCGCATGACGCCCCAACCCACCAACCATAAAGGTCACGAACCCTTTTCGGTTCGCGACCTTTGCGCCTGCAGTTCGTCAAACTGCTCTTGGTGGGCGAAGGGGGACTTGAACCCCCACGTCCCGAAGGACACTGGCACCTGAAGCCAGCGCGTCTGCCATTCCGCCACTCGCCCGAAAAACAACCGATGGACCATACCACTGTAGTAGCCGCGTGACTCAACTGGCTCGGAGGGCCTGAAAGCTGTTTCCGCAGCGGCGCCGCTGCACCCGAGCGGCTCTGAGCTGCACGGATACGATTCTCAGAATTCCCACGGTGCCGCAGCATCGCGGTGTCCCGATACCATGCTTAGGTGATACGACACGCGGCCGAATCGTTTGCCTTGCGCTGGCGATATACCAAGACAAGTGCGGGCGAGCGTTAGAACATGAGTAGCCAAAGGGGGCTCGTTCAGCGGATCGAGCGTAAACTCGAGGCGACCGTTGGCGATGCTTTTGCCCGAGTGTTCGGGGGATCGATCGTCCCGGAAGAGGTTGAAGCCCTATTGCGCCGCGAAGCCGAAGATGGGATCCGGCCACTTCAGGGAGATCGCCTTTTGGCGCCCAACGAATACATCATTACCCTCGGTGTGCACGACTTTGAGAAGGTGGGCGCCGATCCGGATCTTACGTCGAGCGCTTTCGCTAGGTACTCGGCTGACTATATCCATGAACAGGGGTGGCAAACGTATGGTGAGGTGGTCGTCCGGTTCGAGCAGTCGTCGAACCTGCATACCGGCCAGTTCCGCGCCCGCGGTGCTGTCAACCCCGATGTCGAGCCCCGCCCGGCGGTCAACGATCCCGCCCGGCCACAATCAAATCAGGCGTTCAGCGCAGAACCAGGAGTACCACCAATGACTGACAATTCGAGCTACCGCGGGGGGCAGGCGCAGGGGCGGCCCGGCGACGAGTATTACGACGACCGCTACGGGCGTCCCCAAGACGATCCGCGCGGTGGCCAGGATCCGCAGGGCGGACCGGACCCCCGAGGTGGATATCCACCGGAGCAAGGCGGATATCCACCGGAGCAAGGCGGATATCCACCGGAGCAAGGCGGCTACCCGCCCCAGGGTGGATACCCGCCGCCTCGCCATCCCGACCAGGGCGGCTACCCGGATCAAGGCGGCTACCAAGACCAGCGCGGCGGCTACCCCGACCAGGGCGGCTACCCCGACCAAGGCGGCTACCAAGACCAGCGCGGCGGCTACCCGGATCAAGGCGGCTACCAAGACCAGCGCGGCGGCTACCCCGACCAGGGCGGCTACCCCGACCAAGGCGGCTACCAAGACCAGGGCCGCGGCTACCCCGACCAGGGGCAGGGTGGCTACCCACCGTCCCATGAGCAGCGTCCTCCCGCGCCTGGCGGCTACGGCGGAGGCTACGACCAGGGCTACCGCCAGGGCGGCGGCTACGGCCCTCCTGGCGGCGGTCAGCCCGGCGGTGGCCAGCAGGACTATGGCGGGTATGGCGATTACAGTCGCGGGCCCGCTCGCCAGGACGAGGGTGGCTATGCCCCTTCAGCCCCTCCGGGGCCGTCCGAACAACAACGGCCGGCTTACCCCGAGCAGGGCGGCGGGTACGACCAGGGTTACCAGCAAGGCGGCCAGGGATACGGCCAGCAGGACTATGGCCAAGGCGACTACACCCAGTACGCCGAACACGTTCCCGGCGGGGCGTACGCCCCTCAGGGCGGCGGATACGCCGAGACCGCCCACCGCGACTACGACTACGGCCAGGCGGGCGACCACGGCCAGGCGGGCGAGTACGGCCAGCGGCCCAGGCCGGCGGCTACGGCGGCTACGGCCAGGGCGGCTATGGGTCCGCCGGAACCGCGGTCACCCTGCAACTCGACGATGGCAGCGGCCGGACCTACCAGCTGCGCGGGGGCTCCAACATCGTGGGTCGCGGACAAGACGCCCAGTTCCGGTTGCCCGACACCGGGGTGTCGCGGCGTCACCTGGAAATCCGCTGGGATGGTCAGGTCGCGCTCCTCTCCGACCTCAACTCGACCAACGGCACCACCGTCAACAACGCACCGGTGCAGGAATGGCAGTTGGCCGATGGCGACGTGATCCGTTTGGGCCACTCGGAGATCATCGTCCGCATTCACTGAACCCACGGGCTCAACGCTGCCGTGCTTCACCCCGCGACGACCACCGTCCAAGTATCGTGACGTTGCTGACGTGCTCGGAGTCATGGGTGCGACGCCAGGACGGAAAGGACGCCAGATGCAGGGACTAGTACTGCAACTGACGCGTGCCGGATTTTTGATGTTGTTGTGGGTATTCATCTGGTCCGTGCTGCGGGTTTTGCGGACCGATATCTACGCGCCCACCGGTGCTGTCATGGTGCGCCACGGCTTGGCGTTGCGCGGCACGCTGCTGCCCTTGCGCCAGCGCCGGCATGCTGCCCGCTACCTGGTGGTGACCGAAGGGTCGTTGACGGGTGCGCGCATCACACTCAGCGGGCAGCCCGTGTTGATCGGACGCGCTGACGACTCGACCCTGGTGCTCACCGACGACTACGCCTCGACGCGGCACGCCAGGCTCTCTCAGCGCGGCTCGGAATGGTATGTCGAGGATCTAGGATCGACCAACGGCACTTACCTTGACAGGGCGAAGGTGACCACCGCGGTACGAGTCCCAATAGGAACGCCGATTCGGATCGGCAAAACCGCAATCGAGTTGCGCCCGTGACCCTGGTCCTGCGATATGCCGCCCGCAGCGATCGCGGCCTGGTACGCGCCAACAACGAAGATTCGGTCTACGCCGGTGCGCGGCTACTGGCCCTGGCCGATGGCATGGGCGGCCACGCCGCCGGCGAGGTGGCGTCCCAGTTGGTGATCGCCGCATTGGCCCATCTCGACGACGATGAGCCCGGTGGTGATCTGCTGGGCAAGCTCGAGGCCGCGGTACACGCCGGCAACGCGGCCATCGCCGCACAGGTCGAGGTGGAGCCCGATCTCGAGGGCATGGGGACCACGCTCACCGCAATCCTGTTCGCGGGCAACCGGATTGGGCTGGTGCACATCGGCGACTCGCGCGGCTACCTGCTGCGCGACGGCGAGCTGACTCAGATCACCAAAGATGACACGTTTGTCCAAACGTTGGTTGACGAAGGACGGATCACTAGGGAAGAGGCGCACAGCCATCCGCAGCGATCGTTGATCATGCGTGCGCTGACCGGTCACGAGGTCGAGCCCACCCTGACCATGCGCGAAGCACGTGCCGGTGATCGCTACCTGCTCTGCTCAGACGGGCTGTCTGACCCCGTGAGCGACGAAACCATCCTCGAGGCCCTGCAGATCCCCGACGTCGCCGAGAGCGCTTACCGCCTCATCGAATTGGCGCTGCGCGGCGGCGGGCCTGACAACGTGACCGTCGTGGTCGCCGACGTCGTCGACTACGACTACGGCCAGACCCAGCCGATTCTCGCCGGCGCGGTATCAGGTGACGAAGACCAACTGACCCTGCCCAACACCTCCGCCGGCCGCGCTTCGGCCATTAGGCCCCCCGACGAGGCCGCCAAACGTGTTCCGCCACAAGCCGAAACACCAAGTCGACCGCGCTGGCCACGACGGCGGATGGCGATCGGTATCGCGCTGGTCGTACTGCTGGTGCTCGCAGGCCTGGCCATTGGGCGGGCGATCATCCGGAGCAACTACTACGTCGCCGAATACAACGGCATGGTGTCGATCTTGCGGGGAATTCAGGGATCGCTGCTGGGCATGTCGCTGCACGAACCCTATTTGATCGGCTGCCTCAACGCCCGCAACGAACTATCTCTGATCAGTTACAGCCAATCCGGAGGTCATCTCGACTGCCACCTGATGCAACTGCAGGATCTGCGCCCTGCTGAACGCGCACAGGTTCAGGCCGGACTTCCGACCGGAACCCTCGATAACGCCATCCGGCAGCTACGCGAATTGTCGGCCAACTCCCTCCTGCCACCCTGCCCGGCGCCCCGCGCCACCTCTCCGCCCGGCACGCAGACCCCGACAACTACGGGCACGGCAACACAGCCAAACGTCACCGCGCCCACTACCTCTTCCAGCGGCACCTCACCCAACAGCACAAGTCCCGATAGCACCCCCGCAAGCACCACGCCAGCAGCGCCCGCGACCACATCGCCCACGACCTCGCAGACAGTGACTGCACTCCCACCACCCCCACCTCAGCCGGGCATCGACTGCCGGGCGGTGGCATGACCACACAACTCCAGCCGCCGGTCGCGGTCACGCCCCCGCTGCCAACTCGGCGCAACGCCGAACTGCTGCTGTTGTGCTTCGCCGCACTGATCACCGTCGCTGCGTTGCTCATCGTCGAGGCCAACCAGGAGCGCGGCTTGCGCTGGGACCTGGCCAGCTACGGACTGATCTTCTTGCTCGTGTTCGGCAGCGCGCATCTGGCCATAAGGCGCTTCGCTCCCTACACCGACCCGCTGCTGCTGCCGATTGTGGCGTTGCTTAACGGGCTTGGCCTGGTGATGATCCACCGGCTCGACCTTGTCACCAACGAACTGAGCGGCCGCCATCACCCCAGCGCGACCCAGCAGATGCTGTGGACCCTGGTCGGGGTGGCCGCGTTCGCGCTCGTGGTCACCTTTTTAAAGGACCACCGACAACTTGCGCGTTACGGCTACATATGCGGACTCACAGGTCTGGTTTTCTTGGTGATTCCTGCGCTGCTGCCGGCGTCACTGTCCGAGCAGAACGGCGCCAAAATCTGGATTCGCTTCCCGGGCTTTTCAATTCAGCCCGCCGAGTTTTCCAAGATCCTGCTGCTGATCTTCTTCTCAACGGTGCTGATCGCCAAACGCGGCCTGTTCGCCAGCGTCGGCAAGCATTTCATGGGTATGACGCTGCCCCGCCCGCGAGACCTCGCGCCGCTGCTGGCTGCCTGGGTGATCTCGGTGGGTGTGATGGTCTTCGAGAAGGATCTCGGCACTTCGCTACTGCTCTACGCGTCGTTTCTGGTGGTGGTTTACCTCGCCACTCAGCGTTTCAGCTGGGTTGTCATCGGCTTAGTGCTGTTCGCTGCGGGAAGCGTTGTGGCGTACTTCATTTTCGAGCACGTCCGGATTCGCGTGCAGACGTGGTGGGACCCGTTCGCCGACCCCGACGGCAACGGCTATCAGATCGTGCAGTCGCTGTTCAGCTTTGCTACCGGCGGCATCTTCGGCACCGGCCTCGGTAACGGTCAACCCGACACCGTGCCGGCTGCGTCGACCGATTTCATCATCGCTGCGTTCGGCGAAGAGCTCGGGCTGGTCGGGCTGGCCAGCATTTTGATGCTCTACACAATCGTCATCGTCCGAGGCCTGCGCACGGCGATCGCGACACGTGACAGCTTCGGCAAGCTGCTGGCCGCAGGTCTGGCGTCGACGCTGGCCATCCAGCTGTTCATCGTCGTCGGCGGCGTGACGAACCTCATTCCGCTGACTGGGTTGACCACACCGTGGATGTCCTACGGTGGGTCATCGCTGCTGGCGAACTACGTGCTGCTGGCCATCCTGGCGCGTATCTCGCACAGCGCCCGACGTCCATTGCGCACCCGCGCGCGCAAAAGCAAAAGGACGTCGATCGCGGCGGCCAGCACCGAGGTGATTCAGCGGGTATGAACGCCTCTCTCCGCCGGATCTCGGTGACCGTGATGGCGTTGATCGTGCTGCTCTTGCTCAACGTCACGATGACACAGGTCTTCGCCGCGGACGGGCTGCGTGCCGACCCACGCAACCAGCGAGTCCTGCTCGACGAGTATTCGCGTCAACGCGGCCAGGTCATCGCAGGCGGCCAGCTGCTGGCCTATTCAGTAGCCACCGACAGCCGCTTCCGTTTCCTGCGGGTCTATCCCAATCCCGCGGTGTACGCGCCGGTTACCGGCTTCTACTCGCTGCGCTATTCCAGCTCGGGCCTCGAACGCGCCGAAGACCCGGTGTTAAACGGCTCCGACGAGCGGCTGTTCGGGCGCCGTTTGGCCGACTTCTTCACCGGTCGCGATCCGCGCGGCGGCAACGTCGACACCACGATCAACCCGCGGGTCCAGCAGGCCGGCTGGGACGCGATGCAGCAGGGCTGCGGCGGGCCGCCGTGCAAGGGAGCTGTCGTTGCCCTGGAGCCCTCCACCGGCAAGATTCTGGCTCTGGTGTCGTCGCCGTCCTATGACCCCAATCTGCTGGCGTCACACGACCCGGAGGTGCAGGCGCAAGCATGGCAGCGGCTTCGCGATGACCCCGACAATCCACTGACCAACCGTGCCATCTCTGAGACCTACCCACCCGGTTCCACGTTCAAGGTGATCACCACCGCGGCGGCGCTGCAGGCCGGCGCGACCGACACCGAGCAGCTGACCGCGGCGCCCTCCATTCCGCTGCCCGACAGCACCGCCACGTTGGAGAACTACGGTGGCCAGCCGTGCGGCAACGAGCCGACAGTGTCGCTCAGCCAGGCATTCGCCCTGTCCTGTAACACCGCATTCGTCCAGCTGGGCATTCTCACCGGCGCCGACGCGCTGCGCAGCATGGCGCACTCGTTCGGCCTGGACAGCACACCGAGCGTAATTCCGCTGCAGGTCGCGGAATCAACTGTCGGGATCATCCCAGACGCCGCCACGCTGGGGATGTCGAGCATCGGCCAGAAGGACGTCGCGCTGACACCGCTGCAGAACGCCGAGATCGCCGCGACCATCGCGAACGACGGGGTGACGATGCAGCCCTACCTGATCGAGAGCCTCAAGGGGCCTGACCTGGCCAACATCAGCACCACTGCCCCATATCAACAGCGCCGCGCCGTGTCGCCGCAGGTCGCCGCTAAGCTAACAGAGCTGATGGTCGGCGCCGAGAAGGTCGCACAGCAGAAAGGGGCCATTCCCGGCGTGCAGATCGCATCCAAGACTGGTACCGCAGAGCATGGCACCGACCCGCGTAACACGCCACCGCACGCGTGGTACATCGCGTTCGCGCCCGTGCAAACGCCGAAGGTCGCCGTCGCGGTACTGGTGGAGAACGGCGCCGACCGCCTGTCCGCGACCGGGGGTGCACTCGCCGCGCCGATCGGACGGGCCGTGATCGAGGCCGCGCTACAGGGAGGACCATGAGCCCGCGAGTTGGTGTGACGCTGTCTGGCAGGTACCGCCTGCAGCGCCTGATCGCCACCGGCGGCATGGGCCAAGTCTGGGAGGCGGTGGACAGCCGGCTGGGCCGGCGCGTTGCGGTCAAAGTGCTCAAACAGGAGTTCTCCCAGGACCCCGAGTTCATCGAACGGTTCCGTGCCGAGGCGCGCACCACCGCGATGCTCAACCACCCCGGGATCGCCGCCGTCCACGACTACGGCGAAAGCCAGCTGGACGGGGAGGGGCGCACCGCCTATCTGGTGATGGAGCTGGTCAACGGCGAGCCGCTGAATTCGGTGCTCAAGCGCACCGGCCGACTGTCGCTGCGGCACGCGCTGGACATGCTCGAGCAGACTGGCCGCGCTCTTCAAGTTGCGCACGCCGCCGGCCTGGTACACCGCGACGTCAAACCGGGCAACATCTTGATCACCCCCACCGGGCAGGTGAAGATCACCGACTTCGGTATCGCCAAGGCTGTCGACGCCGCGCCGGTGACCCAGACCGGCATGGTGATGGGCACCGCCCAATACATCGCGCCCGAACAGGCCCTGGGTCACGAGGCGACCCCGGCCAGCGATGTCTACTCGCTGGGAGTTGTTGGGTACGAAGTAGTTTCGGGTAAGCGACCGTTCACCGGGGACGGCGCTCTGACGGTGGCGATGAAGCACATCAAGGAACCCCCGCCGCCGCTGCCTGCCGAGCTGCCGCCCAATGTGCGAGAACTCATCGAGATCACGCTGGTCAAAAACCCCGGTATGCGCTACCGCAGCGGGGGTCCTTTCGCCGACGCCGTGGCCGCTGTACGAGCCGGCCGTCGCCCCCCACGGCCGAGCCAGTCACCACCTCCCGGCCGGGCGTCGCCGGCAGCCATTCCGTCGAGCCCGCAGACCAGGGCGGCCGCCGTGGCCGGCGGCCGGAGCGCGGCGCCCCGCCGATCCCGGCCGTCCACAGGCGGTCACCGTCCTCCTCCGGCCCGGCGCACGTTCTCGTCGGGCCAGCGCGCGCTGCTGTGGGCCGCAGGGATGCTTGGAGCGCTGGCGATCATCATCGCGGTGCTCATCGTCATCAATTCCCGCACGGAAAACGAGCAACAGCAGACCCCGGCGCCGACGGTCACCGACACCGGAACCCCGCCGGCGACGAGGCCGCCACCGGCGACCAAGACCCCCAGCGGTTCCGGGTTCCGCCCCGGCCTGCGACTTAATTGGACGGATCGCGGGACGATAGGTAATTCTGGACTTCGGCGCCAGCCACCTGAACCTAGCCCGGTCGACCATGCAAGCTGGAACGCCCCGAGGTGGGGGTACGCCCCCACAAGTGGGAGGGACCCCCACCCGCTTGCGGGGGAGAGCGGGGCAATCGGACCGAGTTGGGTTGTCCCGCCGACGCCCAGCACGTCGCCAGCCCGACATGAGACACCGCAATGACCACCCCCCAGTACCTGTCCGACCGCTACGAACTAGGTGAAATCCTCGGTTTCGGGGGTATGTCCGAGGTTCACCTGGCCCGCGACCTCCGTTTGCACCGCGACGTCGCGGTCAAAGTGCTGCGCGCTGATCTGGCCCGTGATCCTAGCTTTTACCTGCGCTTCCGCCGCGAAGCGCAAAACGCCGCAGCGCTGAATCACCCGTCCATCGTGGCGGTCTACGACACCGGCGAGGCGGAAACAGCCACCGGTCCGCTGCCCTACATCGTCATGGAGTACGTCGACGGCGTCACGTTGCGCGACATCGTGCACACCGACGGCCCACTGCCACCCCGGCGAGCCATCGAGATCATCGCCGACGCCTGCCAGGCGCTGAACTTCAGTCATACGAACGGGATCATCCACCGCGATGTCAAGCCGGCGAACATCATGATCAGCACCACCAATGCGGTGAAGGTGATGGACTTCGGCATCGCGCGCGCGATTGCCGACAGCGGCAACAGCGTCACCCAGACCGCGGCCGTGATCGGGACCGCCCAGTATCTGTCACCCGAACAAGCCCGCGGTAATTCCGTCGACGCCCGATCCGATGTCTATTCGTTGGGCTGTGTTCTTTACGAAATCCTCACCGGTGAACCACCTTTCACCGGAGACTCGCCGGTGTCGGTTGCCTACCAGCATGTCCGGGAAGACCCGGTTCCACCGTCGAAGCGGCACGAGGGCATCTCCGCCGACCTCGATGCCGTCGTTCTCAAGGCGCTGGCCAAGAACCCGGAGAACCGCTACCAGACCGCGGCGGAGATGCGCGCCGATCTGGTGCGGGTGCACAACGGTGAGACACCTGAAGCGCCCAAGGTACTCACTGACGCCGATCGGAGCTCGCTGCTATCGTCCACGGCCGGGAGCCTCGGGGGTCCGCGCACCGACCCGCTACCTCGCCAGGCTCTACACGACACCGACGATCGCATCGGTGGTTCAGTTGGTCGCTGGGTCGTCGCGGTCGCCGTGCTGGCGGTACTGACGATCGCCGTCGTGATCGCCTTCAACACGTTCGGCGGCAGTACCCGCGATGTTCAAGTGCCCGACATGCGGGGCCAAGTGTCCGCCGATGCTATTGCCACACTGCAGAACCGGGGCTTCAAGACGCGCACCCTGCAGAAGCCCGACTCGACGATCCCGCCCGACCACGTCATCAGCACCGACCCCGGCGCGAACGCGTCGGTGAGTGCGGGCGACGAGATCACCATCAACGTCTCCACCGGACCCGAGCAACGCGAAGTGCCTGACGTCTCCTCGCTGAGCTATGCCGACGCGGTCACCAAGCTGAAAGCCGCCGGATTCAGCAAGTTCAAGCAGGCGAATTCGCCGTCCACCCCGGAGCTGATGGGCAAGGTTATCGGGACCAACCCGCCGCCCAACCAGACCTCGGCGATCACCAACGTGATCACCGTCATCGTCGGATCCGGGCCGGAGACCAAGCAGATCCCCGACGTCGCGGGCCAGACTATCGACCTTGCGCAAAAGAACCTCACCGTTTACGGCTTCAGCAAGTTCAGCCAGGCGTCGGTGGACAGCTCCCGGCCGGCCGGTGAGGTGATCGGCACCAATCCGCCCAAGGGCCAGACGGTTCCGGTGGACTCGGTCATCGAGCTGCAGGTGTCCAAGGGCAACCAATTCGTGATGCCCGACCTGACCGGGATGTTCTGGACCGACGCCGAACCGCGGTTACGCACGCTGGGCTGGACAGGGGTGCTGGACAAGGGCCCCGACGTCGACGCCGGTGGCGCCCAGCACAACCGCGTGGTGTATCAGAACCCGCCAGCAGGCTCCGGGGTCAACCGGGACGGGATCATCACGCTGAAGTTCGGTCAGTAGCCGCGGGATCTGCAGGGAAATACGGCCGCACCGCGGCGCGGACCTCGTTCTCCAGCCGGCGGACCAGCGTGTCGTCGCGCGCCCAGCCGCAATAGGCGAGCCAGTTCGCCAGCATGCGGTGCCCGCCCTCGGTCAGGATCGACTCCGGATGGAACTGGACACCGTGAATCGGCAACTCGGTGTGACGCACGGCCATGATCACACCGCTGCGGGTGCGGGCCGTGACCTCCAGCACCGCTGGCACCGACTCCGGCAGGATCGTCAGCGAGTGGTATCGGGTCGCCGTGAATGGATCCGGAAGCCCTTGCAACACACCAACATTGGTGTGGAATACGCTGCTGGTCTTACCGTGCAGCAGCTCCGGCGCACGGTCGACGGTGGCGCCGAATGCCACGCCGATGGCCTGGTGCCCCAGGCAGACCCCGAGCAGCGGGGTGCGCTCCGCGGCGCACGCACGGACCAGGCTGATCGACGCACCCGCGCGTTCCGGGGTGCCCGGTCCCGGGCTGAGCAGAACACCGTCGAACTGCGTGGCGATGGCGGCCTCATCGGAGAGTTGGTCGTCGTCATTGCGCCACACGTCAGCCTCGACACCGAGCTGTCCGAGGTACTGCACCAGGTTGAACACGAAGCTGTCGTAGTTGTCGACAACCAAGATCCGCATCGTGTCAGGTTACCGTCCGACCCGATTCGCCGATCCTGCTCAGTACCCCACCGGGCCCGCCGGCTGTGCGAAATGCATCCGGACCGGTTCGGAATGGCCGACGATCTGCACGTCAGGCTTGACCTCTTCGTGGTAGCCGAGGCCGAATCGGACCACGTACTGCTTGTAGAGGGTCACTAGGGGAGCGGCGGCCAGAGCGGCTTGCATGGCCGCGGCATTGCCGATCGCGGTAATCGTGTAGGGCGGGCTGTAGGTGCGCCCGTTGAGCAACAACGTGTTGCCGACGCAGCGCGGCAGCGAGGTTGCGATGATGCGCTGGTCCTGCATCTGGATCGCCTCCGCGCCGGCACTCCACAACGCGTTGAGGACGGCCTGGATGTCTTGCTGGTGCACCACCAAGTCGTCGGGGGACGCATCGCGCGGGAAACGGCCATTGGCGTCACGTTGTGCGTCCTCGAGAGTCACCACCAGACCCGGCCCGTGGACTGGGTCCATACTCGCCTCACCAGCCAGCTCGGCGGCCCGCCGCAGCATCGCCGCCAATGCGACATCGGAGGACCGGCCGTGCGTCGAATCGATCTTGCTGGCCAGCTCATCGCGTTCGGCGTCGAGACGACTCACCGACGACTGTGCCTCACGGACCAGATCGACCAGACGCGGCGCATCACTGCGGCGGATCTCGGCGCCGCCGGACACCCCGTGTGTGGCGGCCAGCAGCAACCCGGCCAGCAGGCACACCAACGGGACACCGAAGCGCCATGGTGAGCGGCGCGTCTCAATCATCAACTCTCCGTTTCCTGGTCACCGTGCCAGGTGAGTTAGGCTCGTAGCCAAGCTATGCGTGCAGCTGCAGTCGTATCGTTGCACCCCGTCCCGCTCGCCGTGTTGTTGAGGTAGTCCCGAGATATCCCCGAGGTAATAATGCCCAAGTCCAAGGTCCGCAAGAAGAACGACTTCACCGTCAGCGCGGTCAGCCGCACGCCGGTGAAAGTCAAGGTCGGACCGTCGAGTATGTGGTTCGTTGCATTGTTTGTCGGTCTCATGCTGATCGGGCTCGTCTGGTTGATGGTGTTTCAATTGGCCGCTGTCGGAAGCCAGGCCCCGACGGCCCTTAATTGGATGGCGCAACTCGGCCCGTGGAACTATGCCATCGCGTTCGCTTTCATGATCACCGGTTTGTTGCTCACGATGCGCTGGCACTGACCAAGATCGCACACGTAATGAATTCATCTTGGGGCCGATCCTTTACTGAGCCAGCAACCTGGCGATCGCCCAATCACACGCGTGTGATTTATCCCCACTGTTGATAGCGCTTGTGGATAACTGCATAGGCAGTGGTGGGAGGGGCTAGATAGCGCATGCAGCAAAGAGAATGGGAACCGCGCGCGGCAGGAATCGCTGGTTGTGGCGTCGCCGGCGTTTTGATGGCTATCGCAAGTGTGACCCTGGTCACAGACTTGCCGGGGCGCGCTATGACGAGCATTGCCGCAGCGGGTCTGATCTTGTTTGCGGGCTTGACGTGGCGCGCGCGACCAAAGCTGGCAATTACCCCTGGCGGCCTGGCGATCCGGGGCTGGTTTCGGACGCAGTTATTGCGGCACTCCGACATCAAGATCATTCGGATCACCGAGTTCCGCCGCCACGCGCGCAAAGTTCGGTTGCTCGAGGTCGAAACGGTAGACGGTGGGCTGGTGCTCTTCTCCCGTTGGGACCTGGGGACGGAGCCGTTGGAGGTGCTCGACGCGCTCACGGCCGCCGGCTACGCGGGTCATCAGCGGCGCTGAGCCGCTTTGGACGGCCGGTTTACGAGATCGTGATTGACTCGATGACGACCGAGTCGGTAGGACGGTCGTTGCCGTCGGTGGCCGTCATCGAGATCGCGTCAACAACCTTCTGCGACTCGGGGTCGGTCACTTCGCCGAAGATGGTGTGGCGCCGGTTCAAGTGGGGAGTCTTGCCCACCGTGATGAAGAACTGCGAGCCGTTGGTGCCTGGACCCGCATTCGCCATCGCCAGCAGGTAAGGCTTGTCGAATTGCAGCTCGGGGTGGAACTCGTCGGCGAACTTGTAGCCCGGGCCGCCCCGACCCGTACCGGTCGGATCGCCGCCCTGGATCATGAAGCCTCGGATCACCCGATGAAAGACCGCGCCATCGTAAAACGGGCCGGATGAGCCACCCGATGCATTTTGGGTCGAGTACTCCTTGGTGCCCTGCGCCAGGCCAACGAAGTTGGCGACAGTCTTGGGCGCATGGTTTCCGAACAGGGCAACCTTGATGTCGCCGCGGTTGGTGTGCAGCGTGGCAGTAGCAGTCTGAATGGGGCTGTTAGTCACGACACCAGAGTCTGCCATTACACGCGGGCATGCCCGCACCCGGTGTCACTCGAGCGGAGCCGGGTGCCGACAACACTGCGTGCGCGCAATGGGCCCGCGGGCGTGCTTTTGGTGGCAGTCTGTAGGCTCCACCAGCGGCACAGAAAGGCGGCAGATGAGCGCGAAGGCGGAATCCCGGCTGACTCCCCGGCAACGACTGACCCGGGGCCTGACTTACTCGGCGGTGGGACCGGTGGACGTCACACGAGGAGTTGTCGGACTCGGCGTTCACTCCGCGCAGTCGACCGCATCGGAGCTGCGTCGCCGTTACCGGGAGGGCCGGCTGGCCCGGGAAATCGTTGCGGCCCAAGAAACGATCGGGCAGGAGCTGGCCGCCGCGCAGGAGGTGGTCGCTAACCTGCCGCAGGCGCTCCAAGAGGCGCGCCGGGCCCAACGCCGCAGCAGGCGCCCCTGGCTGATCGCGGGGGCCGTCGTCGTGGTCCTGGGCGGTGGCGCCATCGCATTCAGCATCGTCCGGCGCTCATCGCGCCCCGAGCCGTCGCCGCGGCCACCCAGTGTCGATATACAACCGCGTCCGTAAACGGACGCCGGCCGGTCCCCTGAGCGCGACGACGCGAAACTGCGGGCGACGCGATGCAGCTCCGCTACATAAGCATCCCGGCGCTGATTGCCGAAGCCGGCGGCGACCCCTGGGCGATCAATCAGAGCCTGCAAGCTGGTCGCCCGGCCCAGATTGCTGATCTGGCGGAAGCGTTTCATGCCGCGGGCCGGTGCACCACCGAGGCCAACACAGCATTCGAGCAAGCCCGCCGCCGCTTCGACGCGGCCTGGAACCACCAGAATGGCGATCACCCGATCAACGATTCCGCTGAAGTGCAGCGCGTGACCAAGTCACTGGGTGCGCAGTCCTTGCAATTGCCCAAGATCGGGGTCGACCTGGAAAACATCGCTGCCGCCCTGACAGAGGCCCAACGAACCGCAGGTGGGCAGATCACGACGCTAGAGGGTCAGTTGCAGCAGCTCGACAACGAAATCGGCCAAGCGGTGGAACTGGAAAAAGACATCCACCTCACCGCCGCTGATCGATCTGCGCTTGATGCGCTTATCTCTGGTCTTGAACAGCAAGCCATTGACGACACCCAGTCAGCGATGGGCCAGCTGGAGTCACTACGCAACGGCTACTCGGATTACTTGCAAAAGTCACTGGCGACCCTGCACACCGAGGGCTACGACCCGGCGGCTATCCGGGGATTGGATGGGCCACAATCGCCCGCACCGGCGCTGCCGGATGATCCTGAGCAGTTCACACAGGCATGGAACGCCCTTTCACCTCAGCAGAAAGAGGCTGAGTACCAACAGAATCCGTTCATCGGCAACCCTCCAGGGATGCCGTTCGAAGACAAAACGGTGTTCAACGAACGTCACCTTGATGAGCTGACTCGCAATACCCAGGGCAGCGTCGATGCGATGCAGGCACGCTACGACCAACTCGCGCGGCAGCAATACATGGGTGACCACAGCGCGGCAACAGCCAACGAACTGGCCGCCCTCGGCCCCAAACTGCAAGCGGCTAAACACTCGCTTGCCGAGTACCGCGGTGTCCAAAACGCGATGAAAGCACCTCCTGGCACACCCAAACGCTACCTAGGGTTCCTCGATGACAAGGGGCACGCAGCGGTGTCTATCGGCAACCCCGACACCGCGATCCGCAACGCCATCCTCGTTCCCGGCACCGGTGACGACCTCACCAACATGAGCGACAACACCGAGCGCTCCTGGCGCATGTATCAGTCGGCACTGCAAGCCAATCCACATCTTCATGCGGGGGATGTCTCGGTGACGACATGGCTGGGATATGACCGTCCGATGTCGGTTCTGGAGCAGGCCCCATGGCCCAGTTACGCCGAGCACGGGGCGGGGGCGCTGGATTCGTTCGAGGATGGAATGCGCGCCTCCCATGTGGGTGGGCCCTCCATCGACACCGTGATCGGGCACAGTTACGGCACCACCCTGGTGGGTGCGGCGGCTTCTGATCAGCATCATCTAGCCGCCGACAATGTCATTGCGGTCGCCAGCCCCGGCATGCTGGTCGATCATGCCAGCGACCTACACATCAACCCTGGTGGCAGCGTGTATACCATGACCGACCCGCACGACCCGATCGGACCGGCCAACATATTCACCCAATTCACCCTCGGGCCCAATCCCACGGGGGCGGATTTCGGTGCACATGACCTCTCCGCCGGAACCAATCTAGGCATTGGACCGGATAAGAGCTTCCCCAGCCTGGCGGCGCACAGCGGCTACTGGAATGCCAACACACCTTCGTTGGCCAATCTGGGTGCCGTGATCGCAGGAGTACCGGCACCGTACCCGGCGGGAGGATAGAAGCCATGCCCGCTCTGGTCCGACGCACTGCACGCCAAGCATTGACGCTAGTGGTCTTTGTGGCAGCCGGGCTGCTGGTCGTCGGCTGCCACGCAAGTCAGCCACTCGGTCCAGCTATTCCCACAGGCGCGACCACTTTGGGAGGTTCCACCATGACATCGACACCACCGCCGCCGCCCGGATGGCAGGTTCATGTCAACGTCCCGACGAGTCAGCAACAAGCCCAAGACACCGTGCTGGGGTACCTCAAAAAGACGCTCGCCGCACTACCACCTGGAGTTGTCTTCGACGCCACCCGCTACGGCAGTGCGGGCAGCACAGCGCCGTGCAACGACGCCCGCCTCAATACCAATCCGCCTAAAGAATTCTCGGCAACGGGCGACCTGACGCTGCCGCCAGCGGTCGACGCAGGAAAGCTCATCGCTGAGGTCGGCGATATCTGGAAAAGCTGGGGTTGGTGGGTGTTCGAGCGCGACGGTATGTACAAACCCAACCGTTCCGGCTTTTCGCCCGACGGCTACGAACTACATATCGGGGTGCCGGGGCTTCCGGGACCACCGAATCTCACGGGAACCTCCCCGTGTTTCCCGTACGACATTGCACGGGATGACCTTCCGTTTCCCACGACGATCACAGCCGGCCCTGGCCAGTAAAACGGAAGTCTCGAACCTTCGGATGCTGAATAGCGCTTGAACTGCCCTTTTAACTTGTGGAGCCTAGGGGAATCGAACCCCTGACACCTGCCTTGCAAAGGCAGATCGTGCGCAGCCTGTACCTGCGGCGGAGGTGCGACGGACCCGTTTACCTGCGAAATAACATGACGTGTAATTCGCTGAGATTGCCTTGGTTTGTGCCCAAGTGTGCCCAAAATGTGCCCACGGGCGCCCCGTGGCCATGTGGCCCCGGGCGGCGATCGGCGACTGAAATGTACCTATCTGGTGCTGCTGGCACCGGATCATCGAGGAACGTTTTTGAGCAGCCATCAGCTACGACGTCGTCAGCCGCGAGGACGCGGCCGACCTGCGTAACCGGGCGCGTGATGTGCTGGCCGCGTCAGCGGCGCCGCATGGGACGACCCGGCGCGGCCGGCGCAGGCGCCAACCTTACAGCCACCGTTCTCACCGACCCAGCCAATCCGGTGGGGTTCATGGCTTAGGCGGGCGTTTTCCCGGTCCAGCGACGAGGCTTGTCCGACTGGTCTTGTCGTCGGTGCCAGGCAACGTCGACCTGGGTACCGGCATCCATGGCGTCCAGTCCCTGGAAACTCGTCGAGCTGTGGGCGTCAATCCGCGGCGCGGTCCTCGAGTATCGCACACCCTCGCCCGTGATCCCCACGTAGAACTTTGGGGTGGCGCTGTCATTCCATAGTTCGTAAATGGGTCCGGATCGGTGTTCGATGCGCCACGGCGCTCGCTCGATGGCCCTGGCCAACTGGGCAGCGATCCGCTTCTTTTCTTTACGCGCACGACCGGATCGCTCGGCGGCTGCCGTCGACCGCGACACCGCAACGGCGGGATCCTCAGCGTTTTTCAGCTCATGAAAGATGCTCGTGCTCGGATTGCCAGCCAGCCCCGGCGACGACGATGACCACACCTGCTCGCGCAGGAACGTCCGGAAATTGTTGGCGGCATCGTCTGTGTCGAAGAAGAGATTTTCCACGATGTACTGCGGATCGTCCTCAGCTTGAAAAACCTGTACCGCGGTGACGCCAGCCTGCTCCCGCGCGGGCGCGCGGCTGGCGAAGTCCTGCAGCCACGTGTCGAGGTCGGCGATCCGGTGTTCGATGTGCAAGACGGGCATTGGCAAAGTGTGGCACACGTGGAACGGCCAGCGGTGCTTTGTCGTAGAGCCACGAACACGACCGGGCCGGTATAGATCGTATGGGGGCGGTGGCGGGATGACCGGCGCGAAGTTGAGCGGCAGAGACTCATCCACTGCGGCCTTTGCGCACAGGGCCCAAGTTTCCTAGGGGATTCCCCTGTTGGATTCAGGACCTGGAAGTGCTGACCGGGGTGGCGTTTGTCGTAGTAGCCCGTGAGCGGCGTGATCCGCCAGCCACGTTCGTGCCGTATGTTAGCTGTGTGGCGGGCCAAATTCAGACAACGGCTAGCCGTCGGCAGGCTCGTGCAGGCCGCTGTGCCCCTGGCAGTCCAGAGCAGCGCACCGCCGCCGTTTGGGCGTAACCTCCGCCTGATGCTTCCGACCGTCCCAATGCGTCAGCGCAATCGAAATCAGCTCCGTTTCGCCCCCGCAGATCGGGCAGTGATGGTCAGTATCACGTACGGTAATTGGCTCTATCGGCGTGTCCATGTTCCGCACGCTAAACGCTGGTGGATGTTGGGACCAGTGGCCCAAAGCCCTCCGGCGTAGGGTACATCTTCCCTACTCGCTTCTGTCGCGCCGGAGTTGAATCGTCACAGTCCGGGATGTCCGATTAAACGTCAACTCTGGGAGGTCATCATGCCAGGAGGCACCGTCGCTCGCGTCACCGAGATCAGTGCGAGGTCCGACACCAGTTTCGAAGACGCCGTGAAGATTGGCCTTGCTCGGGCCGAGGAGACCTTGCGTGGCGTCAAGTCGGCCTGGATCAAGGAGCAGTCGGTGGATGTGGAGAAGGGCGGGATTGTCGCCTACCGCGTCAACATGCTGGTCACATTCGTCTTGGAATAGCAGCGGGCCGTCGCCATGGCTGTGGTAAAGAGCTAATCACTGGTTGTGCCATATTTCGCATCCCGCATGCGTGAAGCTGCCAATACGACCCAAGCAGGAGAACGAAATGTCCGGCCACGAAACCCATCGCGGCATTTTGGTCGGCGTCGACCGATCAGCGTCGTCGATGGCGGCGGTCAACTGGGCGGCTCGCGATGCTGCGATGCGCAATGTTCCGCTAACACTCATACACGTCATCGCACCGGTCGTGCCGGCGGTTGCGCCGTGGCCGGAGATTCCGATACCTCAAGACTATTTCGAGCGGCAGGACGACAAAGCGAGGCGAATTCTCGAAGACATGCGCAGGGCGGTCGCCGACAGCACCGCCGACCATGGCCCGCCGTTCGTGTACAGCGTGGTGGTACATGGCCCGACCGTTTCCACGCTCGTCAATGAGTCCAAGATTGCGGACATGATGGTCGTCGGATGCCGGGGCGAAGGCGCGTTTAGCCAGGTCCCGTTCGGCTCGGTCAGCACCGGCCTTGTGAACCATGCGCATTGCCCGGTCGCGGTCATCCATGATGAGGCCCCGCCGCCGCCCGCGCAGGCACCGGTGCTGGTGGGAATCGACGGTTCGCCCACATCGAAACTGGCGACGGAGATCGCCTTTGACGAGGCCTTCCGCCGGGGTGTGGACTTGGTGGCACTGCATGCGTGGTCCGACGTCAGCATGCCAGAAGTGCCGGGTCTGGATTTCGCGACCATGGAAGTGCAGGCACAAGAGGCGCTGGCCGAGTGGCTCGCCGGATGGCAGGAGCGCTACCCCGATGTCACGGTGCGACGTGTGGTGGTGTGCGATCAGCCGGCTCGTCAACTTGTCGAGCACTCGGAGTCCGCACAACTCGTCGTCGTCGGCAGTCACGGTCGCGGCGGATTCGCCGGCATGCTGCTGGGTTCAGTGAGCACGGCCGTCGCGCATGCGGCGCGGACGGTGGTGATCGTCGCGCGCGAGTCATAGCGGCGCATGCGGGCATCACGCTGTTGGCTCATCCACTGCGGCCAATCCCCCCTCCAGGGGACCCCGCCGTAGTAGTTTCTGCCCCGGCTTTTGACCTACGCGACCCAGCGGCCCCGCCGAGCCCACCAGTACACACCCGTCACCAGGGAGATGTGTCAAGCATCGTTGTGAGTGAACAACTCCAACCTCAAACGCCGAGCCGGCGCATCAGCTTCACCAAGCGTCCGATACAGGCGGCGTTCGCGGTGCTGCCATGACGGCGCACTGTGTGGGGAACGCCCTGGTCCGTAGACTGCTGGCGGTCATTATCGAAGGTCAGGCCGCTTTCCGGGGGATACGTTGCAAGAATTCCCGAGCCGGTACAAACCCGGACACAAAGTTTCGCGCACAGACCCACCACGCGAGCGGACCGCTCGCGGTCCGCGCATCTGCTCAAATACGCGGCGCCGCAACACATCCCAGCCGCAATTGCGTGCATCTGTACGGACACGGTGACACACCTAGTTGGAGGGCAGCTGCGATCTGGAGAACGCCGCGGGACCGGAAGCAAACGGAAGCAACGGAACCCTAAACGCCGGGTCAACGGCAAGGTCGTGCGTGAACCTCTCGACGGGCATCTCTCGCGGGCCGCGATCGCCCACTGGCCGCACTCACTGCGCCCGGCCGGCTTCTACGCCAGCGATGGCCAGATCGCTGTCCCGATCTAAGCTGCACGCAGTGATGTGGTGGTTTGTAGCGTCGCTGCTTGTCATCGCGGCTGTGGTGCTGGTCTTGTGGCCATTGGCGCTTGCCCACGACCGGGCTGTGGCACAGCGCCGCCGTGATCTCTGGTACTTGCGGTCCGGTATGGCTGCCATCGACATGATGCGCGGCGTCGACTTTGAGAACTACGTCGCGGCCCGGCTGCGCAACGGGGGATTCACGGTGTCCACCACGGCGGTCACCGGAGATTACGGCGTGGATCTGATTGCCAAGAGAGGCGCGGAGTGCATTGCGGTCCAATGCAAGCGTTATGGCAAGCCGGTTGGGGTTGCCGCGATCCAGCAGGTTGTTGCCGGTGCATTGCACTACCACTGCACGAGCAGCATGGTGGTGAGCAATCAGGAGTTCACCAGGGAAGCAATGGTGCCAGCAGCCGAGCATCGGTGTCGGCTAGTGGGTCGCAGGAAGCTCGTCACCCCAGCGTGGTGAGGTGGGGTGGACCCAGGCCAAGGCTAACCAGATCCACGAAGCGCTCGAGTTCGGGTCGTGGCTGGACTACATCGGCGCCGTGATAGCGCGAGCGGGGTGGGCGTTGCATGGTTACTGCGTGGCCCAAAACGAGTTCCCAGTAGGGGGGATTAGACCCGGATCGCCGACGCAGCGAGCGATGTCCACATTTGCCCCCGCTAACCCTACCTTGGCTACCGCTGCGGCACCGGCAGCACTGCGGGTGGCACCCCAGGCCCCGACGAAGCTCTGACCATTATCGGAGAGGGCCACACAGCCACGCTGACCCTCGGCAAGAACGCGGCAGTCGGTTGCGCCATGCCTCTCGGCGCAATGGCTCACCGCATACGCCTCAACATAACTCAGACTGGCATCGCTGCCGCCCACTGTGGTTTCGACAGCATGGGTGGAGTCCGACCCCGCGATCACGATGTAGCCGCCCTGGGCCTGTGCCGGTGCTGCCAGTCCGACAGCACAGACAGCAGGAATCACTGCGAACGCAAGAGGCTTGAACATACGCTTCCTTTCACAGAGTAGTACCATGCGGTACTCCACGTCCTGGTGAGCGGGCGGTCGCGGAAGCGCTCGCGAACATGCTCGGTACGGTCACCGCCGGCGAGCAGGGCTGATAACACCCGCACCGGTAGACCCGCCCGCCCAACCAGCCCACCCGCAACGCCCTCAGATCGCTCCAGAGCGCTCAGCGCTGATCGGCCGCTAGGGCCGGACGGATCCGTCCGGACCCGGTGCATCCGGATCCGGATGTCGTCCGGACGCAGCAACATCGCTGATACAAACGTGGGCACAATATTTCGCGTTCGGGCCCATCACCGGCGGCTGGCGGCGGATCGGCGCAAACAGGCGGCGCCGCAACACATCACAGCCGCATCTCTCGGACACCGTCCGGACTCTAGCGGCCCTCACTTGTGATTCTGGAGAGCCAACCGGCCTGCGCAAGCAAACTCGTGGATCCAGGAACGCGATTCCCGGCCCGCGAACCCTTGGGGTGGGGTGTCACCAAAGCATCCGGCAGTGATGGCTTGGCGACGGCGGCGGTTCGCAGCCGCCCAGACGCCGCCAAAAAACCACCCCCCGCCAGAACCACCGCTCATCATCCCGTTCTGAAAGACGCACTTAGTGTGAAATACCTCGGCGCACCGGCTCGCCCCACAGCTCGCTGACGCGGTGCACCCCCACAGCGGCTGCGGTGCTGAAAACCACCTCCGGTGTGGTGATCAGAGCCTCGGTGGATGACACCTCAATCGAGGGTGCAGCCGAGGGTGGTTGGGGTATGGGCTCGTCGACGGCATCGACTGTGGCGGCGGGTGCCGCTGGCGAATCCGACATTTCATTTGCCTCTTTTGCGGTATGGAGCCCGGCCGAGTCGGCCGTTGGTGCAACCACCGTACGGTCGGCGATCACCCCTAGGCATGAGTAGTTGGCTACCTGTTTCTGCGCCTCGCCACCGCCGGTGAGCTAGGTATGAATCGAACCGCGCGAGGCGCCCCACTACTTAGCGCGGAGTTGGGCACAACGGAGCTTTGTGGCCCCACAAGATCAAGACCTCTACTGAAGGCCGCGGCGAACCATCAAAAGCATGAACCGTCTAACCATCAAGGGACACCAAGGAAAGAGGATGGCATGACGACTCAGCACCACCAAGTGATCACGGAAATACTGGTCAGCGCAGCTATCGCTCTCGGCTCCTGTGTTGGGGGAGCAGCACCGGCCAGCGCCGACCCGAACCCGATCGGCACCGAGCCGAACCCGTTCGGCGCTCTCAGCTGTAGCTGCCGAGAGACAGCTCCACCCGGCAGCCCAGCTCTGAGCGAAGAGAGAGAGCGGGGAATCCGGGGGGCTCTCTGCCTGGTTGCCAGGACTACCGCCACCGACCCAGCCCAGGCAACCGCAGCCATAATTAGTGCTCGTCTGGCCGCAAATCGTGCTCGGCGCAGCGCACGTCTTCGCCGCCGTCCGGCCGCGACCACAAGCCCCCGTGCGGCAGCCCGTCATCAAACCCCTCACCGGGCTCCAGCTCGTCGAGGAACTCTTCCTCAGCGGGCTCCAGCTCCACGCGCCGGCGCATCACGCCAGCCCGGTCGAATAGACACCACGAATCGGGCGGCGCTGCGTGCGCGTCGGCCTGCCGTCCTCATCGAGTCCACCAGGCAGCCGCAACGCCGCGACCAACCTCGCGTAGGCCAGACGCTGCTGGCGCACCTCAGTCAGTTCACGGCCCGCGCAATCGCCCCCGAGTTTGTCGATCACGGCCTGCAGATCGGTGATGATGTCAGCGGTCTGGCAGGCGTGAAGCAGCACCGAGCGTTCATGCTCCTCAAGTTCAAATTCGGCGAGCACACAGTCCCACAGCCGCCGACCCGCCAGCTTTAATCCGCGCGGCGCTGAAGGCTCCGTCTGCTTTTCGGCCATATCCGGCTCCTTTCGAGCGAATCTGGTTGTACCCCAGCGGTTTTCAAAGACTCATGCATGCTCGAAACATGTTGAAACAGAGCACCTTTCGTCATTTGCAGCCGTGGTAGGTAGATCATTTCGACTCGAGGAATCGGGGTACTGCGTTTGCCAAAAAAATGGGATCTTGATAAACCGCAGGTCCCCCATAGTCTGCTGGCAATAATGTGTTAGCTGACGTGCCCAAGTCCCCCAACGCAATTGGCCCCTGTAAGCGCATTCTCGCAGGTCAGGCGGTTTGCTGGACGAGACCCGTTGCGGCGCAGGGACTTCCAAACGCCCGGATGGGCTGTGGGACAAGGGATTTGGGGCTGAAGAACCGTATCGGGGGCTAGTTTCATGGGGGCCCAGATGTATCGAAGAGCTTCAGGGCGGGAGCTGGGACTGGTTGAGGTTTGCCTTTACGGCCGGCGGCCCCGCGGTCGGCGGGACGATGGTCTATTCGGCGCCGAAGTCGCATCAGGCCCGCACCGTTGCGCTTCCCCGGTTCCTGGTCGACGCCTTCCTGGATTCGCGCGGCGGGCCGATGCGCCTCAGCGATGTCCGGCGCCGGTGGTGGGGCCGCGCGGTGGCCGATTCCGGCGCGCCGGCCGGGCTGTGCCCCCACGAACTGCGCCACTCAGCGGCGTCGATGGCGATCAGCGCGGGCGCGAGCATTAAGGCCGTCCAGAAAATGCTCGGCCACAAGTCGGCGACGCTGACCCTGGACCGGTACGGACACCTCTATCAGGACGAGCTGCAGAGCGTGGCCGACCGCCTGGATTCGCTGCACGCGTCCGCGGAGTGTGCCCAAAATGTGCCCACCCGGCTGCATGTGGTGCGCTAGTTGCCCGGCTTCGAGCCGTTGACCTGCGGTTAGGTTGTGGAGCCTAGGGGAATCGAACCCCTGACACCTGCCTTGCAAAGGCAGTGCTCTACCAACTGAGCTAAGGCCCCTCATCGTGACTAGGTGCGTGAGCGGGTGTATCAACTACCGCCACGTGCCAGACCTCGACTCCACGTCGTGACCGCGCCACCGCTGCCACTACAGCGATCAGTGCCAGCGGCAATGCAAGTCTCACGCAACGTCTGGACGGGCACATGGATGTGGGCCTAGGAGGACTCGAACCTCCGACCTCTTCGTTATCAGCGAAGCGCTCTAACCGCCTGAGCTATAGGCCCGTACTCGCGTACGGCCGAGCGACGAGATTACCGCACTCGCCGCCCCGCCCCCAAAAATGCTTGGATCCACGCTAGTCGCGGTCTGCGAGGGTCACTTCGATGCCGCCAATCAGATCGGTCGTCAGGTTGTAGACGAACGCGGCGATGGTGGCCATGGCGGTCAGCAAGACGATGTTGACCAAACCGATCAGCACGGCGCCACCGAAGATGGTGGCGCTGGAGACCAGCTCGCCGCTGCTGCCACTGGTGTTGTTGAGTAGGTCACCGACGTTGCTGTTCAGCTTGGCCCACACACCCATGCCACCAAGCACTAGGTAGAGAAACGCCACCGAGAGCATCCAGACGAAGAACAACGCCACCGAGAGCAACAGCGACACCTTCAACATGCTCCACGGATCGATCCGGCGGATCTGCATGCTGGCCCGAACCGGGCCCCGGGTTCGCCGCGACACCTGAACGTGGCTTTCCCCGGTTTCTCGGGTTTCTCGGCTTTCAGGGGAGGCCGAAGGGCCCGATCCCGGTGATCTCGAAGTCTCCGAAGTGCGGTCGGGTGCGGTCTTGCGCTGCGGGGCTCGCGGAATCGGGCCGGACAGATCGGGCAACTCGCTGGCGTATGCCTCAGTGGGCGGGCCGTCGCTGCGCGCCGGCGCGGCATCGAAATCCTGCGACGGGTTCTTCGGATGTGCGGATGCGCCGGGCCCGGGTGCAGCGGTGCCCGAGATGAAACGGTTCAACCGGGCATCCACACCGGCGGGTGGCCCCGGCGACCGTATCTCGCTGTGTGGTTCCGTCTCGCGATGCGTTGACTGCGACGCCCGGGCGGCGCCGCGCTGCCACGGTGGCGAATCTGCAGCATCCTGCAGACGGCCGGGCGGTGCGGGCGTCGCGCGGTGTGCACTGGCACGTTCGACCCAACCATCCCCATTGAGGGTGTCGTCCTTTTTGGGGGCACCCGGCTCGTTCGGTGAGGTCACCCCGACTCCTTACATCTGCTACCAAGGCCGCCTGGGCGGTGGCAGTCGCATTATGACCGGTCGGGCTGAGTCTAATTGCCCGACTCGCCCCCGCGCTGCGGGCGGTACCCCACGCCCCCGCAAGCGGGGGGACCCCCACGGGCCGCGGCCTGCATCGTCGACCGGGCTAGCTATCCGAGTCCCCAGCACCGTCGGCTTCCTCGACACCCTCCTCGGCGCTTTCTTCGGCGTTGCGTGCGATGGCCAACAGTGTGTCGCCCTCACCGAGATTCATCAACCGAACGCCCTTGGTCTGCCGTCCCGCCTTGCGGACCTGGCGCGCCGCTGTGCGAATGACGCCACCCCCGGAGGTGATAGCGTAGAGCTCGCTGTCGTCGTCGACGATCAACGCCCCAACCAGCCTGCCACGCCGACGATCGTACTGAACGGTCAGCACCCCCTTGCCGCCGCGGCCCTGCACCGGGTACTCCTCGATCCCGGTCCGTTTGGCGTAACCCCCGGACGTGGCGACCAGCAGGTAGGTGCCTTCGCGGACCACGTTCAGCGACAGCAGCCGGTCGTCGGCGTTGAATCGCATGCCCTGCACACCGGAGGTGGCGCGGCCCATCGGCCGCAGCGCCTCGTCGGTCGCTGAAAACCTGATCGACTGACCGTTGGCCGAGACCAATAGCAGGTCGTCGTCAGCCGAGCACAGCACCGCACCGACCAGCTCGTCGTTGTCGCGCAGATTGATGGCCACGATTCCGCCCGAGCGGTTGGAGTCGAAGTCGGTCAGCTTGGACTTCTTGACCAGCCCGTTTCGGGTGGCCAGCACCAGATACGGCGCATCCTCGTAGCCGCGGATCTGGATGACCTGGGCGATGCGCTCCTCGGGCTGGAAGGCGAGCAGGTTGGCGACGTGCTGACCGCGCGCGGTCCGCGAGGCCTCCGGCAGCTCGTAAGCCTTGGCTCGATACACCCGCCCCTGGGTGGTGAAGAACAAGATCCAGTCGTGGGTTGAGCACACGAAGAAGTGCCGCACGATGTCGTCTTGCTTCAGCCCGGCACCTTGCACACCCTTGCCGCCGCGTTTCTGGCTGCGGTACAGATCGGTCTTGGTGCGCTTGGCGTATCCAGTCTCGGTGATGGTCACGACGACGTCCTCGCGGGCGATCAGATCCTCGTCGCTGACTTCGCCGTCGGCCGCGATGATCCGGGTGCGGCGGTCGTCGCCGTGCTTCTCGACGATCTCGCCGAGTTCGTCACGCACGATCCCGCGCTGCCGCTCGGGTTTGGCCAGAATGTCTTCCAGGTCCGCGATCTCGGCCTCGACCTTCGCCAGGTCGTCGATGATGCGCTGACGTTCCAGGGCCGCCAGGCGCCGCAGCTGCATGTCGAGGATGGCCTGGGCCTGGATTTCGTCGACGTCGAGCAGCTCGATCAGCCCGGCCCGGGCGATGTCGACGGTCTCCGATGCGCGGATCAAGGCGATGACTTCGTCCAGCGCGTCGAGCGCTTTGACCAAACCGCGCAGGATGTGGGCCCGTTCGTTGGCCTTGCGCAGCCGGTAGGTGGTGCGCCGGACGATGACGTCGAGTTGGTGCTCGACGTAGTGGCGGATCAGCTGATCCAGCCGTAGCGTGCGCGGCACCCCGTCGACGATGGCCAGCATGTTCGCGCCAAAGCTGGTCTGCAGCTGGGTGTGCTTGTAGAGGTTGTTGAGCACCACTTTGGCCACCGCATCGCGCTTGAGCTCGATGACGATGCGCACGCCGACCCGGTCGCTGCCCTGGTCTTCGACGTTGGCGATGCCGCTGAGCCTGCCGTCGCGGACCTGCTCGGCGATCGAGGTGATGAAATTGTCGTGGTTGACCTGGTAGGGCAACTCCGTGATGACCAAAGACGTTCGGCCCCTGGATTCTTCGGCTTCCACCACGCCGCGCATCCGGATAGAACCGCGACCGGTCTTGTAGGCGTCGGCGATGCCTTGCGAGCCGACAATCAGCCCGGCGGTGGGGAGGTCGGGGCCTTTGACCCGGTCCATGACGGCGGCTAGTGTCGCCTCCTCGTCGGCGTCGTAATTCTCCAGCGCCCAGAACACCGCGTCGGCGAGCTCACGCAGGTTGTGCGGCGGGATGTTGGTCGCCATGCCGACCGCGATGCCGCCCGAACCGTTGGCCAGCAGGTTGGGGAACCGGCTGGGCAGCACCGTCGGCTCCTGTACCCGGCCGTCATAGTTGGGTATGAAATCGACTGTTTCCTCGTCGATTTCGCGCAGCATCTCCATCGCCAGCGGGGTCAGCCGCGCCTCGGTGTTGTGGCTGACAAACCCGTTGGACAGGAACGCGTGATCCTCGGTGTCGACGCGCAGGCTGTACACTGGCCGCACGCCCGCGTCGGTCATCGAGGCGACGCGTGCGTAGTAGAACCGGCCGTCGGTGAGGCCGGTCGCGATGGCGCGCACGTCGGGATCGGCGATGTGCGTCAAGATTTCGTCGCCGCGAGTGCGCCAACGTTGGATGCGGTCGACGTTATGGCGCTTAAGCCAATCACGGTCGGCCCACGAACCACCAGCGTGCTTCCGGATGAACGTCGCCAGTCCAGGAACGTGGTCACTATCCATGCCGGCGCACGTTGGCAGCGAACCCAGGATTCTGGTGAGCTTGGCTTGCTTTGCACCACCGAAACCGACTTGTGTTGCGAACATTTCGGCTTGCGCGCGATTGGTTATGACGACCTTGTGCTCGCCGACCGCATGCCGGTACCGCCGGGATACAACACCAAACTCCAGCAGCATCTGCTGTACATCGACGGCTAGCTTCTCGCTGCGTGTCGAGTAGGAGATCTGAATCGTGTTGCGCGGCAGCGCAGAGCACGATCCGTCGCCCTCGAAGAGCGCCTGTAGGAACACCCGCTTGACTGCGGCGGGAGCGTGCCACATCCACTCCGGCACCGCTTTGTCCGCGGACCGCTGACCCACCATCTCCCAGAGACGCGTCCGCATCAGCACAGTCACGTTCTGGACATGGAGCACGTGCATCCGAGAGCCCGCCGCGTTCGTCGTCTGGTAGATGCAGCGTTTGCCTCCGACCACCGCATCGTAAGCACCGGCAACCATAGTGAAATAGTCCCGGTCCAAATTCGCGAAGCCGGCTTCGCGCTCTAAAACGTAGCCCTCGCTAATGAAGGCTCCCAGCAAGAGCGCTTCCATCACGTCGTGCCAGTCCGCTGGGCCGAGCTCCACTGGCGGGGTCCGCTGCAACACGACATAGTCGTCGGGGCGGATTTCTTCCATCAGCTTCCAAAGCAGCGTGGGGACACCGCCGACATCAACCAGGCACAGCAACGGGTGGTTCGAAGTACCGCTGACCTCATAGCCCTCGGCGGTGCGCACGGTGTAGGTCTGGTGGTCGCCCGAGTGAAACAGGCGATCGGCCACAACTGGGTTGCCATGGCGATCGAGGACCTTGAGTTCAATGCCGTTGTCCGAATTGGGCCAGGCGCCCGGAACGACTTCGGCGATCCGCACCGATTGCCCAAATGGCAACCGCACCAACGTATCTCCGGTGCAACAGTACCTCATCGCGGCCGGCGGGTCGTTGCCCGGCGAGCCGAAGTTACCCTGCCCGTCGACGAGCGGATACCGCAGCGACCACGGCTGCGCCATGCGCACCAGAGTGTCGTAGATCGATGCGTCGCCGTGCGGGTGGTAGTTACCCATCGTTTCGGCAACCGACCGCGCCGACTTGGCGTGGCTGCGGTCCGGACGGAACCCGGAGTCGTACATCGCGTAGAGCACGCGGCGGTGCACCGGTTTGAGACCGTCGCGCACCTCCGGCAGCGCGCGACCCACGATCACGCTCATCGCGTAGTCGATGTAGCTGCGCTGCATCTCCTGCTGAATGTCAACCGGTTCGATCCGGTCGACGGGCGCGTCACCGGGTGGCAGCGTGGTGTCAGTCATCTATTCCTCGTTTGCGTCGGCGTGTCTGAGTCATCAGACATCCAGGAAGCGAACGTCCTTGGCATTGCGGGTAATAAAGCTTCGTCGAGCGTCAACATCCTCACCCATCAAGATGGAGAACAACTCGTCGGCGGCCGCCGCATCGTCCAGCGTTACTTGACGCAGCACCCGCACCGTCGGATCCATCGTGGTTTCCCACAACTCCTTGGCGTCCATTTCACCCAGACCTTTGTAGCGCTGGATGCCGTCTTCCTTGTTGATCTTCTTGCCGGCCTTAAGTCCTGCCTCCAACAGACCGTCGCGCTCCCGATCGGAATAGGCGAACTCCGGATCACTGCGCTGCCACTTCAACTTGTACAGCGGCGGCTGCGCCAAGAACACGTGCCCGTTTTCGATGAGCGGTCGCATGAACCGGAACAACAGTGTCAACAGCAGCGTGGAGATGTGCTGGCCGTCAACGTCGGCATCGGCCATCAGCACGATCTTGTGATACCGCAGCTTGGTGATATCGAACTCGTCATGGATGCCGGTACCCAGCGCGGTGATGATCGCCTGGACTTCGGTGTTCTTCAGCACCCGGTCGATTCGCGCCTTCTCGACGTTGATGATCTTGCCACGCAACGGAAGGATCGCCTGGAACATTGAATCGCGCCCGCTCTTCGCCGAACCGCCAGCCGAATCACCTTCCACGACATAGAGTTCCGACTTGCGCGGATCGGTGGACCGGCAGTCGGCGAGCTTCCCAGGTAGTCCACCGAGGTCGGTCGCGCTCTTGCGACGCACCAGCTCTCGTGCCTTGCGTGCCGCGATTCGGGCTTGGGCCGACGACACCGCTTTGTTCACAACCACTTTCGCGTCTGTTGGGTTCGATTCGAACCAGTGCGTGAGCTGTTCGTTGCAGACCCTCTGCACGAACGACTTGACCTCGGTGTTGCCCAACTTGGTCTTGGTCTGGCCCTCGAATTGCGGTTCGCTGACCTTCACGGAGATCACCGCTGCCAAGCCTTCCCGGATGTCGTCGCCGGTGAGGTTG
Organism: uncultured Actinomycetota bacterium; assembly: GCA_963766535.1. GTDB lineage: Bacteria > Actinomycetota > Actinomycetes > Mycobacteriales > Mycobacteriaceae > Mycobacterium. The sequence goes on along the minus strand of CAVYAU010000007.1, from coordinate 932,071 downwards.
GGGTCCTTTTCTTTGAGTACTTTGCGGTCCTTGGCGTACTTGTTCACCACCGACGTCAAGGCGCTGCGGAAGCCCTCTTCGTGGGTACCGCCCTCATGGGTGTTGATGGTGTTGGCAAAGGTGTGCACCGACTCCGAATAGCCGGCGTTCCACTGCATCGCGATTTCGACTTCGTGACCCGGTCCCTTGCCGTAGAAATCCACGATGCTGCTATGGATCGGGCTCTTGGTGCGGTTGATGTGCTTGACGAAGTCGACGAGACCGCCGGGGTAATGGAAGGTGCGGCTCTTAACTTTGTGTGGCGCAGCGGATTCGGCGGCTTTCTCGCTGGCTGACTTCGGTGCTTCGGCGACGTCGCTGACCACTTCGTCGACGACTTCGTCCTGGGTCACCCGCTGGTCGGTCAGGTTGATGGTCAATCCCTTGTTGAGGAAGGCCATCTCCTGCAGCCGACGCGCGACGGTTTCGAAGTCGTACTCAGTGGTTTCGAAGACGTTGGGGTCTGCCCAGAACCGCACTGTCGAGCCGGTTTTCTTCGTCGGCGCCCCCTGCTTGAGTCCCAGGGGCTCCGATTTCTCGTAGACCTGCGACCACTCGTAACCGTCGCGGGAGATTTCGACCTCGAGCCGGGTGGACAGCGCATTGACCACCGACACGCCGACGCCATGTAGACCCCCCGAGATCGCGTAGGCATCGGAGTCGAATTTGCCGCCGGCGTGCAGCTGGGTCATCACGACATCGACAGTGGGTATCCCGGATGCGTGCATGGCGACCGGGATGCCACGGCCATTATCGGCGACTTCTACTCCGCCGTCTTCGAGTAGTACCACGTTGACAGTGCTCGCGTAGCCGGCCATCGCCTCGTCCACCGCGTTGTCGACCACCTCCCAGATGAGGTGGTGCAGACCTCGCTCACCGGTGGAGCCGATATACATACTGGGGCGTTTGCGGACGGCCTCCAGCCCTTCGAGGATGGTGATCGATGCAGCGTCGTATCCGTCTTGTGCCTTCTTCTTCTGGGCAGCCACGGTCGGAATGCTCTCCTTGGGGTTTCATGCGAGCGGTCCGGTCACCGCAGCGGTCGCACATCACCACTCTACCGTGATCGGCGCTCGGCACCGATTTTCTGGCCGCGTTTCTACCTATCTGACCGCGCCGTGTGCTCGATTTCTTCATTCCCGGCGCGTCCCGACGTGCATCAGGCGGGTTCGTTACGTCCTGGCGGATTTCAGGCGGCGATCGTTTACGGCTTCTTGACGGCGTGCCCGGCTCAAATGAGCTCCTGAATGTGCTACCCGTAGGTGTCTCGAGGACCCCGGCCGGCGATGTGCCGTGGCCCCTTGCGCCACGATGGTGCGGCCGGTCCGGTGATTTTCAGCGACGTCACCACGCCGTTGCCAACCGCCGCGGCGATCTTGGCCAAAAGCTGCGCCTGAATCATCCGCAACTGAGTGGCCCAGGCTGTCGATTCGGCTGCCACGCTCAGCACGCCCTCGTTCAGCGCAGTCGGCGTCGCATGGTCAGCGATCTGCTGGCCCACCACAGACGACCAGTGACCAAGCACCGTGCCCTCGGCGACGTGGGTAGACCAGCCACGTTTTTTCGCCAGATCACGCGCCAACCTGCCCAGCGGTTGCGGATCACGAACGTCGGGCCCCGGCCCCGACCAGCTTCGCCGCTGCCCTGCAACACGACGTGGAGTAGGCGGTACTGCTCGCCCCCGCCCGGCGTCCTTCCCCTGCGCGCGGGCAGCTGCGCGAGCTTCCTCGAGAGTGCGCCGCACTAAGTCGATACCGGTCAGCCCACTTGGTTGTTCGGTGCGGTCGTAGTCTTTTCGGTCTTCGGTGCCGGTCATGATCGCACCACCGATACCCGTCCAGAGTCATCGTCACGCAAATCGATGTGCACCCGCCTAGCGTCCCACTCCGCAGGAATGTCTTCCAGCACCGCCGCGGTCACCAGTACCTGCTCTGCTGATTCCGCTACCGCGGCCAATGCACGACGGCGAGCCGCGTCGAGCTCCGCGAACACATCGTCAAGCAACAACACGGGCTTGCCACCGTCTCCCCGCAACAACTCGTACGCGGCCAACCGCAAGGCCACCGCAAAAGACCACGATTCCCCGTGGCTGGCAAAGCCTTTGGCGGGTTGGTCACCCAGCCGCAACTCCAAATCGTCGCGGTGCGGACCGACCAGACACATCCCACGCTCCAATTCTGCGTCGCGCCGCGCGGACAACGCAGCCAACAGAGCGACTTTCAGAAACTCACGGTCACCATCTCCGAGTTCTCCACCACTCGCGGCGCCAATGCTGGCTCGGTAGGCGATCGACACCGGGCGCGATTCCGGTGCCAGCAACTGATAAGCCTTCTCCACCTCTGGCGCCAACTGGTTTACCAGATCGATGCGGGCGGCCATCAATTCGGCGCCGTGCTCGGCTAACCGGCTGTCCCACACATCAAGGGTGTCCAGTGCACTTTGGTCGCCTCTGTGTCGTGCGCCGGAAACCGATTTCAACAGCGCCGTCCGCTGCCGCAAAACCCTGTCGTAATCGGCGCGCGCCGCAGCAATCGCCGGCCGGCGCACTATCGCCAAATCATCGAGATAGCGGCGCCGCTCTGCAGGGTCCCCGCGGACTAAAGCCAAGTCTTCGGGAGCGAACAGCACCGCGCGCAATATCCCAACCACCTCGCGCGTGCTGCGCACCGGTGAACGATTCAACCGCGCCTTGTTGACCCGCCCCGCTGCGATCTCCAGGTCAATTGCACATTCCCTGCCCTCATTGACAACGATCGTCGAAACCACTGCGCGGCTGGTGCCCACCCGAATCAACGGCATATCGGTGCCTACCCGATGTGAACCCAACGTAGTTGAATACCATAGCGCCTCAATCAAATTCGTTTTCCCAAAACCATTGGGACCGACGAACACCGTCCGACCCGGCTGTAATTCGAGGTCGGCGTGAGCCCAGGACCGGAAGTCACGCAGTCCCAAATGCCGGACGTACACCTACCCAGGCAACCGAACTGGCATCAAGAGGTAGACGTAGTCCGTTGGTAGTGCGGCAAAGGGACCAGGACCAGTTGGATGGCTATCGTCATCCAACGCCGGACGCAGCAAAGCCGGCTTACCCGGAGCGGTGAAACCAAACGACACGCGCTCCGAATGGACCGATCCGAGTCCGTCGGTCAGATACGTCGGGTTGAACGCAATCGTCAACGGCTCGCCAGCAAAATCAACGGGAAGATCTTCTTCGGCTCGGCCCATATCGTCGGCGCCCGCGGAAAGACGCAGCATGCCATCGGCGAATTCCATGCGCACTTGCGCGCCCCGGTCCGCCACCAGCGCAACCAGCTTGATAGCCTCCGTCAACTCGGCCACGTTGATGGTCGCCACCGCCGTGTGCTCCGCCGGCAACAACTGGCGAAACTTCGGGAACTCCGTGTCCAGAAGACGCGTGGTGCTGCGTTTGCCGTTACCACTGATACCCAACAGCCCGTCTTTTCCAACCCCCATACCTGCACCCAACGACAGACGAACATCAGAGCCATCGGTGCCGGTTTTGGCGGCCTCAGCCAGCGTCTTGGCCGGCACCAGCACTGCCGCTTCGACATCGGGCGACAACGCCGACCAAGTGAGCTCGCGTACTGCCAAACGAAACCTGTCAGTGGCGGCCAAAACCACCGTCTCACCCGAGATCTCCACCCGGATCCCAGTCAACATCGGCAACGTGTCGTCCCGGCCGGCCGCAACAGCAACCTGACTGATCGCCTCGGCGAACAAATCCGCCGGCAAGGTCCCAGTATCTTCCGGCAACGTGGGCAGCGTGGGGTAATCCTCGACCGCCATCGTCGGCAACGAGAATCTGGCATTTCCGCAGGTCAGCGCGACCCGGTTACCATCCACACAGAAGTCGACGGGCTTGTCCGGCAACGCCCGGGTGATGTCTGACAACAACCTTCCAGACACCAAAACGCTTCCAGGAGAAGCTATTTCAGCTGCAACCTGTGCCTCGGCGGAAACCTCGTAATCAAATCCGGAGATCGTCAGGCCGTCATCCGAGCCGGACAACAGAACTCCCGAAAGAACCGGCACCGCGGGTCTGGTCGGCAGATTCTTTGCCACCCACGACACCGCGTCGGCGAAGGACTCTCGCACCAGACGAAACTTCAAGTCGGTGAAGCCAGCTCTTGTCGTCGCCGCGTCCATAGCGTCCCTTCACCTACCAAGCGTTCAAACCCAGTGGCTAACGTCTTCCCGCTAGCGTGGGGCCCCGCGACGAACGCCGGTGACACGTAATTGCGCCACGACGACCGCAACGGCAGTCGAAGAACAACCGTAAATCTTCTGAGGCCATCTTGAAAGCTACTCCCAAAGGCCGACAAGCCGGATCAACGAGACCTCCGCGAGGCTGTACGACGCAACCGTCCCCAGCCCTGTACTTCAAAGAAGAAAGAATGAAGAGATCTCAGTAGCAGTATTAAGGGCTGTGCATCCTGGGGATAGCCGGCTCTTGGTGCAGCTAGGGAACGGATCGGGTTGTGGATGACAGCGTTGACAACTGTGTGCTTCGTGTTGGGGTGCTGGGGATGAACGACGGGTGTGCACTCCAGACCTAAATGCTGCACCGCTGATTGGTTGGGTTGTGCACACGACTGCGCACATCACCTGGGTGTGGCTGGTGTGACAGGGGTGCGAGAAGTTTTTTGAAAAAAAGTACGCGTCGTACGCCAGAGTCAGCGCTTGGACCGTTGACGGATGCGAGTGGTGAGTTCCTTGACGTGATCGAACACCTCACGTCGCTCGGCCATCTCGGACAAGATCTTTCGTTGGGCGTACATGACGGTGGTGTGGTCACGGCCGAATGCCTGGCCGATCTTGGGCAGTGACAGGTCGGTGAGTTCGCGGCACAGATACATCGCGATTTGGCGTGACTGAGCCAGCGCGCGGGTCTTGCCCGGGCCGCGCAGCTCTTCCACGGTGGTGTCGAAGTATTCGGCGGTGGCGGCCATGATGGTCGCTGCACTGATTTGCATGATGCCGGCGTCGGGGATCAAGTCGCGAAGCACAATCTCCGCCAGTGCCTTGTCGATCGGAGTCTTGTTCAACGAGGCGAACGCGGTGACCCGGATGAGAGCTCCTTCGAGCTCGCGAATGTTGCGTTCAATGCTGCTGGCGATGAGCTCGAGGACATCGTCGGACACCGCAAGTCGTTCCATCTGTGCTTTCTTGCGCAGGATGGCGATGCGGGTCTCGAGTTCGGGGGGTTGCACATCCGTAATGAGGCCCCACTCGAACCGTGTCCTTAGCCGGTCTTCGAGGGTGGCGAGCTGTTTAGGTGGCCGGTCGGACGAGATGACGATCTGCTTGTTGGCGTTATGCAACGTGTTGAAGGTGTGGAAGAACTCTTCTTGGATACCTTCTTTGCCCTCGATGAACTGGATGTCATCGACTAGCAGTATGTCCACGTCGCGATAGCTTCGCTTAAAGGCGACCTTACGGTCGTCGCGGAGCGAGTTGATGAAGTCGTTGGTGAATTCCTCGGTGGACACGTACTTGACTCGCATACCGGGGAACAGCCGTTGCGCGTAATTGCCGGCGGCATGCAACAGGTGGGTCTTGCCGAGGCCGGACTCACCCCAAATGAAGAGGGGGTTGTAAGCGCGGGCCGGTGCTTCGGCAATCGCCAGGGCCGCAGCATGCGCGAACCGATTGGACGCGCCGATGACGAAGGTATCGAAGGTGTAGCGGCGGTTGAGACTGGTGCCGTCGGCGACGGCTGGATCGGCGGTGTGTGGGCGTTCGGTGAAGTAGTTGGGCCAACTCTGCTCAGCACTGCCAGGGGCTTCGCCATTTTCGTATGTCTCGTCGGTGTCGATGAGGGTGTCGTCAGCTTGGGGGATGGCTTCGGCTTGTGTAAAGGCACTGTCTTCAGCGTCCTCGGGTGACGGAGCGATGCGCACCCCGAGTTGGATCTGCTGTCCGAGCCGACGGCTCAGCGCGTCGGTGATAGGGGCGCGCAGATGACGTTCGATCTCATTTTGAACAAAGCTGCTCGGGACCGACAACAGAGCAAAACCCTCGACAATCGTGAGCGGCTGGACCAGATTGAGCCACGCTTTTTGCTGAGGGGTCAGTGGAGTGATGAGAGCTGTGCGGTTGGCGGCCAGGCCGTCTACGGTGAACTCGCCGTTAAGTTCGGAAACGACCGCGTTCCACACTGTCGTGAAACTTGAACCGGGGTCATCGGTCAACGACGTATCTCCCTGGTCCGACGTCGAGGCTCAACCACGTTTGGCGACAAAGCAACTGTCCACATAGTTATACACAGGTGTGGACAGGATGATCGTAAGCAAGCCGCAATCTTCCGGCGACGGCTCGCAATCTCCGTGCTGCAGACAACCCGTGGAGGTTGCCTAAGCAGCTAGTCGATCCGCCATCCTCGCTTCGGTGTCGAGCGCCGTTCCAGTCTGAAACGGCATTGCCCGAAGCTAACAGTTTTCCGTGCGGCTGCCAACCGTTCTGCTGCATTCCAATCGGGTTCTTTAAGGTTCTTTGGGGCGTGGTGCGGTTTGTTGCCGTTGGCGTGCCGGGGCAGCGTTGTCGAGAATGAATGTTTTGGCGATGTTGAGTGGGTCTGTTTGGACAGGCCAAGTTTGACCCAGCGAAGGCTCGTCAGTACCCTCAAACAGTCGCCCGAAAGTCGGCGATACGGCTGCGACCTAGGATGATGTGCCTGGGGACCGCGCCGGCCAGCAGCAAGACCCACCTCTGACCGTCGTAGTTGAAAAGCGCCAGCGGCCGGATGGCAATGCGAGACACAACGAGGAGAACGCCGTGGCCAAGGGCAAGCGGACCTTCCAGCCGAATAACCGGCGCCGAGCCCGCGTGCATGGCTTCCGCTTGCGCATGCGTACTCGTGCCGGGCGTTCCATCGTGTCGAACCGGCGCCGTAAGGGCCGCGGCGCGTTATCTGCTTGATTGCAACGTCGGGTTTTTGGCGGTGCTTCCCGCACGCAACCGCATGAGGCGGTCTTCGGAGTTTGACGCCACGGTGAAATACGGGGTACGCACGGTGCAGCCCGATCTCATCGTTCACGTTCGGCAGGGGAGTGACCGCGACGAAGGCACGGGTCCGCGCGTTGGGCTGATCGTCAGCAAGTCAGTGGGTTCGGCCGTCGAACGCCATCGGGTTGCGCGTCGGCTACGGCATGTCGCTCGAACCATGTTGAGCGATCTTCACGAATCCGATCAGGTGGTGATCCGGGCGTTGCCGAGTAGTCGGCATGTGTCGTCGGCATGGTTGGAACAGCAGCTGCGAAGCGGGTTGCGACGCGCTTGTAAGTCGGCGGGAACGAGCCGGTGAGCGTGCTGGCACGGGTGCGCGCGGCAGTCAACACTTCGGGTAAGGCTGCCGTGCGCGGACTGGTTTTCGTGATCCAGCTATATCGCCACATGGTGTCGCCACTGCGACCGGCGACGTGCCGCTTCGTTCCGACCTGTAGCCAGTACGCCGTTGATGCTCTTACCGAATACGGCTTGATTCGGGGCAGCTGGTTGGCCGCGGCCAGGCTCGCCAAGTGCGGACCATGGCATCGGGGAGGATGGGATCCGATACCGGAGCGGCAAAACTTCGAAGACGCCAGCGATGCCTGGGGCCCGCCGGCGGCGCGAGGGGAGAGTGAGTCTTTTGTTTGATTTCTTCAGCCTCGACATCATCTACTACCCGGTGTCGTGGATCATGTGGGTTTGGTACAAATTGTTCGCGTCTGTGCTGGGGCCGTCGAACTTCTTCGCGTGGGCCCTGTCGGTGATGTTTTTGGTCTTCACCTTGCGTGCGCTGCTGTACCAGCCGTTCGTCCGGCAGATCCGCACCACCCGGCAGATGCAGGAACTGCAACCACAGATCAAGGCGCTGCAAAAGAAGTACGGCAAAGACCGCCAGCGCATGGCGCTCGAGATGCAGAAGCTGCAACGCGAGCACGGCTTCAATCCGATCCTTGGCTGCTTGCCGATGCTTGCCCAGATCCCGGTGTTCCTCGGGCTCTATCACGTGTTGCGGTCGTTCAATCGCACGACTGGGGGCTTCGGTCAGCCGCACCTGTCGGTGGCCGAGAACCGATCGACCGGAAACTATGTGTTCAGCCCAACTGACGTGGCCCACTTCTTGGACGCCAATCTGTTCGGCGCCCCGATCGGGGCTTTCATGACCCAGCGGACCGGATTGGACGCGTTCACCCATTTCAGTCGCCCTGCGGTGATCGCGGTTGGTGCCCCGGTGATGATCCTGGCCGGCATTGCGACCTACTTCAACAGTCGGGCATCAATTGCACGACAGAGCCCGGAGGCGGCCGCGAATCCGCAGACCGCGATGATGAACAAACTCGCGCTCTACGTGTTTCCGCTTGGTGTGGTTGTCGGTGGCCCGTTTCTTCCGCTCGCGATCATCCTGTATTGGTTCGCGAACAACATCTGGACCTTCGGCCAGCAACACTACGTGTTCGGGATGATCGAAAAAGAGGAGGAGGCCAAGAAGCAAGAAGTCATCGAGCGCCGGGCGGCCAACGCGCCGGCCCCGGGGGCCAAACCCAAGCGCAACCCCAAGACGGCGCCGGCGAGCGGTAACGGTTCGGCGACGGTTAGCGGCGATGGTGCTGAGAAGACGGACTCCGATGGCTCCGATGACTATGTGGCCGAAGCAAAAACAGGAAAGGCCGAACCGGAGAAGCCGAATACGGCCGGACGCAACGACGCTCCGAGCAACCGCACCCCACGGCCTGGGGCGCGACCGAAGAGACGTAAACGCTGACGAGGGTGCCCCAGCTTTATGGGGATCGCCTCAGCAGGGGTGACCCCAACAAGACGCGGACCCGTGGACGAGGAAGAGGGCAGGACATGACGGACGCCGATACCACCGAGCGTGACTTTGATACCCAACTGGCGGGCGAGGATGTCCCGGAGGACACAGCGGCACCGGATGGCGGCGCTGACGAACCCGACGACCCGGAGGAGCGATTGGTCGCCGAGGGGGAGATCGCCGGCGACTATCTGGAAGAACTTTTGGATCTGTTGGACTTCGACGGTGACATCGATCTGGACGTCGAGGGCGACCGCGCCGTCGTGAGCATCGACGGCAGCGACGACTTGAACAAGTTGGTCGGGCGTGGGGGCGAAGTGCTGGACGCGCTGCAGGAGCTCACCCGGTTGGCGGTGCACCAAAAGACTGGGGTGCGTAGTCGGTTGATGCTCGACATTGCGGGATGGCGACGCCGGCGGCGCGGGGAATTGGCCGCGCTTGGCGACAAGGTAGCGCGGCGGGTACTGGACACTGGGGAACGCGAAGAGCTCGCTCCAATGACACCGTTCGAGCGCAAGATCGTCCACGACTCCGTCGCGGCGGTGTCGGGGGTCCACAGCGAAAGCGAGGGCGTGGAGCCGTCGCGCCGAGTCGTTGTCCTGCACGACTAACCCGGCCGAGTTACAGCTGTGTAGTTCTGGCGAGGTTTCCAGAGCGCTGAAGGCCACAGAGGACCAAGGGACGTTTCACGTGAAACAGGACCAGGAGATGTTTCACGTGAAACGTGTCGGCGAGCGGGCGGTGGAATCCCCCGCCTCGACAGCCGCTCAGCCTGGTGCCGCACCGGACGCCGCATCGACGATCTTCGGGTCACGCCTCGATATTGCGCAGCGGTACGCTGAACTGCTGGCAGGCGCCGGGGTGGAACGCGGACTGCTGGGGCCGCACGAAGTGGACCGACTTTGGGACCGCCACCTGCTCAACAGTGCTGTGGTCGGCGAGCTCCTCGATCCGGGTGAGCGAGTGGTGGATATTGGAAGCGGAGCCGGGTTGCCAGGGATCCCGTTGGCGATTGCGCGGCCCGACCTCCAGATCGTGCTCCTTGAACCACTGCTACGCCGGAGCGAGTTTCTCAACGAGGTCGTGGCCGAACTGGGGTTGGCAGTCGAGGTGCTGCGCGGCCGTGCCGAGGAACCTTGGGTGCGCGATCAGTTCGGCGAGCGGGACGCCGCCGTGTCGCGAGCGGTTGCAGCGTTGGACAAGTTGACGAAGTGGAGTATGCCGTTGCTACGGCCGGGCGGGCGGATGGTAGCGATCAAGGGGGAGCGTGCTTCCGACGAAGTTCAAGAGCACCGGCGTGTGATGGCAGCTTTGGGCGCTGTTGATGTCAGGGTGGTGACATGTGGCGCGAACTATCTGCGTCCGCCCGCAACCGTAGTGTTAGCGCGACGCGGAAAGCCGACGCGCCACAGGCCGGCACAGACGGGGAACAGGAGGGCCCGATGAGTTCTCCACAAGATTGGTCGGCGGGTTCCCTTTCGTCGCCAGGTGTTGCGCATGTGCAGCCGCCGGCGCCGGTGCCCGTCGCACCGCAGGGGACAGTGCCACCCGCAGCTGGAACGGCGGACGGTGCGATGAGGAATGTTTCACGTGAAACATCGGACGAATTCGACACCCCGATCGGCGCTGCTGCCGAACGTGCCATGCGGGTGCTCCACACCACCTACTCGCCGCTGCGCCGGCCACGGCACCGCCGCGTCTTCACTATCGCGAACCAAAAAGGCGGCGTAGGGAAAACCACCACGGCGGTCAACCTCGCCGCTGCGCTTGCCGTGCAAGGACTCAAGACGCTCGTCATCGACCTCGACCCCCAGGGCAACGCGAGCACGGCGCTCGGCATCACGGACCGGCAAGCGGGCACGCCCTCCTCGTATGAGGTACTCATCGGCGAGGTCTCGTTGCAGGACGCGTTACGACCCAGCCCGCACAGCGAGCGACTGTTCTGTGTCCCGGCGACGATCGATCTGGCGGGTGCCGAGATCGAATTGGTGAGCATGGTGGCGCGCGAGAACCGGCTGCGTACCGCTTTGGCGGAGCTCGACCACCTCGACTTCGACTATGTCTTCGTCGACTGCCCGCCGTCGCTCGGACTGCTGACCATCAATGCGCTCGTTGCCGCGCCAGAGGTGATGATCCCGATCCAGTGCGAGTACTACGCGCTCGAGGGTGTGTCACAACTGATGCGCAATATCGAGATGGTGAAGGCGCACCTCAATCCTCAGCTCAAAGTGACCACCGTGATCCTGACCATGTACGACGGGCGGACCAAGCTCGCCGACCAGGTGGCCGAAGAGGTGCGCCGGTACTTCGGAAGCAAGGTGTTGCGCACGGTGATTCCGCGCAGCGTCAAGGTCTCGGAGGCGCCCGGCTACAGCATGACGATCATCGATTACGACCCCGGTTCGCGCGGGGCGATGAGCTATCTCGACGCGAGCCGCGAACTCGCCGGGCGTGATTGACCACCATCCGTGAAGGGACGACCATGACGCAGCCGTTACGTAAGAAGGGCGGCCTCGGCCGGGGCCTGGCTTCGCTGATTCCCACCGGTCCCGCGGATAGCGATTCCGGGCCGGCGACCCTCGGCCCACGGATGGGGGATGCGGCCGCCAATGTCTTGATCGGGGGGCCAGCGCTAAACGGTGCCGCGGTGGGTGCGGTGTATCGCGAGATCGCGCCGGCCGACATCGAGGCCAATCCACGTCAGCCACGGCAGGTGTTCGACGAGGAGGCACTGTCTGAGCTGGTGCACTCCATTCGCGAGTTCGGTCTGCTGCAGCCAATCGTGGTGCGGGCGGTGACCGGATCGCAGAGCGGCGCGCGGTACCAGATCGTGATGGGGGAGCGGCGCTGGCGGGCGGCCCAGGAGGCGGGCCTGGCGACCATCCCAGCCATCGTGCGTGAGACTGGCGATGACAATTTGCTGCGCGACGCCTTACTGGAGAACATCCATCGGGTACAGCTGAACCCGTTGGAGGAGGCAGCGGCCTACCAGCAGCTGCTCGATGAATTCGGTGTCACCCACGATGAACTGGCGTCCCGGATTGGTCGCTCGCGGCCGCTGATCACCAACATGATCCGGTTGCTAAAGCTGCCGATCGCGGTGCAGCGGCGTGTGGCCGCGGGTGTCTTGACTGCTGGTCATGCCCGCGCGCTGCTGTCCCTGGAGGCCGGACCTGAGGCGCAGGAGGAACTGGCCAGCCGGATCGTCGCGGAGGGTCTGTCGGTGCGAGCCACCGAGGAGGCGGTCACCCTGGCCAACCGCGGCGACGTGACCACCCCGGCCCCGCCGCGGCGCAAGCCGATCCAGATGCCCGGCCTGCAAGACGTTGCTGAGCGGCTGTCGAACGCCTTTGATACGCGGGTGACAGTCAGCCTTGGCAAACGCAAGGGGAGGATTGTGGTGGAGTTCGGCTCGGTGGATGATCTGCAGCGGATCATAGACGTGATGGCCCCTTCCAAGGCATGATCATCCATAACGTGAAATTACGTCACTGTGACACTGGACCGGTTTCGAGACGGAAACATGCCGCCTCGAGCACCGCAAACTGACGGAGACCCGGTGTGCGTCAATCTATTTCGGCATTCAGCCGGCCGCTACCGCGGTGCGCGGCTTGTTTTGACGGGGCAGGTTTAGTGGCGGGGCCAACACTGGCCCGATGACGACAAACTCTCCTATTCTGGAGAAGTTGCTGGTGCAATTGGTGCAGTACTGCACGGAAGCCAGGAGGCTAGTGTCTGCTCGAATCACGCCGCTGCGGCTCGAGGCCTTCGAGCAGCTCCCCAAGCATGCGCGCCGTTGCGTCTTCTGGGAGGTCGATCCCGCGACCCTCGGTAACCAGGACCACCTCGCTGACCCTGAATTCGAAAAGGAAGCCTGGTTGTCGATGGTGATGCTGGAGTGGGGGTCATGCGGTCAGGTTGCGACGGCCGTCCCGGACGACCGCAGCCACACGGAGCCGCCGTGCCTGGGGTATGTCCTCTACGCGCCGCCGGGGGCGGTACCACGGGCGCAGCGGTTTCCCACCGCGCCGGTATCCGCCGATGCGGTGCTGCTGACGTCGATGGGTATCGAACCCGGGCAAGCCTCCGACGATCTGCCGCATGGCCTTATTGCCCGGGTAATCGACGAATTGGTCCGGCGCGGAGTCCGGGCGCTGGAAGCTTTCGGCCGCACGCCGGCGGCTTCTGAGTTGCAGGATCCGCTAGCGGTGGACCCCGATGTCCGGCCGGTGTTGGAGGCCCTCGGCGACTGCTCGGTTGATCAGTGCGTCATTGACGCGGAGTTCTTGATGGACGTGGGTTTCGTCGTGGTGGCGCCACACACGTATTTCCCCCGGCTGCGCCTTGAGCTGGACAAGGGTCTTGGCTGGAAGGCTGAGGTTGAGGCCGCCCTGGAGCGCCTGCTGGCGAACGCTCAGCTGCAGCAGCCGGTCGGGGCCGGTTCTACCGTGGGGAGTACGTTGAAGATCGCGCAGAGCGGTTAGGAACCGCGGAGTCTGCTTGCGCGTTCCACCGATAATTCGTGAGCTAGCAACTCGGCGAACGTGAACGTGCCAGTGGGCCGATCGTTCTTGCCCAGTAGATAAAGCCGCTTAACCGCGGCGAGGATACCTTCGGCGATGGCATCGCGGGTCTGCGTTGAGAGCAGCATCGCACGGTCACGCGGATTGGTGATGTAGCCGACGTCGACCTGAACGGTCGGCATCCGAGTCAGTCGCAACAGATCCCACGTCCGGCCATGCGTACGACAATCCCGTAAACCGGTGCGGGCCACCACTTCTCGCTGAATGAAGTCGGCGAGATTGTGGCCGATGGTGGAGACCGAACCATGCGAGTTGCCGAAGTGGAACGAAGCCACGCCGTTGGCTGAAGGGTTGCTCTGAGTTTCGCAGCGCAGGCTGATCATTAGGTCGGCGCCGACATTATTTGCCGTAGCGGCGCGTTCGGCGTCCGACGGGCTGCGATTGGTCGGCCGCGACAGAAAGGTCTCCATGCCGATGGCGGTCATCCGCCCCTCAAGGCGACTTGCCAAGTCCCACAACACATCTGCTTCGCTGATGGGACCGGATGGACCTTGCGAGATCAGGCCGTGGTCCGCCCCGCCGCGGCCCGGATCGATGATGATCCGCTTGCCTGACAGCTTGGGGCCCGATCGGCGCACAAGTTCTTCTTCACGGATTGCGTGCGGCGAGCCTCCCGTGACCCGCGAGCTCAGAAAATACAAGGAGCGCAAGGTTTCCGGGCCGCAGATACCGTCGGCGGCAAGCCCGGACTCACGCTGGTACGACATCAAAGCGTGGTGGGTCTGCAACCCGAAGTAGCCATCGACCAGGCCGGTGTAGAAACCGAGGTCCTGTAGCCGAGCCTGCAGTGTGGCGACGTCGTCACCGTATAGTGGGGCGCCGAATTGGTGATATAGCGTGCGCGCACCGAGCCGGTAGGAGGCCTCCTTCAACGCCCGGTAAGTGGCCTCGCCGACAATGCCGTCCACGAGCAGTCCGCGATGCTGCTGGAAGGCACGCACGGCCTGGTCGAGCTCGGCATCGAAGAGCTCGAGGGCCACATGCCGGCCAGTAGACAGATCTTCGTCGGGATTGTCCAGCAGCCCTAGCGAAGCCAACGTTGCCCGGATTTCGGTCACAGCAGCGCTGCGGTCGCCACAGCGCAGCGCGTCGCCGTTCTCACGGCGCAGACTCGACATACCAAGGGCCCTCCGGGACAAACTGACAGGCTGACGTGCGGGCAATAGCTAACAGGTATTGTCGCAGATCATTCTCAATTTCCGGAAAACCCCAGGCTAAGTGCGGGGCGCGGTGCGGCGAAGTAGATCGGCGTCAGGTGAGGTTGGGAACCGCGTCGGAAAGCTCACGTAGCAACGCCGCCTTACCCTTAGCGCCGACGATCCGCTTTACCGGCTGGCCGTCTTTGAACAGGATCATCGTGGGGATCGACACCACCTGGAAGTCGCGCGCTGTTTCCGGGTTGGCGTCAACGTCGAGCTTGGCGATGGTGAGCTGGTCTGCCCGCTCGGCCGCGATCTCCTCGAGAGCCGGCGCGACCATCTTGCACGGTCCACACCAAGTCGCCCAAAAGTCAACCAGCACAGGCTTATTGCTGGACAACACGTCCGTGGAGAAAGACGCGTCAGAGACTTCTATTGTGGCCCCGGCTTTTTCGGCGTCGGTCATCGTGGTGCTCCAATCAATGTGTCGGTACTGTCAGTGGTTCCAGCTGCTGCTGAGCTGTCGGTGGCCGCGGCTGAGTCTGCGTGCTCGGCTAGCCAGCGTTCGGCGTCGATGGCCGCAGCGCAGCCACTGCCCGCGGCGGTGACGGCTTGGCGATAGGTGCGATCCACCAGGTCACCGGCGGCGAACACACCGTCTATCGACGTGCTGGTGGTGGGTCCCTTGACCAGCACGTAGCCGTCGGGGTCGACGTCGAGCACATCGCGCACCAGCGCCGACCGCGGCTCGTGGCCAATCGCCACGAAGACCCCGGTCACTGGCAACGTGGTTTCCTCACCAGTTACGGTGTGGCGCAACCGCAATCCGGTCACCGTCTCGTCCCCCTGCACCGCGACCACGGTGTGGTTGGTGACGAAGGTGATCTTGTCGTTGTTGCGGGCCCGCTCCAGCATGATCTTCGAGGCCCGAAACTCCTCGCGACGGTGCACCAGGGTCACGCTGCGGGCAAACCGGGTCAAAAAGGTGGCCTCCTCCATCGCCGAGTCCCCGCCACCGATGACGGCGATGTCTTGATCCCGGAAGAAAAACCCATCGCAGGTGGCACACGAACTGACCCCGCGGCCCAGCAACTCCTGCTCGCCGGGAACCTGCAGATACCGCGCCGCAGCCCCCATCGCCAAAATGACCGCCCGCGCCCGGTACGTCTCCCCATCGGCGGTCACCACCGACTTGACCGGCCCGCCCAGGGACACCGACTCGACGTCTTCCATCCGCAAATCCGCACCAAACCGCAGCGCCTGCTCACGCATCTGGTCCATCAACTCCGGGCCGGTGATGCCGTCGCGAAAACCCGGATAGTTCTCCACCTCGGTCGTGGTCATCAACGCCCCACCAAATGAGGTGCCCTCAAAGACCAGCGGCGCCATCTGCGCGCGGGCGGCATACAGCGCCGCGGTGTACCCGGCAGGACCAGAACCGATAACGATCACATCGTGGACAGTGTCATGAGCAGAAGGGGCGGCGGTCATACGAGCCTTTCAAGTGCAGACGGTCTCCGGATTAATGCAAACGCCAGCGTAGGCGTGGGTGTTCCCGCGAGCGTCGCACACCACATGGCACAACACTAAGGGCGGCGGACCTGGGTGTTGGCCAACAGCCCGGTATCGGCGGCGCTGCAATTCAGTGCCACCGCAAAGACCGCCAAGTTGTCGGGCGGGTCGCCAGGCAGCACCAGCAGGACGCCCGGGCGGGCGTTGATCTCGATCGGCCGTGCGCCGAGCACCTGCGTGGACGCCGGATAGCCGAGACCACTGAGGCAGGAAGCGCGCCGGGGTGGGTCGTTGAGCGGCCCGTAGTCGGGACTGCGGTCCAGCAGGCCGAGGATCTCGGCCTGCGATAGCGGGATCACCATGGGCGGCGTTGACACCGTGATGTGCCCGGCGGTGACCGGTGTGCTCGGCGTGGACGCGGGCGTGTGAATCAGAGCCGCCGTACCGAAGCCGATCGCGGCGAGCACCGCGCACAGACCGACTAGACCTGCGGCGACTCTGCCGGGGCGGGTGTGTGGTCGGGCGGAGTGAGCGGCGCCGCCGTTGGGCGACTCGCCCGATGAGGCACCCGCCGGCCTCAGCGCCGCGGAGATTTTGGCGGTGACCTCAGGGGGAGCATCGGGCGCCGACGCCGGGTCTGCGCCCACGGCGGCGACATCACGGCGCACCTGATTCAAAGCACGCAGCACCCCTTCGGCATGAGGGTCTGCGCGGACTCGTCTGCGTACCCGAGCGGCGGCCTCGTCGTCCAGCAGACCGGCCTGTAGGTCGGCGAGGAGGTCGACCGTCAGCGGCGGGTCTGCTGCCGCATCACCATGATCCGCCGGATCGTTCTCCGCTTCACCCATCCGCCCCAGTGTCCGTCATGCACAGACTGATGGCCATGCACAGCCCGCGCACCGGACCTGTTGCCTGATACGCCCGGCAGTCCTAACGCTGACCGGCAGGGCGGTCAGGTGCGGCGTGGGCGCCGGCGTTGAGGTAGCCGAGCAGCTCGGCGAGGCGAACCCTGGCGCGCGCACATCGGCTTTTGACTGTGCCCTCAGCGACGCCCAACAGCCGGGCGGTGTCGGCAATCGAGTAGCCCTGCATGCCGACGGCCACCACCGCCGCCCGTTGCTCGACGGGAAGCCGCATCAGTGCCCGCTGCACCACAATCGCCGTCTCGACCTGAGCAGTCCGATCAGCCACCGGGTAGACGTCCTCCAGTGGGGCGGTCGGGTGGGTCTTGGCGCGCCGCAGCCGGTCCAGGCAGGCGTTGACGACGATGCGGTGCAGCCAACTGCCGACCGCGGCGTCATGCCGAAAGGAGCCGGCACCGCGGTGTGCTGACAGCATGGCATCCTGCAGTGCGTCTTCCGCATCTTCGGGGGTGCGGGTGGTGAGCCGCGCAAGCCGGTGTAGCTGCCGTTGATGACGGTGGAACAACTCGCCGAAGGCGTAGCGGTCGCCGGCGACATGGGCTGCCAGCAGCTCGGCGTCACTGCGTTCCCGCTGGATGTTTCCCCCAAAACCCACGGCCGGGACAGTAACCGCTCGGTTGTCGCGCAGCACTTCACCCGGAAGGCCTCCCTGTGAGTCCCTGGAACGAGCCTCTGAACGGGCTCGCGGTCAGGATGCAGCCTGAACCGTGATCTCCTGAATAGCCGCGCGGCTCTTGCCGTCGGTGGTCCCTAACGTGGAGATCCACACCAGCAGATTCGATGTCGGGGCGGCGGCCTTGACCGGGATGGTGTTGTGCCCGGGCTTGAGCGCCGTGGCCGGCGTCAGCACCGTGGTGTCTTCTAGTTTCGACGGCGTTGGCGTGGATGACGAGCGAATCTCAACCTTGGTCCCGGTGCTGGGAGTGTCGATGGAGACCGCGCCGACCACAGTGGGGTTCGGCAGCTGCAACATCAACCCGACACCGTTCTTGAAGCTCGGGAACGGGACGGCGTCGGTATAGATGTCGGTTTCCCAGGATGTGGCCGGGTCGCCGTCGATCGCCAGCCCGGCCTGGCCCGGGTTGTCGGCTTCGCCGTCAGGGGAGAAGACCGTCGCCTTGGTGGGTTTGACGATGCTGCCGGCGGGCGCCGGATTGACCATCGAAGACTCGGTCGATGATGTCGGCCCGTTTAGTCCGAGTTCATCTTTGTTGAGGCCGCCGCCGACGTTGCCGAAGATCTTGCTCACCACCGACGCCAGCACCAACAGGGCCACCACGATAACGGCGAGGGCCGCGCCAACACCGATCAGCACGTTGCGGCGCCGGCGCACGAAGGTCGCGTACTCCTGACCGGTTGGCACGCGGGGGGTGGGTGGTGGTGGAGTGTCGTCGATCGGACCGAGTACCTCGGTGCGGTCGGCCACCGCGGTCGCTTGTTGTAGCAAGTTCAAAAGCGTTGACGCACTGCGTATCCCGCCTTCTTCTTGAACCGCCCGGACAGCGACCGCGGAGATCTGGAAGGGGATGTCGCGGTCGATAACAGTGGGTTCGACGGGAAGGCCCGTGGAATCCCGGTTGGCCGGCGCGAACCCGCTGTGTACCCCATGCTCCGGCAGTGGCCACCGGTTGACCAGCAGGGCATACAGCGCGGCACCGATTCCGCGGATGTCGTCCTGCGGGTTGGCGTCGGGCATGGTCGCCGGGTACGCAAGCACGACATCGCCTTCGATGCTGACGCGCACCCGGCTGGGGTGGTCGATCGACAGGGCGACACCGGCGCGGTGGGCCGCGTCGGCGGCAGCGGCCAGCGACTGCATGGCCCGGACGGCGCCGACCGGCGACGGCTCGGTGTCGGCCACCTCCTGCAGCGAGCCACCGCGAATCCACTCCGCGACCACCAGGCCGCCGGAACCGGTGTGGATTACGTCGAACACCCGGGCGATACCGGGCTTGTCGATCCGGCTGAGCCGCAAGGTGCGGGACAGGATCTCCTGCAGGACCTCGTCAGGCAGTGCCCCGTCCGGATCGACGAAGGTCAGCGCCACCTGCCGGTCCAGCGCAGTGTCCAGCGCCTGCCAGAACTGCAGGGGAGGTGCGCCGCCGTGGAAGACCAGCAGCCGATACCGGCCACCGGCGATGCG
Source organism: uncultured Actinomycetota bacterium (assembly GCA_963766535.1). Classification (GTDB taxonomy): domain Bacteria; phylum Actinomycetota; class Actinomycetes; order Mycobacteriales; family Mycobacteriaceae; genus Mycobacterium. The sequence continues at coordinate 912,914 of CAVYAU010000007.1, read as the reverse complement.
GGCGCCCGGAACCAAGTGGACAACATCTGGGGGCGCCGACGATTCCCTACCGCGCTCGCGGGGTGCGTCGAACGGGATCGGCCCGCGGGCGGATTCGGTTGGGAGATCGCCGTTTACCTGGTCAGGCGGGCGTGGCGGCGGTGCGTGAGGGTCGTGGTCGGCCGGGATGTCGGGCTGGAAATCGTCGGCAACCGGTCGGGGTGGCTGGGCGCCTGACGCGGAGCTGGATGCGGCGCTCTCCGATGGGCGGTCGGTCACCTCCGGTCCTTTCGCTAGCCGGGCTCCGGCTTCCCGCTCCGGAGGCGTGCGCCGGATCGGCTCCTGGACCGCATTTACCCCAGGCGGGGACGAATTCCTCTGCTCAGGGTACGTGACAGGGCCCCGCTGAGACGATCGACCCGGCACAGTGGCGTTGCGGGTCCCTGGCGCAACTTTTTGGCTTGCCTTGCGGCCCCTGAGCCGGCGCCGGACGGCGTCCAGCGCTGCGTGCGCTTCGGGGACCTGCGCGCGGAGCATGACCGTGGCCATGATCGGCAGCATGATGGTCGCCAGCACCAGTAGTCGCAGCACCGAACCCGCGCCGCCGGCGGATGCCGTCAGCTCGCCCAGCCCCATCAGCCGATCGGCGATGTGGGCAACTAAACCGGCGAGCAACGACGCGGCAATTGTCACCAGGACCGTCCGCACCTCACCCACGCCGATCAGGTGGCCGCCGGCCGGCAGGAGTGCATGTCGTAACAAGCCGTAGCCGACGATCGCGCCGACCAGGAATCCGATGCCGTTAGCCAGCCCAAGGAAACCAGCCACCAGCTTGGGGTCGCCGGTGACGTGCGGCGCCAGTAGCGAGCCGGCGATCTTGACGGCCGTGATGACGAGGATGATCACGATCGGCGTCCACGGCTGCTCGCGCGCGTAGAACACGCGCAGCTGCAATAGCACCAGCCCATAGGGAATCAACGTGAACGCCGACAACGCGATCGCAGCGCCCAGGTACCCGGCGTCGACCTCGCCGAAATGGCCGTAGGCGAACAGCGCGCTACCGATCGCCGGCCCGCCGACGGTCATGAACGCCACTATCGGGATGAGCGTGATCAGGGTCAGTCGGGTAGCCAGCGACAGATCGGCGAGTACGGCCCTGGTGTCGTTGGCGGCGGCGTTGCGGCTCAGCCGCGGCATCACCACCGTCAGCACCGTCACCCCGATCATGCCGAACGGCAGCATCAGGACAAGCCAGGTGTAGTTGTAGATCGCGGGACCGGAAGCTGCTGCCGTGCTGGCGATCTGGTTGCCGACCACCAGGCCGAGCTGGCTGATCAGCACATAGAGCACCATTGCGGCGGCCATCGTGCCGAAGCGCTTGAGCCGCTGATCGATTCCCCACAGCGGCCGCAGGCTGACGTGCTCACGCCGGAGCGCAATCAGCAGCACCGCGGTCTGCGCGAACACACCCAAGGTGGTGCCGATGCCGAGCACCAGCAGCTTGGTGTTGCCCATCCGAACGGGATCGACCGAAAGCTCACCGGGGACCGCCACATACACCGCCAAGGTCGCGATCGCGACGACGTTGTTGACGACCGGCGCCCACGCCGTCGGCCCGAACACGTTGCGGGTGTTCAGGATTGCCATGAACACCGACGTGAGGCCGTAGGCGAGCACCTGCGGTAGCAGCAGGTAGGCGAAGGCGGTGGTCAGGGGCTCGTTGACCTGCGGGGTGCGGCCCAGCATCAGCCGCACCAGCAGCGGCGCGGCCAGCACCGACAGCGCCGTCGCGAACAACAGCAGCGCGGTCGTCAACGTGACCAGACGCCGCACGAACGCCGCGCCGCCGTCGGGGTCACTTTGCTCGGCACGGGCCAGCACCGGCACGAAGATCGCGGTGAACGTCGCCTCCAGGACGAGCGCGGCGACCAGGTTCGGCAGCTGGTTGGCCACCGCGAAAGCACTGGACAGCGCGGCGCCCAGGATGGCGGCCAACAGCACAATGCGGGCGAAGCCGGTGATCCGGCTGACCAGTGTGGCGAATGCCATCGCCCACGACCGCGATACCAGCGCGGCGTCGGACAGTTCAGGTCGTCGACGAGCCAGCTCCGGCACCGGAGGGAGCGGACCCGTCGGTGGCGAGACCGGGCCCCGGGGCCGTGGCTGTCGTTGTGGCTCTGGCAGGCGCTGTGGCTGCGGCGGTGGCTGTGGGTTGGCCCGCCGGGGGGCGGGTTTCATACTCGGTGCTCTTCATCGACCCGCTGGTCGATCTCGTCTTGCAGGTCGGCGGGTCTGGGGTGGGGTGGGTCCGGCCAATCCAGGTCGGCGCGATCGGGCTGGCCGCGGAAACGGTGCAACAGCCGGCGCCCGGCCAGCGTCACCAGCACCGCCGCGGCGGTCATCGTGATCGCGAACAGCACCTTGCCGTAGGCGTTGGAATGCACCGACAAGCGCACCGGCTCGCCCAGGCGAATGCCGTCCGGGGTCCGCAGTGTGACGTCGATCGCGACCCGCTGGGTGAAGTTCACTTCGATCGGCACCCGAAGCGGCAGGTATCCGGGCGGCAATTCGATTACGCCGACGTCGGTGACGGTCATCCCGGGTGGGGCGTCGACCTGCAGCCGCACCCGGATCGGAACAGCGAGGCCGTTGTGCAGCGCCAGCGGAAGGGGGCTGTGCTCGGTGGCCAGGGTGTAGGAGCCGCCCGGGTTGACGATCGTGACCGCGCCGAACAAGTCGTTGATCGTGTTACGAACGATCCCCAGGCGCTGCTGAGCCAGCCCGTTGCGGGTATCGGGCGGTTCCGATTGGCTCAACGCGCGCAGCATGTCCTCGCGCAGCGGCGCGGTGTACTGGACGCCGGTCAACCCGGTGCGTTCGTCGGTGGTCAACGCTGAGTTCAGCCCCCACAGGCGGCTGACTTGACCGGCGATGTCAGCGGTGACGTCATCGCTGAATCGACCACGTGCGGAGGCGTAGGCGCCTGTCGGCTCCGGCGGCCCGGTTAGGGCCGCAGCCTCAGCGATCGCCGCTGCTAGTGGTCGCGGCACCGCCAGACCGGAATGGATGGTGGTGGCCAGCGCGGTCAAGATGACTTGCGCGTCGTCGGCCCGCAGGTTCCACGACGCCGGCGGGACCAGGATCTGGGTGCGCGGCGCAGCGTCGGGCTCCAACGCTTGCCAGAACATGGAGCCCAAGGCGTCCTGGCGTCGAGCGGTCTCCGAATCATGCGCGAGCCGAACCGTCAGCGAGGAGTCCAGGTAGGTCGGGACGGCGGGGTTGGTCCCCGCTCCGGCCAGTGTGGCACCGACGGCCGGGTCGAACGGCGCGACCACCACCTGCGGGGACAACCGCCTAGGCGCGGTGTCGACAGTGGGAGAGTCGTTCGCGGAATCTTGGGCGGACAAGTCGGCGGCGGCGATCGCGACCGTGCTGTCGTTGGCGCTGAGCAGGTTGACCGCGCGGCTGGTCAACGGGCCGTCGGGCAGCAGCGTGGTCCCGCGGGTGGAGGCGACGCCCAGAATGTGGTCGACGATGCCGCCGACGCTGTTGGTGGCGATAGCGCTCAGCCCTGGATCGTTGACGCGTTGCAACGCATCCAGATCGGCTTGGGCGTAGGGCAGCGGCGCCACGCAGGTCCGGTGGGCCAGCGCACGCAGCCGGTTCAGCCATTCGATTGCCGCGGCCTGACCGGTGCCCGGATGCGTCGGTGTACCCGGTTGTTGAGCGGGGCCGTCGGGTGAGTTGGACACCACGTAGCCGCCAGTCATCGCGTTTACGGTGACTAGCAGATCCGGGTCAACGGCCAGGCACAGCGCTCGTCCGACTGTGCCGTCGGGGTCGACGTCGTGGCTGGTGGCGACCTCGGCCGCGGACAGCAGGATGTCCAGCCGGCCGCCGGTGGCCAGTGAGGTGGCCAAGTCGTCGTCGACCAGCCGGACCGGAACGGTGCCGCCGGGTGCGCCGGGGGACAGCCGGGGCCGGTCGGCCAGCGGCCACAGCATGGTGACCCACAGGGGTTTGGAAGTGTCGGGCGCGACGGCGGAGTCCAGGTCATCGGCTTGGGCGGGTGGCACACCGACCACGGGCAGCAGGAACCGCGCGTTGTCGAGCCGGGCGGGGGCGCCGTAGTCGGGTGTTCCGTTCACGTTGACCAGGACCGGGTAGATCCCGGGCTGGTCGACGCCCAAGGACGGCCTGGTCAGTGAGCGCAACGGGGCCGAGAGGGTGAAGCCGGCTTCTTGCCCGCGCTGCAGTTCGGGAGCCACCGTGAGGAAGCCCGCGGCCGGCTGGTACTGGTCCGTGCCGCCGTCCAGAGAGGTGCGCAGACCCGCTGACGCGGTGACCGCCGCAGCGTGCTCTAGCCGGACCATCACGTCGCGGACTGGCCGGTCACCGATATTGGTCACCATGCCGGTGACGGTGACGACGGGTTGACTCGTCGTGGTGACCACGTCCGGGGTGACCTGATCGATGCGAACACGGACAAACGGCGCCGCTCCGGGCTCGCCCGCCGCCGCGCGCGGCACGGCGGGTCCGGTGAGCACCGCAAAACCGGCCACGATGCCGACCACTGCGGCAAGACGCAATAAGCCGGCCCAGCAGAGTCGCGGCCCGGTCACGGCCCCGGCCCGTGACCGTTCTTCCGGCCCGCGGCGGGTTTGTCGGAATGCCGGGTACGCGAATGCGTCTGCGGGCGTCGCCGAGGCGAGCTGGGCGGCAGCGGCGGAAGTGCGGCGGGTCCGTGGCTCTGCAGCTTGTCGATCAGCTCATCGGCTACCACGGCCAGGCGGCGTTCGTCGGCGTAGGCCAGCCGGGACGGCAGTTCCCGCATCGGCACCCAAGCCACTTCGGCGACTTCGAGATCAGCGTCGGACAGCTCGCCGCCGGAGAAGCGCATCAAATAGTGGTGCACCGTCTTGTGCACCCGACGGCCGTCGGTGACGAACCAGTAGTCGATCCGTCCCAGCGCGGCCAGCACGCGACCGCGAATCCCGGTCTCCTCGGCAACCTCCCGAATCGCGGTCTGTTCGGCGGTCTCGCCGAGCTCGATGTGGCCCTTCGGCAGCGACCACAGCGTCCGTCCGCGCCGATCGATGCGACCGATCAGGACCGCAACCTGCGCGTCGCGCGGCCCGTCGATCCCATCGACGACCAGCCCGCCAGCAGATGTCTCGTGCACGGTGCGCAGCCGCTCCGGCACGCGGCGTGGCGAGCGGGATCGGCGCCGTTTAGTCGCCGCCGCATCGCCGGTCACTTGGCCGTTCGTCTGGTTCTCGGCAGCGCCGAGAACACCCCGACGCCGGCGCCGTCCCCGGCGCCGACGCGGCTTGGCTTGTTCGGCGTCCGACACCCAAGCGATAGTAGCTGGCACGGGCCGGACCTCAGGACATACTCGCCGCTAGCCCGGTGAGCTCGGCCTAGTGCGCTCAAGGGCGGCACTGCGCCAGCGAGCGCTTGACACCCAGATGCACGGCGTTGCAACAAGTGTTGGCCGCTTACCACCGAGGACGGCGACGTCCCAAAATTGTTGTCAGATCGGGCCTATCTCGCCTGGGCGATGATAAAAGGCCGGAATAAAGATGATCAGCGAGAGGGGCCCTGACAGGCTACCAATCAGCATTCCCCGGCCGGCCTGACCCAATTTGCCAGGGCCTTTCGCAATAATGGCACCGATCGCCATGTAAGCCAGCGATACCGGGAGCACGAATAATGCTAGGGGCGGCATTGGAAAGACGAAGAGCCAGGTGGCGAGATCCACTACGAGGATATGCACCAGCGCCACCACAAAACGCCACGAGATCCTTCGCAGAAGGTTGATCAGGGATTAAACGAAGTCCGAGTGGCCGAAACCCTGCTCCGGCTGTAAATCCAGCAATTCACGTTCTCGCCGGCACAAGGCGTAAACGGTACTTTCGGGGGTGATCACCACGTCGTGGCCACCTGACGGGCCTCGGGGGTTGCTGATATCCCATCCAACGACACCGTCGCCGATCCTCACATATTCGGTCACCACGAATTTGTCCTAAGTTGCCGGGCTTCCAAAATGGGTGCTTTCGCGGTGGTATGCGCTGTCGGCTCATCCTTAAGCGCTTAAGCGACCGAGACCGATGGCCGGCCAAAACTTTCTTCCGCGACAACGCTAACTAGTAACTTGGGCACAGATCGGCTACAGCGTAGCTCACAAGGTCGCTGGCCTGCTTGGGGGTGAGCCCTTTAGTACCGAGCCTGGTGTCGGAGTTTAGCAGCAACCCGGCCGCTAGCTGACTGGGGTCTAGGCCGTACCATACTTCGTTGCATAGCTCCACACCCGCGTTCATCAGCTGCGCGTCACCGCCCTCGACGGACTGGATCCCGTCGTTGTGTAGGTCGTTGAGATAGGAGGTCTGGTCAGCGTGCGCCGGGCTGGCCCAGACGACCCCGGCGACCAGAAGGGGGCCACCTACCAGCGCTGTGCCCACAAATCGGCGATAGTGCCTCTGCGTCGCCATAGTCCCTTCTCCTTTGTCTGCCTTCTCCTTTGTCTGCCGTGCCGACCTGAATTGGACGACTTGACCTTGGCAACACAACTTCTCTTCCATTGTCCGCCTGATTGCGATAGCTCGCCAACGCAAAGAAACTGATTTACAGGAAGCTGACAGCTACACGCGGATCCTATGTCGCGGGTCAGCATCTAGCGGCATGCGGAAAGTGTAAAAGTGGATCTTCCGGAAATGAGTGCATGGAATGGCGGCAAGTCCCTGGTTGACGGTCGTGTCGGTAAGCCGAGACGGGTCCCGGTGGGCAGATGATGCAGGTTCCTACGCCAGATCGTCTGCCTGCCGGGGAGCCCTGTGTCTGATCCCACGTCGTTTCCTTGCTGCTGTCGTTGCCGACACGATCGTGCGGACTGTCGAGTTGGGGGTGACGATCACCGATGCGGCCGTCGGTGTCGATGCCCCGGTGGTGTTCTGCGATCTGCTCGACGATGGCCGCCGCCACTGTCCAGGGTGTGGCAGAGAGGGCATCTACCGCGACACCGTGATTCGACGGGTCACCGACGTCCCGGTGGTCGGGCATCCGGACCGCAAAGGATTGCGTCGGCTCCAGTCCAAAAATAAGACCCTTCAATTATTGAGTGGTCATCGCGGCGGCTTGAGCAGAGATCACCGAGACTATCGGGGCGCGCACAATTGTCGGGCTCCTCATTGTCGGGGTGCTTATGCGGACCGTCTCGGCCCGCAGCGCGCTCATGGCCGGACCCCCCGACTAGGCTGATTGTCGCGCTCTCCCCCGCAAGCGGGTGGGGTCCCCGCTCCGCAGGGGAGTACCCCCACAGCGGGCCGTCCCGGCCCGCATCGTCGTCCGACTAGGCTGATCGAACGTGCCTGAAGCAGATGCCGACCTGCTGACCGCTGCCGCGGTCGCTCTGCATGGGCACGCCCCCATGCTGGGCGAGCTGGGCTCGGCGTTCGCTGCCGCGGGCCATGAGTTGTACCTGGTCGGGGGTTCGGTGCGGGATGCCTTGTTAGGCAGGTTGAGCTCTCCTGACCTTGACTTCACTACCGACGCCCGTCCCGAGCAGGTGCAACAGGTCGTGCGGCGGTGGGCCGATAGCGTGTGGCACACCGGCATCGACTTTGGCACGGTCGGCGTCGGCAAGGGCGATTATCGCTTGGAGATCACCACGTTCCGCGCTGACACCTACGATCAGGTGTCGCGTAATCCCGAGGTGCGTTTCAGCAATCGCCTCGACGACGATTTGGTGCGCCGTGATTTCACGGCCAACGCGATGGCCGTGCGCATCACCCCAACCGGGCCGGGCGAATTCCTTGATCCGCTAGGCGGTTTGGCGGCGCTGCGCGAGCGAGTGCTTGACACCCCGGCGGCACCGTCGGTGTCCTTCGGCGACGACCCGTTGCGGATGCTGCGCGCAGCGCGGTTCGTGTCGCAACTCGGCTTCGCCGTCGCCACGCGGGTGCGGGAGGCAATTGAAGAGATGGCCCCGCAGCTGGCCCGGATCAGCGCCGAACGGGTGGCCGCCGAGCTGGACAAGTTGCTGCTCGGCAACGACCCGGTGGCCGGCATCGATCTGCTGGTGCAGACCGGGATGGGTGAGGTGGTGCTGCCCGAGGTCGGTGCCATGCAGATGGCCATCGACGAACACCACCAGCACAAAGACGTCTACCAGCATTCGCTGACGGTGCTGCGGCAGGCGATCGCGCTGGAGGACCCCCTCCCAGAAGGAGGCCCGGATCTGGTGCTGCGCTGGGCCGCGCTGCTGCATGACATCGGCAAGCCCGCCACCAGGCGGCACGAGCCGGACGGCGGTGTGAGTTTCCACCACCACGAGGTGGTCGGCGCCAAGATGGCCCGAAAGCGGCTGCGGGCGTTGAAGTACTCCAAACAGATGGTCGACCACATTTCGCAACTGGTGTATCTGCATTTGCGGTTCCACGGCTACGGCGACGGAAAGTGGACCGATTCCGCGGTGCGCCGCTACGTCACCGACGCGGGGCCGGTGCTGCCTCGGCTGCACAAGCTGGTGCGTGCCGACTGCACGACCCGCAACAAGCGCCGGGCCGCCCGGCTGCAGGCCAGCTATGACCGGCTGGAGGCGCGGATCGCCGAACTGGCCGCCCAAGAGGATCTGGCGCGGATACGCCCCGATTTGGACGGCAACCAGATCATGCAGCTGCTCGACATCCCGGCGGGCCCACAAGTCGGCGAGGCATGGCGCTATCTGAAAGAACTGCGGCTGGACCGCGGTCCGCTGACCACCGAGGAGGCAACCGCCGAGCTGCTGGCCTGGTGGCGATCGCGCGGGAACCCGTAGCGCTGGCGCGCCGTCGGAAAATCTGTGGACTACTGCGTGGCTGGCGACGACGGTACAGCGGCCATATGGAATGGCCGCCCCGACCTTGACCTTGACGGCGACGGCCGGCTCGATGCGATCGGCGTGGATTTCGACGGCGACGGCATGCGTGACGACGCGCTGGCGGATTTCGACGGCGACGGGGTGGCCGATCACGCCGTGCTCGACCTCGACAATGACGGCACGCCGGAAGGCCACCATCAACGGGGTCCTGACCGAGGCGGCCAAAGAAGCATTGGCCGACCCGAATCTGCAATTAGTCGTGACCGACGAACAAACCATCGCCAGCCGCACCGATCGTTGGGATGCCTCGACGGCAAAAAGCCGTGACGAGCTCGACGATGACGACGCGGCGGAGCGGCGCGCCGAGCTACTGGCCGAGGGCCGCGAGCTGCTGGCTAAACAGGTGGGCCTGGCAGCGGTCAAGCAGGCGGTATCGGCACTGGAAGATCAGCTCGAAGTGAGGGTGATGCGCCTAGAGCACGGTCTACCCGTGGAGGGGCAGACCAACCACATGCTGCTGGTGGGACCACCCGGCACAGGTAAAACAACCACCGCTGAAGCGCTGGGCAAGATCTATGCCGGCATGGGGATCGTGCGCCACCCCGAAATTCGGGAGGTCCGTCGATCGGACTTTTGCGGTCACTATATCGGGGAATCGGGACCCAAGACTAACGAGCTGATCGAAAAGTCGCTTGGGCGAATTATTTTCATGGACGAGTTCTACTCCCTGATCGAACGCCACCAGGACGGCACACCGGACATGATCGGCATGGAGGCCGTCAACCAACTCCTGGTTGCATTGGAAACACACAGATTTGACTTCTGTTTCATCGGGGCCGGCTATGAGGATCAAGTCGACGAATTCCTCACCGTGAACCCGGGTCTGGCCGGTCGGTTCAACCGCAAGCTGCGGTTCGAGTCCTACTCGCCGGCTGAGATCGTCGAGATTGGGCACCGCTACGCCACACCGCGCGCCAGTCTGCTCGACGATGCTGCCCGGCAGGCATTCCTGGACGCGGCCACGACCATCCGCAACTACACCACCCCCGGTGGGCGGCACGGTATCGACGCCATGCAGAACGGCCGGTTCGCCCGCAACGTCATCGAACGTGCCGAAGGGTTCCGCGACACCCGAGTGGTCGCCCAAAAGCGTGCGGGCCAGCCGGTGACGGTGGAGGATCTGCAGATCATTACCGCGGCCGACATCGAGGCCGCAGTGCGCAGCGTGTGTTCAGACAACCGCGACATGGCCGCCATCGTCTGGTAGCCGGCTCGACACACTGGTTGCCGGACCACCTGTCGAACACCAAATCCCGAAGGTCAGGGCAAGTTGAAATCGGGCAAACCGAGTAGGTCGGGGAACGGGAAGGGAAAGCCGGGCGTCCCGGGGGTGGGGGCATTACGGACGACGGTGTGATGGCGCTGGAGAATCAAGATCAATTGATCTGGCTGATCAGAGCTTCGATCGCCTCGGCAACGCTGGCGGGCAACGCTTCCTCGGCCTCTGCGCGGACGATCATATCTTCGGCCACGCCGGCTGCCTCTGCAGTCTCCTGAGTAGAGAGGTTCGCCCGTCGCCGGGCTGCATACAACCGCTGTGCCAGCGGGGCGCCCGGGGCGGTCGCCCCCAGTCTCATCAGTTCGTCGTGGTGGCGGCGGACGGCGCCTAACGCCTTTATCAATTCTGGGGTAATCCGACTGATGTGAGTTGCCCGGACGGCAACCGCTTCGAGTTGGCGCAAATCAGCAAGGATTGGCGCCGCCCGCTCGGTGAATGCAGGATCGTCGACCGGCGGCAACGCTGCGATGGCCAGGCTGCAGCCGTCTACGGCAGCAGCGACAGCTCGCGCGATCAACGACGTCGGCCCGTCAGACCCCGTGCCCTCGGAGGGTGGGGCTTGCCTGGTCGCCTCGCCGGGCACCGGTTCTCCGCGGCGGATCCGTGCGATAGTCCCTGCGGGCCACTGCAGCACTTCCTCAAGCTTGGCCAGGGTTCGTTCCCGGGGCCAACTGCGGCCTTTTTCGAACGCGATGAGTGCACCCGCGTTGATGACTCCGTCGGCCGCCAGGCTGCGCTGACTGATGTCGAGTTCGCGACGGCGCGCGGCCGCGGCGGCTCCGGCGCGCACCACGCCCGGGTCCGGCTCGCTGGTCGGGGAGTTGCTCTGGTGCTCGTCCGACTCCTCCGCCTGTTGTTGCCCAGCGGATCTCGACGGCCTGACCACTTCAAACGTCAATGCCTTGCCCGCGGTGGGGTCGCCGAACCGGACGATCGTTTTGTCGGTGATTGTCACAGAGCTCTTTCGTTGTCCGTCGACGAACATGCCGCTCGGGCTGCTGTCGACGATCCGCCATTTGCCATCGGTGGGTTCGGCCCGCAGATGCTCCTGGGAGATCTGCGGATCATCGATCTGCACGCCGGCCTGAGGCTCTCGACCAATGGTCACCACACCGCGGCCAGGCTCGATCGCGTGTGACGTATCACCGCTATGCACGACCAGCAAAGCGGGCTGGGCAGTCGACTCGGCGCTGGGCATCCTCGGTGATTGCTCGCTCAAGAGCAGCGGGGCGGGCCTTCCGCCACCACGATTCTAACCGTTGCACTCCTCTGACCCATCGCTGATGCTACGTTTCTTAGTGACAATTCTGGCGCCGTGCTGTCCGAGCGGCGTGCCGATGAAACCGTGTCGACGCTACGGTCCGGCCTATCCCGAATCACCGCGAACAGAAGCGGCGGTTGGGCCCGGCAAAACCCCTGCAGCTGCGCGCCCCGCACCCATGTGGGCCTCGACGCCCGGTGGCCTCCGGCACGCGAGCCGCGAGCCGCCTGAAGGCTGTGAAATGCACAGAGACCTCACTGGCCGGAAACGCAGCTCCCGCTTGGTCGGCACCTGTTCACGCCCTGGTCACGCAGTCGCCGTTTCCGGGTGACACACTCCGCGGGTATCGCAACGTGAAGCGTGCACAGGAGTCACGTGTGGAATCCGTAACTGTGGCATCGCGGCAGTTTGTGTGCTTATGGCCTGGGGGGCATCAATCGAGATACTGCGATGCTTTCTGGAGGAACGTAGGCACATGACCGCCACAGTTGAGTCCGGGTTCTGGCAGGGCGCTTGCACGCGAGACCCCGACCCTTGGACGACGGCTCCTGACGACGAGGCCAAAGCACTGTGTCGGGCCTGCCCACGCCGGTGGCTGTGTGCCCCCGAAGCCTGCGAGCTGCCGGATGTGGAAGGCCTGTGGGCCGGAGTCGTGATTCCCGAAACGGGCCGGGCCCGGGCGTTTGCGTTGCGCCAACTGCGATCCCTGGCCGAGCGCAACGGATACCCCGTGCGCGCCCACAACGTGTCTGCGAAATCGGCATAATCCGCTGGCTCCTGAGCCGCTGATGCGAGGGGTACAGCGCTGGGGTGCAGTGGTATCAGGTGCACGTCTTTCAGGTCCCATATTGAGACATCAGCTGGATCGCAAGTTTGCGGCCAGGCACACGTAACGCTGTGCGGTTTGGGCGCATTTGATGTCGGGATCGTCGGAGGGCTAAGGACCTGACGACGAGAAGTTGCACGGGCCCAGACACCATGTTGACCCGCATTGTCGCCATCAAGGCCCGGCCTGTCGCAAGGATCCGTCGGCTGAATCAAAGACGTGAGCCTCGGCTGTTTTCAAACTGTTTTCAGACAGTGCCTCCACGGACCCATCCCTTCGAACTAGTGACGAAGGCGCTGGCACCATGGGAGGATGCCGTGTATCCGCGGCCATTCAGCAACTGGATCAAGCAGACGCCGCGAGAACACGAATTGCCAGCGCCGCAGGATCTTTGATGTTGGGGACCACATGCAGACAGCCACGTCTTATGCAGACCGCGCAATCGGCGCGGTATTTATATCTTTGGGTGTCTCCGAGCTCGAACACGCTCGCATCGACGCCGATGCGAGAGCTCGCGCTGAGGATGTGCGGGAAAGGCTCGCGCAATACGCAGGGAAGAGTGCTCCTCGGTTAACCGCTCATGAGTGGGCACACGAGTCGCGGGCAGCACAATGACCCTCCGGCAGCTCGATGTCCCGGCGAGTCAGTGGCGCCGTCAAGACATCACCGCAGTGCGCGATGTTCTGGCCGAGGTTACCGCTGATCCGGCACTGGCCCGAGCCTGGCGCGGATCGGTTGCCCTGAACTTCGCAGAGGTACAGGAGAGTTATCCGTTCCTGAATCCGGCGATTGCTGCCTTCTTACAAAATGTGTATTCAGAGTTCCCATATCTCTTGTACTTTTTGAATCCACATCGGGAGAGTGGTGCGCTTGACGGCTTCTTCGCGTCAATCGGCGCCCTGTGCCAAACCCAAGACGGAGTATGGGTCGTTTGGTCCGATGATGTCGCAACGGCATTCTACGGAGCACTCGCCGCGGCTGCCGAGTTTGCGATCAATCAAGGCGATGACTGGGTCGCCGTTGCCAAGGGCTACGAGTACAACGAACACCAATCGAGGTTTTCGGAAATACGCGCGGATCTCATCACTCGCGGAGTCATCCGGGAGTGAACCGATCAATCGACGCTCCCCCGGCCCTACCAGCTCCGTTAGTACTACGACAGGGTGTTGAGACGCTTATACCCCGTCTATTTTGAGGCTCACGCGGCAATCCACGATCACCGCTGCGCACGACCAGCAGAGCGGGCTGGATGGTCGACTCGGCGCCGGGCAGCTGCGGTGGTTCCCGCTCGAGTGGAAGCGGGGCGGGTCTTCCGCCGTCATCACGATGCTAACCGTCGCACTCTTCAGACCCTATCGCCGGGCGCTACGGTTCTGAGTCATCATCCGGAACCACGTCCGCCAGCCGGGCGGCGGCCTAACCGCGTCCTGCTACAGTTTGGTCGTCGACGTGGCGGCGGAAACAAAAGCGGCTTCGGACACGCTTAAATGCCTGCTCAAGCGCATGTTTCGACATCGTTTGACCACCGCCATGTCAGCAGCAGGGCCTACGAAGCCCGAAGCGCGCGGGCCGTACCGAAGCGCCAACAGTAACCATTGCCGGGCAGAAGACCAAGAGACTGTTGCAATGCAACGGTTAGTGCTATAGCCTATGCGTAGGTGGGGCACTGACCCGCAATGCTTTGGAGGAACGAGCGACATGACCGCAACGGCTCTGTACAACATGCCGCTGGCCGCTTGCACGCAGGACCCCGATCGTTGAACGACGGCTCCCGACGACGAGGCCAAAGCCTTGTGCCGGGCTTGCCCGCGCCGGTGGCTATGTGCACGCGAGGCCGTCGAGTCGGCGGGCGCCGAAGGGCTGTGGGCCGGCGTCGTAATTCCTGAAGCGGGCCGGGCGCGGGCGTTCACGCTGGGCCAACTGCGATCCCTGGCCGAGCGCAACGGATACCCGGTGCGCGAGTCCGCACGATCGGCCTAACCTCCTTGCCCACTAGCCGCTGTTTGAGGGGTCAGCGGCGGGGCGGCAGTTAGGAACCGTCGGGAAGCCTTGCGCGGCTGTTCACGTTTCGGCGAAAACCGCTTTCCTGTCCAATGCGCTTCAGGCCGAAATGGTTGGCTCGAATCGGAAAACGTTGATCCGGCCCGCCAGTGCCTCGAATTCGTCGGCCGTTCCATCGCGCACCATCCCCGAGCGCTTCGCGAACGCCACGCCGACCGGCACTTCGGAAGGAAACGCCCGCAGCACCGGGCGTGCTTCCTCGGCGGTCAATTCGACAATCCTGACTTCCCGTGACCGACGGCCCCGGCTCAGCGTGCCGGTGCCCGCAGCGCGGGCGTTGGCCGCCCAGTCAGCGCCCGGATAGCCGGCCACCACGTAGAGGCCGCCCTGAAATTCGAACGGCGTCATCGGGGTGCTGCGCGGCCTACCCGACTTTCGGCCGGGCACCGTCAGCACCATGGCAGGCCCGGTCGGTATCCCGAGTCGCTGGACCGCCATCATCACCCGGTTCATCGGTTTGAGGTAGCGCGGCGGATGTGGTTCGGACATGTCAGTCTCCTTGTCTATCTGGATCTGGTGAACAGGTCGCGGTGCTGGGACACCCAATGTGCGAACGGGACCGCCGGTCGGCCAAGGATCTTCTCTACGTCGTGGGTAACAAGGGCGGGTTTGTCCAGCGTCTCGGCGAGCATCGCGGTGTAGGCGTCGGCGAAGGCGGCGGTGAAACCCAAACCGATGAACCGTTGCCGTACCAAGTCCGTCGATATTTCCCGGTACTGCAGCGGGCGGCCCAGGACGGCGCCGATGACTTCCACCAGCTCCGAGTTGGTGAACGCCTGCGGACCGGTCAGCGGGATCCGTTGACCGACGAGCTCATCGGTGAGCAGCGCGCGCGCCGCGACCGCCGAGATGTCGCTCTCGACGATCGGCGCGGCCGAAGCCGCTGCGTATGGCCCGGCCACCAGATCGCCGGCGCGGATCTGAGCCGACCACATGCCGGCGAAGTTCGTTGCGAAGACCGTGGGCCGCAGGCTCACCCACGCCAGGCCGGAGTCGACGGCGAGCTGCTCGACCTCCTTGTTCCGGTCCCCGCGAAAGCGTGACGGTTGCCGCGAGAAGTCGTCGTCGGCGTTGATCGCCGACAGCGCAACCAGCTTGGTGACTCCGGCGCGCAGACACTGGTCCACCACGTTGGGAAGATCTGGGCCGAGCGGGCGGGAATTCAGGAATACCGCCGACGCTCCCGGTAGCGCGTCGGCCGCCGAGCCGACCACCTCGACGCCGGATGCAAACCCGGCGGCCTTCGGCGTGCGGGTGACCGCCCGCACTCGGGCGCCTGCGGCGACAAGTTCGGCGACGAGAGGGCGCCCGACATTGCCGGTCGCTCCGGTCACGACGATCGTCATGGTGTGTTCCTTCCGCGAGTTCTGGTAAGTGCTTTCACCAAGGACGGCGCGGAAAATGGGAAAGTTACAACCGGCACACGTAACTTTTTGCGGCATCAGATCGTCGAAGAATCATGAACCAGTCGCAGTCACCGAGCGACCAGGTCACCGAGGCCTGGCGTCGTCACCGGCCGTATCTGGTCAATCTCGCGTATCAGATGCTGGGAGATGTCGGCGACGCGGAAGATGTTGCGCAAGAAGCGTTTCTGCGGCTGTCACGTGCTGATGTAACTGAGATCGACGATGTTCGCGGCTGGCTGACGGTGGTGGCGAGCCGACTCTGCCTCGATCAGGTGCGTTCGGCCCGCGCCCGCTACGAACGGCCGGGTGCCCCCTATCTTGAGGACCAGCAGCCGGCTCACGGTCCGTCGCGCCAGCTGGACCCAGCCGACCGGGTCACCCTTGACGACGAGATCCGTGCCGCGCTACTGGAAGTGTTGCGCAGGCTCAGTCCCGGTGAACGGGTGGCGTTTGTGCTACATGACGTGTTCGGAGTCCCTTTCGACACGATCGCCGAAACCGTGGGCCGTCCCGTCGGCACCTGCCGTCAGCTGGCGCGGCGCGCGCGGGCCAAATTCAGCACGGCACAACCGAAGTTGAACGAGGTGGCCTCGGCCGAGCACCAGCTCGTCACCGAGAAATTCATCACCGCATGCGCCAACGGCGATATTACCGGATTGACCGCCGTCTTGGATCCGGCGGTCTGGGGTGTGGGGACGATCCTCGCCGACCCGGCGCCGCCTCCGCAGGTGAACCATGGGCCGCAGGCGGTCTCCACCAACCTGCTGCGCTATCTAGGCCCGGGAGTGACGCTGGTCAGCGGTCCCGCCGGGCAGCCGGTGGTGTTGGCCTTCGCCGACCGCCGGCTCTTCGCTGCCATTGTGCTGACAATCCGTGGTTGCCTCGTCAGCAAGATTGAGGCCGTCGCCGACCCTTCGGCGCGGGCGGGTGCCGCTCAGTAGAGGTAGTGCGTTGATGCCGTTGAGGTGCAGCATGCGATACGTGCGTTCCGAAACCGTGCACGCGCCCGCCGCCCGGGTGTGGGAGTTGCTGGTCGACGTGGAGGGCTGGCCGGCCTGGAACGAGTCGATGCGGGAGATAAAGCGTCTCGAAGACGGTCCGTTGGCGGTGGGCAGCCGATCCAGGGTCACTCAGCCGAAGGGCCGGCCGCTGGTATGGACGGTCACCAAACTCGAGCCGATGCGCGAGTTCACCTGGGTGGCCGCGGGGCCGGGCCTTTCGTTCGAGGCTGTGCACCGTATCGACGACACCGGGCCTGAAGCGGGGGAAGCCGTGGCCACGACGCTGGAGTTCATCGCGACCGGGCCGTTGGCGTGGCTGGCAGCATCGGGCTGAAGCGGGCCGCCGAAAAGGCTTAGCTCTCGTCGCTACCAGGGCGACGGTTCCGCGCACGGTCAGACCGCGCCCCGAAATACTCTGCGATCGTTGCCGTGACCTGTAGAAATTTCCGCCGCGTTGCCGGGGCCATTTCGCGGCTCACATCGATCACGCCCCCGGGCCGGAGATGGGGATCGAAGGGCACTTCGACCACCGGCTGGCCATGATCGACGAATTCGCGAGCCAGCGACGCCCGGGTGCGTTTGTCGGCGTGTCCGTCGGAATCGTTGAGCACCACGATGCTGTTTTGCAACAGGCTTGTCTGGCCATGATCTGACAACCACTCCATGGCCCTGGCAGCAGCGGAAGCCCCATCCGCCCACGGCGAGGACACCACGATCAACGCATCCAAATCGCGCAAGACTTCCTGGGTGACCGGTGCGTCCATCGCCGCACCGCAGTCGATGACCGAGATCGTGAAATGGCGGTCCAGTCGTGATGCGGCTTCCCGGTAGATCGCTGGATCGAGCACGCGACGTGGACCGGACGCGGGTTCGCCACCGAGTACGTGCAGGCCGGCGGCATTCCGGCCGACCCGTGCAATGACATCGCTGAAGGACCGCAGGTTCGTATCGGAGGTCAGTTCCCAGAACGAGCCGGTCGACCGGGGATCGATTCGGCTGCTCAGCCGGCCGAAGGCGGTATCGGCGTCGATCGCCACGATGTGGTCTTGCCGACGGAGTTCGGCAAAGAGCGATCCGACACTGACGGCCACCGATGTCTTTCCCACGCCGCCCTTGCCCAATACGCCGACCTTGTAGTTGCCATGAAGAACGGTCCGGATGGCCGCTTCGAATTGGGCTTCCTGGCGTTGGGTGGCCGACGGGCCCAGCTTGACAAGGCCGAAGGTGGCCAGCCGCAGCATGCGTCGCCAACCGCGGTCGGCCAGTTCCGCCGCGGACGGGGGTACCGGCGTGACGGCGGCGCCGGCCCGGGGACCTGGCGCTGGGGCCGCGGGGGGCGGCACGGCAGAAGGGGCTGCCTGCTGGGGCGGCACCGCGGGTCGCGGCGGGGCAGGGGGAGTTGCTCGATGGGGTGGCACCGCGGGTCGCGGCGGGGGCGCGGTCTGCGGACGCGGCGGGGGAGCGGGAGCCGCCGGCGGGCGCGGCGAGGCGGGTCTGGCAGCAACCGGGGCAAAACCCGGGGGCGCGCTTTGGGGTTCTCTGGGGTGGGGACCGGGCGGGCGTGCAGCAGGGGTGCCGGGCTGGGGGGGCTGCAGACGGCTCCGCAGGAATTCGTCACGCTCGTTCATGGGCTCCTCGGGTGCCAGGCAATCGATCGTCGCGCGTGTGGCCGACCGCGGCGAGCTCCTTGGAGTGATGAGCCCCACGGTCCAACCGCCGACGACGGATGCGGACCAGTATCAGTCCAGTATCGGTCACGCGCCGCCGTTAGCCTCCCTATTAGCATCGTGCAAACTTAGCGGGGCTTACTGGGCTTCTGCCGCTATATCTTTGGCCGTGCGCTGAGCACGACGATGGGCGATCCTAACAGCATTGCTGCTACGCCTTATCGCGATCGCAGCAAACTCCTGTAAACGTTTGATGTGACGAGCGGTCCGCCGGGATCGACGCTGTGGTGGGCAGATCGCCAGCAGCGAATTAGCATGTGGTGATGCTGTCGATCGCCCGCTGCAGCGAATTTACGCTGCCGCCAGCTGGCAGGTTAGACTTAACAAAGTTGGCATGTCAGGCGGGTTTTGTCATATCGTTTTACGACTTGTCGAGACCGTTTCCAGGCCACCGTTCAGCGTTGCACGGACGAATCCCTAACCGGATCATCTCCGCCTGAGGGACAGCTTATCGACAAGACCGAAGGGGTTTAGCCCGCAACCTCGGGGTGCGGCCCCGTCGGAGCCGCTGTAACGGCCGCGCAGAACGTTCAGGTGAAGGGTCAGGTGCATATGACGCCCAAGCGCGTCGGGTTATATAACCCCGCGTTCGAGCACGATTCGTGCGGGGTAGCCATGGTCGTCGACATGCACGGCCGTCGTAGCCGCCACATCGTGGACAAGGCGATTACCGCGCTGCTCAACCTTGAACACCGCGGTGCTCAGGGCGCCGAGCCGCGCAGCGGTGACGGCGCAGGCATCCTGATTCAGGTCCCGGACGCATTCCTTCGTGAAGTCGTGGACTTCGAGCTGCCCGCTCCGGGTAGCTACGCCGCCGGTATCGCGTTTTTGCCGCAGTCGTCCAAAGACGCCGCGGCTGCCTGCGCCGCGGTGGAGAAGATCGCTGAAGCCGAGGGCCTGCAGGTGCTGGGCTGGCGAAATGTGCCCACCGACGACTCGTCGCTGGGCGCGTTGTCCCGCGACGCGATGCCCACCTTCCGGCAAGTGTTCATGGCGGGGGCATCCGGCATGACGCTGGAGCGCCGCGCCTACGTGATCCGCAAGCGCGCAGAGCACGAACTCGGTACCAAAGGCCCGGGCCAAGACGGGCCCGGTCGCGAAACGGTTTACTTCCCAAGCCTGTCCGGCCAGACGTTCGTTTACAAGGGCATGCTGACCACCCCGCAGCTCAAGGCGTTCTACCTTGATTTGCAAGACGATCGGCTGACCAGCGCACTGGGTATCGTGCACTCCCGGTTCTCCACCAACACCTTCCCGTCCTGGCCGCTGGCGCATCCTTTCCGGCGTATCGCCCACAACGGGGAGATCAACACCGTCACCGGCAACGAGAACTGGATGCGGGCCCGTGAGGCGTTGATCAAGACCGACATCTTCGGGCCGGAAGACGACGTCGAGAAGTTGTTCCCGATCTGCACCCCGGGCGCCTCCGACACCGCGCGCTTCGACGAAGTGCTCGAACTGCTACACCTGGGCGGACGCAGCCTGGCCCACTCGGTGTTGATGATGATCCCGGAGGCCTGGGAACGCCACGAGTCAATGGACCCCGCTCGGCGAGCGTTCTACCAGTACCACGCGTCGCTGATGGAGCCGTGGGACGGCCCGGCGTCGATGACGTTCACCGACGGCACCATCGTGGGTGCCGTGCTCGACCGCAACGGCCTGCGCCCGTCCCGGATCTGGGTCACCGAGGACGGCTTGGTGGTGATGGCGTCCGAGGCCGGCGTGCTGGACCTGGACCCGTCGAAAGTGGTCCGCCGGTTGCGGCTGCAGCCGGGCCGGATGTTCTTGGTGGACACCGCGCAGGGGCGCATCGTCTCCGACGAGGAGATCAAAGCGGAGCTGGCGGCCGAGCACCCTTACCAGGAGTGGCTCGACAAAGGACTTGTTCCGATCGACAAGTTGCCGGCGGGCAAATACGTGCGGATGCCCCACCATCGACTAGTCATGCGGCAGTTGGCCTTCGGCTACACCTACGAGGAACTCAACTTGCTGGTGGCACCGATGGTCCGCACCGGCGCCGAGCCGATCGGGTCGATGGGTACCGACACTCCAGTTGCGGTGCTGTCGCAGCGTCCCCGGATGCTTTACGACTACTTCCACCAGCTCTTCGCCCAGGTGACCAACCCGCCGCTGGATGCCATCCGCGAAGAGGTGGTGACCAGCCTGCAGGGCACCACCGGCGGGGAGCGCGACCTGCTCAACCCGGACGAGGACTCCTGTCACCAGATCGTGCTGCAACAGCCGATTCTGCGTAACTACGAGCTGGCCAAGCTGATCAACCTCGACCCCGACGACGAGGTCAACGGACGCCCACACGGCATGCGGTCCAAGGTGATTCACTGTCTTTACCCGGTCGCCGAGGGCGGCGCCGGGCTGGCCGCCGCACTGACCGAAGTACGCGCGCAGGCGTCGGCGGCGATCGCCGACGGCGCGCGAGTCGTCATCTTGTCCGACCGCGATTCCGACGAGCAGATGGCTCCCATCCCGTCGCTGCTGGCAGTTGCGGCGGTGCACCACCACCTGGTGCGCGAACGGACGCGCACGCACGTCGGTCTGGTGGTCGAATCCGGTGATGCCCGCGAGGTGCACCACATGGCGGCGCTGGTCGGTTGCGGGGCGGCCGCAGTCAACCCTTACCTGGTGTTCGAGTCGATCGAGGACATGCTCGACCGTGGGGTCATCGACGGTATCGACCGCAACACGGCGTTGAACAACTACGTCAAGGCCGCCGGCAAGGGTGTGCTGAAAGTGATGTCCAAGATGGGCATCTCGACGGTGGCCTCCTACACCGGCGCGCAGCTGTTCCAGGCGGTCGGCATCTCCCAGGACGTGCTCGACGAATACTTCACCGGGCTGAGCTGCCCGACCGGCGGTATCACCCTGGACGACATCGCCGCCGACGTCGCCGCCCGCCACGGGCTGGCGTACCTGGACCGGCCGGACGAACGCGCGCACCGCGAGCTCGAGGTGGGTGGGGAATACCAGTGGCGCCGCGAGGGCGAGTACCACCTGTTCAACCCGGAGACCGTTTTCAAGCTGCAGCACGCCACTCGCACCGGCCAGTTCAAGATCTTCAAGGAATACACCCGTCTGGTCGACGACCAGAGCGAGCGGATGGCGTCACTTCGTGGCTTGCTGAAGTTCCGCGTCGGTATGCGGGCGCCGGTTCCGCTGGACGAGGTGGAGCCCGCGAGCAAAATCGTCAAGCGCTTCTCGACGGGAGCGATGAGTTACGGCTCGATCTCCGCCGAGGCGCACGAGACGCTCGCCATTGCGATGAACCGCCTTGGGGGCCGATCAAACTGCGGTGAAGGCGGCGAGGACGTCAAGCGATTCGACCGCGATCCCAATGGGGATTGGCGCCGCAGCGCGATCAAGCAGGTCGCCTCGGCACGGTTCGGCGTCACCTCGCACTACCTGACCAACTGCACCGACATTCAGATCAAGATGGCCCAGGGTGCGAAACCCGGTGAGGGAGGTCAACTTCCGGGACACAAGGTGTATCCGTGGGTCGCTAAAGTCCGGCACTCCACACCGGGTGTGGGCCTGATCTCGCCGCCGCCGCACCACGACATCTACTCCATCGAGGATCTGGCGCAGCTGATCCACGACCTGAAGAACGCCAACCCGTCGGCGCGGGTGCACGTCAAACTGGTCTCCGAGAATGGCGTGGGCACGGTGGCAGCGGGTGTGTCCAAGGCGCACGCCGACGTGGTCCTGATCTCGGGGCACGACGGCGGTACCGGCGCGACCCCGCTGACATCGATGAAGCACGCCGGTGCGCCGTGGGAGCTGGGACTGGCCGAGACGCAGCAGACCTTGCTGCTCAACGGATTACGCGACCGGATCGTGGTCCAGGTGGACGGCCAGCTCAAGACGGGGCGCGACGTGATGATCGCCACGCTGCTCGGCGCCGAGGAATTCGGCTTCGCCACCGCCCCGCTGGTGGTAGCCGGTTGCATCATGATGCGGGTGTGCCACCTGGACACCTGCCCGGTCGGCGTCGCCACCCAGAACCCGGTGCTGCGGGAGCGGTTCACCGGCAAGCCCGAATTCGTGGAGAACTTCTTCATGTTCATCGCTGAAGAAGTCCGGGAATACATGGCGCAGTTGGGCTTCCGCACCCTCAACGAGGCTGTCGGCCAGGCGGGAGCGCTGGACACCACGCTGGCGCGCGCCCACTGGAAGGCACACAAGCTGGATCTGACGCCCGTGCTGCACGAGCCGGAGTCGGCCTTCATGAATCAGGACCTGTACTGCAGTTCCCGCCAGGATCACGGCCTGGACAAGGCGCTTGATCAGCAGTTGATTGTGATGAGCCGCGAGGCATTGGATTCCGGCAAACCGGTGCGGTTCTCCACTACCATCGGCAACGTCAACCGCACGGTCGGCACCATGCTCGGCCACGAGGTGACGAAAGCCTATGGCGGCCAAGGCTTGCCAGACGGAACTATCGACATAACATTCGAAGGATCTGCGGGCAACAGCTTCGGGGCCTTTGTGCCCAACGGGATTACGCTGCGCGTCTACGGCGACGCCAACGACTACGTCGGCAAGGGCCTGTCCGGCGGCCGGATTGTGGTGCGGCCGTCGGACAACGCACCGGAGGACTACGTTGCCGAGGACAACATCATCGGCGGCAACGTGATTCTGTTCGGCGCCACCAGCGGGGAGGTTTACTTGCGCGGCGTGGTCGGCGAACGGTTCGCGGTCCGCAACTCCGGGGCCCACGCCGTGGTCGAGGGCGTCGGCGATCACGGTTGCGAGTACATGACCGGCGGCAAGGTCGTCATCCTCGGCCACACCGGCCGTAACTTCGCGGCCGGGATGTCCGGCGGGGTGGCCTATGTCTACGACCCGGACAGCGAATTTCCCGACAATCTCAACGCCGAGATGGTCGAGCTCGAGACACTCGACGAGGACGACGCAGACTGGCTGCATGGCATGATCCAGGCGCACGTCGATGCCACCGATTCCGCTGTCGGCCAGCGGATTCTGGCTGACTGGTCCGGACAGCGGCGGCATTTCGTCAAGGTGATGCCGCGCGACTACAAGCGGGTGCTGCAGGCGATCGCCGAAGCAGAACGTGACGGCGTGGATGTCGACAAGGCGATCATGGCGGCCGCGCATGGCTGATCCGACCGGCTTCCTGAAATACACTCATCGGGAATTGCCGCAGCGCCGGCCTGTCCCGCTGCGGCTGCGCGACTGGAATGAGGTCTACGAGGAATTCGATCCAGAGACCTTGCGCCATCAGGCAACCCGCTGCATGGACTGTGGTATTCCCTTCTGTCACAACGGATGTCCCCTGGGCAACCTGATCCCGGAATGGAACGACCTGGTGCGCAGGGGCCGTTGGCGCGACGCGATCGAACGGCTGCACGCCACCAACAACTTCCCCGACTTCACCGGCCGGTTGTGTCCGGCACCGTGCGAGCCGGCGTGTGTGCTGGGAATCAACCAGGACCCGGTGACGATCAAACAGATTGAGCTGGAGATCATCGACAAGGCTTTCGAGGAAGGCTTTGTGGTGCCGCTGCCGCCGCACAGGCTGACCGGAAAGACTGTCGCCGTGGTGGGTTCGGGCCCGGCAGGTCTGGCCGCGGCCCAGCAACTCACCCGCGCCGGTCACACCGTGACCGTCTTCGAGCGCGATGACCGCATCGGTGGGCTGCTGCGCTACGGCATCCCGGAATTCAAGATGGAAAAGCGGGTTCTCGACCGGCGGCTGGACCAGATGCGGGCTGAGGGGACCGAATTCCGGCCCAACGTGAACGTCGGAGTCGACATCACCGCCGAACAACTGCGCGCCGATTTCGACGCGGTGGTGCTGGCCGGCGGCGCCACCGACTGGCGCGAAATGCCCATTCCCGGCCGCGAGTTGGACGGCATCCACCAGGCGATGGAGTTCCTGCCGTGGGCCAATCGAGTCCAGCAAGGCGACGACGTCCTTGGGGAGGACGGGGAGCCGCCGATCACGGCCAAGGGCAAGAAGGTCGTCATCATCGGCGGCGGTGATACCGGGGCCGACTGCCTGGGCACCGTGCACCGGCAAGGTGCAATCGCCGTGCACCAGTTCGAGATCATGCCGCGTCCGCCGGACGTGCGCGCCGAATCCACCCCGTGGCCGACCTACCCGCTGATGTACCGGGTGTCGGGGGCGCATGAAGAAGGTGGCGAGCGGGTCTTCTCGGTTAACACCGAGGAGTTCGTCGGCAAAGACGGGCACGTGAGTGCGCTCAAGGCGCACGAGGTGACGATGCAGGACGGCAAGTTCGTCAAGGTCGAGGGCTCCGATTTCGAGCTCGAGGCCGATTTGGTGTTGCTGGCGATGGGATTCGTCGGGCCGGAGAAGCCGGGCCTGCTCACCGACCTCGGAGTCAAACTCACCGACCGCGGCAACGTCGCGCGCGGTGCGGACTTCGACACCTCGGTTCCCGGCGTTTTCGTTGCCGGGGACATGGGTCGTGGTCAGTCACTGATCGTCTGGGCGATAGCCGAGGGCAGGGCCGCGGCAGCGGGCGTGGACCGGTATCTGATGGGTTCAACCGCACTGCCGGCACCCATCAAACCGACGGCCGTACCGCTTCAGTAGTCACACTAGCCACAGCAGAAACACGGGTAAAACTGCTCGGCGAGTCTTCCACCGTTTGCCCAGACGCCGGGTGTCTAATAACCCGTTGTGGGCTTCGTCACATTGGAGGCCCGGTTGAACGGACCGATCGCAGGAGTGATCACTGTGCATATCAACCCAGTACCCCGGTCGCGGATGGGGCGAATCGCCTGGTCATGGTTTCGTCACCCGGTGAAGAGCCGCGAGTTTCCCGCTAAGCATGAACGCCTGGTAACCGCCGAGGAGCTCTTCCTGTACGGGGTGTAACCACCCAACTTGTGCACCCCACGGGTGCACGAAATGTTTGCTCAGCGTTATAGAGTCGTTATCTCGGCACCAGGACCTCAAATTCTTTGAATATCACTGGTTGCACAGGCCTGAATCGCGGATCGCCTCAGCCAATGGTTCCAGGACGGCGGGGTCGTGCGGCGGGGAGATGTAGACGATGCCGAGCTCCAAGCCTTCGGCTGCCAAAGCGGCCGCATCCTCGAGCACCTGCCCGTAGTGGCGGTCTGGCTCCAGGCGAAGGTGGGCCGACAGGGTGATTTCCTTCGGATCGCGTCCGATGTCTGCGCAATGGGAGGCCAGTACGTCGCGCTTGCGCGCGAACAGCTCGGGCGGACCGCCGGCGAAGTTCCAGTGCTGCGCGTAGCGCGCGGTGATCCGCAGTGTGCGTTTCTCTCCGCTGCCGCCGATGCAGATCGGCGGGTGTGGGCGCTGCGGGCCTTTGGGCTCGTTGCGGGCGCCCTTGAGCTGATAGTACTTGCCGTCGAAGTCGGTGGTCTCTTGGCGAAGCAGGCTGGTCAGTACCTCACAGGCTTCCTCGAACCGGTCGAAGCGTTCCTTGATGGTGCCCAGTTCGATGCCGTAGGCGCCTGACTCCTGCTCGTTCCATCCGGCGCCGATCCCGAGCTCGAGCCGTCCGTTGGAGATGATGTCGAGCGCGGCGGCCATATTCGCCAGCACGGCCGGGTGGCGGTAGTGGATGCCAGTGACCAGGGTGCCCAGCCGCAGCCGCTTGGTGGCCTGCGCCAGCGCGGTCAGCGTCGTCCAGCCCTCCAGGCAGGGCCCGTTGCTGTCGGAAAAGATCGGGTAGAAGTGGTCGAAGGTCCACCCGGACTCATAGACCTCGATGTCGTCGGCGGCCTGCCAGACGGCCAGCATCTGTGCCCAGGTGGTGTTTTGCGGTGAGGTTTTGAACGCGAATCGCATGAGCCCGACCGTAGTCCAGCTTCCGCCGCTATGACCTCGGGGCAGCTTGGCGGGCAATTACACTCGAGCAGGCGATGAGTAGCGCCCTTGGAATCGACACCAAGATCACCCTGCTGGCGGCCGGACTGATCTTTCTGCTCGCGCTTGTTCTCGGAGTCTGGAAGTACCGGCAGATCATGACCTCCGAGGACCACCGCGCGCATCCATACGTCGACATCGCGCATCGGGCGGCGTTGCTCTACTCGTTCGCGACTCTGCTGATCGCGGTCTTCGTCGAACTCAGCGCTTGGCCGTCGTGGGTCAACCTGATTGCGGCGATGGTCGTCGTGTTTTTCTTCGTCGCTGCCACAGCCAGCTATATCGGCCACGGTGTGCGGCGCGACACCGTCAACCAATTCGAAAACCCCCGTCGCGGAACCGAGGTGTCAATGGCCCTGCTCATCGCCGGCGAGATTGGCGGCTTCGCGGTAATTCTCACCGGATTCGTCGTCGGGCAGCTGATGTGAACCGGCCAGGCACACTGAAACCATGGACCCGGTAACCGCACTGCGGCAGATCGCCTACTACAAGGACCGCAGCCGCCACGACCCCAGACGCGTGATGGCATATCGCAACGCGGCCGACATCGTCGAGGGTCTTGACGACGCCGCGCGGGAGCGCCACGGTCAGGCCAACAGCTGGCAGTCGCTGCCGGGCATCGGGCCCAAAACCGCGAAGGTCATCGCCCAGGCATGGTCTGGCCGCGAACCCGACCTGCTGGTCGAATTACGTTCTGCTGCAACCGACCTCGGTGGCGGGGAGGTCCGTGCCGCGCTGCGCGGGGATCTGCATCTGCATTCGAACTGGTCGGACGGGTCGGCGCCGATCGAAGAGATGATGGCCACCGCGTCAGCGCTTGGCCATGAGTATTGCGTGTTGACCGATCACTCGCCGCGGTTGACGATCGCCAACGGCCTGTCGCCGGAGCGGTTGCGCAAACAGCTCGACGCGATCGACGGGTTGCGCGACAAGTTCGCACCGATGCGCATACTCACTGGAATCGAAGTCGACATCCTCGAGGACGGCAGCCTGGACCAGGAGCCCGAGCTGCTGGAGCGCCTCGACGTGGTCGTGGCCAGCGTGCATTCGAAGTTGTCGATGGATTCGGCCGCGATGACCCGCCGCATGGTGCGCGCCGTCTCCAACGGCCACGCCGACGTGCTCGGCCACTGCACCGGCCGGCTGGTTGCCGGGGACCGCGGGATCCGGCCCGAATCTCAGTTCGATGCGGAGGCGGTGTTCACCGCCTGTCGTGATCACGGCACCGCGGTGGAAATCAACTCTCGTCCCGAGCGCCGCGACCCGCCGACTCGTCTGCTGAATCTCGCGCTGGAGATCGGCTGTGTGTTCAGCATCGATACCGATGCGCACGCGCCTGGCCAGCTGGACTTCCTTGGTTACGGCGCCCAGCGCGCGTTGGACGCGGGTGTGCCTGTCGACCGGATCGTCAACACCTGGCCGGCCGACCAGCTGCTGGAGTGGACCGCCTCGAGCTGATAGCCGGCCCAGTCAGTCCGGTTGGGGGTACCACCCGCTTGCGGGGGCCCGCGGCATCTCGAGGCCCGGGTCACGGCCGACCAACACCGCGGGCATGAGCGCGGATTTGCCAAAGCGACGTCGTACCCGATCGATTGCCGCGTCAAAGTCATCAGAGGCCAGTCGGCTCTCCGCCTCGCTGAATGGCAGCACCAGCTGCTGGGCTCCGCTACGGTCGATACCCGACACCGCGAAACCAACCAGGGTCAACCCGCGCTGTGCGATAGCGGGTGCGGCCGAAGCGACCAGCTGCCGGGCGGCGGCCAGGATGGGCTGCGTTGCCGATGTGGCCCAAGGCAACGTGCGCGACCGGGTGGCCCGGCTGAAGTCGTCGAACCGCAGGCGCAGCACCACCGTGCGACCAGTGCGCCCGGCGGCCCGCATCCGGGCGGTGATTCGGTCGATCAGGTTGACCACCACGGCGTCGATCTCGGCGGGTGACATGGCGTTGCCGGCGCGGCCCAGCGCCCGCTGGGCACCCACAGACCGGCGGCGCACACCGGTGGTTACCCGGCGACGGTCGGTATTGCGGGACAGCGCATACAGTTGGCGGCCCATCGCAGCGCCCAGCAGCGAAGCCAGCGTCGACTCGCTGAGCTCGGCGACGTCGGCCACGGTGTTGATCCCGTGCGCGCGCAGCTTGTCGGCGGTCACCGCACCCACGCCCCACAACCGGCGCACCGGCAACGGGTGTAGGAATGCCAGCTCCTGATCGGGCGGGACCAACAACAAGCCATCAGGCTTGGCTTCCTGGCTGGCGACTTTGGCGAGAAATTTTGTCCGGGCCACCCCGACGGTGATAGGCAGGCCGACCCGATCGCGCACGTCCACGCGCAGCCGCTGCGCGATCTGGACCGGTGTGCCGGAGACCCGGCGCAGCCCGCCGACATCGAGAAACGCCTCGTCCACCGAGACCGGCTCCACGATCGGTGTGGCGTTACGAAACACCTCGAACACAGCCTCGCTGGCGCGCGTATAGGCGGTCATCCGCGGCGGCACCACCACGGCGTGCGGGCACAGGCGAAGCGCCTGTGCCCCGCCCATCGCTGTGCGCACGCCATGGGCCTTGGCCTCGTAGCTGGCCGCCAGCACGACCCCGCCTCCTACGATCACCGGGCGGCCACGCAACGTCGGATCGTCGCGTTGTTCCACGGACGCATAGAACGAATCCAGGTCCGCGTGCAGGATGGCTGCATCACACCGCACGAACATATGTTCGCATGGCTGTGCGACAGGCCTCGGAAAACCTGCGCTAGCGGGCCTCGCCGTAGATGCTGCTGACCCAGACGTGCACCAGCGTGTCCAGCACGCGAGCCTCCGGGACAGAAGGCTGTTCGGCGGCAAATGATGCAAACAGCGTCCGCTCATTCATCAGATTGAGGGCGGTGGCCAGTTCCAGGGCGGGCAGGGTGTCCGGCGCGGCACCACGCTCGCGCTCGGCTTCGATCACGGCGGCGGTGTAGGCGATCCACTTCTGCATGAATGTCGACCACAATTCCCGGACTTCCGCACTGGTGCCTCTGGCGGCCTGACCGGCCCGGGTAACCGCCTTGTGGGAGCCGAACGTTTCGAAGAACACGTTGATCCCGGTGCGCCACATTTTGTCGCGGTCACCATCCGGCGCTGCGACAAGAGTTTCCAGCGCGCTGTCCGCCTCGTTGACCACCCGGTCCAGCAGCGTCAGCAGCACAGCTTCCTTGGACGAAAAATAGAAGTAGAACGTCGGCCGGGAGATGCCTGCGCCTTTAGCCAGGTCATCGACCGAGATGTCGGTCAGCGGACGATCCTCGAGAAGCTGCTCGGCGGTGGCCAGGATCGCCAGCTCACGCTCGTCACCGGACGGGCGGGCGCTGCGCCGACCCCGAGAGGTCTGGCTGGCGGCAGAGGTGGTCACGACGGGCAGCTTACTCCCTGTTGAAAGTTTCGACACAGCGTTGACGAATTCGACACAGCGTTGATAGCGTGGCTCCATGACTGAGCACCTCGACGTCGTCATCGTGGGCGCCGGGATCTCCGGCGTGAGCGCGGCCTGGCATCTGCAGGACCGCTGCCCGACCAAGAGCTACGCCATCCTGGAGAAACGAGAAGACATGGGTGGCACCTGGGATCTGTTCCGTTACCCGGGAATTCGTTCCGACTCCGACATGTACACCCTGGGTTTCCGATTCCGTCCGTGGACCGAGCGCCAAGCCATTGCCGATGGCAAGCCGATCCTCGAATACCTCAAGAGCACCGCGGCCATGTACGGCATCGACAAGCACATCCGGCTCAACCACAAGGTTGTCAGCGCCGACTGGTCGAACGCGGAGAACCGCTGGACTCTGCATGTCGAAAGCAACGGCACATCAAGCGCGATCAGCTGCTCATTCCTCTTTCTGTGCAGCGGTTACTACAACTACGAGCAGGGCTATGCGCCGTCGTTCCGCGGCTCGGAGGATTTCACCGGCCCGATCATCCATCCGCAGCGCTGGCCGGAGGACCTCGATTACGCCGGCAAGAACATCGTGGTGATCGGCAGCGGTGCTACCGCGGTCACTCTGGTTCCGGCGCTGGCGAATTCGGGCGCCAAGCACGTGACGATGCTGCAGCGTTCACCCACCTACATCGTCTCTCAACCAGCCCAGGACAAAATGGCCGACAGGTTCAGCCGGTGGCTGCCCGAAAACATGGCCTACACCGCGGTTCGCTGGAAGAACCTGCTGCGGCAGGTGGCGATGTACCAGGCCTGCCAGAAGTGGCCGCACCGAATGCGGAACATGCTCATGGGATTTGCCAAGCGCCAGCTCCCTGAAGGCTACGACGTAAGGAAGCACTTCGGTCCGCACTACAATCCGTGGGAGCAGCGGCTGTGCCTGGTACCCAACGGCGACTTGTTCCGCGCCATCCGGCATGGGCAGGCTGACGTGGTCACCGACACCATTGACCGGTTCACAACGACCGGCATCCGGCTCAACTCGGGCCGCGAGCTTCCGGCCGACATCATCATCACCGCAACGGGATTGAACCTGCAGTTGTTCGGTGGCGCGACCGTCACCGTCGACGGCGAACCGGTGGACCTCACCAAGACGATGGCTTACAAGGGCATGATGCTGTCCGGTCTGCCCAATATGGTCTATACGGTTGGATACACCAACGCGTCGTGGACGCTGAAGGCCGACCTGGTCTCGGAGTTCGCCTGTCGGCTGCTGAATTACATGGACGCCAAGGGGTTTGAGACCGTGGTGGTCGAGCACCCGGGTTCAGACGTCGAGGAGCGCCCGTTCATGGAGTTCACCCCGGGCTACGTGCTGCGCTCGCTGGACGAGTTGCCCAAGCAGGGCTCGCGCACCCCGTGGCGGCTGAACCAGAACTACTTGCGCGACATCCGGCTGATCCGGCGCGGCAAAATCGCCGGCGAGGGCCTGCGATTCGCCAAAAAGCCTGCCCCAGTGGCGGTTTAGTACCGATTTAAGGCTTACGCAACGACGATGCCGTCATCGTCGCTGTAGGCGATCTCACCGGGCACAAACGTCACTCCACCCAGACTGACCTCGACGTCGCGCTCTCCGGCCCCGGTCTTAGTGCTCTTGCGGGGATTGGTGCCCAGCGCCTTGATGCCGATGTCGATGCCGCGCAGTGTGGCGGTATCACGCACCGCGCCGTTGATGACCAGTCCGGCCCAGCCGTTGGAGCGAGCCAATTCGGCGATGACGTCCCCGACCAGCGCGGTGTGCAGGGAGCCGGCGCCGTCGATGACCAGTACCCCGCCCGCACCCGGCTGCGAGAGCACCGATTTCAGCAGCGCATTGTCTTGAAAGCAACGGACGGTGCTGATCGGCCCGGCGAATTGCGGGCGGCCGCCGAATTGGCGGAACTGGAGGTCGCAGCTGCGTACGTCGGGCCCGATGCTGTCGACGAGGTCGGCGGTTGGCCGGAAAGACACGGTCACTTCTGAGATGCTAGCCAGCGCGGTGGGAGTTCAGTGGCGTCGCAGTTGCCGGACAAGCAGGATGGCCAGCAGGCTGAGTGTCAGGGCAACAATCAGTGGCACTAGGGGTTGGCTCGGTGCTGGGGTTGAGACGTCGGGCGCGACCGGGTTGTTGGCGCCTTCTACGGTCGACTTCGCTTGTGCCGCAGCATCTTTGGCGGCAGCAGTAAGTTGGCCATTGGTTTCGATCCGCTGCTGCATGCCGAGGGGTTGCTCGGCCGGTTTCGGTGGCGCGGGTTCAGGGGTTTTGGCCGGCGCCTTCTTCGCGGGCGCTTTCTTGGCTGGTGGTTTTTTGGCGGTCGCCTTTTTCGCAGGTGCTTTTTTGGCGGGCGCGTTTGGGGTCTTCTTGACCGCCTTGGCCGGCAGCTTCTTTTCCGGCGGGGTCGATGCGCCGTCGGGTTCGCTGTTGGGTTGATCCTGCGGGTCTGCCATGCGGCCGCTCCTTTGAGCTTTCTCTCACTTTTTCTAGCGCTCCGGGTTCCTCGGGTCCCATCATGCCAGGACGCGTGGCGGCGTCTCGGCCACCGGGGCCGGTTACGGCCTGCGCCGCACTGCCCATAAGGCGCCTGCGGCGACCAGCCCCACTGCTATCACCACAAACGGCCAAGCTGGGATGTCGCCGCCGGCATCGGTGCCAGCGGCGGCGGGTCCGGGCGTGCCGGTGCCGGGTATCGTTAGCCGAAACGACCAGGACCCGGACACCACGTGGCCATCGGCAGACGTCACTCGGTAGTTCACCGTGTAGGTCCCGGTCGGTCCTAAGGGTCGCAGGCCGATGTCGACGACCGCGCCCTGCACTGTCGGTTCCCCGGTAGACCACACGTTGCCATCGGGCCCGACGACGGTCATGGCCGCGAACGTGGTCTGCAATCGCTCGTTGAAGGTCGCGCTCACCCTCTCGGGACCGGTGGTGAGAACCGCATTGTCTGCGGGCTCGGTGGATACCCGCGTGGCGTGCGCGAACGCCACTGGTGCGTTCAGGGTTGCGGTCAATGTCATGGTGGCCAGCAAAAGGCCTAACCACGCGATAAAAACCAGGCGTCTCATGTCCGTCGGCGGATCAGCACGAGACAGGCACCCAGAGCAGCTACTACCAGGGCCGCCCCGCCCAACAGGCGGGCGGTGTCGTCCGGTGATTTCGATTGCGGTGGTGCGGCGGCGTGGTTGGCGGGCGTACCGGAAGAGGGATGGTGTTCATGCGGTGCCACCGGCCCTGCGGCAAGTGTCAGCATGGGTGCTGGATGTTCCGGCTCACCGCCGCCGGGCAGCGGCGGCTGGTCCCATTTCACGATCGACGCGTCGGAATAGGTCTGCGTGGCCGGGAAGCTGACGGTGTCGGTGTCGGGCAGTTGCACCGATATCCGGAACAGCGCGAATTGATCCACTCCGATCCCGCCGTTGGGTGCGGCCGTCCAGGTCACCGAGCGGACGGTGCCGGATGCCACGTCACGGTCGAGCTTGGCCGTCCACCCCGGCACGGTTTCGGTGCTCGCAGATGCCACATCGGGAAGGGTGACGGTCAGCGCGGTGGTCGCCGCGCCAGTGTTGGATTCGTTGGGCACTTGGAAGGTGACGATTGCCATGGCGCCACGCACGGCATTGTCGCTGGTGGCATGGACGTGTGCCCATGCCGTCGGGGTTCTGGCCGCCGAGCCGAGATAGAGCGCGACGGCCGCGGCGACCGCGATCAGGACGCGCGAAATCCGCCTGTCGTGGATTGACATGTCAGGTCGCTGCTTTCCGTGTCGAGCGGCATTGGATGCGGTCACCTGTTGCGGTAGTCAGCTCAACCCGAGGCGGGCCATCAGGTCCGCCTCGATACCGTCGAGCTGCGACGAAATCGCGGCGTGGGCCGCCCGACGTCGCGCGGCCGACATGTTCTCCGCGGCGGTGACGGCCGCCGACAGGTCGGTGAGCCGTTCGGTGATGGCGGAGACGAACTGCTTGGTCTCGGCGTCCTTGGGCTTCTTGTCTTGCACCATCCGCAATGACTTTTCCGAGCCGGCAATCCGGGCCGACAGCTGGGCGCCTTGCCCGGAGAACTGGCCGATCTGAGCCAACGGAATCCCAAGCTGATCCGCACGACGCTGGTCGATCAGAGCACGGGTGGACATGGCTGCCCGGTATATCACCGGCGTCAGGATCGGCGCGAGCAGCCGAGACACCGTCAGCAGCCGGCGGATCCGCGTCGGCGACAACAACTTGCCTTCCCGTGCCGTCTTGAGTTCGGCCTCGGCGACTTTCAACGCTGTCCGGTCGCTGTCCCGCTGGGACTTGATTTGCGCCTTGAGGGCCTTGTCTGCGGCCCGCCGATTGTCGTTGATCCGGCGAGCCTCGTTCTTGGCTGCGAGCCTGGCCTCCAGTTTGGCGCGGGCCTTGATCGCACGGGCTTCGGCGCGACGCTTCGCGCGACTCTTTCGCTTGCCGAACAGGCCCATTCCCGGCCGCCTCCCGGTATCTCGTGGACTATCGCTCTCGCGTGTGCGCGAACCGTGAGCCAACCCTAATCGGAATGGGCCGGCGGCAGCCCTTCAGGTCGGGCTGCACAGCCGGTGGCAGGCTTAGGCGTCGAGGTGCTCCAAGCGGCGCAACTCGTTGACCCGCTCCACGATGTCCTGCTGGGCTTGGAGAGACAATCCGACGGCGCGCAGGGCGATGCGGCGCACACCGTCATCGCGCATGGTCGCCAGCCACGACAATTCCTTGTCGAGCTTTTCGTAGTACTCGTCGTCAGTGAAGTAGGCCGACTTGATGCGGAAGAAGTTAGCCAGGGCGGCCATGGTCGCTGCCGATGGGTTGGTGCGGTTGCCTGAACGTAGCTGGGACAGGTAGGGAGCCGACATCGTGATGCCCTCCGCCTTGAGCGCCCCGATCACCTCCGCAGAGGTGTGCGGACCGCGTCCGGGTGGATACACCGTGTCGAACAGGCGGTTCAGGCGGGCAGCGAACGTCGTGCTCATCGATATGACCTCCACTGGGCTGTAGAAGTGAACTCTTACCTAGGTGTATTTGCTGATCATGGTAGCGAGAGTTTGTGTCTGCAACCAGGTGCAAACCCCGGTGGATTCGGTACCGGCGTTGCTGACGATTGCCAATCCCGCACTCGACGAGCGTCCAACTAATTCGCTGAGGTGTCCACTAAATGAGTGAAACTCACAGGTTATCCGCAGAATTCAGGATCAGGACCAGGGTGGCGGGCCATCGAGGTCGGGTTTCGCGAGGCGATCGGACAAAGCGTGCTGGGCGGTTGCACCGCAACCAGCAAGCAATTCAGACCCATCCAGCGCATCCTTTGCTGTCAAACTCCGCGAGTCACCCCGTCACGCGTGCCGAGGGTGCACTCAATGGCCCGCTGGGTAACCTTGGGAAGCTCTGGGCGGCTGCCGGACATGGCGCGGGGGGAAAGGCGGGTGCTGTCGGCAGCTCAGACGATGTCCGGTGACCCGCCTGCGATCGGAGCTTCTGTTCGGCGCCGTCGCAGAGTTTGCGCCGCGGCCACCGTTGCGGCGGCCGCCGCCACCGTCGCGGTCACGGCGATGGCCACTGACCGCAAACCCAGCGCGCTGTCAAACAGCATCCATAATCCGAACATGAGGAATAGCAGGCCGGCCAAGACGTGCAGCAGCTGCTCTGGGAGTCGCTGGTTCAGCAATATCCCCACACCAATCGCCAGGCCGTCAGCCAAAACTATGCCCAAGGTCGTGCCGATCCATACGCCGGTCCAGTCGTGATCGCTGGCCAAGGTAACCGTCGCCAATGTTGTCTTGTCGCTCATTTCGGCGAGTACGAACGACGACACCACGGTAAGGAGCGCAAATCGGGGTTCCCGACTAGTCGAGACCGCCTCGTCTCCGGCCACGCCCTCACGCCAGGCCCATACCGCAAAAACCAGGAAAGCGATCGCCGACACGAAGGCCATCGGGCGCGGCGGCAGCGTAGTGCCCAGGAAGTGGCCAATCGTTACCGAGACCCCGTGCACCATGAACGCGGCCATCGCCACCCCGGTCAACACCACCCACCATCGGTAGCGCAGCGCGTAGGTCATGGTGATGAGCTGAGACCTGTCGCCGAGTTCGGCAAGGAAGACGACCCCGAGACTCAGCAACGTGGCGGTGAGCATGGAAGCCGACCTTTCGACGCGTCGTCGACGACCAGTCGGTCATCGAACATCGGTCGAAGGTCTCACCCACCGGTCCGGTAGGACCGGTTCGCCGGCCGGGCTATTCGCCAGTATGTCGACGCGACGATTCGGGGCTACTCCCCTTCGCTAACGGTCCCAGGCTAGCGGCCGAATCCGGAGCGCGCCAGGAAGGCAACGAAGTTCGGACACCCGTATTTCTCGATTCGATGGCCGAACTAATCCGTTGGGATTTCCTTATGCCGCGAGCAGCATTGCCAGAATCGCGGTGTCGGGATGGCTGATTGGGTCGACGCCGACGCGGCTCACCATGGACGTGATGGTTCCGTCGGCTTCTGCTTCCACCCAAGCCGCCCGGTGCTCTAATCCCAGATACGGCAATCCCGGCAGCAGTACGCATCCCGACGCTGCACCGGTGCATTCGGGCAACGATGGAGTGGTTTCTGAGGGTGGATGCAGCATCAGCAACGCGGGTGGCTGATGATCAGCGAAATATCCTGGCTGGATTGCTGATTCACCGAAGACCGTGCCCTCAGCCAGCACTAGGCCGACGGTGCCCGGCTCGGGTTCGTCGGGCAACTCCTCGCGGGCACCGAAAACCGTAGTGGTGGAGAGCAATCCGGGCAATGACGCGACCCGAACCGCGACCATCAGCAGCTGAGCCCACTCTTTCGTCGAATCAGGCCAACGCCCAGAGATGACAAACCCTTTCAGGGCACCACGAGAATGGAAGGGGGCAACCCCTATAGGCCGGCCTGACCCAGTTTCCATCTCGACCTCCGCGCGACGCCTCCGTCCGATTAACCACACTGGTAGCTCGAATAATTCAGGATGCCTGCGGTTTAGGCGCCTTGCAACTCGACACGGCCACTGGCCCTCGGACTCACAAAGTTCTCCAAAGAAAAAGGGAAGGGCGCCACGCGATCCGCGCGACGCCCCAGCCTTCGCCAGATGGTCTCAGCCGAAAATCAGCCCCTGGGTTTTAGAGGTTGCGGCCGCGTACCGCGACTGCACATCCTCCCAGTTGACGACATTCCAGAACGCTTTGGCGAAGTCGACCTTGACGTTCTTGTACTGCAGGTAGAAAGCGTGCTCCCACATGTCGAGCAGTAGGAGCGGAACGATACCGAGCGGGAAGTTGGTCTGGTGGTCGTAAACCTGGAATATCAACAGCTTGTTGCCGAGTGTGTCCCAGCCGAGTGCTGCCCAGCCCGACCCTTGCACGGTGATGGCGGCTGCGTGGAACTGCGCGCGGAACTTGTCGAACGACCCGAAGGAGTCGTCGATGGCTGCGGCGAGTTCGCCGGTCGGCTTGTCACCACCGTTCGGGGACAGGTTCTTCCACCAGATGGTGTGGTTGACGTGACCAGCGAGATTGAACGCCAGGTTCTTCTCGTTCAGCAGGATCGCGGAGTAGTCGTCCTTGGCGCGTGCCTCCTCGAGTTTGGAGACGGCGTCGTTGGCGCCCTTGACGTAGGTGGCGTGGTGCTTATTGTGGTGAAGCTCGTTGATCTGGCCGGAGATGTGCGGTTCCAGCGCTCCGTAGTCCCAGTCCAGGTCGGGCAGAGTGTATTCAGCCACGGCATTCCTTTCTTCGATGGATCGTCGGTGATCGTCGGACGCTCATTCGCGCGGGGCTGCCACGCGGCGGCCAGCCGTAGTCAACCCTGCTCCATGACCGCGCGCGCCGCAAGAACGACCGCCACGGCCCGGCAACCCGGGTACCCGTTCAGTGTGGTTTCAAGACAAGATGATGACGGCGAGGACCGCCAGCAACGCCAGTGCGATCAGGCCGGCACGCAAAGCGGCGATTCTGTAGCTCTGGTTCCAAGCAGGCGAGCCGGAATACGAGTTCGACGGGGCCGGTGAACCCGGACCGAACGAATGCGTGGCCATTAATCGCCTTTCACCTGCTGGTTCACCTCGCTTTAGTGAGGTGAGTCACAACCAACTTTCGTGACCGCGATCATAACCTCTTGCAACGGGCTTGAAAAACGCGCCGCGTGATAGCGGTCTGAGCTGCGGATTCGTGGTGACCGAGGGGCGCGCACGAAGATGGTATGGGGTGCGGACGGCCGAGCCAGGCAGGCGGATCTGCGGGTGATTAGCAAGGCAATCCATTTCGCTCAGGTACCGGTTTGGGCTGTCTATGGCACGCGTCTAGCGCCCAGCGTTATCCACAGCTGCGGGATAGGAACCGGGTAGAGGCACTGTTGATGGCGTGCATACCCAGTCATCTACTGTGGATAAACCTGTGGAAACTGTGGATAGCGATAGATAGCTATACACGTTGCCAATTGGGGCCCCGGGTGCTGGATCCAAGGCGTTCGGCGGCTTTTCACCGGGGCTGGGTTGCACTGCCTCGCTTCCCCCGCAAGCGGGTGGGGGTCCCCCCTCTGGGGGAGTACCCCCACCTCACCGGGCCGCGTCCGGCTGCCCGCATCGTCGCCGGGGCTAGGCTGGTCCGGTGATCCAGGTGTGCTCCCAGTGCGGCACTCGGTGGAACGTGCGCGAGCGACGACGCGAGTGGTGTCCCCGCTGCCGCGGGGCGCTGATGGCGCCGTTGGCGGACGTGCCGGCGGCCGACCCACGGTGGAGTACGCACGGTGGTCCGCCGTTGGCCAGATTGCCCCAAGCCCCAGGGTGGCGGCGCACGCCGCCGCGGCTGCCTCCAGGTTTCCGGTGGATAGCGGTGCGCCCCGGCGCCGCACCGCCTGCGCGGCGCGCGCGACGGTCCCTCGGGCCCACACCGCGCTACGCCGTGATCCCGCGTTGGGGTTTGGCGGACCGCGTCGACCAGGCCCCTGCGGCAGCCCAAAAGCCTACCCAGACGGGGCCATCGGCAGCGATGGTGCGCACAACACTGTTTGTGAGCGTGCTGGTGCTCGGCATTGCCGCCCTGGTGTACGCCGTGCGGTATGTGCTCCTGGTCATCAACCGGAACACTTTGCTGAACTCATTGGTGGCCATCGCCGCGGACTTGCTCGGGGTGCTGGCCAGTGTGGCGGCAATCGCAGCGGTGATCACCTCTGGCGTGATGCTGATCCGGTGGCTGATCACGCGGCGGGCCGCGGTGTTCTCGCAGCACGGCCTGCCCGAGCTGCGCTCCGTCCAGGCGTTGTGGGCCGGGTGCGTAGCGCCGCTGGCGAATCTGCTGTGGGCTCCGGTGTACGTCATCGAGCTGGCAGCCATCGAAGAGCACTACGCCCGGCTACGAAGACCGATCGTGGAGTGGTGGATCGCTTGGGTTTTCAGCTACACGGTTTCGATCTTCGCCATCATCACCAGCTTCGCCACGGACTCCCAGGGCATTGCCAACAACACCGTCATGATGGTGTGTGCATATCTGCTTGCGGCAGTCACCGTGGCCACCGTTGCCCGGGTCTTCGAGGGGTTCGAGCGCAAACCGGTCGAACGGCCTGCGCATCGTTGGGTCGTGGTCGGCGACGATCGACCTGCGGTGCCCACATCCGCAGGCACGGTTGAGTTGGAGGGGCAGGAACCGGCAGCATAGTGGTATGACGTGGGCCGACGAGGTGCTCGCCGGGCATCCGTTTGTCGTTGCCCACCGAGGCGCTTCGGCCGCTCGGCCCGAACATACGCTGGCCGCCTATGACCTCGCGCTTAAAGAGGGCGCCGACGGCGTGGAATGCGATGTGCGGCTGACTCGCGATGGCCACCTGGTTTGCGTGCATGACCGCCGGCTGGACCGGACCTCGACGGGAGCCGGTTTGGTCAGCACGATGACCCTTGCCCAGCTACGCGAGCTCGAGTACGGCGCGTGGCACGACAGCTGGCGTGCGGACGGTACGCACGGTGATACCAGTCTGCTGACGCTGGACGCCCTTGTTTCGCTCGTTCTGGACTGGCACCGGCCGGTGAAGATCTTCGTCGAGACCAAGCATCCGGTCCGTTATGGCTCACTGGTGGAAAGCAAGCTTCTCGCGCTGCTGCACCGTTTTGGTATCGCCGCGCCAGCCTCCGCCGACCGGTCCCGCGCGGTGGTGATGTCGTTTTCGGCGGCCGCCGTCTGGCGGATCCGGCGAGCCGCACCGCTGCTACCGACGGTGCTGCTCGGCAAGACCGCCCGTTACCTGGCCAGCAGCGCAACTACCGCCGTCGGAGCTACCGCCGTCGGGCCTTGGCTGCCGGCGCTGAAGGAATATCCGCAACTCGTGGACCGGGCCGGCGCGCAGGGCAGGGCGGTGTATTGCTGGAACGTCGACGACTATCAAGACATCGACTTCTGCCGGGATATCGGGGTGGCCTGGATTGCCACTAACCACCCGGGCCGCACGAAGACCTGGCTGCAGAACGCGCGAGCCGGCGAGAGCGGCGGCTAGTTCGGCGAGAGGCGGCCCCCCGACGCGGGCGGAGCACCTGTGCCGGCGGACGCCGGGCCCACCTCACGGGCGACGAAGTTCTCCAGGTCGAACAGGTTGGCTCCCGCGCGATCAGCGACCCGAACCAGGGTGGTCATCAGCGCCACCTCTTCGATCTGGTCCTGCAGGAACGACTGCATGAACTGCTCGCCGAGGTAGTCACCCTCGTCGCGGGCCACTGCTGCAAGCCGGCTGACTTGCTCGGTGACCGCGCGTTCCTGATGGAGCGCCAGCGCCAGCGCGTCGCGGGGTTTGTCGAATTGATTGCGCACCGCGTCCACTCCCGGAATCTCGACGTGGACGTCGCGGTCGAGCAGGTATCGCACCAGCATCATCGCGTGGTTTCGTTCGTCGACCGCCTGGCTGTAAAAGTGCTTCGCCAATTGCGGGAGGTCGGTGCCGTCGAAATAAACGGCGATCGCCACGTATTGCTGTGCACTGGTGAATTCGTTGAAAATCTGCTCTTGCAACAGTGCGTGGAACTTTGTCTTGTGACCGTCAAAATTGCTCATGACAGCAGGTTACCCCAGGTAGAACGCCACGCCAATGAAGGCATTACTTACTCAGGAGAGGTTTTCCTAAGTGCACCGCGCGATGCCGATACCGTTTTTACTCAGGCCAGCTTTGCCTAAGTAAAGCAAGGCTATGTTGAAAATGCCGTAATTTATCTGTCGGGTACTTACGCGGCTTGATTCGGGCAAAATAGGCCCGCTACTGCTGTCCATCGAGCGCGGCGGCGGGCACCGGTGCGTCGGAGGCCAGCGCGTCGAACAACTTGCTGGCCGCGTCGTGGTTCCACACCACCACCGACCCGGCGTCGCTGCTGGTGAACTCACCGATCGGGACGGTCATCGCGGTGGTGGACCCGTGCAGCGCCCAGCCGAGCCGAGCCAGGTCCCACACGTGGGCAGCCTGGTCAACGGCCAGGGCGTCGGCAGCCGCGCGCGGCACCGAGTACCAGCGCCACGGATCCAGCCATACCGCGGGGCTGGCGGCGCGCTGCAGCAGCGCCGACATGAACTGCCGTTGGTTGACCATCCGGTCCAGGTCTGCGCGCGGTGTGTCGCGGGTCCTGACGTAACCGAGCGCATTGCGGCCGTCGAGCTTCTGGCAACCGGCCGGCAGGTCGATGCCGGCCAATGGGTCATTGATCAGCATGGTCGGGCACATGGTCACCCCGCCGAGCGCGTCGACCACGACAGCGAACCCGCTGAATCCGATCTCGGCGTAGTGGTCGAGGCGCAGTCCGGTGGCCTGCTCGACTGTTTGGGTCAGCAAGGGTGCGCCACCCATCGCGAACGCGGCGTTGATTTTGTCCTCGCCATGACCGGGGATCGGTACATACGAGTCGCGCGGTATCGACACCATCGTCGCCTGTGTGCTGGACCAGAACTCCGGTACGTGTACCAGCAGGATGCTGTCGGTGCGACTGCTGCCGATATCGCCGCCGGTGGCCAGATCTCGCTGCTGCTCGGCGGTGAGGCCTTGGCGGCTGTCCGAGCCGACGATCAGCCAGTTCGTGCCGCGGCCGGGCACGGGCCGGTTGGGATAGTCG
This sequence comes from uncultured Actinomycetota bacterium, assembly GCA_963766535.1. Taxonomy (GTDB): domain Bacteria; phylum Actinomycetota; class Actinomycetes; order Mycobacteriales; family Mycobacteriaceae; genus Mycobacterium. The sequence continues at coordinate 871,015 of CAVYAU010000007.1, read as the reverse complement.
GTCAGTACCTGCTCGCGGTGCAGTGTCGTGCCGAACCAAACGGCCCCGCCGAGGATGCCGGCGCCGGCGAGCAGCGAGCCGATCAGCAGACTCACCGCCACCACCCGCCGCCAGCGGCGTTTGCTGCGCTTGCGGCGGGCCGTCGGCGCGACGGGTCGCGGCGGAGCCCCGGACTGCGCCGACGGACGGGCCCGCGGCCCAGGCGCCGGGCTGGATTCGCGGTGAATCAGCTGCGAGGGCTCCGGACGCACGTCGGCCGGCAGGATCGGGCTTGGAGGCCGTCGACGCTCCGGTGATCGGTCGCCGTTCACCTGGCTAACCTACGTGCCTGGACCCGCGGTCACTGCAGCCGGACCGCAACCAAGCGCACGAGCTCAGTTACCGACGGGCGCGCAGGCCGTTGATGAACGGGCAACCCATCAGCACCCGGATGGCCTGGTTGAGCCCGGTCATGTCGTCCACCGGCTTGTGGAAGGGCAGCCGGACGTCATCGTCGCCGTCGTTGCCCTCGACGCGAAACCGCACGCCGTAGCGGTCGAGCCCCAGTGGGCGGACGTGCCCGCGCCGCAACGGCGCGGGCAGCTTGGACACCAGCCGTGCCACCACGTCGTTATGGGCGGTGTCCAAGTGCCACAGCAAGCTCGACTCGATCTCGCAGAACGGGTCGGGCCGAGCGGCCAGCAGGTCCTCTACGCTGACGGGCTCGGCGCCGGTGGCGTCGGTGACGACCACGGATGCGATCTCTAGCCGCAACAGTGTGTACCGAGGCTCCTCTCCGTGGTACGGCACGGATCTCGGAGTCTCGACTTGAAGCAATGCCGGATTCGGGCACTCGGTGGCTATCTGGTCGAGCATCTTTGTCACCGCGTCCGGGGGGACCTGTTGCAGGCGGCCGCGCACCCACACCAGCGAACGGACTGGTTCCCGCAGTGGAAGCGGTGCGTAGTCGGTCAGCTCGAGCAGCGTTTGCGATCCGGAGACCGGGCGACCAGCCTGCCGATCGCGGTCGACGGGAAGTGCGAAGGCAAAGGATCCGTCGTGCAGCAAGTGATGCACGGGCGTGGCGACCGGGTCCTCATGCTCGATGGCCAGGAGTGCGCCGCCGGCCCGGACACAGGCGCTGCGAATGCGTTCTGCAGTCGTCGGCGCGGGGTTGGTCAGCGGTAGCACCATTCTCCTCCTGTCCTTAGGTAAGGCTAAGTTAACTTGGCGGCAATGATGGCGCAAGCCTTGTTTGGCGTTTGCGCCGTTAGGGTTGGGGCGTGGTTCGCATCGCTTACCTTGGTCCCGAAGGGACCTTCACCGAGGCGGCGGCGCTGCAGATCACGGGTGCCGGTCTGGTTCCCGAGCAGGGGCCGGATGCTTTGCAGCGGTTGCCGATCGACAGCATCCCCGCGGCGCTGGACGCTGTCCGTGATGGCGTTGCCGATTATGCGTGCGTGCCGATCGAGAACTCGATCGACGGGTCGGTGATGCCCACCTTGGACAGCTTGGCCAATGGTTCGCCATTGCAAGTGTTCGCCGAGACAACGCTGGACGTGGCGTTCAGCATCGTCGTCAAACCGGGCCGCAGCGCCGCTGAGGTGCGGACGCTGGCGGCCTTCCCGGTGGCGGCAGCTCAGGTGCGGAGGTGGCTGGCCGCCCATCTGGCCGGCGCCGAACTACGGCCGGCCTACTCCAATGCCGACGCGGCGCGGCAGGTGGCCGAAGGCCAAGCCGACGCCGCGGTCACCTCGCCGCTGGCCGCCGCCCATTGGGGGCTGGCTGCCTTGGCCGAGCGGCGTCGTCGACGAACCCAACGCCCGCACCCGCTTCGTCCTGATTGGGCTGCCCGGGCCGCCGCCGGCCCGCACCGGAGCCGATCGCACATCGGTGGTTTTGCGTATCGACAACGTGCCCGGTGCGCTGTTGGCGGCGCTAGCCGAATTCGGCATCCGCGGCATTGACCTGACCCGAATCGAATCCCGGCCCACCCGAACCGAACTTGGCACTTACCTGTTCTTCGCCGACTGTGTCGGCCACATCGACGACAGCGCCGTCGCCGAGGCACTCAAGGCGCTGCACCGTCGTTGTGCCGATGTGCGATACCTAGGTTCCTGGCCGACGGGGTCGGCCGCCGGGGTGGTGCCACCGCCGGCGGACGAGGCGTCGCGCTGGCTGGCGCGGCTACGGGACGGCAAACCTGAGCAAGCCCAGGCCTCCGGGGGGGTTGGGCCATGAGCGGTCGTTTGGTGCTGCTGCGGCACGGCCAGTCCTACGGCAACGTCGAGCGCAGGCTGGACACCCGCCCGCCCGGGGCAGAGCTGACGCCGTTGGGCCGTGATCAGGCCCGGGCGTTTGCCCATGGTTCGGGACGGGCGGCAATGCTCGCGCACTCTGTGGCCACCCGGGCGTCGCAGACGGCCGCGGTGATCAGCGTCGAACTCGAACTGACTGCCCTCGAGGTTGCCGGCATTCACGAGGTGCAGGTCGGGGAGCTGGAAAACCGCAACGACGACGAGGCGGTCGCGGAATTCACTGCGATCTACGACCGATGGCATCGCGGTGAGCTCGACGTGCCACTGCCCGGCGGAGAGACCGGCAACGACGTCTTGGACCGCTACGTGCCGGTGCTCACCGACCTGCGCATGCGCTACCTCGACAACGACGACTGGAACGGCGACATCGTCGTCGTCAGCCATGGCGCGGCGATCCGGCTGGCCTCCGCCGTGCTGGCCGGCGTGGATGGCAACTTTGCGCTGGACAACCATCTCGACAACGCCGAATCGGTTGTGTTGGCCCCGATCACCGACGGGCGGTGGAGTTGTGTGCGGTGGGGGACCCTGACGCCGCCGTTCTACCCCGAAGCCGAGGCCAGCTCGGTCACGGACGCGGTGCGATCAAGCACCGACCCGATGGGCTGACGATTGATCAGACGGCCAGCGCGACTCCCCCGCAAGCGGGTGGGGTCCCCGCTCCGCAGGGGAGTACCCCCAATTCGGTGCATCCGCAGCCGACGGCGTCGCAGTCGATGACGAACGCGTGCGGCAACAGCTCGGGACTGGGGCAGTCCGCCTCGGTGCATTCCCACCGGCACAGTGAATGGCGAATGATGGTGCCGTGACAGTGATCTAAGCCTGCCCGGCACTCGCGGCAATCAGCGCTCATCAGCCGTTCATAGCACCGGGCCGGGACAAATCCGGGGTGCCGCGCCCATCGGACGCCAGCGTTATCAGGCCCAGCCCAGTTCTTCCAGTCGGCGGTCGTCGATGCCGAAGTGGTGGGCGATTTCGTGGATCACCGTGATCGCCACCTCCTCGACGACATCGTTGTCGGATTCACAGACGTCCAGCAGTGCTTCGCGGTAGATCGTGATGGCGTCCGGCAGCGTCCCGGCGTAGTCGGAGTTCCGCTCGGTCAGCGCCACCCCTTCGTACAGCCCGAGCAGTTCGGCGTCCTGCGGGTGGCGGTCTTCGACCAGAACGACGACGTTGTCCATCGCGGCGGCCAGTTCGGGAGGGATCAGGTCGAGTGCGTCGGAGACCAGTTCGTCGAACCGTTGCGGATCCATCCGCACGGACACTCGACTAGCCTCCCGGTGCGGGCTCGGCCGGCGCGGGCGGCGGTGCCTCCGGGGCCGGGTTGGCCGGCGGCGGCGCTCCGCCCTCCGCCGGGGGCGGCGAGGCATCCTGTGGTGCCTGAGTAGCCGGGGCCTGAGATGCCGGCGCCCTGGGGGGCGTCACAACCGGCTGTTGCTGCGGGAGGTGCTGATTGTTCGGCGGGATGGCATCAGGCGGAGCGCTGGGCTGGCTGGTCGGCACCTGAAGCGGAATAGGCGGCAGCGTGAGCCGCTCCTCGGGAATGTCGGGTGGCGGTACCGGTGGCTGACCGTTGATCAGCAGCTGTCCCTTGGCGCTGTTCACCAGCGTGGCCCAGCCCCCGTTGCCAAGCGTCGCGCCGATGCTGCACGCGACCTCACGGCTACCCGCCGACCAACTGGGCAGCGACAGGGTGGGGTAGATCAGCGTCAAGGTGGTGGTGCGCAACTTGATGGGTGCGAGGTAGGCGTCCGTCATCTTCGTGCACGAGCCTTTGATGAACCCGTCCTGGTCGGGCTCAGCGGGCAGGGCACCAGGGAACTTCTCGGCCAGGTTGACCGTGCCGGTGACCTCCATCGCGTGCGGGGCCGCGCAGTCGACCGGAACATCGATCGGCTGGTTGGTTGTCGAGTCGATGCCCAGGCAGGTGCCGGCCGGCCAGACCTTGGACTGGTCAACGTCGGCGACCTTGCCCTTGAATGCCTCCTGCTGGTTGTTCGCACCGGGCAGCTGCAGGCCGCACAGCAAGCGGCGGTTGCCGGACTGGCGCCAGGCCCGGTCGCCGGCCCACAGCAGGCTGACGGTGAACTTGCTGTTGGGGTCGAACTTGGGTCCGAGGTAGTTGCGGACGGCGGCCTCGCACTGCTCCTGCGTGATCTGCTGAATGCGAGCCGGCGACGGCGGAGCGGCGTTGGGCCCGTATTCGGAGCCGGGGAACGTCCGCATATCGATGGACTCGGCGACTTCAAACTTGTGGTCGTCCGCGCAATTGACGATGCTTGCCGACTCCGGGGTGATATCCGGCCACATCAGGCAATCACCGCTGGTGGCGCGGTTGAAGGCGGCGTCGCTCTTGGCTCCCGTGCTGGGCAGCGGATTGCTGCCGATATAGCCAGCCAGCCGCCCCGGCCCGGTGCCGCCGACTGGAATCGCGGTGACCAGTCCGGCGATCAGCAGGCCGCCAAGCGCGGTGAGCAGCAGCCCTCGCCGGGTCGCCGTCGCCTGCAAGGTACGCGGCCACTGGAAGCCGGCCAGCGGCTGCTCCGCCTCGCCGGCGGGGCTACTGGCTTCCGAGACTTCCTTCACGGGCGCTTCCGACATCCGTTCCATTCTGACAGGGCCCGTTAAGTCGCGTGACAAATGTTACAGATGTAGCGTTGTGGGATTGCCCCGGTGGGTGCTCCGCCATCTGACCGGGATGTCAAAAGTAGTCTCAGGGCCGTGATCGACCTGAAGCTGCTCCGGGAAGACCCCGACGCCGTACGCCGTTCCCAACTCAGCCGTGGCGAAGACCCGGCGCTGGTGGACGCCTTGTTGACGGCTGACGCTGCTCGACGGGCGGCGATTTCGGCCGCCGATGCACTGCGCGCCGAACAGAAGACCGCCAGTAAGAGCGTGGGCACCGCATCAGCCGACGAGCGCCCGGCCCTACTGCAGCGCGCCAAGGAACTGGCCGAGCAGGTCAAAGCCGCTGAAACCGCCCAGGCCGAAGCCGAGACGGCGTTCACCGCGGCACACATGGCGATCTCGAACGTCATCATCGACGGAGTGCCTGCCGGCGGGGAGGACGACTTCACGGTCCTCGACGTCGTGGGCGGGCCTGCTGCGATCGAAAACCCGAAGGACCACCTGGAACTCGGCGAGTCACTGGGCCTCATCGACATGCAACGCGGCGCCAAGGTATCCGGCTCGCGGTTCTACTTCCTGACCGGTCGGGGTGCCCTGCTGCAGCTGGGCCTGCTGCAGCTGGCGCTGCGGCTGGCCGTCGACAACGGCTTCCTCCCGATGATCCCGCCGGTGCTGGTGCGCCCGGAGGTGATGGCCGGTACCGGATTTCTGGGCGCCCACGCCGACGAGGTGTACCGGGTGGAAGCCGATGATCTCTACCTGGTCGGCACCTCGGAGGTGCCGCTGGCCGGCTATCACGCCGACGAGATCCTGGACCTGTCCGCCGGGCCGCTGCGGTATGCGGGCTGGTCGTCGTGTTTCCGTCGCGAGGCCGGCAGCTACGGCAAAGACACCCGCGGCATCATCCGGGTGCACCAGTTCGACAAGGTGGAAGGGTTCGTTTACTGCGCGCCCGCCGACGCCGCGGCGGAACATGAGCGGCTCCTGGGCTGGCAGCGCGAGATGCTGGCCCTTATCGAGGTGCCGTATCGGGTAATCGACGTGGCCGCAGGCGATCTCGGCTCGTCAGCCGCCCGCAAATTCGACTGCGAGGCGTGGGTTCCCACCCAGGGGACCTACCGCGAGCTGACGTCGACGTCGAACTGCACCACCTTTCAGGCGCGCCGGCTGGCCACGCGCTACCGGGATGCGAACGGCAAGCCGCAGATTGCGGCCACGCTCAACGGCACGCTGGGCACCACCCGGTGGCTGGTTGCGATCCTGGAGAACCACCAGCAACCCGACGGCAGCGTGCGGGTCCCCGAGGCACTGGTCCCGTTCGTGGGCACCGAGGTGCTGGAGCCTTAGGCGTCCACCGTGGTACGCGTGGTGCGCGCCTGTTCGTGCCGGCGCTGCCGCTCGATGGTGGCGAAGTAGAACGCAAACGCGAACGCGAAGCTGGTGAACAGGCTGGACACAAAGTACAGCCAGGGATGCCGCAGTCCGCGGCGATAACCGTCCACGATAGTAAACAGCGGCAGCAGAATCACATTCGCGATCGTGTAGTCCTGGCTGGCCGAGCTGGCGGCCGGGTTGGTGAACATCAGGCGGATGTAGTCGGCCCAGCTGCCGTGGCCCCAGATCGGATTTGTCGAGCCGAGCGCGTACTGCTGCACGAAGCGGATATTGAAATACCAGCCCAGCGCGACTGACGCGATGCCGACGACGTAATACACAGATTCCAGCGGTGAGAACATCGGTCCGCCGGCCGGCCGGGTGAAAACCTTCGAGTTCGACGCGACGATCCACCCGATGACGGAAAGCCCGAGAACTGCATGCACGAGAAGCGAGACCATGGGCGCAGTCTCACTCTTGTCCCGAAGTTTTGTCAATATTGACACAACGAGCTGAACTGAGAGAACAAGTCTGGGGTACCTTACTGCCATGGTCCGGCCCGCGCAGACAGCGCGCAGCGAACGCACTCGGGAGGCGCTGCGTCAGGCCGCGCTGGTGCGATTCCTGGCTCAAGGTGTCGAGGACACGTCGGCCGAGCAGATCGCGGCGGACGCCGGGGTATCGCTGCGGACGTTCTATCGTCACTTCAAGTCCAAGCACGATTTGCTGTTTGCCGACTACGACGCTGGACTGCACTGGTTTCGTGCGGCGCTGGACGCCAGGCCGGCCGATGAACCGATCATCGATTCGGTGCAATCGGCCATCTTCTCGTTCCCCTATGACGTTGACGCCGTGACGAAAATCGCCGCACTGCGGGAAGATGAGCTCGACCCGGGCCGTATCGTCCGCCACATTCGGGAGGTCCAGGCCGACTTCGCCGACGCCATCCAGGCGCAGCTGCGACGGCGTAGCTGCGGGGTGGACCAGACGCCGGATGTGCGGTTGCATACCGCGGTGACCGCCCGCTGCATCGCGGCCGCGGTTTTCGGTGCGATGGAAGTCTGGATGCTTGGCGGCGATCGGTCGCTCGGCGAGCTGGCGCGGGTGTGCCACGCGGCGCTGGAGTCGCTGCGGTCCGGTATCACCGATGCCTGGGTCGCGCCCGTAGCTGATCAACTTTCGTCATAATTGACAAAACTTTGCGTGCGTGCCAGCCTCCCTTTCTGGAGGGCAGGACATGACTGGTTATGACGCGATAGTTATCGGTGCCGGGCATAACGGCCTGACTGCGGCGGTGATGCTGCAGAAGGCGGGACTGCGGACCGTCTGCCTGGATGCCAAGCTCTACGCCGGCGGGATGGCTTCCACGGTGGAGCTTTTCGACGGGTACCAGTTCGAGATCGCCGGCTCAGTGCAGTTTCCGACGTCCTCCGTGGTGATCAGTGAGCTGGGCCTGGACACCCTGCCGACGATCGACCTGGACGTGATGTCGGTAGCGCTGCGCGGTGTCGGTGACGATCCGCTGGTCCAGTACAGCGACCCGATCAAGCTGTTCACCCACCTCAACGAAGTGCACGGGGCAGACGCCGTCAATGGAATGGCGGGGCTGATGGCGTGGAGCCAAGCGCCGACACGAGCGCTGGGCCGGTTCGAGGCCGCAACGCCGCCCAAGACTTTCGACGAGATGTATGCCTGTGCCACAAATGAATTCGAGCGCTCAGCTATCGATGACATGCTGTTCGGGTCGGTCACCGATGTGTTGGACCGCTATCTTCCGGACCGTGAGAAGCACGGTGCGCTGCGCGGCTCGATGACCGTGCTGGCCGTCAATACGCTCTACCGCGGGCCGGCGACACCGGGCAGCGCGGCGGCGCTTGCCTTTGGACTGGGCGTTCCCGACGGGGACACCATGCAGATGAAGAAGCTGCGCGGCGGCATCGGCGCGCTCACGTCACATCTCTGCGAACTGCTGGAGAGCCACGGCGGCGAGGTTCGGTTGCGTACCAAGGTGACCGAAATCCTGGTCGCTGACGGCCGGGTGCGTGGTGTGCGCACCGAGGCAGGAGACACTTTGACCGCCCCGATAGTCGTCTCCGGAATCGCGCCCGATGTCACGCTCAACGAGCTGACCGACCCCGCTGTGTTACCCGCCGATATCCGGGAGCGGTATGCGCGGATCGACCACCGGGGCAGTTACCTGCAGATGCACTTCGCGCTGGACGAAGCCCCCACCTTTGCCGCACCCTACGCGGCGCTCAACGACGCGGCCATGCAGGCGTCGATAGGCCTTTTCTGCACACCGGAGGAAGTCCAGCAGCAGTGGGAGGATTGCCGCCGCGGGATCGTTCCGGCTGACCCTACGGTGGTGTTGCAGATCCCTTCGCAGAACGACCCGGACCTGGCGCCTGAGGGTAAGCACGCCGCGTCGGCGTTCGCGCTGTGGTTCCCGATCGAGGGCGGCGCGGACTATGGCCAGGCGAAGGTGGAAATGGGCCAGCGAGTGATCGACAAGATCACCCGACTTGCGCCGAATTTCGAGGGCAGCATCATCCGGCACACGACGTTCACGCCCAAGCATATGGGTGTGATGTTCGGCGCTCCGGGTGGCGACTACTGCCATGGGCTGTTGAACCCAGATCAGATCGGTCCCAACAGGCCTGGCCCGAAAGGATTTCTCGGCCAGCCGATCCCGGTCGACGGGCTGTACCTGGGCAGTGCGGGTTGCCACGGCGGGCCGGGGATCACGTTCATTCCCGGCTACAACGCGGCCCGCCAGGCGCTCGCCGACCGTACGGCTTAGCGATTCGAGGCGCAGATCGACGCGACGCGCCCGTCGGAGGCGGCGGATCCGGCGATGACCGAGCGGCTCGAAGCAACGACGGCTAGGCTACCCAAGAACAGTGCCACCACGGTGCGGGGCTTGGCGGATCGGCTCTATGCGCAGTCAGCGTCGGAACACGTCTCTGCTGCGACGTCGTGGCGGTGAGGATGCAGCGTCGAAATCCGCGACGGATAGGTGCTGAAGTACGGGAGGTAGGGGTGCTAATCGGACCATTGGATGTCTCAACGGTCAACGAATGGGAGCCGGCGCCAGGCACGTTGTTTTCTTGGCACCCATCACCTTCTTCGCGTGCCAAGGCTCTTGGGGCGCCGGTGAGTGCTGTGCCGCCCAGCTATATACAAGCCCGGCATCTTCGGAGCTTCTCCGAGCAGGCTGCCCGGGGGCTCGACCACTCCCGGCTGCTCATCGCGGCCGTCGAGGTGCCCGGTCGCTGCGATCTCCGCGCCATGACCTACGTCATCAACGCACACCTTCGCCGGCACGACACATACCGCAGTTGGTTCGAGTACCACGATGCCGACCACATCGTCCGGCGCACCATCGCCGATCCGGCCGATATCGAATTCGTCCCCACCGAGCATGGCGAGCTGACCAGCGCGGAGTTGCGAGACCACATCGTGGCTACACCGGATTCGCTGCAGTGGGATTGCTTCAGGTTCGGGATTATCCAGCGTCAGGACTGCTTCACGTTCTATGTCAGCATCGATCATCTGCATGCCGACGGGCACTTTGTCGGGGTGGGACTCATGGGGTTCCAGACGATGTACGCCGCGCTGGTAACGGGCGATCCGCCGGTGGGGCTGCCGCAGGCCGGCAGTTATGACGACTTCTGCGTCCGGCAGCGCGCGTACACATCGGCGTTGACCGTGGACTCCCCAGAGGTACGTGCCTGGATTGACTTCGCTGAAAACAATAACGGGACGTTCCCAGAATTCCCGCTGCCACTCGGTGATCGGTCGGTACCCTGTGACGGCGACCTGATGAGCGTGACGCTGATGGATGAGCAACAGACAGAGCGATTCGAATCCGCCTGCATCGCGGCGGGCGCCCGTTTCATCGGTGGCATGTTCGCTTGCATTGCCCTCGCGGTACACGAGTTGACCGCTGCCGATACGTATTTCGGCATTACTCCGAAAGATACCCGCAGCACGCAAGCCGACTTTACGACACAGGGTTGGTTCACCGGCCAAATCCCGGTAACTGTTCCTGTCGCCGGATCGTCGTTCAATGATATTGCGCAGAGCGCGCAGAAATCCTTCGATTCGGGCGCGGACCTGGCGAACGTGCCATTTGAACGCGTAGTGGAATTGGCGCCTTGGCTGTGCAGCCCGCAACCGCTCTTTGCCCTGGTGAATTTCTTTGATGCACAAGTAAGTCCGCTCTCGATTATGACCAAATTGTTCGAGGGACTGAAGGTCGGTGCTCACAGCGACGGCAGGGTTATATATCCATTGAGCACGATGGTGGGCCGGTACGAGGAGACCGCAGCGAGCGTGTTGTTCCCGAACAATCCGGTCGCTCGCGAATCCGTTACCCAATATCTGGAGGCAATAAAATCCGTGTGTGTCCGCATTGCCGATGGCGGGGCGGCGGAGCGTGCACGTAACGGCATTGAGTTTTCCAGGCAGGCGGCGGTTTGACGCCGAAAAGAATAAAGCAATGATGTGCGGGCGATTTCGCTGGCATCCGTAGTTTTCAGGCGGTTGTGAATGTCACGGCAGATGGAGAAGATCGGCCAAGCCGGCCAGGACATCCCAGTGGGCGTCTTCCCACGGCTGGCGCGCCTGATCGCGCGCAGGCCGTGGGTGGTGATCGGCGTCTGGGTCGTGCTCGCGGGCGTGCTTTCGCTGACCATCCCGTCGCTGGAAGAGATCTCCCAGAGGCATCCGGTGGATATTCTGCCGTCCAACGCCCCAGTGCTGGTTGCGAGTGAAAACATGACCGCGGCGTTTCACGAAGCCGGGTCGGAAAGCATCGCGGTGGTAGTGCTGAGCGATGCCAAGGGGCTGAGCCCGGCCGACGAGGGCACTTACAAAAAACTGGTTGACGCGCTGCGCCAGGACACCCGAGATGTGGTGATGCTGCAGGATTTCGTCACGACACCGCCGCTGCGTGAGCTCATGACCAGTAAGGATCACCAGGCCTGGATCCTGCCGATCGGTCTGCCCGGCGACTTGGGCTCGACTCAGTCCAAACAGGCGTATGCGCGGGTGGCCGATATCGTCAAACACAACGTCGCAGGATCTACGCTGACGGCCAATCTGACCGGGCCTGCGTCCACCGTCGCCGACCTCAATCTCACCGGGCAGCGGGACAGAACTCGGATCGAGCTTGCGATCACCATCTTGTTGTTCGTCATTTTGCTGATCATCTACCGAAACCCGGTCACCATGGTGCTGCCGTTGATAACGATCGGCATGTCCGTGGTAGTTGCGCAGCGCCTTGTCGCAATAGTCGGACTAGCCGGGCTGGGTATTGCCAACCAGGCCATCATTTTCATGAGTGGGCTGATGGTCGGTGTCGGAACAGATTACGCCGTCTTTCTCATCAGCCGATATCACGACTATTTGCGGCAGGGCGTGGATTCGGATCAAGCGGTCACGAAGGCGTTGACATCCATCGGCAAGGTGATCACGGCCTCCGCGGCCACCGTGGCGGTCACGTTTCTCGGGATGATCTTCACCCAATTGCCAATTCTCAAAACTCTCGGCCCAGTGTTGGGAATTTCGGTAGCTGTAGCCTTCTTCGCCGCGGTGACCCTACTACCGGCCCTGCTTGTGCTTGCCGGACGCCGTGGTTGGATCGCGCCGCGACGCGATCTCACCCGCCGTTTGTGGCGGCGTTCGGGAATACACATTGTGCGCCGGCCCAAGGCTCATCTACTCGCCAGCGCGCTCGTGCTGATCATTCTGGCCAGCTGCGCGGGTCTGGCCCACTACAACTACGACGAACGCAAGACCCTGCCGGCTTCCGCCGAGAGTTCGGTCGGATATGCCGCGCTGGACAAGCATTTCCCGCCCAACTTGATCATTCCTGAGTACCTCGTCATCGAATCACCGCATGACTTGCGCACGCCGAAGGCCCTTGCCGACGTGGAGCAGATGGCACAGCGGGTAAGCCAAGTGCCGGGTGTCGCGATTGTCAGGGGCATCACCCGACCAACTGGACAGTCCCTGGAGCAAGCCAGGACTTCTTGGCAGGCAGGCGAAGTCGGCAACAAGCTCGACGAAGGCTCCAAGCAGATCGTCGACCACACCGGTGATCTCGACAAGCTGGCGGGCGGAGCCAACCTCATGGCGGGCAAGCTCGGCGACGTACGGACCCAAGTCAACCAGGCTGTATCTGCCGTCAGCGGTCTGGTCGACGCTCTCTCGTATCTGCAGAACCTATTCGGCGGGAATCGGGCACTCGGCGAACTCGAGGGCGCGGAAAAGCTGGTCAGCAGCATGCGTGGACTTGGCGACGCCATCGGCGCAAACGCCAACTTCGTCGCCAACAACTCCGAGTGGGCCAGCCCAGTGCTAAGAGCGCTCGATAACAGCCCGATGTGCAATGCTGAGCCCGCCTGCGTCGATGCGCGCACCGAACTGCAGCGACTGGTCACAGCGCGCGACGACGGAACGCTCGGCAAGATATCTGAGCTGGCTCGACAGCTGCAGGCGACGCAAGCCGTGCAGACCCTGGCATCAACCGTGTCCGGATTGCGCCGGGCACTCACCACCGTCATCGGCGCGATGGGCTCACTGGGGATGGGCAATCCGGGCGGCATGCGGGCCAAGATCAACCTCTTGCAACAGGGGGCCAACACTCTCGCCGACGGCAGCCGACAACTGGCCGACGGTGTGCAACTCTTGGTCGACCAGGTCAAAAAGATGGGTTTTGGGCTGGGTGATGCCTCCGCGTTCCTGCTGGCCATGAAAAACGACGCGACGACCCCAGCGATGTCCGGTTTCTACATTCCCGCGCAGGTGTTGTCGTTTGCCACCGGCGAGGGGGGCAGCCATGCGGCGATGGCGGCCGGGGCGCAGGACCTCTTGGGCGGGTTGAATGTTGACCAGCTCAAAAAACTTGCCTCTGCCTTCGTCTCACCCGACGGACACGCGATGCGGTACTTGATGCAGACCGATCTCAATCCGTTCAGCACCGCCGCGATGGACCAGGTCGATGCGATCACGGCTGCCGCTCAGGGGGCTCAACCGAATACCACGCTGGCCGACGCCAAGATATCGCTAGTGGGGTTACCCGTCGTCGTAAAGGAGACGCGCGACTACTCCGATCGCGATCTCCGATTCATCATTGTCATGACCATCTGCGTTGTGCTGCTGATTTTGATCGTGTTGCTGCGCGCGATCGTTGCGCCGCTGTACCTGATTGGTTCGGTGATCGTTTCATATATGTCGGCGCTCGGTATCGGCGTCATCGTATTTCAATTTATACTCGGCGGGGAAATGCATTGGAGCGTTCCCGGATTAACCTTTGTCATATTGGTCGCGGTGGGCGCCGATTACAATATGCTGCTCATCTCCCGGCTGCGTGACGAGTCTGTGTTGGGCATGCGTTCCGGTGTCATCCGTACCGTGGGCTCAACCGGCGGTGTGATCACTGCGGCGGGTCTGATCATGGCCGCCTCGATGTTCGGTCTGGTATTCGCCAGCCTTAACAATGTCGTGCAGGGCGCCTTCGTTCTCGCGACCGGGCTTTTGCTGGATACCTTCCTGCTGCGGACCGTCACGGTCCCCGCGATCGCCGTGCTGGTCGGACGGGCGAACTGGTGGCGGCCGTCAGGCTGGCGGCCGTCGGATTGGTGGCCGTTACGGCGGGACCGCGGGCGCGCTTACCCAGTCAAACGCAAGCCGCTCTTGCCTGAAGAAGAGAAGTCACCAGCGTGGACACACGACCACCTGATCGGTTTCTCGTTGCACGACGGGCTCAGGCTTTAACCTTTAGCATCGCCGCCAAGCGCGCTTTACAGTTTTTAGGCGAACACGTTGCCTCACGCGGCCGTAGGTTGGGTGTGCCTCGCAAGGCCTTCGAAAACGAGAAGTGCGACCGGACTTAATTAAGCACCGCTAGCAACGAAATGTAAGCCATCGAATGGAGGCAAGCTGCGCCGACAGCTCTCAGTCATTCGAAAGTGCGTAAACAAGCAAGAAGCGGGGGTACAAGATGTGAAGCCATTTGGGCGGAATAGCGATTCGTATGATATTCGTAGCTTGGTCACCAAGCCGGTTTAGCGCGGAGCGGTATTGCTCGCCTTTCGCTGGTCTGAATGGGTAGGATAACGCAAAGATCGATACGTGAATGAAGAGCATTAGCCTGCCGAACAGGTGATCTGGTAGATCCTCGAATACTATAACGGTACGGCGCGCTACTCGCCGGCATTCCTGAATTAATGTCCTGGGATCCTGGGCGTGATGGAGTGCATAGCTGATCAAGACGTGATCGAAGGCTCGCTCGGGGAATGGAATTGACGTGCCGTCGAAGCTGTGAAATGGGATCGGGTGCTCACGAAAGTCCTTCACGTCCACGCCGATTGGCTCCACCGCGTACATCTCCTTCAAATACTTGGAGAGATACCCGGTCCCGCACCCGACGTCGAGAATACTGTCACCCTGACAGACATAGTCTCGCAGCATTTCGGCTTGATCCTGAAGTCTAATCGCGGGCCGGAACATGTGAGATGCCAGCGAGATACTTTGGATTATTGCGAGGATTCGTGTAAGCACGCTCGCGGCAAACCGTTGTAGGGCGGTCATTTCCATCTCCATTCGAACTGGGAGCGCCGCCAGATATTGCGATACCTGGCAAGGCCGCCGAGTGTGAACGCTAACATAAAATGCACTTGAATTTAGCGTAAAGCTGGGCGGGAGTCGCTATCGGCAGCGGCGCGCACCATCATGACCTACCAAGATGTCGCCGGTGAAATCATCTGCCTCAAGGCGTTAATGACCGTAATCCGATGATGGTCCGAGTTATCGGCGGGCTGGCCTGAGGTCATCACTTACGTTTCAGTAGCAGACGAATGCCCTTCGACAACACAACCTCGCCCGCCTTGGGGCCGGAGACGGTTCGGGCTGCGTGGACGCCGGAGACGGTTCGGGCCGCGTCCGGCGGCTGTGAGACCGGTAGCGGCGGCCACGTGGATCCCGGCGGCGGTACTTCGGATGGGGATGGAGATTGCGGGGCCGATACCACGGACCCCATGGCCGAATTGGGCCGGGCTGGGCGCTGGCCCCGGATCGTAAGCCCTATCGATCATCGGCCGCAGCACCGCCGTGAGCGGACCAGCCGCCTCGGGAGGCAGGCCCGCCATGTCCACGAGTGCCCGCACCAGCGGTAGCTCCCCGCTCCGGATGAAGTACGTCGTCGTGGTGCCACCCACGCTGTTGGTTGTCGTCTTGATGTCCCAGGGCGCAACGCGGGCCGGGTCGGAGAATGCCGTGGCGCTGTGGCCGTAATACCCGCCCGCGGTAACCGCGTTCAGGTCAGCGAGCAGATTCCCTGGATGGTTGGGCGGGTCGGAGAAGGGGTCGTATTGGCCCACGATGTTGATCGTGTGGTACTGGCTCTCCACCGGACCCGGGACGGTGTAGTCGATGATTGGCACGTGGGTTCCGGGCCCGAGGGCCTTGGAGAGGAGATTGTTGGGGTCACCGGCTTTGATGAACGTGAGTTGGCCCGGCGGCGGTGCGCTTGGGTCGTTCGCCAGTCGCGCCTGCTCGCGGTCGAGCGCGAGCGTTCCTTGTGACAGTCCGGCCACGGAGATGGGCCCGCTGGTGCCACGGATCGCCGCGTCGAGGTTGTTCGCGCCGGTATTCACAGAGCTACCGACAGTCGGCGAATCCAATCCCGTGACCGGCCAAAAACTGCCCGGATAGGGAATGACGCGCCGGGTAGCGTCGGGGCTGTAGTAGTTTGCGCCGATGTCAGGCGCCGTCGCCGGATTGAAGTGATACAGCGCCTTCAGCGGTCCGTAGGGGGAGGGCGCGGTTCCGGGCACTATCAACGCGGTGTCGGCTGCTGCGACACCATCGCCGAGAGTTGTTGCCCAAGTCAACATTGCAAGCGCGACGGCCCCGGCGAGCAGTTTGTTCATGACTCCCCCAAACGAGCCGGCGGACAACGGCTGTAATCATAGTCTGATCCGGCGCACCGCGAGGGAGGAATGTACTTCAGCGGCATGCCAGTGGATGTAGTACGCCTGCTACAGGCCTCAGGAGAGAGCCACGCGGAAAAGCCGAGGCTTTGGAAGGCCCGGATCGGGCGGTTAGCGACTGCGGGCGAAGTCGCGGGGATCAGCGTCATAGTGGCCGACCGTGGCTCACAGACCGCTGATCCCGAGTACGAGCATGGCGGATCCCGCGATCCCTAGCACAGCGGCTACATCCCGGCGGCGACGAGACCGGACCCACGCCTGCAGCGCCGCCATTAACTCGCGCGTCTTTTGCGGCGCGGCCAGGTGGCCTAGCAGCGGAATCCCGACCAGCGTGAACGCCACGACGTTGAACATCAGTAGCGCTCTTGCCTGTGCCGCGGGTGCGGCTCCGGAGGCAAGAATGACAGCCAATGCGGCCATGTAGTTAGCAGAAGGCAAATTCAACGCCCCGCTCACCCCTGCGACCCACAATGAGCTGCCCTGCAGCAGATACTTTGCACGCGTTGACAGCTTTTCTAGGCTGTTACGCCGCGCCGGTTCGACGACGATCACGTCAGCATGGCCGCCGACCGTGGTGCTTCCTTGGGTTCGGCGGGTGAGTGTGCGGACCGAGATGTTTGTGGTCAACACCGCCGCGATGAGCAGAATGAGCAGCCCGATCGCGATACGAGTCTCGGCCAGAGTGCAGCTTCCGATCATCGGAACGCCCCGCAGCACGAAAAGCACGACGAGACCAAAGCCGATACACACCGCGAATCCACCGCACAGGAATGAGAGCAGTTGCAGCATCGGGCGTGGCCTGTTCAGCAGAAGAACCACCAAACCGAGCCGTACCGGTTCGAAGATCACCGAGCTCGCCAGTACCAGCACGGTGGTCCACATGCTGGGCAACCGTACCCCACCTGCCGCGGCTCTGCGCGCTCTTCCCGATAAAGCCGTACCCCCTGGTCAGGCTTGTGGAATCGAGCTATCTCGGGGCCTTCTTAAGGCTTCTGTAAGGAAGGCGTAACGGACGCACAGGTTTTCGTAACACGACCGTCAAGCGGACCCGTTATGCTAACCGATCCCGCTATACCATTTGTGGCTGGAGAAATCCCGGGGGGCAGGTGAAGGCGCAGGTTCGATTCCGCGGTAACGGTCTCCTTAACGGATTTCGTGGGGTAATCTAACCACGCCTAGCCGCAGGTTAATTGCGGTGCGGCGCTGGCGGGTTCGGTGGCGACGGTGCCGGAGGCCGGCCAGCACCATCTGCTTGGCGGGCCGCTCAGCTCGAACTAAGCCGGAGCCGAAGAGCGTCGGTACAGGAGGATGCAGTGTTTGGCATAACAACACTCCACGACTGGACGCCTGATCCAGGCCCTGTCATCTGTTGGCACGCATCACCCGCGGCGAAAGCCAAAGCCCGGCAAGCGCCGGTCAGTCCGGTGCCGGCCAGCTATCAGCAAGCCCAGCATCTTCGGCGTTATAGCGATCACGCAGCGCGAGGTCTCGATATGTCGCGCCTGATGATCTTCTCCTGGGAGCTACCAGGCCGCTGCGACGTCCGTGCCATGAATTATGTGATCAACGCCCACCTTCGTCGGCACGACACGTACCACAGTTGGTTTGAGTACCAGAATGCGGAACACATCGTTCGTCATACCATCGTCGACCCTGCCGATATCGAACTCGTTCCGACCGAGCATAAGGATATGACGCCGGCGGACTTCCGAAATCACATATCAACGCCGCAGCCGCTGCAGTGGGATTGTTTCTGCTTCGGGGTTATTCAGAGCAACGACCATTTCACGTTCTATGCGAGTATTGCTCATCTTTGTGTTGACCCGATGATTGTTGGTGTCTTATTCACGGAGATCCATATGATGTACGCCGCGCTTGTGCGAGGCGACGCGCCTGTCGAGCTGTCGGAGGCTGGCCGGTATGGCGATTACTGTGTCCGGCAGCGCCAGGATATGGCTGCTTTGACCCTGGACTCCCCTCAGGTGCGCGGATGGATCGAGTTCGCCGCCAACAACGGTGGAACCCTTCCTTACTTCCCGTTGCCGCTCGGTGATTTATCGGTGCCCTATTCCGGCGAACTGCTCACCGAGAGGCTTATGGACGAACAACAGACGGAGCGATTCGAGGACGCCTGCGTCGCGGCGGGCGCCCGTTTCAGCGGCGGCGTCTACGGCTGCGCCGCCCTCACCGAACGTCAGTTGACGGGCGCTGAAACGTTTTCCGTAGTCACCACTACTGATACACGTAGTACGCCAACAGAACTCATGACGACGGGCTGGTTCACCGGCTTGGTTCCGATTACTGTCCCCGTCGCCGCAGGGCTTTTCGAGGATGCCGCCCGTGCCGCGCAAACTTCCTTTGATTCGGGCATCGACCTGGCGACCGTACCGTTTGATCGCGTATTGGAATTGGCGCCTCCCGAGGTGGGGCTTGGGAGGGCACGGCCCGGCAATTTCGTGATGTCCTTCCTGGATGCAAGCATTGCTCCGCTTTCTACTGTCGCTAACTCCGATTTGAATTTCCGGGTCTACGACGAAGGAAGGGTTTCTCATCAAGTTTCGATGTGGGTGAATCGGTTCGAGAAGGAGACCACGGTGACGGTGTTGTTCCCCGGCAACCCGGTCGCGTGCGAATCTGTGGCCCGTTACATCGAGGCCATGAAATCCACGTTCGCCCGTACCGTCTACGGCAGGCGTAGCCGCACTTTTACGCCAGTCGCGTGGGCCGCTAACTGCGCTGACTTAACAACTCGTCGAGCAAAGCGGTGAACTCGTCGGGGCGCGCCGGCGTGAAAGCCGGGCTCCACCGGGCCCCTGGCACATCCAGGGTGATCAATGTCGACTTGAATGGCCGGCGTAGGTCCAGCGGTAGCCAGCGGCGAAGGTCCGAGCTGCCCCAGATGCGGAACCGTTGCGTGAGCAGGCCCAGCGCCTCGGCTTTGTACCCACGAATCGTGTCCAGCGCGATTACCTTCGATGTGCCGGAAGGAAAGTGGTAGCGGCGCAACGTGATCGCCGCCCGATCCAGCTGGACTAGGCCGTCGTCGTAGGTCTCGCTCATGTCCGGGTGCTTCGTAGCTGGTGGCCTCGTGCGGTCAGGCACCGGCCGTCGTCCAACCGCCACTGCCACCCATGCAGGTTGCAGGTCAATGTGTTGCCCTCTACCACACCGAATTTCGATAAGTCGGCTTTGAGATGAGGGCAGCGGCGCTGAATCTCCCAGCCGTCCAGCGTGACCGATGCGGAGTCATCGTGGGTCTCGGCGAACCATCCGTCGGCGTAGGCGATCCGTTCGTCGGTCAGGCACTTGAAGAATGTGTACAGGTATTCGTTGTAGCCGCCGACCCGCCATGCCTTGAAACGGGTGGACAAGAATATGGTGTTGACCCAGTCCGGTTCGTGATCGCGCAAGACGGTGCGGACCAACTCCGGCGGTATAGCGAATCCGTAGCGGACTTTTTCATCCGGAATCCGTTCGCGCACCGTCCGTTTCGGGAAGTCCAGAATCACCGTTTCGGGACCCATCACCAGTTCGACGGGGTAGCCGATACCGTCGCAGATTTCGTCGCTTTGCAGCATGATCGGCTCGAGCAGCGCGCGCAGTTGTTCCAGCAGCGGCTCGCCGGCGGCGGGGGCCCAGCTCGCCCGCTCCGCGGCTAACACGGGCGCCATCCGGTCGGCATAGTCGGCGATGTAGGCGGACTTGCCGGTGGTGAAGATGGCCTCGACTCCCCCGCAAGCGGGTGGGGGTCCCCCCGCCTCGCGGGGGCGTGCCCCCAGGTCGGCGGGCAGCGGATGGCTCAGCGAATTCAGTGTCGTGCCAGTGAAGTCCGCGGTCGAGCCGGGGATCATCAGCAGGCCGCCGTGGTGCCCGTGCGTGCGCATCTGGTCCAGGAACACCATTTGGTCGGGAAAGATGTTGGCCGGATCGCCGCGGTCGTCGTTGAGGTGGCGCAACTCGGCGTCCAAGAAGCACGGCGGTCCCGCCGACGGTACCACCCAGGTCGCCCCCACCTGGGCGATGTACTGGCGAGCGCGGTCCATCTGCCGTTGCCGTTTCTGGATGCCGAACGACTCCTTGGCGCGCGCCGGCATGTCGTAGACCATCGGGTACCAGATCGCTCCGGAGTACTGCAGCATATGCACATCGATGTGTCCGAACTCGGACGCCAGCACGTCCAAATCGACCGGCCGGGCATCGTTCATGTTGAAAACCGTTGTCGCGCCGTCGGAAACCACCAGCGCCGAATCGCCGATCGGACCGTCGGCAGGTGCCCGCAGCGAGATCACCATGACGTCGAGATCGCCCTTGGGGCCGCTGATCCGGTGCTTGACCGAGTTGCTGGTCTCGAAGAACCGGTGAAAACCTAGCTTCTGCAACTCATTTCGCAGGTCGGGCACCGGGAAGTCGGGCAGCAGCACCACCGCGTCCTTGTTGACGTGCTCGTCCAGGTTCTTGGCGTCGAAGTGGTCCTTGTGCAGGTGCGAGACATACAGGTAGTCGCAGTCGCCCAATCTGTCCCAGTCCAGTGTGCTGTTGTCCGGAAACGGGAACCAGGACGCGAAGTAGGCGGGATTGACCCAGGGGTCGCAAAGGATGCTGCCCGCGTGGGTCTCGATCAGAAATCCGGCGTGGCCTACGCTCGTGACCTGCACAAATCCCTTTCGGCGCATTTTGACGGTAACTGGTTTTCAGCCCCGAGCTTAGCGCGAGGCGCCATCTTCAGCCCGCCACAACCGCCGGTAGTAATCGATGCGCGCGGGGTCCGGCTCGACGCCGTAGGCGGCGAAGAACTCCGCATCCCACACCCGGCCGGGATAGTTCCAGCCCAACGACAGCTTCGCCACCGCGAGGTCGGCCCACCGATCGGCCACACCGAGTTCCCGAAGTCAACATGTCCCCAACAGCGGCCGTCGTCATCGATCAGCGTGTTGGGTGAGCACGCGTCGCCATGGCAGACGACCAGCTGGTCGACCGGCGGCGGCTCGCCCAGTCGTGACCGGCCGGCCGGCGTTAGCGCGGCCAGCCGACCGGTCACCGACCAGTCGAAAGGGCATGAGCGCACCGGCAATCGGTCATGCAACGTGCGCAGACCCGCACCGATCGCTCGCACCGCCACGTCCGGTGATGCCAGCCAGCGTGGGTGTACCGCGGACAGGCCGGGCAGCGCGCGGATGCGCAGCCATGCACAGTCCCCGTTTAAGCCGACGCCCAGCACCTGCGGCACCGCCACGTACCGGGCCGCCCATCGCAGGCGCAGCGCTTCACCGGCGAAGTCGGCGGTGTTGGCGTTAGCCACCTTGATGAATTCCCGGTCAGCGATGCCCGAGATGGCAGAGCCCACCCGGAAGGTCACGCCGCCCTCTTCATTGACCCAGACCGCATGCACGGGCCTGCCGGCCGCAAACCGGCCGACGACCGCAGGCACCGGTTGTGGGGATGACGGGAAGGACAACGGTTGCCTCTTTTCGGCACTTCAGGCGGCTCACAGGCGGGAGCACTAGGCTGAACGGCTGTGGAACCGGTATACGGGACTGTCATTCAGCTTGCCCGCTTGATCTGGCGCATACAGGGTCTGAAGATCACTGTCACGGGTGTCGAGAACTTACCGAAAAGCGGTGGTGCGGTCATCGCGATCAACCACACCGGCTACCTCGACTTCACCTTCGCGGGTTTGCCCGCCTACAAGCAGGGCCTTGGGCGCAGGGTGCGGTTCATGGCCAAGCAGGAGGTGTTCGACCACAAGATCACCGGTCCGATCATGCGCAGCTTGCGGCACATCTCCGTGAACCGGCAGGACGGGGCGGCGTCCTACGAAGCCGCGGTCAGGATGCTGAAAGATGGTGAGCTCGTCGGCGTCTACCCCGAAGCGACGATCAGCCGCAGCTTCGAAATCAAGGAATTCAAGACGGGGGCCGCCCGGATGGCGGTCGAGGCTGGGGTGCCGATCGTTCCGCACATCATCTGGGGTGCGCAGCGGATCTGGACCAAAGACCACCCCAAGAAGCTGCTGCGCCCCAAGGTGCCGATCACGGTGCTGGTCGGCGAACCGATTCAACCAACGCTGACCATTGCCGAACTGAACGGCCTGCTGCACTCGCGGATGCAGCATTTGCTGGAACGGGCGCAAGAACTGTACGGACCTCATCCGGCCGGAGAATTCTGGGTGCCGCATCGCCTGGGTGGTGGCGCTCCATCGTTAGCCGAGGCGGCCCGCATGGACGCCGAGGAGACAGCCGTGCGGGCGGCCCGCCGCGCCCAAGCCGCACGGGCGCCGGAGTCGTAACCGATGGTGGAGCCAACCTTCCGCACTCTCGAGATCGTGGCCCAGCTCGTCGTGTTGGCCAGCGGAAGCCGGATCACCTACAGCGGCGAGGAGAACATCCCCGACCGGGGCGGCGCCGTGGTCGCGATCAACCACACCAGCTACGTCGACTTTCTGCCTGCCGCGCTGGCCGTGCATCGCCGGCGCCGTCGGCTTAGATTCATGATCAAAGCGGAGATGCAACAGGTGAAGGTGGTCAATTTCCTGATCAAGCACACCCGCACGATTCCGGTGGACCGCGGCGCCGGGGTGGATGCCTATGCGGTGGCCGTGCAGCGGCTACGCGAGGGAGAGCTGGTCGGGGTCTATCCGGAGGCCACGATCAGCCGCAGCTTCGAGCTCAAAGAATTCAAGACGGGGGCCTCCCGGATGGCCGGGGAAGCCGGCGTGCCGATCGTGCCGGTGATCGTCTGGGGCTCGCAGCGGATCTGGACCAAGGGCCAGCCACGAAACATAGTCCGCAACAAAATGCCGATCACTGTGCAGGTGGGTGCCCCTTTACATGCTGGCAAAGACATCGCGACGACCGACGCTGCGCTGCGGAAGTCGATGACGACGCTGCTGCACCAGGTGCAGGAGCGCTATCCACACCCGCCCGGGGCGTACTGGGTGCCGCGCCGGCTGGGTGGCGGCGCGCCGACTTTGGCCGAGGCGGCTCAGGTGGAGGCCGACGAAGCTGCGGCGAAGGCCGCTAGCCGTACCCCGCCCCAGTCGCGGTAGGGCGGAAAGGAGAGAACATGGCAGAGCCGTTTTACCGGTTAGGGGAGTGGATCGTTCCGCCGGTCGTCGCAATGCAGGGAACCAAATTCACATTCCACGGCCTCGAGAACATTCCTGAACGGGGCGGTGCAGTACTTGCCCAGAACCACACCAGCTACCTGGACTGGCTTCCATCATTGTTCGCCGTACGTGAGCGGGGCCGGCGCATGTACTTCATGATCAAAGCCGAAATGGCGGATGTGAAGGCGGTCAGCTACGTGATCAAGCACGCCAGGCTGATTGCGGTGGACCGCAGGACGGGGCACGACGCTTTTGACGTGGCCGTGCAGCGCCTGCGCGCGGGCGAACTCATTGGGATGCATCCCGAGGCCACCATTAGCCGTAGTTTCGAACTCAGGGAATTCAAGACCGGGGCAGCGCGGATGGCACTCGAGGCGCAGGTGCCGATCATTCCCGTGATTGTCTGGGGTGCCCATCGGATTTGGCCCAAAGATCATCCAAAGAAGGTGTTTCGCAACAAAGTTCCGATCACCGTGGCCGCCGGCCGGCCGCTGCCGCCGCAGGGCACAGCCGAGCAACTCAACGCCACGCTACGGCAAGCGATGAATGTGTTGCTGTACCGGGTGCAGGAGGAGTACCCGCATCCCCAGGACGAGTACTGGGTGCCGCGGCGGTTGGGCGGCAGCGCGCCGACCCGGGAAGACTCCAGGGCGCTCCGTGCGGCTGAATTGCAGCAGCGGGCTCAAAAGTATGGGCACGACGGCGTGACGCGACCGGGGCAGAACCAAAGCGGATTGCATTGAGGAAACCGGCTGGCTGCGAAGGCGGATCGTCTCGATGACTTTGCCGGCGCTCATCGCTTGCGACGTCGACGGCACGTTATTCGACGACGACGAAACCATCACCCCGCGCACCCGTGACGCGGTGCGTGCCGCCGTGGCCGGTGGTGCGCAGTTCATCCTGGCGACCGGCCGCCCGCCGCGGTGGATACGCCCTGTCGTCGAGGCACTTGGTTTCGCACCGATAGCGGTGTGCGCCAACGGTGCCGTCATCTATGACTCCGCGACCGATCGGGTAGTGTCAGCGCGCACGCTGGCCGTCGACACCCTGGCCGAGTTGGCCGAGCTCGCGACTCGCGTCATCCCGGGCGCGGGGCTGGCCGTCGAGCGGATCGGCGAGCGCGCCCATGACACGGCGACTCCCCAGTTCATCAGCTCGCCCGGCTATGAGCACGCGTGGCTGAACCCGGACAACACCGAGGTGTCGATCGATGACCTGCTCAGCGCGCCGGCGATCAAGCTGCTGATCCGCCAGACCGGTGCCCGCAGCGCGGATATGGCCGCCGAACTGGCCAAGCATGTCGGCATCGAGGGCGACATCACCTACTCCACCAACAACGGGCTCGTGGAGATCGTGCCGCTGGGAATCAGCAAGGCCACCGGCGTGGAAGAGATCGCCAAGCCGCTGGGGATCGTCAGCGACGAGGTGGTGGCATTCGGCGACATGCCCAACGACGTCCCGATGCTGCTGTGGGCCGGTCACGGCGTGGCGATGGGCAACGCCCACCCCGACGTGCTGGCCGCCGCCGACGAGGTCACCGCGCCCAACACCGACGACGGGGTCGGACGGGTACTGGAACGCTGGTGGCTCTAACTTGTTCGGGCGGGCCGGCAGCCTGGGCTGAGGCTAGGTGGCGGCCGGGTGGGTTGGCAGCGAGAAGTGTTCGGGCGGCACCGTCGGGCCGCTTGGGGATTGTGTCGATAACGGGGTGGTGATCCCGTCGACGACCTCGGTGACGTTTCCGGTGAGCCGCTCGTAATTCAAGGTTCCATGCTGGAAGTTCTGTGTGATCTGCAGCGGCTCTTGGATTTCCGCACTGGTCGGCAATCCGAGCGGACCGCGTTCGTAGCTCAGCGAGGCCCAGGCGTCGTAGATCGCGCCGGTGACCGGTTGGGCGCCCGTTTCGGGTGACCAGTACATCGCGCCTTTGGCGAAGGTGGCATAGCGGGCATCACCCTCTGCGCTGTCTTCCGGCGAGGTCGGTGCGCCCAGAACGCTGTTCATGCCGCCGATCGCCTGCCAGTGCTCGTAGATCGCGCCCCCCTGCAGCGCCTTGATCAACTCCTCGGGCGGATCGTTGAAATGCGATGCGATATCCCGGATTTCGTCCATCAGCGCGTAGGCGGCATTGCCCGGGCAATCGGTGTTACCGACGTCGCGATGGGTGAAGATCGTGGGCAACGTCGCGACGGCGCCGGCCGGAAGGTGGTGTAGTGGCTACCCGCTGACTCCAGTGCCACGGTGCCCTTGGGGTCGACGCCGTCCATGCCCAGACGCCAGCCGAGCAGCCGGCCGACGGTTCGGAGCTGGATCGGCGTCGGAGGTACGTCGTCGAAGTTGCCGATCATCGCCACACCCCAGGTTGTGCGGTTGAATCCGCCGGTGTGGAAGGCCTCGACCGCTTTGGTAAGACCCCCGGCGCTGCCCTCGAACACCTGGCCGTATTTGTCGACCAGTGCGTTGTAGGCGATGTCGCACCAGCCCAGGGTTTTGCTGTGGTAGGTGTAGATGGCCTTGACGATCCCGGCCGATTCCAGCGGCGAGTAGTCATTGCTGCCCGCGGTGTGGTGGATGACTGCGGCTCGAATCCCGTTGTCGTACTGCGGAGTACCGCATCGCAGCGACTCGTCGGCGCCCCATTCCGCTCGGCTGATGATGGCTAGGCGCCTGGCCCGGCATCATCACCCCGGACGGCGGCGTCCACTGCGTTCCGGCCGGCGCTTGCGGCGGGGAAATGAGGATCGCGGAGATGTTCTGGCCGAAAGGCTGTTCCTTGGACGCCGGTTTATATCCCAGACCGTCCTGCTCCGGCGGGACGTTTGGTGGTGGCGCTGGAGGCGGTTGGGTCAGCGGCGCATCGATCGGGCGGGTGATCGCGATCTGCACGGTCGTGGTGGTGCCGACGAACACCGGATCTGTGCTGCGGGGCCCCTCGGTTGGTCCGGCCGGTCGGGTCGACCCAGCCAACCCCTCGCTACCCGTCGGGCTGGTGTCGGGCGCCGCGGTTTCATACTCGGTCTGATACCAGGGCCCCCACGAACCGTCGGGGCGCTTTGCGCGCACCCGTGTCGAGGTGCCGGCCAGGTCGCCGGTGAGCGCGACCAAGGAAAACGGTGTGGCCTGGGTGAGTTCGCGAACGCGTGACACCGCCGCCGAGCCCGATCAGAGGTTGCTCGGCGAGTTGGGTGTCGCGAGTCGGCGGCGGGGAGTGGGTGCCGCGATCGCTTGTCGCGTCCGCCACCCACGAGACGATGACGGCGGTCGCCGCGATGGCGGTAAGCAACATCGTTGGCGCGCGGCTGCGGGACGACACGAGCCGATGTTACGTGTGTTTCTATTGTTATTTATGAGGCGACACGATATATGCGTGCAGAAACTCCACGAAAACGTGTTCGACGGCACCGCAGAGATTTAGTTGCTGGGTAGGTTGCTAGGTGCCGAGTCCAGCGACTCTGCGGTGCCGTCAGGTGACAGGTTCCCCGGAGCTCTAGACGGGAGGCAATGCTGGTGCTGGTGCCGCCGCCAGGGCGGCGGCCGGCGCAGCGGCACCCGGCAGGGCGCCAGCGGCACCCGGCAGAGCACCAGCGGCACCCGGCAGAGCACCAGCGGCACCCGGCAGAGCACCAGCGGCACCCGGCAGGCCGCCAGCGGCACCCGGCGCGGCCGCGCCGCCCTGCTGGACGCCCTGCATGATCGCAGGCATCAACACACCCTTGAGCAGGTCGATGGCCTGACCGGCGCCCAACTGGTTGGCGGCTTGCATCACGTCGTTGATGAGCCCACCGCCGCCGCTGCTGCCGCCGGTGCCGGTGCCGGTGCCGCCGGTCCCGATCGGCGAAGCGCCGCCCAGTGTCGACGGATCACCGAGGATCGGGTAGGTGCCATCGGCACCCGGGTCCAATCCGGCCGGCGAGGTGATCGGCACCTCGTTGGCAGCACCAACCCCGGGTGTGATCCCGGCGGGGCTGGTCAACGCGGGGTTGGAAAGTGCTGGGTTGGTCAGCCCGGGGCTGGTCAGCCCCGTACCCGGCGTCGGCGTCAGCCCGGCACCGGGCGTGGTCAGCCCCGTGCCCGGCGTCGGTGTCAGCCCGGCTCCGGGCGTGGTCAGCCCGGGCGTCGTCGTCCCTGGCGTCAGACCCGGACTGGTCAGACCCGGACTGGTCAGACCCGGACTGGTCAGACCCGGACTGGTCAGACCCGGACTGGTCAGACCCGGACTGGTCAGACCCGGACTGGTCAGACCCGGACTGGTCAGGCCCGGAGTCCCCAACCCTGGGCTGGTCAGGCCCGGAGTGCTGGTACCACTCGTGCCGCTCAGGACGGGTATTGGCGGCAAGTTGATCCCGAACTGCGACAGTCCCTGCGACAGCGCGCCCATCAGCTCGCCGGGCAGGTCGGCCATTACCGTCGCCTGCTTGAACTCGTGGTGCTCGGGCGGCTTGCTGCCCGCGGTCGATTCGTAAACCAGGAAGTATGCGCAAGGACTCGCGACTGCCAGGGCGGCGACCGCGCTCATGGCTGTCGAAAGCTTGCGTCGGCGTCGGTTCGGCACGGAAGTCTCCTCAATCTGGACTAATGTGTTGTGTCGGCGTGTCCTGCCCGTCGTATCCGGCATGAACCACACAGAGTCGATGGTACGAGTGAGATTACTGTGACTAGAGTGATGATATTGAATCGTGAGGCAATTGCGACCTTGACCGCGACCGCGGATTCGAGACATCCCGAAGGCCATTATTACCTGGCCGAACCCCGACTCCCCAGGCTCGCCAAATGGGGTAGGCCCGCGCGGTCAGATACCCTAAGCAACCGATGACCGCTCGTTTCGACCTTCTCGTCGTCGGCTCCGGATTCTTCGGCCTGACCATTGCCGAGCGCGTGGCTACCCAACTCGGGAAGCGCGTGCTCGTCGTCGAACGGCGCCCGCATATCGGTGGCAACGCATATTCCGAGGCCGAGCCGCAGACCGGCATCGAGGTCCACAAGTACGGTGCCCACCTGTTCCACACCTCTAATAAGAGGGTCTGGGATTACGTGCGGCAGTTCACCGAGTTCACTGACTACCGCCACCGCGTATTCGCAATGCACAACGGGCAGGCATACCAGTTCCCGATGGGACTGGGCCTGGTGTCGCAGTTCTTCGGCAAGTACTTCACTCCCCAGGAAGCGCGGCAGTTGATCGCCGAGCAAGCCGCTGAGATCGACACCGCTGACGCGCAGAACCTCGAGGAGAAGGCCATCTCCCTGATCGGCCGGCCGCTCTACGAGGCGTTCGTCAAGGGCTACACCGCCAAGCAGTGGCAGACCGACCCCAAGGAATTGCCGGCGGCCAACATCACCCGGCTGCCGGTGCGCTACACCTTCGACAACCGATACTTCAACGACACCTACGAGGGCCTGCCGGTCAACGGTTACACGGCGTGGCTGGAAAATTTGGCCGCCGATGACCGCATCGAGGTCAGGCTCAATACCGACTGGTTCGATGTCCGCGAACAACTGCGCGCGGACAGTCCGGAGGCACCAGTTGTCTATACCGGCCCGCTGGACCGCTACTTTGACTACGCCGAAGGCCGGCTCGGTTGGCGCACCCTGGACTTCGAGGTGGAGGTGTTACCCATCGGGGATTTTCAGGGCACGCCGGTGATGAATTACAACGATCTCGACGTGCCCTACACCCGCATCCATGAGTTCCGTCACTTCCACCCCGAGCGCGACTACCCGACCGACAAGACAGTGATCATGCGGGAGTACTCCCGGTTCGCCGAAGACGACGATGAGCCCTACTATCCGATCAACACCGAGGCCGACCGCGCCCTGTTGGCCGCCTATCGGGCGAGGGCGAAGTCCGAGACCGCGTCATCGAAGGTGCTGTTCGGCGGGCGGCTGGGCACCTATCAGTATCTGGATATGCATATGGCCATTGCCAGCGCACTGAACACGTACGACAACATCCTCGCGCCGCACCTGCGCGACGGCGTTCCTCTGGACGGAGAGACGCGCGAATGACTGCCGTGAGCCTGCTGGCGCGAATAATCCTGCCGCGTGCGGGCGAGCCCCTCGACGTGCGCAAGCTGTACCTGGAGGAGTCGACCACCAACTCCCGGCGCGCGCATGCGACGACCCGCACCTCGCTGCAGATCGGTGCGGAGTCCGAGGTGTCGTTCGCCACGTACTTCAACGCATTTCCGGCCAGCTACTGGCGGCGCTGGACGACCTGCAAGTCGGTGGTGTTGCGGGTCGAGTTGACTGGAGCCGGCCGCGTCGACGTCTACCGCACCAAAGCCACCGGTGCGCGGATCTTCGTCGAGGGCCGCCAGTTCGCCGGTGCCGAGGATAAGCCCGTCGTGGTCGAGGTCGAGGTGGGGCTGCAGCCGTTCGAGGACGGCGGCTGGATCTGGTTCGACATCACCACCGACACCGCGGTCAGGCTGCTCAGCGGGGGCTGGTATGCGACCGAGCCGGCTCCGGGTGAGGCCAACATCGCCGTCGGCATCCCTACCTTCAACCGCCCCGCGGACTGCGTCAACGCGCTGGCCGAACTCACCGCAGACCCGTTGGTGGACAAGGTGATTAGGGCATTGATCGTGCCCGATCAGGGTATCCGCAAGGTGCGCGATCATCCGGACTTCCCCGCTGCGGCTGCCCGGCTGGGTGATCGGCTGTCCATCCACGACCAGCCCAATCTGGGCGGTTCCGGCGGCTACAGCCGGGTGATGTACGAGGCGCTGAAAAACACCGATTGTCAGCAGATTCTGTTCATGGACGACGACATCCGCATCGAGCCGGATTCGATTCTGCGGGTGTTGGCGATGCACCGCTTCGCCAAGAGCCCAATGCTGGTGGGCGGCCAGATGCTCAACCTGCAGGAGCCGTCGCATCTGCACATCATGGGCGAAGTCGTGAACCGGTCGAACTTCATGTGGACCGCCGCGCCGCACGCCGAATACGACCACGACTTCGCCGAATATCCGTTGAACGACAACAACATCAAGAGCAAGCTGCTGCACCGCCGCATCGATGTCGACTACAACGGTTGGTGGACGTGCATGATCCCCCGGCAGGTCGCCGAAGAGCTGGGACAGCCGCTGCCGCTGTTCATCAAATGGGACGATGCCGACTATGGTCTACGGGCCGCCGAGCACGGTTATCCGACGGTCACCCTGCCCGGCGCAGCGATCTGGCACATGGCCTGGAGCGACAAGGACGACGCCATCGACTGGCAGGCCTACTTCCATCTGCGCAACCGGCTGGTGGTGGCGGCGATGCACTGGGATGGTGACATCACCGGCCTGGTCCGCAGCCACCTGAAGGCAACGCTGAAACACCTTGCCTGCCTTGAATATTCAACGGTAGCGATCCAGAACAAGGCCATCGACGACTTCCTCGCCGGCCCTGAGCACATCTTCTCGATTCTGGAAACGGCGCTGCCCGAAGTGCACCGCATGCGTAAGGAATACCCGGATGCGGTCGTCCTTCCGGCGGCGAGCGAATTGCCGCCGCCGTTGCACCAAAGCAAGGCGATGAAACCGCCGGTGAACCCGCTGTCCATCAGTTACCGACTGGCCCGCGGGATATTGCATAACCTCAAGGTCGCCGACCCCGCCCACCATCAGCGCCCAGAGTTCAATGTGCCGACCCAGGACGCGCGCTGGTTCCGGCTGTGCACGGTCGACGGCGCCACCGTCACGACTGCCGACGGGTGCGGCGTGGTCTACCGCCAACGCGATCGGCGCAAGATGTTCTCGTTGCTGTTTAAGTCGCTGCGCCGTCAGCGTCAGCTGGTCAGCCGGTTCGACGAGATGCGCCGGGTGTACCGGGATGCGCTGCTGGTGCTGTCCAGCAAGCAGAAGTGGGAGACGGCGTTGTCCCCCGCAAGCGGGTGGTACCCCCAGCCGGCAGCTGACAACGAGCCAGAGCATGCCTGAATTGGCCGCTCCGCGCGGCGAAGTGGCCGCGATGGTCGCCGTTCAGTCGGCGCTGGCTGACCGCCCGGGCCTGCTGACCATGGCGCGAGGACTGTCCCACTTCGGCGAACACAGCATCGGCTGGCTGGCCGTGGCGTTGCTCGGTGCGGTGCTGATGCCGAGACGTCGCTGGGATTGGCTGGTGGCTGGGGCCGGTGCGTTCGTCGCGCACGCGGCCGCCGTGCTGATCAAGCGGCTGGTGCGGCGCAAACGGCCGCATCATCCGGCCGTCGCGGTGAATGTCGGAACGCCCAGTCAGTTCAGCTTTCCGTCGGCGCATGCCACCTCCACCACAGCCGCGGCCATCCTGATGGGCCGAACCACCGGGCTGCCCCTACCCGTAATGTTGGTGCCCCCGATGGCGCTGTCGCGGATATTGCTGGGGGTGCACTATCCCAGCGACGTGGCTTTCGGCGTGGCGCTGGGCGCCGTCGTCGCGCGCCTTGCACTCTGGCTTGGTAGGGGTCGCGGGTCGGGATGGAGCGTGCCGGATGAGTGAAGACGTGGAGACCGGACCTCCGGCAAACCTGTTCATCGGGGTGGTCAAGGCGATTCGCCCACGGCAATGGGTGAAGAACGTGCTGGTGCTGGCCGCGCCACTGGCCGCGTTGGGCGGGCCGGTCCGCTACGACTACGCCGAGGTGCTGACCAAGGTGTCCGTGGCGTTCGTGGTGTTCTGCCTGGCGGCCTCGTCGATATACCTGGTCAACGACGTGCGCGACGTTGAGGCCGACCGGGAGCACCCCACCAAGAGGTTCCGCCCGATCGCGGCCGGTGTGGTGCCCGAGTGGCTGGCCTACACCCTCGCTGTGGTGCTGGGCGCGGCCTCGCTGGCCATTGCCTGGTGGCTGACGCCCAACCTGGCGCTGGTGATCGCCGTCTACATCGGCATGCAGCTCGGGTACTGCTTCGGCCTCAAGCACCAAGCGGTGATGGACATCTGCATCGTGTCGTCGGCATATTTACTCCGCGCCATCGCCGGCGGTGTGGCCGCCAATATCCCGTTGTCGCAATGGTTTTTGCTGGCGGCGGCGTTCGCGTCCCTGTTCATGGTGGCCGGCAAGCGCTACGCCGAACTGCAACTGGCCGAGCGCACCGGCGCGGCGATCCGCAAGGCGCTGGAGAGTTACACCAGCACCTACCTGCGGTTCGTCTGGACGATGTCGGCCACCGCGCTGGTGGTGTGCTACGGGCTGTGGGCGTTCGAGCGTGACCGCCATTCGGGGTCCTGGTTCGCGGTCTCGATGGTCCCGTTCACCATCGCGATTCTGCGCTATGCGGTGGATGTCGACGGCGGGCTGGCCGGGGAGCCCGAAGACATCGCGCTGCGTGACCGGGTGTTACAGCTGCTGTTTCTGGTTTGGATCGCAACAGTGGGAGCCGCTGTTGCCTTCGGCTAGCCCCGGACTGACAGGCCCAAAGGGCCTAAATGGCGCTGCGATCCGCCGTCGGCCGGTGGTTAGCCGGGTGGTTTGGCCGGTGTTCAGGTACGACACCGTGGTGCGGTTCAGCCTCTGGATCAGCGTGGCGGTGGTCGCAGTGCTGTTCGGTTGGGGGAGTTGGCAACGACGCTGGATGGCCGACGACGGACTGATCGTGCTGCGTACGGTGCGCAATCTGTTGGCCGGCAACGGCCCGGTGTTCAACATGGGCGAGCGCGTGGAAGCCAACACCTCCACGGCGTGGACTTATTTGCTGTATGTGGGAAGCTGGGTCGGCGGGCCGATGCGCATGGAATACGTGGCGCTGGCTCTGGCCCTGGTACTTTCCGTGCTGGGCGTGGCACTGCTCATGTTGGGTACCGGCCGCCTGTACGCACCCAGCCTGCGAGGTCGCCGGGCCATCATGCTGCCCGCCGGGGCGTTGGTTTACATGGCGCTGCCGCCGTCGCGTGACTTCGCCACCTCCGGCCTGGAGAGTGGGTTGACGCTGGCGTATCTGGGTTTGCTGTGGTGGATGATGGTGTGCTGGTCGCAACCCCTGCGGACCCGTCCCTACAACCCGGTTTTCAACGGCGCACTGGCCTTCGTCGCGGGGTGCAGCGTTCTGGTCCGGCCCGAGCTGGCGCTGATGGGCGGGCTGGCGCTGATCATGATGCTGATCGCGGCCCGCACCTGGCAGCGTCGCGTGCTGATCGTGGTCGCCGGCGGATTCCTGCCGGTCGCCTATGAGATCTTCCGGATGGGCTACTACGGCCTGCTGGTGCCGGGTACCGCCCTGGCCAAGGACGCGGCCGGCGACAAGTGGTCACAGGGCATGATCTATCTCTTGAATTTCAACGCGCCGTACGCGCTATGGGCGCCGGTGGTGCTCCTCGTGCCGCTGGGACTGCTGTTGATGGCAGCGCGCCGCCGGCCGTCGTTCCTGCGCCCCGCATTGGCGCCTAACTACGGTCGGGTGGCCCGGGCTGTGCAAAGTCCGCCGGCCGTGGTGGCCTTCGTCCTCGTCAGCGGGCTGCTGCAGGCGCTGTACTGGATTCGGCAAGGCGGCGATTTCATGCACGCCCGGGTATTGCTGGCACCGCTATTTTGTTTGCTGGCTCCGGTGGCCGTCATCCCGGTGCCAGTTCCCGATGCCAAGGACTACTCGCGCGAGACCGGTCTGTGGGTGGCCGGTGCAGCCAGCGTGCTGTGGCTGGGGATCGCGGGCTGGTCGCTGTGGGCAGCAAACTCGCCGGGCATGGGTGACGACGCCACCCACGTCACCTACTCGGGCATTGTCGACGAGCGCCGTTTTTATGCGCAGGCTACCGGTCACGCACACCCGCTGACCGCCGCCGACTACCTGGGTTACCCGAGGATGGCTGCGGTCCTGACAGCGCTCGACAACACTCCGGACGGGGCGTTGTTGCTGCCGTCTGGCAACTACACGCAGTGGGATCTGGTACCGATGATGCGGCCGCCACCGCCTGCGCCGGGAAGCGCTCCCGACAGCAAAGCGCCCCAAAAGCCGCAGCACACAGTGTTTTTCACCAACCTTGGCATGGTGGGCATGAACGTGGGGCTCGATGTCAGGGTGATCGACCAAATCGGTCTGGCAAACCCGCTCGCGCAACACACGGACCGGCTGAAGCACGGCCGGATCGGGCATGACAAGAACCTCTTCCCGGACTGGGTGATCGCCGACGGCCCGTGGGTGAAGCTGTATCCGGGGATTCCGGGCTACCTGGATGCGAACTGGGTCGCACAGGCGGTGGCGGCCCTGCAATGCCCCGAGACCCAGGAGGTGCTGAGCTCGGTGCGCGCCCCAATGACCTCGCATCGCTTCGTGTCCAACTTTCTGCATTCCTTCGAATACACCCGGTACCGCATCGATCGTGTGCCGCTCTTCGAGCTCGCCAGGTGTGGGCTCCCGGTGCCCGAGGGGGTCCCGCCGCCTGCTCGCGAGTGAGCAGTCGGGGAGATAATTTTCAACAGATCCCGAACCAATCACGGTCGGCCGTTCCCCGGATATTGACAGCAAGATCACATTTGCGCTCTCACCAGTGCGCAACGACGGTCAAGCACATGCGGAAACGTCATTCTCCACACCCCGTGTGCGGCCTGAAAATCACTGGGAACGACGGCCGAATGAGGGTTTGCCTGACCTGCTCGATGCGAGCGGATGACCGAAGGTGTGGTTGACTACACGGGCACTGCTGCGCCCAAAGCGCGTGCAGTCCTACGTAATCGAGGATGCGCCCAACGAAGGATGCGCCGAAAGGATGATGAGGAAGCAAGGATGACGCTTGTTGACAGGTTTCGCGGCGCCGTGGCGCGTATGCCGCGCCGGCTCGTGGTGGGGGTCATTGGCGCGGCCCTGCTATCGGGCCTGATCGGCGCTGTGGGGGGATCGGCGACGGCCGGGGCGTTCTCGCGCCCGGGTCTGCCGGTGGAGTACCTGCAGGTTCCCTCCGCGGGTATGGGCCGCGACATCAAGGTTCAGTTCCAAAGCGGTGGCGCTAATTCGCCTGCGCTTTACCTGCTCGACGGTTTGCGCGCGCAGGACGACTACAACGGCTGGGATATCAACACCCCCGCGTTCGAGTGGTACTACCAATCGGGCATTTCGGTGGTCATGCCGGTCGGCGGGCAGTCCAGCTTCTACTCCGACTGGTACAAGCCCGCCTGCGGCAAGACCGGCTGCACCACCTACAAGTGGGAAACCTTCCTGACCAGCGAACTGCCGCAGTACCTGTCCGCCCAAAAGCAGGTCAAGCCGACCGGCAGCGCCGTGGTCGGTCTGTCGATGGCCGGGTCGTCGGCGCTGATCTTGGCGGTCTACCACCCCAACCAGTTCATCTACGCCGGCTCGCTGTCGGCGCTGTTGGACCCGTCCCAGGGCATGGGGCCGTCGCTGATCGGCCTGGCCATGGGCGACGCCGGAGGCTACAAGACCGCGGACATGTGGGGACCGAAGGAAGACCCCGCATGGGCGCGCAACGACCCGTCGCTGCAGGTCGGGAAGCTGGTCGCCAACAACACCCGGATCTGGGTGTACTGCGGTAACGGCAAGCCGTCAGACCTGGGTGGCGACAACCTGCCCGCCAAGTTCCTGGAGGGCTTCGTGCGGACCAGCAACCTGAAGTTCCAGGACGCGTACAACGCCGCCGGCGGTCACAACGCGGTGTTCAACTTCGACGCTAACGGCACCCACAGCTGGGAGTACTGGGGTCAGCAGGTCAACGCCATGAAGCCTGACCTGCAGCGGACGCTGGGCGCGACGCCCAACAGCGGTGGCGCCGGTACCGGTGCCAGCCAAGGCACCTAAGCCATAGCAATGCGACTAGCGGCGGGGACCCTTCGGGGTTGCCGCCGCTAGTCGTTTTTCCCGGATCCTCACCGGGTGTGGTCCATTTCACTACCCTGCGAGTCGGCCTTGCTGCGGCGCTGGTTACTGTGCACACACAGCGGACTAGACGATGGAGGGTGGACATGAGGGGCGTACGCGGGCTGTCAGCGCTTCTGCGGGTGTTCTGCGTTGCCGCACTATCGGTCGGGTTTGGCGGTGTGACGGTGACGGCGGGATCCACCGGCAAGGCCAAGGCAGCGGGTTACGAAAGCCTGATGGTTCCGTCGGCCGCGATGGGCCGTGACATCCCGGTGGCGTTCCTGGCCGGCGGGCCGCACGCGGTGTATCTGCTGGATCCCTTCGACGCCGCCCCGGATGTCAGCAACTGGGTCACCGCTGGTAATGCGATGAACACGCTGGCCGGCAAGGGGATCTCGGTGGTGGCGCCGGCTGGCGGCGCGTACAGCATGTACACCAACTGGGAGCAGGACGGCAGCAAGCAGTGGGACACCTTCCTGTCCAGCGAGCTGCCCGATTGGCTGGCCGCCAACAAGGGTCTGGCGCCCGGTGGGCATGCCGCTGTGGGTGCCTCTCAGGGGGGCTATGCCGCGATGGCGCTGGCTGCCTTCCACCCCGACCGCTTCGGCTTCGCCGGCTCACTGTCGGGGTTCCTGTACCCGTCGAGCACCAACTACAACGGAGCGATTCTGGCCGGCCTGCAGCAGTTCGGCGGCGTGGACGGCAACGGAATGTGGGGCGCCCCGCAGCTTGGCCGGTGGAAGTGGCACGACCCGTACGTGCACGCCTCGCTGTTGGCGCAAAACAACACCCGCGTGTGGGTCTACAGCCCGACCGACATGGGGGCCAGCGATCCCGCCGCCATGATCGGCCAAGCCGGCGCGGCGATGGGCAGCTCCCGGGAGTTCTACCAGCAGTACCGCAGCGTCGGCGGGCACAACGGTCACTTTGACTTCCCGGGCGGCGGTGACAACGGCTGGGGCCCGTGGTCGGGGCAGCTGGGTGCCATGTCGGGCGAGATCGTCGGCGCCATTCGCTAGGCAGGCCGTCCCAGACAAGACCGCGTGCCGCCTGGCGGCGGCAGGAGGACGGACAACGCCGTGCGGCGAGCCGGTACCGTGTAGGGGGTGCAGCAGAGGGTGGGACGGCCGCGTCACCACGCGGCGCGGATGCGCTCGGACGGTCGGGGTGCGCGACGCCACGACCCATCGCAATCGCACCCGGAGCTATCGACGGACCTACCGACTCTGTTAGCAGGAGAACATGGCCACAAACGCCCGGCGTAAACGCCGCCGAATCCTCGCCTGGGTTGCCGCCCTCACGATGGCTGGCGTCGTGTTGTTGGTCATCGTGGCCGCGGTGGTCATGTTGCGCAGCCCCCAATCACCGCCCAGCGCGGTGCCGCCCGGCGTGCTGCCTCCGTCCTCGACGACAACCCATCCGCACAAGCCCCGACCCGCGTTTCAAGACGCTTCCTGCCCGGACGTGCAGTTGATCGCCGTGCCGGGTACGTGGGAGTCGTCCCCGCAGGACGACCCACTTAACCCAATGCAGTTCCCAAATGCATTGCTACGCACGGTGACTACGCCAATCTCCCAGCAGTTCCCCTCGTCCCGGGTACAGACGTACACGGTTGCCTACACGGCGCAGTTCCACAATCCGCTCAGCGGCGACACACAGATGTCCTACAACGACAGCCGGGCAGAAGGCACCCGCGCGACTGTCCAAGCGATGACCGACATGACCAACAAGTGCCCGTTGACCAGCTACGTGCTGATGGGCTTTTCCCAGGGCGCGGTGATCGCCGGTGATATCGCCAGCGATATCGGCAATGGCCGCGGACCCGTCGACGACGACCTGGTACTCGGTGTGACGCTGATCGCCGACGGTCGTCGCCAGGAGGGGGTGGGCAACGATATCGGGCCCGATCCGCCGGGTCAGGGCGCCGAGGTCACCTTGCAAGAGGTGCCGGTGTTGTCCGGGCTCGGTTTGACCATGACCGGTGCCCGGCCAGGTGGTTTCGGTGCGCTCAACAGCAAGACCAACGAGATCTGCGCCCGGGGTGACCTCATCTGCGCCGCCCCGGACGAGGCGTTTAGCATCGCCAACTTGCCCAACACGCTGAACACGCTGGCCGGCGGCGCCGGCCAGCCGGTCCACGCGATGTATGTCACCACCCAGTTCTGGAACCTGGATGGGGTACCGGCGACCGATTGGACGTTGAACTGGGCGCATACGCTCATCGAAAACGCGCCGCATCCCAAACATGGATGACATGGCCGGGCGACGATGCGGGCCGGATCGGCCCGAGGTGGAGGCACTCCCCTGCAAGTGGGAGGGGTCCCCGCTCCGCAGGGGAGTACCCCCACCCGCTTGCGGGGGTGGGGGTACCACCCACGTGTGGGGGAAGCCGGGCAGTGGGACACAGCCGCTTAGTAGGCCGGTACCGGGCCCGATCAGCGGTACCTTGTGATTTGGTCTGCCGCCCGCCGCCCCTTAACATTAAGAGAAAAGTAAGAGCATTGTGGTTGTGACCCTTTTGGGTCGAAGCTGGCACCCAATCGACGCTCGCGTAAGCCTGCGCCGTGACGGGGGCCGGCCCGCGCGCAGATATAACGTCGGAGCAGCCGACCTCATTGTGTTGTGACAGGAGAAAGTGGCATGGCGTACCACAACCCGTTCATCGTCAACGGAAAGATCAGGTTCCCGGATAACACCAACCTGGTTCGTCACGTTGAAAAATGGGCGAAGGTGCGTGGCGATAGGCTGGCGTATCGATTCATTGACTTCTCCACCGAACGTGACGGTGTGGCACGCGACATCTCGTGGGCCGACTTCAGCGCCCGCAACCGCGCTGTGGGAGCCCGTCTGCAGCAAGTCACCCAGCCCGGTGACCGGATCGCCATCCTGTGCCCGCAGAACCTGGACTACCTCGTTGCCTTCTTCGGCGCGCTGTATGCCGGCAGGATCGCGGTGCCGTTGTTCGACCCGGCCGAGCCGGGTCACGTCGGCCGTCTGCACGCCGTACTCGACGACTGCGCCCCCTCGACGATCCTGACCACCACCGACGCCGCCGAAGGCGTCCGCAAGTTCATCCGCGCCCGTTCGGCCAAGGAGCGCCCCCGCGTCATCGCCGTCGACGCGGTGCCCAACGAGGTCGCCTCCACCTGGCAGGAGCCGGTGGCCGACGACAACACCATCGCCTACCTGCAGTACACCTCCGGCTCCACCCGCACCCCGACCGGCGTGCAGATCACCCATCGCAATCTGCCCACCAACGTGTTGCAGGTGCTGGTCGGACTCGAGGGCAAGGAAGGCGACCGCGGGCTCAGCTGGCTGCCTTTCTTCCACGACATGGGCCTGATCACGGCGCTGCTGTCACCGGTGCTCGGCCACAACTTCACCTTCATGACGCCGGCCGCGTTCGTGCGCCGGCCCGGCCGGTGGATCCGGGAGATGGCGCGCAAGCCCGAGGACGGCCCGGACTGCGAGGTCTTCACCGTCGCGCCGAACTTCGCCTTCGAGCATGCCGCGGTGCGCGGCGTCCCCAAAGAGGGTGAGCCGCCGCTGGACCTCAGCAACGTCAAGGGGATCCTCAACGGCAGCGAGCCGGTGTCCCCGGCGTCAATGCGCAAGTTCTATGAGGCGTTCGCGCCCTACGGTCTGCGGGAGACCGCGATCAAGCCGTCCTACGGGTTGGCCGAGGCGACGCTGTTCGTCTCCACCACCCCGATGGACGAGGTGCCCACAGTCATCCATGTCGACCGCGACGAGCTCAACAATCAGCGCTTCGTCGAGGTGGCTCCCGATGTGCCGAACGCCGTCGCGCAGGTTTCCGCGGGCGTCACCGGTGTTGACGAGTGGGCGGTCATCGTCGATCCTGACTCGGCCAGCGAGCTGCCGGACGGGCACATCGGTGAGATCTGGTTGCACGGCCAGAACCTGGGCACCGGCTACTGGGGCAAGGAAGAAGAAACCAACGAGACCTTCCGCAACATCCTCAAGTCGCGCATCAGCCAGTCACACGCCGAGGGCGCCGCAGACGACGGGCTGTGGGTACGCACCGGCGACTACGGCACCTACTACAAGGGACACCTCTATATAGCGGGCCGCATCAAGGACCTGGTCATCATCGACGGGCGCAACCACTACCCGCAGGACCTGGAGTACTCGGCGCAGGAAGCCAGCCGGGCACTGCGCACCGGCTACGTGGCCGCGTTCTCGGTCCCGGCCAACCAGCTGCCTCAAGCAGTGTTCGACAACCCTCACGCCGGCCTCAAGTTCGATCCCGAGGACACCTCCGAGCAGCTGGTGATCGTCGCCGAGCGCGCCGCCGGTACGCACAAGCTCGACTACCAGCCCATCGCCGACGACATCCGGGCGGCCATCGCCGTGCGCCACGGGGTAACCGTGCGCGACTTGCTGCTGGTGCAGGCCGGAACGATCCCCCGCACCTCCAGCGGCAAGATCGGGCGCCGCGCGTGCCGTGCCGCCTACCTAGACGGCAGTCTGCGCAGCGGTGTCGGTTCCCCGACGGCCTTCGCCAGCGCGACAGACTGAATCCGCAGAACCATGGCTGACACAGAATCTGACCCATTGGAGAACTTCGACAACTCCGGAAACGCCACCCCGGTCGCTGGTGGGGACGTACCCGCCAAGAAGTCCGACATGACGGTCCCCGAGATGCGGCAGTGGCTGCGTAACTGGGTGGGCAAGGCCGTCGGGAAGTCACCGGACGAGATCGACGAGTCGGTGCCGATGGTGGAACTGGGCTTGTCGTCGCGGGATGCCGTGGCGATGGCCGCCGATATCGAAGACACGACCGGTGTCACGCTGTCGGTCGCGGTGGCTTTCCAGCATCCGACCATCGAATCGCTGGCGACCCGGATTATCGAGGGCGAACCCGAAACGGACACAGCGGCCGACGACAACGCGGACTGGTCGCGCAACGGCCCGGCGGAGCGCGTCGACATCGCGATCGTGGGCTTGTCCACCCGGCTGCCCGGCGATATGAACAGCCCCGACGAAACCTGGCAGGCGCTGCTGGAAGGCCGCGACGCGATCACCGACCTGCCCGAGGGTCGCTGGTCGGAATTCCTCGAAGAGCCACGGCTGGCTCAGCGCGTC
Organism: uncultured Actinomycetota bacterium; assembly: GCA_963766535.1. Classification (GTDB taxonomy): domain Bacteria; phylum Actinomycetota; class Actinomycetes; order Mycobacteriales; family Mycobacteriaceae; genus Mycobacterium. The sequence continues at coordinate 829,737 of CAVYAU010000007.1, read as the reverse complement.
GCGCAGGCCCGCACCCGCGGCGGCTACCTGAAGGACATCAAGGGATTCGACTCCGAGTTCTTCGCGGTGGCCAAGACCGAAGCCGACAACATCGACCCCCAACAGCGGATGGCGCTGGAGCTGACCTGGGAGGCACTTGAGCACGCCCGCATCCCGGCGTCGAGCCTGCGCGGCCGGGCCGTCGGCGTGTACATCGGCAGCTCCACCAATGACTACAGTTTCTTGGCCGTCTCCGACCCGACGGTCGCCCACCCCTACGCCATCACGGGCACCAGCAGCTCGATCATCGCCAACCGGGTGTCGTACTTCTACGACTTCCGCGGGCCTTCGGTCACCATCGACACCGCGTGCTCGAGTTCGTTGGTGGCAATGCACCAGGGTGTGCAGGCATTGCGAAACGGCGAAGCCGACGTGGTGGTCGCAGGCGGCGTCAACGCGCTGATCACGCCGATGGTGACCCTCGGTTTCGACGAGATCGGCGCGGTGCTGGCTCCCGACGGCCGGATCAAGTCGTTCTCGTCGGACGCTGACGGCTACACCCGCTCCGAGGGCGCCGGCATGTTGGTGCTCAAGCGGGTCGACGACGCTCGGCGCGACGGTGACCAGATCCTGGCCGTGATCGCGGGCAGTGCGGTCAACCACGACGGTCGGTCCAACGGCCTGATCGCGCCCAACCAGGACGCACAGGCCGACGTGCTGCGCCGGGCCTACAAGGACGCCGGCATCGATCCGCGCACCGTCGACTACATCGAGGCGCACGGCACCGGCACCATCCTCGGTGACCCGATCGAGGCCGAGGCGCTGGGCCGCGTCGTCGGTAGGGGGCGTCCCGCCGATCGGCCGGCACTGCTGGGCGCGGTGAAAACCAACGTCGGCCACCTGGAGTCGGCGGCCGGTGCGGCCAGCATGGCCAAGGTGGTGCTGGCGCTGCAGCATGACAAGCTGCCGCCGTCGATCAACTTCGCCGGACCCAGCCCGTACATCGACTTCGACGCGCTGCGCCTGAAGGTGATCGACAGGGTGACCGACTGGCCACGCTATGGCGGCTACGCGCTCGCCGGGGTGTCGAGTTTTGGCTTCGGCGGAGCCAACGCACACCTGGTGGTGCGCGAGGTGCTGCCGCGCGATGTCATCGAGCGTGAACCGGACCCCGAGCCCGAGCCAAAGGCAGCCGCCGAAGCGACCGAAACGCCCACGTTCGAAGGCCACTCGCTGCCCTTCGACGAGTACGGCGAGATCATCACCGGCGCAGCCGCGGCCGAAGAGGAAGAGCCCGTGGGGGCACTCCCCTGCGGAGCGGGGACCCCTCCCGGTTGCGGGGGCCTGCCGGGCCTCACCGAAGAGGCACTGCGGCTCAAAGAGGCTGCGCTGGAAGAGCTTGCGGCGCAAGAGGTTGCCCAAGAGGTTTCTAAGCCCCTGATTCCGCTCGCAGTATCGGCGTTTCTGACCTCACGCAAGAAGGCCGCGGCCGCCGAGCTGGCCGACTGGATGGAAAGCCCCGAAGGACAGGCGTCGTCGCTGGAGTCGATCGGCCGGTCGTTGTCGCGGCGCAATCACGGCCGCTCGCGCGCGGTGGTGCTGGCCCACGACCACGACGAGGCCATCAAGGGTTTGCGGGCGGTCGCCGAGGGCAAGCAGCGGCCGAACGTGTTCAGCGTCGACGGGCCGGTGACCAACGGCCCGGTGTGGGTGCTCGCCGGGTTCGGCGCGCAGCACCGCAAGATGGGCAAGAGCCTGTATCTGCGCAACCAGGTTTTCGCCGAGTGGATCGAGAAGGTCGACGCACTGGTTCAGGACGAGCTGGGCTACTCGGTGCTGGAGCTGATCCTGGACGATTCGCAGGACTACGGCATCGAGACCACCCAGGTCACCATCTTCGCGATCCAGATCGCGCTGGGTGAGCTGCTCAAGCATCACGGGGCCAAACCCGCCGCGGTGGTCGGCCAGTCGCTGGGTGAAGCCGCGTCGGCGTATTTCGCCGGTGGCTTGTCGCTGCGAGACGCCACCCGGGCGATCTGCTCGCGCTCGCACCTGATGGGCGAGGGCGAGGCGATGCTGTTCGGCGAGTACATCCGGTTGATGGCGCTGGTGGAGTATTCCGCCGATGAGATCAAGACGGTGTTCTCCGACTTCCCCGACCTGGAGGTATGCGTTTACGCCGCACCCACCCAGACCGTCATCGGCGGCCCGCCCGAGCAGGTGGACGCGATCATCGCCCGCGCGGAATCCGAAGGCAAGTTCGCCCGCAAGTTCCAGACCAAGGGCGCCAGCCACACCTCGCAGATGGATCCGCTGCTCGGGGAGCTCACGGCCGAGCTACAGGGCATCAAGCCGATGAGCCCGACCGCCGGGATCTACTCGACGGTGCACGAGGGCAGCTACATCAAACCGGGCAGCGAGCCGATCCACGACGTCGAGTACTGGAAGAAGGGCCTGCGCCACAGCGTCTACTTCACCCACGGGATCCGCAACGCCGTCGACAGCGGGCACACCACGTTCCTGGAGCTGGCGCCCAACCCGGTGGCGTTGATGCAGGTGGGTCTGACCACAGCGTCCGCCGGGCTGCACGACGCCCAGCTGATCCCGACGCTGGCCCGCACGCAAGACGAAGTCGAGTCGATGATCTCGACCATGGCCCAGCTCTACGTGTACGGCCACGATCTGGACATACGGACTCTGTTCACCCGGGCCGGCGGTCCGGAGGACTACGCGAACATCCCACCGACCAGGTTCAAGCGCAAAGAGCACTGGCTGGACGTGCACTTCTCCTCGGGCAGCAGCTCAGTGATCATGCCGGGCGCCCACGTCGCGCTGCCGGATGGCCGCCACGTCTGGGAGTACACGCCCCGGGGCCTTACGGATCTGGCGGCGTTGGTGAAAGCCGCTGCGGCCGAAGTGCTTCCAGATGCGCACTTGACGGCGGCGGAGCAGCGTGCGGTGCCCGGGGAGGGCGCCCGGCTGGTGACGACGATGACTCGGCACCCAGGCGGCGCCTCGGTTCAGGTACATGCCCGCATCGACGAGTCCTTCACCCTCGTGTACGACGCGCTGGTGGCCCGGGGCGGGGTAGCCCCCGGGGCGTTGCCAACCGCGGTTGGTGCCGGCGCGGCGATCGCGGCTCCGGTTGCAGGCGTCCCGGCGGGCGTGCCGAAAGCCCCGGCGGCGGCTCCTGGCGAAGACTCCGAGGCCGAAACGCTGTCGGACAGCCTGACCAACCGCTACATGCCGTCCGACATGACCCGATGGTCGCCGGACTCCGGTGAGACCATCGCCGAGCGACTGGGCACGATCGTGGCGGCGGCCATGGGCTACGAACCCGAGGACCTGCCGTGGGAGGTGCCGCTGATCGAGCTGGGCCTGGACTCGCTGATGGCGGTGCGGATCAAGAACCGCGTCGAATACGACTTCGACCTGCCACCCATCCAGTTGCAAGCAGTACGCGACGCCAACCTCTACAACGTCGAGAAGCTGATCGAGTACGCGATCGAGCACCGCGACGAGGTGGAGCAGCTGCACGAGTACCAAAAGACGCAGACCGCCGAGGAAATCGCCAAGGTGCAGGCCGAGATGCTCAGTGGCGCGACGCCCAGCACCGTGCTAGCGCCGACACCCGACCCGCAAGCTGAGCCGGAGACTCGCGGGGGATCGCCGCCAGCGTCGGACATTCCTATTCCGCCGCCGCCGACAGACCCCTCTGGCCCGTCCGGTAACGGCAGGAAGCCCAACCTCGCAGCCGCCGCAGAGGCGCTCAACCAGCAGGCGGTTGCCAAGGCGCTCAACTCCGACGTGCCGCCGCGCGACGCCGCCGAGCGGGTCACCTTCGCCACGTGGGCGATCGTCACGGGCAAGTCCCCGGGCGGCATCTTCAACACGCTGCCCAAGCTGGACGGTGACACCGCCGCCAAGATGGCGCAACGGCTTTCGGAGCGCGCCGAAGGTCCGATCACCGCCCAGGACGTGCTGACATCGGAGAACATCGAGGCGCTGGCCGACAAGTTGCGTGGCTACCTTGAGGCCGGCCAGATCGACGGGTTTGTCCGCACCCTGCGGCCTCGGCCTGAGGGACCTAAGGAAGCGTCGAGGGTGCCGGTGTTCGTGTTCCACCCGGCCGGCGGCTCCACGGTGGTCTACGAGCCGTTGCTCAACCGGTTGCCGGCGGACACTCCGATGTACGGCTTTGAGCGGGTCGAAGGCACGATCGAAGAGCGTGCGGCGGCTTACGTGCCGAAGTTGATCGAGATGCAGGGCGACGGGCCATACATTCTGGCCGGCTGGTCGCTGGGCGGCGTGCTGGCCTACGCATGCGCGATCGGGCTCAAGCGACTGGGCAAAGACGTCGAGTTCGTGGGTCTGATCGACGCGGTACGTGCCGGCGAGGAGATCCCGCAGACCAAGGAGGAGATCCGCAAGCGCTGGGACCGCTATGCCCGGTTCGCCGAGAAGACCTTCAACGTCACCATTCCGGAGATCCCTTACGAACAGCTCGAGGAGCTGGACGACGAAGGCCAGGTCCGGTTTGTGCTCGACGCGGTCAAAGAGAGCGGTGTGCAGATCCCGGCCGGGATCATCGAACACCAGCGCACGTCGTATCTGGACCACCGGGCCATCGACACCGCCCAGATCCAGCCATACGACGGGCACGTCACCCTCTACATGGCCGATCGCTACCATGACGACGCGATCATGTTCGAGCCGCGGTACGCCGTTCGCAAGCCGGACGGCGGCTGGGGCGAATACGTTTCCGACCTCGAAGTCGTGCCGATCGGTGGCGAGCACATCCAGGCCATCGACGAGCCGATCATCGCCAAGGTCGGTGAACACATGAGCCAGGCGCTGGACAAGATCGACGCACAACGCAGCCGGACAAGTGAGGTAGGCAAGTAGTGACGGGCACCACCGCCGAAAAGCTGGCCGAGCTGCACGCTCGCCTCGAGTTGGCCAAAGAGCCCGGCGGTGAGAAGGCCGCCGCCAAGCGCGACAAGAAGGGCATCCCCAGTGCTCGCGCGCGCATCCACGCGCTGGTCGATCCGGGCACCTTCCTCGAGATCGGTGCGCTGGCACGTACCCCCAACGATCCCAACGCGCTCTACGGCGACGGCGTTGTCACCGGCCACGCCATGATCAACGGCCGGCCGGTCGGGGTGTTCTCCCACGACCAGACGGTGTTCGGAGGCACGGTCGGTGAGATGTTCGGCCGCAAGGTTTCGCGGCTGATGGAGTGGTGCGCGATGGTCGGCTGTCCGATCGTCGGCATCAACGACTCCGGCGGCGCCCGGATCCAGGACGCGGTCACCTCGCTGGCGTGGTACGCCGAGCTGGGCCGCCGCCACGAGCTGCTGTCCGGACTGGTGCCGCAGATCTCCATCATCCTCGGCAAATGCGCTGGGGGAGCGGTGTATTCGCCGATCCAGACCGACCTGGTGGTCGCCGTGCGCGATCAGGGCTATATGTTCGTCACCGGTCCCGACGTCATCAAGGACGTCACGGGTGAGGACGTCAGCCTCGACGAGCTGGGCGGCGCCGACTACCAGGCCACGTACGGCAATATCCACCAGGTGGTGGAGTCCGAGGCCGCGGCCTTTCAGTACGTACGTGACTTCCTGTCGTTTCTGCCGTCCAACTGCTTCGACAAAGCGCCGATCGTAAATCCGGGACTGGAGCCCGAGATCACCCCGACCGACCTGGAGCTCGACTCCATCGTGCCGGATTCCGACAACATGGCTTACGACATGCACGAGGTCTTGCTGCGGATCTTCGACGACGGTGATTTCCTCGATGTCGCCGCGCAGGGCGGGCAGGCCATCATCACCGGCTACGCGCGAGTCGACGGCCGCACCGTGGGAGTGGTTGCCAACCAGCCCATGCACCTGTCCGGGGCGATCGACAACGAAGCTTCCGACAAGGCCGCGCGGTTCATCCGGTTCTGCGACGCGTTCGACATCCCGCTGGTCTTCGTGGTGGACACGCCCGGGTTCTTGCCGGGGGTCGAGCAGGAGAAGAACGGCATCATCAAGCGCGGCGGCCGGTTCCTGTACGCGGTCGTGGAGGCCGACGTGCCGAAGGTGACGATCACGATCCGCAAGTCGTACGGCGGCGCGTATGCGGTGATGGGATCCAAGCAGCTGACCGCCGACCTGAACTTCGCCTGGCCCACCGCGCGCATCGCGGTGATCGGCGCCGATGGTGCCGCGCAGCTGCTGATGAAACGTTTCCCGGATCCGAACGCCCCGGAGGCGCAAGAGATCCGAAAGACCTTCGTCGAGAACTACAACCTCAATATGGCGATCCCGTGGATCGCTGCCGAGCGCGGATTCATCGACGCGGTCATCGAGCCGCACCAAACCCGGCTCCTGCTACGCAGGTCGCTGCACCTGTTGCGGGACAAGCAGATGTGGTGGCGCGTCGGGCGCAAGCACGGACTGATCCCGGTCTAGCTCGGCGGCGATGCCGCGCTGAGGGTGTCGACCCAAGACAGGATGGTGCGCACGGCGGCGCCGAAGTTGCCGATCTGGCAGTGATTGCTCGCTTGCTCGGCGGCCGTGAATAGCCGGGTGGTGACTGATCGGGCGGCCGTGAGGTTGCCTGCTTGGCGGTGTAGTTGGTGCAGCGGCACGTAGTGGTCGTCGGCCCCCGCGATCAACAAAACGTCCGCAGTTACCCGCCCGGAGATCGAGCGGGTCGTCAGCGCGCGGACGAACGCAAAAAAGTCATAGGGCGAGGTGGTGCCGGTGATGTGCATGCCCTGCCACAGCCCCCACTGCGAGACGCGCGAGCGGGCCGCTCGCGCACTCGCGGCGTTGAGGATCCGGCGGGCACGCAGCACGAGCAGAGCACGGATTACCTGTGCTGCGCCAGGTGCTATAAGCCGTCCGATAGCCTCTAGAAAGTCATCAAGGATGTCCCATGCGACGGCCCGCCGGATCCGCGGTTCGAACGCCGCCGCCCGGATCACCAACCCGCCGCCCAGCGAGATGCCAATAGCAGTCACGTCGTCGAGGCCGTAATGGTCAAGGACCGCGGCCACGGGGCGCTCCCATTCACGGGTGAGGACCAGTCCGGCGTCCTCGAGCGCACTGCCTTGGCCGGGGCCTTCGAACGCGACAACCCGATGACCCTCCGCGGTGATCGCAGCGAGCATCGGCAAGAACTCCTCGATGTAGCTGTCGTAGCCGCCGAACACGACCATCGTGTGCTTGGTAGACGATTGCTCAGGTCGCAGGTCGTAGGCGGGCAGCCACGCACCCTCGTAGGGAATCCGATCGGGGTGAACGCCGTACTGCTCGCGCATCGTTTCCAGGAATCGTGCCCGGGCCGCTGCCTTGCGTGCATCCTGCGGGGGTATGAAGAACTCCGCCGCGCGGTCGTAATACGCGGCCGCAAAAACTCGGCCCGCGGCACGTGTCTGCGCGGCCAAGGCGAGAAACGCCTCGATCCACTGCTCATAGTTGCCGACGTTGCTGACGGCCGCGGCGATCTCGTCGTGTGCCTCGGGCCCGATCCATTCCAGCCAGCGGTTGCACTGGAAGTTCAGGCTGACGTCGGGGTGGAAATCGTGGTAACCCGATACGGGGCCGTGCAGGTCGAGGACTCGCCCGGGAACGGTCATGCTGACTCCGATCGCAGTGCTATGTGCGACACGCTCGTCCTAATCCTCCCCGACCTCCGTCTGAAGTGCTTGAAGGGCGGGGCTCTCGATATATCGCATGCGCTATCGCTATTCACATCGCATCGTGACATGTTCGGCGGTACGGAAGTAGCCGGTGTGGTCACGGGTTGCGCGCATAAGCCGGTTAGATCTTCAGCGCGCCGTCGACGAGTTCGTCGAACCGTTCCAGCGCTTCGTCGGAATCGGCGTCGATCCCGCGCAGCGGCCCGGGATCGGCCAGATACCGTTGCGCGTATAACCGGGCGACGAGTGCCTTGCGGTCACCGCCTCGGGTGGCCCGCTCCCAGGCAGCTTGCTCGGTAAGCAACGCTCCGGCGTAGACGTCGCCCATGAACTGGGCCAGCGGGAACAGCCGTGCCTCGGCCACGCCGCTGTCGAGCTTGGCCCAGGCGGTGATCGCCGCGTCGAGATCCTCGATGCGGCTGGAGACCAGGCTCGTAATGTCGTCGTCAGAGACTGACACCGCGTCACGCAGGCGCGCCAACAGCGTCTCGTGCGCACGAGTCTGCTCGATCCCGCGCCGCACATCGAGACAGAGGATATTGTCGGGGCCCTCCCAGATGGTGTTCACTTGCGCGTCGCGCAGCAGGCGGGCCACCGGCCAGGTCTCGATATAGCCGTTGCCGCCGTGGATCTCGATCGCGTCCGACGCCGCGGTGATCCCGAGCCGGCACACCTTGAGCTTGGTGACAGGTACTGCGATGCGTTGCCGCATGCTGCGGGGCTGGCGGTGGTTGGTGGCTCCGGTGCCGTCAAAAACCAGCGCTTGGGCGGCTTCGACGTCGACGATCATCTCGGCCAGCTTGCGCCGCATCAGCGGCTTGTCGATCAGCGCTCCGCCGAACGCTCGCCGCTGCCGGGCGTAGCACAGCGACTCGACCAGGGCACGGCGCGCGTTGCCCAGCCCGAACAGTGCAATACCCAGCCGCGCGGCGTTGGTCAGCTCCATCATGCGGCCGAGCCCCTTGCCGTCGGACGGACCTGCGTCGGCGCCCGCTTCGCCGGACAGCAGAAACGCCTCGGCATCGACGAACTCGACCTCGCCGGAAGCCACCGAGCGGGTGCCGAGCTTGTCCTTGAGCCGGCGCACCCGAATACCGTTGCGCGAACCGTCGCGGCGGGTGCGGAGCACGAGGAAATTGGCGACGCCACGGGTCGAGTCGGGAGCGCCCTCAGGTTTGGCCAGTACGACGAACACCTCCCCGGCACAGTTGGACGCAAACCACTTGAAGCCGTTCAGCAGCCACGCATCGCCGCTGCGCGTCGCCGTCGTCTCGAGCGCTCCGAGGTCGGAGCCGCCGGTACGTTCCGTGAGCAGCTGCGCCGTCTCGCCCGCCCACTCGCCGGAATCGAATTTGGCCAGCACGTGCTCTCGCACGTCGGCCGGTGCGTAGGCGGCCACCAGCGACTGGACCATGCCGCCGCCGGTGCCGAGCGCGCACCCCATTCCGATATCGGCCTGGTTGAGCAGATAGTTGGACGCGAACATCGCCAGCGACGAGCTCACCTTGGCGGCTCGCGCTTCGGCGCGCAGCGCTTGCTGAGCATCCAGGACCGCGCGCTTGGACTGCGTGAACGATGCCGGCATGACGACCTGGCTGATGTCGTGTCCCCACCGGTCGTAGCGCTCCAGCCGGGGCGGATTGCGGTCGGTCTCGTCGGCCCACCGCGCTACCGGACCGCCCATTAGCTCACCGATGCGCGTCAAGTGGCGCTCGGCGAGTGCCAGCTCGTCGGGCTGCAAGTAGTAGGCCATGGTGAACTGCAGGGTGGGATCGGTCAGGTACCAATTGAGACCCATGGCGCCGCGGTAATTTTCCGTTTGGTAGCGCTGCGACTTTTCCGGAGTGGAGAAGGGCAGCCTGTCCACGGCCTCTATGTCGTAGTCGCTCATGCCGCGACGGTATTACAGCTCAGACGCCGGGTGAAAGACGCTCAACCCTGCGCGCCGGGTCGGCCCTCATGCAGTAGCACGCAGCGGGCACCGGCCCGATCCGGTGCTGGCCGCGGCTCGGCACGCCAGTGCGTCGGGGTCAAATATCAGGACGCTCTTGCCTTCCACGAGGATCCAGCCGCGGGCCGTGAAACCGCGCAGCGCTTTGTTGACCGATACGCGGTCAGCGCCGACAAGTTGCGCCATCTCGTCCTGGCTGAGCTCGTGCACGACCCGCACCGCGTCGCCCTCCCGCGTGCCGAATCGCCGGGCCAGCAGCAGCAGTTGGCGAGCAACACGGCCGGCCACATCGCTGGAGACCAGCTCGACCAGTTCGTCCTCGGTGTGTCGCAGCCGCTGGACCAGCGCCTGCAGCAGCTGCTCAGCGATCGCCGGCCAGTGGGCTATCCAGGCTCGCAACGTGGCACGGTCCAACCACACCGCCCGGACGTCGGTGATTGCGGTAGCGGTGCAGGTGCGAGGGCCAGGGTCGAATACCGCCAGCTCGCCGAAGATGTCCGTTGGGCCCATGATCGCGCGGAGATTCTCGCGGCCGCAGAGGCCTCGAAGCGAAATTTTGACCTTACCCGAAATGATGATGTAGACCCGATCACCGGGGTCACCCTGGGCGAAAATCGTTTGCCCTGGCCTGAATTCGGATGGATGCAGCTGCTTGATCAGTGCGGACGCAGCGGCGGCTTCGACATAACGCAAGATTCCGCCCTCGGTTATGACCTGAACGTCAATCGCGGTGACGGTTTCCGGCTGCTGCGCGGCCACACCGCCATGCTGGTCACGGGGCGCAGTGCTCACAGAGCCCTCCTCATCGGTGTCAACCCGTCGCCGGTCCGGTGAGGAAAACCAGACGGAAATTGCCGATCTGGATCTCATCGCCGTTGGCCAGCACCGCCGAGTCGACGGGTTCACGGTTGAGATAGGTGTTGTTCAGGCTGCCGAGGTCGACAATGTGGAATTTGCCGTTTTCCCTTCGGAACTCGGCGTGCCTCCGGCTGACTGTGATGTCGTCGAGAAAGATGTCGCTGACGGGATGCCGGCCGGCGGTCATGACGGGCTGATCCAATCGGAACCGCGATCCGGCGTTGGGACCCCGCTTCACAACGAGTATGCCCACGCCGGGCACCAACGTTTCCATGTCCTCCACTGCTGCGTCGGCGACGGCCGCCGAGGTGTCGAACTCGCCGCGGACGTGAGCACGCAAATCGGAGGTGAGTTCTCCGGTGCTTTCGTCAGGGGCTTGGCCCAGGTGGTCCCGGTCCTGATGGGACAGGTGCCGGAGTGGGGTTTGCTGCCGCCGTGGTGCCGACATCTTGGCTCAATCACGCGGCTCGCGGAAGATCCGGGGTTGCTCTTGCCGCTGGTGATGTCGGCCGGCTGGGTGCCGGGGCCCAGCCAACGTAGGTGAGGTACAGCCCGACCAGGGCGAAGGCGATGCAGAGGGCCACCCACCATGTCTGCGCGCCGATCATGCTGTGGGCTACTGAAACGAGAGCCTTGGGAAAGGCCACAAGTAAGAGCCCGCGCAGCACGACAAGCCAACCCAGCAGGGACACGATGATCGCCGCGGCGCCGTGCCAGTACTGGTGGCCGGCGACGACGATAAGACCGAGCAGCAGAATAAAGGCGCCGGTGACAAAGGTCCACAATGAATTCGCCTCAAACTGCGAAAGCAGCGTCTGCATGTCGGAGGCGCGTGCTACAGCCGTGACGTCGACAATGATGAGGAACGGACCGAGCACGCGGGAGAACATGAACGTCGTGGTCTGCGACTCTGCTGAAGCGTTCATTACCGTGCCTCCGTCTGACGGCGGTGGTTCTAGATCACCTGTATCGGACCATTCGGCCTAAGTGCCGAGATAGGGACGGAAGTCCCGTCAGTTCGGGGCGTTCGTCCTCGACACCCGTGGGCGATTCTGTGGGGCTCGTGGTTGCGTCTTCTCCATGGGCGTTGGCCAACGGTGACCTATGGCCCTCCCTCAGCGGGCCGGCCCTGGCGCATGATCGGTTCTACGCCAACGATTGAGGGAGTCGATGATGAAGGCCAACGTAGGTGACTGGCTCGTGATCAAGGGAACAACGACGGAGTTAGCGGATCAGCGTGGCCTGATCACCGAGGTGCACGGGGCCGATGGCGCACCGCCGTACGTGGTGCGCTGGCTTACCAGCGGCCATGAGGCAACGGTCTTTCCCGGCTCGGACGCCATCGTCATCACCGCGGCCGAACAGCAACAAGCTGACGAACGGGCTCGGCAGAGGGTCGGTGCGGTGCAGTCCGAACTGACCCACCACGCTGGCAGCGAATAGATCAAACGGCTGCGCACCAACCGTCGACCTACAGGCGGGGCTTATGCCGGTGCCACGAACTCAGAAGTGTAGAACTCAGCCGGATTTTGCGAGTTTGCGTTCGGGCGCTCGATAATCACCCAGACGCCCGTCGTGCGTGGGCGAATGGTGTCTTGAATAGTGACCGTTCCGCTGCCGGCGGCGTCGGTGTCCATTCCGGTAAAGGCGGTGCCCGGATCCCCAGGGCCACAGCTACCCGACGCTGGACGGGGTTCTTGGATCAGGCCGACGTCGAAATGGGTGCCGGGCTCGGGGGCGTCCGCCAGATGCACCTCCGCGACCGCTCTTGACCCGGCGGTGTGTATGAGGACGGAGCCGGTGCCCAGGCCAGGGCGGGGCACCATGGCAGCAGTGGTCACCAGGCTGAAATCGCAACGTCGGAGATCGCCATCCAAGATGACCGTTGTGCCGCCGTCAGCGGCGGCCTTGATGATTTCAAATGTCGCCGCCGGGGAGATCACAACAGTGCTTGCCGCCATGCATGCCCCTAAGCGGGTCAGAGTGTGCATCGGGCCACCTATTTACTCCTTTGTTAGTTACATCACAGGAAGAGTAGGTATTGACCCGCATTCGCCGAAATTAAACCTCTGGCGAGAAATTGTGCACACGTAAAATTGCGCCGTTATTCGACCGATGACAAATTGCTGTCGAAAAATCCGTGCATGCGGTTATCTCGACCGATGACGAATTACCACCGCATGGATTCTAAAAGGCCGTGCAATACAACCGCTTCGCGCGCTATTACGGCTTGATTCGGATCTCCCCTGGCGACCACCAACCGTTGCGGGTCGCCGTGCCCAGATCGAGTTGCGCGGGATGGGCGTCGGCAATGGTGTCGAACTTGCGCACTGATCCCCAGTCACGACCCCAGTCGCGGGACAAGTAGGTGGACATCACATGGGCCCGCAGCAGCAAGTCGGTGATGCCCAGCAGGCCGCCGTTGACGCCGTCCTCCCAGGTGTCGGTGTCCTGCTTCTTGGCGTTGTAGTCCGGCGTGATACGAAACTTCGGGATCTCGGTGACGCCATTCACGTGCAGCATCGGCTGCTGGCACGGGAAGGCCAGCCCGACCGCCCAGTCCAGCAGCACCGGCTGCGAGGAGCCGACGTACTCCTGCAGGGAACGCAGCTCCGGCACCCGCGGTGGAGTCACCGCGATCCAGTCTTCCGGCGTCAGGGACAGATCCTCGGCTACCACCCGGACCGCAACCGCGTCGGCGGGCATCTGGGATCGGGCATAGCGCAGGTTGCGCCACACCTTCGGCTGCTCACCGTAAAGGTCGTAGGGCACCACGCGCCCGGCCGGCACCACGTCGCCGCCGGGCCCGGGCCTGCCGTATTCGAGGACGACGGTCTGCCCGGAGGTGTGCCCGTGCAGCACGCTATTGCCGGCGATCGTGCCCGCCGCGGTCACCACCACCAGCGGATGCCCGTCGTCAGGTTTGGGCAGCTGGTACCACGCGGACGTCAGCCTGCTCTGCTGTTGCGCGCCGGTGGTGTAGCTGCCGGCCAGCGGAACTTGATCGGGATTGAGGCCGTACGGCAGCGGCACCGTCGATCCGTTGATGCCCGGCGCCGTCAGCTTGGTCGGCGCATCCCAGTCGTAGTCGGTGCCGGGCTGCGGCACCGACGTCTCCCGGACCGCCTCGGCCAGGGTACGTTCCGGTACGCCGTTGGGGGTGAACCCTGTTGGGTTGACACCACCCAGCGGGCCCAACGGGCCGTAATTGTCGGGCAGCGGCGCCATAAAGCCGGCGTTACTGTCCGGCTCGACGAGCACGTCGTCGGCCAGTCCGCAGCCCCCGGCGAATTCGCGCAAGTTGGCCCAGCCATTGGAGTAGGTGGGGTACTGGCGCACGATTCCGGCGACCATCGACGCGATGAACACCAGCGCCATGAATCCGGCAGCGATCGGTATCGGCGCGGTCGTCAGCGCCCGGGCCAAACGGCCTTCGCCATGATTCCTGGACGCGAAATGCAGATAGACCGCGTAGAGCGCGGTAATCGCGAACAGGATGAAAAAGATTGTGCTGACTGTGATTCCGCCGATCTTCGGCATGGTGCTGTTGAACGGCACGCCGTAGCTCGAGACATACCACCAGCCGTTGGTGGTGGCGAAGCACAGCGCCAGCAAGAAGAACAGCGCCGCCAGGAACGCCATCCGGTTACGCGACCAGCGCAACACCTTCGGTGACACCAGCACCGTGGTCAGCGCGGCCATCGCCGCGCCCACCGCGGCGAACAGCCCGAAGTGATGCACCCACTTGGTGGGGGTGAACATCAGGAAGAACATGGTGCCGAAGATGACGCCCATCAGCCGCCACGCCGGCCCGCGGGCCACACCGGGAACTCGCTTGCGCCGCAACATGATGAATACCGCCGTGAACAGGCACAGGGCGGTGATGAGGAAGCCGAACCGGCGCGACAGTGAACCGTCGACGGTGGGCAGGATGAGGTAGTAGTAGCGCAGGTTCTCGGTGTACCACGCCTGGCTCGGACCGATCGCGGTGCGAATCCTGGTGGCCTCCAACACCGTTGACAGGGTCTGGTCGGCGAAGACCACGGTGAGTATGACCGACCCGGCGGCCAGCATCGGGGCCACCAGTGGCCAGGTGCCGACCAGGCGATGCCGGCGCACCAAGATCCGCAGGATCGGGCGGCCACCGGCAACCAGGGCGGCCACCGCGATCAGGCCGGTGGGCTGGACACCCAAGGTGAATGCCGCAGTCACTACCGCCAGCGCCGCCGGCGTCAGCCGGGAGGCGCACATGGAGCGCTCGATCAGCACGTAGGTGATCAGCGAACCCAGCGCGATGATCGGCTCGGGACGAAGGCCGTTGTTGAACGGCATCCACGCGGTGAGCAGGACCATGCCGGCCGTCCAGTTGGCGGCAGTGCTGGAGGTCACCGCCGGCCCCAGCCGTGGCAACACCTCACGCGACAGCAGCAGCCAGCAGACCAGCCCGGCGACCAGGTCGGGCAGTCGCATCCACAGGCTGCCGTCGCTGACGTGGGTCATCAGCGCCAGCAGGTTGTAGTACCAGCCGAACGGGTCCTCCGGGCTGCCGAACCAGCGGAAGTAATTGGACATGTAGCCGGCGTGGTCGGCGACCCGGGCCATGCCGAGGATGTAGCCGTCGTCGGAGGAATTCGCGCCGATCAGATGCCATAGCAGGAAGCCGAATATCACCGTGGCGTCGATCAGCGTGAACTTGCGCCAGCGGGTCGGAATCAACCGGTGCATGCGGCGCCCGTCCAACTGATCCAGGCGCCACAGCGCGACCAGCGCGACGATGGTGGACACGATCGCCAGCACCATCGCGACCAGTTTCAGCGTCGTCGGGGTGGTGGAGAACCGGGTGTCGATGGTAGCCGAGAGCCGCAGTCCCGGCGGAGCGGGACCGGTCAGATCGGTGAACACCCCGACGATCTGCGGGCGCAGGTTGGGATCGGGGAAACCACCCCGCACCGGCTTGCCCGCCGGATCGGTCAACCCGACGAAGGTGGCGAAGGTGCCGGCGCGTGTGGAGGTGATCTCGATGCGCTGGCATTGCGGGGACGCCGCCTGGTCCCGAGGCACGCTGGCGATCACCACGTTGCGGTCGGTGACGTCGACGCGCTGGCTGCTGGCGACGACGAACAACGCATTGAGCGCGGCGTCCTTGCCCTTCTTGGGTGCCGTACTCAGCACGACCCCGCCGTCGGGTGGCAGGCCAGCCACCACAGAGCACGGCACGGTTGCCGTCAAGTCGACCGGCGTCAGCGAAATCAACGGTGCGGTAACGCTGTTCAATTGGCCGTTTTGCGGCCAGTTCAGCTTCGCCGTGGTTTGCACGACGGGCAGCAGCGGTGTCGCGACCGATAAGACGAAGCCGAGGAGCCCCGCGATCGTCGCCACCCAGCGCGCCACCCGCACATCGCGACGGGTGTCGGGCTGCGCGGTGGCCGCTTGGTGTTCGTGGCTGATGACGCTCACGCCCCGGTTCATGGGAGGGCCCTAATCGGTCCTTGCCGGCTCCAGCCGCGCACTGTGATCACACCCTGTTCGATGACGGCGTACGGCGCCTGATCAAACGGCACCAACGGGTAATACTGCTCGACCGATCCCCAGTCGCGATACCAGTCGCCGCGCAGGTACGTCGAGATCGTCGAGGTGCGCAGCAGCGCCTGGGTGAACAGGAACGGACCGCCGGCCTCGCTGGCCTGCCACCCGTTCGACGACGCCGCCGTCTGTTTGTGATCGGGCAGGATGCGGTATTGCGGAAGTTCGGCAACGCCAAGGTGTTCGGAGAACGGCCGCTGGCAGGGGAAGTTTGCGGCGGTCGCGATGTCCATCAGCACCGGTGTGTGCGATCCGATCAATTGCTGCAGGGTCCGCAACACCGGGACCCGCGGCGGGGTGAACGCGAACCACTGCTCGGAACTGAGATTCGGGTCGTAAGCGACGACGCGTGCCACGTTGGCCTCCGGGGGCGCCCAGGTCAGCGGGAACCGCAGATTGCGCCACGCCGGCTGCGGCCCGATGTCGATTGGGTACACCTCACCGAGCGGCTGGGTGGTGCCGTCGGGGCGAGTAACACCCCACTGCAGTTTCAGCGACTGCCCGTAGGTGAAGGTGCCATCCTCTTTGTACGACCAGATGGCACCGGCGGCCGAGACCACCACCAGCGGCCGGTCCGGACTGCGCGGCGGCAACTGGTACCAGGCCGAGGTCGCGGTGGCGGCCAGCGAATTTTCGCCGTAGCTGCCCATCACTGGTGTGCGGGCCGGGTCGAGGCCGAACGGTAGTGCCGCGTGCGACCCGTTCACCCCGGCCGGGCCTTTCCCGCCGGCGGTGCCCGCGGAGTCACTCATGGTGGCGTTGGGCTTGTTGGGTGACGCGTCGGAATTCACCACCCCCGGTTTGGTCACCACCGGGTAGGACCTCAGGTCATCGCCAACCCCTTCGGGTTTGAACCCGACGGGGTTGATTCCCCCGAGCGGGCCCGCGGGGCCGAATTGCTGCCCCGGAACCGGCTGTAGCAGACCCGCATTGGGGTCTGGCTCGGCCAGCACGTCATCGCCCATCGCGCAGCTGGTAGGCGAAAGCCCCGATGTGATGGCGGCCAGGTTGGCCTTGGCGGTGGTGTAGAGCGGGTAGCGGAAGACGGCGCCCTTGGCCAGCGAGCCGACCTCGCCGAGGACCATGATCGTCGCCACGACCAGCAGCGGGGTGGAGGCCAGGACACGGTTGCGCCGGTTGTCTTTCACTTCGGTATGCCCGGCGTAGTCCATGCGGAAGTGGTACCAGGCGGCCAGCAGCCCGGTGAGGATCGACAGTGTCAGGAACATCGACGTCACCGGGTGGCTGGCGATGACGGGCGGGATGTCATACCACGGGACACCGTAGTTGTTGACCTCGAACCAGCCGTTGATGCCCGAGGTGGCCCACGCCAGCAGAAACAGCAGCGCGGTGATGTAGAGCGTCAGGTTGCGGCGGCTGTGCAGGCCGATCCGGGCGACGGTGAACGCGGTGACGGCGCCCAGGGCGCCGGTCAGTCCGGCGAACGCACCGAACTGCACGGCCCACTTCGTCGGCGTGAACGTCAACAGCAGCAGACCGATCGCGGTGGTACCGATCAATCGCCACGCCGGGCCGCTGGCCACACCCGGGATCCTGCCGCGCCGCAGCAAGACCACCATCACCCCGAACAGGCACAGCAGCAGCACCAGCACGGCGAAGCGCCGCGTCATCGACCCCTCCGCGTTGCTCTCCACCGTGAGGAAGTAGTACCGCAGGAAATCCTGGTACCACGCGATCGTCGGACCGACCTTGTACTTGATACGTGCCGACTCGGCGACCGTGGCCAGCGTTTGACTGCGAGACACCACCACGAGGATCAGCGACCACGACGCCGCCAGCACCAGCAGAGGCGCCAGCAACCCGTCGGTCACCTGGCGTCGCCGGATCGCCTTGGCGATGGCCCTGGCCCCGGTCAGCAGCGCCGCGATGGCGATCAACCCCTGCGGTGCCAGGGTCGCGGTGAGCATCGCGACCACAATCGCGACCGCGGCCGGAGCCAATCGCCGTAGGGCGATCGCGCGCTCCACCAGCATCCAAGTGATCATCACGCCGAGGGCGATCAGCGGCTCAGGCCGCAGGCCGTTGTTGAACGGCAGCCAGGCGGCCAGGAATACCGCGCCCGCGGTGAACACCGCCACCCCGTTGGCTGCCAGGCCGCCCCTCCCCGGTCCCAGCCGTCGCAGCACGCAATGGCTAATGATCAGCCAGCAGACGATCCCGGCCACCGTGGCCGGTAGCCGCATCCACACACCCGCGGTGCTCACCGATGCCAATTTGGCCAGCACCGCCAGATACCAGTCGAACGGCGCCTCGGTTGTCCCGAAGTAGCGGTAGTAGTTGGCGATGTAGCCGGCTTTCGGCGCGACTCGGGCGATAGTCAGGTTGTAGCCGTCGTCCGACGAGGTCGCGCCGATGACATGCCAGAGCAGCAGCGTTGCGATGACGCCAGCGTCGGCAACCCAAGTTGCGGCACTGACGCGCCACCACGAGACTCGGTGCTCACGCGGGCGGTATCGGGAAAGCCAGGCGATCGGGGAGCGCCAGTTGATCAGCGTGGTGCCTCGGCTGTGGCGGTCCAGCGTGGCCAGCCCGAGGATCGCGACCAGGACGGCCAGCACGCCAAAGAGCATCACGATCTTCTTTATGGCGGTGGGCGCCGTGATGAATCGGGTGTCGACGTCGACGCGGGCCGACAACCCCGGCTGCGCGGGCACCTTCAGATCGGTGAAAATCCCGCCGACCTGGGGTTTCTTCTCCGGCGGCAGTATGCCGGAGGCGCCGGGTATGCCGACGAAAGCCGCACCCGCTCCACCGGCGTCGGCCCAGATGTGCAGCACGCTGCAGGCGCCGGCGGCGACCGCCGAGCGCTGCGCCACCGTGGCCACCGAGTCCCGGAACGCAACCACGATCACGTCTTTATTGGCGCGCACGAAGAGCCCGTTTTTACCGGTGTCCACCCCGCCGGTCGGCAGGGTCGAGACCACCAATCCGCCGTCGGGAGGCAAGGTGGCCATCGCCGAGCAGGGCATGGAGATGTCGAGCGCACGCGGCGCCCCGGACACGAGTGGCGCGGTGATCTGGGTGACGTGACTGTCTGCGGTGCCTTGCGGCCACAGGACGGTCGCGGTGGTCTGTTTCACCGGAAGCAACGGAACCATCGCGCACAGCACCAGACCCACGAATCCCGCGACAACAGCGATCAACCGCGGGATCCGCTGCGATCGCTGATTACCGTTGTGGGGCACGAGGGTCGATCGTAAGCGACACCGCTTTGGACCCTGTGGATGGACGCGGGAATGACCCCGAGTGGTTTAACAGGTTGAGGTCGCGGCGCGCCCCTGTTTGACACCCTCAAAAATTCGTAACGATTTTTGGTTTAAGGCCCGACGATATTCGGGAAAGCGGCAACGTGCGACACGCGGCTGACCGCACCCGCCAAGAACCGGTTTGAGGTAGACGTCGTCAACAGTCGCGACCAGGTGCGCAAACACACTGGTGCAGATGCCAACAACCTCGCCGTCGAGCGGCTGGTAAGCCTGCTCAATGAGGTGGTCGCCGAGGGCGCGTTACCCGCGCTCTGAGCCATCGCCAACCATCGCGGCCGCCGGGCTTGCCTGAGCCCAGCGGCCGCTGAGTGCTGAATAGCCCCGAAGGTCCCCGAAGCGGCCCCGCGGCGCACCAGCCCGCCAAAGCAGCCTTTGTTGCTCCGATGCGTTCAAAATGGGGAGCTGAGGCCGTCGATAAACCGGGAGGCTGGCAGCGCGATGAGGAACCCAGGTCTCGGGTTCGGTGTCTTGGGACCGTTGGTGATGACCGCCAACGGGGCCCGGGTGGCGCTGGGTGCCCCGAAACAGCGAGCGGTGCTGGCCATGCTCTTGATCAACCGCAACCGGCCGGTGTCCGTCGACTCGCTGATTGATGCGGTGTGGGACGGGGATCCGGTGCCGGCAGCGCGGACCAGCATTCAGTCCTACGTGTCGACCCTGCGTGGGCTCATCCGTAGCGCTGGGGGCAACCCGTACACGGTGCTCGCGAGCGCACCGCCCGGGTATCAACTCAGCGTCGCTGACGCCGACTGCGATCTGGGGCGTTTCCTCACCGAAAAGACCGCGGGAGTCCGGGCCGCCGCCGCCGGACGATTCGAAGAAGCCAGCAGCCGCCTGTCGGCCGCGCTGGGCGAATGGCGCGGACCAGTCCTCGACGACTTGCGCGATTTCGCATTCGTCGATGTGTTCGCCACCACGCTGCTCGAAGACAAAGTGGCGGCCCATACCGCCCGTGCGGAAGCCGAGATCGCCTGCGGACGCCCCGGGGCGGTAATCGGTGAGCTCGAGGCGCTCACCGCCGAACACCCCTACCACGAACCGCTGTGGGCGCAGCTGATCACTGCGTACTACGTCACCGAGCGCCAATCCGACGCCCTCCGTGCCTATCGGCGACTCAAAACAGCCCTGGCCGAGGGGCTGGGCATCGACCCCGGTCCCACGGTGAGTGCGCTGCATCAGAGCATCCTGCGCCAGGAGCCGCTAGGCGCCAAACGGCCCAAACGGGCCGCCCTGACCACCCACAAGCAAAGCATCGCCGCGTCCGAACCGGCCGCCGCAGTGGCCAGCGAACCCGTCGTCGCCCGGCTGCGCGACAAGGCCGGACACCAATATCAGCTGGATGGCGCAACCACTCGGATCGGGCGTCTCGACGACAACGACATCGTTCTCGATGACACTGAGGTCAGCCGGCATCATGCCGTAATCATCGACACCGGAACAGGTTTCATGATCACCGATCTACGCTCGACCAATGGTGTTGAGGTGCAACGCCGGCGCATACACCCCAGCGCCACCCTCGCTGCTGGTGACCACATCCGCATCGGCAGCCACGAGTTCATTTTCGAAATCCGCTCGGGCTGAGGGTCATTCGGTCAGCCGTGCAGCCAGAGTGGCACAGCCCGGACCAGCGAGGTCCGCGACCGCCGCGGGGCGGCCGGCCATGGCCATGAGGAGTGCTTCGCCGGGACCGACTACCTGCGGCCCGCGGCCGTGTGTCCAATCGATGTCGGTGGCACGCAATCGCAGTCCCCTGACTCGGCGCCCTGCTCCCAGCCTGGGGTTACCGGGCACCAGGTCGAGAACGCGAATGAGTCGATCGGCGGGGACGGTACGGGGCTGGTGAAGCGAGCGGCGAATGTCTTGGTGGTGAATCAGGCCGTCGACGAGCGCGATCATTCCGCCGAAGCCCGCGGTCAACCCCTTGGGTGTGAGGTGATTGCCGAGGAATTCAACCAATTGCTGCGGACTCAGTGCGGCGAACTCGTCGACCCCCACCTGGTTGGCCCGCACGATCCGGCCCTTCGCGAACCGCCTCAATAACCCCATGGGGCCGAGTTCTTCGTAGCTGATCATATGCGCGACAACGTCTTTGACGCTCCAGTCGGAACAGAGGCTGGGCGCGTCCCACTGCTGCGGCGTCAGGGTGGCCAGGAACGCCGCGAGGTCGGCCCGCTCAGCGCGGGCCATGTCCATCAGGGTGGCTGTCATTTCCGGGCCTCGACGCTGAATAGGCGAGCGTAGCGGTCCAGATACAGCGGCCAGCCCGCGTCGCCGTCGACACCGTCGGCGACTGATTGCCAGCCCGCACCGTGTCGGTCCAGATAGCAGTGTTCGAGGTCGACGCGCGTGCGCTCGTGAGACTCCGCGGTAAAGCACACCTCGACTTCGCTGGTCTTGGACAGATCGGTTTCCAGCTGCCAGGTCGGACCGATACCCCAGGTAAACACCAAGCGGTGGGGCGGCTCGTAGACCAATACGCGCGCCCAACGGCATACGCTGCCGTCAACGCCACGGTCGTAAATGTGCCCTCCCACACGGGCTTCGAACACCGTCTCGGCGATCGGGACGACCAGCAGATTGTGCTCGCGAGGCTTGAAATCGCCGAACTGCTCGGTGAAGACGGCGAACACGCGCTCGATCGGGGCGTTGACGACGACGTGGTGCGCGACAGTCGGAGTTCGTGGCTGCGTCATGAAGCTTCTCCTCTGGCTGGTCCTTCGATCTCGTCAATCGTCTGCGCGTAGCTGGCCAGGGCTTGCGTCCAGAACCGGTCAAGGTCGGCGCGCAATACCTCGAGACCCGTCGGGTCGAGTTGGTAGACGCGACGCGTCCCCGTGGCGCGGTCGCGCACCAGCCCGGCGGACTTGAGCACCTTGAGGTGCTGCGAAACAGCCGGCCTGCTGACGGGTAGGTCGCGGGCCAACTCACCGACGGCCAGAGGGCCGTGCGCGAGACGTTCCACGATGGCGCGTCGCGTCCCGTCGGCCAGTGCCAGCCAAGCATCGCCATCCCGGGCAACTCGGTAAGTGGCCACGAACGGTAAGCGTAGGCTTACGTTTTGAGTTCATCAACGCCAACCCCGATTCCGGAGTCGGCCAGCAAAGAGGGACTACCAGTCTGTGCAGGCAAGACGTGGGGTATCGGTTTTCTGACCCCTGCTGAGCGAACGCAAGAATTTCGCAAGAATTTCTCGAATATCTGGCAAGCCGGCTGCGGCAATCTGATGGTGTCGGCCACCGCGACCGACCCCAAGAAGGGATCCAGTGACGCGCAGGTCAGTTTCCCGGACTTGGGACACATACGGGCAGGTAAGGAATCACAGCCATGAATGCCAACATTGCTAACGCAGACCCCCAGGCAGACACGAAGGCGAAGAAGGTGTCCAAGCTACGCATTGCGGCAGGTGTCGTGTTGGGCACCGTTGGTCTGTCACTCGCCGCGTCGCTGGTGCCAGCCGTCGCGAACGCGGATCCGTATGTTCCGTACAGCGGACCTCTCCACCCGGTGCGCCATTACTCCGCTGACATCCTGCACCCTGGCTGGGCCCTCACACACCCGCTTCGCGCGATGATCCCCTGACTCCGCGCGGCGGCCAACAGCGCATTCTGCCCCGCTTCCGGGTTGACACCGGCGTCACCCGGAAGCGGGGCAGAAGCTGTTAATGCGTCTAACGTCTTAGCGGCGCCGGGTTCCACAGGCCGCTGCGCGTCACCGTCCCCAGCTGGAGACGGGCCGGTTGGGCATCGGGGTAGTAGGGCGTCAACCGTTGCAACGCGCCCCAGTCCCGGGACCAGTCGTCTTTGAGGTAACTGGCCACCGTGGTCGCCTTCACCAGCAACTCCGTGACGCCCAGCGGGCCGCCGCCGTTGTTGTCCATCACCGGAGAGTTGGCCTCGGCGCCGAATCGGTCTGGAAGGATGCGCCATTTCGGTGTTTCGTCGACGCCGTTTTGATGGGCGAACGGTCGCTGGCACGGGAACGCCAGACCTACCAGCCAGTCCAGGAACACCGGATCCTGGGAGCCCACCACATCCTGCAGCGTGCTTAGCTGCGGAATCCGTGGTGGCGTGAGCGCGATCCAGTGCTGCGGCGACAGATCCTCGTCGTTGGCGACCAGGCGGACCTGGGTGGCGCCGCTGGGGATCGCCGATAGTGGCAATCGCAAGTTACGCCAAGCCGGCGAGGCCCCGACATCAGCGAATTGGAATGACCCGCCGGGGTGCCCGCTGGCCGCTCCGTCATCGGTGGCCCATTGCACGTGGACCTCGCGGGGGTCGAAGCGGCCGGCCGCACTGACGACCAGCAGCGGTCCCGCCTTGTCTCGTGCAGGCAGTCGGTACCAGCCCGACCGCAGCCTGGCGGGTACTTGGATGCCGGACCGCCAGCTGCCCAGCACCGGTGTGCGGGCCGGATCCAGGTTGTAGGGCAGCTGGGCAACCGAGCCGTTGATTCCCGGTGCCGGGTTGGTGCCGCCCTCGTTGCCGGCCTCGGCGCCGGTGATCAGCCGGTCGTCGTTGATGAAACTACGGTCACCCGGCCGCTCCATCACCGGGTCGGCACGGACGTCAGCGGGAATACCGTTGGGCGTGAAGGCTTCCGATAGGCCGGCTCCCAGGGCGTCGGCCACCGAAGCGCTCACCGGGGACAGCATGCCGGCGTTGGGATCCTGCTCCACTAGCACATCCTCGGCCAGTCCGCAGGTCTTACCGGTCAACGCCTGCAGGTTCGACCGGCCCACCGACCACGCCGGATACTGGGCGGTCATCGCCAGGGTCAGCGATACCACCTCGAAAATCACCAGCACCCACGCCGCAATCGCCAACGGGGACTGAACGATTCCGGCCAGCCGCGCCCCATACCGGGTTCTTGGTGGCCCGTTATCGGTAGCGACGAAGTGGAACCATGCCGCCAGCAGCAGCACCAGCACGGTCAGCCCGAGCAGCATGGTGGCAAAGGCGTAATGCCATTTTGGAAACGAGTTCGACCATGGCACACCGAAATTGGACACATACCACCAGCCGTTCACGCTGGCGAAGGACAACGCCATCAAGAACAGCACCACGGCGGCGAACACGGTGCGGTTGCGCCGGGAGTGCATTGCCCCAGACGTCACCGCGACCGCGGCCAGCGCCCCCAGTGATCCGGCCAGCCCGGCGAACACCCCGAAGTGGTGTGTCCATTTGGTGGGAGTGAACATCATCGCGAGGAACGAGATGATGGTGATGCCGACGATGCGGCGGGTCGGTCCGGCGGCCGTGCCCGGAATTCGGCCCTTGCGCAACGACATTGCCACCGTTATCGCCAGCGCGAGAACCAACGCCAACACGGCGAAGCGGCGGGCAACCGACCCGTCGGGGCTGGCCATGAATAACCGTTCGTAGCGGGTGTGTTCGTCGAACCAGCTCAGGCTGGGCCCGACAGCACGCTTGAGAATGGTGGCCTGGGTCTCGCCGGCCAGGGTCTGGCCGCGGAAGATCAGGATCGCGGTGACAGTGGCCGCAGCCAAGATGGGCGCCACCAGCGGCAGCACGCCGAACTGTTTGGATCTGCGGTGCAGGATGGTGCGCAGCGGCCCGATCGCGACCAGCAGCGCACCGATAGAGGCGATACCCGTCGGCCCAGAGAATAGGGTCAGTGCGCCGATGATGCAGGCGATCGCCACCGGCAGTAGCCGGCTGGTGGCCACCGCGCGTTCTACCGAACACCAGGTCAGCAGGATGCCCAGCGCGATGATCGGCTCGGGCCGCAGGCCGTTGTCGAGCGGCAACCAAGTCGCCAGGAACATGGCCGCCGCGGTCCACGCCGCGGCCCGGTTCTTCTTGACGGCGTGACCGAGACGAGGGATGACTTCACGGCTGATCACCCACCAGCAGGTCAGCGCCATCACCAGAGTCGGCAACCGCATCCAGATGCTGGTGGTGCTGACATGTGCCCACAACGCCAGCAGGTCGTAGTACCAGCCGAACGGCGCCTCGGGAGTACCGAACCAGCGGTAGTAGTTGGCCATGTAACCGGCGTGCTCGGATACCCGGGCCATGGTCAGGATGTAGCCGTCGTCGGAGGTGTTGGCGCCGACGAAATGCCACCACACCAGCACGGCGATGACTAGGGCATCCAGACCGCCGATCGACCACCAACGCGACGGCAGGAAGCGCCGGTGCCGGGAGCCGTCGGCGGTGTCGAGGATATGCAGCGCCACCAGGGCGGCAGCGGTCAGCACCACCCCGAGGATCATCGCGGCCAGTTTCAGCGGCGTGGGGCTGCTGCTGTAGCGGGTGTCGACGGTCGCCGAAAAGCTCAGGCCTGGCGGCGCCGGCCCGGTCAGATCGGTGAACACGCCGACGATCTGTGGCCGGAAGTCGTAGCCGCTGCGCTCGCCGCGCAGCGGCGAGCCGGGATGCTCGGCGTTGGGCCCCTGCGTCAGCCCGACGAATTCGGCGACGATCCGGTCGGCGTGCGCGGTAAAGGTCAAGCGCTGGCAGGCCGGGCTGAGCACCTGGCTCAACGGGGCCGTGACCACCGGGACGTTGCGCACCACGAGCACCAGCTCGTCGTTGGCGCGCTGGATGAGCAGCCCCCGGTCGACGGCCTTCGGGGCCTGCTTGGGCACCGTCGACAACAGCACCGTCTTGCCAGCGTTTTGTGCTCCGGCCAGTCCGGCGGCGGCCTGACAGGGCACCGTGACATTCAGCTCCGTGGCCACGTACCCGATCAACGGTGCCTCGACGCTGTCGAACGTGCCGTTCTGTGGCCAGTTCAGTTGGGCGGTGGTCTGGTTGACCGGCAGCACTGGGGTGGCGATCGCCAGAAGGGCCCCGAGCAGACCGGCGACGACAGCAACGATCCGAGCGATCCGGCGGTTTCCTACCGTGTCGCTCACGGAGGTAGATGGTAGTTCTTCCACCAAGTCAGGTGAGGTTTCGGTGGCCATCAGCCGCTACGCCACCGGCTTGCGGATGGCCAGCACGAACGGGCCGATGCTTTCGACGACGAAACGCGGGTCGGCGAATAAGGCGGCCCGCAAATCGACGGTGTAGCGGCGAACGTTGGGCTGGTTGGGGTACACGTCCTGGGCCAACCGCAGTGTGTAGTTGCCGTTCGCGCCGCGGCGCATAAGAAATACCGTCGGCGCAGGCCAGGGCAACGTGTCCAGCGCGTGCATGAATTCGTCGGCGGACTTGAGCTTGGACCACTTCTCGATCTGTGCGGCTCGCAGGTCGAACTGTGCCAGCGGGTTGGCGTAGTGCGACGTCAACCCCTGAAACCCCCAATAGGGGTAGTAGGACAGGAAGCTGTAGTCGGCGGTCATCACCACGATCTGATCACGCGGCTTGCCGGTGACCTGCAGGATGGTGGCGTCGATGACGGGGTAAAACTTCTCGGAGCTTGCCGGCCGTCGGTCGCCGCGCTGGCCGTCGCCGTCGGTGTCGGTGTAGGCGATCGTGAGATCCGGCCGCAGCACGTCGGGAATGTCCTGGCTGAACGCGATCGCGGCGGCCAGCCCGATGGCGCCGGCCACCGGGGTGACGGCCCGGCCCCAGCCCCGATCGCGACCGCGTGCGGCTAATGCCTGCGTGCCCTCGAGGAAGCCGAACACCCCGGCGGCAAACAGCATTACGGTCAATGGGGGCTGCAGCCGGAACGACAACAGCGTGGTGCGTGCCAGCGTGGTCAGCATCGACAACAGTGACCACAAGTAGACGGCCAGCACGCCGATAGCCAGGGCGCCCGCCCGCACCGACGTGGGGGCACTCCCCTGCGGTGCGGGGACCCCACCCGCTTGTGGGGGACGTGCACGCACCACCAGCCACAGGGTGCCCAGCATGCAGATCGCTCCGAGCAGAGAGAACTGCAGCATCGGGAAGGTCAGCTCGGCGCCATCGGCTGGCAGGTAGTGCCAGGCGCTGCCGGTGTTGCTGACCGGGCTGCGGGCTGCGCGCAACAAGAATGGCAGCCACGTCGTGCTCGCGATGGCCGCCGCGATAACGGCGATGACCGCCAGCCGGCGCAGGGGATCCAGAGCAGCTCGCAGGCCGGCTCGCCGCCACCGCGCGCCGGCCAGCAGGACGGCCATCAACAGCACCGTGAATGCGCTGAACGCCGCCAGCAGCGTGTACCAGGTGGCCGCGAAGCCCAGGAATATCCCGGCTCCGACGACCGCGGCCCAGCCGCCGCGCTCGCCGGCGCGCAGGCCCGACCACGTCAACACCAGCAACGGCGGCAGCAACACCGTGATCATCGCCGCGTAGGGCTCGGGCGAGCTGTAGGCCAGCGTCACCGCCGCGGTGGCGGTGGTGACGATCAGCGCGTACTCGAAGCGGATCATCCGCCACCACAGCGCCAGCGCGACCGCGACCGCGATGGTGATCGAGGTGATGGCCCACGGCTTGTAGATCTCCCAGGCCGGTGTCCCGGTGAGCGCCGCGACGCGTCCGCCGATCCAGAACCAGCCTGGCGGGTAGGACGGCGGCAACCCGATATAGGTCATGTCGTGCAGAGCGGGGCTATCGGCCAGCCGGGCCAGGTATTCGGTGCGGAACTGTTGGTCGACGGAGATGCCGAACAGATACAGCTTGGTCGCCCCCAGCGGCATGCCCAGCGTCACGACAGTGAACGCGGACACGAACACCAGCCCGCCCAGCTGGGCCAGCAGCCGGTAGCGGCCTCGGCGTCGGCCCCACCGCCACACCCAGCCGACAGCGACCAGCCCGGCCAAGCAGCCGACCTGCCCGACGGTGGTCAACGCATGCAGTTGGTTGGACGACGGAAAGGCGGGCCACTGGACCCCGGCAATGGCAATCAGTGATACCACCGCGACGATGACGGCCACCACTGCGGCCGCAGCCATCTGACCGAGGCTGGCCAGTGCGTTGCGCATGGTCAGATTGGCAGCTTGCGGAAAATGCTCCGCGGGATGTGTCGCAACACCATCATCACATAACGGAATGCTGCTGGCGCCCAAACCAATTCCTTACCTTTTGCCGCGGCGGTCACCGCGAGGTTGGCGACGTACTCCTTGTCGACGGTTAGCGGAGCTTCCTTGATATGCGCGCTCATCCGGGTACGCACCTGGCTGGGCCGGATCACCAGGACGCGAACTCCGTACTCGCGCAGCGCTTCTGACAACCCGAGGTAGAAACCATCCAGGCCAGCCTTGGTGGAGCCGTAGACAAAGTTGGATCGCCGCACCCGCTCACCGGCCACCGTGCTCATCGCAATGATCTGACCGAAGCCCTGGGCGCGCATCTTCTCGCCCAGCAGGACTCCCACCGAAACCGCTGCGGTGTAGTTGATCTCGGCGATCTGCACGGCTTTGCGCTGGTTTTGCCACAACTCTTCGGCGTCCCCGAGCACACCGAACGCCACAATGGCCACGTCGACGTCACCATTGGCGAAGGCCTGGTCCATCATCTTCGGATGGCTGTCGGTGTCGGTGGCTTCGAAGTCGATTAGCTCCACCGACCGCGCGCCTGCGGCCTTCATCTGGGCTACCGCGTCATCGCGGTCCGGGTCGTCGGGCATGGCGGCCAGCACGATACGCGCGTGTGCGTTCTGTAGGTAGCGCTCGCAGATGGCGAGCCCGATCTCGGAGGTACCACCGAGCAGGAGGATGGTCTGCGGATTTCCTACGGCGTCGAGCACCATTTAGAGCAGCTCCAAACGTCGGGCCATGTCGGAGGCGAACACCCGCAAGGGGTCGACCTTGCGGCGCACGGCGATCCACTCGTCGATGCGCGGGTACATGGCGTGAAAGGTCTCGGCATTCACCCGGGAGTCCTTGCCGGTGTACAGCCGACCGCCGAATTCCAGCACTCTGCGGTCTAGCTCGTTGAGCAGTTCGTTGACCCCGCTCTTCATGGGGAAATCCAAACAGACATTCCAGCCGGGCATTGGAAAACTCAGTGGCGCTTGGTTTCCGGGTCCGAACAGTTTGAAGACGTTCAGCGCGGAGTAATGACCACTGGCTTGGATGTCGCGGATGATCTGCTTGAATTCCTCAACCGCCGAAGGCGGTACCACAAATTGGTATTGCGCGAAGCCGGCCGGTCCATAGCTACGGTTCCACTCACCGAGCAGATCCAATGGGTGATAAAACTGCGTGAGGTTCTGGATCTTGCCGCGGTAGTGGCCGCCCCGCCGGTAGTACAACTCTCCGATAGTGCTGAGCGTGAGCTTGTTCATCAATCCGTTGGGAAAGATGTCGGGCACCGTCATCAGCTGCGGCGCATCGAATTTCAGCGGATTCTTGGCGAGCTTCTTGGGAAGCTCATCACGCAGTGCCAGACGGCCCCGGGTGATCGCGGCGCGGCCCAGCTTCGGCGGAGCGCTGATCGCGTCGAACCAGGCGGACGAGTAGGTGTAGTTCGCTTCGCTGCCGTCGCTGTGAAACGCGATGGTCTCGTCGAGGTTGGCGGTGTTATCGCCGTCGTTGATGAAGTAGGCCGTCGCCGTTGGAGTCATCTCGATGGTGGCCCGCAGGATGATCCCGGTCAGGCCGTTGCCCCCCACCGTTGCCCAGAACAGCTCGGAATCCTCACCGGCTGGAGTGAGGTGGCGGATCTGGCCGTCGGCGGTCAGTAGGTCCATGGACCGCACATGGTTGCCGAAGCTGCCCGCGCTGTGATGGTTCTTGCCGTGGATATCGCACGCGATCGCGCCGCCGATGGTGACCTGCCGGGTCCCCGGCAGCACCGGGACCCACAGCCCGAACGGCAGGGCCGCTTTCATCAGCTGGTCGAGGTTGACGCCTGCATCGAGGTCGGCCAGCTTGGTGTCGGCGCTGATGGAGTGGATGGTGTTCAGCGGGGTCATGTCGATCACCAGACCGCCGCCGTTTTGTGCGTTGTCGCCGTAGGACCGGCCCAGCCCGCGCGCGATCACGCCCCGTCCGTTTGGCGGGCCGCCTAAGTCGGCCACCCGGGCCACCGCCTTGGCAATTACCTCGGGATCGGGGGTGCGGAGTACGTCTGCCACCGACGGCGCCGTGCGGCCCCACCCGGTCAGCCGGGTGGGCGTGGTGGAAGCGTCAGTGCTCAACATCGTCAAAGAGGGTACCGCCTGGCGGCTCGGCTCAGCGGATGCGGAAGATCACGGCTCGCTGCACAACGAAGTTGATCACCGTCGCGGTGCCCTGCGCGATCACGAAAGCGACGGGTATCGCCCACCCCCGGTAGTGCAAAAGCGCGAGGCACAGATGATTGAGCCCGACCTGCACCGCGAAGGTGATGCCGTAGAGGGTCATGACCGCGATGAACCTGGCGGTGCTGGCTGCCGCCTGAAATGTCCATCGGCGGTTGATCAGGTAGGCGGTGATGGTGCCGACGATGAAGCTGATGGCTTTGGACAGGTCAACCTGTAAGCCCACCAGTTTGTAGAGCACTACGTAGAGGCCAAAGTCGACGATCCCGGCCAGCCCGCCGGTGATGACGAAACGCCACACTTGCGTCGTCAGATGCAGGTGTTGGCGCGGCGGGGCGGCACCAGACTCTGCGGGGATCATTGGGGGGAGTCTAACGGGGCCGCTGGGCGCCCCAGGGTGAGTTAATTGGGCAACTTCACGTCGAGCAACTCGACCTGATTCTCCCCTTGCGGCGTCGAGTAGGTCACCGTGTCGCCCGGTTGACGTCCGGCGAGGGCCTGCCCCAGTGGACTGCGAGCGGTCAACGTCTCCGCTTCGCGGCCGACGGGAGTCTCTTCGACGATGGAGATCACGTGCATCGTGACGACTTCACCGTCAGGGAACCGCAGGGTCACCTCGGTACCGCCGGGTAGCATTTGCGATCCTTCGAACTGCGAAGGCCCGGTCCGCAATCGCCGGTCCAGTTCATTGATCCGGTCGCCGAGCACGACCAGTTCGTCAGCACGCTGTATTGCCTCGGCCGCGTCTCCGTGATCACCGACCATGCCGCGGTCGTTTTTGACCTCGACCTCGAGGCGATCACGCCGCTGCCGCAGCCGGTCCAGCTCCGCGGCGAGGTTCTCCCGCGCCGCATCTGCCACTGATTGGACTTCTTCGCTCACGTCCGTCGACCTTTCGAGGCGCGCCCGCGACTTCTTTGTCGCGGCGCGCCCTGATTTGCTGTTCGAGTTGCCCCGATTACCCATGTGCTGCGCCTGGTGATTCGTAGCGTTCCAGTGTTGCACCACCATAAGGCAACAGCCACTGGTATCCGACAAGCAGTTCCAGTCAGTTATACACGTGCATACCCAGTCGGCCGGCGATTTTATCCTCGTTTGCCCGCAAATCGCGCTGGCCCTGCACGTTCATCAGCACCTCCCGGGCGCAGAGGCGGTCGGGCGACGGCTCCTTAACTGCCCGGCTGCGCCCAGCCTGGGGCGGTTACCTGTCCCGCGGTAAGGGTGACCACGTTATTGCGGCTCTCACGTGCCTTAATCCGAGACACCCAAACCCGGCCACCGGTCGCCAGCCCGACGATGCGCTCGGCCGTATCAAACACCCAGGCCGCCGAGCCCTCCATGCCGGTGTTGTCCATGATCCGCAGATCGATGACGCCTTGCTCGGCCAGCAGTTCGAACAGATCGCGCTGCGGGTCGTCCGTGGCGATCAGCGTGGTGTGGTCGAACTGGTATCGCAGTGCTGCCCGGATCTCCTTGAGATGACTGCTTTCCACCACCAAGCCGGTACCAGGTGCGGTTTCCGCGCAAGCGAACTCTACTTCGAACGTCCGCTCATAGCCGTGCAGGAAGAAGCGCTTTCCATGATTGGCCCACGTGCGATGGCAGCAAGGAAGATCGTCGAACAGCTTGCGCATGTGGAACCTTGCCGTCCGGCCGACGGGTGCGTCAGCGCGGTGCATCGTGGCGACGTACACCTCGTCGGCGACAGCGGTGTCACTCATTAGTCTGGTGTTCCTTCCTGAATTGCCTTGTCAGCGTGACGAACATGCCGTCGCGCAGTAATTAATAACGCCGAGCCCGTCTGTCAGCCAAGTCGTTTCATGCACCGGCATAGCGTCGGACCAGCGCCTTGATGGATTCTCAAAAGATCCTTGGCGTCACCTGCCGGACGGCGCTGTCTTGCCTTCAAGAATTCGCACACGCCTACATCGCTAGGTACGGATGAGACGAGGAACCGCGGGCGGGGCAACGTCGATGTACAGCAGCTACGCGACCGCGTGGATGACGAAATAGCAGAACTCATAGGGGCGCGGCCATGACCACCACCGCCGGGCCGCCAATCCGGTGGTCTCCTTGCAGCCCAAAATTAGGTAGTGCACTACGCGTGCCGTTATCGCGGTTCGTTGAAATCGTTGGAATGCATCCCGCCGTGGCCGCTAACCAAGGAGAGAGAGTACATGTCCGACACCGCAGACGACGTCGCCGAACGCCTCGACGGCACCACCCCTGTCGCACCCAACGAAACGGTCTCGTTCGACGGTGAGAACGTGCCCGTGTGGCGCCCAGTCACCTTGTACCGGACTGTCACCGACAGCCAGGACCGTAACGTGCCGCGCACCAACTCGCCGGCCGCCCAGCCATGGAACACCCCGTCAACACTCGATCAGGCCACCGTGCTCGCCGAAGACCTGACCATCGTCTACCAAGACCCGCAGGGCGGCCTGTGGACCCTTTCCGACATGATCATCGAACTGTTCAAGGCGCATTTGGGGCTGCCGACGAAAGCCGCGGGCGCGTAATGGCGAACACCTGGGGTGATGTCGCTGACCGCCTGGACGGCACTTACAGCGGCACCCCTAGCTTTTCCGGTGAGCTGCCGATAATACTGCTGTGCTGGCAGGGAACCGGCTCAGACATGTGGAACACCACACCGCCCCAACCCGCGTCGGTAGCAACCGTTGTGGCGCAAGCCTTTCCGAACATCTTCTATTTCCAGCCTGTGGGAAATTACCCGGCCGCAACCTATCCCATGGGCCCGAGCGTCGATGACGGCTACAACGAAGGCGTCCGTCTCGCCACGCAGGTCTACCCGAACAACCTGCTGTTCCCATTCGGCTACAGCCAAGGGGCGATCTGCGCCAGTCACTTTCTGCGCGACTTCATCATCCCGAACAACCTGCAGAACCGGGTCATAGGTGGCATCACGTTCGGAAACCCCTGCAGGTCCCGGGAATCGCGAACGGGAACGCATGGGCCAACTGGTCCATGCCGGGAGAGATCGACGGCTTTGTGACCGGTGGCATCTCAGGGCCGGACTGCCTCACCGCGGCGCAAACCCCGAGCTGGTGGCTGGACTTCGTCAACACCACTACCAGCGACGATGGCGCAACAGAGTTATACGCCAACTGTCCCGTGGGGACCAATCCGTGGACCGCAGAAGCGCCACCAGGGAAAGTGGGCACGTCCATCTACAACGTCGTCCAACAAGCCACCGTGCTGGACGTGGTCGCCGTCGCCGCGGACCTGGGGGTGCCGGTTGGCACTGTGGAGGAAATCGTCAACGGCTTTGAATTCCTCGGCGCCGAGGGCAACGCCGACCACTACACCTACCCGATACAGCCCGCTATCGACTACCTGACCAACGTCATCGCGCCCCAGTTCGCCTGAACTACCGGACAAGCCCAGGCCAGCCTTCCGGACCCTCGCGCGCGAAGACACTGTCCGGTCTATCCGAATGTCAGCGTCTACCGCACAACAAGAACAACTCTTTAGCAGATCTGCTTCACAGCGGATTGTGTGGCGATGTCTACGGGCACACGTCCGACGACGCGGCGCGCGCGGCTATCGAGGGTCTGACCGGGGCACTCGGCCTATGACAAGCTCGCTCCTTGCTCACCGATAGATTAGTGCGATGACAACCGCCATCCTGCTTAGCATCGGCGTGGTCGCCTCCGTCGCGCTAACCATCTGGCTCGTCCAGCGGGGCGGTCGCAATCGCTGAGGGTTGCTCTATCTACTGGTCCCCAGCTCCGCGTCGCGTGATCCGTCAACCGACGCATCACCGCAGGCCAGATGCCATTTCTGTCGGTCGGGCTAACAGGATTTGAACCTGCGACCACTTGACCCCCAGTCAAACGAAGCATGTTCGCACACGTGTGTGGGTGGCCAGTTTTCGCAGGTAAATCCCGGTCTGTGGACGTCGGCGAATGGTCACGAACGTCCCCGTTTTGGGAGCTGGTTGGCGTATCAATTGGCGTACGGTACCTCAGCCTCACGCACTACCGCCGCCCGTCGCGGATCTGATAGGCGCACGGGGCACGGACAGCCCAGCGCCGCGATCACCGGCGACGTGTACGGGCACACCAGCAACGACACCGCGCGGCCAGCAGTCGACGGGTCGGACTCTGAGGCAACTGCGGAAATTAATTCCTCAGTTGGACCCCGACGCCTTGACCGCCGGATCTCCTTTCGCCATTCGGCCATTGGGAGGACACTGTGAGCTGCGCGGGCGCACCGCGCTCAGCGCACAGCGCAACTCCTAGGAGGTACAGATGAAGTACGTCATCTCGTCGACGACTCGGCTCAACGGCTCCGAAAAAGAGAATGACGCGGACATGCGGCGCGGCTTGGAACTGTTTTCAAAGTGGACGCCACCGGCCAGCACGACGTTCCACCAATTCGTCGGCAGAGTCGATGGCGGTGGAGTGTTCGCCGTAGTGGAGACCGACAATCCGGCGGACCTCCTAGACACCGTCAGCAAATTCGTCCCCATCCTCGAATACCAGATCCACCCTGTCGTCGAAATCGCCGACTGGGCCCGGATGCTGCAGGAGGGTGTGGAGTTCAGGGAGTCGATCAGCTGAACCGCGATTACTGAAGGGGTCGCTCCTGGTGGGCGGCCCCTTTACTGTCCCCCGGGCGGCACCCGGAACCGAATCCCTTTCACCCGTCAGGACTTCAGAGTGTAAAACGCTGCGGAGGGCTGTCCCGCTCTCCAACTCGGCTCGGATCGGGTACCGAATCCGGGTTGCTCATCGCCGCCCGTCTCTAATCTGATAGACCCGCCCTACTGACAGCCCGGCCGCCTGGGCGAGCTGCTCGCCGGGGATGCCGTGCTTAAACCCCTCGCGGATCAGGCGGCGCAGCTCAGCGTCGGCGGCATCGAACGCGCGTCCTGCCGGCGTTGGCGCAGCTTGGCCGTGACGAGGTAACGCCCCGCCAAGTCGGCCAATGTCCGCGTCACAGCGTGGATTACAAATTGGCTAAAACACGCTGTTACTCGTCGGGTTCGTGCGCACGTAAACGGCGCTATGGAACGATCAATCGGAATGCGCGGCGCAGGCTGTTGAATGGTCGAACATCGACGAACCTGCCGGAAACAGTCAGGTTCAATATGCTGGTGGTCGCTTTTTCGCCTTCTGCCGAGTAGGCGACTACGCCCCCGACTCGATGTACCACCGCACTCTTCGACCCCCAAGGAGCCAGTCCTCGTCGGAGGCGACGTGCCTTTGGGTCAAAGGAATCCAGTACCGGCGCACCCGAGTGGCCCCCCGGTGGCAAACCGTCGAGTCGTCAGGTCGACGAACTTCTCGACGAACGCAACGAGCTGAGGGGAAGCTGACCGCGCTGACGAAGCAAAAGAGGGTCGTTTCGCAACGCTTTTCGCTGTAAGGACTCCACCTACGAAGGATCGCGCGGCCCCCTCTTGGGCTGGACTCTCGCGGACGCCGGGTATTTTTCGCGTAGTGCCTTTTGCCGTTTCTGCGCAATCGTCGGTTCCTTCTGGGGGTGCGTAGGAACGGTGGGCTTGGTTTTGTCTACCACTGTGGCGCCGGGCGCGTTGGTCTTCTCCGATTTGATGCCGTTCTCCGCCCCAGCCTTTGACTTGTAGCCCTCGCTGCTGGCGATGATCTCTCCGTTGGCTGCTGTCAGGCAGAACAGGAACTTGCCGTCCGCGTCTTTGAACACCTCAAACTTGACCGCCATCACATCTCCTCTGGATCGAACGGGGCCTAACGCGCATGATGGGAGTCCGGATCCTCAGACATTTAGGCGAAAGGGATTCTCATTAGCGTCCGGGCGGTTCACGGAGCCCCCAGAGCTCCCAAATCCTCGGTGCGATGTCGCGCCTGCGCACGAAGTCTCGGAGCTGCTCGCTCACCGAACGGCCACGATCGTCATTGAGCGATGTCAGTCGCCTCAGCAGGAACCATGAGGCTTCGGTCGCGCATTGCAGCGCATCGTCCATCAGCTCGAGCGCTTCGTCGCGTATCAGCTCCAACACTTCGTCGGGCATCTGCTCGAACACCTCCGCGAGCTCTTCGTCGGGTATCTGGTCGAAATCTCGAATGATTCGTGCGCTTTTCGCCTGTCGGCTGAGCCAGTTCAGCCCGATGGCGTCGGGCCTATCTGAAAGGTCGTCGCCCTCAAGCGCAGCTGCATTTGTGAGCGGATCGCGCAGCACAAGCTCGCGGACCTCGAACCGCGCGAATCGTGTTGCGGCGGAATCCGTGAGATGGTCCAGCACGACTCGGTCGAGCGCGCCGTCCAGCTCCTGCCGCCAGCTCGCATACCACTGCCACTGGGACGACGTCAGCTCGGCGAGGTCGTCTTCCTGGACTTGGGACCTGACGAGCCCGCTCCTTGCCTGGTCGTCGGCGACGGCCTTACGCAGATCCTGCGCGTATTCCATGTCAGTTGCGGCGAGGCGAATCAGAGGCGCGGCAAGTGGAATCAGGCTCATGACTCCACCCGCACGAACGTGCGCGGCCCGTATGCCGGGTTCACGGCCGAGTAGTACGCCTGGTGTATGTTGATCGGCGTTTTCGGGGCTGCGTTGCTGAGGGCGAATCGTGGAGTGCGCGTAAGCGCTGGGTTGTCGGGGGTGAATTCCTCCTCTGGAACAATCGTGAGGCGTACGTCATAGAAGCGGTTTGAGAAGTTTTTTGCCGTGTCCTGCGAGCCCCCCGCAAGCACGCCGGGGCTCAGCCAGTCGCTGACACAAAGCCAGGTATCGGCGGGCTTGGTGTACCACCCGCGGTTGTCTGTCTCATCCGGATTGCAAAGAACCACGTCGATTTTGAATTGCTCGCGGAAGAGGTTTCGGAACTTATGCAACCAGTGATTTGAATGCACCGTGAGAATGGCCTTGCGATAATTCTTCTGACGGCGCAACCACATCAGATACAGTCGCGCCTTATTAGGATCACGAGCGTCGAACGCCCTCCAGGCCACCCGGTTACCGTCCTCATCCAAGTTGTAGGGAATGAACCATGAAACCAGCCCGACACGTCCGTACGTCGCGGTGGACAGCGGCTCGTCGACTCCGGTCACATAGACGGCCTTCCCCCAGGTGAAGTTGTCGCTGCCAATATAGAGGCCCCGGTTCGGGCGCAGGTACTCTGACGCCCGTATAGACGGCACGTATTTGACAGCCAAGGGAAAGTCAACGAGGGCAGGTGGTGCATCCCGACCTGCTCGGTTACGGTTGACGAAATTATCCCATTCGTCCGCCGAGTCTCTAATCGCCTTCTCAATTGCGTCATCCAGCCACCGATGCAACAACGCTCGCCCTTGGTTCACGATACCCCCATCCGTTCAGCTCCTGTCTCGGTCACCATGCGTGGGAGTCGCTCCATCGCAGCACTTTACTGATCGCTACCGGGTATAGGAAGCGTATTTTGCGGACCCTCCCATGAGAATTTGGTGATACTGCCGCCATCGCAGGCAAAGGAGGAAAACAGCGCTGGCCCCTTTGGACCAGCTGGCCTGAGCGATATGACCTACATTGTCTCACCAGCGGTGACACGATAGTGACGTGGAACGACACTGGGTTGGCCGCGTGACATGACGGTGGCAGCCTTGGTGTGCTGGTCGTGCGGTACTGAGCTGCCGCCGAACTCGAAGTTCTGTAACGAGTGCGGTGCGGCGGTGGCGACTGCCACGACACCGGCCGAGTACAAGCAAGTCACGGTGCTGTTCGCCGACGTAGTGCATTCGATGGACATCGCCGCGGCCCTGGGTGCCGAGCGGCTGCGCGAGATCATGGCCGAGCTGGTTGACCGCTGCGCGGCAGTAGTGCAGAGGTACGGCGGCACGGTGGACAAGTTCACCGGCGACGGGATCATGGCGGTGTTCGGCGCGCCGGTGGCGTTGGAGGACCACGCCGTGCGGGCATGCCTGGCTGCCTTGGGCGTTCAGGAGGAGGCGAAGCGGCTTGCAGTCGACGTCCAGGAGCGCGATGGTGTGGACCTCCAGTTGCGGGTGGGACTTAACTCCGGTCAGGTGATCGCCGGTGAGATCGGTTCGGGGCCATTCGGTTACACCGCCGTCGGTGAGCAAGTCGGCATGGCGCAACGGATGGAATCGGTGGCCCCGCCGGGTGGGGTGATGCTCAGTGCGTCGACAGCGCGACTGGTTGAGGGCGCTGTGACTCTCGGCGAATCTGAGCTGGTTCAGATCAAGGGTGCCGACGCGCCGGTGCCCGCCCGTCGGCTGTTGGGCATGGGCGACGGGCATCGCGCTGCCGGGCGCGCTGAGTTGAATCTGGTCGGTCGGCGCTGGGAGATGTCCGCGGTTGAAGGTTTGTTGGAGCGTGCCATTGATGGTCACGGCGCGGTGGTCGGCGTGGTGGGCTCACCTGGCATCGGTAAGAGCCGTCTGGTGCGCGAGGTGGCGGCGATGGCGCGTCGCCGTGGCGTGGAGGTGTTCACCGTCTTCTGCGAGTCGCACACCAGCCAAGTCCCCTTCCATGCCGTGGCACGGCTGCTGCGCGCGGCTACCGGCGTCGAGGGTCTTGACCCGTATGCCGCTCGAGGGCGGATACGGACTCAGGCTCGCGACGCGGAGCCTGAGGACTTGGTGCTCTTCGATGACCTGCTGGGCATCGCCGATCCCGATCTGGAGCTGCCGAAGATCGATCCGGACGCGCGTCGGCGCCGGCTGACCGCGCTGGTGAACGCCGCCTCGTTGGCCCGCGAAACCCCAGCGCTGTACGTCATCGAGGATGTCCATTGGATTGATGAGGTTAGCGAGTCGATGCTGGCCGATTTCCTCACCGTGATCCCGCAGACGCCTTCGCTGGTGCTGGCCACCTACCGACCGGAGTACGAGGGGGCGTTGGCTCGGGTGCACGGTGCTCAAACCATCGCCCTTGCGCCGCTGAGCGATTCAGAAACCGCGGCACTGGTCGCAGGGCTGATCGGGCCGGACCCGTCGGTTGGCGCACTGGCCCAGAAGATCGCCGAGAGGGCCGCCGGTAACCCGTTTTTCGCCGAGGAGATCGTGCGGGAGTTGGCCGAGCGTGGCGTGCTGCGCGGCGAGCCCGGCGGTTACATATCGGCGGCAGAGGTTGGCGAGGTGAGCGTGCCTGTCACGCTGCAGGCGACCATCGCGGCACGCATTGACCGGCTTGATCCGGTCGCCAAGCGCACCTTAAGCGCGGCGGCGGTGCTCGGCGCGCGATTCACCCTCGACCTGCTCACCGCGCTGGGGGTTGACGCTGTCGTTGATGATCTGCTGGCCGCTCAGCTCATCGATCAGGTCCGCTTCACCCGGCAACCGGAGTATGTGTTTCACCATCCGCTGGTCCGCACGGTGGCCTACGAATCACAGCTCAAGTCGGATCGCGCCGAGCTGCACCGGCGCGTCGCGGCGGCAATCGAATCACATGACCCGGCAGTGGCGGAGGAGAACGCTGCGTTGATCGCCGAGCATCTGGAGGCCGCTAGTGATCTGCACGCCGCCTACGGCTGGCACATGCGCGCGGCAACGTGGGCGACCAATCGCGACATAAGCGCGGCGCGACTGAGTTGGGAGCGCGCCCAAGCGATCGCCGACGCATTGCCCGCCGATGACCCCAACCGAGCGGCCATGCGCATTGCCCCGCGCACCATGTTGTGCGCGACCGCCTTTCGAGCCCATGCA
This sequence comes from uncultured Actinomycetota bacterium, assembly GCA_963766535.1. Taxonomy (GTDB): domain Bacteria; phylum Actinomycetota; class Actinomycetes; order Mycobacteriales; family Mycobacteriaceae; genus Mycobacterium. The sequence goes on along the minus strand of CAVYAU010000007.1, from coordinate 789,605 downwards.
CAGTTGGCCGATGCCCGCTTCGAGGAATTGCGGCAGTTGTGCGCCGCCGCCGGGGACAAGGCGTCACTGGCCATCGGGATGGCGGGGCTGGTGATGGATCATGCGTTTCAGGACCGGCTGCGCGAGGCGTCGCAGCTGGCATCGGAAGCCATGGCCCTCATCGAGTCGGTCGACGATCCGAACCTGACGGTGGGGCTATCCTTCACGGCCATCTACGCCAAGGGTGAAAGTGGCGAGTGGTGTGGCGTGCTGCGGTGGTCACAGCGGGTCATTGACCTGGCCAACGGTGACCCCTCAAAAGGCAACTTCATTATCGGGTCCCCGTTGGCGCACGCCTTGACGACGCGGGCTATGGCCCGTTATTGCCTGGGTCGTCCCGGATGGCGAGACGACGTGCGGCAGGCCCTGGCCATGGCCCGCGACACCGACCCCGTGACCTACGTCAGGGTCGTCATGTACGTCTACCTCGTGGGAATACCGGGTGGAGTCCTTGGGGCCGACGATCGGGCGGTGCGCGAGATCGAGGATGCCCTACAAGTTGCCGAACGATCCAGTGATGACCTCGCGTTGGCCCACGCCCGGGTGACACTGGGCGTTGCGCTGGTGCACCGCCCAACGGCTCCAGAGCATCACCGCGGACAGAAGCTCCTGGCCGAGGTCAGCGACGTGTTCCTGCGCCGGGAACACAACCTGGCCGAGTTAGCGATCGTCAACGTGTATTCGGCACGTGAGAGGACTCGGCGTGGAGATCGCGATGACGCCATCCCGCTCATGCGCGCCGCCCTCGACGATCTGGTCCGCGAGGGGAAGGTGCTGGCGTGGGGCATTCCAGCGACGGGTGTCCTGGTGGAGACACTGCTTGAGCGCGGGTCCGACGGTGACGTGGCCGAAGCCGAGGCCGCAATCGAGCGGTTAGCGGCCGCGCCAGCCGATGATGGTCTGGTGGTACGCGACATCTGGCTGCTGCGGCTCCGCGCGCTGCTGGCGCGGGCTCACGGCGATGCCGCGGCGTACGCGCACGTCCGGGATCGCTACCGCGACATGGCGAGGTCGCTTGGCTTCGAGGGGCATATCGCGTGGGCCGAGGCGATGCCATGACGCGACGTGTCGCGGCTACTCCGTATGAGCCAGGGCCGGCTGCCCGTCACCGGCCGCGGCCAACGCGATGTCAAAGGTTTGAATAACACTGTTCTAGCGACACGTCCGGTCCAATAAGGCGACGCGCCCCTCCTGCCGAGACATGTGCGATTCCTACACCCCCTGTGGCTCTCGCGCCGCTGGAACTCTAATGATCGTCACCAGAACGGTGGCGGCTGGTCACTCCGCTGACTCTGGGTCTCAGGCTTTGCGACTACGTAGTGTCGCTCCGAAACCGGACGCTCAATCGGCAACAAGACGCGCGAGCAGCGCGAAAGGACGCCGCCACGTTGTACGGCGAGATGCTTCAGCTGAAACCCGCTACATACGGCCCACTACTTGCCCCCGCCGTGCTCGAAGCCCTGGCCGCAATGGGCATCAAGGACAGCATCCCCCAAGCCGACATCGTTAAAGCGTTATCTGACCCGAACACAACTTCCTACCCGGCTTTAGCGCAAGCGCTACTGAGTCTCGGCCAGGAACCTGAAAAACCCTTGTCCTTGCAGCAAATTGTCTCAAATTACAACCTCGCCCGACCAATACCCCACACCGCCGCCGACGTGGACCCAGACATCCTACGCGCGGCTATCGTCGACACTTGGAACACGATTTACGGCACCAACTATGTCGAGGCCGAATTCGAGCAGCTCCTTCGTCCATGATGCCTGCAATCCTCCGAGATGCGATGGGTCTTTACTGACGCCCAGACCTGTCAGCTAAGACCCACGCGACCGCGTGGCCGTGAGCTAGAACGGCGACGGATCGGTGTTGGCTGCGAGTGGTTTTGGGTGGCGGGCTGCCTCGGCGGCGATGCGGGCTTCGTTGATGCCGCGCTCCCAGCTAATGCGGGCGGCGCGGTCCTCGGCCCGTGTTTGTCGTCGGGTCGGCATCATGAGTCCACGCTTGTCGCCCGGCGGCGGCATAGTCGTCGGCAGCGCCAGTGTGGCTGTTGGGACGGCCAGGGCCGGAAAGAACAGACTTCCACCGGGTTTGGTGATGTACGTGTGTCCGGTCGGCGATGTCCAGATCACTGTGCCGTCCGGCTCCTGACGGTCCCGCCAGCCGTTAGGTCCGGCATAGAACGTCTTGAGCAGATGGCGAATTCTGCAGAGCAGTTTGAGATTTGAGGCATGCGTCGGCCCGAGCGGATACGGCACCGTGTGATCGATATCGGCGTGCTCTGCGGGACGATCACACCCCGGGAACCGGCAGGTCAGATCACGGCACCGAATGAACTCCGCCAAAGCCGTCGATGGCCGGTACTGCGGCTCGGGCGGGCAATCCTTCGGGTGCACCACCGGACGCAACTTGGCCGAGGCGGCCAGGTCCCGAACCGCCTGCGCGGCAAGGCCGCCGAACCCCGGCACGTAGCCCGGCGCCGAGGACTCACCGCTCACGGTGGCGGCATCGGCGAGCACGTGGATGACCACATCGCCGCCAGTGGCCTCGGGGCTAGCCGCGGAGCAATCCGGCGACCCGCAGCCGCACGGCATCGCCGTGGCCCGCGCCGCCAGCGCCGACAAGGCATCTGCGCGGCGTTGTGCTTTGGTCCGCGGATCCGCCGGGCACACTGTGGCGGCTAACTCATCGAGGCGCCGGTCGAACGCCAGCGCGTCGGGTGCACGCACATCGCCCCAAATCTCAGCCATCCCCGAATGCAGTGGCGCAACGCCGATATGGCGACCCTCATCCGCCTCGCGTGCCACCCGCACCGCGGCGGGCCCCAGCTGCTGGATGACGTAGTCGACCACCTCGATGATCTTGCGGGCCTCGGCGCGTATCGTCGCCGGGCTAGACCCAGTAGGGCACCCGGGCGCGGTATTGCCGCATCGCTAAGGCCGCCAGCACCCAGCCGATGGCCGTCAGCACCACCACTACCACCCAGTGCCGCAGTTCCTGATGGGCGCCCAGCAACGGCGCTCGAACGATATCGAGATAGTGCAGCAGCGGATTGAGTTCGACGATGCTCGACCAGCGCCCGGCACCCTGCTGTCGCAACGTGTCGTCGTTCCAGATGATCGGTGTCATGAAGAACAGCAACTGCACGACCGAAAACAGCAACGGACCGATGTCGCGGTAGCGGGTCGCCAGGATGCCGAAACACAGCGACACCCATATGCAATTGAGCACGATCAGCCCTAGTGCCGGGATGACGGACAGATCGGCCCACGACCACGGTTTGGGAAAGATGATCGCAACGATGAGATAGATGACAATGTTGTGCGCGAACAAGATCATCTGGCGCCATACCAGCCGGTAGACGTGCACGCTCAACGGCGTCGGCAATTGCTTGATCAGGCCCTCGTTGGCGACGAACACGTCGGCGCCCTCCAGGATGGCGGCGTTGATCAGGTTCCAGATGATCAGCCCCAGCGTCACGTACGGCAGGTGCACCGACAGCTCGAGGTGGAACAGCTTCGAATACAAGCCGCCCATCGCGACAGCGGTGGTACCGGTCGCGATGGTGATCCAGAACGGTCCCAGCACCGAGCGGCGGTAGCGCTGCTTGATGTCCTGCCAACCCAGGTGCAGCCACAGCTCGTGACGACGAAAGCCGTCGGCCAAATCGCCTCGGGCGCGGGCAAGTGTCCGCGACTGTGCCGCCGCGTCGACAAACGTCATGAGGTTCCTCCGGCGTCAGGCTTGCCGAACTGCTCGCGACGTCCCAAGCGGCGCAACCGGATCCACTCCAACAAGCCTTTGGGATCGCGCCGGGTCACCAGGAAGAACCAGCTGAACCGAAGCCATTCCTGGGCCAGCAGTTTGCGCAAGCCCGGTTGCGACAACAGGTAGCCGCGGTTGCGGTAGGTGAAAAATCGCTTGGTGGGGTCGTCGGGATACTGGGTGTGCATCCGGCCGCCCAGGATCGGCCGGAACTCGTCGGATCCGCAGGGATGCAGGTAGACCGCGTCCAGACAGGTTCCGAACGGCAGCCCGGACCGAACCAGCCGGCGGTGCAATTCGGCCTCGTCGCCGCGGATGAACAGCCGCATGTCCGGGACGCCGACCGCGTCCAGGGTTGATGCCCGGAACAGTGCGCCGTTGAACAGCGACGCGATCCCGCGCAGCAGATCCTGCCCTTCCTCGGTGCGCAATTCGCTTGTGCGCCTGCGCCATACCAGGCCGCACCGCAACGGAAACGCCAGCCGCTGCGGGTCGTCCATATTGCACACCATCGGTGATACTTCGGCCAGGCCGTACTTCTCGGCGCAGGCCAGCAGGGTCGCCAGCACCCGGGTGTCCTGGGGGCGCCCATCGTCGTCGGCCAGCCACACCCAATCGGCCCCCTGCGCCAGCGCGTGCAACATACCGAGCGCGAAACCACCTGCGCCGCCGAGGTTTCGGCGGGATCCCAGGTATGTGGTGGAGATTGGCTGGCCGGCTACCAGATCGCGAACCTGGCTGTCTCCGCAATCATCATTGTCAACCACGATCAGGTGGTCGGGCAGCCGGGTCTGAGTGCTCAGCACATCCAGCGACTTGGCCAGTTCGTCGGGGCGCCGGTGGGTGACCACGACGGCGAAGACGGATTCACTCATCTCCGGATGCTTTTTGTGCCAGCGGCTTATCGGCGACGGTCTCGGCCAGCACCTCGCGCACGTGGCGGGCCGCGTCCTCACCTTCATAAGCGCGCACTACATCTTCGATGCCGCCGGACAGCCGGATGACCCCGTGGTCGATCCACATCGCGGTCTTGCACAGCCGGGCCAGGAATTCGTTGGAATGGCTGGCGAACACCAGGATTCCGGAACGCTCCACCAGGCTCTGTAACCGGGACTGGGCCTTCTTCAGGAAGTCGGCGTCCACCGCGCCGATGCCTTCGTCGAGCAGCAAGATCTCGGGGTCGATGCTGGTGACTACGCCCATCGCCAGCCGGACCCGCATCCCGGTGGAGTAGGTGCGCAGTGGCATCGACAGGTAGTCACCCAGCTCGGTGAACTCGGCGATCTCGTCTACCTTGGACAGCATCTGCTTTCGGGTCTGCCCGAGGAACAGGCCGCGGATGATGATGTTCTCGTAGCCGGAGATCTCGGGGTCCATGCCGATTCCGAGATCGAATACCGGCGCCACCCGGCCGGTGACCTTCGCCGAGCCCCGGGTGGGTTCGTAGATGCCCGAAAGTAGGCGCAGCAGAGTCGATTTCCCAGCCCCGTTGTGGCCGACCAGACCCACCCGGTCGCCCAGTTCGAGCGACATGGTGATGTCCCGCAACGCCTCGATGACGATCACGTTGGAGCTGTTGCGCCCGATCGTGCCGCCCGCCTTGCCCAGGAAGGCCTTCTTCAAGGAACGCGATTTGGCGTCGAAGATGGGAAATTCCACCCACGCACTGTGCGTCTCGATATGAGGACCAGGACCCGGCACCGTTGTCTGCTTAGAGGTATTGGCCGTGTCCGGACCCGGACTGGCCCGGCTTACCGATGCCCGGCGGCAGCGCACCCTGGCGCATCTGCTCCAGCTGCGCGCGGGCGGCCATCTGCTGGGCGAACAGCGCGGTCTGGATGCCGTGGAACAGCCCCTCCAGCCAGCCGACCAGCTGGGCCTGGGCGATGCGCAACTCGGCGTCCGACGGCTCTGTGTCCTCGCTGAACGGCAGCGTGAGGCGATCGAGTTCCTCGCGCAGTTCTGGCGCCAGACCGTCTTCGAGCTCCCGGATGCTGGTGGCGTGGATCTCGCGCAGCCGTTTGCGGCTGGCCTCGTCGAGGGGTGCTGCGCGCACTTCCTCGAGCAGTTGCTTGATCATGGTGCCGATTCGCATCACCTTGGCGGGTTGCTCGACCAGGTCAGTCAAGGAGCGTTCCTCAGAGTCGTCCTCGTGTACTGCCAAGACCTGCGGATCGACACCGCCGATGATCTCGACGCCGTCGTCATCGCTGCCGTTACTCAATCCGGTCACCATCCTCTTGTGCATCTAAGAGTGAGTCGCTGGGGCATTTCCGCGCCATTCGTAGATTTTGGCCCCACCGTTGTCGTAGATCAGCGCCCACGACTTCGATTTCTCCAGTGACACTAGTCCGTTGGGTACGGCAAACCCCCTAACCGTCGGTGTGCTGGTCAGGATGTAGCGGATATTGAGTGCCTTGATGGCCTCGACTACTCGCGGATCGGATTCGCCCTTGCGCGCAGAGCTCCAGAAGATGTACCGGTAGTAGCCCGGGCCCGTCTGCTGCGGGAAGTCGTAGTGGGTCCACAGCGGGTGCAGGTCGGCCACCGCGTACATCCAGGCGGTGCCGTCGGTGTTGGCGTTGCCGATCAGGGTGTTGTGCGCGCCCGGCAGCTTGGCCAGGTAGGCCATGGCCATGAGGTCTCTCTGGTCGATCATCACCGAGTCGTACTTGTCGCCGAACAGGACCAGGTGTCGATAAAAGTAGTGCCGGGCAGTGACCACGGTGGCCACCAGCAGTAGGACCGCTGTGGTCGAGACCCAGACCGGTGCGGGCAGCCGGGTGAACCGGTCGGTGAGTCGTTTGGCCGCGGCAACCACGACCATGACCGCCGCGAACAACGCGATACCCGCCATCGGCGTCAATAGCATGGTCACCACTGCGGAGAGCCGTCGCGGATCGTTGTAGAAGAACTGGCTGAATTCTTCGATGGCGCTGCCGACCGGACCGCGAAACGGCGCCCCGGAATAGACGGTCGCCACGGTCAATAGCAGCCAGACCGCCGGCGGCCACCAGATTTTCTTGTACAGCAGGATCGCCATGCCGATCGCCGCCAGCACGATTAGTCCGTATTGGGTCGGAAAATCGTTGAGGTGGCGGGTGTGCAGGAGGAGCGCATCGATCACACCCTGCTTCACGCTCTTGAAGCTGGGGAATGCATGCCCGGCGATGATGTCGGCCTGTTTGAGCACGCCGAGGAACTGGGGCGCCAGGATCAGGACAGTCGTGACGGCCACGGCAGCCAGGGTCAGCACGTCGGCGAGCCGGCCGCGCACTGGATGCCAGAGCGCGTCCAACAGCCACCAGGCCAGTAGGAACAAGATGACGATGAACCCGCCGGTGAGGTGCACCGACAGCACGCCCACCAGCGCCAGCACGGCCGCCGGGATGCGGTCGCGGTGCCGCAACGTCGAGGTGATCAAAACAAACGTCGGGATCGCGACCCCGTAGGCCGCCAGGTTGGGCATCGCGGCGACGCCGAACTCGACGTAGGGCACCGAGGTGAACGACGCCGACAGCGCGGCCGCAGTGGAGGCTGCCCCCGCCGTGCGCCATTCCGTAGTCACCGGGCGCAGCAGACGCCAAGTGAGGATGGCAGCGCTGACCGGAAACAGCCAGACCGACGCCGCCACCGAACTCAAGGTGTAGCCGGTGGTGGGCGCCGCCCCGGTGAGCTGACAGAACACCGCGGTCAGGGCGTGGAACACCGACGGGTAATACAGCGCTTGGTGTGTCTCGACGTTGCGCAGCTCACCCATGTGGGTGGACGACGCCTGGCCGGTGTCCAGGATGAAGCGCACGGTGTTGGCGTGCCAGACCGCGTCCCAGGTGCTGGGGATGGATTGCCAATGCGTGATGCCGCGATAGGCCGCCCACATGATCAGCAGGGCGCCCAGCAGCACACCGGCCGCTACCGTCAGCGACGGCCAGCGACTGATCCCGCGGGCTTCAGCCTCGGTGTCGCGGTAGCGGGCGAGCAGCAGCTGCAAACCCGTCATCACTAGGCACACCGCGGTCAGCGCGGCCAGCGCAGTCCAACCGTTCCAAGGGATTCCGAGCGCACCATAGGGAATAATCGCCAGCGCGACCACGCTGTACGTCAGCGCCGGGCCAACTGCAATAGCGACCGGCCAGGTTAGCTGAGTGATACGTGCGACGATGGCGCCCGGCGCGATCAGCAAAAACAATGCGATCAGCGTTCCGAACCAGAGCCCCACTCGACTAGTATGGCTGGCCGGGTGACTTGGCTCGCGAAGCCACCGTCTGGCTGGAACGTCTATGGCACTCGGCACCGTCACAATTTCGCGGAATAGCGGAAGCTCTAAGGTGGCTGGCATGGCTTACGACGTCGCCCGGGTGCGCGGACTGCATCCGTCGCTGGGTGACGGATGGGTGCATTTCGACGCGCCAGCCGGGATGCTGATTCCCGATTCTGTTGCGACCACCGTTTCGACGGCTTTCCGTAGGTCTGGCGCCAGCACAGTGGGTGCGCACCCGTCGGCGCAGCGCAGCGCCGCCGTCTTGGACGCGGCGCGTGCGGCGGTGGCCGATCTGTTCAACGCCGACCCGGCGGGCGTCGTGCTGGGGGCCGATCGTGCGATCTTGTTGTCATCGCTGGCCGAAGCGTCGTCCTCGCGGGCCGGCCTCGGCTACGAGGTGATCGTCAGTCGCCTTGACGACGAGGCGAACATCGCCCCATGGCTGCGGGCAGCACACCGCTACGGCGCCAAAGTGAAGTGGGCCGAGGTCGACATCGAGACCGCTGAGTTGCCGACGTGGCAGTGGGAGAGCCTGGTCGGGAAGTCGACCAGGCTGGTCGCCATAGCTTCCGCGTCGGCAACGCTGGGCACGGTCACCGATCTGCGGGCGATGACCAAGCTGGTGCACGACGTCGGTGGGCTGCTGGTGGTCGACCATTCCGCCGCTGCGCCTTACCGGTTGCTCGACGTCAAAGAAACCGACGCCGACGTGGTGGCGGTGAATGCTCTTGCGTGGGGCGGTCCCCCAATCGGGGCGATGGTGTTTCGTGATCCGGGGCTGATCAACTCGTTCGGCTCGGTTTCTACCGACCCCTACGCCACCGGCTCGGCGCGCCTGGAGGTTGGCGCGCACCAGTTCGGTCTGCTGGCCGGCGTGGTCGCCAGCATCGAGTACCTTGCGGCACTCGACGAGTCCGCTCGCGGCAGCCGACGCGAACGCCTGGCGGTGTCGATGCAATCCGCCGCCTCTTATCTGAACCGGATCTTCGACTACCTGATGGTGTCGTTGCGGTCGTTGCCGTTGGTGATGGTGATCGGCCGTCCCGAGGCGCGGATACCGGTGGTCAGTTTCGCTCTGCACGGGGTGCCCGCCGAGCGAGTGGTGCAGCGCTTGGCGGACAACGGAGTCCTGGCCATCTCCAACGAGAGTTCACGCGTGTTGGACGTACTGGGCGTCAACGACGTCGGCGGCGCCGTTACCGTCGGGCTGGCGCATTACTCGACGATGGCTGAAGTCGACCAGTTGGTGCGTGCGCTGGCGTCGCTGGGCTAGTCCTGCAGGGTCAGCACGATCTTTCCGGATACTTTCCCCGACACCAACTGTTGATGCGCGTCAGCGGCCTGCTGGATGGGTAGGCGCGCGCCGATGATCGGCCGGACCCGGCCGTCGGCAATCATCGGCCACACCGAGTCCGTCACCGCTTGCACGATCTCGGTTTTGCTGTTCGGGCCGCTCACCGGCCGGCCCCGCAGCGTGGTGCCGATAACCCGCGCCCGCTTGGCCAGCAGCTTGCCCAAGTTGAGCTCGCCCTTCACCCCGCCCTGCATGCCGATGACGACCAGCTGTCCATCGGTGGCCAGGGCGTCGATATTGCGGTCCAGATAGGCGGCGCCCATGATGTCGAGGATCACGTCGGCGCCGTCGGTCTCCTCCCGCAGCCGCGCGACGAAGTCCTCGTCGCGATAGTTGATGGTGATCTGGGCACCCAGCTCGCGGCAGAGTTCCAGTTTGTCCGCTGATCCGGCGGTGACGGCTACCCGGGCGCCCAGCGCTCGCGCAACCTGGATCGCGTGGCTTCCGATGCCGCTGGCTCCGCCATGCACCAGGAGTAGTTGGCCTTCGCTCAGGTGCGCGGTCAGCACCAGGTTCGACCACACCGTGCAAGCCGCTTCCGGTAACCCGGCGGCGTCGATCAGGTCGACACCTTCCGGAATCGGCATCACCTGACCGGCGGGAACGGCAACGTGTTCGGCGTATCCGCCGCCGGCCAACAAAGCGCAAACTTCTTGTCCGACAGACCGTCCGGTGACACCTGAGCCAACTTCGGCGACGACGCCGGACACCTCCATGCCGATGATTTCGCTTGCTCCCGGCGGTGGCGGATATTTACCGGCGGCCTGCAGCACATCCGCCCGGTTCACGCCGGCCGCGGTGACCTTGATCAACACCTCGCCAGGTCCAGCAGAAACATCGGGTACTTCTTGCCAGGAAAGTTGATCGGAGGATTCGGCGACGATGGCGCGCATGCCGGCCAGGCTACTACCCGCCAGAAGCCGCCACCCGGGCGACAAGGCGGGTCCCGTTACCCTTGTCAGCGGTGGCGTGGCAGAGCGGCCTAATGCACTCGCCTTGAAAGCGAGAGACGGCTAAAACCGTCCGGGGGTTCAAATCCCTCCGCCACCGCTCCTCCGCCACCGCTCCGCCACCGCTGCGTTAGCGAGGAGCCTGGTGCAGTGTCGGCGCGTAGCGAAGCACCGCACCGATACCGTCGGCCGGCGCGATCCGCTCGTCGGTGCGGACCAGGGACGCCCCGACGGAAATCGCCATCAGGGGCAGCGCCTCGTTGGCCCGTAGTGTCTTGGCCGGGGCGGCGCCCTGCTCGGACAGCACGTCGGCGTTCGGGGCGACGGTTGTCAGGCCTTCGTCGGCGACCACGGTGGCATCGTCGATCTCGCCCAGAATCAACGTGGCGACAGAGCCCTGACGCAGAGCCGAGCAGACGGCTCCGAGCCCCTCGGCGGCCAGCCCGGATCGCCGGCCGACCTCAGCGTTGAAGCGCTCCGTTGCGCTGTCGATCACACTTAGCCGTTGCCGCAGCAGCGTGGTGTCGATGGCCCGTTGAATCTCCTCGAAGTCGTATCCGCCGCGTCGGACGCCGATCGGTAGCGACGTCGCCCGCTCGCGGACCTGTTCTGGCAGCGCTGCCAGCAAATCCGAACGTGAACCCACGTCGCCCACCACGAACACCGCGTCGAACGACGCGTCGTGAACGAGTTCGCTGACACGGTCGGCAACGGGGCGCAGCTTCAGGTCGCCGTATCCGTCGGCTTCGGCTCCTGGCGCCTCTCGCGTAGGGCAACCGTCAGCTTCGACCGTTTCCGAACGCCGCATGACATCGGTGTGGGTGGTGATGAAGGCGCCAGTGGGGTCGACCACCACCAAGAGATAATGCGAGTGCTCGAAGCCGTGTTCGAGGATTGGGACGATATACGGCAACTCGGATACTCGGACGACTGGCTCGGCAGCTGGCCGGAGCAGGTGCTCGTTGAGTACGACCCCTGTGGCGCCTGCGATCACCACGCGCCCACCGCGGCCTATCGGCGGACGCAGGTCCGTGACGGCGTACTCGATTTCGGCGGTGACCGATTCGTCCGCTCCCTGCTGCTCGAGTTGTTCGCGCAGTGCGCGCCAGTTGAGGTCGAGCTGAGCACCCACGTCGTCGGGGTCTTCGGAGTCCGCGAAATACACCGAGGCGAAGGGTCCCGGCGCATCGAGTAGCTGACGGAAGCGGTCGGACTCCATACTGGTCACACATTTACCCCGACCGGCAACGGTACAAACGCACCATTTGACGCCATTCGATATCGCAAGCACTCAGCCAGCGCCGCGCGCGACCGGCATCTCGGCGGCGATGGTATCCATCAGTGCGGTGTGGCGGCGGGCCTCGGGATCTCGGCCGGGCTTGCCGCTGCTGATCAGACCGGCGGCCAGGCCGCGCTCGGGGTCGGCCCAGATGGCGATGTTCACCAGGCCCAGATGACCGAACGCGGCCGGCGCGTCACGCCCGAACGGTCCGAACCTGTTTGTTCCGAGGATGAACCCGGTGCCCCACCGAGCCGGCATCAGCCCTAACGCGAAATCCGGCCGCAAGCGTCGGCATTCGGTCACCGCGCCGCGCAGCGTTTCCGGCTGCATCACTCGTACGCCATCGAGTTCGCCACCGCGACGCCAAATTTCGGCGAAGCGCGACATCTCGTTGGCGGTCGACACGGTGTTGGACGACGGGACCACGGTGGTGAGGAACCGCGAAGTGTTGGTGTACGGGATGACCTCATGCACGGTTCCGCCGATCGCCTTGCGGAAAATTTGCGCGATCATCGGCGGCAACGGCCGGCCGGTGGCGTGGCTTGGCGCCACCAGTGGGAGGTCTTTCTTGTCGACACCGAAGTTCGTCCACCGAAAGCCGAGCGGCTCGAGGATCTCGGTGGCCAGGATCTCGCGAATGTCCTTACCGGTGGCCGCGTAGACGATCTCACGCATCAGCGGGCCCCAGGTCAGTGCGTGGTAGATGTGCACCAGTCCGGGCCGGTAGAACGGCCGTAATTCACCGAGCATCTGTTGGGCGTACTCGTGGTCGTCGGCGCGCTTGAGGTCAGGCCTGGGGCCGGTGGGAAAGGGGACACCCGCGCTGTGGGTCACCACATGCCGGATCGTGGTGCGGTACTTGCCATGACTGGTGTAGCTGGGTATGTATTCGCAGACTCGGTCGTCAAGTGAGAAGACCCCACGTTCGACGAGCATGTGGACCACGGTCGTGGTGATGCCCTTGGCCGCCGAGTACACGCAAAACGGTGTGTCCGTCGTGACAGGGATCTTCTCGGCGTCGGGCGGATCGGTAGGTGCGTTGCCCCAGCCGTGGCCGATCGCGCGATCGAGGACGACGCGACCGTGCTGCCGGATGCACAACTGGATCGCCGGGTGCATGCCGGCCTGGTACCAGTGGCGCGCGGCCTGCCAGATCCGTTCGACGGCCGCGCTGTCGATTTGGGAGTGGTCTTCTTCGCCGATCGCCGTCACGGCGTCCAAGTCGGCCGGGACGCGGATCTTGCCGTCTTGGGTCACTGAGCGCCGCTCCTCTCCCCCGCAAGCGGGCGGTACCCCCACATCGCTTCGTCCCCCGCAAGCGGGCGGTGCCCCCACTGCATCGTCGCCAGCGCGGGTCGTGTTCGCCACCTCCGCGAGGGTACGTGGCGGCTGGCGACGGGTGCTTTACTCCCCCGTGAACTGCGGCGGACGCTTGGCAAACGTCGCCGAGATGCCCTCGGTCAGGTCCTTGGACGGTAGGAAGGCCGCGTTCCAGGCAGCGACGTAGCGCAGGCTCTCCGAAACGGCCGAGGTGCGTTGTTGGTCCAAGACGTCCTTGATGCCGTAGACCGCCAGCGGCGGGTTGGCGGCGATCTCGGCGGCAGTCGCATGGGCGGCGGCCAGTGTCTTGTCGGCGTCCTCGTACACCTCGTTGACCAGGCCGATCTTCTCGGCGCGTGCGGCACTGATGTCCCTGCCCGTCAACGCCAATTCCCGCAGATGGCCGTCGTTCAAGATCAACGGGAGCCGGGCGAGGCTGCCCATGTCGGCGACGATGGCCAGTTTGACTTCACGCACCGAGAACTTGGCGTCAGCGCTGGCATAGCGGATGTCGACTGCGGAGATCAGGTCGACGGCGCCGCCGATGCACCAGCCGTGCACCGACGCGATGGTGGGGGTGCGGCAGTCGGCGACGGCGTTGATCGCCTTCTGCATCCGCAGCACCTCGGCATGGAAGTCGGTGCGCGGTCGGGCCAGCGCGCCTTCGGTCATCAGCGGGGCGAACGTTCCGCCCATCGCGGGGACGTCCAGGCCATAGCTGAAGTTCTTGCCCGACCCGGTGATGACGATGGCCCGCACATCTCGGTCGGCGTCCAGCGACGCGAACACGTCCGGCATCTCCGACCAGAACGCGGGCCCCATCGCGTTGCCCTTGCCCGGTCCGATCAGCGTCACCTGTGCAACCTGGTCTTTGATTTCGACGGTGACGGATTCGTATGTTTCGCCCATATCGAGACCGTAGCGTGGCGAATATGTCTCCTGATTTGCGACCCGGACCAGATTCCCCACCGACCGACGAGCTGCAAAGCGCCGAAGCCACGCTCGGCGTGCTGCAGCAGGTGCTGCACACCATCGCCAGCGACGATATGTCCCGCCGAACTCCGTGCACGGAGTTCGACGTGACGCAGCTGACCGATCATCTGCTGAACTCCATCACGGTCATCGGTGGCGCGGTGGACGCAGAACTTCCGCCGCGCGACGAGACCGACTCGGTGGAGCGGCAGATCGTCGCCGCGGCCCGGCCTGTGCTGGACGCATGGCACCGCCACGGTCTGAACGGCATGGTGATGGTGGGTCCGAACGAGGCGCCCGCAGCGGTCATGGCCGGCGTCCTGTCGATCGAATTTCTAGTGCACGCCTGGGATTACGCCCAGGCCACCGGCCGCGACGTCGAGGCCCCGGATTCGCTAGCCGAATATGTGCTGGCGCTGGCACGCGAGATCATCACGCCGGAGGGCCGCACGAACGTGGGATTCCATCAACCGGTCGACGTCCCCGCAGACGCCAGCGCGCTGGACCGGCTGATCGCGTTCACCGGCCGCAACCCGGCCAGGTAATTCGAGCGCCGGCGCCGTCAGACCCGCTCCAGGTAGAAGTAGTAATAGCGGCCGTCGTCCAGAACGCCCTTGCCGTTCATGATGCCCATCACCGCGTCGTCGTCGATCTTTTTGAAGTGATCGTGTACGGGTTGGCCGTCGTAGACCATCGTGGCGGTGACTTCGCCGCGAAAGTCCTCCAGCCATAGGCTGGCCTCGCCCTTGCCCATCGCCTTGTTGGAGAACTTGTTGCCGTCGGCGTCCACGCAGACCAGCGGCTGCACGTCGCTGGCCGATTTGAAGGTCTTGCCGAACCAGCCGGCCTTCTCCAACTGGCCGTTCATCTTGTGGCCGGTGAGGAACTCGCCACCCTTCCACTCGCCGATCATCCCGTCGATGGTCGCGGGCGCAAGAGTCGCCCAGAATTCGTCGAGCTCAGCATCGGGAATGCGGTCGCTGCGTTCCTTGAACTCGGTGAACTTCTTGCGGGCCAGGCTCATTGGCTACTCCTTAAGGTTCGGCATGTGTAATCCAGTCGCGGGCGAATCGCGACAGGGCATCGTTTTCTTCCGGCGCCCCGATGGTGACCCGGACACCGTCGGTACCGTACGGGCGGACCACGATGCGCGCAGCGGCGGCCTGCTCCACGAAGTCCCGTGTGCGAGGGCCCAGCGGCAGCCAGACGAAGTTGGCCTGCGTCGGTGGCAGGGTGAACCCGGCATCCCGCAACGCCGCACCAACTCGAGCGCGTTCGGCGACCAGGGCATCAGTGCGGGCCAATAGCTCGTCGGCGGCGTCCAGCGAGGCGATGGCGGCGGTCTGCGAGACGTTCGTCACGGAGAACGGCACGAAGACCTTGTCCAGAGCGGCGATCAGGTCGGGGTGGCCGATTGCGTAGCCGATGCGTAAACCCGCTAGCCCGTACGCCTTCGAAAAGGTCCGCAACACAACGACGTTGCTGCGGGCGCGGACCAGCTCCAAGCTGTCAGGCAACATGCCGTCGCGGATGTATTCGACGTAGGCCTCGTCGATGGCGATCAGGATGTGCGGCGGAACCGCCTCGACGAAGCGCGTCAGCGCATCCGGGTCAACGACGGTGGACGTCGGGTTGTTGGGGTTGCAGACGAAAATCAGCCGGGTGCGATCGGTGACCGCGGCGAGCATGGCATAGAGGTCGTACACATGGTCGGTCAATGGGACTTTGATGCCGATCGCGCCGGCGACCTGGACCAGCGGCGGATAGAGCTCAAAGCTGCGCCACCCCATCACCACCTCGTCGCCGGCCGAGGCGGTGATTTGAACGAGCTGCTGGCACAAACTGACTGAACCGCAACCGACTGCGACGTGCTCGGGAGCGAAGTCTGCGGAGCTCCTCGAACTGAGGTGCTTGGCCAGCGCTGCCTTGAGCTGCACGCAGCCGCTGTCGGGGTAGCGGTTGACGTTGTCAGTGGCCCGCTCGATGGCCGCGCGGACGCCGGGCAGCGGGCCGAACACCGTCTCGTTGCTGGCCAGTTTGATAGAACCTGGGACCGTCTTGCCAGGAACATAAACTGGCAGCCCGACCAGCTCGGGTCGCAGGCGGGCGGTCACTTCGACAGCATATGTCGGCGCTGTGTACGCTATGCCCCCGGCGGTTCGGGGATACCGGGAAGGGTTCGGGTACCCTCATGAAGTCCAATGGAGGCGTGCCAGAGCGGCCGAATGGGGCTCACTGCTAATGAGTTGTCCCCCTTCAAGGGGACCGGAGGTTCAAATCCTCTCGCCTCCGCCACGCAAGACAATTAAAGACAGGCGCCCGTAGCTCAACGGATAGAGCATCTGACTACGGATCAGAAGGTTGGGGGTTCGAATCCCTTCGGGCGCGCTTACTACCAGCGGAAATACGTTGCCGTGTTATCAGGCGCCGGCTGAGTTGTCACGGATTGTCACAACTCGTGCCCAACTCTGCGCGCCGCCGGCCAGCGCGTTGGGCTGCGAGTGCACATAGGTTCGCATCGTGAAAGCGGTGGCTGGCCAAGAACTTGGCCACATCACTCGCTTGATTGGTTCTTCTGGCGGCGGGTCGGGTAATTGCCAAACGGCAAGTGGTCAAGTTTCGTCGACACCGGACCATATCCAGGCGTAGTCACCTTCGAACGTTTGAGATAGCGGATTCTCAACGGTTTGAAAAGCGCGTGCGTGCCCAGTAATCAGTCGAACCGCATCCCGGTAGATCTTGCCCTGCACTCTCACCGGCAGGCCCCTGGTTATGCCGAATCGCCAAGGTTCAACACCTGGTTTTACTGCGACTGCTTGAACCTCCATGTCAGAGGGAACCCACATTTCGACGTGCTCGGTGCCATGCAAGTACCACTGCCCCAGCCCGAGCTGGGCGCTGTCGACCTCGTATCCACGGATGTCGGCCGGGAGCTCATTGCTCCGTAGCGGCATCACTTGCCAAGTTCGGAGCAATTCGACCAGGTTAGGGAGGCTTCCGCCCCTATCGACTTGGCTTTTCGCTTCCTCCTCGTAGCGGGTCAGCCACGCTTTGCGCGTCTTGCGAACCTCTTGCCGCTGCTTTCGCTGTCTCCAAGAGATCAGACCGGCTTCCTGGCGCATGGCAAAAAGTAGATGGACCATCGCCCCCGATATTGCCTCCAGTGCAACAGTCCTTTGGTCCCGCGAGGCTCTGTTGATCGCGCCTGGAAGCGGAACAGCGAGACGTGCATAAACCCTGATATGGGTCTGAATTGCATCTGCAACGTCGACGGTCTTCTTTTGACCTACGTGAAGAAGCCGCTGGTAAGTGTTGACCAAGGATCTGAGCAACACATCCAAGTCCGTCGACGACATTTGGGCTAGCGAGTTACCTTGGCCTGTCTGAAGTGCGACGTTAACTGCGCCTGATACGAAGGCCAAGAGGTCTTCAAGATCGGAGTGGAACTCCTGACCGGCCCTGATCTGTAGTTCGCGAAGCCAGGCACCGCGTTGCGCGCGGCTTGTGACAATTGCGCCGATGGTGGGGGCCACGATTGCAGCGAATGCTGCGATCGCCGCGACCACTAATGTCCAGATCTGTATGGCAGTCGTAGGTTGAGGCTGAGTTGTTGTCGCTGACGCAGGCCCGACTGCGTCAGCGAAGACGGCTAGCCCGCAAGTCACGGCTCCCGAGCCTAGACCGAGAACGGGGCGCTACCAATCCCTCTGGTGGCGAGGTCGGATCGGGCTGATACGGGTGATCCTTGACGTCGTGACCCCGATCCAAACGTCGTAGCGCGCTGCGATTCTCGCGCTATCGTCGGCACCGTGTCGAATGGCGACGAACGGTCAGTGCAGCACGGCTACGAGTGGTTGAATGACCGTGTTGGGGCAGCGTTGGAGACAGTGCTCGGGTTAGAGGTCGCACCCACATCGGAGATCGCGGCCGATGACTCCTACTTGCACCCGATCTATCGCACATTCCACCAAGACGTTGTTCAGTGCCTGCTCAGCGCGCTCGACCATCTCCGGTTCCTAGTCTGGTCCTTAAAGAATCGCGACGAACCGTTTCCCTACGCCCAGTTCTCGCTGATTCGGGCAGCGATCACCGCCGGTTCGACGGCGTTGTGGCTGCTCAGCTGGAGAGACGCGCGATGAGCGGCGAATCCGCGCACCCGAATTCAGTCTCAAGGACATCAGGTCCGAAATGGCATGGGTCACTACGGTCCAAGCCTTCCCCCAGAACCAGAACCTCTGCGCCGAGGACCAAGCACGGGCGAACGAAATGGAGAGGCGACAGGACTGGATCGTCGAACAGGCCAATTCGCTGCTCAACCCGCCGACGCCATTCACCCGCGCGAGCTTCGCCAATCGCACCAGAGATACCGACATGGTGAGGATCGCTGGCAGCGCCATTCCCGCAGGCGCAACGGGCGACTTCGAGCCTGCCATCACGCTGCTCAACACCTGGCAGACGATGAGTGGCTATGCACATGCAAGGCCCTGGGCGGCGCTTCCCAGTAGGGAGATAACAGGGACCGACCCGGTTACGGGCCGGTGGAATGTCACCCAAAAGGGCGATCCCGACCGGCTGCTGGATGCTGCCTTTCGCGGGCTGCCCGCGATCGAGGCAGCAGTGATGCGGCTGGTGGGATTGTCAGCGCCCTGACTGGCGGTCCCAACGGGTCCCCAGCAGCGCTATCCGCTTTCAACGACCAACGCAACCAACGGCGTTGACCTGCACGAATAGGGGGATCGACCAGCTCGACCTGCGCGAAAACGCCCAGGAAGCCTCGTTCGCATCGAGAAGGTCGGGCACGACAACTGGCGAACCCTCGGGTCTGCCATGAATCGTGAGATGAAAGCGCCCCCGGCGGGCGCACTGACCGCTGAGGGCGCTTTACCCGTTGCTGCTAACCGGCCCTAAGGATGACTCGCTCACCGTCGCTGATAGCGGTCGCGATTTTCGTCACTGCGCTATCGGACATCGACACGCCCCAACTAGCGATCTCACGCTCCACCTCGGGCGTGATTTCAGAGACCGACCGCCCTGCGAGGCGTTCAGACAACGCATCCATTGCTGACTGGTGATCGTCAGCGAACTTCTTGCATCTTCGGTTGAAGTTGACGTTTCAGTTCGTCTTCCCAGTCGGGGTTCCATTCGAATGTCGCCATGTCACACCCGCTGCGAGATCGTCGTGTCGGGATGGCGTTTAGCCGTCGATTCCTTAATGAATCGGCCAGTCGCCGCGGACCGGTTGACCGTGGTCTGGTTCGATGTACCCCGACCCACTGCTTCGGTCGTTGTCGTCTTCAGATTACGACTGGCTGTCTTCTTACTCACGAAGCGCCCTGTGATCGCGCTTCTGTTAAATCTCCGTGCCATGACGGCACACCTCCTACGGGCGCGTTGCCCATTGAGCGAGCACTACGCAGGAGATGCGCTACAGTCGGTGCTCTAGGTTGCCATCTAGACACCGGCCCTGGTGCGGCCTCCACACCCTGGAGGAAGTCCAGGGCTTCGGTGCTCTCAGAGCAAGTCTAGGTCTCCGATGCGCAACTTGAAAGCTGTCGAATTGCATCACTGTTAGTAACAGGTGGCAAACTTGTGGATAGCTGGCCCTCCTCCTGTGGATAAAGATAAGCCGAGCTTGTCTGCGTCGTGGCGCTCTGCGGAAGGCGACGAACTTATCCGGCCAGCTAATGACCTCCTACGCTGACGTTTAACTTAGCTATAGAAGGATGTGGATCAGCGACCATGGCTTTTTTGCATCGCACCGCAACCCCGGCGTGTCACGCCAGCGTCACAACTCACTGAGAACTAGACACCCCACCGCCAGGTACAGCGACAGACATGAGCAGACCATCTGAACGAGAACCGCTGGCTGCAAGCAACGCGGTCGGGCCTGCACAGACACGCGATGGACAGTGTCGGAAGTTCGTGAACACTGCTGGGCTGCCCACCGATCCGAAGGTTGCGCGTTCGAATCTCTTCGGGCGCATTCCACCAGCCTAAATAGGTTGCCGTGTTATCAGGCGCCGGCTGAGTTGTCACGGATTGTCACAACTCTTGCCAAACTCTGCGCGCCGTCGGCCAGCGCGTTGGGCTGCGAGTGCACATAGGTTCGCATCGTGAACGCCACGTCGGCGTGGCCGAGCCAGGCGGCGATCACAGCCGCCGGGACGCCTTGCAGATGCATCGTGGTGCCGCAGGTATGCCGAGCGTCGTGCAACCGGATGCGGGGCACACCGGCCGCGGCGACGGCGTTGGCCCACATCTTGGACAGCGTGTCGGGGTGATACGGCTGCCCGGCTTCGTTGCAGACCACGTAACCCAGGTCGGCGTAGGCGGTGCCGAGTGTCAGCTTTTCGGAGGCCTGCCGTTTCTTCGCCCCCTTTAACTCGACCAGCAGTGGGTCTGGGATCGGAAGTACGCGGTGGGAGTCCTCCGATTTAGCGTCATCCTGCTCGACGGCCTTGCCGTCAACACTGATTCGGGTCGGGCCAATGGTTAACGTCTTGGCCTTGAAATCGATGTTGGTCCAACGCAGGCCGCCGATCTCGCCGCGACGCAGCCCGGATAATGCCAGATGCCAGGCGTGGCGGTTGCGGTCTTCTCGGATCGCTCGTAGCACGCGCTCCACTTGCATGGGCGTGTACGTGGCGAACTTCTTCGGCTTGCCAGCCACCCTGTCGACGTGAGCCACGACGTTGCGGACCAGTGTCCCGTCGTTTACGAGCTGATCGAGCACCTGTGAGAGCGTGCCGAGCAAGTAGTTGCAGGAACGAGCGCTCCAAGGTCGCCGCTTTGTGTTGTCGGCGCGGTCCACCTGTCCGTCGCGCAGCCGTGCTACAAGCTCATTGACGTCACGGCGCGTGAGCTTCTGCACCGGCAGATGACCGAGTTCGGCGCGTACAGGCGCGAGCACCCCGTCATATCCTGACTTGGTCTTGGGCTTGATGCCATGCCGTGACATCAGCCAGTTCGCGCACGCTTCCTCCACCGTGAGGGCGGACGGGTGCACGTAGGTACCCTTGGCCACTTCGCCGCGGATCTCGTCGAGCGCGTCACGCGCGTCCCGTTCGGTCGCATAGCGCCTGCGTAACTGCTTCCGCTTTCCGTCGGCAGTGCCGACATCGACGGTTAGCTGGTAGCGGACGACTGGTCGTCCGCCAGCGCGGCGGGCCAGTTCGATGCGTTTGATCTGCGGAGGCAGTTGGCGGCGCTCAACCATCGCTCATGACCGCACACTCAGGACAGAACCGCGTAGATGGTCACTACGCCACCTCTGTGTGGGCTGCGATGAATCGGTTGATCTCGGCCGTACTGACTCGCCGTTTGCTGCGAACCTGCACCCAAGACAGTTCTCTGGAGTCGAACAACCGATAAATCGATGACCGACTGATACGCAACGCTGCCGCCGCTTCCGGAATCGTCAAGAGCAGACCAACTCGGGCCGGCGCGCTTTCGGCTACCGATCTGGTATTCAAACTCTCAATGTTCGTATCACTTCCGCGCGTCATCGTTTCTCCTCGTCTCACGCCGGCTGTTCCGTTTCATCATCGGATGCGGTGATCCGTTACGCATCGGTCGCGGAAAAGATTTTGTGCCCGATACCGGTGGGCCATAGAGATCGTCTCCCACGTTTCAGTGCGGCTTGGTCGTGCCACGTTGCTGCGCGGTGTCTTTCACGATGCAACGAGCTCACGCAGGCCCGATGTCAGGACGTAGACGCGACCGCCGAGCCGGCGCACTGGCAGCTCGCCGGAGGCCACAAGGCGGTACGCGGCGGCACGGCTGATGCCCAGCAGCTGCGCCGCGCGGGGTACCGCAAGGAGCAGGGGCAGGTCATTAAACACGTTATTCTCCAAGGTGATTCACCATCTTTCCATCGGTTGCAGGGATGCGCGCCCGGATAGACGGGCCCTGTGGACTTGTGGGCTGCACCGTGGGCAGAACTGGGCGACTTCGGTCCCGTCGGGGTTCGTGACTGTGATCGTGCGAGAATGCGTGTCCTCGCAGTGACCACACCACGGCACGGTCGCCGGACGTGGGTCGCGCAACGCGGCAAGATCAGCCAGCCGTCGGGCAAGTACCCGCACCGGATCACGTGCCCCGGAGGTGTTTTGGACCAGGTGCTCGGTGAGTTCCGCCGATGGCCATCCGTGCGCAAGTGCTGACTCGACGCCGGTAATGAGACTGCGGGCCTCCCGAGTGCTCAGCTTCCATGCCTCGGTCACCGCCACCAAAATTCCATCGGTGGTACCGCTCGGTTCGGATGGGAATTCATCTGATGGGTTCAAGGGGTCCCGTTGTGAGACCCCCGGGGGGTGCCTCTGTGACACAGTCCCGGTTTCGTTGCGGGACGGGGCCCGTCTCGGATCGGGACGGGGGGTCCCATATCGGGACGGGGCGGTCCTGGATCGGGACTAGGCGAAACATGCGGTGCTAGTGGGTGATTCAGGTAGTAGCGGGTCGAGCGTCGCGCTCCAGAGTCGTGGAATTGCGGACGCCGGCTGATGAAGCCACGCGTTTCCAAATCTTTGAGTGCACGCAGAACAGTACTTCTGCCGGCGTTGGATTCGGCCATCAGGGTGCGAATCGACGGGTAGCACGAGTAGTTCTCGTCCGCCTTGTTCGCTAACAGGATGAGGATGAACTTCGCCGCCGAGGAACCGACATCTGAGTCGGTCGCCCAGGCAAGCGCACTCCAGCTCATCCTGAGCCTAGGGCCGATGATCGCATGTACGGGCTAGTCCCGGAGGACTCCTTCCCGCGCCTGGCCCTCATGCACCGTTCCATACCAAGCACGCTAGAAGGCGTGATTGCGCTGCGCCACAGTCAGTCCCGATCTTTTCACCGTATTTCGCGCGGTTGCGAGCAGAATTACTGTGTTTGACGGAAACGCGTTGAAAAATGGTGAAAACAGGGCAGTGCTCGGCGGTTGTCTACTGTGTCAACGATCGCGGCAAATAGATCCCGGCCAACCATGACGACCAAGCCCGCACCTCTCCCGACATCGCCGTACCCGCTGCTCAACAGGAGCTCTGCGGACATCGCTCGCGAGGCCGCCTGGGTGCTCGCCGAACGAGCACGCCTCACTACTTACGCCCCCGACAGCACCGAGCATGCCCGCGCCGACAGCACAAAACGGCGCCCTGGACGGTTCCGGACACGCGTGGGCAGTGCAAGAAGTTTTGCGCCTGGCCCAACAAAGCGGGCGCCGGCGCACCCGCAGTCGCGGCCGTCCAAGCAGCCGTCCTTCGCATCGCGATCCACAACATCCGCATCGAGCCGCCCTAACCAACTAGCGCGCCGCAGCCAGGCCGCGATCCCCGTCCACCTGTTGGCCACCCAACGCCACCGCACGCCATCGGCCACCACCACCGACCCCGGGTGCGATCTTGGCCTGGCACGGCGCCGATAACCTCGACCAACGCCCCGCCGCTGCCGGCATCCCTCGCGAGGCTGCCCAGGTGGCCCCCCAACGAGCACGCTGCGCCACGCACGCACCGACCGTGGAGAGCATGCCCGCGCCGACAGCACAAAGCGCCGCCCTGGGTGGTTCCGGCCGCGCGTGGGCAGCACGGGAATTTGCGCGCCTGGCCCAACAAAGCGCGCGCCGCCGCAGCGCGGCCGCCGCCGAAACTGCCGCCCTCGACGCCACGATCCACAACGTCCGCACCGGGCGCCGCTAACGAACTAGCACACCGCAACCCATGGCGGCCGCCACCGCACGCCAGCGCGACGCCATCACCGACCCGACAGCTCCCCTTGAAGGCCGTACCAGCCCGGTTAACTCCCCGCTTTTTGTGGTGGTTCCGGCCGGGTCGCCACGCTGCGCCACTCGCTCACCACCGACGTTTTCTCGTCCGGTTTCAACAGCCCGTCTATCCGATGGTGCTGCGCCGTGTTCCCCGCCGATGGTGTGCTCACCGGCGGACACCGAATCGGTAGTCTTCCGAAGATGGAGCAGGCAATGCTGCGGCTACTGGTGAAGCGTGATCCCGTGCCGCTTGCGGTGCTGTCCTGGATCGTCACCCGAACCTGGCCGCAGGAGGCCATGCAGCCACGATGTGACGTGCCATTCCCGACCCAGAGCGGCCCACAGCCCTTTTAAGGCAGCCGACGCAGAAGGTCCGCGTCTGCGCGCGCCGGCGACACATCATTGCGTCCCGCCGGGGCGACCACGCTGCCCGCCTTCACCGGCTGATGTCGTCGAGCTCGTTGTCCCCGTGCCCGGCCCGCGCGGGCGGTTAACAGTGCGATGGCCGACGCCGCGGCTAGGCGCCCGGGAGCGTCCCTCTTGCCGCACCCCTTGCGCACCCACACTGACACTGATCCTTGGCCCCGGCCTCTCTTCTTACTACGCTTGCCCCACAACCGTTTTCTCGATCATTCTCGCCACTTTGTCCTTCATCGATAACCACTCCAGCGACATCGCCTACACCACATAGCAATTCACGCCGATTGACTGACTTTGACCGTGGCACATTGGCACAAGGGGTGCAAGCATGGGGTGTGGCGAACCTTCGGTGCGCCACACCGTCCCCGGCTTGAGGGGTCGGTCGCCGTGGACAGGTGGTCGGTAGTTGCTCACGATTTCGGCGCCGATGAAGCGGCATTCGGTGCGCTACTACAACGACACTGCGCGCGCAGCGATCTCGGCATCCACCGACCGTCAACGAGCCGGCGGGGGGCTGGCCGAGTACTACTCCGAAGGGGAAACCCGCTCCCCAGTATGGGTGTGCGTGGGGGAGGCCGGTGATGTCGAAAAGGTAGCCTCTCTAGTCGGTTTGAGTGCTGCCGACCGCGCCGGCGGGCCCGCTAACTTGGACGTGGTGGCGCGCTGGCTGGATGAGGGAATCGCCGCCAACGGGGCCCGGGGGCGGGCGTTTACTGCGCGCTCAACCCATGGGTTCGACTTGACGTTTTGCGCCCCGAAGAGTGTGTCGTTGCTGCGCGCTTTGAGCGGTGATGACGTGCTGTCCAAAGCGGTTGTCGAGGCGCACACCAGCGCGGTGCGCGAAGCGTTGCAGTACGTGTATGACCACGCCGGCTACACCCGCGTGCACAACGCGACCACGGGCAAAAAAGATCTCGTACGGCTGCCTGGTTTAGTGATGGCGGCCTACCAACATGAGACGTCGCGAGCAGGCGATCCGCACCTACACAGCCACGTTTTGCTGCCCAACACCCAGGCCCGTGACGATGGCACGTTGGTGTCGATCGACTCCAAATCGTTGCACCATGAAGCCAAAGCCGCAGGCATCATTTATCAGGCCACGTTGCGCCACCACCTGCTGCAATCCGTCGGCTTGGAGTGGGGGCCGATCGACCCCCATACCGGCATGGCTGAAGTCGCCGGCGTGGCCCGCGACACGATCGGGGCGTGGTCGCAACGCTCCACCCAACTACGGGAATGGGCTGCGCACAATTTGGTCGTCGACGACGATGCCACCGCGACGGCGGCGCAGTTGGCGGTCGGACAAAAAGCGACCCGCCCGGCCAAGCCCGAGCACCTGTCGTGGGGCGAGTTAAAACAGTTGTGGGCCAACGATCACCGCGGATTTGCTGTCGAGGAAACCGCCCAGCGGGCGCGCAAATCGATGGACACGAGCGCGGCCGTGTTGGCGCGCCAGGCCGCGGCCGGCATCGACAAAGCCGCGTTCACCCGCGCCGATCTGGTGGAGGCGATCGGCGCCCGGTTCCCGCCACTGATTGAGGCCGTCGCCGTGGTTCCCCCGCGGTGGCTGATCGAGGGTATCGCCGACCGCATTGGGCTACGGATCAGCGCCCCGCGGCAGGCCCATGAACGCGAAGGCCATGAACGGTTTACCACGGCCGCAGTGATTGGCGAAGAGGCCGCCATCGTGGACCTTATTGGGGCCCACGATGAGCGCGGTGTGCTCACCCAGGCAGCCCTCGACACCCCCGGTTTATCAGTGGATCAAGCCCGGGCGATTACCGCGATTGCGACCTCTCCGTGGTTGATCCAACCGCTCTCCGCGCCGGCTGGTGCGGGCAAAACCACCTCGCTCAAAGCGCTGCGCGCCGCCGCCCACCGCGGTGGAAAACCCCGCGTGCTGGTGTTGGCGCCGACCGGAAAAGCCGTCGATGTGGCCGTGCGAGAAGGTGCCGGCGACACCGGTTACACGATGGCTAAAGCCGTCAAAGACCTCCGCACCGGAGCTCTCACACTCAATGCCCACACCCTGGTTGTCGTGGATGAAGCCGGTATGGTCGGCACCCCCGACCTACGCCAATTACTCACCGCCACCACCGCAGTCGGAGCCAAAACCGTCCTGGTCGGCGATGCCTATCAGCTGGCCCCAGTCAAGGCCCGCGGAGGCATGTTCGCCCAACTCGTGGCCGATCTCCCCTGGGCGCAAAAGCTTTCCGAAGTGTGGCGCATGCGCGACCCCGCAGAACGCACCGCATCACTGGCGGTACGCAACGGCGGCCCCCAAGCACTGCGCCGCGCGGTCAAGTGGTATCGCACCCACGACCGCCTCCACACCGGCGACGCACTGACCATGGCTCACGACGCCCTGACCTCCTACCAGCGCGACCTCGACGCCGGCAAAGACGCGCTATTGATGACCGACAGGTGGGAAGTCTGCGACGCTCTCAACACCCGCATCCACCACCAGAACGTTGCCCCGGAGGCGCCCAGCGTGACCGGGGCCCGTGGCCACCGCATCGGAGTCGGCGACATCATCATCTCCCGCCACAACGACGCTACCGTGCCGGTCCGCGACGCCACCGATATCACCACAGTGGCTGAGCCGGTGCGTAACGGGCACCGCTGGCGCGTCTACAAAGTCGACACCGACAACAACCGCATCGCCGCCCGCCGCATCGGCGATGGGGCCCGCGCCACGTTCGCCGGCGACTACCTTGCTGAGCACGTCCATTACGGCTACGCCGTGACCGTGCACGCCTCCCAAGGAGCCACCGCCGGTGACGCGCTGACCGCCGGCACCGCCCACGCCATCCTGGGTGACCGCGCCACCCGCAACCTGGCTTACGTCGCCCTCACCCGCGGCCGCGACGACAACCACGTCTACCTGTATGAAAAAGCTGCCGGCGAAGCCGACCACGAACACGCCCAGCTCGCCGAGGACCACGGCGTGCATGCCGCCCAGCGCGGCACCAGCCGCGACGCTGCCGCGAGGCTGCGCGCCATCCTCGGCCGCGACGAGCGCTCCCACACCATGATGCAGGCCGCGGTTGCCACCGACCGCAGCCAGCAGCCCGCGGCGGTACGATCGCTGCTTAACAAACGCGATCGTGTTCGTGCCCGATTACGTGCCGACCATCGCTCCTATGCAGCCGCACGTCACCTGGCCGCCGACCTGCCCGCGCTGCGCAACGAAATCGACTTCCTCGACGTCGCCGGCCGCCGATCGGCGCCCGCCACCGGCTACCCCATCCCGGTCAATACGCTTGATCACCTCGACGAGGCGCACCGTCACGCGGTCACTGCCATCGCCCGCAACCTGCAGGCTGTGCAATCGCTGCACCTGTACCCAGGGGCCGATAAGGCCGCAGCACTAGCGGCGGTTACCGCCGCCGCTCACCGCGACCACCGGGCTGTGGCCGCCCTGCCTGCCACACCGCAAGCCCACGCCTACGTCAACTCCAACCGCTACGCCGACATAGCCCCTGCCGAGACCGACAAAGCCATCGCCAACATGCGCGCAAGGATCTCCCAGGGCGACCAGTTCCCCCGGGGCAATTTGGTGATCGTCGACGACGCCGACCACCTGGCCCTCCACCACCTGCAGTGGCTCGCCGAAAACGCCGCGGCCACCAACACAAAACTGCTCCTGATCAGTACCCCGGATCACCGCCAACCCGCCCACACCCTGACCGCCGCGCTCGACCATATGCTGCCCTGGGCCCACCGCCTGGGCACACCCGACCCCGACCACCAGCGCCCATGCACCACCATCGAGTGCGCCGATCACCACCTGGCCGCCGCACCCGACATCACCGGACCGGAATACCAAGCAGCGCGCGAACTCCTGAACCGGCGAGACGCTCTGCTCGATCACTTCCAAGACATGCGACGCTTCGAAGAGCGACTCGACACCATCACTGACCGCGATCGGGCACGGGCACGCAACAAAGACCGCGGCTACGGGCTAGGGCTCTAATTCTGTCGTAAGACAAGGGTATAAACATCAGCCACTGACATCGCAGCAGTACGCTCGCGCAGCTCTAAGACGCGCCGTGTCTCGGCGTCGATCTGCTCACACGCTGCTCTGGAATTGGCAAGGATAGGGTCGTCAGGCCCTGTCACCATGATGGGGCGCTGGACAGCACAGTCATTTGCGGGAAGTGTTGTTATCGTTGCCGCTCGGATCGCCGCCAGACGTTCCCTGCAGCTGTCTACGATCGCTTTAACGTCCCTGGTCAGGGCCGCAAGCGCGTAGCACAGTGTCTCCGTGCGTTCCCATCGAGCACGCCCCTGCATGCGTAAGCTTTCAACTTCGGCCCGTATCGCCTCTCGACATGCGTCGTTAACTACACCTGAGCTTAAGACGTCCTGCAACTCCCCCAGTCGAGCTTGTCGCTGCTCCCAATCACTCACTGCTTCAGCATGATTCGCTTCAGCTACCAAGTCTCTTGCCACACCGAACACAGTCAAGGCGAGGCCGATCGGTGCATCAGTGCGCCGAATCCTCCTTGGCCCTAGTCTTAGGTCTGGGGGGTGCGGCTCGCCTAGCAGCTGGGCCACCTTAGCGGGGAGATCATCTGTCACCGCAGCACCAGGTCCTTCAGCGGCGCGCGGACTCCGGCAGCCCAGGCCGCGTACACGACGTTGAGCAGGTCCGCGCCGTACCGTTCCCAGCACAGCAGCGCCTCCAACCGGCGGCACTTCACAAACTCCCTCGTATAGCTGACGACCTGGTCAGGGTTTTCCACTCCGTTCAACCCCGGCCGCTGCGCCACCATCATCACCAGCGCGTCCTCGTGTTCTTCGCCCAGCAACGCCCACTCCTGAGGCTTGGGCCACTGTTCCGCGACCAATGTATGCGCCACCGACTGAGCGACCGGTGACAACTCTTCACCCGGGACGCCGAACACCAACTGGCGGGTGAGTTCTCGGCAATAATCGCGAACCATCGATTCATCGGCTGCCACCAAATCCGCGTACAGCGCCGCATCGACGGTCTGCAAGCGATGCGCGCGTGAAGCCAGCAGTTCTGCTGCTGGATTATCCTTCAAATCAACGGGTTTCACACCCGTAGCAACTTCGGTGACCACCGGGTGCTCTTCCAAAAATTCAGACGGCCATGCCCACGTTGTAGCCACCGCGCTGACGTTATCTCCGCATGCACGCGCCGCCCGCGCCGCCTTATCGGCGGGATTAACCCAGCCGAACCAGCGGGTATCAAACTCCGCGGTATGTCCGCCAGCTATAGGCATCGTCTTACGCAAGAACACACCTGGCGGGATGTAAGTGGCACCGTCGTTCGTGGCCACCCACAGCGTGGGCATCCCTGAGGTGTTACGGCCAACAGCCACAGCCCAATCCAGACCCGGATCGGTCACGCTCGCGGCGCCGGCGAGCTCGGCCACCGCCATCTTCGCCAGCTCCAAATCCGACTCAGCCAAATCCCGGCGCACCGCGCTCGCGGCGTCACGCCGACCCGCCACCGGCATCAACCCCGTTCCCGGACCCGACCCTGATGACCCGCTGCCGGCCTCAGTAGGAACCGACGGCGTGGCCGGCGCCGAACCCACCGACGGAGCCGCCGACGTGCCTTGCGGAGGAAGCATCGAACCGTACGGAGTCAAACCACCCGCCGGCATACCCGGCGCAGGTGACGCTGCCGGTGCAGCAGCTGGGGGCGTGGCAGCTACCGGAGCAGCCGCCGGCACCGCCGACGTCGGAGCAGTCTCTATCGGTGCCGCTAACGACGTCATCGGAGCCTGCGTAATCGGCGGAACAGTACCAGCCGCCGATGCACCCGCCGCCAGGCCGCGACCGAAATCCATCCCGAGCGATGGCATCGGAGACCCTTGCAGCGCAGGCGCACCCGTAGGCGGGGCCATACCTCTGGGGAAACCCCCGAAACTCCCCATCAGCCCCTGCAGCGGGCCCATCGGAAGCCCCCCACCCGATCCGCCGCCAGGCATGCTCGGCGAAGTTGGCAAACCGCCGCCCATCAACTGGGTCAACGGGTTATGCGGCACCAAAGTAGGGCTGTCCTCCGGGGAATGTGCAACTGTACGGCCGCCTGGTACAAGGGGGATCTTGTCTCCGCTTGGGGAGTGATCTGCCGCTACCCCGGCGGTCCCAGAAGTTGGGTCCCCGGGGGGCGCTGCATCAGCCCCATCGGGGGAATGATCCTCTGTTCGCCCTGCTTGTTTGACTTTCGGCCCGCCGCCGGGGCTTTCCGCGAAGCGACTGGTGAATTGAGTCGTGTATTGCGTGGCGAAGCCTTGGAGATCAGATGAGTAACCCTGGATCATCATCCGATGCGTACCGAGGATCACCGCCACCTGCGCGAGCGATTGGCCCGAGCCGCTGCGCAGAAACGCCTTGGCCTCCTTATGCGCTGCTTCGTTCTCCTCGAACATCCGCTTCTTAGTTCTCGCGACGTCGGCGGATGCCCTCTTGAACAGATCGGAAGCAACCTTGCTGATGTCTGCCTGGTGGAACTTGAGCGACGCCGCATCGCTGTAGGCCGCACGAGCAGCGTCCGCGCTCTTACCCACCCAGGAACCGCCATCAAAGACCCCGTTCGAGGCTTGCAGGGCGTCCATCCCGTTGTCCTCGAACAACTTTGACTCATCCAGAAGCATGTCAGCGTCGTCATCAATGCGTGTTTCAGAGTCCACCGGCCACACAAAAGGTTGGAACAAAAAATTGACGAATAGGCCCTGCGGCTTGGGGTGATCACCACCACCAACATGGGGCAGCGACGGTGTCCCCATCTTCTCAACCGGCTTCGCCCCGTTGAACAGCTTCAACAGTCGTTCGGCTTGCTTGTTATTACGCTCCGCCCACCACTCTGGAACCTCGCCATCGGACCCGGGGCCTACCACTGACGCCATTGCGGCTACCGCGGCAATCCGCACGCATCAACAAGCGCATTGATCGCGTCGTTGCGGACATCTGTCAACCGGTTCACTTCACTGGTGGGCGTGTTGCCCATGGCGGCCGTCGTCTGGTCCAGGGTTGTGTCGATGTATTTGCGAGCTGCAGAGGCGACGTCGGGCGGTACTGCTGGAACAAGCGTGTTCTGTACAGCCGAGGCACTATTGAGCGCCCGCAGCACCATTGGTGCATTGACCCCGCCGCCAGCGACCCGGACTCCTCCTTGGCCTTCTTGACCGCGCACCGACACGTCGAACACGTGGCACAAATTCTCCTTCGCTCGGGCTACGTCGGTCGAACTGAATTGCGGTGTTGTCGGAGCCGGTGACGGCGACACGGCTACCGTCTGTGGCGCCGCGGGAGGAGGCGCATAACCGCCGGTGATCAGATAGGTCACCGCCGACCCGACCGCCGCCGCCACCCCTACCGTCACCAAGATTCGTAACGCTGAGCCTGCATGGTTAGGCCTCCCCGCCCTCAGACGCTCCGCTGGGCCTAGAGGGCCCAACCACTGCGGGTGTGGTCCACTCGCCGGTGTTGGCGGCAATATTGCTGACGGTGGTGCCTCTTTCGACCACACGGATTCGCTCATCAATCACTGCGTCCAATCCAGTCTGTGCCTATCTGCTAATGGTAAGCACAGCGGGTGACCTTGCGCCGCACCCGATTTGAATCAATAGTGCTTAACCAAAACCGCTAAATTAGCCGCTAACTTAGCGGTTCATGAAGCCAACGCCGAGTCCTGAACAGACCGAACCGCTAGGTTAGCGCAATAATTACCGAAATTCGCGGTGTTTCGGCGGTTAGCGCCTCCGAGATGCCGGACCTCTCAATGCCAGCATTGCGCCACCGCAAGGTTGACACGCATTCCTGTTGCGTGTTACCGGGATCAGTCGTACCGTTATTACGTTCCCGTCAATGTTTTGGCTAAGTGATGTTGTGTCCGTAGTGACTTAAAAGGTTTATGCCGAACGTGATGAGGACCGCGGGGCGGCTTGCTTGTCCAGCGAAGCAAAACCAAAGGCAATGGACCCGGCGATCTGACCAATGAGAGTTTTGTCGCCACAACGGTTGACTCGTGCCCATATTGTCGACACCGGGTGCCTGTCACGCTATCCGAAAGTAGGGTGGCAATGACGGTCAATTATGTGATCGGTGTGGATGTGCATAAACACAATCACACGTTTGTTGCTGTGGATTGCACGGGCCGCAAGCTCGCAACGAAATCAGTGCGAGCGACCACCGCCGGTCATCAAATGGCGCTGCGCTGGGCTCGTATGACTTGTCCCGGAAGCCGACTATGGGGTGTTGAAGATGTGCGCGGCCTCTCCGGACTACTCGAAGCAGAGCTGCTCGAGGCCGGTGAATCCGTGGTCCGCGTCCCGCCCAAACTGACTGCCCGCCAACGTGCCTCAGCACGCACCGTCGGAAAGTCAGACGCTATCGATGCTCTCGCGGTGGCCCGCGCTGTGCTTCGTGAACCCGACTTACCTACCGCCCGCCACGATGCTTACTCGCGCGACATGAAACTACTCGTTGACTATCGCGACACCCTGCTCACCACCAGGACGGCGATCACTAACCGCGTGCTCGGGCGCCTGCACGAGCTGGCGCCGGATCACTCGTCGACCCGACTGGTCCTGTGCTACGCCAACCATCGACGCGTCGCACAAGTTTTACTCCAGTCACACACCGGCCTACTGGCCGAGCTGATCCGCGCCGATCTCACCCAAATCGCTACAGCGAGCGACCATATCAACAGTCTCGAGAAACGCATTAAAGACGCCGTTCAGTGCGGGGCTTCGGCACTTGTCGGCATTGATGGTTGTGGACCATTGATGGCCGCGAAGATCATCGGCGAGACAGCCGACGTCAGCCGCTTCACCAACGAAGCGAAATACGCTTGCTATGCCGGGGTGGCGCCGATCCCCCACTGGTCAGGCGGAACACCCGTCCATATCCGCGCGACACGGTCCGGTAACCGCCAGCTCAACCGCGCCTTGCACACCATCGCCATGATCCAAATTCGACACGGCGGCCGCGGCGAACACTACTACCGTCGCCGCATCGCTGACGGCGACACCCACCGACAAGCCCTCCGCTGTTTGAAACGGCAACTGTGCCGCACGGTGTACCGCGCCCTTATCACCGACACGAAAGCCCGCGCGACAGCAGCGTCTGTAGAGACAGGCGATAACTAGGTGGAGCGACTACAGGAGCTGACGACCGCCCGGAGGAGGACCAACATGCCGATCTACGACGGGTCCTCAGGACCGACATCTGGCCCCTGCTAAAGGATCGTTCCCCGATAACCCAATCTGAACGTGAACAGGCTCTCGGATACAACTCGGCAACGGGAATATGAGCGTCACCCGCTCGGCACTGTTCTGCATATCGACAGGTGGTGACTGATTGTCTCGAATCTAGACAATCGGGACGTCTCAGTTCCTGCTTCGCGCGCTTGGGTCTGGCGGTATTGACAACACAGAAAGTCAGAGGTGGCGGTCGACGTCCATACGTTGGTGCAGGATGCGCACGATGTCGATGAGGTCTTCGGCGGTCACCCGGTAGAACAGCGTGTGTGAACCGGCGGCGAGCTTGCGGTAGCCGGGGCGGATCTCGTCGCAGGCTCGGCCGATCCGCGGGTTTGCCGCGATGCGGTTGATGACGCGTTGAAGTTCGCGCAAGTAGTCCTCCGCCTGGTCAACACCCCAACGGTCGTGGGTGTAGTCCCAGATTTGTTCCAGATCTGCTTGCGCGGCAGGTGAGAGAAGGTATCGGCCTTTCACTGGCCATGCGGTACCTGAGCCCGCTTGCGATCGAGGAAGGCGTCGAAGTCGAACGGTGTCGAACTGCCGCTGCGTTCGCCGGCCTCGAGGGCATCGCGCAGTGCCCGCAGCTGGGTTTCGCGGTCTTCAAGCAGCCGCAATGCGGAGCGGATGACGTCACTGGCCGACCGATAGCGGCCCGCGGCAATCTCGCCGTCGATGAAGGCGCTGTAATGCTCATCGAGACTGAAGGACGTGTTCTTACCCACGACCTCACTGTACCAACTATTGGTACAGTCCTAACCACATGGCTGTGCGCTGGGCGGTTCTCAAATCTAGAAAAACGAGATGACCTATCTGGGTGCCAGTCCACAACCGTTGAGCACTCGGCCTCGCTGTCTCACAACTAAAGATTTGAGACGCACCAAGACAGCTTGGGTCACCTGACTTGCCACACCCAACCCTTGACGCTGCGTAGTCGTTTCTCCCGGTCACCTGTCAGAGTCCCCTTCGCGTGATTTCTCCGCTGCGCGGCCACCCATGCCCCCAACGAGAATCCATCGACGACATAGGACTGCGGGACCAGAGCGTCGCCGTTCTCGTTGACATATTCCAGTAAGAGCTCGTAGGCGCGACCCCAGCTATCCGCCTTCGGCGTCCAGCTCCAACCGGGAAGCTCCTCTACATGTTTCACATTTTCGGGACGTAATGAGCCCGCTTTCTTGCGTGACCGCACGGTGTTGACCCATTGCCCCAGCGGGAACCCGTCTTCGGTCTGGTAGCTGTTTGGAACCTGTGAGGTCCCGTTCGCCTTCGTGTACTTCACCAACCGGCTGTAGCCGCGTTCCCAGCGGTCGGTGTACGCATCCCATACCCAGCCGGGGAGGGATTCCAGGAGGTCCTTCCGCTCCGTAGTGAGCTTGTCCCGGTTCATCCGCTGGGTGAGCACCCAGCTTCCGATGTTCACGCCGGTCTCGATGTACCTGTCCGGAACTCGGGTGTGCCCTTCGCGGTCACCGAACTGCTGCACGAGCTTGTAAGTCTGCTGCCACCGTTCTTCGTGTGGATCCCAAGACCATCCTGGCAGGTGCTCCAATAACGCACGCCGCTCCCGCGACAAGGTGTTGCGGAGTCCCCGCTGGACCGTGACCCAAGAGCCCAGTGCTACGCCGTCTTCCTTGTGTGACTGCGGAACTCGCGAGTGACCCTCGCGCTCGGCGAATCTCTTCACGAACTCGTACTTCTCGAACCAGGAGTCATTGGATACCTCCCAGCTCCAGCCGGGTAGCGACTCCAGTCTTCGCAACCCGTTCGGTCGGTAAGTCATCCCTCTCAGCCCTCTGCTCTCGAACCCAGCCTCCGAGTTTGATTCCGTCCTCGACGTACCCGCCAGGCACCAAGGCGTGCCCCTCCCGTTCGACGAAACGCTTCAGCATCTCGAACTTCTGATTCCAGACGTAATCGCCCTTACGTCCCCAGAACCATCCGGGAATCGCCTCCAGCAGAGCCTGTCTCTCCTGGCTGAGCTTCTTGTGCTCGCGCCGACGCAGCCGGGTCCATTGCCCCAGTTTCAGACCGTCCTCAACGCAATCAACCGGGACATTGGTGTGTCCTTCGCGGTCGGCGTAGGCGCGCAACAGCTCGAGGTGCTGCATCCAGGAATCCTCGACGGCGTTCCAACTCCATCCGGGTAATGCCTCCAGACGCTGTCGTCGTTCGTCCGCCATGTTCTCTCGGCTGCCCCGTTGTTCCGCGACCCAGTTGCCGAGGTTGATCCCGCCCTCATGGAAGTAACGGGGGACTTTTGCGTGCCCCTGGCGCTCGGCGAACGACATCAACGCGGCATAACCACGTTCCCATAACTCCGTGTACGGGTCCCATGTCCATCCGGGCACGGACTCCAGCAGCGCCCGGCGCTCCTCACTGATCTTCGCTTGGTTGTTCCGCTGATCCAACACCCAGCTGCCGAGCTTCACCCCGTCTTCGACATGCCCCTGCGGGACCAGAGCGTGCCCCTCCCGCCGTTGAAACTGCCGCAGAAGCTCCAGCTTCCGGTGCCACATGTCCGTTCGGGCGTCCCAGTTCCATCCCGGCAGAGACTCCAACCGCTTCCGCTGTTCCCCGGTGAGTTCATCTCTCTTGCTGCGCTGATGGGTGACCCACTTGCCCAGCCTCACGCCGTCCTCGATGTGGGAGTTGGGAACTCGGGCGTGCCCCTCGCGTTCGGTGAAGTTCACCAGTGCGGCGTACGCCTGTTCCCACCGGTCGGCGAACGGGTCCCACGACCAGCCCGGTAAGGCCTCCAGAAGCGCCTTACGCTCCGGCGAGATCTCGTCACGATTGACGCGCTGAACCGCCACCCACTGCCCGAGCTTCAGACCGTCCTCGACGTACCGCTGCGGGGCGCGCGCGTGCCCCTCGCGTTCGGCGAACTTCTTCAGTCCTTCGTAATGCCGGGTCCAGTTGTCCTCCAAGATGTCCCACACCCATCCCGGTAGTGCTTCGAGTTCACGGACCCGCTTCTCGGACAGCTCGCCACGCTTGTGAAGTCCCCGCTGAGTGGCGACCCAGCTCCGGAGGTTGTACTCGCCGACCATGTACGGGAACGGCACATTCGCATGACCGTGTTCGGCGACAAACTGGTACATGAGATCCATCCACATGCTCCATTGGTCAGCCAGAACATCCCAGATCCAGCCGGGAAGCCTCTCCAATTTCTCCCGGCGGTCATCACTCAGCGTTCCCTTCGCATACAAGCCTCGCTGCACGCTCGCCCACTGCCCGAGCGGATAGCCGTCTACGACGTAATCGACGGGGACTCTCGCCGTGGCGTTTTCGTCGGCATACCGCTCCAGAAGTCCCAGCCAGAACTCCCAACGCGCGCTGGTCTTCTCGACCAGGCGGACGTCAAAGGCGTCAGTGAATGCCCTGCCAACGGAACGCGCTACATCGAGGTGAATCTTGTCCGGAATCCGTGTAAGGCCGCCCTTGCGCCCGAGTTCCCGGCGGAAGGTGTCTATCTGTTCTGCCAGGTCCGCGTCGTGGGCGCGGAGGGCCTTGATGATCCGCCACACCGCCTTGAAGGATGAGTCGTTGAGAGCTGTGCCGGGGTCCGTCTCGGTGTCGATGAATACCGGGATGACGATGGTTCCGACGATCTTGTCGTCGGCCAGCCGGATTGCCCGTCCGACAGCCTGAACGATATCGACTTCACTGCCGCGCGGGTCGATGAACGCCACTCCGTCGAGGGTCGGCACATCAACCCCTTCACTGAGGCAGCGGGCGTTGCTCAGCAGACCGCGCTCCCCGTGATCGAGTTGGCGCAGCCGCTGGAGTCGGACATGGCGCTCACCGGCGCTCATCTCCCCGGAGGCGAACCCGGTCCACAGCGGGCCCGACGGGCGCTGCCCAGCCGGCATCCACGCGAGGACATCGGGCATCTCGCCGGCGAACCTCTTGGCGCGCAGCACGCGGGAGTGAAAGCTGATGACCCGGTGCAGGTTGTACTTCTTCATCGCCTTCGCCAGCCCGATCTGGCTCGCCAAGGTCCGGGCGTCGGTCGTCTTGTCGCCGCGCCTGACGAGCACTCCCTTATCCGCCCATTCGCGGTAGGTCGCATCGTCCACACCCACGATGGCTACCTGGTAGTCGGTGAGCAGTCCCCGGCGAATCGCTTCCCCGAAGCTCAGCCGGTGGAACACCTCCCCGAACTTCGCGGGGTCGTCCATTGACGCGACTTCCATCTCTGATTCCTGCGCCGCTTTGATGACCCGTCCGGTGTAGTAACGCGGGGTCGCCGTCATGAACAGCCGCCGCCGCGCCTCAATGGCGTCGGCGTCGAGAATGGTCCCGAACACAGCTGATTCATCCCCGGCCACCCGGTGACTCTCGTCGGCGATTGCCAGGTCGAACTCGGGAACCCGCCGGAGGGCGAAGGCTTTCGCAATCTGCGGGGATGACTGGTAGGTCGAGAACACCACACGCGGACCCGAGCGCCGCCGCAGGAACTCAGCTATGTCAGAGGGGTCGGTCTTGACCGGCAGACACAACTCGCTGATGTGAGCTATCGCCGTGTCGTCCTGGGAGACGGTCTCATCGGAGCAGACCGGCAGCGCCGCGAACGGTGCCTTTGCGTTCGCCCTCCACACCGCCATCGTCTGCTTCAGCAGCGACAGCGACGGCAGCAGGACAAGGGTCCGCTTGGCGTCCAGTTTCTCGCTGATGAAAAGGCTCGTGAGGGTCTTGCCGGTGCCGCACGCCATGATGAGCTGACCACGGTCGGCGGTCTGTAACCCCTTGACAACCTTGCGGATTGCTTCTTGCTGGTAGTCGCGCGGCTTGGCCGGCTTTGGCGGCTTGGCGGGTCGTAGACGGTCCGGGGACTCCCCCCACTCGACCTGGGCGGTGAGCAGGTCGGCCAGACCGATGAACCCGACCTTCTTCTCCTGGTCGTCGATTGTCCGCTGGGCGACGAGATGCAGCCGGTCGGTCGTGGCGATGAGCAGGCGGTAGGAGAACCACTTCCTCGACGACTCCGAGAGGAACTTGTCCACATCCTTCTTGGTGACGGCGCGGTCCGGGTCGTACGCCTTGCACTGGACCGCCCAGAGCTTCCGGTCGCTCTCCTCGACAACGAGGTCGATCCCGGCGTCACCACCCCACCGGTGCTCCCAGTCATCCCAGAGCCAGACCTTGCGAACGGTATCCCGGTAGTACGGGTCGTTCTCCAGGAACCATTTACAGACATGCTCGAACTGTTTGCCTCGGACCCTCGGATCGGGGTCGAGGCGGGCGAAAAGGTCACTGAACGTCGCCATGGCGGGGATGCTATTCGACAGTTACGACACTAACCGGGCTTTCCGGCGCGCCGTTTCCTCTACCCTGATTGACTATCTCGGGCCACCGACTGTGGTTGGGGGCTTCGACCTCTGATCGGGCTTCGAGAACGGCCGTCATTGACGGCCTAATGGCCCCGGAGAGCCTGAGGGAGTCCATACTTCGTGAGGTACGCCTAATCGACGAAGTTAAGGGAGTCGCGTTCGCGTAACCCTCAATTGCACCGACGGCATCGACGACGAAACCCATGTCCGTGCCTACTGTTGGGCCGCCCGGGTGTCCCGTGAACTCGTGGAGATCTGAAACCGCCTTGAATATCGCAAGTTTCGAAGTCTCCTCAATGGCGGTGGAGTCGGCACATCGGCTGAGAGCTACAACATGCGGGAAACGTGGTCTCCCAGGGATTAGTCAGTCCGCGTGAGAATATCGATCAACTACCTCGCGTTAGGGCGAGATGCATAAAGAGGGGGTAGTTCTGATGGCCTTCTATCGAAGAAGTGAGCTGCGTAAAAGAGCCCGGAGGCGGCTAGCCGCGACGGGTTTGGCTCCGGACGGCGTACTCACTTGGATGGAGGAGAGGGCTGCTTCGACGCCGCGAACGTTTGACATATTCTTGAGTCACAGTTATCTCGACGCATCAGAGATTCTGGAAATCGTGAAGATCCTTGAAGAAGATGCACTACTAAGCGTCTACGTCGATTGGATCGTCGATCATCAGCTCGATAGGTCGGCAGTCACGCGTGAGACCGCGGAGCTCCTCCGCGAACGGATGACGCAATGCGAAATGATGATCTTTGCGACCTCGACATCATCTCCAATATCAAAGTGGATGCCCTGGGAGCTTGGATTTTTCGACGGACAATCTTTCGCCGCACCCTTTGCGGATCGCATATTTATCATGCCGATCGATGACGCAACACCCGGCGCGCGTGGTCAAGAATACCTTGAGCTGTACCCGGCTATCGAGAAGGTGAGCGCACGTGGGCGTGCCGTGACCGCGGCCGTCGCCGTCGATCGTCAGCGTTACTTGCCTCTTCGAGATTGGGCAGTCGGTGAAAGGAAGTACCGCCCGATTCCCGTTGGGGGCCTTTAACTGCTGGCTTCAGCCCGATTACCGACCATACTGCCGACGGGATGAGGTGGGTCCCGTCGTGGTAAAGCAGCTCCTGAACACACCGAGGCTCGTGACTCTCAACGAGTCAGCGTGATTGACTTTGTTCATAATTCGAAGGAAAGGTATGTGATGGCGCGCAGGGTTTTCTTCAGCTTCAAGTACGAGGACGTTGGACGCGCGATGGTTGTCCGCAACAGTTGGGTGACGAGGGGGCGCGAGGCGGCCGGTTTCGTTGACGCTGCGGAGTTTGAGAGTCTCAAGAGGCAAGGGGACGCCGCTATTCAGCGTTGGATCGACAACCAGCTCATTGGAACCTCGGTCACCGTCGTACTAGTTGGCCAACTGACTTGCAGCAGCCGATGGGTGAAGTACGAGATTGCGGAAAGCAAGGCACTCGGTCATGGTCTACTCGGCATCGACATAAGCAAGATCCGCGGCTGGGACCAAAAAACCACTGAATGCTGCGGCAAGATCCCAGCCGGCTACCCGTTTTACCGTTGGAACAACGACGATGGCTACCAGAACATGGGAACCTGGATCGAGGCGGCGGCGAAGGCCGCCGGCAGGTGACGGCCTCGGCACTTCGGTCCCGATAGGCAGCTCTACACCATGGCACGCGACGAGTAGGGAAGCCCAAGCGTGACCACGACCTATGCCATTGAGATCTTTCATACTGACCATGGCTCGAGGGCTGCCCAGCTTGCTCAAGCTGTCGCGCAAGAGCTTGTGTACATCGGACTGCATTCGACGGTGCGGGTGATGGTGACCGAGTCGAAGCCAACGACCACAGGCCCCACCGTCGGCGCATGCCTCGGCAGCGCGGCCGCAGCCACCGACGCAGACCTTGATGATCGGATCCGATCGGCGCTTGCCGCTACGACGGTGGTCATACCTGTCGTCGACGATCTTGTGGAATACGCGGATCATGTGCCTCCGTCGCTAGTTCCCGCTAATGGCTTCGAGTGGCGTGACCCTTCGGATGGCCGGAAATTGGCTCGAATTCTTCTCGAAGACCTCGGGATTGAGGATCGCAATCGGCGAGTCTTCATCAGTCATAAGCGGGATGATGGACTTGGTGCGGCCGAACAACTACATGACCATCTCAGCCATGTCGGGTTCCGTCCGTTCATTGACCGCTTCCATATCAGGACCGGTGAGCGGGTGCAGGACAGCATCGCCGACGCTCTTGAAGACCATGCCTTTCTTTTGCTGCTAGAGACGCCATTAGCCCACACGTCAAGATGGGTGTTTGACGAGGTGAATTACGCTCTGAGTCACACCATGGGAACTCTCATCCTGCGTTGGCCAGGCTCTCCACCACCAGTGCCCGGTAGCAGCCCAGGGATCCCTCGCCTGCAGATTTTGAACAGTGACCTCGTCAAAGATCAGCATGGATACGACACCTTCACTGCGGCCGGTCTCGACAAAGTAGTAGCCGCCGTGGAGGCCGGCCACGCCGAAGGTCTCGTCCGACGGCGCAAGATGTTGGTCGGGGACATCGAAGCTGCCGCCAAAGCAGCGGGCTGCACCTCTTGCCGTC
Source organism: uncultured Actinomycetota bacterium (assembly GCA_963766535.1). Lineage (GTDB taxonomy): Bacteria > Actinomycetota > Actinomycetes > Mycobacteriales > Mycobacteriaceae > Mycobacterium. Next base: position 748,309 of record CAVYAU010000007.1, on the reverse strand, counting down.
CACTGCCACAGTGGCGACTCTGGGTCGAAGGGGCCGCCGGTCCGACGCTAGTCGGCGTCACACCCCGCTTGCCGACTGCGATTGATCTGCACGAACTAGACCGTGTTCGGGACAGTACAGATGTCAACGCCACCGCTCTATTGGTACACAGTGCTCGTGCCCTTCGGCCAGCCCAGCGTGAACACCTTGAGTGGGTAACCGGGTCCCGTGATTTAACTGTTGCGCCTCAGAATGCGATCGGTGGGTGGTGGTAGGAACATGCCTTTGTCTTTCACCAAAATGCAGCCAGAGCCGACCGGCACCGAGTCGGTCTTTGTCTCGGCCAGCATTCCCGACCCGGCTCGTTGGGATGGCCAGTTTGATGCTCTCGAAATTACCGATGCCGTCGTCGCGCTGGCACGGACATTTCTCACTGCTGGATTTCGACTGGTCACTGCTGCGCATCCCACCATCGCGCCCTTGCTCCTCTACGTTGCTGCCGAGTTCCCGTCTGAGGTCGAGAAGCGTATTTTGGTCTACCAATCCGCACTGTTCACCGATGTCCTGCCGATCGAGACGCGGCGCTTCGAGGCCGAGGGCGTCGGTCGCATCATCTGGACGCCCGCAGTCGAGGGTGACCGCCCTGAGCCTGGTCATTGGGACAAGAGCCTTTACGTCATGCGTCATCAAATGCTCAGTGACACGCAGCCGATTGCCGCATGCTTTGTCGGGGGCATGCAGGGAGTTGACACCGAATACCGACTGTTTAGGGATATGTTCCCTGAACGCCCAACATATCCGGTGGGCCGACCCGGTGGCGAGGCTCGGGTGCTCCTTCACGGACACGACGCACGATTGACTTCCCGTCTTGCGACTGACGATACCTATCCTGCTTTATGGCGTGCGGTGCTGCGCGATGTGTATTCATTGCCCGCCTGATGGACTGAGACGACGAGGTGAAATGAAGACGATCTTGGACAAACCGGAGACCTGGATCGCCAACGCGCAGAAAAGAAGTTAATCTCCCGTGTTCCAGACGGACTGCGATTTTTGCAAGATTGCTATGAGGAACGAGTTCGCACGCGTTGTCATGCGTACCGATCGTGTTGTGGCGTTCTTCCCGACGGAACCCGCCACGTTAGGCCACACGCTGGTGATTCCCGTTAACCATGTCCCGGATATCTGGGCGCTGGATCATGACGCAGCTGCCGTTCTTACACGGGCGGTTCTCAGAGTGGCTCACGCCGTCAAAACGGCGCTCTCGCCTGACGGCCTGAACCTCATTCAGTCCAACGGAGAAGCGGCGACGCAGACTATCAAACACCTGCACGTCCATGTCGTGCCACGCTGGGTGGACGATGCAATGGGTCAGATCTGGCCAGCAGAGTCGAAATGGCCCGAGCAGCGCAAAGACGAGGCTCTTTCCGCCATCCGAATAGCCATGGGCGAGGAGACGTGAGCGGTTACGACCTAACTAGCGACCAGGACCGAGAAGACCGGCGTAAGCACTTGGACCTCGTTTCGTCCATCGTCGGGCGCATGGCCGGCGCTTCGGCTGCCGCAAAGGGATGGTCCATCACCCTTGCTGGCGCGGCCTTCGGAGTTGCTGTAGTGCGGGGTAGTTGGTACCTCTTCGCCCTCGGGGTCGTCGGCCTAGTGGTCTTTGGAGTGATAGACGGTCTGTACCTTCACAACGAGAGGAAATTTCGCGACCTCTACGAGGCGATCGTTCAAAACTCCATTGCGCCGTTCTCGATGAGTACCACCAGTCTGACCGTACGCCCCAAAAGCAGGTCTTACGTGTCGTGGTCGGTGCTGGGATTTTATGGTCCGTTGGTCCTTGCTGGACTGATCCTGTTGATCGCCTCGCTTATCAACCCCGGCTGCCACAACGACCATACTCCGTCGCCAATCCCGAACCCGCCGGTGACGACCTCGTCGATCCCGATCCCGCCGGTGACGACCTCGTCGATCCCGATCCCGCCTTGGACGCGGCCACCATCGTCGGACTCATTAGGACCGTCGTAGAAATAGATCCAACTAAGCCAACCTGACCAAGGGCGAGGCCGATTGGCGTCATCCTTGCAGTACTCACCTGCAACGTCGCACTGCCAGTCAGCGCCTGGATACTCAAGGTCATCGTTTATTCACCGATAATGACCGCAAAGCACTGGGAATCGATCGGATCCAGTAGGCCGCTTGCGGCGCGGAAGCTGTTGCCGAGCAACAGATAACCGGGTGTAGCCGGAATCTTCCGCATCAGCCTTCCGAGAATCCGTTCGTAGCGGGTTCGAGAGGCTCCGCCGCCGCGCTAGACGAAGTACATCTCCGCGTGCACGAGGACGCGTCGGATGATCCAATGGCGTTGTTGCCCTTGATGCTCCACTGAACCAGCGCCAGATCGAAGTCCTTCGTTGGGTTGATGACGGCTGTCCTCTGGGACGCTGGTCTGATTTCACCCGGAGCGAGCAAAGGCGCGCGGTGCCCCCTTTCCGTACTACGGCTGATCCTTGCACCGGTAAGTTGCGGGCACAGGCTCAAACGCGTGGAGGAGGCTGCGTATGCCGTCCGGCCAGGAATTAGTTCCGGTTCAACGTGTAAAACCCCGAGGGGTAGAAGGGCCTGAGGTCATGCCAGATCAGCCATGATGGGCGGCGAGGACATTCCTGGCCAAAAGTCGGCCTGGTTCGCGCAGCTTGTAGAAAGTTAGTCCGTGGCCCGACGCTACGACACCGTCTCTCGGTACGGTACGCAGGCCGGTACGTTGTCCCTTTCGATGGGAGTTGCTAACGGCTGCGGGCTAGTGACGGGGATTGCCTGCTCAGCAGGCAATTCCCACCCGTAGCCATCAGTAGCCCGCGTCAGCCACATTCCCTGGTCGCTGTCGTTCGGGACGAAGAGGCCGGGGCCCGGACACGAACGCCCGCTGGTCCATCCTTGCGTGGCGTGGCTTGGTTCGCCGCCTAACGCGATGCTGGCGGGTGCGGAATTGGCCGAAGCGCTGAAGCGTGAAACTGGCCCCAATGTGTGCGACATGGTGCGATCGGTGGGACGTGTAAGCCTCGTTGACCTGCACTTTTGAGACTCCGGAACAGCAGAGAACATCGAGCGCATAGTTCATAACGCTGAATGGTCGCCGACGATGAATCCAGATGCGTGTCAACGGCGGCCGAATATTGACCCCTTTTCGACGGGTGAGGTCGGCACGGGGTCATTTTTCAGGCGACGCGGACAATGCCTAAATTGTCACGACGTTGTCACAACTTGCGTGACACACCTGCGTCACGACGGGACGTCGCGAGACGGTTTGCGCAGGTGAGAAGTACTTGTCTAGACACCGCGGGATACCCTGAAACAACCTGAAAGCACGCCGTTTCTGACTACGGATCAGAAGGTTGGGAGTTCGAATCTCTTCGGGCGCGCAGGTACACAGATTGTCACAAGACCGCGAAAAGTGTCATTGTGCGAAAAGTGTCACCCGACCACCTTCGCCTTCCACAAAACCTCCACGCTGCGGGGAGAGCTTCGTCACAGCAAACCCGCGCTGCCTGGCACGTCGGCGTGACTTGTCGGTGAGTCGAACTACCGTCGGGCTATGGCGAAGGTGCGCAATGTAGCGCTGGGGTGCTCGTCGCGATCCTGGTCGCGCTAGCTGTGTTGTGGGCCACCGGCTCGCTCGGCCCGGTCTATCGGTGGTTAGTTGTACTTAGGAGTCACTCGATTTCGCGCGCAGTTAGTTCGGAGACAGCGCGCTACTGCTGCCGGAGCTCAGAACTCATTAGTCGCGTGTTTATGAACCACGTATTGTTCAGGCGCGCAATGGATTTCAGCTAATCAGAATTGCCGTCAGGCCGACACCCGCCACCCATTGCCATGCCTTGCCCGTTGGAGGACGATGAAGTAGTCCGGCGGCGCCGTCGAGACGCTGCCCCACATACAACGGAGGCAGATCATGTATGCACGAAGCACCACCATCCAGGGGCAGCCCTCGTCCATTGACGCCGGTATCGCGCATACGCGCGACAGCGCGATGCCCGCGCTCGAGGGCATCGACGGGTGCGTTGGCTTGTCCCTGTTGGTCGACCGAACGTCCGGCCGCTGCATTGTTACCACCTCCTGGGAGTCCGAGGAGGCGATGCGCGCAAGCGAGGAGTCCATTCGGCCGATTCGTGACCGGGCCGCCGAGCTTTTGGGTGGTAGCAGGCAGGTCGAGGAATGGGAGATCGCTGCCATGCATCGCGAGCACCGCGCGAGTGAGGGCGCCTGTGTCCGAGCCACCTGGGTCAAGGTCGGCGCGGATCAGATCGACCGAGGCATCGACTTCTACAAGATGACGATCCTGCCCGCCCTCGAGGAACTGGAAGGTTTCTGCAGTGGCAGCCTGCTAGTCGACCGAGCATCCGGTCGTGGCGTGGCCTCGGCGACCTTCGACAGCGTCGAAGCGATGGAGCGGAACAAGGACCAGTTGGACAGGATCAGAGCTACGGGCAGTCAGGAAGCACGCGCAGAGGTGCTCGACGAGTGCGACTTCGAGTTGGCGATTGCACACCTGCGTGTGCCCGAGATGGTCTGACCGCACGATAAGCGGGGAGCAGCTCCAGCGGCCGCCACCTTCGTGAGGAGTCTGGCGGTGTGCTGGTCATAGAAGCCGGGCATGCGGCGACGGTCGCGAGGTTAACGCCAGCTCGGCCGCAACTTACATGTAGGAGCGACAGCTGTCCTGTTCGCGTGAAAGCTTGATCGGTCCGGTCCGCACCCGCGACCTCATGCGAACAGTGCCGCTGGTGCGGCCTGCTTGAGGGACTTGCGCTGCTTACTGCCGCCGCTCGACACGCCCGGATGCTTCGGTCGCCGAAATTGCAATCGTGGTTGGCGCGAAGAGTCTTCATGGCGTAACCGGTTCTATCATCGGCGGATGTCCAAAGACTGGGCGGCTCGGTCTGGTGCCGTTGCTCAACCTGCTTCCGCTCTTCGACGCTTCCTTGCGCCGATTAACGCCTGCTGACCAGACCTCGCGACGGCGGCGGTCACATTCAAGCGTCGTGGCGTGTCGAAGAAGTAGGCCACTCGTTATGACACATCAAGAGGGGACATTGAACATGACTGCGGTCACAACAAAAACCCACCACGCGCGCACAGGCGCCAAGTCGATCACCTACTGGATTGCTACCGGACTCCTCGTGGCGGAGTTGGGACTCGGAGGTATCTGGGATGTGCTGCGTATTCCACTGGTCCGGACCGTCGTGACAGACCTGGGCTATCCGACTTACTTCCTGGTTTTGCTTGGGACATGGAAACTGCTCGGCGCACTTGCCCTCATCGTGCCTCGCTTTCCGCTGGTGAAGGAGTGGGCCTACGCCGGGGTCTTCTTCGTCTTTTCGGGGGCGATTGTGTCGCATCTGACGACGGGCAAGGACGTGCAAGAAGTCGCGTTCTGCTCCATCGTGCTCATCCTGACGGTTGCGTCATGGGCACTCCGTCCGCCGACACGCATGCTCCACGGACGCGCAGACAGCCAGGACGTGGGCGTGACGGCGTGACCAAGACGGTAGTGGCCAGCAGCTATGGCGGGCCCGAGGTTCTTGAGGTGCACGACATTGTGGTGCCCCAGCCGGGCCCGGATCAGGTGCTGTTCGATGTCAAGGCGGGCCGGTACCAACCCGGTCGACTCCAAGGTGTACAGCGGTTATCTGGGCAACGATCCGCCTGGAGCGGCCCGAGATCGTTGCCGTCTCCCAAGCGTGGGACGCGTTTCCTGCCCGGGCCAACATCCAGGTTCAAGCGGCGGGCATCAATGAGGTGTTGTGGGTCCACGGGAAACGGCAAACGGCGGCCTAAACGCCGAAGGCGTGGTGGCGATCGGCGCATCGGCCGGCGGGGTCGAGGCGCTCATGGACCTGGCCGCGGGTCTGCCGCCCGACCTTCCCTTCCCGCTCATGGTCGTACTTCACATGCCCGCAGCAGCGCGGTCGAAATTCGGATACCGTCGACTCCAATCCCACCAAGGCGCATTACATCAGCGGCGTCCTAGAGGACACATCGGCCATCCCCTCGATCGAGGGATTACCGGTGGTGAGGGTCTTGGCGGGGCGGCCGTCGATGCCGAGGCGGGCGACGGTGAACATCTCCTCCCGCCCTTCGCGCAGCGACGCCGCCGCACCGAGGTAGTTCTTAGCCAGTTGTGCAGCAAGGGTTTTGGCGTTGCGCAGCCCGGCGTCGGGGTCGGGTGGCTGAATGCCTTGACCAGCTTGGCATCCACCCAGGCCTTGTCCTTGTCGGGCAAGTGCTCGGCTAGATTATCCCTTAACCGGCCCTCGAACGGCCCTCGGCGGCAGGACTCGCTCGGACATGTGAGGTCCCTCGTTGAGCGTGGGTTGTGGTTGACACTTGTGGTCGGGCACTCCTTGCAGGAGGTACCGGTGCTGCGGGTTGATCACGTCGACGGCACGTTCGTACTCATGGCTGACTGTGTCGGCAGAGGCGCTGACGTTGAGCTGGTAAACCGGTTCCTCGCGCATCTGGGGACTCGGAACTTTTCGACCGCGACGCGGCGGGCCTACGGCTATGACTTGCTGAACTTCCTGCGGTTCCTCGATGGGCGCGGTGCGACGTTGGCGGCGGTGCGGCCGACGGATCTGTTCGACTACCTGGACTGGCAGGGCCAACCTAAGTCGACGGCCGGTTCGACGGTGGTGGTGCGGCTGGCCGAACGGCGCGGGGCGGCGCCGGCCACGATGAACCGGCGGATCTGCGCGGTGAGGGGCCTGTTCGAGTTCGCGGTGATCACCGGTGTGGTCGCGACGAGCCCGGTGCCCTCACCGCGGCGCACCAGCGGGCTGCGGGCCCGGCGGGGTCTGCTCGGGCATGTCCCGGTGCGGCATCCGCGCCCGGGCGGTCGACTGGTCCGAGAAGATCGTCGGTTGCCGGAGAGCCTGGACCTGGTCGAGGTGGAGGCCTTCCTCGGCGATCTGGGCACGCACCGAGATCGGGCGATGGTTCTGCTGATGCTGCTGGGCGGGCTGCGTGCCGCCGAGGTGCGGGGGCTGCTGCTGGCCGAGGTGGACATGGGCCGCCGTCAGGTGCGGGTGCGCGGCAAAGGCGGCCGGGAGCGCCTGGTGCCGGTGGACCGGCCGTTCTTCGCCGAGCTCGCCGCCTACCTGCGCGCCGAACGGCCCACCGACTGCGCGACCGGGGAGTGTTTCGTGGTGCTGCGCGGGCCCACCGCGGGCAAGCCGTTGACCGAGGCCGGGATGCGGCGCATCTTCCGCACCCACCGGGCCCGCTCCGGCGCCGGGCGGGTCCGCCCGCACCGGCTGCGCCACACCTACGGCACCGAACTCGCGGCGGCGGGCATCGACTTACTGGTGCTGCGGGACCTGATGGGACACGCCAGCCCGGAGACCACCGGCAAGTACGTGCATCTGTCCGCGGAAACCCTCGCCGCCGAGTACGCCGCTGCCCGGAAAGCCTCGCCATGGTGAGCGTCGCGGCCGCCAACTTGGCCGCGACACCGCTGCGGACCAGCGCGCAGCTGCTCGCGGCCTACGACGCCCACCTCGACGCGCTGACGGTCGCCAAGGGCGTCCAGTTCGAGCGGCGCCGTGCCGCCCGCCGGTTCCTGCAGCAGCACCCCGACCCGCAGGCGTGGATGAGCCGCTCGACACCGGCCCGGCTGGCCGACCTGCAGCGGCTCAGGGCCTGGCCGTTCGTGTCGTGGTGCTTCGTGCAGCGGCACCTGGTGCCGGACCTGGAGCTACTGCTGGCCAAGCCGTGCGGGTGCGGGCTGCCCGTGGAGTGGGCCGCGAACGACCCGGACAGCGCCGCAGCGATCGCCGAGGCTGCCGCCGTGTTGGGATGGAGCGCGAACTGGCTGCGGCAGGTTCGGCTGCTGGCCGCCTCCACGATCTGCCTGCACACCGGCAAGCGGGTCCGGGAACTCGACGAGCCCGACTTCGCCGCCGTGCTCGGCTGCCTGGACGATCTGGCCGCGATCTCGCCGTCGGCGCGGCATCACGCCCGCACCCGCTTGTTTGGGCTGCAGCAGGCCTGCTACCAGCTCGGCGGACTGTCCGCCCCGCCGCGCCAGGGCGGCCCGGTCGCGGCCGCGCCGGTCCGGCACGCCGCCGGCGTCGCGCAGCCAGACATCCGCGCCGAGGTGGTGCGCTACGTCAGCACGATCACCACGACGCTGCGGCCCAACACCGTGATCGCGCGGACCAAGGCGTTGCGGGTGTTCTTCGATTACCTGGCCGAGCACCACCCGGAGGTGCGCCGGCTGGATCAGATCGAACGGACCCGCCACATCGAGCCCTACCTGGCCTGGGCCCGCGGCAGGCCGTGGCGGGGCAAGAACCGCGAGGCCAAGACCATCGGGTTGACCGTCTTTCACCAGGACGTGGTCGACCTGCGCTGCTTCTTCGAGGACATCGCCGGCTGGGGCTGGGCCTCAGCGCCGCCGCGGCGGCTGCTGTTCTACGGCGACATCCCGCGCATGCCCGACGCGCTACCCAGGGCACTGACCCCGGACGTCGACCGGGCGCTCCTGTCCGCCGTCGCCGGCCTCGACGACGTGTTCGCAGCCACCGGGCTGCGGCTGCTGCGCGCGACCGGGATGCGGGTCGGCGAGCTGCTCGACCTGGAACTGGACTGCCTGCTCGACTTCGACCGGCACGGCACCTGGCTGCGGGTCCCGCTAGGCAAGCTCAACTCCGAGCGGGTCGTCCCGCTCGAACCGGACACGGTCGCGGTCATCGACGCCTGGACCGCGCAGCGCGGCCGGCAGCGGGCCCTGCCGCACCCCCGTGACGGCCGCCCGACGGAGTTCCTGTTCCTCGAACACGGCCGCCGCCCCACCTCGTTCCGGCTGCGGCAAGGCCTCGTCGACGCGGTCGCCGCCGCCAACCTACGCGGACGCGACGGCCAGCTACTGCACATCACCCCACACCAGCTGCGGCACACCTTCGGCACCGCACTGATCAACGGCGGTATCGGGCTACCCGCCCTGATGGCGCTCATGGGGCACGTGACGCCGGAGATGACGTTGCGCTACGCCAAACTTGCCTCACCCACGATCCGCAGCGCCTACCAAGCCGCGATGGGCAAGGTCCGCGCCGGGCAGCTACTCCCGCTCACCGCCGTCGGCGCCGCCCCGCCAGTGCCCGACCGGGTGCAGTGGCTGCACGCCGAGATGCTCAAGACCAGACTCGCGCACGGCTTCTGCGCCCGCCCCAAAGCCGCCGGGCCGTGCCCCTACGCCAACATCTGCGAGCAGTGCGACTTCTTCGTCCCGGACCCGCAAGCCGCCGCCGCGATCACCGCCCAGCTCGAGGACGTGCGCGCACTGCATGACGACGCCCAAGCCCGCGGCTGGGACGACGAAGCCGCCCGCCACCGCCGCGTCCAAGCCAGCCTCGAACAGCACCTCAACCGACTACGCGGCCGCCAGCATGGTTCTTGACCCCGGCCGCGAGGGCCGGTTAATTCTTCGCTTGTGCAACGTGCATCTTTTGGATATGAGGGCCTTGGCGCCGAACACCTTGCGTACCGCCGCCGACAGGGCCTGGCGCCGTCGCAGACGACCAGCAGCCCGTCATCGGCCCGCTCGCCGCGGCCGCCAGGTCGGCCAGCAGCGCGCGCACCACGGTCTTGTCCTCCGTGGAGCCATCCCACAGTCGACCGGCTTGTTCGTGCCGTCGGCGGTGATGGCCAGCGCCGCCACCACACCGCTCGGCCATGTGCTCGCCATCGAGCACGCGTCACCTGGAAGCGGCGTCTACGTCCATTCGGCCCCGTGGTCAGTGAGATCGCAGGGCCATGCGAATGTCAGTAACGGCTGCATCAACCTCAGCTCGGACAACGCCGCCTGGTACTTCGACACGTTCACGTTGGCGATCCGATCACCATGGAGTGACAGCGCCTGCGATCGGCACAGAGGTTAGGAGATTACGTGTTGAAAACATGGTTTGAAGCGTTCCCGCATTTTCCTTTCCCGCACCAACTAGCGTTTCTCATTGACAACCCGATCCGCCGCCGACTGCTGGCCGATCCCGCACGCATCATCGATAATCTGGCGCTGACTGGGTCTGAACGCGTCTTGGAACTCGGGCCAGGATCGGGATTTTTCAGCCTGGAGATCGCTCGCCGGCTGCCCGATGGTCAGCTCACGTTGTTTGACATCCAGCCCGAAATGCTCGACAAGGCTCGACGTAAACTCGATCGCGCCGGATTCCGGAACGTGAGCTTCCACTCCGGAGACGCAAGCCAGGGACTTCCCTTCCCGGACAGCTCTTTCGATGTTGCCTACCTGGCCGCGGTGCTCGGTGAGGTGTCGGACAGGCCCGCATGCATCCGCTCCCTCGCCCGCGTCCTGAAGCCCGGGGGGCTGCTCGTGTTTTTCGAGAATTTTCCCGACCCTGACCGGATGAGCGTGCAGAAGTTGCGTGAGCTGGCTGAGGCCGATGGGTTCGGATTCTTGGACGCCGACAGCACGTGGTGGCGGGACATCGTGCGGTTCAGACGGCTACCCGAACCGTAAGCGCAACCCCGCGGGTACAGGGCGTTTCGCTGGGTCCCGGTATGTTTCGCAAACTTCGTTGACCTGTAACCGTCAACACTTCGCGGCCAGCGACAAGTACGGAACCAGTTACCCGTTCCCCGCAACCTTGCCATGTCAAGCTGAGCATCGGTGACGCGGAGCATTTCAGATTTTGCGCGCCGCGCGTGGGGTCGGTTCACTATGCTTCCGATTGTGTTAGTTGAGGGCGAAGTCAGCGATGCACCGCGAGAAAATGAATTCGAGGATTCAGCCTCTTCGAAATTCAGACCTCCTTGGGAAGAATTCGATCGCATTAATTCTGGGCGAAGCTTCGGCTCCGGACATACAGCTGATGAGCAGGACCATACCCAAGTGAGCGTCTGGTGTTTCGGCACCGTCCGGTGGTTTGACGATGAGAAAGGATTCGGGTTCATCAAGCCTGACAATGGTCAGGCTGATGTGTTTGTCGAATACACCAGCATCGACATGCGGGGCTTCAAGAGCGTGTTTGGCGGGCAGCGAGTGATGTTCACCTACCAGACTCGCAGACACGGGCCCGAAGCCCTCACAGTACGGCCGGCACCGGAGCCGACCCGGTCGCCCCGGCATGCGATGGCGGATGATCGACAAGCGGTGAACCCTAGCCGCGACACTTTAGTCGGGGACATGCGGCCATTGCGCAGGCCGAAATGAGTGGCACGCGGAGGTGCCGGCACCACATCCGCGCTCTGGTCGCGGCCCATGGCGCGCTCACCGAGGCCGTGGTGCAGGCATCGCAGTTGATAACCAGCCACGGGCACGACGAATTCGCCGAGCACCTCGACCATCATCGCGCCGAGCTGAATGTTGCCATCGGCGAATTCGGTCTCTGGGCAGAAAGTTTCGGAGACTGGGCCCGCATCGATGTCGGGCACGCCATCCATCCGCCGACGATTAATGAAGCGATCACGCGGCGGGGGAACGGGATCCGGTTCGGGCGTGATCTGTTTCTCGCTCGCGAGAAACTGAAATCGCGGCGCACCGACGTGCTCGCCGAGTTGGGTGATGCTCGGGTGTTCCTGCGTGCGGCCGGACTGCCGGTTGACGAGCTCACCGCCTACCGCCGCATCGTGCGGCTATGGGCCGGCGAAGCCATTGATTTGGTGACCGCAGTCCACCGGCTCGCATTGGCAGATCACTACATTCGCTCGTTTGATGGTTTGCGCGCCGATCCAGACCGTGACACCGACGCGCATCGCAGGGCTGCCGCTCTACTACGACAGTGGATGGCCGACCTCGAGCCCCCTGACCGTGAGGGCGAGTTGGTCCTGGTCCACGCGTGCGGGTATGGTGACTTCGTCGAGTGCTATCGCACCGAGACGCTACCCAAGCTGCCGAAGGCGTCTTGATCTCAGGTGAGGCGATTGTCGGTCCGGTCCACCGGCAGCTGCCATCGCATGCAACGTGGCGGGCTCTGCTCCGCAAAATGCGGATCCCCTGCACCTGGATCCACGTCGGTCTGGCCGGCATCGAGCGCGGCGAGCGCCACCTTGAGCGCCTCGTTGTGTGGGTTGCGCAGAGCAAAGTCGATTTCTGCTTCCGAGAGCGCACACGTCGGGCGGATTCATACGGTCAGTGCAACATCCGTGATTTTGGGAGGTTGCTGTGCCGTATGGTCATCGGATTCCGTGGTCAGTTAAGCGTGAGTTCTTCGATCTGGTCTGTCGGGGTATGGCCACGACAGAGGCGTCGGTAAAGGTGGGTGTGTCGCGCCGGACTGGCTGGTTCTGGTGGCGCGACGGACAGCTAGGCAGAGCGTTTCACCACGTGAGCCTGAATCAAGGCTCACAACACCTATAGCGGAGTTACAACGGAGCCCTCAGATGAGCCCCGTCTTCCAGTCGGCGTTTACGGCTGCCTTGGCCCCGCGAAGGGTCTTGGGATCTCGCGGCCTGAGAGGCACGCCGTTCACGGCCACTTACAATTCGGCGTGAGGGAGTCCCAGCGATAGGCTGGCATGCCGTTGTATTGCGTGTACACGGGCTCGTTGGTGTCGGGGTTCACCACCGCGGTCTGTGGTGGCCCGGGTGTGGATGGGTACGCGACGATGAGCTGGGTGTAGTAGCGCACATCGCTCGGACAACCGGAATCCGCTGGCGGCGGCTCGGGACCCGAGAAATGAACCTCGACTGGGTTCCTGAAGATCTGCCCGTTGTAGCAGTAGGGTGTGCAGTTCTGCAGCTGTTTGGTGCCGGTTCCATCTGCTTCGTAGGCGGCTACCCGAGCCGCTCGACCTCGCCAGCCGCCTCACGCAGCACCGCGGCGTCAGCGCTGTTGCCGCCATCGGCGCAGGCGCATTCGCCGTAAGTTTCCTGGCGCTGCGCGATCTGATGCGAGTCATCGGGTACAGCTCCGCAACGGCATGGATTTTCCCCGCGATCATCGACACGGCAGTCGCCGTCAGCATTCTGATGCTGGTTGCGCTGGGGGACAAACCAGCACGGCTTACCCGCACCGTGACCACGCCCGCCAATACACAAACTCCGACCAGGCAACGGTTGGCGCAATCTCCGACGCAGAGTGCAAAAGCCGAGTTCACACCACTTGCACCGAGCAGTGCGTGGGCACAAAGCTCTGCATCGGTACAACCTCACCGGGCACAGACAGTGCAGGGTTCAACGCAGACCAAGGCGACACAGGTCGGTACAGAAACTGCCCAGGTCGATGCAAACCTTGCGTCGGAGCTGATTGCATCCGGTGTGACTACACAGCCCCTAGAGACTGTGATCGCAGTGATGGCTGCAAGCCGTGACGGCGCATCGATCAACGCTGCCGCCAAGGAATCAGGGATCAACTACAGGACTGCGCAGCGGATCGTAGAGGCTGCCGCAGCGCACCGGCAGCGGCAGCTCGTGGCGGTCGGCTGACGCGCGTTACGCCACCGCCAAACCATGGAACCTGGCCGTCGGTAGATTGCCTCCTCGTCAGGCAGGGCGGACGCCTTCCTCGTCCTCGTGGTCGCCACCCTGGCCTTCCAGGTAGCGGAGCCGTGTAATGCGGCAGGCAACGTCGGCTGACTACGTGGCCCCGATGCGTCGGGCAGATGGCGGGTTACCGATTGCTGCCGAGCAAATCCAGCCATTTCGTCACCAAGTCGCTGATATACGAGCGCCCTTCGGCGAGTGACATTGTGCGCGTCGGTGGTGGGCCGGAATTGCGCGCATGGCGTGCTTCATCTCCGCTCACATCGGCCCGGTTGGCAGATCCGGTGAATGCCGAATCGTCGGCCTTGGTGGCCCAGCCGAGTTCGTAGATTTTCTTCGGCTGGATGGCGTCGCGGATCACCTCGTGGACTTTGTACAGCTCGACCCAGCCGAGCGGTTGGACGCAACCCATGATGTTGAGCGCTTCGGCGACTTCGGGGTGTGTGTCGGCGAGCGCCAGCCGGCCCGGCCAGGGCGACGGCGGGTCCGGCTTAGGTTGGCCGTCGGGTCCGAGGACCACGGCTGTCGCTGTCAACCGTGCGCGAGCCTCCATCGGCGGGGCCGCTACGAAGATGTGGTCGCCATCGGCATTGGTGTACTTGCCGCTGAGAGTGACCGGGCGGAAATCAGCACTTCGCGCGCGGCCCAACCCGTTGATGCGAACCAGCAGGCGTTCCGCCGGGATGTCGAAGCGGTTGATTTTGGCGGGATTGTCGATCTCGGGTGCGGTCAGGTAGTAGGCGTCTTCATCGTCGTCGTGCTCGACGCGCACGTCGCCGCTCGCTAGCAGCTCCGCCAGGTCTGCGAGATCGAATTGGTGGCCCTCAAGCCAGGCCTTGGTCGTCACACCGGCCGACGATACGTGAGCGGTCTGACAACGAACTTGTCAGCTGCGGTGCGTCGCCGTCTGCCTTCGCCAGCAGCGCACCGAAGCCTGAGGGGATGGCTACCGCGAGATGGCGACATCGCTCGGCTTCGAGGGGCATATAAAGTGGCCAAGGCGATGCCATGACGACGGCTTGCCGTACCCCGATTGATCGTCGCGGCGTGCCCACAAATTGCCCACAATTTGCATACAGCTACACGTATCTCCAGTGATCATCAGTGATGAGAATCGGCAGCTAAAGTGGGTTTTCGGCATCCTGTGCTGGGCCGTCGGGCGAGTTCAATCCTGACAGGGGCTCATACCTTCGACCGTAATCGTTTCTCGCAAACGAGTTTGGCCTGGGTCGTCCGCCTGGTCCGGGTGTTGGCGCCGCCAACATCTCCGGCGGAATCCCCAGGAATCTCGCGTAACCAACGGGAACCACATGTAGCGTATGTGCAGGTCAAACCGCATTTCCGCAAGTCAAGAACGGGTTCGATTCCCGGCCCATCCAGATGGGTCCCGACCGCTCGGCCATGTTGCCTATCGGCGGGATACCAGCAGCCACGCACATGCTCGCTTCTGCGGGCGAGACGGTGCATATGGTGAAGCAACCGGGGCCGTCGCAAGGTAGTCAGGGGAACTGCGTGGTTGAGAAGCGGGCATTCGATGACATTCCGGCAATCGTGGCGGATATTGCGGCAGAACAAGCCTCTGACGGCGGTCCGAATTTGTACGCGAAGTATTGGGCGTCATACCGGGGCCGCTACTTCGACGTGTTGGCCCGCCGGTCAAATCCATGGCGCTTCAACGAGGTCGACTTCGTCGCCTTGAACATGCTGAGCGTACGGCTCGATCCTCAAGGGATTGCGACGCTGCTGTTCGATATCCGAGTCGCGGACGAAGCAACCCGTTTGTTGCGACTGATCCCGACCTGTACCCCGCTCCATAAGGTGGATTACGACGCTATTGGCCCCGGCAGCGCTCCGGAGGAGTTGTGGCAGTTGCTCCGCGAGGAGGTCCGAGGTGTCGGCAGCGGGCTAACAGTCATTACGAAGCTGATGGCAGCCAAGCGGCCCCATCTGTTTCCCGTCTGGGACAGCCGCATCGACGACGCGATCGAGCTACCCGCCGGGCAACTTTGGGAGCCGATGCACACACTCGTGTGTGACCGTGAGGCTCGTTGGGCGATGGACGACGCGACGTCGGCCCATGGGTCACGGGCGACCTTGTTGCGACGGATCGATTCTGCGCTATGGCTATACGGCGACCGCCAGCATGGCGGCACATCGCAGGATGAAGCTGTTGCGCAGTGAGTGACATCGCAGACGCACCGACTGATAGTTCTTAAAAGTAGTATTCCTTCAAGGTAGTATCGTTGGTGTGATGGAGCTGGTCGCGATACGCCGAGCATCCGGTCTGACACAAACCGAGGTGGCGCGCTCCCTTGGCGTCGGGCAGGCGCAGGTCAGCAAGCTTGAGCGCCAAGGCGACATGCTGATCAGCACACTGGCGTCATACCTCATGGCACTCGGCGTAACGGCCCAGATCCTCGTCGAGGTGGGCGATCAGACGGTGACGTACGACCTCACAGCCGGGAGGGGGAAACCATGACTACCCAGAGCGAGATCACCAAGAGGAACCACCACCGTGCTGTCCGGTTCTTCTGGGGCTTCCTGATCGCCGCGACCACCGTCAGCCTCATCGGCAATGTGGTGCACGCGATGCTGTCGTACATCCCGCGCATCGTCGTTCAAATCGGCGCCGCCGCAGTGCCTCCGATCGCACTCCTGGCCGCGGTGCACGGCATCGCCCTCGCAGTTCGTGCAGGGGCGTCCGGCAGGGTGTACTGCTGGGCGGTCAGCGCTGTTGCAGCCATCGGTGTAGGCGCATTCGCCGTGAGTTTCCTGGCGCTGCGTGATCTGATGCAAGTCATCGGGTACAGCTCTGCGACTGGATGGATTTTCCCCGCGATTATCGACACGGCAGTGGCCGTCAGCACCCTGATGCTGGTTGCGCTCGGGGACAAACCAGCGCGGCGCACACGCACTGCGGCCACGTCCGCCGGTACACAACTCGCAACCCCGCGAAGGTTGGATCAGCCTGCGACGCAGAGTGCAAAGGCCCACGTCACACGGTCTGTAACGACAGGTGGACAAGCACAGACTTCTGGTTCGGTACAACCTGGCCCGGCGCAGACAGTGCAGGATTCAGCGCAAACCGAAGCGGCACAAGTTGATGCAGACCTTGCGTCGGAGCTGGTTGCATGCCGCGTGACCACACAACCTGTCGAGACGGTGATGGCAGTGCTGGCTGCAAGTCGTGACGGCGCATCGATCAACGCTGCCGCCAAAGCATCGGGGATCAACTACAGGACTGCACAGCGGATCGTGGAGGCCGCCACGACGCACTTGCAGCGGGAGGTCCTGGCGGCTAGCTGACGGACGTGCGCGACCGGGAGACGATCGACAGGCGAGTTGCGACTGCTGGCCGTCGTTCGCCGGGTGTGCCGTGAGCAGAGGGGTGCTGCCCTCTATCGGGCCGGTCGACAAACTGCTGGACGAACCCGGCGAGCTGACCGGAAGCCGCCGCGCTCAGCAAGACTCCACGCCTGCGTAGGACGATCGACGCAGGGCCACTAACACGGTGGGGGTGGTGTGGTGGCGTGGGAACAATTTAATAGACGTCAGTGTTCTCTGAGTTCAGATGCATTCGGGCAGCGACAAACCGGAGGTCCCGCAATGAGCACAACCCCAGTAGAGCCGGCCGTCGTCACCATTATCGACGTCGACGGCGGGCAGCGGATCAGCGTCCCGTCCAACGTGAACCGCAAGCTGGCGGAGGAGATCGAGCCTCACTGGTACCAGACGAACGTAAGCCTGAGCCAGCCGCCGACAACGGGTGCTGACCGGCCAGTGCGCGGGTTCGTGACCAACGTCAGCTGGCGGGCTTAGAGGCGGCTCATCCCGGCTTGCGGGACTCGCATGCGATGCCGTTGTGGTCCTTGTCCAGCTCGGGCCGGTAGGCCGGGTCACCCTCGGGAATGTCGTAGCGGCCATCGGCGTGGGCCTCAGCGCAGTTCTTGTAGTAGACCGAATTAGGCGTTACCCCATCCGAACAGAAACGACCCGGCTGGAAGAGAACAGCCGGGTCGCTTTTTCATTTGTGGTTGTGCACTCCACAACGCGGAGCGAGAAAGTTTCCATTCCACGGCTATGGATAATTGTGGCTAACGCCACACTGGCGCGCTGTCAACACAGACCGGCCGCGGCGGCTGGGGTTGGGGGAGTTCTAATCTGCTGGCGGGGCTTGGTACCAGGGGGGTTGGGGTCGTCGTAGCCGCGCCAGATGTTCGCCCCCATGTCCCACAGCTCGTCACCCTGCGCGATGACCCTCACTCACGCCAGGAGTTCTTCGCTCTCACCGGTGTCAGCGCCTGACCCGCAACGTGCGCGGCAGCTGCCCTGTGTTGGTTCCTACTTCGAGTCCCACATATTGCCCACAATCTGCCCATAGTTACAGACATCGCCAGTGACTTCCGATGATGAACTTTCGCTGCTAGATGTGGTTTTCGCCGTCTCCCGCTGGGTCGTCACAACAGTTCAATCCTGACAGGGGGCTCAACCCATCTCGCGGGATATGCGCTGGTAGAAGGGTCAGGCACCGTCGACAGGGGTTAACGTCTGAGCAGGCGGGAGAGAATCAGGGCCGCTCGAAGTGTTGGTAGTCGATGGGAGTCGTCCAGTAGCCACCCCACCGCCAGCCACGGTCCGTGAAGACGTGTACGGCTGGGTCGCCGTTGTGTAAGAGTCCCGGGTCGATGCGGCTGCGGTCCAGGTAGGCCGCCGCGTTCTGCGGCTGGAATGCGCCGCTGGCGTAGATGCACGGGTTCAGAAGCGGATTGAGGTCGATAGCCCCGCTGCCAGGGAAAGATTCTTTCGGCCCACCGGCCGCGGCAAGCGGCCTACGCTCGAAAGATGGAGCCCCATCCCGAAGAAACAGCCGACTTCTCGGCGTTCAGCAAAATGCGGCGGATACAGCTCGATCCCGAATCCGTTATCGGAAGGGAACTCCTCGAGCGGTTCGCCGAGTTCGACGAATCCTTTACCGGCCACAGCCGGATATGGGCGGTAGTCGTGAAACTCATTGGACTGACAGCGATGTGCTCTAAGGCTGTGATCGACCTTGAGAAACAGGTGATCGAGCTCAGGCGAGAGGTGCTATCCCGCGACAAGGCGTAAGCACCACCGACCGGCCCATCACCGGAACCGCAAGCGGGATCGGTCTGGGCACCTGCAAACGACTTGTGACAGTCGATCAACGCTGCCGGCAGGGCATCGGGGATCAACTACAGGACTGCGCAGCGGATCGTGGAGGCTGCCGGCGAGCGTCGGCAGGGACAGCTCGTGGCGGCTTCCTAAGACGCACCAGACGCACCGACCCGGTCGTCAATCAGAACTCGATGAATACGACCTCGTAAATGTGATCAGGGGTCACGCATTGCGCACCGACGCCCGTCTGACTCGATCAGCGGACGCCCGGTTCGGCGCTCGGCCACCAATGTGCGGTTTGGCTCGCCTGCGACTGTTCGCAGATCAGCGGTAAACCAGCAAACACCCTCGGCACGTCGGCCAGCAGCGTGGACATGTTGGACTCGCCAACAACTCTGGCGTAATTCCCAGGTACTTTCGCGGAATCTGCCGTGCCTTCGCGTAACCCTACGCAGGTCAAGCCGCATTTCCGCAGGTCACGTCACGGGTTCGATTCCCGGCAGCTCCACTCTTGATGCCGTCAAGACCCGAGAACGAAGCCGCAGGGGGGCGCCTAGGACCTCTGAGCTCCGACTGAACGTCCCGGATGTGTCGTGCCCGCTGGACGACCTGACGTATGCCCATCGCCTAGCCGGCGGCGCAGGTTTACGACCGCCACCCGGTAAACGAACGCGGGGTGGAGCAGGCGAATCGGGGGGTCGACGAGGCCGTTGACCCTGAAGAAGCGTGCGGCGACAACGGGGTCGGACTCACAAGCGGTCAGCGCCCAGTCCACAAGCCGGGTGGTAACGCGCGTCGACCTCGCCCGTCGCCCTGCCACCCCCGGGACGGCCAGGTCAGAGCCCGCTACCATCTGCCAGGCCACGCCAATCGGTTTCGCCGAGGCCTGGAAGTATCGCCGAGGCAGGTCGGTGCCGCCGGAACGCAGACAGTCCCGCAGCGCGGCAGCGTCCAGAGCGGCCACCGTCATTCCTTGCCCGTAGATGGGGTTGAAGCTGCAGATCGCGTCGCCGCAGACCAGCAGACCGTCGGGGAGTCGGGACATCTTGTCGTAGCGTCGCCACTGGCTGGACGGCATGCGGTGATGTGCCACCTCGCCGATTGGTTCGGCGGCCCGCACCGCCGCAATCAGGTGGGCGGGGCAGTACTCCTCGGCGAATGACAGCATGCCGGCCAGGTCGCGGGGCGGCTCATGCCCCACCATCCCGAAGACCGTGAACATCCACGTGTCGTTCTCATAGCCGGTCAGAAACATCCCGGTTGGCCGCCCCGGCGCGGGGCCGATGTCGACCAGCATCTCCTTCAGCGTGCCCTGGGGGATCCGCAGCAATTGGCTTACATAGGTCGTATGCATCACGATGTGGTCCTCGACCGGTCGGCCGTACCCGAGGCTCTCCAGAAAAGCTGGCGTGTGGGCACCTCGGCCCGTTGCGTCCATGACTACATCGGCCATCAACTCCCGTTCGGCACCGCCGTCGCGGTTGACCACCCGCACTCCGGTGACGCGATTCCGATCCGCCGTCGACTTCAACTCGGCTAAGTCATGGCCGCCCAGAATCGTCACGTTCCTAATCGCCTGTAGGCGCCGCCGGACATGGCATTCCAGAAACGGCCTGCTCGGCATGTACACCGCCAGTGCCTTAGGCTCAAGCGCTAACTTGCCCGACCGGAGCATTTCGTGGCCGCCGAAAGACAAGTGAAGCTCGGACAACTCCCCCTCGTCCCAAACGGGAGCACCATCGGCTACCAGCTCATTGAGAAACCCGGGGAAGAGCTCATCCAAGATCTGCGCACCGCGGGCCAGCAGAACATGGACATGCCGACCCTGCGGTACGCCTCGTCGGATAGCCGGACCGTCGGGCAACACATCCCGCTCGACCACAGTGACGGTCCCAAAGAAATCAGCCAGGACCCTTGCGGCAAGCAGTCCGCCCATGCTCGCCCCAAGAACGACCGCGCGCTCACCCAGTTCTGGCATGCGAACTCCTGAATCGAAGTCGGACGTTCGTCATCGTTGGCCGAACCACCCCCCAGAAGGTACCAACCGACTACAGCAATTTCACAGAATTGGCTGATCAAGGCTCTTTTCGCTTGCCGCCGTGGTGATGATGTTGGACTTTTTCTCGTATTACGGGGCCGCCCTCGGCGACTTGGAAACCGAGGTCAAGAATCGCGGCAACACCGATCTGTGCATCGTGGTTGGCCGGACCCCCGACGATGATCAAGGGTTTGTGAGAGTCGTTGTGGATGAGTCAATTTCAGAACTTACTGGGGCGCAATGACAGTCGCGTCTGCGGTGGCCATGAGTGCTTCGAAGCCGGCGGCTGCTGCCTTGGCGCGGTGGCGTTCCACGAAGTTGCGGCAGCTGTTTTCGTCGCCGTGCGCGAGCGCGAGCAGCGCCCGCGAACGCAACAGCGGGAGTTCGTGGAGCACGAAACCCGGATCTGTGGGCACGGCGGCCAGTCGATCGACCGCCGCGTGCGCTTTGTGTTGGTCGCCAACGGATCCGCGTCGGATCAGCAGTTGCACCAGAACTTCGGTGGCCCTTCCCCGCCAGATCATGTCGCCGCTTTCGTACGCGCCGTCCACGACTGCCCGCACCATTTCGATGGCACCGTCGAGGTCACCGGTGCTGGCCTTCTCCATCGCGAACTCGGGGTCGACGATCGTCAGCGCGCTCAGGGAAAAATGTGCCGTCACGGCGGCATCGCGGGCTTGGGTGAACAGGTCGAGGCCCGCCTCACGTTCCGGGCCCTCGCGACTGACCAGAACGAGGCCTCGGCTGAGTCGGCCCATGTACAACATGAAGTCGTCGCTGGAACTTTCGGCGATGCGCAGCGCCTCGGCGGTCTCGCGCATAGCGGTCGCATCGGGCGGCAGCGCCCCGAACGGAATGGAGGCCACATACTTCCATAGCAGAGCGAAAACGTAACTCGTCGGGTCCAGAGGAGCGGCCATCGCGATCGACGTGGCAGCGTCGTCTAGCCAACCTCGGATTCCCAGGCACATCTTGACGTGGCCCCGCATCGCGATCGCGGTGCTCAGCGGTGAACCGAAGATCAAGTTGCCCTTGGTGGGGTCGCCGTCGGCCAAGTCGATGAGTCGATCCGACAATCGCAGCGCCTCGATCATCTCGCCCGCCTGGCATTTGGCGTAGATCGCCGCGAATAGCAGCGCCACGGTCAGCGTCGGATCTCCGATCGATTCGAGCAGCTCGCTGTGCTCCGAAGCCACTTTCGCCGCCTCGCGGAAGCGGTTGTGAAAGGTCAACGCCATGATGAACCCGGTCATGCCGATCGCCAGCGACACTTTGTCGTCAGCCGCTGTGCACAGATCTCGCAGTTCGTCGAAACCGGTGTCGGCGATGCTGCCACCGGCCCGCCAGAGCGTGCCGCATAGCAGGTTGCGAGGGGCGATCTGCAACGACGCCCGATCTGGGGCATCGGCCGGTAGCCGGTCGGCGACCTGGCGAGCCCGCTGCCAATTGGTGCGGGCCGCCCGAATGTCGCGGAAGGCCGACCAGGCGCCGGCGCGCATATGCCACTCGAACGCTGCACGCAAATCCCCTGCAGCCTCCAAGTTTTCGGCGATCAGAGCGGCGTTCTCGTCGGCCGCCCCAGGATCCTGCTGTTCGATCGCGACGGCCAAGCGCCGGTGCAACTCGGTGCGCCCAGCCTTCAACTGCGCCTCGTAGGCCACCTTCTGGATCAACGGGTGCCGGAACGCATACCCGGCGCGCGGAGTGAACATCACCTGGTCGATCAACTCCACCTGCAGCAACTCGGCGATCGGCCCCGCCACCTCGATGTCATCCAGTAGGGCGGCCACCAGCTCGGCCCTGAATCGCGCACCGATGACCGCCGCGGCATAAAGGAACTGTTTGGCCGGCCTACCGAGGCGGTCGACCCGGGCGGCGATGGTGGCCTGCAGAGTGCCCGGCACGCTGATGTCGGTGACGTCATCACGGCATAGGTAGGCGCCGCGCTCGCCGTCGAGCACACCGCGTTGAGCCAGATCGCGCACCATCTCCTCGGCGAAGAACGGGTTCCCGGCGGCCCGCTCGGCGATCCGCGCGCTCAGAGCACGCACCGACGGATCAGTCCCCAGCAGCTCGGTGGTCAACGCCGCGGTCTGCGCAGAGTTCAGCGGCGCCAGGGAGATGGTCTGCGCACCCGGCGTCCGCGACAACGCGCCCCGATACTCGGGGCGGTAGGTGATTAGCACCAGCGCGGGGATTCGCGGCACAACTGTGACGAACTCAGCGAGCATGGCTTCGCTGACCTCGTCGATCCAGTGCACGTCCTCGATCACATATTGCGCGGGAGAGGTCCGGGTCAGGGCGACGGCGTTCAACAGGGCGGCTAACCGGCGCCGGCGGGCGTCGGCGGTGATGGCGGGTGGCACTGCGTCCGGCTCGCCGATTCCGAGCAGGTCGTCGAGCAGCAGCAGGTCCTCGGGGTTGGCGTCGGGGATGCGGGCCCGCACCTGCGCCCGGCCCGCCTGCTCGTCGAGATGGCTGACCCCGAACACCGTGCGCAGCAGTCGCGCCACCACACGGAAAGGAACATCTCGGGTATGAGATTCGCACGCGACGGTGAACACCTCGACGCCACGAGCGGTAGCCAAGGTCACCGCCTCGCGCATGATGCGGCTCTTGCCAATACCGGGTGGCCCGACCACGCCGACCACACATCCGGCACCGTTGATCGCCTGATCGAGGATACCGGCGACGGTGTTCATCTCCCAGGTGCGTCCGACCAGAGTCGGCTCGCGCCGCCCGACCCCCACGCGCTCAGCAGCGGCCCTCAGCAGCCGACGCGCGGGTAACGGCTCCTCGGCGCCTTTGACGTGTACCCACTCGGGCGCCCCCAGCACGGTGACGTGTTCGACCAGCCGCGCGGTGGACTCGCTGAGCATCACCCCACCGGGCGGGGCGACCGACTCCATCCGCTGCGCTAACCCGACCTGCTCGCCGACCGCGGTGTACGCCCTTGCGTCAGAACTGATTTCCCCGGCGATCACCCGCCCCGAGTTCAACCCGACCCGCAGCCGCAGCACGACGCCATCGCGGCGCTGCACTTCGTCGGCCAGCTGCGCGATTTGCTCTTGGATGTCCAAGGCCGCCAAACAGGCCCGAACAGCGTGATCCTCCAACGCGACTGGCGCGCCGAACAGCGCCATGATGCCGTCGCCGGTGAACTTATCGACGGTGCCGCCATAGCGTCGAGTAATCGTCGCCGCGCAGCCGAAGACGTCGGCCATGATCTCGCGCAACCGCTCCGCCCCCAGCGTCGAGGCGATCGCCAGGGAATTCACCACATCGGCGAACAACACCGTCACCTGCTTGAACTCGGGCTGCTCTCCGGCTTGTGGCGCAGGCGCCCCGCAGGCGTCGCAGAACCGGGCGCCGTGGCGAAGCTCAGTGCCGCATGCTCGGCACACTGCGCCTGCTGGCCCCATCCGCCTCTCCCGCCGCTAATCAGTGGTGCGGACCGCCCAATGCACCAACAGAGAAGATTATCGACCGCCGACGCTGCCGAGGAAGCCATTTCGATCACACGACACACGCGGGCAAGACTTTTAGTCAGCAGCTTCCGGGTGATTATCCTATGCTTTTCAGCGACACAAAAAAGGCGAATTGACGATAATCAGACTTCCCGCTGGTGAATTGGGGGTTTCATGCCCTCGTTTCCACCCATGCGAGTAGTTTCTAGCTTCGAGTATTGGCCCATCCAAGGAGCTTCGCATGTCTTACAGAGAGGCGTTGGAAGCCCTGAAAAAGGGCAAATACGAGGCGGTCATTAAGTGGTTTGAAGGCCTTCCTCCCGCGAAGCGCGATGGCAAGTCGTGCGCCCTGGCAGCCCTGGCCCACTTCAAGCGCGAGGAATATGAAGTCGCCAAAAAGCTCTACGCCGAGGCGGTGACGGCCGGCGGCACGGACGCCGCCGACTGGCGCGAAATGCAAGCCCTCGCAGAGGCCAACGCCACCGCCGAGATCGACGTCGAAGTGCCCAAACCTGAGTATTTCGACCGCAAAACACTGCTGGCGCCGCCAGCGGTACGCGACGGCGAGCTGCCCAGGCCGCCACGATACCGCCGGGGGCACTGCTGCCTCAAGCGACTGCGCCTCTTCCTGGGCGAGAAGCTCGGCGCAGTATTGACGGTGGGCATGGATTGGCTTATCGAATGGGTGGGCCAGAAATTCGGCTACCGCGCGAGGGTATGGACCGACTGGTACCACCGCTGCTGGCCGGTGGGAGTCCTGATATTGGCCTACATGAGGGAACAGCTGAACGCGCACAACTTGATAAGCACCTACCCGCGCGGGAAGCTGGTCGCCTTCCAAAAGGCGGGCCAGAGAGCACCGCTGGGTGTCACCCATTTCCGCACCGCCGACGGAAGCTGGAATAACCTCACGGATCCGAAGGAGGGCGCCGCCGGCACGCGCTTCCTGCGCAACGTTGATCTCTCGGCCGCCCGCGCCGAGACAGGCAAGCGATTGCTGACGCCGAACCCGCGGGAGGTCAGCCGCGAGCTGCTCAGCCGCGCGATCCTCTCCGATGGCCGACCAGATGTGAAAGAGGTGGAATTCCTCAATCTGTTAGCCGCATCGTGGATCCAGTTCATGACCCACGACTGGATCAACCACGGCGACACCGACCCTAAAGCCTTCATCAGGGTGCCGCTGCTCAATGGCGACCCGGCACGCGATCGCTACCGGCAGACCGAATTGGCGATCGGCAGGACTCAGCGCGACCCGACCCGCAACGGTCCGGGAGAGCCGGCCCGCACGAGTTCGATTAACGAGGTCACCCATTGGTGGGACGGCTCGCAGATCTACGGCAGCGACCAGGCCACCCAAAATCGCCTGCGCAGCTTCGAAATGGGCAAGATGAAGCTAGGCGACGACGGCTTGCTGCCGGTCGAGCCCGGTCCCAGACTCGACACCGAAGTCGAGGACGCCGGCTTCCGGCGCAACTGGTGGGTGGGCCTGACGATGTTGCACACCCTCTTCGTTCGCGAACACAACGCCATCTGCGACATGTTGTACGACGCCTACCCCGACTGGGACGACAACCGCCTGTTCAATGTCGCGCGGCTGATCAACGCCGGCGTGATGGCCAAGATCCATTCCGTCGAATGGACCCCCGCCATCTTGCCCAACGAAACGCTCGAAACAGGGCTGAACTCAAACTGGTACGGCTTGCTGACCTACCTGAAGGATAAGGGCAAGGCGCGCAAGACATTGTCGCAGGTGAACATACGTAACCCCGAGCTCGGCGGCATCGTCGGCAACCCAATCAACCGGCACCACAGTGCGTTTGGGTTGACCGAGGAATTTGTCGAGGTCTACCGTCTGCATTCGTTGCTGCCCGAGACGCTGGAGGTTCGGCTCCGCGGCCAGATAGACATCAAGGAGGAGGAGGTGCCCCTACCCGCCACGCGCCAGCACGGCTCGGTCGAGCTGACGGCGAGGTACGCGATGTCGGACCTGTTCCACTCGTTCGGCAAACAGCACCCGGGCGCGTTGGTGCTCAACAACTTTCCGCGCTTCATGCAGGAGCTCAGCGTTGCGGGCAATGTGTTCTTGGACATGGGCACGGTAGACATTGTGCGCGCACGAGAACGCGGTGTGCCGCGTTATAACGAGTTCCGCCGTCAGCTGGGGCTGACTGAGATCCAGAGCTTTGCCGACCTAACCGACGACACTGCTGTTCTAGCGAAGCTAAGGTCTGTTTACGGCGGCAATCCGGACAAGGTCGAAGACCTGGACCTGCTGATCGGCACGCTGGCCGAAGCCCAAAACCGCCGGCCCACCGGCTTCGGCTTCGGCGAGACGGTGTTTCAGATCTTCATCGTGAGCGCGAGCCGCCGCCTGCAGGCTGACCGTTTCTATACCGACTGCTACAACGAGGGTGTTTACACCCCGGAGGGCCTGCGCTGGATCGACCAGACCGACCTGAAGACCGTGATCCTGCGCCATTACCCAGAGCTCGCCGACACCGGCCTGGCCAACATCAAGAACGCTTTCGAGCCCTGGGACGAAGGGCCGACGCTGGTTCCCGAGCGCCATCCACTGCGCAAGTGGGACGCCGAATTGAAGGACGACCCCTGGCGCGGCGACGCGTACCCCCTGCCTGAGCATCTTCGGGAACGTAAATGCTGAGATGGTTTCTGCGGCGTGGGTTTTGGGACCTCATAACGTGCGCTAAGTTCGTCGGGGCCAAGCCGGCCGACATCCCGACGCCAACGGCTAAGTCGGCCGACATCAACCCGAAGCCGATGCGCGAGGCGATTCCCGATGTGCCGCTGTACAAGGTCATGGCTTGTTCGCCCGCCGACATCCCCAAGGATGAACGCTCTTGGCACGGCATCGTCTATCGGGTTCAGGTATGGATGTACAAAATCTATTCACCGATGCAGCCGGGCCTGCCACGAATCGACCCTGACCCGCACGTTGCGTTGAAGCGAGCTTTCAACGGGTTGCGTCGCAAACTTTTTCACGACCCCGAACTACCGGCCGAGTATCTGGGCAATCCGGACCTCGGCTCGCTGGCGGTACGCGGTCCCTACGCCTGCTACACGAAGCGTGTCGGCGATGGCATCTGGGAGTGGGACCTGACCATGCTCGACAAATATGAGCACCACCCCGGACTGGTGAAGATCGGCTCGCGCGTGCGGTTCCGCGAAGATACGGAAAGACGTTTACTCCGCGCCTACCGCATCGAATGTGCGCTGGGCAAAGACAAGGACGCGATCAAGCCAACCGATGCAGAGTGGGACCAGGCCTGCAAG
Source organism: uncultured Actinomycetota bacterium (assembly GCA_963766535.1). Classification (GTDB taxonomy): domain Bacteria; phylum Actinomycetota; class Actinomycetes; order Mycobacteriales; family Mycobacteriaceae; genus Mycobacterium. Next base: position 720,901 of record CAVYAU010000007.1, on the reverse strand, counting down.
ATCGCGTTGTGCGCCGCCTCGACGCACCTGTCGCTGGTGCGTCACTTCAACTGGGTGCACTTGGCGGGCGGCGCGCAGTTGGCCATCGCGACGCGCAACCGCCTCCCGGAGGACCACGCCCTGTTCAGGCTGCTGTGGCCCTACATTTTCGGCACCCTGCAAAGCAACGACATGGTCACCCGGGGGCAGATGGCACCTGGCGGCGACTTCGAGACCACCTTCAGCTTCACGTTCAAGGGCATGTGCGACCTGTTCGACGACACTTACGAGCAATACGAGCACAGCGTCAACGACCCTAAGAAAGACGGTGATTTGCGCGGTTTGCCCCTCGCGAACTTCGATACACCGACGCAGCAGAACCTGGAGGAGCTTTTCGAAGTCATGCACCGCTTTGTGTGCGACTATCTGGAAATTTTCTTCCCGCAGAAAGCCACCGGCGCCAAGGACGTACGCAACGACACAGCGACGCTGGCGTGGCTCACGGAACTTAACGCCTGCCTTCCCAACGGAGTTGGCGTCGACCCCGCAAAGTTCACGTGGGAGGAGTTGGCGCGGATGCTGGCAGGCCAGCTGTACTTGGTGACCGCGCAGCACGAGATCCTGGGCAGCTTTATGTGGAACTACCAGCTGTGGACACACCGCCAACCGGCGAGGATCTATGACGATTTCCGGGCCGAACCACTCGACGTTTACCAGCGCCTAGTCAACGCGAACTACATCCTGAACGTGCACCGGCGCGCACTGATACACAACTTCGACGACATCGCGCTACACAACGCCTGGCCGGCTCTGTCGCGATTCCAGAACGAGCTCCGCGAGCTGCAGAAAAAGATGGACAGCGAACCGCGCGCGGTCTGGCGGGTCTACCCCCGCGACTTGAAGGTCAACATCAACGCCTAATAGGACTCGATCGGCGTGCTAGGCGCGTTGCCGTCGGGTGCGGCATTTCGTTTGCGATCACGGCGCCGGATTCGATGCTAGCGGCGGCTACGGAAGACCGGCAGCTGGCAACCGAGGAAGGCGATTGGCGCGGCCTCGCTCCGGCCACCCGCTTCGGCACGGGCCAGTAGCGCTGCGGTGCCCTCGTTAAACGGCGCTGAATAAGACACCCCGTTGCGTGCATCCGCCGCGCTGGAGGCCGCCGGTCACCCCGGTGACCGTCGACCCCCTGATCCACGGCGAGCCGGTGACTGCTCTTGACGCCGTCAAGACCCGAAAACGAAACCGCAGGTAACGAGTGGTACTGAACTGGAACGAAACGTAACGAAAGCGCAGTTCAGAACGCATATTGCCTGGTAGGGCAGCGGGTTCGATTCCCGGCAGCTCCACTCAAATCGGTGACTGCAGCAGCTACGTCCAGGTGCTGCACCAGCTCAATGGTCGCCAGACCTCGACGTCGTTTGAGGATCTCGCGTCCACCCACGGTTACGAACTTGGCTCCAGCTTCAACAGTCGAGCCGCGTTGCGCCACAACCACGCCTCCAAAACGTCGGGTTTGACTGGCAGCGATCGCATTTCATCGCAGAGCTGCGAGTAGGGCCGGTTGATCAAGAACGCACCGGTGCCGTAGACGATCTTGTCGGCGATCGTCGTCTGCCCGAAGCGCATCAGCGGTTCCCATCCGGCCCCGGGAGCGGTGAAGTATTTCGGGCGATGGGCCCCGAGCTCCAGATATACTCTCGGGTGCTTCCAGGCCACCAAACATGCCTCCAGCACCCACGGATAGCCGGCGTGGCTCATCAGGATCGTGAGATCTGTCAAGTGGCAGGCGACTTCGTCGATGTGGCGCGGATGGCCGAGGTCGCTGGGCCGCGTCCGAGTCCAGTTGGCCGAGGTGTGGATGCTCAGTGGGATACCGAGTTCCACGCACTTGGCGTAGAACGGGACGTAGGCACGATCGGTGGCGGGCCTGCCGATCATGAACGGGCGCAAGCTGAGTCCACGAAAGCCGCGCTCGACGACCCAATGTTCGAGTTCGGCCAGCGCCGCACTCCCCCGCATGACGTCGGCGCCGGCGAATGCGATGAACCGGTCTGGATGCCGGCCGGCGAGGGCGGCCACAGACTCGTTGTGCACAAAGGTGACGCCGCATGTTGAACGCTCGTCAAACCCAGTGATCAGGCTGCGAGTAATGGCTGCCTCGTCCAGCTCGGCCAGGATCTGGTCATCACTTCGTCGCAATGCTTGCGCATAGCTGCCGAACTGCTCGGCGCTCACTGTGGCCTTGGTAAACACCTCGAGGTATTGCAACTGCTCGGTTGGGAAGCCGGACCGCAAATCCTCGATGATCTCATCGGATGGGACCAGCGGCGCCCACATATCAATGACCGGGACCGACCCACCATGTTCTCGGGTGGACATCTTGATCACCGTACTGCGCGTGTCGGTCGACCGCTGGCGTGATCACGAGCCGACGATACCGGCTATCGCGAACATCGAGATCGCTACCGCGCGCTGTCGAGATCTTTTGGCTTCAGGGGCCTATGGCGTGGGCCGAGCGCAATGCCATGACGGCAGTGGTTGTGCGCTGGTATTGACACCTGGCCTCGATCATCATCCCGTTTCCGACGATCATCGCGGCGTAGCCGTCCCCGACAGCGAGGTCACTGGGCTTCGGCTAGCCACTGCGATGGCGATCGGGGCGGGGGTCTAGCCCCGCGTCGGAGATCTGACCCGTGACACGTTTACGACACGCTTTGAACGACATCAGCCGGAATGTTGGTGAATCTCGGTGAAGCTACGTTGGTCCATATGCCCAGCTCAACAACTCAAATTCATGTTCCGATGCTGAACAACGGGAGGTAGCTTCGCTAACAGAAGGTTGGGGGTTCGAATCCCTTCGGGCGCGCTTCGGGCGCGCTTTCGGGCGCGCTTTACTCATGTATGACCTCGGGTGATGCTTGACAGTTACGTCGGCTGATCCCTGATCCTCCCTGGATGAGGGAGTTGAGCGTGGCTGAGCAGAGGTATCAGGCCGTGTTGGCGGTGATCAGCGACGGATTGTCGGTGTCGTAGGTCGCCGAGAAGGTGGGGTGGAAGCCGCGTTCCTAAAAGACAACGATGCGACCGCAAGGCGGAGGCGGCGGCGGCCGGTAAGCCCCTTACCTCGCGCTTCGGGGACGGGGGTGCGCGGCCGCCGCGGTGCTCGTCCCGCAGCACCTACCGCGGATCAGATGATTGGGCTGGGCGGTTCATCGTGGTCGGCAGTGCCGAGCAGATCGAGTTGCATCCATCCGATGTCGTGCCAGCTGTCGTGTTTCCATTCGACGCGCCGGTATAGGCCAGCCTCCTGGAAGCCGAAGGATCGATGAAAACCGTTGCTGGCCTCGTTGGGTTGGGTGATGCCGGCGAAGGCTCGCCGATAACCGCGCTCGGTGAGCCGGCGCAGTAGTTGCGTGTAGAGTTTGCGGCCGCCGCCGGCACGGTGATGGTCGACGTTGATATAGATACCGGTCTCAGCCGACCATTGGTAAGCAGCCAGGCGATTAAATGCGTGCGCGTAGGCGAAGCCGATGATCTGATCATCACGTTCGAGGACGAGCCATTCGTGAGTGTCGCGGGCCGCGGCGATGCGCGCAGCCATCTCACTTACGGTCGGGACTTCGATTTCCCAACTGATCGCCGTGTCCTGGACATAGGGGCGGTAAATCGCAACGCAGGCGGCCGCATCCTGTGGCGAAGCCGGACGCACAAGGCTGCTCGCTTGCATGCCAGTAGTCTGCCAGCCGCTGTCGGGAGGCTTCGCGTGACTTGCTTCGTTACGGATCGCTTTTATTCCTAGCGACCTTGGTCGCTAGTACTTTGAGAGTTGTCTTGAGTTTGAGGCTGCTTTTGGCGCCAGCCTGGCGTTGTCGATTCGTTGTGTGATGTGAATGTCGATGGTGCGCAAAGCCTTTCGTATCGATGGTGGGGCTGGCGGCCCGTCGGCGGCGAGCAGGGGGCGCAGCAAGCGGTCATGGACTTTGGTGTAGAAGATCGCGAACGCGAGGCCGTCGCTGGTGAGGCGGTAGCGGTTTCGGTCCGGGATACGGGTGATCAGTCCGTTGAGCCGAAGCCGCGCCAGGTCGTAGCTGGCCTGGTTCATCGAGTAGTTCGCACCGCCGAGCAGTCCGGCCATCAAGGCGCGCAGGCTCTTGTTGGTGATGCCGGCGACGGCGAGTGAGGTGGTGCACAAGGCGCCGGCCAGGGCCTGGACCCGAGGGTCGCCGAACCGTAAGGCCGGGGCCCTCCTGCCATCCTCGGTGAGGGTGGGCTGTGCGATCCGCTCAAAGGCTGGACTCGCAAGGACGCAGCCCTGGCCGACACGTTCAGTATCAAGCAGCCGCCGGTTGACGGCACGGGCGCGGGACTGCAGCTCGTCGAGATGGTGCAGGCGCCGTAGGCAGCCCAGATCGCTTGGGTCGTTGACGACGGTCTCGATGCGCAGCGCGCGCCCGTCCTTGAGGTACTGCTTGATGCGGGAGTGCCGGTAGAAGGCGTTGACGTTCACCTCGGTGCCGTAGGTGACGATCTTGGTCTTGAACTGACCGGCCGCCGGGCGTCCCCGCGGCTGGCCCCGCCGGAAGATCAGCTCGATCACCTCCGGGCGGCCGATGTCAAGGTTGTCGGCGACCAGTGCCTCAAAGAACCCGCGGGCGCGGCGCGGCGCGTCGAACACCAGGGTGCGCGAGACTTCCACCTGCCGCATCGACAGCTCCCACCAGTAGCCGGCGGCGCGGTCGTGTTCGGTGAGCGGCAACGGCAGCCTCGACCACCAGCGTTCGGCGAACACCGCGATCGTGGCGGGCCCGAACCGGTCGCAGATCGCCTGCAGACCAGCGGGATCGGTGGCCGAGGCGAACCCGTTGGACAGTTCGGCGAACTCAATCCCCGCTTTGGCGGCCTGGCGTTTGGCCCACTCGTGGCCGTTGATCCAGATCTTGACCGGATACGGGAAGTAGGCGCACACCTTCACAAACGTCGGCCCGAAGTCGTCGTCCCAGAGATAGAAGTAATAACAGGTCACTCGCCGGTCGGCCTTGGTGAACGAGAACCACACTCCCGTGGTCTGCCCGGTGTGTTTGGTCGCCAGGAACACCCGCGCGAACTCCTGCGCCACCCCGATCGCGGCCACGCCGGGCCGCCCAGTCGCTGCTTGCGCGGCCAGATACGGGCGCATCACGTCGATCTTGCGATCATCCTTGTCGAAGTGCACAACCGGGATCTCGTTGTCGGCGGCGAAGCTGCGCACCGCACGGCGGAACCCGGTACCGATCTTCTCCAGGATCGCCGGCGAGGGGATCGGATTACCCAGATGCTGGGTCAAAAAGCTCGCCACCTGACCGCCGACCTGCAGATTCGGCACGTAGCCGTTCACATAGATTCGATCCAAACACTCCAGATCGAGCACCACGTGCCCGTCGAGCACATCGTTCACCGTCACCACCGCAGCCATGACCGCCAGCCTGGTCGGCCAAGCCGGTCCTGACCAGCGCTCAGCCGCGCGGCGGCGCCGCGATCGTCCGAGGGCAGGCTCGGACCGCTTCTCAACCAGCAGCCAACCGCAACCATCCCGCCCAACCCGGCCGCCCACCTCGGCGGTCCGAGGCTGGCCTCACTGGTGGGTCGTCTCCATTTTCCTGATACAAACGCTCATAAATGGCCTTGTTGTTCGCCGAACGACTGTAGCCGCCGCTGGGCGTAACCGGCTGCGAGAGAAGGACTTACGCGAACTGCAATGGATGCGGGAGGACTCGTGAATGTATCAGAAGGTTTGGGATGAAGGCCTATCCGCCCAATGCCTAAATCTGGCCCAGTATTACGCTGGCGGCCCGTAATATATCGTCCTGGGAGCGCGCCAGCTGACGCCGCTATGGGCGGGGTTCGAACGGCCGGCGCGGTGGGATGGTCACCGTTTGAGTGACCGTGCTGGTTTCGGTGCTCGGCGAAACGGTGACCGTGCTCGGCGGGACCGTCGTCGTACCGGTGTCGGTGCTCGGCGCCGGTGGGGGTGTTTCGGTGACAGTCTCAGTCGGCGCTCCTCCGCCTCCGCCTCCGTGGTGCCGAGGGGGTTCCGCAGCCGTGGTGGTCACCGTCGTCGTGGTCGTGGTGGAGGGAGTGGGGGTCGTCGTTGTTGTGGGGCTGGGAGCTGGCGAACCGGTCGCGAGCTTGACCACTGCGTATACCACCAGGGCGAGCAGTACCACCCCGATTGCACCGGCCGCGACTAACGCCAACGGGCGGCGGTACCACGGCGTTGGGGGCTCCGGCGGCTCGGGCGCGGAGTCGTAGTAACCGCCATATCGTGCGGCCTGGGTGGGCTCAGAGTAGTAATCGGGTTCCTCAGGGTAGGGCGGCACGAAGGGAGATGTTAGTGGGTGATTCCGGGCAGGCAAGTGGGTGGCCGGTTCGGCCAACTCGTCGCGCAGCGAGCCTGGTGTGCCGCAGTTCGACGCCGATCAGGGCTCGTTATCGATAAGGTCCAGCGCTCGTTCGAACAGATGGACTGTCGCCGCGTGGAGTTGGTCGCCGACCTCTTTCTCGGCCTTGCCCGCGCAGGCCCGGGCTAGCGTGCCCTCGATCACGATGCCCAGCTTGAAGCAGGCCAGCACGGTGTACCAGGTGATATGCGACAAGTCACGGGTGGTGTTTTGGGCATACCGCTGTAGTAGGTCGTCGGTGCTGGCCAAGCCATCTTGCCCGCCAAGCGCGTGGCTGAACACACTTGTGCCGTCGGGCTGGCGCCAGGTGGCCAGCAGCCAGCCCAGATCCAGCAGCGGGTCACCGATCGTGCACATCTCCCAGTCGACGATGGCGACAACGTCGGGCCCGGTGTGGGAAAACATCACGTTGGCGGCGTGGTAGTCGCCGTGCATGATCCCGGGCGTCCAGTTCGTCTGCCGGCGGCGCTCCAGCCAGGCCGCTACCTGCTCGACTCCCGGGATCTGCGGGCCCGGGTAATTCTCGTACTCCCGATAGGAGTCCAGCTCCGAAAGCCACCGCGGCACCTGGCGCTCCAGAAAGCCCGCCGGCTTGCCGAAATCGGCGAGACCAACGGCGACATGGTCGACGGCACCGAGCTTCGCCAGCGCGTCGGCCATCGACAGTCCCATCTGGTACCGCACGCCGGGATCGCCCGCGTGCAACGGCGGGAGCCCCTCCCCGGCGTTGAATCCGTCGATCGGTTCCATCAGGTAGAAGACCGCATCGCCGAGCACACTGGGGTCATCGCAAGTGGCAATCAGGTGCGGGTGCGGCACGTCGGAGCCGGCCAGCGCCGCAAGGACTTTGGTTTCCCGCAGGATCACGCTATTGCTGCGCGGACGCAGATGCCGTGGTCCGCGCCGCAGCACATAGGGCCGGCCGGCCCTGGTGAACCGCAGCATGACGTTCTGCGTTCCACCGGTGACGTCGGAAACGTCGTCCAGCGGGCCCTCGCCCAGTCCCTGCTCGGACATCCATTCCGCTACGGCTTTCAGGTCCACTTTCAGATCCAGCTCGCCCACGAGGCAGAACCTACTCTGCCGGGATTACCCGAGCGTCAGTCCTTGGCGCGCGGGGTGTATCGGACGGTCTGCGCCGAAATCATGCCGTCCTGGAACACGAAAGTGTCCACGCCGTCGTCAACCCGGTTGACCGCTGAATTAGCGGCCCACTCGAGGAACAGCACATCGCCGTCAAAGATCTGGGTCTTGAGGTCCCACACCGCATTGGGCAGGTCGTCGAGCAACCTCACGAACACCTTCCTGATTTCGTCCGTGCCGCGCGCGACGCCGGCCGGCGTGATCACCACGGAATCCTCGGCATAGTCGGCGAGAATCTCGTCGAGGTCGCCTGCAGCCAGCGCCTGCCCGTGGTGGGCGAATACTTCCTGCGGCGTGCGTGACCGCGTAGGTCTCATGGCACTCCTCTGTAACCTGTGGGAACCTGTGGGCCGTCTGGGAAAAAGCGTAGGTCACCGGCGACGAGCGGGCCTAGGCCGTCGGAGGCTGGAACAATAGTGTGCGGAACTAACTTACTTTCGGGCTGGGAAGGGAAATCGCGATGCCGCGTACCGATAACGATTCCTGGGACATCACCCAAAGCGTGGGAGCCACCGCCCTGGGTGTTGCCGCGGCCCGCGCCGTGGAGACCGAGAGCGAAAATCCGCTCATCAACGACCCGTTCGCGCGCGTGTTCGTGGACGCTGCGGGCGAGGGGATGTGGAGCATCTATGCGGATCCCAAGCTGCTGGCCAAGGCCATCGAACTCGAACCGGACGTGCAGACGCGGATACAGCTGATGATCGACTTCATGGCCACGCGGACAGCGTTCTTTGACGAGTTCTTCCTCGGCGCCGCCGACTCCGGTGTTCGGCAAGTGGTGATTCTGGCGGCCGGCCTGGACGCGCGTACCTGGCGGCTGCCGTGGCCGGCCGGCACAGTCGTGTACGAGCTGGACCAACCGAAAGTGCTGGAATTCAAAACCAACACCTTGCGCGAGCACGGCGCGCACCCGACGGCACAACTGGTGAACGTGCCGATAGATCTGCGCCAAGATTGGCCGAAGGCGCTGCAGGATGCGGGATTTGACGCGTCTCGGCCGTGCGCGTGGTCGGCCGAGGGGCTTGTCCGTTATCTGCCGGCGCAGGCCCAGGACCTGTTGTTCGAGCGCATACATGCACTCAGCGCACAGGGCAGTTGGCTGGCTTCCAACGTGCCCGGCGCGGGTTTCACCGACCCCGAACGGGTACGGCGTCAGCGTGAGGACATGCAGCGGATGCTGGCTGCGGCCGCCAAGCTGGTCAACGCGGAGATAACCGACTATGACGACCTTTGGTACCCGGAGGAGCGCACAGCCGTTGACGGCTGGCTGAGTGAACATGGCTGGGAGGTGTCGACGGCAACGTTTTCGGAGTTGATGGCTCGTTATGGCCGCAGCATTCCGCAGGGCGCCGAGGACTCAATGCCGCCAACCCTTTATGTGTCCGCGCAGCGGCGAGCGGGCTGATCGGGGCTCGCCGGCTCGGCTTCGTTTGGCCGCACGACTATGGTCAAAACCCTGAATCGGAACGGCCAGGCTGATCGGCAATGGGGGCGATGGTGACACCGGCGACGTCGGGATCACTGTCTCAGCGCTCTTGAGGTAGACCGGACAGGGAAGTAGCCAGCGGCGTCGCCCGCGGGTGACGCTCGCCCCGGCACGCCTTAGTGAAGTGCAGCGTCGTCGCTGTCAGAGGGTGTTCGGCAGCTACGGCACCTCGGAGTTCGGCATCGGCGGGAGCGACGGCAGGGACATCGATATAGCAAGCGGGCCTGGTGATCTCAGTCCCAAAGGATCCGGCCGATTTGCCGCCTCAGTCGCGTGCACCCGTCGCCAAACCGCCCGATCCCGAATCAGACTGGGCGCGTTGATAATCGGAATGAGCGCCACCGCTTCGCCAATTTGCGCCCGGCGCCCATTCGCGGCCACCCTAGCCGGGGTTTACTAGAATCCGGCCGCAAAGATTCCGAAACCGCGCCACCAACGCCTCACTGCTCGGCGACAGCAAACATATGCGATTCAGTTGTAGACAGGGAATCGAGACAACACAACCTGCTGGCAAACCCCAGTGGTCAGCCGGGGGTGTGTTTGCCTATCACTTAGACAACAGCTTAACCAAAAGCACGTTGCTAATCTGTTATGTAACAACATGATTCAGATCGCCTAATTCGGAAATTATGCGGGTACAAAGGGTGGCGTGACAAACATATTTCGTATCGCAGCATCAACAGTCGTAATGAGTGCCAGTCTAGGGCTCGCTGGTTTGGGAGCGGCGGCCGTCGCCGACGCCCAACCCGCACCCTTCCCGGATTATCACTGGTGCCCCGGACAGTTCTGGAATCCAGGCTGGGGCAACAACTGGGATGGGGGCCGCTGCCACGATGACCACTTTCGTGACGGCGAACCTCGCGACCAGGGTCACTGGCACTGAGGTAGGCCACGCGCGCCGGGCGCTCCGGTGATCTTTGGCGTCCAGGCGAAGCGCTAAATGCTGGAGTTTTACTCGGTGATCGTCGAGAGATTTCCCGCGTTTCGTGGGTTCAGTTCCAATCGAGTCCCTTGCATAGGCCGTTCCCGTGGCCGGCGCCTATCGTGCCGGCCACGGCCATCAACGGGCACGGCACCGAGTACCTCCTCGGCAAGCCTAAGGCCGGGAAATCGCTGGCGGTGTCGCCCGCGGGTGCCACGCGACCCGGCACGCGTGGTTGGGTGAAGCGCTGTTACTGCCGAAGGCCGTTCGGCAGCTACGACACCTCGAGTTGCGGCATCAGCGAAAGCCAAAGGCGCGGCGTTGATATGGCAAGCGCCCCTGGTGATTCGGTGGCGAGAAGTCGGGCGATCTGTCGCCGAAGCCACGTGCACCATCTCTTCCCGACGATCGACGAATAGCGTTGGGCACGTTTCGATTAGGAATCGCCAGCGTCACTCGATCCGGCCGCATCGTAGCGGTCATCCATGGCCACCCTGGACGAACTGAACTTAGAACTTAGCCGCAAAGATTTCGCGGTCGCACGAGCAACGTCTCACTTCTCGGGATAGCGAACATCTGCGATATCCCCTGTGGGACAAGGCATGCGATGACATAAACTGCTCATACGCCGCCGACTTCAGTCTGTGCCTGCGAGGGACTTTTGATTTGCAGGGACTTAGGACACCAGTACAACGGTCGTGCTGTTGCGAATCTCCTATGTAAGAACGGGATTCATATATAGTTTCCTCCGGGGATGACGGGGGTACCAAGGGGGCATGAAAACCACCTTCTGTGTCGCAGCATCAACGGTCGTAATGAGCGCCGGTCCAGGGCTTGCTGGCTTGGGAGCGGCTGCCGTCGCCGAAGCTCAGCCCGCGCCGTTCCCGGATTATCACTGCTGCCCGGGACAGTCCTGGGATCCGGGCTGGGGCGACAACTGGGACCAGACCCGTTGCCACGACGCTTACAACAGTGACGGCGAACGCCAAGACCAAGCTGTCTGGCACTGAGGTCGCGCACGCGGGTGGGTTGATCCGGTCATGTTGGTGGTTCAGCCAGATCGCTGACTGCTGAAGTGTTCCACGGCTAGTGGGTCGTCGCTCAGGCGTTGTCCCCACTCGTGAGTTCATACCGAAGTCCTTGCCTTTACCCGTTCCCGTGGCCAGTGTGCAGAGCGCCGGTCGTGGCGGGGACAGGGCTGGCGGGCGGATGGGTCCGCGGTAAGCCCGAGGCCGGAAAGTAGCTAGCGGCGTCGCCCACAGAGTGGCACTCGACCCGGGCAGCCATTGCCAGGAGAAGGGGCGTCGTTTCAGCAGCCCTTCGGCAGCTAAGCTATATCACGATTCGAAATTGGCGACAGCCACGGCGCGAGCGTTGACATGGCAAGCGTCTCTGTTGATTCGATGGCAATGACTCCAACGATGCGCTACCGAAGTCACGTCTATCATTTCGCGCCCTTGATCGCCGGATAGGCGGCACTGTGGCGGCCGCGAATGGCCAACCTGGTCGATTCGGAACAGAACTCGGCCGCAAATATTGCGTGGCCGTATGAGCAATGTCTCACGTCCCGGTGGCAGCAAACATCGAGATCCGCCGCACAGGATAAAAAGTAAGTTAACGCAGCTTGCTCGTGAGCATCGACCCGATCGAGTGGCTGTGGGGGTCTTGTTTGCTAGCAACTTAGGCACCACTGTAACAGTGATCCGTTGCTAATCCGTTACTTAAGAACGTGTTTCGTTTGGTTTCGTCCGGAAACGACGCGGGTATCAAGAGGAGCGTGAAAAGCATTTTCCGTGTCGCAGCATCAACAGTCGTAATGAGCGCCGGTCTAGGGCTCGCTGGTTTGGGAGCGGCGGCCGTCGCCGACGCCCAACCGGTGCCCGCACCCTTCCCGGATTATCACTGGTGCCCCGGTCAGTGGTGGGATCCAGGGTGGGGGAACAACTGGGACTGGGGCCGCTGCCACGACGATCACTGGTACGACGGGGATCCTCGCGACCAAGGTCACTGGCACGGCTACTAGGTTGCCCGCTCGTGCTTTGCCCGCCTTCGTCTGTGGCTCTGCCCACCTGGCTGAAGGGGTCTAGGGCGTGATGACGATCCGCTGGTCGGTGGCGGTATCGCGCCATGCCGCTTCGACCTCGGCGAGTGGGACAGCGCGGGCATCGATTTGAAATGCGCCGCTGGAGATTTCGGTGGCAAGAGTAGGCAGTTCGGCCAGGATGTCGCGGGTCGGGACCGACCCCTGTCCGCTTCCGGCGATCTGCAGGCGCACGGCGCGCAGTGCCGCGGAAGGAATCTCGGCCGTAGCACCTGCGACTGAACCGATCTCGATCCAGGTAAGGGGCTTTGCGGGATCGGAACGGCTGCTGGCTATGCCAGCCATCACGTCGGCCGTGATCGGACCCCAGAGATAGTCGATGACGACGTCGATGTCACGTGCTGCCTGAGCGAGATCACTTACCGCAGAGGCATTGCCGAGTTGAACTGTGGTGTCGGCGCCGAGATCGGCGAGGGCCGATAACCGCTGGGCGTCGCGTCCGGCGCCGATGACGTGACTGGCTCCAAGGCGCTTGGCGACCTGCACGGCCATGCGACCTGAGCTCCCGGTGGCGCCAAGAACCAGGATCGTTTGCCCGGGCTCGAAGTTGGTGCGCCGGCGAAGAGCAATCCACGAGGACATGACGGGATTCATCGCCGCTGCCACCAGGATGGGGTCAGCGCCGTCCGGCAGTGCGACGCTGCGGCGTTGGTCGATGACGGTCTGCTCGGCCATCGCCCCCAGGGTGGTGTCGGGTAGGACGAAGTAGCGCAGGGTGCCGTCGGGAGCGCGCCCCACTCCGTCAATCCCGGGGACAAGAGGCAGCTCACCGGAGCTGGTGTAATGCGAGCCGTCGGCCTGGGACCGCACTCGCGGATGCAGGCCGGAGGCGATGACGTCGACCAGGATCTCGTCGGCTGTCTGCGGAGTGGGGCTGGGGAACTCACGGTAGGCCGGTGGCTTGTCGAACGTGGTGACGACGGCTGCGTGCATCTTGATTCTCCTCAACGGGACGGTCTTCAAAAATAAGTGGTAATACGAACTAGAATAGATGGTATTACGAACTATCGCAAGGTATGCTTGCCGTATGGATGTGGTCGATGACCTCAGAGACAGCCTGGTACGGGTGGCATTTGCAGTGATCGCGGTGCTGAGCCGGGTTGCGGCCGAACAGGATCTGTCGCTGACTCAACTGCGGGTGCTGGGGATACTGCGTGATCGGGAACCCACGATGGCCGAACTGGCAACCTATCTCGGATTGGAGCGCTCGACGGTCAGCGGACTGATTGACCGCGCGGTCCAGCGTGGGTTGGTTCAGAAGACCACCCATCCCGCCGACGGCCGTTCGGTGCGGGTTAGCCTCACCGCAGAGGCCCGACGCTTGGCAACGCGTGTCATCGCCGAGATCGGCGAACTCATGGCGCCGCTGACCGACCGGCTGAATTCAACCGAACAGAAGCGACTCACCGCACTGCTGGCCAAAGCCCTCGACCAATGAGCTACCGCGGACCAGGCTACGAGTCGTCCACGGACACTTGAAATTCCGAGACGTCAGCGAACAGAGTGTCTGTCACGCATCTCGCGTTGAGGGTTCTTTTGGGCGCGATACATCTGAATCCCCCTTTACCGCAACGCCACTCGCCATGCTACAGATTCGGGCGTGTAGCAGGACGTCGCGTGGAAAGCGGTAATGTCGCCGCCATGGCTGATCGCCCTGCCCGGGTTGGCGATGTGCATCAGATCGCCGCGTCGATGCCGCACGTCAAGCGCTTGGAGGGCCCGAAGGGCAACTCTATCTATCAAGTGGGCGGAAAGTCGTTCGTGTTCTTCCGCACCCCCCAGCCCGACGCGACCGATCCGGACTCCGGCGAACGCTATGCCGACGTGATCATGCTCTGGGTGGAGTCGGAGAGCGACAAGCTGGCGCTGATCCAGGATCCCGCTTCACCGTTCTTCACCACAGCTCACTTCGACGGGCATCCGTCGGTACTGGTGCGGGCCAGCCGACTGTCGGAAATCAGCAGAACGGAATTAGCCGAGCTGATTCAGGACGCATGGCTGTCGCGGGCGTCGAAGAAGCGTGCCGAGGCGTGGCTCGCCGACCATCCCTAGCGCGCCCGGCTTTGTTGGGAGCGGCGCCAAACTACGCCTAAGCTAACCCAAAAGATGTTTAGACATGAGTCCAACGGGTATTGCTAGGCCCACGGGAAAGGTTTCTCGAGCACAATGGAGGTCGCCATGCGGGGTCGCGGGATTGTCGGCGTGATTGTCCTGGTGTGGCTGCTCATCGGAGTTTTCGCGGCGTGGCAGCGCGATTACTTCAAAGGTGGGCAAGCAACTTGTGCCTCAGCGGGAACCGTTGCAGTTACGGTGATCGCGGGGCCCTTGAATTACTTCGGTGTCAACCCGAAGGTAACGGATTGCCATTTGCCGCAACCCAGTTCAATGCAAGTGGTGAACCTCTAACCTCTCACACAAAGGAAGTCGGCATGATCGTCTTAGGCATTATCCTGCTTGTTCTCGGCTTTTTGTTCCATATACCTTTGTTGACGACAATAGGCGTCGTTTTGCTCGTGATTGGTGCGGTGCTGTGGATCTTGGGCTCTATGGGCCGCCCGGTCGGCGGCAGGCGGTACTGGTATTAAGCATCCACCGGGAAAAAGTCGCGTGATTGCTTAGCAGCCACGCGACTTTTTCACAGCAGACACATAGGAATGCCATAGCGGCGGCCAAGTCAGCTGCGCATACTGGAACCTGTGACGCATCCTCGAGCATCGGTAGAACGTGTTGTCATGTGCCGAGCCGATGGCAACCCGATCAATGTGCTGGTCGTCGATGACGAGGCTGTCCTCGCCGAGATGGTGTCGATGGCCTTGCGATACGAGGGCTGGAACATCACCACCGCCGGCGATGGATCGTCGGCGATCGCGGCGGCCCGCGCGCAGCGGCCCGATGTGGTTGTTCTTGACGTGATGCTGCCCGACATGAGTGGGCTTCGACGTCCTACACAAACTGCGCGAAGAGAATCCGCAGCTGCCGGTGCTGCTGCTGACGGCCAAGGATGCGGTGGAAGACCGCATCGCCGGGTTGACCGCGGGCGGCGACGACTACGTCACCAAACCGTTCAGCATCGAAGAGGTAGTGCTGCGGCTGCGGGCGCTGCTACGGCGCACCGGAGTTACGACGGTGGACAGCGGCGCGCAGTTGGTGGTCGGCGACTTGGTGCTCGACGAGGACAGTCACGAGGTGACGCGCGCCGGCGAACCGATCTCGTTGACCTCCACCGAGTTCGAGCTGCTGCGGTTCATGATGCGCAACGCCAAGCGGGTGCTGAGCAAGGCACAGATCCTTGACCGGGTGTGGAGCTACGACTTCGGCGGCCGGTCCAACATCGTCGAGCTGTACATCTCCTACCTGCGCAAGAAGATCGACAACGGTCGCGACCCCATGATCCACACGCTGCGCGGCGCGGGCTATGTCCTCAAGCCAGCCCGCTAGCACACGGCGAGTCTGGTCGCTTCGGCTACGGCTGCTGGTCGGGCAGATCGTCGTGCTCGCCCTCGTGTGTATCGGTATCACGCGCGGCAACCGAACTAGCGCTGGACCACCACCTGGTGAAACAGCTCGACGGGCAACTCGGCGGGACCTCCTACCGCTCGGCGCTGATGTACCCCGAACCGAACCGTCCGGGCTGGCGGCACGAGCCGCACTACTACTATCCGCGGCCAGGCCCCGGTCCAAGGTTCCTCGATGCCCCGGGCCAGCCGGCAGGCATGGTCGCCGCGGTGGTCAGCGATGGCAAGACGGTCGACGCCGGCTACCTGACCAGCAGTGGTTCCCGGGCCGCGTTGACCGACAAGGCCCAGGCCCAGCTGGCGGCGATCGCCGGCAGCCGTAAGCCGGTAACCCTGAATCTCGACGGCCTCGGGCGCTACCGCGTCGTCGCTGCCCCGAGCCGGCGCGGCGGCGACGTGATCGTCACCGGTCTGTCGATGTCCAACGTCGACGCCACCATGATCCGGATGCTGATCATCTTCGGGATCGTCACCGTGATCGCGCTGGCTGCCGCGACGACGGCCGGCGTCATCA
The DNA here is from genome assembly GCA_963766535.1 of uncultured Actinomycetota bacterium. Classification (GTDB taxonomy): domain Bacteria; phylum Actinomycetota; class Actinomycetes; order Mycobacteriales; family Mycobacteriaceae; genus Mycobacterium. The sequence goes on along the minus strand of CAVYAU010000007.1, from coordinate 704,801 downwards.
TCATCCGGCGGGCGCTGGCGCCGCTGCGCCGCGTCGCGCAAACCGCAAGCGAGGTCGTCGAACTGCCGTTGGACCGCGGTGAGGTCGAACTGCCGATGCGGGTGGCTCGAATCCGACGCGAACCCCGCTACCGAAGTGGGCCAACTCGGGTCGGCGCTAAACCGGATGCTCGACCACATCGCGGCCGCGCTGTCGGCCCGGCAGGCCAGCGAGACCCGGGTTCGCCAGTTCGTCGCCGACGCCAGTCACGAACTGCGTACGCCGCTTGCTGCGATTCGCGGGTACACCGAACTCACCCAACGCATGGGCGACGACCGCGAGGCGGTGGCACACGCGATGAGCCGGGTGGCATCCGAAACCGAGCGGATGACGCGCCTCGTCGAGGACCTGCTGCTGCTGGCCCGCCTGGACTCCGGCCGGCCGCTGGAACGCGAACCGGTGGATCTGTCGCGGTTGGCGGTTGATGCGGTCAGTGACGCGCACGTCGCCGGACCGGACCACCAGTGGGAGCTCGACCTGCCCGAAGAACCGGTGATCGTCACCGGCGACGCGGCGCGGCTACACCAGGTGGTGACCAACCTGCTCGCCAACGCCCGCATCCACACCGGCGCAGGCACCGTCGTGACGACGCGATTGAGCACCGAGCCGACGCACACTGTGCTGCAGGTGATCGACAACGGCCCTGGCATTCCGGCAGCGCTTCAATCGGAGGTGTTCGAGCGGTTCGCCCGCGGCGATTCCTCGCGCTCCCGTAAAGGCGGCAGTACCGGGCTGGGTCTGGCGATCGTCTCCGCGGTCGTCAAGGCGCACAACGGGACGATCACCATCAACAGCTCACCCGGTCATACCGAGTTCACGGTGCGGTTGCCACTCAACGGGTGGCAACCGCCCGCTTGCAACTCCTAGGTCACCTAGCTAGAGCAGCTCACGTCGATTTCGAACGGCTTGTTCACCGGTTGCATCGGGTTGGCCATGTCAACCCCGGTGGCGGTGCCGGTGATCTTGTAGCCGTTACCGTCCTTGGTCGCCGAGGCATTGCCCTGGCCGGTACCCGACGTGTACCCCAGTGTCACGCCATTGACGTTGCCGAGCCCAACGGACTTCACCTGCGGAGGGTTGGCATCGGTGAGCACGGCGGCGATGCCAGTCGCTGCCCCACCGATCGCGATGTTGACGTTGCCGCCCGCCGTTGTGCACACGACCGAGCCGCTTAGGTTCTGGTCCTTCCCGTCGATGATGACCTTCGGTCCGGCGGCTCCGCCGCCTCCGGTGCTTGCAGATGTGCTGCTGCCTGCACTCGAGCTAGTCCCGGAACCGCTGGTAGTCGACTTGTTGCTCGAACACCCGGAAATACCCGCGGCCAGAATTGCCGCCCCGGCTACCGCGACCGTCAGTCCACGCTTCACCTGTTCTCCTTTGCCCGATCGTTGCGGTCCATCGGCTTTGAGGACCGTCTGGGCAGTATGCGGGTTTGCCGGGCCGCGTAGAAGAAGTTCGGCGAAATTGTTTCGTATCGGTTAACCCACCGGCTCTCAACACGTCCTTTCAGGGACGGCGCATTAATGGCAATGTATGGCCGTGGACCACAAACCCCCCACCGCCGTCATCGAGTCGGCGCATCGCGAACACGCTCTGCCATTTCATGACACGACGGATTTCGACAATGCCGATCGTGGATTCATCGCGGCCTTGTCCCCGTGCGTCATCAAGGCGGCCGACGGCCGCGTGGTGTGGGACAACGACGCCTATTCTTTCCTCGGCGGTCCCGCGCCGACATCGGTGCACCCCAGCCTGTGGCGGCAGTCGACCCTGGCCGCCAAACAAGGTCTTTATGAAGTGGTGCCGGGCATCTATCAGGTCCGCGGCTTCGACATCTCGAACGTCACGTTCGTCGAGAGCGACACCGGAATCATCGTCATCGATCCATTGGTCTCCACCGAGGTAGCCGCCGCGGCGCTGGCCCTGTACCGCACCCACCGAGGCGACGACCGCCCCGTCGTCGCCGTGATCTACACCCACAGCCACGTCGACCACTTCGGTGGCGTGCTGGGCGTCACCTCACAGGCGGACGTGGATGCCGGCGCGGTGGCCGTGCTGGCGCCGGAAGGTTTCGTCGAGCACGCGGTCCAGGAGAACGTCTACGCTGGTCCGGCAATGACGCGCCGGGCCACCTACATGTACGGCACCCTGCTGGCGCGCGGACCCGCAGGATCAGGTGGGCTGCGGGCTGGGCCAGGCTCCGTCCACCGGTGAGGTAGCCGTCATCGTCCCGACCGTCGACATCCGGGAGACCGGTGAGAAGCACACCATCGACGGCGTGGAGATCGAGTTCCAGATGGCGCCCGGCACCGAGGCGCCCGCCGAAATGCATTTCTATTTCCCGCGCTTCCGCGCATTGTGCATGGCCGAGAACGCCACCCATAACCTGCATAACCTGCTGACGCTGCGCGGCGCGCTGGTGCGCGACCCGCATGCCTGGTCGGGCTACCTCACCGAGGCGATCGACACCTTCGCCGACCGTGCCGATGTGGTGTTCGCCTCCCACCACTGGCCAACCTGGGGACGAGAGAGCATCGTCGAGTTCCTGTCGCTGCAACGCGACATGTATGCCTACTTGCACGACCAGACGCTGCGGTTGCTCAACCAGGGCTACACCGGCGTCGAAATCGCCGAGATGTTCCAGATGCCGCCGGCGCTGGAGCAGGCCTGGCATACCCACGGCTATTACGGGTCGGTCAGCCACAACGTCAAGGCGATCTACCAGCGCTACATGGGATGGTTCGACGGCAACCCGGCTCGGCTGTGGCCCCATCCCCCAGAGGCCCTCGCCCCCCGTTACGTCGAGGCGATGGGCGGAATCGACCGGGTTGTCGAACTCGCTCAAGCGGCATTCGACTCCGGTGACTTCCGTTGGGCGGCAACGCTTCTGGATCACGCGATCTTCACCGACAGCGAACATGCCGCGGCCCGCGCGCTGTACGCCGATACGTTGGAGCAGCTTGGCCTACGGCGCTGAAAACGCGACCTGGCGAAACTTCTTCATGAGTGGGGCAACCGAATTGCGTGACGGCAACTTCGGCACCGCCGTGACGGCCGCCTCAATCTCGATGCTCAACCAACTGACACCGGAGCAGATCTTCGACAGCCTCGCCATCCGGGTCAACGGACCCCGCAGCTGGGACCTCGACATCGCCATCGACATCACCTTCGCCGACCTGGCGGCGAACTACCGGCTTACGTTGCGCAATGGGGTGCTCGTTCAGCGCAAGGTGGCAGCCGATCCGGCGACGGCATCCGTTATGGTCAAGCTGGACAGCAAGTCTCGCCTGCTGGCGGTGGAGATGGGCGACTTCACCTCACCCGGGCTGGAAATATCTGGTGACCAGACCGCGCTGCAGGCGTTCCTGGGTGTGCTCGACGAGCCGGACCCGAATTTCAACATCGTCACGCCCTAGCAGCCAACACCGCGAAAGTGCGACTGGCAACGCATTTCCCGAGTAGCGGCGTCGGTGGGTGCACTCTCGCGGGACTCCTTACGCCACGTCGATGACCACCTTGCCCAGGACCTTGCGCTCGGCCACATGCCGCAATGCCGCCGGGGTTTCGGACAGCGGGAATCGCGCGCCGATGTAGGGCCGGATCGTGCCGGCGGCGAACATCTGCGCCAACTCCTGCATGTCGCGCGCGGCGTCGTCGGGTCGGTCGCCCATGAAAGTGCGGATCTCCATGCCGCGGATGGTGATTCCCTTGAGCAGAACGAGATTGAGCGGGATGGACGGGATCGTGCCCGCGGCGTAGCCGAGGGTGATGAAGGTTCCGCCCCGGGCCAGACCACGCAGCGCCGGCTCCGAATACGGCCCGCCGACGGGGTCGATGACCACCCGGGCGGAGTCGCCGGTGAGCTCGCGGATGCGCGATTTCAGGTCTTCCCGGTCGTAGTCGACGGTGGCCTCCGCGCCGCGCTGCCGGCACAGCTCGAGTTTTTCCGGGCTGGACGCGGCCGCCAGCACCCGGGCCTTCATGGCCACCGCCAGATCGACGGCCGCCAATCCCACACCACCGGCAGCGCCCAGGACGACAACCCATTCCCCTTGTGCGACTTCGGCAATCGATCGCAGGGCGTGATAGGCGGTGCGGTAGGTGACGCCGAATGCCGCGGCCGAAGCGAAGTCGGCGCCGTCAGGTATGAGCGCCGCCGATCCCGTGTCGAGCACCGCCTGCTCGGCGAACGCCCCGGTCGGTGTGGTCGCGAAGACCCGTTGGCCCGGACGAAACGGTGCGCCATCACCGACCGCCACCACTTCGCCGGCCAGTTCGCTACCCGGGATGAACGGCACCGGAATCTTGACCTGGTACTTGCCGGCGATCAACAACACATCGGGGAAGTTGACCGCGGCAGCGTGCACCCGCACCAACAGCTGGCCGGGGCCGGGAACGAGTTCGGCAACGTCGTCGATAACCAGGTCCTCCGGTGTGCCGTAGGAACGGCAAATCGACGGCGCGCATCAACTGGCCCCCAGCCCGCGTAAACAGAACCGCACCACGTGTGCGATGTCGTCAGGGCCGGGCCGATCGGCCGAACCCACATATCGCCGCATGGTTGCGGCAGTGCAGCAGAACACAGCCTCGACGTCGCGATCGACATCGTTACTCCCCAGCGCCGCAACCGGCTCGACCAACAGGTCCCGCAGCGGCCGCATCATTTCCTGGTCGGCCGCTCGCCAATTGGTGCCGGCCGACATCTGACCCGCCGCCGCACGGCTCATGCTGATCAGATGTGGGTCGGCGACCTGTGCCAGCGTGCCCTCGATCCAGCGCGCGACCTTGTCCTGCGGCCTGGCCTCCTTGGTCATCTGGTGCTGAAGGTAGGACATGACGATCGCCACCCCGCGTTCCATGACCGCCAGGATGAGATCGTCCTTGCCGGCGAAATACCGGTAGAACGCCTTGTTCGACGAGCCGGCCTCGGCGACGATGTCGCTGACGCGAGGCGGCTCGGGTGCGACCCGTTCCATCACCCGCACCGCGGCGGCAAGGATGCGTTCCACCTCCTCGGTGGCCTCCCGCTGGCGATCGTCGAGTGCCCGCTCGACTGCTGCGGTGACTCTGTTGTTCACGGCGAATCAGGAAGCGCCGGAACCTGGTCGACGAGATCGCCATACTTGGCGCGGGCGGCCTCGCGGCGGATATCCAGCAATTCGCTGGGCCACTCCGAGCTCTCGGCCTCGTAGTCCTTGAGTAGCATCCGGGCCAGGTTGACCTTGTGCGCCTCGGTCGGCCCGTCGGCCAAACCGAGCGCGATGCCGCCGAGTAGGACATTGACCAGTGGCAGCTGGTCAGTGAGCCCGAGCGCGCCGTGCACTTGGATCGCCCGCAGTCCAATCGATTTCAGCACCTGCGACGCCAAGATTTTGCAGGTGGCGATCTCGGCGCGGGCCGCACGCTCGTCGCCGCTGTCGATCAGCCACGCGGCGTGCAGCACAGTCAGCCGAAACGGTATCAACTCGGTATAAGAGTCGGCGATGAACTCCTGCACCAACTGCTTATCGGCCAGCAAGCTACCTTGTGTGAAGCGGCTTTTCGCGCGTCGCGCCATCATCTCGACAGCGCGCTGCGCCATCCCGATCGAGCGCATCGCGTGATGCAGCCGCCCACCAGCCAGCCGGGTCTGCAGAATCAGGAAGCCCTGACCGGGTTCACCGAGCAACGCGTCCGAAGGCACCCGCACCCCGTCGTAGCGCACCAGGGAATGCCCCGGTTCGTGGGGGTCCGCTCCGACCAGATGATGGGTGGCTTCCACAGTTAGGCCCTCGGTGCCGGCCGGGATCAGGAACGTCGAGGCGCCGCGATGGACGGGCACATCGGGATCGGTGATTGCGACGACGATGAAGAACGAGGCGACGGACGCGTTGGAGGAGAAGTACTTTCGTCCGGTGATGACCCAGTCGTCACCGTCGCGGACGGCGCGGGTGGTGAAGACCCGCGGATCGGCGCCGCCCTTGCGGCTCCGTCATCGAGAAGCACGAAAAGATCTCCCCCGACAGCAACCCGGCCAAATAACGGTCCTTTTGATCCTGGGTTCCGAAGCGGGCGATGATCTCGGCATTGCCGGTGTCAGGCGCCTGTGTCCCGAACACGATCGGCGCCCATGGGCTGCGGCCCAGAATCTCGTTGATCAACGTCAGCTTGACCGCGCCGAAGCCCTGCCCGCCCAGTTCGGGGCCCAAATGCGGTGCCCACAAGCCATTGTCGCGAACCTGCTGCTTGAGCGGATCGACGATCCGGCGGCGCTCCTCGTTCAGCCGCAGGAACTCGCAGCCCGGGAAGAGCACCTCGAGGGGTTCCACCTCCTCGCGGACAAACTCGCGGATCCAGTCGAGTTTCTTCTCGAACTCTGGTTCGGTGGAGAAGTCCCATGCCATCGAAACACTCCTGCCTTTCTAAGCCTTTTAGGGAATGCCGCCGTCGGCCCGCAGGATCGAACCGGTGGTGAAGCTGGATGCGTCAGAGGCCAGGAACAACGCGGCGCCAACGATTTCGGGCGGATCCCCGGCGCGCTGCAACGAAAGGTGGCCAAACGGATTGGCTTTGGCCTGATCGAGATTCCAGGCCTTGCTGATGTCGGTCAGGAATGGCCCCGCCATCAACGTGTTGACCCGCACGGTCGGCCCGAATGCCCGCGCCAGTCCCTCGGTCATAGCGTTCAGCCCAGCCTTAGCCGCGGCGTAGGGAATGATGTCGCCCCCTGGACGCAACGACCCGGTGGAACTCACGTTGATGATCGATCCGCGCCCGGCTGCCACCATCCGCTCGCCAACCAATGCTGATAACCGGAAGGGGCCCTTGAGGTTGAGGTTGACGACCGCGTCGAACAGCTTCTCGGTGACGTCGGTCAGCTTGTCGTACAACGGTGACATGCCGGCGTTGTTGATCAACGTGTCGACCTTGCCGAACCGGCCGTATGTCGCCTCAACCAATCCGTCGAGCTGATCCCAGCGACCTACGTGCACTTGATAGGGCATGACCGAGCGGCCGGTCTCGGCCTCGATCTCCTTGGCGGTGGTTACGCAGTTGTCCATGTTGCGGCTGGCGATCACGACGTCGGCGCCGCAGCGCGCGACGCCAAACGCCATTTCGCGTCCCAGTCCGCGGCTGCCGCCGGTGATCAGCACTACCCGGTCAGTGAGATCGAAAAGCTGGTCAGCATAAGCCATTTCAGCGTCCCTTTGCCGGCAGCGACCGGGCGAGTTCGGCCGCTGTGGCGATGAGCCCCAGGATCATCGGCCCAAAGGCTTCGGTGATCTTGGGGTCGACTTTCCCGGTTCTCACCCCCGCGGCGTACGTCTTTTCCAGCACGATGCCGAGTTTCCAATTGGCCAGCACCAGGTAGTAGTCGATGTTCTCGGTGGAAAGCCCGCTGACAGTCTCGTAGTGCTCCAGCAATTCGCTGCGCGTGGGCATGCCGCTCATGTCCAGATAGAACCCGTCGGCGCGGGGGTTTTCGCCGTCATAGCCCAGCAGCGCCCAGGCGAGATCCAGCAGCGGATCGCCGACCGTCGTCATCTCCCAGTCCACGATCGCGGCCAGTCGAGCGGGGGCCCCGTGCGCGAACATCACGTTGGCGAACTGGTAATCGCCGTGCATGATTCCCGGCTTGTACTGCGCGGGCCGGTTGCGGCGCAGCCAGTCGGCGGCCTCGTCCAGGCCGGGTAGCTCGCGCACTTTGTAGGCGTCGAGAAATGTCAGCCAGCGATCGACCTGTCGTTCGTGGAATCCGTCCGGGCGGCCGAAGCCCTCGAGGCCTTGGGTTCGCCAATCCACCCGGCCCAGCTTGGCGGCGCCCTCGACCAGTTGGAACGCCAGCCCGCACCGGGCCGCCAAGTCGGAGTCGAATGGCGCTTGCCACCCGCTGTCCATCGGGCTCCACCCGTCGATCGCCTGCATCACGTAGAACGGCATGCCCAGTACCGTGCCGGTGTCGTCGGCGGCGATCAGCGCCGCGTGTGGGACATCGGTGCCGGACAGCGCCCGTACCAGCCGGATCTCCCGCAGCAAGCCGTCGATGCGAGCCGCGTCGGCGCGCGTACCGGGCATCCGCAGTACCATGCGCTCACCGCCTCGGTCAATCAGATACAAGGTGTTCTGTGAACCGCCCTTCAGCTGTTCCAGGACTGGTTCTTCGCCGTTGCCCGGTGCACCGTTCGCATCCAGCCAGCGAGCAAGAACGCCCGCATCCAGTTGGGTTTCGCCGGCAATCGCCATCGTGTGAACTCCTCGCTCTCCGCACAGAGAATAGCATTCTCCACGCGTATGGGAAGGGCGCGGCAGCAGCATGCGAGGCTTGGCGCATCCAGGAAAACGACAGGAAGAAAGATGCAAGTGCTTTTGGTCCGGCATGCGTTGCCGCTGCGCAGCGAACACGGCGAGGGTTCCGACCCGGACCTGTCGGACGAAGGGCTGGCGCAGGTCGAGCGACTGCCCACGGCGCTTGCCAGGTTTCCGATCTCCCGGGTGGTCAGCAGCCCGCAGCGCCGCGCCATCCAGACCGCCCAACCGGTCGCGACGGCGCGCCAGCTGACTGTCGAGATCGACGATCGATTCGCGGAATACGACCGTGACCTTCCGGTGTACATCCCCATCGAGCAGATCCGTGCGGAGAACCCCCAGGAGTGGGCGCGATTGGCTCAGGGGCATCTGCCCAGTGCGGTCGACGAGGACGCGTTTCGGGCACGTGTTCGCGCGGCAGTCGACGACCTGGTCGCCGCCGCCGATCCCGAGGACACGGTTGCGGTGTTCAGCCATGGCGGGGTGATCAACGTGCTGCTGCACGAGATTTTGGGTACCGCCCGGCTGTTGTCTTTTCCGGTCGACTACGCGTCGGTGACCCGTCTGTTGTTCTCCCGGTCCGGTCAGGCGACGGTGGCGGCGGTCAACTCCACCGAACACGTGTGGGACCTGTTGCCCCGAAACCAGCGGTGGTGACCAACGCCGACGTCCCCGGTGGTAAACAAGTCCGGTGACTTCAGCTGACCGACTCGAAGGGCTCGACCTGGCCTCGCTGGACCGGTACCTGCGTTCGCTGGGCATCGGACGCGACGGCGAGTTACAGGCGGAGTTCATCTCCGGTGGCCGCTCCAATCTGACGTTCCGCGTCTACGACGACACGTCCAACTGGGTGGTGCGGCGGCCGCCGCTGCACGGGCTGACACCGTCGGCGCACGATATGGCCCGCGAGTACAAGGTGGTTGCCGCGCTGCAGAACACACCGGTTCCGGTGGCGCGCGCGATCGCGCTGTGCGAGGACGACTCGGTGCTGGGCGCTCCGTTCCAGATCGTCGAATTCGTTGCCGGCCAAGTGGTGCGCCGTCGTGCCCAACTCGAAGCGCTGGGAGACCATTCCGTCCTCGAGGGCTGCGTTGACGCATTGATCCGGGTACTCGTCGACCTGCACAATGTCGATCCGAACGCCGTGGGACTGGGTGATTTCGGCAAACCCAGTGGTTACCTGGAACGCCAGGTGCAGCGATGGGGCTCGCAATGGGAGTTGGTGCGGCTGCCCGACGACCATCGCGACGCCGATGTTGAGCGACTGCATTCCGGTCTGCGCCAATCCATTCCACAGCAGAGCCGCACCTCGATCGTGCACGGCGACTACCGGATCGACAACACCATCCTGGACACTGACGACCCGACAAAGGTTCGCGCCGTCGTGGACTGGGAGCTCTCGACGCTTGGGGACCCGCTCAGCGACGCGGCACTGATGTGCGTGTACCGCGACCCCGCGCTGGACCTGATCGTGAATGCGCAAGCTGCCTGGACGTCACCGCTGTTGCCGACGGCTGACGAGCTGGCCGATCGGTACTCGCTGGTCGCCGGGTTGCCGCTGGCGCATTGGGAGTTCTACATGGCGTTGGCCTACTTCAAGCTCGCCATCATCGCCGCTGGCATCGATTTCCGCAGCCGGATGTCGGATCAGGCTCGCGGGAAAGGCGATACCTCAGACCACGCGCCCGAGGTCGTGGCGCCGTTGATCTCCCGCGGATTGGCGGAGCTCGCCAAGCTGCCCGGCTAGCTCGGCGGCTCCACCTCACGCTGCAGCGCGACAGCTGCTGCGAGGTGCTTCTTAGCCGTGCGGCGCAGCTGAAGGATCCGCGCTGTGCCGACAGCCACGGTGATCAGCCCGCCGACGACTGCCGCCAGCAAAATGGCCACCCCCAGCGGCAGGCTCCAGTGCCAGGCCAAAAAAGTGAACGGCGTGGTTGCGGTGTTTTGGGTGATGAAGACCAGAAACAGGATCAGGATCAGGAAGCCGACAAACAACGCCGACCACAGGGCACCGGCGCGGGTGAACCCGACGGCCGGTTCCTTCGGCGTCTTACCGGCAGGGGGAGCTGCGGGTTGCTGACTGGACGAGGCAGGGTCGTTGCTGCTCATAGTGTCATCTTGGTCCCTTCCCGCACAGAAAGAAACCAAACCACGCCGGAAACCTGGCAGTGTGTGCGCGGCGGCAGCAGCGTCTCGTCAGTTCTGACATTACTGTCAGCGGTATGAGGATGCTGCCGCGCGTGCATCGCGCGACCGTCCAAGCGGCAGTGTGGCTAGCGACGGCGTGCCTGGTTGCAGCCTGCAGCAATTGCGATCCGCTGGGGGCAGAAACCCGTAGCCCGAAATCTATCGTGGTTGGTTCTGGTGACTTCCCCGAATCGGAGATTGTCGCCGAAATCTATGCACAAGCGTTGCAGGCCAACGGCTTCGACATCGGGCGGCGGATGGGTATCGGCAGCCGGGAGACTTATATCCCTGCGCTCAAAGATCATTCCATCGACCTGGTGCCGGAGTATATCGGCAACCTGCTGTTGTACTTTGCGCCCGACTCCTCGGCGACCATGCTCGACGCCGTCGAGTTGGAGCTCTACAAGCGATTGCCCGGTGACCTGTCGATTCTGACCCCGTCGCCGGCCTCCGACACCGACACGCTCACCGTCACCAGCGAGACTGCCACCGCGTGGAACCTGAAAACAATCGCCGATTTGGCCGCACATTCGGCGGACGTGAGATTCGGGGCACCCTCGGCGTTCGAGACCCGACCGGCCGGGCTGCCCGGGCTGCGGCAAAAGTATGGACTCGACATCAGCCCGGGCAACTTCGTCGCCATCAACGACGGCGGCGGTGCGGTGACCGTGCGCGCGTTGGTGGAGGGAAGGGTGACCGCCGCCAATATCTTCAGCACGTCACCGGCTATCCTGCAAAATCACTTGGTGGCACTCGAGGACCCAGAGCACAACTTTCTGGCCGGCAACATTGTGCCGCTGGTGAATTCGCAAAAGAAATCAGACCACCTCAAAGATGTGCTGGACGCGGTGTCGGCGAAGCTGACCACCTCCGGCCTGGCCGGACTCAACGCCGCGGTGTCGGGCAACTCCGGCATCGACCCCGACCAGGCAGCACGAAACTGGGTCCGGGACAACGGCTTCAACCATCCGATCGGGCAATGATGTCCGGCCAGGGTGCAGCAAGCGGAGAAACACGTTGATCATCTTCGACAAAGTCAGCAAGGTATTCGCCGACGGGACCACCGCCGTCGACCAGCTGAGCCTGGTGGTCCCCAACGGCAGGTTGACGGTCTTCGTCGGTTCATCGGGCAGCGGCAAGACCACAGCGCTGCGGATGATCAACCGGATGATCGAGCCGACCTCCGGCACCATAACCGTCGACGGGGCAGACGTGGCAGGCGTCAACCCGGTGAAGCTGCGCCTCGGAATTGGCTACGTCATCCAGCATGCGGGACTGATGCCCCATCAACGGGTGATCGACAACGTCGCAACGGTTCCGGTACTGAAGGGGCAGTCCCGCCGGGCCGCCCGCAGAGCCGCCTATGAGGTGCTCGAACGCGTCGGGCTGGACTCCAAGATCGCCACCCGTTACCCTGCGCAGCTCTCCGGCGGTGAACAACAACGTGTCGGCGTGGCACGCGCACTGGCCGCCGATCCACCCATCTTGTTGATGGACGAGCCGTTCTCCGCTGTCGACCCGGTGGTTCGTTACGAGCTGCAGAACGAAATACTGCGTCTGCAAAGCGAATTGCACAAAACCATCGTTTTCGTCACGCATGACATTGACGAGGCCCTCAAACTCGCCGACCAGGTAGCGGTGTTCAGGGGCGGTTCGCTACAGCAGTACGACGAACCCGCGCGCCTGCTGTCGCGACCGGCCAATGATTTCGTGGCGAGGTTCATCGGTCTTGGCCGCGGCTATCGGTGGTTGCAGCTCATCGACGCGGCCGGGTTGCCACTGCACGACGTCGAGCGGATCTCTGCCGACGGCCTCGCCGATGCCCAGGCCACGCAGCTTCCGGACGGTTGGGCGGTGGTGGTCGACGACGAGGGCGCGCCGATGGGCTGGATCGACGCCGAGGGCCTGCGGCGGCACCGTGCCGGCGCGTCGTTGTTCGACAGCATGAGCGGCATCGGCTCGCTGTTCCGCCCGAAAGGCAATCTCAGCCAGGCGCTGGACGCGGCGCTGTCTTCGCCGTCGGCGGTGGGTGTCGCCGTTGACGAAGGGGGCAAAGTCATCGGCGGCGTGCTGGCCGCCGACGTGCTGGCCGCGGTAGAAGCCCGGCGGCGGGGCTGAAGATGCACTATCTGCTCACCCACCTCGACGACGCCTGGGCGCTGACCGTGGTGCATTTGCGGCTGTCGTTGGTGCCGGTGCTGATCGGGTTGGCGATCGCGGTGCCGCTGGGCGTGCTGGTGCAGCGCGCGCCGATTCCCCGACGGCTTACGACGGCAACCGCCAGTGTCGTGTTCACCATTCCATCGCTGGCGCTGTTCGTGGTCTTGCCGATGATCATCGGAACCCGGATCCTCGACGAGGCCAACGTCATGGTTGCGCTGACGGCCTACACCGCCGCGTTGTTGGTGCGTGCAGTGCTCGAGGCGCTGGACGCGGTGCCGGCTCAGGTGCGCGACGCCGCCACCGCGGTCGGCTACGCGCCGATCGAGCGGATGCTGAAAGTCGAACTGCCGCTGTCTATCCCGGTACTGGTCGCCGGGCTGCGCGTGGTCGTGGTGACCAACATCGCAATGGTTTCGGTGGGTTCGGTGATCGGCATCGGCGGCCTGGGCAGTTGGTTCACCGAGGGGTACCAGACCGACAAGAGCGAGCAGATCCTGGCCGGCATCATCGCGCTGTTCGTGCTGGCGATCGTCATCGACGTGCTGATCGTGCTGGCCGGCCGGCTGGCCACGCCCTGGGAACGCGCGGCGCGCTCCACCCGTCGACGGTCGGTGGTGGCCCCGGTCGTGGGCGGTGCGCGATGAACTTCGTGCAGCAGGCGATCTCCTACCTGCTGACCGCCGACAACTGGACCGGTCCGGTCGGGCTGGCGGCGCGCATCTTGGAGCATCTGGAGTACACGGCCATCGCGGTGGGCGCGTCGGCGCTGATCGCCGTCCCACTCGGGCTGATCATCGGGCACACCGGCCGCGGCACGCTGCTGGTGGTGGGCGCGGTCAACGGGCTGCGCTCACTGCCGACGCTGGGCGTGCTGCTGCTGGGGGTGCTGCTGTTTGGGCTGGGCGCGGGGCCGCCGCTGGCTGCCCTGATGCTGTTGGGTGTCCCGTCGCTGCTGGCCGGCACCTATGCGGGTATTGCCAATGTCGAGCCGACGGTGGTCGACGCCGCCCGGGCGATGGGCATGACGGAGGCCCAGGTGCTGCTGCGCGTCGAGGTACCTAATGCGCTGCCGTTGATCCTGGGCGGCCTGCGCAACGCGACACTACAAGTGGTCGCCACCGCAACCGTGGCCGCCTATGCCAGCCTCGGCGGACTGGGCCGCTACCTGATCGACGGGATCAAAGAGCGCCAATTCCAACTCGCGCTGGTCGGTGCGCTGATGGTGGCCGCGTTGGCGCTGATCCTCGACGGCCTGCTGGCGTTGGCGGTGTGGGTGTCGGTGCCGGGCACCGGCCGGCTGCGCCAGCTTGGTCAGCGAAACCACGTGACGCCGATCGCACTTACCGACAACCCTGCCGTGGTCAGTGGACACGCTCTACGGTAGATGAGTGAACGCAGCCCCTTTTGATCCGACTCGGCGCGTGTGGCAGGCGATGTTGACCTGGCGCGCACAGGACGTCTCCCGCATGGAATCGGTACGAATCCAGGTGTCCGGCAAGCGAATCAGGGCCAACGGCCGCATTGTGGCGGCGGCCACGGCAACCAACCCGGCGTTCGGCGCCCACTACGACCTGCAGACCGACGAGACCGGAGTGACCAAGCGGTTCGGGCTGACCGTCACGTTGGCCGAGCGGGAACGCCAGCTTGCCATTGCCCGCGACGAGGAGAACATGTGGTTGGTGACCGACCACCAGGGGGAGCGGCGCGCGGGATACGACGGAGCTCTCGACGTCGACGTGGTGTTCAGTCCGTTCTTCAACGCACTGCCGATCCGGCGCCTCGGTTTACACGAACGGGCGGACTGGGTTACGTTGCCGATGGTCTATGTGAACGTACCTGACATGTCTGTCACCGCGGCCACCGTGAGCTACATCAGCGAGGGACGTCCCGACGGGATCAAGTTGCGCTCTCCAGTCGCCGACACCACCGTGAGCGTCGACGAAGAAGGGTTCATTGTGGACTATCCAGCCTTGGCAGAGCGGATCTGATCACCCCGCCCGCCCGGCCCGCGGCAGCCAGTTCCTCACGCCAGTTCTCCGCGCCGATGACGACGGCGAAGATGTCGGAGCGCGGGAAGCTGTCGTAACGCGTTCGCGCGGCGTGGCCGGCCTCGATGAGGTCGGCCACCGAATTGTGGGAGGCCAGCGACTCGCGGGCACGGCTCAGCAACTCGATGACTCGGTCGACTGCCGGCAGCAGTTGGCTGGAGTTGGCTTCGCACATCGCCCGCACCAGGTCCGGGGCGGTGCCTGCCACCCGGGTGGCGTCGCGGAACGATCCCGCGGCCAGCGCGAAGGTCAGCGGGACTTCTCCGGCGGTGACGGCCAGCGCCTCGGCGAGCAGATGCGGCAGATGTGAGATGGCAGCCGCCGCGGCGTCGTGCTCGTCGGATTTGGCCGGTACCACCAGCGCACCGCAGTCCAGCGCCAACGTCATCACCATCGACCACACCACGGGGTCCACATGGTCGTCCACGCTGACCACCCACGTGGCCCTGGTGAACAATCCGGCGTAGCCGGCGGCCCAACCCGAGTCCGCGGTGCCCGTCATCGGGTGACCGCCGACGAAGCGTTCCTGCAGACCGGCCGCGGCGACCTCGTCGAGCACCGCGCTTTTGACACTGGTGACGTCGGTCAGCGGACAGTTGGGGGCCAATTCGCTGATGTGGGCGAGCATCCCCGCCAATGCCGGCATCGGTACGGCCAGCACAATCAACGCGCCGGTGTCGGCGGCGCGGGTCAGCGTGTCGGTGAGGTCTGTAGTGGCATCGAAGCCGTCGGCAATGGCTGCTTGCGCGCCCTCCACCGACCGGTTGTAGCCGAACACTTCACGTCCGGCTGCCTTGGTGGCCCGCATTATCGAGCCGCCGATCAGTCCCAGCCCGAGCACGCACACCGGTGTCCCTGCCACAGTCCAAGGTTGGCACAATTTGGCGGACGGCGGTGCTGTCAGCTGCCGCCGCTCCGCTGCGTCGTCTGGTCAAGGGACCTGGTCAGCGACTAGCGTAGGCGCCCATGGGAGCACAACGGGCCTCAGCCCAAGGCCCGTCCGCGGACATGCCGGACGGCTTCGGTGTTGCCGTCGTGCGCGAAGAGGGCCAATGGCGCTGTTCTGCGATGTCCCCCAAGTCGCTGACGAGCCTTAAGGCCGCCGAGACGGAGCTGCGTGAACTGCGCAGTGCGGGAGCGGTCTTTGGACTCCTCGACGTCGACGACGAATTCTTCGTGATCGTGCGACCGGCACCATCGGGGACCCGGCTGCTGCTATCGGATGCCACCGCCGCGCTGGACTACGACATCGCCGCCGAAGTGCTGGACAACCTGGACGCCGACATCGATCCTGAGGACCTCGAGGATGCGGAGCCCTTCGAGGAAGGCGACCTCGGCCTGCTGTCCGACATCGGGCTGCCCGAGGCGGTGCTGGGGGTCATCCTCGATGAGACCGACCTGTACGCCGACGAGCAACTGGGCCGCATTGCCCGGGAGATGGGCTTCGCCGATCAGCTGTCGGCGGTGATCGACCGCCTCGGTAGGTGACCACCGACGAAGATCTGATCCGTACCGCACTGTCGGTCGCCGCGACGGCGGGACCCCGCGACGTGCCCGTCGGTGCGGTGGTGATCGGTCCCGACGGAACCGAACTGGCCCGGGCCGTCAATGCCCGTGAGGCCCTTGGCGATCCGACCGCGCACGC
Source organism: uncultured Actinomycetota bacterium (assembly GCA_963766535.1). Taxonomy (GTDB): domain Bacteria; phylum Actinomycetota; class Actinomycetes; order Mycobacteriales; family Mycobacteriaceae; genus Mycobacterium. The sequence continues at coordinate 688,433 of CAVYAU010000007.1, read as the reverse complement.
CGAAATCCTGGCGATGCGGGCAGCGGCGGGCGTGCTCGGCGACGGGTGGCGGCTGGAGGGGACCACCCTGGCCGTCACCGTCGAACCATGCACGATGTGCGCGGGTGCGGTGGTGCTGGCGCGCATCGCGCGGCTGGTGTTCGGCGCCTGGGAACCCAAAACGGGAGCGGTCGGATCGCTGTGGGACGTGGTCCGCGACCGGCGGCTCAACCATCGCCCGGAAGTGCGCGGCGGCGTGCTCGCGCAGGAGTGCGCCGCGCCGCTGGAGGCCTTCTTCGCCCGCCAGCGGTTGGGGTGACCCAAACGAGATAAGCGGCCGGTTGGGTAAGCTGCTTGGCGGTGGCGTGTCCGAGCGGCCTAAGGAGCACGCCTCGAAAGCGTGTGACGGCTAACACCGTCCGAGGGTTCAAATCCCTCCGCCACCGCCGCAGTACTATACCTGTTTTCGCAGGTGAGGGGCTCATTTCACGCTCCGGCCGCGCCGACTGGGCGAGGTTTGGGCACAGAATGGGCACACTTCAAATCCAGCGCCTCCGCGACGGCATCGAGATCGGTGTCAAAGAGGTCGGCGTATGTGTCGAGGGTGACCTTCGCTGATTTGTGTCCGAGCATCCGCGACAACGCCAGGACGTTCACCCCGGAGCTGATCGAGATCGAGGCACAGGTATGTCTCAAATCATGGGGAGTGATGTTCTGCACCTTGGCCCGCTTCACAGCGCCGGCGAACCATCCACCCGCACCCTGGAACCCCAGTAACGACGCGGCGCGACAGCCATGAGCGCCCGAGGGTGAAGTGAGCTCAGTGGCACCTGGACATACCCTCCGCGCATGAGGGAGATCTAGGTGATCGATGGTGAGCTTCGGCTGCTGAGCCGCGCGTGGCTCGTCGCTTGTGAGTTGTGTAACCACCCGCCTAGTACGGCGCTCATAGATCAGCCGCTGGACGAGCGACCTGCGGTCAGCCGTTGTCGTCGCACGCGCGCCATGAACCACCCTGCGCCCCACCAGTTCTCATAGCCTTGGAAACCGGGCGCCGGTACCAGCGCCCGGTTCGGCGTGGCAGGAGGCAAGGGTGACGTGGCGAAATGTTGATCTACCATCGGGCCATGAGCGCAATCAATCCAGCCGCGCGGCGGTGGCTTAGGTGAGCCGCTTCGCCCCCCCGCCGCCGCCGTTCGTGGACGAAAATAGGTGCCTCATCGCAAGAGAGCCCAGGGACTACTGGCGCGCGTTGCGGGACGGTGCTGTGTTTCGCGATCTAGGCGGTTACTACGTCGTGACCCGCCGCGGAGACGTGCGCGCAGCGCTGCGCAGCCACGACATATTCGCCTCACGCCGGAAGCAGCTCACGCCACCCCGCGCCGGGGTGAAATCACTGCCGATCCCAGTCCCGATCGCATACGATCCGCCTGAGCACACGCGCTTCCGCCGAATTTTGCGACCATACTTCAGCCCTCCGGCGGTGGATGAGCTTGCGTCCGCGTTGCGGGAGCAGGCGTCAGCGCTCATCGGCACTGTCGCGGCCAACGGTGCATGTGAGGCGATCAGCGACATCGCCTATCCGTTCCCGTTCGGGGCGTTGGCGACACTGTGCGGGCTTCCGTGGGACGACCGAGACAGGCTGGCCGCTTGGGCGGAGGCCGTTAACTGGGATATGCCCGGGTCGGGGCCCGCATCTGAACTACTTAACTACCTTGTCGAGGCGATTGAAGGCGATGAGCGGCCGGCCCTTGCGGCCCAGCTGCTTAGCGGCGACGACCCCCTCACCGTAGACGAAGTGATCGGGTTCTATGCCCTTCTTTGTTTTGCCCAGGATGGTATGCAGGCAGCCATCGGGTCAGCGCTACTTCACTTGGCCCGCGACCCCCAGCTACGTTCCCTGCTTCGCGGCAACCCCGATCAGATCAGGGTGTTCGCTGAGGAAGTCGTGCGACTTGAGACGCCGCTTCCGTTCATCGGACGCTTCACCACGCGAGATGTGAGCATCGCTGGCGTCACGATACCGGCGGGCTCTGTGGTGCGCCTATGCCTGGCGTCGACCAACCTTGACGACAGTGAAGAGTCATCGGTGACCGTGAGCGACGACGGAAAGATCCGCCCCAAGCAACACAGGAGCTTTGGGGGCGGCGTCCATCGCTGCCTGGGCAAGGCCCTGGCCCGCATGGAACTGACCGTAATCGTGGCCGAATGGTTGCGCGCCGTACCGGATTTCGAATTAGAACCTGGCTTCACTCCGAGCTTCACCTTCACGCAGGGCGGCGCGATCATGCCAAGCAGTCTGCCGCTGCGATGGGGGCAACCACGGTCTTAGGCACCATGGTTGCCTGTGACGCCGCCGCGGCGGCGGAGCTGGACGACGTTGCGTGGCCCACGGCATGTTATTTGGCAGGTCACAGCCGTTTCGATGCCCCGACCTGGGGCACGCCGAGGGTTCAAATCCCTCCGCCACCGCCCGCTAGCTGTTAGCACAGCTCAGACGGTGTTTTCATGTTTGTTGGCCGGCAAGGTTGCGAGATTTAAGGCTAGCTTTGCCCGCCGGCTAGCGTCCGAATCGTTTGAACTTCGGTGTCCTTGTAGGGTCGTCCATCGGGTTGTAGAAGGTCGTGAAACCATACTTTCGGGACCGTTGTGTACGGGTGATCCCACGAGTCCCACGGGAAGTAGGTCTGGGTCTTTCCAGCGACCAAACCCCAATTGAAGGCGCCCACGTTGCGGCGCTTCGCAACGGGCAGGATTCCTTCAACGCTGCTGCCCTGGGTCCGAGCCAGGTACTCGGTGCAGATGATCGGCCGCCCTAGTGGGGAAAGCTCAGTGATCCGGGACTCAAAGCCCGCGGGTTCGGCATAGGAGTGGAATGTGATCACGTCGGCGTTGTCCAGTTGAATAGCACTGATTGCGCTGCGGCCCTGTGGCTCTCCCCAGTCACCGCGCCACACGCCACTCGTCAGCGGTTGACTCGGATCAACTGAACGTGCCCACCGGAACACCTGGGGGAGCAACTCTGCGACACGCTCCTGCTTGTCTTTCCTTTCGACATTGCGATACACGCGCGCGGGATTGTCGGGCTCATTCCACAGGTCCCAACCCAGAACGCGATCGTCATTGCGGAATTGGGTCAACACTCCGGTGACATAGCCTTGCAGGATGCGGGTGTAGCCGGGATCGCCAAGGTGTTCAGCGCCGGGGCTCTGCACCCAGCCAGAGTTGTGGACCCCAGGCCGCGGCGCGTGCTGCGGACCCAGCTTGGGGAACGGATCCCAACACGAGTCGAAGAAGACAAACAGTGGCTTGATGCGGTGTCGCGCCGCGATGCCGACAAACTGCGCGAGACGGTTTTGGAAGCCTCGGGGATCCTGGGCCCATAGCTGATCATGGAGGAAGACCCGCACGCTGTTGAGCCCGTGAAACCGTGCCCAGCCCAGCTCGGTATCGATGCGGCGCGGGTCGTAGGTGCCGGGCTGAAACATCTCTAGCTGATTGATGGCGTTTGAGGTGATGTAGTTCGCGCCGACCAGCCAACCTTGCGCTTGATACCAGCGGTTGGCACGGTCGGGTGACCACCGGCTTGATTCCCCGGAGGAACGGGGTGGTGGTTCCGCGGAGCCGCGAGGTGTTTGAGCCAGGGCAGCGCCTGCTGCCAGCAGCAGCGGTAGCTTCATGGCCGTTCGACGGTTCACGAAATGACCATAATTTTCCCGGGGCGATGTCCCCGGTATTTGCTTGGCGCGTCGCGATAGCGTGAGGTCGGAATTGTTATCGCGTCGTCACCGGGCAGTACCCAGCGCACTCGGTCGGCCATCGGGACTGTTCGTTATGACTAGCGCAGCTTTCGGCCGTAGTTGTCTCTAACACTGCCGGTGAACATCATGATCGCGTCAACGATGGCCCAGACGATGCCACTGAGCAAGACCGGAAAGCCGAGAAAGCAGAACGGCTGAACAAGCATCCGAAGAGACCCAGACACAACTGCGCAACTGCGATCTGAGTCGAGTCGATATAGAAGCTGCCGATGCCGAACAACCAAGGAATAGCTGCAGGCAGCCAGCCGTCGTGGCGCCTTATCCGACAGAGGTACCCCGGTGGCGGGATCGCGCCCAAATGGCGCCTGGGGATCAACTGCGTTCCCCGGATAGCCGGGATGCGCGGGATAACCGGGATAGGGGGATGGGTACGGATAACCGGGATGAGCCGGATATCCCGGCGGCGGTGGGGTCTGGAGATTCTGGTGTGATCCGTAGCCTTGAGGCTGCCACCCCAGGGTGGCTCACCGGAGGGGTCTCCGGGTTGGTTCGGCGTTGCCATTGCTTGAGTCAACTCCCCTGTTGGCAAGGCGTCCGCACGCGAAATCGACGCGGGCCGATGTGTCCAACGCCACACCAATTCACTACGCTACTTTTATAGCCACAAACAATATCCTACTGCTACTATGCCCTACGACATCGATCGGGGATGTCGCGCACGATCCCCGGCCAAACCGCCGCCCAACGTTGTGGCTAAAGCTCGCCTAAAAAGAGGAGTACGCCAATGCGGTCAATGTCTTTCGACCCGGCTGTCAAGGCCTGCAGGCCGGCAGGTTGCTCGATGTTGGTCCGCTGTCGAGCTACCGGCTGGCGGGGTAGGGCGCATGCACAAGCCCGGGAAAAACCCGCTGCGACGCGGATGGAAAAGTCCCTTCAAACTTCACGCCCAGCAGCGGGATACTAAACACGTGTCTGAGCGCAATGTGCTAGGCGGCCCGCTGGAACCGTGCGGCACTGACCCACTCACCGGTTACTACCGCGACGGCTGTTGCTCGTCCGGGCCCGAGGACATCGGCCGGCACACTATCTGCGCCGTAATGACCGCTGAATTCCTGGAGCACCAGCGTTCCATCGGCAATGACTTGTTGACGCCGGTCCCCGAGTACCGGTTTCCCGGCCTCTTGCCCGGCGATCGCTGGTGCGTCACCGCCCTGAACTGGCTTCGGGCCCACCACGACGGTTGCGCCGCCCCCGTGGTGTTGGCATCCACTCACGAGCGCACCCTCGAGGTAGTGCCTCTCGAAGCGCTCCTCGAACACAAAGTCGACGTTCCCGACGACCTGGCTAACTTGTAGAGTTCGCGCTCGACAGCCAACCTCGGGGACACAGATCCGAGTCAGCGAGGTGGGTTAACGAGGGATCCTCACCGCGTCTAGCGTCTGTGTCATATTTTCCAACGACACGTCGAAGAGGGGATCCGGTGGGTTCTGCGGTTGGCGACATCGAATTCGACGATCTGACATCGCCCAAGCTGACCGATGCCCAGCGTCAGATTCTGGAATTCACCGAGGCCAAACACGTCGACTTCGACATCGATCAGATGCTCGCCGAAGCGATCGAGCAGGCAGGCGTGGGTAACGACCTGGACGACATCGACGGCTTCGGGGACCGGCTGACCGCGCACGTGGCCGCGATCGAAGCCGACGACGGTCTGCGCCAGCTCACTCGCGCGTCACTGCGGCAACGAGTGGTTCGCCTGCTGCGCAACCGGTTGTCGTTGACCGACCTCATCAAGCGGTATCCCGAGATCGAGTCGATCTCGATCGAGAAGCCCTTCATCGTGGTCGGGATGCCGAGGTCCGGTACCACCCATCTGGTGAATCTCATTGCCGCCGATCCACGCCGGCGCGCGCTGCCGTACTGGGAGAGCCAGGATCCGATACCCGCACGCGGCCAGGGCCCCGACGTCTTCGGCGTCGACCCCCGGTACGCGCGGGCCAAGTCCGAATACGACGCGCTCATGGTCAGCGCCCCTGTGGTGGCTGCCATGCACGACCGGTTTCCCGAGGCGATCGAGGAGGAAGTCGAACTCCTCGACCTCGATCTGGCCGCCTACGTCCTGGAATGGCATGCGCGCGTGCCCGATTGGCGTGACTACTACTTGAGGCTCGACCAAACCCGCCACTACGCGTACATGAAGAAAGTGTTGCAGACGTTGACATTCCTGCGCGGCCCGCGGACCTGGGTTCTCAAGAGTCCCCAGCACTGTGAGCAGCTCGGCCCGCTGATGGCAACCTTCCCCAACGCGACAGTGGCTTTCACACACCGTGACCCTGTCGCCGTGATCCAGTCGGCGATCACAATGATGGCCTACTCCGATCGACTGCGCCGAACGAGCATCGACCCGGGCTGGCTACTGGACTACTGGAGCGATCGCGTGCACCGGCTGCTCAGCGCGTGTGTGCGTGACCGCGACCTCGTACCGTCCGACCGCAGCATCGACATCAGCTTCCACCACCTGAACGGCAACGAAATGCCGCTGCTGGAGGAGCTTTACCGGCGCGCCGGAGTCGAATTGACACCGGAGGTGCGTGAACGCTTCCAGCATTACCTGGACGGCAATCCCCGCGGTAAACACGGCCGTATCCGCTATGACCTACAACGGCACTTCGGCATCTCGGCCGACGAACTTCGCGGGCGTTTCGACTTCTACTTCGACAGGTTCGAGGTTCGGCCCGAATAGTCTGCGACAAGAGGAAAGACACGAGAGAGACGTCAGCGATGAGCACCGATGCGCAACAGTTCGAACCGATTTATCGGAGCAGGCCGGGCGCTGACGCGATGCGCGCGGCGGCTGCCGAAAAGGCCGAGCAGATCGCCCCGGGACTGTGGTGCTCGCCGGGTCTGTCGAATGCCTACCTGCTGACCACCGGTGAGGGCCGGGTGATCATCAACACCGGGATGGGTTTCGAGGGGCCGGTGCACCGTGCCAACTTCGACGCCGTTGACTCCTCGCCGGTGCGCTACATCATCTTCACGCAGGGCCACGTGGACCACGTTGGCGGCCTGGACAGCGTGCGCGACCCCGATACAACGGTTGTCGCGCAAGCGAACTGGACTGCATGGCGAGACGACAACGAACGCCTCATCCCGTACCGGGCCAGCCGCAGCGCGTTCGCCTTCAAAGACACCCTGGCGGCCGGTATCCAAGCCATTCAGCGGCGTCTCGGTACCACTCGGCTGCCCGGCCAGAGCGTTCCCGTCGTCGATCTCGACTTCGAGGACACCCTGACCTTGGAGGTTGGCGGCCAACGGATGGAGCTGATCTCCGTGCCCGGCGGGGAGACCACTGATTCGCTGGTGGTGTGGTTGCCTGAAGAGCGAATTTGCTTGTGCGGGAACACTTTTGGCCCGATTTTTGGACATATTCCCAACCTTGTCACCATCCGCGGTGACCGGTACCGGGACGCCCTGACGGCCATCGCGTCGGTGGAGCGGGTGCGCGATCTGCAGCCCGAACTCCTGGTGACCGGTCACTTCGAGCCGATCGCGGGCGCCGATCGCATCAACGCCGAGCTGACCCGGCTGCGCAGCGCGATCCAGTACATCCACGACCAGACCGTCGCCGGGATGAACGCCGGTAAGGACGTCGTGACGCTGATGCGCGAGATCGCCTTGCCCACGGAATACGAAGTGGGCCAAGGCTATGGAAAGGTTGCCTGGGATGTACGGGCCGTATGGGAGAACTACTCAGGGTGGTTCCACCACCGGTCGACCACCGAGCTCTATCCGGTCGGATTCGATGCCGTCGCCGCCGACGTGGTCGAGCTGGCTGGCGCTGATGCGCTGGTGGATCGGGCGCGGGCACATCTGGGTGCCGATCGCCCACTGCAGGCTATTCACCTCGCCGAGCTCGTCTCCACCGCCGTGCCAGACCATGCGGGGGCGCGCGAAGTATTAAAGGAGGCCCATGAAAAACTCCTGGCCAGCAGTACGAACTTCTGGGAAAGTGCCTGGCTCAGGCACCAACTAGGCACCAACCTAGCGAGGAACTCATGACGGCGCGAGTCAGCTTCGACTTCACCGGGATTGCCGCGCTGATCACCGGCGGCACCAGCGGGATTGGGCATGCCACCGCGGTATTGTTTCGAGACGCCGGGGCCGAGGTCACCATCACCGGAACCAAACCGACTGTGACGGACTACGACGCCGATCTGTCCGGCATGGCCTATCACCAGTTACAGATCACCGACCACGACTCGGTGGACGCGTTGGCCCAGAGCTTTACCTGCCTCGACGTGCTAGTCAATAACGCTGGCGCGAATTTCCCCGGGGGCCTTGATGAGTCGAAGCCAGACGGGTTCGACGCGTCGGTCGCGCTCAACCTGACCGGACCGTACCGATTGACGATCGGACTTTACCGCGCGTTGAAGGTGTCGACTGCGCCCGGCGGCGCCAGCGTGGTCAATTTGGCGTCGATGTCTGCGCTGCGAGCGGTTCCGCTAGTGCCCGGTTACGGCGCCGCGAAAGCCGGGATCGTCTGCATCACAAGAAATCTCGCTGTCAAATGGGCGGGTAAAGGAATCCGGGTGAACGCGGTGGCGCCGGGCACGATCGACACCCCGATGACCGCGCCCATGCACATCGCGGCCGAACTGGTGGATTCCGAGTTGGCTCATATTCCGTTGCGCCGTTTCGGATCCGTCGGGGAAATCGCACCGACGGTGGCGTTTTTGTGCACCGAGCAGAGTAGCTACACGAGTGGCGCAATCTTCGTCGTCGACGGCGCGTCGGACTGCGTCTGAGATCGCAAAGGACTCCGACTATGGCATTCGCACTACGACCCGAGGACTTCTACCACACCGGCATCATCGTGCCCGACCTCGATGCCGCGATGGCTCGCCTGAGCGCGCTGGCCGGCTACCGGTGGATCAATCCGCTGACGTATACCCTGCCCTTCCGCACCGCAACCGGGACTCGCGAGCTCACCTCGACGTTCGTCTACTCCGTCCAGAGTCCGCACGTCGAACTCATCAAGGAGGTTCCCGGAAGTCCGTGGACGGCGGCACCCGGCAACTCCGTCCATCACCTCGGCTACTTCACCGACAACCTCGCCGACACCGCCAGAATGCTGGAGGACAACGGCTTCACCTTCGAAGCCACCGCCGATGTCTGCCCACCAGACCTCGCGCTGTTCGCCTATTACGTCGACGCCTTCGGCACCCGCATCGAGATCGTCGACCGCGCACTTTTTCCTGACTTTCCCGCGTTCTTGCAGTCGGCGGCGGCGCCTCCGGCTGAAGCCTGACCGGAGGCCGGAGATGTTACTAACGGTGCTGCGCTTCAACTTCGCCTCCCCGCAGGGCAAACCGCGCACGCAGAGCGAGTTGATCCGTGCTGCGCTCGAGCTCGCGCAGTGGGGCGAGTCCCACGGCATCACCTCGGTCAGTGTCGATGAGCACCACGCGACCGGGCACGGATGGAGCTGCAACCCGATCATGGCCGCGGCGATGTTCCTGGCCCGAACCACGACTTTGATTGCGAGCGTGGACTGTGCGCTCGGACCATTGTGGAATCCGGTTCGGCTGGCCGAAGACATCGCGCTCGTCGACAACATGAGCCGGGGCCGGCTGCACACCACGGTGGGCCTGGGCTATCGCACCGTCGAATATGACTCGCTCGGAGCCGATTTCAGCCAGCGCGGCAAGCTGATGGACAGCTTGGTCGAGCGAATGCTGTCAGTCTGGTCCGGTGGTGATCCAGACGCGGGAGTCTGCACCGGCACGTGGACCCGGCCGCATCCACCGCTGTATGTCGGCGGCGGGGCGCGTGCCACGGCGCGGCGCGCGGCGCGTTTCAGACTGCCGCTCAGCCTGGCCGACCACCTGCCCGACATCGCCGCCCACTATCGCGAGCTCTGTTCCGACGCCGGCATCAAGCCACTCATCCTCATGCCCGGCCCGATCAATCGCGGGATGATCTTCTTGCACGAGGACCCCGACCGGGCGTGGGCAGAGCTCGGTGACTACATCCTCTGGGAGGCGGTCACTTACGGCGGATGGTCAACCGAGGAACGTTCCCTCATGCACCTGCCCGGTGTTCAGACTTTGGACGAGGTCAAGGCGTCGGGACGATACCGGTTTCTAACTCCCGACCAGCTCATCGCCGAGGTCCGGGACTCCGACAACTACGGACCGCTGGTGATCCACCCGCTGGTCGGCGGCATGCCCGTCGACGAAGCGTGGAAGTCGCTCCAGCTGCTCACCGACAAAGTCCTGCCTGCGCTCAGCTGACGGCGCGCCGCGCCAAGCGCGGTCGGGGCCACGAAAGCACCGGATCGGCGACGGTGACGATCTGCGCCAAAAACGCGGGAACTCTACGATTCCTTCAGTTTCCATGACGAAAGAGAACTGGTAAGCCGCACCATCAGTACCAGATGCGGCTGGTGGAAGGAGCTCGTATGATCCCGTACTCCGATGGCATTCCGGCACGCCGGTTCCCGGTCGTCAATGTCACGCTGATTGTCGCGAACTTCGCGGTCTTTCTGTTCTATGAGTTACCGAACGGGGATGCGGCCGTCAATCAGGCATCGTTCTATCCGTGTGATGTCACTAACGCCTGCCACCTGGGCATACCTTGGGGCGTTGGCTGGATCAGCGCCATGTTTATGCATGCGGGTTGGGGTCACATCCTCGGCAACATGCTGTTCCTGGCGATCTTCGGCAAAAACGTGGAGGACGCTTTCGGGCGGCTTGGCTATCTGGTCTTCTACTTCGCCGGCGGATTTGCCGCGATGATGCTGCAAACCGCGATGACCCTGCTCTTCGATAAGGCGTCGGACGCGCGGATACCAACCCTGGGGGCTAGCGGCGCGATCGCAGCTGTGCTGGGCGCCTATATCGTGCTCTATCCCGACTCACGCATCCTTACCTTCGTGGCGTGGTTCCCGATCCGCATCCCGGCGTGGATCTTTCTCGGCGGCTGGTTTCTGTACCAATTCTTCGAGGGCAACTACGCGCTGGTCCACCCAGACAACGCGGGTGGCAGTGGTGTCGCGTTCTTCGCCCATGTCGGTGGTTTCGTCTTCGGTGTGCTCGTGGCGATAGTTTCCACCCGCACTGGACGAATCATGGCCCGAGCGGCGCGATAGGAGGGAGTGAAACGCGGTGGCGGCCAGCGCGTACTGGTCGGCGCATCCGTCGATGTCGTCACCCATCAACTGCTCAGGCGCACTGTAAGCCACCGTTCCCACGGTCATATTGGTGACCGTCAATCCGCTGATGTCATCATGTAGACGTGCTATTCCGAAGTCGGCCAACAGGATCCGGCGTTGACCGTCTTCTGGATCGGTGAGCAAGATGTTGGCCGGTTTGACATCGCGATGCAGCAGTCCACGCTGGTGGGCGTAGTCGAGCGCCGCAGCCACCGCGGTGACGATGGCGCACACGTCGCGCGCCGGCATCCGGCCGGGTACTGGTCCCTCATCAACTGCGCGGCATCGGCTCCCTCGACATGGTCCATCGCGATCCACAGTTGGCATCGAACTCGCCGCGATCGTGCACTTGGACAATGTTTGGGTGCCACAGTGCGGCGGCGAGGTCGGCTTCGCGGTGAAATCTCTCCCGGAAGCCGCTGTCTGCTGTTGTCGTCTGGGTAAGGATTTTTAAAGCGTCGCTACGCGGCAAACGCGGGTGCTGTGCCAGGTAAACCTCACCCATCCCGCCGGTGCCCAGCAGCCGCAGGATCGTGTACCCAGCAAAAATCGCGCCGCTCGCCAACGGCGTGCGCGGATACTACCGCCGCAAGGGCGTCCGCGCGTGAGCATGCGTCAGTCAGGGCACTGCCGTCGAGTACAGCCATGCATCCCACAACGGGCGCAGCGACTCGGCGGAGTAGTTGGCAGCCAGGCCAGTGAAGTCGTCGGTGACGACGGTGTCGTGGCGATGCCGGCTCGTCCAATCCTTGAGCAGCGCAAAGAATTTCTCATTGCCCAGCCGCCCGCGCAGTGTGTGCAAGGTCAACGCACCGCGCTTGTAAACACGGTCGTCGAACATGTCGCGCGGTCCCGGATCGGCCAGCAGCAGGTCTTGCGGCTCATCCCGCAGCTGTTCGTGGTGAAGGCCGGCAAGCTCGTCGGCGCTGGGGCCGCCACTGTGTTCGGACCACAACCACTCTGCGTAGCACGCGAATCCCTCGTGCAGCCAGATGTCACGCCACCACCGCGCGGTAACCGAGTTGCCGAACCACTGGTGTGCCAGTTCGTGGGCGATCAGCCGTTCGTTGGCCCGCGTGCCGTCGCAATGGTTGGCACCGAAAATCGAAATCCCTTGCGCTTCAAGCGGTATCTCCAGCGGATCGTCGGTGACAACGACCGTGTACCCGTTCGCCAGCGGATACGGTCCGAACAGCTCAATGAACAGCTTCATCATCTCGGGTTGGCGGGCGAAGTCCTGGTCGAAGACGCGGCGCAGCCGCTCGGGCAACGCCGCCTGTATCGGCACCGGCGCCCTCGCCAGCCGCGCCATCTCGTATACGCCGATCTGCAGGGTGACGAGGTAGGTCGACGTCGGTTCGGGTTGTTCATAAGTCCACACAGTCTGCGAGGCCCGTACCCGGCGCGACACCAGTTTTCCGTTGGCGACCACCCGGTACCGGCTTTCGGTGCTCACCTGGATGCGGAACGCGGCCTTGGCGCTGGGGTGGTCGTTGCAGGGGAACCACGATGCGGCGCCGTTGGGTTGCCCGGCGACTAGCACGCCGTCGGTCAGTTCCTCGAAACCGACGTCACCCCATAGCGACCGGAGCGGTCTCGGTGAACCGCCGTAGCGCACCATGATCGACAACGCCGCCCCGGTCGCAAGCTTGGATGCCAGCCGGATGCGCAATTTGCCGCCGCGACAGGAGAAGTGGGCGGCGCGTTTGCCGTTCACCGACACCTTCGACACCGTCAAGGTACTGGACAGGTCGAGCGTGAGCTGCTGCAACTCGGTGAGCGTCACCGCGGTGATCGTCGCCGATCCGGACAGCCGGTTGATCGAGACCTTGTACTCCAGATCCAGCTCGTAGCGCGACACCTGGTAGCCGGAGTTGCCGTTTTTCGGCAGGTAGTCGTCGAGCACCGCCGGTAGTTTGTTTGGTGCCTTCTTGGTAGAAGCTTTCACGCTGCGGTGTCCCGGACGCCTCGGTCGGGCGGGTTCTTACCTCGACCCTTCTTGCGGCCTTGGTTCCACGGCCTGATCGGGTTGCCCTGCCAACGTGTCGACCCCGGTACTTCGTCGCCGCGCACCACCAGCGACGCGGGACCGACGGTCGCGCCGGCACCCAGCCGGGCGGCGGGTAGCGCAACACAATGCGGCCCAAGGGTCGCGCCGGGTTCCAGCACGACGCTATCCATGCGCATGATCCGGTCGTGGAACAGGTGCGTCTGCACCACGCAGCCACGATTGACGGTGCAGCCGTCGCCCAGCGTGACGAGGTCCGCCTCAGGGAGCCAATAGGTTTCACACCAGGTGCCGCGACCGACGTGGGCGCCCAGCGCGCGCAGCCACAGGTTCATGACCGCCGTCCCACTGGCCGCGCGGGCGAACCACGGCGCCGCGACGGTTTCGACGAACGTATCGGAAAGCTCGTTGCGCCACACGAAGGACGACCACAGCGGAAACTCGCTGGCCCTGATCCGGCCCACCACAAGCCATTTCGCGGCGACCGTGATACCACCCGCGAGCGCGCCCGCCGCCAGCAGCACCAGCCCGCCGCACAGCGCCGCCGACCAGATGCCGAATATCCTTGCCAGCGCCTGCAATGCGCCCAGTACCGCCAGCCCGATCGCGACCGTCACGATCACCGGCACCAACCGGCAGGTCTCCACCACCGCCCGCATCGCCTTCAACCTCAGCGGCGGGTGATACGTGGTCGCCGCGTCGGTCTCGGCGGGGCGCCGGCGCAGCCGCATCGGCGGGCTGCCCAGCCAGGACGAGCCGCGCTTGGCCTTCGGTGGCGCGGCCGACAGCACCGCGACCAGTCCGTCGTCGGGGACCCGGCGGCCCGGCTGGGTGATGCCTGAGTTGCCGAGAAACGCGCGCCTGCCCACGGTCGTCTTGGCGGCGTAGATCCAGCCGCCGCCGAGCTCGTACGACGCGACCATCGTGTCGTCGGCCAGGAACGCGCCGTCCTCGATCACGGTGAACTTAGGGGTCAGCAACGCCGTGGAGATCTCGGTGCCGCGGCCGACCTTGGCGCCCAGCAGCCGCAGCCACATCGGTGTCAGCATGCTGGCATACAGCGGGAACAGGTAGTTGCGCGCGGCATCCATGAGCCGCTCGGTCGCCCACAGCTGCCAGCCGGCCCGGCTGCGCACCGGGTGGTAGCCCTCACGCAGCCCGATCGACAACACCCGCACCGCAACCACGCGTCAGCAGCGCGTACATCGTGAGAGCGGCCAGCGCTGCGAGCGGTGTCCACAGCAGCGCCGGAAGCACAGCCTGCGACAGGCGGCGGGTGTGATGGACGGCTACGGCGATCACCGCAAGGCCGCTCGCCACACCGATCAGCGGCAGAGCGCCGAGCAGCAACGACGTCAGCCCGTACATCGGGACCCACCGGCTTCTGCGTGGCGGCCGTTCGTCAGGCCACGGGTGGTTGACCCTGCCGGACTTCACCGCGGGCGAGCCCTTCCAGTACTGGCCGTTCTTGATCTTGTCGAGCACGCCCGAGCCGGGTGCCACGTCGGCGTTCTTGCCGACGATCGCGCCGGGCAGCAGCGTGGTCCGGGCGCCGACCGTCGCGTCGTTGCCGATGGTGATCTCGCCGACGTGGAACGCGTCCCCGTCGATCCAGTGCCCGCACAGGTCCACCTCTGGTTCGACCGCACTGCGATGCCCGAGTGTCAGCAACCCTGTGACCGGCGGCATCGAGTGCAGGTCGACGCCCTTGCCGATATTGGCGCCCAGAGCGCGGGCGTAGTACACCAGCCACGGCGCCCCGGCCAGGTTCTGCGCGCCGCTGGCCTCGGCCAGCCGCTCGGCGAACCACACCCGCAGGTGCACCGACCCGCCGCGGCGGTAAGTGCCCGGCTGCACGTTCGACAGCAACATCCGCGCGAACAGCACCGCGATGCCCATCCGGCCCACCGGCGTGACGAACAGGACGAACGCCACCGCAACAAGCCACCAGTTCACGGCCACGGTCCACGGCACCAGATGCAGGGCGCGGGCGACGTTGTTGCCCAGCGAGAGCCAAGTCACCCATGGCAGTGCCGCCAGCGTCGCCAACGGCACCGAAAGCAAGGTCTGCGCGGCCTGCGTCAGTCGTGGGGTTGGTCGCACCACGCGCTTGGTGACCTGCGGTGGCGGTTCGAGTTCGTCGAGGAACCCGGCGAGCGAGCCCAGTCGGGGATGGTCGTACAGGTCGGCGACGGTGACCTGCGGATACTGGTGCCGCAGCACGGCGACGAGCTGCGCGGCGGCCAGCGAGCCGCCGCCGAGCGCGAAGAAGTCCGCCTCCGGGCCGTCCACCGCGGCCCCGAGCAGGTCCCGCCACAGCCCGGCCAGCCAGCCGGTTGTGCCACCCAGGTTGGCCGCCTCCTCCGAGTCCGCGCCGCCGGGCGGTGGCCACGGCAGCGCGTCGCGGTCGACCTTGCCCGACGTGCGGGTGGGCAGCTCCTCGACCTGGACGAGCCGCGGCACCAGCGAGGCGGGCAGCTGCTCGGCGAGCCGGTTGCGCGCCTCATTGATGTCGAACGACGGATCCGGGCTGACGAGGTAGCCGACCAGCACCGGGGTGCCGGTAGCGGTACGGCGAACCGCGGCCGCCCCACCACTGACCCCCGGCAGATGGACCAGTGCGGAGTCGACCTCGCCCAGCTCGATGCGGCGGCCCCCGACCTTGACCTGGTCATCGCTTCGGCCGCAGAAATACAGCCCATCGGGTTCCAGCCGTACCAGGTCACCGCTGCGATAGGTGCGCTCCCAGTCCAGCGTCGGCATCGCGGCGTACTTCTCAGCGTCTCTGTCTTTGTCCAGGTAGCGGGCCAGACCCACGCCGCCGATCACCAGCTCGCCCACCTCGCCATAGCTGACCGGCCGGCCGTCGGCATCGACGACGGCCAGATCCCAGCCGGGCAGCGGCAGCCCGATGCTGATCGGCCCGCCACCGTCGAGCCTGGCCGCGCACGCGACCACCGTGGCTTCGGTCGGGCCGTAGGTGTTCCACACTTCCCGGCCGTCCACGGCGAGCCGCTCGGCCAGCTCCGGAGGGCAGGCCTCACCACCAAAGATCAACAGCCGCACCGCTTCCAGTGCCTCGGCGGGCCACAGCGCGGCCAGTGATGGCACCGTCGACACCACGGTCACATCGCGGGTGACCAACCACGGACCGAGGTCCATCCCGCTGCGCACCAGCGACCGCGGCGCGGGAACCAGGCAGGCGCCGTGCCGCCAAGCCAGCCACATCTCCTCGCACGACGCGTCGAAAGCCACCGACAGCCCGGCCAGCACCCGGTCCCCGGGCCCAATCGGGTTGTCCCGCAAGAACATCTGCGCCTCGGCGTCGACGAACGCGGCGGCGCTGCGGTGGGTGACCGCCACGCCCTTCGGCGTGCCAGTCGATCCGGACGTGAAGATGATCCACGCGTCGTCTCGGGCCAGTGGCGCCGTAGCCCGCCAGCCACGCGACGAGCCGGGCCCTCGGAGCAGGCCCGCTTCGGTGATGACCGCAACCACGTCAGCCTCACCGAACACCAATTCGGCGCGTTCGTCGGGGTCGTCGGCGTCGACCGGGACATATGCCGCGCCGGTGGCCAGCGTCGCCAGGATCGCCACATACAGCGCGTAGCTGCCCGACGGCATCCGGATGCCAATCCGGTCGCCACGGCCGATGCCGCGGGCGGCCAGCCACTCCACGCTGGCCTCGATGTCGCCGATCAGCTCGCTGTAGGTGAGCTGCACGGTGCCGTCATCGAGCGCTGTCGCGTCGGGGTAGCGCGCAGCGGTTTCGTAGATGATGTCGATGAGCGTGCGCGGGCTCGGTGCGGCAGGTGACAGCAAGTACTGCGCCGGAACAGTGGACATCGACACCATACGAAAATACTCAAGCCGCGCCGTTGCGACGACGACCGTGCCCGGCGTGTGAGGTTCGAGCCGGTCCGGCTCTCAGAAGGCGGGGATCCCGTCCCGATGCGGATGAAGTGCCCCCGCCGGCGACGTGAGCGGGATGTGCAGTGCGTCAACGATTCCGGGCTCAGCGTCGCAAACCCAGGGTATGGCGTTGACCGCGCGCATACCCGTTGCCAGCAACCCGTGATCGTTATGGCTCTCGCCGGGAAGATAGCCGACTTCGAACTCCGCGTCGAAGCTCGGCTCGCCGTCGATCATGACCCGCCAGATGCCATCGGTTCCACCGGTTCGGCCCTTCGGCCAATCCTGAGCCAGGTCGCCGGCGATGCGGTCGACGTGCTCGATGGTGATGACGTCGAGGCCGTCGACGACGCCGATGCAACGCGCCCGGGTGGCGCCGACGGTTCCCGCTTCGACGAGTCCGAATGCGGTAGAGATGTCGCGCGGGGTGGCCTGAAACTCGCACGTTTCGCGAATGTCGTCGAGTTCCACCCCTAGTGCCTCGGCGACCATGGTGACGGCAGCACCCCAGCCCCATCGAAGGGTGCCGGGTATCTTCAACCCGCCTTCGTAGTCGAGCGGTTGGCCGAATCCGAACAGCTCTCGCATGTCGTATTCGGCTGGGTACTCGGAGTAGTTCGTGATCTCTATGCCACGTACCGAATAAACCTTGTGCGACATCGACATCAGCGCGATCGGGAACAGGTCGGCGCCGAATCCCGGCTCGATGCCCGATGAGAACAACGAACTGCGTCCGGCTTCGGCTGCGCCGCGGATCGCGTCGATCACCTTGTCGGGCATGGAGCCGCGCGGGTACACCAATCCCGGTATCGCGGTCGTCACGACGTTCTTGCCGGCGGCCAGGATTCGACACAGGTCGCCGATCGCTGCCTTCATTCGGGGTGGTGCCGGCGCCGCGTAGACGACGCAGTCCGCGTCGCCGCCGAGGATCTTCGATTCATCTTGGGTGGCCACAACGCCGAGTGGGTCAATGCCGGCGAGTTCGCCGGCATCCTTGCCGTTCTTGTTGTCTGAGTGCACCCACACGCCGACGAGGTCGAGATTGGGGCGGTCGGCGATGGTGCGGATCGCGTACTTCCCTACACCGCCGGTGGCCCAGACGGCGACTTTGTACTTGTCTTTCACGATTTCGACTTCCTTTTCCAGTGGGGACTCTTGACCGCTTCGAGGGCTTCGGTGACATAGAGATCCAGCGGCCGTGGGACCCCAGATTGCCGCACCCACTGCTGAAAGGCGAAATCAGCTGCCGCAAAAGCAAGTTGGACCAGCAGGCCCGGGCGGATATCAACCTCAGGGTTGGCGCCCATGCGTTCAGCGATGAGCTTCGCCGCCCGCTCCTTGTCGGCGGGGGTGTGCATTGTCAGCTTGCCGAGCAGATCAGGGGCCACCAGCAGGGCTTCCCGCCACTCTTCGGTGTCGGCCTGGTCAAAGGAGCGGGTCCGCGTGATGATGGCGGTGATCAACGCGACGTCGGGCGACTCTCTGGCCGGCCGCTGTTCGAGCAGGTTGACGATTGCGGCGCCGCCATGGCGAACGGGCGCAAGAAGCAGTTCCTCCTTCGTCGGCACGTGCCGGAAGAAGGTACGCGGCGAAACGCCTGCGGTAGTGGCGATTTCCTCCGTTGTGACGGCGTCGTATCCGCGTTCAATGAACAATCGGAACGCCGCGCGCCTGATGTCGGCCCGGATCTGCGCGCGCTGCCGATCGCGCAGCGACTCCCCTCCGGCGATCATCGGAAACAGCCGATTCCACCGTCGACGTGAATGGTCTGCCCGGTGATGAACGACGCGTCGGTGCTGAGCAGGAATGCCACCAGCGCGCCCACGTCGGTGCGAACATCGCCGATGCGCTGCATCGGAACGCGTCTCACCGCCTTCGCGTAATCGTCGGGTGCGAACTGCTTCCACAGTTTGACGCCGTCGGACTCAGCGAACGGGCATATGACGTTGACGCGGATGTTGTCGCGCCCCCATTCCAGGGCGGCGACCTTCGACAGCCCACGGATGGCTTCCTTTGCGGCGGCGTAACCGCCCCACTTGGGTTCGCCACCGGTGCCCGTCCCCGAGCCGAGGTTCACGATCGACCCGCCGCCCGCCTCGACCATCAGCGGGTACACGGCCTGCATGAGCAGGAATGTCGCTCGGGGGCCGACGTCGTAACCGAGCGCCAGGTCTTCGGTAGCGATGTCAGCGAATGCCTTGGGCTCGTTGGTGGCTATGGCATTGTTGACCAGGCCATGCACCGTACTGAAGGCGTCGACCGCGGCCGCCACGATCCGCTGTGCGCTCTCCGGCTCCCGCAAGTCGGCAACCAGCTTCTCGGCACGACCCGCTGCCGTCAGCTCGGCGGTTGTCGCGCTCAGGACGTCTTCGAGGATGTCGACCAGCAGCACGGCCGCGCCGCGTTCGAGCAGTGCGGCGGCGATGCCCTTGCCTACGCCTTGGGCCGCGCCGGTGACGATCGCGACGTGGCCGCGCATCGAGTCAGGATGCGAGTAAGTCGCTGTCATTTCGCCGGTCCCATCTGCAGCGGCACCCCGCGGTGCATCTCGTAGGTGCTGCGCGCACCGTTGGGTAATTCGATGAACTCGACCGGGGTTCCGTCGGGGTCCTTGACGAAGAACATTCGAACACCGCCGATCTCGAAGGGCTCCTGGTCGGGGGTGTAGCCGGCGGCGGTGATGCGGCGGTGGGTGTCATCGAGATCGGCCACCGACAATGACACGTTCTGGATCCCGGTGATGCCGCGTCGCACAGGCTTGTCCGCTGAGGGTTTGGCTCCGAGCGAGAGCAGCTCGACCATCAATCCGCCTAGCAAGCCGCCAACGACCCGGCCCTCCTGCTTACGGGTCGCGTGCAGGACCGCATCGAAAGGCTCTCCCGAGATGAGGGTTTCGAAAACGACCTCCATGCCGATCACGTCGCGGTAGAACGCCAGCGCGCGATCCATGTCGGTCACCCCGACGACGAGATGACAGAACGACACGTCGGCTAGGACACTGGGGTTTCCGGCGGTCATGGTTTCTCCGCCGCGAGCTTTGGAGCCGGACGCCCGGCGAACAGCGGCAAGTCCAGATAGGTCTTGATGCCGGGCTCGGCGGCGCAGACGTCCGGAATGGCGTTGACGCAGTGGTTGGCAGTAGCCACGACGCCGGGGTTTCGTTTCAGCCCTTGGGCAATCGTCTGCGGTTGCAGTCCTTTGAAGGTGGGGCTCACGGTGGGGTCGCCGGTGATCTCGACCTCGAACCGTTCGCCGCGCCCACCGAAATTCCAGCCTGGGTCCAGGTTGGCTTCACCCATCAGCCAGTTGACCGCCGCCGTGATGACCGGCTCGCCGTCGGCGAGGGCTTGCCAGCGGAACCGGCGTGCGGCCACGGTTCCCCCGGTGATCGGAAATGGGTCGTAGTCGATGTCGGAGGTCGCCACGGCGATCTCCTGAATAGTCCTGATGTTGGGATCGATGCGAAATCCCATGTGGTCGGCGATCATTCGTACCGACATCTTGAAGCCCGATTCGAGCAGGCTGGCCATGGGTCCTTGCATGGCTTCCTCGGGGGTACCGCCGAACCCCATGATGTGGCGCACCACGTCCGGGGCGTTGTAGGTGCGGATGTCGGAGAACTCCTCGGCGCGCACGTGGGTGACCGCCGACGAAAGTGAAGACACCATGAGCGGGAATCGCTCCGTGATACCGCCGGGATGGATTCCCGACCCGTGCAGGGTAACCCCACCCTCGAGTGCCGCGTCGGCGATCGCTTTGACAGCCGGGTTGCTCAGGTCCGGGTATACCCAGCCGACTGGGGTGACCACATTCTTGCCGGACCGCAGAATCGCCACGACGTCTTCGTCTTTGGGGACCAGCGGGCTGTACATGACGCAGTCGGCGTTAAGGGCCAGCACCTCGTCGACACTCGAGGTAGCCGTGACACCCAGCTCACCGGTTCCAAGGATTTGACCGACGTCGAGGCCGTTCTTGTCTGCGCTGTGCACCCAGCATCCGACCAGCTCGAGCTCCGGGTGATTCAGTACGCACTCGATCGCGGCCTTGCCGACACCTCCGCTCGCCCATTGGATGACACGAAGCTTGGACGGGCTGCTCATCGTGACCTCCCGAATGGACAGTGCGCGTAAGGCCCTTTACACGCCGATAGCTAGCTGGCAGATTATGACTGAATGACAGTTACTGTCAACGACAGGCGACACTGCACGCAGGAAGGTCAATGATGGGCGTCCTCGATGGCAAGATCGCGATCGTCACCGGAACCAGCCGCGGTGTGGGCGTCGGCATCGCTCACGAATTGCTACATGCCGGCGCCACGGTCATCGGCTGCTCGCGCTCGCCCTTGGACACCATCCCGGGTGTCGACGCAGAACCCGACTGGGCGGCCCGTGCCTCACAAAGAGTCTGCGATCAAGGGGACTACCACTCCATCGATTCTTTCGTCACCGAAGTCGTGGCCACCCACGGTCGGATCGACATCTTGGTGAACAACGCCGGCGGTACAGTTCCGGCGCCGCACGCCGAGAGCATTCCCGAACTCGTCCAACGCATTCAGGGCGCACCCCGCAGCGACGACGACTATGAGCGCACGGCCCTGTTCCACGCGTACGCGGTGCAGATGAACCTCATCAGTCCGCTGTGGTTCGCCATCCGCGCGTACCGGCAGATGCGCACCCAGGACGGCGTCGGCTGCATCATCAATATCTCCAGCGGCGCCGGACACCCGGCGGGATCACCAACCCTGGTCTCCTACGGTGCGGCCAAGAGCGGGCTCAACCATCTCACCCGGTCACTGGCCGAGGAGTGGGGGCCGAAGGTCCGGGTCAACTGCATAGCACTGGGCCCGACGATGACCGAAAACTTCCGGTCGTTTGTGCTGCCCAAAGATGATCCGACTGGCGAGAAGTACTTCGCCGCCGTCCCGTTGCGCCGTGCGGGCGAGCCCGCAGAGGTGGGCCGGGTCTGCGTTTTCCTCGCGAGCGGAGATGCGGACTTCGTCAACGGCACGACCATCGAACACGACGGCGGCATGCTGCCCGGCGTGCTCTACGACGCGGGCCTGAAGACCATCACAGATCTGCTGTAAACCGCTGGGCAGCCAGTCACATTGAGGTGTGTCGGAGTTGGCAGTACCAGAGTTCGAAAAGGTCGTCGGCCCGCGGTGCCATCATCGGTTTGACATGACTGCGTTCGGCGTTGACCAGTTCCCAGCCCGCAGCGCTGAAGCGCTGCCGGACCTCGTCGACTGTCATGCCGGCATGCATCGGCGCGGCTTTGGGTGGCTGACGGAAGCCGTAAAGGAGAAGTGTCGCGCCCGGGGCGGCGGCGTTCGAGACGCCGGTGACGTAGTCGGGTCGCCGGTCATCTGGAAGCGTGTGGAAGCAGCCAAAATCCAACAGGAGTGTGTAGCCGCCGCCGAGACGGAGCTCATCTAAGCGGGTAACGTCGCCAAGAACGAAGCGCGGGGTAACGCCGGCGGCGGTGGCGCTATGGCGAGCAATCGCCAGGGCCTTGGGCACCATGTCCACCCCGGTTACGTCCCAGCCGTGTCTGGCGAGATAAATGGTGTCAGTGCCGGTGCCGCAGCCCAGATCGAGCGCACGCCCGACCGCCAGCGCACTCGGTCCTTCCACCAATGCGACCAGCTCGGCCGGTGGCGTAGCCCTGCGCCAGACGATGAGTCCCACCTGGTAGATGAGCCGATACACCAGTTGGTACCAGCGCAGCCCGTCGCTGCCGCGCCGAGCGCGCAGTGCGATGCACAGGCACGCGGCCACCGCTACCATCACCAGGGGTTTGAGCCGCCTTATCGTGCGATTGTTTATCCGCGATTTCTCCCGAACGTCCATGACGCACCCGTTCTGTTTCACCTGTCCTGAAGTGTCAAAAAGTTGTCCTCGGCTGTCAAGACCTAAGTGTCTGTGCTGCCGCACAGTGGGTGCAGCGGTAAACCACCGTCTCCCACGGCAGAGTCAAGGAAACACCCATGAACTCCAGCAGCATCGAACACGTGGACGTGTTGATCATCGGTGCCGGCATCTCGGGCATCGGCGCCGCCTACTACCTGCAGACCATGCAGCCGGGCAAGTCATTCGCAATCCTGGAGGCCCGCGACGAGATCGGTGGAACGTGGGATTTGTTCCGGTACCCGGGAATTCGCTCGGACTCCGATCTGCACACGTTCAGCTACGAGTTCAAGGCATGGGAAAACGAGAAGGCGATCGCCAGCGCGGACGCGATCATGGCTTACCTTCGGGAGACCGTCGCCGAGAATGGAATACGTCAGTCGATCCGCCTCCATCACAAGGTGCTGAGCGCGGCCTGGTCCACGAACGACGCACGCTGGCTGGTGCAGATCGAGCGCCTCGACACCGGCGAACACATCACCATGAGCTGCGGATGGTTCTTCTGCGCCAGCGGCTACTACCGCTACGACGAGGGCTTCACACCGGAATTCCCTGGACGGGAACGGTTCACGGGCCAGATCGTGCACCCACAGCAGTGGCCGGAAGACTTGGACTACCGCGGCAAGCGAGTGGTGATCATCGGCAGCGGCGCGACCGCGGTCACGCTGGTGCCGGCCATGGCCGAGACCGCCGGGCATGTGACCATGCTGCAGCGCTCGCCGACCTACATCGTGCCGGTGCCGTCGGAGGACCGCATCGCCAACACCCTGCCCAAGCTGGTCGGCCGCGATCGGGCCTACGCCATCACCCGGCGGAAGAACGTCGCCAAGCAACGGCTGGTCTGGCGGTTCTGCCAGCAGCACCCCCGCGCCGCCCGGCGATTGATCCGTCACCTCAACGCCAAGCAGTTGCCGGTTGGATATCCGGTCGACGAGCACTTCAGGCCGGCCTACAACCCGTGGGACCAGCGACTGTGCGCGGTGCCGGACGCCGACATGTTCAAGGCCATCCGCGACGGCCGAGCCTCGGTGGTCACCGACCGGATCGACACCTTCACCGAGCGCGGAATCCGGCTGCAATCCGGGCGCGAACTGGAAGCAGACATCATCGTCACCGCTACCGGCCTGAACCTGCTGGCCTTCGGCGGCATCAGCCTCTCGGTGGACGGCGTGCCCGTCAATGTGGCGGAGAAGGTGGCGTTCAAGGGCTTCCTGCTCAGCGACGTCCCCAACTTCGTCTACATGTTCGGCTACACCAACTCGTCATGGACCTTGAAGGTCGGGCTGGTGTGTGAACACTTCTGCCGGCTGTTGGCTCACATGGACGCCCACGGCCACACCATCTGCTACCCGCAGCTGCCCGGACCCATGGAGACCCGCCCATTGCTGGAAGTCACCGCCGGCTACGTCAAGCGATCGGCCGACCAGTTCCCCCACCAGGGCATTGAAGGCCCATGGCGGACCTGCATGGATTACCGCGCTGACCACAAGACGCTGCGCGAGGGCCCGGTCGACGACGACAACCTGCGATTCGCAACCTCGTCGGCCGACGCACTCGAGCCGGCGTTGACCGCGTAACTGCCCCACCGGACACCCAGGAACACACCATGGAACTGATGTCACCTCTCGACTCGCTGTTCTTGTCGGCCGAGTCGCGCGAGCATCCGCTGCACGTCGGCGCACTGCAGCTGTTCACCCCGCCAGCCGACGCGGGACCTACCTTTGTGCGCGACACCCACGAGGCGATGCTGCAATGCGGCGACGTAGCACCGATATTTCGTAAGCATCCCAAGGCGTTTCACGGCGCACTCACCAACCTCGGGTGGTCGTCAGACAACGACGTCGACCTCGCCTACCACGTACGGCGGTCCGCCCTGCCGGCGCCGGGACGGGTCCGCGAGCTGTTGGAGCTGACCTCACGGCTGCACGGCAACCTGCTCGATCGGCACCGTCCGCTCTGGGAAACACATGTGATCGAGGGTCTCAAGGATGGACGCTTCGCGGTCTACACGAAGATGCACCACGCGCTGGTCGACGGGGTATCCGGACTCACGCTGCTGCAGCAGTCGTTGACTACCAACCCCAGCGACAGCGAGTTCCGGGCGCCCTGGTCACCGGCGCCCAAACGCGCGGCCCGCAATCAACGACGCACGCGGCTGCACGACGTGACCGGCATGCTGGGATCTGTTGCGGGCCTAGGTCCGTCAACGCTTCGACTGGCGCGCGCCGCCCTACTGGAGCAGCAATTGACGTTGCCGCTTCGGGCCCCGCGCACGATGCTGAATGTTCCCATTGGGGGAGCGCGGCGGTGCGCTGCGCAGTCGTGGCCGCTGGATCGGATCAAAGCGGTCAAGAACGCGGCCGGGGTGAGCCTCAACGACGTAGTCCTGGCGATGTGTGCGGGCGCGCTGCGTGCCTATCTCGACGATTACGACGCGCTGCCCGACGCGCCGCTGGTCGCTATGGTCCCGGTGAGTTTGCGCAACGACAACGACTCGGTTGGCGGCAACATGGTCGGGGCGGTGTTGTGCAACCTGGCCACCCACCTCGACGATCCGGCGCAGCGCCTGCACGC
This sequence comes from uncultured Actinomycetota bacterium, assembly GCA_963766535.1. Taxonomy (GTDB): domain Bacteria; phylum Actinomycetota; class Actinomycetes; order Mycobacteriales; family Mycobacteriaceae; genus Mycobacterium. The sequence goes on along the minus strand of CAVYAU010000007.1, from coordinate 663,080 downwards.
GATTCACTCGTCGATGCGGGAGAACAAGAACGTGATGTCACAGCTGCCTCGCGCTCAGGCGATGGCGTTGTCAATGCTGCTGCTGAGCCCGGCTGTGGTCAACAGCCTGCCCGGCTTCGCCAAAGCGACTCCGCCGCCCTTCAATGTCTGCATCTCGAATGTGCCCGGTGCGCGCGAACCGCTGTACTGCAACGGTGCCCGGCTCGATGGCAATTACCCGATGTCGATTGCGATCAACGGACAAGCGCTGAACATCACGCTGACCAGCAGTGCCGACAGTCTCGACTTCGGACTCGTGGGATGCCGCCGCAGCGTGCCGCACCTACAGCGGGTACTCGGGCATCTGGAAACCTCGCTGAAGGATTTGGAGCGTGCAGTCGGTCTATGAGGGGTGACCCGCCGGGACCTCAAGCCCGGACGACTGCCGGCGATCGGGTCCGGCTGCGGTAAGCGGCCGGCCCGGTTCCGAACCAGCGTTTGCACGAGCGGGTCAGCACGCTTTGCTCGGCATAGCCCAGTTCGCTTGCCAGGTGCGACAAACCGATTCCAGTGGTGCGCAGGTAGCGATCGGCGGCGTCCTTGCGGACCTGATCGACCAGAGCGGCGAACGTGGTGCCCTCATCGGCGAGCCGGCGCTGCAGTGTTTTCGGATGCAGGTTGAACTGATCGGCGACCAAGTCGAGCGTGGCCGCCCCGGTGGGCAGCAGCTGGCGAACGATGGTGCGCACCGATTCGACTATTCCGGCATTTCGAGGGGTGATGCCGTTCAGGTAGTCGACGACGGCCCGATGGGCGACGTCATCGCGGTGCAAGGGGCGGCGCAGGTCCGCGGCGCGCACGGTGAAACCCGCGGTCCGCTCGGCGAAGTGAGGTGTGCAGCCGAAATACTGCACGTAGTCGGCTTTGGGTGTGAGCGGGTCGTGGGGTAGGTGCACCGACAGCGGCGCGTAATCCGAACCCATCAGGAAGCGCAGCACCCGCAGCGAGACACCCAGCGACAGTTCCGTGGTCTGCGGGTGCGGCTGCGCCCGCTCTAGGAGGAACTCGATCGCCAGGAAAGACCGCTGCGGGTCGCCCAGCGGTGCGACGCGGATCGCGATCACCGGGCTGTAGGCCGCCATGTACGTGCTGAAGATTCTCAGGGCGTCGGCCACGGTCGCGGCGGTGCGGGCCGCGACGCCGACCGGCCCCAGAATCTCGATGCCTTGCCGCTGCGCCAACTGTCGCCCGAAGTCCGGTGTATCGGTCGTCTGGGCGGCGGATTCGATCGCCTGTATCGCCGCGGGGTAGGGGATAAACGCGTCGTAGTTGCCGACATCCCTGCCCCAGATGCCCGCTGTGCGCAGCAGGCTGGCCGGGTCGCCGCCTAATTCGGCGACCAGGCCGGGGTAGTTCGATAGCGCGGTCCCGCGCACCACGGACATGTGTCTTGAATTGTCAAAAGGTTGTCGTGAAGTGTCAAGACGCCGGCGTGGTTGGTGACGGATCGTGGAGTCGGCGATAAGAAAGCCACCCCATTAGGAGAACCCCCATGTCGATCCAACGTGTCGCCATCACCGGTGGGGCCCGCGGCATCGGCCGCGCCACCGCCGAGGCCTGCCTGCGCGCGGGCATGTCCGTGGTCATCGGCGACATCGACGGTGCCACGGTCAGCGCAGTTGCCGCGCAGCTGGGTGAGCGGGCGCTGGGCTTGCCGCTCGACGTGCGCGATCCGGACCGTTTCGAAGAGTTCCTCACCGAGGCCGAAGAACGCATCGGGCCGCTCGACGCACTGGTCAACAACGCCGGCATCGCCCCGATCGGGCAGTTCGTCCACGAAGACCCCCGCGACACCCAACGGATGGTGGACATCAACATTGGCGGCGTGCTCACCGGAACCCGATTGGCGCTGTGTCGGTTCATCCCCCGCGGCCACGGCTACATCGTGAACCTGGCATCGTCTGCGGGGCAGATCGCCACCGCGGGTGGGGCCACCTACGTGGCGACCAAGCACGCCGTCATCGGGTTCACCCGAGCGATTCGCGCCGAAACCCGCGGCACCGGGGTCCGCACCACCATCGTGATGCCCGGCCTGATCCGCACCGACATGATCAGCGGCTTCGGAAAAGCCAGGGCCACAAGGATCGTCGGTCCAGAGGCAGTCGCCGACGCAATCGTCGGCGCCATGCGAAGCGGACGCGAGGAGGTGTTCGTCCCGCGCGAACTGGGGCCGGTCGCCCGCCTGGTCGCCGGCACCCCGCCCGCCACAGCCGACAGGGTGAAGCGGGCGCTGAAGGCCGACACCGTCATAGCCCATGCCGACTCGGGCGCTCGTCAGGCATACCGCCAGCGAGTCGAGGCTGAAGTGAAAGAGATTCTGAAATGACCGGATTCACGACCCGACACGTGGTCGTGAATGGTGTCCGCTCGCCGGTGCTGATTGGGGGCGCGGGCCCGACCGGCGAGGCGGTGGTTTTGGTCCACGGCAACCCTGACGCTGGCAGCGACTGGGAACCGCTGATGCAACCTATCGCCGAGTTCGCCACTGTCATCGCCCCGGATATGCCGGGCTTCGGCGGGGCGGACAAAAGGGCGGACCAGGACTACACCTTGGCCGCATATGGCGCGCATCTGGGCGGGGTGATCGACCAGCTCGGCATCCGCGCGGTGCACTTGGTCGCGCACGACTTCGGGGGACCGTTCGCACTGATCTGGGCCGCCGCCAATCCGGCAAAGGTCGCAAGCGTCACACTGATCAATACCGGCGTGCTACTCGACTACAAATGGCACCGGCTGGCCCGGGTCTGGCGCGCTCCCTTCGCCGGGGAGCTGTTCATGCGCGCCTCGACTCCTCGCGTCGCTCGCTTTGTAATCCGTCACGACAACCCAGGGCTGCCTGAGGTTTGGGCGAATCGGATTGCCGGACACCTTGTTCCGGCCGGGACGAAGCGCGCTGTGCTGCGGCTGTACCGCTCCACCAGCCAAGAAGACATGGACGCGCTCGTCGAACCACTGCGCAGCAGCGATCCCGACACTTTGGTGGTATTCGGCGCCGCCGATGTCTACATCCCGGTCGACCAGGCGCAGCGCCAGCGCCGCGTGTTCCCGCGCGCGCGAATTGAAATTTTGCCCGGTGTCGGTCACTGGGCGTGGCTTGAGCAACCCGATCAGGTTGCCGGGTTGGTCGTCCCGTTCTTGCGTGAGCGGGTCGGCAAGTCTGCTTTACAGCCCAACTAAGACAAGGAGATTCACATGAGCGTCACAATGCAGATCACCCCAGAGCAGTTCGCGGCGCTGACCAAGCGGCCGGCAAACACGCCGGTGGTGATGGTCAACCTGTTGAAGTTCAAGACCCAGGGCGGCCTGGAGTCCTACCAGCGGTACGGTCGGGAGGTCGCGCCGCACCTCGAACGTGTCGGGGCCACAGTCCGCTATGCGGGCACAGCACCGGCGGTCGTCATCGGTGATGGCAAACGGCCCTGGTGGGACGCGATTCTCATCGTCGAGTACCCAACGCCTCAGGCCTTCATCGAGATGGTGAGCACCCAGGAATACGCCAAGGTGCACGAGCATCGCGCCGCCGGCTTGGAACGCGGTGACCTGATCGCGACGTCGGTATGGTCGGTCGCGGTGGACTGACCCCCGGCCGACCTCAGACACCGCGCCTCTGCGGCCTCGATCAGGCACCGATGGACTCTTGACCGTGGGACTTTTGGCCACTAGGAAGCCAACGGTTGGGGCGGTTAGCTCTAGGTCATGCGCGAATTCAGCCTCCCGGCAAGCTTCACCGTCGCACAGCACCACAACATCGTCAGCAGTGTGTACTCACACGAGCGGGACGACCCCGACCATGTGATCTTCCAGCGCCTCGTGAACGGCGGGTGGACAGACGTGACGTGCGCCGATGCCGCACAGCAGATCCGTGAAACCGCGCTCGGTCTGATCGCCGAAGGAGTGAATGTCGGAGATCGGGTCGCGATACTGTCGGCCACCCGCTACGAGTGGGTGATCCTGGATTACGCGATCCTCTCGGTGGGCGCGCTCACCGTACCGATCTACGACACGTCGTCGGCTGAGCAGGTGCGCTGGGTGCTCGAGGACTCCGGCGCGGTGCTGGTGATCACCGAGACCGACGCTCATGCCCAGCTGGTCAAGGAACTAAGCGCTGAGTTGCCAAATCTGCGCAAGATCCTGCACCTCGAGTCAGTCGGACCGGCGGCGCTCGACGAGCTGGCCGAGGCGGGGAAATCAGTGGGCATCGGCCTTCTCGATGATCGGTTGGCGGGGCTGCGGGCCGCCGACCCGGCAACACTGATTTACACTTCGGGCACGACGGGGCGTCCGAAGGGCTGCCAACTGACGCACGCCAATCTGCTGTACGAGACACGCGGCTCCGCAGCGTGTTTCCCGACGCTGCTGCGCAAGGGGGAACGGCTGCTGGTCTTCCTGCCGTTGGCTCATGTGCTGGCGCGCTCGCTGTCGATGTCGGCGTTTGCCAACAAGGTCACCATCGGCTACACCAGCGACATCAAGAACCTGGTGCCGACGTTTGCTGTCTTCAAGCCCACGGTGGTGGTGTCAGTGCCCCGAGTCTTCGAAAAGGTTTACAACACAGCAGAATTGAACGCCCGTGACAGCCATAGGGGTAGGGTTTTCGACATCGCCGCTCGCACGGCGATCGAGTGGAGCATGGCGCAGGACACCGGCGGCCCGGGTCGGCTGTTGGAGGCGAGCCATGCGCTGTTCGATCGGCTGGTCTACCGGAAGCTGCGCGCCGCGCTGGGCGGTGACTGCCATGCCGCGGTCTCCGGCGGAGCCCCGCTGGGCAAGCGGCTGTGCCACTTCTACCGCGGGGTTGGGCTGACGGTTTACGAGGGCTACGGCCTGACCGAGACCAGCTCCGCGATCGCCGTGAACCGGATCGGCGAGGAGAGGGTTGGCACGGTGGGAAAGTTGTTGCCGGGCAACAGCATGGCGATCGCCAACGACGGCGAGGTGCTGGTGCGTGGCGGCGTGGTGTTCAACGGCTATTGGCATAACGAGAAGGCCACTGACGAGGCGATCGTCAACGGGTGGTTCCACACCGGCGACCTCGGGTCGATGGACGACGACGGTTTCTTGTCGATCATCGGCCGCAAGAAGGAGATCATCGTGACCGCGGGCGGCAAGAACGTCGCTCCGGCCGTGCTCGAAGATCAGTTACGGGCTCACCCGCTGATCAGTCAGGCGATGGTGGTCGGGGACAACAGGCCGTATGTGGGTGCGCTCATCGCGGTCGACCCAGAAGCATTCGATGTGTGGAAGCAGCACCACGGCAAGGAGGACACCGCCTCGGTCGCAGACCTGATCGACGATCCCGACCTGGTCGACGAGATCGATCAGGCGGTCAAGCAGGCCAACCAGACGGTGTCGCATGCGGAATCGATCCGCAAATTCGGCATTCTGCCGATCGACTTCACCGTGCTCACCGGCGAATTGACCCCGACCCTGAAGGTGAAGCGCAACGTGGTGACCGCACGATTTGCCAGCGAGATCGAGGCGCTTTACCGCAAGCGGTGACAGCTACAGCCGTGTCAGAGCTTGTAGCCGATTGCGCGCAACAGGTCGCGCCGCTCGGCTACATCACGATCAGTCTCCACTCCGAGAGGGGTCTGTCCGTCGATGACGCCCACGATGCCGCGGCCACGCGGAGTCACCGCGACGACGACATCGACCGGATTGGCCGTGGCGCAGTAGATCCCGCAGACCTCGGGCACTGCCTTCACCGGGTTGAGGACGTTGATGGGAAACCCCTCGCGCAAGAAAATCACGAAACAGTGCCCCGCTGCGATGGCCAGCGCGGCGCGGGTCGCGAGTTCGACCAACTCAGTGTCGTTGCCGGTGCGGCGAACCAATCGCAGCCCGGACGCCTCACAAAAAGCCAGCCCGAACCGTAGTGATGGGCTCACCCCGACCAGCGCCTCGTGCAGGTCTTCGACCGTTTTGATGAAGTGTGCCTGGCCGATTACCACGTTGACATCTTCCGGCTTGTCAACGGATACCACATCCCAGGACAGCGACGTCGCGTTCACAAACCCATGCTGCCACCAACACCCGGCAACCAGGCCCATCTTCTCCAATGTGATCGGCGCCTTGCAAAGGCAGCAGCCGGCGTAGGAGTGCTCGTTATCGGCCTAAGGCTCTTAGGACTATTGGTCCTTATGCCGGACCAAAAGACCCCTTTCAACGAGCTCCTGTGCTGCGGCGTCCTGGCGACACCATGCCGAGAAGCTACCGCTACCGGAAGCGCTTTACTGGCAGACCGAGCCAGCAGATGCACCGGCTCAGGTTCGTGAGGTGAAGTCTTATGTCGATGTGACTTGCTCGGGGATGTCTCTGAGATGCCACGGCCCGTCGCCGAGCAATGCCAATTCCCGGTCGTGATGCTGCTCGATAGTGCTGCGGTGGCTGACGCTGACCACGATGCAGTCCGGCAACTCAGTCCGTAAGAGGTTGTACAGCAGGAACTCCAGTGCCTCGTCGACGGCGGAAGTGGCTTCGTCGAGGAACACCGCCTTGGGATTGATCGCCAGCAGGCGGGCGAACGCGATGCGTTGCTGCTCTCCGGGCGAGAGCAACTTGGCCCAGTCCTGGACCTCATCGAGCCGGGTGAGCAGGTTGGGCAGCGCGACCTTGATCAGCGCCTCCTGCAGCGTCTTGTCGTCGATCTCGCCCGCCATGGCCGGGTAGGACACGACAACGCGCAGGTTACCCAGCGGGACGTAGGGCAACTGAGACAGGAACATGACCTCGTTATGACCGTCCGGGCGGCGCAGCGTGCCCGAGGCATATGGCCACAGCTGGGCCAGAGCACGAAGCAGTGAGGTTTTTCCGCTGCCCGACTTCCCGGTGACGACCAGGGCGTCGCCCGGCATCAGCCGCAAATCGAGCGGCTCGATAAGTTGCGTACCGGCAGGTGTGCGGACCTCGACGTCGTTGAGCTCGACCGAACCGTCGGTGCTGGCCACGATAGACAGTATCGGTAGCCTCCGCGACTCGGCGTTGGCCTCCACCAGCCCGTTGAGGCGGATAATCGCGGCACGATAGCTGGCGAATCGGTCGTAAGCGTTGCGGAAGAACGACAGTGATTCCTCGATCTGGCCGAAGGCGCCGGCAGACTGGATCACGCCACCGAGTTTGATGCTGCCCGCGAACAGCCGCGGCGCCTGCACAATGAACGGCAGCGGATTGATTGTCTGGCTCATTGTGACGTTCCAACCGAGGAAGCCGATCGTGCGCCGCACGTAGCGGCGGTAGTTGGCGATCGTTTCGGCGAACCGGTGTGTCAGCTGGGCCTGCTCGGCTCGTTCGCCGCGATATAAGCCGATCGCCTCCGCGGCGTCGCGTAGCCGGACAAGCGCATACCGGAAGGCGGCGTTGAACAGCTCGTTACGGAAGCTGAACCGGATCAGCGGGTGACCGATCCAGAATGCGATCACCGTGGCCACCAGGACATAGGCGAACAAGACCCAGAACAGCGCCTTCGGGACGGTGATCCCGAAGATGATCAACGTGCCGGACAGACGCCACAAAATCGCGGCGAACGACACCACCGAGACAACGGATCGGACCGCACCGAAGAGCAACGTGGCCGATGTACCGACCGACGGGCTGTTCGTAGCGCCGCCCACCCCAGCGGTGAAGATATCGATGTCCTGCTGGATGCGTTGGTCCGGGTTGTCGATCACTGGGTCGATGAATCGCCCGCGGTAGTACGCGTGACCATCGAGCCAGTCCGCAGTCAACCGGTCGGTGAGCCACACCCTCCACCGAATGAAGAACCGCTGCGCCAGATACAAATCCGCCATCACCTGGATCACGTGCATGGTGGCGATGACGCAGAACGTCCAGATGGCCACCCAAAAGCCGTGGATGCCGGAATCATGCACCGCATTGTTGCCGGCGGCGGCGCCCTGGAACGCGGCCTGAAGCGCCGAGTACAGGTCGTTGCTGTAGTAGGTGAACAGCACGGTGATCCGCACCGAAATCATCACCGACAGCAGCAGCAGGCAGAACAAGCTCAACACCGGGGCGCTTCGCCGGCCGGTGAAGTACTCACCGGTGATGCGCCAGAACTGGCGGCCCCATCGGGTGAACCGGACGACCACGATCGCAACAATGAGCAAACATGCCGCGCTGACCGCCCAGGCCTCGAGAATCCACCGCGACGACGAAACCAGCTGGTGGCCCCAGTCAATCGACGGCGTGAATTTTTCCACCGGAGGCACTCCTCCCTCTGCGGCGTATCGGCCCTTCTTCTGCGGGGCCGCTGACCTGTTGTGCGCGAAGTTACCGCAACGGCCTTTTTGAGCCCGTGTCCGGCGAAGCGGCGTCGCGACCGCCCACCCGGGGTAGTCGGATAATGAACCCTGACGTCGCTAGGAGTGACAACATGACCGCAATTTCTGACCCAGAGACGTCGAAGGTCTCGCCATTGCTACAGGCGCTATCCCGACGCGTCGAGGCAACAGACCCTGGCAGTCGTCCCGACATCGGCCCTACTTCTACGAGCCGACGATCCTGACCGGGGTCCGCGAAGGTATGACGGCCTTCGCCGACGAGACCTTCGGGCCGGTCGTCTCGCTGTACCCGGTGCGTGGTGGGTTGCGGGTGCTGCGCCGCCTGCCGGGCGTCAAATAGTCAGTTTGCCGATCAGCCCAGTACGGGGAAGCGGCGTTGGCGGGCCAGCCCGTCCAGGGCAGTCTGCATCACCGAGCGCACGTGAGCATCGACCTCATGGACGTCGGCGTCCTTGCCGAACCGGGCGGCGATGTCGATCGGCTCCAGCAACTGATAGACGACCTTGGCCGGTAACGGCATATTGGCCGGGAACAACATCGTCAGGCCGAATGGGAAACCGATAGTAACCGGCAGAATCTCCAGCCGTATGCGCTTGAGCCCCAATCGCTTTGCGAGCCAATCGCCGCGGGTGACGAAAAGCTGGGTTTCCTGACCCCCGATCGACACCGCGGGCACGATCGGCACGCCGGCTTCAATGGCGGCCCTGACATATCCGGTGCGGCCACCGAAGTCGATGACGTTCTGAGCCAGCGTCGGCCGGAATGCGTCAAAGTCGCCGCCGGGAAAGGCCAGCACGACGGCACCCGACCGCAACACCTCCTCAGCATTTTCCCGGCTGGCGTGAATAACGCCGAGGCGGCTCAACGATGCGCGGAACGGCGTGAAGAACACGCCATAGTGGGCAACGGTGTACAGCGGGCGGTCGTAGCCGAACTTGCCATAGAGGGCTGGTGCAAGCACGTTCCAATCAGGCGTCAGCACGCCACCGGAATGGTTGGACACCAGCAAAGCGCCGCCGGTCGACGGGAAGGTTTCCAAGCCCCGCACCTCTGCCCGGAACCATCGCTTGATAACCGGCGTGACCGCGTTGATCAGGAGCTCGGTAAAGCCGGGATCCCACTTGGCGATCTCCGGATAGTCGATTTCGTTGCTGCTCAAGTCTTCCCCTGCGCTGTGTTCGAGTAGGGATACCAAACAGTAATCCGAGTGCATGTAATCCGACTATTCGCCGACACGTTCCTCTCGTATCGGCATGCTGTCATGCTCCCGCAGTGATAGACGTCTCGGCAGAGCAGCAATCCCTCACATGGTGGGGACTAAAGACCTCGGTAACTCATAAAGGTGGGCGACGGCTGCCGTTGCCCCACGGCCCGCGATCGGGCAACGCTTATCGGCCTGAGCCGAGGACTAATGGCCGCCATAGCGGGTCGAAAGACCCGTCTCAACAGCGCCTGCGATGGATAGCGTCTATTTGATCGACAACAGGTTTCGATTGGGGAGAGAGCGATGAACGACTTGCTCAAACTCATCGAGGAAAGACACTCCGTGCGCGTTCCGTTCGATCAGAGCCGTGCGATCGCTCGGGGAGACCTGCTGCAGATCCTGGAAGCTGCACGCTGGAGTCCCACCGCTCATAACATGCAGAACTTCGGGATCGTCGTCGTGGATGACCAAAAGTTGCTGGAAGAGATCGGAACGATACAGGTTCAGCTCTCCGAAGAGTTTCTGCGCGAGCACTTGCAACTGCTCTCTTTCTCCGAAAAAGAGTTGCGCCGCAAGAAGGTTGGTCTTCTGGCCAGCATGCTCCCACCGTGGATGCAAGACTTGGCCCAAGCGGAAAAGCTGGGTGAGGCAATCTCCCTGCATCGGTTGATGCCGGGGTGTCCAGTCCTGTTGATCGTGCTGTATGACGCCACGAAGCGCGCTCCCGCCTCAGAGGGAGATGTGCTGGGGTTGATGAGCCTGGGGTGCGTGCTGCAGAACATGTGGTTGCTGGCGCACTCGCTGGGCCTTGGCTTTCAAGCCCTTTCGGTCTTGAGCAGTCCTCCGGTCGAAAAAGCGGTCAAACACCTTCTCGCTGTTCCCGGCCATATGAAGGTCGCCTTTGCTGTCCGTCTCGGCCATCCCGTGATGTCGATGCCCTACCTGCGGGTGCGCCGCGAGGTCGCGGAGTTCGCCCACTGGAATCACTTCGGCAACACGGGCCGAGACCAACTGCACCGGCAATTCGATCGCCCGGCCGCCGAAGGCCCGCTTGTGTGAAACCGACTAGGGAGGTGCAGCGATGACTGTATTGATGACCGGGTTCCCCGGGTTTCTCGGCAGTGCGTTACTGCCAGGCATCCTCAAACGCACTGACAGTTCGGCAATCTGCCTGGTGCAGTCCAAGTTCGCCACACTGGCAAAGCGACGCGAGGCCGAGCTGAGCTCTGCCGATGCGTCCCTGCAGGGACGGATCCAGGTGGTCGAGGGTGATATCACCCAGCCCGGGCTGGGCCTTGCGGCAGATGCCCTCACCGACGTCACCGAAGCGTGGCACCTCGCCGCTGCGTATGACCTGACGGTGGCCCGCGACGTGGCAGTTCGGGTCAACGTCGACGGCACCCGGAACGTCCTGGACGCACTTGAGCGCTGTCCCAGGTTGATGCGCCTGCACTACTTCAGCACGTGCTATGTCAGTGGCCGCTACGCAGGTCCGTTCAGCGAGGACGACCTCGAAGTCGGTGCACCGTTCAACAACTATTACGAAGAGACCAAGAACCTCGCCGAGGCGGATGTGCGCTGGCACATGTCCGCGGGCCTGCCGGCCACGATCTATCGCCCATCGATTGTCGTCGGCGACAGTCGCACAGGTGAGACGCAAAAGTTCGACGGGCCCTACTTCGTCATGCAGTGGCTGTTGCGACAGCCGCGGTACGCGATCCTGCCGATGGCGGGGGATGCTACGACGACGCGGGTGAACGTGGTCCCGCGCGACTTCATCGTTGATGCGGTGGGCTATCTGAGTGGGCAATCCGTTTCCGAGGGCCGGACCTATCAGCTGGCGGATCCGCGGCCGCTCACCGTCGCGGAGATGTCGGAGGCGCTCGCCCAGGCGACTGGCCGGGAACTCGTCAAGGTTCCGCTGCCGCGGAAGCTGGCGAAGGCGTCCCTCAAGCGCGTTCCCGGACTTTACCGGCTGATGCGGATCCCTCCCGAAGCGGTCGACTACTTCGCGCATCCCACTTTCTATTTGACCGACCATTGCCGTGCTGACCTCGCCGGCAGCGGGATCGAGGCGCCCCCGTTCCGCAGCTACGTCGATCAGCTCGTGGGGTACATGCGCAGCAATCCTGAAGTGAGCTCGACGGCGATGTTCTAAGAGTGCCTTCGCGTCGTACGCCGGTCGCGGTCTAATTGGTAAATGGAACTGATGATGCCCACTGACGCGATATTTCTGCTGGGCGAATCCCGTGAGCACCCCATGCACGTCGGTGGCCTTCAACTGTACGAGCCCCCCGACGGCGCCGGTCGCGGGTTCGTCCGGGAGTTCTACGATCGCCTGGTCGCCCAGCAGGATTTCCAGCCCACCTTCCTCAAGCGTCCGGCGACGTTCTTAGGCGGAATCGCAAATCTGGGCTGGTCCTATGACAAGTACGTCGACATCGACTACCACGTCCGCCGCTCGGCCTTGCCTTCCCCGGGACGGGTCCGCGATCTGCTCGAGTTGACTTCACTGCTGCACAGCAGCCTGCTCGATCGCCACCGCCCGCTGTGGGAAGCGCACGTGATCGAAGGGCTGAATGATGGCCGGTTCGCGTTGTACACCAAGTTCCACCACGCCCTGATCGACGGTGTCTCGGCTCTGAAGCTGATGCAGCGCGCACTGTCGAACGACCCGGACGATCCCGAGATTCGGGCGATCTGGAGCCTGCCCAAACGCAAGCGCAAGTCCAGCCCTTCGTCCCCGCTGAGTTCGTTGATGCATGCGGCGGGATCCGTTGCGGCACTTGCTCCTTCGACAGTAACGCTGGCTCGCGCGGCGCTGCTCGAGCAGCAGCTGACGCTGCCGTTCGGAGCCCCCCGCACCATGTTGAACGTCAAGATCGGCGGCGCCCGCCGGTGCGCGGCGCAGTCATGGTCGGTAGATCGCATCAAGAGCGTCAAGCGGGCCGCGGGGGTGACCCTCAACGACGTCGTCCTGACGATGTGCTCGGGTGCCCTGCGTTACTACCTGCTCGAGCAGAACGCGTTGCCGGACACGCCGCTGGTTGCGATGGTCCCGGTGAGCCTGCGTAGGGAGGATGAGGCCGACGCCGGTGGCAATCTCGTCGGAGCCATTCTGTGCAACCTGGCGACCGACACCGAGGATCCCGCTAAGCGGCTGGAGATCGTCAGCGAGTCGATGCGCAACAACAAGAAGGTGTTCTCCCAATTGCCTCGATTCGAGGCGTTGGCGCTTTCGGCGATGAACATGGGCGCTCTGGCTTTGGCGGCGGTTCCGGGTTGGGTGGCGTCGACGCCGCCGCCGTTCAACCTCGTCATATCGAACGTGCCGGGACCGCATGAGCCGATGTATTGCGGGGGCGCCCGGCTCGATGGTAACTATCCGCTGTCCGCCGTGCTGGACGGGCAAGCGCTGAACATCACCCTGGTCAGCAACGCCGACAAGCTCGATTTCGGACTGGTCGGATGCCGTCGCAGCGTGCCGCACTTGCAGCGCCTACTCGCGCACTTGGAGTCGTCGCTCAAAGACCTGGAACGCGCCGTCGGAGCCTGAAAAACTCATGCCCAAGCTGAGCGCGGGTGTGCTGTTGTACCGGGTCTGCGACGGCGTCGTCGAGGTCCTGATCGCACACCCGGGTGGCCCGTTTTGGGCCCGCAAGGACAACGGGGTCTGGTCGATCCCGAAAGGCGAATACACCGACGGGGAGGACCCATGGATAGCCGCGCAGCGCGAGTTTGTCGAGGAGCTCGGGCTACCGGTGCCGGCCGGCCCGCGCATCGACCTGGGTCCGCTGAAACAACCCAGCGGCAAGGTGGTCACTGCCTTCGCGATCCAGAGCGACCTCGATGTCACCGACGCGCGCAGCAACACATTTGAACTGGAGTGGCCGAAAGGCTCGGGCACGATGCGAGAATTCCCTGAGGTCGATCGGGTCGGCTGGTTTGCAGTGGCGCAGGCACGCATGAAGCTACTCAAGGGACAGCGGGCATTTCTCGATCGATTGATGACGCATCCGGAGTTGGCGAGATTTAGCGAAGGGACTTGAGCCGCGGCGGTAGGTTCACCACCATGCAGACATTGCGAACACCCGACGACCGGTTCGACGACGTACCCGACTTTCCTTATGCCCCAAGGTATTGCGAGATATCAGACGATGAGGGCGGTGTGCTGCGGGTCGCCTGGGTCCAGGACGGGCCCCAGGACGCCGATCCGGTTCTCATGTTGCACGGCGAGCCGTCATGGTCGTATCTGTACCGCAAGATGATTCCGATACTGGTTGCCGCCGGGCATCGAGTCATCTGCCCTGACCTGGTCGGGTTCGGTCGTTCCGACAAGCCGACGCGCCGCGAAGACCACAGCTATGCGCGCCATGTCGAATGGATGCGGACCCTGGCCTTCGATGTCCTCGACCTTCACAACGTGACCCTGGTCGGCCAGGACTGGGGCGGGCTCATCGGATTGCGGCTGGCCGCAGAGCATCCCGAACGGTTTGCCCGGCTGGTCGTTGCCAACACCGGGCTGCCCAACGGAGAGCAGCCAATGGCCGAGGTTTGGTGGCGTTTCCGCGAGGCCGTCACGACGGCGCCGAACCTGAACGTCGGCTCGTTCGTGCAAAGCGGTTGTCGCCAGCAGATGAGCGACGAGGTGCGCGCAGGCTACGACGCGCCGTTCCCCGACGACGAATACTGCGCCGGGCCGCGCGCCATGCCATGGCTGGTGCCGACCTCACCGGACGATCCCGCGGCAGCGGCCAACAAGGCGGCGTGGGCGAAGCTGTCCGTGAGTCCGACACCCATGCTGGTCGCCTTCAGCGACAGCGACCCCATCACCGGGCCGATGGCCGAAATCTTCCAGCGCGAGATGCGCGGCGCGCAGGGTATCGATCACCCACTGATTCGCGGCGCCGGACACTTCCTGCAAGAGGACGCCGGCGAAGAACTGGCCAACCACATCGTGGAGTTTCTGCGTCGCTGACCCGGGGATGGTCACCTGGCGTGGGCACAATGTGAGGATGACGACCGCGCCCACCGAGCAGGCCGAATCGCAAGGGTTGCTGCTGCAGCTGATGGACCCGGCCAACCGGGCAGACCCGTATCGGCTCTACGCGCAGTTTCGCGACCGCGGGCCGCTCCAGCTGCCCGAGGCCAACCTCGCTGTCTTCTCGACTTACCGGGACTGCGACGAGGTTTTGCGGCACCCCTCGTCGAGCAGCAACCGGCTCAAGTCGACGATGGCGCAGCGCCTCCTGGAGAGCGGGGCGGCGCCGCGGCCACTGGGCCCGCCGGGATTTTTGTTTCTGGACCCGCCCGATCACACCCGGCTGCGCAAGCTGGTCAGCAAGGCATTTGCGCCGAAGGTGGTGAACGCGTTGCAGCCCGATATCGGCGCGCTGGTGGACGGGTTGCTTGATCGGATCGCCGAGAAGGGCCAGTTCGAGGTCGTCGAAGACTTCGCCTACCCGCTGCCGGTGGCGGTCATCTGCCGGCTGCTCGGTGTGCCGCTCGAGGACGAGCCGCAGTTCAGCCACGCGTCGGCTTTACTGGCGCAATCGCTGGACCCGTTCGTCGCATTCACCGGCGCAGTGCCGAGCGGTATCGAGGAGCGGCTGCAGGCCGCTCGGTGGCTGCGCGGATATTTCCACGACCTGATCGAAGAGCGCCGGTCCCGGCCTGGCGACGACTTCATTTCGGGCCTGATAGCGGTGGAGGAGTCCGGCGATCAGCTGACCGAGCACGAGATCATTTCCACCTGCAATCTGCTGCTTATCGCAGGACACGAAACCACGGTGAACCTCATCGCGAATGCCATCTTGGCTATGCTGCGCAACCCTATTCAGTGGACGGCCCTGGGCGCCGATGCTGGTCGCGCGCCGGCGATCGTGGAGGAGACCCTGCGCTACGACCCGCCCGTGCAATTGGTCGGCCGAACTGCCGCCGACGACATGACGATTGGGCGAATCGAGGTGCCCGCGGGCGACGTGATGGTACTGCTGCTGGCCGCAGCTCAGCGTGATCCCGCCGAGTTCGACCGACCCGACACCTTCGACCCGGATCGGGGGACGTTGCGGCACTTGGGATTTGGTCGCGGTGCGCATTACTGTCTGGGCGCGCCGCTGGCGCGGCTGGAAGCTGGCATGGCCTTGTCGCCGGTAACTGCGCGCTTCCCGGACGCGCGACTTGACAGCGAGCCACAGTACAAGACGAACGTCACGCTGCGCGGTTTGTCGGAGCTGACGGTCGCGGTCTGAGTTAGCCGCGCTCCGACGGCGCTTTTCGTCCATCTTTTTGTAGTACTTCGCCAAGTGGCTCTTGACTCGGTCGACGTCGGTCTTGGGCAGTTCGATGCCGCTGCGCGCCCCGTCCACTATCGCGCCGGCCGGCGCAGCGGTGAGGAATTGCGCAGCTTTGGAATACGTCCACTCCACCAGCAGAATGCGGCGCGATGGTCTACCGCGACGACTCCGGTCGCCAATCGGCGACTTCGTCCGCTTATCGGTGCCTGTTGTCATCCGATGCAGGGGCCTTTGGCCCTAGGTTCATCCGCAGCGCTCAGCAAATGCTAGGGGGCAATGCGCGAAAGCGTGAAGCGTACGGCCACGGAGAGCGCAGGGATGATCATGGTTGATCGGAACTATGACGGCGGTCTTGGCCTAGCGCAACCCGCCAATAACAGTCAGATGTTAAGTTACGCCGAGGCAATGCGGCTGTTAGCCAGCGTTGACTATGGCCGGGTGGTATTCACCCTGAAGGCACTGCCGGCCGTCCGCCCAGTTAACCATCTGGTGGACGAAGGCCGAATCATCATCCGCACCCGACTGACCACAGCAATCTCCACCGCCGTCACATCCTCCGACCCTGGTGTGGTGGTCGCCTACGAAGCAGACGATTTCGACTCTCAGAGCCAGTCCGGTTGGAGCGTTGTCGCTACTGGCTGGGCGCACCGTGTCAACGATCCTGGCCAGGTCTCGCGCTATGAACGACTGCTGCATCCATGGGTGAATCACGCAGACACTGTGCTTGCCATCGAGCCCGACATCGTCACTGGATTCCACATCATCGCCAGCAAGATGTGAACCCATAGGCCGTGACGGTTGACTGAGGAAGCAAAACTCGCTGAGGCCACCTACCTTGAAAAGCTGCCGACGACTCCGCATCGTTCAGGAGTTTGTCTGTGTGCGCAGTGCTCGGTCCCGGCTTCACGGTGAAGAAAGCTGCGAATTCGTCGACGGTGCCGCATTTGGCACTGACCTGGTCGGGCTGTAGGTCGGTCATGCCGCGATCGTAGCGGGCGACCGAAACGCGAGCATCACCCGAATCGGGTGAATTCGGGCTCGGCGCGGTCCAGTCTGCAATGGCGGTGAAGTTCACCCGCAGGTGTCGCGGCCCGCAGGTTTTGCCAGGTAGGGCGGCGGACCGACCATCAGTTTCAGGAATTGGACGCGTCGCAGCAAGACCGAAACGCAGCTCTTTCTGCCGCATACCGTCATTTGTCGGGAACGCGTGGGCAAGGTAAGGGACCAGACCTCCGATCTTGGTAGGAGTCAAGCCGCGTTAGGTTCCGGCGTCGTTGTTAGTGAGTTCCAGGCCTTGTTCTCGTTGTAGGTTTGTTGGGTTTGAAGGCAGTGCCAGAGTTGGCCGAGGAAGCGGTTGAAGAGGTGGCGTAGGGCCGCTGCGTGTCGGTCTCCGAGGGCGCGCCGGCGTTCGTAATGGTCTTTGGCGGGACCGGGCCGCGGAATGGCGGCAAATGCCCAGACGAAGCCGACCGCGGCCAGGCGGTTGTTTTTCACCCGCCGGTGGGTGATCGAGGTGCTGCGTCCGGACGCGCGGGTGATCGGTGCGGAGCCGGCAAAGGCCTTCAGTCCGCGGGCGTCGGCGAAGCGTCTAGGGTCGTCACCGATCTCGGCGAGGACGCGGGCGCCGGTGTTTTCGCCGAGGCCGGGAAAGCTTGTGATGATCTGGTAATCGGGGTGCTGGCGGAATGCCTCGACGGATGCGGCAATTAGGTTGTCGGCGTTGGCGCATTCGGTGTCCAACGTGGCGAGCAATGCGACCGCTTGGCGACCCATTGCTTGTTCGACGATCAAGGGCTGATGCAGCTGTGGGCGTCGCAGTGCGTGTTGGATTCGGGTGGCGGTCTCGTCGAGCATTCGCTGGCGGCCGGCACGCCGTAACGCCGCGATGATCCGCGGCTTCGTCAGCTTGGCGCCCTGTTGTGGGGTGGGGGCGATCGCCAAGACTGCACGTGCCTCCGGTTTGGCGAGGTTGGTGTGCACGGTTCCGGCAAAGGCATCGAGGATCGTGGGGTAGTACTCGCGCAGCAGCGACCGCAATTCCTGGGTGGCTCGCGTGCGTCGCCAGGCGGCATCCTGAGCGGCGCGCGCTAACACCGCGATCGAACGTACGAGGTCGCTGTCGGCAGGCAGTTGGCGGTGCATGTGGGCGTCGGTGCGCAAGATGTTGGCCAGCGTCATCGCATCGACATGGTCTGATTTCTTGCGTGCCACCGAGTGCCGTTCGCGGTAGCGCGCCACCGCCATCGGGTTGATGGCATACACCGGCCGGCCCGTGGCGCGCAGCGCAGAAACCAGCAGGCCGCGAGGCGTTTCGATGGCCACCGGGATCGGATCATTGGAGGTGTCACCAACCGACTCGAGCATGCCGAGCAACTCAGCAAACCCCTCGGCGTCATCGGTGATGCGGCGTTTGATCACCAACTGTCCATCGGCGTCGATCACCGCCACATCGTGGTGATCCTCGGCCCAGTCGATCCCGCAGAATTTGTTCAAATCGGTTCCCTTCCTTGCTGTTTTGGCTCGGTCCACCCTTGATGAGAACGCGCGACGCACTAATGACGAGGCTCGGTGGCCTTCCCTCCGATGAGCCGTTCGCGATCCCAGCAATCCGCGCGGCTCCGGTCTTCGCATCAGAGCTCGTCGGCTCTCTCATTGCGAGGTGTCAACCGCAAGGACGGGCTTGAACCACGACCGCAGCATTTCGGTCCAACAGCAAAGTGCGGGTTCGACACGCCGACCGCGCCGATCTGGTCCAAGGACTATCTGCCTTCTTTGGGACTAGGCATCAGCCGACGCGTCGAACCCAGCCGGCACACTCACCGCCTGAAGGTGTCATGTGTCGGCGAACGCCGGTCCCGACAGCGCCGGCCTCCCGCACGGCTTCAGAGCCCCCGATACGCCAGACATCCACCGTCAGTCACGTCGTTCAGATGTCATTACTTTGGGACCACACGTTGTGCGCGATTGTGAACGACCTCCGCGTCTGTGAACGATACGCACGCTCCCCAAACCGCCGCGGGCTATGGCTGACCTGGGAAAACGCGCTACCGCTACTTACTTGGGGGTCAAGCGCGCCAGCCATGATGCCTACCTGCGGCTAGAGGGCATATTTAGAACTTGTCTCCAACCTCAAATGCCTCCGCAGAAAACACCACCTTTTGAAAACCTTCTGGACAGGCTGGCGCGACGAGCAACACCCAGACGGCACCATCGTCTGGACCTCCCCGAGCGGGCAGACCTACATGACCCGTCCGGGCAGTCGCCTGCTGTTTCCCGCCCTGTGCCTACCCACCGGCGAATTATCCGCTATCCCAACAGCGGATCGACCCCCCGGCGATCGCGGCGTCATGATGCCCAAACGCCGCAAAACCCGAGAACAAGACCGCGCTTACCGCATCAAGGCCGAACGCGCACTCAACGCCGCCTACGTCGCCGAACGCAACCAGCCGCCGCCCTTTTAGGTCGGCTTATCCGAGGCCGGGCACGATGTCACTAAGGCTGAAGGTGAGCGGCTGTTCGAGTTGCGCGTAGGTGCATGAGCGTGGGTCGCGGTCGGGGCGCCACCGGCTGAACTGGGCGGTGTGGCGGAACCGCCGACCTTCCATGTGGTCATAGCGGACCTCGACCACGCGCTCGGGTCGCAGCGGCACAAACGAGAGATCCTTGCCAGCGTTCCAGCGGGAGGTTTCATTCTTGCGCGGGGTGCGTTCGCCGGCTTCGTGGGCGGCCCAGTTCCACGGGTGGTCGTCGAAGCCGGTGACGAGCGGCTGCAGCTCGGCGAATAGCCGCCGTCGTTCGGCCATCGGGAAAGCGCCGATCACGCCGACCGACGCGAGCTGGCCATCGTCCTGGTAGAGCCCGAGCAGCAGCGAGCCGATCGCCTCGCTGCCGGACTTGTGTACTCGATAGCCGGCGACCACGCAGTCGGCGGTCCGCTCGTGCTTGATCTTGAACATGACACGCTTGTCCGGCTGATAGGTGATGGTCAGCGGCTTGGCGATGACGCCGTCGAGGCCGGCTCCTTCGAATTCGTCGAACCACTGCTGCGCGGTTTCGAGATCGGTGGTTGCAGGCGTGACACGGAACGAGGGCCCGGAGCCCGCCAATGCGTCGACGAGGGCAACACGCCGCTCGCTGAACGGACGTCCGGTGTAGTCGTCATCGCCAAGGGCAAGCAAGTCGAACGCGATGAAGGAAGCCGGTGTCTTGTTGGCGAGCATCCGCACTCGCGAATCGGCCGGGTGGATGCGTTGTTGCAGCGCCTCGAAGTCCAAGCCGTGGTCGGTGGCGATGACGATCTCGCCATCGATCACACAGCGTTCCGGCAGTTCGGCTTGGACCGCCGCGACCAGCTCGGGGAAGTAGCGAGTCATCGGCCGCTCATTGCGGCTGCCCAGCTCGACTTGATCGAGGTCGCGAAAGCAAATGGACCGGAACCCATCCCATTTGGGCTCATACGATGCATCCGGGGGAATCGACCGAACCGATTTAGCCAGCATCGGCGAAACCGGTGGCA
Source organism: uncultured Actinomycetota bacterium (assembly GCA_963766535.1). Classification (GTDB taxonomy): domain Bacteria; phylum Actinomycetota; class Actinomycetes; order Mycobacteriales; family Mycobacteriaceae; genus Mycobacterium. Next base: position 642,746 of record CAVYAU010000007.1, on the reverse strand, counting down.
TGACAGGTAAGTCCATTGGCTTATTGTCGCGTCTCGGCGGGGGATCACTGCGTGCTGGAATCCTGATGTGACATCTCCGACGACTGGAAGCCGCCGGCTTCTTTTCACGCCGCTTGGCCGTGAAGGGCCAGTCCAGCCCGCAGGATGTTGCGCGCGGCATGTTCATCTGCCGGGGCGCGATGCGAGCATCGCTGGCATTCGAACTCCGCTTGCATGACGCGATTCTGCGGTGCTGCGTGCCCGCAGGCCTCGCAGCCATCCGAGGTGTGCCGGGGGTCGACCTCAATCCAGGTGCGCCCAGCATCTTCCGCTTTGGCGCGCAGGATCGAGACGAAACCACCCCAGCCGGCGTCACTGATGCTCCGGTTGAGCCCGGACTTGGCCCGGGCTCCGTTGGGTAGAAACTGCCCGGATTTTTCCGGATCGGCGACGGGCTTTGCCCGCCGCATCATGTTGGCGATCTGCAGATCCTCCACCACCAACAGGTCATACCGTCCCACCAGGATGCGGGCCTGTTTGTGATGAAAGTCCTTGCGCTGGTTGGCGATCTTGCGATGCCTGGCTGCGACAGTCTCGCGACGCAGTTCGCGATTCTTCGAGCGTCGCTTCGTGCGAGCCAACCGCTGCTGGGCCGCGGGCAACCGATCCGCCGCAGCACGTCCCCAGCGCGGATTATCCACGTGCTCACCATCGCTGGTGGTGACGAAACTCACGATGCCAACATCGATCCCGACCTGCCGACCAGTCGCGGGCAGCGGATTCATTGGGACGTCATCACACGAGAGCACCAGCATCCAACGACGTCCTTGGCGTTTGATCTGGATCGTTTTCACCCGGCCCGCCACCTGACGGTGCAGGCAGACCTTGATGCAGCCGATGCCTTGCAGGTACATCCGGCGCTGCCTAGGCAGCCAACGCGCGCCGTCACCGTCTTTGGGCCACTCCACACTGTCGAACCGGGCCGCACCCTTAAACCGCGGATACCCTGGTTTGACTCCAGGCTTGGCGGTCTTGACCCGCCGGAAAAACCCAGCGAACGCCCTATTCAACCGGCGCAGCGTGGCCTGCTGAGACGAAAACGACCACACCGCCACATCAGGGCGTAGCGCCCGAATATCTGTCAGCTGCGCCGACTGATCCCCGTAATAGATCCGGGTCGTGCTGTGCGCCCAGGCATCCCGACGTTCGGCCAATGCCGCGTTATACAGCTCACGGTGGGACTCCACACACGCCGCCAACGCCACATGCTGACGTGCCGTCGGGCGCAACCGAAACACATACGCCCGCCTCATGACGCCATCACCTCATCCCACCGGTGCTCAATGTCGCCGCCGACCGACGACTCCCCAGACATAGCCGACCGAGTCAGCGACATACGACGGCAACCCCAACACCTTGGCGTGGTCGCGCAGGTGCGAGAACTCTTGGTGCAGCACTCGCACGGTACAGCCCTCAAACGCGCACACCACCGCCGCCGGCGCGTCGGTCGGGCCGACCCGCACAAACAGGCGCACATAATCAGGCATGACTTCCTTGGCCACGATCTGCCAGGCGTACTCGTCGGCGATCTGCTCCAGCAGCTCGCTCAGCTCCGACATACCCGCACTTTACGAACCGGGACCGACAACTACCGGATCCCAAACTGTTCGCCTGCCCGGGTTCCCCCAATCGTCTAAAGCCGCCGGTCTCCGGGCATCCTGATATGGCTGCTGCAGCAGAAGAGCTCGACGTCGACGGCATCGCGGTGCGGCTGACCAGTCCGGACAAGGTGTATTTCCCCGAGCTGGGGTCGAAAGGCACCAAGCGACGGCTCGTCGAGTACTACCTCGCCGTGGCAGGCGGCCCGATGTTGGACACACTGCGCGACCGGCCCACCCATCTGCAACGCTTCCCGGACGGCATCGACGGCGAGGAGATCTACCAGAAGCGGGTGCCGCAGCACCATCCCGACTATCTGGAGACCTGCCGGGTGACGTTCCCGTCGGGACGCACCGCCGACGCGCTGAAGGTGACCCACCCCGCGGCGATCGTGTGGGCGGCGCAGATGGGCACGGTCACGCTGCATCCGTGGCAGGTGCGCTGCCCCGACACCGAGCATCCCGACGAGCTGCGCATCGATTTGGATCCGCAGCCAGGCGTCGGGTTCAAGGAGGCGCGGACGGTTGCTCTCAACGTGTTGCGGCCTCTGTTCGACGAACTCGGGCTGGTCGGTTATCCGAAGACGTCCGGGGGTCGCGGGATCCACGTGTTCCTGCGGATCGCCGCCGACTGGGATTTCATCGAAGTGCGCCGGGCGGGCATCGCGCTGGCCCGTGAAGTAGAGCGCCGCGCACCGGACGCGGTGACGACATCTTGGTGGAAGGAGGAGCGCGGTCAGCGCATTTTCATCGACTTCAACCAGAACGCCCGAGACCGCACCATGGCGTCGGCATATTCGGTGCGAAATACGGCGATCGCGACCGTGTCGATGCCGCTGACGTGGGACGAGCTGGCTGATGCCGAGCCTGACGACTACACCATCGCCACTGTGCCCGATCTGGTTAAGCGCCGCGACGACCCGTGGGCTGCCATGAATGACGTGGCCCAGTCGATTGCTCCACTGCTGGAGATGGCCGAGGCCGACGAAGAGCGCGGGCTTGGCGACATGCCATATCCGCCGAACTACCCGAAGATGCCGGGGGAACCGAAACGGGTGCAGCCTAGTCGAAATAGGGATTTGACCAGGAACAACAGGGGGGAATGAGTTAGGCCAGTTCCGAGCAGGGGATGCTCGCCCGAATCATCTGCATCATGCCTATCCCGAGACCCTGGAGTCCTTCGCCGCCAGCTTCGACGGCGTCCTCGACATCGAAGGCAAGCCCGAGCGCCGCATCCTCTACGGCCAGCTCCTGCAGACCCGCCGCCCCGTACTGCGGCGACGCCGACGGCACGGGGCACTGTAGACGCCGCGATCGCCGCCCCTGCACTGCACGATCAACTGCCCGGCTGGACATGGGACCCCTGCTGACCGGTGGGGGTAGCCCGAGGATCACGCGCTGGGCCGCTCCCACGGACGGGCTGACCGCCAAGATCCATGCCGGACCGACACCGAGATCTGCCGGTCGCGAGGTCGGTCCGCGAGCGGACTTCTCCGTACACGAACACCACATCGGCGCCCGTTTCGCCCAGCAGCTCGGTGCGGTTGGCGACCGCAATACCGTTCAGGGTGCCGAATCGCCCGACCGGGTGCGGACGACGACCACCGGAACTTTTGCCGATTGCGCCACCGCGGCGCCGACCGAGCCCAGCGGCATACCAGCGAATCCGCCTCGACCGTGACTGCCGACCACCACCAGCTGAGCGTGCTCGGATTCCTCGACGAGCCGGCGGGCGGGCTGATCCCATTCCAGCCGTCGCCGCACGTGCACGTTGGGATACTGTTCCTGCCAACCAGCCAGGCGTTCGGTTAAGGCTTTCTCTCCTTGGCTTTCGTACTTCCGCCAATCCATGTCGAGGATCGGGAAGCCCCCGAGGTCGTTCCACGCATGCAACGCGACAAGGGGCAGCCCCTGGCGCGATGCTTCATCGAAGGCCCATGCGGTGGCCGCCTCCGACGCGGGCGAGCCGTCGATGCCCACCAGGACCCCTGCATTCTGGTTGGCCGCCGATGCCTCCTCGCCGCGAATGACAGCGACCGGACAGTGTGCATGGTGAACAAGACCGGTACTGACCGAGCCCATCAGAAGAGGGCCGACCGCGCCCATGCCGCGGCTGCCCGCCACGACCATCCGCGCCTGCTTGGATGCGTCGAGCAAAGTCGGCACAACGTGCGAATACTGCGAGTACAGCACCCCGGTGCGCACCTCGGGCGGCGCTTCGCCCACCTCGGCGCAGAGAGTCTTGCGCGCCTGCTCGATGACATCCCGAGCGCTTTCCTTCTGCCACTTGGCGAAGTTCGCTTGCATCGGGCCCACGGGCCAGCTGGCAATCACTGGGGCGACGACATGCACCAGAGTGATCAGCTCATCGCGCAATATGGCTTCGCGGGTGGCCCAGCGTACGGCGGCATCCGATGCTGCCGAGCCGTCAACCCCGACCAGAATTCCGTATTTCTCGGGCATTGCGCACTCCCTGACCGTGAGCCCGGCTCATCTCTTACTTCCATCTATCACCGAGGCTAGCGACATCAGCTCCCGGTCGGAAGTGAGCTTCACCCTGCCGAAATTTTTCGATCGCGAAGCGCTGGAAGCCGCGTCGGCATCTGGCTAGCTGCGGCGCGGCGGCTCGCCGACCGCAATCGCGGCGTACGGGCCCAGCTTGATCGTCGCCTCGCACGGTGGCGGCGACGTTATCCCGACCTTGAAACCGAGTCCGTCGCCGTGCACGGCAGCATGCAAAGCCTTCTGGCGGAGAACGGCCGGTCCGTCAAGTTGATCGCGCTGGGTGGCAAGGACCCGCGCAGGATGGAGGAACTGAAGGGGCCGGCCGGCTGTGCCGCAATTACTCACACCGACTGCTCTCTGCTCGTGGTCAATCGCCGCCACCCTTGACCAGAGGAGGGTTCTGGCCCGCTGCTGCCGTCTTGCCTGCGGCATGTGGCAATAACATCGCTACTAAACGATGACGACCTCGGGTGGGGTGCAGCGGGTCGACTTGGGCGCGGGCTGCGGCGCTGTTCTGGTCCTTTGTCGATGACGGCGTGGGTGTTGCCGAGGCTGGCCTGGCCGGCCGGGTCGCCTCGGCCTCGGTGAGGTGGCGGTGGAAGTGCAGGGCGTCGGTGAGCATGCCGGTGTTGAGGTGGGGCACGGTGATTCCATCGTTGTCGAGGCAGGCTGCGACACCGCCGGACGCGACTGGGTCCCCGCCATCGTTATCACGATCCGCAAGGGCCCCTCCCCGGGAAGGTGCGGACACCCACGTCGCAGTCTGGTGCAGTGGGGATGCAGTCGCGGCAAAGCCCAGACGCAGACTAAGTGGTCAACCTGCCGTGGACAGCTGGGGGGACAGGCCAGCACCGGAACTACGGCGAGAACTCGCCCGACAACATGCCGCATGGCTGATGCTCGCACGCTGCAAACATGCAGCTGAGCATGATCAGTAGCACGGTGGCACCCCGAAGATGCCGGGGGAACCGAAAGAGTTCAGCCGAGCCGAAACACCGGTCTGACCAGGAAAAACAAGCAGAATTGAGTCATTGCGTCCGCTAGCATCGGCCAGGGGCATAATCAGGTGATCTTGAGCCCGTCCGAGGCCGATCGGCTGATCGATGCCATCCGGGAGTTGTGGGAGAGCCACGCTCTCACCCCGGCCAAAAAGCAGGCGCGGCTCATGCGCTACGTCGCGGGCGAACCAGCGTAGGACCCAGGGCAACTGCCACGCGCGCTATTCACAGATCCGTGATTAGCGTCATCGCCAACCCGAATCGCGTTGCCGCCCAATGATCCAACGATCACACACTACCCAGGCAAAGGTATAGTACGATGAAATCTCGAAATCTTTTGTGGCACAACTGGTTTAGGGGTAGATTCAATCCTACCATCGTACCCGCCTTGGCGACCCTGCGGGGGCAAGCCGTGCCGGGGCGCTTCAGGATTTCTTCTGCCCGACTCATTAATAACGCGACGGTATTCACGCCGGTTGTGGAGACTAATGTGTTCGTCCGCTTTGTCCGGGCCAATATTGCCACCTAAATTACTGGCGGAACTGTGACGGCTAGTTGTCGGCCTTAGCGGCTAGATAGGTTTCCCTCGATTTTCTCAAATCGGCCGGGGGATGGTCGCGTCGATGCTTTTACTGTGTCGGTGTCGGTGCGGCTTTTGGGATGGACGGGTAATAGGCAGCTTGTTCATTCAAGTCGGGTTTTTACCTTTCCCCGGCGAACGGGCCGGGTGACGGACTCCTCACCCGTCACCCGGCCCACCCGTCACTCGGGCTTCGCCAATTTCTTCGCTAGGTCATCGAATTGCGGCCTGGCGATCCCACCCCAAAGGATGGCCACAGAGATCATCGACGGCGAGTTACGCCTTCCGACTTCTGTTCGTCGGGCGTGCTGGGAGTTGACCGGCGCGTGGTCGTCAACGGATTTGGTGGACGTGCTGTTGGATGAATGCAATCGTGTCGTGTGAAGGGTTGTCTCACTCGCTGTCAACGGGTATTCCACTGTGATCCCCTTTAGGGTCAACGCCGCAACGCTCTGGCCGCCAGGTACAGATAAGTCGCAGCTGTGCCGACAAGCAGCACCTCTGAGTTACACCACTTAGGATCTCCTTTAAAACTGAGAATCAACGAATGAGAAATCTGAGAATCAACAAATGAAAAACTGAGAATCAACAAATGAATACGCGCCGTGACCTGGGATGCCCACGGTCACGTCGCCGACTTTGTGCGTGCTTCCGTAGAAGAACCGGAACACGTGGTCGCCGTCGACCTGCCACTCGGTGACGGGGGTGGCGCCGACTGGGAGCGGAATCTGGGGGATGGTGGTCACTGGTTTTCTCCTTCGTTGAGGTGGAACTTAAGGCGAATATTCGGCCGATAACCCGGGCCACAACACTTCGCATCCGCCTGCGGTTTCCCAGGTCAGCACAGCATTTAGCCCTTCGGCACCCCGAAGATGCCGGGAGAGCCGAAGCGGGTTCAGCCCAGCCGGGACACGGATCTGACCAGGCGAACCAAGCGGACTTGAGGGTGCGCGGCGCAACGGTCAACGTGCCCAGCGATCGCGGCAACTGCGCCGGCGATCGGCAGGAAAACGGAAGAGGTGGCTCTGATGGTCATTGGTTGCCTCAACGCCGCCGCCCCATCCGGTGGAATGTGAGCCGTAGTGTGCGTAGGCCATCGTGTAGTTGTGACTTCACGGCAGCTTCGGTGATCTTCAGGTCGTCGGCGATTCTGCCGGTTGTCCATCCCTGGTAATAGGCCCTGTAGATCACTGCGCGGTGCTCGAAAGGCAACTGCCGCATGGCATCTGCGATCAGCGATCTCAGCTGCTGGTCGGTACCCGGGGACGAACCCGAGTTCAGGCGACCTACAGCGTCTGGCTGCTGGGCGGTCGGCGCCGGATCTGTGACTCTGAATCGGTATCGAAACCCGTCCCGCGCAGTCCGGGTGCTAGGCCCAACGGAGTCGCGGCTGGGCTCGAGTGGTGTGGTGGGCACCTGTGTGACCCACGTTGATCGGTCCAGGGTTTGTGTTTTGTTTGCTCGTGGTGGCGCGTAAGCCTGGGGCGGAAACGCCGCCTGCATTAGTCGGGCCGAAAGCGCACAGCTGGCGCTAATGCGGGGGTCGGAGCCGAGCATCGGGGGAACTTCTTCCTGACTAACTAGATAGTTAGGACGCTACGCTGCGACCATGCTTGGCGTCAACTATCTAGTTAGTTAGTTATTCTGTGGCAATGACTGTCGTCCGTGACGCCGCAGCGACCCGTCAGCGCCTGATCGACGCTGCCCGCGCCGAGTTCGCCCAGTGCGGCATCGCCGGCGCGCGTGTGGACCGCATCGCCGCCAATGCCGGGGCCAACAAGGCCCAGATTTACAACTATTTCGGAAGCAAGGACCGGCTGTTCGACGCGGTCTGGGAATCGGTCGTGCAACAGGTCATCGAGTCCACCCCGATCGATGCCACCGATCTTGCCGGGTATGCGGCAAGACTGGCCGACACGTACAGGCAATATCCAGAGATCAGGCGGCTGGTGAGTTGGCAGCGCCTCGAGCGCGGTCATGATGGACCCCATCTGTTCGCGGTTCAGAACGCCAAGGCCACCGTTGACGCGATCGCGAAGGCGCAAGCCGACGGCACGGTGTCCGACCATTTCGAACCTGGCGTGCTGTTGGCGCTGATCATCAACGTTGCCTCGCTATGGACCACGAGCAGCAGCCTCGAGGTCCTGACAGTCGTCGACGTATCGGCCCCCAAGCTGCAGCGCGAGATTATTCGCGACGCCGTCGAATGCCTACTTGGGCGGTAGCGAGGAAAGCAAGTGCGTCGGTTTGTGGACGCCTCAGCCCACAGCGCCTGGCCATGATAAGCGCAGGGCCGTGTTCGGAGCCTGGTGGAAGTACGGGTCGGCAGCGCCGAAGCTGGAAGCAGTCGGATCCAAGTTGTTCGTGGGGACGCGGGCGGGCGGTTTGGCCCATGGGTCTTTCTCGTCGCCGCCGAACCACTCGTTCACGATCCCGGCTTGCGCTTCCGGGTTAAAGTCGCCCCACGACGCCATCGAGGCAACCGGCGGTCTGGCCGGTCTCATCATCGAAGCCCCGGCGTTCCCGGGATGGGAGAGTTTTGGGGCAATGGTCAACCAGTTTTGCTTTATTCGAGATCATCACAAGCGCATAAAGAGAATCGGAGTCGTAACGGACTCCACCCTGGGAAATGTCGCAGAGCATTTGACGTCACACTTTGTGTCAGCAGAGATCAAGCATTTCCCGGCTGGGCAGATCGAGGAAGCAAGACACTGGATCATGAAGCAAGACAATGGATCATGAACCGCTCGCCGTGCGTTGAAACGGACGTCTGGCTTGGTCTTGCCCGGCACGAGCGCACGCAATATGGGCCCGCGGTTCCCCCACGAGCGTAGGATCAATTCTCCTGCGGAAAAGCGGAACCAGAGCAAACCGGACACAAGGGAGTGATCATGTCTCCAAGCCAGAATGTCGAGACATCCAAGAAGGGGTATGCCGCGTTCGCCGCGGGCGACCTCGAAACGGTCCTGAGCATCTTGGACGACGACACCGAGTGGTTCTTGCCCGGTAACAGCACGATCAGCGGCACCTATCGCGGCAAAGCGGGGGTGACGGAATTATTCGGGAAGCTGGCGCAGAAGGACTTCACAATAGCGCCCAGCCGGTTCCTCGCCGACGACGATATCGTGGTCGTCCTCTCCATAGTCACCGCCCTCGGGGAATCCGCACCCCAAGCCGATGCGTACAGGTTCCGCGACGGCAAAATCGTCAAAGCCCAGAGCTTCGCGGACACTGCCATGCAGGAACGGATCTACGGCACGAAGTAGTTTTTAGAGAGGCCGGACCCCCTCGACGCGGGAATACGGAGATCGTCGCGGAGATGATCGAGCGCGGGCGGTAGCGTAGACCCGCCGATGTCAAGACCTTCGACCGTGCCGCTGCCTGTACCGGTCCAAGGCCGTCCGGCCGTGGGCATCACGCTCCGGCGGCTCCGGGCGCACCTCCGAGTCGTCGCCGGATTAACAGACACGACCTAGTCGAGGAACTTGACGGCGCGGGCTGTGGCCTGACTGAGGCGAAGAATCCGCAGATCGCCGATCGGTGTGCCCTGCCCACGGTTGCACACCATCGCCAAGGCCAGGTCGTGCCCGGGATCGGCAAAAGCGCCTGAGCCACCGAACCCGAAATGGCCATAGCCGCGGGGGAACTGTTTGTTAATAATCGGCAGCCGATGGTAGCCAAGCCGCCACTGCATGGTCATCGCGATGACCCGGTCTCGTTGGTCGTTCTGGATCTCGGAGGCCTTGCGGACCGTCTCCTCGGAAAGGATGCGCACACCGCCCAGCTGGCCGCCGCCGGCGAGCATCGCGTACATGAGGCCGAGCGACACGGCATCGAAATACCCATTCATCGCGGGCACTGCGGCATCTTGGAGTCGAGGGTCCACGATGACGTCCTCCATACCGCGGGAGAGGGCTGCGTTGATCATCCGATGCGGGTTGATCGGCGACCTCAGGACACGCAGACCCCGCGACACCTGGTTCAACGCGAAGCTGCCGAGGGGGCTAGACCAACCCGTCAAAGCGGGCGACATCGGTGCCAGTGACGCCATCCGGTGCCGCTGCTCGGGCGGGCAGCCGATATGCAGGCCGTCGAGCCCGAGCGGTTCGGCGATTTTCTTCTGCAGGAACTCCTCGATCGGTGTGCCGGAGATCCGCCGCACCAGCTCGCCGACAAGCCAACCGAACGTCAGCGCGTGGTAGCCCACCGAGGTTCCCGGCTCATATGCCGGCTTCGCCCGAGCCAGCGCATCGGTCATGTGCTCCCAATCGAGCATCCTCGATCCGTGGTCGATGATGGTGCCGAGGCGGTGTAGGCCCGCGGAGTGGCTCAACACCTGCCGAACGGTCACGTCATCCTTACCGTTCTGGGCGAACTCCGGCCAGTACGTGGCGACCCGTTCGTCGTAGTCGAGCTCCCCGCGGTCGGCGAGCACATGGGCGCAGGTAGCCACGACGCCCTTGGTCGTGCTCCAGCACATGGCAAGCGTGTCGCGCATCCAGGGGACCCTATCCAGGCCGCGAACCCCACCCCACAGATCGACGACAAGCCGGCCGCGGTGGTAGACGGCCACGGCGGCGCCGCCGTCGGTGCCGGCGATCTGCTTCCTGAAGACGTCCGCCACCTCGCGGAATTCTTCGTCGTAACGACCTGCGATCAGATCTATTCCTGATGTCGGAGTGCTCAGCTTCGGAGCTCCTTTTTCTTCGGGGGCCGGGCCGCTTTGTTGGAAGCCTTTTCGGCAAGTAGTCGAAAAACAGCGATTGCCTGATCATCAGGGGCTTCTTGGCGGTCGTCACTTCCTCCTTGACCGAGCCGCCCGGCTTAGGGCTCTAAGCCGTACACATCAGATTTCGCCTTCCCTCATCCCCCCGATAGGGTCTTTTGACCCAGGTGCGCGTGCCTCGCCGCGAACGATGTTCTCACCGCGCGCGGCGCGGCCGAGGCGATTGTGCAGCGCGGCATTATGCGGGGCCGATAAACGCCGAATGCATGGCGCAGGTCGCGCTGGCAGACGGTGATCTGATCGCCGCCCGACGCTGGGCCGACGAAGCCGTCGCCACGACGACGAGCTGGTGGCACATGCTGGCTCTGACCACGCAGGCCCGCGTGGCCAGAGCACAAGGTGAGCCCGACCAGGCCGACCGCGACCTCCACGACGCCCTCGTGTGCGGCGCCGACATCCAGGCGCGCTTGGGCGTTGCCGAGATCCTGGAGTGCCTCGCCGATCTCACCAGTGAGGCCGGCAGTGCCCGCGAAGCGGCCCGGCTCTTCGGCGCGGCACACGGCATCCGGCACCGCATCGGCGAGGTCCGCTTCAAAATCTATGACGCCGGCTACGAGGCCTCGGTTGCGGTGGTACGGAATGCTTTGGGCGAGCAGGACTTCCAGGCCGCATCGGCCGAAGGAGCCGCACTATCCACCGAGGAGGCGATCGCCTACGCCCAGCGTGGCCGGGGCGAACGAAAACGACCCACCAGCGGTTGGGCCTCGCTCACCCCCGCCGAGCGCGACGTCGTCCGCCTCGTTAGCGAAGGGCTGGCCAACAACGACATCGCCACACGGCTTTTCGTGTCACCGCGCACTGTGCAAACCCACCTCACCCACGTCTACACCAAACTCGGACTCACCTCGCGGGTGCAACTCGTCCAAGAAGCAGCCCGCCACGCCTGACCTCCACCGCGACAACGGCTTGGGTCGAAGCGCGTATGTTTCGAAACGGGCGAATATTCGCTCGACAACCTGCCGCACAACACTCCCGGCCCACCTGCATATCCACCTGTCAGCATGGCGTTCAACTGCCGGCACCCCGAAGATGCCGGGGAGCCGAACGGGTACAACCCAGCCGGATACGGATTTGAGAGACAAGAACAAGTGAAGCTAGAGCCGACTGGCTGCAAACGCCGCGGCCTGGTTTGTCATCCCGGACTGAACATATAAAACGTGTGCGGTCGGGCTCCTGCCTTCGGAGCAGATTGGATCGTTGGGAACGCACAGGTCAATCGTCTTGGGGCGGTAAAGCGGGCTGATCGTAGGGAGCCGGCCGCCCCCAGCGTCCTCGCGAATGTACTCTCCGGATTGCCGAAGACGGCGACCGCGGCGACATGATTAGCCACCTGGGGCGCCAGCTCATCGGTGGTCATGTCGATCACGCCCGCGCCCTGAGAATATCCGCCAAGCACCATTCTGGTGTTGGGGCAGTTCGCAACCATGGATTGGACATGAGCACCCGCATCGCCGGCCCCGGCTAACGAGCTCCGGACGAAATCGTCGGTGGCAGGGTAGTTGACCGCGTAGACCCCGACCGACCGCCCAGGAATTTGCGACCTAAGCGAGTCGACGAAGGCCTGGCCGACCCCGCCAACGCCAGGAGGTTCATTGGTGCCGCGAGCGAATACCACCTCGACGTCGGGGCACGGGCCGGCAGAGGCGTAACGAGTGTCGATGAACGCGCTCAGCAGCGTCCACGTCATCGCCACCGCCACGCCAACGATGCGAGCGATGGTGCGTGCACTCATTGCTAAATGCTCACATATCGCTGGCAATCGTTAGGACCAGTTGGAAGTCTGGTCGGCTCCGGATTAGATTTCGCGACCAACTTCCGTGACGAAGCAGTCCGTTGCTGCGCTCGAACCAGCGGAAAACGGCATCGGGGTGAGTCTGCTCTTCCCCGATAACGCGAGCCGATGATTCAGAGAATCGCTGTCAGCCCGACCGAGAAAAGTAGCCTTTGTTGCTATGCCGGTGGCTGTTCGGGCGTTGTCTGCGATGTTCGCGTTACTGCTGCTAGGGATTGCTGGTGTTGCTGCCGCAGGCACAGCACCTGCTGAGCCGATTATCAAAGGACTCGGCGAAAGGGCAGTGGGCTGGGACACCTACCGTCGTTTGGATCGGTTGCCGTATCAGAGCGCCGACACACAGACCTTGCAGGTGTCGAGCTTCGATCGGAGCGGCGGTGATTTCGACCTCTCCACCGGTAACCGAAACGGCAGCGGTGGATGTTTGGCCTCCGGCGGTGCCGGCTGTGTCATCGCGGAGGATCGCGGTGCCGGAGAGGTTGATTCGATCTGGTTTACCCGCGACGGTGGCAATGTGCGCGCGATCGGAACGATCCGCATCGAGCTGGATGGACAGACGCTGATAGACGCACCACTGCAATCGTTGGTCGATGGCGTGCTGGGTGCGCCCTTCGTGTGGCCTCTTGTGGCCAACGCTGCGCAGTCGCCGGGGGGCGTTTACATCAAGGTACCGATGCCGTACCGACGGTCGATGCGGATCAGCGTCGCATCGCATTTGGAGTATTACCACGTTGACTATCGCCAGTTTTCGACGGCCGACGGCGTGATCACTTTCTCGCCCTCCGACCCCGCGCTCGATGTGCTCGCCACCCTCCGCGCCGCGGGCACTATCGACCCCAAGCCCGCAGCACCCACAGCAGCGCATAGCAATCGGGTCGTCGAGCTCCCCGCCGGCGCTGGGCTGACGATCGCGGAATCGACTGGGTCGGGCATGATCTCGGCGCTGCGCCTGCAGCTACCAGATCCGACGGATGAACTTCTGACCGGGTTGCGGCTCCAGATCGAGTTCGACGGCCGAACCATGGTCGACTCGCCACTTGGGGAATTTTTCGGCGCCGGACTGGGCGCCGACAACGTGCGATCGCTGATGTTCGCCACGATCCCACAACCCGGGGGGTGGTTGTCGTTGTCGGAGTGGTGGCCGATGCCTTTCGCCCGCACAGCCCACATCACCCTCGTCAACACGACCGGCAATCCCGTAGCGGGGATCGACAGCGATGTCGTGACCGCACCCGACCCCCAGTGGGCACCCGCGCTCGCCAGCGGCCACGCTGGCTACTTCACCGCACGCTCGCATGCCGGACCAACGACCCTCGGTCAGGACTGGTTGTTCGCCGATGAACATGGCCACGGCAAATTCGTCGGCGCCAGCCACACCATCAGGGGTTCTCGGATCAGAACGTCGTTTAGCGACGATGCCCCTTACTTTCTCGAAGGAGCCGAACGTGTGTACACAGACGGTGCCGCGTCACCCCAGTGGTACGGCACCGGCACCGAGGACTTCTACGAAGGCGGCTGGTACTTCAAGAACGGCACGCACTTTAGCGCCCCACTCACCGGCCAACCCGATCAACGCACGGCCACGGGCGGATGCGCAGACTACTGTGTCGCCGCCTATCGGCTCATGCTCGCCGACGCCATCGACTACCACTCCGCAATCCGATTCGGCATTGAGCACGGCAAACGGAACATGGTTCAACCCGACTACAGCTCAACCGCATTCCTCTACACACAACCGAACGACAGCAGTACACCCAGCGACGAAGTCAACCCCACCGATCCTGTCAGTCGACTCCTGCACGGCTACAACGACGCCGCCGCCACCGATCAATTGCTGATCAGCCAATATGAGGGGAACGACGACACCCGCCCCATCATCGGGTTAGTCCGCTCCACCAGCGCTGCGATCACTTTCGACGTCGCAATCGGCCCGGACAGCCACGGCATCCTGCTGCGCCGCACGTCGGACCAAACAACCGGTTATCAATCAGCAGACGTTGCCATTGACGGCATACCCGCCGGGAATTGGTTAGAGCCACGCAGCAACAACTCACACCGTTGGCTTGATGACACATACCTCGTCCCAGAATCTCTCACCGCAGGCAAAGCCCTCATAACGGTCACACTCACACCTATCCCCGACGCCCCACCCTGGACTGCCAGCCGCTACCACATAGACACACTGACGGGGCCGTCCGATTAATAGCCGTCACGCGATACGGATCGGAAGATGGACAGCATGGAGTGAGGTCTGAAATTCTCGCTCGCTCGGCGACTCCGATTGATCGACGCCATTACCGTTGCGCGACTGCAATACCCGGCTGGCGATGAGCGCGATCAACATCCCCGCCAGCCCCCCGACCGTTGCCACCACCGATGACCCGGACAGCACGAAATAGCCGAATGCGACGCCGACGACGAGCAACGCCACATGTATGGGCGTCCAGCGTGCCACCAAGCGCAGTCGGAAGGACAAACCCATGCCCAGCAGCAACGCCACAATGTGACCGACGCCGGTAAAGTCCGCCCCCAAGGCTGCTACCACCGCGGCGCCAAGCCACCAACCGATCCAGGTCGGCCGCCAGCGTGAGGGTATCGCTGCTGTCAACGCGCCCAGAACACAAACCGCGCCGTAACTGATTCCTACGTCGCTGGCGCGCGCAACAGAGACCGGCAGCCAGCCCGTCTCGACCGCGGCGACCAGCCCTACCGCGACGATCAATGTGGCACCGATATGACCGACCGCGAATGCGATGAGCAAACCCCTACCGCGCCAAATCAGTTCGCCCAGGGCCAGCAAGCACACCAGTCCCGGAAGCCAGACACAGATATTATCGCCGTCGCTGACAAACGCGCTGCCGACCAACGTGCTCAGGTGGCCGTGCGCCAGGTTGTGCAAGTTGGTGCTCATGCGACTCACGACTTCGTCGCGTGTGTGCGGACCGAGCGCCGTCAGTGTGACAGAGACCGCGACCAGCGCGACGGCGTATGCCATCGTGACACGTACCGCACGCACGCCGGACAACGTTCGCGCGACCGCTGCTGCACAGCGGTCGGCGCCATCATGAGAAGTCAAGCTAGACAGCATTATTCGCTACCTAACTCGCCGTGGCGGCGCGGTCTGGGTGCGAGTGCCGGTCCAGCCGCAGTCGCGGGCCAGCAGGTCGGCGACCGTTTCGCGGCGTACCAATTCACGGAACCGGCCGTTGGCCACACCGACCAGTGGCGGGCGGCCTATCAAGTTGCAGCTCGATCCCATCGAGTAGTGGTAGGCACCGGTGCAGGCCACCGCCAGCAGATCGCCGGGGTGCATGTCGGCGGGCAGCTCGACGTCGCGAGCGATTTCGTCCCCGGCCTCGCAATGCCGGCCCACCACCGTGACGGGCGCGGTGGCTCGTGGCAGGCGCCGGTTAGCCAGTGCCACGGTGTATTTCGTGCCGCGGAGCGCAACTTGCGGGTTGTCACTCATGCCGCCGTCCACCGCAACGACGATGCGCCCGTCGGGCTGGCGTTTGACGGCGATCACCCGGTACAGGGTTATCCCGGCGCGCGCGGCGATCGCTCGGCCCGGCTCGATCACGATCTTCGGGCGGGGATATCCGTATTCCGCACAAGCGGTTCGCAGTGCGGAGTCGATGACCGTGGCGAGTGCAGTTAGGTTGAGTTCGGGGTCGCCGGAAATGTACGGGATTGCTTGTCCGCCGCCGAGATTGAGCTCGGTGAGCACGACCTGATGGCGGTCACGGACCTCAGCCATCACGGCGATCATTTGCCGGATCGCCTCACCGTATAGCCCGGCGTCGGTGAGCTGCGACCCGAGTTGGCAGTGCAGCCCGACCAAGTCCAGCCACGGCTGATCGATGACGCGCTTGATCGCACCGGCCGCCAGGCCGCCCGCCACGGCAAAGCCGAATTTCTGGTCGAGCACCCCGGTGCTGGCCGCGCCGGTCTCGATGTCGGGAATTACCCGGACCAGCACACGTTGACGCCGACGCACCCGCCCGGCAAGCAGCGCGATCTCGTTCGGCGTGTTGATTACGACGCGTCCTACCCCAGCGGCGACCGCATCGTCTAGTTCGCCGGCGGTCTTCGCATTGCCGTTCAGGATGATTTGTGACGGCGGGACGTCGCCGGCCAGAGCGGTGGCCAGTTCGCCAGCCGAGCGGACGTCCACGCCGGCGCCTTCGGCTGCGGCCCACCCAGCCACCGCGGCGCTCAGTAACGCTTTACCGGCGTAGATCAGCTCGGCGTCGGGGAGCGCGGCGCGGTAGCAGCGGATGCGGGCCCGAAAGTCTTCTTCATCCACCACGTGGGTGGGCGTGCCGAACTCGGCGGCGACCTCAGTAGCGGCCACTCCGCCGACGCACAGCCGGCCCAGTTCGTCGACGTCGGTGCTCAGCGGCCAGATCGCGCGGTCGAGGCGCGGGTTCAACCCGTGCCGCAGCGACGGAAGCAGCTCGAACAGCGTCATACTCCCACGGTGCTGGTCTGATGCAGAAAAGGCCACGTTCTTAACGAAGCCTTCACACCCGTGCGGCAAATCTTCACAGGTTCAGCACGGCGGCCCGCACCACGAACCTCGTGCGGAAAGCGTTGTGGTGAAGACCTGGGAGATATCCGCCCTCGATTGACTGTAATCTCCGCGTTTCCGCTGATGTTTTGCTGCGCGTGGCCTTCGCATGCTGGCTAGCATGAGCGAGATCGATCCACGCGTGGACACGTCGCTGGTGGACTGGAGTGAAGTTGGCGTGAGCGGGCTTTTGCCGACGGGCACGGTGACGTTGCTGTTGGCCGACGTCGAGGGCTCGACGCGGCTGTGGGAGACCCAATCCGGCGAGATGACCGCCGCCATCGTTCGGCTGAATCAAGCAGTGTCGGACATCATTGCCACACACGGTGGTGTGCGGCCGGTCGAGCAGGGCGAGGGCGACAGTTTTGTGGCGGCGTTCGCCCGTGCTTCGGATGCGGTGGCGGCCGCTTTGGAGTTGCAGCGCGCCCCTTTGGCGCCGATCCGGCTGCGTATCGGTGTGCATATCGGCGAGGTGCAGCTGCGCGATGAAGGTAACTACGCCGGGCCGACGATCAATCGGACGGCGCGGCTGCGCGATCTGGGGCACGGGGGCCAGACCCTGCTATCGGGGGCGACCGAGCAGCTGGTAGTCGATCGACTCCCGACCGACGCGTGGTTGACCGAGCTGGGCATCCATCCACTTCGTGACCTGCCCCGCCCCGAGCGACTGGTCCAGCTGTGCCTTGCGCTGGTACACCGCCAAACGGCTGCAGAGCATGACCGCGGACTAAAGCTCCTGGCCGAGCTCAGCGATGTGTTCCTACGCCGGAGGCACAACCTGTCCGAGTTGCCGGGCGTCAACGTGTACTTGGCACGTGAGAGGGCTCGGCGTGGAGATCGCGTTGACGCCATCCCGCTCATGCGGGCCGCGGTCGACCATCTGTTCCGCGAGGAACCCCTGCTGGCGTGGGGCGTTTGCGCGACGGGTGTTCTGGTGGAGACACTGCTCGATCGCGGGGCCGAGGGTGACGTGGCCGAAGCCGAGGCCGCGATCGAGCGCTTGGCACGCCTGCGCGCGGACGGCTTCGTCCCGCGCGACATCTGGCTGCTGCGGCTGCGGGCTCTATTGGCGCGGGCGCACGGCGATGCCGCAGCTTACGCGGACTTTAGGAATCGCTACCGCGACATGGCGAGATCGCTTGGCTTCGAGGGGCATATCACGTGGGCCGAGGCGATGGCATGACCACAACCGGATTGGTCTGTACGGCGTGTGGCATTGATCTGCCACCGAACTCTAAGTTCTGCAACGAATGTGGTGCCGCGGTGTCTGCGGCCTCGAAACCTGCAGAGTACAAGCAGGTGACGGTGCTGTTCGCCGATGTAGTGCATTCGATGGATATCGCGGCGGCCGTCGGTGCGGAGCGATTGCGCGAGATCATGACCGAGCTGGTCACCCGCGCCTCGGCCGTGGTGCACCGTTATGGCGGCACGGTGGACAAGTTCACCGGTGACGGGATCATGGCGGTGTTCGGCGCCCCGGTGGCGTTGGAGGATCACGCTGTGCGGGCCTGCTTGGCCGCGCTGGGTATTCAGGATGAGGCCAAGCGCCTGGCTGTTGAGGTCGATCGCTGCGACGGTGTGGATCTGCTGCTGCGGATTGGGCTGAATTCTGGTCAGGTGATCGCTGGGGAGATCGGTTCGGGGCCTTTGGGTTACACCGCCATCGGAGACCAGGTCGGCATGGCTCAGCGGATGGAGTCGGTCGCCCCGCCGGGTGGGGTGATGCTCAGCGAATCCACTGCGCGCGTGGTCGAGAACGCGGCGATGCTGGGTGAGACCGAGATGGTGCGCATCAAAGGTGCCGAGAATGCGGTGCCGGCGCGGCAATTGCTGGGCATGGCCGCCCAGCACCAGCTAACCGGTCCCGCGGAGTCGACATTGGTGGGCCGCGAGTGGGAGTTGGCCACGTTGGCGGCGATGCTGGATCGGTCGATGGGTGGACGCGGGTCTGTGATGGGCGTGGTCGGTCCTCCTGGTATCGGCAAGACCCGACTGGCCCGGGAAGCCGTGCGGCTTGCGAAAAGTTATGGTGTCGAGGTGTTTTCCACCTTCTGCGAATCGCACGCCACCGACGTCCCGTTCAGTGTGGTGGCACGTCTGCTGCACGCAGTTGGGCAGATCAGCGGTCTGGATGATCAGACCGCGCGGGCACGGGTGCGGGCACAAGTTCCCGACGCCGATCCGCAGGACCTGCTGCTGCTCGATGATCTGCTGGGTATCGCAGATCCCGATGTGGAGCTGCCCAAGATCGACCCGGACGCGCGGCGGCGGCGGTTGACCGCGCTGATCAACGCCGCCCAACTGGCCCGCAGCCAACCGGCCATCTTTGTAATCGAGGATGCGCACTGGATCGACGAGGTCAGCGAATCCATGCTCGCCGACTTTGTGGCGGTGATCCCGCAGACCCCCTCGTTGGTGCTGATCACCTATCGCCCCGAATACCACGGGGCTCTAAGCCAAGTCGCCGGCGCACAGACCATTGCCCTGGCGCCGCTGAGTGATTCGGAAATCTCCACGCTGGTCGCCGAACTGTTAGGCCCCGATCCGTCAGTGGGTGAGATCGGCCAGATTATCGCCGGGCGCGCGGCCGGTAACCCGTTTTTCGCCGAGGAGATCACCCGTGAGCTCGCCGAACGCGCGGTGCTGGTAGGCGAGCGCGGCCACTACACGTGCCGCACTGATGTGACCGAGGTGCGCGTGCCGGCCACGCTGCAGGCGACCATCGCCGCGCGCATCGACCGGCTTGACCCGAAAGCGAAACAGACGCTTGCCGCCGCGGCGGTTATCGGGTCTCGCTTCAGTTGTGATCTGCTGATCGGCCTGGGCATCGAACCCGGCGTTGAGGAGCTGATCAGCGCCGAACTCGTCGACCAAGTGCGATTCACTCCGCGTGCTGAATATGTGTTTCGCCATCCGCTGATTCGTACCGTGGCCTACGAGTCACAACTGAAATCCGATCGCGCCCAGATGCACCGGCGGCTGGCCGCCGCCATCGAGGCCCGCGAGCCGGAAGCGGCCGACCAGAATGCTGCCCTGATCGCCGAGCATCTGGAGGCCGCTTGTGATCTGCACGCCGCCTACGGCTGGCACATGCGCGCAGCAACGTGGGCGACCAACCGCGACATCGGAGCGGCGCGACTGAGTTGGGAGCGTGCCACCAGGATCGCCGACGCATTGCCTGCCGAGGACCCGTACCGGGCAGCCATGCGCATCGCGCCGCGCACCATGTTGTGCGCGATCGCCTGGCGAGTCCATGCGAACGTGGCCGGCGCCGGCTTCGAGGAATTGCGGGAGTTGTGCGCCGCCGCCGGGGACAAGGCGTCACTGGCGATCGCAATGGCGGGGCTGGTGATGGACCACGCGTTCCAGGCCCGGCTGCGCGAGGCGTCGCAGCTGGCATCCGAAGCCATGGCCCTCATCGAGTCCATCGGCGATCCGACTCTGACGGTGGGGCTATCCTTTGCGGCCATCTACGCCAAGGCGATGAACACCGAATTGAGTGACGTGCTGCGGTGGTCACAGGCAGTCATCGACCTGGCCGACGGTGATCCGGCTAAAGGCAACTTCATTTTCGGGTCTCCGTTAGCTGGCGCCTTTACGTCGCGGGCTATTGCCCGGTATTGCCAGGGCCGTCCCGGATGGCGCGACGACCTGCAGCAGGGCGTCGCCATGGCTCGCAGCGCCGACCCGATGTCCTACGCCACGGTCGTCACCCTCGCCTACTCGGTGGGGATATCGTATGGCGTGCTGAGGCCCGACGATCGCGCGATGCGCGAGATCGAGGATGCCCTACAGATTGCCGAACGATCCGGTGACGACCTCGTGTTGGCTTTCGCCCACATCACGCTGGGTATAGCGCTGGTGCACCGCCAAACGGACGCGGATCGTGACCGCGGACAAAAGCTCTTGGCCGAGGTCAGCGAAGTGTTCGTACGCCGGGGACACAACCTGGGCGATTTACCGATCGTCAACGTGTACTTGGCGCGTGAGATGGCTCGACGTGGAGATCGCGATGGGGCCATACCGCTCATGCGCGCCGCCGTCGACCATCTGTTCCGCGAGGGAAAGCTGCCGGCATGGGGCGTTCTAGCGACGGGTGTTCTGGTGGAGACACTGCTCGATCGGGTGGCCGACGGTGACGTGGTCGAAGCCGAGGCCGCGATCGAGCGGTTAGCGGCGGCGCCAGCCGATGACCGTCTGGTGATACGCGAGATCTGGCTGCTGCGACTGCAAGCCCTACTGGCGCGGGCTCACGGCGATGCCGCGGCTTACACGGACTTTCGGGATCGGTACCGCGACATGGCGAGAACGCTTGAGTTTGACGGACATATCGCCTGGGCCGACGCGATGCCATGACCACTGTGCTCTTGACGAGCTCGTCAAGGTGCTGCTAAACATGGCGTGCGCCACAAAATTGGGCGATCGCCCAAAAGGCTTGGGTGGAGGTTGCAATGGGCCGGATGGACGGCAAGGTCGCATTCGTGACCGGCGCGGCACGCGGGCAGGGCAGAAGTCACGTGGTCCGGCTCGCGCAGGAGGGCGCTGACATCATCGCCGTCGACATCTGCCGGAAATTCGAGGCATCGCCCGCAGACGGTGCAACGCCGGAGGATCTCGACTTGACCGCGGGGATGGTCAAGGATGCCGGAGGCCGCGTCGTGACCGCCGAAGTCGACGTTCGTGATTACGCTGCATTGCGAGCTGCGGTTGACAGTGGAGTCGAACAGCTGGGGCGCCTGGATGTCATCGTGGCGAACGCCGGCATCGGTACGACGGCGGGAAAACTACACAAGGCCGACGAGGCACTGTGGCAGGAGATGATCGACGTCAACCTCAGTGGGGTTTGGAAGACGGTGAAGGCCGGCGTTCTGCACATCCTGGAAGGCGATCGCGGCGGCTCGATCATCCTGACGTCCTCAGTGGCCGGATTCAAGGCTTATCCGCACGTAGGCCACTACGTCGCCGCGAAGCATGGTGTGATTGGCCTAATGCGTTCGTTTGCCGTCGAATTGGGTCAGCGCATGATCAGGGTCAACGCCGTTCTCCCGACACATGTGAATTCGCCGTTGCTGATGAACGAGGCCACCTACCGCGCTTTTCGGCCGGACTTGGCGAACCCCGGGCCAGACGATCTTGCGCCGGTGTGCCAGAGCTTCCACTACCTGCCGATCCCATGGGTGACCCCCGAAGACATCAGCAACGCCGTGTTGTTCCTGGCCTCCGACGAAGCGCGCTACATCACCGGCGTCGCGCTCCCAGTGGATGCCGGCAGCTGTCTGAAATAGCCCGACACGAACGCACGAGGGAAGCATCGATGACTGTCACAAACGACACGGACGTCTACTACGACCCCTACGACATCGGCATCAATGCCGACCCGTATCCGACCTACGCGCGGCTTCGCGAAGAGGCCCCGATCTACTACAACGAGCGGTACGACTTCTGGGCGATATCAAGACATTCCGACGTCGAGCAGGCATTAGCGAACTGGGAGGTTTTCTCCAGCCGTCGCAGTGACATCCTCGAGTTGGTTCAGTCGAAATTCGACATGCCTGGCGGAGTAATGATGTTCCAGGATCCGCCGGAGCACTCGATCTTGCGCGGGCTGATGTCGCGGGTGTTCACCCCGCGCCGGATGGCCGCCATCGAGGACCAGATCCGGCAATACTGTATCCGGTGCCTGGATCCGCTGGTCGGGTCCGGGGGATTCGACATCATTGCCGAGCTCGCTTCGATGATGCCGATGCGAGTGATCGGCATGCTGGTGGGTATCCCTGAGTCTGAACAGATCTCGGTTCGCGACGCCAATGACGCCAACCTGCGCACCAAGCCGGGTGCACCGCTGAAGGTTGCTGACGCCGACTCCATAGCCGACGGCCGGATATACGCCGACTACGTCGAATGGCGATCCAAAAACCCGTCCGACGACTTGATGACGACACTGCTCAATGTCGAGTTCGACGACGAGCAGGGGGTGCACCGAAAGCTGACACGCAAAGAGGTGCTGCACTACACCCAGGTGGTCGCCGGTGCGGGCAACGAGACGACCGGTCGGCTGATCGGCTGGCTGGCCAAGGTGCTTGCCGAGCATCCCGACCAGCGCCGCGAGGTCTACCAGGATCGGTCGCTGCTGAACCGTACCGTCGACGAGACATTACGCTTCGAGCCCACTGGGCCCCACGTCGCTCGTTGGATGGCAAAGGATTTCGAGTGTTACGGCACAACTGTTCCGGCCGGCAGCGCCATGCTGCTGCTGTTTGGCGCCGCTAATCGCGATCCCCGCCGGTACACCGATCCGGACACGTTCAACATCCATCGCGACAACATCTCGCACCTGACCTTCGGGAAGGGCCTGCACTACTGCCTTGGCGCAAACCTGGCACGCCTAGAGGGTCGCGTCGCGCTGGACGAGATCCTCAACCGCTGGCCCGAATGGGACATCGACTACGACACAGCACAATTGGCATCGACATCTACAGTCCGCGGCTGGGAGCGGCTGCGGGTCGTACTGCCCTGAGTCAAGCTTAGGATCAGTCGGCAGCACTACGCTCGCGGCGAGGCTTCGGTGTCGGCATCTCAAATCGGTCGAGGAATCGGTTAACCAGCGCGACCGCCTCGTCGTGGCCTCCGGAAGTGCCCAGTCCCTGCTCTAACACGAGGGTGCGGCCGATCGAGGCAATGACGACCGCGACAGCCGCGGGCGAGAATTCGTCTGTGTCGATGCCATGTTCGCGAACAATGAAGTTCAGTGCGGTGATCTGCATCTCGCGCCACCGCTCCGACCAGGCCGCGATCTCGGCCCGGATCTCCTTGCGATGGTTGGCAAGTCCCATGAACTCCAACAGCAATCGAGTGTCCTTGGGTTCGGTGAGGGTATCCCAGAAGGCGTGCAATGGGCGGTCAGAGGCCAATGCTTGCTGCTGGCGCTCCAGGTAGACCGCGGCGCCGCGGCGGAAAACAGCCAGATACAACTCGTCCATCGTGGGGAAGTAGTAGTGCACCAATGCCGGTTTGACACCGGCTTTGGCCGCGACCCGGCGTGACGTGGCTGCGGCGTAACCCTCCTCGACCATGATCTGGATGGTCGCGTCTATCAGCATGTCGCGAGTAGTGGAGTCGCGTGCCTTAGGTCGTTCGGATGCGGTCATGGTGTGTGGTCCTCCGTTGCGACGCGACGAAACTGATCACCGAATGGCTCATTGAACACGATGCGCGCCACCTGCGGTATCCGCGCCGGTGTCGACCGGCACCCCGGCCCTGCGTAGCACGTTGTGTGCGTGCCTGATGAGGGCCGCGTCAACAAGCTTGCCGTTTCTGCCCAGGGCCCCCAGACCGCTCGCCTCCGCACGCCGGTAGTCGCTGATTACGGACTGAGCCTCCGCAACCTCCTCGGGTGCCGGTGTGAACACTGCATTGGCGACGGGCACCTGGGCCGGATGGATTGCCCACTTGCCGTCGAACCCGAGCACGCTGGCCTGCTTGGCGTTACGCCGATAACCATCGATGTCCCGGTAAGCCGGATACGGCGCATCGATGGCGTCAATGTTGGCGGCCCGCGCCGCGGCGAGCACCTGGATCCGCACGGCGTGCCAGAAATCGCCGGGGTATTCACCGGCGGGGTCGAAGTTACCGTCGACGCGGGACCGCAGTGACGCCGACAGATCTCCCGCGCCGAAGATCAGTGCCTCTAAGCGGGGGCTGGCCCGAGCGATCTCGGCCACGTTGACCAGTCCCTCGGCCTCTTCGATGAGCGCCTCCAGGGCGATCGGGCGGAACAACTGCAATTTCGCCTCGAGCTGAGTGAGCAGCACATCCACCCACCAGACGTCGCGCGCGGACCGCACCTTAGGCACGATGATGACATCAAGCCTGTCGCGTGCGCCGGTGACCAGCTCGACGATATCGCCGTGACACCACTCGGTTTCGAGGCCGTTGACACGCACGGCCCGCAGGGTCGTGCCCCAGTCGAGCTCGGTGAGAGCGCTCACCGCGGTGCTGCGGGCAGACTCCTTGGCCTGGGGCGCGCATGCGTCTTCCAGGTCGAGAAACACCAGATCGGCGCCCGCGTGTGCGGCTCTTTCACACATGTGCTCGCTGCTGGCCGGAGTGGCCAACTCCGAGCGCCGCCTGCGTGGTCTTGTCATCTCTTCCTCCGGTGCAGATCAGATCGTGCCTGCGGCATGAAGGGTGTTGAGGCGATCGGCGTCCATACCCAGTAACCCGCCGTAGACGGCGTCGTTGTCGGCGCCCAGCCGCGGACCCAGATGCCTTACACAACCGGGTGTTTCGCTCAACATCGCGATCGGCGCCTGCACGGTGACCGCGCCCAGCTCCGGATCGTCGACGACAACGAACGTGCCGCGGGCACGCAAGTGTTGGTCGGCCAGGAGCTGGCGGGCGTCGTAGACCGGGGCCGCCGCCACACCCGCATCGAGAAACACCGCCATCGCGTCTTCCAGGGTGTGCTTGCCGACCCAAGCGGATACCAGGTCGTCGATCTCGGCAGCCCGCTCCTGACGTGCCACATGCTCGACATACTCCGGACGGGTTGCCAGATCGGGTCTTTCGATCGCCCGATAGACCCGCGCCGCGGTACTGGCGGAGGCACTCGACATCGCGATCCACTGATCGTCGGATGTGCGGTATACGTTGCGCGGTGCGCTGGCGTCGGCGCGGTTTCCGGTACGGGTTTCGACCACGCCGAGCTGGTCGTAGGCCAGCGTCGACTGCTCGATCAGACGAGCGAGGGGTTCGATGAGGCTGACGTCGACGAGTTGGCCTGATGCGCCGTGCACGTCGCGGTGATACAAGGCCATCATGACCGCGTAGGTCGCGGCAAGCGATGCGACCCCGTCAGCCAACATGAACGGGGGTAGGGTAGGCGCTCCGCCCGGCTGGCCGGTGACGTGGGCGAATCCGCTCATCGCCTCGGCCAGTGTTCCGTACCCGGGCCGGTCGCTGGCAGGTCCGCCGCGGCCGTACCCGGTGACGTGGAGCATGATCAGTTCCGGATGGCGCGCATGCACGGACTCGTAATCCAGCTGCCAGCGCTTCAGGGTGCTCGGCCTGGTGTTGGCCACCAGCACGTCACTGATGTCGAGAAGCCGGTGCAGCACACCCCGGCCATCGGCACTGCGGAGGTCGAGTGTGACGCACTTCTTGTTGCGGCTCACGCTTTTCCAGACCAGGCCCACACCGTCGCGGCGGGCACCCCAGGTGCGCAACGGGTCCCCGGCGCGAGGCTCCTCGACTTTGATCACCTCGGCGCCGAACTCACCGAGCGCCGTGGCGACCAGCGGCCCGGCGGCCAGCGTCGCGATGTCGAGCACCCGTAAGCCGGACAGCGGCAAGGCGGCGTTAGCCACAGACGCATCCGCTCAAATCAGACCGCCGGCCCGACGACCATGTCGAAGAAGGCGGCGCCGGAGTCCGGGATGCGGTTCTGCTTGAACACGTTGACGGCGTAGGAGACCAGGATCATCGAGTACAGCAGGTGCAGCAACCTGGTCGCATCGTCCGGTAATGCGTTGATGTCGAGCCGATTCAGGTAGGCGATCGCCTCGTCGGCCCTCGGGGCGATGGCGTCGTAGAACGTGACGAGTTCGTCGTAGGGCTTCGATAGCCGCGCCTCGTAGCGTTGGCCCCGCGTCGGCAACGCCCAATCGGCGACAAAGCGTTCGAGATCGGAGAACCCTTCCGGCAATCCCAAACTGGACATCACGCCTCCCGTGCGGTGTTGGCGGACTGGTAGGCGGCGACGGTGTCGCGGATGACCGTGTGGAACTGGCGGATGAGCAATTCCTGGTCGCTGAGGTGGAACGTGTTCTGTGCCCGTGTCTTCAGCGCCGAGTGCGTGGCTTCGATGGTGTTCACGTCCTGCATCGCGAACTCAATCGTGCTGTCGACCACCAACTCCTGCGCCAGGCGATCTCGTGCGTTCGCCGGCGGCACGAAGTACATGTCGATCTCGTAGATGTGCGAGTCGACGGTCTCTGGCCAATAGGTGTAGGTGATGTAGTAGCCGCGCGCCCAGATCTGGATCGAAATGTTCGGAAAGATCCAGAACTGGTCGTTGCCCCACGATGCGATGTTGCCGCGGTTCAGAAAATCAGGCGGAGGCCCTATATCCGGAATATCGTCGGGCCCGAAAAGCCCGGCGCGGAACAGCTTGTAGACCCAACGCTGGTCTTGGCGGGCAGGTCCTGCGGTACGAGGTTCGCGGGGCGGCAGCGGCGGCGGTCCGGGGACCGAGGTGAGCATGTGCGGCCGGAACAGTTCGTAGTGGTAGGCGTCGACGGGCGGCACCATCTTCTCGGCTTTGGAGACATCAGGGTCGATGAAGCGACCGTGCACATACGGCGGGTGGTACCACTCGCATACCGAGTCGACGGCCAGCTTCCAGTTCCCGTTGATCCGGGTGGAGAACCCGTAATGCTGCGTCATCTTCTCGAATGGATAGGCCTCGATACCCAACAGCCCGTCGCCGAGGAAACTCCGCAGCGGCACCGGGTCGTCGGCGAGGTTGATGAAGATGAAACCCGCCCAGACCTCGCAGTGCACCGGCGGCATCCGCAGTGTGCTCTTGTCGAGGTCGAAAAACTCGCCTTCGTTGGTGATGTGGTTGACCTTGCCGTCCAGGCCGTACCGCCAACCGTGGTACTTGCAGGCGAACGCGCGACAGGTTCCCGAGGACTCTCGCCCGGGGTGCTCCTGCCACACGACCTTGTTGCCGCGGTGGGCACACACGTTGTGAAACGCGTGCACGGTGTCCCCAGTGTCACCGCGATCGCGGGCGATCACGATCGAGGCAAGGCGCCCGGGTAGGTCGCGGGTGAAGTAGGAACCCTTGCGCGGCAACCGCTCGATACGTCCGACGCACAACCAGTTTCGCTCGAACACCGCTTTGCGCTCAGCGGCGAAGAATTCTTCGGAGATGGAATCTTCGTAGCTGACTGGGCCGGTCCCGAGTTCGGGATAGTCGGTGGTGAACTTGCCCCGGCCGGTCGACAGTCGCTGTTGGATGCTGGTCACGATGGGACTCCTTCATTGCGTTGACCGTCGGTCACCGGTGTTGGCTCCGCTTTTGACCAGGGCTGGTCATCCCACGCCCGATCCAGCGGCGCCATCTCGCCGCCGAACGGGAAAAAGGCCCGCTGCGCGTAGGTTTCCCGCGCCAGGCCGTGGCCGAGTTCGTCGATGAAAGCCCGCTTGAGTGGGTTGGTGAAGAGCTGACGTGAGTAGCGCAGCGTCAGCGGTGGGCGCTTGACCAGTTCGCGAGCGAGTTCCCAAGCCCTGTCGAGTAATTGGTCTTTGGGCAGCACCTCGTTGACCACGCCCCATTCCTTGGCTTCCTGCGCGCTGAGCTTCATGCCGGTCAACAGGAAGTAGCGGGCGCGGGTGTGGCCGGCCAAAAAGCTCCAGATGACATGTTGGCCGTCACCTGGCACCTGGCCGCGGGGGAAATGCGATGCGTCCTGGAAATAGGCGTCTTCTGAGGCCAGCACGATGTCGCCGAGCAGCGGCACCTCGGAGTGCATGTTGCACGGGCCGTTGACGGCGCTAATCATCGGAACATCGACGTCGAGCACGTTGGTGATCAGATGCCTTGCATACCAAGCTTTTTCATCGAGTTTGAGCAGACCGCGGGTGCCGGGCATCAGCAGATACTCGGGCTTCTCTACGGGGTCGCCATTGGGCATGCGTCCCCAGTTGGCGTTGTAGTTTTCGCCGGCGCCGGTGTGGATTAGCACTTTGATCTCGCGATCCCCGGCGATATCGGCAAACACATCCGACATGTCGTCGTGTGCCCGCCAGTCCCACACCAGGCTGCCGCCGTTGGTGTGGCACTGCATGAACAGGATTCCGTCGTCGGAGAGCTCGAGTCGATAGTTGGCGTACCGATCGTGGTACTCGCTGTATCTGGTCCGCTTTGCCATTGAGCTGTCTCTTTCCCGCGGTGGTGAAAGTGGCCCGCGCACCATTTGAGCGATCGCCCAAATCATGCAGGTGCCATGCTTGCACCTCGGATCGCAGCGGTCAAGGCTTAGTGCCCGTTCAGCAGCGCCACCACCGGTGCGAAGGACTCGATCTGGCACTGCTGCACGGTGACGTAGTTGACGCCGAAGGTTTCCCGTCGCGAATACAGCATTTCCACAACGCGTTCCGGCGAGCCGATCAAAACGTTGGGATGGTTGCGCAACAGGTCGGCCGAGATCCCCGTCGACGCCGCCACACCTGCCAGAACGGTCTCGGGGTCGTCGGTGATCTCGGTGAAGTACGGGGAACTCTCGACATCCAGATGGCGGTAGCGCTCGCCGGCCGCGGCCTGGACGTAACCGGCGCGGCGCTGCGCGACCGCCTGCGGATCGAGGCCGTCGGCGTCGCGTGCCACGAAGGGCACGCTGGACATGCTGACGATGTCGGCTTCGCGGCCGGCGAGCGAGAGGACGCGCGGTCCGCCCCCGCCGATCATGATCGGAGGATGCGGCCGCTGCACCGGGCGTGGTCTTCCCGCGTACCCGCGCACCCGAACGAACTCACCCGAGCAGTCCAGTTCTTCGCCTTGCCAATGGGCCTTGATGAGGGAGACGACTTCGGCCAGCTTGGCGATTCGCCGGCCCGGACGGTCGAAGTCGAGACCCAGCGCGGTGTACTCGATTTCGCTCCAGCCGGCTCCGATACCCAGCTCGAGACGACCGTCGGAAAGAAGATCAAGTGTTGCCGCTTCCTTGGCCAATACTGCCGGTATGTGATAGTCGATGCAGAACACCCGGCACCCGATGCGCAACGTCTCGCTGTAGGCGGCCGCTGCTGCCATCGCTGCGATGGGGGCCAGGTCTTGGCGAGGGGTGCGCGCAGCCCGTTGCGCGGGGCCCGGGCCCAGGTAGTGATCCGCAAGGAAAAGTGTTGAATACCCGAGATCTTCGACTTTGCGAACGGTATCGCGCCACTCACGCGCCCCGGCGGCGTTGGTCGCTTGCACCGCGAAGCGAAACGGGGGCCTGTCCATCAACGGACTCTAAGTTGGGCGGTCGCTAACAATCAACAACTCGCCGCGATAGACCATTTCGGGGCGCTTTGTGCCGCTGAATCCCGGCCGGCATGGCATCAACTTGACCGTGGTGGATACCGGGTGATAGGCATGTGAAGCCAACCGTTTGGGCGATCGCTCAGGGCCGTGGAGGTAAGCGCTGATGTGCACGACAATCGCCGGCATAGCCTGCCTCGGGGTTTGGGCGTGAAGACGGCGGTCGTGACCGGCGGTGCTTCAGGGATCGGCCGTGCTGTTGCCGAGCGATTGCGCAGTGACGGATTTCGGGTGGCTGTCATCGATCTGACACCCACTGACGACGGGTTCGGCCATGTCGCCGACGTCACCGACCGTGCGCAGGTCGACGCCGCCGTATCGGCGATCCGCGACGCGTACGGCCCGATCCTGGTGCTGGTCAACGCGGCCGGGGTGGAAGGTTTCAAGAAGTTCTTGGATCTGTCCTTTCAGGAATGGTCCAAGGTGATCGATGTGAACCTGAACGGCGTATTCCACACCACTCAGGCCGTGCTACCCGACATGGTCGAGGCCGGATGGGGACGCATCGTCAACATCTCGTCGTCCAGCACCCACTCCGGGCAGCCGTTCATGGCCCACTACGTGGCGGCGAAGTCCGCGGTGAACGGCCTGACCAAGTCGCTCGCGCTCGAATACGGTCCGTGCGGGATCACCGTCAACGCCGTGCCGCCGGGGTTTGTCGACACACCGATGTTGCGCAGCGCCGAACGGCGACACCTGCTCGGCGGCACCGTGGAGGATCACATCAAGCGCACGCCAGTGCGCCGAGTGGGCCGGCCCGAGGATATTGCCGCGGCGTGTGCGTTTTTCGTGTCTGAGGAAGCCGGCTACATCACCGGGCAGATACTCGGCGTCAACGGCGGTCGCAACACCTGACTCTGAGATCCAAAGAACTTCAAGGAGATTGATGTACGAGAGGGATCAACTGTTCATCGATGGGAAGTGGGCCACCCCAGTTTCTGGGCCGGACTTGGACGCCGCAATCACGGTGATATCACCGCACACCGAGGCGGTCATCGGCCACGCCGCCTGTGCGGGACCCGCGGATGTGAACCGGGCTGTCGACGCCGCGCGGACGGCATTCGACACCGGACCGTGGCCGCGAATGCAACCCGCCGAACGGATCGAGGCAATTACCCGGCTGGCCGGCATCTACAAAGAGCGGCGAGCCGATATGGCCGCGCTGATCTCGGCCGAGATCGGCGCTCCCATCACCTTTGCCAAAATGGCGCAGGTCCGGTTACCGCTCACCATGATCTCGGCGTTCTGTGGCTTGGCGGCAAATTACAAGTGGCAGCAAGTACGTCCGGGACTGTATGGCAAGGACATCCGGATTGTGAAGCAACCGGTGGGAGTCGTCGGCGCGGTGGTGCCGTGGAACATGCCGCAGTTCCTCACTGTCTGCAAGGTCGTGCCGGCGTTGTTGACCGGGTGCTCGGTGGTGCTCAAGCCCGCACCCGAGTCGGCGCTCGATGCACAGCTTCTCGCCGATTTGGTCGCCGAAGCCGACTTTCCGCCCGGTGTCCTGAACGTGGTGCCCGGCGGTCGCGATGTCGGTGAACTCCTGGTGAGCCACCCTGGCGTCGACAAGGTCTCGTTCACCGGGTCCACGGCGGTCGGCCGGCAAGTGGCCGTTGCGTGCGCCGAGGGGCTGAAGCAGGTGAGCCTCGAACTGGGTGGCAAGTCGGCGGCCATCGTGCTCGACGACGCCGACCCCTCGGTCGTCGCCACCGGAATTCAGATGGCCAGCCTCGCCAACAGCGGCCAGGTGTGCAACGCGCTCAGCCGGATCCTGGTGCCGGCGGCGCGCAAGGACGAGTTCGTGGACGCTTTGGCGGCCGCGCTGGAGTCCATGACGGTGGGCGATCCCGCGGATCCCAACACCCAGATCGGTCCGCTGGTGGCGCAGCGCCAGCAGGAGCGGGTCCGGGGCTACATCGCACTAGGCAAACGTGAAGGGGCGCGGCTGGTGACCGGTGGCACCGACATGCCCGACGGTCTCGACACCGGCTGGTACGTAAGGCCGACACTGTTCAGTGACGCAAACAATGACATGCGGATTGCGCGCGAGGAGATCTTCGGCCCAGTGCTGACCGTCATTTCCTACCGTGACGAGGACGAGGCGATCCGGATCGCCAACGACTCCGAGTACGGGCTGGCCGGCTCGGTGTTCACCGCCGACGTCGACCGCGGGTACGGCATCGCGGCTCGGGTGCGGTCCGGCACCTTCGGCGTCAACGAGGGCTACATCATGGATCCGGCGGCACCGTTCGGCGGCGTCAAGAACAGTGGCTACGGTCGCGAACTCGGAACCGAGGGAATCGACAGTTACACAGTGAGCCAATCGATTTCCGCTGCGGTAGCCACGAACTGACGGTTGACAACGCGCGTTGGCCCAGAGCTCTTCGTCGCAGTGGCGAACCGGTTTACGCTGGTGCGCGTGGACGGCCACGCCGACACAGTCGTAGAAATCGGCTGCTGATGGCACGGGGACGGCTCCGTGTGTACCTAGGTGCTGCTCCGGGGGTGGGCAAGACCTACGAGATGCTGCTCGAAGGTCACCGCCAGCGCAGGCAGGGCGTCGACTGCGTGATCGGCTTCATCGAGCCGCATGGCCGGCGGGCGACTCAAGAGCTGGTTGCCGGGCTGGAGGTGGTGTCCCGGCGTTATGTCCGACATCGAGGCGGGGTGCTGCCGGAGATGGATGTTGATGCGGTACTTGCTCGCCGCCCGCAACTAGCGTTGGTCGACGAACTGGCGCACACCAACGCTCCCGGTTCCCGCAATCCGAAACGCTGGCAGGACGTTCAGGAGTTACTCGACGCCGGTATCGATGTGCTCACGACGCTCAACATTCAGCATCTGGAGTCATTGGGCGATGTGCTGACTGAGATGACCGGAGTCGAGCAGCGCGAAACGGTGCCCGACGCGGTGGTGCGCCAGGCGGACGAACTGGAACTCGTGGACTTGTCGCCGGAAGCGTTGCGCCGACGCATGGTCGCCGGCGACATTTATCCGCCCGATCGCATCGACGCGGCGCTGTCGCACTATTTCCGGCCGGGTAATCTCACCGGGCTGCGGGAACTGGCGCTGTTGTGGGTAGCCGATCGGGTTGATGAGGGCCTGCGCCGTTACCGCAGCGAGCACGGTATCAGCGCGGGCTGGGAGGCCCGGGAGCGCATCGTGGTGGGCGTATCAGGCGGTCCCGAAAGTGAGGGGCTGATTCGGCGGGCCGCGCGGCTGTCCGCCCGCACACCAGGAAGCGATCTGATGGCCGTTTACGTGGCACGCAGCGACGGACGTCCGGGCGCCGACCCGGCCAGATTGGCCACGCTGCGCTCGTTGGTCGAAGGGCTGGGCGGTAGTTGGCATCAGGTAGTCGGCGCCGACGTCAGTAGTGCGCTAGCTCAATTCGCACGACACGAAAACGCCACGCAACTGGTGATCGGCGTCAGCCGTCCCAGCGCCGGGTGGAAACTTCTGACTGGCCGGGAAGTGGTGTCCCGCAAGCTGTCTCGGCTGGATGCCACCTTGGATGTGCACGTGGTGACCGATAAGACGCCGGCAAGATTTGCGGGACGGCTCCCGCAGCTCCGCGGTGTCAGTCCGCGCCAACGGCTGCGGTCGCTGGTGCTAATGGCGGTGTTGTTGCCGGCGGTGACAATCCTGTTGGGACTGGTCCGGTCGCGGCTGAGCCTGGCGAGTGATTTGCTGGTGTATCTGCTCGTGATCGTCCTGATAGCCGTGGTGGGGGGGTGGTATCCGGCGCTGGTCGCCGCGGTGGTCTCCGTGGCGGCCGCGGATTTCTTTCTGACCCGGCCGCTGTATTCGCTCCGGGTCGCGCTGTTCAACGATGCTGTGGCATTAGTCGTGTATGTGGCGGTGGCGGTGCTGGTGAGCTGGACGGTGGAAGTCAGTGCGCGGCGGCGGCGGCTGGCTGCCCGCTCAAGCGCCGAGGCTGCGGTGCTGACGTCGATGGCCGAGGCAATGCTGCGCGGGGAGGGCGAGCTTCCCCGGCTGCTGGAGTTGGTGCGTGAGACGTTCGGGTTGGACGGGTTGAGCGTGCTGGAACGCCGGACGGCCGCGCCGGGTGGCCAACCCGGTGACAAAGGTGGCTGGGTTGTCAGCGCCAGCTGCGGGAATCGCCCCCCGGAATTGCCCGGGCAGGCCACGGTGCAGGCCGAGCTGGATCCTTCGTCGATGCTCGGCGGGCGCGGCCCGGCGTTATCGGCAGCTGACCTAGAGATTTTCACCGCGTGCGCCGCGCAGATCGCCGAGTATCTGGGCCAGCGCAGGCTCAGCCAGCGCGCCGCCGGCGCCGAACAGCAGGCCCAGAGCGAGCGCATGCGAACGGCGCTGGCCGCCGCCGCCGGTCGCGCCCTTACCGAGGGCGTCGACTGGGCCAAGCGGGCTGTCGCGGCGCTACGCGCGATACCGGCTGTGGCGCGGGAAGGTGAGCCGATCGACACGCTGGAGAGCGCGGTGGACCGGATCGGCGTACTGGCAAACCAACTAAGCGATGTGGCGAAGGCCCGGGCTGGTGCGCTCGATGTGCGAATACGTCAAGTGGATGTCGCCGAGGTGGTGGCTGCTGCGCTCGACGAGCTTGGTCCCGGTCGACACGCCGTGGATGTCGCGCTGCCAGAAGACATGCCCAATGTGGTTTCCGACGCTGCGGTGCTCACTCGGGTGGTGACGGCCTTAGCCGCCAACGCGATCCGGCTCAGTTCCCCGGGTGGCACGCCGACGATCGCCGCGACGCTTTGCGGCGACCGGGTCGAAATCCGGTTCCAGACTGGCCATCCCGAGCATGGGCTTGCCAACGGTCGCGGTGATCGCTTCACCGTCGAGGCGGCGCGCGACCTGCTCGAGGCAATCGACGCGTCGCTACGCACGGAAACCGGTCCGGACAGCGCCCCAGCGGTAATCGTCAGTGTGGCCGCGGCTGCTGCTGATCGAGCGCAAGGTTGAGCTCGACGACATTGACCACGGTCTCCCCCAGAAACCCCAGCGCGCGTCCGGTGGTGTGGTCGCGCACCAGCGCCGCCACGGTTTCGGGCGGCAGATGCCGAGCGGCGGCGACCCGCCCCGACTGCAAGTCGGCGTTGGCTACCGAGATGTCTGGATCGAGACCCGACCCGGAGCCGGTCACCGCGTCGACGGGCACCGCCGCATCGCCGGGCAAGTGGTTGAAGGCGCGGTAAGCAGCGGCTCGTTCACTAATGGCAGCGAGCAGCTTCGGATCGCTGGGGCCGAGGTTGCTGGCTCCGCTGGCTGTGCCGTCGTAGCCGTTTCCCGCGGCCGAGGGCCGGGGCTGAAAGTACTCGGGCAACGGGTTGCCGGCGGGATCTGTGAACGATTGACCGAGCAGACTTGAGCCGACGACCTGATTGTCGCGGCTGATCAGTGAGCCGTCGGCCTGATGCCGGAAGGCGAGTTGTCCGATGCCGTAGGTGGCGAGCGGGTAGGCGACGCCCAGCACCAGGCTGGCCAGCACCAGTGAGCAGGACCGCGGGGACCAGTTGAGCGCGCAGCATCAGTGGATGCCTATCGGCGCGACGATGGTGATGTCGATCAGCTTGATGAGCACGAACGGGGTGATCAGTCCGCCGACCCCGTAGATCAGTACGTTCCGGCGCAGCATTGCGGTGGCGCCCATCGCCTTGACGCGAACACCGCGCAGTGCCAGCGGGATCATCAGCATGATGATGATCGCGTTGAAGATCACCGCGGAAAGGATCGCGGTGTGCGGGTTGTGCAGGTTGAGGATGTCGATCGCTCCTAACTCCGGAAAGACGGCATGCACCATCGCCGGGATCGCGACAAAGTATTTGGCTACGTCATTGCAGACCGAGAACGTCGTCAACGCACCGCGGGTGATCAGCAGCTGCTTTCCTACCTGGACGATCTCCATGAGCTTGGTCGGGTCGCTGTCCAGGTCGACCAGATTGCCGGCCTCCTTGGCAGCCTGCGTGCCGCTGTTCATGGCCACCCCGACATCGGCCAGAGCCAGGGCCGGCGCGTCGTTGGTGCCGTCACCGGTCATCGCGACGAGGTCGCCGCCGGCCTGTTCGGCGCGAATCCGGTCCATTTTGTCTTCCGGGGTCGCCTCGGCGATGAATTCGTCGACACCGGCCTCGGCGGCGATGGCCGCGGCAGTGGCCGGATTGTCGCCGGTAACCATCACGGTGCGGATTCCGAACGGCCGCATGGCGGCCAGGCGCTGCGAAATGCCAGGCTTGACAGTGTCTTTGAGGTGGATGATGCCCAGCAAGGTGTGCTCATCGGCAACAGCCAGCGGGGTGCCGCCGCTGGTGGCGATGCGCGCCACGATGCCGTCCATATCCGGTGGCACGGTACCGCCGTTGGCCCGTACCCAGTCGCTGACCGCTGCCACGGCGCCTTTGCGGATTTTGCGGTCTGGCAAGTCGATGCCGGACATCTTCGTCTTGGCGCTGAAATTGACCAGGTTCGCACCGGCAATGTCGCTCGGTTGGCAGCCGTGGTGGTGCTGGGCGAACTCCACAATCGAGCGGCCCTCGGGTGTTTCGTCGGCCAGCGACGACAGGTGCGCCGCGTCGGCCAAGGCGTGCTCGTCGGTGTGGCCGACCGGGACGAACTCGGTGGCCATGCGGTTGCCGAACGTGATGGTGCCGGTCTTGTCCAACAACAGCGTGGTCACATCACCGGCGGCTTCCACCGCCCGCCCCGACATGGCCAGCACATTGTGGCGGATCATGCGGTCCATGCCGGCGATGCCGATAGCCGAAATCAATGCCCCGATGGTGGTCGGTGACAGCAGCACCAGCAGGGCAACCAGCAATACGATCGGCTGCTTGACGCCCGAGAAGATCGCGACCAACTGGAAAGTACTGACAGCGACCAGAAAGATGAACGTCAGGCTGACCAGCACCACGGTCAGGGCCAGCTCGTTTTGCGTTCGTTGGCGGTTGGCGCCCTCCACCAGCCCGATCATGCGATCCAGAAAGGTTTGCCCGGGCGGGGAGGTGATCGATACGACGATGCGGTCGGACAGCACCACGGTGCCGCCGGTGACCGCTGACAGGTCACCGCCTGATTCCCGCACCACGGGGGCCGACTCACCGGTGATGGCCGATTCGTCGACCATCGCCATTCCTTCGATGACCTCACCGTCGCCGGGAATTGCCTGCCCAGCCTCGATGACACAGCGGTCGCCGACTTTCAGCTCCGTGGAGGGTGTGTCCACCACGGTGCCGTCGGGCTGCAGAATGTGGGCGACGGTTTCCTGCCGGGCGCGGCGCAACGCGTCGGCGTGCGCTTTGCCGCGGCCCTCGGCCATCGCGTCGGCGAAGTTGCCGAACAGCACCGTGAACCACAAGAACAGCACCACCAGGCCGGTGAACAGGTTGTCTGTCCCACTGGATCTGGGTGCATCGCGCACAAACAGCAGCGTGGTCCAGATGCTGCCGATATAGACCACGAACATCACCGGCTTGTGCACCATCAGTCGTGGATCGAGTTTGAGCAGCGCATCGATGATGGCTCTGCGCACGATGCGGGGATTCAGGATCGACAACTCGCGCAGCTGGCGCGTTTCGCGGCCCAGGTGCCGACCGGGTGGGACAGCCGTCTGCGTCGTCATCGCTCAGACTCCGAAGTGCCCGGAGAAGTGCTCGGCCAGCGGTCCGAGAGCCAGCACCGGGAAGTAGGTGAGACCCACCAAGATCACGACGATCGCGGCAAGCAGCGCGGTGAACAGCGGCGTGTCGGTACGCAAGGTTCCGGCGGTGACCGTGTACCTGCGTTTGCGCGCCAGTGAGCCCGCCAGCGCCAGCGCGGGGATGATCTCGAAGAACCGCCCGACCCACATGGCCAGACCCAGCGTCGAGTTGTACCAGAGGGTGTTGCCGGCCAGCCCGGCGAATGCCGACCCGTTGTTGTGTGCGGCAGAGGTGAACGCGTAAACGGCCTCGGTCACCGCGTGCGGCCCGGTCGTGGATATCTGGTGGGCGGCCGACGGCAGCAGCAGCGAGACGCCGGCGAACGTCAACACCGTGACCGGCAGCACCAGGATGTAGATCGCCGCCAGTGTCATGTCGCCTGCCAACAGGCGTTTACCCAGGTACATCGGCGTTCGCCCGACCATGAGCCCGGCGATGAACGCGGTGATCATCACAAAGATCAACATCCCGTAGAGACCGGTGCCGGTGCCGCCGGGAATGACCTCCCCGAGCATCATGTCCAACATCGGCAGGCCGCCGCCCAACGGCGTGTAACTCTCCACAGCGGAGTTCACCCCGCCGGTAGAGGTGCCGGTCATGGTGACGACGCCCAGCGCAGAGCCGGTCGCCCCGAGCCGCAGATCCTTGCCTTCCAGGTTGCCGCCGGGATTGGTGCCCGTGGCGGACTGGGCGACGCTGAACTGCGCGAGATGGGAGTTGCCGTGAGCCTCCAGAGCGGACACCGCGACCAACGACAGCGCATACAGGGTGACCATGGCCACGATCACCACCGTCGCTTGCCGCATGGATCCAACGAGCCGGCCGTAAGCCCACGGGAAGGCGAACGGAATCGCCGCGGCCAGCCAGATGGTGAGCACGTTGACGATCGGGTTCGGGTTCTCGAATGGGTGTGCCATATTGGCGCCGAAATAGCCGCCGCCGTTGTCGCCGATCATCTCGATCGGCACCATGCTCGCCACCGGACCACCCGGAATGCTCTGCTGAGCTGCGGCGCCCGTGGAGTGTGTGCTCACCGACGAGATCGTCGGCACGACCTGTGTCGGGTGGAAGTTGTCGATCACCCCGGCCGCGAGCAGCACGATGGCGAACACGAAACTCAGCGGCACCAACACCCGCACCAGAGACCGCACCGTGTCGACCCAGAAATTTCCCAATGTCGTTGTCCGCGTGCGAATCACGCCGCGGATGAACGCCGCTGCCAGCGCCATCCCGGTAGCCGCCGACAAGAACTGATGCACCACCAGCGCGAACATCTGACTGAACTGGCTCATCGTGGATTCGCCGGTGTAGTTTTGCCAGTTGGTGTTGGTCACGAAGCTGACCGCGGTGTTGAACGCCAGTGGCGGACTTACTCCGCGGAGGTGATCGGGATTGCCCGGCAGCACGTGCTGCACGCGAAAAAGAAGGTAGTTGAGCAGCACGCCGACGACGGTCAGCGCTACCGCCGAGCCGACGTAGGCGATCCAGCGTTGCTCACCATGTGGGTCGATGCGCAGCAGGCGGTAGACCAGTCGCTCCACGGGCTGAAACACCCGATCGCCGGGCGCCTTCTCATTGCGGTACACCTTGGCGAGGTAACCGCCCAAAATCGGGGTGCTGATGACCAGCAGCGCGAACACCGCGGCGATCTGTGCCCAACTCGCTGCAGACATCTACACGTCCCCGCGCCGGACCAGCCCGTAGACCAGGTAAGCACCCAGCAACACCGCGATGACGATTCCGGTCACATCGTCGAACGTCATGCCGACTCAAGCTCGGTCCGCGCTGCGCCCTCACGACCCGTCTCCGACAGCACAGGCTCGTCGGGACCCAACAACCGATCACATGCGGCGGCGAACCCGACGGCAAGCGCAGCCAGGCCGATCAGCAGCGCAACGAATGCCAGGTCCAGCATGGCCGACCTCCGACAATTGCGAACAGTGGTTGGGATGACGGTACGACGACTCCGCCCGGTACAACTGCCGGATATACGGTATCTTTGCGGCCCGCACTGCGTAGCCCCTCGCCTGAAACCGAGGGGTCGGGGCCAATCCGCAGTAAGGCCATTGGACTCTGCTACTTCTTGACCAGCCCCTATTAGCCTGGACGCTGCACGTTTGTGTTGCGGGTTGGTGGCGCACGTTGGCCGGCGATCTTGCCTCGGGGGCTGCCCAAAACATCTCCCGCGTAACGCTTTTCAGCCCAGATGCCGGTAAGGAGGATGCGGTGCCGCAGTGGCGAAATATTCTGGACCGCTTCCGTCCCGCCGGCACACCGGGCGCCGCCGGCCGTCCCGGCATCCCGGTGGATCGCAGCGCTGACGCGACGGCCGAGCTCACCGCGGTGCTGGCACTCCTGGACGATGCGCAAGAGGAGGCAGCGCAGACCCGCCAGGCCGCCGTCGATCGGGCGCAGGAGATCCGCCGCGCCGCCCACCGGCAGGCGGCCGAACTCGTGGCGAAAGCCCGTGACGACGCAGAGAGAGTGCGAGCCCAATCGGAAGCGGACGCGCTGCGCGAAGCGGGCGCCGATGAGGACGACATGCGACGCCAGACGGAGGCCGAGATCGCGCGCCTGCGCCAGCGGGCCGACGAGCGGTTAGCGCATGACGTCGACACCGTGGCCGCTCAGGCGCGGGGCTGGCTCGATGCCCTCGTACGCTCCGCGACGGCGGAGAGCGACCGGTGAGCGCTCAGTGGGTGGCGGGCAACGTGCGCGCCAAAGCCCTGCTCAATCGGCGGTTGGGCGCGGGGCGCGCCCGGGCCCTCGCGGCGATGAACTCGCTGACCGACGCGCAGCACGCGCTGGCCGGTACCGCGTACGGCCGCGACATCACCGTGGGACAGCCCGCGCACGACACCGATCATGCGGTGTACGCCGCGCTGTTGTGGCATCTGCGTGTGCTGGCCGGATGGCAACCGGCGCAGGGCGCACAGGCCATCCGCGCGCTGGCTGCTGGCTTCGAAGCCAGCAACATCACTGCCCACGCCCGGCGGTTGGCGGGTGCGCCGGTCCGCCCGCCCTACACGCTGGGTGCACTGGCCACGGCGTGGCCGCGGCTGAGCGAGACTTCCTCGCTGGCGCAGTTGCGGCACACCCTGGCCCGGACGGTGTGGGGTGACCCGGGATCGGAATCACCGTCGGACATCGCGTTGGCGGTGCAGATCGGCTGGGCGGCGCGGGTGGCCAATGCGGTTCCCGAGGCGCGGGACTGGGCGTACGCGCGGATGGCTTTGACTGTGGCGCGCCGGCGGCTGTTGGAACAGCGTGAGTTGCCTGAGCCGGTGCTGATGCGCGCCCGCCTGGTGTTGGGCGCTGCGGCGGCGGCCAGTGACCTGGCCTCGTTCACCGATGCGTGCGCCACGCGGGTTAGCTGGTTGCTCGACGGCATTACCGAGGCCGGCGGCTTGTGGACCGCGGAGGCGCGCTGGTGGGCGCGGGTGGAAGCCGACGGGTTGGCCATGCTCGGCCGCAGCGAGTTCACCCGGGAGCGAACGACCGGGGCGGTCGCGGTGTTGGCCTCCGACGCCTGGCGGTGCCGCGCGGCGCTGGCACTGGCGTCGCGTGGTGGCGGCCCGATGGACGTCTACGATGTCGTCGCCTGAACGGCTGACGCGCCTTCGCGCGGCGTATTACCCCGGCTCGCATGCAACGCATCGCGGTGGTCACGCGGGCGGACACGCTGCGCGATGCGCTGGTGGCGGTGGCCGGATCCGGCAGTGTCGAGCTCGACGAACCCGCCGACAACAACGGGGCACCGGGTCAGGCAGCACTGGCGCTGCAGCGGATGGGCGCGCACCCCGAGTCGGCGCGCGGCGGCGCGGCGGTGATGTTGTCGGCCGCTGCGCCAGACGTTGCCGACCTGGAGCGGGCTGAGCGTGCGGATCTGCTAGCCGGTGAGGCGCAGTTGCAGCGGTACGCCGCAGGCGCGGTGCGCCGCGGTGACGTGACAGCGGTCCCGGGCTGGTGTCCGGCCGACGAGCTATCCACGCTGGGCGCTCGCCTGGACGCGGCCGGGGCGGCGGCAGTGCCGTTGCCCACCCCGCGAGGGGTGGATCCGCCGACGCTGCTCACCACCAGGCCCGGGCTTTCCGGCAGCTTCTCGGCGCTGGTGCGCACCTACGGCACCGTCCCGTACCACGACATCGACCCCACCGTGTGGGCCGGGCTGGCCTATGTGGTGATGTTCGGGATGATGTTCGGTGACGTCGGCCACGGACTGCTGCTTGTCATCGCCGCGGTGATGATCAGGCTGGGCTGGATCCGCCGGTTCCCGTCGCTGCGGCCGATGTGGAGTTTCGTCGGTGCCGCCGGGATTGCGGCAAGCGTGTTCGGCGTCCTGTACGGGGAATGCTTCGGCCCGACCGGGCTGGTGCCGGTGGTGTGGCTGGCCCCGCTGGATGATCCGCTGCGGTTGCTGATGGTCGCGTTGGCCGTCGGGGCGGTGTTGCTCGGGGTCGCTTACACCGTGGGGGCAATCAACCGCTGGCGTGAGGGCGGGTTTCGGCTGGCCGTCTACGCGCCGTCGGGGATTGCGGGGGCGACCGTGTTCGCCGGCGCCGGTGCGGTGCTGGGCGGCTACATGATCGGCCCCCGGGCGCTGGTGGCGGTTGGGCTGCTGCTGTGCGCGGCCGGTCTGCTGCTGTCGCTGATCGGTCTGTATGCCGAGTCCGGTGGCGGCGCCGGCGGACTGCTGCAGGCCGCGATCGGCGGGCTGGATTTAGTGGTGCGTCTTGGGTCCAACCTGGTGTCGTTCGCCCGTCTGGCAGCGTTCGGCATGACTCACGCCGCGCTTGGCTGGGTGGTGTGGCGCGGGACGACGGCACTGTGGGCTCACAGCTGGATTGGCGCACTGGGGGCGGTGGTGCTGTTCGTTGTGGGCAACGCGGTGGCGTTCGCGCTGGAGGCGTTGGTGGCAGGCGTGCAGGCGCTGCGGCTGGAATTCTATGAATTGTTTTCGCGTGTATTCATCGGTGAGGGTCGGCCGTTCCGGCCCTGGATTGTCCCGGTGATCGAAACGGAGGCTGCGACATGTTGACCTGGGTTATCGCTTCACCGGCGCTGATCACCGGATTCGCGGTCAGCTTGATGCTCCTGCGTCGCCGGGGCCGGCTGGCGGTGCAGCTCTTCTGGGCGGTCAATGCGGTGGTGGTGATGGCGGCGCTGGTGGTGCTGGTGCAGGCGTTGACCGCTGGGCCGGCGGTAGCGGAAACGGCCGCGGCGGCCGGACCGGGCAGCGGGAGCAGCAACTGGGCAGCACTACTGGGCGCGGCGATCGCGGTCGCAGGGTCGTCGATCGGCGCGGCGATCGCCGTGGCGTATACCGGCGCTGCGGCGCTGGCGGCGCTGAGCGAGCGGCCAGAGTTGTTCGGCCGGGCGATGGTGATCGTCGGGCTGGCCGAAGGCATCGCCATCTACGGGCTCGTCGTGGCGGTCATCTTGATCCAAAGGGCCTGACGTGGGAGCCGTCGTCGTGATCG
The DNA here is from genome assembly GCA_963766535.1 of uncultured Actinomycetota bacterium. GTDB lineage: Bacteria > Actinomycetota > Actinomycetes > Mycobacteriales > Mycobacteriaceae > Mycobacterium. Next base: position 599,629 of record CAVYAU010000007.1, on the reverse strand, counting down.
GTGAGCCGGCGTTGGTGGCCGGTTATGCGACGGCGGGCGCGACGATAATGGCTGCCCAGGGCGCGGATGAGGTGCGCCGGGCATGGGAAAGCCTGCCATCGGGCACAACGCTGGTCATCCTGACCGCGGCGGCCGCCGATGCGTTGGGCGGCCGCCTGGGCGAGGCCGAGCCGCTGACCGCGGTGATGCCGGCATGAGCGCGCTGAATACCGAGAAGGCGATGGCGGCGCTGCAGCCGGCGCGACGGCACCTGCTGGAGTGTGCCCGGGCTGACGCCGAGCGCGAAATCGCCGAAGCCCAGCAGGAAGCCGAAAGTGTTCTCGCCGCGGCCCGCGCCCAGGCCGCACAGCTGGCCGAAACGGCCCGCGCCGCGGGGCGGGACGCGGCGGAAGCGGTCAGCGCCCAGCGGCGCGCGGCGCTGCAGCGGGAGCTGCGCGGTGCGGTGCTCGCGGCCCGGCGCGACATGTACCAGCGGTGGTGTCGCCGCAGCACTGAGGCCGTGCTGCGGTTGCGTGACGACCCAGCCTACCCACACTGGGCTGCCGCCCTGCGGGCCGCCGCACAGGCGACACTGGGCGCCGACGCGCAGCTGCGTGAGCATCCCACCGGCGGTGTGGTAGCCGAAGCCGGTCAGCGGCGCATCGATCTGAGCCTGGCCGGCGTTGCCGCGCGCCTGCTCGACGACACCACTGCCCAGCTGGATGAGCCGTGGTCGTAGGCGATTCTGCTCGGGTGGTGCGGGTGTCGGGGCCGCTGGTGGAAATCGACGCCGCAGACCCGCTGGCGATGCACGAGCTGGTGACACTGGGAACGGAGCGAATCCCCGCGGAGGTGGTCGCGATCCGCGGTGAGCAGGTGACGGTACAGGCCTACGAGTACACCGGCGGCCTGGGGCCCGGCGCCGACGTCGTGGCGCTGGGGCGCCCATTGTCGGCGTCGCTGGGACCCGGGCTGCTCGGCGGTGTGTTCGACGGGCTGCTGCGGCCGCTGCACACCGCACCGACCTGGTTGGCACCCGGCCATGACAGTGAAATCGACCACTCGACATGGCATTTCGAGCCGAGAGCGACTATCGGCGCCGAACTCACGGCCGGCACCGTGCTTGGCGTGGTACCCGGCGCCGGATCGGTGCCACACCGTGTGCAGGTTCCCGGCGGGATGTCGGGCAGGCTGGATTGGATCGCCGCCGCTGGTGATTACGCCGCCGACGAGGCGATCGCCACAGTTGGCGGACAGCCGGTGCCCATCGCGGTGCGGTGGCCGGTGCGACAGGCGCGACCGTATCGCCGCCGACGCGACGACGCCGTCGCGCTGACCACCGGCCAGCGCGTGGTCGACTTGCTGTTCCCGATCGCCCGGGGCAGCACCGCCGCGGTGCCGGGCGGATTCGGCACCGGCAAAACGGTGCTACTGCAGCAGATCGCGAAGTGGTGCGACGCCGACGTCATCGTGTATGTCGGCTGCGGTGAGCGCGGCAACGAGATGGCCGAGATCCTCGCCGACATGCGCGAGTTGAGCGATCCGCGCACCGGTGGGCGGCTGGTGGACCGCACCGTGATCATCGCCAACACCTCGAACATGCCGATGATGGCCCGCGAGGCGTGCATCTACACCGGCGTCACCGTCGCGGAGTACTACCGCGACATGGGCTATCACGTCGTGGTGATCGCCGACTCCACCTCTCGGTGGGCAGAAGCACTGCGCGAGTTCGGATCACGGCTAGGCGAGCTGCCCGCCGAGGAGGGCTATCCGGCCAACCTGTCCTCCGAACTTGCGGCGTTCTATGAGCGCGCCGGCTACGTCGACACCCTCGGCGGGGATACCGGCTCGGTGACGGTGTTGGGAGCGGTGTCCCCGCCGGGTGGGGACCTGTCCGAGCCGGTCACTGTGCACACCGAGCGGTTCGTGCGCTGTCGGTGGTCCCTGGACCGGGACCTGGCCTACTCGCGTCACTACCCTGCGGTGTCGTGGTCGGCGTCGTTTTCCCGTGACGCCGAAGCGCTCGGCACCGCCCGCGTTGTTACAGGCGATGACTCCGGCTGGACTGTCCGGCGCGCTCGGGTGCTTGATCTGCTGACCGAGTCCGATCGCCTGGCCGCGCTGACCGAGCTGGTCGGTGTGACAGCGCTGCCCGACAGTGAGCGGATGGTGCTGGTGGCCGGGCGGCTGCTGCGGGAAGCCGTGCTGCAGCAGAATGCCCAGAACCCCAACGAGGCGCGCTGCGGACCAGAGAAGACCGCGGCGCTCGTCGACGCGGTGTTGGCGGTAATCGACACCTGCCGTGAACTGGTCGCCGGCGGTGTGGCGGCGCAGCTGATCGAGGAGACCGACTTCGGCAAGCTGATCCGCGCCCGCGACGACAGCGGACCCGACGACACCGCGGTGGTGGTCCAACGGCGGAGCCAGATCGTCCAGACGCTGCGTGAGCTGCCGCGATGAGCCACCCGTTGCCGCGATGGGTGGAATACCGCGGCGTGCGTGAGTTGCGCGGTCCGCTGGCCCTGGTTGGCGGTGTCGCCGGTGTGGGGTGGGACGAGTACGTGGTCATCACGCTGGCCGACGGCTCGGTGCGGCACGGGCTGGTGCTCGACGTGAACCGCGACGTGGCGCTCGTGCAGGTCATGGAAGGCACGTCGGGAATGGACCGTGCGGGGGCTGCATACCGGTTCAGCGGCGAGCCGCTGCGCATCCCGGTAGGAACCGCCTGGCTGGGCCGCACCTGCAACGGCCGCGGCGAACCGATCGACGGCGGCCCGCCGGTGACCGGAGCGCAGCGGGTGTCGGTCAACGGCGACCCGCTCAACCCGATGCAACGCGACGCTCCCTCGGAGCCGGTGCTGACCGGCGTGTCGGTGATCGATGCGCTGACCACCCTGGTGCGGGGCCAGAAACTGCCGGTCTTCTCGCTGCCCGGGTTGCCGCACCTGCGCCTGGCGTGTCAGATCGCCGCGCAGGCCAGTGCCGGCGGCGAGCCGTTCAGCGTGGTGTTCGCCGGCATCGGACTTCCGCACGCCGACGTGGCCTATGCCCGCAATGTCCTCGAATCACGAGCCGCAGCAGGGGAGTTGGTTTTGCTGCTGAACGCCGCCGATGACCCGGTCATCGAGCGGATCCTCACCCCGCGCATCGCGCTGACCATCGCCGAGCATCTGGCGTTCGACACGGCGCGGCAGGTGTTGGTAGTCATGACCGACATGACCAGCTACGCCGAGGCGCTGCGTCAAATCTCGGCAGCCCGCGGTGAGATGCCCGCACGGCGGGCCTATCCCGGGTATCTCTACAGTGACCTGGCCTCGTTGTACGAGCGGTGCGGCAAAATCGTCGGACAGCCCGGCTCAGTAACTGTGCTGCCCGTGTTGACGATGCCCGGCGGCGACATCACCCACCCGGTGCCCGACTTGACCGGCTACATCACCGAAGGGCAGATCATCTTCTCCGCGCAGATGCATCTGCACAACATCTACCCGCCGGTGGACGCCTTGTCGTCGCTGTCGCGGCTGATGCGCCGCGGTGCGGGGGCTGGCCGCACCCGTGACGATCACCTGCCGGTGGCGGCACAGCTGCTCACCTCGTTGGCCCGCGCACGGCAGGTAAGTGCGCTGGCCGAGCTGATCGGGCCCGACGCCCTCACCGCCATCGACCGCAGCTATCTGCTGTTCGAAGATGATTTCGCCGCGAAGTTGGTCAATCAGCGTCCGGACGCGACACGACCGCTCGACGAAACCCTCAACCGGGCATGGGAGGTACTCGCGCGGCTGCCGCGCAGTGAATTGGCGATGCTGCCCTCCGGCCTGCTCGAGGCACACCGGCATGACAGCGTGCAGGAGGCGTGATGGCGACGTTGTCGGTTCCCCCCGGGCGGATGGGCCGGCTGTGGGTGCTCAACCGGCTCGACCTCGCCGAGCGCGGCGTGACGCTGCTCGAGCAGAAGCTGCACTCGCTGATCGCGCTGGAAGAAGAGCTGCAGCGCAAGGCGGAACAAAGCCGCCACGACTGGCAGCGCGCGTGCCGCGAGGCCGACATGTGGGGGCTGCGCGCGGTGCTGCTGGGCGGCCAAAACGCGATCGAGCTTGCCGTCACCACTGCGCCGGCGTCGGTCACCGTGCAATGGGCCGTCACCGCCGGGGTGCGCTACCCTGACGTCGCCGCCTGCGTATTACCGCCCGAAAACGATCCGGCCGTCATTTACCCGACCTCGGCTTCTGTGCAGGCGACGCGCGCGTATCGAGCGGCCATTGTCGCCGCCGCCAAATGTGCTGCGGCGCAAGCGGCTTTGCGAACCGTCGAGCAAGAGGTTTATACCACCCGGCTACGGGCGCGCGCCCTGAGCAGACACTGGCTACCGCTGCTACAACAGGAGTTGGCCCGCATCGAGTTAGAGCTGGAGGAGGAGGATCGCGACGGCGCGATCAGGGTGCGACTCGTCGGCCGTCAGCGCGGCTCAGAGCGCTGACCCGCGCAGCGGCCGACCGACGGCGGTAAGGTCGGCTCCCAACGCCTCCGCCGCTGCGACTCCTGGCTGGCTCGTGTCGAAGCCATACGCCTCCTCGCTCACGTTAATGACCTCAGTCACGACCTCTTCGCCCGCATCCGGAACCGTGCTCCCGCTGCTCTCCACGCAGATCTCGTGGCGGCAGTCGCAATTGTCGCCCGCGATCCTGGTGTGACCTGGGCGGTCGCCTTCCACGCACCCGGATAGCGGGGGCAAGACGGATTAGCTCTGCCTCGTATCGCCCGTCTCAAATCAGACGAGATACGAGGCCCTCGAAATTCTGTATCGGAATCACCGTGAACGCCGGCGGCCCCTCGTGGAAGTGTCCAACCGCCTATCCTTAGAGAACCCTGGAAAGGCTGAGGCCCGGGATCGGCGGAGGGTCGGATGACGGCCATAGCAGCGTGCCGGACGTGTGGCACCGAGCCTCTAGAGAACGCCCGGTTTTGCCATGGGTCTGGCTCACCGGTCGGTAGGGCGGTTGTCGTGGCCACGGAGGTGACCGTCGATGGTCGGCAGGGTAACTTTCGTGCCCAAACGTGGGTGTACCAGTCGGTCGATCAGCAGCAGGGGACGTGCATCCCGCGGGCACCGGTGCAAAGGGGATTCCGATGACGAAGACCTACTACGAGTCCGATGCTGACCTGTCGGTGCTGGACGGGCAGTGGGTTGCCGTCGTCGGGTACGGCAACCAGGGCCGCTCGTGGGCCCTCAACCTGCGTGACTCGGGCCTCGCGGTGGAGGTCTTCACCCGGGCCGACGCCTCCCGGGACCAGGCCGAGGCCGAGGGCTTCACGGCCCACGAGATCGAGGCGGCGAGCGAGTGCGACGTGATCTGCACCCTCATCCCCGACGACGTCATCCCTGAGCTGCCCATCACGCCCAAGCCCGATGCGCTGTGGGTGCTGGCCTCGGGCTACGTGGTGGCCTTCGACCGGATCGACCCCAACTGCGACGTCGGCATGGTTGCCCCCCGGATGCTAGGTCCCGAGGTGCGTGAGTGCTACGTGGAGGGCGTAGGGTTCATCACCGCGCTCGGTATCCAGAAGGACAACACCGGGACCGCGCTGGCCCGCACGCTGGCCGTCGGACGGGCGGTCGGCGGCTTGCGCCAAGGTGCCATCGAGATGACGCCGCGCCAGGAGGCCGTCCTCGACCTCGCGGTGGAGCAGGTGCTCGCCCCTGCCATGGCCCGGGTCTCCATGAGCTTCGTCGAGGTGATGTCGAGGGCCGGCATCCCCCTCGAGGCGATCATCACCGAGCTCATGCTCTCCGGCGAGATCGAGCGGAGCTACCGGCTGCTGCGGCTGGAGGGCTACGCCGGCCAGATGCGCTACCACTCGCCGACCAGCCAGTACGGCCAGATGTCGCGGGCGGATCGGTACGACGGCCTCGACGTCTCCGGGCTGATGCGCGAGGTGCTGAGCGAGATCGAGTCGGGCAAGTTCGCCGACGAGTGGGACGCCGAGCGCGACGCGGGCTACCCGAACCTGGAGCGCCTGCGGGCCGAGAAGCTCAGCCCCGAGGTCGTCGCCTTCGAGGAGGATCTGCGCACCCGCCTCGGCGAGCGGGCCAAGCCCCCCGCCCGCTGACCCCCGAGCTCCCTCCCTCACGGCCTATCCTTAGAGAACCCTGGAAACGCTGGGGCCCGGGATCGGCGGAGGGTCTCGGCCTGGGGTAGCCGGCTGCCACGCTCATCCCCCTTGGCCCAAACACCGGGTCTGCTACAGACACATGCGATGTATCTGATCTGTGGGGTGATTGCGCGGATGCCAGCCATGTGTTTTACGCGCGGCAGCAGAGTGCGGGCTGCGGACCTGTTATGCATCGCGGCCGTTGGAATCAGCCATGGCCTGCGCGGTCTGCTGGGTCAAGGAGCGACATCCCCTCTCCGGCGCGTAGCATCCCTATATGAGAAGGGCTTTCGTCATTACATTCGCGGTCGGGTTGATCGTCGTAGTGTTTGGTCTGATCTGGGCGCTCCAGGGATTCGGAGTGCTTGGTGGTAGCCCAATGAGCAACACCACGACCTGGTCCATCATTGGTCCGATCACGGTGCTGATCGGCATCGTGATTGCAGTATCCAGTTGGCGGAAACTCTCGTCGAAATAGTGCTTCATGTCTCCGCCACGGTGAAGTCCACCGTGTGCCAGCCGGTGGCGCCGTCGGGGACGGTACCAGCCTGATCTGCAGTTTGGGCAGCTCCGGTGTTGTCGGTGGCGCGCACGGTGATGGTGTGTTTCCCAGGGCTTTTCGCCTGCCAGGGGAAGCTCCACAACCGCCACGTCTCGTTGGAATAGCTCGCGCCCGGTTCAGCGGGCTGCCACACGCCATCGTCGATGCGGACCTCCACGGACCGCACGCCACGATTCTGTGCCCACGCGACACCGCCAAACACCACGGGCCCCATCGGCACCTTCTGACCACCTTTCGGCACGTCGATCCGCGACTCGGTCTTGATGGGTCCACGCGGTGCCCAGCCCTGCCGCGTCCAGTACGCCTCTGCTCTGTCGAAGCGGGTCAGCTCCATCTCGACGACCCACTTGGTGGCCGACACGTACCCGTAGAGCCCGGGTACTACCAGCCGGGCCGGGTAGCCATGCTCGATCGGCAGCGCCTGACCGTTGAGGCCGACCGCCAGGAGCGCGTCGCGGCCATCGGTGAGCACCTCCACGGGCGTGCCGACGGTGAACCCGTCGATCGACGTTGAGAGCATCATATCGGCATCCGCGTGCACACCGACCACCGCCAGCAGATCAGCCACCCGGTAGCCTGTCCAGACGCCCGTCGAAATCAGTCTGCCTCCAACGGGATTCGACACGCAGGTTAACGTCGTCACCATTTCGACGACGTCGAAGTCGGCGAGGTCGTCGAAGCTGTAGGTGGCTTCGCGGTCCACCATGCCGCGGATGTGCAGCCGCCAGTCGCCGTGGCTGAGTTGGGGAACACTGAGTGCGGTGTCCACCCGGTAAAAGTCGGCGCTGGCGGTGACAAAGCTCGGTAGCGCAACGCCGTTCGGTTGCACATCAGCAGGTATTGGTGGCGCCGATGTGCGCGGTCGGGGAAGTGTGAAGCTGTTGCGGTCAGCGGCCACCGAATGCACCAACCGCGTGATGACCGCACCCACCACGCCACTCACTACTCCGAATCCGAGCAATCCGAACATGACCAACCTGCGCCTGCCGGCATCCGGCTCGTCGTGGTCGGCTCTGTCTTCCGGGTCTCCCAGGCCGGGCCAGAACCGACGGGTGAGCAAGCGTAGGGCCGCCACGCCGCAGGCGGCGCCCGCGACGGTGGGGATCGTGTCGAGTGCTGTCGCACCCTGCCGCGACAGCACTGCGATGCATCCGAGGACGCCCGCCGCGGCGATCGCGGCGCTGCCGAGCGGGCGGCGCTGAGTCTCGAGGGTCCCGGCGATTGCAGCGATCGTAGCGATCACCACGAGCACGACGACGGCCACGAAGAGTTTGTCCAGAGAGCCCAGGGTCTGAATCGCCCACTCTTTGATGGGCCCCGGTGTCAGGTCGACGACCACTGAGCCGATCGCAGCACGCGCATCGGCCCGCGCACCGAACGGGATGCCCACCAGCTGGGCTACCCCGAGCGAGACGGACGCGGCGGCGACCCCGGCGATCATCCGCTCATTCGACGGGGCGACAGCCATCGGAGCTACTGTACTCGCGTTCCCCTCAACGACCGCAAACACCTTGCCATGCAGGCGAACCGGCGACATCGGCATGCTGCCGTCGACCCGCGGCACGGTACTGGCGATCTAGCCTGCCGCTGCACTGGCAACGAAGCCGACCGCCGGCGCTCCCTCGTCGGGTGCGGCGAGCCTGCCAATAGGGATAGCCGCGGTGAACTCGGCCAGCTTGTCCGGCGGCACATCGGCCACCTTGGCTGTCGCCGCATTGGGTCAGATCGGGTTCACCGTGATGCCGAACCGGGCAGTGTTGGGTGGTGTTTCGATGCGCAGCCGCCGCTCCGGGTACAGCCGTCGATCATCCTCGCCGCCGCCGCCCGAGCCGTGCCGACCTACATCAGCCCACTACTCCCACTGCCGCTTCGAGTTCGGCCAGGCATCGCTCGGTCAGGGGTATCACCGCCTCGATGTCGGGCATCACGTCGCGGCCCGCCAGATAACCGAAACTCATGCGGTCGGCGTACGAGCACACCGTCACGTTGAGTGCCATGCCGTCGAAGACCAGCGACACCGGATAGATCTCCTCGACATGGGCGCCGTTCCAATACATTTCGGTCCGCGGGCCCGGAACATTGGAGATCGAAACGTTGTATCCGGTGCGCACCTTCGGCACAAACGGCAGCAACGGCAACAACATCATCGGTATGACGCTCGGCACGAGCAGCAAGATGGATGCCCCCGATCCGCGGCTGGCCACCTGCTGCTTTCCTTCCGACATCGACCGGTGGATCAGATCCAACCGTTCGGCTGGGTCCTCCAGGTCGGTACCCAGCGGGCACAACCACACACCAAACATATTGCCGTGCCCGGCGTCGGCCCCGTGCTCATGGCCACGCACCGTGATCGGGCAGGCGGCCGCCAGCGACTGTTCGGGCAGTTCCCCGTGGTCGAGCAGCCAGCCGCGCAACACCCCGGCGATCACCGCGACGACCACGTCGTTGCCGGTCACCGCGGCCTTGTCTTGCACCGCGCGGATACGGTCCTTCGACAAGCTGACGGCCGCGACGGCGCGCTCGGGGCCGAGTCGGCCGTTGAACCGGGTGTAGGGAGCGCCCATCGGCGGCATGGTCGTGTCGGTGGTCAAGCTGGCGACCAGATTGGATACCTCGCCGGTAACAACTTTCTCGACCAGCGCGGCGCTCGACGTGGCCGCACCCAGCAGCGACCGCAGCATGGTGAACGGATTGGGTAACCGCCCGCCAGCCGACGCTGCTCTCGCGGTGGCCTCGTCGTGCCGGGCCGCGTAGAACGGCGGCATGCACCGGCGTGTCGGGTCGGCGCTCAGCGCGTCGGCGATCACCTGGAAACCGGCCACACCGTCCATGACCGCGTGATGCACCTTGACGTAGAAGGCAAAACGGCCATCGTCGAGACCGTCGATCAGATAAGACATCCACATCGGGTGGGACCGGTCGAGGCGCTCGGCGTGCAGCTCACCGACCAGCCGCCAGAATTCGTCCCGGCCGGCGCCGGGCGGCAGTGTCGTGCGCCGGCAATGTTGGCTGATGTCGAGGCTGTCAACATCACGCCAGACCCAGATGCCGCCGGTGTCCACACCGCGATGTGGATAGCGGCGAAGCCGCGGGTCGATCGAGTCCGCTGCGGCCAGCGCCCGCCGATACAGCTCGCCGACATACTCCGGACCCGCATTGTCGGGGGGCGACAGAATTAGCACAGCGGCCACGTGAAGCGGCTGGCTCAACGGCTCCGCGGTCACCATCGCCGCGTCCAACGGGTCCAGCGGGTCCATCGGACAAGACTCCAATATCGTTGATGTGAGTGTGATCACACTAGCCCCGTCCAGCAGTAACGTCATCAATTTCGGTGAGGCCCGGGCAGATGACCGCCCACTCTCGACCACCGACGGTGGACGTCATGCGCGACCTGATTAAGGCGGGGATTCCCGTCTTTGTGGCGAGGCCGGATGTCGGTCCTGATGGCAGGTGGAAGCCAGACGGAGGCCATAACGGCTGCGGCTACTGGTTGCCGAGGCAGTGGCAGCGGACCGAACCGAACCCGCGTGTGCTCGACACTTATAGGCCCGGTGACGCGCTCGGGATGGTGTGTGGCCACAAGCTCGACGGCGTGGATGTGGACCCCCGTGGCGGGGGTGACGGGTCCCGTGCTGCTCTTGAGACCGACGGGGTCATGCCCAGGGTCTACGGCAAGGCCAAGACGCCCTCCGGCGGTACGCACGAGCTGGTGGCCCCCTTGGGCATTCGTTCGCGGGACAAGGTCCGTCCTGGCCTCGACGTGAAGGCCGGCGCGCCTGACGGCATCGGGCGGGGGTGCCTGTTCATCGCCCCGACTCGAAAGCGGTCGAAAGCCATTTCGAGTCGGTGAAGCGGAGACCCTTTTGCAGGATCGCGGGACAGGGGAAGCCTTGTTGCCTGCAGCGAGATCTTGGAGTGTTATGACCCGTTCGACAAGGGCGAGCAGCAACGCTCCGACGAAGCCGAGCGGGAGACCGAATTTCCGCAGCGAAATGAGGTGGGACGCGCGCGGGCAGGTCGACTTGTCGCACCGGACCAGGGGTTTGGCGAAGACGTAGACGCAGACTTGTTGGCTGATGACGTCGGTATCGACGGAGGCGCAGCCTCCGCCGAGGAGGCCGCCGTTCACATCATCGACGATGAGGAGTAGTTGGCCTCGCACGCGAATTCAGCTGGAGAACAACTCGGGATGGAATACGACGTACTGTTCGACCGTCTGTGCGGGCTCGGACGGGCAGATCCGCGTTGAGTGGGACGGCTCCGGCTTCGACCTCAACGGCGGTCTTGGTGTTCAGGCCAGCGCGGTCGCGCGCATTGCGAATTGCCGCTAGTGCTAGCGCATCTGGTGCATCGCCGTCGAGCGCGAATCCAAGGAGCCTCTGCACCAACACATGGCGTTGTTGCCCGCCGCCGGGGTCGCCTACAGGCGAGCAAGGCCGGCGTGGAAATGCTGGGCTGCAGGCTGCGGCTCGAACTCGCCCGGCACGGGGTCGGCGTGACCATCAGGTCCGCGCGATCATTCCGTCCCGCCGGCGAGGTCTCGACTTCGTTCGCCTGATCGCGGTGAACCTTGGGCAACACGTTGCTGCGCGCCAAGGGCCAGCTCGATCTGATTCGGGATCTCGATTCGGTCTGACCACAGCACGAGATGCAAGTTCGGCCGGGGAATGTCGCCGAAGGCGACGCCGCGTGGCCGAATCTCTCGAAAGTGCCGCCGCGGGACACTGCGTGTGACGGACACTGCTGAATGGATGGCTTCGGCTACTCGGTGATTTCAGGTTGCTCCGGTCGTTGTACCAGATCCGCCGCAACCCGGCCGTCAGGTCGCACCGGGGTACGAGCCGCAGAACTCACGGATGGCAACCCAAGAACGATGGCAACAATCGACAATCACCAACAGGAGTCGCACAAACCGCTGCACGCGGGCGATTCCGAAGCGGCGATGTGGGGAATCGAGAAGGATCCCCTGCTGCGGCAGACGATGACCGCGGTCCTCATCCTCGACAGACCACCGGAATCCCCACGATGGTCAATGCCCTAGGCCCGGTGCTGAGTTTGTTCTTCGGGATGCTGATGAAACACGACGACTTCGCGGTCGTCAACGTTCCCGTCGGCGACGAGACTATGTACCTCGCCGGCGGGAAGGTCGTCGGGCTCTACCCCTGCGGTCCCCTCGTCGGCGCCGCGGCCAACTGCACGCTTGTGGGTTACAACCACAAGGCATTCGTCGGGATCAACGTCGATGCGGCAGCAGTACCGGATCTGGACATGCTCGCCGGGTGCATCCGTGAAGGATTCGACGCCGTCATCGCACTCGGCGACGTCAGCTAGAAGGGAGATCCGACACTGAGCGCTCCCACATCAGGAACAGATCTGATCGAAGGTCGTTACGACGACGAATTCGGTGAAGTGGCTGACGTCTTCAGGAACCAGATCGCCCGCACCGACGGTGGCGCGTCGGTGGCCGTCTACCACCGCGGCAGGCTTGTCGTCGATCTGTGGGGCGGAGTCCGCAGCCCGGATGGGGTGCCCTGGACCCGCGACACGCTTGCCATGTGCTGGAGCACGACCAAGGGTGTCACCGCCACCTGCGCCCATGTGCTCGCCGACCGCGGGGACCTCGACTACGACGAACGGGTCGCCACGTACTGGCCGGAGTTCGCCCAGAACGGTAAGGGTGACATCACCGTTCGGCAGGTGTTGAGCCACTCCGCGGGCCTCCACCGCCTCGGCACGATCATCGACCACGGATCGAAGATCCTCGACTGGGAGCACATGACCGACGCACTGGCCCGGGCGAAGCCGGCATACGAGCCCGGCACCAAGGTGGGCTATCACGCGCTGACGTTCGGCTGGCTCGTGGGTGAGCTGGTGCGGCGGATTTCCGGCATGTCGCTCGACCAGTTCCTGCAGAAGGAACTCGCCGAACCGCTCGGGCTCGACGGCCTGCATATCGGCTGCCCGCCCGAGCAGCGGCACCGCGTGGCGCCACTGGAACCGATGTCAGCCGCTTTCACGCGTTTGATGGCCCCCCTCGGCAACTTCGTGTTCAACCAGGTGACGCGGGGCCTGGGTGTCCTGCGGTCGCCGGTCAACCCGCATCGGCTGCTCAACGCAGCGATGTCCCGCGGTATGGAGGACGTCATAGCGGACCCTCGACTGCTCGATGCCACTGTCCCCGCGATGAATGGGCATTTCGATGCCGTGTCCCTCGGCGCCATGTATGCGATGCTCGCGGGCGGCGGCCAGCTGGGCGGGGTGCGCATCCTTTCCGAGGAGACGGTACGCAAGGCCTCCGAGATCCAGAACGACCAACGGGACCGAGTCATCGTGATGACCATGCAGTGGCGGCTTGGCTACCATCGGCTGCCGCTGGTTCACAAACAGCTGCCCCGGGGCTATGGCCATTTCGGGTTCGCTGGCTCCGGCGGCTTTGCCGATCCCGAGCATGACCTGGCCCTGGCGATGGTGTGCAACCGTGGGCAGGGCACACCGTTCGGCGATCTGCGGATCCTTCGCCTCAGTCAGGCCGCAGCCCGCGCCGTCCAGTCCCCTAGCTACTTCGACCTGAGTGTGTCCTGAAAGTGGAGTGATGACGATGTAGAAGATCGCCAGAGCGAGACGTGCTGTGCCGGTGATGGAGGTTGGCCCTTCGGGTGCGTCGTGCAGGCGGAGCACTCAAACCACCGCAAGCTGCGTCGGTCAAGAGCCGGGGTGGTGAGCGTTGCGGTCGAAGGCCCGCTGTCAGCGGGTCAGGTGGGCGACGAGAAGACGAACGTGTGTGAACCACTGCTGACGCATCGAAAGAATAAGACGATGGCATCGAAACCGGGGTTGTCAGGTGTCCCCGGGATGAAGGCGCACCCGATCGAGGTGGTGCGCCGTGAGCCAGGAGGCGGCCTGCGTGCTGGCCTGGTGGTGCCCGGTGTATAGGTGGCGTGAGCTCGTCGTAGGCGCTGGCATGGAACAGGAGAACCTGTCGTCCCGGTACCGACTTGGCCGAGGTGGGCTGGTTCAGTTGCCCGGCCGGCAAGAGGGAGGACCCCAGCCGGCGGCAGCCGTCAGGGGCAGAGTACCGATCCGGGGCACAGGGGCGGACTGGCTCGTAGTAGCGGTGAGGGTCCTGTAATGGGGCCGGAGCGAAGGGGCCGGGCAGACCGGGGTCAGACCGAGGCCAACCCTGCGGGGGAGGAGCCGAGGACGGGACCCAAGCCGAAGGTGAAATCGTTTGAGATCTCCAAGCGCCTGGTGTTTCAGGCGTGGGAGAAGGTCCGGGCCAACAACGGGGCGCCGGGCGTGGACGCTGTCGGCATCGCCGAGTTCGCGGCGAGGGAGAGGGACAACCTTTACCTGCTGTGGAATCGGATGTCCTCGGGAAGCTACTTCCCGGGACCGGTGCGGGCGGTGGAGATACCGAAGGATCATGGGCTGGGGGTCAGGGTCCTCGGCGTGCCGAACACGGCGGACCGGGTGGCCCAGACCGCGGCAGCGATGCTGCTGGAAGCCAGGCTGGAGCCGATCTTCCACCCGGACAGTTACGGCTATCGCCCTGGGCGCAACGCCCATGACGCGTTGGCCGTTACCAGAAGGCGCTGCTGGAAACAGGACTGGGTGGTTGACCTTGACATCCGGGCCTTCTTCGACAGCGTTCCGCATGATCTGCTACTTAAGGCGGTCGCTCACCACACCGACGAACGGTGGGTCCTGCTGTACATAAGCCGGTGGCTCAAAGCCCCCATGCAGATGCCCGACGGGACTCTCGCCGGTCGGGAGAAGGGAACCCCGCAAGGTTCCCCGATCTCACCGTTGCTCGCCAACCTGTTCATGCACTATGCGTTCGACATGTGGATGGTCCGGGAACACCCGGACTGCCCCTTCGAACGCTACGCGGACGACGTGGTCGCCCACTGCACTACCGAGGCGCAGGCCCACGAATTGCGGGCCGCCATCGCCGACCGGCTCCGGACCTTGGGTTTGGAGCTGCATCCTGCGAAGACGAAGGTCGTGTATTGCAAGGACGCGAACCGGCGCCGGCAGTCGGAGCACACCAGTTTCGACTTCCTCGGCTATACCTTCCGGGGCCGCCTCGCTCGTGGACGGAACGGGTTCTTCGTGAACTTTCTTCCGGCCATCAGCAACCAGGCGAAGAAGGCGAAGGGCCAGCAGATCAGGGGCTGGCACCTCAACCGTCGTACGGGCACGGACCTGTCCGGCATCGCGCAGGCCATCAATCCCCAGGTGCGAGGCTGGATCAACTATTACGGGGTCTTCTATCACTCCGAGTTGCTCTCCTTGACGCGGCGCATCGACGAACATCTCGTCCGATGGGCCATGCACAAATACAAGCGATTTCGACAGAAGCCGGGTCAGGCGTACCAGGCGCTAGCCGTTGTGAAACACCGGCAGCCCACGCTGTTCGCCCACTGGCAGCTGGTCTCGATCACCCGACGCCGGTCTGTGGGAGCCGTATGACGGGAGACTGTCACGTACGGTTCTGCGAGAGCGGGAGGGGGAGGTTCCCTCCCGCCACTCACCAAAAGTCGGGGCGTGGCGGTCGCTGAGGTGGCCGTTCTGGCACGAGAGGATGGCCTCGAACCCTTGGGCTAGAAGGGATCGAGGCCATCGTGCTCAGAACTGTAAATGACCACCATGACCACCGCCGCCATAGCGACGTGCGCATACGACCAAATCGAGCGGGCCCGAACAGAGCTGAACGCCGTCTCGAAATAGAGTTTCGAGAGTCTCAAAAGTCACTCGCAGCTACGCGGCTTCGGCTCGGACGAGTTCACTTGGTCGTGACGTGACCCCCGTTGAGGCGTCCAGGTGGACTCAGTATCGGGGACTCGCCAACCTCATCACGCCCCGCACTGGCCCGCGATCATCTCAGGCAGCGCAGTAGCAGTGACTGGCGTCGTTGCTGTTGCAGAACGGGAAGCCCTGATCCCCGCCCGCCATCCATATCTGAAGCCCCTGACCGCGGCCGACGAGCTTGATTGTCACCGGCCCGCCGATGGGATCTTTTGGATTCGAGGCAGCGGTGATGGCACCGGTAGCGGTGTCGCCGGATACCGACGTCAGCGTGAAGTCCACGGTGCCTGTCTTGCCGCAGCCAGCCGCCGGTGCATCGGGACAGGTCGATTTGTCGGCATACGTCTCGCGACCGTTGCCATTGGGCTGGATGTCCAGACCCTCCTCGTGGGCGTGCCAGGAACCGACGAACGGGGCCAGCCCCGGTACGTCGGCGGCAGCCGATGGCGCGAAAAACAGGGCAGCGGTTGCCAATCCTGCCAGTGCAATCTTTTTCATTTTCATTTCTACGAATCAGAACGGATTGACGGTGGTATCGCTGCCGATGAACATGCCGTGTCCGGTGCCGTCGTTGGTGAAGCGAATGCCGTCGCCGCCCGCTACGACCGTCCAGCCCTGGATGTGGTAAGTCTGGCCGGGGCCGAGGGTGTCAAAAGGGGCATGGTTGTAGCCGATGCCGATGTTCGCACTCCGGTAGCTGAACTGGCCTGACGCGGTGACGAAGGCCTGATCGTCGTCCGCCGGGGCTTGGACGAAACTCCCCTGGCAGATGACGTTGGGGCCGATCCCCGGATCGGCATCATCGGAGCCGATCTCGCAGAGCATCGGTGGTGTGTGGGTGTTCACCTTCGCGTCGTGGCCTGCGGTGGGATCGGCGCCTGCCAGTGGCGCCAAAGCCACTGCTGCACAAGTGATTCCGGCGGCCGCCAGCGCGATCTTCCTCATGCTGATTTCTTTCTCTGGGTCATTTCAGAACGAGTCCATGTTCTGGGCAGTGACGGACATGCCGTGACCGGTCGTGTCGTTGATGAGCGCCGCCGCACCCATCCGGGTTGGCCCGTCAGTCGGCCCGCTCTTCTCTTGGATCGCCAGCCGTGCCCGGATCGCGGCGCTGGGTGAGCAACCGGCGATCAACGACCACAGACGGGGTTGCACTTGCGGCGGCCGCTGGCGCACAGCGGGCCGAACACTATTAGTGACCAAAAAATCCGGCGTGGCAGATCCGGGTCATCTCCATCAGCGACCTGGACGACGAACAGTGACCAGCGCCAGGATTCGGACATGGCCATGGAGGTCATGACCAGGATGATCAAAAAGGACAAGGCGGTGCCCACTCCCCATGCATGATTCCTTCCTCGTCCCAGAGATCGATGCCGACATCCTGAGTTAGCGCCCGGGGAATCGCCCGCCAGCCTCGGGCTCACCGGTGAGGAGGTGTACTCGATCACCGGCCTCACCGCCAATGGGCAGTCCGGGCCCCTGCCACGTGAGGTCACCGTCCGGGCCGCGCGAGGCACCGCGGTACAGGAATTCACCGCCACCATGCGTATCGACACCCCAGCCGAGGCCGCCTACTATCGCCACGGCGGGATCCTGCAGTACGTGCTGCGACAACTTCTCGCGTAGACACAGGACCCAAGCAAGAACCATGGACGCGCATGACGCTTCCGCCGATCAGCCGCCCTTGAGTTGAGGGCAACGAGCGCTGCACGACCCGCCCGGCGCAGTGAGGGCGTAAATCGATGATGGACGCCGAACACCTTCAGAACACCCGCCGCCTCGCGACTTAGTTGCCGGTCAGTTCGATCCGCTGCAGTACCGCGGCAGGATCAGGCCACCCCACCTCGTCGATGTCGGCGGCTGATTTGATAGCCGTTATGCTCACCGGGCACCAGCGCTACGACTGGGACCGATCCGATCTGCCGACGAACGATCACCTGGTCTTATCCAACGGACTTGTGCGCTCAGCGCGTGCGGAAGGCCGCATTCGATTCCCGACCGCATTTGAGGAGGTTGCTCTAGCCCTTCGCCGCCCGCTGCGGGGCGGGGACTACCACCACAGGGCACCGCGAGTGGGAGACAACCTGGTGGCTGACGGATCCGAGCATCGTCCCGACGAATCCACCGTGTCCGTGAGACCCGACCACCATCAGGTCGCATCCGCTGACGCTCTCGAGCAGCACTTGGGCGGCGTGTCCTTCCACCGTCTCCTGCGTGATTCGGACCGGATCCGTCGCGCTGTCCGGGTCGGATTCGGTGGCCTTGCTGACCGCGGCGTCCAGCAGCTCTTTCACCGACGCAGCTACGTCGCTGAACGTAGGCACGTCTGGCCTATAGGCCAACGGGAACATGCTGCCTAGCCCCGAATCACCCCCACTTGGATAGTACTGCCAGGCAAAGACCGCGTGGACGGGGATCTTGCGTGCCCGTGCCTCGCCGAGCGCCCACAGTAGGGCGTTCAACGATCCCTGCGACCCGTCGACGCCGACCACGATCCGTCCGCTGTGCTGCGGTCTATCGGCAGAAGCGAGCGGCTCCAAGGATGATCGTGCAGTACTGGTCATAGGGTCATTATGTGTGCTCGGCCCGCTGGCTTGAGTACTTCTGCGTTCGTGAATGTGCGTGCTTGCGGCTTAGTAGGCGAAGGGCCGCTGGTTGTTGAAGTGGCCGCCGGGCTTGAGGTCGTCCAGGCTGGCGAGCGCCGGCACCATGTCGTCGCGCAGTGACCGGGCCAGGTCGGCGGAGAAGCCTTCGCGCACCACGACGCGCAGCACCGAAACGTCGGTCGCGTCGTCGGGCATGGTGTAGGCCGGTACCTGCCAGCCGTAGGACCGAAGCGCATGGGAGACGTCGAACTCGGTGTAGCCGAAATCGCCGGCCAGCCGTAAGCAGACCACCGGGGTCGCCGAGCCGTCGGAGATCACCTCGAAGTGCTTGCCCTTGCGCAACTCGTCGGCCAGCCAGCGCGCCGTCGACGACAGGCAGTGCATCACCTGGGTGTAGCCCGCGCGACCCAGCCGCAGGAAGTTGTAGTACTGGCCGATGACCTGGTTGCCCGGCCGGGAGAAGTTCAGGGTGAACGTCGGCATGTCCCCGCCGAGGTAGTTCACCCGGAACACCAAGTCCTCGGGCAGGTGATCGTGACTGCGCCACACCACAAAGCCGATGCCCGGATAGGTCAGCCCGTACTTGTGGCCGCTGACGTTGATCGACACCACCCGCGGCAGCCGGAAATCCCACACCAGATCCGGCTGCAAAAAAGGCACCACGAATCCGCCGATGGCCGCATCGACATGCACCGGGACATCCACGCCGCCATCGGCAGCGAGCTTGTCCAGCGCCGCGCAGATTTGCGCGACGGGTTCCAGTTCGCCGGTGAAGGTGGTGCCCAGGATCGCGACCACGCCGATGGTGTCCTCGTCGACCGCGTTGACCACTTGCTCGGGCGTGATCACGTAGCGGCCCTTCTCCATCGGAAGATACCTGGGCTCGACGTCGAAGTAGCGGCAGAACTTCTCCCAGACCACCTGCACGTTGGAGCCCATCACCAGGTTCGGGGTGCGGGTCCTCCAGCCGGTTTTGGGGTTGTCACCGACACGCTGGCGCCACCGCCACTTCAGCGCCAGCCCGCCCAGCATCACCGCCTCGCTGGACCCGATCGTGGACACCCCGGTGGCGGTGGCCGGGTCGTCGTCGCGCAGCCCCTCGGCATGGAACAGGTCGGCCACCATCGACACACACCGCGACTCGATCGCGGCGGTGGCCGGGTACTCGTCCTTGTCGACCATGTTCTTGTCGAACGTCTCGGCCATCAGCTTGTCGGCCTCGGGATCCATCCAGGTGGTGACGAACGTCGCCAGGTTTAGCCGTGAGCTGCCGTCGAGCATCAACTCGTCGTGGATGAACCGGTACGCGGCGGCGGGCTCCATATCTTCGTCGGGCAGCCTCAACGCGGGCACAGGCGCGGTGGACAGCCGCCCGGTGTAGGCGGGAGAGATCGACGGCGACGGGCTCAGCTTGTGTGGCATGACAGATGTCCTTTCGGTGTTCAATTGACTGCACACCACTCCACCATCACCAAGCGCGAGCCCCGCTTCCGGGCGCGACACCGCCGAGCATCACCTCGTGCCAGTTCAACGGCCCAAGACCCTGTCGACCTGAACGACATCGACACCGAACTATCGTCACGTCTTGAACGGGGAACTCTGCGGCAGACACATATTGGACCGCCTGCTAAGCCTTGGCATAGGTCGGATAGGAGCCGATGGGCCAGCCTGACGGTGCTGTCGGCAGCTGTTGGGTTGCCGAGCGGCGGGATTGCCCGAGAACGTTTGCTATCACAGTCCCCGCGATGGTGTCAGCGCGCCAGACCCGGGTCGGGCTGTGCGTCAATTCGACGTGCGAACGACCTCGGGGGAGCCGTTGGCAATCGGCGTGGACCCGGGTTGCGACACCGCCGGGGGCACCAGTGCCGTCGCCGCGGCGGTTTCGCGGGCGAGGAAATTGCCGAGTTCGCCGATCGCGCTCATCAACGGCGCCGGGAACACCACCGTGGTGTTCTTGTCCACCCCCAACTCGATCAGGGTCTGCAGATTGCGCAGCTGCAGCGCCAGCGGGTGCGCCATCATGGTGTCCGAGGCATCACCGAGTGCGGCAGCAGCCATCGATTCACCTTCGGCGGCAATGATTTTGGCGCGCTTCTCCCGCTCAGCCTCGGCTTGGCGGGCCATCGCCCGCTTCATGCTGTCGGGCAACTGGATGTCCTTGAGCTCGACCAAAGTCACCTCGACACCCCACTCCAGGGTGACCACATCCAGGATCTCCCGGATGTTGGCGTTGATGACCTTGGTCTCCGCCAACGCCTCATCGAGGGTGTGCTGGCCGACGACCTCGCGCAACGTGGTTTGGGCGATCTGACCGATCGCGGCGTACACATTCTCGATGACGACCACCGACTTCACCGCATCCACGACCCGGAAATACGCAACAGCGGCAATGTCGACACTGACATTGTCGCGGGTGATGATCCCCTGCGACTGGATCGGCATCGTGACGATGCGCAGCGACACCTTCCACAACCGGTCGATGACCGGGATGATGAACCTCAAGCCGGGTTCCCTGACACCAATGACCCGCCCGAGCCGGAACCACACACCCTTCTCATACTGGGTCACCACCCGAATCGACAGCGCCACCACAATCAACGCCACGATGACCACCGCAATGACGACGGCGACGACCATGTTCATGTCCTCTCCTCAAAAATGAAATTCGGCGGTCAATCCAGTGAGGTGCTGTTCTGCACCACCACCGCAGGATCACATTGCTCTCAACCGACTTGACGCGGGAATACCCGCGCAAGCTCGGCCACTTGTTTCACCATCCGGCTGCGGGCATCACGCTCACAAGTGCCAAAGGTCCCTGCCATAACCCCGGCTCGTTAATCCAGGTGGAGCAGGTGGAGTCGGTCGAGTTCGTCGGCGGCTTCAATGAGCGCGGCGGCACCGAAATGCGTGTAGCGGAGCTGTCGTTGGCATATCGTGGCGCAGCGCAGCGTCGGATTCGCCCTGAAGCAGAACGGCGTCCGGTGACCCGACGCGTTGATGACCTTATTGAGAAGTCGTTAATATGCCCCCTGCGCGTGGGTCCAGCTGGCCGTAAGCACCACTGGTTCAATCCCAGTATCGCGAACCAGTGTTTACGCAGTTTCAGAGGCAGTTTTTGGGCCTACGGTTCGGCGGCGTGACCTATATGTGACCTGAGTCGGACGGTGGCTAGCAACTCAGCGGGTCGCTCGCCAAGGGGGTGGTTGCGCTAGGGGCCCTTGATATTGGCGCGAGGACCATCGGCCCTACGAACCAATGCAATTCGACCTCATCCTTATTCAGCGCGGGGTTTCAGGCGAGGCGTTTCTGAGGAGATGATCTGCCGATGATGTACGGCGAAGACGGTTGGATGTGGAATGGCGGCGGCTGGGGTTGGGGCGGCTGGATCCTCATGACCCTGGTGATGGTGCTGTTTTGGGCTGCGGTGATCACCGCCATAGTCCTGGCTATCCGCTACCTTTCCGGCGGAGCCAGCCACCGCAACCAGGCCAGTGCCGGTTCGGCGCGCGGGGCAGAAGATGTTTTGGCCGAACGCTTCGCCCGCGGTGAAATTGACGACGACGAGTTTCGACGGCGTCTAACGGCGCTGCGCGAACACCGGTGATCAGGATGACTGCCCACCGGCTACGGCTGATATTGATCATCACCTTCGCCGCCCTGATGCTCGGCCTGGCTTCTACGGCCGTGGTGGCCGCCGTCGGTCCCGGAGCAAGCCCCCGCACGTTTGCGAATGCGATGGGGCGTTGAATTGTGCCGCGTCGTCTCACAGGGTTTTGGTTGATCGGTCCCGGTGGGGGAGGGCTGCGGCCAGGCTGGGGAGCAGGAGATCGAGGCCGCGGTCGAGTTCGGCGGCGCCGTCGTAGGAGGCCAAGGCCGGTGCCAGGGCACGCACCAGGGGAAACTCGGTAATCGCCAGCCGGTGCAGACCGAGCCGCAGTACGTGGTCGGTTTCCTCGGGTCGCTCAATGACCTCTTGAAACTCGCTGAGGACGTGGCCGTACAAGTAGGCGAACAGCACCCGGTAGATGTGCAGCGCATCATCGCCGGTGAACCCGGCGGAGGTGAGAAGCGCGAGGACGTCTTCGAGATGCCTGAGGGTTCCGGGTGGGCGCTGGCCGAGCGGGGTGGCCAACGGTCGAGTGACCAGCAGCGCCACCACGTTCGGGTGGGCCAAGGCCAACCGTCGGAAGTCGTGCGCGACGACCCGCAACTGGCCGGCCCAGTCGGAGTCTGCGGTGTCCACCGCGAGTTGCGCAAGGACGATCTCCGCGACACCGTCGAGCAATGCGGCCTTGTTCGGCACGTGCCGGTACAGCACCGCGGGATCGCGGCCCACCGCATCGCTGAGGCGGCGCATGGACAAGCCATTCACACCGTCGCGGTCAATGATCGCCAACGCGGTCTGCAGGATGAGCGGCCGCGTGACCTGGCCGCTGTCGGGTCCGGCGGCCGCGACGGAGGGGTCATCGTCGTCTTTGGCTCCATCGGGCCCGGTCGGCTGGTTCGGCATCGTAGCAGCACTTCTCCTTCTGCTCGTCACTGTAGACCATTGATGTGGGTCCACAGTGTTGACAGACGTACGAACTCGGCGTTTACTCAAAGATCTGCCATCACAAACAGAGGCGCCATCATGCTTGTCATTGTTGGATTAGTTGTTCTGCTCGTCGCCGTGATCGTCGCCATCGTCGGTGTGCTGAGCAATTCGGGGGCCGCCCACCCGTTGACCGAGAACTTCTCGGTATTCGGCTATCACGTCACCGGGTCGACCGGCACGTTGTTCCTTTTCGGGATCGTGATCGGCGCGGTGGCGATGCTGGGACTGAGCGTGCTGCTGGCCGGTGCCCGGCGCACCGCGGGCCGCGGGCGAGACGCTCGACGCGACCTCGCGAGGTCCCAACGCGAAACGGCGTTGCTGAACCAAGAACGCGACGAACGCCTCGAACACAGCCAGCAGGTCGGCGCAGCCGCGGGCGCGCCGGTGAACTCGCAGCTGGCCACGACCCGTTGGAACAGGGTTCCCCTGCTCGGTCGCTGGTCGCGGGGTCGGCAACCGCCGGGCAGCACCGACGTCGACGAACCCGGTGGGCACCGAAGCACGGTCGATTCTGTCAGCCCGCAGTCGCGGTCTGTGCTCACCGAAACCGAAGGAAACCGCAATGGGCATCGGTAAGAAGCTCGCGCACAAGGCCGAAGCCCATCAAGGGCGCCACCAAGAAATATTTCGGGCGCGCCACCGGCAACACCCGGCTGCGCACCGAGGGCCGCGCCGATCAGGCCAAGGCCAACGCCAAACAGGCAGGGGCCAAAGTCAAAGACATCTTCAAACACTGACCCCGCCCCGGTAGATCTGCATCGAAACTAGGTAAACGCAATGATCATCCTCGGAATCGTCCTTCTCATCGCCGGATTCGTGTTCAAAATCGACATCCTGTGGATCATCGGCATCATCCTCCTCGTTATCGGCGTGGTGCTGATGCTCATGGGACGGATGGGCCACGCTGTCGGCGGCCGCCGCCACTACTACTGACCGGCCACACGTCACCAACCGGCCACACGACTCGACGGCCCATGAATCGCCGCACCGCGAACACGACCGGAACCACCGCCGCGGCCCGGCGACGGGTATGCAGAACGTGCGCCGGCAGTCACCAGTGGCCCGCCGCCCCCTTTCACGGCTCGCCCTCGGGCCTCGCGCGGTCGACTATCCAAGGAGAGACACATGATGCGTGTCCTGGCACTGCTGGTGCTCGTGTGGCTGATCGTGGGAGCTGTCGCGGCCGGCCAACGTGGGTATTTCACCCACGCCGCACAAAACTGTGCCAGCGCCGGCACGATCGCGGTGACCGTGATCGCGGGACCCCTGAACTACGTGGGTGTCAATCCCAAGGTCACGAACTGTCATGTGCCCCAACCCAGTTCATAACGCCCAAAGCTGAAGTCCAACCGATTGATCCCTCGACCATGCTCAACCAATCCAAGGAGCCAACATGACTACCAGCACTATCGTTTTGATCGTCGTCGTCGCGGTCGCGGCACTTCTGCTCATCGCGGGGCTTGTGTGGGTGGCGCGCACCAAACGCAACCAACACCGCCACGTCGAAGCCGACAAGATCCGCGACCGCGCCAAAGAGGAAACACTCCACGTTAAACAGCAGGAAGCACTCGCCGACGAGACTGCCGCCAAGGCCCGCGCCGCCCAGGCCGAAGCCGATGTGAAGGCGGCCCAAGCCTCCGGTCTGCAACAGCAAGCCGCCGCCCACCGCAGCGAGGCGGCGACCTCCCGTAACCAACTCAACGAGCAGTGGGACCGCGCGAACAAGATGGATCCGGGCTCACAGACACCCGACACGCCGAAGTCCGCCGACCACCGGGAACCCTAGGACCGATGACGGCCCCATCCGAAGCCCGCACCTCGCCAGCTTTCGTCCCATGACACAAGAAGCCATCGATGTGACGGCCATCGTCGCCTGTCGCACAGGCTGCTCGCCGGTGGTTCGCCGCAGCGGGTTGGCTGGTTGCGGTTCTTCATGGCCTCGTCGTCCTCGACGAAAGCACATCGCACTGATGAGGTGTCGCCCTCGATGACGCCGGCCTGCGTGCTGCATTTGCACAACGAGCGCGTCGGGTATGGCATCGGACGGGGCGAAGGCGTAAATGTCGGGGCGCCAGGCGGCGGCTCATCCTGCTCAGTGGGCTGGCCGCCCAACTCGGGTTCCCCGACGGCGCGCCCGCCCGGGCGCCCAGTGCCGACCAAGAACGGACGTGAGCACGATGCTGCCGCACTCGGATCTCCCCAGCCTGTCGGTCGGCCCCGGGGTAGGGCCGCAGGCCACCTCGCCTGAGTATTCGTGAGGCGTTGATGGCAATAGCGGACGCAGCCGAATACGCCCATCTGAGCGACGCGGACCTCGAGGCGCTCAGGGTTGCATTGGAGGCGATCCGCCGCGACATCGAGGATTCGCGCGGCGAGAAGGATAGGGCATACATCCTGCGCGCCATCGCGTTTCAGCGATTCCTCGACGTGGCCGCGCGGCTGGTTATCGCCGGCAGCAGCAGCAAGGTCGGATGGGCGATCGGAACCACCGCGCTCGCCGTGGCCAAGAGCATCGAGAACATGGAACTCGGCCATAACATCGGCCACGGTCAATGGGATTGGATGAACGACCCCGAAATCCATTCCCGTACCTGGGAGTGGGACATGGTGGGTGTCTCCGTCGCAGTGGCGGTATTCCCACAACTACCGCCACCACGTGTTCACCAACGTCATCGGCGTGGACGACGACCTCGGATACGGTGTCATGCGGGTCACCCGCGACCAGGAGTGGCGGCCGCGTAGTCTGCTGCAGCCGTTGCGAAACGCGTTGTTGGCCATGACCTTCGAATGGGGCATCGCATTGCAGGGCTTGCACTCGGAGCATGATCGCGCGGCGACCCACGCTGGAGAAATCCGCCTACACCCGAGCCCTGATCCGCAAGATTGCCCGGCAGGCCGGCAAGGACTATGTGCTCGTTTCCCGCGCTCAGCCGTCGACGGTGGCGCCGCACGCTCGGAGCAAACGTGGCCGCCAACCTGCTACGCAATGTGTGGGCCTATGTGGTGATCTGCTGCGGACACTTTGCGGACGGCGCGGAGAAGTTCACCGCTGCCGTGCTCGACGGTGAGACGAAGCCCGAATGGTATCTGCGACAAATGCTGGGTTCCGCGAACTTTCGCGCCGGGCCGGTGTTGGCGTTTCTAAGTGGAAATCTCTGTTACCAGATCGAACACCACCTCTACCCTGATCTGCCGAGTAACCGCTACGCGGAGATTGCCCAACGGGTTCAGGCGGTGTGCGCCACCTATGACCTGCCGTATACGACCGGTCCGCTGGCTCGCCAGTACCTGCTGACCTTGCGCACCATTTTCAAGCTAGCGCTGCCGGATCGGTTCCTCACCGCCACCTCCGATGACGCACCCGAGACGGCGTCCGAAGAACAGGTTCCGGAATGTCGCGAAACGATCGCGGTTTGACCGAACGATACGGGGGATCATGGTTCACGTAGGGGGGTTGGCACCGGTGCCGGCTCGGCGCACAGATGGGGCGCCATCATGGCTGCCAACACCGGCCGATGCCCGTTTTCGCCGACCAGTACTTTCCACGTAGAGCACGGTGCGCGTGCGGCCAGAACGGTAGCCCGGCGAAGAACGTCGCGCCTACCGCGATGACGCCGACCGCCGCATCCACGCTTTTGCGGCCGTCGTAGGCCCAGTACACATCCTCAAGGTCCAGCAACAGCGCCAGTTCGTCGACGACAAGCGCAGTTGCCGACCCGTACGCGATCGCGACCGCGGGATGACGCCGTTGCTTCTCCGACCCGCGCAGCCCCACCGCCCCCACTCCGGCGAGCAACGCGATGCCGATGTTGTAATGATGGAAGTGTCGGCCACCGAGACTGACTCCCCCGCCCTTCGGGCCGTGCCCCCCATGAATCCAATGCGTGATCACCCTGAGCCCGGCGAACACGGTCGTGAACGCCGCCCACGACATCACCGCCGATTGCTCGACCGGATCGAGCCGTCCACCCCACTCGTGGCGCAACCGGGACCATCGTCCTGCGTCCTGGGAGACCTCACCCTTCGAGGAGGCGGCAGCGGCGTGCGCCGGGGTGCCCGCACGTGGAGAAGAACCCGAACTCGGATCGGTCATCATTCTCACCTCAGAGCGAAGACGCTGACACGGTAGTCGCTAGGGTAGCCCCCTGTCCGGTCAAGTTGGGCGGCGTATGTGGGCCAGCCGGCCAGTCGGCCGATGCGCATGCCACTGCAACTTATCCAGAAGCCACAGCGGTCGGGTCAGCGGCGGCGCTGCCGAGTTGGCCGATCAGTTGTTGCAGGATGACGTGCAGGTCGCCGCGCGGGCGCTGGGCATCGCCGCGACGGTGCTCGGGCTGTGAAGTCCCTTGGAAACCCCTATTAACAAACGGCTTAGAGCAGTTTCGGCGTGCGGGGACCGGTCGACGAATAGGCTCGCTTCTGCATTCAACCCCAGGAACGCGATCATGACTAAGAAGACCGTGGCCAAACGAGAGCAAAACCGCCTCCGGCACGCGGGCGAAATGTTGCTGGAATCGGTCGAAACCAGACAGCAGGCCGCGACCCAGGCCGTGCGCAAGTTCGCTGATCGCCTCGACGAGTCGATGCCTAACCTTGTCGACCCGTCGCTGCGCAAGAAGATCATCGACTCCGCCACGGATTTGGTCGACGAGCTCTTCACGACGCAGGTCGAGTTCCTGCGCAGCGTCATTAGCAGCGCGAGCGGGACGCTGAAGCAGGGCGCTGCAAAGCGAGCTGCTAAGGGCACCACAAAAAAGGCAGCTGCTCGTGGCACTACCACAAGAAAGGCAGCTGCTCGTGGCACTACCACAAGAAAGGCAGCTGCTAAAGGCACCACAAAAAAGGCAGCAGCTAAAGGCACCACAAGAAAGGCAGCTGCTCGACCGCGCCGCCGCCAACCGTCCCCTTAAGGGGTCTGGCCGGGGCCGGCGGGCGTCATCGCCTGCACCGCCGCCAACCGGCCCCGCCGCGGCACCGACAACTTTATGCAGCTCGCCCAGAAATCAGCCGGCCCCGCAACATCAGGCGGAGCAGGGACCATCGGCCCTATAGAACGCCGGGGTCGAGGCGCATTCTGACGCGGAGCCATTCAAGGCTCGGCTCTGCATTCAACCCTAGGAGCGCGATCATGGCGGAGAGCACTGACAAGCAGACTGTGGTGGAGCGAGCGGCAGACCTGTCCGGCGAAGTGCTCAAGTCGGTCGAATCCGGACAGCGGGCCGCGATCGATGCCGTGCGCAAGTTCGTTGGCACCGTCGACGAGGCGATTCCCGCGCGCGGCGACCGCCCGTCGGGACACAAGACCATCGTCGACGCCGCCCTGGAGATGGCGGACAAGCTCGTCACGACGCAGCACGAGTTCGTGCGCAGCATCATTAACAGCGCGAGCGAGACGCTGAAAAAGCAGGGCGACGCAAAGCCAGCCGCCGAGGCCCCCGCAAAGCCAGCTGCCAAGGGCGCCGCAAAGCCCGCTGCTGATTAGTCGCTGCCGGTGTCATCGTCCGCACCGCCGCCAACCGGCCCCGACGCGGCGGCTGCGCATCGATCGCGCCGAGGAGGACAACCCATGACCGAATTCACACACCCCGAAACGCGGTCCATGTATCGGGAGATCGTCGCCGCAGGCGCCGCAACGGGTTTGCGTCGATAACCGCGGCGACCGAGCGCTGGTGACACTCGCCGAACCGGAACGGCTCAACGTGCTCTCCGCCCCACTGGTGCGGCAATTGCGACGCGCACTCGACACCCTCGACGCTGACCCCGACATATGGGCCGTCGTGCTCACCGGCGCCGACCCGGGGTTCAGCGCCGGAGGCGACCTGCAGATGATGCAAACAGCACTCGAGCATCTGACCGAACCCGCTGGCGTGAGCGACGTGTGGCGATGGATCAGCCGCGAATTCGGCGGTATCGCCCGACTCATCGCCGGCTCGGACACCATCTTTGTGGCCGCGCTGAACGGCCCGCCGGCCGGCGTCGGTCTGGCCTGGGCGCTGACCTGCGACCTCACCATTGCCAGCGAGCGTGCGGTGATCGTGCCCGCGTTCGGGCGACTTGGGCTGATCCCCGAAGTCGGCACCAGCTGGGCCTTGACCCGATGTCTGGGCTACCAAGGGGCGCTGGCCTACTACCTGCGCGGCGACCACATCGACGCCCACGCCGCGGAACGGCTCGGACTCCTGCACCAGGTCGCGGCCCACGACCAGCTGCTCGGCGCCGCCGACGAGTGGTGCTCGCGGGTCGCCGCGATGCCGCCGCATGCCGTCGCGATGACCAAGCCCCTGCTACGCGCCGCCGCCGACATGAGCTGGAACGACGCCCTTACTCTGGAAGAGTTCGCCGAACCCACCTGCTTCACCACCACAACGTTCGCCGACTCCGTCCACACAATGCTGGACCAACCCCACCCATCTCGGTCCTGATCCGGGCAACCGCTCCGAAGCCGGCCACAATGGTAGGCGCCACCGTGGCATTTGCTGTGCCGCCTAAGAACGCGCCCGACTCCGGTAGGGCGCGGCGCTGGTAGCAGCGCGCCCCACCACAACGACGCAGCGATGGACGGCGACCGTCGCGGACGGTTATGCGGGGTTTCCAGTTGCTGTTTCGGCCCGCGCGTCTACCCGGTCTCGGTACCGGGTTCACGGTGGTCGGGACCGCACTACGGCGGCTGGATAAACTCAGCCGCGATAACGGCTCGGAGGCCACACCGACAACGTCGGGCTCAAAGTCCAACGCCATCAAGTGATCGCGGTCCAGGTACGACTCGTGTTCGGCGTGCAACAACGTTGTACCCGAGGCCCGGCGATGCTGACCGAGGAGAAGACACGACCGTGCCGGACGGCGGCGCGCTCGCGACGGTTCGTGACGCTTGGGCCGCGGGCCGGTGCTCGTCGAGGTGTCCACGCCTTGTCGACGAGCTCGTGCGCGGCCTCGGCATGGCCGCGCCGCTGAGCGTCTTGCGTGCGTCATGCTGACAGGCGGAGAGCCATGGCCGACACCAAGAAGAGTCCCGCGACGCTCCTCGACGAGCTGGCCGCCCTCAACCCCGCGCAGCGGCATGAGGTGGCCAAGGAGCTGCGGAAGGTGGCCGAGACCTTCGCCGAGGTGCCTGACGGTAGGGACACCGCTCCCACGCTCGGGCTGCTGGCCCACCTGCTCGACTCCGACTGACCGGCGCTGACCCGTACTTGTCCTGCCAGGCGAACTCCGCATGCCGGGCAAAAAGCCCAGAAGGACACCACCAGCACAAACCAACCCCAAAATGGAATTGGTCCACCACCGAAAGAGAAACCCATGACCGACACGCCCGAAGACCTGCCGTCGCCCGACGAGTTCCGGAGGAAGATGGCCCACGTCGACCGCGAGTTCGCGGATGCCCGCCGGTACCTGTCGGCGTTGTGCGCCGAAGACAATCAGGCGCTCGGTGCGCTGATGGCGGAGATCCACCGCGGCGGACGGGCCATGAAGGTCTTGGCAGCGATGGCGGTACAGGCCCTCGACTTCGCCCACCTGTACGCGGACCGCCTCGGCGGCGATGTCCAGAAGTGGCTCGACGAGGCGGCGATGGCCCAGGACACCGCCGAGAACGAGCGGGACCAGACCGAGCTCGGCGGCGAGGGATAACCTTCGGGGCCGTACCTGACCGATAGACCGGTGTCGGTGGCCGGGGGTTGGTGCAGCACAAGCGCTGTTGCCATGGCTGCCGACCCCCTCGGGGTCCGTGCGAGTGACTGCCGCGACCGTTGACGGGGAGCGGCTGGCCCCAACACTCCCTGATTTGTCATGTCTCGAAATAGACCTACAAACGCGACACACCCGACGTGGCGTGCTGCCCCCACCGCAGCAGTTAGTTACGTCAGGAGCTGTGCACGCTGGCAGTTGGATCAAGCTGTGTTAACAGTGCCACGAACCTGCTGGTCAGGCAGTTGGCTGTGATGGTTGCGAAGAGTTGCCGCTAACTCTGCCGCGGACTGGCTGCGGACTGGCCGGTAAGTGCAGACTGCGCGCGACCCGCGCCTCGCGGGACGCGGGGGGAGGTGCTCCGATGCGAGGTGGCAACTGTCAGCAGGTGGTGGAGCCTGGCTAGGTTGGGGCGATGGACGCAACTACCGCAGCCTCGACCATCGCTGGCCCCCTCGGGGACCTGGCGGCCAACTTCTACTTCTCCAAACAAGCCATCGCCCGGGGCGAAGCCATCGGCCTCGACGTCGTCTCCCTCTACGGTGCCGGTCGAGCATCCATGCTCGGTGGCGTCGACCCGGAGACGGCCGACGCCATCTTCTACTTCTTCAAGCCCGGCATGATCGCCGCGGTGGTGACCCGGGGTCGCAGCCTGGCCAGTGAAGACGCGATCGCAACAGCCCACCTCGGTGCCGCCGACGACTATGCCGAAGCCACCTTCGCCGCAGTGGATTCGGCCACCCTCGGCGCGTTCACCGACGCGGTGGGCGCCCTCGTCGCCACGGTTCCCTCGGGCTCCTGGCCGCTGTTCGACGGCTACCGCTCAGCCCCAGCAGCGCCGACGGCCGCCGCTCGGGCCTACCGGGCAGCCATCCTGTTGCGAGAGCTGCGCGGCGGTGTGCATACCGATGCGGTGAAGGCCACCGGGCTCTCGCCTGCCACTGCCTGTCAGTTCAACCGAGACCTCGACAACTTCAAGATGCACGGTTTCTCCGAGGAGGACATGGTCGAATACACCCCCGAGATCGAGGCCCAGAAGGCCGCGGCCGAAGCGGCGACGACCGCGCAGATGGCGGCACTGTTCGCCCCGCTCTCGCAGACCCAACTCGAGGCGATCGTCGCTGGCACGAATGCCCTCGTAGCCGCCCTCGGCTAATGCTGCTCCTTGACTAGACCCCGGGACCCAGGGGCCCCCGACTGATCATCGATGTCTGCTTGGCGCGTGAGAAACCTCGGCGTGGGGATCGTGATGAGGCGATACCAATCATGCGCGCCGCCGTCGACGATCTGCTCCGTGAGGGACAGCTGCTGGGGTGGGCCGTTCCTGCGACGGGTGTTCTGGTGGAGACACTGCTCGATCGCGGGGCCGACGGCGACGTGGCCGAAGCCGAGGCCGCGATCGAGCGGTTAGCGGCGGCGCCGACCGACGATGGTTTCGGTTGTCCGCGACATCTTGCTGCTGCGACTCCGTGCTCTTCTGGCGCGAGCTCAGGGTGACGAGGCCCGGTATCGCGAATACTGGGATCGCTACCGCGCGATGGCGACATCGCTTGGCTTCGAGGGGCACATGAAGTGGGCCGAGGCGATGCCATGACTCGGCGTGCCCACACCCTAGTCATCCTTCAGTCAGCCCTTCGACTACTCGATCGCGGAACCGACCCCGCGGCCGCACCGGCGCGCCAGGTGACACTGGAACTGTTCGCGAAAGAGCTGTTCTAGCCTTTAGTGGTCAGGACGACGACGGGGATGGGTCGCGACGTCCGCTTCTGGTATTCGATGTAGCGGTTTTGGTTGTTCTTGTTGACGATCTGCCATAGCCGCGGGTAGTCGGGATCGTCGGGCAGCACCGGTCGTGCGGTGACAGCGAAACGCCTTGGGCCGACGTTGATCTCGACGTCGGGCTTGGCCTTCAGGTTGTGGTACCAGCCAGGGGCCTCGGGCGCGCCGCCCTTGGAGGCGACGACCAGATAGTTGTCACCGTCGCGGGCGTAGGTCAGCGACGTCGTGCGTTGTTTACCGGTCTTCGCGCCGACGGTATGCAGTAGCAGGCTCGGTATCCACAGCGTGCGGTGACCGATCCAGCCGTTCGTCTTCCGATACACCGCGTCGTGCACCCGCAGCACCTGCGGGAGCACCTTTTCCTCCACGAAACTCATAGCTGCCAGTCTCACTCAGTAGCGTCGATCTTCTCTAGTGCCTCCCGCAAAGTGCGTCCAGTTTTCTCACGGTCCGGGTCACGCCGCAGCAGCATGCCCTTCGCGAATGACAGCTTGGTCGCCGTTTTTCCGCGGCACCACATGCAGGTGGATGTGGAACACCGATTGGAATGCGGCGCGCCCGTCGTTGAGAACGACGTTGTTGCCGTCACGTGCAGACCCGACTCGCGAGCCGCCCTGCTGGTGATGGCTTCCCAGTGCTGGATGCGACACCATGACCACCGCTGCCATGGTGAACTACGCATACGACCAAATCGATCAGGCCCGAACAGAACTGGAAGCGGTCTCGAAATAGACCTTGAGCTCAAGACCATATTCGAGACACGCAACACCCTTCGATTGGGGGCCGCAAATTAGCAGGTCGCAATGTCTCAAAAGTCCGTCTCCGAAATACCCGTCTCACCTGCGGTTTTTCGGCATTTATGAGTCAAGCGCGCGATACGGCAACAACCGGCACCGGTCCTAGTGCCCGCACCGGCTACGCCCGTGTCTCCACGGTCTCTCAGACACTCGATCAGCAGAACGCCGCTTTGGAAGCAGCGGGCGTGACGAAGACGTTCTCCGACACCATGTCTGGTGCGCGCGATGACCGCCCAGGCCTGGCCGCGCTGATCGATTATGTCCAGGAAGGCGACACCGTCGTGGTGTGGAAGTTAGACCGCCTGGGCCGCAACACATTGCACATTTCTGGAGACCGTCAAGGCACTAACGCGGATTTCCGCGTAGGTGATTCGGCGCAACCTCTGGTTGTGGGTGCAGGTGGCTGAGCTGGTGGTTCTCGCGATTCGAGCGTGCTTGCCTTTGATTCTGTTGTGCTGATCTGGCTGTCAAATGTACAGTTTACCGGATCGTTAGCGTGTCGTGATCTTTTCGCCGTGGCCGACCGAATCCCCCTGTCGATCACGAGATATGTTGTGTTCCAACGTGTACCGCGATTCCAGCGACCACAGCAATGACCTGCAGTGAAACTGGTAGAACTGTCTTGTGCCAGCGAGATCAGCACAACAGGAGGCGGGGGCGTTCACCGCGCCGGAACAGGTCAACCACCGCCGCTACGAGGCGCTGCGCGCGTACTTCGTCGACGGGCTGACCCACGAGCAGGCCGGCGCCCGGTTTGGCTACACCCGGTGGGCGATGATCAACCTGGTGCGCGACTGGCGCAGCGGCAAGCTGACCCTATTCGCCCCGCCCCGCAAACCGGGCCCGGCGCCGGGGACCGCGCCGGCCAAGGAGCGCGTCCGGGGCCGGGTGATTGAGCTGCGCCGCGAGGGGTTGTCCACCTACGAGATCTCCGCGCGGCTGGCCACCGAGGCCACCCCGCTCAATCGCACCAGTGTCGGCGAGATCCTCGCCGAGGAAGGCTTCGGGCGGCTGCTACGCCACCCCGAGCCGGTGGCCAGCACCAGCCCGGCCACCGTCGGGCGCGACACCCGGCTGCCCCGCGCCGCGCGGCTGGATTTCGCATCCTGGCCCGCCGCCGTGGAGACCGGCAAGGCCGGACTGCTGTTGCTGGTGCCGGATCTGGTCGAGCTTGGCCTGTCGGAGCTGGTGAAACGGGCCGGCTATCCGGGCACCCGGGTGGTGCCCGCGGTGTCGTGGTTGTTGTCGCTGGTGGCGCTGAAACTGACCCGCACCCGCCGGGTCTCCCACGTCGACGACCTACTGCTGGCCGATCCGGCCGCATCCCTGTTCGCCGGGCTAGCCACCCTGCCGAAGAAGTCCGCGCTCACCGACTACTCCTACCGCACCGGCCACGACCATCAGCGCCGTTTCCTGACCGCGCTCGACAAGCAGATGATCCACGCCGGGCTCGCCACCGCCGAGGACGCGATCTTCGACCTGGACTTCCACGCCGTCATGCACTGGGGCCACGACCCCGCCCTGGAGAAGCACTACGTGCCCACCCGATCCCAACGAGCCCGCTCCGTGCTCACCTTCTTCGCCCAGGACACCGGCACCCACAACCTGGTCTACGCCAACGCCGACGTTTCCAAGGCCGGCCAGGCGCGCGAGGTGATCGCGTTCTGCAACCACTGGAAAGCCGTGTCCGGCAACGATCCGGCCATGCTGATCATGGATCAAAAGGTCACCACCCACGCCGTGCTCGGTGAACTCGACGCCCGCGGCGTCACCTTCCTCACCCTGCGCATGCGCTCGGCCGCGCTGATGAGCCAGATCGACGCCCTCACCGGCACCGATTTCAAGACCATCGCCCTCGACCGGCCCGGCCGGCACAACCGGCCGAAAGTGCACGAGGCCACCGGAATTCGGCTCACCGGCTACCCCGGCACCGTGCGCCAACTCGTCGTCACCGGGCTCGGCCGCGACGCACCGACCGTCCTCATCACCAACGACCACGACCTCACCGCCAAGGCGCTCATCGAGCACTACGCGCGGCGCATGACCATCGAGCAGCGCCTCGCCGAGATCATCCAAGCCTTCCACGCCGACGCGCTGTCCTCGGCCGTCAACCTCAACGTCGACCTCGACATCATGCTCTGCGTGCTCGCCCAAGCCCTCATCGCCGCGCTGCGCACCCGCCTGCCCGGCTACGCCACCGTCACCCCCGACGTGTTGCAACGCCGCTTCCTCGAAACCCCCGGCCAGATCACCACCAGCGGCGACACCGTCACCGTCCGCCTCGACCGGCGCGCCTACACCCCCGTGCTGCGCCAAGCCGACCTCCCCGACAACACGCCCGTCCCTTGGTGGGGAAATCGAAGCCTACGCTTCGAATTCAGCTGAACTGTTGCGCCGAACCTCCTGCGTGGAAATCCGCGCTAACGGATCGTGGCGTGACCCTGGTGTCCACCGCTGACGGCATCGACTCCAGCACTGCGGCTGGCCGAATGATGATTGGAGTCTTAGGGTCTCTTGCCGAATACGAGCGCGAGCTGGTGAGGGAGCGCACTGCCCTCAAGCGGGAGACTGACCCCATCTATAGATAGGGAAGAAAGCGTGGCTCTCAGTTTCACCGACGTCATCGAATCCAAGTACCTGCTATTGACGACATTCACCAAGGACGGCCGTCCCAAACCGACAGCGATCTGGGGAGTACCCGATGGCGACCGGCTGCTCGTCATGACCGACGACGGGTCGTGGAAAGTCAGGCGGATCAACAACACACCCAGGGTGACGATCGCCAGGAGTGGATCGTTGGGCAAGCCCAAGAGCGATCCGGTCGAAGGGGTCGCCCGGGTCCTGCCGAAGTCGGAGACGCGGCGAGTCTACAACGCCGTGCTCAAGCGGTACTGGTACCACGCCTGGTGGTTCTATGCGCATTCGATCGTGCGCGGCGGCATCGACAAGGTGCACATCGGCCTCGAGATCAAAGCCGCTTAAGAACCAGCACGCCGAACCGAGACCCCAGCCGACTGGCTGTGGGCTCGCGGCGTTGCCCTTGGGGTCGATCAAGATCTTCGCGTGCGCCTCGGGATCGCCGAGCGCGTCGAACGGGGGTTGACGTGACGCTGTCGATCTCGACGAGCCGTGAGTTCCCTAGGGTCTGCGTTGCCTACCATTGCGCGACTTGGACATTGCAGTCTTGACGTTGACTGTGATCACAGCCCTTCTGGCCGCGGGCGTGCTGGGAGCAGCCGTCGGTGGTCGTCGAAACGCCGATCTGGCGGCGCGCACGGTGGCGGAGCCACATGCGAGCAAGCCGACGACCCCGAAATCGTCACCAGGCTTCTGCTGGGCGCGCTCACAAGGGCGCGATGTTGGCGGCGACCTCCCGAGCCCGGTCGCCATCGATGACGCCGTTTCCCTCGATGCGTGCGTTGATGGGGGGCTATGCTGCGACTCGTCCGGATAGTAAGGCAGTCCAATGAACCTGGTAGCCAAGGCTGTCGACAAGATCGCCAATCCACCGCGAGTGTCGGATCCGGATCGGCTGCGCGCCGTGGTGTCCGGCAAGACGGTGCTGGTCACCGGTGCCTCCTACGGACTCGGCGAGGCCACCGCGCGCAAGCTCGGGGCGGCCGGGGCGACCGTGCTGCTGGTCGCACGCTCTGCGGACAGGCTGGCAGCCCTTGCGGCGTCGATCAACGCGGGGGGCGGCCGCGCGGCCGCGTACCCGGCCGATCTGTCCGACGAGACAGCGGTCGCCGCACTGGCGGAGAGGCTCACCGAAAACCACGGCCCGATGGACGTCGTCGTCAGCAACGCCGGCAAGTCCATCCGGCGGTCGCTGCATCTGCAGTACGACCGGCCGCAGGATTTCGAGCGCACGATCGGCGTCAACTACCTCGGCCCGGTCCGGTTGCTGCTCGGGCTGCTTCCCGCGATGAGGCGCCGCGGCAGCGGGCACATCGTGAGCATTTCGACGGTCGGTGTGCTCACCGCACCAGGCCCGCGCTGGGGCGCCTACCTGGCGTCCAAGAGCGCGTTCGATGT
Organism: uncultured Actinomycetota bacterium; assembly: GCA_963766535.1. Taxonomy (GTDB): domain Bacteria; phylum Actinomycetota; class Actinomycetes; order Mycobacteriales; family Mycobacteriaceae; genus Mycobacterium. Next base: position 562,642 of record CAVYAU010000007.1, on the reverse strand, counting down.
GTGGCTACGCAGCGTGGCACCGGAACTGCGCGCCGACGGCGTGCATGTCACCTCGGTGTATATGACGTTGGTGCACACCCCCATGAGCGAACCCACGCCGATCCTGCGCAGCATGCCGGGCCTGTCTGCGGAGCAGGCCGCCGACATCGTCGCGAAGGCGATCATCGACCGGCCCGGTAGGGTGCAGCCGTGGTGGGTGCGGCCGATCGAAATCAGCTCGATGCTGCTGCCCGGGCCGCTGGGGGTCGGGATGGGACTGATGTATCGGTTCTCCACCGATTCCCCAAGCGCTCGTGGGATTCAGCGATGACGGCCGCAACCATCGTGACCAGCGCGGCCCGGGTGGTGCTGCGATCGGGATTGTTTGCGCCCGCTGGGCCGCTGACGATGTTCCGCATCGTGCGCGAGGCGGTTCGAGGCGGTGCGAACCTGGCTGCTGTGATGGCGATCGCGGCGGCTCGCTGGCCGGATCGCACGGCGGTGATCGACGATGACGGCGCGCTGAGCTACGGCCAGCTGCAGTCCCGCACCGAATCCCTCGCGGCCGCGCTGGTCTATCGCCACGGCATCGGACCCGGGGTCCCGGTCGGCATCCTGTGCCGCAACGGGCGCGCCTTCATGCAGGCGCTGTTCGCGGCGGCGTCGGTCGGTGCCGACGTGGTGTTGCTCAACACCGATTTCCGCACCGACGCGCTGGCGACCGCGTTGGGCGCGCACCGGATCCAAACCGTGATTTGTGACGACGAATTCGCCGACCGGGTGCGTGCGGCAGACGAGGCCGTCGCCGTCGTCGATCTCGCGGCGCTTGAGATCGACGAGCGCGAGCCACGGCCGAAGGCTGGGCCGCGCGGTCGGATCGTGCTCCTGACGTCCGGCACGACGGGCACACCCAAGGGTGTGCCGCGCACACCCAGTATCACCCCGGCACTGGGTGTCGGTGTCGTGTTCCTCGACCGCATCGGGCTGCGCGCTGGAAGCCGAATTGTCGTACCGGTGCCCATGTTTCACGCGTTCGGGTTCGGGATGGTGTTGCTCACGGTGATACTCGGCGGCACGCTGCTGACAAGACGCCGGTTCGACGCCGAAGCAACGCTCGCGCAGGCGTCATTGCATCGCGCGCATGTGCTCGCCGCGGTCCCGGTCATGCTCGCCCGGATTCTCGACCTTCCGGACGAGGTGCGGGCGCGAAACCCGGTTCCATCGCTGCGCGTGGTAATCACCGCCGGGGCACGCCTGGATCCGAGCCTGGCGCAGCGGTTTATGGACGCCTACGGCGAGATCCTCTACAACGGCTACGGCTCCTCGGAGGTCGCCATCGGGTCGCTTGCGACGCCCGCCGATCTACGGGAGACACCGGAAACAGTTGGCAGGCCGGTTGCCGGCTGTCCGGTCGAGATTCTCGATGAGAACGACAGTCCTGTCGGGCCGCACGTCACCGGGCGGGTCTTCGTGGGTGGTGGCCTGACGTTCGACGGCTACACCGGCGGCGGTGGCAAGGATGTGGTCGCCAAGATGATGGGCACCGGGGACATGGGCTACTTCGACGAGGCGGGGCGGCTGTTCATCGTCGGCCGCGAAGACGACATGATCGTCTCCGGCGGAGAGAACGTCTACCCCCGCGCGGTTGAGAACGCCCTTGGCAAACATCCCGACGTGGCCGACCACGCGGTGATCGGTGTTCCGGATGAGGACTTCGGCCAGCGGCTCGCTGCCTTCGTCGTCGCCCGCCCGGGTGCCGACATCGACGAAGCCGAACTGCGGGAGTATTTGAAGGACAAGGTGTCTCGCTTTGAGCAACCGCGGGACATCACCGTCGTCGCCGCGATCCCGCGTAATCCCACCGGCAAGGTGCTGCGAAACGAACTGGGTCATGATCAACCGCACCGCCCCACACCTCCCCGTGCAAAACGTCGGAAGGGCCACCTACCGTGAGATCCTCGAGCGCTGGGCGCGTGAGAGCCGGGTCGACTCCGTCAAGGGCGTGGCCACCGCGATAACGCCGGTGGAGTTCTACCGGACCGCTATGGTGAAGGGCTACCAGACCCTCGTCGACACCCGATGCTGACATGCCGTGCACGAGAGATCCAGGGGGCTGGGCATCGACCAGATCCTCGACCATGGCGACCGCACCGGTCCAGAGGCATTAGGCTGACTGAAACTCGATCTCGTGTCCAACCGTATCCGGTGAAGCAGAGGTTAGATGCAGGACGCCGAGCACACAGGTTCATCGGCTGCCGTAGCAGAGGATGCCGACTTAGGACGCGACCGGCGCCGCGCTAGTGCCAATCCCCTGTCGCAGGTGCTGGGGCTATTCACCCGGACCGGCGGCTTCTACGCCCGGTCGTGGGGCACCTATCTGGATCGTGAGCCCGGCGAGCTTCCGGTGGCACGGCCCACGATCGCGTTGGCGGCGCAGGCGTTCCTCGACGAAATCGTGCTGACGGGGTTTCGTCTGCTGCGGTCGGCCCCCGACGCCACGAGACTCGCATGGATCACTCGCGAGGTGATCGCGGCACTGGAGTTCTACGGCCAGCAGGGCTGGCTCGACAAGCCCGAGGGGTTCTTCGCGGCACCTCCGGCGCTCACCGATGTCACGGTCAGGACTGTGAACAACATGGGGCGCACCTACGAGCGCATGTTCTTCGACAGTGGCTATGAGCCCCATGCAGGTGAACCGGGCCGGGAACGATGGCTGAGCTACACCGGCAATAACCGCGAGTACGGGCTGATATTGCGACACCGCCAGCCACGACCCTGGCTGGTGTGCGTGCACGGCGCGGAGATGGGACGGGCTGCGCTGGACCCCATACTGTTTCGTGCCTGGCATCTGCACTCCGATCTCGGCCTGAATGTGGTGCTTCCGGTGCTTCCCATGCACGGGCCCCGCGCGCGGGGCCTGCCGAAGGGTGTCGCGTTCCCCAGTGAGGACGTGCTCAACCAAGTCCACGGTGCGGCTCAAGCGGTGTGGGATATCAGGCGCCTGCTGTCCTGGATCCGCTCACAGCAGCCCGACTCGATGATCGGGCTGAACGGTATCTCCCTCGGCGGTTACCTCACATCGCTGGTCGCCAGCCTCGATGACGGCCTCATCTGTGCGATTCTGGGCGTCCCAGCCGTCGATCTGGTCGAGCTGGTCGACCGCCACGCCGGCCTGAGCGGTCACGATGCCCTGGGTCAGACGATGAGATTGGCCAAGCCCATCGGCCGGATGATCTCCCCATTTGCACTGACTCCCCGCGTGCCGATGCAGGGCCGCTTCATCTACGCCGGCATCGCCGACAGGTTGGTGCACCCACGCGACCAGGTCACCCGGCTCTGGCAGCACTGGGGCAGACCCCAGATCCACTGGTACTCCGGCGGCCACACCGGGTTCTTCCGCTCCCGGCCGGTACAGCGATTCATCGACGACGCGCTGGTGCAGTCGGGGCTTGTCGGCCCGTCACGGATACGTCGCAAACGCTGACGCAACCGGCGCTTGAGCTCGTCGTCCCGCTGGGTTGAGTGAGATCATGCTCGACGTCACGTCCGAACCCCGGCCCGACTTCCACCCATCACGGCGGAGCGGATTGGAGCTTGACGCCTAGCCGGGACGCGGCTTCAGCCGACAGGCAGGGGACTCTTGGCGTTGCTCTTGGGGTCGATCAAGATCTTCGCGTGCGCCTCGGGATCGCCGAGCGCGTCGAACGCGGCCTCGACGCCGGGCAATCCGACCGTTCCGGTGATCAGGGGCGTAGCGTTGACCTTGCCGTCGGCGAGCATGTGCAGCGTGTCGCGGAATTCGAGCGGCGTGTAGCCGAGCACGAACCGAAGGTCGATCTCTTTGTTGATCGCCATCGCCGGCCGGATGTGGTCTGCGCCCATGCAGACGCCGACCACGACGACGCGCGAGAACAGCGGTGCGCTCGCGATGATGCCGTCGATAATGCCTGGGACGCCGACGCATTCGAAGATGACGGGGTGCTTGGGGGTTGCGGTGCCCGCCGCTTCGGCGGCGCGCCAGAGGTGCCACCAGGGCAGCCGCAGCCGTTGCAGCTTTTCGAGCGTGCCGACCGCGAGGTCGAATGCGTCGAGGATGCTCTGCAGGTGTCCCTTGCCGGCGGCCGTCGTATACGGCGAGTCCTGCGCAGGATCGACGACGACGTCAGCGCCGCAGGCGGCCGCCAGCGCGCGCCGGCCGGGTGAAAAGTCGCTTGCGATCACGGTGCGCACCCCGTGCGCCTTCAGCATGCAGATCACCGCCAGGCCGATCGGCCCGCAGCCGATCACGATTGCGACGTCCCGCTTGCCCACCTCGCCGCGCCGCACGGCATGCCACCCGACGGCCATCGGCTCGGTCAGTGCGGCTATCTGGGGCGCCAACCCGTTGGGGACGGGAAACGTCAGCGACTGTTCGACGAGGAGCTGCTCGGCGTAGGCGCCGGGCGCCATTGTCGACAGCCCGATCCCGTGCACCTCTTTGCCGCGTCGCAGCAGCGGCATGGCAACGACCGGTGTGCCGGGCCGCGGGGTCTTGCGTGTGTGGGGGCCGTAATCGACCACCTCGCCGCAGAACTCGTGTCCGAACACGACGTGCTGATTCGATCGCATGAAGGCGTGGTAGCCCGATTCGTCCATCACGTCGGCGAGTTCGTCGCAGTGGTGGCGCGCATGCAGGTCCGATCCGCAGATGCCACACTTCAGGACGTCGATCAGCAATTGACCCTTGGCCGGTGTCGGGGTCGGCTGGTCAACTACCTCGAGCTTGGCGTTGGTGCAGGTCACCGCCTTCATCGCGCCGCGCCTCTCGTCGATCCGACGCTGGTGACGGTCTTACCGCTCAGGTCGATGTTGTTTGCCATGGCGATCCTCCTACACGGTGGCCGGCTTCGCCGGTCCGGAGTAGACCTCGAAGAAACGGGCCACCATTTCGATGGGTACGGCGAGGTTGGCGTCGTGGTCGGTGCGCAGGCAGACCAATCTGGGACCGCCGTGCTCGCGCGAGCGCCGCAGCGCACCGTCGAGGTCCTCGATGTGTTCCACGTATTCGCCGTGGCAGCCCAACCCTTGGGCGACGACGTCCCAGCGGATCTCACCCTGGGTTGTGCCGAAGGTGGTGCCGTAGAGCTGTCGCTCGTTGAGTTCCTCCATGGTCCAGGAGCCCTCCGCGAACACGATGACGGTGATGTCGATGCCCTCGCGTGCAGCGGTCTGCAGCTCCATGATGTTGAAGCCCGCGGCCCCGTCGCCGGTGACGCAGACGACCTCACGGTCGGGCGCGCCGAGCTTGGCGCCGATTGCCGAGGGGATACCGGTGCCGAGCATCCCGAGTTCGAGGATCGAGTGATACGAGTGCGGCTGCGTCGGGGGCAGCACGTTGTAGGCCCACAGCGAGGTGTTACCGCCGTCGACGGTGTACACCGCGTCCGATCCGAACGCCGTGCCGATCGCGAGGAGTGCATGTGCGGGGTGGATGCCCGGGCCTTGCCATTGGAGGATCGGCGCAGCTATCTGCGTGCGTACCTGCTCATCGAGTTGCCGGTAGCGCGACAAGTCCGCGCCGTCGCGAGTGCCGAGATCGGTCGCGCGTAGTCGTGCCGCGATCCCATCGAGCGCTGCGCGTGCATCGGCGAGGATGCCGAGGTGCACTGGCCGGGTGACGCCGAAGTGGCGCGGGTCGATGTCGATCTGGATGAGCCGTTTGCCCTCGGGATCGCCCCAGTAGGCGTCGTAGGGGACGTCGAGGTTGCCCATCCGCGAGCCGACAACGAGCAGCACATCAGCCTCGCGGCGTGCGAGGTCGCCCGCAGGGCCGAACCCGAAGACGTAGTTGGCATGATCGGCGGGGACGCTCGCGCGGCCGGCCATCGAACTGATCGCCGGACAGCCCAGCAGCTCGGCGACCTCGAGCACGACCGCGCGTGCGCCGGCGCGGTCGACGCCGCTGCCGGCGATCACGACCGGGCGCTCGGCGGCGGCCAGAAGCGCCGCGGCCTCATCGAGCTGGCGCTCCGACGGCTGCGGCGGCCCCACCCGATAGGCCGCGCTCGGCCACACGGGAGCGGTGCTCGGGTCGCCGGTCTCATACAAGATCGGCGCCGGCAATTCCACATGGACCGGACCCGGCCGGCCGTTATGCATCTCGCGGAATGCCAGCCGCAGCACCTCGGGGATGCGTGCCCACTCGAAGACCGGGCCGCCCCATTTGACCGCCGGCCGGAAGAGGTCGAGCTGGTCTTGACCCTGGAACGTCGATGGGGGTGATGGGTAGACGATGCCGAGCCGGTGCTGGGAGGTGATGGCGAGCACCGGGACACCCTCGTGCAGTGCCGTGACTACTCCGGGGAGAAGGTTTGCCGAGCCGGGACCGGGGTTGCCCAGCACCGCCGCGACCTTGCCCGTCGTCTTGTAGAGGCCCTCAGCCATGTGCACGCCGGCCGCTTCATGGCGGACCGGCACCATCCGAATGCCGTGCGCGTCCAGTTGGGCCAGCAGCGGATCGACTTCCGGTGACGGAAGGCCGAACAGGAACTCGATCCCTTCGGCCTGCAGTGCGCGGGCGAACAACTCGCCGCCGGTGATCTCGGTCATTTCGAACCTCCGGTCCGGTTTGGTTCTCTGGCTGGTGTCACTGTGCGACGCGACCACGCGAAGCGCTTGACACCGCACGACAAATTCTTGACAGTTCAGGACACGTTGACGCGGTGGGGAGACGCGCGCTTCGGACGCGCCGGCTGCCTTCCCGCCGCTTCTTTCAGCTCCTGGTAGGCCTGCAGCGTGTGGTGGGCGAGTTGCGGTAGGTCGTCGAGCGCCGCGGCGTTGGCGACAAATCCGAAGTCAATGCTGTCGTGATAGGACGCCAGCGTGGCGTTGAGCCCAATCGAGGCGGCGAGTGCGGAGACCGGGTAGATACCAAGGAGGCGTGCACCGTTGAGGTATCGGGTCTCCTTGGCGCCCGCCACGTTGGATATGACGAGGTTGCAGGCCGGGTGCCCCACGCGATCCAGGTGGGTGGAGGCACCCAGGCCCGCGAGCGCGACGAGTCCGACCGCGTAGGTCATCGCCGCCTCGTTGGACATGCCCCCGAGTTCCTTCTTTGCCGTGGCGACCGAGTCCACCACTTGGCGGATCCGCTCCGGCATGCTCGCGCCGGGCTCGCCGAGTCGTACGAACATCGCTGACACTCGCGTGCCGATCGCCGTGTCGTCGTCGGCGCGCAAAGAGACCGGACACATCGCGATGAAGGGGTGCGCGAAGGCGCGGCCGGTCTCGCGCAGGTAGGCATGCAGCCCCGCGTCGACAACGGTCACCGCCACGTCGTTGAGGGTCGCCCCGAAGTGCCGGCCGACCTCGCGCATCTCCTCGAGCGGCAGTGAGAGCGTCGCGAATCTTCGCCCGATTTTGAGCGGCTCGTTGGTCGGGGCGTGCTGCGCCGCGAACGGCAGGCTGCCCTCGAGATGCGATCCCACCAGACCGGCGAGCACCTTGCGCAGCGCGCCGACCGAAACCTGGTTGAGTGCCTCGACCTGCGTGATTGCCCCGCGGATTGAGTCGGCGATTTTCTCTGTGAGCGGCGTCGGCGGGTGCGGTGCGGGTGCCGGAGCGCCGAACGCAAAGCCGGGCGTGGGGACGGTGCGCTGATCGGATGTGCTCAGGCCTGCGTATATCCGCTTCAGGCCGGATTCGCCGTCGATGATGGAGTGATGAGTCTTCGTGTAGATCGCGAACATTCGGCCCGGTACCCCGTCGATCATCCAGCAGCGAAAGAGCGGCCGGTCGCGATCGAGCATCGGCTCGTGCAGATCGGCAATGAGCCGCAGCAGGTCGTCGTAGGAGGCTCCGGCGGGGAGCGCCAGGTGCCCGATGTGGTAGTGCGAGTCCCAGCTCGCCACCTCGCGGAAATGGGGCCCGCCGCGACCCAGGAGCTCCGGCACATAGTTGAACGGCGGCGCCGGCGGGTAGGCCCGTGACGCCTCCACGATCTCGCGCACGATGGGCGTGCGGCCCGCCGGCTTTTTGAACAGCTGCATCGCACCGACGTGCGTGGTGCCGGCCGGTGACTCGATCAGCAGCCAGGAAAGGTCTAGCGGCGGAATCGGTTTGGTCATGGCATATCTCCTATCCGAAGTCCAGGCAACCGTTGACCGCTTTCCGGGCTGGGCGCTCCAGAATCCGAACCGTAACCGAGATGATCTCTCCGGAGACCACAGTCGACGAGGGCATTAGGGCCCCGCTATGGCAGCCGTAAGTCCCTGAGCAACGAAACAGTGGTCATCGCTTTAGGGCCGCACCAACAGCGCCTGGTGTCGTCTCCCACTTCGGTGACGACCGCGCCGAGCCCAAGGCGACACCAGTCGGCCAGGGGTGGACGTGACGCTCGCATCGCAACGATCATTGATGCGGCGGTTTTGTGGCGATGGTTGGGGGACCCTGCGACCGCGCGGCGTCGGAAAGGACACCAATGGCGGGTCGGACAGTCATCATTACCGGCGCCAGTGATGGCATCGGCGCGGCGGCGGCGGCCAGGCTGAGCCGAAGCGGCGAGAACGTGGTCGTGGTGGGCCGATCCGCAGCGAAAACAACCGCCGTCGCCGCGCGTCTGGGCGTCGAGTACTTCGTGGCCGATTTCACGGATCTTTCACAGGTGCGGAGGTTGGCCGAGCAGCTGCTGCAGTCCTACCCCCGCATCGATGTGCTGGCCAACAATGCCGGCCGTGCCATGAAGCGGCGCGAGGTCACCGTCGACGGCCACGAAACGACTTTCCAGGTCGATTATCTGGCCGCGTTTCTGCTCACGACGCTGCTGATGGATCGGCTCGTCGAATCCAGCGCCACGGTGCTGAACACCTCGAGCGTGGTCAATACGTACTTCGGCCGCGTCAATATCGATGACCTCGACGCAGCGCACGGCTACCGGCCCCTCAGGGCATACGGCGACGCGAAGCTGGAAGTCATCTTGTTCACCAAGGAGCTGCACCGCCGCTACCACGCTGCCGGGATCTCCACGGCGGCGTTTCATCCCGGCGACGTGGCGACCAACTTCGGAAACGAGTCGCGGACGTGGTGGATTCGGACGGCGTTTCGCGGCCCGATCAAGTTTCTGGCGCTGGTTGGACCTGAACAGGGATCCGACGAGCTGGTGTGGCTGGCCTCATCCACACCGGGAACCGACTGGAAATCGGGCGAGTACTACGCCCACCACAGAATCGCTCGGGCCAACCCTCGGGCCTACGACCCGGTCCTGGCCCGTGAACTCTGGGAGCGCAGCCTCGCCATGGTCGCTGCCTAGAAAAGTCGGGAGCAGACACAATGACCGTGACCACTGTGGACGCCGGTCGCAATCAGGTCAGCCGCTCGGTTGAAGTCCGCGCCCCGGCAGCTGACCTGTTCGCGATCGTCGCGGACCCCCGTCGACACCACGAACTCGACGGTTCCGGCACCGTCGGGAAAAACATCCGCGCCCCGCAGCGGCTGGTCCCGGGCGCGCGGTTCACCACGAAGATGAGGATGTTTGGGGTGCCCTATCGCATCACCAGCACCATCACCGCGATGAAAGCCGACGAACTCATCGAATGGCGCCACCCCGTCGGGCACCACTGGCGTTGGGAGTTCGCCGCAATCACGCCGACACTCACACGCGTCACCGAGACGTTCGACTACCGCGACACCGGACTGCTGAAGGACCGGCTGAAGTATTACGAGCGAACGGGTTTCGCCAAGCGCAATGCCGCCGGCATCGAAGCCACGTTGACCAAACTCCGCAACCGCTACGGCGGCTGATAGCCGCTGCTACGTTACGGGCAAAGTCAGTAGCAAAGTTGCGCTAGGTCACTGGACTGATGACGGTGTACGTACGCTCTCACCATGGAGCTACGCAGGAAACGAGTGCTGATCACCGGGGCGTCACGAGGCATTGGCGAGTCCCTCGCCCATGCCTTCGCCGGGGCCGGGGCCACGGTCGCGCTCGTCGCCCGGACCCAGGATGCCCTTCGGTCGCTCGCGGCCGAGCTTGGCGGCACAGCCCACCCCGCCGACCTCGCGGACCCGACGCAGGTCGCCACCCTCTTCGATCAGATCGAGGACGAAGCTGGCCCGATCGATGTCCTGGTGAACAACGCGGGCGTCGGAACCCCCGCCTACTTCGCCAACGCATCCAGCGACCACCTGCGCCGAATCACCGAAGTCAACTACCTGGCCGCGGCCGAGCTGTGCCGGCAGGCCATCCCTCGGATGCTGGGACGCGGCGGCGGCCACATCGTCAATATGTCGTCGATGGCCGACTGCACCGTCTTCCCGGGCCTCGTCGTCTATTCCGCATCGAAGGCGGCACTTTCACACTTCACCGCGGGGCTGCGGGCCGACCTCCGCGGGTTGTCGATCGGCACCACCCTCGTGGAGCTCGGGCCGATCCCTACCGACCTGCTCGCCGAGGCCACTGACTACGAACCGACGGCCCAGGCCTTCCGGCGCTCCTACCGGATGCGGCTCGTGGTCGACGTCCCCCGCGAGACGGTAGCCGACCAGGTCGTCGAGGCCGTACAGAAGGGCCGCCGGCACGTGCGGCTCCCTAAACGAGCCGCCGTTTTCCCCATGTTGTGCGAAGCGCCCCGGCGAATCGCCGAAGTGTTGCTCACCGGCGTACCTCATCGAGTTAACTAGCTACAGCGCACTCGCTATTTTGGAATTGACCGTCCACGCAGGCCCAGGTTGTCGGAATTTCTCGAAAGTCTGCCGCGGAACGGCCTGGTGCGACGCACACTCCTAAGTGCCCCGGTCACATTGGCCGGCATACCCGATCCGTGGGCGCACAAGACGAAACCGGCCCGCAGAAACTACGAACGACAACCGAGGAACGATGGCAGCCATCGACAATCACGCCTCGCAAAAGCCCCATCACACCGGCGATCTGGACGCGATGCTGTGGGGGATCGAAAGGGATCCGTTGCTTCGGCAAACGATCACGGTGGTGTTGATCCTTGATCGGGCGCCCGACCGCGAGGTCCTCCTGGACCGGCTCGAACGTGGCAGCCGCACCCTGCCGTCATTTCGGCACCGCCTGGTGGAGGCACCGTTGCGGCTGTCGACTCCCCGTTGGATTGTCGACCCGAACTTCGATCTCTCCTACCATGTCCGCTGGATCGGTGCGCCGGGTGATGGATCTTTGGACGGCGTGCTGGAGTTCGCGCGCCAGTCGACGATGTCCGGCCTCGACCGGGAGCGCCCGCTGTGGACCATCACTGTGGTTGAAGGCTTTACGGGCGGACAGGCGGCGCTAATCCTCACGGTGAATCATGTGATGAGCGACGGTACCGGCCTTCTCGCGATCTTCGGGTTGCTCGGCGACCTCACCCGAAAGCCCCGCGATCTTGGCCCGATGCCGGCGATCCCTGAGCCCGAGGATCAATCCCGGCTCGGGCTGGCGGCCGAAGCCGTCAGCTACACCGCCCACCGGGTCCTCAGGTTCCTGGGGCGGTCCGCGGGCTCGACGGCGCGTACGTTGCCGACCGTGGTGCGGCGTCCGCGCGATACCGCAACCACCGTCGCAAAGGATGTGTGGGCGGTGACACGGATCGTGGCGCCGAACTTGAAGACCCTTTCGCCGCTCATGACCGAGCGCCGAGGATGGCTGCGCTTCGCAGCACTCGAGGCCGACCTCGAAGGATTGCGGAAAGCCGCCAAGACACGGGACTGCACCGTCAACGACGCGTTCCTCACTGCCGTCGCCCACGGATTCGCTTTGTACCATCAACGGCACGGCAAACCCGTCGAGCGACTGCGGACCACCATCCCCGTTGATATCCGCAAGCCGGGCGACCCACTGTTCGGCAACCGGGTCAACGGTTGCCGAATTGCGATCCCGATCGGCGCCGATGACCCGGGCGCCGCGATGGCGACCTATCACGCTCTGATCAACGGCTTGAAGGGGGTTGCGAAACTCCCGTTGGCCGCCGCGCTGGGCACGGTGATCAACGCCTTCGGTCCGGTGGTGAATCTGGTGATCGGGTTGATCATGAAACACGACGACTTCGTGCTCAGCGATGTCAACGCCGGCGATTTGGCGTTCTACCTCGCCGGCGCGAAGGTACTCAGCATCTTTCCCTTCGGGCCCCCGATCGGCACCGCCGCCAATATCACGCTGGTGGGTTATCGCCACAAGGCGCTGATCGGCATCAACGTCGACGCCGCAGCGGTCCCGGACCTGGGTGCCCTCGTGGCGTGCATCCGTGAAGGCTTTGACGCGGTCATCGCTCTCGGCGACGGAGGCCAGTTGTGATCGACGGCTGTTATGCGCTCCCTGACGCTTAGCGATTTACCCGCGAAGGGCCGCGATCGTGTCGGACACTGTGGTGCGCGGATCCCGATAGGTGATGCCGAGTTCACGCTCGCTGGGCGAATCATCGGACGCCGGCATCTGCGTGTAGTACTGCATCCCCGCAGCGGTGAAGGGTGTGTCGAAGGGCAGAAACCGGCCCGCTCGATCCAGTACTGCCCCCGCGACGCGCAGCGCGGTGTCGGGAATCGGAACGGCAACGATCGGGGTCCCGGCGACTTGGCCGAGCATGTTCGCCAGCTCGGACGCGGGAGCCCGATGACCACCCGCGGTGTAGCGACGCGGCCCGCGCCCGGGCTCCAATAGTGCCGCGTGCAAAGCGGCCAAGTCGCGGACGTCGACGACCAACCATGCCGCGCTCCGCCCGGGGATCGCATGCATTTGCATAGCCGCCTTGACGCCCTCGCCAGCCTCACCGAATTGGTCGCCGACCGGCGGACCGAGAACCATGCCGGGGTAGGTGATGTTTACCGGTGCCCCGGCGTCCTGCAGGCCGCGAGCATAGATTTCGACTTGGGCCTTGGATGTTCCGTATCCGTCTGCTCCACCGACAACCGGCAGGTCCGCCGTCAGCATCTCCAAGCCCGGATGAAACAGCGCGGTGAAACTCGACACGTGGATGATCGGATCCAGGCCGAGCTCGACGGACTGACCGAGGACGTTTTGGGCGCCCTGCATGTTCGTGGTCAGCATCTGGGCAGTCTGACGCGGGTCGGTTGCCACCAGAGCGGCACTGTGCACCACGGCGTCGCATCCGCGCAACGCGTCCCGTACCGAGACGCGATCGGTGATGTCCCCGACGGCGAAGTCCGACACGTCGACGCCCAGTTGGGCGACGGAGGTCTGCAGCCGAGCGGGATTTCGCACCAGAAACCTGATGGAGTGCCCCGCGTCGGCGATGACCTTGGCGGTCCACCCGCCCACAAATCCGGTACCGCCTGTCACCAGAACGCGCATGGTGCGATTCTGCAACGGATTACCGCCCGGCTCTTCGGTGGGGCGTGCAGCGTGAAATCGGGCTACAGGTGACTGGAGGCGAAGTCCGCGGCTTGGCCTGCCATGCCGTTCACCGCATACGAAATGTGCGCCACGGGGCTGTTGCCGTCGCCGCAAATCGTGTCGCCCGGCGCACACAACTCAAGGGTCTTGGGCTGATACAGCGGGCCGATGGCGATCGTCGGCGCGCCGTACTGATGCAGGAATTGATCCGACGGCGTTCCGAATAGTGTGACAGCGGCGACATGGTTTGCTATGTCCGGCGACATCGGCGGGGGTACCGCTGCAGCAGGTACGCCCGGCGGTACGGCAGCCGAGGTGACGTAACCAGCTACGGCTGCGCCCTGGGAGTATCCGCCGAGCACCTCCCTGGTCCTGGGGCAGTTCGCTGCCATGGACTCGATATGAGAACTGGCGTCACGAATGCCGTCGATGACCGTCACTGGGAAATTGCTGTTGGAAAAGTCAGTGCTGGCGGGGTAATTGACCGGGTACACCCCGAGCGACCGGGGGCCAATCTGCGAGCGCAACGCGTCGACAAATGGCCCTCCGACGCTGCCAATGCCAGGTGGCTCGCCGGAGCCGCGGGCGAACACCACCTCGACGTCGGGACACGGATCGGCAGGGGCCGAGGGGACAGGCGCGCTCAACAGCACCGAAGTGGCTGCCACCGCCGCTACTCCGACGGACGTCGCGAGCCGGTGCACCCCTTTACCTTGGATCAATTTGAAGACGTTCATCTCTACCCATCTGTTTCGCGTCGTCGGTGCCCTCTACCTGATATTCAATGCTGATTGCGGTATGGATTGCCAGAAGGCGCATTTCTCAACCACTGTCCCGTGCGACTGCGAGCAAATCTTGTATGCGCGCGCGAAAGCACCGTGCTGTAGCGCTCTGGGTCGACGATCGGAACGCGGCATGAAGCGACGATAAACCGATGGTCGGGCCCGCGGGGATGTTCGCGCCTAGGGCTCTGCGATCGCCGGAATAGAAAGACCAGCAGGTTGGTCGGCTTCACCGACAAACCTGCTGGTCAGAATGGTGATTACTTCTTGAAGGTGTCCTTGACCTTCTCGCCGGCATCTTTCAGGCTGGACTTCGCCTGATCCGCCCGGCCTTCATTCCTGGTGTCGTCATCCCCGGTGGCCTTGCCAATGGCTTCTTTGGCCCGGCCGCCCAAGTCCTCGATCTTGTTCTTCAATTTGTCTTCGGTACTCATGTGCTCGTGCTCCCTCCTGGTGCCTGCTTGGTTCTTGTTGTGGCTACCCGCAACGGGCGATCTTGAACCCCCGAACAGCGATCCGCTTGCCGCCAAACGGGATGTGTTGTCGGTACCCAATACCTGAAAACTGTGCCAATCCGGCAAACCGCCAGATGTCCCGATTGGCATGGCAGGGATCACCGGTCGGCGGCGTATCGATGCTTCGGGCTGCCATCATGGAGGTCGTGAGCACCGCACTTGTGGTGGCGATAGTGGTGGGGCTGATGCTCCTGGGCATCGGCATGGTGATCAATCAGCTTCTTCGGCTGAAGAAGTATTTGAAGGACTCGCCAACGAGTGAACCCGCTAGTGAAGAACCTCCGGAGCAACCCACTTAACGTCGACTACCTCCGAAAAGCGTCCCTTACTTTCTCGCGGTGGTTTTTCAGGTTGGCCTTGACCTGATCTAGCTTGCCTTCGCGCTGGGTGTGCCTGTTCCCGGTGACCTTGCCGACGGTCTCCTTGGCCCTGCCGCTCCAGTACTGCGCCCTGTTGTTCAGTTTGTTCCTGGCGGTCATGCGCTTTCACTCCCTTGTTGCGACTGTGTTGTGGGCATACCCGAAAGCGGGTGATCGCCAAACTGAACCCGGGCAAACAGGGTTTTGCCTGGCTGATAGCTTCATTCTCGTGATATCACCTGGTCGGGGAGTTGCGGCGATGGCTGCGCCGAGCGCACGGGACCGCAAAGCACAGTGACACTGCAAACTCTTCTGGTAACCGACGATGGTTTGCCACGCGGTGTGTCCGGTGCCGCCGATCCGCATTTCGCAAACGTCATCAAGCTGTTCTCGCAGCTGTTTCCCGGCCGCCGGTTCGGCGGTGGAGCCCTCAGCGTCTACATCAACGGCGTGCCCGTCGTCGACGTCTGGACGGGGTGGTCGAACCGGGCCGGGACCCAGCGCTGGACCGCGGACACCGGCGCAATGGTGTTCTCGGCGACCAAGGGTGTCGGTTCGACGGTGATTCACCGGCTGGCCGATCGGGGCCTGTTGTCCTACGACGATCCCGTCGCCGAATACTGGCCCGATTTCGCGGCCAACGGAAAGGCCGACATCACGGTTCGCGATGTCTTACGGCATCGATCCGGGTTGTCACATCTGAGGGGCGTCACCAAGACGGAGTTGATGGATCACCTCCTCATGGAGGAGCGCCTGGCCGCTGCGCCCGTCGATCATCTGCGAGGTGTGCAGGCGTATCACGCGCTGACCTACGGATGGCTGCTGTCCGGTCTGGCCAGGGCGGTGACGGGTAAAGGCATGCGTGAGCTGATCCGCCAGGAGGTCGCGCGTCCGCTCAACACCGACGGCTTGCATCTCGGCCGCCCTCCCGAGGGCTCGCCGACCAAGGCGGCACAGATCCTGATGCCACAGAGCAATCTGCCCAACCCGGTCTTCAACTTCATCGCACCGAAGGTGGCCGGCCTGAAATTCTCCGGCGCCCTCGGCGCGATGTACTTCCCTGGCATCAAATCCCTGGTGCAAGGGCGACACGCCGTTCCTGGACGGTGAGGTGCCGGCGGCCAATGGTGTGGTGACCGGCCGCGGCTTGGCCAAGATGTACGCCGTGCTGGCCAACGACGGCCGTATCGACGGCAAAAAGTACCTGTCCAAGGAGTTGGCGCGCGGTCTGACGGGTCAGTCGCGACGTAAGTGGCCCGACGCGAACATGGTGGTGCCCATGCCTTTTCACCTCGGCTACCACGAATCGCCAGTTCCCGGCTTACTCAACGGGTTCGGTCACGTCGGTCTGGGCGGAACCCTCGGGTGGGCCGACCCCGAAGCCGGCAGCTCGTTCGGTTTCATCCACAACCGGCTGTTGACGCCGTTGCTGTTCGACATGGGGTCGTTCGCGGGCTTGGCCGGTCCGCTGCGCAATGCGATCGAGGCCGCCCGCCACCAGGGTCCGCTCGAAGTGCCGCAGCTCGGCGCGACCTACACCAAACCCGCTCGGCGACGGGCGGCCGTTCCCGAGAAGGCGGCGTCGGGTTAGCCCTTTACAGCCGACTCGCGACGAATGCTGCGGCTTGAGTTGTCATCCCGGACTGAACGTACGAACCGTGCGCCGATGGGTTGAGGCCGCCGGAGCATGCGGGATCGTCGGGAGCGCATATGTCAATGGTCTTTGAGCTGTAAAGGGGGCTGACGTCGGGGAAGCCGCCCGACAGAGTAGTCGCGAGCATGCTCTTCGGGTTGCCGAAGAGGGCGACTGCGGCGACGTGATCGGCCGCCTCGGGCGGCATGATCGTCGTAGCCAAATCGATGACGCCCGCGCCCTGAGACATTCCGCCTAGCACCAGTCGGGTATTGGGGCAGCGCCCGATCATGTCCTGGACGTGACCGCTGACGTCGTTGGCGCCGGCGTTCGCGCTCTGGGCGAAAGCCCAGGTCGCGGGATAGTTGACGGGGTATACCCCCAACGACCGCCCACCAATCTGCGATCTGAGCGAATCGATGAAGGCTTGGCCCCGTCGGACCGACGCCGGGAGGCGCGCCGGTGCCGCGAGCGAACACCACCTCGACGTTGGGACACGGATCGGCTTGGGCGGAAGGGATGTTGATCGGCCCGGTCAGCAGCGCCAACGTCATCGCGACCGCAACGCCAAGGATGCGAGCGATGTGGGATTCATTCATTGCTCAATGCTGACACACCACCCCGGACCGGCGCTCGGGTCAGCTCGTGGGCACGTGGCCGCGGGGAAGTGTCAGCGGAAGATCGGTGTAGGTGACGATACCGGGTGCGGCGGCAACGACGGCCGGGATCGCATTGATGGTGGGCATCGCCGTCATGATGTGTCCGAGCGCCATGAAGTCCGCGATCGTCTCGGCCTGGAAATATGGCGGCGGTAGAAAGCCGACCTTGGTTGTCACCGTCGGCTGCCCGTCGATCTGGATGACCCAGCCGTCTTGGTCGATCTTCCAGTCAGGCTCCAGTGTCTGTCCCTTGCGCCACCGGACGTTGAGGTCGATCACGGTTTTGCCGCCGACTATTCCCTGCCAGCTCGCGTAGACACCCGCGACGCATCCCGCGGCTATCGTCCACGACCCGAGGTCGAGATCGGCTGTGGTTTGGGCAAACTCGGCAACGCAACGCACCTCGTCGAGCTCGACGCCGAGCGCGTCGGCCACCAGCCGGACGGCCTCGCCGAAAATGGCCGTCCCCTTTGCCGCCATCGTCTGCAGTTCCGGGTGGTCGATCGGTTGGCCGAAGCCCACCGGCTTCTCGGTCGCCGGTGAGTCGTAGAACGTGGTGTCCGCCGCCTCGTTGACGGTGACCTTGTCGATGCGGTTGCACACCATCGCCGACACGATGGCCAACAGCTCGGCGAAGCCTGGGCTGACGCCGGACCCGAAGATCGTCGAGCCGCCCTTCTCGCAGGCCTCGAGAATTCGGTCGCGGCCCTCGCCCAGGTTGTGTCCGGTGATGAAGGACGCCGTCGTCACCACGTTGACGCCCGCGGACAGGATGCGAACCAGCTCGTCGACGTCGATCCACATCGGGTTGTAGACCACGCAGTCCGGTTTCAGGGCGAGCAGCGCGTCGACATCGTTGGTGGCCGCGACCCCTAGCGGCGGGATGCCAACGAGTTCGCCGGCATCACGGCCGACCTTCTCCGGTGACCAGGCGTAACAGCCCACCAGTTCAAGCGTCGGGGTTGTCGGCGATCGATTGCAATGAGCTCTTGCCGACGTTTCCGGTGTTCCACTGGACGACTCGATAGTTGTTTGGCACTCGCTCAGCATAGGGAACCGTCAGCCTCCGTGGGAGCTCAGTAGTCAGATTCGGCGGCCAGCATCTCGGCCAGGAATGCGTCGTTCGCGGGCCGGTCCAACCGTGCCCGTGCCCATCGGCGAACCCGCTCTCGCGTTTCGCGTGTCTCGATCACCCCTGACACCTGGGCGCCGACAATCACCGAAGTCGCCGGCCAATCGTGGTTCCAGGCCGCCGATTCCGTCACCGGCCGCTGCTGGGTGTCGAGCAGGGGCAGGGTCGCGCGGCCGTCGGCGTCCAGGGCACTGGTGCCGCTGATGGTTCCGGACCGCAATTGCACCGCGACGCCGGTGGGCGGGTCCGGTCCGATGATGGCCGCCCGGACGACGGCGACCACCGCCGTACCGGCCACCTCGACGCGCCAGTCGACGGTGTTCTCGCCCGCATCGAAAATCCCAGGGGGAACGGCACTCCAGTTGATAGACGCGACGCCTTGGGCGATGGGTGCCGCACTGCGCGGACCCGCGCCCACGCCGGCGGCCAGCGCGTAGTCGTCACGACGTTCGCTCGGCATCGCCAGGACCACGCTCGAATCATCAAGAACGGCAATCAGTTCCGGCCATCCGGTGTCATCCATGCCGACTTCGTCGGCTAGCCCGGCGCCGGCCCGTACCAGGTCGACTATCCGCGGATCGCCGCTGCGGACATGCGTGATCAAGGCGCGGCGTGCGGCGCCAGCAGCTGGGCCACATCCGAATCCAGGGTGTCATCGGTGAAAAAGTCTTGCGCGCCGACGGTCAGCAATGCGACCTCGACGTCGAGCAGGGCGCGGTCCAGGCCGGCGATACCGTCAACCCGGTAGGCTGCGTCGACACGGCCCGATGAAGGGAGACACCCGATGCCCAGCGTGAAATGGCTGGAAAAGCCTCAGGCTCATGACTTTCCGGCAGCAGCCGACTACCTTGCTTTGCTCGCAGACTCGGCCACCGTCAAAAAGCTGACGAAACGGCTGCGGGCCGGCACCGTCGTCTACAAGAAGGCCAAGGACATTCTCCGGGCCGCGCAGCTGAGTCTGCTGCCCGTTGACAATCCCCACGTCGCGTCGGATTTGTCCAAGATCGAAAAAGGTGAACCGCTGTCGCCCATCCTGGTGGTCCGGGGCGACATCGTGACCGGTGTTCCGCTACAGATCGCCGACGGCTACCACCGGGTGCGCGCGAGCTATCACACCGACGAGAACACCGACATTCCGGTTGTCCTCGCGACGTTGACCCGAAACAAGTAGCGCCGTCGACACCCGGGAGATCGGCCAACCGGACTCAGTGCTTGAGTGTGTCATTGTGATTGAGATCCAGGCCGTGGGAGCGGTGCGGGTGTTGGCCCTTTCGTCGGGGCGCGTTAACGCCCTCGATGTCGAGCTGCTGGAAGAGCTGACCGCCACCATCCGCGAGCTACCGGGTTCGGGCGCCGGCGCGCTCGTTGTCACTGGAGCGGGCCGCGTGTTCAGTGCCGGGGTTGACCTCAACCGCGTGGTGGAAGGCGGTGCCGGCTACACCGACCGGCTGGTTCCGGCGTTGTCCGATGCGTTTGTCGCGATCTTCTGCTATCCAGGGCCGACAGTGGCCGCGATCAACGGTGCCGCCATCGCGGGCGGGTGTGTCCTCGCGTGTGCCTGCGACCGCCGCCTGATCAGCCCCGATGCGCAGATCGGGGCATCGGAGGTCCGCGTCGGAGTACCGTTTCCGGTCGCCGCACTGGAGGTTGTGCGTTACGCGTGCGGAGACCAGGCCGAGGAAGTGTTGCTCGGCGGCCGCACGTATCAAGGGGCTGAGGCCATCGCCAGCGGACTCGTCCATCGCGTCGTCGCCGAAGATCTCATCGAGGCGGCGGTGGCGGAGGCATCAGATCTTGGCGACATCTCGGTGGACGCCTATCGCAACACGAAAACCCAGCTGCGAGCCCCAACTGTGGCGCGGATCCGCGAGGCCGGCGATATCGACAGTGAGGTCCGCCAGCTGTGGGGCGCAGACCAAACGCAGCACCGCATTGCCGCCTACGTAGAGCGCCTTCGGCGCCGCGACTGAATTCACCAAGATCGCGCCGCAGAACGCGCTATTCCTCGACCGCGACGCCGCCCCGGGTGCGCCTGCGCCGCATCCGATGTGACCCCTTCCCCGTCGGGCGGCGGTTGCGCAATCCGCCCTGGGCCTCGGTGTCTTCGGTGGCCTCAGTGTCTCGGGCCGGCGCTGGCGCTTCCTCGGTCGGCGATTCGGGTTCTGCCTCGGCCCCGACGCTTTCGGCGGTGACTTCTCCGCCAGCGGGTGGTACCCCCACGGCGGGCTCTTCTGTCTGCTCTGGCTCTTCGGCTTCTTGGGTTTCTTCCGGTTCAGCAGCCTCGGTTTCGCCGGCTTCAGCCTCGATGGTCTCGGCTTCTTCGGCCTCTGTGTCTTCGGCGGTTGCGGTGTCTGTGGCTTCTTCCGCCTCGGCGCCCTTCTTGCGGCGAATACGACGCTGTTTGGGCTTCTTCGCCTTGATCGGTTTCGGCGGTGGCGGCGGCAACTCGGCGACAAGCGACAGATAAAACGCGAAGAACCCGAGTACCGCAATTGCCGCGGCGGCGCCGTAAATCCCGAACAACCATTGTCCAGCAGCATCCAGGCTGAGCCAGATCTCGCTGATCGCGGTGCCGATGATCAGCACCCCGGCCAGCACAAGGGCCACAATCGACCAGACCCTTAAGGACAGGGCCAGCTGCGGGGTCCCCAGCTCGGGCTTGCGGGTGCGCAACAGGGTAAACACCACGGGCAGTGCCGCCAGGCCGCACAGCGCGCCCGCCACGATTCGCAGCGCCGTGCCCAACGAATGCGTGGTGTCGCCCATCAGTTCAAGCCAGCGGGGCAACACAAAAAAGAAGTAGAGGACGCCGGCACCGATCGAAAATGACGCGTGCCACAGTACGGCGACCTTGCGCCTCATACGCCTCCTCATGCTGGTGGTGAGCCCACGCCAGCCTAAAGGCAGCGCAAACCGATTCCAAACAACATCGCGCTTGGCCGGGCCTGGCGACCAGTTGCGACCGATTGCGGAGGATGCGGGATTTGAACCCGCGAGGGCTGTTAACCCAACCCGCGTTCCAGGCGAGCGCCATAGGCCACTAGGCGAATCCTCCGTGGCCATGGTAACCGAGTGACTCGCCGCCGCCGACGACTGCTGGAAGCCAGGTATTAGACTCGCGATGGACCCCGCGTGGCGTCTATCCTGTGAACTCCCCCAGGGCCGGAAGGCAGCAAGGGTCAATGGGCTCTGTCGGGTGCGCGGGGTCCCCTACGTCGGGGCTGTGCAACCAGTGCTTATGCTCGGGACCTCCCCAAGGCTCGCTAGGACATGACCCCGAACCCCACGGCGTTCGACAGCGAAAGGGCACATGGTGTCGTTCGATTCCCTCAGCCCTGAAGAGTTAGCAGCTGTGCACGCACGCAACCAGCAGGATTACGCGGAGCTGCAGGCCAAGAAGCTCGCTTTGGATCTGACCCGCGGCAAACCGTCCCCAGAGCAGCTCGACCTGTCCAATCAGCTGCTGAGCCTGCCCGGAGACGATTACCGCGACGCCGAGGGCACCGACACCCGCAACTACGGCGGCCTGCACGGCCTGCCCGAACTGCGGGCCATCTTCGCGGAGCTGCTCGGCATCCCGGTGCCCAACCTGATCGCGGGGAACAACTCCAGCCTGGAGTTGATGCACGATCTCGTCGTCTTCTCGATGTTGCACGGCGGCGTGGATTCGCAACGGCCCTGGAAGGACGAACCCAGCGTCAAGTTCCTCTGCCCCGTCCCCGGCTATGACCGGCACTTTGCCATCACCGAGACGATGGGCATCGAGATGATCCCGGTCCCGATGCTGCAGGACGGTCCCGACGTCGACCTGATCGAAGAGCTGGTTGCCGTCGACCCCGCAATCAAGGGGATGTGGTCGGTACCGGTGTTCGGCAACCCCACCGGTGTCACCTACTCCTGGGAAACGGTTCGCCGGCTCGTCCAGATGCGGACGGCAGCAGCTGACTTCCGGCTGTTCTGGGACAACGCGTATGCGGTGCACACCCTGACGCATAACTTCATCCGCCAGGTCGACGTCCTCGGGCTGGCGGCCACCGCCGGCAATCCCAACCGGCCCTACGTCTTCGCGTCCACCTCGAAGATCACCTTCGCCGGCGCCGGTGTCAGCTTCCTGGGCGGATCGCTGGGCAACATCGCCTGGTATCTGCAGTACGCGGGAAAGAAGTCAATCGGCCCGGACAAGGTCAACCAGCTGCGGCATCTGCGCTTCTTCCGCGATGCCGACGGGGTGCGCCTGCAAATGCTGCGCCACCAGCAGATACTGGCGCCGAAATTCGCGCTGGCGGCCGAAATTCTGGATCAGCGACTGAGCGATTCCAAGATCGCCTCGTGGACCGAGCCGCAGGGAGGCTATTTCATCAGCCTCGATGTGTTGCCCGGGACAGCGCGGCGCACCGTCGCCTTGGCCAAGGACGCCGGTATCGCGGTTACCGAGGCCGGTGCGTCGTTCCCGTATCGGAAAGATCCGGACGACAAGAACATCCGGATCGCGCCCACCTTCCCGTCGCTACCGGACCTGCGTGATGCGGTCGACGGGCTGGCGACCTGCGCGCTGCTGGCGGCTTCCGAGTTGTTGCTCAACCCGGGACTTGCCACCTCGGCACCGAGTGTGCGCTGAGGGCGAAAAATCGGCGAGAAATCCGCCCTACGTTCACACTCGAGGCAACTGATGCACACTCGATGCCAGCCTGACCATCGTCACCGAGCGTCGGTAGCCTGCTGAGCGTGGCCCTCTACCGCAAGTATCGACCGGCAACCTTCGCCGAGGTGGTGGGGCAGGAGCACGTCACCGAGCCGCTGTCCATTGCCCTGGAAGCCGGCCGGATCAACCACGCGTACCTGTTCTCCGGGCCGCGCGGCTGCGGGAAGACCTCCTCCGCGCGCATCCTGGCCCGCTCGCTGAACTGTGTGCAGGGACCGACGGCCAACCCCTGCGGGGTTTGCGAGTCTTGCATAGCGTTGGCGCCCAACGCGCCCGGCAGCATCGACGTGGTGGAGCTCGACGCCGCCAGCCACGGCGGCGTGGACGACACGCGCGAGCTGCGGGACCGCGCGTTCTACGCGCCGGCGCAGTCGCGCTACCGGGTGTTCATCGTCGATGAAGCGCACATGGTGACCACGGCGGGGTTCAATGCGCTGCTCAAGATCGTGGAGGAACCGCCCGAACACCTCATCTTCATATTCGCCACCACCGAACCGGAGAAGGTGCTGCCGACGATTCGATCGCGCACCCATCACTACCCGTTCCGGCTGCTGCCGCCGCGCACCATGCGGGCGTTGATCGGGCGGATCTGTGAGCAAGAGGGTGTCGTCGTCGACGATGCGGTGTATCCGCTGGTGATCCGCGCCGGCGGTGGTTCGCCACGAGACACTCTGTCGGTGCTGGATCAGTTGGTGGCCGGTTCTGAAGACGGCCCGGACGGCCCTCGGGTGACCTACCAGCGGGCGCTGGGGCTACTGGGCGCCACCGACGTCGCACTGATCGACGATGCCGTCGATGCTCTGGCCGCTTCAGACGCCGCCGCGCTGTTCGGTGCGGTCGAATCGGTGATCGACGCCGGTCACGACCCCCGGCGTTTCGCCACCGATCTGCTGGAGCGATTCCGCGATCTCATTGTGCTGCAAGCGGTTCCCGATGCGGCAAACCGTGGCGTGGTGGATGCACCGGAGGACGTGCTGGACCGGATGCGCGAGCAAGCGACCCGAATCGGGCCGGCGACCCTGACCCGGTACGCCGAGGTGGTACAGGCCGGGCTGGGGGAGATGCGCGGTGCGACGGCGCCACGACTGCTGCTCGAAGTGGTCTGCGCGCGATTGCTGCTGCCCTCGGCCAGCGACGCCGAGTCGGCGCTGCTGCAACGCGTCGAGCGGATCGAGACCCGGCTGGACATGTCGATCCCCGCATCGGACAGTGCTGCAGCCGTGCCTCGGAGCGCGCTCCCCCGCAAGCGGGAGGTGCCCCCACAGCCCGCGGCTGCCGAGCCGGCGGCCTCGCCCATCCGATCCCGCCGGGCGGCCACGGCGTCTGATTCCAAGCCCGAGCCCAAGCGCGAGCCAGTGCCCGAACCGGGCCCCGAACCGGCCCCCGAATCAGCCCCTGCCCCGGGTGAACTCAACGCGGCCGCGGTGCGGACCATGTGGCCGACGGTGCGCGACAAGGTGCGCCAGCGCAGCCGCACCACCGAGGTGATGCTGGCAGGCGCTACCGTCCGCGCAGTAGAGGACAACACGTTGGTGCTGACTCATGCATCGGCGCCGCTGGCCAAGCGGCTCTCCGAACAACGCAACGCCGACGTCATCGCCGAAGCGCTCAAAGACGCGCTGGGAGTGAACTGGCGGGTGCGGTGTGAGGCCGGCGCAGCGACACCCGCAGTGGGGGCACCACCCGCTGGCGGGGGAACGGCACCGTCGCCCACCAGGGAGGAAGCGCCCACAAACGAGTCTGCTGATGCGGAGTCGGATCAGCGAGACGAAGAGGAACACATGCTTGCCGAAGCCGGCCACACTGACCCGTCGGCGCCACGGCGCGACCCCGAAGAGGTTGCACTCGAGCTGCTGCAGAACGAACTGGGTGCCCGCCCCATCGACAACGGCTGACCCGCAATCAGGCTAGGGCGTCCACCATGGCCGCAGCGGCAGGCTGTCGCCGCCCCGCGCGTCGACTTTGGCTGCCAGTACGTGATGCAGCTGAAGGTTGTTCTGCTCGAAGGCCACCCGTGACGCCGCCATGTACAGACCCCATACCTTGGCGGTCGCCAAGCCGACCTCGCCGACCGCGTCGTCCCAGTGCTCGACCAGGTTGCGGCACCAGTCGCGCAGCGTCATCGCGTAGTGATGCCGGAAGTTCTCCGCGTGCAGCACCTCGAAGCCGGCCTCCTGGATCTCGGTGATGATGCGTCCCGAGCCGGTCAGCTCCCCGTCCGGGAAGACGTAGCGGTCGGTGAATCCGCCCGCAAAGGAGGTCGATTTGTTGTCGTGGCGGGTGATGCAGTGATTGAGCAGCAGGCCGCCGGTGCGCAGCTTCGACTTGAGGAAGCCGAAGTAGGCGGGGTAATTCTTGACGCCGATGTGCTCGGTCAACCCGATCGAAGAAACGGCGTCGAATCCCACCTCGCCCACATCGCGGTAGTCGGAGTGTCGCACCTCGGCCAGCTCCGCAAGCCCTTCGTCCTCGATCGCTTTTTGCGCCCACTTCGCCTGCTCGGCCGACAGGGTGGCACCGATCGCCCGGACACCGCGTCGCGCCGCGTAGCGCACCATGCCGCCCCAGCCGCAGCCGACGTCGAGCAACCGGTCGCCCGGCTCTAACCGCAGCTTCTCGAAAATCAGCCGGTACTTGTTCTCCTGGGCCTCTTCCAAGCGTCGCCTCGGCGTTGGGATAGACCGCGCAGGTGTAGGTCATCGACGGACCGAGCACCCATTCGTAGAAGGTGTTGGAGACGTCGTAGTGGTGGTGGATGGCCTCGGCATCACGGGTCTTGCTGTGCAAGAAGCCGTCAGCGACCCGGCGCCACCGGGGCGGCGCCTCCTGCGGTGGCGGAGCGACCGGCAGCAAATGCTCGACGCCGATCGAACGGACGACATTGGCCAGCACCCGCGCCGACGGCCGCTTGAATTGGACCCTGTCGGTCAGCGTCTTGAGCAACTGGTAGGGATCGCCGGGATGTACCCCGTACGCTTCCAGGTCACCTGCCACGTACGCGCGGGCGATACCGAGTTCGCCGGGAGCCGTGGCCAGGTAGGTGGCGCCGCGGGGCGTCCGCAGATCCAGGCCCAGTTCGGCATCGTCGCTTCCGGCGGTGCTGCCGTCGTACGCGGTGAACTTCAGCGGCTGCCGCCCGGTTGCGGTGAAGATCTCCAGAACCTCAGCCATGCTCAGTTTGCCCGTCGTCGTGTGATTGGGCTCTCTAGTCGTCGTCATCGCCGTTGCACCGCCTTTGCATAGAGGTCGAGGAGACGAGAATCGGGATCGTAGGTTTTCTTGACCGTGTTGTAGGCCTCGCCGCCGTAGAGCTCGTCGAACTCCTCGCGGGTGTAGAAGGAGTCGGAGTACAGCGACTTGTGGCCGTCGAGCTCGCTCACCTTCGCTTCAATCGTCCGGTTGGTCACGCCTTCGGTGGCGCCGGCCGGCACCGAGGACCAGAACCCGATGTTGACGTAGCTGTGGTCCGGCCGCATCGGATACAGCGGCCAGCCGTCGTGATCGCGTAGCCGCAACGGGCACAACCAGATCGGTGTGATGGGCACGATGGCGGCGAACCACTCCAGGAATTCGCAGGTCCGTTCGACCGGTACCTCGATGTCCTGCACCACCCGCTCACGCGCCGGGCGACCGTTGCGCGTCTCGATCCAGTTGGACACGCCGAAACGCCGGTCCATGGCCACCAGCTTCGAGTAGACGCTGCTGCGCCGGTAGCGGCGCGGCCACCAGCGCCGCAGCCGCGGGTTCTGCACGCCAAGCGCGCGTGAGCACCAAAACCAATCGGTGTCCCAGCGCCAGAAGTAGTCGTGCATCGTTAGCCGGTCATCTTTGATGGCTTCCACACCGACGGAGTCGTGCTGGATTGACCGGTAGTAGATGTTTCTCCCGGTGTAGTCGCTGACCGGTCCGGGGGTTGTGGTCCGCCTGCCAACGCATAGGTAGCTTTCGTCGGCGCTGAACACCACCCCGTCGAGATAGTCCACCGGGGTGCCGTCCTGTCCGCCGGTATCGATGATGCGTTCCATCGCCGCAACCATCTCGGGCAACGCGCGAAATCGGATGTGCCGCAGCGCCACAAACGGCGCGACGGGCTCCAGCTCGATCCGAATCCTGGTTGAATACCCCAGTGTCCCATAGGAATTGGGAAACGCGCGAAACAGGTCGGGGTGCTGGCTGCGGGATGCGGTGAGCAACTCGCCAGCGCCGGTGAGGATATCCATCTCCAGCACCGATTCGTGTGGCAGACCGTTGCGGAACGACGCCGACTCGATACCCAAGCCGCTGACCGCGCCGCCGAGGGTGATGGTCTTCAACTGCGGGACCACCAGTGGCGAAAGGCCGTAAGGCAGGGTCGCGGCTACCAGGTCCTCATATGTGCACATGCCCGCGACATCGGCGGTGCGGGTTTCGGGATCGACACCGAGGACGCCAGTCAGCCCTGAGGTGTCCAGGCCAGGCGCATCGCGTTTGGTGCGGGCGCGGAACAAATTTGAGTTGGGCTTGGCGAGCCGGATAGCGGACGTTGCGGGGATGGATCGATAACTCGCCATCAACCGGTCAACGCCCGCCGTATAAGCCGAGAGTGCAGATCCAGAGATAGGCACCACATATACCCTAGTCTTCGACCACAGCCCGTGCACCCGCGCGCGGGCGGCATCACAAGAGGAGTTGCCTTGGGACAGGTGAGCGCAGCCAGCACGATTTTGATCAATGTCGAGCCCGCGGCCACCCTTGCCGCGGTCGCGGACTATCGGAATGTGCGCCCGAAGATCCTGTCCCCGCAGTACAGCGAATACCAGGTGCTGCAGGGCGGGCAGGGACCGGGCACGGTCGCCAAGTGGAAGCTGCAGGCCACCAAATCACGCGTTCGGGATGTGCAGGTCAACGTTGACGTCGCCGGCCACACCGTCATCGAGAAGGACGCGAACTCGTCCATGGTCACCAACTGGACGGTGGCTCCTGCCGGACCCGGGTCCAGCGTTACCGTGAAGACCACCTGGAATGGCGCGGGCGGCGTCAAGGGCTTCTTCGAAAAGACCTTTGCGCCACTGGGACTGAAGAAAATTCAGGCCGAGGTCTTGGCCAACCTGAAGAACGAACTGGAAAGCTAGCGCACCTGGCCCTGGGTGGCCAGGAAGCCCGCGATACCGCGGACTACCGCATCGGCGTATTTCTGCCTGCCCTCGGGGGACTCCATCAGCGCCGAATCTGCGGGATTCTTCATGTTGCCCAATTCGACCAGGATCGACGGATACTGCGCGAGGTTCAGACCGGCCAGATCCGAGCGCCCATACAGCCCGTTTTGGCCGATGTAGTTAGCCGGCGGAATACCCGAGGCCTGCAACTGATCGCGCATGATACGGGCGAACTGTACCGACGGTCCGGCCTGCACCTGGTTGAGCGGTGGGGCCGAATAGTTGACGTGGAATCCCCGACCGGACGGTGGGCCGCCGTCGGCGTGCAGGCTCACGATCGCGTTGGGGCGCAACGAATTGGCCATGTTGGCGCGCTCATCGACGCACGGTCCCAGCCCTGTGTCGTTGCTGCGCGACATGGCGGTCCTGACCCCCAGAGCGTTCAACTCAGCGCGAACCCGCAGCGCGGTATCCCAGGTGAACGTGTGCTCCTGATAGCCGCTGTTGGTCGACGTTCCGCTGGCCTGGCAGTCCTTGGTGCCGCCGCGACCGGTGGGCACCTGACGGGTGATCGAAGCGTCATTGGAGCCGTTGTGGCCGGGATCGATGAAAACGACCATGCCGGCGATATTGGAAGGGGCCGCGGTCGCGGTCGGGATGATCGCTGTCGAAGCAGCAACCAGTAGGCCGACCACCATTCTGATCCCGACACGCCTGCTAACTCGTACATCCACGGCGCAAAGGTAACGGCGCGCGGTCTACGCTGGGTGTTTCGAATCGCCCGACACCCATAGGCGAAACCAACTCGATACCAAGATGCGAGGGGACTGTCATGCAACCCGGAGGCGATATGTCGGCGCTGCTCGCCCAGGCGCAGCAGATGCAGCAAAAGCTACTGGAAGCCCAGCAACAGCTCGCGAACGCCGAGGTGCACGGTCAAGCCGGTGGGGGTTTGGTCAAGGTCGTCGTCAAAGGCAGCGGCGAGGTGGTCGCGGTGGAGATCGATCCCAAGGTCGTCGACCCCGGGGACATCGAGAGTTTGCAGGACTTGATCGTCGGTGCTATGGCCGACGCTTCCAAGCAAGTCACCAGAATGGCGCAGGAGCGGCTGGGATCGCTGGCCGGTGGCATGGGTGGCCCACCGAACCAACCGCCAGCGCCAGCGCCGGGGCTCTGACTTGTACCGACATGTTTGAGGGACCCGTCCAGGATCTGATCGACGAGCTCGGCAAGCTGCCGGGTATCGGACCCAAGAGCGCCCAGCGCATCGCCTTCCACCTGTTGTCGGTCGAACCGCCGGATATCGACCGGCTGACCGCGGTGCTGGCGAAGGTCCGCGACGGCGTGCGGTTTTGTGTGGTGTGCGGCAACGTCTCCGACGACGAGCGGTGCCGGATCTGCGCCGATCCGCGCCGGGACGGCTCGCAGGTATGCGTCGTCGAGGAGCCGAAGGATGTCCAGGCCGTCGAGCGCACCCGCGAATTCCGCGGCCGCTACCACGTCCTGGGCGGTGCGCTTGATCCGCTGTCCGGTGTTGGTCCCGATCAGCTGCGGATCCGCGAGCTGCTGAGCCGTATCGGGGACCGGGTCGACGATGTCGACATCACCGAGGTGATCATCGCCACCGACCCCAATACCGAGGGGGAGGCGACCGCGACGTATCTGGTTCGGATGCTGCGCGACATCCCCGGCCTGACCGTGACGCGGATCGCGTCCGGGCTGCCGATGGGCGGCGACCTGGAGTTCGCCGACGAGCTGACACTGGGCCGCGCGCTCACCGGCCGCCGGGCTATGGCCTGATTTTCGTCTTGCGCCGAGATTGACGTTTTGCAGGGCGTTTCTTGCACTTTTCCTGCAAAACGTCGATCTGGGATGTCGGTGGCGGCTGCCACCATGTCGCTATGGGGGAGGTCTTCATTGGCAGCGAGGCCATTGCGGCTGGTCACTTGACCAGACATGAGCTGCAACGGTGGTATCGCGCGATTTACCGCGGTATTTATGTGCCGAAGGATGCGACGCTGACGTTGCGAGATCGCACCGCGGGTGCCTGGCTGTCTTCGCGGCGCCGAGCCGTCATCGCCGGTGTTGCAGCGTCGGCGCTGCATGGCGCTCCGTGGATCGACTGCGACGTCGCTGTCGAGCTGATTTCCCGCAGCGCTCGGCCGCAGCAGGGCCTCACCGTGCGTGACGAATGCATCGCTTCTGATGAGATCACCCGGGTCGCTGGTATACCGGTCACCACACCGGCACGGACGGCGTATGACCTCGGTCGGCATCTGCCGCGCGGACAGGCTGTGGCACGGCTCGATGCGCTGATGTGGGCTACGCCGTTCTCCGTCGAGGATGTGCTCCTGCTTGCCAAGCGGTACCCGGGCGCTCGCGGCCTGCGGCGGTTGCGGGCGGCACTGCCGCTGGTCGATTCCGGCGCAGCGTCTCCCAAGGAGACCTGGCTGCGACTATTGGTGATCGATGCGGGGTTGCCGGCTCCAGAAACCCAGATACCGGTGAATGACCATTACCGAACCGTGGCAGTGCTGGACATGGGCTGGGAGCGGTTCAAGGTGGCCGTCGAGTATGACGGTGACCACCATCGCAGCGACCGCGGCCAGTACGTAAGGGACCAGCGGCGGCTACGCAGACTCGCAGACATGGGCTGGATCATCATCCGGGTGATCGCCGAGGACAAGCCCGACGACGTAGTGGTCCGCATGCGTGACGCACTGCTCGCGAGAGGATGGCGGCCTTAGCGAGCCGCCAGTCGCTCGCGGCGCAACAATTCCACCTCGGGCATCTCCAGCGGCGCCAACTCACCTACCACCTTGCTCAGCAGTAGGTCGGCCAGCTCCGGGTTGCGGGCCAGACAGGGTCCGTGCATGTAGGTCGCGACGACGGCGCCCTGGACCGCGCCGTCAAAGCCGTCGCCGGCCCGGTTGCCCGCGCCCTTGACCACCGCGCCCAGCGGTGACGCTGCGGGGCCCAGGAGGGTGCCGCCCCGGTGGTTTTCGAAGCCTGTGAGGCGTTGGGTCAACCCGGCCAGCAGCGGCCTGGTCACCAGCTCGCCGATAGTGCGCGCATCTTGCGGTGAGGTGGTCGCATCCAGCAGACCCACGCCATCGACGCGTTCCCCCGACGACGTCTCGTACCAGTGCCCGAGCACCTGGACGGCCGCACAGATCGCCAGCACCGGTGCACCCCGGTCCGCCGCACGCTGCAGGCCCGGGTACCGAAGGAGGTGCCTGGTGGCCAGCCGCTGCGCGTAATCCTCAGCGCCGCCCAGCGTGTATAGGTCCAGAGATTCCGGAACCGGATCGGCCAGCGTCACCTCGATAATCTCAGCGGCGACACCCCGCAACCGCAGCCGTTGGCGCAGCACTACCGCGTTGCCGCCGTCGCCGTAGGTGCCCATCACGTCGGGCAACACCAGCCCGATCCGTACCGTCGAGTCAGCCATGGCGTGCCAACGCTCGCTGCAGCTGGAGGAACGCGGTGTAGTTGGCGATGACCTCCACTCGCCCGGGCGGGCAGGACGCGATGGCCGCCATGGTGTCGTGCACCAGGGTGTGGTCAACGCCGGCATACCCGAGGCGCACCGCCAGGTCGGTGCCGCGTTCGCCGGCGGCTACTACGGCCGTCTCCTCGAAATGTTCGAAGCGCACATCCCACAGCCAAGACAAGTCCTCGCCGTCGGGCACCTGCCCATTGACCGAGATGACCACCCCGGCCGCGTGTTTGTCCACCATCGACAGCGCCTCCTGCCATCCGGCCGGATTCTTGGCCAGCAGGATCCGCGCTTCATGCGCGCCGATACGCACGGTCTGGTACCGTCCGGCGACCTCGTCGACCTTGGATACGGCTGCCACCGCGGCGGCCGGGTCGGCGCCCAGCGCGACGGCGGCGGCCACGGCCTGGGCGGCGTTGCCCCGATTCACCGCTCCCGGCAGCGCCAACCGCATCGGCAGGGCCAGCCCGTCAGGCCCGTAGAGGGTGTCGTCGTCAAACCACCAGTGCGGGCTGGGCCGCTTGAAGTCGGCGCCGGTGGAATACCAGTGCCCCTTGTCGCGGACGATGACCTCGCCGCTGCGCGGACAGCTGACCGAGTCGTTCGACCACCCGCCGCCCGCGGCCACCCACACCACATTCGGGCTGTCGTAGGCCGCCGAGGTCATCAGCACGTCGTCGCAGTTGGCGACGACAACCGCCGTCGGGTGCTGGGCCAGACCGGCCCGCAGCGTGCGTTCGATCACGTTGATCTCGCCGACCCGGTCCAGCTGATCGCGAGACAGGTTGAGCAGCACAAGGACACTGGGCGCGAGGGCATCTGAGACGTGCGGCACGTGCATCTCGTCGACCTCTAGGACTGCTAGCTCAGCGTCACGGTTCGCGGCCAGCGCGGCTACCAGGCCGGCGTCCATGTTGGCGCCCTCAGCGTTGGTCGCCACCGGGCCCAGCGTGCTCAGCGCGGCCGCCGTCATCCGGGTGGTCGTCGACTTGCCGTTGGTACCGGTGACAACGACGCTGCGCCGGCTTGCCCCAAGCTGGCGGAGAATCGAGCGGTCCAGGGTCATCGCGATCAGGCCGCCGATCATCGCCCCGGCCCCGCGTCCGGTGACCCGCGACGCCCATCGCGCGCTCGCTCCTGCGGCGAGGGCCAGACGTGCACGGGTGGTTACCACCCGCGCAGTTTAAGTGCCGACACGATGCGCAGCGACCAGGTGATGTCGGTCGGACATGCCATCCTCAGTTCATGAACCGGGTGTCCTGGGGTCGGCCGGCCGGCGAGCCGGGCGGGGGTTGGGCTGTCATCGACGTCGAGACCTCGGGCTTTCGGCCCGGTCAGGCACGGATCATCAGTCTTGCAGCGCTCGGCCTCGACGCTGACGGCCAAGTGGAGCAATCCGTCATCAGCCTGCTCAACCCCGGGGTCGACCCGGGTCCCACCCACGTGCACGGCCTGACCGCCGCCATGCTCGAGGACCAGCCGCAGTTCGCCGACATCGTCGGTGATGTGGTCGAGGTGCTGCGCGGCCGCACGCTGGTGGCACACAACGTCGCGTTCGACTACGCGTTCCTCGCCGCGGAGGCCGAGCTCGCCGGGGCCGAACTTCCCGTCGACACCGTCATGTGCACGGTCGAGCTGGCCCGGCGGCTGGACCTTGGCATCGACAATCTGCGGCTGGAGACGCTCGCGGCGCACTGGGGCGTGATCCAGGAACGGCCGCACGACGCCTTCGACGATGCATTGGTGTTGACCGGCGTGCTGGCGTCGGCGCTCGAGCGGGCGCGCGAACGCGACATCTGGCTGCCCGTACATCCGGTGACCCGGCGCCGGTGGCCGAACGGCCGGGTGACCCACGACGAGCTGCGACCGTTGAAGGTGCTGGCGTCCCGGATGCCTTGCCCGTATCTCAACCCGGGGCCATATGTTCGTGGCAGGCCGCTGGTCCAGGGCATGCGGGTGGCTCTGGCTGCCGAGGTGGGACGCACCCATGAGGAACTTGTCGAGCGGATCCTGCACGCCGGGCTGGCTTACAGCGACGCCGTCGATCGGGAGACCTCGCTGGTGGTCTGCAACGATGCCGCCCCTGAACAGGGCAAAGGCTATCTGGCCCGGCAGCTGGGGGTGCCGGTGGTTTCTGACGCGCAGTTCATGGACTGCGTTGGTGCCGTCGTCGGCGGCACCAGCATGGAGGAATTCACCGACGCTTCCACGCTCGACCAACAGCTCGCTCTGTTCTAGCGGGCGTTAGCTCAGCGCCTTGGCCTTCAGCACATCGAACTCTGCCGGGGCGATAGTTCCGGCGTCCAGCAGCTCCTTGGCTTGCGCGATCTCCTGGGCCGGTGACCGGCCCCGGCGACGTCGCGCAGGTAGGCGTGGCTTTCCCGCTTGACCGCAGCGGCGGCTTCACGCGCCCGCAGCGTCATGCCTTCGCCCCGAACGATCAGGTAGACCAGTGCCGTCGTGGTCACGTCAGAACAGGTCGGCGGTAATGCTGAACAGGATCAGCGGTAGGCGATGAACGCGAAGACGACGATGGCCGACCACATGAAAGTCCCGAGAGGTATGCCACACGTTGATTGCTCCTTACCGTCGTCAGCCCGGTATTGCGCGGCCGCCTGTTTAACGTCGGCTCTGGCGTCCGTTCTCCGGCCACGGGTAGGGGCAAGGCAGGGGTAAGGCCCCCGGCCCGGCGACAATGCGGGCTAGCCCGCTGTGGGGTACCGCCCGCTTGCGGCGGTGGGGGTACCTCCCACTTGTGGGGGAAGCCGGGCAATCAGACTCTAGTCACTGGCGCGACGCGCGGTTGACCGCCGACACCACGGCGCGCAGCGACGCGGTGGTGATCGACGGCGCAATGCCAACGCCCCACACCGTCCGGCCGACCACAGAAGCCTCTACATACGCCGCGGCCTGCGCGTCGTCACCGGCACTCATCGCATGCTCCGAGTAATCCAGGACGGCGACCTCGAACCCGACGGTTCCCAGCGCGTGGACGAAAGCGGCCAGCGGCCCGTTGCCGGCACCGCGGATCTCGGTCTCTACGCCGTCGATCTTGACGGTCGCAGTGATTCTGGTAGTGCCGCCTTCTTCCTCTGAGGCATCGACCAGCTGCTTCATTCGCTCCAGCGGCCGCACCGGCGCGAGGTACTCCTCGGAGAATGCTTCCCACATCTCCTTCGGTGAGATCTCACCACCCTCACCCTCGGTGATCTTCTGAATCACCTGGGAAAACTCGATCTGCAGCCGTCGCGGCAGTGCCAGGCCGTGGTCGGCCTTCATGATGTAGGCCACCCCGCCCTTGCCGGACTGCGAGTTGACCCGGATCACCGCCTCGTAGCTGCGCCCGACGTCCTTGGGGTCGATCGGCAGATACGGCACCTGCCACAGCATGTCGTCGACGTCGGAGTCCGCAACGTCTGCGTCAATCTTCATCTGGTCCAGGCCCTTGTTGATGGCGTCCTGATGGCTACCGGAGAACGCGGTGTAGACCAGGTCGCCGCCGTAGGGGTGACGCTCGTGCACCGGAAGCTGGTTGCAGTACTCCACCGTGCGGCGGATCTCGTCGATATTGGAGAAGTCGATCTGCGGGTCCACGCCGCGGGAGAACAGGTTCAGCCCCAGCGTCACCAGGCACACGTTGCCGGTGCGTTCCCCATTGCCGAACAGGCAGCCCTCGATTCGGTCGGCGCCCGCCTGATAGCCCAATTCGGCTGCGGCAACGGCGGTTCCGCGGTCGTTGTGCGGATGCAGGCTCAGGATGACGGATTCCCGGTTGGCCAGATTGCGGCTCATCCACTCGATCGAGTCGGCGTAGACGTTGGGAGTGGCCATCTCCACAGTGGCGGGCAGGTTGAAGATGATCGGGTTGTCCGGCGTCGGCTGAATGATTTCGCCGACGGCGTCGCACACCTGCTTGGCGTACTCCAGTTCGGTCCCGGTGTAGGACTCCGGCGAATACTCGAACCGCCACTGCGTGCCCGGATACTTGGCGGCCTCCTCGACGCACTTGCGAGCACCGTCGGTCGCGATGGCTTGCACCGCGGCCCGGTCGGCGCGGAAAACCACGCGGCGCTGCAGGATTGACGTCGAGTTGTAGAAGTGCACGATGGCCCGCGGCGCACCTTCACACGCCTCGAACGTGCGCTCGATCAGTTCCGGCCGGCACTGGGTCAGCACCTGGATGGTCACCTCGTCGGCAATGGCGCCGTCGGTGATGATCTCGCGGACGAAGTCGAAGTCGGTCTGGCTGGCCGACGGAAATCCGACCTCGATCTCCTTGTAGCCCATGCGTACCAGCAGGTCGAACATACGGCGCTTGCGGGCAGGGCTCATCGGGTCGATCAATGCCTGGTTGCCGTCACGCAGATCCACCGCGCACCACAAGGGAGCGCGACTGATGACACGGTCGGGCCAGCTGCGGTCGGCGAGCCGGATGGGCTCGACTTCCTCGGCGAATGGCCGGTAGCGGTTGACCGGCATCGATGAACCCCGCTGCGGATTCCAGGCGGCCTGGCCGGGCTCGGGTGGGCCCGCGGGTCTGACGATGGTTCGTGCCGAAGCCGAGCTATATGCGTCGGGGCTGGAAGACTCAGAAAAGTTGGTCACGGTAGTTGCTCCGGGTGTCAGAAGGAACCTCAGACCGGCGCATCGCGAACGCCCGCGACGGGAGGCCGGTCTGGATCAGACCCCGTCGCGGCGTCCGAGGAGGAGCACCCGCTGCACGATCTGAACTCTACCGCGATCAGCGCCTTGGAGAAAATTGCGCCAAAACGGGACCAAAACCGCAGGCTGTGAGGCCCAGCATCGCGTCGTTAAACAAGATGCGCCGGCACGTATCCTGTTGTGGACTTAAACCAAGCGATGGAATCCGCTGGGCCGGAAGGGCAGGAAGAGTAACAGTGGCGCTCGTCGTGCAGAAGTACGGCGGATCCTCGGTGGCCGACGCCGACCGGATCCGCCGCGTCGCCGAGCGCATCGTCGCGACCAAGAAGCAGGGAAATGATGTCGTCGTGGTGGTGTCCGCAATGGGCGACACCACCGACGACCTGCTGGACCTGGCTCAGCAGGTATGCCCGGCCCCCCCGCCCCGGGAACTCGACATGCTGCTGACCGCCGGTGAACGCATCTCCAATGCGTTGGTGGCCATGGCAATCGAATCGCTGGGCGCGCAGGCCCGATCATTCACCGGTTCGCAGGCCGGCGTGATTACCACCGGCACCCATGGCAACGCGAAAATCATCGAAGTCACGCCCGGACGGCTGCAAGCCGCGCTCGACGAAGGGCGCGTCGTGTTGGTTGCCGGATTCCAGGGTGTCAGTCAGGACACTCGGGACGTCACCACTCTGGGCCGCGGTGGCTCGGACACCACTGCGGTGGCCCTGGCCGCGGCACTCGGCGCCGACGTCTGCGAGATCTACACCGACGTGGACGGCATCTTCAGCGCGGACCCGAGGATCGTGCGCAACGCCCGCAAGCTGGACGCGGTGACCTTCGAGGAGATGCTCGAGATGGCGGCCTGCGGCGCCAAGGTTTTGATGCTGCGCTGTGTGGAGTACGCACGGCGCTACAACATTCCGGTGCATGTCCGGTCGTCGTATACGGACAAACCAGGCACCGTCGTCATCGGATCGATCAAGGACATTCCCATGGAAGACCCCATCCTGACCGGAGTAGCGCACGACCGCAGTGAGGCCAAGTTGACCATCGTCGGGCTGCCCGACATCCCGGGATATGCGGCCAAGGTCTTCCGGGCCGTCGCCGACGCCGACGTCAACATCGACATGGTGCTGCAGAACATCTCCAAGGTCGAGGACGGCAAGACCGACATCACCTTCACCTGCTCCCGAGACAGCGGACCCACCGCGGTGGCCAAGCTGGACGCGCTCAAGGACGAGATCGGGTTCACCCAGCTGCTCTACGACGACCACATCGGCAAGGTGTCGCTGATCGGGGCGGGCATGCGCAGCCATCCCGGGGTCACCGCGACCTTCTGCGAGGCGCTGGCCGCTGTGGGCGTCAACATCGAGCTGATCTCCACCTCCGAGATCCGCATCTCGGTGCTGTGCCGCGACACCGAACTAGACAAGGCTGTCGTTGCGTTGCATGAGGCGTTCGGGCTCGGCGGCGAGGAGCGGGCGACGGTGTATGCGGGGACGGGGCGGTAGATGGTTGCGATTGGGGTAGTGGGGGCCACCGGTCAGGTGGGCCAGGTGATGCGCACGCTGCTCGACGAGCGCGACTTCCCGGCGACGCTGGTGCGGTTCTTCGCGTCGGCCCGCTCGCAGGGCCGCAAGCTGGCATTCCGCGGCCAGGAGATCGAAGTCGAAGACGCCGAGACGGCCGACCCGACCGGCCTGGACATCGCGTTGTTCTCCGCCGGCTCGGCGATGTCGCGGGTGCAGGCGCCGCGGTTCGCCGCAGCCGGAGTGACGGTGATCGACAACTCGTCGGCCTGGCGCAAAGACCCGGACGTGCCGTTGGTGGTGTCCGAGGTGAATTTCTTGCGCGACGCGCATCGGCGGCCCAAAGGGCATCATCGCCAACCCGAACTGCACCACGATGGCCGCGATGCCGGTGCTCAAAGTGCTGCACGACGAAGCCCAGCTGGTTCGGTTGGTGGTCTCGAGCTACCAAGCGGTATCCGGCAGCGGGCTGGCCGGGGTCGCGGAACTGGCGACCCAGACGCGTGCGGTCATCGGCGACGCCGAGCAACTGGTGCACGACGGCGCCGCGCTGCAGTTCCCGGCGCCCAAAACATACGTTGCGCCGATCGCGTTCAACGTGGTTCCGCTGGCCGGATCGCTGGTGGACGACGGTTCCGGGGAGACCGACGAGGACCAGAAGCTGCGCTTCGAGAGCCGCAAGATCCTCGGCATTCCCGACCTGCTGGTCAGTGGTACCTGCGTGCGGGTCCCGGTGTTCACCGGGCACTCGCTGTCGATCAACGCGGAGTTCGCCCGGCCGCTGTCACCCGAGCGGGCCCGTCAGCTGCTTGACGGCGCAGCGGGGGTGAAGGTGGTTGATGTGCCGACGCCGCTGGCGGCCGCCGGTGTCGACGAATCGCTGGTCGGCCGTATCCGGCGCGACCCGGGGGTGCCCGACGGGCGTGGCCTGGCGCTGTTCGTTTCGGGAGATAACCTGCGCAAGGGGGCGGCGCTGAACACCATCCAGATCGCCGAGCTGCTGGCCGCCGAATTGTGACCCGCGGGTGAGCTCCGCCCATACTCGTCCGGTCACGCGGTGCTCGCTGTTTGTCGCATCGGTGATGTGTTTGCTTGCGCCGCAGTTGTTTTGGGCTGGTTTAGGAGCCGCACGCGCCGATCCGCCGGCGCCTGTCCCGGAGCCGATCCTGCAGCCGCTGGCGCCGGGTCAGGTGCTGCGGATCGGTCCGACGGCCGGCACCGGAACCCCGACCCGGGATTACGGCATCGGCGCCACCGACCTGTGCGACTTCATAGACTTCCCCACGGAACTGCTGCAAGTCTGCGGCGACAGTTTCGCCGGCCAGGGTGTTGGGTTCGGTGGCTGGTACTCGCCGATCGCACTGCACGTCGACACCGCGTCGGTCGACGACCCCGCCGGGGTGCGCTACACCGGCGTCACCGGAATCGGCAAACCGCTGCTGGCCGATCCCACGCCGCCGGGCGATTCGCAGCTGCCGGCCGGAGTGGTGCAGATCAATCGGCAGAACTATCTACTGGTGGCCACGACAAGACGCCTGGTACCGCAGAACACGCGGCTGGTGAAGGCCGAACCGGCGCACGCCGGCTGGCAGACCGTTCCGGGGTCTCGGCGCGATGCCTCCTACCAGGACTGGGGGCAGACACAGATCAGCGGATACTACGACCCGATCCCTACCCCCGACTCGCCGAGCGGGTGGGTGTACATCGTGGCCAACAGCTTCACCCGCCGGCTACCGGTGGTGTTGTACCGCGCCACACCGGAAGCGTTCACCGACCGCTCCCGGTGGCAGGGCTGGGCGTCTGGGCCCGGCGGTGGCTGGAACAAGCCACCGACACCGCTGTGGCCGGACATGGTGGGGGAGATGTGCATCCGGCAGATCGACGGCAAGACGGTGCTGTCGTACTTCAACGCCAGCACCGGCAACATGGAAGTCCGAGTGGCTACCGATCCGACGTCGCTGGGTGACGCGCCAGTGACGACGGTGGTGCAACACGACGAGTGGCCCGATCCCGCGGAAAGCCTGCCGCCCCCCTACGACAACCGGCTCGCGCAACCCTATGGAGGGTATGTCTCGCCCGGCTCCACACTCGATGAGCTGCGAATTTTCGTCAGCCAGTGGGACACTCGCGCACGGGTAAGCGCGCCGTACCGGGTAATCCAGTTCGCCGTCAACCCGTTCAAGCCGGACTAGCATCCCAGCCAGGGATTTTGCAAGGTGAGGGGGGTTTCAGCTCACAGCTGCTACTTAATTAACGCATAGCCGTAACTATTGTTAACCCAGGCATCATACGTCTCATGAGTGAAACATCTGAAACCCCAACTGCGCGGTCCTCTACCGCAACTGCACCGGCGCCTACAACGTCAGCCGAAGCGCCACACAAGACCCCCAGGGTCTTCCAATTCGCGGCATGGGTCGCCATCGTCGCCGGGATCGTCTTCATCGTCGCGGTTATTTTCTTCACCGGCTTCACGCTCGGCAGGCATGCCGGTCACCACGGCGGCTTCCACCACCACAAGCACCACGCGATGATGATGCATCCGCGTGGCCCGGGTGGCCCGGGTGGTGGGCCTGCGGCAACCCCGCAGGGTGGGCCTGCCTCACTGCGTCCCGGTACCCCGCCGGGACCCGGTCAGGTGCCGGCGTCGGTTGCTCCCTCTGCGACTACAGCGCCGTAGGCGCTTAGGGGGAGTCTCCGTAGTCAACGTGCTCACGGGGTGATAGGAGGACCCCGGCGGGCCACTAACTCAACAAGTAGCCCGGCGCTCGCCCGAGCGCCGGGCTACAGCGTTTCTCGGTAGTGGTAACCGGCGCCTAACTGCTGAATCTCAATTCACAGCAATTTTGTCGCCCGAACCTGTTACTGCGGTTGCAGCCGGGGCAATATTCAAGGCATGAGCGAAGCACCTGAGCCATCAACCCCGCCGACTTCCGTGGCGGCAGCTCCGCCGCCACCGCCGCAGCGAGTTAAGCCGCCCAAGCTCTACGTGGCCGCAGCGTGGGTGGTAATCGTCGCGGGGATCGTTTTCATCCTGTCGGTCGTGTTCTTCTCCGGCGCCCTGGTCTTGGGACATCATTACCGCTGTCACTATCACCACGGCATGTTCAAACCCGGGGGCCCGGGACCGGGGAACGGACCGTGGCAGTGGGGCGGACCCGGTGGCCCCGGGATGCCTCCCCCGTTCCCCGGCGGTCCCGGTGGCCCCGGGATGGTGGTTCCCCTGTTCCCCGGTGGTCCCGGTGGCCCGCCGGCGTTCGGTCCGGGTGGCCCGGGTGGTCCGGCTGCGGGCCCGTCCGGTCCGGGTCGCGCCCCTAGTCAGTCGCCGACGACCAGTGCTCCAAGCCCGGCTCCCAACACTCCGGCGCCACGCCCGTAGCGGATAGCCTTCAACCCTTCTTTTCTTGGTTCGTTCCGGAAAAGGGGGCATATTGAGTTGGGTGCCCTTCGTGTCGCGCGACTATCAGCCCGGCGCCCTGCCGAGGGGCGCTGCGCGGCCCGGCACCGCTCTGAAAGGGCTTGGCGCCGATTCAGATTCGAACCGTCGGGGTAACCGTCTGCACCATGAGACCGTACGCGCCCATGCGAACGGTTTTGCCCTGATTTCCGTGAAGTCAGCCCCAGCTAACGAGGAGATAGCGAAATGACGGAACGCTACACCACCACTGACGCCGGCATCGCTGCACCCAGTGACGACCAGTCGTTGACGATCGGTCCCGATGGTCCGATCCTGCTGCAGGACCACTATCTGATCGAGCAGATGGCGATGTTCAACCGGGAACGCATCCCGGAACGCCAACCGCACGCAAAGGGCGGCGGCGCGTTCGGCCACTTCGAGGTGACCAACGACGTCAGCAAATACACCAAGGCCGCGGTGTTTCAGTCCGGCACCAAGACCGAAATGCTGGCCAGGTTCTCCACCGTCGCCGGCGAGCGGGGCAGCCCAGACACGTGGCGGGACCCGCGTGGGTTCGCGTTGAAGTTCTACACGACCGAGGGCAACTTCGACATGGTCGGGAACAACACGCCCATCTTCTTCATGCGCGATCCACTGAAGTTCCAGCACTTCATCCGCTCGCAAAAGCGGATGCAGGCAACGAACTTGCGCGACAACAACATGCAGTGGGACTTCTGGAGCCTCTCGCCGGAGTCGGCGCATCAGGTGACGTGGCTGATGGGAGATCGCGGTATTCCCAAGAGCTGGCGGCACATGAACGGCTACAGCAGCCACACCTACAGCTGGATCAACGCCGCCGACGAGATCTTCTGGGTGAAGTACCACTTCATTACCGATCAGGGCATCGAGTTCTTGACTCAGGAAGAAGCCGACCGGTTGGCCGGCGAGGACGGCGATTACCACCAGCGCGACCTCTATGAGGCGATCGAGTGCGGCGACTTCCCGAGTTGGACGCTCAAGATGCAGATCATGCCGTTCGAGGAGGCCAAGAACTACCGGTTCAACCCGTTCGACCTGACGAAGGTGTGGCCGCACAGCGACTATCCGTTGATCGATGTCGGCAAGATGACGCTGGACCGCAACGTCACCGACTACCACACCGAGATCGAGCAGGCCGCCTTCGAGCCGAACAACATCGTGCCCGGCACCGGATTGAGCCCGGACAAGATGCTGCTCGCCCGCGGCTTCTCCTATGCCGACGCGCATCGCGCAAGGCTGGGAACCAACTACAAG
This sequence comes from uncultured Actinomycetota bacterium, assembly GCA_963766535.1. Lineage (GTDB taxonomy): Bacteria > Actinomycetota > Actinomycetes > Mycobacteriales > Mycobacteriaceae > Mycobacterium. The sequence continues at coordinate 520,051 of CAVYAU010000007.1, read as the reverse complement.
CACATCCCGGTCAACTCGCCGAAGGTGGAGGTGAACAGCTACTCCAAAGACGGCGCGATGCGGATGAAGAACGCGTCAGATCCCGTCTATGCGCCCAACTCCTACGGCGGTCCGCAGGCCGACCCGGCGCGCGCCGCTGAGGTGCGCTGGCATGCCGACGGCCAGATGATCCGCGCGGCGTACACGCTGCACGCCGAGGACGACGACTGGGGGCAGGCCGGCACCATGGTCCGCGAAGTTCTCGACGACGCGGCGCGGGAACGCTTGGCCCACAACATCATTGGGCATGTCTCCAAGGGTGTCAAAGAGCCGGTGCTGTCGCGGGTGTTCGAGTACTGGCGCAACGTCGACGTAGATCTCGCCAAGTTGGTCGAGGAGGGGGTCCGGGCCAACTTGGGTCAATAATTCTTCTCGCAAAGGCAGGGCTGCCAACTGTCGCAGTCGGCAGCCCTGCCTTCTGTTTGTCTGGCCATGTTGGCATGATCGAGATCCATGACCATTGAAGTCGTTTACACCGCGGAATCCACGGCGACCGGCGGCGGCCGCGACGGTCACGTGAAGTCAGACGATGGCCAACTTGACCTCGAAACCCGGCCGCCGAAGGCGATGGGCGGCAACGGCGAGGGCACCAACCCTGAGCAACTGTTCTCCGCCGGGTATGCCGCCTGCTTTCTGGGCGCGCTGCGCCTGGTCGCCGGCAAGTCAAAGGTCAAGCTCGACGACGCCACGAACGTGACCGTGGAGGTCGGGTTCGGCAAGGACTCCGAGGGTGGATTCGGGCTCACCGGCAATATCGTCTGCTACCTGCCGGGCCTGGACCAAAGCGTCGCGGACGACTTGGTGCACCAGGCCCACGGAGTATGCCCATATTCCAAAGCCACCCGGGGCAACGTCGACGTCGACGTCTCGGCCAAGGTTTAGCCACATGCGGATCGCCGCTGCGGCGGTGAGCATCAGTCTGGCCATCGCAGCGGGGCTGGCGATTCCTGCTGCAGGGGCCCACCCGTCGGACCCGGGAGTGGTGTCCTACGCGGTACTCGGCAAGGGATCGGTCGGCAACATCGTCGGCGGCCCGATGGGCTGGGAGTCGGTGTTCACCCAGCCGCTCCAGGGGTATTGGGTCGACATCCCGGTGTGCAACAACTGGGCCGACATCGGGCTGCCCGAGGTGTACGACGACCCCGACCTGGCGTCGTTCAACGGGGCCACGACACAGACGTCCGCGACCGATCAAACTCACTACGTCAAGCAGGCGGTCGGGGTATTCGCCACCAACGACGCCGCGGGCCGGGCCTTCCACCGGGTGGTGGACCGAACCGTGGGCTGCTCGGGACAAACCACCGCGATGCACCTGGATAACGGAACCACGCAAGTGTGGTCGTTCGACGGCGGGCCGGCGACCGCGACCGACGCGAATTGGACCAAGCAAGAAGCGGGCACCGATCGTCGGTGCTTCGATCAAACCCGGCTGCGCGAAAACGTGTTGCTGCAGGCGAAGGTCTGCCAATCTGGCAACGGCGGTCCGGCGGTCAACGTGCTGGCCGGGGCGATGCAGAACACGCTGGGTCAGTAGTCCTGGTGAATTTGGGTACTCGCGTACGCCGTGCAGCTAATACGTGCGGTGACGGGAATATGTCGGGGCGCTCTGCAAGATGAAGTAGTGACGGTTATGGTTCCGGTAGCTGCGCAACAGACGGTCCGCTGTTCATGCTGGGGCATGCTCGGGCCCGAAGGGATCGTGATATGACGTTCGCCGCCATCCCCGCCGCAGCCTCGCAGCTGGATACCGTCAGCCCCGTCGACGCCGAAATGGCCGATTCCTTGGCCGCCGCGCAGTACATCGCCGACTGTTGTCTGGACGATGCCCCACTGGGGCGTGTCGGTCTGGAGTTGGAGGCGCACTGCCACGACCCGGCCGACCCGTACCGCAGGCCGAGTTGGGACGAAATCACCGAGGTTCTCGAGTTTCTGCCGGCGCTGCCGGGCGGCAGTGCGGTCACCGTGGAACCGGGTGGCGCCGTCGAACTGTCCGGGCCGCCGGCCGACGGCGCAGTGCCCGCCATCGATGCGATGAATCGCGACCAAGCCGTGCTGCGGTCGGCCTTCGCTGACGCCGGGCTGGGTCTGGTTTTCCTCGGGGCGGATGCGCTGCGGCCGCCCAAGCGCATCAACCCGGGCGCGCGTTACCGCGCCATGGAACAGTTTTTCGCCGCTAGCCGATCTGGGGAGGCGGGAGCGGCGATGATGACGTCGACGGCATCGATTCAGGTCAATCTGGACGCCGGGCCGCAGGCCGGATGGGCGGCGCGGGTACGGCTGGCGCACGCCCTGGGGCCCACGATGATCGCGATCGCGGCCAACTCCCCGATGCTGGGCGGCGAATTCACAGGTTGGGTCTCCACCCGGCAGCGAGTATGGGGCCAGATGGACTCGGCGCGCTGCGGGCCAATCCTGGGTGCCAGCGGCGACGACCCCGGCACCGACTGGGCGCGTTACGCCCTGAAGGCACCGGTGATGCTGGTGCATAACCCGGACGCCGTGGCGGTCACGCATTGGGTGCCCTTTGCCGACTGGGTGGACGGCCGGGTGTTGCTCGGCGCTCGCCGCCCGACCATTGCCGATCTGGAATATCACCTGACCACCCTGTTCCCGCCGGTGCGTCCCAGGCAGTGGCTGGAAATCCGCTACCTCGACAGCGTGCCGGATGCCTACTGGCCCGCTGTTGTGTTCACGCTGGTGGCCCTGCTCGACGACCCGGCCGCCGCCGACATTGCGGCCGAGGCCGTCGAACCGGTGGCCACCGCCTGGGACACCGCGGCGCGGGTCGGTCTGCGTGATCGGCGGCTGTACGCGGCGGCCAACCGATGTGTGGCCGTCGCCGCCGAGAGGGCACCGGCGGAGCTCAGCGATTCGATGCAACGGTTGGTCTGCGGCGTCGAGCAGGGCCGCTGCCCCGGCGACGACTTTTCCGACCAAGTGATCGAGCACGGCATCGCGCCCACGGTCGCGCGGTTGGCGCAAGGGGGGCCGTGACTTCCCGGGAAAGACTCGCCGAGGATCTGGAGCGGGCGCGGGCACGGACGTTGCGGCTGGTCGATTTCGACGATGCCGAACTATGCCGGCAGTACGACCGGCTGGTGAGCCCGCTGGTGTGGGACCTGGCGCACATCGGTCAGCAAGAAGAGCTGTGGCTGTTGCGCGGCGGTGATCTGGGCCGGCCCGGGCTTTTGCCGCCGGCCGTCGAGGGCCTCTACGACGCTTTCGAACACTCTCGCGCCAGTCGCGTCGAATTACCGCTGCTGTCCCCGGAGCAGGCGCGGTCGTATTGCCGGACGGTGCGGTCCGCAGCGCTGGACGCCCTGGATGCCCTGACCGACGATCCCGCCGGCGACCGGGCGGCCTTCGCGTACGGGATGGTGGTCAGCCACGAGAACCAGCACGACGAAACGATGCTGCAAGCACTGAACCTGCGCACCGGCGCGCCACTGCTGCGCGACACTTCCGCCCTGCCCATAGGCCGGCCCGGAGTAGCCGGAACGTCGGTGCTGGTGCCAGCCGGCCCGTTCGTACTGGGCGTGGACGCCGCAAGCGAACCCTACTCATTGGACAACGAACGTCCCGCCCACGTTGTCGACGTGCCGGCGTTCCGGATTGGCCGGGTTCCGGTCACCAATGGCGAATGGCGACACTTCATCGACGACGGCGGCTACAACCAATCGCGCTGGTGGTCCACGCGCGGCTGGAAGCATCGTCAGCGCGCGGGCCTGACCGCGCCGCAGTTCTGCAGTTCCGACGGTACAACGCGCACCCGGTTCGGCCACATCGAAGACATTCCCCCTGATGAGCCGGTACAGCATGTCAGCTACTTCGAGGCCGAGGCCTACGCGACCTGGGCCGGCGCGCGGCTGCCCACCGAGACGGAATGGGAGAAGGCCTGCGCGTGGGATCCGGCGACGAACACCCGGCGTCGCTACCCGTGGGGAGCGCAGCAGCCATCGGACGCCCTGGCCAACTTGGGTGGCGCGGCGCTGCGCCCGGCGCCCGTCGGCGCTTACCCGGACGGCGCTTCGGCCTACGGGGTTGAGCAGATGCTGGGCGATGTCTGGGAGTGGACCACCTCACCGCTGCGGCCCTGGCCGGGGTTCGTCCCGATGATCTACGAGCGTTACTCGCAGCCGTTCTTCGTTCGGTGACTACCGGGTACTGCGGGGTGGATCGTGGGCCGTGGAGCCGGCCATCCTGCGGCCCAGTTTCCGCAATTGGGATCACCCATTCCGTCGTCAGATCTTCTCCGGTGTCCGGTTGGCCTGGGATGTCCCCGATGCTGGGGACTCCGCCTGATGTGCCGTCACCTCGGCTGGCTGGGGACCGACGTCTCGGTCTCCTCGCTGGTGCTGGATCCGCCGTACGGCCTGCGGGTGCAGTCCTATGCTCCACGCCGGCAAAAGCACTGTCTTCTGAACGCCGACGGTTGGGGTGTCGGCTTTTTCGACGGCGCGATGCCCCGGCGCTGGCGTAGCGTGGCGCCGCTATGGGGCGACGTTTCGTTCGACTCGGTCGCGCCGGCGCTGCGCAGCCACTGCGTGGTGGCCGCGGTGCGCTCGGCAACCGTCGGCATGCCGATCGAAACCAGCGCGACAGCGCCGTTCACCGACGGCCAGTGGTTGTTGTCGCACAACGGCGTTGTCGACCGCACCGTGCTGTCGCCGACTTCATCAGCCGAATCAGTCTGCGACAGCGCGATACTCGCGGCCACTATCTTCGCGCGTGGACTCGACGCGCTGGGCGACACCATCGCCGAGATTGGCACGGCCGACCCCGATGCTCGGCTCAATATATTGGCCGCCAACGGGTCTCGGCTTTTGGCCACTACTTGGGACGAGACGTTGTCCATCCTGCGCCGCGATGACGGTGTGGTGCTGGCCAGCGAGCCGTATGACGACGCGCCCGACTGGGAGGACGTACCGGACCACCACCTCGTTGAAGTCACTGCGGAGCGTGTCACGTTGACCGCGCTGGACCACACGAAAGGATCTTGATGACGCTGTCGCTGTCCAACCACCTCGCCGCCGACTCGGCCTATCACGCGTTGCGTCGCGATGTGTTCGACGGCCTGCAGAACACACCGAAATCACTGCCGCCCAAGTGGTTCTACGATTCGGTGGGCAGCGAGCTGTTCGACCAGATCACCCGGTTGCCTGAGTACTACCCGACGCGTGCCGAGGCCGAGATCCTGCGTGCCCGATCGGCCGAAATCGCGTTGGCCAGCGAGGCCGACACCCTGGTCGAGCTGGGCAGCGGGACGTCGGAGAAGACCCGGATGCTGCTGGACGCGTTGCGCAGCCGCGGATCGCTACGCAGGTTCGTACCGTTCGACGTCGACGCCAGCATGCTGTCGACGGCCGCGACGGCCATTGCAGCACGAATACCCAGACGTCGAGATCAAAGCCGTCTGCGGCGATTTCGAGGAACACCTCACCGAGATTCCGAACGGCGGTCGACGCCTGTTCGTGTTCCTGGGTCGACGATCGGTAACCTCACCCCAGGACCACGCGCGGAGTTCCTCGCGACCCTGTCCGCGGTAATGCGGCCCGGGGACAGCCTGCTGCTGGGCACCGACTTGGTCAAGGACACCGGCCGGCTGGTGCGCGCCTATGACGACGCCGCCGGGGTGACGGCCCGGTTCAATCGCAATGTGCTCGCGGTAATCAACCGGGAACTCGACGCCGATTTCGACGTCGACGCCTACCAGCACGTGGCCCGATGGAACACCGAAGAGGAACGCATCGAAATGTGGCTGCGAGCCGACCGTCGCCAGCGAGTGCGAGTCGGTGCGCTCGAGCTGACTGTCGACTTCGCGGCCGGCGAGGAAATGCTCACCGAGGTGTCGTGCAAGTTCCGCCCGGACGGGGTGAATGCCGAATTGGCCGGCGCGGGACTACGTCGCATCCGGTGGTGGACTGACAGTGCAGGCGACTTCGGGCTGTCGTTGGCGGTGAAGTGAGCGATAGCAATACGCTGGCCGACCGATGGCGCGCGGCCCGCCCGCCGGTGGCCGGATTGCACCTGGACAGCGCGGCCTGCTCGCGCCAGAGTTTCGCGGTGATCGACGCCACCGCCCAGCACGCGCGGTACGAGGCCGAAGTCGGCGGATATGTCGCGGCTGAGGCGGCCACACCCGTGCTCGACGCCGGACGCGCCGCGTTCGCCGCGCTGAGCCGGCATGCCCGACGCCGAGGTGGTGTACACCACCGGCTCGCTGCACGCGCTGGATCTGCTGCTCGGCAGCTGGCCGGCGGATCGCCGGACACTGGCCTGCCTGCCCGGCGAATACGGCCCCAACCTGGCCATGATGGCCGCCCACGGATTCGACCGTCAGCTGCTGCCGACCCTTGAGGACGGCCGGTTGGCGCTCGACGACGCGGCATTTGTCCTGGACGCCGACCCGCCCGATTTCGTCCACCTGACCGCGGTGGCCAGCCACAGCGGTGTGGTGCAACCGCTTTCGATGGTCGCGCAACTCTGCGGCGAACTGGGGCTGCCGCTGGTCGTCGACGCCGCCCAAGCGCTGGGCCAGGTGGACTGCGCGGTGGGCGCCGACGTGATGTATTCGTCGTCGCGCAAGTGGATCGCCGGGCCGCGCGGTGTGGGCTTTCTCGCCGTGCGCCCTGACCTGATGGAGCGGCTGCGTCCGAGGCTGCCGACCCCCGGAGTGGGCGCCGTCGCTGACGGTGGCCCAGCAACTCGAATTTGGCGAAGCCAATATCGCTGCGCGCGTCGGGTTTTCGGTTGCATTGGGTGAACATTTGGCGTACGGGCCCGAGGCCGTGCGCGCGCGTCTGGCTGAGCTGGGCGGCATCAGCCGGACGGTGCTGGCCGATGTGCCCGGGTGGGCGGTGGTCGAAGAGGTCGAAGAGCCGAGCGCGATCACCACCCTGGCCCCGGTCGACGGCGCCGACCCCGCAAGCGGTGCGGACATGGTTGCTCGAGGAACGGCGGATCCTGACCACCTACGCCGGGGTGCGAGCGGGCGCCCCTGGAACTGACCGCGCCGGTGCTGCGGATCTCGCCGCACGTAGACACCACGGCTGAAGATCTGACCACCTTCGCAGAAGCGCTGGACGCTGCGACCACAGCGACCGCAGCGACTTGACGCCGAGATCGACGCCAGTGCCAAAGAGAAGAGTCCGCGGTAGCGTCGATTTCGACGCATTCTTGATTCGTCAGCTCGCCTTGTGCGCCGTCAGCAAGTAGGCGGGCAACTTCATCCGGCCCTTTTCGTCGCGGTCGTGCGGTCGGAAATTCGAACGGCGCGTTACTGACCTGGGGAATGTTCGCGTGGATGTAGGCGGGCCGGATCTCGTCGATCTCCCAGTACTTGCTCACCGCGGCGCGCAACTCGTCCTCGTCGACTTCGTTGGGCTTGGTTTCCATCTCGGCGGGGAAGGCGCCCTTGGCGAACACCAGCACGTAGTAGCTGGCGCCCGGGGCTGCCGCGCGGTGCACCGAGCTCAGGTAGCCGTCGCGGCCCTCGACCGGCAGCGAGTGAAACAGCGTGCTGTCCACCACCGTGTTGAACCGGCCGTCATAGCCGGTGAACGAGGTGATGTCGGCCTGCACGAAGCTGGCCGTGCTCAGGCCGCGTTCCTGGCGCCGCCTTGGTGGCGGCGGCGACGGCGGTGGGCGTGAGGTCGATGCCGACCACGGTGTAGCCCTCGGCGGCCAGCGCCAACGACAGCTCGGCGAACCCGCATCCGGCGTCGAGCACTTCGCTGCGGAACTTGCCGGCCGCGATCAGTGCGGCCAGTTCCGGCTGCGGCTCACCGATATTCCACGGCGGCGGACCCTCGAATTGCGCCCTGCTCGCGGTATGCGCTGTCCCAGTCCATTACTTCAGGTGACATGGTTCCCAACGTACCCGCGGTTAAGGCCCCCAGGTGTGCACCGGCTCGTTGGCGTGCATGTGCTCGCAGTACCGGCGCAGCATCTCGGCCAGCGCCGCGCGGCCGGGTCATCCCGCCGTCCTGCAGCGCCCGCACCGTGGACACCTGCCAGCCCGCGCCGTTGCGGCCGGTCTTGGCGCGGCCCTCGATGACACCCGAGAACCGGTCGCGCACCTCGGCGTCGACGCCCCACCGCCGCAGCCCTTCGTGCGCCATCGGCAGCAACGTGCCCAGCACCAGTTCCTCGTGCCGTCACGTCACCCAGGCCCGGCCAGTACAGCCGGGCCTCCATGCCATGCTGGGCGGCCTGCGAGGAAATTAGCGTTGCGCCGCAGCGAAACTCATCTTGGTCCACAGCGGATGGTCGTCTTCGGACAGCGCTGCGCAGCATGCCGTAGTAGAAGGCCGAGTTGGCCAGCATGTCGACGACGGTCGGCCCGGCCGGCAGCACCCGGTTCTCCACCCGCAGATGCGGGCGTCCGTCGACGACGTCGTACACCGGCCGGTTCCACCGGTACACCGTGCCGTTGTGCAGGCGCAATTCCGACAGATGCGGGCGTGCGTCCGGCGGCCAGTTCGGCGACCGGATCCTCGTCGGACACCTCGGGCAGCAGCGACGGGAAGTAGCGGATGTTCTCCTCGAACAGGTCGAAGATCGAGGTGATCCAGCGTTCGCCGAACCACACCCGCGGCCGCACGCCCTGGGTCTTCAGCTCCTCGGGCCGGGTATCGGTGGACTGCGCGAACAGTTCGATACGGGTTTCCGACCACAGCTGATGGCCGAAGAAGTAGGGCGAGTTCGCGCCGAGCGCCAGCTGCGGGCCGGCCAGCACCTGCGCGGCGTTCCAGTTGGCGGCGAAATCCGCCGGGCGACACCTGAAGATGCAATTGCATGCTGGTGCAAGCGGATTCGGGCGCGATGGACGCCGCGTCCAGCTCAGCGGCTCCGGGCCGGCGATGTTGATCGGGATGTCCTCGCCGCGGGCGCTGAAGATCGAGTCGTTGAGGGCCGCGTACCGCCTTGACTCGCTCATCCAGCCATCGGTCGAGATGTTCGGGCATCAGCGTGGGCAGGATGCCGATCATCACGATGTGGGCGCCCGCCGGAGTTGGCCTTGGTCTCGGCGTCGTTCAGGCTGGCCCGCACCTCGGCTTCCAGGTCCAGGCCGGTGTGTCCGGGCAGCGGCCGGGGTGGCACGTTGAATTCGATGTTGTAGGCGCCTAATTCGGTCTGGTAGGCCGGATCGGCGATGGCGTCCAGCACGTCCCGATTCGACATCGCGGGCTGATAGTCGGCGTCGACGAGGTTGCATTCGATCTCCATGCCGGTGAGCGGCCGGTCGAAATCGAAGCTGGACTGCGCAAGCATCGTCTCGAAGACGTCCAGACACAGCTGCACCTTGCGCCGGTATTCCCGCCGGTGTGCGCGGTTGTAGGTGGTGCGCTTGACCTCTTCGCCCACACCGCCGATGCAACAGGTTTACCGGCGGTAACGCAAGGGCGAGGAGCTGACCTGCGCCGTCGCCCGGTGCCGGCTTGCAGCCGAATAGCGTCGGTTACCTGCCTATCCGGCAGTGGTAGACGATCATGGACGATGACATGAAGTGTCACAGCTCACGCCGGAGGAGAGCAGTTGGCCGAGTTCGTCGCCGCCATCGACCAGGGCACCACCAGCACCCGCTGCATGATTTTCGACCACGACGGCACCGAGGTGGCTCGCCACCAACTCGAGCACGAGCAGATCCTGCCCCGCGCCGGCTGGGTCGAGCACGACCCGATCGAGATCTGGGAGCGCACCTCGTCGGTGCTGATGTCGGTGCTGAACCGACCAACCTAGCTCCGAAAGACATTGCGGCGCTGGGAATCACGAATCAGCGCGAGACGACGCTGGTGTGGAACCGGCATACCGGCCGGCCGTATTACAACGCGATCGTCTGGCAGGACACCCGCACCGACCGGATCGCGTCGGCGCTGGACCGCGACGGCCGCGGCGACGTGATCCGCCGCAAGGCCGGCCTGCCGCCGGCGACCTACTTTTCCGGCGGCAAGCTGCAATGGATCCTGGAGAACGTCGACGGGGTGCGCGCAGCCGCCGAGCGCGGCGACGCCCTGTTCGGCACCCCCGACACCTGGGTGCTGTGGAATCTGACCGGCGGTCCGCGGGGCGGCGTGCACGTCACCGATGTCACCAACGCCAGCCGGACCATGCTGATGGACCTGGAGACGCTGGACTGGGACGACGAGCTGTTGTCGTTCTTCTCCATTCCGCGGGCGATGCTGCCGACGATCGCGCCGTCGTCGCCGCCGCAGCCGTACGGTGTCACGCTGGAGAGTGGACCCGTCGGCGGCGAGGTGCCGATCACCGGCGTCCTCGGCGACCAGCACGCGGCGATGGTCGGTCAGGTGTGTCTGGCCGCGGGGGAGGCGAAAAACACCTACGGCACCGGCAATTTCCTGCTGCTCAACACCGGCGAGAAGATCGTGCGCTCTCGCAACGGCCTGCTGACCACGGTGTGCTACCAGTTCGGGGACGCCAAACCCGTTTACGCGCTTGAGGGTTCGATCGCGGTCACCGGTTCGGCGGTGCAGTGGCTGCGCGACCAGCTGGGCATCATCAGCGGCGCGGCGCAAAGCGAGTCGCTGGCTCGGCAGGTCGACGACAACGGCGGGGTGTATTTCGTGCCGGCGTTTTCCGGGCTGTTCGCCCCGTATTGGCGATCCGATGCCCGCGGCGCGATCGTGGGGTCTGTCGCGGTTCAACACCAACGCGCACCTGGCCCGCGCGACGCTGGAGGCGATCTGCTACCAGAGCCGCGATGTGGTGGACGCGATGGAAGCGGATTCCGGTGTGCGCCTTGAGGTGCTCAAGGTGGACGGCGGGATCACCGGCAACGACTTGTGCATGCAGATTCAGGCCGACGTGCTGGGCGTGGACGTGGTGCGACCGGTGGTCGCCGAGACCACCGCGCTGGGCGCGGCCTACGCGGCGGGTCTGGCGGTCGGGTTCTGGGCCGATCCGTCCGACCTGCGGGCCAACTGGCAAGAGGACAAGCGATGGACGCCGACCTGGAGCGACGACGAGCGCGCCGCCGGATACGCGGGCTGGCGTAAGGCGGTGCAGCGGACCCTGGATTGGGTCGACGTATCGTAGGTGTGCGTGAAATGCCCGCCGGCAATCGTGCCGACGGGCATTTCACTGGCGGGACGGGTCAGTCCTCGCCGAGGATGCCGTAGACCTCGCGGCGCGCATTGTTGATGATCTCGACGATGCGCTGCTGCTGCTCGGCGGTGGCGGTGTGCGCGGACTGCGCGACCGCGCCGAACAACTGGCCCATCGCCGCCCGCAGGTTGATGTGGCCCGGATCGGCGCCTTCGGCGATCTCGTCCCATGGCGGGGTCTCGACCTTCTCGGCTGCCGCGCGACCCTCGTCGGTCAGCTCGAAAAGCTTCTTGCTGCCGTCGGTTTCGCTTGCGGTGATCAGGCCTTCGTCGTCCAGCAGCTGCAGCGTCGGGTACACCGACCCGGGGCTGGGCCGCCACATTCCGTTGCTGCGTTCGGCGATCTGCTGGATCATCTCGTAGCCGTGCATCGGCCGCTCGGCCAGCAGCGCCAGGATGGCCGCCCGCACGTCGCCGCGGCGTCCGCGGCCGCGGCCGCCACGACGCCATCCGCCGCGTCGGCCGCCTGGGCCCAAGCCGAAACCGAAGCCCGGACCGAAGCCAGGCCCGAAACCGGGGCCGAAGCCAGGGCCGAAAGCAAACGGCCCGTCATGCCCGCCCGCCTGGTCGCGGAGGTGTTCACGGAATTCCTGCCGGGCTTGCCGCCTGGCGCCGTGCAGGGCACGCCGTCCCCCGCGAGCGGGTGGTGCCCCCAGCGCGGGGCCGAAGCCGAATCCGAAGTCCGGCCGGCCGGGGAATCCACCGCCGGGAGGAGGAGTGAATGGGTTGTTCATGTCTGTAGTCCTTGTTGTCGAGGTAACGCACTGGTCATGCGCTTCGCTATATCACGATATATCGTAAACTATCGCGATGCAACGATGTCTTCCGATGCGGCTTCCGGAGGAGTCATCCCGTGGTACCTGACCTGCAAGAAGAGCAAACCAAGGGGATTGGCGCATCGCTGCCGCGGCGGCCGGTTTGCATCCAGTAGGCGGCGGGTAGCACCTGGAGTGATGAACGCAAATAACTCCAACGTGACGTTCGGCAGCGGTACCCACAGCGCAACGGAACCGGCGCAGGGCGAAAGCACCCGTGGCCGCGACGTTTGGCCGTGGGTCAACTGGGGGTTGGCGCTGTCGACGGTGCCTGCTGCCGCAATCGTGATGCTCTTCGCGCTCGGCGCTGTGATGAGCACCGATGGCTGCACTGATCGCAGTTGCCCGAACTTGGGCCGCGGGGGGATTGATTTCGGCGTCGCGTTTTATGGCGCGCCCGCGGTGGCCTTCGTAGTCATCGTCTTCTCGTTCTTCACCGCAAAGCGCCGCGGCGGCATCGTCGTTCCGCTGTGCGGATGGGCGCTGTTGGTCGCCGACGTCGCCGTGATGGCGGCTACCGTCGCCAGCTAGCGCAGCGATTAGTGAGGCGGCGAGAAGCCGTCATTGGGTGGCTCCTGCTGCGGCCAGGGCGCCGGCTGTGGTGATCCCGGCTGCGGCCACGGGGCTGGCTGCTGTTGTGCCTGCGGTTGGGGCCACGGCACGGCCCCTGCTGTCGCGGTTGGGGGTCCGGATGCCCAAGGTCCGCCCGGTGGCCAGGGCGCAGATCCCGCCGGGGGCGCCATTGGCGGCCCCGTGGGAGGCATCGCGGGGCGGAGTCGCGCCAGTTCGCGACGGTGTCGTTCGGCGAGGACGGCGGCTAGCACCAGCTCCGGCGGGGCGCCGGGCGGGGGTGGCGGGGCGATACGGGATACTACGTCACCGGCGATTCGGTATGCCATCTGCTGGCGTAGCCGGCCATCGAGTTGTGTTGCCCGGGAAAGGAATTGGCGCGCGACCTCGGCCTGGCCGGCGTTTAGGCCCGACAGTTGCAGCGACGACGCCCACCAAGCCAACGAAGGTGGCATCGCCGGTGGAGGCCCCAATCGAGGTCCGCGTTCACTGACGACGACTGTGCCGGCGAAGATGTCGCCGATACGTTTGGCCTTCGGCGACAATATGCTACAGATGACAGCGGGGCTCCCGGCGAACATCCAGATCTCCACCACCGACGCCAGCGCGCGAAATAGCGCCTGCCGGAAGCGTTCTGGACCACCGTCGTCGGACACCACTCGCAGGCCCATCACGATCTTGCCCACCGACCGTCCCCGGGTGGCGGTTTCGAATGCCAAGGGGTACCCGACAATCACCAACACCGTGAAGATGATCAGGACGGCCGTGCTCAGCGCGGTGTCGAACTGAGTCAGCGTGGCTGCCCACAACATCAGCCCGAGCACGTAGCAGATAAATATCACCGTGATGTCGATCAGCGCGCCCACGGCCCGCACCGGCAACTGGGCGATCTGCACATCGAGTACCACGGCGTCCCCCGTCACCACCTCCGACATAACACCGAACGGTACAGGTTTTATGGGTGCAACCGGCTGCACTCGACTGCGCCGAGCTTGCGATTAGGCTGCCCAAGGTGGATGTCGACGCATTCGTGCTGGCCCATCGCGGGACTTGGGACCGCCTCGACCAGTTGATCAAGAGACGCCGGTCGCTGACCGGTGCTGAAGTCGACGAACTCGTCGAGCTCTATCAGCGGGTGTCCACCCATCTGTCGATACTGCGGTCGGCGTCATCGGATTCGCTGGTGATCGGTCGGCTCTCGAGTCTGATCGCGCGTGCCCGCTCCGTGGTCACAGGTGCCCACGCACCGCTGAGCCGTACCTTCACCCGGTTCTGGACAGTGTCTTTCCCGGTGGTCGCCTATCGTACTTGGCGGTGGTGGCTGGGCACGGCGGTGGTGTTTTTCGCCGTCGTGGTGGTTATCGCATTGTGGGTGGCCGGCAATCCGGAGGTGCAGTCCGCCGTCGGAACACCAAGTGACATCAACGAATTGGTCAACCACGATGTCGCCTCGTATTACAGCGAACACCCCGCTGCGGCGTTCGCCCTGCAAGTCTGGGTGAACAACTCCTGGGTTGCCGCACAGTGCATCGCGTTATCCGTTGTGCTGGGACTGCCGATCCCGATTGTGCTATTCCAAAACGCTGCCAATCTGGGACTGATCGCCGGTCTGATGTTCCAGGCCGGCAAGGGCGGCATCCTGCTGGGCCTGCTGGCTCCGCACGGACTGCTGGAGCTGACGGCGGTATTCCTGGCAGGGGCAACGGGGATGCGGCTGGGGTGGTCAGTGATATCGCCCGGAGACTGTCCCCGTGGACAAGTGCTTGCCGAACAAGGCCGTGCCGTCGTATCGGTCGCTGTGGGACTGGTGGGTGTGTTGCTGGTCTCCGGGTTGATCGAAGCATTGGTGACGCCGTCACCGTTGCCGACATTCATTCGGGTCGGCATCGGAATCATCGCCGAGGTGGGGTTCTTGTCGTATATCTTGTACTTTGGCCGTCGCGCCGCGAAAGCCGGGGAGACTGGCGATATCGAAGACGCACCCGATGTGATCCCAACCCGCTAAGTCGCATCGGGCCTGCGGCTCTCGATGTAGCTGTCGGAAATCCGATATCGCATGTGCTATCGCTTTTCCGTTTAGACCTGCGGAGTTACGACGGTGCCAACGTGACTGGTGTGGCCGACGGTCAGCGGGTGCACACCCCAAGCTGACGTCCCCACCGACGGAAGCAACTGCGCCGCCTTCGGTTTAAAGCCGCCCGGTCGCTTTCATCGCCAGATAGCAGTCGGCAAGGGCGGGCGCCAGTTCCGTGGGGACAGCGTCGACGACCTCCACCCCGCTGCGGCGTAGCCGCGCCGCGATCGCGCGGCGGTCATTGCGGGATCGTTCGGCGGCGGCGGCGTCGTACACCGCGGCCGCATCGGAACGCCCGGCGGCCATTTGGTCGACACGAGGGTCGGCGACCGCGGCGATCATCACGTGGTGTTTGGCCGACAACTGCGGCAGCACCGGCAGCAGGCCCTCGTCGAGAGCGGTCGCGTTGAGGTCGGTCAGTAGCACCACCAGCGACCGTCGCCGGGTGCGCCGCAATATGGCGGCAACCATTGCACGCCAATCAGACTCGACAAGAGTTGGTTGCAGCGGGGCCATCGCCTGAACCAGCTGGGCAAGCAGTTCGGTGCGCGACGCGCCGAACACACCGGCCCGGCTCGCCCGGTCATGGGCGAGGAAGTCGACATGGTCGCCGGCCCGCGACGCGAGTGCCGCCAGCAGCAGTGCGGCGTCCATCGACCAGTCCAGCCGGGGCCAGCCCGCGGGATCGGTGGCGGTCGGGTCGACACCGACGCGACCAGCCGCCGTGCGTCCAGTGTCGAGCACGATCACCACTCGCCGGTCGCGTTCGGGCCGCCATGTGCGGACCACGACGTCGCCGCGACGCGCGGTTGCGCGCCAGTCGATCGAGCGCACGTCATCGCCGACGACATACTCGCGCAGCGAATCGAATTCGGTCCCCTGCCCGCGTATCAGCGTCGGCAGCAGCCCGTCGATCTCCTGCAGCTTGGCAAGTCGCGACGGTAAGTGCTTGCGAGACAGAAACGGCGGCAGCACCCGGACCTGACCTGGCACCGATTGCGAACTCTGCCGTCCCGCCAACCCCAGCGGCCCGATCGAACGGGCCGTCACCACAGCCGCGTGCTGGTCGCCGCGGCGAACCGGCCGTAGGTGAGTCTGGACATGCTGACTTTGCCCGGCGGCGATGTTGACGGGATGCGTGCGCGGCTCAGCGCCCGCGCTCGGTGGCCAGGCATCGCGGATCTGGCCGCGGAACCGGCGGCGGCCGTCGTTGTAGATCAGCAGCCCCGACTCCACCTGCTGTGCCAGCCTGGCCGAGCTGTCTGGTGAACGGGTATAGCGCAATCTGCGGGTGCTGGCCGCCAGCCCGACATCAACGACCACCACCATCGCCAGCGCTACCAGCAGCACCACGAAAGCCTTTGCCGGCCAGGGCGACAGCGCGATGGGCAGGACGCAGATCAGCGCCACCAAGCCGGTACGTCCGGTCAGGATCACTAGCGGGGCACCGGAACCGACGCCAAAATTCCATCGAGCACACCATCGGGTGTGGCGCCTTCAAGCTCGGCTTCCGGACGCAGCATCACCCGGTGCCGCAACGTCGGGCGGGCCATGGCCTTCACGTCGTCGGGAGTGACGTAGTTACGGCTGGACAGCCACGCCCAGGAACGAGCGGTGGCCAATAGGGCTGTCGCCCCGCGTGGTGACACACCCAGCTGCAGTGCGGGAGAGGAGCGGGTGGCTCCGACGATGTCGACGATGTAGCCCAGCACCTCATCGGCCATCAATACCTGTTGCACCGCTTGGCGGCCGGCGGCCAGCTCGGCAGGCCCGGCCACCGGCTTGATCGCGGACAGATCGCGGGGATCGAAGCCGTGCGCGTGCCGGCCGAGGATGGCGATCTCGGACTCGCGCGACGGCAGCGTCACGCTCAGTTTGAGCAGGAAGCGATCCAGCTGGGCTTCGGGCAACTGGTAGGTGCCCTCGTATTCGATCGGGTTCTGCGTCGCGGCGACGATGAACGGGTCGGGCAGCGGTTTGGGTTCGCCTTCCACGCTGACTTGACGCTCCTCCATCGCCTCCAGCAGCGCAGCCTGGGTCTTGGGTGGGGTGCGGTTGATCTCGTCGGCCAGCAGAAGGTTGGTGAACACCGGACCCGGCCGGAACACGAACGCGGCGGTGCGCGCGTCGTACACCAGCGAACCGGTGATATCGCCGGGCATCAGGTCGGGGGTGAACTGCACCCGCTTGAATTCCAACCGCAGCGCGGCGGACAGCGCTCGAACCAGCAGCGTCTTCGCCACCCCCGGAACACCTTCCAGCAGCACGTGGCCGCGACACAGCAGCGCGATCACCAGGCCGCTGACCACCCCTTCCTGTCCGACGACGGCCTTGGCGAGCTCGGCGCGCAACGCCAGCAACGCATCTCGTGCCGACTCAGCGGTCGGGGTCTGGGCGGGAGACGGTTGTGTCACGAGTGTGTGACCTGCCTTTCGATTTCGTCGAGTGCACGGGCAAGTTGTAACAGGTCATTGTCGGTGGCTGGGGGTGGGCCAAACAGGTGGTAGGAAACAAATCCCGCGTCGGCCCCGCTGCGCTCGGCGACGGTCGTCACCACCGCCGGCGCCGGCGCGCCTGCGCCCAGGCCCAGCCGGGGCAGCAGTCGCTGCAATGTCGCAGTGCGCAAGGCCGCGGCGGCGCGATCGCGTGCCCGGCGGGACCGGTAAAGCCGGCCGCGACCCTCGACGGTCTCCGACGCGCGTACCACGACGGGCAACTCCTCGGCCACCAGCGGACCGAGCCTGCGGCCCTTCCACAGGGCGACCAGCAGCACGACCAGCCACAGCTGCCAGACAATCCAGGTCACGTTTTCTGGAATCAGGTCGAAAATTGATGCCGGGGTTGATGTTTCACCCTCGATGTGCTGCGGCGCGTACCAGATGAGGCGGGGCCGCTTGCCCGCGAGGTTCATCGCCAGCGCGGCATTGCCCGCCTGCAACAGGCCCCCGTTGGTCATGAAGTCGGTACTGCCGACCGCTGTGACGCTCCGCCCGCCGTCGCGATAGCGGATCAGCACCCCGTCATAACAGCTGGTCATCGCCCGGCCATCTTTGACCTCGTAGGTGTCGCTTGGCCCGAATCGAACCGATCCGGCTCGATTAGCTTCCCGCAGCGTGCAATTCGGGTTGCTGTCGAAGGTGCTGGCGCTCGCGATGCGCATACCGGGCATCAGTGCCTCGCGGGTTCGCGACGTCGGTTCCACCAGTAGGAGATCGCCGGGGGCCTTCGCCAGCCGGTCCAGCAGCGTGGTGTCGGTCAGGTACTGGCTCTGCGCCACCAGGATCAGCGTGTCGGGCCGTGCTGCCTTTTCGACGTCGGCGATGCTGTCGGCCACGACGACCTCGACGCCGCCGTCGCGCAGCAGCGTCACCAGCGCATGGGCACCGTCAGGGCCGGTTGAGTCCGGATCCATCCGGCCGCCGGGCCGCGGTGCGGTCAGGTAGGCGCCGATCCCGGCTATGACCGCCAGCACAACGAGCGTGAGCACCGCCCAGCGCCATGATCGCCATCGTCCCGCCGCCGTACCGGTCACGGCTTCGGGACGGGCCCCGACAGTCGCCATCACCGGACCTGCGCCCATGATTCGATCGGGGCGGGCTGCCCCGCCGCTGACGCGGCGGCTGGTGACCGCGACCGCAGGTGGTCGTCGAGGTCGGCGATCATCTGGTAGGCCCCCTGCGTCCCGGGTCGCTCGCCGTAGGTGACGTCGTTGAATGCCGTTGCCGCCTGCGATAATTCGCCTGCCAGATGAGGTAAGGCGGCGCCGGCGTCGCGGGCCAGCTCGTTGGCGGTACGGCCAGGAGCCGGGTTGAGTACGCCGGTCTCCTCAAGCTGGCGGGCGACCGCGCGCAACCGGTGCCGAATAGCCGCGGCCCAATTGCCTTCCGCTGCATAGCTTTCAGCGGTAGCGCGATGCTGGGCCGCGGTGAGTTGGGCGGCTTCGAACAACTGGTAGTCGCCACCGCGGTTGGTGCGCATGGTGCGCCGTGCGATGTGGATGGCGACTACCACCGCGACCGCCAGCAGGATAAGCAGCACGGTGGTGGTGAACCATCCGCCTGGTATCGATGCGGACTTCTGCAACAGCCGGTACACCAGTTCGTTGATCCAATCGACGAATTGTTGTGCCGGGGAACCTTTGGAATAGATCGGTTTGTCGAGTTCGGTCTGTGCGGCCTGGTGTGCGGCATCGCGGTCGATGTCGATGGAAGGCACTGTCAGCTAGTCCTCACACCGGCCGGGTCAGCCAGAGGTTGTCGGTGGACGCGACCGCGTAGGGTCCGCCAGCGGCGCCGGTCTGCAACACCAGGTCGAATGCCTCGGCACGCATTCGCCGGTCGGTGTAGAGCAGCACGATAACTCCGGCGTTGAAAGGGGCGGTGATGATTTGGCCGATCGCCGACCCGATGGACGCAATCGTGGTGCCGACGAGCACGGCAACGCCGGACGCCCCGCCGGACAGCAGTACCTGGCCGATGATCGTGAACGGTGCCGCTACCGCGTTAGCGACAACCGTTGCCACGATGAACGTCAGCACCCGGATGCCCAGCACCCGCCAGAAACCATTGCGGACCAGCGCGAAGGATCTGGTGAGCGCATCGATGACCGGCAGCCTCTCCAGCACGATCAGCACGGGTGCGAACAGCACCACCGTGTACAGGTACACCATCAATGCGATTACGGCGAGCACCAGCGGAAAGCCCAAGAGAACCCCCGCCGCTCCGTTGCCGATAGCCGCCAGCAGGGCGACTATCACCGCCACCAGCCCGACAAGAACGGCCACGACGGCGGCTTCCAGCAGTGCCAGGCCCAGCAAGGGGAGCAGCCGCCCACGGATCTTGGCCCACGTTTCGCCGATGGTGATCGGTGACCCGAACACTGCCCGACCGACGATGACGGTGAGCATTCCGGACAGCAGCATGCCTCCCAGCCAGGTGACCAGGAAGCCGGCAGCCATCGACGCTGTCCACGCGCTCACGACCCCCCAGGTCAGCTCTTCCGGCCGTTCGGTCGTGATCCTGCCGTAGGCGGCCAATGGTCCGAGCGTGGCGATCAGCGTGATGATCTGCATGACCACAACCACCATTGCGGTCAGTCCCAACGTCGCCTTCGGATTGGCTCGGATGTAGCCGACTGCGCCGTTGAAGATGTCGCTCAGGGTCAAGGGCCGCAGCGGGATGATCCCGGGTTTGACCGCTCCCGGGACCAGCGGGGGCGCACCATACTGCGAGCCGGGCGGGGGACCATAGCCTGGTGGCGCACCGTACCCCGGTGGGGGGCCGTACCCCGGTGGGGGGCCGTATCCCGGTGGGGGGCCGTATCCCGGTGGGGGGCCGTACCCAGGTGGGGGACCGTACCCAGGTGGCGGGCCGTACCCCGGCCCCGGACTGTAGCCGGGCGGCGGACCACCGTAGCCCGGCGGCGTGCCATAGCCCGATGGCGGATAGCCGGCCGGCGCATACCCCCGGGAGCCGGGCGGTGGACCAACCGGATAACCAGGCGGCAGCGCGTTCACCGTGTCCAGCGGCCGTCGTCGTTCGTCATGGACTCCATCCTGTAGGCGGTCTGGGCATTTCTCAATCTTCCCCACCGTCCCGGCGCGTAGCGTCTCAGGCATGGCGGAACTCAAATCCCGGCTCCGGGCGGACCTGACCCAGGCGATGAAGGCCCGGGATAAGTTGCGAACGGCGACCGTGCGCATGCTGCTGGCCGCGATCCAGACCGAGGAAGTCTCCGGCAAGCAAGCAAGAGAGCTCTCCGACGAAGAGGTGATCAAGGTGCTCGCCCGCGAATCCCGGAAGCGTGGTGAGGCGGCCGAGATCTACACCCAAAACGGCCGTGGCGAACTCGCCGCCGAAGAGCACGCCGAGGCGCGAATCATCGACGAGTACTTGCCCACGCCGCTCACCGAGGGAGAGCTGGCCGACGTCGCCGACACCGCCATCGCCGAGGTGGCTGAGCAACTCGGGCAGCGGCCCAGTATGAAGCAGATGGGAATGGTGATGAAGGTGGCCACCGCGATCGCGGCCGGGAAGGCCGACGGGGCGCGCCTGTCGGCGGTGGTCAAAGAGCGCCTGTAGACCAACCCGCGGCCTGCTCAGGGGGCAGATTGAGTCGTTTGCGTCCATTGCCATCATCGGACCTTCCGGCGTTTTGCGCGACGATTGTGAAGCAATTCGCCCATGCCACTACGGGTTAGACGGCACCGCGTCCGAACTGCTCCGTTTGAACGCACAGGTTCGCGGGCATTGCACAGGCCAAGCCGTGATCACCGCGGCGATCCGTCGAAAGGCTTAGGTTGACCATCACATATCCGGCGCCGGGTGGCCCACCGGTAGCACCGGCGTGCCGCCACGTGGTTCGTGCCGGCCAAGGCTCTTAACCGGCTTCGGTCGGCAGGCGGAAAGTGATGTCGACCGTGGTTCCGGCTGAGGTGCTGCCGATTTCCATCGAGTCACTGATGGCCTGCATCAGCAACAGACCCCGCCCACCGTTGCCCGGGTTGGCGGCCGGTGTCTTCCAAGAACCGGAATCGATGACCCGCACCTGGATTTCACGGTCAACGGCTTTGACCTCGAGCAGCATTGTCCCGACGCTGTGTCCGCGGTATGCGTGCTCGACGCAGTTGGTGCACGCTTCGTTGGCGACCAGCACGACGTCGGCGCCCAACGCCTCCGGGACGCCAGCGACTCGAAGCCACTCGCTCAGCCGATGCCGGATGCTGGCCAATTGATCTGCGGTAGCCTCACTTTCGATTCGAAGCGGTGCCGGTTGGTGCCGGTAAATCACCATTGCGACATCGTCGTCATACCCCGCTGCCGGGGCCAGCTCGCGAAGCACCGCATCCGCGACAGCGTCCAGAGGCAAAGTCATCGTATCTGCCAAAACGTCTGCAGCACAGGTCGATTCCGTCGTCAATCGACTCATGTTTGCGCTCGACCAAGCCGTCGGTGAACAGCATCAGCGTCGAACCAGGCGGTAGTACCTCGAAGGCTTGCGGGCGAGGTCCGTCTCGGCGGACCGCGAGCGGTACCGACGCGGCATCGGTCAGCAAGGTCGTCCCGGACTCGCGACCGGCGAGCATGGCGGGCATGTGGCCGGCATTGCTGTACTCCAGGATCCCGGACTCGGTGTCCAGGATTGCCAGGAAGACCGTTGTGCAGTACGCATTCGGAATAAGCGACGCCGCCGAGTCGAGCTGCTCGAGCAATAGCGCGGGTTGGGCGCCGTTGATCAACAGCGCGCGCGCCGAGCTGCGTAGCTGACCCATGATCGCGGCGGCCGGCAGACCACGACCTACGCAGTCGCCGACGACGATGCCGATGCGGTGATCGCCGATGGGCAGCACGTCATACCAGTCGCCGCCGATCTCCAGCGGCGGAACAGCGGGTTCGTAGCGCACGACAAAGCCTGACGGCGGCTCGACCGGCGGCAGCATCGCGCGCTGCAACGTCAGGGACGTCTCGCGGGCAGTCTCGAACTGACGGACATGCTGCATGGCCAGACTGAGGTGGCCGATTAGCACCGTGACCAGGAGCCGATCCTCCGCACTGACCCAGCGAGGAGAGCGAAGCTCCAACCACAGCGCGACGTCCCCTGCGCCGGACAGCACCGCGACCAGTCCTTGTGCCTTACCGGGATTGTCTGGCCGCTCGACTGTCTTGGCCGTCAGCGGCAGCTGGTGACGCGCATCCTGGAATGTATGGCGCAACCACGGATCGAGTTCACGCCAACTCGATTCGGAAGGCTCGCCCGCCACTTGGACGGTCGGTTCGCCGTCGCCGCTGGGCCATGAGACGGCGACCACGCGTTGTACGTCGATGGCCGTCCGGCACTCCTCGAGAGTGATCGACAGCAACTCGGCCACGCTTTTGGCCACAGCCACAGCCGTAGCCAGGCGCAGCACCGCGCTTTCCCGGGCGGCGAACGCCCGTTCCGCGGTGATGTCACGAATCGTCCCCACGTAGACATCTCGGTCGGTGCCACTTTCCTTGACCGCATTAATGCTCACCGTCACCCAAGCGAGATGGCCGTTTCGATGCCGAATCGGTGTCTCGTACTCGGTGCTGCCGTCGCCCCGGACTCGGGATTGTTGTTGACGCGCAGTGTTCTTGTCGACCAACCATGGGTGCGGCCACCGGTATGGCAAGCCCTCTGCGGGGTAGCCGAGAATTTCGATGAAGGCGTTGTTCATTTCGATAACCGTGCCTTCGTGATCGGCTACGAAGAATCCCTCCTGCAACGAATTCACCAGCGCCGTACGGAATTTATCGCGGTCAGCCAGAACCTCGGCGCGCGCCCGTTGCTCCGCATAACGCTTGGTGCCGTCGATAAACCCCCGTGTCGCGACGTCGAGCGGAGCTAGCGTCTGTAACAAGAACTGCAGTGCGGCCGGCCTGTCGACCGAGGAGTTTTTCGAGAGTTCTTGGACCAGTACGAAATGGTGCTCGATGATCTCGAGCATGCTGATTTGTTCTTGCAACGCCCGGCGCCCGAGCTCATGGCCGACCGCCAGGCTGTCCTCATCGCGCACGTCCAAATAGGCATGCAGGGCAGCGACGTATTGAGCGTGAAAGTCGTCAGCGTTGCTCATATCGATGCTCCCCGGTGACGAGCGGTGAGCACCATCGCATCGTCGGATTCCTTGGCGTGTTTAGCAAGGATATGTTCGGCTATACCGGTGGCGGAGGCGGCGAAGTCGATATTGTCCAGGTGGTCTTTGGCGATACCGTCGCTGGCTATGACGATCAGGTCGCCGGCGCGAATTGAAACCACCTGTGCGGGCCTGATTTCCGGTATGCGGTAGCCGACGATGCCTGCGATAAGGCGCGCAGAGGAACGGATTTGGACACCGGTCGCATCCTTGGCGACCAGGTTGGCGGTGACGTTTCCGACGCCGGTCCACGTCAGGGTGCCTGCCCCGAAATCCACCCTCGCCAGGGTCATAGCGACCCCTCTGGTGCCAGCCAACACGCGGTGGCAGAGCTGGACCAATACTTCGAGCCGCTCGTTGGGAGAGCGCTTGAGCACATCGATGGCGCGTAACGCGGCGGTTGCGGCAGCCGGGCCATGGCCGAGTCCGTCCATGACACCGAACAAAGCGGCGTCAACGTCGACGCTGACCGCGATGGGCTGGTCACCGGAGACGTGCTCGCCCGGCAGTGGGCGACCTACGGCAGCCCACTCGATCGGCCCTAGGCGGCCGTTTTCATACACGGGCCGGGACCCATTTCCACATTTCGATGACCGTTCCGCGGCCGAGCGCGGATTCCACGACCAGTCGGTCCATCAGGCGGCGGGCACCCGGCAAGCCCATCCCTAACCCACGACCGGTCGAGTATCCGTCCTCCATCGCGCGCTCGATGTCGGCGATGCCGGGACCGTCGTCCTCAGCGCGTACCACCAAAGCCTTGCGGCCCTCCCGGTCGGCCACCGCGACCCGGACGGCGCCGCGACCTGCGTAGCTGGTGATGTTGCGTGCGATTTCGGAGATCGCCGTGGCGATCATGGTGACGTCGGTCAGCGAGAATCCGAGGTCGAGTGCGAGCTGGTGTCCGGCTTTGCGGGCTGCGACGATGTCGTCGGGGTTGTCGATGTCGACGACGATGTCATCCGCCACCGTCGCGCCCGATCGTCGATTTGCCCAGTCCAAGTCGCCGATTCAGCAACGCAAGGCCCTCTTCGAGGTCCAGCGCAGTGTTCATGTCGTCGAATGCCAGTCCCAGTTGCACCATCGCAAAGGCCACCTCTGGCTGTAGACCCACGATCACGGTCTCGGCGCCGCGCAGCCGGGTCATATGCGCAATCGTGCGCAGCGACCGGGCCGCGAACGAATCCATCACGTCGATGGCGGTGACGTCGACGATGATCCCCTGCGCGCGGAACCGGCTGACCCGTTCCATGAGATCCTGTCGAAGCCGTTCGGTGTCGGAGTCGGTCAGCGCGGCCTGCACCGAAGCGATCAGAAACGCGCCCTGTTTCAGGATTGGTACGGGCATGGGGCGCTCGTGTTAGTTGTGCTCACCCGGTCTGCTCGCCGGTGCGGGTGACTTCGTAGCCGAGCAGGCGCTCGGCTTCTTCGATACCGCCCTGCAGGTCGCCGACGGCATTCATCTTCGACAGGTCCAGACCGATCGTCACCAGCGTCAGGGCGATTTCCGAGGACAGGCCGGTGATGATCACACTCGCACCCATCAACCCGGACGCGTCGACCGTCTGCACCAGGTGGTTTGCCACTGTGGAGTCGATGGTGGGCACCCCGGTGATGTCGATGACCACCACCTTCGCCCGGTTCGCACGAATGGCTCGCAGCAGCTGTTCGGTGACCTGCCGGGCGCGTTGACTGTCGAGCACACCGATGATCGGCAAAATCAGCAGCTGCTCGCGCACCTGCAGCACCGGCGTCGATAGCTCGCGGATCGCCTCTTGCTGCTGCCGGATGATGCGCTCGCGTTCCTGGACGAAGCTGACGGCAACGGTATTGGCGATGCGGTTGGCCGCCGGTTCGTAGGCGTCCAGAACCCGGTTGAGCATCCCGAACTCTGTCTGGTACTTCTCGAACAGGGAACGCGCGAGCACGTCACGCAGCAGCAGGACGATGCCGACGACCTCGTCGGTTTCCACGCCTCGCGGGATGATGCGTTCTGACAGGTCGCGCGCGTAGGCTTGCAACGCCTCGACGCTACCGGTCTCGAGCACCTCGACATAGTTGTCGTAGACGGCGGTCGCTTCGGAGAAGAGCTCCTCCGGGGTCATCGCGGTAAGCAGTTCGGCCTCGGCGATTCTGCGGGCCCATTCCTCGCGCAAAATGGTTCGATTTTGCCGTAGATGCCGGACTAGCTGTGGCAGCAGGCCCTCGCTGGAAACGCTGACCGTCTGCGCGGTGGTACCGGTGCTGCTGAAATCCGACGGCGAATCTGACATCTGGCCTCCCAAGTGCCGCGTCGCGCTCCGCAGTGCGCACTTCCCTATGGGGAGACTAGCCTGGGTGGTCGCGGGGCAGGTGTTGAGGCCTTATTCTTCTCGCAGTTCGCAAGGCAGGTTAGGCTTGCACCACACTTAAGGCCCGGGACGAAGGATCGCCATTGTCAGCTCCTGATTCGATTACCACGTTGGTTGCGGACCACGACGGGGTGTCCGTGGTCAGTGTCAGCGGCGAAATCGATTTGGTTACCGCTCCGGCCCTGGAACAAGCCATCGGCACGGTGGTTGCAGAGAGTCCGACGGCGCTGGTCATAGATCTCTCCGCGGTGGAGTTCCTCGGTTCGGTGGGGCTCAAGATCCTCGCGGCGACCTACGAGAAACTCGGTAAGTCCACTGAGTTCGGGGTAGTCGCGCGCGGTCCGGCGACCAGAAGGCCGATTCACTTGACCGGTCTGGACAAGACCTTCCCGCTGTACCCGACGCTCGACGACGCGTTGACCGCCGTTCGGGACGGCAAGCTCAACCCCTAGCAACACCCCAGCCCTCAAATCGGCACGCCGGCGCACGCCTGGTGCGATGATCACGGCCATGGATGTCGATCGTCCAGAAGACGACCAGTGGTGGGATCGCAGTGAGCGTGGCGAAACCGAAATCCAACGGCTGGACCGTAATTGGAACAGCCTGCTGCAGGAGCTGCGGGTGGTGCAGACCGGGGTGCAGCTGCTCACCGGGTTCTTGTTGACGCTGCCGTTCCAGCAGCGTTTCGACGTTCTCGGCCCAGACATGCGGAACGCATATCTCGCGACGGTGGGTTTATCGGTGAGCGCAACGGTGCTGCTGATCGCCCCGGTCAGCATTCATCGGCTGCTGTTCAGGCGGCATCGTCTCCAAGTGCTGGTGTCGGCTGCGCACCGGTGCGCCTACGCGGGGCTGGCGCTGCTCGGTCTGGCGCTGACCGGGATGACGATCATCATTTTCGCTGCGGTATCCGGGCGCAACGCGGCGTTTATAGCGGGAGGGTGCGCGTTGGTGATGTTTACGTTCTTTTGGTGGGTGTTACCGCTCTTGCTGCGCATTCGTGGGATGTAGCGCGAGCTGCGGGTCAGCGGCTTGGCGCCAGTGCCGCGATGGGAGTTGATTCCAGATGCTCGAGGAGGTCCCCTGGCGGCGCCAAAGGCGCCACTTGTCGTGTGTGCAATTTCTTCGGCTCGATCGGTGTGGCTGGCACCTGAACGGGGTACCGCCTGAACCATGGGTGAGTACAGGCAAGTGCGTCAGCCCGCCACTTAGCAGGAAGGAACAGCCATGGCGACCGCAAGCGATTACGACGCACGTCGCCTATCCGACGTCGAGACCCAGGACAGGTCCGCTCTACGCGAGCTAGCGAGGACGCTGCCCGGGTCGTCCACCGCAGTTGTCGACGAGGACCCCAACGATGTGCACTTGTTCGAGCTGCCCGGCGCGGACCTGTCCGGCGAAGAACTGTCGGTGACGGTGATTCCCCAGCGGGCCGACGAGTTCACTTGTTCGAGCTGCTTTCTGGTGCAGCACCGCAGCCGGTTACGCAGCTCGAGCTCTGGGCTTCCGATCTGCGCCGACTGCGCGTAATGCCGCCACTCCCGATGCCTTGTGGTCGAACACCCGGCACCGGAAATAAAATCAGAAAATGCAGGGCGTTTTGGTCTTTGACGGCCGCTGTGGGATGTGCACCCGCGTGGTCAACCGACTGGCTCGGTTGAATCGGACTGGCCGATTGCGAATCGAACCATTGCAGGCACCGGGCATGGCCGACCGGCTTGGGGTTCCCGATGACCGGTTGCCGGAATCGGCGTGGTGGCTGGACTCGTCTGGTGGTGTCTTCGCCGGCGCGCAGGCAATGAATGCGGCCCTTTCCGCAGCACTCGGGACGCCACTGCCGTTGTGGATCTACCGACTTCCCGGTATCGGCGCGGTGCAGAACGCTATCTATCGCTGGGTGGCTGCACATCGATATCGGTTCCGCGGTGTGACGCCGCTGTGCGAGGCCGAGCCTGACCGGTGCACGTAGTCGAAGACCGGGGGTGGCGCGAGCAGCAAGACTCGCACTGGGGACTGGCTGCCGCACCTTGACCAACCAGAAATGCCGTGCTTCTGTCGTCAGTCGTGGCAGCATCCGCAATTCGCAGGGAGAACACTCCGGATGCCTTGAGCCGTCCGCCTGGCTTACCCGCTCCGCGCATGCTCCGTTCGGTTTTCGCCGCAGGGTACGCGATTGCCTATCTTGTGGGCGGCGAGCGCCGGATGCTGCGATTGATACGTCGATACGGACCGATAATGACAATGCCCATCCTCAGCCTGGGCAACGTTGCGATCGTGTCCGACCCGGAGCTGGCTAAGCAGGTTTTCACCGCTCCGGCAGACATCCTGCTGGGGGGAGAAGGCGTAGGACCCGCGGCGGCGATTTACGGGTCCGGATCGATGTTTGTACAGGAGGAGCCCGAGCATCTTCGGCGCCGCAAACTCTTGACGCCTCCACTGCACGGCGCTGCGCTGAGCAGTTACGTGCCGATCATGGAGAACTCCGCCCGCGCGGCGATGCACAGCTGGCCCGTGGACAGTCCCTTCGAGATGCTCAAGGCAGCGCGGTCGCTGACGCTGGACGTGATCGTCAAGGTCATCTTTGGAGTCGACGATCCCGACGAAGTGCAGCGATTGGGCCGGCCGTTCGAACGCCTCTTAAATCTCGGTGTTTCAGAGCAATTGACTGTCCGCTACGCACTACGTCGCATCGGCGCATTGCGGGTCTGGCCTGCCCGGGCCCAAGCCAACAAGGAGATTGACGACATCGTCATGCCGCTCATCGCGCAACGGCGAAACGATCCACGCCGCAGCGAGCAACTCGACATTCTGGCGCTGCTGATGTGCGCGCGTGGGGACGACGGGGAACAGTTGTCAGACAGCGAGATTCGTGACGATCTGATCACCCTGATGCTGGCGGGTCACGAAACCACCGCGACCACGTTGGCATGGGTCTTCGACCTTCTGCTGCATCATCCCGATGCGCTACGACGCGTGCAAGCCGAAGCCGTGAGCGGCGAGGAAGCCTTCACGACCGCGGTGATCTACGAGACGTTGCGGATACGTCCACCGGCGCCGCTTACGGCCCGTGTTGCCGCGCAACCGTTTCCCATCGGCGGCTACTGCGTCGATGCCGGCACCCGAATCGTCGTCCATATCATCGCGATTAACCGCAACCCCCACACCTACAAGCATCCGAACGAGTTCCGCCCCGAGCGATTCCTCGGCACCCGACCCCAAACGTACGCATGGGTTCCGTTCGGAGGCGGTCTCAAACACTGTCTGGGCGCAAGCTTCTCAATGCGGGAGTTGATCACCGTGCTACACGTACTGCTGCGCGAGGGAGAGTTCAGTGCCGTTGACGAAAAGCCGGAGAAGATCGTGCGCCGCTCCATCATGCTTGCGCCCCGCTACGGCACCAGGGTGCGGTTCCGCCCTGGAATTCCCAAGCAGTCCGTGGGTTGAGGGAAGATTTCGGCCATGAGTGCCGCACAACGCCACCGACCTGGCGCCCAGGGGCCCTCGGCCGACCAGATCGATGCTGTGTTGCGGGCGTCCCGGGCACTCGTGGGCATTGCTACCGCGTCCATCGCTGAGGCGGACGACAGCGTGACCGTGCCGCAACTGCGGGTCCTGGTCATGGTGGATGCGAAAGGTCCGCTGAACCTGGCGGCCGTAGCCGCGGGTCTAGGTGTCAACCCGTCGAATGCCAGTCGCATCTGCGATCGCCTCATCCGAGCTGGTTTGCTTGACCGTCAGGACTCCCCGCACGACCGGCGAAACATCACGTTGAGTCTCACCGACGCCGGGAGGCGACTGGTCAACAAGGTGACCAAACATCGGCGCACCGCGATCACCCGGGTGCTGCGTGACATGGATCCCGACGATCGTGAACTGCTGACGACGGCCCTCGACCGGTTCGCAACTGCGGCCGGCGAACCACATGCCGACGACGCGGTCACGCTGATCTGGCCCGGCGGTCGGTGACCTCTCCATTCCTTACCCTCGGGCGCAGGAGTCTGCCGAGACGCCACGCTCAGAGACGCTGCTGCGATCGATCACATAGCGATCCCTGCACACCACGACAGTTGCTCAGAAGCAAGAATTCTTGACAAATCTGGACCGGAGGTCCCGTACAGGCGTATACTTGCGCGTACGCAAACATTGCGTATGGCTAAGTAATTGGGAAAGCCGGATGCGTCGCTC
Source organism: uncultured Actinomycetota bacterium (assembly GCA_963766535.1). Classification (GTDB taxonomy): domain Bacteria; phylum Actinomycetota; class Actinomycetes; order Mycobacteriales; family Mycobacteriaceae; genus Mycobacterium. Next base: position 490,244 of record CAVYAU010000007.1, on the reverse strand, counting down.
CATACTTGTCGGCTTCCGCGTGGGAGCTGTCGCCATGTGTGTGACTTCGTCAGCCTTGATCGCCGCGCCAGTACATGCCGATCCAAGCGCTTCCGATAGGGGCGCCGCTTATCGGCTCGCTCTGGAACACTTCGGGCTAAACCTAAGCCGTGGCGATGCCTTCGCCCAAGGAGTGGCCGTCTGTCTGGTCTTGGACGAGGCTGGAGAGACTCTCACCGACGTCGCCACGCAGGTCATTGGGATGCATCCCACCTGGAATCTGACCGACGCCCAGCACTTCGCAGGTGTTGCCGAGGAGAGGTACTGCCCCGGACAAGCTGCCGCGAGGAGCACACAGCAGCGTTTGCAGCCCGGATGAGGAAGGAGTTGCCAGTGTAGCGCGCCCCAGTAGCCCACCGGGGAGAGCGACTTCCGTGCAAACGATGCTCGGGCACCGGTCCGCTGCGCTGACACCAGACGCCTAGCTGACCTTTCCCCGATCATCTTGAGCTTGTCTCAGCGGCTGCCAAAGCAAAGCTTGGTCGACATAGGCGACGACGTGAATCATGGGCGGTTCGGCCGCGACGTCAACCGGTCGTAGCGAGGATCGGAGCGGTCGCGACTCGGCGTCCAGTACCTCGCGTCGTCGCCGGGAAGCGTTACGTCGGGCACCACCCGCCGGTATACGACCTTCCACCTTGCGTCGATCCGTCGGAAGTAGTCGATGTAGCGACCGAGCGACGTCATCGTCCGGCCACCGATCACTGCGTGCACGACAAAGAAGGTCTCCCCCCATGCGTCGTCGCCCTCGACGTCGAACACCGACTGACCCAGCAGGTGGTGCATCGTCATCTGGTCGCCGGGACCCGATGGCGCACAGATCATCTCGGCGAACTCACGACCTGATCCCTTGAAGGCACCGTGGTCGTCGTAGGACTCTGCGTCCTCTTCATGGACTTCGGCCCGTCCAACACCATGCCGGCAAAGTCTAATGCGGCGTCTACCTCGGTGCGATGACAATCATTGCGCGTAGCCGCCATCTGCCATCTCCGGAACACGCGCCGGTGTGGTGTTCCCGGCATTAGGCAGTCGCGCATGGAGCGACTGATTTCCTGGTCGGGGCATACCCACCGAATGAGGCTCCCCACATCCCTTTCTGTGTCATCACTGCGTCCGCGGCACGCTCCCTGCTTGCGCTGCTGTGTCACCCCCATCCACTAGGTTCATCGGACGAGTCCGCGTCGGCACCCCCGACAGATTGAACAGCACCTTGAGGAGTTATGGAGAAGATACTCGGGTCCCTGCTCTTGTTCGGGTTGGCTCTCCCTTGGTATTTCACCCAGAAGGCCACCGGCAGCGTGCCAGCGGGATTTTCGGCCGGACTAGGCGGCCTCGTCCTGACGGTGCTCATCCTCTCGTGGCTTTCTGTTCAAAACGACCGCTACCAAGCCGAACGACAGCGAAGACGTGACCTTGAATACCTGACGTCTGGCATGGCAGCCATCGATCAAATGTCAGGTGTCGAGTTTGAGGAATATGTCGCCGCGCAGCTTCGAACTGCGGGGTGGAGTGTCACTCACACTGCTACTACTGGTGACTACGGCGTGGATCTCATCGCAGAGAAAGACGGCACCTGTATGGCGGTCCAATGTAAGAGGCTGGCAAAGGCTGTCGGTGTCGCCGCTGTACAGCAGGTTGTTTCTGGCGCACTGCATCACGGTTGTAATCAGACGGTGGTGGTGACAAATCAAGCGTTCACGAAGGCCGCTTGCCAGTTGGCGGCTACCCACCGTTGCCGCCTCGTCGCACGGGCGGAGTTGCAAACCTGGGCAGGGGTCGCACCCATCCCAGTGCGGAATCCTCGGCCGCATGAACGCACCGATCGGGCGGAGCCGCACGTCAAGCGGCAGCGGGTGCAACCGGAGCTAGAAGCCTGAGCCGCCGAAGCTAAAGCCCTGGCCGCCGGGGCGCGGGCACGCGCAAGCCGGCTACGGCGCGACGCGTTGGTGAGCTTGGGGCCATAGGGTCCGCGCTATGGCACCAGGATGCTGGCCACCAGCAGCAGGGCCGCAGACGTGGCGAGCAGTGCCGGACAGACCTTGAACCACACTATGGGGGTTCGAGCGCCGGTGAGCACGGTCAGCACCGCTAGGGCTACGAGTAACCCGGCGACGACGCGGTAGACGATGGCGGTGACGTGCGTGTCGGGCGCAGCTGCGGTAACCGCTGCCACCAGGACTGCCGTGCCCCACATGGTGAAGGATTCGGCCAGCCACTCCTGGGTGAGAATACGGCGATTGTCCGCCGTGATCGGCGCGAAACCGGCCACCACCTGTTTGGTCGGCATGGCATGGGCTATTCCCCACACCGCGATTAGCGCCGCAGCTATATAGGCCAGCACCTCCACGAGAACACCTTCGCCTAGGTGATTGCTGCTTAGCAGCACGCGGCGCTGGTCGCGGCCGCGTCGGAGGATGCATCGCTGGCGGTGTCCTCGGCGGCGGGAAGCTCGGGGCTGGTGCCGAATGTCTCGGAATCAGCAAGGACCGTGTATATCTCCCAGCTCTCCCCGCCGGGCCCGGTGACCCATACCTTGTCTTGCGTAGCGAAGCAGCACGTCGTACCAATCTCTTCTTCGGTGAGCATGCCCTCGCTGGTGAGGCGGGCGATCTCTTCGTGGACTCTCGCGCTGGAGGCGACTTCGACGCCGAGGTGGTTGAGGGTGCCGCCGTGGCCCGGGTTCTCGAGCAGCACCAGTTTGAGTGGGGGTTCGGTGATCGCGAAATTGGCGTAGCCGGGTTTGACCTTGGCTGGCTGGGTGTTGAACAGCTTGGAGTAGAACGTGATTGCCTCGTCGAGGTCGTCGACGTTGAGGGCTAGCTGCACGCGCGACATGGTGGTGCCTTTCTCCGGGTGTGGGTTATGTGGTCGTGGCCGTGGGCAGGAGTTCGGTGATCAACGCCTGGACGCGGTCGGCGATGTCGTCGCGGATGGCACGCACGGTCGCCAGTGGTTGGCCAGCGGGGTCAGGCAGCTTCCAGTCGCGGTAGGACACTCCTGGAAAGTAGGGGCAGCCGTCACCGCAGCCCATGGTGATCACGACGTCGCTGGTCTGCACCGCGTCACTAGTGAGGATCTTGGGGGTGGCGGTGGTGATGTCGATGCCGAGTTCGGCCATGGCCGCGATGGCGACAGGGTTGATCTGATCGGCGGGTTCGGTTCCGGCGGAGCGGACTTCGATGCGATCTCCGGCCATGCGGCTCAGCAGGGCCGCGGCCATCTGCGAGCGGCCGGCGTTATGCACGCAGACGAACAGGACGCTGGGTTTGTCGATCATCGGGCTAGAGCTCCTCAGTCGGGCTCGGTTCGGAACAGCCGGTTACGCAGCGACAGGGACAGGTAGACGAGCCCGACCAGCACGGGTACTTCGATCAGTGGTCCGACGACCCCGGCTAGCGCTTGCCCGGACGTGACGCCGTAGGTGGCAATCGCCACCGCGATGGCCAGTTCGAAATTGTTACCGGCGGCGGTGAATGCCAGGGTGGTGGTGCGGGGATAGCCGAGCCGCAGTACGAATCCAAGGGCATAGCCGCCAGCCCACATGATTGCGAAGTAAGCCAGCAGTGGCACCGCGATCCGGGCGACATCCCATGGCCGGGAGGTGATTTGGTGGCCCTGCAAGGCGAACAGGATGACGATGGTGAATAGCAACCCATACAGCGCCCACGGCCCGATGCGGGGCAGGAACGTCGTCTCGTACCAGTGGCGGCCCTTGGCCCGTTCACCCAGTCGGCGCGACAGGTATCCGGCCAGCACCGGGATGCCGAGGAAGATGAGCACGGATTTGGCGATTTGCCATGGGGAGACGTCGATGCCGGTTTGAGGCAGGCCCAGCCAGCCGGGCAGCATCGACAGGTAGAACCAGCCCAGCGCAGCGAACATGACAACCTGAAACAACGAATTAAGCGCGACCAGCACGGCTGCGGCTTCGCGGTCCCCGCAGGCCAGGTCGTTCCAAATGATCACCATGGCGATACAGCGGGCGAGCCCGACGATGATCAGCCCCGTGCGGTACTCGGGTAGATCCGCTAGCAGCAGCCAGGCCACGGTGAACATCACCGCGGGCCCGATGAGCCAATTGAGCAGTAAAGAAGACACCATCAGCTTGCGGTCGGCGGTGACCTCGTCGAGCCGGTCATAGCGGACCTTGGCCAGCACCGGATACATCATGACCAGCAGGCCTATCGCGATTGGCAGTGAAATACCTTGGACCTCAACGGTACTCAGGGCCGATCCGAGGCCGGGAACGAGTCGGCCCAGCAACAGACCAGCGGCCATCGCCGCCCCGATCCATACCGGCAGGAACCGGTCCAGCGTCGAGAGCCGGGTCGCTACCGCGTCTGGGACGGACAGCGCCGTCGGTGTGTTGGTCACGGCCCACACTTGGCTGTGGTCGCCGGGCGGTAGTCATCGACATGTAGGACTGACGAAAGCTGCTGAAATGCAGAGGGAATCACCCAGTAGTACACCCAGGTGCCGCGCCGCTCGCAGTCCAGCAGCCCGGCTGCGCGCAGCAGCTTGAGGTGATGAGAAATCGTTGGCTGGGAGACGTCGAAGGTCGCTGAGATTTCACATACACAGGCCTCGCCGCCTGGGTGGCTGGCGATCAGGCTCAACAGCCGCAGCCGCACCGGGTCACCCAGCGCCTTGAACATTGCCGCTAACTCCGCTGCCTGCGACTCGCCAAGAGCGGCCACGCCCAAGGCCGGGCAACATTCCGTCACCGCCTGATTCGACATTCTTCTATATAAACATTTATCAAATCAGGCCGCAAGAGTTTTCGGTTCGCGATTACAGCGACGCAAGAAGCTAGCCCACCAGGAAGTCAGGCAGCCCGTGATAGCGGCGGGGGAGCGTGACGGCCTTGTGATCGCTCCACTGAACCGCCAGATGTACTTTTTGTACCTATGAAATGTTGACTCGTCGGTCGGGGTGGCGGGATTTGAACCCACGGCCTCTTCGTCCCGAACGAAGCGCGCTACCAAGCTGCGCCACACCCCGCTTGAAGCCACGACAGCCTATCGCACCGGCCCATCGGCTGGCCAAACCGCAGGCTGAGGGCTAGATCCACTTGCAATTGCGTTCGAATTCGACCAGCGCCTCGGTGGGGCCGGTGGGATCGAGTCCCTGCGCGCTGACCCAGTCGTCGTTGAAGTAGGTGTCGTCGTAGCGGTCGCCGCTGTCGGCGAGCAGTGTGACAACCGAACCGCTGCGGCCTTCGGAGACCATCTCGGCCAGCAGGCCGAAGGCGCCCCACAGGTTGGTGCCCGTCGACGGCCCTACGCGACGTCCCAGGACGGCGCTGACGTGGCGGGCAGCAGCGATAGATGCCGCGTCGGGTACCGCAACCATGCGGTCGACCACGCCGGGCAGAAACGACGGCTCAACCCTTGGCCGGCCGATGCCCTCGATGCGAGATGACGTGGGCATCACAATGTCGTATCGGTCTTCGGCGTAGGCGGGAAAGAACGCAGAGTTCTCCGGGTCGACAACGCACAACCGGGTCGCGTGCCGCCGGTAGCGGATGTAGCGGCCGATCGTCGCACTGGTCCCGCCGGTGCCCGCGCCGACCACGATCCATTCCGGGATGGGGTACATCTCCTCGCGCATTTGGTCGTAGATCGACTCGGCGATGTTGTTGTTGCCACGCCAGTCGGTGGCGCGTTCGGCGTTGGTGAACTGGTCCAGGTAGTGTCCGCCGGCCTCTCGGGCGACACGCTCAGCTTCGGCGTATAGCTGACTTGAGTTCTGCACGAAATGGCAACGGCCACCTTGGGATTCGATCAACGCGACCTTGGAGGAGCTGGTAGCAGCCGGCATCACGGCGATGAACGGCAGACCCAGCAGCGCCGCGAAGTAGGCCTCCGACACCGCCGTCGAACCCGATGACGCCTCGACCACCGTGGTGCTCTCGCCGATCCACCCATTACACAGCGCATACAGGAACAGCGAGCGCGCCAGCCGGTGCTTGAGGCTGTCGGTGATATGTGTCGTTTCGTCTTTGAGATACAGCGCGATGTCGAGGTCGGTGCACCAGGCCGACGGCAGGGGGTACCGGAGCAGGTGCGTGTCGGCGCTGCGACGGGCGTCGGCCTGAATCAACCGGATCGCATTGTCGGTCCAGCAACGCGAGCGGCTGCGGACCGCGATCTGGGTCCGATCGGTCAACGCAGCGAAGCTGCAGGCTGTGAGCGGCCCAGATTGCTGCTCGAATCCCGGCCACCCATCGGGGTGGCGATCAACGTCAGCAGGGTTGCTTCGGGCCTACAGCAGAATCGCACGGGCGCAAACGGCGATGTTCCTATCCCAGCCGAGACATGCAACTGCATGTTCGCGCCCCAGCGTGACGGTCCCTTTGCCCGGGACCGGTCCAGGCCGCAGTTGGTCACCAGGGCCCCGTAGAACGGCAGGCACACTTGTCCGCCGTGGGTGTGGCCGGCCATCACCAGTTGGTAGCCGTCGGCGGCGAAGCGATCCAGCACCCGCGGCTCCGGCGAATGAGTCAGCCCTAGGCGCAGGTTCGCGGACGGGCTTGCCGGACCCGCGATGGTGTCGTAGCGGTCCCGGTCGATGTGCGGGTCGTCCACTCCCGCAGCAGCGATGTGCAGGCCGGCCACTTCGAACTCGCGGCGAGTGTGGGTAAGGTCGAGCCAGCCGCGCTCGCTGAACGCCGCCCGCAGATCCTGCCAGGGCAGCGGCTCACCACGGACACGGTGAGACGGGGCGGTCAGGTAGTTCAACGGGTTCTTCAGGCGCGGCCCGAAGTAGTCGTTGCTGCCGAAGACGAAGACGCCCGGTCGCGACAGCAGATCGCCCAAGGTCTGGACGACCGCGGGCACCGCCTTGGGGTGCGCTAGGTTGTCGCCGGTGTTGACGACCAGGTCGGGTTCCCAGCTGGCCAGCTCGCGGAGCCAGGCCTGTTTGCGGCGCTGGTTGGGCAGCATGTGGATGTCGCTGATATGCAGTACCCGCAGCGGTGTGGAGCCCGGCGTCATGACGGGCATGGTTATCTCGCGCAGGACGAACGCGTTGCGCTCGACGATCGCGGCATAACCGAGGCCGGCGACGGTCGAGCCGAGCGCAACGGCGCCGGTGCGTATCAGGGCGGGCAGAACATCAGCCATGCACGCAGCCTACTGCCGGTAGCGCAGTGGCAGCGTATAGCTTGCGCCACAGTGCCTACGGAGGCGGTGCTTCGGGGGGCGCGGGCGGCGGGGGCGCCAGCAGCGGAATGGTGATCGGCGGCAGGCCGGGAATCTCCACGACCTGGGATCCGACCGGGGGCGGCATCGCCGGCCCACCCGGCCCACCCACCGGCCCACGCACCGGCTGCGGAGGCGGAGCCGGCGGGATGCCGTTACTGATCTGGATCGTGATGATCGAACCCGGAATTGTTTGGCCGCTGGGTGACGTTCCGACCACCTCGCCGTACTTTGCGCTGCTGTTGACCGAGTTGGGTTGGTCGGCAACCTGGAAACCCGCGTCCTTCAACCGCTGGCGCGCTGCGTCCACATCCAGGCCGGCCACGCTCGGCACTCGTGAACCGGATGAGCCGTCGACGTAGCGGGGATCGGTGGGCGGCAATTTCACCTCACCGAAGTTGTTAGCGATCGGCTTCATTGCGGTGAACCAGGTGCGCGCCGGCTCGTTACCGCCGTACAAGTCGCCCTCGCCGCAATGGCGCAGCGGGGCGGAACACAGATCCGTTGGCGTGGTCGAGTCGTCGTAGATGTAGTTCGCCGCCGCGTAGTGGCTAGTGAACCCCACGAAGCCGGAGGAGCGGTGGGCTTCCGTGGTGCCGGTCTTGCCTGACATCGGCAGGTCCCAGCCGGCCGCACCCGCCGAACCTGCAGCCGTGCCACTGCCCACCGCGTCTTTGCTCATCGCGTTGGCAAGTGTGTTCGCCAAACCCTCGGGCACCACCTGATCGCAGGTCTCCGTGGTTACCGCGACTTCATTGCCGTTGCGGTCAATCAGCTTGTCGATCGGATTCGGCGGGCACCACACGCCGCCGGAGGCCAGCGTGGCCGCGACATTCGACAGCTCCAGCGCGTTCACCTCGATCGGGCCTAGAGTGAACGAGCCGAGGTTCTGTCGTTTGATGAAGTCGGCCAGGCTTTCGTTGCTGTCGGGGTTGTAGTCGCGGGCAGTGCCGGGATCGGCGTAGGACCGCAGGCCGAGTTTGATGGCCATGTCCACCGTGCGCTGCACCCCGATCTGCGAGATCAGCTTGGCGAACGCGGTGTTAGGCGAGGTGGCCAGCGCATCGGTCACATTCATCGACCCTCGGTAGTTCCCGGCGTTGATCACGCACCAGGTGTCCTTGGGGCACCCCTTGGCTCCGCCGCTACCCATGCCTTTGGTCTGGAATCGCGGCGGCGCATCGAGTGTGGCGTTGATGCCCATACCCATGTCCAGCGCGGCGGCCGTGGTGAAGATCTTGAAGACGGACCCCGCGCCGTCGCCAACCAGCGAGAACGGCTGGGGCCGCATGGTTTCGCCGGCGTCGATGTCAAGCCCGTATTTGCGGTTGCTGGCCATCGCCATCACCTTGTGGGAATCCTTGCCTGGTCGGATCACGCTCATCACGCTGGAGATGCCCGGCAGGGTCGGACTGGCGAACTTGTCGATGGCCGCCTTGACCGGTGTCTGCACGTCCGGGTCCAGCGTGGTGCGGATCAGGTAGCCGCCCCTGGCCACCTGTTCCTTGCTGATCCCGGCGCGGGACAGGTACTCCTGGACGTAGTCGCAGAAGAAGGCGCGATCGCCTGCCGCGATGCAGCCCCGAGGCAGCTCGTTGGGCTGCGGCAATATCCCCAGCGGCGTGGCCTTGGCGGCGCGCAAGGCGTCGGCCTCCTGCGGCAGGTTTTCGATCATGGTGTCCAGGACCAAGTTCCGTCGGGCCAGCGCACCGTCCGGGTTGGTGTACGGGTTGAGCGTGCTAGTCGACTGCACCATGCCCGCCAGCAGCGCCGCCTGCTGCCAGTTCAGGTCGGACGCGTTGATGCCGAAGTAGGTCTGCGCCGCGTCCTGCACCCCGAACGAGTTGTTGCCGAACGAGACCAGGTTCAGGTAGCGGGTCAGGATCTCGGGCTTGGTGAAGGTCTTGTCCAGCGTGAGCGCCATCCGGATCTCGCGCAGCTTGCGCGCCGGGGTGGTTTCGACGGCCGTGCGCTTTTCGGCGTCGGTTCGGGCGGTCACCAGCAGTTGATAGTTCTTTACGTACTGCTGCTCGATCGTCGAACCGCCGCGTGTGTCGACGTCGCCGGACGCGTAGCCCGCCAGGCCGGTCAGGGTGCCCTTCCAGTCCACCCCGTTGTGGTCGGCGAACCGCTTGTCCTCGATCGAGACGATCGCCAGCTTCATGGTGTTGGCGATCTTGTCGGTGGGCACCTCGAACCGGCGCTGCGAGTACAGCCAGGCGATCGTGTTGCCCTTTGCGTCGACCATCGTCGACACCGCGGGCACCTCACCCTGGAGAAGTTGCGCCGAGCCGTTAGCGACCACTTCAGAGGCCCGATTGGACATCAGCCCCAGTCCACCTGCCAGGGGGAACATCAGCGCGGTGGCGACGACACTGGCCAACAGGCAGCACCCCGCGAGCTTGAGAATCGTAACGGCTGCCTGGGGGCGGTCTGACATGGCTAATACACTAGCGGCCCGCAGTCACGCCGCCACGCTGCGCGTTCGCAAAAGCTTCGACACGCCGTGACCAGCGAACTTATCGTCGACCCAGGACAAAAAATTTGCGCCTGCGTCACGGGTCAGCCGCCAAACTGACGTGTGCAGTATCACGTCCGGACTGCACGCGCGTCCCAAAAAAAGCGTTATCAGACTGTTGCGCAATTGCCACCTGACCACCTAACTTAGACACACGGTGAGATTCGGGTAACAGCGACCTACATAGTGTGGCGTAGATCGCAGCTGGGGTTTGCACCCGAGGAGGGCGGTCGCACATCGCGACCGGGAGGAAGGGAACAGTTCGTGTCAGTAACACGACCGGCCGCGCGTAGAACAAACATTGCAGCTGCGCAGGGGGTGCTGCGCAGCGTTGACGCCGAAGAACGGATCGCCTGGGTCTCGAAAGCACTGTGTCGGACCACCGATCCTGATGAACTCTTTGTCCGGGGGGCCGCCCAACGTAAGGCGGCGGTGATCTGCCGTCACTGCCCTGTGATGCAGGAGTGCGGGGCAGACGCGTTGGACAACAAGGTGGAGTTCGGGGTTTGGGGCGGCATGACCGAGCGCCAGCGCAGGGCCCTGCTCAAGCAACACCCCGAGGTGTTGTCGTGGGCAGACTTCTTCGACAAGCGCAGAAACCGAAGCGTCGGCTAGCCCTTCCCCTTTCACGACTGCTAGCCGGGTCACCTGGCAACCATGGGCGCAGCCCCGGTAATGCCGGCTGCTCCTGATTACGTTTTTGTTACAGCCCCTGACTTGCGACCTTAATTGGATTGGGTGCCCAACAGGAACAGGCTTGTGCCCGATAGGAACTCGCGGCCGTAACTGGCTTGTGCCCAATAGGTCGGCTCTTTAGCGGGCCGTTGCGCGGCCCGCACCGTCGCCGACCGACGTGATCTGATCGGCGAGCGCGCGCAGGGCTTCCAAGTCCGAAACGTCGAACGGCAGCGAGGGAACCCCGATGACCGGCACGTGGGGGTTGGCTCCGGTGAATCGGGATAGCAATCTAACTTCCCGCTTGGCGGTTTGCGCGCGGTCAGCATGAATTCTCAACACGGCTGCGGCCAGCGACGCGGCCTCCGAATCCGTCTCGGCCTCCAGCGTTTCGCTACCGTCGATCGCCCGCTCGACCGGCAAGGAACACAACGTCGGGTGTGTGCGATTCAAGACGAGTCCGGCTAACGGCATACCTTCCTGCGACAGCCGGTCGACGAAGAAGGCCGCCTCGCGCAGCGCGTCGGGTTCGGCCGCCGACACCACAACGAATTGGGTACCGCGCCGTTTCAACAGCGCGTAAGTGCGATCTGCCTTCTCGCGGAAACCGCCGAATGTGGCGTCCAGTGATTGCACGAACGCGGCTGCGTCGCCCAGCATCTGTGAACCGAGGACAGTCGACATCGCCTTCATCGCTAAAGTCATTGCGCCGGTTACCAACCGTCCGATACCTCGGCCAGGCGCGAGCAGCAGTCGCCACAATCGGCTATCCATAAAGCTGCCCAGTCGTTTTGGCGCATCCAAGAAGTCCAGCGCGTTACGCGATGGAGGAGTGTCCACCACCACCAGGTCCCAGCGGTCCTGGCTCAGCAGTTGCCCCAGCTTCTCCATTGCCATGTACTCTTGCGTGCCGGCAAGCGAAGTGGCGACAGTCTGGTAGAACTGGTTATCCAGAATTGCTTGTGCCCGATCCGATCCGGAGTATTGGACCACCATTTCGTCGAACGTACGGCGCATGTCGAGCATCATTGCGTGCAGCTCACCGGGAACTTCGGGCGCCAGTGGCACCCGCTGCGGCGTGTTGCCGAGGTCGCTGACTCCTAGCGCTTGCGCCAGCCGCTTGGCTGGGTCGATCGTCAAAACGCATACGTTGCGGCCATATTCGGCTGCACGCAACGCCATCGCAGCCGCGGTGGTGGTCTTGCCCACGCCACCGGCGCCGCAGCACACCACCACCCGATTGGTTGTGTCGGCCAAGATTGCGGCCATATCGAGGGTTTTCGGCGTGATACTCATCGAACCCCCTGCTGCGCAAGCGATTCTGAAAGCTCATACAGGCTACCGAGGTCGACGCCGTCGGAGATCGTCGGTAGTTCCAGCCGCGGTACCTGCAGTGCGTCGAGCTGTTGCGCGGTCTCGGCGCGCGCGGTGATTCGGGTCGCGTGCTGGATGGTCTCGGTCAGCAGGCCGGCGAAGTCGGGGTCGTTGAGGTTGATTCCGGCCATCGCCAGTCCGGCCCGCACCGAGTCTGCGTCGACATCGCCCTCGGCAGCCTTTGCCAGGTCGCGGGGCTCCAGGTAGGCCGGGATATTGCGGTTCACGATCACGCTGCCGATCGGCAGTTCCATCTCGGCAAGCTCCTCGATGGCTTCCAGCGTTTCCTGCACCGGCAACGCTTCCAGCAGAGTGACCAGGTGGATGGCGGTCTGGTCGGAGTGCAGCAACTTCACCACACCCTCGCTCTGTGAGTGCACCGGCCCGCCCTTGGCCAGGTCGGACACCGCTTTGGTGACATCCAGAAAACGCGCGATACGGCCGGTCGGTGGTGCGTCGACGACAATCGCGTCATAAACCGGAAGCCTGTTCTTGTCGACGCGTACCACCGACTCCTTGATCTTTCCGGTGAGCAGCACGTCGCGCAGACCGGGCGCGATCGTCGTCGCGAAGTCGATGGCACCGATACGGTGCATCGCCCGGCCCGCGATGCCGAGGTTGTAGAACATGTCGAGGTATTCCAGGAACGCGGCTTCGATGTCGATCGCCAGGGCGTTGACCTGGCCGCCGCGCTCTGCAGTCGCGATCTTGACCTCTTGGTAGGGCAGGGGCGGGACGTCGAAGAGTTGCGCAATCCCTTGGCGACCCTCGACTTCGACGAGGAGGACTTTGCGGCCGCCCGCTGCCAGAGTCAGCGCCAGCGCGGCCGCTATCGTCGACTTACCCGTACCGCCTTTGCCGGTCACAAAATGCAAGCGAGCCTTCGACAATCGTGCCGGCCAGCCGACGGAACTACCGCCGCTAGATGTGGTTGCCACCATCGCATGCTAGCCCGATCGCCCGGCGTCCCCGGCAAATCGGGTGGGGGCACTTCCGCTACGGTCAATTAGCTGGCCACCGGGCTGGCCGGAGCCGTTCAAACCCGACCGATAAGCTCTCGTCATGAGCCAACCGACCGCATGGGAATACGTCACGGTTCCGCTGCTGACGCACGCCACCAAACAGATCCTCGACCAATGGGGTGCCGATGGTTGGGAGCTGGTGGCCGTACTGCCCGGGCCCACCGGCGAGCAGCACGTTGCGTATTTGAAGCGCCCTAAGTAAGTGGGGCGGGCCTGATGAATGCTTCGGTCCGGCTCGGCCAGCTTGGCGTCACGCTTCCGCAGGTGGTTGCGCCGCTCGCCTCTTACGTACCGGCAGTGCGGACCGGAAACCTGGTCTACAGCGCGGGTCAGCTGCCGATGGAGGCTGGAAAGCTGGCGCGGACCGGCAAGGTTGGCGCCGAGATCAGCCCTGAAGAGGGCAAGGCGATGGCGCGGATCTGCGCTCTCAACGCGCTGGCGGCGGTGGACTCGCTGGTAGGAATCGACGCGGTGACCCAGGTGGTAAAGGTCGTCGGGTTCGTCGCATCCGCCACGGGTTTCAATGGGCAGCCAAACGTCGTGAACGGGGCCTCCGAACTGCTCGCCGAGGTGTTCGGCGATAAAGGCGCGCATGCGCGTTCGGCGGTCGGCGTATCTGAGCTACCACTGGATGCGCCGGTAGAAGTCGAGTTGATCGTGGAGGTCGGCTAACGGCCGTGACTGAGGTTGCTGAGTCGCTGACCCATCCCGCATACGGCCGGTTGCGGGCGGTCACCGACACTGCCTCAGTGCTGTTGGCCGACAACCCCGGTTTGCTGTCGCTGGAGGGCACCAACACCTGGGTGCTGCGCGGCCCGGGCAGCGACGAGTTGGTCATCGTAGATCCTGGCCCGGATGACGACGAGCACATCTCACGGATTGCCGCGCTGGGCCGCATCGCGCTGGTGCTGATCAGTCACCGGCACGGCGACCACACCGATGGCATCGACAAGCTGGTCGAGCTGACCGGGGCGACGGTGCGGTCGGCGGGCAGCGGGTTTTTGCGCGGCCTCGGCGGTGAGCTGATCGATGGCGAGGTGATCGATGCGGCGGGCCTGAAGATCACTGTGATGGCCACCCCCGGCCACACCGCCGATTCGCTGTCGTTCGTGCTCGACGATGCCGTGCTGACCGCGGACAGCGTGCTGGGCCGCGGCACCACCGTAATCGATGGGGAAGACGGCAGCTTGGCCGATTACCTGGAGTCACTGCGGCGGCTACGCGGCCTGGGCCGGCGTACGGTGTTGCCCGGGCACGGGCCTGACCTGGCCGACCTGGAAGCTGTCGCCTCGGGATACTTGATGCACCGGCACGAACGTCTGGAGCAGGTGCGCGCTGCGCTGCGGGATCTTGGCAACGACGCCACCGCCCGCCAGATCGTCGAATATGTCTATGTTGACGTCGACGAGAAACTCTGGGATGCGGCCGAATGGTCCGTTCAGGCGCAGCTGGACTATTTGCGCCGCTGAACCGGCGCCGAGATCGACGCTGGCGCGGAAAAGTTCGAGAGTGTGTCGATAACGTCGATCTCGATGTGAACTCGGCGCGCGCTTACCTCGCTCGGCGGGCCAGTCTTTCGGAGTCCGAAATCAGCACGCTCTTGCCCTCCAGGCGTATCCAGCCGCGGTGGGCGAAATCGGCCAGCGCCTTGTTCACCGTCTCCCGGGAAGCGCCTACCAGCTGGGCGATCTCCTCTTGTGTCAGGTCGTGGGTGACCCGCATCGCGCCACCTTCCTGGGTGCCGAAACGCTGGGCGAGCTGTAGCAGCTGCTTGGCCACCCGGCCGGGCACGTCGGTGAAGATGAGGTCAGCCAGGTTGTTGTTGGTCCGCCGCAGCCGTCGGGCCAGCACCCGCAGCAACTGCTCGGCGATTTCGGGACGATCAGCGATCCATGCCCGCAGCGCGTCGCGGTCCATCGAGACCGCCCGCACCTCGGTGATCGTGGTCGCGCTGGACGTCCTCGGCCCCGGGTCGAAGATCGACAACTCGCCGAACATGTCCGACGGACCCATGATGGTCAGCAGATTCTCGCGGCCGTCTGGCGAGCGGCGACCGATCTTGACCTTTCCCGAGACGATGATGTACAGCCGATCGCCTGGCTCCCCTTCGGCGAAAACCGTATGTCCGCGTGGGAAGTCGACGGGTTGCAGTTGCTTGGTCAGCGCGGCGACTGCGCCGGGCTCAACCCCTTGGAAGATTCCTGCCCTTGCCAGGATCTCGTCCACGTTGTCTCTTCAGCTTTCCAACGATGTCATGACGGGCAGGCTAACCCCTTGCTCGCGTGACGAGTTTAAAGGTAGGCCAATGTGTCCAAAGTGCCAACGCTACACACGATTGACGTGTCTAGTCGCCCTAAACTGCGGATTGACCCGCGAATGGGTGTGTATTCGCGTCGGCAATCCGGCCTCGCCGCGGTTATCGAGGTCCCTGGCAAAGATTGTCTCGGCACGATGTTTCCCGACGTGGGATCCCGGAGACGGGGAATCGGTGAGTTGCTGGGCCTGGCGTCGATGCAGGTAATCCAGCGCCTCCGGCATGCCTTCCCGGGCCAGCGTGTGCACATCCACGGCCTCTGCGTGCTCGAGAAAGTCGTCGACGTCGGTCGCCGTGACCGTGTCATGGCCGAGCTCCTTTTCCAGCCGCCCCAGACCGAGCGCCGCGAGCATCAGCAGCCCCGGA
This sequence comes from uncultured Actinomycetota bacterium, assembly GCA_963766535.1. GTDB lineage: Bacteria > Actinomycetota > Actinomycetes > Mycobacteriales > Mycobacteriaceae > Mycobacterium. Next base: position 474,734 of record CAVYAU010000007.1, on the reverse strand, counting down.
ACACAGGCCACCAGCAACCATGACACAAGGAGAGTAAACATGGCCAAGGTCTCAGTGAGATCACGAAATCAGTACTCTGTCGTAGGTGACAGTGGCAAAGCCATCCGGGCGCTCTAAGTCAACGCCAGTCACGCCCGGCGCGGTCGTCGCCCGGCGCTGGTCGGAAGAAACAAGAGTCGGGTTGGTGCGACGCGCGCGGCGGATGAATCGCAAACTGGCGCAAGCATTTCCGTGCGCACACTGCGAGCTGGATTTTACGACGCCGCTAGAGCTGACGGTGGCCACGATTCTTTCGGCGCAGAGCACCGACAAGCGGGTCAACTTGACGACGCCAGCATTGTTCGCGCGATACCCGTCGGCGCTGGATTATGCGCAAGCGGACCGCGCCGAACTGGAAAACCTCATCCGTCCCACTGGCTTCTTCCGCAACAAGGCGGCCTCGCTCATCGGCCTCGGGCAGGCCCTGGTCGAACGGTTCGACGGCGAGGTGCCGTCGACCATGGCCGAGCTGGTCACGCTACCCGGAGTGGGGCGCAAAACCGCCAACGTCATCCTGGGGAACGCCTTCGGTATCCCCGGAATTACCGTCGACACCCATTTCGCACGACTGGTGCACAGGTGGCGCTGGACCGCTGAAAAGGACGCGGTCAAGGTCGAGCACGCGGTCGGCGAACTGATCGAACGTAGTGAGTGGACCATGTTGAGCCATCGCGTGATCTTCCACGGCCGCCGGGTGTGCCACTCGCGCAAACCGGCGTGCGGTGTCTGCGTGCTTGCCAAAGACTGCCCCTCCTTCGGCCTGGGCCCCACCGAACCCCTGCTCGCCGCACCCCTCGTGCAGGGTCCGGAAACCGAGCACTTGCTGGCTCTGGCCGGGCTGTAACAGGGGCTGGAGAAACGACCGGCCCAACTCTGCCGCGCCGACCGCAATGAAGACCTTGACCGGGAAAACCCGCTGGACCATCGCGATCTTGGCGGTGGTCGCTGCGCTGACGGCGGCGCTGGTGGCCCAGCTGCGCGACCACTCCGCAACGACCGCGACGACCCAGACAGCGGCAAACCGCGAACACCGCGACGCCGACACCCCGGCTGCGCTGGCGGGTCCGCGGGAGCGCGCGAAGCTGCCGCCCTGTCCGGCCGCCGGTAGTGGTCCCGGCCCCGCGGCGTTGCGGGGCGTAACGGTGGAATGCGCGGCGGACGGCTCAGCCGTGGACGTCGCCCGCGCGCTGGCAGGACGCCGGGTGGTACTCAACTTGTGGGCGTATTGGTGCGTGCCGTGCACAGCTGAACTGCCCGCAATGGCCGAGTATCAACGGCGGGTCGGGTCCGACGTGATGGTGGTGACAGTGCATCAGGACGAGAACGAGACGGCCGCGTTGCTGCGGTTGGCGGAGTTGGGTGTTCGGCTGCCGACCCTGCAGGATGGTCGTCGTCGAGTCGCGGCGGCCCTGCGGGTTGCAAATGTGATGCCCGCGACCGTGGTGCTCCGGCCGGACGGTAGCGTTGCGCAGACGCTGCCGCGCGCTTTCGCCAGTGCCGACGAGATCGCGGCTGCGGTCAGAAACGACGCGGGATGAGGCGGGAGACGCCGGGCAATTGAACCCGCTCGGCGACAATGCGGGCTGCGCAGCGGCCCGAGGAGGAGCCGGGCAATTGAACCCGCTCGGCGACAATGCGGGCTGCGCAGCGGCCCGAGGAGGAGCCGGGCAATTGAACCCGCTCGGCGACAATGCGGGCTGCGCAGCGGCCCGAGGAGGAGCCGGGCAATTGAACCCGCTCGGCGACAATGCGGGCTGCGCAGCGGCCCGAGGAGGAGCCGGGCAATTGAACCGAGGGAGGCGCCAGTGAGTGCTGGGGGTACTCCCCTGCAGAGCGGGGACCCCACCCCCGAGCGGGGGACGGTTCCCCTGACGCCTGACGTCGGCCCGTCCTGGTTGCGTCCGCTGGTCGATAACGTCGGTCAGATACCCGACGCGTACCGGCGCCGGTTGCCGGCCGACGTGTTGGCGATGGTGACCGCCACCAGGGCTGCGTCAGCCCTGGCATCTTTGCGCCGCGACGGCCGCGACGCCGCTGTTCTGGTGTTGTTCTCGGGTCCGGAGACCGGGCCCGCCGACGGCAGCGTCCCCGACGATGCCGACCTGTTGCTGACCGTGCGGGCCTCGACGTTGCGCCACCACGCCGGTCAGGCGGCGTTCCCCGGGGGCGCATCCGATCCGACCGATGACGGGCCGGTAGCTACCGCCCTGCGCGAAGCGCACGAAGAAACCGGGATCGACCTGTCCAGGCTGCATCCGCTGGCCACATTGGAGCGGACGTTCATTGCGCCGTCTCGGTTCCACGTCGTCCCGGTATTGGCCTACTCGCCGGACCCTGGGCCGGTGGTCGTCGTCAACGAAGCCGAAACGGCGATCGTGGCACGGGTTCCGCTGCGCGCCTTCATCAACCCGGCCAACCGGCTGATGGTGTACCGCCGTGCCCACGGCCACCGCTGGGCCGGGCCGGCATTCCTGTTGAACGAGATGCTGGTATGGGGATTCACTGGCCAAGTGATCTCTGCGCTGCTCGACGTCGCCGGTTGGGCGCAACCTTGGGACACGACCGACCTCCGCGAACTAGACGAGGCGATGGCGCTGGTCGACGACCAGGGTGAGCCGCGATGAATTCGATGACCCCGTCGCAGTGGCTGGATGTCGCGGTCCTGGCGGTCGCCTTCATCGCGGCCATCTCAGGCTGGCGTTCAGGCGCGGTGGGATCCGTGTTTTCGTTTGCCGGTGTGCTGCTCGGCGCGATGGCGGGCGTGCTGCTGGCACCACACATCGTGGCCCACATCGCTGCCCCGCGCGCCAAACTGTTCACCGCACTGTTCCTGATCCTCGCGCTTGTCGTCGTCGGTGAGGTCGCCGGCGTGGTGCTGGGACGAGCGGTCCGGGGCGCGATCCGCAGCCGCACAATCCGATCCATCGATTCGATCATCGGGGTCGGGGTGCAGCTCGTTGTGGTGCTGACCGCGGCCTGGCTGTTGGCGACGCCGCTGACGCAGTCGAAGGATCAGCCCGAACTGGCTTCCGCGGTCAAGGGTTCACGGGTGCTCGCGCAGGTCAATGAGCTCGCGCCGCCCTGGCTGAAGACGGTGCCGAAGCGACTGTCGGCGTTGCTGAACACCTCTGGCCTGCCAGCGGTGCTGGAGCCGTTCAGTCGCACGCCAGTGATCCCGGTCGCGTCACCCGACCCGGCGCTGGTCAACAATCCGGCGGTGCTGGCCGACCAGCCAAGCGTCGTCAAGGTGCGCAGCCTGGCGCCCAGCTGCCAGAAAGTGTTGGAGGGCAGTGGATTCGTCATAGCGCCCGACCGGGTGATGACCAACGCGCACGTGGTCGCCGGGTCCAACAGCGTGCAGGTCTACGCCAGCGGCAATCCTCTTGATGCCACCGTGGTGTCCTACGACCCGTCCGTCGACATCGCTATCCTCGCTGTCCCGAACTTGCCGCCGCCACCACTGGCGTTCGCCGAAACCGAGGCCAAAACCGGCGCCAGTGTTGTGGTGCTGGGTTATCCCGGCGGCGGTAACTTCACCGCGACCCCGGCCAGGATTCGCGAAGCCATCAAACTCAGCGGCCCCGACATCTACCGGGACCCGAAGCCGGTTACCCGCGACGTGTACACCATCAGAGCCAATGTGGAGCAGGGTAATTCCGGTGGACCGTTGATCGACCTCAACGGTCACGTGCTCGGTGTGGTGTTCGGCGCGGCTGTCGACGACCCGGACACCGGTTTCGTGTTGACGGCCGACGAGGTGGCAGGTCAGCTTTCCAGGATCGGTGATACTCAACAGGTGGCCACTGGGGCCTGCGTCAGCTGACTCGGGGCCCGTGCACTTGCTCGAGGAACCTCATTAGGTGCCTGTTGATTTCCTCGGGCATCTCTTCGTGGCTGAAATGTCCTGCGCCAGAGATGGATATGTAGCGTCCGTGTGGTGCATAGCGCCGAGTGCGGTCGACTGGGTCGGCCAGTATGTGGGGATCGCCGTCACCGCGTAGGTGTACCAGCGGTATACCGAGCTGCTGGGACATTGATCTCATGAATCGCCGACCCTCGTCGCGCAGCTGGCTGCGCACCGCCCAGCGCTGGTATTCCAGTGCGCAGTGCGCGGCCGCCGGAATCTGGATCGCCATCCGCAGATAACCGATGGTTTGGGAGAAGTCTTCGGAGGCAACCCATTTGGCGCAACTGCGGCTACGGACGAGGCGCTCGATCTCCGCCGCGTTGTCTCGGGTCAGCAGGCGCTCCGGCAAGATAGGCACTTGGGAGTAAAGCAACGTCGGCAGCAGTGCGCAACCCTGATCACGCCGCGTCAGCGTGGATCGTCGCAACGCGGCCGGGTGCGGCGAGCTGATCAGCGCGATGGCGCGCACCAGCCGTGAATGCAGCCGTGCGGTGGCCCAGCAGGCCAGCCCACCTTCGGCGTGGCCGACCAGCGTCGCCGACGAGTGCCCGAGCGCACGAATGAGTCCGGCTGTGTCGCCGGCGAGCGTCCAGCCGTCGTAGCCGCGGGGTGGCTTGTCGCTGCCGCCATAGCCGCGCAGGTCGACCGCGACCACTCGCGCACCGGTCAGTCCGCGCAGCTGATGACGCCAGGACCACCAGAACGAACCGAAACCATGCAGCAGGATCACCAGTGGCCGCGCCGTGGCCGGCGCGGTCGCGTCTTGGCCGGCCGGCAGTGCCTCGACGACATGGAATCGGATGCCGTTGGCGTGCACGTCCAGATGTCGCCATGGCCCGTCGATTCGGGTCACCGACGGATCTGGTGCTGCCATCTACCAACCCGAGGGATCGGCGGGAACGCTGCTTTCGGGCTTTTCGTGCTTGCCGTGGCGTTCGGCGAGATGCCGCGCCCCGGCGCCCGCTTTGTCGTGACCCGGGGTCAGGGCGGTGCGTGTCTCCTTGACTGATTCGATGGTCTGTCGCGGTCCGCGGATCCGGCGCACCTTCAGGAAACCGAATAGGCCCAGAACCGCTCCGACGACGACCATGATCGCGAACACGATCAGGAACGCCACCCACCGCCACAGCCAGGTATCGAGCAGCTCGGCGAGGAAGAAGAAGAAAAAGAATGTGGAGTAGAACAGCACCACCAGCGCGGCAATGAAGTAGACGCTGCCGGTCAGACCCTTCTTGACGTCACGGGTGATCTCGGCGCGGGCCAGTTCGACCTCGGCGCGCACCAGCGTGGACACCTGAGTTGTCGCGTCTTTGATCAGATCACCGATCGACGGCTCAGCAGGCCCGGCGTGCGGGTCGGCCAACGGAATCGTGGTCAGGGTGCTGGGCACACCGTTCTTGCGATCGACTTTGCTCACAGACGGTCCTCTCGGTTCTGTTGCCCCGGCTCGCTGTCGTCGCGGTTTATGTTGCCATGCGGTGCGGTGCCAGACGAGGCCAGCCGAACACCGCGAGAACCGACACGAATGGGCTGACTAACTGACGGTCGCCACTATTGGAATGGAAACGGGGGTTGTCCTTTGATCATTTAGACTGGCGCACCTGTTCTTCGATGTCCGACCGTTTTGACGGGAGTATCGCTTTGCAGACCGCGCAGCGGCGCTTTGCGGCGGCGATGGTGGCCGCGCTCTTGGCGCTTGTGGGTCTGCCCGCACACACCGCGACCGCCGACGACAAGGTCGCGATGGGCGGCGGCGCAGGCATCGTCATCAATGGCGACACAATGTGCACTCTGACGACCATCGGTACCGATACCGCTGGCGAGCTCATCGGCTTCACGTCCGCACACTGTGGGGGCCCCGGCGCACAGGTCACGGCCGAGGCTGCGGAAAACAAAGGCACGCTGGGCATCATGGTCGCCGGCAACGACAACCTCGACTACGCGGTCATCAAGTTGGATCCCGCCAAGGTGATACCGGTGGCCAACTACAACGGATTTCCGATCAATGGCATCGGCCCGGATCCGGCCTTCGGCCAGATCGCCTGCAAACAGGGCCGCACGACCGGCAACTCGTGCGGCGTTACCTGGGGGATGGGCCAGGATCCGGGCACCATCGTCATGCAGGTGTGCGGGCGGCCGGGTGACTCCGGGGCGCCGGTGACCGTCAACGCTCTGCTGGTCGGCATGATCCACGGAGCCTTCAGCGACAACCTGCCGAGCTGCATCATCAAATACATCCCGCTGCACACCCCGGCGGTGGTGATGTCGTTCAACTCGATCCTGGCCGACATCAACAGCAAACACCGGCCCGGCGCAGGATTCGCACCGCTGCCGGCCTGAGGAACGCCTCGAGCGTCACGCCAACGCGATGGTGACCTACTTTGAGGCCTTGATCGCGGCGAACACGCTGGGGTCGAGTAGCGTCGACGTGTCACCCAACTCGCGGTTTTCGGCGACGTCGCGCAACAGCCTGCGCATGATCTTGCCGCTGCGGGTCTTGGGCAGCTCGGGCACCACATGGACCTCACGCGGCCGGGCGATGGGTGAGATCTCCCGGGCCACCTCGACCCGCAACTCGTCGACGATCTCGTCGTGCACCTCGTAGTCGGCGCACATGACGACGAACGCGCAGATGGCCTGGCCGGTGGTTTCATCGGTCATCCCGACCACGGCCGCCTCGGCCACCGCGAAGTGGCCGACCAGCGCCGACTCCACCTCGGCGGTCGAGAGCCGATGCCCCGACACGTTCATCACATCGTCGATGCGGCCCACCACCCAGATGGCGCCGTCGGTGTCGTAATAGGCGCTGTCGCCGGCGAAGTACCAGCCTTGCTCGGCGAACCTGGACCAGTAGGTCTTGATGTAGCGTTCCGGATCGCCCCAGATGCCGCGCAGCATGGACGGCCACGGCTGGTCCAAGACCAGGTAGCCGGTGGCGTGCTCACCCTTGTCGGCGCCTGGCGGGAGTTGATCGCCGTGGTCGTCGACGATCCTGGCCGAGATGCCGGGCAGCGGTGTCATCGCCGAACCCGGTTTGGTCGCAGCGACTCCGGGTAGCGGGGAGATCATCGCGGCACCCGTTTCGGTCTGCCACCAGGTGTCCACGATCGGGATGTTGTCCGCGCCGATCACCTTGCGGTACCAGCGCCACGCTTCGGGGTTGATCGGTTCGCCGACCGACCCCAGTAGTCGCAGGCTGGACAGGTCGTGCGCGTCGGGGATCTCACGTCCCCACTTCATGAATGTCCGGATCAGTGTGGGCGCGGTGTAATAGATTGTCACGCCGTATTTTTCGATGATCTCGAAATGCCGGTGCTGGGTAGGTGTGTCGGCCGTGCCTTCGTAGAGAACCTCAGTGCCGCCGTTAGACAGGTGACCGTAGACACCGTAGGTGTGTCCGGTGACCCAGCCGATGTCGGCAGTGCACCAAAATACGTCGGTCTCGGGCTTGATGTCGAAGATGTAGTAGTGCGTGTAGGAGGCCTGGGTCAGATAGCCGCCGCTGGTGTGCATGATGCCCTTGGGTTTGCCGGTGGTACCCGAGGTGTACAGCAGGAATAACGGCTGCTCGGCATCGAACGGCTCCGGGGTGTGTTTGGCGGCGGCGGAGTCGACGACGTCGTGCCACCACAGGTCGCGGTCGTCGTTCCAGGACACGTCAATTCCGGTGCGGCGCAACACCAGAACGTGCTCGACGGAGCTGGCGCCGTCCGGCCCGGGTGCAATGGCCTCGTCGGCGGCGTCCTTCAGCGGTGCCGGTTTGCCGCGGCGGAACTGCCCGTCGCTGGTGATCAGCAGCTTGGCTTGGGCGTCGGCGATCCGGGTTCGCAGTGCCTTCGCGGTGAAACCGGCGAATACGACGCTGTGCATGATGCCCAGCCGCGCGCAGGCCAGCATCGCGACTACGGCTTCCGGGATCAAAGGCATGTAGATGGCGACCCGATCGCCGGCGACCAGACCGAGGTCGGTCAGCGCGTTGGCCGCTTTGCAGACTTCGGTCTGTAGATCCGAATAGGTCAGGCTGCGGCTATCGCCGGGTTCGCCCTCCCAATGGATGGCGACCCGATCCCCGTGGCCGGCCTCCACGTGGCGGTCGGCGCAGTTGTAGGCGACGTTGAGTTTGCCGTCGGCGAACCACTTGGCGAACGGCGCTTCCGACCAGTCCAGCACCTCGGTGAACGGCGTGGCCCAGGACAGCCGATTGGCTTGCTTGGCCCAAAACGCCAGCCGGTCCTCCTCGGCCTCGCGGTAGAGCTCCTCACCGGCGTTGGCCTGCTCGGCGAATTGCGCCGGCGGCGGATACGACGCCGGGCCTTCGGTATGGGTGGTGGTCACTGGCTGCTCTCCTGTGTCAAGATTCTGCCGTTTGCTGGGCCGATCGCGGTTTCGGCCCGGCAACCGTCTGTGAGCCTAGCCCTGCGGGTGGAAGTCGCGCGCTTCAATCCGGGGTCAAACCATCCCCTCATGGCGGATAATCACCGGTGTGTCGGGACCCCATGGCCGGCGCGCCCGCCGACTAGTCCCCAACTTTGCTGCGGCCGCAACAAGTTACGCAGCCACCACCATGCTGGGGCCACCCGTGTGGGCCGCGCCGCCTGACACGATCGACGAGCCGACGCCATGCTGGGCCGAGCAGATCGCGGTGAGTGCTTCCCCGACTCAGGGCGCCGTCGGCCACCGCGCGCTGACGCTGATATTCACCCTCGCCGGCGGCGCGGAGCCATGCACGCTCACCGGCTATCCCGGAGTCGACTCGGGCGCCGGCGGGCCGCCCATCCATGCCCAGCCCACGCTGCGCGGGTACATGGGCGGCCTGCCGGCCGACGTCGATGTGCCGCCCACTGTCACTGTGTCGCTATCGACACAGGCGCAGGCCATCCTGGAGGGCATGGCCATCGACGGCAGCGGCAACGAGTGCCCCACCTACACCGACCTGGGCGTCAGCCCTCCTGACATCGTCCAGGTGTTCACCGTGCCGGCAACCATCGACGCCTGCCTGCTGGAGGTGCACCCCGTCACCGCCGGCTGATAAACGTGCGGAGGCGGCACTTCACCGCCGCTCATGGTCGGTCCCTACACAGTGGGCGCGGCCGCAGGCCCTAGGGTCGCTGTCATGCGTCGGATGCGGGCCGCGGCGGCTGTCATTGTTGCCGGAATGCTGGCGGTCGCGTCGCTGGCCGGCTGCGGCGGCGGTGTCCTCAGCCCCGATCTGGTGGTGGTCAACGGCGGGGAACCGCCGAACCCACTGATCCCGACCAGTACCAACGACAGCAATGGCGGACGGATCATCGATCGGCTGTTCGCCGGGCTGATGTCCTATGACGCCAGCGGCAAACCGTCGGCGGAGGTTGCCCAGTCGATCGAGACCACCGACAACGTCAACTACCGCATCACCCTCAAACCGGGCTGGAAGTTCACCGACGGCTCGCCGGTGACAGCCCACTCCTTCGTCGACGCGTGGAACTATGGGGCCCTGAGTACCAATGCTCAACTGCAGCAGAGCTTTTTCAGCCCGATCGAGGGGTTCGACGAGGTCGCCGGCGTGACAAGGGACGGAAAGCCGGCTCCCAAAACCGGGCAGACCACCATGTCCGGCCTGCAGGTGCTCAATGATCTCGAGTTCACCGTGCGGTTGAAGGCGCCGACCATCGACTTCACGTTGCGGTTGGGCCACAGCACCTTCTATCCGCTGCCGGACGCGGCATTTCGGGACATGACCGCTTTTGGCCGCAACCCCATTGGCAACGGCCCGTACAAACTCGCTGACAGCCCAGACGGGCCGGCCTGGGAGCACAACGTCAGAATCGACCTGCGCCGCAACCCCGACTACCACGGCAACCGCAAGCCCCATAACAAAGGCCTGCGGTTCGAGTTCTACGCCAACCTGGACACCGCCTACGCCGATCTGTTGTCGGGCAATCTCGATGTCCTGGACACGATTCCGCCCAGCGCGCTACCGATCTACAAGCGCGACCTGGGTGATCACGTCACCGTCGGCCCCGCGGCGATAAACCAGAGCCTCGATACCCCGTTGCGGCTGCCGCATTTCGGCGGCGAGGAAGGCCGGTTGCGCCGCCTTGCGTTGTCGGCTGCCATCAACCGACCGCAAATCTGCCAGCAGATCTTTGTCGGCACCCGCAGTCCGGCGCGCGATTTCACCGCCCGGTCGTTGCCGGGATTTGACCCGAACCTACCGGGCAGCGACGCGTTGGACTTCAATCCCGACCAGGCGCGGCGACTCTGGTCGCAAGCCAACGCGATCTCGGCATGGAGCGGCCCATACGCGATCGCTTACAACGCCGACGCCGGCCACCAGGAGTGGGTGGACGCCGTGGCCAATAGCATCAAGAACGTGCTGGGCATCGACGCGGTCGGCGCGCCGCAGCCTACCTTTGCCGGTTTCCGCAGCCAGATCACCAACCGCACCATCGCGACCGCCTTCCGCGCCGGGTGGCAAGGTGACTATCCATCGATGATCGAGTTCCTTGGCCCACTGTTTGCCACCGGCGCGGGATCCAACGACGTCGGCTACTCCAGCGGGAGGTTCGACGCGGCGCTGGCGGCTGCAGAAGCCGCGCCCAACCTGCAGCAGGCCGATGTGCTGGCCAACGACGCACAGCGAATCTTGTTGCACGACATGCCCGTTGTTTCACTTTGGGACTACATCAGCGTGGTCGGATGGTCGCCGCAGTTGAGCAGCGTCACGGTCACCTGGAACGGTCTGCCCGACTACGAGAACATCGTCAAGGCCTGAGCGATGGGTTGGTACATCGCGCGCAGGATCGCTGTGATGGTGCCCGTTTTCCTCGGTGCCACGCTGCTGATCTACGGCATGGTCTTCCTGCTGCCTGGTGACCCGGTGGCCGCGATGGCGGGGGACCGCCCGCTGACTCCTGCAGTGGCAGCGCAGCTGCGTGCCCGCTACCACCTCGACGATCCGTTCATACTGCAGTACCTGCGCTACCTGGGGGGCGTTCTGCATGGCGACTTGGGTCGTGCCTATTCCGGGTTGCCGGTCAGCGACGTTCTGGCACATGCGTTTCCGGTCACCCTCCGGCTGGCGCTGATCGCGCTGGCCGTGGAGGCCGTGCTGGGGATCGGATTCGGAGTGATCGCCGGCCTCCGTCAGGGTGGGATCTTCGATTCCACAGTGCTGATCACCGGACTCATCATCATCGCGATCCCGATTTTCGTACTGGGTTTTCTGGCCCAGTTCCTGTTCGGGGTCCGGCTGGGCATCGCACCGGTCACGGTGGGCGAACGGGCGACGTTTGCGCGTCTGCTGTTACCGGGAATCGTTTTGGGCTCGGTGTCATTCGCCTACGTGGTGCGGTTGACCCGATCCGCGGTGGCCGCCAATGCACACGCCGACTACGTCCGTACCGCCACCGCCAAAGGGTTGTCGCGGCCCCGTGTGGTGACGGTGCACATTCTGCGCAACTCACTGATCCCGGTGGTGACTTTCCTTGGGGCCGATCTGGGGGCACTGATGGGCGGAGCCATTGTGACTGAAGGCATCTTCAACATCCACGGCGTCGGCGGTGTGCTGTATCAAGCTGTCACCAGGCAAGAGGCGCCGACCGTGGTGTCGATAGTGACGGTGCTGGTGCTGATCTATCTGATCACCAACTTGATGGTCGATCTGCTGTACGCGGCCCTGGACCCACGGATCCGCTATGGCTGAGCAGATAGCGGCCCGGAGTGGCTTCTGGCGCGACACCTGGCGTGGGCTGCGCCGACGCCCGAAGTTCGTCGTCGCCGCCCTGTTGATTCTGTTGATCCTTGTCGTCGCGATGTTTCCGGCGTTGTTCACCGGAGCCGATCCAACCTATGCCGATCCCAGCCAGAGCCTGCTTCCTCCGTCGGCCGCTCACTGGTTCGGCACCGACTTGCAGGGCCACGACATTTACGCGCGCACCGTCTACGGTGCCCGGGCCTCGGTCGCCGTTGGGCTGTGGGCCACGCTGGTCGTCTTCGTCGTTGGCGGAGCGCTGGGCGCACTGGCCGGCTTCTACGGCGGCTGGGTCGACGCGGTGGTCTCGCGCATCACCGACGTGTTCTTCGGATTGCCGCTGCTGCTGGCCGCCATCGTGCTCATGCAAGTCATGCACCACCGCGCGGTGTGGACGGTGATCGCCATCTTAGCCTTGTTCGGCTGGCCGCAGGTGGCCAGGATCGCCCGTGGCGCGGTGCTTCAGGTGCGCGCCAGTGACTATGTCCTTGCAGCTAAAGCATTGGGGCTGAGTAGATTTCAAATTCTGCTGCGGCACGCGCTGCCCAATGCCTTGGGTCCGGTTATCGCAGTGGCAACGATCGCCCTTGGCCTCTTCATCGTCACTGAGGCCACGCTGTCCTACCTCGGGGTCGGATTGCCTCCATCGGTGGTGTCCTGGGGCGGCGATATCAACCTGGCGCAGACACGGCTGCGATCGGGCTCGCCCATACTCTTTTATCCCGCCGGCGCGCTGGCGATTACGGTTTTGGCCTTCATGATGATGGGCGATGCTTTACGCGACGCCCTGGATCCGGCGTCCCGGGCGTGGCGGGCATGAGCGCCGGAGCATCGCCGCTGTTGTCGATCGAGGGCCTGGAAGTCAGGTTCGGCAACGACGCCCCCGCAGTTCGCAACGTGGATCTGAGCGTCCAGGGTGGCCAGACCGTCGCTGTCGTGGGCGAATCGGGCTCGGGGAAATCCACCATGGCCGCCGCGATCCTTGGACTGCTCCCACCAGGCGGACGAATTACCGCCGGGCGCATTGTTTTCGACGGGCTCGACATCACTGCGGCCGACCGCCGGTTGCTCCGGTCGATCAGAGGCCGTTCCATCGGCTATGTACCCCAAGACCCGATGACCAACCTCAACCCGGTCTGGAAAGTCGGCTTTCAGATCCGGGAGGCGTTGCGGGCCAACACTGATGGTCGCCAGGCGCGCCGACGGGCGGTGGAACTGCTCGCCGAGGCTGGTATGCCGGATCCGGTGAAACAAGCGGCCAAGTACCCGCATCAGTTGTCCGGCGGGATGTGTCAGCGTGCGCTGATCGCCATCGGGTTGGCGGGCCGGCCGCGGCTGCTGATCGCCGATGAGCCGACTTCCGCGCTGGACGTCACCGTGCAGCGGCAGGTACTCGACCATCTGCAGCGCCTCACCGAAGAACTGGGTACCGCGCTGCTGCTGATCACCCACGATCTGGCGCTGGCCGCCGAGCGGGCCGAATCCGTGGTCGTCGTCCATCGCGGAGTGATGGTGGAATCCGGTGCGGCACAGTCAATTCTGCAGAACCCTCAACACGAGTACACCCGACGGCTGGTGGCCGCAGCTCCGTCGCTGGCGGCCAGGAGTTCGGCGCGGACCCGGTCGCGGACGGCGACCGATGCCCAACGTGCCGAGGTGTCCGAAGTCTCCGGGGACATTCTCGTCGTCTCGGAGCTGACCAAGGTCTTCCGCGAGTCCCGTGGGGCACCGTGGCGGCGAGCGGAATTTTGTGCCGTCGACGCCGTGTCGTTTCGGCTGCGCCGGGCGAGCACCCTGGCGATCGCTGGCGAGTCGGGTTCGGGGAAGTCGACCCTGGCGCGGATGGTGCTCGGTCTGCTGCAACCCACTTCGGGCTCGGTGGTTTTCGACGGCACCCAGATCGACGACTCATTGGGTCGGGATAAGGCGTTGGCTTTTCGCCGGCGAGTGCAGCCGGTGTTCCAGAACCCTTACAGCAGCCTGGATCCCATGTACTCGGTGTTTCGCGCCATCGAGGAACCGTTGCGAATCCACCGGATCGGTGAGCGCAGGCAGCGCGAGCAGGCGGTGCACAACCTCGTCGACCAGGTGGCGCTGCCGTCGTCGGTGTTAGGGCGGCTGCCCCGTGAGCTGTCGGGTGGTCAACGGCAAAGGGTCGCAATCGCTCGGGCGCTGGCGCTGCAGCCCGAGGTGCTGGTGTGCGACGAGGCGGTCTCGGCTCTCGACGTCTTGGTGCAGGCGCAGATATTGGACCTGCTGGGCGATCTGCAGGCCGAACTGGGCCTGACCTACTTGTTCATCAGCCATGATCTGGCGGTGATCCGGCAGATCGCCGACGACGTCCTGGTGATGCGGGCCGGCCGAGTGGTGGAGCAGGCGCCCACCGAGGAGCTGTTCAACCGGCCCAGCCACGAGTACACCCGCCAGCTGTTGGAGGCCATTCCCCGCGCGCCGGCACCGCCGGAGATAGGTTGACAACCTGTGACCGCTGACCCGCTGGCCCCGCTGATGGAGCTGCCTGGCGTGGCCGAGGCCAGCGACCGGGCCCGCGACGCGCTGAGTCGGGCTCACCGACACCGGGCCAACCTGCGGGGCTGGCCGGCGACGGCCGCCGAAGCGGCGTTGCGGGCGGCGCGCGCCTCGTCGGTGCTCGATGGCGGTCCCGTGCGACTGGACGACTTAGCGGAGGGCGTGCAGGTCAGCGATCCGGTGTTCGGCGGGGCGCTGCGGGTGGCCCAGGCGCTGGAGGGCGGTGGGGGCCCCCTGGTCGGGATATGGCAGCGGGCGCCGTTGCAAGCGTTGGCCCGCCTGCACATGCTGGCTGCGGCCGACCAGGTCGATGACGACCGGCTGGGTCGCCCGCGGGCCGATGCCGAGGTTGGGCCGCGTCTGGAGTTGCTGGCGGATCTGGTGACCGGCCGCACGCGGGCGTCGGCACCGGTGGTCGCCGCGGTCGCACACGGAGAGCTGTTGACGCTGAAGCCGTTTGGCAGCGCGGACGGCGTGGTGGCCCGCGCGGTGTCGCGGCTGGTGACTATCGCCAGCGGGCTGGATCCACACGGATTGGGTGTGCCAGAGGTGAGTTGGATGCGCCAACCGGCGGATTATCGTGAGGCCGCACGCGGGTTCGCCGACGGCACGCCGGACGGTGTGGGAGCCTGGCTGCTGCTGTGTTGCCGGGCGATGCAAGCCGGCGCGCAGGAGGCTTTCTCAATCGCCGAGTCCCTACCGAGTCGATAGCCGATTGGTAGCCGGCGGACTTCGAAACGGCGCCGGAGAATCGTTCCCGCAAAATGTAAAGCGGGCGGCGTTCCGAACTATTCGGTCCGCCGCCCGCTAACACGGAACCCGGTTACCAAGCGTGCATCTTGGGGCTGCGTGGGTTGGCCTCGGCGATCTTGCGACACTTCCGGCTGCAACCCCACCCAAAGGGCTGTCGACACCTTTCGCTTTTCGCAATTACGCAGGCCCGCAACACTTCTGCCATTATCGCGGCTATGACTCCGCGTGGGTGCCGGGAACCGTGCTTTGGGCGCCCGGATCGGGAGATCGAACCTTCTCTTCCGGCTCGACCTAGGCCTCACCGGGCTTCCGTGGTTCCTTTGTACTACTAGACCCTTAGCACAGCAAGGCCCAATTCTGCGAATGTTGCGAAGGTGCACCGGATTGCGCGAACAATTCGTTTGCTGTGAGCGGGACTCGGCCCGGGCTGGCCGGGGCTAGAACGCGAAGCGGCGCAGCAACGAGTAGGTAACCGCTCCGGCGGCCAGTGCACTGATGCCCACCGCAGCCGTGGTTGCGATCGCCGCACCCGATGGCGCCGGAATTCTGTCGCGCAGGGACACCGGCCGGGAGAACACCAACACCGGCCAACCGCGCTCAGTGGCTTCTTTGCGCAAGCCGCGGTCAGGGTTGACCACACTGGGGTGGCCGACGGCTTCGAGCATCGGCAGGTCGGTGATCGAGTCGGAGTAGGCGTAGCAGTGTTCCAGCGGGTAGCCCTCGCGGGCAGCCAACTCGCGGATCGCTTGCACCTTGTTCTCGCCGTAGCAGTAGAACGCAACGTCGCCGGTGTACCTGCCGTCCTCGACGACCATTCGGCTCGCCATCGCATGGGTAGCGCCCAGCGCCCGGGCGATCGGCGCGACGATCTCCTCTCCGGACGCCGAGACCACGACGACGTCGCGGCCGCACAATTTGTGGGCGGCGATCAGGTCCGCGGCTTCAGCGAACACCAACGGAGTCACGATGTCGTGCAATGTTTCGTTGACGATCGACTTGACCTGTGCCACATCCCAACCGGTGCACATGTTGGTCATGTGGGTGCGCATCCGGTCCATTTGGTCATGATCAGCACCGGAGAGCAGAAAGATGAACTGGGCGTAGCTCGACTTGAGCACGGCACGCCGGTTGAGCAGTCCCTGGTCGAAGAATGGTTTGCTGAACGCCAGCGTGCTGGACTTGGCGATGATGGTCTTGTCCAAGTCGAAGAATGCGGCGGTGCGCGCGGCGGGAGCGGCGGTCGCCGCTGTTTGCGGTGAGGTTTGCTGCGCGGCCGGGTCGGAGACGGTCACCGACCCAGCATAGGTCGGCGATCCGACGGGGCCGCGATGTTGCACTCGAAATGCCCGCTCAGGCACGTGCAGTCGACTGTGTAGATGGCGTTTTTGCGGCTCAAAGTGTTTTTTTGATTGCCGTGATTACTTGCGTGAGTCCGCACTGTCATGTGTATAGTAAGCAGTACTCGGCCTGAGCCGAGGGTGTATCAGCCCGACCCCCCGGGGCTGATACACGACGACCCTCGCCTCCTCCCCCCTGGCGGGGGTCGTCCCTTTTCCGGGGTAAATTTTTCCGTCGCTAGAGTGCTTAGTCCACCTGCCCGAGCGTTGCGGGATCGCGTCGTGTGTGTTCGGTGTGATCGCTGGGCCGACGAGTTTGTGCACAGAAGCGTCTCTTTCCACAAATCCGCCTTTGGGACTGGTGTGCCAAGGTAACGGCCCTGCACGGTAAGTGGGTGACTAACACCGCCCGCACCGGACCAACCGGCTCCTCCGGTGTGTTGGCGGTGCTGACCGATTCGCAGTTGCGTGACGAGTTGGACCGGATGGCCGCGGCGGTCGGTGTGCGGGTGGTTCATGCCGGCGGCGAATCTGCGGTGAGTCGGAAGACCTGGTCGGCTGCCGCGGCTGTGCTGCTGGACGAGGCGGCGGCCGAGCGGTGTGGGCGGGCGGCGCTGCCGCGGCGCCATCATGTCAGCGTGCTGACCGTCGCCGAACCCGTGACGACGACGTGGGCGGCAGCTATCACGGTCGGCGCCCAGCATGTGCTGAGGCTGCCCGAGCAAGAGCATGAATTGATCCGCGAGCTCGCCGACGCCGCCGAATCGGCGCGCGACGACGGGCTGCGCGGCGAAGTCATCGCTGTCATTGGGGGCTGCGGTGGGGCCGGCGCCTCTTTGCTGGCGGTCGCTCTGGCGCAGGTCGCCACCGACGCGCTCATGGTGGACCTCGATCCGTGGGGCGGCGGCATCGATCTGCTGGTGGGCGGCGAGACCACACCGGGTCTGCGTTGGCCCGACTTGGCGTTACAGGGCGGACGGCTCAACTGGTCAGCTGTGCGCGAGGCCCTGCCGCGACACCGCGGAATCAGCTTGCTGTCTGGCACTCGGCGCGAGTACGAGTTGGACGCCGGACCGGTGGACGCCGTTGTCGATGCCGGCCGCCGCGGGGGCGTCACCGTGGTCTGCGATCTTCCCCGTCGTCTCACCGATGCGACCCAAGCCGCGCTGGATGCCGCCGATCTTGTTGTCGTTGTCAGCCCTTGCGATGTGCGGGCGTGCGCGGCGACCGCGGCGATGGCGCCGGTGCTGGCCACGATCAATCCCAATCTCGGGTTGGTCGTGCGTGGTCCGTCGCCGGGGGGATTGCGGGCAGCTGAGGTCGCCGATATCACCGGCCTGCCGCTGCTGGCGTCCATGAGGGCTCAGCCGCAACTCGCCGGGCAGTTGGAACGCGGAGGTCTGCGACTAGGATGGCGATCTGCGCTGGCGGTGGCGGCTCGCCGAGTGCTTGCCGTGCTGCCGCGGGCGGGGTCTCCGCAGACCGGTAGGGCGGCGTGAGCGGCTCACTGATTGAACGTGTGCGCGAACGGCTAGCATCCGAATCCGCCCCGCTGCGGCCCAACGTGGTGGCCGCCGCGATCCGCGCCGAGTCCGGCGGGATGCTCGGTGATACCGAGGTTCTTGCCAATCTTCGGGTGCTGCAGACCGAACTGACCGGTGCCGGCATCCTCGAACCGTTGTTATGTGCGGACGGCACTACCGATGTCTTGGTCACCGCACCCGATGCGGTGTGGGTTGACAATGGAAATGGATTGCGGCGCAGTGAGATTCGTTTTGCCGACGAGGCGGCGGTGCGGCGGTTGGCGCAGCGGCTGGCCTTGGCTGCCGGCCGGCGTCTCGACGACGCGCAGCCTTGGGTGGACGGTCAGCTGACCGGCATCGGTGCCGGAAGGTTCGCGGTGCGGTTACACGCGGTGCTGCCGCCTGTGGCGGCCGGAGGCACCTGCTTGTCGCTGCGGGTATTGCGGCCAGCCACTCAGGATTTGGCTGCCCTGACCGCGGCGGGCGCGATCGACCCCCAAGCCGCTGCACTGCTGGCCGACATCATCGCCGCTCGGTTGGCCTTCCTGGTGTGTGGTGGAACTGGGGCCGGGAAAACAACCTTGTTGGCGGCGGTGCTGGGCGCCGTTTCGCCCACCGAACGGATCGTCTGCGTCGAGGATGCCGCCGAGCTGGCACCCCGACATCCGCATCTGGTCAAGCTGGTGGCGCGGTGCGCCAACGTCGAAGGTGTCGGTGAAGTCCCGGTGCGCCAACTCGTTCGGCAGGCGCTGCGGATGCGGCCTGACCGCATCGTGGTCGGCGAGGTCAGGGGCGCCGAAGTGGTCGATCTGCTGGCGGCGCTGAACACCGGCCACGACGGCGGGGCGGGCACAGTGCATGCCAACAACCCGGGCGAGGTTCCCGCCCGGCTGGAGGCGTTGGGCGCGCTCGGCGGTCTCGACCGCGCCGCGCTGCACAGTCAACTCGCCGCGGCGGTCCAGGTGCTGCTGCATGTCGCGCGGGACCGGGCCGGCAGTCGCAGGCTGAGCGAGATCGCGGTGCTGCGCCAAATTGACGGGCGGGTCCGTGCGGTCACAGTCTGGCACGCGAACCGGGGGATGACAGACGATGCGGACGATCTGCATCGCTTGCTGCGAAGCAGGATGCCGGCATGAACGGCCCAATGGCTGGTGCGCTGCTGTTGGCCCTGGCGCTCATGGTTTTTCCGTCGTCACCGCGGCGCCGGCTCATGCCGTCGGCCCGTGCCCGTCGGCGGATTCCGCTACTCGATGCTTGTTGGGGTTCCTGCATCACTGCGTGTGCCGCGGTTGCCGCCGTTGTGTTGCTGCCGCTGACGACGGTCCTCGCCGTCGCGGTTGTGGGCGTAACCGCGAGCCTGCGTTACCGTCGCCGCCGTCGTATCCGGCGCGCTATGGACGAGGGTCGAACGCTGGAAACCGCCCTCGATGTGCTGGTCGGCGAACTGCGAGTGGGTTCTCATCCGGTGCGCGCGTTCTGTGTCGCCGCCGACGAAACAGTCGGCGCGGTTGCTGTGTCGTTGCGCGCGGTCGCGGCGCGGGCTCGATTGGGTGCAGACGTCACGGCCGGCCTGCGCGCCGCGGCCCGATCGTCGGCCCTGCCCGCGCACTGGGATCGACTCGCGGTGTGCTGGCAGCTGGCCGGTGACCACGGGCTGGCGATAGCCACCCTGATGCGTGCCGCGCAACGCGATATCGCTGAGCGGCAACGGTTCTCGGCGCGAGTGGCATCGGGCATGGCCGGAGCGCGCGCCACCGCGGCGATACTGGCGGGCCTGCCGGTGCTGGGGGTGCTGCTAGGTCAACTGATCGGGGCCAAACCGTTGAATTTTTTGCTGAGCGGACACGCGGGCGGGTGGCTGTTGGTTGTCGGGTCGACGCTGGCGTGCGGCGGGCTGCTGTGGTCGGATCGCATCACCGATCGGCTGGCGTCGTGAGTCCCGAAGGCGGCCGCGGGCCAGGACCACAGCGAGCGGGAGCTGAGGCGTGAATACCGCGGCGGTGCTGCTGGCCGTGGCATTGTGGGTCGGCCCCGGCCCGTCGGTGGTGCGGGCGCGCGCCGGACTACCGGCCCGTGCGCATCGGCTGCGGCAGCGGCTGCTGCAAGGGCCGGCACATGGCGCGGACCCACTGGCAGTCGCATCTAGTCTCGACGTCCTGGCCGTGTGCTTGGCGGCGGGCATGGCGGTGTCGACCGCTGTGGCCGCGACCGCCCCGTCCGCGCCACCGAAGCTGGCCCGGGTGTTGCGCCGCGCTGCCGATCTGCTGGCACTGGGCGCCGATGCAGGCGTCGCATGGTCGATTTCGCCGGACCTGCCGGTCAGCTCGGTCGACGCGCAGACCGATGCGCTGCTGCGACTGGCGCGGCGTTCGGCGTCCTCAGGCGCGGCGCTGGCCGACGGCGTCGCCGAATTGGCCGATCAGTGTCGTCACGACGCTGCACACGCAGCCGCCGCAACCGCCGAACGGGCCGGGGTTTTGATCGCCGGACCACTCGGACTGTGCTTTTTGCCGGCGTTTGTGTGCCTGGGCATTGTTCCGGTGGTGGCTGGGTTGGCCGGTGATGTTCTGCAGTCGGGCCTGCTGTGAGGCCGCGCGCGACTGACCACGTGCCAAGTGAGCAAAGAAAGGAATGTATTGGTGATCAACATTTTTCGCGTATTCCTGGCGCGCATGACGGTCTTGGCGACCGACGAGGCGGGTATGTCCACGGTCGAATACGCCATCGGCACGATAGCCGCGGCCGCCTTTGGCGCGATCCTCTACACCGTCGTCACCGGAGATTCCATCGTGTCGGCGCTGACCAACATCATCGGTCGCGCCCTCAATACCAAGGTCTAGCCGGTTGCGCGGGTGCGAGCACCGTTGAGGCGGCACTGGCGATCGCCGCGCTGGTCGTGGTGCTGGTGCTGTGCCTGGCCGGTGTCACCGCGGTGTCGATGCAGGTGCGCTGTATCGACGCCGCCCGCGAGGCCGCCCGTCTGGCTGCGCGCGGTGACCAACGCTCGGCGATCGACGCCGCTCGCCGCATCGCGCCCGTTGGGGCAAACGTCCAGGTGCATCGGGACGGCGATTTCCTTGTGGCCACGGTCGTCGCACACTCAAAGCTATTGCCCACATTGGATATTGCGGCCAAGGCGGTTTCGGCGGCGGAGCCGTTGGGGTGACCGGGGCTCGGCCACCGTAGTCGCGGCTGCGATGGTCGCGGTGCTACTGTGCGTCACGGGCGCCGGTGCATGGCTCGGCTCGGTGGTGGTGGCACGTCATCGTGCGCAGACGGTGGCCGATCTGGCCGCGTTGGCTGCCGCGGCCCGGCTACCGTCCGGAATCGAAGCGGCCTGCGCCCGTGCGACGGCGGTTGCCCGCGAGATGCGGGTCGGTGACACCCAATGCGAGGTGGACGATCTCGATGTCGTCATCACCGTTCGGGTAGCGGTCGTCTTTGCCGGCGCGGCGCGGGCGGCCGCACGGGCGGGGCCGGTCGGGACGGGGTAGCTAGGTGGTATCGCCTGGGGCTTTCGACAGTCCCGCGGCGGCGAGTTCCTCATCGGTAGGCAATCGCAGTGAAGCCAGTCCGGCGAAGGTATCCGGTTCGAGTTCCACCCTGTTGACCGTGACATGCACCGGCACCCAATCGACGTCGTGGCCCCGCATTCGCAGTACCCGACTGGTTGCACCATTGGCGAATTCCTTTGTCATCGAGGACAGCAGCTGTTCGTCATCGGGATGAACCTTCGGCCTGTCCGACTCGCTGTCCCGCCAGTCATAGAAGGTGCAGGGCTCGTCGAGCCATTTCAGCAGGGTCCAGGTTTTGAGGTCGACGAGTGCCCGGTGGACTCCGGCCTGCGCCAGTCCGTTGAGGATCCGCTGCGCCAGATCGTCTGTCGACACCACCGGGCCCTTGAGTTCGGCACGCCAGTTCATCGCCCGTGCGAGCAGGTGGTCCCGGCGGTCTGGTCCCGGTTCCAAAGCAGTGCGCGCGACGAAACCTATCCGGATGGGATTTCCCTGCCAATCGGTGAGATCCCAGGTACTGCAGAGTGTTTGGCCAGGCTGGGCCTTGACCGCCATGGCGAGCACCTTAGTTTCGTTCGGATTGAGTTCCCGCGATGGAAGATCTTCTGCGAAGGCTCTGCCAAAAGTGACTTCGACTTCGGGATTCTTGCCGCTGTTGGCCAGCGACTCCCTGGTGTCGGTAGCCACGCCGAGGGTCAGGTCCCACTTCAGCGGCCCGGGAGTCGGCCGCTCCGGCGGTTCGGCGTCGGCAGGGCCGGTCCACACATGCACACCGTGGATACGGCCGTCGGACATCACCACCGGTTCGGTGCGGATGACGCGGTCGCGCTTGGGGGTGATGCTGGTCAGGCTCTGGCCGGTCTGCACCGACTCGGCGATCGCTGTGCGGACCGCGGAGAGATAGGGACTGCGGCGCAGAAACGTCGTAATCGGGACGAGGTTTTTGAGTTGCCGCCCCTGCGCTACAACTGCGGGTTCATCTCCCAGCGTCTGCACGAGCAACCAGTCGTGGGCCATGCGGCTGATTTTAACGGCGGTAGAGGGGTCAGGGGCGGCCCGGGTGTGCTCGGGCACCAATCATGTTGTGCTGCTGGATTTATGCGAACCAGCGGCCGCTCGCTTCGCTGGCGCCGCCCTCATCACCTTTGCTGAGCGCGGGCGCTGCACCCAGGGCCCCGCCGCCACGGCCTCCGGAGACGATCATATCGCGCGCCGGGGCAACATATCTCGGGCTTTGCTCAAGGCTACTGCCGTCCCTTCGCCGGCGACGCTGGTGGAAGCCCGAGTTCCCGGGACATCAACCAACCGCCTTCGCCGCCAGCGGGGTAGCCATTGAGGTTGCAAATACCGTCGCAGTCTTGGTAGTTTCGCTGCTGCGCCCGCGTAGGCGGGAGTGCGAACGGCTCGTGTTGTGCGACCGTTCGTCGCGCTGTGCGATGGCACGCCTGCATTTCTTTAGCAAAAAAAGGGAATGCGCTCTCGGGGCGGCCGTCACCATGCAGATCCGTGGAGGTCGACCGTCGAGGGGTCGGTCGTCGTCCGGCGGATTGCTCAGCGTTACTCGTAAGGCAATTGAGCAAGCACTAGGCGCAGCACTAGCACAGCGCCCGCCTTGTCAAGCGGGTCGTTGCCGTTGCCGCACTTGGGGGACTGCACACACGACGGGCATCCGCTCGGGCATTCGCACGCCTCGATGGCCGCGGCGGTCGCACCCAACCACGTGCGTGCCTGGCGGAAGCCCCGTTCAGCGAACCCCGCCCCGCCCGGATAGCCGTCATAGACGAAGACACTGGGCAGGCCAAAAGGATCGGGACCGATCGCGGTGGACATGCCGCCGATGTCTCCCCGGTCGCAGCTGGCCACCAACGGCAGCAGGCCAATGGCCGCATGCTCGGCGGCATGCAACGACCCGGGTATCCGCGGCGCATCAATACCCTTGTGCAGTAATGCCTCCGGAGTAATGGTGTACATGACCGCGGTCGTGGCCAGGGTGTGTTCCGGCATGTCGAGCTCGATGAAGTCGATCACCTCCCCGGAAAGCCGGCGGCGTAGGTAGCCCACGACCCGGTGGGTGACCCTGACCGGCACCAGACCCAGCGTGACGGGCCCGAACTGGGAGCGTTCACCAGTACCGGTGACGGCGATGTCGGTGAGTTCGCGCGCGAACGTCGCATAGCCGGGATCCTCGGCATGGACGAATGCGATCCCGTCCTGGGTATCCAGAGAGTCGACGACGTAACTGTCGCCCTGATGCAGGTATACCGCTCCCGGGTGGACCGAAGCCGGGGCTTGACCGACCCCGACGCTGCCTAGCAGCCGCCCGGTGTCCGCCTCCACGATGACGATCTGACCGCCCGTCGAGCCCCGGATGTCCACCGCAGCATGCGGTTCTAGGCCAGGCGCGGGAAAGTACTTACCGTTGCGCCGCCGCAGCAGCCCGTCGTCGACCAGACCTTCGGCCACCTCTGCGGCGCCGAAATCCCGGATCTCGGCTGCGTCGAGCGGTAGTTCAGTTGCGGCACACAGGAGTTGGGGACCGAGGATGTAGGGGTTGGCAGGATCGATCACGACCCGCTCGACCGGCTTGTCCAGCAGCGCGGCGGGGTTGTGGACCAGATACGTGTCCAGCGGATCGTCGCGGGCGATCAGCACGACCAGCGCACCCTGGCCGCGGCGGCCTGACCGGCCGGCCTGCTGCCAGAACGAGGCGACCGTCCCGGGGAAACCGGCGAGCACCACCGCGTCCAGCCCAGCGATGTCGACCCCTAGCTCCAGTGCATTGGTGGTGGCCAGACCGCGCAGCCGGCCGTCGGCCAGGGCGCGCTGTAGCGCGGTACGGTCCTCGGCGAGATAACCGGCCCGATACGACGCCACCGTTTGGGACAGCTCCGGAGCGATGTCGTCCAGCCGCGCCTGTGCACCCAGCGCGGTCAATTCCGCAGCGCGGCGCGACCGAACGAACGTCAGGGTCTGGGCTCCCTCAGCGATCAGGTCGGCCATCACGCGCGCCGCCTCGGCACCGGCGGAGCGGCGCACCGGCGCACCGTTCTCGCCGGTCAGATCGGTCCGCAACGCCGGCTCCCACAATGCCACCGTCCGGGCCCCCTGGGGTGAGCCGTCTTCGATCACCTCTTCGACCGGAACGCCGATGAGTTCAGCGGCCGTCGCGCCCGGCGAGTCCGTCGTTGCGCTGGCGAAGATCACCGTCGGCGCGGCCGAATATCGCGCGCACAGCCGCAACAGGCGGCGCAGCACCATCGCCACGTTCGAGCCGAAAACACCACGGTAGTAGTGACATTCGTCGACGATCACGAAGCGAAGGCCACGCAACAGGACGGCCCAGCGGGCATGGTTGCGCAATATCGACAAATGAATCATGTCGGGGTTGGAAAACAGCCATCGGGAGCGCTCCCGTGCAAAGCGGCGCACCTCGTCGGGACTGTCGCCGTCGTAGGCGGTGGGCGCGACGTCATGCAGCCGCGGAATGGCTGTGGTCAGTGCGTGCGCGGCGCGCAACTGGTCGTGACCGAGCGCTTTCGTCGGCGACAGGTACAGCACCCGTGCCCGCGGGTCCGTCGCCAGCGCATTGAGGACGGGAAGTTGATAGGCCAGTGACTTGCCCGACGCGGTGCCGGTGCTTATCACCACATGACGGCCGGTGTGGGCCAGCTCCGCGGCCGCAGACTGGTGTGACCACGGGGAGCTGATGCCGCGGTCGGCAAACGCGCGGACCACATCGGGCTCGGCCCACTCGGGCCAACCGTGCGGCCGGCCACTCCGGGATGGCAGCTCGGCGACATGGCGCAGCGGATGCTCGCCCGCCGCGGTACCGGCGAGCGCAACGGCAAGCAGGTCGCTGCCGAAACTCGCCATCTCACACCCTCCGGGAATCCGTCCGTGATACAAGTCTGTCGCGGACGCGATGAACATGATTGACTGATTGCGGTCGCAGCTTCTGTGTTCGTGTCAAACTTTCGCAGGATCGACGTTGCGGCCGCGGTTCCTGCGAAGGTTATCGGTCGGGTGAAGTTCCGGCGACTCCGCGAGGTATGGCGGTCGTACCCGGCCCGGGGCACCGAAAGGCGGTGCACCGCACCCAGAAGAAAAGGAAAGATCGAGAAATGCCACAGGGAACTGTGAAGTGGTTCAACGCGGAGAAGGGATTCGGGTTCATCGCCCCTGAGGATGGTTCCGCGGATGTTTTTGTCCACTACACGGAGATCCAGGGAACGGGCTTCCGCACCCTTGAAGAAAACCAGAAGGTCGAGTTCGAGATCGGCCACAGCCCTAAGGGCCCCCAGGCCACCGGAGTCCGCTCTCTGTAGAGAAGAGCAGATCTCCACGGAAACCCCCCGTGCGTCCCGCTTAGCGGGCCCCGCCGGGGGGTTTTCGTTTTCCATCTAGCGGGGCGAAACCGCCGGCCGAAGCCCTGCTCACCCTTAACCCCAAGCCGCCGCGCCGGATGCCTCAAGGCATGGATCGACGACCTGGCCTACTGTCGGTGGCGTGAGCCAGCTTTCCTTCTTCACAGCGGAGTCGGTGCCGCCCGCGGTCGCCGATCTTTCCGGGGTGCTGGCGGCCTCCGGCCAGATCGTCATGGTCGGCGCTGCGGACGTTCGGGGTGCTCGGCTTTCGGTGGTCGTAGATCAGCTCTGGCGCGCTTCGGCGCTGGCCGAGATGATCCACGAGGCAGGTCTGGTACCCGAGATAAGCCGCACTGACGAAGACACCCCATTGGTGAGGACAGCGGTGAACCCTTCGTTGATCACCATCGCCGCCGAATGGACGCGCGGCGCGGTCAAGACGGTGCCCCCGCGGTGGTTGCCCGGGCCGCGCGAGCTGCGGGCGTGGACGCTGGCGGCCGGTAGCCCGGAAGGCGACCATTATCTGCTGGGTCTGGATCCACACGCGCCCGACACCCATTCGCCGCTGGCGTCGGCCTTGATGCGGGTCGGGATCGCGCCCACCCTGATCGGCACCCGCGGCGGTCGGCCGGCGCTTCGCATCAGCGGCCGTCGCAGGTTATCGCGCCTGGTAGAGAACGTGGGGGAACCCCCTGACGGCGCCGACGCGTTGTCGCTCTGGCCCCGGGTTTAGCAGCCCGCCAGGACCTGCGTTTCGAGGATTCGGTTTGCAGCCGGTTTGCGCAGGCGCGCCCTAGGGTGCCAAATTGTCAGGTGCCCGCAGGGCGAAGGAACGCTGGCGTACCTGAATTTCACCGGAATTTTCGACGCTGGCCTGTCATTCTTCCTGCAGGCTGGTCTCGCAAGGGGTCTGGATAAGAGATGGAGCGTAACCGCAGTTGGCTGACCCGAAGCTAAAGGACCGCGGCAGCGGCGGAAATGGGAGCCCCAGGCGACTTGTCATTGTCGAGTCGCCGACCAAGGCGCGTAAATTGGCCGGCTACCTGGGCTCCGCTTACATCGTCGAGTCCTCCCGGGGGCACATCCGGGACCTGCCCCGAGCCGCGGCCGACGTGCCCGCGAAGTTCAAATCGGAGCCGTGGGCAAGGCTCGGAGTCAACGTCGACGCTGACTTCGAACCGCTCTACATCATCAGTCCTGAGAAGAAGCACACCGTCAGCGAACTGAAGGGCTTGCTCAAAGACGTTGACGAGCTTTATCTGGCCACGGATGGCGATCGCGAAGGCGAAGCCATCGCCTGGCATCTGCTGGAAACCCTCAAACCGCGCATCCCGGTCAAGCGGATGGTTTTCCACGAGATCACCGCACCGGCGATCCTCGAGGCCGCCGAGCACCCCCGAGACCTGGACATTGACCTGGTCGACGCGCAGGAGACCCGCCGCATCCTGGACAGGCTGTACGGCTATGAGGTCAGCCCGGTGCTGTGGAAGAAGGTCGCGCCCAAACTGTCGGCGGGCCGGGTTCAGTCGGTGGCCACCCGTATCATCGTGCAGCGCGAGCGCGACCGCATGGCCTTCCGCAGCGCGTCCTACTGGGACATCGTTGCCCAGCTGGACGCCAGCGTGTCCGACCCGCAAGCCCAGCCGCCCACCTTCACCGCCCGGCTGACCAACGTCGACGGCCTGCGGGTCGCCACCGGTCGCGATTTCGACTCGCTGGGCCAGCTGCGCAACGGCACCGAGGCTTCGCCAGAAGTCTTAGTGCTCGACGAGGCGCGCGCGACCGCCTTAGCCGAGGGATTGCGCGGCGCGCAGCTGAGCGTGGCGTCGGCGGAAGAGAAGCCCTACACCCGGCGTCCTTATCCGCCGTTCATGACATCGACGCTGCAGCAGGAAGCCGGCCGTAAGTTGCGGTTCTCCGCGGAGCGCACGATGAGCATCGCCCAGCGGCTCTACGAGAATGGCTACATCACTTACATGCGTACCGACTCGACGACGCTGTCGGAGTCGGCGATCAACGCCGCGCGCACTCAGGCGCGTCAGCTCTACGGCGAGGAGTATGTTGCTGCGTCGCCGCGTCAGTACACCCGCAAGGTGAAGAACGCTCAGGAGGCGCACGAGGCGATCCGGCCGGCCGGTGAGACGTTCGCCACTCCGGATGCGGTGCGTCGCGAACTCGACGGCGACGAATTCCGGCTGTACGAGCTGATCTGGCAGCGCACGGTGGCCTCGCAGATGGCCGACGCGCGCGGCACCACGCTGAGCCTGCGGATTGCCGGTGTATCCGGGGACCAGCAGGTGGTGTTCTCCGCGACCGGGCGCACCATCACCTTCCCCGGCTTCCTCAAGGCGTATGTGGAAACCGTGGACGAGCTGGCTGGCGGCGAGGCTGACGATGCCGAGCGGCGGCTGCCACATCTCACCGAGAGTCAGCGGCTGGACGTCCTCGAGCTCACCCCCGACGGTCACGCCACCAACGCGCCGCCGCGCTACACCGAGGCCTCGCTGGTCAAGGCGCTCGAGGAGCTGGGTATTGGCCGCCCGTCGACCTATTCGTCGATCATCAAGACCATCCAGGACCGCGGCTACGTGTACAAGAAAGGCAGCGCGCTGGTTCCCTCGTGGGTCGCGTTCGCCGTCACCGGTCTGCTGGAACAGCATTTCGGACGGCTGGTGGACTACGGGTTCACTGCCGCGATGGAAGACGAGCTCGACGCGATCGCCGCCGGCCAGGAGCACCGCACCAACTGGCTCCACAACTTCTACTTCGGTGGCGACCACGGCGTACCCGACTCGGTGGCCCGCTCCGGGGGCCTGAAAAAGCTTGTCGGCGTCAACCTCGAAGGCATCGACGCTCGAGAAGTCAACTCCATCAAGCTGTTTGACGATGCTCAGGGACGCCCGATCTACGTTCGGGTAGGCAAGAACGGCGCCTACCTGGAACGCATGGTGCCCGGCGACGACGGCGAACTGACGCCGCAGCGGGCCAACCTCAATGACTCGCTGACGCCCGACGAGCTGACGCTGGAGGTGGCCGAAGAGCTTTTCGCCACACCGCAAGAGGGACGCGTCTTGGGCGTGGATCCGGAAACGGGTCACGAGATCGTCGCCAAAGATGGCCGGTACGGGCCGTATGTGACCGAGATCCTGCCGGAGCCTCCGGCTGACGCGGGCGGCAACGGGGCTGATGGCACTCAGGGCGCCAAGAAGGGCAAGAAGCCCAACGGTCCCAAACCCCGCACCGGTTCGCTGCTTCGGACCATGGATTTGCAGACGGTCACCCTCGAGGATGCGCTCAAACTGCTGTCGCTGCCCCGGGTTGTCGGTGTGGACCCTGCGTCGGGCGAGGAGATCACTGCGCAGAACGGGCGCTATGGCCCATACCTGAAGCGCGGCACCGATTCTCGATCGCTGCCAACCGAAGACCAGATTTTCACCATCACGCTTGACGAAGCGCTGAAGATTTATGCTGAACCGAAACGTGGTGGGCGGCAAAGTGCTTCGGCGCCGCCGCTGCGCGAGCTGGGGACTGATCCGGCGTCGGGCAAGCCAATGGTCATCAAGGACGGCCGATTTGGGCCCTACGTCACCGATGGCGAGACCAACGCAAGCCTGCGCAAGGGTGACGACGTGGCCTCGATCACCGACGAACGCGCTGCCGAATTGCTGGCCGACCGGCGGGCCCGGGGTCCGGCGAAGCGGCCCGCGCGGAAGACCACCCGCAAGGCACCGGCGAAGAAGGCCGCCAAGCGCAGTTGGCCCGGGCCGGCGCGGCGCGACTAGCGGGTTACCTCGGTGGAGACCTCCGCGGGCGCAGCTTCTTCGGGGGCAGCCAGGTTCAGCGGTCGGGCCAGCTGAGTGGGTGCGGCGCGCCCGCGCAGTTCGACGACCTCGCCGACATCCCAGCACAAAGCTTCGGCGTCCAGCGCGCCGCTGACCGCAATCGCCGATGCGAGCACGTGGCCGCCCTCGAGTTTGGCCAGCTCGGTAAGCCGCGCGGCCTCATTGACCGGGTCGCCGATCACCGTGTACTCGAAGCGGGCCTGCGCGCCGATGTGGCCGGCGATGGCCCTACCGGCCGACACCCCGATCCCGAACTCCGCGGAACCGATCACCGGCAGAAGTTCGTCGTGCAGCTCACGGGCGGCTGCCAGCGCCGCGCCGGAAGCGTCCGGGTGTTCGATGGGCGCACCGAAGATCGCCAGCGCGGCGTCGCCCTGGAACTTGTTGACGAACCCGCCGTGCCGGCCGACGGTGTCCACCACCACCCGGAAAAACTCGTTGAGCAGGTGAACCACCTCGGCGGGCGGCCGGGTCGCGGCCAGCTGGGTGGAGCCGACCAAGTCCACGAACAGCACCGCGACGTGGCGCTCCTGCCCGCCCAACTCGGTGCCGCGCTCCAGGGCCCGGCGGGCCACGTCTTCGCCGACGTAGCGGCCGAACAGGTCACGCAGCCGCTGCCGCTCGGACAGGTCGCGCACCATGTCGTTGAAGCCGGCTTGTAGCAAGCCCAGTTCGCTGGCGTCGTAGATCTGCATGTGCGCGTTGTAGTTGCCGCGCTGCACCTCGGACAGCGCCCAGCGCAGCTGACGCAGCGGGTCGGCAATCGACATGGCCACCAGCAGAGTGCTGATCAGCCCGATGACCAACGCCGTCAATGCCAGCAACAGGATGGGATTGAACAACTTCTCGGGTGTGGCATGCAGCAGGGAGGTCTTGTCGGCAACCACGGCCAGCACAATGGCCAGCAGCGGCACTGCGGTGGACAGCATCCAGGTCAGCATCTGGCGCAAGATGACACCGGGTGCCTTGAAGCTCTCCGGCACACCGCTGCGCAGGGCGGCGACAGCCACCGGCCGCAGCACCCGCTCAGACTGCAGGTAGCCGATGATCGCGTCGGCGCCGCCGCCCAGTGCCGTGGCGACCGCGACGACGGGCGCCGTGTACTTGGCCACCGACCAGCTGGCGATGATGAACACCACACCGCCGATGCCCCAGGCCACCATGCTGGTCAGCGCGCGGTAGAACGGCATGCGCAACGCGCGGCTACGGGCCAGCTCGGTGGCGGCAGGATCAGCCTCGGCGAGCAGATTGTCGCGGCGCTGCCATCGGAAAACCGGCACCAGCATTTTCAGGTTCACCACGAACTCGGCGAGGAACAAGACGATCACCACGCTGATGAAGATCGCCAAATTGACGGGTGGCAGATCCTGCAACTGGATGCGGTCCTGGGGCGGCAGGCCGTAGCGCAGGAAACCCAGCACGAAAAGGCCGCCGATGATATCGGCCTGCAGCATGCTCAGCGAGAACAGCGGCCATGGGGTACGCACCACCCACTGGACGAATGCGCTGATCCGCCCGGGCAGTGCTGCCGCGGTTGCCACCAACCCACCGTATCGGTCAGCAGGGAATTGGCCGAAACCTACAAGCAGCTCGGCAAGTCGGCTGAAGCTGCCGAAACGCCCGGACATGTAACGGAATTGTCGCGATATGGTGGCCGATCGGTATCTGTCGGACGGTGTCATTACTGTTGCGGGTGATGTCCGGGGTGTTTACGCGGCTGGTGGGCCAGCAGCCGGTAGAGGCCGAGCTGCTCGCCGCAGCCAAAGCCGCCCGTGGTGATTCAGTTCACAGTGGTGCCGGCGACGGGACTATGACACATGCGTGGCTTATCACCGGTCCACCCGGTTCGGGGCGCTCAGTTGCAGCTCTGTGCTTCGCGGCTGCGCTGCAATGCACTTCCGATGGGGAGCCGGGGTGCGGGCGCTGCCGGGCGTGCACGACGACGATGGCCGGCACCCACGCCGACGTGCGTCGGGTGATTCCCGAAGGCCTGTCCATCGGCGTGGACGAGATGCGCGCCATCGTGCAGATCGCGTCGCGCCGTCCGACCACCGGACACCGACAGATCGTGGTGATCGAAGACGCCGATCGGTTGACCGAAGGTGCCGCCAACGCGCTGCTGAAGGTGGTCGAGGAACCGCCGCCGTCGACGGTGTTCCTACTGTGCGCGCCGTCAGTGGATCCCGAGGACATTGCGGTCACGCTGCGATCCCGGTGTCGGCATGTCGCGCTGGTGACCCCGTCGACCGAGGCGATCGCGCGCGTGTTGATCGACAGCGACGGCCTGGACGCCGAGACGGCGAACTGGGCGGCGTCGGTCAGCGGTGGTCACGTGGGGCGGGCGCGCCGGCTGGCCACCGACCCCGAGGCCCGGCAGCGACGTGAGCGGGCGCTGGGACTGGTGCGCGACGCCGCGACCCCGTCGCGGGCCTACGCCGCTGCCGAAGAGCTGGTGGCCGCGGCCGAGACCGAGGCTGTCGTGCTGACCGCCGAGCGTGCCGAGGCCGAGACCGAAGAGCTGCGGACGGCTCTCGGGGCCGGCGGCACCGGTAAGGGCACGGCGGGCGTGTTGCGTGGTGTCACGGGTGCGATCAAGGATCTCGAGCGGCGGCAAAAGTCGCGTCAGACCCGGGCGTCGCGCGATGCGCTGGACAGGGCACTGATCGACTTGGCAACCTATTTCCGGGATGCGCTGGTGGTGGCGGCGGATGCCAGAGTGCGGGCCAATCATCCGGATATGGCCGACCGGGTGGCGGCGCTGGCTGCCCACGCCACGCCGGCGCGGCTGCTGCGCTGTATCGAGGCGGTACTGGAGTGCCGCGAGGCGCTGGCGATCAACGTCAAACCCAAGTTCGCCGTCGACGCCATGGTCGCCACCATCGGCCAGGAACTGCGCGATTGAGCTCGCGCGGCAATTCCAACTTGGGTGGGCCAGCCCGGCTGCCGTAGACTCGTGCCGCCCGGCGCGAGAGTATGCCGCCTTAGCTCAGTCGGTAGAGCGATTCACTCGTAATGAATAGGTCGGGGGTTCGATTCCCCCAGGCGGCTCCAACTTTCTCCGCACCGTGGGTCAGGCGGGCGCCAGAAAGCCCACCGGCCCCGACGCGATACACAACGCCAGCGCGGTGGTGTTGGCTCGGACGGTGATCGCATCCCCGGCGCCCGGCAGCCGGACGAAGACCCGGTTGAGTCCCGGATGCAGCAGAACTTTGACGTCGGGTCCTTGTGTCAGCGACAACGTCATCGAGCCGTCGCTGTTGGCCAGGTAATTGAGTTCGACGGTCCAGTCAGCGGGCAGCAGCGGCCCATCGAGGATCAGCCGCGCCGGCTTATCCGGTTGCATGAAATAGCCGCACTGCGGGGTAGGACCCGGCGCGATGGTACGGACCCAGGTCACTCTCGCGGCGACCAGCCGGCCCGAACTGTCCAGCATGCGCAATTGCGTTGTCGCCGTAGCAAATTCCGGTCTGTCCCGCAACAGGGCGAACATGTGGCTGGCCAGGTTCTCCGGCGCGGCCACCCGTTGCAGCACCAGCGGATCGACCTCTTGATCCAGCAGCGGTGCAGTCGAGGTCGCGTGCGCGGCGGCCAAACCGGCGCGGGCGTTCTGCAGGTAGGGCTGTGCGGGGTTGTCGCGCCAGCTGGTAAGAAACGTCGCCGTCGAGTACAGGCTGCTGACCACGAACAACACTGCCAAACCCACTGTCACCACAGTGCGTTTCGGCGAGGCGTCCAGCCAGCGCGCCGCAACCGGCCGGTTCGGGGCGCTCAACGCGACGGCGGCCAGTAGCGTCAGCACGACGAGGAGATCCGGCAGATACCGCAGCGTCTGGGCGAGTTCCAGGGCGGTCTGCGTTGAAGAGCGCATCAGATAGATCGGCACCTGGCAGGCGACGGTGTAACCGGCCGCCGTCAGCCACACCAGGCCGATGCGTTGTTTGCGGACCAGCGAGACCGCCAGCACCCCGATCAGCACCAGCCAGCCGAGCGCCATCACCACCGGTGGGGGCGTGGCCCACGGGGAGGCCGGTGCCCATCGGTCCCAATGCCACGGCCCGCCGGCCAGACCCGGCACGATGCCGTGGCTGATCGATCGCAACAGTAGATTCCACGTCATCGACAGGTCGGAACTCCATCGCTGCTGATTGACTACGGCCAGATAGAGCGCCATCCAGCCAACGGTCAATGTCAGCGACGCGATCCACAACCGCAGGCCGGCCCGCCACACCGTCAGCAGAGCCATCCGATCACCCTGCACGTGACACAGCAGTGCGGCCACAGCGAAGGCGACGAACGGAATCACCGCGGCCTTCTCGAAGAACAGCAACCCGCCGAAGTAGACCAGCACGCCCGTGGCCGCGTAACGCTGGTTGCCGGTGCGGACCAGCAGGATCGCGTCGGCGCATACCCAGGCCAGCGCCGCCAGCATCGGCAGCGAGTTCAGGGCTGCCGCCCACCAGGCGAACCCGGGCACGGCCAGCGGTGTGAACAGGGCGAACGTCAACGGGATCAGAAGTATCCGACGCCAGCCGAGGATCACGTACAGGGCGCGCAACAGGGCTAGTGAGGCCAGCAGCTGCAGCACCACCAGGCTGATCGCCGGCCCTGTCCAGTCCAGTGGCGCCAGCCGGATGATGGCGCCGGCGACCAGGAAGGCGGCCGGCATTACGTGGCCGTCGTGGTCGTCGAACAGGTATGACGGCGACAGCAGGCCGTGGGTGCCGGCCTTCCCGATGAGAATCAGGTCGTCCCAATAGAAGTAGCCGCCGAATGCCAGCACCGCGCGTACGCCCAGCTGCACCGCGATCAGTGCGGCAGCGGCCAGGGCGACCCGAGGTATACGGGTCGTCGGTGCAGCCCGCCGGTATGGTGGGCCGGTGCGCGCATTGGTCACCGGGGCAGCCGGTTTCATCGGGTCGACGCTAGTCGACCGTCTGCTGGCCGAAGGTCACACGGTAGTAGGACTGGACAATTTCGCAACCGGTCGCGCGACCAACCTCGAGCATCTGGCCGGCAATCCCGCGCATGTCTTCGTCGAGGCGGACATCGTGACCGCGGATCTGCACGCCATCTTTGACGAGCACCGGCCCGAGGTGGTGTTCCACCTGGCGGCCCAAATCGACGTGCGACGCTCGG
Organism: uncultured Actinomycetota bacterium; assembly: GCA_963766535.1. Taxonomy (GTDB): domain Bacteria; phylum Actinomycetota; class Actinomycetes; order Mycobacteriales; family Mycobacteriaceae; genus Mycobacterium. The sequence continues at coordinate 440,057 of CAVYAU010000007.1, read as the reverse complement.
TGGCCGACCCGCAATTCGACGCGTCGGTCAACGTCATCGGGACGGTGCGCCTGGCCGACGCGGCGCGGTCCACCGGTGTCCGCAAAGTCGTGCACACCTCGTCGGGAGGATCCATCTACGGCACACCACCGCAGTACCCAACGCCCGAGACGGTGCCCACCGACCCGGCATCCCCATATGCCGCGGGCAAGGTGGCGGGCGAAATCTACCTGAACACCTTTCGCCATCTGTACGGCCTGGACTGCTCGCACATCGCACCGGCCAACGTCTACGGCCCCCGCCAGGATCCGCACGGTGAGGCGGGCGTGGTGGCGATCTTCGCCCAGGCGCTGTTGTCCGGTAAGAGCACCAAGGTGTTCGGCGACGGCACCAACACCCGCGACTATGTGTTCGTCGACGACGTGGTGGACGCCTTCATCAAGGCCTGCGGGGACGCGGGCGGCGGGCAGCGGTTCAACATCGGCACCGGAATAGAAACCTCAGACCGGCAACTGCATTCGGTGGTGGCGACGGCCGTCGGCGGACCCGATGACCCGGAGTTTTATCCGCCGCGGCTGGGCGACCTGAGGCGGTCCTGCCTCGACATCGGCTTAGCCGAAAGGGTTTTGGGTTGGCGCCCGCAAGTTTCGCTGGACGAAGGTGTGCGTCGCACGGTGCAGTACTTCCGTGACGCCCGTGCGGTCTAGCGCGGTTCGGGCGGCTGCGCGCTCTCGAGCGCTACGGCGCGGGCAAGTCGTGCGTAGCGCAGCTCCAAGTCCTTGAACCGCATATAAGTGCTCAGCGTGGTGAAACTGAACGCCATGATCAGTGCGTAAAGCATCAGGTCGGTGCCGCGGCCTATCCCGAACCAGTGCGCGACCACCGTGGTGTCGTCAGGCCGGAGCACGGCATAGACACCGGCCAGCACGAATGCGACATATCCGACTTTGACCCATGCCCGAGAATGCGCATTCCTGCGTGACCGCAGCAGATAGACCAGCAGCGCGATGATCGAGGCGATCAGCAGCACCTGGATCCAGTTCATCGTGGAATCCTCCCTCGCAGGAACCCGTCGAAGATGATGTTGACGCCGTTGAGGAGGGGCTGCCCCTTCGACTTCGAGTATTCGGTGTACAGCACCTCAACCGGTTGTTCAACCACGCGCCAGTGATTTTCGGCGATCAACATGACGAACTCGTTGGCGTGACTCATGCCGCTCATGGTGATGTCCAGTCCGTCGGCGACCTTCTTGTTGAACACCCGCAGGCCATTGTTGGTGTCGGTCAAGCCAAGCCGGCGACCGCGCCAGCTCAGCCGTGCGGCGGTCTGCAGCACGATCCGTTTCGGAAACGGCGGCCGGCTGCCCGCCTGCCTGCCGAACCGGGTTCCGATAACAACGTCGACGTCACCCGCGCAGAGCCGGTCGATCATCGCGGCCACGTCTTTGACGCGATGCTGGCCGTCGGCGTCGAACGTGGCGAAAACCCGGGCCCCAGGCTGCTTGCGGGCATACTCGACGCCGGTCTGGATAGCCGCCCCCTGGCCCAAGTTGATCGGATGACGCACCAGGTGAGCTCCGGCCCGCCTGGCGATCTCGCCGGTGCCGTCGGTGCTGCCGTCGTCCACGCAGACCACATGGTCGAAGACCGAGCGCACATCGGCTATCACTTCGCCGATGACAGCGCCTTCGTTGAAGGCGGGAATGACGATCCAGACGTCCGGGTAATGCGTTTCGATGCCCACAAGGTACACGCTGGTCCAGGCGGGATCAGCCGGTTAAGCGTGCGGCGCGCGCCAGCGCCACCAGATGGACGCCGATTCCCACCAACGGACCGCACAACAAGCCGACCACGGTGCGGCTCTGAAGCGGCAGCGGCAACAGCAGCAACAGTCCCGACGCCACTGTCGCACCGACCCAGCCCAGCGAATAGGCCCGATGCAACGCGGCCGCTACCGCAGCGGCACCGGTAACCGTCAGCATGGCGATCGCCACCGCGGCCCCCGTCAGCCACGCCAACAGCGCGCTGCCGGCGTGGTACTGCGTCCCGAAGGCGAACCGCAGCAACCACGGACCCACAACGCCTGCCGCCAGCACCCCGACCGCGCCCATGCCGCCGATGATCCCCGCCGGCGCGATCAGGGCCCGAAGTCGGTCGCTGCGCTCGTCGACGAAATGAGCGATGAGATTGCCCTGCATGGCTGTCAGCGGCACCAGCAGCGGCGCGCGGGTCAATGTCACGGCCAAGATGATCACACCGCCCTGTGCCCCGAGCTCATTGCTGGTCAGCTTCAGCAGCACCGGAAATCCCATCACCAGAATCGCGCTGGCACCGGCTGCGGTAATCGAATGGGCAGCGCCCCGCAGGAAGGTCACGGTACCGCCCGGCGTCAGCAGGCGGGCCGTGGCGCGTGCCGTGGGTGAGGCCACCAGCATCAGCAGCCAGGCCACCGCGCCCGCCACGGTTGCCCACAAGAACCCGATCAGGCCCCATCCGATCACGAATGTGACCGCGGCGACCGCCACCCGGATGACCGCGTCGGTCACCATCAGCGCCCCGTACCGGGTCCACTGATTGGTGCCGGCCAGCATGCCCAGCAGGGTGGCGTGCAGGCAAAACCCGGCCAGCCCAACGCTGAGCAGTGCCACCGACAACCAGCGCGCCTCGACGAATACCCGCCCGCTCCACAACGGCGAGCTACCGGCGATCACGACGGCTGCGGCCACACCGACCATCGCGGCGACCCGCAGCGGATGAGTACGGACTCCCGGGCAAGGCGTCCAAGTCGCTGATATAGCGCGTCGAGCGAACCTCCCGGGTGGTTTCTTGCAGCAGGCCGTTGGCGGCCCCGTTGACCAGGCCGAACGCTCCCCAGAACACCCCGAATACCGAAAAGCCGCTCGGAGCCAGGTCACGAGCGGCCAGATAGATCACCGCGTAGCCGCACAGCGCGGTGAGTGCGGTCGCGGTGCCGACCCGGGCCACGCTGCCACGTGCGACCGGCCCCGTGGAGGCTCCGACTTCGGTCACCGGGGTGGCACTTTCGGCCGACTGACCCGATGTTTCGCCACAATCTGAAAATAGTAAGTGCGCCGGAACCGATGGTCTGCGGTGGCGATCGGGTTCGCTATTGTGAGCGGCTGTCGGGAAGGATCCATGGCCGCGTTCCGCATCTTCGGGATCTCGCTGTTATTCACCGTGGCGGCCCTTGCCGTCGGATATGCCCATGGCGGGCTCAATGACCTCTTTTTGCTGCTGGTGCTGGCTGTCCTCGAGGTGTCGCTGTCGTTCGACAACGCCATCATCAATGCCGCGATCCTGCAGCGGATGAGTCCGTTTTGGCGGCAGATGTTCTTGACGATCGGGATTCTCATCGCGGTATTCGGTATGCGGCTGGTCTTCCCGTTGCTCATCGTTTGGGCGTCGGCGGGCATCGACCCGGTCCGCGCGATGGAGTTGGCGTCACATCCGCCGCCGCACGGCGCGCTGGAATTCCCGGACGGCTCCCCCAGCTATGAAAAGCTGATCATGTCCGCCCACCCACAGATCGCGGCATTCGGCGGGATGTTCCTGTTGATGCTGTTCCTGGACTTCGTCTTTCACGACCGAGATATCAAGTGGCTCAAGTGGATTGAGGTCCCATTCGCCCGCATCGGGCGGCTTGGTCAGGTGTCGGTGGCGGTGGCCGGCGTTGTGCTGGTCCTCGTCGGCGCGCTGTTGACGCACTCCGGCGAGGAGCGTGCGACGGTGCTGACCGCCGGGGTGCTGGGCCTGGTCACGTATCTGGTCGTCAACGGTTTGAGCCGGGCATTTCGGCCACCAGATCTCAACGCCGCAATGCGCCGATCCGGGCGGGTAGCCACGGCCGGCAAGGCGGTCGGCAAGGCCGGCCTCATGCTGTTCCTCTACCTCGAGGTGCTCGACGCCGCCTTCTCATTCGACGGGGTCACCGGTGCGTTCGCGATCACTTCGGACCCGATCGTCATTGCGCTGGGTCTGGGACTGGTGGGGTCGATGTTCGTCCGGTCCATCACCATCTACCTGGTCCAGCAGGAAGCGCTGGACCGTTACGTGTACCTGGAACACGGCGCGCACTGGGCGATCGGGGTGCTGGCCGTAATCATGCTGGTCTCCGTCGAGCCGCGATTCCAGATCCCCGAGGCAGTCACCGCCTCGGTGGGGGTGGTCTTCATCGGGGCGGCCTTGACCTGGAGCGTGCTGCGCAATCGGCGCCATGCCAGGTCTGCCGCCTGAGCAGTTATGCCTCGATCTGGCCAGCGATGCGCCGTTCGATGCTGGCCCGAGCGGGGGCCGGCAGCACGATCAGGCCGTCGAGCTCCTTGCTCGCTCGCGCGTAGGCGTTCTGTCGTTCCTCCCGGGTGGCCGCCTCGTCTTGCGCCAGGTGCAGCAGGTTCTGGGCTCGCGCCAGCCGTTGCTGTTCGTCTTCCGAGAAGTCGCTGCGGCGTCGGCGAATCGCCTCCGCCTCGGCGATCTCGAACGCGCTGATGTACTCGTGGACGGCGTTGCGGTATTCCAGTTGCGCTTCCCGATCGCCGGCGAGGTCGTCGGGCCGTTCCGGCCGCAGCAGATCCGCGTGCCGCTTCGCCTTGTGGAACGCGATGGTCAGCGGATCGCGCATATTGGTCATCAGCGGGAAGTCCAGCAGTTTGGCGATATCGACCTCGTAGTCCAGCCAACGGGCGTCGGTATGGTCGTGCGCCGAAATGACTTTGGCGAGCTCGCGGCGGGAGCTTTCCTCGTTGTTCCGCACCCGTCCGGACGCCTGGGCCACCGCGATCTTGGCTTGCTGCTTCAACCGATAGCGTTCGAGCCGTCGTTCGGCCCGACGCTCGTTCGCGGCGGCGATCGCCCTGATGCCCCCGCCGATCGCACCGCCCAGTGGAAAGATCAGCCACCAGAAGTTGGCGGCGAAATGCAGCATCGGGGTCACATCGCCAGGATGCCACCGAGAACCCTGGCGCAGTTACGCCAGAAGCGAGCGTTAGTGCGCGCCGGTCTTGAACCGCTCTAGCGAGCGCAGTACCTCGGCTTCGGCTTCGGCCCGGCCAACCCAGTCGGCGGCCTTGACGAACTTGCCCGGCTCCAAAGCCTTGTATTCCGAGAAGAAGTGCTTGATGACTTCCAGCTCGTGGGCCGGAACATCACCGATGTCTTTGATGTGATCCCATCGATGGTCGCCGGCCGGGACGCAGAGCACCTTGTCGTCGCCGCCGGCTTCGTCGGTCATCCGGAACATCCCCACCGGTCTTGCCCTTACCAGCACGCCCGGGAACAGCGGCTCGGCCAGCAGCACCATGGCGTCGAGCGGGTCGCCGTCTTCGCCGAGGGTGTCCTCGATGAAGCCGTAGTCGGTCGGGTAGGCCATCGACGTGTGGAGGTAGCGGTCCAGACGCACCCGTCCCGTCTTGTGATCGACCTCGTACTTGTTCCGCTGGCCTTTCGGAATTTCGATGGTCACGTCGAATTGCACGGTGCCGGCTCCTTCGCGAGGGGTAGGTCTGTTGTGTCGCGGATCCACCCTAGTCGAGCGCATTGCCGCCGATTCGGCAGAATGGGATCAAACAGTCGGGAGCGTGATGAGTCCTACTCGCTGGCGGAAATCCACCCACGTGTTCGTCGGGTTGGCCGTGCTGGCGTTTGTTGCCGCCGTGGTGGGGGCGGCAGCGTTCTTCACCACGGGTAGGCACGGCGCCAGCGGCGCGCGGGCCCCCGTGCCGCCTCCGCGCCCGCCGATAGTCAAGCCGGGATTGGTCCCGGTCATCGACACCGCCGAGACACCCAGCGTCGGTGGGCTGGCGGCCGCGCTGGCGGCCGTGGCGGCCGATCCCAACCTGGGCACGTTAGGGGGTCGGATTACCGACGCCCTGACCGGAAAAGAGCTTTGGCAGGTGGCCGACGACGTGCCATTGGTGCCGGCGTCGACCAACAAAGTTCTGACCGCGGCCGCGGCCCTGCTGACGTTGGACCGTCAGGCCCGGATCAGCACGCGTGTGGTGGCCAGCGGCCAGAACCCCCACGGGCCGGTTGTGCTGGTGGGTGCGGGGGATCCGACGCTTTCGGCGGCGCCACCTGGCGTGGACACCTGGTACCGGGGTGCGCCGCGCATTAGCGACCTTGTCGAACAGATTCGTCGCAGTGGCGTGACGCCGACCTCGGTGCAGGTGGACACTTCGGCGTTCAGTGGTCCGACGTTGGCGCAGGGCTGGGATCCGGCCGACGTCGACAATGGCGACATCGCGCCGATCGAGTCGGCGATGATCGACGCCGGGCGTATTCAGCCGAGCACGGTCAACTCAAGGCGGTCCCGGACCCCGGCGCTGGATGTAGGGCAGGAGCTGGCCAAGGCCCTCGGCCTGGATCCTGCCGCGGTGACGATCAGCAAGGCGCCGTCTGGGGCGCGACAGTTGGCCGTGGTGCAGTCAGCGCCGTTGGTCCAGCGGCTATCGGAGATGATGAACGCCTCCGACAATGTGATGGCCGAATGCATCGCCCGCGAGGTGGCGGCCGCGATTAACCGGCCGCAAAGCTTCGCCGGCGCGGTCGACGCGGTGACCAACCGGTTAAGCACCGCGCACATCGACACCACCGGTGCTGCGCTGATGGATTCCAGCGGGCTTTCGGTTGATGACCGGTTGACGGCTAAGACGCTCGACGGCACCGTGCAGGCCGCCGCGGGGCCAGGCCAGCCGGCACTGCGGGCGCTACTGGACCTGCTTCCGGTCGCCGCCGGCAGCGGCACACTAGCCGACCGCTTTGTCGACGCGGCCACCAACCAAGGCCCGGCCGGCTGGTTACGTGCCAAGACCGGCTCGTTGACCGCCATCAACTCGTTGGTCGGGGTTCTCACCGACCGCAGCGGACGGGTGCTCACGTTCGCGTTCATCTCTAACGCCGCCGGCCCGAATGGCCGCAATGTGATGGACGCCCTGGCCACCGGGCTGTGGTCATGCGGGTGCGCAACGTGACCACATCCTCTGACCTGACCCTCGGTACCGCTGTCGACTGGCGATTCGCGGCCACCGTAGGCCAGCGGCTGGCCCGCCCGGGTCCGCCGTCCAGCGACTACACCCGTCGCCAAGCGATCGACGAGCTGACGAGTGCGGCCGCGAAAGCCGAACCGCCGGTGCGCGACGTCACGCGCCTAATCACCAACGGCGTGGTGCCGGCGGCCCGCATCGTCGACCGTCCGGAGTGGATTCGGGCGGCGGCCGAGTCGATGCGGGTGATGACGAACGGAACCGAAAAGCCACGAGGGTATCTCACCGGTCGCATCACCGGTGCGCAGACGGGTGCCGTGCTGGCGTTTGTGTCGTCCGGGATCCTCGGTCAGTACGACCCGTTCGCCGCCGCAAAAGAGGGTTGTCTCCTGCTGGTGTATCCGAATGTCATCGCCGTCGAGCGTCAGCTTCGCGTCGAGCCCTCTGATTTCCGATTGTGGGTATGCCTGCATGAGGTGACCCATCGGGTCCAGTTCACCGCCAACCGGTGGTTGTCCGATTACATGTCGCAGGCGCTGGGGCAGTTGACCCACGACACCGGTGAAGACATCGGGCAGGTGATGAGCCGGCTCGCCGACTTCATCCGCAACCGCGGTAATGAGGCGTTCGCAACGGACGGTGGCTCGTCGGGCATTCTCGGCCTGGTGCGCGCCATGCAGTCCGAGCCGCAGCGCAAAGCCCTGGATCATTTGCTGGTGCTCGGCACGCTGCTGGAGGGCCACGCCGAGCACGTGATGGACGCCGTCGGCCCGATGGTGGTGCCGTCGGTGGCCACCATCCGCCGTCGATTCGACGAGCGTCGCCATCGCAAGCAACCGCCGCTGCAGCGCCTGCTGCGCGCACTGCTGGGGCTCGACGCCAAGCTCAGCCAATACACCCGCGGCAAGGCGTTCGTCGACCACGTGGTGGGCCGGGTCGGAATGGAGCGGTTCAACACCATCTGGTCGGGACCCGAAACGCTGCCGCTGCCCGCCGAGATCGAAGACCCCCAGCGATGGATCGACAGGGTGCTGTAGGGCAGCTGCGCACGGCTGTCGAGGCGTTCGCCAAGACCTATCTCGTCACCGCGGAGCAGTGGTGCGTGGCGCTATCCGGCGGCCCGGACTCGCTGGCGCTCACCGCTGTTGCGGCGCAGCTGCGGCCCACCACCGCGCTGATTGTGGATCACAGCCTGCAGCCCGATTCGGCCGCAGTCGCTGAAACCGCCCGGGCGCAAGCCGTCGCGTTGGGATGTGTTGACGCACAAGTGCTTCGCGTGCACGTGGGTAACGACGGCGGTCCCGAGGCGGCGGCGCGCGCTGCGCGTTACGCAGCGTTGGGCGCATACCGCGACGGCCCGGTGTTGTTAGCCCACACGCTTGACGATCAAGCGGAGACGGTGTTGCTGGGGCTGGGCCGCGGCTCCGGGGTGCGCTCGATCGCCGGGATGCGCCCGCACGATCCGCCGTGGTGCCGGCCGTTGTTAGGTGTGCGGCGTACCGCGACACACGCCGCGTGCCGGGAGCTGGGCCTGACCGTGTGGCAGGATCCGCACAACGCCGACCGCCGCTTCACCAGAACCCGCCTACGCCTCGAGGTGCTGCCGCTGCTGGAGGACGTGCTCGGCGGCGGGGTGGCCGAGGCGCTGGCCCGCACAGCGGCGGCGTTGCGTGAGGACACCGAACTGCTCGACACGCTCGCCGCACAGGCGCTGCCTGAGGTGAAGTCAGGCTCCGGGCTGCAAGCCCGGACTCTGGCCGCGCTGCCCGACCCAGTTCGACGCCGGGTGATTCGCGGCTGGCTACTGGCCGGCGGCGCGACCGGACTGACCGACAAGCAGATCCGCGGCGTGGACGCGCTGGTCACTGCCTGGCGCGGGCAAGGCGGGGTGGCGGTGGGGTCCTCATTGCGCGGTGAGCGATTGATTGCGGGGCGGCGCGATGGCGTCCTCACATTGTGGCGCGAGCCGGTTCAGAAGCCGGTCGAGTAGCCGCAATATCGGCGCTGCCGTTGGTTGTTCGCCCGCTGGCGTGGCACGCTGTGGTCGTGGCCCAGACCTCCTCGGCGATCACCCCCGCTCAGCCAGTGGAGCTGTACCCAGGGGATATCAAGTCGGTGCTGCTAACAGCGGAGCAGATTCAGGCCCGCATCGCCGAACTCGGCGAGGAAATCGGCAACCACTACCGCAACCTCGCCGCTGAGACTGGCCAGGATCTGCTGTTGATCACCGTGCTCAAAGGTGCTGTGATCTTCGTCACCGATCTGGCCCGCGCGATTCCGGTGCCGACGCAGTTCGAATTCATGGCCGTCTGCTCCTACGGGTCCTCGACATCTTCGTCGGGTGTGGTGCGGATCCTCAAGGACTTGGACCGCGATATCCACGGTCGGGATGTGCTGATCGTCGAGGACGTCGTCGACTCGGGCCTGACCTTGTCTTGGCTGCTGCGCAACCTCACCACCCGGCATCCCCGCTCGCTGCAGGTGTGCACGCTGCTTCGCAAGCCCGACGCGGTGGGCGCCAACGTCGATATCGCCTACGTGGGGTTCGACATTCCCAACGACTTCGTTGTGGGCTACGGCCTGGATTACGACGAGCGCTACCGCGACCTGTCGTATATCGGCACGCTGGACCCCAGGGTCTACCAGCAGTAGGCCGGGCCTTAGTCCAGCTCCCAGACCGCGGTCACCGAGAAGCTCACAGTCTGCTGGCCGGGTTCCAGCGGGACGGCAGACATGCCGCGAGGTGGCGCCGGCGGCGCCCCTGCCGTCGGGGTGCTGCCAGTCGCCTCGGAGATGGAAAGGACTTTGCCCAGCCGGAGCCCGGACAGCTGGGCGTACTGGTCGGCACGGTTCTTGGCGTCGTTGAACGCCCGCGCACGTGCATCCTTTACCAGCTGCGAGTCATCCGCGATGGAGTAGCTGACCGAGCTGATCCGGGTGGCGTCGCCGCCGGTGCTGACGATGAGAGCCAGCATTCGTGACGCGGCGTCGGGCGGGTGGATCTTGACCTCGATGGCGTTAGTGGCGCGGTAGCCGGTGATGGTGGCGCTGCCGTTGGGCTCGGGACTGCCGTACTGCGGCTGCAGCGTGACCTCGGTGGTGCTTATGTCCTTGCGGTCGATGCCGGCGCCGACCAGTGCGTTGATGACCGCTTGCTGACGGTCGTTGGTCTGGTTCATTGCCGCGGTGACGTCGGATGCCGTGAATTCGATGCCGACGTCGGCGGTCAGGGTGTCCGGGACGCCTTGAACGTGCCCCGAGCCGATCACGGTCACTTGACGCGGATTCGCCCCGGGCTGTGGCGGATTGTGCTTATCACACCCCGACACCGTGGCGATAGCCAAGCCGGCGGCAGCCACAGCAATCGACCTGCGGACAAACCTCCGGGTGCACGATGCGATCGGCATGCATGGCACCCTAGCCTCTCGGGTGCGCCGAATCAGCGGTTCTCAGAAGGGCGGGTCGTCGGGCACGGGTGCCGGCGCCGGTTCGTCGGGGGTCCAGTCCGGAGGTAGCTCTTCGGGCTCTCGGGGTTCGTTCACCCAGGTGCAGTAGGGACTCGTGCTCGGCGTGCCCTTGAACAAAAACAGCATGTCGCGCATGTGGTTTCGAAACGCTCGCGCGGCGATCTCCTGCTTTCGGGCTTTTTCTAGCCAGCGCCGGGCTTCGTTGCCGGGTCTTAGCTCGCGGTTGTGCTTGCGCGCCTGCGCAATTCGGGCGCTTCGTTGCTGCGACCGGCTTCGTCTGCGGGGGGTCGGGGCGGCGCACGCCGGCGCGCGTGGCTGTGGGAAAAGGTCGGCACCAGCCGGGGAGGTTCGATAGGTCCGCCCGGTGGGCGAGGTCCACACCACGGTGCCGTCAGCCAATTGTTTGTCGCGCCATCCACCATGGAAGGTTTTGAGCCGATGATGCTGACGGCAAAGACATTTGAGGTTTTCTAACACCGTCAGTCCACCGGCTGCCGGGTCTTGGTGGTTGAACGGAATGGTGTGGTCGACGTCGCAGACGGTGGCCGGGCGGCTACATCCGGGGAAGCGGCAGGTGAGGTCGCGGCATCGCACGGCGCGCTCAAGGGCCGCCGATGGCTGGTAGCGCAGCGCCTCCACCGGACTCGTCAGCGGATCGGCAACCAGTAGGGACGCGGCGGCGGCCAATTGACGAACCTGCTCGGCGTCGATGACTCCGTATCCCTCCAGATAGCCGGGCTGAGTGCCATCGGCATGGACGGTTTGGTCGCTGGCTACCACGTTGATTACCACCTGCGCCCCGCCCCGATCACGCTCGGGGTTTTCGTCGCCGGCTCGGGTGGGGCAACCGGGTTGTCCGCAAGCGCACGCCAGGCGACGGCCCTGGGTCAGCGCGGCCAAAGCGTCGGCGCGGCGCTGATCCAGCGTCCGCGGGTCCGCCGGGCATACCTGCTTGGCAAGCTGGGAAAGTCGTCGGTCGAAAGCCGTCGCGGCCGCCGCGGCGACCGTGCCGTAGACCTCGGCCATCCCGTCGTCGAGGGCATTGATTGCGATGTGTCGGTCGTCTTGGGCGGCAGCACGGCGTTCACGGGCGGCGTCGGGATCGGTAGTCCGCACCGCGGCGTCGACGGCGTTGATGATCCGCTGCCTCGACCAGCCGTGCCAGTTGCCGATGCGCGCGGCCAGCGACCGGTCAAGCTTGGCGACCAGCTCGTCGTCGGTGACCAGATCGGTGCGACTGATGATCAATCGCACTGTGCGCCAATCTGTTCGCGCTTGGGCCAGCAGAGCCGCAACCTTGGGCAACCTCGTGTCCAGTGCCTCGGCATCCGACACCAGGTAGCTGGCCGCCATGGGGGACAGGTTCATCGCCGCGGCCACCTCGGCAGTGGTCTGCTCGAACCCGTCGATCACTGAGTACCCGCGCTGGTGCTCGGCCCGCTCGGCTGCGGCCACTCGATACCGCAGCAATGCCGCCACCGCCGCCAGCCGTCGGGCCACCAGTACCGACTCCTGTCGGTGTGCGGACTCGACCACCGCTACCAGGGCGGCCGGATCCAGACCATGGATCGCAACGGGATCAGGCAGAGCTTCGCACATACATTCGATTGTAGTTGCGTGGACTGACACAACTTTTGCCGAGGCCTGACGAGCCGTCAGGGAGTGCTGATGCCGAATCGGACGGCCGACCAGGAGCCGCCCGACTAAGTCGCCGTCGGCCGACAGGACCGCCGGCAGCAACATGGCCAACACCGACAGCGCCGTCGGCTCCAGCTGGGCCTAGGGTGTGACGAGAATTTTGCAGTGCCGCTCGGGGTCGGCGAGGTCATCAAAGGCCGCGCCGACCCCGTCCAGGCCAACCTCTCCGGTGATCAGCGGGGTGACGTCGATGTCGCCCTCAGCAAGCGCGCGCAGCGACTCGGCGAACTCATCCGGGGTGTAGGCCAGCACGAATTGCACATTGATCTCTTTGGCGATCGCGAAGAACGGATGCACGGTGTCAAGTTGCATACACACCCCGGCGACGACCAGGCGGGTGCCCGGCCGTGCCCGCAGCAGCACATCGTCGATGATCCCGGGCACCCCGACCGCTTCGAACACCACTGCCGGTTTGACGGTGTCGAACGGCGAACCCGGCGCCGCATCCAGCGTCTGGTGGGCGCCCATCGCAGTGGCCAATTCCCGCCGCTTCGGCGAAAAATCTGACGCCACAATGGTTTCCACGCCGCGAGCCCGAAGCGCGGCGATGATTGCGATGCCGATCGGACCGCAACCAAGCACCAGAGCGGTCTCTCCGGGCGCAATGTTCGACTTGTTGACGGCGTGCAACCCGACTGCCAGGGGTTCGGTCAGGGATGCATGTTTGAGGTCTAGTCCATTGGGGATGGGCAGCAGCAATGGCGCCGAGAGCAGCATCCGTTCGGCGTAGCCGCCGATTGTGCTGTTGCTGTACACGAGCGGCTCGACGCCCTTGGCTGATAGCAAAACCGGAATCGACGTCACCGGGGTTCCCGGCGGATGGGTTTCGGTGTCGGGTCCGGCTTCGAGTACCTCGGCACTGAATTCGTGACCCATGAAGACATCGCGGTTCAGATCGAGGGTCATCCCACTTGCGGCTCCGCCGCCCATCTGATCGGTCAGCGCCATCACCTCCGCCCCGTGCGCCGCGAAATGCAGGTCAGAACCACAGATTCCACACGATCGAACGGCAACCAGCACTTGGCCGGTTTCGGGTACCGGTTCGGGCACATCGTCCCGGTAGACCATATGGCCGTCTCGCAACACTGAAGCGCGCATCAGTTCTTCTCGCTTTCTACCTTGTGTTCGTCGACATGCTCGGCGATGGCTTTCACCACGGCCTCACCGGCGCGGCCAATCAGTTGGTCACGCCTGCCTCTAGCCCAGTCGTGAGACGATCGCGATGCTTCCAGCTGTCCCTTGAAATAGGGAATCACCTTGCGGGCGAACAGGTCATAGCAGTGGTATGTCGCTTCGGGCGAGGCCCAGTCATGGCCGAGCATCAGCAGCGTCCCGAAGCCACCTGACCGTTCGAGCAGGTCCTCGATATGCGCGATGGCATCGTCAGGCGCGCCGATGCAGCAATTTCCTTTGGCCGCATAATCTGCGACGAACTCGTGAGGTGTCTGCGCGCCGTCAACGGTGTTGGCTAGCGGGACGAACCCGGCCGCGCCGAAGTAATTGGCGAAATCCTGTAGCCCGTAGGTGCAGTCGTCGATCGCCTGGTCACGGCTGTCCGCAATATGCATGATGCTCAAAACACGCCAGTCGGCCCGGTCCGGCTCGTCCCGGCCGACCTTGGCGGCCTGCTCGCGCACCACCTCCCAGGTGTTTTCGAGCGCGGCATAGCCGCCGGGCACCGACATCGACAGTGATAGCAGCGACGTGCCCAGTGCGCCGGCCAGTCGCGGCCCGGACGGTGAAATCATCGCTGCCGTGGCGATTTCCGGATAGGGCCAGGTGTAGGGGCGGATATGCAACTGTGCGTCGCGCAGGGTGAACCAGTCGGAGTGGCGGTCGATTCGCTCAGCGGGCGCGGCGCGGAACAGCGCAAGGATTGCCTCGAGGGATTCCTGCATCATCCGCCGCTGCTCGACCGGGTCGATGCCCATCATGTACGCGTCCGACGGCAGCGCGCCGGGACCGGTACCGAACATGACCCGGCCGCGGGTCAGGTGGTCCAGCAGCACCCAGCGGTCGGCCACCATGAGCGGATGGTGGTAGGGCAGCGAGACCACTCCGGTGCCGAGCCGGATGTGCTTGGTCCGCTCCGCTGCGGCCGCGATGAATACTTCAGGGCAGGCGATCAGCTCGTAGCCACCGGAGTGGTGTTCGCCGAACCACGCTTCGTCAAACCCAAGGCGGTCCAGCGCAACGACGCGTTCCATGTCGTATTCCAGTGCCACCGTTGGGGATTGACCAACGGGATGAAACGGCGTGATAAAGACGCCGAAACGCAGTGGGACGCTCATGGCAGCTCCAATCCGTTGAGGAAGTCCAACAGGGTCGCGTTCACCTCGTCGGGTCGTTCCTGCTGCAGCCAGTGTCCCGCGCCGTCGATCATCACCTGGCGGTACGGGCCGGAGATCACCTCCGAAGCGCGGTCGGTGCGGGTGAATGCCAACACCGGATCGGCTGTCCCGGCGATAAACAACGACGGCACAGAGATTTTGGCGTCGGCGAGTTCGGAGGTGCTCTCCCAGTTGCGGTCAAGATTGCGGTACCAGTTCAGGCCGCCGGTGAACCCGGTGCGGGAAAACTCGCTGATGTAATGGTCGAGCTCATCCTGGCTGATCCAGTCCGGCAGCTGGTCTGGTTCGGGAAGGCGATCAATGAAACCTTCCGGGCCGGGGGCCACCATCCGTATCGCTGCGCTCTGGTCGGCGGATGTGCGCAGGCCACCCATCATCCGGCGCATTGTGCGGGCGGGGTCACCGTTGAGTTCGGCATCGGCAACACCGGGCTCCTGGAAATAGAGCATGTAGAAGAAGTTCTCGCCGAATCTTTTGCGGAACGCGTGCGTGGGCGGCACCTGCGCGCGGGGCAGCGCCGGAACGCTCAACGCGGCGATCGCCGCGACCCGGTCGGGATGCAGCAATGGCGCATTCCACACCACGATGGCACCCCAGTCGTGACCGATCCAGACAGCGCGCTCGGCGCCGACGTCGTCGAGCAGCCCGACCAGGTCGGCGGTCAACTCGTGAATGTTGTAAGCCTCGATCGCATCCGGACGAGTAGAGCCGCCATAGCCGCGCTGATCGGGCGCCAGCACGTGGTAGCCGGCCTCGGCGAGGGCCGGTATCTGGTGCCGCCATGAGTAGGCCAATTCGGGAAAGCCGTGGGCCAGGACCACCACAGGTGCGCCGCGGTCTCCCGCTTCGATCACTCGCAGCTGCACACCATTGGTGTCTACTAACCGTTGGGTTGATGAGGGCATCGTCTCACCAAATCACAACGCATCCGGGCTGAGAAGGGCTTGTTGCGGGTCGGGTCCCGGTGGTTTGCCGTGTTCTGAGTCCGGGTTGGATTGCCTGACTTTCCCTCGGCCCGCCGTGCTGGCCGCATTGTGGCCAGGCTCCGGGAACTGCCGGTCGTTGGTATAGCGGTAGCCTGGACTTTTCCAGGTGCGTGTATCGGGAAGGACCTGGCCGGCAAGGCCGATGATTGATGAACCGGAAAAGCGTGATTCGCATCCTCACGGCGATCGCTGTCGTGGTGCTGCTCGGTTGGTCGTTCTTCTACTTCAGCGACGACACCCGCGAATACAAGCCCGTCGACACCTCGGTGGCGATGGCCCAGATCAACAGCGACAATGTCAAGAGCGCGCAGATCGACGATCGCGAGCAGCAGTTGCGGTTGACCCTGAAGAAGGGCAACAACGACACCGACAATTCCGACAAGGTCATCACCAAATACCCCACCGGATACGCCGTCGACCTGTTCAACGCGCTCAGCGCTAAGAACGCAAAGATCAGCACTGTCGTCAACCAAGGCAGCATCCTGGGCGAGCTGCTCGTTTACGTGCTGCCGCTGCTGTTGCTGGTGGGCCTGTTCGTGATGTTCTCCCGCATGCAGGGCGGCGCCCGAATGGGCTTCGGGTTCGGCAAATCGCGCGCCAAGCTGCTCTCCAAGGACATGCCCAAGACCACGTTCGCCGACGTCGCGGGCGTCGACGAGGCCGTCGAGGAGCTCTACGAGATCAAGGATTTTCTGCAGAACCCGGGTCGCTATCAGGCACTGGGCGCCAAGATCCCCAAAGGTGTGCTGCTCTACGGCCCACCCGGGACTGGCAAGACGCTGCTGGCCCGCGCGGTGGCCGGCGAAGCCGGAGTTCCGTTCTTCACGATTTCGGGTTCCGACTTCGTCGAGATGTTTGTCGGTGTCGGCGCCTCGCGGGTGCGCGACCTGTTCGACCAGGCCAAACAGAACAATCCGTGCATCATCTTCGTCGACGAGATCGACGCGGTGGGCCGCCAGCGCGGCGCGGGCCTCGGCGGCGGTCATGACGAGCGCGAGCAGACGCTGAACCAGTTGCTGGTCGAAATGGACGGGTTTGACCCGCGTGCCGGCGTCATTCTTATCGCAGCCACCAACCGGCCTGACATCCTGGACCCGGCGTTGTTGCGGCCCGGCCGCTTCGACCGGCAGATCCCAGTGTCCAACCCCGACATGGCGGGTCGCCGCGCGGTGCTGCAGGTGCATGCGAAGGGCAAGCCGATCGGCCCGGACGCTGACCTCGACGGGCTGGCCAAGCGGACCGTGGGCATGACCGGCGCCGACCTGGCCAACGTGATCAACGAGGCGGCGCTGCTGACCGCTCGCGAGAACGGCACCGTTATCACCGGGGCCGCGCTGGAGGAGGCGGTGGACCGGGTGATCGGCGGGCCACGCCGCAAGGGCCGGATCATCAGCGAGCAGGAAAAGAAGATCACCGCCTACCACGAGGGTGGGCACACCCTGGCGGCTTGGGCGATGCCCGATATCGAGCCGATTTACAAGGTGACGATCCTGGCCCGGGGTCGTACCGGCGGGCATGCGGTAGCGGTGCCCGAGGAAGACAAGGGCCTGCGGACCCGCTCGGAGATGATCGCGCAGCTGGTGTTCGCGATGGGTGGGCGCGCCGCCGAGGAATTGGTGTTTCGCGAGCCGACGACCGGGGCGGTGTCCGATATCGACCAGGCCACCAAAATCGCACGCTCGATGGTCACCGAATTCGGCATGAGTTCCAAGCTCGGCGCCGTCAAATACGGGTCCGAGCACGGCGACCCGTTCCTCGGCCGGACCATGGGCACGCAGGCGGATTATTCCCACGAGGTCGCCCGCGACATCGATGACGAGGTCCGCAAGCTCATCGAAGCGGCGCACACCGAGGCGTGGGAAATCCTCACCGAATACCGCGACGTGCTCGACACTCTGGCCGGCGAGCTGCTGGAAAAGGAGACCCTGCACCGACCCGAGCTGGAGAAGATCTTCGCCGATGTCGAAAAGCGGCCCCGGCTCTCCATGTTCGACGATTTCGGTGGCCGCATCCCTTCGGACAAACCGCCGATCAAGACGCCCGGCGAGCTGGCGATCGAGCGCGGCGAGCCCTGGCCCCAACCGGTCCCCGAGCCGGCGTTCAAGGCAGCTATCGCACGGGCTAGCCAAGCCGCCGAGGCCGCGCGAGCCGAGGCCGACAGAAATGCCAACGGCGGCAACGGTTCTCACGATGGTCAAGGGGCCGGTAATCGTCAGGGTGCTCCGCACGGCCCCACCCAGCCAGACTATGGTGCGCCGGCTGGCTGGCACGCGCCAGGATGGCCGCCGCAGCAACAGCAGCGGGGTTACTGGTATCCGCCGGCACAGCCCCCACAGCAGCCCTACTGGCCGCAGCCGGCACAGAGCTATCCAGGTCAGGCCGGCCAGCCAGGTCAGGCCCACCCTACCTACCCGCCGTATCCGCCCTATCCGCCGCCTGGTCAATCCAACCCGGATGCCGCAAAGTCCACCGACCAGCCGGATGACGACGTGAGCCGGTCCAACCCGCCGGCCCACGGCTGACGAACGGAGGATTCGATGGCGCTGCCGGATACCCGGAACGCGACTCCACGCATACGGGCGTTCGACGAGCAACGTGCCGAGGCCGCAATCCGCGAGTTGTTGTTCGCGATCGGCGAAGACCCGGGTAGAGATGGCTTGCAGGACACCCCGGCCCGCGTCGCCCGCGCCTACCGCGAGATGTTCGCTGGGCTCTACACCGACCCCGACTCTGTGCTGAACACCATGTTCGACGAAGAACACGACGAGCTGGTGATCGTCAAGGAAATCCCGCTGTACTCCACTTGCGAACATCACCTGGTGTCGTTCCACGGGGTGGCCCATGTCGGCTACATTCCCGGCGAGGACGGCAGGGTGACCGGCCTGTCGAAGATCGCGCGCCTGGTTGACCTCTACGCCAAGCGGCCACAGCTGCAGGAGCGGCTCACCAGCCAGATCGCCGACGCCCTGGTGAAGAAACTTGATCCGCGGGGGGTAATCGTCGTCATCGAGGCCGAGCATCTGTGCATGGCGATGCGCGGTGTGCGCAAGCCGGGCGCTGTCACGACGACGTCGGCGGTGCGCGGTCTGTTCAAAACCAACGCCGCTTCTCGAGCCGAAGCGCTCGACCTCATCCTGCGTAAGTGAGTTCGGCGCCTGTGCAGGTGATGGGGGTTCTGAACGTCACTGACGACTCGTTCTCAGATGGCGGGCGCTACCTCAATGCTCACGACGCCGTCGCGCACGGTCTGGCATTGGCCGCCCAAGGCGCGGGAATTGTTGACGTCGGAGGGGAGTCGACTCGCCCCGGCGCCACTCGGATCGACCCTCGGGTCGAGACGTCTCGCGTAGTTCCCGTCGTCAAAGAACTTGCAGCACAGGGCATTACCGTAAGCATCGACACCATGCGTGCCGATGTCGCGCGGGCGGCGCTGCAGAGCGGCGCGCGGATCGTCAACGACGTGTCCGGCGGACGAGCCGATCCCGCCATGGCACGGCTGCTGGCTGAAGCCGGTGTGACCTGGGTGTTGATGCACTGGCGGCCGGTATCGTCGGACCGCCCGCATCAGGCGCCGCACTACCGCGACGTGGTGGCCGAAGTGCGCGCCGAGCTGCTTGCCAGCGTCGACGACGCGGTGGCCGCAGGAGTCGATCCCGCCAAGCTGGTGATCGACCCCGGGCTTGGATTCGCCAAGACGGGACAACACAATTGGGCGCTGCTGCATGCCTTGCCGCAATTGGTTGCCACCGGGATCCCGGTATTACTGGGCGCCTCGCGTAAACGGTTCCTCGGTACCTTGTTAGCCGGGTCTGATGGGTCGCCGCGACCGCCTGACGGGCGTGAGACGGCAACTGCGGTGATTTCCGCACTGGCCGCCCTTTACGGCGCCTGGGGGGTGCGTGTGCACGACGTGCGGGCCTCGGTCGACGCCCTCAAGGTCGTCGGGGCATGGACGCAGACCCAGACGCGCACTGAGCCGGCTGGACACGATGGCTGATCGCATCGAATTGCGCG
The DNA here is from genome assembly GCA_963766535.1 of uncultured Actinomycetota bacterium. Lineage (GTDB taxonomy): Bacteria > Actinomycetota > Actinomycetes > Mycobacteriales > Mycobacteriaceae > Mycobacterium. The sequence continues at coordinate 420,565 of CAVYAU010000007.1, read as the reverse complement.
GCTTGAAAGTTCATGGCCGGCACGGAGTCTTAGACCACGAGCGCTCCAACGGGCAGGATTTCGTCGTCGATATCACCGTGTGGATCGACCTGGCCGACGCCGCGGCCAGCGACGATCTGGCTGACACCTACAACTATGCCGCGCTGGCCCAGCTGGCAGCCGACGTCGTGGCGGGGCCCCCGTGCAACCTGATCGAAGCGGTCGGGGGCGAGATTGCCGACCAAGTGATGGACGACCTACGCGTGCATGCCGTCGAGGTGGTAGTGCACAAGCCGCAGGCTCCGATCCCGCAGCAATTCGCTGATGTCGCGGTGGTGGTCCGGCGTTCGAGGCGCGGCGGTCGCGGTTCGGTGATCCCTGCCGGCGGGGCGCTATGACGCGGGTGGTGCTGTCCATCGGCTCCAACCTGGGTGACCGGCTGGCGCGGCTGCAGTCGGTCGTCGACGGGCTCGGCGAGGCGGTGCTCACGGTCTCTCCGGTGTATGAGACGGACCCGTGGGGTCGCGTGGAGCAGGCACCGTTTTTGAACGCGGTGCTGATCGCCGACGACCCGGCGTGCGACGCACAAGCCTGGCTACAGCGGGCGCAGGAGTTCGAGCGGGCAGCCGGCCGGGTTCGCGGCGAGCGCTGGGGCCCGCGGACCCTCGACGTCGACCTGATCGCTTGCTACGACGAGACCGAAGTGATCGCCCGCGAAAACAACCTGACGCTGCCCCACCCGCTGGCCCACCTGCGGGCTTTCGTGATGGTGCCGTGGCTGGCCATCGACCCGGATGCTCGGCTGACCCTCGCCGGAGGGCCGCGGCCCGTCGCGCAGTTGCTGTCCGAACTGGAGCCGGCCGACCGGGATGCTGTTCGGTTGTCCGGGCTGACGCTCAAGACGAAAGAAAATCCCTCGGCCGATCCGGAATCGGATACCTGATGGGACCGACCAGGAAACGTGACCTGACGGCCGCGGTGGTCGGCGCTGCGGTGGTGGGTTATCTGCTGGTGATCACGCTGTACCGGTGGTTTCCGCCCATTACGGTGTGGACCGGGTTGTCGCTGCTCGCGGTGGCTATCGCCGAGGCGTTATGGGCGCGCTACGTGCGGGCCAAGATCAATGATGGCGAGATCGGTGACGGGCCCGGTTGGCTGCACCCGCTGGCGGTGGCGCGCAGCGTGATGGTCGCCAAGGCGTCGGCCTGGGTGGGTGCGCTGATGCTGGGTTGGTGGGTGGGAGTACTGGTGTACGTCCTGCGGCGACGGTCGTTGCCCGTCGCCGCCGAGGACACCACCGGAACGGTGGTTGCGGCCGTCAGCGCGCTGGCGTTGGTCGTCGCCGCGCTGTGGCTGCAGCATTGCTGCAAATCTCCGCCGGATCAGACGGAGCACGGCGAGGGTGCGGAAACCTAGCCCGCTCACCGGCGTTGCCGACGATGAAGCGGCCCGGGCTCGGGGCAGGCCCCCAGAGGGGGTACCCCCCACCCGCTTGCGGGGGAGTGCCGGGCAATCGACCGCAAGTAGCCCCTCAATCAACCCCGGTGAGAATCGCCGGACTCGCGCGACACGCGGATTGACCTCGCACAGGTACAGTCAGGCCATGACCGTTCTGTCCCGCGGCGCCCGGGTCCGGCGCGGCGGCCGCAGGCCGGGGTGGGTGCTCTTGACCGCGTTGCTGGTCCTCGCGATGGGGGCCAGTTCCGCACTGGTTTTCACCAATCGCGTGGAACTTCTCAAGCTCGCTGTAATCCTGGCGCTGTGGGCCGCAGTTGCCGGCGCTTTTGTGTCGGTACTCTACCGCCGGCAAAGCGATGCGGATCAGTCCCGGGTGCGTGACCTGAAGCTGGTTTACGACCTGCAGCTGGATCGGGAAATCTCGGCTCGCCGCGAGTACGAGCTGACCGTGGAGTCCCAGCTGCGTCGCGAGCTGGCCTCCGAGCTGCACGCGCAGGCCGCCGACGATGTGGCAGCACTGCGGGCGGAACTGAACGCGTTGCGAAGCAGCCTGGAGATCTTGTTCGACACGGACCTCAAGGACCGCCCGGCGCTGGAAACGCTCGAGACCGAGGCGCCACGCGCACGCGCGTACAGCGACTGGGCCCGCAACGGGGAGAGCACGCCCGTCGATTGGGTATCCAGCGATCGGGTGACGTCGGTCGCTGGGGACAACCCGCTCAGTCGCATGGACAGCCGCGCTGATGAAGAGGCGATCATCGACGTGCCCGAGGTGGGGGTACCACCCGCTAGCGGGGGACCGCTGTTGCCGCCCCGGCAGCCGCCGCCCCCGCGGGAGCGTGTCCGTTTTCAATATGAAGCCCCGCAAGAGGCCCCGTACGCGGCCCCCCAGACCGCCTCCGCGCCGGAGCCCGAGCCGCGATTTGAACCTAGTCACCGGCCGCCACCGCCGCCCGGACCAGCGCCAGAGCCGCAACCGGAACCGCAGCCGCAGATGCAGGATTGGCAGCCGGTCGTCGCGGACGGACACTGGTTGCCTCCAGGAACACCGGGCACCCACTGGGTTGGCGGCGATCCTCCGACTGCAGCGGCTGACGAGCAGTCGGGCGGTTGGCGGCGCGCTCGGCATTCCGGTCCCGACGAACCCTTGGACGGCTCGCCCGTCGAGCCAGAGCCCCCGCGGCCATACAGCGAGGCTGGTCGCCGGGCTCGGTCGCGCCATTCGGCGGAGTACCGCGATTATGGCGTCCGCAGCTTCATGGCCATGAGCGAGCCTTCGGCAGCACCGCCGCCACCCGCGGCTGCTGCACCGCCGCCACCGCCGCCCCCAACGCCGGCGCCACCTGCCGCTGCGCCGCCGCCACCACGACTGGCTCCGCCGCCACCGCCCGAGCCCACCCCCCGGCACCGTGGCGCGGACCCCTCGTCGGACGGGTCGGATGGCTCCGGGCACGGCCCGCAAACCGGTGGTCAGTCGGTTGCCGACCTCTTGGCGCGGCTGCAGGTCGAGCCGTCCGGAGGTGGCCGGCGCCGTCGCCGTGACGGCTGAGCTGGGAGCTTCCTCACATTGGGTGCTGCCTGACCAATCGACTACAGTCTTAGTGACCGTCCGGTACCCCTGAGACCACTCAAGCCTGGGACCGGAACGAACGAACACACATGTGAGGTCGTCTGCGATGGTGCAGTTCGACGGCTTGCGCCCGGCCAGGCTCAAGGTGGGAATCATCTCGGCCGGCCGGGTAGGCACCGCGCTGGGTGTCGCGCTGGAGCGCGCCGACCACGTCGTGGTGGCGTGCAGCGCGATTTCCCGTACGTCGCGGCAGCGGGCGCAGCGTCGGCTGCCCGATACCCCGGTGGTCTCGCCGCCGGACGTGGCCGCCAGCGCTGAGCTGCTGTTGTTGGCGGTGCCCGACAGCGAACTTGCCGGCCTGGTGTCCGGCCTGGCCGCGACTTCGGCGGTGCGGCCCGGCACCATCGTGGCGCACACGTCCGGCGCCAACGGGGTCGGCATTCTCGCGCCGCTAACCCGGGACGGCTGCATACCGCTGGCAATTCACCCGGCAATGACGTTCACCGGCTCCGACGAGGACATCAGCAGGCTGCCGGACACCTGCTTCGGGATCACCGCGGCCGACGATGTCGGGTACGCGATCGGGCAGTCACTGGTCCTGGAGATGGGCGGGGAGCCGTTCTGTGTCCGCGAGGACGCCCGTGTGCTCTACCACGCCGCCCTGGCCCATGCGGGGAACCACATCGTGACCGTGCTCGCCGATGCGCTGGAGGCGTTGCGGGCCGCGCTGCGCGGCAGCGAACTGCTCGGCCAACAAACTGTCGACGACCAGCCGGGCGGCATCGCCGAACGCATCGTCGGGCCGCTGGCCCGGGCGGCGCTGGAGAACACCCTGCAACGCGGTCAGGCCGCGCTCACCGGCCCGGTCGCCCGCGGTGACGCGGCCGCGGTCGCCGAGCATCTGGCCGCGCTGGCCCGGGTTGACCCGGAACTGGCCCAGGCATACCGGGTGAACGCCCTGCGGACCGCCCAGCGCGCACATGCTCCCAGGGACGTTGTCGAGGTTTTGGCGCGATGAACCCGATGCGGGGCAGGCCGCCCGCCTTCGATGCAGGCGAACTCAATGTGTATTCGACGCCGCGCGATGTCACAGATGTCAACCGCGCGCTGCGCCATACCGGCCGCCGGGTGATGTTGGTGCCCACCATGGGCGCGCTGCACGACGGGCACTTGACGCTGGTGCGCGCTGCCAAGCGGGTGCCCGGCTCGGTGGTCGTGGTCTCGATCTTCGTCAATCCGCTGCAATTTGGTGCCGGAGAAGACCTTGACACCTACCCCCGGACCCTCGATGACGACTTGGCGCTGCTGCGCGGCGAAGGTGTCGAGATTGTGTTCGCGCCAACCGCCGCGGCGATGTATCCCAACGGCCTGCGCACCACCGTGCACCCCGGTCCGCTGGCTGCCGAGCTCGAAGGCGCCCCCCGGCCAACCCATTTCGCCGGCGTGCTGACCGTGGTGCTGAAGCTGCTGCAGATCGTGCGTCCCGACCGGGTGTTCTTCGGCGAGAAGGACTACCAGCAGCTGGTCCTGATACGGCAGATGGTCGCCGACTTGAACGTCGACGTTGCCGTGGTCGGGGTGCCGACCGTCCGGGAACGCGACGGGCTGGCGATGTCGTCACGCAACCGCTACCTGGACCCGGTGCAGCGCGAACTGGCTGGGACGCTGTCGGCGGCGCTGTCGGCGGCTGCGCATGCCGCGCCGGCCGGCGCAGCGGCCACGCTGGACGCCGCACGCGCAGTCCTCGACGCTGTGCCCGCGCTCGAGGTCGATTACCTGCAGCTGCGCGATACAAAGCTTGGTCCGCTGCAGGCCAACGGACCCGGCCGGCTGCTGGTTGCTGCCCGGCTGGGCACCACCAGACTGCTGGACAACATCGCGATCGAAGTCGGAAATTCCGCCGGCACCAACGGGCCTACGACTTGCAAGCCCGTCGGGCCGGACGGATGTGTTGAATCACCTTGGAGGAACTGATGTTACGGACGATGCTGAAGTCGAAGATCCACCGCGCCACCGTCACGCAGGCTGACCTCCACTACGTCGGCTCGGTGACCATCGACGCCGACTTGATGGACGCCGCGGACCTGCTCGAGGGCGAACAGGTGACCATCGTCGACATCAATAACGGTGCCCGGCTGGTCACCTACGCGATCACCGGCGAGCGCGGCAGTGGGGTGATCGGAATCAACGGTGCCGCAGCGCATCTCGTTCACCCGGGCGATTTGGTGATCCTGATCGCGTACGGGACCATGGAGGAGGCGGAGGCGCGCGCCTACCAGCCGCGGATCGTATTCGTCGACGCCGACAACAAGCCGATCGACCTGGGCCACGATCCGGCTTTCGTGCCCGCTGACGCGGCCGAGCTCTACCCCGCACGCGAGTGGTACCCCCAAGACTCCCGGATCGGTGTGCGGTAGCCGTGCTGCTAGCGATCGACGTCCGCAATACGCACACCGTCGTCGGGTTGCTATCCGGATCCAAAGAGCACGCAAAGGTCGTGCAGCAATGGCGGATTCGTACCGAATCCGAGGTCACCGCGGACGAATTGGCGCTGACCATCGACGGTCTGATCGGCGATGATTCCGAGCGGCTCACCGGCGCCGCCGCCCTGTCTACTGTCCCGTCGGTGCTGCACGAGGTGCGGATCATGCTCGACCAGTACTGGCCGTCGGTGCCACACGTGCTGATCGAGCCAGGGGTACGCACCGGGATCCCGCTGCTGGTCGACAATCCGAAAGAAGTGGGTGCCGACCGGATCGTCAATTGCCTGGCGGCGTTTCACAAGTTCGGCAGTGCCGCCATCGTCGTCGATTTCGGATCCTCGATCTGCGTGGACGTGGTGTCGGCCAAAGGCGAGTTTCTCGGCGGCGCCATCGCGCCCGGGGTGCAGGTTTCTTCCGATGCCGCTGCGGCCCGCTCTGCGGCGCTACGTCGGGTCGAGCTGACCCGGCCCCGTTCGGTGGTCGGCAAGAACACCGTCGAATGCATGCAGGCGGGTGCGGTGTTCGGCTTTGCCGGGCTGGTCGACGGCTTGGTTACGCGCATCCGCGAGGACGTGGACGGCTTTTCCGGCGACGACGTCGCGATCGTGGCAACCGGGCATACCGCGCCGCTGTTGCTACCCGAACTGCACGCCGTCAACCACTACGACCAGCACCTCACGCTGCATGGCCTGCGGCTGGTCTTCGAGCGCAACCGAGACGCCCAGCGCGGCCGGCTGAAGACGGCACGCTGACGGGGCTGGGCGGGCACGGCCTCATCGACTGTGCGTCCAAGGCGTCGAGTGTGAAACCTGGGAGGGATTCGCGGCGATCTTTCGCCTTGAGCGCACTCGATGTGTTCAAACGAACAGCATCGTCGCCACCGGCGCTGAAGGGCGCCCGCGCGAGTTCATTTAAGCTGGCACGTCGTGAACTCCGCCGAGGCAGACCTTCCCGAGCAGTTCCGGATCCGCCGGGACAAGCGCGCTCGTCTGTTGGCGGAGGGTCGTGAACCCTACCCGGTTGCCATCAAACGAACTCACACCCTTGCGCAAGTTCGCGCCGCCCACCCCGACCTGGCGATTGACACCGCGACCGATGACGTCGTCGGTGTCGCAGGCCGGGTGATATTCGCGCGCAACTCCGGAAAACTGTGCTTTGCGACACTCCAGGACGGCGACGGCACCAGCCTGCAAGTGATGATCAGCCTCGACAAGGTCGGCCAGGCTGCCCTCGACGCGTGGAAAGCCGACGTCGATCTCGGCGACATCGTCTACGTGCACGGCAATGTGATCAGCTCACGACGCGGCGAATTATCCGTCCTTGCCGACTCCTGGGAGATGGCGTCCAAGGCGCTGCGCCCGCTGCCTGTCGCGCACAAGGAGATGAGCGAAGAGTCACGGGTGCGGCAGCGCTATGTCGACCTGATTGTCCGTCCCCAAGCGCGCATGGTGGCCCGTCAGAGAGTCGCCGTTATCCGCGCGATACGCAGCGCACTGGAACGGCGCGGGTTTGTCGAAGTCGAAACGCCTATGTTGCAGACGCTGGCCGGTGGCGCAGCAGCGCGGCCGTTCATGACACATTCCAATGCTCTGGACATCGATCTCTACCTGCGGATCGCACCGGAACTGTTCCTCAAGCGCTGCGTCGTCGGTGGTTTCGACAAGGTCTTCGAGCTAAATCGGGTGTTCCGAAACGAGGGTGCCGATTCGACCCATTCTCCGGAATTCTCCATGCTGGAGACCTATCAGACCTACGGAACCTATGACGATTCGGCAGTCGTCACCCGGGAGCTTATTCAAGAGGTTGCGGACGAGGTGATCGGGACCAGACAACTGCCGCTGCCCGACGGCAGTGTCTACGACATTGACGGAGAATGGGCGTCGATACAAATGTATCCGTCGCTGTCGGCGGCGCTCGGTGAAGAGATCACACCCGAGACGACGGTCGATCGGCTTCGTGTCATCGCGGATCGGCTCGGCATCGAGATTCCCGACCACCGCGGCTACGGGCGCGGCAAACTCGCCGAGGAACTATGGGAGCACACCGTGGGCAACACCCTGGTCGCGCCCACATTTGTCAAGGATTTCCCAGTCGAGACAACACCTTTGACCCGCCAGCACCGCAGTATCCCGGGTGTAACCGAGAAGTGGGACCTCTACTTGCGCGGTGTCGAACTGGCCACCGGCTACTCCGAATTAAACGATCCGGTCGTGCAGCGCGAGAGATTTGCCCAACAAGCCCGCGCCGCGGCCGCCGGCGACGATGAGGCTATGGTCCTTGACGAAGATTTTCTGGCCGCCCTGGAGTATGGGATGCCGCCGTGCACCGGAACCGGAATGGGTATCGATCGGTTGTTGATGTCTTTGACCGGGCTGTCAATTAGAGAGACAGTTTTGTTCCCGATTGTTCGGCCGCACTCCAGCTGAAACTTGAACTGTGCGTCTTGCTTCTGGATTGAGTATGCTGCGTTCTTATGGCAGATTGGTGACCGGGGAGTCTATCCAAACTGGTCCGCAACTGCTCAGGGAGAAATGCGAGGGTAAGCCAATGGCGAAAAAAGTGACCGTCACCTTGGTCGATGATTTCGACGGTGCGGGCGCAGCCGACGAAACGGTCGAATTCGGGCTTGACGGGGTGACCTATGAGATTGACCTTTCGACCAAGAATGCCGCGAAACTTCGCGGGGATCTGAAGCAGTGGGTGGAAGCCGGCCGTCGGGTCGGGGGTCGGCGGCGTGGGCGTTCCGGCTCTGGACGCGGCCGTGGTGCGATCGACCGCGAGCAGAGCGCTGCGATCCGCGAATGGGCTCGTCGAAACGGGCACAACGTGTCCACCCGTGGCCGCATCCCGGCCGACGTCATCGACGCATTCCACGCGGCGACCTAACAAATCTCTTACCGGCGCCCGGGCCCCACGGCCTGGGCGCCGGTTGTTTTCACTTTCGCTGGCGGCGAAATGATCGCCGGTGACTGGGGGAAACGAATTGGTGGTTTGTCTCGTTTCTTCAGTTACGGCCCTGTTGTCACAGGGAGATTGCCCAGATAAGGCAAGCGGGTCCCGAAGAGCAAGGAACCGCAAGGTTAGGAACCCTGGCAGGCCGACCATTACAGTGGACGGCAGGTACGCGATGCCGACCGCTGTGCCGATGGTGAGGGAGAGCAGGTAACCACCGATGTTTGAAAGATTTACCGACCGTGCCCGCAGGGTCGTCGTCCTGGCGCAAGAAGAGGCCCGGATGCTCAACCACAACTACATCGGCACCGAGCACATCCTGTTGGGTTTGATTCACGAGGGCGAAGGCGTCGCAGCGAAGTCGCTGGAGTCGCTGGGAATCTCGCTCGAGGGCGTTCGCAGCCAAGTCGAGGAGATCATCGGCCAGGGCCAGCAGGCGCCGTCGGGGCACATCCCGTTCACTCCACGCGCCAAGAAGGTTCTTGAGCTGAGCTTGCGCGAGGCGCTGCAGCTCGGCCACAACTACATCGGCACCGAGCACATTTTGCTGGGCCTTATCCGCGAGGGTGAGGGTGTGGCCGCTCAGGTGCTAGTCAAGCTTGGCGCCGAGCTGACCCGGGTGCGCCAGCAGGTGATTCAGCTGCTGTCGGGCTACCAAGGCAAGGAGGCCGCAGAAGCCGGGACCGGTGGTCGTGGCGGCGAATCGGGCAGCCCATCCACGTCGTTGGTGCTCGATCAGTTCGGGCGCAACCTGACGGCCGCCGCGATGGAAGGCAAGCTGGACCCCGTCATCGGCCGCGAGAAGGAAATCGAGCGGGTGATGCAGGTGCTGTCCCGGCGCACCAAGAACAACCCGGTGCTGATCGGCGAGCCTGGTGTCGGTAAGACCGCTGTCGTCGAAGGCTTGGCGCAGGCCATCGTGCACGGCGAGGTTCCCGAGACGCTGAAGGACAAGCAGCTCTACACGCTGGACCTGGGATCGCTGGTGGCGGGCAGTCGTTACCGCGGTGACTTCGAGGAGCGCCTGAAGAAGGTGCTCAAGGAGATCAACACCCGCGGCGACATCATCCTGTTCATCGACGAGCTGCACACGCTGGTGGGCGCCGGTGCCGCCGAGGGCGCGATCGACGCCGCGTCGATCCTCAAGCCCAAGCTGGCACGCGGCGAGCTGCAGACGATCGGTGCCACCACGCTCGATGAATACCGCAAGTACATCGAGAAGGATGCCGCCCTTGAGCGCCGCTTCCAGCCGGTGCAGGTGGGGGAGCCGACGGTGGAGCACACCATCGAGATCCTCAAGGGTCTGCGCGACCGCTACGAGGCCCACCACCGGGTGTCGATCACCGATGGCGCGATTGCCGCCGCGGCCACCCTGGCCGACCGCTACATCAACGACCGGTTCCTGCCCGACAAGGCGATCGACCTGATCGACGAGGCGGGCGCCCGGATGCGGATCCGCCGGATGACCGCGCCGCCAGACCTGCGCGAGTTCGACGAGAAGATCGCCGAGGCCCGCCGCGAGAAGGAATCGGCGATCGACGCTCAGGACTTCGAGAAGGCGGCCAGTCTGCGCGATCGGGAGAAGCAGCTGGTGGCCCAGCGGGCAGAACGCGAAAAGCAGTGGCGTTCCGGCGATCTCGACGTGGTCGCCGAGGTCGACGACGAGCAGATCGCCGAGGTGCTGGGCAACTGGACCGGCATCCCGGTGTTCAAGCTCACCGAGGCCGAGACCACCCGTCTGCTGCGCATGGAAGACGAGGTGCACAAGCGGATCATCGGCCAGGAGGACGCCGTCAAGGCCGTCTCCAAGGCGATCCGCCGTACCCGCGCCGGGTTGAAAGACCCCAAGCGCCCGTCGGGTTCGTTCATCTTCGCCGGCCCCTCCGGTGTGGGTAAGACCGAGCTGTCCAAGGCGCTGGCCAACTTCTTGTTCGGCGACGACGACGCGCTCATCCAGATCGACATGGGCGAGTTCCACGACCGGTTCACCGCGTCGCGGCTATTCGGCGCCCCACCGGGATACGTCGGCTACGAGGAGGGCGGCCAGCTCACCGAGAAGGTGCGGCGCAAGCCGTTCTCGGTGGTGCTGTTCGACGAGATCGAGAAGGCGCATCAGGAGATCTACAACAGCCTGTTGCAGGTCCTCGAGGACGGCCGGCTCACCGACGGCCAGGGCCGCACGGTGGACTTCAAGAACACCGTGCTGATCTTCACGTCCAACCTCGGTACCTCCGACATCTCGAAGCCGGTCGGCCTGGGCTTCACCCAGGGCGGCGGTGAGAACGACTACGAGCGGATGAAGCAGAAGGTCAACGACGAGCTGAAGAAGCACTTCCGGCCGGAGTTCCTCAACCGCATCGACGAAGTCATCGTCTTCCACCAGCTGACCCGCGACGAGATCATCCGGATGGTCGACCTGATGATCAGCCGGGTCGCGGGCCAGCTCAAGAGCAAGGACATGGCGCTGGAGCTGACCGACAAGGCCAAGTCGTTGCTGGCCAAGCGTGGCTTCGACCCGGTGCTGGGTGCTCGTCCGCTGCGGCGCACCATCCAGCGCGAGATCGAGGACCAGCTCTCCGAGAAGATCCTCTTCGAGGAGGTCGCACCCGGCCAGGTCGTCACCGTCGACGTGGACAACTGGGACGGCGAAGGCGCCGGCGAGGACGCGGTGTTCACGTTCACCGGAACCCCCAAGCCGCCGGCCGAGCCGGATCTGGCGAAAGCGGGAGCGCACAGCGCGGGCAGCCCGGGGCCGGACGGACAGTAGCGATTGCAGGAAACGGGCGGTTACTCTCTGACGGGACTACCGCCCGTTTTCGCTGTGATCAGGGGGCTCGCCTGTGCTGATCGTCACCACCAACGACATTCCGGGCTGGGAGATCCAACGGGTGTGCGGCGAAGTGTTCGGGCTGACTGTTCGCTCGCGAAATGCGTTCTCCCAATTCGGTGCCGGGCTGAAGTCCATGTTCGGCGGCGAGTTGCAGGGAATGACCAAGAACCTCGCTGAGAGCCGCAATGAAGCGTTTGCGCGGCTGATCGCCGAGGCGCGCAATCGCGGTGGCAACGCGATCGTGGCGATGCGGTTCGACACAACCGAAATCGGTGACGTGTGGACCGAGATCTGCGCCTACGGCACGGCAGTCCAGGCCATCCCGGTCACCGATGCCGCGAAGTACACGGCGAGTCAGCTGGGCTACGGCGCCCCGCCGCAGCCGCCGTACGGTGGTGACGCCGGCGGTGCAGGGTTTACACTGACGGGTGTTGTCGACGGGCAACGGAATCTGGTGAAACTCCAGAACGGTCGCGCCACTGTCCACAGTCAGACCCGACGCCTGTCATCACCACCTATGTGGGACGCGAGATCCCCAGAAGGAGTCAACTGTGGCCAATTCCCACACAACCCGCAGGCAGATCGGATCGGTTGATCTGTCGGGAGCGAGCGCGGCGCTCTGGTTGGCGGCAACCGCCTTCCTGGCGCTCTTGGCGCTGTACTTCGTCGGCGTCGATCAGGGTGCGGTGTCGCTGTTCGGCAGTGACTCGCATGTGCATGAGTTCGTGCACGACGCGCGGCATCTACTCGGCTTCCCCTGTCACTGACCCAACGACATGGAGAAGCGTCTGATCGCACGCGGTCTCCTGGCGGGTGCAATTGGAGCCGTGCTGGCGTTCATATTCGCCCGCCTGTGCGCCGAGCCCGTAATTGGCCGTGCGATAGCTTTTGAGGACGGTCGAATCGACGTCGAGCGCGCGCATGGGGTGCACGAGCACGGCGCCGAGTTGTTCACCCGCGGCGTGCAGGCCAACGCCGGATTGGGCTTCGGTGTGCTGATTTTCGGCGTCGCGATGGGCGCACTGTTTGCCGTACTGTTCTGCGTCGTCTCCACACGTGCGAGAGACATTGGGCCACGGGCGCTTTCGGTACTTCTGGCGGCGGGGGCGTTCGGCACGATGTACCTGGTGCCGTTCGTGAAGTATCCGCCCAATCCGCCGTCTGTCGGTCAGGTGGACACGATCGGGATGCGCACCGGCTGGTATCTGGTGATGGTGCTGGCGTCAGTGGTATTGGCGGCCGCGGCGGTATGGCTGGCCCGGCGGCTCACTGCCCGACTCGGCGCGTGGAATTCAAGGCTGCTCGCGGCCGGGGCCTACCTGGTGGCGATCGCCGTGGTGGCGGTGCTGCTACCGATTGTGGACGAGACACCCGAACCGCTGCGCGACGCCTCGGGTGCGATCATCTATCCTGGCTTCCCCGCCGACGTTCTCTACGAATTCAGGTTGGTATCGGTGGGTACCCAGCTGGTGCTGTGGGTGACCATCGGCCTGGTTTTCGCAACGCTCGCAGGACGGCTGCTCGGTGAACGAGCCGAGAGCGGACGGGCATCGAGTACCGCGGCGTGAGGAAAGTCGTGCGGCTGACCTTGGTGTCGCACGCGATGACTGATGCGATGGCGGCAGGGCGGTTTCCCGCCGACGAGCCGCTCAACGACACCGGCCGTCGGCAGGTCGAAGCCGCTGCGGGCCTTGACATCTGCAACGAAACCCGCCAGCTTGCCGGACCCGAGCAGCGTGCCCGGCAGACCGCCCAGCTGCTGGGCTTACAGGCCACAACAGATCCGCGGCTGGCCGACCTCGATTGCGGACGGTGGCGTGGGAAGATACTCGGGGCCGTCGACCCAGCGGACCTTGAGGTGTGGCTGACCGAACCGGCCCAGGCGCCGCACGGCGGTGAGTCGATCGTCGACCTGATCGAACGGGTGGCTGGCTGGCTGGAGTCGTTGACCGACAACACATTACGGGCGGTGGCGGTGACACATCCAGCGGTGATCCGGGCGGCGATCTTGCTGGCTCTCGACATACCCCCGAAATCGTTCTGGCGCATCGACATCGCACCGGTTAGTCGTACCGTCATGCATTTCCGGAAAAACTGCTGGACGCTCCGGTTGTAACAGTTATCGCGGCGCGATCAGAGCGAAGACCTGTTTGGCGACCTGCAGCATCCAGCTGGTCACGGTCGGCCCGTGATCGCGAGGCCAGTTCAGCTGGAAGCTGACCACCCACGGCTGCTGTGTCTTGTCGACGGCGTACCAGCTAAATGTCAGGTCGCCAGGCAGGCCACCGGCTTTCGCGCCGATGTACGGCCAAACGTTTCGATCCAGCTGGATACCCGACACCGCAGAAAGGACCTGTCTGACCGGTGCGGCCTCGCCAACCGCGTCGGCTTGCAGCGCCGCGTGGACTCGGCAGATGTCCTCGGCGTTGCCGTACCACTCGGCGCCGTAGCTGGACGCCGGGGTGTGTGCGCGGGCTGGATCAGGTTGGTAGGGAGTGGAATTCGCCTGCGCCAGCAGCTGGGCACGCACGTGCGGGGATCCCTGTTTCCACTGGCTGCGCAGATCCGGTTGACCCCAGCCGACGGAGAACAGCTCGTACATCGTGGGGAAGGGTGTCATGCTGGCCGGATCGTGATGGCCCGCCGTGACGAGCGCTTCCTCAATAGCGTGCGTGCCCATCCTTTCGATCAGCAAGTCGGTGGCCATGTTGTCGCTGGTGGCGATCATCTTCTCGGCAGCCGTACGAACCGAAACATGTGCTGCGGGAGGAAGTTCCAAGCCTGAAGAGCCCACCGCCCGGCTCTTGTCGGTGACGATCAGCTGATCGTCCCAGGCCACCGCTCCGTTTTTGATCGCACCCGCTAGAGCGTGGAGTACGTACAACTTGAAAATCGATGCCAGCGGCAGAGATTGGCCGGTGTTGGTGCCCGCCACCGGGTGGCAGTGACCGTTGTCGACCTTGGCGACCTGGTAGGAGTAGCGGGCACCGGTCCTGCTCAACACCGCGTCGACGTCGTGCCACGAGGTGATCGTCGGTGCTTGGGTGTCGAGGTCGAACCGGTCAACCCACCCGTCGTCGTCTGTGTGAATCCTGATGTCTTGTCGCGCGCCGTAGGAGGAGATGAGGTGCAGCGTGGCCACGCTGGCGCTGATGTCAACGCCATCGAGGGTGAAGGGACGATCCCACCAGAGCTCTTCCATGGTGGTTTCGACCGAGCTGACCTTGTCGGGCGCGGCGAGGGTGCGGACTCCGACCGGGCCGATGGGCCAGTCCGAGTTGAGCATGTCCATGGTCTGCTGGGCCCGCAGACCCGGAGGAGTCCGGGTGTCGATCGCCCGCCCTGGGTTCGCCGCGTTCGCCTGCGGGGAAGGGGAGGGGGCGCAACCGGGCGCCAACGTCACGACCAGTGCGGCGGCCGCACTCAACGCCACCGCGCGGTGTCGAGCCGAGCGTCTGCTACTTAGTCTGGTCGTTCCCGGCAACGTCCAGCACAACCTCGAATTCCAGCAGCGACGCGCCAGTCGCCACCGGGTTGGCCCGATGACCAGCATGGGCTTCGATGGCGGGCCCGCTCGCCCACGCCTGGAATGCTTCATCGGACTCCCAGTGTGTCACCACGAAGTAGCGGTTCTCACCCTTGACCGGACGCAGCAGCTGAAAGCCGAGGAAACCGGGTTGGTTCTCCACCGCATGTGCGCGGTGGGCGAACCGCTTCTCCAGTTCGGGGCCAGCGTCTGCGGGTACCTCGATTGCATTGATCTTCACCACTGGCGGCATTCCGCTAGGCTACCGCGCCCCCTCGCCTGACCCACTCCGGGGCGGGTCACGCAATATGGAGGTATGTCCACCGATCTGTTGACCTGCCACGGCGGACAAGGTGAGCCGTTGGTATTGGTGCACGGCCTGATGGGCCGGGGCGCCACCTGGTCGCGTCAGCTACCGTGGCTGACCCGGTTGGGCACCGTGTACACCTACGACGCGCCCTGGCACCGGGGACGTGACGTCGACGATCCGCACCCGATGACCACCGAACGGTTCGTGGCCGACCTGGCCGACGCGGTGGGCGCATTGGGCGCGCCGGCCAGGCTGGTTGGACATTCGATGGGCGCGCTGCACTCGTGGTGTCTGGCCGCGGAGCGTCCTGATTTGGTTTCGGCGCTGGTAATTGAGGATATGGCGCCGGATTTCCGTGGCCGTACCACTGGCCCATGGGAGCCTTGGCTGCATGCCCTTCCGGTCGAATTCGATTCTGCGGAGCAAGTATTCGACGAATTCGGACCCGTTGCCGGGCAATATTTCCTGGATGCCTTCGACCGCACCGCCACCGGTTGGCGGTTGCACGGCCACACTGCGCGATGGATCGAGATCGCCGCCGAATGGGGCACCCGCGACTACTGGGCGCACTGGCTGGCCGTGCGTGCGCCGGCGCTGCTGATCGAGGCAGGCACCTCGGTCACACCGCCGGGCCAGATGCACGCGATGACCAAAACCAGCTGTCCAACAACCTATTTGCGGGTCCCCGAAGCCGGTCATCTGATTCACGACGAAGCGCCGCAGGTATACCGCGAGGCAGTCGAGTCCTTCTTGGCGCTACGCTAATCTCCGTCGCCGACTTCGGCTCGACGCCGAACAGCAACCCGTTCACCCAACTGCCGCGTCAGCGGCGGCGGCCGGTGAGCCCGCGCGCGATGCGCAGCGCCACCGCCATGATCGTCTGGGTGGGGTTAGAGCCGCCGGAGGTGACGAACACGCTGCTGTCGGCGACGTAGACGTTGTCCAGCTGGTGCATTCGTCCATCTGCATTGACGACGCTCGTCGCCGGGTCCACGCCCATCTGCATCCCGCCCATAGTGTGATAGCCGGTCGGTGGTGAAACGCCCCCCAGCGAATTTGCGATGCTCGCGGGTACGGCGGCGAACAGCTGTGCGCCGGATGCTCCGCACATCGCGGCGAGCAGCGGCACGAAGAAGGTTTGCGAGACCTTCTCGAACCATCCGATCTGGTAGGTGATTCGGGGCGCCGGCTGGCCGTTGAGGTCTTTGGCCGTCGGGTCGAGAGTAACGTTGTTGGTCAGGTACGGCAGGTCGGTGCCGAAACAATCAACGCCGGCGAGCCGGTCGCGCAGGAGCGAGGCGCGCATCAGCTCCTTGAACGGGCGGCCGAAAAACTGCACCCCCGGCAGAATCCCCAGGATCTGCTGGTAGTAGTTGGCCTCCTCGATCGGAAACTGGCTCCCGCCGAGCTCGCACAGGCCGGCACGTATGTAGGGCAGTCCGGCCAGTCGTGCAGCGGCTCGAGCCCCGGGGAAGTCGGGATCGTTGAAGTCGAACATGCACTGCGTGGCCGCGCGGCCTTTGTAGGCGTGCACTCGCTGGTCGAGGAAGACGGCGAACCCATCGTAGAAGTTTTGAAACATTATCCGTTTGCCGATGCGGCCGTAGGGGTCGGGCAGCTCGGAAAGCAGCGCCAGATGCGGCGTCAAGATCGCGGAGCAGGCCAGCACAACCACGTCGGCGCTCTCCCCGCCGGGCCGGCCCTGCGGGTCGAGATAGGAGACGCCGGTGGCCCGCCGGCCGGTGAACTCGACCTTGAGGACTTGCGTCTGCGCCCGCAAGTTCACCCGCCCGGTGTGTAACGCCCGCCGCAGCGGGATGAGGGTGACCGGCTTGGCGGAGATCGGGCACCCGTACCCGGAGCAGAACCCGCAGTTGTTGCATGCCGGGGTGCCGTTGTATTCGACCGAGTTGATCGCCATCGGGAAATAAAAGGGATGCAGCCCGACACGCTTCGCCCCCTTGGCAAGGAGCAAAGACGAGCGCTGCTGCGCCCCGGGCGGCATCGGGAAGGGCTTCTGTTGCGGCTGGTGCTTCTGTACGAGAGCGGGTATATCGGCGACATCGCCCTGGACCCCGAGCAGGTCCTGGAGCTCGTCGTAGTACGGCGCGATCTCGCTGTACTCGAACGGCCAGTCCGCCATGTCCGCGCCGTGCACCGGGCCGAGGATGGACAGTCCCTTGAAGTCGATGTCCCACATCCGCGTGAACTTGCAGTCCGAGTGTGGGAATGTGCCGCCGACCTGGTTAGAAAGGTCGTTGACCTCGCCGACGTAGGTGTTCGCCGCGTTTTGGCTGCTGTTTTTGCGAAATGTGCGCGGGTAGGCCAGTGGGTCCGGCTGCTCGAAGTAGCGGTACACCGCCTTGAGCTCGTCGTTGGAGAACTTCGTCGGGAAAAACGGCCCGTGCCCGTCGATGTTGCTGTAGTAGTTCGGTCCCTTCTCGAAGATCACGACATCCCAGCCGGCCTCCGCGAGCACCATTGCCATTATCGACCCGCCGGCGCCCGAGCCGACGACGATCGCCTTAGTGGCCGGCATTTACGCCGCCCGTTCCGCCCATCTTGGCGATGGCCTGTTCCCAGCCTCCGCGCAGCAGCCGGTCGATGATCCCGTTCGGGGGGACTCCGACCAGGTCCCACTCGGGCGCCTCGACCTCGGCGTTGGTGTAGCCCCGCGGCTGGTCGTCCCCCGGCCACATGATGTCGCGCCAACCGACCAGGTCCGCGTTGCCGCCGTACTCCGGGACGGCGTACATCGCCTGGACGGTGTGACCGAACAGCAGTTTGGTGAAGGGCACCGCCTTACCCACGCCCAGGATGAGATCCTGGCGCACCTTCGACACCTTGGTGAAGTCGCCGCCTGCTTGTTTGTCGAGGAGCGCGATGCCGTTGGTGTACTGTTCGCGATAGTCGGCGATCCGCTGCTGCCACCCGTAGGTCTGGGCGCGGTCGAGCGGGACGAAGTCGGCCATGAAGTCCTCGGTGCCGCCGGCGCGGTTGCTCCACGGCCCGCCTGCGAACACCATGGGTGGCGAGAATGAGAACGCCGCCAGCATGTTGTCCAGGAAGCGGACCACGTTCGCCTCGTGCGCCCCTGGCTGGCCGATCTGCGTTTCGTCTAACGGCCCGGGGATCAGGCGGCTCGTGGCGGCGTCGAGCACCGCGGCCTGGTGCGGGGACAGGAATCGGTATCCCGTGTCGGCGGAAGCGGCCGGGAGGACGCCCGGTACGGCCGCGGCCAGCGGCAGCAGGCTCAGCCCACCGAGCACCGCGCGCCGGGACACCGGCGACGATAAGCCGGATTCGCGGGCGGCCTCGTCGCTGGGCACACCGGCAGGGTATGACGCAGATACGGGGCTCACCGGGAAATGCCCACGTAGCGGCGTGTCGGGACTGCCCCGATCCGGGGTTCGCGGTAGCGCTCGGGGATGAAACTGACGCTGAGTGAAGGCAAGGCGGTGACGAAGACGATCGCGACCCGCTACAGCGGGCGGACAGGGCCACGAAGGTGAAGATCCGAGATGCGAGGGTACCGCGACCACTCAAGTACGGCACGAAAGTTGTTGCGGCGCTGATCTTCTGCTAGGCGACGCCGGTGGCCACCTGCACTCATCGTCGAGCAGGGCGTCTGGCGGCCTCAACGTGGATCTGCAGCCGACCGCGGTGGCCGCGGTGCTCGGCACGTGTCCAGCGTCGCAGTGCAGCTGCACGAGGATGGATCCGCTTTCGCGAACGGGTGCAGACCGGCAGATCAGGTGAGCGCGAAGGCTTCTGGTCCGGGTCACTGTGGGCGGACCGGCCGTCAGGCTTCTTGACGTCCCGCTAATTCTCCTCGCCGGCCAACGCGAACCGGCCGTCGACGGTCTGGGTCACCAGGCCGTCGGCAAGTAACGAATCCAGCGCCCGGTCACGCTGGACGCAATCGGTCAGCCAAGCAACGTCCAGCTCCGCCCGGGTGACCGGAGAATCCTTGGCGCGCAGGACATCCAGCAACCGTCCGCGGACCTGACGGTCGGTTCCGGCGTAGGTCTGAGCACGGCGCGCCGGCCCTTGCGCGGGGGGATAACCGGCATGCCGCCACGCGCACTCGGCAAGCGGACATAACCCGCATCGTGGCGTCTGTGCGGTGCACACCGTCGCACCCAGTTCCATCAGGGCCACCGAGAATCGTGGTGCCGTTTCGTCGGCCGGCAGCAGTGCGGAGACGTCGGCGTGGTCGCGCGCCGCCGACGGTGCACCGGCGTCGGCCAGGCCCTGCACGGCACGGGCCACCACCCGGCGCACGTTGGTGTCCACCACCGGCACCGGCTGGCGGTAGGCGAAGCAGGCCACGGCTCGGGCGGTATAGCTACCAATACCCGGGAGGGTCAGCAGGGTGTCGATGTCATCGGGGACCACATCGTCGTGGTCACGGGCAATCACGGTGGCGCACTCGTGCAACCGCTTGGCCCGCCTCGGATAGCCCAGCTTGCCCCAGGCGCGCAGGACGTCGGCGGCACTGGCCGCGGCGGTGGCCGACGCGGTGGGCCAGCGGCGCACCCAGTCCGGCCAGACCGACAGCACCCGGGCCACCGGCGTCTGTTGCAGCATGAATTCGCTGACCAGGATCTGCCACGGGCTGACACCTGGCTCTCGCCAAGGCAGGTCACGGCGCGATCGCTCGTACCAGTCGATGAGATCGTTTGGGGGGACGTTCATCTGCGGGTGCGGCATGATGTGTGCCATGCCCAGCACCAATCCGGCAACAGCGTGGAAAACACTCAAAGAGGGTAACGAGCGATTCGTTGCCGGCAGGCCCGAGCATCCCAGCCAAAGCGTTTATCATCGGGCCAGCCTGACCGCTGGCCAGCAGCCGATCGCGGCGATATTCGGCTGCGCGGACAGCCGGGTGCCAGCCGAGCTCGTCTTCGATCAGGGTCTCGGCGACATTTTTGTGGTCCGCACGGCGGGGCAGGCCATCGACTCGGCGGTACTGGGCTCCCTCGAATACGCGGTGACGGTGCTCGACGTGCCCCTCGTCGTCGTCCTTGGCCATGGCAGCTGCGGTGCCGTCAAGGCCACGATGGGGGCGATCGAGGACGGCGCGGTGCCAGCCGGTTTCGTGCGGGATGTGGTGGAACGGGTGGCGCCGTCCATCCTGATGGGCCGCCGCGACGGCCTTACTCGTATCGACGAGTTCGAAGAACGACATGTACGCGAGACGTTGGCACAGCTCATGGCGCGTTCGACGGCGATCTCGGAGCGGGTGGCTGCGGGCACGCTGGCGATCGCGGGCGCTATCTACCAACTCGCCGACGGGCGGGCGGTGCTGCTCGATCACGTCGGCGACATCGGGGAGTAGGCCGGTGACTAAGACCCAGGGCTGACGTGGAGCTGTTCCAATCCAGTAACCGGGTGGTCAACAGTGATTGGTTCCAGGTGGCTATCGATCAGCGCGATTTCTGACGACTTCACGGCCCAACGTCGTCTAGTTGCTCGATGCGGCGCGGCCGGTCAAGGGGTGGGTGGAAAACGCGGCGACGTCGCCACGGTGGACGCGCGTCAGCCGTCTGTGGCGGCTTCTTCGATCCCACGATGAATACAGCGAAAGAAGGCATGACCGTGACGGAACAGACGCAACCGGCTATGCGTCGGCGAAACCTTCTCGCGATCTCGACATCTGCAGCCGGTGCGATTGCCCTATCGGCCTGTATCAGGTCGCACCCCAAGCCCGGCGCAGGTGCGCCTGGTGCCCCCGCCGAAGAGGAACTGCCGGTCACTCCACCCGAGGACTTGATGCGCGAGCACGGTGTGCTCAAGCGCATCTTGCTGATCTATCGAGAAGGGATCCGCCGCTTACAGGCCGGTGAGCAGAGTCCTGCCCAGGCGCTCAACGCGGGCGCGGACATCATTCGAAGCTTCATCGAGGACTACCACGAACACCTGGAGGAACAGTACGTCTTCCCCAAGCTGGAACAGGCAGCCAAACTCGCCGATCTCACTACCGTGTTGCGCACCCAGCACCAGCGCGGCCGCGTGCTCACGGACCGGGTGCTCGCTGCCACCACCGCAGCGGCTCCGTCCGATCAGCCTGCGCGAGAAGCCCTGGTGCAAGACATGTCGGCATTCATCCGGATGTACGAGCCGCATGAGGCGCGCGAAGACACCGTTGTTTTCCCCGCATTACGCGATGTGGTGCCCGCTGTGCAGTTTCGCGATATGGCGGAGACTTTTGAAGACGAGGAGCATCGGCGCTTCGGCCAGGCCGGCTTTCAAGGGGTGGTCGATAAAGTCGCCGATATCGAAAAAAGCCTCGGCATCTATGACCTGAGCCAGTTCACGGCCTCCTGACACGCTGTCGAAACTGGCCGGCCAATCCACGCGCCGAGGAACGCTTCGCAGAGCGTAATCCTTGAGCCCAGATCGCCCGACCGCTTTGTGGCCTTGTTGTCGGCAAGGGGTTCGCTAACCGTTGGATACGGCGAGATCGGGTGACGATGGATCAGACTGCGCACGGTCCATGCGCCGCGGGCTGCAGATCGGCGCCATTAACACGGCGGTTGGCCAGCTAACCTGGCGACACGCCGAGGCGGGTCGGACAAATCGGCGTGACCTGGGCCTACGGTGTGAACGTGCTGGATCTGGAACCGCGTGGCCCGCTACCTACTGAGATCTATTGGCGGCGCAGGGGCCTGGCCCTGGGCATCGCGGTCGTCGTGATCGGGATCGTGGTCGCCACGATCATCGCCTTTATGGGCCACAGCCCGGGTGCCAAACCTGCCAACGCCGACAAACCCAACTCCGCTCAAAGCAAGCCGGGCTCGCCCGCGCCTCAGGCGCCTCCCCCGGCGGGGCAGGAAGGCGCCGTCCCGGCGGCGCCGCCGCAGGGGCAAAACCCGGAGTTGCCCACGCCCACCGCCGCGGTGCAGCCGCCACCGGTGCTGAAGGAGGGCGATGACTGCCCCGATTCGACGCTGGCCGTCAAAGGCCTGACCAACGCGCCCCAATACTTCATTGGTGACCAGCCGAAATTCACCATGGTCGTCACCAACATCGGGCTGGTGTCCTGCAAGCGCGATGTCGGAGCCGCGGTGTTGGCGGCCTACGTCTACTCGCTGGACAATAAGCGGCTGTGGTCCAACCTGGACTGCGCGCCGTCCAATGAGACCCTGGTCAAGACCTTCACGCCGGGCGAGCAGGTGACGACTGCGGTGACCTGGACCGGGATGGGGTCGGCGCCGCACTGCCCGCTGCCGCGGCCGGCGATCGGGCCGGGCACCTACAACCTCGTCGTACAGCTGGGCAACCTGCGCTCGCAGCCGGTTCCGTTCATCCTGAACCAGCCGCCACCACCGCCGGGGCCGGTGCCCGCGCCAGGTCAGCCGGCGCTCGCGCCGCCGCCTGAGGCGCCGCCGGCTGCTCCGGCTGCCGGGGGCTGAGCTCAGGTCAGCGGGTCGGCAATTGTTGATTCCGCCAGCTGCGACAGGCCTTCCCGGACGTGCCGGGCCCACATCGCGCCAATCCCCTCCACCGATTGCAGGTCGTTAGCGCTGGCCGCCAGCAGGCCCTGCAGCGTGCCGAATTTCCGGACCAGCAGATCCACGTGGGCGAACTGCAGCCGGGGGATGCCGGCCATCGCGCGGTAGCCACGCGGGCTCAATGCCGAATCCTGCGCTTCGGTTGTCGTCGGATATCCGAAAACCTTTGCCAGCGCGGTGAAATCGAGCAGTTCGGTATCCGAGAGGGCATCCAGCTCGTCAAGGGTGGCAGTCATTTGCGCTTCGGATAATGGCTCGGGGCTGGCGTGATAGTCACGCACAATCAATTCCCGGGCGATGTCATTGCCGCCCAGCAGCTCCTCGAGCTGCAACCGCAATTGGCGCCCATCCGTGCCGAGTTCAACACAGTCATAGTCGATCACCAGGCCGATCCGCCGGACCAACTCGAGTCGCTGTACCACCGTCATCACGTCGCGCAGCGTGACGAAGTCCTCGATCTCCGCTCGCGACAGTTGCCTGCTGACCTCGTCGAGCCTGGTCTTGTACCGTTCCAGGGTGGCGATGGCCTGGTTGGCCCGCGACAGGATGGTCGCAGAATCGGCCAGCACGTGGCGCTCGCCGCCGACGTAGACGGTGACGATGTTCATCGAGTGACTGACCGAGATCACCGGGTAACCGGTCTGGATCGCGGCCCGTTCCGCCGAGCGGTGGCGGGTTCCCGATTCGTCGGTAGGTATCGACGGGTCCGGGACCAACTGCACGTTGGCCCGCACGATGCGGCTGCCGTCGGTGGACAGCACGACGGCGCCGTCCATTTTTGCCAGCTCGCGCAGGCGTGTCGGCGCGTACCGGACGTCGAGCGCAAAGCCGCCGTCGCAGATGGCCTCGACGTTCTCGTCGTTGCCGAGCACGATCAGCGCACCGGTACGGCCGCGCAGGATGCGCTCCAGGCCGTCCCGGAGCCCGGTGCCCGGTGCCAGGCGGGCGACAGTCTCACGCAGGGTCGGACGAGTCACAGCGTGTCATTCTGCGGCCCCGTTGCGCTGTGCGTCTAGCCGTTGCGGCCCGGGGTGCCTACTGCTGCGATGGTCGGCGATGTCGATCATGTGCTCCAGCGCCGCGACGATGGTGGGTGCGGTAAGCGCGCGCATGCCCGGCGGCACCCCGTCGCAACCCGGCGGAATGAGCGCGATGTTGAATCCCTGGCGTGCGGCTTCGCTCAGCCGCCGTTCGATGCCGCTGACCCGGCGCAGGTCGCCCGCCAGCCCCACCTCACCGATCATCACCGCCGTGGTGGGCAGTGGCAGATTCGCGTCTGCCGAGGCCAACGCGATCGCGACGGCGAGATCCGAGGACGGATCGGTCAACCGCATGCCGCCCACGGTGGACAGGTAGATGTCGTTGACAGCAATGGTCAACCCGGCGTGCTTTTCCAACACGGCGGTGATCATCGCGGCCCGGGCGTGATCGACGCCACTGACGGCGCGGCGCGGTGAACCGCCGGACGGCGTCGCCAACAGTGCCTGAACTTCGCCGATGAGCGGTCGCTTTCCGTCCAGCGTCACGGTGATCGCGGTACCGGCGACCGGTGCCGGCCGCTGATCCAAGAAGAGGTTCGACGGGTCGGCGACGCCCTCGATCCCGTTGTCGTGCAGCAGGAAACACCCGACTTCGTCGGCTGCGCCGAATCGGTTCTTGATCCCGCGGACCATCCGCAGCGAGCAGTTGCGGTCGCCTTCGAAATGCAACACCACGTCGACGAGATGTTCAAGCGAGCGCGGTCCGGCGATGGCCCCGTCCTTGGTGACGTGGCCGACCAGAATCAGCGCGACGCCGCTGGCCTTCGCGGTCGCGGTCAGCGCGGCGGTTACCGCGCGCACCTGCGTGACCCCGCCTGCGACGCCGTCGGCCTCGGTGGTGGACATGGTTTGCACCGAGTCCACGATGACCAGCGCGGGCCGGACCGTCGCGATGTGGTCCAGCACCGTGTGCAGGTCGGATTCGGCGGCCAGGTAGACCTCCTCGACATCCTTGCCGCCGCAGCCGATCCGGTCCGCGCGCAGCCGGATCTGCCCGGCGGACTCCTCACCGGAGATATACAGTGCGCGCCGGCCCGACTGCGCCCAGCGATGGGCGACCTTGAGCAGCAACGTCGACTTACCCACGCCCGGATCGCCCGCCAGCAGGGTGACCGAACCGGGCACCACACCGCCTCCCAGTACCCGGTCGAGTTCGTCTATGCCCGTCGAGCGGTGCTGGGTGAGGTTCGGCTCGATGGAAGTGATCGGAACGGCTTGCGAAGCCGAAGCTGCGGAACGACGGCGGCTGCCACCGACCGCAGCTGAGCACGCGCCACCTCGTTGACGGTGCCCCAGGTGCCGCACTCGAGGCAGCGGCCCACCCACTTGGCGCTGACATGGCGGCATTCCGAGCAGCGGTATTGCGAGCGCGCATTTGCCACGCCATGACGGTATCGGCCTGGTGCGACAAGCAGCCCGGTGTGGACAGGCCGCTAGACCCGTTTAGACCTGCTGTGGCGCCAACCCGGCCGAAATCGGCACCATCACGCTGGCCTGCCCGGCCTTCTCGAAATTGAAGGTGAAGTTGTAGGTGAGGCCGTTCGTGATGGGCTTGGCCAAGGTGACGGTCGCCTTGACCGCATTGTTCGAATCCAGGGGGCCCGGCGCCACCCTCTGGCCTTCGGGCGTACCAATGAACAGCATCCCGCCGGCGGGCAGTCGAGCATCGCCGGACAGCGCCACCGTGCCTATGTCACTGGTGATGCCTACCAATCTGTCCGCGACATCCGGCGACTGGTTGACGGCCACCAGCACCAGATCCACCCTGCGCCCCGGCTGTAGGAAGTCACCGGTTTGCGCGGCTTGCATGCGGATGTCGCGCAGCGCCACGTTGTTGATCGTGACCTTGTTGCCGTTGACGGCGGGCTCCTGCGTGGCCATCTGCGAGATCTGACCGGCTCCGCAACCGCTGAGCAAGGCGGCGACCAAGGCAACCAGGCCGACGACGGCGACCCGGGAGGCCAGCGCGGGAAGGCGGATCGGGAGGCTGATCTTGAAGCGGTTCACTCAATGCCTCCTGCTTGGGCCGGTCCAACGATGCAACTATGCACAGTAGTAGGAACGTCCTGCCAGCGGTAGCGCGGGGAGCAAGACAGCCGCAAGACCAGCACAGCAAGGCTCCGGGTGGGGTGCTCGCAGGGGCCGGATGCGGACATTGGTAATGTGTTCCCTTGCACGTCTTGCTCCGTCTGTCAACCCCTAATGTGCGCGTGTTGTGCCCCTGACCTGCACCGTTGCTTCGCGCGCGTTGGGCCGGCGTGTTAGTATGAAGTAACGAAAGGGGCTCGAATCAGATGATCTTCAAGGTCGGCGACACCGTTGTCTACCCGCATCACGGTGCTGCGTTAGTCGAGGCGATTGAAACCCGGACTATCAAAGGGGAACAAAAAGAGTATCTCGTCTTGAAAGTGGCGCAAGGAGACCTGACGGTTCGAGTTCCGGCCGACAACGCTGAGTACGTCGGTGTCCGCGACGTCGTCGGGCAGGAAGGCCTCGACAAGGTTTTCCAGGTATTGCGCGCACCCCACACGGAAGAGCCAACCAACTGGTCACGCCGCTACAAGGCCAACCTCGAAAAACTCGCCTCCGGTGATGTCAACAAGGTGGCCGAGGTAGTGCGCGATCTGTGGCGTCGCGACCAGGAACGTGGCTTGTCCGCCGGCGAGAAGCGCATGCTGGCCAAGGCCCGGCAGATTCTGGTCGGTGAGTTGGCGCTGGCGGAGAGCACCGACGACGCCAAGGCGGAGACCATCCTCGACGAGGTTCTGGCCGCCGCCTCCTGAAGGCCCTGAGGCCCTGGTGGTCGGGGGAACCGGCACCGTAGTCGCAGTGGTTCCGGCCGCGGGGTCGGGAGGGCGACTGGCTGCCGGCATCCCCAAGGCGTTTTACCAACTCGAGGGGCGCACCCTTGTCGAGCGGGCCGTCGAGGGCCTGCTGAATTCCGGGATCGTCGACACTGTTGTAGTAGCGGTACCCGCCGACCTCACCGATGAGGCAAAGCTGATTCTGGGTAGCAAAGCCACGGTCGTGGCCGGCGGGGCTGACCGTACTGAATCCGTGAGCCTGGCCCTGTCGGCTCTCGCAGGGACAATAAAACCGGAATTTGTGCTGGTGCACGACGCTGCCCGGGCATTGACGCCACCAGGATTGATCCTGCGGGTGGTCGCCGCGTTACGGGCCGGTCATCGCGCTGTCGTGCCCGCGCTGCCACTGCATGACACCATCAAGGCCGTGGATGCCAACGGGGTGGTCCTGGGCACGCCGGAGCGGGCCGGCCTGCGGGCGGTCCAGACTCCGCAGGGGTTCGCCACCGACTTGCTGTTGCATGCCTACCGCGCTTATCAGGGCGTCGGCGCTGCCGATTTCACCGACGACGCGTCCCTCGTCGAACATGTCGGCGCCCAGGTTCAGGTGGTCGCCGGTGATCCGCTGGCGTTCAAGATCACCACCCAGCTGGATTTGCTGCTGGCCCAAGCGATTGTGCGCCGGTGACCGAGCTGCCTCGGGTGGGTTTGGGCACCGACGTGCACCCGATTGAACCCGGGCGACCTTGCTGGCTGGTGGGGGTGCTGTTTCCCGACGCCGACGGCTGCGCTGGACACTCCGATGGTGACGTGGGGGCGCACGCGCTGTGCGATGCGGTGTTGTCAGCCGCGGGGCTGGGCGATGTCGGCGCCGTGTTCGGGGTCGACGATCCGCGTTGGAAAGGCGTCAGCGGCGCCGACATGCTGCGCCACGTCGCCGACCTGATATTGCGGCACGGCTACCGGGTCGGAAACGCCGCTGTGCAAGTGATCGGCAACCAGCCGAAGGTCGGTCCGCGCCGCGCCGAGGCGCAGCAGGTGTTGTCGGGTCTGCTGCGGGCGCCGGTATCGGTGTCGGCGACGACCACCGACGGGCTGGGCCTGACCGGGCGCGGCGAGGGTCTGGCGGCCATCGCGACCGCGTTGGTGGTCCCGATCGGGTAAGTCCGCTGGGGCCGGGCGAATCGGAATTAGCAGGTAAGCTGGCACGTCGTGACCGATCGCGCCCCCTTGCGGCTACACGACACGGCAGCCGGCGCCGTGCGTGATTTCGTTCCGCTGCGCGCCGGGCACGTCTCCATCTACCAGTGCGGCGCCACCCCGCAGGGTCTGCCGCATATCGGGCATGTCCGCAGCGGTGTGGCCTTTGACATCCTGCGACGATGGCTGACGGCACGGGGTTACGACGTTGCGTTCATCCGCAACGTGACCGACATCGAAGACAAGATTCTGAGCAAAGCCGCCGCGGCGGGCCGGCCGTGGTGGGAGTGGGCGGCCACCCATGAGCGGGCGTTCACCGCGGCCTATGACGCGTTGGACGTACTGCCACCGTCGGCGGAGCCCCGCGCCACCGGGCACATCACCCAGATGATCGAATTAATGGAACGCCTGATTGAAACTGGCCACGCGTATGCCGCCGACGGTGATGTCTACTTCGATGTGCTCAGCTACCCGGAGTACGGCCAGCTGTCCGGACATCGGATCGATGAAGTCCACCAGGGCGAGGGCGTGGCGACCGGCAAGCGTGACCAGCGCGACTTCACCCTGTGGAAAGGCGAAAAGCCCGGCGAACCGTCATGGCCCTCGCCGTGGGGCCGCGGCCGTCCGGGCTGGCACATTGAATGCTCGGCAATGGCCCGCACCTATCTCGGGCCGGAATTCGACATCCATTGCGGTGGAATGGATTTGATCTTCCCGCACCACGAGAACGAAATCGCGCAGAGCCGCGCCGCCGGGGACGGGTTTGCCCGCTACTGGCTGCACAACGGCTGGGTGACGATGGGCGGGGAGAAGATGAGCAAGTCGCTGGGCAATGTGTTGTCCATGCCGGCGATGTTGCAGCGGGTCCGGCCGGCCGAACTGCGCTACTACCTGGGCAGCGCTCATTACCGGTCGATGCTCGAATTCTCCGAAACCGCCCTGCAGGACGCGGTCAAAGCCTATGTCGGGGTGGAGGAGTTCCTGCACCGCGTTCGCAGCCGGGTCGGCGCCGTCGAACCCGGGGAGTGGACCCCGCGGTTCGCCGAGGCCCTCGATGACGATCTGGCGGTTCCGATCGCGCTGGCGGAGGTGCACCACGCCCGCGCCGAAGGTAACCGCGCACTCGACGCCGGCGACCACGAAGGTGCACTGAAGTACGCCCGCGCAATCCGGGCGATGATGGGCATCCTGGGCTGCGACCCGCTCGACGAACGCTGGGAATCCCGCGACGAGACGTCGGCCGCCCTGGCAGCCGTCGACGTGCTGGTGCAGGCTGAACTGGAAAATCGGGAGAAGGCGCGCGAACAACGCAACTGGGCACTCGCCGACGAGATCCGGGATCGGCTCAAAAACGCCGGCATCGAAGTCACCGATACCGCCGACGGACCGCAGTGGACGTTGGGCGGTGACGGCAAGTAGATGGCCGGTAACTCGCGGCGCCGCGGGGCGGTACGCAAATCCGGCACCAAGAAAGGCCCCACCGTCGGCTCGGGCGGCCAGCGTCGCCGCGGGCTAGAGGGGCGCGGTCCGACACCGCCGGCGCATATGCGCCCCAACCATCCCGCCGCCAGGCGCGCCCAAGCCCAGTCGCGCCGGCCGGCCAAACGCACCGACGAGACCGAAACGGTGCTCGGCCGCAACCCGGTGCTGGAGTGTCTGCGTGCCGGTGTCCCGGCAACTGCGCTCTACGTCGCCCTCGGTACCGAAGCCGACGAGCGACTCACTGAATCCGTGGCCCGCGCGGCCGATTTGGGCATCACGATCCTTGAAGTACCGCGTACCGACCTGGACCGGATGACCGCCAACCACCTGCACCAGGGCATCGCGTTGCAGGTGCCGCCGTACAACTACGCCCATCCCGATGACCTGCTTGCCGCCGCTGCCAACTCGCCGCCGGCGCTATTGGTCGCGCTGGACAACATCTCCGACCCCCGCAACCTTGGCGCCATCGTTCGTTCGGTCGCGGCATTCGGCGGCCAAGGTGTGCTGATCCCGCAGCGACGTTCAGCCTCGGTGACCGCGGTGGCCTGGCGTACCAGCGCCGGGGCGGCGGCCCGGATCCCGGTGGCGCGGGCCACCAATCTCACCAGAACACTTAAGGATTGGGCCGACCGCGGAGTGCGGGTGATCGGGCTGGACGCCGGTGGTGACATCGCGCTCGACGACCTGGACGGCACCGACCCGATGGTGGTGGTCGTCGGGTCGGAAGGCAAGGGTCTGTCGCGGTTGGTGCGCCAGAACTGCGAGGAGGTCGTGTCCATCCCCATGGCCGGTCATACCGAATCGCTGAATGCCTCGGTGGCTGCCGGGGTGGTGCTCGCCGAAATCGCCCGTCAGCGCAGGAGTTAACCAGGTTGACCGGCTGGCCCGCGCACCTTGGTGCCGTGCTGGCGGCGGTCGCGATTGTCGCGTCATTGCCGACGGCGTCATCACAAGCACCCGGATTTGACCTGCAGGCCCATCGCGGTGGACGGGGAGAGACGCCCGAGGAATCACTGCGAGCCTTTGCCAAATCGCTTGAACTCGGCGTCAGCACACTCGAACTCGACATCAACATCACCAAGGATGGCCAACCGCTGGTATGGCACGACCCGACGATCCAGCCCGAAAAGTGCTCCGACACTGGGCCCGCGTTCATCGGCGACCCGGCGTATCCCTACGTCGGAAAGCTGGTACACAACCTGACCCTGGCGCAGATCCGCACGCTGGACTGCGGCCGCCAGCTCGGTGAGTTTCCCCGGGCAGAGGTGGTGCGGGGCAACAAGATAGCGATCTTGCCGGAAGTCTTTTCACTCGCCGACTCGTATCGGGCCGACGTCCGCTACAACATCGAAACCAAGGTGGCCGCCGATCGGCCGGCCTTATCGGCCGGCCCACAAGAGTTCGTCGACGTGGTGCTGGCTGCGGTCTGGTCCGCGGGCAAGGTCGACCGTGTGGAAATTCAGAGCTTCGACTGGCGAACGCTGCCGCTGGTGCGCCAGGCCGAGCCGTCGATTCCCTTGGTGGCATTGTGGAATGAGCAAACCTGGGTTCCCGATTCGCCCTGGCTGGCCGGTGTCAACCCGGCCGTCGTCACCGACCCGATCATCGGTGCCATTATGGTTGGCGCCAACGTTGCATCGCCGACTTATCCGTTGGTCGACAAAGCCTTAGTCGATCGCGCTCACGCGTTGGGGCTCAAGGTCATTCCGTGGACGGTCAACGACGCCGCCGATATGCGCCAACAGATCGCCAACGGGGTCGACGGCCTGATCACCGACTATCCAACGCTGCTGCGCAGCGTGCTGGCCGAGCTCGGTATGCCGCTGCCGCCGGCATACCATCGGTTAGGGCAACGTCGGATCGTTCAAAGCGCGTGGACTTACACATCGGCTCACCCGAAACGCGGATTAATCTGCCCGCCTGATGCTGGCCTTATAGTCGCCGAGTGATCGGCGCCGAGCGGCTTGCCCGGCGTGACAGTGAATTAGGGATTGCTCGCCGCGGCCTAAGCGGGGCCGGCAACCATTCCGGCGTGATGATCGCCGGAGCGGCCGATGTGGGCAAGACCTGGCTGGCCCGCGAAGTGCTGCGCCGCGCCGAGGCGTCGGGTGAGCGCACAAAATGGATCGTCGGCGCCGAATCGGCGCATGCGCTGCCCCTTGGGGCATTCATCGGCTCGCTGGGCGAGGCGATGTCGGATCCGCTAACAAACGACGGCGG
This sequence comes from uncultured Actinomycetota bacterium, assembly GCA_963766535.1. GTDB lineage: Bacteria > Actinomycetota > Actinomycetes > Mycobacteriales > Mycobacteriaceae > Mycobacterium. Next base: position 389,194 of record CAVYAU010000007.1, on the reverse strand, counting down.
GTCAAGCTGACGCACTGCGTCTGCGCGTAACTTGCTCGGGGAAGTCGAGTAGCCGACTACGCATGCGCACAAACGAAAGTCGGCCATACCGTGCCTGCAACAAAGGAGTTGGCATGGTCGAGATGCTGGAGAAATCCGAAGGCGCGCTCACGCTGGCGCCGAAGAATCCGCTCCCGTATTGGCGGCAACTCAAGGCGGTGCGGTCGTACATCGATGGTTTGCAGGCGCTGGTGGACGCCGGGGGCCCGATCACCCGAATCGTGCTCGGACCAAAGTGGCTGTTACCGAACGTAGTGCTGATCGCCAGCCCGCAGGGTGCTCGTGATCTGCTGGGCCGCACCGATGAGGTCGCCGACCGCGGCCGTGCCCGGACGATGGTCGAGATGCGCGCGCTGATGGGCGGCAACCTGCTCAATCTTCCGCACCAGCGGTGGCTACCGCGGCGACGCACGCTGCAGCCTATGTTCACCAAGCACCAGGTGCCCCGCTACGCGGGACATATGGCCGCGGCCGCACTAGGGGTTGCCGACGGTTGGCGTGACGGCACCTTCGTGGACCTGGACACCGAGTGCCGCAAGCTGACGCTGCGGGCACTTGGGCGCTCGGTGCTCGGGATGGACCTCGACGAGCGCGCCGATGAGGTGGGCGGTGCACTGCGTGCTTCATTGGCATGGGTTGCCGACCGCGCGGCACGGCCAGTAAATGCGCCGCGGTGGCTCCCCACTAGAGGCCAGCGCGCCGCTCGTCAGGCCAACGACACGCTGCACCGGCTGGCCGCCGAAATCCTGCACGCGGTTCGCGCTGACCCCGACCGTGAAGCCCCGCTGGTGCGCTCCCTGATCGAGGCGATCGATCCGCAGACCGGTCAGCCGCTGACCGACGACGAGATCTGCCACGAGCTGGTGCTGTTCATGCTCGCGGGACACGACACCACCTCGACCACGCTGACCTACGCGTTGTGGTCCTTGGGGCACCACCGCGACATCCAGGACCGGGTGCGCGCGGAGGTCGCCGCGCTGGGCGAGCGGGCGCTGACCCCAGACGACGTGGCCGAACTCAGCCTTACCGTGCGGGTGTTGCACGAGGCGCTGCGGCTGTGTCCGCCTGCGGCGGGAACGCTGCGCTCGCCTACCCGCGACATCGTGGTGGACGGCTACCGGGTCGAGGCCGAAACCATTGCCCTCGTGAGCTTCTATGCGATGCACCGTGACCCCGCGCTGTGGGAGGATCCGTTGTGTTTCGATCCGGACCGGTTTCTTCCGGAACGGTCGAAGGGTCGTAGCCGTTGGCAGTACCTGCCGTTCGGCGGCGGACCACGCTCATGTATCGGCGATCACTTCGCGATGCTGGAGGCCACGCTCGCGCTGGCGACGATCATCCGCGCGGCCGAGATCGAATCGCTCGACTTGGACTTCCCGCTGGAAACGCCGTTCACGGTGGTCGCTGCGGGACCTATCCGCGCCCGTGTGCTGGCCGTCGGGGCATCGGAGCCGGCGCTGCGGCGTGGGTCGGCTTGGGTGACTCGCGGCCAGGCCCTAGACACCCAGTAGCCGCGCGCTCGCCCACAGTGCGAGCACCGCCACCACCAAGGCGGTAGGCACGGTGCACAGCCCGAGGCGGGTGTACTCGCCGACGCCGGCCTCGACGTCGTGGTGGCGCAGTACGCGCCGCCACAGCAGGTTGGACAGTGAACCGACGTAGGTCAGGTTGGGGCCGATGTTGACCCCGATCAGCACCGCCAGGATGGCCACCGGCCCGCTGGGCGCGACCAGCGGCAGCAACACCAGCGTCGCGGGCAGATTGTTGACGACGTTGGCCAGCACGGCGGCTATCGCGGCGATAGCGAGCAACGCGGGCAGCCCTGAACCGGACGGCAGCACCGTAGACATCGCGTTGTCCATTCCGTTGAGCGTGACCGCCTGGACCACGATGCCCAGCGCCAGCACGAACACCAGAAACGACACGTTCACCGCGCGCGCGATCTCCAGCACCGAGGTGTGGCCGCGGCTGAGGCTGGGCACCGCCAGCACCGAGGCGCCGGCCAGCGCTACCCAGGCAGGTGCCACCCCCACCGTTTCGGAGACTGCGAACCCGGCCAGCGTGAACGCCACGACCACCAAAACGAATACCGGTGGCCGCGGCGGCGGCTCGAGTTCTTCGGGATTGGGCGAGACGCGCAGATCCTTGGCGAAAAACCATCGGAAGACCAGGTACAGCGTGGCCACCGCACCCAGCCACGGCAACGCCATCACCACGGTGAACTTGCTGAAAGAGATCTTCGCGAGGTGAAAGGCCAGCAGGTTGGTCAGATTCGACACCGGAAGCAGCAGTGAGGCTGCGTTAGCCAGGTGAGCCGTCGCGTAGGCGTAAGGGCGCACCGGGGTTCGCAGCCGGCGGACGGCGGCCAGCACCACCGGGGTCAGCAACACCACCGCGGCGTCCAGGCTGAGCACAGCGGTGATGGCGGCGGCTATGACGTATACCCGCCGCAGCAGGCCGTGCGACCCTACGCGCACTCGCGCGATGGCCGCACCTGCGGCCTCGAACAGGCCCTCGTCGTCGCACAGCTTGGCCAGCACCAGCACCGCGCCCAGGAATGCGACCACTCCCGACAGCCCGGCAACCTGCTCGGCTGCCTGATGGACCGAGATCGCGCCGACCGCTATCAGAATGAGGGCTGCCGGGACCGCTGCCAGCGCCTCCGGCCAGCCCCGTGGGCGAGCGACAGCAAACCCCAGCACAACAGCAAGCAGCAACAGCGCAAGGGTCAGTGCCAACGTCTAGACCGCTTCACATCCAAGGGTTCTCGCGCCGCCACACCGTCGGCATGTGCAGCGCGACACCGTCCTGTGCGGCCAGCTGGTCGAGGATGCGGATGGAAACGTCTAAGTCGTCGCCCGCATATGGCAAGGCCCGCAACGGCTTTGACAATGGGCGGAAGAAGTCGTCCCAGTGGATGAGGACCACCCGGTGCGCACCCACCGTGCGTACGGTCTGGATCCAGTAGTCGACCAGGTATGACCGCGGCTGCAGGCCGAGCTGGCCGACGCTGAGGTAGACGGCATCGGCGCGGTGGCCGGCCAGCGCGCCCTCGACGAAACCGGCGCTGCCCTGGATCAGCAGCCGCCGGCCCGACGGTAGGTGGTGCACCAGCGTCGACCACGCCTCTCCGCAGCGGTAGGCCGACGCCTTCACCGGTGGGGTCAGCGGTGCGCTGATCACGCCGGGAAACCGGTCGGGTGGGCAGTGCTGCGACTCCACCAGGGTGATCTCATAGGCGCCCAACCGAATTGGTTCGCCACCGACCGCGACGACTAGACGGTTTTCGGGCAGCCCGTATCCTCGTCCGACATTGGCCGCCGACTGGCCCCCGACCAGCTGCGCGCCGGTACGGTCGGCGACCAGTGCGGAGTCCATCACGTGGTCGATGTGGGTGTGCACCGGGATGACAGCCACCAGCCGAGACACCTTGGCCCGGGCAAGGCAGCCGTCGACGCGCGCCGGTGACGGCGACACCTTGCCAACCGCGACTTGCGCCAGGTCGGGGCGCGAGAAGTAGCCGTCGGTCATCAGCGCGGACGACCCGTCGTCGACCAGCAGCGTGGCCACCCCCATCCAGGTCACTGAAAGCGGCGCATCAGGTTCGGCGGCAGGTACGTCGAACCGATCCGAATACCGGGTGATATCGGGACGACCGAGTTTTAGCCGCATCAGGAGAACGCCCTGATATCGGTGCCGGCGGCCTTGAGCTGATTGCGCACCGCGGTCGCGATCTGCACCGCACCTGGCGAATCACCATGCACGCAGACCGATTCCACGCTGACAGAAATCTTGGCGCCGTCGATCGCGGTGACGTGCGCCGAGGTCACCATGGTCACCACGCGGTCAGCGATCGCCGCCGGATCCTGCAGCACCGCGCCCGGTTCGCGACGGGAAACCAGCTGGCCGTCCGGCCGGTAGGCGCGATCGGCGAATACCTCGGCCACTGTCCGTAAGCCGAGGTGGGTGGCCTCGTCGAAAAATGCCGAACCCGCCATGCCCAACACTGGCAGCGTGGCATCCACCAGGTGTACCGCCTCCGCGACGGCGGCGCCCTGTTCGCGGTTGGTCACGATCGTGTTGTACAGCGCGCCATGGGGTTTGACGTAGGACACCGTCGAACCTGATGCTTCCGCGATCGCCTGCAATGCGCCGATCTGATACGCCACATCGGCAACAAGTTCTTCGGCGTCAACCTCGATGAAGCGCCTGCCGAACCGGCCAGGTCGCGATAGCTCACCTGAGCTCCGATACGCACGCCACGCTCGGCGGCTAACCGGCATACCCGCGACAGACCGGCGGGATCTCCCGCGTGGAAACCACACGCCATGTTGGCGCTGGTGGCGATCCCGAGCATGGCGTCGTCATCGCCGAGGTTCCAGACACCAAAGCTCTCGCCCAAATCAGCGTTGAGGTCGATACCAGCCACCTGCCCAGCTTATTGCGGGATCTTGGCCACGATCTGATCGAGCAGGTTGTTGACTGCCGGTGGGGTGTCCTTGCTGAGCAGGCATACCCGCGCTTCGGCGACGACGTTGTCGCCGACGGCCATCGCATGCGAGCACCCCCACCTGGCATCTTCTTCTTGGTGCATTGACAATTCGATGCGCGAGCCGCTGCCGAGTAGACCACCGGTGTCGAAGTAACTGTGGTTGCCGTTCGAAGAGTTAAAGCTGTATCGCCGGTTTGCGCATCCTTGCCAGTCTTGTCGCGCGCGCTGCAGTAAAGCCTGGGCATCGGCGGCGGTGGTAAACGATGTCACGAGTTGTGTGACATCGGCCTGGACGGCATTGGGGGTGCTGAACTGGTTGCCGCGCATAGCGACATATCCGCTGTTGGAGTAGATCGTCACATCTCCCACCGAGCCGAGTCCCAGGCACGTGCGATCGTCAATGATTTTCGACGCGTCCGACGTGCTGTTAGCTGTGCCGACCAAAGCCATGTTCGTCCCGCCAACCAGAGCGATGAGCTGGTCGGCAGTCGGCAGCAGGCTTTCCAGTACCGCCACCGGCAGCGCGCGCGGCGCTTGGCTGGTCGTCGAGGTCACGGTGGCGTGGTTTGGGTTTTCGACCGTTACCGCCGCTCCCTCGATCGTCCTCGCGCAACCGGTGATGGTCAGCGTGACCATGGCCGGCGCGGCGAGCGAGACGGCCCAGCATCGAGTTGCCCGTCGCATCGCCTACTGCTTAGCCACCTTGACCGCGATCTGGGAGGCAATGTCGATCGCCGGCGCACCGGATTGGCTGTAGGCGCACGCCACGATATCGATGGCGACGTTGTTGCGCACGGTCAGAGCTCGCTGGCAGGCCCATCCTTCGCCGCCTTCCTGGACTTCCGAGGTACTGAGCATGCCGTTGTCGTTGCTGGTGTCGGCCACCGTCCACACGGTGTCGGGCTGACCGGGGGTGACGTCGGAAAACCGGCGCTTCGAGCAGGCGGACCAGTTTTGTGCCGACGAGTCGTAAAACGCGGAGGCATCATGAGCGGACGGGTATGTGACCACGGCCTGAATGGCATAGTGGTCGCGCTTTTTGGAGTCGTCAACGCTGTCGTCGAGCCGCTGGCCGCGCATAGCGGTCCACGCGGTATCGGCATAAACCTTGTCTTGTGCGGGCCCGTCTATTGCCAGGCAGTTCTTGTCGCTGATGCCGGAGCTCCAGTCCCACATGGCCGTGGCGTCGAACCACACCTTCATCGCTGTCGCACTCAGCGCGCTGTTGATCTGGCCTGTGTCAAGCAGCAGTCCGTCAAGCGCTGAAACCGCGACCGGATTCTGGGTAATCGGCCCGGAATTGTCGCCGGCAACGGCCTTCCCGTTGACGGTGGTGGTGCAGCCGATGGCAAGCATGGACATCCCCGTCAGCACAAGGACGGCTATTTGCTGGCGCACTGTTGCCTCCCCTAGCTCCCCTGGCTCGGTGGCCACTTTGTGCGACAAGCTTAAGTGGCGGCCTCCCGACGCCGCCCCAGTAGCCAGCAAATCAGGTAGATCAGAAACGAGATGGTTGCGACGAACACCGACACCGGGACGCCGGGCGCCAGCGACAGCACGATGCCCCCGACGGCGGAGACCTCGGCGAAGATCACCGAGGCCACGATCGCGGCCGCCGGTGAGGCGACCACTCGAGCGGCCGCGGCCGCCGGTGTGATCAGCAGTGACACCACCAGCAGCGCCCCGACAACCTGCACGGCCTGAGCGGCCACCACACCGACCAGCGCAGCGAACACGATGCCCAGCGCGCGAACCGGCACACCGCGAGCGGCCGCGACGTCCGGATCGACGGTGGCAAACAACAGCGGGCGGTAGCACGTTGCCAGCACGGCGATGACAAGCAGGCAAACGAGCGCCAGCATGGCCAACCCGGTGTAACCCACGCCGACGATCTGGCCGGTCAGCAGCGCGAAACTGGTCCCGGTCCGTCCCGGGTAGAGTTGGATGAACAGCACCGCCAGGCCCAATCCGAACGCCAGCACCACGCCGATCACCGAATCGCGTTCCCGGGCTCGCTGACCGAGGATGCCGAACAGCGCCGCTGCCAGGGCACTGCCGATCAGCGCGCCCACGCCTACCTCGAACCCGACCAGCAGCGCGAACGCGGCTCCGGTCAGCGACAATTCGCTGGATCCGTGCACGGCGAACGACATCTGGCGCATCACTATGAACGGCCCGATCAGCCCGGCCACCAGTCCCAGCAGCGCGGCCGCAACCAGCGCCTGCTGGACGAAGTCGTGGCTGAGCAGATGGGCGGTGATGTCGAAGGAGAACAGATGGTCCAGCATGTCGGCAAGCCGGTGGTTCATCGGTGGCGCCCATCATCAGGCGCCGGCTCGCCCACCACCACGTAGCCGTCCTTGACCTTCACCACCTGGATGTCGGCCCGGTACAGCGCCGACAGGGTCTCTGTGGTCATCACCTGCTCGACGGTGCCGATCCTGAATCGGCCGTCGACCAGGTACAGCACTCGGTCCACATACGGCAGGATCGGGTTGACCTCGTGGGTGATGACGATGACCGTGGTTGCGGCATCCCGTCGGCGCCGGTCGATCAGCGCCGATGCCAGCTTCGCGTTGGCCGGGTCCAGGGTCAGCAGTGGTTCATCGCATAGCAGCAGCATCGGGTCGCTGACCAGCGCCTGAGCTATGCGCACCCGTTGCAGCTCGCCGCCCGACATCACGCCGACCCGGACATCGGCCAGCTCTTCGCCGTTGACCTGTCGCAGCGCCTGACACACGGCCGCGCGCCGGCGGGCCCGATCGGCAGATCGCAGCGGCACGCCGCCCCAGCGGCGTCCGTCGATACCCAGCCGAACCAGGTCGCGCCCGCGCAGCATCACATCCCGGTCGATGGGGCGGTGTTGCGGCACATAGCCGATGCGCCCGCTGCCCGAGGTGATCGGCTTGCCGTCCACCAGCGCGACACCGGCACTCAGCGGCAGCTGTCCGAGCAGCACCTTGAGCAACGACGTCTTCCCGCTGCCGTTGGGGCCCAGCACCGCGATGAACTCGCCGGGCGACACCGACAGGTCCAGGTGGTCCCATAGCACGCGGTCACCGAACGCCAGCCGGGCGCCGCGCAGCGATACGATATGTGCCTGGCGGTCGACGGCCCGGACCGCTTCCAGGCTCACGGCCGCGCTAATCGGCTCGACCGCAGCGCAGCGAGCAGCTGGTTGACCGTGTTGCGCTGCCAGGTCAGATAGTCGATGCCGTCGGGCAACGTTTCGGTCACTTCGGTCACCGGCACACCCGCCCGCCGCGCGGCATCCTGCAGGCCGTTTATCGCGGCGGTGGACGTCTGCGGGTTGACCAGCAGCGCCGAGACTTGACGCTGGTCGATCAGGTCGAGGACGGATGCCATGTCGGCCGGCGAGGGATCGGATTCGTTTTCGTTAGCCGCGGTAAAAGCGGCCGGGGTGCGGTTCACCAGGCCCGAGGCCGCCAGCAGGTAGTACACGACGGGTTCGGTTGCGATGACTCCGGCGTCGGGGTATGCGCTGGCGATGGCGTGTTCGGAGATGGTGATCGCGTCGGCGCCGCGGCAGAATTCGGCGGCGTTGGCCCGGTAGTCGGCGGCATTGCCCGGGTCGATCGACGCCATCCGGTCGGCGATCGAGGAGGCGACCGACTTGGCGACGCTCAGGTCGTAGAAGACGTGCTCGTCGGGGCGTTGCCCTTCCGGTGTGACATTCTCGGTACCGAGAAAGGAGTAGGCATCGACCGATTTCACGGCCGGATGCCCGGCCAGCACCTGGTCTACCCAAGGGTCGTAACCGCCGCCGTTGTAGACGACCAGGGCGGCGTCAGTGATCGCGGCGGCGTCCGAGGGACTGGCCGCATATGAATGTGGATCGGCATCGGCGCCGCTCAGGATGGACTTGACGGGGACGTGGCGGCCGGTGACGGCACGCGCCACGCTGCCCCACACGTCGGTGGACGCCACCACCGTGGCCGCGCGCGAATGTGCCCATCCGGCAATCCCGCAACCGGCGAGCACCGTCGAGCCGATCAAGCATACGGTGACGATTGGCAGAGTGCCCGATAGCCAACGCCTTACATTGACTATTGCCATTTGTGTCCCGTCAGCGCCCTGCTCACGTCTGATTTCCTGTCGCCGGGCCAGCCGGCCGACCCATAATACTAATGAAAATCGTTTCCATTAGAAAGTGGTGAATCGAAGCCGCGTAGGCGCAACCTGCGATCCGCTGTAGCCTCACCGAACGTGAGTCCCACACCGCGCCGGCGTGCGACTCTGGCGTCGTTGGCAGTCGAACTGAAGGTTTCGCGCACCACTATCTCGAATGCCTTTAACCGACCGGATCAGCTCTCCGCCGACCTACGTGAACGGGTGCTCGCGACGGCCAAGCGGCTGGGTTACGCGGGACCCGACCCGGTGGCGCGATCGTTGCGGACCCGCAAAGCCGGTGCGGTTGGTTTGGTAATGGCCGAACCGCTGACCTATTTCTTCAGCGACCCGGCGGCGCGGGATTTCGTTGCGGGAGTGGCACAATCATGCGAAGGGCTGGGGCAGGGACTACTGCTGGTAGCCGTCGGACCCAGCCGGAGCCTCGAGGACGGAACCGCTGCCGTGCTTGCCGCCGGAGTGGACGGCTTCGTGGTGTATTCGGTCTGCGATGACGATCCCTACCTGCAGGTGGTTCTGCAGCGGCGCCTGCCCGTTGTGGTGGTGGACCAGCCCAAAGACCTCTCCGGAGTGTCCCGGGTGGGCATTGACGACCGGGCGGCGATGCGCGAGCTGGCCGACTATGTGCTGGGGCTGGGGCATCGCGAGATCGGGCTGCTGACCATGCGGCTGGGCCGGGATCGCCGGCAAGGCCTGGTGGACGCCGACCGGCTGCAGTCACCGACCTTCGACGTGCAACGCGAACGCATCATCGGCGTCTGGGAGGCGATGACGGCCGCCGGTGTCGACCCGGATTCGCTGACCGTGGTGGAAAGCTACGAGCACCTGCCGGAGTCGGGTGGCACTGCCGCCAAGGTGGCCTTCGAGGCCAATCCGCGGATTACCGCGCTGATGTGCACCGCGGACATATTGGCCCTGTCTGCTATGGATTACCTTCGGGCACATGGCATTTACGTGCCCGGTCAGATGAGCGTCACCGGGTTCGACGGAGTGCCCGAGGCGATCAGCCGCGGGTTGACCACGGTGGCGCAGCCGAGCCTGCAAAAGGGCCGCCGGGCGGGTGAATTGCTGCTGAAGCCGCCGCGGTCGGGCCTGCCGGTCGTCGAGCTCCTGGATACCGAGCTGATTCGGGGGCGCACCGCCGGAGCCCCCGCTTAAACGGCGCTAGGTGGAGTTCTGGTCGCCGATCAACAACCGCACGGCCAGGTCCAGCCGCTTGCTGACGTCGGTCGCCGAGGCTCGCCGGGTGAGCCACGCGAGCAGGTTCGACAACCACACGTCGGAGATCACCCGGGCGATGTGGTACTGGTCCTCTGTCGGCTCGCCGTCGGCCATCGCGCGCGCGAACATGGAATCGATGAGCTTCTCGACCTGGTCGACCTCGCTGGCCGCGGAGGCGTCGGCAAATACGTAAGCACGCGTCATGGCCTCGGTGAGCAGCGGATTGCGCTGCATCGCGCGGTTGAGCTTGCCAATCATGAAATTCAAACGCTGAAACGGAGTGCCCCCGGCAAATGCGGAGCGGTCGGTTTTGGCGTCGATGCGGCTGAACTCCCGACCCAGGGCCGACACCAGCAGATGCACCTTCGACGGGAAATACCGGTACAGCGTCCCCACCGCCACATCGGCCCGATCCGCTACGGCACGCATCTGAACTGCCTCGTAGCCACCTTTCGACGCGATGGCCATGGTGGCGTCCAGGATGCGCTTGCGGCGTTCACGCTGTGCCTCCGAGCCGAGCTCGGACTCGGCCAGTACCGCCACGTTCATGACCTCGCGCGGCTGCGAGTCAGAAACGCGGCTCGAGTTCGTGTTCGCTGGCGACATCTGACGGGGTGCTCCTCTTCCGGGCGGCTCGTTTGCAAACGATACGCATGCTGAGTGTGAATTTCCCACCTCCGTACCGCCGGGACAATCACGTGTGCTGCTGTAATGGCGTTCGACTTGACGGTCGATCGCTGGCACTATTAGAACACGTTCTAGTCCGCCGACGATGCGGGTTGCGAGCAACCCGAGTTGGGGGTCCCCCCGCTTGCGGGTGGGGGTCTCCCCGCTTGCGGGCTTGGGGGTCCCCCCGCTTGCGGGGGAAGTCAGACAATTGAAACCGTGGGGACAAGCGCCCCTTTACCACGGCGAATCAAGGACACGGAGGACTCACACGTGGTAGCGACCGTTACCGACGAACAGTTCGCGGCGCGTGAGTTGGTGCGCGATTGGGCCCGCAATTCGACCTCGGGGCCGGGTGGGACCGCGGCGATCCGCGATGTCGAGCAGGGTAACGCCGATGCCTGGCGGCCAGTATTCGCAGGCCTAGCTGACCTGGGGATATTCGGCGTCGCAGTTCCAGAGGACTGCGGCGGGGCAGGCGGCAGCATCCAGGATCTGTGTGCGATGGTCGAGGAAGCGGCCAAGGCGCTGGTACCCGGGCCGGTTGCGACCACCGCGCTGGCCACCTTGGTCGTCTCCGATCCCGAATTGCTGGCCGCTTTGGCCTCTGGTGAACGCTTCGCCGGGGTGGCTCTCGAGGGCGACGTGCAGTTGGACAGCGAGACTTCGCAGGCGTCGGGCACCCTGCCGTTGGTGCTGGGCGCTGCAGACGGCGGCGTAGTGCTGCTGCCGGCCGATGGGAAGTGGCTGCTGGTCGACACCGGCAGCGACGGCGTGTTGGTCGAGCCGCTGCGGGCCACCGACTTTTCCCGGCCGTTGGCCCGGGTGGTGCTGACGTCGGCGCCGGCCACCGTGATCGCGGAGTCGGAGCAGCGGGTCGAGGAACTGGCCGCGACCGTGCTGGCGGCTGAGGCGGCCGGCGTGACCCGATGGTCGCTGGATACCGCGGTTGCTTACGCCAAGGTGCGGGAGCAGTTCGGCAAGCCGATCGGCAGCTTCCAGGCCGTCAAGCACCTGTGTGCGGAGATGCTGTGCCGTGCCGAGCAGGTCGAGGTGGCCGCCGCCGACGCCGCCCGCGCCGCAGCGGATCCCGATCAACCGCAGTTTTCTATTGCGGCCGCTTTGGCCGCGAGCATCGGTATCGCCGCCGCGAAGGCCAACGTCAAAGACTGCATCCAGGTGCTCGGCGGCATCGGCTGCACTTGGGAGCACGATGCGCATCTGTACCTGCGCCGGGCCCACAGCATAGGCCGGTTCCTCGGCGGCGCGCAGCGCTGGTTGCGCCGCGTCACCGAACTGACTCAGGCCGGTGTGCGACGCCGCCTGCGCATCGACCTCAGTGACGTCGAGAGCCTGCGACCGGAAATCGCCGCAGCCGCCGCCGAGATCGCCGCGCTGCCCGAGGAGATACGGCAGGCGGCCCTGGCCGAGGCAGGCCTGCAGGCGCCGCACTGGCCGGCGCCGTACGGGCGCGGCGCGTCGCCGGCCGAACAGCTGCTGATCGACCAGGAGATGGCGGCGGCCGGCGTGGTGCGTCCGGACTTGGTGGTCGGCTGGTGGGCGGCGCCGACCATCCTCGAGCACGGCACGCGGGAACAGATCGAGCGTTTCGTACCGGCCACCATGCGTGGTGAATTCCTTTGGTGCCAGCTGTTTTCCGAGCCGGGAGCCGGCTCCGACTTGGCGTCGCTGCGCACCAAGGCGGTACGGGGTGACGGCGGCTGGCTGTTGACCGGGCAGAAGGTGTGGACGTCCGCGGCGCACAAGGCGCGGTGGGGCGTGTGCCTGGCGCGTACCGATCCGGACGCCCCGAAACATAAAGGCATCACGTACTTCCTGGTGGACATGACCTCACCCGGCATTGAAATCCGGCCGCTGCGCGAGATCACCGGCGACTCGCTGTTCAACGAAGTCTTCCTGGACAATGTGTTCGTCCCCGACGAGATGGTGGTCGGCACGGTGAACGACGGCTGGCGGCTGGCCCGCACCACACTGGCCAATGAGCGTGTCGCCATGGCCACCGGGACCGCGCTGGGCAACCCAATGGAAGAGCTGCTCAAGGTGCTGGCGGAGATCGACCTCGACGTTGCCCAGCAAGACCGGCTGGGACGGCTGATCGTCGCTGCCCAGACCGGTGCGCTGCTGGACCAGCGCATCGCCCAGCTAGCCGTGGGCGGCCAGGACCCCGGGGCGCAGTCCAGCGTGCGCAAACTCATCGGAGTCCGCTATCGGCAGGCACTGGCCGAATACATGATGGACGTATCTGAAGGCGGCGGCCTCGTCCAGAATCGCGCGGTATTCGACTTCCTCAACACCCGGTGCCTGACGATCGCCGGCGGTACCGAGCAGATCCTGCTCACAGTCGCCGCCGAGCGGCTTCTTGGCCTGCCCCGTTAGCGGTGATGCTCGGCGGCGCTCGTCGTTCTGGAAGGGCCTTTTGGCCATGCAGACCGGGACTTCTGGCTGCTGACTGCTGACGGTGGTGCTCCTAGCGTTATCTGCAATGAAGCTATAGGAGTCATCGTGAGCAATAGCGCCGTAATTCTGACGGTTGTCGCGGTTTTCGTGGTGGTGCTGTCGTTGTTGGCTGCCTCGATTCGGATAGTGCAGCAGTATCAACGCGGTGTGCACTTTCGGCTTGGCCGGGTGATCGGGGTCCGGGAACCCGGGTTACGGTTGATCATCCCGATCATCGACCGCCTGTGGCGGGTTTCGATGCGCATCGTGACCATGCCGATTCAGTCGCAGGGGATCATCACCCGTGACAACGTGAGTGTCGACATCGCAGCGGTCGCCTACTTCCGCGTCGTCGATGCCCGCAAATCCGTCGTCGTCATTGAAAACGTCAACGCCGCCATCAATCAAATCGCCCAGACAACGTTGCGCAATGTCGTCGGGCAGCATTCCCTCGACGAAGTGCTCGCCCGGACAGAAAAGATCAACGGCAGCATCCGCCAGATCCTCGACACCACCACCGTGGAATGGGGTGTGGAGGTCACCTTGGTGGAACTCAAAGACATCCAGCTTCCCGACAGCATGAAACGCGCGATGGCCCGCGAGGCCGAAGCCGAGCGGGAGAAGCGTGCCAAAATCATTGCCGCAGAAGGGGAAGCGCGCGCCGCCGCTGCCCTCGGCGACGCGTCCGACACCATGATGAAGCACCCGCTGGCCTTGCAGCTGCGAAACCTGCAGACCCTGCTCGAACTCGGGGTGGAGAAGAACACCACCATCGTCTTCCCGGCCCCGTTGATGAGCGCGATCGGAGAACTCACCGGCTTTTTGACACGCGAGTCGAGCGCCTCGAAGTCCACTGCGTCCAACGGCTTGCCCGAGCCCGACGGCTTGCCCGACGAGAAGCTGTCACACGTCTCCGCGGCGCGCTGACCCGAAGCGGTAGCTTAGGCCTCGGCCGAGTCGTCGGATCGGGGTGATACGGAAGAGGACCTGCATCCACTGCCAATACAACGGCGAGTAGTACCGCTTGATGTCGTCTGCATCTGCGGACCACCATTCGCAGTCGAATACCAATCCCGGGACCGCCTTTTCGAGTTCGCGCGGGTCGCTTATGCTCCAGTCCAGTTGGGCGCCAGAGGCTTTCACCGGCGGGTACCGCCGCAAGAGCCATACTCCCGTCCGGCTGTAGCCATCGAAGATCATTTCACCGCTGGGGAAGTGCTCGACGATGCGCGCCAGCATTGCCACGCCGTCGGCCGCGCGCAGATATGGTGTCAATCCCTCGGCGACAGCCAGGACCGGCAAGGCGGCGGGGATCGTGTCGAGCAGTCCCGGATCGGTGACCGACGCGGCGATGGTGTGCAGACCTGCGCGCTGCGGAAATAGCCGCCGCCGCAACCCGATGACATCGGGCAGGTCGATGTCATACCAGTCGACACTGGGCGGCGGCTCGACCCGGTAGGCCCGGGTATCCAGTCCGCAGCCCAGATGCAGTATGACGCACGCCGGATGGTCGTCCAGAAATCGCGTTACCCGCCTGTCGTAGGCCTTCGCCCGCACCGCGGCCGATTTTTGATCGCGACGGCGCATCCGCAACCCGCTGAAGTCATAGTCGATGCGCTGCACGACCTTATCGGCCTCCCGGTCGGCAAGAATGGAATCCGGCCGCCGGCTGTCCAGCGCTTTGCCATACAGCGTGACCAGCGCGGTCTGTTGCGTCCCGGTGAGGCTGACCTTTTCGAGGTCCACCCTGATCGCTTCACTCCTGCCCGCTCAGGTGACTGCGCTTCGGTTGTCAGTACGCGCGCTGGCTTCCGGATTGTCATCGAATGCGGCCTGAAAAAGATATGCGGCTGCCAGACTGCGCCACGGGCGCCAGCGCTCCGCGAGGGCAAGAACCTCTTTCTCAGTGGGCAAGTGGTCCATCGCGTAAACCCGTTGAATCGCCTTGCGAAGGGCGAGGTCGCCCGGCAACATGACGTCCTGCCGGTCAAAAGCGATGATCAACAGGCCGTGCACGGTCCACGGGCCGATCCCTGAGACCGTCGTGAGGCGGTCTTCTACTTCGCGGTCAGACAGGCGGCGAAGTTCGTCGTCGCGCCATTGGCCGTCTGTGAAGCGTTTGGCGACTTCGCGCAAGGTCGCGACCTTGCGCCGCGACAGTCCCGCCTTGACCAGTTTCTCGGGCGTGATGGCCAACAGGGCATCCGGGGTGGGCAGTGTGCCACCGAAGAGTTCCATCAGCCGCTCGAGAATGTGTCGGGTGGCACGAACTGAAAGCTGCTGACCGATCACTTGAAACACCAGGGCGCCAAAGGCGTCCATCGATGGCAGGTCCGCTAGCCAGGCCCGCGGGTTGAAACCGGGATGAGCGTCGATCAGGCGCGCCAGAATCGGATCGGCCCTGCGCAGATCGGCCTGTGCGTGATCACGCCACCTGTCTGGCACGCGTGCCTCCGACAATCGGTCCTAAAGGGCCTGCTATTTCACCGCAGGTGTCCGTTCATTCTCATCGGTGTCGTCGCTGGAGGACAGGGCCGAAAGTCTGGGCGTGTGGCCGCGGTGGCGATGAGTTCCACATTCACGAGGAGCGGGTCAGGAGAACCCCTAAGAGAACGTGGTCTGCGCGCAGGTACTGGGTGAGGTGATGTTGACCCCGGTGTAGACCACCTGCATGTGGGTGCACACGATAACGTTGACATCGGTCTTGGGCTGGCCCGTCGACCAATCGGTCGAGTCGATGCGGCCGGTCGTCTGGTACTTGTCCGGCGGGCCGGCACCGAAGTAAACGGTGGTAATCACGTCGGACCCGCCTTCTTTCATGACCCGCTCGAATTGGCTGGTGGCGTGGGCGTCGAGGTAAGCCAACCGGTTTGGCGAACGGATCTCGGTGGTTTGGCGGGCCCACAGATCGGACGGGAAGCCGGTCACACCATCGGGCGTGCGCATGTCGGCCCCGGCGGTGAAGTCACAGTGGCCATCGGCTTTATGGCAATCGAGGACGGTGTGCGTCTCCAACTGGTTGGGGCCGTCCAGCGGGAACAGGGTGGTGGCGGTGTTGCTGGCCGCCGAGGAGATAGGCGAGGGCAGAAACGTCAGCATCGACCCGACGACCGCAAATCCGGTTATCAGGCGCATCATCGGCAATCCCCTTCCCGGTACCTACCCGTCGAGAAGACCCCAAGCGTGAACTTAACTCCGCGACTACTCGTCGTAGGTCACTTCTACCGAATCAGATTCCGGGTGAGATTGACAGGCCAAAATCAGTCCGTCATCGAGATCCTGCTGCTCTAGGACGTCGTTGACCTCCATGTTCACCTTGCCTTTGCGCAGGGTGCAGGCACATGCGCCGCAGTGCCCCTCTCGACAGGAGAACGGTGCGTCGAGGCCCTTGGCCAGCAGCACGTCGAGCAGCTTGGCGTTGCGCGGCCACGACACAGTGTGGGTTTCGCCGTCCAGCTGTACCACTGCGGTGGCCGGCGGCTCGTCGCCTTCGTCGGTGTCCGCGATTGTCACCGCCGCGAACGGATCTGAATCCAGCGACTTGAACACCTCGATACGTATTTGCGGCGCAGGCACTTTCAGCGTTTCCAGGGCTTCGCGCGCTGCGTCCATGAACGGGCCGGGCCCACAGATGAATGCAGGCCGGTCGGTGTACGGGGCGGCCAGTTTCGCCAGCGCGGTCGCGCTTGGCAGTCCCTGCAGCGATTCCAGCCAGTGCACCACGGTGAGCCGGTCGGGATACTTGGCCGACAGCTCCCGTAGCGCGTCGGAGAAGATCACCGAGCGGTGGTCGCGATTGGCGTAGAACAGCAAGACCTGACCACTGCCTTCGGACAGCGCCGATTTGCAGATCGACATGATCGGGGTGATCCCGCTGCCCGCGGCCATCAGCAGGAAGTCGCCGTCCAGCGTCTTGGGCACGAAGTTGCCCGATGGGGCCAGCACGTGGACCCGCATGCCCTTGTGGGCGTGGTCGCAGAGCCAGTTGGACGCGTATCCGTCCGCGGTTCGTTTGACGGTGACGGTCAGGGCGTCGTCGGTGAACGGCGAGCTGCACAACGAGTAGCAACGGGCCACCGAGCCGGTGCGGTCGCTGGGAATGCGCAGCGTCAGGAACTGGCCGGGTGCGTAGTTCAGCCGCCCCGGCGGGATGTCCGGGTCGCCCTGCGCGTCTGGCACCGCGAACACCAGCGACCGCGCGTCATCGGTTTCGTCGACGACCTCGGCGATCTGCAGTTCAAGGACATGGTCGCCGAGTGGCTCGTCGGGAATTGCCTCGGTCACGACCCGTCCTCTCTCTCTCGTCACAACTAGAACATGTTACAGAAAACCGGATTCGTACCGCTACCAGCCGCAGGAATACCCTGCTCGACACAAATCGGAACGTGTTCTAGTCTTCTGTGTAAGTCCGCACTCCCGGGAGGCAAAGGTAAGTGACGTCCATTCAACAGCGTGATGCGCAGTCGGTGTTGGCTGGGATCGATGATCTGCTTCCGCAGATTCGGGAGCGCGCTCAGGCGACGGAGGATCTGCGCCGGCTGCCCGAGGAGACCGTTCAGGCGCTCGACGATGTCGGCTTCTTTACCCTGTTGCAGCCCGAGCAATGGCGCGGGCTGCAGTGCGATCCCACGCTGTTCTACGAGGCGACGCGGCGACTGGCGAGCGCGTGTGGTTCCACCGGCTGGGTCAGCTCGATCATTGGCGTGCACAACTGGCACCTGGCGTTGTTCGACCAGCGTGCCCAGGAAGAGGTCTGGGGCGACGACCCGAACACGCGGATCTCGTCGTCGTACGCCCCGATGGGCGCCGGTGTCGTGGTCGACGGCGGCTACCTGGTGAACGGCTCGTGGAACTGGTCATCGGGATGTGACCACGCTACTTGGTGCTTTGTGGGCGGCCCGGTTATCAAGGACGGCCGCCCGGTCGATTTCGGCAGCTTCCTGATCCCGCGCACCGAGTACCGCATCGACGACGTGTGGCACGTGGTCGGATTGCGCGGCACCGGCAGCAACACCGTCGTCGTCAAGGACGTCTTCGTGCCCCGGCACCGGTTCCTGTCCTACAAGGCGATGAACGACCACACCGCGGGGGGGTTGCAGACCAATACCGCACCCGTCTACAAGATGCCTTGGGGCACAATGCATCCCACCACCATCACAGCGCCCATCGTCGGTATGGCGTACGGGGCGTACGACGCGCATGTGGAGCACCAGGGCAAGCGGGTGCGCGCCGCGTTCGCCGGGGAGAAGGCCAAGGACGACCCGTTCGCCAAGGTCCGCATCGCCGAAGCGGCCAGCGACATCGACGCCGCGTGGCGCCAGCTGATCGGCAACGTCGGCGACGAGTACGCGTTGTTGTCTGCGGGCAAGGAGATTCCCTTCGACCTGCGTACCCGAGCACGGCGTGACCAGGTGCGGGCCACCGGCCGCTCGATCGCCTCAATTGACCGGCTGTTCGAGGCATCCGGTGCCACCGCGCTGTCCAATGACGCTCCGATTCAACGGTTCTGGCGGGACGCGCACGCCGGCCGGGTGCACGCCGCCAACGACCCCGAACGCGCCTACGTGATCTTCGGGAACAATGAGTTCGGATTGCCGCCCGGCGACACCATGGTCTGATGACGGCGACTGAGGAATTGACGTTCGAGTCCACCTCGCGCTTCGTTGAGGTAGACGGCCCAGACTTAGGCGGGCCGCTGAAGCTGCACTACCACGAGGCGGGCGTCGGCAATGACCAGACTGTGGTGCTGCTGCACGGTGGCGGTCCCGGCGCCTCGAGCTGGACGAACTTTTCGCGCAACATCGCGGTGCTGGCTCAGCATTTCCATGTGCTGGCCGTCGATCAGCCCGGCTACGGCCACTCCGACAAACGGGCCGAGCACGGTCAGTTCAATCGCTTTGCCGCGACAGCGCTCAAAGGACTCTTCGACGAATTGGGTCTGGGGCGCGTTCCGCTGGTGGGCAACTCATCGGGTGGGGGCACCGCGGTCCGGTTTGCGCTCGACTACCCCGACCGGGCCGGACGCCTGGTGCTGATGGGTCCCGGCGGCTTGAGCATCAACCTGTTTGCGCCCGACCCGACCGAGGGTGTCAAGCGGCTATCGGCGTTCTCCATGGATCCCACCCGCGAGAATCTCGAAGCCTTCCTGCGCGTGATGGTCTACGACAAGAAGCTCATCACGCCGGAGTTGGTGGACCAGCGTTTCGCATTGGCCAGCACGCCTGAATCGCTAACGGCGACCCGGGCGATGGGAATGTCGTTCGCTGGGGCCGATTTCGAGCTCGGCATGATGTGGCGCGAGGTGTATCGGCTACGTCAGCCCGTGCTGCTGATCTGGGGGCGCGAGGACCGGGTCAATCCACTGGACGGCGCGCTGGTCGCGCTGAAGACCATTCCGCGTGCGCAATTGCACGTTTTCGGGCAATGTGGGCACTGGGCGCAGGTGGAGAAGTTCGACGAGTTCAACAAGTTGACCGTTGATTTCCTGGGAGGTGCGTGATGAGCATCCGCTCTCTGGGCTATCTGCGCATCGAGGCCACCGATCTGGCGGCCTGGCGCGAGTACGGCCTGAAAGTGCTCGGCATGGTCGAAGGCAAGGGCAGTACCGAGGGTGCGCTGTATTTGCGGATGGACGATTTCCCGGCCCGGCTGGTGATCGTGCCCGGCGAGCACGACCGGCTCACGGAGGCTGGCTGGGAATGCGCGAATGCCGAAGGGCTGCAAGAGATCCGGAATAGGCTCGATGTTGAGGGGACACCATATAAGGAGGCCACCGCCGCCGATCTGTCCGAACGGCGAGTGGACGAGATGATCCAGTTCTCCGACCCGTCGGGCAACCCGCTGGCGGTATTCCACGGCGCCGCTCTGGAACACCGCCGGATCGTCAGCCCCTACGGGCACCGGTTCGTCACCGGTGAGCAGGGTCTGGGGCACGTGGTGCTGACCACTCGCGACGATGCTGAGGCATTGCACTTCTACCGGGATGTGCTGGGCTTCAAGCTGCGTGACTCGATGCGGATGCCGCCGCAGATGGTGGGCCGGCCTGCCGATGGAGCACCGGCCTGGCTGCGCTTCTTCGGCTGCAACCCTCGCCACCACAGCCTGGCCTTCCTGCCGTTGCCGACACCGAGTGGCATCGTGCACCTGATGGTCGAAGTCGAACAGGCCGACGACGTGGGTCTGTGCCTGGACCGGGCGTTGCGCCGCAAGGTGCCCATGTCGGCCACCCTGGGGCGCCATGTCAACGACCTGATGCTGTCGTTCTACATGAAGTCACCCGGCGGGTTCGACGTCGAATTCGGCTGTGAGGGAAGGAAAGTCGACGACGACGACTGGATCGCCCGGGAAAGCACCGCCGTCAGCCTGTGGGGCCACGACTTCACGGTCGGCGCTCGCGGCTAACCATGTTGGCGCCGATCGATCCGCGGACCTTCCGGCACGTGCTGGGCCAGTTCTGCACCGGGATCACCATCATCACCACCGTGCACTACGAGGTCCCGATCGGCTTTGCGTGTCAGTCCTTTGCGGCGCTGTCACTAGACCCGCCGCTGGTGCTGTTCTGCCCAACTAAGGTGTCGCGGTCCTGGAAGGCCATCGAGGCGAGCGGGCGGTTCTGCGTCAATGTGCTGACCGAAAAGCAGAAGCACGTCTCGGCGCGATTCGGATCCAAAGAACCCGATAAGTTCGCCGGCATCGACTGGCATCCTTCGGAACTCGGTTCGCCGATCATCGACGGGTCGCTGGCTCACATCGACTGCACGGTCGCGTCAGTGCACGACGGCGGCGATCACTTCGTGGTGTTCGGCGCGGTCAAATCGCTGTCGGAGGCGCCCAAGATCAAGCCGCGGCCGCTGCTGTTCTATCGCGGCGACTACACCGGCATCGAACCGGACAAGACCACGCCGGCCCAATGGCGCGACGACCTGGAGGCGTTCCTCACCACCACCACCGAGGACACCTGGCTCTAATACCTTTCCGCGAGCTGGGGGCACCACCCGCTTGCGGGGGAACGCCGCTGCGATATCCGGCTTGATATTTCGCACTGGCGTTACGCTCGGCGACGATGCGGGCCGATGTTGGGCAGCCGATTCATCCGGAAATGCGTTATGGGCCGAGCCCGGGGACTACGGGCACCCCGATGGCCCGCTGAGGGGGCGGGCCATCGGGTTTAGCCCGGCGTCAAATCACGTGGACGCCGCGCGATGGTTATCGGCGTCACGGTGGTTCGTTTCCGTCCTGACATTCGGGTCGAGGCTGTCAGCACGATTCCACTGCTCTTGGAGTTGTTCGCGCGATGTCGCCGCTTCGCTCTGATGCGAGGCCGCTCGGCCCTGCAGCCTTGCGGCTTCGGCGGCTTTGGCTTCAGCCTCGGCCTGTGCGGCACGCGCCTTGGCGGCTGTTTCTTCGGCAAGCGCCTCGCGTCGTTCGACTTTGGCTGTCTCCAGCCTGGCGTGTTGACGAATCTCTTCGGCTTGCCGCTGACGTCGGCGGCTTCCTGCACTGATGGCCACGACAATCAGGGCGGCAATCAAAAGAACTGCTATTGCGGCGATCGCAATCCAGACGACAATTTCGGTCTTCATAGTGGGCTCCGTGATGGATCGGTGTGGTGGCGCTAACAACCCGTTTCTACGGAGTCCCCATATTTGACATAAATCAAACAAGGCTAAGTCGGTGATCTGCAGCCGGCTCTAATGCTCGTAAGTGGTTTCGGTGTTCGCGTCCGCGAACATCTCCGAGACGATCAGCCAGGATCCGTCGTCCTGGCGTTGCAAGGCGCGCAACGAGAAGTTGTCGCGGTCGGGCGTTCCGCCGCCGACCAGTCCTTGGCCTTTGACCTTGAGATGCGCTGAGACCAGGACCACTTCAGGGGTCAGCACCCGGAAACTGGTCTCCGGCGGACCGGCCAGCTTGCCCCGGTTGAAGTTGTCGTCTCCGAACAAACCGGTGAGGTAGTCGACGATTTCGTCGCGTCCGCGCTTGACGATGCCAAAGGCGTTGACCCAGTCGGCGTCACCGGAATACACGCCCCGCAGAGGCTCCGCGTCGCGGTCGTCGAACGCCTTCACCAACGTCAGCAGTGTCTTGGCGATCGCTGCCTGATCCGCGGGCGGCAGGTCCAAGAGGTTGTTCATGTCCACCGTCGCGTGAAGCTACATGAAATCGAGGGCCTCGATCGTCGCGACAGGGCCTTCATGTGTCGGCCGGTTTGCGCCACCGATGCAGTACACGGTGTTGCCGACTGCTGCGACCACCTCAGCGTGACGCGGGGTCGGCATGGGGGGCAGTGTGCTCCACTTCCCGTCGGCGATGTCGTACATCTCGACCACGTTCAGCACCATCGTCGGTTCTTCGCCACCGACCGCCACGATTCGGCCATCGATGTAGGTGGCGCCGTAGCTTCCGCGCGGGGTTGGCGTGCCCACCAACTTGGTCCATGTCCCCGATCCTGGGTCGAACCTTTCCAACGCCGCGGAGTTCTTATCGGAGGAACCGCCCCGCGCGAACACCTGGCTGCGGTGTCGGACGGCACTTAGGTGTACACGCTTCAGGCATTTCTTGCCGGTCAACCTCCCGTCCAATAGATGATTGGCGAGCTCAAGAGTAGCCCTCGGAACCCCGCGGGTGTATATTTCGGCGACCTTCGTTACCAAGCCACGATCTGACGCCGCCAGCTAACTGGCAACGGCGGCCGGTCGGCTCGCGTGCGCTCCCGAGCGGATCGGTGGGTTTGGCCGTCGGGGAGTTGTTTCAGGCGAACAGCGTTGGAACCCATCGCTTGTCGTCCCGCTTCGTAACGTGCGCGGTATGTCGGAGCGCGAGTTCTGCCGCGCCGGGGAGGGGAAGCGGCGTGGCCCGCCGGTGGGGCGGTGTGGCCCGGTCCAGAATTTGGTGATCAGGTGCGACGAGGCTGCCACCAACGTTCGCGGGATTCCTTCGGGTGGCCCGGACACCACTGCAACTGCGGTACAGACCGGCGGACCTGCTCGACGTGCGCTCCACAACCGGCCCAAGTCGTTTTCCCGCAGGTACGGCATCTCACGGCGTAGCACATCAGCGGGGGGCCTCTTCGAGGATCGGCGGCCCCTGGTAGGGCCGTTGCAGCGCTGCGAAGTAAGGAGTTTTCGCAGCGGTGACGACCGCCTCGAGCAGACGGACGCCGTCCGCGTTGCTCGGGATCCCAGTCAGTACCGGTCCAAAGAACGCGCGGCCATCGACCGCGATGATCGGACTGCCGGCGGGGCCGCCCAGAACATCTTGGCTGGCTTGATGGGCGCACCTGGCCTCCTCGTCGAATCTGCTGTCGTCGAGCGCTTCGGAAAGCGATTCCTCGAGTCCACTCTCAGCGAGGACTTCGTGGATCTCGCTAGCGGTGATCGCTTCCCGACGCACATGGATACGGGTACCAATCGAGTCATAAAGTCGCGCGAATGCGTCCGGTCCATGCTTGGTGGCGACTGCGGCGAATAGGCGCCCCAGCCGCCGTGATCGGTCCATCATGCGTTGTTGCTTCGCATCGATGTCTTTGCCTTCATTGAGAACTGCCAGGCTCATCTGTCGCAGGGTGACCGGCGTGTGGGTTATGCGCGCGGCATCGAGCAGCCATCGCGAGGCAACCCAGGAAAAAGGGCATATCGGATCGAGATAAAGGTCGACGTCAGCCACTCCGCTACTCCTTCTGCAACGCTTGGGCCTGGGTACGAGGTACCCGCCACGAGCTATCCGGACGTTGCAGATACTTCACGCCCTCGCGACCCGTGGACCTCGTCCATGATACCCCCACGGGTATACTCCTGTCGAAGCAGTTTCCGGCCCGTGTTCGGGTGGGCGCGGCATCGCCGAGGGTGTCGGCGTGCACTCGCCCGCTACCCGCATCGCTGCTGCGCAGCGAATCAACGATGGGCGCATCGCCGACGAGCTTCCGCCGCCTTGCCGGACCGGAGATGATGCTGCAGCAGAATGGCCTTATGACGCTGGATCTGAACGGGTACTTCGAACGCATCAACTATCGCGGCGCTGCCGAGCCAAACTTCGATGTACTGCAGGATCTGGTGACCGCACACACTCAAACGATTCCGTTCGAAAACCTCGATCCGGTGATGGGAGTGCCGGTCGATGACCTGAGTCCAGAAGCCCTTACCGACAAGTTGGTTCAACGGCGCCGGGGCGGCTATTGCTACGAGCACAACGGGCTGATGGGTTACGTGCTGGCCGAAGTCGGCTTTCGGGTGCGGCGATTGGCCGGCCGGGTGGTCTGGATGCTCCCGCCCGACGCGCCGTCACCGGCGCAGACACACACGGTGTTGGCAGTAGCGTTTCCCGGCTCTCAGGGGTCATATCTCGTCGACATCGGCTTCGGCGGCCAGACACCGACGTCTCCCATCCGCTTTGAAACCGGCAGCGTCCAACAGACAACGCACGAGCCGTACCGGCTGAAGGACCGCGGCGACGGGCTGGTCTTACAGGCCCAGGTCCGTGGCGAGTGGCAGTCGCTCTACGAATTCGCCACGCGGAGCCAGCCGGAGATCGATCTGAAAGTGGCTAGCTGGTTCGTCTCAACCCACCCCTCGTCGTCCTTCGTGACCAGCCTGATGGCCGCGCGGGTCACCGACGACGCCCGATTGAACTTGTCCGGCCGCAACCTGGCCATCCACCGTGCCGACAGTAGCGAAAAAATCCGCCTCGACGACGCGGTCGCCGTCGTCGACACCCTCAGTGACCGGTTCGGCATCAACGTGGCCGATGTCGGCGAGCGCAGTGTGCTCGAAGCCCGCATCGATAAGATTCTCGACACTTAGACGCCTCGAATACGGGCAAAATCGCCGTAGCGGTTGAAGAGGATCCCCATCGCAGGCTTTCGTTAGCGGGCCGCAAGCCAGGGCCCGATTCGCCGCAGGGCCTCCTCGATGTCGCTCGTCGGTCCGGCGAACGACAGCCTCACAAAGGACCCGCCCCGCGCGGTGTCGAAGTCGATGCCCGGTGCAATCGCAACGCCGGTGTCGGCCAGCAACTTTGAGCAGAACGCAAGCGCATCGCTGGTGAAATCCGAGACGTCGGCATAGACGTAGAACGCACCGTCGGTGGGTGCCAGCCGGTCGATGCCGATTCGGGGCAGCCCGTCGAGCAGCACCGAGCGGTTGATCGTGTAGTGATGCAGATTGCCGTCGGCCTCGGCGATGGCCTCCGGAGTGAACGCCGCCACCGCGGCGATCTGCGACAGCACCGGCGGGCAGATGGTGAAGTTGCCGGTCAGGCAATCCACCGCACGGCGCAGCTCGGGCGGCACTAGCAGCCAGCCCAGCCGCCAGCCCGTCATTGCGTAATACTTGGAAAAGCTGTTGACCACCACTGCGTTTCGTGATGTTTGCCAGGCGCAGCTGGTCCGCGGCGCCCCTTCGTAGACCAGGCCGTGGTAGACCTCGTCGCTGATCAGCCGCACTCCGGAGGCCTCACACCAGGAGGCTATCGCCGCCAACTCGGCCGGTGGTATGACCGTCCCGGTGGGGTTGGCCGGGCTGGCGACGATCACGCCTTGTACTGGCGGGTCGAGTTCGGCGAGCATCTGCACAGCGGGCTGGAAGCGGGTCTCCGGCCCGCATGCGATCTCCACTACCTCACATCCCAGCGCCGACAAAATGTTTCGATAGCACGGGTACCCGGGACTGGCCAGCGCCACCCGATCTCCCACGTCAAAGCACGCCAGAAAGGCGAGCAGGAACCCACCCGAGGAACCAGTGGTAACCACCACCGCCTCGGACTCGACGTGGATTCCGTGCTGGCGCTGGTAATCCGCGGCGATCGCGGCGCGCAGCTCGGGGATGCCCAGTGCCACGGTGTAACCCAGCTGGTTGAGATGCAGGGCAGCCGCCGCGGCCGCCCGCACCGGCTCGGGTGCGCCTACGCTGGGCTGGCCCGCCGACAGGTTCACCAGATCGCCGTGGCTGCGCTGGCGCTCCGCGGCCGCCAGCCAGACATCCATCACATAGAACGGCGGGATGCCGGCGCGCAGTGCGACATGGTCGTTCACGACGTTTTCACCACCTCGGATTCCAGTCGGCGCAGCAGCTCTCGCGGCGAGCCGAGCAGTTGCGCACTGCCGTGAGCGCGTTTGAAATACAAGTGCATGTCGTGTTCCCAGGTGATCGCGATACCGCCGTGTAGCTGGATGCCTTCGGCGGCCACGGTACACAGCGCCTCGCTGGCGGCAATGCGTGCGGTGGCGGCGTTGGTGGGAGTGGGGTCTTCGCACGCATCGGACACGACGGCCCGAGCCGCGGCAATCACGACATACAGATCGGCCATCCGATGCTTGAGTGCCTGAAAGCTGCCAATCGGACGGCCGAATTGCACTCGGCTCTTGGCATATTCGACGGTCAGATCCAGACAGCGTTCGGCGGCGCCGATCTGCTCGGCCGCCAGCAGGATGGCCGCAGTGTCAGCGAGGCCCGGGTCGGCGCCCAACGGCACGGCCTCTTCGGGCTGTACGCGGGCCAGTCGGCGGGTGGGGTCCATAGTGGCGACGGGCTGCGCACTGAATCGGGTCCACCTGCTCAGCTGGCCGTCGGTGGCGGCGACGACGACGTCGGCGATATCCCCGTTGACCACGTAGTCGGCATCCAGCACCAGCGCGCCGATCGAGCTACCCTCGGCAAGGCCTTCCAGTGTCTGCGCGTCCGGCTCGGGCGCGGCCAGCAGCGCCAGCTCCGCCAGCGTGGTGCCCAGCAGCGGGGAGGGCACCAGGGCTCGCCCCAGCTCCTGCAAAACCGTCGCGGCATCAGCCAGTTCGCCGCCCGCGCCGCCCAACTCCTCGGGTATCACCAGCGCGGCGGCGCCGACCTGTTGACACAGAAGCTGCCACAGTGACTCGTCGTAGCCACGGTCGGAGTCCATCGCCGCGCGCACCGCCGCCGGGCCCGCGTGCTTGGCCACCAGAGCAGCCACGGTTTCCCGGAGCATTTCCCGTTCTTCGGTCATCAGATTTGCGGCGCGGAAACCCCCGGCTTCAGCCGGGGGAGGAAACGCCGCTTCCTCCCTTCCATAAACTTGTCGTTGGTATCGGTTACGTTTGCTGGCGTGTCCAGGTTCCGGTTGCTTCCCACCGCTGAGCAGGCGGCGGTGTTGGCCGAGCATTGCCGGCACGCGCGGTTCGTGTGGAACCTGGCTGTCGAGCAGCAGCAGAACTGGCAGCCGGGACGGCGGACCCCCGGCTACTACGAGCAATGCGCCCAGTTGACTGCGGCCCGCTCGGAGCACTCGTGGCTGGCCGCCGGATCGCAAACCGTGCAACAGCAGGCGTTGCGGGACTTCGCGCAAGCCATGCGGAACTTCTTCAACCAAACGCATCGCCGCCCCACCTGGCGTAAAGCCGGTGTGCACGAAGGGTTCCGGCAAGTCGGCGTCAAACCGCGCCACATCAAACACCTGAGCCGTCGTTACGGGCACGTGTGGATACCGAAAGCCGGATGGGTGCGGTTCCGCCGGACTCGCACGATACCCGACGGCATCAAGTCCTACCGGGTCACGCTGGACCGGGCGGGGCGTTGGCATGTGGCGTTCGCCGCCATCCCCGAACCGATCTCGGGACCGGGTGACGGCAGCGTCGTCGGGGTCGATCGCGGAGTGGTGGTGTCGGCGGCGCTGTCCACCGGGGAACTGCTGCACGCCCCAAGTTTCAGCGGTGGCGAAGCTGAGCGGCTGCGCCGACTGCAGCAGCGTCTCACCCGGGCGCAACGCGGCTCCAATCGGCGGACGCGGACCAAGCTGGCCATCGCCAAACTGAAAGCCCGCGACACCGACCGGCGCCGGGACTGGGTGGAGAAAACCACAACCGACTTGGCCCGCCGCTTCGACACCATCCGTGTCGAAGAATTGGATGTGCGGGCGATGAGCCGCTCGGCGCGCGGCACCATCGAACACCCCGGAACCCGAGTCGCCGCCAAGCGTGGCCTCAACCGCGCGATCAGTCGCCAGGGCTGGGGTCGGCTGGTTGCCCGGTTGAAACACAAAGCTCTGGGGCGGCTTGAATTCGTCCCCGCTGCGTACACGTCGCAACGATGCTCCGACTGCGGGCACGTCGCACCCGGAAATCGCGAGAACCAAGCGGTTTTCCGGTGCGTCGCCTGTGGCGCGGGGCCGTGGAATGCTGACGTGAACGCGGCACGCGACATCGCCGCCGGGCGGGCGGTGACAGCACGGAGAGACTTCGGCGCTAGCCGGTCTGTGAACCGTGAACCTCAACTCTGTTCTCCTGCCGCATAGGCGGGGGTGGGGTTGGAATCCCGGCCCTTCAGGGCCGGGAGGACGTCAAAGCGCCTCCAGCACTCTGCGCCGATGCGCCTCGGGATCACCCCAGGCCGAGCGTAATGCTTGCACCCGCAGCAGCCACAGGGAGAGGTCATGTTCTTGGGTGAACCCGATGGCGCCGTGGGTCTGTAACGCCGACCGCGCTGCCAGCAGGCCCGCCTCGGATGCTGCCGCTTTGGCCGCACTGATGTCGCGGGGGGCTAGCGACAACGCGGCCCCATACACGAGCGGGCGGGCCAATTCGATCGCGATGTGCACATCGGCTAGTTTGTGCTTGATCGCCTGATACGAACCGATCACCCGGCCGAACTGAGTCCGTTGCTTGGCGTAGTCGACGGTGGCGTCAAGCAACGCGTCGGCAGCGCCGACCAGCTGCGCAGCCGTAGCCAGTGCGCCGAACTCGTAGGCGCGCTTGACGTCTGCTTGCCAGGTCTCGCCGGTTGCCGTCACGTCGTAAAGGCGGCGGCTGGGGTCGACGGACTCGTGGCACTCACCGACGGCCGCTTCGGTGACGCCATTATCGGTGGCCAGCAGCACCAGCCCGGCCGCGTCGGCGTCGACTGCGCGCGGCGTCTGCGGCGGCAGTGCGACAGTGGCGATCAGCTCACCGGAAGCCAGTCCGGCACAGCGGTCGTCATCGCCTAGCAAAATCGGTGCCACAGCGATGGATTCGGCCACCGGGCCGGGCACGCACCAGCGCCCAAGGCGTTCGGCCGCGACCACCACGTCCACCGGATGGGCATCCAGGCCGTCGAATTTCTCCGGCACGGCCAATGCGGTGACGCCGAGGTTGGCCAGCTGCTCCCACACCTTTCGGCCGGGCGCGACATCGCCTGCGGACCACGCACGGACCGCGCCGGGCAGGTCCGCTGCGCCGAGCGCTGCGTCGATGCTGGCCGCGAAGTCGCGCTGCTGTTCGTCTAGCGCAAATTTCACTTCTTGCCCCCGGACTTTTCGCGCGGCAGGCCCAGCAGCCGCTCGGAGATGATGTTGCGCTGGATTTCGTTGGTACCGGCGTAGATCGGGCCGCCGAGCGCGAACAGCAGGCCATCGGTCCATCGGCCGGCAAGCTCCCCGTCGGCGGCGAGGATGTCGAGTGCGGTTTGATGCAATTGAACATCGAGGTCAGACCAGAACACTTTGGTCACCGACGATTCGGCACCCAGTTCGCCGCCGGCGGCCAGCCTGGTCACCGTGCCGAAGGTCTGCAGTCGGTAGGCCTGCGCCTTGATCCATCCGTCGGCAACCCGGTCGGCGAATGCTGCGGGTGAGCCGCTGTTTTTCCACAGTTGCACCAATCGCTCTGCCGCCGCCAGGAAGCGGGCCGGGCTGCGCAGCGACATACCGCGCTCATTGCTCGACGTGCTCATGGCCGCCCGCCAGCCGTCGTTCGGGTTGCCGATCACGTCCTCGTCGGGCACGAAGACGTCGTCGAGGAAAATCTCACCGAAGCCGGTGTCGCCGCCCAGCTGAACGATGGGCCGCACCGTGATGCCCTTGGCTTTCAAGTCGAACATGAAATACGTCAGCCCGTGATGCCGCTCGGCGGCGGGGTCGGACCGGAACAGCCCGAATCCCATCTCGGCGAACGGCGCCCGCGAGCTCCAGATCTTCTGCCCGTTGAGCAGCCAGCCGCCGTCCGTCTTGGTCGCCGTGGACCGCAGTGATGCCAGGTCGCTTCCGGATTCTGGCTCCGACCAAGCCTGAGCCCAGATCTGTTCGCCGCTGGCCATTTTGGGCAGTATCCGGTCCAACTGCTCCTGGGTGCCGTGCGCGAACAGCGTCGGGGCCAGCATCGAAGTGCCGTTGGCGCTGGCCCGGCCCGGGGCCCCGGCGCGGAAGTACTCCTCCTCGAACACCACCCAGTGCAGCAGCGGCGCGTCGCGGCCCCCGTACTTCTTCGGCCAGGTGATCACCGACAAGCCGGCGTCGAACAACACCCGGTCCCAATGCCGGTGCTGTGCAAAACCTTCCGCGTTGTCATAAGACTTCGTCGGGATCGACTCGGTGTTGGCCGAGAGGAATTCCCGCACCTCGGCTTGGAAGGCCAGTGTTTCTTCGTCTAATTCCAGGTCCATTAGGTCAGCTCTCGCAGTTGTGCTTTGACCACCTTGCCGCCCGCGTTGCGCGGCAATGCGTCGACGAACCGCACCGAACGTGGTGCCTTGAAGTTCGCTAAATGCCCACGGGTATAAGCGATTACCGAAAGCTCGTCGAGACTCGATCCGGCCCGGGTTACCACGAATGCGCGGCCGACCTCGCCCAGCCGCTCGTCGGGAACACCGATCACCGCAGCGTCGGCCACCCCCTCCATCCGGGCCAGCACCTGCTCGACCTCTGCGGGGTAGACGTTGAATCCGCCGCAGATATACATGTCCTTGAGGCGGTCGGTGATGCGCAGGTTGCCGGCCTCGTCGACGGTACCGATGTCGCCGGTGTGCAGCCAGCCGTCGGCGTCGATGGCGGCAGCGGTCGCCTCCGGGTCGTCGAGGTAGCCCAGCATCACGTTCGGCCCACGCAACAGCACTTCTCCGGCTTCGCCCGAGGCTGCCGAGTCGATGCGCAATTCGAAGTCGGCGAATGGGCGACCGCAGGTGGTGGCGACGGTGACCGCGTCGTCGTCGGCGCGGCACATGGTCCCCATGCCGTTGGCCTCGGTCAGTCCGTAGGCGGTCAGCACGATGTCGATGTCGAGTTCGGACTGCATGCGTTCCACCAACACGACCGGCACCGTGGCGGCCCCGGTCACCGCGAAGCGCAGCGAGCTCAGGTCGTAGTCGTGGCGTGCTGGATGGTCCAGCAGGGTCTGGTAGATGGTGGGCGGCCCGGGCAACACGGTGATGCGATGTTTCTCGATCGCCTGCAACGCGCGCAACGGGTCGAAGGTCAGGTGCGGGATCAGCGTCGCACCGGTCTGCAGGCAGGCCAGGATGCCGGCCTTGTAGCCGAAGTTGTGAAAGAACGGGTTGATGCACAAGTAGCGGTCGTCGCTGGTGATTTTGCCGTTGGCGGCCCACGACGCCGAGGCCGACAGTGATTGTCGGTGCGCACACAGCACCCCTTTGCTGCGGCCGGTGGTGCCCGAGGTGAACAGAATGTCGCTGACGTCGTCGGGCGTGACGGCAGCGCTGCGGCCGCGCACCGCGTCGAGGGCTGCGGGTTCAGATCCTGCGGCGATGAAGTCGTCCCATGTCCCGTCTGCTGCTTCTATCGGCACGCGCACGATGTGCCGCAGCGCCGGCAGAGCGTCGCGGTCCAGGCCGGCGACCCGGTCGGTCCCAAGGAACTGACCCATTGCGAACAGCACCGGCGCACCGGTGCGGGCCAGGATGTCGCTGGTCTCCTCGGCGGTGTAGCGGGTGTTCAGCGGCACCATCGCAGCGCCGGCGTGGTGGATCGCCAGGCAGGCCACTACCCAATGCCAGGTGTTCGGCGACCAGATCGCCACCCGGTCTCCGTGCTCGACGCCGAGCGTGGTCAGTGCGGCGGCCGCGCGATGTACCTCGTCGCGCAGGGCGGCGGCCGTGAAGGACCGCTCGTCGGTGATCAATGCGGCGTGGTCGGGGAGCTGACGCGCGAAACGATCCAGCGCCGCGGGCACGGTGCGGGGATCGCTTGTCATGGCACGCTCCTCCTTGCGCCCGGGCTCCACCTCGATTGCGCAACTCCTCCTCACGCGGCTCCGCCGCGCGCATCGTCGCCGCGCTACAAAGCAAGTGCTTGGTAGGTTAGCCTACAGGGCATGCAGGACGTCGAGGAGTTCCGGGCGGAGGTCCGCGGTTGGCTCGCCGACAATCTGGTCGGCGAATTCGCAGCTCTCAAGGGCCTCGGCGGGCCCGGACGCGAGCATGAGGCATTCGAAGAGCGCCGGGCGTGGAACCAGCATCTCGCGGCAGCCGGACTGACCTGCCTGGGGTGGCCGGTCGAGCATGGCGGGCGCGGGCTTCCGACCGCGCACCGGGTGGCGTTCTACGAGGAGTACGCCCGCGCCGACGCGCCGGTCAAGGTCAACCACTTCGGCGAGGAACTGCTGGGGCCGACGTTGATCGCGTTCGGAACGCCCAAGCAGCAGCAGCGCTTCCTGCCGCGCATCCTCGACGTCACCGAGCTGTGGTGTCAGGGATATTCAGAGCCCGGCGCCGGCAGCGACCTGGCCAACGTGTCGACCACCGCCGAGCTCGATGGCGACCAATGGGTGATCAACGGTCAGAAAGTGTGGACGTCGCTGGCGCACCTGTCGCAGTGGTGCTTCGTGATCGCGCGGACCGAGAAGGGCTCCAAGCGGCACGCCGGGCTGTCGTACCTGCTGGTGCCGCTGGACCAGCCCGGCGTTTCGGTCCGGCCGATCGTCCAGATCACCGGCACCTCGGAGTTCAACGAGGTGTTCTTCGACGACGCCCGCACCGATGCCAGCATGGTGGTCGGCGCACCGGGCGACGGCTGGCGGGTTGCGATGGGGACACTGACCTTCGAGCGCGGTGTCTCGACACTGGGCCAGCAGATCGTCTACGCCCGTGAGCTGGCCCGTCTGGCCGGGCTCGCGCAGCGCAACGGCGCCGCCGACGACCCTTTCATCCGGGAGCGGCTGACGCGGGCGTGGACGGGCCTACGGGCCATGCGCAGCTACGCCCTGGCCACCATGGACGTCGAACAGCCCGGCCAGGACAACGTGTCGAAGTTGTTGTGGGCCAACTGGCATCGTGATCTGGGCGAGCTGGCGATGGACGTGATCGGCAAGCCCGGGATGACCATGACCGATGGCGAATTCGACGAATGGCAGCGGCTGTTCCTGTTCACCCGCGCCGACACCATCTACGGCGGATCCAACGAGATCCAGCGCAACATCATCGCCGAGCGAGTGCTCGGATTGCCCCGGGAGGTCAAGGGATGAGTTTGGCCGAAGCGCCGAAAGAGATTGCCGGACACGGACTTCTGGCCGACAAGGTGGTTGTCGTGACTGCGGCCGCGGGCACCGGCATCGGGTCGGCCACCGCGCGGCGGGCCCTGGCCGAGGGCGCCGACGTAGTGATCTCCGACCACCACGAACGACGGCTGACCGAGACCGCCGACGAACTGTCCGCGCTGGGCCAGGGCCGCGTCGAGAAGGTGGTGTGCGACGTGACATCCACCGCGCAGGTTGACGCCCTCATCGACTCCGCCACCGCGCGCATGGGCCGCATCGACGTGCTGGTCAACAACGCCGGGCTGGGCGGACAGACGCCGGTGGCCGACATGACCGACAACGAGTGGGACCGCGTGCTGGACGTGACCCTGACGTCGGTGTTCCGGGCCACCCGCGCGGCGCTGCGGTACTTCCGCGACGCGCCGCACGGCGGGGTGATCGTCAACAACGCCAGCGTTTTGGGCTGGCGGGCGCAGCACTCGCAATCGCACTATGCCGC
Organism: uncultured Actinomycetota bacterium; assembly: GCA_963766535.1. Taxonomy (GTDB): domain Bacteria; phylum Actinomycetota; class Actinomycetes; order Mycobacteriales; family Mycobacteriaceae; genus Mycobacterium. The sequence continues at coordinate 355,465 of CAVYAU010000007.1, read as the reverse complement.
CGCCAAAGCCGGGGTTATGGCGCTGACTCGTTGCAGCGCAATAGAAGCCGCTGAGTACGGGGTGCGGATCAACGCGGTCTCGCCCAGCATCGCGCGCCACAAGTTTTTGGACAAGACGACATCGGCCGAACTGCTCGACCGGCTGTCCGCAGGCGAGGCGTTCGGGCGGGCCGCCGAGCCCTGGGAAGTAGCGGCCACCATCGCGTTTCTGGCCAGCGACTATTCCAGCTACCTCACCGGCGAGGTGATCTCGGTATCCAGCCAGCATCCGTGACCACGGCTAGCCGAGCAAGCGCTTGGTTGATACCCTGATCTGGTGGACCGAGTGACCGGTCAGGCGAACAGCCGACGTGACGAGCTGCTGGAGCTCGCCGCGGAAATGTTCGCCGAGCGCGGACTGCGCGCCACCACCGTGCGCGATATCGCCGACGGTGCCGGCATCCTGTCCGGCAGTCTGTACCACCACTTCTCCTCCAAGGAGGAGATGGTCGACGAGCTGTTGCGCAGTTTCCTGGACTGGCTGTTCGCCCGCTACCGCGAGATCGTGGACAGCGAAGCCAATCCGCTGGAGCGGCTCAAAGGGCTGTTCATGGCGTCGTTCGACGCGATCGAGCATCGGCATGCGCAGGTCGTCATCTATCAGGACGAAGCCCAACGGCTGTTGTCGCAGCCCCGGTTCTCCTACATCGAGGACATGAACCGCCAACAACGCAAGATGTGGGTCGAGGTGCTCAACCAGGGCATCGACGAGGGCTACTTCCGTCCCGACCTCAACGTCGACCTGGTCTACCGTTTCATCCGTGACACCACCTGGGTGTCGGTGCGCTGGTATCAGCCCGGCGGGCCGCTTACCGCAGAGCAGGTGGGTCAGCAGTACCTCGCCATCGTTCTTGGCGGCATTACCAAAGAAGGAGTCTGAAAGATGCCCGAGGCGTACGTCATCGACGCTGTGCGTACCGCGGTTGGCAAGCGCGGCGGCGCACTGGCCGGGATACATCCCGTCGACCTGGGCGCACTGGCGTGGCGCGGACTGCTCGACCGGGTCGACGTCGACCCCGCTGCCGTTGACGACGTGATCGCCGGTTGCGTCGATGCCATCGGGGGGCAGGCGGGCAACATCGCCCGACTTTCGTGGCTGGCCGCAGGCTATCCCGAAGAGGTTCCCGGCGTCACCGTGGATCGGCAGTGCGGCTCCAGCCAACAGGCGATTTCCTTTGGCGCACAGGCGATCTTAGCTGGCACGGCCGACCTCATCGTGGCCGGCGGCGTGCAGAACATGAGTCAGATCCCGATCTCGTCGGCCATGACGGTCGGCGAGCAGTTCGGGTTCACCTCGCCGACCAACGAGTCCAAGCAGTGGTTGCACCGGTATGGCGATCAGGAGATTTCTCAGTTCCGTGGCTCGGAGTTGATCGCCGAGAAGTGGAATCTGTCGCGGGAAGAGATGGAACAGTACGCGCTGACCAGCCATGAGCGCGCGTTCGCAGCGATCCGCGGCGGCCACTTCGACAACGAAATCATCACTGTCGAAACGGAATCCGGCCCGTTCCGGGTTGACGAGGGCCCGCGCGAGTCGTCGCTGGAGAAGATGGCCGGCTTGAAGCCGTTGGTCGAGGGCGGTCGGCTGACAGCGGCGATGGCCAGTCAGATTTCCGACGGCGCCAGTGCGGTGCTGCTGGCATCCGAGCAGGCCGTCAAAGACCACAAGCTGACCCCGCGGGCGCGCATCCACCACATCAGTGCGCGCGCCGCCGACCCGGTATTCATGCTCACCGGGCCCATCCCGGCCACCCGCTATGCGCTGGAGAAGACGGGTTTGTCCATAGCTGACATCGACACCGTCGAGATCAACGAGGCGTTCGCGCCCGTTGTTTTGGCCTGGCTCAAGGAGATCAAAGCCGACCCGGAGAAGGTCAACCCCAACGGCGGCGCGATCGCGCTAGGTCACCCGCTGGGCGCCACCGGGGCCAAGCTATTCACCACCATGCTCAACGAGCTGGAACGCATCGGTGGTCGTTACGGGCTGCAGACGATGTGTGAGGGCGGCGGAACGGCCAACGTCACCATCATCGAACGGCTCTAGGACGATGCTGAATAACTCGTCCAACGCTGGTCGTGTCTGACGGCTGCGCGCGGTGTGGCGTGTGATGATGTTGTGGTGCAAGGGATTACCCGGTCGGATCGGGAGTTGTTGGACGCGCAGGCGCTGGTCGGGGAGCTGGTGCCGTCGGGGAGTGTGTTCGCGTTTTTAGCCGAGCACCGCCACGAGTTGTTCCCGGATTCGTTCATCGCGGACCTGTTCTCCTCCTCGACCGGGCGGCCGTCGCTGCCGGCGGATCTGGTGGGGTCGGTGCTGGTGCTCAAGGAACTCTACGACCTGTCCGACCCGCAGACCGCCGACGCGCTGCGCTATGACATCCGCTGGAAGGTGGCGTGCGGGCGGTCGCTGACGCAGACCTCGTTCGACCCGTCCACGCTGGTGTACTGGCGGAAGCGGATCGCCGCCTCCGATCGCCCGCACCGGGTGTTCGACGCGGTCGCGCGGATCGTCGCCGACACCGGGATCCTGCGCGGCCGTCGCAAGCGGTGCGCGGATTCGACGGTGTTCGACGACGCGGTGGCCACCCAGGACACGGTGACCCAGCTGGTGGCGGCGATGCGCAAGGTGGCGCGGCTGGTGCCCGGCGCGCAATCGGTGATCGAGCGGGTCGCGAGGCGCGACTACTCCAAGCCGGGCAAGCCAGACATCGACTGGGACGACCCGCAGGCCAAGCAGGATCTGGTGTCGGACCTGGTCACCGACGCGGTGGCGGTGCTGGGCGAGTTGTGTGGCGTGGACGCGCCGCATCGGGAGGAGGCCGCGGCGGACGCGTTGGGGCTGCTGGCACTGGTGGCCGGCCAGGACGTGGAGCCCGCCGAGGGCTTCGATGGCACCGACGGGCGGTGGCGCATCGCGCGGCGGGTGGCGCCGGATCGGGTGATCTCCACCGTCGATCCCGAGGCCCGGCACACCCGCAAGTCCAAGTCCACCCGGCGCGACGGTTTCCGGGCCCATCTCAGCGCCGAGCCGGAAACCGGGTTGATCACCGACACGGAACTGACCAGTGCGGCCGGCGACGAAGGCAGCGACCCGGTGGTTGGGCAGGCGATGATCGCACGTGACCGCTTCCACCGCCCCCAGGCCCAGACCGCGCACCCGGACGCGGGCGGTGATGTCGCCCCCGCCGACGAGCCGCAGGCCGACCGGCCCGGCGGCGATGAGGCGGTCCTCGCCGAGCCCGGGTCCGGCGGCACCGCCGCGGCGGCTGCCGGTGACGGCGGTGAGATCACCACCGCGGGAACCGATTCTGCAGAGGCGACCGCCGCGGCCGGCGAGAAGGGCGCGGGCCTGCGGGTGTACGGCGACTCGGCCTACGGCACCGGAGCCGCCCGCGCCGCCTATCGAGACGCCGGTCACGAGGCGGTGATCAAGCCCAAGCCGCTGCGTCCGGCCGTCCCCGGCGGGTTCACCCTCGACGATTTCACCGTCGATGAGCTGGCCGGCAAGGTCACCTGCCCGGCCGGGCACACCCGGCCGATGAGCCCGAAACGGACGGTGACCTTCGGCGCGTTGTGCGTCGGCTGCCCGCTGCGGCAGCGGTGCACCAGCGCCGCCGACGGCCGGTCGATGAGCATCCACCCGCACGAGCAGCTGCTGCGCGCCGCCCGCGCCCAAGCCCGCACCCCGGAATTCAAGCACGACTACCCGACCCGATCGAGCGTGGAGCGGATCATCGCCTGGGTCGCCACCCAGCGCGGGCGCCGGGTCAGGCTGCGCTACCTCGGCGTCGCCAAAAACCATGCCTGGCTGCGGAACCGGGCCGCCGCGATCAACCTGCGCACCCTCCTCAACGCCGGCCTCACCCGCCGCGACGGGGCCTGGGCCCTGGCCTGACCGCGGGGGCCGCAGTGGCTCTTGATCGAGACCCGGGCCATGCCCAAACTGGTATCGGCGGGAAGAACGACCACGTTGTCGACCAATCAGGTCTGACCTACTACCAAATAGACGGCCTTGTCGGCGTTCTTCCCGCCCCTACCGCGAACGTTGTTCAGACGCCTCCTAGGTCAATCAGCCCCCAGCCGGGGACGCGTCCTTGACCTTCAGGTACTGCGCGATGCCGACTCGCTGGAAGGTGCGTTGTCGCCGGGTCGCCAGTAAGGGCAGGGCCGCCGCCACGTCGATGATCTCGGGCTGCACCACGTCGTAGCTTTTGCCCTGGGACGAGATGGTTGCTTGTCCCGCCGCAAGCACGTTTTGCAGCCAGTCCACTCGGTTGCCGTAGGCCAGCGGAATGACGAATCCGTCTGCTAGGCGCTCCGCCACGACCGGTGTGGCGTACTGCTTGGCTGACCGTCGCCCGGTGTGCCGGATGGCCGCTGCGTACCAGTGTTTGTGCCCGGCCAGCTGCACCATCAGCGGGTTGAGCAGGTATTTGTTGGAAGCACGAACCGCGTTCAGCAGCGGTTTGGGCCAGGACCCCGGTGTCAGCGCCGTCATTGCTCCAGGATGGCCCCGGGCCATGAGCCAAAGCCAGGGTCTTTAGTCAACGGCTTAGCGTTCTTCGACCAACGCCGCTGCAGCCGTCAGGTGAGTGATCGCGTCACGAACGATCGAGTCGATCAGCTCGGCGCACGACGGCAGGTCGTCGAGGATGCCGGCCACCTGTCCGGAGGCCAGCACCCCGGCCTCGGTATTGCCCTCGACCAGACCGGCTTTCAGCAACATCGGGGTGTTGGCCGCCATCAGCACCTGCGACCAGGTCAGTTCCTTGCCGTGGCGCATCGCCAGGCCGTCGCCGATCATCGACCGCCAGGTCATCTGTGACATCTGCTTGAACTTTGCCGCATTACGCACCGCGGCGGTGAAACCCCGCACCGGCGAACCGCTTTCCAGCTTTTCGACCAGCTCGGTGCGCAGCACGCGGTGCGGCATGCCGTCGACTCGGGTGGTCACCACCGTGCCGTCCAGCGCCGCCTCCAGATAGCGCCGTTTGACGGCGTCGGGCACGGTGGAATCCGAGGTGAGCAGAAACCGCGTGCCCATCGCCACGCCGGCGGCGCCATAGGACAACGCCGCGGCCAGCCCGCGGCCGTCGAAGAATCCGCCCGCCGCGATCACCGGGATGCCGGTGCCCTTGACGGCATCCAGCACCGACGGCAGCAGCAGCGTGGTGGCGACGGGTCCGGTGTGTCCGCCGCCTTCGCCGCCCTGCACGATCATCGCGTCGGCGCCCCAGGCCGCGACCTTGCGGGCGTGTTTAGCCGCGCCGATCGACGGAATGACCACCGCCCCGGCCTCTTTCAGGCGCGCTATCAATTCCTGCTTGGGTGCCAGCGCGAACGACGCCACCTTGACGCCCTCGCGGATCATCAGCTCGACGCGGTCGGGTGCGTCGGCGGCGTCGGCGCGGATGTTCACGCCGAACGGTTTGTCGGTGGTGGCCTTGACCTTGCCGATGGCCGTCGCCAACTCGTCCAGCGTCATGGTGGCCGAAGCCAGGATGCCGAGCCCGCCCGCGTTGGCCGTGGCGGACACCAGCCGCGCACCGGCCACCCAGCCCATCCCGGTTTGCACTACCGGATGCTCGACGCCGACCAGCTCGGTCAGCGGCGTGCGCAATTTCATGACCGTAGCTCTCTGTCCCGCAATGCTTTCGGATCGATGACCTTGCGGATCAGGCGCAGTTCGTCGTCGGTCGGCAGCCTGGTGTCGGCGGCCTCGTCGAGGCCATGCACCTCGAATGAGGTGGCTTCGCGGACGTCATCGGGCGACACCCCGGGGTGCAGGGTCAGTGCCCGCATTGTCCGCTCGGGGCCGCCGAAGTCGAACACGCCGAGATTGGACACCACCCGATACGGGTTGGCGAACCGGAACGCGGGATTGTCGGCGTCCACCTTGTCCCAGCCGATACCGCAGACCACGTCGACCGCCTCGCAGAACACCCGCTTGGAGTGGTTGCCGACCCAGTAGCTGGTCGCGTGGTTGATGGTGTTGCCGGGCGCGCCCCGGACGCCGAACATCTGCCGGGTCGGGTGCTGCAGCGGTCCGAACGCCGAGATGTTCTGATTGCCATAGCGGTCAACCTGATTAGCGCCCATCACCACATGCCGCCGCCCCCAGGCCAGCGTCTCGAACACGCGGCCAAACGGCATCCAGCCCTCGACGGCTCCGGACGCACCCAGCGCCGGGGTGTCCGCCAGCAGCTGCGCCTCGCCGTCGGTCAACAAGATGTCCGGTGAGAAGGTCAACCGGGCCAGTCGCGCGCCGACCGAGGCCATGTTCGTCATCGGGCTGATCATGATCTCGCCGGCGTCCCTGAACAATTCGGCGCAGGCGACTGCGCACACTTCGGCGCGGGTGCTGCACTTCGATGCCTCCTCTGCGAAAGCGCGCACGGCCGCCTGGTATTCGGCCTCGCTGCCCGAAAGGTAGGTCTGCGACGAACTTCTGCCAGCCCTCTTCCGTCGAGGCCGCTTCGGCGTAGTGGCGCTGGAACTTCTCATCGCGGCTGTAATCCGGTGCAGCGGTGGTGAAGTGGGCGCCATCGGGTGCTTCCACGACCTCGTCGACCATCATTCGGTTCACCAGCAGCGCCTGCGGTGGGACCGCCTTGACCAACTCCTGGGTCGACACGACGCGCTCCACCGATAGGTAGCGTTTCCCGGCGGCCATCAAAAAGAGATCGTCGAAGTAGGGGTCGATGCCGGTGTATGCGGCATTGCCTTGGCTATCACCGAGATTGAGGTGGACGAAAGCGGCGTCCAGGCGCAATGCCGGCATGGCGATCAGCGTCTCGTGTCCGCCGCCGGGCGCCGGATAAGGGCTGGTTACGGCCTGCAGTTCGCCCTCCCAGAAGTCCGGGACCGAACTGCCCAGCCCGGCCCGGATCGGCAGGAACGGCAGGCGTTGCGCCGCGGCTTGCAGCCCGCAGCGCAGCATGCCCTCGTCCATTTCCCGGGCTTCGATGGCTCCGCTGGTGCGGGCCTTGGCGAACCACGGGTCGTAGAACGGCGGGGAGTCCAGCGATACGAATCCGTAGTAGACGCGCTTGACCTTGCCCGCCGAGCACAGCAGCCCCAGATCGGGCCCGCCGTAGGTGACCACCGTCAAGTCGGTGACATCGGTGCGCAGCATGGCGCGTACGAATGCCATCGGTTTGCGCCGTGACCCCCAGCCGCCGATGCCGATCGTCATGCCGCTGCGCAATTGCGCGACGGCGTCGTCGAGGGTGGTTCGCTTGTCGCTCATGACTTCTTGACAAACGCGTCGCGGTGCTCGTCGGAAACCCCGGCGAGGTTGAGCTCGAAGGTAAAGCCTTGCTCCATACGGTAACTCGAGTTGACCCGTTGGACGTCGATGAGGTTGAGCGCCTCCTTGGCCGCACGGATGACGCGGGTGTCCTTGGCGGCGATGTCGCGGGCCACCCGCAGCGCGGCTTCGTCGAGTTCGGCGCGGGGCACCACCTCGTGCACCGAGCCGAAGTGATGCAAGGTGGCGGCGTCCACGGTGGCAGCGGTGAAGAACAGCCGCCGCATCATGTGCTGCGGCACCAGCCGCGACAGATGGGTGGCCGCGCCGAGCGCACCTCGTTCCACCTCGGGCAGCCCGAAGGTGGCGTCGTCGGACGCCACGATGACGTCGGAGTTGCCGACCAGTCCGATGCCGCCGCCGACGCAGAATCCGTTTACCGCCGCGATCACCGGCACCGCGCATTCGTAGACCGCGCGGAACGCGGCGAAGCAGCCGCGATTGGCGTCGATGAGTGCGGTGAATCCCTCGGTGGCCTGCATCTCTTTGATGTCCACACCGGCGTTGAAGCCGCGGCCCTCGGCCCGCAGGATTACCGCGTGGGTATCGGGGCTGTTGCCGGCGGCCGTAATGGCGTCGGCGAGTTCGAACCAGCCGCGCGATGGGATGGCGTTGACGGGCGGGTAGTCGACGGTGACCGCGACTATGCCCGGTTCAGTAGGGGTGGATGTGATCGTCATTGCACTTCCTGGTGGGGTAGCTACCTAAGCAAGCACTTGCTTGGTACGCTAGCACAGTGACACGCGCCGAAGGAGCCGACGCCATCAATTTGGGACTGGCCGGGCGGGTCGTTTTGGTCACCGGTGGCGTTCGTGGGGTAGGTGCCGGTATCAGCTCGGTTTTCGCCGGGCAGGGCGCGACCGTCATCACCTGCGCACGACGCGCGGTCGAGGGTTTGCCGTATGAGTTCCACTCATGTGACGTCCGCGATGACGAAGCCGTCAGGGCGTTGATCGATGCAATCTTCGAGCGGCATGGCACGCTCGACGTCGTTGTCAACAACGCCGGAGGTTCGCCGTACGTGCTGACCGCGGATTCCAGCGCGAAGTTCAACCGCAAGATCATCGAGCTCAATCTGATTGGTGCGCTGTCGGTTTCACAGCACGCGAACGACAAGATGCAAAACCAACAGCACAGCGGGTCGATCGTCAACATCTGCAGTGTCAGCGGCCGACGGCCGACACCGGGCACCGCTGCGTACGGAGCGGCTAAGGCGGGCTTGGAGAGCCTCACGCAGACACTGGCGGTGGAATGGGGACCGAAGGTCCGGGTGAATGCGTGCGTGGTCGGCATGGTGGAGACCGAACAGTCGGAACTGTTCTACGGTGACGCCGAGTCGATCGCCGCGATTTCGAAGAACGTGCCGCTCGGCCGGCTGGCCAAGCCTGACGATGTCGGTTGGGCCGCAGCATTTTTGGCCTCGGATGCGGCTTCCTACATCAGCGGTGCCACATTGGAGGTGCACGGGGGCGGCGAGCCACCGCACTATCTCGCCACCACGAGTGCGATCAAGTAGAGGAGACAAGAGATATGGGAGTGGTCGACGGCCGCGTCGTCATCATCACCGGAGCGGGCGGCGGTATCGGCCGCGCGCATGCGCTCGCCTTCGCGGCCGAAGGCGCGCGTGTGGTGGTCAACGACATCGGGGTGGGCTTAGACGGTTCACCCGCAAGCGGCGGCAGCGCCGCCCAGAGCGTGGTCGACGAGATCACCGCAGCCGGTGGGGAAGCCGTCGCCAACGGATCCAACATCGCGGACTGGGACCAGGCGGCCAACCTGATCACAACCGCTGTCGAGACCTTCGGTGGCCTGGACGTTTTGGTGAACAATGCCGGCATCGTGCGCGACAGGATGATGGCCAACACCAGCGAAGAGGAGTTCGATGCCGTCATCGCCGTGCACCTCAAGGGCCACTTCGCCACGATGCGGCACGCCGCGTCGTATTGGCGTGGGCTGTCCAAAGAGGGGAAAACCGTTGACGCACGGATCATCAACACCAGTTCCGGTGCGGGCCTGCAGGGCAGCGTCGGGCAGGGTAACTACAGCGCCGCCAAGGCAGGCATCGCGGCGCTGACGCTCGTGGGCGCCGCCGAGATGGGCCGTTACGGCGTGACCGTCAATGCGATCGCACCGTCAGCCCGCACCCGCATGACCGAAACCGTCTTCGCGGAGATGATGGCGAAGCCCGACGAAGGGTTCGACGCGATGGCGCCGGAGAACATTTCGCCGCTGGTGGTGTGGCTGGGCAGCGCGCAATCCGGTGACGTCACCGGGAAGTTGTTCGAGGTCGAGGGCGGCATCATTCGGGTCGCCGAGGGCTGGGCGCACGGGCCGCAGGTTGACAAGGGTGCGCGATGGGATCCCGCCGAGCTGGGGTCCGTCGTCGCCGACCTGCTGGCTAAGGCGCGGCCGCCGGTTCCGGTTTACGGGGCGTAGCTATTTGGGGCGGCCGGCTGCGGTTTGCGCACCACAGGCGGACGTCAGCATGGCCGGGCCGCGACCGTTAGGGATCGCAGATGACGATCGGAATGGTCCGATCGGTCCAGGACTGGTAGTGCTCATAGGACGGGTACATGTCCACCAACTGCGGCCAGTATCGGGCGCGCTCCTCGTCGGTTGCGTCTCGCGCGGTCAGGTCGAGCACCTCTTTTTTGATCTGCACCTGAACCCTTGGATTGGCCTTGAGGTTGAGGTACCACATCGGGTTCTTCGCGGCACCGCCCTTTGAAGCCGCGACAATCACCCGGTCGCCGTCGCGCAGAAAATACAGCGGGCTGACCCGCGGCTCGCCGGTCTTGCGGCCGGTGGTGGTCAGCAAGGCGACGGGAATCTTCTGGAACGTGCCACCAAGGCCCTCCCCGCCGTTGCGTCGGTACATCCATGTGTTAAGCCGCGACATCCACTTGATCAGGAAGTCGGTGTACGGCGCATTCACAAAGCGTGGTGGTGATTTCGGCATGACGACATCCTAGGCTGCACGCGTTAGCGCTGAATGAATGGTTGGAAGCGAACCTTGATGTGGTGGATTTCGGGTTTCCCGCTGGCACTTTCGGCGGGGATCACGAGGGTCTCGTTGACCCGTGCGGCCAGGCGCCAGCCGCCGAACGCCGCCTTGGTCAGCACGTCGTACGCTGCGTGCACCTCATCGCCGACGATGCGGTAGTCCGGTGGCGTCGTGTCGGCGATGACCCGGTACTGGGGGCCGCGATTGAGGCTGCGCCGCAAGTGGTTTCCGGAAAATCCGTTCTTGACCCCCTGCTCGACACGGGTACACCGGTCCGCGAAGGGAACGGCATCGCCGTCATGGCTGACAAGCGCGTCGATGTATGACTGCGCCGCGGCGATGCGGCTCTCTTCGGAGACGATCACCGACAGGCTAAATACGCTCGATGATGGTGCCGGTGGACAGGGCGCCGCCCGCGCACATGGTGATCAGCGCGGTGCTCTGATCGGTGCGCTCCAGCTCGTGCAATGCGGTGGTAACCAGCCGGCTGCCGGTGCAGCCCACCGGGTGGCCCAATGCGATCGCGCCGCCGTTGACGTTGACCTTGGCCATGTCGGGTTCGTGTACCCGCGCCCAGGACAGCACCACCGACGCGAATGCCTCGTTGATCTCGACGATGTCGATGTCGCCGATCTTCATTCCGGCCTTCTCCAGTACCTTCGCCGTCGACTGCACCGGACCGTCCAGGTGGTAATAGGGCTCCGCGCCGACCAGCGCTTGACTGACGATTCGGGCTCGCGGCCGCAGCCCGAGCGCCTTGGCCTTGTCCTCATCCATCCACAAGACCGCTGCTGCGCCGTCGGAAATCTGCGACGACGTGCCCGCGGTGTGGATACCGCCCTCGAGCACCGGCTTGAGCTGGCTCAACCCCTCCATCGTGGTATCGCGCAGACCCTGGTCACGAGAGACCATGTGGCGCTCGCTGGTGGGCCGCTTCTGCTCGTCGAGTACTGGAGCCTCGATCGGCGAGATTTCCCGATCGAAACGCCGCTCGTCCCAGGCTCGTTTGGCGCGTAACTGAGACTCGAATCCGAACGCGTCGATGTCGTCGCGAGTGATGCCGCGCCGCTTGGCGATCCGCTCGGCCGCCTCGAACTGGTTGGGCAGATCGATGTCCCACGACTCCGCCCGCCAGTTGCGGTCCGGACCCGCATTGGCACCCAGGCCGACCCGGCTCATCGCCTCGATTCCGCATGCGATGCCGACGTCGATAGCGCCGGCTGCGATCAGACCGGCGATGAGGTGATTGGCCTGCTGCCCACTGCCGCACTGGCAGTCGACGGTGGTGGCGCCGACGTGTTCGGGCAAGCCCACGGTCAGCCACGCCGTCCGACTGATGTTGTTGGACTGCTCCGCGTATTGCGTCACACAGCCGCCGATGACCTGCTCGACATCGCCGGCGTCGATGCCGGCCTTCTCCACCAGTGCCTTCTGCACCCCGCCCAGCAGCTCGGTGGCGTGCAGTCCTGACAACCATCCATTGCGTTTGCCGATCGGGCTGCGGGTGGCTTCAACGATTACCGGGTTACCCATGGGGCCAGGCTAGAACACGTTTCATTACTATGACAAGCGAGGATGCTTCGGCGCCTTTTTTCTACGGTGGAGGCATGTTTTACTGGCAGCGGAGCTCCACTAGGAGAACTAGTGTCCTGGGATCGCCAGTCACGAGGCCAGTCACAAGGCCAGTCGCAAGACAGCATAGGGACCAGCAGTAAGGAGAAGTAGCGTGCCCAGCCCCAATCTTCCGCCCGGGTTCGATTTCACCGACCCCGACATCTATGCAAAGCGGATTCCAGTCGAAGAATTTGCCGAGGTGCGGGCAACCGCACCGATCTGGTGGAACGAACAGGCTCCGGGCACCGGCGGCGGATTCCACGACGGCGGCTTCTGGGCGATCACCAAACACAAGGACGTCAAAGAGGTGTCGCTGCGCAGCGACGTCTTCTCCAGCCTCGAGAACTGCGTGATTCCGCGCTTCCAAAACGACATCGCGCGCGAGGACATCGACGTTCAGCGGTTCGTCATGCTCAACATGGACGCACCGCACCACACCCGGCTGCGCAAGATCATCTCCCGCGGCTTCACGCCGCGCGCCATCGGACGCCTGCGCGACGAACTCAACGAACGCGCCCAGAACATCGCCAAGGCCGCGGCAGCTGCCGGCTCCGGCGACTTTGTCGAGCAGGTGGCCTGTGAGCTGCCGCTGCAGGCCATCGCGGATTTGCTCGGCGTGCCGCAGCAGGACCGCGACAAGCTCTTTCGCTGGTCCAACGAGATGACCGGCAACGACGATCCCGAGTATGCCGACATCGATCCCAAGGCGTCTTCGGTCGAGGTGCTCACATACGCGATGCAGATGGCCGCCCTGAAGGCCGAGAATCCCGGCGATGACATCGTGACTCAGCTGATCCAGGCCGACATCGAGGGTGAAAAGCTCTCGGACGACGAGTTCGGTTTCTTTGTGATGATGCTCGCGGTGGCCGGCAACGAGACCACCCGGAACTCGATTACGCAGGGGATGATGGCGTTCGCCGACTTCCCCGACCAATGGGAACTCTACAAGAAGGAGCGCCCGGAGACGGCCGCCGACGAGATCGTGCGTTGGGCCACCCCGGTCACCTGTTTCCAGCGCACCGCGCTGGAGGACTATGAACTGTCCGGTGTGCAGATCAAGAAGGGCCAGCGGGTAGTGATGTTCTACCGGTCGGCCAACTTCGATGAAGAGGTCTTCGACGATCCGTTCACATTCAACATCCTTCGGAACCCCAACCCGCACGTCGGTTTTGGCGGTACCGGTGCGCATTACTGCATCGGCGCCAACTTGGCCAGGATGACGATCAGCCTGATCTTCAATGCCGTGGCCGACCACATGCCGGACCTGAAGCCGATCTCAGCGCCGCAGCGACTCCGGTCAGGTTGGCTCAATGGCATCAAGCACTGGCAGGTCGACTACACCGGCAATCCCCCGCAAGCGGGTGGGGGCACGCCCCCAGAGGGTGGTACCCCCACCCGCTCGCGGGGGAGTACCCCCAGCCCGGTGGCGCACTGATGGACTTCGATCTCACCGCGACACAACAGGCTGTCGCCGATGTGGTCACGTCCGTGCTGGACCGGGATAACTCGTGGAGCGCACTCGTCGAAGGGGGTGTGACGGCGCTGCCGGTGCCGGAACGTCTCGGTGGGGACGGTGTGGGTCTGCCCGAGGTCGGGACGGTGCTGACCGAAGTGGGTCGCCACGGCGCCGTCACACCGGCGCTGGCCACGCTGGGCCTTGGCGTGGTGCCGCTGCTCGACCTGGCATCCGATGAGCAACAGGACCGTTTCCTGGCCGGGGTCGCCAAGGGCGGAGTGCTGACCGCGGCGCTCAACGAGCCCGGCGCTGCGCTCCCCGACCGGCCCGCCACCACCTTCACCAGCGGGCGGCTGTCGGGCACCAAAGTCGGTGTTGTCTATGCCGAACAAGCCGATTGGATGATCGTGACCACTGACAGCGCGGCCGTGGTGTTATCGCCAAAGGCCGACGGCGTGCAGCTGGTGCGTACGCCGACGTCGAATGGTTCAGACGAGTACACGGTCACGTTTTCCGGCGTTCCGGTTCCCGACGCCGACGTGCTCGGCGGTGCCACCGCGCACCGGGTCAACCAACTGGCACTGGCAGCGATCGGTGCGTATGCCGACGGGCTGGTGGCCGGGGCGCTGCGCCTCACCGCTGACTACGTGGCCAACCGGAAACAGTTTGGCAAACCGTTGTCGACCTTCCAGACCGTGGCGGCGCAGCTCGCCGAGGTCTACATCGCTTCGCGCACCATCGATTTGGCGGCGAAGTCGGTGATATGGCGACTCTCCGAAGGTCGGGATGCCGACGACGACCTGGACGTTCTCGGGTACTGGGTGACTTCGCAGGCGCCGCCGGTGATGCAGACATGCCATCATCTGCACGGCGGCATGGGAATGGACATCACATATCCGATGCACCGGTACTACTCGACAATCAAAGACCTGACCCGGCTGCTGGGCGGGCCTTCGCATCGTCTCGACCTGGTGGGAGCGCAATGTTCATCGAACTGACCCCGGAGCAGCGACAGCTGCAAGCCGAGATACGGCAATACTTTTCGAATCTGATCTCGTCGGACGAGATGAAGGAGATGGAGAAGGACCGACACGGCGCCGCCTACCGCGCGGTGATCCGGCGGATGGGCCAGGACGGCAAGCTCGGTGTCGGGTGGCCAAAGGAATTTGGCGGCCACGGCTTCGGTCCGATCGAGCAACAGATCTTCGTCAACGAGGCCCATCGGGCCGATGTGCCATTGCCCGCCGTGACGCTGCAGACGGTGGGTCCCACCCTGCAGGTCTATGGCAGTGAGATGCAGAAGAAGAAGTTCCTGCCGGCGATCCTGGCCGGTGAGGTGCACTTCGCGATCGGCTACACCGAGCCCGAGGCAGGAACCGACCTGGCATCGCTGCGCACCACTGCCGTACGCCAGGGCGACGAGTACATCGTCAACGGGCAGAAGATCTTCACCACTGGCGCTCATGACGCGGACTACATCTGGCTGGCCTGCCGTACCGACCCGGAAGCCGTTAAACACAAAGGCATTTCGATTCTCATCGTCGACACGAAGGATCCCGGCTACTCCTGGACGCCGATCATCCTGTCCGACGGCGCCCACCACACCAATGCCACGTACTACAACGACGTGCGGGTGCCCGCCGACATGCTGGTCGGCGAGGAGAACGGCGGATGGCGGCTCATCACCACCCAGCTGAACAACGAGCGGGTGATGCTGGGCCCGGCGGGTCGGTTCGCCGCCATCTACGAC
Source organism: uncultured Actinomycetota bacterium (assembly GCA_963766535.1). GTDB lineage: Bacteria > Actinomycetota > Actinomycetes > Mycobacteriales > Mycobacteriaceae > Mycobacterium. Next base: position 340,293 of record CAVYAU010000007.1, on the reverse strand, counting down.
CGGTTGCACGCGTGGGCGTCCAAGCCGGGCGGTGACGGCGTCACTCCGATCGATCACCAAGACGTCAAGCGCGCGCTTGGTGAGATTCATGCGATGTGGCGGATCAACGAGTTGCTCAATTGGCAGGTGGCGGCTGCTGGTGAGGACATCAACGTGGCCGATGCTGCGTCGACGAAAGTATTTGGCACGGAACGTGTTCAGTACGTCGGCCGGCTCGCCGAGGAGATCGTCGGCAAGTATGGTAACCCCGCCGAATCGGATACCGCCGAGCTGCTCAACTGGCTTGACTCCCAGACCAAGCGCAACCTGGTGATCACCTTCGGCGGCGGCGTGAACGAAGTCATGCGAGAGATGATCGCCGCCTCTGGCCTCAAAGTACCGAGGGTGCCTCGATGACCGACATTCACGAATCCGTCGCGCAGATCAAGGCGGCCGGCAGCAGCAAGCCCCGTGCGGCGCGCGATCCGGTGAACCAGCCGATGATCAACAACTGGGTGGAGGCCATCGGCGACCGAAACCCGATCTACGTCGATGAGGCCGCCGCCCGCACCGCCGGCCACCCGGGAATCGTGGCTCCACCGGCGATGATTCAGGTGTGGACGATGTTTGGCCTGGGCGGGGTCCGTCCGAAGGACGATCCCTTGGGCCCCATCATCAAGATGTTCGACGACACCGGCTACATCGGCGTGGTCGCCACCAACTGCGAGCAGACCTATCACCGCTATCTGCAGCCGGGGGAGCAAGTCAGCATCAGCGCTGAGCTCGGGGACGTGATTGGACCCAAGCAGACCGCCCTCGGTGAGGGCTGGTTTATCAACCAGCACATCATCTGGCGGGTGGGTGACGAGGATGTTGCCGAGATGAATTGGCGCATCCTCAAATTCAAGCCTCGTGCGGAATCGGAGGCTTCGCAGGGTTCAGTGCCCGCGGACCTCGACCCCGATGCCATGATGCGCCCCTCGTCGTCGCGCGACACCGCGTTCTTCTGGGACGGGGTCAACGCGCACGAATTGCGGATTCAGCGCCGTCCGGGCGGCAGCCTGCAGCACCCGCCGGTGCCGGCGGTGTGGCAGGACAAATCTGCGCCGATCGACTACGTGGTGGCCAGCGGAAAGGGCACAGTGTTCAGCTTCGTGGTGCACCATGCGCCAAAGGTGCCAGGCCGCACACTGCCTTTCGTCATAGCGCTCGTCGAACTCGAAGAGGGTGTGCGCATGCTGGGCGAGCTGCGTAACGTCGACCCGGCTAAGGTGAAGATCGGAATGCCGGTGCGCGCAACCTATATTGACTTCCCGGCCGGTGACAGCGGCCCGGAGTGGACCCTCTACGCCTGGGAGCCTGACGCATGAGCGCACCGATTGCCGAAGTGGGCACTACGTTGCCCGAGCTCAAGCTGTACGGGGATCCCACCTTCATCATCTCGACAGCCCTGGCCACCCGGGACTTTCAGGACGTGCACCACGACCGCGATAAGGCGCAGGCCAAGGGCTCAAAGGACATTTTCGTCAACATCCTCACCGACACCGGGCTGGTACAGCGCTACGTCACCGACTGGGCTGGGCCATCGGCGCTGATCAAGTCGATTGGGCTTCGGCTGGGGGTGCCGTGGTACGCCTACGACACGGTGACATTCTCCGGTGAGGTGACCGCGATCGAAGACGGCCTGATCACTGTAAAGGTCGTGGGCCGCAACAGTCTTGGCGATCATGTCATTGCGACCACCAAGCTCACGATTGGGGATGCTTAATGTCCCCCGCGAGCGGGCGGGGTCCCCGCAACGCAGGGGAGTACCCCCAGTCGGGTAAGGCTGCCATCGTCGGCATTGGTGCCACCGACTTCTCGAAGAACTCCGGTCGAAGCGAGCTGCGGCTGGCGGCTGAGGCGGTTCTTGACGCCCTCGACGATGCCGGTTTGAGTCCGGCCGATGCCGACGGGCTGACCACCTTCACGATGGACAGCAACACCGAAGTCGCTGTCGCGCGTGCGGCCGGCATCGGCGAACTGAAGTTCTTCTCCAAGATCCACTATGGCGGCGGTGCGGCGTGCGCGACCGTCCAGCAGGCGGCGATGGCCGTCGCGACTGGTGTGGCCGATGTCGTGGTGGCTTACCGGGCATTCAACGAGCGTTCCGGCATGCGGTTCGGTCAGGTTCAGACCCGGCTGGTGGGAAGCCCTGACGCTGAAGCTGATTCGACGGCGGCCGACAACGCTTTCTCGTATCCGCACGGGTTGAGCACCCCGGCTGCGCAGGTCGCCATGATCGCCCAGCGGTACATGCACCTGTCCGGTGCGACGAGCCGGGACTTCGGTGCCATCTCGGTGGCCGACCGTAAGCATGCCGCCAAGAACCCGAAGGCGTACTTCTATGAAAAGCCGATAACTATTGAGGACCACCAGAATTCGCGGTGGATCGCCGAGCCGTTGCGGCTGCTGGACTGCTGCCAGGAAACCGACGGCGCGGTCGCGATCGTGGTGACCTCGGCGGAGCGGGCCAAGGATCTCAAGCAGCGGCCGGCGATCATCGAGGCGGCGTCGCAGGGTTCCAGCCCCGACCAGTACACGATGGTCAGCTACTACCGGCCCGAACTAGGTCTGCCCGAAATGGGCGTGGTGGGTCAGCAGCTGTGGCAGCAGTCGGGCCTGCGGCCGACCGACATCCAGACCGCCGTGCTCTATGACCACTTCACCCCGTTCACCCTGATTCAGTTGGAGGAGCTGGGATTCTGCGGCAAGGGCGAGGCTAAGGACTTCATTGCCGACGGCGCGATCGAGCTGGGCGGGCGGCTGCCGATCAACACGCACGGCGGTCAGCTCGGTGAGGCTTACATCCACGGCATGAACGGCATCGCGGAGGGCGTCCGGCAATTGCGGGGTACCTCGGTGAACCAGGTGCCCGACGTCGAGCATGTGCTCGTCACCGCGGGGACGGGTGTGCCCACTTCTGGCTTGATCCTCGGCTAGCGTGCCGTCGCCCGTGAGCGCCACGCCAGCGTGGCGGTGGATACCGAGCGGGCACTCAGGTGCACATGTTGCGCCGTAAAATCTCGGTCATCTACGAACGTGCGACGACCGGAAAAACGGTCTCCATTCCGCGCCGGCCCTTGATCTCTACCTGCTCGGCGTGGCCCCAGACGTATTGCGCCTCGACGACAGCATGCACGCCAGCGGTGACCATCACGGCCGGGCGCCCGGCCCGTCCGGCAATGCCAGCCAACCGGAACGCCACGTTAGTCGCGTCGCCAATCACGGCCGCGACCGTTCTTGTCATTGCGGCGATCGCGGCCCGGCCCTGCACCACACCCCAGCCCATGCGGATCGGCGAGCCGTCCGGCCCACGTAGCGGGAGCGCGGGCGCGAGTTCCTCGACCCTCTGGTTCGCAGCGAGGGCGAAGTCGACCGCGAGCTCATTGGCCTTTGGAATCGTCCGCAGTTCCCAGACCGCATACAGCGCATCGCCGGCGTAATGGTTGAGCGTGCCGCGATGGGCGCGCAGGACGCGGCGGAGCTCGTGCCAAAGATAGTTCAGGCTCCGGGCGATCACCCTGTTGTCGGTGACTTCGGAGATCGTCGAGTAGTTGGTGATGTCCCCGACCACCATCACCATGGTCTCCTCGACGATCCGAGTCAGGGTAGGGTTTGTGCCGGTCTTCTCGGCAGCATTGAACCGGTCCGATCGGAAGGTAAGCGCGACGTTGCCTATCCGGATCTGGTCGTTGGGCCTGAGGGGGACCTGCACGGCGCGTTCTAGCAGCATGCCGTTGAGCAATGTCCCGTTGGTGCTGGTGTCGATTAGGAAAGCCCGGTCGGTGGCGGGGTCTAAACGGATCTCAAGGTGGTTTCGGGAGATGCCCGGATCGAGGAGCACCAGTCGGCGGTGTTCGTCGATCCCCGCGCACTCGCGGCCGACGAAGAGTTGATCGAAAATTGGCACGCTGCGCTCGCCGCCATCCGCGTGCATGACTAGATGGGCCGGCGGCTGGTCCCCCCAATAGGTGCCCACGGTTCAACAACCTAGTCGCACTCGAATGGACGCGGCCGACTCGGCCCCAGACGGTGTCGCGAGCGAGACTCCTGGTCGTCTGTCCCGCCCGGCCTGACGATCTTGTGCGCACACGAGGCGTCTGCCATCTCACAAGGCGGGCTGTTGCCTGCACATGTAATAGTACAAGCCTCGCGCGGGTGTCCCGACTGTGCTGAGCCCCTGCAGCTGCTGATCGAGGTTGTCCGTCACGGGCCCCCCCCTTCGACTCGGTGTCGAGTGTTCTGGTGGCTTCATCGGAGACGAGCAGGGGCGGGAGGCTCAGCGAACGAGCGTCGGCTGCGCTTCGAGAGCTGCTCGGGTTGCGATCCGCCCGGCATCCAGGGCGGCATCAATGTTTTTGAACTCCAACGGACCGATCGCTGAGACGTCCGGCTCGATGATCGCCGCAACTCGAGGGAGCTGGCGCAGGTTCCCGCTGGAGGCCGCAAGGTCAACGGTGCGAAGTAAGGTCTCTTGCAGCGGTGGTAAGGCGACATCCGTGCCGGTCAAGAACCGCCGGACCCACCCGGGAGGCTGAAGCTTTGCCGGCAGCAGACCAAAGCCCTTCGACGGCACGAACGTTTGACGTAGATCGACGCATATGACTTCGCCGTCTTGGTCGGCGCACATCACGTCGGCCGGGAGGTTGTTCAGCAGTCCACCGTCGACAAGGAGCTGCTCGCCATGTTGCATTGGCGGCAGGAGGCCGGGGATCGAGATCGATGCGCGCACGGCGACCCACAGAAGCCCACGCCGATGGATGATCTGATCGCCTGTGATCATGTCTGCAGAGACGGAGAAAAACCCTCTTGGCAGATGCTCGATCAAGGTGCTGCCGAAGAATCCTTCGACTAGACGATCGACGCGCCTGCCTCGGGTGAGGGCTATCGCAGGAATGGTGTAGTCGCTGAGTGGCCTGCTTTCTGCAATGAACTTTCGTGCCGCGGCGGTCGCATCCCGGGCGTCCATCCCCAGCGCGAAGGCTGCAGCAGCGAGAGCACCGGCACTCGTTCCGCCAAACCGATCGATGACGACGCCTGCCCGGGTGAGCTCTTCGTAGACACCGAAATGTGCGAGCCCTCGAGCGCCGCCACCCGCCAGCACGAGACCTAGAGATCGGCCAGCGATTCTGCGGGCTAGAGCACCGATACCGTCGTCGTTGGCGGGGTGATGCGAGACCGGCTGAAGCAGATCCCACCAACTCGGATCTGGTTCTACCATGCACGTGACCAGGTGGACTGGCCCTTGGGTAACAGGTGGATCGAGCGCTTCCGGCGGATGGCGTTGATCCACAAGGACCACGAGTCGGTCGCTTTGCGCGACAACATATCGTCGCCAGAGGTCGCCTGAGCCTCGATCGGCCACCACCAAGACCCAATCGTTGCTTCGCTCCGCCCGATCGAGGGTTTCGCTGAACGCTTCGACGAGCTCGCCGTAATTGTGGGCCGCAGCCGTTGTCTCGACGGGCGGCGCGACCACGGCAGTCTGACCGTGCGAGCCCAGGCGAGTCACGATCGCGTCAACAATCGGGACCGCAACGGCATCCCCAGTCGACAGCACGCCGACGACCCGGGGACCCCGAGAGATGTTCGCAGATCGTGACTCGCGAAGCATCCCCGCCATCGCTCGGAGCATCGCCGATTGCAGTTTCGGAGTCTTCGCAAGCACCTCTGTGAACGTGTCAGCGGCGATCCTCCAGACGACGCTGTCCCGAAGAGCTTGTATTCCGGCCGAGCGAGCAGTGCCGGTGATCACGCCCAGGTCTCCGATTGAGTCACCGGATGCCATCTCACGAATCACCTGTCCATCGGGACCGACAGCCGCGAATCGCCCCGAGTCAATTACGTAGATGGCGTCCGATGGGTCCCCCATATGAAAGAGCCACTCGTTGGCGGGGATGTGCTGGCGATGTACGGCCCGCGAGAGTTGATCGAGTCCGTCGTCGTCGATCTCAGCGAATATCGGAACATTCCGCAGCGCGGTTCGCTCATCGGCCGCACGCCGTTCGGGCCGCTGCCACTCAGCGCTCATGAGGTGCTGCTGTTGGTATACCGGCCCGCAACGAGGACACCCGAAACGCGATCAGTGTCAGGCCATTTGCTCCCGCGCAGAGTCGGTTCATCCGCAGATGTCGCAGCAGAAATCGCCATCCCCGGCTGGACTCATTGAGCTCGCCGACCGCAACGAGTCGATCTGCTGGGTCTGACCGGCTGCGATCGTGCCGACGCGTAGCTCCAGCTCACGGACGGAAAGCATATTACGCAGTTTACCGGTAGTCCGCTCGGCGCAAAGGCGCTATGCGGGCAGGAGTTCGACGCCTGAGAGCACCACAGCGTTGTCGCGCGACGGCGCGACAACGCTGGCCAGCAGACGGCCGTCGTCCTTCCAGATGCCGACCTTGAGTGTCTCGCCCGGGAATGCGACACCGGCGAAGCGCGCGCCGTAGGCGGCTACGGCGCCGGCATCGCCGTCCAGCAGCGCGTCGACGATCGCCTTGCAGGTCATGCCGTAGGTACACAGGCCGTGCAGGATAGGTTGGGAAAAGCCTGCGGCACCGGCGAATTCCGGATCCGAGTGCAGTGGGTTGCGGTCGCCGCAGAGCCGGTACAGCAGGGCCTGCTGCGGCAAAATCGGCACCTCGACCTCCAGGTCGGGGGCCCGGTCCGGCGCCGCGTCGGACGTCGACGGCCCGCGTGAGCCGCCGAATCCGCCTTCGCCGCGGGCGAAGATGGACCGTTTCTGCGTCCACAGCAGCGTGCCGTCCGGCGTGCTCACCTTCGTCTCGCTAAGGATCACCGCGGCCTTGCCCTTGTCCCAGATGTCGGTGAACCGCGTGACAGCCCGCGCAGAGCCCGACGGTGGCAACGGCGCGGGCACTTCGACCCGTTCGCTGGCGTGCAGCACCTTGCTCAGCTCGATGTCGATGCCGGGAAACTGCACCGTCGGCGGTTTGGTGGCGTGGAAGGTGGCGGCCACGGTGGCGAATGTCGGCAGCACCTGCGGTGTGTCGTCCACCAGGTAACGTAGCTCGCGTCGATCCATCGGATCCCTGCCGGCGCCCAGCCCGAGGTGATAGAGCTGCACATCGCTGCTGGCCCAGGAGAATTCGATTGGGTCCAGCTCGGCGTTGAGCGCGACATCTACATCGATCGGCATGTCAGCCTTTCCCAACCTGCTCAGCAATGTGCAGCGCGGCCAAGTAGCCGAAGGTCATCGCCGGCCCAATGGTGCCGCCCGGACCCGGGTAGGTGTGTCCCATCACCGGGGCACTGACATTGCCTGCGGCGTAGAGACCTTCGACGATAGTGCCGTCGTCGCGGAGCGCACGGCCATGGACATCGGTGCGAATCCCGCCCTTGGTACCCAGATCGCCGGGCACCATCTTGGCGGCGTAGTAAGGCGGGTGACTGATCTCGCCGAGATTGGGATTGGGCATGTTGGTCGGGTCGCCGTAGTAGCGGTCGTAGGCGCTCTCGCCGCGGTGGTAGTCCGTGTCGACGCCGGACCGCGCAAAGCCGTTGAAACGCTCTACGGTCGAGGTGAACTCATCGACCGGGAGACCCGCCGCGGCGGCCAGCTTCTCGAGCGTGTCGGCCTGGATGATCACGCCGGAATCGAGCCACTTGCGCGGAATACGTTGTCCGGGGTTTAGTCCCGCGAAGATGTAGCGGTCTCGGTACTGCTGGTCGAACACCAGCCATGCGGGAATGTTCTCGCCCGGCCCTGGCCCCTGGCCGTATTCCCCGCCGTACATGTGGTGGCAGGCTTCGACGTATGGCATCGATTCGTTCATGAACCGCTTGCCTGACATGTTGACGATGATCGAGCCCGGAGAGTTGCGCTCCGACAATGCGAACCATGGCGCACCCACCAGCGGCACCGTCGGACCCCACCAAGCGTCCTCCATCAGATCCAGTGCGGCGCCCAGCTTTTCGCCGGCAACGATGCCGTCACCGGTATTGGCCTTGGCGCCGACGGTCCACTCGGTGGTGATGGGCGCACGCTGGTATTTCACCCGCATCTGTTCGTTGTGCTCGAAACCGCCGCAGGCGAGGATCACGCCGCGTCGGGCCCGGATGAGCCGCGGTTCAGCTGATTCCGATGCGTCGGTGTCGCGAACATAAATTCCGCGGACCACGCCGTCCTCGACGTAGAGGTCGGCGAGTGCGGTGTTGAGCTCGACCGGAACTCCAGCCCGTTGCAGCCCGATCCGCAGCGGCCCGATGAGTGCTCGGCCCATGCCGACCAGGTTTTTACCGGTCGCCTTCGCCCACATGGTGCGGGCGCCGACCTTCAGGCTGCGCAGCACACCGCGCGGGTGTCGTTTCAGCTGGTTAAGTCGCACGTAATCCTGTTGCATCACAACGACATTGAGTGGAACCTTGCCATAAGCCGGCTCCAGCCCGGCCTCGTCTGCACCAAGCTTGTGGGCGTTGAACGGCTTTGGCTCGATCGACCGGCCACCCGCGCGGCCGCCCGGCGCCTCGGGGTAGTAGTCGGAGTAGCGCGGCACCCAGCACATCTTCAACGGCGTGTGCTTCAGCACGAACGACAGCATCTCGGGCCCGCGGTCGAGGTAGGCGTCGATGCGCTCCGGCTCGACGATGTCGCCGATGATGCCGTACAGGTAGGTGCGGGCCGCCTCAGGGGTGTCCCGCACGCCGTCGCGCTTGAGGACCTCGTTGTTCGGGATCCAGACGCCGCCGCCCGACCGCGAGGTGGAGCCGCCGAAATGCGGAGCCTTCTCGATGACTATTGTCGAAAGGCCCAGGTGAGCGGCGGTAAGGGCAGCTACCATGCCGGCGCCGCCGCTCCCGACTACGACGACATCGAGCTCCTGAGCTGTCATGTAGAACACGTTATAGAATTGCCTGGACCGGGCGCTACCGCACCGGGTACGCCGACGAAGGGACTTTGGCCAATGCTGCCTGTTGCCACCCGTGAGGCACTGGCCGCCGACCTGGCGCAAGCCGAGCGCAGCCGTAAGCCGATCGCTCCCTTGACAGCTGTCTACCCGGATATCGACGTCGTCGACGCCTATGAGATCCAGTTGATCAATATTCGTCAGCGGGTGGCCGAGGGCGCCCGCGTGGTGGGCCACAAGGTGGGGCTGTCATCGTTGGCGATGCAGCAGATGATGGGGATCCATGAGCCCGACTACGGGCATCTGCTCGACGAGATGCAGGTGTTTGAGGACACTCCGGTCAAGGCGGCGAACTACCTGTATCCGCGCGTGGAGGTTGAGGTGGGGTTCATCTTGGCCGCCGACCTGCCGGGAGCCGGGTGCACCGAGGACGACGTGCTGGCGGCCACCGAAGCCCTGGTCCCGTCCATCGAGTTGATCGACACCCGGATCACCGACTGGAAGATCGCCGCATGCGACACCATCGCCGACAACGGCTCGTCGGCGAGCTTCGTCCTCGGCAAAGCGCGGGTGTCGCCGGCTGATGTCGACATCACCGGGATCGACGTGGTGCTGGCCCGCAACGATGAAATGGTGGCCAAGGGTCGCAGCGATGCAGTACTGGGTAACCCGGTCAGGGCGGTCGCCTGGCTGGCCGGCATGGTGGAGAGTTTCGGGGTGCGGCTGGGGGCCGGCGACATTGTGTTACCGGGCTCATGCGCCCGAGCCATCGACGCTCGGCCGGGCGACAAGTTCGTCGCCGAATTCGGCGGACTGGGGTCCGTCGGGTTGATTTTCGAATAAGGGGGAGCGTTGACATGCCGTCTAAGGCAAGTGTGGCCATTGTCGGGTCGGGAAACATCAGCACCGACCTGCTCTACAAACTTCTGCGATCGGACTGGCTGGAACCACGCTGGATGGTGGGGATCGACCCGGAAAGCGAGGGCCTGGCGCGGGCCCGCAAGCTGGGTCTGGAGACTACCCACGAAGGGGTCGACTGGCTGCTGGCGCAGCCCGAGAAACCCGACCTGGTGTTCGAGGCGACCAGCGCCTATGTACACAGAGACGCGGCGCCGAAGTACGCGGCCGCAGGCATCCGGGCCATCGACCTGACACCGGCCGCGGTGGGGCCGGCGGTGATCCCGCCGGCGAACCTGCGTGAGCATCTGGATGCGCCGAACGTGAACATGATCACCTGCGGGGGACAAGCGACCATCCCCATCGTGTACGCGGTGTCGCGGGTAGTGACGGTGCCCTACGCCGAGATCGTGGCGTCGGTGGCGTCGGTGTCTGCCGGCCCGGGCACCAGGGCCAACATCGACGAGTTCACCAAGACCACCGCCAAGGGTGTCGAGACCATCGGCGGTGCCGCGCGCGGTAAGGCGATCATCATCTTGAACCCGGCCGACCCGCCCCTGATCATGCGCGACACCATTTTCTGCGCCATCCCCGAGGACGCCGACCGCGAAGCAATCGCCAAATCCATCCACGAGGTGGTGGCCGAGGTGCAGACCTATGTGCCGGGATATCGGCTGCTCAACGAACCGCAGTTCGACGACCCGTCACTCAACTCCGGCGGCCAAGCCCTGGTCACCACCTTCATCGAGGTCGAGGGAGCCGGGGATTACCTGCCGCCGTATGCGGGCAACCTCGACATCATGACCGCGGCGGCCACCAAGGTCGGCGAGGAGATCGCCAAAGAAACGCTGTCTGTCGCAGGAGGAACAACGCGATGACCGGTATTTGGGACGTCCGGATCACGGACACTTCGCTGCGCGACGGGTCGCACCACAAACGCCACCAATTCACCAAAGAGGAAGTCCAGGCCATCGTGGCCGCCCTTGATGCCGCCGGGGTGCCGGTGATCGAGGTGACCCACGGCGACGGACTGGGTGGATCGTCGTTCAACTACGGCTTCTCCAAGACCCCCGAGCAGGAACTGATCAAACTCGCTGCGCAGACGGCAAAAGACGCCAAAATCGCGTTTCTCATGCTGCCTGGAGTGGGCACCAAAGACGACATCAAAGAGGCGCAGGACAATGGCGGGTCGATCTGCCGGATCGCCACCCATTGCACCGAAGCCGACGTATCGATCCAGCACTTCGGGCTCGCCCGTGAGCTGGGCCTGGAAACCGTCGGGTTTTTGATGATGGCCCACACCATTCCGCCGGAGAAACTGGCCGCCCAGGCCCGCATCATGGCTGATGCCGGTTGCCAGTGCGTCTATGTCGTGGACTCGGCCGGCGCCTTGGTGCTCGACGGTGTGGCCGACAGGGTATCCGCTCTGGTGGCCGAACTCGGCGAGGACGCCCAAGTCGGCTTCCACGGCCATGAAAACCTCGGGCTAGGGGTGGCCAACTCGGTGGAGGCCGTGCGTGCCGGAGCCAAGCAGATCGACGGCAGTGTGCGCCGCTTCGGCGCCGGCGCGGGCAACGCGCCGGTGGAAGCCCTCGTCGGGGTGTTCGACAAGATCGGCGTCAAGACCGGCATCGACTTCTTCGACATCGCCGATGCCGCCGAGGACGTGGTGCGTCCGGCCATGCCCGCCGAATGCCTGCTCGACCGCGATGCCCTGATCATGGGATATTCCGGGGTCTACTCCAGCTTCCTCAAGCACGCCGTCCGCCAGTCTGAGCGCTACGGTGTGCCGGCCCACCAGCTACTGCTCCGGGCCGGTCAGCGCAAACTCATCGGCGGCCAGGAAGACCAGCTCATCGACATCGCGCTGGAGATCAAGCGCGAGCAAGAAAGCGGCGCTGCGGTTACGCATTAGCCCGCCCCTTTCAGCGGCGGTTCGGGTCAGGCTAACGCGGGTAACCTCGATTGCATGACCGTAACTTCCAGGACTGCTAGCCCTCTTCGGCGCGGACTGTACGGCCTGCTTGCCGGTGGTCTGCTGAGCGTCACCGCCTCGGCGGTGATTGCGTTGCCGGTGGCGAACGCAGATCCCCAGCAACAGTGCAATACCACCGTGGGCCAAACGGCGTCCCAAAGCCTGCAGTCGTACCTGGACAAGCATCCCGACGTTAAGCAGGAGTTGACCGCCAGATCTCAGGCGGAGGGGGGCTCCAACAACGTGCTGGACTACCTCAACCGGCATCCAGACGTGCGGCAGCATCTGATCGACCTGGCCAACAAATGCACATCGTAGTGAGCGGGCGTCGTATTTGAACGCCGCGGACGACACGCGGCAATGTTCGCCATTGACTCAAAATGAGAACACGTTCTAGCGTCTAGGCGTGTTCTCCAACCCCCTCACCGACGCGATCGCCGAGGCCGAGAAACTGGTGGCCGCCGCACCGCACATTGAGACCGAAGCTGACCTGCTCGAAGGACTGCAGTACCTCGCCGGCTGCATTGCGGGCTGCATGCACCTGGCCTTCAACTACGAGCGTGACCACCCATTCCTGCAGTCGGGCACCGGGCCGTTCACCAAGATGGGCCTGGACAACCCCGACACCCTCTATTTCGGCACCCGGGTGCACGCCGACCGCGACTACGTCGTTACCGGCAGGCGTGGCACCACCACCGACCTGAGTTTCCAGCTGCTCGGCGGCGAGTACACCGACGACAACGTGCCCGCCAGCCAGGCCGCGTTCGACGACCGCGAACTCGAGATCGCCGCCGACGGTAGCTTCGAGTGGCGGCTGCGGCCCACCAGCCCCGGGCAATTGGTGATCCGTGAGGTGTACGGCGACTGGTCGGCGCAGCGCGGCACGCTGACGATTTCCCGGCCGGACACTACGGGCACCGCGCCGCCGCCGCTAACTCGCGAGACTATCGAAAAGCGTTATGCGACAGCGGGATCCCAACTTGTGAGCCGGGTGAAAACGTGGCTGCAGTTCCCGCAGTGGTTCTATCTCAACATCCCGGTCAACACCATGGTCGCGCCCCGGCTGACTCCGGGCGGCCTGGCGACCCAATACTCGTCAGCCGGGCACTTCGAGCTGCGGCCCGATCAGGCGCTGGTGATCACGGTGCCGGTCTCCGATGCCCCTTACCTCGGCTTCCAGCTGGGCAGCATGTGGTACATCTCGCTGGACTACATCAACCACCAGACCTCGCTGAACAACACCCAGGCCCAAGCGGATCCGGACGGCAAGGTCCGCATCGTCGTCGCGGATCAGAATCCGGCAGTGACGAACTGGGTCGAAACGCTCGGCCATCGGCGGGGCTTTTTGCAGTTCCGGTGGCAGCGGGTGTCCCGTGCGCTCACCGAAGCCGACGGGCCCACCGTCGAGCTGGTCGACTTCGACGCAATACCGGCCACGCTGCCGTATTTCGAGCACAACAAGATTTCCGAAGACCAGTGGCGCGCGCGAATCACGTTGCGCCAAAAGCAAATTGCGGCCAGGATGCTGGGGTAACGATGTCAGGGATGCTCAAGCGAAAGGTAGTCGTCATCAGTGGCGTCGGACCGGGGCTCGGTACCACGTTGGCGCACCGGTGCGCGCGCGACGGTGCTGACCTGGTGCTGGCGGCCCGCACCCTCGAACGGCTGGATGCCGTCGCCAAACAGATCAACGACACCGGGCATAAGGCTTTGGCGGTGCGCACCGACATCACCAAGGACGATGAGGTAGGTTACCTCGTCGAGTCGACCATGGCGACCTACGGCAAGGTCGACGTGCTTATCAACAATGCGTTCCGGGTGCCGTCGATGAAACCATTGGCGGGCACCACATTTCAGCACATCCGTGATGCGATCGAGCTCAGCGCGCTCGGGGCGTTGCGGCTCATCCAGGCTTTCACGCCGGCGCTGGAAGCGTCCGATGGATCGATCGTCAACGTCAACTCCATGGTGCTGCGGCACTCGCAAGCGAAATACGGCGCCTATAAGATGGCCAAGTCCGCTTTGCTGGCCATGTCACAGTCGCTGGCCACCGAACTCGGCGAAAAGGGCATCCGCGTCAATTCCGTTGCACCCGGGTATATCTGGGGCGACACATTGAAGGGCTATTTCGAGCATCAGGCTGGCAAGTACGGCACAACGGTGGACCAGATCTACCAGGCCACCGCGGCGAACTCCGATCTGAAGCGCTTGCCGACCGAGGACGAGGTGGCTTCGGCAATTCTTTTCATGGCCAGTGACTTGTCCAGCGGCATCACTGGGCAGACCCTGGATGTCAACTGCGGGGAGTACCACACCTGATGTCCGATCGCACCGATATCGGCACCGTCGACGAACTGCACGCATCGGCCACGAAACTGATCGGGCTCGACGATTTCGGCACTGACGAGGACAACTACCTCGAAGCGCTGGAGGTGCTGCTGGACTCTTACCGGCGTGAAGCCGGCCTTACGGTGTTGGGCAGCAAGATGAACCGGTTCTTTCTGCGGGGCGCGCTGGTGGCCCGGCTGCTGTCCGAATCCGCGTGGAAGCAATACCCGCAGCACACCGACGTCGCCATCGAACGGCCGATCTTCGTCACCGGGCTGGTGCGCACCGGCACCACGGCGCTACACCGGCTACTCGGCGCCGACCCGGCGCATCAGGGCCTGCACATGTGGCTGGCCGAATTCCCGCAGCCGCGCCCACCCCGCGAAACCTGGGAATCAAACCCGCTGTATCGCCAACTCGACGCGCAATTCACCCAGCATCACGAGGACAACCCCGGATACACCGGCCTGCATTTCATGGCCGCATACGAGCTGGAGGAATGCTGGCAGCTGCTGCGGCAGTCGCTGCATTCGGTGTCGTACGAGACGCTGGCGCACATCCCCAGCTACGCGGAATGGCTGTCGCACCAGGACTGGACACCGTCATATCGCCGGCACCGCAAGAACCTTCAGCTGATCGGACTGAACGACGCCGACAAGCGGTGGGTGCTGAAGAACCCTAGCCACCTCTTCGCGCTGGACGCCTTGATGGCGACCTATCCTGACGCGCTGGTGGTGCAGACCCACCGGCCGGTCGAGACGATCATGGCGTCAATGTGTTCGTTGGCTCACCACACTGCTGAAGGGTGGTCGACGACCTTCGTCGGCGCCCAGATCGGTGCTGACGCAATGGAAACCTGGTCGCGTGGACTAGAGCGGTTCAACACCGCACGCGCCAAATATGATTCGGCTCAGTTCTACGACGTCGACTACCGCGATCTGATCGCTGACCCGATCAGCACGGTGGCCGACGTCTACCGGTACTTTGGTCTGACGCTGACCGACGAAGCTCGACAGGCGATGGCGGATATCCACGCCGAGAGCCAGATCGGAGAACGAGCACCGAAGCACACGTACTCGCTAGCCGACTACGGGCTCACCGTCGAAACGGTCAAGGAGCGATTCGCCGGGCTGTAGTTCGATTGCCCGGCTCGCCCCCTGGCCGTTCCCCGCAAGCGGGCGGTACCCCCAGCGCGGCTGGGGGTGCCCCCACTCCCCCGCAATCGGGTGGGGGTACTCCCCCGCAAGCGGGAGGTGCCCCCACCCTCTGGGGGCGTGCCCCCACGGGCCGGCGCGCGGCCCGCATCGTCGCCGGGCTGTGATCAGCCATCGATTTGTTTCGGCCCAAACCACACACCGTCGGGAGGCCCGATCGCGCCCGCCCGTTCGCGTGCCGCGGCCAGCTCCGGTGAGGTCGCGAACTGCCTTGCGGCACTCAGGTTCTGCATGCCCATGACAACAATGACGGTGTTCGGATCGTCTCCATCCACGTAGGTACCGGTGACCACGAGGCCGTGTCCGCGCCGGATAGCGTCGAGTTCCGGATTACGGAAGACAGCGCTCCATTGGTCGATGCTGGCGACTCGCTGCTTGACAAGCATGACTCCGGTCACGAAGACCTCCCTGAGCGAAATGTCTACAGGTGTAGGCATTGATCAGCCTAGCGTGGTTGCCGCAGGTATGTCTACAGTCGTAGACATAACGAAGGGAGTCTAGGTGATGGTCGATGACAGTGAGCGCGCTGGTGCGCCGTCTCGACGCCGCGACGCGGGTGCCACCAGAACCCGACTGCTGGAAGCGGCTCGTGAACTGTTTCTCGGCCACGGCTACAGTGCCATCGGACTGCGCGAGGTGGCAGCGAAAGCTGGTGTCGATGTCACGCTGGTTCGCCGCTATTTCGGCTCCAAACAACGGCTGTTCACCGAAGCCACGGATGTCTCCGAGAACGTCGAGGAGATCCGGAATGCAGGTGACGATGCGTTGGGGCAGAAGATGATTGCTCGTGTCTTATCTGCCCGCCGAGACGTCGACGCCCCGTTGTTCGCGCTGCTGCGGTCCAGCGGAGACGCGTCGGTGGTGGCCCGCCTCAATTCGCAACTCGATGAAGGACTTACCCGCAACCTGGCCAAGCGGATAACTGCGGACCGCGCCAGGATCCGCGCAGATATGGTGACGGCTTTGCTGTTAGGTATCGGCGTGCAGCGTGTCCTGCTGCAGAAGAAGCCCATGGCCAGCGCGCGCGATGAGGACATCGCGGCCGTGTTCCTCGAAGCATTCGAAGCGATTACCAAACTGCCCCAAGGCGGTTGACTCAGCAGTTGTCTGGCACCGCATCCAGGCAGCCCTCGGCGACTGCGTGCTCGATGCTGTCGCTGAGTCGCGGGCACGCTTTGATGCGCGCGGTTTCCCCACCGGACTGTCGCACTTCGGCGAAGAAGGCACAACGCTGCGACGCTTCAGTGTTCCATTGCACCGCGGTGTGACCCGGTCCCAGCTTTCTGACGGTCACCGTGACGTGGCAGAACCGGCAATCCACCGGCTGCAGACCCGACGTCAGGTAGCGCTCACGGTCGGCCCGGGTGGCCGCGGCCCTTGCGGCGGCGCGTTGCGGTTCGTTAGCGAAATCTCTTGCCTTCGACCAGGATCCAAAATTGCTGTTCGCACCGCCTCGGGTAGGGGAGTCGGCGTGATCGTGATGATCACCGTGCAGCAGCAGCATCGACCGGGCCAGCCGATCGACATCGGGAACCGCCGATGGATCTTCGGAGGGGCTCATATCGGGCTCTGTCAATGTTGCTTTGCGGGCACGTCGTCGGAAACCGATTCGGCCGCACCTGATTCCAGATCCTTTGCCTTAAGGTTCTCTTCGACTTCGGCGTTCCAGTACTCGTTGGCGCGGGTGGTGTCCACCTCGATCTCGAAGCGCTCCACCATTTCCGGCGTGATGTCGGCGACGTCGACGTAGAACTGCTCGTACCAGCGGCGCAGTTGATAGACGGCGCCGTCCTCCTCGACCAGCAGCGGGTTGTCGATCCTGGTCTTGTGCTTCCAGATCTCGACGTCCTGCAGGAAGCCCTTGCTGACACCCTCGGTGAACACCCTGGACAGCCTGTCGGTCATCTTTTCGTCCATGCCCTTGGGCTTTTCGACGATGACGCCCCACTGCAAGACGAACGAATTCTGGGTCACCGGGTAGTGGCAGTTGATCAGTATCGACTCGGACTTGTAGTCGCCGTAGCTGTTGTGCAGCCAGTTGATCATGAACGACGGCCCGAAGTAGGACGCCTCCGAATCCAGGTGCGCCTCGCCGTAGGCGGTCCCCAGATCGTTCACGTCGGGCCGGCCCACGTTGTGCAGATACTGCGAGGCGATGTGGCCCTCGAACACGTTCTTGAAGTATGTCGGCAACCCGAAATGGATGTAGAAGAAGTGCGCCATGTCGGTGACGTTGTCGATGATGTCGCGGCAGTTGGACCCTTCGATGAGGATGCGGTTCCACCGCCAGTCGGTCCATTCGTCGCTGGCGGCTTCGGGAATCTCGGGGATCCTGACTGCCGGGTCTGGTGGATTGCCTTCGTGGTCGTGCCAGACGAACAACAGGCCGCCGCGCACGTCGGTCGTCCACGACCGGGTACGCGCCATTCTGGGTGTGCGCTTGGCATACGGCACCAACTTGCAGCGGCCGTCGCCGCCCCAGCGCCAGTCGTGGAAGGGGCAGGCGACCTCGTCGCCCTTGATGGTGCCCTCTGACAGGTCGCCGCCCATGTGCCGGCAGTAACCGTCGAGGACCTTCAGGTCTCCGTGAGAGTCGGCGAAAACCACCAGCTTGGTGCCGAACGCCTGCACCCCATGCGGCTTCCCGTCCAGGAAGTCCTTCGCGACGCCCAGGCAGTGCCAGCCCCGGGCGTACCTGGTCGGCAAGGTGCCGGAATCAATTTCCCGGATGCCGACCGCATTTGTGTCGGTAGTCACCTGTCACCTCCAACTCACTGGCCTCTAACTAGAACACGTTACAGTTTTTCGTCTGGCATGCGCAACGACGGCGGGCCTGGCCACGGGATATTCATGCTGCGGTATATCTAGACGATGCCGCTGTTTTCTTTCGAGGGTCAGTCGCCACGGATCGATCCCACCGCGTTTGTGGCCCCGACAGCCACCCTGATCGGCGACGTCACCGTCGAGGCGGGGGCGTCGGTCTGGTTCAACGCCGTGCTGCGCGGCGACTACGGGCCCATCGTCGTGCGGGAAGGCGCCAACGTCCAGGACGGATCGGTGTTGCACGCTCCGCCGGGCATTCCGGTCGACATCGGTCCGGGAGCGACGGTGGCGCATATGTGCGTGATCCACGGGGTGCATGTCGGGTCCGAGGCGCTGATCGCCAACCACGCGACCATTCTCGACGGCGCGGTGATCGGCGCGCGCAGCATGATCGCTGCCCATTCCCTGGTAGTGGCCGGCACCCAGATTCCGGCCGGGGTACTTGTAGTCGGAGCGCCGGCGCAGGTGAAGGGCCCAATTGCCGGAACAGGCGCGGAAATGTGGGTCAACCTCAACCCGCAGGCCTATCGCGACCTGGCTCAGCGGCATCTGGCCGGACTCGAGCCGATTTAGACCTTTCGGGTGGTCGCGGCCGCGCGGTCCATCTCCCAATACGCGCGCAGGGCAACCAGCTTGCCCTCGTCGTTGGCCTTGTAGGTGAAGACGCCCTCCGCGGTGATCTGGTAGTCGCCGGTCGTGATGAGGATGTGCCCGACGTTGGCTTCCTCGTTGCCGCATTGGTAGGTGTCGCGGAAGAAGAACTCGATCCTGGTGGTGTTGGCGATGGCCATGTCCCAGAAGGCCGAGATCGCGTCGCGGCCCCGGTGTCCTTTGCCTTCGGGGTCGAAGGCCGATGGCCCGATGGGATCCTCGACGATGGCGTCGTCGGCGAACACCTCCAGCCACGCCTCTTTGTCCCTGGCCTGCACCGCGTCGCGCGATCGGCGGCCGGCCTCGTGCGCGGGGTGCTTTGTCTTGTTCTGGACGTCGGTCATGCGGGGGCCTTCTCGGCGACCTTTTCGGGCTTGTCGGCGCTGACCACCCACATGGAGTAGTACTGCGAGCCGCCGCCGTAGGCATGCCCCAACGCTTTTCGTGCACCCGGAACCTGATGATCCCCACCCTTGCCCATCACCTGGATCGCCGACTCGGCGAAGCGGATCAGGCCCGAGGCGCCGATCGGGTTCGATGACAGCACGCCGCCGGAGGGGTTCACCGGGAGCCGTCCGCCGATCGCGGTCTCACCGGCTTCGGTGAGCTTCCAGCCTTCGCCCTTCGGGGGCAAACCCGAGGTTTTCCAACCACATTGGCTCGAACCACGAGAACGGCACGTAGATTTCGGCGGCGTCGATCTCGTCGATGGGGCTGGTGATGCCGGCCGCCTTCCACAGCGCAGCGGCCGCGTCTCGGCCAGCCTGCGGGCTGACTTGGTCGCGTCCGGCGAACGCCAGTGGCTCGGTGCGCAGCGCGGTGGCATGGATCCACGCCACCGGATGCCCCTCGCCACTCGCGCGTCGGCGATCTCCTCGTCGCCGATCACCACTGCGCAGGCGCCATCCGACGATGGGCAGGTCTCGTCGTAGCGGATCGGATCCCAAAGCATGGGCGATTCCATCACCTTTTCCAGGGTGATGTCGGGCTGGTGCAGATGTGCCAGCGGGTTGCGGCTCCCGTTGAGCCGGTCTTTGACCGCGACCATGGCACCGATGTTCGTCGGTGCGCCCGAGCGGCGGATGTACGCCCGCACGTGCGGGGCGAAATACCCACCTGCGCCGGCACCGACAGGCTTGATGAACGGGATCGGAATCGACAACGCCCACATGGCATTTGATTCCGACTGCTTTTCCCAGGCCATCGCCAGCACGCGCCGGTACTTGCCTGACTGCACCAAACTGGCGGCCACCACTCCGGCGGATCCGCCGACCGAGCCCGCAGTGTGCACCCGGATCAGCGGCTTGCCGGTCGCACCCATGGCGTCGGCCATGAACAGCTCGGGCATCATGACGCCCTCGAAGAAGTCGGGCGCCTTGCCGACTACGACCGCGTCGATGTCGTCGAAGGTGGAACCGGAGTCGGCCAGCGCCCGGTCGATCGCCTCGCGCACCAAGCCGTTCATCGAAACATCTTGGCGCTTGGCGACATACTTGGTCTGCCCGGTACCCAGTACCGCGGCAAGGTGTGCCCCTGCACCGGCCATCAGTTCTTCCCTTCCATGACCGCGACCAGGTTCTGTTGCAGCGCAGGCCCGCTGGTGGCGTGCGCCAGCACCCGCCCGGCCGAACCGTTCCAGATATGTTGTGCCGCAAAGCCGATACGCTCAAGGCCGGCAACGAACATGGGGTTGGCCGCCAGCGCGCCGCCGGACGGATTGATTTTCGTCGCCCCCGGTAACCTGATCGCTTCCGCGAGGATCAGGTGCTGGTGGGTGAAGGGCGCATGAATCTCGGCGACGTCGATGGTGCGGGCGTTGCCGCCGGTGGCCGCCCTGGCCGATACCGTGGTCGATGGCGACTCGGTGAGGTCACGGACGCCCAGCGCCGGGGATTCGATGCGATGTTCGAAACCGGTGATCCAGGCCGGGTTTTCGCGCAACTCGCGGGCGCGTTCGTCGGCGGCGAGCACGATCGCAGCGGCGCCGTCGGTGATCGGTGCGATGTCGTGCCGCCGTAGCGGGTCGGCGAAGAACGGCCGGTCGAGCAATTCGTCGATGCTGATCGCCGGCGGCTCGGAGTCCACCCGGCGGGCGTTTGCGAAGGAGTCGAGCGCAACACGCGCCATCTGCTCGCAGGTCCACTTGCCCGAGTCGAGCCCGATGCGTGCCTGCAGTCCAGCCATCGACACCGAATCCGGCCACAGCGGTGCGACGGTGTAGGGGTCGGTCTGCCGCGACAGCACGCGACGCAGGATCCCGGCCGAGGACTTCCCGAAGCCGTACACCAGCGCGGTGTCGACCTCGCCGGTCAGCAACTTGATGTAGGCCTCGTATAGCGCCCAGGCCGCGTCCATCTCGACGTGCGATTCGTTGATCGGCGGCACAGCGCCGATGGAGTCGATCGCCGAAATGAACGAAAATGCCCGTCCAGCAAGGTAATCAGAAGATCCGGAGCACCAGAACCCGATGTCGGCCTTGGTGATGCCCAGCTCTTCGTAGAGCTGGGCGAAGCACGGCATCAACATCTCGACGCCGTTGGTGGTGCCGTCAGTACGGCGAACGTGTGGGGCGTGGGCAAAGCCGACGACCGCAACGTTGCGAGCGCTCATTGCAAGTAAGCCCCTTTACAGGTGGTGCTTGTAGGTGTCGTAGTCGGCGTCGGGTTCCCCGGTGGGCCGGAAGTACTCGATGTTGTCGATGCCAAAACCCCACTCCTCGCGAGGCCTCCACACCGCCTCGACGCGCATGCCCATCCGCACCTCGTGCGCGTCGATGTCGGAAACCAAATGCAGGAACGGGATGTCGGCACCGTCGAGCAGCACGTAGGCCGCCACGTAGGGCGGTTTGATGCGCTGCCCCATGAACGGGATGTTGATGATCGCGAATGTCGTCACGGTGCCCTTGTCGGGCAGTTCAACGAACTCGGTGGTCGGCTTTCCGGTGGCAGGGTCGGCGCCATGAGGTGGGAAGTACACCTTGCCGTCCTTGCCCGTGCGCGCGCCCAGCAGTTTGCCCTCGGCAACGGCTCGCAGGTAGGCGCTCTCCTCGTGGGAGGCGGTGTGCTGAATTGTCAGCGAGATCGGCGTGACGATCATGGTGACCGGTCCCTGGTCGCCTTCGAGTTGCTCCGGCACGGGCTCGGCCTCCCCGCCGAGCGCGAAGTAGGCGATGTCGTTGATGGCGCCCACCGTCTCGTCGGCCCAGTGCACATGCACTCGGGCACCGGTGCGGATCGCCTCGGGTTTGCCGGCATCCACCGCATGCATCAGCAGGGTGTCTGCCCCGTCGAGCTTGATCAGCGCCCAGGCGAACGGCCGGTCCAGCGGCTGGCCTTCCAGCGGCTCGGCTTGCCAGGTCCAGGAAGCGACGGTGCCGACACTGGACACCGGTACCATCTCGCCCAGCGCCTCATAGGTAACCGGGTCATATTCTGCCGGCGGCACATGCACCCGGCCATCCGATCCGCGCACCCCCAGGACGTGGCGCTCACGCAGTGCGGTGAAGAACTTGCCCAGCGTGGGGCCGACCGAACGGGTGTAGTCGAAAGACAACGTCAGTGGGGCGGAGAGTGGTGGCTCAGGGTACTCGATCAGGGTTGGGCTGCTCGAACTGGCTGTCACGCCTTCGAGTAGAACAGGTTCTAAGAACGGTTTCAACATCGGGTCAGGGAGCCGGCGCCCAAGCCGGGTAAACCCGGGAAAGGTAGTGATCATGAAGCTGGGGTTGCAGCTGGGGTATTGGGGCGCTCAGCCACCGCAGAACGCGGCCGAACTCGTCGCCGCGGCCGAGGACGCTGGATTCGATGCCGTGTTCACCGCTGAAGCGTGGGGATCCGACGCCTACACACCGCTGGCCTGGTGGGGCGCGTCGACGCACCGGGTGCGGCTGGGCACGTCAGTGGTCCAACTGTCCGCGCGCACCCCAACGGCATGCGCGATGGCCGCGCTGACGCTCGACCACCTCAGCGGGGGCCGGCACATCCTCGGGCTTGGCGTGTCGGGCCCGCAGGTTGTCGAGGGCTGGTACGGCCAGCCGTTCCCCAAACCGCTGGCCCGCACCCGCGAATACATCGACATCATCCGGCAGGTGTGGGCCAGGGAAAAGCCGGTAATCAGTGCCGGCCCGCACTACCCGCTGCCGCTAACCGGTGACCACACCACCGGCCTGGGCAAGGCGCTCAAACCCATCACCCACCCGCTGCGCGCCGACGTCCCGATCATGCTGGGCGCCGAGGGGCCAAAGAACGTCGCGCTGGCCGCCGAGATCTGCGACGGATGGCTGCCCATCTTCTACACCCCGCGCATGGCCGACATGTACAACGAATGGCTCGACGAGGGATTCGCCCGGCCCGGGGCGCGCCGCAGCCGCGACGACTTCGAGATCTGCGCGACCGCCAACATCGTCATCACCGATGACCGTAGCGCCGCCTTCGCGGCCATGAAGCCCTATCTGGCTCTCTACATGGGCGGCATGGGCGCAGAGGACACCAACTTCCACGCCGACGTCTATCGCCGGATGGGCTACGCCGAGGTAGTCGACGACGTCACTGGGCTCTTCCGCAGCAACCAAAAGGACAAGGCCGCGACGATCATCCCCGACGAGGTCGTCGACGACGCCGCGATCGTCGGCGACTTGAACTACGTCCGTGAGCAGGCCAAGGTCTGGGAGGCCGCAGGCGTCACGATGATGGTGGTCTCTGGCCGCAATGCCGCGCAGATCCGCGAGCTGGCCACGCTGGTTTAGCGGGGTATTGCCGGACGAATAGAACACGTTCTAGATTGACCCGATGACAGCCTCGCAGCACACCATCGCGGGCACGGTAATCACGATGCCGGTGCAGATCCGCAAGGCAAATCAGCACATGGCGATGTTCTCGGTTGACGCCGACGCAGCGCAGCAGATGATTGACTACAGCGGCCTCCAGGTCTGCCGTTACCTGCCCGGGCGCGCGATCGTGGTCCTGATGTTGATGCACTACATCGACGGCGACCTGGGCCAGTACTACGAATTCGGCACCAGCGTGATGGTCAACCCGCCGGGGTCGAAGGCGAGCGGGCCACGCGCCCTGCAATCAGCGGGCGCCTTCATCCACCACCTGCCCGTCGACCAGGTGTTCACGTTGGAAGCGGGAACCAAGATCTGGGGCTACCCGAAAGTCATGGCGGACTTCACTATTCGAGAGGGCCGTCAGTTCGGCTTCGACGTCACCGTCGACGGGCAACTGGTGGCCGGCATGGAATTTCGCCGCGGCCTGCCTATCCGGCTGACCCCGCGCCATCAAGCGCAGCGCACCTACTCGCACCGCGACGGTGTCACGCGCGAGACCTCCTTCGAACACACGCTGGGCGGTGTGCGCACTCGATTTGGTGGAGTACGCATCTGGCTGGGCGACCACCCCTACTCGAAAGAGTTGGCGTCGCTGGGCCTTCCGAAGCGCGCGATACTGTCCAGCTCTGTTGACAACGTACAAATGTCATTCGGCGATGCTCAGGAGATCTCATGACGATGACCAGACCAGATGTCGATCTGACCGACGGCGCTTTTTACGCGGGTGACTCCCGGCCCGTCTACCGCTGGATGCGGGAAAACGAGCCGGTGTTTCGGGACCGCAACGGGTTGGCCGCCGCATCGACGTATCAGGCCGTCATCGAGGCCGAGCGCAAACCCGAGGTGTTCTCGAATGCCGGCGGCATCCGACCCGACCAAGACGGGGTCGAGATGATGATCGAGATGGACGATCCGCAACATCTGTTGCGTCGCAAGCTCGTCAACTCCGGTTTCACCCGCAAGCGCGTAAAAGACCTGGAGTCCTCGATCACCTCACTGTGTGATGCGCTGATCGACGCGGTGTGCGAACGCGGCGAGTGCGACTTCGTCTGGGACCTCGCCGCACCCCTGCCGATGGCGGTCATCGGCGACATGCTCGGTGTGCGTCCGGACGAACGCAAGATGTTCCTCAAGTGGTCCGACGATCTGGTCAGCTTCTTGAGCAGCACTGCGGCGCAAGAGGATTTCCAGGTCACGATGGATGCCTTCACGGCCTACAGCGAATACATGATGGGGATGATTGCGGCCCGCAGGGAGGAACCGACCGATGATTTGGTCAGCGTCCTTGCGCATGCGGAGGTCGAAGGATCACGGCTGGAGGACCACCAGATCGTCACCGAGGTTCTGCTGCTACTGATCGGCGGCGACGAGACCACACGTCACACGCTGTCCGGCGGAACGAGGCAGCTGTTGCTGCACCCCGATCAGCACCGGCGGCTGGCCAACGACCTGGGATTGCTGCCCAACGCGATCGAAGAAATGCTTCGCTGGACCGCGCCGGTGAAGAACATGGCACGCACGGTCACCGCCGACACCGAGTTCCACGGCACCCGGCTGCACCAGGGCGAAAAGATGATCCTGCTGTTCGAGTCGGCGAACTTCGACGAGAAGGTATTTGAGGATCCGGAGAGCTTCAACATCGAGCGCTATCCGAACAACCACCTCGCGTTCGGCTTTGGGACGCACTTCTGCCTCGGCAACCAGCTCGCCCGACTGGAGCTGTCGATCATGCAGACGCACCTGCTGCAGCGCCTTCCGGATATGCGACTGGCGTCGGATGCCGAGCTGCCCCTGAGGCCGGCGAACTTCGTGTCCGGCCTCGAGAAAATGCCGGTGAAGTTCACCCCAAGCGCGCCGCTGGGCTAACGGTTCACTCGCGAGCTGGGCCACCGCCCGCCCGCGAGCTGGGGGCACCGCCCGCTTGAACGCAAACTCGCACGGATCGGCGCGGAAAAGTGCGATTCTGTGTTCCCCCGCAAGCGGGTGGTGCCCCCAGCTCGCGCTGGGAAGCGGCTAGCGGTTTTGGAAGTTGGGCTTGCGTTTCTCGGCGAACGCCCTCGGGCCTTCCTTGGCGTCGTGGGACAGGAACACCTTGATACCGATCTGGGTGTCGATCTTGAATGCCTGGTTTTCGGCCATTCCCTCGGTCTCGCGGATGGCCTGCAGGATCGCCTGCACGGCCAGCGGCCCGTTAGCCGATATGACGTCTGCGAGTTCTAGCGCCTTGGACAGCGCCTGCCCGTCCGGGACGACATATCCGATCAGGCCCATCTCCTTGGCCTCGGCGGCGGTGATGTGGCGCCCGGTCAGCAGCAGGTCGCACGCCACCGTGTAGGGGATCTGCCGCACCAGCCGCACCGCCGAACCGCCCATCGGGTACAGGCTCCACCTGGCCTCCGAGATGCCGAACTTGGCGCTCTCGCCGGCGACCCGGATGTCGGTACCCTGCAGGATCTCGGTGCCGCCGGCGATCGCGGGGCCTTCGACGGCGGCGATCAGCGGCTTTTTCAGCCGGCGACCCTTCAGCAGAGCGTCGATGCGTGACGGGTCGTAGCTGCCGTCCTTGAACGAGTCACCGGGGGGCTTCTTGGTTGCTGCCTTGAGGTCCATGCCGGCGCAGAAGTAGCCACCGGCCCCGGTCAGGATGCAGCACCGGATGTCTGGATCGTTGTCGACACGGTCCCAGGCCTCGACCATGATTTCCATCATTTCGGTGCTCAGCGCATTGCGGGCATAAGGCCGATTCAGTGTCACGATGAGGGTGTGACCACGCTGCTCCACCAGCGCGTCGGGTCCGGATTCCTCGTTTGCTGGCGCTCCGCCATTATCCGGGGCCACGGCTACCGCCTTTCGGTCGACATAGGGCATGAGCTTGTCAAGAAATGTAACACGTTCTAGTTTGGTGGCCGTGGCCCTGAATATTGCCGATCTCGCTGAGCACACAATCGACGCTGTGCCTGACCGGATAGCCCTGATCTCCGGCGACGAGCAGTTGACCTACGCCCAACTGGAGGAGAAGGCCAACCGCCTCGCGCACTACCTGATGGATCACGGCGTGAAGAAGGACGACAAGGTCGGGCTGTACTGCCGCAACCGCATCGAGATCGTCATTGCGATGCTGGGCATCGTCAAGGCGGGCGCCATCCTGGTGAACGTCAACTACCGCTACGTCGAGGGCGAGCTTCGCTATCTGTTCGACAACTCCGACATGGTTGCGCTGGTCCACGAGCGCCAGTACTCCGACCGGGTGGCCAACGTGCTGCCAGATACTCCCAACGTCAAGACGATCCTCGTCGTCGAGGACGGCAGCGACAAGGACTACCAGCGCTACGGCGGCGTCGAGTTCTACTCGGCGATCGCGCAGGGCTCACCCGAGCGCGACTTCGGCGAGCGCAGCGCCGACGACATCTACCTGCTCTACACCGGCGGCACCACCGGCTTCCCTAAGGGCGTGATGTGGCGCCACGAGGACATCTACCGGGTGTTGTTCGGCGGAACTGATTTTGCGACAGGCGAATTCGTCAAGGACGAATACGACCTGGCCAAGGCCGCTGCCGCCAATCCGCCAATGATCCGCTATCCAATTCCGCCAATGATCCACGGCGCCACGCAGTCGGCCACCTGGATGTCGATCTTCGCGGGTCAAACCACAGTGCTCGCACCGGAATTCGATGCCGACGAGGTCTGGCGCACGATTCACGAATACAAGGTGAACCTGCTGTTCTTCACCGGCGACGCCATGGCGCGACCGTTGCTCGACGCCCTTAACAAGGACCACGACTACGACCTGTCATCGCTGTTTCTGCTGGCCAGCACCGCGGCGCTGTTCTCACCGAGCATCAAGGAAAAGCTCCTCGAGCTGCTGCCCAACCGGGTCATCACCGACTCGATCGGCTCCTCGGAGACCGGCTTCGGCGGCACCAGCATCGTCGCCAAGGGCGCGGCGCACAACGGTGGGCCGCGAGTGACCATTGACCACCGCACCGTCGTGCTCGACGACGAAGGCAACGAGGTCAAGCCCGGCTCAGGCGTGCGCGGCGTCATCGCCAAGAAGGGCAACATTCCGGTCGGCTACTACAAGGACGAGAAGAAGACCGCCGAGACATTCCGGACCATCAACGGCGTGCGCTACGCGATCCCCGGGGACTACGCGCAGGTCGAGGCGGATGGCACGGTCACCATGCTGGGCCGCGGCTCGGTGTCGATCAACAGCGGCGGTGAAAAGATCTACCCCGAGGAGGTCGAAGCGGCGCTCAAGGGTCATCCCGACGTCTTCGACACACTGGTGGTCGGTGTGCCGGATCCCCTTTACGGTCAGCATGTGGCCGCCGTTGTGCATCCTCGGCCGGGGCGGCGGCCCTCGCTGTCGGAGCTGGATAGTTTCGTACGCTCCAAGATCGCGGGATACAAAGTGCCGCGTAGCCTGTGGCTGGTCGACGAGGTTAAACGCTCGCCGGCCGGCAAACCCGACTACCGCTGGGCCAAGGAACAGACCGAGGCGCGACCCGCCGACGATGTGCATGCCGCTCACGTAACTGCGTGATGCGTACCGAGCTGTGCGACCGGTTCGGCATCGATTACCCGATCGTCGCTTTCAGTCCTTCGGAGAAGGTGGCGGCGGCGGTCAGGAATTGGTGAGCGGGTTCGAGGCCGCCACTCGGCGACTCGACGGTATCGCCGGGACCTAACCCGGCGCCTGCTGGCTGTTGGCGGCCATCGCGGAAGGCCAGGGAGAGGGACCGCTGCCGGTCAGCGCGACGGCGCCGGCCCGGTGTCTACAGTCGAAGCTCGATGACGATCGATGTGAGGATGCAGCATCCGACTGCGCGGTTCTTGCGCAGCGACATGTTGCGGATGTGCCATTCGGTACCCAGGTCGGTCACAGCGTGACCGACTTCGTCAAGCGCCATCCGGGCGCACCCACCGGCTTCTTCGCCTGGGAAGCCGCGGGGCTGCGATGGCTTTCAAGTGTCGATGGCGGTGTGCCCTGCGCGCAGGTTGTTTCTTTCGACGCGGCCAGCCTGACCCTGCGGCGGCTTGATTCGGTGACTCCGAGCCCCGAAGCGGCGTACGTGTTCGGCAGCCGACTGGCCGTCACGCACGACGCGGGTGCCGCAGCGTTCGGCGCAGGGCCCGACGGATGGGACGGGCCCGGGTTCTTCGGGCCGTTGTCGCAGCCATTGCCGATGTCGCTGCGGCGGCACCGACGCTGGGGCGATTTCTACGCCGAGGAGCGGCTGGCCCCGATGGCCGAGCTGGCGGCGGCGCGGCTGGAGGCTTCGACCCGTGCCACGATCGACTCCGTCGTGGCACGCTGCCGTGCGGGCGACTTCGACGACGATGACCAGCCGGCCCGGTTGCATGGCGACTTGTGGAGCGGCAACGTGATGTGGACACCCGACGGGGTGGTGCTGATCGACCCGGCTGCGCACGCCGGTCACCGCGAAACCGACCTGGCGATGCTCGCGCTGTTCGGCTGCCCGCACTACGACACCATCCTCGCCGGTTATCAGCAGGTGCGGCCGCTGAAATCCGGCTGGCACAACCGCATCGGGCTGCACCAGCTCTTCCCGCTGCTGGCGCATGTCGTGCTGTTCGGCGGCGGTTACGCACGGCAGACGCATGCCGCCGCCCGCGCCGCGCTGGCCGCCTAGCCGCCGTTGCCGACGGCCCAGCGAGGCGGTCTACAGTCAAAGCTCGATGACGATCGATGTGTGGATGCAGCATCCGACGCAGCGGTTCGTCCGCAGCGACATGTTGGCCTCGCTGCGGCGCTGGACCGGTGGGTCTATTCCGGAGACCGAAATTCCGATCGAGACGACCATCGCCTCGATGGATGCCGCCGAGGTCGATTTCGGCCTGCTCAGCGCGTGGCACGGCCCCAACGGCCAGGACCTGGTCTCCAATGACGAGGTCGCGGAGTGGATTGGGCTGCACCCGAACCGGTTTGCTGGTCTGGCGACGGTAGACCTTGATCGTCCGATGGTGGCGGTGCGCGAGTTACGGCGCCGAGTCGCTGAAGGATTTGTGGGTTTGCGGGTGGTGCCTTGGCTTTGGAACGCGCCGCCCACCGATCGCCGCTACTATCCGCTGTTCGCCGAATGCATAGAGCGTGCCGTGCCGTTCTGCACCCAGGTGGGTCACACCGGACCGCTGCGGCCTTCGGAGACCGGACGCCCGATTCCTTACATCGACCAGGTGGCGCTGGACTTTCCGGAGCTGGTAATCGTGTGCGGGCACGTCGGATATCCGTGGACCGAGGAGATGGTCGCCGTGGCCCGCAAGCATGAGAACGTCTACATCGACACCTCGGCCTACACCATCAAGCGGCTTCCGCAGGAGCTAATCCGGTTCATGAAAACCCGTACCGGACAACGCAAAGTATTGTTCGGCACCAACTACCCGATGATGAGCCACGCGCACGCTTTGGCCGGGCTCGACGAACTCGGGCTCGACGACGCGGCTCGCCGCGACTTTCTGCACAACAATGCCGAGCGCGTCTTCGGGCTCGCCAAACGACCCCCAGAAGGAGAGGTACACACGTGAACGGCGCTCAGGCTCTTATCAATACATTAGTCGACGCTGGCGTCGACGTGTGCTTCGCCAACCCCGGCACGTCCGAGATGCATTTCGTGGCCGCGCTGGACACCGTTCCGCAAATGCGTGGCGTGCTGGCCCTTTTCGAGGGCGTGGCCACCGGCGCCGCCGACGGATACGCCCGCATCACCGGCCGGCCTGCGGCGGTGCTGCTACACCTTGGCCCTGGGCTAGGCAACGGCCTGGCCAACCTGCACAATGCGCGCCGCGCACGGGTGCCGATGGTGGTTGTCGTCGGCGACCACGCCACCTACCACAAGAAGTACGACGCCCCACTGGAATCCGACATCGACGCGCTCGCCGGCAGCGTCTCTGGATGGCTGCGCCGGAGTCCTGACAGCGCCGCCGTCGGAGCCGACGCCGCCGAAGCCATCGCCGCCAGTCGGACTGGCTCGCAGATCTCGACACTGATCCTGCCCGCAGACGTGTCTTGGTCCGACGGGGCCGAGCCCGCCCCGGTGGTGCCTGCGCAGCCAGCTGGTGCCGACCCGCTCCTGGCGCCCGAGGTGCTGGAGGTGCTGCGATCGGGAGAACCCACGGCGATCATGGTGGGCGGGGATGCCACCCGCGGCCCCGGGCTGGCCGCGGCCGCACGGATCGCCCAGGCAACGGGGGCCCGCTGGTTATGCGAGACCTTCCCGACGCGGCTGGAGCGTGGCGCGGGCATCCCCGCCGTCGACCGGCTCGCCTACTTCGGCGAGGCCGCTGCGGCCCAGTTGAATGGCGCCAAGCATCTAGTGCTGGCCGGTGCGAAGTCGCCGGTGTCCTTCTTCGCCTACCCGGGCATGCCCAGTGACCTGGTGCCGGCCGGCTGCGAGGTGCACGTCCTCGCCGAGCACAGCGGCGCCGCCGATGCGCTGATCGCGTTGGCCGACCAGGTGGCGCCCGGGACAGTTGCCCCGGTGGCGGCCGCGTCGCGCCCGCAGCTGCCGACGGGTGCTCTGACGTCCGCGTCGGCGGCTGACGTGATCGGGGCGCTGCTGCCGGAACGGGCGATCGTCGTCGACGAGTCGAACACGTCCGGTCTGCTGCTGCCACAGGCCACCGCCGGGGCACCGGCCCACGACTGGTTGACACTGACCGGCGGGGCGATCGGCTACGGCATTCCCGCCGCGGTGGGCGCCGCAGTGGCCGCCCCCGACCGTCCGGTGCTCTGCCTGGAATCCGATGGGTCGGCGATGTACACGATTTCTGGGCTGTGGACCCAGGCGCGGGAGAACCTCAACGTGACCACCGTGCTGTACGACAA
The DNA here is from genome assembly GCA_963766535.1 of uncultured Actinomycetota bacterium. Taxonomy (GTDB): domain Bacteria; phylum Actinomycetota; class Actinomycetes; order Mycobacteriales; family Mycobacteriaceae; genus Mycobacterium. The sequence continues at coordinate 308,846 of CAVYAU010000007.1, read as the reverse complement.
CAGCGCCTATGACATTCTGCGTATCGAGCTGCAACGCGTCGGTGCCGGGTCGGCTCCCGGCCCCAAGGCGCTGGATTTGCTCGATTTATCGCGCCCCACAATGGATTTCGTCAAGATCTCGGAGGGCATGGGAGTTCCGGCCCGGCGCGTCAGCACCGCCGAGGAGTTCGCAGACGCCTTACGCGCGACCTTCGCCGAACCCGGACCGCACCTGATCGACGCCGTCATCCCATCAATAACGGGCTAGCCCAGGCAGGCGGCTGACGAGCCAGTCCGACAAAATGTTGATTACCTCGACTCCGGTCTCGAACACGCCGTCGTGGACTTGCGCCGCAAGTGCCACGCCCCACTGCCCGGATTGTGTTGGCACGATGCCGAATTGCCGGACCAGGTAGTCATCATGGATACCGGGACCCCAGCCGGCCTTGGCGGCAATGCCTTTGGCGGCAAGCCCCCATCGTTGGGCGACGGTGAGTTGGTGCATCAGGTCGATGACCGGTGCCGCGTCGGGGATCAAAGGCAGCTGCGCGGCAAAACGTGCCTGCCGGTCCAGGGTCCACCGCGTTTGGCCAAATGCGGTGAAACCACGCCGAAGTCGACGTGATTCGACCTCGGTGGCGGTGTCACCGGATTCGGTGATAATGGCCTGTACCTGTCGCGCCGCGTACGCCGGATCGCCCAGCTGGGACCACAACTGCTCGGACGCGGGATTGTCGGATTCGCTGATTGCCTTGACGACCAGGTCCTGGGCGCGTGACCTGTCGTTGCGCAACGCCGCGATCGCCAACGGTACCTTGATCGTCGACCAGGCGACGCCGGACGACCATCGGCCCAGCGAATAGGTCCGGTCCGGACGGGCGATCGCAATACCAACGTCTGCCGGCACCGTGGCGGAAAGCCGTTCAAAGCTCGCTTCAAGCGCATGCTCGAGAGGCCGGGAAGTCATGTGTCTACCGGCTAATCGACCACACCGGATCGCTGCAGTCGACACCCTCGGCCGACAGCTGACGCTTGAGCACCTTGAAGGTGACCGTGCGCGGGAGCTCGGCGCTGACCCGGATGTACGACGGCCACTGTTTGGGCCCTAAGTCGGGCTGCTCGGCCAGGAAGCGCCGGAATTTCTCGGCATCGAACTCCTTGCCGGTCGCCATCACCAAAGCGGCCATTACCTGGTCGCCGACGACGGGATCGGGCACCGCATACACCGCCACCTCGGTCGCGTCGGGGTACCGCAGCAATACCCGCTCGATCGGGGCCGCGCCGAGATTTTCGCCATCGACCCGCATCCAATCGCCAAGCCGCCCAGCAAAATAGGCATAGCCGGCGTCATCGCGATAAGCGAGATCGCCACTGTGGTAGACCCCGCCCGCCATCCGCTCGGACTCGGCTGCCTCGTCGTTGTAGTAGCCCTCGAAACGGCCCGGCCCGGCGGTGTTCACCACCTCGCCGACCACTCCCGCCGGACACGGCTCGCCGGTGTCGGGATCAACGATATCGATGCCGTCCGGCAGTGGACCCAGCGCGCCCGGCGGTGTGTCGGGGGTGCGGGCGATCGCCACCCCGCCTTCGGTCGAACCGAACCCGTCCTGGACGACACACCCGAACCTGCGACCGAAGCGCTCGATGTCGCCGGGTACGCCCTCGTTGCCGTACACCGCGCGCAGCGGGTTGTCCGCATCGTCGGGCTGCTCGGGTGTGGCAAGCACATACGACAAGGGTTTACCCACATAGTTGGCGTAGGTGGCGCGGTAGCGTCGGACGTCTGCCAAGAAGTTCGACGCAGAGAACTTGCGCCGCAACGCCAATGAGCCCTGGCATGCCGCTGCCACCGCCCAGCCGACCAACACCGCATTGGAATGAAACAGCGGCATCGACACATAGCAGACATCGTCGCGGCCAAGGTCGAAGCGCTGCGTCATGGTCACGCCGGCGATCGCGACCTTGCTGTGGCTGCACTTCACCGCTTTGGGCTCGCCGCTGGTGCCCGAGGTGAAGATCAACATGAAAAGGTCAGCGGGGGCAGCGCTCTGAAAACGGACCTCGGCGTCACGATGCGCAGCCACCTCGTCGGCCCACTCGGCTGAATCGGCGTTTAGATGCTCGATATCAGCCAGTGTCGCAGCGGATTTCGAGTCGGCCAGCACCAGCTGGCAGTCGGCGCGGCTGATATCGCGGGCCAGTGCCACGCCGCGGCGCACCGGGTTGAGGCCTACCGGCACGATCCCCGACATCCCGGCCGCGACCAGCATCGCCGAGAAGAACGGCGTGTTTTCCAGCAGCACGCCGACGTGCGGCGGCCGGGCTGGGTCGAGGCGCTCACGCAGCGTCGCGGCAATAGCGGCCCCGTGCTGGAGGTGGTCACGCCAACAGGTAAACGAGTCCTCGAAATAGACACCCCGGTCGTCGATCTCGGCCAGCGGCACCAGCAGGTCGGTGACGGTCGGGCTAGGCATCGGGCTCAATTCGCCCGCTTCCCCCACAAGTGGGTGGTGCCCCCACCCCCGCAAGCGGGGGGACCCCCATCTCGGGCCGCTCCGCGGCAAGCATCGTCGCCGGGCGATGTCACTGTGGCACTAGGCGGGGGTTTCCGCCAGTTCACGGCCGATCCGACGCAGCTGTCCCGTGGCACCGCCCAGCGCGAACTCGGTTTCCTTGGCTGCCAAGAAGTAACGGTGCACCGGGTGATCGGTGTCGACGCCGACGCCCCCATGCACGTGCACGATGGTGTGCGCCACCCGGTGGCCGGCGTCGGCGGCCCAGAACGCCGCACTGGCCACGTCGATGTCAGCCGGGATATCTTCGGAGACGCGCCACGCCGCCTGGGTGAGCGTCAGGCGCAACCCCTTGACGTCGATGTAGCCGTCGGCCAGCCGCTGACCCACCGCCTGGAAGCTGCCGATCGGGCGGTCGAACTGCTCACGGGTGCGTGCATATTCGGCCGTCATGTGCAATCCCCGCTCGAGCACGCCGAGTTGATATGCGCTAGCCCCCAGGGTGGCCAGCGTTTCGAGCCAGGCCACGGTATCGGGGCCGCCAACCATCCGGGTGCCGTCAACCTGGGTGCCATCCAGCGCCAGGTGTCCGACGCTGCCCAAGCCGGTGGTCTGCAGCGCGGTTACCGTGACGCCCGGGTCATCGGCGGTGACCAAGAAAATGGCTGTGCCGGAATCGGTTTCGGCCGGAACCAAGAACGCGTCGGCCACTGGGCCGAAGCCGACCTGGGTACGGGTGCCGGTGAGACGGTAGCCCTCACCGGCGCCGGTGGCCTGCACCGGCCCCTCGCCCATTTCGCCGTGCAGGGCGACAGTGAGGATCTTCTCGCCGCTGACAGCTGCAGCGCCCCAGTTCTGCTGGAGCTCCTCGGTACCGAATCGGGCCAGTGCCCCGGCGGCCAGCACCACCGAGTCCAGGTAGGGCACGGCCGCCAGTTGGTGGCCAAGCGCGACGAGCACGGCTATTTGCTCGAGCACCCCGAAACCGTCGCCGCCCAGCGACGTCGGCGCCGCGCTGGCCAGAATGCCTGCGTCGATCAGTTTGCGCCACAACTCGCGGTCGAACCGTTGATCGAGCCCGTCCAGCTCACGTTGATGCTCCGGCGTGCACACCGCGTCCACGATTGTGTCGACCAGACCACCCAGGTCGTTCGCCGCTTCTGTTGTCGTGAAATCCATGACTGTTTCGTCCTTCTAGATCAGCGGCTGGCTCGGGGCAGTCCGAGCGCGACCATCCCGATGATGTCGCGCTGCACTTCGTTGGTGCCGCCGCCGAAGGTCAAGATCAGGCACGCCCGGTGCATGCGCTCGACCCGGCCGCGCAGCAATGCGCCCGGTGAATCCTGACGCACCGTCGCCGCGGTACCCAGCACCTCCATCAGCAGCCGGTAGGCCTCGGTGGCCAGTTCGGTGCCGAACACCTTGGCCGCCGACGCATCGGCCGGCGACGGGGACTCACTTTGCGACGAGGCCAGCTCCCAGTTGATCAGCTTGAGAACCTCGGCCTTGGCGTGCACCCGGGCCAGGTTGAGTTGCACCCACTCCGAGTCGATGAGCCGGGCTCCGCTGGAGTCCTTGGTGTTCTGCGCCCATTCGCGAACCTCGCGCAGGCACATGAAGATCGGCGCCGGCGACACCAGGGCGACCCGTTCGTGGTTGAGCTGGTTGGTCACCAGCTTCCAGCCACCGTTCTCCTCGCCGACCCGGTTGGCCACCGGCACCCGTACGTCGGTGTAGTAGGTGGCGCTGGTGTCGGGACCGGCCATGGTGTGCACCGGGGTCCAGGAGAAGCCCTCGGCGGTCGTCGGCACGATCAGCACCGAGATCCCGCGGTGCTTCTTGGCCTCGGTGTTGGTGCGCACCGCCAGCCAGACGTAGTCGGCGTACTGGATCAAGCTGGTCCACATCTTCTGGCCATTGATCACGTAGTCGTCGCCGTCGCGGACGGCGGTGGTGCGCAGGTTAGCCAGGTCGGTGCCGGCGCCGGGCTCCGAGTAGCCGATTGAGAAGTGCAGGCCGCCGGCGGCGATCTTGGGTAGGAAGAACTTCTTCTGCTCGTCGGTGCCGAAGGCCATGATCGTCGGCGCCACGCTGTTGATCGTCAGGAACGGCACCGGTGCACCGGCGATGGCCGCTTCATCGGTGAAAATCAGCGAGTCCATCGGGGAGCGGTCCTGGCCGCCGTACTCCTTGGGCCAGTTCAGGGTCAGCCACCCGTCCTTGCCCATCTGCGCGACGGTCTCGCGGTACACATTGCCGATGCCGTATTCGCCCTGGACCGAGCTCAGTGCCTCGCGGCGCTCCGGCGTCATAAGCGTGGTGAAGTACGACCGCAGCTCGCGACGCAGCTCCTCCTGTTCAGGGGTGTAACTGATGCGCATTCCAAGCCGTCCTTGAAGTTAAACGTCTGTCTGGGTAACAAGCCGTAGCTCGACCAACGGCTACCCGTTCGTCTTCCCGGTTGTAACACGTTCTAGTCTGGGAATCCAGTGACCGTTTCGCCAGACGTACCGGGGCCCTAAGGTGGAGCTAGATACCGATGGGGCATGTGCTCAGATTGAAGGCCAGGTTCAAGGAGGGTGCCGTGCGGGTGATCGTGGATCGTGACCGGTGTGAAGGTAACGCGGTTTGCTTGGGAATCGCGCCGGATATCTTCGACCTGGACGACGAAGACTACGCCGTCGTGAAGATTGACCCGATTCCACCCGACCGGGAACATCTGGCCGAGCAGGCAATCGCCGAATGCCCGCGCGCGGCGCTACTGCGCCAAGACTAGAGGGCGTGACCCGAAACTAGAGGTATTCATAAATTGACTAGCAGCACGAACGCGACCGATCTATCCGGAAAGGTCGCGGTGGTGACCGGTGCGGCCGCGGGACTGGGGCGGGCCGAGGCGCTCGGTTTAGCCCGGCTCGGCGCCACCGTCGTCGTCAACGACATCGCCGGCGCACTGGATGCCTCCGACGTCATCGACGAGATCGGTGCCGCCGGTTCCAAGGCCGTCGCAGTGACCGGCGACATCAGCCAGCGTGCCACCGCCGACGAACTGGTTTCCTGCGCCGACGGGCTGGGCGGACTGCACATCGTCGTGAACAACGCCGGGATCACCCGCGACCGGATGCTGTTCAACATGTCCGACGAGGAATGGGACCTCGTCATCGCGGTGCACCTGCGCGGCCATTTCCTGCTGACCCGCAACGCGGCCACCTACTGGCGCTCGAAGGCCAAGGACTCAGGGGGATCGATCTTCGGCCGGCTCGTCAACACCTCGTCGGAGGCTGGCCTGGTAGGTCCGGTGGGGCAGGCTAACTACGGTGCGGCCAAGGCGGGCATCATCGCACTTACCCTGTCGGCCGCGCGGGCGCTGGGCCGCTACGGGGTGTGCGCCAACGCGATCTGTCCGCGGGCCCGCACCGCGATGACGGCCGACGTCTTCGGCCCAGCACCAGATATAGAAGTAGGCGGCATCGACCCGTTGTCGCCCGAACACGTGGTGAGTCTGGTCCAGTTTCTGGCGTCCCCGGCCGCCGCCGAGGTCAACGGTCAGGTGTTCATTGTTTACGGTCCTCAGGTGACCTTGGTCTCGGCGCCGACTGCGGAGCACAAATTCAGCGCGGAAGGCTCGGCTTGGGAGCCGGCCCAACTCAGCACCACCTTGCAGAACTACTTTGCTGGCCGCGATCCGGAGCAGAACTTTTCCGCGGTTGGTCTGATGGAGTAATAACGGTGTACAGCTATTCCACGGGGGGAAATCGGCAAGTAGAACATGTGTCAGATTGATCACGCCATAGCTGTCCTGACCTGGACAAATTAACGCTTCATAGAGAAATGCTGTTCATTGACACGGTGAACTTGTTCTGAGTTAATATGATCCGGCTCACACCGGGCCGCGTGCGACCGACGACGAAGCAAAGGCGACACACAGACTTCGCCGCGAGCAGCGAAGGGGGGTACCAAGTTGATCCAACAACTTGCGGTTCCCGCCCGCGCTGTCGGCGGGTTCTTCGAAATGATGATCGATACCGGCCGTGCGGCTTTCCGACGGCCGTTTCAATTTCGCGAGTTCCTGGATCAGACGTGGATGATCGCTCGCGTGTCGCTGGTCCCGACGCTGCTGGTATCCATCCCGTTCACGGTCCTGGTGGCGTTCACCCTCAACATCCTGCTCCGCGAAATCGGTGCGGCCGACTTGTCCGGCGCCGGAACGGCATTCGGCACCATCACCCAGCTGGGCCCGGTGGTCACCGTGCTCGTCGTGGCTGGCGCCGGTGCCACCGCGATCTGCGCGGACCTGGGTGCTCGCACCATCCGCGAGGAAATCGACGCGATGCGGGTGCTGGGCATCGACCCGATCCAACGGCTCGTCGTACCCAGGGTTTTGGCGTCCACGGTGATCGCCTTGCTGCTCAACGGCTTGGTGTGCGCCATCGGTTTGTCCGGTGGTTACGTGTTCTCCGTCTTCCTGCAGGGGGTCAACCCGGGTGCGTTCATCAACGGGTTGACCGTGCTCACCGGCCTGCGTGAGTTGGTTCTCGCCGAAGTTAAAGCGCTGCTGTTCGGCGTGATGGCCGGGCTGGTCGGGTGTTACCGCGGCCTGACCGTCAAGGGTGGGCCCAAGGGCGTCGGGAACGCGGTCAACGAAACCGTCGTTTATGCGTTCATCTGCCTATTCGTGATCAACGTGGTGATGACCGCCATCGGCGTGCGAATCTCGGCGAAGTGAGCACGCGATGAGCTACGACCTCACTTACCGGTTTCGCAGCATCGTGTCGAGGCTGCAGGGGCCGGTCGACGACTTCGGTGAGCAGGCGTTGTTCTACGGCCAAACCGTGCGTTACGTCCCCAACGCGCTCACCCGGTACCGGAAGGAGACGATCCGGCTCGTTGCCGAAATGACGATGGGCGCAGGAGCACTCATCATGATCGGCGGCACCGTCGGCGTTGCGGCCTTCCTGACGCTGGCCTCCGGTGGAGTCATCGCCGTGCAGGGGTACTCGTCGCTGGGCAACATCGGTATCGAGGCGCTGACCGGGTTCCTGTCGGCGTTCCTCAACGTCCGTGTTGTCGCGCCGGTGATTGCAGGTATCGCGCTGGCGGCCACCATCGGTGCCGGCGCCACTGCGCAATTGGGCGCCATGCGGGTGTCCGAGGAAATCGACGCCGTCGAATGCATGGCGGTGCACTCGGTGTCCTACCTGGTGTCAACCCGGCTGATCGCCGGGCTGGTCGCGATCGTTCCGCTGTACTCGCTGTCGGTGCTCGCCGCGTTCTTCGCCGCTCGCTTCACCACCGTGTACGTCAACGGGCAGTCCAAAGGCCTATACGACCACTACTTCAATACCTTCCTCATCCCGTCCGACCTACTGTGGTCGTTCCTGCAGGCGATCGTGATGTCTATCGCGGTGATGCTCGTCCATACCTATTACGGCTATAACGCCAGCGGTGGGCCGGTCGGCGTCGGCATCGCGGTCGGCCAGGCCGTGCGGACCTCGCTGATCGTCGTGGTCGTCATTACTTTGTTCATCTCGCTGGCTGTTTACGGCGCGTCCGGTAACTTCAACCTCTCCGGATAAGGGGGACGATGGCAGATACCGGATCGCGACGCACAACTGTCCGGCTGGCAGCGGCGCTGCTAGCCAGTTTGATTGTGGCCTTCGCCGTCCTGACTTACCTTTCTTACACAGCGGCTTTCGCCTCGACCGACACCGTCACCGTTTCAGCGCCGCGGGCCGGGCTGGTGATGGACAAGGGCGCCAAGGTCAAATACCGCGGCATCCAGATCGGCAAGGTCGAGGACATCAACTATGCCGGTGATCAGGCGCGGCTGACGCTGGCCATCAACAGCGACGACATGCGCTTCATCCCCTCCAACGCGAAGGTGCATATCGCGGGTAACACTATCTTCGGCGCCAAGTCGGTGGAATTCATTCCGCCCCAGACGCCGTCGCCGACGTCGCTACGTCCGGATGCGCACGTTGAGGCCTCGGCGGTGCAGCTGGAAGTCAACACCTTGTTCCAGTCGCTCATTGATCTACTGCACAAGATCGACCCAGTCGAATTGAACGGCACACTGAGCGCGCTATCCGAAGGCCTGCGTGGTCATGGCGATGACCTGGGCGGTCTGCTGTCGGGGCTGAATACGCTGGCGCGCCAGGCGAACCCAAAGCTTCCCGCCCTGCAGGAGGATTTCCGCAAGGCCGCGGTCGTCACCAACGTCTACGCCGACGCCGCCCCTGACCTGAACACCGTTTTCGACAACCTCCCAACGATCAACAAGACGGTCGTAGACCAGCAGAACAACCTCAACGACACGCTGTTGGCCACGATCGGCTTGTCCAACAACGCCTATGAGACGTTGGAGCCGGCCGAGCAGAACTTCATCGACGCCATCAACAGGCTGCGGGCCCCGGTCAAGGTGGCCCACGACTATTCGCCGGAATTCGGGTGCCTGTTCGCGGGTATCGAGCGAGGCATCAAGGAGTTCGCCCCGTTGCTCGGTGTCCGCAAAGCGGGTCTGTTCACGTCCTCGAATTTCGTCTTGGGCGCGCCGTCGTACACGTATCCGGAGTCCCTGCCGCAGGTCAACGCCTCCGGCGGTCCGAACTGCCGCGGATTGCCCGACATCCCGACCAAGCAGACCGGCGGGTCGTTCTACCGCGCGCCCTTCCTGGTCACCGATAACGCCAACATCCCGTACGAGCCGTTCACCGAACTGCAGGTTGATGCCCCCTCGACACTGCAGTTCTTGTTCCACGGCGCCTTCGCGGAACGGGATGACTTCTGATGGCGGGCACGGGAATGCCATCGCACCGGTCGATGGTGATCAAGGTCAGTATCTTCGCGGTGGCCATGCTGATAGTGGCCGCGGGCCTGGTGGTGGTCTTCGGTGACTTCCGGTTCGGTCCCGAAAGTACCTACCACGCAACATTTACGGACGCGTCACGGTTGAAGGCCGGTCAGAAGGTTCGCATCGCCGGAGTACCGGTCGGTTCGGTGCAGGGCGTGAAGCTGAACCCGGACAACAGCATCGACGTCAAGTTCGGAGTCGACCGGCGCTACACGCTGTACTCGTCGACGCGCGCGCTGATCCGCTACGAAAACCTGGTCGGCGACCGGTTCCTGGAGATCACGTCGGGTCCGGGGGAGCTGCGGAAGCTGCCTCCGGGCGGGACGATCAACTCCCAGCACACCCAGCCTGCGCTGGATCTCGATGCGCTGCTGGGCGGACTACGGCCGGTGCTCAAGGGCCTGGATGCCGACAAGGTCAACACGATCAGCAGCGCCGTCATCGAGTTGTTGCAGGGCCAGGGTGGAGCGTTGTCGAACGTGCTGGCCGACACCAGCGCTTTCTCATCGGCGCTGGGTCAACGCGACCAGCTCATCGGTGACGCGATCACCAACCTCAACACGGTGCTGAGAACCATTGACCAAAAGAGCGCGCAATTCTCGGCCAGCGTTGACCAGCTGCAGCGATTGATCACCGGGCTGGCCAAAAACAAGGACACGATCGCGGGCGCCATCCCGCCGCTGGCGTCGACGACGACGGATTTGACGCAGCTGCTGAAGAATTCACGCCGGCCGCTGCAGGGCATCCTGGAGAACACCCGGCCGCTGGCCACCGAACTGGACAACCGTAAGGCCGAGGTAGACAACGACATCGAGCAACTGGGCGAGGATTACCTGCGATTGTCCGCGCTCGGCGCCTATGGGTCGTTTTTCAACATTTACTTCTGCTCCGTGACGATCAAGATCAACGGACCGGCCGGCGGCGACATCCTGCTGCCGATTGGCGGCCAGGTGGATCCCAGCAAGGGGAGGTGCGCTTTTGCCAAGTAATGCAAAGCGTGAACGCGACCCACTGCGCACCGGCATCTTCGGCGTCGTGCTGGTGGTCTGCGTGGTGTTGCTCGCGTTCGGCTACGCCGGGTTGCCATTCTGGCCGCAGGGAAAAACGTACGACGCCTACTTCACCGACGCCGGCGGCATCACGCCCGGCAACGCCGTTTACGTGTCCGGTTTCAAAGTCGGCAAAATACAGTCTGTCGGTCTGGCCGGAAACAGCGCCAAGGTGACCTTCACCGTGGATCGGCATGTCGCCGTCGGTGACCAGTCGCTGGCCGCGATCCGCACCGACACCATCCTTGGTGAGCGCTCCATTTCGGTGAGCCCGGCGGGCACCGGCAAGGCGACCACCATTCCGCTCAGCCGGACGACCACGCCGTACACACTGGCCGGCGCGCTCGAGGATCTGGGTCAAAACGCGAACAATCTGAACAAGCCGCAGTTCGAACAGGCCTTGAACGTTCTCACCGACACGCTGCACGACGCCACCCCGGAGCTGCGCGGTGCCTTGGACGGGGTGACATCGCTGTCACGCACCCTGAACCGCCGTGACGAGGCGCTGCAAAGCCTTCTGGCGCACGCGAAATCGGTGACATCGGTGTTGTCGCAGCGCGCCGAACAGGTCAACAAGCTGGTCGACGACGGCAATCAGTTGTTCGCCGCGCTCGACGAGCGGCGCGCCGCGCTGGGCCAGCTGATCTCGGGGATCAGCGATGTCTCAGCACAGATTTCCGGCTTCGTCGCCGACAACCGCAAGGAGTTCGGCCCAGCGCTGAGCAAGCTCAACCTGGTGCTGGACAACCTCAACGAGCGCCGCGACTACATCGCCGAGGCCCTCAAGCGGCTTCCCACCTACGCCACCGAGCTGGGCGAGGTGGTGGGTTCCGGTCCTGGATTCAACGTCAACGTCTACGGTGTGATACCGGCGCCGCTGCTCGCGACGATGTTCGACTTCTTCTACCAGCCGGGCAAGCTGCCGGCCAGCCTCGCCGACTATCTGCGCGGGTTAATCCAGGAACGTTGGATCATCAGGCCGAAGTCGCCATGATCAAGGGGATTGCCGGCGGCCGGGGGCTGCGCTACGCCACTGTCATCGCGCTGGTCGCGGTGCTGGTGGGGGGTGTGTACCTGCTCTCGTCGCACAGCAACAACCGAACCATCGTCGGCTACTTCACGTCTGCTGTCGGGCTCTATCCCGGAGATCAGGTCCGCGTCCTCGGAGTCCCGGTCGGAGACATCGACACGATCGAGCCGCGGCCTTCCGACGTCAAGATCACCATGTCGGTGTCCAAGGACGTGAAGATCCCCAAGGACGCCCGGGCCGTCATCATGTCGCCAAACCTGGTGTCGGCGAGGTTCATCCAGCTCACCCCGGCCTACACCGGCGGGGCGGTACTGCCCGACGGCGGAAGCATCGACCTGGCCCGCACCGCGGTCCCGGTGGAATGGGACGAGGTGAAGGAGGCGCTCACCCAACTGGCCGTCCAGCTGGGTCCGACGACGGGATCGATGCAGGGGCCGTTGGGCGCGGCGATCAACCAGGCCGCGGACACGCTCGACGGCAAGGGTGAGTCGTTCCACAATGCGTTGCGCGAGCTTTCGCAAGTGGCTGGGCGGCTGGGGGATTCGCGCAGCGACATCTTCGGCACGGTCGAGAACCTGCAGGTACTGGTCAACGCGCTGTCGGCGAGTAACGAACAGATCGTGCAGTTCGCCGGAAACGTCGCATCGGTGTCGCAGGTGCTCACCGACAGCTCACGCCATCTGGACAACACCCTGGGCACGCTCAACAAGGCGCTCTCGGACATTCGAGGATTCCTGCATGAAAACAACTCGACGCTGATCGATACGGTCAACAAGCTCAACGACTTCGCGCAGACGTTGAGTGACCAGAGCGACAACATCGAGCAGGTGCTGCACGTGGCGGGCCCCGGTATCGCCAACTTCTACAACATCTATGATCCCGCGCAGGGCACGCTGAACGGCCTGTTGTCGATACCTGAGTTCGCCAACCCCGTGCAATTCATCTGCGGTGGTTCCTTCGAGACCGCCGGCGGACCAGAAGCGCCCGACTACTTCAGGCGCGCCGAGCTTTGTCGTGAGCGGCTGGGCCCAGTGCTGCGCAGGCTCTCCGTGAACTACCCGCCGATCATGTTCCACCCGCTCAACACGATCACGGCGTACAAGGGTCAGATCATCTACGACACCCCGGCCACCGAAGCCAAGGCGGCGACACCGATTCCGCAGCTGACCTGGATACCGGCCAAAGGTGTCCGGTCGCCGGCCACCCAGAATCCGGCTGATCTGCAGAGCCTGCTGGTTCCACCCGCCCCGTCGGCTGGTCCTGCTCCAGGGCCGCCGCCCGCGGCGCAGGCACCGGCTGCTTCCACTGGTCCCTTGCCAGGGCCCGCGCCAGGCCCCCCAGTAAGCCAAGCGCCCACCACGCCGCTCCCTGAGCAGGGGGGTGGCGGATGAAGCGAATCTGGTTGCACGGCAGCGTGTTAGCGGCAGGCAGCGCGCTGCTGGCTGGCTGTCAATTCAGCGGGCTGAACTCTCTGGCGATGCCCGGCACCGCCGGTCATGGCGGTGGCGCCTACTCGATCACCGTCGAGATGCCCGATGTGGCCACGCTGCCGCAGAACTCGCCGGTCATGGTCGACGACGTCATCGTCGGCAGTGTCTCCGGTATCCAAGCCGAGCAGCGGCATGACGGATCCTTCTATGCCGCAGTGAAGTTGGCGTTGGACAAGAACGTCGTGCTGGCGGCTAACGCGACGGCGACGGTTGCCCAGACGTCGCTGTTGGGTTCGATGCACATCGACCTGGCTGCGCCGAAGGACCTGCCGGCCACCGGCAGGCTGACCAACGGGTCGAAAATCGCGGAGTCCTACACGGGGCGCTATCCCACGACCGAAGAAGTGCTCTCAGCCCTCGGTGTGGTGGTCAACAAAGGCAATGTCGGTGCGTTGGAAGAGATCACCGACGAGACTTACCAGGCCGTCGCGGGCCGGCAAAACCAGTTCGTTGACTTGGTGCCCAGACTGGCGGAATTGACAGCAGGGCTCAACCGGCAGGTCAACGACATCATCGATGCGGTCGACGGATTGAACCGATTCTCTGCGAGCCTGGCGCAAGACAAGGACAACTTGGGCCGGACGCTGGACACGCTGCCTGAAGCGATTCGTGTACTCAACAAGAACCGGGACCACATCGTCGATGCGTTCGCTGCGCTGAAGAAGCTGGCGACCGTCACGTCGCACGTGCTCGCAAAAACCAAGGTGGACTTCGCCGAAGACCTCAAAGGCCTGTATTCGGTTGCAAAGTCTCTTAACGACAACCGGAAGAATTTCGTCACCTCGCTGCAGCTGTTGCCGACGTTTCCGTTCCCCAACTTCGGCATCAAACAGGCCGTGCGTGGCGACTACCTCAACGTGTTCACCACCTTCGACCTGACCTTGCGCCGACTCGGTGAGACGTTCTTCACCACGGCGTACTTCGACCCGAACATGGCTCATATGAGCGAGATCCTCAACCCGCCCGATTTCCTGGTCGGCGAAATGGCCAACCTGTCCGGACAAGCGGCCGACCCGTTCAAAATTCCGCCCGGCACGGCATCAGGGCAATAAGGGGCGGCGCAGATGATAGACAGACTGACCAGGATTCAGCTGGCCATATTCGGGGTGATCACCGCCATCACACTGACCGTTATGGCGATCTTCTACCTGCGGCTGCCCGCTACGTTCGGTATCGGGACTTACGCCGTGACTGCCGATTTCGTCGCGGGCGGCGGCCTGTACAAGAACGCCAACGTGACATACCGCGGCGTCGCCGTCGGCCGGGTGGAGTCGGTGGGGCTGAATCCCAATGGCGTTACCGCCGGAATGCGGCTGAACAGCGGGACTGCCATTCCGTCGAATGTCACCGCCACCGTGAAGAGTGTGTCTGCCGTCGGTGAGCAGTACATCGACTTGGTGCCGCCGAGCAATCCGGCACCGACCAAGTTGCACAACGGATCTCGGATCGATCGGCAGAACACCCGGATCGGCCAAGACGTCGCCGAGCTGTTGAAGCGGGCGGAGACGCTGGTAAGCAACCTCGGTGACACCCGGTTGCGAGAGCTGCTGCATGAGACTTTCATCGCAGCCAACGGCTCGGGCCCCGAGCTGGCCCGGCTGATCGAATCAGCCCGCTTGCTGGTGGACGAGGCCAACGCCAACTATCCGCAAGTCTCGCAGTTGATCGATCAGGCGGGCCCGTTCCTGCAAGCCCAGATTCGCGCTGGCGCTGATATCAAGTCGCTGTCTGATGGGCTGGCGCGGTTCACCTCCGAAGTGCGTCAGGCCGACCCGCAGCTTCGCTCAACGTTGGCCAACGCCCCCAGCGCGGCCGACGAGGCCAGCACCGCCTTCTCCGGTATCCGCCCTTCCTTTCCGGCGCTGGCTGCCAGCCTGGCCAACCTGGGCCGGGTGGGCGTCATCTATCACAAGTCGATCGAGCAGCTGCTGGTGGTCTTACCGGCGTTGTTCGCCGCGATCAGCACGGCTGCGGGCGGCACACCCCAGGATGAGGGCGCCAAGCTGGACTTCAAGCTCGACCTGAACGACCCGCCGCCATGCGCTGTCGGCTTCCTGCCCCCGCCGTTGATGCGCACGCCGGCCGACGAGACGCTGCGGGAACTCCCGAAGGACTTGTACTGCAAGGTCGCTCAGAACGATCCCAGCACCGTGCGCGGCGCCCGCAACTATCCGTGCCAGGAATTCCCTGGCAAACGGGCGCCGACGATTCAGCTGTGTCGTGACCCGAAGGGCTACGTGCCGGTTGGCCGCAACCCGTGGCGCGGTCCGCCGGTCCCCTACGACACACCGGTAACCAATGGGCTAAACGTATTGCCGCCCAACAAGTTCCCGTATATCCCGCCAGGTGCCGAGCCCGATCCGGGCGTTCCGATAGTTGGGCCGCCCCCTCCCGGTGTGGTGCCTGGGCCCGGGCCGGCGCCGAATCATCAGCCGGCGCCGGTTCCGCCGCCGCCCAACGACAACGGGCCACCGCCGCCGTTCACGTCGTGGCAGCCGCCGGGGGTCCCGCCGGTGCCGCCCCAGGTCCCGTATCCGAAGTGGCTGCCGCCGCCGCCACCGCCGGAGGGTACCGGCCCGGCGCCTGGACCGGCTCCCGAGCCTGCGCCCGCGCCGGCGCCTGAACCCGCGCCGGCGCCTGGCCCGCAGCCGCAGGCCAGCGGCCCGGCCTACACCACCTATGACCAAAAAACCGGAGCCTTTGTGGACCCGGCAGGTGGCACTGGTATTTTCGCGCCCGGCGTCAACGGCGCATCCAGCGCCGAGAATTGGGTGGACCTCATGCGTGATCCGAGGCCGATGTAGTGGCTTCGTTAAATAGTGGGGAGCAAACGACGACACAACGCGTTCGTCGGCGAGCATCCCGTGCGGCGGGCCCTGCGAAAAGTGGGTCGAGCGAGGCCGTTACGGTCCAGGTCGACCTTCCGGCCGAGGCGAAGCAGCCTGCGAAACCCGTCAAGGCCCTCAAGGCCGTCAAGCCGCCGCCACGGCGGCAGCCGCACCGGGTCTTGGTCGGATGGATCTCGTTTGCCGCGGCGCTGTTGGCGATCGGCGCGCTGGCTGGCTGCCTGGCCGCCCTGATCATCCAGCAGCGGCACGCCGACGCAGAACAAGCCCGCGACCAGCGCTTCGTCGACACCGCGACGCAGACGGTGGTCAACATGTTCAGCTACAAGCAGGACAACATCGACGAAAGCGTGAACCGGTTCTACAACGGCACCAGCGGCCCGCTGCGCGGCATGCTCGGCGCCAACAACAACATCGAGAACCTCAAGGGCCTGTTCCGCTCCACCAACGCGACATCAGAAGCCGTCGTCAACGGCGCTGCCCTGGAGGGCATCGACGCGGTCACCGACAACGCGTCGGTGCTGGTGTCGGTGCGGGTCACGGTCGCCGACATCGACGGAGTCAACAAGCCGTCCATGCCTTATCGGTTGCGCGTCATCGTGCACGAGGACGACTCCGGGCAGATGACCGGCTACGACCTGAAGTATCCGGACGGGGGTAACTGATGCGGTGGCGGCGGTGGCTGGTCGCCGTCGCTGGCTACCTACTCGTCGTGGTTTTCGTTGGGTTGTCCGCGGTAGCTGGCTGGTTCTACTGGGACCGGGTGCAGACCCGCGGCGAGGAGGCGGCGCGGGCGGTCTTGCCCCAGCTGGCCGCCAAGGAGATACCCGAGGTCTTCGCTTACGACTACCAGACCGTCGAACGCAGCCTCGCCGACGCCTATCCGTTGCTGACGCCTGACTATCGCCAGGAGTTCCAGAAGAGCGCCAACGCGCAGATCATCCCGGAGGCCAAGAAGCGCGAGGTGGTCGTTCAGGCCAATGTCGTCGGCGTGGGAGTCATGTCCGCCAAACGGGATTCGGCGTCGGTGATGGTCTACATGAATCGCACCGTGAGCGACAAGTCACGCCAACCGGTTTACGACGGCAGCCGGTTGCGGGTGGATTACAAGAAGATCGGCAAACAATGGCTGATCGCCTACATCACACCGATCTGAGCCCCCTCAGCATCGAAAGCGATATCGCACCGTTCAGTAGCACATCGCGATTGCGTTGCAGTACAACGGATAACGTTGGATCGGGCTGGGTGGGGGCCCGATCAGCTGCAACGAAAAGGGCTGCTTGCTCATCGAAGGCTGCATGCCGCAGACGGCGCCGTGCAAACTGGTATGCGTGCCGGTGAGCGTGGCGTCATCGAACGCGTAGGTTTGGGTGGACGGCGCGGTGCTGCCGTCCGGACACGACACGCCGTCTGCCTGATTCACCTCGAAGGTCCAAAGAACGCTAGACAGCCGAGCCCTGCCGTTGAAGTTCTGCAGCTTGTCGGCACGGGTGATCTGTTCGGATGTTGAGCTCACGACGTTCAGCGCACAATGGAACGCAAAAGTGACCGGGTCGGAATAGTCGGCTTGGTTTCGGGTTCCGGATGGCTGATCGCACAGTGCCGTGATCGTCCAGGTAACCCCGGACACGCCCGCCTGGTTGAAGGAGTAAGTGCCGTCCGGTGGCGGCGCGACCGCACTCGCCGGGTCGCCCGATTCCTGCGCAATCCCCAATGCAACGGCCGAGCAGATACCGGCAACGAGGGCCAGCCCGCGACGGAGATTCACGTCGTCCCTCCCTTCCCGCTGCATCGAGTATCACAACGATTCGGCGGCAACACCATGGGTTCGCCACAGCTACTTGGCGTCGTGCGGATGCGCCTCGGCGAGTGCGTCGAGAAATGACCGTGCCCAGCGGTCCACGTCATGGGCGAGCACCTGGCGCCGCAGCGACCGCATCCGGCGCCTGCCCTCCTCGACCGACTGATTGAGTGCTGCCTCGATCGCGTCCTTGACCCCTTCGAGGTCGTGTGGGTTGACCAAATAGGCCTGCCTGAGTTCGGCTGCGGCGCCTGTGAATTCGGACAGGACGAGCGCACCGCCGAGATCGCTGCGGCAGGCGACGTACTCCTTGGCCACCAGGTTCATCCCGTCCCGCAGCGGGGTGACCAGCATGACGTCGCTGGCTACGTAGAAGGCGACGAGTTCGTCGCGCGGAACCGGGCGGTGTAAGTAATGCACCACCGGGTGGCCGACCTCGCCGTATTCGCCGTTGATATGGCCGACCTCGCGTTCGATGTCGTTGCGCAGAATCTGGTAACTCTCCACACGTTCGCGGCTCGGCGTCGCCAGCTGGACCAGCACGGTGTCGTCGCGTTTCGCGCGGCCCTCGGCGAGCAGCTCAGAAAAGGCTTTCAGCCGAACATCGATGCCCTTGGTGTAGTCCAGCCGGTCGACGCCGAGCAGGATCTTGCGCGGGTTGCCCAGCTCGGCCCGGATCTCGCGGGCCCGGCGCCTGACGTTGCGGTGGCGGGCTGCTTGGTCGAGTGCGCTGGAGTCGATAGAAATAGGAAAAGCGCCCACCCGAACGGTACGCGACTCCAGCTGCACCTCACCGAACCGCGACCGCACGCCGACCGATCCCCGCGACGTATTGGCACCGAGCAGCTGCCGCGACAGGAATAGGAAATTCTGGGCACCGCCAACCAAATGGAACCCCACCAGATCGGCGCCGAGCAGACCTTCGATGATTTCGGTGCGCCACGGCAACTGCATGAACAGCTCCACCGGCGGAAACGGAATGTGCAAGAAGAAACCGATGGTCAGGTCGGGCCGCAGCGTCCGCAGCATCTTCGGGACCAGTTGTAGTTGATAGTCCTGGACCCATACCGTTCCGCCGTGGGCGGCAGCGCGTGACGTCGCTTCGGCGAAGCGGCGGTTGACATCGACGTAGCGCTCCCACCACTCGCGGTGGTAGATCGGCTTGACGATGACGTCGTGGTACAGCGGCCACAGTGTGGCGTTCGAGAACCCCTCGTAGTACTGGGCGACGTCGTCGGCGCTGAGCCGTACCGGGTGAAGTTGCAAATCGTCCTGGACGATGGGCTCGTCATCCAGGTCGACATCCTCGCCGTCCACAACGCCCGGCCAGCCGACCCATGCCCCGCGCCGGCGGCGGAGCAGGGGCTCTAAGGCTGTGACCAACCCCCCGGGACTGCGCTTCCAGGCCGCCGTGCCATCGGGAAGCCGCTCGAGGTCGACCGGCAACCGGTTGGCAACCACCACGAAGTCGGAATCCCCGAAGTGTGAAGCCTTCGAGTTCTGGCTTCCCCTGGGAGCCATTTAGGTGTCGAGTTTCGCCGGTCCAATACCGAGCATGGACAAGAAAATGCGGCACTCGTCGGCGTCGTTCGCATACGCGGCGACGACACGCCTGGCCTGGCTTGCGGTGCTGTGAGCCAGCGGCTCCACATCGCCGATTTCGCCTGAATCAGATTTCGTAGGCATGACACAACTGTAGGCGACATGGATGTTCGCTCGCAGCCGTCTGACTTGGCCTGGGCGACGGTTCGGGGCAGCCGAGGACCCGGACCCGATCTGGCGATCGGAGCACCTAACCGAAACCCATGTGCAGCCAAGCGTTCACATAAGTGTTTGAATTTGTTAACAAAATGCAAAAATCGCCCTGTTGAGATTTGGTCGTCGGCGTCGAGAGTTCGATGACCGGGACAGGAACAAGCAATGCGCCGGATTCAAATCAGAACATAAATTCGACAGAATCACGAGGCGATTCAGAAAACACCTCCTGGCGAAAATTTGCGGCGCCTCGCCCACCGCGTGTTGAGGAGGTGCAAGCCGGTCCCGATTGACGATCGCGTAAGCCCACGAATGTCCGCCACGGCAGCACCGACCACCGTTGCGACGTCGAACAACACCACGCCAAAGTTGATGACAGCCCATCCTTGGCGCACCGCCCGCGGTCGGTAGCACCTGTGCTTCTCCAGGCTGATGTCATTTGTTCAATGGCAAATTAAGCGCGGCGTCACAACAAACGCATTATCCTAGGTCACGACGCCCTCCGCTTTGACGTTCTCCTGACGTCTAAGACTCCTTGAGAAAGAACAATGGCTCTCACTCCGGCTGATGTTCACAATGTCGCGTTCTCTAGGGCGCGCATCGGCAAGCGTGGTTATAGCGAGCAAGAAGTCGATATCTTCATCGACCTGGTTGAGCAAGAGCTGATTCGACACATCGAGGAGGACGCCGACCTCCGCCGGCGGAACGCCGAGCTTCGCAATCGGAATGGGGGGCTGCAGAAGCAGGAAGCCCAGCTCGCTCAGCGGGCAACCCCGCTTCCGCAGCAGGTGGCCCAGCTTCGGTATCGGGAAGCCCAGGTTGCGCAGCGAGAAGCCCAGGTTGCGCAGCGAGAAGCCCAGGCTGCGCAGCACGAGGCTCAACTCGCACACCAGGAAGCCCACCTGGCCCAGCGGGAAGCCGGGCTTCGCCGGCGGGAAGCCGAGCTCGCCCAGCAGAAAACCGAACTTCACCAGCTATTGGACCAACCGCAAGCGGTCGCCTCTCGTGCTGGCGCAGAGGCCGCAACCAGCCAGGTGGCGCGCCCCTACCCGCAGCAACTAAGGGCGGTGCCGACGCGTGCCGCGGTCAACGGGGCGTCGCACCTCGAGCGGACGCGTACGGTCGCCTCGGTTCACGGGCGCCATGACCTGGAGCGGATGGCGATTCGGGCGGTCACCGACATACTCGGCAATACGGTTCACCGAGACGGTCCACGAGCGGACACGTAGGAGCCCGATCGACAATGGCGGTCCGGGTGTGGTCTCTGAGCAGTCCACCGAACTTGCGCAGCTCAAGCAAGAGAACGCAGAACTCGCCCGCTCCCTGGGCCTGCTCAAATCGGCCGCGGTCTCCTGGCGGCCGCACTGGATCGGCCATAATTCGGCGTGACACCGGAAACCGACGGCGGCCGTCATCTGAATCGCTTGGCTCGGTAGGGCCTCCGATGTTGCGGAGCCAGCATCGGCTGACGGCCGACTAACCCAGCGACGACCCGCTTACACACTGGCCGTAATGTGTAAAACAACGCGGATTTGACAACGAACGAGGTAGGCGGAATGACACTCTCTGATCAAGCCAGCGCCGCGGCGACCAACGCCAACGCCGATGAGCTGGTGGCCTATGAAACCCTCGACGAGGGCCGCATCGCCCGGATCTGGCTCAACCGGCCCGACGCCCACAACGCGCAAAGCCGCGGCCTGCTGGTTCAGCTCGACGAGGCGTTCTTGCGTGCCGAGGCCGACGACACCGTTCGCGTGGTGATCCTGGCTGCGCGCGGCAAGAACTTCTCCGCCGGTCACGACCTGGGCTCAGAGTTGGCGCTGGCGGAGCGGCAACCCGGCCCGGGGCAGCACCCAAGCTTTCGCTCAAATGGCGCCACCCGCGATCCCATCGCGGAAAAGACCTACCTGCAAGAGTGGCATTACTTCTTCCAAAACACCTGCCGCTGGCGCGATCTGCGCAAAATCACCATCGCCCAGGTGCAAGGCAACGCGATCTCGGCGGGCCTGATGCTGATCTGGGCGTGCGATCTGATCGTCGCCGCCGACAACGCGAAGTTCAGCGACGTGGTCGCCGTGCGAATGGGTATGCCGGGCGTCGAATACTACGCTCACCCTTGGGAATTCGGTCCGCGCAAGGCCAAAGAGCTGTTGTTGACCGGTGATGCGCTGGACGCCGACGAGGCGTACCGGCTAGGCATGGTGTCCAAGGTATTCCCGGTCGACGAGCTGGCGGACAAGACCCTGGAATTCGCGCGCCGCATCGCCGAGCGGCCCACGATGGCGGCGTTGCTGATCAAAGACTCGGTCAACGCCGCCTGCGACGCGATGGGATTCACCGAGGCGCTGCGGCACGCGTTCCACATTCACGAACTGGGGCACGCACACTGGGCGGCCCATAACGAGAACAGATACCCGGTCGGGCTGCCGCCCGATGTCGAGGACTGGCGTAACGCCAAGCCGACGAAGCTGGCGCGCCGCGATAAACCCTGACGCCGCGATGGGGACATCTGCCCCATGCGGCCGACGAGACATTCGTTGTGCCCGCCTCTCAGCGACAAACGCATCGACGGCATAACCGGAGGCGACGAGGCAGTCCAGTTGTCGCGGGCAAATAGTCGCACCCTGTTGCCTCATGTCAATATGCCCGCGACGGTATTCGTTGCCTCATGTGCCGGATGCCCGCGACAGCTGGTTCGTTGCCTCGTTTGTTGGTGCCCGCGTGGGCGGGGCTGTGCGCTTGGGTCCAGCCTTGGTGATGGCCAAGGTGAGTAGTTCGGTCATCAGGGCCTGAATTTGGCGTTGCAGGGCGGCGGGGTTGATGTCGAGGTAGGTGCGGGTCAGGTCCGCTTTGGCGGTGGTGGGCAGGTTTGGGTGTGTTTGTGCGCGGCGGTGCGGGGTGGCGGCGGTGTCGTACTTCTTGGTGATTTTCGCGCCGTCGCGGGCTTTAAAGATGAGTTTCTGTTGGGGGTAGAAGTAGTTGGTCAGCAAGGACTGCAGCGTCCAGATCTTGTTGAGTAGCACAAGTTCTGCGGGTGTGTCGTAGCGGTGGTAGCCGACTAGGGCGCGCACGGTGGTCCAGTTCTTCTGCTCGACGTGGCAGCCGTCGTTCTTGTTGCCTGCACGCGAGCGGGTGAAGGTGATCTGGTGCTTGCAGCACCAGTCGAGCAGGTGAAAGTTGATGAACTCCGAGCCGTTGTCGGAATCGATGCCGCGGATCGGGAAGGGCATTACCGCGGTGATGTCGTCGAGGGCGGCCATGACCCCTTTGAGGGCCTTGCTGGGCACGCTGCGGTTCTCGGTCCAGCCCGTGGCGATGTCGGTGACCGTCAGTGTCCAGGCATGCTCGCCCGCGGGGTTGCCGCCGTCATGGCTGACCAGGTCGATCTCGACGAATCCCGGTACGGCGTCGTCCCAGTCGGCCCACGTGCGCACCGGGATCTGGCTTTTGAGCAGGGTGCCGGGCTTGGTGCGTGAGCGTCCCCTAACTGCGTATTTCTTGCGCTCCGGGGCCAACCGACGGTCGACGGTGGCCGCGGACATGCCTACCAGCAGCGCCGCGGTGTCCTCGTCGATGTCCAACTCGCCGAACCGGCGCAGCACCGCCACCAACTCACCCAGCATCGGTGCCAGCCTCTTACCTGCCGGCATCCCCAACACAGACCAGCACAACACCAGCGCGGCAACCGCTTTCGGCCCATACTTCGGTGGACGCGGCCGCCGCGCACCCACTACGCGTGGCCGCAGCGCGCCCCGCAATGCCTTACGGGCATGATCACGATGCCACCCCGTGGTGGCACACAACTCGTCAAGAATTTTTACCTTCTCGGCCTTACCCGCCCGCTTGTAGCGGACCGCGATCGCCCTCGTCACGGCAGTGCGCTGCGCCAACGTCAACTCCATCATCCGGCGGTAGCCCAGCCCCCACCCCACAGGCCTCAACGACACGCCGTACGCGGGCATTCTCACATGAGGCAACGAAAGGACCAGGCGGGCATTTTTGATGAGTCAACGCGGCACACCGGTCCGCGGAGACTTGTGTGGCAGATGTGACCGATGCGCTTGCCAGGTGGGAGTCGCCCCGGGGAGCGATATCCGCGTCGACGGCCGCATGGTTCGATAGCTAGAACCTGTTTCAGTTTGAGAGGGGCTCGGGTGCAGCTTTCTTTCGAAGACCGGACGTATCTGATCACCGGTGGTGGCAGTGGAATCGGCAAGGGGGTCGCCGCCGGGTTGGTCGCCGCCGGGGCCTCCGTCGTGATCGTCGGCCGCAATGCCGACCGGCTGGCGGCGGCCGTCAAAGACATCGAAGTGCTCGAGGCTAACGGCGGTTCGATTCGCTATGAGCCCGCCGACATCACCAACGAGGAGGAGGCCGCTCGCGCGGTAGTGGCCGCGACGGCGTGGCACGGCCGGCTATACGGTGCGGTGCATTGCGCGGGCGGTTCGGAGACCATCGGGCCGATCACCCAGATCGACTCGGAGGCATGGCGACGAACGGTCGACCTCAACGTCAACGGCACCATGTACGTGCTCAAGCACGTCGCGCGTGAGTTGGTGCGCGGCGGCGGCGGGTCATTCGTGGGCATCTCGTCGATCGCGGCCAGCAACACCCATCGTTGGTTCGGTGCCTACGGGGTCACCAAGTCGGCCGTCGACCACATGATGATGCTGGCCGCCGACGAGCTGGGCCCGTCGTGGGTGCGGGTCAACAGCATCCGCCCCGGCCTGATCCGCACGGATCTGGTTGCACCCATTACCGAGTCGCCAGAGCTGAGCGCGGACTACGCGCTCTGCACGCCGCTGCCGCGCGCGGGTGAGGTCGAGGACGTGGCCAACCTGGCGATGTTCTTGCTCAGCGATGCGGCCAGCTGGATCACCGGACAGTGCATCAACGTCGACGGCGGGCACATCTTGCGACGCGGCCCGGACTTCTCCGCGATGCTGGAACCCGTGTTCGGTGCCGACGGGCTACGCGGAGTGGTGTGAGCCTGACGTCGAAGCGCCGCCGGCATCCCGGTCGGCGAGCGTAGCGACCGCCGACCAGTCCAGGTGCCCGCCACCGGTTGCCACCAGGGTGAGCAAGCGGTCGCGCAGCAGGCTGGCCACGGGCAGTGGCACTTGTAGCTGCTCTGCGGCCGCGAGCACCAGCCGAACGTCTTTGAGGCCGAGGCTCGCCGCGAACCCGGCCGGCTCGAATTCCTGTCGGGCGATCAGCCCGCCATAGGTCTGATATGCCGGCGCTGCGAACAGCGTCGAGGTGAGGATGTCGACGTACTGCAGCCTGTCGACACCGGCCTTGGCGACCAGCGCGACGGCCTCGCCGACGGTCTCGATGGCCGACGCGATCAGGAAGTTGCCGCTCAGCTTCACCAGGTTGGCAGCGTGCGGCTGCTCGGACACCACAAAGGTATGCTGGCCGATCACATCGAACAGCGAGACCAACGGCTCCAGAACCTGCGGGGCGCCGGCCGCGATGACGAAAAGCTTTGCGGCTGCGGCTGCCTCGGGCCTGCCGAACACCGGCGCCGCGGCATACCGCTGACCGGCTTCGGCGTGCGCGGCCGCCAGGCGCTCCGACAGGGCGACGCTGATGGTGCTCGACGACACGTGCGTGGCGCCTGGTGCCAGCGAAGCCACGATGCCGTCCTCGCCTAACGCCACGCTCTCGACGGCCTGGTCGTCGGACAGCATGGTGAACACGACCTCACCATTGCTTGCTTGGGCGACGGTGCCCGCCGCGGTCGCGCCGAGCTGGACAAGGGCTTCCGCCTTGCCGGGCGAACGGTTGTAGACGGTGACGTGGTGACCCGCCTTCATCAGGTTCGTAGCCATGCCCCGGCCCATGTTTCCCAGGCCGATGAATCCGATGTCCATGCATCTACCATCCCGCACTTTGCGATGATGGGCACGCCTAGCGACGGGACGGCACGGGAGAAGCAGATGAAGCGACTTGAGGGCAACCGGATCCTGGTGACCGGCGCCGCCTCGGGGATCGGACAGGCCACGGCGCTGCGGCTGCTGGACGAGGGCGCCACCGTGGTGGCCGCCGACATCGCGGCCGGCGGCCTGGACACCACCCGGGCCCGGGCAGACGAGGCCGCAACTGCTGACCGCCTCACCACCATGCCGATGGACGTCGGTAACGAGGACTCGGTGATCGACGGCGTGTGCTGGGCCGTCGAAACACTCGGCGGCCTGGATTCGCTGATCAACGCGGCCGGCATTTTGCGCGCCGCGCACACACACGAGACCAGCCTGGAACTGTGGAATCAGATTGTCGGCGTCAACCTGACCGGTACCTTTCTGGTAGTCCGTGAAGCACTGCCGGCGTTACTGGCGAATTCGCGCAGTGCGATCGTGAACTTCAGCTCTACGTCGGCATCTTTCGCCCATCCATATATGGCGGCCTACGCGGCGAGCAAGGGTGGAATCCAGGCCTTCACACATTCTTTGGCACTCGAATACGCACGCGAAGGTCTGCGTGCGGTGTGCGTGGCGCCGGGCAGTATCAAGTCCGGGATTACCGATGCCACTGGGGGATACATTCCGAAAGATGCTGACTGGTCACTGTTTTCCAGGCTGATGCCGATCTTGCCCACCACGCTGGAATCCAGCGGCGCCGGGATGGCCGATCCCGCTGCGGTCGCCGGCGTGATCGCCATGCTGGTGTCTGAGGACGGCGCGTTCATCACCGGCACCGAAATCCGCATCGACGGCGGCACGCACGCCTAAGAGCGCGCCTAGTTGACGCAAGGGACTCCGCCGCCGTCGATGGGTTTGCCTTGATCGGGTGATGGGTAGGTGGTGGTTCCGTACCCATAGGGACTCGTCTTGGTGGTCGTTGTGGTGGTCGTCGTCGTTTCGTCCGTGGTGGTGTCGTCGACGGCCGGCATCGAGAAGTTGGTATCCACGGTCACCCGGATGTGTCCGGGCTGGACGCTGGGATCCGGTTGATTGGGGGCGTCGAGGCCAAGCACGGCCGCCACGTTACGTGCGTCGGATTCCGCGCCGGCGCCATACTCGATCGTGGTGGCGGTCGGCTCGCCCGAGTTGCGGTCGCGGACCTGACCAGCGGTGTAGCCCTGTTTTTTCAGCGCGTGGGATACCTCGGAGGCAAGTCCGCTCATGCTGCCGGAATTGATCACGTCGACAACGGTGGACGGATTGGGTTTGCTGGCTGTGGTGGCGGGCGTGGTCGTCGATGGGGCGCCGCCGATCGCTGCGGCCACCTCGGCCTTGATCGCGGCCGGGTCGATGATGTTGACGTCCTGGCCGTCGATGTTGTCGTAACGCACCACCGGCAGCGTCCGGAATTCGACGTTACCCCCGGCCAGCGCTCCCAGCCGTTGGATCATGTCCTCGTCCCAACCGGACGACAGCACGACATCTTTGCGAGCCACTCCCATCAGGCTCTTGAGCTTGTCCAGGTTGGTGAAGGTGCCTGAATCCTGCAGTTCCTGCATGACCGACGAAATGAATGCTTGCTGCCGATGGGTGCGGTCCAGGTCCCCGTTTTCCAGGCCGTGACGCTGCCGGACGAACGAAAGCGCCTGGGAAGCATCCAGTCTCTGTCGCCCGGCCGGGAAGTCGGCACCGGAATACGAGTCGTAGACGGCGTGGTTCAGGCACACCTCAACACCGCCCAAGGTCTGCGCCAAATCGTAGAAACCCGCCAAATTGATCTCGGCGAAGTAGTCGATCGGAACGCCAGTGAGGCTTCGCACCGCGCGTAGGGTTGCCGCCCGGCCGGCTTCGCGGCCCTTTGTCTCGAGTTCTTTCTGGCTGCTCGCACCCTGGTTGGCGAGCTTCTGCGCGACGTATTGTTTGGTGAGTCCGTATGCTTCTTTGATCTTGATGTGGTTGTATCCCGGAACACCATTGAAGGGCACCCAGTCATCGCGGGGGATGGAAAAGGCGACGACTTTCTCGTCGGCCCCGACGTGCACGAGTATCAGGGTGTTGGTGTTGTAGCCGCCGTCATCGGAATCGCCGGCGTGCAAATGCTTCAAGATTGACCAGGGCAGGTCGTTGCCGTCCTGGTCTTTCCGTGAGTCCAGTCCGATGAGCAGGATGTTCATGTTGTCGCCGCTGGAACGCGGATCTTCTGGGCTCAAAGCCTGCGAAATGGTGATCCCGCCCAGTGCCCCGTGCGCCGCGTAATATCCCGCTCCGGTCAGTAGCAGTGCCGCCACTGACACCAGCGTCATGAAGCCACGCGTCAGCCCTTTGCTGAGAGGTGACGCCTGACGAACGGCTCGATGGCGGCGATGAGCACCGCCAGAGCGTGCCATCATAAACCTCGACCCATAACCAGCGCATCACCCAATACCGCAAGAGCGGTTTGCGGTGATGTCGCTAAAAGCATGAGGTCAAGTATGCGGTAGCTTGCTGTGAAGCCCACAATCAATGATGTCGATGTGGGCTGGCTCACTCGGCGGACCGGGCGAACTTCACGGCCGCAATCTTCGCGCTACCAGCACGTTCTGGCTAGAATGCGCCGAGCTTCTCCGCTGGGAGTGTCTCGGGAAGGTCTCAGGAGGAACACGTGGGCTGACGAGGTTGACCCCAACTCGTCGCCGGGCGGATACAACCCGTCAGACGATGCCAATCCGGCACCTTCCGTCCACGGATTGCGGCGGGTCTGGAACAGGATCCCGCCGGGACCGCGGTTGGTCATTCCCATCGCCTTGTTGCTGACCATGGTCGTCGTCGGCTTCTATGCCTGGATGAAGCCGCCGCGAGACGACTGGTCCCAACTGCCGGGCCGACTCATTTGCCAGGTGCAGTCCGGCCCCACCCCGCCGCCTTCAATAACCGTGGCCTCGGTCGGCGTCACGCATCTCCGGGGCAACGTGCTGCAGCTGGTGGTTCGATTCACGCAGCCACTGCCGCCATCGCCGAGTATGGATTCGCCAACCTCGGGTTGGGTCGGCTACGCGCTGACGTACAGCATCGCCAACAACGGAACAGTGTTCGCCGAACTGGGCCCGCAGCAGGGCACCGATAATCTGGCCATCTCAAGCACCCAAACAGGACCCAGCAAGAAGAACGTCCGGTCCAACAAGCAGACTCATGCCGGCAGGACCGCTGCCGATACCGTCGAGATCAGCCTCGACCTGACCAAATTCGGAATCACCAAAGCGTTGGTGAGCCCTGAGCTCACCGTCTCGTCTCAGCTGAACACGCCGCCGGCCCCGCCGGTCGGATACGCGGCACAGATCTGTCACGGTTAGTGAAACCTGTTCTGGCCGAACGAGGATCGTGATGGCGCGTGACTGAGGCGCCAGGTCAGCAATACAGGTATTCAATGTGCGATCGGCCGTTCACATAGTCGGCGCGATACTGCCCGCCCAGTCGTGGATCGGCATGGTGAATGACACCAGAACCCCCGACGTATGGCGCGAAGCCTGGCGGATCCCAGCTGAGGGACTGCGGGTTGGGTGGCAGGTCTGGCGTGCAATCGATCTGCTTCTTGATGTAGCCGTCGATAATCTTTCGCTCAGCGGTGGCCTGATCACCACCATCGGGTGCCGGATCGATGGCGCACAGAGCAGTTGCACCGCAGATGCTTTGGTGCGCATTGACGACCACCACACCGTCCGCGGGTGCGCTGAACGTCAGCAGGGCTGTCACGACCAGTCCTGCTGTGGCAGCACTTCGACTGATGCGTTTGCGAATGTTCTCTCCCAGGCCACGCAGCTATCGGACTTTTACGAGTTCCTCGCCCGACTTGTAATAAAAACGAATATTCGAGCCCGTGATGATTTCAGCGAGGTATACGCCGAGCGGCTCAACCTCGTAGTAGTAGTGAACGTTGCCCTGCGCATCCACCGCCGTAGCGCACGAGTAGCCTGGCGCACCGCACCTTTGCTTGACCGGTATCGCGAGCACCGCGAGCACCAGCACGACGGCAATCCCAACTAAAACCGGGAGCTTGTTCAATGCGTGCCTCGTTTGCACAGGATGCATCACGGCTGGAGTGTAAGCGGCTCACTCGGCAGTCTCGCCGTACGTCCCGCCGAACCACACCATGTTGCCTACTTGCCAGGGCACGCGGTTGGATGAAGCGACCTCACACCGAAAGGGTCGGTCGTCGACCCTGAGCCGGCCGGATCTGGAGGTAATTCGGCATGACCAGCGCCACATCGGGTTACGACGTCATTGTGGTCGGTTTGGGCGGTATGGGAAGTGCCGCCGCGTATCACTTGGCCGCCCGGGGACGCCGAGTACTCGGCCTGGAGCGCCATCAGCCCGCTCACGACAAAGGATCCAGCCACGGCGGGTCTCGGATCATCCGCCAGACCTATTTCGAAGACCCCGGCTATGTGCCGCTGCTGCTGCGAGCCTACGAGCTATGGGAGAAGCTGGCCGCCGACGCCCAACGCGACGTCTACCGACTCACCGGAGGTCTTTTCATCGGCCCGCCGGACTGCCTGACCGTAGCCGGTAGCCTGCGTGCCAGTCGGCAATGGGATCTGCCGTACGAGGTGCTCGACTCCACCGAGATCACCGCCCGGTTCCCGAACTTCACCCCCGACCCTGCAGATATCGCGCTCTACGAAGCCAAAGCCGGGTTCGCGCGCCCGGAGCTGACCGTGCGTGCACATCTGGATCTCGCTGAAAAGTCAGGAGCGACACTGCAATTCGGTGAGCCAGTGCTGGACTGGAACCAGACCGCCGCTGGGTTGCGTGTCACCACCACCCGTGGGTCCTACTCGGCTGAACAGTTGGTGATTTGCCCGGGTCCCTGGGCGCCGCAGCTGCTGGGTCACTTCGGTGTGCCGATCACGGTGGAACGTGCGGTGATGTACTGGCTGGACCCGATCGGTGGGGTATCCGGGTTCGAGGATCATCCCATCTTCATCGACGAGAATGCCTCGGGCATACAGGCATACGGGTTTCCGGCAATCGACGGGCCGCGCGGCGGTGTGAAAGTCGCCTTCGCCCGCAAGGGGATCCCCTGCACGCCGGACACCATCGACCGGGTGGTACACGCGCACGAGATCAGCGAGCTGACCGCGCGGGTCGAAGAGTTGTTGCCGGCTCTGGCGGGCACGTGCCTGCGCACTGCGACCTGCATGTACTCCAACACACCCGACCGGCACTTCGTCATCGCCCGGCACCCGCAGTGCGCCGACGTCACCGTGGCATGCGGATTCTCGGGGCACGGCTTTAAATTCGTTCCGGTAGTCGGTGAGATCCTTGCCGACCTGGCCATCGATCGCGCCACCGACCACCCGATTTCCTTGTTCGACCCGCACAGGTTCACCACCCGATGACCGCGGATCATGTTGTCAGACTGCGCGACGGGATGTACTACCGCGAGATCTTCGACCGTTTGCGCCGTGAATGAGCCGACCGCGCGGCGCTCTAGTGGAGACGGCCGTGATCACCCAATTCTCTGAAATTCGTGTAGATCGGCTGGTACCTTTCTGAATGCTGCTCCGGCAGACGAAGGCGAACCATCAACAGTGGCGTAGGGGTGTGACCATGCCCGAATTGGGTGAGCGCGCGGTCGTTCTCGGGGCGAGCATGGGTGGGCTCCTTGCCGCGAGGGTGCTGTCCGATTTCTTCCGGACCGTCACGGTGGTCGAGCGAGATGTATTGCCCGACGATCCCGCTAACCGGCGAGGGGTGCCGCAAGGTCGGCATATCCATGTGCTGCTGGCGCGCGGCGCTCAAATCTTGGAGGATCTCTTCCCCCGAATTCTGAACGAGCTGGTTGCCGACGGTGCTCCCGTCTGGGACGACGGGGACCTATCCAAGCTTTTCGGGTCCTTCGGCGGCCACGAGATGTTCCGGTCCGGCAAGGCAGACATCGATCACAAAGCACTGGCGCTTCTCCAAGCAATGCCGATGTATATCCCAAGCAGGCCTCTTCTGGAATGCCATGTCCGACGTCGCCTCCGGGAGATTAGGAACGTGGCGATTCTGGAAGGTCATGACGTAGCCGAGTTGACGTCAACGGCGGATCGGGATCGCGTCACCGGGGTGCGGGTGGTAAGCCGCGACACCGGCGCCGAACAGGAGTTGACCGCCGACCTAGTGATGGACGCGATGGGCCGCGGGGCGCATACGCCGGCATTTTTGGAGAGCCTCGGGTATGGGCGACCGGCCGAAGAGCACATCGTCATGCATACGACCTACGCCAGCCAACTGGTGCGGATTCCGCCAGGCACTGTCAAGGAGATGTTGGCCCTCATCGGCGCCGCGCCCGGCCGGCCGACCGGGATGTTTCTGACGAGCTATGAGAAGGACACGTGGGTATTCACGGTGTTCGGGATGGTGGGGCACGAGCCGCCTCGTGATCTGGCCGGCATGCTGTCCTTCGCCGAGGAGTACGGCCCGGCCCACCTGCTGGCCGCAGTGCGGGCCGCCGAACCAATCGGGGAGGCGGTACAACACCGCATGCCGTCCAGCCAGTGGCGACGCTACGACAAGATGCAACGATTCCCCGACGGTCTGCTTGTCTGCGGCGATGCGATCTGCAGTTTCAATCCCATCTACGGGCAAGGGATGACAGTGTCGGCGTTGGACGCTATCGCCTTGCGGGACTGCCTGCGTCGCGGCGGCACCGGTGTGTCTCGTCGATACTTTCGTGCCGCGGCGAAACCGATTGGGGTGGCATGGCAGATAGCGGCGGGTTCTGACCTGACCTTCCCGGAAGTAGAGGGGCGCCGGTCGCCGTCGATGCGCGTTAGTAACCGGCTTGTGGATTGGGTGCTGACCGCATGTGAGTCCGACCCTCGTGTCGGCGCACGGTTCTTCAGGGTCCAAGGCCTTGTCGACCCGCCTGCTCGACTGCTCCAGCCCGCGTTCATTTGCCGGGTTGCGGCCGTCAATTTACTTCGCCGGCAACGCAATAACAAACCTCGGCAAGCCCAAGCAGCTGGTCGGTCCGATAGCCGTGCCTTGTGACGTGACAATCAACCGTTGCGCCGTGCCAGGATTGTCACCATGACTGTGGTTCTGGTGCATGGCAATCCCGAGACTGACGCTATCTGGGGGCCGTTGGTCGATGCCCTTGGGCGCAAGGATGTGGTGCGGCTGTCACCACCGGGCTTCGGCGCTCCGCTGCCCGAGGATTTCCCCGCGACCTACCTGGCTTACCGCGACTGGCTTGAGAGAGAGTTGGCGCAAATCGACGAACCGGTCGACCTTGTCGGGCACGACTGGGGCGGCGGCCACGTGGTGAACGCGGTGGTGCATCGACCGGAACTCGTACGCAGCTGGGCCAGCGACGCCGTCGGGTTATTCGATCCGGACTACGTTTGGCATGACCTCGCGCAGGTGTGGCAGACGCCGGGTGACGGCGAAGAGCTGGTGAACACGATGCTTGGCGGCACGGTCGAGGACCGCGCAGGACAGATGGCCTCGTTGGGTATTCCCATGGACATTGCGACCTCGATCGCAGCGGCACAGGGTCCGGAGATGGGTCGGGCGATCCTATTGTTGTATCGCTCGGCGCGCCAACCCGCGATGGCTGAGGCTGGCCGCGCGTTGGAGAACGCCGCGGCTCGGCCTGGACTTTCACTGCTGGCCACCGAGGACCCATACATCGGCCCCGCCGATAACCGGCGCCGGGCCGCCGACCGAGCCGGGGCCCGCACGGAGGTGCTCGACGGACTCGGACACTGGTGGATGGTGCAGGACCCGGCGCGCGGCGCGGAGGCTCTCACCCGCTTCTGGGAAACGATTGGCTAAGCCGGCCGACAGCGGCGCGATGAGAAAAAAGCCCAACGCCGAGCAACGGCGTCGTGACCTGTGCGATGCGGCTATCGAACTGCTGGCCGAAGACGGGGCGCGTGGTCTGACCGGAACTTTCTTGCGCGCAAGCCTCGGGCTTGAGCCCGGGGTTAGCGCATCCCGTCTGTCGCCGGGAGGAGCCCGGCGCTTAGAGGGGCGTGCTTGGCCGTCGAGGTATTGCTTGATGATCGGCGCGCATGGTGTGCTCGCAGAACGTGAGCATCGCGTCGGTGAACACCGGCCGGCGGTATTTGGTCACGAACACCAGGTGCGCGTGCAGCGCCGACACGCTGTGCCGGGCGCGGCGATAGGTCGGGGTTGTCAGTGGTCGGCCTTACGGTTGTGGTGTGCAGATGCGTTACCGGTACCGCATCGAACCGACATGTGCCCAGCAGCAGATGCTGGCGCGGGTGTTCGGATGCTGGCGGGTGGTGTTCAACGACGTGCTCCGGGTCCGCGTTGAGGCATACCGGGCCGGGGTGAAACTGTCCGACAGCGAGATGCAGCGCCAGGTGATCACCCAAGCCAAGAAGACCGCCGAGCGTGGCTGGCTTTCCGAGGTGCCCAGCGTGGCGTTGGTGCAGTCGGTCAACGACTCGCGCCGGGCGTGGCGAAGCTTCGTCGACTCCCACACGGGGAGACGCAAGGGCCGCCAACTCGGTCGGCCGCGTATGAAATCGCGCAAGGATCACCGGCAGTCGTTTCGGCTCACCCGCAACGGATTCAGCATCCGTGGCAATGGGTGGTTGTTTGTGGCGAAGGTGGGCCAGGTTCGGGTGCGGTGGTCGCGCGAGCTGCCGGGCGAGCCATCGTCGGTCACGGTCATCCGCGAACCCGACGGGCACTTTTACGTGAGTTTCGTCGTCGACGTGGCGCCGGCCCCGCTGCCGGTGGTGGGTCAGGAGGCCGGAAACTGAATTTCCCCAGCGAGGTGAGGTTGGTCGCTCTGGGCTACTGGTCTGACGATGTCGAAGCGGACCTGGCGATGTTGGAAGCCAATGGCATGCGCTACGAGGTGAAGTCGTACAACCCGGATGGATCCGGAAGCCTGCTGTGGGCGTATTGCAAGGGTCCGACCGGACCACGCGTCGAGCTTGTCAGCCGGGCGATGGAACCGTTTATCGAATACTGGTGGTCGACGGCCGACAGCGACTCCGATTGAGGGGAGCTCGCTCATCTTGGCAGCGGGTCCGCCGGGGTACAGCGCGGGACTATAGAAACCCTTCGTCCGGACGATGAAGAACCGCGCTAGAGGTTGGAGTCCCCTTCAGAATCGGACCGGGCGAGGTGACATTTGACGCTGGCGCCGTGCAACAACCGTCACTAAAGTTGAGATGCGCCAGCAGCTTGTGAGTCAAAATCCGGTACGGCGGTGAGAAGCAATGACCAGCGCAACCCACAACCAGCACGTTGAACATGATCATGCACACGGCGAAGGATGCGGCCATGTCGCGATCCCACACGGGGATCACGTCGACTACGTGCATGACGGTCACCTTCATCGACAGCACGAGGATCATTACGACGAATGTGAGCCATCCGGCCACGCGGTGCACGAGCATCATGACCATGTCCACGGTCAAGGGTGTGGCCATGTCGCGATCCCACACGGGGATCATGTCGACTATGTGCACGACGGATGCCGGCACGCGGCTCACGGCGAGCACTACGACGAGCACTAACACCGACTCGCCGGTAAGGCGGGTGCCGGATGCCGGTGGGCCCATGGATGGGCTTCTTCAAGTTGCGCCGCCAACTGCAAGAGATCGCCGTCCGCGCCCAGTCGCCCGACGAACTGCACGCCCAGGGGAAGCCCGGCGGTTGTCCAATGCAGCGGCACACTGATGGCAGGCCGCCCGGTGAGGTTGGCGAGCTGCGTGTAGGGCACCCAGCCCAGGCTCTCTTGGATCAGGTCATCCAAAATCCCGCTGAGCGCCAACACTTTTCCGGCATGCAACTTGCTCATGACCCGGGCCACTATCTGCAAGCGGTGCGACGTCGCCGTGGCACCGACCACAAGGGGCGGAGTGGCCAAGGTGGGGGTCAGGAAGTAGTCGTAGCTCTCGTGGAAGGTCGCCAGGGACTGGATGTAGCTGTTTCGGTTCTCCAACGCAAGCATCGGCGCCAGGACGCCAGCGGATCGGGCGAGCTCACACACGGCAAGAGTGTCGGCTTCAAAGTCGCTGTCGCGGGCCCTGGTTCGCTGTCTGATTTCGGCGACTTGTTGGTAGAGCTGCGCGAACCAGATGGTGAGAAAGTCGCGCGCCAATGCGTCGTCGTCGTATGGCGGTTGGACTTCCTCGACGTGGTGGCCTAAGTCAGTGAGGAGCGTCGCCGCTTCTTCGACTGCGGCGATGGCTTCCCCGTCCGGATGCGGGTTGATCGCCGAGAACGTCGAGTACCCGATTTTCAGGGCGCCAGGAGGACTCTTGATGTGTTCGGCGAACAGGCCGTCGGGCAGCGCAACCCGATAGGCGGCGCGCGGATTGGGGCCGATGATGCCGTCATAGAGGGCGGCGCTGTCGCGTACAGTGCGCGAAACGACGCCCTGGGTCGCCATGCCGAACATCGGCTCGCCGGTCTGCGGTCCATAGGGCGACAGCCCCCGGCTGGTCTTGAGGCCGACGAGTCCGTTGCAGGCGGCGGGAATGCGGATCGATCCGCCACCGTCGTTGGCCCCTGCTGCCGGAACGATGCCCGCCGCAACCGCCGCTCCGGATCCGCCCGACGAGCCGCCGGGAGTGTGCTTTGGGTTCCAGGGGTTTCGAGCCGGACCCAAGTACTCGGATTCCGTCACGCCCTTGGCCCCGAACTCGGGGGTATTGGTTTTGCCGAAGATGACCAGGCCCGCGTCCAGGAACCGCTGCGTGACCAGGGCGTGCCGGTTGGCCACATCGTTGGCCAGCGACCGAGACCCGCGTGACGTGGGAAAGCCCGCATACTCCTGATCAAGGTCTTTGATCAGAAAGGGCACACCGGCAAACGTTCCGCGCAGATCCGGGTTGGCGGCTTGACTATCGGCGACATCATCGAGTCGGCGGACGATCGCGTTCAACCTTGGATTGACCGCGTCGGCGCGTCGGCGCGCCAAAGCAAGAAGTTCGGCCGGCGTGACCTGTTTGCGCTCGACCAGCTCAGCCAGAGCAGTCGCATCCAATGACATGTACTCGTCAAGATGCATTGGGCGATCCTATGATCCGGGCCGCTTCCGCGCCTTGGCCAGCAGCGCCTCAATGGCATCCACGTTCTCCCAACTGAAACCGGGACGGCCGAAGTGGCCATATGCGGCCGTCTTGCGATAGACCGGCTCGCGCAACTTCAAATGATCAATCATCCCCTTCGGCGACAGCGGGAAGACGTCTCGCACCAGCGCCGAAAGCGCGCCATCGGCGAGCCTGCCGGTCCCATAGGTATTCACCATGACAGACACTGGGTCGACTTGTCCGATGCAGTAAGCCAACTGCAGCAGGCACTCGTCCGCCAGCTCCGAGGCAACGATGTTCTTGGCCACGTAGCGCGCCATATAACCGGCTGAACGATCCACCTTGGTCGGGTCCTTCCCGCTGAAGGCACCACCGCCGTGCATCGCCCAGCCGCCATAGGTATCGACGATGACCTTGCGGCCGGTCAGACCGGTGTCGGCCTGCGGACCGCCCACCAGGAACTTGCCGGCGCCGTTGACCGTGAACGTGGTCTTCTCATCCACGAGGTCGCCGAGCGCCGGACCCGCGACAGCATCGATGACCTGCTGCTTGGCCTCCTCTGTCATGAACTTGCCATTGGGCGTCACGACGTCGGGTGTGTGCTGGCACGCGAGCACCACGTAGTCCACGCGCACCGGCTTCCCATCGCGGTACTCCACGGTTACTTGCGACTTCCCGTCGGGGCCGAGGAAGGGCAGCACTTTCTGTTTGCGCACTTCGGCGAGCCGCATCGCAAGCCGGTGCGCGAGCATGATCGGCAGCGGCATCAGTTCCTCGGTCTGCCGGCAGGCGTAGCCGAACATAGTTCCCTGGTCCCCGGCGCCGAGCTTTTCGCCGGCGCGGGAGACCCCCTGAGCGATGTCGGGTGACTGCTGGTGAAATGCCCGCAGGATGCCGCCGCTGTTGACGTCGTACCCGTACAGCGGCGACGAGTAGCCGATCTCATTGCCCAGGCGGCGGACCAGGCTGTCGACGTCGAATTGCGCCCGCGTGGTGATCTCCCCGCCGATGATCATCATGCCCAGCGTCACATATGTCTCACACGCCACCCGTGATTCGGGATCCTCCGTCAAGCACGCGTCCAGCACCGTATCCGAGACTTGGTCACAAAGCTTGTCGGGATGCCCTTCGGTGACAGACTCCGATGTGAAAAACATGTTGGGCGGATACATCGGCATGGTGGCTGCTCCGACTCCGGTATGAGGACGACCCATGCTGCATCGTATTGGCGTTAAGCCGACGCAGGCTCAACTTCGGGGCGTCCTAGGATCTCCTGAATGACCCCTGATGCTCATGGCACCTGAATCGTTCTCGACCTCTGGGATGAGCGGTGTTCGCATCGTCTCTGACCGCCTGGGCGATCCTGACGCGCGTGCCGTGGTGTTCCTGCACGGCGGCGGGCAGACCCGCCGTTCGTGGGGCCGGGCGGCCGCCGCTGTCGCAAAGCGTGGGTGGCAAGCCGTCACGATCGACTTGCGGGGCCACGGAGAATCCGACTGGTCTAGCGAAGGCGATTATCGCGTCGTCAGCTTCGCCGGCGATGTCCAGGAAGTGCTGCGCAAACTACCTCCGCAACCGGTGCTCGTTGGCGCCTCCCTGGGTGGATTCACCTCGATGCTTCTCGCGGGGGAGCTCTCGCCGGGCATTGCCAGCGCCGTCGTTTTGGTCGACATCGTGCCGAACATGGAGCAATCCGGAGCGACTCGGATACACAACTTCATGGCTGGCCGGGTGGAATCGGGGTTCGGTTCACTTGAAGAGGTCGCTGACGCGATCGCCGAGTACAACCCGCATCGGCCCCGACCCACAGATCTGGAGGGGCTGACCACCAACCTGCGCCGCCGCGGTGATCGCTGGTACTGGCACTGGGATCCGCAATTCATCAGCGGCACCGCGCCGTTTCCCCCATTTGAGGTCACCGACGCCGATCGCATGCACGCAGCCGTTGAGGCGATCCTGCGTAGCGGC
This sequence comes from uncultured Actinomycetota bacterium, assembly GCA_963766535.1. Lineage (GTDB taxonomy): Bacteria > Actinomycetota > Actinomycetes > Mycobacteriales > Mycobacteriaceae > Mycobacterium. The sequence goes on along the minus strand of CAVYAU010000007.1, from coordinate 270,617 downwards.
GTGCCCATGCTTCTGATTCGAGGCCAAATGAGTGACCTCGTCAGCCAGGAGCGTGCTGACGAATTTCTGTCGCGCTTCCCGCAGGTTGAGTTCACCGATGTCCGCGGCGCAGGACACATGGTCGCCGGGGATCGCAACGACATTTTCGCCGGGGCCGTCTTGGATTTCCTCGCCCGTCATGTCGACGGTGGATGACCCGCTTGTCGGTGTAGATACACGAAACTGTCTGCCCGCCAAGGAGATTTCTGGCAACCCGTCGCGATCCAAGCAGTCATCCGCGACTACGCCGCACGAAACGTTGAGCACCCAAGCAAGTCGATTTGGCGTAACTCAACGTAGTCGAACGATCGCTTGCGAGACAGATGCCGGGGAGGGTTGAGACCGACTTCTGAGACTCTCATATGTCGTCTGTTTTGGGACATGGTGGGCATGCCTCTCGACCGGTCGCCGTCATGGCATCGCCTCAGCCCAGGCGATATGCCCCTCGAAGCCAAGCGATCTCGCCATGTCGCGGTAGCGATCCCTGAAGTCCGCATAGACGACGGAATCGCCGTGAGCCTGCGCCAGCACAGCCTGCAGCCGCAGCAGGGTGATTTCATGGAGTGCGAACCGGGGGTCGGTGGGCACAGCCGCCAACCGGTCGATAGCTTCACGAGCTTCCTTGAGATCTGCATCTAAGCCTCGTTGTAGCAGCCCTTCCACCATGACACTGGCTGCAAAGGCGCTCCAGATGCATTCCCCCGAAGGGAACAAGTTATCGACGACAGTCCGGGCCAGTTCAATGGCGGCATCGAGATCACCGAGTCTGGCTCGCTCCCTCGCTATGTGGCTATCGGTAATCGGCATACTTGTCAACGAGTACCGCTGGTTTAGGGCACTCTCGCGGACCTTGGCAAGTAAATCGAAGCCAGCTTTGCGCTCTGGGCCACCGTGGTGGAAGAGTGTGACGCCGTGGCTAGTTCGGGCGACATCGAGCGCAAGGTTGTCGCCGGAGTGCTCCGCGATTGCCAACGTTTCGGCGGTGTCGCGCAGCGCGGTCGCATCGGGCAGCAGCACGCCGTACGGGATCATCGTCGCGTACGTCCAGACCATCACGCCGCTACGCGTCACGGGCTCGAGCCGGCGGGCCATCGCGATGGCCTGGTCCAGGTCGTCTTTCCAGCCGGCAGTGCACAGGTAACAGCGGGCGACGCCGCGCATCGTGATTGCGACTGCCAAAGGCGATCCGAAGATCAGGTTGCCTCGAGTGGGATCGCCGTCGGCGAGGTCGATGACACGTTGCGCCAGCTGCAAGACGTCGGCCATCTCGATGGTCTCGTGCTTTGCGATTATTGCCACGGGGAGCAGTGCGACCGTAAGCGTCGGATCGCCGATTGATTCGAGCAATTCGGCGTGCTCGCTGGCGATGCGGGAAGCCTCGCGGCGACGCGCATTAAAGAAGTGGCTCATCACGCACCCGGCCATCCCGATGGCAAGCGACCGCTGATCACCCGTGGCCGTGCAGAGGTTGCGCAATTCGTCGAAGCCGGTGTCGGCGCCGCTGCCGCCCACGCGAAAAGCGGTTCCACACAACAGGGTGCGTGCTGCGATGCGCATCGACATTCTATCCGGCTCATCGTCGGGCAGCCGGTCGGCGACTTGTCGGGCCAACCGCCAACTGGTGTGCGCCGCGCCGATGTCGCGGTTGGTCGCCCAGGTTGCAGCGCGCATGTGCCAGCCGTAGGCGGCGTGCAGATCACCGGCGGCCTCCAGATGTTCGGCAATCGAGGCGGCATTCTCATCAGCCGTTGCCGGGTCACGTGATTCGATCGCGGTTGCGACGCGCCGGTGCAGCTCGGCGCGATCCGATCTGAGTTGTGATTCGTAGGCCACCGTGCGAATCATCGGATGGTGGAATACATACTCGGGTTGCCGGGTGAACCTCACCTGATCGACGAGCTCGGCCCCCACAAGATCCTCTAATAGAGGATCAATCCCCAGCGTTTCCAGCAAGTCGAGGCTGAACCTCGAGCCGATGACTGCCGCTGCGCTGAGCGTGCGTTTCGCTTTGGGATCAAGCCGGTCGATGCGCGCGGCGATGGTCGCCTGCAACGTGGCTGGCACGCTGACCTCGCTAACCTCGGCCGCCGACATGTATGCGCCCGGCTCGCCGCGCAGCACGCCACGCTCGGCCAGTTCGCGCACCATCTCCTCGACGAAAAACGGATTCCCGGCGGCCCTCTCGGCGATCTTCTGGCCCAGCTCGCCAACGGACGGGTCGTGACCGAGCAGCTCTGAGACCAGCGCGGTAGTTTCTGAATCACTCAGCGGCGCAAGGGCAACGGTGTGGGCACCCGTTACTCGCGTCAACGCGCCCCGATATTCGGGTCGGTAGGTGACCAACACCAGCGACGGTGTCTGCGGGATCACCGTGAGGAAGTCGGCCAGCATCGACTCGCTGACCTCATCGATCCAATGCGCGTCCTCCACGACATAGACCGCCGGGACTTCCCGCGCCAGCGAGGCGGCATTCACCAGTGCCGTCAACCGCCGCCGCCGCGCATCCGGATCGATCTTGGGCAGTGTCACCTCGGGATCGGCGATGCCCAGCAGGTCATCGAGAAGCAGCACATCCTCGGGGTCTGCGCCGGGAACCCGGTTGCGCACTCGATCGCGGGCGGTCTGCCCGTCAAGACCCTCGGCCCCGGTGGTCGCGCGCAACAGCCGGGCCACGACACGAAACGGAACGTCAGTGGCGTGCGATTCGCAGAAGGTGGTGAACACCTCCACGCCACGACGACCTGCGATCGCCGCGACCTCGCGCACCAGACGGCTCTTGCCAATGCCCGGTGACCCCACCACGCCGACCACCGCGCCGTGGCCGTCGACAGCGCGATCCAACAAGCTCTCGACGGCGGACATCTCCCAACGCCGACCGACCAGATTCGACTCAGCACGCTCGACCGCAACTTGCCGTTGCTCAATGCCCAACAGCCGCTGGGCCAGCACCGGCTCGTGCGTGCCCTTGATCTGAACCAGCTCGGGCTCGCTGAGAGCCGCAGCGCCCTCAACAAGTCGCGCGGTCGACGCGCTGAGCATCACCCCACCCGGCGGCGCGACGGACTCCATCCGCTGAGCCATCCCCACCTGCTCGCCGATAGTGGTGTAGCCCAAGGAAGCCGAACCGACTTCGCCGGCGATCACTTGACCCGAATTGAGCCCTATGCGCAAGGCCAGTTCGACGCCGTCATGATCGCGAACCTGCGCGGCCAACCGTGCGAGTTCGTCCTGGATTTCCAATGCCGCAAGACACGCCCGCACGGCATGGTCCTCCAACGCTCGAGGCGCTCCGAAGACTGCCATGATGCCGTCGCCGGTGAACTTGTCTACCGTGCCGCCGTAGCGCTTCACGACCGCTGTCGTGATGTTGACGAGTTCGGCCATGATCTCGCGCAGCCGTTCCGCCCCGAGGGCAGAGGCGATGTCCATTGAGTGGACTATGTCGGCGAACAGCACCGTGACCTGCTTGTACTCCGCCGATCGGCTGAGCTGCGTGACCGGTGCACCGCATTCGTTACAGAATTTGGAGTCCGGCGGCAGTTCTGTGCCGCACGACCCGCACGACACTCCCGCCGCCGTCAGCGCACCGTGACCGTCGCCAGTGTTATACACGTCAGTATCATGTCACCGCTGGTCAGCGATGTCCGCCATATCGCCGTGCCATCTACGACACCAACTTTTGACTCTCGTATGTCGTCTCTTTCGAGACAAACCGGGCAAGCCTCCGGACTTACCGTCCGTCATGGCATTGCCTCGGCCCACGCGATATGCCCCTCCAAGCCAAGCGTTCTCGCCGTGTCGCGGTAGCGATCCCTCAAGTGCGCATAAGCCGCGGCATCACCGCGCGCCCGCGCCAGTAGAGCGTGTAGCCGCAACAGCCAGATTTCGCGCACCACGGGGGCGTTCATGGGCAGACGTGCCAGGCGGTCGATTGCGGCCTCGGCTTCGGCCACGTCAGCGTCGGCCCCGCGATCAAGCAGCGTCTCCACCAGAACACCCATCGCAGGAAAGCCCCACCCCAGCAGAAGTCCCTCGCGGAATAGATCGTCGACGGCCGCGCGCATGAGCGCTATGGCGCCATCGCGATCTTCGCGCCTAGCCCTCTCACGCGCCAAGTAGATGTTGACGATCGGTAGATCGCACAGGTTGTATCCCCGGCGCAGGAACACTTCCCTGACTTCCGCCAGCAGCTTCTGTCCCCGGTCACGCTCCCCATCCGTATGGCAGTGCACCAGCGCAGCGCCCAGGGTCACCCGGGCGGTCGCCAACGCGCGGTCATCAGCGGATCGCTCGGCAATCCGTAGCGCATTCTCGATCTCGCACACCGCGGAATCGTCGGGTCTCAGCACCCCACCCGGTATTCCACTGAAGTAGACGTTGGCGACAACCAGGACGTATGACGTGGGGTCGACGCTGCGCGCCATGGCGACGGCACGGTGGATGTCGTCGCGCCATCCGTGACGACCCAGGCACCAACGGGCAACAGCCCGCGCCGTCAAGGCGATCGCTAACGGGGACCCGATGACGAAGTTGCCTTTAACCGGGTCACCGTCGGCCAGGTCGATGACCCTCTGCGACCACCGCAGCACGTCACGCCACTCCGCACTCTCTTGCTTGGTCCAGATCACTGGCACGGATAGCCCCACCGTGAGGGTCGGATCGCCGATCGACTCGATGAGGGCCCAGGCTTCGGATGCCAGCCGCGACGCCTCGCGGATCCGGGCCTGATGCGTGCGATCCATCACCAGCGCTGCCATCCCCATGGCCAGTGACGCCTTGTCTCCGGCGGCGGTGCACAACTCACGTAATTCCTCAAAGCGGGCGTCGGCAACGTTCACATGGACTCGCCAGGCGGTCCCGCACAACATGGTGCGAGGGGCAATGCGCATGGCTGCTCGGTGCGGGTCCTCGGCGGGTAATGCGTCGGCGATCCTTACGGCGCGCTCCCAACTCAGTCGCGCCGCGGCGATGTCGCGGTAAGTCGCCCACGTTGCGGCGCGCATGTGCCAGCCATAGGCCGCGTGCAGATCACCGGCGGCCTCCAGGTGTTCGGCGATCAAGGCGGCATTCTCGTCAGCGGATTCGGGGTCGCGTCCTTCGATAGTCGCGGCCAACCTCCGGTGTAGCTCGGCGCGATCCGATTTGAGCTGAGCCTGATAGGCCACCGCACGAATCAGCGGGTGGTGAAAGACATACTCCGGTTGTCGAGTGAATCTGACCTGATCGATGAGCTGGGCCGCCACCAGGTCAGCAACCACCGGTTGGATCCCCAGGACGGTGAGTAGGTCGAGGCCAAACCGGGAGCCGACCACCGCGGCGGCGCTCAGCGTGCGTTTCGCTTTCGGGTCGAGCCGATCGATGCGCGCGGCGATGGTCGCCTGCAATGTGGCGGGCACACTGACATCAGCAACTTCTGCGGTCGAGGTGTATGCCTTGGGCTGTCCCTGCAGCACACCACGCTCGGCCAGTTCGCGCACGATCTCCTCGGCGAAGAACGGATTACCGGCGGCCCGATCAGCGATCGTCTGGCCCAGGCCGCGAACGGAGGGGTCCGGACCGAGTAGCTGCGAGACCAGTGCCGCAGTCTCCGGATTGCTCAGCGGCGCAAGGGCTATGGTTTGGGCACCGGCTACCCGGGTCAATACACCCTGATATTCCGGGCGGTAGGTGGGCAGCACCAGCGAGGGCGTCTGCGGGATCACCGTAAGGAACTCGGCCAGCATCGACTCGCTGACCTCGTCGATCCAATGGGCGTCCTCGATGACATAGACCGCCGGGGTTTCGCGGGCCAACGACGCGGCATTCACCAGTGCGGTCAGACGCCGCCGACGGGCATCAGGATCAATCGGCGGCAGAGGAACCGTGGGATCGGGGATTCCCAGCAGGTCGGCGAAGAGCACCAAGTCCTCAGCCTCGGCGTCAGGAGCCTGAGCCCGTATCCGGGCGCGGGCGGCCTGCGGGTCAAGACCCTCGACGCCGGTGGCCGCGCGCAGCAGCCGCGCCACGGCATGGAAGGGGATCTGGCTGGTGTGCGACTTGCAGAAGGTGGTGAATACCTCCACACCCCGGGCGGTTGCCATCGCGGCGACTTCTCGCACCAGACGGCTCTTCCCGATGCCAGGTGGCCCCACTACACCGACCACCGCGCCGTGGCCATCGACCGCGCGCTCCAGCAAGCCTTCAACGGCCGACATCTCCCACCGCCGACCGACCAGATTCGACTCAGCACGCCCGACAGCGCGACGCCCTTCGCGCAGGCCCAACAGCCGACGGGCGTGCACCGGCGCGTCGGCACCCTTTATCTGAACCAGCTCAGCAGCACCGAGGGCCGCTGGGCCCTCAACTAGTCGTGCGGTGGACGCGCTGAGCATCACCCCGCAAGGTGGAGCGACCGACTCCATTCGCTGAGCCATCCCCACCTGCTCGCCGATAGTGGTGTAGCCCAAGGAAGCCGAACCGACTTCGCCGGCGATCACTTGACCCGAATTGAGCCCTATGCGCAAGGCCAGTTCGACGCCGTCATGATCGCGAACCTGCGCGGCCAACCGTGCGAGTTCGTCCTGGATTCCCAATGCCGCAAGACACGCCCGCACGGCGTGGTCCTCCAACGCCACCGGCGCGCCGAACACCGCCATGATCCCGTCGCCGGTGAACTTGTCCACCGTGCCGCCGTAACGCTGCACTACCGCCGAAGCGCGGTGGACCAGTTCGGTCATGATCTCGCGCAGTCGCTCTGCCCCGACGGTCGCGGCGATGTTCATCGAATGCACCACGTCGGCGAACAGCACCGTCACCTGCTTGTACTCGGCATGCTCGGCAGCCGGAGCGATCAGCGAACCGCAGGCGTGACAAAACCGGGCGTTCTCTAGAGGCTCAGTGCCACACGTCCGGCACGCTGCTATGGCCGTCATCCGACCCTCCGCCGATCCCGGGCCCCAGCGTTTCCAGGGTTCTCTAAGGATAGGTGGTTGGACACTTCCACGAAGGGCCGTCGGCGTTCACGGTGATTTCGACACAGAGTTTTCAGAGCCTCGTATCTCGTCTATTTCGAGATAGCGTGGGGCAGGCCTCCCGACCGATCGTCGTCATGGCATCGTCTCGGCACCAGCGATGTGCCCCTCGAAGCCAAGCCTTGTCGCCATGTCCCGGTAGCGGTCGCGATAGTCGCAGTAGCTTGCTTCTTCGCCATGGGCCTTAGCCAGCAGCGCGCGCAGCCGCAGCAGCCAGATGTCGCAGACCACATTGCCGTCCGCGGGCAGGGCTGCCAGATCCGGACGTTCTACCCACGGTCGTTCAACGGCGGCCGAAAATTGACCTGGTGTTCGGGTTCTGAGAGTCGGTCGATAGGGGTTTACCCGAGCCGCCGAAGCATCAACTCAGCCTCGCCGACCTCAGTTCCAACGAAGCGTCGTCGCAGCGCCCGGAGAGGGCCCCGTAAACAGATGCACCATGCCCGCGGCTGAAACTGCCCGCCCGGGCACCCGGGCTCGAACCGCTCAGCAGCGCATGAACGAAGGTCGCCCATCCTTTCGGCGGACATGAGAACGCCCGCGGTCGGGTACCGCAGGGGGTCAGTCCCGGCGCTGCGTATTGAAAAGCCCCAGCTCGAGGGTGTGCGCGATCTGGGTGATCGCGGCCTGGGCGCGCACGCTGTTGCCGGCCTTGTCCAGCGGCGGCGAGTAGGCGGCGATCGCCAGTTTGCCTGGCGACACCGCGACCAGGCCGCCTCCGACGCCGCTCTTGGCGGGCAGCCCGACGGTGTAGGCCCAGTCACCGGAGCTGGTGTAGAGACCCTCCATCGCCATTTCGGCCAGCACGTGCGACACGTTGGCGTGTGCGATGACGCGCTTGTCGGTGACGGGGTTGATGCCCCCGCTGGCCAGGGTCGCGCCCATGATCGCCAGGTCGACAGCGGTGACCAGCGTCGAGCACTGCCGGGTGTAGACGTCGCAGGCCTCCATCGGGTCGCTGTGCATGTATCCGCCGCAGTGCAGCAGCCACGCGATCGCGCGGTTATGAAAGTTGGTGGCCCGCTCGGAGGCGGTGATCTGTTCGCTGACCGAGATCGCATGCCCGGCGAAATCGCTTTGGATCTGCAGGATCTGGCGCCAGCGGTCTTCAGCGTCGGTGGCCGACACCAGGCTGGTTGCCGTCATCGCCCCCGCGTTGACCAACGGCGACATCGGCTTGTCGTTGTGGAGTTCCAGCGCCAGCACCGAATTGAACGCCGCACCAGTCGGATCGGCGCCCACCTTGCGGTGGAACTCCCGCGGACCTACTTGTTCCATAGCGAGCGCGGCCGTGAAGACCTTCGAGATCGACTCCAGCGCGAACTGACATCTGGCGTCGCCGGCCGAAAACGTCTGACCGTCAACGGTCGCCACGCAGACCCCGAACAGCTGCGGGTCCACCTTCGCCAAGGCCGGTATGTAGCTGGCGTTCTTGCCGCGGCGGTTCTTCTGGTGCCTGGCGTGTGCGGCGGTGACCGCCTCGGCGATCCGGTCGGCGTCGATCGGTGTGGTGGCCATGGCAGTCAATTCTGTTTCGCTACAGCATGTTCGGTTGCAGCCGTGGTCACCACACGATGGACGAAACCAAGCTTCGCGACGACGTGCGGGAAGATGGAGAACGGGTACAGGTCGTCGCGACCCATCGAGTTGTTCACCCGGTTGAGCACCCCCGACAGCACCAGCCAGTCAGCGATGATGTCCTCGATGGTGCCGTCGGCGTAGGACTCCCGAGCATCGACATCGCCGGGCAGGTCCCACTTCACCCGGTCAGCTTCGAGGACCAGGCCCGAATCCGCGATCGTGGCAAGGGTTCCGGTGATGTGGAGATAGTGGGCAAAGGTTTCGGCGAAGTCTTCCCATGGGTGGGCGGTGGCGTACTCCGAGATGAAGTCGTGCTGCCAGTTGGCCGGTGCCTCGCCCTGGTAGTGTCGCTGCAGTGCGGCCTGGTAGTTCTGCCGATCGTCGCCGAACGCCGCCCGGGCGTCGTCGATGAGCGGGGTGTTCTGCACTAGCAGCATCTCGTAGTAATGGCCGACCTCGTGGCGGAAGTGGCCCAGCATCGTGCGATAGGGCTCACCCAGCTTGATGCGCAGACGCTCTCGGTATAACTCCAGCGACTCGGCCAGGTCGATGGTGATCACGCCGTTGGAGTGCCCTATCGTCACCGGCCGCCCCAGCTTGCTGGACAGCAGATCGAACGCCAGCCCCTGGCGGTCCGCGTAGTACGGATGGATGGGCAGGCCGAGGTCCATCAGCTCGAAGATCAACCGCCGCAGCGCCTTTAGGGTCGAATCGAGTTCGGCCATCGCCTCTGTGTCATCGGGCGCGGGTCCCTCGCGCACGAAACTGTCGGCGTAGCAGCGGCCGGATGCGGAGTCGTCGGCGGTCAACCAGTTGCAGCCCCGCTCCCAGTGTGCGCACCGCACCCAGCCACGGCCGTCCACTGTGAGCGTTTGCGACGGTGCGGCCACCATCTGCCGCGACGGGTGGTGGTAGCCGACCGTCACGGCGCACGTTGGGCACTGCTGCGCCTCGAAGGCGACCGCCTGCCCGCAGTTGGGGCATCTGAAGGCACGCACGGTCAGGGCCCGCCGGTGCTGCCCGACTCGATGTACGTCCACGGTTGCTGCGGACGGTCCTTCAGATAGCCACGCTGCCAATCCCATTGCGGATGCAGCCGCAGGAATTGTTCGGCGTCGAACTCGGTGCCGTCGGCACGCCCACACCGGGCCCACACATTGAGCGCCTTGATGTCGGCTGAGGTGGCGACCTTGCCGTCCACGGACCCGAACGGCGTGAACGGGGTCAGGCCACTGAACTGGCAGGGGTCGACGTCGGAATGTGCGCAAATGGTCCGGGCCGAGGGATGGATGTAGCCGAGGTAGGTGTCGAACGTGTCGGCCAGCATGCGCTTTCCGGCCTCGACGTCGATGCGCCCGTTGTGCTGGCAGAGCAATTGGCGCCAGCGCACCTCCCGCGCACCATTGGGGGTGCGCACGTCGCTGAACCCGGTCCCGAAGCACTCCAGGTTACGGATCCGCGGATCCACCGGTGCGTTGTCGCCCCAGAAGTAGCCATCGGTCGTGCGGCTGAGGCTCTGATACAGCAGGCCCTCCTCGTAGCGCGCGATCTCACCGGTCTTGACGTCACCGATCAACCAAGAGTTGGCGTATCCGCCGTTGTTGTCGGTGTTGAGCGTCTCGACCCAATGGTCGATGTCGCGGGCGTACTGCGAGGCCTTACGGGCGCGGACGAACTCCGGGACCCGGGTCTCGTCGTAGCCCTTGAACCCCTCGTAGCCACCGATCGTGGTCTCGGTGATCGCCAGTCCGGCACCGGTCAACCAGAAATCGCTCATGCTGGCGATCCAGCCCGGCGCGGTCTGCATGACCATCCGGTTGCCGTCGTCGGGGGTCATGTCCAGGATGACGTTCTCGAATTGGCCCTGCCAGAAGTCGGCGAAGCTGGTGTGACCCGCAACGATCGACCCGTCGACGGTCGCGCTGCCGGTCGCGATAAAGGCGCTGCAGTGGTTGCCTTCGCCGCCGGTCGGCGCCAACGCGGTGTAGCGGCCCGAGTTCTTGGGCCACCAATAGCCGGTGAGTTCCATCCAGTCATTGATGCCGAGCACATCTTTGAACGTGGCTGGCACACCTGCAGCCGTCAGACCCGCGGCCACGCCTTCCATCTCCTCGCGCAGCTCGTCGGGGATCTTGTCGGCGTGGAGTTCGGCGGCCCGCTCAACAAAGAAGTCGTAGCCCATACCGATGTCCTGGTAGGTCATCTCCCGGTACACCCGGATCGACTCCGCGTACTCGTCGGCGACGAGAAAGCCGTACTGAAAACCGCGTGCGGCCGGTGATCCCTTGATCGTGACGTGCAACCAGCCGTTGATGTCGCTGCGCGAGGCCTCGGAGAGCCACCCCCGCTGCTCGTCGGTGAGTTCGGAGGGTGTGGTTCTCGCCGGCGGTTCCGCCGGCCCGGGCGGTGGTTTTACGTTATGACCCTTCGGGGTTGAAGCGATCGCCGTCACAAGCCCTCCTCGGTCAGAACCCACGCGCCGATGAGTTTAGTGCCGCCAGGTCGCTGGCTGTCGACCCCGAAAGGAATCCCGACAGAGTCGCCGTCGCCCCGGCTGCGCCGGTATTCGGTCATCGATTCCCGGAGCACACACCTGGAGTCCAGCCATCCGTCCTTGCTGGTTTGGCGCTTCTAGACTGCGCACATGTCCCGGTTGCGATGGGTGGAGCCGTGGTACAGCGCCTACGGGCTCACCGGCATCGCTGGAGCACTTGAAGCTTCGCTGACCGTTGACATGAAAGCCGCCTGTGAGTCGGCAGCGAACCCAACCGATGACCAAAAGGGGTTGCCGAAGATGACAGAAGTAAAGCACCTCACTGGCGGTGTCGCCGGTGCTGAATCGTCATTCACTGGACTAGTGCTAACTCGCTTAAGAACCGATGCAAGGTGGTCCAGGGTTCTCTAAGGACAGGCGGTTGGACACTTCACGAGGGGCCGTTGGCGGTCACGGTGATTCCGGCACAGAGTTCTGAGAGCCTCGTATCTCGTCTCTTTTGAGACGTGCGCTGCAACGTTGGAGTTGGCAGTGGTTGAAGCGGTATAACGCTCGTGCGGCTGGGTTCTGCGCTTGAGGTCGCTACTAACTTCTCGCCGCCGCCCGTAGGCGGTCGGCAAGGGGTGCCAGTCCTCCTAGTGGTTGGTTACGCCGGTTAGTCGGTGTTGCGGTGCTTGCGCTGGGCGGTGAAGAACTCGGACCAGGAGACCACCTCAGGGTGCTGCTTGAGCAACACCCGCCGCTGGCGTTCGGTCATGCCGCCCCAAACACCGAACTCCATCTGGTTGTCGAGCGCGTCGGCGAGGCACTCGGCGACGACGGGACAGTGCCGGCAAATAACAGCCGCTTTCCTCTGCGCCGCACCGCGAACGAAGAGTTCGTCGGGATCGGTGGAGCGACACCGCGCCTTCGACACCCACGCGATGCGCGCTTCGGCCACCCAGCCGATGTAGGCGGTGGTTGCATCCATGTTGGATACTCCTGTGCGCGGTTGAAGACTCCCGCCCCTCGTCGGGCCTTCGATCCTTCTGCCGGTGTTCGCCAGCCTGGCAATGACTATTCCGGCGCGGTTCAGCGGTGTCTGTCCGCCGACCAGCCGGTGCACGGGATGAATCGCGCGTCCCCCGATTGGGGGAAACGGCGGCAACCGCTATGGGACACTAAAAGGCATGATCGGCACGGCGGCGACCGAGAAAGTGCGCGTGGTCGTGGGCGAAGATCACCCGCTGTTCCGCGACGGGCTCGTGCGCGCGCTGACGTCGAGCGGCGCAGTGGATGTGGTCGCTGAAGCCGATGACGGCGTCGCTGCCTTGGCCCTGATTAAGACCCATCTGCCGCACGTCGCGCTGCTGGATTACCGGATGCCCGGGATGGACGGTGCAAAGGTCGCCGCCGCGGTACGGCGTGATGACCTGCCGACAAGGGTGTTGCTGCTGTCGGCGCACGATGAGTCGGCGATCGTCTTCCACGCCCTGGCGGAGGGCGCCGCGGGATTCCTGCCCAAAGAATCGACGAAAACCGAGATCGTGAAGGGCGTGCTCGACTGCGCTAAGGGCCGAGATGTCGTGTCGGCGGCCCTTGCCGCCGGTCTGGCGGGGGAGATCCGCCGCCGCGGCGAAGCCCAGACACCGGTGCTCAGCCCCCGCGAGCGTGAGGTGCTAAATTTCATCGCCCAGGGTCGCAGCATCCCCGCGATCGCTGCGGAACTGTACCTGGCGCCGTCCACGGTCAAGACCCACGTGCAACGGTTGTACGAGAAACTCGGCGTCGGTGATCGCGCCGCGGCTGTCGCGGCGGCGATGCGGCGCGGGCTGCTCGAATAGTATGGGCCGCCCGCTGGCTCGACTGGTCGACTTCGTTGCGGCCGAACCGTCCGCTTGTCGGCGTTTCTGCGCTTGCCGCTGATCGGTTTGATCGTCTTGTTGGTCTCAGTGTGGGAGGTTGAGCACTGGTTGCCGTTGGCTTATGCGGTGATACTCAGCGCCTATAGCGTCGCCGCAGCGGTGTGGGTGGTGGTGGTGCTGCGCGGCCCGGTGCCGCCGTGGGCCGGCTGGGCCTCGACGGGTATCGACGTGCTAACCGTGGTGGCGCTATGTGTGGTATCAGGTGGCGCCACTGTGGCGTTGCTGCCAGTGTTCTTCCTGCTGCCAATTTCGGTGGCGTTCCAGGACCGCCCGGCGCTAGCGGCCGTCGTTGGAATCTGCACCGCCGTCGGGTACCTCGGTGTGTGGATCGTCTACTCCAAGCGCGACGACACGGTTGAGCTGGCGAGCATGGTGTACAGCCATTTCTGATTGCTGCTGTGGTTGGCGGCTGCGATGACCGCCCTGTGTTATTTCCTGACTCGCGCCGCGGCGCGCGTGGCGGCATTGCTCGACATGCGCCGCACGCTTGTCTCGGAGTCGATGCGCGCCGACGAGCGCCAGTCCCGAGCACTGGCCGAGCAACTGCACGACGGACCGCTGCAGGATCTGTTGGCGGCGCGACTCGAACTTGACGAAGTCCGCGAACGGCATACCGATCCGGGGCTGGACGCCGCCTACCAGGCAGTACAGGACACGGCAACCCGGCTGCGCAGTACCGTCACCGCACTACATCCCCAGGTGCTCACCGAAGTGGGTCTCACCGCCGCGCTGCGTGAGCTGATTCGCGACTACGAGCACCGCGGGAACTTCGCCATCGAAGCCGATCTCGAGGAAGTCGGTCGGCCACGGTCACAGTCCCTGCTGTACCGGGCGGCCCGCGAATTGCTCGCCAACGCACACAAGCATGCGCGGGCGAGCACCGTGCAGGTCCGCCTCGCCCGAGCGGCCGACGCTATAACGCTGAGCGTTGTCGACGACGGAATCGGGTTCGATCCGGCCATCCTGGATCGATGTGTCGCCGAAGGGCACATCGGACTCGCGTCGCTGGCGGTCCGCATTGACGCAATGGGCGGATCGATGAAGCTCACCTCGACGATCGGCGGTGGCACGCGGGCATCGGTGACCACGCCCGCCGGCGCCGACTGAACACGCTCGCCCCCGAATGGGTCCGGGCACATGTCGCAGGCTCTGACTCACGATGCTGCAACAGGGATGTGATGGGCCGTACGCCGAGAACTCCCGTTGTGTAGAGAACAGCTCCATCAACTCCCCAGTTTCGTCGCACACTATTGCCTGCAGGTATGCGCTGGCCCAAGTTGCCTCAGATCAACTGAGAAAATCGATTGCCGCTGATCTCAGGAGGCGTTCACGGTGACTCCGATACGAAGTTTTGAGACCCTCGTATGTCGTCTGTTTCGAGACAAGCTGGGCAAGCCTCCGGACTTACCGCGGTTATGGCATAGCCTCGGCCCGGGCGATATGGCCCTCGAACTCAAGGGTTTTCGCTGTGTTGCGGTAGCGATCCCGGTATTCGCGATAGCGGGCATCGTCACCGTGAGCCCGCGGTCAGAAGAGCACGGAGTCGCAGCAGCCAGATGTCGCGCTGGTGAATGATTTCCCCGTCATCGACGGTCTAGGCCGGTTCGCGTACGCGAGGCGGCCGAGTAAGCGGGCGTGATAGGTTTCGCTTCGATCTACCCGTCCCGCGCGCCATCATCACGAAATGGATCGGGGGTAATCGCATGATCCGCGTCGTCGACCACCCGTAGATCGTGTTCGCGCTTTCTCTTGCCGTGCAGTGGGGCGCGGCTTACCTCGCCGATCTGCTGCGCCGCAAGGTCAGACCCGTTGCGAGACAAGGGCAGGCCGATTTCGACATCGTTCTGTCCGCCACGCTCACGCTCCTCGCGCTCATCATCGGATTCAGCTTCTCGATGGCGGTGACCCGCTACGACCAGCGCAAGAACCTCGAAGCACAGGAGGCGAACGCGATCGGCACCGAATATGTGCGCACGGACTTGCTGCCTGCCCAAGATCAGACGAAGGTGCGTGATTTGCTTGGTCGCTATCTCGATCAACGCATCCAGTACTACCGTGTGGTCGAGACCACCGCTGCCAGGAGCGATTCAGTCAAGCTGCAAGCCCAGCTCTGGTCGTCGGTGGTGACTGTCGGAATCGCGCAGCCGACCCCGGTGGTCGCGCTCGTGATTTCCGGAATGAATGATGTGCTTAATTCTCAAGGCTATTCACAGGCCGCCCGGCTGAACCGCATCCCGACTGCAGCATGGGCGCTGCTGGCATCGATCGCGATTTTTGCCAATATGCTGCTCGGCTATCGCGAACGGCGCACCGATTTGCTTGTTCTAGTGGTCTTGCCACTGACCGTATCGATCGCGCTATTTCTGATCTCCGATATCGACACCCCGCACGGCGGCGTCATCCGCGTGGTTCCGAGTAACTTGGTGTCGTTGTCTCAAGTCATTCACGCGCGGTGAGCCCAATTCTCCGCGCCGAGGTCGTTGTTGATCGACATCGACACGACGCCAACCGAGTGGACTGCTCAGCGCTCCACTGTTGAGACCGTTACCCGAAATGTGAGTGTCTGTATGACTTGGCATTTCAGGCAGCTTCTCCTTGCGGAGCAGCGGTCCCCGCACCCGCTGAGTGGGTGGTGTGCGGGGTTGACGCTTCGTGGCCTCCTGCCGTCCCCACCGCACCCGAGGTGGTGGTGGGGACGGTCTTCTGGTTGGCTCCACGTCCATCTCCAGCCGTGACGCTGGCGGCCGGCCTACTGCCGGTACCGGTCCCCGTTCCCCCACTAGTGGGGTCGCCGAGGCGGGCGAGGTTGATCGCCGCATTCAGATCCCGATCGATCGGCGGGCATCCGTTGCGGCAGTGGTAGACGCGATCACGCAGCCGGAGCTTGGTTTTCACTCCGCAACGTGAACACAGTTGAGTGGATGCAAAGAACCTGGGCGCGGTCACAAGCTGGGCGCCATACCAGGTGGTTTTGTAGTCAAGTTGGGTACGGATGCGTCCAACGGCGGCGTCACCCAATGCTCGGTTGAGGCCACGTTTGCGCCGCCCACCGCGCCGGGCCATGTTCTTGGCGGCCAGCTGCTCGACCGCGACGACCTCGTGGCTGGTGGCCAGCCCGGTGGTGGCCCGGTGGATCTCATGGGCGCGGATCGCGGTCACCCGAGCGTGGATCCGACCCACCCGGGCGTTGGCGCGCTCCCACCGTTGCGACGGCTCCCGGCGCGTCTTCGTCTCAAGGTCGTAGGGACCGCACCGGCGCGCCGCCTGCCGCTGCGCTGCCCGCAGCCGAGACCGGGCCCGGGTCAACGGCTTCGGCGCGGGTATGCGGTCGACTTCCGCCCCATCAGCAGTAGCCACTACCAGCAGATCGGTGACCCCGACATCGACACCCACTGCCCGATGCGGTGATCGGCGGGCGTGCGCTGGCCGCATCTTGCCCTCAACGATGACTTGGAAGGCGCACTGCCAGCGACCGCCGGTGAACCGCACCGTGGCCGACAGGATCCGCGCCGTCCCCGCTTGCAGGCGGCGGGCCAGCTTGCGGGTCGACTCATGAGTACGGACCCGCCCGATGTGTGGTAGCACCACATGATGGCGATCAGGCTCGATGCGGATCGCTCCGGTAGTGAACGAGAACTTCTTGGGCGCACGGGCTTTCGTCTTGAAGCGCGGAAACCCCATACGCGGCCCGCGGCGGGCGCCCTTCCGCGACGCGTCCCAGTTGGACAACGCTTCTGACAGCGCCCGGCACGCGTTGGCGTATACCTCTTTGGAGTTTTCCGGCCACCACGGCATGCCATCCTCACCCACCGCCAGCGCGTGCTTGCGCCGGTTCCACTCGTTACGCAGCGACTGAAATGACCAACTCATGGGCGGCGTCAAATCTGTTCCCGCGATCCCGTAAGACCTCTCGGCCGCGCGTTGATCAAGGTTGGCCCTCAGCACCGCCAGCATCGTGTTGTAGGCGAACCGGGCACCACCAGCATGCGACCCCAGCGCTTCGGCCTGCGCCGGCGTCGGATCCAACACGAACCGATACGCTTGCGCAGTCCACCCGTCGGGAATCTCAAACCGCGTCATCGCCCTAGCCCGCCACCTCGACCGGATCAGACTGCTTGGTCGCGGTGACCGCCCGCAGCGCCCGGTTACGCGCCCCGCGCCGCCCATACAGCCGAGCACACATACTGGTCAGCACCTCGATCATGTCGCGCACCAGATCGTCGGTGGTCTCCGCGTCATCTACGACTACGATTCGCCGGCCCTGCGCCGCCAACACGGCCGCCAGATGCTCCGTCCCGAAACGGGCCAACCGATCCCGATGCTCCACAACGATCACCGTGGCAGACGGATCCGACAAGATTCGGGCCAGCTTTGGGCGCTTGCCGTTGAGCCCGGACCCGACCTCGCCCACCACCTGGCCGACCTCCATCCCGGCGTCAGTTGCCCACCCGGTCAACCGCGCGATCTGACGATCCAGATCAGCTCTCTGGTCATGCGACGACACCCGGGCATACAGCACCACACGCTGATCACCAGCCGACTCAGCGACGTCTACCAGGATCGTGCCGGACGGCAACCGCCGAAACGGCACCGGCATCCGATCCTCCCGCACCCACGCATACGCCGTCTGCGGATGCACGCCCACCGACCGTGCCCACGCCGCCAACTTCACAACACCAAGTCAAACACACATTCACTCACAAACACTCACATTCACGCGCGTGTCGGCGAACAGTTCACGACCCTCATATCTCGTCTCTTGTGGGACAAGGTGGGCATGCGTCAGGACTGATCGCCGTCATGACATGGCCTCGCCCCACGCGATATGCCCCTCCAAGTCAAGCGTTCTCGCCGTGTCGCGGTAGCGATCCCTCAAGTGCGCATAAGCCGCGGCATCACCGCGCGCCCGCGCCAGTAGAGCGTGTAACCGCAACAGCCAGATGTCGCGCACCATGAGGCCGTCCGTGGGCAGCCGCGCCAGCCGGTCAGTTGCGGCCTCGGCTTCGGCCACGTCAGCGTCGGCCCCGCGATCGAGCAGTGTCTCCACCAGAACACCCGTCGCAGGAAAGGCCCACCCCAGCAGAAGTCCCTCGCGGAACAGATCGTCGACGGCGGCGCGCATGAGCAGTATGGCGCCATCGCGATGTCCGCGCCTAGCCCTCTCACGTGCCACGTACACGTTGACGATCGATAAATCGCACAGGTTGTGTCCCCGGCGCAGGAACACTTCACTGACCTCGGCCAGCAGCTTCTCTCCGTGGTCACGCTCCGCAGGCGTTTGACGGTGCACCAGCGCAACACCCAGCGTCACCCGGGCGGAGGTCAATGCGAGATCGTCACCGCATCGTTCGGCAATCCGTAGCGCATTCTCGATCTCGCGCACCGCAGAATCGTCGGGTCTCAGCACGCCACCTGGTATTCCCGCGAAGTAGATGCCGTCGACAACATAGACGTAGGACATTGGGTCGACGCTGCGGGCCATGGCGACGGCACGGTGCATGTCGTCGCGCCATCCGGGACGACCCAGGCACCAACGGGCAACAGCCCGCGTCCCAAACGCGCCCGCTAACGGAGACCCGGTAATGAAGTTGCCTTTGACCGGGTCATCGTCGGCAAGGTCGATGACCCTCTGCGACCACCGCAGCACGTCCGAATACTCGGCGCTCTGCAGCTTGCCATAGAGCAGCGGCAAGGACAGCCCCACCGTCAAGGTCGGATCGCCGAGCGACTCGATGAGGGCCCAGGCTTCCGATGCCAGCCGCGACGCCTCGCGGATCCGGGCCCGATACGCGCGATCGATCACCAGCCCCGCCATCCCGATGGCCAGTGACACCTTGTCCCCGGCAGCGGTGCACAACTGCCACAATTCATCAAAGCGGGCGCCGGCCACGTCCATAGGGACTCGCCAGGCGATCCCACACAACATGGTGCGGGGGGCGATGCGCAGGGCTGTCCGGCTGGGGTCATCGGCGGGTAAGGCATCGGCGATCGTTCGGGCGCGCTCCCAGCTCAGTCGCGCCGCAGCGATATCGCGGTTCGTGGCCCACGTTGCGGCGCGCATATGCCACTGATACGCGGCGTGCCCATCACCGGCGGCCTCCAGATGTGCGGCGATCAGCGCAGCATTCCGGTCGGCCGATTCCGGCTGGCAGGCCTCGATACCGGCGGCCAGCCGCCGGTGCAACGCGGCGCGCTCGGATTTTAGTTGTGCTTCGTAGGCCACGGTGCGGACCAGCGGATGGTGAAACACATACTCGGGTTGTCGGGTGAATCGGATCTGATCGATCAGCTCGCCCGCCACCAGGTCCTGCAGGACAGGATCAATCCCCAGCGTCTCGAGCAGGTCCTGGCTGAACCGGGAGCCAATGACCGCCGCTGCGCTCAAGGTGCGTTTGGCAGCCGGGTTGAGGCGGTCGATGCGCGCGGCGATGGTGGCCTGCAGCGTGGCCGGCACCCGGATCTCGCCGATATCGGCGGAGCTGGTGTAGTGGCCGCGCTCGCCGACTAGCATGCCGCGTTCG
This sequence comes from uncultured Actinomycetota bacterium, assembly GCA_963766535.1. Classification (GTDB taxonomy): domain Bacteria; phylum Actinomycetota; class Actinomycetes; order Mycobacteriales; family Mycobacteriaceae; genus Mycobacterium. Next base: position 251,068 of record CAVYAU010000007.1, on the reverse strand, counting down.
GCGAGCTCTCGGGTGATCTCTTGCGCGAAGAACGGATTGCCGGCCGCGCGGCCGGCGATGATCGCGCCGATCTCACCCACCGATGGATCGGGGCCTACCAATTCGGCGACCAGCGTTGCGGTTTCCGCATCACTCAGGGGTGCCAGGGCAATGGTCTGCGCGCCGACGACATGCGTCAGAGCTCCGTGGTATTCGGGGCGATAGGTGATCAGCGCCAGCGAGTGGGTCTGGGGGATCACCGCCACAAAGTCGGCAAGCATGGATTCGCTGGCCTCATCGATCCAGTGCACATCCTCCACGACGAAGACTGCCGGTTGGGTGCGGGCCAGCTGGGCGGCGTTGATCAGCGCGGCCAACCGCCGCCGCCGCGCATCCGGATCGATCTTGGGCAGCTCCACATCGGGATCGGCGATGCCCAGCATGTCATCAAGGAGCACAAGGTCCTGCGGATCGGCGTCGGGATATTGCGCCCGCACCCGTGCCCGCGCGGTCTGATCATCCAGACCGCTGACCTGCCCCGAGATGCACAGCAGACGCGCCGCCACACGCAACGGGACGTCGGTGGCGTGTGATTCGCAAAAGGTGGAAAACACCTCGGCACCACGACTTTGCGCCAGCCGCATGGCTTCACTGGCCAGTCGGGTCTTGCCGATGCCGGGAGGACCGACCACGCCCACCACCGACCCACGGCCCTCGATCGAGCGATCCAGCATCCCCGCCAAACTGGCCAACTCCCACTCGCGGCCTACCAACGTCGACTCCGAGGGACCAGTCCGCTCGCGTTGCGCGGCCATGCTCAGCCGCCGCCGCGCCGGTACCGCACCCTCGTCCCCCTTGATGCGCATCGTCTGCGGCTCACCCAACCCCACCCTCGACCAGCCGCGCAGTGGACTCGCTGAGCATCACCCCACCCGGTGGAGCAACCGACTCCATCCGCTGCGCCAGTCCGACTTGCTCACCAACCGCGGTGTAACCCAAAGCACCCGGACCGATTTCACCGGCTATCACCTGACCGGAGTTAAGTCGCACGCGCAACTGGAGGTCCACACTATCGCGCTCTCGGACGTCGACGGCAAGCCGCTTCGCCTCCTCCTCAACCCCCAAGGCAGCCCGACAGGCACGAACCGTGTCATCCTGCAACACCACCGGCGCGCCCAACACCGCCATGATCCCGTCGCCGGTGAATTTGTCGAACGTGCCGCCGAAGTGCTGCACAACTGCGGCGCGTCGGCTGGCCAGCTCGGCCATGATTTCGCGCAGCCGCTTTGCACCGAGCGAGGCTTTGGCCTTCATGGGTTCACCGCCGCACTCCCCCAGCCAGCCCACTATGTCCATGGCCGCCCGCCTCCTCCGACGCGATCCTCTTGGTCTGCGTGATTGAGAAAGACCTCGCTACACCCGGGTACTGCTCTGAAGTCACGCTGTAGGCATCAAGGGTCCGCCCCCGCCGTCGTCCCGCAAAGAGTCATTTGTCCCTCGCGCAGTAAACATAGTGCCCGATTAACCCACTGGGAACCTCAGCGCAAAGGGCAGATGGCAGATGGAGGTATTGCCTCAATTGCGCCGTGTTGACCCTCTAGCGGTTAGGTCGGGCAAGTTTGTCTGCCAAATTCAGGGCCACTGAAACTCCTCAGTTGGGGGCTCGAGGCTGTGGGCGTGATCGATCATCCACAGGGCGCGATACGACCACGGTGTCGATCGACGTCGGTTGCGCCCAGATGGCGCACGCTCGCCGCGCCGCGACGAGTTACTGCGGGTGGGTTGCCAGGTAGTCTGCGACCGGGATCGGTGACGTCGCGGCGTAACCGATGGGTAGCAACACGTCGCCGGCGGTCGTGTAGTAATAGACCTCCCACCGGTAGTAGCCGGCAAACGCAGCGGGATCGGCTGCAAGCAGCGCCGCGTATTGGTTGACCGCATGCACGTATTCGTTCGCGTTGTTGTACCGGTAGACGGCGTGATCACGATCGTTGGCAAAGCCATTAGCGGCGAGGTAGCGGCCCGCCGCCATGATGCTGTCGCGGGGCGAGTGGATATCGCCGCCCTGGCCGTAGGTGGCGAACGTCGAGGGCAAGAACTGCATGGGGCCTTGCGCGCCGGCGGTGCTCACGCCGACGATGCTGCCGAAGCGGGTCTCGATCAGGTTGATCGCGGCCAGGTAGTTCCAGCCGACGCCGGACTCCGACTCCGCCGCGTGGTAGTAACTCAGCAGCTCGTCGGCCGGAGCTGGAGGCTCGATGCGCCACGCAGGCAGCGTGTCCTTCACGTGTGCCATCGCGGTGAGCTGCCGACGGGCGTCGACATTGCGGTCGTAGACCTCGAGTAACGACGGCGGGATTCGCGGTCGCGTGATCGCATCCCAGTCGGGGCGCCGCCCGATGGCGCGGTAGGCCGCCTGCTGGCGGCGCGCCGCCGCCACCAGCGCCTGCCTCCGCCGTTGACGGGTCACGCAGCGCAAGCTCGTCGGCGACAAGATCGTCGGCCAGCTGTGCGGGGTCTGACGCCAGCCGAGGCTGCGCGCCCTCGGGCGTGCTCGGCGCGGCGGGCACCGTCGTTGTGGTTGACGCGAGTGCTATGGCGGCCACTGTCGTTGCGGTTGAGGCGGTCACCGCCGTTGGAGGTGGCGGCGCTGTCGACTCTGTAGCGGCGGCCAGTGCGAACATGATCGTGCCGAGGACAAGCGACGCGGCGCGCCGTATCGTGCGGACGCTCGCGGCAGCCGGCCGCAGCGGAGCAGCGACTATACGGTTACGGCTCACTGTGTTCACTTCCGTCGATTGCCTGAATTCCTGCGGCTGCGGCTGGTTGGCTCGCAGCGAGTCTTTCGTATCGGACGGTATGACATCAATGCGGCGACGGCTATCAGTAGGGGTCTCGAGGCCAAGCTCCGTGGCCAGAGACTTTTCCCGCGCGCGGCGCGCACAACGTTGAATGGGTTTGCCCCCGGTATCCAAGTTGTGGCCAAGATGCGGCCACGTTCGAGACCGGTCCGCGCGTGTCCCGGGACCGATGCGCCCGACGGTCCCCACAATCGACGCCATGCCGCTTCAGATTCACACTCAGCCAGACCCGGACCATTTCTGCGAAACGTGCGGAGGTCCATCAGAACTTATCTCGCAGACCATCACCCCATGGGACGGCAACGAGACGATGGCCCGTGAAGTGTCGCCGTGGACACCACGGTGTGCAGACCCGTGGTGCCGGAGCCGCAGACCACGGCATCGAAGATGAGCGAGACGCGCGTCTGCGGGCACTGAGCCGGTCGGTCGGTACCGCTGACGGGGTGCCCGGTCACGGGTCGGTGTCGGTTGCTTGTCAATTGTGCTGTCAGTCGCGGCGCGAGCTGGCCAGGTCAGCGCACCAGTCGCACACTGCCGGGTGTCTGCAACTTCACAGCCAGACCACCGGGAGCGACCACCATGCAGACAGACGCACACAACATGGGCCGCGAAGAGCGCCGCGCGCTGCTTGAGCAGCGGCGCGCAGCCGTCGCACGCCAATTGCGGCGTCTGGCAATCGAATTAACGGACCTCGACAGACAGCTTGACGAGATCGAGCAGTCGGAGCGTTGACTAAAGTGCGATCTGGGGTTCTGCACGCTGGCTGGCACCCTATTGTCCGGTAGCGCCGCCGCAACTGGAAAAGATGGTCGCCCGACGGTGGGTAAACCGCGACAGCTAAAACTACTCGGCGACCAACTGGTCGCTGTCGACGAAAACCAAACCGCCCGCGTCGAGCGCCACCGCCCATCTCCGCGCGGGGCCAGCTATATGGTTCTCACCGATATCCACTGCGTGCCCCGCCAGATCGCCGAAATCCTCGACCACAGTCCCCCCGACCTCGCCGTCCGTCCCCGGATATACACGCACCCGCACATTCACCGCCACGCGGCTATCGCGGGTATCGCCAGCCGTCCCGCTAGCGTCTTTCATCCGTCTTTTCATCCGTCGTCACCCTAGGTTGTGCGCGTGAAAATAGTGACGCAATTAAAGCACGACCAGCTAACGCCGTCCGGGCTTATCGTCCATGACCACCACCCCGCCCGCACCGGCTCCCCCTACCAGGCTCATGGCATCGACTAGGCCCCCGGCGGGCTTCTGCCCGGTGTCGCCACGGTGTGGGACGACACGTCGCGATGTCGTCGGCAACGGGGAGGATGATCCAAGCCGGGCATCAGTGGGGGTACAGAGAGTGCCGCTCACCGCTGCCGGAATTGAAAGCCACCATCGGTTCAGGGATTCAGGTTCGGTCGTGGGGACCCCGGCCACCCCGACCCAGGGGCGGGCGCGGGGGCGCCGAACACGGTGCCATCCCAGGCCGTGTGGTCCATGAAGTGTTCCGCTCCGGGCCAGTGAGCGGCGACGACGAACAGGGTGGACCCGTCGTCCCCGCCGAGCATGCAGGCGAACGCGCCACGGTCGAGCTGCACCCGATCCAAGATCTGACCCCCCTCCGCGACACGCACGCAGCACCGATCACCGACGTCGGCGAACCAGGCCGCGCCGTCGCGGTCAAGGCAGATGCCGTCGGGTGAGTGATCGCCCACCTGCGCCCACACGCGGCGGTTCGCCAGCGAACCGTCGGAGCCGATGTCGAAGGCCGTGAGCTGATGCCGATAGGACTCGGCGACGACGAGGGTGGCGTTGTCTGCCGTGACGGCCATGCCGTTGGGGAACGCGAGGTCCTCGGCGACCACCCGCGCCTGTCCATCTGGGGTGACTAGCGCGACGAACCCGGGCGCGGTATCACCCGAAACAGGCCCGGTGGCGAAATCAAAGTTGACGTTGTTGACATAGGTGTTGCCCCTGCCGTCGATGACGATGTCGTTGCTGGGGTACGGCGACAGCGCCGACAGGTCTGCATACCGCGCGAAAGTCCCGTCCGGGGTCATCCGCAGCAGTGCCCGTCGAGGACCCGACGCCAGCACCAGGGTGCCGTCGGGAAGGAAGTCGAAGCACAGCGGCAAGGAACGATGCTCGGCTACCACCTCGCCGTGACCGGCGGGATCGATCGCGCGTATCACCCCGGCGGTCCAGTCGGCCACCCACAGTCGACCGTCGTGCCAGCGCGGCGACTCCAACTGACCTAATCCGTTCACCAGTATTTCCACGGCTCGACCCCTTCCTGGATATAGACCGCACATCGGGTCGAAACTCATCCCATCTCGCCGGGCGCGCTGCACCCGCCGACCTCCCGGGGTGGGACGGCCACGTCGCGATGATTCAACGGATTGATGGTCGAAAGCCACGTGTCGATAGGGGTACAGATGAACTGCCGCCGTCATGTCATCGCCTCTGCCCGCTTCATATGCCCCTCGAAGCCGAGTGGCTCGCTGCACAGACCCTGTGGCCAATATCAGCACGATTGAGGTCGGGCCCGGTCGAGCAGCAGCCGTCGCGGTAGAAGCCGGTAAGCGGGTCGGTGCCGCACGGTTCCAGTGGGCCGCCCAGCATGGTGCGATCAGGCACCGGCCCAGTATCCCGCTCGCCGGTGCGAGGCTGTCGCGATGGACGCCCAAGGTGTGGAACGCAGCTCAGCGACGGGCCGCTCCCGCCACCCCTGTCAGGATTGAACTGTCCTCGCGGCCCTGGCCAGGAGCGCGAAGACGGCTCTAGCAGCTGAAAGACATCACGGGAAATCACTGGAGACAGCTGTAACTGTGGGCAAATTGTGGGCAAGATGTGGGCGGGCCTACAGTTGTCCGCCGTGAGTCTTGGGATTCTCGGCTTCGCGCTGTCGGTCATAGCTTTGCTGTGGAACCTCGCGCTCACCTGGCTGAAGTGGCCCCGCATCAGGGTTGAGATCTTCCCCATCGTCGGGGCTGCAGAGACCTACAGACTCATCATCGTCAACCTCGGCTCTGAAGCGATCACGCTTCGCAGCATTGGGCTGGGTACCCGCACAAACCCCCACGCGCTTGATTACGCTACAGATCGCTTCAAGGGCAGGCCCTTGCCCGAGGGCGCTGACCTTCCGGCGCGTATTGAAGGGCACGACCTCCGTGTGTGGACTTAGACCGGTACAAGGCGTTTGGCCGGGCACCTCGCGAAACGCAAACGCTGCTCAAAACGGTTAGGTCAAAACCGCAGTTCAGAAATCGCGGGGTCGTCGAGCACGCCCCAAGCCGCCACTAACGCCTGACTGGGAACGGGAGTCACCGGAGTCCGGCTGTCCTGGCCGAGGAGATGGCGGCGAATGATCTCTCGGGCGAGCCGGTGGGCCGCTTCGGGATCCTGCCGGCGCCGCGTTGTCGGGTCATCACCCTTTTTTGCCGAATTTGATTGTGACACACCATCCTTCAGCGCTAGCAAACGATCCTGCGCCGACTTATGGACAGTTTGGGACACTTTGGGACAGTTTACGCGGCTCTGACCAGCGGTTTTAGCTGGCGGGGAGAGATCTCGGAGATTGTCTGAGATTTTGTCCCAGGGAGAGATTTTGCCCCTGCCTCCGGGTGCCACCCACGAGTCTCAGCAACTTTAGATACCGCCTCGGTGCTGTGAAAATCAGTGAGCCGGCAAACGAGCAGGTTGTCCGAAATCCGTACGTTTGCGGAAACCGGACAATCGCGATAATCGCGAATTGCCTTGTCTCCCTTATCTGTGTTGGGGACCCCCGTAAAGGTGGGAGTCCAGTTGTCGTTTTTGTTTGGTCCTCGTTCCGTTGCCCGGGCTTGATGGCCGGTGGGCCCGGGTGGTGGGTCAAGGTGGAGCGCCCGCAGCGCAGCGAGGACGAACGACCTTGACGCCGGCGGCGGGCCCACCGCATGCTGGCACTCGGGCAGACGAGGGTAAAAGCGTTGCGCTTCAAGCCATGTGATGCCCCCGTGTGTAGTCGTTGATGTCGGGAAGGGGCGTGCCGGCGCCCAGCCTTATCTGGGTCCACGGACGAAAGTCCGGCGACATGATGATTGATGGGGTGCCCGGCGTGCGGGCTGGTGATGGGTGCGGCCGCTCATTCTTTCCAGGGCGTCCACCTGCGAAGCGGATGGCGGCAGGGAGATCTTGGGAGCTGGCCGCGGGCATCAGCTGATTGATGGGCAAGGCACGCGCACAACCCATTTAGGCGGCCACCCCCTTCACTTCGAGAACCGGCATCGCCAGGGCGGCATCGCCGAGCTCACGCAGCATGTGATAGCTGCGGCGCAGGATTTTGCGTTCGACCGCCAGGGTCGGGTTCTTGCCGTTGTGGGGGCGGGCGGCCAGCCGATGGTAGTAGGCGTAGTCGGGGGAACCACGGCGGGCCGCGCACTTAGCCGCCTCGAAGGTGGCCCACCGTAGCTCCGGGGAGCCTTGCCGGGAGAGATGTCCCGGTGAGCGTTTGCCGTCCGAGGAATACACGGTGACATCCATGCCGGCAAAGCGCACCAGCTGACCCGAGCTATGAAACCGGCGGGCATCACCAATCTCGGCCCACATGATCGCCGCGCACAACCAGCCCACCCCGTACTGGCGGGACTGCAATGCCTGACATCCCATCTGGCGCCGCGCGACGTTGATCAACTGTGTTCGCACCGGGTCGATCTCGGCGGTCAGCTCGTCAATGCGGCGCAGCGCGGTATTGACGTACTGTCGGCCCGTCGCCGACAGGTCGGCACCCGCGAGCGCCTCCCGGCCAGCTTCGGTCAACAGCGCGGTGATCGGCGGGCAACCCTGGTGAAACACCTGGGCATGGATGCGCTGCCGCCAGCCCCGCCGCTCCTCCATCAGCGCGCAATACAACCGCCCCAGCGTGCGGACCTCCAGCACGTGCGCGGGCGGGATCCATGATTCCGGTAGCCGCCCCTCCAACAGCAACGTGCGCAACAACCGAGCGTCGGCCCGGTCAGTCTTGGCCCGCTTCTTTGGACCTCGCAACCCTGCGGTCTCGGCCGGATCAGCCAGATGCGCCGTACCACCTGCTGCGGCCAGCTCCTCGACCACATACCGCCACCCAGTGCAGCCCTCCACCGCCATCTCCGCGTCGCCCTCCGGGCAGTGCTCGGCCAGCCAGGCCCGCAGCGTCTTGCGGGTGGCCGGACGGATCACACCGCATCGCACCAACCCGGTGTCGGAATCCACGTAATCGAACGTGATCTGCTTCCGATGCACGTCAAACCCGCCTACCATCGTCATTGGGACCTCCTCAAGCTCCCGAAAAATCTCTGACGCAAACTCAACGAGCGTCTGAGCTGAGGGGGTCCCCATCACATGTCATCTTTCACCGCGCGGATTGCGTTGTCTGGCTGCACCTTTCACCGCATGCATCCTCCGTCCGCGCAACCCGCTGGAGCACGCAACGGTCGGGCTCACGACCCCAAGTGGATCCCTTCACTCGCCGATCGGCCCCGAATGGGCGTCCCTAGTATTGATTAATGTCCAATGATCACCATGCGTCACACCCGAACCGTTGGTCACGCCACGGTATGCCCGAATTATTTATTAACGTCCGGTATTAACGTCCGGTTGTTTCTGCCGGTGTGGTCCAATCTGTTGCTGTAAGGGCTCGACAGCAACCGGGAGGATCTGGTTGGACGCGGGGAACGATCACTCCTGCAACGGCGAGGTCGAAGGCGGTGTTGTGCATCCAGCCTCCGATGGCCGGCAGATGCAGGCAGATGTTGTCGAGCAGCGGTACCGGCGGCTGGTGGACCACAGCCCCGACGCCATCGCCGTGCATGAGGGCGGCCGCGTCGTCTACATCAACCCCGCCGGGGTCCGCTGGATCGGCGCACAGTCCAGCGCTGAGCTGGTGGGACACGTGATCACCGAATTCGTCCATCCGGACTCGGTTCCCGCGATGCTGGCGCGAATCGCTTCCCTGCGGCACGAGGGGGACACATCTCCACCCTCGGAGGCGGTGATGCTGCGCTTTGATGGCACCACCCTCGACGTCGAGGCAGTGTCGGTGCTGACGGTCTGGCAGGGCAGACCCGCCTATCAGGTGATCTTCCGCGATCTGTCTGCCCAGAAGGCCGCCGAGGCGGCGCTGCGCTGCCAGGCGGCGCTGGCCACCCACGTCAGCGACGCGATCATTACCACCACGTTCACCGGCATCGTCACCAATTGGAACCCGGCCGCTGAAGCCATCTACCGCCGACCCGCCGCACGAGCACTGGCACTCCCGGCCGGCGAGGCGGTCGGCGCCCCGTTGGACCCCGCCTCGATCATCGCCCACGGCGGAATCGTTCACAGCACCCACCACGCCGCGGACGGAGCGGCGCTGGCCGTGCGGGTCTCCGCCATCGCAATGCACAACGGCTATGTGCTGGTCTGCACCGACCAGACTGCCCTGCGCCGCGCCGAACGACACTTCCAAACCGTGGTGACCACACTCGACTACGGGGTCGCGGTCGTCGGCAGCGACGGCCGTGTCGAATCCTCGAACCCGGCGGCCCAACGAATGTTCGGCGCACGGGCCGAGATTCTCGAAAACCTGCCAGGCAGCAGAGCCCTCGATTTTCCCATCTACGACACCAACGGCCACCTCGTCGGTGCAGACCGGCATCCGCTCACCCAGATTGGGCAGACCGGAACCCCAATCAGTGATTACGTCTTCGGCGTCGATCGCTTCGACGGACAACGGGTATGGCTGTCCGCAAGCTATCGCCTGCTCAACCCAGACGATCCCCAGCATTCAGCGGCGCTCGTCTCACTCACCGACATCACCGCACAACGCACCGCCAGCCAACGGCTCGCCTACGAGGCCACACACGACTCGCTGACCGGGCTGCCCAACCGCGCCTACGTTGTCACCCGGGTTGCCGAAGCGCTCGAATCCGGCGGCCTCCACGTCTTGGCGGCGGTCCTGTTCATCGATCTGGACAATCTCAAGAGGGTCAACGATTCGCTCGGCCACGACGCCGGCGACGACGTGTTACGGAGCGCGGCGCAACGTCTCCGCCGCGCCGTCCGATCCGACGACGTGGTCGCCCGGCTTGGCGGCGACGAATTTGTCGCCCTGCTCATCGGCCAGATCGCTCGCCCCGACCTCGACGCACTCGCCGAGAGACTCCACGCGACCCTGTCGGAACCGGTCGTCGTCGAGGGCGTGACACTCCGCATCGGGGCCAGCATCGGAATCGTAGTAATCGAAAACAACGACCCGCGCGGCGCCGCGGAGATCCTGCGCGACGCCGACACCGCTATGTACGCGGCCAAAAAAACAGGCCGGGGCAAAAGCCAATACTTCACCGAGCAGCTGCGAGACCGAAAGCGACGACACCCCACCAACCAACGGGACATACTCACCGGCGCTCCGAAGGCGTGGCAGGCTCACTTCTGAAGCGCGGGGACGGGGTCAATTCCGAGAGTATGCGCCGGTGTTGTCACTGTGTTTGGCGCGACTTGTGACAACGTCGTGACACCCAGTGGGCGTGGCCGCTAGCGTCGCCCGTCACGGATCTGATAGACGCGCGGCACGGACTGCCCGGCCACCTCGGCAAGCTTCTCGCCGGGGATGCCCTGCTCGAACCATGGTTGGGAGGCGAGGTCGGCGTGACGTTGGGTGACTTGGTAGCGGTAGCCGACTGCGGCGACCAATGGCAGGGGAACTTCGGTCACAAGGGGGGCCATCGGAGGGCAAAAGTAATTCATAGGTCCGACACTGCGGTTCCTCAACGCGCGGCGGAACGATGTCCATGAGGGTCCAGATTGCTGTGCGGGGTAACGCTTGCCGGCAATCCCGGCGGGTTAGGGGGATATTGAGCCACAAGACCGCCGCGGCCCCCCGGCCCGAATCTTTTAGGCCGATCGACGTTGTCGAAGAACTCACCGACGTCCTCATCGAGGGTGCCTCCGGTGGTCTGACCAAGCCACGGTTGCGCGGTTGGATCCACCTCTACTGCGCCGTCGCGGCCGCCATCGCGGGTACGGCACTGGTGGCGGTGTCGTGGGCGGTGGCATCCAAGCGGGCCGGGCACTCGACGCTGACATACGCCTTGGCGATCGTAGCGATGTTCGCCGTCAGCGCCGTTTACCACCGCGTCGACTGGAAGTCGGCGACCGCCCGGAAATGGATGAGGCGGCTCGACCACTCGATGATCTTCGTGTTTATCGCCGGCAGCTATACACCGTTCGCCAGGCTGGCCATGCCGCGCGCGACGGGGTATGTGGTGCTGGCGATCGTGTGGGGCGGCGCGCTGGCCGGAATCGCGCTGACGCTGTTCAGGCCGACGGCGCCGCGCTGGGTGGGCGTGCCGTTGTATCTGCTGCTGGGCTGGGTGGCGGTCTGGTTCACCAAGACGATCGTGCACGACGCCGGGTGGGCCGCGACGGTGCTGCTGGCTGTCGGCGGCGCGCTGTACAGCATTGGTGCGGTGTTCTATGGACTGCGCAGGCCCGACCCGTGGCCGATGACCTTCGGCTATCACGAGATCTTCCACGCCTGCACCGCGGTCGCGGCAATCTGCCACTACATCGCCATGTGGTTCGTGGTGTTCTAGAGCTAATCGGCCGGAAAACCCCCGAACTCCTTGAGCGCCAGCTCGGCCCCGTCATCCGCACCATGCGGACCTACGTGCACGCCCAGAATGATGCACTGAAGGCGGCCGCTGCCACTTGGCAGAAGGTTGTACACCAACATCTTTGGCGTGTTGTGACCACTCATGCCACCGCCGGGCGAGGGCGTCGAGCGCCTGTTCCTGACGCAGGTCCACCCGGGTGGCGGCCACCTCAGCGATCGCAATCGCCATAGAAGTGTCGTCTGTCCACTCATCGGGCTCCCAGCCGAAGCTCCCGCCTCCCACCATGGCGACCTCAACTTCCGGGCCGCGTGGTGGCCCGAATTCGTAGGCGGCACCTAAGGCGTCACCGGCTGCGGTGCCCAGCAGCACGCCGCAGGCCCGGTCAAGTTGTGCGGTAGTCAAGGTCATGGGCAGAGTTTCCTTTCACCCACCGACGTGTGGGCTCAATGGTTATGCGGCTACGGGGATTCGATGAGTACTTGCCCCAACCCTCGGTCGCTGACAGGAAGTTCTTAGAAAACTCGCCGCTGAGCATGATTCGTTCGCACTGAAGCGGGTACTAGGCTTCTGGGATGAAAAACATCGCACGTGTCGCAGCATCAACGGTCGTAATGACCGCCGGTTTAGGGCTCGCGGGTTTGGGAGCGGCTGCCGTCGCCCAAGCCCAACCCGCGCCGTTCCCGGATTATCACTGGTGCCCGGGGCAGTCCTGGGATCGGGGGTGGGGCGACAACTGGGACTGGGGCCGCTGCCACGACGACCACTGGTACGACGGCGAACTCCGCGACCACGACCACTGGCACAATGGCCCCTACGACGAAAACTGGCGCTGAAGTGATGCTCCAAGCGGGATGCGGTGACCTTGGTGGTGCAGCCTAAGCGCTGAATGCTGGTGTCATGGTCAAGCGCCAGCAGCCCGAGTGTGTGGGCGGTGTGCCGACCGTCGGGCACCTCTCCGAAGGTCTCCGCCACCTTCCGCAGCTGCTTCGCCAGCTCACGCCGCCGCGCCGGTTCTAGCGCAGCCAGCTCGTCGAGCAGCGTCGCGGGGGTCTTCTCGGTGTCGGCCATGACTCCCCTTTGGTGTCGATGCGGTATGACCGCTGCGCACGTCTGCTATCGCTATTTAACGGCCAAAGAGAGTCGGATAAACACGACCGCCCAACGGAGCGGGCCGCCGAATTCAGGGCACTACGCTTCCTCTCCAAAGGACCAAGAGCCCTATTTGTCGATCGCGCGCCAGCGAAACGCAGAGGGCGGTAGAAATGCTTGGCCGCCCCCGTGTGGTCACCTACGGGAGTACGACGATGACAGCAATCACCCGAACCGGCGGCCGCCCCACCCGCGAGGACGACCGCCGGCCCACCCCAACCGCGCGGCATCGGGGGAAACGGAGGAAAACATCCCGGCGCTGCACCTCACTGCGGCGGTCTATTGGTTGCTTTGCCGACCCGTGGGGCGTTTGCCGCGCCAGTGATCGAGAGCGGCCGAGAGCTGTGCGGTGGTGGGTAGGCGGTGCCGTTGGCGCCGGGGTGCTGGTCTTGGTGTTGGAGCAGAGCGGGGTTGCCTGAACCGGGCATATGGACCTGTCACGCCAGCCGGCAGACCAGGGTCTCGTTCGTGGACTATACCGTTCACTGCCACGGCTGACGGTTGCGTAAAATCGCGGCCGGCGGGTCCGCCTGGGGCGTTTAATTGACGGGCAAGGTAGGAGAACGCCGATGAAGTCGCACCGTTACGTCAACGGACTCAAGACCGTCTTGCTGCTCGGATGCATGTCGGCGCTGATCGTGTTCATCGGGGCGCTGTTCCACAATAGGTCGATCTTGGTGCTGTCGATCGTGCTCGCGGTCGGCATGAACGTCTGGGCCTATTTCAAAAGCGACACCCTGGCGCTGCGGGCCATGCACGCGCAGCCGGTCAGCGAATCGCAGCAGCCCGCGATGTATCGCATCGTGCGCGAGCTGGCGACCACGGCACATCAGCCGATGCCGCGGCTCTACGTCAGCGAAACCGCATCCCCGAACGCTTTTGCCACTGGACGCAGTCCACGGCACGCCGCGGTGTGCTGCACCGCCGGAATCCTGCAGATCCTTGACGAGCGCGAGTTGCGCGCGGTGCTCGGCCATGAGCTTTCGCACGTCTACAACAGCGACATCCTGATTTCCTGCGTTGCCGGGGCGATGGCGGCGGTGATCTCCGGCATGGCGAACATGGCTTTCCTCGCCGGTCGGGTCGGCGGTAGCGGTGGTGGTGGACGCGCGAATCCCCTTGCGCTGCTGCTGGTCTCGCTGCTCGGTCCAATCGCGGCGACGGTCGTGCGGCTTGCGGTATCGCGGGCGAGGGAATACCAGGCCGACGAGTCCGGAGCTGAGCTGTCCGGCGACCCGATGGCGTTAGCGTCGGCGCTGCGCAAGATCGCCGGTGGTGTCGAGGTGGCTCCGCTGCCGCCGGTTCCACAGCTGGCCAGTCAGTCACATCTGATGATCGCCAACCCGTTCCGGGCGGGCAACATGATGGGGAAGTTGTTCTCGACGCACCCGCCGATGGCCGAGCGAATCGCCCGGCTGGAGGAGATGGCCCGCCCCTAGCAACCATCCCGATTTGATGAGGGGCGCATCGTGACAGTCCGAGTAGTAGGTGCCCACCTTGCCTTCGAAGGCACGCTCGGCAGGCGGGAGGACATCGCGGGGAACTTCGGTTGGCACGGGTTCGACACTCCTTAATCCCGCCCCGCGCTGCTTGACACAGTTCCGACTATGCATTCACGCGCCCAAAAGGGGCTTGTCGCTTGCATTCCTCGAGGGCGTTGACACTATGCGCACGGCACAGAAAGCCGCCGCACTTTTCCACCCTCGGTCATCTTCAGAGACAACGATCTCGGACCGCATGGTTGCCCTACGGCAACCGGTACAGCATCGGGTAAATGTTCGTAACTGTCCGCAGATGTGGACACGACTCTGGAACGGCCAGCCCTGGTGAGCACTGCAAGATCCTCGTCACGCCGTGACGGGTAGGGTTCCAGAAATGCTGAACCGCCCGTTGCTCTTGGCCGCCGCTTGCCTGGCGGTCGGGCTGTCGGCGTGCGATTCATCGAAGACCGGGCCGTCACAGGAACCCGGCAAGGACAGCAGGCAGGTCACGGTGGTCGGCTCCGGGCAGGTGCAGGGCACGCCGGACTTGCTGACGGCCAACGTCTCGATCGAGTTCACCGCACCCGACGTCACCACCGCGATGAACCAGACCAGCGAGCGGCAGCAGGCAGTGATCAACGCGTTGGTCAACGCCGGCGTCGACCGCAAGGACATCAGCACCACCCGGGTCGGCCTGCAACCGCAGTACGGGCCCGACTCCTCGGCCATCGTCGGATACCGGGCCAGCAACTCGATCGCCGTGAAGATCCGCAAACTGGACTCGGCGTCGAACGCGCTGGCCCTGATCGTCAGCACCGGCGGGGACGCCACCCGGATCAACTCGGTCAACTACTCGATCGACGACGACTCCCAACTCGTGAAGGACGCGCGTGCCCGGGCCTTCCAAGACGCGAAGGATCGCGCGCAGCAGTACGCGCAACTGTCGGGGCTCAAGCTGGGCAAGGTCATCTCGATCTCGGAGTCCGCGGGGGCGACGCCTCCGACGCCGATCCCGATGCTCCGCGCTGCTTCCGCACCTGTGCCGTTGGAGCCGGGCCAGCAGACGGTCAGCTTCTCGGTGACCGTGGTCTGGGAGCTCACCTAGCTTCAGTCGGCGGGCGCGACGGCGATCGGGATCCCGTTGAGTACGGCGGTGCCCGAAAGGCGGGTCGAGATTGCTGGGGTGCGGGTCCCGCGTCTCAAGTGGCGTGAATCTGAATGGCTGGGGTATCAAGAGGTTGCTTTCGGCTGACCGTTCACCGCGTCCACAGCCAACGAAGAACTCGGTGGCTATGCCGTGTTTCGCGAGGTTCGTTCGACGTAGAGTTTGCAGACCTGGGTGTGGACCCGCGCCTTCAATTCGATGCCAGGAACGTGTTGGCCGTGAGCCCGCGGCCGCGAAACGGAGCGTGAGGATCATGGTTGAGCTGCCACCAACAGACCCGCCGTTCGGCGGGGTGGTGGCTCCGCTGGCCACCGATTCGACACCATCTCGACGGTCGATCACCTACCCGCCGCCTGGCGCGCCCAATGTGGTGGTGGTCCTGCTCGACGATGTCGGCTTTGGTGCGCCATCCTCGTTTGGCGGTCCAATCCCAACTCCGGCCCTTGACCGGGTCGCGAACGCTGGCCTGCGCTACAACCAGTTCCACACCACGGCGTTGTGCTCACCGACTCGTGCGGCATTGCTCACCGGCAGAAATCACCACAGCGCACATATGGGCGCGATCTGCGAAATCGCTTACGGTTTCCCGGGATATGACGGCGTGATTCCGCAGAGCACCGCGACGATTGCCCAGATATTGCGGATGAACGGCTACAGCACGGCGATGTTCGGCAAGGCGCATTTCACGCCGATGTGGGAGGTGAGTCCGGCCGGCCCGTTCGACCGCTGGCCGACCGGCCTGGGCTTCGATCGCTTCTACGGATTCCTGGGCGGCGAAACGTCGCAGTATGAACCGGCCCTGTATGACCAGACCACCCCCATCGAGCCGTACATCGGCCGCGACGACTATCACCTCAGCGAGGATCTGGCAGACCGGGCGATCGAGTGGATTCGTCTGCAGAAGACGTCCGGTCCGGACAAGCCGTTCTTTGTGTACTTCGCGCCCGGTGCGACGCACAGTCCGCACCACGTGTGGCCGGAGTGGTCCGAACGCTTCCGCGGACAGTTCGACGACGGGTGGGATGCGCTTCGGGAACGTATCCACGCCCGGCAGATCGAGCTGGGCATCAGCCCGCGGGGAACGCTGCTCACGCCGAGACCGGAGGAAATCGGCAGCTGGGACGACTACGACGATAGGTACAAACCAGTCGCCCGGCGACTGATGGAGGTGTACGCGGGGTTCTTGGCCCACATGGACGCGCAAGTCGACCGGGTCATCGACGCGATCGACGAATTGGGCGCTTGGGACAACACGCTGTTCATTTATGTGTGCGGCGACAACGGCGCCTCCGCGGAGGGCACGGTCCACGGCTGCTGGAGTGCGCCGTCGTTTCAGAACGGGTTCCCCGAGGATCCCGAATGGCTGTTGGCCCACATGGACGACTTCGGCACGGTGCGGTGCGAGAACCACTACAACGTAGGGTGGGCGTGGGCGCTGGACGCCCCGTTTCAATGGATGAAGCAGGTTGCCTCACATTTCGGCGGGACGCGCAACGGCTTGGCTGTCTCGTGGCCGGCCGGTATTCACGCCGCGGGCGAGCTGCGGAACCAGTTCCATCACGTCATCGATCTGGCGCCGACGATCCTCGATGCGGCCGGAGTCACCGAGCCGACGAAGGTCAACGGCATCGAGCAGAAACCCATCCAAGGCGTCAGCATGCGGTACTCGTTCCACGATGCCGAGGCTGCGAGCACCCGCACGACGCAGTATTTCGAGATCCTCGGGAATCGTGCCGTCTACCACAAGGGGTGGATCGCTTCCTGCTTCCATGGGCGTCTGCCCTGGATCCGAGCGCAGGCCCATGAGTTCGGCGCCAGCGAACGTTGGGAGCTGTATCGCCTCACCGACGACTTCAGCCAGGGAATCGACCTCGCCGCCGAGTATCCCCAGAAGCTCGAAGAGCTGAAGGCGGTCTTCGACACGGAGGCGCGCAGGTACGACGTCTACCCGTTGAGCGACGAAACCACGGCGCGCGCCCTTCCCAAGAACCGACCCAGCCTGCTGGAGGGTAAGACGTCGGCGACCTTCTACCGGGAGAACGTCCGCATCCCGGAATTGGCGACGATCAACTTCAAGAACACCTCGTTCGATCTGCAGGCGCACGTCCACATTCCCGACGGCGGGGCCGAAGGGGTGTTGATCTGTCAGGGCGGCTCACTGGCCGGCTGGTCCCTCTACGTTCAGAACGGCTTCTTGAACTACGTGTACAACTATCTGGGCCACGACATCACCACCGTCGCGTCGGAACGTCCACTCCCGGAGGATGATGCGGTGCTCGCGGTGTCCTTCGATTACGACGGCGGCGGGCTGGGTAAGGGCGGATCGGTAACCCTGACCATCAACGGCTCGACGGCCGCAACCGGCAGGGTGGACAAGACGGTTCCGTTCCTGTTCTCCATGAGTGGCGAAACCCTCGACGTTGGCGTCGACACCGGTTCCCCGGTGGGGCCGTACCCCAACGACTTCCGCTTCACCGGCGACATCCATCGGATCGATGTACAACTCAAGCCAGAACAACGCGACGACGATTCCGAGATCGCTGCCGGACAACTGCGAGGAGCCGTGGGAACTCAGTGAGCGTCGCAGACGGGTCGCCGGGAGCACACTATCTGACCAGGCGCATTCCGGAGCCGCTGTCGTCCCCGGCGTTGCACCAGAGGCAGCGGATTCCAATGCGGAAGAACTGAGCTGCCCGGGCGGGCCAATCCTCCACCTCAGCCGGCTCCAGCACCGCCGCCGCCAGCTTTATCAGCTTGACATCCTCGGGCAGCTCTATCCGTACCATCGACGCGTTGCCGGTCTGATCGGGCTTGAGCCCCAGTTGGCGAGCCGACCGGTCGACGTCGGCCTTGCGATACCACGGCTGAGTCATCAGCCTGTCGGCCTTCACCAGCTGCTGACTGGTCAAGGTGGTGATAGCGCGAGCGGGGTGGGCGTTGCATGGTTACTGCGTGGCCCAAAACGAGTTCCCAGTAGGGGGGATTAGACCCGGATCGCCGACGCAGCGAGCGATGTCCACATTTGCCCCCGCTAACCCTACCTTGGCCACCGCTGCGGCACCGGCAGCACTGCGGGTGGCACCCCAGGCCCCGACGAAGCTCTGACCATTATCGGAGAGGGCCACACAGCCACGCTGACCCTCGGCAAGAACGCGGCAGTCGGTTGCGCCATGCCTCTCGGCGCAATGGCTCACCGCATACGCCTCAACATAACTCAGACTGGCATCGCTGCCGCCCACTGTGGTTTCGACAGCATGGGTGGAGTCCGACCCCGCGATCACGATGTAGCCGCCCTGGGCCTGTGCCGGTGCTGCCAGTCCGACAGCACAGACAGCAGGAATCACTGCGAACGCAAGAGGCTTGAACATACGCTTCCTTTCACAGAGTGTTCGGGCACAAATGGACCTGAGCAAGGTAAATCTGCTGATCGGCATCGGCGGTGCTCAGTTGGTCATGCTCACCATCGGCTGCTTCAAGTCGATCCTGACGACCTTGCCGTCTGGCCGTCGGTATACCAGGTCGACCGGGTCCGATCAGGGCTTGCACCAAGCGTTCTTGCTGTTCGTCGTGCTTCGCCGCCTGTTGTATGAACTTCGTTTCCTTGCGGATCTGCCGGGCACCAACCATCAGCGAAAAACCGAACTTGAACGACCTGAAGAACCGAGTAACCGGATACCGGCTGGTTTCGTCGTTGAATGCGACCAGCAGGTTGCCCTCCCAGTCGGGGCGGTAATAGTCCCGCATGTCGGGGGGCAGCAGACGAAGTGCAAGCCCGACGAATCCGGCAGGCAGGTCGTCGACGCGTGCTCGTAGTTCGTCGCCGATCATTTTGCCCAGCAGATTCCTGACGGCGGCGACGACCACGAGCACGACCAGGCCGCCGAGCCCGACCGCGCCGATGATTAAGAGCCGAGACCATCAGAGCCACCCCAGAGCGTGAGCAGGCCCGCGTTCCCGACGGCGTCCTGTCGCCGGCGCGAATTCCCTCTGCGCCTCGGCCACGATGTGGCGCGCTTTGCGTACCTTGTCCGGGCGCATCCTGTAGGTGATCCTGGGCGGCCCGCCGGTTTCTGGCGATGCACTGGGATCGTCAAACCGGTCCAGCCAGCCTGCGCTCGTCAGCCGGGCGAGGATTTGATACACCTTCGCGCTACTGAAGCCTGTTTCCCGCATCAGCCCGTAACCGTGTTTAGGTTCGCCGAGGTCATCGAGAAAAGCCTTCAGGATCCGCAGCACCGCGCGGGTTGGGCGTATTTCTTGCATACAAGAATCTTTCATAGTTGCGGCGCGGGCGCCGTTTGGCCGGTCGAACGAGGTTCAGTGCGAGTTGTGTCATCGTTGTGTCCTTGGAAGGGCAGTAGAACGTAGGTTCGGTCCACTTGATGCGCGTTTGCGCAGGTCGAACTAGTTTTCACCGGAGCCCCCTGTCAGGATTGAACTGACGACCGCTCGCTTACAAGGTGGCTCAGCGCATATTCACGGGTGTTCGCGGGTGTTCGCTGCAGTGACGAAAATTTGGTCTGACGAGGAGAAATGACTCCGTGCGCGTTCGCCGGTATCCGCCGGTGTTGTCACAGTGTTTACCGGGACTTGTGGCAACGTCGTGACACCCTCAGACTGCTGATATGCGCGACCGCGAGACGATCGACTCAGAATTGCGGCGCATCGCTCTTGGGCGGCGATCGATCCGTGAGCAGGGCGGTCAGCCGTCGTGCCGACAGGCCGACGAACTGCTCGATGAGCGCCTAGCCCACCGCGCGGAGGCGTCCGAAATCGAGGCGGTTGAAGCGTGTGAGACCGGGGTTGTCACCTACACCTGGTCGCAGTGCGACGAAACCGACGACATCACGCCTCACGGACGTAAGGGTGTGCTGCGCCGCTACGGCCCCCTCGCGGCGTTGCCGCTATCTCTGCTAGCCGTCGCCACCGTGTTAGTGGTGATGTTCGCGGTCCACAACCCACACCCAGCGGCGCAGCCGACGGTAGTCCCGCCGTCGAGTGCGCGACCCAACCCGGCCCCGCCGAAAGCACCCGCTCCGCCGCTTGACATCGTCGACAGGGCGTTCATCGACGCGTTGAAACGGGATGGCGTGCCAGTTCCCAGCCACGAATACGTGATGATCCATGGTCACGCGGTCTGCGACTTCCTAACGCACCAATCCAACTTCGCAGAGGCAGTCGGCTTCGTGCAGCGATCGTCGATATGGGACGCCAATCAAAGCGCCGACTTCGCCGCTGGTGCCATCGTCTCGTACTGCCCTCAGTATGAACCTGCAAGCCCGGACGAGATGCAGCCGGCCTTCCAGAATGCTCTCTCTGATCTGCAAGCCATCCAAGGTGATCTGCAAGGCATCCAGGGTGATCTGCAAGGCATCCGAGATGATCTGCAAGCCATCCCAGGCCACCAGTAATCCGGGTCATCGTCACCACAACGGTTTCAAAGTGGGACACTGTCTCGGGTAACGGCAAAGCCGCCGCTACCCGTCCGCACCATTCTCGGTGGTCGCAGCTCCCCCAGCCAGTGCGGTTCCCGAAAGGTCACGAGATGAAAGCACTCGGGATTGCGGCGGCAGCCGCCATAGCTCTCGCACCGTTCTCGGTGGTAGCCACCACACCCGGTGTGGCACAGGCGGCTCCATGTGCCGGCGTTGGGGCAAACCCCAGTAGCTGCCAGTGGTGTCTGTTTTTGGTGGCGCAATATCATACTTCGACGCCACGCGTGTGCTACGAAGCCGCGCCGTCCCGCCCGGCCCAGGCGCCCCCGAGCAGGGTGCCGGTGCAGACTCCGGAGGCTCCGCCGGAGCCCGCGCCGCCGAGCGTGACGGCGGTGCAGACCCCACAGGTCGTTCCGCCAAGTCCCCCGCCCCCGAGCACGATTCCGGTGCAGACCCCGAAGATCGATCCGCTGGCCCCAAGAAACGCCTCGTTGGTGGCAGCACCGCCGAAGGGGCTGGATGCGCCACCGCAGGCGGTCGCGGCTGCCAAGGCCGCACCGGCGACGCGGATTAACCCCACCGCCCCACCGAAGCCGCCGACGCAGGTGGACTTCAACCAACAGGTGCAGAATGTGGTCAACGCCCACAGCGGCAACGTTGACGTCGTAAAGGCCGACAACCAGACGCTGGCGCGCCCCCGACATTGGGACTACATCGACTACGACGACTACCACCGCCCGACCCTGTACAACCCGCTCAATCAGGCGATGACCTTCCGCTACTTCTACAACGGCGCCTACCGGGAGGCGTACGTGCCGGCCGGTGGCCGGATCGTGCTCGATGTCGCCACCGTTGGCCTGTTCCCGTTCACCGCGGTCGGCGACAGCTATGTGGCGTCGGGCAGCTTCTACGGCGGGGCCTGGATACCGCCGGACGGCCGGGACGGCCCACCGCCGCCGGAGTACACCCCGCCGGCGCCCCCGGAGGTGTACGGGGACGTCTCGGCCTATGTCCCCGCCGATAACCAGACCGTGGAAGTCGGCCAAGTGGAGGTGGTGGGCCACGACGATAGCCAACCCGCGGGCAGCCAGGACACCTTCCTGCTCGACGACTCCACCTTGGCCTGGGGTCAGGTCAACGATCCCAGCAACAGCGCCCAGATCAGGGTGACCAAGACTCAGTCGCTGCCGGGCGTCGGGCCGACCGACAATGGCAGCTTCTTAGTGGCGCTGGCCGCTCACCAGGAGCCCACCCAACCCACCCAACCCTGGTGGCCATTGGCGCTGCGCTACGGGGTGTTCGCGATAGCAGCGGTCCTGGTCGCCTGGATGATCAATCGTTGGAAACGGAGCGCGGATCTGACCTCTAGCCCCTAGCGGTCGGCACGGCGCCGAACGCAGTGAGCGTCCCATCCACAGCGGCTTCCCCTCCCACGGGTCAGGAAGCTAGCGATTCACGCCAACCCGCACAGCCGATTCACTAGGCCCTGCGTAGGAGGAGCATGTCAAACGGTGAAGTGCTGCCAGCGGCGCGCAACCATATGCTCCGCGCATGCGCGACACCCCGACCTTCTCGGCGACCTGCGAGATCGACAGGCCATCACCAATCACGGCCATCACGGCCTGATACCTCTGCTCGGCCACGCTTAACTCCCTCATCTAGGGAGTGTCAAGGATCAGCCGAAACCGCTGTAAAGGATCAGCCGAAACACTGTCAGGCATCACCCGGAACTGAAATGTCACGCATCAGCCGAGGTCATACATATCACGTTGAGCCTCCTGTCAGGATTGAACTGACGACCGCTCGCTTACAAGGCGAGTGCTCTACCACTGAGCTAAGGAGGCCGGGTAAATCGGGTCCAAGCCTAATCAGTCACTCGTCGCTGTCGATGACACGCTGTGATCGCACCGACCGTGACGATGGACGCCGTCCGGGACGGCGGCCAGGCAGCGGGATCCGCACGGCGATGTTGCTCAGCGGGTTGACCACCATGGTGAGTGAGATGACGGCGTCCTCCAGAGTGGCGATGGCAGGCTCCAGCGCCTCCATCCCGGGCGTCAGCCGCGCCAGGGTGTCGGCGACGTTGGCGAGCTGTTCGAGCGGTCCGTTCTTCGCCGTCAGCTTGTCGATCAATCCGCCTTCGGAAAGCAGCCGGTCGGCCAGCCCATCCTCGGACAGCACCCGTTCGATCAACCCGTCTTCGGCGAGCAGCTGATCGGCCAGCCCGCCGGGCTGCAGCGCGCGCTGCAGCCCGCCGCCCTCCGCGGTCAGGCGGTCGAGCAAACCGCCCTGTGCTGTGAGCAGGTCGACCACGCCGCCTGGGCGCAGCAATCGGTCCAGCGGCCCGTCGGGCGCCACGGCGCGTCCTAGCGGCGCGTCGTGGTCGAGCAGCTTGGCTAACCGGTTGGCGCGAATGATCGCGTCGTCGATCCCCAGCATGGAAGCCACAGCGTTGGTCCCAGCGCCTCCTCCGCCAGCACCCAGCGCTCGCTTGGCCACACCAACCGCCGCTGTCGCGACGTTCAAGCCCGCGTCTGCGGCGGCAAGCCCGACTCGCGCGGGAGCGGTCGCAAGAGACACGACGCTTTTGGCGAGACTCATTCTCCGAGTCTATTCACGACGCGCCCCCACAAAGCCGTACAGGTCCAAGCTGATGCAATGATTCCTGGCAGACTACTAGCAGACTGTTGGCAACGAGCTCTCAGGAACCACACAATGACTGTGAAGGCAACGTTCAAGCAAGGACAGATGACCTCATGACAGCGGCTACCCCAAGCGGAACCAAACCGGAGGCTCGCGTCCTCGTGGTCGACGACGAGGCCAACATCGTCGAACTGCTCTCGGTGAGCCTTAAGTTCCAAGGGTTTGAGGTCTACACCGCAACCAATGGAGCCCAAGCTCTGGATCGCGCCCGTGACGCCCGCCCGGACGCGGTGATCCTCGACGTAATGATGCCCGGGATGGACGGTTTCGGGGTGCTGCGGCGGCTGCGTGCCGATGGCATCGATGCCCCGGCGTTGTTCCTAACGGCCCGCGACTCCCTGCAGGACAAGATCGCGGGCCTGACCCTGGGCGGCGACGACTACGTGACAAAGCCGTTCAGTTTGGAGGAGGTCGTCGCCCGGCTGCGGGTCATCCTCCGACGCGCCGGCAAGGGCGGAGCGGAACCTCGCAGTGCTCGCCTGACGTTCGCCGATATCGAACTCGACGAAGAGACCCACGAGGTGTGGAAGGCCGGCGAACCGGTGTCGCTGTCGCCGACAGAATTCACGTTGCTGCGCTACTTTGTGATCAACGCGGGCACGGTGCTGAGCAAACCGAAGATTCTCGACCACGTCTGGCGCTACGACTTCGGAGGTGACGTCAATGTCGTCGAGTCCTACGTGTCGTATTTGCGTCGCAAGATCGACACCGGGGAGAAGCGGCTTCTGCACACCTTGCGTGGGGTGGGCTATGTGCTGCGGGAGCCGCGCTGAGTACGCGCTCAGTCACTCGGCAAAGTATTGAGCGGTAGCGAAGAATACGGGGATGGCCAAGCAGTATCGACGTGGATTGCCACTACGGGTGGGTCTAGTCGCCGCCACCTTGCTTCTGGTTGGCTGCGGTCTGGTGGTCTCGGGGGTCGCGGTCACGTCCATCCTGCGTCACAGTCTGATCAGCCGGATCGACCAGACGCTGCTCGACGCGTCCCGCGGCTGGGCACTGGCCCCGCGGCGGCAGTCAGCGCCCCCCTACGAAGGCCCGGACCCCGGCCGGCCACCGTCGAAGTTCTACGTGCGGGGCGTCGGCACCAACGGCACTCCGTTTACTGCCATCAACGACCGCAACGCCGAGCCGGCACTGCCGCCCAACAACGACGTGGGCCCCAATCCGACGACCCTGCCCTCGGTCAACGGCTCTGATATCCAGTGGCGAGCGGTGTCGGTGCGCGGCCCGCACGGCCTGACGACTGTCGCAATCGATCTGTCTGACGTCCAGCACACGGTCCGCTCCCTGGTCTGGTTGCAGATCGGCATCGGGGTGGCAGTGCTGGTCGTGGTCGGGATCGCCAGCTTCGTGGTGGTGCACCGCAGCCTGCGACCGCTGGTCGAAGTCGAACAAACCGCTGCCGCGATCGCCGGGGGCCAGTTGGATCGCCGGGTGCCAGAACGTGATCCCCGAACCGAGGTGGGTCGACTTTCATTGGCGCTCAACGGAATGCTTGCCCAAATCCAGCAAGCGGTGGCTTCCTCGGAGTCTTCGGCCGAGACGGCCCGCGGTTCCGAGGACCGGATGCGACGGTTCATCACCGACGCCAGCCACGAACTGCGCACCCCGTTGACGACTATCCGCGGCTTTGCGGAACTGTATCGGCAGGGCGCCGCCCGCGACGTGGCTATGCTGCTGTCGCGGATCGAAAGCGAAGCCAGCCGGATGGGCCTGCTGGTGGATGACTTGTTGCTGCTGGCCCGGTTGGACGTGCAACGGCCGCTCGAACATCACCAGGTGGACTTGCTGGCGCTAGCCAGCGATGCGGTGCACGACGCGCAGGCGATCGACCCCCAGCGCACCATCACCATGGAAGTCTTTGACGGTCCGGGCACCCCGGAGGTGCTCGGCGATGAGCCCCGGATACGCCAGGTGTTGAGCAACCTTGTCGCGAATGCCTTACAGCACACCCCGGAAAGCGCCGACGTCGCCGTCCGGGTCGGCACCGATGGCGACGATGCGGTGCTTGAAGTGGCTGACAAGGGTCCCGGCATGAGTCAGCAGGATGCGTCGCGAGTGTTCGAACGGTTCTATCGCACCGACTCGTCACGGGCACGCGCCAGCGGCGGTACCGGACTGGGACTATCCATCGTCGACTCGTTGGTGCGCGCGCACGGCGGCGATGTCAGCGTGACAACCGCGCCCGGCGAGGGTTGCTGCTTCCGCGTCACGCTGCCGCGCGTCAGCAATGTGCCGGCGCAGGAGCCGGTTCACGCCAGTTGAGCCAGGGCCGCCTTGATCTTGGCCTGTGCCTCGTCGAGGGATTCCCGCGATGGGTTGCGGTCGACGTTGGCAAAGCCGAAGTCACTCAGGCGGCGGGTAGGGAACACGTGGACGTGCAGATGGGGCACTTCCAGCCCGGCGATGATCACCCCGGCCCGCTCGGTTCTGAACGCTTTGCACACGGCCTTGCCGATCAGCTGGCTGACCGCCATTACGCGAGCGAACGCACCGCCATCGACGTCCTGCCATTGATCGATCTCGGCGCGTGGCACCACCAGCGTGTGGCCTTGTGTCATCGGCTCGATCGTCAGGAAAGCGACGACGTCGTCGTCCTCATAGACGAAGCGGCCGGGTAGCTCACGGTTGATGATCTTGGTGAAGATCGACGCCATGGGCCAAGCATATGTTCGTCGAAATGCCCTCTGGGGGCACGCCGCCAGAGGGCAGTCTCGGCGATGGCAAGCACCCATGCGCCACGCCGTCTCGAAGCGAAACCGTTAGCGCAGCGTTGCGACTTCGTTCTACAGCTTGGCGAAAATCCACTGTGACCCATTTCACGGGAAGGGGCCATCGTGCTGCGGTTTCCTGTGGCATTTCTGGCCGCTTGCGCCATGTGCATTATCCCTTCGGTTGTCCCGGGAGTTGTCTCGGCAACCGCGACGGCGGCCGCCGCGTTTGGGCCGCCGGCGCCGCCCAACCCGTTCATGGCGCCGCAGGGCCTCGCGTCCTTGCACAACGACGCCGAATCGTCGGACGCAGGACCGCTTCCCGGGCCCGGCGCCCACCTGGCTGCGATCTTCGGGTATCCGCTCCTGGCGGCCTGTCCGACGATCATGCAGGGCACCGACGCCCTGGTGCTGGCGCTGTGCACCGCCGACCTCAATCAGACCCCGACCATCTTTCTGATCGATCCCAGCGGCATCGCCCCGCGCGTCGTCCCGCTAGCCAGCCTGCGAGTAGCCAAGGGCAGCCTGCTCGGCGGTGTCTACGCCTACCTAGACAACAACAACCGAGTGGTGATGATCGACGGAAGCAACCACCTGCTGCGCATCAACCATGCCAAGGACGGCCCACTGGGCCGTTGGAAGCTGACCGTCACCGAGTCCACTGACCTGTCCAGCGTGATACCGTCCGGCGACAACTCCGTCGGCCTGGTCCCCGACTATGCGGGCAACGTCTGGTTCGCCACCGGCAACGGCGTGGTGGGGGTGATGAAGTTGGGCGGCGGTGTTACCAGCCTGCACCTGCCCGCCGGTGAGCAAGTAGCGAACAGCATCTCGTCGGCACCAAGCGGTCGCGTCGCGGTCGCCAGCACGTTTGCCCTCTACGAACTCAACCTCGACGGCGCCGGCAACCCGCAGATCCTTTGGCGCGCAGCCTACGACCGCGGCCCCGGCCGCAAACCCGGACAACTGAGCTGGGGCACTGGTTCCACCCCCGTCTATTTCGGCCCCACCACCGGGGCCGATTACCTGACCATCGTCGACAACGCCAGCCCTCAGGTGCACGCGCTGATCTACCAGTCCGGCACGGGCCAACTGGTGTGCGAGCAGCCGGTCCTGACCGAGGGTGGGCCGGGTAGCGAGAACGCACCGATCGGGATCGGGAACTCGATGTTCGTAACCAGCACCTATGGCTACCCCTATCCGGCGGTTCCGGCGGGCGCCCCTCCGGCGGTTCCGCCGACGGCGCCCTTCGTCGGCGGGATGACCAGGGTGGACGTCGACAACCCCGGCTGTCACACCGTGTGGGAGAACAAGGTTCGCAGCGCGGCGTTACCGCACCTGTCCACCGCGGACAGCCTGATCTACACCATCACCCGGATTGGACTCGACAAAACCACACCGCTCGACATCTTCGCCTATGCCGTCGTTGACCCCAACACGGGGAAACTCCTGCTGCAGCAACCGAAATCGGCCACCATCCTCAGTGACCCGATAGAAACTCCCACGATGGTCCTGATGGACAAAAAGATCATGCAGGGCAACCTCACCGGGATCGGGCGCATTGGCTTAGGCCTTTGACCCGGCTCACTCCTCCTTGCCGAATTTCATTACGTCGAGATTCCAGTACCCACGCATGTTGGTGATCAGCCCCGCGTCGTTGACCTTGTAGGTGAACACCCCACGCACCGTGCTGGTGAACCCACCCTCAAACTTGCTGTGCAGCACCAGGATATGCGCGATCTCGTTGGGCGAGCTCGACGGGAACGTCTCCTCGCAGGTGATGGTCAGCTGATTGGCCGCGATGTTGTTATCGAAGAAGGCGCCGACGGCCTCTTTGCCCCGCACTCCTGTGCCATCGGGGTTGGTGACGGACTTGCCGATCGGGTCTTCGATGACGACGTCGTCGGCCATCAGCGCCAGCCAGCCCTCCCGGTCGTGGGCTTGTACGCACCGCCACGAGGATTGCGACGCGGTCAGTGCCGGGGAGTCGACGGTTCGGGTCATGGTTTTCTCCTGTCTCTAAATGGCACACGCGGCGCGTGCGCCCTCCTCGGTGGCTTTGCGGATGAGACCAAGGCCGCTGCAGTCGCCGGCAGCGTGCACATCGGCGCCGGGCATGGCGACGACGAGGGTGTCGAACAACGTGGTGTCGGGCTCGACCGTTCCGGCCAGCACGACGCTGTCGGCGGCCAGCTCAAGGGTGGCACCACCGGCGGGTGTGAACACCACGGTCTGGGTTGTGATCCGTTCGACGGCTGCCCGGACATGCACGGTCACACCGAGTCGGTCGAGGCGATCCATGTGCTCGGTCTTGCGCTTATTGCCGACCTCCGGGGCGATGTCCTTGCCGGCCTCGAGTATCGTCACCAGCCGGCCCCGGCTGGCCAGGAATTCAGCAAGTTCGAGGGCGACCAGGTCGCCGCCGATGATGACGACTCGCCGGCCGACCGGCATCCATGCCCGGGTAGCGAGCCGAACCGCGGTGGGACGTACCAGCCGCTGCCGCCAGCCTGCCAGCAGCGAAGCGCCCAGCCGCTGCCACGCCGGGTCCGTGGATTCGGCATGGCCGCCGAGCAACTCACGCAACCCGGGTCCGGTATGCACGTGCGGTAGGTCAGCGCCGGGAATTGCCGGCACCGCGACATGGCCGCCGGTGGCCACCACGACCGCGTCCGGTGCGGCCTGGATTACGTCGTCGGCTGAAACAGTATGGCCCAGATGCACTTTCGTTGTACTGAGCTTGATCTCGTCGCGCAGGTACCGCAGGAACGGCTGGTTTTCCGGATGCAGAACCGACGCCCAGCGCAGAGCACCGCCCAGCTGGCCACTGCGTTCGAAAAGCGTTACGCGGTGGCCACGTTCGGCAGCGACGCGGGCAGCCTCCAGCCCGGCCGGTCCGCCGCCGATCACCACCACGCGCTTGGCGCGCTCGGCGCGAGGTGCGGCCAGTTCGCGCTCTTTGCCGGTGCGGGGATTGACGGCGCAGTCCACCGAGAAGCGCTGTTCCATTGCGTCGATGCAGTTTTCACAGGAGATGCACTTACGAACCCGGTGCGCCTGGCCGGCCAGCAGTTTGCGCGGCAGGTCGGGGTCGGCCAGCAGCGGACGTCCCATCGCGATGAAGTCAGCGCGTCCATCGGCCAGGATCCGTTCCGCCCGAACGGGGTCGTGGATCCGGCCCACGGCGATCACCGGGACATCGACCACCTGTTTGACCGCGGCTGCGGCGCCGACGTTGACTTCGTCGCCGTCATCGGCACCGTTGACCATCCCGGTGACGAGCCGATCGATTACCCCGCCACTGACGTGAAACGCGTCCACGCCGGCGGCTACGAGTTCGGATGCCACCCGTGCGGTTTCGTAAATCGGCCTTCCTCCGGCGACCCGTTCATATCCAGAGATGCGCAATGTGATCGGCAGGGCGTCGCCGACCTCGGATCGAATCGCGGCGAGCGCCTCCAGCACCACCCGGATTCGACCGCGCGTCGAGTCTCCCCGATAGTCGTCGGTACGCCGATTACGTTGTGGGGCAAGGAAAGAGCCCAGCAACATGTAGCCGTGCGCGGCGTGTAGCTCGATTCCGTCGTATCCGGCCTCCGCGGCGCGCCGCACCGCGGCCTTGAACAAATCGAACACCTCGCAGAGCTGCTGCTTGCTGATCTCGGTCGACGGACGGCCGGTGAGATAGGAGGGGATCACCGACGGCCCCAGCGACGTGACACCGAAGATCTCCGGCCCCAGGCCGTCGGGTCCGGCGTGCACGATCTGGGGCTGGATCTTGGCGCCGTGTTCGTGCACCGTCTCCACCAGCGCCCGATGCGCATCGACCGCGTTGTCGGTGGCCAGATGCAGGCCACCGGGAGTCTCGGGGTGATGATGGTCGACTCCGGTGGCGCCCAACGTGATCAGGCCGACTCCACCCTGCGCGCGGGCGGCGAAGTAGTCGCGGGTGCGCTGTGACGGCAGCCCATCCGGAGTGCCGTACATCGTCTCCATGGGAGACATGACCACCCGGTTGCGCAGGGTCATGGCGCCGATTCGTCCCGGCGCCAACAGATGCGGGAAGCTGGCCACTCGGGACGGCGCGCCTCTTACCGATCGGCGTCGGTGTACCGGATGACGCCGCGAATGTTCTTGCCGTCCAGCATGTCCTTATACCCGTCGTTGATCTGGTCGAGCCGGTACTGGCGGGTGATCATGTCATCCAGGTTGAGCTTGCCGACCTTGTACATTGCCAACAGTTGCGGGATGTCGTACTGCGGATTGCCGCCGCCGAAGATGGTGCCCTGCAGGTTCTTCTGCATCAGGGTCAACATCGCGAGGTTCATGGTCACCTGGGTGTCCAGCATGCTGCCGATAGCGGTCAGCACGCAGGTGCCGCCCTTGGAAGTGATGTTGAGATAGCTGTCGATGTCGGCGCCCTGCAGCTCGCCGACGGTGACGACCACCTTCTTGGCCATCAGACCGTAGGTCACCTCAGCCATACCCATCAGCGCGGCGTCGATGTCCGGGTAGACGTGGGTGGCGCCGAATTTCAGCGCCTGATCGCGTTTCCACTCCACCGGGTCGATCGCGAAGATGAAGCGGGCGCCGGCGTTGACGGCACCCTGTAGTGCTGCCATGCCGACCCCACCGACACCGACGATGGCGACGTCGTCACCCGGCCGGATGTCGGCGGTGCGGACCGCCGAACCGTAGCCGGTGGTGACGCCGCAGCCGACCAGGGCGGCCACCTCGAAGGGCACCGACGGGTCGATCTTCACCACCGAGCTGCGGTGCACCACCATGTACGGGGAGAACGTCCCCAGCAGCGTCATGGGGTAGACGTTTTGGCCGCGGGCCTGGATGCGGAACGTGCCGTCGGATATCGCTGCGCCGCCGAGCAGCCCGGCCCCCAAATCACAGAGATTGCGCATGCCCGCCTGACATGTCGGACACATCCCGCAGGACGGGATGAACGACAGCACCACGTGGTCACCCGGGGCGATGTCTTCCACGCCGGGCCCGACTTCGGTGACGATGCCCGCACCTTCGTGTCCGCCGAGCACCGGGAAACCCGCCATCGGGATTCCGCCGGTGACCAGGTGGTGGTCGGAGTGGCACATGCCCGCCGCTTCCATCTGGATCTTGACCTCGTGCTTTTGCGGGTCGCCGATCTCGATCTCCTCGATGGACCACGGCTGGTTGAACTCCCAGATCAGTGCGCCCTTCGTCTTCACCGTAAACCTGCTTTCATCGTTGAACCTTGGCTACGAACGGCCCCGAGCATCCGTCGAACGACCGATTGGCTGAGTGTAGGGCAGCAGGTCGACGGGGCCGCCGGGAGCTACCAGATGGGGACCGGAGACTTGCCCAGCGGGTAGTAGCCGGGCAGCTTCTCACCGGCGAGGCTGCGCTCGATCCGCTTCTGCATACCCTTGGACAGCTTGCCGGCCTTCATCAAGTCCATGTACAGCGCCTGAACATGACCGAAGTCGAAGAAGTCTCGTTGCCACTCGATGAGTTTGTCGGCGTTCAGCCGGAACCAGCTGCCGCCGATGCCGTAGATCTCCTGCTGACCACCGTCACCGTCGACGACGATCTGCTTCCAGAAACCGACGATCTCACCCTGCCGGTCGTCGATGAGGACCTTCTGGTACGGGTACTGCCAGTTCTCGAGACCCTCCATTTCCAAGCCGAGCGCGATATCGCGGATCTCGTCGATCCCGACGCACATCACGTCTTCTTTGGGCCCGATGTTCCAGCCGTAGGTGGCTTCGGGAGCGTAGAAGTCCGCCAGCGGCCTCCAGTCGCCCGCCTTTTCGCAGTCCTTATTGGCCTTGAGCCAGGACTGCACCCACTCGTCGAGTTCTTCGCGCGGGAATGCGGCCACGGTTATTCTCCTGTTTCTTTGATGGACAGTGCCTGGGTGGGGCAAGCCACCACGGCCTGCTCGATTTCCTTACGGGCCTCCTCGGGCGGCTCGGCGTCGAGAATTTCGACTTTGCCGCGCTTGGGCACCCGGAAATAGTCGGGCGCCTCCAGCTCGCACATCGCATGTCCCTGGCACAGGTCCAGGTCAGCCTCCACTCGATAACCCATCATCACCCTCCGGTCTTGCGGCGGTGGTAGCGCACCTTGGCGGGGCGAGCCAGCTGCACCACCATCTTGGAGTGGTCGTTGCGATAGCTCTCGGGCGGTTGGGCCATCTCGAACTCGTACTCGCGCAACAACACCGAGAAGATCGCCTTGATCTGCATGGTGGCGAACGCCGCACCTACGCAGCGATGCCGACCGGCGCCGAACGGAATCCACGTCCAGCGGTTGACCAAGATCTTCTTGACGCGGCTCCTCATAGCGCTCGGGCGCGAAGTCGTCAGGGTTCGGGAAGTCCTCGGGTATCCGGTTGGAGATCGCCGGCGAGGCTGCTACGAAATCACCTTCGTGGATCGGATAGCCTTCGACCTCGAACTCGCCCTTGGCCACCCGCATCAGAATGATCAGCGGTGGATGCAGCCGCAGCGTTTCCTTCAACACGTTCTCCAGCCGTGGAATCTGGCGCAGCGCATGGAAACTGACCGGCTGACCGTCTGCATAGAGTTCGTCCAGCTCCTTGATCACCTCGGCATAGACCTCCGGGTGGCGCAGCAACTCGATCAGCGTCCATGCTGAGGTGCCCGAACTGGTGTGGTGCCCGGCGAACATCAGCGAGATGAACATGCCGGTGATCTCATCGGCCGAGAACCGCGCGTTGCCCTCCTCGTCTTTGATCGACACCAGCACGTCGAGCATGTCGCGGTCGCGCTTGTCTGTCGGCGGGTTGGCGATCCGCTGGTTCATGATGTCCTGCACCAATGCCACCAACCCTTTTCGCGCTTCGTCGCGCTTGCGGAAGCTCTCGATCGGCAGGTACGGGTCGACGTAGCACAGCGGGTCCGTGCCGCGCTCGAGCTCGTGGTAGAAGTGCGCGAACCGCGAGTCGAGCTGGTTGCGGAACTTCGTACCGATGAGGCATGACGTCGAGGTGTAGATGGTCAGCTCGGCGAAGAAGTCCAGCAGGTCGATTTCGCCTTCGTCGCCCCAGTTCTCGATCATCCGGTGCACTTCGCGCTCGATGGTCGTGGCGTGGCCCTTCATGTGCTCGCCACGCAGCGCCGAGTTGTGCAGCATCTCCTTGCGCCGCTCGGGGCTGGCGTCGAAGACCACACCCTTGCCGAAGATCGGCGTCATAAACGGATACGCCTCGGCCTGGTCGAGATCCTCGTCGGCGGAACGGAAGAAGAACTCGTTGGCTTTGTCGCCGGACAGCAGGATGACGTGTTTGTCCGCCAAGTCGAATGCGCCCACGTCCCCGCATTCGTCGCGGGTCCGCTGCATCAGGCCGATCGGATCGGCGCGGAACTCCTCGAGATGACCGTGCTCTTCTTCGCCGCCGGAAACCCGCGGCACGATGGCGGTTGTCATGAATTCGATGCCTTCTCGTCCAGTTTGAGTTGCTGGCGTTCTTTCGTCACCGTCAAGGGCGCCTCGGGCTGCAGTTCCATGTTGACCACGAAGCCGCCCCTGGGCGTCTCCGCGACGAACGTGATCGCCCGGGCGAGATCGGACGCCCGTAAGAAGTAGTCGTGGCGTGCCTGACCCCACTTGGCCCAATCCTCCAGCGCCGGGCCGATTGCTTCGGCGGGCAGGCTCCAGCCCATCGCGGTCTTGGTGGGGCCGGGGTGCACGATCGAGGCTCGCACGCCGGTGCCCTCGAGCTCCATCTGCAGGTTGGTGACCATCGCCACCAGCCCAGCCTTCGCGGCGCCGTACGCGCCCATGTGCGGGCGCTGACGCAGCGCAACATCGGAACCCACGAAGATGAGGTCGCCGCGCTGACGCTCGATCATGCCCGGGAGTACCGCGGTGGTCAACCGATTGGCCCCGATCAGATGGATCTGGATTTGCGATTCGAAAGTCTCGGTGTCGATTTCGTGCAGTCGCCCGAAGTAGGTATCGCCGGCGCCGGTGACCATAACCTCGATATCGCCGAGCTGCTCGGTAGCCTGGTGCACGAATCCTTTGACCGAGTCGGCATCGGTGACGTCGAGCGGCAGCGCGATCGCCTCACCGCCGTCGGCGCGGATCGCCTCGACGATCTCCTGGCACTTGTCGACGCGCCGCGCACCCAGCGCCACCGGAAAGCCGTGGGCGGCAAGCTCGACGGCGGTGGCTGCTCCGATACCCGATGATGCGCCGGCAACAATCGCGGGCCTGCGGGCAGGATGTGGTTCGAAGCGAGGCATTCAGCACACCTCCACGCTGATCGGCAGGTGGGCGAACCCGCGCACATTGCTGGAATGGACGCGCACGGCGTTGGCCTCGTCCACCTCATAGCCGCGGATTCGCTTGAATAGTTCGGTGAGTGCCACCCGGGCTTCCATCCGGGCCAGGTGAGCGCCCAGACAGAAATGCGCGCCGCTGCCGAAACTCAATAGTTTGGGCCCGATTTCGCGCCCGATCAGGTAGTCGTCGGGGTTGTCGAACACCCGCTCGTCACGGTGTGCCGAACCGGGTAATAGGAGCAGGACGTCACCTTCGGGAATGGTGGTGTCGTAGAGGGTGAGTTCTCCGGACACGGTGCGGGCCAGGATCTGGCTAGAGGTGTCGTAGCGCAGGGTCTCCTCGACCCATGGCGGCACCCGTGACAGATCGGCGTAGACCGAAGTCAGTTGGTCCGGGTTCCTGTGGCCCCAAAAAGCGGCGTTGGCAAGGAGTTTGGTAGTGGTCTCGTTACCGGCGATCACCATCAGGAACATGAACCCGAGGATTTCCTCGTCGGTAAGCCGATCGCCGTCGATCTCGGCAGCCAGCAGCGCCGAGGTCAGATCCTCGGTCGGCTTCTTGCGGCGCTCGGCGATCATCTGCTGGTAGTAGACGATGAGGTTGATCGATGCCTCGATCGCCGAAGCCGGCACGTCGTTGACGCCGTCCTCGCGGTGCATCACGCCGTCAGCCATGGCGCGGATATGGTCGCGGTCGGCCAGCGGCACGCCCATCAGTTCGGAGATCACGTCCATCGGCAGCTTGCCGGCGAATTCTGCGACATAGTCGACGGTTCCCGAGACCGCCTTCTCCAGCATGGTGTCGAGGTGCTGCAGGGCGAGCTCGGTGACCCGGGGCTCGAGTTCCCGGATCCGGCGCGGGGTGAAACCTTTCGACACCAGCGTGCGCAGGCGCAGATGCGCGGGATCGTCCATCGCCAAAAACGACATCGTCTTCGACGCATGCGGCCCCCGCGACACCGGGTCCAGCGACACGCCGTCGCGGTTGGACAGCGTAGTGCTGTTGCGGAATCCCTGGAGCACGTCGCGGTGCCGCGACAAGGCCCAGAACTTCAGCTCCTCGTTGCGATACAGCGGGGCCTCGTCGCGCAACCGCTTGTAGTACGGGTATGGATCTTCGTGGAAGTCGTAGTCGTAGGGATCGAGGACCAGCTCGTGGTCGCCAACGTGTACGGTCATCGCTCGTCTCCACCAAATTGTTCGGCTCTCCCCCTCGCCGCTTCGCGGCTGGGGGTGCCCCCATCTCGGGACGTCCCCCGCAAGCGGGAGGTGCCCCCACCGCGTCCCGCATCGTCGCCGGGGCTCGCCTCGGGGCTTGTCTCGTGGCTTGTCTCGCCGGCGCCGGTCAGGATAAGGCTCACCACATAAGCGAGCCGGTCGGCGATCTCGCGGTAGGTTAATTCGCCGCTTCCGGCCTGCACCAGTGCGCCGAAGAACGCCATCTCGATCGCGGACACGGTTCTGGGGTCGGCGCTGGGCCCCATGGCCGATGCAATGCGGCGGTGGATCTCGCCGCCGATCCGGTCGCGTGCGGCACGAACCGCCGGATCGGCGCCACCGCTGAGCAATGCCGTCGTGCATGCGGCGCCGACCTCGGGTTCGTCGGCGACCACCAGGGCCAGATGGCGCAACACCCTGTCCACCCGGGTGGGCATGGGGTCGTTGACATCGGTGAAGTAGGGAACCTGCCGCACCAGGTCCAGGTAGACCTCGGCGATCAGGTGATTCTTCGACGAGAAGTAGGTGTATGCGGTGGCCGGGGCGACTTTGGCGCGAGCTGCCACCGCGCGCACCGTCAAGTCGGCGTACGACTTCTCGCGCAGGGTTTCGATGCCGGCGGCGAGCACTTTGCGGAAAGTCTCCTCCTGGCGGCGGTTGCGCGGCGCTTGACCTGTCTGGTGCTCGACCTGGGATGTGATCGTAACCAGTGCATCGCTGGACACATGTCCAAGCTATCGGATCGACTCGACACGAAGCAAGCCCGACTGGCAAATATGCTGCTTAATGCTCTCTTTCTCAGCACTCTCGGGCTATTTCCGAGATCGGCCCTTGCACCGCCGACAATCTGGCGGCTATGGTTCGATGGGACAATATCGGACAACTGTCCACCCAATGCCTTTGTGGATTTGGCCCTTGTATTGCCACGCATAGACGGGAGCCGGAGATGGCCCAAAAAACTCTGTTAGCCGACGGCGTTAGTGCACTGTTCATTGACGGCAAGATGTCGACCGGCAGTGCGGGCACCTTCCCGACGATCAATCCGGCAACCGAGGAAGTGGTGGGAGTCGCCGCCGACGCCGACGCCGACGACATCGGCCGCGCCATCGATGCCGCGCGGCGCGCTTTCGACGAGACGGACTGGTCTCGCAACACCGAATTGCGGGTGCGGTGTGTGCGGCAGCTGCGCGATGCGATGCGCGAGCACATTGAAGAACTGCGGGAGCTGACCATTTCGGAAGTCGGCGCGCCGCGGATGCTCACCGCCGGCGCCCAGTTGGAGGGCCCGGTGGGTGACCTGGGGTTCGCAGCCGATACGGCCGAGTCTTACGCGTGGAACACCGATCTCGGTGAGGCGTCGCCAATGGGGATCCCTACCCGGCGCACCATCGCGCGGGAGGCCATGGGCGTCGTCGGCGCGATCACGCCATGGAACTTCCCGCACCAGATCAATCTCGCCAAGCTGGGTCCCGCGCTGGCCGCGGGTAACACCGTCGTGTTGAAGCCGGCGCCGGATACGCCGTGGTGCGCGGCGGTGCTCGGCGAAATCATCGCCGAGCACACCGACTTTCCGCCCGGAGTAGTCAACATCATCACCTCCAGCGACCACAGCCTAGGGGCACTGCTGGCCAAAGACCCTCGGGTAGACATGATTTCGTTCACCGGCTCCACGGCCATCGGCCGAAGCGTGATGGGCGACGCCGCCGCCACAATTAAGAAGGTCTTCCTCGAGCTGGGCGGCAAGTCTGCGTTCATCGTGCTCGACGACGCCGACCTGGCCGGAGCGTGCTCGGTGTCGGCGTTCACCGCGTCGATGCATGCGGGGCAGGGCTGCGCGATCACCACCCGGCTGGTGGTGCCGCGGGCCCGATATGACGAGGCCGTCGCCATTGCGGCGGGCACCATGTCGTCGATCAAGCCCGGCGATCCCACCGACTCCGGCACGGTTTGTGGCCCGCTGATCTCGGCGCGACAGCGGGACCGGGTACAGGGCTACCTCGATCTGGCGATCGCCGAAGGCGGGACGTTCGCGTGCGGCGGTGGTCGGCCGGCCGATAGAGAGGTCGGTTTCTTCATCGAGCCCACCGTGATCGCGGGCCTGACCAACGATGCTCGGCCCGCCCGGGAGGAAATCTTCGGGCCGGTGCTCACGGTGCTCGCCCACGACGGCGACGATGACGCGGTGCGAATCGCCAACGACTCGCCATACGGCTTGTCAGGCACCGTGTTTAGCGGCGACCCGGAGCGGGCCGCGAAAATCGCCTCGCGGCTACGGGTAGGCACGGTCAACGTCAACGGCGGCGTCTGGTATTCGGCCGACGCGCCGTTCGGCGGTTACAAGCAATCCGGCAACGGCCGTGAGATGGGGCTTCTCGGCTTCGAGGAGTACTTGGAAGCCAAACTCATTGCCACAGCGGTGAGCTGACAGCGCCCAGTGTCTGCTCATGACACGCGACGGAAAGGAAACCATGCGATTCGAAAACAAGGTGGCTATCGTCACCGGGTCCGGTGGCGGCATCGGTCAGGCATACGCCGAGGCGTTGGCCCGTGAAGGCGCGGCGGTTGTCGTGGCCGATATCAAGGCCGAGGCAGCCGAGGGGGTGGCCAAGCAGATCGTCGCCGACGGCGGCACGGCCATCAGCGTTCCGGTCGACGTTTCCGACCCGGCGTCGGCTAAGGCGATGGCCGACCGCACGCTGGCCGAGTTCGGCGGCATCGACTACCTCGTCAACAACGCCGCGATCTTCGGCGGCATGAAGCTGGACTTCCTGCTCACCATCGACCCTGAGTACTACAAGAAGTTCATGAGCGTGAACCTCGACGGCGCGCTGTGGTGCACCCGAGCGGTGTACAAGAAGATGGCCAAGCGCGGCGGCGGGGCGATCGTCAACCAGTCGTCCACCGCTGCGTGGCTGTACTCGAACTTCTACGGCCTGGCCAAGGTCGGTATCAACGGCCTGACCCAACAGCTTTCCCGCGAACTGGGTGGCCAGAACATCCGGATCAACGCGATCGCACCTGGCCCCATCGATACCGAGGCCAACCGGACCACCACGCCTGCGGAGATGGTTGACGACATCGTCAAGGGTCTTCCGTTGTCACGCATGGGAACTCCCGAGGATTTGGTCGGGATGTGCCTGTTCTTGCTCTCCGACGAGGCCTCCTGGGTGACCGGCCAGATCTTCAACGTCGACGGCGGGCAGATAATTCGGTCATGACGGATCAGGTGAAACTCGGATACATCGGGCTGGGCAACATGGGCGCGCCGATGGCCAAGCGGCTGGTCGACTGGCCCGGCGGGGTAACTGTTTACGACGTCCGGCCCGAGGCGATGACGCCGCTGGCCGAAGCCGGTGCCAGTCTGGCCGACAGCCTGGCCGATGTTGCCACCGCCGACATCATCAGCGTCACCGTGCTGGACGATGCGCAGGTGCGTGAGGTCGTCGGCGAGTTGGCCGCCAACGCAAAGCCCGGCACAATTATCGCGATCCACTCGACCATCAGCGACACCACTGCCGTCGAACTGGCCGCCGGACTGAAACCGCAGGGTGTTCATGTCGTCGACGCGCCGGTCAGCGGCGGCGCGGGTGCCGCCGAGAAGGGTGAACTCGCCACCATGGTGGGCGCCGAGCGCGAGGTCTACGAGCGGATCAAGCCCGCATTCAAGCAGTGGGCGTCGCTGGTCATCCATGCCGGTGAGCCGGGCGCAGGAACACGAATGAAGCTGGCCCGCAACATGTTGACGTTCACCTCTTACGCCGCGGCGTGCGAAGCCATGAGACTGGCCGAGGCGGCTGGGCTGGATCTGCAGGCGCTGGGCCGGGTGGTGCGCCACACCGATGCGCTTACCGGCGGGCCGGGGGCGATAATGGTACGGGACGATATGAAACCCCTTGAGCCGGAGCACTTCCTGTACCAGCCTTTCCTGCACACCCGCGGACTCGGCGAGAAGGATCTGAGCCTGGCGCTGGCTTTGGGTGACGCGGTGTCGGTCGACCTGCCGCTAGCCCAGCTCGCATTTCAGCAGCTGGCGGCCGGCCTCGGAGTACCGCACACACAGAAAGAGAAGTGATGGACGAACTACGCCGCAAGGGCCTCGAGAAAATGAATGAGGTCTATGCGTGGGAGATGCCGGACATGCCCGGCGAGTACTTTGCGCTGACGGCCGATCACCTCTTCGGCAGGATCTGGACCCGGCCAGGCTTGTCCATGCGCGACCGGCGGTTAATGGTGTTGTCCGTCGTGACCGCCTTGGGCCTGCAAGATCTGCTGGAGGTCCAGGTCAATGCCGTCCTGCAGAACGAGGAGTTGACCGAAGACGAACTGCGGGAAATGGCCATCTTCCTGACGCATTACGTCGGCTTCCCACTGGGCTCGGGGCTGAACGGCGTCATCGAACGGGTCACGGCCAAACGCAAGAAAGCCGCCGCCGAGGGCAAGGGCAATGACAAGAAAGCCAACGTCAACGCCGCGGTCAAGATGCACACGGGTACCACCCTCGACTAACACCTGATACGGGCGGAGACGTCGACCGCGCGCTGCCTGCCCGCGCGGCCCGCTAAAGTGACGTTTCGTGCGCGTCCTGGTGATCGGTTCCGGTGCCCGTGAACATGCGCTGCTGCTGGCGCTCGGCAAAGACCCGCAGGTCACGGGACTAGCCATCGCTCCCGGCAACGCCGGCACCGCCCGGCTGGCCGAGCAACACGACGTGGACCTCACCTCCGGCGAGGACGTCGTCGCCCTGGCTCGCAAGGTGGCCGCCGACATGGTGGTCATCGGTCCCGAAGTGCCGCTGGTGCTCGGGGTGGCCGACGCCGTGCGCGCCGCCGGCATCGTCTGCTTCGGGCCCAGTAAGGACGCGGCTCGCATCGAAGGCTCCAAGGCGTTCGCCAAGGAAATCATGGCGGCGGCCGGTGTGCGTACCGCCGCTAGCGAAATAATCGACAGCCCAGCGTATTTGGACGCCGCCCTGGACCGGTTCGGCCCGCCCGCCGGTGACCCGGCCTGGGTGGTGAAAGACGACCATCTGGCCGCCGGTAAAGGCGTGGTGGTGACACCGGATCGTGATATCGCACGCGCCCATGCCGCCGGCCTGCTCGAGGCCGGCCACCCGGTACTGCTGGAGTCTTATCTGGACGGCCCCGAGGTATCGCTGTTCTGCGTGGTCGACGGCCGGACTGTGGTGCCGCTGCTGCCGGCGCAGGACTTCAAGCGCGTTGGCGACGGCGATACCGGACCTAATACCGGCGGAATGGGCGCCTATGCGCCGCTGCCGTGGCTTCCCGACGACGTGTACCGGGAAGTGGTCAGCCAAATCGTCGAACCCATTGCGGCCGAATTGGTCCGGCGGGGTAGTCCGTTCTGCGGATTGCTGTACGTCGGACTCGCGATCACCGCTAATGGGCCGGCAGTCGTCGAATTCAATTGTCGCTTCGGTGATCCGGAGACACAGGCCGTGCTGGCCCTGCTGGACTCACCGCTCGGGCAGCTACTTTATGCGGCAGGTACTGGCAAGCTGGCCGACTTCGGCGAGTTGCGCTGGCGCGAAGGTGCCGCCGTGACGGTGGTGCTGGCGGCCGAGAACTACCCCGGACGCCCCCGGGTCGGAGACATCGTCGTCGGCTCCGAGGCCGAAGGGGTGCTGCACGCCGGAACGGCGCGGCGCGGCGACGGCACGATCGTCTCATCAGGCGGGCGGGTGCTGTCGGTGGTGGGCACCGGCGCCGATCTGGCCGCGGCACGCGCGGCTGCATATGACAAGCTCGGTTCAATCCGGTTGCCCGGCAGTCACTTTCGCACAGACATCGGCCTGCTGGCCGCGGAAGGCAAGGTCCACGTTTAGTCGGTGACACGCTAACTCGCGGCTGCGAGACCGCTCTGCTGATCGGCGCTATCGATGTGTTCGCGGCGGAAACCAAGCCCCATAATCCGGCCCAGTAGCCGTTTGACGAACTTGGACCGGCTCAGCAGCCGCAACATCCACAGCGGCGGGTCCGTCTTGCTCAATCGGGCGAGATTCGCTGTCTGCGCACCCTGCAGCCACTGCGCCACCTTCGTCGGAGTCTGCCGACGTTTCTGCACCGCACGCAGATCGTTGTCAGCCACCCGGCCGTCCCGCAACGGACCGGCGAGTGAGTTGGCGGCGGCTACCGCGTCGGCGATGGCGTAGTTGACGCCGATTCCCCCGACCGGGGACATCGCGTGTGCAGCGTCCCCGATACACAACAAGCCCGGTAGCCACCACCGTCGCAACCGGTTGGCACGTACCGACAGCAGCTTGACCTGATCCCAATCGGTCAACGAGTTGAGGCTCGTGGTCAGGAACGGGGCGGCCGCGGCAACCCTGGACCGGAATGCCGGTAGCCCCTCGGCCTGCACCCGTTCGAAACCGCCTTTGTCGATGACGGCTCCGCACTGCCAGTACTCACCACGGTTGATCGCGATGATGATCTGTCCGTCGCCGAGGTATCCGAGAGTTTCGGGGGCAGAGTCAGCACGCGGAAGCCGGAACCACAGCACGTCGATCGGCATCGGAAACTCGGTAACCGGCAATCCCGACTGTTCTCGAATGACCGACCAACGTCCGTCGCACGCGACCGTCACATCGGCGCGGATCTCGACTGGACCGCCCGCGCTTTGCGCAGTGACGCCCACGACCCGGTTGTCCGCCCACAGCAGGCCGGTCACTTCCATGTTCATCTCAAGCCGGAAGGAGGGGTAACGCTTGGTCTGCTGAGCCAAGAAGTTCAGGAAATCCCACTGCGGCATGAAGACCATGTACTTGCAGGCGGTGGGCAGGTGGCGGAAATCGACCAGATCGAACGTCTGGCCTTTGAATCCGATGCCCAGCTGTTCCATGGTCTGGTGTGGGACCTGGCGCAGGAACTCCTCGAGTATTCCGAGCTCACCCATCAGCTCGATAGTCGATGGATGGACCGTGTCCCCGCGGAAGTCGCGGAAGAAGTCGCCGTGCTTCTCCACCACGAGGGTCTGCACACCCGACCGTGCGAGCAGATAGCCGAGCATCATCCCGGCCGGTCCGCCACCGGCCACCAAACACGTGGTCTTCCACTTATCCATCGGAGATCCTTGTCGTATTCCGAAGCGGGCCACTGACCACGCTCTATATGAACCGGGCGACGTCGCGTAGTTGTTTGGCTTTGGTTTCCCCTTGTGCGTTTGCGTATTTGGCGAATTGGTGGACGAACAGGTCAGCGGCAGCCGGCTTGGCCGACGCCAGCGCGGGGCCGCCGTCGAGGATGTGATTCAGCCAGTCGAAGATGGCGGCTTGGGCGTAACTCAAGCCACCCATTTGGCAGTGGCTTGACGCACCCTCGGCGCGGGTGAACAGGTGGATATAGCGGTCGCATTTGAGGGCGAGCATGAAATCGAGCATGTCGATGATGATGTCGGACGATGGTGCGGCGGCATCGTGAATGTCGTCCTCGCTGAACAAAAACAGCATCGGGTTGTGGTAGCAGTCGGTGAGGCCCTTGATGGTGTAAGGCTGGTAGACCTGCACCCATTCGTGGGCGTTTCGGATGCCGAGGGTCCATTCAGAGTGCTGAAAGCCCCAGCGCGCCGGGGTGTTGAACTTCATCAACACTTTGAACGCCGCATCCATAAAGGCGGTGTTCTTGAGCAGTCCCTTCATCCCGGCTCGTGCGGCCGCGCCACAATCGACGACCAGGGAGTTGGGGATACAGGCGCGGATTCGTTGGTCGAGCGCGCCGCGGGTGGCCAGGTAGCCGCCCATCGAGTACCCGATGATGGCCAGCTTGCTGGCATTGACATCGGCGCGGCTGAGCAAGTAGTCCACCACGGCACCAACGGGCTTTTCGTAGTCGGGGCGAAATGTCAGGCCCGGGTTGGTCTTCAGCGCACTCCACTGACCGGGGCCCTCGAACATCAGGCAGTTCCAGCCATAGGCCGGCGCCGCGGCGCCGATCCAGCAATATAGTTCCTCCATGGTGGAGTCGAAGCCGCCCAGCGCGATCAGAGTGGGACGCCGACCCTCGCCGCCAGACACGAAGTAGGCCGGCAACCGCGCTCCGTCAAAGTTGATGTCCAGGCGCTCGACCACAGTGTTGTT
Source organism: uncultured Actinomycetota bacterium (assembly GCA_963766535.1). GTDB lineage: Bacteria > Actinomycetota > Actinomycetes > Mycobacteriales > Mycobacteriaceae > Mycobacterium. The sequence continues at coordinate 207,365 of CAVYAU010000007.1, read as the reverse complement.
ACGCTCGATCATCCGGTGAAAGCAGTCCTTGCTGCGCCGCCATAGCTGCGTGTGCCGCAGATCGGTGTGATGCGTGTAGAACACCGCCATCCGGTAATAGTTGGCCGCCCGCAGAAACGCGTCGTGGGCGCTCACCCGGTTGCCGAGGCAGTCTTCGCGCTCGGCGAAGTCCGCGACCCGGTCAGCAGTGGTAGCCCACTGGGTGACCCAGCTGTCGAAGTTGTTGTTTTTGACCCGGCTCATGGTGTCCATGCACTCGCCGTATTCGGCGGCGCGGGCCGCCTGCAGTGATAATCCGCGGACGAATTCGAAGTTGAACCCACCGACGGTCTTGTTGGTGAAATCAACCTTCATCGCGCACCTTTCACCGCTGCCGTCTGCGCGCCTCGTAACGCCGCGATCCAGCTGTTCACTGCGTGGGCATCGGCGCGATACAGCGTGCCGGCCGGCACACCCAGATACCGTTCAATCGCTTCGATGTGCGCCCAATGGGTGGCCACCATCTCCTTGACCTTGGGGGCGGCAGTTGATCGGTGGGCCGCCGCCAGCAGCTGCAAGGCCATCGCGTCCTGAAGTGCCTGCACGACGGCGATGATGATCGCGCCAGCCTGCTCGGGATAGGCGGTGGCGAACTGATTCTCGTCGACACCCTGGCGGACAATCACGCTCAGCAGCGGCGCCAATCGTTTCGCCGTCGCGCGATCCACCAGCAGCCGGAAGGTGACGTTGTCGGCCGCGTACCAAATCGGCAGCATCGCCACCAACAGGTTCTGGCGCTCCGATTTCCAGCGGATGATCTCGCCGAAAAATAGCTGCAACTTCCTTACAGCCCCCATCTCGGGATCCTCGACAATCGGCGCAAGGGCGCGTTCGGAGTCGCCGACCAGCCGTTCGGTGAGGGCTTCGATCACCGCCGGCTTGGAGTCGAAGTAGTGGTAGAAGGCGCCCTTGGAGATTCGCAGGTCCTCGAGAATGTCTTGAATCGTCAGGCGCTCATAGCCCTTGGACAGGATCAGCCGTTGCGCGGCATCCAGAATCGCATCACGCCGCGCAGCCTGCTCGGCAACGTTGACGGACCGGGCCACCCAACCTCCCATTATTAAACCGACGGTCGGTTTATTAATTGGATCCTGACAGGCTCGACGGATCTTGTCTAGGTTCGGCAGGCGTGGCCACGCCCCGACTAGAAAGCTGCGGCTTGGCCATCCCGTCTTGGATCGCTCGCCGCAAAATACCCGTCGTCGAGGCACCAGATCGCCTGGCAGCTGCCGAATTGGTTGTAGTCGTCCACAGCGATCAGGTCGTGCCCGCGCTGCCGGAGCTCGTCGAGCGTTGACTGCGAGAAGCCTTTCTCACAGCTGATCTGGGTGCCGTGCACCCACCGGAACCGGGGACCGTCACATGCCGCCTGCGGATTCTGACCGTGGTCGGCGATGCGCACCAACACCTGCACATGGCCCTGGGGCTGCATCGTGCCGCCCATCACCCCGAAGCTCATCACCGGGGTGGAGTCTTTGGTCACAAAGCCCGGGATGATCGTGTGGTAAGGACGCTTGCCCGGCCCCACTCGGTTCGGATGACCCTGAGCCGCAGCGAAATCCGCGCCGCGGTTTTGTAGCGAGATACCGGTGCCCGGCACCACCACACCGGAGCCGAAGCCCATGTAGTTCGACTGGATCATCGACACCATCACCCCCGCAGCGTCTGCGGCGGTCAAATACACGGTGCCCCCGTTCGGGGTACCCGCGGATGCCGGCTTTGCCCGCTTCCGATCGATCAGTGCCGCGCGCTGCTTCAGGTACTCCTTGTCCAACAAGTGTTCTGGACGTAACGGCATGTGGTCGATGTCGGCGACATAGGCTTGTGCGTCGGCGAAAGCCAGCTTCATTGCTTCGATTTGCAGATGCACGCTGTCAGCGGAATCGGCCGGCAACGAAGACATCTCGAAATGCTCCAGGATTCCCAGCGCGATCAGGGCCACGATCCCCTGGCCGTTGGGCGGTATCTCGTGGATGGTGTACCCGCGGTAGGTTCCGTGGATCGTGCCGACCCAGTCGGCGCGGTGAGCGGCGAGATCGCTGGCACGCATCACTCCGCCATTGGCCGTCGCGTGCGCCTCGAGTTTGGCCGCCAGTTCTCCGTGGTAGAAGGCCTCGCCGTTGGTCGAGGCGATCTTTTCAAGCGTGGCCGAGTGGTCGGGAAACCGAAACAGCTCACCGGGTTTCGGCGCCCGCCCGGCAGGCAGGAACGCCTCGGCGAACCCGGGCTGGTTCTTGAACAGCGGCACTTGAGCCGCCCATTGCTCTGCGACGGTCGGCGAGACCAGAAAGCCGTTGCGGCCATAGGAGATCGCGGGCTCAAAGAGCCTTTCGAACGGGAGCTTGCCGAACGTGGCGTGCAGTTCGACCCATGCCGATACCGCGCCGGGCACGGTCACCGAATTCCAGCCGACCGCGGGAACAGCGTTGCCGCCGAAGTATTCCGGCGTCCACGCCGCGGGTGAACGGCCTGATGCGTTCAGTCCGTGCAGTTGCTTGCCGTCCCAGACGATGGCGAAGGCGTCCGACCCGATGCCGTTGGACACCGGCTCCACGAGTGTGAGGGTGATGGCGGTGGCGATGGCCGCGTCGACCGCGCTTCCTCCCTCGGCGAGCATCCGAAGACCCGCTTGGGCGGCAAGCGGTTGTGATGTGCACACAACGTTTGCCGCCAGGATCGGCTTTCGCGGCCAGGCATAGGGGAAGCTCCATCCGAAAGGTGTGGTCACCGTCGGATCGTCGCACGGGTTTCCGCGCAGGCTCAACGGCCGATCGAGCTGGCCGGCCAATCTGCCTCTCGACCCGCGGGATTGACGTGCGAGGGCATGTGCTGGTGACAACGTTGATATTGCATGCGCTATCAACTTTTCGATTAGCGTCGTGACTTCTTTATGGTGCTGAAGTGGCTGGCGTGACAGCGGGCCCTCAGCAGGTTCCTAGGCCGTCAGCAACGGCGCCATCCAGGTCAGCTCGGCCGGCAGCTGTGAGCTCCAGAACTCTGCGCTGTGCCCGCCGGGCGAGAATCCGCCCGCGGGCGGGTTGGGCAATTGAGCAATGAACTGCTTTGTCGCGGCGTAGAACGGATCACTGTCGCCGCAATCCACCCGGATCGGGATGGACGCCAGCGCCGGCATTCCGAACACCGAGTTCGCCGCAAAGTCGTCGGGGCCGTCGAATGCGCCGGGTGCGGCCGCCCCGGAAGACAGCCACAGCGCCGGGCTCACCGCACAGATCGCCGCGGTACGTGCGGGTCCCAGCCGGCCGCCGAGCAGCAATGCGCCATAGCCACCCATCGACCAGCCCAAGAACGCCACCCGCGAGGTGTCCAGACGCTGGGTTTCCAGCATCGGAATGAGCTCGTTGAGCACCATCGCCCCGGCGTCCTCGCCAGAAGCCTTCTTGTGCCAATAGCTGCCGCCGCCGTCGACGGCGACCACCGCGAAGGGCGGCAGCCCGGCATTGACGGCCTGGGCCAGACCCTGCTCGACCCCGCCGGCCATCACGCTGGACGCATCACTGCCCTTACCGTGCAGCGCGATCACCGGTCGCAGCGCCTTGGTCTGGCCCGGCGGACGCGCGATCGCCCAGTTGGTCGATATCCCGCCGCGCGCCGCCGACACGAAAGAGCCGGTCGTCATCGTTGGCGCTGCCTCTGCCGAGGGGGCCGGCTCAAGAGGTGCGGCCGGCGCCGGCGCCAACGGCACCTGGTTGCTGGCCGTCGACACCGGCATGGCCTGAGATGTTCGGGGCTGGAAAAGGATGTCGAGCGCATAGGCGCCGACCGCACCGAAGGCGGCGCTGGCAGCAAGCCCGAGCACGGCGCGGCGGCTCAAGTCGGGCATGCGGGCAATCATGCCATGGCCGTTTGGCCGAAATGGCAATGCAGTACCACTTTTGCTGGCACCATGGCTACTCGTGACCGCAGCAGTTACTCCGAAAGGAGAACGTCGTCGGTATGCGCTCGTGAGCGCCGCCGCCGAGCTGCTTGCCGAGGGTGGGTTCGAAGCCGTGCGACACCGGGCGGTCGCTCGGCGGGCCGGCCTGCCGTTGGCGTCTACCACTTATTACTTCTCGTCTCTCGACGATTTGATTGCCCGCGCGGTCGAACACATCGGGATGATCGAGGTGGCCCAGCTACGGGCGCGGGTCACCGCTTTGTCCCGGCGGCGTCGGGGACCCGAGACCACCGCTGAAGTGCTGGCTGATCTGTTGGTGGGGGGCGTGTCCAGTCCGGGACTCACCGACCAGCTGATATCGCGATATGAGCGACATATTGCGTGCACCCGCTTGCCTGCGTTGCGCGAGACCATGCGCCGCAGCCTGCGGCAGCGCGCCGAGGCCGTGGCTGAGGCCATCGAGCGATCGGGCCGATCGGTGCGTATCGAGCTGGTGTGCACGCTGATTTGCGCGGTCGATGGGTCGGTGGTCTCCGCTCTGGTCGAGGGCCGAGATCCCCGTACGGCTGCGCTCGCGACGGTGGTCGATCTCATCGACGTGCTCGCACCCATCGACCACCGACCTGTGTGGATCTGATCCTCGTTACGTGTGGACCAAGTCCGGAGGTAACGAAGGCGTCACGATGTAGCCGGTGGCGAAGTCGCCGTAGACCGTGACTCCGGCCGGGCAGCGCTGGGCATACAACGCCACATAGGCGCAGACGACGGCATCGACCGGATCCTCGGCGCGGCGCAGGTCGCTTTTGCGCTGCGCGGTGACCACCTGCCGGCGCAGCTCGAGCCAGTCGTCATGACTTGCGACGCGCAACGGCACTGCAGCGTGCGCGAGCTTTTCGATGCCGTCCATCAACAGCAGCAGCTCCGATTTGAGTTGGTCGAGGCCACGGCCGGGTTTGGCCTTGTACTTGAGGGTTCGCGCCAGCCGGAACAGCACCACGGTCGCCGGATGCGGGTAGACCTCGATGGCGCGCCGTGTAGCCGATGACCGCGGGTCCATGTCGAGGCCCAGCGCCCGAGCCAACCGCGCCCCGCGTGGCACGTCGGCGAATTCCGGTTTCGCGGTGTTTGCCGGGTGCGCGCCGGCTTCAAATCTGCGGAAGTCACGGTTGAGCGCCGTCTCAGCAGGCCGCTGGCCGGTGCGGTTGGTTACCACCAGCGGCGCGTCGAAAGCGACCAGGCAATCGCCCTGTACATAGGGCCGCAAACCGGCCAGCACCGCGGCGTCGTCGCGGACGGCGCCGATCTGCACCAGATTTCCGGCAGCATCGAGCACCGCGACACCGGTGGGGTTGCGACCGGCCCAGGCCAGGTCCACGCCGGCGAAGTACATCCGCATAGGGTATGGCTTCCGGCGGCGACGATGCGGGCCGCGGAGCGGCGGGTAGGGGTCCCCCCGCTCGCGGGGGAGTGGGAATCCCCCCGCTCGCGGGGGAGTAGGGGCATTACCCGCTCGCGGGGGACCGGGCAACCGGGGCTCGCGCGATCGTAAGCTGTGTGTTTGTGAGCATTCCGAATGTGCTGGCCGCCCGGTACGCCAGTGCCGAGATGGTCGCGATCTGGTCGCCGGAGGCCAAGGTCGTCGCGGAGCGGCGGCTGTGGCTGGCCGTGCTGCGAGCCCAGGCGGAACTGGGTATCCCCGTGCCCTCCGAAGCGATCGCCGATTACGAGCGGGTGCTCGACGATGTGGACTTGGCCTCGATCGCGGCCCGGGAACGGATACTGCGGCACGACGTCAAGGCCCGCATCGAAGAATTCAACGCCCTGGCCGGCCACGAGCATGTGCACAAAGGGATGACCAGCCGCGACCTGACCGAGAACGTGGAGCAGCTGCAGATCCGGCGGTCGCTGGAATTGGTTTTCTCCCATGGGGTTGCGGTGGTGGCGCGGCTTGCCGAGCGGGCGGTGGCCTATCGCGATCTGGTGATGGCCGGACGCAGCCACAACGTCGCCGCGCAGGCCACCACGTTGGGCAAGCGGTTCGCCTCTGCAGCGCAAGAGACGCTGATCGCTTTGACCAGGCTGCGGGAGTTGATCGACCGTTACCCACTGCGCGGCATCAAAGGCCCGATGGGCACCGCGCAGGACATGCTCGATCTGCTCGGCGGCGACGCCGCGGCACTGGCCGAACTCGAGCGACGCGTCGCCGAATTCCTTGGATTCACAACTGTTTTGACCAGCGTCGGGCAGGTGTATCCGCGTTCGCTCGACCACGACGTGATCTCCGCGCTGGTGCAGCTCGGCGCCGGACCGTCGTCGCTGGCCCACACCATCCGGCTGATGGCCGGGCACGAACTCGTCACCGAGGGTTTCGCGCCGGGACAGGTTGGCTCGTCGGCGATGCCACACAAGATGAACACCCGCAGTTGTGAACGGGTCAACGGGCTGCAGGTGGTGCTGCGTGGCTACGCCTCGATGGCGGCCGAACTGGCCGGCGCGCAGTGGAACGAGGGTGACGTCTTCTGCTCAGTGGTGCGCCGGGTTGCGTTGCCGGACAGCTTCTTTGCTATCGACGGGCAGATCGAGACGTTTTTGACGGTGCTCGACGAGTTCGGCGCCTATCCGGCGGTGATCGGCCGCGAGCTGGATCGCTACTTGCCGTTCCTGGCCACCACCAAGGTGTTGATCGCGGCAGTGCGCGCCGGTATGGGTCGTGAGGCCGCGCACCACGTGATCCGCGAACACGCGGTGGCGACAGCGCTGGACATGCGGGAACGCGGCGCCGAGCCCGACCTGCTGGACCGGTTGGCCGCTGACCCACGGCTGCCGCTGGACCGCGCGGCGCTGGACGCCGCGCTGGCCGACAAGAAGGCTTTTACCGGTGCCGCCGGCAACCAGGTCGACGATGTGGTAGCAATGGTGGACACGCTGGTCGGCCGCTGCCCGGACGCGGCCAAGTACACGCCAGGTGCGATCCTGTGACCCTCGTCCGCGCGCTCTCGGGGATCGATTTCACCGATCTGGACAATTTCGCCAACGGATTTCCGCACCAGTTGTTCGCCATCCATCGGCGAGAGGCGCCGGTGTATTGGCATGAGCCGACCGACAACACTCCCGACGGAGAGGGCTTCTGGTCCGTCGCAACGTACGCAGAAACGCTGGCGGTGCTGAAGGATCCGGTGACCTACTCGTCGGTGTCGGGAGGTTCGCGACCTTTTGGCGGCACGCTGTTGCAGGACCTGGCCATCGCCGGCCAGGTGCTCAACATGATGGACGACCCACGGCATTCGCAGATTCGGCGACTCGTCAGTTCCGGGCTGACGCCGCGAATGATCCGTCGCGTCGAGGACGATCTGCGCGTCCGGGCGCGCCGGCTGCTGGATGAGGTGGTACCGGGCGAACCGTTCGACTTTCTGGTTGACATCGCCGCCGAACTGCCGATGCAGATGATCTGCATCCTGCTGGGAGTGCCTGAATCCGAACGGCATTGGCTGTTTCAGGCCATAGAGCCGCAGTTCGACTTCGGCGGCTCGCGCAAGGCGTCCCTTTCGCAGCTGTCGGTCGAGGAGGCCGGGTCGCGGATGTACGCCTACGGCCAGGAGTTGATCGCGTCGAAGCGTGCTGAGCCGATCGACGACATGTTGTCGGTCGTCGCGAACGCGACGGTCGACGACGCGGACGCGCCGGCCCTGTCGGATCTCGAGCTGTACCTGTTCTTTAGTCTGCTGTTCAGCGCCGGTGCGGAGACGACGCGCAACGCGGTTGCGGGTGGGCTGCTGGCGCTGGCCGACCATCCGGAGCAATTGCACGCGCTGCGTATGGATTTCGACATGCTGCCGACGGCGGTCGAGGAGATGGTGCGGTGGACGTCGCCGTCGCCGTCGAAGCGGCGCACCGCCAGATGCGACGTCACGCTCGGCGGACAATCGATCGAGGCGGGACAAAAGGTGCAGATTTGGGAGGGCTCGGCCAACCGTGACGCCAGCGTGTTCGACCGCGCCGACGAGTTCGACATTGCCCGAAAGCCCAATCCGCACTTGGGCTTCGGTCAGGGTGTGCACTATTGTCTGGGCGCCAACCTGGCCCGATTGGAACTGCGAGTGCTTTTCGAGGAGCTACTGTCGCGCTTTTCCACCGTGCGGGTTGTGCAGCCCGTCGAATGGACTCGCAGCAACCGCCATACCGGCATCCGGCACCTGGTCGTGGAACTTTTCGGAAAGCAGTGACAATCCGGCTCGCCGACGTCGGGCCGTCACCCGATGTGTTCGCCGCGGTGATGGCGACCGGAATCCTGTCCGTTGCCGCGGGCAACCACCATTACTTCCGAATCAGCGAAACGATGGGCGTTCTCGCATCGCTGGGTCTGGTGGTTCTTGTCTTGCTGGTCATCGTCACGCGCCGGATCACACGTTGGGATCTGACGGATCCCGATGTCACATTGCGACTGTTCACCTTCGTCGCCGCGTGCGCGGTGCTGGACAGCCGGCTGGAATCTCAGCGGGTACTGGTGCGGGTGTTGGGTGTGGTGGCGCTGGTGTCTTGGCTGGTGTTGATCGTGCTCACCGTGCGCAACATGTCGGCCCGTCCGTGGTCGGCGCTGCGGGAGCGTGCGCACGGTGCGTGGGAGCTGGCCAGTGTGGGTACTTCGGGACTGGCGATCGTGGCCACCGAGGTGGCCCGGTACACCCCTGACCACTGGTGGCTCGCGGTGGCCGTGCCGGTCTGGGTGGCAGGGCTATGCATCTACGGGCTGATGACCTGGTTGATCTTGTGGCGCACCGTCGCCGAGCGACAGGACCGCGATGGATTCGAGCCCGATACTTGGATTCTGATGGGCGGCCTGGCGATCGCGACGCTGGCCGGCGACAACATCCACATCCTGGCTCCCGCCTGGCTGGCCGGGCCGGTGCTAGTGGTCACTGTCGTGACTTGGGTGACGGCGACCCTGTGGATACCGCCGCTGATCTATTTCGGCCTGCACCGGATCAGCCAGCAGCCCGACATGCTGCACTTCGCCGGAGTGTGGTGGGCGCTGGTGTTTCCGCTGGGCATGTACTCCGGGGCCAGCTACACCATGGCAGCCGAGATCGGCCAGCGCTCGCTGCTCACGGTTTCGCTGGTCTTCTTCTGGGACGCGTTGGCGGCGTGGCTGGTTGTAGTTGTCGCCGGGCTGCTGCTCTTGGGGCGTGCTCTGGTAAATGAGCCTGGATGAACGTCGTTAGCGCGCGCGAATCGTGATCCCGGCCGACCGCAGTTCCAGCGCGGCCAGAGCCCGGATGGTGACGGGATCCTCCCTGCGCCACCCACCGACCGGATCCAGGCTGATCGCCGTCAGTTTGCGCGGCGGCCGGTTCGTCAAAGCGCGCAACGCCAGCAGCTGTTCACCAGCAGGGGTGGCGGCCAAGGCGGTGACAGTCCATTTGCGCCGGAAGAACCGCAGCCGCAGGAACAGCCATGGCATGACCGCAATGAGGATCGGCAGCGCGACGACCGCCAGCGCAAGCAGTACCGCCAGCCAGCTCGCTGTGGTGTCCATGTCGTGCAAGGCGCTCGCGATGTCGAGGGCAGCCTCGCTGGCCGAGGTAAGTGGCTTTTTGACCGCATCACCCACCACCGGAATGAGCTGGGCGCTGTGACCCGCCGACGCCAGGTTGCCGGCGATCCCCTGCGCGCCGTTCTCGACTTGCCGCCCGGCGTCGGCGATTGTCGAGATTGCGTCGTACACGGCAACACCAACGAGCAGCCAGATCGCCGTCCACACGACGACGGCGAAATCGCTGAACAGTTGGGCTGCTAGCCGGCCGGGTGTAGTGGCGTAGGGCAAAAACCGCGATCTCATAGCCCTGATCCCAGCACAGCTCCCAACACAGGGCCGGCTGTGCGGCGCCCGATAGGCTGACCCGATGCGCCCCGCATTGTCCGACTACCAGCATCTGGCCAGCGGCAAGGTCCGTGAGCTCTACCGCGTCGACGACGAGCACTTGTTACTGGTGGCGACCGACCGGATCTCGGCGTTCGACTATGTCCTCGACAGCACCATCCCGGATAAGGGCCGCATTCTGACCGCGATGAGCGTGTTCTTCTTCGGCCTCGTCGAAGCCCCCAACCACCTGGCCGGGCCGCCGGATGACCCGCGTATCCCCGATGAGGTGCTTGGCCGCGCGCTGGTGGTGCGGCAGCTGGAGATGCTTCCGATCGAATGTGTGGCACGCGGCTACCTGACCGGCTCGGGATTACTGGATTATCAGGAGACCGGGAAAGTCTGCGGTATCGCGTTGCCGCCGGGTCTGGTCGAGGCCAGCAGGTTCGCCACACCGCTGTTCACCCCGGCGACGAAAGCCGCGCTGGGCGACCACGATGAGAACATTTCGTTTGCCCAGGTGATCGAGATGGTGGGCGCGGTGCGCGCCAACCAGCTGCGCGACCGTACGCTGCAGATTTATGTGCAGGCCGCCGATCACGCCCTGACAAAGGGAATCATCATCGCCGACACCAAGTTCGAATTCGGTATCGACGCCGACGGGAACCTGGTGCTGGCCGACGAAATCTTCACGCCGGACTCCTCGCGCTACTGGCCGGCCAAAGATTACCGGGCCGGTGTGGTCCAGACCAGCTTCGACAAGCAGTTCGTCCGCAACTGGCTCACCAGCCCGGAATCCGGCTGGGACCGTGGCGGCGGCCAACCTCCACCCCCGCTTCCGGAAGACATCATCGACGCAACTCGCGGCCGTTATATCAATGCCTACGAAAGGATTTCCGGTTTGAGTTTCTGTGACTGGATCGGCCCGGGCGCATGACTGAAACTTTCCTTGACGCACCGTTACCGCCTGTCGCCAAGCGGGTGGAGACCCGGCGCGAGTACCACGGCGATGTCTTCATCGATCCCTACGAATGGCTGCGCGACAAGACCAATCCTGATGTCATCGCCTACCTCGAGGCGGAAAACGACTACGTCGATCAGACGACTGCCCACCTTGAACCGTTGCGGCAGAAGATTTTCGACGAGATCAAGGCGCGCACCAAGGAAACTGATCTGTCGGTGCCGACTCGACGAGGCGACTGGTGGTACTACGCCCGTACGTTCGAAGGAAAGCAGTACCGTGTCCAGTGCCGTTGCCCGGTAACCGATCCCGATGACTGGAATCCGCCGACCTTAGACGAGAACACCGAAATACCCGGTGAACAGATCTTGCTCGACTCGAATACCGAAGCGCAGGACCACGAATTCTTCGCACTGGGTACCGCCATGGTCAGCCTGGATGCCAATCTGCTGGCATACTCGGTCGATACGGTCGGCGATGAACGTTATACGCTGCGATTCAAAGACTTACGCACCGGCGAGCAGTACCCGGACGAGATCGCCGATATCGCGGCCGGAGCGACCTGGGCAGCCGACAACCGTACCGTGTACTACCTGACCTTGGACGAGGCCCACCGCCCCGACAAGGTGTGGCGGTATCGGCTCGGCTCCGGCGAGCCGTCAGAGCTGGTGTATCACGAAGCCGACGAACGGTTCTGGCTCGGGGTAGGGCTCACCCGAAGTGAGAAATATGTCTTCATTGCTTCGGGGTCGTCCATCACCTCCGAGGTTCGCTACGCGGACTCCGCTGACTCGCACGCACAGTTCATCGTCGTGCTGCCACGACGCGAAGGTGTCGAGTACTCGGTCGAGCACGCGATAGTCGGAGGACAGGACCGATTCTTGATCCTGCACAACGACGGTGCAGTGAACTTCACGCTCACCGAGGCCCCGGTCAGCGACCCAACACAGCAGCGCACCCTGATTCCGCACCGCGACGATGTCCGGCTCGACGCTGTGGATGCCTTCGCCAGTCATCTGGCGGTCAGCTACCGGCGTGAGGCGTTGCCCCGGATCCAGTTGTGGCCCACCGATTCAGACGGTGGCTACGGTGAACCCGAAGAGATCTCGTTCGACTCTGAGCTGATGTCGTGCGGCCTGGGTGGCAATCCGAGCTGGGATTCGCCTAAACTGCGAATCAGAGCAGGATCTCTTGTCACTCCGGCGCGAATCTACGATATCGACTTGGCTACCGGCGAGCGCACATTGCTGCGCGAGCAACCCGTACTCGGCGACTACCGGCCCGCTGACTACGTTGAACGGCGCGACTGGGCGCTCGCCGACGACGGCACCCGGATCCCGGTGTCGATCGTGCATCGCGCCGGTATCGAGCTCCCAGCACCAGCACTGCTTTACGGCTACGGCGCCTATGAGATTTGCACCGATCCAAGCTTTTCCATCGCACGGTTGTCGCTGCTGGACCGGGGCATGGTGTTCGTCATCGCCCACGTCCGCGGCGGCGGTGAGATGGGCCGGTCGTGGTACGAGCATGGCAAGCTATTGGAGAAAAAGAACACCTTCACCGACTTCGTCGCGGTGGCAAGGCATTTAGTGGACTCGGGACTAACCCGACCGCAACAGCTGGTGGCACTGGGTGGCAGTGCGGGCGGTCTGCTGATGGGCGCGGTGGCCAACTTGGCACCGGATCTTTTTGCCGGAATCCTCGCACAGGTCCCGTTCGTCGACCCACTGACCACCATCCTGGATCCCTCTTTGCCGCTGACTGTCACCGAGTGGGACGAATGGGGAAACCCGTTGAGCGACAGCGATGTTTACTCCTACATGAAGTCGTATTCGCCCTATGAGAATGTCGAGGCCAAACGGTACCCTGCCATCCTGGCGATGACTTCTCTTAACGACACCAGGGTCTACTACGTGGAGCCGGCTAAGTGGGTTGCGGCGCTGCGGCACGCCAACACTGACGGCAGTCCGATTCTGTTGAAGACCCAGATGAACGCGGGACATGGCGGCGTTAGTGGTCGCTACAAGGCCTGGAAGGAAACCGCATTCCAATATGCGTGGCTGCTAGCTGCTGCCGACCGCGACCGCTATGGCGGCGGCAAGGAAGACGACCTCAATGGCCGTCCGAAGGGTTAGCGGCGTTGTCATCGACTTGGGCGGATTGGGCATCCGGGAGGCGTAGATGTTGGCCGGGAACATGGCCAGCATCAGCACCAGCAGGCACAGGGCCGCCGCTACGCGGGTCACAGGAAGCAACAAGCCCACGGCACCCAGCAGCTCGAGCAGGCCAGTGATGGTGACCAGCAGACCGGGCGCGGGCAATCGGGGCGGCACGATCGCGACCATGTCAGCACGCATCGGCGGCGCGAAGTGCGCAACCCCGGTCAGTACGAACATCGCCGCCAGCCCGACGGCGATCGCTGCGCTCCAGCTGTTGACATAGTCGACGCCAAGCCAGCCGACAGTCCGAGCAACGATCGTGCCCAATAGCAGGGTGATCAACGGAGCCATCTCAACTTCCCCAATCTAGACACTGACAAGATCTAGGCCTGAGATTAGCCCGGGGATCTAGTCACTGTCAAGTTGGCGCGATAACCTGGCTTCATGAACCGTGCGACCTACCACCACGGCGACCTGCGGGCCGTGATCCTGACCGAAGCCGCGCGCCTGGTGGCGCAGCGTGGCGCGGACCGGGTGTCGCTGCGTGAGTTGGCCCGGAGTGCAGGAGTGTCACACGCCGCGCCCGCGCACCACTTCACCGATCGGCGCGGCCTGTTCACCGCGCTGGCCACGCAGGGATTTCAGTTGCTGGCTGAGGCGCTGATCGATGCTCGGGGCCACTTCGCCGACGCGGCCCTGGCCTACGTGCGATTTGCCATCGAGCACCCCGGCCACTATCAGGTGATGTTCAACAAGTCGCTGCTCAGCGCCTCAGACCCCGAACTGGCCGCCGCCGAGGCCGCTGCCGGCGCCGAACTGTCCCGCGGTGTGGCGGCGCTGCGGGATCCCAACGCACACGCCGATCCCGCGGGCGCCCAGCTGGCGGCATGGTCACTGGTACATGGGTTTTCGATGCTGTGGCTCAACGACGCGGTCAACGCTCAAGTTAGGCAGATGGATCCGATGGATACCGTCACGCGGATTGCGACGATGCTGTTCGAGGGGTAATCGCACTATTCACCGGCAGTTTGGATCGCCGGCTTTTTCGGCAGAAACGACGCCGGAATGATGGTGGAAAGCACCAATACGACCGCGATCACGAATACCGCGGTATAGGCGTGTGAAAGGTCGTGCAGCACATTGCCCGAGAAGCCGGGGGCAAGTGACTGCCGGGGTATTGCGGACTGGTCAATCGGCACCCCGCTGGTGGCGGCCGCCTGCTGTAACGACGCGAGTTTGTTTGCCGCGGCGATGTTTTCGCTTCGATTGAACTGATTGGTCAGGATCATCGACATCAGTGCGGTTCCCATCGAGCCGCCAACTTGGTGGCTGACGCTGATCAGTGTCGTAGCCCGGGCAATCTGGTGCGGGGTCACTGCCTGCACCGACGCAACGGAGAGGGGCATCATGGCGCAGCCCATGCCCAGGCCCATGATCGCCAGCCCGACCAACAGTGTGGGTAGGTACTCGGCCTGCCTGGCCACACCGAAGGCGAAGGTGCCCAGGCCGGCGGTGATCAGCGCGATGCCGACCAGCACGATCTTGCCCGGTCCCCGTCTGTCCACGAACGGCCCGGCCAGCCGCATGGTCAGCATGGCACCGAGTCCCTGCGGGATCATGTGCACGCCGGCTTGCATCGGCGTCTGGTGTAGCACCTGCTGGAAGAAGCTCGGGAGCAGCAGGCCGGCGCCGAAAAAGGCGGTGGCGAATACCAGCATCGTCACGTTGGCCTGGGTGAGCACAGGGTTGCCGAACAGCCGGAGATCTATGAGCGGGTGGTCCGCGCGATGTAACGCGTGCACGACGAACGCGGCGATCAACGCCAGGCCGATGCTCGCCGGTATCAACACGTGGCGATCAGCCACGGTTCCGCGGCCCGGGATGGACGACACCGCGAACAGGAACGTTGCCAGGCCGGGCGAGAGCAGCAGCACCCCGATGACGTCGAAGGTTTCGGACCGCGCCGGGTGGTCTCGTGAGAACACGATTGCCGCGAGGACGACCGTGGCGAGCCCGATCGGCAGGTTGATCAGGAAAATCCACCTCCAGCTGGAGGTGCCGATGAGCCAGCCACCAAGGATTGGCCCACCGATCGGGGCGAGCAGCATGGGGATGCTCAGGATGGACATCAGGCGCCCGAGCCGCCTGGGGCCCGCTTCGCGGGTCAAGATCATAAACCCCAGGGGCAACAGCATACCGCCACCGATACCCTGCACTACCCGAAATATGATGAGCTGCAGGATATTTGAGGCTATTGCGCACAGCAGCGAGCCCAGCGTGAATGCCAGCACAGAGCCCATGAAGAGCCGTTTGGTGCCGAACCGGTCGGCTGCCCAGCCCGTTACCGGGATCACGGTCGACAATGCGAGCGTGTAGCCGGTCATCGTCCATGCGACGACGGCCTGCGTGGAGCCGAACTCGGCGATGAAGGTGCGTTGCGCGACGCTGACGACGGTGACATCCAGGATCGCCATCACCGTGGCCAGGATGCAAA
This sequence comes from uncultured Actinomycetota bacterium, assembly GCA_963766535.1. Lineage (GTDB taxonomy): Bacteria > Actinomycetota > Actinomycetes > Mycobacteriales > Mycobacteriaceae > Mycobacterium. Next base: position 191,960 of record CAVYAU010000007.1, on the reverse strand, counting down.
CGCCGGAGATCCGCAAGAGCGGGGCGTCCAGCTTGTCGGGATAGCCATGTTCACCGGCACTCAACTGCCGGGTGGGGGCGGTGGGCAGCGGGGTGTCGGCCGCTGCAGAACGGGCCTTGTCCATGGCGTTGCTTAGCATATCGAATCGATCACCGGCACCGGCGGTGGTAGGCGTTTGCTGGCGGGGCGAAGATCTGGTTGTCGGCCCAACCGAGGGTCGCGCGCCTGACAGGACGTCCGGTGAGCGGCTCAATACCTTCGCGTGGAGCCCGCATCGAGGCGCCCGGGGTGCCTTGGCCTGCGCCCCGGTCGGCCGCGATATACGTCTGCCGTCTGCGTGTCCTTCACTATCTCGACACCTGCAATCGGCAAACTGCGGGTGTGTCTGGAAAATTGATCGTCTCGGTCTCGGGGATAGGCGAACGCACCCTGGAAGACGTCGAGGCGTTCTGCGCGCAAATGGATGCCCGCAACGTGCCGCTGTCGTTGCTGGTGGCTCCCCGGCTTAGCGGCGATTACCGGCTCGACCGCGACCCGCACACCGTCGAGTGGCTGACCGCCCGGCGGGCCGGCGGCGACGCCATCGTGCTGCACGGCTACGACGACGCGGCCACCAAGAAGCGACGCGGCGAGTTCGCAATGCTGCGCGCCCACGAGGCCAACCTGCGGCTGATGGCCGCCGACCGGGTGCTCGAGCACCTCGGGCTACGCACCCGGCTGTTCGCGGCGCCGGGCTGGGTGGTGTCACCGGGTGTCGTCAAGGCATTGCCGCAGAACGGCTTTCGACTGCTTGCTGATCTGCACGGGGTCACCGATCTGGTCCGGCACACCACCGTCCGCACCCGGGTACTTGGCATCGGAGAAGGCTTCCTGGCCGAGCCGTGGTGGTGTCGGATGGTGGTGCTGTCTGCCGAGCGGATCGCTCGCCGCGGCGGCATAGTGCGGGTTGCGGTCGCCGCCCGTCATTTGCGCAAGCCAGGACCGCTGCAGGCGATGCTAGATGGCGTCGACCTGGCTTCGATGCACGGTTGCACGCCGACGGTGTACCGCTGGCGGCACGACAAGGCGATTCTCGACGCCGCCTGATTAAGCCGTCTGTCTAAACAAGTGGGTTCGCTGACGTCCGCTGAACGCATGTTGACGCAGATCAACACCGGTTCGTGCGGTCAGCGAACGTTGCCGGACATGGGCGGACTCCTGCCTCATTGGGGTGCGAAATGGGGTACGAATTTTGGTTGCTGGGAGGATAGATGGTAGACTCCATTATTATGGCGACTACAGTGCCTGTGCACCCGGCTATCACGGTGCAAGCGACTACCGGCTACCGTGAGGCCGCGATCACCTTGTGGGGTGAGGCCGGCGCGCACGTCCATGACTGCTATGACCGCTGGCACCCGCTCATGCCCGAGCTGCCCGACACCTTGCCGATCGTCTGCGGGATCACCGCCTACGGGGTTTGCATTGGCCTGACCCGTGGTGACTGGGCGCCCGGCCCGCGGATCACGATTGGGTCCAATCAGTTCGGCCGCGGCGCGGAGGTGGTGTCCGACATCATGGTGCACGAGATGCTGCACGCCTGGCTGCATGTCACCGGGCAGAACACCAAACACAAGAGTGAGGCATGGTATGCGGCGGTGCGCCGGCTCTCTCCCGCGGTGCTGGGTCATGAGCTTGATGTTCGCCGCGGCGCGCAGCGCAAATCGGTTCGGGTGAGGTTGGACGACGGCCGCTCGGTGGTGCGCAAGGTGAAGGTTCCCGAGTTCGAGGGTCAACACGCGAAAGTCAGCCGGTGGCCCTATGCGTTTAGGCCGGCCGGCTGGGATCGGGGTGCACGGCTCTATTGCCCGTCGTACTGACGGCGCTCACCGCTCGTCTTCCCGTAGCAGCGCTTCAACGTCGGATCGTTTGAAGCGGCGGTGTCCGGTCGGTGTGCGCACAGCTTTGATCCGGCCATCACGCTCCCAGCGCCGCAGGGTATCGACACTCACACCGATCAGCGCGGCGGCATCACTGATGGCGAAGTAAAGCACGGTACTGCGACGACCCCGATTGCGTGATTATCCACCCAGGGACGGTGATCGGCGGGTCCACCGTTACTTCCTTCCTGTCGGGTCGTACTCTTTGCACTCGCAAAGTTGACATTTACCAAGCTGAGACTTGTTCACAAAGTGTTGCGACCGCAGATGGCCGCACCGGCAGGGGCGAATCAGCCCTAGCGCTAGGTTGGTCACCGCTGGCCCCTTCGCCATTGCCACCGAACCGGTGGACCCGATCCTCATGCAGATTGGTGTCGGCGTGATCGCCGCACGCTGCCGGAAATCCAACCGGCGGCCATGGCAGGGTCGACGTCGACCAGCTCCACCGATGGCAGCATGTCGACCTCCTCTGGCTGGGTCACCGGCAGAACACGCGAAAGGAGTTCGGTCATGTCCTAAACCGGTAGTTGCTTACGTGTCCGGCCGGCGCCCAGATCCGGCCCGCCTGAGCGGCTCGTGGCTGACCGGGGTCGGCGGACCGGACACCTCTAGCTTAGGCCACCTGGGACGTGGTAACCGTAGGCTGTCAGCCGTGCGTCGAGATGACATCATCGACATGGTGGCTTTCGCTGTTTGGGCGCGGGTGCAGGCCGGGGAGCAGCTCACCGTGGGTTTGTGCCGCCAGGTGGTCACCGAGCTGGACAGCACGGCAGACCCTCAGAGGGTTTGGTATCTGGTCCGGGGTTGGTGCTCGGACATCACGCAAACCCGGCGACTAGGTAGACGCTGAGCCCGCCGCGCCGGTGGCGCTGGACTAGGCTAAGGGCCAGCATTGCCCCGTCAATGACCTAACCATCGACACCCACTGGCACGCTGTGCTATCGAGACGTACTGGACATCGGTTGACGCCAACCAGACGCGGCAGAGTCTCTACGGATAGGCAACCGGCACATAGGGCTGTCCGGGTGGTTCGCCGCGCCGGAACGGTTGCGCCATGCCAGTTTTGAACATCCTGATCGCCATGTCCTCCGGAATATCGTCCAGCACATCGCCAGGCTGGCATCCCAATTCATTGTTTAAGAACGTGCCGAGAATTTTTACTTTCATCATGACCTTCAACGCAATTTCCTTTCCCCACAACGGGTTTCACGTCCAGTCCGGGTCGGCGGCAAGGGTTTCCAGCATTTTCTCGTGCCTCGACTTTTTGCGCATGGCCTCGACGGCTTCCTGTCGGGGCGTCTTCGGCGTGCCCCAGCGGTAGGCCATGGTTTCCAACTGCCTCTGCTTAGCCGTCATGGAACGCCCCCCGAGTGCGGTGACGCCACTGCATCGGTCACTGCGCGTAAAGAATTTGGCCAGGTTGCCGTCCGCGTAAGCGGATCGGATCTCCTCGTAGCTCGCATCCATGTGACGAGCCAGGCTCCTTAATGATGCACTCGTTTGGGAATACGCACCGTTCGTGACGGGCGAGACATGAAGGAGCCTTCCTGAGTGCAAGGTTCTTAGCGGCATCCCATCGTGCCAATCGAAGCTGTCGTCGTGGACTAACATTGCTATGGATGACTGGCTGACATCTCCGCGCGAAATGCTTTCATACACATCGGATCTCGACGGTAAAAGGTCAACCTCATAGTCTAAGCCGATGTCATCGATGTTCAAGCGCAGCGAGCCGGCGCGGACCGTCCCGAGCACCTGGTCCTCCCGATGCTGATATAACGCCGAAACCGCTGGCCAGCCATCGCCCCTGCTCTTGTTCCACATCGAGCGGGACATGATCTCGCGGAACCCACCAGGAAGCGGCTCCGAGAGGGAATCGAAGACCGACGCGTAACCTCCCACCTTCATGCCGCCCATGGCAGCGCTGGCGCGCACTTCTACGGCCAATTGCGTTGTCCGCGACTCGACATCTGGCCATGTGCCACTGCGGGATGACATGGCGGTCAGGTGGTCCGGTGGCTGTTCGCCCAGCTCATGGTACAGGTTGATCAGTTGTCGCGCTGCCCCCCTGCGCTGGCCAGCGCTGATGTCTTGCACCTGGCTCAACCGGCCGGCTGCCGCGTGAACGCCGTTGCGGTTCAACACACCTGACGGCTCGCGGACGGGCAGTTTGTGGGTGCTTTTGCTGTCGGGGTCGCCGGTGATGTGAATGAGACACGCCGCGCGCCACTGCTGAGGGGTGTAGCCGCTTTCGGGGAACTGTTCCCACGGTGTGTTAGATACTTGCGTCATTGTTGTTACCAAATCCTCGTCGTTCAATCCCCTTACATTGCTGGCTTTTTCGGTTATATTCTCTTGGGGGTATGTAGCGACCAAAGGATGTGGAATCGAATTTCCACAACCTATGGCGCGTTATTATTCTCGATGTCTATTCTGTTAATTCTGTTGTCCCACAGTAGTCGTTCACCACCTGGCGCACCACGGCATCGCGCGTTTCGTCGTTCGACCAGATCACAAAGGATCTCATCTCCTCCGACAACACGTGCCACAGCTCCTCGCTCAGCTCAGGATGCCGCAGCACCGTCAGAAGCTTGAGGAAGTCGGGCAGTTCCTCCCAATGCTGCTCGGCCAGGTCGACATCGTTGACGATGGCGATCAATGCTTCGGGGTCCACCGTCATGTCATCCCTCGGGTTGGGGCCAGCCGGTCAGGCCAGCGTCGCCCGGAATTTTGGCCCAGTCGGTGCCCGGCTGGTAATAGTTCGCCTGAGCGTGTGGCACCGGCCGGAACCCGTCAGCCGCGTCCAGCTCGGTTGGAAAACCGCCGGGGCCGGTGTTTATCGGGTCCAGGTCGGAATCAAAATCATTGTCACTCATGGCCCAATTGTAATGGCCTCACCAGATCGATTGCATGAGGTCATATTCGGGCTCAACCGGTACGGCCGCCCGATCCAACGCCATCACCGCCGAAATAGCCAAATCGATCTTCCGGGTCGAATACGTCGTTTCTTTCGTGATCCGCTGGCCGCGGCTGTCCACCTTCAACACCGCGTTAGAGATATGCCGGGCCAACCGCGGATCACCGGAGTGCGTCAACCCGCGGTTGAGCACCGCTTCATAGAAACGCTGGGTTGCCGGTGTCATGCGGCTAGCCGTTTGCGGGAACTCCACGACCGGCAGGCCGTCATCGGCAAGGATTTGCAGGCTGCGCTGCCAGCGAAACGGGTCCGCGACAATCTCGCGCACCGTGTAGCGTTTGCACGCTTGGCGGATCGATTGCTCAACATCGGTGATCGGGACTTTCCACTGCTCGGCGCCCTCGGGGCGTTCCCAACAGGCAACCACGTCGATGTGCGGCTTGGGGGCGCAGGACACGACCACAATGGCGGTGCTGTCACTGGTGTGCGAACCGTCGAAACCCAATACAACGTCGGCGCCAGCCGCAATGGTGACGTTGGAATCCGCGCAGGAATCCCAGGCGCCGGCCGGTAACCAGGTCGCGGCGTTGGTGGTCCACCCGGCCAGGTGATACCGGATGAACTCGTTGAGCGGTACTTGGTGGTATCGCGCGGCCACATCGGTGACGGATAGGAACTTGTTGCTGGCGGGGTTTGCAGCCCTGATCGCGGCGTGCAGACCCTCCTCGGTGGACAGGTCGAACTTGTCGGCCTCTGCCCCAAACCAGACGAACAGAAACTCGGGGTCGTCAATCTCGCCAGCGTTAACTTTTTGCCCGTAGGTGTGCAGTCGACCGGCCAGCGACTCTAGGTCGAAGCCCGGCGTGGAGGTGTTGAGCTGTAGCGACTCGGCGCGTTTGGCGCAGCCATTGCCGATAACCAGATGGACTCGTTCGCGGTTGGGGCCGACGAACTCATGCACCTCATCAAAAACGGCGGTGGAAGGCCTCAACCCGTCGTTGACGCCTGCTACCGCGGGTACTTTGAAAGCTCGGCCGGGTCCGTCTTTGATTTGCACCTCGCCCTCGAAGGGGATCATCACCTGTGACAGGGTGAGTTTATCGGATTCCACGGTGCGCCAGGTGTACACGGTGCTGCGCGCTGCCCTTGATGATGCGGTGCTGGACGGGCTGATGGCACGCAATCCCTGCCACCTGGTGAAGCGCCCGGGCGTGCAACGCCAGGAGGCCAAGTAACCTCACCACGACCGAGGTGGCGGCCGTCCTAGAGGCAGCTGAGGGCCTGCGGTATCGGCCGGTGCTGGTGTTGATCGCGGCCACCGGGTTGCGCCGTGGTGAAGCCTTGGCGTTGCGGTGGGAACACGTCAATCTGAAGGACGGCAGCTGCAAGGTCGCGGCCACCCTGAGCAGGGTTGGTGGGCAGCTGGTGATCACCGAGCCCAAGTCTGCGCGATCACGGCGCACGGTGCCACTATCCCCGGCCGTCGTGGTCATGCTCAAAGCGCATAAGGCAGCGCAAGCGGCGGAACGATTGCGCGCTGGGCGCCGCTGGCAGGACTCCGGCCTGGTGTTCACCACCGAGCTTGGCGGACCGGTCAATCCGCTCAATCCGCTGCGGGACATCAAGATTGCCGCCGGCAAGGCCGGGATCGGGAATATTGGGGTGCACACGCTTCGGCACAGTGCCGCGGTGGCCTGGCTGGAATCCGGGGTGCATATAAGGGCTGTCGCGGATCTGCTGGGGCACTCTTCGATCAGCGTCACGGGTGACATCTACGGACACACCAGTGACGCCACCACTAGGGCCGCGATTGACGGCTTAAGCGGCGCGCTTGGGCTTCAGTAGCCGATTCGGAGTACACAGTTAGTCATGAGTGGGGAAGAACCAACCACCTGGGAGAGCTACGAGCAGGTTGCTCGCTACCTGTTGGAAAAGATGGGCGACGCGCTCGGGCTAGGACTGGAACGAGTGGAGGGAAAGCAAAAGCTCGTCGGCAAGTCCGGCATGGAGTGGACGGTCGACGGTAAGGGCGTCAAGACCGACGCTGGGGCGATCGTCGTCATCGAGTGTCGCCGGTACACCACTTCCAAGCTCAAGCCGGAAGCTATTGGAGGGCTGGCGTACAGAATCGGTGACGTTGGCGCTGCAGGCGGGATCGTTGTGACTCCCATTGGTGTGCAGGAGGGCGGCGAGAAGATCGCGCAATACGAGGGCATCGAGATTGTTCACCTCGGTGCGGACTCGACCAGGACAGATTACGTATTGAGGTTCCTGGACAGGGTGTTCATTGGTGCATCAGCGAAGCTGCGTGTGACAGCCACTAACACTGCCACGGCCGATGTCTCAAAGTCCGGGGAGACTAGGAAGTAACAGGCCCGACCAGCCCTTCTTCTGCTTTAGTTTGCTGGCGCGGCGTGCTGACAAGCCCATTGGGGTAAAGATTGGGGTATTGCCCCGTACTGTAAGCGGTTCAGTAACCGCGGAAATGGCCTCTGAGCTGCGGTCGGGCTGACAGGGGTTGACCCTGCGAGCAACTTGACCGTCTGCTTAACCTGCTGGCCGGGGGCATTACTCTGTTCGGGCATGAGCGATTCTTCGGCTGCGGGGTTCGCCGCTGACGCGATTGTCGTCGGAGCGGGACTGGCAGGCCTGGTGGCCGCCTGCGAATTGGTGGACCGCGGCTTGCGGGTGCTGATCCTCGACCAGGAGAACAGCGCCAATTTGGGCGGGCAGGCCTTCTGGTCGTTCGGCGGCCTGTTCTTCGTCGACAGCCCAGAGCAGCGCCGTCTGGGGATTCGCGACAGCCACGAACTCGCCTTGCAGGATTGGCTCGGTACGGCGGCCTTCGATCGGCCCGAGGACTACTGGCCACGCCAATGGGCGTACGCCTACGTCGATTTTGCGGCCGGGGAGAAACGCAGTTGGCTGCGTGCCCGGGGCCTGAAGATTTTTCCGCTGGTCGGCTGGGCTGAGCGTGGCGGCTACGACGCACAGGGGCACGGCAACTCGGTGCCGCGTTTCCACATCACGTGGGGTACCGGGCCCGCTTTGGTCGAGATCTTCGCGCGTCAGCTGCATGACCGCTCGGCAGTGCGCTTTGCGCATCGCCACCAGGTCGATGAGTTGATCGTCGAGGGTGACGCGGTGACTGGCGTTCGGGGTACCGTGCTGGAGCCTTCGGCGGCACCGCGCGGTGTGGCTTCATCACGAAAAGCTTTGGGGCAATTTGAATTCCGTGCTTCGGCGGTGATCGTGACGAGCGGCGGCATTGGCGGTAATCACGATCTGGTGCGAAAGAATTGGCCGGCGCGGATGGGCCGCGTCCCCGAGCAACTGCTCAGCGGGGTCCCGGCCCACGTTGACGGCAGGATGATCGCTATTTCCCAAAAGGCCGGCGCGCAGGTGATCAACCCCGACCGGATGTGGCACTACACCGAGGGCATCACCAACTACGACCCGATCTGGCCGCTACACGGCATCCGGATCATTCCGGGCCCGTCGTCGCTGTGGCTGGATGCAGCCGGCAAGCGGCTGCCGGTCCCACTGTATCCCGGGTTCGACACTCTCGGCACGTTGGAGTACATCACCAAATCCGGTTACGACTACACCTGGTTCGTGTTGAACGCCAGGATCATTGAGAAGGAATTCGCGCTGTCCGGTCAGGAGCAGAATCCTGACCTGACCGGGCAGAGCGTGCGAGAGCTGCTGCGCTCTCGGGCGGGCTCCGGCCCGCCGGGACCGGTGCAGGCATTCGTCGACCGGGGTGTGGACTTCGTCAGCGCGCACTCGTTGCGCGAGTTGGTGACCGGGATGAACAAGCTGCCCGATGTGGAGCCGCTGGATTACGCCACGGTGGAGGCCGAGGTCACTGCCCGCGATCGCGAGGTGGCCAACAAGTTCAGCAAAGATGGTCAGATCACCGCGATCCGCGCTGCCCGCGGCTACCTAGGTGACCGGCTGGGCCGGGTGGTGGCGCCGCACCGGCTGGCCGACCCCAAGGCCGGGCCGATGATCGCGGTCAAGCTGCATATTCTGACTCGAAAGACGTTGGGCGGCATCGAGACTGACTTGGATGCACGCGTACTGAAGGCCGATGGCACTCCGCTCACCGGACTATACGCAGCCGGCGAGGTAGCCGGGTTCGGCGGGGGCGGCGTGCACGGTTACCGGGCGTTGGAGGGCACGTTCTTGGGCGGCTGCATATTCTCCGGGCGCGCCGCCGGACGCGGGGCTGCCGACGACATTACCTAGCCGCTTTTGGGAGCCGAGCAGACGCAGAATCGCACGATTTAAAACCGTGCGATTCTGCGTCTGTTCGCGCTAAAGGGCTCGTGCGCTAGAAGGTGACCGCGCTTTCTTCCGGCAACACCTGGAAGTCGGTGCTGGTCATCTCGGTGAGCCGACCGTAGTAGATGCCTCTCCCGTCGGGAGTGATCATCCCTTGGTGGATGGGCACCGCGCGCGCCGGTGCCACCGCACGCAGATAATCGACGGCCTCGGAGATCCTCATCCACGGGGCCGCCGCCGGAGCGGCCAACACGTCCACCGGCTCGCCGGGTACGAACAGTGCGTCACCGGGATGCATCAGCCTGGCACGATGCTCTCCGTCGTCTACCAGATACGAAATGTTTTCTATCACAGGGATTTCCGGGTGGATCACCGCATGGCGTCCGCCAAGGGCCCGGATAGTCAGCTGCCCGACCGACAGCTCGTCTCCGACGTGCACCGCTTGAAAGGGCGCGTCCAGCTGCGCCGCGGTTTGTGAATCGGTGTACAGCGCGGCGTCCGGGTTGGCCTCGACGAGCGCCGGCAGTCGCGCGGCGTCGACATGATCGGGGTGCTGATGGGTAATCAAGATAGCCGACAGGCCGGTGATTCCCTCGAAACCGTGGGCGAAGGTACCGGGATCAAAGAGAATGCGGGTGTGGTCGAACTCGGCGAGTAAACAGGAATGGCCGAAATGCGTCAGTCGCATGTCTACGATTGTGCCCTAACGGGGGTGGTGCCGATGCGGGTGATCCTGGCGACCATGCTGGTCGCAGGTGGCTTCGCGGTGGCTCTAATCGTCGTGGTACCCACGCACGCGGAGCCGGAGACTTGCCCGCCCGTGTGCGACCAGATCCCGGATACCGCGTGGATCCATCAGCGTGCTGTGCCGTTGAACTCGGTATACAACTGGCCGCCGCTGGCCGGTTTGGCCGTGCAAGTGACGGGGGCCGGGGCTGGGCCGCGCTTCCGGTTCGAGGATTTGTGTGCCACACCGGCAGTACCGCAGGACGCTCGCGCCTGGGCGGTCGCGGCTCGCGTGACGGTGGTCCACCCGGACGGTCAGTGGCAGTTGCAGGCTCAGGTCCTGCACTGGCGCGGTGATACGGCCCGCGGTGGCCCGATCGCGGCTTCGGTGTTGAGCAATGCCGTCGCTGCGCTGCGCGGCTGCCAGCAGGGGTCACCGCTGCAGTCGCCGTCGATCACCACCGACGAACCCAACCGGATGGCCGCGGTGATCAGCGGACCGGTCATCATGCACACCTACCTGGTCGCGCACGTGGCCAGCAGCACGATCAGCGAGCTCACGCTCTGGTCGTCGGCGCCGCCACAGGTGCCCTGGCCGGCGATGGCGGACGACCCGGTGCTCAACTCGATGACCGCGCCACTGTGCGAGGCCTACATTGCTTCGTGCCCGTGAACCGCGCGCGGCACCGGTCGCCGGTAGAGTTGGCGCCGAGATAGATCTGAGGAGGAGCGCCGGTGGCCCGGGTGGTCGTGCATGTGATGCCCAAAGCGGAGATTCTCGACCCGCAAGGTCAGGCGATTGTCGGCGCGCTGGGCCGGCTCGGCCATCCCGGGATCTCAGATGTCCGGCAGGGCAAGAGGTTTGAACTTGAAGTCGACGACACCGTTGACGATTCGGTGCTTGCCGAGATTGCGGAATCGCTGTTGGCGAACACCGTGATCGAGGACTGGACGATAAGCCGGGAGGCGCAGTGACGGCGCGCATCGGTGTCATCACCTTTCCCGGGACACTTGACGACGTGGATGCGGCACGCGCCGTCCGGCATGTCGGCGCCGAGGCGGTCGGTCTGTGGCATGCCGACGCCGACCTCAAGGGAGTCGACGCCGTGGTGGTGCCCGGTGGTTTTTCCTACGGCGACTACTTGCGGGCTGGCGCGATCGCCAGATTCGCCCCGGTGATGGCCGAAGTGGTCGACGCGGCCGCACGCGGCATGCCGGTATTGGGAATTTGCAACGGTTTTCAGGTGCTCTGCGAGGCCGGGCTGTTGCCCGGTGCGTTGACCCGCAACGCGGGATTGCACTTCATCTGCCGCGATGTGTGGCTGCGAGTGGCGTCGACCTCGACGGCGTGGACGTCGCGTTTCGAGCCCGACGCAGACCTGCTGGTGCCGCTGAAGTCCGGCGAGGGTCGCTACGTGGCCCCCCCGAAAGTGCTCGACCAGCTGGAGGGCGAGGGCCGGGTGGTGTTCCGCTACCACGACAACGTCAACGGCTCGCTGCATGACATCGCCGGTGTCAGCACCGCCAACGGTCGTGTCGTAGGGCTGATGCCGCATCCCGAGCATGCCATCGAAGCGCTGACGGGTCCCTCCGACGACGGCCTGGGCATGTTCTATTCAGTGCTTGACTCCGTGCTGGCGGCATAAGCGGAAATTCCTGCCGCACTGCGTAATTCGCTGAAAGCCGGGCGCGCTACGACGACCTTGTCGGCGCCGAGCGTTCAGCCGGCGTCTCGCAGGAGCGGTTGCGCCGTCGACGGCCACTCGACAACCGGGGTCAACTCGGCGAAGAACTCGATCGCGGCTGCGATAGTGCGGCCGACGAAGGTAGCGAAATCTTCGAAATCGACGTCACCGCGGATCCACTGCGACCTGCGTACCGTAACACCGATACGCTGAGGATCAGACGATCGGTGCACGATCGCGGTGACTCCGCGGTTCTGCTGGTTCCACCGGTCAGAGACGTGCGTCAGCCAGGGGCGATCGGCTGCGGGGAAAAAGTACCCGGGAACGACCCGAATTATTAGCACGTCGTCGAAATCGGGGGAGACCTCGAGATGGACGTGCAGCCGCCGGGGACGGGCGTTGGCGAGGAAGAAGTATTCGCCATCGTGCTGGCCGCGGAAATATTGCCGCCCGCGGGTGCACAGGTAGCGTTCGATCAGGTTCGCGCACAGCGACTCACTTGTCATGAAATTAATGCTGCGGCCAGCACCTTTGCGGATCCTTGGAGCCAAGCAAGCCGAAACCAAAGAATCTGTTGAGAATTCGCTGAGCGAGCGGGCTGCCGTCAGGGCAGCACTCGCACCGGAACGTTCGACCAGCCTGCTACATTCGTCATGCTCACCCGTTTGCAATCGTCCCAGATCACCTCGTAGCGGGGCATCAGGTCCAGCAGCTTCTCCAGTGCAATCGCACTCTCCAGGCGGGCCAGCGCGGCGCCCAGGCAACTGTGCACGCCGTATCCGAAACCGAGGTTCTGTGCCTCGGTGCGGTCACGGTCGATGTCGAATTTGTCGGCGTCGGTGAAGGCGTCGGGATCGCGGTTGGCTGATCCGCCCAACAGGAATACCGGCTTGCCGGCGGGGATCGTGACACCGTGCAGATGGGCGGCTTTGCGTGAATAGCGGACGTTGTACTGCGTAGGCGCCTCGTAGCGCAACACCTCCTCGACCGCGGCCGGCACCTTGCTGCGGTCGTCGAGCAGCTTTTGCCACTGGTCGGGGTTACGCACGAACTGCACAATCGCGTTGCCAATCAGCTTGGTGACGGTCTCTGCGCCCGCGCCGCCCAGAAGTGTTGCAAATCCAGTAATTTCGATGTCGTCAAGTTGGGTGGAGCCGCCGTCGTCGCGCTCCACCTGCGCGGCGATCAGACCGCTGATCATGTCGTCCTGCGGCTGTTGGCGTCGTTCCTGGATCAGGCTGTAATAGAACGCCGCGGTCTGATGGACTGCCTCCCAGTTGGTTTCGTCCATCTCGATCTGTCCCGGTTCGCGATGCAATGACGTGTCAACCCAATGCCGGATTTGCTGCCGATATTCGGCGGGCACCCCGAGGACGGTGCTGATCACTTCGACCGGGAACAGCGCTGAGAAGTCGGCGATCACATCGAATTGCCGGATATCGACCCGTGCCAGGTGGTACTCGATCAGCTCGGTGACGGTGTCTTTCAACGCGGTGATCGCACGTGGCGTGAAGACCTTATTGACCAGGCTGCGCATCCGCCGATGCTCCGGGGGATCCATGAAGATCATCGACCTGGACTCCGGTGGAACCCCGGCCTTCTTGATCATGGCCAGATCGATCCCGCGCGCCGAGGAATACGTTTCGTAATCCTTGAACGCCGCGGCGACATCCTCGTGCCGGGTCAGCGCGTAGAAGTCGTGCTCCTCGCTGTAGTAGACCGGCGCCTCGTCACGCATACGGCGGTACATCGGATACGGGTCGGTGAAGAACTCCTCCGAGAACGGGTCGAAGACCAGTTGTGTGGCCGTCATTGTTTCCTCCTCAACCGCTAGCCGAGAAAGGCGTGTCGCAGTGCTCGCCAAAGCCGTTAACCGCGTTGCTGAGCACTTGCTTAGCATCAGGCTGCGTGCGCGGTCAAGGTCGCACGACCAATGCGTTCACCGAACCGCGCCGTTCAGGTCCAGTCACCAGTACGTCAAGGCGCCTGACCCAGCCCCGGCACATGGGCGTATCGAGGCGATCGACTCATTCCTGGTCCAGGTCGATCCGTACGGTCAGCAAGTCTGTGCCTAACGCGCGCACCATCGAGCTGTTGAAGCGTGGCAGTGTCGCCAAACGGGCGTAGGGGTCATCATCTGGCAGTAGGAAGGCGGTTCCCGCACGCCAGCGGCCTCGGATGCGAAGTCGAACTCTGTTGTTCGCCTTGATGTTTCGAACGTAATCCGACGCTTCGCCGTGGTCGGAGACCAACCAGAACGCGGTGCCGTCGAGCCGTCCGCCTATTGGTGTGCGCCGCGGCTGCCCGCTGACGCGGCCCGTGGTCTCGAGCAGTACTTGAGTGGGTAGCCGTCGGGTAATGGGGTTGGCGATATGTCGGTGGAAAAAGCTGACGCGGCGCCGTTTGCCTTCGTCTGCGGAGGTGTGGGTGGTCATGTCCCCAAGCATTGTCGAGACTAGCGGTCTCGTCAATGGGCGCGCTAGCCTCAGGCTGTGATGCTCACGTGATCCGAAGGCCCCACACCGGCAGCCGGCGCAATGACGCAGCCGAGCAGGCAATCCTGCATGCGGCCGCCGCGTTGCTCGCCGCGGGCGACGGTGCGCTGATCACCGTGGCCGCCATCGCGGCGCGGGCAGGGGTCGGCAAGCAAACGATCTACCGCTGGTGGTCATCGAAAAGTGCGGTACTGCTCGACGCGATGATTCGCCGGGCGCAGCAGGTCGCGCGCGCTCCCGATAGTGGCGATCTGCACACCGACCTGCGTCTGTTCCTGCGGTCCACGTTCGCCGCCGCACCTGACAACCGCAGTCTGCTCCTAGGCGTGCTACGGGAGGCATTGGGCGATACTGCCACGATGGATCAACTCGCAACGTTCACGGCGGCGCGACGCGACGAGTTGGCTCAGATCCTCGACCGAGCACGGTCCCGCGGACAGCTCCCGACACTCGCACGGCCCGAAACCGTCGTCGACCAAGCATTCGGATTGCTTTGGTATCGAATGATTTTCGGCCACAAACCGCTCGACGAACAAGCCGCCGACGACTTGGCGGCCGCGCTTACAACGCAGCTCCACACCCAATCAGGAGGGTTGAAGGTGGGATTCGAGGTGGAACGGTTCGACCATATTGTGTTGAATTGCAAAGACGTTGAGGTCACCGCGTCGTGGTATGAGCTGGTCCTCGGCATGAGGCGAGAGATGTTTGGACCGTCCAATAGAACTGCCCTGCGCTTCGGAAATCAGAAAATCAACCTGCGACCTGTCGGCGCGCTAGCCGACGATCCTGACTGGGTCACCGGGTCCGTCGAAGCGGCTGGTTCCGAAGACTTGTGCTTCACCACACGCTGCAGCCCGGACGACGTTCGCGCCCACCTCGCCGGATGTGGCGTGGAAATCATCTCGGGACCGGTAACCAAGATCGGCGCGTTGGGACCGATGACGTCACACTACTGCCGTGACATCGATGGGAACCTCATCGAAATCGCGGTCTACTAAGCGCCTTCGAGCGGATACAGTTCGGGCAGGTTGACCACGATGGCCTCTTGGGTGCTGCGCGCAATCACCACTTCCGCGGGTGTGTTCGGGTCGGGATTTTCTTCCCGGTGCGGCAGGTATGGCGGGATAAAGACGTAATCGCCGGGCGCGGTCGAGATGCGTACCTCTTGGACGCCGTCGTGGAACACAAACTCCGGATTACCGCTTCGTACATAGATTGCGGTCTCCGATTCGCCGTGATGATGGTTGGACGAGACGGTTTCGGGTGACGCGTGTGTCTCACCCATCCACAGCTTTTCGGCGCCGACCGACTTACCGCTGAGTGCGGCGAAGCGCCTAAGTCCCTCCGACTGCGCGGTGTCGGAACTGATGTCAGACGCCTTGACGTGGTGCACCCGGTTGCGTGCGATTTCTGTTGCCGTCTCGTCGAAGTCGGGGTGAAATCCGTCCGAGGTTCCCATGAGCGCTCCTCTCGTCAATTGTCGTCTGTCGACGAATCCCGGTAGGCCTCAAGAAGCCTCAGCCACAGTTCGCTGATCGTCGGGAAGCAGGGCACGGCGTGCCACAACCGATCGACGGGCACCTGGCCAGCGACGGCAATGGTGGCCGAGTGCAGCAGCTCGGTGACGCCGGGGCCGACCAGAGTCACACCGAGCAGGCAGCCCCGATCCACGTCAACCACCATTCGCGCCCGACCGGTGTACCCGTCCGCGTAGAGCTTGGCTCCCATCACGACGTCGCCGATTTCGATGTCGATCGTGCGAACCCGATGTCCGGCTTGCTCGGCCCGCTGAGCCGTCAGTCCGACCGCGGCGGCTTCGGGATCGGTGAAGAAGGCCTGCGGCACGGCGTAATGGTCGGCCGTCGTCGCATGCACGCCCCACGGCGTGGTGTCCAATGGGGCCCCCGCTGCGCGGGCCCCGATAGCCGCACCAGCAATGCGTCCTTGGTATTTGCCCTGATGAGTCAGCAGGGCCCGGTGATTGACGTCGCCTGCCGCATAGAGCCAACCGTCATCGATAGCCCGTACTCGGCAGGTGTCGTCGACGTCGAGCCAGCTGCCCGGCGTCAGTCCTACCGTCTGTAAGCCGATGTCGTCGGTGAGCGGTGCCCGGCCCGTGGCGAAAAGTACTTCACTGGCTTCCAACTCGGTTCCGTCGTCCAGTTCAAGGACCACCCGCCCGCCGTCGGGGCGGTGCAGCGCGCGAACTGATACTCCCACGCGCACATCCACACCTGCGTCGGCGAGTGCGCGGCCGATCAGTTCGCCCGCAAAGGGCTCCATCCGGGGCAACAGGCCAGATCCTCGGGCCAGCAGCGTCACCTTGGAGCCCAACCCTTGCCAGGCCGTTGCCATTTCGACGCCCACGCCGCCGGCACCGACAACGGCAAGCCGCTCCGGGACGTAGCTGCTGTCAGTGGCTTGGCGGTTGGTCCACGGCCTGGCTTCGGCAATGCCGGGCAGGTCGGGGAGCGCGGGCCGGCTTCCGGTGCAGACGACAACTGCATGCCGTGTGGTCAGCACCAGCTGCCCGCCGCTGGGCGTGGTGACGGCGACTCGTCGCGGACCGTCCAACCGCCCATGGCCGCGTACCAGGGTCGCGCCGATTCCGCTCACCCAGTCGGCCTGGCCGCTGTCGTCCCAGTTGCTGACATAGCGGTTGCGGCGGCCGAAGACGCCGGCAGTGCTGATGGCACCGGTGACTGCCTCGCGTGCGCCGTCGACCCGGCGGGTATCGGAGACGGCAATAACCGGACGCAGCAATGCTTTACTGGGCACACAGGCCCAATACGAACATTCGCCCCCGACGAGTTCACGCTCAACCATCGCAACACTGAGGCCCGCGGCCCGGGCACGCTCTGCGGCATTCTGCCCAATCGGTCCGGCGCCGAGTACCACGACGTCGTAGTCCAGTGCAATGTCTGCTCCCATGATCGACGATCCTTCCGGTGATGTGCCTCAGTCGTCTATCCGAGTCATCTGCCGACGGGATGACATCGAGCATTGTCCCAATGAACGTTCAGCGCCGGCCCTCGATGAGGTGCTCGGCCAGCTCGCGCAGATCACTCACCACCAGGTTTGGTTGCGGCAGGCCGTCAACTGGCAGCGGCGGATTGCCCGGCCGTGTGATGAGAGCAGAGCTGAAGCCGACATTCTGCGCACCGAGGGTATCCCAGACGTGCGCTGCCACCATCATGCAGTCAGCGGGCGCCACGCCCAGCTCTTGGCACACATACCGGTAGACTGATGGAGACGGCTTGAAGGCCCGACAGAATTCGACACTGAACTGGTGCTCGAAAAATTCCGCGAGCCCGGAGTTCTCAAGAGGCGTCTGCACTCCTGATCGGTGCGGTGAATTCGTCAGCGTGACCAGACGAAATCCGTTGTCGCGCAATGCCGTGAGGCCCTCAACGGCATCGGCGTGCGCCGGCATAGTGCGCATCCGCGCCTGTAGGCGATTTACGTCGTTGTCGGTGATGTCCACCCGATAGATGTCGGCCAACATGCGTAATACGCCTTGGCCGAGCGTGAAGAAGTCCACGTAATATTCGGCCAAGGTGGCTGTCATCGAGTACATGACCAGCTGACCGAACCATTCGCGGAGCACCCGTTCATCGCCGAACAGCTCTCCGAAAAGCGGTGCTATGGACTCGATATCGATCAGTGTCTCGTTCACGTCGAAGACAAGTACTGATGGTTGTGTGAGCATGCTCGTCTCATGACTATCTAGTGGGATATACAACCCATCATTGTGGGTCGATTCCGTCTCGCGCAATCGTGCCGCTGTCCGCGGTACCCCGGTCTGGCTGGTGCGCAACATTCTTCGGCTCGGGGATATCCGGCCGGAGATACACAACTAAACACAAACAAATGACCACGATCGCTACCACAGGCCAGCTGGATGCGATGAGCGCCGCCGCCGCAAAGCCAAAGATCGTTATGAACGATCTCATTCGCAACATCCTGCGTATACGGTGTGGGATGTCCTCGTGGGCGGGTCGATCAACCGCTTCCGTACAGAGCGCGATATAGGTGATATTGACGAGCACGAATACAGACGCGTACAACGCCACCGGCGCGCCAGCCAACCTGCTATCGGCGATCCACTCAGTAGTGAACGGGATCAGCGACACCGAAAACAGGTGTGCGAAGTTCGACCACACCAACCGCGGCGTCGCGACCTCCGCATAGTTGAACAGGTGATGGTGGTTGACCCAGACGATCGCGATGAATAGGTAGCTGACCACATAGCTCAGACCTGTGGGCCACAGCGGCAGCAAGGCACTGAAGCTACTGGCGTTCGGCGGCCTGAGCTCCAGCACCAAGATTGTGATGATCACGGCGAACACGCCGTCGGAGAACGCTCTCACCCGGTCCGGACTGGCTTTGCGGGCAACCACCGCTACCTCCCGCCGCTCCGGTCTAACCGTGTGGTCGGCCGCCTTAAGATGCTATAGAACCCCGCTCCTGCAGGACCCAAGCATTGCCGTCAGGATCGCGGAAATCGGCGAAGCTCGCGTAATCAGCGCGATCTGGATCAAGGCTTGGGAGAAACCCCCCGCGCCAGCCGCCCTCGGTGTTCTTGTGGCGGATCTCGCTGACGGCCACCCCGCGACCGGTCAATTCCGACCGGCAGCCGTCGATGTCGGGAACCACCAGATACAGACCCTGCACCGAGCCCGGAGGCGCGTCGGTCAACCCGACGCCGAATTGGATGGACGCGGCCGATCCCTGGGGCGTCAGCTGGATGACCCGGAACTCGGGTGCGGGTGCGTAGTCGACGTCCAGCGCGAAGCCCACCTGGTCGCGGTAGAAACGCAGCGATCGATCAGGATCCGCCACCGGCAGAATGACAACCTCGAACAGTGCTTTCATCGGGCGTTTCCGGCAGGCGTTTTCCCCAGTACCTCATCGGTGTCGAGGCCGCGGTCAACACCATGCGGAATTACAGTCTGGCCGGGCTCGAGCTGTAGTTGTTTGCCGTCAAGGTAGACGTCGATCTTGTCGGGTTCGAAGGACACCAGATTGCTCACGCGCCCTACTTCCGGCCAGGCGTTGATGTAGGACCAAGCCGCGCGTTTGTGGCTGCCGACGTCGTAGTAGGAACAGAGCCCCTTGTACGGGCAGAACGTCTGTCCCTCAACGGGTTTGAGCGCTGATTCGGCGATGTCCTCGCGTGGTACGTACCAGCGGGGTGCGAAGCCAGACTCATACAGCGCCAATGGGTGCTGCGTGTCAGCGATCACCTGCTCGCCATCCTTAACGACGAGGTGCCTTGAGGTGGAACGGATATCGATGCGGTGATAGGCGTCGGCGGCATGTCCGACGATGCGTTCGTCTTCCTCGTAGAAGGCGTCCATGGACCGCCAGGCGAATGCCAGCCGCCCGTCTAGCACGCTGGCATGAGGCGGCAGATTGGTGTGCTGCCAGGCGCTGTGGTTGGCCTCTCGCTGCGGAACCTTGACGGTGAACCACTGCGTGTCGCCGAGGTCGTTGTGCTTAGTCACCCGATCCTCGGCGATCAGGGTATCGGGTTCGATATCGCCGCGTGGGAAATAAGCCACCGGATAACGCCCCGGCTCGTGCAGCAAGACGACGTCTTCGCTGTCGGCGATCCACTGGTCAGCGAAGCGCACCCGCATGCGGCGGCGCGACGGCTCCGCGAACAGCAGACGCGGTGGCATCGGCTGCTCGGTGAGGAAGTGTCCCACCGACCCGGTCGCCAGTGGGCCTTGCTGCCATGCCAAACCCATCGTCGTATCCTTTCTGCCGAATTGCTTCCTAAAGCTCCGATTTGCGGTCTGGCGTCAGTTCATGACAACGACCATCTTGCCGCCGGCTTCTCCGGCTTCCATGACTCGGTGCGCTTCGTGAATCTGGTCGAACGAGAAGACGCGCGTCGGCTTTGCGTCGAGTTTGCCTTCAGCCACCTGCCTTGCGATGTCGGCAAGAGGCACATCGGAGAGCGGGAAGCCCGGAGTGCCAAACACAAAGCTGCCAAAAAAGTTCAGATTCACGCCACTGGCCATGCGCAGCAGCGGGTTGAAATCCCCTATGGGGTCAAGTCCACCCAGCCATCCCGCCAGGCAGGCGGTGCCGCCGCGGCGCAGCATGTCGAGGGAGTCGAGGATGGTGCTGTTGCCCACAAGGTCGAGGACCGCATCGATCTGCTTGGCTTCGGCGATGTGCGCGGCCAGGTCGGGCCTCTCCAACTCGACGCGCGAAGCGCCCAAATCCTCGAGCATGGAATAGCGCTCGGGGCTGCGCGTGGTGGCAATGACGCACGCACCGGCGGCGACCGCCATCTTCAGCGCGGCCTGGCCGAACGATGATGTCGCGCCGCGTAGCACCAGTGTCTGCCCGGCTTTCAGGTTGAGGTTGCGGAACAGGCATGTCCAAGCGACCGCATAGGTTTCGGGCAATGCCGCCAAACCTGACCAAGGCAGGTCGGACTCGATGGGGGCGACGTTCGCCGCACGTACGCGGGTGTATTCGGCATAGCTGCCGTTGATGGTTCGCCCCAAACCGCCCATCAGGGCCGCCACTTTAGCACCGACCGGGAACTCGCCTCCCGGGCACGAATCGACGATGCCGACGCATTCGATGCCGCTGACTTCGGCGGCTTCGGCCCATTCCCCCCGACGCATGTGCATCTCGGCGTGGTTGATCCCGAATCCCTTTACCTCGATCACAACTTCGCCGTCCTTGGGCAGCGGCTTGGGGATATCGGTGTAGACCAGGCTGTCGAGTCCGCCGAACCCTTTCAGGATGATCGCGCGCATGCTTTGCCCACCTGGCTGTTCGCGTACCACAGCCGGTGCGGTGGGCAGCGTGGTGGACTGGGGTGAACTGGTGGCGGACATTTGCTGCCCCTTCCCAAATCGTTACTCGGCCTTCGGATACCGATGTGCGAATCCGGCCGCTGGCTACGATGCCCCGCCGTCTCCGCCAACTGAATGGGCCAACTAACCCATTATTGTGGGCTAGGAAACCCAAAAATGTCCAGGGTGCGGAGGGAGTAATTGGTCACGCTGCAGATATCGGCGCAGGTCCGGATTTGGGTCGGCGCCGCGACGAGGTGGATCGGCGTTTGCGGGGCTCGGGATGGGCCGCGAAAGAGCGCACGTACTCGGCGGCGGCATTGACGGCCACTCGCAGCGGTTCGGGGTCGCCGGTGGCGTACGTGATCATCGCGCCCCCCTGGTGCGCGGTGACCAGTGATACCGCCAGGTGTCGCGGATCGGCATCGAGGCGCAAATCACCGCGGCGCCGCATCGCCGTAAGGCCGTTCTGGAACAGCTCAAGCCACTGGTCGTACCCGTCGGCGAGATCGTCGCGGACTTCGTCGTCGGCGTCGATCAGTTCGCCGGCCAGGGAACCGTAGACGCATCCGCCCAGCCGGTACACGGTGTCGATGTCGGCTATGCAGGCGTCGGCCCATGCCTGCAGGGCCTCGAGACTATCGAGCGCGCCGAGCTGCGGTTGCGTGTGAAAGGCCACGACATCGCCGCGGCGTGAGGCGATGACCTGGCGGGTCAGATCGCGTTTGTCTCGGAAGTAGTGCGAGATCTGCGATCCGCCCACCCCGGCGGTAGTACGCACCTCGTCGATGCTGGTGTTGGCAACGCCGCGCTCGAACATGAGCCGGGCGGCGGCGCCTACGATGCGCGCTCGAGTCGCCAGTCCCTTGCGGGTGAACCGCGGTGCGCTGTTTTCATTCACGTTGCCGCCTTTGGCACAGTTGAGTCACCGATGAGTCAGCTGGCTTTCCTTGTTGCGCGCCGACCGCGGGGACGCCGCGCTGGACGTGGGATCCGTTCGGCGGGGTCGGTGGCGAACATGCGCAGATAGTTGACCGCGAAGCGGACCGCGTCAGCGTGCGGCCATTCCGCCCGATAGGTGAAGGCCAAGGTGCCACCTCCCTGGTGAGCGCTGACAATGACCAATGCCAGCTGTCGCGGGTCGGCATCCGCGACCAGAACGCCGTCATCTTTCATCCGCTGGATCGCCTGCTGAAGCAGGTCGATCCACTGCCAGTAGCCTGCCGCCAACGTTTCGCGCGTGCTGTCTTCGGACTTGGCCAGTTGCGCGGCGAGGGCATGGTAGGTGGGCGTGCCGAAGTATCCGATCCGTCTGAGGTAGTGCAGGTTGAGATCGATCCAGCGCTCGAAGTCGTCGAACGAATCCAGCCCACCAAGCCTCGGTTGGCGGTGAAAGTCCAGTACCACGCCGATTTGGCGCCTGATGACCGCGCGGATCAGCGCGCTCTTGTCGGCGAAATAGTGGGCAAGCTGAGAGCCGCTGACCGACGCAACTCTGCGTACGTTCTCCATGTTCGACGCCGACAGGCCCTCGGTGACGATCAGCTGGGCGGCGGCCTGCACGATCCGGTCGCGGGTGGCACGCCCCTTGGCGGTCAACCGTTGTTCGTCGTGAACATCGGGATGGGCCATCGCGTCAGGCTAACCTGCGAGCGCCTCCGATTATGGGATATCCAGCCCATTTGGAGGGACAGGCTGGGACGTGTCGTCCGCGGGCCCCGTCAGGAGGGCACGTGAACCTTGGCCAGGAAGTTGCGGATTAGCTCGGTGACTTCGTCCAGTGCGGACTCCAGCAGGAAGTGCCCACCGTCGAGCAGATGAATCTCGGCATCAGGTAGGTCGTCGGCGAACGCTTCAGCGCCGGCCGGGCCGAAGATCTCGTCACCGCGGCCCCACACCGCCAGTAGCGGCACGTGGCTGGCGCGAAAGTATTCGTGCAGGCGCGGGTACAACGGCGAGTTAGTGGCGTAATCCCGCAGCAGTTTTAGCTGCACCAGGTCGTTGCCGGGCCGCGATATCAGCGCGTAGTCGTGATACCAGGACTCGGGGTCGACCAGCGTCTCGTCGGCTACGCCGGTGAGGTACTGCCACCGGGTGGCGTCCAGTGTGAGGAACTGCCGTACTGCGGCCACGGAGTCGGCTGTCTGTTCACTTTGGTAGGCCTGCACGACCTTCCAGAAGCTCTCCACGAATCCGGCGTCGTAGCCATTGCCGTTTTGGCTGATGATCGCCGTTATTGCGGACGGCTCGCGAAGAGAAAGCCGCCAGCCAATGGGGGCGCCATAGTCCTGTAAGTACATCGCGTACCGATCGACGCCCAGGCTGCGTAGCAGGCCCGCGGTCAGGTCGGTCAGCGCATCGAATGTGTAATCGAACTCCTCGACGGGCGGCGCGTCAGACAGTCCAAAGCCCAGATGGTCCGGTGCGATCACGTGGTAACGGTCGGCGAGCGCCGGCACCAGATTCCGGAACATGTAGGAGCTGGTCGGAAATCCGTGCAACAGGACCACGGCGGGCGCATTGGGGTGGCCGGCTTCACGGTAGAACAGCCGATGACCGTTGACGGTGGCGTAACGATGATGAACAGCGGGCATGAGATTCCTCCTGCACCATGTGGTCGTGGGCCGCGACGGACATTAGGTAGGACGGCGCCGTTGGCTGAAGCACCCGCCCCATCACAGTTTTGGGATATGCATCCCAGTATGCACTAAAACTAGCGGCCCGCAATAGTCTCCGTAAGAGTTGACGGTTCGGCCGCCTAGGGAATAATCTGGGTCAGCTATCCCAATTCACGGAGAGGCCAATGCCGGCCCGGGCGAGTCCCAGATTGGGAACGCTGGCCCGCGGCCCGGATGGGCGCGCCCGGTCGGCCGCCGGCCTACCGGCAAGCGGAGCGGGAAGGAGTGGTGCCGGTGGGTAACACGTTGCAGGACAAGACAGTCGTGGTGGTCGGACGCGGCAGCGGGATCGCGCGTGCGGTCGCTTTGCTGGCGCACTCGGAAGGCGCGCGGGTTGTCGCGGCGGGACGGGACAAAGCCAAGATCGCCAGTGCCTACAACGGCAGTGACATCGCCGCTGAGGTTGTCGACATCACCGACGATGCGTCGATTGCCGCCCTCGCCGACCGGGTAGGTGCCGTCGATCATGTGGTGTCCACCGCCTCGGCCCGCGCTCGCGGAAAACTGGCCGACCTCGAGCGCCGCAACCTGCAGCAGTCATTCGACACCAAGGTCATCGGCCCCACCATGCTAGCCAAATACTTTGCGCCGCAGATCAACCCGGCAGGCTCGGTTGTGTTGTTCTCGGGGGTTCACGCCTTCAAGCTGAACGTCGGATATCTCGGGGTGGGTATCACCAATGGCGCTGTCGACTTCCTCACCCGCTGGCTGGCCGTCGAACTGGCTCCGATAAGGGTCAACGCGATTTCGCCCGGAGTCATCGATACGGGCGCCTGGGACTCGCTCGGCGACGACGGCAAGCGGGATTACTTCAAGCACATCGCCGCCAGCAACCCGGCGGGGCGAATCGGAACCCCAGGGGACATTGCCGGCGCCGTGCTGTTCGCGTTGACCAACACGTTCCTGACCGGTGTGACCTTGAAGGTCGACGGCGGCGAGCCGCTGATCTAGCCGAGGAGACACAGTGGGCAGGCTTGTTTCGGTAAATGTGGGCATGCCTCAGAACGTGCAATGGCGCGGCAAAACCGTGTACACGGGGATATGGAAGAACCCGGTCGACGGACCGGTCATGGTGCGCCGCCTGAATATCGACGGTGACGGTCAGGGCGATCTCGCGGGCCACGGTGGTGAACAACGCGCCGTCATGGTGTACCAGACCGAGTCCTACGACTTCTGGAGGTCCTACTTGCATCGCGATGACCTCGTACCGGGTCACTTTGGGGAAAACTTCACCATCAGCGGGCTCGCCGACGACGAAGTCTGCATCGGCGACCGCTACTGCATCGGTGATGCCGAATTCGAGGTCACCCAGCCACGGGTCACCTGCTTCCGTGTTGGCATGCGCCTCGACGAACCCGAGATGCCCAATCTGCTTGTCGCCCAGCATCGTCCAGGCTTTTATTTCCGCGTCATCACCGAGGGGCAGGTCCGAGCCGGTGATGACATCGTGCGGACCCGCCGCGGCCGTCACGAGCTCAGTGTCGCCGACGTCGACGCGCTGTTGTATCTGCCTGACCGCAACATCGAGCAACTCCGCAAGGTGGTCGACGTTCCGGCGCTGAGCCCCGGATGGCAGCAGTCGTTTAACGACATGTTGAAAGCGCACGAGAGCTCCGCAGCCGAGACGGCACCGCCGGCCGGAGTCGAGCCGGGGTGGAAGGGATTTCGCGCATTACGGGTCAGCGCAATACGCCGGGAAAGCCCGCAGGTGATGTCGATCCGTCTGGAGGCCGACGACCACAGTTCGCTGCCGCCGCCGCTTCCCGGCCAGTACCTGACGGTGAGAATCACTGGCGCCGGCGAGCCGACGCCACTGCGCAGCTACTCCCTATCGGGTGACCCCACCGCAGGGGTCTACCGGATCAGCGTCAAGCGTGAAGATCACGGTCTGGTGAGCCAATGGCTGCATGCTCACATCGAGGCGGGGTCAGTCATTGAGACCGCCGCCCCGCGTGGCGATTTCTACCTCGCCGATGGCAGCAATCCAGTGGTCCTGATCTCAGCGGGAATCGGTGTCACTCCGGTCTTGGCGATGTTGCATGCGCTGTCAGCGACCCACAGTACCCGCGACATCTGGTGGCTGCACACTACCCGCGATCGCGAAACCCACGCCTTTGCAGCTGAAGTCACGGCTCTGATCGAATCGTTGCCCCACGCGAGACAGCTGGTGTTCTATACGCGGACGCAGGGACATCTGGACCAGCCGACGGTCGCGGCGCTGGGCCTGCCGGCCGATGCTGCGGCGTACCTTTGCGGTCCAACCCAATTCATGACCGACATGCGCGATGCCCTCACCGCAGCGGGACTCGACCCCGCGCATATCCACAGCGAATTGTTCGGTGCCCTCCCGCCAATCAACCCGGGCATCATCGACGGGGCTGCGCGCAAGCCACCGCACCCGCCGGCCGGGACACCCGGGACCGGGCCGTCGATCACTTTCTCCCGCAGCGGACTTACGGTCAACTGGTCGTCCGATTATGGCAATATCCTGGACCTGGCCGAGGCCTGCGACGTGCCAAGCCGTTTCTCGTGCCGAAGCGGTGTGTGTCACGTGTGTGAGACCGGAATCGTGGCCGGGACGACCACCTACGTCCAAGCGCCACTGGAGCTGCCCGAACACGGAAAGGTACTCATTTGCTCGGCAGCGCCAGAAAGCGACCTGGTGTTAGACCTCTAAGCGACGTGAAAACACTTGTGCTAGGCGGAAACCGCGCGCTGACCGCCGGTCGCGTGTAAGACCGCGCCGTTGACGTAGCTGGCATCGCCCGAACTAAGGAAGACGACTGCGCTGGCGATTTCACTTGCCTCTGCCGGTCGGCCCAGCGTGGTGGTTGCCCCCAGCCCTTCGACCAGGCCCGGCGTCACGTTGGCGCCGGGTGTGTCGGTCGGCCCGGCGGCCACCGCATTCACCCGTACTCCCGACGCGCCGAACTCGTCTGCCCATACCCGCGTCAACTGTTCCAGGCCGGCCTTGGTGGCCCCGTAGATTCCCGCTCCGCGCGCCGGCACCGAGGCCGCGAGGGTGCTCAGATTGACCACCGCGCCCTTACCGCGGGCGACCATCGCAGGTACCAATTGCTGGACCAGGATGTAGGGCGCGCGCAGATTGATGTTGACGTGTTCGTCGAAAGTCGCGTCGTCGGTGTCTGCGGTCCCGCCAAATTTGTAGATGCCGGCGTTGTTGATCAAGATTTCCACCGGTCCTGCCTCGGCGGCCAACCGTCGGACATCGTCGGCGTTGCTGAGATCTGCGGCGATGAAACGTGCTTTGCCACCGGCGTTCTCGATATCACCGACGGTCTTTTCGCCGCGTTCGGCACTGCGTCCGTGTACCACCACTTCGGCTCCGCGTTCCGCGAGTTGGAGCGCTATCTCGCGGCCGATCCCGGATGTGGCGCCGGTCACCAAAGCGGTGGAGCCGGCCAGTGTTGCTGCCATCGAACCCTGCCTTCGAAAGAGAAGTTCACTTGCTTCCCCCAAAGCAGCGGCCCGGTGGCATTTATTCCTAAGGGCCGAGCGCCACCGACGCCTCGGCCGTGTAGCACAGGAATGTCAGTGTCTCTTGCAGATAGAGCTGCACGGTGTCGGCGTCGTGGCTGAGGTAACCGATCGCCACGTCGGTGCCCAGCTGCAGGTCGAAGTCGCCGCCGCGGGTGGTCAGCACGAAGGCGCCATCGATGGCCGGCGCCCAGATGATGTCGCCGTCGACCAGCCGGTTCAGGTGCTCGCGGATGGGATATCCGTGTTCGGTGGTCTCACTGACTTTGGTGTAGACGTCGGCGGACAGCAGCACCGAATACGGGCCGTCGACACCGGCCAGCCGCAGTTCGGACAAAGCCTGCGAGATGGCATCGGGGATTTCGCGAGGATCCTCGGGCAAAGTCAGCGAAGGGTTCGAGCTGGCGCTCCGGATGCCCTCGATCGACGCCGCGGCGTAGCCCTCGAAGATGGTGCGGTCCTCGACGAACGCCAGCTTCTTGGCGGCGGCTTTGACCGGTTCCCAGTCGGAGTCCTGCGAACCACGCTCGACGTCGTCGATCTCGGTGCGTGACAGCGTGAACGGAACGCGCAGCCGGACAAGGGGTTTGCTTGCCCGCAGGTGAGCCACCACGCCGTCGGAGGGTGCCTTCACGTGGACCAGCCGGCCGGTGCTGACCGCCGCGGTGATCGGCCCGCCGGGCTCGCTGACGTCGACCACCCGGCGACCGGCGATATGGCGTTTGAACGTGCGCGTCGCCTCCAATTCGATTTCGGTCCAAGCGACGTCGGTGGCCGGTGCCAGATCACGGTAGAGGTTGTTCTTCATTGGGTGGTTCCTTTCAGGCTGCCGATCGGAAGTGAGCCGTCGTCTGAAGCGGGTGTGGCCGGCCGCTCGGTCTCCAGTGGCGCGGTAAGGGGCGGTGGATCGTCGAGGAAGTCGCTGGTGGGGGTGAAGAACAGACAACCGGTCAGCGCGGTGGAGAAGTCCAGGATGCGGTCGGTGTTGCCTGGCGGATCGCCGAGGAACATGTTGCGCAGCATGGTTTCGGTGACTTGCGGTGTCCGGGAATACCCGATGTAGTACGTGCCGAACTCGCCGGTGCCGAGTTCGCCGAATGGCATGTTGGCCCGCACGATCTTGAGCTCGTTGCCTTCGTCGTCGGTGATCACATTGACGGCTATATGCGAGTTGGACGGCTTCACGTCGTCGTCGAGTTCGATGTCTTCCAGCTTGGTCCGGCCGATCACCCGTTCCTGCTCGGTGACCGACAGGGAATCCCACGACGACATGTCGTGCACGTACTTCTGCACGTGGACGTAGCACGAGCCGGCGAAGTCGGGGTCTTCGTCACCGATCGTGATTGCGTTGACGGCAATTGGGCCGTCGGGGTTTTCGGTGCCGTCCACAAAGCCCAGCAGGTCACGGTTGTCGAAGTAGCGGAACCCATGCACCTCGTCGACGACGGTGACCGCACCGGCCATCGACTTGAGGATGTGGCCGGCCAACTCGAAACAGACGTCCATCGTCTCGGCCCGAATGTGGAACAACAAGTCGCCGGGCGTAGCCGGCGCGGTGTGCCGCGGTCCGTTCAGCTCGATGAACGGATGCAGTTCGGCGGGCCGCGGCCCGCCGAACAACCGGTCCCAGGCGTCGGACCCGATCGAGGCGATCACCGACAAGTGTTTGGTCGGGTCGCGAAAGCCGATGGCGCGCACTAGCCCCGAAAGATCCGGCAGCGCGTCGTGCACGGTCGCCTCGCCGCCATCGTCGATGGTGACCACGAGAAATATCGCGGCGGGCGTCAACGGCGTGAGAATGGGTTGCGGCTGAACCGGAGGCACTCTGCCGACCCTAGCGTGAACTCCGCCGTCCCGGACAGCCATGATGTTCAACATGTCCGGTGGGCCTCAAAACGAGGTAAAGGCTTCAGCCAGCGCGCGAGGCCTGTGCGACTTCATCGACGCCTCTCCCTCGCCATTTCATGTCTGCGGCACGGCGGCCGCCCGGCTGCTGGATGCCGGGTACACGGAACTCAGCGAAGCCGACAGCTGGCCGGGCCGACCGGGTCGATACTTCACCGTCCGAGCCGGGTCACTGGTTGCCTGGAATTCCGGAAACGACGGACTCGACGGTCCCTTCCGGATCGTCGGCGCCCACACCGACAGCCCCAACTTGCGGGTCAAGCAGCATCCGGATCGGCTGGTCGCCGGCTGGCAGGTGGTGGCGCTGGAGCCGTACGGGGGAGTGTGGCTCAACTCGTGGCTGGACCGCGATCTGGGTATCAGTGGTCGGCTTTCGGTGCGTGACGGAGCCAGGCTGATCCACCGGCTCGTCCGGATAGACGATCCGATCCTGCGAGTGCCGCAGCTGGCCATCCATCTCGCCGAGGACCGCAAGTCGCTGACGCTGGACCCGCAGCGACACGTCAACGCGGTGTGGGGCGTTGGCGAAGCAGCGGGATCATTTGTGGACTACGTCGCCGAGCGCGCCGGGGTGGTGGCGGCCGACGTGCTGGCCGCTGACCTGATGACTCACGATCTGACTCCGTCGACGGTGATCGGCGCCGGCGCCAGCCTGCTGAGTGCTCCCAGGCTGGATAACCAGGCCAGTTGCTATGCGGGGATGGAGGCATTGTTGGCCGCCGAGCCGCGGGGCTTCTTGCCCGTGTTGGTGCTCTTCGACCACGAGGAGGTCGGTTCGTCCTCCGACCACGGTGCGCAGTCCAACCTGCTGAGCACCGTCCTGGAACGCATCGTGCTCGCGGCCGGCGGCTCCCGCGAAGACTTCCTGCGGCGGCTACCGGTTTCGCTGCTGGTCTCAGCCGACATGGCGCACGCCACCCACCCCAACTACCCGGAGCGGCACGAGCCCGGCCACCTGATCGAGGTCAACGCCGGGCCCGTGCTCAAGGTGCACCCAAATCTGCGTTACGCCACCGACGGACGCACGGCGGCGGCATTCGCGCTGGCTTGCCGGCAGGCCGGGGTTGGGTTGCAGCGCTACGAGCACCGGGCCGATCTGCCGTGCGGGTCGACGATCGGGCCGCTGGCCTCGGCTCGGACCGGCATCCCCACCGTCGACGTCGGCGCCGCCCAGCTTGCGATGCACTCCGCGCGCGAGTTGA
Organism: uncultured Actinomycetota bacterium; assembly: GCA_963766535.1. Classification (GTDB taxonomy): domain Bacteria; phylum Actinomycetota; class Actinomycetes; order Mycobacteriales; family Mycobacteriaceae; genus Mycobacterium. The sequence goes on along the minus strand of CAVYAU010000007.1, from coordinate 161,833 downwards.
TGGGTGCTCACGACGTGGCCGCCTATTCGGCTGCTATGTGTGCGTTCCTTTCCCCGGACTGACGCTCAGTCGGTATTGGCCACGCCTTTGAGTATCGCGTCGAGGAGCCCGTCGAATCGTCCCTTGGCGGAATCGCCGGCGCTCGGGTGGGTTAACGCGCGAAAGAGCATTGTTGCGATCAGTGCGTCCGCGACGGCATTGAGGTCGGCGTCCGCGCTGAGTTCTCCATCCCGGACGGCTCGACGAAGTCGCGTCATCAACCCGGCCAGCTGCGGGGCGCTCAGCTGCTGGTAGAGATCCTCGCCATCGGCCGGGCGAGCGGCCGCTGCGGCGATGAGGGCTCGCACCAAAGCGGCGTTCGGTGGCTCGGCCAGGAAATCGGCATGCTCGTTGAGCCACGCCTGTAGATCGGCGCGGATATCTCCGGTCTCGGCGACGGGAAACGATCCAGATCCTCCGTATGCCTCCAAGACCGCTTCGGCGACCAATGGCGCTTTCGATGACCATCGCCGGTAGAGGGTCTTCTTCCCCACCCGCGCGCGGGCCGCAACGCTTTCCATCGACAGTTCGGCGTAACTGCCGGTGGTCAGAAGTTCGCGCGTGGCATCGAGAATCGCGTGATGCAACCGGCTGTCACGCGGTCGGCCGGCCCGCTCGTCAGGCATGTGCCGAGCCTAGGTGGGGTCTGGAGCAAGACAAGCTTGGCCAGAATCGACGATTCCGATCCCGTACTGGCGACCGACCGCCAAGCTGGGTTACCGTCACCTAGCAGATTGTAGGAAACGATACGTATCGTTTCCCAGTTGGCAGTGCATGGCGAAAGGACCATCGGTGAGTGCCATCTCGTTGTGGGTGCCTAAGACCTGGGACGACATCACGCCGGAGTGGATGTCGGCGGCACTGGCCGCGGACCATCCCGGTGCCGTGGTCGAGACGGTCACCGTTAAGGGTCGCGATGACGGCACCAATCGACGTGCCCGCCTGGGCGTGACCTACCGGAGCGGGAGCGGACCCGCGACGGTGTTCGTCAAGGCCGCCGACCCCGCCCACAAAGAACTGATCCGCATGACCAGCGGCATGTTTCATGAGCCGCGACTGTTCACCTGCGGGGCGCATTTGCCGCTGGAGCATCCCAGCGTCTACACCGCCTTGATCGACGAAGCCGACTACGACTTCGTGATGGTCATGGAAGATCTGACCGCCAGGGGTGCAGATCCCCGCGACGCCACCAGGCCGATGACCGTCGAGCAGGTCACCACGGGCGTGCGTGGCCTAGGACGGATGCATGGCCAGTACTGGGGTGAACGCGTGCTGCATGACCCCGCCCTGGGATGGCTCGAACCCTTCTTGCCGTGGGATGGCATGGAGATGGCGCCGCTGTCGGCTGCGCTCGAACGCCTCGGTGAGGACGCGCCCGCCGAGGTTTTGTCATTGACCATCGACAAGCTCATCGAATCGATTTGGAAGCCCTACATCAGAACGCTGACCAGATCTGCCCAGACCTTGCTGCATGGTGACCCTCATATCGGCAACACCTATCTGCTGCCCAGCGGCGAGGTGGGCTTCCTCGATTGGCAGGTGGCCCGGCGGGGCAACTGGTCGCTGGATCTGGGTTACTTCCTGCAGGGCGCCTTGACCGTCGAGGATCGCCGTCGCAGCGAGCGCGATCTTCTCGAAGAGTATCGCGACTCGCTCGGGCTTCCCGACGATGAGATGCCGACTGCCGATGAGGTCTGGTTGCGCTACCGAGCGTCGGTGGCACACGGACTTACCTTGTGGCTGTGCACCGCCAGTGCCGGTGAGTTGTGGCAGCGCCCCGACATCGCTCTCGCACTGGCTCAACGGTATTCGGTCGCATACGCCGATCTCGATACGGCGTCAGCGCTGGCCGAGATCGCCGGCTAGGCCCAGCGCGTTCGCTCGTGTGGTCACAGGGGCTAGCCCGCCACCCTAGACTGTCTGCGTGACTGTCTCCGGGACGAGCGCGCGCACCCACGCGATTGACACCGTGGAGCATGCCGCAACCACCCCTGACCAGCCGCAACCGTTTGGTGAGCTGGGCCTCAAAGATGACGAGTATCAGCGGATTCGCGAGATCCTGGGCCGCAGGCCCACCGACACCGAGCTGGCGATGTACTCGGTGATGTGGAGCGAGCACTGTTCCTACAAGTCATCCAAGGTTCACCTGCGCTACTTCGGTGAGACCACGACCGACGAGATGCGCGCCGGCATGCTGGCCGGTATCGGCGAGAACGCCGGCGTCGTCGACATCGGAGACGGTTGGGCCGTCACCTTCAAGGTGGAATCGCACAACCACCCGTCCTATGTCGAGCCCTACCAGGGTGCGGCCACCGGCGTCGGCGGCATCGTCCGCGACATCATGGCCATGGGCGCGCGACCGGTCGCCGTGACAGACCAGCTTCGGTTCGGCGCGGCCGACGCGCCGGACACCCGTCGCGTGCTCGACGGCGTGGTCCGCGGTATCGGCGGCTACGGCAACTCATTGGGCTTGCCCAACATCGGCGGCGAGACCGTCTTCGACGCGTGCTACGCCGGCAACCCGTTGGTCAACGCGTTGTGCGTCGGCGTATTACGCCAGGAGGACCTGCATTTGGCGTTCGCCTCGGGCGCAGGTAACAAGATCATCCTGTTCGGTGCGCGGACCGGGCTGGACGGTATCGGCGGGGTGTCGGTGCTGGCGTCGGACACCTTCGACAGCGACGGGACGGATGCGGGCGCATCTCGCAAAAAGCTGCCGTCGGTCCAAGTCGGCGACCCCTTCATGGAGAAGGTGCTCATCGAGTGCTGCCTCGAGCTCTACGCGGGTGGACTGGTGATCGGCATCCAGGACTTGGGCGGAGCCGGATTGTCTTGTGCCACTTCAGAGTTGGCATCGGCTGGGGATGGCGGAATGTCGATCCAGCTCGACACCGTCCCGCTGCGCGCCAAGCAGATGACGCCCGCCGAGGTGCTCTGCAGCGAGTCGCAGGAGCGGATGTGCGCGGTTGTCGCGCCGGAGAATGTGGATGCCTTTATGGCGGTGTGCCGTAAGTGGGAGGTGCTGGCCACCGTGATCGGCGAGGTCACCGACGGTGACCGGTTGCAGATCACCTGGCGCGGCGAGACGGTCGTCGATGTGCCGCCGCGCACCGTGGCCCACGAGGGTCCGGTGTACCAGCGGCCCGTCGCGCGCCCCGAATCGCAGGACGCCCTGAACGCGGACCGCTCGACCAGGCTGCCACGGCCCACTGCCGGTGATGAACTGCGTGCGACTTTGCTTGCGCTGCTGGGCAGCCCGCACCTGTGCAGTCGCGCGTTCATCACCGAGCAGTACGACCGGTACGTGCGCGGCAATACCGTCCTGGCTGAGCACGCCGACGGCGGCATGCTGCGCGTCGACGAGTCCACCGGCCGCGGTATCGCGGTGTCGACCGACGCTTCGGGGCGCTACACGCTGCTGGATCCCTACGCCGGCGCCCAACTCGCGTTGGCCGAGGCCTACCGCAATGTCGCCGTCACCGGTGCCACCCCGGTCGCGGTGACCAACTGTCTCAACTTCGGTTCGCCCGAAGATCCCGGCGTGATGTGGCAGTTCGCACAGGCGGTGCGCGGCTTGGCCGATGGCTGTGTGGCCCTGGGGATTCCGGTGACCGGCGGGAACGTCAGCTTCTACAACCAGACCGGGTCCGCGGCGATTTTGCCCACGCCGGTGGTCGGGGTGCTCGGCGTGATCGACGATGTCGGCCGGCGCATCCCCACCGCCCTGGGCAGCGATCCAGGGGAGACCCTGATGCTGCTGGGCGACACGCGCGACGAGTTCGACGGTTCTGTTTGGGCCCAGGTGACCGCCGATCATCTCGGTGGGCTGCCGCCCGCGGTCGACCTGGCGCGGGAGAAGTTGCTGGCTAATGTGCTGAGTTCGGCGTCGCGCGACGGGCTGGTGTCCGCAGCGCATGACCTGTCCGAAGGCGGTCTGGCCCAAGCCATCGTGGAATCGGTGCTGGCAGGTGAAACCGGCTGCCGCATAGTGCTTCCCGAGGACACCGACCCATTCGTGATGTTGTTTTCCGAGTCGGCCGGCCGGGTGCTGGTGGCGGTGCCGCGCACCGAGGAGAGCCGGTTTCGTTCGATTTGCGAGGCGCGGGGACTGCCTGCCGTCCGCATCGGGGTCGTGGATCAGGATTCGGACGAGGTGGAAGTCCAGGGCCTGTTCACGGTATCTCTCGCAGAACTGCGCGCGACGTCCGAGGCGGTGTTGCCGCGATTCTTCGGATGAGTGGCAGCGGCGAATCCTAATGCGTGACGGATGTTTTCGTCGGCTTCAGGCACTGTCTTTGGCCGCATCCCTGGTCGGGTGGAGCTTTGTCAGTCCGCGGTTACCCAGTGCATGGCGGGTTGCGCTGCAGGCCGGCGTGGGCGGGCTGCTTGTGCTGGTGACCCGCGCGCCGCTGGGCCTGTGCCCGCCGCGGCTGTGGGCGGGGTTGCGGCTGGGGTCAACGGCCGGGGTGGCGGCGGCGAGCGCGATCGCCGCGACGACGCTTGTGCCGCCGGTGCGGCTGTCAATGGCGGTCCGCGAGCTGCCGGCATCGGTGCCGGCCTGGCTGTTGTTGCGGATACCCGTCGGCACCGTCTGGGCCGAGGAGGCCGCCTTCCGCGCGGCGCTGGCCACCGCCGGTTCGGGTGCCTTCGGAAAACCCGGCGGAAGGTTGCTGCAGGCCGCTGCTTTTGGGCTCTTCCACATCGCGGACGCGCGTGCAACGGGCGAACCGATGGTGGCCACTGTGCTGGCCACCGGTGTCGGGGGCTGGCTGTTCGGTTGGCTGGCCGACCGCTCCGGCAGCCTCGCCGCGCCGATGCTGGCGCACTTGGCCATCAACGAGGCTGGTGCGATCGCCGCGCTGACTCTCAGGCGTTCGTTAAAGAGTGCCGGTAGCACTCGGCGGCACAGCTATACTTGTCGAGGTTTTGTTTGCAAACCGATATACGAGAGGGTTGGCACCTCAGGTGCACAGACTTAGGGCCGCGGAGCATCCGCGGCCGGATTACGTTCTCTTACACATCAGCGATACGCATCTCATTTCGGATGGGTCTCTCTACGGCGCGGTGGACGCCGACGGCAGGCTGGGCGAACTGCTCGAGCAGCTGAAACACTCCGGGCTGCGTCCCGACGCGGTCATCTTCACCGGCGATTTGGCCGACGCGGGTGAGCCTGAGGCCTACCGCAAGCTTCGCGCCGTTGCTGAGCCCTTTGCCGCCGAGTTGGGCGCTGAACTCGTCTGGGTGATGGGCAACCATGACAACCGGGCCGCATTGCGCGCCCTGCTGCTCGACGAAGCACCCTCGATGGCACCGCTCGACCGCGTGTGCATGATCGACGGCCTGCGCATCATCACGTTGGATACCTCGGTGCCGGGACATCACTACGGAGAAATCAGCAAATCCCAATTAGATTGGCTTGCTGGAGAGTTGGAAGCGCCAGCGCCGCACGGCACCATTCTGGCTCTCCATCACCCGCCGATTCCCAGTGTCTTAGACCTGGCTGTCACGGTGGAACTACGCGACCAGGCCTCCCTCGGGCGGGTGCTCAAGGGAAGCGATGTTCGTGCGATTTTGGCTGGACACCTGCACTATTCGACGAATGCGACCTTCGTCGGAATCCCGGTGTCGGTCGCGTCGGCCACCTGCTACACCCAGGATCTGACAGTTGCTGCCGGGGGGACACGCGGCCGGGACGGCGCCCAGGCCTGCAACCTGGTACACGTCTACCCAGACACCGTTGTGCACTCTGTGATTCCGCTTGGCGGGGGAAAGACTGTGGGCACCTTTGTCTCTGCCGCACAGGCGCAACGCAAAATCACCGAAGGCGGCATTTTTATCGAACCGTCTCGGCGGGATTCGCTGTTCACGCACCCAACGATGGTGCTGACACCATTGGTTCGGCAAACCCCGGCCGATTGACATCCGCCGTCACCTTCTCCCACGGCGCAGGTATGGGGAAATACCGCTCCAGAAAACTGGTGAGTCGTTCGGCCCGCTCAACCGCGGAGACCTCGGGGAAGCTGCTGTCGTTGAGGCAGAAGAAGTCGTAACCGCGTTTCTTCCGCAGCACGGGAAGTAGGTCGAGACCCTCGCGGGTGGTGGTGTTTACGTACAGCACCTTGGCCTTTTCCTGTTGGACGGCGCATCCGGTCATCAGCGCGTAGTAGTGGTAGAAGGAGTTGGTCACCGAGATATCAGTGCTGGAACGGAACTGACTCGCCTGAGTGCGGGCGAAGTCCTGCGGGAATTCGCGTTCCATCTCCCTCAGCACGCTTTTGCGTAACGGAACCGCGGTGTGCTCGAGATGGCGGGTGATGACCTGCCCGAACCGCTCGAAGATCAGCTGCCGGTTTACCCGGGCCGCGTTCTCAAACCCGCTACGCGTGGGATCGTTGGCGCCCAGCCCGATGCGGGTCTTGGCCTCGATGAACCTCGTGATTCCGCCCGGGGAGAAGAACATGCTGGCTTTGAGTGGTCGACCGAAAAACATGTCGTCATTGGAGTACAGGAAGTGCTCGCTTAGCTCCGCGATGTTGTGCAATTGGCTTTCCACCGCATGCGAGCTGTAGGTGGGCAAGGCCGCCGGGTCCGAGAAGTGCTCCTCGGCGCGCACGATGGTGATCTTCGGATGCTCGGCCAGCCACGCCGGCGGGCGTGAGTCGGTGGCAATGAAGATCCGACGCACCCACGGTGCAAACATGTTCACCGACCGCAGGGCGTACTTCAACTCGTCGATCTGCCGAATGCGCGCTTCGGCTTCGTCGCCGTCACCCACCACGTACTGCGACATTTGCGCCGCTCGTCGCGCCCGAAACTCCGGATCACTACCCTCGACCCAGGAGAACACCATGTCGATGTCAAACGTCACGTCGCTGGCATGCGGGGTGAACATTCCCGCAATGGTCGGCCACTTGTAGCCGTAGAGTTTGACGGTTGCCGGTTTTAGCTCGCTTCGCGGCAGCACTTTCCGGGTTAGAGAGTTTTCCACCGGGCACCGGATCACGGTCTCCTCGTAGGCCCAGAACTGAAGTTCGACGCCAAACGTCGGCCCGTATCGCAGGCCCCCCGGCGCAATCCGCCGCCGATAGAGCCGCACGATACGCGGATCGGCCAACGCGGATAGCCGGCCCTTGGCGATGAGGACAGGGGAGATCCTTTTTTCGTCCATTGTTTTGGCGTACATGGGTTCGCTGGCACACGCCGTCACGAGTGCGCGCTCGACCGCTGGGCGCAGTTCGATATTGACCGCGAGAATCGGCCGGTTTTTCGGGTTGCGGATCAACACGAAAGGAATGTCAGCCCGGGTCAACACCTTTCGTATGAAGACCAGATCCTCGATCTGTGCTTCGTGCGGGGTCAAGCTGGATTCCAGGCGGGCAATCTTTCCTCGCCGGGTAACGATGATGGGGTCGAGGGTGCGCCGGGCGGGCCGAACGCCCTCGCTCGATACGAACTTCGCCATCGGAAACACCGCCTTACTAAGTCACTACGGAAGCAAGAGAATCTCACCCATTGAGCGTCGGCGCAGGGCGAAGACCCCTGGCCAACCTGGGTCTATATGTACATGGTGCCGGTCAAACGACACGTCTTGCAAGGCAGCTGATTTAGCGATTTTTCGGACATCTGACGGCAACTTTGCCGTTGCAACGATGTCACATCACATTCAGTTGCGAAGCCAGTGTACCCGGTCTTGCTGGTCGGCGACGACGCTGCCGTCGGGTCGCAGCAGTGGGCCCTGGTCGCCGTTGGGCTCGTCGAACCCCTGCGTCGCGCACGGGTATGGCGGGCTCTGTGGCAATGGGTTGATGAACATCGGGTTGACCAGCCATCGGCCGTCGAGGCCGGCGTAGGCCCGGCACATCAATTCGATCTGGTTGCGATTGACCACCAGCCGCAGCGCGGTCGCATCCATGATGTACGTCGCGTCCCCATCGGAATCGCCGGCCCCGAACACCTGGCGCCGTGGCTCCGGTAACTGCTCGAACGCCGCCGCCCCGTGGACGCCGAACACTTGCTCGTTGACCCGGCACCGCTTGCCTTCGTTGTAAGGGATGGATGGCTCTCCGCCGCAGAGCGCCAAACGCGGAGTCAGAACGTCACCATCGCGTTCGGTGCGTGTACCCATCACATTCTCGGCGGGGATTCCCAAGTCGGCGGCCCAGACCCGCATCACTGGCTCCGCGGAGGCGGAGATGATCCGCACGTCAAATCCGTTGGGATCTGCGGGTTTACGTCATCAAGGATCGTGTTGCTGTTGGTCAGCGAGACACCGAACTTTTCGCCCAACCCGGTCAGCGCGTGCGCGGCCGCGCTGAGCGTCAGGTTCACCTTGACCGGATCGACCTTCTCGGCAATCGAGATCAGCGTCTCGAACAACGTGTTGAACTCGGTCGTCACCGACGTTGCGTCGATCAGGGTGGACGGCGTGATCGATTGCGCCGTGGGGTTCTTCGGCGAGGTCAGCGCGACGTATTTATTGCGGAACCACGGTGGTCGCCTGGACGGCGGCCGCCACGTTGGCCGGAATCAGCTTGACGTACTTGGGAGTCACGTCCAGTACCAGTTTGGCGGCCGGCTTGCCGTCACGGGTGATCTCGGAAACGCTGGAAACTCGGCCGATCTGCACCCCGTTTTAGGTGACCTTGGAACCGGGGTCCATCACCAAACCCGCCCGGGCAGCCACCATCGTCAACTTCGTTTTCGGCGCGAGATCGCCCCGAAATTGCAAGTACAGGACCAACCCGATGAGCCCCATGACCACGATCGTCACGAGGCCGACGGTCTTGTACGGTGGCCCGCGCCGCGGATTGATGATTCTGCGACCCTAAGGTGTGGCCGCCCATGAGAGAGCCGATCCGGCAACGACTCGGCAGGCCGTGTTGGCCATCGTGGACTGGTTGCGTGACGAATCTCATCCGGCGCCCGAGCGCGACGGCTTGGCGACGGCGGTTCGGCTCACCGCGCGCACCCTGGCCGCGGTGGCGCCCGGCGGCAGCGTCGAGGTCCGCATCCCCCCGTTTGCCGCGGTGCAGTGTATTTCCGGGCCCAGGCACACCCGCGGCACACCACCCAATGTGGTGGAGACCGACCCCCGGACGTGGCTGCTGCTAGCCACCGGGTTGTTGCGGTTGGCGGAGGCGAAGGCCACCGGAGCGCTGACGCTGTCGGGCTCTCGGGCCGGCGAAATCGAGCAGTGGCTGCCCCTTATAGCCGTCAGCTGAATATAACCCTGAACTGCAGGTTTAGGGTGACGAGATGGATTTTTGGGCGCTCAACACGCTTGACGGATTCGGCGCTGGGGCCGACGTGGCCGTAGACTTCGTTACGTCACCAATCGTTCCCCAGGGAGCCGCCGAATCGTGACCGTCCAGGAACCCGAGCAGGACCTGAACTCGCCCCGTGAAGAGTGTGGTGTATTCGGGGTCTGGGCCCCGGGCGAAGAAGTCGCCAAACTCACTTACTACGGCCTGTACGCGTTGCAGCATCGCGGTCAGGAAGCCGCGGGTATCGCCGTCGCCGATGGATCCCAGGTGCTGGTCTTCAAAGACCTTGGCCTGGTCAGCCAGGTGTTTGACGAGCAGACGCTGGCAGCAATGCAGGGCCACGTCGCCATCGGGCACTGCCGCTATTCCACCACGGGCGACACCACGTGGGAAAACGCCCAGCCGGTGTTCCGCAACACCGCGGCTGGCACCGGGGTTGCGTTGGGGCACAACGGAAATCTGGTCAACGCCGCCGAGCTTGCCGCACGCGCCCGCGACGCGGGTTTGATTGCCAAGCGCTGCCCGGCACCGGCGACGACGGACTCTGACATCCTGGGTGCGCTGCTGGCCCATGGCGCGGCCGATTCCACCCTGGAACAGGCGGCGCTGGAACTGCTGCCGACCGTCCGCGGAGCGTTCTGCCTGACGTTCATGGACGAAAACACGCTGTATGCGTGCCGCGATCCGCATGGGGTGCGGCCGCTTTCGCTCGGACGGCTGGACCGCGGCTGGGTGGTGGCCTCCGAAACAGCCGCGCTCGACATCGTCGGCGCCTCTTTCGTCCGCGACATCGAACCGGGCGAATTGCTGGCGATCGACGCTGACGGGGTGCGCTCCACCCGATTCGCCAACCCCACGCCCAAGGGCTGCGTCTTCGAGTACGTCTACCTGGCGCGGCCGGACAGCACGCTCGCCGGCCGGTCCGTGCACGCCGCCCGGGTGGAGATCGGCCGTCGATTGGCCCGTGAATGTCCGGTCGACGCCGACCTGGTGATCGGCGTGCCGGAATCGGGCACCCCCGCCGCGGTCGGATACGCGCAGGAGTCCGGCATCGCATACGGGCAGGGCCTGATGAAGAACGCTTACGTCGGGCGCACATTCATCCAGCCGTCGCAGACCATCCGCCAGCTCGGCATCCGGCTGAAGCTCAACCCGCTTAAAGAGCTGATCCGCGGCAAGCGGCTCATCGTCGTCGACGACTCGATCGTGCGGGGGAACACCCAACGCGCACTGGTGCGAATGCTGCGCGAGGCCGGTGCCATCGAGGTGCATGTGCGGATCGCCTCGCCACCCGTGAAGTGGCCCTGCTTCTACGGCATCGACTTCCCTTCGCCGGCCGAGCTGATCGCAAACGCCGTCGAAGACGAGGACGAAATGCTCGAAGCTGTGCGGCATGCGATCAACGCCGACACGCTGGGATACATCTCGCTCCGGGGCTTGGTCGCCGCCACCGAGCAGCCCACCACCCGGCTCTGCACCGCCTGCTACGACGGCAACTACCCGATCAAGCTGCCCAGCGAGACTGCGCTGGGCAAAAACGTCATCGAGCACATGCTCGCCAACGCGGCGCGCGGAGCCGGGCTCGACGATCTCGCTGCCGATGAAGTGCCAATCGGGCGCTGACGAAATTCGCTCTTGGTGCTTCAAAGACGTTTGATACCGGCGGTCAGCGCCGCCCGGTAGCCTTTATCGCGATGACGGATCCCGGAAAAAGCCCCGGACGAGACCCGGGCAGCCAGGGCATCACCTACGCGTCGGCCGGGGTGGACATAGAAGCCGGTGACCGCGCCGTCGACTTGTTCAAGCCGCTGGCAACAAAGGCCACCAGACCTGAGGTGCGCGGCGGGCTGGGCGGATTCGCCGGATTGTTCGCTCTGCGTGGCGACTACCGCGAACCGGTGCTGGCGGCCTCCACAGACGGTGTCGGCACCAAGCTGGCGGTCGCTCAGGCGATGGACAAGCACGACACCGTCGGCCTCGACTTGGTGGCGATGGTGGTCGACGACCTTGTGGTTTGCGGCGCCGAGCCCCTGTTCTTGCAGGACTACATCGCGGTCGGCCGAACGGTGCCAGAACGACTGAGCGCGATCGTCAGCGGTATTGCCGAGGGGTGCGTGCGCGCGGGCTGTGCGCTGCTGGGAGGCGAGACCGCGGAACACCCTGGCCTGATGGAACCCGACCACTACGACATCTCGGCCACCGGTGTCGGCGTGGTCGAGGCCGACGACGTGCTCGGGCCTGATCGCGTCAAACCCGGTGACGTGATCATCGCGATGGGCTCTTCCGGCCTACACTCCAACGGATACTCGCTGGCCCGCGCCGTCCTACTCCAGATCGACCGGATGAACCTGGCCGGTTATGTGGAGGAATTCGGCCGCACCCTGGGCGAAGAACTGTTAGAGCCCACCCGGATCTACGCCAAAGACTGCCTGGCGCTGACCGCCGAAACCCATGTCCGCACGTTCTGCCACGTCACCGGCGGCGGGCTCGCGGGCAACCTGCAACGCGTCATCCCGCACGGGTTGGTCGCCGAGGTCGACCGTGGCACGTGGACGCCCGCCCCAGTGTTCGCCATGATTGCCCAGCGTGGCCGGGTCGCCCGCGAGGAGATGGAAAAGACATTCAACATGGGCGTCGGCATGATCGCCGTCGTCGCTCCCGAGGACACCGACCGCGCCTTGGCCATATTGACCGCGCGGCACCTGGACTGCTGGGTGTTGGGAACCGTGTGCAAAGGCGGAAAAGATAGCCCGCGGGCAAAACTGGTCGGGCAACACCCGAGGTTCTAAAAGCTGGAACTAACCGGGACTACCACTGTGCCGATGCGAAGCGCATCGGCACCGAGGAGTGAAGTCTAGCGGCGCCAGTCGTCCTCGTCGTCCAAGGAAATGTCTGGGCCGTCGTCGTCCAGCTCGTTGGATTCTTCGGCACCCGTTCCTGACAGCTCGCGCTGAAGCCGCTGGAAATCGGTCTGCGGGGAGCTGTACTTAAGCTCTCGAGCAACCTTGGTCTGCTTTGCCTTAGCCCGGCCGCGGCCCATGGGGGGACCCCCTCGCGCAATAACGGAGCGGCCTAACAAGTAGGCGGCTCCGATCTTTTGGTGTCGTTATTGTCCTGCCGACAGTTTACCGTGCCTCGTGGTGGGGCGTCGGCGCCCCCTGCCCGCTGTGGCGGACGTCATCGGTGATCATCGCGCACCGCCCCGCAACCGCTCAACGGCTACCCGCCCCGCGCCGATGTGTTCGGCGGGCGGCAGAGAATCGGCGTCGATTAGCGCTGCGACCGAGGCCTGCGGGCCGGTCGCCAATTCGGTGTCGGCCGGCAGCCCACGCTTGAGCAGCGCCAGCGCCACCGGCCCGAGATCCACGTGCTCGACCACGGTTCCGAGGCGTCCGACGGCGCGACCACCGGCCAGCACCGCATCACCTGTCGAGGGCCGCTCCACCGAGCCGTCGAGGTGCAACAACACCAGCATCCGGGGTGGTCTACCCAGGTTGTGCACCCGCGCGACGGTCTCTTGTCCGCGGTAGCAGCCTTTGTCCAGATGGACGGCTCCCTCGCCGGGGCCACCGATCCAACCCACCTCGTGTGGAATAGTGCGCTCATCGGTGTCAACGCCGAGTCGCGGGCGCAACGCCGCGACCCGATGAGCTTCGTAGGCCCACACCCCAGCCGCCCGCACGCCGGCCCGCGCCAAGCGGTTCTGCCAGCCGGCCGACTCCCTCCGCGGTGCCAGCAGGTCCAGTTCGATTTGGCCGGCGGGAGCGCCGGGCATCCGCCGCACAAAGCCACCGTTCGGCAACGGAACGGCTGTCGACTCGACGGGTAGAGCATCCAGGCCCAGCACGTTGAGTACCGACTGGTCAGCCAGCCGCGGGCCCAGCAGCGATAGCACCGCCATGTCGGCGCTGCCCGGGGTGACCTCAGACCAGAACACCATCTTGCGCAGGTACTCCAGCAGCGGCTCACCGCGCCAGGGTTCGGTATCGAGGTAGGTGGTGCCACCCAGCTCGGTCTGGATCCAGTGGTCCTCGACCCGGCCCTGACCGTCCAGGCTGAGATTTTGCGTGCTCGCGCCTTCAGGGAGTTCGCTGACGTGTTGTGTCGAGATACTGTGCAGCCAGGTCTGCCGGTCGCTACCGGTCAGGGTGAGCACCGCGCGGTGCGAGCGGTCCACCAACACCGCAGCATTCTCGGCCGCTCGCTGCTCGCCGAGCGGGTCGCCGTAATGCCAGATCGCGCCCGCGTCAGGTCCGCGATCGGGTGCAGGGACTGCGTTCACACGTCAACTCTACGGATTTGGCGTGCTCCCGGCATCGCGCGCACAGTGTCACCGATGTGATTAGGCTCCTTCTCCATGGCGGGCCAGATGGGTGTGATCGTCACACTGGACGGCGAGATACATCCGCCGGGGACGCCACTGCTGCAGGCCGACGACCTGGCAGCAGTTCGCGGCGACGGTGTATTCGAGACGTTGCTGATCCGCGACGGCGGGGCCTGTCTGGTCGAGTCGCATCTGCAGCGGCTGACCCAGTCGGCCAAATTGTTGGATCTGCCCGAGCCAGACCTCCCGAGTTGGCGGCGTGCGATCGACGTGGCCACGCGGCAGTGGGCCGCGGGCACCGCTGACGAGGGCGCATTGCGACTGATCTACAGCCGCGGCCGCGAGAGCGGTCCCCCGCAAGCGGGAGGTGCCCCCACGGCGCCGACCGCTTACGTGATGGTCAACCCTGTCCCCGAAAGGGTCGCGGCGGTTCGGCGCGACGGGGTCGCGGCGGTCACGCTGGACCGCGGATTGCCCGCCGCCGGTGTCGACGCGATGCCCTGGCTGCTGGCCGGCGCCAAAACACTGTCCTACGCGGTTAATATGGCGGCCTTGCGTCATGCCGCCCGGCAGGGTGCCGGTGACGTCATCTTCGTCAGTTCGGACGGTTACATCCTGGAAGGCCCGCGCTCGACGGTGGTGATCGCTACCGATTCTGAAACAGGAACAGACGGAAATCCGTGCCTGTTGACACCGCCGCCCTGGTATCCGATCCTGCGCGGCACCACGCAACAGGCACTCTTTGAGGTGGCGCGGGCCAAGGGGTACGACTGCGACTATCGCGCGCTGCGGATCGCGGACCTGCATGCCGCCCAAGGGATCTGGCTGGTATCAAGCATGACCCTGGCGGCCCGCGTGCACACTCTCGACGGTCAGCGACTGCCTCGATCTGCGATGGCCGCAGAGTTCGCCGAACTGGTCGACGCCGCGATCGTCAGCGATCGCTGAGACAGTCAATTCTGTTGTCGGCTCGCAGAATGGCGGGTACGGTCGGCCGTACACAAGGAAGGAGGTGGTCCGCGAAATTGATAGCTTCATGGACATGTGAGGTGGCTGCACGCTAGCTGCATTGGCTCGGAAGAGCTGGCGATCAACGCGCGCTGGCGAATTCCCCGCAGCCACCCGGCCCCCGAGCTTCCGGTCTGTCCAACCAGGAGCTTTTGCTCGGGGGCCGCTCCATGTCGTGACACGGTTGGGGTCAGGTTTGCGCACAGTGCCAAGGCCAATTGCGAAGTACCGCAAACGAATACGCGCTGGATGGTCTTGGTGGCGACGGTGCTGCCGAATTAACTACGCGGGCGACAACCCGCAGGCCACTATCCGACGAAGCGCGACAGCCGCGCCGACAGATGCGGCACCAGGCCGCCGTCGGCGTCCACCCGTTCCTCGACGTAGGCCAGGTCGCCACCTTCGACGATGCCGTAGAGCCGCTTGGCGCCGCCGACCAGCATGCCCGACCGACTGCGGGCCAGTGCATCGGTCACCAACTCCCACGACGACTGAGTGCGCGGCCGTCCGTAGAACAATTCGATGTAACCGGCCGAATGGGCCAACAACAACTCGATCGCCTGGGATTCGCTGGGGTCGTAGGGATCGCTGACAAAGCGCCAGAAGCCCGTTTCGCGTAAGCCGGGTTCCTGATAGCCGCCCTTGTCGTTGAGCCGCCACGACCGGGCTTCCCAATTCAGGTAATCGCCGCCGTCGTGCGAGACCACGATCTGCTGGCCGAATCGGTAGTCACCATCAGGTCCGCGGCCCTCGCCTTCCCCGCGCCACACACCGACCAGCGGCAGCAGTGCCAACAGCGCGTCATTCAGGTTGGCGCCTTCACGCAGGTTCGCGGTGTCGGCGGGAACCGGCAGATCGTCGAAGGCGGGGATGTTGCGGGCCGCGGTCAGCTTGGCACGTTCGGCAGCGGCAGCCATCGCACGGTCGCCGGAGCCCGCGGAACCCACCGGTGCGTCAGGGCCCTCGTCGGAGGTCACGACTCGTCAGTGATGAGCCGGTAGAGCGTGTACAGCGCGAACCACGAGATGACCACGACCGCTGCGACCAGCATGATCTCGAAGAAGAGCACCACGGGGACGAGTCTATTCGTCAGTGGCGGCTTCCAGGAACATCCCTGTCATCGGGGTCAGGGCCCGGTTTGTCAGGCGATCTTGACGTCCACCTCGTGGATGCCCGCACCGGTCGGCGCCACCACGGCGTCGCCGTTACCGACCTTCGACAAGGCGCGCAGCGTCCAGGATCCCGGTGCGGCGAAGAATCGGAAGTCACCGGTGGCCGACGCGACCACCTCGGCCGTGAACTCGTCCGACGAGTCCAGCAAGCGGACGAACGCGCCACCCACGGCTTGGCCGTCGCGGTCCACGACGCGGCCGGTGATCACCGTTTCCTTCTCCAGGTCGACGCTGGCAGGCAACGCCAGTCCTTGCTTCGGTCCAGAGCACATATCAGCTTCCCAACTCGATCGGGGCACCCACCAGGGAGCCGTATTCCGTCCAACTGCCGTCGTAGTTTTTGACGTTTTGATGCCCGAGTAATTCCCGCAGAACGAACCAGGTGTGTGACGAACGCTCCCCGATCCGACAGTAGGCAATGGTTTCCTTCGAACCGTCCAGGCCGGCGTCGGCGTACAACTTGGCCAACTCCTCGTCGGACTTGAAGGTGCCGTCCTCGTTGGCGGCCTTGCTCCACGGCACGTTGATCGCGCTCGGGATATGGCCCGGCCGCTGGCTCTGCTCCTGCGGCAGGTGCGCCGGCGCGAGGATCTTGCCGGAGAATTCGTCCGGGGAGCGCACGTCGACCAGATTCTTGACGTTGATGGCCGCGATGACCTCGTCCCGGAACGCTCTGATGCTGTTGTCCGGTGGGGCCGCGGTGTAGGAGGTCGCCGGCCTGCTGACGGTGTCGGTGGACAGCGGGCGCCCATCGAGCTCCCACTTCTTGCGGCCGCCGTCGAGCAGCTTGACCTTGTCGTGACCGTACAGCTTGAAATACCAGTAGGCGTAGGCGGCGAACCAGTTGTTGTTGCCGCCGTAGAGGATCACGGTGTCGTCATTGGAGATGCCGCGGTCGGACAGCAGTTTGGAAAATTGCTGAGCGTCGACGAAGTCGCGCTTGACCGGGTCTTGCAGATCGGTGCGCCAGTCCAGCTTGATCGCGCCGGCGATGTGGCCGCCGTCGTAGGCGCTGGTGTCCTCGTCGACCTCGACGAAGACGACGTTCGCGGCGTCGAGATTGCTCTCAGCCCAGTCAGCGGAGACCAGGACGTCGGAGCGTGCCATGGTGGGGTTCCTTTCGATTGCTGCGATGAACAGGGTGGTCAGCAGGATCAAGCGGGAGCGCGTCGGAAGCGCGCGACCAGCGGGTAGAGCTGGCAACCCAGGCAGATGCCGAAGGCTGCATTCAGGAACGCGGCCACCAGCGCGGCTGCGGTGGCGATGACGCCCACCAAGAAAGCGCCAGCGGCGAAGCCGGCAACGCCGCCGACCGCGAAGATCAGGCCGACGAGTTGGGCGAACTTCAGCGGTGCAACCGGTTCGCGCTCCTTGACGGGTCCCAGCCGGGGCGCCACGAAGGTGGCGAACACCTGCCCATAGGGATGGCGGCGCGGCCCACCGAGGGCACCGACGGCAAAAATCACCGCCTGCACACCCAGAATGACCGCCGCCGCCAGCGGACTGGCGGCTGCAACGATGAGCGTGAGCACCAAGACTGCGGTCGTGACCCAGGCGGCGAACCTAGGTCCGCGAACGTCGACGCGGTCCGGCTGGATGGTGGTGTTGCTGCTCGGCACGGTACTACTCCTAGGTACGCCTATTGCACGGGGGAACGACGGGAGACATGCCACGGTAGGGATCCGAGGCTGCTCCGAGTGCTACGCGGAAACGCGCGGCTACTCAGCAGCTACAGCAACAGCAACAACCCGCGATGCGGCACAGATCCACTGCGCGACGCTTGGTGAGCATGGGCTCGAGGCGGGCTGACACGTCGGCAAGCTTACCCAATGACACAGTCATCAAGCCAACAGCGGTTCCAGCGCGGACCGCAGGTCGGCGGCCTTGGGTACTCCAGAGGCCCGGTATCGCTGTCGTCCGTCGACATCAAAGATCAACGTGGTAGGCAGCGACAGCACCGAAAATCGGCGAGCGGTGGCCGGATTGGCGTCCAGGTCGACCTCGATGTGGGCTACGGCGCCCAGGTCCTCGCAGACCTGGCCAACTACCCGACGAACCCGGTCACAAGGCCCGCACCACGGGGCGCTGAAATGCACGACGGTCGGCCCGCTACGGGACAGGCCCAGATCTGCGGTGTCCGCGTCGGCGCCCTGAGCCGAGTCGGAACGAATTTCCCGGATATTTCCCGAGCGGCGGGTCATCGACCATCCTGCAAGGGTTGCCACGACGCCCGCCGCTACGGTCGCCACGATGACACTCATCATGACTGCTTAAACCCTTCGAGAGTGACAGTTACTCCCTGGGTGATGCCTTCGATTATGACGTCCGAGCCGCGCGCTCCGACAGTTTGCGGAGCCACCCCGAACGGAAGCCTCTGGTTAGGCAGCCGGCCGCTGAAGGCATGAAGCACCGCATCCCGCTTGTCATCGGGAACGGGTTGATTGGCGGTGTCCGGTCCGGTGAGGATGCCGGTGGGAGTGAACACCAGTGTCGCCTGGTCGTCGGGGGCGATGGAAAGGTCTACCGAGACGCTGACCCGGTGGTCGAAGTTGGCTGATTTCGGCGTGCCGCTGAACACCAGCCCGTGGCTGTCGGAGATCCCAGATTCGGTGGTACCGCCGGTGGCATCGTTGGTTTCCTGGGGTGGTGCCTCAACCATCAGGTCGCTGATGCCCATATACCGGCCCAGGTGCATCGAGTCGATGATGATGCGACTCTCCAGCTTGCCCACCGGGAGCTTGGCATCCGGCCTGATCAGCCAGGACGCGTAGGTCAAGTCGATCGAGTGCATCGTGGCCTCCAGGGTGGCCTTGCCAACCATCGCGTGATCGATGCCGTTGGCCTTGATCTCCAGCTCGTTGTAGTGGGCGCGCATCGCCTGCGGAATGAACGGGAATGCCAGGATCGCGACGAATGGGTCCGACCCCAGATTTGCCGCTTTGCGCAGGTTCGACGACAGCCGGTATTCGGCGTAGATGCTGGTTCCGTAGTCGACGCCGATCGCGCCGATGACGATCACGGCCACGGCGATCGCCGCTGCCATCACACCGATCAGCACCTTGCGCATCCGCATATTGTGGCGCAATCCCCTGCAACCGCGCCGTCCCGGACCGCCTCGTGGCAAGGCTCACACTGCCTCCTCCGCCACGCCAAAGACCAGGTGGCACGTTATCGTTAGATGACCTGGCCACTAACGCCACATGGCGTTATGAATTTGGGAGATGCCTTTCCCCACGAGCTGGAGGGGCTTGTTGGAGCTATTACTGCTGACCTCGGAGCTGCATCCCGACCCGGTCCTGCCGTCGTTGTCGCTGCTTCCCCACACCGTCCGGACGGCGCCGCCAGAACCATCCTCGTTGCTGGAGGCTGGAACCGCGGACGCCGTGCTGGTCGATGCGCGCACCGACCTATCGTCCGCGCGCGGTCTTTGCCGGCTTTTGAGCACAGCGGGCCGGTCGGTCCCGGTGCTGGCTGTGGTGAGCGAAGGCGGTCTGGTGGCGGTCAGCGCCGACTGGGGGCTGGACGAGATCCTGCTGCCCAGCACCGGGCCCGCCGAGATCGACGCCAGACTTCGGCTGGTGGTCGGCCGCCGCGGCGGGCTGGCCGATCAGGAAAGCGCGGGCAAGGTGAGCCTCGGCGAGCTGGTGATCGACGAAGGCACCTACACCGCGAGACTGCGGGGCCGTCCGCTTGACCTCACGTATAAAGAGTTCGAGCTGCTGAAATACCTGGCTCAACATGCCGGTCGGGTGTTCACCCGCGCACAACTGCTGCACGAAGTGTGGGGTTATGACTTCTTTGGTGGCACTCGCACTGTCGATGTGCACGTACGTCGACTGCGGGCCAAACTCGGCCCCGAACACGAGGCGTTGATCGGCACGGTACGCAACGTCGGGTACAAGGCCGTCCGGCCGGCGCGCGGCCGAGCGCCGATCGCCGACCCCGACGACGCTGAGGACGCCGAGTCCGACTCTGACGATCTGCAAGACCCGCTGGTCGACCCCTTACGCAGTCAGTGACCTCGCCTGACTGGCGCTGCGCACTAACCCCCGAAGAGCAGCAGGAAGTGCGCGAACTCGTCACGTCGGCAACCGAATTCGATGGGGTAGCGCCCGTCGGCGAACAGGTGTTGCGCGAGCTGGGGCACGACCGCACCGAGCATCTGCTGGTCACCAGTTCCCAACCGGGCGCCACAAAACACACCGCCAACACGATCATCGGCTACCTCAATCTCAGCCCGCCACGCGACGGGGATGCCGGGATGGCGGAACTGGTGGTGCACCCGCAGGCCCGCCGGCGCGGTATCGGCGCGGCGATGGGACGTGCGGCGCTGGCCAAGACCG
The DNA here is from genome assembly GCA_963766535.1 of uncultured Actinomycetota bacterium. Taxonomy (GTDB): domain Bacteria; phylum Actinomycetota; class Actinomycetes; order Mycobacteriales; family Mycobacteriaceae; genus Mycobacterium. Next base: position 141,684 of record CAVYAU010000007.1, on the reverse strand, counting down.
CGGGCCACAACCAATTCTGGGCGCACGGCACGCTAGAGCCGGCCCGGGCGACCGCGTCCGCGTTAGGTCTGGTCCCGGTGCGTGAACTGGTCCAGATGCGGCGCTCGCTGCGCGATATCCCCGACCCGGTGCCCCCTGTGCCCGGGGTGCAGATCCGTACCTACGCGGGCACGGCCGATGACGCTGAGTTGCTGAGGGTCAACAACGCCGCGTTCGCCGAACACCCCGAACAGGGTGGGTGGACTGAAGTCGAGCTGGCACAGCGGCACAGCGAACCGTGGTTCGACCCGGCGGGCTTGTTCCTGGCGTTCGGCGACTCCGCAAGCGACCAGGCGGGCAGGCTACTGGGCTTCCACTGGACCAAAGTGCACCTTGATCAACCGGGCTTGGGTGAGGTCTACGTCCTGGGCGTCGACCCGTCGGCGCAGCGCCGCGGCCTGGGGCAGCTGTTGACAGCGATCGGTATTGAGTCGCTGGCACGCCGGCTGGCCGGCCCCGACAACCACGGCGATCCCTCCTCGGGGCCCTCGGCCGAGCCCACCGTGATGCTCTACGTGGAGTCAGACAACGTCGCCGCGGTGCGGACCTACGAGCGCCTGGGTTTCACCACCTACAGCGTCGACACCGCCTATGCGTCACCGCCCACCGCCAGCTGACCGAAAGCGCAGGCAGACCCGGTGTGGACTCTGATTGTTCACTCCAAGTTCACCCTGTAGGCACTTTCGTGGACTGCATCAGCGCATACTTTCGCGGTGACTTGGCAACCTCCCTTTGGGAGACGGCCAGCGGCGCCCGGATGCGTCAAGAATGCGTCAGAAAGCGAGATCGGTGAGACTCGACAGGGAGGGCAGGGCGCTGGCGGCACTGGTGCTGGCGATGGCGATCAGCGGCGGGGCGTTGACTGCCTGCGGCAGCGACAACAACCGCGGCGTTTCGGCGACGGCAACCTCTGGACCCGCCGGCACGGCGGGGTGTGGCGGCAAGAACAGGCTGACGGCGGAGGGGTCGACCGCTCAGCAGAACGCGATCGCGTTGTTCAACCAGGTGTGGGGCCAGTCTTGCCCGGGCAAGAGCGTGTCGTACAACCCGACCGGGTCGGGTGCCGGGCGCGAGCAGTTCATCGCCGGCCATGTCGACTTCGCCGGAGCGGACTCGCCGCTGCTCGCGGATCAGATCGGCCCGGCCGCCGAACGCTGCGATGGGAACCCGGCGTGGGATCTGCCGCTGGTGTTCGGGCCGGTCGCATTGGTCTACAACCTGCCGGGCGCGCAAACGTTGGTCGTCAGCAGTGACGCGCTGGCCAAAATCTTCAGCGGCAAAATCACGGCTTGGAATGACCCGATGCTCGCGGCACTCAATCCCGGTGTGGCCCTGCCCGACACCAAGATCATGCCGATTTACCGGGCGGACTCGTCGGGAACCACCGACAACGTGCAGAAATATCTGACGGCTGCCGCACCGCAGAGCTGGACCAGAGGAGTTGGCACCGAGTTTCAGGGCGGTGTCGGCGAGGGGGCCGCGAAGTCGACTGGTGTGATCCAGGCCGTGCGGGCCACACTGGGCGCGATTGGATACGTCGAGAAAGGCTTTGCTGACCAAGCCGGTGTGCCCTACGCCCAAATCGACACCGGCAATGGTGTGGTCCCGCTCACCAACGACACGGCCAGCAATGCGATCAAAGCAGCCCGCTTCGTGACCGATGGCAACGACCTGGTGCTGGATCTGAACTCGATGTACACCGCCCAAGACCCGGGTACTTACCCGCTGGTGCTGGCCACTTACGAGATTGTGTGCTCGCAGGGCTACGATCCGGACACCTCCGGGGCGATCAAGTCGTTCCTCACCGTGGCCGCCAGCAACGGCCAGACCGAGGCTTATGTCCGCCGGGTATGTTCCGCTGCCCGATAAAGTCAAGGTGCGACTGGTTACCGCGATCAACGCAATTCAGTAACCAATCGGGTTTAAGGAGCAATAGCAGAACTGTGACGGGATCACAGTGACGACGCCAAACCCAGCCGACGCGGGTTCGGGTGCGGTTGTTGCTGCGCCCTTTCCCGAGTCGCCGGTAGTACCCATCAGCCCGTGGGGGCACGCCAAACCCCTTGTGGGAGACCGGATATTTCGCAGGCTGGCGCAGGCTTCGGGTGTCCTGATGGTTGTCCTGATCGCCGCGATCGGCGGATTCTTGCTGTTGCGCGCGACACCGGCCTTAAAGCGCAATCAAGAGAACTTCTTCAGTTACGGCGGCAACTGGGTCACTACCGACACCTCGGCGATGCACTTCGGAATCTTCGAAATGCTGCAGGTGACCGTGTTCGTGTCGCTGTTCGCGTTGATCCTGGCCATGCCGGTCGCTCTGGGCGTCGCGATCTTCCTCACCCAGTACGCACCGCGGCGGGTCGCCGGGCCGCTGTCCTACGCGGTCGATCTGCTGGCCGCGATTCCCTCGATCATCTACGGCGTCTGGGGCCTGTACGTACTGGCGCCGCAGCTGCGACCCATCGCGACCTGGCTGAATCACGCCATGGGCTGGTGCTTTCTCTTTGCCAGTGGCAACGTTTCGGTGGCTGGTGGCGGCACTATCTTCACCGGCGGGATCGTTTTGGCGGTGATGATCCTGCCGATCATCACCGCTGTCACTCGCGAAGTGTTCGTCCAGACGCCTCAGGACCAGATCGAGGCAGCGTGGGCGCTCGGCGCCACTCGTTGGGAAGTGGTGAAGACGACCGTGCTGCCGTTCGGGCGATCCGGATACATCAGCGGCGCGATGCTGGGTCTGGGCCGCGCCCTGGGTGAGACGGTCGCGCTGCTGATTATCTTGCGCGGCACCCAGGCAGCGTTTGGCTGGTCGTTATTCGACGGCGGGTCCACCTTCGCGACCAAGATCGCGGCCACCGCGTCGGAATTCAGTGACCAATACAAGGCCGGCGCTTATATCGCTGCGGGGCTGGTGCTTTTCCTGCTTACCTTCCTGGTCGACGCCATGGCACGTGGCGCTGTCGCCGGAGCCGGGAGCAGAAGAGGCAGCCGATGACCTCGATCTTGGACCGCCCGCTCAAGCCGCGGACGTTTTCGGAGCTGGGCCGGCGCCGTCGAGTCGCGAACAACGTTGCGACCGTGTTGGTGGCCCTGTCGATGGTGATCGCGCTGACGCCATTGCTGTTGGTGCTGGGCTCGGTGATCGCCAAGGGATTCAAGGCGATTACGTCGAGCGTGTGGTGGACGCATTCGCAAGCGGGCATGACGGCATTCGCGGCCGGTGGCGGCGCCTACCACGCGATCGTCGGCACCCTGCTGCAGGGATTGGTCTGCGCCGCGATCTCGATTCCGATCGGTCTCATGGTCGCGATCTACCTGGTCGAATATGGCGGTGGCACGCCGCTGGGCAGGTTGGCCACGTTCATGGTGGACATCCTGTCCGGTGTGCCCTCGATCGTGGCGGCATTGTTCATCTACGCACTGTGTGTGGCGACGCTGGGGCTCCCCCGTTCCGAGTTCGCGGTGTCGTTGGCGCTGGTGTTGTTGATGGTCCCGGTGATCGTGCGGGCCACCGAGGAAATGCTGCGGATTGTCCCGGTAGACCTCCGCGAGGCCAGTTACGCGCTGGGGATCCCGAAGTGGAAAACCATTGTCAGGATCGTGATTCCTACCGGGCTGTCCGGCATCAGCACCGGGATCATGCTGGCCGTGGCCAGGGTGATGGGCGAGACGGCCCCGCTGTTGATCCTCGTCGGTTATTCGCAGTCAATGAACTTCAACATCTTCAGCGGGTTCATGGGGTCGCTGCCCGGCATGATCTACAACCAGACATCGGCCGGCGCAGGCGTCAACCCGGTTCCCACGGATCGGTTGTGGGGCGCCGCGCTAACCCTCATTCTGGTGATCGCGATGATCAATATCGGGGCCAGGGTTTTCGCGAAAATCTTTGCCCCCAAGAAGTCGTAGGCAGGAGCACCAGGTGGCCAAGCGGTTGGACCTCAAAGGCGTCAACATCTACTACGGGTCGTTTGAAGCGGTCGCGGATGTGACGCTGTCCATTCTGCCTCGCAGCGTGACAGCGTTCATCGGCTCGTCGGGCTGCGGCAAGACGACGGTGCTGCGCACGCTGAACCGGATGCATGAGGTCATCCCCGGCGGCCGAGTGGAGGGCAAAGTACTGCTCGACGATGAAGACATCTATGCCCGCGGTATCGACCCGGTCGGTGTGCGCCGGGCGATCGGGATGGTGTTCCAGCGGCCAAACCCGTTCCCCGCCATGTCGATTCGTGACAACGTGGTCGCCGGCTTGAAGCTGCAGGGTGTGCGCAATCGCAAGGTGCTCGATGAGACAGCCGAACACTCACTGCGCGGTGCGAACCTGTGGGATGAGGTCAAGGATCGGTTGAACAAGCCCGGCGGCGGATTGTCCGGGGGGCAGCAGCAGCGGTTGTGCATCGCGCGGGCCATCGCCGTGCAACCAGATGTGTTGTTGATGGACGAGCCGTGCTCCGCGCTGGACCCGATCTCGACGATGGCGATCGAAGAACTGATCAGTGAGTTGAAGCAGGACTACACCATCGTCATCGTCACCCACAACATGCAGCAGGCTGCCCGGGTCAGCGATCACACGGCGTTTTTCAACCTGGAAGCAACAGGAAAGCCCGGCCGGCTCATCGAGATCGACGACACCGAGAAGATCTTTTCCAACCCGTCCCAGAAGGCGACCGAGGACTACATCTCCGGCCGCTTCGGCTAGCCCGACGACGATCCGGCCCGCGTTGGGGGCACGCCCCCAGAGGGTGGGGGCACGTCCCCAGAGGGTGGGGGCACCTCCCGCTTGCGGGGGAGTACCCCCACCCGCTTGCGGGGGACGGGGCGAGTCTGGGCAAAAGCGGTTTTGGCCCCTAACGCGGGCTGGGTTTCGTGTCGTCGTCGGGAAGACTGCCGGTCGCCTGGAAGATGACGCGCCTCGCCACTTCCACGGCGTGGTCGGCGAAACGTTCGTAGAACCGGCCCAGCAAGGTAACGTCGACGGCCGCTGCCACGCCGTGCTTCCATTCCCGGTCCATCAGCACCGAGAACAAGTGCCGGTGCAGATCGTCCATGGCGTCGTCTTCTTCGCGGATCCGGGCGGCTTTCTCCGGATCGCGGGACAACAGCACCTCTTGCGCGCTATTACCCAATTCGACTGCGACTCTGCCCATTTCGGCGAAATACCCGTTGACCTCTTCGGGCAACGCATGCTGGGGATGCCGTCGGCGGGCGATTTTGGCGACGTGCAGTGCCAGCGCACCCATCCGGTCGATGTCTGCCACCATCTGGATAGCGCTCACGATGGACCTGAGATCACCGGCGACCGGCGCCTGTAACGCCAGCAGCACGAAGGCGCTCTCCTCGGCATGGGCGCTCATCTCCGCGATCGTTTCGTGGTCGGAGATCACCTGTTCGGCCAGCGCCAGATCGGCCTGCAGCAGGGCTTGGGTTGCCCGCTCCATGGCGATCCCTGCCAGCCCGCACATCTCGCCGAGCCGTTCGGATAGATCCTCGAGCTGCTCATGGTAGGCGGTCCGCATACCGCCAAGCCTACGTTCTCGACGCCGAAAACGTGCGTCAAGGTTCGGCCAAATACATTTACTCGCAGGTGGTGTCGGCGGCGTTGGTGACCGTCAGGTCCTCGGGCAGCTTGGTCGGCGCGTTGCCCGAGCCGGGTTCTACCTGCATGCTGATCGACGAGCCGCTGGGCGCGGGAGCGGTGACCGAATTGAAGTCCGGGCCGAGCACCACCTGAACGACCTGCCCGTAGCCGGAAACCCGCTGGACTTTTGGGTCAACGAACGATGACGCCACCGTGGCCGCGGCCTGCTCGTTGCCGGGCGAGAACAACACTGTCGTCGCGTTCACCGAACTCGGATAATCATCCGGCGTCATCACATTGAAGCCGTCCCGCTTGAGCTGGCTGGTTGCGGTTGCGGCAAGACCGCTCTGCGTGGTCGCGTTGGATACCCGCACCGTGACGTCTTGCGGCGAGGTCGTTGTGACCTGCTGGCGCTGAGCCTCGGGGGCCGCGGTGGGCGTCGGCGACTTCTTGGTGGTGGGCGCGTTGGTCGGCGTTGTGCCCAAACTCTTTGCGTTCTGGTCGTTTTCCTCGGGCAGTGGATCGTCGTTGATGATGGCATCGAAAAGCGCCCGCATATCGGCCATGCGCGGCGGCTCATCGCCGTTCTGGTCTGTTACACCGGTTGGCACAGTGACAAACGTGATATGCCCGGCGGCCATACCCTGTAGCGATTGACCGAGCTGGACCAGGTCTTTGGTCTTGACGTTATCGACGTAGGTGTCGCTGATGAACATGTTGACGACGTTGTTGAGCTTATTGAAGTCGAACAACGTGTCCTCGGAGATCAGCGACCGCAGCAGCGATGACAGGAACAATTGCTGACGTTTGATGCGGCCGTAGTCGCCGTTGGTTTCGGTGGTCACCTGGCGGGCTCGCACATAGTTCAACGCGGTTGGGCCGTTGATGACTTGGCGTCCCGCGTGTTCGAGGACCGTGCCCAGTTCGTAGTCGTGCAGCGGGGTGCTGGTGCACACTTCGACGCCGCCGAGGGCGTCGACCATTCGTGCGAATCCGGCGAAGTCGACGGCGATGAACCGGTTGATGCTTAAACCGGACAGCTTCTGGATTTCCTTGACCAGACATTTCGGGCCGCCGAAAGCGAACGCCGAGTTCAGTTTGGTCTCGGTGTAGACCATCTTGGGACCCCAGGTCCTGGTCTTCCGGTCGTAGACGGGTCCGTACTTGCCGGTGTCAGGGTTCCAGGCCTCGCACTGCATCGGGGTGATCGCCAGGTCGCGGGGGAAGGACACCACCACCACACGTTTGCGGTTCGCCGGAATGTTGACCAGCATCACGGTGTCCGACCGTGCGCCCTCGGCATCGTCGGTGTCGCCGGCACCCATGTTGGCGTTTTCCCCGGCGCGCGAGTCAATGCCGACGATCAAGAAGTCTTCGTCTCCGTACTGTCCGTCGGGGTCGCGGATGTCGCCCGAGTGCGGGTCGAGCGCACTGATGGTGTTGAGCCGGGCGTTCATTGATGTGCTCCACTGCCATGCGCCGCCGGTCAGGGCCAGGGCCAGCACGGCGAATAACGCCGCCAGCGAGCGCGCAGCCAGCAGCATTGGCCGCCGACCGGATTGGGGTTTCGGCCCGCGGGTCTTGGGGGCCTCGGAAGCTGATGTCCGGCGGATCCGCCTCGGCAGCACCCGGCACAAGGCGGTCGGCAACCGGGTGGTCCGGTCGGATTCGGACTCGTCGCCGTTCGGGCTGTTGGCAGCCTCCAAGTCTGGAATCTCAGAGGCAACCTCGAGCGAGTAGGCCGGGGTGTCGATGATCTGCGTGTCCTGCTGGTCGACGGGCACGTCCCGCGCAACCTCGGAGTGTTCGGTGTCCGGGGCGACATGATGGGCTTTGTGACGCCGGTCAAGGGCCGGGGCGCCGACTTTGGCGATCAGGTCAGCAACAGTGATTCCGCCGTCGGCGTGACATCCGATCTTTTCGGTGTCGGCTGTTTGAGGCTCGACGGGCTCGACGGGGCGCGCGCTGGCGGGCTCTGCGTGGGTCTCGATGGGCGGGTCGGCTTGCCAGCGGTGCACGCTGTCATCGGACGGTGGTTCAGAGAACCACTGCCATGGGGCGGCGCCTGGCGGTGGCTGCGGTTTTGGGGTAATCCGTTGGCCGTCGCCCGCGCCGGATGCGCACCGATGGTCAAGAGTGCCGTCATTATCGGCGTCACTCATGTTCTACCGGCCTCCGAAGCTCCGATGCGGGCGTTAGAAGTGTCCGTGCGCACATATCACCGCAGCGCTGCCGTCATCAGCGCTGCAACCCGCGCTTCCCGTGGGTCGCAGGGCGTTTGTCACGCTCGTGCAGCGGCACTGAATTCATCCGCCACCAAAGCGCAATGCAGCAAGGCCCACATCGTACTGAGTTATCGGCCCAGACGCGATTTCGAGCGTGTTTCGCTTCAGCCGCCGGAGTGCATGACGTCCGCCCCGGCCGGCACTGTGCAGTCGTCCGGGTCGGTCAGCCAGCCTTCGGGCAGGGCCACGCGGGCAGGTGAACCCTGCCGGCCCCTGGGGCCGGTCGCCGCGTCCGGAAACGGGACAGCGCCGTCCAACCGGTTCAGCAGGGAGTCAAGTTCGTCGAGCGTCTTGACCAGCGCCAGCGCTCGCCGCAACTCGGACCCGGCGGGGAAGCCGTGCAGGTACCAGGCGATGTGCTTGCGGATATCGCGCATGCCCTTGTCTTCGCCGAAATGCACGGCCAGCAACTGGCCGTGCCGGCGGACGATGTCGGCGACCTCCCCGAGCGTGGGCGGGGCGGGTGGCGGGCTGCCGGTGAACGCGGCCGACAGTTCGGCGAAGAGCCACGGCCGGCCCAGGCATCCACGGCCGATGACAACGCCGTCGCATCCAGTGGTGGCCATCATGGCCAGCGCGTCGCTGGCATCGTAGATGTCGCCGTTGCCGAGCACCGGAATCGTCCGCACATGCTGCTTGAGCTGCGCGATCTGTTCCCAATGCGCGGTGCCGGAGTAGCGCTGCGCCGCCGTGCGGGCGTGCAGCGCGACCGCGGCGGCGCCTTCGGCTTCGGCGATGCGGCCGGCATCCAGGTGAGTGTGGTGCTCGTCGTCGATGCCGATCCGGAACTTGACGGTTACCGGGATATCGGTGCCTTCGGTGGCGCGCACGGCCGCGGCGACGATCTGGCCGAACAGCCGTCGCTTGAATGGCAGCGCCGCCCCGCCGCCGCGCCGGGTGACTTTGGGCACCGGGCAGCCGAAATTCATGTCGATGTGATCGGCCAAGCCTTCGTCAGCGACCATCCTGGCAGCCGCGTAGTTGGTCGCCGGGTCGACGGTGTAGAGCTGCAGCGAGCGTGGCGACTCGTCCGGGGCGAACGTCGTCATGTGCATGGTGACCGGATGCCGCTCGACGAGCGCACGTGCGGTGACCATCTCGCAGACGTAGAGTCCGCTGACCGTGCCGACCTTCGACTGTTCTAGTTCACGACACAGCGTCCGGAATGCGACGTTCGTCACACCGGCCATCGGAGCCAACACAACCGGGCTGGCGAGCTCGATCGCGCCGATGCGCAATGTCCACTACCGTCCGCTCATCTTCAGCGTGCCCTTGGTGGTGAGCACCTTCTGGGCGGTGATCTTCTCAGCCATGCGGGCCTGCCGCTCGAGGTAGCGCTGCTTGGAGACTTCGAACTTGTCGCAGGCTGTCTCAAGCTCCTTGAGATGCGCGGCGATTTCGTCGCGCATCCGCGCGCCCTCACCGCTGAAGTCTTCGCGCTCCAAGATCCGCCACTTCTTCAGCACCGGCATAACCACCTCGTCGAGGTGAATCCGGATGTCGTAGACGCCGCCGACGGCGATCATCACGGCCTTCCGCCGGAACTCAGGCACCAGGAATCCGGGCATCTGGAAGTTGAGCAGGATCTTGTGCAGCGCTTTGATCGCAAGGTTGGGCGCGAGTTCAATACCGGCTTCGCTGACGTCCCGGTAGAAGATCATGTGCAGGTTCTCGTCGCCCGAAATCTTGGCGAGCAGCTGGTCGGCGACCGTCTCGTTGCACGCCTTCCCGGTGTTGCGGTGCGATACGCGGGTGGCGAGTTCCTGGAATGTGACGTAGAGGATCGAGTCGAACAGGGTGTCGGCGAAGAGTCCGCCCTGGTGGTTCTGTCCTGGGCTGAACCCGCGGTTGACCACCTCGAGACGAAGCTTCTCCAACTCGACGGGGTCGACCGCACGCGTCACCACCAGATAGTCGCGCAACGCGATTCCGTGCCGGTTCTCCTCGGCGGTCCAGCGGTTGACCCACTGCCCCCAGGCGCCGTCCATGCCGAAGTTCATCGCGATCTCGCGGTGATACGACGGCAGGTTGTCCTCGGTCACCAGGTTCTGCACCATCGCCACCTGGGCGACGTCGGAGAGCTGGCTCTGTTCGGGGTCCCAATCCTGCCCGCCGAGCGCATAGAAGTTCTTGCCGTCCGACCACGGGATGTAGTCGTGCGGGTTCCAGTCCTTGTGCATACTCAGGTGCCGGTTGAGGTTCTTTTCCACGACCGGTTCAAGTTCGCGCAACAGCTGTAGGTCGGTCAGCTCGGCTGACATAGGGCCTCCAGTTATCTGTGTCCACAGGAGGCACTCAATATATCTGTGTACCCCAGTAGCATCAAGTTTGCGCGCCCGCGTCGCACATCACGGTTCTAGTTGGCAGGTCCCGCCACCCACGCGGCGGGCAATCCCGCTGTTGCGACTCGGTCGATGAAGTCCGCTACTTGGGTTGCCCCAGCTCAGGCGTGGGTACATAAGGGGCTGCCGTGGTGAACAGCATGTTGACGCAGTAGTCGATGAATTGCTTGCGGGTGGCCCCAAGCTGTCCGTTCAGGTACGCGGTGAACAGACTCGACAGGCCGCCAACCAGGCTGGTGGCGATCATTTTCTGCAGCACAGGATCGCCGATCCGGGAGAGCTTGCGTTGCAGCAGATCGATGAAGTTGGGCATCCACTCCGCACCCGACCGGGTCAGGATCGGCTCCACCGCCGGTGCCAGCAGCAGCACGCGCCCGCGCACCGGGTCGTCGACCATCAGCTCAACGAACTGTTCGACGGCTTCCCGAGGGGTTTTCGCCCCCGTAAGGGTCGTCATCGCCCGCGTGCAGACATCGTCGTAGACCGCGCGCACGAATTCGTCACGGTCGGAGAAGCTCTCGTAGAAGTAGCGTTCGGTCAGCGCGGCCTTGCGGCACACCGCACGGACGGTCAACGCGGGTCCACGGTCGCTGCCCAGCAACTGCACACCGGCGCTGATGAGGTTGTCGCGGCGGAGGGCGAGGCGACTCTCCAGGGGGACGCCGGTCCAACGGCTCCGTCGTTGACCGGACTGCACATCGCTCCTAAGCTTCAAACTGACAACGCATGTAGTCAGGATTACAGACGTTTACAGGAATCCAATAGTGACCCAAGATACGTCCGCAGCCTGCCCGCTGACCAGCGCCGGAGCGAGTAGCGACGCGACCGCTGTCGGCGAGGAGGCGATACCTAGTCGGTCGCCCAATGGGCACGACGGGGTGGCCGGCGGCTGCCCGGTGTCGCCGCTGGGCTACGAAGCGCCGCCGATTCCGCTCGGCCCGGATTCTCTGACATGGCGCTACTTCGGGGATTGGCGCGGCATGTTGCAGGGTCCGTGGGCGGGATCCATGCAAAACATGCACCCGCAACTGGGCGCGGCAGTCATCGACCACTCGACGTTCTTGCGGGAACGCTGGCCGCGCCTGCTGCGCTCGTTGTACCCAATCGGCGGAGTCGTTTTCGACGGCGATCGTGCCCCCGTGACCGGCGCTGAGGTACGCGACTACCACATCACCATCAAAGGCACCGATGCCCAGGGCCGTCGCTACCACGCGTTGAACCCCGATGTCTTCTACTGGGCACACGCCACCTTCTTTGTCGGCACTATCCATGTGGCCGAACGGTTTTGCGGCGGTTTGACCGAAGTGCAGAAGCGCCAGCTGTTCGACGAACACATCGACTGGTATCGGATGTATAGCATGAGCATGCGGCCCGTCCCGGCATCCTGGGAGGAATTCCAGGTCTACTGGGACCACATGTGTCGCAACGTGCTGGAGAACAACGAGGCGGCACGCGCGGTGCTCGATTTGACCGAGCTACCCAAACCTCCTTTCGCTCAATGGGTTCCGGATTCGTTGTGGGCCGCGCAGCGCAAACTGCTGGCACCGTTCTTCGTCTGGCTGACCGTCGGTCTCTACGATCCGCCGGTGCGCGAGCTGATGGGCTACCAGTGGTCGCGCCGCGACGAATGGCTGCACCGGCGGTTCGGCAACCTCGTCCGTCTCGCCTTCGCCCTCGTGCCAAGCCGATTCCGCAAGCACCCACGGGCCCGAGCCGGCTGGTACCGTGCCATCGGGCGAATAGCGGCCGACGCGCCACTGGTGCAGACGCCGGCGCGCAATCTGCCGCCTTTGGACGAGCGCGACAACCCGATGCATTACTGCCCGAAGGTCTCCTAGTTCACTCGCCTGAGGGGCATGACGCGACGCGCCGGTCAGCGTGTGGCGTTATCCGTGGGCGTGGCCGTGAACGTCTTCGAGGCCGGACTGGTGCACGTGCTGATGAGTGTGCTCGGTTCCGTCGTCGTGGGCGTGCGAGTGCTCGTGCGTGACATGGTCGTGCTCATGCGTGGTGTGCGCATGTGTGTGAGCCACGTCGCCGTGGTGGTGTTCGTGCGCATGCGGCGCGTCATGGGTGTGCTGCTCGGTCATGGTCGTCTTCCCCTTGTGCGAAATATGTTGTGTTTACTAGTCGTTCACTCGGCGCTTCGACGAGCGCTCGGACGATGATTCGGTAACTGCTTTCAGCCCACTGTCGCCGCGATGATGACGGGGAACCCCGGGGCCAGCGTGCTCGGCGTTGAAGACCGCGTCGATGACGAGTTGGCGGACGTGGTCGTTCTCCAGGCTGTAGAAGATTGTGGTTCCGTCCCGGCGGGTGCGAACCAGACGTGCCATCCGCAGCTTCGCAAGGTGCTGGGAAACCGACGGCGCCGGCTTGCCCACGTGCTCGGCGAGTTCGTTGACTGACATCTCGCGATGCGTCAGCGACCAGAGCACCTGCACACGGGTGGCGTCGGCCAGCATCCGGAAAACCTCGACCACCAGGCTGGCCTGGTCGTCGGGCAACCGACCTTCACTGTTACTTGCATGCATACGCAGATAATAGCGGGAAAAGATGGGTGCCGCCGCTAAGGTCGAGTCGGCTCAGCCGGACGGGACGACAGTCGATTTCCGCTGGCCGCCGTTGCGTTCGTTCCAGAACCCCGGTAGACGTCGACCGCGGCATCTTGGGGTTCATAACGGGCGACCGCCCTCGGCAACATTCTGGCGTGCCAGGTCGATCGTCGCTGGGCAAAGTCCGGCACAGGTCCTCCGGCGAAAAGCCTGGGAGCGAATAGCTCGGAGGGTAGTCCCGGGAGCATAGGCAACCAGCTCTGTGGTAGTAACTAGATTGTCTATATTTCCGGGTCGGGATTAGGGAGCACCATGGCGCGGACCGATCGTGATCGTTGGGATCTGGCGACGAGCGTTGGGGCGACGGCGACCATGGTCGCCGCCCAGCGGGCGCTGTCTTCCGACGAGAAGTTGATCGACGACCCCTACGCCGCGCCGTTGGTGCGTGCCGTCGGAATAGACGTCTATGTCCGGTTGGTGAACGGGCAAATTCCGGTTGGCGGGGATTCCGAGTTCGATCCACACCGAATGGCCCGGGGGATGGCCTGCCGCACCAGGTTCTACGACCAATTCTTCCTCGACGCAGCACGGAGCGGCGTTGGCCAGGCGGTAATTCTTGCGGCGGGTCTCGATGCGCGCGCCTACCGCCTGCTGTGGCCGGCGGGCACCGTGGTCTACGAGGTCGACATGCCAGAGGTGATCGAGTTCAAAACCCTGACGCTAAGCGATCTCGGCGCTGAGCCGACCGCCGAGCGGCGTACCGTCGCCGTCGACCTGCGCGACGACTGGGCCACAGCGTTGCAGGCCGCAGGATTCGATCCGCAGGCTCCCGCGGCGTGGAGCGCCGAAGGTTTATTGGTCTACCTGCCCGACGCAGCCCAGGACGCGCTGTTCGACAACATCACCGCTTTGAGCGCCCCAGGCAGTCGCCTGGCCTTTGAATTCGTGCCCGACACCGCTGTTTTCGCCGACGGGTGGTGGCGCGCACATCATGACCGGATGAGTGAACTCGGGTTCGAGATCGACTTCAACGATCTCGTCTATCACGGCCAGCGCAGCCACATCATCGACTATCTGGCCGAGCGCGGCTGGCAGATCTCGTCCCACACGGTCAAGGAGCTGCACGCGGCGAACGGCTTTACCTATCCCGACGACGAGGTCGCAGCGGCCTTCGCCGATGTGACCTATAGCAGCGCGGTGCTCGCGCGATAAAGCCGGCATCCGGGGCGACCCGTCAGCGCATCAACCCCGGTCACAAAGGCTTATCGGCTGAGCAGATCATCCTTTAGGCGGTTGGTGAGCATCTCCTGGAACACGGTGCGAGCCGGTTCGTACAAATCCTGGAATGTCGTAAGCACCGCGTCCCGGTTGTATTCGGGGACAGACCCGGTCGGAGTCCAAAAGCTGTCGATATCGAAGAGGAAAAACGGTCCAGGTTGGACCGCCAGTGTCCGGCGTAGGTGGTAACTCGGGTCAAGCGCCTGACCCATACCCGGGCCATAGCGCACGATCATCGATTTGCCCGGTTGCGCTTCGCGGTAGACCGCAGCACCCTGCCATTCGGTCAGGGTCAGGCCGGCGGGTGCGATGCGCTGCGGCCCGAGCAGCGGCTCCGTGATCCAGTCGGCCCACTCGACACGGCCATCCACGCCCACCGGTACTCGGACCTCATAGATATAGCGCAGACCGAGACGTTCCACCCCGACGATCGGCGAGACCTGTGAGCGAGCGTCTACGACACGCATCACAACGTCAACCAACGACTCGAAGTTGGTGTAAGCGGTGGTCTCGACGACGACCGCCTGGGTCTTCATCGAGGCGGCAATGGTGTTATCGCGGTTGACGTAACGGACGAAGCGCTCAGCGGTTGGTGCGGGACTTCCACCGACGCCCATCCCCCAAGCCACGTCCTGAGCCTCGCGTTCGATCGGCAGCTCGTCGGAGAGCAGGCGTTTGAGCTCGCCGCTCGATGAGTCGGTGAGGGAATCCGCTGCTGGGTGACGGATTTCCATCGCTACCAGGGCTACGGGCGCGTTTGAGTAGGCCGCATCGACACTCATCTGCGAAGCGTAGCCAAGCCGTTCGGTGGTTAAGCGCCAGCCATCCCGCGCGTCGGCGCGACACCGCCTCCCTTTGAGGGACCCGCGATACCGACAGCGAGCGTCAAGGACCAGCCGAAGTCACTGTCAACAATCAGCCGAAACACTGTCAGGCATCACCCGAAGACGAAATGTCGTCCATCACCCGAGGTAACGCACCTTTTCGGTGCCCCCACTAGGACTCGAACCTAGGACCTGCGGATTAAAAGTCCGTAGCTCTACCAACTGAGCTATAGGGGCGCGAAGATTCAGGATACTGGGTTCGAAACCACGCTCGTTTGAGGATTCGGCCCGCGGTGACCTAAGCTGGCGTGGCTCCCAACGCTAACTCCGTTGCGAGTACCCCGGAGAGATTCGGTTCTGGCCCCCTTCGTCTAGACGGCCTAGGACGCCGCCCTTTCAAGGCGGTAACGCGGGTTCGAATCCCGTAGGGGGTACCTGCGACGCGGTGACGCGGAGCAGCATCAAGGCCCTGTGGCGCAGTTGGTTAGCGCGCCGCCCTGTCACGGCGGAGGTCGCGGGTTCGAGTCCCGTCAGGGTCGCCAGCACGGCGAGGCATTCGCTGCCTTCCGGCCAGGTAGCTCAGTCGGTATGAGCGTCCGCCTGAAAAGCGGAAGGTCGGCGGTTCGATACCGCCCCTGGCCACTGCGAGAAGTTGCTGGTAACGCGGTTTTTAGCCCGCCCGAACGCACCGCGCGATTCGCCGCGGCCCCGGTTTATCCGCCGTTTATCCGCAGTCACGATCAGTCTCCGAGCCCGTCGAGCGCATTCGCCACACGATCCAGGTCCGAGTCGTACAGATCCGCGTAGGTGTGCGCGGTGACCATGATCGACGCGTGGCCCATCGTCACCTGCACGAGTTTCATGTCGGCGCCGGCCGATCGCCACAAAGAAGCGTAGGTGTGTCGCAGATCGTGGACGCGCATCGTGGGACGCCCGAGTTCGGCGATCCGGGTCCGCCAGCCAACGGCACGTTTCCAGTTTTCGAGCCCGAGCCGCGCGCCCTTCGGCGACATGATCGCCGGTTCGCCAGCCGTACGTCCCTCGACCCGGCGTTTCAGGATCGGCACCAGCCGTTCCGGAATCGGTACGCTGCGGCGACCGGCGCGGCTCTTCGGCGGTCCCTCAAGGAGGCGACCAGACAACTGTGTGATCGATCTGCGTACTCGAATACGCCGCGCCTCCAAGTCCACGTCTTCGACGTTGAGTCCGGTCAATTCTCCGAACCGCAATCCGGTGTAGGCGAGTATCAGCACCACGTCGCCTTGCTTTGCGGCTTTTGAGTCTTCGCCCGTTGCCGTATCGCACAGTTCGGCCAGCTTCGCCACTTCCACCGCGGTCAAATAGACATGGCTGGTTTCGCCCATCGCCGGGAACCGAACATTAGACGCGGGATTCTTGCCGCGCAGCTTTTTGTCGGTGATGGCGTGGTCCAGCGTCATCCGCAGCACGCTGTGTGTCCATCGCACGGTGCGGGGTCCCGGGCCTGCGGCGGTCATTTCGTTGACCCATTCCTGCACGTTTTCTCGCAAGATCCGGCCGATCGGCCAGTTGCCGAACTTCGGCTCGATCCGCAGTCGCCAGTTGTCCTCGTAGCCGCGACGCACCTTTGAAGGCAGTCGCGATGAGCGCCAAGTTTCGCCCCGGTGGCTGACGACAGCTTTGACTACAACGATGACGACAGTCGGGCGTCCTGACACCCCCCACCTACGCGACCATCGGACCCCTTTCGTGCCTGGTCGCAAGATCGGCCTGTGCCTACGGATCGCGGGTTCGTTTTCATCCTCTCCGGATCCGCCACGCCGTTCATATTGCGTGCTCTGAACCCTCACGATCGGTCCAATTCGTCCAGTTTGTACCAGCACAAACGTCTCGCTTCTGACTTCGCCTCAGCCAGGAAAGCGGAGGGTCGCTGCCCGAAGGACCATAGGACGGTGTGCGTGAACTTTCCTTGCCGGAACATAGGAGCATCCGGTATCAAGAAACGCTTCCTCGATCACCGAGCTCGATCACCGAGCGTTTCGCTCGCCGCCACAGCTGGTTGACGGCGTTCGCGGCGGCGCAGGTTGGCGGCCGCAACGCGGATCATCATCTTCGGCTG
Organism: uncultured Actinomycetota bacterium; assembly: GCA_963766535.1. Lineage (GTDB taxonomy): Bacteria > Actinomycetota > Actinomycetes > Mycobacteriales > Mycobacteriaceae > Mycobacterium. The sequence goes on along the minus strand of CAVYAU010000007.1, from coordinate 124,688 downwards.
CAGCAGCCGAGTGGGCGGGTCGACGAGTGCGACGACCTTTGTGAACTGTTCGGCGACAACGAGGTCGGACTCGGCGGCGGTCTGAAGCCGGTCGACGTACCTATTGGCGAGGCGCAACGACAGTGGCCTGGGGCCTTCGACCTCGGGCAGGTTGAGATCACCGCCAACCGCGAATCGCCAGGCCACCCCGATCGGTTTCGCCGCGGCACGGAAATAACGCCGCGCCAAGCCATCCGAGCCATTGCGGTGTAGACATTGGCGCAGCGCCTGTGCCTGCAGGGCGGTCACCGTCATGCCCTGGCCGTAAATGGGATTAAAGCTGCAGATTGCGTCGCCGACAACCAGTAGACCGGCGGGGAACCGCCGCATCTTGTCGTAGCGTCGCCAGCGACTCTCGGGGTAATGGAAACGACAGACTTCGGTGAGCGGCTCAGCGGCACCAATCGCCGCCAGCACATGCGCCGGAGCCAAACCCTCAGCGAAGGCAAGCATTTCGGCCGGCTCGGACGGCGGTTCGCGACCCGCCATCCCGCCTACGGTGAACATCCAGGTGTCGTTCTCGTAGCCGGCTAACGCCATTCCGGTGGGCCGGCCCGGGACGGGAGTGACGAGGACCACCAATTCCTTGAGCATGCCGGGCGGGATCCGCAGCAGCTGACTGGAATACACCACACGCACACCGACTTGGTCTTCAGACGGGCGCCCATAGCCCAAGGCGTCCAAGAACGCCGGTGTTCGCGCACCCCGACCGGTGGCGTCAGCGACCAGATCCGCCCTCAATACGCGTTCACTGCCACCGTCACGAGAACGGACCCGCGCGCCGGTGACACGATCCCGTGCCGTGGTCGACGTCAAATCAACCACGTCATAGTCCTCAAGCAGCGTGATATTCGCCCTTTGGCGCACCCGTCGCCGAACAAGACACTCCAACAATGGTCTGCTTGGGATAAAGGCGGGCGGGATGTCTCTGAACCCTCCACTACGCACCATCTGATGGCCGGCAATAGAAGAGAACACCTTGGACAGGTCGGTGTAGTCCAGCACAGGGACCCCGGCCGCGACGAGGTCGTCAAGGAATCCGGGAAAGAGCTCAGCCAGGACCTGGGAGCCTCGCCCCAGCAAGGCATGCACATGGCGACCCTGCGGAACCCCTCGCCGGTTCACTGCATCGTCGGGCAACACGTCCCGCTCCACCACGGTGACCGTCTCATAGAAGTCGGCCAGCGCCCTCGCGGCCAATAGCCCGCCCATGCTTGCGCCGAGGACCACCGCATGCTCACCGACTTCCCTCATGCGGACTCCGTTTCGTTGGTGAACCCGTCGCTGCATTCTTGCTTCTGTGTCCACTCAGTTGTCATCTGCGGAAACCGGGCCGCATAGCGTAGCGCACTACTCGACTTTCCCGCGATGCCTCACAGCGGCGGATCAGCAGTCCGTCGTATCGCCGCCAGTAGCAAATGCAGAATTTCTTGAGACACACCAGAGATGGCACCCCATGAGACACGGCGTATCGCCGCATTTCAAAGGATCGCGGTCTGACACGGGACTTTAGAACCCTCTACCGTTCCAGCGCGACTTGCGGCCTCAGAGGGACGCCGCATCACCCAAATAAGGGTCTGCTGCTCAACACTGAACACAAACGGCTTACCACCCGCAGCGCCTCCACACCCGGCCACCCGTGCCTACCGATCACAGGTTCGATTTCATCCGCTCCGCATCCGCCGCGCCGCTCGCATTGAGTGCTCTGAACCCTCAAGATGGGTCTAGTTCGTCTAGCTTGACCGGCGCCGACGTCTCGCTTCTGACTGCGCCTCAGCCTGAAAAGCGGAAGGTCGGCGGTTCGATCCCGCCCCTGGCCACCAACATCAGCGCAGGTCAGAGCGCTAAGATTCCCTAAAATGTGTAGCCTCGCCCAGGATACTCTGCCCCCATGGGGCCAGATGGGGCCAGCGAGCTTTTTGCTGTAGCGCTGAAGGTCGGCGAATCGGCGCGGCCACCCAGCTGTGCGAGGTTGTCCACTGCGGGGTGCTTGTCGGCCCGGTGGTGCCTCGGCAACCGAGGGCGAGCAGCCCGGTGGTCGGTCGGTGCGGTGAACACCCGGTGCACCTCGGCGACCGCGGTCGCTGCAGCTTGCAGCTCTGGTGCGAGAGCGCCCCATCTTCGCTAACTTGGAAATGCATGGGGGTGCGAATTTGCCTTGGGCAACTGAAGAGCCACGCAGGCGACCTAACCGCTCGCTGATCAGACCCACGTAACGTGCGTCTGCGCCCTCTCGAACAGCGTCGACGCCAGCACGTTCTAACACCAGCGCCGCGCCGCCGCAACACCTAGTACCTGGCCTTGCGCGGCCCGGGCAACCGCCTGCGTCGGCATCCTGCACGGCTGCCCGGGCCACCACAGCCCTTTCAAGGAACACACCGCCTGGGCCGTACATCCGCGTGACAACTTACGAGCCCGGCGGGTGTGTCAGTGCTTGGCCGTGGTCATACTGGGATGGTGAGGAGCTGCCCGGGGTAGATCAGATTGGGATCGCTGACCTGCGGGTTCGCCGCTTCCAGGGCCGCCAGGGTGACGCCGAATTTCTGGGCAATGCCGGTCATGGTGTCCCCCGGCTGGACCACATAGGTCACGACAGTGGCGGGGATGGTGAGGACCTGCCCGGGGAAGATCCGATTGGGATCAGTGATTTGCGGGTTCGCCGCTTCCAGGGCCGCCAGGGTGACGCCGAATTTCTGGGCAATGCCGCTCATGGTGTCCCCGGGCTGGATTACATAGGTCCCGGGTGGCGGGGGATTGACAGGGATGAGGATGACCTGTCCGGGGAAGATCAGATTGGGATTGGTAATCTGCGGGTTCGCCGCTTCCAGGGCCGCCAGGCTGACCCCGAATGACTGGGCAATGCCGCTGAGGGTGTCGCCCTGGTGCACTACGTAAGGGAGCATTGTTCGTTCCTTTTCTCGTGTTCTCGGCTCCGCCTTGGGAATGTGATGTGACGGACAAGTGGACGCTACGCAGCAGACCGGGGCCGCATCAATATGCCGGTCCGCTGAGCGGACCGCACTTCGCCTCAGGGCTGTGATCGGCGCCGAATAGTGGGCGAATTTGGTTATCCGGCTGGTTATGCGTTCGAGGCGCAAGACACCCAGCACGTCAACGTCATCAGCGCCGAGGACAACCACGTTTAAGAGAAGACAGACGACTCTTGACGACACAGCCCTCCTGTTCCCCGGTGCTGATCCAGAGGGTTCGGCACCCAGTGCACTTCGAGTTGGTCGCCCGGCGAAAGACGGTGGGCTGGCGCACTACTGGCGCAATAGCGACGATCCTAATTTCTCGTAGCGCGACCCGCCTCTATTCGGTTCAGCGGTTTTGACGGGCGGTTGCAGGCGGTGCGTGCCGACAGGCCTTGGATCGCCCCCGGGAATGTCGCAAACAAAGGAAGCTAAGAATGTGCGCTATATGCGCCTTCCCCGGGGTCGTTTGCTGACCATCTATTGAGTCGCCGCATGTCGGCTCGTGTGATTCGGCAGCCGAGGGAGCATGGGCCAGAGCAGTCTCCGCGGTTTGGATCGAACCCGGGACCCATCCCGGAAATGGTCGCCACATTCAGCGCCACCGGTGATGACGGCCTGTTCTTCGGCACGGGCACCTGCTCTGCCGTCGGCGTGGATGCGGGCCGACTGTGGTGCGCTCGATGTGCGCGCGGATCGCCCAGTTCTTCGTCGGTTTCGGCCCCGGTGGAGACGATCCTCAACACTGCGCATACCCTAAGTACACGAATTATGTTGCAGTACCGTAGATTTAACATTCTTCGCGCGATCTGTGTGGAGCAAACGCATCAAGTGAGGCACCGGCATGTCTTTTCAGTGAGACCCGCCTAGCGATAGTCACCGCACTGGGTTCGACAACATCCGTGTTCACCGCTATCCTGCGTTCAAGAGCTGGTCCTGACTGGCGCGCGCCAACGTGATTGTGGGTGTCTACACCTCCATCCTTACATGTCTGGCACCAAACGAGGCGAAGAAGGCGGATCGAGCGAAGTCGGCACGCAGTGCGGCGTGCCCCCAATAGTGCCTGAGCGCTGCCTGCTTGGGCGATGTGCAATCGGGCACTGCAATTCGACGTCCGGGATCCCCAGATGCGATAGAGGGGTTTAATCCGATGACTGTTCTCACCCGTCTGGCCGACGTGCTGCGCGGCGTGAACAACCGCAGGGATGCGATCACCCGCCTCAATCAAACCTCATTTCAGGCCGACGACCTGGACGGCACCATGATGCGCGTACGGACCGGCCAGCAGACGTTCTACGTCGAACTGCAGCCGCTGCGCTCCATCCCCGTCGCCGACATCACCTTTGAAGGCGTGTTCATCCAGCCCGCCGTGGTGTTCTGGCCGCGCTGGCTGATCTGCACCGAGGACGCTGAGCTGGCCATGGTGGTGAAGGTAGAAGAGGCCGCGCTGCACTCCGACTTCCACGGCGAATAACCCACCCCCAGATTCAATAGCGGGTCCACGGGTGTCTGCGCGGGCTGCGGTTCCCGGTCGGGGTGGAGGACAGGCCGTTTCAGCATGCATGCCGATCAACCGCGCAATTGGCGCCGGCCACGTTTACCGCATACACCCGCTGCTGCCATCCCTGCGCGCGTCCGACGAAGCGCCAGCCGCCGCCGTCGGGAATATTGCCCAACTTTTTGGGACCTATTGACTGATCCGTGGGTGTTTGGTTCGGCTGGGTAGGGCGGGGCGGTGGCCGCCGAGGGCGAGCATGGCCAGGGCGATGAGCGCGTCGGCAGAGCGGAATCCGAACGCAATCCGGGTCAGCAGCCGGATCTTGGTGTTGGTGGATTCGATCGGTCCTTGCGATAGGCCGTGGTCGAGGGCCGCGTCGATGGCATCGCGGTGGCGCACGATGCGCGACGAGTTCACGTCGGGCCCAAGGTGGGTGGCTGCGAGTTTCTTTTCGATCGCGTCCTGGCGATCGGCCAGCCAGTCCATCGCGGCATAGATCTCATCGGTGGACGCGTCGGCCACATCCAGGTCCGCTCCCAGGGTGGAATCGGCCCACCACGCCAGCGTGGACAGCTTCGAGGTGGGCCGGATCACCCGCGAGATGATCAACGCCACGTCGAGGTTTTGCCAGCTGGCCGTCACCCGCCTGCCCGCCGGTCGCAGTTGACTCAGGGCGACGACTATGTTGCGTCGCCCCCGCGGGCGCGCGGGTGTGCGCCAGCTGGGTGCTTCCGGTTGCCGGGCAAAAGGCACAACGTTGCCGCTCGCCAGTCAAAGTCGCTTGGCACCAATCGCGCTCGTTGATCAGGGCATGTCTTCGGCGACAAGGCCTTTTACCTGCTGGTAGTAAACGACCTTGCCACCGCCGGCCCAACACCCCTCTGGGATTTCGTGGATCAGCGTCCAGACATGAAAAGCCCTTGAGCCCTGCGGCTCGATTCCCGCCGCCGCGCATACTGCGGCATGCACGTCGGCGGCGAGCTGTTCTTTACGGGCCTGGTCTAGTGCTCCTTCGAACACCGTTAGGTCGACCCTGAATCGTGGCGCGCCTGGCCCGCGGCCGCCGACCGAGAGCTCGGCGGCCTCGAGTGGATGCATGTACACCAAGGTGTTGTCACGCAGAAACGGAGTGTCCGGAGCGCGTTCGGCGCGCAGCAGGACGGTGGCCAATTCGTCGGTCAGCCGACTCAACGCGTGGTCCTCCAACGAGCCACGCACGAAGGTCAAATCGATCATCGGCATGGGAACACCATCTCCTCGCTCACAGCTGTCGCAGGCCCCGAACGACCTTGATGTAGGGCCCGACCGCGGACGCGCTTTTGCGCAGACTTGGTTGAATCGCACCGGCATTGCCCACGACGAGGTATCGCAATCCGTTGTCGCGGAACTCGGCAATCTGCTCGATGACCTCCTCCGGTGTTCCCACCGCAAACAACTCTTCGACGAGCGATCGGGGAACTTTCGCGGCGTAACCGAGTGCTGTCTGCTCGTCGATTGTTTGTGGAATGAGGTCCTGGACTCCGGTGAAGTCGGCTCCCAGCGGGTGCTCCGCGCCGTGGCGTGCCCAGTCTTTGGCGGGGGAGTTGAGCGTGAACACCTTGGCGATATCGGAGTCCACGACTTCAGCGATTTCGTCGCGGGACCGGCCGGTCACGATGAACCGGATGAGTGCCGGGGTGATGGCCATCGGGTCGCGTCCGGCATCCGAAGCCGCGGTTCGCACGATCTCGAGTTGCTCGCCGTATTCGGTTGCGCGGGTCGTTCCAGGGAACCAGCCGTCGGCATAGCGTCCGGTGGCACGCATCATGCGGGGCCCGTGCGCGGCGATCCAGATTTCGGGCCAGTTGCCCTTGTACGGGGGCAGCGCGAAAGTCGCCTTGTGCAAAGGGAAGAACGGTGAATCCCGGGTGACCAACTCGCCGTTGGAGTTCCATAGCGCGCGGATGGTGGCCACCGCCTCCTCGAAGCGTGCCACTGGCTTGGACCAGTCGACGCCGTAGGGCGCATTGCTTTCCCGCTCACCGGTTCCGATGCCGAGGACCGCCCGACCACGGGTGAGCAGGTGCAACGAGGCGGCGGCCTGTGCAGTGACGGCAGGATTGCGCCTGCCGGTGTCGGTCACGGCCACCCCCAGGCGCATCCGGCCGAGCCGATTACGCCCTGCCAGATAGCCCAGCATCGTCCACGGCTCGAGGTGAGCATCCATCTTGGGGATCACCCGGGCTGCGCCCACATGCTTGGGAGTCCACATCGACGGCGGCAGCACCGAGTTGAGGTGGTCGGCCACCCAGAAGGAGTCGGCTCCACAGGCCACCCCGGTCAGGTAGTCGGCGCGGATCAAAGGCTTTGGGCCGAAACGCGAATTGATCGTGTTGTGCATGACACCCACGCCGAAACCGGCCATCGTTTTCGTTCCTCCGAGCCCTCGGCCAGAGACTAGCCGATCGGCTACTCGGACGATAGATGATGGACTGCAGGTGATCAATGGCCTTGCCGGCACCGCCGCCCCTGGCACCAGGGTCCTACCTCTTTCTTTGACCGCTCGAACGCGCGATCCGATCCGCCACACCTCACGGATCTATCGGCCGTTATCCGCATCCACGGTCGCAACGATGGCCGTGGCACGCCCCGACCGGCCTGGAATGTGGGCAGCAATGGATACCCATGGCCCCGGGCTGATGGGACTAGGGACTTACGGCCCTCCACAGATAGTGGCAGACCCGGGCAACATCGGAACTAACTGCCCACGAAGGGAGCCCACAGTGGAACTGAAACATCCCGGCCGCAGCGGCCAGCGGAGTCTGTGGGCTGCCGAGGGTGTACTTGTTGGGCTGCGCCGTTGCAGCCTCGATGAAGCGTTCATGGACATAGTGACAACGGCCAAACGGCACAACGTGGCCCCGTTGGGGTTGGCTGACGCCCTAGTCGCCATCGCAGAGAATGATCTAACCCAAAGCTCCGATGATGCCGCCATCGCAGCCGCCCGCCGTGCGTGGGGTGCTTTGCTGGGCCTCCCCAGCGCCAACACCGCACCCGCCCCTTACCTGCCCGGAACAGCCGCGGGGACCGAATGCAAACTATGAGCGGGCGAATTCCTGATGGCAACCAAGCCGATTTGTCGGACCAGAAGCTATCTGATGATCGGCTACCGGCCGCCAACGTTCCTGTGGTCGGTGTAGTCACTGGCTATATCGTCTGGCCTGACTGGGGCTCCAATCAGCGTGCGTCGCAACGGTCCCTCGTCCAGGACATGGCATCGGGTAGCGCGCGACGCGGACCCAACTGGTGATAGTCGATTCGCTGCGACTCGGCTAGCTCTTCGGAACGTGCTCCCCAGGCCGGGGGCATTCGCCGGGCACATGAATAAACACTGCGCCATCTTCGGCTGTCGCGGCCTGGCCGCGGCGATACGCAGTCACGTAGAGCCATCCTGGTGCGATTGGCTGTTTGCAGCGGGCGCACTGCGGGTCGGCGACCATATGCTCCTCACTTCCCTGTCCTCACTAGCTCAGTAAACATTCTGCGCACCTCCGTGCGTCGGTAAGCCGCTATTGAGGAACTTCGTCGTCGGACTCACGATCAACCCCCACGCGCTAGCCAACGTTGTGGCGGCTAGGCGAGCACCGGGATCAGCAGCCGCGACGACGAGCGAACCGTGTTCAGGCTGCTGGTCCCGACGTTGGCATGCCGGAAATTCATGATCGCCGGCGTTGACGGGTCCTGGTCGTCGCTGCTGAGTACCAGGCGAATCCAGTGGCCGGCCTTGAACCGTCGAGCGTTGGCAACCAACGGAATTCGGTACACGACATCCTCGCCCTGCGGTACCGCTTGCGCGTTGCGGCACGGCAACACCGGTGCGCCGGGCCGGCTGGCCGCCTCGTCGACCTCACGCAGGCTGGCCCGCAACCAGCCCGCGGTCACATCGGTGGCTTGGGACGGGCGATCCGGGACAATGCCTAGATGAGTCTCACCCGGGTCCTTCAGCTCGCGGTCGCCGTTGGGCTGGTCGCGGTTTGCGGTGCGGCCTGTGACCCCGCCGGGCGGGCGTCCCGTTCGTCGGATTCCAAGACCGCCCCAGTGCTCGTCCAACCTGTCGACACCACCGTCCCGGCCGGCCCCGGCGTGCCGCCGGTCAGCGACGCGGCGCGCGCGGCCGGATTCGTCGACGTCCGGAGTGTCATTCCCGACGCGATAATCGATCTGCGCTACGCGACGACGAACAATTTCACCGGCACGCAGTTGTACCCCTCCGACGCCCGATGCCTTGTGCACCAATCGATGGCTCCGGGCCTGGCTGCGGCCGCGGCGGCGCTGCGTCCGCAGGGGCACGTGCTGGTGTTCTGGGACTGCTACCGGCCCCATGACGTTCAGGTCAGGATGTTCAACGTTGTCCCCAACCCGGCCTGGGTGGCCCGCCCGGGCCAGTATGCGCACAGCCATGAGTCCGGGCGTTCGGTTGACGTGACATTCACCAGCCCACAACAACCGTGCCCGCCCGAGCGTCAAGTGGACGGACTTTGCCTGGCCGATATGGGCACTGACTTCGACGACTTCTCTTCGCGGGCGACGGCATACGCGACTCAGGGCGTCAGCGCCGAGGCGCAGGCGAACCGGGCTCGGCTGCGGGATGCCATGAACTACGGCGGGTTGAGCGTGTACTCGGGTGAATGGTGGCATTTCGACGGTCCCGGCGCCGGCGTCGACCGCCCGATTCTCAACGTCCCGGTCGATTAGGCCCGCACGCGAATCTCATATATTGAGACACAGGTATCATAATATGGAGCAGCCTGTAAGCTTTCATGCTGAGCACGCGCCGACCAAGGGACCGCACAGTGGACGACGAACATCGGGCTAGGTACACCCACGGACATCACGAGTCGGTGCTGCGCAGTCACCAGCGGCGCACCGCGGAAGACTCCGCGAGCTACCTGCTGGCCTACCTGGAGCCGGGGTTGTCCCTGCTGGACGTCGGTTGCGGCCCCGGGACGATCACCGCCGACCTCGCCGCCCGGATCGCGCCCGGAGCGGTGACGGCCGTCGACCAATTTGGCGACGTCCTCGACCTGGCCCGCGCTGAGGCCCAGCGGCGCAACCTGTCAAACGTCTCGTTCGCGACCGCCGACGTGCACAAGCTCGACTTTCCTGACGACGCATTCGATGTCGTCCATGCTCACCAGGTGCTGCAGCATGTCGCCGATCCGGTACGGGCGCTACGGGAGATGAGGCGGGTGTGTGCGCCGGGCGGAATTGTGGCGGCTCGAGATGCCGACTACGCGGGGTTCATCTGGTTCCCGCAGCTTCCGGCGCTGGACCTTTGGCTGGACCTCTACCGACGGGCGGCTCGCGCCAACCGCGGCGAACCGGATGCGGGCCGGCGGCTGCTGTCGTGGGCCCAGGAGGCAGGTTTCGACGACATCACGCCCACGGGCAGCCTTTGGTGCTACGCGACGGCCGCGACCCGCGAATGGTGGGGCGGAATGTGGGCCGACCGGATTCTGCATTCGAGTGTCGCTCGCGAGATGCTGCATTCAGGTCGGGCCACCACCGCGCAGCTTGAGGAGATCTCTGCGGCCTGGCGGGCCTGGGCCGCGGCCCCGGACGGCTGGCTGGCGATCCCCCACGGCGAAATCGTCTGCCGGGCATAGGCTCAGTTACAGCTGGCCGATACGCGGGACGGCAGGGAAACCCCCGCAGAGGGATTCGAAGGCATCGGCGACCCTCAGCACCGTGGCGTCGTCGAATCGCTTGCCCACGATCATCATTCCGGCGGGCAGGCCGTCGACGAGGCCGGCGGGCACCGATATCGCGGGATGGCCGGTGATGTCCATGGGTGCGGTGTTGACCGCCTTGCCGAGCGCGCGTTCCAGCAGCGCGACATCCTGCGGGCTGCCCGCCGGCAGTGTGTCGGCCGTGCCGGGCACGGTAGGCATCACCAGTACGTCGTATTGGGCGAGCGCTCCATCGTAGGCGGCGCGCACGTGCGGCAGCAGATTGCGCGCCTTGGCATAGGATGCGCCGCCAAGTTTGTTCAGGCCGTAGTGGCCGCACAGCGCCGTTTCTTTGATGGTGCTGGCGAATTGATCGGCCTTGACGGCTCGCTGTCTTGCGAAGTGCGCCATGAGTTCTGGGTCGTAGAGTCCGTCCACGCCGAGCCCGTAGCCGTTGCCATCCAGCATCTGATAGGTGGCACCGTCGGTGATGATGACGGTGAAGACATGAATCGCGTTCCGGTGCCAGGGCACGCTGATCTCGCCTACGGTGCAGCCGATCTCGGTGAACCGCCGCGCCGCCGACCGGACCAGCTCGTCGACCTCCGGCAGCGAGCCGGGCTGCCCGAAGCCCTCTACGAGAAGGCCCACCCGCAGACCGGCCACGTTGCCGGTGAGCGCGGCTCGGTAGTCGACTGCGGCTATCTCCCCGGGTTGGCGTGGGTCCCGGTCGTCGGGTCCGGCGAGCACCGTGAGCAGAAGTGCGGCGTCGGCAACGGTGCGCGTGATGGGACCGAGGTGATCGACCGTCCGCTCGATCGGGAACGCTCCCGTGTAGGGGACGAGCCCGTGGGTCGGCTTTTGCCCGACAATGCCGCACAGCGACGCCGGGATTCGGATCGATCCGCCTTGGTCGCCGCCGAGGGCCAGCTCGACCTCACCGGCGGCGACAAGTGCGCTGCTCCCACTGGATGACCCGCCGGTTTCGCGCGTGGTGTCCCATGGGTTGCGCACCGGCCCGGAGGCCGAGGTGAAGCTGGACCCCGAGCAGCACAGATCCTCGCAGACACTCTTGCCGGCGATTGTTGCCCCGGCGGCAAGCAGCCGCTCGACGACGGTCGCATCGCGGCTGGGGACGAAACCCTCCACCGCGCGTGATCCGTTCATCATCGGAATGCCGGCGACGGCGATGTTGTCTTTGATGGCCACCGCCCTGCCCGAGAGCGGCCCCTCGGCGCCGGAGGCAATCTCGGCGGTGACATACCAGGCGCCGAGTGGGTTGTGGCCAGGCTGCGGGAACCGGTAGGCACGTTCGGGGGCGTGCGGGCGCGCGACCTCGTCGTAGAGCTCGTCGACCACGTCATAAGACCTCAGCGTGTGCCCCACGGCCGCCACGTAATCCTGCTGGGCGTCGGCGTCGAGGTGAAAGCCGAAGTGTTTGGCCGCGTCGTCGATGTCCGCGGCCGATGGCCTGGAAACCGTCATGCTGACCTCCGTCGTTGGCCGCGACCTTCCCGGATCCCCCGGGCATGCGTCTATTTCACCAGGTCAGCACTACGGTATTGGCATTCTCTTTTTTTGCAAGTACGTTATTCATCGATGGATAACGCGGCTCAGACCCCGTCGGGCATCCCGCTGCAGCCCGTATACGGGCCGGAGCATAGAAGTGCGGAACCTCCGCCGCCCGGGGAGTTTCCCTTCACCCGGGGTAACTTCGCGTCCGGGTACCGGGGCAAACTATGGACGTTCCGGCAGTACTCCGGCTTCGGTACCGCAGAGGAATCCAACCGCCGGTACCGATACCTGCTGGAGCAAGGCGGAACGGGGCTCTCGGTGGCGCTCGACCTGCCCACCCAGTGCGGATACGACTCCGACGATCCGGAGTTCGGTGAGGAGGTCGGCCGCGTCGGCGTCGCGGTGGACACCCTGGCGGACGCCGAGATCCTGTTCGACGGCATCCCGCTGGACAAGATCAGCACCAGCATGACGATCAACGGAACGGCGGCGATCCTGCTGGCGTTCTACGTCGCCGCCGCCGAACGAAAAGGTATACCGCGCGCGAAGCTCACCGGGACCATCCAGAACGACATCCTCAAGGAGTACGCCTCGCGCGGCACCTGGATCTGGCCGCCGGAGCCATCGCTGCGGCTGATCGCCGACACCATCGAGTTCTGCGCGGCCGAAGTCCCGAAATTCAACGCCATCTCGGTGGCCGGGGCGCATTTCCGCGACGCCGGAGCCAACGCGGTGCAAGAGATGGCGTTCACCCTGGCCGACGGTGTCACCTACTGCGACACCGTGGTGGAACGGGGCCGGATGACGATCGACCAGTTCGCACCGCAGATCTCGTTCTTCTTCTATACCCACGGCGATTTCTTCGAAGAGATCGCCAAATACCGGGCGGGGCGCCGGCGCTGGGCGACGATCGTGCGGGAACGCTACGGGGCGACGACGGACAAGGCGTCGATGTTCCGCTTCGGATGCGTGTGTGGCGGCGCGTCGTTGTATGCCCCGCAGGCGCAGAACAACCTGGTGCGGGTGGCCTACGAGGCGATGGCTGCGGTATTGGGCGGTGTCCAGTCGATGTTCACCGCGGCCTGGGACGAGCCGTTCGCACTGCCCACCGAGGAGTCCACCACGCTGGCGCTGCGCACCCAGCAGATCCTGGCCTACGAAACCGGTGTGGCCAGCGTCGCCGACCCGCTCGGTGGTTCCTACTTCGTCGAGGCGCTCACCGACGCCACCGAAGCCCGCATCATCGAGATCATGGATGACCTCGAGCGGCACGGCGGGATGGTCAGCGCAATCGAGGACGGCTATCTGCAGGGGCTGATCGCCGACGAAGCCTTTCGGATGCATCAGGACATCGAATCCGGCGCCCGCCCAGTTGTCGGGGTCAACCGATTCGTGTCCGAGGAGCCGAAACCAGATGTCGTCACCTACGAGCTCGACGCCGAGGGCCGCGACCTGCAGCTCAAGCGGCTCTCCAAGGTAAAGGTCGAAAGGGATTCGGCCGCAGTACAATCCACTCTTGCGGCACTGTCACGCGCCGCCGAAGGAACCGACAATCTGATGCACAAGCTGATCGACTGCGCCAACGCCTACTGCACGGTCGGTGAGATGGTCTCCGCGCTCAAAGCGGTATGGGGCGAATTCCAGCAACCGGTGGTGTTCTAAATGGCCGTTCGGATTCTGGTCGCCAAGCCCGGCCTGGACGGACACGACCGCGGCGCCAAGATCGTCGCCCGCACCTTGCGCGACGCCGGCTTCGAGGTCATCTACACCGGCATCCGGCAGCGCATCGAAGACATCGCCTCGATCGCCGTCCAGGAAGACGTGGCCGTCGTCGGCCTGAGCATCCTGTCCGGTGCCCACCTGGCGCTCACCGCGCGCACCATCGAAGCACTGCGCGCCGCAGATGCCGCCGACATCGCCGTCGTCGTCGGCGGAACGATCCCGCACGCCGACGTGCCCAAGCTGCTGTCCGCCGGCGCCGCCGCGGTGTTTCCCACCGGGACACCGCTCGACGTGCTCGTGCGCGACATCCGCGCACTGACCGGCACCCCGCAACCTGCCGTGGAGGAACCGTGCGCATCGGAGTAATGGTCGGACCCGAGCGCGGCGATTCCGCGCGGAAGGTCACCCGGATGATGGCCGACATCGACTGGGCCGAGACCGCCGGCCTGGACAGTGCCTGGATCCCGCAGATTCCCAACGACTTCGACGCGCTGGTGGCGGTGGCCCTGATGGGGACTCGCACCAGCAGGATCGAACTGGGCACCGCGGTCGTTCCGCTGCAGGCCCAACACCCAATTGCGTTGGCGCGCCAGGCCTTGTCGGTGCACGCCGCGACCGGTGGTCGGCTGGTGCTGGGCGTCGGGCCGTCCCACCACTGGATCGTGGAGGACATGCTCGGGATTCCCTACGAGCGGCCGGCCGCATACGCCCGGGACTACCTCGAAGTGCTGCACGCCGCCTTCGCCAACCCTGGACCGGTCGACGTGGAGAACGACACCTTCCGAGTGCACAACCCGCTCGACCTGGGTCCGGTGGCACCGCTGCCGGTGCTGGTGGCCGCACTCGGGCCGGTGATGCTGACAATTGCCGGCGAGCGGGCCGATGGCACCGTGCTGTGGATGGCCGATGAACGCGCCGTGGCCGAGCACGTCGTCCCGCGGATCACCAAGGCCGCCGACAACGCCGGACGCCCGGCTCCGCGCATCGTCGCCGGTGTCCCGGTCTGCCTTTGCGCCGCAGGCGAAGTCGACGCCGCACGCGAGCGCGCCAACCGGATTCTGGGTGAGGCCGAGGTTTCGCCCAACTATCAACGACTGCTCGGGTACGGCGATGCCAAGGATGTGGGCGATATCTGCGCGGCCGGCGACGAGGACGCAATCCTGGCCCGGTTGCGCCGATTCGCCGACGCCGGCGTGACCGATCTGTCGGTGCGGCTACTGCCGATCGGTGACAATCGGGACGAACTCGTCGCCTCCAAACGCCGAACACGCGAGATGATCGCCTCCCTCGCAACGGAGTTGCGTTGACCTCAGGAGACCCCGGACCGCTGGCGGGAATACGTATCCTCGAGGTCGGCACCATGCTGGCCGGTCCGTACGCCACCATGCTGCTTGCCGATCTCGGCGCCGAGGTCACCAAGATCGAGCCCCGTGGCGGTGAGATCTCCCGCGGCGTCGGGCCTAGCTACTTCGCAAGCCTCAACCGCAACAAATCCAGCATCTGTCTCGACCTGAATTCCGATGCGGGACAGCAACGCTTAGGCGAACTGATAGCGGAATCCCACGCGCTGCTGGTGAACCTGAAGCCATCGGCCATCCGCCGGCTGGGGCTCACCTATGAATCGTTGCGACGCTGGAACGAGCGGATTGTCAGCGTGGCGATCACCGGCTTCGGGCTCAACGGCGGTGACGATCCGGCTTTCGACTATGTGGTTCAGGCATCTACCGGCATCGCCGCACTGACCGGCGAACCGGACGGTCCGCCGACGCTGCCCGGCTATTCATCGGCCGACAACTCCACCGGAATGTGTGCGGCGCTGGGACTTCTGGCCAAGATCATCTCCGGCACCGGCGGACAAGTGGACGTGTCGCTGCGCGACGTCATGCTCTCGCAGCTCAACTATCACGCCTCCGCCTACCTCAACAACGGCGTCGAGCCCCAGCGCCGGCCGAACGGAGCGCACTCGTATTACGTTCCGGCCCAGCTCTTCCCGACCGCAGACGGGTATCTGGCGCTTTTCATCACGCATGATGGTTTTTGGAAATCTTTTGCCGCTGAAGCGAATATCGACGGCTTTGCAGGGATGGCCGAACGGGTGGCCCGGCGCGACGAGGTGCTTGCCCTTGTCACTTCGGCGTTGGCGACCGACACCGCCGCGGGCTGGGAACGGCGACTGCGTCCACTCGGAGTTCCGGCAGCGGCCGTTAGGACGCTGCCCGAGGCGCTCAAAGCGACGCCGGAAGTGGTTGTGACGGCAGGTGATTTCCGTCTCGTCGGCAATCCGATCCACGTTTCCGGCTATGAGCCTGAATACCGTCCGCCGCCGGAGTTGGCTGAGGGCTGAAGCACCGCTAGTGGCGCGCTAGGCCCGGTCCGGACCGGTGAGGTGGGCTTCGGCGAGTTTGCGGAAAGCCGCCACCAGACGGCTGCGGTCCCCGGCGCGTGTCGCCAATACGACATGGCTGGGCTCAACGTTTTCCAGGGGGACCGTGGTGATGTCAGGGCGCAGGCTGTTGCCGTGAAAGCCGGCCGTGATGGCCACCGCCTGCCCGGCGGCGATGAGTTCGAACTTGTCCTCGAGCGCTTCGATGAAGGGACCGTCGGGTGCCCGGCGCCCGTCAGGCCGGGGATCGATGCGCCAGAAGGCACTCCACGCCGGATCGGAGTGCCGCACCCGCGGCATGGGTTCGTCGGCGATGTCGTCGAGGGTGACGGATTCCCTGCCTGCCAGGCGATGGTCGACAGGTACCACGAGCACCCGGGGCTCGTCATACAGGATCGTCACGTGCAGCTGGTCGGTCGGAAACGGCAACCGGGTCACCACCGCGTCCACCCGATGGTCGAGCAGCGCATCACGCGGTTGGTTCCAGTCCAGGTGCAAGGCTTGGACGTCGGCGTCCGGGTGTTCGCGGCGCAACTCGCGCACCGCCGGGGTGACGATCAGGCCCGTCGTGTAGCCGATGATGATGCGGCTGGGCTGGGCGGCGGCTCGCGCCTGTGCCGTGGCCTGGGCAGCCGAGCGCAGCAGCGCCTTGGCCCGCGGCAGGAACACCTCGCCGGCCTCAGTCAGCCGGGTGCCCTGCGGCGTGCGGTCCAACAGTCGGACGCCTAACTGCTGCTCTAATCGGCGAATCTGGCGGCTCAACGACGGCTGCGCGACGCGCAGAGCGGTGGCCGCGCGGCCGAAGTGTCGATGCTCGGCCACCGCAACGAAATACCCGACCAGTCGCAGGTCGAGGTCCACCACCGGCGATGCCGAGTCAGTCATGCGCTCATCGTAACTGACGCACTCAGCATGCCATGACCACACAGCCCAGATGAGCAGCCGTGATGCCGAAAGCGCATCGCTATACCTGGAATAGGTCTTGGACACCGGGCCCCAACCGGTCATTGACTTGGTGGCACACCAATCAGAAGGGATCTTCCGCCCATGCACGTCTTTGTTACCGGCGCGACCGGACACATCGGGTCCGCCGTCGTCACCGAACTCCTCGAAGCCGGGCACCAGGTCACCGGGCTGGCTCGCTCAGACGAGGCCGCCGCGGCCCTGACGGCTGCCGGCGTCAGTGCGCACCGGGGCGACCTTGACGACCCCGACGGCCTGCGGGCGGCTGCCGCGGCAGCCGACGGCGTCATCCACCTCGCCTTCAGGCACGACTTCGACGACTACGCGGGCGCAGCCGAGACGGATCTGCGCGCTGTCGAGGCAATGGGCGAGGCGCTCGTCGGATCCGATCGGCCCTTCGTCAGCACCTCGGGAACGCTCTTGCTCGCACTTATCGGGGGCGGCGGCCTCGGCACCGAACAGGACACATTGCCCAGCGGACCGCGGATCGACTCGGAGAACGCGGCGATCGCTCTGGCCGAGCGCGGGGTGCGATCGTCGGTCATTCGACTTTCGCCGCTGGTGCACAGCACCCTGGATCACCACGGCTTTGCCCACCACCTGATCAACATTGCCCGCGACACGGGCGTCTCCGCCTATGTCGGCGACGGGTCCAACCGCTGGCCCGCTGTCCACACGCTCGACGCGGCGCATCTGTACCGGCTGGCTCTCGAAAAGGCTCCCGCGGGGACGCGGTTACACGGGGTTGCCGACGAGGGCGTGCCGTTCCGTGACATCGCCGGCGTCATCGGCCGCCACCTGAACGTGCCGGTAGTCAGCATTTCCGGCGAGCAGGCGGCCGACCACTTCGGCTTTCTGTCGGTATTCTCAGCCCTCGACAACCCGACCTCGAACGCCCTGACGCAGAAAGAGCTGGACTGGCATCCCGAACGGCCGGGACTGATCGAGGACCTCGACGAAGGCCACTACTTCGGCGAGTGAATCCTTCGAAGGAGGATCGCCATGGAGGCCACCGTGGTCGACGCGGCCCGCAAGGCTTTGGGACCAGTTGGCGTGTGTCTGCCGGTCTCATTCACCAGCGCCCCGCACGCCGACCTGCAACGAGAGGCCGTGGGCAGGCTGGAACACGCCGGCTACCGCGCCGTGTGGACTAACGAGGTCATTGGCAAGGACGCCTTGGTACAACTCGCCATGCTGCTGGCCGCCACTGAGCAAATGGTGTTCGGCGCGTGCATCGCCAACATCTGGGCCCGGCCAGCTCAAACCATGCATGCCGCGGCTGCCCAACTGGCACAGGCCTACCCGGGCCGGTTCGTGCTTGGCTTGGGGGTCGGCTACCCGGAGCAGGCGGCCAGTACTGGCCAGGAATTCGGCAGCCCGCTGGCCACGATGCGTGACTACCTGGACCGGATGGACAGCCCCACCTGGCCGCCGGCACCCGACGCGCCATATCCGCGGATCATCGCCGCCAACGGGCCGAAAATGCTTGCGATGGCAGGTGAGATCGCGCACGGGGCGATGCCGGCCATGATGCCTCCGGAGTTCACCGCAGAAGCCCGGCGGCTGCTAGGACCGGACAAGCTCCTGGTCGTCGGGCTGGCCGTGGCTCCGGACTCTGACCGGGATCGGGCGAAAGCGACTGCGCGGGAGACTGTTTCGGGCTGGCTCGGCCAGCGGTCGTACGCGGCCACAATCGCCCGGCTGGGCTACTCGGCCCGCGACATCGCCGAAGTGAGCGACCGGCTGGTGAATGCGGTTGTTACCCATGGTAATCCGGCGGGCATCGCCGTCAAGGTGCGTGAGCACTTGGTCGCCGGCGCGGATCACGTCACGCTTCTGCTGCCCATCGGCGGCGACTTTGCGACCGGCGTGGACCAACTCGAGCAAGTCGGTTTGGCTTACCCCGCCCAGCCCTTTGGGCCGTATTCGGTTGTCACCTCGAGTAGTCGCATGATCGGCGGCGGATCCAACTGCAGGGCGTCGGACATGTGTAGCTGGCCGGCGTTGGCGACCATGTTGTCCAAGATGGCCTGAAGATTGTCGCCTTCGACCTCGTAGAGAGCGACGTAGGGGCCGTCGCCGTCAACCGGACGGAGACGACGCGCCGAGACGAATCCGTCGAGAGCCACGAGTTCGCCCAAATGGACTTCGTCGTACCAGGTGTTGTACTCCTGGTCACGATCGGGCGAACTGGGTCGACTCTCAACGAGGATGATGCCCTTGGCCATCGTCGGCGCCTCTCTGTGACGACTACTCGTAGCGCACCGTGATCGAATCCGTGTCGGGTACGCCCTGGCACGTCAGAATGTAGCCCTCGGCCACTTCGTCTTCGTCCAGAGCGTCGTTGACCCGCATGGTCGCGTGGCCTTCGGTGAGCCTGGCCATGCACGTTCCGCAGTTGCCGGCCTCGCAGCTGAAGGGCGGCTCCAGGCCGGCCCGCCGCGCGCTTTCCAATAGAGTCTCGCCGGGAACCAATGGCACCGATACCTTCTTGCGGTCGAGGTAGATCGTCACCGTGCCGGCCTTGGCGCCGTTTGATGCGGGATCTGTCACCCGTGGAGTCTCCTCGATGATTGCGGTAACCGCCGCCTGCTGGAACCCTCTGAGCTCCGCCATAGCTGCCCCTCCCGTACTTGCATTCTTCAGTATAGAGAATACTATTCTCACTAGGCGATAGGATCTTCTCAAGACTGTGCGGATGTCGGGTCAGCCGGGCCTGCCAGGGAAGGACGGGACGTGACCGAGCCGGCCGCGCTCGTGTTCGAGGAACGGCGATTCAGCCTGCCTCAGCTCGACGCGTTGGCCGACGGGTTGGTCGGGACCCTGGCCAAAATCAATGTTGCCGCAGGTGAGCGCGTCGCGGTCATGGCGTCCAACCGACCGGAATTCGTCACCGCCTTGTTTGCGATCTGGCGGCTGGGTGCCACGGCGGTGCTCATCAGCCCGGCCTGGAAGCGCGACGAGGTCGACCACGCACTTGCGCTGACGAACCCGGCTCACGCTGTCGGCGACCATCCGGTACTGGCCGGTTTGATGCCAATGCTGCACCTGGACGAACCGATCATCCCCGGAGAACCAATATCCTGTACGCCGCCGCCCCAGGGCGACGCGCTGCTGGTATTCAGTTCGGGCACCACCGGTCTGCCCAAGGCTGTCCGGCACACTCACTCGTCGTTAGGTGCGGCCGTGCGGGACTGGCGCGACGCGCTGCAGCTGACAAGGCGTGACCGAATTCAGGTTGTCACGCCGCCGTCACACGTCCTGGGTCTGCTCAACATCCTCACGGCGCTGCGGACCGGTACCTGGATGCGGCTGCATCCCCGATTCGACATCGACCGGATGCTGCGTCACATCGAAAACGACCGCATCACAGTCGAAATGGTGGTCGCACCCATCGCCTTGGCCATCGCCTCCCACCCCGATCTCGAGTCTTATGACCTTTCTTCGCTGCGCTTCATCATGTGGGGGGCGACGCCGGTCAGCGCCAGCGTCGCCGAGACCGTGACCCGGCGGACCGGCGTCGGCTGGGTCCCCGCCTACGGCACCACGGAACTGCCTGTCATCGCATGTAATCCGCTCGAGGGGGCCCGGCTTGATGTTGTCGGGCGTGCGGTGCCAGGTGTGGACCTGCGGGTGGTCTCGCTGCAGACCGGCGAGCCGGTCTGCCTGGGGGAGGTCGGTGAGATCCAGGCGCGGTCGATGTCGCTGATGGCCGGCTACCTGCCTGCCGAGGCGACCGCCGAGGCGATCTGCGACGGCTGGTACCGGACCGGGGATGTCGGCTGGCTCGACACCGACGGTTGGCTGCGGATCACCGACCGTCTGAAAGAGATGATCAAAGTGCGCGGTTTCCAGGTTGCGCCAGCCGAAATCGAGACGGTGCTGCACGGTCATCCGGCCGTCAAAGACTGCGCGGTGTTCGGCGTTCCCGACGGGATCAACGGTGAAGCGATCGTTGCCGCGGTTGCGGCGCGCGCTCCCGTCGACGCAGCTGACCTCACCGCCCGGGTGGACGAGAAGCTGGCGTCCTACAAACACCTGAGCCGCATCGTGTTCGTGCCCGAAATTCCTCGCCTGCCCTCGGGCAAGGTGCTGCGCCGAGCGCTCAAGGAGCAATGTGACTTCTCTGACGGCTGAAGCCGCCAGCTTCTTTTCACGCGGCTTGCGCATGAAGGGCCAGCCCGGCCCGGAGGATGTTGCGCGCGGCCTGTTCGTCGGCCTGCGCGGTGTGCCCGCATGCTTGGCAGACGAAAACCGCTTGGCTGACGCGGTTTTCCCTAGCTGCGTGGTTGCAGGCTTCGCAGCAGTTGGAGGTGTGCCGGGGGTTGACCGCGATGCAGATGCGTCCAGCGTCTTCCGCTTTGGCGCGCAGAATCGCGACGAATTGACCCCAGCCTGCGTCGGTGATGCTTCGGTTGAGCCCGGTCTTGGCGGCACCCCCATTCGGCAAGAACGGTCGGCGCGGTTCGGGGCCGCGGACGGGTTTGGCGCGCTTGATCATGTTGGCGATCGCCAATTCCTCCACCACGATCAAGTCATAGGACTCAACAAACTGCAGGGCGGTCTTGTGGTGGAAGTCGCGGCGGGCGTTGGCAATCTTGCGATGCCGGGCAGCTACTGTCTCGCGTCTGCGAGCCCGGTTGTTGGAGCCACGCTTGGCGTGGGCGAGCCGCCGCTGCGCGGCCGCCAGCTTGCTTGCGGCAATGCGCGCCCAGCGCGGGTTGTCGACGTGCTCGCCGTCGGAGGTGGTGGCAAAACTGGCGATACCCACATCGACACCGACCCGCCGTCCGGTGGCGGGCAGGGGATTAGTCGGTACCTCGTCACACGAGAGGATCAGCACCCAGCGGCGCCCCTGTCGCCGGATCTGGATCGTCTTCACACGTCCGCGCACCTCGCGGTGCGCGGTGACCTTGACCTGCCCAATGCCTCGCAGGTAGACCCGTTTTGTATCAGGGTGCCAGCGCGCGCCGTCACCATCTTTGGGCCACTCCACACTGTCAAATCGGCCCCGGCCCTTAAACCGTGGATATCCGGGCTTCCCACCGGCTTGCAACCGCCGGAAAAATACTTCAAACGCCTTATTAAGGCGGCGCAACGTAGCTTGTTGACTCGAGTAGGACCACACCGCGATATCCGAGCGCACCGCACGGATCTCAGTGAGCTGAGCGGCCTGATCCCCGTACCCGATCCCGATTTGACTCCGCGCCCAAGCGTCCCGACGTTCCTGCAACGCAGCGTTGTACAACTCTCGGTGGGCTTCCAAACACGCCGCCAATCTCACATGCTGGCGCGCTGTTGGGCGCATCCGAAACTTGTAAGCGCGCCTCACGCGACCGTATCCCACCGGTGCTCGATGCACCTGAGCAGCCGGCCTACCGTCCGACTAGCCGGAATTGGCCACCGGTGTATCGGGCAGCACACCGCGTACAGGCCCGGTGGCATTAACCTGCAAAAACCATCATGAAATCGAGGCTCAGCCATGCCAGAACCATATGAATCAGCACCGACAACTTTTACGTTGACGCATTGGTCATCAGCCCTGACTCTCCTGGCGGCTAACGTGGCCGGTCCTCACGGGGTGCTCTAGATGGATGTACGTCTGACAGCTGAACAACGGCAACTACGTGACGCCGCCGCCAAGCTGGCCGACGACCTTGGGCCCGGAGCGGTTCAGGATCTCGCCGACGAGAATCGAATTGCGCGTCTGGACAAGCAGGTTGAGGCGACTGGCTGGCGATCGCTGCGCTCCGACGGCGCCTCTGGCGTCGAAGTGGCAATTGTCGCTGAGGAGTTCGGACGCCGGCTGGTCGACGCACCGTTTCTCGGTCCGGTGCTGGCCGACGATCTGGCCCGCCACATTGGTGCCGACGCGCAGGGAGCGACCGTAGCCGTCGACGACCGAGTGATCGACGCGCGGGGCGCTCGGCGCGCCCTGTTGCTCTCCGGCGGCACGATCCTGGCGGTGGATCTGGACGACAGTCGCACCGGCGCCGATTTGACCAGGGCCGAAGCGAGCATAGTGGGATCGCCGGTGGCGCTGGGTGAGGTGCCCGCCGATGTTGCCGCACGGTGGCAGGCGCTCGCGCTGGTCACCACGTCGGCGGATCTGGTCGGAATCGCCCGGGGCGCGCACGCTGTCGCCTGCGACTACGCGAAAATCCGTGAACAGTACGGCAAAAAGATCGGGTCCTATCAAGCGATCGCCCACCTGTTGGCGGAAAGCCTTGCGCTGATCGAAGGTTCGGTGAGCGTGTTGCGCCATGCCGCGTGGGCGGTCGACGAACTGGCGCCGGCTGAAGCCATTCGGGCCGCCCAAGTCGCGAAGATCTATTGCGCGCGCGCCACCCGCACCGTCTGCGAGACCGCCGTGCAGGTGCACGGCGGCATCGGCAATACCTGGGACTGCGTGGTTCATGTCTACCTGCGCCGTGCGCTGACATCGACCGAACTATGGCCCGTAACGTGGGAGGAGATCGACCTTGGACTTTCGTGACTCACCTGCTGAGGCCGCCTTTCGGGAGCGGCTACGATCGTGGCTCTCGTTGCACGCCAAGGAGTTTTCCGGCTCAGGTGACGAGTATTGGGCCCGCCAGATCCAGTGGCACCGCGCCCTCTATGAGGGCGGTTTCTTCGGGTTGTCGTGGCCGCGTGAGTACGGCGGCCAGGAGCTGCCGCCGGTGTACGACGTCATTGTCGACGAAGAGCTGGTGCGCGCCGGCGCTCCGTCGCGCCCCAGCGTGGGCTACCTAGTCCACGGCATCGGCAGGCACGGCAGCGAGGAACTGCGGAAACGCTTCCTGCCCGGCATCATCAGTGGCGCCGAGCGCTGGTGTCAGGGTTTCAGTGAGCCTGGCGCGGGCTCAGATCTGGCCTCGCTGACCACCACTGCCACCCGTGAGGGTGACAGCTACGTGGTGCACGGACACAAGATCTGGACCAGCTACTCCGATGTCGCTGACTGGTGTCTGCTGCTGGCCCGTACCGACCCCGAGGCCAAGCGCCACCGGGGCCTCTCGGCGTTCGTAATCGCGATGAAACAGCCTGGCGTGCAACAGCGCCCGCTGCGCATGATGAACGGGGTCACCAACGAATTCGGCCAGGTGTTCTTTGACGGCGCAACGGTGCCGGCGGATCGGATGGTCGGTGCTCCGGGTGACGGCTGGGCAGTTGCCATGACCGTCGTCGGACACGAGCGCGAACCGTCCACGCTCGGCTACGCAGCCAGGTACGGCAAGCTCGTCCGAGATCTGGTGGCGCGCAACGACGGTCCGGTATGCGAAGAACTCGCATGGGCGGCGGTCCAGTCGGAAATGCTGACTCATCACGTCCGTCGGCGGCTGTCCGAACAGCTGGACGGGGTGTCGCACGGGCCCGAAGGGTCGCTCGACAAGCTGCTGATGACCTGGGTCGAGCAATCGGTCGGGCATGCCGCCCTGGCAGTCGCAGGCACCCGTGACCCAGACCTGCTCAGCGCCTATCTGTACAGCCGCGCGCAGAGCGTGATGGGCGGGACATCACAGATACAGAAGAACATCATCGCTTCACGCATCTTGGGATTGGGAGTCTGACGTGTACGACATGCCTACCGAAATCGACGTCCGCGCCGAAGGAGCATTGCGGATCATCACGCTGAACCGGCCGGATTCCCTCAATTCGGTCAACGACAGCCTGCATTCCGGACTCGCGCGGCTGTGGCAGCGACTAAGCGATGATCGCACGGCCCGCGCCGCGGTGCTCACCGGTGCCGGTAGGGCATTTTCGGCTGGCGGTGATTTCGCGTATCTCGAGGAGTTGGCGGGCGATGCTGATCTGCGGGCCAAGACCATCGCGGACGGACGCGAGATCGTGCTGGGTATGGCGCGGTGCCGAATTCCCGTGGTGGCCGCGGTCAATGGCCCGGCGGTCGGGCTTGGCTGCAGCCTGGTCGCGCTGAGCGACATCGTCTACATCGCCGAAGACGCCTATCTCGCCGACCCGCATGTACAGGTGGGGTTGGTGGCCGCCGACGGTGGGCCGCTGACGTGGCCGCTGCACATCAGCCTGCTGCTGGCCAAGGAGTACGCACTGACGGGCACGCGAATTCGCGCCGAGCGGGCCGTCGAACTCGGGTTGGCCAATCACGTGGTCGCCGACCCCGTCGCCGAAGCGGTGGCGTGCGCGAAACGGATTATGGAGCTGCCCCAGCAAGCGGTCGAGAGCACCAAGCGGGTGCTCAACATTCATCTGGAACGTGCGGTGCTGGCGAGCTTGGACTATGCGCTTTCGGCCGAGCATCAGTCGTTCACGACCGAGGACTTCCGCTCGATCATCACCAAGCTGAATGCGGGGAAGAACTGACAGCCGTTAGCCGGCGAAAACAGTAGTCCAGTCGTTGCGGATGCTGGTGACCGTCCATCCTTGCTGCTCGGCGAGGGAGAGTGCTTTCTCCGCGGCTGCGGTGTAATCGAATTCGCGTTCGGCGTCATCGTGTAGCACCAGCATCGATAGCGATGGCCTGTGCTGACCGGCGGTGTACTGGAGCATCTCGATGTCGCCGTTGGAGTTGCCCGCGGCGAAGATGGGACGTCGTCCGGTTCGGCCCCAGATCCGCACTGGTTTGACGGGGCCGTCGTCGAGGAATTCCGGCCGTGCGGTGGTGTAGAGGTTGTCGTCCCGGAACTCCAGCCCGACTGAGCTGCCGACGACTCGCTCGGGCGGGATGCCGTACATGAGCTGGGTGATCGGTCGCATGAAATCACGTCCCCCGCCAGAGACGATGTAGCAGGTGAACCCGTGAGTTTCCAGGTAGCGCAACAAATCGACCATCGGCATATACCCGCACGCGGTGTACGGGCGGTGCAGCGTCGGATGCTGGGCGGTGTCGAAAAACGCGTTGACCCGCGCGGCGTGGTCCTCGGTAGTGATCGCGCTGTTAGCCGAAAGAATAGCCGCGCCAAGGACTTCGATGTCGGAGTCGTCGCCCTGGTAGTGCTTGGTGACAGCGTTGCCGAACCACGCGAGATCCCCGGACGCCGCGGCCGAGTACGGCTGTCGCTCTTTCAGTGAAGCGTCGGCTTCGGCCAGCGCCGCCAACCGACGGACCAGGAAGTCCAACTGAACATAGGCGGGTTTCTCACACCACAGGGTGCCGTCGTTGTCGAACACAGCGATCCGTTCCGCCGCGGCCACGAAGTTGGGTCCATCGCTCGTGACGCGACCCACGAAGTCGACGATCGCCGCCTTCGTGGGCCCGTCACGCCACGAGTCGAGCATCTAATCGCTGGCCAGGAACTCTTCGAGCTTCTTGACCGCCTGGTCGATGCTGAAGCTGGCCGGCGGGTGGCGCGGCGGGAACTCCTTGAACGTGTCGAGAAACTTCGTGGCCATCGCCGTCGCGTAGAACACAAAAAAGTCACGATGAATCATCCAGTCCCAGTAAGTATTCGACGTGATGTCGGCGTACTCGTAGGGGTCGGTGCGCAGGTTGAACAACTTCGGCACCCGCAGCGGTGTGAACGGTTCGGCCCACAATTGCAGCGTGCCGCGGCAGCGCTGCTCCTGGAACACGATCTTCCAGTTCTCAAAGCGCATGGCGAGCAGGTCGCCGTCGTCGGAGAAGTAGAAGAAGCCACGCCGAGGGCTGTGCTCGACCTCGCCCAGCAGGTACGGAAGCAGGTTGAAGCCGTCGATGTGGACTTTGTACTCGACGTCGCCGATCTGATAGCCCTTTTTCAGCTTGTCCATGACGTCGGGGTCACCGGCGGCGGCCAGCAGCGTGGGCAGCCAGTCGTGGTGCTGGATGATGTCGTTGGAGATGCTGCCCGCCTTGATCTTTCCGTGCCAGCGGATCATCTCCGGCACGCGGAAGGCGCCCTCCCAGTTACTGTTCTTCTCGCTGCGGAAAGGCGTGCTGCCTGAGTCGGGCCATGTGTTGCGGTGCGGACCGTTGTCGGTGGAGTAGATGACAATGGTGTCCTCGGCGATACCGAGCTCGTCGAGCACGTCGAGCACCTGCCCGACGTTGCGGTCGTGGTCGATCATCGTGTCGTGGTACGGCGACTGCCACAGCCCGGCTTGGCCCAGGCTCTGCGGCTTGGTGTGGGTGAAGACGTGCATGTGGGTGAAGTTGCATCCACACGAAGAACGGGTTGCCCGCCGCGTGCTGTCGTCTGATGTAGCCGACGGTGGCGTCGGCGATCTCGTCGTCGATGGTCTCCATCCGTTTTTTGTTGAGTGGCCCGGTGTCCTCCATGGTTTGCTTGCCGACGGGGCCGTACTTCGGGTCGTCTGGTTCGCTCGAAACCTCGTCGATGGCTTTGCACTGCAAGACTCCCCGCGGCGTGTGCCAATTCGTACAGCAGCGGGAACTGGCCTTTGTGCGGATAGTCGAATTGTTCGGGTTCCTCTTCGGCGTTGAGGTGATAGAGATTGCCGAAGAACTCGTCGAACCCGTGCACCGTCGGCAGGTATTTGTTGAGGTCCCCGAAGTGGTTCTTGCCGAACTGTCCGGTGGCATAGCCCTGCGGCTTGAGCAGCTCGGCGATCGTCGGATCCTCCGCGGCCCACCCAATGTCGGCGCCGGGCATGCCGACTTTGCTCATGCCGGTGCGGTACACACTTTGACCGCTGATGAACGCCGCGCGTCCCGCGGTGCAGCTTTGCTCGCCGTAGGAATCGGTGAACCGCATCCCTTCGTTGGCGATCCGGTCGATGTTCGGCGTGCGATATCCCATCAGGCCGTCGCTGTAACAACTCAGATTGGTGATCCCGATGTCGTCACCCCAGATCACCAGAATGTTCGGTTTCCCGTCCGGCATGTCCATCCCTCGTCTCGTGCAGATGCCTACCCGAATCCACTACTCCGCCGACGTTAGTCATCCGCACAACCGGGCGGGAGCCCTTCTACAGGCTTCCTGGGTGAAATCTAAGTACTTCAAACGTCGTCGTGGTACCGCAGGAAGTCGCGCATCACCTGATCGAACCGGTCGGGCTCCTCGATGAAAGGCATGTGCGCGCTCGACTCGAACAACTCAAATCGCGAGCCTTCAATACGCTGGTGCATTTCCCACATGTGTTCAGGTACGCACTCGTCGAACCTGCCTGCGATGACAAGGGTCGGCAACGCGATCTCGGTTAAGCGGTCGAACACGTCCCAGCTGCGAATAGTCCCGACGATGTGAAAGTCGCTCGGTCCGAACATCGTCTCGAAGATCTCGGTGCCCATGTTTCTGAATGCTTCCTGGAAGCTCTGCGGGCCAAGGACGAACACGGCAAAGATACGTCTCATTCCAAGTCCTGATCGCAGCCTGATATTCGGCAGAGTAGGTTGTGCCCGCGGCTTCATGATGGTCAATGGCGGATTGAGTTGCCGGGTCCAAGTCGCGCTTCAGCCGGGCCACCATATCCGAAAACTGGGGGATGGACGCGATGCTGTTCGAGATGGTCAGGCTCACGGCTCCGGATGTCACGTCGAGCACGTACTGTTGCGCCATCATCCCGCCCCACGAGTTACCAAAGACATGGAAGCGGTCCAAGCCAAGCGCCTGGACTACGGTGTCCATTTCGGCCACTGAGCGTGCCATCGTCCAAAGTTGCACGTTCGACGGGCATTCGGAATTCCCGCAACCAAGCTGATCCCAGAAAATGACTTCTCGCTCATCAGCCAAACGTTCCAGCGAGCGTAGGTAGTTGTGCGGTAAACCCGGTCCGCCATGGACCGCAAGAAGCGGAAGACCCGGCCCGCCACCGACTCGCTTGAACCAGACAGTTCCACCCGGGACCGGGATCGTCCCCTCCAGCTGAGCCATTGCTAGCCGCGCCTCCTAGTGATTTTCACGCGTCGAGGGTGCGATCTCACGAGCAGTGTAAGGACGGTAGGGGCGCCGCCATCCCGCGCGGGTCCACAATAGCTGCCCTACTTGCAACTCGCACTCTCAGCCTGAGAGAATAGTGTTCTCATGAATGTGCGGTTGGCTCTCGAGTCCCGCAACGTGCTCGCTGAACTGGAGAAGACCTGTGCCTGAAGCTGTTATCGTGTCTGCCCTGCGCACCCCCATCGGCACCGCCCGAAAAGGAACGCTGCGCGACACCAGTGCATTCGACCTCGCGCACCACGTGGTCTCTGAGGCGGCCAAGGACTTGGACCCGGCACAGATCGACGATGTGATCCTCGGCGAGGGCCTCTACGGTGGCGGCGTGCTCGCCCGCCACGCGGCCATCACGGCAGGTCTGACCCAGGTGCCCGGTTTGGCCAACAATCGGCACTGCGCGGCTGGTCAGGCGGCGGTTCAGAGTGCGGCGGCAAGTGTGCGCGCCGGGATGGATCAGCTCATCATCGCCGGCGGTGTGAACTCAGCATCCACATCGCCGCGGTCACGGATGCAAGTGGACGGCGAGTGGGTCGACTGGTTCCCGCCGACCCACCCAGACCGTCCCGACGCGCCGAACCTCGACATGTCGATCACCGTCGGCTGGAACGCCGCAGTCAAAGCGGGAGTGAGTCGCGAGGAGATGGACGCATGGGCGCTGCGGTCACACCGCAACGCGATCGCCGCGATCGATGAAGGCCGCTTCAAAGAGGAGATCGTTCCCATCGAGACGCCGCACGGGCTGTTCTCGGTCGACGAGCACCCCCGCCGTGACACCAGCATGGAGAAGCTGGCAGCACTCAAGCCGCTGCACCCGGAAATCGAGGGCTTTTCTATTACCGCCGGCAACGCCTGCGGCGCCAACGACGGTGCCGCGGTGTTGACCATCGCGAGCGACCAGCTCGGATTGCCCGCGCTGGCCACCGTACGGTCTTGGGCCTCCGTCGGTGTCGACCCCGCGATCACCGGATTGGCGCCGGTGGAAGCGATCCCGAAAGCTCTTGCTCGCGCGGAGCTTTCGCTCTCCGATGTGGACCTGTTCGAAATCAACGAGGCGTTCGCGGCGATGTGCGTGGCTACCATCAAGCTGCTCGATCTGGACCCGGACAAGGTAAACGTCAGCGGCAGCGGTTGCTCACTGGGTCACCCGGTGGCAGCAACCGGAGCCAGGATGCTGGTCACCCTGGTGCACGAATTGCGCCGCCGCGGCGGCGGAATAGGCGTTGCGGCAATGTGCGCGGGCGGCGGAATGGGGTCCGCGACGGTCATCGAGGTCGCGGCTCCATAACACGCCAAATGACCATCGCCGAGCTGATCGCGGGCGCGCGCAACGGATCTCAGCGCGCGGCGGGTCGGCTGCTCAGTCTGGTCGAGGGCGAGCGGACGCGACGAGGTGCTGGCGAGTATCGGGCCCTCGTCGGTGCGCTGTCATCGGCATCACCGGACCACCGGGCGCGGGTAAGTCGACGACGATCGCCGCGCTGGTCGGCGCCTACCGGGAGCGTGGGTGCCGGGTGGCCGTGCTGGCCGTGGACCCGTCGTCGCCGTTCAGTGGCGGTGCGCTGCTGGGCGATCGAATTCGAATGGCCGCGCATATCAACGACTCCGATGTATTGATCCGTTCGGTGGCAACCCGCGGTCATCTCGGGGGTTTGGCCGCCGCGGTTCCGGCGGCCATCCGACTGCTGGGCGCGATTGGTTACGACGTGGTCCTGCTGGAGACCGTGGGGGTGGGGCAGTCCGAGATCGAGATTGCCGCCGTCGCCGACCCGACCATTGTCATCCTCAATCCCGGGGCAGGTGACGCGGTCCAGGCCGCCAAGGCGGGTGTGCTGGAAGTCGCCGACATCGTGGCGGTCAACAAGGCCGACCGGGAGGGTGCCGAACAGACCGTGCGGGATCTGCGAGCCGAGACCAAGGCCCCGATCGTCAGTCTCGTCGCGGCCCGGGGCGAGGGCGTTGCGGATCTGGTGGCCGCCATCGACGATCATCACCGCACTGACAGCCGCGCCCGCCGGCTGGCCCGCGCCCGAGCGCAGATTTTGTCACTGGCGCAGACCCGGCTGCGGACCCAGCCGGCCCTCGACAGGCTCGCCGAGGCAGTCGTCGACGGCGACGACGACCCCTATACGGCGGCCGAACGGCTGCTGTCGCCCACAACTGAACAGCAGGATTGAAAGGGGTGCCATGAGGACGCTCGCCGAGACACCGAGCGTCCCGCGGAGCACCGCGCACCTACCCCTCACGCAGTAAACTACTGAAGGTCGACCGACTTCCCGGTGGCGGCCGCATGGCCCGCGCGGTAGCCGAAAACCATTGCCGGACCAAGGGTTCCGCCAGCACCGCCGTAGGCCCGTCCGGTCACACCGCCCATTGCGTTGCCCGCGGCGAACAGACCCGGCATCGGCTCCCCGCCGACATGGAGGACGCGGCCGTCATGGTCGGTGTGCGGTCCGCCCTTGGTGCCCATCGCGCCAATGCACACCGGCACCGCGTAGTAGGGGGCGGTGTCGATCGGGCCCAGGGTCTTCCCGGCAAGTGTGGTAGCGCTGTCGTCGCCCCAGTAGCCATCGTATGCGCTAGAGCCGCGCCCGAAGTCAGGATCGGCGCCGGCGGCCACATGGCGGTTCCATTGCTCGATGGTGCGGGTCAGGCCGTCAGCGTCGATGCCGGTCTTGGCGGCGAGTTCGGCGAGGTCTGCCGACTCGCAGAACCAATCCGGAACGGGTTGCCCAGGCGCGACACCCAGAAAGCCGTAGCGTTGCAAGTGAACTGAGTCGAAGACCATCCATGCGCGATCGTTGACGTACCCGCCGCGGGGATCGAGATAGTGGAAAGCGCCGGCCATCGAGTTGTAATCGCATGCCTCGTTGACGAACCGCCGCCCAGCCGAGTTGACGATGATGCTCCTCGGCCGAGTTCGTTCCAGACGCACGCTGCGGCTACGTGGCTTGCCTTCGATGGTATCGCCGGGGATCTGCACGATCGGCACCCACCAGGCTTCGCCCATGTTGGCCAGGTCTGCGCCGTGGGCCATCGCCATGCGCAGCCCGTCGCCGGTGTTGTTCGGCGGGGACACCGCGCCGTGCATCGGGCCGCGCAGAAATGCTTGCACTAGAACGGGATCCCATTCGAAGCCGCCGGTGCCCAGGATGACCCCGTGGCGAGCCCGCACGTTGATGCTCTGTCCCGGCAGGGCGATCCGTACTCCGGTGATTTCTCCGGCGTCGACAAGGAGTTGTTCGGCCCGCGCCTTCGTGCGCAGCGTCACCCCCGCATCCAGCAAGCCCTTGAGGAGCCCGGCTATCAGTGCGGTACCGGCGACGCACAAATGGCTGGTTCGTTCGTCTATCGCTGCGTGCAGGCGGGCTCTGGTCTCGGCATCGAAACCGACGTTGGACCAGTCGGCGGGAAAGGACGTGATTCGAGTAGCCCACTCGCCCACTCGGGTGAGATCGAAGGGAGCCGGGCTGAGTGATCGCCCTCCGGTCGGTCGTCCTCCGGGCAACTCTGGCTGGTAGTCGGGGAAGCCGGTCGCGATCTCGAAGCGCACGCCGCTGTGTGCTTCGACGAAGTCGAGCATCGCCGGGCCGGTTCGCACGAACGTTTCGACTAAAGCGTCGTCCATCGAACCGAGAGACTGCGCGCGCAGGTATTGCAACGCGTCCGCCACCGTCAGTTCCCCGTCGGGAGAACGGTTATGGGCGGGGATCCACACGACGCCACCCGACACCGCGGTGGTTCCGCCGACGGTCGCAGCTTTCTCGAAGACTTCCACGGACGCGCCGGCGGCCGCTGCCGTCAGCGCGGCTGTGAGCCCGGCACCTCCACTGCCGAGCACGACGACATCGACTTCATGGTCCCAAGACATGGACTGTTATCCCTTCAGCTCAGTAGCTCGGACAACTGCTTTGCGGCTTCGATGACCGCGTCCTTTCCCCGCATCACGACGTCTTCTCGGTGAGAGATGAGGTTGATGCAGGTTGGCGGGGACGGCGCCTGGCGGTGGACCGGCACGGCCAGACCATAGGTGTTCGGTTCGATCTCGCCGTACGTCGTCACCCAGCCGCGCTCACGAGCGCGCGCGACCAGATCTCGTTCTCCCGGGCGTGGGGGCATGCTCGCAAGCAAGGCGATCCCGGCGGCACCGCGGTTCAGCGGATACCGGCTGCCCTCGTGGAAAGACAGTTGGTAGGCGACATGGCTCGGCACGATCACCGCGATTGCCACCTGCTGGTCGCCCTCGGCGATGAGCAACGACACGGTAGTGCCCAGATCGTCGGCCAGCGCGCGCAGCGTCGGCAGACTGAGTTGGCGCACGTTGCGATCGAATGACGCGCCGAGAACGGCGAGGCCGGCCGCCGGTCGGTAGCGCCCATCCTCTCCTTTGGCCACCAACCGGAACTCCGCCAGGGTCGAAAGCAATCGATAAGCGATGGTGCGATGCACCCCGACTTGGTCGGCGAGCTGTTGCACGGTCAGCCCGCTCGGGGATTCCGCCACCATTTGCAGCGCGGTCAAGCCCCTGGCCAGCGTCTGCGGAACCCGTCATGGCCTTGACAGACCCCCACGCGAGAGCGAAGCTCTATATATAACGCACATCAGTGTGCGATATTAGCACACAAGGTAAGCCAAAAACGAGAACAAGATTTCCACCGTCTGTAGGCCTGAGAGGAACCGTGGCGGAGTTCGAGAGCATATGGAGCGATCTCCAGGGTGTCGCCTTTGAGCAGGGCTACCTCGACGCCGGGGGAGTGCGAACTCGCTATCTGCGTGCCGGCGATCCCGGCAACCCGGTGCTGATGCTGTTGCACGGATCCGGTGGCCACGCCGAGGCCTACGTCCGCAACCTGGCGGCGCACGCAGAGCATTTCTGGACCTGGTCGATCGACATGCTGGGCCACGGCTACACCGACAAGCCGGGCCACCCGCTGGAAGTCAGCCACTACGTCGAGCACCTGATGGCGGTGTTGCGCACCATCGGTGCCGACCGCGCCTGCCTGAGCGGCGAATCGCTCGGGGGCTGGGTGGCCGCCCGCGCCGCCGTCGACCATCCGGACGTGGTCGACCGGCTGGTCCTCAATACCGCCGGCGGCTCGCAGGCCGATCCCGTGGTGATGAAGCGGATCATCACCCTGTCCATGGCGGCCGCCGAGAGCCCGACGTGGGAGACGGTTCAGGCGCGGATCAAGTGGTTGATGGCCGACAAGTCCAAGGATTACGACGACCTGGTCGCCAGCCGCCAACGGGTATATCGCCAACCGGGATTTGTTGCTGCCATGCGCGACATCATGGCGCTGCAGGACCCCGAGATTCGGGCGCGTAACATCCTCGGCCAGGCCGAATACGGTGCGATCACCGCGCCGACGCTGGTGCTGTGGACAAGCGACGACCCGACCGCCGACGTGACCGAGGGCCGCCGCATCGCGTCGATGATCCCCAATGCGCGCTTCGAAGTGATGCCCGGCTGCGGTCATTGGCCGCAGTACGAGGACGCCAAGACCTTTAACCGCCTGCATCTCGATTTCCTGCTGGGGCGGTGATGGGAAGCGCCGGGCACCAGACAAAAGGTGTAGATGTCGACGTCCTGGTGGTCGGCGCCGGACCGGTCGGGTTGACCCTGGCCAACATCCTTGGCCTGCAAGGCATCCGCACGCTGGTGGTCGAGGAACGGGACACGCTTATCGACTACCCGCGCGGGGTCGGGCTGGACGACGAGGCGTTGCGCACCTTCCAGTCGATCGGCCTGGTCGACCGCATCTTGCCGCACACCGTGCCCAACCAGATTCTGCGTTTCGTCGACGCCAAGCGCCGAGTGCTCGCCGAAATGGCCCCGCCCGACGCGCGTTTCGGCTGGCCCAAGCGCAACGGATTCGTGCAACCGCTCGTAGATGCTGAATTGCTCGCTGGTCTGGGCAGATTCGAGCACGTCGAGGTGTGGTGGGGACGTCCGATGACGGCGTGCGGGCAAAGCCGCCGATGCGGTGACCGTCGAGCTCGGAGGCGACGGCGACGCATCCAGTGTGCGGGCGCGTTACGTCGTCGGCTGCGACGGCGGCCGCAGCATGACCCGCCGCATGATGGGCGTGTCCTTCGACGGGACGTCGTCGTCGACACGGTGGCTGGTCGTCGACATCGCCAACGATCCGCTGGGCCACCCGAACAGCGAGGTCGGCGCCGACCCCGAACGCCCGTATGCCTCGATCTCGATCGCGCACGGGATTCGCCGATTCGAGTTCATGATTCACGCCAACGAGACCGACGAGCAGGCAGAGGATCCTGCGTTTCTGACGCAGATGCTGGCGCGGATGGTGCCGCACCCCGACCGGGTCGACGTGATCCGGCGCCGGGTCTACACCCATCACTCGCGGATCGCCGGCGCGTTCCGCAGCGGCCGGCTGCTGCTGGCCGGCGACGCCGCGCACCTGATGCCGGTGTGGCAGGGGCAGGGCTACAACAGCGGCATTCGCGATGCGGCCAATCTGGGGTGGAAGCTCGCGGCGGTGGTGAGCGGCCGGGCCGACGACGAATTGCTGGACACCTACGACATGGAGCGCCGCAAGCACGCACGGGCGATGATCGACCTTTCCACCATGGTGGGGCGCGTCATTTCGCCAACCAACCGTCGGGTGGCCGGCGCGCGAGACCTCCTCGTGCGGTCGGCGTCAATTGTGCCTTCGCTCAAGCGGTATGTGCTGGAGATGCGGTTCAAGCCGATGCCGCGCTACGAGCAGGGGGCCGTCGTGCACTCCGCGGTTCGGCCGCACCGAATCGCCGGCCGGCACCCTGTTCATCCAGCCTCGGGTTGATACCCGGACCCAGCACGATGTTCTGTTGGACGACGTGCTCGGCGATTGGTTCGCCGTGCTGTGCTGGAACAACAACCCACGCAAAATTCTCGGCGATGCGGCGTTCGCGAACTGGAAAGCCGTGGGCGCACGCTTTGTTGCGCTGCGGCCCGTTGACTCAGCTGCACTGGACCGGGCACGACGATCCCGATGTCGTGGTCGTGGGCGATCGCAGTGGCGGGCTCAAATCCTGGTTCGACACCCACCAGGAATCGGTGTTGTTCCTGCGTCCCGATCGCTGCATCGCGGGCGCCTGCATCGCCCAGCGCGCGCCCGAGCTGAGCGCCGCGCTCCTTGACACCCTCACCCTCACGCCGGGAGGGGGTGATTTCCAAAGTGGCACTGGCTCTGTGCTGTATGTCGCACAGCCCGCTCCTGAATCTTCCGGGGCCGTCGCAGGACCTGCTTGACGACATCGAGGGCGCAATCGCGCAGGCGCGAGAATTCGTCTGCGATTACGACCCCGAACTCGTCGTCATCTTTTCTCCGGATCACTACAACGGGTTCTTCTACAAGGTGATGCCGCCGTTCTGTATCGGTATGCACGCCAACGGGGTTGGCGATTACGGCACCCACGCCGGCCCGCTCAACGTACCCGAGGACCTGGCGGCTGACTGCGCAAAAGCCGTACTCGGCGCGGGCGTCGACATCGCGGTATCGGCCAGCATGGACGTGGATCACGGCACCGTCCAGCCGCTGGAGAAGCTCTTCGGGAATGCCACCTCGCGTCCGGTGATACCGATCTTCGTCAATGCGATCGCTGTGCCACTGGGACCGTTACACCGTTGCCGGGCACTGGGTACCGCCGTGGGCACCTATCTGGCCACCCTGGACAAGCGGGTCCTGGTGCTGGGATCCGGTGGGCTATCCCACAGTCCCCCGGTGCCGACATTGGCGACCGCGCCTCCGGCGGTGCTGGAACGAATCGTGCACGGCCGGCCGATGACGTCCGAGCAGCGGCAAGCCCGGCAGACGGCCGTGATCGACGCGGCCAAAAGCTTCGCCGGTGGCGAGAGTGAACTGCAACCACTCAACCCGGCCTGGGATCACCATTTCCTCGAGATCATCGACGGCGGACGGCTCGCTGAGCTCGATCAGTGGTCGAACTCGTTCGTGCTGCACGAGGGCGGCGGCTCCGCACATGAAATCAGAACGTGGGTCGCGGCATTCGCGGCACTGGAAACCGCAGGGCCGTATCAGACCACGATGCGCTACTACAAACCGGCCGCCGAACTGATCGCCGGCTTCGCCATCAGGACGGCGGCGCCGAAATGACTGTTGCTTCTTCAGATACGATGTTGGACGGCTTCGATCACGTTGTCGATGTGCTCGTCGTCGGGTCTGGCGGTGGAGGCATGACAGCCGCCCTGACCGCTCACGCCTCCGGGCTGGACGCGTTGGTGGTGGAAAAGTCGTCCTATTTCGGCGGTTCAACCGCCCTTTCAGGTGGTGGCATCTGGGTACCCGGGGCACCCGCGCAGCGCAGGGAGGGCTACGCCCCCTCACCCGAGGGAGTCGTTGAGTATCTGCAGAAGATCACCGACGGCCTGGTCAGCGAAGCGCGAATACGGCAGTACGTCGAGTCAGCGCCGCAGATGCTCGAGTTTCTCGAAAAGCTCTCTGGATGGTTCGAGTTCGTCTGGAAGCCAGGCTATGCCGATTACTATCCGGAATTGCCCGGCGGCTCCGAACTCGGCAGCACTATCAATGTGCCGCCCATCGATCTGCGAAAGTTGGGCCCCGACGAGCAGAAGCTACTCAGGCCGTTGGCGCTTGCCCCCAAGGGAATCTGGTTGGGTCCCAAAGAACTTCGATCCTTCTACCGGATCAGGCAGTCGTGGGCGGGCAAAGGCGTGCTGCTGAAATTGATTTCGCGGATGGTCAGGGCGCGAGTGTTCGGCGAGCGGATAGCAGCGATCGGTCAGTCCCTGGCGGCACGGCTCAGGCTGGCAATGAGGGAACGCGGTATCCCGCTGTGGCTGGACTCGCCGATGGCGGAGTTGCTCACCGACGCCGACGGATCGGTGACCGGTGCGTTGGTGGAGCGAGCCGGCAGGAAGCAGCGGATCGGCGCACGCCTCGGGGTCATCCTGGCTTCCGGGGGATTCGACCACGACCTTGCCTGGCGCAAAGAGCTTCTACCCGTCGTGGACCAGGATTGGAGCTTCGGCAACCCTGCCGCTATGGGCGACGGTATCCGCGCGGGCCAAAAGGTTGGCGCCGCAACCGAGTTGCTCGATGAAGCGTGGTGGTTTCCGGCAATCCAATGGCCGGACGGCCGAATGCAATTCATGCTCAACGAACGGATGATGCCCGCGCAGTTCATCGTCAACGGCGAAGGGAAGCGCTTCATCAACGAGGCGGCGCCGTACATGGACTTCGGTCATGCCATGATCGACGGCCAGAAATCCGGGGTCACCCACATCCCGTGCTGGCTCATCACCGATCACAGGTCTTGGAATCGCTATGTCATCGGCGGTCACCTGCCGATACCCAAAATCCCCGGAGCGCCGGTGCCCACCGGGCGTAAGGTCCCGTCGGCCTGGCTGGAATCGGGCGTGGTCAAAGCGGCGATGAATTGGGAAGAAATGGCGACCAAGATCGGCGTGCCGGCGGGCCAACTTCGCCAAACTGCCACGCCGTTTCGACGAACTGGCGCGCAATGGCCACGACGATGATTTCAACCGCGGCGACAGCGTCTACGACAACTACTACGGCGATCCGACTTTGCCTAACCCCAACCTTTATCCGTTGGGCGATCCGCCGTACTACGCGTTCCGAATCGTACTCGGGGACCTCGGGACGTCAGGTGGCCTGCGTACCGACGAATACGCCCGAGTTTTGCGGCCCGACGACACTATCGTGCGAGGACTGTACGCGGTGGGCAACACCGCGGCGCCGGTCATGGGCCGCAGCTATGCCGGCGCCGGGGCGACCATAGGCCCGGCTATGACCTTCGGCTTTGTCGCAGCCAAACACGCTTGCCAAGCAGGCCCTTAATTCTCATAGGAGGTAAGCAATGAAAATCTCACTGTTCTACGAATTCGCCCTGCCGCGTCCGTGGGTACCCGATGACGAACGGATCCTGCTGCAAGACTGCCTCGACGAGGTAGAGGCCGCCGACAAGGCCGGGTTCTCCACCGTGTGGCTCACCGAGCATCACTTCCTCGAGGAATACTGTCATTCCACTGCGCCGGAAATATTTCTGGCCGCGGCCAGCCAGCGGACCAAGAACATCCGGCTGGGATTCGGCATCATGCACCTCCCGCCCGCGGTCAATCACCCCGCCCGGGTGGCCGAACGCATCGCCACCCTCGACCTGCTCTCCAACGGGCGCGTCGAGTTCGGCACCGGAGAATCCTCCTCCATCGGTGAACTCGGCGGATTCAACATCGATCCCGCCGACAAGCGCGCACAGTGGGAAGAGGCCCTCGAGGTCGCGATCCGATGCATGATCGAAGAGCCGTTCGCGGGCTTCAAAGGCGAGCACATCGAGATGCCGGCCCGCAACGTCATCCCCAAGCCGATGCAAAAGCCCCATCCACCGGTCTGGGTCGCCTGCACGCGCCCGGCCACCGTACAGATGGCCGCTCAAAAGTGCATCGGTGCATTGAGTTTCGCCTACACCGGACCGGGACCGCTCACCGAACGGGTCAACGGCTACTACAAAGAATTCGAGGAGAACGGCGCCCCAATCACGCCGCAGATCAACCCCAACATCCTGGCCATCGGTGGTGACCTGTCGATGATGGTCGCGCGGACCGACGAGCAGGCACTCGAGCGCCTCGGGAAGGGCGGCGGATTCTTCTCGTTCGGAATCATGCACTACTACATGACAGGTGTGCACACCCCCGGGCGGACCGGAGTGTGGAAACGGTATCTCGAAGAGGTGGAGAAGGATCCGACGCTGGCCTACGGTCCCGGACGCGGCGCGATCGGATCTCCGGCCACGGTGCGCGAATTCCTGCGCGGCTACGAGGAGAGCGGCGTCGACGAAATCATCCTGCTGCTCAACCCGCGCAGCCACGAGGGCACCATGGAATCCATCGAGATCATGGGCAAGGAGATCCTGCCCGAGTTCATCGAACGCGACGAAAAGGCGGTTGCCGACAAAGCCGCGCGGCTGGCACCCGTCATCGAGAAGGTCGAGGCACGGCGGCCGGAATCGACCGCACCGCAATTCGATGAAAACTATGCTTTCGGCGGCCTGCCCACCGGCCGTGGCGGTAAGTTCACTGCCAGCGAGATCCCCGAAGCCATGGCGGAGATCAACGAGGGCCGCGTTCAGGCGGCGCGGCGCGCAAAGGAGCAGCGTCAGTGATACCGGAAGACGATTGAGCCTTGGGACAGATCGACGAGCTGTGGCGCTACGACGGCCGCCGTTCGGTGGTGACCGGATGTGCGTCGGGCATCGGCGAACACGTGGTGCGGCAGCTCACCGAACTCGGGGCCGACGTCGTCGGACTGGACAAACGCCGGCCGGCGTTCGAGATCAACGAGTTTCATGATGTCGACCTCGCCGATCCGGTATCGATCGATCGCGCGGTGGCGTCCATCGGCGGGCGGGTCGACACGCTTTTCAATGTCGCCGGTGTCTCTTCGGGGATCGGCAATCCGCCGCTCGTTGTCACCATCAACTTCCTCGGCCTGCGGCATGTCACCGAGGCGCTGATCCCGAAGATGGCCGCCGGGTCGTCCATCGTGAGCGTGTCCTCGCTCGCGGCGGCCGGATACCGGGAACATCTCCGGTCGGTCGCGCCGCTGCTGAATACTGCGACGATGCAAGAGGGTATCGACTGGTGTCATGGCCACCCCGATGAGCTGGCCGGCGGCGGGTATCAATTGTCCAAGGAAGCGATCATCCTTTACACCATGCGAAGCGCCACGGTACTTGGCGCCCGGGGTATCCGCATCAACTGCACCGGCCCCGGAGTCACCGAAACGCCGATCCTTGATCAGCTGCGGACAGCATATGGCCAGGGCTTCCTCGACGACATACCCAAGCCGTTGGGGCGCGTTGCGGGCCCCGCTGAACAGGCCTCGGTCCTGCTCTTTCTGAATAGTCGTGCAGCCAGCTACATCTCGGGCCAAGTCGTGTGGGTCGACGGTGGAAACGTCGGCGCCGCAATCGCCGGTGAACTCGAGGAAGGACGCGCTCCGTGGCCAGCGTGACTGACTTTCGGCGGGTCGCTCGCGACGTCTCCAACTGGGGACGGTGGGGAGCTGACGACGAGCTCGGCACGCTGAATTTCATCACCCCGGACAAGGTTGCGGAAGCTGCAAGCCTGGTCCGGCACGGGAAGGTGTTTCCCCTCGGCGTGGACTTCGGCTCGTCGGGCCCGCAGGGCGCATTTGAGTTCCGGCACAATCCGGTGCACATCATGACGGTCGACGGCGGCGATGTGAACACGCTGGCGCAGTACGGGCCCGGGTGGGCGCGTAACCCGGGAGCGCAGCAGATGGGCGGGTACCTCGTCGACAACCTGTTCCGCTTCAACGACGACATGATCATCATGCCGCTGCAGGCGGCCACCCAGTGGGATGCGCTGTCCCACGTCTACTACGACGACCAGCTCTACAACGGCTTCGCGGCGGGTTCGGTGACCAGTTTGGGGGCCTACCACCTCGGCATCGAGAAGGTTGACGTCAAGGGCATCACCTCGCGTGGTGTGCTGCTGGACCTTGTTCGCCATCGTGGCGCGGAGGTCTTCCTCGAACACGGAAATCCGATCACTCCCGAAGAATTGGATGACGTCGTTCGCGCGCAGGGGGTGACGGTCGGGCGGGGTGACATCGTACTGATCCGGACCGGCTGGTGGGCAAGGTTTCTCATGACCGGCAACAAAACGGAACTGTACTCAGGGCTGGACTGGCGATGCGCGTCGTGGCTGCACGATCACGAGATCGCCGCGGTCGCGTCCGACAACCTCCAGGTCGAAGACCCGGTATCCGGAGTCAAGGGAGTATTTTTGCCCTTCCACCTGCTCTGCCTGCGTGACATGGGGCTGATGCTCGGTGAGTACTGGGACCTGACCGCACTGGCAGCCGATTGCGCCGCAGACGGCGTCTACGAATTCCAGCTCATCGCGCCACCGCTGAGATTTGTTGGCGCCGTGGGCTCCCCGGTGAATCCGATCGCGATTAAGTAAAGAAGGCAGCGGTGGAAATTCATCGCAAGACCAAGTTGGTCGATGGCCTGGTCACCAGCTATCTGGAAGCCGGCGAAGGCGACCCGGTGGTGCTGCTGCACGGTGGCGAGTTCGGTGGCAGCGCCGAGTTCGGCTGGGAACGCAACATCGCCGCCCTCGCCGCGCACTACCGCGTGCTGGCGCCGGACCAGCTGGGGTTCGGGCAGTCGGCGAAGATCATCGACTTCGTCGATGGTCGTGGGATGCGGATTCGGCATGTGGCGCGCTTCTGTGAGGTACTAGGTGTCGACTCGGCGCACTTCGCCGGCAACTCGATGGGCGCCATCAACCTGCTCACCGACGCCACATCAGATACGCCGCTGCTGCCAATGCGCAGCTTGGTGGCCATCTGCGGCGGCGGGGAGATCCAGCAAAACCGCCACTTCGAGGCGCTCCAGCAGTATGACGCAACCCTGCCGGCGATGCGGCGCATCGTCGAGGCGCTGTTCTACGACGCCGGCTATCCAGCTGATGAAGACTATGTGCGGCGCCGCTACGAGTCGAGCATCACGCCCGGGGCATGGGAGGCCGTGGCCGCGGCCCGATTTCGTCGTCCCGATGCCGCACCGACCTCGACTCCGTCGAGTATGCGGCCGTACGAGCGCATCGACGTGCCGACGCTTGTCGTCGAAGGGGGAGACGACAAGCTCCTTCCGTCCGGCTGGGCCGCGCAGATCGCCAGAGCAGATCAAGGGTGGCCGCTCGGTGGTGGTCGGCAAGGCCGGTCACTGCCCGCAGATCGAGCAGTCGTCGACGGTCAACGCGTTGCTGCTGGACTTTTTCGGGACACTTTGAAAAGTCAGAAGACGTAGTCCAGCCGGGTCTGCATCCCGGCGAATTGGTGATAGGTATTGTGGCAGTGCATCACCCACGTGCCAGGGTTGTCGGCGACAAGGACGGCGTTCACCTTCTGCTTGGGGAGCACGACGACGGTGTCCTTGCGGGCGCCGAGAGTGCCATCGGCCTTGATCAGCTGGAAAGTGTGTCCGTGTAGGTGAATTGGGTGATACATCATCGTGGTGTTGTCGAATGCAAGGGTTGGGCGTTGGCCCTGCCGTATGTGCAGCGGATTGGTCTTGCTGTAGGGTTCGCCGTTGATCATCCAGTTGTATTGCACCATGTTGCCGCCCAAGACGACCGGGAGGGTGAGGTTGAGTTCAGGCCGACCCAAGTTGACCGGCGTTGTGGCAGTGAACATCTCGATGGTGCCGACCCGTTTGGTGAGTTCGGCCGGTTGAAATTGCGGGTCGGGTGGGCTGCCGGACCCAGTGGAGAGCAGCGCACGCGCCAGGGCATTTTTCCCTTCCGCGAGCGCGACCAGTGGGAAGACGCCGTCGGCAGCGGTCACAATGACGTCGTAGCGTTCGGCCATGCCGATCAGCAGCGCATCGACTTGGGTGGGCACCACGGGGTAACCATCGGTGTGGGTGACCGTCATCGAATGGCCGGCCAGCGCGACGCGAAATGCGGTGTCGGAGCCAGTGTTGATGAAACGGATCCTGATTCGTTGTCCCGGTTTGGCGTTGAAGGATGTGGGGGCAGCGGGAATTCGGCCGTTGATCAGATAGTACGGGTAGGCGATATCTCCGGCGTCGCCGCCAAGCAGGTCGCTGTTGCCGACGCTGCCCCCTGACATCCCGGCCGTCGGGGTTGTCGGGCTCGTTCCGGTTGTCGGGGTTGTCGGCGCCGTCGTCGCGGGCATGTTTTGCGTAGTGGGCTTGTTCGGGCTCGTTAGTTCGTCGTAGAGCTGTTGGGGAGTCTTGCCGACGCCATCGGTCCAATCATCAAGGACGACAATCCATTCAGCGTCGTAGCTGCCCTCAGTCGGATCATCGACGATAACCGGCAGATAAAGACCCGTGTCTTCGTCGAGGCCGGTGTGCGGATGGCCCCAGTAGGTGC
This sequence comes from uncultured Actinomycetota bacterium, assembly GCA_963766535.1. Taxonomy (GTDB): domain Bacteria; phylum Actinomycetota; class Actinomycetes; order Mycobacteriales; family Mycobacteriaceae; genus Mycobacterium. The sequence continues at coordinate 81,101 of CAVYAU010000007.1, read as the reverse complement.
CCGAACTCGGGACGGAGAACCGGTAAATGAAGTCTTGGCCGCCGTTGATGTTCGGGGTGGCGGGCTCAGCGCCGTCCATATCGTTGCGCAGCGCGATGCCGTGCCAATGCACCGACGTCGGACGGTCGAGCCGGTTTGAGACGGTGACGACAAGTTCGTCACCGATGTTGGCCCGGATCAGCGATCCCGGAATGGTGTTGCCGTAGGCTAGCGTACGCACGATCGGTCCGCCCAGGTCGATCTGGACCTGCTGGGGGGTCAAGCTGGCGGTCACGGTACGCCCACTGTGTGGCCGAGCAGCCTCGGCCGCAGCGATGGCGGCGGCCATTTGGGCGGCACTTCCCGATAGCTGGGATTTGGATTGGCTACAGGCCGCCAGCGCCACTCCGCCGGCGACGCCGGCGGCTATGAATCCGCGCCTGCTGAGCCGCGTACTGTCGAAGGGGACCCCGCTTGTGGGTAGCACAGGCATTGATCGCTCCTCGTCTTCTCCTCAATTCGCCCCCACCGTCTTATACCGTGCTCGGGTGCTAGGCGGATCGCAACCGCTGGTAAAAGACTTGCTTTAGCGAATCATGACCTTGCTGAGCTACCTCGTCGTGCGGGCGGGCGCGCTCCGCCGGCTGCGCTGGTTTCCGTTCTCGCCGGTCAAGACCTAATGATCCGGTTTTGCCTGGTTCGTCGCTGACCGGTCGGGGCCTGGCCTCTTGCCCTGGCCTGTGACCGCTAACCCTCATCAACTTGCCGCGCCTGGAGTTCGCGGCCTCGATGCAGAAGCGACGATTACATGAACATCATCTTGCCCACCGACGGCCTCGACCTGAAGTCGCGGATACCCATTCCTGCCAAGTCTCTCTTGTTTGCAAAGGTATTCGCGATGTCGGGTTTGGTCGCGATAGCGGCGAGTTACGGATCATGTGGTGATCCTGGCGGCATCGTTGCTGCCACTCGTGGTCGTACCGAACGGCGAACGGCTTGGTACCGTTGCAATCACAGCATCATTACTGTCGACGAGTCCGTTCGCGATTGCTTCAGCCGCATCCTTTCGAAATGCGCTACGTGGTTTCACTGTCACGCGACGGCTAGTTGCGACTGGCTATGGGTTCGATAGCCCCATCGTGGGGCCGGAATCCTGCTTGGCAATCTTGCGGCGAGGGCGCTCATGAGCGCGGCACACCGCTTGCACGCCGATGAAATCATTTGGAGCGTACTGGTTCTCGTGGGTATTGTCACGGTAATGGGTCTGTACCAGCTGGACAGAATTGTCGCAGGTCCGAAGTCGGCCGGACCGAATGTTGTGTAATCCCAAGGCGCAGCTATGCCGTCAACCGCCGCCAGGGCGCTGGCGCGATAGTTGACCACCACCCGATACCCGCGGTCAGCAAGAACCCGGGCAGTCGCCGCACCGATTCCACGGCTGGCGCCGGTGATCATCGCAACGGCATCAATATTGACCTCCGTTCAGGGACCCTGTGTCCACGCCACGGGGCCAAGCCCAGGGTGTAAACAAAAGAGATCTTTGATCCGCATCAGTTCCATTCCGGCCTCCTAACGCGCTTCACTGGGCACCCGAGAGGCCATCCAGTCGCTGAAGCGGGTGGGGTAGATGGTCGCGTCCTCGCCGTCGCCGGGAACGATGCTGTGGTCGTCGATTACCGCACCGTAATAGGGGGCGGAAGGGTCGGTCACCACCTGGCGTGGATCGCCAGTTGCAGCAAAACGGGTCCGGATGAAGTCGTCCATGCCGAACTTTTCCGGGCCAGCGATATTGACGATCCCGTTGAGCGGCTGACCGACCGCCGCGCGGGTGACGGCGGTGGCGACGTCCTTGGCGGCAATCGGCTGGATCGCCGCGTGCGGCAGGCGAACCGTGTTGCCGACGGTTGCCGAGTCGGCAATGGCGTCGACGAATTCCATGAACTGAGTCGCCCGCACGATCGAATACGGGGATCCCGATTCCGTGATCAGCTTCTCCTGGGCGACTTTGGCCCGCATGTAGCCACTATCCGGTACACGGTCGGCACCCACTATCGACAGCGCGACGTGGTGCTGCACACCGGCGGTCCGCTCTGCCGCGAGGAGGTTCCTGGTCGAGGTGGTGAAGAAGTGCAGCACGGGTTCGTCATCGAAGGACGGCGAGTTGGGCACGTCCACCACCGTGTGCGCACCGGCCAAGGCTTCGGCGAGACCTTCGCCGGTGACGGAGTTGACACCCGAGCGCGGCGAGGCTGGAACTGCCTCGTGTCCCAGCTCGATGAGTTTGGTGACAACCTGCGAGCCGATTAGTCCGCTGCCGCCGATGACTACAAACTTCATGATCTAGCCTTTCAGGGTTCCGCGATGAACTGGCGCATTCAGCATTGCCTGCACGCTGGCCACTCAAACCCTTGGAAGTCCGTAGTCTTACCAAACTCAGGGAGCCAGTGCTCCGTGGTCAGTGCGCCGCACCACGCAGTTGTCTGCGCGACGTCGCGAACACCTTCCTCAGGTGCAATTCGACGGTGTGCATGCTGATGAACAACTGCGCGGCGATCTCCGGGTTGTCAGGCCTTCACCGGCTGAGGTATGCCGTTTGACCTTACTCATCGCGGGTATGGCCGGGGTGACGTGTTGCCTTCGCGCTTGTTGCCCTTAAATCAATTGCTTGACTTAACACGGCCGACGCGGATTAACTCGTCGTGTGGTCAGCGAACTGGCGGGCAAAGTGGCCATCGTCACCGGCGGTGCTTCGGGTATCGGTCGCGGCACGGTGGAGAAGTTTGTTGCCGAGGGCGCACGGGTCGTCATCGCCGACGTCGAAGATGACAGAGGTGAGGCTCTGGCGAAGGCGCTGGGCCCCGATGCCTTCTTCCGGCGGACGGACGTCTCCGATCCTGAACAGGTCGGGGCACTGGTGGCCGCTGCCGTCGAGAAATTTGGCGGTCTGCACGTGATGGTGAACAACGCCGGAGTTTCCGGCACCATGCACGGCCGATTCCTCGATGACGACCTGGCCGATTTCCACCGCATCATGGCGGTCAACGTCCTGGGTGTGATGGCAGGTACCCGAGATGCCGCCCGGCACATGGCAGGCAGCGGCGGGGGATCGATCATCAACATGACCTCAATCGGCGGAATCCAGGCCGGCGGCGGCGTGATGACTTACCGCGCGTCCAAAGCGGCGGTCATCCAGTTCACCAAATCCGCGGCAATCGAGTTGGCGCACTACGAGATTCGGGTCAACGCCATAGCGCCCGGCAACATTCCCACGCCGTTGCTGGCGACGTCGGCGGCGAATATGGACCCAGAGGAGATCGAACGGTACGAGGCGGCGATTCGCGAGACGATGCGGGCCGACCGGCCGCTGAAACGCGAGGGCACGCCCGAGGACATCGCCGAGGCGGCGCTGTATTTTGCCAGCGACCGGTCGCGGTATGTCACCGGAACCGTGCTGCCGGTAGACGGAGGAACGGTCGCGGGCAAGGCAATTCGCCGTCGGAGTGAGTCGCGCAGGAGTGACTGAGTTTTATCCGAAGGTCCCGTCAGTCATCCGCAGGATGTCCGGCGCGGGCTTCCAGCCGCAGCTTTGGCCAGTGCCTCTGCTCGCTCCGAGTCCGGCGCCCCGAAGGTTTCCGTGACCACACTATGGGAATGGGTCAGCACGCCCAGCACTGCCTCGGCGGGCAGCTCGAGGAACTGGCGGCCAAGAACGTCGGCGGCATTCCTTAGCTCCGCTAGCTCAGGGGAAGCTACCTGGTTGGACACCAGGGGCACTACGCGGGTGACGTCTTGGACGTGATGCAGCACGGCGACTGTCTTCCCATCGTCTTTGATCGGGGAGCTCACCGGTGTCCCCCTAACCAATAATCCGACGCCCGGACACCCCACCATCAGTGCCGCGACATTAGCGATGCATCGTGGCGCAGCGCGGATGTCATCCGCGAGGGTCCTTAGTCACCTGGGCTAAGCCAGGCGCGACGTCCGCACGGCCTCGAGCGTGACGCTGCGCCACGTTCGCACTCGTCCCCGGGGCGAATTAAATCAATCGCTTGACTTAATGGCCCGTACGCGGTTGACTAGCGGAATGACGACGACGGCCGGCAGGACTGTTCGCACCGAGCGGGCCAGCTCCACCCAGGAGGCGATCCTGGTGGCGGCCGAGCGGCTGTATGCCGAGCACGGCATGTTCGCGGTGTCGAACAGGCAAGTGAGCGAGGCCGCCGGTCAGGGCAACAACGCCGCGGTGGGCTACCACTTTGGTACCAAGGCCGACTTAGTGCGCGCCATCGAGCAGAAACACCGCGGGCCCGTCGAACAGCTTCGCGAGCGCATGGTGGCCGAGTTGCTGGAATCGGGTGATTCCGCAGAGATGCGGGATTGGGTGGCCTGCCTGGTGCGCCCGCTCACCGACCACCTGGCGGCCCTGGGCAATCCCACCTGGTACGCGCGTTTCGCCGCGCAGGCGATGACCGATCCCGCCTACTACAACATCATCGTCAAGGGTGCACTCAGCTCGCCGTCGCTGGTTCAGGTGGTCGACGGCATCAACAGCTGCCTGCCCGACCTGCCGCCCGAGGTGCGCTTTGAACGCAACATCATGGCCCGCAACCTGTTGATGCACACTTGCGCCGATCGTGAACGTGCGCTCGCCGCGGGCGCATCGGTGCACCAATCTTCTTGGCGGGCTGCCGCATCCGGTCTGATCGACGCGATCGTGGGCCTGTGGTTGGCGCCCGTAACGCCATACGAGTGAAGGGTCCGCAGATGAAAGTGACTGTCGACCAAAATATTTGCGCATCATCGGGGAACTGCGTAATGAATGCGCCCGAGCTGTTCGACCAGCGGGATGAGGACGGCGTCGTCGTCCTGCTCAACGCGAACCCATCGGCCGAGCAGGCCGAGGGCGCCCGCCGGGCGGCTGCGGCGTGTCCTGCACTGGCCATCCATATCGAGGAATGAGAAAGATGTCGGACACACTGACTAGTACCACGACCGAGGCGGCCTCCGGGATCCCCGAATATCCGATGGCCCGCGCGGCGGGCTGCCCATTCGCCCCGCCGCCGGACGTGATGGCATTGGCTGAAGCCAAGCCGCTGTCCAGGGTCCGGATCTGGGACGGCAGCACACCGTGGCTCATTACGGGCTACGAGGAGGTGCGCGAACTGTTCTCCGATTCCCGGGTCAGCGTCGACGACCGGGTGCCCGGGTTCCCGCACTGGAACGCAGGCATGTTGTCGACCGTGCACAAGCGTCCGCGATCGGTGTTCACCTCCGACGGCGAAGAGCACACCCGTTTCCGGCGGATGTTGTCGAAGCCGTTCACGTTCAAGAGGGTGGAAGGCCTGCGCCCGACCATCCAGCAGATCACCGACGACCACATCGACGCGATGCTGGCCGGGCCGCAGCCGGCCGATCTCGTCACCGCTTTGGCCCTGCCGGTCCCGTCGCTGGTGATCAGCCAGCTGCTAGGGGTGCCGTACGAAGACGCCGACATGTTCCAGCATCACGCCAACATCGGGCTGGCGCGCTATGCGACCGGTGAGGACACCGCCAAGGGCGCGATGAGCCTGCACAAATACCTTGCTCAGCTGGTCGAGGCCAAAATGGAGAACCCGGCTGAGGACGCGGTTTCCGACCTGGCCGAACGGGTCAAAGCCGGCGAGCTCAGCGTAAAAGAGGCCGCACAGTTGGGTACCGGATTGCTGATCGCCGGGCACGAGACCACCTCGAACATGATCGGGCTCGGTGTGCTCGCGCTGCTGGAAAATCCCGACCAGTTGGCCGTCATCCGCGATGCCGAAGATCCCAAGATCGTCGCCAACGCGGTCGAGGAGCTGCTGCGCTACCTCAGCATCATCCAGAACGGCCAGCGCCGCGTCGCGCTCGAAGACATCCATATCGCCGGAGAGGTCATCCGTGCCGGCGAAGGCATCATCATCGACCTGGCTCCGGCGAACTGGGATCCACGCGTCTTCACCGAGCCGGATCGGCTGTATCTGCACCGCTCGGGGGCCGATCGCAACGTTGCATTCGGTTACGGCAGACACCAGTGCGTGGGTCAGCAGCTTGCCCGCGCGGAGCTGCAGATCGTCTACCGCACGTTGTTCCGCCGCGTCCCCACGCTGGCGCTGGCATCCCGATCGAGGAGGTGCCGTTCAAACATGACCGGCTCGCCTACGGCGTCTACGAACTGCCGGTGACCTGGTGAGCTCGTTTATCAAGCAGCCCGAGATGGCTACTCTCGAAAATGCCGATCCGAATGGAGGGTCCGTCATGTCCACTCAGACAAGCACCGTTTCGCTCTACCCGCCCGAAGGCTTTGGCGCACCGAAGAATCGCCGTGGGCACGCCATTGGCAGCAATGTGGGCCTGCCGGAAGGGACCGTGGTTTTCTCCGCGGACAACCACATCTCCTTGGCCGCCGACATCTTCTACGAACGCTTCCCGGACGACCTCAAGGAGAAGGCGCCGCGGATCTGGTACGAGGACGGCGCCTATCAAGTCGGGCGCAAGGGGCAGTCGTTCCTGCCGGGCGACTTCAGCGCGGTGCTGATGCAGTATGACGACCTGCCCGGGGCCGCAAGCACCAACATCGAGGCCCGGATCCAGGAGCTGCACGAGGACGGCGTCGAGAAAGAACTGGCGTTCCCCAACGCGGTGCTGGCTCTGTTCCACTACCCGGACAAGAAACTTCGCGAACTCGCATTCCGCATCTACAACGAGTACATCGCGGAGCTCCAAGAGCGCTCGGCCGGCCACTTCTACGGTGCCGGACTGATCAACTGGTGGGACCCGCAAGGCACGAAGAAGACGTTGGCCGAGCTGAAATCGTTGGGGCTCAAGACGTTCCTGATGCCGCTGAACCCGGGTAAGGACGATGACGGCAACCCGATCGACTACGCGAGCACCTCCATGAGCGCAGTCTGGGACGAGATCGAAGCTTCCGGCCTTCCGATCGCACACCACATCGGAGAAACCCCGCCGAAAAGCCCGTGCGAGTTCAACAGCGTGGTCGTCGGGATGATGATCAACATCGACGGGTTCCGGGAGACGTTCTCCAAGTACATCTTTGGGGGCATCCTCGATGAGCACCCAGGCCTGCGGATCGGTTGGTTCGAGGGTGGGATCGCTTGGGTTCCGTGGGCGTTGCAAGACGCCGAGCACCTGGTGGCGTCCTATCAGCACATGTTCAATCGGCCGCTGCAGCATGATGTGCGCTACTACTGGGACAACCACATGAGCGCATCATTCATGGTCGACCCCCTGGGTCTGCAGTTGATCGACAAGATCGGGGTGGACAAGGTGATGTGGTCTAGCGACTATCCGCACAACGAAAGCACATTCGGGTATTCCGAGAAATCGCTGGCTGCGGTTGTCGACGCTGTCGGGCCGGCCGATGCGGCACGAATCGTCAGCGGCAACGTGACCAAGTTCTTGGGGCTGTAGTGACAACATTCGCGCAAGCGGGCACCAGCACCGGTAACGGACTGGCGATTCCCGAAACGCCCGACCTGGCCCGGATGCGCCGCCAGACAGGTGCGCGTCTGCGCTCGGCGATGGCCGAACGTGGTGTTGACGCGATGATCCTGCTGGGCAACAGCGCGGTGGTCTACGCCACTGGGGCCAGCTGGCCGCTCGGTGATGCGGGGCTGTCCTACGTTGAGCGGCCGGTGGCCGTGGTAATCGCCGACGACGAGTGGCCGCACCTGTTCCTGCCGTTCCGCGAGGGTGCCTCACAGGAGTCGGATTTGCCCGCCGATCACCTGCACGGTCCTGTGTATCTCGAATTCGACGAAGGTGTAAGCAATTTTGCTGGGCAGCTGGCCGACCTGATTCCGGCGGGAGCGGCGATCGCGGTCGACGAGTGCACGGGTGCCATGTCGCGTGCGGCGAAGCTGTTGTTCCCCAACGGTGCTCCCGCCGATGCCGCCGCGATCGTCAGCGCGGCCAAGGTGATCAAGACCAAGGACGAATTGGCCTGCATCCGCACCGCCGTCCGGATTACCGACGAGGCGATGGTCGAAGTCCACAAGGCGCTGGCCCCCGGTATCCGCCAGATCGATCTGTCAGCAAGCTTTTTGCGACGAGCCTTCGAATTGGGGGCCACGGCCAGCATGCTCGAACCGATCTGGCAGGTGATGCCGCACAGCAAGGCCGACGGCGTGTGGACGACGCACGGCGACTTGGCACTGCCGCTGCTGACCACCGAGCGCGAACTTATCGAAGGTGACGTGCTGTGGACCGACGTCAGCATCACCTACCGCGGCTACTGCTCGGACTTCGGGCGCACCTGGATCGTCGGCCGGGACCCGACGCCGCGTCAGCAGGCCCAGTTCGACAGATGGCAGGAGATCATGACCGCCGTCCAAGGCGTGGCCCGGGCCGGCGTTACCGCCGGCGATCTCGGCAGGGCCGCGACTGCGGCAAACGGCGGTAGCCGGCCCTGGCTGCCCCACTTCTACCTCGGCCACGGGATCGGCGTGAACGCAGCCGAGATGCCCATGATCGGAACCGATCTCGGCGAGGAGTTCGACGACAACTTCGTCCTGCAGCCTGGCATGGTGCTGGTGCTCGAGCCAGTGGTTTGGGAAGACGGTACCGGCGGCTACCGCAGCGAAGAGGTCTTGGTGATCACCGAGGAGGGCTCGACACGATTGACCGACTACCCCTATGACCCCTATGGCAACTGAAGTCCTGCCCGACGATCGCGCGCTGCGCTCAGGCCGCTGGCAGCGGGCGCTGGACCAGATGGTGGCATACGATCTCGATGTCCTAGTCCTCGGTCGACAGGCTAACGTCCGCTACGTCACCGGCACGCCCCAACTGTGGGTTGCCGGGACCCGGCCGTTCGGCCCGACCTGTGTGCTGGTGCGCGCGACCGGTGCCGTTCATCTGCTCAGTACCTGGGATGAAGGCGTCCCCGACGACATCCCCCACGAGAACCTGTATGGCATCTCGTGGAACCCGATGAACACCATGTCGGTGCTGCAACGCATCGACGGTGCGGCCACCGCCCGGCGCGTCGGAACCGACGCGCTATCACCGGTTTTCGCGCAACTGCTGCCGACCGCGTTTCCCAACGCAGAATTAGTCGACGGAGAACTCGCGATGCGCGCCGCCCGGCGCATCAAGACGGCCGAAGAAGTGGTTTCGCTGCGCGAGGCGATCGCGGTAGCCGAGTCGGGTCTGGCGGCCGCCGTGTCCGAGCTGCGGCCCGGGGTACGCGAACAAGCGCTGGCCGGTGTCCTGCTGGAGGCCATGGCGGCGGGCGGGGTGAGCACCCCGTCGAATCAGGATGTCGCGTGGGTGACCTCACCTGATCACCCCTGGCGGCGGGTCAACGGCGACGGCCGCGTCAAAGACGGTGACCTGGTGGCCTTCTCGGCCGGAGTGCTGGCCGGTGGCTACATGGGTGAGGTGGGGCGGACCTGGCCGGTGGGAGCCGCCGACGGCGCCGGGGCTCTCTATCGACGCTGGGACAACCTGTGGGCCCGGCTGCTGACTGCATGCCAGCCAGGCGCCGCAGCTGGCGAACTGCTTGCCGCCTACCAGGCCGCGGGGGAGCCGGCGCCACCAATGCCGGTGGCCCGGGGTCTGGGCATGGGCTTTGACCCGCCCGTCGTCTCCAAGCACCTACCTCAGACTGCGGCCGACGAACGATTGGAGCCGGGCATGGTGCTCGCCGTTACGGGCTATGTCTGGGAACAGGGAGTCGGTGCGGTCTTTGGGCGCGAAGCGGTACTGATCACCGCTGACGGCTCGGAAGTTCTGACCTCCAGTCCGTCATGGCAGGCATGAGTGGGTCAACCTCGGGCCGAACCGCAAGCACCGCCGCTGGCCGGTTACACGGTTGTCGACTTGTCTACCGGAATAGCGGGCGCATACTGCACCAAGCTACTTGCCGACGGCGGCGCCACTGTCATCAAAGTCGAACCACCAGAAGGTGATCCGCTACGGCGATGGTCGGCCTCCGGCGCGTCCATCCCGCCCGGCAAGGACGGGGCGTTGTTCAGCTTTTTGGCCGGCTCCAAGCACAGTGTCGTCGCCGATCCTGAAGTCGGCGACGACGTCAGGATGGCCGACAGGCTATTAGCGTTGGCGGATGCGGTGGTGTGGTCTGCCGGCTCGAAAGTAGCGGAACACTTTACGCCCGCGGCGATCCATCGTGCCTACCCTGAGCTGACCGTTACGTCGATCACCCCGTTCGGTCTCGAGGGTCCCTGGCGAAACCGGGCGGCAACCGAATTCACGCTGCAGGCCTGGTCGGGCGGAATCGTCGGTCTGGGGCGCGGACTGCCGGAACGAGCCCCGGTGTTCGTCGGCGGCCAGGTCGGTGAGTATATGGCCGGCGCCCACGCGAGCGCTGCGACGATGGCGTCGTGGTTCCGCCGAATGAGCGGTGGCCCAGGTGAACCTGGAGAACCCGGGGAACTTATAGACCTGTCGATGCTGGAGACACAAATCCTGTGCCTGACCTATTATCCGGTCACCTATTTCGAAATGCTCGGCCGCCCTTGGCGAGACGCCCGCCGACTCACGGTGCCGGGTGTGGCCCAGGCGAAGGACGGTCTGGTGGACCTCGGGTGTGGGACCGCGCAGCAGTGGTTCGACCTGTGCGCGATGGTCGGTCACCCGGAGTGGATCGACGAGGAATCGCCGCTGTCGATCACCGAGTTGGCCAACATCTATGCCGAAGATATCTATGCGTGGGTCCAGAGCAACCCGGTCGACGAGATCCGGGAACTCGCAACGGCATTCCGGATACCCAACGCGCCGGTCGCCAACGGCGCGAACATCGCATCACTGGACCACTTCCAGCGAGCGGGGCTCGTTTGTGTGCAATCCGCGCGGCGGTTTCCACCAGCCAGGCCACCCCTACCGGATGCGGCCCGCACAACTTCGACAGCCGGGTCCGGCGCCGCGGCTGGGTGAACACACCGCGCGTTACCGCGCCGCCGACGTAACCCCGCGTCCCCTGCCGACGACTTCCCGGCCCGCAAATCGACTGCCGTTCAGCGGACTTCGGGTATTGGACATGACGACGTTCTGGGCGGGTCCCTGCTGTACCCACTTTTTGGCAATGCTCGGCGCCGACGTCATTCACGTGGAATCGGCGCGGCGGCCAGATGGCACCCGACTGATCGCAGGTATTCCCGTCACCGAAGACCAATGGTGGGAGAAGTCGCCAATCTTCGCGGCGCTGAACACCAACAAGAAAGGCCTGACGCTGGACCTGCAGAGCTCGCGTGGGCAAGAGCTACTGCGCCGGCTCATCGCGACATGCGATGTGATCGTGGAAAACTTCACCCCCCGGGTACTGGACCAAATCGGGCTGGATTTTGCGGCCGTTCAAGAGGTTCGGCCAGACGCGGTTATGCTGCGAATGCCCGGATTCGGCCTGGACGGGCCGTGGCGCGACAATCCCGCGTTCGCATATGCCATTGAGTCGGCGTCGGGCTTGAGTTGGCTGACCGGGTATCCCGACCGCCCTCCTTACGAGCCGTATTCGATCGGTGATCCCAATGCGGGCGTGCATGCGCTCAATGCCGTGCTACTGGCGCTGGAGCACCGCCGCCGCACCGGACAGGGTGTGCTGGTTGAGGCGGCGATGGTGGATGCCGCGCTCAGCATTTCCGCCGAACAGATCATCGAGTACTCCGCATACGGGGCACTGTTGGAACGCGCGGGCAACCGGGGACCAACCGCAGCGCCACAGAACCTCTACCTCACCGCCGACGTCGACGAATTCGGCAGACTCGACAGCTGGGTCGCCATAGCGGTGGCGACCGACGACCAGTGGGAGCGTTTGCGCGATGCGCTTGGATCGCCCGCCTGGGCAACGGATCCCAAGCTTTCGAACGTAGCTGGACGGCGGGCACATCAAGACCTTATCGATGAGCAGCTGGCCGCCTGGTGTGAGCACCGCAGCCGCGACGACATCGTCGCAACTCTCTGGGATGCCGGCGTGCCGGTGGGCAAGGTCATGCAGCCCCATCGTCAAACAGAACTGGATCAGCTGGCGTTTCGCGGCTTCTTCGAAGAAGTCGACCACCCTGTGAACGGCCGGGCTAAGCTCAGCACCCTGCCGATGAGGTTCTCCGGCTGGCCCGGGCTGTTCCATACGAATCCCGCACCGACTCTTGGGCAGCACAACCATGAGTTGCTGGCCGAGTTAGGCCTGACCCCATCGGAGATCGCAGACCTGGAAGCCGACGGAATCATCGGCCAGACGCCCGCAATGCACGCCGCGACGTGACCCCCCGGTTGCTCGCGGGGTAATTGCGGAGGTAATTAATGGCAATTGATCCTTCAGATATTCTGCTCACCGGCCGCGTGGCGGTGGTGACCGGCGCCGGGTCAGGTATCGGCCGCGGGATTGCGGCCGGGATGGCCGTATTCGGTGCCTCTGTCGCTATCTGGGAGCGTGACCCGCAGACCTGCGCGCAGGCCGCGGAATCCATTGGGGCACTGGGGATCGTCACCGACGTCCGAGACAGCGTCCAAGTCGACGCCGCGCTGCAGCGCACGACTGCCGAACTCGGCCCGGCGACGATCCTGGTGAATAACGCCGGCGGTGTGTTCTCCTCGCCGCTGCTGGACACCAGCGAAAACGGTTGGGATGCACTGTATAAAGCCAACCTGCGCCACGTGCTATTGTGCACGCAGCGGATCGCGCGACAACTAGTGTCGGCAGGCCTACCTGGCAGTGTCATCTCTGTGACCTCCATCGAAGGCGTGCGCGCCGCACCTGGCTACGCGGCATACGCCGCGGCCAAGGCAGGTGTCATCAACTACACCAAGACCGCGGCGCTGGAACTGGCGCCCCACGGTATCCGAGTCAATGCAATAGCGCCCGATATCACGCTCACCGAAGGGCTGGCACAGCTCAGCGGCGAGGGGGCAGTGACCGGAATGGGCAATATCGTGCCGCTGGGGCGTCCCGGCCATGTCGACGAGATCGCCAGTGCCGCAGTCTTTCTAGCCTCTGACATGTCGGCCTACCTGACCGGGCAAACGCTGCATGTTGACGGCGGCACCCATGCCGCCAGCGGCTGGTACCACGACCCGCAGACCGGGGACTACCGGCTCGGGCCATCAGGCTAGTGACTCCACCCCTCGGCGGCCTGCTCGTCGAAGGTACGGTCAATGCGCTCGAACCTGCGGCGGATGGAGGCACGGGCGGCCTGGTGCGGCAGGATGTACAAGCGGTTGGCCAGTATCGCGTCGGCCGTCAGCCGCGCGACGTCGTCGACCCCCAGGCTGTCGTCCTGCGCTGGGAGCGGCCCGAGTGCCCCCGTCACGTCGGGCGTTGACGACAGTCCGTAATCTGCGCCGCGGATCCGTTCAGAGTTGGAGACCAGCTTGGTTTCGACCACCATCGGGCACAGTACCGACACACCGATACCGTTGTCCTTGACCTCGCGGGCAAGAGTTTCGGCCAGCCCGACAACGCCGTATTTGGCAACGCCGTACGTCCCGAGGCCGGCATTGGGTACCAGGCCGGCGAAGGACGCGGTGAAGGCGATGTGGCCGCCGGTGCCCTGCTCGAGCAGCCTCGGCAAGAACGCCTCGACGGCATGGATCGAGCCCCATAGGTCGATGTCGATAACCCAGCGCCAGTCGTCGTGCGTCATCTGCGCGATCGGGCCCGCGACAACAATGCCGGCGTTGCTGAACACAATGTCAACGTGGCCGAGTAGGCGGAAGGCCTCATCTGCGAGGTGAACCACCTCGTCGAGATGCCGGACGTCGCACATCACGCCGTGCGCGTCAAACCCCTCGTGATGCAGCCGGGCCACCGCTTGTTCCAGCCCGGGCTGATCGACGTCGGCGAGCACGACACTGGCTCCGCGGCGGGCAAACTCGGTGGCGGTCGCTAAACCGATGCCACTCGCGCCGCCGGTGATGACCGCTGCGTGCCCCTCGAATCCGTCCATGCGACGGAACTCTATTTCAGGCAGCTACCCGCGTCGATGGGCAGGGTCACGCCGGTGACGTAACGGGATTCGTCTGAGGCGAAGAACAGCACCGCGTTGCTGATGTCCACCGGCTCCACCCACGGAATCGGAAGCGTGTGGAACATCTGACAAATCGGCGCCATGTCGTCGGGACCCGGATTCTGTAGATCCGGACGGAACATCTTGAAGGTGCCTTCGTTGTGCAGCATGGGTGTTTTCACATGGGTGGGGTGCACCGAGTTGACGCGAATCATGTGCTGCCCCAACTCAACTGCGAAGGCGCGCATGAGCCCCACAACGCCGTGTTTGGCGGCGACGTAGTGGCCGGTATGCGGGTACGCCTTGAGTCCGCCGACTGAGCTGGTCAATATGATCGACCCGCCCCGCTCGCCGGCCAGGATGTGCGGGACACCGGCTTTCACGGTTTTCCACACCCCCGCCAGGTTGATGTCGATCATCTCTGTCCAGTCTTCTTCGCTGGTTTTGTCCAGAGTGTCGCCGCCGTTGCCGATGCCGGCATTGGCAACGATGATGTCCAGCCGGCCCAGTTGCTCCACGCCGCTGTCCACCGCGGCTTTCAGTGCGTCGTAATCACGCACATCGACTTCGGCTGTGAAGATTCTGCGGTTGTGTCCCTTGACCAGGTCGGCGGTCTCTGCCAGATCCTCGGGCGTCGACGCTGGGATCGCGGTATTTTCCACGTTGGACTCGCGGATGCGCTTACAGATGTCGATGGCGATGATGTCGGCACCCTCTTGCGCCAACCGCACCGCGTGGCTGCGGCCCTGACCGCGCGCCGCCCCGGTGATGAAAGCGACTTTGCCCTCAACACGTCCAGTCATGGTTACCTCAATTCCTGAGTTGATCTGATCGGCACGTCTCAGCGGAGAGCAGCCGGCATTGACTCCCATCCCCGGGATCGCGGATCGTGCCCCACCTGAACTCTGTCATCACCAACCAACAGGTGTCAACGCCGAATCCGTTTTGGCTATTTGTGGTTCTGAATATTAGAGAAGGTGATTCTCACCAGACAAATCGCGCGCGATATTTGCTCAATATCACCGAAGGTGGCGAAACGCGGCTCTCGGGCCGCGCCCACGCGTGCTAGCCGACGAATCCGCGCGAGCAGAAGTCCCACACCTCGTCGGCGGTGATGGGATGGACCGTCGCGTCGTCGGAGCCGCCGCTGGATTGCGCGATGAACATGACCGTCTGCATGGTCATGGCGGCGACCCGCCTCGGATTGATGCCGGCGCGCAACTTGCCGGCGTCGTCGGCGGCTTCCATGAGCTCAGTGAGCAACGCCACCAGCGGTGCGTGGGCGACCTTGACCTCTGCCGGATGCGTGACCAGCAAACGCGGCGCAAAGTCGGTGAACAGCGGCCGCTTGGCCGTCGGGTCGGGACGTGAGGCCTCGTACAACAGCTCGACGGCGACCTTCAGCCGCTCTAGCGGATCGGTATGGCTTTCCGTGGCGGCGCGGATCTGGTCGGCGGACCGGCTCAGCGCGTCTTCGAACAGCGCGAGCAGCAGCTCGTGCTTGCCGTCGAACTGCAGGTAGAAGCTCCGCAACGACTGGCGGGACCGGTCCACGACCTCCTGGACGGTAAAGTCCGTGCTGCCCTTCTCGATGATGATCGCCTGCGCCGCGTCCAGGAAGCGCTGAACGCGCTGAGCTGCCCGCAGTTTCGCGGTCTTGATGGACCGCTCGACAGCGCGCTGCTTCCAGGCCGGCTCTTCGCTTGGGCTGGTCACCGGCGGCTCAGACGATTGCCGCGAGAGGAGAACATGGTTGGACTCTACCGGAGAACGCCGTGACATCGCTGCGCTCGACCCCCCTCACGGACGACGTGTCGGAGATTGTAACTTTCGCATGACGAGAATACTATTCTCTTACGCGTGTGTATGGAAGCGGAATCGCAAGAGCGAACCGCGCCGTCATCGGAAACCGTGATCTACTGATGTCCCGCGAGCGCCCAGGAGTGCTGTGCAGCTGACCTTTGACGCCGACGTCGAGGCGTTCCGCGCCGAATTCCTGGCTTTCCTGGACACACATCTGCCCTCTGAGGCGGACGCGTTCGAGCGGCCGCGGTCCAGTTCGCACGTCCCCGAGTGGGCCCGTCGGTGGCAACGGCTGCTATTCGACAACGGGTGGCTGCTGCCCGGCAATCCGCCAGAATTCGGTGGACGTAACGCCACGTTATTGCAGCAATACGTGTACTTGGAGGAGTTGGCGCGGCGGCGCATCTATCAAAGTTTCAATCCGCAGGGTGTGGGCATCATTGCGGCGTCGTTGTTGTCGTTTGGCACCTCGGAACAAAAGCGCCGATGGGCGGTGCCGATCCTGCGCGCCGAGATCACCGCGTCGCTGGGCATGAGCGAACCCGGCGCGGGCTCGGATCTGGCGTCACTGAAAACGCGGGCGGTGCTCGACGGTGACCACTTTGTGGTCAACGGGCAGAAGGTGTGGACGTCGGGCGCCCATGACGCCGATGTGCTGTTGACGTTCGTGCGCACTGATCCAAACATGCCAAAACACAAGGGCATCAGCGCGTTGATGATCCCCACCGATACTCCCGGTGTGGTGCGCCGTCCGTTCGCGTCGGTGTGCGACAGCGATGAGGTGGACTTCAACGAGGTGTTCTTCACTGATGCGCGCGTGCCGGTCGAGAATTTGGTGGGCGAGCTCGATGAGGGCTGGCGGGTGGCAACCGGTTCACTCGGCCACGAACGCGTCATGCTGTGGATGGGATACGTCGACTTATTGCAGCAACTGACCGTCGATTTCAGTCCATCGGGGGTGCTGGAGCGGGATCGCTACGCCACCCTGGTGATGGATTCCCAGGCGCTGCGGCTGCTGGGGTCGGCGGCCCTGGCGCGGGCCGCCCGTGGGGAAGAGGATGTACCCGCCCAGTCGGTGCTCAAGCTCCTCGGCTCGGAGGCCCTGCAACGAGCCTCCGAGGACGCGCTGAACGCCGCGGGCGCCGACGGTCTCGTGTACCGCGCGGTCACCGCCCCCTTCGCCCCGCTGAACCTGGACAGCCACTACCGCAGTTGGTTCGACCGGTACGTGCGCAGCTTCGCCGCGACCATCGCCGGTGGCACTTCCGAAATCCAGCGGAACATCATCGCCGAGCGAATACTCGGCCTGCCGCGCAATTAGCCGGCGCGACGGGGCATCTGACTCTCAGCAGTGTGTCCAGGCCCCATAGACAAAGCATTAGTGATCAGGCGTTTGGGCGTCCAACCAGGAGTAGTAGCCGATGGCGACGAGCCCTGCGAGGATCGCTATCACCCCCAACACCATGCCGGCCATCGCAATTCGGGGATTGTTTGCTTCGCCGCGTTTGACTCGCCGCCGGGCAATATCGCCAGTCAACAGCGCCGCGATACCGAGAGGTACCCCGATCAGCAGCCGGCATGTGATGAGTGCGACTACACCCAGGATCAAAGACGCGACGCCGACCTGGCTGCGAGGTGCGTCGGGGTGACTCATGTGTGCCAATTCTAGGCGGCGCGATGGTTGCCCTGGAGAACCGTGCGTCGCCCTCGGGTCAGACAATGTGGGGCATGGTGGATCAAAAGCCACCCCGATCATCGGGCGACGAACGAGAAGTGTTGATGACGCTGCTGCAGTATCAGCGGGAATCCTTAGTGCGCAAGGTCATCGGAGTCGACGAGGCGGCGGCCCATCAATCACCGGTGGCCAGTGGTACTACTCTGCTGTGGCTTGTCCGCCACCTGGCTAACGCGGAGCGGCTCTGGATCATTCATCGATTCGCCGGTGGGGAGAAACCTTCGCCCATGCCCGCTACATCCCAGGACACCGTTGATGCCGCGCTGACTGCATACCGGCAGACCTGGGCCGATGTCGATGCGGTCATCGCCGCCACCCCCACGCTCGACGAAGTCAGCGTGATCGCCGACGACAGCGGCCACCTCACCCTGCGGTGGATCCTGGCGCACCTCCTCGAGGAAACGGCCCGCCACGCCGGCCACGCCGATATCCTCCGCGAGCTCATCGACGGTGTGACCGGCCGTTGACTTGCCGAACCTGATCGGCAGTGCAGCTACCGCTACAGCTGTGCCAGCCGCGGCGCAGAGCCTGTGGCCCGCAACGTCGCTCCGGCCTCCCGGGTCAGTTCGCGCGTACTGCCGAGCAGTCCGTCCAAGATCAACGCCCGCTTGACGTGGCGGTGCAGCGGGTGCTCTGCGGTGAAGCCGATTCCACCGAGCACCTGCTGACAGTGGCGCGCGGCGGTCAGCGCCGCCTGGCCTGCTGCGGCCTTGGCCAGCAAGCAAGCCAAAGCGCCGGAGTCGTCTGGGGCGTCTATGGCTGCCTGCAGGGTCGCCTCGGCGCCCTCGATTGCGACGAGAGTCTCGGCCAGCCGGTGCCGGATCGCCTGAAACGAGCTGATGCGCCGGCCGAACTGAACGCGGTCCACGGCATGCTGGCGCGCCAGCGACAGCATCGCCCGGCTGGTGCCGACCAGCCACCAGCCCAGCGCCAGCCGTCCCGCAGCCAGCGCAGCCACTGGCAGTGGATCTCCTTGCGCCACACGATGTATCGGCAGCTCGCCGTCGAGCGCCGAACTGGAGCCGTCGCCGCGCCCCCACACCACCCATGAGCCACCCGCGAACGGCATCGACGGAGTACCTCCTGGCACACCTCCGGCCGCGTGCAGCACGACGTCGTTGAGCACGGGGGCGTGCGCGCCCGTCTCGCCGAGCAGCCGGAACACCAAAGAAATTGCGATATCCGGGATTTCGTCCAGCATGTCGAGCCAGCCGAGTTCGGTCAGCGCCGCGTCGAGCTTGGCGCCCGAGGCTGCGGTCATCGTCGTTCGCACCGATTCGGCCAGCAGGTGCAGCGACTCGGGATCTGTTGAGAGGTCCACGATCACTCCTTCCCGAGGTCGAGCAGCCGGCGGGCGATGATATTGCGCTGAATCTCGGCGGTACCGCCGTAAATGGTCGCCGCGCGCGAGTACAAGTATTCCGACCGCCACGGTGTGTCTTCGAGCTCGAGAGCCCCGGGCAGCAGGTCGCGGACGGTGTCATAGAGCCGTTGCTCAGCGGAGGCCAACAGCACCTTGTCGATGGAGGTATCCGGGCCGAGCCGCGCCCCGTCGCGCAATCGGTGTTGGGTCGCGCGGGACCGGCAACGCAGCGTGTGCAGCGCGAGATAGGCGGAGCCAAGCTCGAATTCATCGTGGTCGTCGGACTCGCCGACGTTGGAAGCCTCCCTGATGAGCTCATCGAACCGTGAGTAGAGGTAAGCGATCCGCTGCCAAAAGCAGGTGGAGCGCTCATAGGGCAACAGGTCCATCGCGAGCCGCCAGCCGTCTCCCGGCTGACCGAGCATCCGGCTCGCCGGGATCACCACATCGTCGTAGTACACCTCGCAGAATTCGTCGACCCCGTGCATCGTGCGCAGCGGCCTAATGGTGATACCTGGCGTATCCAGGTCGACGAAGAATGCGGTAATTCCCTCGTGCCCCGGTGCGGTGCGGGTGAGCAGGATGCACCGGGTCGAGAACTGCGCGAAGCTGGTCCAGACCTTCTGCCCGTTGACAATCCAGTTATCCCCTTGGGGGGTGGCGCGGGTAGCCAGCGACGCCAAGTCGCTGCCCGATCCCGGTTCGGAGAAGCCTTGACACCATTGCTCGCGGCCGCTGAGCAGCCGCGGCACCATTTCTGCCGCGAGTTCTGCAGGGGCGTAATCGATCATGGTGGGTGCGAGCACCTCGACCATCGAGTAGGGGCCGGGTTCGGCCAGACGGCGGCCGACCACCTCCTCGCCGACGATTGCGCGAAGCACCGCGGGCCCACCCAGTCCACCGACTTCGACGGGCCAGCCATACCGCATCCAATCGGCGTCGTAGAGAGCCCGGTGGACGCGTGCGAGCTGCTGCATCTGGCCTTGCAGCGAGTGGTCAGGTCCGGGAGTCAGATCATTGTCGTCGAGCCACGCGCGCAGATCCGCACGGAACTGCTCGACATTCACGGCTGTGGGCGACCGACCGCGTGCGGGCGCCCGGAGTCGTGCACGCCGCTGCGGCGGATGAATGTCATGGCACGGGTCTTCAGCCGCCACCCATCGGCGGTTCGGGAGTAGGTGTCGCGGTAGTAGCCGATCCGCATGTCATGAGTGGCGTGGTCGATAAAGCACAACGGTTGCGTGCCGCTCGCCGAATCGCCGTCGAGCTCGACCACCGCAGTCCCGGTGAGAAACAAGCCCTTTGGTGCGGCGGCCACTAACTCCGGGAACTTGTCCAGGCTGTATGTGTCACCGAAGGCGCTGTAGGTTCCGTCAGGTGTGAAGACGCCGAGTAGACCGTCGATGTCTTCCTGGGTGATGGTCAGCGCGTAACGGGCCAGCAGCTGCTGGATCTCGACCAGATCGTCAGTTCTGGTTGGCTGTTTTGTCGACATACACCTTGCCGCCTTTCATGACAAAGCTGACGTTCTGAGTAACGGTTATGTCTTCCAACGGGTTTCCCGGCACCGCGATGATATCGGCGAGCTGGCCCGGCGCGAGCCGTCCCCGGTCGCCTGCGTTGATCAGCTCGGCCGCAGTCACCGTAGCCGCCCTCAGCACCGCCAACGGCGGCAGGCCCCATTCGACAAGGGTGACAAGCTCGTCGGCATTGCGCCCGTGCGGTATCGCGGGGGCGTCGGTGCCGACCGCGATCTTCACACCGGCTTCGTAGGCGGCCAGCATCGAGGTGCGCGCCTTCGGGAACATCTCGGCGGCCTTGGCCTGCAGTTCGGGCGGGGCATGGGAGACGTCCATGGCATCGCCATCGGCCAGCCGCCGGGTGGACACCAGGAATGTGCCATGCTCGACCATCGTCGCGATCGCGTCGTCATCGATCAAAAATCCGTGCTCGATGCAGTCGATACCGGCGGCGACGGCGTGCCTGACCGCGTCGGCGCCGTGGGTGTGCGCGGCGACTCGCAGCCCGCGCCGGTGTGCCTCGTCGACGATCGCGCGCAGCTCCTCATCCGAATAATGCTGCGCGCCAGGGGGCCCCGTCAGCGACATCACCCCACCAGAGCAGCAGACCTTGATCAGCTCGGCACCGTGCTTGATCTGGTAACGCACCGCCTTGCGGATCTCGTCGATTCCGTTGGCGACGCCTTCCTCGACCGTCAAGTCCAACACATGCGGTGCGAACGCCGCGAACATGGTCGGATCCAGATGCCCGCCGGTGGGCGTAATGGCATGTCCGGCAGGCACCACCCGCGGCCCGTCGATCCAGCCCGCGGCAATGGCCTTGCCCAGCGCGACATCCAGGAGGTAGCCGCCGGTCTTGACGAACAGACCCAGGTTGCGCACGGTGGTGAACCCGGCGCGCAGTGTGCGGCGGGCATTGCCGACCGCGCGCAATACCCGCGTCGGCGGGTCGTCCTGGACCTGGGACAGACCGGGTTTCTCCCCGCGTCCGCCCATCAGGAGGTTGACCTCCATGTCCATCAGCCCGGGCAGCAGGATCTGGTCGCCGAGATCGATCAGGTCAGCCTCGACCGAGGCGGTGCCGTCTCCGACACTGACGATCTGGTCGCCCTCGATCTGCAGGATGCCGGGCCGCAGGATCTCACCGGCGTCGACGTCGAGCAGCCCGGCGGCCTTGAGCGTCAGCTGCGATGAGCCGCTTGCGCGAAGAGCGCGGGACAATGTCAGATCACCGGCTCCCGGATGCAGTCAAGGTAGGTGGCCCCACTGTCGGGCACCTTGGGCTGCTTCCATGCCTCGATCGGGAACGACACGTTGATCAGCGACTGCATCATGTGCATGAGCGTCCGTGCATCCTCGGGCAGGTCATCCAAGGGGAACTTATCGCAGTAGGCGATTACGTCGTTCATGCGGGGGAATGCGGCGTCATAGAACGCCTGCATCTCGGTCATCGTCGAGGCCAGCCGCTTGGTGTAACGCTCGGGTTCGGTGGCGAGGTCCCAATCCAAGTAGGGCTCGAGATCGCCGAATTCAGCGGGCAGAGCCATTGTTGCGGTACTCCTTCACATAGTCACCGGCCACCTTGTGCAGGCTGCGCAGCAGGATTTCTTGATCGCACAGTGGGAAGTCGCGGACCACTTTGGTGCCGATCATGGTTTGGGTGGCTTCCAGCGTGTTGGCGTCCTGCAGCGCGTACTCCTTGAACGTCACCGCCGCCAGCTCCTGGGCCAACCGTTCGCGGGCGTTCTTCGGAGGAACGAAATACATGGTCCCCTCGAAGATGTGCTTGTCCACGGCAGTCGGCCAGTAGTGGTAGGTCAGGTACCAGCCGGGGGCCCAGATCAGCAGCATGAAGTTGGGGAAGAAGTGGAACGAATCGATGCCCCACTGCGGCGCTCCGGCCGGGTTGACGCCAGACGGCAGCGGATCGAGCTGCTCGATGACGTCGGGACGCTCCCAGGGACCGAACAGCCCGCTGCGCAGCACCCTATCCATAGGCTTCACCATCTTCAGGTCCGCGGGCGGCGATTGACCTCCCCACACGGAGACCATCCCGTGCGGGCTGGCCACCTCGTAGTGCAGCGCTTCGAAGCCGTGCTTTATGATCTTGGCGGCTTCTTCTGGGGTGTACTGCTTTTGGTGCAGCACCGGGGCGTGGTAGAACTCGGCGAACGCGTCGATGAACAGCTTCCAGTTGCTGCCGACCTCGGCCTTGTAGGAGTAGACCTCGGTCATCTCGTGGAACGGGTAGCCCTCGATGCCTTTGGCCAGTGGTCCAAGATAGTCAGCGAGTGGCTTTGCTTGTTGGTCGAAATTGATGAAGATGAATCCTTCCCACACCTCGCAGCGCACCGGCACGAGTCCGTACTGGCTCTTGTCGACGTCGAAGAATTCATCCTCCTGTTGGATGAACGTCAGATCACCATCGAGGCTGTAGCGCCAGGCGTGGTACTTGCAGATGAACTGCCGGCAGGTGCCTGAGGTCTCCTCATGTGGATAGTCGTTCCACACCAGCTTGTTTCCGCGGTGGCGGCAGAGGTTGTGAAACGCCTTGACGGAGCCGTCTTTGGTCTTGACGACGATCACCGACATACCGGGGCCTGCCGACGGCAGCTCCTTGGTGAAATAGCTGCCGGTGCGCGGTAGCCGCTCTACTCGGCCGACGTTGAGCCACGTCCGCTTGAAGATCGCCTCGCGCTCGGCTTCGAAGAATGCCGGATCGACCGAGTCGCTGTAATCGACCGGTGCGGTCCCCAGTTCGGGATAATTTTCCGTCCAGCTTCCCGGAGCTGGTTTCGCGAAGTGGGGCAACGTTCTACCTCTCTTATCCGTCTTGTTCGGCGTTCTCGAGCTGTACGCCAAAAGTGTTGAAGGCCATGGCCAGCAGGGTGTAGCAGCCGACCGTGAAGACGAAATCCATCCGTTGGCGCTCGTTCAGGCGCTCGCCGAGCGCGGCCCAGGTTTCGTCGGACAACTGGGATTTCTCGTCGAGCTCGTCGACCCCGGTGAGCACTGCGCGCTCGAACTCGCCGGCGGCGTCGCCCCGACGAACCGCGGCTATCTCGTCGTCGCGTAATCCGGCTTCTTTGGCCAGGGCTACGTGATGGGTCCACTCGTAGACACAGTCGCGACGATGCGCGACCCGCAGGATGGCCAGTTCGCGGATGCGCGGTGGCAGCGTGGAGGAATACAAGAGGTGAATGTTGAACCGGAGAAATGCCTTGGCCAGTGCTGGGTGGTTGGCGAACGTCGCGAGCGCGTTGCCAGCGTCCCGCGGGTTGCAACGTTCCGGGGGCAGCATGCCGGACAGCGACCGCTGGACAGCCTCATCCCACCGGTCTGCGGGCAGCGGCTGTAGGCGCATCCGCAGTCTCCTCTCGGCCAAAGAGAATCAGATTCTCATTTCTAACCAATAGACTTGCATGATTCGGTCGGTTGGTCAATGCCGACGGATTGGGATCCGCACCGGCCGAAGTTACTGGCGCCATGGGTGCGGTGTTGCCGGCCCAGGCGGCGGTGCAACCGCCCAGCTTAAAGAGACAACGTCAGGTTTCGTTCCGGTTGGGTAGGCGACCCGGGCATTTGCCCCACCGCGTTGTTGCCGTGAGCCGCCCAGGAGCGGCAATCCGCCTATTCGTCGAGCCCCTGGTCAGGCCGGTGGGATTCGCCGCAAGAGCTCCTGGATGTTGATTCTCGCATCGCGAGAAGATAGTTTTCAAAATAGTGATCTAGGCGCTGGGTGGCGGTTCGCCGATGCTGTGCGGGAGCAGCGCGTCCGAAGGATTCGATGGAAGGAAGGGCCATGAACAAAGAAGACATGATCCTGATCAGCGTCGACGACCACACCGTCGAGCCGCCTGACATGTTCAAAGACCACCTGTCGAAGAAGTATCTGGACGACGCGCCTCGGCTGGTGCACAACCCCGACGGCTCGGACATGTGGAAGTTCCGTGACACGGTAATCCCGAACGTGGCACTCAACGCGGTCGCCGGCCGGCCAAAGGAAGAATACGGTCTGGAACCGCAGGGTCTGGATGAGATCAGGCCGGGTTGCTACAACGTCGACGAACGCATCAAGGACATGAACGCCGGGGGCATCCTGGCCTCGATTTGCTTCCCGTCCTTTCCCGGCTTCGCCGGACGCCTGTTCGCCACCGAAGATCCAGAGTTCTCGGTGGCGCTGGTGCAGGCTTACAACGACTGGCACATCGACGAGTGGTGCGGCGCGTATCCGGCGCGGTTCATTCCGATGGCGTTGCCGGTGATCTGGGACGCCGAGGCGTGCGCCGAGGAAGTGCGGCGCGTGTCGAAGAAGGGTGTGCACGCACTGACGTTCACCGAGAATCCGGCCGCGATGGGTTATCCGAGTTTCCACAACGAGTACTGGAATCCGCTGTGGAAGGCGTTGTGCGACACCAACACCGTGATGAACGTGCACATCGGATCCTCGGGCAGGCTGGCGATCACGGCACCCGATGCGCCGATGGACGTGATGATCACGCTGCAGCCGATGAACATCGTGCAGGCCGCCGCTGATCTGCTGTGGTCCAGGCCGATCAAGGAGTACCCGGATCTGAAGATCGCCCTCTCGGAGGGCGGCACCGGGTGGATCCCATACTTCCTGGAGCGAGCGGACCGCACGTTCGAGATGCATTCGACGTGGACGCACCAAAACTTTGGCGGCAAGCTGCCCAGCGAGGTTTTTCGTGAGCACTTCCTGACCTGCTTCATCAGCGACAAGGTAGGCGTGCAGCTGCGCAACATGATCGGCATCGACAACATCGCCTGGGAGGCCGACTACCCGCACAGCGACTCGATGTGGCCGGGCGCACCCGAGGAGCTTTGGGATGTCCTGTCGCTGAACAACGTGCCGGACGACGAGATCAGGAAGATGACTCACGAGAACGCGATGCGCTGGTACTCGTTCGACCCCTTCACCCACATCACCCGCGAACAGGCAACAGTCGGCGCGCTACGCAAGGCCGCTGAGGGGCACGACGTGTCCATTCAGGCGCTCAGTCACCACAAAGAGACCAGGGCGGGTTCTTCATTTGCGGACTTTGCAGCTAACGCGAAAGAACTCACCGGCAACAGAGACTGAAAAAACACGCCGCCGGAATGCAAGTGCGCCGGTGCATTTCGACCAAAGGAGATCCAGCAGTGCCCGGCGGTGGAATGAATTTCGAGCTGACTGACGACCAAGAGTTGATCCGACGGTCAGTCGCCGAGTTGGCGCGGAAATTCGACGACCAGTACTGGATGGAAAAAGACCAGGCGCACGAGTTTCCGACCGAGTTCTACCGGGCCATCGCCGACGGCGGCTGGCTGGGTATGACGATTCCGACCGAGTACGGCGGCCATGGCCTCGGAATCACCGAAGCCACACTGTTGCTCGAGGAGGTCGCCAAATCCGGCGGCGCCATGAACGCCGCCAGCTCAATCCACCTGTCGATCTTCGGTATGCAACCGGTGGTGGTGCACGGCTCCGAGGAACTCAAGGCGCGCACGCTGCCTTCCGTCGCGACCGGTGAAGTGCATGTCTGCTTCGGAGTGACCGAACCCGGTGCCGGGCTCGACACGTCGCGCATCACCACCTTCGCCAAACGCGACGGGGATCGCTATGTCGTCAACGGCCGCAAGGTGTGGATCTCCAAAGCGATGGAATCCGACAAGATCCTGCTGCTGACCCGCACCCAAAGCTACGAGGAAGTCGCCAAGAAGACCGACGGGATGACGTTGTTCCTCACTGACCTCGACCGCAGCCGGGTCGACGTTCGCCCGATCCGCAAGATGGGCCGCAACGCCGTCAGCTCCAACGAGCTGTTCATCGACAATCTGGAGGTGCCGGTCGAGGATCGAGTCGGCGAGGAAGGCAAGGGTTTTCAGTACATCCTGGACGGCCTGAACCCGGAGCGGATGCTGATCGCCGCCGAAGCGCTGGGCATCGGCAGGGTGGCGCTGGACAAAGCGGTGAAGTACGCCAACGCTCGCGAGGTTTTTGGCCGGCCGATCGGCATGAACCAGGGCATCCAGTTTCCACTCGCCGACTCGCTGGCCCAGCTGGACGCCGCCGAACTGATGTTACGTAAGGCCACTTGGCTCTATGACAACGGCAAACCCTGTGGGCGCGAAGCAAATACCGCCAAATACCTGTGCGCCGATGCCGGCTTTACCGCCGCGGACCGGGCATTGCAAACCCACGGCGGCATGGGCTATGCGGAGGAATATCATGTCGCACGCTACTTCCGTGAGGCCCGGCTGATGAAGATCGCGCCGATCAGCCAGGAGATGATCCTGAACTTCTTGGGAGCCCATGTTCTGAAATTGCCGAGGAGCTACTGATGGCCAATCCGCTGTTCGACCTCACCGGCCGATCGGCATTGGTAACCGGTGCCGGCGGCGGGATCGGCGCGGCGGTCGCGCGCGCGTTGGCCGCCGCCGGGGCGGCGGTACTCGTCAGCGACCTCGACGCGGACGCCGCTTCGGCTGTGGTCGAAGGCATTTACGCCAACGGCGGCAAGGCCGACAGCATCGCGCTCGACGTCCGCGACCGCCAGGCGGCGGACGCTGCGGCCGCACGCGCCGCCGGGCTGACCGAGGGGACGCTGCACATTCTGGTCAACAACGCCGGAGTGACCGCACCGGCGATGTTCGCCGATCTCACCGACGAGAGTTTCCATCGGGTACTCGATATCCACCTCATGGGCGCCTTTCACTGCACTCAGGCCGCACTCGGCTTCCTGCCCACCGACGGCACTGGCCGCATCATCAACGTCGTCTCGTCAGCCGGGATCACCGGCACGCTTGGCCAGGTGAATTATTCGGCCGCCAAGGCCAGCATTATCGGGTTCACCAAATCGTTGGCGCGTGAGATGGCACGCAACAACATTCTGGTCAACGCGCTGGCGCCACTGGCGGCGACCCGCATGACCGAGACCATTCGCACCAATGAAAAATTCGCGGCCAACATGATGGCCCGAATTCCGTTGAAGCGCTGGGCCGAACCGGAGGAGGTCGCCGGCGCGTTCGTATTCCTCGCATCCGATGCCGCGTCCTACATCACCGGGCAGGTGCTCCCGGTGGACGGCGGCATGGTGATGTGATGACCGCTCGCAGCTGATGACCGCGACCGACGACCCTGTGCTGCTGTCGGAAGACCGCGATGGGGTGCGCACGCTGACCCTGAACCGTCCGCGCCGCAAGAACGCGATCAGCCCGGAGCTGTGGCTCGCGTTGCGGGACGCGCTTAACTTGGCCGGTCGTGACCGCAGCGTGCGCGCGCTCGTGATCACCGGCTCCGGCGGGAGCTTCTGCTCCGGCGCCGACATCTCGGTTCCCGACGACATTCATCCCAAATACAAGTTGCAGCGCTTGACCGACGTGGCATTGGCCCTGCACGAGCTCCCGATTCCGACGATTGCCAAAGTGACCGGGGTCGCAGTCGGCGCGGGATGGAACCTCGCACTGGGTTGTGATTTGGTGGTCGCGACGCCGGAATCAACCTTCTCCCAGATCTTTTCCAAGCGTGGTCTGTCAGTCGACCTCGGCGGTTCCTGGCTGTTGCCCAAACTCGTTGGTTTGCAACAGGCTAAGCGGCTCGCGCTGCTCGCCGAGACTATCGACGCCGTGGAAGCCCACGCCCTGAACCTGGTGACCTGGGTGGTTTCTGCCGCGGAGATCGACGCGTTCGTCACGGATCTCGCCGACCGGCTGGCAGCCGGTCCACCGATCGCGCTCGCCCAGACCAAGGCACTGCTGAACGAGGGCGCCGACCGCACCCTGCGCGACGCACTGGCCAACGAGGCTCGCGCGCAGGTCGTCAACTTCGCGACGGCAGATGCAGCGGCCGCCTATGCCGCTTTCGCGCAGCGGCGAGAGCCGTCGTTTACTGGTCGGTGGGCGGTATCGAGGTCGGACTGATCGGAGTAAATATGCGTGAGACAGTCATCGTCGAGGCGGTGCGTACCGCGGTCGGCAAGCGTAACGGCGGGTTGTCGGGTATGCACGCCGCTGACCTGTCCGCAGTCGTCCTCAATGAACTTCTGGAACGCACCGGTATCGGTCCGGAGATCGTCGACGACGTGATCTGGGGATGCGTGTCCCAGGTTGGTGACCAGTCCAGCAATATCGGGCGCTACGCGGTTCTGGCTGCCGGCTGGCCCGAGAGCATCCCGGGGACCACGGTCAACCGGGCATGCGGTTCCAGCCAGCAGGCCCTCGATTTCGCGGTGCAGGCGGTGATGTCAGGCCAGCAAGATGTCGTGGTGGCCGGCGGTGTCGAGGTGATGAGCCGCGTTCCGCTCGGTGCGGCCCGGGCCACCGGAATGCCCTACGGTCCGAAAGTCCTTGCCCGCTATGACGACTTCTCCTTCAACCAGGGCCTGTCGGCGGAGATGATCGCCAAGAAGTGGGGGTTCTCCCGCAGCCAGCTCGACGAATACTCGGTCCAGTCCCACGAACGGGCCGCTGCAGCCCAGGACAGCGGTGCCTTCATCGACCAGATCGTGCCGGTGTTCGTCGATGAAGCCGAAGGCGGCGAAGGCACCGTCGTCGTCGCTGACGAGGGCGTGCGACGTGGGACCAGCGTCGAGAAACTGGCTGCGCTCAAGCCCGCGTTCGTCGACGACGGGGTGATCCACGCGGGCAATTCCTCGCAGATCTCCGACGGCGCGGCCGCGCTGCTGGTGACCACATCGCAGATGGCACTTGAGCTGGGGTTGACCCCGATTGTGCGCTACCGCGCGGGTGCGGTCACCGGCGCGGATCCGGTGCTCATGCTCACCGGCCCCATTCCGGCGACCGAGAAGGTGCTGACCAAGGCGGGCGTCCCGCTGTCTGAAGTGGGCGTCTTCGAGGTGAACGAAGCCTTTGCACCGGTCCCGCTGGCGTGGCTCGCAGAAACGGGAGCCGACCCGCGTCGGGTCAATCCGCTGGGCGGCGCCATCGCGCTGGGACACCCGCTGGGCGCTTCCGGTGCGGTGCTGATGACGCGCATGGCCTACCACATGCGCGATAACGGGATTCGGTACGGGCTGCAGACCATGTGCGAAGGCGGCGGCACCGCCAACGCCACCCTGGTCGAGCTCGTGAACTAGCGCGGGCCTGGCGCGGGCGTAATACCCCGCCGAAAAGGCGTCTCAGGTGAGACCCTTGTCACAGCGGGCAAACCAACCTACTGTGTGTTCATTAGGTTGGTTTAGCCCGGCCAATCGATAAGGAGTCCGGTGCCCGACGCACGGCGATACGACACGCTTCTCGCCAAAGGTGAGGACCGCAAGCAGCGGATCCTCGCGGTCGCACAGCGCCTCCTCACGCGCAACGGCTGGCGCAACACCACTCTCGCCCAGATCGCCGGCGAAGCCGGAGTCACCCCCGCCGGACTGCTGCATCACTTTGAATCCAAGGAGCAGCTGTTGCAAGCGGTGCTCGACGCGCGTGACCTCGATGACGACTCCCACGCCGACCGGACCGGCGATCTTCTCGACCAGATCGCTCAGGTCGCTGATCGCTTCCACCGGGCACCCGAACTGGTGGGCACGTTCACTGTGCTGCTGGTCGAAAACATCCTTCCCGACGCTCCGCTGCACGACCGCATGCTGGCCAGGCACCGGGCTGCGATCGACATCGTCGCCGAGCTCATCCGCCGTGGTCAGGCGGACGGCCGGTACCGCACAGACATAGACCCCGCCGTCAAGGCAGTAGAAATTCTCGCCTTCGTCCACGGAATGGAAACCACATGGTTGCTCGATCCTTCGATACCACTGACCGAGGTGTTCAAGCAGTACGCGGAGACACTGGCACGGGACTTCGCGCCGCCGAAGACAGACATGAGATACCGGCTCGACGTCGTCGCCGCCAGCGTCGTCGACGTGGTGAGGTTCGCCGGCGGCTGGCTCTTCGACCGGGCGATGGCGGGATGGGACGTCACCGTGCTCGTTGCCGACCACCCTGACGATCGGCCACTGCAGATCCTCGGAGCTCAGGTACTCGACCTCGAAGACGCCTTGGCATCGGTGGAATCCCGTCCCCGTCCCCAGGCGCTGGCGGCCGCGGCGGATCTGTTCGGATGCGACTCGCGGGTGCGGCAAGGCGTGTTGCAGGCCCTCGATCATGGCGTCACCGAGGTCACGCTGTGGGGGGAGAACTGGCCGGCCGAGCTCGACGACAGCGTTGGCCTGGTACAACATCGGCTGAGCATGGCCGCGCAGACGTTCAAGGCTGCGGCGCTGGCCGCCGCCGCTGTACCGCACGGCTCGATCGGTCATATCGAGATCTTCCGAAGCGGGCTACTGGCATGCCCGTCGGTCGCTGCTGATCTGGTTCCTGCCAGCTAAAAGTCCGGCCCTTTCTGCGCCCCCAGAGAGGGGGCGCCGTTGACGACGAACATGCCATATGGAAATGTAATACTCATCTCTGAGAGGCACGTTCTCACTAGCCGAGATTCGAACGGAGCAAGAGATGGTGAACGACTTCGCCGAGATGGATTTCTTCCGCGATCGCCGGCTCGTCGAGAACCCGTACCCCTACTACGAGGCTCTCCGGCAGCAGTGCCCCGTGACCCGGGAAGACCATCACGGGGTCACCATGGTGACTGGCTGGGACGAGGCCTGCGTTGTGCTGAACGATGCCGAGACGTTCTCGTCGTGCATCTCGGTGACCGGCCCGTTTCCCGGCTTTCCGGTACCGATCGAGGGTGACGACATCACAGAGCTGATCGAACAACATCGCGACGAGCTGCCGTTCAGCGACCAGCTGCCAACGCTCGACCCGCCGACACACACCAACCACCGCGCCCTGCTGATGCGGCTGATCACCCCTAAGCGCCTCAAGGAGAACGAGGACGCCATGTGGGAGCTCGCCGACCGGGCGCTCGACGCATTCCTGGCTCCCGGCGAGGGCGAGTTCATCAAGGGCTTCGCGGGCCCCTTCACGCTGCTGGTCATCGCCGACCTGCTGGGCGTGCCCGAGGAGGATCGCGATCAGTTCGTCAAGAACATCCGCCAGCACTCGGGCGGCGGCGTCGGGGGCACCGGCAAGGAAGCGCTGGCGCACAACCCGCTGGAATTCCTCTACGGGACCTTCTCCGACTACGTGCGGGACCGCCGCCGCGAGCCCCGCGACGACGTGCTGACCGGCCTGGCCACCGCGACATTCCCCGACGGCTCGATTCCCGACGTCGAAGACGTGGCCCGGGTCGCCAGCAACGTCTTCTCGGCGGGCCAGGAGACCACCGTGCGGCTGCTCGGTGCCGCGTTGCAGACCATCGGGGAGCGCCCCGACATCCAGGCGCAGTTGCGCAAGGACCGCAGCCTGATCCCCAACTTCATCGAAGAGGCGCTGCGCATCGAGAGCCCGGTCAAGGGGGACTTCCGTTTGAACCGGGTGCCCGTGACCGTCGGCGGAGTCGACCTTCCCGCAGGCACCACCGTGATGGTTCTGCAGGCGGCCGCCAACCGTGATCCGCGCCGGTTCGAAGACCCCACCACATTCGATCCGGCCCGCAAGAACGCCCGGCAGCATCTCTCGTTCGGACGGGGCATCCACAGTTGCCCAGGTGCGCCGCTGGCGCGAGCCGAAACCCGGGTGGCGATCGAGCGGCTGCTCGACCGGACGTCTGACATCAGGATCAACGAGCGCGTTCATGGTCCGGCGAATGACCGCCGCTACCAATATGTTCGGACCTACATCCTGCGCGGCCTGACGGAGCTGCACCTGGAGTTCACGCCGGCATGAGGGTTTCGGTTGACGACCAGCGCTGTCGCGGTCATGGCGTGTGCGTCACGCTCTGCCCAGAAGTGTTCAGCCTGACCGACGACGGCTACGCGGTAGCGATAGCATCCGATGTCCCAACGGAATTGGAGGCAGCTACCCGAGAGGCCATCCAATGCTGCCCCGAACAGGCCATCAGTGAGACCTGACCAGACACGCACGCAGGTAAGGAGATTCAATGGCTAAGGGGTATGTCATCCTTACCGAGGCCATTAAGGATCCGGAGGGCATGAAGGCTTACGGCCAGGCTGCGGGAGCAGCGATGGGTGGCGTCAACATTCTTGCGGTAGATACCGCGCCCAAAGTCATCGAGGGCACCTGGCACGGCGACCAGACCGTTGTGCTGGAATTCGAATCGGTGGATGCGGCCCGCGCGTGGTATGAGTCCGAGGCTTACCAAAAGGCGGCGAAATTGCGCCAAGCGGCAGCCGACTGCAACGCGGTTATCCTCGCCGGGTTCGAGATACCTTCGGCCAGTAGCTGATCGCTACTCCACGATCGAGATCGCCTGCCGGGGGCATTGGCGGACGGCTTCGCGCACCTGTGACTCGTTCTCCGGCGTGACTTCTGGTTGCAAGACGGTCAGCATGTCGTCGTCCCCGAGGTGAAAGACCTCCGGGATGATGCCCATACACACCCCGTTGCTTTCGCAGAGACCCCAGTCGACTTCGATTCTCATCGCGGCCCCCTCACCGCAATACCTTGACGGGTACGTTCTGCCAGCCTGCGACGTTTTGCATGTGGACGCGCTGGAGGCCGTCCCAGTTCACTTCGTAGCGGGGCATGAAGTCGAGCAGCTTGTCCAGTGCGATCCTGCTTTCCAGGCGAGCCAACGCCGCACCAAGGCAACTGTGAATCCCGTACCCGAGACCGAGGTGCTGCGCCTCGGTCTGGTCGCGCTCGATGTTGAATGTGTCGGCGTCGGTGAAGGCATCCGGATCGCGGTTCGCTGCGGCCCCGATGAGGAACACCGGTTTGCCCGCGGGAATCACGCCACCACTGACGTGAGCCTCTTTGAGGGTGTAGCGGACGTTGTATTGGACCGGCCCTTCGTAGCGCAACAGCTCTTCCACCGCCGCCGGAATCTTGCTGCGGTCGTCCTGCAGCTTCTGCCACTGGTCAGGGTTGCCGGCGAAGATCACCGCCGCGTTGCCGAGCAGCTTGGTGACGGTCTCGGCGCCCGCGCCGCCCAAAAGCGTTGAGAAACCGGTGATTTCAACATCGTCGAGCTTGCGAGCCTGACCGTTTTCGCCGGGAATTTCGGCGGCGATCAGCCTGCTGATGAAGTCGTCCTGCGGGTTCTTGCGCCGCTCCTGCACCAGGCTGAAGTAGTACATCGCGCTGTCGATGTTGGCCTGCATCCCGGCCTTGCTGACCTCCACCTGTCCCGGTTCGCGGTGCAGGCTGGTGTCGATCCAATGCCGCACCTGCTGGCGGAATTCCTCCGGCACCCCCATCATCGTGGTGATTACTTCGACGGGGAATGGTCCGGAGAAGTCCTGGACGACGTCGAAGTGATCGCCGTCGACGGCTCCCAGGTACTTCTCGACCAGTTCGACGATCGTCTCCTTTTGCGATTGGATGGCCCGCGGTGTGAACGCCTTGTTGAGCAGGCTGCGCATGTGGCGGTGGTCCGGCGGGTCCATGAAGATGATCGACTTCTGCTCGGCGGGCACGCCCTGGCGCACCATTGCCAGGTCGCAGCCACGCGCCGACGAGTAGGTCTCGAAATCTTTGAATGCGGCCGCCACGTCCTCGTGGCGGGTCAGCGCGTAGAAGTCCTCTTTCTCGTCGTAGTACAGCGGCGCTTCCTCGCGCATCCGTCGATATATCTCGAAGGGGTTGTTGAAGAACTCTTCGGAGAACGGATCGAAGACGAGCTTCGGCTTGGTCATTGCACACTCCTCCGTGGCGCGCTGCGGGGCTGGAACCTTTACGGTTGAATGCCTGACTGTAACGCTAACGGTAGCGGTTTCCGGGCGAACCGAAAAGAACCACATCGCTGCCATGTCAGACCTTCCCGGCGCCGTCCATGACCTTGATGACGTCGTCCAGCACACCGAGATCACTGCCGAGTTCCTCGGCGATGCCGCGGACGACGGCCACGTCTTTGCCGACGAAATCACCCGCAACCTCGACAAACGACGCGACGGAACCCCTGGCCGCGACCAGGCTCAGCACCCGGCTGGTTGCGCTGCCGTGAGCCAGCGCGGCCAGCAATGTCGACTCCGGCACGCCAAGCCGCTCACCCAGCCGGATTGCCTCCGCGAGCAGCCCGATGTGACCCGCGAACAGTGCGTTGTTGACCAGCTTCACCTTCTGGCCGGCGCCGCTGGGCCCGACGTGCAGCACCGGATCGCCGTAGCAGCCCAACACCGGTCGCAGCCGTGTCACCGCTGTCATCGGCGCCGCCGACGAACAGCGTGAGCCTGCCGGCCGCGATGTCGTGCGGACCTCCGCTGACCGCGGCATCGACCACATCGACGTCATAGGAGGCGGCGCGCGCGGCGATGGCCTCGATTGTTTTCGGGCTTGCGGTGGTGTGCACCACCAGCGCCGAACCGGACGGCATGGTGGGCAGCAATGCGCTGTCCAGGCACACCTGCCGCACTTGTTCGTCGGTGAACACGCAGAGCACCACGACATCGGCCTGCGCACCGGCCTCGGCCACCTCGTTGACCACGTTGGCGCCCAGCTGCTCGAGTTCGCGCCGCTTTGCATCGTCGTCCGGGGACCGGACCAAGGCCCGGACGTCGTGGCCGGCCTCGACGAGCCGGGCCACCATGGGGCGGCCCATCCGCCCCGCGCCGATGAACCCGACTTTCACCGCGGGTGGCCCATCAGGGCCAGTGCGGCGTCGGCCGCATCGAGCACGGCACCAGCGCGGGCCGCGGCCGCCTCGGCGAGGTCGACGACCAGGCGGACATCCTTCTGCAACAGCCCTCCCGCGTAGCCGGCCAGCCGTTCCAGGCCGCCGATCCCGCCAAGAGCGTTGAGCGCGAAGCTGTTCCCACTGCTGCGGGAGACGACTTCGGTGAGACGGTCCGGGGCGACGCCGAGGGCACTGGCCAGCGAAAGGGCGGTGGCCGCGGTGCCCAGGTTGGCGGTGAACAGCAAGTTGTTGAGCAGCTTGGTGGTCTGCCCGGAACCCAACTCACCGAGGTGGACGACGGGATCGGCATAGGTTTCGAAGACCGGACGGCAGCGCTCCACAACGTCGGCGTCACCACCGACCATCACCAGCAGACGACCCTCTGAGGCCGCCGGGCCACCGCCGCTCACCGGCGCGTCGATGACCGAAACACCCTGGGCGCCAGCCTTCTTCGCGAGCTCTCGGCAGGTGTTGGGGTGCACCGTGCTGTGCACCGCGATCACACTGCCCGGCTTCATCGCCGCCAGCAGGCCGTGCTCACCGCCGGTGATTTCGTCGATGTCGGCGTCGCCGACGACGCAGAGGCAGACCAGATCGCTGGCCGCGGCGAGTTCGGCCGGCGACTCGGCGACCTTCGCCGGGGTGTCGGCGAACGGCTCGAGGGTCGCGGGTCTGCGCGCCCACAGCGTCGTCGGATAGCCGCCTTCGACGATCCGCCGTGCCATGGGTCCGCCTTGACTGCCCAACCCGATGAATCCGACTTTCAACCGGCCTCCAAATCGGCTTCCGTGTCATCGGGATTCGCCCGCGCGATGACACATTCCTCGGCGAACGAAAGAACCTTCGAGTGGTAGGCCGCGGCGGTGTGACCGAGGCTGATGTTGTGTCCCGCGTCGGGCTGTCTATGGACGGTGAACCGCGGCGAGCCGGAGAACAGCGCGGCGATCTCGGTCAACGCCGAAGTGTCGGTCTGCCAAACCCTTTCGTACTCGGCGATGCTGAATTGCACCGGGACGCGCACGGCAGGGGCGAGCGCCGGGAAGTCTTGGCGGGCCCAGTTCGACACCATCTGGTCCTCGTAGGCCGGGGCCGTCGGAGAAACCGTGGCCCCGTTGAGGACCTCGGGCGGGTACAGCCGCTCCGGGTCCCACAGCAGCTCGCACAGGCCCGCCGGACGGCGTTCTCGAGTCGCTGTTTTCAGGATTTCTCGGGCCGCGGGGTGATAGTGCCGGCCGGTGCCTGCCAGTTCGATGCCCAGCAGATCCGCGCCGCGCTCGTCGGCGGCCATCCGCATCGTCAGTTCGCACCCGCCGGAATGGCCCATGACGAACAAGCCGGCGCCGCGTGGTCGTTGCCCGAGGATGCGATCCACCGCCCCGTAGGCAAGGTTGACCCGCTGCTCGGGCCGGGCCATCGCTTCGGGATAGGGAGCGGAGCTGCCGTAGCCGGGCCGGTCGAGCGCCACCACCGTGAATCCGGCTGCCGCGCCGGTCCGCAGCAAGGAAAACGACGGGTGGCCCGGGCAGTCGAAATACAGTGCGGTGGTGCCTCCGCCGTGGATGGCCACGATCACGGCCTTGGGGTTCTCTGCTTCGGCGACCAGCGCCGACATCGGCACGCCGTCGACGATCACCAGCCTGGGACGGGGAGCGGGCGCACTCATGCGTCGGCCCGCAGCAGGAGCACGCCGCTGGGAGTGAGGCCACCGCTGCTGACCACGCCGACGCGGGCGCCGACGACCTGGCGTTCGCCGGCCTCGCCGCGCAGCTGGCTGACCGCTTCGTGGAGCAGACCCATGCCGTGGGTGCGGCCGTGTGAAAGTTGGCCACCGTGTGTGTTGAGCGGCAACAGGCCGTCGCGCGCGATGTTCTTGCCGCCGTCGAGAAATTCTTTGGCCTCACCGATCCTGCAGAAGCCCAGCGCCTCGATCCAGGACAAACAGTTCATGGTGAACCCGTCGTACAGTTCGGCGACGTCGACGTCGGCGGGTCGCAGCGAGGTGCGCGTCCACACATGCGCGGCTTGGCCCAGCACTTGCGGCTCATGGGTCAGGGTGCTCTGGTCCCAGTCGATTCGCTCGATGATCTGTGTTCCCACCGCCTCCACCAGGACTGGTGGCTTGGCCAGGTCGCGGGCGGCGTCGACGGCGGAGACGATTACGGCTATCGCGCCGTCGCACGGTACATCGCAGTCATAGAGACCGAAGGGCGTGGTGATGGGCCGCGCGCTCAGATAATCATCCATCGTCATCGGGGTCCGATAGACCGCGGACGGGTTGAGTTCGGCGTTGGCCCGCTGGTTCAACGCGATCCAGCCCAGCGTCTCTTTCGTTGTGCCGTAACGGTGAAAGTGCCGCTGTGCGTTGATCGCCAGGGTATGGGCCGCCGACGTGGCGCCGAACGGGAACTGCCAGCTGGCAGTGCGGCCCATGGACGGGGTGATCTTGCCCTGCTTCATCAGCTCGTTGTAGGTGGCTTCCCACAACGTCCGGAAGCACAGCACGTGACGGGCCAAGCCGCCGGCGACGGCGAGCATCGCGGCGATCACCGATCCGCCCGGGCCGAACGTTTCAATGCCGCCGTTGTGCCACGTCGGCCGAATACCCAGCGCCGCCTCCAGCGCGGTAACCCCGCCCTCGCCGAACCCGCCCAGGTTGCCGCCGCCGGGGTAGGTCGACAGCCCGTCGATGTCGGCGAACGTCAGTCCGGCATCGGCGATCGCCGCCTCGCAAGCCTGCACCGTCAGAGACAACGGCGGCTGCATCAACCGACGCCCGATCGGCGACATGCCGATTCCGGTGAGTGCGACCTTGTCTTCGAACTTCTCCGCAGTCAGCATGGGCCGGACGTATTCGCCGAAGCGCTCCGGCGCGATCTCATCGGCCGGCAGCCGACCGTGCTCGGCGTCCGCGCTGGGCCGGAACAGCGGCAGCCAGACGTCCTCGACGTGCTCGAAGACGACTTCCACCTGTTGACCCAGTTCGAGCTGCTCGGGATCGCACTCCACGATGTTGGTGGTCAGCCGGACCCGGGGGTCTTCGGTGATCGCCACCTGTGCGACCACGTACGGTGCCGGCAGCCCCGGCAGGCTGAACCGGTGGTTCACAGTGAATCCGGCGAGCGTCGCCTTGCCGGAGACGGCCCGCACGCCCATATCGCGGGATCGGCAGTACCGGCATACCGGCACCGGGGGATGGATCAGCGATTCGCAGGTCTTACATTCCTGCAGCCGCAGCGTGCCGTCGGACCCCGACGTCCAGAAGAACTCGTTTTCCTGCGTGATCAGGGGCAGCGGGCGTCCGGTGTTTTTCGCGTCGGTTGTCAACGCGTGAACCCCCACTCGGCTTCATTCGCCTCGATTTTCAGGTGCGCGGCGGGATCCTCGTCGCTGCTTGGAGGTGGCGGCACGTCGTCCGGTCTGCGTTCGTCCATCTCCATGATGGCGTGCACCGGGCAGTCCATCAGCGCGCGCATGACCGCGTCGCGGTCCTCTTTGGCGACGGTGCCGTCCCCGACCAGACACGCATATCCCCAGTCGTCGAGCGAGAAGTATGCGGGCGCGTGCTTAGCGCAGATGCCGAAGCCGTCACAGATGGTGCGGTCGAGGTGGATTTTCAGGCCCTCGGTCACGCGCATATCACCGCCTCCACCTCGTAGGGACGATCGGCGCGGAATAGGGCGCCCCGGCAGTTTTGGCAGCTGTTGTCGAGATGATGCGCCACCTCGCTCGGGAATTGGTCAAGCAGGCTGGCCGCCACATTGGTGGCTGCGTCCAGAGTCGCGCACGCGCCGCGCCCGCGCAGCACCACCGACCAGCGGCGCAACCGGTCGATGTCCTCCGTGGTCGCGACCCCGTCGCGCAGTGCCCCGGCGGCCGCGGCCATGGCTGCCGTGCCGTTGAAACACGACCCGCACTGCCCGGCATTTTCGCGGTCGAAATAGGCCAGCACGGATGCCGCGACCGCAACCGGGCAGTCGTCGGTGATCACCGCGATCGCACCGCAACCCAGGCCGCTGCCGAGGCCGCGCAGCGTTTCGTGGTCCAACGTGGCATCCAGCACAACACGATTGAGCAGCCCGGCGAAATAGCCGCCCAGCAGCGCGCCACGCACCCGCTCGGACGAAACCCCGTGCAGGGCAAGCAGTTCGGTGAACGGCAAGCCGTGCGGGACCTCGTAGAGACCCGGCGGTCGGCCGGCGCCGGTGAGTGTTACCAGGAAGGTGCCGGGCGACATTGACGTGCCCAGCGAGCGGAACGCCGTCGAGCCGTGTCGCTGCAGGTAGGGCAGGTTGGCCAAGGTCTCGACATTGCTCACCAGGGTGGGCCGCCCGGCGACCCCGGATTCGAAGGGGCGGGGCGGCTTGTCCGTCGGCTTGACCGGACCGCCATTGATCGCGCGGGTGACCGCGGTCTCTTCGCCGGCTATGTAACCCGGATCGACCTTCCACAGCTCAATCGTGATGTCGCCGAATGCATGGTTCCGTTAATGCGGTTTCCACGCTGCGAGCAGATTCCGGGTCGGACACATAGACGTGGGCGCGGTCGGCCCCCACGATCGCCGCGGCCAGTCGCAGCCCGTCAAGAACCAGGTGCGGCCGGTTGCGCAGTAGCCACCGGTCCTTGATCGACGCCGGTTCCCCCTCCTCGCCGTTCGCGATAACAGCAGTGCCACCTGCGACGCGTCCGTTGTCGCGCACGGCGCGCAACTTCACCGCGAGCGGAAAGGCCGCACCGCCGCGGCCCGCAAGGCCGCTGCGTTCGACTTCGCCGAGCAGTTCGTCAGCGCTGGCAAGTGGCTGGTAACCGCCAAGCCCCCGGTACGCGACGATGTCTTCTGGGGCCTGGCCGGGCGGATCGCCCAGCAGCCGCGACGGGCAGCCAGGCCAGGTGGTGACGGTGATAGCCGACGCGGCGCTGGTTTCCATCAGCTAGCTCTCCATTGTCGCGGTTAGTCTTGCGCACATGCGAACTGCCGTGGTGCGCGTCAATGTCGACCCTTCGGGTCTGCTCACACCTGCACAGCTAAGCCAGGGCATGACTGCGCTCCTTGGACTTGCCCACGAGCTCGGCACGCAGGTAGTCGACAACAATCTTGCGGCTATGCCGGCCAGCCGCCGCGAGGCGGAGCTGCTCATCGTCGGTGACGATGTCCGCGCCGTCAAGCGCATCGGAGTTGATTTGTGCGCCAAAGCTTTTGGCACCGAACCGGTGGCCGGCGTAGTCACCTTTATCAGCAGGGGAACCGACGACGACGCACACGGTGTGCTGTCCGCGTTCGGGCTCACCGGCGAGATTGTCCGGTCGCCCGGCGATGACGGCTTTGACGTCGTCTACGTGACGCTGCGCGAGGCCGACCTCGAGCGCATTCCGGAAAGCCGGATCCATACGGCCCTCGAGGCGTCGCTCAACTGTGAGGTTCACATTCGCATCACGTAGACGCATTAGCGGCCCAAGAATTCCAGGATCGCGGGTGCCGCCTGCACCCAGGTGTCAAACATGTTGAAGTGCTGCACCCTGCCCGCCGCGCGGTCTTCGGACGCACGCTCCCATGCATCCTCCGGCCACGGCGGATCGATCAGCTCGGATCCCTTGATCAAGCAGCTGACTTCCAGCGACGTCCGCTTGGGATGATCCCAGTCGTTCTCGCCGCCACGAATGATCAGCGTTGGAACCTTGATGCGGTCGAACATATCGTCGTCGACGCCGGGAATCGTCTGCCCAGGCTTGGATACGAACGCATTGAGCCAGCGCAGCATTACCTTGAGAAACTCGTCGCGGTCGAGGTCGAGGAATCGCTGTTTGTTGTTCGGGTTCTCCTCGATGCGCTCGCGCCACTCCGACACCTTTACCACTCCCTCCATTCCGGTGCCGCGCGCCGCGAGAATGCTCGGGACGATGTAAAAGGAACCCAGCACGAACGTGCCGTAAATGCCGCCGACGATGTTCCACACCACGAGTTTGGAGACCAGTCCGGGGTACAGCATCGTCGTCAGCATGGAATCCCTTGCCCCGCCGGAACCTCCGGCGAGGATGCACCGCTGAACACCAAGCGCGCCCAACAGGCCGTGCAGGGTCTCGGCGCGCATGTGCGACTCGCTTTGCCCCCAGAACTGCACATCGGAGGCACCGCAATTGGGCCGGTCCCACAGCAGCACCCGATAGCCACCGGCGACCAGTGCCTCGGCCAGCGGACGTAGACCGGGGATTTCCTTGCTGAACCGGCCGCCCGGTGTCAGGACAATGAGTTCACCTGTGTCACCGAGGATTTCGTAGACAACGTTTCCCCCATTCACCTCGATAGAAGACACAGATTCTCCCGTAGCGTCACGCCGTCACCAGAACGTCATTGTCGACGACTCGTACCGGGTAGGTGCGGATGCTCCACTCCGGCTTGACCGCGGTCGTGCCGGTCGCCAGCTCGAAACCCCATTGATGCCAAGGGCAGTAGATGTATTCCAGATCCCGCACCATAACCGCGTCCCCGGGGGCAGTCTCGTCGACAATGGTGCGTCCCCGTGCGCGCCCCGAGCACAGCGGCCCGCCTTGGTGCGGGCAATAATTTGCGATGGCATAGAAGGTGCCGTTGACGTTGTAGACACCAACGCCGTGCCGCCCGATTGGCACCAGCTTGTGGCTACCCGGCGGGATCTCGTCAGTTGTCGCGACGACATGCTCGCGGCCCTGGGCGAGGCGGGGCCGGGGCCGCTTGGGGGTTTCTTCCGTCAATTCAGAGCACCCGGACCTGACCCTCGAGGACCGGCACGGTCTCCGGGAGGTGGTAGGTCGCGATCCCGTTTTTGTACATCACCGCTTCCCGGGCCGCTTTGGGAAGGTGCTTCACCAGCCAGCGCGGATCGTCGAACGTCCAGTGCGGGTAGTCCGAGGAGTACAGCAGGATCTTGTCGCACTCCATCCATTCCATGGCGCGGGTCAACTCGGTCTTGTCTTCCGGGTAGTCCAGCGGCTGGGTGGTGAACTTGATGTGCTCCTTGACGTACTCCGACGGCTTGCGCTTGATCTCCACCCGCGACTTGCGCGCTTCGTAGATCGCGTCCATGCGCCACATCAGCGGCAGGATCCAGGTGAACGCGTGCTCGACGAAGACGATGTGCAGTGTCGGGAACCGGTCGAAGACACCGTCGAAGATCAGGCTCATCACCTGGTTGGCGGCCAGCAGCGAGTAGGTCACCATGAAGTCGTGGTTGTAGCTGGGGAACCCCACCGGCGGTGTCGGCAGCATCTCGTAATTGCTGCGCGACAGGTGACAGCTCACCACGATGTCGTGCTTGGTGGCGGCCGCCCAGATCGGGTTGTATTTCGGGTGGCCCCATGACGGCCGCGGCTCGGCCTTGATCAGGATCTGCGCCATGTAGGGGTGCCCGGCCCACTTCTCGATCTCGCGGGCGGCGCCTTCGGGATCTTCGATCGCCGCGCAGATCGAACCGCGCCAGCGCTCGTGCCAGTTGTTGTGGCTGTCCAGCCAGTGGTTGGCCTGCCAGTGATTGAGGGCGGTCGAGAACGCCTGGTGAGCTTCGGGCAGGCGCGGCGTGCGAGCCCCGGGCTCCAGGATCGCGATGTCGGAGCCCGCTTCCATGATCAGCTGGCGAAACGCCATGTCCGGGTCGCTGCCAGGGAACTCGCCGTTGGGCGGGAAGGTGTCTGTGCGCATCGCGAAGCTGTGCGCGTAGTCGGGAGCGTCGTAGTAGATCAGCTCGCCCACCTTGTGGTCCAGGAAGAACTTGCTGCGCCACGGCTCCGGGATGTACGGGGTCAGCTGGCCGCGTTTGGGCACCGGGTGGACATCCGAGTCGACGCACCGGACGGCTATCCGCTCGGCGGCGGGAACACGTTCCTGCGTATGTGTCAGCGTCATCGTGGTCTCCCTTGTTCACTTCATATTCTGCGACTAGCCGGCCGCGAGGTCGACCGAAATGTCGATCCCGTACAGATTGGCCGCGTTGCGCCAGCACAGCTTCTCGCGCTGCTCGGCGGACAGCGATCCGGGCAACCTGCGGATGTCATTGCACTGCCAGTGCGGATAGCTGGAGCCAAACATGACCATGTCGTCCTTACCGGTGAAGCCGAACCACTCACCGGCGTATTCCGTGTCGGGGGGACCGTCGAGGCTGCCCTGCACGAAATACACGTGGCCGGGTATGTAGTCGCTCGGTATCCGCGGCGCCCACGGCGTCTGTTCCAGGTGCGGCCGGCCGAACGTGTCCATCCGCCAGATGAACGGGGTCAGGAAGTCCGCGGCCCCATCGGCCCACACGAACTTCAGGCTCGAAAAGCGCTCGAACACGCCCTCGGCGATCATGTTCATCAGGTGGTACACGTAGTTCAGCGCCATGAAACTGACGTATTGCTCGTAGGTCCGGGTGTGGCCGGAAGGCGTTGGGGGAAAACCGATGCCCTCGCCCGACTCAATGTGCACCGCCACCGGAAGATTCGCGTCGGCGGCGGCTTCCCATAGCGGCCAAAATTGTGGTTTGCCGTAGAGCTCGCGGGATTGCAGCGGGACGCCGATCTGGACCACGCGTGGGTGCGCACGCCATTTTTCGACCTCGCGCACTGCGCCGGCGATGTC
This sequence comes from uncultured Actinomycetota bacterium, assembly GCA_963766535.1. Classification (GTDB taxonomy): domain Bacteria; phylum Actinomycetota; class Actinomycetes; order Mycobacteriales; family Mycobacteriaceae; genus Mycobacterium. The sequence goes on along the minus strand of CAVYAU010000007.1, from coordinate 37,476 downwards.
GTCGGGGTTTACCCGGATCGTGCCGCGGAACCGGTCGCCGAACTCGCCGGACTCCAGCCAGCGCGACACCATCATCTCGTTGTGGGCGGCATGCAGCGCGCTGCCCAGGTGGCGGTCGGGCATGATGCCGCGCCCCATCGGATGCAGGATCGCCACATCGACCCCGCGCTTCGAAAATAGTTCATTGGCAACGAATTCCGGATCCGAACCTGGATACTGGCGGTCGGGTCCCTCGGTGTTCGGCGCATACTCGCCGCCTGGCGCTCCGTACCAGTCCATCTCGTAGTCGGGGAAACCGCGACTCTTGAACGGCTCGCGCAAGAAGGCGCGCAAGTCTTTGTTGGACGGAAAGAAGATATGCACGCTGGCGTCGATCACCGGCGTGCGTGTTCCGTCAGCGTGTTCGATCACGAAAGCCACCCTTCGGGTCCGGTAGCCAAAGTGAGCCAAACCCGGTCATATGATAGATAATCTAACATTCTCCTCGGTCGCCAATCAATGTATTTCCGGTAAGCATTTCGGTTAATCATCTGCCCAGGTAGTCATCGATATTGCGGCCACGAAAGCAAGTACCGTTCTTCAATCCGGATAATACCATTCTCCGACTCGCCAGCGGGCGCTGCCTGGGTTGGTAAGGTTGCCGTGGCAACTGGAGCGACGGCTAGGCGGGGGACCGGCCCACGGTCACGCCGGCGGCCTTTTCGAGCGGTTTGATCACCGTCGTGAAATCGGAATCGGGGCCTTCATCGCGCGCGGCGGCCTCCCAGAGCCGACCGATCGTTTCGGCGACGTCGACCGATACGCCAAGCGCTTTGGCTTCGTCGAGATAGAGCCGCACATCTTTGACCATCAGCCCGGTGGCGAAGCCGTAGTCGAAGGTGCGCGGCAGGATCGCACGGGGGAATTTGTCGCGACTTGCGCTCGTCGCGCCAGAGCCAGCGTTGAGCACCTCGATCATCACACTGGGGTCTAGACCGGCTTTGACGCCCATCACGACGACTTCTGATGTCGCGACCAAGACGTTGGCCGCCAGGATGTTGTTGGCCAGCTTCATCGTCTGTGCCGAGCCGGGTTTCTCCCCGATGTAAAACGGCCGGCCGATCGCCTCGAGTGCGGCTCGTATGATGTCGAATTCGTTGCGCGGGCCCGACACCATGACCGCAAGCGCGCCCTTTTACAGCTCCGCCGACGCCGCCACTGACCGGACTGTCGATCGCCACGATGTTCCGTTGCGCAAGAAGGTCATGGATTTGCACCGCCGTTTGGCTACCGACGGTTGACAGGTCGACATAGCGCTTGACCCGCGAGCCCTCGATCACGCCTGCTGCACCGGCTGCCACTTCAAGCGACGCCCGTGGCGACGGGAGGCTGGCCATGACCGTTTCAGCACGATCGGCGACCTCTTTCGACGATAACGCGGCGTGTGCCCCGAGGGCGACGATGCGCTCGAGCGCCGCGCTGCGCGTGTCGAAAGCGATGACATCGTGGTTTTCCTGAATGAGGCGGAGTGCCATGGGAAAGCCCATGTTTCCCAACCCGATAAAACCGATCTCCATCACGAGCTCCTAGCTGTGATCCACTTCGGCGAACGCCTCGCGGGCGATGCGAAAGCTGTCGACCGCAGCCGGCACGCCGGCGTAGATGGCGACCTGCAGAAAGATCTCGCGGATCTCGTCGCGACTGACGCCGTTGGTCAGTGCCGCCTTGATGTGCGTCCGCAATTCGTTGGGCCGGTTGAGCACCGAAATCATGGCCAAGTTGAGCATGCTGCGCGTTTTGAGCGGCAGCTCTTCACGGCCCCACACCGCACCCCAGCAGTATTCGGTGACGAGATCTTGCAAAGGCTTGGTGAAGTTATCGGCCTCGGCCAGCGCTTTGTTGACATAGGCCTCGCCGAGCACTGCAGAGCGGATTTCAAGCCCGCGCTGATATGTTTCGCGATCCAATGGTCTTCTCCTTTACGACCCGGGTTTCGGCCCTGACTTCTGGCCCTGATTGTGGTGCGGTGCCACTGAGGTCTCCAATGGCTCTGAGCGCAGTCTTACACTGCGACTGATCCGCGAGGTTTACAGTCGACACTCAAATGGACCTGCCCGATCTCGTCCTCGTTCATGGCGGAGCGCACGCCGCTGACTGCTGGGATTTGACCATCGCCGAATTGGCTTGCCGGGAACCGAAATTGCGCGTGCTCGCGGTGGATCTCCCTGGTCGCGGCCGCAACCCCGCAGATTTGGCGACGGTTACTATCGCCGACTGGGTGAACTCGGTGGTCGCCGACGTAGAGAACGCCTTGTTCGGTAATGTTGTCGTCGCGGGACATTCGATGGGCGGGCTGACCGTGCCGGGTGTCGTCGCCAGGCTCGGCGCTACCAGGGTGCGCGAGATGGTGCTGGCGGCTGCGTTCGTTCCTCCACAGGGATTGTCGGTGGTGGACGCCCTTCGCGGGCCACTGGCCCCGTTGGCGCGGGTGGGACCTCGGATCAACAAATCCGTGGTAATGCCCAGTACAGCAGCAAGGTTGGCGTTTTGGAATGCGATGCCGCGACAGCAGCGAAGGTATGCGCTGGCGCGGCTGTATCCGGAGTCCGCTCGGGTGATCACCGAGCGTGTCGACCGCAGCGATCTGCCCGCCGAGGTGCCCCGGACGTGGATCATGACCTTGCGGGACAGGGCCCTGTCATGGCGACAGCAACATCGATGCATCACGTCCCTCGGTGGCGTCGACACACTCGTCTGCATCGACACGTGTCACGACCTCATGTACAGCGAGCCCGGACGGCTGGCCGCAATCCTGCTCGAGCGCTGTCGGTTTCGGGCGCGATCCTGATATGACGTGCCTATTGTAGTGCCGCCGTATCTTGCGAACCAGCGAGCAGCAGTGCCGGGAAGGATCGGACAGGGAGAAGCCATGACGGGAGCAAGCAGTGACGTCTGGGAAGTGATGTCGACCGCGCGGACGATCCGGCGCTTCACCGACGAGCCAGTCGACGACGCAACCCTTGCGCGATGCCTCGAAGCGGCCAGGTGGGCTCCCTCGGGGGCGAACGCGCAAGGCTGGCGGTTCGTCGTGCTGCGATCACCCGAGCAGCGAGCCGTCGTGGCCAAGGCTGCGGCCCATGCGGTGGAAGTGATCGAGCCGGTTTACGGGATGAGCCGGCCCGCCGACGACGACAACAGCCGCCGTGCCCGCACCTATCGCGCGACCTACGAATTGCATGACCGCGCCGGTGAGTTCACTTCGGTGTTGTTCGCGCAGCAGCACTACCCGACGGCGTCCGAACTGCTGCTCGGCGGTTCGATCTTTCCCGCCATGCAGAATTTCCTGCTGGCCGCCCGCGCCCAAGGCCTGGGAGCATGTCTCACCAGCTGGGCTTCGTATGGCGGCGAGCAGCTGCTGCGGGAGGCCATCGGCGTGCCCGAGGACTGGATGGTTGCCGGCCACATCGTGGTCGGGTGGCCCAAGGGTAAGCACGGGCCGGTTCGCCGCCGTCCGCTTGCCGAGTTCGTGAACCTCGACCGCTGGGACGAGCCGGCCGATGACCTGGTGGCCGCCACCTAGCCGCGGCGCCCCGCAAACGCGCTTGTCGCCTTTGGTCACCTCATAACCAGTTTCCGAGATTATTACTTCCGGAAGAGAGAATGCTATTCTCGCACTGGCGGTGACGACAGGAGGCGGCCCAGATGCTGTTGGAGTTCGATGCTGATCAACGACTGTGGCAGAACACGGTTCGCGATGTCGTCGCAAAGCAGTGTCCGCCCTCGCTGGTGCGTAGCGTGGCCGAGGAAGGCGTCGACCCGAGCCCGCTGTGGAAGTCCTATGTGGACCAGGGATGGACCGAGCTGAACGACCCGGCCAGCGCCGTTGAGCTGGCGATTGTGCTCGAAGAGCTGGGGCACGCGACCGATCCCACCCCATTCTTGGCGACGATGAGCCAGTTCGCGCCGCTGGCGGCAGATCGCTTCGATCCGCACGAGTCGGGCACCGCGGTCTACAGCGGGGTGTCGGCCCACCGGGACGCCGAGGGCTGGGTGTTGGACGGCACGGCGCGCCATGTCCTGGACGGCGATCGTGTCGACCGGCTGGCCGTGGTGACCGACGCCGGGATCTTCATCATCGCGAGTAATCAAGTCTCGGCGCGGCGTTCGGCGGTGTTCGACCCGGTGCTGCATGTCGCCGACCTGTCGTTCGGCGAAGTCCAGGTGCCCGACAGCGCCCGGCTCAACGTTGATTCCGAGCGTGCCCATCATCTTGCGCTCATGGGCATGGCAATCACGATGGTCGGCGCCTGCCAGCGCATCCTCGATTTGGTGCTCGAACATGTCCGCAGCCGTCAGCAGTTCGGTGTGCCGATCGGCTCGTTCCAGGCCGTCCAGCACAAGGCCGCCGACATGCACGTCGCGGTGGAACGAGCACGGGCGCTGGCCTACTTCGCCGCATTGACAATCGCCGCCGACGATCCCCGGCGCCGCTTGGCGGCCGCGATGGCCAAAGCATCGGCAGGGGAGTGCCAGTCGCTGGTATTCCGGCACGGCTTACAGCTGCACGGAGCGATGGGGTTCACCTGGGAGAACGACCTGCAGTTCGCGCTCAAGCGAGCCAAAGCGGGTGAGCTGATGCTCGGCGGTGCGGCCGAGCACCGGGCGCGAATCGCAGAGGAGTACCGTGCAGCTGACTTTTGATCCCGATGTCGAGGCGTTTCGGGCGGAGTTCTCGGCCTTCCTCGACGAAAATCTGCCTCCTGCAAGCGAAACGCTGGAGCGTCCCCGTTCGGTCTCCCATATGCCCCAGTGGGCGCGTCGGTGGCAGCGGCTGCTGTTCGACAACGGCTGGCTGTTGCCCGGTCAGCCCCCAGAATTCGGCGGGCGTAATGCAACGGTTGTCCAGCAGTTCGTTCATCTCGAGGAATTGTGCCGCCGGCGGATCTACCACAGCTTCAACCCGCAAGGAGTGAATATCGTTGCGGCGTCGCTGTTGTCGTTCGGCAGCGACGAGCAAAAACGCCGGTGGGCGGTGCCGATCTTGCGAGCCGAGATCACCGCCTCGCTGGGGATGAGCGAACCCAGCGCGGGCTCTGATCTGGCATCGCTACGTACCCGCGCGGTGCTCGACGGCGACCACTTCGTGGTCAACGGGCAGAAAGTGTGGACCTCGGGGGCCCACGACGCCGACGTGTTGCTGACCTTCGTCCGTACCAATCCGGATGTGCCGAAACACAAGGGCATCAGTGCATTACTGATCCCGACCGATACCCCGGGCATCGTGCGCCGGCCGTTCCCGTCGATCTGCTCCGCCGACGACCTGGATTTCAACGAGGTGTTCTTCACCGATGTACGAGTGCCGGCTGAGAACTTGGTCGGCCCGCTCAACGAGGGGTGGCGGGTAGCCAACGGATCGCTTGGGCACGAGCGCACCATGATGTGGCTGGGTTTTGCCGATCGAATGGAAAACCTGATCGCCGATTGGCGTCCCACCACCGAGCTCGAGCGCGACCAGTACGCCACCATGATCATGGACAAACAGGCGCTGCGCCTGCTGGGTTCGGTGGCGTTGGCTCGCGCCGCCCGCGGCGAAGACGACGTGGCCGCGGTGTCGGTGCTCAAGCTCCTCGGTTCGGAAGCCGAGCTACGCGGGTTTGAACACGCCATGCACAGCGCCGGACCCGACGGGCTAATCCACCCGGGGCAGACCGGTCCGTATGCGCCGATGAACCTGGACCACTATTTCGCCAGCTGGTTTGAGCGCTACGCCCGCAGCTTTTCCGGGACGATCGCTGGGGGCACCTCAGAAATCCAGCGCAACATCATCGCCCAGCGCTTGCTCGGCTTACCTCGCGGCTGAGCTGTCCGCGGCGAGCCCGAGCTCCTAGACCGGGTCGAACTTGGTGATCAGCCAGTCGCCGTTGACCCGGGTCATGCTCACCAGCACGCTGCTGGCCGCCATTGAGGGATCGGGCCTGTCCTTGCTTGTGGTGGTCTGGTCGACGTACACCAGGACCACGGCCGAATCCGGATGCAACTCCGACACCGCGGCCCCCATCACATGAGCGGTGGTCTTCAGCGACTTTTGTTTGGCCGCCGGAGCCACGATCTGCTCAGTGAACTGGGAGTAGTACGACAGGAAATCCCCGGAAAGGTGCGACTTGGCGGTGGCGAAGTCTTTGTCGAGCGAGTCGGGTGAGTAGGACAGCAACGCAACCGTTCCATCGGAGGCCGCACGGACCACCGCCCGGGCGACGCTGGGGTCAGTCTGTTGTTTTGGCTGATACCGCTCGAAGTACAGCCACGTCGCCACACCGCCGGATATCAGGAGTAGCAGGACCAGAATCACGGGAACGAGTTTCACGTTGCGCAGCACGCGCGACCGGAAACGCCGTCCGCCTATGGTTGCCTTGGGGGAGTCATCGTCTTCGGCGGGCACCTCGGTCACCGAGTCGCCGACCTCGGTTTCAGTTGCGTCCGGATCGTCCACGACCGCCTCGGCGGCCTCGGTGGTTTCGATATGGCGGGTGTCATCGGTCACGGTACGAACTCCAGTTTCGACATCTTGTACTGTCCGCCGTCTTCGGTCACGGTTACTCGGAGCCGCCACACGCGTGGCTCGTCCTTGGCACCTGCGGAATTGGTGATCCGCGATGTCGCCGAGACCAGTACCGATGCGGAATGATCGTCCATGGAATCGACGGCCGCCGCGTTCACCGTTCCTTGGGTGACCACTTTCGACTGCTCGACCACCGACGCGAAATCCTTTGCCCGCTGCTGGAAGTCGTCCCTGAACTGGCCGGTGGAGCTGTCAAGCACTCGCTGGACGTCTTCCTTGGCTCTGTTGAAGTCCAAGGAGGTCATGTTTACGACGCCCTGCCTGGCCCCCGCGACGAAGTTCGCGGCGCGCTGGTCTCGCTCGGTCGCTTCATGGACTTGCCACAGCATGTACCCGCTGACCCCGGCAAAGGCGCAAATGAGGACGATCGCGGCTACTTTGGAAGTCGTCGACAGTGACGGCAACCGGCGTCGCCATCTGGCCAGCCTGGATTCCGGTACTGCGGATTCGACGGTCTCGTCGGAGGCTTCGTCAGCGGTCTCGGCATCGGAATGTTCGACGGTGTCGTCCGCGCCCTCGTCGGCGTCCGGGGCTTGTTTGTCGGCGGCCGCGGCGGCCTCGGCGGCCTCGGCCTCGGCCAGCGCTTGACGCCGCAGCCTGGCGGCGCGGGCGCGGGCGCGCGCCGCGGCGGCTAGTGCTTCGGCTTCGGCGGCTTCTGCCTCGGCTTCTTCGAGCAACGCCATCGCGTCGGCTTTCGATGTGGCCGAATCTTCCGGCGGTTGTTTCGCCTCAGTCATCGCGCTTACCGCCCGTCACCATCATCGTCGACTGAACTCCGATCGCTCGTACTGTACTGCCCATTCCTGAGATCAGAGTCGCCCGCGAATCTGTAGACAAGGGTGGTCGCGGCTACCATCGCACGAGCGAGAAAGGGTAAGTGTTGGTGCCGCCCGGTCCGCCGCCGCATCCCGTGTCGAATGTGGAGACCACCTGACCGGCCAGTGAGACCGCATCCCACGAATAGACATCATGTGAGGGAAAGAACTGGACCACGCAGCGCACACCATCGGGCACGTCGACGGTCATGGTGTAGCGGCCGTTGGACAGATAAGCATCTCCGGCGTAGGGCGCCGCTTGCCCGTTGGGTTGGGGTATCGCTTGGATGCGTAAGCATCCCGGTTCGCGAGAAGTGCACGGTCGAATCGACCAAAGCCAGCTGTGGCCAGGATCCCGGTTTGTGTCCAACCTGTAGTTGCCAACCAGCATGTCCGCGTGGGCGGTCGGCGCAAAAGTCAGCGCGGCCATGGTAAGCGCAAGGCCTACTGCGAAAGTCTTCACCGATGCGTCTCCCATCTCTGCACACGCGCTTGGCCTGAATATAAAGCGCGGCCACGCTGCACAGGCCTACTCGGAAAAATCGCGGCAGTCAACGGCCCGCTTTCAGGTGCGTAGCGTGACGTTGGGCGGCGAAGCGGCTCAGTCAATTACTGCGGCTTCCTTGCGTTCGGTGACGGGTCTGGCAAGTTCTTGTTGGTCGCAGATGCGCTGCAGCTTGTCCAGGGTCTCGTCGAGACCGACACCGACCCTGGGGCCAGGTGTGAACGTGGCCGGAAGATTCCGCATGCCCTGGATGACGCCGATGGTCTCGTAGTGGACGGTGCCCTCGGCGTCGCAGCGGTAGTCGGGCATCCGGTCGAGAACCGCGGTAAGCATGGATTTGAACACGGTGCGCGCCACGTTCGATCCGATGCACCGGTGTACTCCCAGTCCGAAGCTGAAGTGCCGGTTACCTTTCCGGTCAACGATGATTTTGTCCGGTTCGTGGAACACCGATGGGTCGCGGTTGGCCATGGCCCACGAAATCCACAGTCGCTCGCCCTCTTTGAAGTGGATACCGTCGAGTTCGATGTCGTCGGAGAATGTCCTACCATCGCCGGGTGCCGGGGTGAAGTAGCGCAGGAACTCTTCGGTCGCGGGGTCGAGCAGGGTTTCGCGCTGGCGGCTCAGCAGCTCGCGCTGGTCGGGGTTCTGCGAAAGCCATTCCAGCGCATGGGCGGTCAGCGCCGTAGTGGTGTCGAAGCCACCACCGATGACCAATCCAAGATTCCCCAGGATTTCCAGATCGGGAGCGGGCTCGCCGTCGATCCGCATCTCCAGCAGGGCATTGACCAGGCCAGGTCGCGGATTGTTGCGAATCTCGATCATGTTGTTGACCAGGTCGAGCCCCATCTGCCGGTGCATTTCGGTAACACGCTGAATGTCAGGGGAGTGCTCAGGCGTGTACACCGCGGCATGTGTCGGCTCGCTGTAGATCTTCCATTTCTTCAGCGGGATGCCCATGAGCGCCAGGGTCAGAACGGCCGGCACAATGTTGGCCAAATCGTCGACGAAGTCGATCCTGCCTTCCTCGATCTTCTCGTCGAGGCAGGCTCGTGTCACGTCGTCGATGAACGGCGCCCAGCGTTTGACCGCGGCGGGTGACAAATAGGGGTTGAGCACGGTGCGGTATATGCGGTGCTCAGGGTCATCCATCTCCAGGATGCCGCCCCGCACGCCGTTGATACGGCTGGCCGTCGGGATCGAAATGCCTTTGTAGCCAAGGCGTTCGTTGTTGACGTCGTGGTCGTTGGAGACCGCCGGGCAACGGGCCAGCTCGAATACCTCGTGGCTGCCAGCCGCGACCCAGTGCCCGCCGTAGGTGTCGCTCCACGCCATGGGGCACTTGGCGTGCATCTCCTCGGTGATTGTCTTGAATTGCGAGCGGTACTCCGCGGAGTGCCGGTCGAAGTGATAACCGTGCTTCTTACGGTCGCTGTCGCTGATGACGTCGTCGACACTCAAGACATTGTCTCCCTTGGTTATTCCGGGTCAATAACGATGGCCTGCTCCGGGCACGAGCGAGCCGCTTCCCGGACGCCGTCTTCCTGATCGGGCGGAATCTCTCCCGAGACCGCCGACGAATGACCCGCGATATCGTCGAGCTGAAAAGAATCGGGCGCAACCATGGCGCACAACGTGTGCCCTTGGCAGCGCTGCGGATTGACCCAAACCTTCACGTCCTGCCCCCTACTTGCGGTAGTCGCACCACTTGAGATAACCGCTGGCGTCGACGCGCAACTGCATACCCGTCACATACCTCGCCTCGTCGGAGGCGAGCCACAGCACCGCGTTGCTGATGTCCTCCGGCTCGATGCAGGGAATCCTCATCGCCTGCTGGACACAGAAAACGGGCTCGGCGTCCGCGCGGGTCGGGTGCTCCAGGTCTGGCAGGAAAGACTGGTACATCGGCTCGCTTTGCAGCATCGGGGCGTTGCAGTTGGTCGGGTGGACGACATTGGGGCGAATCCCCAGCGGCGCCAGCTCGGCCGCCCCAACGTGAAGCTGGCCTCACGTGCAGCGCTGAGCGTGACTCCAGCTTCACGTTGGAGGTCCGGTCAGTCAATGACAGCTCCCTCCTTGCGTTCGGTGATGGGTCTGGCGAGTTCCTGTTCGTCGCAGATTCGTTGGAGCTTGTCGAGGGTTTCGTCGAGCCCGGCACCGAGCCTGCGCCCGGGTGTGAAGGTGGCCGGGAGCTTCCGTATGCCCTGGATGACGCCGATGCTGTCGTAGTGGATGGTTCCTTCGGGGTCGCAGCGATAGTCGGGTATCCGGTCGAGCACGGCAGTCAGCATCGACTTGAACACCGTGCGCGCCACGTTCGACCCGACGCAGCGATGAACACCGATCCCAAAGCTGAAGTGCCGATTGCCCTTTCGGTCCAGCACGATCTTGTTGGGCTCAGGGAACACCGATGGGTCGCGATTGGCCATGGCCCAGGAAATCCACAGCCGCTCGCCTTCTTTGAAGTGTGTGCCTTCGATTTCGACGTCGTGAGAAAATGTGCGTCCGTCACCAGGAGCCGGTGTGAAGAAACGCAGGAACTCCTCGGTGGCGGGGTTGAGCAAAGTGTCTCGCTCCTTGCTCAGCAACTCGCGCTGGACGGGGTGTTCGGACAGCCATTCGATTGCGTGCGCTGTGAGCGCTGTTGTGGTGTCGAAGCCGCCACCGACGATCAATGCGAGATTACCCATGATGTCCAGATCAGGCGCTGGCTCGCCATCGATCCTCATCTGCAGCAGGGCGTTAACCAGACCAGGTCGAGGATTGTTACGGATCTCTATCATGTTGTTGCGCAGGTCAAGCACCATTTGCCGGTGCATCTCTACGACGCGCGCTATCTCCGGCGAGTTTTCCGGGGTGTACACCCCGGCATGGATCGGCTCGCTGTAAATCGCCCACTTCTTCAGCGGGATGCCCATCATCGCCAAGGTGAGCACGGCCGGCACGACATTGGCGAGGTCATCGACGAAGTCGATGCGGCCGTCCTCGATCTTTTCGTCGAGGCACGCCCGCGTCACTTCGTCGATGAACGGCTCCCAGCGCCTCACCGCCGCCGGTGACAAGTACGGGTTGAACGCGTTGCGGTGGATGCGGTGCTCGTCACCGTCCATCTCCAGCATGCCGCCCCGGGCCCCGGGATTGCGTGTTGCGGGGGGGATGGAGATGCCTTGGTATCCGCGGCGTTCGCCGTTGACGTCGTGATCGTTGGAGGCGCACGGGCAGCGGGCCAGTTCGAACACCGCAGTGCTGCCCGCTGCGACCCAATGGCCGCCATAGGTGTCGCTCCATGCCACCGGGCATTTGGCGTGCATTTCCTCGGTGATCTTCTCGAACTGGACCCGGTATTCCGGGGTGTGCCGGTCGAAGTGATACCGGTTCCTTTCGCGATCGCTGTCGCTGACGATGTGGTCGATGCTCACGACAGTTTCTCCCTTGGCTTTTCACGCTCAGCGCTCGTCGAGACGTCTTCGGTGATCAAGATGGCCTGTTCCGGGCACGAGTGCACCGCTTCCCGGACGGCGTCTTCTTGATCGGGTGGAACCTCCTCTGACACCGCCGACGAATGACCGTCAATGTCGCTGAGCTGGAAAGAATCCGGCGCGATCATGGCGCACAGCGTGTGGCCTTGGCAGCGCTGCGGATCGACCCAAACCTTCACAAGGTGCCCTCCTAGATGTGGTAGTCGTACCACTTGAGGTAGCCGCCGGCGTCAACACGCAACTGCACGCCGGTCACATACCTGGCCTCGTCGGAGGCCAGCCATAGCACGGCGTTGCTGATGTCCTCAGGTTCGATGTAGGGGATTTTCATTGCCTGTTGCACGCCGAAAACTGGCTCGGCATCCGCTCGTGTCGGGTGTTCGAGGTCCGGCCGGAAAACGCGGTACATCGGCTCGCTCTGCAGCATCGCGGTGTTGCAGTTCGTCGGGTGGATGACGTTGGCGCGAATCCCAAGCGGTGCCAGTTCGGTCGCCAGGACGTGGACATACTCCGAGAGCAGGCGTTTGGAGTAGAGATACGCCGTGCCGCCCGGGTCGGCACCGGGATTGTCCTTTTTGGCGACGTCCATCAGCGCAGCGGTAGATCCGGTGGCGATGATCGAGGCGCCTGCGCTCAGGTGTGGCAACGCGACCTGAATGGCGTTGATGGTGCCGATCAGGTTGGTGTTGATCACGTCGCACCACGCCTGCAACGGGGGCTTGCCCTTCATGCCGGCGACACCGGCCTGCGCGACCACAATGTCGAGCCTGCCGAACTCGGCGAGTCCGTTGTCCAGCGCGGCGCGCAACTGTGCGACGTCGCGCACGTCGGCCTGGGCGATCATCGCTTCTTGGCCGGTCTTCTCGATCAGCCGGGCGGTCTCGTCGAGATCCTCCGGTCCCGCCATCGGGTAACCGATGGTGTCGATGTCACGGCACAGGTCGACGGCGATGATGTCGGCGCCTTCCTCGGCCAACCGCACCGCGTGACTGCGGCCCTGGCCGCGTGCCGCACCGGTGACGAAGGCGACCTGCCCTTTGACGCGCCCTACTGCGCCGTCTCCCACTGCTTCTCCTTCCAGGTGGCTGCCGGGCATCGCCCCAATACCGCTAGTGCTCAGGTGTTTCGACCGCCGTTGACGCCCAATAGCTGACCGGTGATGTAGCCGGCTTCCTCGGACACCAGGAAGGCGCATGCCGCGGCGATGTCTTCCGGCTTGCCCATCCGGCGCACCGGGGTCCGGGCGATGGTCTGCTCGATGTCGCCGAGATACCCGTGTTTCTCGGCGGTGCGCAGCATCGGGGTGTCGATGAAACCCGGGGGCACGGCGTTGACCGTGATGCCGCTGGGCCCGTACTCGAGTGCCAGCGACTTGGTGAGCCCGTTGACCGCGGACTTGGCCGCCACGTAGTGGCTCATGTAGGGCGCGCCGGAATGCGTGCTCGACGACGAGATATTGACGATCCGTCCCCACCCAGCCTCGATCATGTCGGGCAGCACCGCCTGAATCGTGTGGAAAACCCCGTTGAGGTTGACATCGATCACCCGCTGCCACTCCTCGAACGTGATGTTGGTGAACCGCTTGAACCCATCCAGGCCCGCGGCGTTGACCAGAACCGTCACCGGCCCCAGCCGGGCACGGATCGCCGACAGTGCGGCATCCACTTGCGACCGGTCGGTGACGTCGGCGGTGAAAGCGAGATCGGTGTCAGACGGTCTGAGGTCGATGGTGGCGACGTCGAGGCCGTCGGCGCGCAGACGTTGCGCAACGGCTAGACCGATGCCGGATCCGCCACCGGTGACCACCGCGGTCTTCACGCCGAGCCCTCAGCTGCAAATGCGGCCGTCTCAGTCACAAAGAATCTCCCTTACAATTATGAGAACCCTACTCTCACCGCGAAGCGGCGTGCAACATAGCCGCGAAACTGCGCGCGGCCTGCATCGAAACGCCCAGCGAGGCAACATCTGAGCGATTGCGTCGCTGGTCAGCAGGTAAATCTCGTTCCTGAGACTTTCTTGAATTCTCGAGACTCGAATGTAAGATTCGCCGGGGAAGAGAATGAAATTTTCGTAACCGTCACCACACCAGGGGGCGCAATGCCAGCGCAGGACACGGTGTCGACCATCGCGGATACCGCGCCCGAGTCACAGGTCGACCGTCGGCTATTGATAGGCGGCCGGCTCATCACCGCCGACAAGACGTTCCCATCCATCAATCCCGCCACTGGTGCGGTTCTGGGGCACGCACCGGATGCCGGCATTGAGGAGGCCGAAGCGGCGATCGCGGCGGCCCGACGTGCGTTCGACACCAGCAGCTGGCCGACCGATGTCGAGTTGCGGATCCACTGCCTCGACCAGCTGCATCAGGCACTGATCGACCACGCCGAGGAGTTACGTGAGCTGACCATCGCCGAAGTCGGCGCTACCCGCGCGCTCACCCAGGGCGCTCAACTGGACGACCCGATCCGCATTGTGCGCTATTACGCGGACCTGCTGCGCAGCTATCAGTTCTCGGAAGACCTCGGCGAGAAAGAATCGCGGGGCATGCGGCATCACCGATGGGTGGAGAAGGAAGCCGCAGGGGTGGTGGGCGCCATCATCGCCTACAACTATCCCAATCAGCTCGCGCTGGCCAAGCTGGCGCCGGCGCTGGCCGCCGGATGCACCGTAGTGCTCAAGGGCGCGCCCGACACTCCGCTGATAACGCTGGCCCTGGGCGAAGTGATCGCCAACCACACCGATATCCCGCCCGGCGTGGTCAACGTGATTACTTCGTCGGATCCCGGCGTCGGAGCCGCGCTGACCACCAGCCCCGATGTCGATGTGGTCACCTTCACCGGATCAACCGCGGTCGGCCGCCGGATCATGGCCGCCGCAAGCGAGACCGTCAAGCGAGTGTTCCTCGAATTGGGCGGCAAGTCGGCAGTGATCATGCTCGACGACGCCGACTTCGCCAGCGCCAGCATGTTCGCGGCATTCAGTATGGTCACCCACGCGGGCCAGGGGTGCGCGCTCACGTCTCGGCTGTTGGTGCCCAAGTCGCACCATGACGAAATCGTCGAGATGATCGCGCAGAACTTCGCCAAAGTGCGCCACGGTGATCCGGCCGATCCGAAAACGTTGATGGGACCGCTGATCAACGAGCACCAGCGGGACAAGGTCGACGGCATGGTCCAGCGCGCCGTCGCCGCGGGGGCGACCCTGGTCACCGGTGGCAAGCGGTTGGACCCGGGCTACTTCTATGCGCCGACATTGCTCACCAACGTCGATCCCGACAGCGAGATCGCCCAGGACGAGGTCTTCGGGCCGGTGCTGGTCGTTATCGGGTTCGACGATGACGACGACGCGGTACGCATCGCCAACAACTCGATTTACGGACTCGCCGGCGCGGTCTTCAGCCGCGACCAGGACCGGGCACTTGCAGTGGCGCGCCGGATCCGGACCGGATCGTTTTCCATCAACGGCGGCAACTACTTCGGAGCGGACAGTCCGTTCGGGGGTTTCAAGCAGTCGGGCGTTGGCCGCGAGATGGGTGTCGCCGGGCTCGAGGAGTTCTTGGAGTGCAAGACCTTTGCCGTCCCGGTTTCCGGAGGTGAGGGATGAGGCCGCTGGAGGGCATCCGCGTCCTGGAAGTCGCCATGTACGGGTTCGTCCCGTCGGCGGGCGCCGTGCTAGCCGAATGGGGCGCCGATGTGGTCAAAGTCGAGCACGCGGTGACTGGCGACCCGCAGCGCGGACTCCGGCAGACGGGCATGCTGCGTGTCGAAGGCGACCCGAACCCCAACATCGAACACGCCAACCGCGGCAAGCGCAGCATCGGACTGGACATGTCGGTACCCGAGGGCAAAGAAGTGCTCTACGAGCTGGCCCGCCGGTCCGATGTGTTCCTGACCAGCTTCCTGCCCGGCGCGCGGAAAAAGTTCGGCATCGACGTCGACGACATCCGGGCGGTGAACCCGTCGATCATCTACGCCCGCGGAAGCGCGCTCGGTCCACGTGGTGAAGAGGCGACCAAAGGCGGCTACGACATGACCGCCTTCTGGTGCCGCGCCGGAACCGCGGCCACCATTACTCCGACGGGCATGCCCGGGATGATCGGGCCACCCGGGCCGGCATACGGCGACACCATCTCGGGCACCAACCTCGCCGGTGGCATCGCGGCGGCGTTGCTCAAGCGCGAACGCACCGGCGAACCGTCCATTGTGGATGTGTCGCTACTCGGCAGCGGCCTCTGGTCGCTGGGACACACGGTGGCGTTGACAAAGCATCTGGGCCAGCGTCTGGAGGCGCCGCCGCCCGGCGTGCACGGCGCGCCCAATAATCCGTTGGTGGGGCTGTACACCACATCCGACGGCCGCTATATCTCGTTCGTGATGATGCAGCCCACCAAGTTCTGGGCCGACGTGTGCCGCCACGTCGACCTACCAGAGCTGGCTGAAGATCCGCGCTTTGCCACGGTAGACAAGATCGCCGCCAACACAGCGGATGCAGTAGAGATCTTGACCAAGGTAATCGCAACCAGGACGCTGGCCGAGTGGAGCGAACGCTTTGCCACACTGGCCGGGCCTTGGGCGCCGGTGCAGGACACCCTGCAATCGGCAGACGACCCGCAGATCCGGGCGAACGAATATGTGGTGCGCGCAGGCGAACTCGAACTTGTTGCCAATCCGGTCCAGTTCGACGTCACCGCGCCGCAGACCGGGCCGGCGCCCGGATTCGCCGAGCAGACCGACGAAATTCTGATGGAACTCGGGCTCGACTGGGACCGCATCATCGAACTCAAGACGGCCGGCGCCGTCACCTAGGAGCGGAGCTGCCTGAAATGTTTAAGCCGAACGCCGCTTCTGTTGCGACTTGCCCGCACTACCTGGGTGCTGCGGTTACAGGTTCTCCGATAGCGGTTATGCATTTTCGGCTCCACTTGGACGCCACATGAGTCATAATCGCCGGACGCTTCAAGACGTGGGGCCCTGTTCAGCCAGCCGCGTTTTGGAGCGCCAACTCACGCAACAGAACGGAGGACTGGCGTGAGGATGGGCATTGTCGCCGGCGTAGATATGCTGTCCGCGGAGCGGTCGATGGCATTCGCCGCCTGGATGGGTTTGGCGCACAGCGTGGTTGGTTCGGGCGAATTATTTACCGGGGCGTCAACCGTCACCATGCCGGAAGGATCTCGGACCGATGGCGGGTAGAAGCGTAGGCCCAGAGCGGTGGACTGGCGGCATCTCGTTGGGGCGCGTCTCCAAACCCATGGAGGCGGTCGGCGGCCTGTTCGCGATGTCGGCGGACGCGATCAAGTTCTTGTTCCATCGACCCTTCCAGTGGCGCGAGTTCTTTGAGCAGTCGTGGTTTGTCGCACGGGTCGCACTAGCACCGACAGTGTTGGTGGCCATCCCATTCACCGTCCTGGTCAGCTTCACCCTCAACATCCTGTTGCGGGAACTGGGTGCCGCGGATCTGTCCGGTGCGGGTGCCGCGTTCGGCGCGGTCACCCAGGTCGGCCCACTGGTTACCGTGTTGATCGTGGCCGGCGCGGGCTCCACGGCGATGTGCGCGGACTTGGGTTCGCGCACGATCCGCGAAGAGATCGACGCGATGGAAGTGCTGGGCATCAATCCGGTGCAGCGCCTCGTGACGCCGCGCATGCTGGCCTCGGGCTTGGTGGCCCTGCTGCTGAACAGCCTGGTCGTCATCATCGGCATTTTGGGCGGATACATCTTTTCCGTGTTCGTCCAAGACGTGAATCCCGGCGCGTTCGCCGCGGGCATCACCTTGTTGACCGGTGTGCCCGAGGTGGTCATTTCGTGCGTCAAGGCAGCACTTTTCGGCCTGATCGCCGGATTGGTCGCGTGTTACCGCGGGCTGACGGTGTCCGGTGGCGGTGCCAAGGCCGTCGGCAACGCGGTCAACGAAACCGTGGTGTATGCGTTCATGGCGTTGTTCGTCATCAATGTGGTTGTCACCGCCATCGGTATCCGATTCTCGAGCAAGTCGTAACGCGAAGGACCAAGTAGCACGAAGGACCAACTAGCGCGAAGGAGGTGTAGGGACACGCTGTGACGCTGCGCGCCGTTTATCCGCGATTGTCGCGGCAATTCGAGAAGCCGGTCGGCACCCTGAGCCGAATCGGCGATCAGACGCTGTTCTACGGCAGCGCGATTGCCGGAGTGCCGTTCGCGGTTCGCAACTACCGGCGGGAGATTGTTCGTCTCGTCGCCGAAATCAGCATGGGCGCGGGGACTTTGGCGATGATCGGCGGGACGCTCGTGATCGTCGGCTTCTTGACGCTGGCCGCCGGTGGCACGTTGGCCGTGCAGGGGTATAGCTCGCTGGGCAATATCGGCATCGAGGCGCTGACCGGCTTCCTGGCGGCCTTCATCAACGTCCGTATTGCGGCGCCCATAGTCGCGGGAATTGGATTGGCGGCTACATTCGGCGCCGGGGTAACCGCGCAGCTGGGTGCCATGCGGATCAACCAAGAAATCGACGCGCTGGAAGCCATGGCGATTCGGCCGGTTTCGTATCTGGTCAGCACTCGGATTGCGGCCGGGATGATTGCAATCACCCCGCTGTATTCCATCGCCGTCATCCTGTCGTTTCTCGCCAGCCAGTTCGTGACAGTGGCCCTCTTCGGACAATCAGGCGGCTTGTACCAGCACTACTTCACGACGTTCCTCAATCCGATCGACTTGTTGTGGTCGTTCCTGCAGGCCGTCTTGATGGCGATCACCATCTTGTTGATCCATACCTACTTCGGTTATTTTGCCTCGGGCGGACCGGCCGGTGTGGGCGTTGCGACGGGTAATGCGGTACGAACCTCGCTGATCGTGGTCGTGTCGGTGACACTGCTCGTCTCGCTGTCCATCTACGGCACCAACGGCAACTTCAACCTGTCGGGCTAGGGGAGGGTGGTGAAAGGACAGTGACGCGCAACCTCGGGCCCGGCCCCATTCATCGTTCCGAAACCACCAGCACGGCAAGACCTGTCGCGGCGTCGCCCGGCCGCCACTTCGGCGCACAGTCGTACGCACGCCCCTTGGCGGGGTTGGCGACCATTGTCGTAATTGCCGCCATCTTCGCCGTCGCGATTGGCCTGTTTCGAGGCGACTTCACCAAGACCGTGCCGGTGACCGTCGTGTCGCCGCGCGCCGGCCTGGTGATGAACCCGGAAGCCAAAGTGAAGATGCGCGGCGTCGAGGTAGGCAAGGTCGCCTCGATCGACGTGCGGCCGAACGGCGAAGCCGTCTTGCACCTTGCGATGCAACCCTCGCAGATGCATCTCATTCCGGCCAACGTGCTTGTCGACATCGCGTCGACGACGGCATTCGGCGCCAAGTTCGTCGAGCTGGTACCGCCCTCCGAGCCGTCGCCGCAGCCGCTGCGCGCCGGTCAGGTGCTCGAGGGCAAGCACGTCACCATCGAGATCAACACGGTTTTCCAGCAACTCACGTCCCTGTTGTCGACGATCGATCCCGCCAAGCTCAACGAAACCCTCGGTGCGATAGCGTCGGCGGTGAACGGCCGCGGCCACAAGATCGGCCAGATGCTGTCAGATCTGGATTCGTTTCTGGCCACCCAAGACCCCAGTCTTCCCGCGCTGAGTCACGACCTCGAGGTCCTGCCCACGGTGAGCAACGCTTATGCCGACGCGGCGCCGGATCTTCTCGCGACTGCCGACAACGCGGTCCGGATCAGTAAATCGATCGTCGACGAGCAGCAAAACCTGGATGCGTTCCTGATCAGCTCGATCGGCTTGGCAGACATGGGCAACGACGTGGTGGGCGGCAACAGGCAAGCGCTGACCGACGATCTGCATCTGCTGGCACCGACCACCGACCTCCTCAACGAGTACCACCAGGCGCTGTGGTGCGGCATAAAGGGGTCACTTATGAATCTGCAGGCGCCGCCACTACCCGAGCCGATGGTAAAAGTAGCGGTCTACCTCGGCTTCGGCGCCGAACGTTACCGCTACCCAACCGACTTGCCCAAGGTCGCTGCGACCGGCGGTCCACAGTGCCAGGACCTGCCCGTGGTGCCCTTCGATAAGGCGCCGCCGTTCGTGGTGGCCGACGTCGGCAGCAACCCTATGGAGTACGGCAACCCGCAATTGCTGCTCAACTCCGACGCGCTCAAGCAGCTGCTGTACGGGCCGATCGACGGGGCCACCGCGCAACACCTTCCAGGTTGGACAACCCGGATGACCGGCTCGCGCGCGATGATCATCAAGTTCGGGGCCTTCGCAGCCGTGATGGTTTTCCTGACGGTGTGCTTGTTCTTCATTTTCGGGCAGTACACCACCGGTTCGACCAACGGGTATTCGGCGCTTTTCACCGATGTGTCGCGGCTGAAGCCCGGACAGACGGTGCGGGTCGCCGGTATTCGCGTGGGCACGGTCAACAGCGTCAGTCTGCGCCCCGACAAGAAGGTCGTGGTGAAGTTCGACGCTGATCGTAAAGTTGTGCTCACCACCGGCACCCGCGCAGTGGTTCGCTATCTCAACCTGGTCGGTGATCGCTACCTCGAGCTCGTCGACGGTCCCGGATCCACGAAGGTGCTGCCGCCCGGGTCGGAGATCCCGATGGATCGCACAGCGCCGGCCCTCGACCTCGATCTGCTGCTCGGTGGGCTGAAACCGGTCACCCAAGGTCTCAACCCGCAAGACGTCAATGCGCTCAGCGCATCGCTCATTCAGGTGTTCCAGGGCCAGGGCGGAACCCTGGAGTCCCTGCTGTCGAAGACGTCGTCGTTTTCCAACGCGTTGGCCGACAACAACCAGACGGTGCAGGAGCTGATCGACAACCTCAACACCGTGGTCGGCACCGTCGACAAGGAGGGCACCAAGTTCTCCGGCGCCATTGACCGCCTTGAAAAGCTGATCAGCGGACTGTCGCAAGACCGCGACACTATCGGGACCGCCATCACCGCCCTGGACAACGGAACCGCCTCGATCGCGGATCTGCTGGGCCGCGCCCGCGCGCCGCTGGCCGGCACCGTGGACCAATTGAATCGGCTGGCCCCGTTGCTGGACAAGGACAAGAACCTCATCGACATTTCGCTGCAGAAGCTGCCGCACAATTACCGCAAACTGACCAGGCAGGGTTCGTACGGCGCCTGGTACCCGTACTACCTATGCGGACTGGCGCTGCGTGTCTCCGATCTGCAGTACCGGACGGTGGAAGTAGGCATATACCACGAGGTCACCGGGCGGTGTGCGGAACCGAAGGATCCCGATGAATAGATACCACGGGGCAGGCCTCATCAAGGCCGGATTCATCGGCGCCGTGCTGGTGGCCCTGATCATCGCCGTCGGGCTGAACCCCGAACAGCTGATCCAGCGGGCCACCACGGTCCGCTACCAGGCGCTGTTCTCCGATGCCGGCGGCCTCGCAACCGGCAATGACGTGACGGTGTCGGGAACCAAAGTCGGCAGCGTGACGGGCATGTCGCTGCAGCACGGCGACGTGCTGGTGACGTTCACCGTCAAGGGGAATATCCTGCTCGGCTCGGCCAGTACCGCACACATCAGGACGGGTTCGCTGCTGGGCCAGCGGATGCTGACCGTCGAATCCGCGGGCAGCGGCACTTTACATCCGATGGCGGTCATCCCGGTGTCGCGCACCTCGTCGCCCTATTCACTGTCCGAGGCCCTCAGTGACCTGACGACCGACGTCGCCGGAACCAATACCGAAACACTCAACCAGTCCCTCGACACGCTGTCGGCGACACTGAATCAGATTGCGCCGCAACTGGGTCCCGCGTTCGACGGGATTACCCGGCTTTCGCAAACCCTCAACGCCCGCAACCAGACACTGGGTGAGTTGCTCAAGGGTGCCGCCGACGTCACCGGCGTCCTGTCGCAGCGCAGTCAGCAGGTCAACACGCTGATCCTCAACGCCAATGACCTGCTGTCCATGCTGGTGGCGCGCCGGCAGGCGATCGTGCGGCTGCTGGCCAGCACGTCCGCGGTGGCCAAGCAGCTGTCCGGCGTGGTGCACGACAACGAGGCGAAGCTGGCGCCGTCGCTGCAGAAGCTGAACTCTGTGTTGGCGATGCTGGAAAAGAACCGCGACAACCTGTCCAAAGCGTTGCCGGGGCTGGCGAAGTACGAGCTGACGCAGGGGGAGATCGTGTCCAGCGGGTTCTACTACAACCCGTTCATCCCGAACCTGTTCACGTTGCAGTTCTTCCAGTGGTTGTTCGACTACACCTGGGGATTCCGTGCCTACGGCGCCCCCGGTATACCACCGGACACCGCCGGGCCGCGCGCCTTGTTCCCATTCCCGTTCAACTTGGACCCGGGAGGGTCGCGATGATGCGGCTCGACGCGATTCCGCGCAACAGGCTCAAGGCCGGACTGGCGATCGTGTTGGCCGGGCTCATCGTTGTCGGCGCCGCGATCGCCATCCGAAACACCTTCTTTCGCCCCACAACGATCACCGCCTACTTTCCCACCGCCACCGCGATCTACCCGGGCGACGATGTGCGGGTGTCCGGCATGAAGGTCGGCACCATCGCGTCCATCAAGCCCCAGGGCACCCAGGCGAAGCTGGTCATGCACGTCGATCGCAACGTGCCCATTCCGGCGGACGCGAAAGCGGTGATCGTCGCCCAGAACCTGGTGGCGGCGCGCTACGTCCAGCTCACCCCGGCCTACCGGTCGAGCGGCCCCACCATGCGCGACGGCGCGGTGATACCCATCGACCGGACGGCGGTACCCGTCGAATGGGACGAGGTCAAAGACCAATTGATGCGTCTGGCAACGGAGTTGGGTCCCAACAGCAAGGTGTCGACCCCGTCGGTAGCGCGGTTCATCGACAGCGCCGCCGACGCGCTGGGCGGCGGTAACGGCGAGAAGCTGCGGCAGACGCTGGCCCAACTGTCGGGGGTGGGGCGGATCCTGGCCAACGGCAGCGGCAACATCGTCGACATCATCAAGAATCTGCAGACTTTCGTCGGGGCTCTGCGGGACAGCAACGTCCAGATCATGCAGTTCGACAACCGGCTGGCCACACTCACCAGCGTGCTCGACGACAACAAATCCGACCTGGATGCGGCATTGACAGACCTGTCGAGCGCGGTCGGCGACGTGCAGCGGTTCATCGCGGGTAGTCGTGATGCGACCTCGGAGCAGGTTACGCGGCTGGCCGACCTGACGCAGATTCTCGTCGACAACAAGATGGCGTTGAAAAACGTTCTGCACATCACGCCGAACGCGCTCGCAAACGCCTACAACGACTACGACCCGGACGTTGGGAATATCCGCGGCGGGGTTGGACTCCAGAACCTCACCAATCCGGTGTGGGCCCTATGCTCACAACTCGGGGCCATAGAGAACGCCACCGCGAACGAGTCGGGCAAGCTGTGCGGGTTGTATCTGAGTCCGGCTTTGAGGGTGTTCAACCCGTTGCTGTACTTCAACTTCAACTATTTCCCGATTCCGGTCAACCCGCTCCTGGCCCCGGCGTTTGACCCGAAAAACGTCGTCTACACCGAGCGACGGCTGGCGCCCGGCGGGGAGGGCCCGAAGCCCGGACCGCCCGAGTTGCCGCCGGCGGTGTCCGCGTATACGGGGCTGCCCGGCGATACGCCGCCGGCCCCACCGCCACCACCGCCGCCGGCGCGGATACCGGGAGCGGCGATGCCGGAGCCTCCGCCGGCGAGCGTGCCTGCCGAGCCGTCGCCGGCCCCGGCAAACGTGCCGGGCATGCTACTCCCGGGGGAAGGACCGCAACCATGACCGCACGGGTCGCGATACGGCGGCTGCTCGGCATCGGCTGCTGCGTCATGCTCGCCGCGACCGGGTGTGCGTTCAACGGCCTGAACTCACTGCCGCTGCCGGGCGCGGTGGGACGCGGGCCGGGCGCCAACGTCTACCACGTCGAGATCGCCAACGTCGGCACGCTGGAAGCGAATTCGCCGGTGATGATCGACGATGTCATCGTCGGCAGCATCAGCAAAATGACGGTGCAGGGATGGCATGCCAACCTCGACATTTCGGTGAAGCCCGGTGTGGCGATCCCCGCCAACGCAGTGGCAAGAGTCGGCCAGACCAGCCTGCTGGGATCCATGCATCTGGAACTGAATCCGCCGCTGGGCGAGCCGGCGAGCGGACGGCTGCAACCGGGCGCCACGATCCCGTTGAACCGGTCGTCGACCTATCCGTCGACCGAGCAGACGCTGTCGTCGCTGTCGGTAGTGCTCAACGCCGGAGGGCTGGGGCAGTTCGGGGACATCATCCATAACTTCAACGCCGCCCTGTCCGGGCGGGCGGGCGACGTCCGCGATCTGCTTACCCGCCTCGACAGGTTCGTCGGCACACTCGACCAGCAGCGCGACAACCTCGTCGCTTCGCTACAGGCCCTAAACAGGCTCTCCGGCACATTCGCCGCTCAACGCGACGTGATCACCCAGGCGCTTTACAAGATTCCGCCCGCACTGGACGTGCTGATCAAGGAGCGGCCGCGCATTACAAGCGCGCTCAACAAACTCGGGGTGTTCAGCGACACCGCCACCAGACTGGTCAATGACGCGGGATCTGACTTGGTCAGGAACTTGAAGAATCTCGCGCCGGCACTTGGCGCGCTCGCCGACATCGGGCCCGATCTCGACGCGGCCATTGGGCTAGCGCCGACCTACCCGTTCACCCAGGGCTACATCGACCGCAACGTCCGGGGCGACTACGTCAACGGGTTTTTCTACATCGACTTGACGAACGCCGGGCTCCGCAAGAGCATCCTGCTGGGCTCCCATTGGGGACGGCTGGGCGCCGAGATCGTGCCGGCGCCCGGGGACCCGGAGTACCTGCAATTCAGGTACGGTGCTCCGCCCGGGGCGCCTGGGGGATGGGTGGCGCCCGGGCCAGTCGGGGAACCGATGCGTGGGGTAAACGGGTCACCCTGGCAACCTGGGGTGCCACCGCCGAACGCGGCACCGGCGCCGCTCAACCCACAGTCGGCGGACTCACCGCCACCCCAGGCGCCGCCGCCAGTACCGCCGATAGTCGCGGGCATGACGATGCTCGGCCCAGCCGCGCAGAACGCGCCGCTACCCACGGCACCCGCGCTGCCCGGCCCGCCGCCATCCGCGGCACCGGCGCCCGGCCCGGTGCCCGCTGACGCGCCTCCGGCCGCGAACCAGGGTGCCCCGGTACCTGGCGCGACTCCGACCACAGGCCAGCCGACGGACGGGGGCCCATAGATGCTGACCCGTTTTGTCCGAATCCAATTGGCGATCTTCACGATCGTGGGGACTCTCGGTGTGATCCTGATGGTTTTGTGGTACATCCAGGCGCCGACACTGCTGGGCATCGGCAAGATGACGGTCACGCTGAAACTGCCCGCCACCGGTGGGCTGTACCGCTTCAGCAACGTGACCTATCGCGGCGTGCAGATCGGTAAGGTGACCGCGGTTGGCCTCACCCCCGATGGCGCGCAAGCCACGCTCGCCCTTGATACTTCCCCGAAGATCCCGTCGGACCTGCAAGCGGAGGTGCGCAGCATCTCCGCGGTGGGCGAGTATTACGTCGATCTACGGCCACGAACCGACTCGCCACCCTACCTGCGCGACGGCTCGGTCATCGCCGTTAACGACGCGACGATCCCGCAGCCGATCGGTCCGGTGCTCGACCAGACCAGCGCCTTGATCAACAGCATCCCCAAGGGCAAGCTCGGCACGTTGCTCGACGAGTCCTTCAAGGCATTCAACGGCGCCGGTTACGATTTCGGATCGCTGTTCGACTCCTCGGCACAAGTCTCGGGTGACCTCAACCGCGTCGCCGACCGCGCGCGAAGCCTGACCGAAGACACCGGGCCATTCCTCGACGCGCAAGCCCAGACCAGCGACTCAATCCGACTATGGGCGCACAGCCTAGCCGGTGTCACCGGGCAGCTGGCGAAAGACGACCCACAGATACGCACCCTGCTGCAAAGGGGGCCAGGTGCCTTCAACGAGGCGTCCCGGCTGCTCGACCAAATCAAACCGACGCTGCCCGTGCTGCTCGCCAACCTCACCACGATCGGTCAGATCGGCGTGACCTACCACGCCTCACTCGAGCAGGTGCTGGTATTGCTGCCGCCGTTCACCGCCGCCATTCAGTCGTTCATCGGCATCAAGAGCCCCAACGGGTTGGCCACGGGTGCCTTCAACCTCATTCTCAGCGATCCGCCTGCATGCACGGTCGGCTTTCTGCCGCCAAGTCAATGGCGGTCCCCAGCCGACACCCGCACTGTTGACACCCCGGACGGCCTGTACTGCAAACTGCCGCAGGATTCACCCATCGGAGTGCGCGGCGCCCGCAACTACCCCTGTATGGGGCAACCCGGAAAGCGGGCACCCACCGTCGAAATCTGCGAGAGCGACAAGCCATTCGAACCGCTGGCGATGAGACAGCACGTGTTCGGTACCTACCCGCTGGACCCGAACCTCATCGCGCAGGGCATCCCGCCCGACGACCGGGTCAACTGGAACCGTGAGAGAATCTTCGGGCCGGTGGAGGGAACGCCACTTCCTCCGGGAGCGGTTCCGCGTGGAACGCCCCCATCGGCTGGACCGCCGCCCCTGCCGGCGCCATTCAACCCAGCCGCGACGATGGGGGAGGTGTCGCCCATAGCGCCGATCGACGTTCCTTCTCCGCCGACCGGACCCCCGGCCGGGGCGGCGCCCAGCGCACCGTCGGCGACGCCGAGTGCCTTTGGCGGCAGCAGCTCGCAGGCGGGCCCGTCAGTGGCTGTCGCCCAGTACGACCCGCACACCGGTACCTACGTCGCCCCGGATGGCCAGGTATATCGCCAGTCGGATCTGGTCAAGCCCACGTCGCCGAAAACGTGGAAGGACATGTTCTCCACGTAAAGCCCAGCGCCTAAGGCCGGCTTCCTGGTTTAGGGCCGTTAGGCCTCTAAATCAGGAAAAGTGCGCCGGGTCATCCTATCTTGTCCAGCCTGAACGGCTGTTCGATATACAGCGGGGCGTTGGTGCCGCAGGCGCCGGCCGGGCCGGTCGTGTGTTGCCTTCCAGCCAAAACTGGCGACGACCCAAGTGTGTTTAGACCGGTCTCCGGGTCCGCGGGATAGAAATACACAACATCGTGACCGGGGAACGAGGTCCCGTCGGGACAGGTCTCCCAGTTCGGGATGTCGCGTTTGACCCACCAAATCAGTCCATCATGCATGGTCAGGGGTGCGGTCCAGCCCTGGTCGCTTTTCACCTGGCCGGTGCAGTCCTGGCCGGTGGAGCACGAAGAGCTAATGGTCCAGGTGCTTCGCACCACCGCCTCTTGGTGATAGACCTGGTTCGTCCTTGCCCAGTCGCCGACGACCGTGGCGGTGTATGTCCCGTTGATGGCGGGGTCGTAGGCCCATGCCGATGGGGCCATGCCGACGCCGCCGGCTGCGCCGGCGGCCACCAGTGTTGCGCTTATCGCCATATTCATTGAACGCATCACGTGCTCCTTGAGGCGCCAAATACGGCCATTTTCGGAGGTGAAGTTGAATTCACAGACTAACACCAACTCCGCATATCACGGAATGGTTTAGATAGAGGCCTGCAGGCGCGTTCACGCGGCATCGAATTTCTCAATAAGCCACGAACCGCTGACCTTTGTCAGCGCTACCCGAATGCTGCTCGATGTCACCACCGGTTCCGGCTTTTCCTTGCTTGTTGTCTTCTGTTTGACGAACACGAGCACGACGGCCGAACTCGGATGCAGTTCCGACACTGCGGCCTTGACCACCGTGGCGCTCGTCGTGACTTGGCCGCGCTGCGCTGATGGCCCCACGATCTGGTCTGCGAACCGTTGGTAGTAGGCCAGATAGTCCTCGGTGAGCCGGGATCTGGCGTTGGCGAAATCGCGGTCAAGAGTGGCGGGCGAGTAGGACAACAGCGCCACCGCACCATCGCTAGCCGCCTTGATGACCTGGTGCGCTGCGGCGTTGTCGGTCTGCAAATCCGGACGGTACACGAAGTAGAAATAGCCGGAACAGAACCCCGTCGCTCCAACGAGCAGGACCGTCAACAGAATTGGACGCCACCTTGCCAGGCAACGGCGCATCCAGCGCCCGATCACGCCGGTTCGGCGGCGGGGCGCCGGCTCCTGAGCCGCCTCTTTAGACGCTGCACTGTCGACCGTCACTGGACGAACTCGACTCTCGAAATCTTTAGCTGCCCGCCGTCCCTTTGGACGCTGACGACGAGCCGCGACGACCGCGAGTCCGGCTTAGCCTGGCCGGGTTTGGTGAACTCAGTTTTCGCCGCGACCAGGACAATCGCCGAATCCTCGGTCATGGACTGCACGGCGACGGCTTGCACGGCGCCCTTGGAGCTGACCTTCGACTGCTCGACTGCCTTGACGGCATCCTCGGCGCCCAACAAGATGCCCGCCTTGAACAGGCCGGTTGTGTCGTCGGCGAAACGCTGCATGTCGTCTCTCGCCTTGCCCGGATCGATCGACATCATCGTCACCACGGCATTGCGGGCCGCCGTGGCAAACTCCGCCGTCCGCTGTCTTTGCTGTACGGCTTTATGGTGAAGCCACAGCAGATAACCGCTCGCCGCCAGCGTGGCGCAGACGAACACGAGCGCGACGATGACCGCCAGGGCTTTCCGACTTGGGCGATGCAGCCGCCGCCGGCGCGACGGCGCCGACTCGGCCTCCCCCTCGGCGGGCGCGACACGACCATCACCTTCACCATCGGGCTCCTCCACACCGGGCCGGTTGTCCTGATCGCTTGATGCCGCCTCGGCCTGTTGGCGCAGCCGTATTGCACGGGCATGGGCGGCCTCGGCTCGCGCTTCCGCCTGGGCGAGTTCGTCTGCGTCGGCTACCGAGGAGACAGCCCCCACTTGCGGATTGTCGGCGTCGAGCGCCTCAGCTGGAAGCTCGCGCGGCGGCATGGATCACCTCCTAGTCCGCGTCCATCGGAGAGCCACATTATCACTGGCAGAACGGATGCCAGGACCGTCGGTAGCGACGTTAGATTGCCCCGTTCTCCCAAAGACAGAATTTCCTTCCCAATTTCCTTCCCATCGTGGCAAAGTAAGCTCGTGCGACTTATCGTGGCATCGATCGCCGCATTGCTGGGCGTTAGTATATTGGCGCCGCCAGCCGCTGCGGGGCCGGTTAACTGCGATTACCCGGACTGCACGCCGGGTATCAGGCCGCATGTCGTGCTCGGTTCGCCGTGTGACAACACCACCTACTACGTGTTCGGGACCGCCGACTACTACGTCTCCTTCGCCACGCAGCCGGGACGGCTGATGTTCTGCGGCTCACCGAGGCGGTATGAGCCCCGATGGTTCCGGTCACCTCCGATGGCCGGCGTCAAGGACGAGAACTCGTCTTGCATTGACTACCCCGAGTACTACGTCGCACAGGCGCCAGATGGCCTATTCCTGGTCTGCAATGCTCATGACGGTACCCAAATCTGGGAGCGCGGCGACACTTAGCCCGATTCGCGGCCCGATTCGCGGCCGAATTCACGGCAGTGTGTTCTGCTGCTCGGGCCACGTTTGGAAGGGGCTGGGTCCGAAGTAGTCGCCGTTATGAATCAAGCCGTCCCTGTCGCGATGGTGCGCGTCGTGGCAGGTGGTCGGATCCCATTGCGGTCCCCATGACGGGTCAAAGGGCTGGCCCGGACACCAGTGATATCCCACGAACGGAAAGGGAGGATCGTCGGCGTGAGCGCTGGTCGCGGTGCCCACACTCGCTAATCCAAAACCGGTGGTGACCATGATCGCTGCGGCAGCGAAGCGCGCGACTGTGTTCATGCGAGAACGGTACCTGAGCGCCTTTGCCGTGGAGCGGATTCACCCAGATGGTTGGTGGTACTCGGCGAACGCGATCACTCCACGTGGGAACGCGGCGAAAATTAATCTGCGGTCACACTGAGCCGCTCGGGGTCGCCGGTGTTGGGAATGGCCTCGGCCGCGTCAAAGAGTCGGCGGGTAATGCGCCGCAGCTCGGAACCCAGTACCTCGTTGTCGATGTCGGCGACGAGCGGGTGCACCACTCCGACCGCGATGGCACCCGACAGCATCGCCGCTAACACCCGGGTGTCGGCCCCGGCGTCAGCAACCAGCACGCTGTAAAGACGCTCGATGAACCGCTGAAACGGTTGGTGCTCAGCGAGCAACCTGACGATGACGGGGTCAAACTGCAGGGTGCTGGCCGCCCCGCGGCGTTCGACGGCCAGGTCGATGACCCGGTCCAGCAGCAACTCGCGCGCCCGCGGCGGGTGATCCTCGGCCTCGGCGGCCTCCAACGCCTCCTCCAAACCCCCGAGTTCGCGTTCGGTAAGCGCTATGACGATCTGCTCTTTGGTTCTGAACTGGTGGTAGACCGCCGCCTTGGTGACCCCGATCGCGTCGGCGATCATCTGCAATGAGGTTCCGCCCACACCGTGCTCGGCGATCAACTTCAGTGCCGCATCCATGATGCGGGTCTGTGCGGGACTGCGTGCGACGGAACGGAATCCGCGCGCGCCCTGCGAGGAAATCACACCCAGAGCCTAGCCGAACGGCTATTGACGCTGGGGTAGCCGATCGGCTAGCTTCGCTGACTAGCCGAGCGTGGCGAGGCGATCTCGTGTGCCGGAAGGAGTCAGGCGATGTCCGACGTCGGCGAGAACGATTCACAAGGTCACAGACCTCCGCGAGTCGGGTTGAGGCGCACCGACGGCGAGCTGATCCTGCTGTGGACGTTGCCCGCGGCGGCGATCATCTGGGGCGCCGCCTTCTTTCTATTCCCCGGCTTCACGCCGCCGATGTCGCCCACCATGCCGGCAGAGCAGGTCGCTGCGTTCTATCGCGATCCGGAGAACCTGCCGCGTATCCGCTACAGCATGATCCTGTTCAACTGGTTCGGGGTGTGCCTTGTGCCGATTCTCATCCTGCTGGTGATGCAGATCCGCAGGATGGCTCATCGCACGCCGATCTTCTCCTACTGCATGCTCGGGTGCGTGGCCGGCGGTCCGACGCTTTTCCTCATCGCCAACGTCTGCTGGCTGCTGGCCGCGTTCCGCCCGGAGCGGAAGCCGGAGCTCACGCAGATGTTGAACGATTTCGCGTGGATCACGTTCACCACTCTTGTGCCCTTCCTCATCGCGCAAAGCGTGATCCTGGCCCTGGCCATCTACTTCGACGATCCGTCGCGCCCCGTATTCCCCCGGTGGGTGGCCCATTTCAATCTTCTCGTTGCGGCCGCGCTGGTGCCGGCGGCGTTCGTCGGTCTGGCCCTGACCGGCCCCCTGGCGTGGGACGGGGCGTTGTCGTTCTGGCTGAAGAACACCGCCATCGCCGTATGGATCGTCGTGATGGGCATCGTTTTGGGCCAGGCCGTTTATCGGGAGCGCGCCGAAAACCTGCAGCGCGCCGACGAACAGGTCAACGCATGAACGCGGCGGCGATTCAAACGGCATCCCTCCTCGAGGCGCCCGCCGGTCCGCTGCGTCGCCGGATCGCCTGGCATTGCCGGCATAACCCGAAGCGCGAGCTGTGGTTGGCCTGGTGGACGCTCATCGTCTTCTACAACTTCTTCTTCCTGGTGTTCTTCGGCGTCACACGGACCCAGCCCCCGCCGGACCCGGGGTGGGACGCCGCGCGGGTCGTGCAGTGGTTCCACGACAACCACTTTGGGCTTCTCGCCGGCTTCGCCATCATGTTCGTCGTCACCGGCATGACGACAATGTGCAACGCGCTGATCGCCTACTCGATGCGGCGCATGTCGGTCAGTCGCGCATTCGCGTATTCCTACCTGGTCCTGTACTCGCTCAGCGCGATTCCCGGCATGCTGCTGATGTGTATCGCGCTAACCGTCGGAGCGCTGCGACCCGACCGCGACCCCGAGCTGATCAGCTGGATTTATGATTTCGCGTTCTTGTCCTTCGTCGGAACCATGGGAGTGTTCCTGATCGGCTCGCTGGTGTGGATGCTCGCGATTCTCATCGACAAGAATCGGGTCTTCCCAAAATGGTTCGGCTATTTCAACCTTTGCAACGCGCTCACCGAGATCGTCGTGTCACCCGCGTGGATCTTCCACCAGGGTGTGTTGGCCTGGAACGGCCAGATCGCGTGGTGGCTCGACGTGGTGGTGTTCGGAATCTACACAGGTGTCTTCATCTTCCTGCTCAGGCAGATGATCCAGCGTGAGGACTTCGGTACGGGGCCGCTGCCTGACCCTGCGCCTAAACAGCGCTCTGGCGTGGCGGAGGCGGTGCGATGACCGGCCTTGCCGGCGCCGACACCGCGGCGCGCGATGCGAACAAGCCTGCCAAGTTCGTACCCGGGCAGCCGGATATGTGGGCTTTCGTTTTCTTCGAAACTCTGGTCTTCACAGCTTATTTCAGCTTCTACCTGTTCTACCGCACCCAAAACCCTGAGCTTTTCTTGCGCTCCCAGGCCCAGCTGGACCTGCGCATTGGCGTCTTCAACACCTTGGTCTTACTGCTGAGTTCCTGGTCGGTGGCGCGATGCGTTCAGGCGGCGCGCGCCGGAGCCTACCGTTCGGCGCTGAAAGACGCGTTCCTCACCGCGTTCTTCGGTCTGGTCTTCCTGGTTTCCAAGGTGTTCGAGTGGGCCAGACAGATCCAATTGGGAAATGGTTTCGCCACCAACGACTTCTTTACCTATTACTTCTTTCTCAGCGGGATCCACTTCGTGCATCTGCTGATCGGCTTCGTCGTCCTCGGTGTTGTCATCTACCAACTTCGGAGTCCGGCGCGACGATCCCAGGAGTTCGTCGAAACCTGCGCGACCTACTGGCACACCGTGGACTTCCTGTGGGTGCTCATTTTTGCACTGCTGTACGTGGTGAGGTGAGGAGTGAAATTCAACAAAAGGCTGTTAGTCGTTTGGGTCGTGCTGGCGTCGCTCACATTGGCCTATCTGGGGATAGACCACTCCGTCGATGGATCGCTGAGAGCCAGTGCGGTGGTCACGTCGAGCGTGATCGTGATCGCAACCATCAAGGTGCGCATCATCTTCCGGGAGTTCATGGAAGTCAGGCAGGCTCCTGCCTTGCTATGCCGCCTGACGGACGCCTGGGTAATACTCATCGCGGCGAGTCTGCTCGGCACCTACTTCGTTGGCATGACGATCCGGTAGTTCTCGAAAATGCCTGGGCGGGATCACCCTTTCGGCGTGAAGGTGATGTGGAGTTCTGTGAGCCCCCGCAGAATGTACGTCGGCTCATACATGTACCGGCGGTCGTTGGCCGGTCCGTGTTTGAGCTCGTTGATCTTGATGTCGGCCATACGGTCCAGGATGCGCTCAATAGAGACTCGGCCCTCCACCCGAGCGAGCGGTCCACCCGGACACGAGTGCACTCCGCGGGCGAACGCCATGTGCTCGCGGACATTCTTTCGATCGAGGCGGAACTCGTGCGGATTCTCGAACCGCCGGGGATCGCGGTTGGCCGCACCCGGTAACACCATCACCACAGTGCCGGCGGCGATGTCGACGCCGCCGACTCTGGTGGCCTTGCGGGCCAGCCGCGAGTCGCTCTTGACGGGACTGTCCATCCGCAGCGATTCCTCGATGAACCCGGGAATCAGGCTGCGGTCGTCACGCAGCTGTTGCTGTATGTCAGGCCGGTCGCCGAGTATCTGCAGCGCGGCGCCGAGCAGCTTGGCCGTGGTTTCCTGCCCGGCGGCGAAAAGGAACGTGGCTGAACGAACCACTTCGATGACCCCGGGCGTGGATCCGTCCGGATACTTCGCGGTAGCCAGGGAGGTCAGGACGTCATTGCGCGGTTCGCGTCGCCGGTCCTCGATGTAGGAGCAGAACTTCTCGTCGAGCTGACGGTCGGCGAGGCGCCACATGAACTCCTCGTTTTGCTTCAGCCGGCTCGGGGTCAGCAGCTTGCGGGCACGAGTGTGGTCCGGTGGCGCCGGTGATGACAATCGTTTTACCCGTCATGGTCAATTAGATTCCTGCAGCTTCAGATAACGCCGGCCGTAGCCGTCGAACCGTCTCATTATCGTCTAATGCATCTGTGATGGTGGGCAATACTGAAGCCTCGTCGCTCAGACCCAGGTCCTCACGTCACGCTTGGGGCAGGTACAGTCGCCGGTCGATTCGCGCGTACCCGGCCGAAGTCGCATACGCCAAATACACGGTCACTTACGCGTTTCCGATCCATCTGGCGGATCGATCAACGTCTACCCTAAAAGCCGCGCCAATGCGACAAACTCGCCGTCACTTAACACGCCGCAGCACTGCTTGAGTAGTGATCTGGCGCATGGCTGGGGCACTTCAGGGCACTCGAGAGCACTTAAGAGACACGCGGTAATCGAGGGGCTTGACGGTGCTTGACGGCGCGGGCTGCGGCCTGACTGAGGCGAACGAGCCGCAGATCGCCGACCGGTGTGCCTCGCCCGCGATTGCAGACCATCGCCAGGGCCAGGTCGTGTTCGGGATCGGCCCAGCCGCCGGAGCCAGCGAACCCGAAATGGCCATAGGCACGGGGCAGCAGTTTGTGAGCTAGTAGCAGCTTGTGATAGCCAAGCCGCCACTGCATGGTCGTCACGAGGACCCGGTCCCGTTGGCTGTTCTGGATCTGGGAGGCCTTGCGTACCGTTTCCTCGGAAAGGATGCGCACCCCGCCCAGCTGACCGCCACCCGCGAGCATCGCGTACATGGCGCCCAGGGACACGGCATCGAAATGCCCGTTCAACGCGGGAACGGCGGCATCGAGGAGTCGAGGGTCCCCGATGATGTCCTCCATACCGCGGGAGACGGCGGTGTTGAGCATCCGATGCGGGTTGACCGGCGACCGCACGGCACGCAGACCCCGCGACACGTGATTGAACGCCAACCTGACGACCGGACCCGTCCACCTGTTGAATGGCGACGACATAGGTTGCAGCGGCGTCATGCGATGCCGCTGCTCGGGCGGGCAGCCGATATAGAGGCCGTCGAGCCCGAGCGGTTCCGCGATCTCCTTCTGGAGGAACTTCACGATCGGTATGCCGGAAATCCGCCGCACCAGCTCGCCGACGAGCCAGCCGAACGTCAGCGCGTGGTAGCCGACCGCGGTCCCGGGCTCGTATGCCGGCTTGGCCCGAGCCAGCGCATCGGTCATGTGCTCCCAATCGAGGATCCGAGATCCGTGGTCGATGATCGTGCCGAAGCGGTGTAGGCCCGCGGAGTGGCTCAACACCTGCCGAACGGTGATCTCGCCCTTGCCGTTTTGGGCGAACTCCGGCCAGTACGCAGCAACCCGTTCGTCGTAGTCGAGCTCGCCACGGTTGGCGAGCACATGGGCGCAGGTGGCGGTGACGCCCTTGGTCGTGCTAAAGCACATGGGCAGCGTGTCGCGCGTCCAGGGATCCCCATCCATGCTCCGGACCCCACCCCACATGTCGAGGACAAGCCTGCCATGGTGGTAGACGGCCACAGCGGCGCCGCCGTCGGTGCGGGCGATCTGTCTCCTGAAGACGTCCGCCACCTCGCGGAACTCTTCGTCGTACCGACCCGCGAGCAGATCCGTTCCTGATGTGCGAGCTTCCAATTTCCGACCCTCCTTCTAGCTGACGTCGGCGAGGGCGATGACGGCGTCGAATCCTTCACGAATGCACGCGGCGAGCATGTCCAGGTCCGGCACGGCCGCCGCATCGGCGTTGATCCCGACAAATGCCCTGTGGTTGTAACCCACAAGCGCGCAACTGGCCGCGGTGCCCATCAGCGGACCGAAGGGGTAGAGTCCGACGATCTTCGCGCCGGCGAGGTATACAGCCTGGTCGCTGGCGGGAATGTTGCTGACCGCGAAGTCGTCGTGTTTCATCAATACCCCTAACAAGAAACCCATCGCCGGGCTTAAGGCGCCGAGCACCGCGTCGAGCCCGGTGACCAACGGGAGTCTCACTTCCTCCTTTAATTCTTTGAGGACCCCGTGGTAAATCGCCATCGCGCCGCCCGGGTCATCGGCGCCGACCGGGATGGCTATCGACTCGCCTCTCACCTGGTTTCCGAAAGAGAGGTCGCCCTCCTTGCGAATATTGACCGCGACGACGGCGCGGAGTCGCTCCACGGGTTTCCGGTGTCGCTGATGGTAGACGGCGAATCCGTGGGCGACGGCGGTTAGGAACGCGTCGTTGACGGTGCAGCCGCGCGATTTGGCAGCTTTGCGCAACGTCTCGAGGTCGAACTCGAGGGCAGCGAAGCGCATCCAGCCTCGGCGCTGCGTCATCAGCGGGGACAGGCTCTTCAACGACGGCGTCAGGACCTTCGCCAGCGCCCGCACGTTCTTCGTAACGTTGCTTGCGGTGTCAACGGGGCGAAGCACCACCGTGGGGATCGCCCGCGCCGCCGTGTTCGCGGACCGGCCGACGAATCCGAGGATCCGACGCCCGGCGTTCGTGACGGCCTCGCCAGCCAGTTCGAATGGAGATTCACTCTCGGGTGCAGGGATTGCGGGCATCGGCCCGAGATCGCGTGGCTGGCGCGTGAGGTCGCCGAGAAGAGCGAGCACCGCAAGGGTGCCCACACCGTCGGTCACCACATGACTGATCTTGAGGATCACGGCCGCCTGATCCCCTGTGAGGCCCTCGACAACGGTGACGGTCCACAGCGGGCGAGCCCGGTCGAGGCCTGACATCGTCGACTGGCGCGCGAACTCCAGCACGCCGTCGAGGGACCCGTCGCCAGGCGCACGAATCCAGCGGACGTGGTACGACAGATCGAAGTTCGGGTCGACGAGCCAGCGGGGCGTCGACAGGCGCAATGGCACCTCCACCAGCCGGTGCCGGAATGGCGGCAGGGTGCGGCTGGCACGTTCCAGGCGCTCCAGCAGCACCTCCCGGTCGGGCGCTCGGTCGAGGACGAGCACCGCAGTAATCGTCTGCCGCAGCAGGGGATCATTCTCGATTCCCCACATCGCCGCTTCCATATCGCCCACATGTAGGGGCTTGTGCGACGCCTGTTGGGAATCGTCGATTGTTGCCATCGTTCTTCGGTTGCCATTCCTCAGTTCTGCGGCTCGCGGCTCGGTTCAACCTGTTGCGGTGGATCTGCTACAACGATCGGAGCAATCTGAACCACGAAGTAGCCGCGGCCATCCACTTAGGAGTCTCCACCACACTGGTCTGCCGCGGCGGAATTGTGGAGAAAACTCGGCCACGCGGAGTCGGCTTCGGTGACATTCCCGGGCCGAGCCGGCGTCCAGCGCCGCGGTGTTTCGATTCGATCCGCCGGTGCACGTGACCGTCGCCGGATTAAGCTCGCGCCATGCCGTCAGTGCTAGTCACGGGCACCTCCTGGGGCATCGGTCATTTCATCGCCATCCACCTTGCCGCCAATGGGTGGGACGTCTTCGCGGGTGTTCGCAACGAGGAGGACGCGACCGAGGTCAAGGCCGCAAGTCAGCGCATCACGCCCGTCATCCTCGACATCACCAACTCCGATCATCTTGCGGCGCTGGATGGTTCGTTGCCTGAGCGGCTCGACGCCGTGGTGAACAACGCCGCCATGGCGGTGGGCGGGCCGATGGAGGCCGTCACCCCAGCCGAGCTGCGCCGGCTGCTCGAGGTCAATGTGGTCGGTCAGCTGGCGGTGACGCAGGCCGTGCTGCCGCGGCTGCGTCGATCGCGCGGCCGGATCGTGTTCATCTCGAGCGTCAACGGCAAGGTGTCGTTCCCGCTGCTCGGCGCCTACAGCGCGTCGAAATTCGCACTGGAAGCGGCGGCCGATGCTCTGCGGATGGAGCTGAAGTCGTGGGACATTGCTGTGGTGGTTGTCGAGCCGGCGCAGACCAAGACCGACATGTGGCGTGCCGCATATAGCTTCGTGGAGGAGATGGCGGCGGCGATGCCGGCCGAGACGCGGCAGCTTTACGAGCGGCACTTGCCGGGCTTAGGGAAGGTACTAGCCATGACGTCGAAGATGGCGGTACCACCGGCGAAGGTCGCCGAGGCTGTGGAGGAGGCGCTCACCGCCCGCCGGCCGCGGGCGTGGTATGTCGTCGGGGTCGGGCCGAAGTTGCAGCTCGCCTTCGTGACGAAACTCCCGACACCGGTGCGTGATCGCTTGCTGCGCGCTATCGCAAGACAGCCCCGCCGGCTCTGACAGCGACGTGCGTGGCGGTCTTGCGCT
>CAVYAU010000006.1:0-208297 GCA_963766535.1 uncultured Actinomycetota bacterium | reverse complement strand
TTGTCCCGGTCTTCGTGGAATTTGAGGTGGCGGTCCCTCGCCTGAGGCCTGCCGGATGGTAGGTCTTCGGGTGAACGACCAAGAACACCCACGAAGGAAGGGACCGCCATGAGAACCGTACCTACTATTCGCGTTGCTGACACGGCCGATGCCGTGGTGTTGCCTGATCTGCCGGAGGAGATCGCACTGGCGCTGACCGATATCGCTGGCGCGGCGCGAGAGGGGCTGTTGGCGATGAGCGTGGCCGCCGGGATAGCGGTGATGCAGGCATTGTTTGAGGCCGAGATCGCTGAGGTGGCCGGACCGAAAGGCAAGCATGATCCGGACCGGGCCGCGGTGCGTCATGGCAGCGGGCGCGGCTCGGTCACGCTGGGCGGGCGCCGGTGGCGGTGGATCGGCCGCGGGCGCGCACCCTGGATGGGCACGAGGTGCCGCTGGTCAGCTACACCCACTTCGCTGCCGAGGACGTGCTGACGCGGGTGGTGATGGAGCGGATGCTGGCCGGGGTGGCCACTCGCCGGCACGCGCGGGTCGCCGAGCCGGTCGGCACCGTGGTGGACAAGGAGGCGAAATCGACGAGCCGCTCGGCGATTTCGCGCCGGTTTGTCAAGCAGACCGAGACCGCGCTGGCCGAGCTGATGGCCCGCGACCTGACGGGCGAGGACATCAAGGTGCTCATGCTCGATGGTGAGCACATGGCCGAGCGGTGCGTGGTAGTCGCGCTGGCCATCACCGCCGACGGAACGAAGAAGCCGGTCGGGCTGTGGGACGGCTCCACGGAGAACAAGACCGTGGTGCGCTCGCTGTTGGCCGACCTGGTCGACCGTGGCTTGACGGTCGATGACGGGCTGTTGGTGGTCATCGACGGCGCCAAGGCGCTCTCGGCGGCGGTGCGGGAGGTGTTCGGCGCCAAGGCCCTTATCCAAAGATGCACCCTGCACAAGCGGCGAAATGTCGCTGATCACCTGCCCGACAAGGAGCAGGTCTGGGTGGATGCCAAGCTGGTTAAGGCGTTCGCTCACCCTGACCCCGACACCGGGCTGGCCAACGCCAAACGCCTTGCCACGCAACTGGATAAGAGCTATCCGAGCGCGGCCTCGTCGCTACGCGAGGGGCTGGAAGAGATGTTCACCGTCGCACAGCTCGGCATCGACGGCCGCCTCGCCAAAACACTGACCACCTCCAACCCGATCGAGTCGATGATCTCGATAGCCCGAACGACCAACCGTAACGTCACCCGCTGGCGCGACGGGCAGATGGTGCTGCGCTGGACTGCGGCCGGCATGCTCAACGCCGAACGGTCCTTCCGCCGCATCAAGGGCTACAAGCAGATGCCCCAGCTCGTCGACGCCCTACACCGACACGCCAATCCCGACACCGACACCGTCGGTGCCGCCGCATAGAGTTCACCGTGGATCGTCACCAAAATTCCACGCGACTCGGGACATGCTCCTAAAAAATCCGCAACTACATAAAGTTACGGCTGGACATCCCCCCAATGGACATCCCCCCAAAGCGTGGAGGCATGCACTATGAGCCCCCTGTCCCTTCGGGTGACGCCTCGCAGGCGTGAAAATGGGGTCGGGTTGCCTGCCGACGCCGTCTACTCTTTGGGCATTGTGAGCCGGTCTATGAGCCTGGTGTCGGGGCTCGACCTGGAAGGGTCACGCACTGTTGCTTTGAGCACGCCGGTCAGATTTTCGGTTCCCTTGACCGATGCCCCCGGGCAGCCCGCCCTTTGGAGAGTGGATTAGTTTGGAGGACAAGAGAAGTGAAGACGGTACCGGAGGAGATTGCCGACGACGATCATGAACTGGTGATCGAACGGGTGTGCGCGATCGATGTGGCCAAGGCGTCGGGGAAGGTGTGTGTGCGACTGCCGCACCGGAGTTTGCCGGGTCGGCGGGGCAGCCAGGTATGGGATGTGGCGGCGACCACGCGGGAGGTGACCGCTCTGGCCGATCGACTGGTGGGTGCGGGGATCGAGCGCGTCACTGTCGAATCGACGTCGGATTACGTGCGACATGAGGGTGCATGAGTGAAGTGGGAGGCACCGTTTGGAGGTTCGGTTGATGCCGTAGGTGTAGTACTCGGGCCAGTGCGTGAGGGCCTGTCTCCACCTCGGCGTGCTCTGCGGGTGACTGCAGGGTGCGAAGCCCGGGGTCCAAGCCGAAGCGGTTCCCGTTCCATCCGGGGGCTGCGGGCGAGGAGAAGACCGGCGGGAAGCCAGCGCGCTTCCCGGCTCCGGGGCGGCATCCGGTCGTCCTGGGGTGATGGGTGAACGTGAGTGAACCCCTGATGACGCCTCGTGAAGGTGTGAAACATCCCGGGTTTGATGCACACCTCTTTTCGTGTGACCGGTGTGCTTCCCGATCTGGTGGTGGAGCATAGTACGGGGCCGTGGGCGCTAGGTTCGGTTCGGCGGGTTGGCGTCGTGCCAGGCAGCCCAGATCTCGGGCCGGAGCCGCCCGCGATCGGGTACCGGCAACCCAGCGCTGCGGGCCCAGGCGCGGACCTGCGCGGTGGGCGGTGCCAGCGATGCGGGCTTATCGATTTCGACGATGCCGACCGCGATGGGTGAGATGCGTTGCAGAGCAGCCTGTTCGGTGATCGCCCAGGCGTGGGCGGCGGCGAGGAATCGGTAGGTCCATTCCTCGGCGAGCTGGCGGGTCTCGCAGAACACGACGGGCACGTTCGGCCAGCGGATCTGCAACTCGGCGAGTCCGTCCGCGACCACAGCGGGGCGCACGCGGTCGAGCTTGAACAGCTGCGAGTAGCGGTCCTCGATCACCACCGCCGCACGCGGGAGCGCGGCCAGGTCGCCGACTTGGTAACGCAGCTTCCCGCCGGTGAGGCTAGCGATCAGATCGACCAGTGACTTGCGCTCCACGCTGGCGACAAGCTTGTCATCGACGACGATCCCATAGTCCCCGCATGGCAGCGCCCGCTTCACCGTGGTGACGTGCTGGGTTGCGAACCGGTAGGCGTACTGCTCGTGGCTGTCGACCACGATCTGCAGGTCCTCGATGCCGTAGGCGCGGGCGGTCGGGGTGCGCACATTCGGGCGCGCCTGCTTGCGGGTGCGCGGCGACTGCCAAAACACCACGTCCCGGCCCCGAGCCTGGGTGAACACGAGCTGGGAGCGGTTGTGCCGGGACCGCTCGGCGATCACGTCGATCGCCGCGCCGCGCCGACGACACGACCGCAACGGCACTCGTTCGACGATCACCGGATCGGCGGGCCACTCGTCCAGCGGTACCGGGTAGGCGAACAAAGCCTTTTCCCGCGGCCAGGTCCCCGACGTGCGGAACAGCAGGTCACCGCCAGCGAGCGGGACCCGCAGCAACAACGGCAGCCGGGAGTCTTCGTCCGGGTTGACCGCGATCAACAACTCCGCCACGAGCTCTGAGTCTGCCGGGCCGCATTGGCGTTCGGTGGCGCACCCCGCCGCGACGCCGGACCTACGGACGGCCGATGGGGTTGCCGGCTTGCAGCCGCGCGTAGTACTCGGCCTCGGCTTCTGCGGGTGGGATCCGCCGAAGTCGGTGCATGAGCCGGTGCTCGTTGTACCAACTCACCCACGCCGACGTGATGTTCTCCAGGTCGGCCAGGGTG
The DNA here is from genome assembly GCA_963766535.1 of uncultured Actinomycetota bacterium. Lineage (GTDB taxonomy): Bacteria > Actinomycetota > Actinomycetes > Mycobacteriales > Mycobacteriaceae > Mycobacterium. The sequence continues at coordinate 204,682 of CAVYAU010000006.1, read as the reverse complement.
CGTATCGGCCCGCTGCGAAACGGCGAACCCTCGCGGACGCACTCCGTTTTGTAGAGCCCGATCGTCGTCTCGCACAACGCATTATCGAGGGCATCACCGACCGTCCCAACCGATGGGATTAGCCCGGCCAGCATCAGTGTCTCGCCGTAATGGATTGCAGTGTACTGACTTCCGGCGTCACTGTGATGGATTGCATCGTCGAACGGATGACCTTGGCGGAGGCGGAACTCCGCTGCGTAGCGCAGCGCGCGTTCGACGAAGCCGGTGTCCTTGGTCAGCGAGCACTCCCAGCCGGGGATCAGCCCGGCGTAAGCATCGACCACAAACGCGGTGTAGCCGAACCCGCAGGTCATAGGCACGTACGTGAAGTCGGCGACGACCAGCAGGTTTGGCGCCGAAACCCGCCACTGCCGGCCCACCAGGTCTGGCGCGCGGGCCGCGGCCGGATCCGGTTCGGTGGTGCGTGGTATGCGCCGAGCGCGGGTCACCCCGCGCCAGCCATTGGCCCGCATGATCCGTTCCACCGTGCACCGCGCCACCGGGATACCCTCCCGCTGCAGGTGCGCCCACATTTTCAGGCTGCCGTACAGGCATTCCGGCGGGCGTTTGCCGTCGGAACCGGGTTCGTAGTAGCCGGCGAGGATTTCGGTGATCGTGGTGTCCCACAGCGCCCGTTTTGACGGCGCTGTCGCGCGGTGCGCCCAGTAGGTGCGCGGGGCGATCTGCACTCCGTGCACGGCCAGTGCCCGGCAGATCGGTACGACCCCGAACTCCTCGCGGTGGGTGTCGATGAACGCGCAGATCAGTGGTGTCGCGGGTCGCACTCCCGCGCAAAGAAAGTTGTTGCGGCCTTGAGTATTTCGACCGTGGACTCGAGCTCCTTGCATTTGCGGCGCAGCTCGCGCAGCTCCCGCTTCTCCTCGCTCGACACGCCCGCCGCCTCACCAGCATCGATCTCAGCCTGGCGCACCCACCTGCGCAGTGTCTCTGCGCTCATCCCCAACCTGCCCGCGATCCCCTTGATCGCCGCCCACTCGGTCTGGTAGTCACCGACGTGCTCGCGGACCAGCCGCACCGCCCTGGCCTTGGTGTTCTCGTCGTACCTGATCGCCATCGCGCCATCCTTCCCTCAAAGGAAGGTGTGCATAAAACCCGGGACGGTTCAGTGACCCCCGCCGATGGGATGTGTCAGCGGGGCCGTAGGGACTGGCCGCTGGAAAGCGGCGGGTGCCGGCCGGAGGGTAGTCGCCGGCCGGGAGCGCACCACCGTCCCCGGGGTAAAGGGGGCACCCTGCCCGGTCGAATCTTGTTCATGCGCAACATGACAACCCCGTTGGGGTCCGGCGATCGATTCCGCCGGTAGGCCGACCGTAAGGAAGGTGCAACCCCCCAGCGGGCGCTGGATGACCCAAGAAGCGAACGCCGACACGCCGAAAGGCGACGGGAAACCGGCAACCGCACGATTCGGCTCCTCCGCCGGACGGTTGCTGCATAACCGGTCGGATACGGGCGTGCTGCCCGGCCCGAAAGGGAGCCGACGTGGGTCGGGTGAGCCTGTGAAGACCAGACGATCGGAGACGCCAGAACCGATGGGCAAGTTGGACACCGTGACGGTGAACGGACCTGAGGACGAGATCATCGACTGGGACGCCGTGGATTGGCGTCGGGTCGCGGATAACGTACGGCGGCTGCGGCGACGAATCTTCACGGCGACACAGGCGGGGGACCTGAAACGGGTCCGCAATCTGCAGAAGTTGATCACACACACTGCCGTGGCCGTCACCCAGACCGCATCGGCGTGTACCAGCACTCTGCCATCCCAACTGAGGAGCCTTCGGGGCTTGCTTGAGCCGGTTGCCTGGAAAGCGGGCACGGCCGGTTCTTAGGGGGCTCCGGCGCGGCGACGCGCCGGAGCTACCCGACTGGCGCATCTGGTTCTACGTGCTGGAGGCGGCGGGGCTGGCGGTGCAATTGGTCAACGCGCGCGACGTCAAGAACGTGCCGGGACGGCCGAAGACGGACAAGCTCGATGCTGTGTGGCTGGCGAAACTGACCGAGAAGGGTTTGCTGCGGCCGAGTTTCGTGCCACCGGCGCCGATCCGGCAGCTGCGGGACTACACCAGACTGCGGGTCGATCTGACTCGGGAACGGGCCCGCTACTGGCAGCGGATGGAGAAGCTGCTCGAGGATGCGCTGATCAAGGTGTCCTCGGTGGTGTCGAGGCTTGACTCGCTGTCGGTGCGAGACATGCTGGAGGCGTTGATCGCCGGGGAACGCGATCCGCGTCGGCTCGCCGATCTGGCCCGCGGCAAGATGCGGCCCAAGCACGCCGCGCTGGTCGAGGCATTGACCGGCCGGTTCGACGATCATCACGCCGAACTTGCCCGGATGCTGCTGGAACAGATCGACGCTCTGTCCGGCCAGATTGCCGCGCTCACCATCCGCATCGACGAACTGTTGGAACCGAACACCGATGCAGAACTCCACTCCGCCGGCGTAGACCACCCCGCTGACGACGACGCGCTCGTTATCGGCGGTGGGCTGAGGCCGGCGGAACGCCTGGCCGAGATCACCGGCCTGGGCCCGGTGTCCGCGCAGGTCATCATCGCCGAGATTGGACTGGACATGACGCGGTTTCCCACGGCCGGTCATCTGGTGTCGTGGGCGAAACTGTGCCCGCGCACCATCCAGTCCGGGCCGGTGCAGCGTGGCGGGAAGACCGGCAAGGGCAATCCGGTATCTGAAGGGGTGCTGGGTGAGGCGGCCGCGGTGGCCGCCCGGACAGACACCTTCCTCGGTGATCGCTACCGGCGCATCGTCAAACGCCGGGGCAAGCTCAAAGCGCTTGTCGCTGTCGCCCGTTCGATCCTGGTCGTCGTGTGGAATCTGCTGGCCGACCCGACCGCGCGCTTTCATGATCTGGGCAGCGATTACCACACTCGCCGCATCGACACCGATCGCCGCGTTCGCAACCACCTCGCCCAACTTGCGGCGCTCGGCTACCGCGTCACCCTCGAACCCGCCGCCTGACCGAACGTACCCAACTGCTCACCGTCACAAGCTGATCCGGCTCCGCTGCGCTGCGCCGGATGCTGACGCCTGCTACTCACCACCGGGATTTTCCGGTCAGGAGTAGTCATGTCAGAGACACGCAGGAAGTTCGACCAGGAGTTCCGGGAGGGTGCAGTGCGCATCGTCCGGGAGACCGGTAAACCGATTGCGCAGATCGCTCGTGATCTCGGGATCAACGCAGGCACGCTGGGTAACTGGGTGGCCAAGGACCGTGCTGAACGTGACGGCACGCAAGGCCTTTCGACTAACGACTTGGCGGAGCTGAAGCGGTTGCGAGCCGAGGTCGCCGAACTGCGGATGGAGCGCGACGTTTTAAAGCGATCGGTGGTCCTGTGGGTGTTATCCCGAACTCGGGATAACACCCACTATGCCGAGTGCCGGATTATACCGAGTGTGGTGCTGGATCGCCTGCGGGGCAAGGGATCCGCGCACGCGGCCTCGGCATAATCAGACCCGTTTGTGACGAGACTTCTCTTCGACGACAACGTCTGGAGAGGAGTCGATGATGAACAGGGCGATGCGTGTACGGGTGAGTGGGCCGTTGGCCCCGTACGCGGACGGTTTTCGAACGGTGTTGGCCGAGCGGGGATACACGCCGAGCTCCGCGGCCGGCCAGCTGCAGCTGATGGCGTACCTGAGCCGGTGGTTGGTCGAGGGTGGGCCGGGCGGGCACGATCTGACGCCCGCTGGAGTGGAGGGGTTCCTGCAGGCACGGCGCGCCGCGGGCTTGCGGCAGTGGTTGTCGTCGCGGGGCATGTCGCCGCTGCTGGGATATCTGCGTGAGGTCGGGTTCGCCGCTTCTGGGGCACACGTTGTGGCGAGCACTCCCATGGAGATTCTGCTCGCCGACTATCGCGACTACCTGGTGAGCGAACGAGGGCTGGCGGCCTCGACGGTCCGTAACTACGTCGGTGTCGCGCGGCAGTTTGTGTTGGACCGCTCCTCCTCGGGCAGACCGGATCTGGGCGGGCTGACAGCGGCCGAGGTGAGCGAGTTCGTGCTTGCCAATTGCCGGGCCCGCAGCGCCGGGTCGGCCACCTTGCTGGTTGTCGGGACGCGGGCGCTGCTGCGCTATCTGTATCTGGCCGGGCTCACGCCGAATCGGTTGGCGGGCACGGTACCCTCGGCAGCCTGCTGGCCGGCGAGCTCGCTGCCCAGGCCGATCGAGCCGGGCGAGGCCGCAAGGTTGATGCGGTCCTGTGACCGCAGGACGGCGAAGGGACGCCGCGACTTCGCGGTGCTCACGGTGCTGCTGCGGCTCGGGCTGCGGGTCGGAGAGGTTGCGGCACTAGAGCTAAGTGACGTGGACTGGCGTCACGGCGAAATCCTGGTCCGCGGCAAGGGCCGACGTGAGGAGCGGCTGCCGCTGCCGACCGACGTCGGTGAGGCGGTGGCCGGCTGGCTGCAGCGCGGCCGACCGCCACAGTGCTCGTCCACGCACGTGTTCACCACGGTGCTCGCCCCTCGAGGAGCGCTGAGCGGCAAGGCTGTCTCGGCGATCGTGCGGCGGGCCGCGCGGCGGGCCTCGCTGGAGTCGGTCAGTGCTCACCGTCTGCGACACACCGCTGCGACCGAACTGCTGCGCTGCGGCGCCAGCCTGCCTGAAGTGGGCCAGGTCTTGCGGCACGCCAGCCTGCTCAACACTGCCCTCTACGCCAAGGTCGATCACGTCGCGTTGCGCACCGTGGCCCGGCCATGGCCGGCGGGTGCGCAATGAGCGGCCTGCGCGGTGCGGTGGCCGACTATCTCACGATCCGTCGTGCGTTGGGTTTCAAGCTCGTCGGTGCGGGCCGGCTGCTCGAGCAGTTCGTCGGCTTCACCGAAGCGGCCGGCGCCGACACCGTGACCACCCAGCTCGCCCTGCAGTGGGCCACCCTCCCGCCGGACGGTTCCTCGATCTGGTACGCCCAGCGACTGAGCGTGGTGCGTTGCTTCGCCCGATGGCGGCAGAGCATGGACCCGGACACCGAGGTACCGCCCGCCGACCTGCTGCCCGCCCGCACCCGACGGGCCACGCCGTATCTGTATTCCGAGACCGACATCGCCGCTCTGATGACCGCGGCCGGGCGGCTGCACTCGCCTTTGGCCTTCGCAACAATGCAGACCTTCATCGGGCTCGTCTTTGCCACCGGGATGCGGCGCGGTGAGGCGCTGGGTTTGGACCGCAGCGATCTTGACCCGTCTACCGGGGTATTGACCATTCGCGAGGCGAAGTTTCACAAGCCGCGGCGGCTGCCACTGCATGCCTCGACCGTGTCCGCGTTGGCGGCCTACGAGGCGCGCCGCGACCAGCTGTGTCCGCGCCCGCACACCTCAGCGTTCTTCGTCTCCACGACCGGTACTCGGCTGGCCGCCACCACCGTGTCACAGACGTTTCGGGCGCTGCTGCGCGAGACCGGGATCGGGCAACGGTCCCCGGCGTGTCGCCCTCGCATCCACGACGCCCGCCACACCTTCGCAGTCGCCACCCTCCTCGGCTGGTATCGCGACGGCGCCGACGTGCAGGCGCGGCTGCCCCTGCTGTCCACCTACCTCGGCCACACCGACCCGCGGCACACCTACTGGTACCTCTCGGCGGCACCGGAACTGTTGGCACTCGCGGCCGACCGGATGGAGCGCTACCCGGGAGCGACGTCATGACCGCGCTCGCCCCGACCCTGCAGGCCTTCTTCACCGAACGCCTCGCTCGGCAGAAGAACGCCAGCCCGCACACCGTGGCCGCCTACCGCGACGCGCTGCGGATGCTTCTGCAGTTCGCGGCGCGCCGGATTGGCACGGCACCCGCTCGGCTTCAGATCGAGGATGTCGACGCGCAGCTGGTCGGCGCGTTCCTAGACCACCTCGAACACGAGCGCGGCAACAGCGCTCGCAGCCGCAACACCCGCCTGGCCGCGATCCACTCACTGTTCCGCTTCGCCGCGCTGCGCCATCCCGAACACGCCGCACTGATCGCCCGAGTGCTAGCCATCCCACCCAAGCGCTGCGAGCGTGCTGTCGTGTCCTTCCTCAACGACGAGGAAATCGACGCGCTGCTCACCGCGCCGGACACCAACCGGTGGGTCGGGCGTCGGGATCGCACGCTGCTACTCGTCGCGGTCCAGACCGGACTGCGGGTCTCCGAACTCACCGGACTGTGCTGTGGCGACGTCCACCTCGGGCACGGCGCCCACGTGCATTGCCTCGGCAAGGGACGCAAGCAGCGTTGCACCCCGCTCAACAGCCAGACCGTCGCAGCGCTGCAGTCGTGGATACGCGAACGCCAGGGCCAACCCGAGGATCCGCTGTTCCCGACCAGCCGCGGTCGGCCACTCACCCGAGACGCGGTCGCGCGGCTGCTCACCAAACACGCAACCAACGCACGAACATCGTGCCCCTCGATCGGTGCAAAGACGATCACGCCACACGTACTGCGTCACTCGACCGCCATGCGCCTGCTGCGCGCCGGCGTGGACACCTCGGTCATCGCGCTCTGGCTCGGACACGAAAAGACAGACACTGTCCAGATCTACCTGCATGCCGATCTCGCCCTGAAGGAACACGCACTCGCACGCACCGCACCACTCGAAACGACCCCCGGTCGATACCGGCCACCGGACGCGCTGCTCGACTTCCTTGAGGGACTCTGATTATGCCGAGGCCGCGTGCGCGGATCCCTTGCCCCGCAGGCAATCCAGCACCAAACTCGGCATAATCCGGCACTCGGCATAGTGGGTGAAGGAGGCGACGAAGTGAGCGTGGCACGCTTCATCGCCGACCAGAGGACCGTGCACGGCGTGCCACACACACTGACCTGCGCGATCCTCGGCGTCAGCATCTCCTGGCTGTACAAATGGCTGCATCGCGAGCCCACCGAGCGTCAGCGTCGCCGTGCCGCGCTGGACAAGCGGGTGCGTGAGCTGTTCGAATGCTCCAAGCGCACCTACGGTTCGCCCCGCATCCATGCTGACCTGCGCGCCGAGGGCTGGCGGGTCAGCGTCAACACCGTCGCCGACTCGATGCGCCGGCAGGGGCTGCAGGGGCGTAAACCCAAGCGGCCCAGGGGGTTGACCAAGCAGGACAGGGCGGCTCCAAAGTTCCCCGACCTGCTCCGACGCGATTTCACCGCCGCGATCCCCAACCAGAAATGGTGCGGCGACATCACCGAGATCCCCACCGACGAAGGCAAACTCTTTCTCGCCTCGGTGCTGGACCTGTGTGGACGGCGCCTGCTGGCGTGTCCGATGTCCGAGCATCCCGACGCCGAGCTCGCCGGTGACGCGATCAAGATGGCCGTCGCCGTGCGCGGCGGCCGATCGGCGATCGGCGGAGTGATCTTCCACACCGATCGTGGATCGACCTATACCGCAAAGCATTTCACGAACCTGTGCGCTCGGGTCGGGATCCGGCAGTCGATGGGGCGCGTCGGGTCGTGCTTCGACAACGCCGCCAGCGAGGCGTTCTTCTCCACCCTGGAACACGAGGTGCTGTCCCGGCACCACTTCGCCACCAAAGCCGAGGCCCGCGCGGTCGTGACCGCCTGGTGCCACGACTTCTACAACGTCCAGCGTCGGCACAGTTCCGCCGGGTTGCTGCCGCCGGTCGAGTACGAGAGGATCGCTGCCATCCAGACGGAGGCAGCTTAGAGGAAGCTTCCACGTTTTCGGGGGAAACCCACGGCGGCCATAGCGGCAGGGAAACGCCCGGACCCATCCCGAACCCGGGACTGTCCACCGTTTGCCGGACAGTCCCGCGCGCCGTGACCAATTCATCGATGCCGCACACCGTTTGGTGCAGGCCAGGGGCTACGAACAGATGAGTCATCGACGACGTGCTGCGCGACGTTGGCGCTTCGCGAGGGGCGTTCTATCACTGCTTCGGTTCCAAGCAGTCGCTGCTGGAGGCGGTCTATGAGGCCGGAATGGCGATGGGCTGCAGCCCCAACCGCATGGTCATCGTCGAATTCGGCAAGGTCAAGGCGTCCAGCGACGTACACGGCCGCCACGTGGTGCGAGTGGACAACAGCGTTGCGAGGTGCGGGGATAAGGGTTTTCTTCCGCGTGAGCCAATCTCGTCTGAATCGGGGCCACTCGTTGCTAGGCATTGCTGACGTTCTCACCGCGCATCTGCCGCAGGACGGCGGTTTCTCGGATCACCTTCATCGACAGCGTCCGGTAGCCGTATTTCTCGAAAAGCACCGTGACGGTGTCGGCAGTGCCGCCGATAACGACTCCCGGTCCCCACTCGCGATGCTCGACGGTGGTGTTGACGGGTATTGCCGGCCGTTGTTCATGGGCGGACGCTTCACCAATCTGGTTATCGCGGCAGCGATCGCAGTTGCCGCACGGTTCGGGCAGCGTCTCGCCGAAATACGCGAGCAGAATCTGCCGACGGCATTCTCGCGTTTCGGCGTAACCCCGCAGCATTTCCACTCGCGTGCGATCGACACGTTCGCTGGTCTCGACGACTTCGACCGCACGGCCCACTGCGGTCGCCTCTGGTTCGCCGGAGGCGGCGAATCCTTTATGGCCCGACGTGACGGCACCGGCCTGGTCGAGGAGGTTCACTGCGGTGGTGAGCCGGCGGCCCCGGACACTGAGTTCGGTTCGCAGGTCTTTGAGCCGCTTGGGTCTGTCAGCCGACAGCGCCGAGTAGACCCGATGCAGCAGCTCTTCGTCGGGGTGATGCGCGGTGAAAAACCGCGCCAGCGATAAGTCTTCGGGTCGATAGAACAGCAGGGCCAGCGCTGCCTCCCCGTCGCGACCGGCGCGGCCGACCTGCTGATAGTAGCTGTCCAGCGAGTCGGGAACCGAGGCGTGCACGACGGCCCGAATGTTGGGCTTGTCGATACCCATGCCGAAAGCCGATGTGGCGGTGATCATCTCGTACTCGTCGTCGCGAAACCTGCGATGAATCTCGTCGCGCTGCGCCGCCCTCATGCCGCCGTGGTACGCAGCGGCACTCCTGCCCCGCCGGGCTAGTGCGTCGGTGTAGCTCTCGGCGTCTTTGCGGGTCGCGGTGTACACCAGGACCGGCCCCACCATCTCGGCGACCGTCGACACCACGGCGTCGCGCTTTTCGGCGTCTGACACGTGATGCTCGACTTCGAGGCGCAAGTTCGGCCGGTCGAAGCCGCTGGCGATCACAACGAGATCGCGCAACCCGAGCCGCTCGATGATCTCGCGGCGCACCAGCGGGGACGCGGTCGCCGTCAACGCCGCCACGGGTGGGCGGCCGAGGCGGTCGAACGCGTCAGCGAGCCGCAGATAGTCCGGCCGGAAATCGTGCCCCCACGTCGACACGCAGTGCGCTTCGTCCACCACGATCAGCGACACGTTCGATTCGGCAAGACGCGAGACGACGTCGTCCTTCGAAAGCTGTTCCGGGGAGAGAAAGATGTACTCGGCTTCGTGGCGGCGCACGGCCTCCCAACTGCGTGACGTTAGTGCCTGGCGTTGGCGGGAGTTGATGGCGACGGCGGCGGGGCCGTGAGCAGCAACGATGTGATCGATCTGGTCGCGCTGCAGAGCTATCAACGGCGAGATCACCAGCGTTGCGCCGTCGATCAGGACCGCCGCCACCTGATAGATCGCGGATTTGCCGGCCCCCGTCGGCATCAGCGCGAGCACGTCGCGGCGCGCGACCAGCGCCTCCATCGCGTCGAGCTGCTCGGCGCGCAGCGCTTTCCAGCCGAAGACGCGGCGGGCCACATCCTCGAGTTCTGCGCGGCGGGTCACCCGATGCCCACTACCCGCACCGCCATCCGAGACGGCCACACACTTGTCGCCGGCGTCAACACCGGCCCCAACAATCACCGCCACTAGTGGACCTCATTAAAGCCAGCCCTCCGTCGACAGACTTCCTAAGCCAAAGAATCCCAAAACAACACCCGATGAACGCCTGGTGAGCTTGACCGTCAATCTGCGGCGTAATCGACGAGGTTGTGAATTGGGCCAAGTGATTCGGCACCTCTGGGTCTTGCCGGTCGTGTCCGATACCTCAACTCATCAAGCCTGTTTTCCGGTCTGTCTCGAAAGAGACGACATATGAGAGTCTCGAAACTTCATCTCAGTCTTCTCACAGTTGGCACGGCGATATGACGGACATCGTTGACCAGCAATGACACGATATTGGCGTGGACGACTCTCGCGGTCGAATCCGGTTGCCATCGGCGCATAAGTTAGGTCCACGACTGGCACAACAGGATTCGCTATCCATCAGGCCCACCACACTACATGCGGATTAATGGCTTACTACCTTAGCCAGCTTCTTCAAGCACGTCGCGCAGGCGGTTGAGCGACGTGACGAATTCTCGCTCGGTGCGGGCGCGCAGCAGTAACAGCGGCGCAAGCGCCCCGACCTCGAACGTCATCTCACGGGTGATCTCTGTTGTCTGTTCGCCGGACGGTGCGAACCGGTAGGTGATGGACCCGATCTCGCGCCGCCATAGCCGCCCGATCTGTCTCCACCCGCGGATGCGCCAAAGACTCGGCGGTTCGTCGGCAACGACGATCCAGGCGATCGGGTCCAGGAACCACGCGAGGCCTTGCGTGCGCTCGACGAACTGGTCCCCGTAGGTAGCGTGGCGATCGACAGGCTCGCCCTCGACGCCGCGCGTGATCCGAAAGTAGCGCTGCCAGTTACGCGGCCTGCTGACGAACGCATACGCTATTTCAGGATCGACGGCCACGGTAACCTGAGTCAGCCATCGACCCGCGATCGAGATCACTGGGCGCGCAGTCATGTCAGTCATGGCAAAGCGTCCGATCGTTCGAGCTGTTCACGGGGATCTCCTCTCATTGCCGGTGGAGAATTGTGTGCCACAAACAATGACTCTTGTCGTATTTCCCCGACCCGGGTAGGGCCTCCGTTCCATCGGGCGGGGGTCGAAGGTCCTCATTCCTTAGCCTGAATCCGTGGATGGGCGTATTCGTTGGTCGGCCGTGACCGGAAATGCAGAATCGTACTGACCGCGTACAGGTTTGCGAGGAATCCAGGTCGTCTCAAATCAGACGACATTCGAGAGTCAAAACTTCGTGCCGTAATCACCGTGAACGCCGACGGCCCCTCGTAGAAGTGTTCAACCGGCTATCTTTAGAGGACGCTTAACGCGGGGGCCGGGATTGGCGGAGGGTCGGGTGACGGCCATAGCAGCGTGCCGGACGTGTGGCACCGAGCCTCTAGAGAATGCTCGGTTTTGTCATGGCTGTGGCTCACCAATCGACGAAGCAGATACCCGCGCGGAGTACAAGCAGGTAACCGTCCTGTTCGCCGATGTGGTGCATTCGATGAACATCGCCGCGACCGTCGGGGCAGAGCGACTGCGCGAGATCATGACCGAACTGGTCCACCGCGCTTCGGCGGTAGTGCAGCGTTACGGCGGCACGGTGGACAAGTTCACCGGCGACGGGATCATGGCGGTGTTCGGCGCGCCGGTGGCGTTGGAGGACCACGCCGTGCGGGCGTGTCTTGCGGCATTGGGAATCCATGACGAACTCGCATGGTTGGCCGCGCAGGTTCGCGATCATGACGGCGTCGAACTGGCCTTGCGCATAGGGCTGAACTCAGGGCAGGTCATTGCCGGTGAAATCGGTTCGGGCGCTACGGGTTACACCGCAATCGGTGAGCAGGTGGGCATGGCTCAGCCGATGGAGTCGGTGGCCCCGCCCGGTGGGGTGATGCTCAGCGAGTCGACCGCCCGTTTAGTTGAGCACGCCGCGATCCTGAAAGACACCGAGCTCTTACGGATCAAAGGAGCCGACAAACCGATCCCGGTGCGTCGGCTGTTGGCGATCGAACGGCGCCATCCGCTCGCCGGGGGACTGAATCGAGCCTGGTAGGACGGCGCCGGGAGATGGCCGCTATCGAGGCCATTTTGGACCGGGCAATCGATGGTCGCGGCGGTGTGGTGGGGGTGATAGGACCGCCGGGCATCGGCAAGTCTCGGGTGGCGGACAACCCGAGTATGTCTTCACCATCCGCTGATCCGCACCGTGGCCTACGAATCCCAACTCAAATCCGATCGCGCCGAGCTGCACCGGCGGCTGGCCGCCGCAATCGAAGCCGCCGAGCGCAAAAGTGGCGAAGGCGTCGTAAGATTGTTTATGCCGTCTTATATGGACATTCATGAACTTCCGGGCGGCATCACGCCCGAAGAAGTGGCCAAGGCCCATGCCCAGGACCTTGCCGTCCAGGAAAAGTACGGCGTCAGCTATCATAAGTATTGGGTTAACGAAAAAGTCGGGAAGATTTTTTGCCTTTGTCACGCACCCAGCGCCGAAGCCGCGGAAGCGGTCCATCGCGAAGCGCATGGCCGGGTAGCGGAAAAAATCATTCAAGTCGAACCAGACGTTGCCGATCTGTTCATGGGCGGCAGCGAACTGGATGCGAGCGGCGCGGTTATGCTGCAAGGTGCGAAGGCGGATACACGAGACCCCGCGATTCGGACAATCCTGTTTACCGACATTGTCGGATCCACTTCGCTCACTCGGAAAATGGGCGACGAAGCCGCCATGAAGGTGCTCCATGTGCACGATTCCATCGTCCGCCAGGGGCTCGACGAAATGGGCGGCCGTGAAATCAAGCATTTGGGCGACGGCATCATGGCCTCATTTTTTTCCGCCGCGGCCGCGGTCAAATGCGCGACTCGGATTCAACAGGAGATTAAGAAACATAGCGAAGAAAACGAGGCGAACGCGTTCCAATTGCGGGTCGGCATTGCGGCTGGAGAACCGGTCGAAGATCATGACGACCTGTTTGGTTGCACGGTCCAGCTCGCCGCCCGGCTGTGCGCCCACGCGCGCCCCGAAGAAATCCTGGTTTCAAATGTCGTCGCTGAACTCTGCGAAGGAAAAATGCTCCCGTTCCAAAATCTCGGCGAAGTCAGTCTCAAAGGTTTCGAGCAGCCCGTCCGGACACACGCAGTGGCTTGGACAAATTAGGAAAGCTGCAGCGGCGCTTGGCACAAGCGCCTCTACAAGTCATTGAGCCGTTGTCCTACACCAGAGTCGTCACCTACGGCTACTTCGTGGGAATACAGCTTGGCGTGCTGAGGCCCGACGATTCCGCGATGGGCGAGATCGAGGATGCCCTACGGATTGCCGAACGATCCGGTGATGACGTCGCGGTGGCCGTCGCCCGGATGACGCTGGGCCTTGCGCTGGTGCACCGCCTTACTGAGGCGGAGCGTGACCGCGGACACCGGCTACTGACCGAGGTCAGCGAAGTGTTCCTGCGCCGGGGCCACAACCTGCCCGAAGTGCCGATCGTCGATGTCTATGCGGCACGGCAGAGGGCTCGGCGTGGAGATCGCAATGGCGCCATACCGCTCATGCGCGCCACCGTCGATGATCTGTTCCGCGAGGGACGGCTGCTGGCGTGGGGCATTCCCGCGACCGGTGTCCTGGTGGAGACACTGCTGGATCGCGGGGCCGCCGCTGACGTGGCCGAAGCCGAGGCCGCAATCGAGCGGTTAGCAGCAGCACCGACCGACGATGGTCTGGTGATACGCGAGATCTGGCTGCTGCGACTGCGCGCTCTGCTGGCACACGCTCAGGGCGACGAGGGTAGCTATCGCGAATTACTGGACCGCTACCGAGAGACCGCGAAAACGCTTGGCTTCGAGGGGCATATCGCGTGGGCTGAGGCTATGCCATGACGACGGTAAGTCCGGAGGCCTGCACTGGCGACGTTAGGCCCGTGTACTGCCCGCCGCGCCGGAAACCGCGCGTTCAATCGGTACCGTTTTTAGAAGCGCTGCGGCGTGCCGGACGCGGAAGACTCGCCCGACGCCGGGTGACGCGGGGTTTAGTCGTCTTCCCCGTTGCCGCGCCGGGTGAGCAGCCCCAGCAGCTCGCGAATCCGTGGCAGCGCGGCACGTAGGTTGGACGCCATCTCGGCAGCAGTCTCGGGGTCGAGGTCGGCGGGCAGAGTGTTGTCGACAAGGGGTGTATCGAAGTCGGGGGCGCCGTCCGCTTTATCGGGGCGTATTGCGATGTCCGCCACGTGGTCGACGTAGTCCTTGATGCTATCGCCGGATTCCGCTGGGGTTTTGTCGATCCGACGTTTTTCCCGGACCTGGGCGATATATCTGTTCTTGGCGTCGATCCGGGTGGCTCGCATATCTGCAACGCTACGCTCAACCGTAACCGCTAGAGATGAGGGCCAGGTGGCTACCCGAGGTGATCGAGTTCGTCGGCGGCGTTGAGCAGCTCCTTGAACGCGATCAGCCCGTCTTGGTCCGGGCTCTTCGCCAGAGCCAAGGCGTAGGCGCGGCAGAATGCGTCGAGGAAGGCGGCGTCCTGTCCCACGTAGTAGGCGAACGTAGCTCGGGCCAACTCTCCCGACGTGATGCCCTGGACGAACGTGTGCTCCAGCGCGGCCTCCGCCAGGACCCGGTTCCGGTGCTATAACGAGTCGGCAAGCGAGGCCACCAACCAAGCCTAAGCCTCCGCATGGCCTGGCCACCGCGAGCGTCGACGACCCGAATCGCAGCCAACGCTCGGACCCATGGATTGAGCCGGATCGTCAATCCATGGGCAGAGGCGATGACATGACGGCGGTCGGCGAGGCTTACCGCCGCGTATCGAAATAGACGACATACGAGAGTCTCGAAAGTCAGTCGCAATTCCCTGCCCGGCTTGGTTGCGCCGGGAGCTATCCAGGCGTGCCTTCCGACCGGTTCTTCTTCATCACCATGACAACAGCCCACAGCATCGCTGTGCGAATCGCTAAACGAACGACGACCAGGACCACAGCTAGAAGCCTGGCAGGAGACCGAAGGCTGCTACGAAAAGAAAGACGACTGAGGCGAAAACGATTACCAGGCTGACTTTCTGGCTGGTGCTCATGCCTACTACCCCCTTCATCGCACTGCTTTCTAGGCATTGCAACGCTTATGGTCACTGCATGCATCCCCCGGCAGCAATGGGCCGCATCGGCCTGCCGATGCTTAAGTGCCCTTGGTGCAAGAGCTGCTGAGACTTCCACAGGCGACAGTGTTGGCGGACGCCGAACCGTCTGACGGGTGGCCGCTCAGGAGTCGGCATCTCCCGCTCATCGTGACGTTTGGGGTTAGGACGCTGCTAAACGGCTGGTGCACAAACTCCTCCGAACACCGCCACAGCTTTGCGTGGAAGCCCTAGCATTCGTCCATGCCGTTGACCAGCGGTCAGACTTTTGCCGGTTACACGATCATCCGCCTACTGGGGTCTGGGGGAATGGGTGAGGTCTATCTAGCTCAGCACCCGAGGCTTCCACGCCGTGACGCCTTGAAGCTGCTTCCTCACGATTGGTCGACCGACGCCGAGTATCGCGCCCGCTTCAACCGGGAAGCCGATCTTGCTTCGACACTCTGGCATCCCCACATCGTCGGTGTGCACGACCGTGGGGACGAAGAGGGTCAACTGTGGATCTCGATGGACTTCGTCGAAGGACTCGATGCGGCCCGCCTCCTGGCCGATCGATATCCGGCTGGAATGCCGATCGAGGAAGTCGCCCGTATCGTCACGGGTGTCGCCAGTGCGCTGGATTACGCCCATAAACAAGGCCTACTGCACCGCGACGTCAAGCGGGCGGGGGAAAGTGTGTGGTGGCGGGAGCCACCTCGTCCTCGATACCACTGTCCGTGCCCTTCGACACCGCGATGGTCAGCGCCGTCAAGACCATCTGGGCGAAGGCACAACCGAAGAGGTGCCCCCGGCCAGGGCGGCGAAGCGATCAGGCCCCACCGATCAATGACCGCGCCTCTGCGGGGCCGACTACTAGATCGTGAAGGTCGCCGCCCACCTCGAGTCGACCCGACTGTTCGATCCCACCGACCTTCACCGGCTCGAAGCCGGCCGCTCGGATCAACCGCTCGACTTCCTCGCCAGCACGGTCGTCGTCGGTCGCGTAGAAGAGGACCGCCGGCTCCGGTGACCGGTTGCTAGAGGACTCGAAGAGATCGCCCGACAGGGTTCCAAACGCCATGGCCAAGCGCGCCCCCGCCGGCAACCACCCGGCTACAACCTCGCCAGAGGATTGCCCTTTCGGCAGGAGACGTAAGACGTTACCTTGTGCGTCGATGGCGAGCGGGTTGCTCGGAACGACCACAATCTTGCCGGTTAGCGGGTCGGCGATCTCGTCCATGACGCTCTTCAGCACGGCAAAGCGCAGCGCGAGGACGACGGCATCGGCGCCCTGCAACGCGTCGCGGTTGTCGATGGCGACGACGGCAGCTCGACCGATCTCTGCGGCCAGCCTTCGTGCCGACTCATTGTCGGCGCTCGAGAGCCGCAGGGTCTCGCCGCCTGAGGAGAGCTGGCGGGCGATCACCGATCCGAGCCCTCCAGTGCCGATGATCGCGGTGGTCATGACCGTCTCTTTAGTGGCCTTGTCGGAAATGGCTGGTAGGGATCTCAGTGTCCGGGGGACTGGCCACCGTCGATGTGAGGGATTTCGCCGGTATCTCGGCATTCACTCGGACTTCTCGGCGGGCGTACTCGATGGCCAGTGAGCGGGCGACCAGTCCCCCTCTGGGTCCGTGGTTTGCCCCACTTCGATCAGATGACCGTCGGGATCGCGGATGTAGCAACGGATCTCGTACTGGTGCTGTTTCGGCGGCGTCAGGAATTGAGCACCCCGGGCGCTCCATTCGGCGTACACGGCCTCGATGTCTTTGACCCGGATATTGAGGAAGCTGCTGACCCGGTCGGGATCGCGTGGCGCCTCCAGGGTGACCGTCGGCTTGTCGTCGGTCGGGCCCCCGCCGCCATTGATGATGATAAAGCTGTTGGCTAGTGCGACGTATGTCACCTCGTCACCTCCCTCGCCGGTGAAAGCCACCCTGCCGCCGAGTACTTCGGTGTAGAAGCGCCGAGAGCGCTCGACATCGTCCGAGACGATGAAGTGGGCCAGCACAATTCCCTCTGGGGGCGGTGGGAGCTCGGCCATCTGGTATCTCCACTGGTTGGGTCTAACACCCCGCTTACGACGGGGTGTGCAGCCGATGTTATCAACATCGCGTCGGTCGAGGCGCACACGATCCTCAAGCAGAACCCCGTCTACACCGCTTCCAAGCACGCGCTGCTCGGCCTGACCAAGGCGACGACACCGCCTATCGCGAATACCGGGATCGCTACCGCAACACAGCGAAAACCCTTCAGTTCGATGGCCATATCGCGTGGGGCGAGGCAATGCCATGACTCGGCGTGCCCACACTCTAGTCATCCTTCAGTCAGCGCTTCGACTACTCGATCGCGGAACCGACCCCGCGGCCGCACCGGCGCGAGGTGACACTTGAACTGCTCGCGAAAGAGCTGTTCTAGCCTTTCGGGGTCAGGACGACGACGGGGATGGGTCGCGACGTCCGCTTCTGGTATTCGATGTAGCGGTTTTGGTTGTTCTTGTTGACGATCTGCCATAGCCGCGGGTAGTCGGGATCGTCGGGCAGCACCGGTCGTGCGGTGACAGCGAAACGCCTTGGGCCGACGTTGATCTCGACGTCGGGCTTGGCCTTCAGGTTGTGGTACCAGCCAGGGGCCTCGGGCGCGCCGCCCTTGGAGGCGACGACCAGATAGTTGTCACCGTCGCGGGCGTAGGTCAGCGACGTCGTGCGTTGTCTACCGGTCTTGGCGCCGACGGTATGCAATAGCAGGCTCGGTATCCACAGCGTGCGGTGACCGATCCAGCCGTTCGTCTTCCGATACACCGCGTCGTGCACCCGCAGCACCTGCGGGAGCGCCTTTTCCTCCACGAAACTCATAGCTGCCAGTCTCACTCAGTAGCGTCGATCTTCTCCAGTGCCTCCCGCAAAGTGCGTCCGGTTTTCTCACGGTCCGGGTTACGCCGCAGCAGCATGCCCTTCGCGAACGACAGCTTGTCGCCTTTTTGCCGCGGCACCATATGCAGGTGGATGTGGAACACCGATTGAAATGCGGCGCGCCCGTCGTTGAGAACGACGTTGTTGCCGTCACGTGCAGACCCGACTCGCGAGCCGCCCTTCTGGTGATGGCTTCCCAGTGCTGGATGCGACACCATGACCACCGCCGCCATGGCGACCTACGCATACGACCAAATCGACCAGGCCCGAACAGAGCTGAACGCGGTCTCGAAATAGACCTTGAGACGTCTCAGACCGGCACCCAGCGCATTGGATCTGCCAGGTCGTCGCGTCTCGAAAGTTCGTCTCAGAAGAAGCCGTGGCAATATTGCGCTAATGCGACACACGTTTCGAATTGAACGCTCCAAAGAGAACTTCGGAGCCCTGCCCGAAAAACGTGTCGGGTCCTCCTCCCAGTTCAACCATGGCGTTGCTTGACTGATCGCTATTACCGCAACCAGACAAGGATCGGGACCACAGATCGGTGGGGTTTCAGCGTGTCGTTCGGGCCTATGAACTGCCTGGTGCGTCGGTGACCTAACTTGTCGGACCCCGGCACTACCTTTGTCTACGGCGTTGCTAGCTGAGCTGAGACGGGTTCGCCGGTCTCCGAGGTCCCGGGATGGGTGCTGTCGTTGAGGAAGCTCGAGAAGGTCGTGCGAGATGCCGAGGTGCGCGACAACGGCCGTTTCTACGGTCCCGCGCCCGAAGATGATTGCCCTTGCGGGTCGCATCGCCAAGCCCAGCGGTGCCATCGGGCATCCGACCACTCGTGGGTCGCCGAGCGGCCGCGCGCGCTGCTCACCGGACCGCGCACGGGTTACGCGAACCCTGGCTGCTACGCGCGCAGCAGCAACGACTGCAGTGAAGACCTCACGCTGGAGAGCACTATCTGAGCGACGACCTCCTTGAAGCCATCTCGGCTGACAACAAGGTCGCGATGGTGGAGGGGGCAGCCTGGCAGGGGCCGGATGCCAAGCAGAAGACCATCGGCGTGAACTCGCTGTCGTCGCGGATGCTCTGCAGCCGGCACAACCGCGCGCTGTCGCCGTTGGACAACATGGCGTCGGAGTTCTTTCGGCACTTCCGCGAAGATCAGCTCGATGTGATGAAGTTTCACGGCGACAACTTCACACGCGGTTTCACGATGGTCAGCGGGCCGTACCTGGAACTGTGGATGCTGAAGGTCATTTGGGGTGCGATCGAAGCCAAGGCCATGGAGCTAGAGGGCTCGCCGGCCTACCGCTTCCGCCTCGGTGTCACGACGCAGCAGCTCGCCGAGATCCTTTGGCGCGGCGAGGAGTGGCCGAAACATTGGGGCATGTATGTGCTGCTCGATAGGGACCACGATCAGCCGGTGAAGCAGAACTCCGTGCGGTTGCGACTCGCGAGCGTGGGCAGCGAAGTGCTTGGCGGCTACATCCAGATCGCCGGATTCGAGTTCCTGATCGCTTTTGAGTTGCCGCCGGTCAGACGGATCTACCGGCCCTGTGGTCTGACGTTCTCGCGAGTCGGTTTCCCGACCCGGAGCTGGAAGATGGTCGCGTTCGCGTGGCCGGAGCTTGGCCACCCGATCATCAACGTCATCAGCCAGGTACCGCCGAACGTGAATTTCACGGTGCCACCCAACGCCCGGGCCGCCAGCTTCTACAACCAAATACTGCCGGGTTCGTTAAACGTCACCAGCGGCGCGGCGCCGCTGCAGTCCCAATCGAGCAACTCCTAAACCCCAACCAGGCCGTGGACGCGGGCCCGCTCCTATCGCGGCATTCATCATCGCTGTCTTCGCGGCGTCGGCCACCTTTATGCATGAACCGCTCGATATCGACATGGTTCAGGAAGCGAAGCAGGTTGGGCAGCCGGGTTCGTCGGTTGGTGGCCACGGATTTGGCCACAGAACACGGTGGAACCGATGCGAACAAGCGGGACGTGGCGAGACAGGTTGGACCGCCGAACTGCGCTGACCTGCAGCTATGAGACCGAGTGTATCGGGGAAGACCGCGACCGGTTAGCTCATAACCCAGAGGTCGCAGGTTCGAATCCTGTCCCCGCTACCAGCGGAAATGGCCCCCGGAGAGTTTTCCGGGGGTCGTTTTCATGCCCGATGGTCACGTATTTGGACACATTAGCTAGGTTTCCTAGTTAACTGTCCTGTACCTTCGTTGCTAGATTCCAGCCTTTTGCCGGGCATGATGGCGTTTTCTTGCTCCGGCGGCGCTTCAGTCATCGTTTGCCACGGCGCGATTTACTCAGAAGCTCAGCGCTCGCTAGCTGTCGTCACGGAATTCACGGTAGCCGCCGCCCGGACCCGGTGGAGGCTTCCGCTGGCATCATGCGATCCCGACGGCCCGATACGTGGCTGGATCGAGCAGGATGGTCTTGACCCTTATGCCCAGGCTGGGTTCGATGGTGAATACGCCAGCCAGACACAGAAGCTGGACTGCTGGCCAAGGTCGAGCACACTTAGGGGGGCCTGCAATGAGGACGGTCGTTGGTCATCTGGTTCCCATCATCATGGTGGCGTTGGCGTCGATGGCCGCCGTGACGATCGCTACGCCGGCAGTGAGCTCGGCCGACTGTGCGGACGGCGAGTGGTGGGACCCGACGGGCAAAGTGTGCCGGCCGCTGGGCGTCGGGCCACAACCCTTGGCATGTGAGCCGGGCCAGTGGTGGGACCCGACCGCTAATGTATGCCGGCCGCTGGGTGTCGGGCCGCAACCGCTGGCATGCGACAACGGCTGGTGGTGGGATCCGGCCGCCAACGTATGCCGTCCGCCACTGGTACCGCCGCCCGGCTAGTCAGTACAGCGGGTCCTCGGCTCGAGCCGCGAGCTGTCGGCCCGAACTCGAGATCGCAGTTGCCCAGCACACGAGTCCGGACGGTAGCCTTACGCCGCATGAACGACTCCGTCGTCGTCAAGGTCAAGCCCGGCAGTCGCAAGGGACCCCTTGTCGAGGTCGATCCTGACGGTGAGCTGACGATCTACGTCCAGGAGCCAGCGGTTGACGGCAAGGCGAACGACGCGGTCACCCGGTTGCTGGCAGCCCACCTTCAATTGCCAAGAAGCCGAGTCGAATTGGTATCCGGAACGACGTCGCGGCTCAAGCGTTTCCGCGTGAGCCGTTGAGCAGCGCGTCGCACGCTGGTGCGGATTCTCCGCTGGCCGCCAGGACAGACCCGCACAGCGGGAGCCGATACGGTGTATTCATGCGTCGCGTGGACTACGTAATCCACTATGTCGAGTCGCTTAAACGGTCGGTGGCGTTCTACCGCGACGTGATCGGGCTCCAGGTGCGGATCGAGGGGGACGGCTACGTCGAATTCGAGATGGATAACACCAAGTTCTCGCTTTTCGAACGGTCGAAGCTGCCGGGGCTCATCGGTCGCGAAGGCGGCAACCCGCCGTGCGGCGAGATCGGCTTCCTGATTGAAGACGTAGATGGGCAAGCGGAGCGGTTGAGAGGGCTCGGTGTCGAGATCCTCAGCGGACCGGTGGATCGGCCATGGCATGAAAGGACGCTCCACATCGCCGACCCGGACGGCAACATTATCGAATTCGCGCAAAAGCTGCGATGATTCCCGGCCTGTCGTGCCGGGCCGAAGGCCAGTCGCGAGGGCAAGAGCAAGCCGCCTGATTCCGCGCCGTGAAGGTAGACGAAGTTGTACGCCCCTCCGGGCGATTGGACGAAAAGACTTGCCGAGCATGTACATCAGCCACGATGAGGTCGCGTATCTGTTCTGGCAAGCCGCACTGTCGAGCATCCCGCCGAACCCCGGGTAGGGCCTATCACCGACCACTCACCCGACCGAACATCGACAACTCCCACCGGACGAGATCGACTGCGGCCACCATTGCCGGATCGTCAGGGTCAAGCCCTTCAGCGCGAATCGCTTCAGGTTCGGTCTGACACGGCCTCGATCACTTCTATTAGGGTTAATTCATGGGTGGCGAATTTATCGAGATCCGGATAACCCACCCCCGGGAATTTATCCAGCCGGCGCCCGAGGCCGTCCGCCCGCGGCTGCTGGACTGGCAGGTTGACGCCAAGGGTAGGCACGTCGCCTGGCGTTACCGGATAACCCGCTACGAGCAGGACGGCCAACCGAGGTGGTGGTTGGACGGGACCGGCCAGCACCCGTGGACCAGCGACGACGTCGAATACCTGAAGGACGTGGCCGAGCACCACGCCGGTCGACTGTTGCGCAGACAGCGATGGCGGCCCAAGAGCATGTACAACGGCCAGGAGCCGCCGCTGTGGATAGGTGGTCGAGGCTGGTCCTCATGAGAACGGGGAATTGTGGCCACCCGCAGACAGCGGCGAAATTCGGCCCCTGATCGGCAGCCAGTTGACAAGGCGCACTAGAGCGCTATGCCGATTTGATGCTCACACATCCTGCACACTCCTGATCGGGAAAGGAGCGATGTGCCTTGACGCCGTCAAGACCCGAAATCAAAACCGCAGGTACCGAGCGGTAATGAATCGGAACGAAACGGAGCGAAACCGCAGGTAAGCCAGTGTTTGCCTGGTCAAGGCAGGGGTTCGAGTCCCCTTAGCGCCACCGAATTAGCCGCTGGTCTCTGCGGCGCGTCGGCGCACGCATGGTCTCGAGCCCGTCTATTTCCGTAGCGGAAATCGTTGTCCGCACCATGTAGCGCGGCTGCCACGCCGGCCAGGGCCGGCCGCGATGCATGGTCGCGCGGTTGTCCCACATCACCACGTCGCCCTTCCGCCACGAGTGCAGGTAGCTTTCACCGGGGGCGGTCGCTGCCTCAATCAGCTTGGTGAGCAACTCTTGCGCCGCTTTCCGCTCCATGCCCTCGATCGCGTAGGCGTGCGAGGCTATGTATAGCGCCTTGCGGTCATTGACAGGGTTCTTCCAAACAAGACGCCAGCATTGCGGCGGCAGCGCCGCCCGCTCCGCCGGGCTGGCGAGGTCGGGCGCGATCTTGCCGCGCGAATACGCGTATTCGTGCCACGCGAAAGAATTTTCCAGCCGCCGTTGCAACGCCGGATCGAGGCGCTCGAAGGCGAGCCGGGTGGAGACATACTCGGTCTCGCCCCCCCGCCCCGGAATGATGCGTGACGATAGCACCGAAGCGAGCGCCGGCACCCGCTTGAACGGACTGTCGGTATGCCAGAGCTGGTTCGCCTTGTTTTCCAAGGCAACCCGGTGATCTTCCGGCACTACGTTGCCCTTCTCGTCGAGGGTCTTGAGGACCACGAGGTTGCTGCCGTAGCCCGCCGAACCCACCTTGGTGACCTCGAGCGGGCCAAAGCGGCGCGAGAAGGCAAGCTGCGCTTCATCGGTGACGTCCTGGTCGCGAAGGACCAGAACCGAGTGCTCCTCGAACGCCACGCGCACCGCCGCGTATGCGGACTCGCTTGCCGCAACGTCGTGGATGGTCACTCCACGCAGTTCGGCAGCAAAGCCCGGACCCAACGGCACGATTTCCATCGGCGAACTCCATGCATTCCGCGTTTGAGCACGACTTTCCACCAAAAACGAGCCGCTGACAAGCAAGCCGGCTCAACGGGTTCAAAGCCTCGTCAGGCTTTGAGATTGCAAGTGTCATCCGCTTCAGAACAATCCCGGACGTGTACCGGCGACCTGCGGCTCGCGCAGCGTGGATCGTCGTCTTGCATGCATCGGAAACGGCGCGAGCCGTAGGGGTTTCGCCCTTCGCGTCCCGGTCCTTTGCTCCTATACTCGACATACTGGCGGAGGGTGCGATGGAAACAACCTGGGACACGTTGGATTGCTATATCGTCATCTCGACGGATACCCACGCCGGGGCGGATCTTTACGGCTACAAACCGTATCTGCCTGCGCGTCTGCACGATGAGTTCGATGCATGGGCCAAGGCCTACGTCAGCCCGTTCGACGATCTGATCATCGCTACCGCTAACCGGAACTGGGACCACGAGCTTCGGATCGCTGAGATGGACGCCGACGGGGTGGCCGCCGAGGTACTGCTGCCCAACACCGTTCCGCCGTTCTTCCCGACCACCCCGAACATCACCATCAGCTTGCCCCGCACACGTGAGGACTTTGAGAAGCGTTGGGCCGGTGTGCAGGCCCACAACCGGTGGCAGATCGACTTCTGTTCGCTGGCCCCGGCCCGACGTCGCGGGTTGATTCAGGTCTTTCCCAACGACGTCGAGCTGGCGCTGGAAGAAATCCGCTGGGGTGTTGAGCAGGACTGCTTTGGTGGCGTGCTCATTCCGCCGGTCTCGCCCGGTGACCCGCAAGTGGCCCCGCTTTTTCACACCCGTTATGAACCGATCTGGGCGCTGTGCGCGGACTTGGACCTGACGGTGGTGCAGCATGCGGGGGCCGGGAGTCCCGAGATGCCGATGGACCAGCCGGCGTCCAACGCGGTGTTGATTACCGAGATGGCGATCTGGGCCCAGCGCACACTCGGTCACTTAATTCTGGCCGGGGTTTTCGAGCGCTACCCGACGCTACGGTTCGTGCCGACCGAGCAGGGCACACTGTGGGTGCCGGGGCAACTCGGCATACTCGACGCCATGGTGCCCACCATGAAGTCCGAGGCCGGTAACCGCACCTACGGGATGTTCGGCGGATCGTCCGTCGACGAGCTGACCCTGACACCGAGCGAATACGTCCAGCGGAACTGCTTTTTGGCCAGCGAGCTGGCGCCGTTCGACTCGGGAATGATTGATTTCATGGGCCCGGAGCACATCATGTGGGGCAGTGACTATCCGCACGAGGAAGGCTTCACGCCACACTCCAAGCTGGCCATCCGCTGGGCACTGCACGACAAGTCGGAGGATGCCTGCCGAAAGATCTTGGGCGGCAACGCCGCTCGCCTGTATCGGTTCGACCTCGATGCGCTGATGCCCGTCGCCGCCAAGGTCGGGCCCACTGTCGCCGAGGTGCACACTCCTCTTGAGGACACGGGCTATCGCGCCCCAGCCGCTTTCGGCTACCGACCGTTCGAAGGGGGGCTGGCCCTCAAGCGGCTGGCTCCGGCGCGACGCTAGCTTGTTGAACCACATTGTCGCGCTTGCGCTTTGGCGATTCCCGGCGGCGAGACAGGCGTCGCCTACCTAATCTATTTGGCCCACCGGAAGGTGGGACTCTTTGGTCAAGGCGGCGCTTAGTCGGCGGGTCGCAGAAGAGAGCTGCGCCCCCAGACGGGTGACCGCCGCGCCGCTCATAGGCTCGGCGCTGGGGACCAGGCTGAGCATCAGGGCGATGCGCGACCCAGGCTCCAGGATCGGAGAGTCTATGTGGCTCACCTCGTAGGTGCGGTCCGGGGCCAGGCTGATCGGGAACCACTCCTCCTGATGGATTAGTTCGTCGGTCAACTCCTGCGCCAACTGGCTCAGCCGGGTGGAACGTACCTCGGCACTACGCACGATCTGCGCCAATTCCCGCAGGCGCAGATCGGGCAGGATGTGCAGACCGACCGCGTAGCCACGTTGCTTGGCGGTGGTGATGGCCTGGCGGTAGCGATCGCGCACGTCCTCGGGCAGGGCGGCCAGCCAGCGCTCCCGAGCCTCTGGCCCGGCCCAGGCAACGGTCGACGCCCCATACGGCGGGCGGTGGGGGAACTGGGTGCCGACGGGCATTGGGTGACCGCCGCCGTGACGGCTTCGCACCTGATCGACGACGGTGGAGTAGTCATCGCTTACCGAGAAGGCAACGCAGTGCGCGCCTGTCGCGGCCGACAGCTCGGCCATTGCGGAGCGGGCCAACACCAGGGCCGGATAGCAGCCCGCCGCCTCTCGGCCGAGCCGGACCAGAGCGGGACCGAGGTGGTAGGTCTTGCGAACCGGGTCGCGCAGCAGCCAGCCGGAGCGGAGCAGTTCTGACAGCATCGAGTGGCAGCTGGCCTTGTGGACGCTCAAGTGGCGCGACACCTCGGCCAATGTCATCCCTCGGCTCCCATCACCTGCCAGATGCTCGAATAGGTTCACGACCCGCTCGGTCTGCGGGGACGGGCGCGGAGCCATAGACTCAATAGTCGCATAATGCGACTGCTTGCGGTGACATGCGCGACCATGTGACCATTGCCACAATGACAGACCTTCGAGGCAAGGCGGCGGTCGTAACCGGGGGAGCCGGAGGCATCGGCCAGGCCATGGGCAGGCGTTTCGGCCGGGAGGGCATGAAGGTGGTGCTGGCCGATGTCCTCGCCGAACCGCTGGACGAGGCGACCCGGGCACTCGCGGACGAGGGCATCGAGGCGGTCGGGGTGGTTACCGACGTCACCGACTATTGCTCGGTCGAATCGCTCGCCAAGGAGGCGCTCGATCGCTTCGGCGCGGTGCACGTGGTGTGCAACAACGCTGGCACCGGCGGGGTCTCCGAGGGTTACATGTGGGAACACGACCTGGCCGACTGGCGCTGGGGAATCGACGTCAACGTGCTTGGCGTCATCCATGGCATCAAGGCTTTCGTGCCCATCCTGCTCGAGCAGGGCGAGGGACACGTGGTCAACACCTGCTCGGGCAACGGCGGGTTCGCGCCCATTGCCCGGGGGGCAATGGGCGGGCCGGCCACAGCTGTCTACCCGATGACCAAGGCTGCAGTGCTCTGCCTGACCGAAAGCCTCTACACCCACCTGGAGATGACAGGAACGCGGGTGCGGGCGCACGTCCTTTTCCCCGGCGGCTTTTTGAACACCGGCATCTGGGAGTCGTGGCGGCACCGCCCGGAGCGCTACGCCGCGACCCAAGAACGCCGCACACCCGACCAGACACTGGCAAAGGTTGTGGCCCGCTTCGAGGCCGCTGGCGCACGTGTCGAGTTCACCCCGCTCGAGACCGTCGCTGACCAAGTGGTGGACGGAATTCGGGCGGACCGCTTCTGGATGATGGGTCCGCCCACACCGGCCGATCAGGTTGTGAGCAGCAAGGCGGCATCGATCCTCGCTCGCGGCGCTCCCGACTACCTGGTCGACGTCCTCGGCGGAAGTGCCGGCCGGGAGCCAGAAACCGAAGGAGGAAAGCGTTGAGCACCAACGCAGTTCGCTACGGTCCTCGCCCACCCGAGGCGCAGGTCGACCACGAGATCGATGCCACCAAGGCGCCCATCGCCACCGAGGCGGTGACCATCACGTACCTCACCGATGCGGAGATTGTCGCGGCCGTGCTGCCCAAGCCGCTGGAGCCGGCGGACGAACCGCTGGTGCGAATCCAGCTTCAGCGGGTCCGGATAGCGGGCAGGCCGCCGTTCGGGTCGGCGGTGTTCTCCGTGACCGCCCGGCACGGCGAACTCCAGGGTGACTATCCCCTCTTCATGCCCCAGTCCACCGAACAGTCGGTCACGGGCGGGCGCGAAACGTTCGGCGAGCCAAAGAAACTGGCCCACATCGAGGTGCAGCGCGACGGCGATCGCGTCACCGCCACCGTTGATCGGATGGGCTATCAGCTCATAAGAGTGAACGGCCGGGTCACCGGCCCGGCGGAGTTGCCGCCCGACCAGGTGAACACCGAGTTCTACTTCAAGTTCCTGCGTGCCCCCGACGGCAGCGGCATCACCGACCCCCACCTGGTCTACGGCGAGTACCACCGGCACTACGAGCTACTGGAGAACATCGACGGCACCCTCGAGTTGGGAGAGTCGCCGTTGGACCCAGTGGCCGACATCGCGATCCGCCAAATCAGGTCGATTACGTGGTGTCGCCGGCGCACCATCCAGGTGGGGCGGATCGCGGCGCGGGTGCCGCAGGAATGGCTGCTGCCGTACGTGCACCAGCGCTACGACGACGTGGCACTGCTCGCCGCCCCCGGGCCCGAGCCGGCGCGGGTATAGCGCATGGATCGGTATACGGTCATTTCGGCCGACTGCCACGCCGGCGCTGACCTGCTCGACTACCGCGAGTACCTCGATCCGCAGTACAGGGACGAATTCGACGGCTGGGCAAAGACATACGTCAACCCGTTCGGCGACCTCACCGAGTCCGACGCCGAGCGCAACTGGAACAGCGATCGACGCAACTCGGACCTGGATCGGGAAGGCATCGCGGGGGAGGTCCTTTTCCCCAATACCGTGCCACCGTTCTTTCCTCAGGCGAGCCTGGCCGCCTCTCCACCGGAGACCGCCCGAGAGCTCGAGCTGCGCTGGGCCGGCCTGCGTGCGCACAATCGCTGGCTGGCCGACTTCTGCTCCTTGTCGCCCGAGCGGCGCGCCGGGGTGGGCCAGATCCTACTCGGGGAGCTCGACGAAGCCATCGCCGAGGTAGCCCAGATCGCCAAGCTGGGGCTGCGCGGCGGTGTGCTCCTGCCCGGAGTCGCCCCCGGTACCGGCATCGCCCCGCTCTACGCCGAGCATTGGGAGCCGCTCTGGGCAGCGTGCGACGAGGCGGGCCTGGTGGTCAACCACCACGGCGGCAACGCCGGACCGAGCCCGACGGACGGATGGGGCAGCTCCTTTGCGGTGTGGGTGTACGAGACACACTGGTGGGCGCACCGGGCGCTGTGGCACCTGATCTTCAGTGGCGCACTGGATCGCCATCCGGACCTCACCGTGGTCTTCACCGAGCAGGGCGCCGGGTGGATACCGGCAACCCTCGACTCGCTCGACGTGGCGGCGGCCCGTTACGGGCGGGCGAGCTCGGCGATCGCCCGGTTCGCCGGGCCCACCGCCGGCTCGCTGACACTCAAGCCCAGCGAATACTGGGCCCGCCAGTGTTACGTCGGCGCCAGCTTCATGCGACCCATCGAGTGTGCCGAGCGCCACCGGATCGGCGTTGACCGGATCATGTGGGGAAGCGACTACCCGCACTTGGAGGGCACCGCTCCCTACACCCGGGAGGCGTTGCGCCACACGTTCAGCGGCGTCCCGACTGATGAGGTGGCGGCCATGGTCGGCGGGAATGCGGCGGCCGTCTACGGCTTCGACCTCGAGACTCTCGCACCGTTGACCGACCGAATCGGCCCGTCCGTCGCCGAGATCGGCGAGCCGCTGGCGGCCGTGCCCGCCGACGCGAGCAGCACCGTCTTCGAGCCCGATCCCATCCGTACCTGGTAGCGAAAGGACCACCGTGGACCCCTACGTCATCATCTCCGCGGACTGCCACGCCGAGCTCCCGACCGAGCAGTACCGCGAATACGTCGACCCCGAATACCGGGAGGACTTCGAGGCCTACCTGGCCGAGAAGGCTGCCGCATCGCAGGTCGGCGGATTCATCGACGAGCAGTTCGCCGAGCAGTGGTTCTCCGAGCATGGAGACGGCATCGCCGGCGGATGGGATGTAGCTCTGCGGGACAAAGAGCTCGACGGCGACGGGGTGGTCGGCGAGGTCATCTTCCCGGACGCCGACGCCGTGACCGGCGTTGCCGGGGCTCCGTTTGGGGCCGGCCTGGGCCAGTCGGGCGAGCTCGACCCGGGGCGCGCCATGGCCGGAGCGCGGGCCCACAACCGCTGGTTGGCCGAGCTGTGCAGCCACAGCCCCGAGCGGCGGGCCGGGGTCGCGGTCGTGCCGATACTGGCGGACATCGACGCGGCGGTAGCCGAGATCACTCGAGCCGCGGAGTCCGGACTCCGGGGCGGGATCCTGATCCCGGCGCGCTGGGTCGGCTACCCGCCCTATCACGACCGTCGCTACGACAAGGTCTGGGCCGCCTGCCAGGACCTGCAGATGCCGGTACACACCCACTCCGGTCCCGCCCCGCAGGAGGAGTACGGCGGGCACCTGGGCATCTATGTAACCGAGGTGCGCTGGTGGGGGGCCCGGCCCCTATGGTTCGCGTTGTGGTCGGGCGTGTTCGAGCGCTTCCCCCGGTTGCGATGGGGGGTCACGGAGTGCGGTGCCTTTTGGGCCAACGATCTTCTCTGGCTGATGGACACGCGGTACCTGCGCGAGCACTCGGCCAAGAAGATGAGCCATCTGATGGAGGGCGATCTGACGATGCCGCCCTCGGCCTACTTCGACCGGAACTGTTTTATCGGGGCCACCACCACGGAGCGCAGGGAGCTGGCGCGGCGCTACGAGATCGGCGTATCAAACATGCTGTGGGGCAACGACTTCCCCCATCCGGAGGGGACCTGGCCGCACACCCGCGAATGGCTGCGTCGCTCCTTCTGGGACATCCCCATCGAGGAGACTCGGCAGATGCTGGGCCTGGCAGCAGCCGAGGTGTACGACTTCGATCTGGGTGCGCTCGCTGCGCTGGCCGAGCGCATCGGTCCGACCCCTGAGGACCTGGGCCAGGACGATGCGGTGAGCGTCTCCAAGTGGGAGGCGGCCCGCCGGGCCGGACGCCACTGGCTGACGGGTGCGGAGTCTTTACCCGACCTGGTGGAGAGCTGAGGAATGCAAGCTGGGAAACCGAAGTTCTGAAATGGCTGACGAATCGCAAGCCGAAGAGCCGCAGTTGAAGGTACATCGCGACGGCAACGTCGTCGTGCTCACGATGACCAATCCACAGCGTAAGAACGCGCTGACCCCGGCGATGATCACGTTGATGGCGCAGGCCTGGGATGAGATCGACGCCGACGATGGCATTCGCGCGGCCATCCTCACCGGAGAGGGATCCGCCTACTGCGTCGGGGGTGACCTTGCCGACGGTTGGATGGTCCGCGGCTCCAAGGCCGGCAACGGGTCTGCCGCTGTTCCGGAAGGGAAGTCGGCGGGCAGCATCATCAGCGAGGGTCTGCTCCTGAGCCGTTCACTGACTAAGCCGTTGATCGCCGCGGTCAACGGCCCGTGTCTTGGCGGGGGCTGCGAAATGTTGCAGCAGACCGATATTCGGATCGCCGAGGAACATGCCACGGTCGGGTTGCCCGAGGCAAAGTTCGGCCTCATCGCAGGAGCCGGTTCGACAGTCCGACTCAAGCGTCAGATTCCCTACACAAAAGCCATGGAAATGATTCTGACCGGCGAGCCACTCACCGCTGTCGAGGCGTATCACTTCGGTTCAGTGGGCCATGTCGTGCCGACCGGCTGTGCCGACCGGCCAGTCGTTGAAGAAAGCGCGGCAGATCGCCGAGCGTATCGCCGCCAACGGACCGCTGGCGGTGCGCAACGCCAAAGCTTCGGTGATTAACAGCGGCTGGATCGACGAAGAGGATGCCCGCAGAATCGAGCAGCGCTTCGTGGTCGAGGTGATGCGTTCCGAGGACGCCAAAGAAGGCCTCGCCGCCTTCGCCGCCAAGCGAGAGCCACGCTTTTCGGGTAAATAGTGCGCCGAGCACATCGAGGCTGGCTAGTCCCTCGCATGTCCGGGGTGGGAGTCAGCCGATTATCCATGAAGAACGCCCGTGACACGGCGAGGCGACTGTACTTGTCGCTCAATGGGTTGGCCACGGATTTGGACACGGAACACGGTGGAACCGATGCGAACAAGCGGGACGTGGCGAGATAGGTTGGACGGCTGAACGTCGCTGGCCTGCAGCTATGAGATCGCGCGCGTTGGGGGAGACCGCGACCGGTTAGACATCCCAGGTCTGTAATTTGTCAAGCGGCGGTTTGGGTGCGGTGTGCCCAGGCGGTGTGTTCGTCGTAGACGGTGTGGTGGCGCAGGCAGCCGTGCAGGATGCCCACTAGGCGGTTGCCAAGGGTGCGTAGGGCTTGGTGGTGGGTGTCGCCGGCGGCGCGGTGCTGGTCATAGAAGATGCGGGCACCGGGGCTGAACGAGATTGCGCAGAAGGCCCATTGATCGATGGCGTCGTAGAGGCGGCGGTTGCGCACGTGGCGGGCCAGCACGGCGCGTTTCTTGCCGGACGCCACGGTCAGGGGTGAGGTTCCGGCGTAGTTTCTGCGAGACTTGGCGTCGGTGTATCTGTTCGGGTCGTCCCCGAACTCACCGAGCACCCGGGCGCCGAGCACAACACCCAGTCCTGGCAGGGAGCGGTAGATGTCGGCGTCCGGGTGTGTTTCAAAATGCTCGGCCAGGCTGGTTTCGAGCTCGGCGATTTGGCGGTTGAGTTCGGCGATGATGCCCACGATGGCGCGGGTGGTGGCCGCGAACGCCGCGGCGACCGGTGCCGGTGCGCTCAGCTGCTCGGTGCGCAGCGTGGCCTGGATTTGGCGGGCACGCGCGGCGATATTGCGTTGGCGCCCACCGCGTTTGAGCGCCGACTGGATGGCGGTCAGGGGCAGGTGGGCACCCAGATCTGGTGTAGGGGCGCGATCCAGCACCCCCAGGGCGTCGCCGTGGGCCACGTCGTCGAAGGCAACCAGCGCGGCCGGGTAGTACTCGCGCAGCGCGTTGCGCAAGGCGTTGGTGTGCCGCGTGCGGGCCCAGATCAGGCTCTGATGCGTCCGGGCCAGCACCTTGATCGCCTCCGCGTCGGGGCTATCGCCGGCGACGGGACGGTGGTTATGCCGATCGGTGCGCACCAGATCGGCCAGCAGTTTGGCGTCGGAGGCATCGGATTTGGCTCCCGAGACGTGGTGGCGGTCGCGGTAGCGGGCCACCGCTAACGGGTTGACCGCATACACCTGATAGCCGGCGGCCGTCAGCGCCCCCACCCATAGGCCACGATCGGTTTCGATGCCGATCACCACTTGCTCCGGCTCATCGGCATGCCCGGCGATCAGCTCATGCAGCTGGCTGATGCCGGTCAGCCCTTCGGGCAGGCGCCGCGACGCCAGCCGCTTCCCGGACTCATCCATCAAATACACATCGTGATGCTCTTCGGCCCAGTCATCGCCCACGAAGATCATCGCTTACCGCCTTCCTCGATTAGGTTCTCGCTTAACCTGTTTCGAGCCTGAGGACACCCGGCGGCGAGCTAATGGATCAGTGCTCGAACCGGCACGACATCCCATCAGCGCTACAGGCACCCCACCAACCGGCCGGGGCACAATCTAACCCTAGGAATCGACCAGGCTCCTGCTCAAAACAGTGCTCACCGGCCGGCGGCTCGGTGATCAGCTTCTCCCGAAATGGGCGATATCCCCGTCAACGGCGCGCTGATCGATTCCCATTAGCTCATAACCCAGAGGTCGCAGGTTCGAATCCTGTCCCCGCTACCAGCGGAAATGGCCCTCGGAGACTTCTCCGGGGGCCGTTTTCGTTCCCGATGGACACGCATTTGGACACATTAGCTAGGTTTACTAGTTAACTGACCTGTACCTTCGTTGCTGGATTCCAGCCTTTTGCCGAGCATGATGGCGTTCCCTTGCTCCGGCGGCGCTTCGGTCATCGTTTGCCAAGGCGCGATTTACTCAGAAGCCCAGTGCTAGATAGCCGAAAGTCGGTTCGCTGGAGGCTGGCATTGTGCGCTGGTCCCGGGCGACGCCGGACAGGTGTTACGCAAATTCACGTCAGGGGAAGGGGCGGCATGCCGGAACAGTTGCAGGTCTTGGCGAACCTGAGCGGGTCTGCTCATGCGAGACAATGGATGCACCGACCGCAGCAAGGTCAGGTCATTGAAAATCTTTGCGAGCTCGCCGTGACAGGGCGGATTCCAGTGAACGTCGCAACACCGAGGCTATGCGGAGGTTGCGGTGAGAGCTGGACGGAAGACCCGACGCGGCGAGATGGTCGTGGAGAAGCAGGAGCGGTTCGCTCGATTGATTGGGCAGGGGGTAAGTAATTCCGAGGCGTGTCGGATTGTGGGGATCAACCGCAGGACGGGGACACGCTGGCGCTATGGGCGCACAATCCGCAACACGGCCGGCGAGCCGGTGCATTATCCGCCGGTGAGTCTTGCAGCGCCCAAGGAGCGGCATCCTCGGTATCTGTCACTGGCCGAGCGGACGATGATCGCTGACCTGCGCCGTGCTGGTGTCAGCGTGTGCGGCATTGCCCAGCAGCTGGGCAGGGCGGCCTCGACGGTGTCGCGGGAGCTTCGCCGCAACGTTGACGATCAGGGCCGCTACTTGCCAGCGACGGCGCAGCGGCTGTGCGTTGAGCGGCGATCCCGCCCGTCGCGCACGCGGCGCTTAGCGCATGACGAGCAGCTCTATGGTGTGGTCGCTGAGCTGTTAGGCAAGCGGTGGAGTCCTGAGCAGATCGCCCACGAACTGCCGATGCGGTTCCCTGACCAACCCGAGCGGCACCTGTGTACCGAGTCGATTTACCAGGCGATCTATGATCCGCGGATCGCTTTGACCCGTCCGGTGAAACGACGGCGTCGGCGACGCCGCCGCCGCATCCAGGGACTAGAACGCCGTGGCCGGCTCACCGCTATGACGATGATCGCTGATCGACCCGCTGAGGTTGAAGACCGGGTGCAGGTCGGGCATTGGGAGGGTGATTGCATCATGGGTGCTGCAAATCGTTCGGCGATCGGCACTCTCGTCGAACGCGTGACCCGCTTTTTGATCCTGGTCCACGTGCCCACGAGGCGACCGGCCGCAGAGGCGATGCGTGACGGCGTCGCCGACGCACTGGGCGCTCTTGCACCCCACCTTCGGCGGACGCTGACCTGGGATCAAGGCAAGGAACTTTCGCTGCACCAACAGATCTCCGCCCGCATCGGCACACGCGTGTTCTTCTGTGACGCGCACTCGCCGTGGCAGCGCGGCAGCAATGAGAACACGAACGGCCTACTGCGGGACTATTTTCCAAAAGGCACCGACCTGGCCAACATCTCGCCCGAGGAACTGCAGCGGGTCGCCGACGAAATCAATGACCGGCCTCGTAAAACTCTGGGCTGGGCCCGACCGGCCGACCTGATCACCGATGCTGCACTAAGGACGGCGTAACAGCGCGCTAACGGTCAGCCCCAAAAGATCGCTGTGGGGTCTCGATCCAGCTCAGCGAGTAATTCCTCGATACTGGCCGTGGGCGACACCAGATCGTAGGCGTGGAAGCGCAGGTTGCGGTCACGCCAGTACAGCGACCACACACCAGCGCTCTTCGTATAGCGCAGCCGGGCGATCGGGAATCGGGTCCACTCCGTGCCCGTATCCGCTTGCCATGGCGGCCGACACTCCACGATCGTCAGATGACGCTCAGCGACGTCGACCTCAACACGAACCTCGTCACGCACATGCGCGGGCACCTTATCGCGGCACCATCGCTGCACCCGCGCAACATCCGTCTCCGGCAGACCCCTCACCCCACTAGTGTTGCAACTGTCCCGTTGCGACGTTCACTGGAATCCGCCCAGCCTGAATTGGCCCCAGGAGGGCGGCTCGATGTGGCTCCACCAGGGTGGCGCGCGGGGTGCCAGTGTGACGGCCTGATTTGGCCCCATCTCAACTGCGCTTGCTGCCCGAGAACGCCCACCAAGCGATCCTGGAGTCCCTCAAGGGCACCCGCAAATACCCGGCGCACGACTTCGGCGACGCGGGCCACAGCCCTCATCGCGACGAGGTCGAGGCACCCACCGCGTCGATTTCGACTCAGCGGGGGCGCTGACGCCAGCACCGGATGCGGCGTGCGTGTAAGGAGGCTCAACAAGATGGCGCGTCACCGTCTGATGCCCCAGGCGAAGCAACCCGCACCGGTGTGCAGATCGTATACGGCCTTAGTGGTTTGGCCGCTGCACCGCCTCAACTTCGCGGCGGCGTGCCAGCGGGCAATCCGCGCGGCGCGGACGCCGGCGTTGAGCGTTGCGGTAGCCACTCCCGTGGTACTCGCTGGTGCCGTCGGCGCCGCGGCTCCGCAAATTCATGCGCCCACACCGGCTTTGCGCGGTACTGCCATTTCTCCGGTGGCGGCTGTTACGGCCGCCGCAAGTGAACCGTCCGGCCCAGCTGTGGTCGCGGTGAAACGTCCGTCGACCAGCTTGCATTTCGCGGCGGCCACCGTCTCGGCTCCGCCGCCGGCTATGGCGGTGAATTCTCCTGGTACACTGGATATCCCGGCGATGGCGTTGTCCGCATACCGCGATGCTGAGCGGATGATGGCCGCCTCCGATCCCGGGTGCGGGATCAGCTGGAACCTATTGGCGGGTATCGGGCGCATCGAATCGATGCACGCCAACGGCGGCGCAACGGACGCCCACGGCACCGCGATACGACCGATCTACGGCCCGGCCCTCGACGCACGCTGCCCGGAAACGAGGTCATCGTCCAAAGCAACGCCGACGGTCAGGTCACCTATGCCCGTGCAAT
Organism: uncultured Actinomycetota bacterium; assembly: GCA_963766535.1. GTDB lineage: Bacteria > Actinomycetota > Actinomycetes > Mycobacteriales > Mycobacteriaceae > Mycobacterium. The sequence goes on along the minus strand of CAVYAU010000006.1, from coordinate 168,784 downwards.
GGGGCCGATGCAGTTCCTGCCGGGCACCTGGGCACGGTATGCGGCCGACGGCGACGGCGACGGCGTGGCCGATCCCCAGAACCTTTACGATTCCACCCTGGCGGCCGCCCGGTATCTGTGCAGCGGCGGGCTGAACCTGCGGGACCCATCGCAGGCGATGTCCGCGATCCTGCGCTACAACAATTCGATGCCGTATGCGCAGAGCGTGGTGAGCTGGGCGGCGGCATACGCCACCGGCGTGGTGCCGGTCGACCTGCCGCCGCTGACCGGGCCCCCACCGGCGTTCGGCGACATGCATATAGAGAAGTCCGAGGGGCTCGGGCCCGGACTGCCGCTCAACATTTATGGACTGCCGACCACCGATCCGCTGGCACAGATGCCGCTCATTGACTTCGGCCCATCCGGTGTCGCCACTCAGCCGCCGATGTGGCCATCCCAGTCGCCGATCCCTGGCGGGCCCAGTTGCACGCTGATCTGCATCGGCCGCCAGGATCCCCTGCCGCCACAGCAGCCGCCGTGGGTTACCTTGCCGCCAGGCGATGCTCCGCCGTCACCATCCCGGCAAACTGTTCCGCCAGAGCCTTCGACAAGCCCACCATCGGCCGCCGTTTCGCCCGCCGGGCTAGCGGCGTCACCGGCGGCGAATACGCCTGCAGCGCCTGGGCCGATGTTCGGTACGGCCGGCTGACCAGCCGGCACACCACTACGGTTTGGCCGAGGTGTATCTGGGATGTGACCTTGCCGCGACGGCGACGAAGGACGCTCATCTTCATGACAGCGCTTGCGCTTATCTTCGCACTCGCGACAGCACTATGCGTCGGCTACCACCTCGGGCGGCGCGCTGGCTCGAAACCTTCAACGTGGAAGAAGCGAACGAGTCGGGTGGCGCTGGGGAGGCGCGCGATTAACTTGCTCGTGTTGATGACTGCGCGCCGCATCCGGCGGAGTTTCCAGGCCGGGCGCGTGTTCTCCGACGCCGGAAGCATCTGGGGATCGAGATTTATAGAACCGCGTGGGCTCTTGCGGGGTTGCGCTGCGCGGTTGCGCTCCTACTGAGGGGGCCGAGCAGTGTTGATGCCATCAACACGTTCGCCGTATCCGCAGGCCATTTCGCGTCATTTGGCGTCGTTTCGCGTCGTCAAATTCCACGTTTCCGCAACTCACGACCATTTTCAGAACGGGTTCGATTCCCGGCAGCTCCACCGAGAATATGCCGCTCAAAGCACTAAAATTGCACCAACACTCTGAGCGGTTTCAACAATCACGCCGAGGCCCTGCGCTTCCAAGATGTGTGCAATCGGCGCGGCGCAGCAGAGACAATCCGTATCGGGGCGGCGGCCGTGTCCACCGATGGCCACACGGTCAGCCGACCCGCGCATCGATGGCGTGTTTATCGGTGCTGGCCGCCTTCCAGTGCCACCACTCTACCGGGTGGCCGCGGCCGCCTGACCGGCACGATTTATCCACGATTTATCAACAGATCGAATCCAATGGCGCATGACCAGCACGCCCCCACGCCCCTGCACCAGCGCCGTCACCAACGCGTCGATCATCTTCAACTCGCCCGCCCGGCCCCGAATCGGCGGAGTCACGAGCCGCTGGCCGCCGACGTCAAATCGGCCGGTTGAAGGCCCCACGAGGTGTCCTGTCTACCGTTACTGGACTGCCACTGCAGTGCACGTCATTGTAGGCACCCGCCCATCCACGCCGAATACACATCGATTCTGCGCAGCGTGCACGCGACCTGGGGCAGCGCCTCGGCGCCGACAACCCAATTGCCGCCTACACGCTGCTGCGCTCGTGCCGAAAACGCCGCCGCCGTCCTGTTCGCCATCGGCCATCCGGACCAGCTCAACCGGATTCTCGGATTGGGCAATTCCCACCCGGTTAAGGTCGGAGTCATCACCAACTATGCCGAGCAAGGCAGCAAGCGGTTCGGGGCGTTCCAGGATATCTATGGGCAGCTCAGCCGATTCGCGCATCCAATGTCGAAGTCAATCCTTGACGCCATAGCCAAGCCTATTTGTCCCTGATTTCGAGGTGGGTCCGCATCACTTTAGCGTGCTAATCTCACCGATAGCACGAGTCACTATCGCTATAGTAGAACATGATAATCAGTTAGATAGACCTCGGTAGGCATTGTTGGAACGGGGTACGTGAAGCAGCGTGGTGAAGGCCTGGCGTTGGCCGTCAGAAAGAGAACGGCATGAGCGCGAAGGAAGTGATGACTGATCTCGTGGGCGAAAGCCGCCCGCGCACCTACCAGCGTGATGGCCTGACGTTGGGGTACACCGTGGTGGGCGATGGTCAACCCATCCTGTTCGTCCACGGCGCGACGGCCACCGGGGAGTTCGAGTGGGGTCGCCTCGCGGCCAGGCTGGCGTCCGCTTATCAATGCGTCCTGCCCGATTTACGCGGTCACGGCCGATCAGAATTCCGCGAGTCAGCCGACATGGGGCAGGCCATCTGCGCGGATCTGCGGCATCTCATCGAGCACCTGGGCCTCGACCACCCCCACATCGTGGGGTTTTCTTACGGTGCCGAGATCTCGCTCATGCTTGAACTGTCAGCGCCGGGCACCGCACGATCTCTGGTGCTGGTAAGTCCGGGCACCGGCCGCCCCAGCGACTACCGGGCTCCGCGCCTCGAGCACCTGTACCGCACCTGGCCGTTCGCGTTGCGCCGCCTGCACGAGACCCACCATGGACCGGAGCATTGGCGTCAGCTTGTGACTGCGTTGCATGTGGATAGTGTCGGCCGGTCCGAACTTTCAGAGGAAGCACTGGGTGGTGTCGGCTGTCCGGTGTTGCTGGTGGCCGGCGCCCACGACGAGTCGGCACGGCGGGCCCAGGGGCGGCGGTTCGCCGAGGTCAACGCTTTGGCGCGCTACGTAGAACTCGACGGCGCGGCACACGCCGTGCACCACAAGTGCCCCGATAGGTTTACACAGGTCATCAGTGCCTTCCTGGCTGAAGTCGACAATGAGAGAGCGGGGAGTCATGGCGCGACAGAAGACGGCTGAGCGCAAACCGGCTGTTGCGGAGCCGATAGAGGAGTACGTGCCGAGTTGGCAGCAAGACAGTGTCGACCGATCGCTGCGCAATGCGATCGAACGGGCGCGCAAGCGCAGTGATCGGTTCGTTGAGGCCGCCGTTGAACTGCTGTCCGAACGCGACGAAAGTGACTTCTCCATCCAGGACGTGGTGGACCGGTCCAACCAGTCGCAGCGCACGTTCTATACCTTCTTCGACAGCAAAGACAGCCTGATGCTGGCCGTGTACGAGACGATTCTGCGCAAGACCGCGATGCCGATGTTGCGGGAGCGCTGCGAGGGCATCGACGATCCGGTGCTGCGGCTTCGGGCTCTGCTGGATGCGTTGTCCGAGATCACCGAGATGCCCGCGCGGTTGGCACGGGGGTTGAGCGTTCTTCACCTGCGGCTCGCCGAGACACGGCCAAACGACCTCGCCGGCGCAGTGGAGCCGCTGCACGCCTTCATCGTCGAACTGCTGACCGCGGTGGCTAATTCGGGCCGGCTACGGGAGGACCTTGGGCTGCACACGCAAGCGGCGCTGCTTCAGGAATTGCTGCTTGCCTCGACCCACTCCCGGGTGTTGACGGGGGGCAGCCAGACCAGCGTCGACGATCTCTGGGCGTTCTGTTCGGCCGCGATATTGCGTCGCGAGGACTGACCGCCGGCGCTGCGTCGCACGACTTAGTTCAGGTCACGGCACCGGTGATCTTGAGGCTGATTAGCTCGTCGTCCGATTTTCCGAGTTCGCGCAAGATTTCGTCGGTGTGTTCGGCGAACTGTGGTGCCCGGGTGAGGCTGGCTGGCGCCTCATCGAACTGCACCGGGTTAGCGACCAGTTCGCGTCGCGCGCCGTCGATGTCGAGAACTTCGGCGATCATTCCGTTGGCGCGCAGCGCACGGTCTTGCCCTACCTCCCAGGGATCCTGCGCGACCCCCCACTGCCCCTCCATGCCGCTGAACTGTGACGTCCACTCGGACAGCGTCCGGCCGCCAATCTCGCTCTGAAGAATCTCGGCTGCCTCGGCCGTATTGCCCATGAGCGCCTCGACGGTAGCGAACCGCCTGTCGGTGATCAGATCCTCGCGGCCGATACGCCGACAGAATTCGGGCCAGTAGCGGCCTGGTTGCAGCATCGCCAGCACAATCCACCGATTGTCGGCGGTCCGGTAGTTGCCCGCCAGGGGATTCGTGCGAGCCGACCTGGTGGTGGGCTCCCGATCCGGCGGCCCACCGGTCAGCAGCGCGAAGCCGACCGCTAGGGCGTTCGCCCAGGCGCCCACGCCGAGCAGGGAGACGTCGACCACCGAGGTCTCGCCGGTCCGTTCGCGCGCCAGGAGTGCTGCGGCGATGCCTCCGGCGATGGTCAACCCGCCGAGCGAGTCACCGTATGCACCGGCAGGCATCTTGCATAGGCCATCGAACTCCGTCGGGGTGGTTCCGAGCGCAGAGCCGCCCCGGGCCCAGAATGCGGTGCTGTCATAGCCGCCTTTCTCGCTGTCGGGGCCGCTGCTGCCGAAGCCCGAACCGCGCACATAGATGATGTCGGGATTGATCTTGCGTACGTCGTCGAGCTCGATGCCGAGCCTTCGGCGCGCCGCGGGTAGGAAGTTTGTCAGGAACACATCGCTGGTTCGGATCAGCTCGTGCAGGACGTCCAACGCCTCTGGCCGCTCAAGCGCCAGGCCAACGCTGCGTTTCCCGCGGTTGGGATGCTCCATCAGGGGTGCGAAGGAGCCGCTGCCGACCGGCATGCTCATCACCGCGCTGAGGCCGCGTTGGGCGTCGCCCGTCTCTGCGTGCTCGACTTTGATCACGTCGGCGCCCCAATCCGCCAGGACCGCGCCCGCGGCCGGCACAAACGTGAACTGGGCGACCTCCAGGACACGCACGCCCGCCATGGGTCGGATCACAAACGGTCTCCTGACTGAGTCGTTCGGGGTAGAAAAATTTCCTCAGCTGCTCGCCGGGCGGACATGGATCACGTCTGTCATCAATTCACGCGGGTGACCCACGACGTGGTAGAGGACGTCGGCGACCATCGGCGGGGTCAGCAGTTTGGTGCCGCTCATCCGCGTCAGGTAGCCATCGGCTTCCCAGATCGGCCATGCCCGCTCGAGGTCACCCGGTCCGAAGTTCTCATGGATTCCGGTATCGGCGACGGCGCCCAGGATAAATAGGGTCACCCGGATCGAGTCGCGGCGCAGTTCCTTGTTCATCGCCTTGGTGAAACCGCTGAGGCCGTGCTTGGTGGCGGCGTAAAGAGTCATCATCGGCATGTCGTCGAGCGTGATCTCTGAGGAGATGTTGATGATGTCGCCACCCCCGGCTGCACGCAGCAGCGGGATGGCCGCGCGGGTGGTGTAGATCGCGGCGACGAGGTTGGTGTTCACGGTCACGGCGATGTCGTCGTCGCTGGCTTCTTCGATGAGCCGGATCCGGCTGGCGCCGGCCGAGTTGACCAGCACGTCCACCCGACCGAACTGCGCCGCCACCTGCTCGAACGCCGCGCACACATCGGTGCTGGATGTCACGTCGGTGACGATCGGGACGGCGTTGACGCCGATCGTTTCGGCAACCTCGTCGAGCAACAGCTTGCGACGGGCCAGAAGGACCACTGTGGCACCGTCGCGCGCAAACCGTTGAGCCGTCGCCCTGCCGACGCCCATCGAGGAGCCGGAGACCACCACTACCTTGCCCTCCAAGCTGTGAGACATCCGGGCCTCGATTCCTTTACTCGAGTACAGCACCCTGTGAAACTCTGGGCTGCCGTTTTAGTGCATGCTACGTTGCTTAGGACGCACATGCCGTTCTACCATGGCGCGCGCATGGCAGTCATCACCTGCGCCCGAGAACTCGTGCCGGCGACAGCCGGGAAGGGAGCGTGACTCGTGGCCACGCCCGTCACAGGTAAAGAAGCCAAGGACTGGGCCTCGCGGCATTTGCGGGGCAACTGCAGCTCGCTGTACACGCCGTTCTCCGGCGCAGACGGCGATGACATCGACTACGACGCATTGCGTGCGCTGGTGCGGCACTGCCTGGTGGACCTTGACCAGGACGGCATCTGGCTCACTGGTGGGATCGGCGAGTTCTGGTCGCTGACCACCGACGAGCTGAAGTCGGTCGTCGCCGTGGCCACAGCGGAGGCGCGCAGGGTCAAGCCAGACGCGCTGGTGCAGGTGATGTCGAGCACCGACACCGCCAAGCAATGCGTCGAACTCACCTTGCACGCCCAGGACCTCGGGGTCGACATCTGCTACATCCTGACCCCGTACTTCGAGTGCTCCGGCAAGCCCGGCGTTCTGCAGTACCTGCGGTACGTGGCCGACCGGACCGACATGCCGCTGGGATTCTTCAATTCCCACTCCACCGGACTGGTGCTGACCCCGAGTGAATGCGTTGAGCTCTACCGCGAGATCCCCGCACTGTGCGGGCTGAAGAACGGCTTGCTCGACGCGCGACACAGCCTGGCCATACACCAGCTCGCGCCGGAAATGGTGCTGTGGGAGGCCGACGACGAGGCGGGCATCCGTCTCGGCGTACCGCATCCGGGCGCGCTGGGTTCCGCGCTGTATCTCTACGAAAAGCCGGGGCTGCCGTTGTTCTCACAATGGCGTGCCCTTCTGGTGTCCGGTGACTTCGAACGCGCCGAAAAATTCGCCGCCGAAACGGGTTTGGCGGATATGAAGGCTGCGAGCCGGCGCTATCAGGCCCACCCGGCCAGGCCGGGCACCTTCACGCACTGGGGTTCCGGGTTCAAATTCGGCGCTTCGTTGCTTGGCCTGCCGGTCGGTGACTACCCGCATTCGCGGCCACCACAGACGGCTTTTCCCGACGAGCTCAAGGGCCCGATCCAGCAGGCGTATGCCGCATCCGGATTCATCACGTCGTGAGAACGGAGCACTGCGGTGCAGGTGCATGATTTCCGCGCCGGGTTGGTGACCTGGATCGACGAGCATGGCGAGCAGCTCGCCGCCCCCGTTGAGGACGGCAGCGTCACCGCGCAACTTGACCACCAGCGCCGGCTGGTCGAGCTGTGAGCAACGATGAGCGCTTCGGAGCAATCGCCGACGCGGCCGTCCGCGTGACGCGCGACGGGCCGGTGGCGTTGGTGATGCTTGCGCGGCCGGCGAAGTCCAACGCGATGGATGGCGAGGTCACCTACGCGCTACTGGACGCCCTTCGGTCGCTCTGCGGCAGCGGTGACGTACGGGCAATGGTGTTCACCGGCGACGGTACGGCGTTCAGCGCGGGTGGCAATGTCCAGACGATCCTAGAGATGGGCGCGGACAGGGGAGTTCGCGATGCGATCCTCGGCGCGCACCAGGAGCTGTTCTGGGCCATGAGTCGGCTACCGTTCGCGAGTGTCGCGGCGGTCAACGGCGCCGCAGTTGGGGCAGGTGTCACCGTCGCGCTGCTGTGCGACCTGGTTGTCATGGCACAAGACGCTTTCATGTCCGATCCGCGCGTCGCGCTCGGCTTGCTTGACGGCGCGGGCGGGATTGTGTTGTGGCCGTTGCTGACCAGTCTCTCTGCGGCAAAGGAGCACCTGTTGCTCGGCGATCGGATTTCGAGCGCCGAAGCGCACCGGCTCGGCCTAGTCAACCGCGTCGTTCCCACCCAAGAAACCGTGCCGGTGGCCCTTGACCTGGCCCGCAGGCTGGCAGCCCTACCGCAGCACGCGGTGCGGGAAGCGCGGCGCTTGCTGAACTCACACATCGAGCGGGCGGCGCCAGTGCTTTCCGAATGCGCACGGGCCGAGAGCGAATGCTTCGACACGGAAGAGCACCGTGCTGCGCTGCAGCGGTTGAGCTTGCGACTTGCCGCAAGACCGCCAAGGGAGTCGTAGTGGTTGCAAGTAACCGCGTCGCGCTAGTCACCGGCGGCACCCGTGGGATCGGACGCGCCGTGACGGAGAGGCTGGCCGACTCCGGGATCGATGTGGTGACCGCTTACGCCACCGATTGCGTTGCAGCAGAATCGACCCGGGACCGCTGCGAGAAGGCCGGCGCCCAGGTCACCATGCACCGGGTGGACGTGGGCGACCCGAAGTCCTGTCGGCGCCTCGTCGACGAGGTCTTAGACCAGCATGGGCAACTCGACTACCTGGTCAATAACGCCGGCGTGGTGACCGAGCAGCGCTACGGCGACATCACGACTGCCGACTGGCAGCGGCACCTGGCGGTCAACCTCTCGGCCGCGTTCTTCCTGTCGCAGGCGGCTATGGGCGCCATGGTTGAGCGCCGCTTCGGGCGCATCGTCAACATCGGCTCGGTGTCCGTGACAATGGGCAGCCCAGTGCAGATCCCTTACGCCGCAGCCAAATCGGGACTCATCGGATTGACGCGGTCGACGGCACGCGCCGTCGCACGAAAAGGAATAACGGTGAACTGTGTGATCCCGGGAAGCTTCGACACCGAGCTGTCGGAGTCGCTAGCCATCACCGACCGTGACACGGTGACGTCGATGATCCCTGTCGGGCGGTGGGGCCGGCCCGAGGAGCTCGCGCACGCGGTGGCGTTTCTGCTTGACGATCTGTCGTCTTACATCACCGGCGCCGTGCTCACCGTGGACGGCGGAATGAGCATGGGCGGATGACACAGTGACGTCGCCACTGACGGCCGGCAGCGTCACGGCTCCCGGCATTCCGGCGGACCGGCGCGAGGAATACCGGCGGCTCGGCTACGTCAGCGACCTCACCATCAGCGCGGCGGTCACCCGGGCCGCGCGGCAGTGGGGTGCGCTGCCCGCCGTCCGCGAGGCGGCACAGCAGCTGACGTACCAAGGGCTGCTCGAGCATGTGGAACGTGCGGCGGCGTGGTTGAGCGGTGCGGGCGTTGGCCCCGGCGCGGTGGTGTGCTGGCAAACGCCTAACTGGTGGGAGGCGCAGGTGCTGGCCTTGGCCGTGTGGCATGTCGGCGGGGTGAGCAGCCCAATCGCGCCGTTTTACCGCGAGCATGAACTGCGTCAGGTCATCGAGCAGCTCCACCCGGCAGCCGTCATCGCCGCCGAGTCGTTCCGCGGCTTCGGGCACGCCGAAGCATTTGACGACCTGCTGGCCGAATACGGGTTGCGCGACATTCCCAAAGTCGTGCCGCGGGGGTCCCGCTCCGGATGGACACCGTTCGACCATGTCGTCTCGCATGGGCGCCGACAGGAATATGCGGTGCTATCACCCGATGAGCCCTGCTTAGTGCTCTTCACGTCGGGAACGACGTCGAAGGCAAAAGCCGCCGTACATTCCTCGCGCACATTGCTTGCGGAGACCCGACAACTCGCCGACGCCTGGGGCCTGTCGTGGGAGGACGTCGCCTACATGGCGGCGCCGCTGCAGCACATCACCGGAGTACTGAACGCCATGACGATCCCGCTGCTGGTGGGCGCCTGCGCGGTCCTCGCCGACCACTGGGATGCCGACCAGGCCGTCGTCGAGATGACCCGCCACCGGGTGACCTACTCGGCCGGCGCGACAGTGTTCTTGCAGGAACTCTCCCAAGCAGCCCGTGACGCACGAGTTCGTCTGCCGCTGAGGATGTTCGCCTGCGGTGGGGCGTCCGTGCCACGTGCGGTCATGGAGCGCAGCGAAGAACAGGGCATTCCCGCGGCACGGGTCTATGGCATGACCGAGATGCCGACAGTAACCGTGATGAATCGGGCATTTCCGTTTGACTTGCGCGCGCAGACCGACGGCGCGGTGGCGCCTGGCGTCGAGGTGCGCGTTGTCGAGGGCGAATCCCGGCCGTTGCCAACCGGTGTGGAAGGTGAGCTGCTAGTGCGGGGGCCCGAGCGCATGCTCGGCTACCTGGACCCCGAGGACAATCGTGCGGCACTGGACGAGGCTGGGTGGTTTCGCACCGGCGACGTCGGGGTCCTCGACGACGCGGGTTTCGTCACCATCACCGGACGGCTGAAGGACGTCATCAACCGCGGCGGCGAGAAGTTCTCCGCCCGCGACATCGAAGACCTACTCGTCACGCATCCCGCGGTGCGGCAGGCCGCCATCGTCGCAGGGCCCGATGCGCGCTTTGGCGAGGTCCCAGTCGCGTTTGTCGTGCTCGACGGCCACGCCCATCCCTCGACTGGAGAGCTAGCCGCACACCTGCACGCCGCTGGCCTGGCCCGCCAAAAAACCCCGACTGCGTGGCATTTCGTGGATGGGCTGCCAATGACCCCGTCCGGAAAAGTCAAGAAGTTCGAGCTACTCGCAACTGTGGCCGCGGCAAGGGGCTCATGATGAACACCGATCAATTCGGCGTGGTGCTCGCCGCGGATTTTGCACCGGAGCGGTCTACACCCCGGGCGGATCGCTCCTCGCGTCGTTCGTTCAGGAGAGCGTGATCAGACGCTTCAGATAAGGAGACAGCAATGGCAGCAGAACATTTCGTTCGTTACGAGACGGACGGGTCGGTGGCGGTGATAACCCTGGACCGGCCGCAGGCCGCAAACGCGCAGACACCGGGCATTCTCAAAGACCTCGACGACGCCTGGCGGCGCGCGGACGAAGACCCGGATGTGCGGGTGATCGTGTTCACCACGACCGGTAAACATTTCTCGGCCGGCCATGACATGTCGGGCAGCGATCCATCTGCCAACGGCCGCAGCCTTCGTCCCAAACGTGCCGAGGATGGAACGCTGGTGGCCGAGGATTACTACGACTGGGAGACCCGGGGCTACCTGGAATACGCCAAGCGCTGGCGTGACATCCCGAAACCCACGATCGCGGCCGTGCAGGGTAAGTGCATCGCCGCCGGGCTGATGTTGTGCTGGCCGTGTGACCTCATAGTCGCAGCCGACAATGCTCAATTCTCCGACCCGGTCGCGCTGATGGGCATCATGGGCGTCGAATATCATGCTCACACTTGGGAACTCGGCCCCCGCAAGGCCAAGGAGATGCTATTCACCCAGGATTCGGTGAGCGCCCACGAGGCGCTGCGGACCGGAATGGTCAACCACGTGGTGCAGTTGGAAGAGCTGCGCGCGTTCACGATGCAGCTGGCCCATCGCATCGCAAAAACCGACCCATGGGCGTTGCGCATGGCCAAGCGCGCGGTCAATCACACACTCGACACGATGGGTTTCTCCAACGCGATCGCGTCGTGTTTCGACATGCATCATCTCGGCCACGCGCGTGCGCTCGCGGCCACCGCGGGCAGGACCGTCGTGATGGCGGACTTGGACCGGATGAAAGCCGCCGGCCGCACTGATTCATGAGCTTTATGTGTGGAATTCGCGCGCCGAACAGGGCACAAGCGCAGACAAACTCTCCACCAGCTCAGCCATGACTTCGCTCCGCCAGCAATGGGTTCTCAACGGAAACCGCTCCCGGATGTTGGCTGCCGATAAAGGTGCCCTCATTCTCTCCAATTGCACACACCATTCTACTACAGCGATGGTATAAGATGCAGATCACCCGGTTATTGCACGCATCTTAAGTTAGTGTGACAGGCGATTCTTGAAGGTTGACAGTTGCGCTCAGGTTAAGGAGGAGGGGGTCACGTTGGACCAGCGCCGAGGAGGCACCACGATGCTGCCGAACGAGACACGAAAACACCATTTCAAAACCGCATCGTGCTGCCTCAGAGTGCCATCGTGCTGGCTCACAGTGGCATCAGAGTGGTTTGCACCACGTCGGAAAATGATGACTTCGTTCTTTTCGAGAGAACGCAATGTTTACGGGTCTTGGCGCGGTGCGCTGGGACCCTACGTTGGTGCCGAGAACATTCACCAGGTCGACAGCGCTCTGCCGCACGGCGTGCAGGGCGCGGCGGACCCGCATTTCACCTGGGCTGTCCGGTTTTTCGGCCGGCTGTTCCCGGGGCCTCGATTCGGTGGTGGGGCGCTGTCGGTGTACCTGGACGGTCGCCCTCTCGTCGACGTCTGGACGGGCTGGTCCGACCGGCGGGGCGAGGTGCCCTGGACAGCCGACACCGCTGCGATGGTGTTCTCCGCCACCAAGGGCGCCACGTCGACCGTGATTCACCGGCTCGTCGACCGCGGGCTGCTCGATTACGACGCGCCGGTGGCCGAGTACTGGAAGGAGTTCGGCGTTGGTGGCAAATCGGGGATCACCGTCCGCGAGTTGATGCGGCACCGGGCCGGGCTGTCGCAGCTGAACGGGGTCAGCAAAGCCGAGCTGTTGGATCACCGCTTCATGGAGGAGCGCCTGGCGGCAGCGCCGGCGAGCCCACTGCTGGGCAGGTCGGCCTACCACGTGCTGACCTACGGATGGCTGTTGTCCGGCCTGGCGCGAGCGGTAACGGGGATGGGAATGCGTGACCTGGTCCGCTCTGAGTTGGCTGAGCCGCTTAGCATCGAAGGGCTGCATCTCGGCCGGCCACCGGCCGAGTCACCGATCCAGGTGGCGCAGATCCTGATGCCGCAAACCACCACAACGAATCCGCTGTTCGATTTCCTCGCACCAAGGATCGCGGCGCTGCCGTTTTCCGGAGGGTTCGGCGCGTTTTACGCTCCTGGATTGAAATCATCTGTGCAAGGCGACATTCCGCTCCTCGATAGCGAGATTCCGTCGGCCAACGGCGTCATGACGGCCCGCGCGCTCGCTAAGATGTACGGTGCGGTCGCCGACGGCGGCCGCATCGACGGAACACATTTCCTATCGGCCGAGTTGGTGGCAGGGCTGACCGGCGAGATCTCGCTGCGGCCCGACCGCAACGTCATCGTCCCGATGTCCTTCCACATGGGATATCACGCCTCGCCGATTCCCGGACTAATGCCAGGATTCGGCCACGCCGGTCTGGGCGGTTCTATCGGATGGGCCGATCCCGCAACCGGGATGTCATTCGGCTTCGTGCACAACCGACTTCTCACGCCGATGGTCTTCGACTATGGCGCCATCGCCGTTCTGGCCGCACTGCTGCAACGCGGCGCGGCGGCCGCGCGTAAGCGCGGCGCCCAGACTGTTCCGCACTTCGGGGCACCGTACCGAGCCACGGCACAACCTGAGTCCTGCACATCGGCGATGTGATCGAACTCGTCACGACGCCTAGAAGCGTTCGTGACGTCACCGCCGCAAGCTTCCACGCATGTGGCGGCCGTCATCGGCGGATATCTGCCCCGCTCCGCGAGTTCAATGATGTTGTCGGAGCGGGCAGATGGATTGGTGCGCGTATGTGTCAGCCCAGTATGGGGAACCGGCGCTTGCGCGCAAGCCGGTCGAGGGCGGTCTGCATCACCGAGCGCACGTGGGCGTCGACCTCGTCGACGTCGGGTTCCTTGCCGAACTGGGCGAAGATGTCGATCGGCTCCAGCACCTGAGTAACGATCTTAGTCGGCAACGGCAGATTGGCGGGGAAGAGCACAGTCAGGCCGAATGGGAAACCGAAGGAAAGCGGCAGAATCTCCCCCCGAAAGCGCTTGAGAGCCAATCGCTTGGCCAGCCAAGTGCCGCGGGTCAGGAAAAGTTGGGTTTCCTGGCCGCCGATCGACACAACGGGCACGATCGGCACGCCGGCCGCAATGGCGGTCTTGACATATCCGGTGCGGCCGTGGAAGTCGATAACGTTCTGGGTCACCGTCGGCCGGTAGGCGTCATAGTCGCCACCGGGAAACGTCAGCACGACCGCACCCGAGTGCAATGCCTTGGCAGCGTTGTCCCGGTTGGCATGGATAGCGCCGAGGCGGCCCAGGTATCCGCGGAACGGGGTAAAGAACACCACGTAGTGGGCAAGGGTGTAGACCGGGCGGTCGTATCCGAACTCGTTGTAGAAGGCAGGGGCGAAGATGAGCGGATCGGGCGTCAGCGCGCCGCCGGAGTGGTTGTGCACCACCAACGCGCCGCCGGCGGGCGGGAAGGATTGCAAGCCCCGCACCTCTGCCCGGAACCACCGCTTGACAATCGACCCGACCACTTTCGTGAACAGCTCACTGAAGGCGGGATCCCACTTGGCGATCTCCGAATTATCAATATCGCTGCCGCTCATGCCTTCCCCTGCAGTGTGTGCATTGTGTTTGGGTGCGATGTTGATGAGTCGAGGTGCCAAGTCGAGTAGCCCAGGCCCTGAGCCGACTTATTGGCAGATACGTTAGTCTCCTAAAACGAGAATGAAATATTTGCTGCTCCGTGGTCCGGCGGCCGGTCACACGGTCCCCGACGGGGCTGGGCGTGTGTAACTTCGCCGGTGGGAGCCAGAATCGCTGTGACTGGGCAAGGTTGCTGGACCACCGCCGAACAGGCAGGTGATCGGCGCAGGTACGTTTGGAGATGCGGGTCGTCTGAAACCCGATCTGGTTTGGCACCTGAACGAGCCAATGGCACACCCAATTGCGCCAGGCACCCGACCATGACGCTGCCCTTTGCCTCGGTGTGAACTCGGCAGTGCTCGCGCGCACTCCGACAGTAGCCAGAGTTGGAGGCTTGAGGATGCTTTGCACCGCCAACCTTCCGAGATTGCCGGTACCCCATTGAACGACTTTGTATGTCATGCTCGTTCTCCGATCAGATCGCTGCCTACCACAACGGGTCAATCGCCGGTCAGGACCCGCACGAGTCCTTGGCGGTCGACTTTGCCGGTGGGAAGCATGGGCAGGTCGTTCTCGGCGACAAGGCGAATGACCGTGGGAACTTTGAACGTCGACAGGTTGCGGCGAGCGTGGGCCACGATGGTCTCGACCGACAACCGCGCCCCGTTGGCGGGCACGACAGCGGCCCCAACCAGCTGTCCGCGGACCGGGTGCGGCAGGGCGACCACGAAGCTGTGCAGGACTTCAGGCATCGAATCCAACACGGACTCGACCTCCGCCGGCGACACGTTGGATCCCGCGGTCTTGATGAGAGTGCTTGCGCGGCCGGTGAAGTGCAGGTGGCCGGCGTCGTCGAACCATCCCCGGTCCCCGGTGGCATACCAGCCGTCGGGGCCGAACACCTCGTGGCGTTCCTGTTTGTAGATACCGTTCATCACGATCTGACCGCGAACCTGGACCTCGCCCTCTTGACCGGCGGGTGCCTCGACGCCCGAGGCTGGGTCGACTATCCGGTGCTGCACCACACCAGGCAGCGGAATTCCGAAGGAGCCGCGCAGTTCCGGCGGCAGCGGGGTGTCGGGCACCTCGACCATCGTGTGTGGGCCGCCGGTCTCGGTCATGCCCAGCAGGTTGGGCGTGAGGTCGGGCTCGCGTGGTCGCCGATCGGGCGGGAGCGCCTCAAGCATGGTGCCGCCTCGCACGCTTGACAGGTCGCGCTTGGCGAAGTCGGGATGGTCGGCCATGGCCTGGCTTGCCTGGGCCCAGCAGGAGATGAAGGTCGCCCGTTCCCGCTCCAACAGCGCCAGCGTGCTGCCCGCCTCGAATACATCCTGCGCGAGGATGGCCGCGCCGGTCGAGAGTGCTTGCAGCACAACCATCGTCAGGCCGCCCACCCAGAAGAACGGCATCGGCGAATAGATGCGGTCAGTCGAGCTGACGCCACGATGGCGCGCCAGAATGTAGGCGTGGCGTACCAGGCTGCCATGAGTGTGTACGACGGATTTCGGCAGCGCCGTCGTCCCGGATGTGGTGACCACGACGAGGTCATCTGCGGGCCGCACCTCGTCTTCAGCTGAACATGCCAGCGCCGCAGCCGATTCCGCGCGTGGCCACGGCGCCGCCCAGGAGCGGTCGCAGTCCGGCCAGACGTATATGCGCCGCAGGTAGGGCACCTCCGGCGCAGCGATGACGGCCCCTCCGTTGGTAAGGCTTGGCAGCGCGTCCTGTATGCGCTCGACGAGGTCGCGGCCGGCGATCGACTGGCCCATGAGCACCACCTGCACATCGGTGTGCCGCAACAGCCGCGCGAGTTCCCCACTGGGTGCGAAAGTCGACAGGGGAACGGTGAGCGCGCCTATTCGTGCGGCTGCCAGCCAGGAGATGAGCCACTGGGCGCAGTTCGGGAAGAGGATGCCGACCCTGGTCCCTTTGCCGACGCCGGCGGCCAGCAGGGCATCGGCCAACTCCAGCGACGCGGTGTCCGCCTCGGCGAAAGTCAGTCGCTCGTTGTCGGTGACGAGGAACTCGCCGTCGGGTTCGGTGCGCCTCATTCTGAGGAGCTCGGGGATGCTGGCAGGCATGCCGTTCGGCGTTGAACCGTCAGCCGCCGCTAGGGCCCAGGCCATCAGCCGACGTGGACGGGGATGTGGGAGTAGCCGGCGACGTTGGACATGGTGACCCGGCGCAGACCGTCGGTGTCAACGTCGAATCGCGGCCAGCGTTGCTGGAGGTGCTGGAAAGCGACGCGGCTCTCGAGTCGGGCGAGCCAGGAGCCCAGGCAACTGTGCGCGCCGTAGCCGAACGCCAGCGTGGTGGCCCCGCCTCGCCGGATATCGAACGCGTCGGGCTGGTTGTAGGCCCGCGGGTCACGGGTCGCGGCCCCCGTCACCAACAGCGTGGGGGAGCCCGCGGGAATTGTCCCGCCGTCGAGGGTGACGTCGCGGGTGGCGAAACGCCCCTGATACTGCGACGGCGGGTTAAGCCGCAGCATCTCCTCGATTGCGCCAGGAATCAGTGTGGGATCAGCGAGCACCAACTCCCACTGGTCGGGATTGCGGTGAAAGGCCATCACTCCGTTGCCCACCAGCTTCGTGACGGTCTCACTACCGGCGGCGGCCAGAAGCACCGCGAATGTGGCGATGTCCTCGTCGCTGAGCCGGTGCGTCACCCCCGCTTCATCCTCATAGGTGGCTGTGACCAGTCGGCTGATGATCATGTCGTCGGGGTTACGGCGCTTCTCACGGGCCAGCTCCAGAAAGTACTCGCCCATCGCCATCGAGGCGGCGACACCACTTTCGGTGGCGAACGGGTTGTTTTCCTCCCGGTGCAGGAATCCGTCGGTCCACAAACGGATCTGCTGTCGTTCGCCGACTGGGACGCCGAGCATCGAGGAGATGATCTCCACGGGGAACAGGGCGGCGAAGTCGGCCACTACATCGAAGTTCTGCCTATCCTTCAGCGCGTCAATGTAGGAGGTCACCACCTCCACCACGAGCGGCTCCAGATTGGCGATCGCCGCCTTGGTGAACACCTGCCGCACCAGCTTGCGCAGCCGCTCATGCTCCGGGGGGTCCATGATGATCAACATGTTGGTGCTGAACCGATGCCGCATCGACAGCGCATCCAAGGTCACACCGTAGGCGCTGCTGAACGTCTCCCAATCCCGGTGCGCGCCAACAACATCCTCGTAGCGGGTCAGGGCGTAGAAGTCCCACCGCTCGCTGTAGTAGACAGGCGCCTCATCGCGCATCCAGCGGTAGGTCTCATACGGATCGTCGAAGAAGACATCCGAGTACGGGTTGAACTCCGCCGGGGCGCCGCCTTCACGCGCTTTCGTGGCGGAGGGCGCAACGTGATCAGTCGACATCTCAGGCGTCGACCCGCATCATGCTCGACAGCGTGCCGCCCATCACCATGGCGACCTCGTCGTCGCTTAGCTCTGGGTGACGCTCGGCGTAGCTGAGGGGATCCGCTAGGCCCTCGGGATGGGGATAGTCCGAGCCGAAGAACAGGTGGTCAATCGGCACCAGCTTCGCGAGTTGGGCCACGTTCTCCTCCCAGAAGGGATTGAAGTAGACGCAGCGACAGATGGCCTCCAGGGGGTCCTCGCTGTAGAGCTGCGGCATCTTCTTGCGGGTGTCGCTGAGGTTCTCCAGCAGCCGGGGCAGCCAGGTCGTTCCGTTCTCCACCATGCCGATCCGAAGCTCGGGAAACCGCGTAAGGAGTCCGTGGCAGGCCAGCGCCGCGACCGCGTCCTCGGCCGGGTTGCGGGCCAGGGTGTAGTAGGAGCGGAACGGCGAAGGCTGGAACGGCCGGAACTCGCCGGAACCCTCCCAGTCGTTGGCGTACCGGGAATACCCGCTGTCTGAGGCGTGCATGATGACGAGCACGCCGGTCTCGACGACCCGTTTCCAGAACGGGTCGAATTCGGGCAGCGCGAATGACCGCGGGCCGTGGAGCCCGGGGACCGGCGCCGGCCGGATGAGAATGGCGCGCGCGCCGCGCTCGACCACCCAGTTCAGCTCGTCGATCGCCTTGTCCACGATGGGCAAGGTGACGATGGGTGTGGTGAAGATGCGGCCCTTGTAGTCGAAACTCCAGGTCTCGTGCAACCACCGGTTCAGGCCGTGAATGATCGTGTGGGTCGCCTCGGGGTGCTCACGGAAACGTTCCTCCACCAGGCTCGCTAGCGTCGGGTACATCATCGACTTGTCGATGCCCTGCTGGTCCATCAGCGCCAGCCGGGGCGCCGGTTCACGCATCGCGGGGGTTGCCTCGATCGCCTTGCCCAGGATCTCGCGATGCGATTTGCCTTCCGGGTTGCCGTTGTGGAAGTAGTCCTCTTGGGCGCCCGGCGCGGCGACCTTATCGAAGGTCGGGTTGGGGATGTACTCGCTGATCTGTCCCAGGGTGGCGATCTTGGTGCGTCCGTCTACTTCCACGTATCGGATCGCGCCGTGGTACTCGGAAGGAAGGAATTTCGTCAGCGCGTCGCGAGTCTCGTACATGTGGTTATCACCATCGAAGACCGGAAATCCCAGCTTCGGTGTCATCGAACTCCTCCTCGGGGTGGCCACTCGTATGCGTCAGACTCTAACATCGAGTGCGTATGAAGAGAACATCCCGTTACTTTTTCGCATGTGACAACTCCACTGAGGGTAATGTTCTCGCCACGGCGTGAGAGATGGGAGGAGCCCGAGGTGGATCTGCGTCTGAGCGATGAGCAGCGCGCGGTTCGCGAGACGTTTGCCGCCCTGTTCCGCAAAGAGTCGACACCGCAGCGAGTCCGGATTGCCGAGTCGACCGGCATGGATAAGGCCTTATGGCAGAGCTACGCCCAGGTCGAGGCGCTGGGGATCGGCATCCCATCGGATTACGGCGGCGCGGACGGCGGCCTGCTGGAATTGGCGTTGGTGGCCGAGGAGGCAGGCCGCCGCCTGGCCCCGATTCCGATTGCCGAGACTGCGGCCGCGGCCCGACTGCTTGGTCGCCTCGGCGAAAAAGAGCTGCTCGGGCCCTTGTTAACCGGATCGAACATCGTGTCGCTGGCAACGCGCGGCGGACCCGTAAGCGACCAACTTCTCGTCGACGGAGCGATCGCTGACGCGGTGCTGGCTTTCGACGGCAAATCTCTGCTGTACGTGACGAGGCCGGACGGGCAGCCGAAGGTTCCGCGCCGCAACCTGGGGGGCCTGGCTCTGGCTCGGTGGGACGTCCACGCCAACAGCCGTTCGCTCGCCGAAGGCGAGCGGGCGCGGGCCGAGTTCGCAGCGGCCCTTGACGAGGTCCGTGTGCTCAGGGCGGCCGCGCTGGTCGGACTGGCTGAGGAAGCGGTGCGTATCGGTTCCGACTACACCAAAGTACGAAACGCGTTCGGGCAACCGATCGGGATGTATCAGGCTGTTGCGCATCCTTTCGCGGATATCCTGAGCGCCCTTGACGGCGCCAAACTGCTGGTCCATAAGGCATGTTGGGCACTGGACGCCGAGCAGGACGACGGGCCGGCACTTGCCGCGATGACGTTCGTGTTCGCCGCTGAAACGGCCTATCAGGCGAGTCAGCACAGCCTTCACGTCCACGGCGGATACGGCTTCACCGAGGAGTACGACATCCAGCTTTATTACCGGCGGGCCAAGGCTTGGGCGGTGGCGTTCGACGATCCCCAACGCGAGCTTCTCGTCCTCGCGGATAGACGGTTCGGTCCCGCTTTCACGAGAGGCCACTGAGCGAATGGACTTCACCGAACCCGCGAACTGGGGCCGCATCCGAGATGAGGCTGAGCAGTTCATCGCGCGGCACGTCACCCGTGCAGTGATCGAGAACGAACGTCGCACCGGCGACGGCGTCGACAGAGCGCTGACCCGCAAGCTTGGTGAGCGCGGGTGGGTAGCGCCGACGTGGCCCGTCGAGGAGGGCGGGGTCGGCCTCGACCAATTCGAGGCGGCAGTGCTGTTGGACACCCTGCGCAAGGGCGGCGTCCCGACCATCGGGCCCGGCACGACGATGCTGCCGGCGAATGCGATCAAAGCCACCGGCTCCGAGGAACTGAAGGGCAGGATCCTGCCCGGGGTCACAGCCGGCGAGACTCTGATCTGCCTGGGGTACACCGAACCGGCCGGTGGATCAGACGTCTTCGCCTGCGCGACACGCTCTGAGCGGGATGGCGACGACTGGATTGTCAACGGTCAGAAGATCTTCACCACGTTTGCCCATGTCGCTGATTACTGCTTCCTGCTGACTCGGTCGTTGGCTGGGTCGGCGGGCACCCGCGGCCTGACGATGCTGCTGGTACCGCTGGATTCACCCGGCATCGAGATCCGGGCGGTGCACACCATGGGCCATGAACGCACGAACGTCGTGTTCTACAACGATGTGCGGGTCGCGGACGCGAACCGGATCGGTGAGGCGCATCAGGGCTTTTCGGTGATGCGGGCCGCGCTCGAAGCGGAGCAGAACGTCGCGCCGGGCGCGAGGACAAGATCGATCGCGGCCCATACGCTGGAGTTTGCCCGGACGCAGCCCGGGCCGGACGGCGCCCCATTGATCAACGACCACCTCGTCCGGGAGCGCCTGGCACGAATGGCGATGGAAGCCGAGGTCGCTGACCTGCTCGGGTTGCGTGTCGCGTTCTTGGATGCCGACGGCGAGAAGCCGGGGCCGGTGTCGGCCCTGTTCGGGCCGGAAAGTTATGTCCGTGCCTCGGCTGCCGCGATCGACATAGCGGGAATGTCGGGGCTGCTCGACTGGACTGATCCTGAGGCTCCCGTCGACGGCAGCATGGACGCGCACTATCGCAGCGCGGTCGCGACGACGATCTATGGCGGTTCCAGCGAAGTGCTCCGCAGCTTGATCGTCGAGAACCGGCTTGGTCTGCCGCGCAGTCGTCCACGGCGTTAACGCGGGACTCTTACGCCTTCGGGTCGTGTCAGCGGAACTGGCGGGCCAGCCAGTCGGCGCTGTCACGCGCGGCGCACCTAGCGACCCCACAGTCGGCGAACATATCGAAGCCGTGCACCGCGCCGGCGTACACATGAAGCTCAGTCAAGACACCGGCGCGGCATAGCCGCGCGGCGAAGTCGATCGCCTCGTCGCGCAGGCAGTCGGCGGTGCCCACGCTGATGAATGTCGCTGGTAGGCCTGCCAACTCGCCTGCCCGGGCCGGCGCCGCGTCCGGCGGAACCCGGTTGGTTCCGTAGCGGTCGCGGAGATAGGCGCGCCAGCCGAAAGCGTTTGATTCGCGACTCCACAACGGGAGTCCGTCCAGCATGCTCGAGGCAGTATTCATGCGGTCATCGAGCATGGGATATTCCAGGTATTGAAAGGCAACATGGTCGTCACCCCTGTCGCGCCAACGGAGTGCGAGAGCCGCGGCGAGTCCGCCACCGGCGCTGCGGCCGGCTATGCCGATACGGCGCGGGTTGATCCCCAGATCGCCCGCGTGATCGACGACGTAGCGCAGGCCCTCGTCGCAATCATCGAGTGGAAGCGGGTACTGCGCTTCCGGCGCGAACCGATATTCGACACTGACGCAGATACATGACAGCGAGCGGCACCATTGGCCCAAGCGTGAATCATCCATATAGCGGTTGCCGATCACCATCCCGCCCCCGTGCATCCAGTAGAGGACGGGCAGGTCGCCGGCGGCGTCGCGCGGTCGCAGCACCGTCATGCAGACTCCACCGTCCGGTCCGGTCGTCAGCTCGGTGCGCTCGATGTCCGGTGCCGCGACGGGCGCGAACACCGCGTTCTGCCGCATCACCGGCACGGTCTCGGCCGAGAACACAAAGTCGGGAATGTCGCGGACGGCTTCGCGGATTTCGGGGTCAAGTGCTTCTCGGTCCAGTTTCGCCATCAACCGCCTCCGAGCATGTCCCTGGCGGCTCCGACGAGGCCGCCGTCGACGCGGATGTCGCATCCGGAGATGAAGGCGGCAGCGTCGGATTCCAGGAAGGCGACAAGTGCGGCGATGTCGTCAGTGCGGCCAGGCAGTGGGCTTCCGGATCGTTTAACGGGCGTCAGCTCGATCATCTGTGGAATAACGGGCTGTCGCTCGAGTTCCAGCCGACCCATCGCAGTGTCGATCAGGCCCGGCGAGACGGCAACGACGCGTCCACCTTTAGCGCCCCAGGGCGTGGCCAGCCGTTCCGCCAGTCGCATCACCCCGCGCTTTGCCAGCACGTAAGCCGTTGCGCTGTCGATGGGTTGGCCCAGGGCCTGCTCAACTGTGGTGAATAGGCCATCAGCCAGCGGATCACAGAGCAATTTCTCGATGGCCGGGTCCACGTCGCTGTAGCCGGCGATCGAGCCGAACAGGATTGCCGAACTGCCCGGCTCGACCAGGGGGAACACCGCGTCAGTGATGCGCACGCTGCCGACGAGATCCACCTCGATTACGGTGCGGGCGTCGGCCATCTCGGGGGAGACCCCCACGGTGTGCACCAGACAGCGAAAACGTCCCGAGGCGCGTACTCGATCAGCGACAGCGGCGAGGTCGGCAGGTGAAGTCACGTCGCATTGCAGTGTGTCGACACTCGCTCCTTGTGCGCTGAGCATGGAGTGCGCTTCTGCGAGTTGCCCTTCGTCAACGTCGACAAGCAGCAAGTGGCCCCGATCTGCAAGAGTGCGGGCGCAAGCGAGACCCATTCCTCCGGCGCCGCCGGTGATCACGAGCACGTCGGTGTCGGCCATGTCAGAGCCTTTCGATGATGGTTACTTCGCCGCGCGTCAGCATAGTATGCTCGTTGCGTCTAGCGCAGGTGACGTTCTACTGTTGAGATGCGATGCCTTTCAGAGAGAGGTCACATGCTTCCCGAAGACGCAAGAATCATCTCCGTTGACGACCATGTCATCGAGCACCCACGCGTTTGGCTTGACCGGCTGCCCTCGAAGTACGACGACGTGGCGCCACGCATCGTGAAGCTCCCCGACGGGAACGACACATGGCTGTACGAAGGGCGCGAGTCGGGCAACTTCGCTCTTAATGCCGTAGCCGGTAAACACCCGCGCGACTTCGGTATGGACCCACGCAGCTATGACGACATGCTGCCCGGCTGCCACGACATCGAGGACCGCATCAAGGACATGGACACCGAGGGCGTGTGGGCCCAGCTGTGTTTCCCGAATTTCGGCGGATTCGCCGGCAGCACCTTCCACGCCGCGGCGGACAAAGATCTCGCGAAGCTGTGCATCAGCGCATACAACGACTTCATCCTCGATGAGTGGTGTGCTTACGCCCCCCAGCGCCAGATCCCGTTGGTGATGGTGCCGTTCTGGGACATCGACGCGTCCGTCGGCGAGATCGAACGGACCGTCGTCAAGGGCGCGAAGTCCGTCTCGTTCATCGAGGCGCCGCACAAGTTAGGTCTGCCGTCGTTCCATACCGATCACTGGGATCCGCTGCTGCGTGTCTGCGAGGAAGCCGAACTGCCGCTGTCGCTGCACTTCGGATCCGGCGGGATGCCACAGGGCCTGGCACCCGACGGCGACCTGTTCATCGGCATCGCGTTGTTCGGCCTGAACTCGATGATGGCAACCGTCGACCTGTTGATGTCCGACGTTTTTTACAAGTTCCCCAAACTCAAGGTCGCGCTGTCCGAGGGCGGCATCGGCTGGATGCCGTATCTGCTGGAGCGCATCGACTACTCCTGGGGTCGGCACAAGTACTGGTGCAACATCAACGCCGATAAGCTCCCCTCCGAGCTGTTCCGGGAGCACATCTACGGATGCTTCATTGCCGACCAGTCGGGTATCGAGCAACGGCACCGAATCGGGATCGACAACATCATGTTCGAAGGCGACTATCCGCATTCGGACTCCAACTGGCCGCACACCCGCAAGTTGCTCGCCGAGCACCTCGTCGATGTGCCTGACGGCGAGGCCCGAAAGATCGTCGAGCTCAATGCCCGCACGCTGTACCGGTTTTGGGACTGAGGCACCCGTTGACGGGAGAAACGATGAGGGCGAACGGATCCGATTTAATGTTCGACCCGTTCAAGCCCGGACCACGAGACCAGCTGCCGCAGGTACTCGCCGAGTTGCGGGAGCGATTTCCCGTCTACCGCACCAGCTCAGACATCTGGGTGGTGTCGCGGTTCGACGATGTCAAGGCAGTGCAGTCGAACCCGCAGCAGTTCTCGTCGCGACCCAATCCCTACGAGGGAGCCGCGCCGCCCGATGACGAGATGAAACCAGAGGTACTCGACCGACTGCTTGCGCTTGCTGCGGGCATCCCGGTGGACATGGCCGAGATGGCTTCCGCGAAGACCATCGCCGCAGCCGACCCGCCCCAGCACACCCGGATGCGCCGCATCGTCAGCAGGGGATTCACGCCGCCGCGCATCAAGGAGATGGCGACCGCGATCGAGGAGATCGTCGAACGCTGTTTGGCCGGAATCGAAGACCAATCCGCCTTCGACGTGGTGGAGCGCCTGGCCGTTCCGTTGCCCGTCGAAATGATCTGCCACATCCTGGGCATCGACCGCAGCCACTACAGCCAGGCCAAGCGCTGGTCGGACGCTTTTGCCGCCGCAGCGGGCGCGGTGTTCAGCAGCCCTGCGGAGCGCAACGAGTTGATGTTGGCAACGGTCAAAGAGTTCAGCACCTACTTCGTCCCCCTCATCGAGGCACGTCGCGCAGAGCCCAAGAACGACCTGGTCAGTGCCATGGTCGCGGCGATCGACAATGAGTCGCTGAGCAATGTCGAAACGTTGATGGTGGGCATCACCATCATGGTGGCAGGCAACGAGACATCGACGAATCTGATCGGCAACACCGTCGTCGAGTTGCTCTCCTGCCCCGACCAGCTCAAGCTGTTGCTTGACGATCCTGGACTGCTGCCCAATGCGGTTGACGAAGCCAATCGATTGACCTCCCCGATCCAATTCGCCTTTCGTGAGGCGACCGAAGACAACGAGATCGCCGGCACGCCAATCCCCAAGGGCGCCATCATCGCGTTGCACATGGCCGCGGCCAACCGAGATCCGCGCCGCTTCGATGACCCCGACCGCTTCCTGATCACCCGGCCCCCCGGCAAGAATCTGGCATTCGGACACGGCATCCACTTCTGTCTGGGCGCCCACCTCGCCGGTCAGGAGGTGCGCACCGCGGTTGGCGGGTTACTTCCCTATCTCGACCGGCTCGAGATAGCCGGAGCGCTGGAGCGCAACCCGACTGCGCTGCTGAACGGCTGGCAAAAGGTGGAACTTGCGTGGGTTTAGGAAATAGTGCGCGCCTGCGTGAGTGACAACGAATTGCCAAGGGCCGCAGCATGGGTGCCTTGAACCAGCAGCTTGTCTTGCGCGAGGACCGCGGCGCGGTCCGGGTGTTGACGATGAATCGTCCCGAGTCGCGAAATGCGTTGACCGCTGGTCAAGTATGTTGCGTGTTCGAGTTGGCTCACTCTTCGTAGGGCCACGCGTGGACGCGTAGCGTGTTCCCGGTGAATTAGTCCGTGCACCAGTTCACGGGGTCCGGCCACCAATGACCAACCCAGCCGGTATAGCTTTTTGCTAGTTCCTTGAAGGAGGCATAATGCGCTGGAGAGGTATTCATCACGTCGAGTTCGCCGTCTTGGACTACGACAATTCAATTGCTTTTTACGATGCCATGTTCGGATGGCTCGGATACAAAAGCTTCTGGACGCTCGACATCGAGTATCGATCGACCTACTACATGGCCCGGTTCCCGGCTTTCCACAGCTACATTGGCATCCAACCCGCCCGGAGCGGGGAGAAGCTTCATCACAGCGACCAAGCGGTCGGCATCAATCACATCGCGCTCTGGGCGAGAAGCCGCGCAGAGGTTCACGGCTTCTATCGTGAGTTTCTGACCACACGGGGGATTCGGGTCACCGACCAGCCCAAGGAATACCCCCACTACGTACCCGGCTACTACGCCGTGTTCTTCGACGACCCGATCAACGGTATCCACTGGGAACTGGCGCGCACACCGATCATTCCATTTCCCCGAGAGCTCTGGAGGTCGTATCGTGCGCTCGGCAAAATCGCATCGGCCCACCCGGAGTGGACGCACTCCGTTCCTCGGCAGGCCTGGCGAACGCTGCCGTCCCGGCGTCCGTCCTGATCCTTGAGGTCCTCCGGATGATGGCCTAGTGCGAGCGAAGCAATCATGGGCAATTCGCCAAGGCCACCATCGCTCATCACCTCGTCGAGCTCGTCGCTTCCGCCGCAGTCCTTATCGACCACCCTGGGCGGGCACGCGATGCGGCGCGCGACGCGCAAGGTGAACAACCGCGCGACCAACCGTCGGTGTGCAGCTAGGGCATGCCTCGTACGCTGACGAGCTCCGGGCATTCCTGCCGCAGAGGTTTCTCGAAGCGTTCACGAAGGGCGGTCTCGGATGTCGGGCTCTGGGCCTTTCTGGCATGTTTTGGATCAACATGCGGCCGCACTGTGACGCCGAGATCGCCTGCGACCAGTTGGCCGACAAGTTTGGCGCCATCGAACGCATCGCTGGGTCAATGACTGCTCGGCACGAGGTTCAGGGATTTTCTCGTTCGGCGGCCTGGCCCTGCATTTCAGGGTGGGTCTCACCTGCCGCTGGGTAACTTGGGACCACTGTGGGACGGCACGTTATGCGCGACGGCGAACGACCTGTGCGTCCGTTCACGTCTTGCCGCTCCAAAACCGCCGCGTGCTGAGGCCGACCCGTCCGGCGCGGCGGGGCGGGCGTGTGCATCCGATCGGTGGGTTAAGCGGTGCGTTGGCGGGGTTGATGGTCATTGCGGGGTGACCGGGGCGGCCCGAGGGGCAGCTTCGGTGGTTGTTCGCTGGGCCGGCCGGCCCGGGTGTCGGTCCAGCCATCGGTTGGTGGCGAGTTTGACGCGGTCTTCGATCAGGAACCAGAACAGTGCGTAGGCCCAGACCACGCCGGCCAAGCCCCACCCCAGCGGAGTCATCAGTGCGCCGTAGACCGCGATCAGGGTGGCGATGGTTTGTGTTCCGATGACCGCGACAAGCAGTATCGGTGCGGGTGCGGGTCGTGACCAGAACGGCCCGCGGGTGCGGGTGACGAAGATGGTCAGGTGCCCGGATACCGAGAGTTTGAGGTAGATCAGGGTGCGGATGGCATGGTGCAGGCCGAACACGTTCTCGGCGAGGGCCAACAGCAGAAATGTTTCGGCCACCCCCATCAGGCCCAGGGCGGTGGCCAGGATGAGCACGCCGCGCATGTCCCAGGCCCGTGCGGTCGCGTCACCGTGATCACTACACGGCGATGGCGGCCCTGCTCGACGCCCCGGCAGGCCGTGATTATGAGCAGCGTCTCGAGCAGGCCGAAACCGAGATCGACAACCTGCGGGCCGCGTTCGGGTGGAGCCGGGAAAACTCCGATGTCGGGTTGGCGTTGGCGCTGGCGTCCTCGCTGCAGCCGCTGTGGGTGACGCGGGGCCGCATCCGGGAAGGGCTGGCCTGGTTCGACGCCACCCTCGCCGATCTCGACGCGCGGCACCCCGGGGTGGCGGCCGCGGTGCGCGCCCAGGCGCTCGCCGACAAGGCGGTCCTCGATGCTTACTTAGGCGCCGACAGCCTGGATCAGGCCGAACAGGCCCTGGCGATCGCGCGCGGGGTTCACGAGCCGGCCCTACTGGCCCGGACATTGACCGCCTGCGGGTTTACCGCCAGCCTGGGCTATCACGCCGAGGTGGCCCGGGCCTCCTTCGCCGAGGCGATCGGCCTGGCCCGTGCCGTGGACGATCGGTGGCGGCTCAGCCAGATCCTCGCCCTGCAGGCGATGGGCGCCCACACCGCGGGTGACCCGATCGCGGTGCGCGCAGCTGGCGAGGAGGGACGCGACCTCGCCGACGCGATCGGCGACGGGTTCAACTCGCGTGTGTGTCGCTTTTACCTCGCGTCGGCGCAGCGGATTAGCGGCGATCTGGCCGGAGCCGCCGCACAGTTCGGCGAGGTGGCGGCCGAAGCCGAGGCGGCTCACGATGACATGGGGAGGGTGCTCAGCCTCGGCGGTCAGAGCTCCGCACTGGCATACCGAGGTGAGGCGGCCGCAGCGCGAGCGGCGGCCGAGGCGACCCTTAGGGGCGCGGAGCTTGGCGGGAGGTTCGCGGCACTGGGGCACGTGGTGGTGGGAATCGCGGCCCTGGCCGCCGGGGATGGCGCGGCGGCGCACGAGGCGCGCGAGGCCGCCCTCCCGTACCCGATTGTCCTGAGTGGTGGCACGGCGGCCGTGCAGCGCATCTGGAATGCCGAGGCCGCGCTAGCAGACCGGGATCTCGCTGCCGCCCGCGGCTGGGCCGACGAGGCCGTGTCGACCACGACCGGCTGGTACCTGATGATGGCGCTGAGCACGCGCGCCCGCGTGGCGATCGCGCAGGGTGAGCCGGAGCAGGCCGAACGCGACGCCCACGACGCGCTCGCACGCGCCGCCGACCTCCAGGCGCGCTCAGGCATTGCGGACACCCTCGAGTGCCTTGGCACCTTGGCCGGGGACGCCGGTAGTCACCGCGAAGCGGCCCGGCTCTTCGGTGCGGCATCTGCCATCCGGCAACGCATCGGCGAGGTCCGCTTCAAAATCTATGACGCCGGCTACGAAGCGTCGGTGGCGGCGCTGCGAGATGCGTTGGGCGACAAAGACTTCGATTCTGCCTGGGCGGAGGGCGCGGCCCTGTCGACCGAGGAGGCGATCGCCTACGCGCAACGCGGCCGCGGCGAACGCAAACGACCCACCGAGGGCTGGGCCTCGCTCACCCCCACCGAGCGCGACGTCGTCCACCTCGTCAGAGAGGGTCTCGGCAATAAGGACATCGCCACACGGCTTTTCGTCTCACCGCGCACCGTGCAAACCCACCTCACCCACGTCTACACCAAACTCGGCCTGACCTCCCGGGTGCCACTTGTTCAAGAGGCAGCTCGCCACACGTGACGGGTCGCAAATCCGCGGTGCAAATGGGTGGTACCAGTCGGCGCCGGCTGAGATGGGCGACCAGCAAATCGGCGCTCCGAGATACCAAGCATATATACTTGATGGGTAACCAGTATATACTCGTCGGAGGGACATTATGCCTAAGAGATTGATCGACCTAGATGACGACCTCCTTGCAGCCGCGCAGCGTGAACTAAGGACCAAAGGTGTCTCGGACACCGTACGAATCGCGCTGCAGCAAGCGGCAGCCAAGTCCGCGCGGGCGCGCCAGATCGAATGGCTTGAGCAGGGTGGTCTGGAGAGCATGGCCGACTCGGATGAGCGTGGGGAAGTGTGGCGCTAATCGCGCGTTATCTGATCGACACCAGCGCCGCGGCCAGAATGCGCCACCCAGAGGTGTCTCGCCGGCTGCGGCCGCTGATCGAAGGCGGTGTGGTCGCCACAACAGCATCGTTGGATGCCGAAGCGCTCTACAGTGCCCGCGGGCCGGCAGAGTACGAACAGCTCTGGGCGGACCGCCGCGCCGCCTACGAGTATCTGCCGACCAACGACGAGCATTGGCAGACCGCACTCGGCGCACAGCGAGCCTTGGCACGAACCGGCCAACATCGAGCCGTCGGCATGGCCGACCTGCTCACCGCGACGCTTGCCGCCGCACACCAACTTACCGTTGTCCACTACGACGCTGACTTCGAAACCGCCGCAACGGTATTGGGGTTTCAGCATCGATGGGTGCTACCACGAGGGAGCGTCTAGCCAGATCGCCCACTGATGTCTCATGGATAAAGGAGATTGTCCATGAAAAACGGCCCTGAGACGGCGAGGCGGCTGCACTTGCCGCTCGGTGGGTTGGCCACGGATTTGGACACAGAACACGGTGGAACCGATGCGAACAAGCGCGACGTGGCGAGACGGGTTGGACGGCTGAACGTCGCTGACCTGCAGCTATGAGACCGAGTGTATCGGGGAAGACCGCAACCGGTTAGACATCCCAGGTCTGTAATTTGTCAAGCGGCGGTTTGGGTGCGGTGTGCCCAGGCGGTGTGTTCGTCGTAGACGGTGTGGTGGCGCAGGCAGCCGTGCAGGATGCCCACTAGGCGGTTGCCAAGGGTGCGTAGGGCTTGGTGGTGGGTGTCGCCGGCGGCGCGGTGCTGGTCATAGAAGATGCGGGCACCGGGGCTGAACGAGATTGCGCAGAAGGCCCATTGATCGATGGCGTCGTAGAGGCGGCGGTTGCGCACGTGGCGGGCCAGCACGGCGCGTTTCTTGCCGGACGCCACGGTCAGGGGTGAGGTTCCGGCGTAGTTTCTGCGAGACTTGGCGTCGGTGTATCTGTTCGGGTCGTCCCCGAACTCACCGAGCACCCGGGCGCCGAGCACAACACCCAGTCCTGGCAGGGAGCGGTAGATGTCGGCGTCCGGGTGTGTTTCAAAATGCTCGGCCAGGCTGGTTTCGAGCTCGGCGATTTGGCGGTTGAGTTCGGCGATGATGCCCACGATGGCGCGGGTGGTGGCCGCGAACGCCGCGGCGACCGGTGCCGGTGCGCTCAGCTGCTCGGTGCGCAGCGTGGCCTGGATTTGGCGGGCACGCGCGGCGATATTGCGTTGGCGCCCACCGCGTTTGAGCGCCGACTGGATGGCGGTCAGGGGCAGGTGGGCACCCAGATCTGGTGTAGGGGCGCGATCCAGCACCCCCAGGGCGTCGCCGTGGGCCACGTCGTCGAAGGCAACCAGCGCGGCCGGGTAGTACTCGCGCAGCGCGTTGCGCAAGGCGTTGGTGTGCCGCGTGCGGGCCCAGATCAGGCTCTGATGCGTCCGGGCCAGCACCTTGATCGCCTCCGCGTCGGGGCTATCGCCGGCGACGGGACGGTGGTTATGCCGATCGGTGCGCACCAGATCGGCCAGCAGTTTGGCGTCGGAGGCATCGGATTTGGCTCCCGAGACGTGGTGGCGGTCGCGGTAGCGGGCCACCGCTAACGGGTTGACCGCATACACCTGATAGCCGGCGGCCGTCAGCGCCCCCACCCATAGGCCACGATCGGTTTCGATGCCGATCACCACTTGCTCCGGCTCATCGGCATGCCCGGCGATCAGCTCATGCAGCTGGCTGATGCCGGTCAGCCCTTCGGGCAGGCGCCGCGACGCCAGCCGCTTCCCGGACTCATCCATCAAATACACATCGTGATGCTCTTCGGCCCAGTCATCGCCCACGAAGATCATCGCTTACCGCCTTCCTCGATTAGGTTCTCGCTTAACCTGTTTCGAGCCTGAGGACACCCGGCGGCGAGCTAATGGATCAGTGCTCGAACCGGCACGACATCCCATCAGCGCTACAGGCACCCCACCAACCGGCCGGGGCACAATCTAACCCTAGGAATCGACCAGGCTCCTGCTCAAAACAGTGCTCACCGGCCGGCGGCTCGGTGATCAGCTTCTCCCGAAATGGGCGATATCCCCGTCAACGGCGCGCTGATCGATTCCCATTAGCTCATAACCCAGAGGTCGCAGGTTCGAATCCTGTCCCCGCTACCAGCGGAAATGGCTCCCGGAGACTTCTCCGGGGGCCATTTTCATGCCCAATGGGAACACTTTTGGGAACCTTCGCAACGCTAATGATGTGTTTGGGAACAGATTGGGAACGTGGGTTGGAAGTCCAGGCCGCCAGAACCGGGTCTCAGCGGCGGGCTTGAGCGTGAGCTGACGAGAAATGTCGGAGGTGCCGCTCATGGTGGCTGTTCGGACATGATCGCGGAGGCTGAAATAGGGTGGGCAAGCGCGAAGACAGGAAAGCGGCAAAGCAGCGCGCACTGGACAGGGAGCGGCAACGCCGCCAGGCCGGTGGTTCGCAGAGACACTCAGAGTCCGGGCCGAGCCTGCGATTTCACCCGAACGGACGGCCGGACTTCTCCGAGGTGCCTTGGGGTGACCTGTCCGCGAGCGACGCCCGGAAGCTCAAGCGGGCCATGCTGATCGCATACATCGGCGATCGGGCGGTGCAGGCGAACGATTTTCTCGAATGGGGACTACGGCCCCGCCCGGTCGAACCGGGGAGCCGATTTTCAGTCGACGACGACGCGGTGCCCTTGAAAGACGCGCTCAACCTGATCAGTTCGACGGCGCGCTTTCCTGCCATGAATGCCACCGAGAACTTGGTGGCCGCCGCTCAGGTGGTCGCATTCGCCTTCACCAAGGGCCAGGCGCGGACCTCGGCGGCGTCGGTATTGTCGCACCGCGATGGAGTCCGCGGCCAAGACCATTTGGCTGGTCAGCGAAGCCGATCCCGACGAGCGCCGTCGCGCCGGCCGAACTAGTGAACATCCGAAGCATGGTTCCTAACCGGTTCGCGGTCAAAGTCAGGGCCGCTGGTCGATGCCGGTCCGCTCAGCGGACCGCACTCTTGCCCTCACCACCCCGATCGGCGCGCAATGAAAACGATCTCTCCGTTTTGTAACTCATTCGAGCCAATGGAAGGAAATGTTTATGACCGCAACAAAGCCCGTATCAACCAGCCCGCTGGACGCCTATTGGGGCAGCGACAGCAGCCAGCACGTCAACTTCTTCGGCACCGACGGCCACGTGCACGAGCTCTACATCGCCCCCGGCGCCGCCGGCTGGGTGGACCACGACCTGACAGCGTTGACGGGCGCCGTCGCGCCCATTGGGGACTCGCCGCTGGTCGGCTATTGGGGCAGCGACAGCAGCCAGCATGTCAACTTCATCGGCGCCGACGGCCACGTGCACGAGCTCTACATCGCCCCGGGCTCCGGCGGCTGGGTGCACCACGACCTGACAGTGTTGGCGGGGGCGGCACTGCCCAACGGGGACTCGGCGCTGGTCGGCTATTGGGGCAGCGACAGCAGCCAGCACGTCAACTTCGTCGCCGGCGACGAACACGTGCACGAGCTCTACATCGCCCCGGGCTCCGGCGGCTGGGTGGACAATGACCTGACGAAGTTGGCGGGGGGCGTGGCGTCCGGGATTAACAGGCTGGACGGCTACTGGGGCAGCGACAGCAGCGTGCACGTCAACTTCATCGCCGCCGGCGTCGACCACTACGTGCACGAGCTCTACATCGCCCCCGGCGCCGCCGGGTGGGTGGACAATAACCTGACGGCCTTGGCTGGGGCGGTGGCGGCCGCGGCGGAGACGCCGCTGGACGGCTATTGGGGCAGCGACAGCAGCCAGCATGTCAACTTCATCGGCGCCGACAACCACGTGCACGAGCTCTACATCGCCCCCGGCGCCGCCGGCTGGGTGGACAACGACCTGACAGCGTTGGCGGGGGCCGTGGCGCCCGCGGCAAAACACGGCGCTGGACGGCTACTGGGGCAGCGACAACAGCCAGCACGTCAACTTCATCGGCATCGACGGCCACGTGCACGAGCTCTACATCGCCTCCGGCGCTGCCGGGTGGGTGGACAACGACCTGACAAAGTTGGCGAACGGCGTCTTGCCATCGACTTTCACGCCGCTGGTCGGCTATTGGGGCAGCGACAACAGCCAGCACGTCAACTTCATCGGCGTCGACGGCCACCTGCACGAGCTCTACATCGCCCCCGGCGCCGCCGGCTGGGTGGACAACGATCTCACGGCACTCGCCGCGTAGCCGGGAGCCCTAGATCTCATTGGGGCGCTGCAAGATCGACCACGTTTCGGTACGTCGGTGCCAGCACGAGCACAAACCGGTCTGGATCTGGCGGTGCATGGCGCCGAAGAGTTCGCGCGCACGCACGAGTTCGCCGAAAACCTGGGCGGTCAGAGCTTGCAGTGACATCGATCGTCAATATCGACAACGGTGCCGATGACGCGCCACCTGTACCCGCAACTTCTCCGGCCGCAATAAAGGGCAAGGGGCCCACTGTTGTCGCCGGGTCGGCGCGCCCGCCGAACTGCTGAACGTGGGAAATGGTTCCGGACCGGTTGGCGGTCAAGGGCCGGCGGTGGATGCCGGTCTGCTCAGCGGACCGCACTCTTGCCCTCACCAGCCCGATCGGCGCGCAATGAAAACGATCTCTCTGCTTCGTAACTCATTGGCTCAATGGAAGGAAATGTCATGACCGCAACCCTGCCTGTAGGAGGCACCCCGCTGGTCGGCTATTGGGGCAGCGACAGCAGTCAGCACGTCAACTTCATCGGTGTCGACAAGCACGTGCACGAGCTCTACATCGCCCCCGGCGCCGCCGGGTGGGTGGACCATGACCTGACAGCGTTGGCGGGGGCCGTGGCATCACCTGCGCTGGACTCGCCGCTGGACGGTTACTGGGGCAGCGACAGCAGCCAGCACGTCAACTTCATAAGCACCGACGGCCACGTGGAGCTCTACATCGCCCCCGGCGCCGCCGGGTGGGTGGACAACGACCTGACAAAGTTGGCGGGGGCCGTTGCGCCCAAGGTGGTGCCCGTGGCGCCGGCGCTGGACGGCTACTGGGGCAGCGACAACAGCCAGCACGTCAACTTCATCGGCATCGACGGCCACGTGCACGAGCTCTACATCGCCTCCGGCGCTGCCGGGTGGGTGGACAACGACCTGACAAAGTTGGCGAACGGCGTCTTGCCATCGACTTTCACGCCGCTGGTCGGCTATTGGGGCAGCGACAACAGCCAGCACGTCAACTTCATCGGCGTCGACGGCCACCTGCACGAGCTCTACATCGCCCCGGCGCCGCCGGCTGGGTGGACAATGACCTGACAAAGTTGGCCGAGGCCGTGGCGCCCGTGGTGCAGAGAGGGGCGGGCGGGCTGGCCGGCTATTGGGGCAGCGACAGCAGCCAGCACGTCAACTTCATCGGCGTCGACAACCACCTGCACGAGCTCTACATCGCTCCGGGCGCCGCCGGCTGGGTGGACAACGACCTGACGAAGTTGGCGGGGGCCGTGGCTCCCGTGCAAAACACGGCGCTGGACAGCTATTGGGGCAGCGACAGCAGCCAGCACGTCAACTTCATCGGCGTCGATGCCCGCCTGCACGAGCTCTACATCGCCCCCGGCGCCGCCGGCTGGGTGGACAACGACCTGACAAAGTTGGCGGGCGGCGTGTTGCCGTCGGCTGTCACGGAGCTGGACGGCTATTGGGGCAGCGACAACAGCCAGCACGTCAACTTCATCGCCCCCGGCGACGCCAACGCCCACGTGCACGAGCTCTACCTCGCCCCCGGTGCCGCCGGCTGGGTGGACAATGATCTCACGGCACTCGCGTAGCCCGCAGCCCTAGATCTCGTTGGGACGCTCCAAGATCGACCACGTTTCGGTATGTGGCTAACCCGTTCCGCGACGACGGGCGGGCGATCGCGTTAGCGCTGCGCCGGCCGTGGGCGTCGCTGATGCTCATCCGCGAGCAGCTGGGTGACAAAACGGTGGAGAACCGTTCGTGGGGAACGGATTACCGCGGCGTGGTCCTGCTGTATGGGGGATGCGGGTCGACGCGGGCCAGGGTGGGCGCCGCTGAGGTGGCGGGTTTTGACGCCGACTGGCAGGCCAAACAGGGCGGCTGTGCTGGTCGATGCTCACCCCGCCGGCACACGGTGGCCAAAATCCAGGCCGCCAGTGCGTATCTGCTGCGTTGGGGCACGGTGGGCATCGGCGCTGGCGGCGTAATGAGCTCGGGCGGAGGGTGTTGTGGTAGTCCGGGTTGATCCGGAGGGTTTGGCCGGGGCAGGGGCGGGGTTGCGAGGCCCGGCGTCCTGGCTTCGGAGTAGAAAAGCGTGCCCCCACACCGCAAGGTTCACGGCCGAGCGGCACGATTGCACTCTTCCGGCGGGGGTCGCGCGGCCGCCGCGCGCAAAGCGGGAAGGTGGCGTCTTCGGCGCCAGCCACCGCGAGCACCGGCGTTCTACGCGACTCAGCAGAGCGCCGACCGACCTTGCAAGCCCAACGAGCACTAGGACTCTCCGATTAGGCGAGTTCGGTGAGATTATTGTCCACCCATCCGGTGCCGGGTGTGATGTAGAGCTCGTGCAGGTCGCCGTCGACGCCGATGAAGTTGACGTGCTGGCTGTTGTCGTTGCCCCAGTAGCCGTCGAGGGCGCTGCCTGATTCAGGCTTGATCGCGGTCATGACATTGCCTTTCATCGAGTGAGTGCGGTGCAGAGAGATCGTTTTCATTGCGCATCGATCGTCGTGGTGGGCGCAAGGTTCCGGTCCGCTGAGCGGACCGGGGAAACACCTCTGTAGAGCCGTTTTGATCGTTTCAGCTAACTGTTTCGCCTGGTCGCAATACCGGGTCGGTAGTCCTGTAAATCCGTCAGGCTGCGGGCATGCCGTCGGTGCCTACGGATCACGGGTTCGTTTTCATCCGCCCGAGATCCGCCACCCCGTTCATATTGCGTGCTCTGAAGCGTCGAGATGGGTCCAGTTCGTCCAGTTTGACCAGGACAAACGTCTCGCGTCTGG
Source organism: uncultured Actinomycetota bacterium (assembly GCA_963766535.1). Taxonomy (GTDB): domain Bacteria; phylum Actinomycetota; class Actinomycetes; order Mycobacteriales; family Mycobacteriaceae; genus Mycobacterium. Next base: position 132,490 of record CAVYAU010000006.1, on the reverse strand, counting down.
CATCGCCTCAGCCTGAAAACCGGCAGGTCCGCAGTTCGATCCAACCAGCTCTATGGCGGCTACTTGTTGTCACTAGCCTGTGGATCGTGCAGTGTGCCATCGCATTCGAGGGGCTGGGCGGTGGGCCGAGACATGCGTCTGAGGGGCCGATCCTTTCGGCTGATCGGTGCGACACAGCGCGACCGGTGAGACGTGCTACCCCGTCTGAGCTGGACGTTTGAGACCAACGGACACGGGAAAGCACCTGGTGCGTAGCTCATAACCTAGAGGTCGCAGGTTCGAATCCTGCCATTTTCATTGCCATTTTCATTGCCGTTTGTGAACGGATTTGTGAACCTCACTGCTCATCGTCTGGTTCGATATACAAGTCTCCAAACAGCGGAGATGCTGCTTTTTCGGTTGCGTCGCGGTCGTCGTTATTGATCAGGTGGGCATAGGAGACGGCGTCCTGCACTGGTCTGCCATGGCCGCGGCGCTTCATGATCGATCAACGACATGCCACAGATAGTTGTCTTCAACGATCCATCAACTCCGTCGATTGAGAATGCAAAATGACATCGTGGTGACTCCGAAGTTAGCCATCAAGCGGCTGGAAGCCTAGTGAGCTCGCCGCCGCGGAAGGGCCGCTGACGTGCCGGGGTTTGGCTTCCACACCCTGGCGCTGCTGACCGCAGTAGGTTTCGCCGGTCCGCTGTTGGCCTCCCTGCCGCGCTTGCGGATACCGGTAATCATCGGTGAGTTGATCGCGGGGCTCGTCATCGGCAAGACCGGTTTCGCCGTCGTCGATGTCGCCAACCCAACGTTTCAGCTGTTGGCGAACATCGGCTTCGCGCTGGTCATGTTTGTCGTGGGCACCCATGTTCCGGTCCGCGGCAGCGAGATGCGCTCGGCGGTGCCACTGGCGCTCGCGCGGGCGGTTCTGGGCGGCGCGGTCGCGGTGGCTCTCGGTGTCGGGCTGGCGGCGGAGTTCGGCACCGGCCACGCGGCGCTCTACGCGGTTCTGATGGCCTCGTCATCGGCCGCGCTGGCATTGCCGGTCATCGATTCGCTGCGGTTGCAGGGACCGCATGTGCTCTCCGTGACTGCGCAGATCGCTATTGCGGATGCTGCGTGTATTGTCTTGTTGCCGTTGGTGATCGACGTTCGGCGGGCGCCAACGGCAGCACTGGGTGCGCTGGCGGTTGCGGGCTGCGCAGCGGTGCTATTTCTGCTGCTGCGCGCGGTCGACCTCAGGGGCTGGCGTCAGCGCGTTCACGTCTACTCCGAGAAGCACCGGTTTGCGCTGGAATTGCGGACCAGCCTGATCGTGCTGTTCGCGCTGGCGGCGCTGGCTGTCAGCACCCACGTGTCGATCATGCTGGCGGGCTTCGCGGTGGGTTTGGTGATCGCCGTGGTCGGCGAACCGCGACGGCTGGCGCGTCAGCTATTCGGCATCACCGAGGGGTTCTTCAGCCCGCTGTTCTTCGTCTGGCTGGGCGCCTCGCTGCAGGTACGCGAGCTGGGTTCGCACCCGAAACTCATTCTGCTGGGAGTAGCCCTGGGCCTGGGTGCTGTGCTGGCGCATTGCGCGGGTAGGCTGCTCGGCCAGCCGCTGACGCTTGCGGTCCTGTCAGCCGCGCAGCTCGGCGTGCCGGTGGCCGCGGCCACCATCGGCACCGAGGAACACCTCCTTGTCACGGGCGAAGCGTCGGCGTTGATGTTCGGTGCCTTGCTGACGATCGCCGCCGCATCGATCGCCGGCGCGTTGGCAGCGCGCGGCCAGACCGCCGCACAAGCGGATAAGCCCGCTGCGAACACGACTACGGCGAGTTAGTTCAAGCTTCGCCGTGCCGTTCTAGGGCCATCGGACCGCGGGACCCATGTGACGAAGGGCCTTTGGGGCCGGGACCTCGGCATGCCACGGAGCGCGACCGAAGCACTGCCATCCAGTTCCGTTCGGCCCTGCAGGCCGGGATCAGAGGAGTGGTCGGATGAACCCTTAAGGCTGATCGAGGAGGGTGTGATGCGGTTAGCAGCGTATCTGACGCGGATTGATCGGGTAGCCCTGGCAATTGGGTTTCCGACCGCGGCCGCCGGCCAGGACAGCGCACCGGCCGAATAATATGGGGAGCCCTTGGGCTCGCCCTCGCCCGTGGGTTCCTTCCGAAAAGCGGCCAACCACTTGACGTTGCGACGGCAAGATCGGCAAGCCGTGCCAACGATGACGATGTACCGCGTTACCGGTCGCCTGCACAACGGGCGCACAGTTCGGGTGCCTGGTCATGAGATCGCACCCATGGTGTCGGCTTGGCCGGCGGAGCTGGGCGCCCACAGCGCTCTGGTTGACGATCTGGCACGAGCGGCGTGCGTTGGTGACTGGGCGGCAGCCTATGCCGTCGGCGACCAGTTATCTGTTGATGTGGCCATTGCAGCCGCAGCGTAGCTTCGCAGCGAATTCATCGTGTCTAGCTCACATCGGTATTGGCACAAAGTCCTCTCTGCTAGAGCCCTCGTGCTCTCGTGTAGCCGGCGTCATAACGCGGATCGTAGATGTCACGACGCTTTACCGAAGGGAACAATAGCCATGAACGCGCGCTTTCCGGATGCCGGCACAGTCCGGACAGTCCTGACTCTGGCGTCTCGGGCGCCCTCGGTGCATAACACGCAACCATGGCGGTGGCGGGTGGATGAAGCGAGCCTGCATCTTTACTCCGACGGGAGCCGGCAACTACCCAACACCGATCCGGACGGCCGAGATCTGATCTTGAGTTGCGGTGCGGCGCTGCATCACTGTGTTGCCGCTTTGGCAGCCGTTGGGTGGCGATCCAAGGTGACTCGGCTGCCGAATCCGGCTGACCCCGATCACCTGGCCGCGATCGAACTGTCTCCCCACCCCGCTGATTCCGTCGATATAGCGCTTGCCGCGGCGATACCGCGGCGGCGAACTGATCGGCGCTACTACAGTTCCTGGCCGGTACCGGTGGCTGATATTGCACTTATGGCTGCGCGGGCGGCTCGAAATGGGATGACGCTGTGCCAAGTCGAAGACATCGACAAGCTACATGAGATTGTCGCGCAATCTGTATTGGATCACTTAAACCAGGGTTATCTGGCCGAGCTCACCACGTGGAGTGGCCGCTACGCTTCGGTAGCCGGTGTTCCGGCCCGTAATACGCCGGTATCGGACCCGAACGCGAAGATACCGGGTCGGTTCTTTGCCGGTCCGTCATTACCTATGCCACCGGGCGCGTCAGCCGCGGAGGACAATGCCGTCGTGCTTGCCCTGGGAACCCGGACCGACGATCGGCTGGCACAGCTCCGCGCTGGTGAGGCCACCAGCGTCGTGCTCCTCACGGCGACATCGATGGGATTGGCCAGCTGCCCGGTAACCGAACCGCTGGAAATGCCCGAAACACGCGAAGAGGTGCGCTCCGACATCTTCGGTGGTAGCGAATATCCGCAGATGCTGCTTCGGGTGGGCTGGGCGCCGATCAACGCGGACCCATTGCCGGCGACACCGCGACGCGAACTCTCTGAGTTCGTCGAGTGGACTTTTGGCCCCGAGCGAAACGTCGTCGAATAGGCCGAGTCGCCGAATTCCCAACGCTCGTGCGGCGTTCAGGCGCTGCCCGCACACCGGTAAGGGTCGCCAAGCCTCGGAAACCGATTCTCGCGGTGCTCACTTGATGACCACCGGCCTTGGCCTAAAGGGTCCAACGGCTCTGGATGCCGAAAGGCGCGGGATTGAGGATTGCCTTGTCGGCGAATGCACCGAAATCGCTGAGGCTCAAGGAAGTTGTGATGGAGACGTTCACATTAGACCCACGCTGCTGGCGGATTGCTCGCATTTTTGGCCGCAACCCATTGCTTCCGCGCGCCGACCGCATCGAAACCTTGGTCGTGTTGGTCGCGCTCGTTGTGTCGCTACTCGCGATACCCATCGCCGGTGTGGTGGGCGGGGTGACCTATGGCGCGCGTGATCGGCTATTACACCCAAGAGACACATGAGCGACACATTGTCAAGGCGACAGTCGCCGACGCTCAACTCGAGGACTCGGGTACGACTGTCGTGCAAACGAGGTGGCCGATAGTGGCCGGCGAGCGCACTGGCACGCTTCAGCTCACCAACCCAGTGACGGCGGGCGAGAGCATCAGAATCTGGCTGGACAAGGACGGCAATCCGAGCCTCCCGCCGACCTCGACTTGGCGTGCCGTGGGCGATGCGGTTGGTATGACTATGCTGACATTGCTGATTGTGGGTGTCGGGCTGACATCACTCAAAGCCGCCGTCCGTTCACGGCTTGACCGAGCACGCGACGCTCAGTGGGAACGTGAGATCAGATGCCTGGTGGAAGACGGTGGCCGGATGAATCGACAATGAGCCATCGCTCGATTTCGGGTGGCGCGGAATGGGATTGGAGATTCCGAACCCCTATACAGCGCACGCGAATTAGCGGATGATGTGTTGATGAGCGGATACGGCGAAGATTCCGATGTCGCGTTGTTCGATGTAGCCGCGCTTCACCGCCTTGTCGAGGTGCTGATCGAGCGGGGCTATCGCGTAGTCGGTCCGACGTTGCGGGACAACGCGATCGTGCTCGCAGAACTGGAGTCGGCAAGCGAGCTGCCGCGTGGCTGGGGCGTCGATGTAGGTCCGGGACATTATCGGGTGCGCCGTCGCGACGATGACGCGGCATTCGGGCATTCGGCCGGTCCGCAGTCGTGGAAACAGTTCCTCCACCCCCCGCGGCAGCGGCTGTGGGCCGGCACCCGGGACGGGACGAGCGATGCCCAACCCGAAGAGGAGGTCCCGCGATACGCATTCCTCGGAGTGCGCGGGTGCGACCTGGCCGCAATCGCAACCCTCGACCGGGTCCTGGGCCGTTCTGAGTATCCGGACAACTCCTTTGTCAGCCGTAAACGGCAGATTTTCGTGGTCGCGGTGAACTGCACGGAACCGGGTGGGCTGTGCTTCTGCGCATCGATGGGCACCGGCCCCGCTGTCGGACCGGGCTACGACCTCGCCCTGACCGAGCGCCTCGCAGGTGATGCGCCGTCGTACCTTGTCGACGTCGGTAGTCAGGAAGGCGCCGATGTGCTCGCGGCGGTGCCGCACCGGGCAGCCGGCAGCGAGGAAGTCCATTGCGCGCGCGCCGATGTCGAGGCCGCAGCCCATCGGATGGGCCGCCAGATGCCGGACACCGATCTGCGGGACCTGCTGATTCGGTCACGCGAGTCGCCGCAGTGGGACGAGGTGGCCAGTCGCTGCCTGACCTGCGGCAACTGCACGATGGTGTGCCCGACTTGCTTTTGCACCAGCACGGAAGACGTCAGCGACCTCACCGGTGAGCACGCCGAGCGTTGGCGGCACTGGGCGTCGTGTTACGAGTTCGATTTCACCTTCGTCCACGGCGGCGGCAGCGTCCGCCAGTCCGGTGCATCGCGCTACCGGCATTGGTTGACCCACAAACTGGGCACCTGGCACGACCAGTTCGGCATGTCGGGGTGCGTTGGCTGTGGGCGATGCATCGCCTGGTGTCCCACCGGAATCGACATCACCGCAGAGATGAACAAGATGGCCGGCGATGACTGACGGAGCGATCAGCCCTGCGCCGCTTGCTTCGGCCCACTCCGCCATGGCGCCGGTCCCGTATCGGGTGCGCAGCCGCGTTGTGGAGACCCCTGATTCGGCGACGTTATGCCTGGTGCCGGTCGGCGAGGCACTGCGGTCACCGCAACCAGGGGAATTCATGATGCTCTACGCGTTCGGTGTCGGCGAAGTGGCGATTTCGATCAGCGGCGATCCCACCGTCACCGACGGCTCGATCACGCACACGATCCGCGCGGTCGGGGCTGTCAGCCGAGCTTTGCACGATGCCCAGCCGGGCAGTGTTGTCGGGGTACGGGGTCCATTCGGCACCACGTGGGGGCTGGCAGAAGCCGCCGGCCGGGATTTGGTCATGCTCGCCGGCGGCGTGGGGTTGTGCCCGTTGCGTCCGGCGGTGCTGGGCGCGCTGGCGCAGCGATTGTGCTACGGCAAGTTGATGCTCATTGCGGGTGCCCGCTCGCCGGCAGACTTCGTGTTCGCCGCTCAGCTGGAGAAGTGGGCCGCAGACCCGCAGATCGAACTACACGTCACCGTCGACGTCCCGGTCCGAGGCTGGCGCGGCGAAGTCGGCCTGGTCACCGAGCCGCTGCGCAGGCTTACGCTGGACCCCGATCGCACCACCGCATTCCTGTGCGGGCCCGAGCCGATGCTGCGCTTCGGCGCGGAGGCTTTGCTGGCGAAAGGCGTAGCCGCCCATGACATTCGAGTTTCACTGGAACGCAACATGCAGTGCGGAATCGGCTGGTGCGGTCATTGCCAGCTGGGTCCACTGCTGTTGTGCCGCGACGGCCCCGTGGTCGGTTACGACGTAGCCGGCCCACTGCTGCAGGTGAAGGAGCTTTAGATGAGCCGAACCACCCTGGCCGTGTGGAAGTTCGCCTCCTGCGATGGTTGTCAGCTGACCTTGCTGGACTGCGAGGACGAGCTGCTCACGCTCGCCGACCAGGTGGAGATCGCCACCTTCGCCGAGGCCTCCAGCGCAATGGTCGGCGGGCCGTACGACGTATCGCTGGTCGAGGGCTCGATCACGACCCGGCACGATGAGCAACGCATCCGGGAAATTCGGGAGCAATCGAAGCTGCTGGTCACCATCGGCGCGTGCGCGACGGCCGGGGGAGTGCAGGCGCTGCGCAACTTCGCCGACGTCGCCGAATTCACCTCCGTTGTGTATGCCAAACCGGAGTACATCGACACGCTGGCGACCTCGACGCCGGCGTCGGCACACGTCAAGGTTGATTACCAGCTGCCGGGCTGCCCGATCGACCGCGGTCAGCTGCTCGATACGCTCGCTGCGCTGCTCATCGGACGCAAACCGCGGCTGCCGGCCAAGACGGTGTGCACGGAGTGCAAACTCCGCGGAGTGACGTGTGTCATCGTCGCCGACGGTACCCCGTGTCTCGGCCCGGTCACCCACGCCGGCTGCGGAGCGCTGTGTCCGAGGCATCGTCGTGGCTGCTATGGATGTTTCGGCCCGTCCGCGGTGCCCAGAACCGCGACGTTGATCCCGCTGCTGCGCCGCGATGGGATGTCCGACGGCGATGTTGACCGGGTGTTCTCGACGTTCAACGTCGCCAGTTTCACCGCTGAGCGGAGCAAGCAGTGAATCCGGCGACCCGCACGCTGAGTGTCGGCACGCTCACCCGGGTGGAAGGCGAAGGAGCGCTGCACGTCACGCTGAAGGACGGAACGCTGGAGAGCGTCCAGCTCAACATCTATGAACCGCCACGGTTTTTCGAAGCATTCCTGCGCGGACGTGCTTACACCGAGCCACCTGACCTGACCGCGCGCGTCTGCGGGATCTGTCCGGTCGCCTATCAGGTCAGTGCCTGCAACGCGATCGAAGACGCCTGTGGCGTCCAAATCGGTGAGGACCTGGTTGCGCTCCGGCGGTTGCTGTACTGCGGCGAATGGATCAACAGTCACGCTCTGCACATCTACATGCTGCACGCGCCGGATTTCCTCGGATATCCCGACATCGTGCGGATGGCGCGCGACCATGCCGCGGCGGTCGAGCGTGGACTGGCGCTGAAGAAGGCCGGTAATCAGTTGATGGAGTTCGTTGGCGGGCGGGCAATACATCCCATCAATGTGCGGCTGGGCGGGTTCTACTCGGTGCCCACTCGGGCGGAGCTCGAGCCGCTGGCAGAACAGTTGCGCCGGGCGCTGGACAACGCGCTGGCCACAGTCGAGTGGGTGTCCGGGTTCGACTTCCCCGACCTCGAGCTCGGGCACGAGTTCTTAGCACTGTCGGCATCCGGCAGGTACCCGATCGAGAATGGCGTCATCGCGCGCAGTTCCGGCCCGCCGTTTCCGGTCGCCGATTTCACCAACCATGTCGCCGAATCGCAGGTGCCCTATTCCACCGCCTTGCATGCGACACTGGATGGCGGCCGCTATCTGACCGGGCCGCTGGCGCGGTTTTCGCTGAACTCATCGGCGCTATCGCCGATAGCGGCGCAGGCCGCCGCCCGGGCCGGCCTGTCGGCCGAATGCCGAAATCCTTTCCGCAGCATCATCGTCCGCGCTGTCGAAGTGGTCTACGCGATCGAAGAGGCACTGCGGATCATCGACGACTATCAGCGTCCGTCGCGCCCTTTCGTCGACGTGCCGGCCCGTCCGGGCGCCGGACACGGCGTCAGCGAGGCGCCCCGGGGCCTTTTGTATCACCGATACCAGATCGACACGGACGGGCTGGTTTCCGCGGCGACGATCATCCCGCCCACCTCGCAGAACCAAGCTGCCATCGAAGCCGACTTGGCCCGCGTCGTTTCCGACAATCTCTCTCTCGAAGATGCCGCGCTGACCACACTGTGCGAGCAAGTGATTCGCAGCTACGACCCCTGCATCTCATGCTCTACGCACTTCTTGACGCTGACGGTGCAGCGGGGATGACCCGTGGATGGTAGGGGAATAGTCGTTGTCGGCCTCGGCAATAGCTACCGGACCGACGACGGCGTAGGTGTCGCCGCCGCCGCGGCGCTGGACGACCTCGCGTTGCCCCATGTTCGTGTCGTAACCGGCATCGTGGAACCGATGGGTTTGCTGGAGGCGTGGTCAGGTGCGGGACTGGCCGTGGTGATTGATGCCGCGGTCGCAACCACGTCGGTGCCGGGCCGCGTCCGTCGCTGCACCTTGGATGATGTGGATGGCACCCGTGATGGGTTGAGTTCGCACAATGTTGATATCGGCCGCACTCATGCGCTGGGTCAGGAACTTGGACGAGTACCCGATGCGCTTGTGGTGTTCACCGTGGAAGTTGCCGACACCGGTCATGGCATCGGTTTGACTCCGCCGGTAGCGCGTGCCGTGCCGGAAGTGGTTCACCTGGCAGTGGACGAAATCAACCGCCACTGGCGGCCAGCGAGGCGATCGAGGCGCCCAGCTTCGCGGTGACCTCATCGGCGATCGCAACCAGCGCCGGCTCTCGGGTTACCTGGACCAACACGGCCGGATTCATACCCTCAACGATCACCGTGCCTGGGTCGCCCGGGTCGGCACGCACCACCACGTTGCAGGGCAGCAGCAGCCCGATCTCTCGATCTAGGTTGATGGCCCGGTGTGCCAACGCCGGATTACACGCCCCGATGATCAGGTAGTCCTCCATGTCCACGCCGAGCTTGGCCTTGAGTGTCGCTTTGACGTCGATTTCGGTCAGCACGCCGAACCCCTGTTGTGCGAGGGCTTCTCGAGTGCGTGCCACCGCATCTTCGAACCAGGTTGTTAAGTTTGTCGACATTGCCATGCTGACACTGAATTCCTTTTTGTATGTGACCCAACCGAAAACGATTTCCGGTCAAAGCAGGAATCGCGTAGCGGTCATGTCATGAGCATGGCCAATGCGCGATCCTGTTCCCTCGGCTCCAGGTTATTCCCACGGGTACATCATGCGGCGCGCGGGAGATCGTGGGTCGATGTGTCCGATTGCGGCACTGGTCGACTCGGTGCGGGGCCCCAGCCGACGTAGGTTAGGTACAGCCCGACCAGTCCGATGAAGATATCGACGCTGACCCATAAGGCAGTCGTGCCGATTGCGGCGTTGGCGGCCGCCATGAAAGCATGCGGAAAAGCCATGAGAATCACGGCTCGTAGCGCGAGGACCCAGCCCACCACAGACACGGTGATCGCCGCTGCACCTCGCCAGTACTGGTGAAGCGCGACGATGACAAGGGAGGCCAGAAGCAGAAAGCCGCCTGTCACAAACGGCCATGCGGAGCTGGCCCCGAAGTCCGAAAGCAACTTTCGCATATCCGAAGCACGTGCCACCGTCGTAGCAGCGACGATGACAAGGAACGGACCGAGCACGCGCGCGAACATGCGCGTCCGGAGCTGCTGCACTTCTAGAGTGCTCATTTGTCACACCTCCATTGCTGTCTGGCATCCGTGACGATGACAGGTGGAGACACACTTTCGTCCCATACCGATATCTGAGCATTCGACCGAACTCCTGTGCGAGGGACTGAAGTCCCGCACATTCGGGACATTGGTCGTGAATTGTGCCGCGTTGGAGCTCATTCTTCTGGTTTCGTGGTTGTGAAAGCCTGACCACCGGTCAGGCCGGCTGGGTTTCCGGCGGCGGGAATGCGTGTAGGAGGTTGGTCAACGGCTAAGGGACCTAGGGCAGTAACCCGAGGACAAACGGCTCTCGCGGATACGTGGCCGTGGTCATTACCGTCAACATGATCGCTTGCGACCGCTCCGAAGTGTGACCCAGAAAAGGCTTGATCCGTGGCTGACCAGCCCCCAGATACCCTCCGGCAACCGGCCGCGATGCCAACGCGGATGAGTCAGGTCAAAACGCACCAAAGTCACACGAACGTTGTTGACAATCACAATCGTTCGGCTATGGCTCTCGATCTGGAGGAGGCCGCTGATCGGCTGCTGCGGGATCTGCGGAGCGCTCCCGAGGGATTATCGACGTGTGAGGCGCCGTTCCTGACCGAACGTGTCCAAACACACAACAATGGTGTAAGCGGATGAAGCGATCCCGAGGGCTGGGCGATCGCTCATCGAAGTCGTGCAACTCGGCGGCGGGTGACTTAAGAGCGAGCGCGGCATGAAGGTCAGGCGGGGTAACGGCGACACCGTCACGGCGCGCGGCCCCGAACGGATCTTGGTCAGAACTGACGTTCCGGCGATGCGCTTCATCAGCGTGCTGATGCTGCTGTGCGTCCTGGGCTGGTTGACGGTGCTGGCCGTGCGCGAACACTTCGGCTACGACCGGGTTGCCCCAGGCCGGTTCGGGTGGTCGGTGGCATCGCTTGGCGCGGTGGCCCTGATCACGCGTGGCATTTTCCTTGGCCGGCCGGTGACTACTCGGCACTTGGTGGCCGCGGCTGCCGTGGTGGGCGCAGGGCTGTGTGCGCACTTCCTGTCCTTCGGAGTGCTCGGCAACATTCTGGTCGCCGGCAGTGGGCTCGCGCTGATGTGGCCGACCACGGCGCAACCGCAACCGGAGATGCTTCAGCAAGTGTGGGCGCTGGTCAACGCCACACCCGGGGATCCGTTGGCGCCTTTTGCCATGCACTCGAGCAAGAGCTATCACTTCAACTCCGACAAGACCGCGGCGATCGCTTACCGCACCCGGCTTGGGTTCGCCGTAGTCAGCGGCGACCCGATCGGCGACGTCAGCCGATTCGACAATCTGGTAGCCGATTTCGTCCGCATGTGCCGCAGCCGGGGCTGGCAGATCATCATATTGGCCGGCGGCCAGCGGCATCTGGGGCTGTGGCGTAGCGAGACGGTCGGGCAGCCGATGCTGGCGGTGCCGATCGGGCGCGATGTCGTCGTCGATGTTCGCCACTTCACCCTGACGGGGCGCCGTTTTCGCAACTTGCGCCAAGCGGTGCAGCGCACCCACAACTGCGGGGTCACTACCGAGATCGTTGACGAGCAACAACTCGACGGCCCACTGATCGCCGAGCTGACCGAGGTGTTGTACGCCTCACATCGCGCCGCGCACACCGAACGCGGGTTTTGCATGAATCTTGACGGGGCCCTGCAAGGCCGCCTCCCCGGGATCAAGCTGGCCATCGCACGTGACCGCTGCGGGCGGGCGGTGGCCTTTCACCGATACGCAACCGCCGGAGAAGGATCAGAAGTCACCCTCGATGTGCCGTTCCGTCGCCCGGACGCTCCCAACGGCGTTGACGAGCGGCTCAGCGTCGACATGATTGTCGAGGCAAAAAGCCACAATGCGCTGCGGCTTTCGCTGGCATTCGCAGCATTTCCGGAGATCTTCGATGCCACCCACCCAGGCCCGCTGCAGCGGGTCGCGTATCGGTTGATCCATTTGCTGGACCCGCTGATCCGGCTTGAGTCCCTTTACCGTTACCTCCGCAAGTTCCACTCACTGGCCGAGCGGCGGTACGTGGTGCTATGTGCCCATCACATCCCGGCTGCGCTGATAGTGTTGCTGTCGCTGGAGTTCATGCCGCGCCCGCGCCATCTGCGGCAGACTCAGCGAAGCGCTCCGTAACCGCGCCATTCAGAGCGGTCACGCGCGATCAGACTTCTCCAGCGGTGAGCCGAACCGGAACCGGCGGCCTGTAACCGACTCAGGAATCACCCGCACATAGTGCGTCTTCTCTGACGCCGTCCACGGCAATACCTGGGCACGCTCGGCTTCCTCGATCTCCTCGTGGGTACGAAGCGAGCGTGCAGTGCCCTTGACGATCACGCTCCAGCCCTCGGCGGCGTTATGGTCGTCAGCCTCGAACACCACGCGATTGTTGATCGCGGTGCTGACCAGCTTGGTGCCCTCCGCGGTGCGAAACAGCACGGTGCGGCGCTGGACGGCGTAATTGACAGGAAAGATCTCCGGCCGGCCATCAACGCTGGTGACCAGCCGCCCTAGCCTCACACCTGCCAGAAGATCCCAGCATTCCGGCACCGACAGGATGGTGACCCCATCATCTGTAGACATCAGCCATCCCCTTTATCAACGCCCGACTGGTAGTGAGGATGCGCGAGGCGTCGGTCGTCACCACATCTGTCTTTGGCGATTCTATACGTCATAGCCGTGGGGCTATTGAAGAAAGCCGGGCAAAGCGCCAGCTGAAGGTCATGCCTCGCGGGGACCAAAGTTGTTCAACCGCTTAGCCGGGCCGTCTGTGCAACGAGTGTCTAGCGGATCTGCAAGACATCGCCGAGCGGACGCCGCGGCGTTGGCGCCGGAAGATGTTCCATTGGCGGCGCTATCCCGACGCGGATCAACACCTGGGGTTCGCCGCGCTGCTCGATTAGGCGACGCACGACGTCGCGGCTCTCGTCCAGTTCGATCAGATGGGTCAACGTGCAGGTCGCCATTCCGGCCATCGTGCACTCGAGTAACACCGTCGACAACACCTCGCCACACCGCAACACGTCTGCCCTGGTGTCCTCGGGGGTAGATAGCACAAGGATTTTCGACCAATCCGCGTTGACCTCGCTACGCCGATCCGCATGGCTCCTGATCGGAAAGTCGCGCCGCACGTCAACCCGCCAGCGTTCCTTGTCGGACACCAGCGCGCTCGGCGGCATGCCCTCGGTCAATACGAACGACGAAGTCCACCACTCGAGTTCGGCATGATAAGACGAGTCGTAGCGGCGAATTGTTTCGGTCAGCTGTGAGGCCTTGACCAGCCATGGTCGCACATCGTCGGAGAGCACATCGAGGGTCACCAGGCTTTCGTCGATCGTGCTACGCAGGACGGGTTCGAAAAGGTGCCAGTACGTGGGGCGTCCTAACGGAAGCCGATCGGTTCGGCGTTGCAGAATCGCCTCGGCACGGCGGTGCTGGGCATCGGTGACGTGGTCAAGTGGACTGAATTCGACCGAAGCCAAATGGTCGGAGTCATTCGGGTTGGGGAACCGTTCGATTTTCGGATCCCAACCTGCAGCCGTCATGGCGACACAAAGGTGATTCAGGACAGCGCCGCAGCTGATGATCACTTCTCGGCCCGAATAGTCCGTGCCCGGCACCGCCCGGTGACGATCGACGAACAGGCGCAGAACCCCATCTTCGGCCACCCATCGCCAGGGCTGGCTATTGTGTACCGACGGAGCCCGGCAAGCCAGTAGCACCGCCTTCTTGAGCACCTCGGTGTCCAGCGTCGTATGCATGACGTCAACTCCCTGTTGAGTTCCAGTTAAACATCGACGCTAGGGAGAAATCAGCGTTGGTGACAAGAGCCGTAAGTCCCGTCGGCGGCGCCATTCGCCGCTAAACGGTCCCTGCTAGAAAGCAGCGGCCGCACAAGTTCCCCGCCAACAACTCTAATTCCGCCGGCGCACAATTGGTTTAGCCTCAGTCTTTGACGTTATGCGACGGGTTTGGACGCGTTCTTTTCGACGTAGCCGACCACATCGGCCAGTGTCCGCAGCGACGCGTAATCGGATTCCGGGATCTCGACGTGCAACCGTTTGTGGATACCACGCAGAAAGTTCAGCCAGTCCATGGAGTCAAGATCGACTTGATCGCGGAGCAGGACGTCGTCGCGAATGTCATCAGGGTCGATTTCGGGGGCAATAGTTGTCAGCACAGACAGCACCACACCACGAGTGTCTTCTTCAGTCATTGCACATCACTTTTCTAGGAGGTCGGGCTGCTGGAGCAGCTCGTTGATCGCGGTCAGGAATAAAGCGCCCCGGTGACCGTCACTTGCCCGGTGATCGGCGGCGAGCGTGGCTTGCACGGTGGTGACAACCCGGATCCCGCCGTCAATGACGCAGACCCGCTGGGCCGGCTGGCCGAAACCGACGAGGGCCACCTGCGGCGGGTAGATGACGCCGAACACCGCATCGACGCCTTTGTCGCCAAGGTTGGTGACCGTGATGGTCGGGTCCGACATTTCTGAACTCCGCAGAGAGAAGGAGCGTGCCCGCGCCACGAGATCGGTGAGGTCGCCCATCAATTCGTCAAGCTTCTTGTCCGGAACGTCATGTATGGCCGGCGCGACGAGACCACCACCGCGCAGCGAGATCCCGACGCCGACATGAACCCCGGTCGCGGGCTGGAACCCGTCGTCTCGCCAAAATCCGTTGAACTCGCCGAATCGCTGCGCAGCAAGGGCGACGGCTTTCAATAGCAAGACGGCTGGCAGTACGCGTTCGTTGATGGATCGCTGCGCATTTCGCGCGGTCAGCCAGGTTAGGGAGTTCTCCAGCACGATTTCGTCGGCGAGGTAATAGTGCGGAATCTCCCGCTTGGACCGGCTCATCGCGGCCGCGATTGACTTTCGCATCTGGGCAGCACGATCGGCCGGCGTCGGCTTGGCTTTCGGTTTTGTCGCTGGTTCCTTAGTGGCGGCGGCGTGCTCGACAGTTGCGGCGGCGTGCTCGATGTCGCTGATGGTGACCGCCCCCTGCGGACCGGTTCCGCTCACTGCGTCGATATCGACATGCAGTGATTGGGCCAGCCGCCGTGCGGCGGGTGATACCCAGCGCCGTCGCCCGGGGGCCGCCGGTGGTGTGACGGCTGCAACCGGCCCACCCGACGGTACTGCCACTGGTGTTGGGGCTGGTGTGACCGAGGGTCGAGGCCGTTGACGAGGCCGCTTTTCCGCGCGCTCACCCGGTTCCAGCAGCGTGGCCAATGCGGTTCCCACCTGGACGGTTTCACCGACCGGGACGAGTAACTCGTTGACCGTGCCCTCCTGCCAGCATTCGACTTCGACCGCGGCCTTGGTGGTCTCGACGACTGCCACGATTTGGCCGCGGGTCACCTTGTCACCGGGTTTGACCAACCATTCGTCCAGGGCGCCTTCGTCCATATCGGAGCCCAGCGCGGGCATTTTGAACTCGATCATTGCCGGTCACCGAATAGGTTTTGCACGGCCGCGACGATCTTGGCTGTTTGGGGTAGGGCGGCCTGTTCCAGGTGCTTTGCGTAAGGCATGGGGACTTCGGCGCTGCACACCCGGGCAACCGGGGCGTCGAGGTCGTAGAAGGCCCCCTCCATCACTCGTGCGGTGATTTCGGCCGCCAAACTGCCACTGCGCCAGGCCTCGTCGATCACGACGGCGCGATGTGTCTTGCGGACGGATTCGAGGATGGTGTCGTCGTCAAGTGGTCGCAGGACCCGCAAATCGATCACTTCGCAGTCGATTCCGGCCAGTGACAACTCGTTCGCGGCGTCGAGCGCCTTCCCCAGGGAGCCGCCGTAGGCCACCACGGTGACGTCGGTGCCGCTGCGGCGGACCGCTGCCCGGGAGATATCGGTGGGGGCAAGAGCATCGATATCGGACGAGGTGTTGTAGAGCTGAACATGCTCGAAGATCACCACCGGATCCGGGTCGGCCAGCGCCGGGCCGAGCATGCCGTAGGCATCTTCGACGGTGGCCGGAGCTACCACCTTGATCCCCGGGATGTGGGCATACCAGGGCTCGAGGCTGTGCGAGTGCTGAGCGGCGAGCTGGCGTCCGGCCCCGGTCGCCATTCGGACAACGAGCGGGACCGAGAACTGCCCACCGGACATATGGCGAAGGGCTGCAGCGGTATTGACGATCTGATCGAGCGCCAACAGGCTGAAGTTCACCGTCATCACTTCGACGATCGGGCGTAGTCCGTTGAGGGCGGCACCGATTCCGATTCCGACGAAGCCCAATTCCGACAGCGGGGTGTCACGCACCCGTTCGGGACCGAATTCCGCCAGTAGACCTTTGGATGCCGCGTAGGTTCCGCCGTACCGTCCGACGTCTTCACCCATCAGCACGACGCGTGGGTCATCGCGTAAGGCATCGCGAATCGCATCGTGAACAGCGGTTCGGTAAGTGGTCTTCATCGCGCCGGCTCCGGTGTCGATTCTTCGATTGCTTCCCGTTTGTCCGCCGGGGAGGGTGTCAGCACGTCACGCTCGAGATCCTGCGCGTCCTCCCATGTTCCCGCCTCGGCGAACGCCACCGCGGCCTCGATCTCGGCGGCGGCCGAATCTTCGATTTCACGCACGTCAGCTTCGGAGAGCGTGCCGTCGCCCAGGCACTGCTCGGTAAATGACCGGATCGGGTCGCGCTCGCGCCACTGTTCGACCTCGGCCTTGTCTCGATACAGTTCCGGGTCGAACATCGAATGCGCCCGGAACCGGTAGGTGCGGAACTCGATGAAGAAGGGGCCACCGGTGTTGCGGACGTGATCGACACCCTGTTGCGCGGCGGCTGTGGCATGCCTCGACATCCATCCCGTCGACAGCCAGCGTCGGAACGCGGTACGACGCCGCCTTGACGGTGAGATCGGTCTGCGACTGCGCCCGCTCCAATGCGGTGCCCATCGCGTAAAGGTTGTTCTCGCAACAGAACAGCACCGGCAAGTTCCACAGCGCGGCCATGTTCAGCGACTCGTGAAATGCGCCCTCGGCCACGGCGCCGTCACCGAAATAGCAGGCCGTGACCTGGCTTCCGCTGCAGCATGGCATCGGCCAGCGCGATGCCCACCGCGAGTGGCAGGCCGCCGGCGACGATCGCGTTACCACCGTAGAAGCGCTTGGACGCATCGAACAGGTGCATCGACCCGCCGCGGCCACGTGAGCAGCCCTCCTGCTTGCCGAACATCTCGGCCATGATCGAGGTCATGGGGATGCCGCGCAACAGTGCGTGCGCATGCTCGCGGTAGGTCGCGACCACCGCGTCATCGTCGGCCAATGCGCGCAGTGACCCGGCGGCGACGGCTTCTTCCCCGACATAGAGATGCAGGAATCCACGAATCTTGGCTGCGCTGTAGAGTTCCGCGCATTTCTCCTCCATACGACGCACGCGAACCATATCCGACAAGAGTTCATGCGCCAGCTTCGTATCGGTCATGACGGCACCCCTTCGGCGTGGTGGTCAGGGTGTTGCTCGATGGTGGAGGTATCACCTTCGGGCAGCCCGAGTTCGCGAGCCTTCAGCAGCCGTCGCATGATCTTGCCGCTGCTCGTGTGCGGCAACGTATCGACGAACTCGAGTTCCTTGGGCGCCACGGCGGCCCCGAGCCGCTTGCGTGCGTGGCCTATCAATTCCAGGCGCAGGTCTTCATCGCCGACCACACCATTTTTAAGCGTGACAAAGGCTTTGATCATTTCGCCGACCGTTGGATCGGGTTTGCCGATGACTGCCGCTTCGGCGACCGCTGGATGATCGGTCAGCGCGCTTTCCACCTCGAACGGACCGATCAGATGGCCCGCGGACTTGATCACGTCGTCTTTGCGTCCGACAAACCAAAAGTAACCGTCGGCATCTTTCTTCGCGAGATCTCCGGTCAGGTAGAGCCCGTCCGTGAAGCAGTTTCGGTATCGTTCCTCGGCGTTCAGATAGCCGCGGAACATCGATGGCCAGCCCGGTTTGAGCGCGAGCTCACCCTCGACGCCTGGTTCGTCGATGACCGCAGTGGTGCCGTCCTCGTTGTGGCGCACTATGTATGCGTCCACGCCAGGCAGCGGCCGGCCCATCGAGCCAGGCTTGATGTCGAACGCGGGAGTGTTCGCGATCATGATGCCGCCCGTCTCGGTCTGCCACCAGTTGTCGTGAATTGGCAAGCCCAGCACCCGCTTTCCCCACCAGACCGCTTCGGGGTTGAGCGGCTCACCCACACTTGCGATGAAACGAAGCCGCGGAAAACGGTACTGCGCCGGCAGTTCGGGACCTGCTTTGATCAGCATCCTTATTGCGGTCGGTGCCGTATACCACACCGACACACCTTGGTCTTGCAGAATCCGGTACCACCGCTCGGCATCGAACTCCGCCTCGTCGACGATGGAGGTGACCCCGTGTAGCAGTGGACTGATGATGCCGTAGGACGTTCCAGTAACCCAACCGGGATCGGCTGTGCACCAATAGATGTCGTCGGGATGCAGGTCAAGCGCATACAAGCCGGTAACATAGTGCATCTCGACGGCGCCGTGTATGTGGATGGCACCTTTCGGTGTACCGGTGGTACCGCTGGTGAAATGCAGCAGCGCCGGGTCATCGGCGGTGGTGGGCTCGATCGGCGCGTTCTCGTCGGCTGCGTGCATCCAGTGCCAGAAGTTCAGCGTTTCGCCCGGCTGGTCGCTGGCTTCGTCCTCGTCGACTACCAAGATGTGCCGCACCGACGGCAGTCGATCACGGATCTTGGCGATCTTGCGCTGATAAATCGCCCTGGTGGTCACCAACACATCGGCTTGCCCGATGTCCACTCTGGTGGCGATCGGCTCCGGCCCGAAGGCCGAAAACAAGGGCGAAACGACGCTGCCGTTGCGAAGCGCACCCAGCATCGTGATGTAGAGCTCAGGGATGCGGCCCATGATTGTGAACACGCGGTTGCCTTTGTTGATGCCAAGCGAGCGCAGCACGCTGGTGAATCGCTTGGTGAGCCGACCGAGCTCGGCGTAACTGAGGTCTCGCGTGGTGATCGCGCCGTCCCAGTTCTTATCGGTGACGAACCGTAACGCTGCGCGTGTCGCGGCTGCGCCCGCCGCATGCCTGTCGACGGCGGCGTAGGCGATGTTGCACTGGCCGCGCCCCATGCCTTCGCACAAGGCCGGAACATCGGACCAGTGGAATTGCGCACGTGCGCGCTCGTAGTCCGTGAGGTTGGGCCGGACGTCGTAGTCGTGAGGTGTTTTGCGGATGATATCCATGAGGGGCCTACGGGGTTGGCCAAGCGGTGGCACCAAGGGTCTTCCTCACGATCGCGTGGAGTCTCCCCGTGGAGTGCTCGACGCGGCAGGTCGCGGCCATGACTGTCCCTTATTCTCCTCGCTTGGGCGTCTTCATCGTTTGCCGTGCGCTCCGTGCCGCAATAGAGACGAAAGTCATCAGTGCGTTCGTCCTTGGGCCAACACGTCGGAGCCGGCCAAGAATGATTGCGGCTTGCGAACCGGGCGCTGCGAAGCGGGCTGACGATCTCGCGCGTGGTCCAATGACGTGACCCTGGGGACCAAGGACCCTGGCGTCTGATGTCCGCATGCCAGAGGGTCGAAGTCAGACAGGAAGCAGGTGAGAGCAATGACCCAAACGATGGTCCACACCAAGGTGATCAAGAAGGCAGTAGAGCTGGCGTGCCATGCTCCCTCGCTGCACAACAGCCAGCCTTGGCGATGGGTCGCCAGCAGCGCGATTGTTGATCTGTTCGCTGACCCGC
Source organism: uncultured Actinomycetota bacterium (assembly GCA_963766535.1). Lineage (GTDB taxonomy): Bacteria > Actinomycetota > Actinomycetes > Mycobacteriales > Mycobacteriaceae > Mycobacterium. Next base: position 112,833 of record CAVYAU010000006.1, on the reverse strand, counting down.
ACCGGATAGTGACCTCGACTGACAGCTCAGGTCGCGAGGCGATCATCAGCTGTGGGGCAGTGCTCGACCACTTCCGGGACGCGATGGCCGCCGTAGGCTGGGACACCAACGTCGACCAGTTTCCCAATCCGAACAATCTCGACCACCTGGCCTCGATCGACTTCGCTTCCGTCGACTACGTCGCCGCGGCCCGGCGCGACCGCGCCGCGGCGATACTGCGTCGCCGGACCGACCGACGCCCGTTCCGCGCCCCAAAGGACTGGGCGTCGTTCGAGCCCGTGCTGCGCAGCGCATTCGACAGCAATTTGGCCGCCCTTGACGTATTGGCCGACGACGTGCGACCGCGGCTAGTGGAGGCATCTCGCCTAACTGAAGCTTTACGCCGCTACGACGATCTCTACCACCATGAACTACGTTGGTGGACATCGCCTTCCAGGGACCTTGAAGGGATACCCGAAAGCGCGCTGCCGGCCGCGGCGGAGGGCAGCGGAGTGGACGTGAACCGCCGGTTTCCCGCCGACGGGTATAGCCGGAGCAGTTCTGCAGGCACCCACGACCAAGCGAAGATCCTTGTGTTGTCCACGTCCGGGGACACACGCGCGGACGCCCTTAATTGCGGGCAGGCGCTTTCGGCGGTCCTGCTGGAGTGCACGATGGCTGGATTGGCAACTTGCCCCGTGACGCACATAACCGAGCTGGAAGCCAGCCGTGACATTATTCGGGAGCTCATGCCCGGTGCCGCAGCGGTGCCCCAGGTTTTGATCCGGGTCGGCACCGAACCTACAGGCAAGGGGACTCCGGAGCCGACGCCGCGGCGACCTTTGCGTGATGTCTTGGAGATTCACCGCTAGAGCCCGGCCTCACCGGCGTAATCGCATACGTCGACGGATCCACCAATAACAGTTAAGACCCAACCCTTTCGACCATTTTTTGAGGGATAAGGGATCAGAGGTGAGGACCCCGACGTCTGATCACCCACTGGCATAAAGGAGTTAGTGATGAAGGCCAATGTCGGGGACTGGCTCGTAATCAAGAGCGGCAGGCTCGGGCGTCCGGATATGCGCGGACTAATCACCGCTGTGCACTCGCCGGATGGTGAGCCGCCATTCCGGGTTCGGTGGCTTGCCACGGGTGAAGAGGCAACCGTATTCCCAGGCCCAGACGCGATAGTCATCACCGCCGCTGAGCAGAAAGCTGCCGACGAGCGAGCACGGTCACGGTTTGCGGCGGTGCAAGCTGCCATAACGCATCAGGCGCGCGGCAATTAGGCATCTGGGGCCTTGCCGAATTTGCGTCTAAGTCAAAATATTTCACGAATCGCTGCGAAACCGCTAGAAGGGAGTGAGGCAGTGCGAACTGGTGACTCAGCAACGTCTGTCGAGTCTTCCCGTGCGGGGGAGTTAGCCGAACACGAAGTTTCGCAGGTTCCCGCCGAACCACGAGCGAGGATTCCCGAGCGCAAGCAAGTGGATTGTCTTCAAGCGTTCATCGTCGCTACGTCGCTTTGCCCGCTTCGTTGGTGGCGGCATCGCCCTAAACGAGTCGCCCCAAATGATTGGCAACGGACCGGACACGTGATGGACGCGTTTTGTCGGCACCCCGTGTCATGTGCCGCCGCGCCCACTAGCCTGGGACCCTGTCAATAGGGACTTCAGGCCCTATGCGCAATGTGCAGACCACCGAAATGATGAGACCACCTTGAACCCAGAGGAAGTGAAATGGCATCTACGGTAGGCGGGCCGCCGTTATTGACTGACTCCGACGTTGATGCCCTCGCGTGGCAATTCCTGCACTCAGCCTATGCCGACGATACCTATGCTGATTGGCCGCTGGATCGACGCCTCGACGGTTTTCTTCGCCGCCAGGGACTTGGCCGTCTCGTTGAAGACGGCGACGCTTACGACCTCATCCTCAACCGTGTCATGGCCTACATCGGCGTGCGTCCCGCCCAGGTTGCTGAATAACCATTTCCTGTGATGGCCCCACGATCTCTGGGGCGCGTTTCAACCAAGCGCGATGGCCGATCACAGAGCCGACGAACGACCCGCAAGCCTGGGACTTCGGTCCCTATCGCCGATTGCGCCGGACTGGTCGGATGGACGTCGTCAATGGTCAATCTTGAGTTCGAGGAGACATCCATGAGCACTCTTCCCGTTCAGCGTCGGCCGAGGTCGCTCTTCCCGGAGTTCTCAGAGCTGTTCGCCGGCTTTCCTGCCTTGACCGGACTCCGTCCTGTCTTCGATAACCGGGTGATGCGGCTCGAGGACGAGATGAAGGAAGGCCGCTACGTGGTGCGCGCGGAAATGCCGGGTGTCGACCCGGCAAAGGACATCGACATCACGGTGCGCGACGGACAACTGAGCATCAAGGCCGAGCGTACCGAGAAGAAAGATTTCGATGGGCGCTCGGAGTTCTCGTACGGCTCATTCGTTCGGACCGTGTCGCTGCCGGCGGGCGTTGACGAGGACAACATCGAAGCCACCTACGACAAAGGCATTCTCACTGTCTCGGTGCCGGTTTCAGAGCAGAAGCCGGCCGAGCGGCGCGTTCAGGTGCGGTCAGCCAACGGACAGTGACCTTGGTGCGCCATGACTAGAGCAGCTGATGTCACCCGGCACTCGCCGCGGCGCGTGTTTCGCGACCGCCGCGAGGCCGGTCGGGTGCTGGCAAATCTCCTCAGCGCCTACCGCGACCGGCAGGACGTGATTGTCCTGGGCTTGGCGAGGGGTGGGCTACCTGTTGCATGGGAGGTGGCAGCTGCGCTGCACGCCCCGCTGGACGCCTTCATCGTGCGCAAACTCGGCGCCCCCGGCCATGAAGAGTTTGCAGTTGGAGCACTGGCGAGCGGGGGCCGCGTCGTGGTCAACGACGATGTCGTGCGGGGCTTGCGGATCTCGCCGCAGGAACTGCGCGCCATCGCCGAGCGTGAAGGTCGGGAGCTGGTCCGGCGCGAGGCCACCTATCGCGACGGACGTCCACCCGTCGATGTGACCGGCAAGACGGTCATTCTTGTCGACGACGGCTTGGCCACCGGCGCAAGCATGTTTGCTGCGGTACAGGCATTACGCGAAGCCGAGCCCGCACACATCGTGATTGCGGTGCCGGCGGCCCCGGAATCCACCTGCCGGGAATTCGCCGGCCTGGTCGACGACGTTGTATGCGCGAGCATGCCCACTCCATTTCTCGCGGTCGGAGAGTCGTTCTGGAATTTCCGCCAGGTCACTGACGAGGAGGTTCGTCAGCTGCTGGCCACTCCGACGACAGCGGTCTCGATTAAGAGACCTGCGGTGCGGACGCCGGCCGAGGTGATCAGCAGCGTGGCTATCGATGCCCCGGCGGGTGTTCCACCGCGCGAGACGTTAGAGCAGCTGATAGGTGATGCTCGGGTCGTACTGATCGGCGAGAGCTCACATGGTACTCACGAGTTCTATGAGGCTCGGGCCGAGATCACGAAGTGGCTGATCGAGGAGAAGGGTTTCTGCGCCGTCGCCGCGGAGGCGGACTGGCCCGACGCCTATCGAGTGAATCGCTACGTTCGCGGCCTCGGCGAGGATAAGAGCGCCGATGAGGCGTTGAGCGGATTCGAGCGCTTCCCGGCCTGGATGTGGCGCAACGTCGTCGTCCGTGACTTTGTCGACTGGCTGCGCACACGCAATCGACTGCACCAGTCAAACGGTCGGCGGCAGGCCGGCTTCTACGGACTGGATCTCTACAGCCTGCATCGGTCGATGCACGAAGTGATCACCTACCTCGACAAAATCGATCCAAAGGCGGCGGCACGGGCGCGAGAGCGCTATGCGTGCTTCGACCACGCTTCGGCCGACGATGGTCAGGCGTACGGATTTTCGGCGGCGTTCGGCGCGGGTCCATCGTGTGAAAATCAATCGATCGAGCAGCTGGTTGAGATCCAGCGCAACGCATTTGCCTATGCGCGCAGGGACGGACTGCTCGCCGAGGACGAACTGTTCTACACCCAGCAAAATGCACAGACGGTACGCAACGCAGAGATGTACTACCGGGCGATGTTCAGCGGGCGCGTCACCTCGTGGAATTTGCGTGACAAGCACATGGCGCAGACCCTTGACGCGCTGCTGAAACACCTGGACCGCCACCACGATGTGCCATCGGCACGAATAGTGGTGTGGGCCCATAACTCGCACGTCGGAGACGCGCGGGCGACCGAGGTGTGGGCCGACGGACAGCTCACCCTCGGTCAACTTGTCCGCCAGCGATATGGCGATCAGTCACGCCTCATCGGGTTCAGCACGTACGCCGGCACGGTCACCGCTGCCAGCGAGTGGGGCGGTATTGCCGAACGAAAGGCCGTTCGGCCCGCGCTGAACGGCAGCATCGAAGAACTGCTGCACGAGACCGGCAGGAGTTCCTTCCTGGTGTCGGCACACATTAGTCCGGACGCCGAAGACCCGCTTAGCGTCGTTCGGTTGGGACGCGCCATCGGCGTTATCTACCTGCCCGCGACGGAGCGGCAAAGCCACTACTTCCACGTCCGGCCCGCCGACCAGTTCGACGCGATGATTCACATCGATAGCACCCGGGCGCTCGAACCGCTGGAGCCTACGAGCCTGTGGATTGCCGGCGAAACGCCGGAAACGTACCCGAGCGGCCTATAACCTTCGACACGGAGTCAACGAGAAACATGGAGACGCCAGCCGAGCCGGCTCCCAGCCCAGCGCAGATCGTGACGTTGACCATGAATCCAGCGCTCGACATCACGACAAGCGTTGACATCGTGCGGCCGAGCGATAAGTTGCGCTGCCACGCCACTCGTTACGACCCGGGCGGCGGCGGCATCAATGTCGCGCACATCGCACATGTGCTCGGCGCGTCGGTGTTAGCGGTTTTCCCCGCGGGCGGGGCGACCGGTGGTCTTATCGCGAGGCTGCTCAGCGATGAAGGTGTGCCATTTTGGCAAGTTCCGATCGCTGCGGCAACGCGAGAGAGCTTCACTGTCAACGAGAGCAGTAGCGGCCAGCAGTACCGGTTCGTCCTTCCGGGGCCGCAGCTGACATTGCGCGAACAGGCGCACTGCCTCGAGCAACTGCGGATGGCAGCAAAGTCAGCCGAATTCGTGGTGGCAAGTGGCAGCCTGCCGCCGGGCGTACCTGCTGACTTCTACCAGCGGGTTGCCGACATCTGCCGGCAGCTGGGCGCCCGCCTGATCCTGGACACCTCTGGGGGCGGCTTGCAGCACGTCTCCTCCGGCGTGTTTCTCCTTAAAGCAAGCGTGCGAGAACTGCGGGAATGCGTCGGGCGGCCGCTGGCCACCGAAGCCGACCAATTCGCCGCCGCACACGAACTCGTTAACAGCGCTCGCGCGCAAGTGGTGTTGGTGTCCTTGGGATCTCAAGGTGCGCTGCTTGCGACACAGCATGCAAGCCAGCGATTTTCAGCGATTCCGATGCCGGGCGGGAGCGGCGTGGGGGCGGGCGACGCGATGGTTGCGGCGATCACGGTAGGACTCAGTCGCGGATGGCCGCTGGTCAAAGCCGTTCGGCTGGGTATAGCGGCGGGCGCAGCGATGCTGATGACACCCGGGACGGCCGCCTGCGATCGGGCGGATGTGGAGAAGTTGTTCGCGCGATCTGCAGAACCCTGCGACGTCGCTGACGTATCTGCCGCTGACGTCTGAACATGCTTGAATCGCACTGCTTGGGGACGAACGACATCCCCAGGTAAGGCCTAACGACCCCTCCGTAAAGAGCGACGGCGCAATAGCCTGACATTGAGCGGATCGGACTAGTCAGGAGCCGACATGAATCAGCTGGACTCGAAGTCGGTGGTCGTGGGCATCAACGGCTCGCAAGCCGCGGTTAACGCCGCCAAGTGGGCGATCGACGAGGCGACGAGTCGGCAGATGCCCCTACGCCTTGCCTATGTCATCCCCCGCCGCGAGGCGCAAATCGGGTCAGCGCCCACCTCGGACTGGGAGCTCGAACGCGGCGAACTGGCGCTGTCCCAAGCGGACTGCGCCGTGCAGAGCGAAGGAAAACCAGTCGAGATTGAAACGGCTATTCTCTCCGGAGATCCCGCGCAAGTGTTGATCAATGAGTCGCAGGATGCAGCTCTGGTTTGCGTGGGCACCTCCAGGCGGGGATGGGCGTCTGACGGGTTGTTGGGCCCAACCGCTGCCGGGTTGGTGGCGCGCGCGCACTGTCCGGTAGCGATCATCCGCACCAATCCGGACGGATCGCCGACAGAGCTCGGTGTGATCGCCGTCGTGCTCAATGACGAGCCAGACAACGACGAAGTTGTGCACCAAGCCATGGAGGAAGGACGGCGCCGCCACGCTACCGTGCGGCAGATCGATCGGCGACTCAACAGCTGGATCCGACGTTATCCAGACGTTCACGTCCAAACCGTTGCCGCAGGCACCGGGGTGAAATCCTGCGAGGACCACAGTACTGCCATTGAACTGGCTGTTGTGGGTAGTACTGACGCCGACGAGATCGCCGGGCTCGCTACTCCGAACTGCCATCCGATTTTGGGCTACCCCGACTGCTCAGTGCTCGTCGTCCGCCATTAGAGCTGCAGGCCACCTCGATGAACGAGTTAGCTAAACCCCAGTCAATCATCGTCGGTATCGATGGCTCGAAAACGGCGATCCGCGCAGCGCTCTGGGCGGTCGACGAGGCAATGAGTCGTGACGTCCCTCTTCGTCTCCTGTGCGCGGCTGAGCAGGGCGACACCCCCGAATCCGAGGATGACACGGCGGACAAGTTCGCCACCGCAGAAATAGCGGTTCGCCACACAATCACGGCAATTGAGGCAGCAGGCAAGCCGGTGAAAATAGAGACCGAAGTTACCGCCGGGCCTGCGATCAGGTCTTTGATTCGCGCGTCGGCATCGGCGGCCATGGTCTGCGTGGGCGCGGTCGGATTACGTCACTTTCGACCGGGTCGGGTGGGTTCCACAGCTGCAGCTCTGGCCATATCGGCACAATGCCCCGTGGCGATTATTCGAGGCCGCGATGACCACTTTCGGCACCCTGCGTACGGGATCGTCGTGGAAGTAGACGAGTCTCCTGACAACGGTGTCTTGTTGGGCGCTGCCGTCGAGGAAGCCCGGCTGCGCAACGCCGCCATCCACGCAATCATCTGCCGGCGGACTAAACCGGGCGATAAGAAGGCAGCGGAGGGCGAAGGCGATCGCCGGGCACTCGCCGACCTGGATCGCCGGCTGGCCCGTTGGAAGCGACGCTATCCGGATCTCCGGGTGGAATCGATGGTGGTGCACGGCAGCCTGCTGGAGTACCTGGCTTATAACCGTCGGTCGGTGCGGTTGGTGATTGTCGGCGCCCACAATCGTCAGCATTTGGGTGAACTCATCGGACCAGCCGGTAGTGCGATACTTCAGGACGCCGACTGCTCGCTGCTGATCGTCAATCGGCAACATCTATGAGATCAGGCGATTATGAAGATATGGGATATTGAGTCGGTCGTTCCATGACTCTTGCCTCGCATGGCCAGCAAGAAGGACTCGTAATGGTTAAGGTTTTCCTGGTCGATGACCATGAAGTCGTTCGACGCGGTCTTGCCGATCTGCTCGCATCGGACCCTGAGCTCGAAATCGTCGGCGAAGCCGGCTCCGTATCCGAAGCAAAAGCGAGGATACCGGCTTTGCAGCCCGACGTCGCCGTGCTTGACGTACGTCTTCCCGATGGGAACGGAATCGAATTGTGCCGCGACCTGGTGTCGGATCATCCAGAACTGCGGTGCCTGATGTTGACGTCATTCACATCTGACGAAGCGATGCTGGAGGCGATTCTGGCCGGCGCCAGCGGCTACGTCGTCAAAGACATCAAGGGTATGGAGCTGGCCCACGCGATCAAAGAGGTCGGTGCGGGTAAATCCCTGCTGGATAACCGGGCGGCTGCCGCGCTGATGGCAAAGCTCCGTGGCGCAGCGGAACGTGAAGATCCGCTGTCCGGATTGACTGAACAGGAGCGAACGCTACTCGGACTGCTTAGTGAAGGTTTGACCAACAGGCAGATAGCCGCCCGGATGTTTCTCGCCGAGAAAACGGTGAAGAACTATGTATCGCGGTTGCTGGCCAAACTCGGCATGGAGCGGCGGACCCAGGCAGCGGTGTTCGCCTCGAAATTAGACCAACGGTCCGGCCAGCCGACTACGGGGACACAAACGTCGCCCGAATGGCCAGCTGCGCAGACATAGACCAACCAATCGGCGAGCACGATACACCCACACCGACCCAGACCTGGTTTGCTGGTCAGCGCCGCCTTCCATCGGCAATGAGCAGTCAGCGCCAGCCGTTTATCTTCGGTTGCCTGACAAGTGGGATTAAGCTGGCGAAAGGCAACTCGTGTCGCGCACTGCGTACTTGTCGCTTTTGCCCAACGCAAGCTGCCAGATGGGTGAAGCGTGTAGGAGGTATCGGGTCGGTTGGCCAACGACGAACGCAGCTCGGCTTTTGCCGGACTCGGCCAGCGTGGGCTGGTAGGCAGGATGCATGAGCAGCTCGATGAGTTGCTGGCGGCGCGCGATCAAATGGAGCAACTGCTGCGCGTGTTCGTCGAGATTGGCGCAGACCTCGATCTTGACGCAACACTGCACCGCATCATTGTCGCGGCCAGGGAATTAACCTCTGCCCCCTATGGCGCCCTGGCCCTACGTGACCCCGAGGGCAACTTGATCTCGTTTATCCACGAGGGAATGGATGCTGACACGGTTCGGCGCATCGGACATCTGCCGGTTGGCAAGGGGATTCTGAGCGTGTCGCTCCTGGACACGCCGGCTCTGCGTATGGATGATCTGACCGCGCACCCGGCTGCGGTCGGGTTTCCCGAGCACCACCCTCCCATGCGTGGCTTTCTTGCGGTGCCGATCACCATCCGTGAGACCGTGTTCGGCAGCCTCTATCTGACCCACGTCGATCCGGCGCGGGTGTTCTCTGAATCCGACGAGGTTGCCGCTCGCGCGCTGGCGTTTGCGGCCGCGGTCGCCATCGATAATGCGCAAATATTCGGGCGCGAGCGGTCATCGGTGAAGTGGCTGGAGGCCAGCCGCGAGATCACTACCGCCCTGCTGTCCAGCGCCGAGCCGCACAAGCGCCCGCTGCGGTTGATCGCAGAACGCGCGCGCGTCCTGACCGATGCTGAACAAGCAATAGTGCTCCTTCCGGCCGACGCCGACCTGCCCGATGACGAGATCGACACGCTGGTGGTGTCTGCCGCGGTGGGGGTCTATGCCTCCGAGGTGATGGGTCGGCGAGTTCCGGTGGAGGGTTCCACCAGCGGCGCCGTTTTCCGCTCCGGCGAACCGCTGATCACCGAGTCGTTGAGGTACCCGATTCAGGCATTCACCGATGTCGGGCAGCGCCCCGCCATCGTTATGCCGCTATGCGCCCACGATCACGTCGCGGGCGTGATTGCGATCGCCCGCGGTGCCGACCAGCCACCATTCGATGAGAGTTACCTCGACCTGGTGAGCGATTTCGCCACTCACGCTGCCATAGCACTCGTGCTGGCGTCGGCCCGTGAGGACGCACGCCAGCTGACCATCCTCGCCGAGCGCGAGCGCATCGCACATGACTTACACGACCACGTCATCCAGAGGCTATTCGCCGCAGGCATGGATCTGCAGGGCACGCTCGCCAGGGCACGTTCGCCGGAGGTCGCCGACCGGCTCAACCGCACGCTCGACGATCTGCAAACCATCATCGAGGAGATCCGCACGACCATCTTCCAGCTCAAATCGCCGTTGGGAAGCGATGGCGGCTTTCGACATCGGATCCAACGAGTGGTCGCCGACCTGACCGGAAATCGTGACATTGTGACCACCCTGCGCATGCACGGACCGATGACGGCCGTGGGCGGCGAACTTGCCGAGCATGCCGAAGCGGTCGCTACGGAAGCCGTCAGCAACGCCGTTCGCCACTCCGGCGCGTCGCGATTGACCGTCGAGATCAATGTCGCCGACATGTTCGTCCTCGACATCATCGACCACGGCTGCGGCATACCCGCCGACAATCTGCGACGCAGCGGCTTAGCCAATATGAAGTACCGCGCTGAACAACTTGGCGGTATCTGCGAGATCACCAATCCACCGGAGGGCGGTACCCGGGTCCACTGGACCGCTCCGCTGACCGATCACTGACCGCGGCCCGCACGTACTGGGACCAATGGCGCACCCATGGGGTCTAAGGCCCCTGCCGAACCACGCCGACCAGGAATAACGTCGTGTGCGGGCAAACGTCATCGGTGCGATATTGAGAGGGATCATGAGCGATCAAGCGGTGGAATCCACGGCTACAGCTGGACTACTCGACGGACGGCTCGTGTCGTTGCGTCGCCTGGGTGTCGATGACACCGAGGCCGTTTTGGCACTCCATCAACACCTCTCAGATTATGATCGATACTTCCGCTTCTTCACCCTGCAGCCGGTCCAGCTTCACGAACTCGTTGGCAAGCTGACCGAGCCTGCACATGGGCTGTACGCTCTCGGCGCATTCGACGCCGACCGGCTGATCGGGGTAGCGCACTACACGGTCGTCTCCGAAGACCCGAAAGTTGCTGAATTCGCGATGGTGGTTGCCCATGAAGATCATTCGCTTGGCGTGGGAACGGCCTTGCTCAAACATCTGGCCCAGGTCGCTCGAGCTCATGGAATCGGGCGCCTTGTAGCCGACGTCCTGGGCGAGAATCATCTCATGCTCATGGTCTTGTTCGATCTCGGCTGGCCCTGTGCGCCACTGGATTCCGGATCGGTTCGTCATCTGGAGATCGAGCTGCCCGATTGTATCAATGAGGCGCAGGCATCCGCGGATGAGGTTTCGTAGCGAGGAGTGCGAAATGTCGGACACCACAAAAAAATTCGGAGTACTGGTGTGCGTCGATGGATCGGCGGCAGCTGATGCCGCCGTGGCCTGGGGGGCTCGCGAGGCCATCATGCGTCAATTGCCTATCACGCTGATGCACGCTGTTCCACCCGTGGTCGTCGGCTGGCCGGTGGGTCAACTGTATGCGGACATGCCCGAGTGGCAGCAAGAGAATGGCCAGCACGTCATCGATCAGGCCCGCAAGACGCTTAGTGCCAGCCTGGGTGAGTCCGAGCCGCCCGAGATACGCACCGAGATGGTGTATTCCAGCGTTGTACCGGTCCTGATTGATGCCTCCAAGGACGCTTGGATGATCGTCGCCGGCAGCCAGGGGCTGGGTGCGATGGGCCGCCTGCTGCTGGGCTCGGTCACTACGGGACTGGTTCACTATGCCCACTGTCCGGTCGCGGTTATTCATTCCGATGAAAACGCGGCCCCTGACTCCAGCGCACCTGTGCTATTGGGCATCGATGGATCGCCCGCGTCGGAAGCGGCGACCGCCCTGGCCTTTGATGAAGCTTCGCGGCGAGGGGTTGAGCTGGTGGCGCTGCACGTGTGGAGCGATGTGGGGGTGTTTCCGGTCCTCGGGATGGACTGGCGTGACCGCGAAACCGAAGGGCAGGAGATCCTCGCCGAACGTCTGGCCGGCTGGCAAGAACAGTATCCGGATGTGCGCATCGAGCGATTGCTCTTCTGCGACAAGCCTTCCCGGTGGCTGCTTAAGGAATCTGAACGTGCTCAGCTGGTAGTGGTCGGTAGCCGTGGCCGCGGGGGGTTTCCCGGCATGTTACTGGGTTCGGTCAGCTCGGCTGTGGCCCAATCGGCAAGAGTCCCAGTGATTGTCGTCCGCACCAGTTAGAGATCAGAGTTTCGGACCAACATCGGGGGAACGTCATTGCGCGCCAGGGTCTTTGGTCCTCCGCATCGAGGCCGTTCGGCAGGCGCGTTTTGCGATGCGTTGGCTAGCGTCGTAGTTTATGACCTACGTGATCGGTGCGGCGTGCGTAGATGTGATGGAAAAGTGCTGTGTTCGGGAATGCCCGGTCGACTGCATCTACGAGGGCGCCCGGACGATCTACATCAATCCGGATGAGTGCGTGGACTGCGGCGCATGCAAACCGATTTGCCGCGTCGAGGCGATTTATTGGGAGGGCGATCTGCCCGATGACCAGCAACAGCACCTGGATGACAACGCTGCATTCTTCAGCCAAACGCTCCCTGGCCGAGACGGGCCGTTGGGCTCCCCGGGTGGCGCCGCCAACGTAGGCCCACTCGGTGTCGACACGCCATTGGTCGCTGCAATGCCGGCGCCCGGCAGCTCATAGTCACTCGCGTACAACGAGCACCGAACATCCGGAGTGGCCTGGCAAGTGTTGGGTGATTGGACCGACCATCCGGGCGACCTTGTCGGCGTCCCCGCTGCCCACTACTGCGAGTTGAACGGATTCCTGGGTGTGGGTGAGAAACTCAGCGGCTCCACGCCTTGCGGCAGCGGGGAGGACATGTACCTCGCGATACTGAGATACCCAGGGGCCGAGTCGATGATCCAACTGGTGGTAAGGAATTTCACCAAAACCCCTTCGCCACACTCCCATAGCCAAAATCGGTGCCTCACGAAGTCGCGCTTCCCGGAAGCCATGCTCGAGTACCGCGTCGTTGCCGGGTGAATCGTCGACGACGACAGCGATATATCCGGAATCTGGCTTCGCGGCTTCGCGGCTGCCGCGAATGATCGCGACTGGGCAATGTGCCTTCCGGGCCACGACGTCGGCGGTCGAGCCGAGGACCTTGCGGGCGACCCAGCCGATCCCCACCGACCCCACGCAAATCATCGCCGCGTGTCGTGATTCGTCGATCAAGGCGCTTTCCGGAGATCCGTGCACCATGTCGCATTCGACTTTGACTGGCTCGCCCATCGCTTGCAGCACAGCGTCAGCGGCGCGCAGCGACGTTTCGGCGTATTCGATATCCAGGCTTTCATCACCTGCGGCCGCATCTGCATGCCGTTTGGGGATGGCATGAACCAGCCGAAGTGGGATGGTTCGGCTGACAGCCTCGGTGACCGCCCACTTGGCCGCATTCATCGCCGCGTCTGAGCCGTCGATACCCACAACGATCCGCTCTGGTGACTGCGGATGGTTCATCGCATCCTCCCGATCTGACTGTGGGCTACCGAGACATCCCGGGTCCGCCAATTCGAAACATTATTGGGCGTTGCCGGGTTTTCAGCAGGGCCGTTCGACCCCCATTTCGGGGCAATAGTCATCCGCCGGCGGTCGTCACGCCACACCTCGATGGTGTGTCCGGGCAGGAGATGCTGTACACAGCCACGGCATTCGACCATGATCGGTCCAGAGTTTCCGGCCTCAGATGTCAGAACGCCAGTTCGTCCGCTGATCCGAAGGTGAAGACGCTGGCCGCGGTATAAGACTGGGAACTCGATCGGACCCATTGCTTCCGGCCAGTTCGGCCGAGTACCAGCCGGTCATCGCGTGTTTCTAGTCCGGTGAGCCAGGTGTATTCCTTCCGATGTCGTGCCGCCCTGAATGTCGGTGATATCGGAGTTCAGTACCTATTGGAAATACTCCATAGCCTTGTGCCGGTTGGCGCGGGCAAGAACCCACGCATGCACGACAGCGCTCAACGTCGATCCATCCGAGCTGCGCGAAAGGTAGTAGTCGACTGTCTTCGGGATTTGCTCGGGGCGAAGCGGTAGCCGAGCCGGCCGAACAAGCCCAGCAACTCGTCCGACGACAGCAAGTAGAACAGCATCAGCGCATCGGCTTGCTTGGACGCCTTGTAGTTGTTGACGCTGTCGTTCTCAGCCTCCAGGATGCGATCGAGTCGCTGGATGCTTCCGTACCGCTGCCGATACTGCTCCCAATCCGGATCGCAACGGCACCCGGCGCGGTCTCAGTGACCATGCTGTCGAGCCCGAGGATCGCCGCATCGTGGTAGCGCCTGTCGATAGTGGCGAGCCATTCGGTCACCTCTGTGACGATGCCACAGCGCGAGGCACTCAACCCCAGCCGAGGCAGGAAGGTCTCATGTCCATGTGGTTGGGGACTAAAGCCTGTTGATCGACGACTGTTCGGGCAATAGCGTTTCGATGACCAAGGGAGAACAAAATGTCTGCACCCGTGAACCGCCATGGCATCGTCGTCGGAGTCGATGGATCGGCCGCGTCCAACGCCGCCATCTGTTGGGCAGCACGTGATGCGGCGATGCGACATGTCCCGCTGACCGTGGTCAGTGTGGTCAACGCGGTCGTGCCGATGTTGCCGCAGATCCCGGTGTCGGCGGGAGTTGCGGTATGGCAGGAAGAGGAAGGCCGGCATGTTCTCGAGCAGGCGGTCAAGATCGCCGAAGACGCCGTGAAGACAGACCGCAAGATCGAAATCAAGAGTGAGCTGAGGTGTGCGCCCCCGGTACCGACGCTGGTCGCTATGTCCGAAGAGGCGGAGATGCTCGTCGTAGGCAGCAACGGGCGCGGGGCGGCGGCGAGGCTTTTGCTGGGTTCGGTTAGCTCAAGCGTGGTGCGAAGCGCGCACTGTCCGGTCGCGGTCATTCGCGACGAAGATCCGCTGATGCCTTACCCTCTGCAAGCTCCGGTGCTGGTGGGGATCGATGGCTCGCCTGCCTCAGAGCTTGCGACGGCCATCGCGTTCGACGAAGCTTCGCGTCGTGGTGTGGAGCTCAGGGCGTTGCACGCGTGGAGCGACGTTGAGGTTTTCGAACTCCCCGGGTTGAACTGGTCGGCGGTGAAGTCGGAAGCCGAGCGGAGTCTGGCCGAATCTCTGGCGGGCTGGCAAGAACGCTACCCCGATGTCACGGTGCACCGACTCGTCGTTTGTGACCGGCCGGCTCGGCAGTTGGTCGAAAAGTCGGAGTCCGCCCAGCTCGTCGTCGTGGGCAGCCACGGCCGAGGCGGGTTGAGCGGCATGCTGCTGGGTTCGGTCAGCAACGCCGTCGTTCACGCGGTCCGGATGCCCGTGATCGTGGCGCGGCCGTCCAGAGCCGCCGAAGCCTAATGTCCACATCGACAGCCGCCCAGTCAGCGAGGACGACTGCAGTGCCCTATGTCGATGTGCACGAAACTCACACGGGTATCGTCGTGCTGGCCGGCGACCGAGCGTTCAAGGCGAAAAAGCCGGTGCTGACCGACTTTCTCGATTTCCGCACGCCAGAGCAGCGCGAGCGCGCGTGCCTCCGGGAAGTCGAGTTGAATAGCCGCCTGTCGCCCGATAGTTACCTTGGGGTCGCCCATCTCACTGACCCCACCGGAGGGCCAGCCGAACCAATCGTCGTCATGCGGCGCTATCGCGACGACGACCGGTTGGCATCCATGGTGACCCGCGGCAAATCCGTTCAAGCCATACTCGACACCGTCGCCGGTATGTTGGCCCGCTTTCACGAGCACGCCGAGCGAAGTCAGGTGATCAATGCCCAGGGCGAGGTCGGCGCGATCGACCAACGCTGGCGCGAGAACCTGTCGGAACTCGATCGCTATGCGGGCAGATCGATTTCGGGGGTCTCGGTCGAGTCTGTATCGCGGCTTGCGCGCCTTGCCGCCGAATTCATCTCTGGCCGAGAACCTCTGTTCACGCGCCGTATCGAAGAAGGATGCATTGTCGACGGCCACGGCGATCTGCTCGCCGACGATATTTTCTGCGTGGGCGACGAACCGGCGCTGCTCGACTGCCTGGAGTTCGACGACCAACTTCGCTACGTCGACTGCGTCGATGACGCTGCCTTCCTTGCGATGGATCTAGAGTTCTTGGGCCGCAAAGACCTTGGAGACTACTTCCTCGAACGCTACGGCGTACACTCGGCGCATACGGCGCCGTCGGCGCTGCGGGACTTTTACGTCGCCTATCGCGCTGTCGTAAGGGCGAAGGTCGACTGCGTGCGAGTGTCGCAGGGCATATCGGAGGCCGCCGAAGATGCTGCTCGGCACCTCGCCATTGCGAGCCAGCACCTTCAGAGCGGTGCCGTTCGTCTGGCGCTCGTCGGCGGGAATCCAGGCACCGGCAAGTCGACACTGGCGTATGCGCTTGCTGAGGAAGTTGGGGCGCAGGTGATCTCAACCGATGATGTACGCCGGGAACTGCGGGAGTCGGGCGTCATTACCGGGGATCCGGGTGTTCTGGACGCGGGACTGTACAGCGCGGACAATGTCACGACGGTCTACGAGGTTGTCCTGCACCGGGCACGACTGTTGCTAGGCAATGGGCAATCGGTGATCCTTGACGGCACCTGGCGGGATCCGCAAATACGCGCTCAGGCTTATCGCCTTGCCGCCGAAACGCATTCGGCGATGGTGGAGCTCATGTGCGCGGCGACGGTTGACATGGCGGCTGACCGAATAAAGACGAGGCGGCCGGGTAGCTCGGATGTGACTCCGGAGATCGCCGCAACGTTAGCCGCACAGCACGCCGGCTGGGACACCGCACACCGGATCGACACCTCTCGAGCACTCGAACACTTAGTGCGAGAGGCCCACGATGTCTGGCGCCGAGCGGTCTAGCGGGAGGCAGCTGCCATGGAGTACTCAGCGTTTCATTCGCCCGGTGAGAAGAAGTGAAGAGATGTCAACGAAAACCCTTGTCAACGAGTATATCTCGGACCCATCGGAGTTGCGGCTTCGTGATGCCGAGGAGGCCGGTGGTAAGGGTGCCAACATGGGTGAGCTGGTCGCCGCCGGTCTTCCGGTTCCGCCAGGGTTCGTGTTGATGCGCAGCAGCCACTTGGCTTTGATGCGGGCGGGTGGAATCGATACGCGACATGAGATCCATAGTGTCGACGTCACAGACTCATTGGGTGGTGATTGACATGACAGTGCGGGTGCCCGATTCTCAGGTCATCCAGGACGCGGTGGCGCTAGCGTGTCATGCGCCTTCGCTGCATAACAGCCAGCCCTGGCGGTGGGTTTCCGAGGGAGCGACGCTGGACCTTTGGGCCGATCCCAACCGGTTGATGCCGGCTACCGACCACACGGGCCGGGAACTGACATTGAGCTGTGGCGCTGTCCTCGACCACGTGCGCGTCGCCATGGCCGCCGCCGGGTGGGACAGCGCCACGGAACGGTTCCCCGATCCCGCGGATGTGAATCATCTTGCGATGCTGCAGTTTCGGCCCATGGAGGCTGTCACTGAGACGCACCAGCTCCGGGCGGATGCGATCCTTCGACGCCGCACCGACCGGCTACCGTACGATGCGCCAGCCGCATGGCCGGCCCTGGTGTCGGCGCTCCGCCAGGCGGCGATGCCGTATGACGTGCTGCTGGACGTGGTGGCCGACGATGAGCGTCCACGGTTGGCCGAGGCGTCTCAGCTCACCGAGACTCTGCGCCGTTACGACACAACCTATCTGTCCGAACTGCGATGGTGGACCTCGCCGTTCGAGTCGGACGCCACCCATGTGCCGGAAAGCGCTCTGCTGTCTGCCTCGGAAGCCGCCCGAGTCGATGTCGCCCGCGCGTTTCCCCCGGTAGGTGGGGGTCAGCGCCGCGTCACCATCGACCACGACCACTCCAAGATCCTGGTCCTGTCCACTCATCACGACGATGCCAGGCTGGATGTGTTGCGCTGCGGTGAGGCGCTGTCGGCGGTGCTGCTCGAGTGCACCCTTGCCGGCATGGCCACCTGCACATTGACCCACATGACCGAGCTCGCACCGAGCCGCGACATCATCGCGCAGATCACGGGAACTACCGGCCAGCCACAGCTGCTGATCCGGGTCGGTAGATCACCGGCGCATGGCCAACACGTCGAACGCACCGCTCGGCGTCCGATAACCGAAGTCCTCGAGTTTCGCAATTGACCAGCGGTCACCGAAAGGAGGTATCGCCCATGACTCGGCATTGGCTGGTGATGGAGACTGCCGGAGAAGGGGTCCAGGCGGCGTTCGTCGCCCGATTGGCAGGTGCCGGGCGGCATCTGCCCGAGACTCATCTCACGACAGACGAACTGATGGCGACCACACGCCACCACACCCACATCGATCTGGAACGGCTGACCGGGATCCGCGAGCGCCGAGTCTCGGTGGGTGACGAGGATTCCTACAGTCTTGCCAGCACGGCGGCGCTGAACGCCCTTGCCACGGCGCAACAGGACCCGGCCTCGCTAGACGTGGTCATCAGCTGCAGCATCACGAAATTCCGCGGTGGACTCACTCAATGGCTGGAGCCGTCGATGAGCAGTGCCGTGGCCCGGGGGATCGGGGCGAACAAGGCGATGACCTTCGATGTGTCCAACGCGTGCGCCGGGATGCTTACCGGAGTCACCATTTTGAACAACTGGATCCGGCAGGGCATCGTCGAGCGCGGACTGGTCGTCAGCGGTGAGTACATCTCGCAGCTCGGCCACAACGCGGCGCGCCACATCCGCAACATCATGAGCAAAGAACTCGCCTCCCTGACTCTCGGTGACGCCGGCGCGGCACTTCTGCTGGAGCGGGCTCCCGCCGGCTCCGCGGGAATCGCCCTTGCCGGATTCACCACGGTCGCCGACTACAGCCGGCTCTGCTTGGCCTATCCACAGGGCCACGATCCGGGCGCGCGAATGTTCACCAATTCCCGTGCCATCCAGAAGGCCGCAATCGCTAACACCCCGCTGCTGCTGCATGAAGTGCTTGAGGCCGTTGGTATTTCGTTCCACGACATCGACCACGTGATCACACACCAGACCTCGGCACGTGCTATCCGCAAAGGAATGGCCCAAATTTCGGCGTCGCTCGGCGACAGCGCCGGGCACGACTGGGTGATCACCGTCGACCGGTACGGCAACACGGCATCGACGACCCACACGGTGGCCCTCGTCGAAGAACTCGAGGCCGGACGCATCGTGGCCGGAGAACGGATCGCGCTGGTTGCGTTGGCCTCCGGGCTGGAGATCGGCATGGTTTTACTGACCCTGGATGAGGATTTGGTGAGCCGCTATGGGCACAGTCATTGATCGAGTCGATGTTGCGCACCCGCGGTGGCGTGACCGGCACAGCGCGCTGCACCTCGCGGTCACCGCCGCCAAGGATTGTCTGCAGCGGGCCGGATGCGACCCTGACGAGTTGGATCTCGTCGTCAATGCGGGGATCTACCGCGACCGCAATTTAGGGGAGCCGGCGTTGGCGGCGCTGATCCAGGACGACATCGGGGCCAATCCCGAGGATCCGCACGCCGGCGCTCACGGCACATTCTCGTTCGACATCGCCAACGGCGCCTGCGGAGTGCTTACCGCGTTGCAGATCGTCGACGGATTCTTGCGGACACACAGCATCCACCGTGCGCTTGTCGTGGCCAGCGACGCCGATCCGGGTCATGGAATGAGCGAGCACTTTCCGTTCTCGGCCGCCGGAGCCGCGTTGCTGTGCGGATGGACCGACGACAGCTGTGGTCTGAGCCGGGTTTCCTGGGTGAATATGAACGATGCGCCAGATGAACCCGAGACATTCTCTGCAACAGTGGGATTCGCCGACGCGCGCAACGTCCTGCGGTTCAATCAGTCAGACACGATGGATGAGCAATTCGCCGTGGTCGCCGCGGAGGCGGTGCGCACGTGCCTGGATGCGCACTCCGTGCACCTTCCTGACATCGACATGATTTTCGCCGCTCCTCCGCGGCCCGGGTTCCGCACCGCCTTGAGCAGCCGACTCGGGGTACCGGTCGACCAGATCAGCATCGCAGAGGATCAGCGCATGCACACCGCCGCGCTGGCGGCCGCGTTCGAGGGGCAACTCGAGCGGCTTCCGGCGGGCACGCAGGTTCTGTTCGTTGCGGCCGGCGCGGGCGTCACCGCCGGTGCCGCTCTGTACCGCCAGCCCCCACGCATCGGAAACAAATCTAGCCATCTTTAACAGACTACGAAGTATGGTTTACCAACGGAGTGCCGCTACGGTTCTTGCGATATTGAGAGGTCGAATTCCGTTATAGGACAGACACTTCGGCGCTTCCGCAGGAGAGGTGGGCGGATCAACAATGACGATCGGGCGCATTCCCGTTGAGTCCACCGCGTTACCAGGGACGCAATCCCTTTATACGGACCTTCGGTACGGGAACTGAATGCAGGGTAGCTCAGGCTGGTCGTTGGAGCCCGAACCGAACCTCAGGCGTGGGTGTTTCTCCAGCGTAGGGTTTCCCCCGTGATATCCCGCATCAAACGGATCGCTCTGAGCACCGGTGGCGGTGATGCGCCGGGACTCAACGCGGTCATCCATGCGGCCACCCTGGCCGCACGAAACCGCGACTGGGATGTCTTCGGGATCCGCGACGGCCTCAACGGGTTGCTGCTCCCGGACGACTATCCCGATGGTGGGCTGATCGAGCTGACTCGTGACAGGGTTCGCGGCATCATTCACCAGGGTGGCACGATCATCGGCACCACCAATCGCGGCAACCCGACCGCCTATCCGGTGCAACAGCTCGATGGCACCTGGATCGAGGTAGACCGGACCCAAGAGCTGCTCCGCCGCTTCGAGGAGCACCGGATCGATGCGGTGATCCTGATCGGCGGCGACGGATCGATGTCGATAGGCCGCCACCTGCACGAGGCTGGGCTGCGTCTGGTCGGGGTACCCAAGACGATCGACAACGATCTGGAGAAGACCACCGCGACGTTCGGCTTCGACACCGCTGTCGACTTCGCCTCGCAGTGCATCGACCGGCTGTTCACTACCGCTACGTCGCATGGCCGGATCATCGTGGTGGAGGTGATGGGCCGTTACGCCGGATGGATCGCCCTGAACGCCGGCATGGCGTCGGGTGTGCACGCGATCCTCATCCCCGAGATCCCGTTCAGTCTGGAGCCGGTAGCCGCCGTGATCACCCACCGCGAGCGGCACGGCGCGAAGTTCTCTATCGTCTGCGTCGCCGAGGGCGCCCGGCCGGTGGGCGGAGAGGCATCGATCGTGGGCAAGTCGCCGGGGCAGGCCGAACGCCTCGGTGGCATCGGCGCCAAGGTGGCCGCCGAACTCGAACGAATGACCGGACGAGAGGCACGCACCGTCGTACTGGGCCAC
Organism: uncultured Actinomycetota bacterium; assembly: GCA_963766535.1. Lineage (GTDB taxonomy): Bacteria > Actinomycetota > Actinomycetes > Mycobacteriales > Mycobacteriaceae > Mycobacterium. Next base: position 91,968 of record CAVYAU010000006.1, on the reverse strand, counting down.
TTACTGCGGGGCGGTTCGCCTACCTCGTTCGACCGGTTGCTCGGCCTGCGCTTCGGCGCCGCTGCCGTGCGTGCCCTCGACGAAGGACAAAACGGTGTGATGGTGGCGCTAAACCCGCCCACGGTGGACTACGTACCGCTCGCCGAGGCCACCCGGCGGCAGAAGACGGTCCCGTTCGACTGCGACTCGATACTGACCGCCCGCGATATGGGGATCACCTTCGGGGACGAAATGCCCAGCCACAGCACGATCGGAAGATGACCACGACGCGGCGGCGAAGTCACCGCGGAGGCCTACCGCCAGATGATCGAGGTTTCTGGCGCCCGGCAACCGCTGCACGCCACGACTCCCACATTCGTCAGCAACCGACTTCCGAATTAGCAGGCTAACCATCGATCTCGCCCGCGGTAGATTCGGCGCAACGGCCGTTGTCTGGAGGTGCCCATGCAACAACGCCCAGCCGATCCGGGCGGGCACCGGTGGCTCGCGCTGGGTGAGGAGGCGCTACCCCCGGAAGAACAATGGCTGGCGCCCGGCGAGGCGGCCAGCCTGGCCGGGCTGCGGTACACCAAGCGGCGCACCGAGTTCTTGCTGCGCCGGCTTGTCACCAAGCACGCCGTCGCTTCGGTCACCGGCCGGCCCACCGACCCGGCGACGCTCGCCGGTATCGAAGTCCGCAATGCGCCCAGCGGCGCCCCCTACGTGTGCGTCGACGGCGCTCCGATCGAGGTGGGCGTGTCGATCAGCGACCGTGCGGGATGGGCGGTTTGTGTGACGTCGCCGACCGGGCCGCTGGCGGTCGGTTGCGACCTGGAGCTGGTGGAGCCGCGCACGCCCGGCTTCGTCCGCGACTTCTTCACCGCGGCCGAGCAGCGGTGGATTGCCTCACGCGCGGCCGGTGACGAGCGCGACATGGGCGCGAATCTGGTGTGGTCGGCGAAGGAAAGCGCGCTGAAGGTGCTCCGCACCGGGCTGCGCCGGGAAACCCGCACCGTCGAGGTAACGCTGGCCGCGCCGCGCGCCGACGGCTGGGGTGAGTTAACGGTGCGTGCCTCCGAGGGGACGGTGTTCCCCGGCTGGTGGCGGCGCGAAGGCCGATTTCTGCTTACCGTCGCCACGGAGGTGCGGATCCCGCCGCCGCTCGCCCTCGGCGACCCAGCAGTGCTGGCGGCAGCAGAACCCCGGCACTCCTGGCTGGACCGGCCGCTATACCAGTGACATCCCCCGGTTGAGGGCATCGACAATGTAGGGGCGCAGCGTCTCGGCGGGGACGATGCGGTCCACCGAGCCCACCGCGAGCGCCCGCTGGACGGTGTGGATCTTGTCGAACTCGTCGGCGACTTCGCTAAGCTTCGCGGCGCGGACCGTCACAGTGATCTCGGCGAGCCGGGCCCGCGCCGTGCCCGCGTCGGACCCACTCGCCTCGCGCACCGCATCGGCTGCCTCACGTACTTCGGGATCCCGCTGGGTGCGCGCGTTCACCTCTCGGGCGAACACGGTGGCAGCGGCCGGCGCGCCGCCGATCACCGATGCGAATGAGCCCTCCACAGCGGCGATCTCCAGCCCCTCGTTAAGCGGCTTGGAGAACACCACGAAAGCACCCCCGTGGTAGCGGGAGACCACCACGAACACGATCGGGCCGCGGAAGTTGGTCACCGCGCGGCCGATTTCGGCACCGTACTCCAGTTGCCAGCGGCGCATGGACTCCGGCGAGCCGTCGAAGCCGGACAGATTCGCCAGCACGACAAGCGGGCGGTTGCCGCTGGCGGCGTTGATCGCGCGTGCCAGCTTGCGCGACGACTGGGGAAACAGAGTGCCCGAGGACCACTCGGACGGGCCGCCAGCCGGCACAAATCCGCGGCGGGGCACCGTGTGCGATTCGATCCCGAGCAGACACACCGGAATGCCACCGACGTGCGCATCCCACACGATCGCGGTCTCGGCGGCGCGCCATTGGCCCCACCGCTCCAGCGGCACCGAGTCGGCGTCGGCCACCGCCCGCATCACCGAGCGCATATCGAACGGCTTCTTGCGTTGGGCGTTGTGGGAGGCGGAGAAGATCTCCCCGACCGTCGCCATGTCGGAGCCCGCGACCCGGGCGTGCGGCGCCGATCGCACGTCGCGGTCTACCGGGTCGGCCGTGGTGCGCCTACGCGGCCACCTCTCACCGGGCACGACGTAGGTGTACTCATAGTGGCGCAGCAGGATGTCGCACGCGTCGGCGAGGGTGGGCGCCCAGTACTGGCCCTGGCCGTTGGGTCCCATGATCCGGTCGAAGCCGCCAATACCAAAGTTGTCCTCGGCCGACACACCGCCGGAGAAATCCAGCGCCTGCTTGCCGGTCAGCACCATCGCGCTGGCAGGTGTCATCACCAGGATGCCGCGGGTGTGCATCAGCATGGTTGCCTCGGCGTTCCAGTACGGCTGGCCGCCCACGGTCACCCCGGTGATCACGAGGTTCACCTCCCCGCCGCCCTGGGTGAACTCGACGAGGCGTCGCAGCACCGCGGCAATCCAGTCCATGTTCTCGACGCCGCTGTCCATCGCGATCAGCGCCCCAGACGACAGCGCGAACCATTCGACCGGTATTCGCATCCGCTCGGCCAGGTCGAGCCCCGCGATGATCCGCCGGCACTCCGGCTCGGCCAGGTTGCCCAGCCCGCGGGTCGGGTCACTTAACAGCGCGACCCTGGTCATCCCTTCCGGCACCTTCTCGGTGTCGTTGCGCAGCAGACCGACAACGATGTTGGCGGTGTTCATCCCATACGGTCGCGACACCGGTATGAGGTCTTCGTGCTCGTCCAGGTCGTGCTCGACGAACTGCCCTGGGGGAAACCGCGATACCGCCTCGGCCGGAGGGGTGAGCATCCGCACGATCTCATACGGGTACGGCGCGTTGAAGCGGTTGGCCCGCAGCACCTTCTGCCGGTACAGCGTCATTGACTTGATCGGCTCCTGCCCCGGCGGGCGTTCGCGCACCGTCACGCCCCCGTCCAGCCCCTCCACCTCCAGCACATGGTCGCGACCGTCGGGGAACCGTACTCGCAGCACGACTTTTTCCAGGCCGGCACCGATGGCCAGCGGCGCCAACGACCGGGCCAGTTCGGTCCACGCGTCGCGCGGCACATCCCACGGCGGCCGGACATAGAGCACTATCCGGTTGGCCGCCGGCCGGTCCCGCCCGTCGAACGTCGCGAGCGCTTCCTGCATCGCCGACAGGGCCTCCAAGCCCATCAGCTCCAGCCGCGGGTAGCGCACCGCACCGCTGGCGTCCCGGGCCGGGGTGAGGTCGCGCACTTCGGCCAGCGCGAACAGCCGTTGATCGGCGGGATTGTCGTGGGCCACGCCGTGGAATACGTACACGTCCTCGGCCGAGCGCAGCCGGCGCAGCTTGAAGTTCCCCAGGCGCCAAAGGTCCAGACGCTTGGCGAGCATCGGGTGCAGATTGCGGTAGAGCGGGTCCTCGACGTACTGCCCATCCCGCTGGCGGTAGGTCACGTGATGGGTGCGGAAGCGCTCCGGGGCCGCCCCTTCGACGGTGGTCACGGTGAGGTCAAGGCGGTGCAACAGGCGCCCGAAGTCGCAGCTGGCCAGGAGCTTGTCGGCCTCGGCGATGACGGCGTCGATATCAGCGGTCTCGCCGTGCCGCCACAGCGCCAGACTCACCACGACCTCCCGCCCGACGTCGACCGTGGCCAGGTGCCCGGCGATCGCCCGGGACAGCTCCGGCAGTTCGGTCAGCGGCGCGTACGCGGCGACCAGGTGGATGGTCTTGCCCTCGTCATCGTAGTCGGCGGCACCCAGCAGCCGCCCGTCATGTTCGTTGACCGCCAGGTCACGCAGTTCCCTGATCCGGTAGAACCGGCGGATGTTGACCTCCAGCTGCGCCCGGCGCGGTCCGGGGTCGCTGCTGCTGCGCCACCGCCGCAACAGCTCGGCGCGCAGTGGCTGCGGGCAGGCGACAAGGCGGTCGATCCGCTCGGCCCGGTCGGCGCCGTCGGGATCGTCGAGCAACGCATCGAGATCGCGCTCCGCCCGGGCGTACTCCTCGGCGACGACGACCTCGAGCAGCGGCTCGTCAAAGTAGTGGAACCGCACGTCGCGGGCCAAGTCGGCGACCACCCGTTGGCGACCCTGGATGGCCGCCAGACGGTCAAGCCGGGCCCGCATCTCGGCGTCGGCCACCTGCGCCAGCTCGGCTTGGTGGCGGAGCCGGCGCTCGAGGATGGCGGTCACTGCCGGTACCAGCTCGTTGGCCCGGCTGAACGAGCGGAACATCCAGACCACGGCTTCTTCGAGTTCGGGGGTGCGATCCAGGCCGCGCACGCCGTAGCGCAGCAGCGCACGCTCCAACCGCTGCCGGTACGAGTCGGGCAGGCCGGCCCGATCCGCGTCCAGCCACTGCAGGTAGGACAGCAGGTACTCCTGGGCGCTGCCGGCGACGGACTCCTCCTCCGGCTCCATGTCGCTGCGCGGCCGGTAGAGCGAGCCGACGTCGGCGAACAGATCCAGCAGGCTGTCCTCGCAGCGCAGCAGTTCGGTGTCGGCCGGCGGAGCGATCTCGCCGAGCCGGCGCTGCCGGGTCAGCATTGCACTCACCGAGCCCGGGTCCAGGTCGTAGCCGAGCAGGTAGGAACCCAGTGCCCCATACACCCGCTCGCAGGGTGGTGTGCCGGGTGGCTCGACCGCGGTGAGTCCGGCGAAGTCGACCGCGCCCGCGACCGCGACGTGGTCCTGAGCGGCTTCGGACGTCGCGATGCGGACCACCGGCGCACCGGCCTCGATCTGCACGTTCGCGGCGGTTTCGACGGAAGCGACGGTGCCGGCGAACGGTGCGGTGATGGTGGTTTCCATTTTCATGCTTTCCACGACCGCCAGCGGGTCACCCTCGCCGACCTCATCACCGGGTTTGACGACGACCGACAGCACGAAGGCCGGTCCGGGGCAGCGCACGACGCCACCGTCGTCGCGGGACACGGCGTGGGCCGCGCCGTCGACGTCAACCCGCACGATGGCTCCTTCCACGACCGAGACCACGCGGTGCACGCGGTCGCCAACGACCACCCGCCGCTCGTATCCGTCTCGGTAGGACACCGTGACATCCGCGGTGCCGGCGCCGGATGTGACACGGTAGGTTGTCGCGCCGGTGCGGTAAACGTGCAGGTCGTACTGCTGGCCCCGGTAGCGGAGGCGGCACCGGTGACCCACCTCGGCCGCGGACTCGGCACCGCCTCGCGCCGCGCGGGCATGGAACGCGGCCTGCTCGGCGGCCTCGTCGAGGTCATACGAATCCACGGCGGCCACCACCAGGGCAACCGGATCCGGGGCGGGCAGGTGCGCCGCCTCGCCGGTCAGCCGGTCCAGCCAGTGGTTGTCGTAGTGCCCACCGCGCACCTCCGGCCGGTCGAGCAGGGTCAGCAGAAACGACCGGTTGGTGGTGCCGCCTTCGACTACCACCGTGGTGTCGCGCAATGCCCGACTGAGTCGTGCGATGGCCTCCGCGCGGTCGTTCCCCCATGCCACGATCTTGGCGATCATCGAGTCGAACTCGGCTGGGATCCGATCGCCTTCGCGCACACCCGCGTCAACGCGGATCCCGCTGCCGGCCGGCAGGCGGAGCCGGGCCAGCCGGCCCGGCGCGGGCGTAAACGCGTTCTCGGGGTCTTCGGCACACAGCCGCGCCTCGATCGCGTGCCCGAACACCCGCGGCGGCGAGCCGGTGAGCCGGCCGCCCTGCGCGACGTGTAGCTGCAGCTTCACCAGGTCCAGCCCGGTGCTCGCCTCCGTGATCGGATGCTCCACCTGCAGCCGGGTGTTGACCTCCATAAACAGGAAGCTCCCGGTGTCCGGGTCGACCAGGAACTCCACTGTGCCCGCGTTGCGGTAGCCCGCGGCGGCGGTCAGCCGGACCGCCGCATCGCGGATCGCCTGTTCGCCGTCGGCGTCGAGCACCGTCGACGCCGACTCCTCCAGCACCTTCTGGTGCCGGCGTTGCAGCGTACAGTCACGCACGCCCACCGCCCACACGGTGCCGTATCGGTCGCCGATCACCTGGACCTCGACGTGGCGAGCGGCCGGCACGAGCTGCTCCAGAAAGACCGTGGGGTCGCCGAAGAAGAGCTGCGCCTCGGCGCGCGCAGACGGCAGCGCCGCGGCGAGTTCGGCGTCGGTGCGAACCATCCTGATCCCGCGCCCGCCCCCGCCCGCGGACGCCTTGACCACCACCGGGTACCCGAGCCGAGCCGCGACCGCGGTCGCCGTGGCGACGTCATCGACCGGCCCGTCGCTCCACGGCACCACCGGGACGTTGGCCTGCTCGGCGACCCGCTTGGCAGCCACCTTGTCGCCGAGCCGTCGGATCGTGGCGCTGTCCGGGCCGACGAACACGATGCCGGCCTCCTCGCATGCCTGCGCGAACGAGGCGTGTTCGGCCAGGAATCCCCAGCCCACCCACGCCGCGTCCACCTCGGCGCCGCGCAGCACCGCCATGACCGCCGCCTCGTCCAGGTACCGCGACCGACGGGTGCCGTCGACCGGGTCGACGAACGTCGCGGTCCCGAGCGGCACGGCCTCGTCGGCCTCCCGCACAAACCACGCGTCGGCATCCGGGTCGGTGTAGAGCACAACGGTTCGGATCGGTGGCTGGTCGCCGGCCTGGTTGAGTTCCGCCACCGCGGTCAGTGCACGGACGGCGGGCTCACCGCGGTTGACGATCGCCAGCCGTCGGATCTGCCTGTCCATATCGGTACGTCTCCTCAGCCGCGCATCGTCGACTGCATCGGGGCGACGACATCCGGCGGCGGCGGGTTCGGCAGCGGCACCGTGCGGTACCCGTCGAGCCGCAACACGAGCGTGCCCTCGTCGTCGCGGACGGTGCAGTCGAAGCCCCCGTGCCCGTCCGGCCGTGCGGTGGCGACCAGCCCGGCCCGCTCCGCCGGCGCCCCGTTGAGCCGCACCGCGTCGACATGCAGCGGCAGGGCCAGGACGCCCTCGGTGCCGGCCTCGAGCAGCCCGACGGTCTGGAAGCACAGTTCCACCAGTCGTGGCCCGATCAGCACCGGCTCGCCCACCTGCGGCGGCAGATCGGCAGCGAACCGGGCGGCCGCGCCGTCGCCTTGCCTCCACGCCGAACCGACCACCTGGTAGGCCGGACCGTGGAAGTACAGCCGGTAGACCTGCTCCGGCGTCAGCGACGGGGTTTCTTTGTCGGAATCGGCCCCGGAATCGGTGTCGCCGGAGTCAAGCGCGGGTGAATCTGTGGTCAGCCGTACCGAGCCAGTGAAGTGCACGGTGCGCTGCGGCTGGTCGGCGCCGGGCAGGATGCGCTCGGCCGACAGGCGGCACTCGGCCAGCAGGTCGTCCCCGTCGGGGCGCAGCAGCGCGGTGATCGTCACCGTGCGCGGCTCGTCGCGGTAGAACTTGAGCGGCGCGCGGAAATCCACGTCTTCGACGGCGGCCACGTGCAGCTCGGGCGCGAGCAGCCGGGCGGCCTCGGCGAACGCCTCCATGCCCATCACGCCGGGCAGTACCGGCGTGCCGTCGATTCGATGGTGATCCAGGAACGGCCGGGCGGTCGGATCCAGCGTGGTGCGCACCACCAATCCATCGTGGACACTGGCGCGGGCGACCTCACCGACCATCGGCCCGTCCACCGTCAGCAAAGCCGGGTCGATCCCGCCGGTGTCGTGGAACTCGGCGGCCATCGCGCCCAGCGCCCCGGCGACGACGACCTCGCTGTCGGGCACGCCGGTGCCCAGCTCGCGCCGGATCCACGCCACGCCCGCCTCCGCGGGCAGCATGTCCACCCCGGCCGCCGCCATGATCTTCGGGATCGATCCGCGGGTGGCCATCCCGATGCCGCCCCACGCGGTCCAGTCGATCGCCAGCGCGCGCACCCCGGGACGGGTGCGGCGCAGGCTGCTCAACACCTTGCACTGCAGGTCGTTGGCGGCGCTGTAGTCGGTCTGTCCGACGTTGCCGAAACGACCGGCCACCGAACTGAACGCCACGACGGTTCCCAGCGGGAGCGCGCCGACGGCATGCAGCACGTTGAACAGCCCGTCACCCTTGACCCCGAGCACCAGATCGAACTCGCCAGGCTGTTTGTCGGGCAGCGCGTGGCTGACCTCGACCCCGGCGGCGTGCAGCAGGACGTCGATGCGCCCGCTGGTGTCGCGCACCTGGGCCATCACCTTTTCCACCGCGCCCGCGTCGGTGAGGTCGACGCTGTGGTAGTGCGCCGACCCGCCCGCCGTCTCAACGGCGCGGACCGCGGCCAGCGCGGCCTGCAGGCGCTCGAAGCGCGCCAGCTCCCGCTCGATCAGCACGGGTGTCGGGCGTTCGCCCCGCTCGCGCATCCGGGCGGCCAGTTCGGTCTTGAACCCTTCCCGGTCCTCGGTGTACCGGCGTAGGTCGGCGTCGGCCGGGTCGGGCTGCGGGGTGAGGTCGAGCAGGTGGAACGTGCCACGCCACGCCGCGGCCAGGTCGGCGGTGATCGCGGACACGATGCTGCCGGCGGCGCCGGTGACGACGAAGACTGGATCGGGGCCGAGCACTTCGCCGGCCTCGTGTGTGTCGGGGAACGGGCGCTCCACCAGGCCGATACCCCAGCGCCGTCCGCCGGCGTGGCCGACCTCGACGCAGCCGGGATCGCGCAGGGTCTCGTCGATCAGCACATCGGCCAGCGCTGCCGTCTTCCGGCCTGGCGGGAAGTCGACGGCCTTGACGAGGGCGTCGGCCCGCTCTCGCCGGTACGCCTTGGCGAACCCGGTGACCGCGCCGCCCAGCGGGCAGGTCGCCCCGGCCGTGTCGTAGCCGTGGTATCCGCCCAACCGGGTGGCGACGACCAGGAACGGGCTGCGCTCGTACAGCCGCCGCATGGTGGTGTAGAGGTTGCGCACCCGGCACCGCAGTGCTTCGTGCCAGCCGGCAAGGTCCAAGTTCTCCAGGGGGCCCTCGTCGTCCAGCGCCGCCAGCCAGTACACGCCGTCGACCGCAGCATCGGCGAGCACGGTGTCGATGTCGTCGTCCGGGCGCATCGCCAGCACGTCGACGCCGAGCCGGGTTAGCCGGGCGGTCAGCGCGTCTGCGACGCCGCCCTGGTCGCGCATGACCACGACACGGGTACCGGCGCCGAGGGTGACCCCGGTCGGCACGCAGTCCGCCAACTTGGGCCGCAGCGCGGGTACCGGCACCCGCCGCGGGATCTGGTCGGTGGCGGCGATGTCGCCGGTGATGGTGGGGGTCGAGGGCATTTCGCTTCGGGCCGCCGCGGGTGCTTCGGTGCCGGACGGCGGTGCCGGTTGCGCCACGGGCGCTTCGGCGGGCGGGGCGAGGGTCCCGGTTTTGTCGCGGATCCAGCCGATGGCATGGGTCAGGGTGGGGAAGTCGCGCAGGTTGACGGTGTCGTCGCGGGCGACGCCGAAATGCTCGCGGATGGCGGCGAAGATCTCGGCCTGTTTGACGGTGTCCACGCCGAGGTCGGCCTCCAGGTCAAGATCCACGTCGAGCAGCTCGGGGGGGTATCCGGTGAGCCGGGAGACGACGCCGACCACGGTGTCGGTGACCTCGTCACCGGCCGGTGCCGCCGCCGCCGGCGCTTGGGCCGCTGCGGCGGGTGCGGGCGCCGCGGCAGGTGCAGGGGCCGCTTCGGCGGGCGGGGCGAGGATCCCGGTTTTGTCGCGGATCCAGCCGATGGCATGGGTCAGGGTGGGGAAGTCGCGCAGGTTGACGGTGTCGTCGCGGGCGACGCCGAAATGCTCGCGGATGGCGGCGAAGATCTCGGCCTGTTTGACGGTGTCCACGCCGAGGTCGGCCTCCAGGTCAAGATCCACGTCGAGCAGCTCGGGGGGGTATCCGGTGAGCCGGGAGACGACGCCGACCACGGTGTCGGTGACCTCGTCACCGGCCGGTGCCGCCGCCGCCGGCGCTTGGGCCGCTACGGCGGGTGCGGGCGCCGCGGCAGGTGCAGGGGCCGCCGCCGGTGTTTCGGTGCTGGGCGCCGTTTGCGGTGGCGCGGTGGCTGCCGGTGTGGGTGTGGGGATCCCGGTTTTGTCGCGGATCCAGCCGATGGCATGGGTCAGGGTGGGGAAGTCGCGCAGGTTGACGGTGTCGTCGCGGGCGACGCCGAAATGCTCGCGGATGGCGGCGAAGATCTCGGCCTGTTTGACGGTGTCCACGCCGAGGTCGGCTTCCAGGTCAAGATCCACGTCGAGCAGCTCGGGGGGGTATCCGGTGAGCCGGGAGACGACGCCGACCACGGTGTCGGTGACCTCGTCACCGGCCGGTGCCGCCGCCGCCGGCGCTTGGGCCGCTGCGGCGGGTGCGGGCGCCGCGGCAGGTGCAGGGGCCGCCGCCGGTGTTTCGGTGCTGGGCGCCGTTTGCGGTGGCGCGGTGGCTGCCGGTGCGGGGATCCCGGTTTTGTCGCGGATCCAGCCGATGGCATGGGTCAGGGTGGGGAACTCGCGCAGGTTGAGGCTGTCATCGCGGGCGACACCGTAGTGCTCGCGGATCGCGGCGAAGATCTCGGCCTGTTTGACCGTGTCCACACCCAGGTCGGCCTCCAGGTCAAGATCCACGTCGAGCAGCTCGGGGGGGTATCCGGTGAGCCGGGAGACGACGCCGACCACGACGTCGGTGACCTCGTCACCGACCGGTGCCGCCGCCGGCGCAGGCGCCTCGGCGGGCGCTGCGGCGGGTGCGGGCGCCGCGGCAGGTGCCTCGGCCGGCGGCTCGGTGGTCGGCGCTGCTGCAGGTGCCGGCATCGGCGCCACAGGGGCGGGTGCGGACGCCACCGGTGTAGGCACCACGGGGGCGGCCTGGGTCGTCGGCGCGTGCGTTGGAGCCGGCACCGGGACCGCCTGCACCGGCGCACCGGTGTCGACGATCCGCAGCCGGTGCTGGACGACCTCCAGCTCGGCGTCGGTCCCAGCCACCGTCGTCAGCCAGCGCCGCCAGGCAGCCTGGTCCACAATCCGGTACTCATACCCGAGTTCGTCCGGCAGGCGGTGACGCCCGTCGGGCATCGGGGTCCAGCGCATCAGCGTCATCGCAATCTGCGAGCCGAACCCAGCGGCCAGCCTCAGCGCGTACCGCACCGGATAGCTGCCACCCACCGACAGGTTCAGCTGGCCCAGCTCAGGATCCGGTTCTTTGTAATTGGGCACCAGAGGGACCAAACCGGTCTCCAGGGACTTGATGGCGACGACATCCTCCACGCCGGCGCCCATCGCGTGCCCGGTGAAGCCCTTGGTGTTGGTTATGACGACGGCGTCGGCGTCCGGCCCGAACACCCGGCGCAGCGCGTTGATCTCGGCGGCCGCACTACCTCCGCGGGCCGGTGTGTACGTCTCGTGGGACACGAATACGGTGCTGGGCGCGATGGCGTGCCGGTCCACGCCGCGAGCCTCGGCCTGGGCAAGCAGGTCCTCCATGACGCCGCCGATGTGCTCGACGTTCAGCCGGGTGCCGTGGAAAGCGCTGTTCGCGGTGACGGTGCCGAGGACTTCGCAGATGGGTTGCAGCCCGCGTTCCCGGGCGGCCTCGGCGGACTCCACCACGAAAGCCGCCGCCCCCATGCCGACGATCATCCCGTGCCGGCGCCGGTCGAACGGCATGGCGGCCTCCTCCACGATGTCGTCTGTGGCGGCCGCCCCGGACGCCAGGAATCCCGACCCAATCCAGGGCAGCAGCGCGTCGGAGGTGACGTTATCGGCGGACACCACGATCACCCGGCGACAGCGGCCGGCCCGAATCCAGTCCTCGGCGAGCGTCGTCGCCTGGGTGGTGCTCGCACACGCGGCATTGATCTGGGTGTTCGGCCCGCGTGCACCGATGATCTCGGCGAACTGCGAATGGCCCATCGGCAGGCACCGGAAGATGAACCGACGGTCGAACATGTACGGGTCGGACTCGAGAGCGTGGCGCAGCTCGAGGATGCGCCGGTCAACCTCCGCCGCAGCCGGTTCGTCACCGCTCATCCGGGCGCGTACAGCCTCCAGCGCGAGCAATTGCTCCCGGTTGCCCCGGTCGGTGTAGTAGCGCTCGAGGTCTTGGGCGAAGTTGTCGTATCCGGGGAAGGCGGAGGCGAAGATGACGCCGGTGTCGTCACGCATCGAATCCGGCAGCCCCCACCGGTCCGGCAGCTGGGTGCCCAGTGTCGTGGTCTTGTAGTGCATGACCAACGGGATTCCGGCGTCGCGCAGCGCGTCGAAGCCGGAACCGATGGCCAGCCTGGTGGTCGAGTCCAGCGCGGCGTCGCGGGCGGCGTCCACCCCGAACTCCGACACCACATCCAGCGGCGCGGCGCGGGCGGCCAGTTTGATGACGTCGGCCTCGTTGTCGATCGTCTCGAACGTGGGGTCGCCGGACGCGCGCTTGACCAGGCGGGTGATGTGCCGGTCGACCATCGCACGGCGCAGTGCGTGTGGGATGGTGTCGATGAACTGCTGGCCGCCCAGGATACGGGCGATGTTCTCGTCGTCGAAGACCCGCTCCACACCGGGCAGGCCGAGCGCCGCGCCGGTCACCACCACCGGTTCGGTAACGGCCGGCGCCGCAGCGCCGGAAGTCAGGGAAGCGGCTGTGCCGGACGCGGCATCCATCCCGTGTTCGACGACGTCGACAAGGTGGCGGCCCAGTGCGGCGTACTGTTCGCTGGTCATCGCGGTCCTCCCGCTTGGGACTGTAGGTGCGTCGACGGCCGGGACCGCCACGGCGGCGACGGCCGGGCTGGCCGCGGCCGCGGCGGGCAGCGGAGCGAACCCGAGCCCGGCGGCGTACAGCCCGCACAACGCCTGGTTGAACGAGGCGACATCGCCGGTTTTCGGGTGGTTGGTGAACAGGGCGAGCACATCGTCGCCGAGGACGTCCTCGACGAAGCCGTGCAGCGCCTTCTTTGGGCCGACCTCGACGAAGATGCGGGCACCCGCCGCGTGCAACGTGCGCAGCCCGTCGATGAACCGGACCGGCGAGGCCACCTGGCGGCCGAGCAGATCGAGCATGGTGTCGACGTCGGCGTCCGGCGGATAAAAAGCACCGGTCACGTTCGACACGATCGGCAGGCGTGGCGGCCGGATGTCGAGTCGGCGCAGTGCGACCTTGAGCGGTTCGCTGACCGGCGCCACGATCGCGGTGTGAAACGCGTGGCTGACAGGGATCCGACGCGCATCCATGCCGGCGGCCTTAAACGCCGCGACCGCAGCCTCCACGGCATCGGTGGCACCGCCGATCACGGCCTGGCTGGTGCTGTTGATGTTCGCGACGACGACATATCCGTCGGTCTCGGCGACAATCCGCTCGATCTCGGCCAGCGGGGCGGACACGGCCGCCATGGCGCCGTTGTCGGCCGTCGACAGGCCCGCCATCCCCCGGCCCCGGGCGCTGACCGCATCCAAGGCGGCGTTGAACGACAGCGCGCCGGCGGCCACCAGGGCGCCGTACTCCCCTAGGCTGTGGCCCATCACCATGTCTGGGCGCACGCCGTACGCGTCGAGCAGCCGGGTCAGCCCCAAATCGGTGGCCAGCACCGCCGGCTGGGTGATCTCGGTCTGCATGAGCTGTTGTTCCAGCCGCTGCGCGGCGGCTTTGTCGGTGCTGTCGGCGAAGAGGTAATCGGTGAGCGGCTTGCCCAGCAGCGGTGTCATGACCCGGTCGGCCTCGTCGAACGTCGCGGCCACGATCGGCTCGCGCTGCCGCAGGTCGCGCAGCATGTTTAGGTACTGCGACCCCTGGCCGGTGTAGAGGAACGCGACCTTCCCCGGTGCGCCGCGACCGACAAAGACACCCTGGGCGCGCAGCATCCGCCACATGGGCGGGCTGTCGGCCCGCAGCGCCTGCACCGCCTTTGCCGCCTTGGCCGCCAGCTCGGCGGCATCGGCGTAGTCGATGGCGACTCGAACGGCCGCGCTGGCCAGTGCGGGGTCCGGTGCGGCGGGCGCGGGGGCGCGGCCGGCAGACGCCTCGGCGCCCAGCCGCTCCAGTTGCTCCGCCACCTCGGCCGCGTCTGCACCGCCGACCACGGCAGCCCCCCGCAGCGGCGCCTTCGGCCCGCTCGGGGCAACGGTCGCCGAGGCGCCCGTGGCCGGGGATCCGTGCTCGACGGCAGGGGCGGCAGGTGGGGCCACCGTCGGCGAACCGGCGGCGATCGTCGCGCCCGGATATGACCGGGCCTCTTGGGGTGGCCGGTGCCGGCCGGGCACGTACTCCTCGACGACCGCGTGGAAGTTGGTGCCGCCGAACCCGAAGGCGCTCACTCCCGCGTAACGCACGCCGCTCTCGGCTGCGGGCCACTCGCGAAGTTCGGTGTTGACCCGGAACGGGACGTCGTCCCAGTCCACGTTCTCGTTGGGGTTCTCGAAGTGCAGGCTAGGCGGCAGCACCTTCTCGTGGAGGCTGAGCACCGTCTTGAAGAAGCCCGCGGCACCGGCCGCGCCTTTGAGGTGGCCGATGTTGGACTTGACCGACCCCAGCGCGATCGAATGGTTCGCCGCGCCGGCCTTGCGGAACACATCGGTCAAGCTGGCCAGCTCGGTTGCGTCGCCGACGCGCGTGGAGGTGCCGTGGGCCTCGATGTAGCTGGCCAGCGCTGGGTCGACACCGGCGACCTGCCAGGCGCGCTCCACCGCCAGCCGCTGCCCGACCGGGTTGGGTGCCGTAATACCCTTGCCGCGGCCGTCGCTTGAGCCGGCGAGGCCGAGCAGCACCGCGTAGATCCGGTCACCGTCGCGCTCGGCGTCGGACAGTCGCTTGAGGACGAACAGCGCGGCGCCCTCGCCCATCACGAAACCGTCGGCGCCGGCGTCGAACGGGCGCGTGCCGGTCGCCGAGAGCGCGCCGATCTTGCAGAACTTCACGAAAGCCGGTGCGTCCATGTTGCGGTCGACGCCGCCGGTGATCGCGGCATCGAAGTCGCCGGCCTGCAACCCGCGCACCGCGGCCGACATGGCGGCCAGCCCCGACGCGCACGCCGCGTCGGTGGTGAAGTTCGGGCCGCGGAAGTTGAACAGGTTCGCCACCCGGCCGGCTGTTATGTTCGCCAGTTCTCCGGGCATGGTGTCTTCGGTGATCTCGTCGAACATAGCGACAAACGAGGCCCGGGTCTCGGCTAGCACGGCTTCGCGCACCGGCTCCGGCAGGGCCGCGAACGACGGTGCGGCGCGCAGCTCGCGGGCGAACCTGGGATACGCGATCCGCAGGTTGCTGGCGTGCTGTTTGTCGCCGCCGATGGCGTTGCCGATGATGACGGCGACTCGTTCCGGGTCCACCGTTTTGTCCGGCCAGCCCGCGTCGAGCAGCGCCGAACGGGTGCCCGCCACCGCCCACTGCTGGCCACAATCCATCTGCGCGCTGACCGCCGGCGGTATCGGCAACTTCCACGCCAGCGGCTCCCACGGGAAGTCGCGGACCCACCCGCCGATGCGGGAGTACGTCTTGTCCGTCGCGTGCGGGTCAGGGTCGTAGTACAACTCGGGGTCCCACCGCTCGGGCGGCACGTCGCTGATGCTGTAGCGGCCTGCCTTGATGTTGGCCCAGAACGTGGCCGCATCAGGTGCTTCGGGCATGATCGCGGCGACACCGACCACCGCAATCGGTTCGTGCACTGTGGTTGTCATGTTGCTCGGACCTCCCGTCCGTAAAGCGCATCTGCCACCAGGTTCATGTCAGCGAGCAGACCGGACTGCGCGGCCCGTACCCGGTCGAGCGGCAGGGTTGCGGCCAGATCCGCCCCGGTACCCGCGCCGGACACCCACCGCAAGCCCTCTTCGGCAACCTTCAACGCCGCCTCCCGGGCGAACACTCGACTGACGGCGGCCAGTGCCGCGGGCGTGAAGCGGGTGTCGGCCTTTTCCGGCAATGCGTTGGCGACAGCCGCCGCGGCGCGGCGGGCCAGCGCGCCCGCGCATTCGGCGTAGGCCGTCAGTTCACCCAGTCTCAGCAGAACGTGCTGATTTCTGGTCAGCCGACCCACCCGGCAGGCCTCCAGCACCGCAGCCAGGCACTCCTGTGCCAGCGCGGCCGTCGGGCCGCCGCAGTCGTCGGCAACCTCAGCGAGCTCGCGCGCCATGTCGCGGTAGTAGGCGCCGGATGTCTTGAGGTGCTGCTGCCAGCGGTCGCGGGCGATGGTCATCTCCAGGATCTCCGAGGTCCCCTCGTAGATCGTGGTGATCCGGACGTCCCGCTTGATCTTTTCCACCAGGTACGGACGGGTGTAGCCGTACCCGCCGTGCGCCTGGATCGCGGCCTCTGCCGCCGCGTTGCCGGCCTCGGTCGCCAGATACTTCGCGATCGCGCCTTCGGTGTTGAGCGCGCCGCCGGCGCCCTCGCCGTCGTCGATTCGGGTGGCGGTCTCCTCGAGGAAGGCGCGCGCCGCCTCCAGTCGTACCGCGTGCGGCACGATCAGCTTGTGCGTATAGCCCTGCTTGTTCGCCAGCGGTGCGCCGCCCTGCACCCGGTTGATGGAGTAGTCGATCGCCCGGTCCAGGGCCGCCCAGCCGCCGCCAAGGCCAAACGCGGCGACCATCACCCGCGTGTAGCCGAAGACCTGCTGGGCCTGGGTGAACCCGCGGCCTTCCTCGCGGCCCACCAGGTTCTCCGCCGGTACCACCACGTCATCGAGAAACAGCGCGGCGGTGTTCGACAGCCGGATACCGTGCTTGTCTTCCGGTGGCGCCGCCGAGAAGCCTGCGGTGTCCTTCTCTACGATGAACCAGGACGGGCCGCCGGGGGCTAGTGCCAGAATCGAATAGACGTCGGCGATCGAGCCGTTGCTGATCCACTGCTTACGCCCGGTGATCCGATATGCGGTCACCTGCCCGTCGGTCTCGACGGGAGTGGCCGTCGTCTTCATGGCGCCCAGGTCGCTACCCGCCTCGGGCTCGGTCGCGCCGTAGGCGAACAGGATGCCCTCCTCGGCGATGCGCCCCAGCCACTCCTTGCGCTGCTCGGAAGTCGCGCCGATCAGGATCGGGTCGGTACCGAGAAACGTGGCGAACACCGATGTCGCGACCCCGATGTCGATGCGCGCAAGTCGTTCACACACCCGATACGAGTCGAACGCCCCGCCGCCCAGCCCCCCGTACTCCTCGGGGATGAACACCAGGTGCACGCCGAGGTCCTCACCGCACATCGCACGGATGGTCTCCTCCGGACAGATGTCCTCATGGTCGAGTTCCAGCAGGCGCTCGTCCGGGAGGTTCGCGGCGACGAACTCGTCCAATGAGTCCAGCATCATGTCCAGGGTGTCCCGGTCCAGGCCGACGGTCGCGGTCATGGCTCTCTTCCTGTTCGTCCGTATTGCAACGGTCTGCCGACGAATTCGACAGTGCTGCCGGGAGTCAGCCGGTTGACCTGACCATGGCATTCCACGTCGATTCCGCCGGCACCCCGTGGATCCACGCTGATGATCACGCCCTTGCCGCTGACCCGCAGGTGCAGGTGCAGGCCGCGGTAGTGGATCGGCATGGCCAACTCCCCGAGTGTTTCCGGCCAGTGCGGGTCGAGGATGATGCGGTTGCCCCGGGTCTCCATTCCGGTAAAGCAACGCTGCATGAGGTCGACACTGCCTGCCATCGCCGCCAAGTGAATACCTTCCGACGTGGTGCCGCCTTGGATATCGGCAACGTCGGAGATCAGAGCCTCTTGGAAGAACTCCATTGCTCGCTCGCGGTTGGCCCTGGCCAGCACCCAGCTGTGCACCACGCCAGAAAGCGTCGAGCCGTGCGACGTCCGCGCCAGGTAGTAGTCCACCATTGTCGGGATCTGCTCAGATGTGAACCGATAGCCGAGCCGGTCCAGCAGCTCACGCAACTCGGTCGACGACATCAGGTAGAGCAGCATCAGCGCATCGGCTTGCTTGGAGGCCTTGTAGCGATTGACGTCATTGTGTTCCGCCTCCAGGATGCGGTCCAGGCGCTGGATGGTCCCATACTTGTCGCGGTAGCGGTCCCAATCCAGTTCCTCCAGGTCACCGTATCCTTCGAACTGGCTGATCACGCCGTCGTGGAAGGGGACGAACATCCGTCGGCTCACCTCGTTCCAGCGAGCCAGTTCGTCGTCGCGCAGTCGCAGCTTTTCCCGGAGGTCGAGCAGGTTCGGCAGCGGCAGCAGTTCCAGCGCGTCGAATGCCCGCATGATCACCCACACCGCCATCACATTGGTGTAGGCGTTGTTGTCGATGCCGTCGTAGGGCGCGTTCGGGTAGCCGGAATGGAACTCGTCGGGCCCGATAACGCCACGGATGCTGTAGCGGTCGCGCTCTTGGTCGAAGGTGGCCCTGCTGACCCAGAAGCGGGCGATCTCCGCCAGCATCTCGGCGCCGTAGTCGATCAGATACGCGAGGTCCCCGGTGGTCTGGTAGAACTTCCACGCGTTGTAGGCGACGGCAATCCCGATATGGTGCGCGCGAGCGCTAGCGTCGGGGTTCCACCGGCCGCTGCGCGGATTGAGGTGCAGCCGTTGGCTTTCCTCCCGCCCGTCGCTGCCCGACTGCCACGGGAACATGGCACCGGAGTAGCCGGCCTCCCGGGCGGCGCGGCAGGCCTCGGGCAGCCGCCGGTAGCGGTAGAGCAGCAGGGACCGGGTGATCATCGGAAATCGCAGGTTGAGTACCGGGAAGATGAACAGTTCGTCCCAAAAGATGTGCCCGCGGTAGGCTTCACCGTGCAAGCCGCGTGCCGGCACCCCGACATCAAGGTCGGCGCAGTTGGGTGAAACCGTCTGCAGCAGATGCAGCACATGCAATCGCAGCACACGCAATTCGTCTCTGAATTGATCGAATTCGATGGACGAGCGCTCCCATAGATGGCTCCAGGTGGTTAGATGCCGCTCGAAAACCTCGCTGAACCGGCCGAGTCCGCTCAGCCAACGCTGGGCCGCGTCGGCGGGCTCCGACGTCGCGACGTCGCGGCCGGTGAAGAAGGTCACCATCTTCTCCACCGTCAACGTCTCACCCATTGTCATCTCGACGTCGATGTCGTGACCGATTTCCGCGTCCTGATCCACAAGCCGGTAGGTGGCAGACGCTCCCGCGGTCGCTTCGCTCTCTTTCGGCGGGACCCGGGTCTCGCCGCGCCACAGCGTAGTTCGCGCCGCCAGGGCAATGGGGATTTGCGATTGGTTCGTCTGAACCGCCAGAAGCACTGAATCGTCGGCAGTTTCGCGCTTATGCTGCAGTTCCAGATGCTTGTTGGCCAAGTCCCGGTACCGCTCGACCAGCGAGTTTCGGACGTTGCCGTCCAGGGTCGAACGGATCTCGATCCTGCCCGACCAATCCTCGGCGAGGATTGCGGTGGTCAGCGCAGCGACATGCGGCGTGTGCATGGCGACGAATCGTCGTTGTGTCACCGAACTCGTCCGGCCGGCGTTGTCACGGAAGCGCACTTCCCTGGTGAGTACCGCGCCGCGAAGATCGAGAGTCTGCCGATAGGAGAGCACGGTGACGTTGTCGATGTCGAACCAGTCGCCGCCGTCGATCCGGAAAGTGAGGGGAAGCCAGTTGGGCAGGTTCACCAGGCTCTCATTGTCGATCGTGATACCCGATATGTTATCGACCAGACGGTTGTACACCCCAGCGGCATAGGTGCCCGGATAGTGCACCTGCCCGGCCTTCGATTCCGGTGCCGCGCCTCTGGTGGCGAAGTAGCCGTTTCCTACCGTGCACAACGCCTCGCGCAGTTTCTCATTGGCGGGGTCGTAACCCTCGAAGGTGAAATTCCAAGCCTCGGTAGCGATCCTGTGCTTGTCGGCCAGCCACCGCGACCCTAGCTCGAGCACCTCCCGCACCTCATCGGGGCTGTCCAGAACGAAGCGGGCGGCCGTCCTGCGGTCGTCGTCGTCTTGCCGCACGGCGATCCCGATCCCGCCGAGTTGAACCGCCTCGAACGCGTCCTCGTCGGTGAGGTCGCCGCCGATATAGATCGGGACCCGGGATTTCGATTCGTCGATGTGGGACTGGATCCATGCCAGTCTGGATCCCTTGTCCCAGTCGACGTCCGGCCGCAACTCGACCAGCATGCGCCCATGCGTGAGCCGTAGGTTATTTCGCTTTCCGAGCCGGCGCGTTGTCGCGACGATCTCGCCGATGTGCTCCGATGCCACCTCACGGTAGTGCACCGCGACGGCGAAGCGCGTGTGCACCACTCGCACTCCCGGAATCTGCTCCAGGGTGTCGCGTAATTCGGCGGCCGTGTCCGCCAGAACGGGTACCGCGGCCACCCCCGCCTCGTGCTCGCGGTGGCTGCCGTCCGGCCCGACTAGCTCAACCCCGTGGCTACCCGCATACCAGATCCCCGGTACGCCCACCTGGCCGCGGATATCGGCAAGATCGCGGCCGCTGATTACCACGACGGGGGACACATCGGCCAGGCTTTGCAGCGCCTGGGCCGCTCCGTCGACCAGCGCGACCGCGCCCGGATCGGAAACGATCTGGGACAGCGCTGCATCGTAGTTGAGAAACAACAGCGACTCGCGGCCGATGGCAATGCCGGCCAGCTGGCCATAAGATTCCAGCGCATTCGGGATTTCCGAGATTCGCTTGTCGCCGATGCGCACAGCGATATCGGCGAGGTCGACGACCACGACGTCGGCGCCACACTGTAATAGTCCGTCGGCGTGTCCGGTGCTGTCGACACCGATGACGAGGGCGAATCCGGCGTCGCGACCCACGGAGAGCCCTGCTTCGGTGTCCCCGACGATGACCGTGCGTTGGGGATTCACACCGAGTCTGCGGGCGGCGTCCAGAACGTGCGCGGCCTCCAGACGGACAACGAGGAGTGGGTTCCCGGCAATGCTGAGCCCGTCGGCGGCGGTCCCGTCGATGTAGACATCGAGCAGGCCGTCAACCCCGGCAACCTCCGACACTTGTGGGCAGCCGGGGCTCGATGAGTGGGTCGCCGTGGCGGCATCGATGCACCGCAACTTTCGCACCAGGGCGACCATGGCCGCGAAAAGCGGCACCTCCCGGTCCAACAGATCCGCGTATAGCTGCTGCTGGCGATTGGCCAGCCCGCATATCGTGTCTTCGCCGGTGTCCGACGGTACGCCGCGGGGTAGCGAGATCCCCTGCGACGCCAGGAAGTCGGCGACCCCGTCAGGGCGCGGCTTACCGTCGACCAGCTGCCAATAGTCGTTGTCGGTGAAGGCAGAGTGATCCTCGTCTTCGTGCGCAGGCCGCCGCACCAGATAGTCGTTGAAAAGCGACGCCCACGCCGCGCGTTGAACGGAGGCGGCATCGGTAAGCACACCGTAGAGGTCGAAGATCACCGCGTCGTGGTAACGCGGGTCGATGGTAACGGGGGAATTCATGTCGCCGTTCCTTATAAGCACCCGGTCCGCGGCCGCGCGGCAGTGGAGTGCGGTCGCGTTCATTGCACCGGCACGACCTGCTGCTCCAGCTGGAGGATCTGGCGGGTGGTCTTCACCACCACATCGGGGTTCAGGCTTATCGAGTCGATACCGAGGCGGACTAAGAACTCGGCCATGTCCGGGTAATCCGAAGGCGCTTGTCCACACAGCCCCGAGTGGATCCCGTTGCGGCGGCAGCCTTCCACGGCCATGCGAATCATCTCCTTGACACCCTCGTCGCGTTCGTCATAGTCGAAGGCCACGATCTCGCTGTCGCGGTCGACGCCGAGAGTGAGCTGAGTCAGGTCGTTGGAGCCGATGGAGAAGCCGTCGAAGCGTTTGGCGAACTCATCGAGAAGGAGCACGTTGTTCGGAATCTCGCACATCGCGTAAACCTCAAGCCCGTTTTGGCCGCGCTGCAGACCGAGTTCGGCCATCGTCTTCAGCACCAGGTCCGCCTCGGCAACTCGGCGCACGAACGGGAGCATGATGATGACGTTGGTCAGGCCCATCTCCTCGCGGACCCGTTGCATCGCGCGGCACTCCAGCGCGAAGCCCTCGGCATAGGCCGGATGCGCGTAGCGCGAGGCGCCGCGAAAGCCGATCATCGGGTTGCTCTCGGATGGCTCGAAGCCGCTCCCGCCGATCAGGCTGGCGTATTCGTTGGTCTTGAAGTCCGACATCCGCACCACCACGGGCTTGGGCCAGAAGGCGGCCGCGATCGTGCCGATTCCCTCAGACAGGCGCTCCACGAAGAAGGCGCCCCCGTCGGAGTAGCCGTGGGTGAGCCGATCGATCGTCCGGCGAGCCTCAGGGTCGTCGACCTTCTCTGGGTGCAGCAGGGCCAGCGGGTGAACCTTGATGTATTCACTGACGATGAATTCCATCCGAGCCAGTCCCACACCATCGTTCGGCAGGAACGACGTCTTGAAAGCGAGGTCGGGGTTTCCGAGGTTGACCATGATCTGGGTTCGCGGCCGCGCCAGGCCAGCCACCTCGGTGCGATCCACGTGGAAGCCCACCTCGCCGCGGTACACGCGCCCGGTATCGCCCTCAACGCACGACACCGTGACGACGGCACCATCTGGAACGCGCGTGGTCGCATCGCCTGCGCCGACCACAGCCGGGATGCCAAGTTCGCGCGCGATGATCGACGCGTGGCAGGTGCGCCCGCCGCGGTTGGTGACGATCGCGGCGGCGATCTTCATGATCGGCTCCCAGTCCGGCGTGGTGGTGTCGGCGACCAGTACATCGCCGGGCCGGAAGTCCGACATGTTCCCGATGTTCTCGATCCGTTTCGCCACGCCCGAGGCGACCCTCTCGCCGACCGACCGGCCCTCGGTGAGCACCTCGCCTTTGCCCTCGAGCACATAGGTATCCACTGTCGTCAGGCTGCGCTGGGAGGCCACTGTCTCGGGGCGGGCCTGGACGATGTAGAGCTGCCCGTCGAGACCGTCTTTGGCCCACTCCATGTCCATCGGCCGCCCGTAGTGCCGCTCGATGGCGCAGGCGTAGCCAGCCAGCTCGAGAACGTCCTCATCGGTGAGGCAGAAACGAGCGCGGTCGGCCTTCGGCGTCGGGATGTTGCGGGTCGTGTTCTTCGTCTCACCTTCGACGAAGACCATCTTCACCGCCTTGTCGCCGACCAGGCGGCGCAGCACGGCGCGGTGGCCGGCCAGGTAAGTCGGCTTGTGGACGTAGAACTCGTCGGGGTCGACGGCGCCCTGAACCACGTTCTCGCCAAGGCCGTAGGAGCCCGTCACGAACACGACGTCGTTGAAGCCCGACTCGGTGTCGATGGAGAACATCACACCCGACGAGGCAATGTCGGAGCGCACCATCTTCATCACGCCGATCGACAGCCAGACCTTGAAATGGTCGAAGCCCTGGTCGATGCGATAGTGGATGGCCCGGTCGGTGAACAGGCTGGCGAAACAACGGCGGCACGCGTCGAGGAGACTCTCGGGACCCTTGATGTTGAGATAGGTGTCCTGCTGGCCGGCGAAGCTCGCCGTCGGCAGGTCCTCGGCGGTCGCCGAGCTTCGCACAGCGAGACTGACCTCCTCGCCGTACTCGTCCTGAAGCATGCGGTAGGCGTCCACGATCTCGGCGGCCAGGTCGTCAGGAAGCCCGGCGCCGTAGACGATCTCACGGGCACGTTTGCCTTTGCGCGCCAACGCGGTGACGTCGGCCGGGTCGAGATCGTCGAGCTCGGCATGCAGCGCGTCCCAGGCGCCGGCGCTGTCCAACATATGTTTGTAGGCCTCGGCGGTGATGGCGAACCCGTGAGGGACGCGGACGCCCTGCCCAGACAGCTTCTGGAACATCTCGCCAAGCGAGGCATTCTTACCGCCGACGAGCGGCACGTCATCGATACCAAACTCTTCGAAGAAGCGAATGTAGCTAAACCTGCTCATGACCTGATCCTCCGTGTGCTTGCTCCGTCAGTAGGTGCCGTAGGCCCCGCTGTTGGCTTCGCGGACCGCCCAGACGTAGTCCGCCCGCTCTCGCGCCGCCCAGCCCTCGGCGTCGGGCGCCGCCAGCAGCCCGCGCACCTCATCGAGGGCCTGAAATCCCTTGCGGCTCATCCAATCCTGCAATCCCTGCAGCAGCACACCCGCGTACTCGGGACCGTGGCGCAGCAGCGCCGACGCCGATTGCACAACGTCAGCCCCCGCGAGCAGATACTTGGCCACGTCGGCAGCTTGCTCGACCCCGGTGCTAGCGGCCAGCGAGGCGCGTACCCGCCCGCGCAGCAATGCGATCCAGGTCAGCGGCAATCGGGTCTCCGCCGGCGTTGACAGCGTGACAGCGCGCACGGTGGTGAGATTTTCCGGGTCGATGTCAGGCTGCAGAAACCGGTTGAACAGCACCAGTCCGTCCGCACCTGCGGCGTCTAGCCGATGCACCATGTCGGCGGTCGCGCTGAAATATGGGCTGAGCTTGACCGCGACCGGCACGGTCGCTGCGCTCTTGACCGCTGCCAGCACGTCGAGATGGCGCTGCTCCACCCCTGCACCGTCGACGCGGGTGTCGCCAGGAAGGTAGTAGATGTTCACCTCGATCGCCGCCGCGCCGGCGTCCTGGATGGAGCGGGCGTACCGCGCCCAGCTCCCGGGCGTGGACGCGTTGAGGCTGCCGATGACGGGGATATCGACCGCGGCCGCCGCGCGTTCGACAAGACGGAGATACCGCGCAGGGCCCTGACCGTCATCGACGGTGGGAGGGAAGTAGGTGAGCGACTCGGCGTAGCTTTCGTTGCCCTGGGCGGCCATCCGCTCGTTGTACTCGGCTTCGCGGCGCAGTTGTTCCTCGAACAGCGAGTGGATCACCACGGCGCCGAGACCGGCGTCGGCGAGCCGACGCACGCCATCGACCGTGCGGCTGAGCGGGGACGCCGAGGCCAGCAGCGGGTTGCGCAGGCTCAGTCCAAGGTAGCGGGTGGACAGGTCCATCAGCGCTCCCTCCGTGGGTCGGACGGAAAGTGTTGCGCAGCGCGAGAAGCCATGTCTTCGTAGATCTTCCAGCGCTGGTCGATCGACTCCTGCGCCAGCGCGAGAAGCCGTTCGGCCTCGTCCGGATCAGAGTTGGTCAGGCTCCGGTAGCGCAGCTCGCGGTAGCGATAGTCGGCAAGCGGGAGGCGGGGGCGGTGGGAATCCAGCAGGAATGGCGGCGAGCCTGTGGCGCGCAGCACCGGGTTGTATCGCATCAACGGCCAGTGCCCGCTGGCCGCCGCACGGTATTGCTGGTCAAGGCCATAACGCATCTCGAAGCCGTGTGCGATGCAGTGGCTGTAGGCGATCACGATCGACGGCCCGTCGTAGGCTTCGGCCTCCCGGAAGGCCAGCAGCGTCTGTTGCGGATCGGCGCCCATGGCGACTTGCGCGACGTAGACGTTGCCGTACGAAATCGCCTGTAGCGCCAAATCTTTTCGCGGCACCGTCTTGCCCCCGGCGGCGAACTTGGCCACCGCACCCAACGGTGTGCTCTTTGACATCTGCCCGCCTGTGTTGGAATACACCTCGGTGTCGAGCACCAGCACATTGACGTTGCGCCCGCTGGCGAGCACGTGATCGAGTCCACCGGCGCCGATGTCGT
Source organism: uncultured Actinomycetota bacterium (assembly GCA_963766535.1). GTDB lineage: Bacteria > Actinomycetota > Actinomycetes > Mycobacteriales > Mycobacteriaceae > Mycobacterium. The sequence continues at coordinate 66,531 of CAVYAU010000006.1, read as the reverse complement.
AGGCCCAGCCGTCTCCGCCGACGATCCACACGCTGCGGCGAATCAGGTGATCGATGACGCTGCGCAACTCGTCGCCAACCGCCGGCGGAAGCCTATCGAGCCGGTTGACCAGTTCGGCTACCCTCTGGCGCTGGGCGTGCAGCTCTGATTCCCGCTGTTGCGGGGCGGTCAGGATGGCGTCGACGAGATCGGCGCCTAGGACGTCGCGCAGTTCGGTCAGCCGCTGACGGACTTGGCGGAGGTGAGCGTCAGCGGCAAGCCGAAGGCCGAGGCCGAACTCCGCGTTGTCTTCGAACAGCGAATTGGACCAGGCGGGGCCGCGCCCCTCGGCGTTGGTCGTCCAGGGTGTGGTTGGCAAGTTGCCGCCGTAGATCGACGAGCAGCCAGTGGCATTGGCGATCATCAACCGGTCGCCGAACAGCTGCGACAGCAGTTTCAGGTAGGGGGTTTCCCCGCAACCCGCGCACGCGCCGGGGAATTCGAACAGCGGCTGCAGGAACTGCGCACCGCGCACGGTCCCGAAGTCCACCATCGATCGGTTTGCCACCGGCAGCGTTTCGAAGAACGCGATGTTCTCCCGTCCGGCGGCGATGAGCGGTTCCCGCGGCGCCAGGTTGATCGCCTTGGCGATCGGGGTGCCGGGGACAACAGCCGGGCAGGCTTCCACGCACAAATTGCATCCGGTGCAGTCCTCGACATATACCTGCAGTGTGTAGCGGGTGTTGGGGAGGCCGACTGCATCGAGAGGTGCCGAGGGGAACGTTGCCGGCGCATCACGGAGTCGCTCCTGCTCGTAGAACGTGGTGCGAATAACGCTGTGCGGGCAGACAAATGCGCAGTTGCCGCACTGGATGCAGGTGTCGGGATCCCATACCGCGACGAGGTCGGAGATGTTGGGTTTTTCGTAGGCCGCGGTGCCGCTGGGATAGCTGCCGTCCACCGGCAGGGCGCTGACCGGCACTGCGTCCCCGCGGCCGGCCATCATCTCCGCGGTCACGGTCCGCACGAAATCCGTTGCGTCGGCGGGAAGAAGGGGCTCGGGCTCGTAGGTAGAGCTGATCCGGTCGGGGACGTCGACTGGGTGCAGTCGTTGCAGGGCGCGATCGACAGCGTCGACTTCGCGGGCTACCACGTCAGCGCCCTGCCCGGCATAGGTCTTGGCGATGCTGTCTTTGATCCGGGCGAGCGCCTGGTCCTGGGGCAGCACACCGGAGATGGCGAAAAAGCATGTCTGCAGCACGATGTTGATCCGCCCGGCCAGCCCGACCTCGCGGGCGATGGTGCTGGCGTCGATGACATACAGCCTGATGCGTTTGTCGATGATCTGCTGTTGCACGGTGCCCGGCAGGCTGTCCCACACCTGGTCGGGTGGATGTCTGCTGTTGAGCAACAGCGCGGCGTCCTGGGCGGCATGGCCCAGTACGTCGACCTTGTGCAGGAACCGCTCGTGGTGGCAGCCGACGAAGTCGGCGCGCTGCACCAGGTAGGGTGCGCGGATCCGATCAGGCCCGAACCGCAAATGCGAAACGGTCTGCGAGCCGGACTTTTTGGAGTCGTAGACGAAGTAGCCCTGCGCGTACAGGTTCTGCTCGGTGCCGAGGATCTTGATGGTGTTCTTGTTGGCGCCGACTGTGCCGTCCGAGCCGATACCGAAGAACACCGCGCGCACTGTGTCGGCGGACTCGATGTCGAACCCCGCGTCGTAGCTGATGCTCGTGCCGCTGACATCGTCGTCGATGCCGACGGTGAAGCGAGCTCGTGGCCGGTCGGTGGCCAGCTCAGCGAACACACCGGCGACCATGGCCGGAGTGAATTCTTTCGAGGACAGCCCGTAGCGCCCCCCGCACACCGTCGGCAGCTGCGACCGTTCGCCGCTGTGGTGCGCCTCGGCCAGCGCGGCAACGACGTCGAGATACAGTGGCTCGCCGAGCGACCCGGGCTCTTTGGTACGGTCCAGCACGCCGATTGCGCGGACGGTCGGGGGCAGCGCGGCAAGTAGCGCCTGCACCGGAAATGGCCGATACAGCCGCATCTGCACGACGCCGACCCGCTCGCCACGCGCGGTAAGAGTTGCCACGGTTTCGGCCGCAGTCTCCCCGCCGGATCCCATCAGCACCAAGACCCGGTCGGCCTGGGGGTGTCCCGTGTAGTCGACGATGTGCATCGGGCGTCCAGTGCGCTGGCCAAGCTCGTTCATCAGTTCCTCGACCACCCCGGGCACCCGGGTGTAGAACGGGTTGACGGTCTCGCGGGCCTGGAAGTAGGTGTCGGGATTCTGCGCAGTGCCGCGGATGAACGGCCGATCCGGCGACAGTGCACGGTCGCGGTGGGCCAGAATCAACTCCTCAGGGACCAGGGCTCGCAAGTCGTCGTCGGTGAGCAACTCGATGGTGTTGAGCTCGTGAGAGGTGCGAAAGCCGTCGAAGAAATGCACAAACGGCACCCGGGTGCGCAGCGTGGCCGCTTGGGCGACCAGGGCCAAGTCGTGGGCCTCCTGCACCGAGGCCGACGACAGCAGCGCAAAGCCGGTCTGGCGCACTGCCATTACATCCTGGTGGTCACCGAATATCGAAAGACCCTGCGCAGCAATTGATCTCGCCGCGACATGGATCACCGCCGCGGTCAACTCACCGGCGATCTTGTACATGTTCGGGATCATCAACAGCAGGCCCTGTGACGAGGTGAATGTCGTCGCCAACGCTCCGCCCTGCAAGGCGCCGTGCAGCGCGCCTGCCGCCCCGCCCTCGCTTTGCATCTCCACCACTGTCGGCACCGTGCCCCACACGTTGGGCCGATGCCGGCTCGACCAGTCGTCGGCCAGCTCGGCCATGGGCGAGGACGGGGTGATCGGGTAGATGCAGCACACTTCGTTGAGCCGGTAAGCTACCGATGCCGCCGCCTCGTTGCCGTCCACCGTGGTGCGCGTCATCGCGGCTCCGGCATCATCTCGATGGCGTGCACCGGACACTGCTCGTAGCAGGTAGCACAACCGGTGCACCGGTCGTAGTCGAAGCGATAGCGGTGACCGGGTCCGAGCTTGATCACCGCGTCCTCCGGGCAGGCGCCCAGACAGCCATCGCACTCGAAGCAGTTACCGCACGACAAGCACCGGCCGGCCTCGAATGTCGCCGCCTCGGCTGACAAGCCGCCGACGATCTCGTCGAATCCGGTGACGCGTTGTTCGGGAGGAAGTTCGGGCTCCGCCCGCCGATACGCATCACCGAAGTACCACAGGTGCAGCTGGTCGAATTCTGCGACCGGATGCTTCGACGGGCGCTCCCCGGAGCCGCCGCGCAGCCACGCGTCGATATGGTGGGCCGCCTTTTTACCGTGTCCGACGCCGACCGTCACGGTGCGTTCGCAGGGCACCATGTCACCGCCGGCGAACACACCGGGACAGCCGGTCATCAGCGATGACGACACCCGCACAGAACCGTCGTCGTCGAACTCCACTCCGGGCAGGCTCCGCATGAACGCCGACTCGGTCTCTTGTCCCAACGCCATGATCACGGTGTCGGCGGCGAGCGTCTCAAATTGTCCGGTCGGCAACGGGCGCCCGGATTCGTCGAGCCGCATCAGCTCCACCTGCAGCTCGGGACCTTCGAAGGCGGTAATCGTGCGCAACCAGTTGATTCGAACACCCTCGCGCTCGGCCTCGTCGACCTCGTGTTCGTGCGCGGGCATTTGGGCTGCGGTGCGGCGGTAGATGATGACGGTGTCCTCGGCGCCCAGGCGGCGAGCGACACGGGCGGCGTCCACCGCGGTGTCGCCGCCCCCGTAGACGGCGACTCGGCGGCCGAGGTTGGGTCGTTCGCCGGAGGCGACGCCGCGCAGGAACGCCACCGCGTCCAGCAGCGACCCGGCGTCGGCGGAGGGGATGTCGACCCGTTTGGCGAGATGGGCGCCCACGGCCACGAACACCGCATCGAAGCGTCCGGCGTCACGTTCAGCGGCGAGGTCGTCGACACGGTGCCCGCATGTCAACTGCACGCCGAGCGCGGCAATTCGTTCTATCTCGGCGTCCAGCACGTCGCGGGGCAGCCGGTAGTTCGGGATGCCGTAGCGCATCATCCCGCCCGGCTCCGCGCCGGTGTCGCGGACCTCCACGTGATGGCCCAGCCGGGTCAGGTGATAGGCGGCCGACAGGCCGCTGGGCCCGGCGCCGACCACGAGGACGCGCTTGCCGGTCGGCTGCGGTGCGGGCTCGAACCGCCACCCTTGGTCGCGGGCGGTGTCGCCGAGGAACCGCTCCACCGCATGAATCGAGACCGCAGCATCGAGATGCGCGCGGTTGCAAACAGATTCGCATGGGTGGTAGCAGACCCGACCGTGGATGGCGGCGAAGGGATTGTCGGCGATCAGCTGACGCCAGGCTTGCTCGTGGCGTCCGGCCCGGGCATGAGAAAGCCACGCCTGGATGTTCTCACCGGCGGGGCACCCGGCGTTGCACGGCGGCATCAGGTCGACGTACACCGGGCGGCGATCGCGGACCGGGCCCGCGCGTGGCCGGCCATGCAATAAGTCGGGCACGGCCGTCACGTCGCCGCGGGGTACGGCCCCGAATGCGCGGGCGTCGCCGCTGAACTGCTCGGCCATCACCTTGCTCACGATATGACTGTCCGGCGGCTCTGTAGCCTGCCTTTGGCACTCAGAGTTGAGGACTTCTGACTCTGATCGCGGGGCGCGCAGGGGGGGACAGTAGCTGGATGGAGCATTTGACAGCCCTCGATGCCGCTTTCCTGGAGGTCGAAGACTCCGATCCGCATGTGAGCCTGGCGGTCGGCGGTGTGTCGATCATTGAGGGGCCGGCTCCGAGGTACGATGAGTTCGTCTCGACCTACGCCGAACGGGTGCCGACAATACCGCGCTGCAGACAGGTCCTGCGGACTCATCCGCTCGACCTCGGCCCTCCCGAATGGGTGGATGACCCGCAATTCGACGTCTCGCGGCACCTGCACCGCCTCGCGCTACCACAACCTGGCGACGACGCCGAACTGTTCAAGATGATCGCGACCGTGATGGAGCGGCGGCTCGACCGTGAGCGCCCGTTGTGGGAGTGCTTCATGATCGAGGGGCTGAGCGACAACCGGTGGGCCGTATTTACCAAGATTCACCACTGCATCGCCGACGGCATTGCGACAGCGCAGATGTTGGCGAGGTTCAGCGACGACGACGGCGGCGGCACCTTCGCCACCGACATTCGAGCCGCCAAGGAGCCGGCCCGGCCTGGGCTGGGTCTGCCCAAAATGGGCTTGAACCCGTTGAGTTGGGTGAGCGGGATTGGGCGGAGCGCGCTCGCCGCGGCGGCGACAGCCGAACATGTGGCGCTGGGTGCTGCCGAGCTGACGGCCAGTCTGTTCAGCGCGGCCCCGGAATCGTCATTGCACGGATCGGTCACGACGATGCGACGCTTCAGTGCGGCCCGGGTTCGGTTGGCTGACCTGAAGGAGGTTTGCCAGGCATTTGGCGTGACGCTCAATGACGTGGCGCTGGCGGCGATCACCGACAGTTACCGCAGGATCTTGCTCGACCGCGGTGAACAGCCCGGCCGCAACTCGCTCCGCACGCTTGTTCCGGTTTCGGTTCGCGCGACGAACCACTTCAACGTGACCGACAATCAGGTCTCGGCGATGCTGCCGTTACTGCCAGTCGATGAGGCGGACCCGGTGAAGCAGTTGCAGCTGGTGCATAGTCGACTCCTCCAGGCCAAAGCCAGCGGTCAAGCCGAAGGAGGCAGCGCCGTGGTTTCGGCGGTCAAAAACGCGCCGTTCGCGTTCTCGGCGTGGACGGTTCGCTTGTTGACGCGATTGCCCCAAAAGGCGGTGGTCGCCTTGGCAACCAACGTTCCCGGCCCACGGGGTCACCAGAGACTGATGGGCCGGCAGGTGCTGGAAATCCTGCCGATCCCGCCGATCGCCCTTCAGCTGCGCACCGGCATCGCGATGCTCAGCTACGCCGACAAGTTCATCTTCGGCATCACCGCCGACTACGACACCGCGCCCGACATCGAGGCACTTGCCGCGGGAATCGAGAACGGGGTGGCGCGGCTGGTCAAGGCCAGCCGCACACGGCGACGCAAGCGAGCGCGGATCCAACCCAAGTCGGCGAGCCTGTGAACGCGGCTCTTGCCGGGGACGTCACTCAATGCGTTCCCTCGGCCGCGCTCTCATGCTTCTTGGGCAACGGTCGGTTGTTGAAGCGGCGGACACGCAGACGCGCGGTCAGCAGTAGGTGGTCGAACTCCGATTGCGAGTAGGAGGCTGGGCCGGCGCCGCGGAAGTCTTCAGAGATCTGTTCGGCTAGCAGCCGCAGCTTGACGTTTGCTTCCTGGGACAACCATTTGAGCAGGTTGAACGCGGCGTTGTCGCTGATGTCGTAGACCAGCATCAGCATGCCCTTGGTTTGCTCGATGGCGGCGCGGTTTTCGCTGATTTCGGCCAGCCTCGCGGTAACCAGATCCTCGTGTGCCTGTTCAGGCAGCGGGGAGACGTCGATGTAAAACCCGTGCGTTCCGATCACTTCGCCTTGATCGTCGAAGAGCTGATCACCGACGACGATGATGTAGCGCACATTTCCGCCGGTGTCGATGATCCGATGGCGGGTGCTGAACGGCTTGTAGGTATTCAGAATCTGATCGATGGTGGCCGCGACCTGTCCGCGGTCATCGGGGTGTTTATGTGCCAGCACCAGGTCGGTGGTCGGGGTGACGCTGCCGGGCTCGTAGCCGTGCATCCGCTGCACCTGTTCGGACCATTCCCACCGCTGGTCGGCGAAGTAGAACCGGAACCAGCCAACCCATTGCGGTTCGCCGCCAGCCAAGGCTTGTTCGACGTTGGCCAATTGGCCGTCGAGATCCCAATTCATCTTGGACCTTATCTCCTCGGTTCACCGGGCGAGACGTTCAATCGGCGCCCTGGTGCGGGCGGAGGGCGGCGGCGGCCGCGAACGTCGGCACAATTCCGCGGCTATTAACTGGGTGCCGGGGTGCGGTCGCCGCCCCGCCCGCCGGTTGATCAGGCGTCTATCACCTCGCGCTTGGAGGTGTTGTCGTTGATGGCTTTGCGTCCGTCGCCGCGTTCGATTGAAATCTTGCGTGGCTTGGCCTTTTCGGCCACCGGGATGCGCAGTCTTAAGACGCCTTCGTGGTAGGAGGCCTCGATCTTTTCGGTGTCGAGGTTTTCGCCGAGCACCAGCTGGCGGCTGAACACTCCCCGCGGCCGCTCGGTGGCCAGCATCTCGCGCTTGGGGTCGACAGCCGGCCGCTCGGCGCGCACGGTCACCACGTTGCGCTCGATGTCGATGTCCAGCGAGTCGGCGTTGATGCCCGGCAGGTCGAACTCGACGACGAATTCTTCGCCCTCGCGCCAGGCGTCCATCGGCATCACTGCCGGCCGGGCGGCCGTGCCTAGTACTTGCTGGGTGAAGCGGTCCAGCTCACGGAACGGGTCGGTACGCATCAGCATGGCGGTCACCTCTCACTCCAATCTACTGTGGTGAATCGGGCTATTTCCTATGTCTAATGACCTAGATTTTATATAACACTCTCGACACTTCAGCGCAAGTGTGATAGACAGGTTTTCTATGCGAGTTAGTTAAGGAGATGCCCGATGCCTGACCACCGTGGCGACACAGGTGCGCCGGCGCCCGATCACGGGGTGTACGGCATCTCTGTGGCGGCCGAACTTTCCGGCATCCCGGTGCAGTCGCTGCGTCTTTACGAACGTTACGGGCTGCTCACCCCGGCCCGAAGTGATGGCGGAACCCGGCGCTATAGCGCCGACGACTTGGCCCGGCTAAAGCGCATCAGCGCGCTGGTTGACGCCGGGATCAACCTGGCCGGCATCGCCCGCATCCTCGGCCTCGAAGACGACAACGCCACACTATCAGGGGCCAATACCGACCTACGGTCCGCGAACCGCACTTTGCGCAACGCCGCGAAGACCGCGAGATCCAAGAAGGCCAACAACCCGGGGGATGCCCACGCGACGGAGTGATGCCCTGCCGGAGGGCAACAACACGATCGTCGCTCAGCTAGCGGAACTGGTTGCCAACCGACCACCATGGGACGGAGACGACGGCTGGGCTGCGCGGACTCATTGACAGTGGCGCTCGACACGTGGCGGGCTGCGAGTACGAACTTGTGTGCCACGAAATTGTCCGTCGGCTTCACATCGCTCAGCGCGCCGGCAACCGAAAGGGGTTACAGCTTGCGGCCGTTTACTCCTTGGTGGCGCCCGGCTTGCTGATCGGCGTCTACGGCGGGATGGCCGATCCTCTCCCGATGCTCACCCTCTCCGACAAGCGAGTGACCCTGCGGATGGGGCAGGCCAACGTAAAGAAGTGGGTCGATGACATCATGCCGCTGCTGACTGACGACGACCCGCTGGGGCGTCGATACTTTTGCCACTCACGTGCTGCCTCTCGATCAGGCTCGGCACGCCTACGAGATCTTTCAGAACAAGCAGGACGGGTTAAAAGTCACGCGAAAACCGTGAACGTCTACGGCGCCGAGTGAGTCCGCAAGCAATGTCCCCCAGGGCATTTCGCTCACGCTGGTAGCGCTGCGCGCCGACAACGAGGTGGAACGCGGCTGCGCCTGGGACGGCGCGCGGTTTGACCGCTGTGTGGGTCGGGTATCAAATGCGCCATGACCACCGCAGAAGCTGCTGCCCCCACGCCCACCGGTGAAGTGTGGCCGGGCAGGGCCTATCCGCTCGGCGCAACCTATGACGGTGCGGGCACCAACTTCGCGGTGTTCAGCGAGGTAGCCGAGCGTGTGGAGTTGTGCCTGTTCGACGCCGATGGCACCGAGACCCGGATCACGCTGCCCGAGGTCGATTCCTTTGTCTGGCACGGTTTCGTGCCGGCCATCGAACCCGGACAGCGCTACGGCTACCGCGCCTACGGCCCGTACCAGCCCGACGCCGGGCTCCGGTGCAATCCGAACAAGCTGCTGTTGGACCCGTATTCGAAGGCCATAGACGGCACGTTCGACTGGAACCAGTCGCTGTTCGGCTACACGTTCGGCGACCCGGACAGCCGCAACGACGACGACTCCGCGGCCAGCATGCCCAAGTCGGTGGTGATCAACCCGTTTTTCGACTGGGGTTACGACCGCCCGCCGAACCACGAGTATGCCGACACGGTCGTCTACGAGGCGCACGTCAAGGGCCTGACGCAGACCCACCCGGCTATCCCCGAACAGATACGCGGCACGTACGCTGCGGTGGCGCACCCGGTGATCATCGAGCACCTCAAGAGCATCGGCGTCACCGCGATCGAGTTGATGCCGGTGCACCACTTCGCCAACGACTCCACCTTGATCGAGAAGGGCCTGGCGAACTACTGGGGCTACAACACGATCGGGTTCTTCGCGCCTGACCCGAAATATTCCAGCACCAACTCGCCGGGTGGGCAGGTGCAGGAGTTCAAGGCGATGGTGCGTGCCCTCCACGAGGCGGACATAGAGGTCATCCTCGACGTGGTCTACAACCACACCGCGGAGGGCAATCACATGGGCCCGACGCTGTCGATGCGCGGTATCGACAACCCCGCCTACTACCGGCTGGTCGACGACGACAAGCGCTACTACGTGGACCACACCGGCACGGGCAACAGCCTCAACGTCGGGCATCCGCACGCGCTGCAGCTGATCATGGACTCGCTGCGCTATTGGGTGACCGAGATGCACGTCGACGGCTTCCGGTTCGACCTGGCCGCGACGTTGGCCCGGGAGTTCTACGACGTGGACCGGCTGGCGGCGTTTTTCGAACTCGTGCAACAGGATCCAACGGTCAGCCAGGTCAAGCTCATCGCCGAACCGTGGGACGTCGGGCCGGGCGGCTACCAGGTGGGCAACTTCCCGCCGCAGTGGACGGAGTGGAACGGCAAGTACCGCGACACCGTCCGGGACTTCTGGCGCGGTGAGCCCGCCACGCTCGACGAGTTCGCCTACCGGTTGACCGGATCGGCCGACCTCTACGAGTACACCGGGCGCAGACCGGTTGCCTCGATCAACTTCGTCACCGCCCACGATGGGTTCACGCTGCGCGATCTGGTGTCCTACAACGAGAAGCACAACGAGGCCAACGGCGAGCACAACAACGACGGCGAGAGCCACAACCGGTCATGGAACTGCGGCGTGGAGGGGCCGACTGACGACCCTGGCATCAACGAGCTGCGCGGCCGTCAGCAGCGCAACTTCATCACCACCTTGCTTTTGTCGCAGGGTGTGCCGATGATCTGCCACGGCGACGAGCTCGGTCGCACCCAGAGCGGGAACAATAACGGCTACTGCCAAGACAACACACTCACCTGGATCGAGTGGGCCGATGCCGATGCCGGACTGCTGGAGTTCACCCGCGTGGTGTCAGCACTCCGTGCGAACCACCCGGTGTTCCGCCGGCGCCGCTTCTTCAGCGGCAAGCCGGTGGGCCGCCGCGGCCAGGACGGCCTGCCCGACATCGCTTGGTTCACCCCCGACGGCACCGAGATGACCGACGAGGACTGGGGCACGAGCTTCGCGAAATCCGTCGCGGTGTTCCTCAACGGTCACGGCATTCCCGATAGCGATGCGCGGGGTCAGCGGGTACTCGATGACTCGTTCCTACTGTGTTTCAATGCCCACCACGAGCCAATCGAATTCACCCTTCCGCCGGCGGAGTTCGGAACCCGTTGGCGCACCGTGGTGTACACCGGACCCCAGGAGGCGACACCGTCGGAGGACCTGCCTGCGGCAACGAAGCTCACCGTGGACGCCCACACTGCCATGGTGCTGCAAGCTGCGCAATGAACCCCACCGTTTTGAACGCAAGCTAATCGACGCCGCGCTCAACCGGCGCGATGATCTCCCCGAGTGTTATGTGGCCGGTCCCTGGCCGATACGCTGTGCCTGCAGCGGGCTCGTTACAGAAGAGGGTGGATATGTCAAGGACAGTGGTGGTTGGCGCCTCAAGTGGCCTCGGGCGCTGCATTGGCGTCGGCCTTGCGCAGCGCGGCGATCAGGTCGCGCTGCTCGCCCGGCGTCGTGAGCGCATCGAGGCTGCGGCGAAGGAGGCGGGGCCGGGCGCGATCGCCATCGAATGCGATGTCACCGACGAGGCATCGTGCCGGTCGGCGATCAACGATGCTGCCGAAGCACTTGGCGGCATTGACAACCTTGTCTACACGCCGGCGGTAGGGCCACTCGTCCGCATGGTCGACACCGATGCCGAAACGTGGCGGCGCATCTTCGATACCAATGTCATCGGCGCGTCGCTGGTGACAGCCGCGGCGGTGCCACACTTGACGGCTTCCGCGGGCAAGGCGGTATACCTCTCATCCGACGCAGGCACTTTCGGGCCGCCTTGGCCGGGTCTGGGCGCGTATGGCGTCAGCAAGGCAGCGCTCGAGCGACTCGTTGAAGCGTGGCGGGCCGAGCACCCGGATATCGGCTTCACCTGCCTCATCGTCGGGGAGTGCGGGGGAGGCGAGGGCGACGGCCAAACGGGAATGAACATCGGCTGGGATGTCGAGCTCGCCATGAAGGCCGTCCCGCTGTGGTCTTCGCGCGGCTGCATGCCGGGCAAGTTGATGCCAGTCGAGGACCTCATCGAGGTGGTGCACACGATCCTGCGCACCAATACATCGACGTCGATGCCGGTCGTGGTTGCCAGAGGCGCGCCCGCTAGCCCTGCAGCGTTTGTGGACTCCGCTCAGTCGTAACGGCGGGCAACGCCTGCCAGATTAGTGAACGCCGAACTTCTCGCGGACCTTGTCGGTGAGGAAGCGCCTGTTCGAGGTCGGTTGGAACGCGCGTGCCGCGTCGGTAAGCGCGTCACGTGAATCCGGGCGCAGTTCGATGTCGGCGGCGGCGACGTTGAACTCGAGCTGCTCGACGCTGGACGCGCCGGGAATGGCGACGACGCCCGGCAGGCTGATCAGCCAGGCCAGCGCCACCTGAGCCGGCTTGGCGTCGACTTCCGTCGCAACATCGCGCAACATCTGCAACAGAGGCTCGATACGGCGCAGGTTTTCGGTGCCGAACAGCGGGTTCAACGCGCGAACGCCGCCGGGACGGTTGTCGAGGCCGTACTTGCCGCCCAGCAGCCCTTGCGCCAGCGGGCTGTAGGCAATCACGATGCGGTTCTCGCGCTCGGCGAAGGGCACCAAGTCCTCGAGCGCATCGGCGTGGGCGAGCGAAAAATGCACCTGGTTGCTGATGACCGGCCGCCCGAGCGCCGCATCGGCCTTGCGCCATCGCGCGAGCGAGTAGTTCGAGACGCCGGCCGCGCCGATGTTTCCGCTGTCGAGCAGGTCTCGCATTCCCGGCATGATCACCGAATCGGGGACCACCGGGTTGGGCTGGTGGATCTGGTAGAGCGGGATGCGGTCCAGCCCCAGCCGCCGCGCACTCGCGCGCTCACGCTGCTTGATCACGGCGGGGAAGGGAGCGACCGGGAAGACCTTGCTGGCCACCGCAACCTCGGCGCGCTCGTCGCCGAGTGCCTCGCCGAGGATCCGCTCGCTTTTGCCCAGTCCGTACACCTCGGCGGTATCGAACAGCGTCACCCCCAAGGCACGGGCGCGGTGCACGATGTCACGGGCGGCACCGGAGGCATAACTGTCCCCGTAACCCCACTCGCGTGACCCGAACTGCCAGGTGCCCAGACCGATCCGGCTGACCCGTCCGACTCCGTCGATGTCGAGATACTTCATATGCTCACCATACTGAGTCGGCCGATCACCCTTAGCCGGGGATCTTGCCGAGTATGTAGTTGGCCATGCTGACGGCGGGTAGCCGGGGGCGGTCACTGTCGGTCGTGCCGCTGTAGGACACGTACAGGTCGATGACGACGTTGGCTTTGGCCGCGATTGCGCGGACGGAGCGCACCTGTAGTCCCTTGGGCGCCAGATCCATTGTGGTGATTCCGTCGCCGGCGTCGGCAGGAACGCTCAGAGAAAATGGAATCGTTTCCCCGCCGGGAATTGTCACACTTACGGTTGAGCCGCCGCATTGGCGCCATCCGGACAGCAGCTTCGCCAGTTGTGATTGGGCTGCGGGCGGATCACGAAATGCGGCGACCGCTTGGATGATTTGGATCGACTTCAGGAGGCTGCGCGTGTCGGAAAATTCCGCCGCGTGGTACCCGAAGATGGCGTCGACCGTGTACGCATCCGGGGTCCCGGGCGCGACACTTCCCCAGCACTCCGGACGGTCGATGGTTCCTTCTCTGTCTGACCTGCCGGGATGGTCCCACGTTTGGCCGGCCGCAAGGTTCTGGTCAGCGGTGATGTTTTTCAGGTCAGCAAGGCCGGGCAATAGCGTGGCTACAGCGTCTGGCGCGACCGTGGGCGGCGGCGCTGCGGTGGTGGTGCTGGGGGGTGCCGCGGTCTGGTTGGAAGTGGAGGCCGCCAGGGTGGCCCACGCGATGAGAGCGACGACCGTGAGCGTGATGAACAGATACGACAGCGCCACCCCCGCCAGAGCGCGGTCACGGCCAAGCTCACCGGTGCGGCGGATTTGCGCGAGCCCCAGATGTCCCAGAACCGCACCCGCGGGGGCGAACACGAACGCGAACACCAGCGACAGCGTCGCCAATGTGTTGACGGGCGGGCGGTATGGCGGCGGGGGCGGCGGCATGAAGACCGGCGGTTCCACCGGCGGGCCGGCGAACGGGGCGCGGCCCAGCGGGTCGTAACTAAACGGGTTGTACCCGAACGGATCCTGAGGATTGGTCACGCCAGTGGCCTCCTTCGCCTGCGATCCTGCCGAGACTGTAGTTGACGATGGCCGGTGCGGGGGTCGATGCCGCGGGGCTCATAGTTGATTCCGGTTACCTTCTGTCACTATCACGGCCAGGGTCGGCCGCCTGCTACCGCGTCCCGGCGGCCCGATCGCTCACCGTCCCTTCGCGACGCTGCTGTATGGAGCACCACCCAACTTTGCCCACCGCCACCCGCCTTGACCAGGGGAACGTTTTGTGACTGCGGTGATGGGTAGCCGCTCGGGAAGCGCGTGAAACAGCCCTGCGCGCTGCTACACGACTGTTGGGGAGGACATTATGGCTCAGACCGCCATCACTTCGCCCACCGATGTGGTCGACTTTCTTGTCAGCCAGCACGAGCAGATCAAGTCTCTGTTCGCCAAAACACTCTCCGCGTCTGGCGAAGCGCGAGAGAAGGCATTCGTCGACCTTCGGCGACTGCTCGCCGTACACGAAACCGTCGAGGAGGAGATCGTTCACCCTCGGGCCAAGCGAAAGATCACCAACGGTGACGCAGTGGTCAAGGCGAGACTAGATGAAGAGCACGAAGCCAAGACGGTGCTGCAGAAGTTGGAGAAGCTTGACGTCGACAGCGTGGAGTTCGCCCGCCAGCTGACGGAACTCCGCGACGCCGTCCTCGATCACGCCGAACATGAAGAGAACGACGAGTTCATTAGGCTGGGACAGGAATTGAGCGGCCATGAGCTCGAAAGCATGGGTCGTGCCGCCAAGCTCGCCGAAGCGATCGCGCCCACCCGGCCGCACCCGGGAGTCGAATCCCAGGTGGCCAATCTGATTGCAGGCCCGTTCGCGGCGATGCTGGACCGGGCCCGTGACGCCATCATCGGCACGGGCTGAGCAGCCCGTTCGGGCGCGTTTGCAGGAGTATGCCCAGGGCCATGGGCCCCTGGGCTACTTCCTGTCCTGCGAAGAATTCGATCCTGGTGAGTTGGTGCGCGTACACCGACCGGATCTGCGCGTTCACCGACGGCGGCTGTGATGAGGTGTACATCCAGCAGATCGGCTCGGAGCAAGATCGTTGCTTCGACTTCTGGGAATCCGAGATCGTGCTGGAGCTCGCCGCCTGAGAATGGATCATGACCGCAACAAAGACAACCGGTGCTGCGCGCTATTTACCCGAGGATCGCGGGCTCCATTCACTGAGAACGGCGGCCGAGCGTTGTCGGGGCTGTCCGCTTTTTCAGGACGCCACCCAAACGGTCTTCGGTCAAGGAAAGGCCGGGGCGCCGATCATGCTGGTGGGTGAGCAGCCGGGTGACCAGGAGGACCGTGCGGGCGAGCCTTTCGTCGGTCCCGCCGGGCGACTGCTCGCTCGCGCGCTCGAGGAGGCCGACATCGATCCGGCGTTGACGTACCAGACCAACGCCGTGAAGCATTTCAAGTTCACCCGCAAGGGCGGCAAACGACGGATACACCAAAAGCCAAGCCGTACCGAAGTTGTCGCGTGCCGGCCTTGGCTCGTCGCCGAGATCGAGGCGGTGCGGCCTCAGGTGATCGTGTGCCTTGGCGCGACCGCCGCGCAATCGCTTCTGGGAGCGGCATTTCGGGTATCCGCTCAGCGTGGTCAGGTTATGCAGCTACCCTCGGAGGTTGACTTGCGATTAGCACCTGGGCCAGTGGTGGTGGCGACCGTGCACCCGTCAGCGGTATTACGCGACCGCAGCGATCGGCGCGACGAGGCGTACAAGGCATTCGTCGGCGATCTGCGCAGTGCGCTTGGCGCTCAGGTGCATGCCGGGAGCTAGGCCGGCCAGGTCACCAGGCGGCAGATCCGGCGGCATGAGATTCCCTTCCGCGTAGGAACTTTCAAATCTCTGAGAGATCTGACGCGCGATCCGGCCGTGCCGGTTGCTCCAATGACAGCGATAGTGGTCATGGCGTAACCCGCCTTCCATACCCAGGGTCCGAGGGACAGTACCCAGGAAAGAGCCGTCCAAACGCGCCAATCAGTGAATAATTCGACGTCCTGCTCAGCCCGAGGTCAGGCGAGTGTGGGCGGCCCCACAGCCCGGTTGACCAGGCGGAATCGGCCGGGTTGTGCTGAGGGTGTTTGACCGGCCGTGCGATGGGAAGTCGATAGATGCGGACGAGTTGATCAGCGTGGAAGGTGATGTGCCGAGAATCCAGAGCCCCCAGCCCGTGCGAATCGCGAACGTGGCTGCTGCGCAGCATCATTCATTGTGCTGCCCTGCGCGGGCCAGGAGCTGGGTCTCAGCACTCGTTCACGCGAGTTCAACGACGAGCTGATCAGCTCGATTCGCAACCACGAGCGCAAGCTCAATAACACCGAGTAGGGAGGATCGTAGCTATGGGCGATCAGAAGAGCGGCGCAGAAGAAGCGGTTAAGGGAGCCGTCGAGGGTGTCAAGGGTAAGGCCAAAGAGGTTGGTGGAACCCTGGCCGGTCGCGACGACATAGTCGAAGAGGGCAAGGCTCAACAAGACAAGGCCGACGCCCAGCGTGATGCGGCCAAGAAGGAAGCCGAAGCCGAGGCCGCCCGGGGCGGCGCTAAGACCGCCGAAGAGCGCCAGAAGCAACACCAGTAAGTCGATTCACACGATGGGCCCGGTCCGGCGCGTTGGACCGGGCCCATCGATATAGCTGTCAACACAACATGTTTCGGCACCGCGGATGCAGGGGCGTTCGGATCCCGTTTCCATTTCCTTTACGCTGCGGAAGGAACTGTAAGTAATTTGTCAATAATCGCCACCTCGGGGTTTCAAACTGCCGACCCGCGGTATCCCTAGTGATAGCCGCCGCTATCAGCGTGCGTCGGAGTGAGCGAGGTGGGCGATGACCGGGTGGGTGTCACGAATGGTCAGGTTTCTGCGCGCGGGCTACCCGTCCGGTATGCCGGCCACGGGGTACGTGCCACTATTAGCTCTGCTGCCGCGGCGGGTGTCGGATGACGAGATCGATGCGATCACTATCGAACTCATTACGCGCGAGGGACGGTCGATCGACAGCGCCGACGTGGGGGTGGAGATCAGCCGGATCACTGACGAGATGCCCTCGCTGGACGACATCGAGCGTGTCAAACGCCGGGTAGCTGCGCCGGGATGGGCGGGCAATTACCACGGGTAATTTCCTGTGGACGCGTACCGGGTGTGAGGCTGCACCACGTTTGTCGGGCGGCTCACGTGCGTTCGAGGTCGACCCTCAGCCGCATGCCCGACCAGCGGCGCACGGCCGGGGGTGTCATGTTGAGGTCCCCGATCAGCAGCCGAGGGCCGGGGAGTCCGCGCAGCCCGTGGATCAGTCGGCGCAGCTGGCGCCGATTCCAGCCGGGTACGAAGGACAAATGGGTGTTGGCCACCGTCAGCCCGCCCCACGGGGTGTGCAGCTGCGCGATTACCGCCGCCCGCGGTTCTTCATTGACGATCATCACCCGGTTGGGCCCCGGCAGGTACATGGGAAAGCGCATCGGAATCCGGGGCAATCGCACCACCTGCCAACTGGCTGCCGAAAACCGGGACAGCAGTGCGATCCCGTAGGCGGCCGTTCCGGGTTGGTCATGGCCGGTGGCGGCCATCCAAGTCGCTCCCGGGGTGCCGGAGATCGCGGCCACAAACCGGTGCTCCACGGCTCCCATGGCTTCGGCCGCCACTGCGGTGAGGTCGGCGCGATCGGACCGCGGTTGGTCATAATCGACCTCTTGCAAGGAGAGCACGTCGGGATCAATGCGGCACACGCAGTCCTTTAGCCGCTGCGGGTTCACCCCATCGCCGACCGTGCGGCCGTGCAGGATGTTAAAGGTCGCCACGCGCATGGGTTTTCGATACCCACTTCCCGGTCGTGCAGTCGCCACTGGAATGGACGTCGCGGCTAGCGGGCTCCGGGCACGTGTTCGCGAGCCGCGACCGATTGGCCGTCACCGTTGTCGAACACCTCGACGACGACGTCGACGTCCCGATAGCAGGCCAGCGATGTCAGCCCCGGCGTGCGCGCGATGACGGCGTGGGCCACATCGCCGGTGAGTGGGTAGTCGGCCACGGCGTGGCGCCAGTGTGCGGCAACGACATTCGCGCCCGGCCGCAGCCGAGCGCATTCGCGGCGCAACACCCTGGCTAGTGCGTCGGCCTCGAGGTAGTAGGCGACCTCGCTGAGCACCAGCAGATCGAAGGGACCGGGCGGCCACGCCGCATCCAGGGACGATCGGGCCAGCGTCACCCGGTCCCGGCAGCCGGCCTCCCGAAGCCGCGCATCCGCGGTCTGCACCGCCGCATCGGCCACATCCACCGCGGTCACGTGATCGCAACGTCGTGCCAGCAGCGCGGTCAGTGTCCCGATTGAACAGCCGGGCTCGAAAGCATGCTGGTACCGGCGGTTGGGCAGCACCGCCAGAGTGATGGTGTACTTGCGCTGCTCGTACCACCGTGTCGACAGCTGCCATGGATCGTCGCTGCCGGCGTACATCCGGTCGAAGTAGGCGTCGGGTAGCCGCGTGCTCACCGGAACACCACCTCTCCCACCGCGAACAGCCGTTGTAGTACGAACGCCGGCAACACGGGTGCTGAGTCGGTGGCGCTCGGTCCGAGCTGACTGCGAAAACATTGCGCAGCAAGGCGTTTGCGATCAAGCGCCCAGCCAGACACGTGCACTCGGTGGGCACGGTCCCACGGCACCGCCGAATCGGCCGGGCTGGCCCAGTGCCACATCCAAACCGGATACTCCAGCAGCGCGACGCCGGTGCGCGCGCACGCCGTCGCCGCCGCGCGCCCGACGGCTTCGTGATCGGGATGCCCGTCGCCCCGCCAGGTTGCGGCACACCAAGTCCCGGGCGCAGCAACCTCGAGGATCCCCACGAGCAACTCGGCGAGCCTATCCTCGTGGTCGGCCAGCTGGCCGTCGGGCAGACCCAGCGACATGGGCGGAGGAACCCCCAAAACACCTGCCGCTCTGCGCAGTTCGTACCGTCGTGTGGTTTCCAAACGAGTCCGCTCCGACAGCGTCGCACCGGGATAGGCGGCGCCGCCGTCACTGACCGACACCACCTGGACGTCGACACCTGACGCGACCAGTTGTGCAGTCGTCGCGCCCAGGCCGAGAGTCTCGTCGTCGGGGTGGGCCGCGACGACAACCAGGCCGCCGCACCCGGTCAGATCCAGTGGCGGCAGGGGTCCCCTGTGAAGGGCGGCCAGCCACACCGGCACCGGGGTGCCGCCGCGGGTCAGCGGCTTGGCCGCAAACCTGGCGCCGTTGCCTGTCGGTACGGTCCTCAGTAGTCCTCAACGCTGGCGCCCTGCTAGCCGGCCGAGCTCGGCCAGGTCCCGCTCGGCGTGGCTTTGTCGTATATAGATGGTCAAGTCGGCCACTCGCTGAGCGTGCCGGCCATCCTGACACAACGGGCCCGGTCCCAGGGCGCGGCCGGTTCGGGTGATGGCTTCGTCGGCGGCGTGTTCCACGATCGTGCGGGCACGACGGGCAAGCAGTTGAGCGGTGTTGGCCCGGTCGAACGGATCGGAATCGATCTGAGCTGCTGCGGTGGCCAGTATCGCGTCGCCGGCGGCAAGCGCGGCGTCCACGGCACCCAGGTGCGCCAGGGCGTAGGCGTCGGCCGATTCGCTTCCGGCGCAGCGATATAGCGGTTCGGCAACCCTTCGTGCGCCGCCGAGCCAGCAAGCGGCCACGCCGATCGCGCCGTGCCAGAACCCGGGCCGATTCAGGTAGTCACCAGGCTCGCCTACGGCGACAGCGTAGGT
Organism: uncultured Actinomycetota bacterium; assembly: GCA_963766535.1. Lineage (GTDB taxonomy): Bacteria > Actinomycetota > Actinomycetes > Mycobacteriales > Mycobacteriaceae > Mycobacterium. Next base: position 47,064 of record CAVYAU010000006.1, on the reverse strand, counting down.
GTTGGTGAACTGCACCGGCCGGGTGTCGCTGCCGGCCATTCCGGCGTTCCACCATGTGGTCGGCAACGCTTTGACGGCAGGGTCGGCGACCGTCACTGCGAACAGGCCCCGTCTTCCGTCGTCGAGCCGGGCGGTCACCAGTGCATGGGTGCAAAACCCGGCCCCTGAGCACCACACCTTCGTGCCGCTGAGCGTGACCGCGCCGCCGCCGACCTTGGTGGCGGTCACCACCGCGTCGGGGGATTCGGCTGCCCACACGCCCCACAGCTGACCGGAGTCCGGGGGCTTTCCGCCCAGCTCGTCGAGTATCGCGACGGCATCGACATGTGCCTCGGCAATCCTGGCCGCCACGATGTCGTCCTCGGCAAGCAGCGCCAGACGTTGCCAGCGTTCGGCAGTATGTCCCGACGCGGGCAGTGGCAGCTCAAGTCGTCCCGATTCCAGCCAGTGCCTTACCAACCCCGCCGTCACGCGCAATCACCCGCCGCCGATCTCCTCAGTTGGCTGAGGTAATAAGCGAACCCGTGTGGGGCCCGGGCCTGGGTTCGTGCCGAGGTAATGACCGACAATTCGGTGTCCCGGTGAATGCAGTAGCCGGCGGCCTCGAAGCGCTCTACCAGATCGACATCCTCGCCGGAGGGCAGCGCGCGAAAGCCGCCAACCCGCCAGTAGGCCCTGGCGCTGAAGCCCATGTTCGCGCCGTGAATGTGTTCGTGATGGCCGTCGTCTGGCATGCCCGCTTCGTAAGCCTGCGCATAGCGGTCCGCGACGTCGGCGGGATGGTAGCGCCAGTTGGCAACGCGCACCACGCCCAGAACCATGTCCGCACCGAGCTCCAGCTGATGGATCAGCCAGCCGGGGTCCACCCGACTGTCGGCATCGGTGGTGGCGTACCAGCACTCGTCGTCCTCCGCACACAGCGACCGCGCGTAACCGAAGCCGACCGCCCGGGCGGCGCCGACGTTGTGCGCCTTGACACTGACGAAGTGCACATCGGGCCCGTACCCGCCAGCCAACTTTGCGCTGTCGTCGTCGCTGGCGTCTAGCACCACCACTATCGAGACCGGGATCGGCGCGCACAGGGCGGCGGTCAGCACCGCGCGCAGACATGCCGGAAGATTGGCTTGTTCGTTGTGGGCGGGAACCACCACGACAGCCCGGTCATAGGCTCGAAGCGCGGGCGCTGACATAACTGTCAATTGCCCATTTCGCCGCCAGTTAAACACATGACAACCGACACCGCACCGGCTAAGGCCAGGTTGGTCACCCTAGCGGTGGGGTATGACCTATCCACCATGACACCGGCTAAGGCACCTAACAAATACGTCCGTGAGCTGCACGCAGTTGCGGGAGGCGCTGCGTGGTGCGGCGTCGGCGCTCAAGGAGAATGGGCCGCGTTTCGCGTTGGCCGGCGGCTACGCGTTGTGGGCTTACGGCGCACCCGAACCCAGTCACGATGTGGATCTGGTGGTAGCCGAGTCCGACGTGCCGAATGCCGTGGCCACCCTCACCGACGCCGGATTCGCCGTCGAACATCCCCCGGAGGATTGGCTGTTCAAGGCGCCCACCGGCGATACGGTGGTCGACGTGCTGCACCGCCTCAACGGCGTGCGCGTGGAGCCGGCGACCCTGGACTGCGCCGAACAGCACGATGTGCTGGCAATCACGATGCCGGTGCTGCCGCCCACCATGGTGCTCATCCAGAAGCTGCGCTCCCTCGGCGAGCATCAGTGCGACTTCGCGAAGCTGCTGCCGGCCGTGCGGGCGGTCCGCGAACGGCTGGACTGGGACCGCATCAAAAACCAAAGTGGCGACAACGATTACGCGGTCGCCTTCTTGGTGCTAGTTGACCGCCTCGGCCTCACTGGCTGACGGTGCCGGTGGGCGGGTGGAACTCAGTGGTTTCGCAGTTTGGCGATCAACTTGTCTTTTGTCAGACCTGAATACCCTGACATGCCAAGCTCTTTGGCCCGCTTTTTCAGCTCTGGAACCGTCCAGTCGCTGTAGGAACCGGCCTCGCCGCCCTTGCGACCGACCGAGGACTTACCACGGGCAGCAGCGGCGTTGGAGATCCGCGCCGCCTTTTCCTCGGAGTTGCCCTCTTTGCGCAGATCACGGTACAGCTTCTCGTTCTTGATCGACGGGTTAGGCACGATGGTCCACCCTCCTGTACTTGATGGGACACCTTTGCGAGAGTGCCCCGCCTGACGGCCGCGAAACCCACGCCTGAATCGCTATGCCGGCACGGGGTCCGTTTGGCGCTGTCAGCAGCGGTGTTGGGCTAACGCGACCGCGATCACCCGGCCATGAACTCGTGGTAGGCCGACTCCAAATTCGGCGGCAGCGCGGTCACATTGCACTGCCGTTCGGTGTCGCCGATTGGTGCCAGAATGCCGCGCAGGTCGTTTGTACTCCTGTGGGTGCGCGGTGAAATAGTTGCGCAGGTTGGACTCAGCCTGCGGGTTCGCGTCTAGCATGTGCGTGGACAACGCCGTTACTGCCGGGCAGGAGATCTCATGGTCGAGGTTCACGTGGAACGGACGATCACCGCACCTGTGGAACAAGTCTTCGACTGGCTGGCCGACCCGGCCAATTTGGCTGCCGCCCCGTTGGTTCTCAAGGCCGGTTACGCGAAGGACTCTTCGGGGCCCGGCGCGGGTGCGGTGCGTGAGGTGATCGGCATTGGCACGTGGTTCCGCGAAGAGATCACGGCCTACGATCGGCCACGCAGCTACTCCTACCTCATCGTCCGATCATTTCCGCCGTTCAACCATGAGGGCGGCATACTGACGTTCACCCCATCCGGCGACGGCACGCATGTCGATTGGCTGAGCAACTACACCCATCCAGCTTGGGCGGGAGGCAAGGTGATGGAGGCGGTCAGCTATCGGCTGCTGGGCTCGAGCCTCGGTGCGATCTTTGATGCCTGCGCAAAGGCGCTGCAGAGCTAGCTGCGAATTCTGCGGCAGGACAACAACTTCGAGAACGCAGAACTCGGCCGCTGGATGCAGCCGGCCCGGAGCGGGCTATGCAGCGTGTGACTTGAACCAGTCGATCGCTACCTCGGGGCGCTCGCCGAAATAGTTATAGCCGTCGAAGCGTCGGCTCGTGCCCTCGATCCACACCAGCTTCTTCTCCTCGACCGGGATGGCGTCATAGATCGCCTGCACATTCTCGGGGCGGGTCATCGAGTCGTCATGAACCTGAGCGACGAGGGTAGGGATATGGATCGACTTGGCGTACTCGAGCGGTGATTGCTCGGCGAGGTGGAAGCCGGTCCGTTCGTGCAGCGCCTTGTCGAACCGCTGGTAGCCGTCAGGGATGTCGTTGGCCTTCACGAACTCGTCGATGATGTAGCTCGCTGACACCGGTTGCAGCAGGATGAGCGACTTGATGTGCTCGAACTCTTCCGGATGCTTGGCCATGGCGACACATGTCGAGTCCGCGCCTAAACAGACGCTGAGCAGGAAAGTTGTCATCTTGGCGGTGTCGGGTCGCGACTTGGCATACCAGACGGAACCGATCACGTCGCGGTACTCGAGCAGACCGATACCCACCGTGCCGCCGTTTCCCGATCCGCTCAGCCCATGGTTGCGGATGTCGTAGCACAAGATGTTGTAGCCCGCGTCATGCAAGGCCTTGTACTCAGGCAGGAAGTTCACCTCGAATCCGCCCAAGCCGCCGAACTCCGGCAGATGCCCTGGATAGCCGTAGCGATTTCCGGGCAGGAAATGGTTATGGATGATCAACTTGTCCGAATCAGCTGGGATGAACCAGCCTTCGAGTGGAACGCCATCCATCGATGGAAAGAACACCTCTTCGAATTCGAGGCCGACTTCGCCGGGCCGGCGCAAGACTGGGGCGCGTCGCCCGCCGGTCGTACCCGTCACCCACATATCCAGGAAATTATCGAGGGCTGCTTGACGCTGCTGGTCCTCGTTCGGCATGCCACTGACCTCCCCAGGAAATGAACCCTTCTTCCATCCCGACGCTACCTAGGCTTTACCCTGCCGCCGATGCGATCGCGGGCTTCGATTATGCGCACCGGCCATCCCGCCTCGGCAAGGCTGCGCGCGGCGGACAGGCCCGCCATCCCGGTGCCGACGATGAGCACCGACTTGGTGCCTGGTGGCGGTGGGCGATCCGACGCGCAGGCGGCCGCCAGCCCGCCGCCGACCACGCTCGTCGTTGCCGAGAAGAACTCCCACGGGACATCGGGGACACGAGTGTCAGCGTCTCACACCCCACCCGGCACGGCCTGCGCTCTGGCCCCCGGTTGTTGGACGGTCGTCGGCGAAATTCCCGGCGTGTGTTGGGCAGATTCGGACCAGTTCGACGTCAACTTCGGGCTAGAATCGCGCCATCCTCACGTGCGGCAGTGTGGCTGTGTGAGGGGGAGCGGCGATGAGAGCTCGGCGATCGACTCGCACAGTTGAACCGCTGCCTGACGTATTGCCGCCAAGCCGCACCCTGACCGTCCACGCAGCCGACGGCACCGCGTTGCACGCGGAGGTATTCGGGCCACCCGACGGCTACCCGATTGTGCTGACGCACGGCATCACGTGCGCGATCCGGGCGTGGGCATACCAGATCGCCGATTTGGCTACCGATTACCGAGTGATCGCATTCGACCATCGGGGCCATGGGCGAAGCGGCGTTCCGCGGCGTGGTGGCTACAGCCTCAAACATCTTGCGTGCGACCTGGATTCGGTGCTCGAGGCGACGTTGGCGCCGCACGAGCGCGCGGTGCTGGCCGGGCACTCGATGGGCGGCATCGCCATCGCAGCTTGGTCGGCGCGCTACCGCCACAAGGTCCACCGGCGCGCTGACGCCGTCGCGCTGATCAATACCACCACCGGGGACCTGGTGGGCAAGGTGAAACTGCTGTCGCTGCCGCGCGAGTTGTCGCCGGCTCGAGTCATGGCCGCGCGCGGCCTGATCAACGTGTTCGGCGGTTTTCCGCTTCCGAGTGCCGCCCGGATCCCGAGTCGCTATTTGGTCGCGATGCTGGCGGTCGGAAAGGACGCCGACCCGAACGCCGCGCGAGTCGTCTATGAGCTGTTCGCACGGACATCACCCGCGGCGCGCGGGGGTTGCGCGAAGATGCTCGTCGATGCATTGGGGTCGCGGTATCTCGACTTGGACGGTTTGACGGTGCCGACCTTGGTGATCGGCAGCGAACGCGATCGGCTGACGCCGATCGGCCAGTCCCGCAGAATCGCGCGCACCGCGCCCAACGTTATCGGCCTGGTCGAGCTGCCCGGAGGCCACTGCTCGATGCTGGAACAGCCCCATGAGGTGAGCCGCCAGCTGCGGGCACTCGCCGAATCGGTGACCCACGACGTGCGGGTCCGCCGGATCAGCTCATAGCAAGGCGCTGATCTCGGCGGCTGCCCGCTGGCCGGACCTGACAGCGCCATCGAGATACCCGGTCCATTCGTCCGCGGTCTCGGTGCCGGCCCAGTGAATCGGCCCAACCGGCTCGCGTAACCACGGCCCGAATCGTGTCCACGACCCTGGTGGAACCGCTGCGGTCGGACCGCCCGGCGCGAAATCTTCTGCGCCCCAACGATGATCAACATAATCGAGGGGTTTGAGCGCCTCGTCGCCGAACAATCTCGCAAAGCAACGCAGCGTGTCGCGGCGGCGCTGCTCGGTGGGAAGTGAGTCGAACGCCCGGGCATCGACGAAACCCATGAGAATGCCTGGCCCGTCGGCATGCGGGCTGACGTCGAAGGTGATGAACACCGGGCCTTTGTCGGATAGCGCCTGGCCGGAGAACCCGTTGGCCCGCCAGAACGGCGTCTCATAGGCCGCGTAGGCCTTACTGAGCCGGCCCTGCGGCCAATGTTTGGCCAGTTGCTCATACTCGGCGGGCAGCGGGGGAGCGAACTCGATCGACGTGCGATGCGCCGGCGGGATCGCGACAATGACGAATCCGGCGTCGGCCTGGCCAACGTCGGTTGTGACCGTCACGCCTGCACCGTGCCGGTCGATGCGACGGACCGGTGCGTTCAGCACGACACGTGAGCCCAGTTCGGCGGCCGCCGCCTGCGCGATCTGCTGGGTGCCGCCCGGGAAACGGTCCTGCTGGGCGCCGTTCTCGACGTCGAGCAGCCGGTCCAGGCCGCCGGCGGCGTGCGTGTAACGGGCGGCGTGCAGCATCGACACGTCGTCGGGTTCGCATCCCCAGGTCACCCGGGCCACGATGGCCAGCAGGTCGCGGGACGAGGCGGTGGCGCGCACCGAGCGCAACCAGTCGCCGAGCGACAAGTTGTCAAGCTCGCGTGCGCGGCGCGCGTCCCAGGGGGCCGCCACCGGGATGCTGCGGGCAATTCTTTCGAATTGCCAACGCAATCGGCCGATGTCAACCAGTCCGGTCAGCGAAAGCTTGGGGATGGTGCCGCGGTAGGAACGCGACCAGCCGCGCCAGTGGATCACGTTCTTGCCGTCGTGGTGGGTCGGAGTGGTCGGCACCTCGAGTTCGGCCGCCAGCGCCAGAACGGCGTCTTGGGTCGGGCCGACGAAAGTGCCGCCCAGATCAGCGGGCAACCCTGCGACGCTGCCGGTAAACGAGCGCCCGCCGACCCGGTCACGGCCCTCGAAGACCAGTACGTCATGGCCCTGTCGCGTCAGCTCGCGCGCCGCGGCTAGCCCAGCAAAGCCGGCGCCGACCACGACAACGTCGACAATCGACGGCGGCTTTGTCACGTCTCCTAGTCAACCGCATTTTGACGGTTTCGTAGGATAAATTTCGATTGCCCGTCTCTTCAGGGCGGTTGCATGCCCGCAGCGTCGTCAGGCAGGTGCTTTGAAAATCTTCACCGCGTTGTACGGGCTCACCGATGCCGCCGAGCGCGCGCGAGCACTGCGCGACGCCGGAGCCAGCGGTGTTGCCACGTTCGAAGGTCAGCACGACGTGTTCGCTCCGCTGACGCTGGCTGCCACGGTGGGTGGTCTGGACCTGATGACGAATGTGGCGATCGCGTTTCCGCGCAATCCGATACATCTGGCGCACCAGGCCAATGATCACCAACTGCTGAGCGGCGGGCGATTTTTCCTCGGCCTTGGCACTCAGGTCCGCCCGCAGATCGAGAAGCGGTTCGGGGCCCAGTTCGACCATCCGGTGGCCCGCATGATCGAGATGATCGCGGCCCTGCGCGCAATTTTCGAGGCGTGGAATTCGGGTGGCCGCTTGAATTTTCGAGGCCAGTACTACCGGCACACGCTGATGACGCCGGCCTTCAGCCCCGGCCCGAACCCCTATGGTCCGCCGCCGATCTACGTCGGCGCCCTTGGGCCCAAGCTGACTCGGGCCACCGCCGAGCACGCCGACGGCCTGCTGGTGATGCCGTTCGGCTCGAAGCGGTTTCTGCACGAGAGCACGATGCCCGCGGTGCGCGACGGCCTGCAGGCCAGCGGCCGGCAGCCCGACGAGTTCGCCGTCATTCCCGAGATCATCGTGTCGGCGGGCGACACCGACGCCGACCGGGAAAGGGCCGACGCGGGCACCCGGCAGCTGCTGGCGTTCTACGGGTCGACCCCGGCTTACCGGCCGGTGCTGGCCGCACACGGCTGGGAGGATCTGCAGCCCGAACTCAACACGATGTCCAAGCAGGGCCGCGCTGGGGGCACCTCCCGCTTGCGGGGGAGAGATGGGCGGCCTGATCGACGACGAGATGATGCACACCATAGCCGCCTGCGGCACACCGGCGGAGGTCGCCGCCCATATCCGCGATCGCGTTGACGGCATCTCGGACACTGTGTGCCTCTACCAACCGGCGCCCATCGGACTTGCCACCTTGACCGCGATCATCGACGAGCTACATCGAAAAGGCTAGGGCGCTACGGTCAACCAATCGGCGAACCCCGACGGGTCGTGGCGCCCCAGCGCGCCATGCTCGTAAAGACCCCAGCCCTCCACTGGATCCCCGTCGCCGTCGCGGCACACCGCGCGGCCCACATGGTCGATCACACCGAAGCCGGACCGCGCGATGATCGCCGGATCGGTCATGTCGTAAGTCAGCCGTTCGACGAACTTCTCGCCCTTCCACATGCCGTGCAGCCAGTCCGAATCGCCGCCATAGCCGCCGCCGACGTGGATGGGGACCGGCAGCTTGGACTCCACGTCGAAGTGAACCGGGGTGCCGTCGGCGGTGGTCGTGTCGATGGTGGCGCCGGTCGGGATCCGAGTGCCGGACCGGTAGTGGATGGTGACCCGCGGCCAGCCCAGCTGCTCGACCCGGCCGTCGCGCCAGACCCGGGTGCAGTCGTTGAGCGAGCGGAACCCGTTGGGCTCCTCCTGGATGATCAGCACGACGGCGAAGTCGTCGAACGCCATCGGCATGTACAGCCACCACATGCCCTCGAACGGCGGGTCGGCGGGCCGGCCTGCGGGCTCGGGCTCGCCGATCGGCCGGATGCCCCAGGACCGGTCGCGGCTGCCGAGCCAGGTCGCGGGGTCGACGGCGATCTCATCGCCGTCGACGGCCATACGGCCGCTCCAGGTACCGAGCTGAGCGAATCGCTGCGCGTCCAGCGTCACCCGGTTGCCGGACCGCAGGATGTGCGGCTGCTCCTGGATGACGTCGAACAGACCCTCCCAGGTGAGATCGGCTGTGATGCCCCCGGTTTCGTCGAGGACCAGCCGCAGCTTGCGCAGCGGTTCGGTGACCTCGATCCGATAGCCGTTGACGTTCTGGTTGAGCCGGTCCTGGTCGATGGCGTCGGACAGGTGCACCGCGGTCTGGGTATCCCCGCGCCTGATGAGCACGAACGCGTCCTTGACACCCAGGTTGGGGTAGTAGCCGATGCCGCTGATCAAAAAGATGTTCCCGGTCCGATCGTGGGCGTTGAAGTAGGAGCGATCGTAGAAGTTGCGGTCCGAGGGACCCGGCCACGCGATCGGCTGGGGTATCTGATGTACCGGGAACTCGTCGAGCGGTCCGAGCATTACTGATCCTCTCCGATAAGACGTTTCATCAATCCGGCGTGGTAGAACAGCGATTCGACATCGTCGGGTTTCGCCACCTCGCCGAAGTGCACCCGTCGGGCACCGGTGCGCATGAACACACAAGCCCACATCACTCCGGAGTAGACGTAAAACCAGTGTAGGTCACCGACTTTTACGCCGGTGAGACACTGGTAGGTAGCTCGGACATCGTCTTCGCGCATCACCTCGGGCAAGCCCGGCAGCGTGGCCAGACCAGCCAGCTCTTGAAAGACCATGTGCGCGAATATCATCCATGCGACGTCGAGCTCGCGTGGCCCTAGCGTCACCATTTCCCAGTCCAGCACCGCCACCGGCTGAAAGTCGCGGTACAAGACATTGCCCACCCGGGCGTCTCCCCAGAGCAGTACCGGCTCATGCGCAGCCACCTCATCGGGCCAGTTGGCTTCCAGCCACTCGAAAGTCCGTTCCAGCAATGGTGATCGGCCAATGTCGGGTACCGCGAAGTCGTACCACGACCGCACCCAATTGAAGTGCCTGCGCAGGGCGGTGTCGCCGGGCTGGCCCTCAGACAGAAAGGCGAACGTCTTCTCCGCGTTGGGGATTGAATGCAGCTTCGCCAGCACACCGACGGTGGCGTCCTGCAGCTCGCGCTGACGCTCGGCGGGTGCGTCGGAGAACCAGTTGCCGCCGAAGGTGTAGGGCATGACATCGGGCGGCACCACACCGTCCACGTAGTCCATCAAGAAGAAGGGTGTCCCCAGGACATCGCCGGTGGTCTCGAGCCAGCGCACCCGGGGGACAGGAACGTCGGTCAGTTCGCCGACCATGCGTATCACTTCGAATTGGTGGTCAAGTCGATACGTCGGGAAGACCTGCACGTCCTCGGCGCTGGGCGCCACCCGGGCCACCAGTTTCTGCTCTATCGGCCGCCCGTCCTGTTGCCAGCGGGTAGTCAAGATGATGGTCTCCGACGACATGCCCGTCGAGTCCACGCCGCTTTCCACGGTCACCGCCGGCATTGCCCCGCCGGGCTGGGGGTCCCCCCAGCCTGTGGGGGACACGGTCGACAGCCATTGCGACATCACCGCCGGCAGGGTGGCGACGTCACGGCTGGAGCGCTGGAGCCGGTCGATCTCTCCGATTACGGGTTCAGTGGCCACAGTCGCCTCCTTCGTGAGGCAATTACGATACGGTAGGTAGCGTTATGAAAGCAGACCCGTCCGCCCTTGACAAGGCCCCTGGCGCCGGCCGCCCCCGGGATCCGCGTATCGACTCGGCCATCCTGTCGGCGACCGCGGAACTGCTTGTGCAAATCGGCTATTCGAACCTCAGCCTGGCTGCGGTTGCTGAGCGCGCCGGCACCACGAAATCAGCGCTGTACCGCCGTTGGTCGAGCAAGGCCGAACTGGTTCACGAGGCGTTGTTCCCGACGGCGCCAACCGCGCTTGAGGCTCCGGCCGGCGATATCGCCGCCGATGTCCGAATGATGATCGAGGCCACCCGCGATGTGTTCACCACCCCGGTGGTGCGAGCCGCATTGCCCGGTCTGGTGGCCGACATGACGGCCGATCCCGCTCTCAACGCCCGGGTGATGTCGCGCTTCGCCGACCTGTTCACCGCGGTGCGGGTGCGGCTGAGCGAGGCTGTTGACCGGGGTGAAGCGCATCCCGATGTGGACCCGGACCGATTGATCGAGTTGATTGGGGGAGCGACGATGCTGCGGATGCTGCTGCGCCCGGACGAAAAGCTGGACGATGCGTGGGTGGAGCAGACCACCGCCATCGTCGTGCATGGGGTGCGGCGATGACGCGGCGACTGGCGGGCCGGGCCGCAATCGTCACCGGCGGCAGCCGCGGCTTGGGCCGGGCGATCGCGCTGGCGCTCGCGGCAGAGGGTGCGGCGGTGGCCGTCGCCGGGCGCACCGAACAGGTATGGGACGACCGGTTGCCCGGCACCATTGGTGAGACGGTCGCCGACATCGAGGCGGCGGACGGACGCGCTGTGGCGATCCGAGCCGATCTGACCGACCGCGACGATATCGCTCGATTGGTGAGAACGGCACGAGATACGCTGGGCCCCATCACAATTCTGGTCAACAACGCCGCCTTCACCGCGCCCGGCCGCCCACCGGTACCCGGCGCCGAGCCGCGCGCCAAGCCCGCCAAGACGGCGCCTGCCGGCGGCAAACCCGGCTGGCCGCCGTTCCTTGGTACACCGCTGACCGCATATCGCCGGCATTTCGACATCGCGGTCTTCGCTGCCTACGAGCTGATGCAAATGGTGTGCCCCGACATGATCGACGCGGGTGGTGGCTCGATCATCAACATCACCTCGGTCGCGTCGCGGATGCCAGGCGACGGACCCTACCCCGACCGCAGCGGCGGAGTCCTGCCCGGTTACGGCGGCTCCAAGGCGGCGCTCGAGCATCTCACCCAGTGCGCGGCGTTCGATCTCGCCGACCACAACATCGCGGTGAACGCGCTGTCGCCGTCGAAACCGATCCTTACGCCGGGCCTGGCGTACTACGCCCGCGAATTCGTTGACACCGCCCCGGCGGACGAATTCGCACGGGCGGCAGTGGAGTTGGCGCTAGTGGACCCGGGTCTGGTCACCGGGCGCACGATCGGTCATCTGCAGGTGCTCGACGGCAGCTTCCGGCCGTTCACGCTGGGCTAAGCCGGCTTGGTTGCAGTCACGGCGTTGATAACCATGGCGTACAACCTGTGCCATTGCGTGTAACGAAACCCCGCGCGGAGCAAAAGATTGGTGGCGCGGCTCTTGGTGCGGGCTTTCCCCCGACGGCTGGTGGCCAACGTCGGCAACAGCCACCACGAGAACTGGTCAACGAGCACTAAATGACCACTGGGACGCAAGACTCGGGCGCATTCGACGAGTCCAGCTTGCTGATCGGTCCAGTGATCGAATGATGTCGTGCTGACGATGAGGTCGAAAGTGCCGTCGGGGTAGCCGAGCTCTTCGGCCACCCCAACGGTGAAACTCAATCGATCGTCTGCAGCGAAAGCGCTTGCGGTCGCGATCATTTGAGGTGCGGCGTCGATACCGGAAAGCTGCTGGGCGTCAGGGTAACGGCAGGCCAGGGTGCCCAGCAGATAACCGGTCCCGCAACCCACGTCGAGCACGCGGCTGGGAGAGGAGATAGTGGCCACGGCGAGACTGGCGGTGCGATCGGCAATCTGATGGTGCAGCCGGCCACGCCAGCCGCGGTCATACCCAGCCGCTCGATCGTTGAACGCGGCTAGATCACGATACGGCGGCATTCGCTCAGTGTCCCACCTACTGGGTCGTTCGGCGAGACGCTTGAGGCAACCGTTTCTGACGCGGCGGCCCAATGGTTCACCGTCTCCCGTGCTCAACCTTTGTTCGCATCGGGCGGGTCGGGATCGCCGCGGAGGAGTTCGTCAGGGTGGTGAGCGTGGTTAATTTCAGGCGGGCCGTTGCCGTCAGTCCAGCCAAGTCGCCCGCGCTCGGTGACCACAGTCTGCCATTCGCCCCGGCTCGCCATGCCGTGGTCGCAACCGCAGGCGAAAAACAGCTTGTCCGCGTCAGTCCGGCCACCCGCTGCCCAGTCCGGCGAATGGTGCACCTCGCAGCGATAGCCCGGTTCGAGGCAATTGGGACGGGTGCAACCGCGGTCGCGCGCGTAGCAGATGAGCCTGTGGTCGGCAGTGGCAATGCGTTTCTGGCGGCCCAAGTACAGCGGCCGGCTGGTGTGATCTTCGAACACCGCCAGGTAGTGAATTGCTTTGGCCGCCATGCGGATTAGATCCCGCATCGGCAGCCTTGAGCCACCGCCGGTTCTCGCGGGTGCGGGCATCGGGATTGACGGGTCGACGACGGCTTGTGCGGCCTGGTTGAGATCGGCCAACGTGGTGGTGGCGATGACGGTGACAGGATGACCGCGGTGCACCCCGAGCTTGCCGGAGGCGATTGCGGCTTCCAGGCCGAGTTTGAGCGAGTCGTGGCAGCGTTGGGCAGGTGTGCGCTGGTCGCGCGCCTCGGGCTCGGCACTATCGGGTTGGTGACGGCCGGGCCGCACGGCCGCTTCAATGGCTTCGAAGTACGCGCGGGCCTCGGGGTCGAGAAATCCGTGCAGCCGGGACATGCCGTCAGGCCCCTGCGGGCCCAGATGCAGCCCGCGACGACGCGCCCGGTCGTTGTCGTTGAAAAGGCCGTCGGGATTGAGGTAGTCGGCGATGCGCTGACCCAACTTGGTGACGACGCCGGCGTCGAGTTTGGTCGCATGCTGGACCAGTGTGCGCTCGGTGTCTGCCACGTCGGTGGGCGAGACACAGGCGGGCAGTACGTCGACCGCTCCGCATACCGCGCGGATGTGGTCTTCGCCGACCGCACCTGCTTCTACCGCGGCCGCCAACTCCGGTAGCTCCGGCTGGACCGGGGGCCCGGTCAGCGAGCGCCGCGGCCGGATCCTTGCCGCGAGTTTGAAGCGGCGCGTGATTTCTTTGGGAGTGATGCGGAGCCGCGCCCACACCATGTCGCGCACCACTGGTACGAACCCGGTCCCGTCGGGCGGGTCGGCGATCTCTCCGAAGAACCGATACATCAGCCCTCGGTTGATGCGGTCTTGGGTCTCCAATCGTTCAGCGACCTCGACTCGGAAGTTGTTGCCGACCACACCTGAGGAGGTCTCACGCAGCACGTCATGGGCGGCGTCGATCGCGTCAAGAGCAGCGCTAATCCGCTCTCGTGTTTGCTCGGCGCCTACTGGGAAACCCACACCGCAAGGTTACCGAACAGTTGTTCGAGTCCATGTACATTGGACCAGCTGACGGCCGATCTGTGGATGAATTGCCGACTGTGGATAACGCGTTCTCGGGGCCACCACATTGAGATGAGCCTCGCCCGCACTACTGGTGTCGTTCCTGGCGGAATGGGTGCCTGACGTGCAAGTATGAAGCAAGCCTGTGCCGCAACGGCGGCAGGCAAACCGGCCGAGTGGTGTGCCAATGCCCGGTATTGAGAAGGCGACGGGGCGCGTTGTTGCCCTGATCGTGCTGCTGATCGTTGTGTCTGCTGCCCTGCGCGGATACCTTCCGGCTGTAGACCGTGCGCCGCACACAGAGCCGGGCAGCAATCGGGCAGCGCTGATATTCGTCGTGGCGGCTCTTGGCGTGACGCTCGCGCTGCTGGCGATCGCGGTCATCGCGCGATTGCGGGATCCACATGCGGTTGCAGCCGATCGCGGGGACCTGTCCGAGATGCTTGGCACCGGCAAGGTCCGACCGAGCTGGCGCGTGTTGCTGATCGGACTGGGCGTGATCGTCGCCTGGCTGCTGATTGCGATGCTGCTGGCCCGATTGTTGGTGCAACACGGTCTCACTCCCTCCGCGCCCACACCGGCTCCGATCGTGCCGCCGTCGGGGCACGCCACCGGCCCGCCGCCGCAGCAGCAACACCCGCAAAACAACACCGGGGACATGTTCGGAATTCTGCTTGCCAGCACGGTCCCGATGCTCCTGCTACTCGTTGCCGGATCGGTCATCATGTCGCGGCGACGGCGGCGCGCGGCGACATCGGGCAGCATCGTCGACGATCACGTCGAATCCCCGGCACCGGCGAGGCGCTCAGAATCACTGGTGCGGGCGGCCGAACTCGGGCTGGCCGAGATGGCGGACCTCAGCCGCGAACCGCGGGAGGCGATCATTGCGTGCTACGCCGTGATGGAACGTGAGCTCGCGAATGTTCCCGGAGCCGTTCCACAGGACTTCGACACCCCGACGGAGGTGCTGGCCCGTGCCGTCGAACACCATGCGCTGCACGCCGATAACGCTATCCAGTTGGTGAACCTGTTCGCCGAGGCGCGGTTCAGCCCGCACGTGATGAACGAGGGCCACCGCGACGTCGCGGTACGCGTTCTTCGGCTGGTCCTCGACGAACTTGGCTCCAGGAGCCCAGTATGAAAAGGCTTATAGCCCTGGGCATTTGCCTCATCGTTGGGATGGAGCTGTTGGCGCTGATACTGCACGATCGCCGTTTCGTGCTGGCGGCGTCGGGTGTTGCCCTGGCTCTGGTGCTGCTCAATGTCCGTCGTTACCTGGGACGCGGGGTGGAACCCGCGGCCGAGCTGGACCCAGACGATCTGGGGGATTCATTGCGGCGCTGGCTTTCCACCACCGAGACGACGATCCGGTGGTCGGAATCCACCCGAGCGGACTGGGACCGGCATCTGCGTCCGATGCTCGCGCGCCGGTACGAGATCGCCACTGGCCAAAGGCTGGCCAAAGATCCGGCGGCATTTCACTCAACTGGCCGAATGCTCTTCGGCGCCGACCTGTGGGAATGGGTTAATCCAAATAACATCACGCGAACCGGTGACCGTCAGCCCGGTCCCGGCCGTGCGGCGCTGCAAGAGATTCTGCAAAGGTTGGAGCAGGTATGACTGGAGGTACGACCCGGATATGACCCTGCCGGCCGCGACAACCACCGCACACTGCGAGGCGGTGCTCGACGAAATCGAACGTGTGGTGGTAGGCAAGCGCTCCGCACTCACGCTCATCCTCACCGCGGTCCTCGCCCGCGGCCACGTGCTCATCGAAGATCTGCCCGGCCTTGGCAAGACGCTGATCGCGAGATCGTTCGCCGCCACATTGGGCCTTCGTTTCACGCGGGTTCAGTTTACGCCCGACCTGCTTCCCGCGGACCTGCTCGGCTCGACGATTTACGACATGCAGTCGGGCCGCTTCGCGTTCCGTGCCGGACCCATCTTCACCAACCTGTTGCTGGCCGACGAGATCAACCGCACTCCGCCTAAGACGCAGGCAGCGTTGCTGGAGGCGATGGCCGAAGGCCAGGTGAGCATCGACGGCGAAACCCATAAGCTGCCAACGCCATTCATCGTTCTGGCAACCGATAATCCGATCGAGTACGAGGGAACCTATCCGTTACCGGAGGCACAGCTGGATCGGTTCGCGATCCGGCTGGAACTGCGATACCTCTCTGAGCGTGACGAGACCTCGATGCTGCGCCGGCGCCTCGAGCGCGGTTCGGCCGAGCCGACGGTCAATCAAGTTGTGGACGCTCACGATCTGCTGGCAATGCGCGAATCAGTCGAGCAGGTGACTGTGCACGAGGACGTTTTGCACTACGTGGTATCGCTGGCCACCGCTACCCGGCACCATCCGCAGGTCGCGGTGGGCGCTAGCCCGCGCGCGGAACTCGACCTCGTTCAACTCGCCCGTGCCCGTGCGCTGTTGCTCGGCCGGGATTATGTGATTCCCGAAGATGTCAAGGCGCTCGCCATTGCGGCGGTCGCGCACCGGATTACCTTGCGGCCGGAGATGTGGGTGCGAAAGATTCAGGGCGCTGATGTCGTCGGAGAACTGTTGCGGCGCCTGCCGGTTCCGCGGGCGCATGGGGGGTCCGGATGAGTTCGGCGTGATCGAAAGCCGTGAAGTCGAGCTACGCTGGCGCGCATCGCAACTGACGCGGGCAATCGCGACGTGTGCGGGGGTTGCGTTGGCAGCTGCCGTGATCGGCGCCCACTGGCAGCTGATCGCTTTCGCGGCGCCGCTGCTGGGTGTGCTGTGCTCGATCAGTTGGCAGCGCCCAGTGCCCAAGATCCGCATACACGGGGAGCCCGACTTGCAGCGATGCTTCGAAGGCGAGCAGGCGCGGCTGACCGTGTGGGCAACCGAAGAATCCGGGGCCACCGGGTCCTCGGCAGTCGAAGTCACGGTTACGGCCATCCGGGGCATGCAGCTCGAAGTTCTCGATTCGGATTCCCCCCAAGCGAAAACGGTTGCGGCAACCGCACAACGCTGGGGCCGATATCCCATCCGGGCCCGGGTCGAGGTGGTCGCGCGCGGTGGGCTGCTGACGGGCACAGCCACCGTCGACGCCGCCGATGTCATCGTGTTTCCGCTGACGCCGGCGCAGTCGACGCCAATCCCGCAGACCGAGTTGCTCGACCGCCTGGGTGCCCATCTCACCCGGCATATCGGCCCAGGTGTCGAGTACGCCGACATTCGCCCCTACGTGCCCGGCGATCAGCTGCGCGCGGTGAACTGGCCGGTGAGCGCGCGCCGCGGCCAGTTACACGTGACGCAGCGATTGACCGACCGCGCCGCCGACGTGGTGGTGCTGATCGACACGTATCGGCAGCCGGCGGGCCCGGCGACCGACGCCACCGAACGAGTCGTGCGCGGCGCGGCTCAGGTGGTGCAGACCGCGTTGCGGCACGGTGATCGCGCCGGGATCGTAGCCCTCGGAGGCAACCGTCCGCGATGGCTTGGCGCTGACATCGGACAGCGCCAGTTCTATCGGGTGCTCGATACCGTGCTGGGTGCCGGCGACCGATTCGAAATCACGACCGGCACACTGGCGCCGCGCGCGGCGGTCCCGGCGGGGGCGATTGTCATCGCGTTCTCCACCCTTCTTGATACCGAATTCGCACTGGCGTTAATCGATCTCCGCAAACGCGGCCATGTCGTGGTGGCCGTCGACATTCTCGATAGCTCCCCGTTCGAGGCCGAGCAGGATCCCCTAGTGGATCGGATGTGGGCGCTGCAGCGCTCTGCCATGTATCGGGACATGGCCACCATCGGCGTTGACATCGTGTCTTGGCGAGGGGATCGCACCTTGGAGCAGTCGATGGGTGTGCTGCCGGATCGCCGACATCGGGTGCGGGGACGGCTCCGGGGGTAGCAGTGACATGAATTCAATCGCGCGTTCGGCTGCACTCGCCTTCTCGACTATTTTCGGCCTTCTCATGGTCGGCTTAGCCGCCGTCGGCTCTCACGGGCTGGCAGTTGCCGCAGCGGCAGCAGCTCTGATTGCGGTAGGGGTCGGGATGGCTTTTCGCCCGGCCGCAACGATCGCCGTGTTGCTGTCGGTGGCCACGATCGTGGTGTCCAACCCGTCGCATGTGCTCGTTGCATTGTCCGGACTGTGCGCCGCTGCTTACTTGGTATGCCGCCACGCTATCGGGATGCCCGCCGGACTCGTTTTGCGGAGCTGGCCGACAGTTATTGCCGCCCTGGGGTTTACGTTCGCTGGCTTGGTTGCGACGTCGTTCCCCCTGCAGGTGCCGTGGTTGCCGCTGGCAGCGCCGCTGGCAGGCTTGGCGATCTATGTCTTGGCCACGCGCCCGTTTTTGAACTGATCGCGCGTATGCCTGGGCCGCGCCGGTTGGGGACGCGGGAGGCCGGGCTCCGCCTACGGGAGCCGGGGCTGTACCCACATTACAAACCAAAAGATGTTAAAATCATCGATATCGGTACTATTATCCTTGAAAGGCCGGGCTTCGGTGATGGTGAGTACGCGCTAGCAACCGTCGCGCCGGTAGGAGGTTAGGCAATGTCATTTGTGCTCGTGGCGCCGGGGATGGTGGAGGCGGCAGCGACGGATTTGGCGGTCCAGTGTGTTGCCGCGAACCGGCGTCGGATAGGGCGGGGGTGATTTGTCGGGGTTTGCAGGTTTACCACACATGATCGGAATTGATTGCTTTGCTTTGGAAGGAGAGCTGCAGTGACAACACGTTTTATGACCGACCCGCACGAGATGCGGGCCATGGCGAGCCGCTTCGAGGTGCACGCCCAGACCGTTGAGGACGAGGCCCGCAAGATGTGGGCTTCCTCGATGAACATCGCCGGCGCCGGCTGGAGCGGGCAGGCCCAGGCGACCTCCTACGACACCATGGGTCAGGTGAATCAGGCGTTCCGCAACATCGTCAACATGCTGCACGGGGTGCGTGACGGGCTGATCCGCGACGCTAACAACTACGAGCAGCAAGAACAGGCTTCGCAGCAGATTTTGAGCAGTTAGTGGCTTTGGATAGACGTTAGGAGGATTTTGGAGATGACGATTAATTACCAGTTCGGCGACGTAGACGCCCACGGTGCCACCATTCGTGCCCAGGCCGCATCGCTGGAGCAAGAGCACCAGGCCATCATTCGTGATGTGCTGGCCGCTGGTGACTTTTGGGGCGGCGCCGGTTCGGTGGCGTGCCAGGAGTTCATCACCCAGTTGGGTCGTAACTTCCAGGTGATTTACGAGCAGGCCAACGCCCACGGGCAGAAGGTGCAAACCGCCGGCAGCAACATGGCCAGCACCGATTCGGCCGTAGGGTCCAGCTGGGCCTAATTGACCAATTGCCGAGGGGCGCGGGTAACGGGACATACGGTGTTACCCGCGCCCGTGGCATGCCCACACCGCGACACCCCCCGGCGGAGTAATTGAGCTGATCCGGCCAGCGCGGCTGCGGCCAATCCCGTTATGGCTCGATGGCTTGGGGTCGCCGTGACTGCAGTCGCCGCACAGGTGATAACCATTGGTTATCCGGGCTTTTCCCAGGTGCGCGGTAGTCGTCGACGAGGTGCTGACTCAGTGCAGCAACTGGGCGGCGTGATCGGCCAGGTCGAGCAGCGGCTGCGGGAAGATTCCCAAAACCACTGTGACTGCGGCACATACCGCGATCGCGGCCTTGCTCAAGATGCCGGGCGCCACAACTTGCGGGGTGTCGTCGGTGGGTTCGGTGAAGTACATCGACACAATCACCCGCACATAGAAATACGCCGCGACTCCACTGGCGATGACACCGATGATCACCAGCGGCACCGCACCGCCCTGGGCCGCGGCCTTGAACACGGCGAGCTTGCTGACGAATCCACTCGTCAGCGGAATACCGGCGAAGGCCAGCAGAAACATCGAAAACATCACGCCCACAATGGGTGAGCGCTGCCCGAGCCCGGCCCAGTGCGACAGGGTGGCGTCTTCGACGCCGTCGGCGTTGCGGATCAGGCTCACGATGGCGAACGCGCCGACCGTGCTGAAGCTGTAGGCGACCAGATAGAACAGCGTGGCGGAAAGACCCGCCGGGTTGTCGGCGATCACACCGGTGAGGATGAATCCGACGTGTGCGACCGACGAATAGGCCAACATCCGCTTGACGTCGGTCTGGTTCACCGCAGTGATGGTGCCCACCGCCATGGTCAGGATTGAAATCGCCCACAGCACCGGACGCCACTGATCGTGTAGCGGGGGCAGCGCGACGTAGACCACCCGCAGCAGCGCCCCGAACGCCGCGACCTTGGTGGCCGCCGCCATGAACCCCGTGATCGGGGTGGGTGCGCCCTGGTAGACGTCGGGAATCCACGAGTGGAAGGGGACTGCACCCACTTTGAACAGCAGGCCGACCGAGAGCAGCGCGACACCGACCAACGCCATCGAGCTAACGCCGTGGGCTGCCAGCACGTCCCGGATACCGGGCAGAATGAGCGTGCCGGTCGCGCCGTAGAGCAACGCCACGCCATAGAGGAAGAACGCCGAGGAGAACGCACCCAGCAGGAAGTACTTCATCGCCGATTCCTGCGACAGTAGGCGGCGATGGCGGGCCAGCCCGCACATCAGGTACAGAGGCAGCGACAGAACTTCCAGCGCGACGAACATCGTCAACAGGTCATTGGACGCCGGAAACACCATCATGCCGCCGACGGACAGCATCAACAGCGGGAAGAGCTCCGTCTGCGCGGCTCCCGCCCGCTCCGCCTCGCGCTCGGCGTCGCTGCCGGGAACCGCAGACGCCTGCGGGGTGAAGGAATCCAATCCGGCAAAACGCCCGGGGGTTCCCACGGCCGCAGCGACCTTGCTTTCAGCCTTGCTCGCGGCGGAGGCCTGCCAGCGTTCGGCGATGAAGATGACCGCCAGCACGGCGACCAGCAGCACGGTGCCTTGCAGATACAGTGTCGGTCGATCAATGGCCACCGCGCCCAGCACCGCGGCGCGGCCGGAGGCCTCAACCGAGCGGCTCACCACGATGACCGCAATGAATGCCGCGACCAAACCGCCAAGGGCAAGCGTCACCTGGGCGCCATAGCGAAGTCGCCTGGGCAGGGACGCTTCCACCAGCACGCCGGCCACCGCGACTGAAAAGACGATGAGCATCGGGCACAGCAGGAAGTATTCGACGCTGGGGCTGGGGAGGGTCATCAGTGCGATCCTTCGGCTGTCCGGGGTACGCCGGTACCTGGTGGCACGCTCGGCGCGGGATCATGCTGGCCGATGGTGGTCATGGTGTTCTCGACCGCGGGATTGATCAGGTCCAGCGCCGGCTTGGGGTAGACCCCGAGAACGATCAGCAGCGCAATCAACGGTGCGACGACGATCAATTCACGCGGCGCCAGATCACCGATCCGTTCGTTGCCGCGGGCTACCGGTCCGGTCATCACGCGCTGGTAGAGCCACAACATGTAGACAGCCGACAGGACCAGCGCGGTAACGCCGAATGCCGCCGCCAGCCAGTACCGGTTGAATGTTCCCAACAGGACCAAAAATTCGCTGATGAACGGCGCCAGACCGGGCAGCGACAGGGTTGCCATCGCCGAGACGAGGAAGGTGCCCGCCAGGATGGGTGCCACCTTCTGTACGCCGCCGTAGTCGGCGATCGCCCGGCTGCCGCGGCGGGATATCAGGAAGCCCGCGATCAGGAAGACCGCCGCCGTCGACAGCCCGTGGTTAAGCATGTACAGCGTCGACCCGCTCTGGCCCTGACTGGTCATCACAAAGATCCCCAAGATGATGAACCCGAAGTGCGAGATCGAGGTGTAGGCGATCAGGCGCATGATGTCGGTCTGGCCGATCGCCACGATCGCGCCGTAAATCACCCCGATAACAGCCAACACGACGATCAGGGGACGGAAATACGTTGAGGCGCTCGGAAACAGCTGCAGGCAGTAGCGCAGCATGCCGAAGGTGCCGACCTTGTCCATCACCGCCATCATCAGCACCGCGGTCGCGGGTGTGGCCTCGACCGCGGCGTCGGGCAGCCAGCCGTGGAAGGGCCACAGCGGGGCCTTGATCGCGAACGCGAACATGAAGCCCAAGAACAGCGCCTTGAACACCGCGGGGTCCGCGCCGTAGCGGCCGGAGGCGACGCCGGCCACGATGTCACGGAAGTCGAATGTGCCCGAACCGCTTTGCGCGGTCACCACATACAGCCCGATCACCGCCGCCAGCATGATCAAACCGCCGAACAGGTTGTACAACAAGAACTTCACCGCTGCGCGCGACCTACTCCGACCTTGACCGAAGCCGCCGATCAGGAAGTACATCGGGACGAGCATGGCCTCGAAGAACACGTAGAACAGCAACACGTCCAGCGCGATCAGCGAGATCAGCACCATCGACTCGATGGCCAGGGTCAAGGCGACGTAGGCGTGCACGCCGCGGCTGCGCTCGCCGCCGTCGTTCCAGCCGGCTACCTGTAGCAGCGGAATAAGCACCGCGGTCAGCAGCACCAGCACCACCGCGATGCCGTCCACGCCGAGGGAGTAGCCGGCGCCGAACGCCGGTACCCACGGATGGCTTTCGACGAATTGGTAAGTGGCGCCGCCGGTCTTGAAGCCGACAGCGATGCCGATCGCCACCGCCAGCGTCAGCACGCTGACGACCAGGCCGGTCCACTTGGCGAGCTGTCGCAGCCCGGCGGGCATCAGGATGATCAGCGCGGAACCTGCCAGCGGCACCAGCCACAGCACACTCAGCCACGCGACGTTGTTCACCACAGCTTCACCGCCAGGATCAGCGCGACCACCAGCACTGCGCCCACCAGCATCGACAACGCGTAGTTGCGGGCGAAGCCAGTTTGCAGTCGCCGCAGGCGATTCGAAGTCCGGCTCACCAGTGCCGCCAGCGCGTTGACCGAGCCGTCCACACCCGCGTTGTCGAATTCGACCAGCGCGTCAGTCAGTTGTGCGCCAGGGCGCATGAACACCTCCTCGTTGAAGGCGTCGCCGTAGAGGTCGGCGCGTGCGGCCGTCGTCAGCGCCGAGACCTGGACGGGGGCCACCCTCGGGATGGGCTTGGTGGCATACATCCGGTAGGCCACCGCGATTCCGACCGCGACGACAGTCAGCGCCAGTGTGGTGCTGACCCATGCCGGCAGGGCGTGGGCGGCTTCTTCGTGAACTCCGACGACGGGCTCGAGCCAGTGCCGCAGGGTGCCCCCGATGGCGAACAGCCCGCCGGAGAACACCGAGCCGACGGCCAGCAGGATCATCGGCCACGTCATCACAGCCGGCGCCTCGTGCGGATGGGCGCCTGGGGCCCAACGCTTTTCGCCGAAGAAGGTCATCAGCATCACCCGCGTCATGTAGAACGCGGTGATGCCCGCACCCAGCAGCGCGGCTCCGCCCAGCAGGTAGCCGCGGGTGTCGCCGGCGCCCAGCGCCGCCTCGATGATGGCGTCCTTGGAGAAGAAGCCCGCGAACGGCGGCACGCCGATGATCGCCAGATATGCCAGCCCGAACGTGGCGAAAGTGACGGGCAGGGCGGCGCGCAGGCCGCCGTAACGGCGCATGTCCTGCTCTTCATGCATCGCATGGATCACCGCGCCGGAGCCGAGGAACAGGCCGGCCTTGAAGAAGCCGTGAGTGAGCAGGTGCATGATGGCAAACGCGTAGCCGGCCGGGCCCAGACCGGCGGCCAGCACCATGTAGCCGATCTGGCTGATCGTCGATGCCGCCAATGCGCGTTTGATGTCGTCCTTGGCGCAGCCGATGATCGCCCCGAACAGCAGAGTCACGGCGCCGACGATCACCACGGCCAGTTGAGCATTGGGCGCCAGGTTGTACAGCGGGTTGGACCGCACGATCAAATACACACCGGCGGTCACCATGGTGGCGGCGTGGATCAGCGCGGACACCGGAGTGGGACCTTCCATCGCGTCACCCAACCAGGCCTGCAGCGGTACCTGCGCGGACTTGGCGCAGGCGCCCAGCAGCAGCAGCAACCCCATCGCGGTCAGCGCGCCGCGACTGGCGGCCGGCGCACCGGCGAACACTCCGGCGAAGGAGAGCGTTCCGAAAGTGCTGAACATCAGGAACATTCCCAGGGCAAGGCCGGCGTCCCCGACCCGGTTCATCACGAACGCCTTCTTTGCCGCCGTGGCCGCCGACGGCTTGTGGTACCAGAAACCGATCAGCAGGTAGGACGCCAGGCCGACGCCTTCCCAGCCGACATAGAGCGCCACGTAGTTGTCGGCGACCACCAGCAGCAGCATCGAGGCCAGAAACAGGTTGAGATAGCCGAAAAACCGGCGGCGGTCCGGGTCATCGGCCATGTAGCCGATCGAATAGATGTGGATCAGCGAACCGACCCCGGTGATCAGCAGCACGAAGCACATGGACAACTGGTCGATCTGCAGCCCGAAGTCGACCTGAAGTCGGCCGACCGGGATCCAGGTGAACACCTTCTGGTGGATGACGCGATCGGCCCCGTCCCGGCCGAGCATGTCGGCGAGCAGTGTGGCGCCCACCCCGAACGCCGCGACGGCGGCGGCGCAGCCCAGCAGATGGCCCCACGGGTCGGTGCGCCTGCCGCCGAACAGCAAGATCGCGGCACCCGCCAGTGGCAGTGCCACGAGCAGCCAGGTGAAGTGTGTCATCGTGGCGTTCTTCAGCCTTTGAGTAGATTCGCGTCGTCGACCGACGCCGATTTGCGGGTACGGAAAATCGTCATGATGATGGCCAGGCCGATGACGACCTCGGTGGCGGCCACCACCATGGTGAAGAACGCGATCATCTGCCCGTCCAGATGGCCGTGCATCCGCGCGAACGTGACGAACACCAGGTTGACGGCGTTGAGCATCAGCTCGACGCACATGAACATCACCATGGCGTTGCGGCGCAACAGCACACCGGCGGCCCCGATGGTGAACAGCAGTGCCGAAAGGTAAAGGTAATTAGCCGGGTTCATGATGCACCGCCTTTAACGGCTTCGGGGGAGGGGGTATCTTTGCCGTCGGCGCCGCGGCTTCGCAATATCCGTGACACCGACAACTCCGAGTACGAGCCGTCGGGCAGCAGCGCGGCCACGTCGACCGCGTTGTGGCGTGCGTAGACACCCGGGTTGGGCAGCGGGGTAGGGTGCCCGCCGGACCGGAAGCGCTCCTGCGAGAGTTCCCGCTGCGTCTTGCGGCGCTCGAAACGCTCCCGATGCGCCAGCACCATCGCGCCGACGGCCGCGGTGATCAGCAACGCGCTGGTCAGCTCGAACGCCCAGAGATAACGCGAAAAGATCAGTGCGGCCAAGCCTTCGACGTTGCCGTTGGCATTGGCGGTGGTAAGTCCGACGAAACCTCCGGTCGCCACGTTGCCGATAGCGGCGAGCAGCAGAATGCCGAACCCGATGCCGGTGACCACTGCGGCGACTCGCTGTCCGCGCAGTGTTTCCTTCAGTGACTCCGCGGAATCCACGCCGATCAGCATCAGCACGAACAAGAACAGCATCATCACCGCGCCGGTGTAGACCACGACCTGAACGACACCCAAGAACAGTGCGTCCTGGACCATGTAGAACACCGCCAGGATGATCATCGTCATCGCCAGGAACATCGCCGAGTACACTGCGTTGACCGCCAGCACCACCCCGAGCGCGCCGATGAGCGCCAGTGCACCCAGCACCCAGAACGTCACCGCTTCACCGGTGGAGGTCCGAACGATGGTCTCTGAGGCCAAGTCGCTGGCAAGCACGGTAATCACTGGACATCTCCGGCGTTCTGCTTCTCGCGCAAGCCATCCGCGGTCACGTTGCCCTGGTAGTAGTCCTTATCGGTTGCACCCGGCGCCCTGGGATGCGGCGGCGCGGTCATCTCGGGGAGCAGCGGGGCCAGCAGCCGGTCCTTCTCGTAGATCAGGTCGGCGCGGTTGTCGTCGGCCATCTCGTAGTTGTTGGTCATCGTCAGCGCCCGGGTCGGGCAGGCCTCGATGCACAGACCGCAGCCGATGCAACGCAGATAGTTGATCTGGTACACCCGGCCGTAGCGTTCCCCCGGCGAAAACCTTTGCTCTTCACTGTTGTCCGCGCCCTCGACGTAGATTGCGTCGGCCGGGCAGGCCCAGGCGCACAACTCGCAGCCGATGCATTTTTCCAGGCCGTCCGGGTACCGGTTGAGTTGATGACGGCCGTGGTAGCGCGGCGCTACCGGGCCCGGCTTCTCCGGGTACTCCTCGGTGACGACCTTTTTGAACATCGACCCGAACGTCACGCCGAATCCGGCCACGGCGTCGAGGAATTTAGCCACGCGCTTTCTCCTTGCTCGCACCGACTGGGGATGCCAGGGCCTGCGCCGGCAGCGGCGGTGTCGGGAATGCCGGCACGGGGCTTTCGGGGCCGGGCGTTTCGTTGCGCTGCCGGCGGAGCTGGCGCTCCATCGCGCGAATACTGGGTGTGATGAACGGCTGTCGCAGCAGCAGCACTACCGCCCCGGCCACGATGATGCTGCTGATCACCAGCACAGGGGTCCAATGCTGGTAGCCCTGGTTGCGCAGCGTGCGGATCACCGCCGCGATCATCACCCACACCAGCGCGACGGGGATCAACAACTTCCAGCCCAGTGCCATGAACTGGTCGTAGCGCAGTCGTGGCAGCGAGGCCCGCAGCCAGAAATAGATGAACAAAAAGGTCCACACCTTGGCCGTGAACCAGATCAGCGGCCACCAGCCGGTGTTGGCCCCAGCCCACATGTTCAGCGGCCAGGGCGCATGCCAGCCGCCGAAGAACATGGTTGCGGCCAGGGCTGAGACCGTCGTCATGTTGACGTACTCGGCGAGCATGAACATCGCCCACCTCAGCCCCGGGTACTCGGTGTGGAATCCCGCGACCAGCTCTCCCTCGGCCTCGGGCAAATCGAATGGCGCCCGGTTGGTTTCACCGACCATCGAGATGAGGTAGACGACGAACGACGGCAGCAACAGGAATACAAACCAGACCCGGTCTTGTGCGGCCACGATCTGCGACGTCGACATCGTCCCGGCGTAGAGGAACACCGTCGCGAAGGACAGCCCCATCGCGACCTCATAGGAGATGACCTGGGCGGTGGAGCGCACTCCACCCAGCAGCGGGTAGGTGGAACCCGACGACCAACCGGCGAGCACGATGCCGTACACCCCGATCGCCGACAGTCCCAGGATGAACAACACCGCAACCGGCAGATCGGTCAGCTGCAAGGGCGTCCGATGGCCGAACACCGACACCTCCGGACCGAACGGGATGAACGCGAACGCGGTGATCGCGGGGATGGCCGAGATGATCGGCGCCAGCAGGTAAACCCGGCGGTCGACGCAGCTGGGGATGATGTCCTCCTTGAGCGCCAGCTTGATCCCGTCGGCCAGGCTCTGCAGGGCACCGTGCGGACCCACTCTGTTGGGGCCGGGCCGCAGCTGCATCCGGCCCAGCAGCTTGCGTTCGGCCACGATCGCCACCAGCACCGTCAGCATGAGGAACACGAATATGGCGAGCGCCTTGCCCAGCACCAGCCACCAGGTGTCGTGTCCGAAGGCGGTCATGAGCCCACTCCAATTGCCACGATGCTGCCAATAGTTACGCCGAGTTGCCGGTGCACCGCCGAGCCTGGCGAGTTCAGCGGAAGCCACACCACGCGGTCGGGCATGTCGGTGATGGTCAGCGGCAGCGTGATCGAGCCGCGCGATGTGCCGACCGTGACCTTTTCGCCGTCGGCGGCGCCGATCTCGGCGGCGGTATCGGCCGATAGCCGAACGACGGGTTTGCGCGCGGTACCGGCCAGATACGGTTCGCCGTCCTGCATTCGGCCCTCGTCGAGCAGCAACCGCCAGCCGGTCAGCACGGCCTCGCCCTGCCCAGGTTGGGCGGGTTCGGGGGCCGCAACCTGGGGGTTGCTGACGTATTTGCCATCCCAGCTACCCAGTCCGGACAGCTCCTCGCGGGCTGTCTCGACGGTGGTCATACCCAGATAGACACCCATTTCGTCGGCCAGCGCGTCGAGCACTTGATGGTCTGACTGGCCGGCTTGCTGGGTGGTGCCGTGCAGCGCGGGGGTGAATCCGCGGTAGCGGCCCTCCCAGTTGACGAAGGCGCCGGACTTCTGCGTCGTCGGCGCGACTGGGAACACCACGTCGGCGCGTTCGGTGACGGCGCTGTGCCGCAGTTCCAGGCTGACCACGAAGCCCGCGGCGTCCAGCGCGGCCAGCACCGCGTCGGGATCGGCGAAGTCGTCGGGTTCGACACCGCCGACCAGCAGCGCGCCCAGTGTCCCGTCGGCGGCGGCGGCCAGTATGCCGGTGGCGTCGCGCCCAACCGCAGAAGGCAATTCGTCCACGTTCCACGCGGCGGCAACCTGCGCGCGAGCGGCGTCATCGGCAACCGGGCGGCCACCGGGCAGCAGCGTGGGCAGCGCGCCGGCTTCCAGGGCGCCGCGTTCCCCGGCTCGCCGCGGCACCCACGCCAGCCTTGCGCCGGTAGTGTCGGCGAGTCGGGCCGCGGCGGACAATCCGCCGGGCACCGTGGCCAAGCGTTCCCCGACCATGATGACCGCCCCGGGCGTGGCCAACAGATCCCCAATTTCGCCGGTGGCCAGCCCGTCCAGCGTCGAAGCTTCAGCGCCGGGAACGGTTTTGAGCAACCGGCCCGACATCTTCTTCAGCGCGCGGGTGGCGAACGGCGCGAGCGCAAACACCGGCACTCCGTGTTTGCGGGCAGCCTTGCGCAACCGCAAGAACACAATGGGTGACTCGTCTTCCGGCTCGAACCCGACCAGCACCACCACCGGCGCCGATTCCAGGTCGGAATAGCTGACGGTCACTGGCCTGCCGGCGACGCGCGCCGCCAGGAAGTCGGCCTCCTCGGCCGAGTGCGGACGGGCGCGGAAGTCGATGTCGTTGGTGTCCAGCGTGATTCGCGCAAACTTGGAGTAGGCGTAGGCGTCTTCCCAGGTGACCCGGCCGCCGACCAGCACACCGGTACGCCCGCGGGCGGCCTCGAGTCCCTGGACTGCGGCGGCCATGGCATGCGACCACGACACGGGTTGCAGCGAGCCGTCAGCATCCCGGATCAGGGGAGTGGTGATCACGTCCGGCTGGGTCGCGTAATTGAAGGCCCACCGGCCTTTGTCGCAGTTCCACTCTTCGTTGACTTGCGGGTCGTCGCCGGCCAGCCGGCGCAGCACTTTGCCGCGGCGGTGGTCGGTGCGCTGCGCGCACCCCGAGGCGCAGTGCTCGCACACGCTCGGGCTGGAGACCAAGTCGAACGGGCGGGCCCGGAAACGGTACGCGGTCCCGGTCAGCGCGCCCACCGGGCAGATCTGCACCGTGTTGCCCGAGAAGTAAGAATCGAACGGCTCGTTGGCGTAAATCCCGACCTGCTGTAGGGCGCCGCGCTCCTGCATATCGATGAACGGATCGCCGGCGATCTGGTTAGAGAACCTCGTGCAGCGAGCGCACAGGATGCAGCGCTCGCGATCCAGCAGCACCTGTGAGGAGATGTTGATCGGCTTGGCGAACGTGCGCTTGACATCGGTATAGCGAGAGTCGGTGCGGCCGTTCGACATTGCCTGGTTCTGCAGCGGGCACTCACCGCCCTTGTCGCACATCGGGCAGTCCAGCGGATGGTTGATCAGCAGCAGCTCCATCACGCCGTGCTGGGCTTTGTCAGCGGCCGCCGACGTAAGTTGGGTGCGCACCACCATGTCGTCGGTGGCCACGGTGGTGCACGACGCCATCGGTTTGGGTTGTCCCTCAACCTCGACCAGACACTGCCGGCAGGCGCCAACCGGGTCCAGTAGCGGGTGGTCGCAGAACCGCGGGATCTGGACGCCCATCAACTCGGCCGCGCGGATCACCAGAGTTCCCTTGGGAACACTGATTTCGACGCCATCGATGGTCAACGTCACCATCGTCGGCTGGGCGACGTCGCCGCCGGTTTGGGTGTTGGCCGCCTGCGTCACGCGTCCTCTCCGTTCGCCGTGAGCATGGACTTTCGGGGGTCGAAGGGGCAGCTGCCCTGCTCGATGTGGGCGACGTACTCGTCGCGGAAGTATTTGATCGATGACATGACCGGCATGGCCGCGCCATCACCCAAGGCGCAGAACGACTTTCCAAACAGAACATCGCCGATGTCGAGCAGCTTCTCGAGGTCCTCATGGGTACCTTTTCCAGTTTCCAGCCGCTCGTAGATCTGGTCCAGCCAGAAGGTGCCCTCCCGGCACGGTGTGCATTTCCCGCACGATTCGTGTTTGTAGAACTGAGACCAGCGCCGGGCCGCACGCACCACGCAGGTGGTGTCGTCGAAAATCTCCAGCGCTTTAGTGCCCAGCATCGAACCGGCCGCCCCGACGCCCTCGTAGTCCAGTGGTACGTCGAGGTGCTCCTCGGTCAGGATCGGTGTGGACGAGCCGCCCGGTGTCCAGAACTTCAGTTTGTGCCCGGCCCGCACACCGCCGGCGTAGCCGAGCAACTCGCGCAGCGTAATCCCGAGGGGGGCCTCGTACTGGCCAGGCCGGGTCACGTGTCCGGAAAGCGAATACAGCGTGAAGCCAGGCGATTTCTCGCTGCCCATCGACCGGAACCATTCGACGCCGTTGAGAATGATCGACGGGACGCTGGCGATGGTCTCGACGTTGTTGATCACCGTTGGGCAGCCGTAAAGGCCCGCCACCGCGGGGAAGGGTGGCCGCAGCCGCGGCTGGCCGCGTCGGCCCTCCAGGGAGTCGAGTAGCGCGGTCTCCTCGCCGCAGATGTAGGCGCCCGCGCCGGCGTGTACCACCAACTCCAGGTCGAAGCCGGAACCGTTGATGGCGCGGCCCAGGTAACCGGCGGCGTAGGCCTCGGCAACCGCGTTCTGCAGGCGGCGCAATACCGGCAGCACTTCACCGCGCACGTAGATGAACGCATGGTGGGCCCGGATCGCGTACGCGGCGATGATGGCGCCTTCGATGAGCATGTGCGGTGTCGCCAGCATCAGCGGAATGTCTTTGCACGTACCGGGTTCCGACTCGTCGGCGTTGACTACCAGGTAGTGCGGCTTGGCGGCCGCGCCGGTATCGCCCTGCGGGATGAACGACCACTTCGTGCCCGCGGCGAAACCCGCGCCGCCGCGCCCACGCAGCCCGGAGTCCTTGACGGCCCCGATCACCGCGTCGGGTTCCATCGCCAGGGCCTTCTGCATTGCCTGATAGCCGTCGTGGCGGCGATAGGTCTCCAATGTCCACGACTCGGGATCGTCCCAATAGCGGCTGATCACCGGAGTCAACGGCGTTGCCTGGGCACTGGGAGCAGCCATCACTGTCCCTTCCCGGCCGATGGGGAGTTGGGCGTGGGCGGCGCCTGCATGCCGAGTTCCTTCGCCACCCGCAGACCGGCCAATGTCGCCGCGCCCGCGCCACCCTGGCCTTGGTCGGGGCGCTGGTCGGGTAGGCCGGCCAGGATGCGCGACGTCTCGCGGAAGGCGCACAGCGGAGCGCCGCGGGTGGGCGCCGCAGGCTTGCCGGAGCACAGCGAGTCGACGAGTTCGCGCGCCGACTCCGGCGTCTGGTTGTCGAAGAACTCCCAGTTGACCATCACCACCGGTGCGAAATCGCAGGCGGCGTTGCATTCGATGTGTTGCAGGGTGATCTTGCCGTCGGGGGTGGTCTGGTCGTTGCGGACGCCGAGATGGTTTACCAGCGCCTCGAAGATGGCGTCGCCACCCATGACCGCGCACAGCGTGTTGGTGCAGACACCGACCAGGTACTCGCCAGTGGGGCCGCGGCGGTACATCGTGTAGAAACTCGCCACCGCCGACACCTCGGCCCCGGTCAGTCCCAGCTGCTCACCGCAGAACTCCAAACCCGCCGGTGTCAGATAGGAGTCCTCGGATTGCACCAGGTGCAGCAATGGCAAGAGCGCTGAGCGCTTGTTGGGGTAGCGGCCGATGATCTCCTTGGCATCGACCTCCAACCGCGCCCGTACCTCCGGCGAATACGACTGCGGGGCACCCTCGACGACAAACTGATTGGGCTCCTCGGGTGGCGGTCCGAGCCGGAGGAACACCGGTTGACCTTGCGGGCCCGTCATCGGTCGACCCCTCCCAACACCGGATCGATGCTGGCGACCGCGGCGATCAAGTCGGCGACCATCCCGCCCTCGCACATCGCGGCCACCGACTGCAGGTTGGTGAAGGACGGATCGCGGTAATGCACCCGGTAGGGGCGGGTCCCGCCGTCACTGACCATGTGCACGCCGAGCTCACCGCGGGGTGATTCCACCGCGACGTAAACCTGGCCCGCCGGAACGCGAATGCCCTCGGTGACCAGCTTGAAGTGATGGATCAGCGCTTCCATCGAGCTGCCCATGATTTTGGCGATGTGCTCCGGTGAGTTGCCCAAGCCGTCCGGGCCCACCTTCAGGTCGGCAGGCCAAGCGATCTTGCGGTCCTCGATCATTGTCGGGCCCGGCCGCAACTTATCCAGACACTGCTCCACGATCTTCAGCGACTCCCACATCTCTTTGACGCGAATCATGTAGCGCCCGTACGCATCACAACTGTCATCGGTGATCACGTCGAATTCGTAATTTTCATATCCGCAGTAGGGTTCGCTCTTCCGCAGGTCGTGAGGCAATCCGGTGGAACGAAGTATCGGTCCGGTGATGCCCAGCGCCATGCATCCCGCCAGGTCCAGGTAGCCCACGTTCTGGGTGCGGGCCTTCCAGATGGCGTTTTCGTTGAGCAGCTCGCCCATTTCGCGCAGGGGTTGGCGCAACTGCCTCAGGGCTTCCGCGATCTCGCTTTCCGCGTTGGGTGGTAGATCCTGCGCAACGCCGCCGGGCCGGATGTAGGCGTGGTTCATCCGCAGCCCGCTGATCGATTCGAACAAATTGAGGATGATCTCGCGGCCCCGGAAGCCGATGAACATCGCGGTCATCGCGCCCAGTTCCATGCCGCCAGTCGCCAATGCGACCAGATGCGACGAGATCCGGTTGAGCTCCATCATCAGCACCCGGATGACGTTGACCCGCTCCGGAATCTCGTCGGTGATGCCGAGCAGCTTCTCCACACCCAGGCAGTAGGCGGTCTCGTTGAAAAACGGTGCCAGGTAATCCATCCGGGTCACGAAGGTGACGCCCTGGGTCCAGTAACGGTATTCGAGGTTCTTCTCGATCCCGGTGTGCAGATAGCCGATTCCGCATCTGACCTCGATGACGGTCTCGCCCTCGATCTCGAGGATCAGCCGCAACACCCCGTGGGTGGACGGGTGCTGCGGCCCCATGTTGACGACGATGCGTTCACCGGGATCCGCGTTGCGGGCGGCGTCGACGACCGTCTCCCAGTCCTGACCGCCCGCGACCAGGACAGTCTCAGCGGCGCCGTTCCCGTCGTGCGCCGTAGCGGTGATCTCGCTCATCAGTCGTAGCCCCTCCGCTCGTCGGGCGGGGGTATCTGCGCGCCCTTGTATTCGACTGGGATGCCGCCGAGCGGGTAGTCCTTGCGTTGCGGATGCCCCTGCCAATCGTCGGGCATCTCGATTCTGGTCAGCGCCGGATGGCCATCGAAGATGATCCCGAAAAAGTCGTAGGTCTCGCGCTCGTGCCAGTCGTTGGTCGGGTAGATCGCAAACAACGACGGAATATGCGGATCACTGTCTGGCGCAGACACTTCCAGCCGGAGGCGCCGGCCATGGGTGATCGACTGCAGCGGGTAGACGGCGTGCAGTTCCCGGCCGGTCTCCTGCAGGTAGTGCACCCCGCTGACGCCAAGGCACAACTCGAAGCGCAGTTCCGGTTCGTCGCGCAGCCGCTGGGCGACCTGCGGCAGCAGATCCCGGCGCACGTGCAGGGTCAGTTCGTCGCGGTAGACCACGACTTTCTCTATCGCATCGTCGAATTCGACACCGTTGCGCTGCAGCGCCTCGGCCAGCCGGTCGGCGATGTCGTCGAAGTAGCCGCCGTAGGGCCGGGGACTACTGCCCGGCAGCGTGACCTCGCGCACCAGCCGTCCGTATCCGGAGGTGTCGCCGGTGCCGGAGACCCCGAACATGCCGCGACGAACGTCGACAACTTCGCCATCAGGGCGGGCGGTCGCTTCCTGTGCGTCTTGGTTTGGCGAGCTCATCGCAGCAGTCCGCGCATCTCGATCGTGGGCCTGGCCGCCAGCGCCGCCTGCTCGGCCTCGGCGATGGCGTGTTCTCGGTTGACGCCCAGCGGCATTTCCTGAATCTTCTCGTGCAGCTTGAGGATTGCGTACAGCAGCATCTCCGGGCGTGGCGGGCAGCCGGGGAGGTAGATGTCCACCGGAACGACGTGGTCCACGCCCTGCACGATCGCGTAGTTGTTGAACATCCCGCCCGACGATGCGCACACGCCCATGGCCAGCACCCACTTCGGCTCGGCCATCTGGTCGTAGATCTGGCGCAGCACCGGGGCCATCTTCTGGCTGACCCGCCCGGCCACGATCATCAGATCGGCCTGCCGGGGCGTCGCCGAGAACCGCTCCATGCCGAACCGTGCGATGTCGAACCTCGGCCCGGCGGTCGCCATCATCTCGATCGCGCAGCAGGCCAACCCGAACGTCGCCGGCCACAGCGAATTCTTGCGGACGTAGCCTGCCACCTTCTCGACAGTCGACAGCAGGATCCCACCGGGCAGCTGTTCTTCCAGGCCCACGTCTTACCTCAATCCCACGTCAGGCCTCCGCGGCGCCACACGTAGGCGTAGGCCACGAAAACGGTGAGTATGAACAGCACCATCTCGACCAGCGCGAACGTCCCTAACGAGTCGTAGCTGACCGCCCAGGGATACAAGAACACGATCTCGACGTCGAAGACGATAAACAACATTGCGGTCAGGTAATACTTCACCGGGAACCGCTGTCCGCTCGTCGCATGCGGGCCGCTGACTGAAGTCTCGGTGGGCTCGATCCCGCACTCGTAGGCCGCCAGCTTGGACCGGTTGTAACGCGACGGGCCGACCAGGCTGGCGATCGCAACCGAGCCCACAGCAAAGGCAGTGGCAATTACTCCTAGCACCAGGATGGGTATGTAGACGTTCAACTCGCTCCATCCGTCGTACGGGCCGCCAGCGGCGGCCAGGCGGTGACCGGGCTGCTGTGACGGACCGGGTATCTGTCCCGTCACAGTGACCTTCAACATAGCGTTGCGATGGACGAAGCACATGTCCGGGGTGGTGCTATCCGCTTGGTTTTCGTGTCGCCGCATCCGGGCGCGTCGAAGCAGTGTGCCGACGCCGACGGCGTCACTGCACAGAAGATCGCCTACGTAGCCTGACTTTGGGTCGTGTGAACGTCACTCGGACCCGTGCGCTGCGGCCGCCGACACGGCCAACGTTTCGGTCTCGCCGCAGGTGAGGAAGGCAATCGCTGCGGATACCCGGGTTGGCCGACCCTAGAGAGCAGGAGTGCGGAGCAACCCGAGCACCGTGCGGCCCAGCACTATGGGGTCCAGTGGATGCGGCACCGCGGCTTCGGCGCGCGACCAGCTGGCCAGCCAGGCATCGTCCGGGCGGCCGGTGAGCACCACGATCGGTGGGCACGTCTCGAGTTCGTCTTTGAGCTGTTTGGCGATGCCCATGCCGCCGGTCGGGGTGGCTTCCCCGTCCAGGATGGCTAAGTCGATGCCACCCTCATCCATCGTGCGTATCACCATCGGGCCGGTCGCTACCTCGACGTAGCTCAACTCGGGTAGATCAGGGTGCAGATGTTTGCCCAGTGCCCGCATCACTTGTTCGCGGGTTTCGGCATTGTCGCTGTAGACAAGGATCCGCAGGGCGCTGGTGGAGTCGGCCACGGTCAGATGGTACTGGTGCCGCAGCTGCCTTACTGGGGCGCCCGCACGAAGATGGCGTCGGCGGCTGCCGTCGCCGTCGCGCCTATCATGCCGAGCTTGTTCCAGCCCAGGTCGAATTGGGATCGATCGACCTTGGTTTCGCCGGAAATCCGAATCGAGCCGTCATCGAGCTCGGTGATCGTGACGGGCAGAGGTATCGGCGCGGTGATGCCTTTGATGGTGAAGCTGACCCGAAGATCGGCGGCCCTGCCCTTTGTTGGGTGCACCGCGGTCACGACGACGCTGATCTCACCGAAGCGCTCGACATCGAAGAAGTCGGCCGAGCGCAGGTGCTGGTCGCGACGGCCGATGCCGGTGCTCAGCGACGCGGCACGGATGTCGAGGCGGCCGAAAACCGCGCCCTTGCCAGTCAGTTGCCCGTCGCCGCTGAACTCGGTGAAGCGGCCTTTGACGTTCAGCAGGCCCCACATGTTCTTGATCTTGAACGTGATGGCCGAGCGATCCGGAACCAGGTTCCATACGCCGGACATGTCGGGATCACTCAGAAGTGTTTCCAAAGTCGTCATCGTCACCTCATCCCGTGTCTTCGTCCTCGCAAGCTGCACGGCCCGCATCGTCACCTGAGCTAGTCGATCAGCGGCGCGATCTCGGCGGGGTCGAAATACTCGTCGATCCGCTCGATCAGGCCGTTTGCGCCCACCCTGATCACGATGCAGACCCGCATGGAGATCGATTGGCGGGCATGACCGGTGGCATGCAAGATGTGCTGCTGGACGAAGCCGCTGACGGATCCGGTGAACAGCCGACGGTCGAGAATCTCATAGTGACGCTCGGTGGTGGCCGTGATGAACCAGTCGATGACCCGCAGCGCGCGAGCCTTGTCGTTGTCCCGGCGCGCACCTACCCGCCACACCGCGATGTCGTTGCTCCACAGTCGATCGACCGCTGCCATGTCGCTCTTCTCGATGGCCGTGAACAGCCGGTCGGCCACGTCGACAATGGCCTCCGCAGTGGTAGCGGGCATGGGACTGGCTCCTATTCGCTGTCGTATCCGGGGTGGGCAACGGCTAACCGATGTCGTACCAGTGTGCGCAAGC
Source organism: uncultured Actinomycetota bacterium (assembly GCA_963766535.1). Taxonomy (GTDB): domain Bacteria; phylum Actinomycetota; class Actinomycetes; order Mycobacteriales; family Mycobacteriaceae; genus Mycobacterium. The sequence goes on along the minus strand of CAVYAU010000006.1, from coordinate 10,448 downwards.
AGGCGATGACGTCGTCGGCGCGCCCGTCCATTTCGCCGGCCCGGATTGCGGCTGGCAAGCCGTTCCTCATCGGCGAAACCCAAGCCGGCCAGCGCGGCGCGGCACTCTGCCTCACCTTCGTCGAGCAGTTCGCGCTCGACGATGCGCAACGCGTTGGCGGCCACCCTGGCGTGGAAGTTGACCTGCCCGCTGGTCGCCTCCCGGACATCGGTTTCGAGGAACTCGGCCACCGCAGCCACGAGTTCAGCTGCGACCGGGCGGCCGTAAGCGCCTATCACGGCCGAGCCTCGTCGAGCAGCTCGAGCAGATCCCACTCGGTCTCGCAGACTCGGCGGCCGATCGTGGCCAACTCCACCGAGCGGAATTGACCGCTCAAATGCCGCTCCGCCTGATAGCGGCAGATGACACCCCAGCGCAGCGTGGCCAGCACCAGCCACCAGTGAAACGCCACGCGGTCGACGGTAGTCGCGCTGGCCTCCTCGTAGGCGCGCACGAAGCTCTCGATGCTGCCCAGGCCGCCGGCCCCTAGGCTGGCCCGTGCGCCGAATCGCCAGGCCCGGATGCAGAACCAAGCCAGGTCTTCGTATGCCGGTCCGACGTGCACCAGCTCCCAGTCCAGAACCGCGGCAAGGTCGGACCCGTCGACGATGAGGTTTCCCATCCGGAAGTCGCCGTGCACCAGAACCGCAGGCGACGGCTGCGGCCGGTGGGCGGCCAGCCAGCGAAACGCCCATTCGAAGGTGGCGGTGGTATCACCCATGGCATCGAGCCGCTCGCGCCACTGCACGAGTTGGTCCTCATGGGCCAGGCCGGGATCGTGCGGGTCGGCCCGGTGGATGGCGGCCAGCGCCTGTGCACACTGCTGCAGCAACCTCGTGCGGCCCGCTTGCCCATCGGCAGCGTCGAGCTGACGTTGGATGCGCCGGACGATGGTCTCGCCCTTGATCTCGTCGCAGATGAGAAACGGATTGCCCAGTGCGGCAGGCGAATCGTCGGCGATCAGGATGTGGGGGACCGGTGCTCCGGCTGCGGCGGCAGCGGCCTGGGCGCGCGCCTCGAGCTCCATGCCGGCGTGCACGTCGTCGGGTGGCGCCGGTGCGCAAGATCAGCGATCGGCGTTGGTCGCCGGTGACGGCGTCGAACGCCCATGTGGTGCGGCTGGCGCCACCGGTCAACGCGCGCAGGTTGTCGACCGTGGCGCCGGCGCCGAGGACAGTTGTCAACACCCGAGCCAGTTTTGGCGATAACTCTGCCAACTCTTCATTCACCGTCACTTCTGGCCAAACTTGAACAGCCGCTGCGCCACCCGGCGAATCTGGATCTCCTCGGCGCCCTCGGTGATCCGGTAGCGACGGTGATGGCGGTAGATGTGCTCGAACGGCTCGTGACGGCTGTAGCCGAGGCCCCCGAAGATCTGCATGGCCCGGTCGGCGGCGTCGCAGACCAGTCGATTGGCTCGGTAATTCGCCATCGACACTTTGTCTGAGACCTCCATGTGGTGGTCACGGTCCAAATGCCAGGCCGCGTACTGCACCAGCAGACGCACCATCTGGGCTTCGGTCTGCAGCTCGGCCAGTGGCCATTGCACGGCCTGGTTGACCGACAGCGGCTTGCCGAAGACCGTACGCTTGCCGGCGTAGTCGGCGGCGCGGTCGATGCAGTATTGCGCCGCGCCCAGACTACTTGCCGCTTGCCGAATCCGGTTCTCGTGCAGAAAGGTTTGCGCGACTTCCAGACCGCGGTCCACCTCACCGAGTACCGCATCGGCAGGCACCCGCACATCGGTCAACTCGACTTCACCATGGTCGGTAGGCATGTTGAACGTCCACCAGTAGTACGGGACGGTGAATCCGGGTGCGTCAGTCGGGACCAGAAACGCGGTGATGCCCCGGGCTTGCCCCGGCTCACCCGACGTGCGGGCGAAGATCAGGTCGTGGGTTGCGCGGTGTACGCCGGTGTTGAACCGCTTGGAGCCGTTGATCACCCAGCCGTCCCCGTCGGGTTCGGCGCGTGTTTCCAGCCAGGTCGCGTCCGAGCCGTGCTGCGGCTCGGTCAGGCCGAACGCCATCGAGCGTTCCCCGGTGATCAGCGCCTCCGACCAAAGACGGCGTTGCTCCTCGGTGCCGAAGCGCTCCATCATGATCACCTGCGGGAAGTTTCCCGACGATCGATGACTCGTTCTGCAGGTCGTTGTGCAGGCCAAGGCCCTTGTGCGCCAGGTGCTCCCGGATGACGGCCATGTCGACGTTGGTACCGTCACGGCCGCCCAGCGATGCCGGTAGTCCGTAGCGCAGCCAGCCCGCCCTGTCGGCTCGCCTGCGCATCTCGGCGAGCAGGTCCTCCCACTCGCGCGACGGGATGCCGTCGTTGTCCCAATCGGTGCGGGCATGCTCTCGACGCTGGTCGAAATACTGGATGTGTTCGCGTTCCAGCGGTTTGATCTCGGCCTCGATGAACTCATCCATCTCGGCGAGCAGGCCCGGAAGGTGTTCTGGGAGTGTGAAATCCACGTTGATCTCCTTACGCGCCGTACAGGGTTTTCTTCCAGACCGTCGACAAGGTGGCGATGGCATCCTCGTCGCTGATTTCCAGGTCCCAGGCCCGACGTGCCGACGAAGACGGTGGTGAAGTTCTCGAACAGCAGCGCGATGGCCGCCGCGGTGTGTTGCGGGTTGAGCTCAGTTCCGTAACCCTGCTCCTGGGCGCGGCGGACCGAGGCGGCCACGATGTCCATGCCGAAACGCCGAAATTCGTTCTGGACAGCCGCGAAGCGTTGCTGGGTGGCGGCCAGCTGGGCCACGGCGATCATGATGCCGATGTTCTGCTTGAACATGTTCCAGTACCCGGTGACCACCGAGGTGAAGAACGCGTCGTCATCCGGGGAGTCCGGCAGGTGGACGCTCAACCCGGACGGTGTCACGACATCGTGCAGAAACGATTCCGCCAGGGCGGCGAGCAGGTCTTCTTTGTCGGCGAAATACCGGTAGAACACCGCCGGCGACTTTCCCGCAGCCGACGTGATGTCGGCCAGCGTGGTGCCGTGAAAGCCCCGTTCGGCGAACAGTTTTCGGGCGGCCTGCTCGATGGCCTGCCTGGTCTGGCGGCCCTTGGCGGTCAGCACCCGCGCGTTTCCGGGGCGGGCATCAGGTCCAGGATCCGGTCGCCGGCGCGCAACAGAGCGCTCGGCAGGTCATGGCCGACAACGGATTTCGCGACGTTGCGCCGCGGCGATGGCGGCCTGCAGGTCGACGTCGACGTCGATGTCGCTGTCACGCAGCAGGTACACCAGGTCCTCGGTGGCGATGTTGCCGGTGGCGCCCGGCGCGAACGGGCAGCCGCCCAGCCCGCCGACCGAGGCGTCCAGCCGGGTAACCCCGGAGCTGACCGCCGCGTAGGCGCTGGCCAGCCCGGCGCCGCGGGTGTTGTGGAAATGTCCGCCCAGCGGCATGTCGCCGATCACCGGACGCAGTTGTGCGATCAGCGAACTCACCCGTCCCGGGGTGGTGGTACCGATCGTGTCGGCGATGCAGAACCGGTCGACGCCCCGATCGCGGGCGGCCGCGGCGATGTCGAGCACCCGCTGGGGCGGGGTGGGCCCCTCGAACGGGCAATCCCACGCGGTGGCGACGATCACCTCGACGGTGACGTTGCTGTCGTGGGCGATGGCGACGATCTCGTCGATCTGCGTGGTGGCCTCCGCGCTGCTGCGCCCGACGTTGGCCTTGCTGAATGCGTCGCTGGCCGCCACTACGTACTCGATCGAGCGCAGCCCCGCGGCGACGGCCCGCTTGGCGCCGTTGGGACTGGCCACCAGAGCGGAGAACTCGATGTCGGGGTAGTCGTGCAGGTGGGCGGCGAGTTCGGCGGCGTCGGCCATCGACGGCACCTTCGACGGGGACACGAACGCCGTGGCCTCCACCTCGCGTACCCCGGTGGCGGCCACCGCGGCCAGCAGTTCGAGCTTGGCCGACAACGGGATTGGCTTTTCGATCTGCAGGCCGTCGCGCAGCGACACCTCGCGAATGTCGACCGGGAAGAAGATTTCCACTGTGCTTCATAGCACCTCCTCGGCGCGCAACTCCTCGAGCTCCTCGGCGGTCTTGCCCAGCAGCCCGATATAGACGTCGTCGTTGTGTTGGCCCGGTCGCGGCGGGCCGGCGTTGCGGACACTGCCCGGCGATTCCGACAGCACCGGCACGATGCCCGGGCCCAAAACGTTGCGCTCGACTCGCTCGTCATAGTGCTCGACCAGCATGCCGCGGGCCCGCAGCTGCGGGTCGTTGACCACCTCCGCGACGGTGTTGATCGGCCCCGCGATCACCCCTGCGGCGCTGAGTGTTTCGATGATCTCGCCGGGTTGGCGCTCTGCGGCCCACGCGCCGATGATCTTGTCGAGTTCGTCCTGGTTGCGGCCGCGGGCGACGTGCGTGGCGAACCGGTCGTCGGTGGCCAGCTCCGGGCGGCCCATCGCGTTGCACAGCCGGACGAACACGGTGTCCTGGTTGGCGGCGATCACCACCCACGAGCCGTCGGCGCTGCGGTAGATGTTGGACGGCGCGATGCCCTCCAGCCGGGTGCCCGACGGTCCGCGCACCACGCCGCCGACGTCGTAATCGGGAATCGTGGATTCCTGTACAGCCAAACAGGATTCGGTCAGCGCGACGTCCACCACCTGGCCATGCCCGGTGACGCTGCGGCGGTACAGCGCGGCCAACGCGCCCTGGGCGCCGAACATGCCGGCCAGGCTGTCGCCGAGCGAGAGCGCCAGCCGGGGCGGCGGGCCGCCGGGGAAACCGTTGAGGTGCCGCAGTCCGCTGACCGCCTCGGCCACCGAGGCGTAGCCGGCCTTGTGTGCGTCGGGCCCGGTCTGCCCGTAGCCGGACACCCGGACCAGGATGATGCCCGGGTTGCGTTCACTGAGCACGTCGTAGCCCAGGTTCCACTTCTCCAGGGTGCCCGGACGGAAGTTCTCCACCACGATGTCGGATTTCTCGACGAGGTCAAGAAACAGCTCGCGGCCGCGTGGGCGGCGCAGGTCGAGGGTGATGGCCCTTTTGTTGCGCGCGTGCACCGTCCAGAAGACGTGGTGCCCGTTGAGTTCGGCCTGGCCCCAGGTGCGCAACGGGTCCGGGGCGCCGGGGGGCTCCACCTTGATGACGTCGGCGCCCATGTCGCCGAGCAGCCGGCCGGCGAACGGTCCGGCGATCAAGGTGCCCAGCTCGAGCACCCGGATGCCGTCCAGTGCTCCGGTGACGGTCATTCGGCGCTCGCGAAGTCGTGGCGGACCAGCCAGTCGGTGACGATGTCGACGGCCTCGCGCAGCTTATCGCGCTGGTCGGGGCCCGCGTAATAGTGTGTGGCGCCGGGGATTTCGTGCATCTCCTTGTCGGGGTGCCCGATCGCCTCGAAGAGCCGCCGGGTGTGGCTGGGCGTGCAGGCGTCGTCGGCCAGGTTACCGATCACCAGCGCCGGGATCGCGATATCGCGCCCGCAGGCCACCCCGTCGCCGCGGGCGTCGTCGTAACTCCACTGCGAGAGCCAGCCGCGCAGCGTGCAGAAGCGGGCCAACCCGACCGGGCTCATGTTCACCACTTGAGGATCACCCAGGTAGCAGGTTCCCGGGGTGCGTTCGTTGGGATCGACGGTCGGGTCCAGCCAGCGCGGGTCGGCCATGGTGCCGTGCACGACGAATCCGAACTCGTCGTCGGGGCGGCCGGCGGCTTTCAACTCGGCCAGCTTGTCCTTGACCCACGCGGTGATGCGGCGGTTGCGGTCGATCTGAGCCTGCCGGTACCGGGCCAGAAATTCTTGGCTGTAGGGCGGCTGGTTGGGGTTGTCGGGGTTGTACAGGTCCAGCTCGGGATCGCGCTTGGTGGGGTCGGATTCGTCGAGGATCGACGCGTCCAGCCATTCGGTCAGCGTGCCGTGCCGGCTGATGTGCGCGGCCAGCAGCATGATGCCATCGGCGGGGGGCAGGTCCAGTGCGGTCAGGTCGGGGCCGTCGCCGGACGGGCTGGACGTGATGGTCGCGTGCTGGGCCTGCTGCTGGTAGAACACCGAGAGCGAGCCGCCGCCACTCCACCCGGCCAGCACCACCTTCTGGTAGCCCAGCCGGTTTTTGGCGTCCTTGATGCACTCGCCGAGATCCTCGACCACCTTCTCCATCAGCAGCGCCGAATCCGTGCCGCGGAACCGGCTGTTGCAGTAGATGACGTGGTGGCCGGCCCGGGCCAGCGCGTTGATCATCGGCAGGTACGCGCCGCCGCCGATCGGGTGCATGAACACCAGCACGGTGTCCGACGGCTTGTCTTTCGGCTTGAGCAGATAGCTTTCCAGCACGGTGATCTCGGCCAGCCCGCCGTAGACGTCCCGGACGCCGGAATTGTTCTGGAAGGCAACGAGATAGGGGATTCGGTCGTATTCGTACTTGACGGCTTGTTTCACAGCTTGCGTGCTCCCCATGGTCAGTGCTGTCCGAGGTCGTGCGCCAGCACCTCGGCCGACGGTGTCAGTCGCCGGCGGGTGTCGACGGCGATGACCTGCCAGTCGACGCGCGAATGCTCGTCGAACTTGCGGCGGGCCCGTTCCCGCGCCTTCTCCGGTGCGCCGTGGTGAACCCCTTGCGGCGCATGGGAGATCAGACCAGGCGGCATCGGGATGCCGTAGAGCGAGCCGCCGTGGAAGAAGGCGATCTCGTCGTAGTCGACGTTGCGGTGATACCAGGGCGTGCGCTCGGTGCCGGGGACACCTTCGGCGGGCTTGGGCAGGAAGTTCATCACGTAGACGCCGGTGGCCTGCATGAACAGATGCACCGTCGGCGGCAGGTGGACACTGTCGGAGGTGATGACGTTGTAGTCGGCGATGTTGAAGGTGAACGCGAAGTTGTCACCGCGCCAGCCTTCGACGTCGATCGGATTGTGTTGGTAGAACAGCGTTGTCGGGCCGCCCTCGTGGATGAGCCGGACCTCGTACTCGTCGCGGCCGTCATCATCGATCGGCGCCGGCTCGGGGATGGTGGCCTGCGACGGGTCGAACGGGAAGTGGCGGCCCAGCGGGCCGGGCGGCGGGACCCGGAACTCGTCGGTGGCCTCGATCATCAGCAGCGTTGTCTCGCTATCGGGCACCTGGCGCCAGGTGCACGCCTTCGGGATGTAGACCCAGTCGCCCTCCCGGTAGCGCAGCGGCCCGAACTCGGTTTCGGCCAGACCGGCGCCCTGGTGCACGAAGCACAGCAGGTCCCCGTCGACATGGCGGGTGTAGAACGGCATCGGCTCGTGGCGACGGCTCAGCAGAATTCGGCAGTCGGCGTTGCTGAACATCAGCAGTGGCCCGCCGTTGGCGTCGGTGGCGTCGCTGGGTTTGAGCTCGCTGGACAGCACGTCGATGGGCCGCAGCGGGCCGACCGACCGATAGGCGGTGGGGTCGTGGCGGCGGTAGATGTTAGCGGTCCGGCCGGTGAATCCGCCCCGGCCCAGCTCGTCGTCCTTGAGTCCGTCGAGGTCGGCATGCAGGCGTCGTGGCGTCCTGCCTTTTCGCAAGTGGACAAAGGATTCCATGGGTGACTCCCGGTGTTATGGCAGTCTCGGCAGCTACAAAACTAAAAGTAATATTACTTTTTCTTTTGGTCGGACACAAGAGCGGCGTCAGCGACAGCCGTTAATCGCGGACGCGCAGAACGACTTTTCCTTTGGCGGTGCGATTCTCCAGCGATGCGACCGCGGCGGCGGCCTCCTCCAGGGGGTAGACATCCGGCTCGGGAGGAGACAGCTGGCCCGAGCTGAGCAGCTTCTCGAGTCCGGCCCACTGCTCGGCCAGCGCGTCGGGGTGCGTCGCGGTCCACGCGCCCCAGCCAACGCCGACCACGTCAATGTTGTTGAGCAGCAACCGGTTTACCTTCACGGTCGGAATCTCACCGCCGGTGAAGCCAATGACCAGCAGCCGTCCCCCCGGCGCAAGCGAGCGCAGTGAATCGGTGAACCGGTCGCCGCCGACCGGGTCGACGACGATGTCGACGCCGCGGCCGTCGGTCAGCTCCTTGACGGCGTCCTTGAACCCCTCGGCCAACACCACGTCGGTCGCGCCGGCCGCCGTGGCGATCTGCGCCTTCTCCTCGGTGCTGACCACCGCGATGGTGCGCGACGCCCCGAGCACCGGCGCGAGCCGCAGCGCCGAGGTTCCGATCCCGCCGGCAGCCCCGTGCACCAGCACCGTCTCGCCCGGCTGCAGCCGGCCGCGGACGGTCAGCGCGAAGTACACCGTCAGGTCGTTGAACAGCAGGCCGGCGCCCGCCTCGAAGCTCACGTTGTCCGGCAGCTTGAACACCCGGTCGGGTGACAAACCGCGACCTCGGCCATGCCGCCGGTGAGCATCGTCAGGCCGACGACCCGGTCGCCGGGATGCACATGAGCGTCGTCCGGCGCCGATCGGACCACCCCGGCGATCTCGGCGCCGAGCACGAACGGCGGGTCCGGCCGGTACTGGTAGAGGCCCCGGGTCAGCAGCGCGTCGGGGAACGCCACCCCGGCGGCGTGCACCTCGACGACCACGCCGTCGCCCGAGGGTTCGTCGACCTCGGCCACCTCGATCGCGTCCGGACCATCTAGCCGAGTCACCCGTGCCGCGCGCATGCCACCTCCGTCGTCAGGGCCCCAGATCCTCGGGCCGGCGGTTCACTAGCCTACTGCCCGCTCAGAACCCGCCGGCGACCCGCACCACTGCCCGGCCGGAGAATGCGCCGGCGCGCACCTGATCGAGCACATCGACGACGTCTTTGACATCGACGTCGCTGGTGACCGCGGCCAGATGACGCGGCCGCAACGAATCGCCCAACAGCGCCCACAGTTTCCGGCGCGGGCCGATCGGCATCTGCACCGAGTCCATTCCCAGCAGCGCGACGCCGCGCAGGATGAACGGCATCACCGTGGTGTGCAGGGCCGCACCACCGGTCAGCCCGCTGGCGGCCACCGCTCCGCCGTAGTCGACGGCGCTGAGTACGTCGGCCAGCGTCGCGCCGCCCACGCAGTCCACCGCTGCCGCCCAGCGCGCCTTGGCCAGCGGCCGCGGTTTGGCGTCGGGATCGGCGGGCAGCCGACCGATAACCTCCGCGGCGCCAAGCTCTTTCAGCAGTTCGGCTGCCTTTTCCTTGCCGGTCGAGGCCACCACCCGATAGCCGGCGGCGGCCAGCAGGTCCACGCTGACGGAGCCGACACCGCCGGAGGCGCCGGTGACGACGACCGACCCGGCGCCGGGTTCGATACCCCAGTTGATCAGCGCCTGCACGCTCATCGCGGCGGTGAAGCCGGCGGTTCCGATCGCGGCGCCTTCGTGTGGACTCAACGCGCCGAGCGCCACCACCTGGTCGGCCGGTAGCCGTGTTTTACCCGTGAGCCAGCACTTTGTCACCGACGGCGAAGTCGGGTGACCGCGACTCGACGACCTCGCCGGTCAGGTCGATGCCGGGCACGACGGATAGTTGCGCACCACGCCGCCGCCCGGTGTCAATGCCAGCGCGTCCTTGAAGTTGACGCTCGAATACAGCACCCGGATCGTCACCTCACCGGGCGGTAGGTCGGAGCGGCTCAGTGTCTCGACCGACGCGGTTATCCGGTCACCATCTTGGCGCGCGACAAGCGCTTGAAACGTGTCCATTCCTCGACGCTAACCTCACCCTATGGATTCCTTTCCACTTGGTCGCTTTTCGGTTGCCCGCATCGGCTTTGGTGCCATCCAGCTTCCCGGCCGCGGAGCCTTTGGGCCGCCGCGTGACCGCGACGAGGCGCTGGCGGTGCTGCGGCGCGCGGTTGAGCTTGGAGTCAACCACATCGACACCGCACAGTTCTACGGCCCGAATGTCTCCAACGAGCTCATCCGCGAGGCCCTTCACCCTTATCCGCCCAACCTGGCGTTGGTCAGCAAGGTCGGAGCCCGCCGCGACGATGCCGGCGGCTGGGTGCCCCTCGTCGACCCCGCCGACTTCCGCTCGGATATCGAGGCCAACCTGCGAACGCTCGGCGTCGACCAGCTGGCGGTGGTGAATTTGAGCTCATCGATAGCGACCGCCCGGACGAACTCTTCGACGAACTGCTTTCGGTCATGATCGCTGCCCGTGACGAGGGATTGATCGGTGGAATCGGGCTGAGCAACATTACCCGTGAGCACCTGCTGCATGCCTTGGAGCGCACCGAAATCGCCTGTGTACAAAACGCTTTCAGCCTAGTTACCGGTCCGTCGGCACCGGTGCTGCGAGGAGTGCACGGCGCGCGGTATCGCTTTCGTCCCGTTCTTCACCCTGAGATCGCCGTTTGCGCCGCCGGATCAGGTGCTCGGACACGAAGTGGTGCAGCAGGCCGCGGCGCGGCTCGGCCATACTCCGGCGCAGGTCGCGTTGGCGTGGACGCTGAGCCTGGCGCCCAACGTACTGCTGATCCCGGGTACCTCGTCGGTGCGCC
>CAVYAU010000005.1:0-208787 GCA_963766535.1 uncultured Actinomycetota bacterium | reverse complement strand
TAGGAATCGCCGGTGAGGGCGGGGTGCCTAGGCTACGATCGCTGGGTGCAAGCGAGGGCAACCGGCGCGACGTCGGGGGAACATTACGAGCAGCTGGTCCGGCGCCAGCGTGCCGAATTGCAAGATGCGTACTTGAAGGGGGTGCACCGGCTGCGATGGGACGCAGGGCGTCTCGCCGCAGAACGCGAACGGCGTCTTCGGGAGCTGCTGGTGTTCGCCGCCGATCGTTCGCCGTTCTGGCGGGAACGGCTGGCGGGCCGCGATCTGGCGAGTTTCACCGAGTCCGACCTCCCCTCTCTGCCGGTCCTGACCAGAGCCGAGATGATGGCGGAGTTCGACCGGGTGGTCACGGTCCCCGGGTTGACACTTGCCCGGGTCCAACAACACCTCGATCAGTCGGACGGCGACCGCGGATACCTGGACGACGAGTACCAGGCAATCATCACTTCTGGATACATAGGAACCCAAGCAGTCCACGTCTATGGTTGGGACGCGTTCGTCACCTTCGTGATGCAGGGCTCGCGCTGGACCGGGCGACGCGGCGAAGACCCGGACGCGGTGCTGGCGCAGGCCTTCGCTACCAGCACTCGGCATGAGTCGGGGATATTTCACGCCTTCAGCACCTTCGAAAGCGGAGGGCCGGTATCGCACTGCTCCGGCGGCACGCAACCCCTGGACGAGATTGTCGACGGCCTCAACAACGCGCGTCCCGCGGTGCAGGCTCTCCAAGCGTGGCCGAGCCTCATGCGGGAGCTGGCGTTGGAGTCGATCGCAGGACGACTCACCATCAAACCGACCTGGGTCAGCGTCGCGGGCGAGGTCTGCACCCCGCCCGTGCGAGAGGCAGTTCGGTCCGCGTGGGGGATCGAGACTTCGGAGTTCTGGGGCTGCTCAGAGGGGACCTATGCCTTCCCATGCGGCGTTGGAGAAGGCATGCATGTCGCCGACGATCTGGTCATTCTCGAGCCGGCGGATGCCGATGGCAACGTCGTCCCCTATGGGCAACCTGCGGAACGGCTGCTGTTGACCAACCTGTTCAACCTGACGCAGCCGCTGATCCGCTATGACCTCGTCGACGCGGTGACGATGTCCGACGAGCCGTGTCCGTGCGGTTGTGCTCATCGCCGCATCACGTCGGTCAACGGTCGAATCGACGGAGCCTTCGAGTACGAAAGCGGTGCTCTGGTGCCCCGGGTGGCCTTCGAGCAGACTGTCCTTGCCACCCCCGGCGTGGCCAACTTCTTTGTGGGCAAGACGCAAGGTGGTGTCGACCTGTCCGTGGTGACCGACGGTTCGTGCGACCTCCAGCATCTGCGGATGGAACTGATCGACGTGCTCCGCCGGCACGGCGGGCCGGAGTCGGACGTCGGTGTGCAAGAGGTCGGTTCTATAGACCGACTGTGGTCGGGGAAGTCGAAGCAGTTCGACGCCAGGTGATCTAGCGGGCCGCACACCCCTGCGGCCGGCTCAGCCGCCTCGGCCGGCCGTGGCCTTGGCCAGGGCCTGGTCGATGTCGGCGATGATGTCGTCGATGTGCTCGATCCCGATGGACAGGCGGATCGTCTCCGGCCGGATACCGGCCTTCACCAGCTCCTCGTCGGACAGCTGGCGGTGGGTGGTGGAGGCCGGATGGATGGCCAGGGTCTTGGCGTCCCCCAGATTGAGCAGCCGCTTGACGAGCTGGAGCGCATCGAAGAAGGCCAGTCCCGCCTCGTAGCCCCCCTCGGCCCCGAAGGTGACGATGGACGGCACGCGCCCGTGGAGGTAGCGCTCGACCAGGTGGTGGTGGGGATGGTCGGGGAAGCCGGCGAAGCTCACCCAGGCAACCCGGGGGTCGGCGGCCAGGTAGTCGGCCACGGCCCGGGCGTTGGCCTCGTGGCGCTCGAGCCGCACGGCCATCGTCTCGAGGCCCTGGAGGAGCAGGAAGGCGCTGAAGGGGGAGAGGGTGGCGCCGCTGTTGCGCAGCTGGATGGAGCGGGCCCGCACGGTGAAGGGCCGCTCGGGGAAGTCGCGGGCGAAGACGACGCCGTGGAAGGCGGGCTCGGGCTGGTTGAACATGGGGAAGCGGTCGGGATGGTCGGCCCACGGGAACCGGCCGCCGTCCACGATGGCCCCACCGAGGGTGGTGCCGTGGCCGCCCACGAACTTGGTCAGCGAGTGGACGACCACATCGGCCCCGTGCTCGAAGGGCTTGAGCACGAGCGGCGTGGCCACCGTGTTGTCCACGATGAGGGGCACGCCGGCCGCATGGGCCACGGCGGCCACGGCCTCGAGGTCCACGATGTTGCCGGCCGGGTTGCCGATGGTCTCGCAGAAGACGGCGCGGGTGTTCTCGTCGATGAGGGGGGCGATCGACTCGGCTCGGTCGTCGACGGCGAAGCGGGCCTCGATGCCCTGGGTGGGCAGCACGTGGGCGAAGTAGGTGAAGGTGGCTCCGTAGAGCTGGGGGGCCACCACGAAGTTCGAGCCGGCACTGGCCACCGTCAGGATGGCGTAGCTGACGGCGGCCATGCCCGAAGCCACCACCAGGGCCGCCGTCCCCCCTTCGAGGGCGCAGATGCGCTGCTCGAGGACGTCGCAGGTCGGGTTGTTGAGCCGGTTGTAGTGGAAGCCGGGCGTCTCCAGGTCGAGCACGGCACCGGCGTGGGCGGCGTTGATGAAGTCGTGGGCCACCGTCTGGTAGATGGGCACGGCCACGGCCCGCGTCCCGTCGGGTGTGTAGCCACCGTGGATGGCGATGGTCTCGTCGTGCATCTCCTCAGGCGCTCCTCTTCTGGATGGTGCCCGACAGCCTATTCGGGATGGTATCCAACAGGTTGGCGTACAGACGCAGGGCCGCGCCCCGCCACGGCCAGGGCGCGCGGGCGCCGACCTCGTCGAAGGGGAAGGCGGCCACCAGGGCCGGGTCCCGCTCGCCGCCCACCACCCGCTCGTGCAGCCGGCGGAGCCCGTCCCAGTCCGGGCCGGCCACGCAGTCCCGGGGGAGGCAGGGCAGTTCGTCGCACTCGTGGCCGGCGTAGCGCCGCACGTCCCGACGGTACTCGCGCACGAGGCTCGAGGGATCGTACTCGGGATGGCCCTGGACCAGCACGACCTCGGACCGGCCCACCGTCCTCGTGACCACGCTCCACCCCACCTCCTCCGACTGCAGGGCCACCGCGTAGCCGGCGGCGGCCACCGCCTCTACGGGCACGGCGTTGAGCCGCGAGTGGGGCAGGACGACGGGACCGTCGAACCCGGCGGCCAGAGGGTGGGTCGGGTGGGCCTCCTGGGCGAAGACGCCCGTGCACTTGGCCGGCAGGGTGGTCCGTTCGACGCCGTCGAAGACGGCCAGGGCGGCGTGGGCCGACAGGCAGGACAGCACCATGACCGGCACGTTCTCGCTCCCCCACCGCAGCAGGCCGCACAGATCGGACCAGTAGGGCTCGTCCTCGATGCGGGACTCGATCGGGTTGGAGCCGGTCACCACCAGCAGGTCGGGGGGGTCCGAGGTGATGTCCTCGAGTGGACGGTACTCGGCGGCGATACGGGCCCGGATCCGCTCGCCCCGGGGCACCCCGGCCATGGTGTGGCGGGTCAGGACGACCGTCTCACACCCGGACCCGGCGTCCAGAAGGCCCACGAACTGTCGCTCGGTGGCGCCGAAGGCGGCGTCGGGCATGTTGTTGACCAGGGCGCACGTCCACCGCACCGGTCCCTCGGCCCCGTGCCGCGCCGTCCCCGGGTCGAGGGCCCCGGCCAGTCGAACGCCCATCGCCGCTCAATTCCTCTCGTCGGTGTAGGTGACCGTGACCTCCTGGTGGAGGAGCCGGTAGGCCGCCTGCAACTGCTTCCCGTCGTCGGTCGAGCCGACCACGGCCACGATGTGGTTGCCGGAGCCGTCCCGCCAGTCGAGGGCGGCCCCCGGGCGCTGGTGGACGCTCACCGTGTCCACCCCGGCGTGGTCGCTGAAGTCGTTGATGCCCTCGATGGCCGTCACCGTGGCCGAGACGGTCGGCGGCTGGAGGAAGAAGCGGTAGCCGATGCGGTCGGTGGCCACGGGCCCGTCGACGGACACGGGCTCGCCCAGGGCCACCCGCAGCGTGAGGTCGAGCAGGCTGACGCCGGCGGCCCGCTCCAGCATCTCGGGCACACCGCCGCCCATCCGTCCGTTGACCTCGATGATGCGAGGCCCGTCGGGTGTGAACTTGACCTCGGTGTGCAGGCACCCGGTGCGTACCCCGAGGGCGTCGATGGCCCGGGTGGCCAGGTCCAGGACGGCCGAGCGGCTCCCGGCGTCGAGGGCGGCGGGAATGAAGAACCCGGTCTCACGGAAGTTTTCGGCCGGCGGGAAGCGGCCGGTCAGGGCCAGGTGGCTGATGGCGCCGTCGGCCACCACGCTCTCGACCGACACGTAGCCGGCGTAGGGGTCGCCGGCCCGGGCCGGATCGTCAGCCAGGTAACCCTCGAGGACCATGTCGGGGCGGCCCGGGCCGAGGGTGTCGAGCAGCTTCTCGAGCTCGGCACCGTCGCGGGCCAGGAACGTGTAGCGGCTGCCCTGGGCCGAACGGGGCTTGAGGACGGCGGGCCACCCCACCTCGGCCTCGACGGCCGAGAGCTCGGACTCGGACTGGTCGGGACGGACGAGGTGGCAGGGGGGCATGTCGAGGCCGGCGTCGGCCAGAACCCGGCGCTGGCGGGCCTTGTCGGTGAGGGCGGCGGCGGTCGCCGGGCTGTGGAAGGGGAGGCCCAGCCCCTCGGCCACACGGGCCAGTTCGACCATGCCGGCGTCGAGGTAGGTGGTCATGCCGTCGGGCTCCCAGTCGGCCAGGATCTTGACCGCCTGCTCGGTGCTCATGCCCTCGAGGTCGACAACGGGGCCGAACCGGTTGAGTAGATCGGCCATCTCGCCCATCCCCGGCATGGCCGTGTCGATCACCCACAGCAGGCTGCAGAGGCCGGCGGCCGCTTCGGCCAGCTGCATCACGGGAACGCAACGCGGCCCGTAGCCCACCGCCACCAACGGCCGCGCCCGTCCGGTCGTGGAATCCATCATGTGCTCAGCCGATGACGGCCTCGACGCAGTCCTGGGCGTCGTAGACGGCCCGGAGGCGGCTGCGGGGCGAGGGGATGACGGCCTCGACGCAGTCCTGGGCGTCGTAGACGGCCCGGAGGCGGCTGCGGGGCGAGGGCAGGTAGTGGGTGAAGTAGCGCACCCCCTCGGTGAGCACGCCCAGCACGGAGAGGTTGGGCTGGAGCCGGCCCTCGGTGTCGTAGGGGTGGAAGTCCTCACTGAGGGCCACGCTGCCCACGGGCGCGTCACCGTAGCTGAGCTGGGTCAGCCTTCCCTTGGCGTAGAGACGGTTGAGCAGGGGCGAGCCCGACCGGGCCAGCGAGGGCAGGTCGAGATGGCCCCGCACCACCCCGTCGGCCGTCACGGCTGTCGGCTCGTCGAGGGCCGTGGAGCTCAGGCGGACGCCGTCGGGGCAGGCGGCCAGCTCCGGGTTCGGTCCGAGCGGGATGCGCACCACCCCGGCGTCGAGCAGCCCCAGCAACTGCTGGGAGCGCATGGGTGGCGGGCCCGCCTCCAGGCGGTTGATGCGGCCCCGGACGTTGGACTGGAAGTCGATGTAGGAGTCGAGGGAGAGACCACCGAACTCGATGACCGAACGCAGCTGGTCGCGGAGGATGCGCAGCACCTCCTCGGCCGCCTTGACCGGGCTCCCCCCGGGTCGCAGGGCCTCGGTGAGATCGGCCTCGATCATGTCGTAGACCTGGCCCTGGTAGTCGGCGGCCGACGTGTAGTGGCGGTCTGACCCGGCGAAGACGTGGGTGACCGGGTCGAAGCGCCCGTAGAGCGGCTCGAGGCTGTCGACGGCCTTCTCGTAGTGCCCGTTGTCCCAGCCGCGGCGGAGGACGGTGCGGACCTCGGTCGACTCCACGTCGCCCCCGGCCAGCAAGGCGGCGTGTATGTAGTAGCGCGCCTGCATCTCGGCGAAGATGAGGGGGAGCAGCTCGGCCCGGAAGTCCACGTGCCGCCGCACCTTGACTCCAACCTTGTTGCGCGGCAGGCGTTCTCGGGGGGTACGGTACGGTGGATGGGTACGTCTCCATCCCTGGCCGGCAGGCAGCCGGCGACCGTCCCGCCCGGATTGATCAGCGCCGCCAACTCCTCGGGGGTGCACACCACCGGCTGGTACTGGCCGGCGGGGTCGACGCCGGTGGCCGACTTGGCGCAGTGGGGCATGCCCGAGCGCGAGTAGAGGGTGATGGTCGGCTCCCGGCCCGAGGGCACGTACCGCAGGCGGTCGGCCCGGTCGCACCGGTCCTCGAAGGTCCCGCCTCGTCCGATGGTGAGGGCGGTGAGGACGTCGTAGCCGACCAGGCCCATGCCGGCCACGGCCACCGAGGATCCGGCCGGAGCGCTCTGGTCTAAGGACTCGATGGGGTAGGGCCGCAGGTAGTGCGCGCCGCCGCCGGCCACGGGCTCGTCGTTCCAGGTGTGCCCCGAGGTCAGCACCACGTGGTCGACGGTGAGGGTGGTGCCGTTGTCGAGCAGCACCGCCTCGCGCCCTTGGAGGACCGGCGAGATGTCGACGGCCGCCGCGTAGTGCCGGACGATCTCGAGGTTGGGCGGGGCGTAGGCCACCAGCGTGTCGTAGAACCAGGCCAGGTACTCGCCCATCAACCGCCGGGGCAGGTAGTCGGTGGGCAGGATGGGGTCACCCCCGGCGCCGATGCGGCACTCGTAACCCACCCAGCGGTAGCCGCAGCCCACCGCCCACTGGTGCAGGCCCATGGCGTAGGGGGGGAGGGCGTCCCCGTCGGGGGCGGCGTAGAGGGAGAGCTGACCGCAGGCGTTGTTGAGGACCAGGAAGTCGGGCTGCTCGGTGGCGTAAGCCCCGCCTCCGAGCTGAGAGGGCTCGACCACGTGCAGCCGCACCGGCGTCCCTACCCGCCGGGCCCGGCTCACCGTCCGCTCCATGACGCACAGACCCCACGAGCCGAGCCCCACGATGGCCATCTCGATCATCGGATGCCTCCCATACACGCCACCTCAGATCGGCGGCCGCTGACTGATCTCTGCGTTCGAGCCCGTTTAGTCCGGCTTTCCTCGATCGCGGCCGCGGTGAGTCGGCGGACCGCGTGTACCAGCTCGTCGACATCGTGGGTCGTGGTGGCAAAGGAGGTGACGAAACGGACGACACCTGGCTCCCAACGGCCGTGGTAAAAGTCGTAACCCTGGTCCAGAAGTTCGTCGATGACCTGCTGGGGCAGGCGGCAGAAGAGGATGTTCGCCTCTGGCGTGCCCGCAAGGCGAGTGCCGGGAATGGACTTCAGCCCCTCTTCGAGCCGCGCGGTCATGGCATTGGCGTGCCAGGCATTGCGCAGCCACAGATCGTCGGCGAGGTAGGCGTCGAGTTGGGCGGCGGCGAAACGCATCTTGGCGGTGAGTTGTCCGGCTCGCTTAGCCCGGAAGCTGAGCTCGGTGGTCACGGAGCGCTCGAAGACGACGATCGCATCGGCGGTTATGCTCCCGTTCTTGATGGCGCCAAAGGACAGCATGTCCACGCCGGCGCGCCAGGTTAGCTCGGCGGGGTTGCAGCCCAATGCGGCGACGGCGTTGGCGAGGCGGGCGCCATCCATGTGAACGCGCAGGCCCGCGTGCTTCGCAATGCAGGCCAGGTGTCCGATCTCGGCGGGGGTGTATACCGCGCCGGTCTCGGTTGCCTGGGTGAGGCTCAACACGGAGGGTTGCACGCTGTGCACGTCTCCGACCTTGCGGTGCACTGCGGCCTGCAGCTCGTCGGCGTCGATCTTGGCGTTTTCCCCACCCAGGGCAATGAGTTTGGCGCCCCCTGTGAAGAACTCCGGTGCGCCGCACTCGTCGTTGTTGATATGGCTGTCGCGGTGGCATAACACGCTGCCCCACGGTGGGGTCAGCGTGGCCAAGCTCAATGCGTTCGCCGCCGAGCCGGTGGAAACGGGGAGCAGATCGACGTCGCAATCAAAGATCTCGCTGAAGCGGCGTCGTGCGCTCAAAGTCCAACTGTCGGTGCCATAGGGCGGTGCCTGCCCGGAGGCTGCCGCTGCAACAGCTGCGATGATCTCGGGTGCACCACCGGCGGTGTTGTCGCTGGTGAAGGAGCGACTTTCCACACGCGCGACTACCTCCATCGGGACAGCGCTCATGTGCCGTCACCTTCTCCGAGCGTCAAAGGCAGCCTTACGCTCCTGCAGCAACCCTCCCACCGTTGCGGGCACACGTTTTCAGGCACCTGAATGGCTCCTTCCCGTATTCCCGGCGACCACTGCAGACCCAACGCCCTGCAGGTCTCCAGCCGTCAACGCCAGCATTTCTGCCTGTGTGGTCACCAACGACCTCCTCCTAACGGAAGCAGCCCAACCCGCGGTTGTTACGCCGACGCTTGAGTGCGAAGGTATGTGTATACCGGTGACGCACCTGAGCCCGTAGCTTACATACTATTGGACGATAATGAAAGCAAATAGCCAACGTTTAGTTTATCCTAAGTCCAGAAAGCATCACCACCCCCGGAAGACTGGTAGAGAACAGACCGCGCGGTTTTGTCAGGCAGTTCCTCGAGGAGATATCCGCCCGACCTGCGTGAGCGCGCGGTGCGGATGGTTGCCGCGAGCAGCGATCAGCACGAGTCGGGAGTGGGCGGCGATCGGCGAGGTTGCCCCGCTGTTGCTAGCTGCCGGCACCCCCAAGGCCCCTCACTTGCGGATTCACACCATCAATACGAATCGATTAACCGCACTGATCCCTCGACTGTCGTCGGGTATCGTTCGTCGTCCCGCTCCATGCGATCGACGCGTTCGATCTGGCGGGCCGTGACTTGATCGGCGAGCATCACCGCAAAGGTTCTGAAGCGGGCGCACCCACACCACGAAACCCGCCAGTGCGCTTCTCATTCCCACCCCGCCCGCTGCCCACCGCGGAACCGCCGCCGCCCGTACGGCGCCAGGCACCCCATCGTCGGGCGACGACGCCGCAAACGCGGGCGCACCAAGGCCGCCGACCTCCGGTACCGAATCGAGGCCGAACGCGGCGAGAATCAGCGCAGCAGCGCCCGCGACAATGACCACGCGCTGAATCAACGCGGCCAGCGTCACGCTCGGGCAGGTCATCGGTGGTGGACGGGCTACGCCCGTCAACACCCGGCCGAGATCAGCCTGCGCACGTTCGCTCGCCCCACCACGGTGGTCGACCCCTACGCGCCGCTACCGACGGACCTGGTCGAACGCCGATTCGACACTGGGGTCCTGGATCGGGTGTGGACGTCTGATATCACCAATCAGCGCACCGGGCAGTGCTGGCTGTATTTATGCGCGGTCCGGGATCGCTGCTCGCGGCGGGTAATCGGCTGGACCATCGATGAGCACATCCGCGCCGATCTAGTCGAGTCCGCGCTGGCCATGGCGGTCGCCATGCGCGGCGAGCTGGAGGTGCGGCGGTTCGCCCGCAGGCACAATCTGACCCGTTCAGTCGGGCGCGTTGGCGTGTTGCCTGTTAAAAACGCTGGCGCCGAATCATTCTGGGCAACAGTAAAAGTCGAGTTCTACGACCGATACCTTGGGCCCACCCGCACCGGCCCTAAGCTTGCCGTCGGCGACTGGGTGGAGCGAATCTACAACCGACGCGGGCGTTCGGCCCTCGGCATGCTCAGGCCAGCCCAATACAAGAATCGAACCACTCAGAAGGGAACCGCCTAACCCTGTGTCCGCCAAGCAGGGTCAGCGCGGACGACACTAGCGCTCGTCCGTCCACAGCCGCTCGGTCAGATTCTCAAATGTAACCAACACAGCCGGATCATTGCGGCGCATCAGCGCCGACTTGCTCATCCGGGCCCGCACTGTCCAACCCTCACCATGGCGCAGGTCCACAACCAGATTCGCCAGCGCATCCACGCCAGAAAGCGCGCCGACCGCGGCCGGCACGGTATCGAAGATCTCAGCAAACGCCAACCCCGCCAACCCGTCCTGCCGGTACCCCACCATCTCCGCAAACGCCGTATTGGCGAACAAGATGATGCCGTCGCGCGCCATAGCCAGCGTAGGAACCGGGATCCGCTCCAACACCACCACCGCAGGCAACCCCGTCAAGACGTCCATAGCTGACTCGCCGGACCCCCCATTACGCCGCCGCTCAACCCGCCGACCGCCGTCCATACCCGCGCCATCACCGGGGTAGTCATCTGAACCCCCAGCACCCAACCACGCGTTCGACGTGGATGGCACAGACCTCAGCATCTCCGGCTGTGTGGTCACCACCGACATGTGCTCCTCCTTACAGAAGCAGGCCGACCCGAAGGCGGGCCACGGTTACCGCCGCGCCCGGGTGCCACCCGTAGGCAGATACCGACCGCTGCATCTGAATTCGCAAGATACATACTAGTCGGCATGACCGAAGCGATATTTCAGAACTGGCAGTCTTCTAGCAAAAGTTACAAAGCGATGGGATAAATGCGGGATGCCAGGTGGAGAGCAGACCGTGGACCAACGGAAGGCTTCGACGGACACAACGCCACGCCCTCGGCGGGTCAGCGCACTCGGCGGGTCATCGTCCCCTATCATCGTTGAGGGGACTGACTCGGCGGCGGAGTTGCCTTGGCGCGAAGCGATCGCGCCGCTGCGCGGCGACCGCGACGAGACAGGGAAGGCGATGACCGAGGCCAGCGAACGACCAGCCGGCACCACACGCCAACGACTCATCGCCGCCGCATCACACCAGTTCGCCCACCGCTCTTACAGCATGGTCAGCCTCGATGACATCCTGGCAGAGGCCGAACTGACCAAAGGGGCCATGTATTTTCACTTCCCGTCCAAGCAAGCACTGGCCTTGGCGATCATCGACGACCTCAACGAGATGAGCCGTGCCGCAGTCACCGAGTTGCTTACCCGCAAGATGTCGGGACTAGAAACACTGATCGACCTTGTCTATCTCCAAGCCGTTCAAGACACCCAAAACGAGGTGGCCCGCGCCGGTGTCCGACTGCTCGAGACCGTGGATAACACAACCGCCCTATCCACCACACTGTGGCAATCATGGATCGAGTTCGTCACCACCCTCATCCAAAAAGCAGTCACCGAGGGCGACGTCAGTCGACCACACCGATCCCGAAGACATCGCCAAAATGCTGGTGGCGCTGTGGGTGGGTACCCGCCGAATCAGCGATCTCGACCAACCTCGAGCACTACCTCGATAACCTGCAAAAAGCATGGATACTGGCACTACCCAGCTTCACCAATCCTGACCGAATCGACTACTTCACCCAATTCATCAAACGACGCCACGCACTCGCCGTGAAAAAGGTTTCCGCTGAGGCACTTTCACTTGACCTCCACGCCACGGCCGCCGCCTCGGCGCACGCCGACCCTTAGCCCCACTACTGTTGGCCTTCAGCCACGGACAGCGACATAGGTAGCCCCGATTGGCCAGGGCGCCAACACCCGTCTACCGCACTTCGGAGGTCTAGGGACGATGGTGCCTCAAGCCCGGTCTGAAGCCACCCGCCAAAAGATCCTTGATGCCGCGATAGATCTGTTCAGTGAGGTCGGATACGCCGCCGCAGGGCTAGGCGAGATCATCGAGCGCGCGGGAATGACCAAAGGTGCCCTCTACCACCACTTCGACTCCAAAGAAGCCCTGGCCACCGCCATCATCGAACAAGGGAGCAACCTAACCCGCGACGCGTTTCGCCACGTGTGCGAATCCTCCTCGCCCGCACTCGAGAACCTGATCCACGGCGTCTTCGTGGTCACAGACCTGCTTGTCTGCGACAAAACGGCCCGCACAGCTGAACACCTCACCCGCGGACTGGCCGAATTCAACAGCGCAGCCTCCCAAGTCTGGAGCAGCCGGTTGGACGCGATGACGACCCAGGCCAGCCTCGCAAGCGCCGAAGGCGACCTCCGCGAAGGCCTCGATCCCTACGTGGTCAGCGAATCAATCCTCAACGCCATGCTCGGCGCCCAACTGCTCTCCAAGACAGCAGACGGCAACGATCACATCAACCGGCTAACCCGATCCCTAGAACTTCTCCTGCCCGCAATCGTCGCCGACCCCTCACTGGCCTACTTTCGGCAGTTTCTTGCCCGCGAGTCCCTACGCCACCACCAAGCCACCGGCTCGACTGACTGAGCACACCAACCGTACTAGCGCTCGTCAATCCACAGCCGCTCCGTCAAATTCTCAAACGTCACCAACACAACCGGATCATCACGCCGCATCATCGCCGACTTGCTCATCATGGCCCGCACCGTCCAACCCTCGCAATGCTGCAGCTCCACGACCAGATTCGCCAGTGCATCGACGCCAGAAAGCGCGCCCATCGCAGCCGGCACGGTATGGAAGATCTCAGGGAACGCCAGCCCCGCTAACCTGTCCTGCCGGTGACCCACCATCTCGGCAAACGCCGTATTCGCGAACAAGATGATGCCGTCCCGCGCCATCGCGAGCGTAGGAACCGGGATCCGCTCCAAAACAACCACAGCAGGTAACCGCGTCAGGATGTCCGTCGGTGAATCGCCGGACCTCCCATTACGCCGCCGCTCAATCGGCCAACTGCCGTCCACACCAGCGCTGTCGCGGGCATGGCCGTGTGAGCCCTCACCGAGTAATCGCACATCCGACATGGACGCACAGTAGCAACTGATCAAGATCAACGCATCAAAACAGCAAAACTTGAAGACTGTATCGCACACCCGACCCGGGCTTGAGGCTCATGTTGAACATGACCTCCCGTGGTTGGCCTGTTCGTGGTCACCGGTTGCGATAACCACTATGTGCCTGACTTTGCCTTGATCCCGATGAGCCCGCGGCTGATCGGCGATTGGACGCTACTGATTCTCCAGACTGCGACGTCGCCGTGGACCGTCCAGTGTGCGTCGTCGGTGTCCGCACCTCCGGGTGCGATCTCGCGCCCGGAGGTGACCGCAGGTGAGCACCTCGACCGGGTCGGCCCGTGCAGGCTCTGTCACAGATAGCGTGGTACCGGTGCCGTGACAATAGGTGCAGGTAACAGAACACGGTGGCGTGGATGGTGCGGGGTCGCATGTTGCCCTCTCAGGCCGGGGTACGTGCGGCCGGGCGAGGATCGAGGAGGGTGCGCAGCCAGTCGACGGTTCGCTTGATGCCGTCGGTGAGGTCGGTGTCGGGTTTCCAGCCCAGCACCCGGCCCGCCCGGGTCGGGTCCAATGCGCTGGCATGAACCTCGCCGGTGCGGGCCTCGGCGTGATCGGGCGGACGCGAGACGCCGACTGCCCCGGCGATCATCTGGTGCAGCTCGGTGACTGTCGTCTGTACGCCGGTGCCGATGTTGAAGGTGCCGGTTGTCGTGATCGGCGCTTCCGCGGCGCACAGGAAGGCAGTCACGACGTCGTCGACGTAAACGTAGTCGCGGGTGGCGCTGCCGTCGCCGTAGATGGTCGTGGGACGGCCGGAGATCATCGCACTGCCGAAGACCGTGACCACGCCGGCTTCCCCGTGCGGGTCTTGGCGTGGCCCATAGACGTTGGCCAGTGCCAGACAGATGGGTGCTAGCCCGTACATGCCGGCGTAGGCGCGCATATACAACTCGCCGGCGACCTTGGCCGCCGCGTACGGGGAAAGCGGGTCCACGGGAGTGTCCTCGGTGGCAGGCAAGGTGGCCGGCGCACCGTAGCGGGCGCCACCCGAGGACGCGAAGACGATCCGCGGTACTCGCGCCCGCCGGCTCGCCTCCAGCAGGTTGACGGTGCCCAGCACGTTGTTGCTGGCGTCAAATAGCGGATCCTCAACGGAGCGGCGCACGTCGACCTGGGCGGCCAAATGGAACACCACATCGGGGTTGGAGCCCGCCACGATGCCGGACAGCTCGGGGTGCCGGACATCGACCGCGACCAAGTTGAAGCGACCGGGGCCGTTGTGCCGGTGGGCCGACTCGAGGTTGGAGGCAGGGCAGCCGGCGCTGAGATTGTCGACTCCTGTCACCTGGTGTCCTTCCTCCAGCAGGCGGTCGACAAGGGTGGAACCGATGAATCCGGCAGCGCCGGTGACGAGGGTGCGCATTATCAGCAATCTCCAGTTCGACGGTGAATTGTGGACGGCGGCAACCGGTTTGAGGCGGAATCGGCGATGACGCCGCAGCGAGATCCGGGTGCACGGGCGCGGGCGGTATAAACTGCCACGCGGTGGTACGGATCGGTCGCCTCGCGGATGTAGTTGCCAATCTGGCGCAACGACCTGTTGGCCTCCGGCACCATCGGCGCTGCGATCTGGAATACGTGCATCTGGCCAGGCCACACCCGCAGCTGGACCGGTACTCCGGCCGCGGCCAGCCGCCGCGCGGCCAGCCGAGCGTCGTGCAGCAGGACCTCGGAACCGGACACATGGATCAACGTGCGGGGCAGACCGGCCCCGATGTGTTCGAGCGGCTCGTAGATCTCCTCGGGGCGCCCGTCGATGATATGACGCTGGCTCGCCTTGGCGATCAGGTCGACGAATGCGTCAAACGCCTTGGCCGAGAACATTGCATCGCTGCGGATGTTGGGGTGCGCCTGCTTGGGAGCCTTGGCGATCTGCATCAGCGGTGACATGCAGACGATGGCCGCGGGGTCCTCGCCTTCGTTGAGCAGCCGTTCGGCCAGCGTAAGTGAGAGATAGCCTCCTACGGAGTCGCCGGCCAGCACGATCTGGTCAGACCCGTAACCCTGGCCACGCAGCCACCGGTAGCCGTCGTAGCAATCATCGATCGCCGCACCGATCGAATACTTGGGCATCTTCCGGTAGTTCATCACCAGCACCGGGGTATCGGCGTACTCCGACAACATGGTGACGAGCCGGTCATGCGTGTTGGCGCCACAGGTCATGAAGGCGCCACCGTGCATGTACAACACGACGCGGCGAGTGCCGTCGGCAGGCAGCACACCGGCAGCGCGGACCAATCGCGCGGTGCAATGCGGCAACCGAATCGTGGCGCGAACGCTGCCCGGCGCGGGCGTCACAGTCCGTGCAGCGAAGTCGACGAGGCCCCATGGCCACGGCACGTGCGCCAAGTGGCTGCCTATAGCCAGGGCCGGCCGGATGGTAAGCCGAGCGCCGAGACAGGCAAGCCGGCCAGCGACGCTCGGATCATCCTCCACGACCTCCTGACCCATCGCTGAGCTGGGCCGGTCGAACATGATCGACGTTCCCCCGTGTGCCACGGCTACATCGGCACCGACAGCGGCCATGCCACTAGGCCGACTATGTTCTGTGAGCATTCGTTGTCCGTCTTGCATGATTAGCCATCGGGCTGATTTCCCTGGGCCTGCGCGGCATCCTCGACGGGCGGTGACGTGGCCATCGGTGCACCGCTTGCGGCGCCGCGGCCCGTGCGGGCCCGCGCGCTTGAAACGTCGAATCCGTGCCACGCAGCGACGGCGTCAAGCACCGGAGCCACGTTGGTGGCCAACCAGAGGTGCTGGTTTGGGTCGGTGGCGCACTTGCGCCACAAGCCGGCAGCATGATGCAGCCAGGTCAATAGAATGGCAACGCGCTCGTCGATGCGTGCATCGATGCGCTCACAGTCGCCAATGTCCGCGTCCGGTCGGTCACGCGCTGCACGCAACGCATTACGCTCGCGGTCTGAGAGGCCGCCCGCCCGTAGCCGCTCAGCGACGACTGTGCCCAGATCAGCACGCTCCACCTGGCAGCTCGCCATCAGGATCATCAGGTACTCGTCGATCAGTGCCGGCTGGCCGGGCCGCGCCCCGCCCCAGTCCACGATGCCGGTGACCGGGCCCCGCACGCCGGCCACCCGAACGTTGCCGGGGGTGTAGCCGCCGTGCGTCCAGCTCACCGGCATGCGCCAGCCAACGAGGGCCTGCCGTAGCATCGTTCCAAGCCGGTCCACCTCGGGAACCAGGCGGGGATCCAGCCGCCGGCACATGTCCGTCAGGGCCGTCAGTGGTTCGATGACCCATCGCCGCAGCAAGCAGACGTTGTCGACGACGACGAACGTGGCAGTCCGCCGGTGCAGTGGTGCGATGGCGCTCAGGGCCGCAGCAGTCAACTCCTCGACACGGTTCGGGTGGCGCGCCAGCACCTCTGCCATGTCCATTCCCGGCCGATAGGACTCCACGGACACGGTCGCATCGGTGCGCTCGTCGAAGGCCAGGATCCGCGGCAGCAGTTCGCGCCATTCTTCGTCGAGTCCCTGGTGGATGGCGAGATCGGCGAGCACGCGCCGCTGCGTACGCAGTTCCGCGGCTCCCTGCAGGCCGCGGGCCACCTTCAAAACTGCCGCGGGCGGTCCCTCCTCGGGACGCAGCAGGACAGCGGCCGTGTCGCTGATGAGTTCGGCCGGCGGCATGCTTAGTTCGATGTCGATAAGACCGATCGGGAGATCATCGGCATCGATCAGCCGGGCCGGCGCCGTCGACCTGATCCGCCTTGTGCTCATCGGCCGGCCACCGCCGACGCGAGCGGATGTTCGGTTGTTCCCATGGGTTGTGCCGGCTTGAGCACCGACACGCAGTATCCCAATTCGGTTGAGTTTGAGGATGAAACGCTGGTCATGTTTCGGCTGCCAATCTGTACGTGAAGCGCTGCGCGACTCCCAGCCTGAGTGGGGACGTTTGGTCCAACCACGGCCCGCGGCGGCCCCGGTGCGGCGTGGACATTCGCAGTTGCTCCTAACAGGCCGACGCGGAGGCGGGCCGCGCCTAGCGGGGTGACGCCTGAGTGCGACCATACCGAGGATGCACCCGTATAGGAGTGTACATACCAATTGACTCCATACAAGTGGATAATCGAACTTTTAGTTCACTCACAGGGGCCAAACATCCATACACTCGGGATGTCAAGCGAAGAACAGACCGCGCCGGCCGCCGGAAGACTTCGACGGATACAGCGCCGCCCATAGGGTCAGCGCGTGGTCGACGTGAAAACGTCGGCGGTGCGGGGAGTGGGCCTCAAAGCGGCCATCGGAGAAGATCTGCACGCCGACAATTTGAGAACGCCTTCGGGCTACTGCACCATCTCACCGGGTCGGTTTCCGCGTTGGTCATCGAGTCCGGTGGTCTCGTGTGGAGCACGCCAAAGACATACGAGCGCCGGTCGGTGCCCTGCCCCGCAGTTCTGACCGACGAGCTCGCCGCGTTGATGGTGGGCAGGGACCGAGAGTCCCTAGTGTTCACCGACCACGTGTGGAGCTAAGGGTGGGGCTAAGGGTGGAGCTAAGGGTGGAGCTAAGGGGATTCGAACCCCTGTCGGTTCCTGCGGAAACATGAGCTGAGCTGCAGTGACCGTTCGCACGTTGTGTTACGTCGAATGCCCGCGTACTGGCGATATGCCTCCCTGTGTTACGCGACGTAACAGTGCTGGTCAAGGTCGTCCTTGCTCAGTTTGCGCGAAACCACCACGGTCGCAGCGGCTTTCACCCACCCAGGCCGGTCCCGTTGGCGATGGCGCGCGGACCCCGCTCCGCCCTCCGCCAACGGCAATGTAATAGCTGGATATAGCCCGGTGCTTCCAAAAATGCTCTGATCTGGTGGTCCCGGCTGGGATCGAACCAGCGACCTTCCGCGTGTGAAATGGGTTTTTGACTGACACCAGTGTGTTTCTGCTGGTCAGGATGGCCGTAAGGCCCCGAATTGGACTACCTGGAGCACCTGTTCTGGAAGTTTGGCCCTATTTTGGCCCTATAGAATCCGTCGCTCCGCGTCGAGGATTGCCGCACGACCGCCGGCATTCTGCGGTGTTACATGTAACATCGTCGTATGGCATCCACTCGCGACCGGGTACAGCAGTATCGCCAACGACTGCGCCAACAAGGCTTGCGGCCGATACAGATCTGGGTTCCCGACGTGAACGCCCCCGAATTCGTCCGCGAGGCCCACCGCCAATCGGCACTCGTCGCCGCGAGCGATCAGGATCGAGATGATCAAGCCTTCGTCGATGCGGTGTCCTCCGACTGGGACGACGACACCTAGCGTGCGGCGGGGCGACATCTACACCGCCGCGGCTCGCGGTGCCTACAGCGGCAAACCTCGGCCGGTCGTCATCATCCAAGACGACCGGTTCGACGCAACTGCCTCGGTTACCGTTGTCCCGTTCACCACAAGTCAGGTCGAAGCTCCACTGTTGCGGCTTCCCGTGCAGCCCTCCGACACAACCGGATTGACGGGGATCAGCCAGCTCATGGTCGACAAGGTCACTACAGTTCCGCGCACCAGCCTCACCCACCGGGTCGGCCGCCTGTCAGACTCCGACGTCGTTGCACTAGACCGTGCACTCGTAGTCTTCCTGGGACTTGCGGTCTAACCGATCTGAGACACCGTCGTGGGGCGGGCGGGGCTCGAACCCGCGACCAACGGATTAACGCCCCGTTGTTCGCAGTTGTTGCGAGTAGATCCCATAATTGTCTGTGAGGCAAGCGATTACGTTGCTCACAAGTCACTCGTGGTTGCGGTTAATTCTCGTTGCTTCTCGGCCATAAACAACGAATAAAACACGAGCTGATCGGGAGCGACACGGGTCACTGCACCCCGAGCGGCTTCCGCGCAGCACCACAGCACCACTCCCCTCGCTGGTAAAGGCCGGTTGTCGCAGTGATGCGGTGGTTGTCAAGACTCGGCCTAGACATCCCAGGTTTGTAGGTTGTCAAGCCGCGATGGGGGTGCGGTGTGCCCAGGCGGTGTGTTCGTCGTAGGGCTGCTTGTGGCGTAGGCAGCCGTGCAGGATGCCAACGAGGCGGTTGCCCAGGGCGCGCAGGGCTTGATGGTGGGTTTGTTTGGCGGCGCGATGTTGGTCGTAGAAGGCGCGGGCCCCGGGGCTGTTGGTGAGGGCGCAGAAGGCCCATTGGTCGACGGCGTCGTAGAGGCGGCGGTTGCGCACGTGGCGGGCCAGCACGGCGCGTTTGTTGCCCGACGCGATGGTCAGGGGTGAGGTTCCGGCGTAGTTTTTGCGAGACTTGGCGTCGGTGTATCTGTTCGGGTCGTCCCCGAACTCACCGAGCACCCGGGCGCCGAGGATGACACCAAGTCCTGGCAGGGAGAGGTAGATGTCGGCGTCCGGGTGTGTCTCAAAATGCTGGGCCAGCGTGGTTTCGAGCTCGCCGATCTGGCGGTTCAGTTCGGTGATGATGCCCACCGCGGCGCGGGTGGTGGCCCCGAACGCCGCAGCCACCGGCGCCGGGGCGGCCAGCTGCTCAGACCGTAGCGCGGCGCGGATTTCGCGGGCGCGCACAGCGACGTTACGTTGACGCCCACCACGTTTGAGAGCCGCCTGGATAGCGCTTAGGGGCAGCTGGGTGCCTTGGGCGGGGGTGGGGGCACGGTCGAGCACTGCCAGCGCGTCGCCGTGGGACAGATCCTCGAAGGCCACCAGGGCGGCCGGGTAGTACTCGCGCAGCGCGTTGCGCAGCGCGTTGGTGTGCCGCGTGCGTGACCAGATCAGGCTCTGATGCGCGCGGGCGAGCACCTTGATCGCCTCGGCATCGGCGCTGTCACCGGCGATGAGACGATGATTGTGTCGGTCGGTGCGCACCAGATCGGCCAGCAGTTTGGCATCGGAGGCATCGGATTTGGCGCCCGAGACATGGTGGCGGTCGCGGTAGCGGGCCACCGCCAGCGGATTGACCGCATACACCCGATAGCCGGCGCCGGTGAGCGCCCCCACCCACAGGCCACGGTCGGTTTCGATGCCGACCACCACCTGCTCGGGTTCCTCGGCGTGGGTGGCGATCAGCTCGTGCAGCTGCCGAATGCCGACCAGCCCCTCGGGCAGCCGCCGCGACCCCAGCCGCTTGCCGGCCTCGTCCATCAGATACACGTCGTGATGGTCTTCGCTCCAATCATCGCCCACGAAAATCATCAATCACTGCCCTTCCTCGATTCAGCTGACCCTTCAACCTATTCCGAGCCCGAGGACACCCGGCGGCAACCTAATGGATCAGTGCTCAAACCCGGCACGACATCCCATCAGCGCTACAGGCGACCTCACCAACCGGCCGGGGCACGATCTAGGCCTAGGAATCGACCATCGCTCCAGGAGCGAACAGTGCTCACCGACCGGCGGCTCGGTGATCAGCCTCCCTCGACAACGACCCAAAACTCGTCAACGGCGCGCTGATCGATTCCCATTAGGAGCCGACCGCGTAGCGGCGTGGCCTTGATAGCCACCGCACCACTGTTGAGCACAATTTCAGGTCGGCGAGAGAACCGCCCGGATAGGTCATCTCGGTTCGAAGCCAGATAAGGCCAAACCCCAGCTGCCCCCACTAAGTCGCAATAGCGAATTTCCGCAATCAGCAGCCTAGTTTGTGACCAACTTGTGGGCGCGCGTGGCGCCAACGGTGCATCGCTGCTCCAATTGGAGGTCGGGCACATGTTCCGAGCCGGCGTTAGCCTTCTTTCAGTGGGGTGCAGCGGCACTTGTCTGCTTCGACGTCGTCGTCGCGGTGGGCGCGCCTGAAGGAGCGGATCTCCACCTCAGGTACGAGGTGGTCAGCGATGATCGCATCGAGACCCGCGCTGACTATGTGGTGTCGGCCGGCGGTCTTGCCCTTGGAGCCCTCACCCGAGTTAGGACATTTTGCTTAGTGCCCCGGTTCGGGGATGCCGAGGCTGGCGAGGATTTTTCGTTGAGGGGCCGGGATTTCGGGCGGGAAGGTCTGGGTGGCGCCGTTGATGGTGATGGTGGCGCTGCGGAGGGGACGTAGTTGTTTGATCACGTTGGCGATGGCCAGGCCGGTGCGTTCTTGAATGCAGTGAGTGACGGCCAGAGCGGTGAACACGATGCTCAGGTGGGCTTCGATCGCGTCGCGGGTGCGGTGGAACATCGGCCGGGCCCGTAGGTCGGTCTTGGACATCGGAAACGCTTTCTCGACGTGCCACAGCTCGTGGTACTTGGCGGTGACTCGGCAGCCGGTAGCAGCGAGATGGGGATGTTGGTGATGTAGCCTTTGTTATCCCGAGGTCGAGATAAGAAGGGTTATGCCGACGGTGGGGTTATGCCGACCGGCGACGGGTCGTGCCTGGTGGGGGTCGTGCCGGGGCTGGATTGCTCGGCATAATCACAGACTCTTCAGCCATGTGAGCAAGGGGTCGGCGGGCTGGTATTCGCCGGCGCGGGTATCGGGCTGGCGGGTGCGTTCGAGAGCTTTGCGTTTGATGGCGATGTCGGCGTGGAGGTAAATGCTTGTCGTTGCTTGTGATTCGTGGCCGAGCCACAAAGCGATGACGGCGGCGTCGATGCCGGCCTCGAGGAAACGCATCGCGGCGGTGTGGCGCAGGGTATGCACGGTGACGTGCTTGTTGGCCAGGTTCGGGCAAATGGACGTGGCCTTGACCAAGTGCAGGGAGAGCCTTCGCTGAACGGCGTCGGCGGATAGCGCGAAACCGTGCGGATTCGGGAAAAGGGCCTGACCGGAACGGCTCGACCGCTCTTGGAGGTATGCCTTCAGCAGGGATGCTGTGGCTGATGTCAATGGGGTAGTGCGGTTCTTGCGTCCCTTGCCGGTGCAAGCCACGTAGGGGGCAGCGCCGAGATGAACGCTGGCGAGGGACAATTCGGTGATCTCGCTGAGTCTCAACCCGGTTTGGACCGCCAGGGTGAACATGGCCCGATCGCGTCTGCCGGTCCAGGTGTTAGTGGTGATCGCGTCCAGCAGGGCCTGGGTCTCCCCGTAAGTGAGGAACGTGACCTCCGGTTTCGGATACTTCTTGACGGGGATGGTGTGAATTCGCGCGATGGTGTCCAGCAGCTCAGGTGCCTTGGTGGCCTGGAAGGCCATCGTTGCTTTGATGGCCGCGAGCCGAAGATTCCTGGTGGCAACGCTGTTACCGCGGTCATTTTCGAGGTGGTCGAGAAATGCGATCACCTCGGTTGCGTGGACTTGGGTGGTTTCGAGCTTGTGGGCTGGCACGTTTTCCCTGTCGGACAGGAATGCCAAGAAGAGCTTCCAGGTGTCGCGGTAGGCCCGAATCGTCGCGGAGCTCGCGGCGCGCTGAGTGACCAGATGCGCGGTGAAGAACTCCTGCAGGATCGGCGCAAGGAGGGCCGTCATGACTGCCTGCTCCGTTCAAGTCGTCGGACCGCGACTGCGGCGATCTCCGGTGCTGCCTGCAAATACCAGTACGTGTCGGCCGGGTTGGAGTGGCCAAGCCAAACCGACAGCAACGTCAGCGTTCGGGCTGGATCATGGCCATAGCGGTAGGCGTCGATCATGGTTTGGGTCGCGAACGTGTGGCGAAAGTCGTGCAGACGCGGGCGGGCACCGGCCCGAGCCGGTAGACCAGCGTGTTGCACCAACAGGTGAAATGCACCTCGAGCGGTGTGCTCGTTGAGCGCGGTGCCTTTCTGCGTGACCAACAAGGCACTCTCGGGTCCGGTGCCGAACCGGCACCGGACCGGGCTGCTGAGATAACCAGCCAGCGCATCACACGAACTCGGATCGAGCCGGACCATGCGTTGACGCCCGAACTTCGCGTGAGCGATCAGGACGACTCCCTGGTCCAGATCGACATCGCCGACCGTGAGCCGCACGGTTTCGCCGATGCGCATTCCCGTGACCGCGAGCAGCCCGATCAGCGTCGTCATCGTCGCCGCACGCAGTGGGGTGAACAACTGCTGAGCTATCGTCATCAGAGCCCGGATGTCGTTGAACGAGTACAGATATGGCGTCGCCCGGCGGGATCCGCTGACTCCTAGACGGACGGCGGGCACGCCCACGGGCAGGCCGGAGCCGGCGAGGTAGATCGCGAATCCTCTGACGGTAGACAACCGGGAGGACAACCATGCCGGATGTCCTCCGACGGGTGCGTGTGCCCACGCCAGCGCTTCGCCCTGGGAAAACAGCAGGCCATCGTCACGTTCGGCAGGAAGAGTGTTG
Source organism: uncultured Actinomycetota bacterium (assembly GCA_963766535.1). Taxonomy (GTDB): domain Bacteria; phylum Actinomycetota; class Actinomycetes; order Mycobacteriales; family Mycobacteriaceae; genus Mycobacterium. Next base: position 185,928 of record CAVYAU010000005.1, on the reverse strand, counting down.
GCGAACTGGGTGAGTAGGTGTTCGGTCTTGCGGTTTGGCTGGAACCCGCGAGCGGCCCGGAAGTCCATGTAGTCGCTGATCAACGTGGATAGCTCACACATGATCAACCTCCGCCGGCCAGGGGCGGGCAAGGACTGCCAGCGACTGCAGCTCGAAGGAGGCATAAGCCATCGTCACCTGGCCATTGGCGTGTCCGAGCAGTTCGCCAACCTCGGTCAGGCTGCCGCCGGCGGAAAGAACGGCGCGGGCAGCCGAGTGCCGGAGCCGGTGCGCCCGCACTGTGCCCAACCCCGCCCGGGCGGCATGCCTGGCCACCACCTGGCTCACGGCTCGGCTGGTCATCGGCGTTGGTCCACCTCGGACCTGCAGGAATACCTCCCGAAACGCAACGCCGGCCGGGCGCCGGTTCAAGTAGGCCACCACTGCCTGCCCCATATCGTGAGGTATCGGAAGGCACAACCTGCGCCCGCCCTTGACTTTCGGAGTCACCGTCGCCGCGCGCCAGTTGAAGTCGTCGAGGCGCAACCCGGCGACCTCGCCAGCGCGCAGACCCAGCCGGGACAACACCACCAGTAGGGCGTAGTCCCGAGACCCCATCGTCGTTCGGCGGTCCGGAACCGCCAACAGCCGTCGGAGATCCTCACCGGGCAACGCCTTGGGAAGGCGGCCGAACCGGTGGGTCACCACCGCACCAACCGCCGGCCTCAGATCGCGGACCGTCCAGCCCGAGATCCATGCGAACCCCAGAAACGACCTGATCGCCGTCGCAATCAGCTTCAACGACTGTGGCGAGTATCGGCCACCAAGATCGGTCACGTAAGAACGCACGCGCTGAGCTGACACGCCGCCGAGGTTGACCACACCGACCCTGTCACCACCCACCTCGGTCAGGAACGGCAGGACATGACGGACATAGCACTCCCTCGTAATCACCGACAGACCCTTATCAGCCGACAGGAAGTGCTCAAAATCGTTGAGCGCCAACTCTATCCGGAGTTGGCACCCTCCGGAACCATCGCTGCTGCTCATGCTGGTGTCTCCTTCCTTCACAGATACAAGGAAGGCCAGCATCGCGCTCAAGCCACGAGCCCGTGATTATGCCGAGCAATCCAGCCCCGGCACGACCCCCACCAGGCACGACCCGTCGCCGGTCGGCATAACCCCACCGTCGGCATAACCCTTTAAGCCGACCAGCGATTGCGCTCTGGCCAGGCTGGCCTCATCCAGGGTGCGAGCACCAGCGGTGACCTTGACGAATCGGGTGGACTTGGCCGCGCGTTCACCGTTGATGACCGCTTTGGCGCGGGCTTCTTGGGCGTGCAGGGTTTGTTGGTCGCGGCGGGCTCGCTTGGCCGAGTACTGCCAGATCGCCCGCCACGCCCCAGGATGCTCATCGGGGTCCCACACGGGTTCGGCGCGGTGCGCGGCATCGTTGACGGTGGTGTTGGCGTGCCGGGGTGTGACGGTGTCGATGATCTGCCCGTCGCTGAAAACGTCGCCGTTCCAATGGAAATGACTGGCGAGGTCGATCGGGGCTTTCACGGTGCGCGATCCGACGATGAACCCCAACCCGGCCTCATCGAGATCCTTCAAGTTCGATGCCGAGAGCATGCCGGCATCGGCGGCGACCACCATCGGCGTATCAGCAAGGTTGTGGCGGTTGGCGAAGGCGGTGATGATGGGCACGAGGGTGGTGGTCTCGGCGGTGTTGCCCTCAAAGCAGCCGATCTCCAACGGAAACCCGGTGCGGTCGACCAGTAGGCCGACGACGATCTGCGGATCGATCCGCTGCTCTTTCGAGTAGCCGACCTTGCGCAGGTCGTCTTCGGATTCCGCCTCGAAGTACAACGTGGTCACGTCGTAGAGCAGCAGGCTCAACCCACCGCGATCAGCACCGTGGGCAAAAGCACTTTTCGGCGACCGCGTCCTGGTACTTGCCGGGACCGATCATCGCGAGGTGACGCTGAATGGTCTTGTAGGACACCACCGTTGCCCCCAGATCGTCCAGGACACGGCGGGCATCGGCCTTGCTGGTCGGCTCCACGATGCGCGCGATCACCAGATCCCGGAACACCGCATCATCGACGACGTCGAAGCCCAGCCAGTCATAGACCGCACCGATCACGTCGTAGAGCAGCCGTGAACTGGTCGCCGCGGTGCGACCCGGCGGCGCCGGCGCACCCTTCGGGCTGGCTGAGGCGGGGATCAGTGCACCGGCCCGCCAGTCGGCGACGTCATCGATGCGTTGGGTCCGGGCAGCCGCCTCGATATCGAGAACCTGCTGATCGCCGGCGGCGATCCGCTGCGCACGCTCGAGCAGAATCCCCAGCTCAGCGTCGGTATGGGCAGACCCGACATGGGCCAAGATCTCGCACTGACCGCGATGCTTGCGCACCACCTGCACCGCCACCGCACCCGAGGCCGTGCGCACCTTCCGCACGTACGCCACCGCCCGAACCTACCCGCTTAGTGCCCCAAACAGGGCACCAAAACCAACGAACCCGCAGGTCAGCCCGTCGCGAATCCGAAATTCGGCCGACGATGTCCTAACTCAGGCCTGAAGGAGCGGATCTCCACCTCAGGTACGAGGTGGTCAGCGATGATCGCATCGAGACCCGCGCTGACTATGTGGTGTCGGCCGGCGGTCTTGCCCTTGGAGCCCTCACCGCGACCGACGCGGATGCGTTTTATCTTCGAACCGGTTGCCTGACGCAGATCGTGAAGTTTGATGATCACTTCTCACCTCCGGATGCCTTCTCCGCCGGCCGCATTGCCGCATTGCACGGGCCAGCATTAACCGATGGAGATGAACCGGTATCATTTAGGGAAGGCAATTGATGATACTTGAGAATTACGGTCCAAACGAAGGTACGTTCTACTTTTATAAACCAACCGATAATACGGGCGTGTTTTCGCGGTGGCGCTGCATAAGGAGATGATGGCAGTGGGTGAAAGTACAAACTATGATCCAACGCGCGACGGATATGATCCAGTAACGGTTGGATGGAACGATCGCAATTATTTTCAGGTTAGCGCTAGCCAGCACATAGTCGTGAATAAGACGGGAGATATTATTCTCCTCGACGCATGGTCACAGAAGCTCTATTCACTCGGTTCTCACAAGCGGCCATCGGAGAAGATCTGCACGCCGACAATTTGAGAACGCCTTCGGGCTACTGCACCATCTCACCGGGTCGGTTTCCGCGTTGGTCATCGAGTCCGGTGGTCTCGTGTGGAGCACGCCAAAGACATACGAGCGCCGGTCGGTGCCCTGCCCCGCAGTTCTGACCGACGAGCTCGCCGCGTTGATGGTGGGCAGGGACCGAGAGTCCCTAGTGTTCACCGACCACGTGTGGAGCTAAGGGTGGAGCTAAGGGTGGAGCTAAGGGTGTCTGAGTTCACGACATCGTTCACAGCTGTCTCGGGACATCGTTCACACCCGAAGACAAGGGTTGAGCGATGGGAATGCCGCAGCTGGTGGTCACGGCCGTGCTGGTCGAAGGGCGGAGTAAGAGCGAGGTTGCACGCGAGTACGGGGTCTGCCGACGGTGGGTGATCACCCTCGTCCAGCGTTACCTGGCCGACGGTGACGCGGGCCTGCGACCACGCCCACGAAGACCGCTTCGCAGCCCCACCCGCACCGCCAAAGACATCGAAGACGAGGTCATCGCGTTACGGAAGGAACTTGAGCGCGATGGCCATGAGGCCGGCGCGGCGACGATAGCGTTTCACCTTCAGCGACGCCACGGAGTTAGCCCCGCGGTGTCCACGATCTGGCGGATCCTTTCGGCACGAGGCTTCGTCACCCCCCAACCGCACAAACGCCCGAAAAGCAGCTATATCCGCTTCCAGGCCGAGCAGCCCAACGAACGCTGGCAACTCGACATCACCCATTGGCAGCTAGCCGACCGCACCGACGTCGAGATCCTCAACATCCTCGACGACCACTCCCGGCTGTGCTTAGGTAGCGACACCTTAGCGGTGTTCAAGGCCCGCGACGTCAATAACAGCTTCGGCAAAGCCGTTGCCGCCTATGGCAACCCGGCCAGCCTGCTCAGCGACAACGGGGCCGTTTTCACCGGCCGCTACCGCGGCACCGGCCGAGTCGCCCTAGAAGTCACCCTGCACAGTCGCGGCATCAGCTTTCGCCACTGCCGCCCCTACCATCCGCAGACCTGCGGCAAGGTAGAACGCTTCCACCAAACCCTCAAAAAATGGCTCACCCACCAGACCCCCGCCCACACCGTCGCCCAACTACAAGCCCAGCTCGACACCTTCTGCACCTACTACAACACCGTGCGCCCACACCGCGCACTTGGCCGTCGCACTCCACACCAGGCTTACCTCGCCCGCCCCAAAGCAACCCCGACCGGCACCCCACTGCACGCCGGCGCCTACCGCATCCGCCACGACCGCATCGACAGCAACGGCAAGCTCACCGTGCGCCACAACAGCCGCCTACACCACATAGGGATGGGCCGCAGACACGCCGGCACTAACGTCCTGGTCCTGATTCACGACCTACACATCCGGGTCGTGACCACCGACGGCCAACTACTGCGAGAACTCCACCTCGACCCGACGAAAAACTACCAACCACAAACAAAACCGTGAACGATGTCCCAAGACACATGTGCACGATGTCCCGAGACATCGCAAAGGGTGGAGCTAAGGGGATTCGAACCCCTGACCTACTCGATGCGAACGAGTCGCGCTACCAACTGCGCCATAGCCCCTGATCGCTAGCAGGCTATCAGCCGCGACCACAACCGCCGAACTGCAAAGCACTACTGACCGACGGCTCGCGGCAGGTCCCTCGGCCAGCCAAAGGTCCGCAGCGGCATCGCGTTGTCCAGATGCTCGAAGATCGGGTCCTCGTCATCGATCTCTAAGACCACTGCGCCAGGGCGCCGCAGCCGCGACGGGACCACGTCATATTCGCGGTCGTGAGCGTTCTCCACACCAAGCCGCGCCCGTGCCATCCGCTGCATCCGCCGGCGCCGCACCTTTTCTTCGATCCGGGTTTGCCGGCGCAGATAGGCCAAGTAGAGCACCGTCACAACGGTCGCGGTTCCACACACCCACCAGGCGGTCGGCGACACTTCGAATGCGGCCGTGGCCGAGCCGACGAGGATGACCGCCATCACCATCAGCACGCGCTTGCGGAAGCTGTATTTCCGGGCGCTGACCGCAGCGGCGGTCTTCGTGTCGAATCGACGCCGCCGTGAGGCGCCCGTTGCGACGGACGGCTGCAAACCCTCGTCCTCGTATTCTTGGCGGTCCTCTTCGGGCTCCAAACCGGACGAGTCCTCGACGTATTCGTACTCGATCGCCCTGGTCTGCCTCTGCGTCGTCTTGGTCGGTGTTTTGGCCGACGTTCTCGGCTTCGGATTCGGTCTCCTCGGCGAGGCCGTCCCCGTCCCCGTCGACCGCGAGCAATGTGGGCTCGGCCTCCTGGGCGGCGTCCTGGGCGCTGGCTCCTACCGGAAGGGCCCCCGAATCTTCGACGACATCGACGTCCAGGTAGTCGGGCTCGGTGTGCTCGGCGGCCGCAACCTTCATGACAACCGGCCGTGTGCGCTGCAGGTCGTCGGTCTCGGCATCTTGGTCGTGGTCCGCGGGGAGGTCGTCGTGGTCTTGGTCAAGGTCAGCGTCGGCGAACTCCTCCTCGGCCAGCTCTTCCTCCGGCTTCCAGTCGGGGTCACTGCGATGACCCGCAGCGGGACCACCACGCTTGAGCAGACGGGAACCGGCCGCGCCGTTGAGCACCCGGGTCGCCAGGGCCACGTCGCTGGTGCGCCGCACCGCGTCGCGTTTGCTGATGAGCATCGGAACCAGCACGAACAGCCAGAGCACCACGAGCGAAATCCACAACAACGACTGCGGGATGCTTGGCATGATGACCTGCTCCTTTCCCCGCGAGGCCGGCGGTGGCCAGCGCGGCCGGGTCAAAGCAACCAGGACAATTACACACCTGTAATTTGCCACTCACAAGCACCGAATGTCACTCGTGTCGCGCTAGCCACAGTTCACTAGGGCGGGATTTTTGACGGGTATGTATGTCGGCGAGGCGCCGCAGCGGTCGCGCAGCACGACGGCTGTCCGCCGTCTTGGGGATACTCGCCTCCTGCCTTCACGAGCCTTCGGTGTCACGCCCAACTGGCGTGTCCGGCGCGGACCAGGGTCGATGCCACCGACCCATATACCTCTTCGACGGTGATGGCCATCAGCAGGTGGTCCCGCCATGCCCTGTCAACCTCGAGATAGCGGAGCAACAGACCCTCTTCCCGGAACCCGACCTTTGCCAGCACGGCCCGGCTTGCGGCATTTTCGGGGCGCACGGTGGCCTCCACGCGATGCAACATGACCGGACCGAAGCAGTGATCCAGACCCAGCGCCAATGCTGCGGTGGCCACCCCGCCGCCGGTCGCCGAACTTGATACCCAGTAGCCGATCCACGCCGACCGCAACGCCCCGTGGGTGACGTTGCCGATGGTCAGCTGACCGCAGAACCGCCCGTCGAGTTCGATGACGTACGGCAGCATGCGCCCCTTGCGGGCCTCCGAACGCAGACCAGAACACAACGCCGGCCATGCGGCGACTGTGTGCCGGACCGTCCAATCGCCATCCGTGCTGGGCTCCCACGGCTCGAGATGCGCGCGATCGGCCAACCGGATCCGGCTCCACTGCGCACCATCACGCATTCGCACCGCACGCAACCGGACCACACCGGCCGGGACCCGCAGCGGCCCAACGTCCAAGGGCCAACCGGGATGACGAGAATTGGAGCGCAACAGATTCACCAGCGTGTGCAGTCGGTCGGCTAGCTGCGCTGAGCCAAGAAGGCGACGTCGACGATCTCACCGGTGCGAATCTGCTCGGCGCCGCTGGGGACCACGACCAGACAGTTTGCTTCGGCAAGGGTCGCCAGCAAGTGCGATGACGCCCCAGGCGCTCCACCCAGTGCCTGCACCAGATACTCACCGCTGTCCTGGTCACGCATCAGCTGACCGCGGAGGTAGCCCTTGCGCCCGGCCACCGAAGTGATCGGCGACAACGTACGGGCCTGCACGATCCGGCGCATCGGCTGGCGCTTGCCCAGCGACAGCCGGATCAGCGGCCGGACCATCACCTCGAAGACCACCAGAGCGCTGACCGGATTGGCCGGCAGCAGAAATGTCGGAACGCCCTCGCGCCCCAGCTGCCCGAAGCCCTGGACGGATCCGGGATGCATGGCGACTCGGACGACCTCCATCTCGCCCAGCTCGGAAAGCGCCGACCGCACCGCCTCGGCCGCCGCGCCCCCGACCCCGCCGGCGATCACCACAACCTCAGCGCGATTGATCTGGCCCTCGACGATCTCGCGGAGCTCTTTGGGGTCGTTGCTGACGATGCCGATGCGGTTGACCTCCGCGCCGGCATCCCGGCCCGCTGCCGCCAATGCATAGGAGTTGACGTCGTACACCTGCCCGTTTCCCGGGGTGCGCGAGATGTCGACCAGCTCGCCACCCACGGCCATGACCGACAACCGCGGGCGCGGATGCACCAACACCCGTTCGCGGCCGACCGCTGCCAGCAGCCCGACCTGAGCCGCGCCGATGATCGCTCCGGCGCGCACGGCAACGTCGCCGGGCTGGACATCGTCCCCGGTGCGGCGCACGTAGGCACCCGACGGCGCCCCACGCAGAATCCGCACCCGCGACGTCCCGCCATCTGTCCAGCGCAACGGCAGGACCGCGTCGGCCAGCGTGGGCAGCGGGGCCCCGGTCTGCACCCGGGCGGCCTGCCGGGGCTGCAGCCGGCTGGGTGTGCGCGCACCGGCCTCGATGGTTCCCATCACCGGCAGGACCAGCCCATCACGCGCGTCTTCGTCATCGGATGGTTCGCCGAAACCGTCGCCACCCGCCTCGCCGACACCCAGCACGTCGACGCTGCGCACCGCGTAGCCGTCGATCGCGGCCTGATCGAAACCGGGCAGCGGCCGCTCGGTCACCACTTCCTCGGCGCACATCAATCCCTGCGCCTCGGCAATGGCAACACGTATCGGCCGCGGGGCTACCGCGGCGGCCGTTATCCGAGCCTGCTGCTCCTCCACAGAACGCACCAGCGCGCCTCTCTGCCGTCGAGCCGTCTCGGGCGACTTGGGCCCGATCGCCCCGCTCACCCCGTAGGCGGGGGCATCCCCACCCCGGGACCGTCCAGGCCCGCCTCGTTCGCCGGGCCCGGCGTTATCGCCCGGCTACTGCTCGGTCAGGCCTAATCGCGCCACCAACCATCGCCGCAAATCCGGGCCATAGTCGTCACGATCCAATGCAAAGTCAACCGCAGCCTTGAGGTAGCCGCCGGGATTTCCCAAGTCGTGTCGAGATCCGCGATGCACGACCACGTGCACCGGGTGGCCCTCCGCGATCAGCAGCGCGATCGCATCGGTGAGCTGCACTTCGCCGCCGACGCCACGGTTGATGCGGCGCAGCGCATCGAAGATGGCGCGATCGAGCACGTAGCGGCCGGCCGCCGCATACATCGAAGGGGCGTCGGAGGCCTTGGGCTTCTCGACCATGCTCTTGACCGTCAGCACGTCTGGATTGTCGTCGCCGGAGACCGGCTCGACATCGAAGACGCCGTAGGCGCTGATCTCTTCGGGCGCTACCTCGATGGCACACAACACCGTGCCGCCATGGCGGGCCCGCACTTTCGACATCGTCTCCAGGACGCCGCTCGGCAGCACCAAGTCGTCGGGCAGCAGCACCATGACCGCGTCCTCGTCAGCCGACAAGGTGGGCTCCACGCAGCCGATGGCATGTCCCAGCCCGAGCGGCTCGGCCTGCACGACGGACTCGACCTTGATCAGCGCCGGGGCGCGACGCACCTTGGCCAGCATGGCTTCCTTGCCGCGGGCCTCCAGCGTGCCCTCCAGCACCAGGTCTTCCACGAAATGGGCGACGACGCTGTCCTTGCCTTCGGAGGTGACGATCACCAAGCGCCCGGCACCGGCCGCGGCCGCCTCGGCCGCGACCAGCTCAATGCCGGGCGTGTCGACGACGGGCAGCAGCTCCTTGGGCACCGTCTTGGTCGCCGGCAGGAAACGCGTGCCCAGACCGGCCGCGGGGACGATCGCGGTGTATGGGATCGGGACTTCGGGGCGTGACATCGTTCACACCATAGCCCTCACGCGGTTTGCCGCCTCGGTATGGCGGCGGGAATGCCCGGACTGTCATGGTGTAGGGCATGGCGACCGCGAGCAAGGCCGCGTTGCGGGAACAGCTGCGTGCGGCCCGGAGCCGCGTTGCCGACGACGTTCGTGCCGCCGAAGCCCGCATGCTCAGCGACCAGCTGGAGCCCGTGGTGAGCAGCGGCAGCACCGTCTGCGCGTACGTTCCGATGGGCGCCGAGCCGGGGTCCATCGAGATACTGGACATGTTGCTGCGCCGGTCGGGACGGGTGCTGCTGCCGGTCGCGCGCAGCACCGCCGACGACGCCCCGATGCCGCTGCGCTGGGGCGAATACCGGCCGGGCGAACTTACACCCGGGCCCTGGGGGCTACTCGAGCCGCCCGAGCCCTGGCTGCCGGAGTCGACCCTGGCCGAGGCCAGCCTGGTAATCGTCCCGGCGCTGGCAGTCGACCGTCGGGGGGTGCGGCTGGGCCGGGGCCGCGGCTTCTACGACCGCTCGCTGGGTGGCCGGAACCCGCAAGCGCGTCTCATCGCGATGGTGCGCGACGTGGAGTTTGTTGACGAGTTGCCCGCGGAGCCGCACGACGTGCCGATGACCCATGCGCTCACGCCGCGGCGCGGGGTTATCGCCCTGCTTCCCAGCCGACACACAGGGGAATGAGACAGCTCACGTGGCGGTTCTAGCACTTGAAACAGTAGAGTGCTAACGAGGCTGACATCATCCGGAGGTTTTTGTGCCGACTTACAGCTACGAGTGCACCGAGTGCGGCAACCGCTTCGACATCGTGCAAGCCTTCACCGACGACACGCTGACCACCTGCGAGCAATGCTCTGGTCGGCTGCGCAAGCTTTTCAACTCCGTCGGCGTGGTGTTCAAAGGCAGCGGCTTTTACCGCACCGACAGCCGCGAGTCGGCCAAGAAATCGGCGAGTTCGACCAACGGATCCTCGACCAAGGACTCCGGCTCGAGCGAAAAGTCTGGATCGGGTGAGAAGTCAGGTTCGAGCGAGAAGTCGAGCAGCAGCTCCACGCCGTCCACAGCGGCCGCCTCGACCTAACAGGTTATCCACAAAGGTATTTCTGCCCGGCATCCTTCCAACTGCGCTGCGCTTACCGTTGCGGCGTGCGGGAATCATCGCTGAATCCAACGCTATTACACCGGATATCGACGTCGTTGCGCCCGGACTGGACTCGGACCGTGCTGGCCCGGCGAGTCGCCGCAGGCGGGCTCGTTGTGCTGGCCGGCGTTGCGACGCTGCGGTCGAATCCAGACGGTGACTGTGCCGAGGTGGTCGTGGCCGTGCGTGACCTGCGCCCCGGCACCGCGTTGACCCCCGACGATGTCCGGCTCGAAAAGCGTTTGGCCACAACGGTTCCGGACGGGTCGCAAGCCGACCTTGCAGCCGTGGTCGGTTCGACACTGGCCGGCCCGACGAGGCGTGGCGAGGTGCTCACCGATGTTCGGTTGCTTGGGAGCCGGCTGGCCGAGTCGACGGCCGGGCCCGGTGCCCGCATCGTGCCGCTGCATCTGGCGGACAGCGCTCTGATCGACCTTATTCGCGTCGGCGATGTCGTTGACGTGCTCGCCGCGCCGGCCAACGAATCGCAGGGGATCACCCAGGCAGGCACCAAGGTGGTGGCTACCGACGCCGTCGTGGTCCTTGTGTCGGCCAAGCAGAAAGTCCAGGCTGCGGACAACGACCGCGTAGTGTTAGTTGCGCTGCCGGCTCGCGTGGCGAACACGGTGGCAGGCTCGGCGCTGGGTCAGGCGGTGACCCTCACCCTGCACTGAGTACCTGGCCGCTGCTCGGCGCGTGATCTGCAGCAAACTCCGTCCGTTGCTCAATCGATTTCCATCGGCGTATCGCTACAGATAGGCGCAGAAAGGGACATCCCCATGTTCAAAGGATTCAAGGAGTTTCTCTCCCGGGGCAATATCGTCGACCTGGCCGTCGCGGTGGTCATCGGTGTTGCGTTCACTGCATTGGTCACCAAGTTCACCGACAGCATCATCACGCCGTTGATCAACCGGATCGGCGTCAACAAGCAGTCCAATGTCGGCATCTTGCGGATCGGCATCGGCGGCGGCCAGACCATCGACTTGAACATCCTGTTGTCGGCCGTGATCAACTTTCTCCTGATTGCGTTCGTCGTGTACTTCTTCGTCGTGCTCCCCTACAACACCCTGCGCAGGCGTGGTGAAGTGGAGCAGGCCGACGACGCCCAAATCGTCCTGCTCACCGAAATCCGCGACCTTCTCGCGCAAACCAATGGAGACTCGTCCGGGAGGCACGGCGGAGCGGCCAAGGCACCCACCCCAAGCTACGGACCCCGCGCGGACGCCGAATCACAGTGACCCATCACTGAGTTGTCGGGCGATTCGTACGCGAGTTGCCCGGCAACTCCCACGCTCGGCCTAGTTCAGATCTCCAGGCTCGACAACTGCCCGATGATCTGAGCGGCGAGTGGATTCAGCGTCGCCATCCCGTCGCGCACCGCGTAACGGGAACCGGCGAGGTTGACCACCAACGTACTTCCGGACACACCCGCCAGACCGCGGGACAATCCGGCGTCAATGATTCCTGCGGACAGCCCCGAGGCGCGGATGGCTTCTGCGATACCCAAGATCTCCCGATCCAGAATGTCGCGGGTGGCCTCCGGGGTGACATCGCGCGGCGTGACTCCAGTCCCGCCGACTGAGACCACCAGGTCCACCCCACCGATCACCGCGGTGTTCAGCGCGTTACGGATCTCGACCTCGTCAGCCGCGACCGCCACCACACCGTCGACAACGAACCCCGCCTCGGTCAGCAGCTCGGTGACCAGCGGCCCACTGTGATCCTCGTCCCCGTGGGCGGTGCGATCGTCGACCACCACGACCAAAGCCCGGCCGACTACCAACTCCGCACCCGTTTCCATGGGTGCAACCGTATATCCGAGCTCCGACAACGGCTCATCGACTCTCATCACTGATCCGCCTTGCCGAGGGTGACTTGCACGGTGCGGCTGCCACCAGCGGGATCCTGGAAGGTCAGCGATACCTTGTCGCCGGGCGCTTTGGACCGCACGGCGGCAACCAATGCGTCGGCACTGTTGATCGGGCGGTCGTCGACCTTGGTGACGACCACACCCTTGGGCACTCCGGCACTCGCGGCCGCACCGCCGGACACCACATCCATGACCTTGGCGCCCGGGGTGCCCTTGTCAGTGGTCACCTGCACGCCGAGCGAGGCATGTGTCGCCTTACCGGTGCTGATCAACTCGTCGGCGATGCGCTTGGCTTGGTCCACCGGAATCGCAAAGCCAAGCCCGATCGAGCCGCTCTGCGCATCACCCGAATCCGCGCCCAGGGTGGCGATTGCCGAATTGACACCCACCAGCTGGCCGCTCATGTTGACCAACGCACCGCCGGAGTTACCCGGGTTGATCGCGGCATCGGTCTGGATCGCGTCCAGCACCGTGTTCTGGTTGCCCGACTCACCCGTCGTCGACACCGGCCGGTTGAGGGCGCTGACGATTCCGGTGGTCACCGTGCCCGCCAGACCCAGCGGTGACCCGATCGCCACCACCGGCTGGCCGACACGCAGATCCGACGAAGAGCCCATCGAAATGGGGGTGAGCCCGGAAATGCCCTGCACACGAACCACGGCGATATCACTCGTGGGATCGGCGCCGACCACCGTGAACGCTGCGGTGCGGCCATCGGGGAAGGTCACCGTCGTTTTCGGCGCCGGATTACCAGCCCCACCAGGGCCTTTACCGGGGCTCGCGGCAGCCGCGACCACATGGTTGTTGGTCAGGATCAGCCCGTCGGACGACAGGATGATGCCGGAGCCCTCTTCCGACTGGCGACCCAAATCGGTCTCCAACATCACGACGCTGGGCACCACCTTGGAGGCAACCTGCTCGACGGTGCCGGGCGGCATGTTCGCGGCCGGGACGCTGGGAGCGGCCCCTCCGATTATCCTGCCGCCGTTAACACCGGTGGAGTGCGTGCCCAGCTCGACGACTGTTGCCGCGGCGCCACCGATACCGGCCGACACTACCGCGATCGCCAGCGCGCCTACGGCCAACATGCCTGCGCGGGACCGTTTCTGGCCTACCGGCCCGGGTGGGGGAGGCATCGGCGGCAGCATCCCGGGGATCGGACCCGCCCCGGTACCCCCGGGAATCGGACCCGGCCCGGTACCCCCGGGGATCGGACCCGGCCCGGTACCGCCGAACGGCTGGTAGGGCTGACGGTACTGCGCCGTCTGGGTTGTCTGCGTCGGCTGCGACGGCTGGGACTGCCGATAGCGCCAGTCAAACTGCTGGTTGTACGGTTGCTGGTGCCCCTGGGCATAAGCTGGGGGCACAGGCTGGTTAGGCGCGGTACGGTATCCCGGCTGCTGCGGCGGTGGCGAATACCTCGGGTCATTCGTCATGTCGCTAAGTCGCTCTTCCTCTAATTTCATCTCGTGTCGGCTGGACTTGGCTCGATTTCCAACAGTAACTGCACAACTACCTTGCGCGCGCGGACTGAGAGTCCACTGAGATAACGTTCGCCGAATCCCGAGAGTTCGCCCCGTTTCCAGCCACGGGTACGGCACGATCGGTTTTGGCTTCAGTCTCGATGTCGCCTGCGGGCGTCGGGTACGCCGAAACCGGCATCGGCCGACCGGGAAGTAGCACGTAAATCGACGTTCCTGGAGGCTGCCCTCCCGGCACGGTGTCTTCGACACGAAGCAACCCACCGTGGTTGAGCACAACTTGTTTGACGATCGCCAGCCCCAGTCCCGAACCTGGCATCGCCCGTGCCGACGTCGATCGGTAGAACCGCTCGAAGACCAGACCACGCTCCTGCGGTGGAATCCCCGGGCCATGGTCGGAGACCACCAGCTCAGCGTGCGATGGGTCGAGTTGCCTCATCCTGACGCCGACATGGCCACCCGGTGGGCTCCACTTGGCCGCGTTGTCCATGATGTTCAACGCCGCGCGCGACAGCCCGGCGGCATCACCGTAGACCTGCCATGGGATCGCCTCGACATCGAAGTGGATATCGTTGCGCCGCCGCCTGACTCGCTCCAGACTGCGATCGATGACCTCGGACATGTCGACCGGCTCGTGCACCACTTCTCCGGCGTCGTCACGAGTGAGGTCCACCAAATCGCCTACCAGCGTGGACAATTCCTCGATTTGAGCGAGCACATCGGCGCGCAGTTCGACCATCTCCTGCTCGGGTAGCCGCGGCGCTCCAGGTTCCATCGAGGCCATCAGCAGTTCGACGTTGGTGCGCAGCGACGTCAGCGGGGTGCGCAATTCATGTCCGGCATCGGTCACCAGCCGTGCCTGCCGCTCCCGCGACTCGGCCAATGCCCGCAGCATCAAGTTGAATGCCTCAGTGAGCCTGGCTAATTCGTCACTACCGAACACCGGGATGGGCCGCAGGTCGTCGGTGCGCGCCACTCGTTCGGCCGCTTCGGTCAGACGACCCACCGGACGTAGCCCGGCTCTGGTGACCATGCCACCGGCCACCGCGGCGACCGCGACGCCGATCCCGCCGACGATCAGCAGCACCCAGCGCAGTTTAGTCATCACCGCTTCGGTCGGCTTCAGGCTCTTGGAGATCAAAAGCGAACTGCCGTTGGGCAGGTGGATGGCCAGAATTCGTTGATCGGACGCAGTGCGCCGCGACATGAACAACTCACCGCGGATGACGGCCTTCTCCGGCGAACCCACCGGCAGAGTCTGGCCCGGCTGTTGGGCGGTGTAGATCGAGTGGCCCGGGTTCACCAGCATCGCGTTGACATCCGAATAGGCGGTGCCCTCGATGGCCTTTCCCGGATCGGCGGCCAGCGAACCACTGGCGATCAGCATCTGCGCTCGGCTCTGCAGCTGATTGTCGATGTCGTTGTACAGCGCCGCCGCTATCACCGCGTAGACAGCGAATGCCATCAGGACGACGACCATCGCAACCATGGACATCGCCAGCAGCATTACCCGCCATCGCAGGGACAACGAGCTGGTGGCCCGCAGCGGTGCGCGCCGTCGCCGGTCGAGCCGGATCATCAGGGAGGCGTCTCCCGTAGCACGTAACCCACTCCGCGCACCGTGTGGATCAGCCGGGGCTCGCCATCGGCTTCTGTTTTGCGGCGCAGATACCCGACGTAGACCTCCAGCGCATTACCCGAGGTGGGAAAATCGAATCCCCACACTTCCTCGAGGATGCGGCTGCGGGTGAGCACCCGGCGCGGATTGGCGATCAGCATTTCCAGCAATGCGAATTCGGTGCGGGTCAGGCTGATCCGGCGTTGTCCGCGGGTGACTTCGCGGGTCACCGGGTCCAGGGTCAGGTCGGAGAACGTCAAGGCGACCGACTCGGCGGCGTCATCGGGCTTCGTGCGGCGCAGCAGCGCCCGCATGCGGGCCAACAGCTCTTCGAGGGCGAACGGCTTCGGCAGATAGTCATCGGCGCCGGCGTCCAGGCCGGCGACCCGCTCGGAGACCGAATCGCGGGCGGTAAGTACCAGGATCGGCAGGTCATCGCCGGTGCTGCGAAGGTGACGGCACACCTCGAGGCCGTCCAGACGCGGCATCATCACATCCAGGACGAGCGCGTCGGGCCGATCGCTGGCAATCATGTCGAGGGCTTCTACCCCGTCATGGGCGAGCTCGACCGAGTAGCCGTTGAAGGAAAGCGACCTGCGCAGCGACTCGCGCACCGCGCGATCGTCGTCGACGACAAGTATCCGCACGGCCACTAGTTTCGTCCTAGCGCCTGAGAGCGGCCTGAGAGGCGCGCCGCATAGTAGTTAAGTGGAATTCCGCCCGACGACGATGCGGGCCGACAGGCCGGCTGTGGGGTCGGGCAATCAGGTCTGGCCCGGCGACGATGCGGGCCGACAGGCCCGAGAACCGGGTTAACGCCGGTCGAGATCGATGAGACCAAGGCGAGCCGCCTTGAGCAGCCTGCGGGGCAATTTGTGCCGCTGACCTGCAACCGTCACACCGACGAGCTCGGTCCGGGTGGCCTTCCACTGCGCGCGACGGCTTCGGGTATTGGCGCGCGACATCCTGCGCTTGGGTGTGGCCATGGTCGGGCCTTACTCCTCATTTGGGGCTTCGGGTCGGGTGTTCGCGCGGCATGGCTGGTCGGGCCGAACGCGCGACGATTGCCCTCAAGAATAGTCGCCTGCCCTGCTGGTCGCCAAAATGGGCACCCACCGCGAAGCTCATCTATCTCTGGTCGGGTGCGCAACGGCGCCAGCCACCGACGAGGCATCCTTGACGTGACACCGGCGATACCCGCTAACCTACCGGTTGGTTGGTTGCGCTCACCGGTGAGTCCCTGAATGGAGGACGCCCATGGCCTCTGCTTCTGGTCGCTGCGGTGCCGTGCGGATCGCGAACTGCTCGGGGTTCTATGGCGACCGGCTATCGGCGATGCGCGAAATGCTCACCGGCGGCGACGTGGACTACATCACCGGCGACTACCTGGCCGAACTAACCATGCTCATTCTGGGCCGCGACCGGATGAAACACCCCGACCGCGGCTACGCCAAGACCTTCCTGACCCAACTCGAAGACTGCCTTGGTGAGGCCCTCGACCGCGGGGTGCGCATCGTCGCGAATGCTGGCGGCCTCAACCCCGCGGGGCTGGCTGACGCAGTACGCGCCCTGGCCCAGCGGCTGGGCATCCCGGCCCGCATCGCCCACGTCGAAGGTGACGACCTGCAGCCGCGCGCGGCGGAACTCGGGCTCGGCACGCCGTTGACGGCCAACGCCTACCTGGGCGCGTGGGGCATCGTCGACTGCCTCAACGACGGGGCCGACGTCGTCGTCACCGGCCGGGTCACCGACGCTTCGGTGATCGTCGGCGCGGCGGCCGCGCATTTCGGCTGGGGCCGCGCCGACTACAACGAACTCGCCGGCGCTGTGGTCGCCGGCCACGTCATCGAATGCGGCATCCAGGCCACCGGCGGCAACTACTCGTTCTTCACCGAAGTCCCTGATCTGACCTACGCCGGTTTCCCACTGGCCGAGGTCAACGCCGATGGCTCGTCGGTGATCACCAAGCACCCCGGCACCGGCGGTCTGGTCAGCGTCGACACCGTCACCGCGCAGCTTCTCTACGAGATCACCGGCGCCCGCTACGCCAACCCCGACGTCACGGCCCGGATGGACACCATCGAACTGTCTGCTGACGGCCCCGACCGGGTGCGCATCAGCGGTGTGATCGGCGAACCGCCGCCGCCCACGCTAAAGGTGTCGCTGAACAGCATCGGCGGTTTCCGCAACGCCATGACATTCGTGCTGACCGGCCTGGACATCGAGGCCAAAGCCGACCTGGTGCGCCGGCAGCTCGAGGCAGCACTCACCGTCAAGCCCGCCGAGCTCGAGTGGACCCTGGCCCGTACCGACCACGCCGACGCCGACACCGAAGAAGCCGCCAGCGCGCTGCTGCGCTGCGTTGTCCGCGATCCCGACCCGGCGAACGTCGGACGCCAATTCTCTTCGGCAGCAGTCGAATTAGCGCTCGCAAGTTATCCTGGGTTCACCGTCACCGCCCCGCCGGGAGAAGGTCAGGTCTACGGCGTCTTCACCCCGGGCTACGTCGACGCCACCCAGGTGCCGCACATCGCGGTGCATGCCGACGGCACCCGCACCGAAATTCCGTGCGCCACCGACACTTTGGAACTAGCACCTGCGCCTCCCCCGCCGCTACCGGATCCCCTGCCGGTCGGCCCGACCCGGCGTGCGCCGTTGGGCCTGATCGCCGGGGCCCGCAGCGGCGACAAGGGCGGATCGGCCAACGTCGGGGTCTGGGTCCGCACCGACGAACAATGGCGCTGGCTGGCCAACACGCTGACCGTCGACCTGCTCAAGGATCTGCTGCCCGAGACGGCCGACTTCGACGTCACCCGTCACGTGCTGCCCAACTTGCGGGCGGTGAACTTCGTCATCGAGGGCATCCTGGGCCAGGGCGTCGCCTACCAAGCGCGATTCGATCCGCAGGCCAAGGGGCTGGGCGAATGGCTGCGCAGCCGTCACGTCGACATCCCGGAAAGGCTCCTGTGAATATCTGGACGACGCCGGAGCGCGAGCAGTTGCGAAAGACGGTGCGCTCGTTCACCGAACGCGAGATCCTGCCCAACGTCGACGAGTGGGAGCGCACCGGCGACCTGCCGCGCGACTTGCACCGGCGCGCCGGGGCGGCCGGGCTGCTGGGCGCGGGCTTGCCCGAAGCGGTCGGCGGCGGCGGCGGGGACGGCGCCGACTCGGTGATCATCTGCGAAGAGGTGCACCAGGCCGGCGCACCGGGCGGTGTCTTCGCGTCGCTGTTCACCTGCGGTATCGCGGTGCCGCACATGATCGCCTCCGGCGATGCGCGGCTGATCGAGGACGTTCGTGCGGCCGACGTTGGCCGGCGACAAGATCGGCGCGCTGGCCATCACCGAGCCCGGCGGCGGTTCGGATGTCGGGCACCTGCGGACTACGGCGGTCCTAGATGGCGATCACTACATCGTCAACGGCGCCAAGACCTACATCACCTCGGGGGTGCGCGCCGACTACGTCGTCACCGCGGTGCGCACCGGAGGCCCTGGCGCCGCTGGGGTTTCGCTGCTGGTGGTCGAGAAGGGCACACCCGGCTTCGAGGTCAGCCGCAAGCTGGACAAGATGGGCTGGCGGTCCTCCGACACCGCCGAGCTGTCCTACGTCGACGTGCGCGTGCCAGCGGCCAATCTGGTCGGCGCCGAGAACAGCGGATTCGCCCAGATCGCCCAGGCGTTCGTCGCTGAGCGCATCGGCCTTGCCGCGCAAGCGTATTCGAGCGCCCAGCGGTGTCTGGACATCACCGTGGCAGTGGTGCCGCGACCGGGAGACGTTCGGCCGCCCGCTGATCTCGCGCCAGTCGGTGCAGAACACGCTCGCCGAGATGGCCCGCCGCATCGACGTCGCCCGGGTCTACTGCGCGCAATGTGGTGGAGCGCCAGCTGGCCGGCGAGACCAACCTGATCGCGCAGGTGTGCTTCGCCAAGAACACCGCCGTCGAGGCCGGGGAATGGGTTGCCAACCAAGCCGTCCAGCTGTTCGGCGGCATGGGCTACATGGCCGAATCCGAAGTCGAACGCCAATACCGGGACATGCGGATCCTGGGCATCGGCGGTGGAACCACCGAAATCCTGACCGCCCTGGCCGCCAAGACCCTGGGGTATCAATCGTGACCGTGCTGCAGTCCACGCTCGACCCGAACGCCGCCACCTACACCGAGGCTGCGTCGGCGGCCATCTCAAGACTCGACGAGATCGACGCCGAACTCGCCAAAGCGCTTGCAGGCGGCGGCCCCAAGTATGTCGACCGTCACCACGCCCGCGGCAAGCTGACCGCCCGGGAACGCATCGAGCTGCTCGTCGACCCGGATTCTCCGTTTCTGGAACTGAGTCCGCTGGCGGCCTGGGGCAGCGCCTTCCAGATCGGCGCCAGCTTGGTTACCGGCATCGGCGCGGTCTGCGGCGTGGAATGCATGATCGTCGCCAACGACCCGACGGTCAAAGGCGGCACCAGCAACCCGTGGACGCTGCGAAAGATACTGCGGGCCAACCAGATCGCCTTCCAGAACCGAATACCGGTCATTTCGCTGGTGGAGTCCGGCGGGGCTGACCTGCCCACCCAGAAGGAAATCTTCATCCCCGGCGGGCAGATGTTCCGCGACCTGACCCGGCTGTCGGCGGCCGGAATCCCCACCATCGCCCTGGTGTTCGGCAACTCCACCGCAGGCGGAGCGTATGTGCCCGGCATGTCCGACCACGTCGTGATGATCAAGGAACGTTCGAAGGTATTCCTGGCCGGTCCCCCGCTGGTGAAGATGGCCACCGGCGAGGAATCCGATGACGAATCGCTGGGCGGTGCCGAAATGCACTCCCGCATATCGGGTTTGGCCGACTACTTCGCGGTCGACGAGCTCGATGCGATCCGCATCGGACGGCGCATTGTGGCCCGGCTGAACTGGCAGAAGCTGGGGCCGAAACCGAAGCCGGTGACCCCGCCCCTGTTCGACCAAAACGAACTGATCGGCATCGTCCCCGCGGACCTGCGCATCCCTTTCGATCCTCGTGAAGTGATCGCCCGCATCGTCGACGGCTCCGAATTCGACGAGTTCAAGCCGATGTACGGGTCATCGCTGGTGACCGGCTGGGCCCAGTTGCACGGCTATCCGCTGGGCATCCTGGCCAACGCACGCGGCATACTCTTCAGCGAGGAGTCGCAAAAGGCCACCCAGTTCATCCAGCTGGCCAACCGCTCGGACACGCCACTGTTGTTCCTGCACAACACCACCGGCTACATGGTGGGCAAGGACTATGAAGAAGGCGGGATGATCAAGCACGGCTCGATGATGATCAACGCCGTGTCCAACTCGACCGTCCCGCACATCTCGCTGCTGATTGGCGCATCGTACGGCGCGGGCCACTACGGCATGTGCGGGCGCGCCTATGAACCCCGGTTCCTGTTCGCCTGGCCCAGCGCCAAATCCGCGGTGATGGGCGGCGCCCAGCTGTCGGGCGTGCTGTCGATCGTGGCCCGGGCCGCCGCCGAAGCCCGCGGCCAGCAGGTAGACGAGGAGGCCGACGCCGCGATGCGGGCCGCCGTCGAGGGCCAGATCGAAGCCGAGTCGCTGCCGATGGTCTTGTCCGGGATGCTCTACGACGACGGGGTGATCGATCCGCGCGACACCCGCACCGTGCTGGGAATGTGTTTGTCCGCCATCGCCAATGGCCCGATCAAAGGGACGTCGAACTTCGGCGTCTTCCGGATGTGACGCTGATGCAGATCACTCGAGTCCTGGTAGCCAACCGCGGCGAGATCGCCCGACGGGTGTTCGCCACCTGCCGGCGGCTGGGCCTGGGCACCGTCGCCGTCTACACCGACCCGGAGGCCGGTTCCCCGCACGTCGTCGAGGCCGACGCCCGGGTGCGGCTGGCAAAGACCAATGACTATCTGAACGCCGAGGCCATCATCGTGGCGGCCCGCGCCGCCGGCGCCGATGCAGTACACCCCGGCTATGGATTCCTTTCGGAGAACGCCGAATTCGCGGCCGCCGTGCAAGACGCAGGCCTTACCTGGGTCGGACCGCCGGTGGATGCGGTGCGGGCGATGGGTTCCAAGATCGAGTCCAAGAAGCTCATGGCCGCCGCCGGAGTACCGGTGCTCGACGAACTCGACCCCGAATCCGTCACCGAGGCGCAGCTGCCGGTGCTGGTCAAGGCGTCCGCGGGCGGTGGCGGCCGCGGGATGCGGGTGGTTCGCGAACTATCAGCTCTGCCCGGCGAAGTCGCCGCGGCCCGGCGCGAAGCGCAGTCCGCATTCGGCGACCCGACCGTGTTCTGCGAGCGTTACCTGCCCACCGGACACCACGTCGAGGTTCAAGTCCTCGCCGACACTCACGGCACCGTGTGGGCCGTCGGGGAACGGGAATGTTCGATTCAGCGCCGCCACCAAAAGATCATCGAAGAGGCTCCGTCGCCGTTGGTTGAGCGCAGACCGGGCATGCGCGCCAAGCTGTTCGACGCGGCCCGGCTGGCCGCCAGCGCGATCGGTTACACCGGCGCCGGGACGGTGGAGTTCCTCGCCGATGATGACGGCGAGTTCTACTTCCTGGAGATGAACACCCGGCTGCAGGTTGAGCACCCTGTCACCGAAGAGACCACTGGGCTCGACCTCGTCGAACTGCAGCTCGCGGTCGCCGATGGCGGCCACCTCGATGCCGAACCTCCTGCCGCCCAAGGGCATTCGATTGAGGCCCGGCTCTATGCTGAGGATCCGGCACAGGGCTGGCAGCCGCAGGCCGGCCTGGTGCATACGATCGACGTGCCGGCGGTTCGGGCGCAGTTCTGCACGCTGGGACAGCGGACCGGGATCCGGCTGGACTCGGGCATTGTCGGTGGCTCGACGGTGTCGATTCATTACGACCCGATGCTTGCCAAGGTCATCTCCTATGCACCGACGCGCCGGCAATCAGCGCTGGTGCTCGCCGACGCGCTGGCCCGCGCCCACTTGCACGGCGTACGCACCAACCGCGAGCTGCTGGTGAACGTGCTGCGGCACCCGGCGTTCCTCGACGGCGCGACCGACACTGCGTTTTTCGATACGCACGGGCTGGCGGAGCTGTCCGCACCACTGGCCGATGCCGCCGTGGTCCGGTTGTCGGCGATCGCCGCTGCGCTTGCCGACGCCGCGCACAATCGTGCTCTCGCCCCCGTCTTCGGCTCAATACCGAGTGGCTGGCGAAACCTGGCGTCCGGCTATCAGGTCAAAAGCTTCCGCGACGACGACGGCAATGAGCACCGGGTCGAATACCGGTTCACCAGAAGCGGATTGGTGTTTGCAGGCGACGAGCCGGTGCGAGTGGTCTCGTCGGTGGCCGACGAGGTCGTGCTGGCCGACGGTGACGGGGTGGGCTGCAGCTTCGCGGTCGCCCGCTACGGCCAGGACATCTACGTCGATTCGGCGCGCGGGCCGGTTCACTTGGTCGCGCTGCCACGGTTCCCCGAGCCGGGTTCAGCCGTCGAACAGGGATCTCTGGTGGCACCGATGCCCGGCAACGTCATCCGGCTCGGCGCCGCGGTCGGCGAAACCGTCACCGCCGGTCAGCCACTGATCTGGCTGGAGGCGATGAAGATGGAACACACCATCACCGCGCCGGCCGGCGGCGTGCTCGCCGAGCTCAACGTCAAGACCGGTCAACAAGTCGAAGTCGGCGCCGTCCTAGCACGAGTGGAAGCGCCCCAAAGTGCCCAAGAAGGAGATCCAGAATGACCGATACCAGCTTCATCGAAAGCGAGGAACGCCAGGCCCTGCGTAAGTCGGTGGCGGCGTGGGCGTCCAACTACGGCCACGAGTACTACCTGAAGAAGGCGCGCGCACACGAGCACACCACCGAGTTATGGTCTGAGGCAGGCAGACTCGGCTTCCTCGGGGTGAACCTTCCCGAGGCGTACGGCGGTGCCGGCGCCGGAATGTACGAGCTGTCACTGGTGATGGAGGAAATGGCGGCCGCGGGTAGCGCGCTGCTGCTGATGGTGGTGTCGCCCGCCATCAACGGCACCATCATCAGCAAGTTCGGCACCGACGAGCAGAAGAAGCGCTGGATTCCGGGCATTGCCGACGGGACCCTGACGATGGCGTTCGCGATCACCGAGCCAGACGCCGGATCAAACTCGCACAGGATCACCACCACAGCCCGTCGCGACGGCAGCGACTGGATCCTGAAGGGCCAGAAGGTCTATATCTCCGGCATCGACCAAGCCCAGGCGGTGCTGGTGGTGGCGCGCACCGAGGAGGCCAAGACCGGCAAGCTGCGCCCGGCACTGTTTGTGGTGCCCACCGATGCACCCGGCTTCACCTACACCCCAATCGAGATGGAGTTGATCAGCCCCGAGCGGCAGTTCCAGGTTTTCCTCGACGATGTCCGGCTGCCCTCCGATGCGCTCGTCGGAGCCGAGGACGCCGCGATCGCACAGCTTTTCGCCGGCCTGAACCCCGAGCGAATCATGGGCGCGGCCAGCTCGATCGGCATGGGACGCTTCGCGCTGCAGAAGGCCGTCGACTATGTCAAAACCCGCCAGGTGTGGTCGACGCCGATCGGCGCGCACCAAGGCCTGTCACATCCGTTGGCGCAGTGCCACATCGAGGTCGAACTCGCCAAGCTGATGATGCAGAAGGCCGCGACGCTCTATGACAGCGGCGATGACATGGGCGCGGCCGAGGCCGCCAACATGGCCAAATACGCTGCGGCCGAGGCGGCGACACGATCGGTCGACCAGGCCGTGCAGTCAATGGGGGGCAACGGGTTGACCAAGGAGTACGGCGTTGCCGCGATGCTGGCGTCGGCGCGGCTGGGACGGATCGCGCCG
The DNA here is from genome assembly GCA_963766535.1 of uncultured Actinomycetota bacterium. Classification (GTDB taxonomy): domain Bacteria; phylum Actinomycetota; class Actinomycetes; order Mycobacteriales; family Mycobacteriaceae; genus Mycobacterium. The sequence continues at coordinate 161,864 of CAVYAU010000005.1, read as the reverse complement.
ATCAGTCGCGAAATGGTGCTGAACTTCGTCGCGCAGACAACGCTGGGCCTGCCCCGGTCCTACTGATGGAGACCCTTGTCGACTACGCCGGCCCGGCGGCCAACGGAGGTCCGGTCGCGCGACTGACGCTGAACTCTCCGCACAATCGCAACGCGCTTTCTGGCGCGCTTGTCAGCCAATTGCATCAGGGGCTGCGAGACGCCGCGGCGGATCCGGCGGTGCGGGTGGTGGTGCTCGGTCACATCGGCGGAACGTTCTGTGCTGGCGCCGATCTCAGCGAGGCGAGCGGCGGCGACCCGTTCGACATGGCCGCGGCTCGGGCCCGGGAACTGACCGCGCTATTGCGTGCCATCGTCGAGTCGCCGCTGCCGGTGATCGCCGCCATCAACGGGCATGTCCGGGCAGGCGGGTTCGGCCTGGTCGGCGCCTGCGATATCGCGGTCGCCGGTCCGCGCAGCACCTTCGCGCTGACCGAAGCCCGCATCGGCGTCGCCCCGGCGATCATCTCGCTGACGCTGCTGCCGAAGATGTCGGCGCGCGCCGCCGCCCGCTACTACCTCACCGGCGAGACGTTCGACGCCGGGGCAGCCGCGGAGATCGGATTGATCACGATGGCAGCCGACGACGTGGACGCCGCGGTGGCGAAGCTGGTCACCCATGTGGGCCGCGGTTCGCCCCAGGGTCTTGCGGCATCGAAGGCGCTCACCACAGCCGCTGTACTCCAAGGGTTCGACCGCGACGCCGAACGCCTCACGGAGGAGTCGGCCCGGCTGTTCGTGTCCGACGAAGCTCGCGAAGGCATGCTGGCGTTCTTGCAGAAACGTCTGCCCAGCTGGGCAAGTTCGCCAGATGTCTAACAACGAGACGGGCGGGTGGGCCCGCAATCGGGGGCCCGGCCCCGTTCGAAGGTTGCAGTTTAGCCAACCCTCTTGCAGCCAAACCTGGACGTCGTACGCTCGTGGATGATGAGCAACCCAACGCAACGCGATGCGAAGGACGCGCGCGACGATTCGTCGCGTGCGTCCGACACCGATCGCATAGAGCTTGCGCAGTTGCTGGCCTACGCGGCTGAGCAGGGCCGCCTGCAGCTCAAAGACTACGAAGACCGCCTGACCAGAGCGTATGCGGCGAAAACGTATGAGGAGCTTGATCAGCTCAGGGCCGACCTGCCGGGTTCGGCGATAAGCCCGCGTAGGGGCGGCAAACCCAACCCGGCGCCGTCCACACTGCTGCTGGCCCTGATGAGCGGATTCGAGCGCCGCGGCCGATGGAATGTGCCGAAGAAGCTGACCACGTTCACCTTCTGGGGCAGCGGAGTGGTGGATCTGCGCTACGCCGACTTCACCTCGACCGAGGTCGAGATCCACGCGGTCTCCATCATGGGCATGCAGAACATCCTGCTGCCGCCCGAAGTCAACGTCGAGATCCACGGCCGCGGCGTGATGGGCGGCTTCGACCACAGTGTCCCGGGCCAGGGCACACCCGGCGCACCGAAGGTGAACATTCGCGGGTTCTCGTTATGGGGCGGTGTGGGCATCAAGCGCAAAGCCCGCACGCCCCGCGGGTAGCAGTCAAACGATCACGCCTCCCGGGGGTGACTCGCTGAAGCTTGCTCCCCGTCTCAAGCCACCCAGGATCCTCGACCTACAGTTGAGCGACCCAACACAACCTTCGTCGCGGCAGGTCTGAGTGGCTGCGCGATTGCGCGGAGCCGATAGCCGGGTCGAAGTCGCCGATGGCCGAATTCGACACGGCAGCAGCCGGAGCTCATCATCTCTGGACCAGAAGCATTGTGCTCCAGCCTTTCACCGGCTACTCACGGGATGTCGAGCCGTTACCCGCCGGTGGCGGACTGGCGTTGCTAGTCGGGCACGTAGTCGAATGTGTCCGGATTAGGGCCTGTCCTGCCCGATTCACCCTTATCCAGTGTCGAGATTGCATCCATGTCGGAGCTGTCCAAATCGAAGTCGAACAGCTTGAAGTTGGATTTCATCCGATCCGGCGATACCGACTTGGGAAAGACGATGTCGCCGCGCTGGATATGCCAGCGCAACACCACCTGCGCCGGCGATTTGCCGCGGGTATCGGCGATGCGGTTGATCACCTGATCGTTGAGCACCTTGCCCTGGGCGATCGGCGACCACGCCTCGGTGGCGATGCCGTGATCCCGCCCGTAGGCGCGGACCTCCTCATTGGTGAAGTACGGATGAACCTCAACCTGGTTGACCGCGGGAATGGTGCCGGTTTCGTCGGCGAGCCGATCCAGATGTGCGGGCTGGAAATTCGAGACACCGATGCTGCGAGCGCGTCCGTCCCTTGCGAACTCTTCGAGGACTTTCCAGGTTGAGACGAAGTCACCACCGTACAGCGTGGGCAGCGGCCAGTGGATAAGGAACAGGTCGACGTAATCGGAATTCAGGGCTTCCAGCGTTTTACTGAATGCGCGGCGCGCATCACCGGGCTTGTGGAAACCGTTGTTGAGCTTGCTGGTAATGAAAACATCAGCCCGGTCGAGGCCGGCGTCGCGAATACCTTGGCCGACTTCCTTCTCGTTTCCATACATCTCCGCGGTGTCGATGTGCCGGTATCCGATGTCAAGGGCAGCCCTGACCGCTGCGGCGGTCTCCTTGGGGTCGATCTGAAACACGCCGAAACCAAGCTGCGGAATGCGCACACCATCATTGAGTTCGATCTCGGGAATGTTGCTCATCGGTTTCCTCCTTCTCGATCCGTGTACCCCGGTCGACAAAACTTTTATCCCCATCCGCTGGGGCGACCATGAGCCGTCCTGCGGCCGGCATCTTGAACACCGTGGCCAAGCCTGAAGCCTATTGTCTCGCTGAGCAAGACTTGGCTGACCGGCGCACTCATTTGTCATCCGCGCTCAGCGCGAGGAACGTGATGCCGGCTGCGGCGGCCGCGATGCCTTGCGCGACCAGGTAAACCCACAGCGTCGGCCAGGCAAACAGGCCCGCAGCCGCCGCGGCGACTGTGACAGACGGATTGAACGCGCCTGGCGGAGATGGCGCCGACCGCGAATGCTCCTGACACCACGGTGAAGCCGATCGCCAGGCCATAATAGGAGTTGTCGGAGTGGTGTTTGCTTGTGGTGACGTTGAGCACCACGTAGCAAAGAGCGAAGGTGAACAGCAGTTCCACAAGGAAGACGGCGAGAAGTCTATGAGGCGGCACCGTCAATGTCGCCGGGGTTGTGGCGCGGGCCGGATCGATAATCCAGCGCACTAACGCCACCGCGATCAATCCGGCGCCGAACTGCACAATCCAGTACCAGGCGGCATCACGCATCGACATCCTGCGAAGCACCAGCATTGCCAGCGTCACCGCTGGGTTGTAGTGCCCACCTGATATATGCCCCCCGGCATAGACCATCACCATCAGCACCCCACCGATAGCCAGGGGGGCCAGCGAGCTGCCGCCGCCGACGGCGGCACCGCACGTAAATACGAGAAAAAACGTACCGATCGCCTCGACCGCGTACTTCGCGATCGAGCGCGGACCCCTAACGACATCGGCCGATGCCTCAGTCGTGGTGAGCTTGGTTGGCTCTTGTGGGGTGATCGTGTGCATGGGGCACCACCTTCGCCCAGGGTGGTCGCCCACGTCGTTGGCGCTGGCGCCCATTAACGCCGCCCGCCAGCACCACTCCGTGGATACCTGCGAGCTGCAATCGGGAGGGTGGCTCCAGTACCGAGGCGCTAGCGACGGCGTCGGGACCGCAGGTAGTCACCCACCACGGCCGCTCCCAGCCCGTCGAGATCAGGCACCACGACCCGTCCCTCGACGCGTCGGGCGACCTGGTCGATAAACCGTGCCAGGCCAGGGTCACTGCCCAGCCGGAAGATCGTCACCTGCGCACCGAGCCGGGCCATATCGTCGAACCCACGCACGGTGTGGGCGATAGTCCGCGGATGCGGCGGGTAGTCGAAGAATACGGCCGAACCGTCACCGTCAAAGTCCTCCAAGTGGGCGGTCGGCTCACCATCAGTCACCACCAGCACGACGGGCTGCGCGTTGGGGTGCCGCCGCAGGTGACGACCCGCCAACGCCAGCGCATGATGCAGATTGGTGCCCTGCTCGTAGACGCCCTCTAGACCCGTGAGCTCAGCAGCTGTCACCGTCCGGGCGTAACGGCCAAATGCGATGATCTGCAAGGCATCTGAGCGAAATCGGGTACATACCAGGTGATTGAGCGCGAGCGCCGTCTGCTTCATCGGCAGCCAGCGATTCTCCATCACCATCGAAAACGAGGTATCGACCAAGAGCGCCACCGCGGCCTGCGTGCGTGTCTCAGTCTCGGAGACCTCGACGTCGTCGACGGCGATTCGCAGTGGGCCGACCGGGCCGTCTAGGGCCGCGGTTCCTGCCCGTCGCAGTACCGCGTTGGTCAGCGTGCGGGAGATGTTCCACGGCTCGGTGTCACCGAACTGCCAGGGCCGAGTTGCACCGGTCAGCTCGCCGGCAGCCCCAGCGCGCCGATGATCACGTTCGCCGCGGCGGCCGGAAAGCTGTTGTGCCACATCGTGTAACGCCGTCTCACCGAGCCTCCGCATGGCTTTAGGGGAAAGTCGCCATTGGCCGTCGGAACCACGATCCAGGAATCCCTGATTGACCAGTGCGCGTTCCAATTCGGCGAGTGTTCGGGCATCGATGGCGGCCTGGTCGCCGAGCTGGCGTGCCAGCGCGTCGAGATCGACGTCATCCATGGTGGCGCCCGGATAGCTCTGCGAGAGCTGCTCGGCCAGCTGCTCCAGCTCGGCGATGTCGGCCAGTGCCTGGGTACCCTCACCCATGCCGAACGGGTTATCGCCAGAGAACTGCTCGGACCCGGTCCAGTCTTCACCCGGCCGTGCGGCCTGCAGGTGCGCATCGAGCCGATTCAACGCCTGCATCAGTGCCGGAGAGCCAAATGCCTGCTGCGCCAGAGCATCCAGTTCGGCGCGCTGCTCCGGGCTCAGACTGTTGCGGAAGCGCTGCGCGGCGGCGGCGCGCTTGGCCAGCGAGTCCAGCAGTTCCTCGACATTGCGCGGGTTCTCCGGGAAGAACTCGCCGTGCTTGTCCATGAAGTCTTGAAAATCCTGTTGGGTGTCCTCACCGCGGGCGTGCTTGTCCAGCAGCTCGTTGAGGTCGTCCAACATCTCATTGACGCGCTGGCGATCCTCGTCGGTGGCGCCCTCCAGCGCTTGCTTCATGCCCGCGAAGCGTTGGTCCAGCATCTCGCGGCCAAGCAAATCCTTGATCTGCTCGTACTTTTCGCGAGCCTCCGCGCTGCGCCAGTTGTAGTCAGAAAGCTCCTGGACGGCCTTGGCCGGTGACGCCGGCAGCGCGTCCAGCTGCAGTTCGCCAAAGCGAGCGTCGTCGTCCAGCGCGCGCGCCAGCTCCTTGCGCTCGGCCAGCACAGCCTCGTCGAGCAGCTTCTTGATAGCTTGTAGTGTCCCATCTAAGTTGTTGCGGTGCAACAAATCCCGTCGGCGTCGGTTCGCCTCGGCTGCTAGTCGGTCGGCCCCGGGCATATTTTTGGTGCCACGGCGCAGCAGCTCGGACAGCGCACGGCGCGGCGAGGTGCCGGCCATGACGTCCTGACCGATCTGCTCGAGCGCCTCGCGCAGATCCACCGGCGGAGCCAGTGGGTCCGGCCCGCCGGTGTACGCCGAGTACCGCGATGAGTGCCCTTTAGCCATAGACGGTTTGGCCCTCCCCGGATACCTTGTCGATTCGCTTGGCCAGATACAACGCCTCCAGCGCCAGTTCCAGCGCCGCGGCGCGTTCGCCTTCGGATTCGGCGTTGAGCTTTCTCGCGATTCTGTCCACGACCGGCAGCCCCGGGACTGCGGCCAGCACGTCCTTGGCCGACACCCGCTCGCCCGTTGTCACCGCCGAACCGGCCTCGACGGCGGCCACCAAGGAACCGACATCGAGGCCGCCCAGCACGCGCGCCGCGGTGTCAGCGGTGGCGCGGCGCAACAGGTGCTCGAGCACCGCCTGTTCGCGGCCTTCCTCGCCGGACTCGAATTCCAGCTTGCCGCGCAGGACGTCGATCACCGTGCCCAGGTCGACCACCCGGGCCACCGGATCTGTCTCGCCCAGCACCGCGCCGCGGTGCCGGGCAGCGGCTGCGACGGTCTCGGCCGCCGCGATCGCGAACCGCGCCGACACCCCGGACCGCTGATCGACCGAATTGGACTCCCGCAGGTAACGGGCAAACCGCGCGAGCACCTGCAACAGATAGTCGGGCACCTGTGCGCTCAGGTGGGCCTCCTGCGCGATGACGCCCATCTCCGCTTCCAGCTCTAGCGGGTAGTGGGTGCGGATCTCGGCGCCGAACCGGTCTTTGAGGGGGGTGATGATGCGACCCCGGTTGGTGTAGTCCTCGGGGTTGGCGCTGGCCACCACCAGCACGTCCAGCGGCAGGCGCAGCGTGTAACCGCGGACCTGGATGTCGCGCTCTTCCATGACATTGAGCATCGACACTTGAATGCGCTCGGCGAGGTCGGGGAGTTCGTTGACCGCCACGATGCCACGGTGCGCCCGCGGGATGAGTCCGTAGGCGATGGTCTCGGGATCCCCAAGGCTGCGGCCCTCGGCGACCTTGATCGGGTCGATGTCACCGACCAGGTCGGCGACGCTGGTATCGGGGGTAGCCAGCTTCTCGGTGTAACGCTCGCTGCGGTGCTTCCACGCCACCGGCAGGGCGTCGCCGAGCTCATAGGCCCGCCGGATCGACTCCGGCGTGATCGGCCGGTACGGATGCTCGCCTAGCTCGGCCCCGGCGATCACCGGCGTCCACTCGTCAAGCAGGCCGGTTAACGCCCGCAGCAGCCGGGTCTTGCCCTGGCCGCGTTCGCCGAGCAGAACGAAGTCATGACCTGCGATCAGCGCCCGCTCCAGCTGGGGCAAGACGGTGTCGTCGAATCCCAGGATGCCCGGCCAGACCTCGTCGCCCTCGGCCAGCGCGGTGAGCAGATTCTCCCGGATTTCCTGCTTGACACCCCGTTCACGATGACCGGCGGCGCGTAGCTCGCCGACCGTTCGGGGCAGATTGCTCGGTGATGTCACCACTCCACGCTACGACGGCGCCGTCGATAAGGCACTGCCGTCTGCGCGGCTGCTTCGGAGAAGCGACGTACCGACACGCAAAGGTCGGGCATTCGGATCGATTGCCCGACCTTGTGCGGCCGGTCTTTTCAGCCCACCGCAACGGTGGACGCACAGACCAGCTAGGTGACCGGTTAGTCGTAGCTGACGGTGGCCTCGGCGTCGCCCGGTTTCCACGTAATCGTGCCGTGCTCGAAGGTCGACTTCTTGAGGCCGTCGGGGGTATCTACCTCGTCACTGGTCGGGTAACCGAGCTTGCCCTGCGAACCACCGAGTTGGTTCCACTTGTCGCGGATCTTGCCCCACACGACATAAGCCTGCGTCTTGTTAATGATCACGCCGCCGTCGAACTGCTGGTAGATGCCGCCGTCCGGGTTCGTTTGCTGGTTGCCCGTCGGCGCGCCCAGGTCTTTCCGCGCCTTCTCGTCCAGTGACTCGTATTTCGCGAGAATGGGTCCCTCGACCGGGTACACCGTGCCGTTGGCACCCGTCATCTGCGTTGTACTCGGGGCCACGCTCGGACCTGTGGGTGCAGCCGCCCCCGGGGTAGCCGACGACGTCACGGACGTCGTGGCTGAAGTCGTCGTTTCGCCGGATTTGGTCGCGTGACTGCACCCTGCACCGATCAGCGCGAACCCCGTAATCGCCGCGGAGAATACAGCTGTTCGTTTTGTTATCGCACGCATCACATTTCCTCTCGAATTGGATAGGACGTCTCCGTGGACGCACTAAATGAGGATGCTATGCGCGTTCGCAACCGTCCAGCAAGAAATCACATAGCTCTTGTCGAGCGAGCTGGGGTGATTTGTCGTACGATCCGGGCCGCCGTCGGCGCCGAGCCCCTGGGCCTCAGTACGCCCTAGTGAGCAAAGTGGCGCGCTCCGGTGAGGTACAACGTGACGCCGGCTTTGGCCGCCGCTTCGGTCACCTCGTCGTCGCGCACCGAGCCTCCCGGATGCACGATCGCCTTCACTCCAGCGGCGGCCAGCGTTTCGAGTCCGTCGGGGAACGGGAAGAACGCATCGGAGGCCGCGACCGCGCCGCGGACCCGGTCGCCGCCGCGTTCAACGGCCAGCCGGGCGGCGTCGACCCGGTTGACTTGACCCATGCCGACGCCGATGGTGGCGCAGTTGGCGGCGATCACGATCGCGTTCGACTTGACCGCGCGGCAGGCGCGCCACGCAAAGACCAGGTCGGTCAACGTCGACGGGTCGGCCGGTGATCCGGTCGCCAGGGTCCAGTTCGCCGGGTTGTCACCGTGCGCGTCGAGCTCGTCGCGCTGCTGCATCAGCAGTCCCCCACTGACCGGTCGCAGCTCGGTACCACCGGTCAGCGGCTCGGAGACCACCAGTACCCGAATGTTCTTCTTGCGCGTCAGTACGTCGACGGCGCCCGGCGCGTAGGCCGGTGCAACGATCACTTCGGTGAAGATAGTGCTCACGTACTCCGCCATCTCAAGGCTGACTTCGGTGTTCGCCGCGATCACTCCGCCGTAGGCGCTCAGCGGATCGCATTCGTGGGCCTTGCGATGTGCGTCCGCGACCGATACCGATGAGATTGCGATCCCACATGGGTTGGCGTGCTTGATGATTGCCACGCAGATCTGTTCGTGGTCGAAGGCGGCCCGCCAGGCCGCGTCCGCATCGGTGAAGTTGTTGTAGGACATGTCTTTTCCGTGCAGCTGCTCGGCCTGTGCCAGGCCTGGCCAGGAGCCGGGATCGCTGTAGAGCGCCGCCTGCTGGTGCGGGTTCTCGCCGTAGCGCAGCATTGCCGAGCGGCGCCAGCTGCGGCCGAACCACTCCGGAAACGCCGTTTGCGGATGCTCGGGTGCCAGCGTCGACTCCATCCAGCTCGCGACCGCGATGTCGTACTCCGCGGTGTGCTGAAATGCCAGCGCCGCCAGCCGTTTGCGTTCGGCGAGGGTAAATCCGCCGTGACGCACCGCGGCAAGCACTCCGTCGTACCCGAGCGGATCGGTGACCACCGCCACGCTGGGATGATTTTTCGCGGCCGCCCGGACCATCGAAGGCCCGCCGATGTCGATCTGCTCGACGCATTCGTCGACGCCCGCGCCGGATTCGACGGTCTGGCTGAACGGATACAGGTTGACGACGACCAGTTCGAATGCCGCGATCCCGAGCTTCTCGAGCGCCGCGGCGTGCTCGGGTTTGCGCAGATCAGCCAGCAGGCCGGCATGCACTCGCGGGTGCAGTGTCTTGACCCGGCCGTCGAGCACCTCGGGGAAGCCGGTCAGTTCCTCTATGCGTGTCACCGGAATCCCTTTGTCGGCAATGGTTTTCGCCGTTGATCCGGTCGAGATGATCTCGACGCCCGCCGCAGTCAGTCCCTGGGCAAGTTCTATCAGCCCGGTCTTGTCGTACACGCTGATCAACGCGCGGCGGATCGGCCTTCTTGCCATGTCTCGCCAGTCGTCGGTGCTCATCACATGGTCGCCTTTCGCCCGATCAAGGTCACGCCGCCGGTCGCGATCGCGGCCACCACGTCCACCAACAGCTTCCGTTCGGTGACTTTGATGCGTTCATGCAGAGTCTCTTCGTTGTCGCCGTCGAGCACCGGAACGGATTGCTGCGCCAATATCGGCCCGGTGTCCGTACCGGCATCTACCAGGTGCACCGTACAGCCTGTGACCTTCACACCGTAGGCCAACGCTTCGGCCACTCCGTGTGCACCGGGGAACGCTGGCAGCAGCGTCGGATGCGTATTGACGATACGTCCGTGGAATCGTGAAAGAAACTGTGGCCCAAGGATTTTCATAAATCCGGCAGATACGATCAGATCGGGCGAGTGTGCCGCGGTGGCGTCGGTGATGGCGGCGTCCCAGGCGTCGCGGTTGGGGTGATCGGCAAGCCGGACGATGAACGTCGGCACTGACGCCGCTGCAGCGATCTCGGTGGCCAGGCAGTCGCGATCGGCGCCGACGGCGACCACCCGAGCCGGGTAGTCGCCCACCGCGGCGTCGATCAGTGATGCCAGCAGCGAACCGGTGCCCGATGCCAGCACCACCACCCGCGCCGGTGCACTCGGGGGCACGCGGAGCGGTTCGGCCACATCGCGAGCCTACTGGCGACGATGCGCGCCTGACGATAAGGCCCGCCGCGTACTTGTCGCTCGGGGGCGGCCAGAACAGCTAATCCCCAGGATCGCGCTCGGTCGCACTGGGCTCGGGTTCGTCGGGCGTGGACGGGGGCGATCCGTCGTCGCTGAGCAGCATGTCGTCGGCGGCAGAGTCTTCCGGTTCTGCGAAAACCCCCGCAAACTCCGTGGCTTCATCGGCCGGCTCATCGGCCGCCTGCGCCGGCGCAGGTTTGGGCTTGGGCCGCCTGGGCCGATGCCTGATCCCGCCGGCCATCACCACGGTGACCCAGCCAACGACTGCGAACCAGAAGAACACACCGACCAGCAAAGCGCCCTGGTCGACACCGACATCGCCGAAGTTGCCCAGCCGACCGCTCCCGGCGTACGCGAGCAATGACATCACCAACGCCCCGGCCACCGACGCGACCAGCAGCTTGGCCATCGCCGGAACCAGCGGCAGCGCATGCCGAGCGCATTGTTGCCCGACCGCCACACCCGACGACGCGCCGACGATGAGCAGCGCGACCCACACCGGCCCCAGCGGCGGCGTGGGGGCCGCTGCCAGGATCGGCAGTGCCGGGATGTCGCCGCCGAAAACGGTGAACGAACTGAACGTCGCGAAGCCCAGATGAGCACTGGACCCGACCGCGACCGCCGAAGTGCCGACGATGACGTTGGGTGCGTACAACACCGACAGCACAGTGAGGCTGAACTGGCCGAATATCGAATCGGTGATCCCGTAGAGCTCTTGCATCGTGGCCCAGTGCACAACCAGCGACCCCGCCGTCACCAGGCCGGACAGCCCAACCAACGCCAACACACCAGCCGTCGCGGCACGCAGGGAATCACCCAGCCAACTGGGCAGCGGCGATGCCGCCAACGCTCGTCGTCCCACCCGGGACCACACACCGATCGCGGCACCGATGGCGTGCACCACCAACACGCTGATGAACGCGCGCAGGGCGCTGGGTGTCTGCAGCTCGGTGAGCACCGACGACGCGTCATGGATGACCGCCAGCGCGATCGCCGCCATCAGCAAGGGCCCGCCCAGCGCCGACGCGACAACCCAGCGGACCACGAGCCACGACGAGTATTCAGAGGTGGCCCGCGCGGCGCTGCGCGCGGTAGCCCACACCATCAACAGGACTGGCAGCAGCGGCATCACGCCCAGTTCGCGGCCACCGATAGAGATCGGCACCTGGTGCACGCCGAGCCACATACTGGCGATGGCGCCCAGCGCGCCGGTCATGTCGCTGTTGGCGATCAGCAACTGAAGCAGCGTGACAGCGGCGATGATGACCAGTGCCACCACAGCCGGGCCGAACGCGACCCTGACGAGGTCACGCGCCTGGCGAGCGCCCGCTGCCCGGTTGTCCTCCACCCGTGTCACTCTTGGCGCACGTGCCCGACTAGGCGCGAGAGCGCACGGTTAGGCCGGCGCCGGCCCAGATGGTGATGAAGGCGACTGCTGCTGCTGATCCTGGCCGAAGGAATGCTGGCCCCCGGCCTGGTTTGAATAATCGACCGGCGCCGAACCTGCCTGGGGTCCCGTGCCCGCCGCGCTGCCCGTTGGTGGTGGGCTGAAGCTGGGGAAGCCGGTGGGTGGCGTGGACGGCCCCTGCTGCGCTGCGTGCTGGGGCCCCGACTGCTGGGCACTGAATCCGCCGGTCGACGAGGTCGGAATCGCGCTCTGGGCCGGAGCCTGGCTCGACGGATAACCGCCGTACTGCGACCCATACCCGGATTGCTGCGGATTGTGCGACTGGGGTCCCGCGTGCTGCTGGGCACCCGGCTGACCGTAATACCCGCCGGGCGGCTGCTGAGCCCCATACTGCCCGTACTGCCCGTACTGGCCATACTGCGCGTAACGGTCGTACTTGGGCCGCGGCGCCGGCGCGGTGATAACGCCGGCATCCAACAGAACCACGACGACGGCGGCGATCGCCTGGAGCACGCTGCAAGCCACCAGAGGCCACATCGCCCAGCCCACCGAGAAACCGGCGGGCGTTTCGATCGTTTCCGAAATCGCCAGCAACGCACCCAAGACAGCGACCGCCCCGACGACCCCCGAATAGCTCTTCGCTTTGGGCAGCAAGCCCAGCCCGGCAAGCAGCGCGGCCAGCAGGGCAATCACAACCGCGGTGCCGGCATCACCGGCGCGTCCACCAGCGCCCGGACCGATGTCGGCGCTGAGGATAAAAGTCGGTCCGAAATTCAGCAGATACACCGCCAGGCCGAGTACCACCACCGCGATGTTCAGGTACAGCGCAAGCTTGCTTTCGCCGTCGTCGTCTTTGGCGAATGACGGCGTGGCGCCTGCGTAGGACCCACCGGGCTGCGCTGGTGGATATCCGGGACTACCGGGCGAGTAGGTCATGACTCCTCCTGTTGCTTCCAGTACCGTCGCGGCGCCACGCCATTGTTGCAGTGCGACGCTGTGCTCCCAGGCGCGCCGTTCCATCACCGCCAAGACTTGGCTGCGCTTGCGTTACGACGCGATCGATCAACCACGCTAGCGCACATTCGGGTGCCAGTGCCGGGGCGACCGGCCTGTCGGCGCGACCATGCCTGGCAGGGGCCAGGCAGGGCCACAGCTCGCCGTCGAGATCGTCTGCACCGTAACCGCTTGCCCGCCACAGGTAGAACACGTTCTAATTCTGTGCATGGATTACGGGCTTGTGCTTTTCACCAGCGACCGTGGCATCTCCCCGGCGGCAGCCGCCAAGCTTGCCGACGACCATGGCTTTCAGACGTTTTACGTGCCAGAACACACCCATATCCCGGTTAAGCGTGAGGCGGCGCACCCGACCACGGGCGACGCATCGCTGCCGGACGATCGTTATATGCGCACGCTGGACCCGTGGGTGAGTCTGGGCGCGGCGTGTGCGGTGACGTCGCGGGTGAGGCTGTCCACCGCGGTGGCGCTGCCCGTCGAACATGACCCGATCACCCTGGCGAAAAGCATCGCCACCCTGGACCATCTGTCCGGCGGCCGGGTCAGCCTGGGCGTCGGGTTCGGGTGGAACACCGACGAACTCACCGACCACGGCGTGCCGCCCGGACGGCGCCGCACCATGTTGCGCGAGTACATCGAAGCGATGCGGGAGTTGTGGACCCAGGAAGAAGCCGCCTACGACGGCGAGTTCGTCAAATTCGGGCCCAGCTGGGCCTGGCCCAAGCCGGTGCAGCCACACATCCCGGTGCTGGTGGGCGCCGCGGGCAACGAGAAGAACTTCAAGTGGATCGCCCGCAGCGCCGACGGCTGGATCACCACTCCGCGCGACTTCGACATCGACGAACCGGTGAAGCTGTTGCAGGACACCTGGGCTGCCGCCGGCCGCGACGGCGCTCCGCAGATCGTGGCCCTCGACTTCAAGCCGGTGCCCGAGAAGCTGGCGCGCTGGGCCGAGCTCGGGGTGACTGAGGTGCTGTTCGGCATGCCGGACCGTTCCGAAGACGAGATCGCCGCCTACGTAGAGCGGCTGGCCGGCAAGCTGGCCGCCTTGGTATGAGGCGGGTCTTACCGTTGGATTCCGCTCAGCGGGGAGAGCACCGATTGCCGTAGTCGAAGGAGCGCACCCGAAACCGATGCCCCAGGGGGTCGCCGTCGGTCAGTAGCGCGATCAATTCGTCGTCCTCGGTGGTCGACAGAAATCGGCTGTCGTCGGCGGCCAGCCGGCCGATGATGATGCCGGTCGGCCGCCCGCCGTCGCGTCGGACCGTATAGGTCTCGACGGTGGCGGGGCCATCGGCGTTCTCGGTCACCGACTGGGTGGGCCAGTTGTCGATCTGCGCCTGCAGCTGGGCGCTCCGATCCGGCTTCCATTCCACGGCGGTGGTCGAGTAAACACCGACCGAGTACTTGCTCAGGATGCCGCCGTTGGCACCGACGAGGCCGAATTGTCCAGGCGTACTTCGCATCTGGGCTACAGTCTCGGCGACGGCGTGCATCGAGTAGTTGTTGCCGGCGCCGCCGAAGAACGGCAGCCCGCCGGTCAGGGTCAGGCCGCGCGGATCGTCGGGCGCAATCCCCATGCCGTCGCAAATGTTGAACACCGGCACCGGAAAGCAGCTGTACAGATCGAAGGTGGCGATGTCGTCGATACCGATGCCGGCCATCGCCAGCGCCTCGCTCACGGCCATGACGGCCGAGGGGGCGTGCCCGAGATCCGGACGCTCCAGCAGGGCCTGTTCCTCCAGGTCGGCGTGCCCATGCAGGTACACCCAGTTTTCCTCGGGTACTGCCAGGCGACGCGCCGCCTCGACCGACATCAGCAGCGCGGCCGCACCCTGGTTCACCTGGTCGCGTGCGACCAGCAGCCGGGGGTACGGCTCCGAGATCATCCGGTTGCGCTCGGACACCGTGATCAGTTCGTCGACGGTCCGTTCGACACGCGCGGCGGCGAACGGATTGCTGGCAGCGATCTTGGTGAACGGCGCGAAGAGCTCGCCCATCTGCCGCCGATACTCGGCCGGCCCTAGCCCGGTTCCAGCCCGTCGGGCGTTCTCCAGCAACCCGTACTGCGTCGGCGCATCGATCAGACCGTGGATGACGGTATAGCGCGAGATGAGTCCGTCGATGCCTTGACCACGGTCTTCCAGATCACCGTCCACGGTCTCGGTGAAGTCCGGCCTGTTGTCGGCCCGCGCGAAGTGTCGCAACGTCGACGTCGCGTCTGAGCCGAAGATCAAGGCGACTTTCGAACGGCCCGCAGCGATCTCTGCGGCCAGCTCGCTGATCAAGTGCTGGGGCCCCTGCCCACCGACGATCTCGAGAATCGCGCGAGCGGGTTCGGCGCCGATTCGATTGGCCACCGATCGCGGGTAGTTGTTCGACCGCCCCAGCGGAGCCGTGGCGACCGGCCCGGAGATCTCGAATTGCCTGACGCCGGCTACGGTGTCGACGGCCGCCGCCACCGATTCAAAGTCAGCACATGAGTCGACGAGGGCGGCCCGGGCAGCTTCGGCAGCAAGCTCCACGGGTGACATCCCCCGGTAATCGGGGTCATCGATGCGCTCCGCGGCCTGCCCCACACCGACGACGACGGGCGTGTGCGGATCCAGGGTCATGTGAGGAACCTCGCTAAAGGCTGCTCAGGATCTCCCTGGCCAGCGCCGCCGTCTCTGACGGGGTCTTGCCGACCTTGACCCCGGCCGCCTCCAGGGCCTCCTTCTTGGCGGCCGCGGTGCCCGACGAGCCGGACACGATCGCGCCCGCGTGGCCCATCGTCTTGCCTTCTGGCGCGGTGAATCCCGCGACATAACCGACGACCGGCTTGGACACGTGAGCCTTGATGTAGTCGGCCGCACGCTCCTCGGCGTCGCCGCCGATCTCACCGATCATCACGATGACCTTGGTGTCGGGGTCCTTCTCGAAGGCCTCGATGGCGTCGATGTGGGTGGTGCCGATCACCGGGTCGCCGCCAATGCCGATGGACGTCGAGAACCCGAAATCGCGCAGCTCGTACATCATTTGGTAGGTCAGCGTGCCCGACTTGGATACCAGCCCGACGGGGCCCGAGCCGGTGATGTTGGCCGGGGTAATGCCAACCAGCGCCTCGCCCGGGGTGATGATGCCGGGACAGTTCGGGCCGATGATGCGGGTCTTGCCGCCCTTGTCGAGGTTGTAGGCCCAGGCATATGCAGTGTCCTGCACCGGAATTCCCTCGGTGATGACCACCAGCAGCGGAATCTCGGCATCGATGGCCTCGATGATTGCGTCTTTGGCGAACTTCGGCGGCACGAAGATGATCGACGCGTCGGCGCCGGTCTTTTCCATCGCCTCTGCGACGCTGCCGAATACCGGCAGCTTGACCTGCCTGCCGCCTTTGTCCTCATGTGTGACGGTGGTGCCCGCCTTGCGGGCATTGACCCCGCCGACGATCTGCGTGCCCGCCTTGAGCATTCGGGCGGTGTGGACGGTGGCCTCGCTGCCGGTGATGCCCTGGACGATGACCTTGTTGTCCCTATTCAGAAAGATCGACATATCCACAGGTCCTTTCAGGCACTCGCCAGCTCAGCGGCCTTGTCGGCGGCCTCGTCCATGGTGGGTACCAGCGTCACCAGCGGGTGGTTGGCCTGGGCCAGGATGCGACGGCCTTCATCGACGTTGTTGCCGTCGAGGCGCACTACCAGCGGCTTGTTGGCCTCGTCGCCCAGGATTTCCAACGCCTTGACGATCCCGGTGGCCACGGCGTCACACGAGGTGATGCCACCGAAGACGTTGACGAACACACTCTTGACCTGCTTGTCGTTGAGGACGACGTCGAGGCCGGCCGCCATCACCTCAGCGGAGGCGCCGCCACCGACGTCGAGGAAGTTGGCCGGCTTGACTCCCCCGTGCTTCTCACCGGCATAGGCGACGACGTCGAGGGTCGACATCACCAGACCCGCACCGTTGCCGATGATGCCGACCTGGCCGTCGAGCTTGACGTAGTTGAGGTCGTGCTCCTTGGCCTTCAGCTCCAGCGGATCGGTGGCCGCGCGGTCCTCGAACTCGGCGTGATCAGGGTGACGGAAGTCGGCGTTGGCATCGAGGGTGATCTTGGCGTCCAGCGCCAGGATCCGATCGTTTGGTGTGCGCACCAGCGGGTTGACCTCGACCAGGGTGGCGTCCTCGCCGACGAAGAGCTCCCACAGCTTGGCAATGGTGACGGCGGCGGCGTCGAGCACCTCGGCCGGCAGGTGGCCCTGCTCGGCGATGGAACGCGCGGTCGCCAAATCGACGCCCTTGACGGCGTCCACTGGGACTCTGGCGAGCCGGTCGGGCTTGGTGGCGGCCACTTCTTCGATCTCCATGCCGCCCTCGACCGAGCACATGGCGAGGTAGGTCCGGTTGGCGCGGTCGAGCAGGAAGGAGATGTAGTACTCCTCCGCGATGTCGCTGGCCTCGGCGACCAGCAGTTTCTTGACGATGTGGCCCTTGATGTCCAGGCCGAGGATGTTCTTGGCGTGCTCGTAGGCGTCTTGAGGTGTCGCGGCGTATTTGACACCACCGGCCTTGCCGCGCCCGCCGATCTTGACTTGTGCTTTGACCATCACCGGGCGACCGATCTCTTCGGCGATGGCCCGAGCGCCCTCGGCGGTGTCGGTCACCCGACCGGGCGTGCTGGGTACGTTGTGCTTGGCGAACAATTCTTTCGCTTGATACTCGAAAAGGTCCATGGGCTCACTGTCTTCACATCGGCCGGTAGGTAGGCGGTGCCCGAATCGGCGACTCGCACGGTGGCACTGTATCCACCCATCGAATGGCTGCTACCGTCGCGTCCACCGATGTGGCACAGGTCACGGCGTACCGCCGCACCCCAAACGTGATCCAACTCACAATATCGGTCGGATTTCGCCTCGAGGTTGCCAGCCCCGTCCGTCAACGGATACCGTCCTAGGGTCCAGATAACGTTATGGTCACGATACGAGGACATTTCAGCTTGCCCCAGCACCGTTTGGCTCGTTCTTCTGTCCTAGCAGGACGAGGTCGCGCTCACCGCGACCGCTGGGTGCAACCTCACCGCAACGAAGTCACCGAAATCCTCCCATTCGACGGCTTCGACCTTGACGACCTGGACTTCATCGACGACTTCGGCGACCTTGACGACCTGGACTTCAGCAACGACTCCACCTTCGATAACGAAGCACAGGTGCTGCTGGCCCCCGAGCTCGACGATCGGGATAAGACCGACAATCTGACCCCGCTGTGGCTGGCTGCCCCCACCGAGGTTCTGGCCCGGGTGACCGTCCAGCCCAGCACCGAGCCGCTTCCCGATCGCTCGCATACCACCGACGTCATCGGTGTGGCACGGCGCGGCGGGCAGCACCGTAAGCAGCCGACCAGCGCGGCCAGGGGCCGCCTGCTGATCTCCGCAATGGCCGCCGGCGCCGCGGCTGCGGCGGCCCACACGGCGACCAGCCATGCCGATACCCCCAAGACCGAGCCTGTGCTGAGCGCCAACGCGTCGGCGCTGACCGGCGGCGCGGGCAGCAACACAATCCGTGGCGCGCAGGTGGTCGCGGTCCAGCCCGCGGCGACTGTCGCGGTGCACAACGAGGAGCTCGCCAAGGGGGTGGCCTTCGCCAACGATCGCGCTCAGCGCGAGGCGCGATTACAGCAGCCGCTCTACGTGATGCCGACGAAGGGCATATTCACGTCCAACTTTGGGTACCGCTGGGGTGTGCTGCACGCCGGTATCGACCTCGCCAACTCGATCGGAACACCGATCCTTGCGGTGTCCGACGGTGTCGTCATCGACGCCGGACCGACCGCGGGCTACGGAATGTGGGTAAAGCTGCGCCATGCCGACGGCACGGTCACGCTCTACGGCCACGTCAACACCACGCTGGTCAGCGTCGGCCAGCGCGTGATGGCCGGCGACCAGATAGCCACCATGGGCAACCGGGGCAATTCCACCGGACCGCACCTGCATTTCGAGGTGCTACAGAACGGCACCGAAAGAATCGACCCCGTGCCGTGGCTGGCCAAGCGGGGCCTTTTCATGGGCAACTACGCTGGTTGAGGTGAGCGCGCCCAACGACCCCCCCGCCGGTCCGCAACCGCCCGAGCCCACACCGTTACCCTCCGACCCGCGGGCGCGGATCATCCGGCGGGCACCGACTGGACCGATGCCGATAGTGCCGGAGACCCCGATCACTCATATTCCCCGACAACCACCGCCCCACCAGGGCGCACCAGGTGCGGGCCGACGAGCAGCTGTTCCAGGTGTGCCGACCGATGAGCCGAGCGGCCGGACAGCCGTCGCCGCCTGCGCCGTCAGCATCGTCAGCGGATGGGCCACCTCGGTGGTGGCCACCGACCTGATCGCCGGGTGGTGGAGAACCGACCGCTGGTTCTGCATCGCGGTCGCATTTCTCGCCCTGGTGTTTGCGGCAACCACCATTTCTGGCGTGATCATGTTGCTGCAGCACCGGCCTCTCGGGCGCTATCTCATCGTGGCCGGCGCGGTGGTCGCGTTGTTAACCTACGGCGGCGTGTTCATCGCGGGCGCCCGTGTCGCGTGGATCGTGCACACCCTTTGGCTGCTGCCTGTCGCCAGCGTGGTGCTGGCAATGCACCCGCGAACCAAACGCTGGCTGCAGCAATAACCAAGCCGTTCTCGCGCCGAACGTGAACTCAGTGCGAGAAATCAGGCGGCGGATATTTCGCCGTGAATGCATGCTCGGCGCATCAAAGCTTGCTGATCGGGGCGTGATTGTGCATCAGCTTCACCCGTCCTGAGCTGCCGAAGTCAATCAGCGACATTGCCGATTCGCCGACGCCAGAGACTTCCTCGACCCGGCCCAGCCCGTACTTGTCGTGCGTCACCCGATCGCCGGGCTGCAGCACCAGTAGCGGACGTTTGCTCGCCCCCGAGCGGGTCGGCGCCGCGCGCGGCGTACCGAACCGGCCGGCGCCGCTCACCGGTGCGCTGAACGACGGTGTGGGTGCACTGCGCCGCCAGTCGATGAGCTCCTGCGGAATCTCCCGCAGGAACCGCGATTCCGGGTTGAGCATCGGCTGTCCCCATGACGACCGGACGATGGCCCTGCTCACATACAGCCGCTGTCGGGCCCGGGTGATGCCGACGTAGGCCAGCCGCCGCTCCTCGGAGAGTTCGGTGGGATCGTCCAGTGCCCGCATGTGCGGGAACATCCCGTCCTCCCAGCCGGTGACAAACACCACCGGAAACTCCAAACCCTTCGCGGTATGCAACGTCATCAGCGTGACCACACCGGCACCGTGCTCAGGAATCTCGTCGGTGTCGGAGACCAGCGACACCCGTTCCAGAAACGCCGCCAGCACACCGGTATCCGGCACGTCTTCGTCCTCTGGCGTCTGCAAGGATGCCCCCGCAAGCGGGAGGTGCCCCCAGTCGAGGGCGGCGGCGTTGGCCTGGTCGGTGCTGAATTCGTGTGCGACGCTGACGAGTTCGTTGAGGTTGTCCAGCCGGGCCAACTCCTGTGGATCGGTGGAGGACTCCAGCTCCCTGCGGTATCCGGTGCGTTCCAGCACCGACTCGACCAGATCACCGAGGTCGTCAGCGAGGCCGCCCCGCAGGTCGTCAAGCAACTCGACGAAACCCGCGATCGCCTTCTCCGCGCGGGTATTCAACATCGGCACTTTGCCTTCGGCGGCGGCGACAAGCGCATCAGCGAAGCTGGCGCCGGTGTTCTCGGCGTACACAGCCACACAAGCCTCGGCACGATCGCCGATGCCACGGCGCGGCGTGTTGAGGATCCGCCGCAAGCTGACCGCATCACCAGGGTTGTCCAGCACCCGCAAGTAGGCGACGATGTCGCGAATCTCCTTGCGCTCGTAAAAGCGCACTCCCCCAACGACTTTGTACGGAGTTCCGGCGCGGATGAACACCTCTTCCAACGACCGCGACGAGTTGTTGGTGCGATAGAAGACGGCCACATCGTTGTAGGTGACGTCGCCGCGCTCGACGAGCGCATCGATCTCCTCGGCCACGAACCTGGCCTCGTCGTGCTCATTGTCGGCGACGTATCCGACGATCGGCTCGCCGGCGCCGGCGTCGGTCCACAGCCGTTTCTCGCGGCGGCCCGAGTTGCGGGCGATCACGGAGTTGGCGGCCGACAGAATATTTTGCGTCGAGCGGTAATTCTGTTCCAGCAGAATGGTTGTCGCGTCGGGGTAGTCGCGTTCGAAGTCCTCGATGTTGCGGATGGTGGCGCCGCGGAACGCGTAGATCGACTGATCGGCATCGCCGACCACGCACAACTCCGCCGGCGGCACGTCGTCGGGCGAATCCCCGGCACCGCGACCGACCAATTCCCGCACCAGCACGTACTGCGCGTGGTTGGTGTCCTGGTATTCGTCGACCAGAACATGCCGGAACCGCCGCCGGTAATACTGGGCGATCTGTGGGAAGGTCTGCAGCACCGCCACGGTTTCCCCGATCAGGTCGTCGAAGTCCAGCGCATTGGCCGCCCGCAGCCGCCGCTGGTATTCGCCGTAGACGCCAGCCACGGTCTGGGCCAAGTCATCAGAACCATCCGACAGGTTGGCCACAGCCTGGTCGGGGTCGATCAGCTCGTTCTTCAGGTTGGAGATGGCGTTGGCCAGCAAACGCGGCGAGTACCGCTTGATGTCCAGCCCCATGTCGCGACCGATCATCTGCAGCAGGCGCCGCGAATCGTCGGCGTCATAGATCGAAAAGTTGGAGTTGAGGCCTTCGATCAGTGAAGCCTGGTTGCGCAGAATGCGCACACAGGTCGAGTGAAACGTGGACACCCACATCGCGCGGGCGCGGTTGCCCACCAGCCGCACCACCCGTTCGCGCATCTCGGCGGCGGCCTTGTTGGTAAACGTGATGGCCAGAATCTGACCGACCCCGACGCCACGCGCTGCGATCAGGTAGGCGACGCGCCGCGTCAACACCGCAGTCTTACCCGAGCCCGCGCCCGCCACGATCAGCAGCGGCGAACCCTCGTGTACCACCGCTTGGCGTTGTTGTGGGTTGAGTCCGTCGAGCAGCTGGTCTGCTTCGGGGGCCGGCTTGGCATCGGTTGCTTGTACACTCATGTCTGTCCAAACTTACCGCCGCCCGCCGACGGCGGCTGCCAGGCTATGCGGTGCGACCTAGGTCTGTATCAACCTGCCGCGAGCCGCTGGGCTTGAAGAACGACCGCGACCATAGCGAGTCGCAGCCTACGACCGTCGGGACCCGGATACGCGGCCTTTCCAACGTTTGTTCCGGCATTTCGCCCACCGCATCGGCGCACACCGGGTTGAGGCCTACGAGTTGGACTGCTGGACAAGAGAATCCACACCAGAAAGCAACCAGCACCCGACGTCGTCCACCACTGGTGCAGGCTGCCGCCACCTGCTTCCGCGCAGCGTGAAGGCCGGTTTCGCGCATTTTTTTGCGCGGGCGCGGCCCTTAGTGGCACACTCGGTTGGTGCTCAACGCGCAGCGCCATCGGCAGCTCTCGACCCACGAGTGGCGTCGCCGATTTTTCTACGGGTACCGGCCAGCGGTGCCCGTGGTCTAGCTGCTTCCGCAGAGCCCCGTGGTCCGCTTCCGGATTCGGGGCTCGTCTCTTTTGTGAGGCCCGATACCGGATGAGACCAGAACCCCCACATCACGAGAACGCGGAGTTAGCAGAAATGAACATTGAAATGGTGGATACCCAACAGCGCGCCAACATCGAAGAGCTGCGCGAAGAGATCGACCGGTTAGACGCCGAGATCCTCGCCGCGGTTAAACGGCGCGCCGAAGTGTCCCAGGCAATCGGCAAGCTCCGAATGGCGTCCGGCGGCACCCGGCTAGTCCACAGCCGCGAGATGGAGGTCATCGAGCGCTACAGCGAGCTCGGCCCCGAGGGCAAGGATCTGGCGATCCTGCTTTTGCGATTAGGCAGAGGCCGGCTCGGCCACTAACCCCGCCTGAGCAGGCTCGATGTCGGGCTTGGCAACAACGGCGTGTTTAATTTTGGTGGATAACGGCACCCACGGCTGGGAATACTGGGGCGCGCAACTGCAGGCCATGAAGCCCGACCTGCACAGAGTGCTGGGCACTCGCTAGACCTGGCTCCATCGCATCGGAGGCCATTAGGGTCGAACCATGACCTCCGTGCAAACCATCCCCGACATCACCGCCACCCCGGCGTGGGAAGCCCTGCGCAGTCATCATGAACAAATCGGCGAAACGCATCTACGCCAGCTCTTCGATGACGATCCCGATCGCGGCCGTGAACTCACCGTCACGGTCGGCGACCTTTACATCGACTACAGCAAACACCGCGTCACCCGCGAGACGCTGCAGCTGCTCGTCGATCTGGCCCGGACGGCTAACCTCGAAGAGCGCCGCGACCAGATGTTCTCCGGTGTACACATCAACACCTCCGAGGATCGCGCGGTATTGCACACCGCACTGCGACTGCCCCAGGACGCCGAGCTGATCGTCGACGGCCGAAACGTTGTCCAGGACGTACACGCCGTACTGGACGCCATGGGTGACTTCACCGACCGGCTGCGCAGCGGCGAATGGACCGGGGCCACCGAGAAGCGGATCAGCACCGTCGTCAATATCGGCATCGGTGGGTCAGACCTGGGTCCGGTGATGGTGTACCAGGCACTGCGCCACTACGCGGATGCGGGGATTTCGGCACGTTTCGTCTCCAACGTCGATCCCGCCGACCTGATCGCGAAGCTGGCTGACTTAGACCCTGCTACAACGCTTTTCATCATTGCATCGAAAACTTTCTCCACACTGGAGACGCTGACCAACGCGACAGCCGCGCGCCGCTGGCTGACCGCCGCGCTCGGCGACTCCGCGGTGTCCAAGCATTTCGTGGCGGTCTCCACCAACAGACGCCTGGTCGACGACTTCGGTATCAACACCGACAACATGTTCGGGTTCTGGGATTGGGTCGGCGGGCGTTATTCAGTCGATTCGGCGATCGGATTGTCGGTGATGGCCGCCATTGGCCGGGAAGCCTTCGCTGATTTTCTGTCCGGATTCCACATCGTTGACCAACATTTCAAGACCGCCCCGCTGGAGTCCAACGCGCCTGTCCTGCTCGGCCTGATCGGACTGTGGTACTCCAACTTCATGGGTGCGCAATCGCGTGCCGTGCTGCCGTATTCCAACGACTTGGCACGTTTTGCGGCGTATCTGCAACAGCTGACCATGGAATCTAACGGCAAGTCGACGCGTGCCGACGGCACACCGGTCACCACCGACACCGGTGAAATCTTTTGGGGCGAGCCGGGAACCAACGGCCAGCACGCCTTCTACCAGTTACTGCATCAGGGCACCCGATTGGTGCCGGCTGATTTCATCGGCTTCAGCCAACCCATCGACGACCTTCCGACCGTCGAAGGCACCGGCAGCATGCACGACCTGTTGATGAGCAATTTCTTCGCCCAGACCCAAGTGCTGGCGTTCGGCAAAACCGCGGAAGAGATCGCTGCCGAAGGCACGCCCGCCGACATCGTGCCGCACAAGGTGATGCCCGGGAACCGGCCGTCCACCTCGATTCTGGCCAACCGGCTCACCCCGTCGGTGCTGGGCCAGCTGATCGCGCTCTACGAGCATCAGGTCTTCACCGAGGGCGTGATCTGGGGCATCGACTCCTTTGACCAATGGGGTGTGGAGCTGGGTAAAACCCAGGCCAAAGCGCTGCTTCCGGTGATTACCGCTGACACCTCGCCCGCGCCGCAGTCGGACAGCTCGACCGATGCGCTGGTCCGTCGTTACCGGACCGAAAGGGGGCGTACCAGCTGACGGGTCGCGGCGAGCGTGCGTGTTTGCACGCGCTCCTGCGGCGTGTCGCGTACAAACACGCACACTCGCCGCCGAAGGAAGAGGCCTTAGGCGAACGGTTTGGTCAGCGGGGCCGGCAGCACCCGCATCAGCTGCACCAGCGGCGCCCACGGCCACCACGGCACCACCGCCCGGCCAGGCTCGCGCTCAATCGCATCGACCAGCGACTTGACACCAGTTTCGTTGTCCACCATGAGCATTGTGCTGTTCGATTTAGCCGTCATTTCCGACTCGATGTAGCCGGGCTCGATCACCGAGATCTTGATGGGGCCGCTGCGGTATTCGGCGCGCAGCGATTCACCCAGGGAGCGCATTCCGGCTTTGCTTGCCGCGTAAGCGGCTTTGACACCCGGCACGCCTTTGTTGCCGAGTACCGACGAGATGAGCACCAGATGGCCCGAACCACTCTTGGCGAACATCTCCAGCGCCGTCTCGATCTGCACCAGCGCCGCCACCAGGTTGGTCTCGATGGTCGCTTTGTTGGCCCACAGCTTGCCGGAGCCCAGTCGGGCGCCCTTGCCGATCCCGGCGTTGACGATGATGCGGTCGATGCCGCCAAGCTCATCGCTCAGTTCGCCAAATACCTTCGGCACCTGCTCGTGGTCGTTGACGTCCAGCGCGGCGACCGCGATCTTGATAGCTGGATACTGTTGCGACAGTTCAGCTTTCAGCTCGTCGAGCCGGTCAGTGCGACGGGCGCAGAGCGCCAGGTCACGGCCCTTGGCGGCAAAGGAGCGCGCCATCCCGGCGCCGAGGCCGGAACTGGCACCTGTGATGAGGATCTTCTGACGAGTCACCCGGGCAGCATAGCGACCGGGACAGGGCCGCGGGCGGTCGACTACTTGAGCAGCCGTGACATGCGCCGGTCGGCCAGCACCTTGCCGCCGGTCTGGCACGTCGGGCAGTACTGGAAAGACTTGTCCGCGAATGCAACTTCACGCACGGTGTCCCCGCACACCGGGCAGGGCAACCCAGTGCGTGCGTGCACCCGTAATCCGGAGCGCTTCTCCCCTTTGAGCATGGCGGCCCCCTGGCCGACGGATCGGGTTACCGCGTCCGTCAAGACCGACACCATCGCGTCGTGCAGCGTGGCGAGCTGTTCGTCCGACAACTTCCCGGCTGTCGCGAACGGCGAGATCTTGGCGACATGCAGGATTTCGTCGCTGTAGGCGTTGCCGATGCCGGCGATCACCTTCTGGTCGGTGATGACGGTCTTGATCCGGCCGGTGTTGCCGGCTAATAGCCCGGCTAGATCGTCGGCGCTGACATCCAGAGCATCCGGGCCGAGGGCGGCAATTCCCGGCACCTGCTCAGGGTCGTCGACCAGCCACACGGCCAGCCGCTTCTGGGTTCCGGCCTCGGTGAGGTCGAAGCCCGGCGCGCTGCCCGGGACACCCAGGTGGACGCGCAGCGCAATCGGCCCCTTGCCTGGTCGCAGGGGCGCCGCGGCCAGCTTGTCGGACCACCGCAACCAGCCCGCACGCGACAGGTGGGCGATCAACAAGAGCTTTCCGGCTTGCAGCCCCAGGTACTTGCCCCACCGGTCGGCCCCGACAACGGTCCGGCCGTGCAGGGCGTTGATCGGCGGGTCGAAGGTTTTCAGCGCGGACAGCGCAGCGACATCGACGCGACCTATCGTCAAACCGACGGCGTTGCGCCGCAAATGGTCGACCAGCGCTTCGATCTCGGGCAGTTCGGGCACTGTTCAAGTCTGCCGATCGCAACAGTGAGGTGTCCATCGCGGCCCGTCCGGGATTCACCGCCGCCGATCAGCCCGCCGCCCTAAGTAAGTAGGTGTCCATGATCCAGCCGTGTCGCGCGCGGGCTTCGGCTCGCAGGGCCGCGATGCGGGGCCCGACCTCACCGACAGTGCCCGCCACCAGCAGCTCATCGTCGGTACCGAGGTAGGCGCCCCACCAGATCCGGGTTTCTGCAGGGCAAGCCTGGAACGAGCAGTCAGCATCGAGCATCACCACGGCCGAGCCGGACATGCCGTGCTTCCGCAACTGCCTACCGGTGGTGATAAGAACCGGTTCACCGACCTCGTTCAGCGGGATGCGGTGTCGAGCCGTCAACGCCTGCACCGCGGTAATTCCCGGGATGACGTCGAACGTGAAGTCGACATCGGCCGCGGCTGCATCAAGGATGCGCAGCGTGCTGTCGTAGAGCGACGGGTCACCCCAGGCCAGGAAGGCGCCGACGCCGTCGGGACCGAGCTCGTCGGAGATGGCCGTCGACCAGATCCGCGTGCGCGCCGCGTGCCAATCCGAAACCGCCTCCCGGTAGTCGGCGTCGGTTGACCGTTTGGGGTCGGGTAGCTCGACGAAGCGATAGCCGGGCTCGCGGATGAACCGCGTGCAGATCTCGCGTCGCAGCGCCGCCAGGTCGCTTTTCTCCTCGCCCTTGTCCATCGCGAAGAACACCTGCGTGTCGTTGAGCGCCCGGATCGCCTGGACGGTCACGTAGTCGGGGTCCCCGGCGCCGATGCCGATCACGTGAATATGCCGACTCACCGTTGCCTCCTGACGCGCATCGTTGTCGGGCTGAGTCCGAATGCCCGACTCCTCCTCACGCCGCTGCGCGGCGCGCATCGTCGTCGGGCCAGGTTGCCCGCAAACGCGGGTATGGGTCAACCTGATTGA
Organism: uncultured Actinomycetota bacterium; assembly: GCA_963766535.1. Taxonomy (GTDB): domain Bacteria; phylum Actinomycetota; class Actinomycetes; order Mycobacteriales; family Mycobacteriaceae; genus Mycobacterium. The sequence continues at coordinate 134,731 of CAVYAU010000005.1, read as the reverse complement.
AACCTCAAACACCTAGTCGGGACCACAGGTACCCGATACCATGAGTATTGAGTACCTATTGCGATCTCCCTACCGTCTTCAAGCACTGAAGGGGAACCAGCGATGACCACTGCGGTGAAACCAGGTGGCCCGAGTCGTGAAGAGTTCTCGGAGCGTTTGCTGAAAGGCTCGGTCAAAAAGTCCTACGAGCCCATCGTGGACATCGATTGGGACGCGCCGCTGGACCCGGACAAGTTCTATCTGCCACCAAGACTCGTGTCCCTGTACGGCACCGCGATGTGGGATGAGATGACCCGCGAGCAACAAATCGAGCTGTCCCGCCAAGAACTGGTCAACACATTGTCGGCCGGGATCTGGTTCGAGAACATGCTCAACCAGTCGTTGCTGCGCACCATTCTGCACGAGGACCCCACGAGCCGGTCGACGCATTACAAGCTGACCGAGCTCGGCGAGGAGACCCGCCACATGGTCATGTTCGGCAAAGCCATCGAGCGCATCGGCGCCAAGCCGGTACGCCCACGGCTGTTGCTCCGGATGATCATCAACACCTTGCCGCTGGCCTTCCAGCGGGGCTCGATGCTGTGGGTGGCCGCGCTGATCGGTGAAGAAATCTTCGACTCGCTGCAACGGCAGATGATGGACGACCCGGAACTGCAGCCAATCATCCAGCGACTCATGCGGATTCACGTCACCGAAGAGGCCCGCCACATTCAGTTCGCGCGTGACGGCGCCCGCAAGCGAGTCGCCGAAATGCCTCGGTTCAACCGATGGTTCATGGCCAACATCAACGGGCTTGGCGGGTATTTCTTCAACTACCTGTTCAGCAATCCGATCCCCTACGCGCGGACGGGACTGGACGCAAAGCGGGCACGAAAGACCGCGCGCACCAGCCCGCACCGCCGCGAGATGCAGATTGCCGGCTTTGCTCCACTAGCGGCGTTTTTGACCGAAGTGGGCCTGATGGGCCCAATCGCACGCCGCGGCTGGAAGCGCAGCAGGTTTCTGTGACGCAAACACCACCCAGCCGACACGTCATCGTCGGCGCGGGTGCCGCCGCCCAAACCGCCTCGGTGGAGCTGCTGGCAGCCGGAATCACCGACTTCCTGATCCTGGATGAAGCAGCCGGGACAGAGGTTAGCTGGCCGGCCGCTCTCGATGGCCAGCGCCGGCCCGGCCGCGAGGTAATCAGTTCGGTGTTCGACGACGGCACCGACACCTGGGCGCTGCGAACAGCTACCGGCGAGACTTTCCGGAGCCGTGTCGTCATTGCGGCCCACCCACCGCCGACGGTCCCGTGGATACCGGAGCTCGCCGGGCGCAACCAGTTCCGCGGAGTGTCGTTTCCTGCGGCGGAGTGGGACTCCGATTTCGATCCGAACGGCAAGCGCATCGCGGTCATCGGCACCGACGCCACCGCCGGCTATTACATCGGGCAGCTCACCGAGTCAGCGGCCTCGGTCACCGTCTTCGCGCACGCGCCGCGCCGGATTGTCCCTGAGTTGCCATTACCGACAACCCGTGCCAAACGCTGGCTACGTCGCCATATCCGACCGGCCGCGACCAGCGGACAATCGCGGCCCGTGCCCGCGCTAGTGAGATCGGCAATCAGCACCATCACCTCGTCGGGAATCCGCACCAGCGACGGCGTCGACCACCGCGCCGACGCCATCATTTACGGCACCGGGTTCACGATTCCCGATCGGATCTGCGATGAGACGCTGGTCGGCGCCGGCGGATTGACCATCTGGCAGGCCTGGGACGACGGCATGGAGCCCTACTTCGGGGTCGCTGTCCATGGTTTCCCCAACTACTTTTTCATCAGCGGACCCGATATCGGCGCGCAAGCACGCTACGTCGTCGAGTGCGTGGGGCTCATGGAACACACCGCCGGCATCCGCATCGAGGTGCGACGTAGCAGCCAGCAGGTGTTCAACGAGCGTGTCTGTGTGCAACCCGCCCAGCCGCAACGGGTGGCTCGGGCGTTCGAGATCGGCCCGTCATCCAGCGCACGCCAGGACGGTGAGACCTACGACGGCGCGGCGACGCTGACGATAGCCGGCATCCACCATCCGGTGCGCGTCAGGCTCACCGGCCACCTGGACCCGATCGACGGCCACTATCACTGGCAGGGAACGATTTTTAGTTCCCCAGCGCAGCCCCTAGCCGATGAGGCACTCACGCAGGCACGAACGGCGACACTGACGGTGGGCGAGCGCAGCGCGCCCGCGCGCATCATCGAACAAACGCCGTGGGGCACGCACTCGGTCGCCGGAGTGGGCGCTCCGCCGTACCCGCTGAGCGGGTCCTGAACGCACAGCCGCGGCGATTCGGCGCTCTCTTTGCTACTTGTTGCGCCATTTTCGAGTTCGCCAACCGTTACGGGTAGGTAATCCCAGAGGCTGGTTCAACCCACATCAAAGGTTGGCTACGCGCGCGAAGTGGGTAAACCCGGTGGGTGCGCGTGCGGCGGCAGACGACAGATAAACGAGAACGGCATGTCGGCGTGGTAGCGGTCGATGCTCCGGGCGGGCGGGGTCGGGGCAGGTACCCCACTCGCGTCCAATCTGCGGCGCGGTTATGGTTCTATGGCGAACCACCACAACCCTGTGATTTCTGGCGGCGATGCCGATCCTTGGGAAGGTAGAAGCTTCTGCCGCCGAGGGGGCGGTTCCTCAAGCAGTTAGCCGGGCGGGAATTCGAGGAGCAGAAAATGGAACCGGACGACAGGATCGAGCTGGAAGGCTGGATCATGACGTCCCATCCGTTTTCGACCACGTCAGGAATCCGAGCGCCTCGATCGCAATTCGGACACGCGCGCCCGCACATCACTGGGTCGCGGCTCGCGTTTAGCGAGGGTAAAGCCCTGAAGGGAAAGGGGTGGCTGTGGTGAGTTCGGTAGCTGACTCGCCGAACGCGCTGGCCGTTGCGGCGCGGACGGATCAGTCGGTGACTGTTCTGACCGTCGACGGTGTGCTTGACACCAACAGCTCCACGGCGCTTCGCGACAGCATCATGAAGGCCACGCTCGACGAGCCCTCCGCCGTCATCGTCAACATCACCGCACTTCAAGTGCCCGCCGAATCTGCGTGGTCAACTTTCATCGGCGTGCGCTGGCAGATTCACACCCAGCCCGACGTTCCGATCGTGCTGGTCTGCGCTCATCGCGCCACCCGCCAGGCAATCACCCGCAGCGGGGTCGACCGCTTCATACCGGTGTACTCGACCGAGAACGCGGCGAGAAAGGCGCTTGGTCGGCTCACGCGTCGCACTGTCCAGCGTGCCGATGCGCAACTGCCGGCGAACCTGACCAGCCTTCGCGAGTCACGCCGGCTGGTCCGCGAGTGGCTCACCGCTTGGTCGCAACCCGCGCTCATCCCGGTCGCGTTGGTGGTTGTCAACGTGTTCGTGGAAAACGTGTTGGAACACACCGGAAGCGTCCCGATGATGCGGATCGAGACCGACGGCCCGACAGCGATCATCGCGGTGTCCGACGACAGCAACGCTCCTGCCGTGCGGCTGCCGTCGCCGGCGAAGGGCATTGACGTATCCGGCCTGGCGATCGTCGAGGCGTTGTCACGCGCGTGGGGCAGCACTCCCACCTCGTCCGGCAAGACGGTCTGGGCGGTCATCGGCCCCGAGAACCAGCTCTAGCCGGGCTATCTCCACCTAGCCCGAGAGCTTCAGCCTGTTGTCTTGTTGTGTCCGGACCCGACCGCGGGCCAAACTAGAACACGTTCTAATGTCGTGTGACGGCCCCTTCCAGGAAGGTAGATGACGTGCGGTTCAGCTATGCGGAGGCAATGACCGACTTTTCGTACTACATCCCCCTGGCCAAGGCGGCCGAGGCGGCCGGGTACCACAGCATGACGATTGCCGACAGCATCGCCTACCCGTTCGAGTCCGATTCGAAGTACCCGTACACACCCGACGGCAATCGGGAGTTCTTGGACGGCAAGGCGTTCATCGAGACGTTCGTCCTCACAGCGGCTTTGGGCGCGGTGACGTCGACGCTGCGGTTCAATTTCTTCGTCCTCAAGTTGCCGATCCGGCCGCCGGCTCTGGTGGCAAAGCAAGCCAGTTCGCTGGCCGCGCTGATCGGTAACCGCGTAGGTCTGGGAGTGGGCACCAGCCCCTGGCCGGAGGACTACGAGCTGATGGGTGTCCCGTTCGCCAAGCGCGGCAAGCGGATGGACGAATGCATCGAGATCGTGAAAGGCCTCACCACCGGCGAGTACTTCGAGTTCCACGGCGATTTCTACGACATCCCCAAGACCAAGATGACCCCGGCTCCGACCCAGCCGATCCCGATTCTGATCGGTGGCCACGCCGATGCCGCGCTGCGACGCGCAGCGCGTGCGGACGGATGGATGCACGGCGGCGGCGACCCCGAGGAGCTCGACCGGCTGCTGGCCAGGCTCAAGCAGCTGCGCGAGGAAGAGGGTAGGACCGGACCGTTCGAGATTCATGTCATCTCGGCCGACGCCTATACCTTGGACGGCATCAAGCGACTCGAGGACAAAGGCGTCACGGACGTCATCGTGGGCTTCCGCATCCCCTACATCATGGGAACCGACACCGAGCCACTGGAGACCAAGATCCGCAACTTGGAAATGTTCGCCGAGAACGTGATAGCGAAAGTCTAGGAAAAGTCCCGCGTCACAGGGGATCCCACTTCGGAGCCCGCTTCTCCTGGTGCGCTTTGGCGGCCTCGACCGGATTGTTGGTGAAACCGCTCAGGATCTGGGTGCGGTTCTCGATCTCTATGGCATGCCGCAAACTGGGCGCGTCCAGCGCCGCGTTGAGGCCAATCTTGGTCTGCCACACGCCATACGCGTTGTTCTCGGCAATCGAGCGGGCCAGCTTAAGGGCCGCCGGCATCAGGTCATCCGGGGCCACCACCTCGTGTACCAGCTTGATGCGATACGCCTCGTCGGCGTCGATGATGCGACCGGTCAGCATGAGTTCCCGCGCCACCCCGGCGCCGACGATTTTCGGCAGCAGGTAACTGGTGCCCATGTCCATCGATGAGAAGCCGGCCTTGATGAACACCGACCCGAACCGGGCATTTTCGGAGGCGACCCGGATATCGCAGACCAGCGCGAACGCCAATCCACCCCCGACGGCTACACCGTTCACCGCGGCGATCACCGGGATGTCTAGCTCGTAGAGCCGGGTGAATAGGTTGGCCAGGCGAACCTGGGCGTCGTAGTTGATCTTGAACGCCGGGGTAGACGGGCTCGCGGGCTTGGTCCAGGCCTGGCCGGTGCCGCTCAAATCGGCGCCGGCGCAAAATCCGCGCCCGGCACCGGTCAGGATCGCGACCCTGAACTCGCCTGCGCTGAGCACATCCAAGGCGTGGTCCATGCCGTCGATCAGCGTTCCGTCGATGGCGTTAAGGCGCTCTGGTCGGTTCAAGGTGACGCAGGCGATGTTGTTCTCGAGAGTTTCCAGCTCCACTGCTGACATATCCAAACCGTATGCGACATGGGTATTTGCCGACGAGGCCTACCGTGGTTTTGCCGCCACATCGAAGGAGAAACCATGGCACGAACCGAAGGTGACACTTGGGACTTGGCCAACAGTGTCGGAGCCACCGCCACCATGGTCGCCGCTGCCAGGGCAGCTGCGACCAAACGCTCCCAGCCGGTTATCAATGACCCGTTCGCCGAGCCGCTGGTGCGTGCGGTCGGTATAGACGTGTTCACCCGGATCGCTGCCGGCGAGCTGGATGCCATCGAGGCCGAAGGTGGCGTTGGTTTTCCGAGGATGATCGACACGTTCGCCGCTCGCGCCCGCTTCTACGACGACTATTTCGCCGAGGCCGGCAAGGCGGGCCTGCGCCAGGTCGTCATTGTGGCATCCGGGTTGGATTCCCGGCCCTATCGGCTGTCATGGCCGGCCGGGACGACGGTGTACGAGATCGATCAGCCGGAGGTAATCGAGTTCAAGACGGCGACGCTGTCCAAACTCAGCGCCGCTCCGACCACCGAACACCGCACGGTGGGCATCGATCTCAGGGAGGATTGGCCGGCGGCGCTGCGGCAGGCCGGTCACGACCCCGCCGCACCTACCGCGTGGCTCGCCGAGGGGGTGCTCATCGGTTTTCTGCCGCAGGAGGCCGAAGTTCGGCTGCTCGAAAAAGTCATTGCGTTGAGCGCCACGAGCAGCCGGCTAGCCGCCGATTACGGAACGGTCACCGGCTCCTCGGAGGAGTCGCAGGAACATGCGCGGCTCATGGCGGAGGGCTGGCGACGGCAGGGACTCGATATGGACATCGCCGGCTTGACCTACCCGGGCGAGCACACCGACGTCGCTGCACACCTGCAGGCGCATGGCTGGGACACGACCAAAGCCAGCCTCGCCGAGCTGTTCGACGCCGCCGGTCTGGCTCCGCTGGGGGACGCCGCGCAGCAGGCCCCGGCCGCCACGATCAGCTTCGTGAGGGCCATTCGAACCTAACCGCGAAAGTGCAGCTGCCGACGCCGCTTCTCGGGAAGCCGGTTGCCAGTTGCACTCTCACTGTCACGTGGACCGTTTAGCGAGCCACTCGGCCTGCATCACCAGCAGGGCCAGTATCTCCAGCTGCGGAGTGTCGGGATCGAGTTCACGGTAACGCTGATAGACGTTGACGACGACCCGCTCGGCGTCCAGCCAGGTTGCGTACTCGCCCAGGTCGATGGCCTCGGCGGCCTCAGCCCACGACAGACCCTTGCAGTAGGCGGCCTCGGCTTGTTCGGCCACGTGCACGAGATAGCCACGGACCGCGCGGATCCCGTCCGGGTCGGTGACCGGACCGTGGCCGGGTACCACCGTCGGGGCGTCCAGCGCAATCATCGCGTCACACGCCGCGACCCAATTGGCGATCGGGCCGGCCCAGACAATCGGAGTGCAGCCGATGAACAGCAGATCGCCGCCGAACAACACCCCGGCATCGGGCACGTGCACCACGGAATCCGCGGCCGTGTGGGCGGGACCCAGGTTCAGCAGATTGACCTGCCGGCCGCCGACCCCGACGGTGAGGTCGTGGTCGAATGTCTGGTCGGCGTTGCGCACCTTGATGCCGCTGAAATCGAAGTGCCCAAAGCGGTCTCGCGCGTATGGGGTCGCGACCGGGCCGAGGTTGGCGGTCTGCGCCATGGCCAGCATTTCGGGTGCCATCCCATGCGCGATCTCCTCAGCGGTGCCCTTGGCGGCGATGACCCTCACCGATGCGTCGAGCAGTTGGTTGCCGTGGGTGTGGTCCCCGTTGGAGTGGGTGATCAAGGCATCGGTGATGGGCGCGCGATCGGTAATGGGCTTCATCGCGGTGAGCATTTCGCGGGTCAACGCCAGATCGAACAGGGTGTCGACGAGCAGGGAGGCTCCGTCGCCGGCAACCAGCCCGGCGTTGCTCCACCCATAGCCACCGTCCGGCAGCGTCCATGCCCAGACTCGGTCAGCGACCTCGTGCAGCCCGCGGGTGTAGGGCACCCGCGCCGGCGCCCGGTTGACCCGACCGGCAGCGGGTGGAGCGTCCGGGTTGGGCCGGGCGGCCAACGGGTGCGGTGCGCTGCTCGCACGCACGGCTTGCCGGGTCTCGCCCAGGCCCTGGACCTGGAGGGTGACGACGTCGCCGTCGTGCAGCCAGCCGGGGAACGATTCCAGCGCTGTGGGGCTGAGGTGCTCGACAAGCGTGCAGGTGGGCACCGTGCCGGAGCCGATGACGTCGCCGGGGTTCAGCGTCACGCCGCGCGAGACATAGGAGATGACTTCACCGAAGCTCCAGTCCATCTGGCCGGTCGACCCCGAACCGATCACGGTGTCGTTGACCAGGGCGGTCACTTGCAGACTGAGCTTGCCGTCGCGGCGGTACGGCTCGAGCTCGTCGGGCGTCACGAGATACGGGCCCAGCGTCACTCCGCTGTCTTTGCCCTTGCCCTGCCCGATCGCCAGTTGGCTTTCCATCTGCTGCAGGTCTCGCGCGGACCAGTCGTTGAAGATCGTGTAGCCGATGATGGCCTGTTCGGCCTGCTCGACCGTCAGGTCTTTGCCGCTGGTTCCGATGATTGCGGCGATCTCCAATTCGAAGTCCTGCCAAGCACTTCCGGGAGCCGTTGGGGCGTCGTCGTAGGGGCCCAAAACGGTTGCCGGACAAGCGAAGTAAAACGCGGGGATGCGGTACCAGGTGTCGGCGAGTACCCGTCCGGCACCCAGCGCGGCTTGGCAGTTGCGCATGTGGTCCAAGAAGCACAGGGAGTCGCGGATCGACGGCGGGCGTGGGATCGGCGCCATTAACCTCACCTCGTCGAGTTGCACTACCGCCGATGGCGAACGCTGCACGTCCTCGCCAGCTTCTCGCAGTCCGTCAGCGCCACGCCCGATCAGGTCGAGCAGCGTCACGCCCGACGGCATCGCGTAGATCGTGTCCCCGGAGAGCACCCCGGTGCGTTCGCCGTCATCACCTCGGTATGTCACCCATTTCATTCCCGTACCACCTCACTTGGTTTCTTATCCGGCCGCAGCCCGCGCCAACTCGATTGGCGCAACCGGTTATCCGGGGTCCATTCGCTGTAGCGCACCTCCCCCACCAGAACCGGCTCGACGAACGTCACACCCTTGGCGTCGCGCGGGGGAAGCGCGGCGTCGAAGGGAGATCGGTCGGTGTGCAGCGGTGCCAGCGTCTTCTTCAGGTTCGCCAGGTCGCGTTCGGTGAAGCCGGTACCAACTCGCCCGGCGAAATGCAGCCCCCCGGCACTGGGGATGCCCATCAGCAGTGAGCCGATGCCGCTGCTGCGTCCGCCTTCCCCGGCTCGCCAGCCACCGATGATGACTTCCTGGGTGTTCCAGTGCTTGTCCTTGACCCACGAAGCCGAGCGCCGGCCCGGCTGATAACTGGAGTCGCGTCGCTTGGCGACCACACCTTCCCAGCCATGTTCGAGCGAGTATGCCAGCGCCTGCGCGCCGTCCTCGCCGGGCACCAGGTCGGGAACGATGAGATTGCCGGCACTGGCCAAGGTTTCCAGCAGCTTTCGCCGGTCTTGGTAGCGAGCCCGCAGCAGCGAGCGGCCGTCCAGGTAGAGCAGGTCGAATGCCCAGTACTCGACGCGGGTGGCGCGGTTGCGGTTCTGCATCTCGTTGAAGCTGGGCACACCGGACTTGTCCAAAGCGACCAGCTCACCGTCGAGCACCACCTGATGATCAGCCAGATCGCCTGCCAGTGAACGTAATTCGGGATATTCCTTGGTGACGTCGCGGCCGCTTCGGGACCGCAGCCGCAGGTTGCCGTGATCGGCCTCGATTAGCAGCCGGTAGCCGTCCCACTTGCCTTCGAAGGCCCACTGACTCGCCTTCATGGCCGCGACCGAACCGTGCGTGGCGAGCATGGGTGCGATCGCGTCGAACTCGAAGGCCTTTTGGTCCTTCATCCGGTGCGCCAGCCACTGGTCACCGTTGGTTTGAATCAGTGCATAACGACCGGAGATCCGGCTGCCGTGCAAATTGACGATGACCTCGTCGTCGCGGAACTTCTCGGTGTCGTAGGTTCCGGAGTCCCAGATGATCACCTTGCCGGCGCCGTATTCGCCTTTGGGGATGACGCCCTCGAAGGAGGCGTATTCCAGCGGATGATCTTCCGTGTGCACCGCCAGGTGGTTCACCGATGTGGTGTCGGGCAGGTTTTTCGGTACCGCCCATGACACCAGCACCCCGTCTCGTTCCAGCCGGAAGTCGTAGTGCAGCCGGCGGGCGTGGTGCTCCTGGATAACAAACGTATTGTCATGGCCGGTCGCGGGTTTCGTTTTAGGGACCGGCTCAGGAGTCTTCGAGGCGTCGCGCATGCTGCGGTACTTGGTCAGCGAATCCAAGCTGGGTATGTCGGCGTCCAGCGGCGCCAGCAAGTCGCCGTCGCGGGCGACCCGGGAAAGCACCTCGTCGTAGCGCAACTGGCGCAGCGCACGGACGTCGAGTTCCTCCCAGCTGCGTGGCGCCGCGACCGTCGGATGCTCGCGGCCACGCAGCGAGTAGGGCGCGATGGTGGTCTTCGAGGCGCTGTTCTGGCTCCAGTCCAGGAACACCTTGCCCGCCCGCAGGCTCTTGGTCATGGTCGACGTGACCAACTTGGGCATCGCCTTTTCCAGCTGCTGGGCAACGCGTTTGGCCAACACCGTGGCGCCTCTGCTGCTCACCGGCTCATCCAGCGGCGTGTAGAGGTGCAGCCCCTTGCTGCCGCTGGTGAGCGGGAAGGTGGTCAGTCCGATATCGGCAATCAGATCCCGGACGGCACGGGCCACCTCGGCCAACTGGGCCATGGTCACGCCCTCACCCGGGTCCAGGTCGAACACCAATCGCGTTGCCGGGCCGGGCTTGAGTTCTTGCGCCCCGCTTCGGGTCCATTCGGCGACGAACCGCCACTGCGGCACATGCACCTCCAGTGCTGCCTGCTGTGCGATCCAGGCCAGACCGGTGGCGCTGTCGATGATCGGATAGGTCGTCGTCCCGGACCGGTGGGTCACGCTGGCCCGCGGCAGCCAGTCGGGTGCCGATGATGCCAGCTGCTTTTCAAAGAACCAAGGCTCCTCGACGCCGTTGGGCCAGCGCTTGCGCGTTGCCGGACGCCCGGCAATGTGCGGCACCATCACCTCGGCGATGCCGGTGTAGTAGTCGAAGACGTCTTGCTTCGTGGTTCCGGTGGCGGGGTACAGCACCTTGTCGGCGTTGGTCAGCTTGACCCGCGCCTGCGCCGTAGAACCCATGGTGTCAACGTACGTCGTAGTGAGCGCGCACCGGTACCGTCGACACCGTGGTTCGGCTGAACAGCGCCACCCTGCGGCAACTGCCGATCGCGACGCCGAGCTATGACCGTGGCGGCGTCCGGGTCGGTATCGCGCATTTCGGTGTCGGCGGCTTTCACCGGGCACACCAGGCGATGTATATCGACAGGTTGCTGCAGCGGGGTCTGGCGCAAGAGTGGGGCATCTGCGGGATCGGAGTGATGCCGGCCGACCGCCGAATGCGAGATGTGTTGGGTGCCCAAGACGGCTTGTACACGCTCATCTTGGAACACCCCGACGGCAACCGGGACGCGCGGGTGATCGGCTCGATCGTCGACTACCGCTATGCGCCCGACGACCCGCAGGCGACGATCGAGTTGCTGGCCGCACCGACGACCCGCATCATCTCGATGACCATCACCGAGGGCGGCTACCAGGTCAGAGACCGTAGGTCGGTTTTCGGCCTGATCGTCGAGGCCCTGGCCCGGCGTCGCGACCGCGGCATCGTCTCGCCGACGATCGTGTCGTGCGACAACATCGAGCACAATGGCCAAGTCGCGCGACGGGCCGTCATCGCGCACGCCGAACTGCTGCATCCGGGCCTGGCCGACTGGATCGCCGAACACACCCGATTCCCGTGTTCGATGGTGGACCGCATCACCCCAGCCACCACCCCGGACATCGTCGCCGGGGTGAAGCGCGACTTCGGTATCGCCGACGAGTGGCCGGTGGTGGCCGAGGCGTTCGCTTGCTGGGTACTCGAGGACGACTTCGCCGACGGCAGGCCACCGCTGGAAGAGGCGGGTGTCCTGCTGGTCGACGATGTGGGCCCGTACGAGTCGATGAAGTTACGGCTGCTCAACGCCGGTCACCAGTGCCTGTGCTACTTCGCTGCGCTGTGCGGGTATCGCATGGTGCACGACGCGGCGCGCGACCCATTGTTCGCCGAACTCCTGCTCGCCTATTTCGATTCCGAAGCCATTCCGACGCTGCGGCCGGTTCCCGGCATCGATCTGCGTGCCTACAGCCGAGAGTTGATCGAGCGCTTCGCCAACCCGGGAGTGCGTGACACCGTCGCGCGGTTGTGCGCCTATTCCTCGGATCGCATCCCGACATGGCTGCTTCCGGTGATCCGCGCCAACCTGCTCACCGGCGGGCCCATCCGGCTGGCGTCCGCGACGGTAGCAAGCTGGGCCCGCTACGCCGAGGCGGTCGATGAACGTGGCGAGCCGATCGAGGTCGTCGACAACTTGGCGGATTCGCTGGTGCCCCTCGCGCGGTCGCAGCGGCTACATCCGACCGCCTTCATCGAGAACGCGGGGCTGTTCGGGGATCTGGCGCAGGTACCCCGCTTCGTCGAGGCGTATCGCTGGGCGCTGGATTCATTGCATACCCGCGGGGCACGGGCGACGCTGGAGGCGTTGCTGCACGGCGACGTAAAGGGGGTGAGTCCATGACCCGCGGGCTGGTGATCGGTGAAGCGTTGATCGACATCGTCGAGCACCAGGGCGTTTCCCAGCATGTCGGCGGCAGCCCGCTCAACGTCGCGGTCGGACTCGCCCGGCTAGGTCGCGAGGTCGATTTCTTGACCCATATCGGCAACGACGAACCCGGCCGGCGCATCGTTGATTACGTCAAATCCTCTGGCGCACAGCTTGTTCCGGGAAGCACCTCCGCTGCCCAAACGCCGACTGCGGTGGTGACGATTGCCGACGACGGGTCGGCCACCTATACGTTCGACCTGGAATGGCAGCTCTCTGGTACACCGGAAGTCGCGCCGCCGTTGTTCGTGCACACCGGATCGATCGCTGCGGTGCGGGAGCCGGGGTGCTTGGCGGTCGCGGCGCTACTGGACGCCTATCGTGTGTCGGCCACCGTCACCCTCGACCCCAACGTGCGGCCGTCGCTGATCATCGACCGGGATCTGGCCCGCGAACGCATCGAGCGCCTCGTCGAGCGCAGCGACATCGTCAAGGTCAGTGACGAGGATCTGCGCTGGATCGATCCCGACCACGAACCGGAGCGGACCGCCCGAAGCTGGTTGGCATCGGGACCTGCGATCGTCGCTGTGACGATGGGCGATCGGGGCTCGCTGGGGTTCTGCTCGGCCGGCGAGGCCCAGGTGGCTGCGATGCCGGTCCAGGTGGTGGACACCGTCGGCGCCGGCGACGCGTTCATGGTCGGCCTGCTCGACGCGCTCTGGGGACTGGGCTTGTTAAGCGCCGGCCGGCGAGCCAACCTGCGCCGGATCGGGCTCGACGCGCTGACGGCCGCGCTCAAGGCGTCCACGCTGTCGTCGGCGCTGACTGTCGCGCGCCCTGGTGCCGACCTTCCGGATCGGACAGCGCTGGATGCCGCTGCGGCCTCTAACACAATGCTGGCCAAGCCGACTGAACAGCCTTAGCAAGGGATATCGATGCGCGTTGGTTTGGTGTCCTGGAGTCTCCGTGGTGCCAATGATCTGACCGCGTGGGCGGGACGCATCGGTGCCGCACCGACCGACACCGACGAAACGGCTCTACAGAAGCGCCTCGCCGTCGTGCTGTTCGCGGGGACCGTGCCGTTCACGTTGCTGTGAGCGCCGTCTACCTCGTGGCGCACGTCCCGTTTGCCGCCGCGGTACCGGCGTTTTATTCGGTCTTCACCCTGGTCAACACCTCCTTCTTCGCCTGGACCCGCAATCTCGAAACCTACCGATTCACCCAACTGCTCCTGGTCCTGATCTTGCCGTGGCTGGTGACAATCGCGCTGGGCGGCTTCCGGCAGTCCAGCGTCGTCATCATCTGGGCCGCACTCTGTCCGCTGGGATCGCTTCTGCTCGAAGAGCCCAGGCGGACAGTGCTCTGGATCGTGGGCTTCATCGCGCTGCTAGTCGTGACCGCACTGCTGCAGCCCCATCTGGCGCCGGCGGACCTGCCCGACGCCTTCGTTACCTGGTTCTTCGTGCTCAACGTCGGATCGGTGATCGCGATCGCGTTCGGGCTTCTGCACCACTTCGTCCGCCGCCGCAACTTCTTCCAGGAACGCTCGGAGATGCTGCTGCTCAACATCCTGCCAAAGGAGATCGCCGAGGCGCTGAAGACGGAACCACGCGCGATCGCCGCCCACTACGACGACGCCAGCATCCTGTTCGCCGACATCGTCGAGTTCACCCCGATGGCGGCGACCATGACGCCGCTCAGCCTGGTCGACCTCCTCAATGACGTGTTCCAGTGCTTCGACGCGCTCGTCGACAAGTACGACCTGGAGAAGATCAAAACGATAGGCGACTGCTACATGGTCGCCACCGGCGTGCCGCGTCCGCGCGCCGATCACGCCCAGGCCCTGGTCAACTTCGCGCTCGATATGCAGGGCGAGATCGATCGGCGGACGTTCGGCGGGCAAAGGCTCGCCTTCCGCATCGGCATCAATTCCGGCCCGGTGGTCGCGGGCGTCATTGGCCGCAGAAAATTCATCTACGACCTCTGGGGCGAGACGGTCAACGTGGCCAGCCGCATGGAGTCGCACGGCCAAAGCGGCGTCATCCAAATCACGCGCAATACCTTCGAGCTCGTCAGCGATGAATTCGATTGCGAGGCCCGCGGGACGATCGAGGTCAAGGGGGCGGGCCGCGTCGAAACATGGTGCGTGACCGGAAGGAAGCCGAAGGACTAGCGACCGCCTAGCGGCGCGTGCCGCACTCGTTGGAGTGGCCGAAAGTTTCACGGATATACCCGTTACCCTGGGCCGCGATTAACGCCACGGCGCATTCCCGATAGCCGGCTGCCGGCTGGCTCCGGCAAGCGGGTGGGGTCCTCCTGGCGTGGATCCACGGCCCGCACTGTCTTTAGGCTGAGGCTTTACCCGACCGGTGGTGTGGGCATACTGACTAAATGCGCTCCATCTGGAAGGGTTCGATCGCGTTCGGGCTGGTGAACGTCCCGGTCAAGGTGTATAGCGCCACCGAGGACCACGACATCAAGTTCCATCAGGTGCACGCCAAGGACAACGGCCGCATCCGATACCAACGCGTGTGTGAGCTAGATGGCGAGGTCGTCGAATACCGTGACATCGCCCGGGCCTACGAGTCCGACGACGGCCAAATGGTGGTGATCACCGACGACGACATCGCCACCTTGCCCGAAGAACGCAGCCACGAGATCGAAGTGCTGGAGTTCGTCCCGGCCAGCGAGGTCGATCCGATGATGTTTGATCGCAGTTATTTTTTGGAGCCGGATTCGAAGTCCTCCAAATCGTATGTGCTGCTGGCCAAGACGCTCGCCGAAACCGACCGGATGGCGATCGTTCATTTCACGCTGCGTAACAAGACCCGACTGGCTGCGTTGCGCGTCAAGGACTTCGGCAAGCGCGACGTGATGGTGGTGCACACCTTGTTGTGGCCCGACGAGATCCGCGATCCCGACTTCCCTGTGCTGGACAAGAAGGTCGAGATCAAACCCGCAGAACTCAAGATGGCCGGACAGGTGGTGGAGTCAATGGCCGATGCCTTCAACCCCGACCGCTACCACGACACCTACCAGGAACAGCTGCAGGAGCTGATCGACGCGAAACTCGAAGGCGGGGAAGCGTTCACCGTTGAGGAGCAACCCAAAGAACTGGATGAGACGGAAGATGTCTCCGACCTGCTGGCCAAGCTGGAGGCCAGTGTGAGGGCGCGCTCCGGTGACGGCAAGGCACCGGCGAAGAAGGCACCCGCGAAGAAGGCACCGGCGAAGAAGACAACCGCGAAGAATGCACCGGCCAAGAAGGCCGGTTCGAGAGCCGGCTCAAAGTCCTGATGCGCGGGTAAGCGCTTAGTCAGCGCCGTCGCGTTGCCACGAAGCGGAACGCCGCGGCGGCCAGGTTGATCACGGCGACAATGATGATCAGGGTCAGTGCCGCACCCCAGATCCGCAGGAAACCGGCGTGTTCGGGATTGGTGAGTTCGGTGTAGATCAGCAGGGGCAGCGAGGCCATGTTGCCGTGGAAGATGTCGAAGTTGATGGAGCGACTGTATCCGACCAGCACTAGCACCGGCGCGGTTTCGCCGATAACACGTGCGACGGACAACAAGATACCCGAGATGATGCCGGGCATCGCGATCGGGAAGACAATCCGCACGATGGTCTTCCATTTGGTAACCCCCAGTGCGTAACTGGCTTCTCGCAGGTCGTCAGGGACCAACCGGAGCATCTCCTCGGTGGAACGCACCACCACCGGCAACATCAGCAAGACCAGCGCCAACGCCACAGCGAGGGAGCTCTGCTGGAATCCCAAGGTGGCGATCCAGAGGCTGAAAATGAACAACGCCGCCACGATCGAGGGCACCCCAGCGAGCACGTCGACCATGAACGTCGTCAGCCGCACCAGCCGGCCAGAACCGTATTCCACCAGGAACACAGCGGTCATCAAACCCAGTGGCACTGACAGGATGGCGGCGACCCCGGCCTGCGCCAGCGTCCCGTACAGCGCGTGGTACACCCCGCCGGCAAACTGCTCTGGCAGCACGCCGCGCAGCGAGTGGGTCCACCAACCCGACCGGGTGACGGCGTACCAGCCTCGTGCGACCACAACGGATAACACCCAGACCAGCGGTACCAGCGCGGCGACGAACGAGGCGAGGAAAAGTATCGTCGCAACGTTGTTGGTGATCCGCCGTCGAATGCTAATACGGCCAAACACCGCCATTTTGATCGGCTGGTCAAGCGCCTCAACGGTCATGCGTTGACCTTCCCGCCGGCGATCGTACGAGCGAGCGCGTTGACGATGAACGTCAGGACGAACAACGCAAATCCCGCGGCGATGTAGGCCCCGGTAGGCAGCGGTTGGCTGAATTCGGCCGCCGCCGAGGCGATCTTGGAAGCGAACGTGTAGCCACCATCGAACAGTGACCAATGCCCGGGGCGGGCGGCCGAGCGCAAGATGATCAGCACCGCCACGGTTTCTCCCAAAGCCCGGCCCAACCCCAGCATTGACGCCGCGATGACACCGCTGCGACCGAACGGCAGCACGGTCATCCGCACCATCTCCCATTTTGTGGCGCCCAATGCAAGTGCCGCTTCCTTCTGGATATGCGGGGTCTGCCGGAACACTTCTCGCGATACCGAGGTGACGATCGGCAGAATCATCGCCGAAAGCACCATGCCAGCGGTGAAGATGCTGCCGCCGCCGGCCAACGAAACGTTGCCCTGCTTGAAAAGAAACAACCACCCCAGGTTGCGATTGAGAAAAGCCGCGAACGGCTCGAGCTGGGGAGCCAGCACGAAGATGCCCCACAATCCGAAGATGATCGACGGCACCGCGGCCAGTAGATCAACCATCGCACCAAACGGGCGCGCCAGTCGTGCCGGCGCATATTGGGTGAGGAACAGCGCGATCCCGACCGCAACCGGCACGGCCAACACCAGCGCGCTGATCGAACTCAGTACCGTGACCATGAACAAGTCGCGGATACCGAACGCCAGCTTCTGAGGGTCGGTGGTACTGAAATCGGCACTGGTGAAAAAATTGGCGTGGTTCGCCCGCAACGACGGGAAGGCCCGAATAAACAGGAATATCGCAATAAGCACAATCGCGATCACGATCGTCAAACCAGCAGCGGCGGCGAGCAACTTGAACAGTCGGTCGCCCTGTACTAGTGCGCGCGCACGTGTCACGGTTTGTGCAGGCCGTGTCTCGGTCCGATCCAACCGCCCGGCGAGCGGTTTTCGCGCCATGACCACCTCAGATCACCCTATCGCGTTGATCGCAGTCGACAACCTCGACTTGAACGAGTCTGGGATGGGAATATATCCATTGTCCTCCAAGCCGTTCTGCCCCGCGCCGATGGTGCTCTGCAGGAATGCCTTAACGGCCGTACCGACCTGGGAATCCGGATACTTCGAGCAGACAATCTCGTACGTCGCCAGCACGATCGGGTAGGAACCGGGCTGTGCCGGCTTGTAGAACGACAGCGTGTCGAGCACCAGGTCGTTACCCTGCCCCGAGACAGTGGCGCCGGAAATCGTCTTGCCGACCGAACCGGTGCTGATCGCCACTGCATCGGGACCGGCCGGGGTGATGATCTTGGCCATGCTCAGATTCTCAGCCTTGCCGAACGACCATTCGTTATAGGTGATCGATCCTTCGGTGGCCCTGATGGCCGCCGATGTGCCGTCGTTGCCCTTGGCGCCCTCACCGACACCGCCGTTGAACATCTTTCCGGCGCCCTTACCCCACGCGCCATTGGAGGCTGCATCAAGGTACTTCTGGAAGTTATCCGTGGTCCCGGACTGGTCGTTACGGAACACCACATGAATCGGCTCAGCAGGCAAGGTGACGCCTGCATTCAGCGCCTGGATTGCGGGATCGTTCCAGGTGGTAATCGCACCGTTGAAGATCTTCGCGGCCGTGGGACCGTCCAGACTCAGTGAACTCAGGCCCTTGACATTGTAGGTAATGGCGATCGGGCCGAACACCACCGGCAGGTTCCACGCCGGCGAACCGCAGCGCTGCTGCGCCGCAGCGTACTCGTTCTGGGCCAACGGTGAATCCGACCCACCGAAATCGGTTTGGTTGCCGGTAAATTCAGTAATCCCGGCGCCCGAACCATTGGCTGTGTAGTTCAGAGTCTGGCCCGGGCAGGCTTGTTCGAATGCGTGCACAAACCGGGTCATCGCATTGGCCTGGGCTGTCGACCCGCTGGCCTTCAGTGTCTTCTTCCCGCCACAACTCACATTCGCCGACGACCCGCCCGTCGGTGCATTTCCCCCGGGTGCATTGGTGTCACTGCCACACCCCGACAACATCAGCGCAGCGGTGGCCAGGACACTCAGCGCGGCGCCAAATCGGTTGAGCTTCAATTCAGTTCCTAACGATAGGGATGAAACATGATCGCCGCCGTCCTGTAGCCGCGACGGCGCACCAAACAGCCGTCTTCCTCGCAGCCATGAAGCTAACAGCAACAAGGTTAACGTTGGGCGAATTTGCCCGGCCATCGTCGCCGGACGTGACGGCACCGCTCATTCGAGGATTCGAACATAATTTCGACTCGGCAGATCGGCGGGGTCGCTGGACGGCTATTGGGAGCGTTACATCGACACGCCATTACGAAAAGCCAGAGCCTGTTGCAAAGTGGTGCAGTCGGTGGCCGACGCTGACGGCAAGCCGCCGGCGAAGAAAAACCGCGAAGGCGCTGGCGAAGCGAGCCCGGGCGAAAGCGCCATCAAAGTCCTGACTGCGGGCGTGTTCAACTTCCAAGGATCGCGGGTCCGGCTGCCTGGCTGGCGCTCCTCGGGTCATGACCTCAGATCACGACATGGCGTTGACCGCAGTAGACAACCTCGACTTGAACGAGTCCGGCATGGGTATATATCCGTTGTCCGCCAAGCCGTTCTGGCCGGCGCCGATGGTGCTTTGCAGGAACGCCTTCACAGCCGTAGCGACCTGGGAATCGGGATACTTCGAGCAGACGATCTCGTAGGTCGCCAGCACGATGGGGTAAGCGCCGGGCTCGGTCGGCTTGTAAAACGAGAACGTGTCGATCACCAGGTCGTTACCCTGCCCCGCGATGGTGGCGCCGGAGATTGTTTTGGCGACCGCGTCGGTGCTGATCGCCACTGGATCCGGACCGGCCGACGTGATGACCTTGGCCGTATCCAGTTTCAGCGCCAGGGCGAACGACCATTCGTTGTAGGTGATCGCTCCTTCCGTGGCCTTGACCGCCGCCGACGTGCCGTCGTTGCCCTTGGCGCCCTCACCGACACCACCCTTGAAGACCTTTCCGGCTCCCCTACCCCACACACCGTTGGAGGCAGAGTCAAGGTATTTCTGGAAATTATCTGTAGTACCGGACTCGTCGCTGCGGAACATGACACGGATCGGCTCGGCGGGCAAAGTGACGCCTGAGTTCAGCGCCTGAATCGCGGGATCATTCCAGGTGGTAATGGCGCCGTCGAAGATCTTGGCAGCCGTGGGACCATCGAGGACCAGTGAACTCAGGCCCTTGACGTTGTAGGTAATGGCGATCGGGCCGAATACCACTGGCAGGTTCCACGCCGGCGAACTGCAGCGACCCTTCGCGGCGAAGTACTCGATTTGCCCCAGCGGTGAGTCCGACCCGCCGAAATCGGTTTGGTTGCCGATGAATTCGCTGATTCCCGCGCCCGAACCATTGGGTGTGTAGTTCAAGCTCTGGCCAGGGCAGGCTTGTTCGAACGCGTTGACAAAGCGGGTCATCGCGTTTTCCTGGGCTGTCGACCCGCTGGCCTTCAGCGTCTTCTTCCCGCCACAGCTCACCTTGCCCGATGCTGCACCTCCCCCAGTTGCGCCCTCATGACTCCCGCACCCCGACAACACCAGCGCGATAGCCAGGACACTCAGCGCAGCGCTAAATCGGTTGAGTTTCAATTCGGTTCCTAACGGTAGGGGTGAAACACAATCGCCGCCGTTCGGTAGCCGCTGCGCGCCGACCGACCGTCTCTCGCAGCCATGAAACTAACATCAACAAGGTTAACGTTGGGCAAATTTGTCTGGCCATCGCCGCTGGACGCGACGGCGCCACCCACTTTGCGGTCACAGTATTCAAACATAATTTCGATGGGCAGCCAATGCAGACACTTGGGGGCGTTACATCGCCATGCCCGTATAAAAACTAGAACCTGTTGTAGAAATGCCGCGATCCGAGGCGGTGGCGCTTGCTACCGTTTCGGCTGACAGCTCAACGAAGAGAGGCCGCAATGATCCTTGACAGGTTCCGTCTCGACGACAAAGTCGCCGTCATCACCGGTGGCGGCCGTGGCCTCGGGGCGGCCATCGCGCTGGCTTTCGCCGAGGCCGGCGCCGATGTCCTCATCGCCTCGCGAACGGAATCCCAACTGGAAGCCGTCGCTGAACAGGTCCGCGCCGCCGGCCGCCGGGCGCACACCGTCGCCGCCGACCTGGCCCATCCCGAGGCGACGGCGCAGCTGGCTGGTCAGGCTGTCGAAGCTTTCGGAAAACTAGACATCGTCGTCAATAACGTCGGCGGCACGATGCCCAACACCCTGCTGACTACCTCGACCAAGGACCTCAAAGACGCATTCACCTTCAACGTCGCCACCGCCCACGCGCTGACCATCGCAGCGGTGCCGTTGATGCTGGAGCACTCTGGCGGCGGCAGCATCATCAACATCACTTCCACCATGGGCCGGCTGGCCGGACGTGGTTTTGCTGCCTACGGCACCGCCAAAGCCGCGCTGTCTCACTACACCCGGCTGGCCGCCCTGGACCTGTGCCCACGCATCCGGGTCAACGCCATCGCACCGGGGTCGATCCTCACCTCCGCGCTGGACGTGGTGGCCTCCAACGACGAGCTGCGCGCGCCCATGGAAAAGGTGACACCGATGCGCCGCCTCGGTGATCCCGTCGACATCGCCGCTGCGGCAGTGTATTTGGCGTCCCCGGCCGGCAGCTTCTTGACCGGCAAGACGCTGGAGGTCGACGGTGGCCTCACCTACCCCAATCTCGACATACCCATCCCGGACCTGTGAACCCCGCCTGCTGAGGAGCCAGTCATGCCCATACCCGTCGTCCAGATCGGCACCGGCAATGTCGGCGTCCACGCGCTAAGAGCGCTCATCACCAACCCGGAGTTCGAGCTCACCGGCGTCTGGGTCTCATCAGATGCCAAGGCCGGCAAGGACGCGGCAGAGCTTGTCGGACTTGCGGATTCGACCGGCGTACTAGCCAGCACCGATCTGGACGCCGTGCTCGCCACCGGGCCGCAATGCGCCGTCTACAACGCGATGGCCGACAACCGCCTGCCCGAATCCCTGGAGGACTACCGGCGCGTCCTGGCAGCTGGAGTCAACATCGTCGGCAGCGGCCCGGTATTTTTGCAGTATCCGTGGCAAGTAATCCCCGAAGAGCTCATCGCGCCGCTGGAAGATGCTGCGCGCGAAGGTAATTCGAGCCTGTACGTCAACGGCATCGACCCGGGTTTCGCCAACGACCTGCTGCCGCTGGCACTGGCCGGCACCTGTCAGAACATCCAGCAGATTCGGTGCATGGAGATCGTCGACTACGCCACCTACGACAGCGCCGTCGTGATGTTCGACGTGATGGGATTCGGCAAGCCCCTCGACGAGATCCCGATGCTGCTACAGACCGGTGTGCTGAGCTTGGCGTGGGGATCGGTGGTGCGGCAATTGGCAGCGGGTCTGGGAATTTCGCTCGACGAGGTCGCCGAGGTGTACGTCCGCGAACCGGCGCCCGAGGACTTCGACATCGCGTCGGGTCATATTCCCAAGGGCAGCGCCGCGGCGCTGCGGTTCGAGGTGTTCGGAATGGTCAACGGCGACCCCGTCGTTGTCCTCGAACACGTCACCCGGTTGCGCGAGGACCTGTGCCCCGATTGGCCGCAGCCCGCCCAGCCCGGCGGTTCCTACCGCATCGAGATCACCGGCGAACCCTCCTACGCCGTGGACATCTGCCTGAGCAGCCGCCGGGGCGACCACAACCACGCCGGACTGGTCGCCACCGCGATGCGGATCGTCAACGCGATTCCGGCGGTGGTGGCCGCCCCACCGGGGATCCGGACGACCCTCGACTTGCCCCTGGTCACCGGTCGGGGGCTCTACGTCCCCGGGTGACAGTTGGCCGGCGGTCCGGCAGCCCCGCGGTTCGCTACAGGGCAACGTGTTCGGCTAACCTCACTTTCTTATTCGCCGACCGTGAATCGAGGGTCGATACGTTGGCGCAGGGCACCCAGGCCGAGCTCAAGACGAGC
Source organism: uncultured Actinomycetota bacterium (assembly GCA_963766535.1). GTDB lineage: Bacteria > Actinomycetota > Actinomycetes > Mycobacteriales > Mycobacteriaceae > Mycobacterium. The sequence goes on along the minus strand of CAVYAU010000005.1, from coordinate 112,258 downwards.
TGGTATCTGCTCGGGCCGGCGTTCGTCGCCGCGATCGCCTATGTCGACCCCGGAAACGTCGCGGCCAACGTCAGCTCCGGCGCGCAGTTCGGCTACCTGTTGCTGTGGGTCATCGTGGTGGCCAATGTGCTGGCGGGCCTGGTGCAGTACCTGTCGGCGAAACTCGGGCTGGTGACCGGTCGGTCACTGCCCGAGGCGATCGGCAAGCAGATGAGCCACCCACTCCGGCTGGCCTTTTGGGCGCAAGCCGAACTCGTGGCGATGGCAACCGATGTGGCTGAGGTCATCGGCGGAGCTATCGCCCTGCGGATCCTGTTCGATTTGCCGCTGCTGGCCGGCGGGGTGATCACCGGGGTGGTGTCGTTGCTGCTGCTGGCGATCCAAGACCGTCGCGGTCAGCTACTTTTCGAGCGCGTCATCACCGGATTGCTGCTCGTCATCGCCGTCGGCTTCGCGGCCAGTTTCTTCGTCGCCACGCCACCGCCCGACGCAGTGATCAACGGCCTGGTGCCGCGATTCCGCGGCACCGAAAGCGTGCTGCTGGCCGCCGCCATCCTGGGCGCGACCGTGATGCCGCATGCGGTGTACCTGCATTCCGGTCTGGCACTCGACCGGCACGGACATCCCGCTGCGGGCCAGCGTCGGCGCCGGCTGCTACGCGTCACCCGCTTGGACGTGGTCCTGGCAATGACGGTTGCCGGAACGGTGAACGCGGCGATGCTGCTGGTCGCCGCGATCAACCTGCAGAACCGCGGCGTAACCGCGTCCATCGAGGGCGCGTACGCCGCCATCCACGACACGTTAGGGGCGACGATCGCGGTGCTGTTCGCGATCGGATTGCTCGCGTCGGGCTTGGCGTCCGCGTCGGTGGGCGCTTACGCCGGCGCGATGATCATGCAGGGATTGCTGCACCGGTCAATTCCCATGGTGGTGCGCCGCTTGATCACGCTGTGCCCCGCTCTGGCGATCCTGGCAATTGGTCTCGACCCGACACGAACGCTGGTGCTCTCCCAGGTCGTACTGTCCTTCGGCATCCCATTCGCGGTGCTTCCGCTGGTCAGACTGACCAGCAACCGCGACGTGATGGGTAGCGACACCAACCATCCCGTCACAACAGTTGTTGGGTGGGCAGTCGCCATAATGGTTAGTCTGCTTAACATGGTGCTGATTTGGCTGACGGTGACCGGCTGAATGCCGGCCCGCCGGCATCCCTACTTCGCATATGGATCAAACCTGTGCGTCAGCCAGATGGCGCTGCGCTGTCCCGACGCCGCTGATCCGCGGCCGGCAGTACTGTCCGATCACGACTGGCTGATCAACCAGCGCGGCGTGGCCACCGTCGAGCCCTTCGCCGGCAATCAGGTGCACGGGGTGCTCTGGCAGGTCTCCGACCACGACCTGGCCACCTTGGACAGCGCCGAGGGCGTGCCGGTGCGCTACCGGCGCGACCGGCTGACCGTGTTCACCAACGACGGGGCGTCGCCGGCCTGGGTCTACATCGACCACCGGGTGACTCCAGGTCCGCCCCGCCCGGGCTATCTGCCGCGGATCATCGACGGCGCCGTCCACCACGGCCTTCCGCAACGCTGGATCGACTTCTTGCGTCGCTGGGATCCCGCCCACTGGCCACGCCCGTTGTCCGCGACTACCCCTGCGCCGCAGTCGCTTTCAGTGTTGCTGAGCGAGCCCGGGATGACCGAGGTCAGCCGGCTACGGTCGCGTTTCGGCTTTCTCGCCATCCACGGCGGCGGCCTGGAACAGATGACCGACGTCATCGCCGAACGCGCCGCCGAGGCCGCCGACGCATCGGTGTACCTCCTGCGTCATCCGGACCGCTACCCGCATCATCTGCCGTCGGCCCTTTTCAATCCCAGTGAGTCGTCGCCGCTCGCCGAGTTCCTCGACCATGTCGACATCGCGGTCTCGCTACACGGCTACGGTCGCATCGGGCGCAGCACGCAGCTGCTGGCCGGGGGGTGCAACCGCGCACTGGCCGCCCACCTGGCCCGGCACATCCAGCTGCCGGGTTATCAGGTCGTCACCGACCTGGACGCCATCCCGCGTGAACTGCGGGGCCTACATCCGGACAACCCGGTCAACCGGGTACGCGACGGCGGGACACAGCTGGAGCTGTCCGTTCGCGTCCGCGGTCTCAGCCCCCGCAGTCCGCTGCCGGGCCCGGACGGCTTGTCGCCGGTCACTGCTGCCCTGGTGCAGGGGTTGGCGGCCGCGGCCCGTTGTTGGTAAGTGTTCTTGAGATCGTTGAACGGAGGTTGTTGGTGGCCAAGGATTTTCGCTTCGGGCTGAGCATGCGCTTCATCAAATCTCGCGCGGCATTGCAAGAGAAGGTGAAGCGGGCCGAAGATCTTGGATTCGACGTTCTCTGCGTGCCCGACCATATTGGCGCGGCGGCACCGTTTCCGACACTGACCACGGTTGCCATGGTCACCACCAGGATCCGGCTGAGCATGTATGTGCTCAATGCCGCCTTTTACAAGCCGGCCTTGCTGAGCCGAGACCTGGAAGCGCTGGACCTGCTCAGTGACGGCCGTCTTGAGATTGGCCTCGGCACGGGTTACGTCCGGGAAGAGTTCGAGGCCGCCGAATTGCCGTACCCCAGCGCCGGAGCCCGGGTCGACTACCTCGAGCACGTGACGAAATACTTGAAGGAGCATCACCCGACGGCGCCAATCCTTATCGCCGGCAACGGCGACCGGGTGCTGACGCTGGCCGCTCAGCACGCCGACATCATCGGGCTGACCGGCGCCAACGTCCGCGGGGCCGACGACCCACTGACCGAACGCATCGAGTTCGTGCGCAACGCTGCGGGTGATCGGTTCGACGCGCTCGAGTTGAACCTGGCGATTACAGCGGTGCCGGCCGAAGGCGAGAGCATCCCCAACTTGTCGATGACCCGCAGGTACGCGGCGGGGTTATCCGACGAGCAGATACTGGCCATGCACTCGGTGCTGACCGGGTCACCACGCGAAATGGCCGACACCCTGTCCACGTACCGCGATATTTACGGGGTGACGTTCTTCACCGTGCAGGACAACCACATCGATAGCTTCGCGAAGGTGATCGCGGAGCTGCGCTGAGCGGTCGCTGCCAGAGGTCTGCAGGCAGCCTCTCCCCGGTAAGCTCAGCCCGTCCGCCCTCGTAGCTCAGGGGATAGAGCACGGCTCTCCTAAAGCCGGTGTCGCAGGTTCGAATCCTGCCGGGGGCACAGACAGTTTAAGCAGGTCAGGGCCAGTTTTTGGACTACCGGCGCAAGCATCGAATGCCCCCGGCGTGCCCTTCGGAATCGGGCGGTCTGGTGTCAGCAAATAGGCCTAGGCAGCCGAGACCCGCACTCCAAGCTCTCGCTCACGGTTGCCCATTAAACGCGCCACGGGCCGCCCCCGAGGAGAGCAAATAACCGATAAAGCTGTCGAGCAAGCCTAGGACGCCGCTGATGTAGTGCCCTTGGCGGGCGGGTTGCCGGTGTGGTTGGTGCGCCGGAAGTGGTGTGCGGTGGACGGCATTGTTGGTCGAGGCGCCGGTACTGCCTGTCAGTAGGGTCCGGTCAGGCGATGGCCCAGCCGGTAGGTCGACGGTGCAGGCCGAGGGTGGCCAGTCGGTCGAGGTTAAGGGCGCTGGCTCGGGTCAGAATGTCGGTCAGGATGCGTTTCTTGCCGCGGCAGCGGGCTTTTCGGCCGCCCCAAGGGCGGCGAGTGAAGTGGCTGATCTTGCGTTCCACCACGGGGCGGTAGGTCCGGTAGTCCTGCTGCCAGGTCGGATCCTGTTGGCGGGCTTTGGCGTGTTGTAGGGCGGCTTCATGGGGATGGATGCTGATCACCCGTCCCCGACGGGCTTTCGTGCAGTCCGCCCGTAGCGGGCAAGACTGACACAGCGCACCGAAGCTGGCGACGCGGTGACGGCGGCCGTCACGGATGGTCACGGTGTGGCGGGCCGGGCAGGTGACCGTGCCGGCGGCCAGGTCAATACTGAACTGGTCTTTGGAGAAGCCGTTGGCGTTGCGCACCGGGGGCACCTTGGTGCGCATGTCGTGGCCTCGCGCCGTCTGCTTATCCAGGGTAGCCCCGTCGGCGTAGGCCGAATCACCGTACACCTCAAAGTCTTTCGGCTCGCGGCCTGTCTGCGAGTCGCTGCCGCTCTTAGCGCCGGTGTGGGCGGCAGGCTCATTGGCAGCGGGTTGGCTGCCAGCGGCAGGTGTATCGGTAGCGGGTGGGTCCAAGAGCTTGTCGATGACGTCGCGGTCGGCGGTGTTGGCCGCGGTCACCGCCACATTGGTGATCAGCTCCTCGTCAGGATCCACACTGAAATGGGACTTGTAGCCGTCGAAGGTTCGTGCCCGTGACTTGTGCCCGTGGCGGGCCTCGACATCGACGGTGGAGATCAGCCGGTCGCGGGTCACCTTGCGGGCGATGCGAAACACCCCATCCTCTCCGGCCTCGACGTCTTGGCCGGCCACCAGCCCCAAAAGCTCGGCGGCCTCCGCCAGCGACCCGGTCAGCTCATGGCCATTCAGGACGCCCAGCGCGGCCTGCGCGTCACGCACCAACGCATCCACCAGCGCCTCCCGGGCCTTGGGGTCGTCCCAGTCACACGGCGGTTTGCCCACGGTGGCGTAGTCATCATCGCGGGTCAGCGCCGCGCGCACCGCGCTTGCCAATGCCGGATCAACCCGATCCGCCACCAAGAAGACTTTGCGGATCGCGGCCCGCACCTGAATCACCGTGTCCTGGGTGGCCACCGCATCAAACAACGGGGTGGAATCAATCACCCGCCGGCGTCCCCGCAACAGTCCCGCCGCCGCCGCGGTGGTGTTGACATCGTCGAACAACCGCCGCGGTCGGTCCGAGGCCCGCAACCGGTTGCGCATCCCGACCAGCACCGTCGGGTGAAAAGTCTCCGCGCCCACCGTTAACCCCGCGGCGGCCTTCCAGCGCAGATCAAACGCCAACCGGTCACAGGCCTCCCGATCCGAGAGCCCCTCATAGGCCTGCAACAACATCACCGTGGCCACCACCCGCGCCGGCACCGTCGGGCGTCCCAACGTCGAGCGTTTAAACAAATCGGCGAAATACCCATCACCAAACAGCGCAGTCCCATGCTCAGCCAACAGCCGATAGATACTGCCCTGCGGCAATTGATCACCCACCAGCAGCATCACATCATCGAATCGGCCCTGCCGATTCTCACGTCCCAAAGCCACCCACCAATTCTCCAGGCACACCCGCCACAACCCGGCCAGACGCGCCGAAACCCGCCGACTAAAACAGCGCCGTCCTAGGGGCTACTTATGATGTGGACGGATTCGCGTGATGCTTTTGCCCTGCGGATGGGTCGATGATGACCGGGTGGGAGGACAGACGTGTCGTATGTGATCGCGGCGCCGGAGATGATGGCGGCGGCGACAACGGATTTGGCGACTATTGGTTCGACGCTCAGCGCGGCCCACACGGCGGCGGCCGCCCCGACCGTCACGGTGATGCCCGCGGGCGCCGATGAAGTGTCGATGAGTATCGCCCACCTGTTCTCCCGGCACGCCCAGGGGTATCAGGGGCTGGCCGGGCAGGCGTCGCTGTTTCATAAGCAGTTTGTGCAGCAGTTGAAGGCGAGTGCGGGCTCGTACGCCAGCATTGAGGCCGCCAACGCCCTGTTGTTGCGGCCCTTGAATGCGGGTGCGGGCTCGTCTGCCACTGCTATCGCCGCCTTGTCGGGTCCGTTACTCAATTCGTTGTTAACAAGCGTTAGCCTCAATTTTTCGCGCGGGGCCTGGCTGGGCTGGTTGGAGCCGGTGCTGGCCGGCTTGTGGGTTGATTGTGCCAGCTGGGTGTGACGGGTTGGCCGGTGTCGCTCCGGTGGGGCGGGCTTTCCTAAGGCCGGTGGGGTCTTTCGTGTGGTCGGGTCGGGGGTTTTTCGGTTAGGTGAATGCGGCGCGGATGCGGCGCCAGGCGGTGGCGATCGCTTGGGCCCAGCGCCAGGTGGCGTCGATGCGCAGCCGTAGTTGTCGGGCGCTGTGGGTGATGCGGGCGGCGACGTGCAGGACGCGGTAGCGGAAGGTGGCGATCTCACAGCGTGCCAGGCCGGGATGGTCGGTGAAGCCGATGAGTTTGGCCCAGGCGACCAGATCGGTTGCTGCCATGACGATTTCGAGCCAAGCGGCGTTGGCGTGAAATGAGTTGAACGGGAGGTTACGCAGGCCGGTGGCTTTGGCTTGGCGGATCCGGTCTTCCACACGGGCGTGTTGGCGATGCCGTAGTTCCAGGCCGGCGAGCTGACCTGGAACCGCGCCGCCGGGGGTGTCGGTGAGAAATCCGGTGATGCGATGCCCATCGGAGTCGGTGAACCTCAACTGGGCCCCGGGATGGGGGCGTTCCTTGCGCAGGATCAGCCTCGTGCCGGCCGGCCATTTCGACAGGTCGACCAAATCGGTGGCCTCGGCCACCCAGGCGCCCTCGCGGATGTCACCGTCGGCGGTAATCGCCGGATACCATCCGCCGTTGGTGGTGAGCACCTCGGCGGCATCCCGCACGGCGGCGTCGATCACGGCTCCCAGAGAAAACCCCACGTGCACGTCGCGGCAGGCCACCGCGAACCCATAGGTGGCGCCCGCCGAGTCGGAGCGGATCAAAATCTGCGGCGCATCGCCGTTATTAGGCCCCGGCCGATACTGCGGGGGCAGCGACTCCAACGCCTGGCCCAGCACAGTGATGTGATCGGCGGTGGTGTTGCTGCCGGCGTTGCCCGCCCGCAGCAGCCCCGCCAGGGCTTCACCGGCGGCGATATCGCAGCGGTCCAAAAACACCAGCAGCGAGTGGAAACCAAAGGTGTGTTTCCAGGTCGCGGCCGCATTCTCCTTGTTGTCGGAATGGTCGACGGTGATGGTGGCATCGACATCCAGATGCAGCCATCCCTCATGATCCGGGGCCGCCCCGGCAGCCCAGGCCCGCGCCCGGGCATGCGCGCGCGCCGCCCGGATCCGCGGCAGGTGCACCACGTCGATGCGCTCATCAACCAGCCGCCACAAGGTCGTCGTCGAGGCGACCGACCCGAACACCTGCCTGCGATCCCCCCACAACTGGCCGACCCCGTCGACACAATCCGCGCCGTCAGCGACCGCGGCGGCCAGATCGGCGAACACATCTCCGGGCGCATGGATCCACGGCCCGTTATAGGTGTCGACCAACGCCGCGGTGACCTGCGCCGACAACCCGCTCAGATCGGCGACCTCGCGCAACAAGCCCACCCCGGCATGCGACACGACACCATGGCCGTCCGCCGACACTTTCACCCGCGAAACCGCTGCGCTACCCTTCACCTAGAAAGTGCCTCCTCGCTCGGAATGACAGACCTCAGGAAGTCTCATTATTCCTTGCAGGACAGGCACTTTCGCCAACTCAACACCGTGTCACGCGGCGTTTCGCGAAAAATCTAGGTTAACGCGCTCTTGGGCCAGTTATTGAATCTGTTGAAAGCCATTTATGACAATTTGCTAACATTCTTGCAGTACTTGCCAGGTAACCTTTTGTTCCTAGCATTTGCGTTATTTTTTGCTATAGAGTCCCTACTCACCGGGATGCCGGTCACGCTGACGTAGTGGATTCACCAGGCGGGCAGCCAACCCGTCCGCATGCACGCACAGCCGGGTCGCATTCTCCAGGTCCGCCGTTCTGATACCTGCCGCTTCAGCCAGGGCCGCACTCGGCAATAGCCGACATTGACTTGCCAGCCGGTACGGTTCCGGCGGCTGAAGTGAGAGGGGATTCAGGCCGGACCCCCGGCGCCCCGTGTTACGGTTTGTAACGGCTCGCCTCGCGCGCTACGCTTGCCGCATGACCCCAAAGCCGTTACAAGCCCCTGAGTTTGGACATTTCGCTTAGTACCCCGGCTTGAAGCCGAGATGGGTGATGATTTTCCGCTGGGCCTCGGGGATTTCGGGTGGGAAGGACTGGGTGGCGCCGTTGATGACGATGGTGGCGCTGCGTAGCGGCCGGAGTTGTTTGACGATCTTGCCGATGGCCAGGCCGGTGCGCGCCTGGATGCAGTGGGAAACGGCCAGGGCGGTGAACACGATGGTCAGGTGCGCTTCGATCGCGTCACGCACGCGGTTGAACATTGGCCGAGCGTTCAGGTCGGTCTTTGACATGCGGAAAGACTTTTCGACGTGCCAGAGGTCGTGGTACTTGGTGATCACTTCGGCGGCCGGCAGCACCTCGGCGGGCAGGTTGGTGACATAGCCTTTGAGGCCGACCAGAGACTGTGCCCGGGCCAGGCCGGCCTCGTCGAACGTGCGGTCATCACCGCGGACTTTGACGAATCGTGCTGATTTGGCCTTCTTGTCGCCGCCGACGATCGCCCGAGCCCGTGCTTCCTGAGCAGCCAGTGTCTTCTGGTCGCGCCGTGCTCGTTTGGCCGAATACGACCAGATCGCCCGCCACGCGCCTGGATGGGTGTCACGGTTCCAGACCGGTTCAGCACGTAGGGCGGGGTCGTTGACTTTCGTGTTGCCGTGCCGGGGTGTGGCGGTGTCGATGACTTGCCCATCGGTGAAAACGTCACCGTTCCAATGGAAATGCGACTCCAGATCCCCGGGGGCCTTGGTTATGCGGGAGCCCACGATGAACGACAACCCCAACGCATCGAGAGCTTTAAGGTTCGACGCCGAGAGCATGCCCGCATCAGCAGCCACCACCATCGAGGCGCCGTTCAAGCCGTGGCGTTCGATGAAGCTGGTGACGATCGGGACGATGGTCGTAGTCTCGGCGGTGTTGCCTTCGTAGCAGCCGATTTCCAGGGGGAATCCGGTGCGGTCGACCAGCAGTCCGACGACGATCTGTGGATCCACCCGACGCTCTTTCGAGTATCCGACTTTACGCAGGTCATCCTCGGATTCGGCCTCGAAATACAGCGTCGTCACGTCGTATAGCAGAAGGCTCAGCCCACCGCAGTCGGTGGCGTAGGAGAAGCACTTCTCGGCTACCACATCGCGGTAGCCGCCGGACTCGATCATCCGGACGTGGCGGTCAATTGTTTTGTAGGACACCAGTTCTGCACCCAGGTCGGCCAGGACTCGCAGTGAGTCGAGCTTGCTGGTCGGCTCCACGATCCGGGCGATCACCAGATCCCGGAACACCGGGTCGGCCACGGCATCAAAGCCCAGCCAGTCATAGACCGCGCCGAGGACGTCGTAGAGCAGCCGGGAACTGGTCGCCGCAGTGCGTCCTGACCCTACCGGGGCCCCCTTGGGGGCAGCCGGGGCCGGGATCAGCATCGAGGTGCGCCAATCCGGCACATCCTCGATGCGTTCGGGACGCGCCGGCACCTCGATATCGAGTGCTTCCTGTTCGCCGGTGACGATTTGGCGGGCTTCGTCGAGCAGAATGCCCAGCTCAGCATCGGTATGCGCAGAACCAACATGGGCCAGGATCACCACCCGGCCACGGTCTTTGCGCACGACCTGCACCGCCACCGCGCCGGAGGCGGTGCGTACTTTCCGCACGGACGCCACCGCCCGAAGCTACCCGGTTAGTACCCCAAATCGCCTATCGCAGCAGAGGAAACCGCAGCTCAAGACGCTACGCGCTCAAAATCCCGCCGAACATGTCCAAACTCAGGTCTGATACCTGCCGCTTCAGCCAGGGCCGCACTCGGCAATAGCCGACATTGACTTGCCAGCCGGTACGGTTCCGGCGGCTGAAGTGAGAGGGGATTCAGGCCGGACCCCCGGCGCCCCGTGTTACGGTTTGTAACGGCTCGCCTCGCGCGCTACGCTTGCCGCATGACCCCAAAGCCGTTACAAGCCGTTACGGCGCGGTGCGCCACATGTGGCCGACGATTCACCCCCAGACGCCGCGACCAACGCTATTGTTCCAATGCGTGTCGGCAGCGCGGCCATCGCGCACGGGCCAAGCTCGACAACCTCGACCGGCAGATCGAGGCCGCACGTCGCCTCTATTGGTCGCTCATCCGTGAGAAGGCCGAGGCCGAAGGCGTGACGCAGTCGCGGATTCTTACGGATGAGGCCCAAGCCGTGGACGAGCAGGGCAACGTCTTTATGCATGGGCAGCGCACCACCCCGCTCAGGGCCGTCTGGTGGTCCGGTTGAAGGGCGAAGCGCGCCGCGAAGCGGCCGGCGCCGAGTCCCCACAGGTTCAACCAAGCTTGGTTTCAGCTTGACGTCGCCGGGTCCCCACCACGCCCTTACATCGACTGCTGACTTGCGCGCTGGAACCGAATCGTTAAGGCTCGCCAGCGTGCGCGACGGGGAGACTGTCGACAGTGAGTTGCGGTTGCTGGTCGCCGTTCGTCGGGCGTGCCGAAGCGGGACGGTGCCATCTATCGATTTGTTGGACGCGCTGCTGGATGAACGCGCTGAACTGACCGGAAGCTGACCGCGCTACCCGGTTTTGTCGGCCACGGTGTTGTCGACGACCGTGGCACCAGGCGCGTTGGTCTGCACCGACTTGACGCCGTTCTCCGCCGCAGCCCTCGACTTGTAGCCCTGACTGGTGGCGATGATCTCTCCGTTGGCTGCCTTGAGATGGAACCGGAACTCCCCGGCGTGATCTTTGAACAACTCAAACTTGCCCGCCATCTCAATCTCCTTTAATCGAGTGAATGGAATTCACGATAGTCCACGAAACGGCCACCGAGAATCGCCCCCGGTAGCGCCGGGATGCTCCGCCGGTAGTGCAGCGGACACGGGTCATGAGCCGTGCTCACGCGGGCCGACGCGGGAGGGCAACGCTGATTTTTGCGTTGCCCTTTATTCGCCGTTTATGACCGACAATCACCGAGAATCAGCGGCAACTATTGGTGACTCTTGAGCAGCGTAATCCATTGCAGCGCAGGGACTGAACATATCAACAGCAACCAGCGCCAACCATCGGCTGCAACGCCGGTGTCGCTGGTTCGAATCCTGCCGGGGCCACCACTATGGCAGCATGGTGTGCATCAACATGACGTCGTATGCGGACCACAGCGACAGGTTGAAGTACAAGTCTCTACCCGACGACCAGGGATGGATCATCGGCGCGTAAATACCACCGGGCATCTGGAATGACGACACCAGCGGTTGCTCTGGACTCCATGGTCCTTGCGGAGCCGGCGCAGTCCTCGCCACGACGTCGTTGCTGCCACCGTTCGTGTACAGCACCAGGTATTGCTTGAGATAGCTGTTGTATTGGGCTGACATTTCGCCCACCGGGCCCGGGAAAACCGGCGTCGCCGCCCCCGGATTGTTCGGGACCCAGCGTCCGCCTCCGTCGCCGTTCCAGTATTGATACTTGGTGAGGTCCGGGACAAAGTTCGGAGGAACTCGCGACAAATACGCCGCCCCGCCGCGTCCCGACGGGGTCCCGAACGAGTAGAGGTAACCGTCGGCACCCCGCATGAACGCCCCCATCTGGAAATTTTCATTCCCCGGGGTGAACCCGACTCCCGGGATGGCGTCCGCCGAGGCCGTGCGGATGCTGCCGGGGTAGATCCCCCAGTTCTGACCATTGTCGATGGACCTCGCGATTGCCGAGTAGTTCGTCGTCCATTCACCATCACGGCCCCATTGCCTGATGGACATGTAGTTCATGTATTGGGTTCTCCCGACCGAGATAGCGGCGGTCGGAATGATTCCCGTTTCATGCGCGGCCTTGTGGATGGTGTTGACGACCTGTTTGGAAAGGGTGTTTGTCCACACCGGTGAGCCGGAGTATCTGTCGTTGGGCACGCCGTCGGCCACGTGGATTCCGTGCGACAGATCATGGTCTGAACTGCGGAACAGTGTGTTGTATCGCCATTGTTGGCCATGGACGCTGCAATAGCCGAATGTGTCACCAAAGGCCATGAGGACCTGACGGTTGGCGGGATCGCCGTTGTCCCAGGCGATTCCGAGGTCGGTCCCGGAGATACCGAAACGTTGCAGGGTTTTGTTCGGGCCGTTCGGTCCGGTCACGAAGTCGACGAGCGATGTCGGAGCCCCCGCGATCGAGGGAGGAGGCGGTGGCGGCGGTGCTGGCTGCGGCTGAACCGGCGCCGCGTTCGGACGCAACTGAGTAGCATTCGGTGGCTGCGGGATGCCCGGGGCGGGAGGATTCGGCCCGGGCGGCGGTACGACCGCCGCTTGATCTTGCAGCGGCGCGGAGTATCGAGTACCCGGAGCACCCGGCCTGAGCAAAGAAGAAATCAGCGGACCCAGCTTAGGCAGCGGTGCCTGGTCATTCGTATGAGCGGGCCTGCGCCCAGTCGGTGGTTGGACGACCGGCTGGGGCGCGGGCATCGCGGGGGGAGCAACAGGGGGCGGGACATTGGCTTCGGGCGCGCTGCAAGGCGTGGCGCTCGCTGATGGCGCGAGGCCGACCGCACCGATGAATGCGACAGCGGCCGCCGACGCCACCGAAAGCGATGCGCTTCGAAGAATCGCCGACAATGTCACACCTTTCGCGGGGCGAGACGCCGCATTTGACGTCCGCAACTGGCCCATGTGACGATAGTGATCAGCGGGGCTCCTGTGACCAGTGATCTACTGATAGGTATGCATCCGTGACCGTGTCGCAACCCATCGGTTTCACAGGAAGTGCGCGCGTCGGCGTGCTCATCGCACTTGGCGAGGGTCCGAAACCTATTGGCTGGCAGCGGCTGTCACCCGGTAACACCTAGTCAGCGGCTGCGAATTTGCCAAGGCTCTGGTTCCGCCAGCTGGATGATCAGCGCGCCGACCACACAGCCACGCAGCCGCCGCGCTGTTGGGTGTCGCACAACGCCCACTCGAACAACCATTTCGTCATGGCTTGGGTTGTTCGCGTCGGCATTGGTGTTATTCTCTCGCGATAAAGATCCGGATAGCGGCTTGTTAGTATCCACAATGCGGACTATCCGAGTCGAACCAGGAGTACCGCCTCATGAAAGATCGGTAAAGTCCAGCGATACGCCCTTCTAGCCATCACCACCGGCATTGCCATCGCTGCGGCGGCCTGGGTCGGTTACAGCCCAACCGCTGTCATGACCGCGACGCCGACTAGCACCACCGAGACGCCGACACCAACAACCACGCCTACCCCGCTTACCACGTTGCCGCCGTCGACTCTGTCCGCGCCCCCGGCTCCCTCGGCGCCCCCGGCCCCACCGCTTCCGTAGCCGTCGAGGCGGCAGAGCTCGGCAACCCGCGGGTGCTCGGCTCGCGCGATCTCCCGCGCGAAAGCCGCAAATCTCGGCGGAGACCTTGCACCCGCGGCCATGATCAGGCCGCCACCAATCCGGTACTCGAGACACCGGAGGATCAGGGGTGGGTTTTGCCCGCCTCGCGACAATCTAGGTGCTGCGCCGCGAGAAGTCTCGCCGCTGTCGCTCCTAGGTGGGCAGATCGTTACCGCGTACTTGCTGTGACGCCTGGGCATCCTGAGTCGGAAGGGGGACGGCCAGCCAACCGGCACCAGCCGTCCGTTCACCCTGCACTAAGGGCAACCGATGGGTGCGCGTAATGAGTTGCAGCACACTCCATTCCAAGACCAAGCGCATCTTCGCTGACACCCAGGACCACCGCAACATCCGGCCATCCCGTCACGACACCTAAACGGACCCGAGCTTCCTAAGAGCATGTCCCGAGTCGCGTGGAATTTTGGTGACGATCCACGGTGAACTCTATGCGGCGGCACCGACGGTGTCGGTGTCGGGATTGGCGTGTCGGTGTAGGGCGTCGACGAGCTGGGGCATCTGCTTGTAGCCCTTGATGCGGCGGAAGGACCGTTCGGCGTTGAGCATGCCGGCCGCAGTCCAGCGCAGCACCATCTGCCCGTCGCGCCAGCGGGTGACGTTACGGTTGGTCGTTCGGGCTATCGAGATCATCGACTCGATCGGGTTGGAGGTGGTCAGTGTTTTGGCGAGGCGGCCGTCGATGCCGAGCTGTGCGACGGTGAACATCTCTTCCAGCCCCTCGCGTAGCGACGAGGCCGCGCTCGGATAGCTCTTATCCAGTTGCGTGGCAAGGCGTTTGGCGTTGGCCAGCCCGGTGTCGGGGTCAGGGTGAGCGAACGCCTTGACCAGCTTGGCATCCACCCAGACCTGCTCCTTGTCGGGCAGGTGATCAGCGACATTTCGCCGCTTGTGCAGGGTGCATCTTTGGATAAGGGCCTTGGCGCCGAACACCTCCCGCACCGCCGCCGAGAGCGCCTTGGCGCCGTCGATGACCACCAACAGCCCGTCATCGACCGTCAAGCCACGGTCGACCAGGTCGGCCAACAGCGAGCGCACCACGGTCTTGTTCTCCGTGGAGCCGTCCCACAGCCCGACCGGCTTCTTCGTTCCGTCGGCGGTGATGGCCAGCGCGACTACCACGCACCGCTCGGCCATGTGCTCACCATCGAGCATGAGCACCTTGATGTCCTCGCCCGTCAGGTCGCGGGCCATCAGCTCGGCCAGCGCGGTCTCGGTCTGCTTGACAAACCGGCGCGAAATCGCCGAGCGGCTCGTCGATTTCGCCTCCTTGTCCACCACGGTGCCGACCGGCTCGGCGACCCGCGCGTGCCGGCGAGTGGCCACCCCGGCCAGCATCCGCTCCATCACCACCCGCGTCAGCACGTCCTCGGCAGCGAAGTGGGTGTAGCTGACCAGCGGCACCTCGTGCCCATCCAGGGTGCGCGCCCGCGGCCGATCCACCGCCACCCGGCGCCCGCCCAGCGTGACCGAGCCGCGCCCGCTGCCATGACGCACCGCGGCCCGGTCCGGATCATGCTTGCCTTTCGGTCCGGCCACCTCAGCGATCTCGGCCTCAAACAATGCCTGCATCACCGCTATCCCGGCGGCCACGCTCATCGCCAACAGCCCCTCTCGCGCCGCGCCAGCGATATCGGTCAGCGCCAGTGCGATCTCCTCCGGCAGATCAGGCAACACCACGGCATCGGCCGTGTCAGCAACGCGAATAGTAGGTACGGTTCTCATGGCGGTCCCTTCCTTCGTGGGTGTTCTTGGTCGTTCACCCGAAGACCTACCATCCGGCAGGCCTCAGGCGAGGGACCGCCACCTCAAATTCCACGAAGACCGGGACAACCTCCTTCCTAATGTCGACAGCGAGGTTGAGCCAGCATGTTTGTCTACCGCCGTTGAAGGGCAATGTTTCCAAGAGGTGTGCGCGTCGGCCGGCCTACGCGCACACCCAGGTCCCGTCGGTTCAGCCCGAGAGCCGGCGGGGCCGCCCTTTTGCAGGCGCTTTGGCAGACAAGCTCGCGGATACGGCCGAACGGGCAAGTCATCCAGGAGTACCGTGCGGCGTATGGATGGCTCGACAGGTGTGTGGATTCTCGGCGGCTACCAAAGCGATTTCGCCCGCAACCTCACCAAAGAAGACCGAGACTTCGCCGCTCTGACCGCCGAGGTCGTCGAGGGCACGCTCGCCTCGGCCAAGGTGGACGCCGCCGACATCGAAGTGGTCCACGTCGGGAATGCCTTCGGCGAGATGTTCGCCGGCCAGGGCCACCTCGGGGCGATGCCGGCCACGGTCTGCGACGACCTCTGGGACACCCCGGCCTCGCGGCACGAAGCCGCGTGCGCGTCCGGCAGTGTAGCGGTGCTGGCGGCGATCGCTGACCTGCGGTGCGGCGCCTACGACACCGCACTCGTGGTGGGAATCGAGCTGGAAAAAACGGTGCCCGGCGACACCGCCGCCCAGCATCTCGGTGCCGCCGCGTGGACCGGTCACGAGGGAGCCCACGCGCGCTACCTGTGGCCATCGATGTTCGCCAAGGTCGCCGACGAATACGACCGGCGCTACGGCCTGGACGACACGCATCTACGGGCCATTGCGCGGCTCAACTTCGCCAACGCCCGGCGCAACCCCAACGCCCAGACGCGCGCCTGGACAATCCCCGACCCCATCACGGATGACGACGCGACCAACCCGATCACCGAAGGCCGGCTGCGCCGATTCGACTGCAGCCAGATGACCGACGGCGGTGCGGGATTGGTCCTGGTCAGCGATGCCTTTCTGCGGGATCATCCAGATGCGCGCCCGATCGGCCGCATCGATGGCTGGGGACACCGCACCGTCGGGCTGGGTCTGCGGCAGAAACTGGACCGCGCAGCCGACGACCCCTACGTGCTACCCCATGTGCGGGCCGCGGTGCTCGACGCGTTGCGACGCGCGCAAGTGACCCTCGACGACCTCGACGGGATCGAGGTGCACGACTGCTTCACCCCCAGCGAGTACCTGGCCATCGACCACATCGGGTTGACCGGGCCGGGCGAATCGTGGAAGGCCATCGAAAATGGCGAGATTGAGATCGGCGGCCGGCTGCCGATCAACCCCAGCGGAGGATTGATCGGCGGCGGACACCCCGTCGGGGCGTCCGGCGTACGCATGCTCCTGGATGCGGCAAAGCAAGTCAGCGGCGGGGCCGGCGATTATCAGGTCGAGGATGCGAGAACCTTCGGCACGCTCAATTTCGGGGGCAGCACCGCCACCACGGTCAGTTTCGTTGTCAGCACGACAAAAGGCTTGTGACATGGATGTTGAAATCGTGGGCAAGTTCCTGTCGACCCTGCCCGAAGACGACGACCACCCCTACCGGACCGGACCGTGGCGTCCACAGACCACCGAGTGGGCCGCCGACGACCTCACCGCCGTGGAGGGAGAGATCCCGCGCGACTTGGACGGCATCTACCTGCGCAACACCGAGAACCCGCTGCACCCGGCGTTGAAGACCTATCACCCATTCGACGGCGACGGCATGCTGCACGTGGTCGGCTTCCGCGATGGAAAAGCCTTCTACCGCAACCGCTTTGTCCGCACAGACGGTTTCTTGGCGGAAAACGAGGCGGGCGAGCCGCTGTGGCCGGGTTTGGCCGAACCGGTGCAGCTCGCCAAACGGGAGAAGGGCTGGGGTGCTCGTACCCGGATGAAGGACGCCTCGAGCACCGACGTGATCCTCCACCGGGGTATTGCGCTGACCAGCTTCTACCAATGCGGTGATCTGTACCGGGTCGACCCGTACTCGGCCAACACGCTCGGCAAGGAGACCTGGAACGGACGCTTCCCGGTTGACTGGGGCGTGTCCGCGCATCCGAAGGTAGACAACAAAACCGGCGAACTGCTGTTCTTCAACTACAGCAAGCAAGACCCGTACATGCGCTACGGCGTCGTCGACCAGAGCAACGAGCTGGCCCACTACGTCGACATCCCGTTGCCCGGGCCGCGGTTGCCGCACGACATGGCGTTCACCGAAAACTACGTGATTCTCAATGATTTCCCGTTGTTCTGGGATCCGAGGCTGCTGGAGCACAATGTGCACCTGCCGCGTTTCTATCCGGACATTCCGTCGCGCTTCGCGGTGCTCCCGCGCCGGGGCGGAACCGCTGACATTCGATGGTTTGAGGCGGACCCGACGTTCGTGCTGCACTTCGTCAACGCCTACGAAGATGGTGACGAAATCGTGCTCGACGGCTTCTTCGAAGGCGATCCCCAACCGCTTGACACCGGCGGAACGAAATGGGAACGGCTCTTTAGGTTCCTGGCGCTGGATCGCCTGCAGTCCCGGCTGCACCGGTGGCGATTCAACCTGGTCACCGGCGCGGTGAAAGAAGAGCAACTGTCGGACTCCATCACCGAATTCGGGATGATCAATGCCGACTACGCCGCCCGCAACTACCGCTACACCTATGCCGCTACCGGCAAACCGGGATGGTTCCTGTTCGACGGACTGGTCAAACACGACCTGCTCACCGGAAACCAGGAGGGCTACTCCTTCGGCGACGGCGTCTACGGAAGTGAGACCGCGATGGCGCCGCGCCTGGGCGCCACCGGTGAAGACGACGGCTACCTGGTCACCCTCACCACCGACATGAACGCCGACGCCTCGTACTGCCTCGTCTTCGACGCTGCCCGGATCGCTGACGGCCCGGTGTGCAAACTCCAACTGCCGGAACGTATTTCCAGCGGCACGCATTCGACGTGGGCACCCGGCGCACAGCTGCGACGCTGGGATACCGCCGAGTCGGCAGCAAGCGCGATCGGGCTGTAGCGATGTTCCCCGGCTTGCCGCGCCGGACAACGCACTGGCCCCTGCAGTTGGCGTCGATCGGCGCAATCCGTTTCGCTCGGCGCTCGTCGAACTTCGAAGAAACGGTGCGGTTTTACCGTGAGCTGGTGGGGCTGCCGCTCTACGAGACTTTCGAGGCCAGCTTCGGCAGCAAGGGCGCGATATTCGGCCTGCCCAGCTGGAACCTGACGCTCGAAGTCGTTGAATCGGTCGACCCGGTCGCGGTGGACCACCATGAACAGCTATGCCTGTACTTCCCTGACGAACAGGCGCAGCAGGCAGCGGTCGCACGCCTGCAAGCCGCGGCGGTCGAACCCGTGGAGCAGCACCCGTACTGGGAAGCGACCGGAGCGGTCACCTATCGCGACCCGGATGGCCGCGAAGTCGTGTTCGCGCCCTTTGTGTTCGGCGTCAATGAGCCCGGCGAGAGCGCCACCTCAGGTAAGCACGAGTTCCCGTCGGGCTGAGACCTCACCGCCTAAACCGACTGGAAGCCAGTGCCGCAGCAACTGACCAAATCGAGCATGTCACCGCGCAAACGGCGGCTGTTGCACCGACATAGAGGCCGTATTCGGCTGACACCGGCGGCTTGACGTTGAGCTTGTAGTACCACACCGTGAGCGCCACGATGAGCAGCGAAATCAGCAGCGCGGCAATCGAAGCAAGCTTCACCGACAGGCCACGGCCGACCATTGCCCCGGCCACCAGCAGTGTGGAGGACAGCAACACGATGAGCTGTCCGGCGCCGAACCCCGGCGGGAGTTCCAGGTTGCCGTGCGTGCCCCCGATGGCGTTGGCCCAGCCCCCACCGCCGACTCTCGTTGTCAACCAGGGCATCCAGGCGCTAACCGACACGATCGCGGCGAAAAGCGCCACCAACCAACCAGGGCGCAGCCGGCGAGTCATAGTTGCGAGATTAGCTGACTTGGACCTGAGCCTGTGTGACCGAATGTCGCGCTAGCGTGGCGCCGATAGGCGAGCTGGGGGCACTCCCCCGCGAGCGGGTGGGGTCCCCGCTCCGCAGGGGAGTACCCCCACCCGCTTGCGGGGGACACGCCAGCGCGACGCTCGGCACCTCAGCTTTGCAACGACGACAAGTTGAAGATGACACCCGTCGGGTCGGTCGCCGCGGCCAGCCGACCGTACGGGGTGTCCTCGGCCGCCCGCACCACAGCGCCGCCGTTCTCGGTGATCATCTGCAGCGTCTTGTCGACATCCGCGGCACCGAAGAAGATGCTCCAATGCGACGGCACGTCCTGGGGCAGGAACGCGGCGCCGTCCATGACGCCGAGTAATTGCTGGTCGCCGAACCACGCTGTGGTGTAACGGAATTCGTCAGTATCAGAAGTCTGCTCGGTCCGCCATCCGAGGACCTCGCGGTAGAATTCGACTGTGGCGCGGTAATCGCGCGTGGTCAGTTGGTGCCAGACCGGAGAGCCGGCCTCACCGATCACCTCGAAGCCACGGTGCTCCACCGGCTGCCACAACCCAAAGGACGCGCCCGACGGGTCGGTCGCGAGGCTCATGTAGCCCTTGGCAGGTACTTCCATCGCCTCCAGGCACACCGAACCACCCGCCGCCGTCACCGCAGACATCGTCGCGTTGATGTCGGCGGTGTGGAAGTACGTGGCCCAATTGTCCGGAGACTGAAACTCAGGCCGATTGGCCATCAGGCCGGCGACGCGGTGGCCGTCCTTGGCGGCGTTGATGTATCCGCCGTACTCGGGTCCGGCAGATTCGAACGTCCAGCCGAATACCGTGCCGTAGAAGTCCTGGGCGCGGTCGACCTCCGATGTCGTCAAATCGATCCAGCAGGGAGCGCCCAGCGGCGCGCCATCACGGATGGGCACAATGACCTCCTCGTAGTGTGTCCTGACCCTGTGATCGGGGTTCACCCATATCGACTGGCGCCAAACCAGAAACTCATCGGCCGGGTTTGACGGCTGGTTTTGCTGCCAAGACCTGATCCACGCCCATCCGGCCTTCCTCGAACGCGAACCTGCCGCCGGCCAGATACACACCCGGGCGACTTCTTCGCCTTGCAGTGCCACGAATTCGTCGAAGCGGCTCTCCAGCGTGTTGATCCAATGCTCGGCGGTGCGTGCGTAGTGCTCGCGCATCGCCTCGCCGGAGAGGATCTCGAAGCCCGCGTCTTGCAAGTAGCGCAGCGTCTGCCAGAGCGGCGGCATGTGCATATCGGGCGCGATGTAGGCCTCGATGAATGCTCCCCCACGCGGGCTGCATCGGCTCGGCGCGACATCTGCTGCAACAACAGCCTGCCCCCAGGCTTTAACGCGCGATCAAGCATGCGGACGTAGGCCGGGTACAACTGCTCTCCGACGTGCTCGCCCATCTCGATCGAACCGACCGCGTCGAAGGCCGCCGCAGAGCTCGCGAGATTGCCGAAATCGCGGTAATCCTGCAAACGAACCTCAACGCGGTCGCCCAGGCCGCGCTCGACGGCACGGGCGACCGTGAAATCGCGCTGCTGGGCAGACGGCGTGATACCGGTGGCGCGCACGCCGGGGCGCTCTGCCGCGTGCAGGATCTGGGGGCACTCCCCCGCGAGCGGTGGGGTCCCCGCTCCGCAGGGGAGTACCCCCACCCGCTTGCGGGGGACGATCCCCAGCCGCAACCGACATCCAGCAGATGCATACCTGGTTTGAGGCCGAGCTTGCGGCAGATCAGATCAAGCTTCGCGGTCTGCGCATCGTGCAGCGGCTGACCCTGGCGGGTGAAATACGCCGACGAGTAAGTCATATAGTCGTCGAGCGGCAGCCGATAGAAATCGTTGGACAGGTCGTAGTGGTGGGCGATCGCGGCCCGATCGCGGCGCCGCGTGTGCAACCGGCCGGACAACCGCGCCTCGCTGGCCGGGGTTCTGGGTGGCGGACCCAACGCCCCCAGCCGCACGGCACGCAACGCCGCCACCGTCCTGCCCCGCAGCGAGATCGCGGCGCCGGGGTGCGATCGGGCCAGCCGCCAGGCCTGCCGCAGACCGTCGGTCAGATCACCATCGACATCGATGTCACCGGTCACGTAAGCCCGCGCCAGGCCGAGTTCACCTGGGCGCCAGAGCAATCGACGCAAAGCGCGCCGCTAACGTACTACCAGCACCGGGCCATCGGCGGGCCCGGCCTCACTTCCGTCCCAGGCGCGGATCCGCACTGGCAGGTCGACGCGGACGGTTGTTCGAAAAAGGTCCGCCAGGCGATCAGCGACGGACGCCACGATCTCCGTTCATGCCCGGATCAGGGACCGTGAACACCGTGACGAAATTCTGCAGCGATTCGCTGATGTCGCTTCGCAGCGCGGCGGCAACGATCATGCCGATCGGTCCGAACAGCGCCGGACCACCGAGGTGCACGTCAAGGCCGACGACGGAGCCCTCGTCTTTGGGCGCAACTTTGGCCATCAGCTTGACCTTCACACCGCCGACACCATCGCCGTTGAGCGTCATGCCTTCCGGCGGCTTGTAGCGCACAACCGTCCATTTGATCCGGTTGTACATGCCCTTGACCTCGACGATCGACTCGACGACCGTGCCCTTCTGTATGTCGTCGGGCAGCTTGCTGCGCCACACCCGATGGATGGTCAGCCATTCCTTGTATCGGGACAGGTCGGAGGCATGCTGCCAGGCCACCTCGGGAGGCAGCGGTACGTCGATGGATCTGGAGAGTTTCGCCATGGACTCAGTTCTGTTGATCGCCCGTGTCGACGACCTTCTTGGCCTCTTCCTGCACCTTGTGGATGGTGTCGGAGTACTTACCCTGCGTCTTGTCGTCGACGAACTCGCCGGCCTTGTCGATCGCCATCTCGACCTTGTCGGCGTTCTGCGACAACAGGTCCTTTGCCTTGTCCAGGATTCCCATGCGCGTCGTCCCTTCCCCAGAGATCCCCAGGATGCCTGGGAATCCTACGTTGCTGGTAAAACCCTAACTTGTCGGTGCCCTGGCCACCCTTGCCGCCCTAGCCGGCCCTAGCCGGCTGGCGCCACAACTGCGGCTGCACGCCAAGCATCCTGGCCCGAATCCACCATATTGCCTCGATCGCCGCGGCGCCCAGCACGCCGATCCCCAGCGCGGTCGACGTCACCACCATGTTCGACGGGTCGAGCAGGAACTTCTCCTGGGCTAGCGGGATGCTGAAGATCACCACATAAGCCAGGCCGGAGGCAATGACCAGCGCTACCCGCCACCACTGGTAGGGGCGCGCCACCACCGCGAGCACCCAAAGTGCGGTCACCAGCAACGTGATCAGCGCCGCGGTCGACGCCTGATCCCGTTGCTGGAACGTGGCGTGGCGGCCGTGGTAGGCCACCAGGTAGGAGGTGAACGTCGCGACGCCGATGACAAGTCCGGACGGCAGTGCGGACGTCAACACCCGCCGCACGAACCCCGGATAAGCGCGTTCATTGTTGGGTGCCAGCGACAGGATGAACGATGGGATTCCGATCGTGAACCACGCCGCGATGGTGACGTGGATCGGCTGAAAGGGATACAGCAGCGGATCCGCTTTCAGCAGTTTGGAAAGCAGGCATTCGGTACCTACCATCAACGCCAGCAGCACCGAATACACCGTCTTGGTTAAAAACAGGTTGGCGACGCGTTCGATGTTGCCGATCACCCGCCGGCCCTCGCCGACCACATAGGGCAGCGTGGCGAACCTGTTGTCCAGCAACACGATCTGCGCGACCGCGCGGGACGCCGGGCTGCCCGCACCCATCGCGACACCGATATCGGCATCCTTGAGGGCCAGCACATCGTTGACGCCGTCGCCGGTCATCGCAACGGTGTGCCGGTGCGATTGCAGGGCGTGCACAATGGCGCGCTTTTGGTCGGGCCGCACCCGGCCGAAGGTGGTGTAGGTTTCCAGCGTGTCCGCCAGTTCGGCCGGGTCTGTTGGGAGTTGACGCGCGTCCATCGTCTCACCATGCAGCCCGAGCCTGCCGGCAACGGCGCCAACCGACACCGCGTTGTCGCCGGAGATCACCTTGACCGAAACATCCTGGGCGGCAAAGTAATCCAATGTTTCACGGGCGTCTGGCCGCACCTTCTGCTCAAGCACCACCAGGGCGACCGCCGTGACTTGGCCCGGCGCATCCGGGTCATCCACGGCTACCTCGGCGGCGCCCAACAGCAATACCCGCAGCCCCTGCGCCCCGATCCGCTCGGCCTGTTCAGCGGCCGCCGAAGCCGGGTCGAGCAGCACATCGGGTGCGCCGATAACCCAGTTGCCGCGGTGTTGGTAGGACACACCGCTCCACTTGGTGGCCGACTTGAAAGGTGCACTCGCCGTGGCGATCCAGCCGGGTGGCCGGTCATAGGTCTCGGCGATCGCCTGCATGCTGGCATTGGGTCGCGCGTCGGCTGCGGCCAGCGAGGCCAACACATCGGCGACACGTTCCCTTTGCTGAGTCACATTAAGTTCCTCGACGTCGCAGATCCGCATACCGTTTTCGGTCAAGGTGCCCGTCTTATCGGCGCAGACCACGTCGACCCGGGCCAATCCCTCGATGGCGGGCAACTCCTGCACCAGGCATCGGCGCTGACCAAGCCTGATGACGCCGACGGCGAACGCGATCGACGTCATCAGCACCAGGCCTTCGGGCACCATCGGCACCAGCGCACCGACCGTCCGCAGTACGGACTGGCGCCACCCCGCGTGCGTGGTGAACAACTGGGTGTAGATCGTCAGCAGACCGGCCGGCACCAACAGGTAGGTGATGAACTGCAGAATCCGGTTAATACCGTTGCGCAGTTCGGATTTCACCAGGGTGAACTTGCTGGCCTCCTCGGCGAGCTTGGCGGCATAGGCCTCCGGGCCGACCTTCGTAGCGCGATAGGCGCCGGTACCGGCGACGATGAAGCTGCCCGACATCACCGCGTCGCCAACGGCCTTGGCGATCGGATCCGCCTCCCCGGTCAGCAGCGATTCGTCGACCTCCAGGTTCTCCTCCTCGAGGATTTCGCCGTCGACGACAATCTGATCCCCGGGGCCGAGCTCGATGATGTCGTCGAACACGACCTCGCTGGGCGCCAGTGTTCGAGTCCCGGATTGCCTGCGCACCAACGGTTTCGCCTGCCCGACGATCGCCAGCTTGTCCAAGGTCTGCTTGGCCCGGATCTCCTGGACCATGCCGATGACGCTGTTGGCGATGATGAGCAGGCCAAACAGCCCGTTGATCACCGAGCCCGTCGCCAGCACGATCAGCAGTAGCACGCCCAGGATCGCGTTGATCCGGGTGAAGACGTTGGCCCGAACGATTTGCGCGACGCTGCGCGTGGCGCGTTCCGGAACGGCATTGCTCTTGCCTTCGGCTACCCGCTGTGCCACCTCGGCATCGGTCAGCCCGGGGGTCATCGGGTGAAGGTTCCCAGCTTGTCCGAGTCGAAGTACTCGAGGTTCAGCGTGTTACCGGCGTAGGTTGCCTTGGAAATCGTTCCAGGCGGCGCGTTTTCGTCCGTCACCGGGAAGGTGAAAGTATCCTCGTTGGGCAGGGCTTCAGACAGTGTGGACGGCGGGCTGGATACCGGTTGCGCGGGCCCACATCCGGTCAACGTCAGCAAGACCACCGCGACAGCGGCCGTTGCCGCGCGTTTCGTCATGGCGGAACTCTAGCCCGGCGACGATGCGCGCCGCGTGCGGCACGAGGTGGGGGCACCCCCAGCCGCGCAGCGGCGAGGGGGCGAGCCGGGCAATTCAACTCAGCGTGGCGATGTTGCAGGCCACCGGAATCAGAGGCGCCACCACGGATTGAATCTCCCAGGCCCGGCGGGATCGATGCGTTGACCGGGCGCGGGCACCGCGACCTTGACCTGAGCGGGTTCCGCGGCCGCGAGCAGGCGCTCGACCGGCTCAGCCCACGGGTGGGGGGCCAGCCGGAAGGTGCCCCAGTGGATCGGTACCAGCAGTCCCGACCCCGAGTCCGTGACATCCAGATGCGCCCGGACCGCCTCCTCGGGGTTCATGTGGATGTCCGGCCACGCTGTGTTGTACGCCCCGATGGGCAACAGGGTCAGGTCGAACGGCCCGTGGTCCGCGCCGATCTGCGTGAAGCTCTTGGTGTAGCCGGTGTCGCCGCCGAAATACGCGCGATGACTCGGACCGATGAACGCCCACGACGCCCACAGTGTGGTGTTCCGGTCCAGGAAGCGCCCCGAGAAGTGCCGTGCCGGCATGCAAATCAGGGTGAGCTCGTCGACCTGAGCGCTCTGATGCCAGTCGAGTTCGATAATGCGGTGCTCGGGTATGCCCCACGCGCGCAGGTGGGTACCGACACCGAGCGGCACGAAGAACGGGGCCCGCTGAGTGAGGGCCAGCGCGAGGACGGTGTCTATATCGAGGTGGTCGTAGTGGTCGTGGCTGATGACCACAGCGTCGACGGCGGGCAGCCCGTCCAGTTGCACTGGCGGCGGATGCAGCCGTTGCGGCCCGACGATGTCCGATGGCGAGCATCGGTTACTCCACACCGGATCGGTGAGCACACGGTAACCGTCGATTTCCAGCAGCGCCGTCGAGTGGCCGAACCAGCTGACGGCGAGCCGGCTGGGGTCACCCTCGAAGCGCTCCGGCGCGGCCAACGGGATCGGCGCTGCCGGCCGGCTCCCGCCGCGGTTACCCACGAACTCCCACACGATGAGCCGCAGCTGCTCGCGATCCATGTTGTACATCGAGGCGGGGTCGAGGTTGACGAACACGCCGTCGCAATAGTTCGGCGACCCCGCCGCCACCGCCCGGATCGAAGCGGGGTGAGCACCGAGGGCAGCCGGCGTGCCGTGCAGCGCGCGCAACAACCAACTACCGGCCGCCAGCGAGGCCGTGCCGGCGACCAGTTGTAGTGCCCCCCGCACCATGACTGTCAGGCCCCCTGGAAGTTCGGCGGCCGCTTCTCTACGCGGGCGACCTGCGCTTCGATGACATCCCGGCTGGACCACGCTTTGTCGAAGAGCTCCTTGTGCGTCGGCCCCTGGTCCTCGTAGGCTCCGTCGTCGTTGAGCACCCGCTTGGCGTGCTGCAGCGCCAGCGGCGCCAGGCCGGCGATCTCGGCTGCCCAGGCCTGCGCGTCGGCCAGCGTCCCGATGCGGTTGGCCATTCCGGTGTGCAGCGCCACCTCGGCGGTCAGCTTCTCCGCGGCCAGCAGCATCGCCCGCGCCCGCCCGTAGCCAGCCAGCGACGACAACCGCCGGATGCTCCAGTTATCAAGGGCCAAACCGTATTTCGACGTCGGGAACTGGAAGAACGCCTCGGGCGCCACCACCCGCAGGTCACAGATCATGGCCAGCTGCAGGCCCGCGCCGATCGCGGGTCCGTTGATAGCGCCGATCACCGGCATCGGGAACTCGTCGATGGCCTTATTCAGCGCGATGAGCCGGTCGGGATAGTCGGCGGCGAACGCGTCTCCACTCAGGTCCGCACCGGCGCAGAACACGGTGCCCTGACCGGTCAGCACAATAGCGCGGACGTTCTCTGCAGCGGCTTTCTGCACGGCCTCCCGCAGCTCGTCGACAAGCTGGGAATTCAAGGCGTTGCGGCGCTCGGGGCGCTGCAGCTCAATCGTCATAACGGCTTCGGCCTGGGTGATACCGATCATGGGGGCCAGGATATATAGCCTCGTCGCGTGACACGTATCACGACCGACCAACTGCGAGACGCGGTGCTGGACGAGGGCTCTTTCGTCAGCTGGGACAGCGAACCGCTGGCGGTGCCGGTAACCGAGTCCTATGCGCGAGAGCTGGCCGCCGCCCGAGCCGCCACGGGCGTGGACGAATCGGTGCTGACCGGCGAAGGGCGTATATTCGGGCGCCGGGTGGCTGTGGTGGTCTGCGAGTTCGACTTCCTTGGCGGCTCGATCGGGGTGGCAGCGGCGGAACGGATCACCGCCGCAGTGCAGCGGGCGACCGCGGAGCGGCTGCCGCTGCTGGCCTCGCCGAGTTCCGGCGGCACCCGCATGCAGGAGGGCACGGTCGCCTTTCTGCAGATGGTGAAGATCGCCGCGGCCGTCAGACTCCACAAACAGGCACACCTGCCCTACCTAGTCTACCTGCGCAACCCGACTACCGGCGGGGTGTTCGCGTCGTGGGGCTCGCTGGGTCATGTCACCGTCGCCGAGCCCGGCGCTCTGATCGGCTTTCTCGGACCGCGGGTGTACGAGCTGCTCTACGGTGAACCATTCCCGGCAGGCATCCAGACTGCGGAGAACTTGCAGCGGCACGGGGTGATCGATGCTGTCGTCGCGCTGGATGGGCTGCGGGGAACGCTGGATCGTGCGCTGACGGTGATCGCCGATGTCCCCGAGCCGCCACCGGCACCGCAGCAACCCGAGCCGATACCCGATGTGCCGGCGTGGGACTCGGTGGTTGCGTCACGGCGGCCAGACCGGCCGGGTGTGCGACATCTGCTGCGACACGGCGCCACCGACCGGGTGCTGTTGTCCGGTACTGGTCAGGGCGAAGCGGCGACCACCCTGCTGGCGCTGGCCCGATTTACCGGCCAGCCCGCGGTCGTCCTCGGCCAGCAGCGGGTCACCGGCGGGCTCGTCGGCCCCGCTTCGCTGCGCGAGGCCCGGCGCGGCATGGCGCTGGCCGCCGAGCTGCGATTGCCACTCGTCCTGGTCATTGACACCGCCGGCCCGGCGTTGTCGGCCGAAGCGGAGCAGGGCGGGCTGGCCGGCCAGATCGCCCAGTGCCTGGCCGAGCTCGTGACGCTGGATACCCCGACGGTGTCGGTGCTGCTGGGCCAGGGCAGCGGCGGGCCGGCGCTGGCGATGGTGCCCGCCGACCGGGTGCTGGCCGCGCTGCACGGCTGGCTGGCGCCGCTGCCGCCGGAGGGCGCCAGCGCGATTGTCTTCCGCGACACCGCTCATGCCGTCGAACTTGCTGCGGCCCAAGGCATCCGGTCGGCCGACCTGCTAGCATCCGGGATTGTCGACGTCATCGTGCCGGAGCATCCGGACGCCGTCGACGAGCCGGTTGAGTTCTCCCAGCGACTGTCGCGCGCCATCGCCGCCGAGGTACACGCGCTGCGCGCGATACCCGATACCGAGCGGCTGGCCGCGCGATTGCAGCGATACCGCCGCATCGGGTTGCCTTGAGACCCTTAGGCCGTCAGCCGTCTCGCAGCCCGAGGTAGCGCTGGATCGTCGGACCGAGCCACTCGACGATCTCGTCTCGGGTCATCTCGACGACGGGCGGCAGCCGTAATACGAAGCGGCACAAAGCCATACCTAGGATCTGGGTGGCGATCAGCCCGGCCCGCACACCGGATTCCTCGGCGGGCACCAGCGTGGCGACCAGCGGCTGCAGCTGGGTTCCGAAAATCTCCTGCATCCTCTGCGCGGCTTCGCCGTTGGTGGCGCTGGACCGCAGCAGGATCACCAGCGCCTCGTCGCCCTCCCAGCGTTCCAGAAAGTGCCGAACCAGCGACCGCCCGACCTGGGTCCGGTCGGTCGTCGCGAAATCGGGAAACATCAGGTCGAACTCGGCCGCAGCGGCGAACAGCTTGTCTTTGCTGCCGTAGTACCGCATCACCATCGCGGGATCAACACCAGCGTCGGCGGCGATCGCCCGAATGGTGGCGGCCTGGAAACCGGCGGCGCCGAATCGCTCGCGGGCCGCCGCCAGGATGACGGCCTTGGTCTCCTCCGACGATCTCCTCATGTCAACAATTGTAGGCCAACAACTGTTGACATTGCGCGTATGCCGCGTCAGGCTGGAGTTATGCCAACAAGCGTTGACTAACTGGCGCAGAAGGGAGCTAACCATGAACGACACCGATGTCTTGGTGGTAGGCGCCGGCCCCACCGGCCTCACGCTGGGCGCTTCCTTGATCGCCCACGGAGTCCGGGCGGTAGTGGTCGACAAGTTGGCGGAAGGCGCGAACACCTCCCGCGCCGCCGCGGTAAACGCCCGCACCCTGGAGGTGCTCGAAGACCTCGACGTGGCCCGGCGAATGGTCAAAGCCGGGCTGATTGCGCCGCGATTCACCATGCGCGAGGGCCCGCGCATACTGATCCCCGTCGACTTCAGCGGGCTGCCGACGAAGCACCCCTACACACTGATGCTCTCCCAGGCCGACACCGAGCGGCTGCTGCTGGAACGACTGTACGAACTGGGCGGCGAGGTGATCCGACCCAAGACCGCCAGCCGCATCACCCAGGACGCGGACGGCGTCACGGCCACCTTCGACGATGGCGATACCATCAGGGCCAGCTACGTCGTCGGGGCTGACGGCATGCACAGCACAGTTCGCGAACAAGCCGGAATCGGCTTCGCTGGTGGCAAATTCCCCGAATCCTTCGCGCTCGCCGACGTCCGTCTAGCTGGCGAGGCGCCCCGCGACCAAGTGATCCTGTTCTACGCCAAGGACGGCCTGAACGTGCTGGCGCCGCTGCCCGACGACATCTTCCGCATCGTCGCGCCAGCCGCGGACGTACCGCAGGAGCCGTCGGCAGCATTCGTGCAGTCGCTGCTGGACGCCCGGGCCTTCGGGCCGGGCCAGACAGTGGTCACCGAGCTGCTGTGGGGAACGCGGTTCCGGATCCACCACCGCGTCGCCGACGGCTACCGGGCCGGCCGCTTACTGCTGGCCGGCGACGCCGCCCACGTGCACAGCCCCGCCGGCGGCCAGGGCATGAATCTCGGCATCACCGACGCGATCTCGCTGGCCGGCGCGCTCTCCGAAGTCCTGCACGGCGGCTCCGACACCGCGTTGGACGCCTATAGCACGTCCCAGCGCCGACGCGCCGAGCAGGTGCTGCAACTGACCGGACGGCTGACCCGGATCGCGACGCTGCCGCGCCCGTTACGCCCGCTCCGCAACTCGGCAATGCGCCTGGCCGCGCGGGTTCCTGCCGTGCGACGGCAGCTGGCGCTGCAGCTGAGCGGCCTGGGCTATCGGTGATCTGCCACAGGTCGAGAGTCCGACCCATGGCCGCGGAACGAAGCTCAGCCAGATCCAGCGCGCCCATGGCTTCAGTCACGACGAATCCGTCTCCGCGATTCGTTTGCGTGGGGTGGCGGCGAAATCGAAAGGTCGCAACACCAACGCTGGCCCAGACATCGAGTGTCTTTGCCAGCCACCTGAATTCGATGATGGCATGGCGTCATCCACGGGCAGTCGCAGCTGAGCCTCGAAAACGTAACCATTCAGCCACCGGGCTACTGCCCCGCGACCCGGCGAGTGGCCTCCCACCGCCATAGGCAACAATCCGGCAAAATGGGCGGCATGGACACTGGTGTTACCTCACCTCGGGTCTTAGTCGTTGACGACGACTCCGATGTGCTCGCCTCGCTGGAACGCGGCCTGCGGCTGTCCGGATTCGAGGTGTCGACGGCGGTGGACGGCGCCGAGGCCTTGCGCAGCGCCACCGAGACGCGACCGGACGCGATCGTGCTCGACATCAACATGCCCGTGCTGGACGGCGTCAGCGTCGTCACGGCACTGCGCGCCATGGACAACGACGTCCCGGTCTGCGTGCTCAGCGCGCGCAGCTCGGTCGACGACCGGGTGGCAGGCCTGGAGGCCGGTGCCGACGATTACCTGGTCAAGCCGTTCGTGCTGGCCGAGCTGGTCGCACGGGTGAAGGCGCTGCTGCGCCGCCGCGGCTCCACCGCGACGTCCTCCTCGGAAACCATCACGGTGGGTCCGCTGGAAGTGGACATCCCTGGCCGGCGGGCCCGGGTCAACGGCGTCGACGTCGACCTGACCAAGCGGGAGTTCGATCTGCTGGCGGTGCTGGCCGAGCACAAGACCGCGGTGCTGTCCCGCGCTCAGCTGTTGGAACTGGTGTGGGGCTATGACTTCGCCGCCGACACCAATGTCGTCGACGTGTTCATCGGCTACCTGCGCCGCAAGCTGGAGGCCAACGGCGGCCCCAGGCTGCTGCACACCGTCCGCGGAGTCGGGTTCGTGCTGCGTTTGCAGTGACGGGGCATGCATGAACGTTCTGTTGCGGATATTCGCACGGACGCCCTCGCTGCGCACGCGGGTGGTGGTCGCGACGGCCATCGGCGCGGCGATTCCGGTGCTCATCGTCGGCACCGTCGTCTGGGTTGGGATCACCAACGACCGCAAGGAGCGGCTGGACCGCCGGCTTGACGAGGCTGCGGGTTTTGCGATCCCGTTTGTGCCGCGCGGCCTGGACGAAATCCCGCGCTCGCCCAATGACCAGGACGCCATCATCACGGTCCGCCGCGGCAACCTGGTCAAGTCGAGTTCCGACGTCACGCTGCCCAAGCTGAACGTCGACTATGCCGACACCTACGTAAACGGGGTGCGCTACCGGGTGCGGACGGTGGAGATCCCGGGACCGGAGCCGACGTCGGTGGCCGTGGGAGCGACGTATGACGCCACCATCGCCGAGACCAACAACCTGCACCGCAGGGTGCTGCTGATCTGCGGTTTCGCCATCGGCGCCGCGGCAGTGTTCGCCTGGCTGCTGGCCGCGTTCGCGGTGCGCCCGTTCAAACAGCTCGCTCAGCAGACCCGATCGATCGAGGCGGGGGACGAGGCGCCGCGGGTGGAAGTGCACGGCGCCAGCGAAGCCGTCGAGATCGCCGAGGCGATGAGAGGCATGCTGCAGCGGATCTGGAACGAGCAGAACCGGACCAAGGAGGCGCTCGCTTCGGCTCGCGACTTCGCGGCGGTGTCCTCCCATGAGCTGCGCACTCCACTGACTGCGATGCGCACCAATCTCGAGGTGCTATCCACCTTGGATCTGCCCGACGACCAACGCAAAGAAGTGCTCAACGATGTCATCCGCACTCAGTCGCGGATAGAGGCCACCCTGAGCGCCCTGGAGCGGTTGGCCCAGGGCGAACTGTCGACGTCGGACGATCACGTGCCGGTCGACATCACGGAACTGCTCGACCGCGCCGCCCACGACGCGACCCGGATCTATCCCGACCTCGATGTTTCGCTGGTGCCGTCGCCAACCTGCATCATCGTGGGATTGCCGGCCGGGTTGCGCCTCGCGGTGGACAACGCGATCGCCAACGCCGTCAAACATGGCGGCGCCACCCGGGTGCAGCTGTCGGCGGTCAGCTCGCGTGCCGGAGTGGAAATCGCCATCGACGACAACGGCAGCGGAGTGCCCGAAGCCGAGCGCCAAGTGGTGTTCGAGCGGTTCTCCCGCGGGTCGACGGCCTCGCATTCGGGGTCGGGCCTGGGGCTGGCGTTGGTGGCCCAGCAGGCCCAGCTACACGGTGGGACGGCTTCGCTGGAAGACAGCCCACTGGGCGGCGCGCGGCTACTGCTGAACCTGCCCGGTCCCAGCTAGCCCTTCTTCGAGCTCTTGCGCCACGGCGTGAAAAGGGCCCGTGCAGCCGATTCCTCGTCCTTGAACCACACCTGGGCGACGGTCTTGTCGTATGTCGCATCGTCGGGGGTGTAGTAGTGCCTGGTATCTTACGGCCCTTCACCAGCCATCCCGCCGGCCAACCGCCATCGGGGGTGGCGCGCGCGGAGCGCGGGCCGCAGGGCGCGGATGGCAACACGGGGATCTTCCTCGTGGGCGCCTCTTTGGCGACCGGGACCTTCGCCGTTGGAGCCTCCTTGGCGACCGGGATCTTCGTGGTCGGGGCCTCCTTGGCGACCGGAATCTTCGTCGTGGGCAGCTCGGCGGCGACTGGGATCTTCGTCGTCGGCGACTCGGACTTGACGTCAGCCTCAGAGTCCGACTTGCCCGCTGACGCCCCCACCGGCACTTGACGTTTGACGGGGCGGACCATCAGCGCGAGCGTCAATACCAACCCGGTCACAAAGGACAAGCCGAAGAGCCACCAGTGCACCTGGTTCA
The DNA here is from genome assembly GCA_963766535.1 of uncultured Actinomycetota bacterium. GTDB lineage: Bacteria > Actinomycetota > Actinomycetes > Mycobacteriales > Mycobacteriaceae > Mycobacterium. The sequence goes on along the minus strand of CAVYAU010000005.1, from coordinate 79,432 downwards.
TCGGCCCGCGCCCATCCCAGGGCCAGCCATATCGGCAGAAACTTCTTCGTCACTGGTGGGTTTGATCAACCTGGTGGCGATCAGCCAGGCCACAGCCGAGCCCGCCACAAAGGCAAGCAAGTACCACAGCCACTGGATCACGAAATCCATGCTGGATTCTCCTTAAATGACAACGATTTCGACGCGGCGATTCTTGGCGCGACCCTCGGCCGTGTCGTTGGTGGCGACCGGGTTGACCGAACCGAAGCGCTTGACGACCAGCTGATCGCTGGCAACGCCACGGGCAACAAGGAAATCGGCGACTATTTGGGCTCGCTGGTTGCTCAACGGAATGTTGATGGCCTCGGTGCCAACATTGTCGGTGTAGCCGTTGATCGTCGCATGCGCACTTGGACATGCCTTGAGCTTGTCTGCCACCTGAGTCAGACTCTGCTCGTCGGCCGGGGCCAAGCTAAACCCGTTGCTCCCAAAAGTAATCGGCCCCCTGTCGCGGCGTTGATGGCCGGTTGTAAGTCGGTGCACGGCCGGGGGCAGGGGGCGCAGGCGGTGCTGGCGGTGGAACGGGGCCGTTAACTGCAAGGTTGTCAACAACATTCAGGTTCGACCAGATGTGCTTGGCGTCATGGTCGACCGTGTTCTTCTGGTCTTGCGATGCCGCCGTGCCCGCCAAGGTGATGGTGTCTCCGTTGACTGTGAGACTGAAATCGGTAATCGAGGCGCTGTCCTTGAAAATCGGCCCAGCGTTTGAGAAATCCAGCGCGTCGACATCGGGGTTGATATGGATTTGGTCGATGATGTTGACGCCTGGAACCAATGAGCCGCTGAGCACCTTCATCAATGCCGCTTTAGCGGAGTCATCGGGAAAATCACCGCTGAGCGTAATGTCGTTGCCGTTCCGGGTGATTGCAAACGGGCGCCAGGGACAACTTCGGAGCACCAGACTTGCCCGACGGTGCCAGTGTCGGCAGTGCGCCGGTCGGCCCATTAGTGGACCGGGGTCGCTCGAACGCACCGTAGCCGATTGCCGCAATCAGCAACGGAATAACAACCAGGCCAATCAGCCAGGGAAGGCCAAGCGACCGCCGGTGAATTTCCGGAGATCGCCGCGAGTCGGTGGTTGCGGCATGCGGCAACCCGCCCGTGAGCCCACTATTGCCCCTCCCTCATTTCGCTTACCGGGACTAGTCCCTGCAGGCGATATGCAGCCTACCGACTCGACACCGCGACACCTCTGAAGTCGGGCACACTAGAGCGATGGGCAACGGCAAAAAACCGACCGACAGCGAAACCCTGGCACACATCCGCGAGCTGGTCGCCGAGGAGAAAGCCCTGCGGGCGCAACTGCAGCGCGGCGACATCACCACGTCAGAGGAGCACGATCGCCTGCGGCGGGTAGAGATCGAACTCGACCAGTGCTGGGACCTGCTGCGGCAGCGCCGGGCATTGCGCGAAAGCGGTGGGGACCCGCGCGTGGCAGAGGTGCGTCCGCCCGACCAAGTCGAGGACTACCTGAGCTGAGCGAGCGCGCGCGGGATGTCGATGCCGTCGTCATAGGCGGCGGCCACAACGGCCTCGTCGCGGCCGGCTACCTGGCCCGGGCGGGCCTTCGGGTGCGGTTGCTGGAGCGGCTGGGGCAGGTCGGCGGGGCCGCGGTCTCGGCGCAGGCCTTCGACGGTGTCGAGGTCCGCGTGTCGCGGTACTCGTACCTGGTCAGCTTGCTGCCGTCACGCATCGTCGACGACCTGGGCGCTGCGGTGCGGTTGGCGGGGCGGCAATTTTCGTCGTATACGCCGCAACCGGCCACGGGCGGGCGCTCGGGCCTGCTGATCGGGTCGCACGGCGGCCACACCCCCGACACGTTTGCCGCCATCGGCGCTGCCGGCGATGAGCACGGTTTCGCCGCGTTCTACCAACGCTGCAGGCTGGTGACCGAACGACTCTGGCCGACGCTGATCGAACCGCTACGCACCCGCGAGCAGGCCCGCCGACACGTCCTGGACGCCGGTGATCACGATGCGGCGGCCGCGTGGCGAGCCATGATGGACGAGCCGATCGGGCATGCCATCGCCGATGCGGTGGCCAATGACCTAGTCCGCGGCGTGATTGCGACCGACGCGCTGATCGGCACCTTCGCTCGCGTCGACGACCCGTCGCTAAGGCAGAACGTCTGCTTCCTGTATCACGTGCTCGGCGGCGGCACCGGAGACTGGAACGTGCCCGTCGGCGGGATGGGCTCGGTGATCGCGGCCCTGGCGAGCGCGGCCGTCGGCCACGGCGCCGAAATAACCACCGGCGCAGATGTTTACGCTGTCGAACCGAGCGGCCAGGTGCGCTATCGCACCAGCGACGAAGAGCACATGATCCGGGGCCGGTTCGTTCTGGCCGGCGTCACCCCGGCAGTCCTCGACCGCCTACTGAGCGAAGTGGGGGCACGCGCCCAGAGGGTGGGGGCACGCCCCCATGAGTGGGAGGTACCCCCACCCGCTTGCGGGGGAGTACCCCCACCCGCCTGCGGGGGACCGGCACCACTGGCTCAAGGTGCGCAGGTCAAGGTGAACATGGTGCTGCGGCGGCTGCCTCGGTTGCGCGACGACAGCGTCACACCCGAACAGGCATTTGCCGGGACGTTTCACGTCAACCAGATGTGGACCCAACTGGATACGGCATATTCGCGGGCAGCCGCCGGGCAGCTACCGGATCCGTTGCCGTGCGAAGCCTACTGTCATTCGCTGACCGATCCGAGCATCCTGTCGGCCGGGCTGCGCGACTCGGGCGCTCAGACGATGACGGTGTTCGGCTTGCACACCCCGCACTCGCTGTTCGACGGCGCTGACTCCGACGCCCTGCGCGACCAGCTGACCGACTTGGTGCTGGCTTCGCTGAATTCCGTTCTGGCCGAACCGATTCAGAACGTGTTGATGAGCGACGTGCATGGTCGTCCGTGCATCGAGACAACGACTACCTTGGATTTGCAGCGCACACTGGCGATGACCGGAGGTAACATCTTCCACGGTGCCTTGTCGTGGCCGTTCGCGGACGACGACGACCCGTTGGACACCCCGGCGCGGCGATGGGGTGTGGCCACGGCACATGAGCGGATCATGCTGTGCGGCTCGGGTGCCCGCCGCGGCGGGGCGGTGTCGGGCATCGGCGGTCACAACGCCGCAATGGCGGTGCTGGCCTCTCTTTGATTGCGGCTTTGATTGTGACGCTTGCCAACCCACGCCTTAGCGTGCGTCGATGGCGACGTAGTCGCGTTCGGTGTAGCCGGTGTAGATCTGGCGCGGACGGCCGATCTTGCTGTCACGCTCGTCGTGCATCTCACGCCAGTGCGCGATCCAGCCGGGCAGCCGGCCCAACGCGAACAGCACGGTGAACATCCGGGTCGGGAATCCGAGGGCCCGGTAGATCAGGCCGGTGTAGAAGTCGACGTTGGGGTAGAGCTTGCGCTCGATGAAATAGTCGTCGGTCAGCGCCGCCTCTTCGAGATCCTTGGCGATGCTCAGCAGGTCGTCGTCGCCGCCGAGCTTGGCCAGGATCTTGTCGGCGTGTTCCTTGACGATCCGGGCCCGTGGGTCGTAGTTCTTGTAGACGCGGTGGCCGAAGCCCATCAGTTTGACGCCGGCTTCGCGGTTCTTCACTTTCTGGACGAATTCACCGACGTCGTCGCCGCTCTCGCGGATGCTCTCGAGCATCTCGAGCACCGCCTGGTTGGCGCCGCCGTGCAGCGGGCCCCACAGCGCGTTGATGCCGCCGGAGATCGAGGTGAACAGGTTGGCCCGCGACGAGCCCACCAACCGAACCGTCGACGTCGAGCAGTTCTGTTCGTGGTCGGCGTGCAGGATGAACAGCATGTCCAGCGCCCGCACAACCTCGGGGTCAGCCTCGTAGGGCTCTGCGGGCAACCCGAACGTCATCCGCAGGAAGTTCTCCACCAGCGTCAGCGAGTTGTCCGGGTAGAGGAAGGGCTGGCCGACCGACTTCTTGAAAGCGTATGCGGCGATGGTTGGCAGCTTCGCGAGCAGGCGTATGGTTGACAGCTCGACCTGACCGTTGTCCATCGGGTCCAGCGCGTCCGGGTAGTAGGCGCTCAGCGCGTTGACCACGCTGGACAACACCGGCATCGGGTGCGCATTACGCGGAAAGCCGTCGAAGAAACGTTTCAGGTCCTCGTGCAGCATGGTGTGCATCTGGATCCGGTTGGTGAATTTGGCCAGCTGCTCTTTGTCCGGCAACTCACCATAGATCAGCAGGTAGCTCACCTCGATAAAGGTCGACTTCTCAGCGAGCTGCTCAATCGGATAACCGCGATAGCGCAGAATACCGGCGTCGCCGTCGATGTAGGTGATGGAGCTCTTGGCGGCGGCGGTGTTGACGAAGCCGACATCGAACGTGGTGTAGCCGGTCTTGGACAACAGCGAGCCCAGCGCAATGCCGTCAGCTCCTTCGGTGGCGTGGACGATCTGCAGATCAATCTCGCCCCCCGGGTACTTCAGAGTTGCGTTGTCGTCGGTGTCGGCCACGAGAACCCCTTTGCGCTCTGGCTGATATGGCTGCCTTGACTAGGTGCTTATAGCTGAAGGTAGTCGTTATGACGACGGAGCGCCTGCCCGGGGTCGGGTCTGCTGGTCATGCGGCCATCCGCCGGGTAGACCCCGCTCCATTTTGGGGCATGTGCCAGTCATCGCGGTAGTGGATGGCCGTCGGCACCCGCCGTCAGGCTGGCACCGATGAAGGTAGGAGCCAGGCGGGCTCGGTCTGATTGCCCGCCTTCCCCCACAAGTGGGTGGGGGTCCTCCCTCTGGGGGCGTGCCCCCACGCCGGCAGCGGGTGGCATCCCCCGCAAGCGGTGGGGGTCCCCCTCTGGGGCGTGCCCCCCTCTGGGGGCGTACCCGCAGCGCGGCGCGCATTGTCAGCGCGCTAAGGCTGGAGGCGCTCGATATGCGTGCCGATGACCCGAATTCGGTTGTGCACCCGGTTTTCCCGGCCCTGCCAGAATTCCACCACCTCAGGCGCTATGAGATATCCGCCCCAGTTCGGCGGCACCGGTACGCACTCCGAGTCGGCGAAGCGCGCTGTCACCTCTGCCAGCTGGTCGAGCAGCGCCGCGCGCGACGCGATCGGCTGCGATTGGCGCGACGCCCAGGCGCCCAGTTGTGAGCCACGCGGCCGTTTGGACCAATAGTCCTCGGTGACCTGCGGGTCGACCTCGCTCACTGGGCCGCGGACGTGGACCTGCCGCCCTAGCTGGTACCAGGGGAAGGTCGCCGAGGCATACGGTGTCGCCGCCAGCTCGTCACCTTTGGCCGAGTCATAGTTGGTGAAGAATGTGATCCCCGTCTCGTCCGCGCCCTTACACAACACCGATCGGCTCACCGGCCTGCCGTCGGCGACGGTGGCCAGCACCATGGCGTTGGGCTCGGCGACTCCCGCGCGTTCGGCGTCGTCAATCCACTTGCGGAACAACGCAAGCCAACCGTCAGCGAGCCAGTCCGCGTCGAGATCGGGGCTGCCGTCCTTTTCGACGGACCCGTACTCCACTCGCATCCCCGCCATGTGCTGGTCATCTGTTCCTGCCATCGCGTCAACGCTACCCGGGGGGTGCTACCAGCCGGTAGCGTCGGCCCGAGGGTGGGGTGCGAGAATTTTCGTATGACTGTGGTCCCCGAAAATTTTGTCGCCGGCCTAGAAGGCGTGGTGGCCTTCACCACCGAAATTGCCGAACCGGATAAAGACGGCGGCGCGCTGCGCTACCGCGGCGTTGACATCGAGGATCTGGTGAATCAGCGGATCACATTCGGCGACGTGTGGGCGCTGCTGGTCGACGGTAGGTTCGGCCACGGGCTGCCACCCGCCGAGCCGTTCCCGCTGCCGATCCACACCGGCGATGTGCGCGTCGACGTGCAGGCGGGCCTGGCGATGCTGGCGCCCATCTGGGGGTACAAGCCCCTGCTCGATACCGACGACGCCACCGCCCGCGATCAGCTGGCCCGGGCGTCGGTGATGGCACTGTCCTACGTCGCACAGTCCGCGCGCGGCATCTACCAGCCGGCGGTCCCGCAGCGAATTATCGATGAATGCCCAACGGTCACAGCACGATTCATGACCCGCTGGCAGGGCGAGCCGGACCCGAGGCATATCGAGGCCATTGACGCCTACTGGGTGTCGGCCGCCGAGCACGGTATGAACGCCTCGACGTTCACCGCGCGGGTGATCGCCTCGACCGGCGCGGACGTGGCGGCAGCGTTGTCCGGGGCGATCGGGGCGATGAGCGGGCCGCTGCACGGTGGGGCACCGGCGCGGGTGCTGCCGATGCTCGAAGAGGTCGAGCGCACCGGCGACGCCCGTGGCCTGGTCAAGGGGATCCTGGACCGCGGCGAGAAGCTGATGGGATTCGGGCACCGGGTCTACCGCGCGGAGGACCCGCGGGCACGGGTGCTGCGCGCCACCTCCGAGCGGCTGGGCGCACCGCGCCACGAGGTCGCGGTCGCGCTGGAGCAGGCCGCCCTGGCCGAGCTGCGCGAGCGCCGTCCGGACCGGGCCATCGAGACCAACGTCGAGTTCTGGGCCGCGGTGATCCTGGACTTCGCCCGGGTGCCGGCCAACATGATGCCGGCGATGTTCACCTGTGGGCGCACCGCGGGGTGGTGCGCCCACATTCTCGAGCAGAAGCGACTCGGCAAGCTGGTCCGCCCGTCGGCCATCTACGTGGGACCGAGCCCGCGCGGCCCGGAATCTGTCGAAGGCTGGGACCGGGTTCTCACCAGCGCTTGAGTCGGTCGGTTGTCGGTCCCTGGCGATTAAATGATTGGCGCCGCGATGAGTTTGCGTCGCGGGCGCAGTCAATAACCGTGAGCCAGCCCCCACCTAAGGCTGGCCAGGGAGAGCGACAACAAGGAGACCACAATGGCGATCAACATCGAACCCGCACTGTCCCCGCACCTCGTGGTTGACGACGCCGCCGCAGCGATCGACTTCTACGTCAAGGCTTTTGGTGCTGTCGAGTTGGGGCGAGTGCCCCGTCCCGACGGCAAACTGATCCACGCCGCGGTGCGCATCAACGGCTTCACGGTGATGCTCAACGACGACTTCCCGGAAATGTGTGGCGGCAAGTCGATGACCCCTAAGTCATTAGGCGGAACTCCGGTCACCATCCATCTGACCGTCACCGACGTCGACACCAAGTTCCAGCGGGCACTCAATGCCGGCGCCACCGTGGTGGCTGCGTTGGAGGACCAGTTCTGGGGCGACCGCTACGGCGTGGTCGCCGATCCGTTCGGCCACCACTGGTCACTGGGACAGCCGGTGCGCGAGGTCAGTATCGAGGATATTGAAGCGGCGATGTCCGCGCAGGCAGGCAGTTAGCCCGCAGTCGGCTACAAGTCACGCAGCGGGGCCAGCAGCCGGCGTCGCAGCGGCGGCGCCGGCTGCGCGGTGGCTGCTGCGGCGAGCATGTCGGCGACATCGGTGAACTTGTTGCGCGGCCGTCCGTCGTGGCTGCCACGTGCGATCTCCGCGGCGTCAATGGCACGCCATCCTGTGGAGTCAACGGCGTCGGGCTGTCGGGCATGCACCAGCTTGGCCAGCGCCTCTGGCTTGGCCACCGGGTCGGTCAACTTGCCGGCGTTGAAATCAGCGACCAGGGCCTGAACAGTTTGAAAAGAGCAGGACTTGTTGGTACCGATGAACCCTGTTGGCCCGCGCTTGATCCAACCCGCGACGTATGCGCCGGGCACCGGCCGGCCGGAGTCGGGGACCACGACGCGGCCACCCTGGTTCGGGACAACAGCCGCTGACTCGTCAAACGGGAGATCGCGAATCAGCTTGCCACGGTACCCAATCGACGTCAGCACCAGGCCCGCCTCGAGCCGGCACACTTCCTCGGTGCCGGTGACCGAGAACTCCACGCCGGTGGCACGCTGCTGACCCAGCACACGCTTGGGCGTGAGCTGATAGGCCAGCCGGACTCGTGGGCGCGACGCCGGCGCAGAACCGTCGCCAAGTTTGCTCAAGATCTCCAGCTTGTTCTTGGTCAGCATGTCAGAAGCCGTTGCGAGATCGCTTGCCACCAGCTTGTGGTCGCCGGCGTCGAGCACGACCTCGGACATGCCCGTGAGCCCAATCAGTTCGGGCAACGTGAACGCCGAATAGGCCGGTCCGCGCCGGGCGGCGATCACCACTTCGCGTACCGCTGAGCTACGGAACGCTTCCAGCGCACGGTCGGAGATGTCGGTGCGGGCCAGGTCGTCAGGGTCTGCTGTGAGCATCCGAGCCACATCGAGGGCGACGTTGCCGTTGCCGATGATCACCGCACGTTCATGGCTGAGATCGACTGGCAGATCAGTAAAGTCGGGATGCCCGTTGATCCACGCTACCAACTCGGTGGTGGTTCCGGTGCCCGGGAGACCCATGCCTTCGATGTCCAGCCGACGGTCATCGGGCGCACCCACCGCGTACAGCACGGCATGATGGTGGGCCAACAGGTCGGCGTGGCTCAGGTGTCTGCCGATCTCGACGTTGAGGTAGAACCGGAATCGGCGATGACGGGCGACCCGGTCGAAAAGCTGGGTGACTTTTTTGGTGTTCTGGTGATCGGGCGCCACCCCGGCGCGCACCAGCCCGTAGGGCGTGGGCAGCTTCTCAAAGACGTTGACCCGCACGCCATGCTGGGTGAGCAGTTCATCAGCGGCATACATCGCCGCCGGCCCGGACCCCACAATGGCCACCGTCAGCGGCTGACGGCGGGCTTGCACCTCGGCGGCCGGGATCACAGGGGCCAGCTTCGACGTCGGCGGCAGCTTCACGTCCGCGGGCCGCTCCGGGTAAAAGGATGCGTTGATCTCAACGAACGGCAACTGCTTGGGCTCCAACCGGGTGTCGGGCGCGATCGCGCCAACCGGGCAGGCGCTTTACACACGCACCGCAGTCCACACAGGCCACCGGATCGATATAGAGCATCTCCGACGTCGCGAAGCCCGGCTCGTCGGGTGTCGGGTGAATGCAATTCACCGGGCACGCGAAAACACAGGACCCGTCGTTGCAGCACGACTGGGTAATAACGTGCGGCATAAATACCGAACCCGTGCAGCCCTATGCGGCCGGTACCGCGGCCAGGTGCTGGCGTTGCGGCTCGCTGCGGTAGCGCGACGGCTTGCCGTTGATCTTGCAGATCCGCCACATCAGCCGGGCAAGGCGGCTTTCCATCAGTCCGGTGTCGTAGGCCAGCATCCGGACATCAGCGAACATGTCGCTCAGCCACTTTCGCGAATCCGGCGACCGGAAGAAGAGCTCCTTTTTGACCTCACGCGGGATCTCGAACTCCTGCCAAAATGACTTGGGCGGCACCACGATCGCCTGGCACAACGTCCGCATCGTGAGCGGGAAGTACAGCGAGACCCAGAACCGCTGCCACTTGGTCAAGTCCGGCAACCGCTTACGCAGGAACTCGTGAGCGAACGAGATGTGCCGCGCTTCCTCGGCCACGTGAATCGCCATCACCCGGTCCATGATCGGGTGCAGTGACTTGCCTTCGCGCAGCACGTTTTTCTGCGTGTGGTCGATGGGTTCCTCGCCGGCGAGCACGCCGATGAAGAACGCCACCGGCAGCGGGCCGGCCACCAGGGGAACCAACGGCGAAATCCAGCGCAGCTTCCGCGGCATTCCCGGAACGTCGGCGCCGACGCGGTTGATCATCTCCTGGAACATCATGGTGTGGTTGCACTCTTCGACCGATTCGTGCAGGCAGTACCGATATTCCGGTGATCCGTTGGGCACCCAGAACGTGTAGTTCATCAGGCCGCGAATCAGGATGGATTCGAAGTGCAGCCCGACCTTGGCCACGTTGGCTTGGCGCCACATGCCGATCTTGATCTTGCGTTCTTCGGATTGGGCTTGGTACCAGGGATGGCGACCCAGCGGGTCGGTCAACGGCAGGATCCACCGGGGATCGTTGTCTGTGACAGCGAATTCCGGTGACTCCCAATCGATATCGGTGTACGGGTTGAAGTTCCGCCGCACCGACCCCTCGGACAGCGTGGCGAGCATGTCCACGTACTCGGCGTCGTCGCGCACCTCCATATTGCGGCGCCAACGCCGGACCATTCGCGTCCTGGCCATCCCAAGCCTCCCCACCGAGGTTTACATTTGGACGTGTACTGAAGACGGTACCGCTGGTACCGGGAATTATCCAGACCCCCTCGGAGCACTGTGGCCTGACCAGTGGTCAGCCATTTGTTGTGGCTTGGCTCACACTGAATGAAACACCGCACACGGCTCAGCCAGGCGTTATGTGGTGGCCGCGAATACGGACAATCGGCCCGCGGCGTCGCCGCGCCAGGTCCGCTCACTACGCTGGTGGGCATGGCTGACCAGCTCGACACTTCCCTTGAAATTCCCAGCGCCATCAAACCCCGCGACGGCCGCTTCGGGTGCGGCCCGTCAAAGGTCCGACCCGAACAATTGAAGGCGCTGACCACCACCGCGGCCCCTTTGTTCGGTACATCGCACCGGCAAGCACCCGTCAAGGATCTGGTGGGCCGGGTTCGGTCGGGCGTGGCCGAGCTGTTCTCCGTGCCAGATGGTTACCAGGTCATTCTGGGCAACGGCGGCGCGACGGCGTTCTGGGATGCCGCGGCCTTCGGGTTGATCGACAAGCGCTCGCTGCACCTGACCTATGGCGAGTTCAGCTCGAAGTTCGCCTCCGCAGTCGCCAAGAACCCGTTCATCGGCGATCCCATCGTCCTCAAGTCGGATCCCGGCACCGCACCAGAGCCGAAGAGCGATCCGTCGGTCGATGTGATCGCCTGGGCGCACAACGAGACGTCGACCGGGGTCGCGGTGCCAGTCCGCCGCCCCGCCGGTTCCGGCGACGCACTGATCGTCATCGACGCGACCTCTGGCGCCGGTGGTCTACCCGTCGATATCATCGAGGCAGACGCCTACTACTTCTCGCCCCAGAAGAACTTCGCCAGCGACGGCGGGCTGTGGCTGGCCGTTATGAGCCCGGCCGCGCTGGCCCGGGTCGAGTCCATCGCCGCATCCGGTCGCTGGGTTCCCGACTTCCTGTCGCTGCCGATCGCGGTGGAGAACAGCCTGAAAAACCAGACGTACAACACGCCGGCGATCGGCACCCTGGCGCTGATGGCCGAACAGCTCGACTGGCTGCTGGGCAACGGCGGGCTGGATTGGGCGGTCAAGCGCACGGCGGACTCGTCGCAGCGGTTGTACTCGTGGGCACAAGAGCGGCCCTACACCACGCCGTTCGTCGCCGATCCCGCGCTGCGTTCCCAAGTGGTGGGCACGATTGATTTCGTCGACGAGGTCGATGCGGCGGCCGTCGCGTCGACTTTGCGGGCTAACGGCATCGTCGATACCGAGCCATACCGGAAACTCGGCCGCAACCAGTTGAGGGTCGCGATGTTCTCCGCGGTCGAACCCGATGACGTCAGCGCCCTCACCCAGTGCATCGACTGGGTAGTCGAGCGGCTTTAACCGAGTCGTCATCAGCGCGCAACCAACCAGCGTGTCAGCACAGGTTAGGGCGTTAGCTGCACTAGAGTGCGCACCTGACGGGTCATCGCTGACCTGCACGGAGCCTGCGAGGAGAAACCATGCGGGAACTCAAAGTGGTTGGGCTCGATGCCGACAGCAAATACATCGTTTGCGAGGGTGGTGACCCCGCAGAACAGTTCAAGCTGGCGGCCGACGACCACCTGCAGGCTGTCCTACGCGGCGACCCGGCACCGCCAGAGCAACCGCAGCTCGAGATCGAAGTGACCAACATGCTGAGCCCCAAAGAAATTCAGGCCAAAATCCGCGCCGGCGCGTCCGTCGAGCAGGTGGCAGCGGCGTCAGGCTCTGACGTCGCGCGGATCCGCCGGTTTGCCCACCCGGTGTTGCTGGAACGGTCTTGCGCCGCGGAGCTGGCAACGGCCGCGCATCCAGTGCTCGCCGATGGCCCCGCAGTGCTGAGCCTGCTGGAGAGCGTCAGCGCCGCATTCGTGGCGCGCGGCCTTGCCCCCGACAAATTCAGCTGGGATGCCTGGCGCAACGAAGACAGCCGCTGGACGGTGCAGCTTGCGTGGAAGGTGGGCCGTTCCGACAACATCGCACATTTCTGCTTCATGCCAGGCGCCCACGGCGGAACAGTCACCGCGATCGACGACGCGGCCAGTGAGCTGATCGACCCGGACTTCGACCGTCCGCTGCGGCCGCTCGCGCGGGTGGCCCACCTCGACTTCGAGGAGGCCGCGAAGCCGGCGGTCACCGCGCCGCACGAACAGCCGGTGCACACCCGACGGGGCAAGCCGGTTATTCCGGCTTGGGAGGACGTGCTGCTTGGAGTGCGCTCGGGCGGGCAGCGCTAGCCGCGACCCGACGCTGCCAGAGCGAGCAGCGTCAGCCACGCGCCCGTCACGCCAACCCCCGCACCGAGCACAAACCAGCGCAAAACCGGGGTACGCCGCCAGCCCCACAGCGTCGGCGCCAGCCCGCCTGCCGCCACGATGTTGAGGCCGACCGCCAACAGCGGATGCACTCGGATCAGCCCCAGACTCAGCACCACAACCGCGGCTCCGGTCACCGCAGCGACGAATCCGGCCACCGTCAAACCCGTTGCCCAGGGCACGGACTCGTCGCTCACGAGCCGAGCCTTACCCGCTCGTAGAACGCTAAAGCGGCCGCCGTCGCGACGTTGAGCGAGTCGGTGCCCCGTGACATCGGAATGCGCACCCGCACATCGCTTAATCGCAGGGTGGCCGGTGTCAATCCCGGGCCCTCGGCACCCACCAACACCGCAATACGGTCATCGCGCGCTGCCGCCATCGCCTCCGGCAGCGCGCACGCTTGACTGTGCGGAGTCATCGCCAGCAGCCGAAATCCGCTTTCTTTCAGCATCACAAGGTCGGTGGGCCAGTTGGTTGCTTGCGCATACGGCACCAGCAGTGCGTGGCCCATGGACACCCGGACGGCGCGACGGTAGAGCGGGTCAGCGCAGCCGCTACCGAACACCACCGCGTCCACGCCCAGCCCCGCCGCGTTGCGAAAGATCGAGCCCAGGTTCTCGTGGTCGTTGACGCCTTCGAGCACGGCGACCGTACGGGCGCCGTCCACCACCTTTGCAACGCTGGGTTCCGGCACCCTCCTCGCGGCCGCCAGCACGCCACGATTGAGGTGGAAGCCGACCACCCGAGCCATGACATCGACGGACGCTCGGTAGAACGGCGCTCCGGCGCCGGCCAGGTCGTCCTTGAGCTCGGCCAGCCTGCGGTCGGTGCCGAGGAAGGCGTGCGGGATGAACCGGGACGCCAGCATGCGCTGCACTACCAGCACGCCCTCGGCGATCACCAGCCCTTTGCCGGTCGGCAGATCAGGACGACGGTCAACGCTGTTCAGGTCGCGGAAATCGTCGAGCCGCGGATCGTCGGGATCGTTGACGTCCTGAACATCCACGCCGTCAATACCATCCGTGCCGTCGGAGCGCTGAGCACAACGGCGTGCGCTCACGGGCTTTCGTCGACCAAGGCCAACATCAGATCGGCCGCGTTGCGCAGGATCTCACGCTTATCGCTATCCAGTGTCGCCAGCCGCTTGGCCAGCCACTCCTGACGGGCACGACGGGCCTCCTTGACCAACTCGGCACCAGACTCCGAGACCGAGACGAGCACCTGCCGGCCGTCGACGGGGTGCGGGGCGCGGTCCACCAAGCCCATTTCGGCCAGCGAGGCAATCACCCGGGTCATCGACGGCGGTCGGACCCGTTCGCGAATCGCCAGCGCGCCGGGCGTCATCGCGCCCTCGTTGGCCAGGGTCGCCAGCGCCGAGAGCTGCGAGAGCGAAACCGGCGATGACGGGTTGCGAAACCGGAGTTGGCGGGCCAGCCGCATGACGGCCAGCGACAGGTCGCTCGCCAGCCGCGCATCGCTGTCGGGCATGGCGCGAGGTTACACGGAAGCCAAGAACTCGGGATAAGAAACGCCGAACGACGGACTTTGGTCCTTTTTATTGTGCCGCGGCAAATTTCGGCGAAACGCTTTCCTTGTCGCCCACCCGCGGCGTCGGGGCGATTTCCGATAGCCCAGCTTCCCCACAAGTGGGTGGGGCCCCATTGGGGGAGTACCCCCACCCTGGGCCACAGGCTATGTTTAATCGCGATGTCTGCCGAACCTGGCCAGAGCCGCGAGCCGCCGCCACTGCCACCCGTGCTGCTCGAGGTATGGCCCTTCATCGCGGTGGGCGCGCTGGGCTGGCTGGTCTCCGCGGCCGCCGCGTTTGCCGTGCCTGGCCTGGAGAATTGGCGCCCGGTGACACTGGCCGGACTGGGAGTGGGGTTGCTCGGTACGGGCATCTTCGTGTGGCAGCTTGCCGCTGCCCGCCGTGGTGCACGCGGCGCACAGGCCGGACTCGAAAACTATCTCAACCATAAATAGATTTCGAAGAACAATTCCAGATCCGGGAGGACAGATGGTAGCCCCGCTACTACAAGCGCAAGTCGATATCAACGCACCGGCCTCGAAAGTCTGGGCGTTGATATCCGATTTGCGGCGAATGCCGGAATGGAGCCCGCAGTGTCGCTGGATGAAGCCCTTCGGCCCGCTCCGGCAGGGCACCCGCACCCTCAACCTCAATCGCCGCAACCGAATGTTCTGGCCCACTACCTGCACCGTCGTCGAGGTCATCCCGGAAAAGAAGCTCGCGTTCCGAGTCGACGCCAACCGCACTATCTGGAGCTACGAGCTCGAGCCCAACGGCCAGGGCACTCGGGTGATTGAGAGCCGTCACGCCGAAAACGGCGTCAGCGCATTCTCGAACCTGTCGGTGAACGCGCTCTTTGGTGGGACCACCAACTTCGAACGCGAATTGCTCGAGGGCATGAACACCTCGCTGGCAAACATCAAAGCCGCCGCCGAGAAAAGCTAGTCCGGCGTATCGGCCTGCGCCTCCGGCGGCTCTGCGGGGAACTCCGGCGGCTCTGCCGGAGACTCCGGCGGCTCAGCCTGAGGCCCCGGAGACTCCACCTGGGCGTCCGACGTCTCGGCCAGAGCCTCTGGCGGTTCGGCCGGAGCTTCCGGCGGCTCTGCCTTGGACTCCGGCGGCTCTGCCGTGGCCTCCGGCGGCTTCTCCATGATGTCGAGCACGCCGTCGTCGTATGGCTCATACAGTGGCGAGCCGCTGCCCGCCGGAGCCGGGGTGTCGGAATGGGCGCCGCAGCCGTACTGCTTGTCTACGACA
This sequence comes from uncultured Actinomycetota bacterium, assembly GCA_963766535.1. GTDB lineage: Bacteria > Actinomycetota > Actinomycetes > Mycobacteriales > Mycobacteriaceae > Mycobacterium. Next base: position 64,204 of record CAVYAU010000005.1, on the reverse strand, counting down.
TGCCCGTCGGCGGACAGTTCGTTGCCGCATACCCCGAACATCGCGCCCAGCGATCCCGCCAGCGGCAGGAAGAAACCGCAGTCGCGGCATACGCGTTTGGTGGACCGCGCCATCGGCGAGTCGGGACCGTAGTCCCCGGCGTGCCATCGGTCGGCAGCCTCGGACCGGCCCCAGGCGCTCATCACCCAGCGCCGGCCCAGCCCGACTTCGGCGGCGGTCTCGTCGACTTGCGGGTCACCGCTGGCGGCGTAGCCGGGAACCAGCCGCGGATCGTCCGCCGCCGGCGCCAGCAGGTCTCCGGGGCTCAGATCCCCTGGCCGCACCCGCTGTTCCCAGGGCACCCAGGCGGGCGCCAGCAGCGCCGTCGGCCCGGGCACCAGCACCACTTCGCTGACTGTGGCGTGGTCGGCACCGGGATAAGCGGCGACGACGGCGGCCCACTGCCATCCCTGGTAACCGGGCAGATGCGCCAAGAACCGGTGGGTGGCGGCGTTCGGATCTTCGTAGCTCACGCCCAGGTAGTCCCCGACCGCCTCTGGGCCGCTGAACTCCTCGACGGCGGCCCTGGCCTGGTTTACCGCACCCGTGAGCACCGCCGCCAACTCTTCGGGCCACTCGGCCACGGTTGCCACGACGGATTCCTCGATGGGTCTGGTCACGCTGTCCCCTCTCTGCAGTGCGTCTCCAATAGTAGGTTGGCGAGCCACACCCGGTTACCTGCAGACGCACGGAGTCGGCATAGGGAAGAATTGGTTCGTGTCTGGACGGCGGCGTGATCATCCGGGCCGTGTGGCCTCCAACCCGGGCCGCCGGACCCGCAACGGATCGGCCAACCAGCATCCGGGCATGGCCAACTACCCGGCCGACGGCGCTGACTATCGCCGCGCGCGCCGCCCGCCGCCGATGCCGAGCGCCAACCGCTATCTCCCGCCACTGGGCCAGCAGCCAGAACCGGACCGCAGTAGCAGCGCCCCGCCACGTGGTCCCGCCCCCGGCGAACGGATCACCGTCACCCGCGCCGCGGCGCAGCGAAGCCGCGAAATGGGTTCCCGGATGTACTGGATGGTGCAGCGGGCCGCCACCGCCGACGGCGCCGACAAGTCCGGTCTAACCGCGCTGACGTGGCCGGTGGTCGCGAACTTCGCGGTGGATGCCGCGATGGCGGTTGCACTGGCCAACACGCTGTTTTTCGCCGCGGCGACCGGTGAGAGCAAGGGTCGGGTGGCGCTATATCTGTTGATCACCATCGCGCCGTTCGCGGTGATCGCGCCACTCATCGGTCCGGCGCTGGACCGGGTACAGCACGGCCGCCGTGTCGCGCTCGCTACGTCGTTCGCGCTTCGCACGGCATTGGCATTGGTGCTGATCATGAACTACGACGGTGCCACCGGCAGTTACCCGTCAATGGTGCTCTATCCATGCGCGCTGGCCATGATGGTGCTCTCGAAGTCGTTCAGCGTGCTGCGCAGCGCGGTGACACCGAGAGTGATGCCGCCGACCATCGACCTGGTGCGGGTCAACTCTCGGCTGACCGTATTCGGTCTGCTCGGCGGCACTATCGCCGGCGGCGCCGTCGCGGCCGGCGTCGAATTCGTCTGCACCCACCTGTTCAAGCTGCCCGGCGCGTTGTTCGTCGTCATCGCGGTCACGATCGTCGGCGCCTCGCTGTCGATGCGGATTCCGCGCTGGGTCGAGGTGACCGCGGGTGAGGTCCCAGCCACCTTGAGCTATCGCCGGGACAGCGGCCCGCTGCGGCGAAGCTGGCCGGAGGAAGTCAAAAAGGTCGGGGGAACACTTCGACAACCGCTGGGCCGCAACATCATCACCTCACTGTGGGGTAACTGCACCATCAAGGTGATGGTCGGCTTCCTCTTCCTATATCCGGCGTTTGTCGCCAAGGCGCACAAAGCCAACGGCTGGGTCCAACTGGGCATGCTGGGCATGATCGGTGCCGCGGCCGCGATCGGCAACTTCGCAGGCAACTTCACCAGCGCACGCCTGAAACTGGGCAGGCCGGCCGTGCTGGTGGTGCGCTGCTCGGTGGCGGTGTGCACGGCCGCCGTGGCGGCCTCGGTGGCAGGCAACCTGCTGGTGGCTGTGATTGCCACCCTGATCACCGCGGGATCTAGCGCGATCGCGAAGGCCTCGCTGGACGCGTCGTTGCAACACGATCTGCCCGAGGAATCGCGGGCATCGGGGTTCGGGCGTTCGGAGTCGACGCTGCAGCTGGCCTGGGTGCTGGGGGGTGCACTGGGCATATTGGTGTACACCGAATTGTGGGTCGGCTTCACCGCGGTAAGTGCCCTGCTCATCCTGGGGCTGGCGCAGACCCTCGTCAGCTTCCGCGGCGACTCGTTGATCCCCGGCCTCGGGGGTAATCGGCCCGTCATGGTCGAGCAGGAGGGCATGCGCCGCGGCACCGGCAGGCCGGCGGTGGTACCGGAGTGAAACGCGGTGTGGCCGTAATGCTTGCGGCTCTGGTGACACTGCTGTCCGTGGGAGCCGGGGTTGGCACCTGGCTGCTGGTGCGTCAGCCCGGTCCGCAGCGACCGGAGATCAGCGCATATTCGCACGGACACCTGACCCGGGTGGGGCCGTACCTGTACTGCAACGTGCTCAACCTCGATGACTGTCAGACACCGCAGACGCAGGGCGAGCTACCGGTCAACGAACGCTATCCGGTGCAGCTCTCGGTGCCCGAAGCCATTTCCCGGGCACCCTGGCGGCTACTGCAGGTGTATGAGGATCCCGCCAACACCACCACCACCATGTTTCGGCCGGGCACCCGGCTCGCGGTCACCATCCCAACAGTCGACCCGCAGCGCGGGCGGCTGACCGGGATAGTCGTCCAGTTGCTGACATTGGTGGTCGACCCCTCCGGTGAACTACGAGATGTCCCACACGCGGAATGGTCAGTGCGACTGACCTTCTGACGCCTGCGGCTCAGGCGCCGTGACCGGCCGGCACCCGCTCGCCCTCGGCGGTGAGGCCCGGTGGCGTCCCGTCACCGAAAGGCCTGCCCCCCAACGCCTCCCGGCCGTGTGGAGCCAGCCAGCCAGTCAAGTCAGGGCCCTTGGGCACGATGCGGGTGGGGTTGATGTCAGCGTGCACGATGTAGTAGTGCTGCTTGATCTGGACGAAGTCCACGGTGTCGCCGAAACCCGGTGTCTGGAACAGGTCACGCGCGTAAGCCCACAACACCGGCATCTCGGACAGCTTGCATCGATTGCACTTGAAATGGCCGTGGTAGACCGGGTCGAAGCGGGCCAGAGTGGTGAACAGCCGCACGTCGGCCTCGGTGATGGTGTCGCCCACCAGGTATCGCTGGTTGGTCAGGCGATCGCTCACCCAATTCAACGCGGTGAACAACCGGTCGTAGGCCGCTTCGTAGGCCTGCTGCGAGCCGGCAAAGCCACAGCGGTATACGCCGTTGTTGATCTCGGTGTAAACCCTCTTGCTCACCGCATCGATCTCGGCCCGCAGCCGCTCGGGATATAGCTCGGGGGCGCCGTCGCGGTGGTAGGCGGTCCACTCCGTGGAGAAATCCAGCGTCATCTGGGCGAAATCATTGGTGACCACGGCGCCGGTAGGAACGTCGACGACCGCCGGGACAGTGATGCCTTTGGGGTAGTCGGGGAACCGCTTGAAGTAGGCGTCTTGCAGCCGCGGGATCTTCAGCACCGGGTCGACACCGCTGGGATCGAGATCGAACGTCCAACTGCGCTGGTCATGGGTGGGACCGCAAAAACCGATGGAAAGAACATCTTCCAGGCCCAGCAACCGCCGGACGATGATCGCGCGGTTGGCCCACGGGCAAGCGCGGGCAACAACGAGCCGATAGCGGCCGGGCTCTACCGGATACCCGTCGCGTCCGTCGGCGGTGATGCGGGTGGTGATGTAGTTGGTGTCGCGGGTGAATTCACCCGCCCCGGCAACATAGGTAGCCATAGCGACAATTCTGCCCCAACAGCTTGCCGCCCGACCGCTTCAGTGGATCAGTGGTGCCCTACAGTTTCGCCTCGGTCGGTGGCTCCGCTGTCAGAAACCGCCGAGCCAGATTGGTCTCGGTTGACGCTCCCGGTTCCCAGTGCGCGATCCACGGTCCGGTGCCCTCTGACTGATCGACTATCCCGTCCTCCAGCCAGGTGTAACGACCTTCCAGCACCTGGTCTGTCAGTCGAACATCGCTGCTGTCGGTGTTGGTCCACAACCCGTGGAACAGCGCCTCGACCCGCAGGGTCGCTTGCTGGCAAAACGTTTCGGCCAGCTCGTATGCCTGTTGACCGACGACCGGATCTGCAACCCGCTGAGCCTCGGCGCGCACACACGTTGCCGACATGGCGAACAGCTCGGCACCGATGTCGACGATGCGTCCGAGGAATCCTTGCCTTTGCTCCAAGCTGGCTTGCCAGCGTGCCATCCCGTAGAAGGTGTTGCGGGCCAGCTTGCGGCTGGAGCGTTCGACAAATCGCATGTGAGACGCCAGCGGACCGAACTGGCTGTACGCCGTGGGCCGTTGCCCCTCGCCAAATACCAGTTTCGGCAACCATTTTGCGTAGAATCCGCCGGCGCCGACCGCCGCCGCAGCCTTCTGCCGCAAGTCAGCGTCAGGTTTTGCGAGGTCACCCGCGGCAGTCAAGTGCGCGTCGACCGCCTCGCGGGCGATGAGCAGCCGCATGATCTCACTAGATCCTTCGAAGATGCGGTTGATCCGCAGGTCCCGCGCCGCCTGCTCCGCCGGCACCGCACGCTCACCGCGCGCGGCGAGGGACTCCGCGGACTCGTAGCCCCGGCCACCGCGGATCTGCATCAGCTCATCGGCAATAACGCAGGCCATCTCGCTGGACCACAATTTGGCCAACGCCGCCTCGATCCGGATGTCGTTGCGACCTTCGTCGGCCATCTGCCCAGACAGCTCGACCACCGCTTCCAGTGCGTAACTGGTCGCGGCGATGAACGAGATCTTGCTGGCGACCGCTTCGTGTTTGCCGATCGGCTTGCCCCACTGCACCCGCTCGCGGGACCATTCCCGCGCTATTTTCAGCGACCACTTGGCGATACCCGTCGCTATCGCAGGTAGCGCCAGCCGTCCAACGTTGAGTGTGGTCAACGCGATCTTCAAACCGTCTCCTTCCCTGCCGACCAGGTTTTCGGCGGGAACTCGGACACGGTGAAGCCTGGTCACACCGTTTTCGATGCCGCGCAGACCCATGAACGTGTTGCGTCGCTCCACCGTGACCCCGGGTGAATCGGCCTCGACAATAAAGGCACTGATTCCCCCTCGGTGCCCGTCGCTCTTGGGAACCCGGGCCATGACCACGAGCAGTTCGGCGACCACGCCGTTGGTGGTCCACAACTTCACACCCTCGAGTTCGTAGGCCTGTCCGTCATCGACCGGTGTCGCCGTCGAGGCCAAGCGCGCCGGGTCAGAACCCACATCCGGTTCGGTCAGCAGGAACGCCGATATCGCTCCGGCCGCACAGCGTGGCAAGAACCTCCGCTTCTGTTCCGGGGTTCCGGCAAGCTTGAGCGGTTCGGGCACCCCAATCGACTGATGAGCCGACAGCAGCGCGCCGAGACTGCCATTAACGGTCGAAACCATCATCAGTACACGGTTGTAGGCGACTTGCGACATGTTCAGGCCGCCGTACTCGGACGGTATCTTCAAGCCGAAACAGCCCAGGTCAGCCAAGCCCTTCACATATTCATCGGGAATCTGGGCATTGCGCTCGATGACGCTGCCGTCAATGGTGCCGAGAAACTCCCGCAGCTTGTCGAGAAATGCGCTGGTGCGAGCCTCCTCGGCGTCGGAAGGCTTGGGAAAGGGGTGGATGAGCTCCAACGGGAAGCGACCGAGGAACAGCTCTTTGGCGAAGGACGGTTTATCCCAACCACTTTCGCGAGATTCCTCGGCAAGAGCTCTCGCTTGCTCCTCGGTGACCTGCGCTTGCTGTGCCATCGCCGCCTCCTTGCTAACGACTCACATCGAGGTTTGAGTACTCGGTGCCCTGCCCGCATACTACGACCTACCGATGTCGAAGTTACGCGCCGGTAGCTTGGCGGCGCGCTGGTACGTTCTGGGCTGCGAGGCTCGGCTGGATTGCCCCGGTCTCCCGGGCAAGCGGGTGGTGCCCCCACCTGGCGCCGCGAGCGGCGCGCATCATCGCCGGGCTAAGCGTCGAGCTCCCGGGCCACCGCCCTGACCACCTCGGACACCCGGCGAGCGGTCTTTCGGTCGGGGTAGCGCCCCTTGCGCAACTCGGGCTGCACCGTGCTCTCCAGCAGCGTGATCATGTCCTCGACCATGCCGTGCAGCTCGTCGGGGTTGTGCTTGTGCTCGACGGGTGCCTCACGGCGCGTCTTAGCGAGGCTGGGCGGCGGCTCAATCAGCTTGAGGCTCAAAGCCTGCGGTCCGCGCCGGCCGGAAGCGATGCCGAATTCCACCCGCTGGCCCGCTTTGAGCCCCTCGACACCCTCAGGCAACGCCGAGGAGCGGACGTACACGTCCTCGCCGTCCTCCTGCGACAGGAAGCCAAACCCCTTCTCGGAGTCGTACCACTTCACCTTGCCGGTCGGCACTGGTCTCACCTGCTTGTCTGACGGATCACTAGGATGGGCAACACAATAAGCGTCCCGCCTGCGCAGGCGGCAATTTTGGGTTCTGATCCTACTCGGATGGTTGCCTGACCAGCACCCCGTTTACTCGTTACTCGGTAGGCTGGCACTACCGATGGAGGAGATATGCGCCTGATCCTGAACGTTATCTGGCTTGTGTTCGGCGGCCTCTGGATGGCCGTCGGGTACCTGCTCGCGGCGCTCATCAGCTTCTTGCTCATCATCACCATCCCCTTCGGCTTCGCGTCGCTGCGCATCGCGTCGTACGCGTTATGGCCGTTCGGCCGGACGATCGTCGACAAGCCGACCGCTGGGACCGGTGCCCTTATCGGAAATGTCATCTGGGTGCTGCTGTTCGGGTTGTGGCTGGCGATCGGTCATCTGGTGAGCGCGGCGGCGATGGCGATCACGATCATCGGCATTCCGCTGGCGTTGGCCAACCTCAAACTGATCCCGGTGTCGTTAATGCCGCTGGGCAAGCAGATCGTTCCGGTCAGCTCGCCGACCCAATTCGCACGGGTGCCCGCATGACGCTGACCGCACTGGGCTTACCGAGGCTGCCTAGCCGGACCGAGGGCCGGACAGACCACTGTGCTGTCCGCGCGCACGTGCCAACAGCAGGCCCGTTGCTGGACACGTATGGCAGGGTCGCCACCGACCTGCGGGTATCGCTGACCGACCGATGCAACCTGCGGTGCAGTTATTGCATGCCGGCGGAAGGCCTGGACTGGCTGCCGGGAGAACAATTGCTGCGGCCCGATGAGCTGGCCAGGCTGATGCATATCGCCGTCACCCGGCTCGGTGTCACCAGCGTGCGGTTCACCGGCGGTGAGCCACTGCTGGCCGGCCACCTCGAAGAGGTGGTCGAAACGGCCGCCAGTCTTCGGCCGCGCCCGGAGATCTCGCTGACCACCAATGGCGTAGGACTGGCGCGGCGGGCTGCCGCTCTCGCCGAAGCAGGCCTGGACCGGGTCAACGTGTCGTTGGACAGTGTGGACCGGGCCCACTTCGCGGCCATCACTCGTCGGGACCGGCTCGCTGACGTGTTGGCCGGCCTGACCGCCGCCAAGGAAGCAGGCTTGGCGCCGGTCAAGGTGAATGCCGTGCTCGATCCCACCACTGGCCGCGAGGATGTCGTCGAGCTGTTGCGGTTCTGCCTCGAGCAGGGCTATCAATTGCGGGTCATAGAGCAGATGCCGCTGGACGCCGGGCATCAGTGGCGCCGGGAGGCCGCGCTGAGCGCCGACGACGTGCTGGCGGCGCTGCGGCCGCACTTCCGGCTGCGGCCGGACCCGGCGCCGCGCGGATCGGCGCCGGCCGAGCTGTGGCTGGTCGACTCGGGCCCGAACACGCCGAGCGGAAAGTTTGGCGTCATCGCGTCGGTCTCGCACGCCTTCTGCTCGACGTGTGACCGCACCCGGCTGACGGCCGACGGCCAGATCCGCAGCTGCCTGTTCTCTGCCGAGGAGACCGACCTCCGAGGCCTGCTGCGCGGTGGTGCGCAGGACGACGCGATCGAGGCGGCATGGCGCGCCGCGATGTGGGGCAAGCCTGCCGGCCACGGCATCAACGAACCCGGCTTCATCCAGCCCGATCGCCCGATGAGCGCGATCGGTGGCTAGCCCAATGGGTCAAGCCCCCGTCGAGCCGGACGGAATCCAGGTGACGGTCCGCTACTTCGCCGCTGCGCGCGCAGCTGCAGGAACCGAATCGGAAACCGTGGTGCTGCGTGCTGGCACCACAGTGGCCGAGCTGGTCGAGAGGCTCGCCGTCCGGGGAACTCGCCTCGCCACAGTGTTGAGCCGATGCTCCTATCTGTGCGACGGAATCGCCGTTCGCGACGAGGCCACTGCGTTGCGCTCGGGCGGCACGATCGACGTGCTACCGCCCTTTGCCGGCGGCTGAGAATGTGAAATATCTCACGTCACGGAACGATAACAACCCGGACACGCTCCGATTTCGGACGGTATGACCTGCGCAAATCCTTGGCATTCCTGGGGTTTTGGCAGATGACCGTGAGGGAAACGCCGGGTTTCGCAAGACGTGACGAGACCAACAGAAACCGTTACGGTCTCCGGAGGCTCGCCAAGCTGACCGAGTGGCGTTCCTCCCCTTCCTATCGCGCCGAGCTCCATCCAATAGGCGGGGGACACCGTAAGTGGATGGAGGCGGGGGACCCACCGGTCCACCGTGATCGGACTGGGGCCGCTTGCGGCTCCTTGGGGTGAAGCCGACGTCGTCCTGCTTCGGAGTGCGACGGCGGCCGGGTGGCCTCTCCGACCCGAACCCGACAGCTGACCTCGTAGGCGCGTGCAAGAGAGGAAATACCGGCGCGTATGAGTGGACGTCATCGTAAGCCCACCGCATCGAATGTCAGCGTCGCCAAGATCGCCTTTACCGGGGCGGTGCTTGGTGGCGGCAGCATCGCTCTCGCTGGCCAGGCGGCCGCGGCCACCGATGGCGAATGGGATCAAGTAGCCCGTTGCGAATCCGGCGGCAACTGGGCAATCAATACCGGCAACGGCTACTACGGCGGTGTCCAGTTCACCGCAAGTACCTGGGCCTCCCACGGCGGCGGCGAGTTCGCCCCGTCAGCCCAGCTGGCCACCAGGCAACAGCAGATCGCGGTCGCTGAGCGGGTGCTGGCGACCCAGGGTCGTGGCGCCTGGCCCGTGTGTGGTGGTCCGCTGTCGGGTCCGACCCCGCGCGAGGTCCTTCCCGCACCGGCGGGTATGAACGCGCCGCTGGATGCGCCCGGGATCAACGGCGAGCCGGCACCGCTGGCACCACCGCCGGCAGACGCGCCTCCGCCACCGCCTCCCCCGCCGCCCGCTGACCCGCCTGCGCCGGTGCAGCTGGCCTCCCTTGACCAACCGGCGCCCCCCGCGGATGTGCCGCCCGCACCTCCCGCGGACCTGGCCCCGCCCGCGCCCCCTGCGGACGCTGTGCCGCCCGCACCTCCCGCGGACGCCGTGCCCCCTGCGGACGCCGTGCCGCCCGCGGACGCCGTGCCCCCTGCGGACGCTGTGCCGCCCGCGCCCCCCGCGGACGCCGTGCCGCCTGGGGACGCTGTGCCGCCCGCGCCCCCCGCGGACGCCGTGCCGCCCGCGCCCCCTGCGGACGCTGTGCCGCCCGCGCCCCCTGCGGACGCCGTGCCGCCCGCGCCCCCCGCAGACCTGGCCCCGCCCGCTCCGGCGGACCCGCCAGTCGTCGACGCGGGATTCCAGGGTCCCGCGCCGGCCGACGTGCAGCCGCCGGCCTCCGGCGACGTCAACGGCGCACCCGCTGAACCACAGCAGGATTCGAACGTCGGCTACACGAAGCAACTGTGGGAAGCGATCCGGGGACTGGACATTCACGGAAACGATGCGCTGGACGCTCTTGCGCAGCCGTCCGTCGTCAACTGACGCTCTGCGTCTGGGCGCTTAGTCGGATTGCCGCACTCTCTCCCGCAAGCAGCCAAGGGATAACTCCCTGCTTGCGGGAGAGTGCCGGCAACCCACACAGTCCCGGGAGGACATCGGTACGCGACGTCTAGGCCGAGCCCACCCATTCCTCGGTTCCGTCGTCGAAGAACTGGTGCTTCCACACCGGTAGCCGCGCCTTGATGGTGTCGACCAGATGGGCACAGGTGGTAAATGCCGCCTGTCGATGATCGGCGGCGACTGCGGCCACCAGTGCTGCCTCACCGATGTGCAGCACGCCAATCCGGTGGCTGGCCGCGATGGCGCGCAATCCGCTGGACTCCTCCGCGATCTCGGCTACCACGTCGGCCATGACCTGTGCGGCCGACTGGTGCGCGGAATACTCCAGCCGCACCACCCGGCGCCCAGCGTCGTGGTCGCGAATCATGCCAACGAATCCAACGATGGCTCCGGCCGATTGATGGCTCACCAGCTCTTCATGCTCAGCCAGAAAGATCGGCTGGTCGGTCATGGCGGCGCGCAAGACGAGCGTCATCGCTGGTGATCTTTGCCGACGAGTTGGTCGAGCGCGTGGTCGAGCACATCGGCGAGCACCCCAAGACCGTCGCGCACCCCGCCGGGTGAACCCGGCAGGTTGACGATCAGGGTCCGGCCGGCCACACCGCACACACCGCGCGACAGCACCGACGTCGGCACCTTCGGTAGCCCGGAGCGCCGGATGGCGTCAGCCAGCCCGGGGATCATGTAGTCCAGCACCGCCGCGGTCTGGTCCGGGGTGCTATCGCTGGGCGAGATGCCGGTGCCACCCGAGGTGATGATGACGTCGACTTCGTCGTCGACCGCACTGCGCAGGGCCTCGCCGACCGGATTCCCGTCGGCGACCACTTCCGGTTCCACGGGCGAAAACCCGTGTTGCTCAAGCCATTCAGCGATGATGGGCCCGCATCGATCGGTATACACTCCGGCCGACGCGCGGGTCGAGGCGATGATGACTCGTGCGGATCGGGCGCTCATCACCGTGCCCAAGTTCCGCTTTTGCCGCCTTCCTTGCGGAGCACCCGAATGTCATCGATACGTGCGGCCGGGTCAACCGCTTTGATCATGTCGTAGAGCGTGAGCCCGGCCACGCTGACGGCGGTCAGCGCCTCCATCTCCACACCCGTACGGTCGGTGCTGCGCACCGTCGCGGTGATCTCGATATCCGACTCGCTGACGGTGAAATCGACGTCGACTCCGGTGAGCGCGAGCTGGTGGCACAGCGGGATCAGGTCGCTGGTGCGCTTTGCTGCCAGAATGCCCGCCACCCGTGCGGTGGCCAACGCATCGCCCTTGGGCAGACCGCCGGTCGAGATCAGCGCCACCACCTGCGCCGAAGTCCGCAAGGCACCCGCAGCAACGGCGGTGCGCTTAGTGGCTCCCTTCTCGGTGACATCGACCATGTGCGCTGCCCCCCGCTCATCCAGGTGTGACAACGTGCCCGAGCCGGATTCCCCCGACTCCCAGGTCGCAGGGGCCTCGGATGCCTCGGCCATCCGGACGACCTACCGATTGACGACGGTGACCGGATGGACGTACGGCAGGTCGGTGGAGGGCACCGGGAACACCACGTCACCGAAGGGGGATGACGCACCCGTCCGATCGGTCACCAGTTCGCTTACCGCGTGGTCGTCCGGGTCCGTCGTCGGCCAGCCGTTGTCGACGTACTTGGTTTTGCGCGCCTCACCCTCAGCAATGTCAGCCACGAGGTCCATTCTGACAGGTCGCGCGTGCGCACGTGGCGCAAGGCCATCAGTCCGCGTGGCTCGGCGGTCTCCCGCTCTAGGGTGGGGGTCCCCCTCTGGGCGAGTACCACCACACTCGTAAACTGCCGCCTACTCGCTGTCGCCGTGGGCTCCGCCGACTGCTTTACGCTGGTCAGCAATGACCAACAACACCCCCGATATCCCGCTGGGGTCCTGGCTGGCCGACTTGCCCGACGAGCGGCTGATCCGACTGCTGGAACTACGGCCAGACCTCGCCCAGCCCCCACCAGGCAGCATCGCCGCACTGGCCGCGCGCGCACAGGCCCGTCAGTCGGTCAAGGCTGCCACCGACGAGCTCGACTTCTTGCGGCTGGCGGTGCTCGACGCACTGCTGGTGCTGCAGGCCGACACCGCGCCGGTGCCGACCGCAAAGCTGCTGGCACTCATCGGTGACCGCGCTCCCGAATCCGACGTGGTCGGCGCGCTGGACGACCTCAGGCTGCGCGCCCTGGTATGGGGGGAGGCCGCAGTCCGGGTGGCTGGCGACGCCGGCATGGCATTGCCGTGGCATCCGGGACAAGTGACGCTCGAGGACACCTCACGCACCGGCGAACAGATCGCCGATCTCATCGACGGCCTCAACCAGGCACAGCTGGACGTGCTCGAGAAACTGCTCGAAGGCTCCCCGATGGGCCGTACCCGTGACGCAGCGCCCGGTGCTCCAGCGGACCGGCCGGTGCCGCAGCTGCTGGCGGCGGGCCTGCTGCGACGCATCGATGCCGACACGGTGATCTTGCCCCGCCACGTCGGGCAGCTGCTGCGCGGCGAGCAACCGGGTCCAATGCAGCTGACCGGACCTGACCCGGTGGTGTTGGCCACCACGCCCGACGATACCGACGCCGCGGCTGCCGGGGCTGTCATCGACCTGCTGCGGGAGCTCGACGTACTGCTCGAAATCCTGGGCGCTGCACCGGTTTCTGAGCTACGCAGCGGCGGACTGGGAGTTCGCGACGTCAAGCGGCTGGCCAAAGCGACCGGCATTGGCGAGCCGCGGCTGGGCCTGATCCTCGAGGTGGCGGCCGCGGCCGGATTGATCGCCAGCGGCATGCCCGATCCCGAGCCGGCCAACCGTGACGGACCTTATTGGGCGCCAACGGTGGCCACCGATCGGTTCACCGCAATGTCCCCTGCCGAGCGTTGGCACCTGCTGGCCAGCACCTGGCTTGACCTGCCAGGCCGGCCGGCGTTGATCGGCAGCCGCGGTCCGGACGCCAAACCTTATGGTGCCCTTTCGGATTCGCTGTACTCGACGGCCGCACCGCTGGATCGCCGGCTGCTGCTGGGCATGCTCGCTGAGCTGCCCCCCGGTGCCGGTGTCAATGCAGCCGAGGCGTCGGCGGCGCTGATCTGGCGGCGCCCGCGCTGGGCCAGGCGGCTGCAGCCGGGACCCGTCGGGGATCTGCTGACCGAGAGCCACGCGCTGGGCCTGGTGGGCCGCGGGGCAATCAGCACACCCGGCCGCGCGCTGCTGGACGAAGGCGCCGACCCCCAGGTCGCCGTCGACGCGATGACGCGGGCGCTGCCCAAACCGATCGACCACTTCCTGGTGCAGGCCGATCTGACCGTCGTGGTGCCCGGGCCGCTGCAACGCGATCTGGCCGAGGAACTGGCCACGGTCGCCACCGTCGAATCAGCCGGCACTGCGATGGTGTATCGCATCAGCGAGCAGTCGATCCGGCATGCACTCGACATCGGCAAAACCCGTGACTGGATGCACACATTTTTCACGAAACACTCCAAAACAGCAGTGCCACAAAGGCTCACCTACCTCATCAACGACGTCGCGCGCCGGCATGGTCAGCTTCGAATCGGTATGGCCGCTTCGTTCGTGCGCTGCGAAGACCCGACGTTGCTGGCCCAGGCGGTGGCGGCGCCCGCCACCGATGGACTGCAGCTGCGTGCCCTGGCTCCGACAGTGGCGGTGTCTCCCGCACCGATCGCCGAGGTGCTCCTTGCGCTGCGGGCCGCGGGCTTCGCCCCGGCCGCCGAAGATTCCTCCGGCGCCATCGTCGACGTCCGGCCTCGGGGGGCGCGGGTGCCCACACCGCAACACCGTCGGCCGTACCGCCCCCCGCCGCGTCCAAGCAGCGAAACACTGAACGCAGTCGTCTCGGTGCTGCGTAAGGTGACCGCCGCACCGTTCGGCAATATCCGCATCGATCCCGCAGTCGCGATGTCGCTTTTGCAGCGCGCGGCAAGAGATCAAGACACGGTAGTGATCGGCTATCTCGACGCCGCCGGCGTGGCCACCCAGCGGGTGGTATCGCCGATCACCATACGGGGCGGACAGCTGGTGGCCTTCGATTCGGGGTCCGGGCGGCTGCGCGACTTCGCCATCCACCGCATCACGTCGGTGGTGTCGGCCGACGACTGAATAATGGAGCACATGACCGACGGGCCGTTGATCGTGCAGTCCGATAAGACGGTGCTGCTCGAAGTGGACCATGAGCAGGCCGGCGCGGCGCGCGCCGCCATTGCGCCATTCGCCGAACTGGAACGCTCACCAGAACACGTGCACACCTACCGCATCACACCGCTGGCGCTGTGGAACGCCCGCGCCGCCGGCCATGACGCCGAACAGGTCGTTGACGTGCTGGTCAGTTACTCGCGCTACGCGGTGCCCCAGCCGCTGCTGGTCGACATCGTCGACACCATGGCCCGCTACGGCCGGCTGCAACTGGTCAAACACCCGGCCCACGGCCTGACGCTGGTAAGCCTGGATCGCGCGGTGCTCGAGGAGGTGCTGCGCAACACGAAGATCGCACCCATGCTGGGCGCCCGAATCGACGAGGACACAGTCGTCGTCCACCCCAGCGAGCGCGGCCGGGTCAAGCAGATGCTACTCAAAATCGGTTGGCCTGCAGAGGATCTCGCCGGCTATGTCGACGGTGAAGCGCACCCGATCAGCCTGCACCAGGACGGCTGGCACCTGCGCGATTACCAGCAGATGGCCGCGGACTCGTTCTGGTCCGGCGGCTCCGGGGTGGTGGTACTTCCATGCGGCGCCGGCAAGACGCTGGTCGGTGCGGCGGCGATGGCGAAGGCCGGTGCGACGACGCTGATCCTGGTCACCAGCATCGTCGCTGCCCGGCAATGGAAACGCGAGCTGGTCGCGCGCACCTCGCTGACCGAGGACGAGATCGGCGAATACTCCGGAGAGCGCAAGGAAATCCGGCCTGTCACCATCTCGACATACCAGATGATCACCCGCCGCACTAAGGGCGAGTACCGGCATCTGGAGCTCTTCGACAGCCGCGACTGGGGGCTGATCATCTACGACGAGGTGCATCTGTTGCCGGCACCGGTGTTCCGGATGACCGCCGACCTGCAGTCCAAGCGGCGGCTGGGCTTGACTGCCACGTTGATCCGTGAAGACGGTCGCGAGGGTGACGTGTTTTCCCTGATCGGCCCGAAACGCTATGACGCGCCGTGGAAGGACATCGAGGCGCAGGGCTGGATCGCACCGGCGGAGTGTGTCGAAGTCCGGGTCACGATGACCGACAGCGAGCGGATGATTTATGCCACCGCCGAACCCGAAGAGCGCTACCGGGTTTGCTCGACGGCGCATTCGAAGATCCCCGTGGTCAAGTCGGTGTTGAGCCGGCACCCGGGCGAGCAGACCCTGGTGATCGGCGCTTACCTGGATCAGCTCGACGAGCTCGGCGCCGAACTGAACGCTCCGGTGATCCAGGGCTCGACGAGGACCCAGGAACGTGAAGAGCTGTTCGACGCCTTCCGCCGCGGCGAGGTGTCCACGCTGGTGGTGTCCAAGGTCGCCAATTTCTCCATCGACTTGCCGGAAGCCTCTGTGGCGGTACAGGTTTCGGGAACCTTTGGGTCACGCCAAGAGGAGGCCCAGCGGCTGGGCCGGTTACTGCGGCCCAAGTCCGACGGCGGTGGCGCCATCTTCTATTCCGTGGTGGCCCGCGACAGCTTGGACACGGAGTACGCCGCGCACCGGCAGCGCTTCTTAGCGGAACAGGGCTACGGCTACATCATCCGCGACGCGGACGATCTACTGGGTCCGGCGATTTAGCTGCGGCCCAAAGGTATTCAGAGCGATACAATGGTCGCCGACGCGGTGCCAGGTGCGCCGTACACCTGCGCCAAGCCGACGCGCGGGTTGCCGGGCACCTGACGCTCACCCGCTTCGCCGCGCAGCTGGCGCACCAGCTCATGCATCTGCCGCAGGCCCGACGCGCCGATCGGCTCGCCGTTGGCGATCAACCCGCCATCGGTGTTGACGGGCATCGAGCCGTGGATCTCGGTGGCGCCGTCGGCCACCAGTTTCTCTTGCTCGCCGTCGGCGCACAGGCCGGTCTCGGCCATGTGGATGACCTCGGCGCCGGCGTCAGTGTCCTGTAGCTGGGCGATGTCGACGTCCTCAGGTCCGATGCCTGCGGCGTCGTAGGCGGCTTTGGCCGCGTATACCGTCGGCGAGGCGTCCTCGTCCAACGGAGCCGACGTGGCGTGCACTTCGTAGGCACCGTAACGGCGGGTGCGGATTTCACACGCTCGCACATACACCGGCTTGTCGGTGAACTTGTGCGCTATGTCGCCGCGGCACATGATGACCGCCGCGGCGCCCTCGTCGGGTGCGCAGAACATGTACTGCGTCAGCGGGTAATTGAGCACGGCCGAATTGAGGATCTCGTCCTCCGAAATCGGCTTGCGGCGGAACGCATTCGGGTTGAGCGCGCCGTTGCGGAAGTTCTTGGCGGCGACCTTGGCCAGCGTCGCCTGGGAGATGTTGTGGTCGTGAATGTACTTGTTGGCCTTCATTCCGAAGAACTTGGTGGTGACGAACTGCCCGTTCTGCGCATACCACTGCGGCAGCGCCAGCTTGGCCGGGTCATCGGTGAAGGCGCCGCGCGGGTGCTTGTCCAGGCCGATGGCGATGCCGATGTCGTACTTGCCCAACCGGATGGTGTCGGCGGTCTGCTGAATGGCACTGGCCGCGGTGGCGCAGGCGTTGAACACGTTAGTGAACGTGATGCCGGTCAGTCCGACCAGGCGGGTCACCGCGTCGGGGTTGGACACCTCGTGGCTACCGCCGAAGCCAAACTGGATGTCCTTCCAGTCCAAACCGGCGTCCGTCAGCGCGGATTGGATGGCCTCGGCGCCCATCTGCATCGCGGTCTTGTCGAACCTGCCGAATGGATGCAAGCCCACGCCAATGATGGCCACGTCGTTAGTCATCTCAGTGTCCTCCTGAATGCTTCTTAGACCGGCTGGAACGCGAAGGTCATGACCTCGGCGCCGTCGGCGTCGGTGGTAAGCGGCACCATGGTGAGCTCGACGTCCTGACCGAACTGCAGCTTGGCCGGGTCGTTCTCGGTCAGCCGCCCCTCAACTCGGATCACGTCGCCAAGCTGGACCAGGCCCACGCCGAACGGCACGAAATCCTTGCCGGTCGGACCCGCGTAGGGTGCTCCGGGCGGGAAACCCTGGGTCGTCCACGCCACGAGGGTTCCGCGACGCGGCAACAGCACCTCACTCATCTCTCCGCCGCTGCAGCGCGGACACCACTGCTGCACCGGGAACGTTGTGGCGCCACAGTTGCCGCATCGACTGCCGATCAGCTGCGGATTCTCGTCGGGCCAGGTAGAGATTTCGGGGGCGAGTGCCTTCTGCATCGAGGGATCCTCCGTCGTCCGCGCCAGAATAATGCGCTCACTGAAAGGTACAACAGCATTCCATAAAAGTGGAAATCTCGTTCTCACAGGCCGCCGCCTCGACGGGCCCGAGACTGGTGAGGCACGACTTGCCCGGCTCGCAGCGACTACGTGCCGAGCGCGCGCCAAGTTGTCGCTCGGAGGAGGGCAAGATGCTCCGCTGGTCGCGCGGGTGCCCTAGCCCCGCGTCAGCCCACTATGACGTCAGCGCCGTGGCGTTGAGATATCGAGTTATCTTGGCTGAGATCTGGGCGACTCGAGATCGCCGCCGCAAGCGGGACTCTGGACCCGATGTGAGGAGACGACTATGCCGATCACGGTGATACTTGAACTCAGGCTGAAGCCCGAAGCGGTGCCTGCGGCGCGCGATGTTATGCGCCGAGCGCTCCAAGATACCCGGGCATTCGACGGCAACCTCGGTACCGACGTGCTCGTCGATCAGGACGACGAGGCGCACTGGCTTATCTACGAACTCTGGGACACAGTCGAGCACGACGAGGCCTACCGCAAATTCCGTGCCGGCGAAGGCCGACTAGCAGAGCTGCCTCCGCTGCTGGCCGCTCCTCCCGTCAAGACGAGGTACGTCACTTCTGATATCTGACGGGTACCGCAGGCGCGATCGCCGGACACACGGCAACTAGCTCAGTGCGGGAATGACCTCACGTTCGAACAACTCGATGCCGGAACGGTCGTACCCGGCCTCCGGGAAATAGCAGATCGCGTGCTCGCACCCGAGATCGCGGACCTTCGCGATCCGCTCGATCACCTGTTCCGGTGTGCCCGTCGCCGAATCCGGCCCGCTGCCACCGGCGATCATCGCATCCGCCACCGCCTCGGGCACATAGCCGACCATGCGGTCGCGTACCCGCTGCAGCCGGTCTTTGACATCGGCGTCCGACGTACCGAGGAGGGCGGTGAAGTTGGCCGAGCGCACGATCGCGTCGAAGTCGGTGCCCACCTTGCGGCAGTGCTCGGCCAGCACCTCGGACTTGTGGGCGAATGCCGCGGGCTCCGGCGTGAAGTTGGTGTACTGCGCGTATTTCGCGGCGATGCGCAATGTCACCTTCTCGCCGCCGCCGGCAATCCATAGCGGAATCCCATTGTCCTGCAATGGCTTCGGGGCGACTATCGCGCCATCGACCTGGTAATGCTCACCGTCGAAGCTGACTTTGCCGTCGCGCCAGGCCGCACGCATGATCTGCACGCCTTCGTCCAGCCGACCCAGCCGCACCCCAGCCGACGGAAATCCGTAACCGTAAGCCCGCCACTCATGTTCGTACCAGCCGCCGCCGATACCCATCTGTATCCGGCCGCCGGAGATGATGTCGGCGGTGGCCGCTACCTTGGCCAGGTAGACGGGATTGCGATAGCTCATCGCCGTGCACATCTGGCCAAGTTTGATCCGCGACGTGGTCGCCGCGTATGCCGCCGTCAGCGACCACGCCTCGTGAGTAGCCTCGCCCGTTGGCATCGGGACGGTATGGAAATGGTCGTAGACCCACAGCGAGTCCCATGCGCTGTTGTCGGCGTAGGTAGCCAGGTCGCGCATCACCGCCCAGTGCTTCTCGGGCTCGATGCCGACCAGATCCATTCGCCAGCCCTGCGGAATAAAGAGACCAAAGCGCATAGCTAGCGACTTTAGCCGGAAATGTTGTCGAGGAACCGGTGCACCTGACGCGGGTTGTGCAGGGTGTGCACGTGTGCGTGTGGAGCGTGCGTCGCGATGGCTTTGGTGATGGTGGGCAGGCTGTCTCCGCGGTAGCGATAAACCCAGATCCAGAATTCGCGAGTTTCTCGCGACCTTCGCAGGGCTTGCCACACGCAGCGCCACAGCGGGAAGTCCAGCACGATGATGGTGTCCGCCGCGCGCAGGCGTCGTTCGAGGCCGGTGTCGAAGCGGCCAAGGTCACCATCGATGATCCAGCGATCGCGCGCGATGAGCTTGCGTTCGATTTCTGGCCAATCCCGTTCGGGTGTTGGCCGCCGGTCGGGTTGCCAGAAGATGTTGTCCAGTTCGATGACGGGAAGGTCCACCGCATGCGAGAGTTTTTGTCCCAGTGTCGATTTCCCTGCAGCACCGCGGCCAAGGATGGCGACGCGTTTCATGTTGTCATGCAGGCTTGGCCTCACATACCCAGCGCGGCGAGCGCGGCTTCCACCGATTTCGCACGTAACTCCTTGTAGGGCGTGTCGGGAAACTGCAGGCAGCAGTCCTGCAGGCCGCCGAAAGCGACCACAGCCCGGGTGGCCTGTGCGAGTGTCGGCCGCGGGCCGAACACCAGCTTGCCGAGCCGGTCGCGCCAAGCCAGCACCTTGTCGATGAGGCCGAGGTCGGCCAGCATCGTCAATTCGGCCAGCACCAGCATGAGGTCCTGGCGGTGCCGGTAGTGGAAATCGAAATAGCCCTCCAGCAACTCGCGGGCATCGGTGTCGCCGCGGCTCTCCTGATCGTCGACGAATTGCTCACCTTCGTCGATCAACGGCACCAGGATGCTGCGCACCAACTCTTCCCGCGAGGCAAAGTGGTAGTACAACGCGGGTTTGGTGATCCCCAGCTTGTCTGCGATGTCCTGCAGGCTGGTGCGCTGCACGCCCTGCTGCAGAAACAAGTCCCGAGCGACCTCCTGGATTCGCTGTCTGGTGTCTGACCGGGGCCTGCTCACCCCACGAGCTTAACTGACTTACCGATAGGTAAGCACCCGTGCTAGGCTTACCGAACGTTAAGTAAGTGAGGAGGTCGTCATGCGGATTCTGATCTCCGGGGCCAGCATCTCCGGCCCGGTGCTGGCGTATTGGCTCACCCGGCACGGTTTCGATGTCACCGTCGTCGAGCGCGCGCCGACGTTGCGTAAGACCGGTGGCCATGCCGTTGACCTGTTCCGGCCTGCCATGGAGATCTCGGAGAAGATGGGCGTGTTGCCGCGGATCGAGGCGTTGGCCACAGGGACTAACACCGCGAGGATTTATCGCGAGGGCACGCAGCGGCCGGTCCGCGTCGATATCACCAAGGCCGTCAGCGCCGTATCCGACCGGCACGTGGAAATCATGCGCGACGATCTCAGCGAGGCTTACTACGACGCCGGCCGCGACCATGTTGAGTACCTATTCGGCGATTCGATCACAGCCATCTCCCCCGACGTCGAGGTGACCTTCGAGCACGCGGCGCCACGCAGGTTCGACCTCGTGGTCGGCGCAGACGGGCTGCACTCGAACGTTCGGCGCCTGGTTTTCGGTGAGGACGCCGGGCGTACCCAGTTCCTTGGCGGGTACCTGGCGGTGATGTCGGTGCCGAAAACGCTTGCGCACGACGGCGAGATGATCAGTCACATCGGCGCTGGCCGCCTCGCGGCGATCTACACCGCGCAGCCTCTGGACGACGCGCGTGTGGTGTTTCTGTTCCGCACCGAACAGGAACTCGAGTATCACTACCGAGATGCCTTGCGGCAGCAGGAGTTGCTGCGCGCGGCGTTCGCCGGGATGCATCCGCAGGTGGACGGCTGGCTTGGCGAGCTCGACCGCACACCTGCGTTCTACTTCGACTCGATCACCCAGTTGCAGCTGGACACCTGGTCGCGCGGACGGGTCACGCTGGTCGGTGACGCCGGGTACTGCCCGGCGCCCGCGGTAGGCGGCAGCACCAGCCTGTCGGTGCTCGGCGCCTACGTGTTAGCCGGCGAGCTAGCGCGGGCGGGCGGAGATCACGAACGCGCGTTCGCGAGCTATGAGCGGGAGATGGGTGAGCCGGTGCGTCGCGGCCGTGCCTTTGCGCGCGGAGTCGCCAAGAGCCTTGTTCCGCGCTCCAGAGCCGGAGTATGGGCGCTGACCCGCGGCGCTCAGCTGATCTCACTGCTGCCCGCCGGACTCACCAAGGCGGTCGCGAAGCTGAACACCAAGGGTGTGCGGCTGTATGACTCGATGCCAGTGCCCGACTACACCAGGGCCGACGTTTGACAGCATGGCCCTTGAAGCCGCAGGCCATGGCGGCCGAGGTCAGCGTATACCACGAGAGGAATGATCACCGATGGAACTTACCGGTGTCGGGGTGTGGAGTAGTCAACTGCGCTACGGCGACCCATCCGAATCCGCTGAGGCAGCAGCGGAATTGGATGACCTGGGCTTTGCGGCGCTGTGGATTCCAGACGTGGGCGGGCCGGTGTTCGACGCGGTGGGTCGCCTGCTTGCCGCCACCAAGCGGACCGTGATCGCCACGGGGATCCTGAATCTTTGGATGCACTCAGCCGGCGACGTCGCTGAATCCTATGCGGCGCTGACCGCTGAGCACGGAGACCGCTTTCTGCTCGGGATCGGAGTCAGCCACGCACCGCTGATCGACGCCGACCAGCCCGGGCGCTACCGCAAACCGCTGGCGGCGACGGTGTCATTTCTGGATGCGTTGGATGCCGCGCAACGGCCGGTGCCCACCGAGGCGCGGGTTCTTGCCGCGCTCGGTCCGAAAATGCTGGCCTTGTCCGCGAGCCGCGCCCGCGGAGCCCACCCTTACCTTGTCACCCCTGAGCACACCGCCTCTGCCCGTTCAACTCTGGGCGAGGGGCCGTTGCTGCTGCCGGAGCAGACCGTGATCCTGTGTGACAGCGCCGACGAGGCACGCAGCATCGGAACCGACTGGCTTCGGGCCTATCTGGCGTTGCCGAACTACGCCAACAATCTGCTGCGCAGTGGGTTCTCTGACGATGATCTGGCACATGTGAGCGATCGGCTCTTCGACGCGATCATTGCGTGGGGCGACGAGGATGCCATCATGCGCAGGGTCGCCGAGCATCGTTCGGCTGGCGCCGACCATGTCTGCGTCCAGGTGCTGGTGGCCGACCAGAGGGCCTTCCCTCGTGAGCAATGGCGCCGAATTGCCGCTGCCTGTAAATGATGACCAGCCGCAGTGACTAGGCATACCGTGGGGGTATGGCGTCCCGACACACCCTCTTTCGGATCTTCTACCGGATCGGCTTCACCCCGTGGGACGGTCATCCGATCGCGCAGACTCTGCGCGATTTGGTCGAGGGAACCAGTGATACGTCGGCGCTGCCAACGGGATCGGCCCTAGACGTCGGATGCGGTACCGGAGACTCCTCGATCTATCTCGCTGAACACGGCTGGAAAGTCACCGGGGTTGATTTTGTGCCAAAGGCACTCGACAAGGCCCGCGCCAAGGTGGGCGCCGCTGGCATTTCGGTTAACTTCGTCCACGCCGACGTCACACATTTGACTCAGGCCGGGATCGGTGCGGACTTCCAGTTGATCGTCGACAACGGCTGCCTGCACAACATGAGCGACGACGATCGCGACGCGTACGTCCGAGAGGTCAGCGCGGTAGCTGCGCCCGACGCGCGGCTATTGATCGTCGCGTTCGCTCCCGGCGGGAGGTTCGGCGTGCGGGGCATCGACCCCGCCGAGATGGAACGACGATTCGAACCCGCCTGGACGCTGTTGTCCGCCGGCCACGAGCAGGAGCTAGACCGCGAGAAGACCCCGACGCGGTACTACCTATTTCAGCGCCGCCCCTGAGCGCCGGTCAGCTGGGTTAACGAGTCCGGCGGCAGCAAGCGGTCGCCGTACTTGGCCGCCAACTCACGGGCGCGGGCCACAAAGGCTTCCTTACCCGTACCGGCAGGGCCGGAGTAGCCGACGATGAACTGGGCGCTGCCACCGGTCCACGGCGGGAAGCCGATGCCCATGATCGATCCGATGTTCGCGTCAGCGGTGGACGTCAGCACGCCCTCGTCGAGGCACTTCTGGGTTTCCAGCGCCTCGGCAAACAGCATCCGGTCAATCATGTCCTGCAGCGGCGGCTGCGAACTACCGGATTTGAACGTCTCCCGCAGACCCGGCCACAGCCGAGTGCGCTTGCCGTCGACGTACTCGTAGAAGCCGGCGCCCTTCAGCCGGCCGGACCGACCGAGTTCGATCATCTTCTCGACGACGGCTTCGGCCGGGTGCGGCTGGTAGGTGCCGCCGGCGTCCTCGACACCCTTGCGGGTAGCGACGGCGATCTTGTGCATCAGTTCCAGGTTCAGCTCATCGGACAGCTGCAGCGGCGGCGCCGGGTAGCCGGCCTGGCCGCCCGGCGTGCTCGATGCTGGCGGGCTCGACGCCCTCGCCGAGCATCGCCAGCGCCTCGTTGACGAAGGTGCCGATGACGCGGGAGGTGAAGAAGCCGCGGCTGTCGTTGACGACGATCGGGGTCTTGCCGATGGCCAGGGTGTAGTCGAACACGCGCGCCAGTGTCTCGTCAGATGTCTTCTCGCCCTTGATGATTTCAACCAGCGGCATCTTGTCGACCGGCGAGAAGAAGTGGATCCCGATGAAGTCCTCCTGCCGCTTGACGCCGGTCGCCAGACCGGTGATCGGCAGGGTCGAGGTGTTGGACCCCAGCACCGCGTTGGGCTCGACGATGTCCTCGATCTCCTGGAACACCTTGTGCTTGAGGTCCTGGTTCTCGAACACCGCCTCGATCACGAAGTCGACGCCGGCCAGGTCGGAGACCTCACCCGTCGGGGTGATCCGGTCCAGCAGCGCCTTGGACTTCTCTTCGGTAGTGCGGCCGCGCTCGAGCGCCTTGGCCTCCAGCTTCTCGGAGTAGCCTTTGCCCTTCTGGGCGGCCTCGAGGCTGACATCCTTGAGCACCACGTCGAAACCGGCCTTGGCCGAGACGTAAGCGATGCCGGCGCCCATCATGCCTGCGCCCAGCACACCGATCTTCTTGATCGGGGTCTTGCCGATTCCCTCCGGCCGGGACCCGCCGGAGTTGATGTGCTGCAGGTCAAAGAAGAACGCCTGGATCATGTTCTTGGCGACCTGGCCGGTGACCAGCTGCGCGAAGTAACGGCTCTCGATGCGGGTGGCGGTGTCGAAGTCGACCTGCGCACCCTCGACCGCGGCGGCCAAGATGGCCTTCGGCGCCGGCATCGGCGCGCCCTTGAGCTGCTTGCGCAGGAGCGACGGGAACGACGGCAGGATGGCCGCCAGCCCCGGCGACGACGGAGTCCCGCCGGGCATCTTGTAGCCCTTCTTGTCCCACGGCTGCTCGTGTGCATCTGGGTTGGCCTTGATCCACGCCTTGGCGGCGGGCACCAGCTCCTCGACCGTCGGCAGCACCTCGTCGACCAACCCGATCTCCTTGGCCTTGGCCGGCTTGAACCGAGTGCCCTGCGACAGGATGTTGACGAACGCGTTCTGAATACCGAACATCCGCACGGTGCGGGTCACCCCGCCGCCGCCGGGCAAAAGCCCCAGCGTCACTTCAGGCACTCCGATCTGGCTGCCCTTGGCGTCGGCGGCGATGCGGTGATGACAGGCGAGCGCGATCTCTAGGCCGCCACCGAGGGCGGCACCATTAATGGCTGCCACGACCGGCTTGCCGAGCGTCTCCAGCGTGCGCAGATCCTTCTTCACCCGCTCGACCAGATCGAAAGCCTGCCCGGCGTCGTCCGGGCCGAGGTTGATCATGCCCTTGAGGTCGCCGCCGGCGAAGAATGTCTTCTTCGCACTGGTGATCACCACTCCAGTGATCGAATCCTTCTCTGCGACAAGGCGTTCGACGGCCTTACCCATCGACTCGATGTAGTGCTCGTTCATCACGTTGGCCGATCCGGTCGGATCGTCCATGGTCAGCGTGACGATGCCGTCAGCATCCTTGTCCCACTGAATTGTGTTTTCTGCCATGCGCTTAAACCCTTTCGATGATCGTCGCAACGCCCATGCCGCCGCCGATGCACAGCGTGACGAGCGCACGCCGGGCGTTGCGGCGCTCCAGTTCGTCGACCATGGTGCCCAGGATCATCGCGCCAGTGGCGCCCAGCGGGTGGCCCATCGCGATGGCGCCGCCGTTGACGTTGAGCTTCTCGTCGGGGATGTTCAGGTCCTTCTGGAACTTCAGCACCACCGAGGCGAACGCCTCGTTGAGCTCGAACAGGTCGATGTCGTCGATCGTCAGCCCGGCACGGTCGAGCACCTTGCGGGTGGCGGGGGTCGGTCCGGTGAGCATGATCGTCGGCTCGGCCCCGGTGGTGGCGGTGGCGACGATGCGGGCCCGTGGGGTCAGGCCCTGCGACTTGCCGGCAGCTTCCGAACCGATGAGTACCAGTGCGGCGCCGTCGACGATGCCGGAGCTGTTGCCGCCGGTGTGCACGTGGTCGATCTTCTCGATCCAGTGGTACTTCTGCAGCGCCACGTCGTCGAAGCCGCCCAATGCCGCGAGACCCTCGAATGCGGACTTCAGCTTGGCCAGACCCTCCATGGTGGTGTCGGGCCGCATGTGCTCGTCGTGGTCGAGAATCAACAGGCCGTTCTGGTCGCGGACCGGCACCACGGACTTGGCGAAGTAGCCGCCCGACCACGCCTCGGCGGCCTTCTCCTGGCTGCGCAACGCGTAGGCGTCGACGTCCTCGCGGGAGAAGCCCTCGATGGTGGCGATCAGGTCGGCGCCGATGCCCTGAGGTACGAACCCGACGTCGTAGTTGGTGGCCGGGTCAAGCGCCATGGCGCCGCCGTCGGATCCCATCGGCACCCGGCTCATCGACTCCACACCGCCGGCCAGGACCAGGTCGTCCCAGCCGGAGCGCACCTTCTGCGCGGCGGTGTTCACGGCCTCGAGGCCCGATGCGCAGAACCGGTTGAGCTGGACGCCGCCGACGGTATCGGGCATACCGGCGGCCAGCACCGCGGCGCGGGCGATGTCGCCGCCCTGGTCACCGACCGGCGAAACCACGCCCAGGATCACGTCGCTGATCAGGTTCTCGTCCAGGTCAGGGAAACGCTTGCGCAGCTCGTCGATCAGCCCGACGACCAGGCTCAGTGGCTTGACCTCGTGCAACGATCCGTTCTTCTGCTTACCGCGAGGGGTGCGGATGGCCTCGTAGATGAAGGCTTCTTCGGACATGTCGGCTTCCTCTTCGCAAGTGGGGGTTCGGATCCGTCTAAAACATTAGGTCCGGTAGAAGCACACTAACAGGGGCCCCCGGCCAACCTGTTGGTTGGGCAAGATTTCGCTGGTCAACCCGCGAACGTGACGCTGCAGTCACGCTCGGCGCCGAGCGTGGCTGCGGTCGAGGCGTCGTAGCAGCAGGGCGATTTGGCTGAGAATGAGGAATCCTTCGTGGGCGGTGAGCGTGACTTCGTAATGGCGGTCGAGTCGTCGGCAATTGTTGATCCAACCGTTGGTGCGTTCGACCACCCACCGGTGCGGCTGGACGATGAACCTGTGACCGGGTTTGGGCCCTGACACGACGTCGACGGTCACCGATGCCAGGCGCAGCCGGTGGGCAGCACATACAGGATCGGGTCGAGGTATGCGCGCCACCGCTCGGGCGGGGACGGCCGCCCACCGCGCGGATGATCCGGCACGATGAACCCGGCGATGCGCGCCCACGCGGTGTCGGACAGGTCGTATCGATACCGGCGTCGGCGCGGTCGATTCGGGTGACATGACTATCGATGGTGAGCACGCGATCGACATAGGTCACCGCTGACCAGTGGTGTTGTCGGTGGGCCGTGAGATGCTGCGACAACCATGACCCGCCACACCACGTTCCGCTTTTGCCTCGACCCCACCGTCGAGCAGCAGCAGGTGCTGGCCCGGCATGCCGGTGCGGCAAGGTTTGCGTTCAACCAGTGCCTGCGGATGGTGAAAACCGCGCTCACCCGACGCAAAACCGACCCAGACAGCACTGTCCCGTGGACCGGGTTTGATCTGATCAACGCATTTAACGCATGGAAGAAAACCCAGGACGCCGGTCAGGTCTTCACGGTCGACACCGATGGCATCACCCAGGTGGTAGTGACTGGGCTGCCATGGCGGCGGGAAGTGTGCCAGCAGGTGTTCGAGGAAGCTGCGGTGGACTGCGGGCGGGCGCTGACGGGCTGGTCGGCCTCGCGCTCGGGCCAGCGCGAAGGCAAGCCAGTCGGCTTTCCCCGATTCAAGAAGAAAACCGGGGCGGTGCCGTCATTTCGGCTGCGCAACAAGCACCCGAAGGGCCGCCCGCCTGCGATCCGCGTCGGCGACAACAACAGCCCACGCTCGATCACGCTGCCCAGAATCGGGCAGATCAGGGTGCATGACGACACCCGCCGACTGCGGCGCATGCTCGCCAAGGACCGCGCGAAGATCCTATTCGCGACTGTCTCGCACCGCGCGGGGCGCTGGTGGGTAGCACTCAACGTCGAGGCCGCCGACCTGCACCCCGCCCACCAGCACCCGGCCCGCGTCCCGCACGACGGTGGCGGCTGGGTCGGCATCGACCGCGGCCTGTCAACCTTCCTGGTCGCCGCCCACGCCGACGGTCAGGAGGTAGCCCGCATCACCGATGCCCCCAAAGCCCTGGCCCGTTACCTGAAACGGCAACGGCGGTTGGCGAAATCGTTGTCGCGCAAGCAGAAAGACATCTCAGGAAGTTAAAAGTCAAGCCGCACGCGGGAGAGGAGGTGGAAACGCACGGTGTTCGTCGTAGAGCTGGCCGGTTTGCAGGCAGTGGTGCAGTTGGCCGAGGAATTTGTTGAACAGGTGTCGTTGGGCTTGGCGGTTCCAGTCTCCGGCGGCGCGGCGAGCATCGAAGTGGCGCCGGGCCCCGGGCGAGCCGCGCAGGGCGGCCAGCGCCCAGATCGAGCCGACCGCGGCCAGCCGCCGGTTTTTGATATGCCGGTGCAGTACAACGGTTTTCTTGCCGCTGGCGCGGGTGATCGGGGCGGATCCGGCGAAGGCTTTGAGCCCGCGGGCGTCGGCGAAGCGGGCGCGGTCATCGCCGATCTCGGCCAGCACCCGGGCACCGGCCAAATTCCCCAGGCCGGGGAAGCTGACGATGATCGCGGCGTCCGGGTGTTGCTCAAAATGGGTGATCGCCGCCTCGGCCAGCTCGTCAGCGGCCGCGCAGGCGGCCTCAAACTGGCGCAGCAGCGCGCTCAGCTGAATCCCCATCGCGTTTTCGACCATGGGTGGTTGGTGCAGGTAGGTGTCGGTGAAGACCGCGTGCAGCCGCTCGACGTCACGATCCAGGTCGCGGCGGCGGCCGGCCTTAATCAGCAGCCGGCGCAGCCGCGCCGGGGTCAGCCGGGCCGCTTCAGCAGGGGTGGGTGCGGCGGCCAGGATAGCCCGGGCATCGGCGCGGGCCAAACCGCCGCTGGGCAACTCGGCGAACGCGACCAGGGCGGCCGGGTAGAAGTCGTTGAGCAGGTCGCGGATCTGGTTGCCGATCTGCTGACGCGCCCACACCGCGTCTTGCTGAGCGCGGGCGAGCACCCGGATGGCCCCCGCCAGCTCGGTGTCGGCGGGCAGGGGGCGGTGCGCAGCGGCGTCGGTGCGCACGATGTTGGCCAACAGCACCGCGTCGGTGGCATCGGATTTGGCACCCGACAGCGCATACCGGGCCCGATACCGCGAGGCCGCCAGCGGGTTGATCGGATAGATCACCCGGCCGGTCTCGCGCAGCGCGGCCACCCACAACCCGCGGTCGGTTTCGATCCCCACCGGGATCGGGTGCTCGCGACTGTCGCCGGCCTGGGCCAACAGCGTCAACAACTGCGCGAAGCCGGCCGCGTCATTGCCGACCCGCCCGCGCGCCACGACGTGCCCGTCGTCATCAATCACGGCGATGTCGTGATGTTCTGTGGCCCAATCGATTCCGCAATACAAGCCCAAAATGTCAGCACTCCTTTGGTCGGTGATTGTGTTGTTCCCGGTGAAGTCGTGCGGCGCCCTAATCGCAGGACTCGACGGTCCGTCATCTCAGTAGCCGTCCATGACTCCAGCCCACCACAGGACCTCGTTCTATCGAAGAGCTCAAGGCTCGGGAACAACCATCGGGAAGTCAACCCCACGGCGGGCTCGGGCAACGGCATCCCACCACCCACACACGTGATCTGCCGCCAGGCGCGCCGTTCTTTCTGGAGACGTCCAGCATCGGGAAACACCAGGCATCACCCGGCGGCAGACCCCGCTAGGAACAGACCCCCGGCCACCACGACCGGAAACCCATCCCTACTAAACGATTAGGATCACACAACCGCCAAGACGCCGCAGCCAAGCTGGGACGCCACCACCATCACGTCGCCAATGTGCGCCGCCATTTCCTGCACCAGGTATCCAACACGCTGGTCAACACCCACGACCGGCTCGTCATCGAGAACCTGAACGTGTCGGGGATGCTGGCCAACCAGCGCCTGGCCCGCGCCATCTCCGATGCAGCCTGGGCCGCGTTCGCCCGGCTGCTGGGCTACAAACAGGCCTGGCGCGGCGGCACCGTCATGATCGCCGACCGGTGGTACCCATCAAGCCGGCTATGCCCGGCCTGCGGTGCCGTCCATCGCCGATCTGAGGCTGGCTGACCGGGTATTCACCTGCGGCTGCGGACATTCCGCTGACCGCGACCTCAACGCCGCGATCAACCTCGCCCGCTGGGGCCAGACCCATCACAATCGCAACACCTCGATCCCCGGACCCCCAAGCACGGAGGCCGGGCCACCAACGCCCGCCGACGGGACCGCGCTGACCAGCACCCCACGTCTGCCGGTGAAACCAGCCCGAATGACGCGAGAACCGACGTTCACACCGCACCAGCGGCCTGAACCGACGATCGCCCGAGAAGACATCCCAGGAGCTTGGATGTCAAGCGGCGACAGTTCGTCGATTCTGGTTGTGGTGTGACCAGGCGGTTGCCTCGTCGTAATGCGTGCGCGTTTTCAGGCAGCCGTGCAGGATGCCGACCAGCCGATTGGCGAGCTGGCGCAGTGCGGGGTGGTGGTCGAGGCCGCGGGCGCGCTGTTTGTCGTAGTAGGCGCGGGCACCGGGCGAAGCCTGCAACGCGGACTGAGCTTGTGAGATTAAGGCGTCGATCAGCCGATCGTTGTGCACGTATCGGGCGAGAGCGACCTTGCGCTTTCCCGACTGGCGGGTGATTGGGCTGGTTCCGGCATAGTTCTTGCGTGCCTTCGTATCGGCGTAACGCCCTGGGGCATCCCCAAATTCGGCGAGCACCCGAGCCGCGAGTAGCGGTCCCATCCCAGGCTGGGACAGGATGATCTCAGCGTCCGGGTGCCGGCCAAAATGCTCCTCCACCTGCCCATGCAGGGTCTTGATCTGCTCGTTGAGCACGCCGAGTATCGCTACAGCCGAGCGGGTGGTAGCGGCATATGCGCCGGTAATCACCGTGTCGCGACCGATCTGCTCGCCGCGCAGCACGGTCTGGATCCGTGTGGTCTTAGTGTCGATGTCGCGGCGGCGGGCGTGTTTGAGTGCGGCACGGATTTGGCTGCGGTTCAGCTTCGCCGCCGACGCCGGATCAGGGGCCTTGCCGAGCAGCTCGAGCGCGTCGGGAGCGTCCAGGTCGTCAAACGCCTCAAGCGCAGCAGGGAAGTACTCGCGTAGCGCATGTCGCAGCCGCTGGGTGTGGCGGGTGCGTTCCCAGATCAGCGTCTTGTGTGTTCGCGCAACCACTTTCACCGCTTCGGCGTCGGGACTGTCGGCCGCGACCGAGCGCAGCTGATGCGCATCGGTGCGGACCATGTCGGCCAGCATGTGCGCATCAGCGGTGTCGCTTTTCGCGCCGGACACCCCGTGCCGTTCCCGGTACCGAGCCGCCTGCAGCGGATTGACCGCGTACACGGTGTAACCCGCCGCGATCAGCGCAGCCACCCACGGCCCGCGGTCAGTTTCGATCCCGACCAGCACCTCGGCCTCCTCGGTGTCCTCTCGGAGTTGATCGCCGATCAACGCGTGCAGCCGAGCGACCCCGGCCGCGCCCTCTGGCAACCGTGCCTTGGCCAGCGTGCGCCCCGCCTGGTCCATCAGTTCGACATCGTGATGCTCCTCGGCCCAGTCGTCTCCCACGAACAACAATGCACCCTCCCATCTGCGGTTATCGGATCACACAAGCAGCGCAGGAGAACTCTCGGCGACCTAATGAACCTGTGCTCACGCCGCCTCGGCGGGCACGACATCCCATCAGCGATCCATTCTCCCGGCGAACCGGCGGGGGCACGATCTTCTCTTAGGACTCGAACAACTCGACGTCCAGGGCGGTGAAGTGCTCACCCACCAGCCGCTACCAGTAGCGAGTCTGCCGGATGACCGACCCGCTAACTCTCATTAGGGCGGTGCCGAACAACTCCCATAGACTTATTCGACACGCTTTAGGCTCGACCACCATGACGGTGTCGCGACTGCGTCCGTACGCGACCACGGTGTTCGCCGAAATGTCGGCTCTGGCCGCGCGGATCGGCGCGGTGAACCTCGGCCAGGGATTTCCCGACGAGGACGGACCCGCGGCGTTGTTGAAGGCCGCGCAAGAAGCCATCGCCGGCGGTGCCAACCAGTACCCGCCGGGGATAGGCATCGCGCCGCTGCGCCAGGCCATCGCCGCCCACCGTCAGCGGCACTTCGGCGTCGAGTACGACCCTGACACTGAGGTGCTGGTGACGGTCGGGGCCACCGAGGCCATCGCGGCAGCGGTGATCGGCCTGGTCGAACCCGGCTCGGAGGTGCTGCTGATCGAGCCCTTCTATGACTCCTACTCGCCGGTGGTGGCGATGGCCTGCGCGCAGCGGGTGGCCGTTCCGCTGATCCCCGATGGCCGCGGCTTTGCTCTGGACGCCGACGCATTGCGACGAGCGCTGACGCCTCGGACCCGCGCGCTGATCGTCAACTCACCGCACAACCCGACCGGTGCGGTGCTGAGCGCTGCCGAGCTGGCGGCCATTGCGGAGATCGCGGTGGCAGCCGACCTTTTGGTGATCACCGATGAGGTGTACGAGCACCTGGTGTTTGACGGCCATCAGCACCTGCCGCTGGCCGGCTTCGAGGGCATGGCCGAGCGCACGATCACCATTTCCAGCGCGGCCAAGATGTTCAACTGCACCGGTTGGAAGATCGGATGGGCCTGCGGCCCAGCCGAACTCATCGCCGGGGTGCGTGCGGCCAAACAGTATCTGAGCTACGTCGGCGGCGCGCCGTTCCAGCCCGCAGTGGCTCTTGCGCTGGACACCGAGGACGCATGGGTGGCCGAACTTCGCAGCTCTTTGCAGGCCAGACGGGATCGGCTGGCCGCGGGGCTGACCGAGATCGGCTTCGCGGTGCACGGCAGCTACGGCAGTTACTTCCTGTGCGCCGACCCGCGCCCACTGGGGTATGACGACAGCACCGCGTTCTGCGCGGCACTACCGGAAAAGGTCGGGGTGGCAGCCATCCCGATGTCGGCGTTCTGCGATCCGGCCGCCGCGCATGCCGACGTGTGGAATCATTTGGTGCGCTTCACCTTCTGCAAACGCGACGACACCCTGGATGAGGCGATCAGGCGACTGGCCGTGCTGCGGGACGGACCGGCTACTTAGCCTGGCTTGAACCCTGGGTACCCATAACCCGCATTCGCAGTCCCTCCAGCGCAGCATGCAGGATCTTCTTGCGGGCCCGTTTGACCAAGAACTCAGGCAGCGGCGCTGACGGTTCAACCGTGATGGTGAATCGCACGCGGGTCTTATCGTCGGGCTCGCGGATCAGGTTGTACTCGCCGTGCTGGCCGTGTTGCTGGATGGTCTTTTTGGCGTCCCACACCACCCAGTCCGGCCCCCAGTGGTACTCGAGCAGTTCGGTGTCCACGATGCCCACCACTTTGATGGTGACCGTCACGTGGTGTGGTCGTCCATCGGGATAGGTGTCGACGACTTCGGCCCGTTTGTGCACCGACGACCATGACGGCACAGCGTCCAAGTCGGCAAGCGCCTCCATGATTGCTTCCGGGGGCGCGTCAATGACGGTTTCGGACGATGCTTGTACGGCCACTGCTATTAAGTTAGCAATCGCGATCCCGTGCGGACCCGACAAATGTATAACTACTTCGTCGTACCCGAATCCTCGCTACCCATGACCAAGTCGGTCAGCCCCTTTACCGCGGCGTCGAGGACATTTTCGCTCGCCCGCTTGACGATGAACCCGGGTATCGGTCCCGCCGGTTCGACGGTGATGTCGAAACGAACTCGTGTCTTGTCGACCCCTTCGGGTTTGAGGTTGTACTCGACATGCTGGCCATGCTGCTGGGCGGTCCCTTTGGCGTCATAGACAACCCAGTCGGGGCCCCAGTGATATTCCAAGATTTCTTTATCGACGAGTCCCAGAATCTTGATCGTGGTCTTGACGTGGTGGGGTCGTCCGTCGGGATAACGGTCGATCACTTCGATGTGTTTGTGTAGCGGAGACCAAGTCGACAGGACGCCAACATCGGTCAGCGCCTCCATGACCACCTCTGGCGGCGCGTCAACGACAAATTCCCGTGATGCTTTTACGGCCACTGACCTCAACCTAGCAACACCGACCCATGTATGGATGGAGTTCGGCGTAAATTCTGAGCTACCAGCCGATTTCGCTCAACGGTGTGGTTGTGGCCGGGGGCGGCCCGACGGGCCCGGCCGGGGTTCGGGAGAAACGCGGAGCGGGCGCGGCTTGCTCGACGCCGTGGGCGGTGATCACCGTCGATCGTGCCCTCAAATGGTCGTTGGTGGCGGCTTCGCTCCAGGTCAACACCGGCGTGACGCACGCATCGGTGCCGGCGAAAACCTGCGTCCATTCTTCACGGGTCCGGCTGGCGAACCGTTCGGCGAAGACGTCATGCATCTGCTGGTATGAACCGATGTCGAGGTGGCTGGGCACCTCGCTGGGTGGCAGGCCGAGGCCGGTCAGCAACGCCGCGAAGAATTGCGGCTCGATGGCGCCGACGGCCATGTACTTGCCGTCGGAGGTCTCGTAGCAACGGTAGAACGGAGCGCCACCATCGAGCAGGAACGATTCGCGCTCGTCGCGCAGCGCACCAGTCGACTTCATGGTCCACATCATCTGGGCGAGCAGGCTGACCCCGTCGACCATCGCGGCGTCGACGACCTGACCCTTGCCTGAACGTTCCCGCTCGTACAGCGCGGCCACGATGCCCACTAGCACCAGCATCGAACCGCCGCCGAAGTCGGCGACCAGGTTCAGCGGCGGCATCGGCGGTCGGTCGCGGTAGCCCAGCGCCGACAGCGCACCGGTCTGCGACAGATAGTTGATGTCGTGGCCCGCTGTCTGGGCCAGCGGCCCGTCCTGTCCCCAGCCGGTAATCCGCGCGAAGATCAATCGCGGATTGACCGCCGCGCAGTCGTCGGGACCGATGCCGAGTCGCTCGCACGTGCCGGGCCGGAAACAGTCCAGCAGCACGTCGGCCTTGGCAGCCAGCTCCAGCAACATGCCCGGCTGCGTCTTGACGTCCAAGTCGACGATCCGCTTCCCGCGATGCAGCAGGTCGCGGTCCTCGGACGGCATTGTCAGCCCGCCGGGACGGCGCACCCGCACCACGTCGGCACCCAGGTCGGCAAGCACCATCCCGGCGTGCGGCCCCGGTCCGATGCCACCCAGTTCGATGACCTTCACCCCGGCCAGGGGTCCGGTTCTCGTCACGCTCTGCACAGTAACGGCAGGGCGGTCAGCCGCCCTTCTTGACCTTGAGCACCCGCTTGCGCAGCCCGTCCGGTCCAGTCTCCATGATCCCTTTCATGGCACGCTTTATCACAAAGCCGGGCAGCGGCACCGTCGGATCCAGGTTCAGATCGAACTTCGTCCGGGTCTTGTCGCCTTCCGGGGTGAGCGTGTAGCCCCCTTCTTGGGACCGGGACGCTTTCGCGCTTTCCTGCGTCCAGTGACGCCGTCGTCGAGCCACGTGTAAGCGAGCACGATCTCGTCCGTGACGCCGGCCGTCTTGACTTTCATCCGGGCGCGCCGCGGTCGACCCTCCGTCGTCGCGTTCGAGCACCTCGGCGCTCTGATGGATAGACGACCACTCAGGCATTGCCTCGACGTCGGCGATGACGTCGAGGATCTCCTTGGGGCTTGCTTCGATGACTACTTCGCGGGATTCCTTGACTGCCATGGCTGGGACGATAGCGAAGCAGCGTCCCGGCCGGAATGGTTTCGACCGAGCGTACCGTCGTGCTTGTGACTGATGCCGCGACTGATCCCGGGTCGGAACCCAACGATCCTGTCTACACCGTCGGTGACTACCTGCTCGACCGCCTCGCCGAGCTTGGCGTCTCCGAGATCTTCGGGGTTCCCGGCGACTACAACCTGGAATTTCTCGACCACATCGTCGCCCATCCGGCCATTCGGTGGGTAGGCAGTGCCAACGAGCTCAACGCCGGCTACGCCGCCGATGGGTACGGACGGCTGCGCGGAATGTCAGCTGTGGTAACGACATTCGGGGTAGGTGAACTCTCGGCGGCCAATGCGATCGCAGGCAGCTATGCCGAGCACGTGCCCGTCGTGCACATAGTCGGCGGCCCCTCCAAAGACGCGCAGGGCACCAGACGCGCACTGCACCATTCGTTCGGCGACGGCGACTTCGAGCACTTCTTCCGGATCAGCCGCGAAATCACCTGTGCCCAAGCCAATCTCATGCCGGCGACAGCCTGCAGGGAGATTGACCGGGTGCTGTCCGAGGTGCGCGAGCAGAAGCGGCCCGGATACATATTGCTGTCCACCGACGTGGCCCGCTTCCCCACCGAACCACCCCGGGACCCGTTGCCCCGCTACACCGGCGGCACCAGCCCCCGCGCGCTGTCGCTGTTCATCGATGCCGCCACCGAACTCATCGCTGACAACCGGTTGACCGTGCTCGCCGACTTGCTGGTTCATCGGTTGCAAGTGGTCAAAGAGCTCGAGGCGTTACTGGCCGCCGATGTGGTGCCGTACGCCACGTTGATGTGGGGAAAGAGTCTGATCGATGAAAGCTCGCCCAACTTCCTGGGGATCTACGCCGGTGCGGCCAGCGCCGAACCGGTACGCACCGCGATTGAAGAGGCACCCGTTTTGGTGACCGCCGGAGTGGTGTTTACCGACATGGTCAGCGGCTTCTTCAGCCAGCGGATCGACTCGGCCCGGACCATCGACGTCGGGCAATACCAAAGCAGTGTGGCTGGCCAGGTGTTCGCGCCGCTGGAAATGGGCGCTGCGCTTGAGGCACTGGCTCAGATCCTGGTGCGGCGGGGGATCACTTCATCACCCGTGGTGTCACCACCGGACAAACGGCCCCTGGAAACAGCCGAAACGCCGGCGCGCAACCGGCCGCTGACCCAACAGATGGTGTGGGATCGGCTGTGCGAAGCGCTCACACCGGGAAACGTGGTGCTCGCCGATCAGGGCACCTCCTTCTACGGCATGGCCGACCACCGGTTGCCGCAGGGAGTCACCTTCATCGGTCAACCATTGTGGGGTTCAATCGGTTACACACTGCCCGCGGCGTTAGGGGCCGGGGTGGCACATCCGGATCGCAGGACAGTGTTGCTGATCGGTGATGGGGCCGCACAACTGACCGTCCAGGAGCTCGGCACCTTCTCCCGCGAAGGACTCTCCCCCGTCATCGTGGTGGTCAACAACGATGGCTACACCGTCGAACGGGCGATCCACGGCGAGACGGCACCCTACAACGACATTGTCAGTTGGAGTTGGACCGACATTCCCAACGCGCTGGGGGTCGCCAATCACATGGCGTTCCGGGCCGAGACCTACGGCGAACTCGACGAGGCATTCACCGCCGCCGCGGAGCATAAAGACCGGATGGTGCTCGTGGAGGTGGTCTTGCCGCGGCTCGAGATCCCCAGGCTGCTCGGCCAACTCGTTGGACCCATGTCGCCGGACGGCGGTGAGCGTCGCTGAAGCAGGGCCTAGATCGGGTGCGCTGTTCGATCCGGGCTTGACGATCGCAGTATCGCCTGGACGGTGCGTCGGCAGCGCCCGCAGTCGGCGCCTGCTCCGCAAGCCTGCGCGACATCCTTTGTCGTCGATGCACCGGCCGCGACGGCCTCGGCCACCGTCTGGCTGGTGACTCCGTTACACAGACACACGAACATCGGGCGATCCGCTTAGTCAGCCTCGATGCGCATCATGTCGAAGAACCGGCCGACAAAGAGCGGCGGATAGGCACCGACGCCTGCCCCGGACATCCATTGCGCCGCGGCGTCGGGATGGTCAATCCACTCCCGCGCGCGCTCCTCGTCGGGGAACTCCTGCAGGATCAGCACCTCGTGATCATCGTCGAAAGCCTGGAATACCCATGTCTTTCGGATGCCGGCCGCGGTGAATCGGTCCATCGCAAAGTGTACCCCTGCGTTCAGGGTCGACACGTCGTCGACGGACGCGAATGCGGCAACCACAACTCCAGGCGCCGCCGGAGTGGCCGGCGGCACCGCAACAAACCTGTCGACGATCTCGCCGGCGAAGACCGCTGGGATGTCGTCGACGCCGGCGGCATCGAACCAGTCGAAAAAGACCCGCGATCGCAGCAGCTCCACGATTGGCTCACGGCTGTGCACTCCGATGAGCACCAAGACGCGACCGTAGTCATGTGTCGACGTATAAACCAGGACGTGGTGGGCGCCGATGCCCGCGAGAGCCTCTTTGTTGCGCTGCAGCAGCGGCCACACCCGTGTTGGGTCAGGCACGCGATAGTCGGAGGCGATCACCAGTGACCGCAAGGAGTCGTTCGTCACCGCAGCCCTACACCGGATTGAACGACGAAATGAGCCACTTCCCATCAGCTTTGGTCAGCGTGACCAGAACGCTGCTGGATGTCAGGGTCGGCTCCGGCCGATCCTTGCTCTGGGTGCTTTGGTTGACGAACAACAGCACGACGGCCGAGTCCGGATGGAACTCCTCCTTCAGGGCGGCGCGAAGCACCACCGCGCTTGTCTTCACGGACTTCTGCTTAGCGGCCGCGGCGACGATCTGCTGGGTGAACTGGTTGTAGTACGTCAAGAAGTCGCCCGTTAAATGGGACTTCGCAGAAGAAAAGTCGCGGTCAAGGGTGTCGGGAGAATACGACAGGACCGCCACCGTTCCTTCGCTGGCGGCCGAGATCGCCGCCTTAGCGGCCGCGTCATCGGTGTCCCGATCCGGTAAGTACCAGAAATAGAACAATCCACCCAGCAGCGCCAGCGAAGCCACCACCAGCAACGCCAGCAGGGCAGGAATGATCTTGCCGGATGACCGCTTCTTCAGCGTGGCGATGAAGCGCTTCAACCGACCGGGCGCCGCACCATCGTCGTCGGTGTCGTCGGCGGGGTCGACGCCGGCGGCCTTCTCGACGCCGGCTGTCTCCTCGACGTCTGCCGTCTCCTCGATTTCTGCTGTCTCTTCGACCGACGTTTCGTCTGCGGTCACGGCACAAACTCGACTTTCGATATCTTGAGCTGATCACCGTCGCGGGAGACTGTCACGATCAGCCGGTAATTGCGCGGATCCTGCTTGGCGCCAGCCGCATTGGTGACCTCCGATGTGGAGGCGACCAGCACCACCGCGGAATCCTTTGTCATCGTGTCCAAGTCCACAGCGGCGGCCTGAACGCTGCCTTGCGAGACCACCTTCGACTGTTCCACCACCTTGGTGAAATCGTCAGCCATCTTGAGGAAATCGTCCTTGAACGAGCCGGTGGAGTTCTCGAGGATACGCTGCACACCCTGCTTGGCGTTGTTGAAGTCCATCGATGTCAATGTCACGACGCCCTGCCGCGCTGCGGCGGCGAATTCAGCCGCGCGCTCACGCTTTCGTGCCGCGTCGTAATGTCCCTTGACCATAAGCCCACTGAGCACCAGCACGGCGACGATGATGAGGACGGCAACGGCTGCCGCAACGGTCGACCACTTGGGACGGCGACGCAGACGTCGAAGCCTTCCCGGCTGCTCCACTGCATCACCGTCAGATGAGACATCGGACGCGGGTTCCTCGGCGGCGTCGTCCGGACTTTTCTCCGACTCGACGCTTTTCTCCGACTCGACGCTTTCGGGCTCGACTTCAGGCTCGGTATCTTCCGGCTCGTTTTCGGACTGGAGGTCTTGCTCCTCGCTTTGGACGGGCTCCGCCGCGTCGGCCTCGACTTCTTCTTTGGCTTCGACTTTGTCTGCGGCTTCGAGGCGTTCGGCCTGGCGGCGCAATTGGATTGCGCGAGCGCGGGCGCGGGCGGCGGCAGCAAGAGCTTCCGCTTCTGCGGCCTCTGCCTCAGCCTGCTCGGCCAACGCTCGCATTTCCGCAGCAGTGCTAGGGGTTTCGTCCTCGTTCACCGGAACCGATTTCGTGTCAGCAGCGTCCTGGCGGGCGCCGCCACTCACCGCTCACCAGCCCGAGAACGAGGCTGCTCGTGACTCAATGTCAAACTCCTCTACCGCTTGCCCCCAGTGGCAAGTTTGCTTTTAGCTGCCAACGGACGGCGACGGTGTCCGCGTGGGCGTTGCCGTTGGGCAACCCTACTCGGCATGCGCAACACCCGCGAGCACCTGCGCCCCACGTTATTCTGCCCCGGTTCCCACCGGCGGTCGTGATGACCAGGAGAACCACGTTATCACCTTCTGCAGCCGATACCACAGAAACCGTCGTACTGCCACTCGGGAAATGCCACGCACGCTGTGGACATGCGGTTCTCGTATCGAACATACGGCGCGGCGCGAGCCGGTTA
This sequence comes from uncultured Actinomycetota bacterium, assembly GCA_963766535.1. Lineage (GTDB taxonomy): Bacteria > Actinomycetota > Actinomycetes > Mycobacteriales > Mycobacteriaceae > Mycobacterium. The sequence continues at coordinate 24,224 of CAVYAU010000005.1, read as the reverse complement.
GCGCAGTAGATCCTTGACCACCTTGCCGGTGGCGTTGAGCGGGAGCGAGTCGCGAAACTGCACTGTGCGCGGCACTTTGAAGCCCGCCATGCGTTCACGGCACCAGCCGATCAATTCTCGAGCTTCGAGAGCGCCTTTACGGACGACAAACGCCTTGCCCACCTGCCCGAGCCGCTCGTCGGGAACACCGATCACCGCCGCCTGCGCGACCGCCGGGTGCTCCATCAGGAAGCCTTCGATCTCGGCCGGATAGGCGTTGAATCCGCCCACGATGAACATGTCCTTCTTGCGCCCGACGATACGCAGCCGCCCGGACTCGTCGAGGTTCCCCAGGTCTCCGGTATGCAGCCAGCCATCGCCGTCGATCGCTTGCGCGGTGGCCGCCGGCTCGTCCAGGTAGCCCTTCATGACTCCGTAGCCGCGGACCAGCACCTCGCCGTCGTCGGCGATGCGCACCTCAACCCCCTCGCAGGGCAGGCCTGCGGTGGTGGCGACATCCTCGAAGGAATCGCCGGGCCGGGACAAGGTCACGTTGCCGGCCTCGGTGAGCCCGTAACCGGTCATCAACGTCTGGAACGGCAGTTCGCCATGTATGCGACGGACCAGTTCGACAGGGATGTCGGCGGCGCCGGTCACGCCTGCCCGCAAAGTCGACAGCTTCGCCTTGTCGCGAACTGTCAGCAACGAGTGGTACAACGTCGGCGGGCCGGGCAGCATCGTGATGCGTTCGCGTTCAACGAGATCCACAACCGTGTCGACATCGAATACCGCGACCGGCAGCATCGTCGCGCCGCGTAGGAAGGACGTGATGAGTCCCGCTTTCAAGCCGAACGTGTGGAAGTATGGGTTGATCATCAAATAGCGGTCACCCTCGCGCAGATCCGCGAGCGTCGCCCACTCCTCGTACATTCGCAGCGTTTGGTGATGGTTCATCATCGCGCCCTTCGGGCGGCCGGTCGTGCCCGAGGTGAAGATGATGTCCGAGATGTCGGTGCCGCTCACTGCCCGCTCGAACGGGGAACCACCGGAGAGAAAGTCGGATTTCAGATCGATGACCGGTATCCCCGCAGGCGCGGTGTAGTCCTGGCCCAAGAATCCCTTCTGCACCAGGACGGCCTTTGCTCCGCTGCGGACGATGATGTCGCCCGCTTCTTCCCTCTTGAACCGCGTGTTGACCGGCACGAGCACGCCGCCCGCGGTGAGCAACCCGAACGCCGCAATTATCCACTCTGCCGAGTTGGGCGCCCAGATCGCGATCCGTTCGCCCTTACCGACACCGAGGTCGGCGAACGCACCTGCGGCGCAACGAATTCGCTCGACAACCTGCACGAACGTGAGGCGCAGCGGACCGTCGACGACCGCTTCCGCATCGCCAAAGCGGTCCGCCGCGCTCAAGACCATCTCGGGGATGGTCCGCCAAGGTTGACTATCCGTCACACCGAGACGAGCCGAGCGAGGTTGCCTCCCATGATCTTCGCTTGATCTTCGACGGGCAGGTGCTGCAGCGCGTCGGCGTAGTGTATCGGCTGCGCTAGCCCCTCGGGATGCGGGTAGTCCGACCCGTAAAGCACACGTTCCACGCCGATGAGGCTGATGAGGTCGTCGATCCCGTCTTCGTAGAAGGGGCTGACGTGGATGCGGTTCTTGATCTCCTCGACCGGGTCGCCGCCGGGGAAGCTCTCCGGGGTCTTCTTGTAGACGTCGGCGAGACCGTCCAGCAGCGGGAACATCCACTTCGAACCGGCCTCGATCACCGCGACCTTGAGTTGCGGGATGCGGTACAGCGCACCGTGAATCACCCATGACGCGACGGCGTCCTGCACCGGGCGCCACTCATTGAGCATGCTGAACGCATTGGTTTGGAAGGGCAGCATCTCCTTGTCACCGCCGTCCCACTCGGCGGTGTAGCGCGCATAGCCACTGTCCGACGAGTGCATGGCGACCAGCACGTCGTGCTCGACGCAGCGCTGCCAGAACGGATCGAACTCGGGCAGCGCGTAGGACCGCGGACCGCGGTAGCCGGGCACCGGAGCGGGCCGGACCAGGATGGCGCGGGCACCGCGCTTGACGACCCAGTCGAGTTCCCCGATGGCCTTCTCGACGATCGGCAGGCTGATCACCGGCACGGTGTAGATGCGGTTCTGGTAATTGAATCCCCAGACATCATCCAGCCACTCGTTCAGGGCGTGCACGACGATGTGGATAAGCGCCGGATCGTCGCGCATGCGCTCCTCGATAAGGCTCGCGAGCGTCGGGAACATCAGCGAGCGATCCACCCCGAGCTCGTTCATCAGTTCCAAGCGAGGGCCGGGCTCACGGAAGGCCGGGATGCCGCGCATCGGCTCGCCGAAGATCTCCCGGCGGCTCTTGCCCTCTGGGTTGCCGTGCTTGAAGTACTCCTCCATGGCCCCGGGCCGGGCAACCACCTCGAAGGTGGGGTTGGGAATGTAGTCGCTGATGTGCCCGCGGATCGCGATCTTGGTGCGGCCATTGACCTGCACGTACTGGATCGCGTCCTTGTACTGCTTGGGCAGGTACTTGGTCAGCGACTCCTCGGTCTCGTAGAGATGGTTGTCCGCATCGAACAACGGGTACGACAAGGCGCCCGACGGCATGAGATCCTCCTTCGCGATTTGTGAGAATACTATTCTCTTCAGGGCCTGGCCGCAACGTGCCCTACAGCGCCTAGTTGATGCTCCGAACCCGAGACAGTCTCACCAAGCCGGGTCAGTTGGGCTCGAGCGGCTCCGGCACCGGTGCCCAAGCCATGGTCAGCACGTCGCGACGATTTTGAACGTGGCAGTAGCCGGTTCACCTGGTTTGTCGGTCTTGAAGCCGTTGGCGGTACCGGTGATCGTGAATTTGTCGCCGCTAAAGCTCATGCTGGCGTCGCCACCGTCATCTTTTGAGTACATGCCGGTGAAGCCACCCAGATTCTGGATACGGACCGACGTCGTGGTAAGCGGCTGCGCGCGTTCGTCGATGCTGACTGTGGCCCCGGCAAAGTCGCCGCCGATGTCAATCGTCCGGTACCACTCCAACTGATTGCACTTGACGACATGAATCTTCGCGTCATGTCCATCAACGGTCACTGATGCCGTGCTGGAGAGCTGGGTTTGCGGCTTTGGGCTGCAGGCGCAGAGGCCAGCTACAGCGAGCGCCACGGCGGCCGTCGCGGCGATTCGGTTCTGCACTGGGCCACCTCAATCCTCGGTGCCAAAACTTCTGGGCCTGCTGCGATGATGTTATTCTCCCTCAAGGAGAATGCCAATATCGGCAGTTCTCGTCCAAGGAGCAATAACGCATGGTGGACCTGGAGTTCGACAACGGGTTGGCGGTGCTCACCATCGATCGCCCCCACGCGCGCAATGCCATCGCGCTGGACACCATGGAGCAGCTGGAGAAGGCACTCGATGCGGCAGCAGGCGCCCGAACCCTGGTTATCAAGGGCGCCGGCGAGCGCGCTTTCGTATCGGGCGGCGACCTCAAGGAGCTGAGCGCGCTGCGGACCGAGGAGGATGCCGCGGCGATGGCAAAGCGGATGCGCTCCATCTGCGATCAGCTTGCGAGCTTTCCGGCTCCGGTGATCGCCGCGCTGAACGGCCACGCCTTTGGCGGCGGCGCCGAGGTGGCTGTCGCCGCCGACATCCGGGTGGCCGCCGACGACATCAAGATCGCCTTCAATCAGGTGGAGCTGCAGATCATGCCGGCCTGGGGCGGCGCCGAGCGACTGGCCGCGCTCGTCGGAAAAAGCAAGGCCCTGTTTTTGGCAGGCACCGGAACTGCGCTGGACGCCGTCGAGGCCGAGCGCATCGGCTTGGTGGATCTGGTCTTGCCCCGCTCATCATTCGACGAGGGATGGCGATCGGTCGCGACTTCACTGGCTCGCCACCCGGCGATCGAGATAAAGCGCGTAATCAGCGGAGTTTCTCCTGATGAGGCGATAGCATCCTTTGCACGGCTGTGGGTTGCCGACGCACACTGGCAGGCCGCAGAGCGGGTGATGAACCGCACCGCCAGACCGCGCCCGGAAGCCGGAGGAGCGACATGACCGCCAGGAAGAGACTTTTGACCTCAGGCGCGGCGTTGCTAGTGGCAGGGGCGGGTCTGTTGACGAGCACCGCACGCGCACACGCTGACCCGGTCTGGCATCAGGTCGTGTACATCGTCTCGGCCAGAAACCCGGCCTACGTCGACATCTTCTACCAGGATCAGGACCCGACGCTCTTCTCTGACTACAGCCATAACCCGTACATATTCACCCCGCAAGTCCACGCCGATGTCGCCCCCGATAAGCCGTGGGTTCAGCCGGTGAGCCTGTTAAACCCCGATCAGTGGGCGATGGTCACCGTCAGCACCGGCCACGAACCGGGGACTCCTGGCATTCAATGCGACCTGTCAGTGGACGGGAAGGTCGTGGTGTCTAAGTTCGGCCCCAAGGGCGCGCTCTGTTCGCTGCGCACCTGGTGAACCACCCAGGCCGGCGGTATGCCCGCAATGGGCTGCGGCTCGCCTTCCAAGCGGCGCAAGTAGTTTTCGACCAGTTCCAGGGTTTCGGCATGTCCGCCAGACATGCCAATCGCCTGCTCGAGCACCAGAAATCGCGACAAGCTGGTCATGAGTACGGTCCACACCACCGGCGGCACATCCTCGCTGGCCACGCCGTAAAGCTGCAGCGCAGCGGTCACCACTTGGCGTTGTTCCTCGCGGAAACGTTCGGCGTAATAAGCGATTTCGGCTCGCATCTCCTTGCGATGATTGGCCAGCGCCATGAACTCCATCGAAATCCGGGTGAACGCGGGATCGGTGCCGAATCTCCACAGCGCCCACAACGGCTGAGGCGATTGCAGCGCTTGCGCTTGCACCTCGAGACCTTCTTCGGCGCGGCGGCGGAAGACCTCGAGGAACAGCTCCTCCATGGTGCGGAAGTAGTAGTGCACCAGCTGCGGTTTCAGCCCCGCCTTGTGCGCGAGACGGCGCGATGTCACCGCGGCGTAGCCCTCTTCGAGCATCAACTGCTCGGCCGCGTCGAGCAGCAGGCCGCGATTCTTCGCGTCCGGCGCCCCGATCCTGCGGGCCGATGTCATGCCTTTACTCCATACTCTCGACGTCCCGTGCCAGCCACGCCTGATCGTATCGTCGCCGGCGTTGTGACCTTGACCCTGACATTACCGCCATGCTAAGCAGGTGCTCAGCACTTCACGGACATCGGACTCGGGCGGTGCGCGGAGTCCCGCCGCTAAACCACCATTCGGCAAGGCCCGGCTTTTGGAGGCACGCACGATATGAGCAACTTCGATTCGATCGACTTCTTCACCGACCCCTCTCTCGTCCCTGATCCGCACCCCTACTTCGACTATTTGCGCAGCCAAAACCCGGTGCTGCGGCTGCCGCACCACGGGGTTGTCGCCGTCACCGGTTACGAGGAAGCCACCGAGGTCTATAAGGACACCGACACCTTCTCGAACATCGTCGCGCTCGGCGGGCCGTTTCCCCCACTGCCTTTCCAACCCGAGGGAGACGACATCAGCGCTCAGATCGACCAGCACCGCAGTTACTTTCCGATGTTCGAGCACATGGTCACCATGGATCCACCGGAGCACACTCGTGCCCGATCGGTGCTGAGCAAGCTGCTGACCCCGAGCCGGCTGAAGCAGAACGAGGAGTTCATGTGGCGCCTCGCCGACCGCCAGCTCGACGAGTTTCTGGCCAACGGCGAGTGCGAGTTCATCAGCGAATACTCAAAGCCCTTCGCCACGTTGGTGATTGCGGATCTGCTCGGTGTTCCCGAGGAGGACCACAAGGAGTTCCGCGTCGTCTTGGGTGCCGACCGTCCCGAGTCGCGGGTGGGCGCCCTAGACCATGAGTCGGTCGGTATCAACCCGCTGGAGTGGCTCGACGAGAAGTTCTGCTTCTATATCGAGGACCGCCGACGCGAACCGCGCAACGACGTCTTGACCTCCCTGGCTACCGCGAAGTATCCGGACGGATCCACACCCGAGGTCATCGAAGTGGTCCGCTCGGCAACGTTCCTTTTCGCCGCCGGACAGGAAACCACGGCCAAGCTGCTCAGCGCCGCGCTACAGGTGATCGGCGACCGACCGGACATACAGCAACAGCTGCGTGAGGACCGCAGCCTGATTCCCGGGTTCATCGAGGAATCGCTGCGCATGGAGAGCCCCGTCAAGAGTGACTCCCGGCTGGCCCGCAAGGCCACCAGCATCAGCGGTGTGGACATACCCGCTGGCACCGTTGTGATGGTGCTACCGGGTGCCGCCAATCGCGACCCGCGCCGGTTCGAGAACCCGCACCAGTTCAACCTCCACCGAAAGAACGTCCGCGAGCATATGGCCTTTGCCCGCGGCGTCCACTCGTGCCCCGGCGGACCGCTCGCCCGAGTGGAGGGCCGCGTGTCCATCGAGCGCATCCTCGACCGGATGTCCGACATCAGAATCAACGAAGCAAAGCACGGGCCGGCGAGCAATCGGCGCTACAACCACGAGCCGACGTATATCTTGCGCGGCCTCAGCGAACTCCACATCGCGTTCACCCCCGCTGCATAAGCGGCGTAGCTAAGCGCCGTGCGCTAGGCACCCAGCGGATTGTGCCTCTCCCGCTGGTTGACCAGCGGCCGCTGGTAGGACGGGTCCGCCGTGCTGCGCGACGGTGCGCCGTTGCCGTGGATGTCGGGCACATCGGCGAAGGGTAGCGGCATGGTCGGGACCATTCCCGACCATTCGATGACGTTGGTCCTGACCGCGATCCGCCAGTTCCCCTGGCGACGTTCCAACCGATCGAAATAGCGCCCACCGGCGAGCCGATTCGTCTCGTCGCGGTTGCGCGCGGCGAACAGGTAATACGTCTCGGAATGCGCTGTGTCGCCGTCGATTTCGCAAGCGTTGTTGAGCAGGTTGTGGTGCGTCGCGACCTGCGCCTGCTCGTGCATCGCCGAAGCCCAGTCGTACAGATCCACTGGGCCGCCAACGAAGTCGCCCGCAGCGATCACCGCGTCCGGGTGAAACGCGGACAGAAACAGGTCCCGGTCGAAACGATCCATGCCACGGCTGAAGCGCGTGAGGCAGTCCAAGATGTCTTGCCTATCAATCAGCCGGTCCATCCGCGCAATCCGGTCAGCGTCCATGACCGGCCTCCACGACCGGGCGCCAGATCGGCGAGCCGCGCTCGGCGCGCAGCGACGGGATGACTCTGCCGTCGATGTCGGTGACCCCGTAGTCTCGCGCGACCTCAGCGGTGATGAAGGTGCCTCCCGACCGCTTGATCACGTCGGGATCGTTGGCCAGCGCGGCGATCACCCGGCCGGGAAATTCGGGCGAGCAGCCCACCGCCGGTTTAGTAACCATCAGCTGCTGCATCGCGGGATCGCGCGCCAGATTGCGTTGCGCCCGCTCGGTGAACGTGAGGCCCTGCCACAACGACAGCGACGCGACGTTGTGCGGCAACAACTCGACGGCCATGTCATGCGCCATCCGGTCGACGGCCGTCTTGCACATGCCGAACACGACGCCATACGTGTACGTCACCCCCACATAACCCGAGATCGCGACGATCAGACCCGACTTCTGCCCCACCATGATCTGGGCGGCATGCCAGGCCGCGACAAAGTTCGACCGCACACCGACGTCGACCATCTCCCAGTCCGACAGCGCCTTCTCCCAGAACGGCCTCGGCTCGGTCAGGTCTTCGGGCAGCGCGAAGGCGTTGTTGACCAGGATGTCCAGCCGGCCCTGCTCGCACCGGATTCGACCGAACAGCGTCGCGACCTCATTGTCATCGGCGTGGTCGACCGGCACGGCGACGCCGGTGCCGCCGCGACGGTCGACTTCCGCGGCGGTCTCCCCCACCGACCCGGGCAGCGGGTGAGAACCTGGGGTGACGGTGCGCCCAGTGACGTAGACCGTCGCCCCTTCGGTTCCGAGCGCCAGCGCGATGCCCTTGCCGATGCCACGGCTGGCGCCGGTCACCAGCGCAACTTTGCCTGTCAGCGAACCCATCTCGATACCGAGCGCAGATTGCCGAAGAATGCCCCACTGTAGTCGCCGACGACCCTGCCGGTGTAGTGATCGGCACGAAACGGCATGCCCATCACGCCCTGCGACCAGTCGACGGACCGCCCGAAATCCTGGTACCAGTCATCGAGCATCGTGCGCTGCGCTATCCGCCACTGGCCGTGACGCTTTTCCACCCGGTCGAGATATCGGCCACCGATGATCGCATCGTGTTCGTCGCCCACAGCGACCCGGTGGTAGGGCGTGACGTGCGTCTCGACAAGAGCGGTATCGCTTCGCAGGTCAAACACACTCTGCTCCAGCACATGCTGCGTCACCGGGATCGTCGGCAACCCGGGCACCACCCAGTCGAGGTATTCCTCGATGGAACCGGCGAACACGCCGAGGTCGATCGTCGAACCCGGCCAATACGACGCAGTGATCAGCTCGGCGTCGCGGCGGTCTTCACCACGCGCGAGGAGCGCAATGCAATCGCTGATCTTCTCGCGATCGAGGAATGCCCTCAATTCCTCTGCGCTGAAGCCCATTTCGCCCCTGTCCTGTGATCACCAAGCCATCGAGAGTCCGTTATTGACGGAATTCGGCGGATTTTCCCGAAGTCGCTCGTCGCACACTCGTCATGTTGTCACGGGACCGGATACCTTGAACAGCTTCATCATGTTGCTGCCCATGATTTTTTTCCACGTCCTCGTCAGGCAGGCCGGCGAGATCATCGACCAGGGCGAGCGGATCCTTGAGGCCTTCGGGATGCGGCCAGTCCGATCCGAACACGACGCGATCGGCGCCCAGCAGCTCAGCGATCTGCGGGAAGTTGTCCTCCCGGAAGGGGGCGACATAGACGCTTGCGAGGCGGAAACTCATCGGTTTATGCAAGCGGTACCGACCCGGGACTCGTCTCGGATATCGCGTTGGCGTTTCTCTCTGCGCAGCGGCGTGTGCAGTCGGTGGAAATCTTCGAATACGGCGACGTCTCCCAGCGCCCCTCGCCACACATGCTGTTTGACCAGATGGGGTTCGGCAAACCCCTCGCCGACTTCTCCCCGGAGCGATGGCGTCGTACCTGCACAACGAGTTTGTCCCTTCGCTTAGCATGCTGGCGGACGCGGCCGGCCTCACCGTCGAGGGATCCTCCGCCCGAGGCGAGGTCGCTGCTGCGCGGCAGGATACGTCAATCGTCGCCGGCACCATCAAAGCCGGGACAGTCGCCGCCCAGCGATTCATCATCGCCGTACACAGCGGCGGTGAGGAGATGGTACGACTCGATCAGTACGCCTACGTCACCAAGGACATGGAGCCGGCGTGGGACATTCGAAAGGTCGGATGGCGGGTGCGCATGAACGGCGACGCGCCGTTTGACGCCGATCTCGCCTTCCCCGTCCCGCCCGACAAAATCGGAGAGTTCGTTCCTGCCTACAACGCGAACTTGCCGGTGAACGCGATTCCCTATGTCTGCGCCGCGGCCCCGGGAATCCTCGCGCCCGAGGACCTTCCCCCATCGTCCCCCGTGGGCCACTCCCGACGAAGTCATAGTAGACGTTTTCCACCCACGTCTCCCGTGTGACTTCGCAGTGGGTCGATGCCCTGATCGCTGGGGCAAGCAGCCCAGCACTCCCCGCCGAGGCTCGCGCTAGGACCTGACTTAGGCCATGTTTCGGCTTTGATCGCGGTCGGGTGTCGTTGATCTGCGGTTTCGCTGGGTGGTGGGTTTGGATTTGCGCACTAGCACTAGGCCGCCAGCTCGACCGGGTAGACGCGGTGGGTGCCGCTGAATCCCTTCAACTCGACTTCGCGAACCGCTCCGAACGCGAAGTCCTCACCGACGGCGTCGTGCACCGACTCGCTCACCAGGATCTCGCCGCCATGTGCCTCGGTCGCCACGCGCGCGGCCATCGCGACGTTGCGCCCCAACAGGTCTTCACCGCGCCGCACGGACTTGCCCATGTGGATGCCAATGCGCACGCGAATGTTCCCGTTGCGCGTGCGGTTCACGCCGCCGCTGAGCGCGCGCTGGACGGCGATGCTGCACCGGACGGCCTCATCCGGGTGCGCGAAGGCGACCATGAACCCATCACCCTGGCTCTTGACGACGTGACCGGAGTGGTCGTTGACTAGCTTCCGGATCAGTTTGTCGTGTCGCTCGATCAGCTTCACCCACGCGCGGTCACCTATCCGCTCGTTCAGCGCCGTCGAGTCCTCGATGTCGGAGAATAGGATCACCACGTTGCCGTCCGGGGTGAGCCGGGCCAGATCGGCGACCTTGGCCCAGTCCCAAGTGAGCCGGGCCAGATCGGGCCGCTCGACCTTTTGCCAGTCCGGGGCGAGCCGGGCCAGATCGGCGACCTTGGCCCAGTCCGAGGTGAGCCGGGCCAGATCGGGCCGCTCGACCTTGGCCCAGTCCGCCAGTTCCTCGATAGAGCTGCGCACCGCGGGGCCGAATCCCTCTTTGCGGACCAGGTTTGCGGTCTGCAGCGCCCTTTTGATCGCGGGATAGGTGGTCAAAATGGTCTCCCATCCCGCGTGTGCGGTACGCACGATGTTGTAGAGGGCCGGATGGAAGGTCCAGCGCAGGTCGGCCGCCGCTTCTTGAAAACCCGCGCTCGCGATCGCCTCGTTGAATTCCTCAGCGCTACGCCAGTGCGCGATGTTGACGAACCGGAAGTCGGCTGAGTCCGCGATCGCCTGGTATAGCGCTGTGTCGAGATGGCCCGGGCATTGCTTCAGATAGTCCCGGGGTTTTTCCCACGCCCGGATGAACTCGTCCGCCTCGCGGGCAGGCACTTCAAAAACATTGATCAACACGACCGGCCCCGCCACAACGCTCCAATCTCGACCGATGTCCACCGTTCGCTACGAAGGTGACAGACTACGCCTCGCGGCGTGTTCTGTTCGCGAACCGGCCCAGACGACCAGCACGCCACGATCAACCCACCAGCTAATCTGGGCTCATCGCCCTGTCCTGCCGGCAGCAGCGCCCAGCCGACATGCCCGACGCCGCCACCGACACCGCGGACACGTTTCCGGACGCGATCACCGCAGTAGGCCGGCAAGCGACGCGCACGTATCGGGGTGGACATGTTTCGGGCCTTGGTGCTGGCCAGGATCATCGAGCCGACCAGCAAGCAGGACTCGTTGCGGGTCTTGGCGGAGGCCGGTGTCGAGCCGGTCTCCCACCGGACCGTCACGCGCCGACTGCCGGTGTTCGCCAAAGACACGTTCCGGCAGGCGTTGTCGGCGGCGTGCGCCAGGCACGCCGGGCTGGGCCCGGCGTCGCTGGTGCTGTATGACGTGAGCACGCTGTACTTCGAGACCGATGTCGGTGACGGGTTTCGGCAGCCGGGATTCTCCAAGGAACGCGTGCGCCGTGAGGCGCTTGTTGATCGAGTGGAGGTGAAAGACCTGCACGGTGGTTCTGTCGCAGCAGGACTGCGAAGCTAAGGGCAGCCCGCCCCGGAGGTGCCGGGTGCGGGTGGCAAGCGGCCCTGACAACGCCGGGGCGTTTTAGTACTGCCAGATGGCGCGGGTCCAGCGAGCGAGACGAAAAGGTATACGCAAGAAACCGGCGTTCAAACGCCCCAAAAGGGGGTACCGGCTCAAATCTGGCGGATATAGGCCGGGGCGATGCGTACCCACTTGCCTTGGGATGGTGGGGAACTTCCCAGAAGTTTGTGTTCGGCTGATGGGGAGGCCGTGGTGACGTGCTGCGGGTTGTAGCCACGGCGATGGGAATTCCCGAGGCCGACCAGGAGACGATCCGCAAGCGCACCGACAATCTCCTGGCCTTGAAGGAGGGCAAGCCGGTGAGCGTCGATGCGACCAGCTTCGAGCAGACGTATCAGGCCTTTGCCGACTACATCGATTGGCGTGCCGATCACCCATCCGACGATCTGATGACCCAGTTGCTCAACGCCGAGGTGGAGGAACCCGATGGCACGCGCCGACCTCTGACCCGCACAGAAGTGCTCACCTACACAAGTACCGTCGCCGGGGCGGGAAACGAGACGACGACAAGGCTGATCGGTTTCATCGGCCAGTTGCTTTCCGATCATCCCGATCAGCGCCGCGAGATCGCTGCCGACCGCTCGCTGATTCCACAGGCCATCGAAGAAGCGTTGCGCTACGAGGCGCCCTCGCCCGTGCAGGCCCGATACATTGCCCGTGATGTCGAGTACTACGCTCAGACCGTCCCCGAGGGCTCAATCATGTTGTTGCTCAACGGCTCCGCCAACCGGGACGAGCGCCATTTCCCCGACGCCGACCGCTTCGATATCCATCACACCGGTTCTCATCTGAGCTTCGGTCACGGCCTAACACTTCCGCCTCGGCGCGGCGCTGGCGCGCATGGAAGCCCGGGTGGCACTCGAGGAAGTGCTCAACCGCTGGCCTGATTGGCAGGTCGACTACGACAACGCGGTGTGGGCCCGCACGGCCAGCGTGCGCGGATGGGCTCGCTTGCCCGTCCTCACCGGCTGACGCCACCGGAATTGCCCTCAGGCAATTCGTAAGTGGTGGTACGGCGCGAGTCCTCGCCGAAAAGACGGATGATCCCTTCGCGCACGCCGGGGTGGCCATGGCCGATGGCATCACCGCTCTCATGAGTGGTGGCGATTTCAAGTGCGCCGCTGCTCACCTGGAGGATGCGCTCCGCGCCAGCGATGACGACAACGTTCAAGTCAATGCGATGCTCTTGCTGGGATGGGCCCTGGAGTTTGCCGGTGAGACCCGCCGCGCGCTCAGCTGGCAGGAGAAGGCGCTTGCCCTCGCGACATCCCGCGGCGAAACGGTGTATCGATCCTATGCATTGTGGGAGCTGGGGATCCGCTGGTTGCAGCATGGGCGGTCAGACCGGGCTGAGCAGCTGCTCCAAGAAGGCCTTCGCGTTGCGCAACTGATCAACGATCAGCGCAACGCCGCGGGCTGCCTGGAAGGCTTGGCTTGGATTGCCGCACAAGAGAACAAGCCGAGGAAAGCCGCTGTGATGATGGGGCCGCGGACGCGCTCGCCCGCGCGGTCGGCAGCGTCGCGATGCCACTTCCTCTACTGCGCTCTACTGCGCGACTTACATGACGAGTCTGAGGGTCGTACACGCGACACTCTGGCCCCGAAGAGTTCACTGCCGCGCGTCAAGAGGGTAGCGCGATGAGCTTCGATGAGGCGGCGGCCTACGCCCTCAGCGAAGACACTTAGGCAGCGCCGCGCGCCAGTCGCTCGACGCCGCCGCAACCCGGCACTTTCGGCGTCAGCGATTCACCTGGAATATCGCATCGCCGGAGTGCGCGAGCAGGCGCGCGACCGGCACGTCGACGCCGTGCGTGGCGGCGAGAGCAACCGCATCGGCCAGGTCCTTCTCGAGCAGCGAGGCCGCGACTCGCAGGACCTCGTCCTCGTTGGCGCTGTGCGGGTCGTCGCGGAAGTGCTCGTAGAAGGGCAGTGTGAACTCGCTCAGCTCGGAGAGCGCGCCGCTTGTGTGCGCGACCTCCTGAACCAAGCCGTCGCGCACTCCGGCAGCCCGGGCGAGCTCGACCGCCTCGATCATCGCGGCGAAGCCCGCATAGACGACGATGTTGTGGGCCAGCTTCAGGGCAGCCCCGCTGCCAATCCGGCCCGCCGCCACCACCTTCGACGCGAAGCGGCGCAGCGTGGGCTCAAGCCGGGTCACGAGCTCACCGTCGTCGCCCACCATCACCGACATCGTGCCCTCCTCGACGCTGAACATGCCTCGGCCGGCGACCGGGGTGTCGACGAGGTGTACGCCCCGCTCGGCGGCCATCGCGGCGAGGCTCTCGATCGTCGACGGTGACACCGTCGAGAGCACGGCGATGCAGGTGCTGGGCCGGGCGCCTTCGAGCGCTCCGCCTTCTCCGCAGACGGCGGCGATGCACTGATCGTCCGTCTGTACGCAGATGAGCACGACGTCACAGCGCTCGGCGAGCTCCGCGGAGGAGCCGGCCGCGATCGCGCCGGCCGCGACTGCGCCTTCGACCGCTTTCTGCTTCACGTCGAACACGAGCGGCGCATCACCGGTTCTGGTGAGCCGATGCGCCAGCGCGCTGCCGATCAAACCCAGCCCGATGACGCCGACCGATGTCATCCGTTCAACCTCCACCGTGCTGTAGGCGAAGTCGCGGACACCGAAGAGCGCACGAAACGGCGACCGTGATCACCCGCGACTTCTGGGACCCCAGCCTTTTGCCAGGCCATCGCTAGGTGTGACAGTCATGGCGCTCCTCTCGGCTGCCTGACAATCACAATCGCTACTGATTATCCAGCTTGTTGGCCGTACTACGTACAGATTGACCGAGCTGCTGTCGCTGGCGCGGCGGGCCAGACGGCGATTCGGGTTCGGGTGACCAGCGTGGTAACTGAGGTCGCCTAGGAGAACAATGAACTTCGGCTGTGGGGCTTTCCGGTGGGCTGAGCGCCGTCGACACCGCGATGGCCCAAGCTACCGCGCCGAGCTAGCGTCTCGTCGCGTACACCCAGGACAGGAACTGAGCCACCGCGTCGGCGGCGTAATGCGCTCGAGCCGAGCCCATGAAGTCGAAACCGTGCTGGGTGTTTGGCAACTCCGCATAAACCACGGGGGATTTCGAGACAGAGCGCATCGCGGTGACGAACTCGCGCGCTTCGCCGACCGGGATGAGCGAATCGTCTTGGCCGTGTGCCACAAAGAACGGCGGCGCGTCGGGCCGCACCCGCCGGATCGGTGATGCGTCGACGTAGATGTCCCGGTGCTCGCGGAAGGGCTTCTTCACCACAAATTTCTCCAGGAACCCGATGAACTCCCGGCGGCCGTCACCGTGGATGCTGACCCAGTCGTAGCGACCGTACATCGGGATCGCCGCCACCACCGACGTGTCGGCATCTTCGAATCCCGGCTGGAACTGCGGGTCGTTCGGGGTCAACGCGGCCAGCGCCGCGAGATGGCCGCCGGCTGACCCACCGGTGATCGCGACGAAGTCCGGGTCGCCGCCGAACGATGCGATGTTCGCCTTCACCCATGCCAGCGCCCGCTTGACGTCGACCATGTGGTCCGGCCACGTGTGCAGCGGGCTGACGCGGTAGTTCAGTGACACGCAGATCCAGCCGCGGTCGGCCAGATGGCCCATCAACGGGTAGGCCTGGGGGCGGCGCCAACCGATCACCCACCCGCCGCCTGGGACCTGCACCACCACAGGCGCTTTCCCATCGCGAGGCAGGTCAACACGGCGCCATACGTCGGCTAAATTGGCCCGCCCGTATGGTCCGTAACGCACCACGGAGCCCTTCTCGACGTAGCGGCGGCGCAGGAAGGTGGTGCGCCAGGCGCTGGGCCGTCGCGTCCGCGACGGTGGCAACGGCAGGCTCGCCAGCGAGTCGGTGTAATCGAGGCCAAGATCCTCGCGCAGCGGGTCCAGCAACGTTGGGCGTGACGCCACGCCGCGCCGGTAGATCACCGCCAGGATGGCCCAACTCGCGGCGGTCACGGCCAGCGCGGCCGTGCCCGGCCGACCGGTGAAGTCGCCGCGGCGTGCCCGGCGGACGGCGTCGATCATCGAGGCGGTCATGAATAGGTGGGGCACCTCGGTGGCACGCCAGCCGAACCAGAAGGCCAGGAACGTGACGTAGCCCTTGCGGCCAAGCGGCCGAAAGGCGTTGAGCGCGTGGACCAATTCGACTGCCGCACGCAGCATCGGGCGGGGGTGCCGCAGCCTCGCCTCAATTCCCATCGCCGCCGACCCCTGCCCGCAGCTCGTTGCGGAGGATTTTGCCGGCGTTGCTGCGCGGCAACTCGTCACGGATGGCGATCTCGCGGCACCGCTCTTACCTACATATGCGACAGCGTGAACGGGTACGTGTAGGTCCCGGCTGGCGCACCATCGCAGCCCGTTGCGAATGAGGAGTCCAGCGAACCAGCCAGCGTCGTTGCGTCCCATGAGTAGACGTCGTGCGTGGTAATGACGGGGCCATAGTAGACGTCACCGCAGCGCAGACCATCGGGAACGTCGACGGCCAATGTGTACCGGCCATTGGCGAGCCACGCGTCGCCTTGGTAGTTGAACGCCTTCGCGACGGGCTGGGCTATACCGATCACGTGGACACATCCCTCAGGCGATTTAAGCGAGGTGCCGCATGGACTCGTAGCCCACAGCCAGGTGTGGAAGTCGTACCTGCCCTCGATGTTGAGTTTGTAGTTGCCAAGCGACTCGGCTCGGGCAGCCGGCGCAAGCGCGACCGCAGCCACCGTGAGCGCAACGCTGAGTGCCAACCTCTTCACACGCCCCTCCGTTCGCCAATGGCCCATCAATTCCGCCAATATATGCTGCGTCGCCGCGGAATTGCGCTGAATTCTCAGGTCGCCCCGGTTTTCTCCCGGTACCCTCTCCCCGGGGGAAAAGAAAAGGGGGAAGCTGCGGGGGATGCTCAACCCCCGGTTAAAAGGAGCCCCTAAGTGCCAATGTGCCCGAACAACCCTTGGCGGCACCCCTTCCGCGTGCCCCGCATCGAAAAGCCGCGCGCCGAAGGGCGATTCCATCTCACAGGTGGCCGCCGGCTGGGCTACGCCGAGTACGGCGACCCCTCCGGCCCGGTGGTGCTGTGGTTTCATGGCACCCCCGGCGGGCGGCGTCAGTTCCCACTGGTCGGTCGGCGCGCCGCCGAGAAGCTCGGCCTACGCGTCGTCCTGGTGGAGCGGCCCGGATCGGGCCTGTCCGATCCCCACCCGTATCACGCGGTGGCCGACTGGGCCGCCGACATGGCCCAAGTGGCCGACGCCCTCGGCGCCGAGCGGCTGGGCGTGATCGGTCTCTCCGGCGGCGGCCCCTACGCCCTGGCCTGCGCGGGGGCGCCCGCGCTCGCCGGTCGGGTGACGGTCGTGGCCGTGCTGGGCGGCGTGACGCCGTCGGTCGGACCGGACGCCACCGCCACCGGCCCAGTCGAACTGACCCGCCGCTTCGCCCCGATGCTGTCGAGCCTGCGCCGGCCGTTAGCGGCGCTGGTGGCCGCAGGGCTGCTGCCCATCGTCCCGCTCGGGCACTGGGCCTATCGGGGGTTCTCCGGCATTATGCCCGAGGCCGACCAACGCGTTTTCGCCGATGCCGAGATTCAGGCGATGTTCATCGACGACATCGCCCTCGCCGCCAGGGGCCGTTTCCAGGCCTTCGTCGACGACCTTCGCCTGTTCGGGCGGGACTGGGGCTTCCGGCTGGCCGACGTGAAGGCACCGGTGCTGTGGTGGCACGGCGACGCCGACCCCATCGTGTCCCTAAACGAAGCCCAGGGGGCGGTCTCGTACCTGCCCGACGTCGAGGTCATCCTGCGCCCCGGCCACAGCCACCTCGGCGGCTTCGCCGATGTCGACGAGATCCTCGGCCTCATTCGCTCGTTCCTCTGAGCCGAACAGTCGGCACGCTTCCATCAATGCCGCGGACAGGGCCATAGGTCGTCTCGGTCACACGCTTGTCGATCGTCATACGTCTTGCATTCCCATTCCGATGCCGACGTCAGGTCGATGCCACTTAGGCACTGCTAGGAGCACGCGACCCCGAGTCCACCACCAGCTTGACGAGCCGGTCAGTCACCGTCCTGGGCAGAAGGTCCAGAATTCTGCTTTGCATTCCCCCATTGACCAGGTATCGGGGCTTGGGCCGCCTGCTGGTGACCGCCCGATACACAGCGCGCGCCAGAAGCTTCGGATCGCGCGCATGTTTTTCTTCCCTTGCACTTGTGCGTCTGGTGAACGCGACGATCGGCTCGAATCGTGATCCGGGAGGGACGGAAGCGGAAAGGCGTTCAGGGATGTGCTCGCTCATCGCGGTCCGGAAAGCGCCGGGTTCGATGACGATGACCGGAATGCCGAGAAACTGCAGTTCCTGACGCAGCGCATCCGAATAGGCCTCGAGTGCGTGTTTGCTCATCGCATACGGCCCGGTGGTGATGCCGGCGCGGAACCGACCCGACTCCGAACTGATATTGACGATGCGCCCGCCACCGGCCGGGATCAGGTCAAACATCGCACGGTTAACGCGGTGTGTCCCAATGACATTCACATCGAAAATGCGCCGCAGCCTCTCTTCAGACACTTCCATCAACGGGCCCAAATCCAGCACACCCGCAAAGTTGATGACCGCGCCCAGCCCGTCCGTGAGTGCCCCACCTCCCGTGCGGCTGCTGCACAGCTGTCGGAATCGGTGACGTCGAGTGTGATGGGATTCGGTGCGAGGCGGCCCCGGGCGTGACATGGCCGGCGGCGAAGACCTCCCAGCCGTGGTCGGCGAACTCCTCGGCGGTGGTGGCGCCCAGGCCCGAGGCAGCGCCAGTGATGAACACCGTGTGCTTCATACCGACCACCCGAATCGTTGTACCTATGCCGGTCGCCCGCCTTCAGAGATCCACGCGGTTGTGAAACGCTGGATGTCCATGATTCCGTCGGCGAGTCGGCTGCTCATCAAGCTCTCGATCTGTCCACCGACCAACGGGACTTTGACCTTCACCGTCGCGCTGTACTTCAGCCGCGACCCCCGATCCAGCGGCGCCAGTAACGCCGCAGCGGTTGCAGACACCGGTGTTCCCGGCACCGCGATGCCGATCTGTCCACGCACCTGCGTGCCGGTGACACGCCTCCACGTTTCGGTGTGCACCATTTCCAGGTCACCGCGACCCAACTTGTTGACCAGCGTTGGCAACCGGTCGCGGAAAAGGCTCAACGTCGTGGCCACCCTGACGGTGCCGTCCACGTCGACGATCAACGAGTCGAGCGTGGCAGCGGGCGGGCCGGTGCCGAAAGCGGCCAGCCTTGCTCGCCAGTAATTCTCGTCGCAGAACGCCGCGAGGACTTCATCGACGTTAGCCGGGGATTCGGCCGACAAGTCGAATGAACGCGACATAGCACGTGACCGTACCGCCGTCGGCCGAGCCACGGACCGATGTTGGACCATCGGCCTGACCAAAATCGATAAAGGTAGCGCCGGCTACGCGTATCGTGATCGCAGTCACGCCCGGGCGAGATTGGAGTCTGATCCGATGGACCCGCTGGACCCGTTGGACGCGGCGATGGTGACCGTGGAGCCGATGAGCCATCCGCAGCACGGGGCCGCTGTGCTGATCCTGTCGCCCCCGGCGGATGCGGGCCCGGGGTATGTCGACGAACTGTATCGGGAGGAGCTGGCCGCAACCGACCCGATCGACCCGCGGCTTCGCCGCTATCCCCATCGCGGCTTGGACACCGGCGGCATCTGGGTCTGGCGTGATGTTGACAACCTCGACATCAGCCAACATGTCAAGCGCAGGACACTGCCGCCCGGCGCCGGCCGAGACGGGTTCTGGCGGCTGGTCAGTGAGTTGTACGCCGAGCGACTCGACCGGTCCCACCCGATGTGGGTGTTTTATCTGATCGATGGTCTCGACGATGGCCGCTTCGCGTTCTACATGCAGCTGCATCACTCGGTCATGGACGGCGTCGCCGCCTTCCACGCCCTCGTCGACGCGCTGAGCAGCGACCCGACCCGCCGGTCCATGCCGCCGCTTTACGCAGCCCGGCGCGACGAACCCGCTGCGCGGGCCAGCTCGGCTGGCGGGCGATTCCCCAATCCGTTCACGGTGCTGCGATCGCTAGTAGGCGCGGCCACGTCGAGCGCGGCACTGGTCGAGAAAGTTGTCACCGGCGAGGTATCCAACCTGGTCGCCAGCATGACCACAGACACGACCTTGCCACCTGTGGGCGCTCCTTACACGCGGTTCAACGGCCGACTCGGCCACGAGCGCACCGTCCTGGCCGGCAGCTGGTCGAAGGATCGTACCCGTGCTGTGCAAGAGGCGGCCGCGGTGACCGGCAACGACGTTGCCGTCGCGGTCATCGCCGGGGTCTTGCGCGGCTGGCTGCTCGACCATGGCGCACTCCCCGAACGTTCGCTGGCGGCCCTTTGCCCGATCACCGTGCGTGGCCACCAGCACGGGCCGGACGACGAGCACGGCAACAAGTTCGGTCTCTGGCCATGCCCGCTGGGCACCGACCTGGATCCCGCCGCACGGCTGGATCTGATCCACCGGTCGATGGCCGAAGGAAAGCAGCAGGTGGCCAGCCGCGGGTCGGGTGCATCGCTGTTGCTGCTCGTGCCGACCCAAGCACTGACTGTGTTGTTACCGAAGGTGCGGTTTGCGCCCAAGGTGCGCACCGGATACAACGTTCCGATCTCGAATGTTCCCGGCCCACGGACCGAAATGTATTGGAACGGCGCGCATGTCGAGGAGATCTATCCGTTGGGGACGGTCTACGACGGCCTGACACTGACCGTGATGGTGTGCTCGTACGCCGACCGCATCAGTTTCAGTTATGTGACGAGCCCCGACGTGATGCCCGACATCGGTGCGGTGATAGGGCTCACCGAGCGGTGCCTGGGCGAACTGGAAGCGGCAGTAGGGGTGGTGGGCTGATATAGGCGGCCCACGGGACCGGTGTGGCGCGTGATGGTCCGATGGCGCACGCCGGATCGCTATAGGACCAAGCCTCAATGGTCTTCGGCCACAGGAACCGGAATACCTTCGCACTGGCGAGACGGAAATTCTCCATAATGAGGATCGGACATCCGGAAGTGATAACGGGCTCTACCCGGCCATGATCCTAAGCGGTAAGGAGATTCTCATGCCGTCGCGGGAGCGTCGATCTGAGGCGCTGGCCGCCGACCATGGTGATGCCCGGCGGGAGGTCAACGATTCCGATGGCGGACAACCGCCGTCGCGGCCAACGGGCGAAGCGCCAGCTTCGCTAGAACAAGCGGAGGCGGAGGCTGCGCAGGCGGAGGCCCGCGCCGAGGCGGCCCGAGCCCACGCGCGTCGCCTGCGCCTGCGAGCCGAGCAAACTGGCAGTGATCAGCGCGGGGGTGAGGTTCGGGATGTCGCGGGCCGTGAGCCGGCGGCAAGGTCGCCCGGGTCGCGCCGCCGGTGGCTGCGTCGCCCGCGATGGAAAGCCGTGGCTGTCGGCGCCGCCATCGTGCTCATTTGTGCCTCGCTCGGGGTGACTGGCTATATGGTGTGGCACCACCACACTGTCTTGCGTGAACAACACCGCGCCGCAGAGTTTTCCGCGGTGGCCCGGCAAAGCGTCGTGACGCTGCAGCGGGTCATTGACAACTCCACGCGTAAGTTCAAGGAAGACATGCAAGCGACCGCAGACGATCTGACCAAGGCGATAGAGCAGTCAAAGGTCAGCACGAGGGTCAACGTCAATAGGGTGGCTGTCCAATCCATGACCGACGACTCGGCGGTTGTACTTGTCGCAGCGAAATCCGACCTGACAAATCCTGACAACACAAACCAGGGTCCTCAGTCATGGCGAATCAGCATCACCCTGGAGAGGGACGGCGACCAACTCAAGATGTCGAAAGTCGAGTTCGTCTAGGAACAGTCGACGACGGATCCATCCCGACCCGTCTCGTTGATGACCCGAGAACGTTTCGGTAGCCGGTTGCTCGAACCGGTGCTGAGCCAGTGGCGACGGTAGTATTCTCCAACCACGACAGGATGAACCTCGTCGACATCAAAGCCCGGACCATCGGGCAGAGTGCCGCCCGTCATCCGATCTTGACCAGCTTGAACGGCATCCGTACGACAAGCCACTGATTCACGCCGCAGGCGCCGCTCGGACCGGTCGTCTTGTCCTCACCGATCAAGGTTGTCGCGCCGGGAGAAAGAGAAATCACCCCGCTCGCATCCGCTGGATAGAATCTATACTCCTGAGCCCCGGTGTACGCGGTGCCGTCGACGCACCGCTCCCAATTCGGGATATCGCGCTTGACGGTCCACTCGGAGTTCTGCCTGTGCAGGTCGGCGCTCCATCCCGCGTCGCTGGTGACCCGTCCGGTGCAGTCGAACGGAGTTGTACACGTCGAGGTGATGGTCCATGTGCTCCTGACGCTAGCCTCGTCCTGATACCTGTCGTTCGTTCTGGCCCACTCGCCATTCGAAGTGGCGAGGTATGTCCCGTTCAGGGCGTTGCCATCACCGGATGCGGTTGCTGACGACGCACAGCCCAGGCCGCCGATTACTATGGCAACCAACACAGTTGGCCCTGCTATTGCAGCGACTGAGCGCATAGCTTGCTCCTCAACACCCTACTTGGCCATCAGGTCCTGCCACGTCTTGGGTGCCGCTGACCTAACCAGGTTTGTCTGCCGATAGCTTTGGCCGTCCGGACCGAGATACTGACCGGTGCGTGGGTCGTACTGAGCGACGGCGACTGATGGGCCTGGCGTAGAACCGTTGGCGGCGAACGCACTTGGAGCCGCTTGCGGCGCCCCGCCGCCTGGAGGCGGAGCAGTATCGGGTGGCGCCGGCGGTGCGGGATTTTCCGCGCCGGTGGGCGGCGGGGGGACCCCAGCTCCCGCGGGAGGAGGTGTTCCAGGTGGGGGAGGTGGCGCTGTGGGCGGAAGGTCAGCCGACCCTGTCGACATGGTGGCCGACGACGGCAGCGGCGGTGCAGCGTATCCCGGTCCCGGCGGTCCATATGATCCCCGCGGCCCCGGCGGTGTCCCCCGCGGGACCGCCCCCGGCGGCAGCGGTGTGCCCTCCACCGGGCCGAAGGTCCTGTCGTTGGGGTTGACCCGCTCATCGGGCGGGATGCCTTGGGAGAGCAGGTTGGGATCCAAGGGGTAGGGGCCGAACACATGCTGCTTCATGGCCAGCGGTTCATACGGCTTGTCGCTGTCGCAGATCTGCACGGTCGGCGCGCGCTTTCCGGGGTGGCCCATGCAGGGGTAGTTGCGGGCACCGCGCACCGTCAGTGGCGAATCCTGCGGCAATTTGCAGTAGAGGCCGTCGGGCGTGTCGATCGTGGTGGTAGCGGCCGGCGACCGCCACGAGGACGGCGGCAGGAAGCCGACCGTACACGCC
The DNA here is from genome assembly GCA_963766535.1 of uncultured Actinomycetota bacterium. GTDB lineage: Bacteria > Actinomycetota > Actinomycetes > Mycobacteriales > Mycobacteriaceae > Mycobacterium. The sequence continues at coordinate 1,335 of CAVYAU010000005.1, read as the reverse complement.
GGCGGATCTTCCAAACTGAGAGCGAACTCACCGAGAGGAAGACCGGTTGGGTTGCTCGTATTTGAATATGACTGAGTACTCGAAACAGACGGCGGTAGCAGCACGAGTAGTTGCTCCAGCGACGCATGGTAGACCACGCCGACCTGGCCGATGGTGGTGAGGTTGGCGAGCAACACCGGCAGCGTCGGCTTGACCTGGTTAAGCAGCCGCGACGCCTCGTTCAGGGCTTCGGGTCCGTTCTCCAGCAGGGTGCGAACCTGCGAATCGTCGGTCACCAGCACCTGGGAGATCCCGGCCAGGCTGCGCGCCCAAGTCCTGATCGCGTCGGTGGTCTCGGCTTGTGAGTCCAGAAGCGGCCCGGTGTCCTCGATCAGGGTTCGGGTGCGGTCGGCGACGGGTTTGAGGTCACCGAAAATCGTGGCCCCCGAGTCGATCAGCGATCCCAGGTCGTAGCCGGCCCCGTTGAAGCCCTTGAACGACTCGTCGAGCAAAGCGTTGAGCTTGTCCTTGGGAATGCTGTTGATCAGCGCGCTGACCCGGTCCAGCATCGGCCCGACCGGCTGCGGGATGGTGGTGTCGCGCATGGCGATGACCGAGCCGTCATGAAGGTAGGGCGGCGAGTCGGTGCGCGGCCTTAAATCCACGTACTGTTCGCCCACCGCGGAGACGCTGCGCACCTCCGCTTGGAGGTTCGCCGGGATCTTGAGCGACCTGCCAAGGGAGAGCGTCGCCTCCGCGTCGGTGGGCGTTAGCTTCAGCGCGGTGACCTCGCCGACCTGCACACCCCGGTAGGTGACATTGCTGAACCGGTAGAGGCCGCCGGCAGCGGGCAGTTTCAATGTGACGGTCATCCGGCCGACGCCCAGCAGCGACGGCGCCCGCATGTAGTCAAAGATCATCGCGAGCACAGCGATGGTCCCCACAATCGTGAAGATCGTCAGCTGGACCTTGATGAAACGCGTCAGCATCAGCTACCCCCGGTGTCCAGTGGAGCTATGGACGGCAACCCGCCGGCAAACGCGGCGCCCGCATTGGGTGGTGGCGGCGTCTCCGCGCTCAGCGGCGCGCCGTTTGGCGGTGGACCCCCGGCCGGCGGCGGGGGTGCCACGCCAACTGCGAGCGGATCCCAGGTGTACTCCTGGTAATACGGTTCCCCCGGCGCCGGCACCAGCGGCGCATGCAGTTGACCCCAGCGGGTGCCCAGTAAGAGTGCTCGCTTGAGTCGGGGAATCGTGAAATCGACCCCGACGAATACGTTTTCGTAGTCCCCCCTGACGGCTCGGTCGATCAGGTTTTGGCTGTACGGGTACGGGGTCAGCGTGTACGCGATGGCTT
>CAVYAU010000004.1:0-48848 GCA_963766535.1 uncultured Actinomycetota bacterium | reverse complement strand
GAATACGTCGAGGACATCCACGTACCGGAGACCTGTATTCCTTCGAACCAGATGCGACGACGCTTTTCGAGTCGCTGCTGCCGCGGTATTTGACCACCCGCGTGTATGCGGCGATGCTCGAATCCGCGGCATCGGAGCTGGCGTCACGCCAACGGGCGATGAAGTCGGCCACCGACAACGCCGACGACCTCATCAAGGCTCTGACGCTGATGGCAAACCGCGAGCGGCAGGCCCAGATCACCCAGGAAATCAGCGAAATCGTCGGTGGCGCAAACGCGCTCGCCGATGCCGCCAAGTAGCCCCACGAGGAAGCGAAAAAGATATGAGTGCTACTGCCGAAAAGACCGAAAAGCCGACAGAATCCGACACCAGCGGCCGCGTGGTACGGGTCACCGGTCCGGTCGTCGACGTCGAGTTCCCGCGGGGTTCGGTGCCGGGGCTGTTCAACGCGCTGCACGCCGAGATCACGTTCGAGGAGCTCGCGAAAACCTTGACGTTGGAGGTAGCGAACCATCTCGGCGACAACTTGGTGCGCACGATCTCGATGCAGCCCACCGACGGCTTGGTGCGCGGGGTTGAGGTCACCGACACCGGTGGCCCGATCTCGGTGCCGGTCGGCGAAGAGGTCAAGGGCCACGTCTTCAACGCGCTGGGATACTGCCTGGACAAGCCGGGATACGGAGAAGACTTCGAGCACTGGTCGATTCACCGCAAGCCGCCGCCCTTCGAAGAGCTGGAGCCTCGCACCGAGATGCTCGAGACCGGCCTGAAGGTCGTCGACCTGCTGACCCCGTACGTGCGTGGCGGCAAGATCGCGCTGTTCGGCGGCGCCGGGGTGGGCAAGACGGTGCTCATCCAGGAGATGATCAACCGCATCGCCCGTAACTTCGGTGGCACTTCGGTGTTCGCCGGCGTGGGGGAGCGCACCCGCGAGGGCAACGACCTGTGGGTCGAGCTCAAGGAAGCCGACGTGCTCAAGGACACCGCGCTGGTGTTCGGTCAGATGGACGAGCCGCCCGGCACCCGTATGCGAGTGGGACTGTCCGCGCTGACGATGGCGGAGTGGTTCCGTGACGAGGCGGGCCAGGACGTGCTGCTGTTCATCGACAACATCTTCCGATTCACCCAGGCCGGTTCGGAGGTGTCGACGCTGCTCGGTCGTATGCCGTCGGCGGTGGGTTACCAGCCCACGCTGGCCGACGAGATGGGCGAGCTGCAGGAGCGCATCACCTCAACGCGGGGCCGGTCGATTACGTCGATGCAGGCGGTCTATGTGCCCGCCGACGACTACACCGACCCGGCGCCGGCGACGACGTTCGCGCACCTGGACGCCACCACCGAGCTGTCGCGTTCGGTGTTCTCCAAGGGCATCTTCCCCGCGGTGGACCCGCTGGCGTCGAGCTCGACCATCCTCGACCCCGGTGTCGTCGGTGACGAGCACTACCGCGTGGCGCAGGAAGTCATCCGGATCCTGCAGCGGTACAAGGACCTTCAGGACATCATCGCGATCCTGGGCATCGACGAGCTGTCCGAAGAGGACAAGCAGTTGGTCAACCGGGCCCGGCGCATTGAGCGGTTCCTCTCGCAGAACATGATGGCGGCCGAACAGTTCACCGGCCAGCCGGGTTCGACGGTCCCGCTGAAGGAGACCATCGAGGCGTTCGACCGCTTGAGCAAGGGCGAGTTCGACCATGTGCCCGAGCAGGCCTTCTTCTTGATCGGCGGCCTCGACGACTTGGCCAAGAAGGCCGAGAGCCTCGGCGCCAAGCTCTGAACGTCCGGGTCGAGTCGAAAGGTGGTGTGGCATGGCGGAATTGAACGTTGAGATAGTCGCCGTCGACCGCAAGATCTGGTCGGGCGAGGCGACGTTCCTGTTCACCCGCACCACCGTCGGCGAGATCGGCATCCTGCCCCGCCACATCCCGTTGGTGGCCCAGTTGGTCGACGACGCCATGGTGCGCGTCGAAAGGGAAGGCGAAGAGGACCTGCGAATCGCGGTGGATGGCGGGTTTTTGTCGGTAACTGAGGAGAGCGTCACCATTCTCGCCGAATCCGCCGAGTTCGAGTCGGAGATCGACGAGAGTGCCGCCAAGGAGGATTCCGAGTCCGACGATCCCCGTATCGCCGCCAGGGGACGCGCCAGATTGCGCGCCGTCGGCGCGATCGACTAACCGCCGATGAGCGCGCCCATGGTCGGCATGGTCGTGCTCGTCGTCGTGCTAGGGGCGGCCGTCCTCGCCCTGAGCTATCGGTTGTGGAAGCTGCGCCAGGGCGGAACGGCGGGGATCATGCGGGACATCCCTGCGGTCGGAGGTCATGGCTGGCGTCACGGCGTAATCCGCTACCGCGGCGGCGAAGCCGCGTTCTACCGGCTGTCCAGTCTGCGTTTGTGGCCGGACCGTCGGCTCAGCCGGCGAGGTGTGGAGATCGTGGCCCGGCGTGCGCCACGCGGCGACGAGTTCGACATCATGACCGACGAGATCGTCGTACTGGAACTGCGCGACACGACGCAGGACCGCAGGTCTGGTTACGAGATTGCGCTCGACAAGGGCGCTTTGACCGCATTCTTGTCCTGGCTGGAATCCCGTCCGTCACCGCGTGCACGCCGTCGCAGCGTCTAGACCTTCAGCATCAAAACCCAAGTGGCTGAGTAAATTTGGATATCATCGGTCAGGCGTCTGGGCGGTTCGGCCAAGGCGCGACAGTAGGGCATCCGAACTCTTCGGAGCTGACATCGCAAGCGAGATACCGTGCGACACTGGACGTTTCAGTTAACTCGCACTGGGCGCTCCGCCGCCGGGTTTCCAGAGCACATCCCCGTCGGGGTTGGCCGCGCGCGCCAGGATGAAGAGCAGATCCGACAGCCGGTTCAGATATTTCGCCGGCAGCACGCTGACGCCTCCCGGCTGCAGCATCGACCGCGGCCCACGCCGATCGCTCAGCTCGACGTACCACGGTGCGGGCGACGTGCAACAGCGCCGACAACGGCGAACCACCCGGCAGCACAAAGGAATTCAGCGCCGGCAAGGGCTCGTTGTATTTGTCGCACCACCCTTCGAGCCGGTCGATGTAGGCCTGGGTGACTCGTAGCGGGGGATGTTCGGGGTTTTCCACCACAGGAGTCGACAGATCCGCGCCGGCGTCGAACAAGTCGTTCTGGATCTGCCGCAGCACACGCATGATTTCCTGGTCAGGCTGACCCAGGGCGATTGCGACGCCGATCGCGGAGTTGGCCTCGTCACAATCCGCGTACGCCACCAGGCGGGGGTCGTTTTTCGAGACCCGCGAGAAGTCGCTCAATCCCGTGGTTCCGTCGTCGCCGGTTCGCGTATAGATGCGGGTCAGGTGTATTGCCATGAGAAAACGGTACTCGGCTGACCGACATGGCTGACTGACAAGCCGATACCGCTTCACTAGACTGACGCGGGTGGCTGAGCGATTCGTGGTGACCGGCGGCAACCGGTTGTCAGGCGAAGTCGCTGTAGGGGGCGCCAAGAACAGTGTGCTCAAGCTAATGGCCGCGACATTGTTGGCCGAAGGCACCAGCACGATCACCAACTGCCCAGATATCCTCGATGTGCCGCTGATGGCGGAGGTATTGCGTGGCCTGGGCGCTACCGTCGAACTCGACGGCGACGTCGCCCGAATCACCTCACCCGACGAACCGAAGTACGACGCCGACTTCGCGGCGGTGCGGCAGTTCCGGGCCTCGGTCTGCGTGCTGGGCCCGCTGGTCGGCCGCTGCAAGCGGGCCAGGGTCGCGCTCCCGGGTGGTGACGCGATCGGATCGCGTCCGCTGGATATGCATCAGGCGGGCCTGCGGCAGCTGGGCGCGCAGTGCAATATCGAGCACGGCTGCGTGGTTGCGCAGGCAGACACGTTGCGCGGCGCAGAGATTCAGTTGGAGTTTCCCTCAGTGGGGGCCACCGAGAACATCCTGATGGCCGCGGTCGTGGCTGAGGGTGTCACCACGATTCACAACGCGGCGCGGGAACCCGACGTGGTCGATCTGTGCACGATGTTGAACCAGATGGGCGCACAGGTCGAAGGTGCGGGTTCGCCGACCATGACCATCACCGGTGTCCCGCGGCTGTACCCGACCGAGCACCGCGTGATCGGGGACCGCATCGTTGCCGCCACGTGGGGCATCGCTGCTGCGATGACCCGCGGAGACATATCGGTGACGGGCGTCGATCCCGCACACCTTCAGGTGGTGCTGCACAAGCTGCACGACGCGGGGGCCACCGTCACCCAAACGGACAACAGCTTCCGGGTGACCCAGTACGAGCGCCCGAAGGCCGTCAACGTTGCGACCTTGCCGTTCCCCGGGTTCCCGACCGATCTGCAGCCGATGGCGATCGCCCTGGCGTCGATCGCCGACGGCACGTCGATGATCACGGAGAACGTGTTCGAGGCGCGCTTCCGGTTCGTCGAAGAGATGATCCGGCTCGGCGCCGATGCCCGCACCGACGGGCACCATGCCGTGGTGCGGGGTCTCCCGCAACTCTCCAGCGCCCCGGTGTGGTGTTCGGACATCCGGGCCGGCGCCGGCTTGGTGTTGGCGGGGCTGGTCGCCGACGGTGACACCGAGGTCCACGACGTCTTCCACATCGACCGCGGCTACCCGTTATTCGTGGAGAACCTGGCATTTTGGGAGCCGAGATCGAGCGGGTAGAGTAGCGCGGAGGTAATGCCCAACAGGCGCGGTCACCAGCATGAAGATGGCCGAAACCGGGGCTTGACTCCTCTGCCGGACCTGTATTAAGCTGGCAGGGTTGCCCCGAAGCGGGCGAAACAAGCAAGAGTGTTGTTTGAGAACTCAATAGTGTGTTTGGTGTTTTTGTTTGTTGTTGTTTTTTTGGCCATATCTTGCACTCCCCGTGTGTGGGTATGGCCGTTTTTTGATGCCAGATCTTGGTGTCTTTGTCAGGTCAGATTTCTCTGATTGTGAATTCACCTCGTTATCGAGGGGATTTTGTTTGGAGAGTTTGATCCTGGCTCAGGACGAACGCTGGCGGCGTGCTTAACACATGCAAGTCGAACGGAAAGGTCTCTTCGGAGACACTCGAGTGGCGAACGGGTGAGTAACACGTGGGCAATCTGCCCTGCACTTCGGGATAAGCCTGGGAAACTGGGTCTAATACCGAATAGGACCACGAGACGCATGTCTTGTGGTGGAAAGCTTTTGCGGTGTGGGATGGGCCCGCGGCCTATCAGCTTGTTGGTGGGGTGATGGCCTACCAAGGCGACGACGGGTAGCCGGCCTGAGAGGGTGTCCGGCCACACTGGGACTGAGATACGGCCCAGACTCCTACGGGAGGCAGCAGTGGGGAATATTGCACAATGGGCGCAAGCCTGATGCAGCGACGCCGCGTGGGGGATGACGGCCTTCGGGTTGTAAACCTCTTTCACCATCGACGAAGGTCCGGGTTTTCTCGGATTGACGGTAGGTGGAGAAGAAGCACCGGCCAACTACGTGCCAGCAGCCGCGGTAATACGTAGGGTGCGAGCGTTGTCCGGAATTACTGGGCGTAAAGAGCTCGTAGGTGGTTTGTCGCGTTGTTCGTGAAATCTCACGGCTTAACTGTGAGCGTGCGGGCGATACGGGCAGACTGGAGTACTGCAGGGGAGACTGGAATTCCTGGTGTAGCGGTGGAATGCGCAGATATCAGGAGGAACACCGGTGGCGAAGGCGGGTCTCTGGGCAGTAACTGACGCTGAGGAGCGAAAGCGTGGGGAGCGAACAGGATTAGATACCCTGGTAGTCCACGCCGTAAACGGTGGGTACTAGGTGTGGGTTTCCTTCCTTGGGATCCGTGCCGTAGCTAACGCATTAAGTACCCCGCCTGGGGAGTACGGCCGCAAGGCTAAAACTCAAAGGAATTGACGGGGGCCCGCACAAGCGGCGGAGCATGTGGATTAATTCGATGCAACGCGAAGAACCTTACCTGGGTTTGACATGCACAGGACGCGTCTAGAGATAGGCGTTCCCTTGTGGCCTGTGTGCAGGTGGTGCATGGCTGTCGTCAGCTCGTGTCGTGAGATGTTGGGTTAAGTCCCGCAACGAGCGCAACCCTTGTCTCATGTTGCCAGCACGTAATGGTGGGGACTCGTGAGAGACTGCCGGGGTCAACTCGGAGGAAGGTGGGGATGACGTCAAGTCATCATGCCCCTTATGTCCAGGGCTTCACACATGCTACAATGGCCGGTACAAAGGGCTGCGATGCCGCAAGGTTAAGCGAATCCTTTTAAAGCCGGTCTCAGTTCGGATCGGGGTCTGCAACTCGACCCCGTGAAGTCGGAGTCGCTAGTAATCGCAGATCAGCAACGCTGCGGTGAATACGTTCCCGGGCCTTGTACACACCGCCCGTCACGTCATGAAAGTCGGTAACACCCGAAGCCAGTGGCCTAACCCTCGGGAGGGAGCTGTCGAAGGTGGGATCGGCGATTGGGACGAAGTCGTAACAAGGTAGCCGTACCGGAAGGTGCGGCTGGATCACCTCCTTTCTAAGGAGCACCACGAAAAACACTCCAATTGGTGGGGTGTAAGCCGTGAGGGGTTCTCGTCTGTAGTGGGCGAGGGCTGGGTGCGCAACAGCAAACGATCGCCAGACACACTGTTGGGTCCTGAGACAACACTCGGGTTGTTCGAGTGGTGTCCCCCCATCTTGGTGGTGGGGTGTGGTGTTTGAGTATTGGATAGTGGTTGCGAGCATCTAAATGGATGCGCTGCTCATAGAGGCAGCGTGTTCATTGAATGTGTAAATTTTTTCTTTGGTTTTTGTGTGTAAGTAAGTGTCTAAGGGCGCATGGTGGATGCCTTGGCATCGAGAGCCGATGAAGGACGTGGGAGGCTGCGATATGCCTCGGGGAGCTGTCAACCGAGCATTGATCCGAGGATTTCCGAATGGGGAAACCCAGCACGAGTGATGTCGTGTTACCCGCATCTGAATATATAGGGTGCGGGAGGGAACGCGGGGAAGTGAAACATCTCAGTACCCGTAGGAGAAGAAAACAATTGTGATTCCGCTAGTAGTGGCGAGCGAACGCGGAACATGGCTAAACCGCACGCATGGGTAACCGGGTAGGGGTTGTGTGTGCGGGGTTGTGGGATTGATACGTCTCAGCTCTACCTGGCTGAGGGGTAGTCAGAAAGTGTCGTGGTTAGCGGAAGTGGCCTGGGATGGTCTGCCGTAGACGGTGAGAGCCCGGTACGCGAAAACCCGGCACCTGCCTTGTATCAACTCCCGAGTAGCAGCGGGCCCGTGGAATCTGCTGTGAATCTGCCGGGACCACCCGGTAAGCCTAAATACTTCTCGATGACCGATAGCGGATTAGTACCGTGAGGGAATGGTGAAAAGTACCCCGGGAGGGGAGTGAAAGAGTACCTGAAACCGTGTGCCTACAATCCGTCAGAGCCTCCTCGTGGGGTGATGGCGTGCCTTTTGAAGAATGAGCCTGCGAGTCAGGGACATGTCGCGAGGTTAACCCGTGTGGGGTAGCCGCAGCGAAAGCGAGTCTGAATAGGGCGTATCACGCGTGAGCGTGTGTAGTGGCGTGTTCTGGACCCGAAGCGGAGTGATCTACCCATGGCCAGGGTGAAGCGCGGGTAAGACCGCGTGGAGGCCCGAACCCACTTAGGTTGAAGACTGAGGGGATGAGTTGTGGGTAGGGGTGAAAGGCCAATCAAACTCCGTGATAGCTGGTTCTCCCCGAAATGCATTTAGGTGCAGCGTTGCGTGGTTCACCACGGAGGTAGAGCTACTGGATGGCCAATGGGCCCTACTAGGTTACTGACGTCAGCCAAACTCCGAATGCCGTGGTGTATAGCGTGGCAGTGAGACGGCGGGGGATAAGCTCCGTACGTCAAAAGGGAAACAGCCCAGATCGCCGGCTAAGGCCCCTAAGCGTGTGCTAAGTGGGAAAGGATGTGCAGTCGCAAAGACAACCAGGAGGTTGGCTTAGAAGCAGCCACCCTTGAAAGAGTGCGTAATAGCTCACTGGTCAAGTGATTGTGCGCCGATAATGTAGCGGGGCTCAAGCACACCGCCGAAGCCGCGGCATATCCACTTCTGGTGGGTATGGGTAGGGGAGCGTCCCCCATTCTGCGAAGCCGCCGGGTAACCGGTGGTGGAGGGTGGGGGAGTGAGAATGCAGGCATGAGTAGCGATTAGGCAAGTGAGAACCTTGCCCGCCGTAAGACCAAGGGTTCCTGGGCCAGGCCAGTCCGCCCAGGGTGAGTCGGGACCTAAGGCGAGGCCGACAGGCGTAGTCGATGGACAACGGGTTGATATTCCCGTACCCGTGTGTGAGCGCCCGTGATGAATCAGCGGTACTAACCACCCAAAACCGGATCGATCATTCCCCTTCGGGGGCGTGGAGGTTCGGGGCTGCGTGGGAACTTCGCTGGTAGTAGTCAAGCGAAGGGGTGACGCAGGAAGGTAGCCGTACCAGTCAGTGGTAATACTGGGGCAAGCCTGTAGGGAGAGCGATAGGCAAATCCGTCGCTCATTAATCCTGAGAGGTGATGCATAGCCGGTTGAGGCGAATTCGGTGATCCTCTGCTGCCAAGAAAAGCCTCTAGCGAGCACACACACGGCCCGTACCCCAAACCGACACAGGTGGTCAGGTAGAGGATACCGAGGCGTACGAGATAACTATGGTTAAGGAACTCGGCAAAATGCCCCCGTAACTTCGGGAGAAGGGGGACCGGAACACCGTGAACAGCCTTGCGCTGGGAGCGGGATCCGGTCGCAGAAACCAGTGGGTAGCGACTGTTTACTAAAAACACAGGTCCGTGCGAAGTCGCAAGACGATGTATACGGACTGACGCCTGCCCGGTGCTGGAAGGTTAAGAGGACCCGTTAACCCGCAAGGGTGAAGCGGAGAATTTAAGCCCCAGTAAACGGCGGTGGTAACTATAACCATCCTAAGGTAGCGAAATTCCTTGTCGGGTAAGTTCCGACCTGCACGAATGGCGTAACGACTTCCCAACTGTCTCAACCATAGACTCGGCGAAATTGCACTACGAGTAAAGATGCTCGTTACGCGCGGCAGGACGAAAAGACCCCGGGACCTTCACTACAACTTGGTATTGATGTTCGGTACGGTTTGTGTAGGATAGGTGGGAGACTGTGAAACTTCGACGCTAGTTGAAGTGGAGTCGTTGTTGAAATACCACTCTGATCGTATTGGACATCTAACGTCGAACCCTGAATCGGGTTCACGGACAGTGCCTGGCGGGTAGTTTAACTGGGGCGGTTGCCTCCTAAAATGTAACGGAGGCGCCCAAAGGTTCCCTCAACCTGGACGGCAATCAGGTGGCGAGTGTAAATGCACAAGGGAGCTTGACTGCGAGACTTACACGTCAAGCAGGGACGAAAGTCGGGATTAGTGATCCGGCACCCCCGAGTGGAAGGGGTGTCGCTCAACGGATAAAAGGTACCCCGGGGATAACAGGCTGATCTTCCCCAAGAGTCCATATCGACGGGATGGTTTGGCACCTCGATGTCGGCTCGTCGCATCCTGGGGCTGGAGCAGGTCCCAAGGGTTGGGCTGTTCGCCCATTAAAGCGGCACGCGAGCTGGGTTTAGAACGTCGTGAGACAGTTCGGTCTCTATCCGCCGCGCGCGTCAGAAACTTGAGGAAATCTGTCCCTAGTACGAGAGGACCGGGACGGACGAACCTCTGGTCCACCAGTTGTCCCACCAGGGGCACCGCTGGATAGCCACGTTCGGACAGGATAACCGCTGAAAGCATCTAAGCGGGAAGCCTTCTCCAAGATCAGGTTTCTCACCCACTTGGTGGGATAAGGCCCCCCGCAGAACACGGGATCGATAGGCCAGACCTGGAAGCTCAGTAATGGGTGCAGGGAACTGGCACTAACCGGCCGAAAACTTACCAACACACATCGCAACCACATATCCAAGTACCACGGCAAGTTTGTCGTGGAACACCACACCCCCCACCAGAACAAATTTAAATAGAGTTACGGCGGCCACAGCGACAGGGAAACGCCCGGTCCCATCCCGAACCCGGAAGCTAAGCCTGTCAGCGCCGATGATACTGCCCATCCGGGTGGAAAAGTAGGACACCGCCGAACATACACAAAAACACCCCCGGCAACAGGGGTGTTTTTGCATTCACTGATTTGTGCGCACCTATGTGCGCGAGCCTAGTCGAATAATGTCAAATTCACCGACGCGCGGCGCTTCTCCAATTCGAGCAGGGTTCGCTTTCGGTCGAGTCCGCCGCCGTAGCCGGTGAGGTTTCCGTTGGCGCCAATTACACGATGGCACGGAACGACGATTGCGATGGGATTGTGGCCATTGGCCAATCCCACGGCGCGTGCGGAAGCGGGAGCGCCGATCTGTTCGGCGATTTCTCCGTAAGACCTGGTTTCCCCATACGGAATTGTCAGCAGCGCCTTCCATACCCGCTGCTGAAATTCGGTACCCCGCAGATCGAACTCGAGATCGAAGTCGGTGAGATCGCCGGCGAAATAGGCGGCAAGTTGTTCGACGGCGTCGTTAAATGCCCCGGGATCGGGTGACCATGCGGCGTGGCTCGGTTCGTAGGTCTGGTCGACCATCCGTAGATTTGTCAAAACTGAGCCGTGCCCGGCCAAGGTCAGCGGTCCGATCGGGCTATCGATGCTGCGGTACTGGATCATGCAACCTCCTGTGGCGGCCAATGGTTTACCGGATGCTCGAGAGTCGTCCACAGGTGTTGGGTGGCATAGGAGCGCCAGGGTCGCCAACGGGCGCTGTGCTCGACAAGAGTCCGTTGCTGAGTGGGCAAGCCCAGCTGCTGGGCGGCCAGCCGAAGGCCGAGGTCGCTGGCGGGAAAGGCGTCCGGGTCTCCAAGGCCGCGCATGGCAATCACCTCTGCGGTCCAGGGGCCGACCCCAGGCAGAGCCAGCAACTGTCTGCGCGCGCTTTCCCAATCGCTCCCGGCGTCCAGGACGATAGTTCCGTCGGCGAGGCCCGCAACCAGGGCGCTCAGCGTCAGTTGCCGGGCCTTGGGGACCGCCAGATGGGCGGGATCGATGTCAGCGAGTTGTTCGACTGACGGGAAGGTGTGGGTCAACGCCCCCTCGGGATCGTGGACCGGCTGCCCGTAGGCCGCGACCAGCCTGCCTGCATGGGTTCTCGCGGCTTTGGTCGATACCTGTTGGCCCAGTACCGCGCGCACGGCAAGTTCAGCCTCGTCGACTGTGCGGGGAATACGCTGTCCGGGTGCCTTGGCCACCACCGGGCCAAGGTCCGGGTCAGTGGCCAGCGCGTCGACCACCGCTTCGGGGTCGGCATCGAGGTCCAGGAGCCGCCGGCAGCGGGCGATCGCGGTCGTGAGGTCGCGGAAGTCGTCGAGCACGAGCAGGCAGCGGACGTGATCGGCAGCAGGTGTCAGGGTGACCACGGCCCTGCCAGCGGGAAGCCGCAGGCTGCGTCGGTATGCACCGTCGCGGACCTCCTCGCAACCGGGTACGGTGCCGGCGGCCAGATGACCGAAGACGCCCTCGTGGGCGAACGGTGTGCGTACCGGTAGCCGAAGGCACACGGCCCCCGGTGAAGTGGTGTTTGACCCGGACCGGACGGCTGCACGCTTGCGTAGCGCCGTCGGTGTGCTTTCGAACACCAAGCGCACGGTGTCGTTGAACTGCCGGATGCTGGAAAACCCGGCGGCGAACGCGACGTCGCCGAACGGCAGGTCTGTGGTCTCGATCAGCACCCGGGCGGTCTGCGCTCGTTGCGCGCGGGCCAGCGCGAGCGGGCCGGCGCCGACCTCGGCCTGCAAAAGCCGCTCCAGCTGGCGGGTGGTGTAACCCAGGTGGGCCGCAAGGCCGCCGACGCCCTCTCGGTCCACCGTGCCGTCGGCGATGAGCCGCATCGTCCGCGCAACGACGTCACTGCGCACATTCCATTCAGGAGAGCCCGGAGATGCGTCAGGACGGCACCGTTTACATGCCCGGAACCCCGCCCGTTGAGCGGCCGCCGCGGTCGGCAGGAACAGCACGTTACGAGCGAAGGGCGGCCGCACGGGGCAGCTGGGCCGGCAGTAGATCCGGGTCGTCAGCACTGCGGTGACGAACCAGCCGTCGAACCGGGCGTCCTTGGACTGGACGGCCCGGTAGCAGCGGTCGAAATCGTCGTGCACGCTTCAACAGTTACACCCGCCCACCGACAAAACTGGCGGAAAAACGACACGGTAGTGACCCCAAACGTGTACTCATCAATCACCGATCAAGCATTGGCACGTCCGCCACGCCTGAATCGCCTGCCGATCGCCTTCAAAGGAGTCCGTATGACCGAGCCGCAACCCGTCGCCGTCGAGAACTTCTCCCACGTCTGTATCGGCGTTTCCGACATGGAGAAGTCGTCGGCGTTCTACACCGCGGTGCTGGGCATGGACGTCGTATTCGACGTCGAACTCGAGGGAGCCGGACTCGATGCCGTGACCGCCGGCACCGCACAAAAAGGCCGCATGATCGGGGGACTGATCGGTGGCGCAATGGTCGAACTGCTCTTTCTCGACGATGTCCCCGCCAGCCCTGCCGGCCCGCACCTGGGCTACACCAATGTCTCATTTCGCGTCACTGACCTGGACCACACATACGAAACCCTTCGGCATCAGCATCCCGAGGTGCGTACCAACCCAGCTGTTGACATCGGTGGTGTGCGAATGTTCTTCGTCTACGACCCCGATGACACGCCGATCGAAATACTTGAGCTGCCCGCAGGCGCGCGCACCACGTTGGAGCTTTGGCGGCCTTCCGACTAAACCCACTCGCCGCGCATCAAGACAGCAGCATAAGACCGAACGAGACTCGATCGGCGTCACCACGATCAGCAGGATCGATACGGGTGATCGGCCTGAATTACCGGCCAGGCTGAGTGGCGTAAGCGGGCGAGGCAAGTCGCGTGGGTTGGTCGTGCCCGCGAAGGGTCACGGTCTCACCCAAAGACCAACGGGCACGCTCTTTTTCGCTCGCACCCTGGACTGTGTCTGCGGTCGCTAACAATCGGCCCGGATGTGACTTGGCGAGCTCGCAAAGTCGGGCTGCCTCGTTGACCGGTTCACCAATCACGGTGTATTCGAACCGTTCTCTGGCGCCAACATTGCCGGCGACGACCTGGCCCGCCGCCACGCCGATGCCGGCCTCGAGCTCAGGCATTTCGCTGGCCAGCCGCTCGGCGATGGCCCGCGCGGCGGCCAACGCCTCGTCTTCGGGGCTGTCGAGGCGATTCGGGGCGCCGAAGATCGCCAGCGACGCGTCACCCTCGAACTTGTTGACCAGCCCGCGATGCCGGTCCACCTCCTCGACGACTATCGTGAAGAACCGGTTGAGCACCGCAACGACTTCGGCCGGAGGTTGGCTGGTCACCAATTGCGTGGAGCCGACAATATCGATGAACACGACAGCGACATGGCGTTCTTCCCCACCCAGTTTCGGTCGCTCGCGTTCTGCGGCTAGGGCGACTTCGCGGCCGACGTGCCGGCCGAAAAGATCGCGCACGCGTTCGCGCTCACGCAGGCCGCCGACCATCGCGTTGAAACCGCGCTGCAGCTCACCGAGTTCGGTGCCGTCGAATACCACCAGGTTGCCCCGCAAATCGCCCTGCTCGACGCGTTCGAGCGCCGCGCGCACCACTCGCACCGGTGTTGCGGTCAGCCAGGCCAGGATCCACATCAGTAGGCACCCGAAGATCAACGTTGCGATCGACACGATCACCACGCCCACCGCGAACTGGGTCTCGGTCATATTGCGCATCAATGTCTGGAAGACCGCCACCAGGGCGATGCCAATGACGGGCACGGCCGAACCGAGGAACCAGACCATCATCGTCCGGCCCATGATGCCCGCCGTCAACCGCCGTGGCGGTCGTCCCGCCTCGAGAGCCTGAGCGGCCACCGGGCGCAGCGCGAACTCGGTGACTAGATAGCTGCAGGTGGCGACCAGAACGCCGCAAAAGCTCACTGCAAACAGGAACCGCGGAATGAACATGGTGTTGACCAAGCCGTAGAGGGCCGTCGACGCCGCCGCCCCCACTCCCCACAGGACGAGGTCGACGACCGCGACCCGCCACGGCGCCAAAAAGGTGTTGCGCTCATCGATGCGAGTGGGTTTGCGCTCCTCGATCGCCCAGCGCAGCGCGATCACCGTGCGCCGGGTAATCCAATAGGCGCCCAGCGCCAGGGAAACCACGACGTAGGCCGGCACGGCTACGAATGTGATCCACAACGGCGCGTCGTCAAACACGCTCGGCTCGGGGATGGCGACCGTCACCAGCAGTGCGGCGACACCGATTCCAATCAAATTCGCCGCCAGGACGAAGACGGTCAAGATGATCTGGATGCGTACCCGCCGACGTCGTTGATTTTCCGATACCCGTCCGAGCAGCAGAGAACCATACGCCGGGGTATCTGTCAGCCGGCCGCTCTGACGGGTCACCGTCTCGAGCACCCGGCCCAAGCGTTGCGCCACGGTCTTGTTGGCCGACATGGTGGCGTCAGCCTAATTTGTCGGTCAGGATCTAAGGTGAGTCGGGTGCGTCTAGTGATCGCCCAATGCACCGTCGACTACGTCGGCCGGCTCACCGCACATCTGCCGTCCGCACGCAGGTTGCTGCTGTTCAAGGCCGACGGGTCGGTCAGTGTGCATGCCGACGACCGCGCCTACAAGCCGTTGAACTGGATGAGCCCGCCGTGCTGGTTGACCGAAGACCTCGCTGGCCAGGCGCCGGTGTGGGTGGTGGAGAACAAAGCAGGCGAACAGCTGCGCATCACCGTCGAGGAGATCGAGCACGACTCCAGCCACGACCTGGGCGTCGACCCCGGTTTGGTCAAGGACGGCGTCGAGGCCCACTTGCAGGCGTTGCTTGCCGAGCATGTCCGACTGTTGGGCGAGGGATACACGTTGGTGCGCCGCGAGTACATGACCGCGATCGGGCCGGTCGATCTGCTGTGCCGTGATGAACAGGGCGGCTCAGTCGCAGTGGAGGTCAAGCGGCGTGGCGAGATTGACGGCGTGGAGCAGCTCACCCGCTATCTTGAATTGCTCAATCGAGACAGCGTGCTCGCGCCGGTACGAGGGGTTTTCGCCGCCCAGCAGATCAAACCGCAAGCGCGCACTCTGGCTAAAGACCGCGGTATCCGTTGCGTAACACTGGATTACGACAAGATGCGGGGCATGGACAGCGACGAGTACCGGCTGTTCTGACTTGCCGCATTAGACTGGCGGCATGGCTCGGCGCCGTACACCGCCACGTGGGCAGCGGCCGCCATCGCTATCGCCGGTCTTGCGCCGGGTGGAAACAGGGCCCGACGGCCACCAGTACGAAGTGCGCCCGGTCGCCGCGGCCCGCGCGATCAAGACCTATCGCTGTCCCGGTTGCGATCACGAAATCCGTTCCGGCACTGCGCATGTGGTGGTATGGCCGGCAGACTCAGCGCAAACAGGAGTTGAGGACCGCCGACATTGGCACACCCCGTGCTGGGCCAACCGCGCAACCCGCGGTCCTACCCGGAAATGGTCTTAATTGCCCGGCTCTAGGAAGCCGGCTCGACCAACTCGATCAGAACTCCGCCGGCGTCCTTGGGATGGATGAAGTTGATTCGCGAGTTCGCCGTGCCGCGCCTGGGTGCGTCGTAGGTCAGCCGGACGCCTTGCGAGCGGAGTCGCTCGGAGAGGCTGTCGAGATCGCTGACCCGAACAGCCAGCTGCTGGATGCCCGGACCGCGCTTGTCCAGGAACTTCGCGATCGCCGACGAATCGTCGATCGGGGCCATCAACTGGATCTGTGCAGTGCCGATCGGAGCGCCGCGCACCGCCAGCATTGCCTCGCGGATGCCCTGGTCGTCGTTGACTTCCTCATACACCAGGATCATGCCGAGGTGGTCGTGGTACCAGGCGATTGCCGCGTCCAGGTCGGCGACTGCGATGCCGACATGATCAATCGCCGTCACCAGCGCGGTGGTCAGGAACTGACGGGCGTCAACTTGATCGGTCGTCATCACATAACGGTAACGTGGCGGCAAAGATTGCGCTTCTCCAGGAGGCCGAATCGGCCGCCCGCGCACGCCTAGGAGGTAGTCATGACGACGTCGGTGATCGTTGCTGGAGCACGGACACCCATTGGCAAGCTGATGGGCTCGCTGAAGGAATTTTCGGCCAGCGATCTGGGTGCTATCGCGATCGCCGGCGCGCTGAAGAAGGCCAACGTAGCGGCATCGGCGGTCGAGTACGTGATCATGGGCCAGGTGTTGACAGCGGGGGCCGGCCAGATGCCCGCACGGCAGGCGGCAGTGGCGGCCGGCATCGGCTGGGATGTTCCGGCGCTGACCATCAACAAGATGTGCCTGTCCGGTATTGACGCCATCGCGCTTGCTGACCAGCTCATTCGCGCCGGAGAGTTCGATGTGGTGGTAGCCGGTGGTCAGGAGTCCATGACGAAGGCACCCCACCTGCTGATGGATAGTCGCTCGGGCTACAAGTACGGCGACGTCACGGTGTTGGACCACATGGCCTACGACGGCCTGCACGATGTGTTCACCGACCAGCCGATGGGCGCGCTCACCGAGCAGCGCAACGACGTGGACAAGTTCACGCGCCAAGAACAAGACGAGTTTGCTGCCCAGTCGCACCAAAAGGCGGCCGCAGCGTGGAAGGACGGCGTCTTCACCGACGAAGTGGTGCCGGTCAACATCCCGCAGCGCAAGGGTGATCCGCTGCAGTTCACCGAGGACGAGGGGATCCGCGCCAACACCACTGTCGAATCCTTGGCCGGTCTCAAGCCGGCCTTCCGCCGTGATGGCACCATCACCGCCGGTTCGGCGTCACAGATCTCCGATGGCGCGGCCGCTGTTGTGGTGATGAACAAGGACAAAGCGCAGGAGCTGGGACTGACGTGGCTGGCCGAGATAGGTGCGCACGGCGTTGTAGCCGGACCAGATTCGACGCTGCAGTCGCAGCCGGCCAACGCGATCAAGAAAGCACTCGGCCGTGAGGGCATCTCCGTTGACCAGCTCGACGTCGTGGAGATCAACGAGGCGTTCGCAGCGGTGGCGCTGGCCTCGATCCGCGAACTCGGCGTGAATCCCGAGATCGTCAACGTCAACGGTGGCGCGATCGCTGTCGGGCATCCAATCGGCATGTCAGGAGCCAGAATCGCGCTGCATGGGGCCCTGGAGTTGGCCCGCCGCGGCTCCGGTTATGGCGTTGCGGCCCTGTGCGGGGCCGGCGGCCAGGGCGACGCGTTGATTCTGCGGGCCGGTTAGCCATCCCCAGACGGGCCGGGGCGCTCTCGTCGGCGTTGCTGGCATGTCGCGTGTGCGCGCAGTTGTGATTTTCGTCATATAGGCCGATCATGGCCCTTCTGGGCGAGGATTCAGGGCAGGTCTTGCCGATGCATGAGCGTCGGCGCCACCGGGTGGATCGGCCACCGATGCGCATGACAGACTTGACCGCGTGACGCGTCCGCGATCCTCGATCGGGCCTGCGATGGCTGGTGCGGTCGATTTGTCCGGTTTCAAGCAGCGAGCCCAGCAGAACGCTTCGGCAGGTGGCCCTGCCTGGCGGACAACGTCGGCTGAAGAGGGTGGCCCTGGGGTTACCGCGATCACCGAGGCCAATTTCGAAGCCGAAGTGCTGATCCGGTCTGACGAAGTACCGGTCGTGGTGTTGTTGTGGTCACCGCGCAGTGACGCGTGCGTCCAACTGGTTGAAACGCTGTCCGGTTTGGCTGCCGAGGACAATGGAAAGTGGTCCCTGGCGACGGTCAACGTCGACGTGACACCCAGGGTGGCCCAGATATTCGGTGTCGAAGCGGTCCCGACCGTGGTGGCTTTGGCGGCCGGGCAGCCGCTGTCCAGCTTCCAAGGCATGCAGCCCGCCGATCAATTGCGTCGCTGGGTGGACTCACTGCTTTCGGCGACAGCCGGTAAACTAAAGGGCCCAACTGGTTCCGAGGGAACCGCGCAAGTCGATCCGGAGCTGGCCCAGGCCCGCCAACATCTCGAGGCCGGCAACTTCGATGCCGCCAAAGAGTCGTATCAGGCGATTCTGGACGCCAATATGGGCAGTGTCGAGGCGAAGGCCGCGATTCGGCAGATCGAATTCCTCACCCGCGCAACCGCACAACGTCCGGATGCCGTCGCCATCGCCGATGCCGCGCCGGGCGACATCGAAGCCGCCTTGGCGGCCGCCGATGTGCAAATCCTCAACCAGGATGTGAGTGCGGCGTTCGAGCGCCTGATCGCGTTGGTACGCAGCACATCTGGAGATGAGCGCACTCGGGTGCGCACCCGGCTGATCGAGCTGTTCGAACTCTTCGATCCCGCTGATCCTGATGTCGTCGTCGGTCGGCGCAATCTCGCCAACGCGCTGTACTGAGACCTATTGCCGGCTAGCGCTATTCGGGTTCCAGCCACAACGCCGACGTGGGCGGCAACACCAGCGCTGCCGACGCCGGGCGGCCATGCCAGGGGTCTTCGGTGGCGTCGACGCCGCCGAGGTTGCCGATTCCGGAACCGTTGTACGCCGTCGCGTCGGTGTTGAGCACCTCGCGCCAGCGGCCGGCGGTGGGAAGGCCGAGCCGGTAGCCGCTGTGCTCCGAACCCGCGAAATTGAACACGCAGGCCATTACCGAGCCGTCTTTGCCGTAACGCAGAAAGCTCAACACATTGTTGGCGGAGTCGTTGGCGTCGATCCAGGAATAGCCCTCGGGAACGGTGTCTTGGCTCCACAGCGCCGGGTGACTGCGGTAAATATCGTTGATATCGCGCACCAGACGCAGAATCCCGTTGGAGAAACCGTTTTCGTCGAGCTGGAACCAATCCAAGCCATGCTGCTCGGACCACTCGGCGCGTTGGCCGAATTCCTGTCCCATGAACAACAGTTGCTTGCCCGGGTGCGCCCACTGATAGGCGAGCAGGCTGCGCAGCCCGGCGGCCTTGACATGGTTGTTGCCCGGCATCCGCCCCCACAGCGTGCCCTTGCCGTGCACCACCTCGTCGTGGCTGAGCGGCAGCACGAAATTCTCGCTGAACGCGTACAGCATCGAGAATGTCATCTCGTGGTGGTGGTAGCTGCGGTGAACCGGATCGCGACTGATGTAGTCGAGCGTGTCGTGCATCCAGCCCATGTTCCACTTCATCGAGAAGCCCAGGCCCCCAAGGTTGGTCGGCCGCGTCACCCCGGGCCACGACGTCGACTCCTCGGCGATGGTGACGATGCCCGGCGCGGCTTTGTGTGCGGTGGCGTTCATCTCTTGCAGGAACTGCACCGCCTCTAGGTTTTCCCGGCCGCCGTAGATGTTCGGGGTCCAGTCGCCCTCGGGGCGCGAGTAGTCCAGGTAGAGCATCGACGCCACCGCGTCCACCCGTAAGCCGTCGATGTGAAACTCTTCGAGCCAGTACAACGCGTTGGCCACCAGGAAGTCACGCACCTCCCGACGACCGAAGTTGAATACATAAGTACCCCAGTCCAATTGCTCCCCGCGGCTGGGATCCGAATGCTCGTAGAGCGGGGTTCCGTCGAACCGGCCCAACGCCCATGCGTCCTTTGGAAAGTGTGCCGGCACCCAGTCCACAATGACACCGATGCCGGCCTGGTGCAGGGCGTCGACAAGCGCCCGAAAATCATCGGGTGTGCCGAATCGCGATGTCGGCGCATAGTACGAGGTGACCTGATATCCCCATGATCCGGCGAACGGATGCTCGGCGACCGGCAGCAGCTCCACGTGGGTAAACCCCTGCTCCACAACATAATCCGTCAGCTCGCGGGCAAGCTCGCGGTAGCTGAGTCCGGCGCGCCACGAGCCAAGATGGACTTCGTAGGTGCTCATCGGCTCGAATACCGGGTTGCGCTGGGCGCGCCGTGTCATCCAGTCGTCGTCATTCCAGCGGTACTTACTCGACGTCACCTGCGATGCCGTTTGTGGCGGCATCTCGGTAGCGAAGGCGAACGGATCGGCCCGTTCGGTGACGACGCCGTCGGCGCCGTGCACCCGGAACTTGTACAGACCGTCTGCAGGGAACCCGGGCCAGAACAACTCCCACACTCCCGAGGAGCCCAGCACCCGCATCGGGGCCTCGTCGCCGGTCCAGCCGTTGAACTCGCCGATCAGGCTGACGCCTTTGGCGTTTGGGGCCCACACCGCGAACGACACCCCATTCACGACGCCGTCGGCCGTGGTGAACGAGCGGGGATGGGCCCCGAGGACTTCCCAGAGTCGCTCGTGGCGACCTTCGGCGAACAGATGAAGGTCGACTTCGCCCAGGGTGGGCAGGAAGCGATAAGCGTCGGCTATGGTGTGCACGTCCGGTGCGTCTCCGGAGCCCTGATAGCTCACCTGGAGTCGGTAGTCGATGAGGTTGACGAACGGCAATGCCACAGCGAACAAGCCGGATTCGATGTGCTGCAGCGGGAACCGGTCGTCGCCGACGATCGCGACGACTTCGACCGCGTGCGGCCGGAACGCCCGGATGACGGTGTGGTCGCCGTACTCGTGGGCACCCAGGATGCCATGCGGGTTGTGGTGTGCGCCGGCCAACAGGCGCGTCAAGTCGGCGGGGTCGGGCGCCAGGTGTGTCCCGGCGAGTTGGTCGGCTCGGCTCACAGGCCCTCCCTCCTGCGTAGCAGCGTGATTCGGGATTCGTAGGGTATGACTGGCATGTTGATGATGTGGGCGACTGCCTGCGCAGGGTCAATGCGAACGTAATTAGCTTGCCCCCATTGGAATTCCTGGCCGGTTATTTCATCGCGTACCCAAAACCGTTCGTAGGGCTCCATACCCAATGCCGCCATGTCTAACCACAGCATCGCTTCTTCAGGCCCGAACGCGTTGAGTGTCACCACCACCAACACGCAATCTCCGGTGGCCGGGTCGAACTTGCTGTAGGCCAGCAGTGCTTCGTTGTCCACGCTATGGAAATGAATGGTCCGCAACTGTTGCAGTGCGGGGTGTAGCCGGCGAATCGCGTTGAGCTGTGTGATGAACGGCTCGAGTGATCTGCCTTCGGCCAATGCGCCCGCGTAGTCGCGCGGACGCAATTCGTACTTCTCCGAGTTCAGGTATTCCTCGCTGCCCTCCCGCACCGCGCGGTGCTCGAACAGCTCGTATCCCGAGTACATACCCCACGCCGGACTCATGGTCGCCGCCAGCACCGCTCGGATGGCGAACATACCGGGGCCGTTGTGCTGCAGTACGGCGTGCAGGATGTCTGGCGTGTTGACGAACAGGTTCGGCCGGCGGTAGTCGGCGAGTCTGGCTATGTCGTTGCCGAATTCGGTGAGTTCCCACTTGGCTGTCCGCCAGGTGAAGTAGCTGTAGGACTGCGTGAAGCCGAGCTTGGCCAGCCCATACTGGCGGGCCGGGCGCGTGAAGGCCTCGGATAGAAAAAGCACATCGGGGTCGATGTCCTTGACCTGACCGATCAGCCAGACCCAGAAGTCCGGCGGCTTGGTGTGCGGATTATCGACCCGAAAGAACTTGACACCGTGATCGATCCAGTGCCTGACCACGCGCAGTACCTCGTCGTAGAGACCTGCGGGGTCGTTATCGAAGTTGAGCGGATAGATGTCCTGGTATTTCTTCGGCGGGTTCTCCGCGTAGGCGATGGTGCCGTCCGGCAATTCGGTAAACCACTGCCGGTGTTCGCGGGCCCATGGATGATCCGGTGCGCATTGCAGCGCCAAGTCCAGCGCCACCTCCATACCCAGATCGCGCGCCGCGGCGACGAAGTCGTCGAAATCGTCGATGGTGCCCAGCTCCGGGTGAATAGCATCGTGGCCGCCCTCATCGCTACCAATCGCCCACGGAGACCCCACATCTGTCGGAGCTGCGGTGGGGGAGTTGTTGCGGCCCTTGCGGTGTACCTTGCCGATCGGATGGATCGGCGGCAGGTACACGACGTCGAACCCCATCTTGGCGATACGCGGAAGCTGCGCGGCTGCGGTGGCGAAGGTGCCGTGCACCGGCTTGCCGTCGGCGTCCCACCCGCCGGTCGAGCGCGGAAACATCTCGTACCACGAGCCGAAGCGGGCCAGCGGCCGATCCACCCAGATCCCGAACTGTTCGGCCCGGGTAACCAGATCGCGCAATGGATAATTCGCCAGGAGTTCCTCGATGTCGGGCGCCAGTGCCAGCGTAGTGCGGGTCACCGGATCGCCGGGGGTCCGCAACGCCGCGGCGGCCGCCAGCAGCGGATCGCGCAGCGCGCGCGGCACACCGGTCGCGGCACGCTCGAACAGCGCAGCGCCGACTAATAGATCGTTGGACAGTTCCGTCTCACCTTGGCCGGCGTCCAGCTTGGCAACCAGCCCATGGCGCCAGGTGTGGATCGGGTCACCCCACCCGTCCACGCGGAAGGTCCATAGCCCGACGCGGTCGGGGGTGAACTGACCGTGGAATACATAAGGCTCCTGGCCCATCGTCATGGGAAATAGCAGCGGCTTGACCCGTTGCCGCTCGGCGGCCCTGCCTTCAAGTTCGGATATTGGTCTTTCCGGAGCCTGAACCGCTTTGATCCGGCGAGTTTCCACTAGCTGCGGATAGCGCGGCCCGAGGTAGCGCACGACCAGGGTCGCTGCGACAGCCTCGTGGCCTTCTCGCCAGACCACGGCGCTGACCGGGACCATCTCACCGACCACGGCTTTGGCGGGGTACACCCCGCAGGAAAGGACGGGCTGGACGTTATCGATCTCGACACGACCGGGCACCACCACTCCGTTCCGATTGTGTGCGGCCAAACCGCGGTGTGCTCCGTCGCGGAATGCCTCTCGTCGGAAAACTCTCTCGTGGGGAAGCATCTTTGCGGCCCCAATAACTACCGATACCCACCCTAGTGTCCGGTCACACCCCTGGAGGTAGCTAGAGGTAAACGGTAGGTCAGTCGCGCTGCGCGCACCGGAATCCTCAGTAAGGTAATGACGTGTGAAAGCCCTCCGCCGCTTTACCGTCCGTGCCCATCTACCCGAGCGCCTCGCCGCGCTGGAACAACTGTCGACCAACCTGCGGTGGTCGTGGGATAAGCCGACGCAGGACCTGTTCGCGGCCATCGACCCGACGCTGTGGGTGCATTTCGGTCATGATCCGGTTGCGCTGCTGGGCGCGGTGAACCCGTCACGGCTCGACGAGTTGGCACTCGATGAAGAGTTCCTGGGCCGGCTCGATGAGCTGGCGGCCGACTTGAAGGACTACCTGAGCCGTCCGTTGTGGTATCAGCAGCAGCAGGACGCCGGCGTGGCGATGCCGACCGCCATCGCCTACTTCTCGATGGAGTTCGGCGTCGCCGAGGTGTTGCCAAATTACTCAGGCGGCCTGGGGATCCTCGCCGGTGACCACCTGAAGTCCGCGTCCGATCTGGGGCTTCCGCTGATCGCGGTGGGCCTGTATTACCGCTCCGGATACTTCCGGCAGTCGCTGACCGCTGACGGGTGGCAAAACGAGACGTACCCGTCGCTGGACCCGCAAGGGCTGCCGTTGCGGCTGCTTACCGATGCCAATGGTGATCCTGTGCTGGTCGAGCTGTGCCTGCCCGACTCCGCGCAGCTGCGGGCCCGGGTCTGGGTCGCGCAGGTGGGCCGCGTTCCGCTGCTCTTGCTGGATTCTGACGTCCCCGAGAACGAGCACGAGCTGCGCAGCGTCACCGACCGCCTCTACGGCGGCGATCAGGAACATCGGATGAGGCAAGAGATCTTGGCCGGCATTGGCGGGGTGCGGGCGATCCGCGCCTTTACCGCCATTGAAGGGCTGCCTGCGCCCGAGGTATTTCACATGAACGAGGGGCACGCCGGGTTCCTCGGGGCGGAACGCATCCGCGAGCTGATCACCGATTCGGGATTGGATTTCGATACCGCGTTGACGGTCGTTCGGTCCAGCACCGTGTTCACCACCCACACCCCGGTGCCCGCTGGTATTGACCGGTTCCCGGTCGACATGGTGCGGCTCTACTTCGACGATCATCTTGATGATGATGCCGAGGAGAATGCTGATGGCAATGGTGCGCCCATGTTGCTGCCGGGCGTGCCGACCGCTCGGATCCTCGCGCTGGGCGCCGAGGACGATCCGGCCAAGTTCAACATGGCCCACATGGGTCTGCGGCTGGCGCAACGGGCCAACGGTGTCTCGTTGTTACATGGTCGGGTGAGTCGGGATATGTTCAACGAGCTGTGGCCCGGATTCGACCCCGGCGAGGTGCCGATCGGATCGATCACCAATGGCGTTCATGCGCGCACCTGGGCGGCGCCGCAGTGGTTGCAGCTGGGCCGCGAGCTGGCGGGGTCGGACTCGTTCGGTGACCCCGGCGTGTGGTTGCGACTGCAACAGGTCGATCCCGGTCATCTGTGGTGGATCCGCTCGCAGTTGCGATCACTGCTAGTCGAGGGCGTCCGGGCGCGGCTGCGCCAATCGTGGCTGGAACGAGGCGCGTCGGACGCCGAACTGGGCTGGATCGGAACGGCATTCGATCCCGATGTGCTTACTCTCGGGTTCGCTCGGCGGGTTCCGACGTACAAGCGGCTGACACTGGTGCTGCGCGATCCGGATCGGCTGGAGCAGCTGCTGCTTGACGAAGAAAGGCCGATCCAGCTGATCGTCGCCGGGAAGTCCCACCCGGCCGACGACGGCGGCAAGGCGCTGATCCAGCAGGTGGTGCGCTTCGCCGACCGCCCGGAAGTACGCCACCGCATCGCCTTCCTGCCCGACTACGACATGTCGATGGCCCGGCTGTTGTACTGGGGTTGCGATGTCTGGTTGAACAACCCACTGCGGCCGCTGGAGGCGTGCGGCACCTCGGGAATGAAGAGCGCGCTCAACGGCGGATTGAATCTGTCCATCCGCGACGGCTGGTGGGACGAATGGTACGACGGCGAAAACGGTTGGGCGATACCGTCTGCCGACGGGTTGGCCGACGAGGCCCGTCGCGACGACCTGGAGTCCAGCGCGCTCTACAACCTGCTGGAACAAGTGGTGGCACCGAAGTTCTACGAGCGCGATGAACACGGGGTGCCGCCCCGGTGGATCGAGATGGTGCGCCACACCTTGCAGACGCTCGGGCCGAAAGTGCTGGCTTCCCGGATGGTGCGGGACTACGCCGAGCAGTACTACGCGCCGGCGGCGCAGTCGCTACGCAAAACCATCGCGCCCGCTAAGGGCGGTAAACGCGGCGAGTTCGGCGCTGCCCGCGAACTGGCCGCCTACCGTCGGCGCGTCGAAAAAGCATGGCCGAAGATCGACATCACCGACGTCGACAGCACCGGCCTGCCGGATACTCCGCTGCTCGGCTCGAAGCTGACCCTGACCGCGACCGTGCAGCTGGCCGGGTTACGGCCTGTCGAAGTCACAGTGCAGGCGGTGGTGGGCAGGGTCGACGCCAGCGATGTACTGGTGGATCCGGTCATGGTCGAGATGTCGCACGCCGGAAGCGCCGACGGTGGCAACGAGATCTTCTCGACCACAACGCCGCTGCCGCTGGCGGGCGCGGTCGGGTACACGGTGCGGGTGCTGCCCCGCCATCCGATGCTCGCCGCCAGCAACGAGCTCGGTCTGGTCACCCTCGCCTGAGGGCGGCAGACGCCGGCGTTGCAGTTGTCGCCTGGTTCGCTTTTAACGGACCTCTCGATTGCTCAGCGACATCGACGTAAGCTGCAAAAGCCCTGAATGCGACGACCGCGTATCGGCGGGACGGTTGCACTGGGTGGGTTGACCGGATTCTGTTTAACCGATTCTGTTAACCGCAGATAAGCCGCTGCAGCGCCCCGCGGACCTGCGCGGCGTCAGTGGTTTGCCAGAACGGCGGCAGCGAGGCTCGCAGGTAGCTGCCGTAGCTGGCGGTGACCATCCGCGAGTCGAGCACCGCAACCACTCCGCGGTCGGTGACGCGGCGCAACAGCCGTCCCGACCCCTGCGCCAGCAGCAGCGCGGCATGGCTGGCGGCGACGGCCATGAAACCGTTGCCGCCGCGGGCGGCCACCGCGCGCTGGCGGGCGCTCAGCAGTGGGTCGTCCGGCCGGGGGAACGGGATGCGGTCGATTAACACCAACGACAGTGACGGCCCCGGCACATCGACGCCCTGCCACAGCGACAGCGTGCCGAACAGCGAGGTCTCCGCCTCAGCGCTGAACTGCTCGACCAGCGCGGACGTGCTGTCGTCGCCCTGACACAACACCGGCGTCGACAGCCGTCCGCGCATGGCCTCGGCGGCGGCCCGGGCGGCCCGCATCGACGAGAACAGCCCAAGGGTGC
The DNA here is from genome assembly GCA_963766535.1 of uncultured Actinomycetota bacterium. Lineage (GTDB taxonomy): Bacteria > Actinomycetota > Actinomycetes > Mycobacteriales > Mycobacteriaceae > Mycobacterium. The sequence goes on along the minus strand of CAVYAU010000004.1, from coordinate 22,602 downwards.
GCCCGCCGGCGGCGGTGATGAGTTCGGCTATCTCGTTCAGCTGCTCGGCCGAACCGGTGCCGTCACGGCCCGGCGGCGGCAGATGGGCGGCGACGTAGAGGATTCCCGCCTTGGCATGCTGAAACGGCGATCCGACGTCGAGACCACGCCAGGACGGATATCCGGAATCCGCGGAATCTTGGCCGCTATCCGGACCGGTCAGACCCCACGCCGTTGCCATCGCGTCGAAGGACCCGCCGACTGTCAGCGTCGCCGATGTCAACACAGTGGTCGAACGCGAGAAAACTTGGTTGCGCAGCAAACCGGCGACCGACAGCGGCGCCACCCGCAGCACAGGGCGCAGCGAACCCTGGTTGTCCTCGTGATCCAGCCAGACCACGTCGGTGCGATCGGGGATAGCGGGGGTGAACGACGTCAGGATCCGTGACGCGGTGTCAGATATCTCGCTCAGTGCTGCCACTGCTTCGGCGCGGGCTGACGCCGCCTTGGCGTCACTGGTGGTGTCGATCGCCGACCGTGCCGCCGTGGCCACGTCGCGCAGCGTCGTCAGGTATGTCGTCATCTCCTCGTCGAGGTGATCGATGCGGCCCGGCGTGGCGTCATGGATCGCCGCGGCGAAGTTGGCTGTCGTCGCCTCCAGCCGCTGGGTCAGTTCTGGATCCACCAATCGGGTGATCCGTCGCGCGGCAACACCGAGGGTGGCCGACGTCAGCTCCGCGGTGGCCACCGACGTCACCCGGTCAACCAACTCGTGTGCCTCATCGACCACCAGCAGCGCGTGTTCTGGCAGCACCGCCGATTCGGCAACGGCATCGATGGCCAGCAGCGCGTGATTGGTGACGACGATATCGGCAGCGCCGGCCCGGCTACGCGCTCGTTCGGAAAAGCACTCGGAGCCGAACGGGCAGCGGGCTATGCCGAGGCATTCGCGCGCGGAAACGCTGACCTGGGACCAGGATCGGTCGCCAACGCCGGGCTTGAGGTCGTCGCGGTCACCGGAATCGGTCGTCGAGGCCCAGGCGGTGAGCCGTTGCACGTCGCGGCCTAAGGCGGTCACCGCCATCGCGTCGAAGAGTTCTTCTTGCGGTCTGTCGCCGGCACTCTCGTCATCGGCGTCGGCTGCACCACCGTTGTGGATTTTGTTCAGGCACAAATAGTTCCGTCGACCTTTCAACAGCGCGAATTGCGGCCGGCGGGGCAGTGTGTGAGCGAGCGAATCAGCCAGCCGGGGCAGATCGCGATCGACGAGTTGACGTTGCAGAGCGATTGTGGCCGTCGACACGACGACGGGCGAGTCGTCGCTGACCGCGCGCACGATCGCGGGGACCAGGTACGCGAGCGACTTGCCGGTGCCGGTGCCGGCCTGCACGACGAGGTGCTCACCGGTTTCGAAGGCCTGCGCCACCGCGGCGGCCATCTCCAGCTGGCCGCTGCGTTCACTGCCACCGAGCGCGGCCACGGCGATGGCCAGCAGCTCGGGCACGGACGCAGACACGTCGGACGTGGTTACTCCCTTGGTTGTGGGGCTTTCCGGCACGTCGACGGTATAACTCAGGCCGGGATCTGCACCGTCGGGATCGCCGGGTCGCCGTGCGCCAATTTCAGTGCCTCCCATGGCAGGCTGTGCAGTCCGGACGCCACCAGCTCCCGAGCGGCGGCCAGAGCTCCTGCGCCCGTGTCGGCTACTACATCCCCGCCGCGGAGCAGCGGGGTGGTCAACACCCGGAACGGTTCGGTGCTGGGGGGCGGACGGCCCGCCGGATACACAACCTCCTCGGTGATCGTGCCGGTCGGGCGGGAGCGCCGCAGCGCATCTTTGCGGCCGCCGTTGGATTCTTTGTGGCTGCTGCGCTTCTGTACCGGCATGTCGTCCACTTCGACCAGTTTGTAGACCATGTTCGCGGTCGGGGCACCCGAACCGGTGACCAGCGACGTGCCGACGCCGTAGCTATCCACCGGCTCGGCACGCAACGCGGCGATGGAGAACTCGTCAAGATCGCCGGACACCACGATGCGGGTCTGGGTGGCACCCAGCTGGTCGAGCTGCTTACGCACCTGGCGCGCCAGCACTCCCAGCTCGCCGGAGTCGATGCGCACCGCGCCGAGCGTCGCCCCGGCGGCAGCCACGGCATTGGCCACGCCGGTCGTCACGTCATAGGTGTCCACCAGCAGCGTGGTGTCAACGCCCAGCGCGTCAACCTGGGCGCGAAATGCGGCCAGTTCAGCCATTTCAGGGGGGCCGTCCTCGCGCGTGTGCAGCATGGTGAACGCGTGTGCGGCGGTGCCCACCGCGGGTATTCCGTATCGCCGCTGCGCCTCCAGATTGGATGAGGCGGCGAAGCCGGCGATGTAGGCAGCACGAGCCGCGGCGACCGCGGCGAGTTCGTGGGTTCGTCGTGATCCCATCTCGATCAGCGGGCGTTCCCCGGCAGCACTGACCATTCGTGCCGCCGCAGACGCGATCGCGGTGTCGTGGTTGAAGATCGACAGTGCCAGTGTTTCGAGCACCACGCATTCGGCGAAGCTGCCGGTCACCGACAGCACGGGTGACCCAGGGAAGTACAGCTCGCCTTCGGCGTAGCCGTCGATATCGCCGCCGAACCGGAAATCGCGCAAGTAGCGCACCGTGTCGGGGTCGAGGAATTGCGCCAGCAACTGGCATGCGTCATCGTCGAACCTGAACTCCGGCAACGCTTCCAGCAACCGGCCGGTTCCGGCGACCACTCCATAACGACGACCCTCGGGGAGTCGGCGGGCAAACAGTTCGAACGTGGTCCGGCGATTGGCGGTGCCGTCGCGCAGCGCCGCCGCCAGCATGGTCAACTCGTACTTGTCGGTTAGCAGCCCAGCTAAGACCGGGTCGTTCATTCCGCAACGGTAACGGCTGGCGGCAGGGGACGCGGCTCTCGGTATCCTAGGGACCATGGCTGTTGCGTCAGCGCCCACTAAGCCGGGCACTACCGGGCAACGCGAGTCCGCTCCGGTAGACGTCACGGCCAGTCCATGGGTCACCATCGTGTGGGACGACCCCGTCAACCTGATGACCTACGTGACGTATGTGTTCCAGAAGTTGTTCGGCTACAGCGAGCCGCATGCCACCAAGCTGATGCTGCAGGTGCACAACGAAGGCAAGGCAGTGGTGTCGGCGGGCAGCCGGGAGTCCATGGAAGTCGATGTGTCCAAACTGCATGCCGCCGGCTTGTGGGCGACGATGCAGCAGGATCGGTGAGATTCAAGGGCACCCGGGATTCCCTGTGCGCAAGTGGAAGCGCGTCGAGACCGCCAACGGTCCCCGTTTTCGGTCCGCCTTGGCCCCGCATGAGGCTGCCCTACTCAAGAACCTCGTCAGCGCGATGATCGGCTTGCTCGACGAGCGCGAGTCTTCCTCGCCGGCAGACGAACTCGAGGAGATCACCGGTATAAAGACCGGAAATTCAAAACCCCCGCCGGATCCGACGCTGCGTCGGCTGCTACCAGACTTCTACAAATCGGATGACGACGACGACCCTTGGGCCGAGACTTCCGATAGCCTCAACGCCGCACTGCGCAGTCTGCACGAACCGGAGATCATCAACGCCAAACGTGTTGCCGCACAGCAGTTGTTGGACACGATTCCGGATAACGGCGGCCGCTTCGAGCTAACCGAGGAAGCCGCGAACGCCTGGATCGCGGCGGTCAACGACATTCGGCTGACACTGGGCGTCATGCTCGAGATCGGGCCACACGGGCCGGATCGCGTGCCGGCTGACCATCCGCTGGCGGCGCATTTCGACGTCTATCAGTGGCTGACCGTCTTGCAGGAATACCTGGTCCTGGTGCTGATGGGGCCCCGATGATCTTGATGGCGGCCGGATGAGTTCGATCACCGACGTAGGGGGTATCCGCGTCGGTCACTATCAGAGACTGGACCCCGACGCGTCCTTGGGCGCCGGTTGGGCCTGCGGCGTCACCGTCGTGCTGACCCCGCCCGGGACCGTCGGTGCGGTCGATTGCCGCGGTGGTGCGCCCGGCACCCGGGAGACCGATCTGCTGGACCCGGCCAACACTGTGCGGTTCGTCGACGCGGTGCTGCTCGCCGGCGGCAGCGCCTACGGTCTGGCAGCCGCCGACGGCGTCATGCGCTGGCTGGAAGAACACGAACGTGGTGTGGCGATGGATGGCGGCGTGGTGCCCATCGTGCCGGGTGCGGTGATTTTCGATCTGCCGGTCGGCGGCTGGGACTGCCGGCCGACGGCTGAATTCGGTTACGCCGCCGCTAGCGCCGCCGGAGGTGACGGTGAGCTCGTCGGGACGGTCGGTGCCGGGGTGGGGGCGCGGGCCGGTGTGCTCAAGGGCGGTATCGGGACGGCCTCGACGACACTGCCGTCCGGCGTGACCGTCGGCGCGCTGGTCGTGGTGAACTCTGCGGGCGACGTCGTCGACCGGACCACCGGCCTGCCCTGGATGGCGGCCTTGACCGACGAGTTCGCGCTGAGGCCACCGCCGGCCGAACAGATCGACGCCTTGGCACAGCTACCGTCCGCGTTGAGCCCGCTCAATACCACGATCGGAGTGGTTGCGACCGACGCCGCGCTGACCCCGGCGGCATGCCGGCGCGTCGCGATCGCCGCCCACGACGGCCTGGCCCGCTCCATCCGGCCGGCGCACACCCCGCTGGACGGCGATACAGTGTTCGCGCTGGCTACCGGGGCGGTGGAGGTGGCGCCGGCGGTCGACGCGCCTGCCGCACTGTCTCCGGAGACGGGGCTGGTCACCGAGGTGGGCGCGGCCGCGGCTGATTGCCTGGCGCGTGCTGTGCTGGTCGGTGTGCTGGCCGCCGAGTCGATAGCCGGAATACCCACCTACGGCGACATGTTGCCCGGAGCATTCGGGTCTTAAAAAAATCGGGAGAGGGAACGGTTGACGTGCTGGTGATCCGTGCTGACTTGGTGGAGGCGATGGTTGCCCATGCGCGCTGCGACCACCCCGACGAAGCGTGCGGGGTACTGGCCGGCCCGGAGGGCTCCGATCGCCCCGAGCGGCACATCCCGATGGTCAATGCCGAGTGCTCGCCGACGTTCTACCGTTTCGACTCCGGCGAGCAGCTCAAAGTGTGGCGAGCCATGGAAAGTGCAGGCGATGCCGCCGTCGTCATCTATCACTCACACACCGCGACCGAGGCCTACCCGAGCCGCACGGATGTGAACCTGGCCGCCGAGCCGGGTGCGCACTACGTGCTGGTGTCCACCCGCGACCCGGACCGCCATGAGCTGCGCAGCTATCGCATCGTCGACGGTGCCGTGACCGAAGAACCCGTCAATATCGTCGAGCAGTACTGAACAGACTTCGAATCTTTTAGAAAGGCCCGCATGAGCGTCTCCGTGTCCATCCCGACCATCCTGAGGCCCCACACCGGCGGCGAGAAGCGCGTCTTGGCGAGCGGCGACACGCTGGGTGCGGTCATCAGCGACCTGGAGGCCAACTACTCCGGTATCTCCGAGCGCCTGCTCGATAACGGCAAGCTGCACCGCTTTGTGAACATCTACGTCAATGACGAGGACGCGCGATTCTCCGGCGGCCTGGACACCGCGGTCGCCGACGGCGACTCGGTGACCATCCTGCCGGCCGTGGCGGGCGGGTAAGCCCGTGGGTGAGCGGAGCACATGACGCGCTACGACTCGCTGTTGCAGGCCCTGGGCAACACGCCGCTGGTTGGTCTGTCGCGGCTCTCACCGCGGTGGAGCGACGGGCCAGACGGGCCGCACGTGCGGCTTTGGGCCAAGCTCGAGGACCGCAACCCGACCGGGTCGATCAAGGACCGGCCGGCGCTGCGGATGATCGAGCAGGCCGAGCAGGACGGACTATTGACGCCGGGCGCAACGATCCTGGAACCCACCAGCGGTAACACCGGCATCTCGCTGGCGATGGCGGCCCGGTTGAAGGGCTACCGGCTGATCTGCGTGATGCCCGAGAACACCTCGGTGGAACGACGTCAGCTGCTGGAGCTCTACGGCGCGCAGATCATATTCTCGCCGGCCGAGGGCGGGTCCAACACCGCCGTGGCCACCGCCAAAGAACTGGCCGCGGCCAACCCGTCCTGGGTGATGCTGTATCAGTACGGCAACTCTGCCAACACCGACGCGCACTACCACGGCACCGGACCCGAGCTGCTCGCCGACCTGCCCGAGATCACCCACTTCGTCGCCGGCCTGGGCACCACCGGCACCCTGATGGGCAGCGGGCGGTTTCTTCGTGAGCATGTCCCCGGCGTCAAGATCGTGGCCGCCGAACCCCGCTACGGCGAAGGGGTGTATGCGCTGCGCAACATCGATGAGGGATTCGTGCCCGAACTGTATGACCCGCGGGTACTGACCACCCGGTACTCGGTCGGCGCGGCCGACGCGGTGCGCCGCACCCGCGAGCTGGTGGATTCCGAAGGAATCTTTGCGGGCATCTCGACCGGTGCCGTGCTGCATGCCGCCCTCGGAGTCGGCGCGGCGGCCCTCAAAGCCAGTGAGCGCGCCGACATCGCCTTCGTGGTCGCCGACGCCGGCTGGAAGTACCTGTCCACCGGCGCCTACGCCGGTAGCCTGGAGGACGCCGAGAACGCTCTGGAAGGGCAACTATGGGCATGACCGGGCCGGATAGACGTCAAGGACATCCGCCAGCAACCCAAACGAAAAAAACGCCCCGGTGGATGGTCGGCGGGGCCACGATCCTCACCTTCGTGGCGCTGCTTTACCTCATCGAGCTGATCGACCAGTTGACGCGGCATTCGCTGGACGCCAACGGCATCAGGCCGTTGGAAGCCGACGGCTTGTGGGGAGTCATATTCGCACCGGTTCTGCACGCCAACTGGCAGCACCTGATGGCCAATACGGTCCCGCTGCTGGTGCTGGGCTTTTTGATGACGCTGGCCGGATTGTCCCGGTTCGTGTGGGCCACCGCGATCGTGTGGATCCTGGGTGGCTTCGGCACCTGGCTTATCGGCAATGTGGGCAGCAACTGCGGCCCGACCGACCACATCGGGGCCTCCGGCCTGATCTTCGGCTGGCTGGCCTTCCTGCTCGTGTTCGGGCTATTCGTCCGCCAGGTGTGGGACATCATCATCGGGCTGGTGGTGTTGTTCGCCTACGGCGGCATCCTGCTCGGCGCCATGCCGGTGCTCGGCACATGCGGCGGCGTGTCGTGGCAGGGCCATTTGTGTGGTGGGATCGCCGGGGTCGTGGCGGCGTACATGCTGTCCGCACCCGAACGCAAGGCTCGCGCACAAAGAACAGCCGGCACCCGTTCGCCGCGCCGCAAGACATGAGCTCGCCATTAGCGCCCGTCGGGGTTTTCGACTCCGGCGTCGGGGGACTCACCGTCGCGCGGGCCATCATCGACCAACTGCCCGATGAGGACATCATCTACGTCGGCGACACCGCCAATGGACCCTACGGCCCGCTCACCATCTCCGAGGTCCGCGCACACGCACTGGCCATGGGTGACGACCTGGTCGACCGCGGCGTCAAGGCGCTGGTGATCGCGTGCAATACGGCGTCTGCGGCCTGCCTGCGGGATGCTCGCGAGCGCTACGACGTGCCCGTCGTCGAGGTGATCTTGCCGGCGGTGCGCCGTGCGGTCGCTACCACCCGCAACGGTCGTATCGGTGTCATCGGCACGCGGGCGACCATCAACTCGCATGCCTATCAGGACGCGTTCGCCGCCGCCCGCGACACCGAGATCACCGCGGTGGCCTGCCCGCGTTTCGTTGACTTCGTCGAGCGCGGCGTGACCAGCGGTCGTCAGGTGCTCGGACTGACCGAGGGTTATCTGGAGCCGCTGCAGCGCGCGCAGGTCGACACGCTGGTGCTGGGATGCACGCACTACCCACTGCTGTCCGGGCTGATCCAATTGGCGATGGGCGATAACGTGACGCTGGTCTCCAGCGCCGAGGAAACCGCCAAGGAAGTGGTACGGGTGCTCACCGAGCGGGACCTGCTGCGTCCGCATGACGCGCCGCCTGCCACCCGGGTGTTCGAAGCCACTGGCGACCCCGAGGAATTCACCAAACTGGCGGCGCGATTCCTGGGTCCCGCGGTGACCGGTGTTCAGCCTGTGCACCACTCCCGCATCCGGTAGCGGGCGAAGAGATTCTGATCACGTCAATGCGGCGATGTTTTCTCCATGGTGGTATCGGGCATGGCACAGTAGTGTCCGTGCAAATAACCGTGCTCGGCTGCTCCGGCAGCGTGGTGGGGCCGGATTCGCCTGCATCGGGTTATCTGCTTCGGGCTGCGGATACTCCGCCGCTGGTCCTCGACTTCGGCGGGGGTGTGCTCGGCGCATTGCAACGCTACGCAGATCCAGGCTCGGTGCACGTGCTGTTGTCTCATCTGCACGCCGACCACTGTTTGGATATGCCGGGACTGTTCGTGTGGCGTCGCTATCACCCCACGCGCCCCGATGGCAAGGCGCTGTTGTACGGCCCTAGCGATACCTGGTCGCGGTTGGGGGCGGCTTCGTCACCGTACGGCGGTGAGATCGACGATTGCTCGGACATCTTCGATGTTCATCACTGGGTCGACGGTGAACCGGTGACGTTCGGCGCGTTAACGGTAGTGCCGCGGGTGGTGGCTCACCCAGCCGAGTCCTACGGCTTGAGGATCACCGATCCCAGCGGTGCCTCGTTTGTCTACAGCGGTGACACTGGCATCTGCGACCAGCTCGTCGAGCTGGCTCGCGACGCCGACATTTTCCTCTGCGAGGCCTCCTGGACGCACGCGCCGGATCGTCCGCCCGATCTGCACCTGTCGGGCACCGAGGCCGGTAGGGCCGCGGCACAGGCCGGCGTTCGTGAGCTGCTGCTGACGCATATCCCGCCGTGGACCTCGCGTGAGGACGTGATCAGCGAGGCCAAGGCCGAGTTCGATGGTCCCGTGCACGCGGTGGTATGCGGTGAGACGTTCGATGTCCGCCGCTTTTGAACGGGTCTGAGCCAACCAGGCTCGGCCTGATTGCCCGCCTCGCCCCCTCGCCGTCCCCCGCAAGCGGGTGGTGCCCCTAACGGGCTGGGGGTGCCCTCACCTCACGCCGTGCCGCCGTGCATCGTTGGCGGGCTAGGGTTGGCGTCGTGTCCAAACGAGAAGACGGTCGCCTTGACGACGAGCTTCGCCCCGTGGTCATCACTCGCGGGTTCACCGAGCACCCAGCGGGTTCGGTACTGATCGAATTCGGCCACACCAAGGTCATGTGCACCGCCAGCGTCACCGAGGGGGTACCACGCTGGCGCAGGGGATCGGGCCTGGGGTGGCTGACTGCGGAGTACGCAATGCTGCCGTCGGCCACCCACACTCGCTCCGACCGCGAATCGGTGAAAGGCCGGCTCAGCGGACGTACCCAGGAGATCAGCCGGCTGATCGGCCGGTCGCTGCGGGCGTGTATCGACCTGGCGGCGCTGGGGGAGAACACCATTGCCGTCGACTGCGACGTGTTGCAGGCCGACGGCGGCACCCGCACCGCGGCCATCACGGGCGCCTACGTAGCGTTGGCCGACGCGGTGGCCTGGCTGTCGGCGGCGGGAAAGCTCTCGGATCCGCGGCCGCTGTCGTGTGCCATCGCGGCGGTCAGCGTCGGCGTGGTCGACGGCAGGATTCGGGTGGACCTGGCCTACGACGAAGACTCGCGCGCCGAGGTCGACATGAACGTCGTGGCCACCGATACCGGGACCCTGGTGGAGATTCAGGGGACCGGTGAGGGCGCAACGTTCCCGCGTTCGACGCTGGACAAGCTGCTCGACATGGCGCTGGCCGCTTGTGACAAATTGTTTGCCGCACAGCGTGAGGCACTGGAACTGCCATACCCGGGTGTGCTGCCCGAGGGACCTCGGCCGCCGAAGGCGTTCGGCAGCTGACCCGGCTTCTGGTTGCCAGCCGCAACCGCAAGAAGCTGGCCGAACTGCGCCGGGTGCTCGACGGTGCCGGGCTATCGGGGTTGACGCTGGTGTCGCTGAACGATGTGGCGCCGTTCGACGAGGCGCCGGAAACCGGTGCAACCTTCGAGGACAACGCGTTGGCCAAGGCGCGGGATGCGTTCGCCGCGACCGGCCTGGCGAGTGTGGCCGACGACTCCGGTCTGGAGGTGGCCGCGCTGGGCGGCATGCCCGGCGTGCTGTCGGCGCGCTGGTCGGGTAACCACGGCGATGACGCCGGCAACATTGCACTGCTGCTGGCGCAGTTGCGCGACGTCCCCGCCGGACGGCGCGGTGCGGCGTTCGTGTCTGCCTGTGCGCTGGTGTCGGCGTCCGGCGAGGTCGTCGTCCGCGGCGAGTGGCCCGGCACGATTGCCCGGGAACCGCGCGGCGAAGGTGGGTTCGGCTATGACCCGGTCTTCATTCCTGACGGCCCTGACATAGCTGACCGCACCGCAGCGCAGCTCAGCCCGTCGGAGAAGGACGTGATCTCGCATCGCGGTCGCGCGCTGGCCCTGCTACTGCCGGCCCTCCGCGACCTGGCCTGAAACTGCGTGAGGCCAGCCCTCGAAGATGATCCGTTGCAGCCCAACCACCTGTTGACCGAATCGGTAGGGTTACCGTTTCGAGGCGTGAGCCACACCCGCCACAGGGGCCTCGGCCGAGAGGGGATCGCCTCCGGGAGAGATGCATGTGGCGGATGTGACTTAACCGACTATCGACAGCGCACGACGCCCCTAAAGCCCGAAGCGCGCCTTGATGTCCTTGGTCTGGAAGTGCTCGACGATGATGCCCAGCAGCGGGATGGTGCCGGCAAGCAGTACACCGACGGTTTTGCCGATCGGCCATCTGACCTTGATCGCGAGATTGAAGGCGGTCAGCACGTAGGTGAAGTACACCCAGCCGTGTACCACCTCGATCCACCGGATCTCGTGGTGAAAAACCAGGTGCGAGACGATCTCGTAGCACAGTGCGATGAGCCAGATACCCGTCGTCCACGCCATGATCCGGTAGCCGAGCAGCGCGGTGCGGATCTTGTCGACGGGGACTGCGCGCGCTGGCGCTCCGGGTGTCTCGGGTGTGGTCATGCGCTGGTCCTGTTCTGCTTTTCGGCATCTTTCCTGGCGAGCTCGGCCAGGTAGGCGTTGTACTCCCGCAGTGCGGGATCGTCGGGCGGCTGCTGTACCGGCTTGGGACGCTCGGGCAGCAGCCCGGCAGGTATTTCGGTCAGGGCGCCATCCTTCCGCGGCTCGGGGGGCGCCTCTTCATAGCGCACGAATTTGCGGTACGCGTAGACGCAGAACCACGCGAATAGCGGCCACTGCAGCGCGTAGCCGAGGTTCTGGAACGTGCCCGAGGCCGACTGGAACCTGGTCCACTGCCACCAGCCCAAGGCCAGACATCCACAGGACGCGATGATCACCAACCCGATCAGCGCGGGCCTGCGACGACGTGTAGTGGACACCCCTTGAAGGTACCGCGCGCCGGAACTCATGACTTGGGCCCGACGAATTCGTCGAGGCGCGCCACCGCGGCCTTGCGATACACGGCAATGATGTACTGGCTCGGCCGTGTCCACGGAATTCCGAGATCGTCGAGCGCGCAGGTGAACAACCCGCGGATGTCTTCCGATCGGTTGGAGAAGTGGTAGCGGACGCTCCGCACGCCGCGATCGTTCGCGACCACACGGCATCCGTCACTATCGATCAAGCCGCGGATGAATTCCTCCGTGGCTTGTTTGATGAGCACCTCCTGCCAGGGCTCAAGTCGAATCGGCCTGGTGTGCTTTCGGCCTGGACCATGTTGTGGGAGCAGGCACGGCCAGTGCTTGGAGTACAACGAAACGACGACGCACCCTGTCGGCTGCGGGTGAATCGATGCGTGCTGACCTGGCATGAGTATGTCGATGGCCTCGCGACAGCGGTCGATGATTCTTGGGTACTTCTTATCGAGCGTGATCCTCAGGTGCCACACCCGCTTGCATCGTGAGATACACGCGTTGACTCATCAAAAATGCCCGCCTGGTCCTTTCGTTGCCTCATGTGAGAATGCCCGCGTACGGCGTGTCGTTGAGGCCTGTGGGGTGGGGGCTGGGCTACCGCCGGATGATGGAGTTGACGTTGGCGCAGCGCACTGCCGTGACGAGGGCGATCGCGGTCCGCTACAAGCGGGCGGGTAAGGGCGAGAAGGTAAAAATTCTTGACGAGTTGTGTGCCACCACGGGGTGGCATCGTGATCATGCCCGTAAGGCATTGCGGGGCGCGCTGCGGCCACGCGTAGTGGGTGCGCGGCGGCCGCGTCCACCGAAGTATGGGCCGAAAGCGGTTGCCGCGCTGGTGTTGTGCTGGTCTGTGTTGGGGATGCCGGCAGGTAAGAGGCTGGCACCGATGCTGGGTGAGTTGGTGGCGGTGCTGCGCCGGTTCGGCGAGTTGGACATCGACGAGGACACCGCGGCGCTGCTGGTAGGCATGTCCGCGGCCACCGTCGACCGTCGGTTGGCCCCGGAGCGCAAGAAATACGCAGTTAGGGGACGCTCACGCACCAAGCCCGGCACCCTGCTCAAAAGCCAGATCCCGGTGCGCACGTGGGCCGACTGGGACGACGCCGTACCGGGATTCGTCGAGATCGACCTGGTCAGCCATGACGGCGGCAACCCCGCGGGCGAGCATGCCTGGACACTGACGGTCACCGACATCGCCACGGGCTGGACCGAGAACCGCAGCGTGCCCAGCAAGGCCCTCAAAGGGGTCATGGCCGCCCTCGACGACATCACCGCGGTAATGCCCTTCCCGATCCGCGGCATCGATTCCGACAACGGCTCGGAGTTCATCAACTTTCACCTGCTCGACTGGTGCTGCAAGCACCAGATCACCTTCACCCGCTCGCGTGCAGGCAACAAGAACGACGGCTGCCACGTCGAGCAGAAGAACTGGACCACCGTGCGCGCCCTAGTCGGCTACCACCGCTACGACACACCCGCAGAACTTGTGCTACTCAACAAGATCTGGACGCTGCAGTCCTTGCTGACCAACTACTTCTACCCCCAACAGAAACTCATCTTTAAAGCCCGCGACGGCGCGAAAATCACCAAGAAGTACGACACCGCCGCCACCCCGCACCGCCGCGCACAAACACACCCAAACCTGCCCACCACCGCCAAAGCGGACCTGACCCGCACCTACCTCGACATCAACCCCGCCGCCCTGCAACGCCAAATTCAGGCCCTGATGACCGAACTACTCACCTTGGCCATCACCAAGGCTGGACCCAAGCGCACAGCCCCGCCCACGCGGGCACCAACAAACGAGGCAACGAACCAGCTGTCGCGGGCATCCGGCACATGAGGCAACGAATACCGTCGCGGGCATATTGACATGAGGCAACAGGTACACCCGTCGCCCAAGTAAAGGCCGAGCACATAGCTGTACGCACCTGCCGGTAGGCCAGAAAAATCATGGGTGTCGCACAACGATGCGCGCGAGTCCCTGGATCGAACTTGTCGGCCGCGTCGCCAGCCCCACACCGTAGGTCGCGGAATGCCGGTCTGTCGCGCAATCGCGCAGTCGTTCATACCGGTCGCGATGAGGCGCTGCACTTCTTGGAACTCCTCTGCGGATCGCACCTGTACGCCCCTCTCGCCGCCGTGATGAACCCAAAGTAGGAGGGACCGCCGACAGATTCGTCGGTGAGCGGAGCGGTACGATCGGCACGCTGCGGGCGTGGCGAAACGGAAAACGCGCCGGCTTTAGGTGCCGGTGCTCGAGAGAGCTTGAGGGTTCGAGTCCCTCCGCCCGCACATTGTCGCCTTGCGCACCACTCTTTCAGCTGAATATGTCGGGGTGTTGTTCAACGTATTGCCGCACGGTTTGTGCGGGGTGGCCGATGATGTCTTCGACGTCGTGGGTTGAGCGGTTGTAGCGGTCCTCGCGGTGCAGTTTGGCCATGGTGGTGATGTGTTGTCGTACGTGCGGTTCCAGTACCACCCGGTCGAGATCCTTTGTCCATTCGTCATAGGACGGGCTAACTGCGGTGATGGGTCGGCCCAGGGCTTGTGCGTATTGTTCGGCGAGCTCGTCGACGTCCAGCGTTGCCGGGCCGGTCAATTCAAAGACCGCGCCGACGTGGTCTTGGGGTGCGCCGAGCACCGCGGTGACGACTTCGGCGACGTCGCTGGATGCGACGGGCGAAGTGCGGCCGGTTCCGTGGTCGCCGTGCCGCCCGCTCCCGGGGGCCGTTACGGTCATCACCGTGGCTGTGATCGAGTTCGACGAACGGGACCTGGAAGCACGAGTGCCCGACCTGGCCGCGGGGGGCGCCTGGACCCGGGTGCGGCTGCGCTGGCGGCAGGACCCGCTGACCGGGGCGAGCGCCCGGATCCTCACCGGGGTGAAGCTGCAGCCCCCGGACCGGCCGGACCTGACCGAGCTCACGGCCCCGCCCGCGTTCTGCCCCTTCGACAGCGACCGCCTCGAGACGGCCACGTTCTCGTTCCCGCCCGAGCTCACCGCCGAGGGCCGGATCCGCTGCGGCCGGGCGGTGGTCGTGCCGAACATCATGGCCTACGCGACCCACAGCGCGGTCGGCATCTACGACCCCGGGTCGCACTTCCTCGACCTCGACGAGCTCACGCCCGCCCTGGTCGGGGACGCCCTGGCCGCCATGGTCCGGCACGCTCACGCGGTGCGGCGCTTCGACCCGACGGCCGCGTGGAGCTCGGTCAACGCCAACTACCTGCCGCCCTCGGGCGCCTCGCTGGTGCATCCGCACCTGCAGTCGGCGCACGACGCCCACGGCCTCACCGGCCAGCGCCAGCTCGCCGAGCGGTCAGCGGCCTGGCAGGAGCGGAACGGGAACTACTGGGCGGCCCTGATCGACCAGGAGGCCGGCGGCCCCCGGTGGGTCGGGCAGACCGGCCGGGTCGCCTGGCTCACGCCGTTCGCGCCGGCCGGGTTCCACGAGGTGTGGGCCGTGGTCATCGGGGCTGCCGACATCACCGACCTGACCGAGGACGACAGCCGGGCGCTGGGGCAGGGGCTGTCCCGTTGCCTGGCCGCGTACAAGGACTGGAACCTGACCTCGTTCAACTTCGGCCTGATCGGCGGCGGCCCGCTTTCACGCGAGAACGGGTACCAGGTCGTGCTCAAGCTGGTCAGCCGCTCCAACCCGGAGCCGTTCTACCGCAGCGATGCCACGTATTTCGAGCGGCTCTGGGCGGAGGCGCTGATCGACATGAGCCCCGAGGAAGTGGCCGAGGGCCTGCGGACCAGGTTCTGAGATCAGGCGCTTCCTGCGGAGGATCGGCCGCGGGCCGCGATCGGATCACCCGCTATGACCGCCGTATTGACCTGCCAGGCAAGGATCCGGCTGAGCCGCCACCGATCGTCCAAGTCCCGGGCGAGGCCGATCGCCTCGGCGAAGTACGGCCCGGGCCTACCGCTGACCCTGGGAGGCGCGCAGAATCGGAACAGCAGTGCAGGAAGGAAGTCGGCGATGAAAGCCAACGTAGGCGACTGGTTGGTGATCAAGGGCACGACAACCGAGCGCTCGGACCAGCGGGGGCTTATTACGGAGGTGCACTCGGCGGACGGCTCGCCTCCCTACGTGGTGCGGTGGCTGGCCACCGGCCATGTGGCGACGGTGGTTCCGGGCCCTGACGCCATTGTGGTGACACCAGAGGAGCAGGAAGCAGCGGACGAGCGGGCACAGGAACGGGCCGCACACCGCGGCACCAACGACTAGGTCTAACGAAAGGCCGTCCTGCCGACTCGTGCGCCTCCCCAGACCGGTTCAGGCCGAGCGCTGCCGAATGAGGTTACGCAGGAAAGGGATCGGTATGTCACTGCAGAACATCGAGGTCGTCAAGCGGGGTTACGAAGCCTTCTCCGCCGGGAACCACCCAGCACAGCGCCCAGCGGCCGCGCTCGCCGGCCTGCAGCCGCTCCAGCCCGATCTCGCTCAGCCGGGCGTTGACTAAATCCACCAGCGCCGTGATCTGCATCGCAACCGGCGCCACCGCGTCCACCACCACCCCGAACTGGGTGTCGCCCACGATCAGGCCCACCAGGACGCGGTGCAGCTGCCGGCCGGTCGGTTCGGCCGAGGCGGTCGGCTGGCTGCGGCGCTGAACGGAGGTCACCGCGCGGACGCCCCCGCGGTGGTGAACCCCTGCGCCAGCCACGCCGCCAAGTCGATGTAAGCCAACTGGGTGGGCCGGCGCAGCGCGTCGAAGTCGAGCACCGCCCCGTCGCGCAGGTGGGCATCCCACGGGATGGTCTTGACTGCACCCACCCGCGGACCCAGTGAGTTGCGCACCGTAGTGACGAATTTCTCGTTCTGGCAATGGTATACGTCGTTGAGCACCACCACCGACCGGCGCAACAGCTCATGGGCGTTGCGGGTGGCCAGCCAGTCGATGGTTCGCTCGGCGGCCACCGCGCCGTCAAAGTTCATCGACCCCACGATCACCAGCGCATCCACCGCCGAGAACACCCCCTCCATCAACGGATGTTCGATGTCGGGCCCGCAGTCGATCAGCGCCAGCTGATAAAACCGCTGGGTGCGCGAGAGCGTGTCGGTGAACAGCTTCGCCGACAGCGCCAGCGGATTGGCCATGTTCTGATTGCCCGCCAGCACCTCCAGGCCCTTCGGGTTCTTCCCGGTGTAGCTGCGCGCCTTGGGATAGGCCACCATTTGGGTGTCCGCCATAAACTCGCGGATCGAGGCGGTGGCGTGCGGATCGATCAGCCGCCCCAGGTTGCCGTAGGTGGGGTTGGCATCGATCGCCACCACCGGTTCGGTGCGATACAGCGCAAACGCGGTGCCGATGCCCGCGGTGGTGCGGGTCTTGCCGATCCCGCCGGTGACCGAAACGATCCCGATCTGGTAGTTGCCCGGGATGTTGGTGCCGATCGCGGCGATCTGGTCACGCAGCCGCCGCTCGGCAGGCCCGGCGCCCAAATCCACCAAATGCCCGGTCAGCGTGTAAACCGTTTTGCGCCAACCCATCTCCGGTGGCAGCTTGCGGGACTTGACCAGCTCGTCGACGCGCAGGTGCTGGCCGGCCTGCCATTGCGGCGCGTGCTCGGCGTCGGGGCTGCGCCCCCACGGCGACCTCGCCGGGGTGGCCGGGGTCCGCTCTGGCGACAGCGTCCAGCGAGGCCGGTCTTCGGGTGCCGCCGCGGCGGCCCGCAGCTCGCCCGGGCCCGGCCCGGGCCGCTCCTGGTGATTTGACGCCGCGCCCTGCGATGGGCTCGCCGGCTCGGCCGCGCCGGGCCGCATGCCCTCGCGCGGCGGCGGGCCGGCCGGCGGCGGCGTGGCGGTGCGCGGCGGGCGTTCCCAGGGCGCCGCGGGCTGGTTCGCCGGGCCGGGGTGTCCGGGCTCGTTCGCTCCGGGCGGCAGGGCCGCGCCGGATTCGCGTTCGGGCGGCACGTTGGTGCGCTCGTCGGTCTCCGCGGCGCCCACCGGTGGGCCCGGCTCCTCGTTGGCCGACGGCGCCGGTGGTTGCGGTTCTGCCACCGGTTCGACGTCGCCGCGCCGCCCGGGTTCCAGCTCGGCGCCCTGCTGCGGCTCGCGCAGATAGCGGGCCATGAATTCTGAGTCCATTAATCCACACCTCAACTTGGCCTCGAAAGGCTTCTCGTCAGGAATCCTAGAGACCCCGATTACCGCTTAACTATGCCGATCCGGGATTTCCCGGGAAAACAGCTTTCTGCTTTCATATCGCGACTTCCGGCTCGGGAAACGATCATATGTTCTCGGAGGCGGCGGTCCGGCTGATGTGATCGGTGCGCAAGTGTCCGAAAACGCTGCGGGCGACTCGGCGTTCGATGCGACGCAAGGCCTCGGCATGCGAGTCACCGGCGTCGCGGCGTTTGCGGTAGTACGCCTCGGCGGGGCCGTTGTGTCGGATTTGAGTCATGGCGATGCGATACAGGGCGACATTGACCTCAAAATTTCACGGTCGCCCGAGTTCTCCCCTGACGGCTTATTGAGATCACGAGTTGATCTTGATTTCCGGCTTCTCCGTAGGCGGCGGCGCCGCGTGTCGTGCGGTGACGCCGGGTTCCACGGTCCCGGGGTGGCTGCTCCTTCCTTGGGGTCGAACGGACACGGGGGTCCGCGGGTCAGGGGATGGCGCGGACGCGGTTGACGGCGGCGGCGAATTCCTGTGCCCAGGGCCAGGTTTCGGGGACCCGCAGGATCAGGTAGCGGGATCGTTTGACCAGGCGGGCCGCAGCGTGCAGCAGCCGGTAGCGCAGGGTCGCCGGTTCGGCCTTGGCGAGCGGGCCGTCCAATAGCAGCAGCTGCATCCAGCACAGCAGGTCGATGGCGAGGGCGACCGCGGTGACCCAGGCGGTGTTGATCGCGAACGAGTGCGATGGCCAGCGGGCCAGGCCGGTGTCCTTGCCGCAGCGGATGAACCCCTCCACCCGGGCGTGCACCCGGTGGCGGGCCTCGAGCCGCTGGGGCTGTCCGCCCCGGGTGGCGGTCGCGATGACCTGGTAGCGGTAGCCGTTGATCTGCTCGAACAGTGACAATTGCGTCCCGTGCTCGATCTTCTCCCGCCGCACCAGGATGCGCATGTCGGCCGGCCAGCCGTCGAGCCGGTCGCCGTCGGCGCCCTCGCGCAGCAGCCCGGTCAGCTCGGCCACCTGCGCATCGTCGCGGGCCTTGCCGGCCGGGTCTAGCGCCGCCTCCCACCCGGCGGCGGGCATCTGCCCGATCGCGACCCGGGCCCGCTCGTCGAGGTCGAACCCGACCGAGTAGGCCACCGACCAGCCCGGGCGGGCGTTCAGTTTCCTCAGGTGCTCGACCACGGCGTGGCTTGAGCCCGCCCCATCGATGGTGATCAACAGGTTGCGCCGCCACGTCGCCGGGATCGCGGCGATCGCCGCGTCGATGATCGCGATGTGATCGGCCGCGGTGTTCGACCCGGCGTTGCCTGGGCGGCAAATCACCGCCAGCAGTTCGCCCGTGTTGTCGCACCACGCCAACAGCGGGTGAAACCCGTAGCCACCCTTGAAATTCCCCGCAGCGTGCTGCTTGTCGCTGTGCGATTCAACCAGCGAGGCGTCAATGCGGATCACGACCACCGGACCCAGGTCCCCATAACAGGTCCGCGAGGGCGGGATCGCGCCATGCCGAGCCTCGATCAACTCCCACACCCGCTCCCGGACCCTGTTGCGCACCAGCGCGATCCTGGCCATGCCCTGGTGGTCGATCTCGTTCAGCGACCGCCACATCGTCGGGACCGACGCCACCTGCCCGAACAGTCGTTCCTGATCCCGCAGCACCGCGGTACCGGCCAGGTTCTCCGCACCGCCCGCGATCGACACCGCCACGTCCCGTAACACCGCGCCCCGGTCGTGCAGCACCTCCGGCCGTGACAACGCCGCGGACAAGCCGCTGGTCAGGCCCAGGTTGTCGGCCAGCATGCGGGGGATCACGTTGCCCGCGTGCCCGACCACGTCGTCGCCGCGGACCTCGACTCGAACACTTTGGGACCAATCCGAAGTAGCCTGCATCTGATAGGTGCACTCCTCGATCGATTCCCGAACGCCAGCAAACATCGATTATCGTTGAGGCAGTGCACCTTTCACGTTCACGACACACCTCAGCACCGAATTGCGTGAACTATTGAGGTTGAGTTGCCGATTCCCCGGCCGGGCCGCCCTTAGCCGCACGGTTTTCGGCCCCGACCAGTGCGGGATGGGTGCTACTCCGGCATGGCGGGCGAACGCGGCTTCGCTGCGGAACCGCGACACCCCGGCGGTCTCCCCGATAAGTTTGGCCGCGGTCAGCTCGGCGCACCCGAAAACTTTCAGCAGCGATGGGGCCGCTGCCCGCACCCGCGCGGCGATGCGTTTTTCCAGTACCTTGATCTGGCCGGTGAGAGCCATGATGTCGGCCAGCTCGTCGCGGGCCAGCTCGGCCACCAATCCGGGCTGGGTGTCTAGCCAGATACGCAGCGCCTCCTGGTGTTTGTCCCGATCCAGCGACGCGGGCTTTGGCGCGTGCGACGGGTCGAGTTCATGCACGCGCCACAACAGCCGATTGATCACCGCAGTGCGGTGCGACACGAGGTCGTCGCGGCGGTCCACCAACAACTTCAACTCGCGCGAGATCTCGTCGTGGCTGGCCACGGGCAGGTCCGGTTCCCGCAATACCGCCCGTGCCACCGCCAATGCATCGATCGGATCCGACTTCCCCCTGGTACGCGCCGAGGCGCGAGTCCGGGCCATTAAATGCGGCGGCACCCGCACCACCCGCTGACCCGCGTCGAGCAAATCCCGTTCCAGCCGCAACGACAGGTTGCGGCAATCCTCGATGCCCCACACCAGATCCGAGCCGAATACGCTCCGAGCCCAGCCCAGCGCCTTCATGTGCCCGTCGGTGGTGGCCCGCACCGTTAGCTCGCCAAGTTTGCGGCCAACGGCATCGACCCCGACCAATGTGTGGGTGGCCTTGTGCGCATCAACACCCACAACAACCACGGCAGCCGCCCCTCTTTCGTTCCCAGCAACAGCGACACCCGAGCCGAAGGGACGCTGACACCGCAGTGCGGTATCTCCCAAAAGCCGGACTCGTCCGTCACACCTGGGGTCGGCACCTTCCGGCGAAGCCAGCCGAAGCGGCAGGGCCACCATCAGCCAGACCCCAGGTGTTGGGGCGTCGACCGCCGCAGCACACAGCGGTCATCGCCCTGACGAGCGATGTGACACTGCCTTGCCGTCACGCCGGCCCGTCCCTCACACCGAACGATGGCACTTCCGACAACAGCACAGCCCGAAGGCGGCAAGCTACTTCACGAGCTCGACGCACGGCGATTAGGACCGCTCCAGCGTAACGCCGCCCCGGCGCCGCCGGAATCTCACGGCCATCAGTGCCGCCTGTGGGCCTGCTCGAGGACCGCCTCGAACAACGCGGTCTTGGTGGGAAGTGGCTATACAGCGCACCGGTCGCGACGCGGCCCTCTGGCCAACTCCTCCACCGATGTCGCACCTGTCCCTCTCGCCGTCGACTAGTAGAGGTAAACCACCGCATTAGTTCCGCCGGTGCTTGTCACGACATGACTGCCGACGCACCGCATCAGGTAGGTCTGTCCGGTGACGGGGCTGTAGACATTCAGGGTGACCGTCTGGCCCCGGACAGATTGATTCACGTACTGATAGCGAACCGCCTCGGCGAACTGACAGCTGGTGGCGTTGCTGCCAACAGCCGCCCTACCGAACTCAATGTCGACAAAGTTCGTGGGACAGAGCGTGGCATCGGCGGGAACCGCCGAACGGCGTGGGTCCTGACACCGCCGCCCAATTGCTCGTCACCGCCGGCACCAACCCGCACCGGCTACGCAGCCAGGCCTCCTTTGCCGCACTGTGCGGGGCGGCCCCTGTCCCGGCATCCTCGGGCAAAATCACCCGCCACCGACTCTCCCGTGGCGGTGACCGCTCAGCCAACAATGCCTTGTATCGCATCGCGCTGGTGCGCATGTCGGCCCACCCACAAACCCGCGACTACGTCGAGCGACAAGGGGCCAACGGCCGGACCAAGAAAGAGATTCTGCGGCTGCTCAAACGAGCCATCGCCCGCGAAGTATTCAGACTGCTGACCCGGCCCTATCTGATCGACGACTACACCGACCTCCGGCCCGCCCGGCAGGCCAAAAACATCACCCTGGCCACCGTCGCCACTCATTTCGGCGTTCCAATCATCACCGTTTCGCGGCTTGAACGCGGACACCAACGCAACGACACCCTCGCCAACAACTACCGCCAGTGGCTCACCGCCGCTTGACTTCTTAACAGGAATAGGAGCATCAACTTGTGCGCAGGGGTCCCAGGCTTTAGCGGCTTCACCCCGTTGACTGCCCGGAAAACCCCTCAAAGTTCGCGTTGATCTCCGCCTGCAATTGCCTTGTGAAGTTCTCCACGCACTCATTGATCAGCGAATGAAACGACGGGGGGTCGCCATAGACGCTCGGATCGAAGGTCACTGAGCCGACCCAGTGAGCGTGTACCTTCCCCTCCTCATCGCGCCTCACGGTCACGTTGGTCGAACTCATTTTGTTGCCCCTTTCATTCGGTCGGTTTGGGCAGTACAGCTTCGCATAAGCACCGGGGTAGTCCGCAGTCCGTCCGCAGTTGGTTCCGTTGGCAGCCGGAAGCTGCTCGAAACGCGGGCTGTGACCTGCCGTTTCTCGCGCAACCGTCACAGCTTCCCGTAACAAACATGCAGGTGAGGAGTTGAGATCGAACTCGAGTGTGGCGTTCAGCGCCTGGGGCGGCCCGGGATCTGGTGCCGCCGCCCGCCCGCGCACGGCCGCGATCACCCGGTTCACCTGGCTCAGCGCCAGCGCCGCCGTCGCCAGCAGCGTGGCCCGATCCGCCACGCCTACGGCCTCCCGTAGCTGAGCGGCGATAGCCGGCCACGCGGCGTCGCGGTCGCTGCGATGCAGATCCGCACAGCCCAGACATCTCGCCAATGCAGGGGCGACCGTGGTGTTCAAGACCATAGTTGCCGAGCGCTCGTCCAGCAGCGCGTCTATCGCGCCGTATTTGGCGTGCGACCTTCTGCCTCACGGACCATGTGGCGAATCGCCAGCAGCAGCCGAAGTTCGGAGTCGATGGTCTCAATGTCACGCATGCACGGAGCTTAGGTCCGTGCGCTGCTGG
>CAVYAU010000003.1:0-76742 GCA_963766535.1 uncultured Actinomycetota bacterium | reverse complement strand
TGCGCGTCCTCACCTGCCGGATACCGGAGACTCATAATGCGCATCAACGTCGGCTTCGAAATGGTCTACGACTGCCCCCAACCCACGCCGATGATCTTCAACCTGAATGTGCACTTCACCCGGGTCTCCGATCTCATCGGCCGTGACGACCTGGTCTTCGACCCGCCGGTTCCGGTGGACGCCTATCGTGACAGCTTCGGCAACTGGTGCACCCGCATCGTCGCGCCGCGGGCCGCACCCGTGTCTCCGCCAATGCGATCGTCAACGACACCGGCCTCCCCGACGCCATCGTTCCCCGGCGCAACAGATCCCCGTGCCAGACCTGCCCGAGGACACGCTTGTCTTCCTGCTCGGGAGCCGGTATTGCGAAACCGATCGGCTGTCGCAGACGGCCTGGAATCTCTTTGAGGATGCGCCGACGGGCTGGGGCCGCGTTCAGGCGATCTGCGACTTCGTTCATCGACATCTCACGTTCGGCTACGAGCACGCGCGCATGACCCGGACGGCGCTGGAAGCTTTTTACGACCGGACCGGCGTCTGCCGCGATTTCACGCACCTCGCCGTCGCCTTCTGCCGCTGCATGAACATCCCGGCGCGCTACTGCACCGGATACCTCGGTGACATCGGTGTGCCCGCCGTGACGATCCGATGGATTTCGCTGCCTGGTTTGAGGTTTTCCTTGGCGGGCAATGGCACACCTTCGACGCGCGCAACAACACCCCGCGGATCGGCAGGGTGTTGATCGCGCGGGGCCGCGACGCCGCCGACGTCGCGCTCAGCAACACGTTCGGTCCCGCCACATTGACGAGCTTTAGGGTATGGACCGACGAGGTACTCGCCGGCTGAGTCAAGCAGCGCTGCGTGGGAGGCATTATCGCCGAGGGCCACGGACCGGTGGTTGCTACTCGAACCATCCGCTTTGGGCCCGGTTCCGCTCTCTGCGAGCGGCCGGATCGAGCCTGGCAGGAGTCGCCGCCGTTCTCTTGGGCGCGGGATGCCATGTTGGCCAGTCCGCTGTGGCGCTGCTTGTCGACGCTGATACCGCAACCGTCGTCGGTGATCGTGACCTCCAGTCTTTCAGCAACGCTCACCGCGACGGTCAATTGTGTTGCCCCAGAGTGTCGGACGGCGTTGCTGATCGCTTCTTGGATGACCGACGCGCCCTGTCCGGCCAGGTCGTCGCCGATCACGCTCATCGGTCCGGACATCCGTAGTGTCGTGGCGATATCGCGGTCCTTACCCAACTTCGTATGGCCCCGTTGCTCGCGGGCGATGTCCGGCACTGTTGTGCTACGGACCTCAAGGGGGCGCGCCGCCAGACAAAGCCCGGTCGCCGAGTCGCCACAGCACATATGCGTCATGGCTCCGCTAGCCCCGATAGTCGTTCCATCAGTTCTTCAAACGTTGCGATCGCAACCGCGTCAGCGCCGCGCAAGCCCAGTCCGCTTCTGGCGCGCGGGCGGCTGGCACTCTCGCAGCGTGAATCGTGTCATGAAATTGCCCAATCTGTGTTCTGCAGGTAATTCCGAAGCGACCTCGGAAATGGCACGCAGAAACCGGTCCGGGAGAGCCAATTTGACGATCGTGCGTAGGGTAGTAGGTATTGGCAGGCCAGCGGGCCGGTGGTGTAGGGCAAGTCATACGCCGCGCACACAGCCCGCACCTGCTCGGCGATCTGGGCGTAGCGGTTACTGGGCAGATCGGGGTAAAGGTGGTGTTCGATCTGGTAGCAGAGGTTTCCGCTCATGAACGCCATCACCGGCCCGGCGCGAAAGTTGGCGCTACCCAACATTTGTCGCAGATACCACTGCGGCTTGGTCTCATCCTCGAGGGCTTCGGCGGTGAATTTTTCGGCTCCGTCGGCGAAGTGGCCGCAGCAGATCACTGCGTAAGCCCACAGGTTTCGCAGCAGGTTGGCGACCGCATTCCCGAATAGGACGCGCCGCCAGCGCCGCCCGGCCGAGCGCAGGAAAGAGTAGGAAATCCTTGCCTGCCTGGCGAGCGATTTTGCGTAGCAGAGCTTGGGTGTGAGCGGACTTTTTGACACTCAGTCTCCGCGCGATCTTGTTCGGAGTACAGCCCGTGCAGCGCGATGCCCCATTCGAATGACACGCCAACAACAGATGTCGCAGTGGCTGCAGTAGATTGCTGGGCTTCCACTGTTGGTCACGGGTGACCCGCAGAACGCCGTAACCCGAGGTCGTCGTCGACGTCGACGACGTTGGTGAACATGTGATGACGGTAGTTGTGGGAGTACCTCCATTGAGAGAATAGCCCTGCCATGTCCCACTCCCAGGTGGTGGAGTGGATTTCCGGGTCGTTCATCCAATCCCACTGGCCGTGGCCGATATTGTGACCCAGTTCCATGTTCTCGATGCTCTTTGCCACGGCCAGGGCAAGTGTTCCGAACGCCCATCCGGTCCTGGTTCGGCTGGCGCCGATCACCACACGGGCGGCGAGGTCGAGGCAGCGTTGAACAGCGATGGTGCGCTGGATGTACATTCTGTCCTCCGCGCCGAGCGAATTCTCGATGTCGAGACGGATCGCGTCCAATTCGACGGCAAGTGCCTCGACGTCCGCGGCGCTCAGATGGGCGTATTCGGCTACGTTTGTGATGGCCATCAGTGCCTCGCCAGACGATCGGACGAGGACGGGTGCCCGGGCACGAACCGGGCCGCCGCATAGCGGATCTCAACCGGGTCGGCGGAGGTGGTCACTGGCGGCACTTCGCGCTTTTTGGCGTCGGTCGTTGTAGTTCCCGCGTCGATCTGCATTGTCACCGTGTGGGGGACACGGCCCGCCGGGGGGCGGGAAGATCGGGCACGATCACAGCCTTCCACGACCGACTCCGCCGAACTTCCGGGCGAAACTTCAAGTGCCGCGTGCTGCACAGTCCCATTGGGGAAGCGTACGCATCGTGTACTCCGAAAGGGATCACCGGGTGCCCGGTTGCGAGCGGTGCTCTCACGCTGTCGGCAGAGGGACAGGGTGTTTCGGGCCGGCTGGGCTGTCAACCGACACCAACGTTACGCCTGTCTGGCACCGGGCCCGTCTTGACCTCATGCTGGGCAAGCCACCCTCCCCAATGCCTCGCTATTGCCATCGGGCCGACTCGGACGCACCGCTGCGATCAACTCAGGGGCGTCGAGAATGTCATCCGGCCTTGGGCATCCGTGGTGGGACTTGCTGGCCGGCGGCATCTGCGCCTGGCGTATTGCGGATCGGCGAGTCCGGGTCGATAGCGTCAGTGCCGGCGAAACCGGGCTCCAGGCCGGTGAGCATCCGCTCGCTGCTGCGACCGGGCGCCGCCGGGGGCTCAAAAACAGCGCTCGCGGCGGTCCGCCAATGGCGTCGCGATCCGCGAGTCGGCGAAGACACAAACCGAGGCGGCATCGATCTCGATAGCGTCTTCTCCAGCACCGGTTCCGGCGGCACGAACGGATAGAGGTGGTCGTGGCCACCTAGCGGTCCACCGTGTTCAGCGCCCGCGCTAGCGGCAGCCACATGCCGATGGTGGTGCCGAATCCGCTGGGCACCAGGACGCGACGCTCCAAGGGGTGCCAGACGCGGTGAGGCCGACAGGTGCGGTGCGGCTTGTCCATCCGATCCGCAACTGCTGGCTGTGCAGGTCGTCGCCCTAGGCGAGATCCGGTGGAGATCTGCACTTGGGCTGCACGTCCAACCACCGACGCTGAACACCGACCAACGCGGGCGGCAAGGCCATGAACTTCGGGGGCGAGGTGGGCGCGGGTCCCAGCTTCGGCGTGTTCAATCGGGACAATGGTGGTCACTGAGCGGGACCGACCGGCCGATCAGCTTGCTGATCGTCGGGTGCGGCGACACCAGCGCGGCGACCCACATAGGTTGACGGCTGTCGGCGGGCTTGCTGCGTTGTCGTTGGACGCATTGTCCAGCGTCGCTTACGGTCCCGAGGATGTGCTGGTTCTGGTCGCCGCGGGCGCGGCCGCAGTGCGGTTGACCCTGCCGATCGCAGTGGCAATCACGGTGCTGTTGCTGGTGCTGGTGGTCTCCTACCGGCAGGTGATTGCGGTCCACCCGAACGGCGGTGGAGCCTACGCAGTGGCCAAGAAGGACCTCGACCGGACGGTGAGCCTGTTGGCTGCGGCAAGCCTGGTGGTCGACTACGTGCTGACCGTTGCGGTGAGTCTGGCGGCCGGGGCAGCCAGTCTGGGTAGCGTCTTTCCGGTGATGGCGCATCACTTGCTGGCCGTGACAATGGCCGGGCTTGCTTTGATCACCGCCGTCAACCTGATCGGAATCGCCGAGTCGGCCAAGGTGCTGATGGGACCGACGCTGGTGTTCGTCGTCAGTATCGTCGCCCTCATCATCGTCGGGTTCATGCGTCCGCATCCGGTAGCCGTTATCGGTGCGGATCTGGGTCCCATCCGCCCGACCGAGGCTTTGGGGCTTGTGTTGGTTCTCAAGGCGTTCTCGGCGGGATGCTCCTCGCTGACCGGAGTCGAGGCAATCGCCAACGCGGTGCCCCAATTCCGGACACCCATCGTCAAGCGGGCCCAACACACCGAGGTTGCGTTGGGAGTGTTGCTGGCAGCCATGCTTCTTGGCTTGGCCGGGCTGATTGGCTGCATCAAGTGACACCGCGCGGCGACGTCACCGTACTCGCGCAGCTCTCGGCGGGAGCATTTGGACCGGGTGGCCGTTCTATGTGACCAACCTGTCGGTAACTCTCGTGTTGGCTCTCGCGGCGAACACCAGCTTCGGCGGTCTGCCGGTGCTGATGCAGCTGCTGGCCAAGGACCACCGGCTGCCGCATCTGTTCACGCTTCGCGCCGAACGCCCCGTATTTCGATACGGCGTAGCCACTTTGGGCGTGCTGTCCGCCGCGGTGCTGCTCATCGTCGATGCCCGAACCCATCGGTTGCTGCCCGTATTCGCGATCGGCGTATTCATCGGATTCACAATCAGCCAAACCGGACTGGTCCGGCACTGGCTCCGACAACGCGGCCGCGGCTGGTTGGGCAAAGCCGCACTGAACGGGACCGGGGCGGCGCTCACGGCCGTGGCGGGAATCGTACTCTTCGCCAGCAAATTCACCGAGGGGGCCTGGCTGCTGCTGCTGATCGTGCCCGGGCTGATGCTGCTCTTCGATCGGATCGAACGCTACTACCATCACGTCGCCGAACAGTTGGATCTGGGCCGGCTGCCACCCAAACCCGTTCCGGGAACTTCCGGGGAAGCGATGGTCATCGTGCCGGTCGTCACGATCAGCAGGGTCGTCGAGCGCGCGTTGGAGGCTGCGATGCGGCTTGGCGGCGAAGTGGTCCCGTGACCGTCGACACCGACCCCGACGCCACCCGCCGGCTCTGCGAGCTCTGGAAACGGGCCCCGGAGTTGCCTCCCGGGTCTTGCCCAGCCCGCACCGCACCTGGTTGCACCCGCCTCGGCTTCGTCCGAACCCAAGTCAGAAGGGACGCTTCGTCATCGTCTTACTCGCCTACATCGAACCGCGGCGCCGACGCTGCCGAATCCTGCACAATCAGCGCGGCCCGCTGCTCGCCGCAACCGTTCGCGCACGCACCGACGCCATCGTCGCCACACTTACGATTCGCTTGGATTAGCGCCTGCCGCCCCACCCTGCATAGTGGGGTCTCCGCCAGCTGTCACAGGCTATCCCGGCGTGTGGATAAGGAGCCGAGGCCGCGTGTCCTGGCCAGGATCACGTTCAGAGCCTACTCGGCTATAGGTCTTGACAGGTGCTCCCGCGAGGTGGAACGTCAGGCACCTTGGGGCTGAGATCGTCGGTAGCCGTCATCACTGCCGACGGCCACATCGACGCATCCAACGCTGACAGTGTGACCGAGTACACGCTGGCGCACTTATTGCGTTGCCGCGGGCTGATCCTCTTCGATCTGCGCAACCGCTGACGACCCGGCTGGCGAGGAGTATTCGGCTCACTCGCTTTCCGGGTTCCTGGGCTAGACGGTGTGGCTGGTCGCCGTGCTGGCCGACTGTCGATAGTGGCCGTCGGTGAAGTCGTGATACCAGGTCGTTGCTCCTGGCGCCGGCAA
This sequence comes from uncultured Actinomycetota bacterium, assembly GCA_963766535.1. Lineage (GTDB taxonomy): Bacteria > Actinomycetota > Actinomycetes > Mycobacteriales > Mycobacteriaceae > Mycobacterium. Next base: position 70,692 of record CAVYAU010000003.1, on the reverse strand, counting down.
CCCGGCCTTTCGCAGTGCGGTCGACAGCGGGCGGTAGGAGGGCGTGAGGGGGATGCGGTCAACAAGGTGGACGATGGCGGGACGCTGGTCGCGGGGGAGGCCGCCCAACGCAGTGGTCAGGGCCTCCCCGGTGAGGACGCCGCCTTTGCCAAGCATCACGGCGGCGACCGCGACGTCGTGCGTTTCGGTCGCAACGGGATAGACCACGGCCAGCTCGATCACGGTGATACCACCGAGCGCGTCGCAAAATAGGCTGGCAGAACACCGGTCCGCGCACCGACTGGATCACGGTGATCCTGTTGTCGACGAACCAGTAGTCGCCGTCGCTGTCGCGGCGAAACAGGTGGTCCGTGGTGATCCACGTGTCTCCCTCGGCGAATACCGAGCGCATCGACACGCTCGCGGCATCGAGGTCGGAGCGCGGCTTCGCGAGCAGCATGCCCACCTCGTCGTCCGCGCAGGGGCGCACGAAACCGTGGTCATCCACGATAAACCGGCCCGTCGCGGCGTCGTAGCCGCCGAGCCGAATCTCGGTGCTGCCCGGCAGCGGTCGACCCTTGGCCCCGGTCTTCGTGCCGGCGACATTGGCTAGCACCGCGTCCCCCTCGGTGGAGGCATAGAACTCCAGCACTCGGGCCGGGGCGAATCGGTCGGTGACCTTCTGCCACAGCCCGGTCGGCATTCCGGCTCCGATGAACAGGCGGATCGGATGATGTTCCTGAAGCTCGGGCGACGTCGCCTCCACCAGTTCGCGCAGCATGGCCCAGGTGTAGGACACCACCGTGACCCCGTAACGGTGGACCTCGTCGGCGAACCGGGTTGGGTCGACGCCCGGGGTGAAGGCGATGCGCGATCCGCCGGCGACTGCGCCGCCGAGGCTGACCATCAGACCCGACGGATGGTGTAGCGGGGTCAGGCAATAGATCGTGTCACCGCGGCCTAGCGCGGCGGCAGTGGCCGTGCCGTAGGCCGACAGCGCCCACCGATGATTGGTGACCTCCTTGACGACTCGGCGCCCTCCCGTCGTGCTGAAGAACACGAAGGCGAGATCACGTGCCCGGCCCGGGTTCGGCCGATACCACTGCGGCAGCCGCGCACCGGACAGGTCGAGGCGGTCCAGCTCGACGACCCGGTCCGACTCCGTCCGGCAGAGGTCCGCGGTGCGGCCGTGACCGAGGGCGAGCACCCTGGCGCCGGTCGCGGTGGCCGCCGCCAGATGGTGTGGGTCCGTGACGACGTCGGCCACCTCGCACAGCTGGACGGCGGCGGCGAGGTCGTCGTCTGGGGGTAGCAGCACCGCCACCGCGCCGAGCCGCGACAGTGCCGCGATCGCGGCCACGGCGCTGGGGCTGGTGTCCATCAACACACCGATGTGGGCTCCCTGCCGGACACCGACGGCGATGAGGCCGCGCACCGCGTCGTCGATGCGGTGATCAACCGCCGCGTTGGTGTGGACCCGATCCTCGAAGAGGATGCATTCCTCCTTGGGCGCTCTGTTCGCCTGTTCGGCCATCAAGCCGCCCAACGACACCCGGGTATGAGGCTGCAGCCGCCCGAGGCGGGCGAGCCGGGGCACGGTACGCACCGCCTCCCCGGCGATCTCCCTGGCGCTGCGCGCCGCCCCCACCGCGGCGTCGGCCAACCCCAGGCTCACGCCGATGCCCAGTTCGGCCAGCGCATCCGCCGAGTGACCGATACGCGACGACAGCCCGACAGCGCCATCGATCCCGACGCTAGGGTCGGCCTCCATCGCATGCACGCCCTCCGGCCTGGGCCCTCGACCGTCTTGCCAGAGCACCCATTTACCGACGGTGGGCACGTGTGCGTGGCGGCGGTCGATCCGACAACGAGCCCGAAGTGACCTGCCCGCAACAGCACCTCGGACACCTCGGCGCGGGGGGCGGCCCGCCGGATTCCTCGCACGGACGCGGGTTGGCCGATGTCATCGATCTCGCCGATGAACGCAAGGACCGGACAGGTGATTTCCGCGAGCGTGATCAACGTGTCATCGATCACGGCGCCGCCGGCCATCATGCGGTTATGGACTACGAACTGCCGTAACAGTTCGGCGACCGCGGGACCCGACCATGCCACCCAGCCCTCCACCTCGAGGAAGCGGCGTTGCTGTTCCCTGGGCAGCAACGCCTCTCGGTCATGGAGTTGCCGTAGGAAGTCCCACCTCGCCCGGACCGTCTTGATCGGGTCCAGAAGTTGAAACCCGGTCCGGGCCATCCATCCGGACACCGAGAGACGGTTGAAGACGTGGTCGGCGACCAGCTGGGCGCCGCGGCCCGCCACGGCCGCGGGAATTCCGAACGGCAGACCGCTGAGCGAATCGACGGCGCTACCGAATGTGATGACACTGGCCAGGCCCTCGGAACGTCGGTAGGCAGCGGTTTGATAACAGAACATGCCGCCCTGCGAGTAGCCCGCCAAATGCACCTTGCGGCCGGTGTGCGCGTGTACCGAGTCGATGACCCGACTCAACGCGACAACATGGTCGCTCAACGTGCGTTCGAGCCCACCGGTTTCCCGGTCTGGTGAGCCGAAGTCCACCACCCACGGGTCCACACCGAGATCATGCAGGACTCCGACCGCGCCCTGGTCTCTGGTGACGTCGTACACGTTGGCCGACACCATCATCGGCGGCACAAGTATTACCGGCGGCCGCGACGGATCATTCGCGCGGTCAGGGAAGTACCGTCGTAGCCGGTACATGTCGCACCGCTCCACGATCTGAAACGGCGACGGACGGGATCCGGTCTGAAGGCCACCGAACCGCAGCACCTCGACACCGTTCCGCGTGGTCGCGATCACCCGGTTCACGGGACCCGCAATCAGGCCGCTACCCCATGTCACCGCTACCACACGTCACACTGAAACATCCCGGGTTTGATGCACACCTCTTTTCGTGTGACCGGTGTGCTTCCCGATCTGGTGGTGGAGCATAGTACGGGGCCGTGGGCGCTAGGTTCGGTTCGGCGGGTTGGCGTCGTGCCAGGCAGCCCAGATCTCGGGCCGGAGCCGCCCGCGATCGGGTACCGGCAACCCAGCGCTGCGGGCCCAGGCGCGGACCTGCGCGGTGGGCGGTGCCAGCGATGCGGGCTTATCGATTTCGACGATGCCGACCGCGATGGGTGAGATGCGTTGCAGAGCAGCCTGTTCGGTGATCGCCCAGGCGTGGGCGGCGGCGAGGAATCGGTAGGTCCATTCCTCGGCGAGCTGGCGGGTCTCGCAGAACACGACGGGCACGTTCGGCCAGCGGATCTGCAACTCGGCGAGTCCGTCCGCGACCACAGCGGGGCGCACGCGGTCGAGCTTGAACAGCTGCGAGTAGCGGTCCTCGATCACCACCGCCGCACGCGGGAGCGCGGCCAGGTCGCCGACTTGGTAACGCAGCTTCCCGCCGGTGAGGCTAGCGATCAGATCGACCAGTGACTTGCGCTCCACGCTGGCGACAAGCTTGTCATCGACGACGATCCCATAGTCCCCGCATGGCAGCGCCCGCTTCACCGTGGTGACGTGCTGGGTTGCGAACCGGTAGGCGTACTGCTCGTGGCTGTCGACCACGATCTGCAGGTCCTCGATGCCGTAGGCGCGGGCGGTCGGGGTGCGCACATTCGGGCGCGCCTGCTTGCGGGTGCGCGGCGACTGCCAAAACACCACGTCCCGGCCCCGAGCCTGGGTGAACACGAGCTGGGAGCGGTTGTGCCGGGACCGCTCGGCGATCACGTCGATCGCCGCGCCGCGCCGACGACACGACCGCAACGGCACTCGTTCGACGATCACCGGATCGGCGGGCCACTCGTCCAGCGGTACCGGGTAGGCGAACAAAGCCTTTTCCCGCGGCCAGGTCCCCGACGTGCGGAACAGCAGGTCACCGCCAGCGAGCGGGACCCGCAGCAACAACGGCAGCCGGGAGTCTTCGTCCGGGTTGACCGCGATCAACAACTCCGCCACGAGCTCTGAGTCTGCCGGGCCGCATTGGCGTTCGGTGGCGCACCCCGCCGCGACGCCGGACCTACGGACGGCCGATGGGGTTGCCGGCTTGCAGCCGCGCGTAGTACTCGGCCTCGGCTTCTGCGGGTGGGATCCGCCGAAGTCGGTGCATGAGCCGGTGCTCGTTGTACCAACTCACCCACGCCGACGTGATGTTCTCCAGGTCGGCCAGGGTGCGTATCGGCCCGCTGCGAAACGGCGAACCCTCGCGGACGCACTCCGTTTTGTAGAGCCCGATCGTCGTCTCGCACAACGCATTATCGAGGGCATCACCGACCGTCCCAACCGATGGGATTAGCCCGGCCAGCATCAGTGTCTCGCCGTAATGGATTGCAGTGTACTGACTTCCGGCGTCACTGTGATGGATTGCATCGTCGAACGGATGACCTTGGCGGAGGCGGAACTCCGCTGCGTAGCGCAGCGCGCGTTCGACGAAGCCGGTGTCCTTGGTCAGCGAGCACTCCCAGCCGGGGATCAGCCCGGCGTAAGCATCGACCACAAACGCGGTGTAGCCGAACCCGCAGGTCATAGGCACGTACGTGAAGTCGGCGACGACCAGCAGGTTTGGCGCCGAAACCCGCCACTGCCGGCCCACCAGGTCTGGCGCGCGGGCCGCGGCCGGATCCGGTTCGGTGGTGCGTGGTATGCGCCGAGCGCGGGTCACCCCGCGCCAGCCATTGGCCCGCATGATCCGTTCCACCGTGCACCGCGCCACCGGGATACCCTCCCGCTGCAGGTGCGCCCACATTTTCAGGCTGCCGTACAGGCATTCCGGCGGGCGTTTGCCGTCGGAACCGGGTTCGTAGTAGCCGGCGAGGATTTCGGTGATCGTGGTGTCCCACAGCGCCCGTTTTGACGGCGCTGTCGCGCGGTGCGCCCAGTAGGTGCGCGGGGCGATCTGCACTCCGTGCACGGCCAGTGCCCGGCAGATCGGTACGACCCCGAACTCCTCGCGGTGGGTGTCGATGAACGCGCAGATCAGTGGTGTCGCGGGTCGCACTCCCGCGCAAAGAAAGTTGTTGCGGCCTTGAGTATTTCGACCGTGGACTCGAGCTCCTTGCATTTGCGGCGCAGCTCGCGCAGCTCCCGCTTCTCCTCGCTCGACACGCCCGCCGCCTCACCAGCATCGATCTCAGCCTGGCGCACCCACCTGCGCAGTGTCTCTGCGCTCATCCCCAACCTGCCCGCGATCCCCTTGATCGCCGCCCACTCGGTCTGGTAGTCACCGACGTGCTCGCGGACCAGCCGCACCGCCCTGGCCTTGGTGTTCTCGTCGTACCTGATCGCCATCGCGCCATCCTTCCCTCAAAGGAAGGTGTGCATAAAACCCGGGACGGTTCACACCGACACTCCCGCTGATCACACATCCACTGACGTCACCGAAACGACACTACGCGCAGCGCGGCTGCCGCCGCGGCGGGTCGGGTCGACCGACCCCCTGCGCACTCATGTACCCGGATCCCCGCTGACCGTTCACACGCCGGCAATGCCGGGCCGGCTCGTAGCATGGAGGGAAGGGCCACAAACTTGTGCTCCGACCTCCCGCCGGTGAACAGGCCGAATCATCAAGGCGGGCAAGCTAATGGACGTCGAGACGACCGCGGTGGGGCCATCCGTCAAGGTCCCGGTGGTCTGTTCAGGTGAGGCGGCGGGCTCATGTTGCGTCTTTTCCCATATCCATGACCGCGGCATTCGCCCTGCCAGCGCCTGTCCTCAGCCGCGCCCAAATCCGATGAACCAGCTTGTGGCCGAATACCTTCCGCGAAAGAATGCAGACGAATCGGATCCATCCGCCGACGAGGCGGCCACGTCCGGGGGGTTGAACGTCTTCACCCCCACCGTTTAGAGCATGATCAACCGATCGGGGCCAAGCCAGGCTAGCTATGTGACACAGCGCGACTACGGTTGCGCCGCGAGCTCGGCGTGGCGTTGGGTTACCTGGTAGCGGTAACCGAGTAGATCGGCGACGAGGGGAGGGGGCACGGGGGACCTTGTGCAGCCACAGATTGCGGGACTTTCTCAGGTGGGCGCACGCCCGTGGGCTGGCCGCAGATCTGGAGGTCCACTGGTTGGGCCGCTACGGCCTGGCCGAGCAGTACTCGGCGATGACGAGCGCTGGGTACTGCTGCGGCGATGCTTACGTGACGATGCCCTTTCCCTAAAGGCTGCGCGTGGCCGGCGCCCTCGTCCTTCTCTACGGTCAAGTTCCTTCCCGCATAGTCGAACTCACCGTCGACCAAGTCACCACCACCGATACAGACACCTACCTCGCGCTCCGTGAGCAGCCGGTCCTCCTCCACCGCCGCTTGCCGCGTTGACAACTCAACTCGCCGTTCAGAACAGACAACGGGAACAGACAACTCCCCGCAGCGCCACCCCTGCATGGGGCCATCTCGGTCGTCCGCAGTGCGTCCGCTGCACGTTGCTTGCTACCCGTCAACAGCCAACGGACTCAACTAAGTTCGATGCAGGTGACGGCCCTATTTGTCATCTATCGTCGCCAGTAAACGCCCGGGATGGAGTTCCGGTTCAACGTGTAGAACCCCAACTTAGTTGGTGGGGAATGCAGTCTGGCGTTTTGATGCCGTGTCTGTCCCGCCAATGCGGCTTGAGAACGATGCGGCCCTCAGATCAATCCGTGTTCGCGAGCACGGGCGACCGCATCGGCGCGATGGTGCACACCCAGCTTCTGGTATGCACGCTCGGCGCGTCTTACGGGCGCCGCCTTCGTCCTATAACCCAGGGACTGGGTGGACGTGACACCATTTAGATGCTGTGTAACCGGCTGACGAAGGAGCGGGAATGGAAAAGGACCAAGCAGACCATCTTGAACAGCAACTGATGCAGCCGCTCGCACAGGCCCTCCGCACGAGGCTTGGTGGGGCAGGGGAGGTCCACGTCAACAATGAGCCGCACCTGATGAGCGGTGAAAGGGTCGAGTACGCCACGTGGCTCGAAGTCGTGCTCAAAGATGCACGAACCGAAGTCATCTTTCGGCCCCTTAGCCGCGAAGACTTCTCTGCGATCTGGCAATGGGGAAAGAGCGGCCGATTCATCTTCCCGATTCCACAAGGTGGCGGCGATGCCGGCGACAGCGCCCGAGCGTCCGTTGACGCTGTCGCCGAACGCATCTGCCAAACCGCGACCATGTGGCATGAGGACCCTCCCGAGTCGTTTGGCTGGTCAATCACCTGAAGGCAAAGTGCTCGGCGACGAATGCCAGGCTAGGATTGCCAAGCTCGCGGGAACTCAATGAAACTTTATGTGCCGCAGTGCTTCTTGGCATTCCGCGAGTGGACGGTCGGGGAAGGTGCCTGGTAAGCGCTGCTGCTCAGCACACCTTCTCGGGGAATCGAGTTCAGCGCATGCAGGACGTGTACGGCGAGTTTGCCTGCGGCGTCGTCATCAAGCGCCGAGCACGTCGTCAACGTGTTCTTGACGAGTTCTAGACGCTCTTCGTAGGGCGAGCGAAAGCGCGGTGACACGCTGGTCGCGCGGTCGTCGACACCGACGAGCTATCGCACGGCTCCGCCTTTAGAGTCCCAGCGTTCTTGCGCGGCAGCTCTCTGTGTGCGGGGTTCCCTGCCTCGCAGGCTGATCATGAGTAAGCCATCGACGGTCGAGTCGTTGTCCGGTGCCGCCGCGGCCATCATGGTGGCATGTGCGCGGTCCGGGTCGGTGTGGGGCGGGACTACCACCAGAACGATCCTGTTGCGGTTGAGTCCGAGGACTTCGACAGTGTTTGGCGGCTGGAGTCGGTATCCGTCGAGTCGTACCGCGTGGCCGCCGGTGGCGAGTTTGGTGGGTGCTTTCGCCCAGTCGTTGAGCTTGTACAGCACGCGGTCGATGGGCCCGAGCCGCACCGAGAGCACCGCGAGCAGATCGGGAAGCTCTGTGGTCAGGTCATCACTGTGCGGCCACCATGCCCCATCGACATACCCGGTGTGGGGTGAACCGTCCCGGGTTTTATGCACACCTTCCTTTGAGGGAAGGATGGCGCGATGGCGATCAGGTACGACGAGAACACCAAGGCCAGGGCGGTGCGGCTGGTCCGCGAGCACGTCGGTGACTACCAGACCGAGTGGGCGGCGATCAAGGGGATCGCGGGCAGGTTGGGGATGAGCGCAGAGACACTGCGCAGGTGGGTGCGCCAGGCTGAGATCGATGCTGGTGAGGCGGCGGGCGTGTCGAGCGAGGAGAAGCGGGAGCTGCGCGAGCTGCGCCGCAAATGCAAGGAGCTCGAGTCCACGGTCGAAATACTCAAGGCCGCAACAACTTTCTTTGCGCGGGAGTGCGACCCGCGACACCACTGATCTGCGCGTTCATCGACACCCACCGCGAGGAGTTCGGGGTCGTACCGATCTGCCGGGCACTGGCCGTGCACGGAGTGCAGATCGCCCCGCGCACCTACTGGGCGCACCGCGCGACAGCGCCGTCAAAACGGGCGCTGTGGGACACCACGATCACCGAAATCCTCGCCGGCTACTACGAACCCGGTTCCGACGGCAAACGCCCGCCGGAATGCCTGTACGGCAGCCTGAAAATGTGGGCGCACCTGCAGCGGGAGGGTATCCCGGTGGCGCGGTGCACGGTGGAACGGATCATGCGGGCCAATGGCTGGCGCGGGGTGACCCGCGCTCGGCGCATACCACGCACCACCGAACCGGATCCGGCCGCGGCCCGCGCGCCAGACCTGGTGGGCCGGCAGTGGCGGGTTTCGGCGCCAAACCTGCTGGTCGTCGCCGACTTCACGTACGTGCCTATGACCTGCGGGTTCGGCTACACCGCGTTTGTGGTCGATGCTTACGCCGGGCTGATCCCCGGCTGGGAGTGCTCGCTGACCAAGGACACCGGCTTCGTCGAACGCGCGCTGCGCTACGCAGCGGAGTTCCGCCTCCGCCAAGGTCATCCGTTCGACGATGCAATCCATCACAGTGACGCCGGAAGTCAGTACACTGCAATCCATTACGGCGAGACACTGATGCTGGCCGGGCTAATCCCATCGGTTGGGACGGTCGGTGATGCCCTCGATAATGCGTTGTGCGAGACGACGATCGGGCTCTACAAAACGGAGTGCGTCCGCGAGGGTTCGCCGTTTCGCAGCGGGCCGATACGCACCCTGGCCGACCTGGAGAACATCACGTCGGCGTGGGTGAGTTGGTACAACGAGCACCGGCTCATGCACCGACTTCGGCGGATCCCACCCGCAGAAGCCGAGGCCGAGTACTACGCGCGGCTGCAAGCCGGCAACCCCATCGGCCGTCCGTAGGTCCGGCGTCGCGGCGGGGTGCGCCACCGAACGCCAATGCGGCCCGGCAGACTCAGAGCTCGTGGCGGAGTTGTTGATCGCGGTCAACCCGGACGAAGACTCCCGGCTGCCGTTGTTGCTGCGGGTCCCGCTCGCTGGCGGTGACCTGCTGTTCCGCACGTCGGGGACCTGGCCGCGGGAAAAGGCTTTGTTCGCCTACCCGGTACCGCTGGACGAGTGGCCCGCCGATCCGGTGATCGTCGAACGAGTGCCGTTGCGGTCGTGTCGTCGGCGCGGCGCGGCGATCGACGTGATCGCCGAGCGGTCCCGGCACAACCGCTCCCAGCTCGTGTTCACCCAGGCTCGGGGCCGGGACGTGGTGTTTTGGCAGTCGCCGCGCACCCGCAAGCAGGCGCGCCCGAATGTGCGCACCCCGACCGCCCGCGCCTACGGCATCGAGGACCTGCAGATCGTGGTCGACAGCCACGAGCAGTACGCCTACCGGTTCGCAACCCAGCACGTCACCACGGTGAAGCGGGCGCTGCCATGCGGGGACTATGGGATCGTCGTCGATGACAAGCTTGTCGCCAGCGTGGAGCGCAAGTCACTGGTCGATCTGATCGCTAGCCTCACCGGCGGGAAGCTGCGTTACCAAGTCGGCGACCTGGCCGCGCTCCCGCGTGCGGCGGTGGTGATCGAGGACCGCTACTCGCAGCTGTTCAAGCTCGACCGCGTGCGCCCCGCTGTGGTCGCGGACGGACTCGCCGAGTTGCAGATCCGCTGGCCGAACGTGCCCGTCGTGTTCTGCGAGACCCGCCAGCTCGCCGAGGAATGGACCTACCGATTCCTCGCCGCCGCCCACGCCTGGGCGATCACCGAACAGGCTGCTCGCAACGCATCTCACCCATCGCGGTCGGCATCGTCGAAATCGATAAGCCCGCATCGCTGGCACCGCCCACCGCGCAGGTCCGCGCCTGGGCCCGCAGCGCTGGGTTGCCGGTACCCGATCGCGGGCGGCTCCGGCCCGAGATCTGGGCTGCCTGGCACGACGCCAACCCGCCGAACCGAACCTAGCGCCCACGGCCCCGTACTATGCTCCACCACCAGATCGGGAAGCACACCGGTCACACGAAAAGAGGTGTGCATCAAACCCGGGATGTTTCAGGGCGCCTTGGGTTTCAGCCGCAACCGCGGCGTGTGTTCGGGCGGTGTGGGGTGTCGACCCACACCGGTTCGGTCCCGTTGTGGCGCCATGGTGACACTCCTGTCTTGACCACGGTTCGTGCCGGCTTCGGTTGCTGTTTACGCGCGTTCGCGTCGTCCAGAGCGACGGTACCCTTGGTGATTATCAGTTTAATTGTGTTGGCTGCTGCTGAGGGGACTTTCGACCCTTCGTGAGTCAAGGCCAGGTGGATATACGCCGACGCGATCAGGTCGGTGGGCATGAACCACAACGCGTCAATCTCGGAGTGGCCTGGCCAGGTCCGCTGCCGTGGCCTGTTCGAGGTGGCAGCGGCTCAGGTCGTCGCGATGAAGTCACGCACTAGGTCGACGAAGCGGTCCGGTTCATCGAGGTGCGGGAAGTGGCCGGCTCCCTCGAATAGCTCGACGCGACACCCCGGGATCGACCTCTGCGCCCTGATCGCGTGCCACGCCGGGATCATCCGGTCCCGCGAGCCCCAGATGATGAGTGTCGGGATCGGCACGGCGTCGGGCAGATAGTCGTTGGCACTGATAGTCTGGCCCCCGGGGTCGATGACGGCGCGGGTCGTGGCCAGGAAGGCGCGCCGGGTCGCCGCATCCCTGAGCGAGGTGAAGCCCTGCCAGATCGTGGTGATGTCCGAGCCGGGCCTCCAGCCCACCCTGGACAGGGCCCGCCCGGCGCCCTCGGCGCGCATACGCACCCACCCCGACGCGAGGACGGGCAGGACCCATCCGGCCCCGGGCAGCGTCGCGGATCGCAGAATCGGGTTGACCTCCCGGCCCAGCCCGCCGCTCGCGACAAGCACTATCCGCTCGACGCGCTCCGGGAACAGGTAGTAGAACTCCATCGCGATCCCCCCGCCGAGGGAGTGCCCGACGAGGGTGACCCGCTCGATGCCGAGGCGGTCCAGCAGGTCGCGCATCGTTGCCGCGTGGGCGCCGAGTGAATAGTCTCCCACCGGCTTGTCCGACTCGCCGTGTCCGAAGAGGTCCGGCACGATCACCCGGTAGTCGTCATGCAGGCGGTCGATGAGGTGGGTCCACTGGCGTTGCGAACCGAGAATCCCGTGGATGAAAAGCACCACCGAGCCCGTGCCGCTGTCCAGGTAGGAGAGCTCGTGGCCGTGGATGGTCACGGTTCGGCGTGTCGGCGGCTCCATGACGTCTCCCCAGCGGTCATCGCAGGCCAATCGATCTCAACGTACCCGAGGGTGGGCTCGACACCAATCCGCGCTGTGTCGAAGGCAAAAACACGTGGGACTCTGCAACGTTCGCGGCAAGCTTCGCATCCGTAATTCCGCTGTGGCACAACTGCCTTCAAAGACAGTCCGGTTGGTGTGATCAGCCGATCGGTCGAGCGCTGTTAGCGGATCGATAGCAGCTGATCGATCGAATCCTGGGGCAGGTCGCCGTCGACGACGGCGGTCACCACCAGCTTATTCAGCGTGATCGCGCCCTCATGATTGTCCAGGAACGCCGTGTCAGCGGCGTCGCGGCCGGTGGTGATGCGCACCAAGCTTTGCCGTGGCGCCAGCAGCGTCGCGTCGACCACCCGCCATTGCCCCTCGACAAACGCCTCGGCCACCGCGTGGAAGTGCATCGGGTACACGCCCGGGGCGTACACCGACACCAGGCGGGCCAGCACCTTGACCGCGCGCAGCAGCGCCACCACCAGATGCGCATAGTCGCGGCACCGGCGAGCAAGGTGACCACCGCCCCGTCGATCGGATCACTGGAGCCGGGCACATAGTTCAGCCGGGCGCCTACCCACGAGGACACCACTTCCAACAGCCTCGCCGAATCGAGGTAGTTGCCGAATTCGGTTGTCGCGAAACCGTGGAACTTGTCGGCCTCGGCGTAGCGGCTGGGCCGCAAGCACATCGACAGGTCGTGTTCGGTCACCGGCGCCGGGTCGGTCTGACCCACGATCGTCGCCGCGTAATCGACTTTCAGGTTACCCACCGGAGCGTCGAACTTATGGATGCGGTTGCCGTGCACACCGCTGATCTCCAAGGGCTCGATGGGCTGTCCGTTCAAGACGAACCACAGCGACTCAAACACCTCAGTGCGCGGATGGGGAGCCAGTCTGAAACTCCAGCGTCGTGGGCGCGGTGATTTCGACTTCAAGCGCGGCGCCCCACTTCTCGCTTCATAGCGCCGATCATGCGCTACTCGTTACGGATTCGCGAGCCGTGCGACGCCGCTGGGCCACGCGGGCACGTCGCAGCTTCACACGCCCGATCCAGGAAACCTCGGAGCGGCCGAGTCATCACTAGACGCGGTGCAGTCCCGTCAAGCTCGCCGACTCCAGCGGTGCGGTGATGTCAGACAGCCGAAGGGTTTCGTTGAAATGAGAACGATGTGGTGGGTGAGGTTTGCTTAGCGCACCTTTTCAGGGATGGAGTTCAGTGCATGCAGTACGTGTACTGCGAGTTCGCCCGCGGCGGCGTCGTCAAGCGAGGAGTACTTCCTCAGAGTCTCCTGGACGAGTTTTAGGCGCTTTTCATATGGCGAGGGGAGTGTGGTCCCGGGAATCATGGTTTTTTCCTACTCAGTCGAGTGTGTTCGCCTCAACAAGAAGACCTTCGACACTAGCCAACGTTACTCCCTTGCCATGTTGTCGAGTCCGCGATGTGCGTGCGGGTATTCCGGTAGCCGATCGTGCAGAGTCCAACGCCATCTCGGCCGAAACGCTCGCGAATCGAATGGCGTGGTGGGGAAGGCAACGGCCTTTGTCGGCAGTCTGGGCGAGTCTCGCCTTGCGTGATCGATCCAGCACTCCTAGCGAAAGTTGTTGTGCCTCAGTGCTTCTTGTCATGCATCAAAGCCCCGGTGGACGAAGCTCGGGCCGCCTTGGCGCGCTAAGCGGCGCGCTTCTCTTTCACGGATTTTTCCGACTTTTTGGTCATAGTTTGCCGAGGAGATTTGTCAGACATCGCTGGCCCCTTGATCATGGCACCAGGTTTGGTCCTGATTTGCTGACGTTACTCCTTGAGGCTGGGCCTGTGGGCTGCCAGACGTAGCGCAAAGCGGACCTGTTGCCGAACGGCGTACGGTCCGGCAATGGGAACAGTGCGCTTCGGCCCGCCGGGGTCGCCGGCGACCACGGGGTGTGATGTGAACGGCGTCGGGAACCCAGCCAGTCCGGGAAGCGTCACTTCTCCGCCGCTGATCTCGCCGAGCAGCCGCTCACGCCGGACACACCGGCCTGTTCGCGCGAGTGCGGCGCTGTTCGTCTGAAGATCGCGACCGAAGCTGCGTTGTTCGGGTGAAGGTTTCGTGCATAAGAAGCCTCTCGAGCTGCATGCGGCGGTACCGCCGCCGGCTGTTGCCCCGCGACCTGGCAGACCTCGCGCAGTCGACGGCTTGGCTGCTTGACTCAACTGGCGGGTACCTCGTCGGTCCATACCCTGAAGCTCGTCAATGTGGCGGGGCCGAACGTGTTGCTGAGCGCGACGTCGGCGGCGTCGCGGCCACGCGCGATCAACACCCTGCCGATGCGCGGCGTGTTGTGGCGCGCGTCGAAGGTATGCCATTGCCCGCCGAGGAACACCTCAAACCAGGCAGAGAAATCCATCGGATCGTCCACCGGCGGCACACCGATGTCGCCGAGGTACCCGGTGCAGTAGCGTGCGGGGATGTTCATGCAGCGACAGAAGGCAACGGCAAGATGCGTGAAATCACGGCAGACGCCGGTCCGGTCGTGAAAAGCTTCTAGCGCCGTCCGGGTCATGTTCGCGTGCTCGTAGCCGAACGTGAGATGTCGGTGAACGTAGTCGCAGATTGCCTGAACGCGGCCCCATCCCGGTGGCGTCTGCCCGAAGAGATTCCACGCCGTCTCGGACAGTCGATCGGTTTCGCAATACCGGCTGCCGAGCAGGAAGACAAGGGTGTCCTCGGGCAGGTCCGGCACGGGGATCTGTTGTGCCTGGGGAACGATGACGTCGGGGAGTCCGGTGTCGTTGATGAGCGCATTGGCCGAGACGCGCGTGCGGCCTTTGGGCGCAACAATGCGGGTGCACCAGTTGCCGAAGTCGTCACGATAGGCTGCCATCGGGACCGGCGGGTCGACCACCAGGTCGTCACGGCCGACGAGATCGGACACGCGGGTGAAGTGGACGTTGAGGTTGAATATCATCGGGGTTGGCTGTGGGCAGTCGTAGATCATTTCGAAGCCGACGTGTATTTGCATCATTAGTCTCCGGTATCCGCCAGATGAGGTGGCGCATGGCTGGCGACGTGGGTGGTGGAAAGGGTTCCCACTTGTGCTAGTGGGTGCAGGGCGCAGGGAGTGAATTATGGCGCGCTCAGGCGGCACATGCCGTGCGTAACGAATCGATCAGCACGCGCCGCAACGCCGTCCAGCGTCGGCCCGCGGCGAAAACGGTGCCCTGGTTGACCTCCAGTTCGATTCCGACGTAGTCGCTCTGCGCGAAGCGTAGGCGCAAGTGCGAGGTCAACCCGTCTCCTTTGCCGGCATAGGGGTAATTGCGGCGTACGCGAAGTTCCGGAGCGAATGCGGCGAGCGATTCTTTCCAGCGGGCGCACACCTCGGCCTCCCCGCGCCGCCCGGGGTGGTAGAGCAAGCCCACATCGGTGCCGCGCACCTTGCCATCTAGCTCCGCGGTAAAGCTGTGCGACGGAATGTGGATCACGCGATGGCCACGCGACACCGCTTGCCAGACGAGACGCTCGACCTGCAGGCGATAGGGCCGGTAATACCGTTCGACGATTTGCGTCCGGGTCTCGGCCGACGCGCCGCGTGTTACCGCCGAAAAAAGTTGTGGGTGGCCGATCGAGCGATTGAGATCGATAAGCAGACGGCTGACAGTGGAAGCCACCAGCGGCGCCTGGCAGGTACTGGCGAATGCCTTCGCCATGACCAGCGAACCGGGGTCGTACCCGCGGTGGGAATCCAGCAGCGGCCCTTGTCCACGAAACAGCCGCCGATAGGGCGCGGGTATCCGGTTGCCGCCGTGTTCACAGGTGACGATGAAGGTATCCATCCTGACGACCCGTCACCACTGCAGTTCGGGTAAATGGCGAAACACCTGCCGCGTACCTTCGCCCCATTCGTGGCTGAGCGCGGTGAAATAGGGGTCGCCCTCATCGAATCGCCGGCGCCAATGCACTTCGAGGCTGTCCCGTTCGTAGCAAATCAGGTCGATCGGCATGCCCACCGACAAATTGCTGCGCATGGTCGAATCGAAAGACACCAGCACACACTTCGTGGCGTCTGCAATTGTCGTATGTTGCGTAAGTACACGGTCGAGGATCGGCTTTCCGTACTTGGTTTCACCGGTCTGAAAGAAGGGCGTGTCGATCCCTGCCTCGATGAAATTGCCCTCGGCATAAGTCCGGAACAGCCGCATCGGCTCGCCGTCGATCTGCCCACCGACGATGAACGAGGCATCGAAGCGGATGTTGTTCTCTTCCAGGTACCCGGCGTCGCGTTTCTCGATATCGCGCGTCGCGTCGGAGACCAGCCTCACGACGTCGAACATCGTCCGGGCGCCCAAGACATTGGTGGCCGCGTCGCCGTCAGCGCAGCGCTGCGTCAATACGCTGATGACGGCCTGCGTTCCGGCTAGGTTTCCCGAACTCAGCAGAACGATAACGCGGTTGCCGCGACGCTCGAATACCGTCATCTTGCAGAACTTGGCGAAGTTGTCGACGCCGGCATTCGTGCGGGAGTCCGAGGCGAAAATCATTCCCTTGTCGAGCATTACGCCTATACAATAAGTCATGCGAATCGCCTTCTGGGCAATCGACCCCGCCGTTCATATTGCCACGGGCTTCTGGCTGTGTGGCAGACGTGCAGGTGAGAGCGATTCCCAATCCCGGATTTGATCCTGCACCGATGTCGTCGAGAGTACATGGCGGCTCGAACATCATGATCCGCGGCGCACTGCGCATAACCCGGCCGCCGATGATGCCGTCCTCTGCCTGGATCCATACGTCGGCGTGTGGGTCGTCTTCAGGGAATGTGCGGGTTTCCACGTGCATACCGTGCCGCCGCCGAACTGTTCGGTGAGGTGTGGTCCCAGGATGGTTCGGCGTCGGGCAGGCGCCAGCTCGGTGGTGGTGTGGCCGGGCCGACGTCGGTGAGCCGGTGGTCGTGCGTCATTTAGCAAATCCCTTCGGGTCGGGCGCCCGCCGGGACGCTATTGCGCGAAAACGGATTCAGTGACCTAAGTACCGCTGTTGAAGTGCTATGGAGATGGTGCGTCGACACTGACCCAACAATCACCGCCACCGGTGGACCTCATTAAAGCCAGCAGCCCTCCGTCGACTTCCTAAGTCAAAGAATCCCAACAACAACACCCGATGAACGCCTGGATCGAAAAGCTGATTGACGTCGAGGGCATGAGGCTGAACCGCCGCGGTTGGGAGACGGCGCCAGCAGCAACGAGGAGCTTTTCGTCAAGTACGGGCTGCAACCGCTGCGCGGGAACGAGATGCCGTTCGGCGATGTCGCCTACATCAGCGCCACACTCAAGTAGCCGGTAGTCAGTGCAGCCGCGGCAGCACCTGGGTGCGATAGAACTCGATCGCGGCAATCGGGTCCTGCTGGGCAAAATGCATGAACGGTGTTGCGCCGGTATCGAGAACGGCCTGCACCGCGCCGATGTGGGTGGCGGGATCAGTGCCCGTCGTCCATCCGGCGATCACCTTGTCTAGCGGGTTGACCTGGGCGGCGCGCTGGATCTCGACCGGGTTGGGTTGGTCGACGGCGCCGCCGGTGAACCGCCACAGCTCGGCGGCACGGTTGATCTCGGTTTGGTTGCCGACGACGGCGAACATCTCGGCTCGCTTGCCCAGGGTGGCCGGATCGCGCCCGGAATCCCGGGCGCCCTGATTGAACGCCGCCACCAGCTTTTGGTCTTTCATGCTGTCAGCCTCCGCGATCCAGCCGTCGCCGTACTGCCCGGCGAGGTGTGCGCTTTTCGGGCCGCCCGCCGCCACGAAGATCGGCGGCGGTGACGATGGCAGGTCGTAGAGCTTGAGCTGGTTCGTCTGGAAATAGCGGCCCTGGAACGAGATTCGTTGGCCACTCCACAGTTGGCGGATGAGCTGGATGGCTTCGACCAAGCGGTCGTGGCGCTCTTGATAGGGCCCGAATTGTGTGGTGGCGGCCTGTTCGTTGAGCCGCTCGCCGGTTCCCAGGCCGAGAAAGACCCGCCCGGGGTAGAGGATCGCCAGCGAGGCGAACGCGTGGGCGACCGTGGCCGGGTGATAGCGGTAGATCGGGCAGGTCACGCCCGTGCCGAAGGGCACATGTTTGGTTCGCTGGCCCAGCAACGCCAGGGTGATCCAGGGGAACATCGAATGCCCCTCGTTGTCCTGCCACGGCTGGATATGGTCGCTGGCCCACAGGTAGCGGAATCCGGCCTGCTCGGCGGCCTGGGCTTGGTCGACCAGCTGGGCCGTCGGGAATTGTTCGTGGGACAGCACGAAGCCCACGCCTGGGCCCGACGGTGGTGGCGGACCGGCGGGGGTGGACGGTGACTTCGCGGGTTTCGGGCCGCACGCGGCTGCCAGCCCGGCCGCACTGACCATACTCAAGCCCGCCGCCAGCCGTCCAAAGGAGCGTCGTGACATACCTCTCATGGGGCAGGTGTACCCCAACTCCGGCGACCCAGGCGGGAAAAACCACGATCGAGGGCGGCGATGTGCAGCAGCGCCGCTGAGAAGCTGACCAAAAGTGCCGAGAGCGACTCTGTTCTAGTCGAGTAGCGCGGCGATGTCCCGATGCGTCCAAACGCACCTTTCGGTCCCCGCAGCCATCGCGGGCGTCGGCTTGTATCCGCCAGCCACCGCGGTAAGCGCAGCGTGAACGTATCCATCACGACTCCTTCACCACGTGCAGTCGATACGGTGATCATCGCCGCGGCGGGCTCGCGGCTCCTAGGGCCGTTTGGCCTTGACGCCTAGAGACGGCGGTCACCAAAGCGGTTGGGCGAGCGTGGGTTTGGGACCTATGGCCCCAACCCAGGGGCCAACGACCCTGTGAGCGGCACGGCAGCGCTGAATATCGTCACCCCATCGCAGTGGGGCTGCGTCCACGCCGACCAAGTCTTAGCTCGGAGGTCACGATGAGTGGGCACGCTCAATCCACAAGGCCGGTGGTCGTCGGCGTCGACGACTCGGCTGCCGCGGTCACCGCGGCCGTGTGGGCGCTCGATGAAGCGCTGTGCCGTCATGCGCGGCTGCGCCTGGTTCACGTCATCGACGATGCGTCTGTCAACGGAGGCTTCGCGTACGCGCGGCAGCCCTGCGCGCAGCGCGCGCGGCGATCAAAGACTCAGGCAAGCCGGTGGAAGTCGAGATAGCGATCCTCTACGGTGACCCCGCCACCCGCCTGCTGACCGAATCCCACACCGCAGCGATGCTCTGTGTCGGATCGGCGGGGATCAGACCGCCGACACCGATAGGGCTCGGCGCGACAGCCGCCACCCTGGCCGAGTCGGCGTCCTGCCCGGTGGCGATCATCCGCCCGCACAGCCAAACCCCGCCGGCGAATCCTGGTTGCATCGTCGTTGCCGTCGATAACCCCGTCGATAGCCATGCGGTCGTTGAGCGCGGCTTCGCCGAGGCCGCGCTACGGGCCGCCCCGCTCATGGCGCTCGGCCTGCGGCGGCCGCATAGCGATCAAACCCACTACGACCGGTTGGCTCACCGCCTTGATGTCTGGCGTGACCGCTACCGCGACGTGTCCGTGCACCTTGTCGCCGTCCCCGACGGGATCGCCGAATTCGTCGCCGGCAGCCACCGGCCCATCCAACTAGCGATCATCGGCCGCACCGACGCCGGCCAGATCCTGCGCCCGGTCGATCCTGGGGGCCCGTCAATCTTCGGCTACGCCGAGTGCTCCATCCTTGTCGTCCGCGACTAAACCGGCACACGAACGAACTATCCGCGCCAAAGCCACGGGCGAAGCCGAATGGCTGCGGGGCCTTGGGACTTCGGACCCTATTGTGGGCCGACTCGTCATGGTCCCATCGGAAGCTACGTCCCTGAGATCTACCGAGGAGGGAAACATAATGGGTGCCCCGCGTATCCGGCGAAACCTCAGTCGCTGGCTTCCGATCAGCGGACTTTACGAGCGACGAGTAGCGAATACGACGACAACCGACTGCGCGCAAGTGAGCCGCTGGAAGAAACGCTGCCCGGCCGGGACCTCGTCTCCAAATGGACTGATGTCGACGATGCCGACGGATCCGACATGGAGCGCGCGGTTGAGCTGCCAAGCGCCGATGGCGTCGGCGAAGACGTCTTCGTGCCGGTCATCCCGAAGCGAGCAGACGAATCAGGTGCTCGAGCTGCTTTCTCATCCACCACATGAGCCGTTTGGCCAGCTCGAAGGGCGGTCAGCTGATCTGCACCGACTGCGTGCATGTGAGCCGCCACAGCCCACCCTCACCATTGCAAACAAGGCGACCATCACCAATCTACGGACGTCGAATCAGGACTGCAGGAGGTAGTCATGTCCACCAACACGAAGGTCTCGGCGCTTGACCACGCGATGCACACCGCGCACACGTGGATTAACGACGTGGCCAAGGAGCTTGACACCGAGGATCGGGAGTTCGCCTATCGAGTGCTGCGCGCGTGGCTGCACACCCTGCGTGATCGGCTCACCGTGGAGGCCAGCGCCCACTTTGCGGCTCAGCTGCCCGACCTCATTAGGGGCGTGTTCTACGCGGGCTGGAATCCCAACGCCGTCCCCGAAAAGTACGATGCCGAGGAATACTCAGTCCGATTTCTCCGTGAGGCCAACATCTCCCTCCACGACGTCGGCAAGGTGGCCGCGGCGACCACTGCGGCCGTATTGCACCATCTCCCGCCGGCCCACATGGACAAGGTCCTCGGCCAGCTCCCCCCAGAAATCCGCACCCTACTGCAGCCTCAGCGGTGAACTGCTCACACTGCGGTTCGACATCGGCGAGCCGGCGAGTACTGTGCCGATGAGCTGACGCCAATATCGCTGGGTGACAACGATTGTGGCAGAAACCGAACGACCCCATGGTGGCATCGCTTCGACCCTGGCCATCCACGACGCCTTCGGGACCTAGCTTTCCTGCGATGGCTTACCTCACGCGGTGTTGCCGTGTTGCGACAGGTAGGCACCCGATGCCGTGCACCACGGCACCGGCTAGCCAGGCTCGGAGAACTCTTGGTCGATCTCCGGTAATGAGAAACGACGCGAATAGGGTTGCCGCGCGGGCCGTTTGGGCTGCACCTGTACCTCGTTTGAACCGGAGTGGATATTAGTTGGATTAGGGTTTGATTAGGACGGACGGTGGCGGTGGTCCGTCAGGTCGCCGCCGCGTTGTGTGTAGCAGTCGGTCGATGAGCAGCACGGGACGTGCATCCCGTGGCGCCGGTGCAGAGGGGATTCCGATGACGAAGATCTACTACGAGTCCGACGCTGACCTGTCGGTGCTGGACGGGCAGTGGGTTGCCGTCGTCGGGTACGGCAACCAGGGCCGCTCGTGGGCCTTCAACCTGCGTGACTCGGGCCTCGCGGTGGAGGTCTTCACCCGGGCCGACGCCTCCCGGGACCAGGCCGAGGCCGAGGGCTTCACGGCTCACGAGATCGAGGCGGCGAGCGAGTGCGACGTGATCTGCACCCTCATCCCTGACGACGTCATCCCTGAGCTGCCCATCACGCCCAAGCCCGATGCGCTGTGGGTGCTGGCCTCGGGCTACGTGGTGGCTTTCGACCGGATCGACCCCAATTGCGACGTCGGCATGGTCGCTCCCCGGATGCTGGGTCCCGAGGTGCGTGAGTGCTAGGTGGAAGGCGTTGGGTTCATCACCGGGCTCGGTATCCAGAAGGACAACACCGGGACCGTGCTGGCCCGCACGCTGGCCGTCGGACGGGCGGTCGGTGGCTTGCGCCAAGGTGCCATCGAGATGACGCCGCGCCAGGAGGCTGTCCTCGACCTCGCGGTGGAGCAGGTGCTCGCCCCTGCTGTGGCCCGGGTCTCCATGAGCTTCGTCGCGGTGATGTCGGGGGCCGGCATCCCCTCGAGGCGATCATGACCGAGCTCATGCTCTCGGGCGAGATCGAGCGGAGCTACCGGTTGCTGCGGCTGGAGGGCTACGCCGGCCAGATGCGCTACCACTCGCCGACCAGCCAATACGGCCAGATGTCGCGGGCGGATCGGTACGACGGCCTCGACGTCCCCGGGGTGATGCGCGAGGTGCTGAGCGAGATCGAGTCGGGCAAGTTCGCCGACGAGTGGGGCGCCGAGCGCGACGCGGGCTACCCGAACCTGGAGCGCTTGCGGGCCGAGAAGCTCAGCCCCGAGGTCGTCGCCTTCGAGGAGGACCTGCGCGCCCGCCTCGGCGAGCGGGCCAAGCCCCCCGCCGACTGACTCCCGAACTCCCTCCTTCCTGCTCACGTTCTGGACCCCGGTGCAGCGGACTAGATTGCCGATGCCGGGCATGGCGACAGTGTAGGTCGATCAAAAACCAGTCTACTTTTTGTATCGCATGCCCATCCATGTCGTGAGCACGACCATGATCGCGATGACGATGACGATGATCACTGCCGCCGTGGGCCAGTCCATTATGTCCCCCTCATCCTGGTTCGATCGGGTCCGCAAGGACCCCCGTTAGTCGAGGACGAACGTGACCAGCATGTTGACGCGGTAGGCAACAATCTTCCCGTTCTCCACATCCACCGACTGCTCCTTGATCCAGGCCGACTTGACGCCACGGAGCGTCTCGTTGGCCCGAGCAAGGCCAGCCTTCGCGGCGTCTTCGAAACTGGTGTCGGACTTGGCGCTGATCTCGGTGACGCGAGCGACGGTGCCTGACATGATGACCTCTCTCTTTCTCCTTCAGGCGAGTGAAGGGCCCAAGTTCGTAAGTCTTTGACCTCATTGGTCACGGGAACTAGGGGCTAATGACTCCCCACCGCAGGACCTTCGACCACTAGCTCGCGTTAGCAGGGAAGAAGACCCACCCTTTGTGGGGGGGTGCCGGGGGAAATGTGGGGTGAGATCGTGCGCAAGCTACAGGAGCAGCCAGGATCGCTCGACGTGGAGACGGAAGCCTTCGACCAAGGTGATGACACCTACGACCCCATCGAGTTCGCCGAGGAGGATGACGAGATATGACCTCCGCCAGTCCCGGCCGCCGCCATCGAGGGAGAGCGGCACCGCTGCAGGTGTTTCACGGTGCGGTCGCGGGACCCCCAGACACTAACCTCTCCTCACTCGATCGTGTTTGAAAGCGAGGAGGGCACACCAACTTTCGGCAATGCAAGCCTCTCTTCAGCCACTCCCCGCGGGGCGGCGGTGACCGGGCTGGCAAGCCAGTAAGAAGTCAGCCCGAAGGCGACAGGGGTCAAGCGAGCCACACCCAATCACCGCCTCGAAGAGCATGGCTGCAGACCACGCCCTCCTGGCCCACATTCAACAAGTTGGGGGTCAAGTGGCGGCAAGAGGCGGCGTAGCGTCTGGCGGCTGGTAGCCGAGCGCCGAGTGCGGTCGGTGATATTTAAGCCAACAACAACTCGCAATAGGCGAGAGAACCTGCGGATTACGGCTCGAGCCGTGGATGCCGGCCCAACAGGTAGCTTGGGTCCGCCGATCTGATGGGGGCTGGGTGGCCGTTGTCGCCATGCCGGCCCGCAGCGGCAATGGGCGTTCCAGCCTCACGATGCAGTTGTGGCTACCACCCGCGGCCCTCACCACCGACCTGACCGTCGGAGCATGACGCGACGCGCTGCCGACGAATACCGCAGGTTTGGAATACGGTCACTCCACCAGCAAACTACCTGGCCCGTGGGGGCGTGGGTTTTTGTGTGCGAGCCAATCGGTATGCGTTGGCGCTGGCGTTAGGGACCGTTCTCGGTGGCGACGTGTTCGCCTTACACGATAACCCGGTGTGTGTGAAGGTGAGTCCGCCAAGGGCGCGGCGCCAACATGTAGTGGCAGGTACACAAGGCGAAAATATGCGGCGTACGGCGCGAGCGCGGCGCGGCGGTGGGCGCCCTGCTATTCGCGGGTTGGGACGCGATGCGCGACGGCGCGTGGGATTCGGAGGCTGTTCGCAACGCCTTGGTGGGAACTGAGCCGACGCTGTTTTAGCGGTGGAGTCAGGCGAGATTCATGGTCGCTCCTGGGTGCGGCTGCTGGCTCTCATCGCGCAGCGCACAACGTTACTGCCGGATCTGTGGTTGGGCGTCGCGTAAGCCAAAGTGCAGCCCTAGCATCAGGTTAAACCCCGGCACTGGCAAGGAGTCTGCTATGGAGCCCCACGGGCACAGCTCTGATAATCATTTTTTCATCGATCTAGGAGTCGAGTGGGCTCGACGGGCGCCGGCGTTGCCGATCGTTGCAGGCGATAGTCACGCGGCGGGTCAAATGGCGGCGATCGTCGGCGACCTGACCAGGTTGCGCGACATCATCCCTGGCGGAAGGTTTGACGCGCCGATCGTCAGAATGCTTGCGAACATGGTTGAGGACAAGCTCGGGAAGATCCAAGACATGGTCGATGCGGTGAGGGAAATGCGATGGTGGCCAGGACGTCTCACGCGACGCTGTGTCGGTTGATGCGGGCTTCTGCGGGGTAACTCGCGGAAGATGTCGCCGCTTGGTCTCTTTGACCTCGGGTTTAGCGGCTGCATGTCGGAAGCGGACTCTGACTAACGTGTCGGAATCCTCAGGGCCCGGTGTTCGTCATCTGCGCAGCAGTTCTCTGGTTGTTTAGGGCCTCGAATCGCCGCGTCCACGACCGTGCGGTCGCAACCGGACTTCGGTGATGGCGTGGTGTGCGGTTTTGATGACTTCGATGGTCCAGTGCGCGAGTTCGACGCGGTCTCCCGGCGTGGTGGGGATGCGGCCTAGTGCGGCAAGGATCAAGCCGGCGACCGTCGTGTAATCTCCGGCCGGAGCGTCGCTGACGTCGACGTTGATGTCGGGCAGGTCGTGGATGGGAAATGTGCCGGGCAGGACCAGGCTGCGGTCGGGCATCGGCCGGACCGCAAGGATATCGCGGTCGGTTTCGTCGTAGATCTCACCGACGATCTCCTCCAGCAGATCCTCGAGGGTCACGATGCCCGCCACCCCACCGCGCTCGTCGATGACGAGGGCGAAATGTTCGCGTTCGGCCTTGAACCGCTGCAGTGCGTCCGAGACGCGCAGGCTGTCGGGCAGCTGCAGGGCCTGTCGTGCCGCCATGCCGACAGTGCGGTGGTCAGCGAGCAGGTCACGCAGATGCACGACACCGACCACATCGTCTAAGTCGCCAGAGTGGACCACCGGTGCTCGGGAATGCCCCGATTCGACGAGGATGGCGCGGGCTTGCTCGACGGTCGCATCGTCCAGCAGCGTGATGACGGCTGGGCGAGGGACCAATACTTCGCGCAGCCGGCGCTCGTGGATCTCCAAGGCTCCGGTGATGATCGTTCGCTGGTCGGCGGTGAGCCCGGGGTGCGCGATGACGAGTTCACGTAACTCGTCGGGCGAAAGTTGTTCTCGGCCAACGCTGGGATCGCCACCGAGCAGCCGAACGACGACGTCGGTTGCCTTACCGAGCAGCCAAACCACCGGGTGTGACATGGTGGCCAGAATATTCAGCGGTGCGGCCACGAGTCGGGACCATTGCCGGGCATACTGCATCCCCAGCCTCTTCGGGGCAAGCTCGCCGATAACGAGGTTCACACCGGCCAGGATGAAGGTGACAAGAGCGATCGCGACCGCGTTCGCCGCGCCGCCAAGAAAGCGCAGTGACGACACCAGTGGCCGGGCGAGGGTCACCGCCGCGGTGGCCGACGCGAGGTAGCCCGCCAGCGTGATGCCCAGTTGGATGGTCCCGAGGTATCGGTTGGGATCGCGGGTGAGTCTCACCAGGGTGCGGTCACGCCGAGTGCCGCGACGTTCCAATGCCCGCAATTGGCCTTCGCGCAAGGAGATCAGCGCGATCTCGCTACCGGCAAAAACCCCGTTGACCAGCATCAACACGGCAATGAGTGTGATATCGAGCCAATAGCCGCTCATGGTGAACTTCTACACCACGCCACCGCCGTGGATGGGGCAAATCACGACCGGCAACCACCGACCGATCAACGACAGCAACTTCGCACGAAAATTCGCGCCGCGCCGCGGCGTTCCAAGGATCCATCCCCAGGTCCAGAGCCCCTCCACTGATCAGCCGTCGGCGCCATGCGAGTCTGGATAGGAGTCGGCAAGCGTTTAGCTGCAGACACCGCCCTGAAGCGGCTGAGTACGGACCTCGGCCACGCCCGGCGCCTCTCGGATCGCGTCGGCTTTGGTCGGCGCATGCCCCGGTGTCACTTCGACTTGTCCTCCGGAGCCGGAGATTCCGGTTCACGCTTCTGCGCCTCCTGGCGTGAACGGAAAAACATCTCCGCTCTGAGCAGGCGCTTGATGGCTTCGAGGTAACGGTTGGTAGCCATTTCAACCTGTCCTTCCCACTATCAGCCTGGGCGGGGATCGTTTGAGTCCACCGCTGCAGCGCCGCACAGGCTCATCCACGCATGATTGCCAACAGTAAGTAATGATGACCACGGTGAACAGTGAGAGCGTTGACCGAGCGGACACTGTGACGCTTCTCGACGGCGCTGTGGTATCGCTTCGGCGTCTGAACGAACACGACGCCGAAGCGGTGATCGCGTTTCATCGTGACCTCACCGATCGTGAACGCTATTACCGATTCTTCGTCATTCACCCGGGGTTTCTGCATACGTTCGCGCGCAAGCTGGTCGAAAAGAGCCCCACCAACTATGCCATCGGTGCCTTCGAGGTGGGCCGACTGATCGGCGTCGCGAACTATGTTCGCACGAACGACCCTGATGTCGCCGAAGTTGCGGTGGCAGTGGCGCACCAGGATCACCTCCGCGGTGCGGCGACCGCAATGCTGCGCCACCTCGGAAAAGCTGAACGCGGCAACGGAATACGCTACCTTGCTGCCGATATCCTGGCCGACAACCACGCCATACTCGATGTGGTGCGCGACGCCGGCTGGCCATGCGAGGGGGTCGCCGAGAGCGCCGTTCTACATGTTCGCATCGACCTGACCGACATCAGCCGTTGACGGGAGGAGCCGTGCCGCGCGTGCACAGATACGCGTTTGACGCAGTGATCGCCGCGGGGTCGCAGTTTTGGTTCCACCTGAGCGCGGACATGACCGGCCGGCCACATCGCAGAACGGGATGCGGCCCTGTCGATCTCATATGCACGATGGTTAAGGCGGGAGTGAGCGCGACCGCTTATCTGTAAGAGAGTTGGCTCGATTTGGCGAGTTCCTGCTGGTGAGTTCGCCTGCCACATATGTAAGACGTGGGGAGATTTGTTGCTGCGTCGGTTACATGTCACCGACGTGGCACCCGCCGCGGCGCGTCCTTGCTGGCCCTGGGCCCTACGGGCCGCGCGGACCCATCATTTCGCCCGGGCCACGCACCAGGCGGGGACGGCAGTACAATCTCCGGGCGCCTGGATTGGCCGGGCGGCGACGCGGCGGCAGCCGTGCACGATGCTATGCGGCCGCAATTCACATCGCACTCGCCAACTCGACTCGCAAACCCCGAACTCGATGTGTGGGTGGACCACACCTGCCTAAGCCCAATGGTGCGTTTGCCAACAAGCCCCAGACGACGATCCATACGACTTTGGTTGCCAGGATGATGCTCATGACACCGAATCCGCTGCGGCCCAACCTGCTATGGCCGGACGAGTCCGGTCGGACCTCTCCTGAAACCCAGTAGGTGAGTTGATAAAGGCGTTATACCCGAAGCGGCGGAGGCCTTGGCTTAGCCATGGCGTGCGGGGGCGATCTTGGCGCGGACGCAACCCATGTCAACGCATTTGACGTGGCTGATTAGATAAATCCGATCCTCAACACATAGGACGCCGACGGCTGCTGGTCGTAGGCGCGATGCTCAATTGTGTTCCATCCCGGCGGCGGCCGCTTCGCGCAGCGCCGCAACGCGGTCGGCCATCGTGCCCGGCCCGTTGAACAACGCCGAGCCCGCGCAGAAGACTGTTGCGCCGGCGCGCGCGGCGGCCCCGATCGTCGCAGCGTTGATTCCGCCGTCCACCTCGAGCTCGACTTCCAAACCGCGGCGGTCGATCTCGGCGCGGGCCGCGGCGATCTTTGGTTCCATCGCCGCTAGATACTGCTGGCCGCCGAAGCCTGGGTCGACCGTCATCACCAGTAGCAGATCGGTCAAGTGCAGCACGTTTGTCACCGCCTGCAACGGTGTGGCGGGATTCAGTGCTACACCGGCCCGCGCGCCCAGATCGCGAATTGCAGAAAGTGTGTGAAGCAGGTGCCGAGTCGCCTCGGCGTGCACGATGACGATCTCGCAACCTGCTTCGACCCATCTCGGCAGCATCGGGTCGGGATCGTCGACCATCAGGTGCGCTTCAAAGCCCAGGCTCACATGCCTGCGATTGGCGGCGATAACGTCGGGCCCGAATGTCAGGTTGGGCACGAATCGGCCATCCATCACGTCCCATTGGATCCGGTCGACGCCTGCCTCCTCCAATTGCTTGACTTGCTGGCCGAGCTCTGAAAAGTCCGCCGGCAGAACCGAAGCGACGAGAATCGGCGCGCGCATTCATCCCACCTCCCGGTGGTCCCGGCAAATGCTGGGGACACGGCCTACACCTTAGATCGGTGCGCGGCCTCACGTCGGTCTGTCGACGGTGAGGACCTGGACGGCGCCCAGGCACGGGGCGGCGTGCCCCAGCAGTGCGGCGAGCGGCTCAAGGTGGTGCAGGAAACCGGGATGCGCCGCGGTCAACAGCCGGCCCCGCACCCGTGCCCGGCCATAACGGCTGCCGAGGTGCCGCAGGTGGTCGCGGGTGGGGTCGGTAGCCGTCGAGAACGGGGCGCGGCGGGTGGGCCGATCGAGCAGACCCCATGGGCTGCTCGGGTTGAGGGTAAGTGCGAAGATGCGCCCGCCGGGGCGGGTGATGCGGGCCAGCTCAGCCAGGACCGCTGCGGGATCGACGAACTCCAGTGTTGCGATGGTGACCGCGGCATCCGCGATGGCGTCCGGCAGTGGCAGGCGCCGGGCGTCGGCACGAACGAGCCGACCGGGCACGCGGGCGGCCACCACGAGCATCCCGGCCGACAGGTCCACGCCCAGCATTCTGGCACCCCGACCGGCCAGGTGATCGACGAGTCGGCCGGTGCCGCACCCGACTTCGACCACTGAGGCGACAATCGGGATGCCGATGTCGCTGACCTGCTCGACCAGAAGCTATCGGTTTCGGGCCAAGATGACGATCACCCGCCGGTTGCCAGCGGTGCAGCGGCGGCGTTAGCCAGCGATAGTGGCTTCTGGCCGGCCTGGGAATCCAATTCGCTCGCAACACAACGGTCATTCATTGACGACATGGCGTCGCTGAACGAGCCATACCGACCAAACTGCCGACAATCGAGACGGGGGCAAGCAGCGTCGCGGTGATTCGACAGGCAGTTCGGCCGGATGGGTTTTGTAGCTGGCGACAACTCGCATCGGTGCGACGGTCGCGGGTTCGTCACGATCGGCGGTCGAACCCATGATCGCCCAGTCTGGCCTTGGCCGAACGATTTTTCTGTGCGGCGACGTCATGACAGGTCGTGGCGTCGACCAGATACTGCCCCACCCGGGAGATCCCACGTTGCGGGAGCCCATGGCTGATGCCCGCAGCTATGTGATATGCGCCGAGCAGGCCAGCGGGCCGATTCCCCGGCGTGCCGATTTCGCATGGCCGTGGGGGGAAGCGCTGGCCTTAGTTGACGAGTTCGCGCCCGACGTCCGCTTGATCAAACCTCGAGACCACCATCACCGCCGACGGCGAGTTCGCACGAGGCAAGTCTGTGCACTACCGCATGCACCCTGACAACCTCGCATGCCTGACCGCGATCCGGCCAGACGCCTGCGCGCTGGCCAACAACCACATCCTCGACTTCGGGCGTAGCGGTCTTATCGACACACTAGAGGCGCTTAGCGGGGCCGAAATCAAGCATGTGGGTGCTGGGCTCGATTCCGAACACGCCAAACGCCCCGCGATCGTGACCCTGCCCGACGGACATCACGTCGTGATTGCCTCCGGCGGCACGGAATCTAGTGGCATTCCCCGCCGTTGGGCCGCGACCGTGGCCCCGCCAGGCGTCACCTTCATTCCGAACCTGTTCAATCGCACCGCCGCCGAGATCGCCGACCGGGTACTTGCGCAGAAACAGCCCGGCGACATCACGATCGTATCCCTGCACTGGGGGTCCAACTGGGGTTACGACGTCCCGCGCAGCCAAGTTCGCTTCGCGCGCCGACTGATCGACGCCGGAGTCGACCTCGTACACGGGCACTCGTCACACCACCCACGGCCAATCGAGGTATACCGCGGCAAGCTCATCCTGTACGGCTGCGGAGATGCCATCGACGACTACGAAGGCATCAAGGGCTTCGAGGCCTACCGAAATAAACTGCGGCTGCTGTACTTTGCCTCCATCGAGCCCGACAGCGGCAACCTAACCACTTTGCACATGACGCCCATGCGGGCCCGCAGAATGCGGCTTGACCACGCCTCGTACCAGGACAGCGAATGGCTGCGCTCCACACTCGAGCACATCAGCCGGCGCTTCGAAACGCCCGTCAACCTCGACACCGATGCCAACCTCACCGTCCACGCGTCATGATCAGTGGAGATCCTGGCCTTGCCGAAGTCCCAGTCCCGCAGGGTCTTCCGTCGCCACACCTTACTCTCCAACGTCCCATACAGGAGATGGTCAGTGAGGCCACTCGTGCGGGCCGGCCATGGGAAGTCCGCCGCAGCGGCCTTGCCACGCAACTCGCCACGGGTGATCATCCTTAACGTCGAAGGCCGGTGCCAAATCTGGCTTGTGTCAGACGATTTTCGTTGCTACGCCCGCTGCTGACGGCTCTAGGGCCGAAGGTCCGTGCACGGCCAAACGTTCGTCCGCGCCTGGCAGGACGCGCGGGCACAAGCCCAACAACACAGAATCACCCCGAGGGCACCACCAGCTGCCAATCCTCGGGCAGGCCACGGGTCTTGGCGGTCTGGCCCTCGGCCTCAAGGTGTACGGTCATACCGCCGAGCCGCAGATCGCTCAGCGCGATGCGACCCCACGTCTCAGGCAGATGCGGTGCCACCGCGACCCGACGCGCTGGCACGTGCGGGTCCAGCCCCAGAAACGAGCGCACCAGCAGCAGCGGCGCCGCGCTTGCCCACGCTTGGGGCGAGCATGACGCCGGATACGGCACCGGGGAGCGGAACTGCGAGCGCGCAAAACCGCAATACAGCTCGGGCAGTCTCCCCCCGAACGCGGCGGCAGCATCGAGCAGCCCAGTCGCTAGTCGCTTGGCCAGCGCCAGCGCCCCCGGCACGTGGCTGTAGCGCAGCAAACCCGCCACCGCGATCGCGGTGTCGTGCGGCCAGACCGAGCCGTTGTGGTAGCTCATCGGGTTGTAGGCGCCCATCGTGGCCGCCAGTGTGCGCAATCCGAAGCCGGAGTCCATTTCCGCGCTGGACAGCCGCTCGACAAGTACCCTGGCATGCTCGTCGGTCGCGATCCCGGTCCACAGACAATGGCCAACATTGCTCGTCAACGCGTCCACTGGCCGCTTGCTGCTGTCGAGAGCAATTGCATACCAACCCTTTTCAGGTAGCCAGAACGCGTCGAGGAACGTGTCGCGCAGAGTGTCGGCGCGGTCACGTAGCCGCGTGGCCTTGGCCGGCTCGCCGAATGCATCGGCGAGCTCGGCGCGCGCCAGCAGGGCGGCGTATTGGTAACCCTGGACTTCGCACAGTGCAATCGGGGGCTCGGCCGTGCGGCCCGCGGCGTCGTTGATGCCGTCGAAGCTGTCCTTCCAGCCCTGGTTGATCAGCCCACGGTCGGTACCGCGCCGGTACTCGATGAAGCCGTCGCCATCGCGGTCGCCGTACTGCTCAGCCCAGGCCAGCGCCGCGTCGGCCGCCGGCAGCAGCGAGCGCACCACGGTCTCGTCGGCGCCCCACCGCCAGCACTGGCCGAGCAACATCACAAACAGCGGCGTGGCGTCGACCGAACCGTAGTAGATACTGCCGCCCAACACGTCGGCGCTGGCCGGCCCGCGGCGGATCTCGTGCATGATCCGGCCCGGCTGCTCCTCGGTAATCAGATCGACGCGTCGCCCCTGGACCGCCGCGAGCCGCTGCAGTGTGCCGATCGACAGGCTGACATCGAGGGGCAACGCCATCCACGCCGTCAGCAGGCCATCCCGGCCGAACAGGGTCATAAACCACGGCGCCCCAGCGGCCACGAACGATCGGCCTCGACCGGTGTCGTCATGAATGAGCAACGCGCCCAAATCGCCTTCGGTTTGTCGCAGCACCGCGTTGAGCACCGGATAGCCGGTTTCGACGTTGGTGGCGGTTTCGCGCCACGCCTCGATCTTGCGTGCGGGGGCGCTGGAGGCCACGTGCTCGCCGGGGCCCAACCGCGTCGTGATTTCCTGGTTGTCCCAAGTGGGTTGGGCCACGATCTCGGCTTGCCAGCATTGGCCCGGCGCCACCACGACCCTCCAGCGCAGCGAACCCGGCACGACGATCGGATCACCGGATGCCGTGACGGACAGCCCGTGCACCCGCTCGGTCCTTTCCAGCAGCATGAGCTTTTCATCGACCACTGCCATCTCCGCGCCACCGAGCGGTGCGCGGCCCTCCTTGACAGAGAACAGGTCGGCGAAGTCGGCGTCGGCGTGCAGTTCCAGGGACACCACGGTGGGTTCGCGGTCCAGATTGTGCAACGAAATGATCTCCCGCAGGCCCTCAGCCACAAGCCGCTCGCGAACCACCAGCAATGTGCTGTCCGCCGACCCTGCGCGCGGCGTGCGACGCAGGATGAACTGCGCCGCAAACGCTTCCGAGGACTCCACCGACAGTGATTCGGCCACCTGACCGTCGACCCGCAGCTCCCACCGCGACAGCACCCGTGCGTCGCGAAAGAACAACCCGTGCGACCCGCCCGCCACGACATCGCCATGCCGGTCGGACAGACAAAACGTTGAGCCTTCGACCAGTGTCACCGTGTCGCCGCCCGCCCCGATGCGAGCCGGTTCGCCGCTGTTAAGCGCGGTCGGTATCGTCATGCGCTGGCTCCCTGGTCGCCCGTACCAACGGGGTTGCGTTGCAGTTCAACGGATTTGACTACTCGCCGCATCGTCATGCGGCCGGCGGTTACCTTTCGGGCCACCTCCTGATCGGTCTGCTTGTAGTCCGAACCAATTCGCCCCGCAGTGAAATTCGCCGGGTCAACGGTGCACATCTGGTCGATCGCGCCCGCCGCCTCGGCGGGCCGGTCGCAGACCAGGCCTGTCACACCACCGACGACGGCCAACTTGGGCACGGCACCACCGCACACGGTCACCAGCGGTGTGCTACAGGCTATTTTCTCGATCGTCACGATCCTGAACGACTCCTCCCACGGCACCTGGACCAGCACACGACCTGCATCCGTTACCAGTCTGCGCTTGCCGGTCGCCTGCGTGTCCCAAGGACATGATGGTTTTCGCTGTTGTGGGGCGCGGGCTTGCGTGCTTAGCCTTTCACCACCCCAAGGGGAACAAGGCGAGCCACTTTGCGCGCGAGGCCGGCGTTGTGGCTGGTTTCGATGACGGCGTCGATGTCCTTGTAGGCCTCGGGTTTTTCCTCGGCGAGCCCCCGCCGCGAGCTACCGCGGACCAGGATGCCGTGCTCTTCGAGGCCTCTTCGCAGCGCGTCAGCGTCGGTGTGGCGGGCGGCCTCGTGGCGGCTCTGCACCCGCCCGGCGCCGTGCGCTGTGGAGAAGAACGCGGGGTTATCCGGGACGCCGACCAACACGTAGGATGCGGTGCCCATGGTGCCTGGAATGAGCACGGGTTGGCCGACCGCCGCCAGCTCGGCCGGCACGTCGGGATGGTGCGGCGGTAGTGAGCGGGTTGCCCCTTTGCGGTGCACGCAGAGGGTGCGGATCTGGCCGTCGACGGGATGCGTTTCGACTTTGGCGAGGTTGTGCGACACGTCGTACAGCAGGTCGAGCGAAGTCGCGGTCTCGGCCTCGAACACTCGACGCGTCGCCTCGGTGAGCAGCTGTCTGTTGGCGCGTCCATAGTTTGCTGCCGCGGCCATCGCCGCCAAGTACGCCTGGCCCTCCGGCGACTGGACGGGCACACATGCGAGCTGGCGGTCGGGGACCTGAATCCCATAGCGGCCCATGGCCTGTCCCATTTCCCGCACGTGATCGGTGCAAATCTGGTGGCCCAGGCCGCGGGAGCCGGTGTGGATCATCACGCAGACCGTGCCCTCCGCCAATCCCATCTTCGCGGCTGCCGCCGTGTCGTAAATGCGGTCCACCGCCTGTATTTCCAGGAAGTGGTTGCCTGAGCCCAGGCTGCCGATCTGGCCAAGCCCGCGTTCGACCGCCCGGTCGCTGACGGTGGCCGCATCGGCCCCCTCGAGTACGCCACCGTCTTCGCATCGCTGCAGGTCCCGTGGGACGCCGTGTCCCTGTTCCACCGCGAACCGGGCACCACCGGTCAACACGTCTTCCAACACAGCGCGATTCGGCAACCGCCATACGCCTTTGGTGCCCACGCCGCGGGGTATGGCGACGTCGAGGTGATCCATCACCGCCCGCATTCGTGGCTGCAGCCGTTCGCGGTCCAGATCGCTGACCAATAGTCGTACCCCACAGGAGATGTCGAAGCCGACGCCCCCGGGTGAGACCACACCGTCAGCGTCGATGTCGGTGGCCGCCACACCGCCGATCGGAAAGCCGTATCCCCAGTGCACGTCCGGCATTGCGTAGGACGCTCGCACGATCCCGGGCAGTGTCGCCACGTTGGCGACCTGCTGCAGCGCCATATCGCCGTGTTCGTCGGGCAGCAACGATTTGGAGGCGAACACGATCCCGGGCACCCGCATCGCGCCCTCACGTTCGATCCGAAATCGGTAGGGGGTTTCCTCGATGATCTTCATGGTTGCCCTCCATCACACATCGAGCGTCACCGCGCAGCGCCAGCCACGGTGGCCATGCGAGAAGCAAAGCTCGTTGAGCGACACCGCCTTGGGCATGGCACCGACCTGGGGCCGCGCGCCCGCATCGACCATCGCGAAGCTGACGTCGACGCCGCCGTCGGGGCCGTTCACCTCGACATCGACTGGCACCTCGCCAGCATTGTCCCGGAGGTAAATGACCTCGTCGAGCGCCGCGACCAGCAGATCGTCGTCACGCTCTGCGGTCAGCCGGCACACGAGTGTGTGGTTCAGCCGGCCCGACGAGGTATCCAGGAAGCTTGCGGCTGGACTGAGCACCGCCGGCCTGATACAGCCGTCGCGGGTGGGTGCCCAGGCTTCGATCCGCAGACCCGCGGTCTGCGGCACACTTCGATGACCTGATGTGTTGTCCGCCATGGCTTTTCGGTGTGCCCTATGGGTTCGCGGTCGCAGCCGCCCGGCTCAGGTGGTCGATGAACCAGTCACGGACAAGCACCGCTAGCTGCTCGAGTGTGCCCACCCTGCTGCGCGGCAGCCCCAGCACGACATTGTCCTGGCCGCGCTGTGAGTTCAGGCGTTGAGCCAGCTGACGTCCGGCGTCGACACGATCATCGAACAACCTCATGTTGCCGCGGAACGAAACCAGCCGTCGAGCCAGAAAACGCTCAGCATCGCCGCGACCGTCGAACTGCGTCATCCCCCGAGTGTGGCGCGACGGGTCGCCGGGCCGAAGGGCCGTAAGGCCACTCCCGTGGGGACCAAGGCCTCCTGACCGGGGATCGCCGACCATCTAGCGTCGGTGGCATCCACGCGCAAGGAAGGACGGCGCAATGTCTGGTCACAGCACACATTCGGGTGTCGTGATCGGAGTCGACGGTTCCGCGTCATCGACGATGGCCGTACGGTGGGCCGCTGCGCGAGGCAACCATGCGCAACATCGGACTGACTCTCGTGCACGTCTCAAACCTGCCAGCCGTGGTCTGGCCTGCCGCCCCCATCCCGGCCCAAATCTACCAACGGTCCAAAGAAGAGGCCCGCAAGATCGTCGCCGATGCGATCAAGGTCGCCGAAGACAGCGTGCAGGATGGCAACCGACCCGAGATCGACAGCGAACTGTTGTGCGCAGCGCCCGTGCCGAGCCTCGTCGACGTATCCAAAGAGGCGCACATAATGGTGGTCGGCTGCCGCGGGCAAGAAGCGCTGCAGCGGACCCTGCTCGGCTCGGTCAGCACTGGATTAATCCACCACGCCCACTGCCCGGTCGCGGTGATCCACGACGAGGCCCCGATCCTGCTGGGACCCTCGCAATTACCGGTGTTGGTCGGCATTGACGGCTCGCCGGCATCGGAGCTGGCCACCGCGATCGCCTTCGACGAGGCCTCTTTCCGCGGCGTGGACCTGCTGGCCGTGCACGCCTGGACCGACTCAGACATCTCGCGTGTGCTGAGCATGGAATGGTCGGCCCTGCAATCCCGGGCAGCGGAAATCCTGGCGGAACGCCTGGCTGGTTGGCAGGAACGCTATCCCGACGTCACCGTTCACCGCCGGCTGGTGTTTGACCGCCCAGCGCGCCATCTCCTCGATGAATCCGAGTCCTCCCAACTCGTCGTGGTCGGCAGCCACGGCCGGGGCGGATTCGCCGGAATGCTGCTCGGCTCGGTCAGCACCGCCGTGGTACACGCAGCCCGCATCCCGGTGATCGTCGCCCGCCAACACTAATGCGCTGTCCCGCACCATCGCTGGAGGTGATTTTGGCATGGGCGGCATCCCGATAGGAGGGATCGCCGGATTTCCGAAAACCCGCACAGCCTTAGCACTGGTTCGTCGAGTGCTAATCATGAGGCCGAAGTGACCGTAGAGGGAGCGAAGCACGAATGCGCAGCGTCGATTTGGTCCGCGGTGCACCGGCGTTATCCGGATCGGCTGGCCTCGCGGATTCGATGCGGATAGTGCAAGTCGCGCCGCCGTATTTCGATGTCCCGCCCACGGGCTATGGCGGGGTGGAGGCGGTGGTCGCCGACCTTGCTGATGCACTGGTAGCCCGCGGGCACGACGTGACTGTGCTCGGCGCTGGGAAGCCGGGTACGGCGGCGCGGTTCGTGCCGCTGTGGGATCGCACGATTCCGGATCGGCTCGGTGAGCCCTATCCGGAGGTCATGCACGCGCTGAAGGTGCGAAGCGCCGTCGCGCGCATCGCCGCGACCGATGGGGTAGACATCGTCCATGACCACACCTTCGCCGGTGTGCTGAACGCGCCCGCCTACCGCGCGCTGGGCTTGCCGATGGTTGCGACCGTGCATGGTCCGATTGATGAGGACCTGTACCCGTACTATCGGGAGCTCGGCGACGACGTCGCCTTGGTGGCCATCAGCGACCGCCAGCGCGAACTGGCACCGGACCTGCATTGGGTTGGGCGCGTGCACAACGCGCTGCGGGTCGAGGATTGGCCGTTTCAGGCCGACAAGGGCGACTACGCGCTGTTTTTGGGCCGGTTGGCCCCCTGTAAGGGTGCGCATCTGGCCGTGCAGGCCGCCCACGAAGCGGGTATTCCCGTGGTTTTGGCGGTCAAGTGCAACGAGCCGCCGGAGAAGGCCTATTTCGATGAATGGGTGCGCCCGCTGCTTAGCGACAGCGACCATGTGTTCGGGGAGGCCGACGCGGTCAGCAAGCGCCAACTGTTGGCCGGCGCGCGCTGCCTGCTGTTTCCGATCCAGTGGGAGGAGCCGTTTGGGATCGTGATGATCGAGGCGATGGCCTGTGGCACACCGGTGGTGGCGTTGCGCGGCGGCGCGGTCGTCGAGGTGGTCCTCGACGAGGTCACCGGGCTGATCTGTGAGCGGCCCGCCGAGCTGCCTGCCGCCATCGAGCGGGCGCGCAGTCTTGATCCGCACGCGTGCCGGCGCCATGTCGCCGCGAACTTCGATGTGGGCCAACTGGGTTCTGGATACGAGCAGGTATATGAACGACTGCTCGTCCGCAACACTGTGACGGTGAACCCCTTACGGCGCCCCGTCGAACCACACGGCAAGGAGGCCACCGCGTGACCGTTGCAACCCCGGGGCTCACTTTCAGCGAGCCGGCTCCCATATCGGCTCGGGTGGTGACCGTCACGCTCGTCGAAGGCGCGACGTTGTGCCTGTCGAAAGATTAGGTCCGGATCCGCGCGTTGGCCCCGCGCCGCCAATCTCCCGTCAGCCAGGTTTGCCCACGGCATGCGCCGTGGCGACGGGATTGCTGGCGCGGCGCAGTATTGGTGCGAACCCGACCCAGATCAGCAGCGAGCCAACAGAGAACGCACCGAGCACCATAAACGCCGCGGGGAATCCGAATGCTTGGGCGATGACCCCGCCCAGCACCGGGCTGAGCGCACCGCCCAGACCCTGGGCGCTCATGATCACGCCCTGGCCGACATTGATGTGGCCGGTGCCGTCAAGTAATCGGGCCACCAGCCCGGGCACCGCCACCGACAAAATGCCTCCCCCAATGCCGTCGAGCACCTCCACCGGGATCACCCCCCAGGCGGTGATCACCCCCGCGGCAATGAGCCCCCGAACAGGCAGGGCGATCAGCGCGATCAAGATGGCCAACCAGTAGCCGCGGGTTTGGGCGATGCGCATGGCCACCAGCGCCGCGGGGATCATCACGGCTTGGGCGATCACCACGGTGGCCGCCACTGTGGTGAACGGGTTCGCATGGGTAGCGACCACCGCCAGCCCGTACAGCGGCAGCATAGCTGCATTGCCCAACCAAAACAGCACCATGGCGGCGGCCAAGGCCAGCAGTGGCCGCGACCGTAGCAGCACCCGCATCGCCTTGACCGGGACCTGATCGGGGCTATGAGCGGCCCCGCGCGCGACCTGGTGGTCGATGTGACCGGCTGGTAGTGCCAGCACCGCGACGATGGTGATCACCGCGAACGCCGCGGCCAGCCAGAACACCGCGGGGTATCCGAACTGCCAGCCCAGTAGCCCTGAGAAGGCGGCCCCGACCATGTTGCCGGCGTGATTGTAGGCCTGGTTGCGGCCGTTTTGGCGGGTGAACCCGGCCTGGCCCACCACACCGAGGGTGATGCCGATCACCGCGGGAGCAATCGTCGCCCCGGCAATACACATGGCGGCCTGCGCGGCGGCGATGACCCAAAACTGCCGCGACGACAGGATCAGCGCTGAGGCCGCCACGGTGCACACACCAACGGCGATGACACAGGCCCGCTTGCGGGTGGTGGCATCAACCAGCGCTCCCGCCGGTGGAACCGCGACCATGCCGACGATGGCACCCAGCGTGATCACCGTGCCGATGGCGCCGGTGCTCCAGCCACGACCGGCCAACAACACGCCCAAAAACGGGCCCATCCCGGCCGACATGTCAGCCATGAAGAAATTCACCGCGTGCAGCGTTGCCCGGTCACGCTCCTGCGCAATCAGCCTCATTGCGCTCTCGCCTCCACCGGCTCGATTCTTCCTCGAACACGGCGCGACCTCACCGCAAGCCCCTCCAACGGGGTTCAGGGCCGTAATGCTGCACAACCTCAATGGTGCTCCGGCCAAGGGGCTCCGCGTGGCCGCTGTCCGTCAATAGCGCTCCGGGTAGCGGGCTCAACCAACCGCGGCTCGGCGCCGTTGCGCACCGGATTTGCGCTTTGGAATGCACATCAACCTCGACATCGAGGCTAACTTCATTGTCCCCGCCTCGTGACCAGTGGTGATCCTGGCCTTGCCGAAGTCCCAATCCTGCAGGGTCTTCCGTTGCGGGCCAAGAGTGTCGACACCTAGCCCCGCCCAGCCAACAGGTGGACTTACCCGTTCGCTACTCTTCGTCTTCGATGATGTGAATCGCGGCTTCCTCGGCGGACGCTGCGCCTCCGCTGATACCGACGTCCTCAGCGACCAATTCTGCCTCGGTGTCTTCGCCAAATCCCTGGTTCGGCGCGACAAGTCGGCCTGCTCGCGCGCGGCCAACCTCGCGTCGCTGGGGAAATTCGGTTTCGCGCTCGGATTCGTCGGAGCGTTGCTGCTCGGCTTCATCGAGCAGGACGTTGATTCGCGATGCCGGATCCGGCTCTTCCTCCGCGAGCATCTGGTCCATGCTTTCAGAGGGGCCGAATGCGCCACGTGCATACGGTCGCTCGGGCGGCGAATACCCCTCGTCGAGCGTGTCGTCGATGCCGCGGTCGATGAGGGTGTCCTCTGGCTGAAGCTGGTTGTCGTCCTCGGCGCTGTATTCGCCTGCCGCCGGGCCGGTGCCATAGGGAGTACTCATGACTTAGTGTCCAACTTGTCGA
Organism: uncultured Actinomycetota bacterium; assembly: GCA_963766535.1. Taxonomy (GTDB): domain Bacteria; phylum Actinomycetota; class Actinomycetes; order Mycobacteriales; family Mycobacteriaceae; genus Mycobacterium. Next base: position 30,956 of record CAVYAU010000003.1, on the reverse strand, counting down.
GGGATTAGTGACTGGCGATGGCTTGGGGGGCGCAGATGCCCAACTCGCCCATGTGTTGGGCCGCGGCGGTCGATGTCTGGTGCTCTCCCACACACGTTGCTCCGGTGTACATGATGTCGCGGGCCGTGGTCATTGTGCACTCCTGAATCGTGATGGTGCCGCGGTATTCGGCGGTTGGGCAGTCTAACCATAAAGATGGCGATGTTGCCCGCCTAGGGCCATTCGTCCTCAGCCGACGACGTTGGACCGGCGAACCGCCGATAAGCCCGCGCCTATGCGCTCGATTTCGCCTGCGGCGCTTGTACGAGCGACGTGAGTGAAAGCTGTTCTACTAATCCGTTGCGTGACCGACACTTTCGCCCCGAGCTGATGACGGCCAAGCAGCGGGCCGGTGCCATCGATCTGGTGCCTGGAAGTCTCGGCTTCGGTTTCGGTGTGACTTTCTGCGGCTGACAGAGGACTTTCGACCCCTCGGCCCGACGCCGGGTCGGTGCGATGGTCGGAGGGTGATCTGCCCGAAGTGCCGGCGTGGTTAGACAGCGGCTCTGTAGGCTGGGTTTGACCCATCGCCGTAAGACGGGACCGCCTTCGGCAGGTTCCTATGAGTTGCAGGGTGCCCGACGCGTGCGTGTTGCCACAGACGGGCTCTGGGGGGCAACGGAAAGGATGCCTGATGACCGTTCTGCGAATTGTCTCCGGTAGCGCCAATCCGGGTCTGGCCAGTGCTATCGCCAACTATTTGGGAGTCGAGTCCGATGGCTGCTCCCTAGAGCGATTCCCTGATGGGGAGCTTCGTCCCATTGTCGAAAATGTCTGTGGCTCCGATGTTTACGTTATTCAACCGACATCGCCACCGGTCAACGAGCACATCATCGAACTACTGTTGCTGGTCGACGCGTGCCGCCGGGCTCGTGCCGCCCGGGTGACCGTGGTGGTGCCGTATTTCGGTTACGCGCGCCAGGATCGGCGCACCACACCGGGTCAGGCTCTTGGCTCAGCAGTGGTCGCGGATGTGATCGCCGCCGCGGGTGCTGACCGGCTCGTCGTTGTCGACCCGCACACACCCGCCCTGGAAGCCGTGTGCCGGATCCCGGTGGAAACACTGTCCGCCATCCCCGCCCTGTCTGGTGAGCTCGCCGGCGAGCTGCCCGAGGGGGCGGTGGTCGTCGCTCCCGACCTGGGCGCGGTCAAGCTGGCCGAGCGGTATGCGGCGGTGCTGCGCGGCCCGGTTGCGGTGGTGCGCAAACAACGCGAAAGTGGTTCAGCGGTCGCCGCATTGGACATCGCCGGCGACGTGCGCGGCCGCCCGGTGGTGATCATCGATGACATGATCACCACCGGGGCCACCATTGAAGCCGCGGTCGAACTGCTGCGCGTGCGCGGCGCCGCACACGATATTGTCGTGGCCGCGACGCATGGGCTTTTGGTTCACGCCGCCGTCAGCCGTCTGCATGGGCTTGAGCTGCGCCGCGTGCTCGTCACCGACACCGTTGCTGTCAAGACCGCAGGCACCTTGATCCGGGTGTGCTCGATCGCGCCGATGTTAGCTGACGCGATCGCTTGCCTGCACGCCGACAAGCCACTGCATAAACCGGCCGTCCGCGCGTGATGAGCGAGATGGCTTGGGGTGCTGCCTATTTCGGCTCCTGTGGCAGTGCACCACTCAACGAGTGCTCGGTGGCAGTCTCCGCAGTTCGATCACGACCACCCGCACGGCCCGCATCGGCCCGGTCGCGAGTTAGATCGAAGAGGCATGCCTCACCGGGTCAGCCCTATTCCGTGAATCTCTACGCGTCTTGCGTGCACCGTCGCATGCGCGCCGAATTGGCGACGAGCCACAGGTTGCTCGCGAGATGCGTGCTCGCACGCGGCACGGTGTAGCTCGACATCCCACGAGCCAACGCGCAAAACAGCACGAGCTGATCGGCCAGATGACGGTCCACGGTCGCTCCACTGCGCACGTCCTCGAGGAACGTCGTCGCGACGAAGCGGCCGATCTGTTCCGATGATCGGCCAAGCTTTCCGGCTCGGTCGGCGCCGAACCAGCTTCCGGTGCTGCTCTTGGCCCAAATCGCCAGGCAGGCGCCCGCGTGTACTGCGGTGGCATCGTCCACGCGGTCGATGGCGCATGCCATGCCCGCGCCGCGGATCTGCGCCTCGCACGTGGCTGCCATGCGTTCGCTAACCCGTTGTGCTGCCAGGTGGCTGGCTAAGGCAATGCCATCCACGTCGCAGACCTGACCGGCGGTGTTGAGCACCAACGCGTCGAGTCCGGCACGTCTGGGTATCACGGTCATGTCGATGGCGCCGCCGCCGCCGGGCACGTATCCCGGGCGGGTGACGTCCAGTGACAGGTCCACCCCCATCGAACGGACCAGTGGGGCGAGCACCCGTTGCATGTGGAATGGCGACGGGGCGAAGTCTTGAAATAGTCCACCGGTGATTCGGGCCCGTACGGGCGCGGCGGAAAAGCACGCCACCGGCAGCACGCTCAACGCCAGCATGGTGGCCGAGCCCGCGGTCCCGATGTCCCATTCGAAGCTCCCACCCCGGATGTCCGAGCCGGGGATGAAGTCGACTGTGCGGCTGCCGACTTTGACGCCGTCGACTGTGGCTCCACAGAGTTCCGCGCACGCATGCACACCGGTCACGTGCTGCGGTCGCAGGCCGGGCTTGCTTCGTCGCTGTCTCGCGTTGATGATGCGGACGGGCTTGCCGCACAGTGCTGCCAGCGCCACCGCGTAGCGGACGATCGTGCCGCTGCCTGACATTCGCGCGCCATCGATGGTGACCACAAGCGACCCGATTATGGCTCGGTGATGCTGTTTTCGACGCTTTTGATGAACCCGTTTGCGACGTGTCCGGTGACGTCGATGCGCTGCTCGCGGCTCGCCAGCGACCCTCCGAATCCACCTCGCTCCCGGTCGGTGCAGTCGGTCGTCCGCTGGGCGCGGATAAGAAAGCCAAGCGCGCTGGTGATACATCGCCGGTAGTCGGCAGTCCGGGGATCCCGGCTGGAGGCCGCTATCGCGTACGTGTCGGCGAGCCCTTCGAGCCCGCACGCCACCTCCACGCAGGCCTGCGCTTCTGGCCTGCGTGCCACGCGATCATAGAAGCCGCTGCCGATGATTCGGTCCTGCAGCTCGAACACGAAGGCGCGGACGAGATCTTTGACTTCGGGCCTCGACGTGGCCGCAAAAAGCGCCCGGCCGGCTTGTGACTGCCAGTTCGCGAAGAAGACCAAGAGATCGGGGTCGAGGAGCCCGCGGTCGTAGTAGCCGCGCTTGTAGTGGCCGAACCCGCGTTCCACGCTGTGCAGATAGCGGGCATTCCCAGTCAGCCGGTGGGCCTCCAGAAGCGCCAGCATCGCCTCGGCGGGATAGAGCTCCTCACCGGCATCCAGCGCGGCATCGAAGAAGACCTGATAGGAACCATCGTCTCTCTGCTGGCCAACGATGCCGTCGGCGAGTGGTGTGAGTCGCTGTGCTTTGTCGGGAAGATCCGAGCGAGCCAGGGCCAAAGCCAGAAAGGCGCTGTGGGCGATGGACGGGGGTTCTCCTTCCGGCGCCACCATCGCGTAGCCATGGCGTCCGATGACCCGTTGGTTGAAGTGCGCGAGCGAGCGCCGGATCAGATCCGACAGGTCGTCACACCCTAGAAATGCGCTCAAGACTTCTATGTCCCACACCGCGGCGATGTCGCGAATGGGCTCGCCGTCGCCGATCGCGAGATCGTTCTGCGGGTCGTAGAGGTAGAGCAGCCGGCCCGTGCGCTGGTCGACCATCCCCTTGTACCAGTCGAACATCAGCTCGAGGCGATCAACGAGTATGCCTGCGTGTCTCATGTCGTCAGCGACGGCGCCGCTTGGTTGTGTCTTCCTCGTGGTCCGATCAGGCGGTGGTCCGGGAGCCTTGCTGGGCTCCCGGGCCACCGGGTATGTAGTTAGCTGGCGGCTTGTACCGCGATGTGCTTCTCGGCGGCCGCCGCGGTTGCCTGTTCGGGGACGGCCACGTCCACGGTCAGGATGCCCTTGTCGTAGCTGGCTTTGATGTCATCCTCGTTGGCGCCGGCCGGCAGGGTGACCGACCGGGTGAATGAGCCGTAGAAGAACTCCGAGCGGCCCTTGGCTTCCTTCTTCTCGCTGCGTTCGGCCTTGATCGTCAACTGGCCGCCGCGCACGGTGATGTCGACGTCCTTGGCCGGATCGATGCCGGGCAGTTCGGCGCGCAACAGGTAGTGGCCATCAGCCATCTCGTCCTCGAGCCGGATCAGATGGCCTGGACGCAGAGCCGCCCATGATGGAAACCCAGTCCGCAGATCCGACCAGAAATCGGACCAGTCCGGCAGCCACGAGCGAGGTTGGTGACGCATAGGGAGATCGGTCATGATCCTCCTTCAGTTGTTGGTTGTTTGTTGAATCTCCTTTTCGATCCTTGAACGATGCATCGTCGAGCGGTAGGGACCGAAGTCCCATCCGCGAGGGTCATTTCGTCGCGGTGACTGTTGGCTCGCAGCGTGTTCGGCTGGGTTATGACGTCTGGGTTATGACGTAACGAGTCGCCACTCTTGGGGCAGTCCGCGGGCGGTCACCCATTCACCCTCGGCCTCGATCTGCACGGCTGCCGGACCGAGCCGCAGATCGGTGAGGGCCAGCTTGCCCCACCGCTGCGGCAGGTGCGGTATCACGGTCAACGTGCGCTGGGGCACATGGGGGGCCAATCCGAGAAACGATCGCACCAGCAACAGCGGTGCGGCGCTCGCCCATGCTTGCGGTGCGCACGCGGTCGGATAGGGCACCGGCCGGTAAAACCGTGATCGGGGGAATCCGCAGAACAATTCGGGTAGGCGCCCGTCGAACGCATCGGCCGCATCGAGCAGACCATCCGCGAGCCGCTCGGCCAGCGCCATCACGCCCGGCAGGTGCCGATAGCGCAGCAGGCCGGCCACCGCGATGGCGGTGTCGTGCGGCCACACCGAACCGTTGTGGTAGCTCATCGGGTTGTAGGCACCCATCGTCGTGGCCAGGGTGCGCAACCCGAACCCGGAATCCATCTCCTGGTCCGAGAGCCGCTCGATGATCTCGGCGGCGTGCTCGTCGGTGGCGATCCCGGTCCACAAACAGTGCGCGATGTTGCTGGTCAGCGCGTCGACGCGACGCTTGTTGGCGTCGAGAGCGATTGCATACCAACCCTTTTCGGGGAGCCAGAACGCTTCCAGGAACTTGCCGCGCAGGGTGTCGGCGCGGTCACGCAGCCGGCTGGCTTCGGCCGGATCGCCGAACGCGTCGGCCAGCTCGGCGCGCGCCAGCAGCGCCGCATACAGATAGCCCTGCACCTCGCACAGCGCGATCGGCGGCTCAGCGATGCGGCCCTCGGCGTCGTTGATCCCATCGAAGCTGTCCTTCCAGCCCTGATGGATCAGCCCAGAGGTGGTGGCCCGCTGGTATTCGATGAAGCAGTCGCCGTCGCGGTCGCCGTACTCCTCGGCCCAGGCCAGCGCCGCATCGGCGGCCGGCAGCAGCGAGCGCACCGCGGCTTCGTCGGCCCCCCACCGCCAGCACTCGCCTAACAGCATGACAAACAGCGGGGTGGCGTCGACCGAGCTGTAGTAGGCGACGCCGTCGAGCGCGTCAGCGCTGGTCGGCCCACCACGCAGCTCGTGCAGGATCCGGCCCGGTTCCTCCTCGGTCATCGGATTGATGCGCCGCCCCTGCAACCGGGCGAGTCGCTGCAGTGTGCCGACCGCCAGGCCAACATCCAGCGGCAGCGCCATCCACGCGGTCAGCAGGCTGTCGCGGCCGAACAGCCTCATAAACCAGGGAGTCCCCGCCGCGACGAACGGCCTGGTGCCAGCGTTTTCGTCGCGGATCAGCAACGCCCCCAGGTCGCCTTTTGTTCGGCGCAACACCTGGGTCAGCACCTCATCCTCGGCGGTCAGGTCGGTGGCGGTGTGGCGCCATGCTTCGATGAGCCGGCCCGGGCCTCTGGTCTTGATGTGGTCGCGCCGCGTCGGTACCGGCCGGTGCGCCGGTGTTGGTTGCGCGACGATCTCGGCTTGCCAGCGCTGGTGGGCTGGCAGCACGATCTGCCAGGACAGCACCCCGGGTATCAGGGTCGGATCCCCAGACGCGACCACAGACAATCCGCGTGCGGGATCGGCCTGATCGGCCAGCATCAGTTCGGTGCCCAGCACCGTTGATTCCGCACCGTGCAGTGGTGCACGGCCCTCTTTGACCGCAAAGAGATCGGCGAAATCGGCGTCGGCGTGAATTTCCAGAGATACCACGGTGCTTTCATGACCGAGGTTTTCCAGCGTGATCGTTTCACGCAGCCCGCCGGCGATGAATCGTTCACGCACCAGCAACAAATTGGTGTCACGGAATCCTGCACGCGGCGCTTTGCGCAGAATGAATTGTCCGGTGAAGGCTTCGGGGGTCTGCACGGACAGCACTTCGGGCGTGTGACCGTCAACAAGCAGCTCCCACCGCGACAGCACCCGGGTATTACGGAAGAACAAACCGTGCGACGTGCCGGGGACAATGTCGCCGTGGGTGTTGGACAGGCAGAAGGTCGGCCCCTCCACCAGGGTGACCACGGCTGTGCCGTCTGCGATGCAGGCCGGTTTATGGGCGTCGCGTGTGGCCATGGCTTTTCGTGCGGCACTATTGGTTGGCGGTCGCAGCCACCCGGCTCAGGTGGTCGATGAACCAGTCACGGGCCAGCACCGCGACCTGCTCGAGGGTGCCCGGCTCCTCGAACAGGTGGGTGGCCCGGGGGACCACCACGATCTCGCACGTGCCCGGCATCACCGACCCCGCCCGTCGATTCAGGTCGAGGACGATTTCATCGTATCCGCCCACAATGAGCAGCGTGGGCGCGCGCACCTTGGTCAGCGCCTGGCCCGCGAGATCGGGCCGGCCGCCGCGCGACACCACCGCTGCCACCGTCACCCGCGGATCGGCCGCGGCGGCCAGCGCCGCGCCGGCCCCGGTGCTGGCGCCGAAGTAGCCGACCGGCAGCGCCGCGGTGTCGGGCTGGCTGGCCAGCCAGCCGGTGACGTCGACCAGCCGGCGCGCCAGCAGCTCGATGTCGAAGACGTTGGCGCGGTTGCGTTCCTCGTCGGGCGTGAGCAGGTCGAACAGCAGCGTGGCAAGGCCCGCCCCGTTCAAGACCTCGGCGACATAGCGGTTGCGCGGGCTGTGGCGGCTGCTGCCGCTGCCGTGGGCGAAAACCACGATCCCCAGCGGGTGCTCCGGAATTGTGAGGTGCCCGGCCACTACCACCGGGCCGGCGCTCACCCGGACTTCCTCATCGCGCAACAACGGGTCGCCAGGCGTGCTGACGGCGGCGGGCTCGCGGAAACCCTCCCGGGCGCGATCCAGCAGCGCGATCACCTCATCGTCGGAGGTCTGGGCGAAGTTGCGGTATCCCTGACCGACGGCGAAAAAGAATTCAGGCGTTTGTAAGCAGACCACCTCGTCGGCGTATCCGGTGAACCTCTCGGTGATGTCGTCGGCGCCGATCGGGACCGCCAACACCACCGGGCTGGCGCCCTGGGCGCGGGCCACCTGGCAAGCGGCCTTGGCGGTCGCGCCGGTCGCGACGCCGTCATCAACGATCACCGCCGTCCGCCCCGCCAACGAGATCTGGTCACGCCCCCGACGGAACCGTTCGGAGCGGCGTCGCAGTTCGACCCGCTGCTCGGCTTCAACGGCGGCCATCTCTTCCTCGGACAGGTCGGCTTCCCGCACGACGGCCTCGTTGATCACCCGCACCCCGCCCTCACCGATGGCGCCAAACGCCAGTTCCGGCTGAAACGGCACGCCGAGCTTGCGCACCACCAGAACATCCAGCGGCGCCCGCAGCGCCTTGGCGACTTCGAAGGCCACCGGGACCCCGCCTCGCGGCAGCCCCAACACCACAATGTCCTGACCCCGCAATGATTCCAGGCGCTCGGCCAGCTGACGTCCGGCATCGACACGATCGTCGAACAGCCTCATATCGCCGCGGAAGGAAGCCAGCCGTTGGGCCAGTGGACGCCCGGCATTGCCACGATCGTCGATGTGCTTCATCCCCCGAGTGTGTCGCGATGGGTCGCCGGGCCGAAGGGCCGTAAGGCCACTCCCGTGGGGACCAAGGCCTCCTGACCGGTGATCGCCGACCATCTAGCGTCGGCGACATCGCGCCCTGTCGTACCCGGCATCCACAAGGAAGGATGGCGAAATGTCTGGTCGAAGCACACATCCGGGTGTCGTGGTCGGAGTCGACGGATCCCCGTCATCGACGATGGCCCTACGGTGGGCCGCACGCGAGGCAACCATGCGCAACGTTCCGCTGACCCTCGTGCACGTCTCAAGCTGGCCAGCCGTCTGGCCCGCCGCTCCGATCCCGGCCGAGCTGCAGCGAGAGCACGGAGAAGAGGCCGGCAAGGTCATCGCCGATGCGATCAAGGTCGCCGAAGACAGCGTGGCCGACGGCAACCGACCCGAGATCCACAGCGAACTGTTGTGCGCAGCGCCCGTGCCGAGCCTTATCGATCTGTCCAAAGAGGCGCACATGATGGTGGTCGGCTGCCGCGGACAAGAAGCGCTGCAGCGGACCCTGCTCGGCTCGGTCAGCACCGGATTAATCCACCACGCCCACTGCCCGGTCGCGGTGATCCACGACGAGGCCCCGATCCTGCTGGGACCCTCGCAATTACCGGTGTTGGTCGGCATTGACGGCTCGCCGGCATCGGAGCTGGCCACCGCGATCGCCTTCGACGAGGCCTCTTTCCGCGGCGTGGACCTGGTGGCCCTGCACGCCTGGACCGACTCAGACATCTCGCGTGTGCTGAGCATGGAATGGTCGGCCCTGCAATCCCGGGCAGCGGAAATCCTGGCGGAACGCCTGGCTGGTTGGCAGGAACGCTATCCCGACGTCACCGTTCACCGCCGGCTGGTGTTTGACCGCCCAGCGCGCCATCTCCTCGATGAATCCGAGTCCGCCCAACTCGTCGTGGTCGGCAGCCACGGCCGGGGCGGATTCGCCGGAATGCTGCTCGGCTCGGTCAGCACCGCCGTGGTGCACGCGGCGCGCATCCCGGTGATCGTCGCACGCCAACACTAAGACGTTGTCCGGCACCATCTTTGGAGGTTATTCGACATGGGCGGCATCCCGATAGGACGGATCGCCGGATTTCCGGTCAGCGTCAACTGGAGCGTGCTGGTCATCCTCTGGCTGTTCACCTGGAGCCTGGCCTCCACGTTGCCAAGCGCTGTGCCGGGCTACTCGAAAGGGGCCTACTGGCTGGCCGGGGCGTGCGGTGCGCTGATATTGCTCGGCTCGCTGCTGGCCCACGAACTGACGCACGCGATCCTCGCGCGCCGCGCCGGCGTCAAGGTGTTCGACGTGACGCTGTGGCTGTTCGGCGGCGTCACCCGCCTCGGGGGCGAAGCGAAGACACCTAAGGAGGCGTTTCGGATTGCGGTGTCGGGTCCGCTGATGAGCCTGGCGCTCGCGGCGGTCTTCGGGGGCGCGGCTTACGGACTCGGCACGCTCGGGGTTGCACACATCGTGGTCGGCGTCGCGTGGTGGCTCGCAGGCATCAACCTGCTGCTCGGCCTGTTCAATCTGTTACCAGGCGCCCCGTTGGACGGCGGGCGGGTCCTGAAGGCTTACCTATGGCGCCGCTACGGCGATCCCGTGCGCGCCAGCGTCGGCGCAGCGCGCGCCGGGCGCATACTCGCGTTCATTCTGATCGCGCTCGGGCTGCTGGAGTTTCTGGCGGGAGCCCTGGTCGGCGGCGTGTGGTTGGCATTCATCGGGTGGTTTATCTTCGCCGCTTCCCGCGAGGAGGAGGCACAGGTGATCACCCGGCAAGCCATCGCCGGTGTCCGCGTCGCCGACGTGATGACCGCCCACCCGCACACGGCTCCCGCCGACATCACCATCGAGGATTTCATTCAGCATTACCTGCTGGGCGATCGCCACTCAGCGTATCCAGTCGCCGACCGCGACGGATCGATCATTGGGCTGATCACCCTGGCGCAACTGCGCGGCATCGCACCGACCCAGCGCGCCGCCACCTTAGTGCGCGAGGCCGCGATACCCCTACCTCGGGTGCCCACGGCGGCACCGGACGAGCCGCTCACCGCACTGCTGGAGCGTCTGGGATCAGGCGCCGGTAACCGCGCTCTTGTCATCGACGCGGGCAGTCTAGTCGGCATTGTCACCGCAACCGATCTCAGCCGATTGATCGACGTGTACCGGCTCGCGTCTCCACGGGCGGGCGCCGATCACCGGCACTGATTGTCGATCTTCGTCGACGCCGCCATCGAATTGGCCGACCAGCTCGTCACCGCGCAGTACGAGTTCCACCGCAGCATTGTGCGGAGCGCGGACCGGGCACTGAGCAAGTCAGACGACGAACAGGCATAGTTGGCGGCTATTCAGGCGATGTCATCGGCCAGCAGCGACTAGACCGGGAAAGTCTCACAGCGTAAGGAAGTTTCCTATTGAGCATTCAACTGCGTTAACAAAACTGGCACAGTTGAATACATGTCACGAATAAGGGAGTTGGATACATGTCACGAATAAGGGAGAACAGGAGCGACCTGAGCATCCCGGGTAATCGGGTTGGCTACCGTGAGCCTGATCACCATCTTAAAGGCACCCCGCAAGGCGAAGCCGCCGGTCGAGACCGCGTAGTCACTGGCCGTGACGGCAAGGTGAGGCCTAGCGGACGGGCCGATACCGGGGAGCGTGATAGGCAGATTCACGCATTGCACGACGCCGGGAAGTCCTTGCGTGCGATAGCGGCCGAGGTAAAGTGCTCCGTGGGCACCGTTGCCCGCGTCCTCAAGTCCTGAAGGCATCGCGGGTTAGTTGAGCCGGTCGAGTTCGTCGGCGCCGGCGACCTTGCGGCTAGCCCGCCGCTTTCACGGTAATTGAGTGCGCGGCCAAGCTGTTGGTTGAAGTGACCGGTGAGCCTGCGTTAAAGGACGTCGCTGACCAGGTCACGGGAAAACTACAGGCGGCAATCGATTCCCTGAGCACCGCACAAGCCCCGGCCGCAGCACCTTAGGCTGGCGGCTCATCTCGGCAGCGCGGCGGCCAATCATTCAGTCAACCAGGGGGTTTCAGATCGGCGGGAAGTCAGGTCAGGAATGGCTAGGCTGACGCGACGCAGGGTGCTCACCGCTCTAGGTGCGCTCGGAGCGGGCAGCATCGTAGGTCTGGGGTATGTCTTTCGCAGCATCTTTGAACCCCCTACGACAGCTATCCGCCTCACCGACGGAGGCGGCTTTATGGGTACCGGTCCGGTGGACATGAGCCGCTACATGGAGATGTTCATGCGGCACCGCGAGATCAACCGTGTCGTGGAGGACATTCCCGGCGGCGTGCGCACCACCACCGAATCGAAGTCCCCAGACCTCACCGCCCAACTACAGGCGCATGTCTCAAGCATGTACTCCCACCTCGATCAGGGAGCCGAGGTCAGCTGCATGAGCCAGAGCCTGCCGACGCTCTTCCGTCAGGCCAGCGGCTACCGCCGCCAGCTCACCTTCACTTCCACGGGTGTGATCGCCGAGGAGACCGCCGATGACCCCGCGCTCACCGAAGCCATTCGCGCACACGCACGGGAAGTCACCGGGTTCGTGCAGGAGGGTATGCCAGCGATGATGCAGCAGATGATGGGCGGCGGCATGATGGGGCCCGGCGGCATGATGGGACCAGGCGGCATGATGGGACCAGGTCACTAGCCAGTTACCCTCCGATACGCCGACGAATGCACATCTCAAATCCCGACCGCAGTCACTTGGTGTGGGTGTATCTGGTTCACGTCGGTTGATTTCGTCGGAGGGTGATGCGCCATAGATGTCGAGGCAGGTCGCCCTCTTCGAAGCCGGTCAGGTCGAGCATGGTGTATCCGACGGCGAGCCGGTCCACGAGCGGTCGGTCGAAGAAATGCACGATGAACCCGCCATTTTCGAACATGCCGTCGCCGTGGTCGGTGCCGATTCCGTAATGGGCATCACCGGTGTGGCGGACGGTGTAGAGGTGCAGGCCACCAGGGCGTAGCACGCGGCGTACCTTGCCCCACCCTTCTAGTAACCACGAATCTTGCGGGGCAAGGTCTTTCAGCCCCACAGGGGCAGGGAGGTCACGACTGAGCCCGCGCGGTAACCCCAAGGCGTGTCGCGGTTGAGGGGTTGTGGTGCCGACGTTCATGCTCAACCCGGCCCGCTGGATGATCGCCGGTCGAACGGCTGAGCACCGTTCGCCGGTGATCGCGCCAAGCGCGGCACCGAGCTCGGCTTCACCATCCCCCGGGTGCTCGCGTGCCGAACCTTTTCGGCGGGCAATGTGACCTTTGGGCGCATTCTTGAGGACGTTTGGCCCCTCGCCGCGCAGTTGGGTGCGATGCGATGGTGGCGGTGCCGGGGAAATTCGGTGGTCTGTTCCGAAGTGCGGTGTTGGTCCAGTAAAGCCAAACCGCCTTGGTCTTGACGCAGCGTCGCAAGACGGGCATGCCGCCTTCGGGCAGATCGAGATGATCTGCTTTGTGCGCCATGACGCGCGTAGATGTCGGCGATAGATTCTGGGCGGCGGTGGTCGGGCGTGGTCGGTGATTCTGATGCGGTGACGGTGCTGCTGGGTGGTGACGTCATGCTCGGCCGTGGCGTCGATCAGATCCTGCCCCATCCCGGCGAACCGGAGTTACGCGAACCGTATTTGCGTGATGCGCGCGGGTACGTCCGGCTGGCCGAGCACGCAAATGGGCCGATTCCGCGCCCGGTGGATTGGCGCTGGCCCTGGGGTGAGGTGCCGGCGGTCCTCGACGACGTCGCACCCGACGTTCGTCTGATCAACCTCGAGACAACGATCACCGCCAACGGTGAATTCGCAGAGCGCAAGGCGGTGTGTTATCGGATGCACCCGGATAATCTGCCCGCGCTGGCCGCGTTACGGCCGGACGTGTGCGCCCTGGCCAACAACCACATTCTCGATTTCGGCTACCAGGGGCTGACCGACACCGTCGCGGCGCTCACCCGGGCGGGGATCCAGGGCGCCGGGGCGGGAGCCGACCTGGTTTCCGCACGCCGCCCGGCGGTGGTGACGGCTCACGGTGAACAGCGGGTGCTCATCGGCTCGGTGGCGATGAAATCGGCCGGCGTTCCCGAATCCTGGGCAGCCCACCGCGACCGGCCCGGCGTGTGGTTGATCGGGGATCCGTCGGTCCGTGACGTCGCCGACGACGTGGCGGCAGGCGTGCTGGCGCACAAACACGACGGCGATGTCGCCATCGTGTCGGTGCATTGGGGACCCAACTGGGGCTACGCCGTGGGACCAAGCGAAATCGCGTTCGCACACCGGTTGATCGACGCCGGCGTCGACATCGTTCACGGACACTCCTCGCACCATCCCCGGCCGATCGAGATATACCGCGGCAAACCGATCCTGTACGGGTGCGGTGATGTCATCGACGACTATGAAGGCATCGGCGGCCACGAGTCCTTCCGCGGCGACCTCAGACTGCTGTATTCGGTCTGCACCGATCCGGTCGGCGGTGAACTGGTCTCGCTGCAGATGATTCCGCTGCGCGTGCGGCGGATGCGACTCGAGCGTGCCTCGCAGACCGACGCCGAATGGCTGCGCGCGACCATTGAGCACACCAGCCGCCGATTCGGGATTCGTGTCGCGGCGCGACCCGACGATCTGCTGGAGGTCGTGTCCGTGTGCAGCGACACCCATCCCCGGATAACTCCAGCAGGTGTCCGCAGTTGAGGATCACCGACGCCGCACCGGCGACATCTGGGCGTTCACTCACATCTCAACGCAGCCAATGGCGGGATATCCTGCTGAGGATCGTCGCCGCGGCGCTGCTCGCCGTTGCACCCGCATGCGGCCACCAAGCACCACCGGTGCAGTCGCCGGCTGAGGTAACCGGCAGCTCATCACGCGCGGTACAGGAATTCGACCCGGCTACGGTTGGGCGGCTTGACGGCGCCATCAATGATGCGATGCGCTCGGCGTCTATCCCCGGCGCAATCATCGGCGTGTGGGGACCGCAGGGTCGGTACGTGCGCGCGGTCGGGGTCGCCGACAAGGCCACCGGCGCCGCAATGAACCCCGACTTCTACAGCCGAATCGGCAGTGAAACAAAGACCTTCACGGTGACCGCGGTGCTGCAGCTTGCTGATCAGGGCAAGGTCGGCCTGGACGGTCCGATCGCCAAGTACCTCGATGGGGTCCCGCAGGGCAATCGAATTACGCTGCGGCAGTTGGCCAGAATGCAAAGCGGGCTCTACAACTACTCCGATAGCTCGGCATTCCAGCAGGCCTACACCGCTGACCCGCACCGCCATTTCAGCCCCCGGGAACTCCTCGGATACGCGTTCGCGCAATCAGCAGTATCATCGCCCGGGCAGGCATTCGGGTACTGCAACACCAATTCCGTCTTGCTGGGTCTGGTGGTGGAAAAAGTCAGCGGGCAATCGTTGCCCGACTACATCCGTGACCACATCCTCACGCCGCTGGGCATGAGACACACCAGTTTCCCCACAGGCAATGAATTTCCACAGCCGCATGCCCAGGGCTATACCAACTGGACCGCTCACGGTGGCGAAGCCACCGCCACCGACTGGGATCCGTCGTGGGGCTGGGCCGCCGCCGCGATGATTTCCACACTCGAGGATTTGCACATCTGGGCGCCCGCGGCCGCCACGGGCAGATTGCTTTCCCCGGCGATGCAGCGACAACGGCTAGAGACGGTAGATGAGCCGAGTGTGCCCACCCAAATCGGATATGGATTGGGAATTTTCAATCTCGCCGGCTGGATCGGGCACAACGGCACGCTACCGGGCTACGAAACCGTGGCGGTCTACCTGCCGGAGAAACAACTAACGCTGGTCATCCTCACCAACACCGACATCCATTACCGCGGCGCTGACCCAAGCACGACGCTCGCCGCCGCCATCACCACGGTCATCTCCCCTGATCACATCTATGCTGTCAGCCCGTAACCGGGGAAAGTGATCGCACATCCTGGCGTCGGCACCGCCGAATGCGCTGTCGGCCAACCTGTTCGACGACACAAGCGGCGCGCGTCGGGTGACCGGAATGTTCTTGAGCTCAAGCCGCGCACTTCCGTGTGAGGGTTAGCCGATTCCCTCGGTCATCGGGCGTAGCGCGTGTTTGATCGGCGCGGGGCGGCATCTCTCGGCCAGGGTATAAATGGTCAGGCGGCTGTGATGTCGCGATCGGGTTCTGGGCCGAAACGGAGTCGTCGGCCGATAATGGTTGAGGCGTGTATACGAACGTAGCGAAGCTTCAGCGTTGCGACCCATGGCCGCAGCCCGGCGCGGTCGGCCTCATCGACCTCCGCGCTGGTCGACAACACTTCGGCGGTGCCCTGGACAATGACGCTCCAGCGCTTGGCCAGCAGCTCCCAGCTCTCATCCTCACCGAGGCCATGGCCAACCCTAACTCGGGCAGGCGCCGGCAGCGGCCGCGCCTGGAGCCAGACCTCTGAATGACGGTCCTGACGCACGATCTGAACAGAAGCCCAAATCGGGCTCCACTGGTCTGGCTTGGCAGCAACGATTTGATCGCGTCGCATCGGCCGCGCCCGCGATACTGAAACAATGGCCAGCGCATCGGGCGGTCAAGCTCACACGATAGGTATCCTGGCTCGCTCGCCGATGGATCGATCACTACCAACCCTCGGGTGTTAAGCCGGTGCCGCCCAAGCGGGTAGCGATCGTGGTCGGCGGCGCCGGGGCGCGCGGCGGCTATGAAGCCGGCGCGCTGTCGGTGCTGGTGCCACGGCTGCGTGCCGTGGGCTGCGAACCCAGGGTGTACGTCGGCACCAGCGCGGGCGCGATCACCGCGACACTCTTCGCCGCGTCGACCCATCTGCCACCCGCCGACCAAGCTCGTCGCGTTCTCGACCTGTGGCACGCCATCGCGGTGTCCGAGGTATACCGATCACCGCTTGTCACCTTGCCAGGCGTGGCAGCGCACCTTGTCGGCCAACTCTTGCGCCTGCCCGGTGTCAGGCTGACCCGACTGCTCGACACCGCGCCGCTGCGACGCACACTCCAACAAGCCATTGACCGACAACGACTGCGCGACAACATCGCCGACAAGGGCCTCACCCTGGCCGTTATGACCACCTCCAGCACCGACGACCGCACTGTTGTTTTCGTCGACCGTGACGATGGCGTACCGGTGCCGGGCAGCGATGATGAACGCCCACTTGACTACGTCGCCGTGCAGATGCAACCCGAGCATGTCCTTGCGTCCTGCGCCATCCCGATGCTGTTTCCGGCGGTGCGGGTGTGCAAACCGTCAGGCTCGCCCGGCTGGTATCTCGACGGGGGGCTAAGGCTTCATGCTCCGCTCAAGCCCGCGCTGGCACTCGACGCCGATGCGCTGGTTGTCGTCGCCACGCGTCCGATGCGTGACACCACCACAACACCGCAAGCCGGTGGACTCGCCCCCGATGTCGATGACATCCTGATCGAGTTTGTCGACAGCGTCCTCGCCGACCGCATGGTTGAGGATCTGCGGACACTGGACAAGATCAACGCCTTGCTGGCCAAAGATGAACTGGTGGCCACGGCGACCGGGCGACTGCGCAAGAAGATCCCCTATGTTTTCGTCGGTCCGGCGCACAGCCAAACGCTGGGCCGGCTGGCACTCGATGTCCTGCGCTGTAAACCCCGCTACTCCGGTGCGCTCGGGCAGAGACTGCGACAGCTCGAACTACGCCTGATGGCACACGCGCTCGAGGGGGACGGCCCACGCCGCGGGGACCTGGTCAGCTACCTGTATTTCGATCAGGAATATATTCGGGCGTGCATCAAATTGGGCCAGCGAGACGCCAACGCACTGCTCACCGGGATCCCAGCCAATGAAGTCCCCTGGCGCGTCGACTGACCACGCTAAGGTTGGATGTTCGTCTGACCGCCGCCGCGGCAGAGCAGGTCGTCGATGTCGTGCTGCCATCCAGTCTTGCGGACGTGATCCAGCATGGCCCGGATGAGGGCCAGCAGGGCGGCAGTCGCGGCGATGACGATCAACCAGATCACGACGGCGGCCACGACCGCATCATCAGCGGCACGCGAGAGCGCCGTGAGCTCGTCGACCTGCTGACCCTCGTCATCGACCAAGATGTCAGCACGGTCGCCGATTTGAACGGTCGGCCTGGCTTTTACCGCGCCGATGTGTTCGGATCCGCTGATCACCCACCGGGCAGGCGCGGTGATCACCTCATGCGGCGCGGCTGGTTCCGCGCCGATGGGGTGGACGTCGGTCACCGTGGCGGTGACGGCGTGTCGAGTCTGGGCCTGCTCGGCGTACAGGTGGCTGCGGGCATCATGGACTGCGGTGCCGACAGCGGCGGCGGCGAAGGGTGCGGCCAGCAGTGACACCACGACGGCCACCAGCACTACCGCTGGGCTCGACCGCTGCCGCGCTGCCGCATGCTGCCCGGTGGCGATCATTCGCCCGCACAGCCAAACCCCGCCGGCGAATCCTGGCTGGATCGTCGTTGCCGTCGATAACCCCGTCGATAGCCATGCGGTCATTGAGCGCGGCTTCGCCGAGGCCGCGCTACGGGCCGCCCCGCTCATGGCGCTCGGCCTGCGGCGGCCGCATAGCGACCAAACCCACTACGACCGACTGGATCACCGCCTTGATGTCTGGCGTGACCGCTACCGCGACGTGTCCGTGCACCCCGTCGCCGCCCCGACAGGGTCGCTGAATTCGTCGCTGGCAGCCAGCAGCCCATCCAACTAGCGATCATCGGCCGCACCGACGCCGGCCAGATCCTGCAGTTGTTCGATCCTGGGGGCCCGTCAATCTTCGGCTACGCCGAGTGCTCCATCCTTGTCGTCCGCGACTAAACCGGCGCACGAACGAGCTATCCGCGCCAAAGGCAGTGGTCGAAGCCGAATGGCTGCGGGGCCTTGGGACTTCGGACCCTATTGCGGGCCGACTCGTCATGGTCCCATCGGAAGCTACGTCCCTGAGATCTACCGAGGAGGGAACATGGTGAGTGCCCTGCGTACCCGGCGACAGCCTCAGTCGCTGCTCTCTGATCGGCGGGCTTTACGAGCGACGAGTAGCGAATACAACGACAACCGACTGCGCGTTGAGGAGCCGCTGGAAGAAATGCTGCCCGGCCGGGACCTCGTCTCCAAATGGGCTGATATCGACGATGCCGACGGATCCGACATGGAGCGCGCGGTTGAACTGGCAAGCGCTGATGTCGTCGGCGAAGACGTCTTCGTGCCGGTCATCCCGAAGCGAGCAGACGAATTCACGTGCTCGAGCTGCCTTCTCATCCACCACATGAGCCGTTTGGCGAGCTCAAAGGGCGGTCAGCTGATCTGCACCGACTGCGCGTAGGTGAGGCCGCCACAGCCCACTCTCACCATCGCAAGAAGGCGACCATCACCAAGCCACGGCTATCGAATCAGGACCGCAGGAGGTAGTCATGTCCACCAACACGAAGGTCTCGGCGCTTGACCACGCGATGCACACCGCGCACACGTGGATCAATGACGTGGCCAGGGAGCTCGACACCGAGGATCGGGAGTTCGCCTACCGAGTGCTGCGCGCGTGGCTGCACACCCTGCGTGATCGGCTCACCGTGGAGGCCAGCGCCCACTTTGCGGCTCAGCTGCCCGACCTCATTAGGGGCGTGTTCTACGCGGGCTGGAATCCCAACGCCGTCCCCGAAAAGTACGGTGCCGAGGAATACTCAGTCCGATTTCTCCGTGAGGCCAACATCTCCCTCCACGACGTCGGCAAGGTAGCCGCGGCGACCACTGCGGCCGTTTTGCACCATCTCCCGCCGGCCCAGATGGACAAGGTCCTCGATCAGCTCCCGCCAGAAATCCGCACCCTACTGCAGCCTCAGCAGTGAACTGCTCACACTGCGGTTCGACATCGGCGAGCGCGAGTATTGTGCCGATGAGCTGACGCCGATATCGCTGGGTGACAACGATTGTCGCAGAAACCGAACGGCTCCATGGTGGCGTCGCTTCGACCCTAGCCATCCACCTGCCCACCATCACGCGCCGCTGCGTCTTCCACCTATACGTTTGAGCGACCCACCCGGAAGGTTGCTTCGGCTTTCAAGCTGCCGAGGCGCCGCTCCCAGTGTCTCGGGCCGCGCCCGTTACCAGTCGACGACGTCGGAAACAGGTATCTGATTCGGAGCCATCGCCCAAGTCGTTGGGCCGGCGACACCCACCCGCCGCCGTGGCCTGTTGAACGTTGGTTCCCGGCGGATTGGTGACGTGTAATCGTCCGATTAGCCGGGACCGTCCCCTACCGCTGGATCGTGCCGCTTATTCTGGGAGCAGTTGGCTGCTGTCGACGAACACCAGACCGCCGACGTCGAGCATTACTGCCCACCTGCGAGCAGCATCAGCTATGTGGATGGCACCAATATCAACGGCGTAGCCGGCGCTCTCTCCGAAATCGTCGACCACGACGCCACTGGCTTCAGCGTCGGTGCCCGGATACACGCGGACCCGCGTGTCCACCGCCACGTGCGGGTCGCTGTTTTCCCCGGTCATCGCACGACCATGTTGACTCATTTCAATCCCCCGGTTGCGTGGAATCAGAAGTCAGTAGAACACGGCTGGCTGACCCGGGCCAGGTAATGCCAGCAATAACCCTCCCCCCACACACACCGGGTGTCGATCAATGTTGGCGCGGGCGAATCGAGTCGGCCACACCGCCTCAATTTCGGTCCGCCTGGAATCGTAGACAGCAGCCGACACCTGACCGACTAGTAAGCTGACCAGTGCTGAGCTGACCAGTGCGTGCGCCCCACCGACGCTGTCCCGAAAACGTTCGTTTTTCCGGGGCACCTACCTCCACGGCCGGTAGTGGCGGGACTGTAAGTCTGATCTACGCCCTGTAATAGCGCGAACGCCCGCACTCAGTACATTTCCACCAGGTCTGTCGGGTGAATTGCTCGGAAACGGCGTGTTCTTCCACGAGCTTCATCGCGGCGGCGCAGTGCTCGCACGTGCGGGTTGACATGTCCGCGAAGGGTTTAGTTCGGTCCAGGTCAGCGAAACTTCAAAAACATCAACCTCAGATAGGTCTCCATCGGTGTGGACGGACGACCGATCCGCGGATCGAAGAACGGCACGAACGGGGCGAAAAACACCGGATCATCGAGCAACCCGTCGACCCGCGCCAACTCGTCGGGCAACTTCAACAACTCCGCAGGAAGCACTGCCTCCCAAAGCGACACCTGATCGCCTACAGTACGAAACACGATGGCCTCAATCCCTTCTCGCACAAGGGCTTGAGGCCATCTTTCCTGTTCAACACCCCCAACCTAAGGATCAACGCGCCGATTTTTTCAGGTCGAAGTAGTTAGCCACCTCAAACGCGGCTACGGCTGGGACCGCACCCGCATCGACGGCACCGAAGGCGCCAGATCTGGACCGGACATGGAGTCCTCGCCCACAACCTGGTCAAGATCAGCGCCCTCGCCGGGTAACAGGCAAACCGAACGAGGCTCACAGGCCAGCGCAGCAGCCCGCAACACCAGCACCAGATCCAGCACCCGCTCAGTTTTTCAGGTCGAAAGTAGACCTCAAAACGGTTCAGCTGTCGTGCTTTTGGGAACCGGCGTCTACGCCGGTCTGCCAGCGTCTGCATAGGGCCTCCATTCATACCGTCGTGATCGCCGTCAACGCCATGTATCCAAAGCCCACCAACTGAGACAAGCTCCATATCCCTCCGGGGGACGCCTCGCAGGCGTGAAAATGTGGCCGGGTCGCCTGTCGACGTCGATCGTTTCTTGGGTGGGTGAGCCCGCAGACAAGCTTGGCGCCGGGGCCCGACCTGCAAGGGTCACGCACTGTCGCTTCGAGCACGCCGGTCAGAATTTCGGTTCCCTTGACCGAGGCCCCCGGGCGGCCCACCCGATGGAATGGGATTGGAGGGCAAGCGAAGTGGGAGCACGACGTAAGACCAAGCAGAACCCGGCGATGGTAGAGCCGGTGGAGATTCCCGACGCCGAACACGAGCTCGTTGTCGAGCGGGCCGCGGCGATCGACGTGGCCAAGGCGACCGGCAAGGTGTGTGTTCGGCTGCCCGGCAAGTCAGGGCGGCGGTTTAGCCGAGTGTGGGACGTGCCCGCGCGCACCGGCGCCATCACCGAACTGGCCGAGCAGCTGGTGAAGCTGGGCATTGACAAGGTGACCGTGGAGTCCACCTCAGATTACGTGCGACATGAGGGTGCATGAGTGAAGTGGGAGGCACCGTTTGGAGGTTCGGTTGATGCCGTAGGTGTAGTACTCGGGCCAGTGCGTGAGGGCCTGTCTCCGCCTCGGCGTGCTCTGCGGGTGACTGCAGGGTGCGAAGCCCGGGGTCCAAGCCGAAGCGGTTCCCGTTCCATCCGGGGGCTGCGGGCGAGGAGAAGACCGGCGGGAAGCCAGCGCGCTTCCCGGCTCCGGGGCGGCATCCGGTCGTCCTGGGGTGATGGGTGAACGTGAGTGAACCCCTGATGACGCCTCGTGAAGGTGACCCCCGCCGATGGGATGTGTCAGCGGGGCCGTAGGGACTGGCCGCTGGAAAGCGGCGGGTGCCGGCCGGAGGGTAGTCGCCGGCCGGGAGCGCACCACCGTCCCCGGGGTAAAGGGGGCACCCTGCCCGGTCGAATCTTGTTCATGCGCAACATGACAACCCCGTTGGGGTCCGGCGATCGATTCCGCCGGTAGGCCGACCGTAAGGAAGGTGCAACCCCCCAGCGGGCGCTGGATGACCCAAGAAGCGAACGCCGACACGCCGAAAGGCGACGGGAAACCGGCAACCGCACGATTCGGCTCCTCCGCCGGACGGTTGCTGCATAACCGGTCGGATACGGGCGTGCTGCCCGGCCCGAAAGGGAGCTGACGTGGGTCGGGTGAGCCTGTGAAGACCAGACGATCGGAGACGCCAGAACCGATGGGCAAGTTGGACACCGTGACGGTGAACGGACCTGAGGACGAGATCATCGACTGGGACGCCGTGGATTGGCGTCGGGTCGCGGATAACGTACGGCGGCTGCGGCGACGAATCTTCACGGCGACACAGGCGGGGGACCTGAAACGGGTCCGCAATCTGCAGAAGTTGATCACACACACTGCCGTGGCCGTCACCCAGACCGCATCGGCGTGTACCAGCACTCTGCCATCCCAACTGAGGAGCCTTCGGGGCTTGCTTGAGCCGGTTGCCTGGAAAGCGGGCACGGCCGGTTCTTAGGGGGCTCCGGCGCGGCGACGCGCCGGAGCTACCCGACTGGCGGATTTGGTATTACCTGCTCGAAGACGCCGGCCTGGATGTGCAGTTGGTTAATTCCCGGGATGTGAAGAACGTGCCCGGCCGACCCAAAACCGACAAACTCGATGCAGTCTGGCTGGCCAAGCTGACCGAAAAGGGCCTGCTGCGGCCTAGTTTCGTCCCGCCGGCGCCGATCCGGGTGCTGCGTGACTACACCCGGCTGCGCGAGGATCTGATCCGGGAATGCACCCGCTACTGGCAGCGGCTGGAGAAGCTGCTCGAGGACGCGGCGATCAAGGTGTCGGCGGTGGCCTCGAAACTGGACACATTGTCGACGCGCGACATGGTCGAGGCCCTGATCGCCGGTGAGCGCGACCCACGCCGACTGGCCGATTTGGCCCGCGGGCGGATGAAAGCCAAGCGCTCGGAGCTGATCACCGCGCTGGACGGTCGCTTCGATGACCACCACGGAGAGCTGGCGCGGCTGCTGCTGGGTCAAATCGATGCGCTGACCGCCAAGATCGGCGCCCTAAGTGCCCGCATCGAGCAGCTCATCGACGCCATGGACGAATCCGATCCCCACACCGGCGATCGCGGCGGATCGGGCGGCGCCGGGCCGCCGGCAACCGGCGAGCGAACAACCGCGCTGGGTCCTCCCACCACCACCGCGATCGGCGTGGACAGCGACACCGCCACGGTGGTCGAGGCCTTGCGGTTGACCGCGGTCGAGCGGCTCGACGAGATCACCGGCGTCGGCCAGCGCGCCGCGCAGACGATCATCGCCGAGATTGGGCTGGACATGACTCGCTTTCCCACACCCGAGCACCTAGTGTCCTGGGCCAAACTGTGCCCGCGCACCATCCAGTCCGGTCCCGTCATCCGCGGCGGCAAGACCGGCAAGGGCAACCCCTACCTCAAGGCAGCGCTCGGTGAGGCCGCAGCGGCGGCCGCCCGCACCGACACCTTCCTAGGCGAGCGCTACCGGCGCCTTGTCAAACGCCGCGGCAGGCTCAAAGCCCTCGTCGCGGTTGCCCGCTCCATCCTGGTCATCGCTTGGCAGCTACTTTCCGACCCCACCGCCCGATTTCAGGACCTCGGCCCCGACTACCACACCAGCCAGGTGGTCACCGAGCGAAAGATCCGCAACCACATCGCCTACCTGACCGCGATGGGATTCCACGTCACTCTCCAACCCGCCGCGTAATCCTCGAAATTCACACTCGCGCATGGCCACTCGGCTCGGCATGTTGAGCCGGGTACCGTCGGCTGCTCGACTCACCCTGGGTATTTTCCGGTCAGAAACGATCTGTTGCCGTCGTTTCTAGAAACGAGACGTGTCAGGCAGTGTCCACCAGGCAAGTACACCCGTATGCCCCATGCGTGCGACGAAATCAGGCGTAGCTACTGGTTGCCGCGGCGCAGGGTTTCAAGCTCTTCGAGCAGCGCGGTGTAGCGCTCCATCGACATCACAACCGACCCCCGATCAGCGCCTCAGCTGGGCCTAAAGCGGTAATGCCCTGTGAAATCACTGATGTGTCAGGCATCCGCACGGGTCGTGTTCTAGGGTCGCAAAGGTCCCTAATCGCATGGCGTGGTCTTCGGTCGGCGCTTATCCGGTGGCCTTGCGGATGTACTCGCCGATCTGCCGCAGCGACCGAGTGGCCTCCGGCACCAGCGGCGCGCACAGCTGGAAGTCGTGCACCTGGCCGGGCCAGACGCGCACCTCGGCGGGCACTCCGGCGGCTGCCAGTCGGCGTGCCGCTAGCCGCGCATCGTACAGCAGCACCTCCGAGCCGGACACGTGAATCAGCGTGCGCGGCAGGCCCGGCTCGACGCGGTCCAGCGGTTCGAAGATCTCCTCGGGCTCCCCGTCGACGACGCGGCGCGCGGCGGCCTTCGCGATCAGCTTCACCAGCGCGTCGAACGCCTTGGGCGGGAACATCGCGTCGCTGCCGATGTTGGGGTGCGCCTGCTTGGGATCCATCTCCAGCTGCATCAGCGGCGACATCGACACCAGGGCGGCCGGCTCCTCGCCCTCCGCCAGGAGGCGTTCGGCCAGCGCCAGCGCCAGGTAGCCGCCCGCCGAGTCTCCGGCCAGCACGATCTGGTCGGGCTCGTAGCCCTGGTTGCGCAGCCAGCGCCAGCCGTCATAACAGTCCTCATTGGCTTGTCCCACCGAGTGTTTCGGGATCGTCCGGTAGTTCGGCACCAGCACCGGCGCGTCGGCGTAGTGCGAAATCATCGTCGTCAACCGGCCGTGCGAATGGACCCCGCAGGTCAAAAACGCGCCGCCGTGCATGTACAGCACGATGCGACGGGTACCGTCAGCCGGCAGCACGCCCCTGGCCCGGACAAGCTGCGCGGTGCAGTTCGGCAAACCGATGGTGGCGCGGACGGTGCCCGGGATGGGCAGCAGCGCCCGCGAGGCAAAGTCGATGATGCCCCATGGCCAGGGCAGATGCGGCACGTGGCTGCCGATTGCCAGCGTCGGACGGATGATGAGCCGAGCACCCAGCCAGGCCAGCCGACCCGCGATGCTGGGACCATCCTCAATCACCTCGACCGGAGCGCCGTCGCTGACCGGATACCTGCACAGTTTCAGCGCCCTAGCTGCGCCGATGCGCGGCCGGGGCGAATCCAAGACCGTAACGGATGCGGTCATGTCAACACTCCTACGTCGTTGTAGGCCGGGGTGGACTCACGATCTCGACGTCAATCCCCGTCATTTAGCTTGACGTCTTAACTACTTAAAACGATCAACGACCGCGATTTGATCCGAGATGCATGGGACATGCCCGCAACAGGCCTCCTCACCACCAGAAACTTCTGACGACGAGCCTCTAGCGACAAGCCCTGGCCCCGCCGATTTGCCGGCGGGGCCAGGTTTTGATGACGCTAGCGACCTCGCCCGCCAGGTCGTTGTGCCAGAGCATCACCGCGCCGTAGTCCGGGCAGCCATCGGGAGGCGCGCACTTATCGAGCAGTGCTTCGCCGAGCTTGCGGAGAAGGTTCTTGGACCACGGGGGATCGTCATCGAGGTTCATGACGTCCTATCCCCTGGCAAACCCGTCGTCGGCGGTAACGGCGGTGTCCTGCTCATATACCAGAATCTGCGCCCCGGGTGGGGGAGGTGCGGTCAGTGCCACTCTCACGGGCTCTCCAGCACCTCGACATTCACGACGTTGAACTACTCTCGTGCGCCGTCACGCCGTGCGCCTCTGTTCACGGACCACGGGTCGATTTCATCCGCTCCGCATCCGCCACGCCGCTCGTATCGGGTGCTCTGAACCCTCAAACTGGGTCCAGTCCGTCCAGCTTGACCAGCACATACGTCTCGCTTCCGGCATCGCTTCAGCTTCACCCGCGGAAGGTCGCTGGTTCGATGTCCAATTAGACGTCTGTTGACGTTTCCTGAAAAATGACCATCTGTGGAAGAAACTGCTCACGGTGTCGCGCACTCACGGTTCGACCGGAGCCGACAGATCGCAGCGATGTGCTACCAGAGCGGTCGCAAAACGAGTAAGCGGCACGCTCGTCGGCACGCCTGCCGACGGCGGGGCGACCTATGTGTCATCAGCTAAGTATGTGACTTTGTACCACAGTCGAGGTGGCCGAACGCCGCTGTGATAGCCCTCGGTAGCGGTTGCATGCTCTACCCGAATGTCCGTGAAGTGCGGATTGCGCAGGCGGATATAGTCTTCGAGCTCAGCAAGTAGGGCGCCGCCTTGAAGAGTTATGTCAGCGAGCGCCGTGCCCTCATACCTCGTCCAACTCACTGCGTACATCTTGTTTTGGCGCAGCCCGCGATGAAGACCAAGTCGACCCTGGAACCCACAATGCGTTCGGGGATGCATCTGGGCTTCCCCCGAAAACGTGGAGGGTTTTTCTAAGCTGCCTCCGGCTGGTTAGCAGCGATCTTCTCGTACTCGACCGGCGGCAACAACCCGGCCGAGCTGTGGCGACGGCGGGTGTTGTAGAAGTCATGGCACCAGGCCGTGACGACTGCTCGTGCCTGGGCCTTGGTGGTGAATCGGTGCCGAGACAGCACCTCGTGTTCGAGGGTGGAAAAGAACGCCTCCGAGGCGGCGTTGTCGAAGCACGATCCGACACGTCCCATCGACTGCCGGATCCCGAGCTTGCGGCATAGCTGCGTGAAATGGCTTGCGGTATAGGTAGAGCCGCGATCAGTGTGGAAAATGACCCCGCCGATCACTGCGCCGCCGCCGCGCACCGCAGCGGCCATCTTAATGGCGTCTGCTGCCAGCTCGGCGTTGGGATGATCCGACATCGGCGCCGCCAGCAACCGGCGCCCATACAGGTCTAGCACCGAGGCCAAGTACAGCTTGCCCTCGTCGGTGGGGATCTCGGTGATGTCGCCGCACCACTTGCGGTTCGGCGCCGAGGCGTTGAAGTCCCGTTTCAGCAGGTCCGGGAACTTCGCCGCCTGTTTATCCTGTTTGGTCAATCCCCTGCGGCGCTTCGGTTTGCGTCCCTGCAGGCCCTGCCGGCGCATCGAGTCGGCGACGGTGTTCACGCTGACCCGTCTGCCCTCGGCGAGCAGGTCGGCATGGATGCGTGGCGAGCCGTAGGTTCCTCCGGAGGCGTCGAACAGCTCGCGCACCCTGGCATCGAGCTCGGCACGGCGGCGATCCCGGTCGGTGGGCTCGCGGTCGATCCATTTGTAAAACCACGAGACACTCACGCCCAGGATCGCGCAGCACACCGCGTGTGGCACCCGGTAAAAGGTCCTCTGGTCGGCGATGAAGCGTGCCACGCTCACCTCGTCGCCTCCTTCACCCACTATGCCGAGTGCCGGATTATACCGAGTGTGGTGCTGGATCGCCTGCGGGGCAAGGGATCCGCGCACGCGGCCTCGGCATAATCAGACCCGTTTGTGACGAGACTTCTCTTCGACGACAACGTCTGGAGAGGAGTCGATGATGAACAGGGCGATGCGTGTACGGGTGAGTGGGCCGTTGGCCCCGTACGCGGACGGTTTTCGAACGGTGTTGGCCGAGCGGGGATACACGCCGAGCTCCGCGGCCGGCCAGCTGCAGCTGATGGCGTACCTGAGCCGGTGGTTGGTCGAGGGTGGGCCGGGCGGGCACGATCTGACGCCCGCTGGAGTGGAGGGGTTCCTGCAGGCACGGCGCGCCGCGGGCTTGCGGCAGTGGTTGTCGTCGCGGGGCATGTCGCCGCTGCTGGGATATCTGCGTGAGGTCGGGTTCGCCGCTTCTGGGGCACACGTTGTGGCGAGCACTCCCATGGAGATTCTGCTCGCCGACTATCGCGACTACCTGGTGAGCGAACGAGGGCTGGCGGCCTCGACGGTCCGTAACTACGTCGGTGTCGCGCGGCAGTTTGTGTTGGACCGCTCCTCCTCGGGCAGACCGGATCTGGGCGGGCTGACAGCGGCCGAGGTGAGCGAGTTCGTGCTTGCCAATTGCCGGGCCCGCAGCGCCGGGTCGGCCACCTTGCTGGTTGTCGGGACGCGGGCGCTGCTGCGCTATCTGTATCTGGCCGGGCTCACGCCGAATCGGTTGGCGGGCACGGTACCCTCGGCAGCCTGCTGGCCGGCGAGCTCGCTGCCCAGGCCGATCGAGCCGGGCGAGGCCGCAAGGTTGATGCGGTCCTGTGACCGCAGGACGGCGAAGGGACGCCGCGACTTCGCGGTGCTCACGGTGCTGCTGCGGCTCGGGCTGCGGGTCGGAGAGGTTGCGGCACTAGAGCTAAGTGACGTGGACTGGCGTCACGGCGAAATCCTGGTCCGCGGCAAGGGCCGACGTGAGGAGCGGCTGCCGCTGCCGACCGACGTCGGTGAGGCGGTGGCCGGCTGGCTGCAGCGCGGCCGACCGCCACAGTGCTCGTCCACGCACGTGTTCACCACGGTGCTCGCCCCTCGAGGAGCGCTGAGCGGCAAGGCTGTCTCGGCGATCGTGCGGCGGGCCGCGCGGCGGGCCTCGCTGGAGTCGGTCAGTGCTCACCGTCTGCGACACACCGCTGCGACCGAACTGCTGCGCTGCGGCGCCAGCCTGCCTGAAGTGGGCCAGGTCTTGCGGCACGCCAGCCTGCTCAACACTGCCCTCTACGCCAAGGTCGATCACGTCGCGTTGCGCACCGTGGCCCGGCCATGGCCGGCGGGTGCGCAATGAGCGGCCTGCGCGGTGCGGTGGCCGACTATCTCACGATCCGTCGTGCGTTGGGTTTCAAGCTCGTCGGTGCGGGCCGGCTGCTCGAGCAGTTCGTCGGCTTCACCGAAGCGGCCGGCGCCGACACCGTGACCACCCAGCTCGCCCTGCAGTGGGCCACCCTCCCGCCGGACGGTTCCTCGATCTGGTACGCCCAGCGACTGAGCGTGGTGCGTTGCTTCGCCCGATGGCGGCAGAGCATGGACCCGGACACCGAGGTACCGCCCGCCGACCTGCTGCCCGCCCGCACCCGACGGGCCACGCCGTATCTGTATTCCGAGACCGACATCGCCGCTCTGATGACCGCGGCCGGGCGGCTGCACTCGCCTTTGGCCTTCGCAACAATGCAGACCTTCATCGGGCTCGTCTTTGCCACCGGGATGCGGCGCGGTGAGGCGCTGGGTTTGGACCGCAGCGATCTTGACCCGTCTACCGGGGTATTGACCATTCGCGAGGCGAAGTTTCACAAGCCGCGGCGGCTGCCACTGCATGCCTCGACCGTGTCCGCGTTGGCGGCCTACGAGGCGCGCCGCGACCAGCTGTGTCCGCGCCCGCACACCTCAGCGTTCTTCGTCTCCACGACCGGTACTCGGCTGGCCGCCACCACCGTGTCACAGACGTTTCGGGCGCTGCTGCGCGAGACCGGGATCGGGCAACGGTCCCCGGCGTGTCGCCCTCGCATCCACGACGCCCGCCACACCTTCGCAGTCGCCACCCTCCTCGGCTGGTATCGCGACGGCGCCGACGTGCAGGCGCGGCTGCCCCTGCTGTCCACCTACCTCGGCCACACCGACCCGCGGCACACCTACTGGTACCTCTCGGCGGCACCGGAACTGTTGGCACTCGCGGCCGACCGGATGGAGCGCTACCCGGGAGCGACGTCATGACCGCGCTCGCCCCGACCCTGCAGGCCTTCTTCACCGAACGCCTCGCTCGGCAGAAGAACGCCAGCCCGCACACCGTGGCCGCCTACCGCGACGCGCTGCGGATGCTTCTGCAGTTCGCGGCGCGCCGGATTGGCACGGCACCCGCTCGGCTTCAGATCGAGGATGTCGACGCGCAGCTGGTCGGCGCGTTCCTAGACCACCTCGAACACGAGCGCGGCAACAGCGCTCGCAGCCGCAACACCCGCCTGGCCGCGATCCACTCACTGTTCCGCTTCGCCGCGCTGCGCCATCCCGAACACGCCGCACTGATCGCCCGAGTGCTAGCCATCCCACCCAAGCGCTGCGAGCGTGCTGTCGTGTCCTTCCTCAACGACGAGGAAATCGACGCGCTGCTCACCGCGCCGGACACCAACCGGTGGGTCGGGCGTCGGGATCGCACGCTGCTACTCGTCGCGGTCCAGACCGGACTGCGGGTCTCCGAACTCACCGGACTGTGCTGTGGCGACGTCCACCTCGGGCACGGCGCCCACGTGCATTGCCTCGGCAAGGGACGCAAGCAGCGTTGCACCCCGCTCAACAGCCAGACCGTCGCAGCGCTGCAGTCGTGGATACGCGAACGCCAGGGCCAACCCGAGGATCCGCTGTTCCCGACCAGCCGCGGTCGGCCACTCACCCGAGACGCGGTCGCGTGGCTGCTCACCAAACACGCAACCAACGCACGAACATCGTGCCCCTCGATCGGTGCAAAGACGATCACGCCACACGTACTGCGTCACTCGACCGCCATGCGCCTGCTGCGCGCCGGCGTGGACACCTCGGTCATCGCGCTCTGGCTCGGACACGAAAAGACAGACACTGTCCAGATCTACCTGCATGCCGATCTCGCCCTGAAGGAACACGCACTCGCACGCACCGCACCACTCGAAACGACCCCCGGTCGATACCGGCCACCGGACGCGCTGCTCGACTTCCTTGAGGGACTCTGATTATGCCGAGGCCGCGTGCGCGGATCCCTTGCCCCGCAGGCAATCCAGCACCAAACTCGGCATAATCCGGCACTCGGCATAGTGGGTGTTATCCCGAACTCGGGATAACACCCACAGGACCACTGAACGCTTGAGGACATCACGCTCCATCCGAAGCTCGGCGACCTCGGCCCGTAACCGCTTCAACTCATCGCTATCGCCGGTCGACAGGCCTTGTGTGCCTTCGCGTTCAGCGCGGTCCTTGGCAACCCAATTGCCCAGGGTGCCCGCATTGATCCCGAGATCTCGGGCGACCTGGGCGACCGGCTTGCCGGTATCCCGGACGATGCGGACCGCACCCTCCCGAAACTCCCGATCGAACTTTCTCCGCATCTCTGGCATACCCACTCCTCATAGTGCATGCCTCCACGGTTTCGGGGGAAGTTCAATCTTGCACGCCGGTGGCGTGCGTATCGTGCAATGGGGAAACGTTCCTGCCTGGTGTGGTGGCCACGGATTTGGACACAGAACACGGTGGAATCGATGTGAACAAGCGGGACGGGGCGAGACAGCTTGGACGGCTGAATGTCGCTGACTTGCAGCTATGAGACCGCGCGTATTGGGCAAGACCGC
>CAVYAU010000002.1:0-354867 GCA_963766535.1 uncultured Actinomycetota bacterium | reverse complement strand
TGAGGCCGACCAGAGACTGTGCCCGGGCCAGGCCGGCCTCGTCGAACGTGCGGTCATCACCGCGGACTTTGACGAATCGTGCTGATTTGGCCTTCTTGTCGCCGCCGACGATCGCCCGAGCCCGTGCTTCCTGAGCAGCCAGTGTCTTCTGGTCGCGCCGTGCTCGTTTGGCCGAATACGACCAGATCGCCCGCCACGCGCCTGGATGGGTGTCACGGTTCCAGACCGGTTCAGCACGTAGGGCGGGGTCGTTGACTTTCGTGTTGCCGTGCCGGGGTGTGGCGGTGTCGATGACTTGCCCATCGGTGAAAACGTCACCGTTCCAATGGAAATGCGACTCCAGATCCCCGGGGGCCTTGGTTATGCGGGAGCCCACGATGAACGACAACCCCAACGCATCGAGAGCTTTAAGGTTCGACGCCGAGAGCATGCCCGCATCAGCAGCCACCACCATCGAGGCGCCGTTCAAGCCGTGGCGTTCGATGAAGCTGGTGACGATCGGGACGATGGTCGTAGTCTCGGCGGTGTTGCCTTCGTAGCAGCCGATTTCCAGGGGGAATCCGGTGCGGTCGACCAGCAGTCCGACGACGATCTGTGGATCCACCCGACGCTCTTTCGAGTATCCGACTTTACGCAGGTCATCCTCGGATTCGGCCTCGAAATACAGCGTCGTCACGTCGTACAGCAGAAGGCTCAGCCCACCGCAGTCGGTGGCGTAGGAGAAGCACTTCTCGGCTACCACATCGCGGTAGCCGCCGGACTCGATCATCCGGACGTGGCGGTCAATTGTTTTGTAGGACACCAGTTCTGCACCCAGGTCGGCCAGGACTCGCAGTGAGTCGAGCTTGCTGGTCGGCTCCACGATCCGGGCGATCACCAGATCCCGGAACACCGGGTCGGCCACGGCATCAAAGCCCAGCCAGTCATAGACCGCGCCGAGGACGTCGTAGAGCAGCCGGGAACTGGTCGCCGCAGTGCGTCCTGACCCTACCGGGGCCCCCTTGGGGGCAGCCGGGGCCGGGATCAGCATCGAGGTGCGCCAATCCGGCACATCCTCGATGCGTTCGGGACGCGCCGGCACCTCGATATCGAGTGCTTCCTGTTCGCCGGTGACGATTTGGCGGGCTTCGTCGAGCAGAATGCCCAGCTCAGCATCGGTATGCGCAGAACCAACATGGGCCAGGATCACCACCCGGCCACGGTCTTTGCGCACGACCTGCACCGCCACCGCGCCGGAGGCGGTGCGTACTTTCCGCACGGACGCCACCGCCCGAAGCTACCCGGTTAGTACCCCAAATCGCCTATCGCAGCAGAGGAAACCGCAGCTCAAGACGCTACGCGCTCAAAATCCCGCCGAACATGTCCAAACTCAGGCCTGACCGCGCAACGAGGCGCGAAGCCCAGACACCTCGCCCAGCATAGGGGCGAGCATAGGGGCGAGATAATGAGCCAGTCGAAGCAACTGGGGCCGCCCCGGCGAGCCGCGCCCGCCCAGGTCATGTCGAAACGGCCATGCACGTCGCGCCGAATACACTGGTCGGGCCAGGGGCACGCCGAGCAGAAAGGGGCGCCGCGCTGAGCGTCGAAGCAGTGGCAACCGTCGAGTTGACCGGCGCCATTACCGACCAACTTCGGCGGTATTTGCACGACCGGCGGGCCGAGACTGCCTACATCGGTAGCGACTACAGCGCCCTCGTCGCCGCCCTCGAGGATTTTGTCCTCAACGGTGGCAAGCGGGTGCGGCCTGCCTTCGCCTATTGGGGCTGGCGCGCCGTGGCAACCGGGGATCCCGATCCTGAAGTGCTGCTGCTGTTTTCCGCGCTGGAGCTGCTGCACGCCTGCGCGCTGGTGCATGACGATGTGATCGACGACTCCTCGACCCGCCGCGGCAGGCTGACCGCTCACGTCCGCTTCGCGGCGCTGCACCGCGACCGGCAGTGGCGGGGCTCGCCGGAGCGGTTCGGGGTATCGGCAGCCATCCTGCTCGGTGACCTGGCGCTGGCCTGGGCCGACGACATCGTCCTCGGCGTGGACTTACCGCCCGCGTCCCGGCGGCGCGTCCAGCGCGTGTGGGCCGATATCCGCACTGAGGTGCTGGGCGGGCAATACCTCGACATCGTCGCCGAGGCCAGCGCCGCCGAGTCGATCGCATCGGCGATGACTGTCGACACCTTCAAAACCGCCTGCTACACCGTGTCGCGACCGCTGCAGCTGGGGGTGGCCGCCGCCGCTGACAGACCTGACGTTCAAGCCGTCTTCAGCCAGTTCGGGACGGACCTCGGCGTGGCGTTCCAGCTCCGTGACGACGTGCTGGGCGTGTTCGGGGACCCGACGGTCACCGGCAAGCCGTCCGGTGACGATTTGAGATCCGGCAAGCGGACGGTGCTGCTGGCCGAGGCAGTGGAGTTAGCGGACAAGTCAGATCCCCTGGCGGCCGAACTGTTGCGGAGCTCGATCGGCGCGCAGCTGACCGACGCGCAAGTGAGCGAACTGCGCGACGTCATCGAGGCGGTGGGCGCGCTGACCGCAGCGGAGCAACGGATCGCCGCGCTGACCCAACGGGCGCTGGCCACGCTGGCGGCTGCACCCATCAACGCGACGGCCAGAGCGGGGCTGTCCGAACTGGCCAGGATGGCCACGAACCGGTCCGCCTGAGCTGATGACCACTCCGACGCACGTCCCGGCCGCCGCATCAGCAGCGACGAAAACATCTCTTGCCCAACATTTTTCACGACTGATTGCGTTCACCACCACCCCGGAGGCCGGACCGGCAAAGCTGGGCTTCCTGGGCTCGTTGCTGATCAGCGCAGGCGGGCTGGGAGCGGGGAGCACCAAGCCACACGACCCCCTGCTGGAGTCGATTCACATGTCCTGGCTGCGCTTCGGTCATGGACTGGTGCTGTCGTCGATTCTGTTGTGGACAGGTGTGGGTCTCATGCTGATCGCATGGCTGGTACTCGGCCAACGTGCGCTGGCCGGGAAGGCATCCGAGTTCACGCTGAGGGCTACCACCGGCTTCTGGTTGGCGCCACTGCTGGTGTCGGTGCCCGTCTTCAGTCGCGATACTTACTCATACCTGGCCCAGGGCGCGCTACTGCGCGACGGCTTCGACCCCTATGCGGTCGGTCCGGTAGCTAACCCGAATGTGTTGCTGGACAACGTAAGTCCCATTTGGACCATCACCACAGCACCCTACGGTCCGGCGTTCATTCTGGTTGCGAAGCTGGTCACGATGGTGGTCGGCAATCACGTGATCGCCGGAACCATGTTGCTGCGCTTGTGCATGCTGCCCGGACTGGCGCTGCTGATCTGGGCCGCCCCCCGACTGGCCCACCATCTGGGCACCGACGGCTCAATCGCTTTGTGGATCTGCGTTCTCAACCCACTGGTGCTCATCCACCTGATGGGCGGGGTGCACAACGAGATGCTGATGGTGGGCCTGATGGCCGCCGGGATCGCGCTGACCTTCCAAGGCCGCAATGTCCTGGGCATCGTCCTGATCACGGTCGCGAGCGCGGTCAAAGCCACCGCCGGAATCTCATTGCCCTTTCTGGTATGGGTGTGGATGCGGCATCTGCGCGACCGGCGGGGATATCGCCCTGTCCGGGCGTTTCTGGCGGCCACCGCGATATCTCTGCTGATCTTCGCCGTCGTGTTCGGGATTTTGTCCACTGTGGCCGGTGTCGGTTTGGGGTGGCTGACCGCACTGGCCGGTTCGGTGAAGATCATCAACTGGCTGACCGTGCCGACTGCGGTCGCCGACCTCATCCACGCGCTCGGCAGCGGGTTTTTCCCGGTCAACTTCTACGCCACCCTCGGCATCACCCGGTTCATCGGCATCGTGATCATCGCGGTGTCATTGCCGCTGTTGTGGTGGCGGTACCGGCGTGACGACCGCGCCGCGCTGACCGGCATCGCGTGGTCGATGCTGATCGTGGTGCTGTTCGTCCCGGCCGCCCTGCCGTGGTACTACTCCTGGCCGCTGGCGGTAGCGGCCCCACTGGCCCAGTCACGACGGGCGGTCGCGGCCATCGCCGGCTTGTCGACCTGGGTCATGGTGATCTTCAAGCCTGACGGATCGCACGGCATGTATTCGTGGCTGCACTTCTCGCTGGCCACCGCCTGCGCGCTGGTTGCGTGGTACACGCTGTATCGACGCCCGAGACCGCGGGCTAACGAGGCCAAAGAGCCGGTTGCGGGCCCAGCGGCTTAGTACGCCATAGCCTGTGCCCGGCGCACGACTTCCCGAGCCTGGTGGGCATGCAGGGCGTCGACGGGACGGGCGTTGCTGATGGCGTCCTGGGTGCCGTCCCGCGTGATCGTCAGCGACGGGTCGGGGGTGAATAGCCAGCGCACGATCTCGGTGTCGCGATAACCACCGTCGTGCAGGATCGTCAACAGCCCCGGCAGGCTTTTGACCACCTCACCGGACTTGGTAAATAACACCTGCGGAACCACCACGCTGCCGCTGCGCCGCACCGCGACCAGGTGGCCTTCCCGCAGCTGCTGCTGCACCTTGCTGACCGGCACGCCGAGCAACTCGGCGACCCGGGGCAGGTCGTAGGTTGGCTCGTCGGGGTCTAAAACATCGTCGCCGGCGGGAATACTGCCCACCGCGCAAGTGTAGGCCCTTGCTACCCGCATTGAGCCTATGCTCTCCCATCCGATCGCACCGCCACACCTACGATGGCCCCGTGGCCGGAGCTGGGACGGGGGACCCGTTGGATGACACGTTGCTGGATGGCCGCTACCTCGTCCAGTCCAAGATCGCCACCGGCGGCACCTCGACGGTGTACCGCGGCCTCGACGTCAGGCTCGACCGCCCCGTTGCGCTGAAGGTGATGGACTCCCGCTACGCCGGCGACGAGCAATTCCTGACCCGCTTCCAGCTCGAGGCCCGCGCCGTCGCCCGGCTCAAGGACCCGGGGCTGGTCGCGGTCTACGACCAGGGGCTGGACGCCCGGCACCCGTTTTTGGTGATGGAGCTCATCGAGGGTGGAACGCTGCGCGAGCTGCTGGCCGAACGCGGTCCGATGCCACCCCATGCCGTAGTGGCGGTGCTTCGCCCAGTGCTGGGTGGGCTGGCGGCCGCGCACCGGGCCGGCCTGGTGCATCGCGACGTCAAGCCCGAGAACGTCCTGATCTCCGACGACGGCGACGTCAAAATCGCCGATTTCGGGTTGGTACGTGCCGTCGCGGCCGCTGGAATCACCTCCGCCAGCGTCATTCTGGGCACCGCGGCCTATCTGTCCCCCGAGCAAGTGCGCGATGGCAACGCCAGCCCCCGCAGCGACGTCTACTCCGCCGGGATCCTCACCTATGAGCTGCTGACCGGGCGCACACCGTTTACCGGCGACTCGGCATTGTCGATCGCCTACCAACGGCTGGATACCGATGTGCCGCCAGCCAGCGCGGCGATCGACGGTGTGCCCCCGCAATTCGACGAGTTGGTGGAGCGTGCGACCGTCCGCGACCCCGCCGACCGATACGCCGACGCGATCGAGATGGCCGCCGACCTGGACGCGATCGCCGAAGAGCTCGCGCTGCCAGACTTCCGGGTGCCCGCGCCGCGTAACTCCGCGCAACACCGGTCGGCGGCGCTGCACCACAGCCGGATGAGCGAGCGCCGCGACACCGCGCAGCAACCGCGGCCGCCCGTCAAGGCACCGGTTCATCACCCCACCCGCCGGCTGACCCGCGGACCCGGGGACTGGTCTGAGCCGCGACGCCCGGCTGAGCCCGATGCCGAACCCGACGACTATGAACACGAGCCGGTCTCAGGCGAATTCGCCGGTATCGCATTGAGCGAATTCGTCTGGGCGCGGCAGCACGCCCGGCGCATGGTGCTGGTCTGGGTGGCGCTCGTGCTGGCGCTCACTGGACTGGTCGCGACCGCCGCATGGACGATCGGAAGCAATCTGAGCGGACTGCTATGAGGCTTGACTAGTCCGCGACCTAGTCACGCAGCATCTCGGCGACCAGGAACGCCAACTCCAGCGACTGCTGGGTGTTCAGCCGGGGGTCACAGGCCGTCTCATAGCGGCCAGCCAGGTCTGTGTCCGAAATGTCTTGCGCGCCACCCAAGCACTCGGTGACGTTCTCGCCGGTGATCTCGACATGGATGCCACCCGGATAGCTGCCCAGCGCACGATGCACCTCGAAGAACCCTTGCACTTCGTCGACGATGCGGTCGAAATGCCGGGTCTTGTACCCGTTGGACGACTCGTGAGTGTTGCCATGCATCGGGTCGCACTGCCAGATCACCTGATGACCGGTGGCCTGGACCTTCTCCACGATCGGCGGCAGCAGATCGCGCACCCTGTTGTTACCCAGCCTGCTCACCAACGTCAGTCGGCCAGGCTTGTTGTGCGGGTCGAGCCGCTCAACGTACTCGACAGCCAGCTCCGGGGTCATCGTCGGGCCCATTTTGACGCCGATCGGGTTGGCGATCACCTCGGCGAACGCGACATGCGCACCGTCGAGTTGCCGCGTCCGCTCGCCGATCCATACGGTGTGCGCCGACAGGTCATACAGTTGCGGTTTCCCGTCCTCGACGTCCGACAAGCGCAACATGGCCCGCTCGTAATCGAGCACCAAGGCCTCGTGGCTGGCGTAGATTTCGGCGGTTTGCAGATTGCGGTCGGCCACCCCGCAGGCGCTCATGAACCTCAAGCCCCGATCGATCTCGGTGGCCAGCGCCTCATATCGCGCCCCGGCCGGCGAGGTCCGGACGAATTCCCGGTTCCAGTCGTGAACCAGGTGCAGCGAAGCCAGTCCCGACGAGGTCAGCGCACGCACCAGGTTCATCGCCGCACTGGCGTTGGCGTAGGCACGCACCAGCCGCGACGGGTCGTGCTCGCGCGCAGCGGCATCCGGGGCGAAGCCGTTGATCATGTCGCCGCGGTAGGACCGCAGGCCCAGCGCGTCGATGTCGGCCGATCGGGGCTTGGCGTACTGACCGGCGATGCGGGCCACCTTGACCACCGGCAGGCTGGCGCCGTAGGTCAACACCACGGCCATCTGCAACAGGGTGCGCACATTGCCCCTGATGTGGGGTTCGGTGTTATCGGTGAACGTCTCCGCGCAGTCACCGCCCTGCAGCAAGAA
Source organism: uncultured Actinomycetota bacterium (assembly GCA_963766535.1). GTDB lineage: Bacteria > Actinomycetota > Actinomycetes > Mycobacteriales > Mycobacteriaceae > Mycobacterium. Next base: position 347,760 of record CAVYAU010000002.1, on the reverse strand, counting down.
CGCCTCACCTTTTGCGACCTGGGCCAGCTGTTCTTGCAGCCGGACGATCTCGGACGGCACCGTCACTGGCGGCACGCTCTCCAGAACCGTGCGCATCGCCGTGGCCTGTTCGGCGGGCCAGCTGGGTTGCTGAGCGGCCGGCTTGGCCAGTGCGGCGTCCAGGCGGGCCCGCAGGTCAGTCGGCAGCGGCGGCAGCGGCGGCAGCTGGTCGATCGGTATGTCGACGGTCCAGTTCATCGGTCCATGGTAACTGGGGCCCGCCAACGGCTGATCAGGGCGAACGCTCTTCGGAATCGTGCTCATTGGCAGGATTTGACTGTCCGTCTCGCCCCCTCGCCGCAGCACGGCTGGGGGTACCCCCACCGCGGGCCGCTTCGCGGCCCGCATCGTCGACGGACGTAATCAGCCGGAATCGGCGCAGCTGATCGCGAGCGTCGACCAGCGCGTCGTGGACATCGCGCGGCCGCGACGGCATCGGGGGGCATCCCCGGTCCTCCCACAACTGCCGCAGTTCCCGGGTGAAGCGGGGCAGTGCTTGCGGCAGGCCCGGCATCGGTCCCCATAACTGGCACAAGGCCACGTGGTCATAAGCCCCGACCCAGGCCCATAGCTCGATCGGATCGGTGCCGTCGACACCGAAGAACTCCTCCAGGTCCAGCCGAATCTGTTTGCGCGAGCGCCACGACTGCGATGAGGGGGGCGGCAGCTTGGGCAGCACATTGGCGCGCACCCAGCTACCGGCACGCTCAGGATCGAATTCCGTGGACACGGCGTAGTACTCGCGGCCATCCTCGGCGACCACCCCGATCGAGATCAGCTCGATGGTGCGGCCGTCCTCGATGAATTCCGTGTCATAGAAGTACCGCACCGCCGCAGCCTATCTGCCGATCAGGATGGGCTCGGTTCCCTCGGGCGGTGGCGCGGGATGTACGTCATGGTCGAGCTGGGCGTCGATCGTGCGTTCGTCGGGCAGGCGCGGGGTGCCGGCGATCGCGCACTGTAACCACAGCTTGGCCCGCACGACCGGACGGCGCAGCGTCCGTTCCCGCTGCAGCGCACGTCGCATCTTGTCCGGCTGGGTGGTGTACCTCCACCGGGCCCACGGGGCATGCGGACGCGACAACCGGATCGCGCCGATGACCAGCAGTACCACGATGAACATGCCGAGCAAACCGGTCCACACCTTGCCCTTGAGCACCACCACCACAGCCAGCGGCAGCGTCAACGCCATCGCGCCGCCCACTGCGGCCCGTAGCGCGACCGAATCGGTGTCTTCCCAGATCGGCAGGAAAAACATCAGTGGGTGCAGACCCATGATCAAAAGTCCGGCCACCGCCACCGCGGCGAACACCGCGTCCACCGAAGTGCGGCCGTCTTCTGACCAGTAGACGTCGGACAAGTGCAGGATCAACGCGTACTCGTCGAGGACCAAGGCGGCCCCGATCCCGAAAAAGGTTGCAGCCAGCGTGAATTCGGGTTCTTTCCCGTCGACGGATAGGGTCACCAACGTCAGCCCGGCGATCATCACCAGGATCACCCCGAACGTCACGTGGTGGATGTGCACTCCCCCAACATGGATATTCCGCGGTTGCCACCATCTGGTCGGCCGACCGGCCTTGGCGCCGTGGCGGATGAAGCGCACGAAAGTCCGGGTGATGAAAAAGGTCAGGATGAAGGCGACCAGACAGCACAGCAAGGGCAGCCGACCGCGGCCGACGATGTCATTCTCGAACCAGTGGAGCATCCTTGGCATGAACCAGCGGAGCACTTCTAGAAACCTACGCCTGTCCTTCGCCACACGGCGGGAGCCGCGCTGTGCCATATGCCGGACGCCGGCACCGATTAGGCTGTTCTGCGACATGAGTAAATGGCAGGCGCCCGACGTGGGCAGTCGTCCCGGGCGGGTGTCGTTGTGGTGCCTGCTTTGGCTGCTCGCCGCTGCGGCACTGGGCTACGTGGCCTGGTGCTTGTTCGGGCACACGCCCTACCGCATCGATATCGACATCTATCAGATGGGCGGTCAAGCCTGGTTGGACGGGCGCCCGCTGTACCGGGGCGATGTGTTGTTCCACACACCCATCGGGCTAAATCTGCCGTTTACCTATCCCCCGCTGGCTGCCATCGTGTTCTGCCCGTTCGCCTGGTTGCACATGCCGGCCGCCAGCGTCGCGATCACGCTATTGACGTTGGTGCTGCTGATTGTGTCGACGGCGATCGTGCTGACCCGCCTCGACGTGTGGAACACCTCAACAATGCTGCCCGGGCCAGCCTGGTTGCGCCGGTTGTGGTTAGCCGTAGTGATCGTGGCACCAGCGACGATCTGGCTGGAACCGATCACCTCGAACTTCGCCTTCGGCCAGATCAACGTCGTACTGATGACTCTGGTGATCGCTGACTGTGTGCCGCGCCGCACGCCATGGCCACGCGGGCTGCTGCTGGGGCTCGGGATTGCGCTAAAACTCACTCCGGCGGTGTTTCTCCTCTACTTCCTGCTGCGTCGCGACAACCGCGCGGCACTGACTGCGGTGGCGTCTTTCGCAGCCGCGACGCTGGTGGGTTTCGTGCTGGCGTGGAACGACTCGTGGGAGTACTGGACCCACACGGTGCACCACACCGATCGGATCGGCACCGCGGCGCTGAACACCGACCAGAACATCGCGGGCGCCCTGGCCCGGGTCGGCCTCGGCGAGCACGAGCGCTTCTGGCTGTGGGTGACTGGGTGCCTGCTCGTGCTGGCGGTCACGATATGGGCGATGCGGCGGGCGCTTCGGGCCGGCGAGCCGACGCTTGCGGTCATCTGCGTCGCCCTGTTCGGGTTGGTGGTTTCGCCGGTGTCGTGGTCACACCACTGGGTGTGGATGCTGCCGGCGGTGCTGGTCACGGGGATATTGGCCTGGCGGCACCGCAACGTCGCGCTGGCCATTGTCAGCGCCGCCGGGGTGGCGCTGATGAGGTGGACACCGATCGACCTGCTACCCAAGCATCACGAGACGACCGCGGTGTGGTGGCGACAACTTGCCGGGATGTCGTACGTGTGGTGGGCGCTGGCGGTCATCGTCGCAGCCGGATTCACTGTCACCGCCCGCGTGAGTTCGCAGGATGCGGCAACGCGCGCGCTGACGCCGGTGTCGGCCGTCAGCTGATCAGCGGCCTGGCCGTCAACGTTGCGGGTTAACCCGCGGCGGTCTCCGGGATCCGGTCGGCCTCGCTGACGGCCCCGGCGCCGTCGCTGCGTTCCTTGACGCTGGCCGCGTAGATGTCGACGTATTCCTGATCGGACAGTCCCATCAGCTCGTAGATCACTTCGTCGGTGACGGCCCGCTCGATGAAGCGGTTGCCGGCCATACCTTCGAAACGCGAGAAGTCCATCGGTTTGCCGAAACGGACGGTGACCCGACCAAAGCGCCACATCTTGCTGCCCGGCGGGTTGACCACATTGGTGCCGATCATTGCCACCGGGATCACCGGGACTCCGGTGTGCAACGCCAGCCGGGCCAGGCCGGTCTTGCCTTTGTACAGCCTGCCATCGGGCGAACGGGTGCCCTCGGGGTACATGCCCAGTAACTTGCCCTGTTTGAGCAGCCGCTCGGCGGTGTCCAATGCGGCCTGGGCGGCGTCGGCGTCGGTGCGGTCGATCGGCACCTGCCCGGTGGTGCTGTAGAACCAGGCAGTGAGCCGACCTTTCAGGCCGGTGCCAGTGAAGTATTCGGATTTTGCCAGGAATGTGATGCGGCGGCGCACCACCAACGGAAGATAGAAACTATCCGCCACCGCGAGGTGATTACTGGCCAGGATCGCCGGCCCGGAACTCGGAACATGTTCCAGGCCTTCGACTTTCGGTCGACCGAGTAGGGACAGTAGCGGGCCCATGAAGATGTACTTGAATAGCCAGTACCACATAGCCCTCCCTCTCGCCCGCACCGCTGGTGCTCTCGCCACTGTACCGATCTGTGACGGACGCGACCACCTTCAGCGCGGGCGGGTCACTCCTCGACGGTGACCGGGATGGGCTGGTAGCGCGTCTTCGCGGCCGCGTCGCCCCCGGTGGTCCCGGCGTCTGTCTCGGTGCCGCCGCCGGGCGGGCCGTCTGGTGGCGGTTTCGCCGACCGGTCGATGTCGTCGACGATGCCGCGGATCACCTCCAGCAGTGCGATGCTGTGGTCCGCGATCACGGTTAGCAAGGGGTGCTGATCGCCGGTTGCCAACGCGGCCAGCGCGCACACCGGACACCACACCTGCTGGCACTTGCCGGTCCCGACTCCACCGCCAGCTGTCAACGCGGCTGCCGTTCGCACTGCCGGGTCGATGCCGTCCAGGATCGCCTGGGCAAGCCTGCGCAGCTCGGGACCAATGTCGGGATGAGCCCCACTCACGTCGGCCACACCTCCGGATTTGGTCGAAAACGAACTGTCAGCTCACTACCCCGCAGATGTGCGTCCAGCACGGTGCATCGCCGCAGTACCGACGCCAACCGAACCCGGCGCCGCATTCCGCCGGCACTGACAATCAGGTCGTCGTCGACCCGGCCCAGCGTCAGCGCTCCAGGATCGAGCTGGGGCAACGCTAGCCGCAATCGGTATATCGAGCCAAGTCCCGACCCGGATTCCAGGTCCACAATCGGCCGCAGCGGACCAGGCGGCGCAGCTCCACCACGACGACGGGCACTCTCGAGAAGTCCGCTCAGCGCCTTGGGACCGATCGGCTCGCCGGCCAAGTGCGGGGTCAGCACCAGCGCGACGTCACCGATGGTGGCGTCGAGTTCGTCGAGGACGGCACGTTGCTCGGAGATGCGCTCGGCATACCAGTAGAACGCCGGGTGGTCGGGCAGGTTGCGGTACTCGTAGGACTCGTCTTTCACCAGAACCTGATTGACGATCAGCTCCTCGACGCGCACACCCATCAGCGCCAACGAACCCAGCGTCCGGGCCGCCTCGGCCGCGACCACCCGCTCGGGGGTCAGTACCAGATGCGCACTGACCAGCGCACCGTCGGTCAGCAACGCGCTGAGCCGGTCAACGCTGGCGCTGATGCGCTCCAGCAGTTCCACTAGCGCGGCCGACCGGGCGTCGTCGGCGGCGATGGACAGCCGGCGATGACGCGGCCATACGCGCTCTACGTAGAGCCCGAAGGTGGCGGGCAGGGTCAACATGCGCAACGCATCTGCGGTCGAGGCGCAATCGACGACGATGCGATCCCATCGCCCAGAGGCCGCGAGCTCACCGACCGCGTGCAAACCGAGCATTTCCTGGATACCCGGCAACGCTGAGAGTTCTTCGGGGGCAATGGTGCTCAGCTCGGAGTCGGGAAACCGCCGATCCAATGTGGTAACCACGTCATGCCACCGGGCCTCGAGCAGCGCCAAGGTGTCCAATGCCAGCGCGTCGAGAAAGCCTCCGCCCGCCTCCGCGTCGTCGGCGAGCACCCGAACCAGTTCGCCCTGACCGCTCGGCGGAACCGGGACACCCAGCACGTCGCCCAGCGAGTGCGCCTGGTCGCTGGACACCACCAGCACCCGCTGCCCCTCGCTCGCATCACAGACCGCGGTAGCAGACGCCAGGGTGGATTTTCCTACCCCGCCTTTGCCAACAAAGAGGCTGATCCGGGCCGGGGTGGGCACAGCGGACTCACTCAGCCTCGACTCGTTTCTTCAGATCCTTCAAAGCGGAGTCGGTCAACCTGCGCTCGGCCTTGCGCTTGAGCAACCCGATCATCGGGAGGGCAAGATCAACCGAGAGCTCGTAGGTAACATCGGTGCCAGACCCCTTGGGCGCCAAGCGATATGACCCTTCGAGCGAACGTAGCAGCGAGCTGGAAACCAGGGTCCAGCTGAGCGAGTGGCGGTCTTCCGGCCACTGGTAGGACATGACCATGGTGTCTTTGATGACGCCGGCGTCCATCACGAATCGCACGACTTTCGGGTAGCCGTCGGCGCCTCTCTCTTGCACCTCGGCTTCCTTGTACTCCGAGATCCACTCCGGGTAGGAATCGATATCGGCGATCACTTTCAACACGGTGCCTGGATCCGCTTCGATGTGAATGGTCTGCGTCGTCTTCTCCGCCACCTGGCTGCTACCCTCTCTCTCCCGCAACCGGGTCGACCCGGTGATCTGCGGGACTACCCCGGCCTCCGGGCCGAAACGGTACTCTCCATGCCAAACCTTGATCCGAGTTAAACTACCGGAGAAACCCCGACCGGACGTGACCGTTCCACTGTCGTCTTGACCTCGAAGGCCATTTTCTTGCCCGCCACCCGGCGGCGGTGTGTCATTTTCGCCAAGTTCAGCTTGGCCAGCTGCCAGGCCGCCAGGCCGGTCGGTTCGGCGTGCAGGAAGTAGTGCAGCACCACTCCGTCCATCGACGGTTCCAGCCAGATTTCCATGGTGCCGGTCAACGCGCCGGTCACCGCCCACCGGATCCCTTTTTCGGCACGATCCTCAACGACCTGCAGCCGCAGATCCGGCCACCATCGGCGCCAGCCGGACTGATCGGCGATTGCGGCGCCGACCCGTGCGCCGTCAGCGGCGATAAACGTCTCATCCGCGACCTGGATGCTGGACATTGCCTCAGCTTCACACACCGAACGTCGCCACACCCATCTGAGGGCATTTCAGACCCCAAAGGAAAAGCCTCGCTCGGCGGGCGCCCCGGCACCTCCGGCGCGCCGAGGAGCCCGCCGCAATCGTGGTAGTGGCCCAACCGACTGTCTCCGTGCCGTACGAATGCTCGGATTAGGCTGGGCGACAGCAAGCCGGCCCCTGGAAATGTCAAAGGTCAAACGAGGTCAAAAGAGTGCGTCAGTACAGTGTCCCTGCCCGCTTTTCCGTCGGCGAGCACGACAACATCGCGGCCGTGGTCTTCGAGCACGAGCGCGATGATCCCAGCTTCGTCATCTACCAACGTCAGCTCGACGGCGTTTGGACCAACGTCACGTGCGCCGAGGCGGCCAGCCAGATTCGTTCTGCGGCACTGGGTTTGATCTCGCTGGGGGTGCAAGCCGGTGACCGGGTGTCCATCTTTTCGGCCACTTGCTACGAGTGGGCGATCCTCGACCTCGCGATCCTGTCCGTGGGCGCGGTCACAGTGCCGATCTACGAGACGTCCTCGGCCGAGCAGGTGCGTTGGGTGCTGCAGAACTCAGAGGCCGTATTGGTGTTCGCCGAAACCGACGCGCACGCCGCGATGGTCACCGAACTCACCGGCGAGCTGCCCGCCGTGCGCCGGGTTTTGCACATCAACGGTTCGGGTCCCAAAGCGCTCGACCAGCTTGTCGAGGCCGGCGCGTCGGTCGACCCGGCTGAGCTGACCGCCCGCCTTCAGGCGCTGCGTGCCGAGGACCCGGCAACGCTCATCTATACCTCGGGCACCACCGGACGACCCAAGGGCTGCCAACTCACTCATTCCAACCTGCTTTACGAGACGCGGGGCGCCAAGGAGTGCCTGCCGACGCTGCTGAACAAGGGGCAGCGGCTGCTGGTCTTCCTGCCACTGGCCCACGTGCTGGCCCGATCGCTGACCTTGTCCGCGTTCGCCAACAAGGTGACCGTCGGATTCACCAGCGACATCAAGAATCTGCTGCCGATATTCGCGGTGTTCAAACCCACGGTGGTGGTGTCGGTGCCGCGGGTGTTCGAGAAGGTGTACAACACGGCCGAGCAGAACGCCGTCAACGACGGCAGGGGGCGGATCTTCGCGATCGCCGCGCAAACCGCGGTCGACTGGAGTCAGACCCGCGACCGCGGCGGACCGGGGCTGGTGCTGCGCGCTAAGCATGCGTTGTTCGACCGGCTGGTCTACCACAAGCTGCGCGCGGCGCTGGGCGGTGCCTGCCATGCGTCCGTCTCGGGTGGCGCACCGCTGGGCGCGCGGCTGGGCCACTTCTATCGCGGTGTGGGCCTTACCATCCACGAGGGCTATGGCCTGACCGAGACCAGCGCCGCAATCACGGTCAACCAGGTCGGCAACGTGAAGGTCGGGACCGTCGGCACGCTGGTGCCCGGCAACAGTCTGCGCGTCGCCGACGACGGCGAGCTGTTGGTACGCGGCGGCGTGGTGTTCAGCGGCTACTGGCGCAACGCGCAGGCCACCGAAGAGGCGTTCACCGACGGCTGGTTCAAGACCGGCGATCTGGGCGCTATCGACGAGGACGGCTTCTTGACGATCACCGGCCGTAAGAAGGAGATCATCGTCACCGCCGGCGGAAAGAATGTTGCTCCCGCCGTGCTGGAAGACCAACTGCGCGCACACCCGCTGATCAGCCAGGCGATGGTCGTCGGGGACGCCAAGCCGTTCATCGGCGCGCTGATCACCATCGACCCCGAGGCGTTCGTCGGCTGGAAGCAGCGCAACCAGAAGCCGGCCGGCGCGTCAGTGGGCGATCTGGCCACCGACCCCGACCTGATCGCCGAGGTAGACGCGGCCGTCAAGCACGCCAACCTGGCGGTTTCGCACGCCGAGTCGATCCGCAAGTTCCGCATTCTGCCGGTCGACTTCACCGAGGACACCGGTGAATTGACACCGACGATGAAAGTCAAGCGCAACGTAGTGACCGAGAAGTTCGCCGCCGACATCGAGGCGATCTACCAGAAAGACTAGCCGTGGCTCAGCGAGCTGGGGGCACGCCAGCGTGGCGCTGACGGGCTAGCCACGGTCGCCGCGCAGAAGCTCGGCCAGCCGGGCGGCCAGCGTGTCCCAGCGCCATTGCGCCGTCACCCACTCGCGTCCGGCTGCGCCCATTGCGGCGGCCCGGTCGCGATCGGTCAGCAACTCGGTGACAGCGTCGGCGATTTCGTCCACCGAGCGGCCGTCGACCACTAGCCCAGTCTTGTTGTGCTGCACGGTTTCCGGAGCTCCGCCCGATTCGCCGGCGATTACCGGCACGCCGGACGCTGAGGCCTCCAGGAATACGATGCCCAAGCCCTCGACGTCCATGCCGGCGCCGCGGGTGCGGCATGGCATCGCGAACACGTCACCCAGTGCGTGGTGCGCGGGTAATTCGGCGGCCGGTACGCCGCCGGTGAATGTCACGTCGTCGGCCACCCCGCAATCCTTGGCCAGCTTGCGCAGCGGTTCCAGATATGGACCGCCGCCGACGATGACCAGGGCGGCCCCGTCGACGCGTTGCCGGATCGACGGAAATGCCTTGATCAGCATGTCCTGGCCTTTGCGCGGCACTAGCCGAGACAGGCACACCACGGTGGGCCGCTCGCCCAGCCGGTAGCGGTCACGCAGCTCGGCGCGGCCGGCCGGATCGGGCCGGAACCGGTCGGTGTCCACCCCGGGCGGCAGGTATTCCAACGAAGCCGCCGGTCCAAAGGCCGACGCGAACCGGGAGCGCGTGTAGCGGCTGACGAATGTTACGACGTCGGTGTCCTCGCCGATGCGACGCAGCACCGATCGCGCAACCGGAAGCATCGACCAGCCCACTTCGTGGCCGTGCGTGCTGGCCAGCACCCGCGTCGCCCCGGCCCGCCGGGCCCGCTGCGCCAGCAGGGCCAATGGTGCGGCCGCGCCAAACCAGACGGTGTCAATGCCGTAGTCGGCGATCAGCCGGCGCATCCGGGCATCTACCGTCGGGCCGGGCAGCATTAGCGTGCCCGGATGGCGCACCACGCGATAGCCGGCAGCTTTGGCATCAAAGGCGTCGGCACCCTTCCATTGCGGTGCGTACACCGTCACGGAATGCGACCCGGCGTCAACCAGCCGACCGACGAACTCTCCCAGGTACGACTGGATGCCACCGCGTCGCGGCGGAAAGTCGTTGGTTACCAGCAGGACCCGGCTCACCTGCGTCAGGCTAGCCGACCGTCCACTGCTGCCAGCGCACCAGCAGTCCAGCGGCGTCGGTGCTGAGCACGTTGCGGGCGGCGGTGAGAAAGTCGGCGTGCCCGACACCGCAAGCGGCCACGTACAGCGCGCGCAACTGCGCCCTGCCGTAGGTATCGGCGACGAACCGGGTGAACCACCAAGCGCGGTCGTAGGCCAGCGAGCGCTGCGACCCGGGTGTGTCCAGGTCGGCGTCCGACGGCAGCGCATCCGCCGCAGAGCGCGCATCGGCGGGCACTGGGGTGTCGGGCCGCGCAACGTAATCGGCTACCCCTTCGGTGAGCCAGCGAGGCGCATCCGGGGCGGTGTCGACGCGTGTTGCGTAATGAAAAAGCTCATGCACCAACACAATTCGTAGTCCCGATTCGCTCATGGCGGCAGCGCCCGGTGCGAACACGATCCGCTGGCCGAGCGCCAACCGGTGAGCAGGGTCGACGCGGTCGACGACCGTCACCGCCGCAATATCGGCCCACTGTGATGCCGGACCCCCACCAGCGGCAGCCCGAAACTCTCGGTCTGAGCCGGCGACCACCACCGAGACGTCGCGTGACCAGTCAGCCCCCCAGAAAGACTCCACCGCGTCGACCGCGGCGCCCATGTTCGACGCGATTCGGGACAGCAGGCGGTCGCTAGCCGGGCCGCCGAGTCCGCGCAGCGAGACGGTGCGGTCGCCGACGACCAATGACGTCGCGGTGGCGCTGGGCAGCTTCGGAGTAGGCACGACGAGTTGCGCGGGCCGAGCATGGCTATCGAGCACCGAATTGACCGGCACGGCCGCAGCCGCAATCAGCTCAATGACAAACACCCAGGCCAGCAGCATCGGAAGCCACCGGCGCTGTCGGCCAGGCCGTCCCGAGCCGAGGCGTTTAGTAGCGGCGGGCGTCGTAGATCGGGCCGGACGAGTTCATCGGCACCACCCGCACCGGTACGCCGTAGGTGGAGGAATGGATCATCATGCCGTCGCCGATGTAGATGCCGGCGTGTGACGCGTCGGAGTAGAAGGTCAGCACGTCGCCGGGGTGCAGATCCGACAGCGCCACCGGCTGACCGCCCTGGGCCAGCGCCTGGCTGGAGTGCGGCAACGCGATACCGGCTTGTTGGAACGCCCACATCACCAATCCGGAGCAGTCGAATCCGCCGGGCGCGGCGCCACCCCAGACATAAGGCGAACCGACCTGGGTCAACGCCGCCTGTACAACGATCGCGCGGTCACCACCACCGACGCCGCCAAAAGGCGGTACAGGCAATCCGCCGGGAGGCGGAGCCTCACCTGGTGGCATCCCACCAGGTGGTGGTGGCGCGCCGGGCGGCAACGCGTCCGGCGCGGGCGCACCGGGTACCGGAGCACCCGCCGGGACCGGCCCGGGACCGGCGAGCGCGGTGCGCTGGCCGGGCGCCAAGGACATGTACTGCGACTTGACGACGGCGATCTGTACCTGCAACTGGCTCCGCTTGGACTGCAGGCTCGCTCGTACCGCGGCAGCCTGTTCGGCCGCGCTCTTCGCATCGGCGGCGGACTTGGCGGATGCCTGCTCGGCTTTGGCGGCCTGCTCACCGGCAAACCGATAACTCGCCATCTGCGTGGACATTTGGGTCGCCATCAGCCGCTGCACAGCCATCTTGTCGATCAGCCCTTGCGGTGACTGCGCGGTCAGCAGGGCTTCCATGCCGTCGATGCGGCCACCCATGTACGTCGCGACGGCAAGTTTGTTGACAGCGATCTGGAATGTGGCCAGGCGAGCCTTCGTCGCGTCCACGGCGGCCTGGTCATCCGCGTGCTTCTTGTCTGCCGCGCGCTGGGCTGCCAGCTTGTCGTTCAGGTCGAGCTGCGTGCTATGCATCGCCTCGGTGGTCTGCTCGGCCTGGCGTGATAGCTCGTTGAGTTTTGCCAGCGCGTCATCGGCCGGGTCGGCCACCGCATTAGCGGCAAGAACGCCCGACAACACGATGAAGCCCGCTAACGTACCGACGGCAGAACGTGTAAGGGCACGCGCAATCGGGTACATACAGTCGAGCCTCAAAATTTGCTTCCTTAAACGGCCATCGACGCATCGCCGTCGAGCTAGTTTAGGTCTCAAACAGGTTACGAAACGATATCGACGTTTGTCCAAAGCGGATCGTTAAGAAATTAGAAAGATTTCTGTCATTACTTTGTGAGTGCCGGCGCGGGCACCGAGGCGATCCAGGGGTTTTGGCGCTCAGGGCAATCACGCGACTCCGGACCCGCGATCGCGGCGAATCGGCACCAGGCGCAATCGTGGCGCCAATCCGACATCGGCGAGCACTTCCAGTGCGGCGCGTTCGTCCTGCAACAACGTCTCCGGGACCCCGAGTAGCACGCTGACCACACAGTCGCGGCATCCGGGGCCGCGCACCGCGCAGTCGTCACAGTCGATCACCACGGGTGCCCCCGGCCCGGGCGCCGGGATGCCTTTGCTGTCGGGTCCGCTGCTTTGTGCCATTAGGGTCGGTCCTCTCCGTCTGGCTTTCCGAACGCTAAGTCGGGCTATCCGAACGCTAACCGCCGGCACCGACAACTATCCGCCGCCACATCTCGCCCGCCGACCGAACTCGCCCCGCCCGGCGTGGGAACCCCGCAGGTGTCGGTGGGCATGCCTAACGTCGCGGCCATGGGTGCGAGTGGTGCGACTCAGCTGAGTTTCGCCGACTTGGGACCAGCCTGGGACCCGGCCGCCTTCCCAACCGAAGAAATCTCGTTGCGCGAGACCACCTTCGTCGTGGTGGACCTGGAGACCACCGGTGGGCGCACCAGGAGTACCGACGGAACGCCTCCCGACGCCATCACCGAGATCGGGGCGGTCAAGGTCCGCGGCGGCGTCGTGCTCGGTGAGTTCGCCACCCTGGTTGACCCGCAGCGCAGCATTCCACCGCAGATCGTGCAGCTCACCGGCATCACCACCGCGATGGTGAGTGACGCCCCGACCATCGACGCCGTGCTGCCGATGTTTTTGGAGTTCGCCGGCAATGCGGTGCTTGTCGCCCACAACGCCGGGTTCGACATCGGATTCCTGCGCGCCGCTGCGCAGCGGTGCGATATTCCCTGGCCCCGGCCGCAGGTGCTGTGCACGGTCCGGCTGGCTCGCCGGATCCTGAGCCGCGAGGAAGCCCCCAGCGTGCGGCTGGCCGCCTTGGCGCGGCTGTTCGCCGTCGCCGCCCAGCCCACCCACCGCGCCCTCGATGATGCCCGCGCCACCGTCGACGTGTTGCACGCACTCATCGAGCGAGTGGGCAACCAGGGTGTGCATACCTACGCCGACCTGCGCTCGTATCTGCCCGACGTGACGCCGGCCCAGCGCCGCAAGCGGGTACTCGCAGACGGCCTGCCGCACCGGCCGGGGGTCTACCTGTTCCGCGGACCCTCGGGCGAGGTGCTCTACGTCGGCACCGCCGTCGACTTGCGACGCCGGGTAAGTCAGTACTTCAACGGCGCCGACACGCGCGGCCGGATGAAGGAGATGGTCGCGCTGGCCAGCGCGGTTGACCACGTCGAGTGCGCACATTCGCTGGAGGCCGGGGTACGCGAACTGCGGATGTTGGCCGCACATGCCCCGCCGTACAACCGCCGGTCGAGGTTCCCGCAGCGTTGGTGGTGGGTGGCGCTCACCGATGAGGCGTTTCCGCGCCTGGCGGTGGTGCGTGCACCGCGGCACGACCGCGCCATCGGCCCGTTTCGGTCCCGCGCCGACGCCGCCGACACAGTGGCCCTGCTGGCACGATTCACCGGGGTTCGAACCTGTACCGCGCGGTTGGCGCGTTCGGCGTTACACGGGCCGGCCTGCCCGCAGCGAGGGGGGGTACTCCCCGGCACAGCGGGGACCCCACCCGCTTGCGGGGGCGTGTCGCCCTGTCCTGCCGCGCGCGACGTGACTGCCACTCAATACGCAGCGGCCGTCGCGCGCGTCGCAGCGTTGATCGACGGGCTGGACAACAGCGCTCTGGCCGCCGCCGTTCGCCAGATCACAGCGCTCGCCGCGAACTGCCGTTACGAGAGCGCCGCGCGACTGCGCGACCGCACCGCCACCGCCGTCGAGACCCTGTAGCGCGGCCAGCGGCTGCGCGCCCTGGCCGCGCTGCCCGAGCTGGTCGCCGCCGCCCCGGACGGCGACGGTGGCTACCACCTCGCCGTCATCCGTCATGGCCAACTCGCCGCGGCCGGCACAGCCAGACGTGGGGTGCCGCCGATGCCGGTGGTCGACGCGATTCACGCCGGCGCACAAGCGATCCTGCGAGTGCCGGCCCCACTCGGTGGGGCGCTGGTCGAGGAGACCGCGCTCATCGCACGCTGGTTGGCGAGCCCGGGGGCGCGCATCGTTCGGGTCTCGGACGACGGGTGGACCTCGCCGCTGCGGTCAGCGGGCGCCTGGGCGGCGTGGGCGGCATCGGCGCGCTCGGCGCGGCTGGCCGGCCAACAGGCTGTTCGCGGGTGGGACTCAGACCTGCTGGCTGAACCGCACCCATCGCGCGAGCAGCTGTTCGGCCGCACCGGAGTCGATGGCCGCGCTGGCACGCGCCAACCCGTCCTCCCACGCCGGCAACCATTCAGCGCGGCTGGATAGACCGGCATGTGCGACGATCGCGCCGGCGGCGTTGAGTACGACGGCGTCGCGGACCGGGCCCTTGGCACCGGCCAGCACCGCACGCACCTCGTCCGCATTGGTTTGCGGGTCGCCGCCCAGCAGCTCGTCCAGGTCGGCGCGGGCGAACCCGAATCCGGCCGGATCGAAAGTCAGCTTGTCCACCGTGCCTGCCTGCACTCGCCAGATCGTGCTCGTGGTGGTGGTGGTCAACTCGTCGAGCCCGTCGTCGCCGTGCACAACCAGCACGCTGGACCGGCGCGCGGCGAACACCCCCGCCATCACCTCGGCGAGATTGGCGAACGCGCACCCGATCAACCCGGCCCGCGGCCAAGCCGGATTGGTAAGCGGTCCAAGGAGATTAAAGACTGTGGGCACCCCGATCTCGCGGCGCACCGCGGATGCGTGCCGATACGACGGATGAAACAGCGGTGCGAAGCAGAACCCAATCCCCACTTCGGCGAGACAGCGCGCGACCTGGTCGGGTCCGAGGTCGATGCGCACCCCGAGTGCCTCCAGCGTGTCGGCGCCGCCGGACAGCGACGAAGCCGCCCGGTTGCCGTGTTTGACCACCGGCACTCCTGCAGCCGCAACCACAATCGCCGCCATGGTGGACAGGTTGACCGTGTTGACCCCATCGCCACCGGTACCGACGATGTCGACAGTGTCGTCGCGGATCGCGTCGGCAGGCATCGGGCGCGCGTGGCTCAGCATGACGTCGGCCAGCTCACTGACTTCGGCCGAGGTGGGAACCTTCATCTTCATCGCCACCGCGAAGGCGGCGATCTGAGCCGGCCTCGCGTTGCCGGTCATGATCTGGTCCATGGCCCAGGCGGCCTGGCCCCGCGCCAGTTCCTGACCGCTTGTCAAACGAGCCAGGACCTGCGGCCACGACGGTGCCGACCCGGCTGCGCCCATGGAAGGCCCCCCGGCAGCAGACGCCTCAGATGACAGAGCCACGCGCCGATGGTCCCACGAGGACCAACCCTGTCCCAACCGTCGCCACAAGCACGCCGATACCGACGCGGGCGCGACGCGGAAAACTTCAATTGCCGCCCCGGGTAGAGTTCGACAACTACAAAGCGTCATACTTGCGGATGTGACCAGCGCTGTGGGGACCTCGGGTACTGCGATCACGTCGCGAATTCATTCGCTGAATCGGCCCAACATGGTCAGTGTCGGCACCATAGTCTGGCTTTCCAGCGAGCTGATGTTCTTTGCTGGCCTGTTCGCGATGTATTTCACCGCGCGTGCTCAGGCCGGCGGGAAGTGGCCACCGCCGCCGACCGAGCTGAATCTCTACCAAGCCGTCCCGGTGACGCTGGTGCTGATCGCCTCGTCGTTCACCTGCCAGATGGGTGTGTTCGCCGCCGAGCGCGGCGACGTGTTTGGGCTGCGCCGCTGGTATGTGATCACCTTCCTGATGGGCCTGTTCTTCGTCCTCGGGCAGGCCTACGAGTACTTCCACCTGATGACTCACGGCACCACGATCCCCAGTAGTGCCTACGGCAGCGTGTTCTATCTGGCCACCGGCTTCCACGGGCTACACGTCACCGGCGGATTGATCGCCTTCATTTTCCTGCTGGCCCGCACCGCGATGAGCAAGTTCACCCCGGCGCAGGCGACGGCCAGCATCGTCGTCTCCTACTACTGGCATTTCGTCGACATCGTCTGGATCGCACTGTTCACCGTGATCTATTTCATTCGATGAGCCGACGCTAGACACGAACAGGAGTGCTCGGTTGAAGAAACTGGGGTCGACCCGTTCCGGTAAGCCGCGAGGTCAGCGGAGTGATCGCTCGCGACGGCGCCTTCGCCGCCGATTGTCGGGCGGCTTGCTGCTGCTGATAGCGCTGACCGTCGCCGGCGGGCTGGCCGCCGTGCTGACCCCCACACCCCAAGTAGCCGTCGCCGACGAGTCTTCCTCGGCGCTGCTGCGTACCGGCAAGCAGCTGTTCGACACCTCCTGCGTGTCCTGCCACGGCGCCAACCTGCAAGGTGTGCCCGACCACGGTCCGAGTCTGATCGGCGTCGGCGAGGCGGCCGTCTACTTCCAGGTGTCCACGGGTCGGATGCCCGCGATGCGCGGTGAGGCTCAGGCGCCGCGTAAAGAGCCGATCTTCGATGAGGCACAGACCGAGGCGATCGGCGCCTTCGTGCAGGCCAACGGCGGCGGGCCCACAGTGACGCGCAACCCCGACGGCAGCATCGCGATGCAGTCGCTGCGCGGTACCGACCTGGGCCGCGGCGGCGACCTGTTCCGGCTCAACTGCGCCTCGTGCCACAACTTCACCGGGAAGGGTGGGGCGCTGTCGTCAGGTAAGTTCGCGCCCGACGTGGGGCCCGCCAATGAGCAGCAAATCCTCGACGCGATGCTGACCGGCCCGCAGAATATGCCGAAGTTCTCCGACCGCCAGCTTTCCTTCGAAGCCAAGAGGGACATCATCGGCTACATCAAGACCGTCACCGAAGAGCGCCAGCCGGGTGGCTACGGCCTCGGTGGATTCGGACCCGCACCCGAGGGCATGGCCTTCTGGATCATCGGGATGGTCGCCGCCATCGGGCTGGCACTGTGGATTGGGGCGCGAGCATGAGCGACATCGACGGCGCGAAAATCCCCAAGGGCTCAGACACCGATAAAGGCGCCGGGGCAGCCCATGAGCCCGACGAGGCGGCGCTGGCCGCGATGTCGCAGCAGGAACTGGTAGCGCTGGGCGGCAAGCTCGATGGTGTCGAGACCGTCTACAAGGAACCTCGCTGGCCGGTCGAGGGCACCAGGGCCGAGAAGCGCGCCGAGCGCGGCGTGGCGCTGTGGCTTTTGCTGGGCGGCGGCGGGTTCGGGCTGGCGCTGCTGCTGATCTTCCTGTTCTGGCCATGGGAGTACAAACCGAAAGAGGCCCCGGGAAGCTTCCTGTACACGTTGGCCACCCCGCTGTACGGCCTGACCTTCGGGCTGTCCATCCTGGCGATCGCTATCGGTGCGATCCTGTACCAGAAAAGGTTTATCCCGGAAGAGATTTCGATCCAGGAACGGCACGACGGCGCCTCTCGCGAGGTAGACCGCAAGACGGTCGTGGCGAACCTGACCGACGCCTACCAGGGGTCGACGATCGGACGCCGCAAGCTGATCGGGCTGTCGTTGGGCATGGGCCTGGGCGCGTTCGGTCTGTCCACTCTGGTTGCGTTTCTTGGCGGCCTGATCAAGAACCCGTGGAAGCCGGTGGTGCCCACCGCCGACGGTATGAAGGCCGTGCTGTGGACGTCTGGCTGGACCCCGCGCTACCACGGCGAGACCATCTATCTGGCGCGAGCCACCGGTTCACACGACGGAGCCCCGTTCGTCAAAATGCGCCCCGAAGACATGGACGCCGGCGCGATGGAGACCGTTTTCCCGTGGCGGGAGTCCGACGGTGACGGCACCACCGCGGAATCACACGAAAAGCTGAGTGCGATCAAGATGGGCATCCGCAATCCTGTGATGCTCATCCGTATCCGGCCCAGCGACATGCCTCGGATGGTCAAACGCCAGGGTCAGGAGAGCTTCAACTTCGGTGAGTTCTTCGCCTACACCAAGGTCTGCTCGCATTTGGGTTGCCCGTCATCGCTGTACGAACAGCAGTCCTACCGAATCCTGTGCCCGTGTCACCAGTCGCAGTTCGACGCATTGCATTTCGCCAAGCCGATATTCGGCCCGGCGGCTCGCGCGTTGGCCCAACTGCCCATCACCATCGACACCAACGGGTATCTGGTCGCCAATGGTGACTTCATCGAGCCCGTCGGACCGGCATTCTGGGAGCGCACCACATCATGAGTCCGAAATTGAGTCCTCCGAAGATCGGTGATGTCCTGGCCCGCCAAGGCGAGGACATCGACACGCGGTATCACCCCTCGGCGGCAGTGCGCAGACAGCTCAACAAGGTCTTCCCGACCCACTGGTCGTTCCTGCTCGGCGAGATCGCGCTGTACAGCTTTATCGTGCTGCTGATCACGGGCGTGTACCTGACGCTGTTCTTCGATCCGTCCATGACCGAGGTCACCTACAACGGCGTCTACCAACCGCTGCGCGGGGTGGAGATGTCGCGGGCCTACGAATCGGCGCTGGACATCTCGTTCGAAGTCCGGGGTGGCCTGTTCGTCCGCCAGATCCATCACTGGGCGGCGCTGATGTTCTCCGGGGCGATCATGGTGCACCTGGCGCGCATCTTCTTTACCGGCGCGTTCCGCCGGCCCCGCGAATTGAACTGGGTCCTCGGTTCGCTGCTGCTGATCCTGTCCATGTTCGAGGGCTATTTCGGCTACTCGCTGCCCGACGACCTGCTGTCCGGTCTCGGCCTGCGGGCCGCGCTCTCGTCGATCACGTTGAGCATGCCGGTGATCGGCACCTGGCTGCACTGGCTGATCTTCGGTGGCGACTTCCCCGGCGACATCCTCATCCCGCGGCTGTACGCCATCCACATCCTGCTCTTCCCGGGCATCATGCTGGCACTGATCGGGCTGCATCTGGCGTTGGTGTGGTTCCAGAAGCACACCCAATTCCCCGGCCCGGGCCGCACCGAGCACAACGTCATCGGCGTGCGGGTGATGCCGGTATTCGCGGTCAAATCCGGCGCGTTTTTCGCGGCTATCGTCGGCGTGCTGGGTCTGATGGGCGGCCTGCTACAGATCAACCCAATCTGGAACCTGGGTCCCTACAAGCCATCTCAGGTGTCGGCCGGCTCGCAGCCGGACTTCTACATGATGTGGACCGAGGGCTTGGCCCGACTCTGGCCGGCGTGGGAGTTCTACTTCTGGCATCACACCATCCCCGCCGCGGTCTGGGTCGGTTCGATCATGACCCTGATCTTCGTCCTGCTGACCATCTACCCGTTCCTGGAGAAGCGGTTCACCGGCGACTACGCGCACCACAACTTGCTGCAGCGGCCGCGAGACGTGCCGGTGCGCACGTCGATTGGCGCCATGGCGATCACCTTCTACATGGTGCTCACCCTCGCGGCAATGAACGACGTCATCGCGTTCAAGTTCCACATCTCGCTGAATGCGACGACGTGGATTGGCCGCATCGGGATGGTGGTCCTTCCGCCGTTCGTCTACTTCATCACCTACCGGTGGTGCATTGGGCTGCAGCGCAGCGACCGGTCGGTGCTCGAGCACGGTGTTGAAACCGGCATTATCAAGCGGCTGCCGCACGGCGCCTACATCGAGCTGCATCAGCCGCTCGGGCCCGTCGACGACCACGGTCACCCGATACCGCTGGAGTACGAGGGCGCGCCCGTGCCCAACAAGATGAACAAGCTGGGCTCGGCGGGATCACCGGGTACTGGCAGCTTCTTGTTCGCCGATCCGCCGTCTGAGGATGCGGCGCTGCGCGAGGCGGCGCACGCCTCCGAGCAACGTGCCCTGACCGCGCTACGCGACTACCAAGAGAGCACCGTCTTCCCCGAACGGCGAGCACGGCGAGCACTAGCCCGGCGACGATGCAGCCGGCGTTGGGGGTACCGCCCGCTTGCGGGGGACCGCCTGAGGTGGGGTCCCCAGCCGCGCTGCGGATACTCCCCTGCGAAGCGGGGACCCCACCCGCTTGCGGGGGACGGCAGGGGCGATCCGGCACAGCCCGGGGAACGCCCCGCTGGGGGCACCACCCGCTTGCGGGGGACGGCCGGGGCGCGCTTCTAACTAGTCAGATCACCGGGCTAGTGCGCGGCAACCACGCGGCGCAGCTGCCGAATATGTAGCCACTCGACCACCGGCATCGCCGCGGTGACGATCCCGGCCAGCCCGTAGCCGACCCAGGACGGGCCGTCGTGACCGACGGCCATCAGGTAGGTCGCCGCCGCGACCGCAATCAGTGCCGTACCCATCGTGCCGATCAGTACGACCGTGCCGCGTAACCAGACCCGATCCACAGCCGCGCCGGACCACTCGGCGGCCGGCTCCACCGCTTGCACCCCCTGCTGGCGTCCCCGCTCGGCCACGGTGCGCGCCGCGGGAGACCCGGGCCTCATCGGGGGCCTGCCCGCGCCACGTGCCGGACCGGTCATCGATGGAGCAGCCGGCTCCGCTCGGGTCATGCGGCGAGCCCGCAAGAGCACCGGGATCGCCCCAGCAATGATCAGCGCGGAAACGATGATGACGGCGTACAACACCCACGTGGTGTGCGGGTTCCTGGCCATTCGGTGGAAGCCCCGGCCCAGGTCTGCCAGCGCGACGGCGGCGGCCACACTCACACCCAGCAACACCAGCCAGATGGCGGCGCACGCCCCGACCAGTATGCGATCGATCACGTCCGGCGGAACCGTGTCCGCCCCGCGCCGATATGCGGAATATCTGCTGACCATCAGCAGCTCGTCTGCGGTCCGTCGTTGGTGTTCGACGAAAGCACCGTTCCGTCGCTTGTGATGATCGAGCAATTGAGTCTGCTGACCCGGAAAAGGCTGGACGCCTCCACCGAGCCGACGTCGGACTGCGCAATCGGTGTGACCGTCATCGACCAGGGGATGTAGACGTTGTGCTGCGTGCGCCGCCGACCGGAGGCGTCGACGTAGGTCACGGAAATGATGTCGCCCGGCGCTTTGGTGCCAGTCACCGAGTACGTGACCTGCCGCGGACCGGTCGGGGTGGTCGTCGGCGGCGGGGCAGCCGCCGCCGAGGTTGTGGTCACCGGGGGCGGCGCCGCATTGGTCGTCGCCGGCGGGGGTGGTGGCGGCGGAGGCGGCGGCGTCACCGTCACTGTCTGGGTCTCCGTGGCTGTTGGGATTTCGGTGGTGGGTGGAGGCGGCGGAGGCGGCGGAGGCGGCGGCTTGGTGGTGGTTATTTCGTCCTGCATTGGCGGCGTGGACGGGGTGGTGGTGGTGCCGGGATTGGCAAGTTTGTTGGTGTCGGTACGCGCGACGAGCAGCGACACCGAAACCACGAGCGCAATCGCGGCCACGATGGCGGCGACGCCGACCACCCACGGC
Organism: uncultured Actinomycetota bacterium; assembly: GCA_963766535.1. Taxonomy (GTDB): domain Bacteria; phylum Actinomycetota; class Actinomycetes; order Mycobacteriales; family Mycobacteriaceae; genus Mycobacterium. The sequence continues at coordinate 326,387 of CAVYAU010000002.1, read as the reverse complement.
CAGCGCGGAGCACCGTGTTCATCATCCAGATCGGATGACTCGTCGTAACCGTCGTAGTCGTAAAGCCTGAGATCGGCCGGCACATACGGGCCGCTGCTGAAATGCTCGGACTCTGGAGCCGAGTAGGCCCTCGAGTATGCGTCCGTCTGACCTGTCTGGTCTGCCGCCGCTATTTCGGCGCTGTCGTCGAAGGGTTCCAACTCCTCATCGGAATCGAGTTCGTCGTCGGGTTCCAATTCGTCGCCGGGCTCGCTGCCTGAATCCGGTTCGTGGCTGAGCTCGCTGGCGGGATCAAGTTCTTCAGGTTCCCGTCCCGGGGGATTCGGCCCACTCATGTCTGCCTGCCCTGTCCAACTGCATCACCAGCGCGCGGGGCTCCGCGGGTACACCGTTGCGCGCGCGCTGGAGAGATTCTCATCGTGCCTGCGCAAACCCTACCGAACCGGGTGGGGCAAAGGAGTCTTGGCAAACGGGCCACTGATCAACTGATGCCCTGATTGTGACCTTCGATACGCAAATCAGTGCTTCTCGGGACCGACGTAGTACTCGAAGACCAATCCGGCCACCGAAGCAAGGATGAACACCACCCCGGCAACGATCAACCACGGCAGCCACAGCGCAATACCGACCGCTGCCACCGAGCCAGACAACGCGACCAGAATCGGCCACCAACTGTGCGGGCTGAAGAACCCCAATTCCCCTGCGCCGTCACTAATCTCAGCGCCTTCGTAGTCCTCGGGCCGGGTATCGAGCCGACGCGCTACGAACCGGAAGAAGGTGGCCACGATCAAAGCCATGCCTCCGGTCAGTGCCAGCGCGGTGGTGCCCGCCCACTCCACCCCACCGGTGGCGAACATCGAAGTCAGCACCCCGTACAGCACCGCCGTGACAATGAAGAACGCAGCGACAAACTCGAACAGCCTCGCTTCGATATGCATTGAGCGTCCTAACCTACTGGCTTGTGGTCATTTCACCGCGACGGGTTTCGAACGGGTGCGTGGTCACCGCTACCGGGGACTGGGCGATCGCCTGCAATGCCTGGGCGTTCGTCTTTCCGCCGATCCGTTGTTGCAAGTAGGCCTTGAAATCGTTGGGCGGCACCACCCGAACCTCAAAGTTCATCATCGAGTGGTAGGTGCCGCACATCTCAGCGCAGTGGCCGACGAATGCCCCGGTCTTGGTGATCTCTGAGACCTGGAAGACATTGACGGAATTGTTTGCCTCGGGGTCGGGCATCACGTCGCGCTTGAACAGGAATTCTGGCACCCAGAACGCGTGGACGACGTCGGCCGAAGCCAATTGGAATTCGACGCGCTTGTCGGCGGGTAGCACCAGCACCGGGATTTCGGTGCTGGTTCCCAGGGTTTCGACCTTGTCGAAGTTCAGGTAGGTCCGGTCCACGGTGTTGAGTCCGCGCACCGGCCCGACGAGTTCCTCACCGTGAGAGTCCTTGCCCTCCGGCTTGGAGACCATGGCCTTTTTGCGGGCCGGGTCGGCGCCGTCGTAGGTCAGCGTGCCGTCTTTGAAATTGATGCGCTGATAGCCGAACTTCCAGTTCCACTGGAAAGCCGTGACGTCAATCACAACCTCGGGGTCCTTGGCCAGGTGCAACATCTTCTCCTGCACCACCACGGTGAAATAGAACAGCACCGAGATGATGAGGAACGGCGTCACCGTGAGCACCAGCTCGAGCGGCATGTTGTAGCCAAACTGTCGAGGCAGTTCGGTGTCGGTTTTCTTCTTCCGGTGGAAGGCGGTCGCCCAGAAGATGAGGCCCCACACGGTCACGCCGACGACCAGCGAAGCGATCACCGCTCCGATCCACAGCTCCCGGTTGAGATGGGCCTGCGGGGTGATGCCCTCTGGCCAGCCCATACCCAGCGCTTCTGACCAGCTGCATCCGCTCAGGGTTACCGCCAGCACGCCCAGCGTCACGGCCACCGCCAGCGGCCGAAGACGTCGGGACAAACCCCGGGGAACGCCTCCGGAAAGGCGCTGAAACCTGCGCTGCGACAAACGTTGCGAACGGACCTGCTCGCGAGGTGTCACGTTGGCGCCTCCTGCTCGGATATCGAATACTACGCAGCGTAGACCACGCCGGTCACCCCGGCGACGAAGCCCCGACCGGTCAGTCGGCCCGGTCACCGCGACCCGCCGGGGAGCAACATCCACAAGCGCCGCCCAAGTGGGGCATACTGGGGCGCCGTGTGTGGACTGCTGGCGTTCATCGCGGCCCCGGCCGGTGCTGACAGCCCCGGCGCAACCGGGACCGATGACACCGCGGCTCTTTCCCAAGCCGCGCACGCGGCGAGAGCCGACAGCGCCATCGCGCGCGCGTTGCACCTGATGCGCCACCGCGGGCCCGACGAGGCAGGTACCTGGACCGACCCGGCCGCCGACGGGGCCGTCGTGTTCGGCTTCAACCGGCTGTCCATCATCGACATCGCGCATTCGCATCAGCCGCTGCGGTGGGGGCCGCCGCAGACGCCCGACCGCTACGTGCTGGTGTTCAACGGCGAGATCTACAACTACCTCGAGCTGCGCGACGAACTGGCCACCCGGCACGGCGCTGTTTTCGCCACCGACGGTGACGGCGAGGCCATCGTCGCCGGCTACCACTACTGGGGCACCGACGTATTGACGCGACTGCGCGGCATGTTCGCATTCGCGCTGTGGGACACCGTCACCCGCGAATTGTTCTGCGCCCGCGACCCTTTCGGTATCAAGCCGCTGTTCATGGCCACCGGCACCGGCGGCACGGCGGTGGCCAGCGAGAAAAAATGCCTGCTGGATCTGGCCCAGTTAATCGGGTTCGACACTCGGATCGATCACCGGGCAGTGCAGCACTACACGGTCTTGCAGTATGTGCCGGAGCCCGAGACGCTGCACCGCGGGGTGCGGCGGCTCGAATCGGGCTGCTACGCCTGGATCCGTCCCGGACATCTCGAGCCGGAGGTCACCCGCTACTTCGTGCCGCGGTTTGTCGCCACACCGATCACCCGCGACACCGAACAGGCCCGCTACGACGAGATCACCGCGGTGCTTCAGGACTCGGTGGCCAAGCACATGCGCGCCGACGTCACCGTTGGGGCGTTTCTGTCCGGAGGTATCGACTCCACTGCCATCGCGGCGCTGGCAATCCGGCACAACCCCAGGCTGATCACCTTCACCACCGGTTTCGAACGCGAGGGATTCTCCGAGATCGACGTCGCGGTGGCCTCGGCGGAGGCTATCGGCGCCCACCACATCGCCAAGGTGGTCCACCCGGACGAGTTCGTTGCCGCCCTGCCCGAGATCGTCTGGTACCTCGACGAGCCGGTCGCCGACCCCGCGCTGGTTCCGCTGTTCTTCGTGGCTCGTGAGGCCCGCAAGCACGTCAAGGTGGTGCTGTCCGGTGAGGGCGCCGACGAACTGTTCGGTGGCTACACCATCTACCGGGAGCCGCTGTCGTTGAAGCCTTTCGACTATCTGCCCCGGCCACTGCGGCGTTCGATGGGCAAGGTGTCCAAACCGCTGCCGGACGGCATGCGTGGCAAGAGCCTGCTGCACCGGGGATCGCTGACGCTCGAGGAGCGCTACTACGGCAATGCCCGCAGTTTCTCCGATGCGCAGTTGCGGGAGGTGCTGCCCGGGTTCCGCGACGACTGGACCCATACCGATGTGACCGCATCGGTATACGCCGAATCGACCGGCTGGGACCCGGTGGCCCGCATGCAGCACATTGACCTGTTCACCTGGCTGCGCGGCGACATCTTGGTCAAGGCCGACAAGATGACGATGGCCAACTCGCTGGAGCTTCGGGTGCCGTTCCTGGATCCCGAGGTGTTCGCCGTCGCCTCCCGGTTGCCGGTAGAGGCGAAGATCACCCGCACGACCACCAAATACGCGCTGCGGCGCGCACTGGAGCCCATCGTCCCGGCGCATGTGCTGCATCGGCCCAAGCTCGGCTTCCCGGTGCCGATCCGGCATTGGCTGCGCGCCGGCGAGCTACTCGAGTGGGCGTATGCGATGGTGGACTCGTCGCAGGCCGATCACTTGGTCGACGTCGCCGCCGTGCGCCGGATGCTCGACGAACACCGAAGCGGCACAAGCGATCACAGCCGCCGGCTGTGGACGGTGTTGATCTTCATGCTTTGGCACGCGATCTTCGTCGAGCACAGCGTGGTGCCCCAGATCAGCGAGCCCCATTACCCGGTGCAGCTTTGACTGACCGTGCGCGACCTAGGCCAGCACGGCGGTGATCTCGGCGGCCGCGTCCTCGCCGTAAGCCCCGGCTAACCGGGTCGCCGCGACCTCGTGGTCCCAGTTCCACTCCTGGGTTCCGGTCGACTCCAGCACCAGCACGGCGACCAGCGAGCCCAGCTGTGCCGAACGCTCCAGGCCCAGACCGGCGCTGCGCCCCATGAGGAATCCGGCCCGGAAAGCGTCGCCGACGCCAGTGGGGTCAGTCTGGCTGGTTTCGGGCACCACGTCGACGTGGATGCTGGTGCCGTCAGGCTCGACGATGTCCACACCTTTGGGACCCAGCGTGGTCACCCGCAGATCGACCTGCGCCATCACATCGGCCTCCGTCCAACCGGTCTTGGACAGCATCAGGTCCCATTCATAGTCGTTGGTGAACAAGTAGGTGGCGCCGTTGATGAGTTTGCGGATCTCGTCTCCAGATAGCCGGGCCAGCTGCTGGGACGGGTCAGCGGCGAAGGCCAGCCCGAGCTTGCGGCACTCCTCGGTGTGCAAGAACATCGCCTCAGGGTCGTTGGCCCCGATGATCACCAACTCCGGCGTGCCGATGGCCGAGACCACGTCAGCGAGCTTGATATTGCGGGCCTCCGACATGGCGCCCGGGTAGAACGATGCGATCTGGGCCATGTCCACGTCGGTGGTGCAGGTGAAACGTGCCGTGTGGGCGATATCGGAGATCAGGACGTTGTCGCAGTTGACGCCGTGGGACTGCAGCCATTCGCGGTAGTCGGCGAAGTCGTCGCCGGCGGCGCCGACCAGCGCGACATCACCGCCTAGCACTGCGATGGCAAAGGCAATGTTGCCCGCCACGCCGCCGCGATGAATCACCAGGTCGTCAACCAGGAAGCTGAGCGATACCTTCTGCAGATGATCGGCTAGCAGCTGCTCGGAAAATCGGCCGGGAAACCGCATCAGATTGTCGGTCGCAATCGAACCAGTTACCGCGATCGTCACGAAATCTCCGCCCTTCGTTAGTAAGATTATCTAGCTTACTCACGCGTACCGACCCTCGTTGCGGCCGCGGTCGGCGGGAGTTCAAGTGCGCTAGCCTGCCTAGGGAGCTCACTAAAGTCGCCGGGACCCGAATACTCGGGCGGTAACCGCCCTCGTCCCGTCTACCACCGTAGGAGAACCACGATGGTCGGTCCGCACTCGCCGAACCACACTGTCGGCACCGACGGGCCAACGCCGCACGCCGAGTCCCAGCCGCTGGAGTTCCCCAATGGACCCACTGCCGGCAACCCGGCCTTCGCCCCCCCGGCAGCCGGCGACGTGGGGCCCCCTTCAGCCAATTATGCGAGGCAAATGCCGCCGCCGATGGCGTACCCGAAGCGACGGCCCAAGCGGCGGCTGATCATCGGCATTCTGGTGGCCGTAGCGCTGGTAGCCGCGATGACAGTGGCAATCGTGTACGGGGTCCGCACCAACGGGGCCAATACCAGCGCGACGTTCTCCGAGGGAGCGGCCAAAACGGCAATTCAGGGGTATCTGGACGCACTCGAGCACCGCGACGTCGACGGCATCGTCCGCAACGCACTGTGCGGTATGTACGACGGCGTGCGCGACAAGCGGGCCGATCAGGCACTGGCCAAGCTGAGCAGCGACGCCTTCCGCAAGCAATTCTCCGAGGTCGAAGTGACCTCGATCGACAAGATCGTGTACCTGTCGCAGTATCAGGCCCAGGCGCTATTCACCATGCGGGTATCTCCTGCGACCGGGGGTCCGATGCGCGGGCACGTGCAAGGCGTCGCACAGCTGCTTTTCCAGCGCGGCGAGATCTTGGTGTGCTCGTACGTGCTACGCACCGGGGGCTCGTACTAGCCCTCAGCTGCGGGCCGGGCCGACAACGCCCGGTGACGATCCGGCTATCGGAGTCAGTTGAACGAATCCCCGCAGGCGCAAGAGCCGGTGGCGTTGGGGTTGTCGATGGTGAAGCCTTGCTTCTCGATGGTGTCGACGAAATCAATGGACGCGCCTTCCACGTAGGGCGCGCTCATCCGGTCGACCGTCAAGGTCACACCGCCAAACTCCGCGGTCAGATCACCATCCAGCGTCCGGTCGTCGAAGAAGAGGTTGTAACGCAGCCCAGCGCAGCCGCCCGGCTGGACCGCGATACGCAGCGCCAGGTCGTCACGCCCCTCCTGGTCTAGCAGGGACTTCGCCTTCGCGGCGGCGGCCTCGGTCAGGATTACGCCGTGGGTCTTGGCGCTCGACTCGTTTTGCACCGTCATTGCTTCTCCTACATGCTTCATTGTCCGGTGGGTCCGCTTTAGGCTTGATCCACTAGGGGCCCGATCCACTCGGGAAAAGCCCACTGCATCAACGGTACCTTGCGGGACCGCTATTCCCGAGTCGCTCCGCTACCTCAGATGCCAAACCCATGAGTTGATTGGCCGCATCGGCCTGCGCCAGCCGCGCCGAACCAGCGTGATCGGCGATGGACAACGCGGCCATGATGCCCGATGAGCGCACCGCGGATTTCTCCAGGCCGACCTGGCCGGCCAGCACGATCACCGGAATTCCCAGCGGACGGGCCGCGTCTGCGAGAAAGCCCACTACTTTTCCGTGCAGGGACTGCTCGTCGAACCGGCCTTCACCAGTGACGATCAGCTCCGCAATGTCAAGGTCGTCGGCCAAATGGGTGTGCTCGGCGATGATTGCCGCACCCGACTCGCACCGGCCGCCGAGCCCAAGCAAACCGGCGCCGATGCCACCGGCGGCAGCTGCGCCCGGCTCAGCGCTTACGTCCCGTCCGGCCGCCGCTTCGAGTTCGAGCGCCCACGCCTCGAGGCGGACTTCCAGTGCTGCGACGGTGGCCGTGTCCGCGCCCTTCTGCGGCCCGAACACGCGGGCCGCGCCCCATGGTCCCACCAGGGGGTAATCGGTGTCTGAGGCCGCGATCAGCTCGACGTCAGCCAGTTGTCGTCGGGCGACTTCCAGACCGCCGAGCTCGGCAATCATTCCCTGGCCGCCGTCGGTGCAGGCGCTGCCTCCCAGCCCGACCACGATCCGCGTCGCCCCGGCTCGCAGCGCCTCGGCGATGAGCTGCCCGACTCCCCTGCTGTGGGCCGCCATCGCGGTCTCCGGGGTGGGTGGACCGCCAAGCAATGCCAGACCGCACGCCTGCGCACACTCCAGGTATGCGGTGGCCGAGCCGGGATCGAACACCCACCTGGCGTCGACCATGTTGTCCAGCGGCCCGGACACCCGCAGTTTCCGCGTTTCGCCCAATCGGCTGCCCAGCACCTCGACGAAACCCGGGCCGCCGTCTGACTGCGGGGCGACGATGAACCGATCGCCCGGACGTGACCGGGTCCAGCCGGTCGCTATGACGGCGGCGGCCTGCACGGCCGACAGGCTGCCTCCGTAGCAATCCGGGGCTACCAGCACCAACATGGCCGGCAACTGGAGCCGGCCTGGCACGAGGCCAGCGGCAGCGTCCTCCGAGGTCGTCGAGCCGTCGTCCATCACAGGTAGCCGTTCATCACAGGTAAGCGTAGGTGGAATGACCCACCGGGGCATGCCTATTGGCGATGCATTCCGGGGCCATTCCGGGGGCGACTACCCGCGAAGTAACCTGGCGACTGTGAAGCTGCTGGGCCGCAAGAAGGGCCAAGAAGACGACGCCGAGGTACCGGCTGCAATCGATACCGCCAGTTCCCCGGACCCCGCATCTCGTGTGTCGCGTAGGACCGACCCCAAGGGCCGGCCCACGCCCAAGCGCAACGACGCCAGACGCAAGACCAGGAAGGGCCCGGTCGCACCGGCACCAATGACCGCGTCCGAGGCGCGGGCCCGGCGTAAATCGCTGGCCGGCCCCAAACTCAGCCGCGAGGAGCGCAGAGCCGAAAGAGCCGCCGGCCGAGCTCGGATGACGGATCGCCGGGAGCGCATGATGGCCGGCGAAGACGCATACCTGCTGCCGCGCGATCAGGGGCCGGTACGCCGCTACGTGCGCGATGTGGTGGATTCCCGGCGCAACGTGCTCGGCTTGTTCATGCCGACAACGCTGGTTCTGTTGTTCATCATGTTCGCGGTCCCGCAGCTGCAGCCTTACGTCTCTCCGGCGATGCTGGTTCTGATGGCCGTTATGAGTGTCGACGGCCTCATCTTGGGCCGCAAAGTCAGCAAGCTGGTCGATGCGAAGTTCCCGAATAACACCGAAAGCCGGTGGAAGCTGGGCCTTTACGCTGCCAGCCGGGCTTCCCAAATGCGCCGGATGCGGGCGCCCAGACCCCAAGTCCAGCGCGGCACCAATGTCGGTTGAACGTCGCCTGAAAGCCGTCTGACCCCAGTGCGCACCCTGGTGCTCGGCGGGATCAGGTCGGGCAAATCTCGGTGGGCGGAGGAAACCATCGCCAAGTCACTGCCACCCGGCCAGCCGGTCCGTTATCTGGCCTCCGGGCTGGCCGGCCAGGCCGATGCGGCCTGGGCGCACCGGGTCGCGCAGCACCGCAGCCGTCGGCCCCCGCATTGGTCAACAGTCGAAACCGACGACATCACAACCCAATTGCGGCAGTCGCCGGACATCCCGACGCTTGTCGACGACCTCGGCGCCTGGCTGACCGCCATGCTGGACCGGAGCAACGCGTGGGACAACGGGTCGGTGGCAGTTCCGGTCGACGACATGCTGGCCGCGGTCAAAGCATTTGGTTCCACGCTGGTCCTGGTCAGCCCGGAAGTCGGGTTGACCGTGGTGCCGGCTACCGCATCCGGCCGCCGGTTCGCTGATGAACTGGGCAGCCTCAACCAGCGGATCGCCGCGTTGTGCGATCAGGTGGTGCTGGTGGTGGCCGGGCAGGCGGTGCCGATCAAACCGTCGGGGATCTAATGGAATTCGCACCTGTGTCGCCGCCCGATGCGGGCGCCACCGCTGCTGCCCGCGCCCGTCAGGACACCCTGACCAAGCCGCGGGGCGCCCTGGGTCGCCTCGAGGACCTGTCGGTCTGGATCGCGTCGTGTCAGGGGCAGTGCCCGCCGAGGCAGTTCGAGCGCGCCAGGGTGGTGGTGTTCGCCGGTGACCACGGTGTCGCCCGGTCCGGGGTGTCGGCTTACCCGCCGGAAGTGACCGCCCAGATGGTCGCCAACATCGATGCCGGCGGGGCGGCGATCAACGCACTGGCCGATATCGCCGGCGCGACGGTGCGGGTCGCGGACCTGGCCGTCGACGCCGACCCGGTTTCGGAGCAGATCGGCGCCCACAAAGTGCGGCGCGGCAGTGGCGATATCACGATCGAGGATGCGTTGACCGAAGACGAGGCCGTCGCCGCGATCGCCGCGGGCCAGCGCATCGCCGACGAGGAGGTCGACGCCGGCGCCGACCTGCTCATCGCCGGCGACATGGGGATCGGAAACACCACTGCGGCCGCGGTATTGGTGGCCGCACTGACGAACGCCGAGCCGGTCGCGGTGGTTGGTTTCGGCACCGGGATCGACGACGCCGGATGGGCGCGCAAGACGGCCGCGGTACGCGATGCCCTGTTTCGGACGCGGCTCGTGTTGCCCGACCCGGTCGGCCTGTTGCGCTGCTGCGGCGGCGCGGACCTGGCCGCGATGGCGGGCTTTTGCGCACAGGCTGCGGTGCGGCGTACCCCGCTGCTTCTCGATGGCATGGCGGTGACAGCCGCCGCGTTGGTCGCAGAGCGCCTGGCACCCGGCGCCCGACAATGGTGGCAAGCCGGTCACCGATCCACCGAGCCAGGTCAAGGACTGGCCCTGACGGCTCTCGAGTTGGACCCGATTCTGGACCTGCGCATGCGGCTGGGCGAGGGAACCGGCGCTACGGCGGCGCTGCCGGTGCTGCGCGCCGCGGTGGCCGCGCTGTCGTCGATGGCGACGTTCTCCGAGGCCGGTGTGGCCGGCATCTCCACCCGGCCTGACGGCGCCCATCCCCCAGCTACTTGATCGTGATGCGCTCGCTGGCAACGGCTTTCGCGTTCGGAACGGTGATGCCCATCCCGGGCGCCGGGAACGCCCCGATGGGCCGTGGCGCCATGACCGCGCTGCCCGTGGTCGGCGCCGCGCTGGGGGCATTGGCCGCGGCCGTCACATGGGGCGGCGCATTGGCTTTCGGCCCGTCTAGCCCGCTGCCCGGACTACTCGCGGTGGCGGCGCTGCTGCTCGCGACCCGCGGCCTGCACATCGATGGTGTTGCCGATACGGCCGACGGGCTGGGCTGCTACGGGCCGCCGCAGCGTGCACTGATGGTGATGCGCGACGGATCAACCGGACCATTCGGTGTGGCAGCTGTCGTGCTGATGATCACGTTGCAGGGACTGGCCTTCTCGGCGATGGGCACGGTCCGGATACACGGGATCCTCGGGATCGCTGTGGCAGTAGCTTCCGGCCGGGTCACCGCGGTGCTGGCCTGTCGCCGGTCGGTGCCGGCGGCCGACGGCAGCGCCCTGGGTGCCCGGGTCGCCGGCAGTCAGCCCGCGCCGGTGGTGGCGGCCTGGGTCGCAGTGCTGCTTGCCGTTTCGCTGGTGGCGGGTCCGCGACCGTGGCAGGGACCGGTTGCGGTGCTGGTGGCGGTGTGCTGCGGCGCAGCCCTGGTCGGGCACTGCGTGCGCCGGTTTGGCGGCATCACCGGAGACGTGCTGGGCGCCGCGATCGAACTGACCACGACGGTGAGCGCCGTGGCGCTTGCGGGATTGCTGCGGTTCTAGGGCCCGAACGCGGTCACGTTCGGCAACCGGTTCTACCCAAGCCGGGCCATCCAGCCGTGGGTATCGGCGAAGGTGCCCCGTTGGATCCCGGTCAGCGTGTCGCGCAGCGCCATCGTCACCTCACCCGGTTGGCCGTCGGCGATGGTGAACTCGGTCTCGCCATACTTCACCCGCGACACGGGGGTGATGACGGCGGCGGTGCCGCAGGCGAACACCTCGGTGATCTCGCCGGCGGCGGCTTTCTTCTGCCACTCGTCGATATCGATCTTGCGTTCCTCGACGGCGAATCCGGCATCAATAGCCAACTGCAGCAACGAATCTCGCGTGATACCGGGCAGCAGCGAGCCGGACAGCTCCGGGGTGACCAGCCGCGCGTGTCCGCCGCTGCCGAGCACGAAGAAGATGTTCATCCCGCCCATCTCTTCGACGAAGCGGCGTTCGACGGCGTCCAGCCATACCACTTGGTCGCAACCGTTTTCGGCGGCTTCGGCCTGAGCCAGCAGGGAGGCGGCGTAGTTGCCGCCGAACTTGGCTGCGCCGGTGCCGCCCGGGCTGGCCCGCACATACTGCGTTGACACCCAGACGCTGACGGGGCTGATGCCGCCCTTGAAATATGCGCCGGCAGGCGAGGCGATCAGCAGGTAGCGGTACTGCTTGGCCGACCGCACGCCCAGTCCCGGCTCGGTGGCAAAGATGAACGGCCGCAGATACAGCGCCTCTTCGCCTCCGGCCCGCGGCACCCAGGCGTTGTCGACAGCGATGAGCTGGCAAAGGGATTCGATGAACAGCTTCTCGGGCAGTTCGGGAATCGCGAGCCGTCGCGCCGACGATCGCAACCTGGCTGCATTGGCCTCGGCGCGAAACGACACGATAGAGCCGTCTGCCCAGCGGTAAGCCTTGAGTCCTTCGAAGACCTCCTGTGCGTAGTGCAGCACTATCGCCGACGGGTCCAGCTCTATCGGGCCGTACGGGATGACCCGCGCATTGTGCCAACCCTGGCCCTGAACGGTCCCGTCGTAGTCGATCGACACCATGTGGTCGGTGAAGTATTTGCCGAAACCCGGCTCTTCCAGGATTGATTCACGTTCGGCGTCGGTCGCGGGGTTTACCGCGCGCGAAACCGTGAACTCAAGTGAGCCGCTGGTCATGGGGCCGATTGTATATCCGCGTGCGACCGGGTTTTTGCCACGTGAACCAGTGCCGGCTAACGGGTTTTCACGGCGACGAAGGGCGGGCGCACGACTTCGCACTCGACAGCGCGGCCGCGGACGTCGACGGTGATGTGCTGGCCATCCTCCACTCCCGCGTCGGTGGCGATCAATGCCAGCCCGATGCCGACCTGCAGCGTCGGAGAGAACGTTCCCGAGGTGGTGACCCCGACCGGGGTGTTTCCGGCAAGCACCGTCAGCCCGGGACGCAACACCCCGCGGCCGACCATCCGCAGCCCCCGCAATAGCCGCCGTGGTCCCGCCGCTTTCTCGGCCAGCAGCGCGTCGCGGCCGAAGAACGCTTCCTTCTTCCAGCCGATCGCCCAGCCGCATCGGGCCTGCAGCGGTGAGATGTCGAGTGAAAGTTCGTGCCCGTGCAGCGGATAGCCCATCTCGGTGCGCAGTGTGTCGCGGGCGCCCAGGCCGGCGGGCTCGCCGCCAGCGGCAGTGACCGCCGCGATCAGCGCGTCGAACACCACACCCGCAGACTCCCAGGGTGGTAGCAGTTCGTAGCCGTGCTCGCCGGTGTACCCGGTGCGGCAGACACGCACCGGCACTCCCGAGTACGAGGCATCGGCGTAGCCCATGTAGTCCATGTCGGCCGGCAGACCCAGCCCGCCGAGCACGTCCGCCGATCGTGGCCCCTGCACCGCCAGCACGGCGTAGGAGCGATGCTCGTTGGTGATCGTCAGGCCGGCCGGCGCGGCCGCCCGCAGTGCCTCGACCACCGCGGCGGTGTTGGCGGCGTTGGGCACCAGAAAGATCTCGTCGTCGTCGACGTAGTAGGCGATCAGGTCATCGATGACGCCGCCGGATTCGTTGCAGCACAACGTGTATTGTGCTTTGCCCGGACCGATGCGGCCCAGGTCGTTAGTGAGTGCGGAGTTGACGAACTGCGCGGCGCCCGGCCCGCGGACCAACGCCTTGCCGAGGTGGCTGACGTCGAACAGGCCGACGGCGTTGCGGGTGGCGTTGTGCTCGCTGACGGTTCCGGCGTAGGACACCGGCATCAGCCAGCCGCTGAACTCGGCGAAGCTGGCCCCCAACTCGCGGTGGCGGTCTTCCAGCGGTCCGGACTGGAGGTCTTTCCCGCTTGCGGGGGACTCTGGCGCATCGCTCACGGCGTCCCACCCTAATCCGCACCGCTGCTGGCACACTTGGTAGGTGTTCGATTCCTTCGACTTCGACGCGCTCGAGGCAGCCGGAATCGCAAACCCGCGCGAGCGCGCCGACCTGATCAAGTACCTGGAGGGGCTTGGCTTCACGGTCGACGAGATGGTTGAAGCCGAACGCCGCGGCCGGCTGTTCGGGCTCGCGGGTGATGTGCTGGCGTGGTCGGGACCCCCCATCTACACCTTGCAGACCGCGTCGGAGGTACTCGGGTTGCCGGCCGAGGACGTCGCACAGGCCTGGGCATTGCTCGGCCTGACCGTTGCCGGTCCGGATGTTGCTGCGCTGAGCCAGGCCGACGTCGACGCTCTGGCGACCTGGGTCGCGTTGAAGACAGTGGTGGGCGAGGACGGCGCGTTGGGCCTGCTGCGAGTACTCGGCGCCGCTATGGCCAGACTCGCGGAGGCCGAGGCGACGATAATCCGCGCCGGGACACCAGACATCCAGATGACCCACACCCACGACGAGCTCGCCACGGCACAGGCCTACCGCGCGGTCGCTGAGTTCGTCCCCCGGATGGGGGCACTGATCGACACCGTTCACCGCCATCATCTGATCAGCGCGCGAACTTACTTCGAGGGCGTCATTCAGGACACGTCGGCGAGCGTGACGTGCGGCATCGGTTTTGCGGATCTATCCAGCTTTACTGCGTTGACGCAGGCGCTCACGCCCGCGCAGTTGTCAGAATTGCTCAACGAGTTCGGCGCCACCGTCGCAGATGTGGTGCATGCCGACGGCGGCCGTGTCGTGAAGTTCATCGGCGACGCCGTGATGTGGGTGAGCCCGACGCCTGAGCGGCTGGTGCAGGCGGCGGTTGATCTCGTCGACCATCCCAAGGCGCGCAAGGCCGAACTGCAAGTCCGGGCCGGTCTTGCTTACGGCACGGTCCTGGCCATCAACGGGGACTACTTCGGCAACCCGGTCAACCTGGCTGCCCGACTCGTGGCAGCCGCGGCACCGGGGCAGATACTTGCCGCATCAGCGCTGCATGAGGAATTGCCGGACTGGCCCGCGGTCGCCCATGGCCCATTGACACTCAAGGGTTTTGAGGACCCGGTGACCGCCTTCGATCTGCGCGGAGGGACGCTGCCGAGCTAGGCCCCGCCTCGAGTGACTAAGCGTGTCCAACAACTGGGACCGGTATCGGTCGAGTCGTCGGCGTACGAGGACGATTTGGCTGAGGATCAGGCTGAGGATCAGGAAGCCTTGGTGGGCGTCGAGTGTGACTTCGTAGTGCCGGTCGAGGTGTCGGCAGCGGTTGTTCCAGCCGTTGATGCGTTCGACCCCCCAGCGGCGTGGCTGGACGGTGGGCCCTGCCCGCCCTAGCAGTGGGCAAATACCTCGGCTCGATAGTGTTCTCGGGAAGATCGAAAAGATCGGGTCGAAACCGCCGCGGCCCGGTCGGTTGGGGTCGCATGACTATCGATAGTGTTCGCGCGGTCGGACACGTTATCACCAGGTCAGGCTGTATGTCGGTGGGTGGTGGGATGCTCACCGCTGAGATGAGCCGGCACACCACGTTCAAGTTCTGCCTCGACCCAACCGTCGAGCAGTACCAGGTGCTGGCCCGGCATGCTGGCGCGGCGCGGTTTGCGTTCAATCAGTGCCTTCACATGGTGAAAACTGCGTTCACCCAACGCAAAACCGATCCGGACACCGATGTGCCGTGGACCGGATTTGATCTGATCAATGCGTTTAACGCGTGGAAGAAAACCGCAGACGCGGGCCGGATATTCACCGTCGATATGTCGGGTGAAGCCGCGATCGTGGTGAGCGGCCTGCGGTGGCGTCACCAGGTGTGCCAGCAGGTATTCGAAGAAGCCGCCGTGGACTGCGGCCGCGCGCTGGCCGCGTGGTCGGACTCGCGGTCGGGGAAGCGCGCGGGCAAGAAAGTGGGCTTTCCCCGCTTCAAGAAGAAAACCGGGGCGGTGGCGTCGTTTCGGCTGCGCAACAAGCACCCCAAGGGCCGGCCCGCCGGCGATCCGGATTGGCGACAACCACCGTGCCCGCTCGGTGACGCTGCCCGGCATCGGGCAGATCGGGGTGCATGACGACACCCGCCGGTTGCGGCGCATGCTCGCCAAGGACCGCGCCAAGATTCTGTTCGCCACCGTCAGCCAGCGCGGCGGGCGGTGGTGGGTGTCGCTGAATGTGCAGGCCGCCGAGCTGCACCTCGCCCACCAGCACAAGCCGCGCGATCCGGCCGACGGTGGCGGGTGGGTCGGCGTCGATCGGGGTTTGTCGGCGTTTGTGGTCGCTGCCGACGCGCAAGGCCGCGAAGTCGCCCGCATCACCGATGCCCCCAAGGCGCTGGCTGCCGGGATGAAACGCCAACAACGGCTGGCGAAATCGTTGACCCGCAAGCAGAAAGGATCACGCAACCGCCGCGACGCCGCAGCCAAACTGGGGCGTCATCACCATCACGTCGCCAATGTGCGCCGCCATTTCCTGCACCAGGTCTCCAACGCACTGGTCAAGACCCACGACCGGCTCGTCATCGAGAACCTGAACGTGTCGGGGATGCTGGCAAACCACCGCCTCGCCCGCGCCATTTCCGATGCGGGCTGGGCCGAATTCGCCAGGCTGCTCGGCTACAAACACGCCTGGCGCGGCGGAGGACTCCTCACCGCTGACCGGTCGTATCCGTCGAGCAAACTGTGCCCGGCGTGCGGCGCCATCCATGGCGATCTGAGGCTGTCTGATCGGGTGTTCACCTGCGGGTGCGGACATTCGGCTGACCGTGACGCCAACGCCGCGGTCAACCTGGCCCGCTGGGGCCAGACCTATCATCATGATCATCACCTCGATCCCCGGACCCCCAAGCACGGAGGCCGGGCCACCAACGCCCGCCGACGGGACCGCGCTGACCAGCACCCTTCGTGTGCCGGTGAAACCAGCCCGAATGAAGTGGGAACCGACGTTCACACCGCACCAGCGGCCTGAACCGACGATCGCCCGAGATTAGGGCGGTGCCGACCAACTTCATAAACTTGTTCGACACGCTTTAGGGTGATTGCCCGTGACCACCGAACCGGGTTACCAGCCCCCCTCTGTCACCGTCGCCACATCGCTGCCGAAACGTAGTGCGGGTTCTGCGGTATTGCTCGTGCCGGTCGTCTCGACCGGCGACGAAGACAAGCCGGGCGCCGTCGTCGCGGCGGCCGAGCCGTTCCTGCCCGCTGAAGCGGTCGCCGAAATCGAGGCCGGCCTGCGGGCACTGGACGCCACCGGGGGCAGTGAGCAGGTACAGCGCTTGGTGGTGCCGTCGCTGCCGGTGGCCAGCGTGCTGACGATCGGCCTGGGTAAGCCGCGATCCGAGTGGCCGGCCGACACGATCCGTCGCGCCGCCGGTGCGGCGGCGCGGTCACTTGGCAGCGCCGAGGCGGTGCTCACCACGCTGGCCGAGCTGCCCGGTGAAGACGTCTGCTCGGCCGTCGTCGAGGGGCTGATCCTGGGCAGCTACCGGTTCACCGACTTCCGTAGCGACAAGACCTCGCCGAAAGACAAAGGGCTGCGCAAGATCACCGTGCTTGCCAGCGCGAAAGACGCCAAGAAGCAAAGCGCGCACGGCGCGGCAGTCGCGACCGCAGTCGCCACCGCGCGCGACTTGGTCAACACTCCCCCAAGTCACCTGTTCCCCGCCGAATTCGCTAAACGCGCAAAGGCTTTGGGCGAATCCGCCGGCCTCGAAGTGGAGGTGCTCGACGATAAGGCGCTGCAGAAGGCCGGCTACGGCGGAGTCATCGGTGTCGGCCAAGGCTCATCGCGCCCGCCGCGGCTGGTGCGGCTGATCCATCGGGGATCGCGGCTGGCCAAGAAACCCAAGCAGGCCAAGAAGGTGGCGCTGGTCGGTAAGGGCATCACTTTCGACACCGGCGGCATCTCGATCAAGCCGGCGGCGTCAATGCACTACATGACCTCGGATATGGGTGGCGCCGCTGCGGTCATCGCGACCGTCACGCTGGCCGCGCAGCTGCAGCTGCCCATCGACGTGATTGCCACGGTGCCGATGGCCGAAAACATGCCGTCGGCCACGGCGCAGCGCCCGGGCGACGTCCTGACGCAGTACGGCGGAACCACGGTCGAGGTACTCAATACCGACGCGGAGGGCAGGCTCATCCTGGCCGACGCCATCGTCCGGGCGTGCGAGGACAACCCGGACTACCTGATCGAGACGTCCACGCTGACCGGTGCGCAGACGGTGGCGCTGGGCTCTCGCATACCGGGGGTGATGGGCAGCGATGAATTTCGCGACCGAGTCGCCGCGATCTCGCAGCGGGTGGGCGAGAACGGCTGGCCGATGCCGCTGCCTGACGAGCTCAAGGAAGACTTGAAGTCCACGGTGGCCGACCTGGCCAATGTCAGTGGTCAGCGCTTCGCCGGCATGCTGGTGGCCGGGGTATTCCTGCGTGAATTCGTCGCCGACGGGGTGGCTTGGGCGCACATCGACGTGGCCGGCCCGGCTTATAACACCGGCAGCCCGTGGGGGTATGCACCCAAGGGCGCCACCGGTGTGCCGACCCGCACCATGTTCGCGGTGCTGGCCGACATCGTCGAAAACGGCTAGCTCCAGTCGGACCGCCGAGCTGGGGGCACCGCCCGCTTGCGGTGGACACGCCAGCGTGACACCGGCATGCGACGGCCACGCTGGCGTGACGTTGGCGAGAAGCCGGGACTGAGACGCTGGCCCTGGTTTAGCCGAGCGATTCAGTGGCTAACCTCCCACCACTCATATTCGACGGGAGGCAAATTGTGACGGTGCGACGGTTGATCATCGGAATGGGCGCCGTGCTGTTGCTAGCCGGTGTAATCGGGCTGCTAATGCCGGTGTCGATCTCGGACGGCAATGGCAATTCCATTGGATGCGGAAACGCCGTCGCCACGGATCTCTCCGCGGCGAGGAGCGCAAACGACAAGAGTGTGGCGAACATTCCAATCCTCAACCAGGTCGTTCCGCATACCGACTACGTGGCGCAATGCCAGTCGTCAGTGGGCAGCCGGCGTATGTGGTCCATACCGCTGGCGGCCGTCGGGGTCATCGCGGTCGCGGGCGCGTTGCTGATGCGCCGAGGGGCGCCGCAGCCGGGTGCCTGAATCCGCGCTAGATCACCCGCATTCGGGCGGTGCTGCGTAGCGCCTGCGGCAGCAGCCGGGAAACGCCGTAGAGCGCATAGGCTTCCGGCGCGACCGGGCGAATCGCCTTGTTCTTCTTGACCGACGACAGGATCGCGTTGGCAACCTTGTCGGGCCCGTAGCGACGTAGCCGGAACATTCTGTCCAGCTGCCCCCGCCGGCCGTCGACCTGCTCCTCTTGCTTTCCTGTGGGCGCGTCGAAGCGCGTGGTGTTGATGATGTTGGTGTTGATGACACCGGGGCAGATCGTGGTCAGCCCAACCCCCGCGGCGTCGAGCTCGGCCCGCAGGCAGTCAGAGAACATGTAGGTCGCCGCCTTGGAGGTGCAGTAGGCGCTCAATGACTGCAGCGGGGCATAAGCGGCCATCGACGACACGTTGACGATGTGCCCGCCGGTGCCACGCTCGACCAAGCGCCGCGCGAATGAACGACAGCCGTTGACCACGCCGCCCAGATTGACGTCCAGCACGCGGTCGAACTGCTCGGCCGGGGTGTCCAGGAACCGCCCCGCCTGCCCGATGCCGGCGTTGTTGACCACGATGTCGGGAACACCGTGTTCGGCACTGACCCGCTCGGCGAATGCCTCGACCGCTTCGGCGTCGGACACGTCGAGCACATAGGCGTGCGCGACACCACCCCGTGCGGCGATCTCGGCCGCGGTCTCCTTGACGGTGGCCTCGTCGATATCGCTGACAACGACCTCGGCGCCCTCCCGCGCGAAAGCCAGCGCGGTCTCCCGGCCGATTCCGCTGCCGGCGCCGGTGACCGACACCAGGGTGTCGCCGAAGTACTCGCGGGGACGCCCTATTTGCGCGCGCAGCAGCGCGCGGCTTGGCTGTTTGCCTTCGGCCAAGTCGGCGAAGTCGTGCACCGCGGCCGCCATCACCTGCGGGTGCGACATCGGTGAAAAGTGACCGGCTTTGATGTCGCGGCGCCACAACCGCGGCACCCAGCGCGCGGTGTCGTCGTACCCGTAGGGCCGCACGTACTTGTCTTTTGTGTTGACGATGAGCTGCACCGGTACGTCAACGACGTGGATGTCCTTGTCGCGTCTGGAGAACGAGCGAAAGTAGTTGGCGGGGTAGGTTTTCACCGAATTTGCGGCATCCCTGGCCAGGTTGGCTGAGTGATGGATCTGGTCGTCGGGGATGTTGTCGACCGCGTTGCGCCGGAGCGGCTTGATCGACAGCGCCACCCGGAGCAACAGCGGCGCGAGCACCGGTATCGAGAACAGTGCCATGTAGCTGAACCGCAGTGCCTGGCTGATCGCCCGCACAAAGGTTCGCGGGCGCCAGGGCCGCCGCAGACCGCTGAAGACGTATTCGACCAGTTGGTCCTGACTCGGGCCAGACACCGACGTGAAGGAAGCGACCCGGTCACTGGCACCGGGACGCTTAAGGTACTCCCACACACCAACTGAGCCCCAGTCGTGGGCCAGGACATGCACCGGCCGGCCGGGGCTCAGCTCGCCGATCAGCGCGGCGAAGTCGTCGGCGAACCGGGCCATGGTGTACGCCGAAACCGGCTTGGGCACCGACGACATGCCGACACCGCGGTTGTCGTAGCGGATGATGCGGAACCGCTCGGCCAGCAGCGGAACGACACCGTCCCACAACACGTGCGAGTCGGGAAAGCCGTGCACCAGCACGACGGTCGGGCCCTCGCGGTTGCCTTCTTCGTAGACCGCGATGCGCACGCCGTCCGCGCTGTCGACGAACTGCTGCGGTACCTGTTGTATTGCCGGCATCGGACCTCCGCCACCCGCGATTTGCTCTGACTACAGTCGCCACACCGTAGCAAGGGTGTTCGGGCTGCGTGGCACTCGAGCGCGGTCCGCCCTGGATGTGTGCCGATCCAGGCGCAATGACAGGATAGTTTTGACATCAACTTGGGTTCCACACCCGGTACACCACCGTGTGCTAAGCCAGATGTCGACCTGCGCCGACCCACTAGCGATCGAGGAGTCAACACAGATGGCCTTCTCCGTCCAGATGCCGGCACTCGGTGAGAGCGTCACCGAGGGGACGGTCACGCGCTGGCTCAAGCAGGAAGGCGACACGGTTGAACTCGACGAGCCCCTCGTCGAGGTGTCGACCGACAAGGTCGACACCGAAATCCCATCGCCGGCCGCGGGTGTGCTGACCAAAATCATCGCGCAGGAGGACGACACGGTCGAGGTTGGCGGCGACCTGGCCGTCATTGGCGACGCCTCCGAGTCTTCCGGGGAGCCTCAGGCCGAGCCGCCAGCCCAACCGGAACCCAAGGCCCAGGCGCCGGCCGAACCGGAACCCGAGCGCCAGCCCGAACCCGCAGTGGCGGCTCAGCCCGAGCCCGCAGCGCCGGCCCAGCAGGGTTCCGGTAGCGGCGCCGCGACCCCAGTGCTGATGCCCGAGCTCGGCGAGTCGGTGGCCGAGGGCACGGTGACCCGCTGGCTGAAGAAGATCGGCGATTCGGTTCAGGTTGACGAGCCGCTGGTAGAAGTGTCTACCGACAAGGTGGACACCGAGATCCCGTCACCGGCGGCCGGCGTCCTGGTCAGCATCACCGCCGAGGAGGACGCCACCGTGCCGGTCGGCGGTGAGTTGGCACGGATCGGCGTCGGTTCCGACGCCAGCGCCCCGGCCCCGCCCGCACCCAAACCCAGGCCCGAACCGGCGCCCCAACCCAAGGCTGAGGCACAACCCGAAGCCAGGCCTGAACCTGCGGCCAAACCGGCCCCCGCACCGCAGCCCAAGCCCGAACCGGCGCCGGCGCCGAAAGCCGAACCGGCACAGGCCCAGCCGGCGGCGGAGGCCGGAGGAAACGGCGCGCCGTATGTGACCCCGCTGGTGCGAAAACTGGCCACCGACAACAACATCGACCTCGCCGAGGTCACCGGCACCGGGGTGGGCGGTCGCATCCGCAAGCAAGACGTGCTCGCCGCCGCCCAGCAGAAAGAAGCCGCCAGGAAAGCCCCCGCGCCCGGGCAAGCTCCCGCCGCCGCGCCGGCTGCGAAAGCCCCCGCAGCCGCGGCCACTCCGGCACCCGCGCTGGCACACCTGCGGGGCACCACGCAAAAGGCCAGCCGGATCCGTCAGATCACCGCCAACAAGACCCGCGAATCCCTGCAAGCCACGGCCCAACTCACCCAGACCCACGAGGTCGACATGACCAAGATCGTCGGGTTGCGGGCCAGGGCCAAGGCCGCGTTCGCCGAGCGCGAGGGGGTGAACCTGACCTTCCTGCCGTTCATCGCCAGGGCCGTGATCGACGCCCTCAAGGTTCATCCCAATATCAACGCCAGCTATAACGAGGACACCAAGGAGATCACCTACTACGACGCCGAGCACCTCGGCTTTGCCGTCGACACCGACCAGGGCCTGCTCTCCCCTGTCATCCACAACGCCGGGGACTTGTCGCTGGCCGGACTGGCCAGGGCGATTGCCGACATCGCCGCGCGCGCCAGGTCGGGCGACCTGAAACCCGACGAGTTGTCCGGCGGCACTTTCACCATCACCAACATCGGCAGCCACGGCGCGCTGTTCGACACCCCGATCCTGGTTCCGCCGCAGGCCGCCATGCTGGGCACCGGGGCCATTGTCAAACGGCCGCGGGTGGTCATCGATGAGAACGGCAACGAATCGATTGGGATTCGCTCGGTTTGCTATCTCCCGCTGACCTATGACCATCGGCTGATCGACGGGGCTGATGCCGGACGTTTCCTCACCACGATCAAGCACCGGCTCGAAGAGGGAGCGTTCGAGGCCGATCTAGGGCTGTGAGAACGTGGCCAAGGCCGTCATCGCGATAGCGGGTTCGTCCGGCCTGATCGGCTCAGCCTTGGCTGCCGCACTTCGCGCTGCCGATCACCCGGTGCTGCGCATCGTGCGCCGAACACCGGCGAATTCCGACGAATTGCACTGGAACCCCGAGAGCGCCGAGTTCGATGCCGATGCGCTGGCCGAAGTCGACGCCGTCGTCAACCTGTGCGGCGTCAACATCGGCCAGCGTCGGTGGTCAGGCGCCTTCAAGCAGAGCCTGCGAGACAGCCGCATCACTCCCACCGAAGTGCTGGCCAACGCGGTCGCCGACGCCGGTGTCGAAACCCTGATCAACGCCAGCGCGGTGGGTTACTACGGAGACACCAAAGACCGCGTGGTCGATGAAAACAACCGAGCGGGAAGGGGTTTCCTGGCCCAGCTGTGCGAAGACTGGGAAGCCGCCACGCTGCCGGCCCAATACGTCGGCGCCCGGGTTGTGCTGGCCCGCACCGGCCTGGTGCTGGCCGCGGCCGGTGGTGTGCTGCGCCGGATGCGGCCGCTGTTCTCGTCAGGCCTCGGCGCCCGGCTGGGCAGCGGCCGCCAGTACATGTCGTGGATCAGCCTCGAGGACGAAGTGCGGGCGCTGCTGTTCGCAATCTCGCACCCCTCGCTGTCCGGCCCGGTGAACATGACCGGACCGGCGCCCGTCACCAACGCCGAGTTCACCACCGCATTCGGCCGCGCGGTCAACCGCCCGACCCCGTTGATGCTGCCCGGTTTCGCAGTGCGGGCTGCACTCGGAGAGTTCGCCGACGAGGGGCTGCTCATCGGTCAGCGCGCCATCCCGTCCGCGCTTGAGCGCGCCGGTTTCCAGTTCCACCACAACACCATTGGCGAAGCGCTCGGCTACGCCACCGCCCGGCGCGACCACGACTAGACCCGTTCGCCAGCGACCGCGGCGTCGCCGAGCGCACCTAGGCCGAGTACCGTCACCAGCGTGATGGATTCCATCCGGTCCATGCCGACCGCGATCGACGTCCGCCAGTTGGGGACGGTCGAATACCGCACCGCCTGGCAGCTGCAACGCGACCTGGCCGACGCCAGGGTCGCCGGCGGACCCGACACGCTGCTGTTGCTCGAGCACCCACCGGTCTACACCGCCGGGCGGCGCACTGAGCCGCACGAACGACCAGTCGACGGCACTCCCGTCGTCGACACCGACCGCGGCGGCAAGATCACCTGGCATGGTCCGGGGCAGTTGGTCGGCTACCCGATCATCGGGTTGGCTGAACCGCTCGATGTGGTCAACTACGTTCGCCGCCTTGAGCAATCGCTGATCAAGGTGTGTGGCGATCTGGGCCTGGACACGATCCGGGTCGACGGCCGGTCCGGGGTTTGGGTGCCGGGCAGCGCCGACCGGCCCGCACGCAAGGTCGCCGCCATCGGCGTACGGGTGTCGCGTGCGACCACACTGCACGGGTTTGCGCTCAATTGCGATTGTGATCTGGACGCGTTCACCACCATCGTGCCGTGCGGGATCAGCGATGCCGGGGTGACGTCGTTGTCCGCCGAACTGCGACGCACGGTTGCTGTCGACGATGTCCGGACCGCGGTCGCCGTCGCCGTCTGCGACGCCCTGGACGGCCACTTGGCCCTTACCTGGCAGCCCACCCCTGCCCGCGTAGCATCGACATAGTGAGCTTCCCTGAACCTAAGGCCCCCGAGCCTGAGGTCGTCGGGCCCGCAGCGCCGCATAGCCGCAAATTGCTGCGCCTGGAAGTACGCAACGCGCAGACCCCGATCGAGCGCAAGCCGCCGTGGATCAAGGTCCGGGCCCGGATGGGACCGCAGTACACCGAACTGAAGAGCCTGGTCCGGCGGGAGGGTTTGCACACAGTCTGTGAAGAGGCCGGCTGCCCCAATATCTTCGAATGCTGGGAGGACCGGGAAGCCACCTTCCTCATCGGCGGTGACCAGTGCACCCGCCGCTGCGACTTCTGCCAGATCGACACCGGCAAGCCCGCTGCGCTGGACCGCGACGAGCCCCGGCGGGTCGCCGACAGTGTGCGAACGATGGGACTGCGCTATGCCACCATCACCGGCGTCGCCCGCGATGACCTGCCCGACGGCGGGGCCTGGCTGTACGCCGAGACTGTGCGCGCCATCAAAGAGCTCAACCCGTCGACCGGCGTCGAGCTATTGATCCCCGACTTCAACGGCGAACCGTCGCGGCTTGCGGAGGTCTTCGAGTCGCGCCCGGAAGTGTTGGCGCACAACGTCGAAACCGTGCCCCGCATCTTCAAACGGATTCGGCCTGCCTTCACCTACCAGCGCAGCCTGGGCGTGCTCACCGCGGCGCGCGACTTCGGCCTGGTCACCAAGAGCAACCTCATCCTCGGCCTGGGCGAAACCGCCGACGAGGTGCGCACCGCCTTGGCCGACCTGCGTGACGCCGGCTGCGACATCGTCACCATCACCCAATACCTGCGTCCGTCGACGCGCCACCACCCGGTCGAGCGCTGGGTGAGGCCCGAGGAGTTCGTCGAGTTCGCGCAGCACGCCGGAGGACTGGGCTTTTCGGGGGTGCTGGCCGGGCCGCTGGTGCGATCGTCCTACCGGGCGGGCCGGCTCTACGAGCAGGCCGCTCGCACCCGCGCCTCGGGTGCCTCGGCACCGTAGTTATCTCCGCACGTACGTATCCTTGGTGACTATGGCTAGACCGCGAAATGCCGCCCAGAGCAAGGCTGCCAGGGCCGAGGCGCAGGCCGCCCGCAAGGCCGCGGCTCGGCAGCGCCGCAGCCAGTTGTGGCAGGCGTTCACCATTCAGCGCCAGGAGGACAAGCGCCTGCTGCCCTACATGATCGGCGCCTTCGTGCTGATCGTGGGTGCCTCGGTGACGGCGGGCGTGCTGGCAGGCGGGTTCACCATGATCACCCTGATCCCGCTCGGCGTGGTGCTGGGCGCGCTGGTGGCGTTCATCATCTTCGGCCGCCGCGCCCAGAAGGCGGTCTACCGCAAGGCCGCAGGTCAAACCGGCGCAGCGGCGTGGGCACTAGACAACTTGCGTGGCAAGTGGCGGGTGAGCCCAGGTGTGGCCGCGACCGGCCACTTCGACGCGGTGCACCGGGTAATCGGCCGGCCTGGCGTCATCTTCGTCGGCGAGGGATCGGCGGCACGGGTCAAACCGCTGCTGGCTCAGGAGAAAAAGCGCACCGCGCGGCTGGTCGGCGAGGTGCCGATCTACGACATCATCGTCGGCAACGGCGAGGGTGAGGTTCCCTTGGCCAAGTTGGAGCGCCACCTCACCCGCCTGCCGGCCAACATCACCGTCAAACAGATGGACGCGCTGGAGTCGCGGTTGGCCGCGCTGGGATCGCGGGCCGGAGCCGGCGTCATGCCCAAGGGACCGCTACCGAATGCCGGCAAGCTGCGCGGTGTGCAGCGCACCGTGCGCCGCAAGTAGCGCACGCCGCAAGCGCTCAGCGGCGCACCACCGCCGTTCCGGTCAGCCGATCGTGTATGCCGCGCCCGTCCCAGTCGGTGAACAACGCCGGGATGACCATCCCGACCAGCAGCCCCCGCACCGCCACCCGGCCAATTCCCACCGGCAGACGTCCGTCCACCGCCACCACCTGCAGACCCAGCGCCAACTGGCCGGGTGTGAAACTAAATAGCCGCACCGCCACCAGGCCGAGCAAAAACCAGATGACCAGCACCGCGGTCGCCAACATCTCTTTGGAGAAAACGCCGAACGCCAGGGCCAGCGCCGCCAGGCCGTAGGAGATCAGCCAGTCGATCATCAACGCGGCCAGCCGGCGTCCCATCGGCGCCAGTGATCCCGGCCCGCTCTCCGGCAAGCCGAGCCTCTCCCCGGGGTATGCGGATCGTGACCCCGGCATCATCGGCCGGGGGCTTCGCTCGACTCCCCCGCCAGCTCGGCACGGGGCCGGGACGTAACGGTGCGCACGCGCACCGGACCAGATACGATCTTGCGGTCCATGGCCCCACAATAGAACCCGCCGGCGACCCGACCTCTTTTGTGGGCGGCATGGTCACGTAACCTCTGCGCAACACCGGGTTGACTGGTGGGCAACATCACCTCCATAGCGTCAGGCCGCGGATCACCAAGTAAAGGAGCACATCAGTGACAGATATGACGCCCGACGACGTCTTCAAGCTCGCCAAGGACGAGGAAGTCCGGTACGTCGACGTCCGGTTCTGCGACCTCCCCGGCGTCATGCAGCACTTCACAATTCCGGCTTCCGGACTCGACGAGGACCTGTTCGAGGCCGGCGTCGCCTTCGACGGCTCGTCGATTCGTGGGTTCCAGGCCATCCACGAGTCCGACATGCTGCTGCTGGCCGATCCGGACACCGCGCGCATCGACCCGTTCCGCGAGGCCAAGACGCTCAATCTCAACTTCTTCGTGCATGACCCGTTCACCCTGGAGCCGTACTCGCGCGACCCGCGCAACATCGCCCGCAAGGCCGAGAGCTACCTGGCCAGCACCGGCATCGCCGACACCGCGTACTTCGGCGCCGAGGCCGAGTTCTACATCTTCGACTCGGTGAGCTTCGACTCGCGCACCAACGGCTCGTTCTACGAGGTGGACGCGATCTCGGGGTGGTGGAACACCGGCGAGCCGACCGAGAACGATGGCAGTCCGAACCGCGGTTACAAGGTTCGTCCCAAGGGCGGGTACTTCCCGGTTGCCCCGAACGACCATTACGTCGATCTGCGCGACAAGATGCTGACCAACCTGATCAACGCCGGCTTCGTTCTGGAGAAGGGCCACCACGAGGTGGGCAGCGGCGGACAGGCCGAGATCAACTATCAGTTCAACTCGCTGCTGCACGCCGCGGACGACTTGCAGCTGTACAAGTACATCGTCAAGAACACTGCGTGGCAGAACGGCAAGACCGTCACGTTCATGCCCAAGCCGCTGTTCGGCGACAACGGGTCCGGCATGCACTGCCACCAGTCGCTGTGGAAGAACGGCAGCCCGCTGATGTACGACGAGACGGGGTATGCCGGTCTGTCGGACACCGCCCGCCACTACATCGGCGGCCTGCTGCACCACGCGCCGTCGCTGCTGGCCTTCACCAACCCGACGGTCAACTCCTACAAGCGGCTGGTTCCCGGCTATGAGGCCCCGATCAACCTGGTCTACAGCCAGCGCAACCGGTCGGCGTGCGTGCGCATCCCGATCACCGGCAGCAACCCGAAGGCCAAGCGGCTGGAGTTCCGCAGCCCCGACTCGTCGGGCAACCCGTATCTGGCGTTCTCGGCCATGCTGATGGCGGGCCTGGACGGTATCAAGAACAAGATCGAGCCGCAGGCGCCGGTCGACAAGGATCTCTACGAACTGCCACCGGAAGAGGCTGCGACTATCCCGCAGACCCCGACCCAGCTGTCCGATGTGATCGACCGTCTCGAAGCCGACCACGAATACCTCACCGAGGGCGGCGTTTTCACGCCTGATCTGATCGAAACATGGATCGCCTTCAAGCGCGAGAACGAGATCGAGCCGGTCAACATCCGGCCGCATCCGTACGAATTCGCGCTCTACTACGACGTGTGACGTGGCTAAGCGGTCTGACCAGGGCAGACGGCCCTAGACTGGCCGCTCCGCCCGCAGAGCGCCCGCAGGAGCATCGCTGAACGCCGCCACCCGCGCCGTGATCGCACCCCCGATTGCGGCATGGGTGAATTGCACTTCCATTGCTTGCGCCACCACCTGGCGACACTGCTCATCGACACCGTCAACTCGTCGATAGTGAATCGCATTGGTTGCCAATTGCGCCCAGGACAGTCAGGTGACGAATGACCGCACCCCTCCTCCGGAATCTGGTGCGCAGTCAGCACGCAGTAGTTTGACGTCAACCTACTGAACGGTGGACCCCGGCACGGGATACGGCGGTGGGCTGGTCGGGTTGGTGGGGCACCACGGGTTGCGCGGCACGCCCAGGCACGGATTGGGCATGCTCGGCTGCGGGGGCAGCGCCATCATCTGGACCACCGTCCGGCGCGGGTAGTTCGAGACCGGGGTTTTCGGGCAGTTGCCGAGGAACTCCGAGTTGCAGGCGACCTCCAGACTGAGGATGCTAACGATCCCTTTGCCCTTGTCCAGGATTCCGCAGATGTTGTGGGGGAAGTACTGGATGAAGGGCGGGGCGCTCGTGACCCGTGGGCTGCCCTCAAAGAGCGTGGCACCGACGGCCGTGCCCGAGGTGGCGACGTTGCCGTGAAAGCAGTTGCCGGATAACGAGAGGTTTGAGATCTCCGCGAGGTCGACGTTAGCCGGGTTGCCAAAGAAGCCGTTGTGGCTCAGCGTGTTGTTCTCGATCTCATTGCCAAAGTCGTTGAAGTAGCAGAACGACAACGCCTTCAGGCCGAAGCCGCCTTTGCAGTGGGCGATCGGCGGCGGTTTCTCGGTGTCGACCTCGGGGACCAGCAGCACGCCCCACGCGCCGTTGTCGTGGATGTCGTTGTCATCGACGGTGTCGAACCGGCCTCCGGAGATCAGGACGCCGGTTCCCACCGGACTGTATTCGGAGACGCCGGAGTTGAAGGGCGTGTTTGGGTTGTTGTTGTCGTGTATCGAGTTGTGCGTGAGTACCCAGCACGAATGGGTCCCGGTCGGACCGGTCTCGTTACCGGGGCAGCGGCCGGACTGGGGCGACGGTTGGTCGTCGTTGTTCTGGCTGTTGGTGGAGAACCCCGTGTGGTTGTGGTCGAACTCGGAGTTCTGGATGATCAGGTGGCCGCCGGAGTTGGTTCCCGAGTATCCGTCGGCCGAGTTCTGGCCGTGGGCGTGGTCGAGGATCGAGTTGCAGTCCGGGCAGGCGCCGATGTAGAACGCGGCGTCGGCCATGTTGTTCGCGTACACCTGCGTGAACAGCCCCGGCCCGTAGGTGTTGGAGGCGTAGATCCCGTACTGGGTGGACTGGTTCGGGCCGCCGTTGTAGGTCGAGGTGGCCGACAGGTACGCGCCGCGCCAGCTTCCGATCTGCTGGACGCCGGTCGAGCCGCCGCCGTCGAACCAGATCTCATCGGCGGGGGTGAGGTCGCCCGCGATGAAGTTGCAGGCGGTCAGGTTCTCGACGCTGACACCGGACGCCTTGAACACGACCAGGCCGTTTCGCCCCGTCGGGCGGCCCTTGGGATCGAGCGGGCCGAGGTCCTGGTCGGCCGTCGCGGAGCTGCACTGAGACGCCCCCGGCTTGGTGCCGTCGAGCACGACCCCGTTGCGGTCCATGCCGCGGATCCAGATGCCGGGCGTGGTCACGAGCACGGCGGCCCCCGCCGTGATGTCGCCGACGGCCCCGGGAGGAACGCGATTGCCGGTCTCGTGGTAGTCGCCCGGCCCGATTAGCACCCAGTCCCCGGGCCGGGCGGCGTCGACCGCTGCCTGGATGCTCGAGTACTGCCCGGGAATCCCTTGATAGCTGCCGACGCGCAGGACCGCGCCGGGGGCCCACGGGGCAGCACGCGCCACGCACACGCCCCCAGCGACAAGCACGCACACGCCCCCAGCGACAAGGACGCGCCGCCACCGCCACATCGGCGCCCGCGAAATCCAGCCACAACGACCTTCCAGCGCCGGCATCCCGCCCCTCATCTGTTTGGAGTGCGCCTACGGCACTCAAGTCACGTCAACAACACTGATTTACCGCCGTCACATCTAGAACACGGTGAGGTAAACGTTCGAGCGGAGATTCCCTTCGCCCTGTAACCGGTCTGGGTACGCAGGCCGGTACGTTTCCCTGCCCGACGGCCATCGCCAATGACCGCGGGTAGTTGACGGGGAAATGCCAGCTAGCAGGCATTTTCCGCTAACTTCCATCACCATCCCACGTCAGCCACATTCCCTGGTCGCCGTCGTTCGGGACGAAGAGGCCCTGGCCAGCCTGCCACTGGGCTGACAGCCCCAGCTCGCCCAGGGTGCAACAGGGGAACCGATTACACGGTCGGTAGTCCTGCGCCGCCGCCGATGAACGCGACTGCGATTTCGAACGCCATGGCGTCAGTGTCTCAGCGGAAGGGTCTGGCCTAGCTGACCACGTGCGGGCGTGCTTTAGCCGACAACCGACCGCCCGCAGGACGCCCGCAGGAACATCGAAATGCGCACACACCCGCAAACCTGCTGACACAGCATATCCGCAGGTCAAGCGGATGGACGCCAACGCCGGAAAGCCAGCTAACAACCGCAAACGCACAGGACGGAGTTCACGCTCTATGAGCCAGCCAGATCCTTGCTAGACGACGCCACTCGCGCGGCCGATCGCCGCGCGAGCGGTTTCGTCTCTGTGGCGGTACCCGCGCCGAAACTTAAACCACGGCGGGCCTGGGCGGCGTGTCGTCGCCACTGGTTAAGTGTCGCGACTTCACCTACTCGTCGAGCAGTCGCCAAACCTGTTCTGCGGTAACGAACCCTATTTGGGTTTGTGGCCCACGATCCCTCGTGACGTTCTGACGGGCTGTCCCTCAGCCATCTCGACAACCTCTAGCCAGCCGCCCGGAGCGACATAGTGCCGGCTGACATCTTCGCGCTGCATACGGATGAGCAACACGCCCGCATCAGTGACCTCGAAGCTGTCAAATGCGCCGTAGTCGCGCGGTTCGCCGTTGCTGAAAGCGACCGTGAACGCCATGCGTCGAGCATCGCGTTGACGAAACCCCGCGTCTAGCCGTCCAGCCCCAGGTCCTTGCGGAAGCGCTGCATGCCGTCGACCTTGTCGGCCAACGTGGCGTCCGGCCCGGCATAGAACATCCACGGCATGGTGATGATGCCGGTGATACCGGCATCGGCGGCGCGCTGATAATCGGCGGTGGTGAAGGCGTCGGTGAGTGGCGTCAGGATGGTGAAATCGTCGAGCGACAAACCGTTTCCGATCCGCAGCTCCCGTAGCCGGCCGACCGCCTCGATGGCGCGATCGGTCTTGATCAGGTCGCCGATCCAGCCGTCGTTGCGGGCAGCACGGCGCAGTGCGGCGTCGCTGAGCCCGCCGACATAGACCGGTATCGGCGGCGGGGTTGGTTGCATCTCCAGCCGTGGTGTGGGATAGAACTCGCCGTCGAACTCCGTCCAGCCCGGTTCCCACAGTGCCCGCATCAAGTCGATGATCTCGTCGGTACGTTTGCCGCGGGCTTCGAACTGCTCACCCATCAGCGCGAATTCCTCTCGACACCAGCCGACGCCGATGCCGAGCTCGACCCGGCCCGACGCCAGAACTGCCGCGGTACCGATGGCTTTCGCCGCCGAGTAGGGGTTGCGCATCGCGGGGATGTAGACGGTGGTGACGAACCGCAGCCGTGTGGTGACCTGGGCCATCGCGCCGACGAGAACCCAGGGATCGGGCCAGTCAGTGAAAGGCTGCCACCGTCTTTGCCCGTCTTTGGTGTACGGGTACGGGGTGTCAAGGTTCTCCAGGTTGACGACGTGGTCCGGGATCCCGATGCCGTCATACCCGAGATCGTCGGCGGCCTTGGCGATCTCGATGATCTCCCGGGTGTTCAAAAAGGCGCTGCTGACGTAGAACTTCATTCGGCTTCCCGTGCCCACGCTGGCTTGATGAAGATCCCTTCCGCCTCGACCGTGACCCCTGCGGCATCCGAAAGGTAACCGCGCGCAAAGGCTTTAACACCCTCGTTGCGTTCGACGAATGCCTCGGCGCGAAGCAGGCCCAGTGGCGTACCGCGTAGGTACTTGATGGTGATGGTTCCGGTGAACAGCGGCTGGGTCAGGCCCTGGCTGGCCGCCTCGCCGAGTATGTGGTCAAGCACCAGTGCGCAGACACCGCCGTGCACCAGGTTGGGCGGCCCCTCGTAGGCCGCACCCAGAACAAACTCACTCCAGCACCGACCGTCCCCCTCGTGTTGGACGACCACCGGCGGGGCGATCGGGTTGCACTGGCCGGTGGCGGCGTTACCCAACGGCAGCGGACGGCCGTCAACGCGGTAGCTCACCCCGGGTGGCCGGGTCCGTTGACTGAGCAATGATTGGGTCACCGCCTCGATCGCGGTCCGCGCCTGCTGGATGAGGTCATCGTCAGCCTGTGTCCGGACAGTAGCGTCGATGAGCCCCCGAACAGCTTCGGTCAACGGCGCATAAGTTGCCGTCACCCGGTCAAGCTCTTCTTCGCTTAAGACCTCAAACGTGGCATCCAACAAACCTGCCTCCTGACTCAACTCCCGAACACCTTGCGCACGACCACTTTTGCGCGCCGCGTCACCCGCAGATAGTTGTCCAGGAACTCGCTGCCGTCGTGGGTTCGCCAGCCTGCCGCGACCGCGACCGCATTGAGCTGGCGTCCGGGTCCTGGCAGCTGGTCGGTCGGCTTACCGCGGACCAGCACCAGCGCGTTGCGGGCCCGGGTGGCGGTCAGCCAGGCGTGGCGCAGCAGCTCCACATCGTCTTCGGAGGCCAGGCCAGCCGCCGCGATCGCGTCCAGGGATTCCAGCGTCGAGGTGTTGTGTAGGGCCGGGATCTCGTGCGCGTGCTGCAGTTGCAGCAGCTGCACGGTCCATTCGATGTCGGCCAATCCCCCGCGCCCCAGCTTGGTATGAGTGTTGGGGTCGGCGCCGCGCGGCAACCGCTCGGACTCGACACGGGCCTTCATGCGGCGAATCTCCCGCATCGTTTCGGCTGATATACCGTCGGGCGGATAGCGCGTCTTGTCGGCCATCAGCAGGAACCGCTGACCCAGGTCCGCGTCGCCGGCGACTGCGTGTGCGCGCAGCAGAGCTTGGATCTCCCACGGCTGTGCCCACTGCGCGTAGTAGGCGCTATAGGACCCCAGCGTGCGGACCAGCGGACCGCTGCGACCCTCGGGCCGCAGATTGGCGTCGACGTCCAGCGGCGGGTCGACGCTGGGAGTCCCCAGCAGCGTCCGCACCTGCTCGACGACCGATGTCGACCATTTCACCGCCTGTGAATCCTCGACACCACTGGCCGGCTCGCAGACAAACGTCACGTCGGCATCGGACCCATAGCCCAGCTCGGCGCCGCCGAGCCTGCCCATGCCGATAACCGCGATGGCCGCCGGTGCCTTGCCGTCTTCGGGGAGGCTGGCGCGGATCATCGCGTCCAGAGCGGCCTGCAGCACAGCCACCCACACCGACGTGAGCGCTTTGCACACGTCAGTGACATAGAGCATGCCGAGCAGGTCCGCGGAACCGACGCGGGCCAGCTCTCTACGGCGCAGCGAGCGCGCGCCGGCGATCGCCCGCACCGGGTCGGGGTAGCGGGCCGCCGAGGCGACCAGCGCGCGGGCCACCGCGGCAGGCTCGGTCTCGAGCAGTTTCGGGCCGGTCGGCGCGTCGCCGTAACTCTGAATGACCCTGGGTGCGCGCATCAACAGGTCCGGCACATATGTAGAAGTCCCGAGCACATGCATGAGCCGCTTGGCCACTGCGGGCTTGTCACGCAGCGTGGACAGGTACCAGCTTTCTCCTGCCAGCGCCTCACTGAGTCGCCGGTAAGCCAGCAGCCCGCCGTCGGGGTCGGGAGCGTACGACATCCAGTTCAGCAGTCTGGGCAGTAGCACCGACTGCACCCGACCGCGCCGGCCGCTCTGGTTGACCAGCGCCGACATGTGCTTTAACGCGGTCTGCGGTCCCTCGTAACCCAGCGCGGCCAGCTGGCGCTCCGCGGCCTCCGGCGTCATGCCGTGCGAGATCTCCAGGCCGGCCGGGCCGATCGATTCCAGCAGCGGCTGATAGAAGAGTTTGGCGTGCAGCTGGGACACCCGCACGTTCTGGCGCCTAAGCTCCTCGCGCAGCACCCCCGCCGCATCGTGCCGTCCGTCCGGCCGGATGTGGGCCGCGCGCGCCAGCCAGCGCACTGCCTCGTCATCGTCGACCTCAGGCAGCAGATGAGTGCGCTTGAGCCGGTGCAGCTGCAGTCGGTGCTCGAGCAACCGGAGGAACTCATAGGAGGCAGTGAGGTTCGCCGAATCCTCACGGCCGATGTAGCCGCCTTCGCCCAACGCAGCCAGCGCATCCACCGTGGAAGCCACGTGCAGCGACTTGTCGCTGCGCCCGTGCACCAACTGCAACAGCTGCACAGCGAATTCCACGTCGCGCAATCCACCACTGCCGAGCTTGATCTCGCGGCCGCGGACATCGGCGGGCACCAGCGCCTCGACCCGACGCCGCATGGCCCGCACTTCGACCACGAAGTCCTCACGCTCGCAGGCGACCCAGACCATAGGCATCAACGCGGCCAGGTAGCGCTCGCCGAGTTCCGCGTCGCCCGCCACAGCCCGGGCCTTCAGCAATGCCTGGAATTCCCACGTCTTCGCCCAGCGCTGGTAGTAAGCGACGTGAGACTCGACCGTGCGGACCAACTCACCGCTGCGGCCCTCCGGCCGCAGATTGGCATCCACCTGGAAGAACGCCGCCGAGGCCACCCGCATCATCTCGCTGGCTACGCGGGTGCTGAGTGTGTCGGCGCGCTCGGCGACGAAGATGACGTCGACGTCGCTGACGTAGTTCAATTCGCGGGCACCGCATTTGCCCATCGCGATGACCGCCAGCCGCGGTGGCGTACGGTTACCGCACACGGTTGCCTCGGCCACCCGCAGGGCAGCCGCCAGCGCGGCGTCCGCCATGTCCGACAGCTGGGCGGCCACCAGGGTGAATGACAGCACCGGCTCGTCCTCAACCGTCGCGGCTAAATCGAGTGCGGCCAGCACCAGCACCTTGTCGCGATACAGGGTGCGCAATCGCGACACCGCCGAACCCGGCGTAGCCAAGACTTCGTCGACGCACTCGGTGAACGCCGCGCGCAGCTGGTCGCGGGAGGGCAGTTTGACGACTTTGCCCCGCAACAGCTTCCAGGACTGTGGATGCACAGCCAGGTGATCCGCCAGGGCCAGCGACGAGCCCAGCACGGCGAACAGTCGCCCCCGCAGGCCGCGTTCGGTGAGCAGGGCGGCGTTGAGCTGATCCCATCCGGTGTCTGGGTTCTCCGACAACCGAACCAGGGCGCGCAGCGCAGCGTCGGGGTCCGGTGCGCGCGACAGCGACCACAGCAGGTCGACGTGTGCCTGGTCGTCGTGGTCATACCAACCCAGCTGCGCCAGGCGCTCGCCCGCAGGTGGGTCGATCAACCCGAGCCGCCCGACGCTGGGCAGCCTAGGGCGCTGCGTCGCGGGTTTGGTCATGACCACGACGGTAGCGCAACCTGCCGATCTCTCAGACCGGTCGGCACACGATGTGAGCTACAGCGACAGGTAAGTGCTCAGCTCGTATGGGGTGACATGACTGCGGTAGTTCGCCCATTCTGTGCGCTTGTTGCGCAAGAAAAAGTCAAAAACGTGCTCCCCCAGAGTTTCCGCGACGAGCTCGGAGGACTCCATGCAACGAAGCGCAGTGTCGAGGCTGGTTGGCAGCTCGCGGTAGCCCATCGTCAGGCGTTCCTCGGGTGTGAGGTCCCAAAGGTTGTCCTCGGCCTGCGGCCCCAGCACGTAGCCCTTCTCCACCCCACGCAATCCGGCGGCCAGCAGTACGGCGAACGCCAGGTAGGGGTTGCATGCCGAGTCGGGGCTGCGTACTTCGATCCGCCGCGACGAGGTCTTGTGCGGCGTGTACATCGGCACCCGCACCAAAGCGGACCGGTTGGCCGCCCCCCACGACGCGGCGGTGGGTGCCTCACCGCCCTGCACCAGCCGCTTGTAGGAGTTCACCCATTGGTTGGTGACCGCGCTGATCTCAGAAGCGTGCTCCAGGATCCCGGCGATGAACGACTTGCCCACATCCGACAGCTGCAGTGGATCGTCTGTGCTGTGGAAGGCGTTGACGTCGCCCTCGAACAGGCTCATATGGGTGTGCATCGCCGAGCCGGGGTGTTGCGCGAATGGCTTGGGCATGAACGACGCCCGGGCGTCGTTCATGATCGCGACTTCTTTGATGACGTAGCGGAACGTCATCACGTTGTCGGCCATCGACAGCGCGTCGGCGAAGCGCAGGTCGATCTCTTGCTGGCCGGGCGCGCCTTCGTGGTGGCTGAACTCCACCGAGATGCCCATGAATTCCAGGGCCTCGATCGCGTGCCGGCGAAAGTTCGACGCGGAATCATGCACCGCTTGGTCGAAATAGCCGGCGTTGTCGACGGGGACGGGTGTCGACCCATCGTTGGGACCGGGTTTCAGCAGGAAGAATTCGATTTCGGGATGCACGTAGCAGGAGAAGCCGAGATCGTTGGCCTTGGTCAGCTGACGGCGCAACACGTGCCGCGGGTCCGCCCACGACGGCGAGCCGTCCGGCATGGTGATGTCGCAGAACATGCGGGCCGAGTGGTGGTGGCCGGAGGCGCTCGCCCAGGGCAGCACCTGGAAGGTCGACGGATCCGGGTTCGCAACCGTGTCGGATTCCGAGACTCGCGCGAAGCCCTCGATCGAGGATCCGTCGAAGCCGATGCCCTCCTCGAAGGCGCCTTCGAGTTCAGCCGGGGCGATGGCGACCGATTTGAGGAAACCGAGCACATCTGTGAACCAGAGCCGCACGAAGCGGATGTCCCGTTCCTCTATCGTGCGGAGGACGAATTCCTTCTGTCGATCCATGACTCGAACAGTATGCAACTGCTGTTAATTCTGTGTTACACCCATGCGCCCAGTTCGGTGGCTTGAGTCCCCTCTGTACTGCAGAAAGATGTCAACGTGAGCCAACGGGAGATATGTGTAACTGTGGTCAAGATGTGTCCACGGCGTGTCCACGGCATGTCGCAGGCTCACGAGGTGGTCGGCCTTGCGGTGTACCAGCGAGCCGGGGATGCTCACATCACCCTGGGGCTGGTGCGTCAGGTTATGGCCGAGCTGGCCGATCACCTGCCGGGTGCCGCTGCGGGTGTTGGTGGCTGGATGACACGACAATCCCCAGCCCTGCGCATTTATGCCGTAGCCTTCAACGTCTTATAGATCAGCGGCACGAGTTCACCGAGCAGCCTCTGCGACAGCTCAGGGTTGTTGAGAATCTGCGCCGAAAGATCCTCTGAGGAATTCATTGTGCCGATCACCGCCGCTACGAACTCGTCGTGCAGGTCCGGGCTGGCCGAGAACTGCGGCAAGGAGTTGTTCCGTGCCTGTTGCTGGAGGGTTTCGCTTTCTTCGAGCCGGTCTTTGATGTGGGTGACGACGTTGCGCACACTTGAATCCGGGTGATCGCCGGAGAACAGGTCATTGATCTGCGCGATGACATCTTCGAGAGCCACCAGCTCGGGGTCGCGGGCAGTGCCGGTCCCAGACTCCTTGGCCGGTTCTAGGGGAACACCGCCACTGAGCTTGCCCGATACTGTGCCCTGTTCGTGTTGGGCGATGTAGTCGAAGTCCACTGTCGACAGATCGATGTCCGGCGTCAATTGCGTCATCAGTCCCGATGTCATTTTGGGCGGGTTGGCATGGTGCGCGCCGTCGTAGTGCCTAATGGACTGCGCCCTGGCGATCTCGCCGTGTGGGGCGGCCACGTCGCGATGATCGTCGGCAAGGGCATGATGATTCAGCCCATCCACCGCCTTCAGATGCCGCGATTGCAGTGGATGGTCCGGCGATGACCGAATTGTCGATGCCCATCGACCTGCGCCCGCACTGGCGACTGTTGGCCCAATCGCCGGCAATCCTTCCGGGTGCCCGGCGGAGGCGAGCGTGACAACGCCCGCGTCTGGGTCCCCGCGGCCCGAATCTTTTGGGCCGACCTGTGGCCGACGACCTTCGGCTACCACGAGATCTTCCACGCCTGCACCGCGGTCGCGGCAATCTGCCAATACATCGCCATCTGGTTCGTGGTGTTCTAATGCGTGACATCGAGACCATCGACGCTGAACTGCGGCTACTGGCCCGCGCGTGGCGCGTAGCACGCCATATGCCCGGCTGCACACCCAGCACAGCGCTGATCGACCAGCTGCTCGACGAGCGAGCAGCCAGCTCGGCGACGGACAACGACGAGATTCGCGCGGCAGCGGCCTGCGCGTGGTGAGTAGAACTCGCATCGGCCAGTTCCAGATTCGGTCGATTGGCCCTAGCATCCGCATCATGACCTCCGCCGATGGCAGCGCTGACGGTGCGTCTACCTCTGCTGACGATTTGTGGATCGGGCCAGCTAAGCCTCGATCCACGGATCAACTGGGTGGATGCCGGGTGTCGAAACGAGGAAAGTGCCCTCTGAGCTGGGATGATTGGAGTTCTCACACAACAATCTGACCAGCGTAAGAAAGGCACTTCCGGTGCAAGTGTCGCATAGTTTCAAGTCCGATTCAGCAGTGTTCGACGACGACAATCTGGTGTCGTGTGCCGGGCTGGTGCCGGTGATGACGCTGGCTACCCAGACCGGGCTGTCGGAGTTGCTGGCCGACAAGGTTCATATCGCCGAACCGAGGATCAAGTCTGGGGCGGCCAACCCGGCACCGAAACTGGGCACGGTGATTGCGGGCATGTGCGCCGGCGCCGACAGCATCGATGACCTCGACGTGGTGCGCTGCGGCGGCATGAAGACCCTCTTCGGTGGCGTGTACGCACCCTCGACCATCGGAACGTTGTTGCGGGAGTTCAGTTTCGGGCATGCCCGCCAGTTGGAGTCGGTGCTGCGTGAACATCTGATCGCGTTGTGCGAGCGGACCAACCTGCTGGCCGGGGCCAAACAGCGGGTGTTCATCGACATCGACTCACTGCTGCGCCCGGTCTACGGGCACGCCAAGCAGGGCGCCTCCTACGGGCACACCAAGATCGCCGGCAAGCAGGTCCTGCGCAAGGGATTATCACCGCTGGCGACCACGATCAGCACCGTCGGTCATGCCCCGGTGATCGCCGGGATGCGACTGCGGGCCGGCAAGACCGGCTCGGGCAAGGGTGCTGGGCGCATGGTCGCCCAAGCGATCAGTACCGCCCGCGCCGCTGGCGCCGACGGGCCGATCCTGGTCCGCGGCGATTCGGCCTACGGCAACCGCGCAGTGGTCAGATCGTGCCTCCGTGCAGGCGCCACGTTCTCGCTGGTGATGACCCGCAACACCGCGGTCGAACGCGCCATCGCCGCCATCGCCGAGGATGCCTGGACACCGGTGCGCTATCCCGGTGCGGTGCGCGATCCTGACACCGGGGACTGGATCTCCGATGCCGAGGTCGCCGAAATCGGCTACACCGCGTTCGCATCCACCCCCGATGCGATCACCGCCCGCTTGGTGGTGCGCCGCGTCAAAGACGCCCGCTACCGCGATGCCCTCTTTCCGGTGTGGCGGTATCACCCCTTTTTCACCAACACCGACCTACCCGTGGCCGACGCCGACATCACCCACCGCCAGCACGCCATCATCGAAACCGTGTTCGCCGATCTGATCGACGGACCACTCGCACACATCCCCTCGGTTATCTGGAGCTGATTATTGGCTGTCCATTACGTGTATGACGGATGTTGGAAATCCCGGATTCTGCTTGGTGCACGCAATTACCTTTAGCTGTCCGTCACGAAAGCGGGATAACGGGAGGTGCGAGTGCGGGTGCAGCGTGTTGTCATGCCGGAGAGCGAGTTCGAGTCGTGGACGGTGCTCGGTGAGGATCAGTTGCCGATCCAGCCGGTGGAGCGGTTCCTGGCGTATCTGGCGTCGATCGAGAAGTCGCCGAACACGATCAAGGCCTATGCCCACGATTTGAAGGACTGGTTCCTGTATCTGGCTGGTCACGGCCTTGACTGGCGGTCGGTGACGCTGGAGGATGTCGCGGGGTTCGTGGCGTGGCTGCGGCTGCCGCCGCAGGCTCGTGACGGGACGGTCGCGGTGTTGCCGACGGTCGCGCATCACTGTTCGGCCGCCAGCGTGAACCGCAAGCTTGCGGCATTGACCTCGTTTTGTGGGTTTCACGCCCGCCACGGTGTCGAGTTGACGGGGCTGCTGATCACCGTTGCCCCGGCGGGCCGGCGCGGCTGGTCGGCAACGGCGTACAAGCCGTTCCTGCACCATGTGACCAAGAGCGAACCCCAACGACGGCGCACTGTCAGGCTCACACAGCCTCGACCGAGACCGAAAGTCCTTACCGCCAAACAGGTTCAGACGATCCTCGACGCGTGTGAGCATTTGCGGGATCGACTGCTGTTTGCCCTGCTGCTCGACACAGGCGTTCGCATCGGTGAAGCGTTGGGACTGCGTCACGAGGATCTCGATATCGCGGGTAGGACCCTCACCGTCCGGCCGCGGTCGAACGATAACCGCGCCCGGGCCAAGACCGGTATGTGCCGGACGGTCCCGACCAGCCCGGAGCTGATGCGCCTGTACGTCGACTACCTCAACAGCGAGTACGGCGCCCTGGATTCGGACTACGTGTTCGTCAACCTGTGGTCGGAGCCGAAGGGGCACCCGTGGGCCTACCCCGCCGTCTACGACTTGGTGCGTCGCCTGCGGATGCGCACCGGTATTGACTTCGGGCCCCACCAGTACCGGCACACGTACGCGACCTGGCTGCTGCGGCGCGGCGCCGGAATGGAAAGCGTCAAACAGCTGCTTGGCCACGCGTCGATCACTGTCACGATAGACACCTACGGGCACCTCACCGTCGAGGACGCAAGGGCGACCCTGGAGGCCGCGGGCTGGTTCACCGGTCGGGAAGTGCGGTGGTGAGCGCGCCGTCCCCGCACCGTCTGCCCGAACGCACCGGGCTGCTGGGAAAGCTGCTGGCCCGGGTTCGGCCGGAGTTCCGCGTCGAGGTCTATCTGGCCGATCCCGATGACCCGGTG
Organism: uncultured Actinomycetota bacterium; assembly: GCA_963766535.1. GTDB lineage: Bacteria > Actinomycetota > Actinomycetes > Mycobacteriales > Mycobacteriaceae > Mycobacterium. The sequence continues at coordinate 285,512 of CAVYAU010000002.1, read as the reverse complement.
CTGGGTCGTCGGCCGTGTGTGGTGCCCGATTGCGACCGGTCCCACAGCGACAGCGGGCTGTGTTCGGGTCATGCTCGGCGCTGGCGCGCCCGGGCCCGCCCGGCGATGGCCGCGTTCCTCGCCGACCCGGGGCCCACGTTCAACGGGCGCAGGGATCTGACCCCCTGCTCGGTGCCTGGATGCCGTTACGGCAGTAGCGGTTCCGGACTGTGTATGCGTCACCGGTCGGCCTGGACCCGCGACGGTCAACCAGGCCCCGTCGGGTGGGCCGCGCGGGCGGGACTGCTCGGCCCACCCGATCCCGCGCAGTGCCTGCTGCCGTTTTGCACGCTGTGGACCGAGAACGCCCGGAATCGGTACTGCAAGGCCCACGTGACGCGGTGGCGGCAATTGGGCCGTCCCGACAGCGCGGACTACCTTATGCACTGCTTGCAGCGCGGCAAGGCCCGCATCGACTTCCGCGGGCTGGCGCCCCAGCTTGCACTCGAGCTGCAGTACGCGGTTCAGTGTCGCCACGACCAGGCCACGATCATGACCGAGGCGCCAGTCGTGACGTGGGCGATCCGTGTGGTCTTCGACGCCGGCGTGACCTCGCTGCTCGACCGCACCCCGCAGCAGTGGCGGGAGCTTGCCGGATCGAAACAGGGCCACTACCAACGGTTTCTGGCCTTCGCGCATGACGTCGTCGAAACCCTGCATGAGGGTACTGGCTGGGATGTGGAATATCCGCGTGACATCTGGCGCCTGCACCGCCTGCCCGGGCTGACACCGATGCCCGGCAAGCGGCCGCAGGCACGCATAAACCTGCGCTTTGACCGGATCGTCCAGCCATGGCTACGGGTGCTGGTCAAACGCTGGGCCCGGCTGCGGCTGAGTTCGGGACTGAGCCCGAGCACCGTGCAAAGCGATGTCCAAGGCATGACGCGGTTTTCCACGTTCCTGACCGAATCCGCCCCGCAGGTCGACGCCCTCGCCGGCATCGACCGTGCCCTGCTCGAACGCTACTTGGCCTGGCTTGTCACCCAGCCCATCGGCCGCGGCGCGAAAGAGGATGCCGTCACCGCGCCGGGCGTCTTCTTCCAGGCGATCCGCCAATACGGCTGGGACGACAGCCTGCCGACCACGGCGGTGTTCTTCCCCGGCGACATGCCACCACGCCCGCCCAGAGTCACCCGCCGCGTGGCCGAGCACGTCATGGCCCAGGTCGAAGCACCGGCCAACCTCGACCGTTGGCCCACCCCCGAGGGCCGGCTGATCACCATCATCTTGATCCGATGCGGGCTACGCGCCACCGATGCCTGCACGTTGCCCTTCGACTGTCTGCTCCACGACGGACAACAAGCCGCCTACCTGCGATATTTCAACAATAAGATGCGCCGCGAGGCCGCCGTCCCGATCGACGAGGAACTCGAAACCGACATCCACGCCCAGCAGAAGCGTGTGGCCACGCGCTGGCCCGAGCACCACCCGCACCTGTTCCCCGCCGTGACCGGCAACGCCGGCGGCCGCAACCCGATGACCTACTACAGCTACCGCGGCATGCTCAACACCTGGCTGACCACCTGCAAAGTCCACGACGAACACGGCCGCCCAGTCCACCTAACCCCGCACCAGTGGAGGCATACCTTCGCCTGCCGGCTGATCAACCGCGATGTCCCGCAAGAGGTCGTACGGGTCCTGCTCGACCACGAATCACACGAAATGACAGCGCATTACGCGAGGATCACCGACCAAACCGTCCGCCGGCGCTGGGAGGCCGCCACCAAAGTCAACATCAAGGGTGAGCGCGTCACGCTCGACCCGCAAGGGCCTCTGGCGCAAGCGCAATGGGCCAAGACCCGCTACAGCATCGCCACCCAGACGTTGCCCAACGGCTACTGCGGGCTGCCGCTGCAACGGTCCTGCCCGCACGCCAACGCTTGCCTGACCTGCCCGGTTTTCCTGACCGGACCCGAGTTCCTGCCCGAGCTGCGCGAACACCACCGCCGCACGCTCGCCCTCATCGATGTCTCCAACAGACAAGGGCAGACCCGGATGGTTGAGATGAACCAGCAGGTACTCACCAACCTCGAACACATGATTGGCGAGATCGAAAACAGCGAGCAGGAAGGCGCCACCCATGCCGCGGGCTGACAACTCCCACTTCATCATCGCGGCCGCCCGCCGCAGGGCAGCAGCAACCCACAAACGCGCGGTGTCGGCGCTGCGACGTATGGACAAAGCCGGTCTACCATTCACTTTCGACGCGGTAGCCCGCGAAGCCGGGGTCTCCCGATCCTGGCTCTACAACCAGCTGGACCTGCGCACCGAAATCGAGTGCCTCCGAGCCCGACCACACCCTCCGAAACTGCACGCCCCGGTCCCGCACCGGCAACGCGCCTCCGACCCCTCCCTGCTCCAGAGGCTGGCAGCCGCTACCGAGCGCATCAAGCATCTGCAGGCCGAAAATAGCCAGCTCCGTGAGGCGCTGGCCCATGCGCTCGGTCAGCAGCGGACCAACGCCGTTCACGGCGATCACCGCGACACGCCGACAAGAAAATCCGCCGCCATCATCGGCCCCTGCTGACGACGCGTCGAAAACACTGTCCTCAACACATAACCGCTGGTCAAAGCCACGCCCAAGTCATCAGCTCCAGATAACTGAGGGGCGATTCGGCGCCAACTCGGCCTGGGTTCTGTGCGCGGCGATCACCCACAACCTGCTGCGGGCCGCCGGTGTGCTCGCCGGTGGTCACCACGCCCGTGCCCGCGGCGCGACGCTGCGCCGCAAGATCGTCACCGTCCCCGCCCGCCTGACCCGACCCCAGCGCCGACCGATCCTGCACCTGCCCACCCACTGGCCCTGGTCGAAAGCCTGGCTCACGCTGTGGCACAACACCATCGGACACAGCCCACCACTGACCGCGACACCTTGACCACCCGCCGATAAGGCCCGACCGAAGCGCACAGGAAAAGCTGGGCAGACCAGCAGCTACCCGCCGCCCACCCTCAGAAATCAAGATCAAATCCAGCCCGCCCGACACGCCGGCACCCCATCGGTGGATCCAGGCTAAGCCGACTGAATACACCGGCGTCACCGCCGTCACCACAATGCACATGCGAAGCTGGAAAGACTGCTACGCCAAGTTCGTCCCTGAGGAGCACATCTACAACAATCAGTACAACGCGTTGGGTTTTCGGGATGACCACCGCGATGTGCCCAAAATGTGCCCACCAGTCCCTCGACTGACAGCGCAATTGCGCTCGCTGAGAGCGCCCAATTACACGCGGCATCGACGTGGGCGGCAAGCAGCTTCAATCAGCGACATCAGCTGTAGTTCAACACCTTTGGCGAGTCTCGACGATAGAATTGATTAGACGTAAAGCCATCGATGTGAGGTGCTGGGGATGAGTAGGGCTTGTGCCGAGGAACAGAGTCCGGCTCACTGCCTCCAGGCCTGCATATATGTTGCGAGCACCTGATGGCCAAGCGACGCACCTACAAGCGCGACCGGCGAGGCCGGTTCGTGTCGACCGGTAGCACCCGAGTCAAGCGGATCAGACGCAAGATAAGCCGCCGCCGTCCCCGATATGTGCGTGGGAGTCTAGGAAAGACGGTCCGGGTCGGCCGCGTTGGCCCCGGGGGCGAGTACGCGGGTGTGCACGTCGGCGCGAAGTTGCGCACCAAGCGTCGGGGTGAGTACTACGTCGGCGTTTCGGCCGGCCGCAGAATCGCAACGCCGTTCTCGTCGTACTAGCGCTGCCATCTTCGCGCTGCCAGGGCCTCGACCGGATGACGTGGCACTGGCGTGGGGCTCGAACCCTATTCAGAGCCCACGCCAAAGAGTCGTTGACCCTTTGACCTGGCTTTTTAGTCCCCACTCAATCCCACTCCATCACACTTATTTAGGAAGAAGTGTGGGCAAATTGTGGGCACCTTCTAGCGTTTTCCGTCCAGTGATCCTGTCTGACAGAGCGGCCTAGCGGTGCTACTCAGGTACCCACCCATTCACAGGCGGTGAGCTCGCCGGGCAGCTTATGTTCGACCGGAAGCGTCACCGACGGCCGATCTTAACGAACGACAGTTCGCCTTCTTTGACCAGCGCGTGGACTCTTTGTCCGTGTTTCCCAGCAATTCGTGTAGCGCCTGCATCTCGGCTCGCCGAACCGATCCGCACGGAATAGGTGAATCGCATTGTTAGCACGGATGCTTTAGCTTGACCAATCCCTCGTGCGACGGAAGATTATCGTACGCATAACGAATCAGCGTGACGCTGTTTTTTGCAGCACGAATGTCGCGCACAGCATCCCGATAGGCGCGATACCAGTCTCGCCAGATTGGATCTGTATCAACCGCTTGAATGGCGTTGCACTTACCGATCCATTCTTCCGTGTTGAAATGGGTGCGCACGTTTCCTTGGTAGCACCGCAACGAAGCGGCTCGCTCGGCCGTGAAGTGCTGCCTTTCGTCGAACTCGAAAGCCAGATTTAGCGAGGGAACGTAGAAGTCGAATTCCATTTTGGGACGTGATGGTTGGGCAAGCTTTTCAGCGAGCAACTCCGGTGTGCATTGTCTTTTTTTTGAGATTTGCCGCGTGAACAATGTCTCTCGGCAGTGCTCAACCAAGGCGGCTCGGACATTAGCCTCGATTTCACTTGCCGCATCTCCAATCGGCAAGGCGAGCCAATCAAATCGCCGTTCGCATTGAACATCAGGAAAGACGGACTTCAGCGATTCCCAGAAAAGAATCGCCGCCCTTCCTTTGGGCTTAGAGGATGATTCGCGCGCCATTAGATACAAGACTCACGGTATTCATAATTGGCGTTCTGCTGCGCATTGTTGACTTGGCCAACTTCTTGGCCATTGCGGAATACGGAATGCAAAGTGCGAGCGCTCCTTTTCTGCCCCTTCCCTGTATTCCAGTTGGAGGCGGATAAATATGCTCTGCCACCTTGGCTGATCCATGCGCGTTTCGCAATGAGCGTGCCAGCATTGCCCATTCTATCGTGAGTCGGATTCACGACTACATGAAGACCGCGGAGCCAATTTCCGATCTTTGGTGTCAAGGCAGTGACATTGTCTCGCCCTCGCAGTGCGTTGATTTCGCCACAAATAAGCGCACCAAAACGACGGCCACGAAACTCGATCACGCGCTGCGGCAAGTTCTCCACAAAGGCGGCAACACTCGTCGCGAGATTGGCGCGTGCTTCCTTACTCGTTGCGAAGTATTGCCGACCCATCCGCATCATGCCGCCATCACGAGTCCAAGCAAACAAACAATGGTCGGACAAACGCTCACCTGTTGCCAGGTGATTTGCCAAGTCGTCGTTGTAATGTTCGACCTCAACAAACAGCAAGCCACTCCAGCTTGAAGCGTTCAAGCGGTTTTCCAGACGGGCAAGATCATTTTCATCACTCACGGAATACCCTGCCATTAGCAGAACGTCAGGCGAATGTTTTTTCAGAACATCCATGATTGCATTGATCCGTTCCTCACCTGTCAGCCTCATTCCGGCACCTTGAAGTTCCGAGGACAAAGTTCCCACACGCAATCCAGATGTCATGTGTTTCCCCTTTTCAGATTCGCCCTTCCTACAAATCTCGACGTAGCCGTGGGGCGGTGCTGGTCTGGCCCGAGACGGCGCGACGCCTTTGGCGGTCACCGCCGGTGCTGCACCTCGGGGAGCCGGGTCGTGCTGCGTTTCCAGACCGAGGGACTCGAAAAACCTGACCGTCTCCGATCCCCCGGAGTAATTCACATTCGGGTCCGGCTCGACGCCGGTGGCCAAGCGGTAGGCCACGCCCCGGATAAACTTGCCCGGATACTCCTTGCCGTCATGGATGAGGAACGTGCTCTTAGCCTTTCGCCTCGGTTCCGGTCGCTCAACTCCGGAGTCATACATCGCGCAGGCCCGCAGCACATCCCCCACCGTGACCCGGCTCCAGTCGGGTTTCCTCGGTGATTCTTGTTTCTTGTTCGTCATTTGCGTCCTTTTTTACTTCCGCGTATCAAACTGAACTTGGCGGGGTACCAGCGACAAAGTCCGGCTCATGGCAACTGGACGACCGTGGCGCTACCGACGCTCGCGTAACGTCCCGGCGTGCACGTCAGAATGATGACTTGGCAGTCGCGTCCGGCGACAGCGATGGTGGCACCCATCCGCTCCAGCCGGCGGGGGTCGGTCCAGCCGAGGGCGTCATCGATTATCACCGGAGCGCCCCCGTCCTTCGCGACGATGGTTGCGCAGGCCAAGCGGCTGAGGATTCCTAGCTGCTCTTGCGTTCCGGTGCTGAGCTGTTCGAAGTCGAGAGTCTGCCCGTCGAGAGTTCGGCGAGTAACGCGGAGTTCGTCGTCGAGTTCGACGTTGAACGAGGAGCCAAACACGATGTGGCCCAGACTCTCGATGCGCTCCCGGAACGGGGCGACATATCGTTGACGTGCCTGCTCGCGCCGCTTGGCGAAGGTCTCGTAGAGGAGGCGTGCCGCTTCAGCCCGCGCTTCTAGGCGCTCGTGCTCGCGATCGAGGTGTTCGAGGCTCGTCTTCGCCGCGTCGAGCTGTTGTGCCAAGCCCTCCTCTCCTTGCAGGGTGAGTATCCCCCGGAGCTCGCTACGACGGTCTTGGTTCCGGCGAAGCTCGTCAGCCACCCGGGCCTTCGCGTCGTGAGCGTTGTGCAACAGTGCCTTGAGGCTGTCTGGATCCTCGGCAGCCAAGTCGGCTTCTGCGGCGGTGAGATTGTCGATCGCCCCCTTGAACTTTTCTTCGGCCGTGGCCAATTCGGTATCAATTGCTTCGTCGGAGCGTTCACTGCGGGCTTCGGTAAGCGACCGCTCAGCCTGAATTAGCGCGAGATGATCCTGCTCTAGCTGCGCGGTGAGTCCGGCGTCCGAGATCTTCAATTCCTGCAACGCGGAGTCGGCTCGGTTCGCGGTGGCCTCGCGGAGTTCCAACTCGGCTCGGCACTCCCCAACGGCAGCATTGGTCGCACCTAATCGATCCTGCGCGGCATCGAGGTCGTCGGGAAGCGGCGGTTCTGAGGGGCGCGTTGCGGCGTACTCGGCGATCGCAGTCTCTAGGCGCTCGACTTTTTCGGTTAGCGCGTCGAGTGTGAGATCGCGCAGATCCTGTTTGATGGCGTCCGCCGCTTCTCTCTTGTCGCGTTCGGCGTTGGTTCGGGCTGCCGCCACTGCCTTCGCAGCCTCAAGGTCGGCGACTCCGCAGCTTTCACATAGTCCGGTAAGTTCCGCAGCGGTGGCGTTGACTCGGTCGGTGAGTGCTTGGGCTTCTGCTCCCGGCCTCACGCGCAGCTTCACCACATCGGGCACCAGAAGCTCGATTTCGTTGGTCACGGCTCGGCGGTCGATTCCCCCTGCGGAAAGGGGGAGCTTCTTGCCGTTGATTTCTAGGTCTAGGTCGCGCAGTACCGTCGTCTCAACTGTGGCTGCACCGGCGTCGGCCGCGGCTCTGGCCTTGGCGACCTCCAAATGCGCAGCCTCGATGTCCGCCAACAGATCATCGTCAACCCGGGCCGATTCGAGTATAGCCTCGGCCCGGCTCAGCCGTAGTTGCGCTTCGATCACCCGGTCGCGCCGTTCGGTCAGTTGTCCGACCTCAATCTGCTGGCGTCGATAGTCACTGTCGTGTACGGCCTGACGTTGCTCCCGTTCGGCGGCTGCCAACGATACTCGAGCCTGTTCGAACTGTTCTCGTGTGCTGGCGGCGAGCCCAGTTGCGGCCGCTCGTTTGGGCTCGATGGCTTCGAATGCGGCTTGCCTGGCGTCTAAGGTCTGCTCGCACGTTGCGACGTTGTTGACGAGCTCCTTGCGGCGCTCGCCCGCGGCAATCCACATGTCGCGCTCCGAGGTCGCCGCCTCGCGTTTTGCAGCGAGTTGATTAACCTCGCCCTGCAGACGTGAGACCGCAGCGGACCGTTCGGCGAGGTCTGCCTCAATGTCTTCTTGCTCCTTCTGGCGCGCTTCCAGAGTCTTCTTCTCGTCGTCAAGTCGGGCCATTTCGTCGGTCGCATTGTCGAGATCGCGAAGCGATGTCTCGATCTTGACGACTTCATCTTGGGCTGTTTCGACTTGGCTCGCCGAAGTGTTGCGTTGAGCGTTGACCTGCCCCGTCGGTGTCCAATAGCGGTCACGTTCTTGGCAGATGCGCTCCCAGAGGTCGTTCTCGCGATCGCCCACCCGATCGCTTCCCGCCGCGAGGTCGAGAGCCTGACCCAGCGAACGAACTCCGTCAAATCCCGCTTGCCTCAGTTCTTTACCCTGCTGTAGGCGAAGTGCACTCCACAGCGTCTTGTCTAGCGTTTCGTCGAGGATCGACTCGACCTTTTCGTGCGCCTCGCGTCCCCTAAAATTATCGTGCTGGGGTTGGAGCAACTCGAGCGTTGTCTGCTTATCGCGGTGCCACCGTTTGGAGTACACGAACCGGTATTGACCGGTGGATATTTCGACCTCGACTTCGGCTCCTACGTCGCGTCGGACCGGCTGCACGGCTTTGACTGCCGATGCGCTTGAGGAGTCCGGATAGTTGAGTATCAGGTAGAACGCCTCGATATGTGAGGTCTTGCCAGCCTCATTATCGCCTTCAATGATCGTGACGCCCTCGTCTGCGAACTTCAGCTCCGACTCAGCAACGCCGGCATAGTTCCGCAGTTTGATGCGGTGGATTCTCACTGCGGTGCCCCCCCGAGGCGGTACAAGAGCCCAAGTGCGTCGCGGGCCGTGACCGCCTGCTCATCGTCATTGCCGGCCAACCGACGGAGGTCATCAAGTGCATCGCTCGCGAACCCGGAGAGTTCGAGCGTGGTGAAGTCGTCGTCATCGGGAAGCACGACGAGTTCGCTTCGTCGCTCCCAGGTCTCCATCCCCGCGAATAGCTCTGCATAGTGCTCGAGGATCTCGTCGAGGTGTGCCTTAGAGGCGAGAGAGAGTTGACCGACCAGCGCCAATTTAACAATGGTGCGCGTCTTGTCGACAGCCGCATCAAGGAAGGCCTTTACCAGCTCGCAATCTTGCGATCCCGACAACTCGAAGTCCCGGCGGATGAACCTCCAGGTTCCAACCGGAATGGGTTCTACCGAGACCGAGTCCGTAGCTACCTCTACGACCAACGCGTTGCCAGCGTCAGTTTCCCGGTAGTCGGTTGGCTCAGGCGCGCCTGAGTACCAGATCTTCTCGGTGAGTTCGGTGGTGGAGTGGCGGTCACCCAGGGCGACGTAGTGAATGGCGCCCGATGCCAGGCTCGCCTCAAGATCCGAAAGAACGATGAGTGCAGGATTTGTCTGGTCGGGCGAGAGCTTGTCGACGATTCCGTGGCCTACTGCCACGCGCACAGTGCCGTCGGGCGTCAATCCTTGGGTGGCTTCTGTCAATAGATCAACGATTGGACGCTTCGTTGACCACGGCGCGGCGACGAGCTCGACGCCGGACGCCACGGTAACGGGCCCGGGTTCCGCAAGCACGCAGACGTTGGCGGGCTTGTGTCCGGTGAAGGTAGGCGAATTGAAGACCGACGAGGCATCGAGGGGATCGTGGTTACCTGGGAGAAGGTAGAAGGTGACGCTGGGAGTTGCTGCCATCACATCGAGGGCGCGCACGACGACTTGGCGTTCGAGGTGGTTGGACTCGAAAACGTCGCCACAAACCAGGACGAACATGCAGTGCTTCGACTCCGCCAGCCGTCCAATGGTCTGGATGGCATCGATTCGGGCCGCTGTGAACCGAGCCTGCGCTTCCGGACTCAGGAAATGGCGTGTCATACCCAATTGCCAGTCGGAGGTGTGGATGAATCTGATCACAGGCCATCACCTGGACAATCCCGAGGACGGAGCCTGCCCGCCCAACGCGGCTCTTGGCACACCGAGCGCAAAGCACGCAGCGCGTCGTCGCGGAGCGTCAGCGTGATGCCGCGCGGGAGGGTGACTGTGATTTCCATCGTTTCCTCCTCATGGGCCCGGGTGTCGTCGCTTGTTGGTCCGGCAGAACTGTCTCTTTTTCATCCAGTACAAGGTGTCTTGGCCCCCCCGCTGTAAAGCCTTAATAGAGGAATGTTTCATCTCGACAGCGAGTCGACTCCGGTGGCTGCTCAACGGGTTACGAATGCGTGCTTCCGCCCGACGTCGGGAATACGCGTTGCTAGAGCGGCCAACCAAATGCGCCTTTTCCGATGCCGAGCGGCAGAAGATCCAGCAGATCCCGCTCCCTATGTCGTTGAGATCTGGGCCGAGCACGAGGCGCTGGACGCTGCCCGGGAGTGGCCCCAGGGCGGGGCGCTGCGGATCGCCCCGCGTCACGCCGACGGGCGACCCCGGCTTGCGCGGCATCTATGACTCGATCGCAAGCGCCAAGACATCTTCGGCCTCTACGAGCTCGAGCGCGCCAAGCAATGGGCCGCCGGTTAAACGGCAGCCCCAGAATTCAGCCGAGAACTGCGCGAGCATGAACCTTCGCTGATGACGTCGCGGATTGCCTGTAGCACATCGCCGATTGGGATGTGCTCCTGCTCGAGCTGCAGGTCGCTCCCGTTGGCTTGGTGATGGACGTTAAGCCGATGATAAAGGGCGGTTTCTGACGGGGTGAGACCATCTGGGATCTCGAGACTTGTCGTTTGGGTGTCGGTGTTGTGGCGGAATTGCGTGTACTTGTCCAGGGTTGCGCCGTCCATGAGGAAGGCGGTCGCGGCGACGCCGGCGCGTCGCAGCGAGGCCAGGATCGATAGTCCGGCGCGATCGATGTCACCCCAATACAGCACTGTTGAGGCTGAGGCAAACCAGTGCAGGTCTGCGAGGATGGGTGCGCCGAATCCTAGCCCGTGGACGATCGCGGCGCCGGGGATGTCGGCGGTGAGGGTGTGGCCGGGTTCATCGTTTTCGATGATGAGGATCATGTCGGGGCGGATGGTGCTGGCGTTGAGTACCGATACGGGCGCCTGTAGGCGTTGCAAGTTCGCGGCGGAGGCGCGCAGTCGAGGGCACGGTAGTGCCACATGTACGGGAGTTTCCTTGGCTTTCAGACCGATGTGGTTGATGAGCCGGGTGAGCGGGTCCCCGAGGCTACGGTCTGCCGGTACACCAATCATTGCGCACACGAGGCCCGGGTGTTGTTCGATCCATTTGGTGTGCACGCCGGGAATGGCTAGTTGACGAACCATCGTGGCTTCGATGGGCCCCGCGGCCAGGCGTGAGACGACGGCGATCGCGCTGGACCAGTCGGCGTCGTCGAACCCGGCGATGGTCTTCGCGGCCGGTAGTGGTATCTGGCCGATGTGGTCCCAGATCACGCCCGGGTGTTCCACGGCGAAGTTGAGTCGCGCGGCGGTCGTTCGGTATCGCTGCGCGGTGTCGGGGGCGACAGTTAGGGCTTCCTCCGGGCCAGCGATGATCCAGCTGTGCGGGAGGTCGAATCTGCCCAGTCTCAGTTTCCGCGGCTGCCGGGTGACGGTGTGCAGTGAGCCAGGCAGTCGGTGTTCGGCGAGGGCGGTGTGCCATGTTGCCGCCCAGTTTTGGGCCGCGATCGGCTCGGCGGCGAATTCGTCACCGCTGGGTGACCCCAACTTGATCTTGAGGGGCCAGGTGCCTTCCCCGAGAAGCCATTGCAGCCATCGCTTTTGGCAGCGCAGCCGAAGATCGGCGAGGGCGATGTCGACGGCCAGCATTTAGCCGCCTGTGACGACCGCCGCCGTGGCGGTGAGGTCTTTGCGGATCTCGATGAATTCGCGGATCGTGACCGTGTTCGTCGAAGCGATGGGTGTTGCTCCTGGGGCGTCGGCTTTAGACACCATCACGACGCTCTCGATGTAGGGCTGGATGGTTGTGGTGTTTTGCACGGTGGCCACAATCACAAGCTGGAATCCGAACTTTCGAAACGCCAACAATGCCTGCCGCGCGAAGATCGGGTCCGACTTAGAGAATGCCTCGTCGAGCATCAGCTGAGCGAACACCGGTCTGTTATCGCCGGTATCAGATTCGGCGAGGTTAAAGCTCAGCGCACCAGCTAGGCAGAAAGCCATCAGTTTTTCTTGCTCGCCACCGGAATTCGCGCCGGCATTGCTGTGGGTGCGATGGAGTTCACCAGTGACGGCGTCGCTCTCGGCACAGTACAGCACGAACCGGTTTCGCACATCGAGCGCGTCACGTGTCCACTGCCGTGCCTCGGCGCTATCGGATGCCAGCAGGTTGCGCAGCTGCAAGATTTCCTCGTACTGGTCGTGAATGGCCTTCTCCTCGCCCATCGATACCGCCATCGCCCGATTCGAAATCCGCCGGGCACGTTCGTTGAGTTCAGCGACGGCTGCGAGCTGTTTGGGGTCGGCATGCAGCGTCAGTCGGGTGCCGTGGTTGAACTCCACCGAACCCAACCCGATGTTCACTCTGGCGATTTGATCTTCGATGCGCTGAGCTTCTTCTTCGGCGAGCTGGTGTAACCGCAGTACGGCGGTCGGCGCCTGTTGGGTGATCAACCGCAGCATCCGGTCGTAGGCGGCGGGCAGATCGCGGTCGACGATGCGCCGGCACAACGCCACATAGTCGTAAACCTTCTCATGGAGGTCGGCGCTGTCGTTGGGAATGGCATCGGGAAACTGTGTGTCGAAAAGGTTGATAATGCGGATCAGATCGTTGCGCAACCGACGAACGCTTTCCCGCAACGTCGATTGGTCCTTTTCGATGAGCCGCCACAGCTGGGACACATAGGTGTGGGGATCTAATACATCCAACGTTGAAGACATTTCCGGCAGGTATGACTCGATGCCCGCTCTCGAATAGTCCCCGATACCACCGGGTTTCAAATGGTCCACGAGATTGAGCAACCTGGTGCGGCGCGCGTCATGCTCGTTGGTCTTCTCGCGCAGCACCCCGACCCGGGCTGCTAGTTTCCTGATGTCCTCAAGGTAGGCGTCGGCCTGTTTCTGCAGTCCCGTCAGATCCGGGTTGGCATCCAACAAAGTTTTGAGCTGGTCTTGAAGCCGCGCAACTGCGGCCGCGGCGGCGACGGTGTCGACCTGGCTGAACAGTTCGAACTGGCTGTGCAGCGTCGACCACCGCTGTCTCTCGTCCTGCAACTCCTCACGCCTCTTGGTGAGGTCGTTGACTTCTTGTTCGGCACTGTCGGCGACCTGTTTGGCCTCAGCCAACTCATCACGCAGCGCGGCTTTCTTGTCCTCGATGTTACCCTGGAAGATGTACTGCGAGGCCCGCAGCTCGGCGCGATCATCTTTAACCGCGCGCCGCTCGCTCTCCTTGCGCAAACCCTCATCGGTCACGGCGCGCCGGTGGTGGGTGAAATCGTCTGAACTGTCTACCCGCACGTAATCACCCGACGTGGCGACGAGATTCGTCGCCACGGCGGCGCATCCATGGCGCCGGTCGGTCAGTTTCAGACATTCGGCCAACGTCCCAGCCGCTGGCTGGCGGATCGCGCCATCGGCGGTGACGTGCTCGATGCGCAGCAACCCCCGCATATCGTGGGCATCGACGTAGCGCAATACGTTGCGGTGGTATCGCTCGGGCACTAGCAACACCAGGCCAGTCGACCGCAGCACCTTCTCAACGGCCTTGCGCCACCGGCCGTGTTGCTCATCTAGGTCCATCAACTCGCACACATAAGGCAGCTGCTTGCCCGTGACCCCGACAGCGGCCGCGATTTCGCCGCGCATGCGATCCTCGGCCGGGGGCACTGCGGTGCCGATACGCTCGACCCGCTTGAGTTCATCGCTGGCGGCCTTGAGCTGGTCGCGCGCAGCTGATAGCCGGCCAGCCGCAACGACGAACGGGTCTTGCCCGGAGTCCAATTCGGCGCTGATTCGGGTAATGGCACTGAGGGCTTCGGCGCGCATCGATTCGAAATCTTCGACGGTTTCTGCGGCCGGGTACCCGAGATCCCACAGTAGCTGCTCGTATGCGCTGCGGTGCCGTTCGACCTCATCGACCCGCGCCTCGGCATGCACCAGATCTGCGCGCAGCGGGGCGAGGTTGCTATCGAGGGCGGCGATGCGCGCGGTGAGCTTGTCGCGCTCCCCGGTCAGGACTTCTTCCTGGGATTTGAGTTCGTCGCATTCTGCACCGAGCCGGTTGATTTCGGCGTCGAGCAGGTCGACCTCTGGCCCTATCTGAGCCAGACGTCGCTCATCGACCCAGTCACGCACCATCTGGTGATCGATAACGTCGACCTTGTCCAGTTGAGCTGCGTCGCCGGCATAGGTCAGCTGAATTTCCTCGATGTCGCCGAGGGTTTGGCGTTTGCGCCGCACTACAGCGAGGTCGTTGCGCGCCTCGACCAATGGGGTGATTTGGTTGAGGGCGTCCGTGATCCCTTTGAATGATTCGGGTTCGTCGAGCATGTATTCGCGCACGAACTGCTCTAGGCCGCCCACACTTTTCAACGACTTGGCCTTGCCGAGCAGATGCAGCGCGGCCGTGGATCGGTGGATGCCGGTTTCCGCGTAGAGCCTGTCGAGGTACCAGGTCTCTTTCCTGTCACCCTTCCAGCCGGCGTCTTCGAACACCGCGCGCGCATAGCCTTTCGTCGCCCATGCGTTGCACACCTCGCGGATGTCGGCATCGTCATGAATCACGCAGTAGTAGCTTGAAGCATCGGTATCGGCGCCAGCGGCCAGCCATTTGAGCACCAGGCCGGTGATCACGTTCCCGTCGGTGCCGGTGTAGGTGACAGCTATCGCTGACCAGGTCGAGCCCTGGCCGCGCAGAAACATCTGCTGGGCGCGTTCGCCGGGGTTTTGCAGCTCACCCCATAGGCCGCGCACATATTTGTCCACGGTTCGTTTGCCGATGCTCGATCCGGCCGCGGTGAGGTCGCTGGATGCGTTGAAGTTGCGTTGCGCCGCTGGCAGGAATCCCAGCGAAATCGCGTCCAACAGTGAGGATTTTCCGCTGCCGGAGGCCCCGGTGATCAGTGTGCCGCGACGGCTGAATCTGATGTCGTGATAGTTATCGAACACGCCCCAGTTGATGACCTGCAGCCGCGACAACCAGAACTGCCTGACCTCGCCACTAGTGGTCATCGTCAGTCTCCTGCGCGTCATCGCCTGACTCGTCGGAGTCGGATTGTTTGACGCGCGGCTGTTCGTCGGCCAGATCGGCCGCGATGTGCAGCTGCTCGAACTCGTGGGTGAGGGCGTCGATCATCTGACCGGTCATGATTGCCAAAATCACCGGGCTGATCGTGTAGCTATCCTCGTCATCGCGGGTCTGTCGCAGGATTTCAGCCTTCGTGAGTCGGGCGATCGCCTCGTCGATCCGACCGTGCAGCATTGCCTCGTCGCGGTCGACGCTGTGGCGGACGTTGCTGAATAGGTCGTGGATGTCACCCCGACTGATCAGCACATGCTCGTCGTGAGCGGCCCGCGCGATCTTGGCAAGATGCAGCGCCACGATCGAGGCGTAGGTTCCCAGCGGTTCACGACGCAGGACCTTCATACCGTGCGTGCTGGGGTTGTCCAGGACGGCTGGTTCCGCGTAGGCGACCTCGAGGTCGTCGTGGATGCGCAACCGCAAATCCAATTCAGCTAGCCGCGATGCGAGCACCTTGCGGTGCTCCATCAGCCACGCCCACTGGTCACGTTGACCTTCCTTGCTCAGATAGCGGCGGGTGAGCAGGTTTTGCAGCACCCAACATGCTTGATTGGGCAACTCGCTGACGTCGCCGGCAAATCGGGGTACCCGTGCTCCTGGTGTCACCTCGAGATCGGTCAGATCGACCTCGGGCAGATCGTCGAAGTTGAACTCGCCCATCTGTGTTGAGGTCACAGTTCCTCCAGGCTCGGTACCGGTTCGCGGAACATCAGCGCGGGAACATCCATCACTCGGTCACGCCCGTCTAGCGATAGGAAACGCACCTGCTGGGCTCCTGCCTGGCTGGTAGCGGAGTCCTGTTTGAGCGCCAAGGCCCACAGCACCACCACTTCTGCTAGGTAGGGGCTGTCGAATATGCCGACCATCTCGGGCAAGGAGACAGGCCCCGCGGCCACCGCTGTGTTCACCATTGCAGTCAGGGCCTGCATGTCCACTTGGGTGGCTAAGCCGGAGAACCCGCTGAGATCCAGCCCGGGTGTCGCCTCTTCCGCCGGTGCAGGCGGCGCCGGGTCTTTGATCGCGAACGACAGCGCGCCGATCGTCGATATCGCCGAGCGTCCCATCGGCAGGCCCGCTTGCGTCGGGGAGTCCACGACCGACTTGCGCAGTAATGCGTGTCCGGACAGCAGGGCTTCGTTGAGTTGGCGCGCCAACCCGCGCGCTTGCTCGGCGGTTCCGGACGCGAAGAAGCGGCGGATCCGTTGCGCGCAACGCTGTTCAACCCGACCGACTTCACCGATTTGCGCTGACACAAGTTTGAAGAAGTTCTTCATGACGTCGCGCAGGCCTGCGTCGAGGTCGGGCAGGCCGCTGGCGACCGTTGCGATGTCGGCGCGCAGGCGAGCGCGTTGATCAGGATCTTGGACCATGCGTGTAAACGCCGCGTAGGACGCACGCTCGCGCGAATTGAACAGGGCGTCGTAGTCGGCGAACATTCGGTGCGAGCGATCGCGGAATCCCTCGTCGGAGTCTTCGACCTCGTCGATCAACCCGGTGGTGATCTCGTTTTGCATGCTGCCGTAGCGCACGATGTCGGTGATCACCTGCTCCATCTGATAGCCGATCACCCTGGCCTCATCTTCAAGATCAACCATGTTCGGTTCGGGCCGGCGCCCCTCATCGAGGTCGGCCAGCTGCTGGTACAGCTCCTCGATCTGCGCTTCGATCTCGGCACGCACTCGCGCCGGGTCGTCATCCAGCTGTGCGGCCACACGCTTTAACCCCGCGGCGATGCTCGTGATCGACCCTCCGGTGGCCACGGTGTCAGCGCGGCGCAATCGCCGAACGAACGCCAGCGCGCTGCGGGCGTCCTCGGTCAGCGAGCACACGTTCTGTGCGCCTTGCCCAGCACCGTCAGAAATTCGGTTCAACCAGCCGTCGCTGGCCCAGCTCTTGATCAAGAGCAGACCGCTTTGGTCACCCATCCCAACCTGGTCGAGGTCCCGCTCCAATCGCTGCACCAGCTCCGGTTCGGCAACCTTGGCACTGTGGTCGAGGTGCCTTTCCATCAGGGTGATGTAGGGCGCGAGTTTCTTCGCGGCAAGCAAGCGCACCGCACGCGACTTCTGCAGCTCGTCGTTCAACGCGAACAGCTCACCCGGCGTCGGGGTATCTGTCATTAAGACTTCCTATTCCTGCCGGATGACCAGACGTTTGCTGACACCATCATGACGGGCGGCTACGACACGGCTACGGAGATTTCAGACAACCGACCGCCGCTCCTTTCTCGCTGGTCTCCGCGATTCGCTTGCTGTGGTCGCTGGTTGTCACGACCAGCTGATCGAGGACTGTCTTGTCCATCAACCCCAAGGAGGCCTCGACCGCAGGGTGTAAAGCGCGTGCCTCGAACCGCCCGGAGCTGCCCGCATTTTGAGGCGCCAGACCGAGCGCGTCAACTATGCGCCAACGGTTTCTGACCTCGACTGCAGTGGCGCCGTTGCCCCCGCCCGAACCACCAGGAGCATTTGTGACTCGCTCGGTTTGCCGACCACTACTCAGGCCGGGCTGATGCCTATCCTGGTGCCGGGTCTTATGGAGCTGACCCGACGGGCCGGATTGGAAAATCGCCCACGGCGCGGCCTCCGATCCGAAATCTTTGTGAGGTGTGCCACTATGACTGGGTGTGCGCGGTTTGCTGGATGCAATGGACCTCGTCCCCGCGCCCGCTGGCACCTGGTACGTCCTTCCTGAGAGCCACATGCACTTCAGCCCAAACCGCAGGGAACATCCGTGGGTTCTGGTGAGGGAGTGGAGCGCGAGAACCGCGTTCGGCCACGGATGCGTCCGTACCTCACAGCCCGGTGATGAAGGTATCCGCCACCCGCATCATGAGGCCGGTCACGAACCGTACTGCTACTTGAACTGGAATGGGCGCGTTCTGCCCGATTCATGTAGGCAAATCCCTCACGAAGCGCGGCGTGCCGGCTGGTATAGCTGTTGCGAGGACGAGGCGTCCGGTCTATTAGAGCAGCTCTTGCGCAAAGTCCCTGCATCATGACCGCCGACGACCTGCAACCGTTGCTAGCTGAGTACCACAACCGCAAGGTCGTCATCGGCGAGCTGATTTACAAGCGGATCCAGACCGTCGTAAAAAGCCTGCTCTCGCGACGCGACCCTGCGATCTACGCCCGGGGGCTTGCGGGGCCGGATGCGGTAGTCGAAGTTGCCCACGACTTCGCTCTCGATGTACTGATCGAGGAAGGACAGCTCGCCTACATCTTCGAAGTTGCACTGACGATCGACGACTTCGATCGACTCCTCTACTTTCAAGCTGGCCGATACCTGGCAAGAAGCCGGGTCCGCACCGTCGTTGACAACCTCCTTGACAGAGCCGTTGGCTTCCTCCGGAACGCGGACGATATCGAGACGTTGATGATTGGGAAACGGGAAGTCTTTGCACCCAAGAGGACGGACACTCTGCAGACCGCACCTGATTCGGAACGTCTTCTCAACAGGGCCGTCGCTCTAGCCGCAGCTCTACCAAAGGTGTCCAGCGACAGTGACCAGCGAGCGCCAGTCATCTATACGGCGGAGACCCTCGAACAGGTCTTGCGAATACTCATTGAAACGTACAGCGAGCCAATCGGGCGTACGGAGCTCGATGCATTCTTCTCGAAGCTCTTGACAGCTTGGAAGCCAAGCTTCCTTGGACTTGACAGTGCCCCAGAACCTGAGGATCGGGCACTGCTTCCGGAAGAAGAGGTAATGGCTCGGGAAGAAGAGGTAATGGCAGTGAACCTGGCGGCCAGCTTGGCTGAGGCAATGACAAGCGAAGAACGCGACATCTTCGCGTTCAAGCACGGAAACCTGTCTGACCGTGAACTCGCTGCACACCTCAACATCAGTCGGCAGTCGCTGTCGCCGAGAAAGCACAAGCTGTTCGGGCGGTTGGCAAACGAGTTGAGCGAGCTCAGCGAACACGTACAGGTTGCTGTACTAGAACGCCTCGCAGCAGTTGTAGCCCAGAAACGGAGTGAATCGTGATCCCCGACGATGTGCGACGTGCCGCGCGTCTCAAGTTCGCCGAACAACCACATAACGCAGAGCTAGACGAGATCTCCGTCGGTCGTGTTGTGAAGGTCCAGTCCTACCCCGACCCCGACCATGATGGCAGACAGATCGCGCGATTGGCCGTGGTTGTCACGGTGAATGATGAGGACCAGACGATTCGGATTCTCCTCGCGGCGTCGGCAAAAGAGTTCGGTACAGATCTAGATCTGATCGTTACGCCGAAAGTCTCGGGACTGCCATACGACCTGCTCGTCCAAGGGGAACTGTATGGAACGATCTTCGAGGAACAAGTCGTCGCCACCATCGCGACGCTTGACCCCGCTCTTGCGGCCGCAGCCGACGCGGCTCTTGCGTCGGACGGCGAGTCCCTTGAGGCATACGAGACCGGCTGGCCACTCGGATCGATTGAAGACCCGCGCCGCGAGTTCAAGGAACTCGAACTCAACGAGCTCGAAGCGCTTGTACGCGAGTGTCGGCGGGCCGCGGATGGTCTTGCCGCGGAAGAGCAATTGCTCGATGTTAACCTTCTCCTGCCTCCTCCCGTTGGCACCGATCCCGACAATGCCCGCGAGCGATTCATCGAAGTCCTAGATATCGTGAACAAGAAGCTCGCTGGAAAGATTGAGTGGCAGCCGGAGTGGCTGGATGACGAGATGCTCCTCACCGAGCTTCGTAGGTGGCAATCGGACTTCGGACTGCCTGTCACGCGCATCCTCGACCGCTACAACCTCGCCGCTGTGGACCCGGATGACTTCGCGGTCGACGAGCCATTGGCGAGCGCCGCGACCGATCCGCGTGAATGGGCCGACAACGTCGTTCGGAAAGTTCTGCGTCGAAAGGGCGCGAGCGGATCGGCCGTCGTTGACATCTACACAACGCGGCTTCAGTGGCGACACGACAAAGAATTCATCACAGAGCGCGCACGCCATGGTGTTGTTCGAGCGTTCGCCCGCACACTGGAGGAGACACCCGCATGACTCAAGCTCCTGTTCCGTGGATCTCAAAACTTCGGATCGAGAACTTCAAGTCGATCGAGTCTGCAGATTTGGACCTGGGACCGCTGACGGTGTTGGTTGGCGCCAACTCCGCGGGGAAGAGCTCCGTGCTCCAAACATTGGTCCTTTTGAGTCAGATTGTTCGGGGACGTTCACAAAGCTCGCTCATTAATCTCAATGGCGCCGAACTCCAGCTGGGCACTTTTGCCGATATCAAGCACTCACCCAGCCGCAAGGCAAAAGTCTCTTTTTCGATCGACCTCAATGTGCCGGACGATCTCGTGCGGCCGTGGCGGTACACTCCGGGTCGGACGAGGCGCGAGAACAGAGCAGTCCTCGCTATCGCATCGTGGGGGATTGTGTTGAGCCGCCCCTATTCACGACAGATCGGCTCGGCAAAGAGCCGCCCCGATTTAATTCAGATCGGCTCGGCAAAGGTTACGAGGGTTCAACTCGAGACTAAGCGACCGGAGGGTGCAGTCCATGCGCACTTCGTGCCCACTCGCAGCCTAGAGCGGCTTGGTGCCGCGGCAGCCCTCCGTGATCGCATCAGGCAGTACCTGCAGGAGTTTGGATTCACTCGAAGCATCGACATAAGTAAGGTCTACGACGCCCGGCTCTCGGGCCAAGTTGGGTTCACGCGACGTGGACCCTATGATCCCGACCTGCCGGACAACTTACGTAGAGGCGTTAAGTATTTTTCAATCGTGGACAATGGCCTTCCGCGAGGCATTTTCGCGATCACGCCAGACTCATCGGCACTAGCGGAAGCCTGGCTGAATGGCATTGAGTCGCAGCTACTCACAGCGGATAAACTTTCCGGCTCAGATCGGGGTCGGCAGACCAATCCGACCAGGCCCAGGTCTTTTTCGGACCGTGCCGAGGAGATCGTCGCTGTGCTCTTACCAAATTTCCGTGAGTGGGTCAACGCATTCGACGGTGGTGAGTCGCCGGATACTGTGCTACCGCAAGCCGACCTGGACCGTTTCAGCGAACTCCTCCCCCGTTCCCGTGAGAGGACCGCACCGGCGTTACATAGACCGGTCGAACGGCTACTAATACGGGAGCTGGCCAAGCACCTAGAGCAGGACCGACCTCCGCACGATACGTTGACCGAGGTCGGCACCCAGTTCGATGAACTGGTTTGGGGCCTACGCGAACGAATGTCAAGCGCGCTATGGTATCTGGGACCGCTAAGAGAAGATCCCAGTCCCGCGTATAGGCCTGGTCAAGGCGGAGGAATCGCGCGCCTTGGGCTGAAGGGGGAATATACCGTCCCCGAGCTCGAACGCTTTGGTTCGATCGAGATCGAGGCCATGCTCCCGCCAGAACCTGGAGACCCCTTTTGCCTGCCGGTCGCCAACGAGCAGCCAGAGCACGAAGAGCTAGAGCATGCGCTTGAGAAAACATCGCTCAAGGAAGCCGTCGACAGATGGATGACGTACCTTGGCGTTGCCAGCGCCGTGAGGGCGCGCCCGACGGGCAGGGCAGGAATCGAACTCGGGATTGTTGACGACCAGACCGGTGACGAGCGGAACCTGACGAACGTTGGCGTCGGAGTCAGTCAACTATTGCCTGTTGTGGTGATGTGTCTGCGGGCACAGCGCGGAGACGTGGTCTTAATGGAGCAGCCGGAGTTGCATCTACACCCTGCCCCGCAACAAGCGCTTGGCGACTTCCTTTTGGCAATGTCCATATCAGGGAGGCAACTCATAGTCGAAACGCACAGTGAGTACTTAATCAATCGCTTGCGTCTTCGCATAGCTGAGGATGATGGGGAATCCGTGTCCAACCTCGTCAAGATCATCTACGCAGAGCGGCAGGACGGAAAGACGAACTTCAGGCCGATCAGGCCCAACGCCTATGGGTCGTTTGACGATTGGCCTGACAACTTCTTCGACCAGGCGCCCAAAGAGACCGAGGAAATCCTGCGCGCGGCGATGACCAAAAGGAAGCGGCAGCGGGATGGGGCACGTGACAGACAGCCCACCCCGGCTGTCGACTAGGAAGCTTCCCAGAAGCTCGACGTGTTAAGCGCGTCGACGCCAAAGAATTTTGACCGCCGCCTGGCGGTGGATCGAATCTGCGAGCGACAACTTCTGAAAGATCAGGTATTGACCTGACCGCCCGCGCCCGCCCACGCTGCGTTTTCGGTCGATTTCAGGTACCGCAGACACCGGCCGCTTAACACGCGACGGGCCAGGCTTCCTTGATCAAACTGGACAGGAAGAACTCGCGATGCAGGCAGGCGGCGTTCTCCGGGGGGTGCATGAGTAATTGCACGACTTGAGTTGTTGCCCCCGTGGGGGCCTGATATGCGCAGAAGTGCACAAAACCCCGGGCGGGGCCTATAGCCCTATAGCAAGAACCGGCGGATGTATAGTTCAGCTACAGAGGAGCTAGCAGGAGGCGGAGTGGGGCGCCCCAAAACGCAACACCACTCCGCCTAACCGGATCCGCTGGCGACGGGCCGCACAAACCTGGAGCGGCGTCGTCCGCGTGATACCCGATCCGAGAGCGTTGGGTCCCACTTACCTGGTGAGTCGCCCTCTGCTCTTGCCTGCGTTAGACGTTGACACGCCGAATTGCGTTTCTGCAAGTTTCTTCAAGATGAAACAAATGAGAGCCGGGCGACATGAGGCAAACAAACCCGTTAAGCCCCCTCGGCGGTCGTTGCTTCGGTGGCAAACCCGCACCGGGGTGGAGTCCTACCCAGCGCCTCCGGCAGGGCAAAGCGATACCCCCGGCGGGGGCAAAGATCACCCCCGGGTGGGGGCAAGGCGATACCCCCCGGGCAGGGCCAGCGTGTCTGACCCCACAGAGGGCAGCAGCGCACAAGCTCCGGGCAGCTCGCCGAGGTGCTGCGACGCGGCAGGCTAAGCCGACTACGGTGCCAATCGCTTTACCGCTTTCCAGAAGTCGCTGTTTGGCCATGCATCCGGCAGCACCGAGGTGACATCCTGCAGTGCCAGCATGCCGCTGATGCCCTGCCTGCGCGCACCGTAGAGTGCTGCCACAGTCGGTGTCCGGCTCTGGCAGGCCACGCAGTGGAGGAGCACCATGCGTCCCTCGTTGCGCAGCTGCTCGATGAGTCGCACAGTATCGGTCAGCACGAAATCCAGGTTGGGGTTGGCGTCTGGCTCGACGATGTCGATCAGCCGGATGTCGATCTGCTCGACGCCCACCGGCAGGTCATCGTCGTTCACACGACATAGGGACACTACGGCGTCCACACCGGGCGGAAGGGTACGCAGCGTTGCCACGTCGGCCAGCCAGACCCCGTCGTCATGTGGATGCCGAACCGGGCTCATAGAGTCGGTGTGATAGCTGAACGGCCTGTCTACCTTCACGATTCGAGTGGCCAGCGCCACCAGGTCCCGCGTCACCAGACCGGGCCAGCCGTGCAGCACTCGACGCCAATCTGCAGGGACCGCTGACGCCCCGTAGGCCGCACCGAGCAGTCCACCTGCGATGGCAGCGACTGTGTCAGTGTCGTTCCCGCCCCGCACAGCTGCATCGAGGGCAAGCCGCAGGTGATCGACACGAAAAATGCCCCTAGCCGGATCGTCCTTGGGGATGGGCGTAGTCGTGATAGCAGACCATGCGGCCTGCAGAGCCTCGACGACCCAGCCATTGTTCGTGAAGTCCGAAGGCTGCGACGCCTCGGCGTCATCTAACCGCGAGCCCCACAGGTCTTGCCGGTCTATGTCAATGTGCTGCAGCCCGATCCGAGCATCCAGGAACCCAGTGAGGATGGCGTGCCGGATCGCGCAGCACCACAGCACACACGCATCACCGGCCTCGGGGTCGTAATGGGTCAGCTCGCTGACTGCACGGGCCGCTTCCACCAGGGCTGCTTCGTCGTCGAGGTAAGCCAGTGCCAGTGGTGCAGTACGCATCAGCGACCCATTGCCCGCGGTGCGGCCCGTGATTTTGTGCAGCTCCGCCGATTCTGTGTGTGCTGTCTGGGCGGAAATCCCTTTTCGGCCCGCTCGGCTGAGGACAGACCGGGTTTGTACCCCAACATCTTTGGCGTGTTGTGACCATTCGTGCCACCTCCGGGCCAGGCCGTCGAGAGCCTCTTCCTCACGCAGGTCCACCCCGGTCGCGGCAACCTCAGCGATCGCAATGGCCATAGAGGTGTCGTCGGTCCATTCGCCTGGCTCCCAGCCAAAGCTCCCGCCTCCCACCATGGCGACTTCAAGTTCCGGGCCACGTGGCGGACCGAACTCGTAGGCGGCACCTAGGGCATCACCGGCTGCGGTGCCCAGCAGAACGCCGCAAGCGCGGTCAAGCTGAGCGGTTGTCAATGTCATAGGTCTCCTTTCACCCACCGACAGGTGGGCTCGTGCTGATGCGGCTATCGGGATTCGGTGAGTACTGCCCCAGCCGTCGGGTCGCTGACCGGTCGGATTGTCACTGCCCCCGTCGGGGGTAAGCAGCCGTGTCGTCACCCCCGTTGGGGGCAAAGCGACTTTGTCGCTACCCCCGTTGGGGGCAAGCAGCCTCATTGTTGCCCCCGACGGGGGCTAGGCAGCTTCGTCGGCCAGGTACCGATACAGAGTGGCGTGGCTGACCCCGAGGTACTTGGCTACGTCCGCGCGGTGTTGACCGTCTGCCTTCATGTGCTGGGCTGTCGGGAAATGCTTAAGTCGTCCTCGGCGCTCTCGGCCAAGTAGCGGTACAGGGTGGTCCTGCCGATGCCGAGCGTCCGGCAGATGGTCGCGGCGGTTTCCCCGTTGGCTTTCATCCGCTGGGCAAGCGCGGCCTGGTCGGAGGTGAGCTTGGCGGGGCGACCAAACTTCCGGCCTGACTTGCGGGCGTGCTCCAGCTTGAGGGCGGTGCGCTCCCGGACCAGCTCCCGCTCGTACTCGGCGATGGACATCAGGATTCCAGCCACCATCCTGCCGGTGCTGGTCGACGTATCGACACCATCGTGCAGCGACCGCACGGTGACCCCACGCTGCGTCAACTCGTGCAAGGTATTGATGATGGCCCGCATGTTGCGACCCAGGCGGTCCAGACGCCAGACGATCAGGGTGTCGCCCTCCCGCAGGTAACGCATGCACTCGGTGAAGCCGGGGCGGTCATCGCGGGCACCAGACATCACGTCGTGGAAGATCTTGCCCGCCCCAGCAGCGGTCAGCGCCTCGGTCTGCTGCTCCAGAGTCTGTCCGATGGTTGAGACGCGGGCGTACCCGATCACGGTTGAGGCGGTGGTAGATGCGGAAGCGGTGCTCACAACATCAGTGTACCACAAACACCGCAGTGTGAACTTTCCGAACAGTCACTATCGGGACATACTTTCGGGACAGCATGTCGTCGGAAAACACGACTGTGTTGACGGGACGGAAGCCTGTCCCGGAACCGACCGTTTTCGGTACAGGTCAGTCCGGCTCGAGTAGGTGGGCGAGCACGCCGAGGACATGCGAGGCCGTCTTGCCGTCGGGTACCTCGGCGAAGGTCTCCGACACGTTCTTCAGCAAGGTGGCCACCTTGCGTCGCTGCGCGGGGGCGAGGGCGGCCAGCTCGTCGAGTAGCATCGCGGTCTTCTCACTATCGGGCATACGTCGACCTCAACACTTAACCCTTGTGAGGTTAACGGGGCGCAGCAACGATGGGTCGCCGGTCGGCGTCATCGGGTTGATTGCGACCGGCTTTGTTCTCCTGCATCTGAGCCGCGCCCGACAGGTAGGGGTTGGTGGCCCTTCGCACGTTGGCAAGCAATACAACACAGCCGAATGCGACGATGCCGAGAATCAGCAGTGGCCACAGCGCACCAACCAGGACAGCAAGTGAAGCGCGAATAAGCGGGCGCGGCGTGAGTTGATGGCAGAACCTTTTGCAGACAAAGGCGACGACCATGGTGATCCCCGACGCGCACAGGTATACATTGATCAGCAACGTGATCACCCTTTCATGTCGGTGCCACACGAGTCTGTCCCTCAACGGCAGCAAGTAGAGGTCAGCAGCGCGGGAGGTCTCTCAAACGAGATCAACTCGTAAACCGGCCTATACCCGCACCCAGCCTGCGTCATCACGCGCCGACATGCAGGCGCGTAGTTATCTGGGGCGGCATTGCCGCGATGTGCGAGCTGGGACGGGGTTGGGTGTGGCATTCTGCGGGGGTGTCCGCTGATCTCGCGGTGCCGCGGTTCGGGGGCGACTACCGTCGCAGCTGACGAGCACGTCATCTGTGGACAGGAGGTCGCCATGTCGCCGGACGACACCGCGCCGCCCTCGGCAGTCGGTCGGGCCGGGAGGTTCGCGCTGCGCTACTGGGTGGCGCTCATCCTCGTCGCATTGGCGGCGGTCTTCATCGCGCAGAACCGGGAGCGCCCCCGGGTGCACATCCTGTGGATCACCCGCGAGTCGCCCATGTGGTCGTTGCTGACCGTCATGTTTGTCGTGGGCATCCTCGTGGGCCTTCTGCTGCGTCGTCGCCGCCGGACCTGAGCGGTACCGCAACGAGCACGTGACCTCGAAGCATCTTAGCCGCTTCGGCACGGACGCCGGGGTTTCGTCCCTTGCTATCTTGCCACCTCCCCGATCCCAAACTTCGGTCCAAGCAGCGATGAAGTCGAGTGGTATCGCGCGCGGTCGCGACACCCATACCCTCAGCAGGGCATGCCTGGTCCTCACACTGCTAGGTCGTCGAGCAGCACCGCGGTCTTCTTGTTATCGGGCATGGCTCCTCTGCCTGCCCGCCTCAGCGACGGCTACATCGACGACAGTCACCACGCCGGGGGCCAAGCCGACGAAGACGGGCTTGCCCGCGGTGGTGATACCCCACGCGGCCAGAATCGGCTCGGCCGGCGAGCCGGGATGCATCCGGAAAAAGGAGGCATCCAGGAACAGGTAGTCGAGCACGACATCACCTAGCGGGCGCCGCGCCCAGGTGTCGTACTCGGTCTTGATCGCTTGGCATACCTGCGAGACAGTCGATTTCGAGATCGCGGCCTGATCACCCAGCGCATCGGCGAGGGTGGCTTCGACATCACGCACAGACAGCCCACGCACGAACGCGGCGATCACCAACGATTCCAGCGCGTTGGTCTTGGTGACGTGCTTACCGAACAAGCGTGAGGCGAATGCGACCGTCGTGCCGCGCAGCTTGGGTCGCTCCAGGGTGACCGGGCCGGCGGTGGTCTTGACCGACACCGGCCGATAACCGTTACGCGCCCCGGGCCGTGCATCCGGCGTCGCGGCGCTCCGTTGATAGCGGTCACGGCCCAAGAACTCGGTCACCTCGGCCTCCAACGCGGCCTGCATCAGCAACTGCGCACCAAGCCGGGCCACCTCCTCCAGGATCTCGGGCAGCTCACGATCGGAGGCGAACAGCTCGTCGATCTTGGCGCGAACACGATCGGTCGGCGATACTCGTGCAGGCACGGGCGTAGGTCCTTTCACTTCGATGACTTGGCGGTCTCGAAGCAGAACCTACGCCCGGCCCCTTTTACACCGGCTTCAGGACGCGACCGAGCGACTGAGCCCGTGGCAGTCTGACACTCCGGAGATCGCTCAAGAACAACCTTCGGGCGAGGCGCACTTGCACAGGCACCGGACGGTCGCCCTTTGAGGTGGAGTGGCGATTGCGTCAGGCGGATGGGGATGCGGCCAGGGGTTCGGGTTCACGCGGCCCCATGTCGAGGCGGAACGGTGGATACTCGTCGCGCATCAGCGAGATGTAGGCGAGTACCCGGATGGCCCACCGGTTGATGCCGATCACGAAGTCGTACAGGCCCTTCGGGTAGCGCGCGGTGAACAGCAGGGCCACCACCGCGATCAGCAGCAACACCCGGATCAGCGGCACCAAGATGGTGCCGTTGCCCCAGTCGTGATCGCCATTGCCTATGAGCCGCATACCGCCGTAGAAGAAGGCCTCCAGTACCAGGTAGTGCGGGATGGCCAGCAGCCACCACTTGATCAGCACCAGACCCCGATGCAGGTGCTCCGGGTAGTCCACCTCCAGGTCCGCCGGGTATTCGGAGTTGGGCCGCAAGCTGAACGGCGGGTACTTGTCGGTGCCCAACGCCGACAGCGCATAGAACAAGACCCGCCAGCGCCAGCGCATGACACCGACATTGAAGTCGAACAGCCCGCGTGGGTACTTGCCGGTGAACAAGATCGCGAAGAACGCGATCGCCGTGACCACAACATAGGCGATGTGTAAGAAGAACAAGACAATGTAGTGCGGGATGGCGAGAATCCATTTGACCAGCCACTGCCAGCGTGACAGCGCGGGGTCAAGGTCACCCCGGACCCGAACCGGGTACGGCGCGGTTTCCGGTTGCATGATCGACGCTCCTTCCGGGCGCTTCGGCTCGATCACCGAGCCGCGAATCCTTTAAGTGTTTCGCAACAAGCACAGCAATAGAGTGCGTTTTGAGTGTGGTCATCGCTTCTTCTCCCGTCCCATATCGGTCCGGGCCAACCCAGGTACTCCGTGTGGAACGGGCAACCCTGATCAACTCGGATCGAGGAAGTGGGCCAGCAGCCGGAGCCGAGGGGAACATGGCTATTTCGAGACCGCGTTCAGCTCTGTTCGGGCCTGGTCGATTTGGTCGTAGGCGTACGTCACCATCGCGGCGGTGGTCATCGTCTCACCCTTGCGGGCGAGCGATTCGTAGGTCTGGTCGCCCAGGACGTCGCGGAGGTGGGTGATCGCGGTGCTGAGTTGGGGGACTACCGACGCGGTGTGGGGATCGAATGCGAAACCGGCGATGGTGGCCGCCGGTTCGAGGCGTCCGAGGCAGTCGAGGAACACCGCGAGAGTTGCCAGGGGGTTACGGATCAGGCCGACGTTGCCAGAGTCGTGGTAGTGGCGGATGGCCAGAGTGATGTGATCGAGCGCAGCCAGCGGGTCGCCGTGTTCGGCCTCGGTCCGAGACAAAGCGGTCGCCAGCTGTGATTCGACCAAGCGGTTACCGCTGTCCTGGGCGATCACCAGGCCTCGGCGCAGGGCCTCCAGCGCGCGGACGGGATCAGCATCGCCGAAGGCGACGCCGTAGGCGCGAAACGCGTACGCGAGCGCATAGGGGTTGTGGGTGGCCTCGGCGGCGTCGATCAGCCCGTCCGCGGCGCCCCTCGCCTCCTCACCGGCCCCGACGTGCGCCAGTCCGGCGACCAGCCATGTCCTGGTGAGTGTAAGGGTGTCGCGGCCGCATGCGAGCCGGGCGCGGCACCACTCGACCGCCCGTTGGGGCTGGCCGATGGCCACGTACGTAACGCCGAGCGCGCCCTCAAGGCCGAATGGCACCTCGTAGTGGCCATTGGCGATCACCGTCTGGCCGGCGTCGGCATAGCCGACAGCCTCCTCGATCCGTCCGGGAATCCAGCACTGCGCCGCAATCGCGTACAGGAATGCCAGCCGGGGATGGTCGACGACGCGGGCGGGCTCGATGAGCTCCTCGGCCCAGGCTATCGGCTCAAAATTGCCGACCAGATCGCCGAGGAGCGTCGCGTAGGTGGCGATGGCGGCGGCGACATCGAGGTCGCCGTGGTCGGCGGCCCACCGAAACGCGGTGCGCAGGTTGGCCAGTTCGAGAGTGAACCAGTCGTAGGCCGCACGCTGTCGGGGGCTGTCCCACAGGGCCAGGATGTCGGCTTCCCGTCCGGCGAAGTACCGCGAGTGGGCGGCCCGAATCTCGGATGCTTCGCCGCGGGCGACGAGTTGTTCCTCGGCGAACTGGCGGATCGTCTCCAACATCGAAAACCGGGCATGCCCAGACGAGCGATCCGCCACGAGCAGCGACTTGCGCACCAGCGCGTCCAGTAGATTCAGCACTTCGAATTCGTCTTGATCGGATCCGGCTACCGCGCAAGCACTTTCGAGGTCGAAGCCGCCCGCGAACACCGAACATCGGTCCAGCAGCGCCTTCTCCGCGTCGTCGAGCAGGTCGTAAGACCAGGCCACCGCATGACGGAGCGTCTGGTGGCGTGCCAGGCCGCGCCGGGAGCCGACCAGCAGCCGCAACCGCTGATCGAGACGATCACGCACGTCGCTGGCGGTCATCGATGCCATCCGCGAGGCCGCCAACTCGATGGCCAACGGGATGCCGTCGAGTCTGCGGCAGATTTCCACCACAGCGTCCGCCTCGCCGGGCTGGGCCAGCGAGAAGTCCGACACCACACTTTGGGCACGGTCGAGGAAAAGGTTCACGGCCGCGGATTCGGTTCCGGCGTTGACGTCGAGTGACGGGACACGCCATAACTGTTCGTCGCTGACCCCCACTCCTTCGCGGCTGGTCGCCAGAATCGTCACGGTCGCCGAGGCGGCCAGGATCGCCTCGACCAGATCCGCGACACTGTCGACAACGTGCTCGCAGTTGTCGAACACCAGCAGCCGGACTCTGCCCTCCAACGCGGCCGCGACACTGTTCGCCACGCTCTTCCCGGGCTGTTGGATGATGCCTAACACCGCGGCCACCGCATCGGGCACCGCCGCCGGATCGGCGACCGCGGCCAAGTCGAAAAACCAGACCCCGTCGGGAAACTCATCAGCCAGCCGCGCCGCGACCTCCAGCGCCAGACGGGTCTTGCCGACCCCGCCCACCCCGGTCAACGTCACCAACCGATGCGCCTTCACCGCGGCTTGCACCTCGTCGAGTTCGGACTCGCGTCCGATGAAGCTCGTGGGCGCGGGGCGTAGATTCCCCGGACTCGCATCCAGCGCCTGCAACGGCGGAAACTCGCTCCGCAGGCCGGGCGCTCTCACCTGAAACACCCCCACCGGGGCTGGCAGATCCCGCAACCGTCGCGGCCCCAGGTCCACCAGATCAACTCCGCTGAGCAGACCCGCCGTTGACTCGGCCAAAAGGATCTGACCGCCGTGCCCGGCGGCCATCACCCGCGCCGCACGATTCAGCACCGCGCCGAAGTAGTCCGCCCCCCGCAACTCGGCTTCGCCGGTCGCGATGCCCATCCGCACCGGCAACTCCAGCGCCCTCTGCGCGGCCACCGCCGCATCCACCGCACACCTCGGCGAGGCGAACGCGGCGCACACCCCGTCGCCGGTGTGCTTGAACAACCAGCCCCCGTGCGTCTCGATCGCCTTGTGCAACACCTCGTCGTGGGCGGCCAGCGCTGCCCGCATCCCCTCCGCGTCGGTTTCCCACCGACGGGTCGAACCCTCGACATCGGTGAACAAAAACGTCACCACCCCCGACGGGGGAGCCGCCGTCATGGCATCGCCTCGGCCCAGGCGATATGCCCCTCGAAGCCAAGCGATCTCGCCATGTCGCGGTAGCGATCCCGCAAGTGCACATAAGCTGTGGCATCGCCGTGAGCCTGCGCCAGCAGAGCCCGCAGCCGCAACAGCCAGATGTCGCGTATCACCAGACCCTCATCAGCTGGCGCGGCCGCTAACCGCTCCATTGCGGCCTCGGCTTCGGCTACGTCAGTCTCGGTCCCGCGATCCAGCAGTGTTTCCACGAGAACACCGGTCGCTGGAACGCCCCACGCCAGCAGCCGTCCCTCGCGGAACAGATGGTCGGTGGCGGCGCGCATGAGCGGTATGGCCTCATCGTCATCACCACGCCGAACCCTCTCACGCACCATGTACGCGGTGATGAGCGGTAACTCGGACAGGTATTGCCAGCGTAAGTACGCGTCGCGTGACATGGCCAGAAGGTTCAGTCCGCGGTCACGCTCCGCAGCCGTGGGGCGGTGCACCAGCGCAACGCCCAGCGTCACCCGGGTGTACTCCAGTGCGAGGTCACCACCGGATCGTTCGGCAATCCGTAGGGCATCCTCGATCTCGCGCACCGCGGAATCGTCGGGCCCCAGCACCCCAACCGGTATCCCGACGAAATAGGCGTATGTGACGACCGTGGCGTAGGACATGGGGTCGACGCTGCGGGCCAGGTCGAGACCGTGCCGCAGGTCGTCGCGCCATCCAGGACGACCCAGGAAATACCGGCCAACACCGCGCGTCGTGAAGGCGAGTCCTAACGGAGAGCCGAGAATGAAGTTCCCTTTGGAGGGATCACCGTCGGCCAGGTCGATGACCCTTTGTGACCAGCGCAGCAGATCGCAAATTTCGCCGCTCACTCCCTTGGCCTGGATCGCCATGAAAGATAGCCCTACTGCCAAGATCGGATCGCCGATGGACTCGATCAGGGCCATGGCTTCCGATGCCAACTGCGAGGCCAAGCGCATCCGGGCCTGATACGTGTGATCCATCACGAGCCCTGCCATGCCGATGGCCAGTGACGCCTTGTCGCCGGTGGTGGTGCACAACTCCCGCAGTTCGTCGAAGCGGGCACCGGCCACATGTTCATGGACTCGCCAGGCGGTCCCGCACAGCATGGTGCGCGGGGCGATGCGCATGGCGGCTCGGTCTGGGTCCTCGGCGGGGAGGGCGTCGGCGATCGCTTGGGCGCGCTCCCAGCTCAGTCGCGCGGCGGCGTTTATGTCGCGGTTGGTGGCCCAGCTTGCCGCGCGCATGTGCCAGCCGTATGCGGCGCGCAGATCACCGGCGGCTTCGAGATGTTCGGCGATCAGTGCGGCGTTCTGGTCGGCCGCTGCCGGGTCACGTGATTCGATTGCGGCCCCCACGCGCCGGTGCAGCTCGGCCCGATCCGACTTGAGTTGTGATTCGTAGGCCACCGTCCGAATCAGCGGATGGCGGAACACATACTCCGGTCCTCGGGTCAACCTCACCTGATCGACGAGTTCGGCCACCACAAGATCCTCGAGAATGGGTTCAATGCCCAACGTATCCAGGAGATCCCGGCTGAACTTCGCGCCGATGACCGCCGCTGCGCTCAGCGTGCGCTTGGCTTTCGGGTCAAGCCGATCGATGCGCGCGGCGATGGTCGCCTGCAGCGTGGCGGGCACGCTCACCTCGCTAACCTCTGCCGCCGATACGTAGGCACCCGGGTCGCCGCGCAGCACGCCACGCTCGGAAAGTTCGCGCACCATCTCCTCGGCGAAAAACGGGTTCCCGGCGGCCCTGTCGGCGATCATGGCGGCCACCCCGCCCACCGAGGGGTCCAGCCCAAGCAGCTGAGAGACCAGTGCTGCCGTCTCCGGATCGCTTAGCGGCGCAAGGGCGATGGTCTGAGCACTGGTGCACCCGGCTCAACGGGCCCCGGTATTCGGGGCGGTAGGTGACCAGCACCAGCGAGGGCGTTTGCGGGATCACCGTGAGGAACTCGGCCAGCATCGACTCGCTGACCTCATCAATCCAATGGGCGTCCTCGATGACGTAGAGCGCCGGGCTTTTTCGGGTCAACGACGCGGCGTTCACGAGCGCGGTCAACCGCCGCCGCCGGGCATCCGGATCGATCTTGGGCAGCGCCACATCCGGATCGGCGGTGCCCAGCAGGTCGTCAAAGAGCACCAAGTCCTCTGGCTCCGCGTCGGGGGCTTGAGCCCGTATCCGCGCTCGGGCGGCCTGCGGGTCAAGACCCTTGATGCCGGTGATCGCACGCAGCAGCCGCGCCACGACATAGAAGGGGATCTGGCCGGCGCGCGACTCACAGAAGGCGGTGAACACCTCCACGCCACGATGACCTGCGATCGCCACGACCTCGCGCAAGAGACGGCTCTTGCCGATGCCCGGTGACCCCACCACGCAGACCACCGCGCCGTGTCCGTCGGTTGCGCGCTCCAGCAAGCCTTCGACGGCGGACATCTCCCACCGGCGACCGACAAAATCCGACTCCGCACCCCGAACAGCGCGGTGGTCTTCGCCCATGCCCAGCAGCCGACGGGCAGGTACCGGCTCGTCGGCACCCTTGATATGAACCAGCTCAGATTCGCCGAGAGTCGCAGCGCCCTCGATCAGTCGCGCTGTCGACGCGCTGAGCATCACCCCACCCAGTGGGGCAACCGATTCCATCCGCTGGGCCATACCGACTTGCTCACCGACGGCGGTGTAACCCGTTGCAGCCGTGCCGATCTCCCCGGTGATTACCTGCCCGGAGTTCAACCCGATCCGCAGCTGAAGTTCGACACCATCGCGGCGGGAAACCTCCTGAGCCAGATCGCTGATGCCGCTGTGGATCTCCAGTGCAGCCCGGCACGCGCGCAGCGCGTGATCCTCCAACGCCGCCGGCGCGCCGAAGACCGCCATAATCCCGTCGCCGGTGAACTTGTCCACCGTGCCGCCATAGCGTTTCACCACCACCGCCGCACGATCCACCAGCCCGGCCATGATCTCGCGCAGGCGCTCCGCGCCCACCGCCGCGGCGATGTCCATCGAATGAACAACGTCGGCGAACAGCACGGTGACCTGCTTGTACTCCGCAGGCTTTGCGGCCGACGTGACCGCCGCACCGCACTCGCTACAGAACTTGGCCTTCTCGCTTAGTTCCGTGCCGCACGATCCGCACAACAGCCCCGACGCTGTCATCTCACGCGGCCAGCCCACTGTCGTTCACGTCACTATCGTGTCACCGCTGGCCAGCCAACATGCGCCATATCGCACTGGCGACCACTCGGGTCCCCAACCGGGTCGGTACCCGACCGGCTCGCACCCATACCCAACGCCAGGCGCAGTTCAGTTTGAGGACGGCGGTTTCATGAAGATGTCGTTGAGCGTGACCGACCGAAGCTTGCGATCGCGGATCATGTCGACCAGTTGGCCGTAGACATGGGTGACAGGCGCGTGGTTGAGATGGCCGATCACGATGGTCTGCGGGGTGAAGTACCGGTCGGCCATCTTGAGGATGTAGTCCTCGCTGACCCGCTCGGAATCCCCCAGATCTCCGGACCACAGCGTCATCACCGTGTAGCCGAGCCCTGCCGCGACCGCGTCGACCGTGGAGTTGTGACCGCCGTACGGCGGCCGCAAAAACGGCCGGGCATCTGCGCCGTAGGTCTTTCTCAAGAAATTGTCATTACGGCTAATCTCGTCCATGATCCGAGGTACCGGCAGAGTGGTCAGATCGGGATGAGACCACGTGTGGTTTGCCAATTGGATCTGCCCGGACTCCACCAACGGACGCAACAGCGCCTGGTTATCTGCCCACGAACTGTAGCGACCGTTGACGAAATAGGTCAATCGCAGCCCGGTGTCCTTGGCGAACTGCGTGTACATGCCTACCACGTCGCTGGCGACACCGTCGTCGAGTGTCAGCGCCAGCGAATCACCCTTGCCCGGCAAGCTCCACAGCGTTCCGCTGCCCGGCAGGAGGATTCGAGATTCTGCCGGTGGAGGTGGCAACAGTCCGGGCATCCGATACGTCGGCGACGGACCCAATGAAGCAGCCTCTTTGGCGACAGCGGGGATTCGCGGTTGCGCGCCAACTTGACACCGGGCCATACCCACGCCCGAAACGATGGCGACAGCCAGACCTGCCATGAATTTGCGCCGGTTCAGCTCTGACACATGATCTCCATCAGATCAAGGCGCGAACTCGAAATGCGGGACCGCAAATCGGCGGCAACGCATTTCACAGCCGCGAACCATACCGCTAGCAACGCCAAATCCGCGTTCAACACAGCCGTGACGAAGTTGCGATTTCATCACGTGTTCTCCGCTGGACCGGAGTGCCACGCTCGGCTAGGCCCTCAAGAACTACACCAACGCCTCGAATGGTCCGTGGCTTATCGGGAACCCCGCCCAGCCGACGGGGTGGCCACAGAGCCATTCTCACGCCCGCTACCCACCCTGGATCGGGGGTTCACCAGCTTCGGGAACTCACTGCTTTTCCGAGTGCGGGTCCGGCCCGCCCGTACGCGCCTTACGATTCGCCCATGCCATTAGCCCCCGGTGAGGTGTTTGCGGGGTACACCATTGTGCGCCAGTTGGGGTCCGGGGGCATGGGTGAGGTATACCTCGCCCAGCACCCGAGGCTGCCGCGTCGCGACGCGCTGAAGATTCTGTCGTCGGCTGTGTCAGCGGACACCGTATTCCGGGAGCGATTCGGGCGCGAAGCCGACATCGCCGCAGCGCTCTCGCACCCGCACATCGTTGGTGTGCACGACCGGGGCGAGTTTGAGGGGCAGCTGTGGATCTCGATGGAGTACATCGACGGTACCGACGCTGCCCGCCTGATGCGGGACCGTTATCCAGCTGGCATGCCGCCAGATGAAGCGGTCGAGATCGTCACTGCCGTCGCGGGGGCGCTCGATTACGCCCATCAGCAGGGCCTCTTGCACCGTGACATCAAGCCCGCCAACATCCTGCTCACCCGACCGGACGACGAGGGTAAACGACGAGTGTTTTTGGCGGACTTCGGAATTGCACGCGAATTGGCTGACCCTAGTGGACTTACTGCGACCAACGTCACCGTGGGTACGGTTGCCTACGCCGCCCCAGAGCAGTTGATGGGGCTGGAGCTGGATGGGCGGGCCGATCAATATGCTTTGGCCTCCACCGCTTTTCATTTGCTCACCGGCGCGCCGCCGTATCAGCATTCGAACCCCGTCGCCATCATCGGTCAGCACCTCAACGCAGCCATTCCTAAGCTCAACGATCGCCGCCCGGATTTGGCTGGCTTCGACCACGCATTGTCGACCGCGTTGGCCAAGAATCCCGACCAACGCTTCAGCACTTGCCGGGATTTCGCCAAGGCGCTGCGCGAACATGTGGCCGCCGCGCCGGTCGGTGAACACACAACGCGGGCGGCCGCTACCGCGGCCGCTCCCCACGCTGCACCAATCCCCGACGGTGCTCAGGTGGATGCGCGTCGAGGCCCCCGAATCTCTGTCCGCGCAGTCGTCTTGGCGCTGATCGCTGTGGCACTAGTCGGCGTGGTCACCACGGTGGCCCTACTGTTCACGGGCTCCGGCGGAAACCCACCGGCTGGTCCGCCCAACACCGTAAGCCCGAGCGCAGCCGCGCCGCCCGCCCCTTCACCATCGACCAGCCAACCGCCACCGGTGGTTGTTGCCCCACCGCTTGACGGCACCTACCGCCTCGACTTCGACTACTCGAAAGGGACCATCAACGGCCAACCTGTGGAGCACCCGCGCGACAACATTTCGCTCTGGTTCGGGTTCCGGTCGGCATGT
The DNA here is from genome assembly GCA_963766535.1 of uncultured Actinomycetota bacterium. GTDB lineage: Bacteria > Actinomycetota > Actinomycetes > Mycobacteriales > Mycobacteriaceae > Mycobacterium. The sequence goes on along the minus strand of CAVYAU010000002.1, from coordinate 248,465 downwards.
ACATCGGCGGGATGTGTCGCCACCGGCACGCTGCTCGATAGCAAAAACCTTCAAACACCAACCACGGAAGCCATTAACTATGTGCTGCATTGGATTAACGGGCGGTGGCAGAGCGACGAGCGGACCTATCAAACTCGCTGCTACATCGTCGGTGATTACTCTGGGGCGGAGCACTACCAAACGACAATCCAGACGCTGTCGTTCGCGCCGCAACCCAACGGCACCTACCGCGGCACGGATATGTTGACCACCCAGACCAATGAATGCGGCGAGCAGGGGCGCGTAACCGTATTCCCGTTCGTTGCGTGGCGGACAGGTCCCGCCCCGCCAGGCGTTGTCGCGGACCCCCCCACGACCACTCAACCCACAACCACACAGCCGACCACCTCAACTCCTCGGCTCAGCCTGCCGGGAACTGATGGGCAGGGCTTTGTGGAGTCCTACGCCCGCTGCGACCCGGGAAATCCCCCGGTGCTGATGGCCCAGACCACCAAATCTTTGGTGGTGGTCTGCCAAGCTGGGCCCGGTAACTATTACTACCGCGGCGTTCGCGTGAGCGACGGGGCCAGTATCGAACTTGCGAACGCTGTCCGCACATCCAGTGGGTTCGATGTCACCAATCCGGCCGACGGCACGCGCTATCAGGTGCGGCCCACCGAGCTGAATATCATCTCACCAGGCGGCCACGTGGACTCAGAACCTATGGTCCAATACGTGTCGAGCTAGCCCGCTGTGTTGTCAATGCCAGCGGCGGTGCACACGATCTGCCCGGCAGAAGGGTTTGTAGGCGAGCTTGCCTAAGTCGTCGCATGACCGGCTCAACACCGGCCCATTCGGAGACCTCTTCGCCATGAGTGGGGCCCAGAATGCCACGGCCAGACGAGAATTCCGCTACAGGTTTTCTGTAGGTTTTGGGGAGACTTAATTGTCAAATCTCGTCACTTGTTACCGCCGATCCGCGCTGGCGAACAGCGAAAGTGAACTGGCCGCGTGCACCATCCTGCACTACGTAGTCAGACCTTGCCGGATACGTCCCAACTTTGGGACTTGTGGAATTCTTCGTACTTAGTGCTATTTGTCTGCGGTTTTTCTATAGGTCCTAAACCCCGTTGTCCCCCCAGGGCTTTCCTCAGCTTCTTGTGCATCCGGGCTGTCCAGTAGGCCGCCATCCCGTCAAGGTCGTAATGCCTCTTGGCGTGGACCCAGAGGCTGTCATAGCTGATCCGGTCCCTCTTGTCACGGCCCTCGTTGAGGGGCTCCAGGTCACGCAGGATATCTGCGTAGGTGACCGTCTTGCCACGGCCCAGGATGGGGACTCCGTGCCAGTCCAGGAGGTCGTTGACCAGACGGCGCACACTAGGATCTCGACAGACCCGGCAGCGTGGCTCCTTAGGCTCGAAGTCGGCCCTCACGGGTTCACCGCCCTGGTCATCGTGCTCACCAGAAAGTGGCTGCAGTCCAGCGGCTTCACGCAGAATATTCAGCGCACGCAGAGGATCGTCAGTGGGCAGGGCGTGATACTGCAGTCCCTCGCCGTGGTCACGATTCACAGTCCACACGATAGTGCTCTGGACCGACCGGCCAGCGGGTAAGGAGGAACCGCACTTGAGCTGGCCGGGCCTTTGCGGCTGCCTCGCAGCATCGACAGTCGCAGTCGTTGGGATCACCATGCCCGCGACCATCACGGCTAACTACAAGGAGGTTGGGGACATAAGTGACATAAGGGACAAAGGGTCGGTGTCGAATGGATTCTGTCCCTTATGTCCCTTATGTCACCGTTGCCCTGAATGTTCCTCGGGCCTCGTCCCCGTCGCGGAGAACCTTGTACCGCGGTGTTTGCGGGCGGCCTGCAGTCGGCACATCGACGTCGGGCACGGCATCGTCGAGCTTGATCAGCCAGCCGTGATCGACGAGCTGGTTTAGCACCGGCATCAGCTCGGCCTTGGTGTGGAACCGCTTGGCGGCGCGCTGAATCTCACGCTCGGAGACCTCGTCCTTAGCCAGCGACTGAATGCGTGCCAGCAGGTAGATAGCATCGGAGGTGCGCCGGTCCGTCCCCATCTCATCGAACGCCTTGATGGCGCAGGCCTTGAAGTACTCGCCGAGTCGCTTGGCAGCGTGGATTGTTGGCGCCTCCACCGACCTGCGTGCCCCATTAGATCCGTGCTCGGCCAGGTGCAGGCTCCCCGCGATGCGGGCAATGAGGCCGACGTATTTGCCGCCCCAGTCGGCCAACGTGGCCAACTCACCATCTCCGGCCAGGGTCGGCTCGACTTCCGCCTCGATGGCCTGGATGGCTTGCCGTGCCTCCTCGGTGAGGGTGAGCACCGCCGGATCGCCGACCCACCCGGCCATACCGGAGGCGAGGTTGTCGATGGTGGCCTCATAGGCCTGCTCGATCTCTGCCTTGATCGGAGGAGAGCCGATCTCGCGGTGTCCCACCTTCGATTCCGGGTAGGCGTACAACATCCGGGCAAGGAATCCACGACCGCGGAACTGTTGGTTGCCGGCGATCGCTGACAGCACAGCGGGCTGAATCATCAAGCCGAGGGTTAATGTGGGACGGGGGACAAATTCCAGCGGGCGTCCCTTGCGGTCGACCTTCAGCACGTCACCGGAATGACCCTTGAGCCACAGGTCTAGGTTCGGGTTGCCCTTGTTGTAGCCGCCCGCGATGATGTCGAAGATCCCGCCCTCTGCGGAAATGATGGCCAGCCGTCCACCCTGATCGGCAAGTAGCGACGCGGCGGCCTCAGGAGTGATGTCGTCGGCAACGAGGCGCGGGATCGCGGGAACATCGATGGCGTCGGCCAACAGGGCAGCACTGATCGCGTCGGCCATAGAGTCGCCGGGCTGGCCGTTCGCCATCGCGGTGGCAGCGGCCTGACGTTGCCGCTCGGCAGCCTTCGTCGCGACCTGCTTGCGGGTCTCGGCCTCAAGCCGGTCTGCGGCACCCGCTGCGGCGAGGCGCGCTTCGACGTTGAGGACGGGGCGCACCATCGTCGCCTGGACAGCGGATTTGCGCTCGCCGGGGGCGGCGATCGTCGCGCAACAGACATTCAGCGGTTCGCGCCATCCTCCACGGATCTCGATCATCGCATGGCCTCCCGTGCACGAGGACAGCACCGAAAGTGCTGAGGTGCCGGTTAATTGATCCAGGGCGTATGAGAGTCTTGTGGCCCACGAACGTGGGCAGGAAGGCTCAACAAGATCATGTCGACGAGGAAGCGGCACAGCCCCGAGCAGATCGTGCGCAAGCTGATGGCGGCCGATCGGCTGCTGGCCGAGGGCAAGGACACTGCGGTGGTGTGCCGCGAGCTAGGGTCTCCGAGGCCACCTATCATCGCTGGCGTAACCAGTTCGGCGGGCTCAAGAACGAAGTAACCGCCTAGCGAGTAGTTCCACCGACCGAATGCGATCGAAGGGAAACAGTGTCTTGAGTGAGCATGCGTTAGAAGTGGTCTCGTGGGATCCCAGGGAGCACACCGACTTGCCGGGCTTCGCGCACGGGCTAACCCGCTACGGGGGCCACTGGTTCGACGTCGGCATCTCGGTCGTGCCCCGCGACGTGGACCCGATGGAGGCGCTAGACAAAGCGTTCGCCAAGTTGCGCGAGATTGTGGTGAGCGAGCAACCGCACATCAGTTACTTCACGATTGATTTGAGGGTGGCCTCGAGCGCTCCGGTTCCGCATCCTCACTGACTCAGCACGGGCAGCTCTCGGCGGAGACCAGAGCTGATCGTCATCAGAGCCTGTTTTCCGTGTCGCAGGACCTGCCCGGGGACACGTTCGTCGGGCCGCGGTTCGGCATGTGGCGCCCAACCCAGTGCGTCCGCCGTAGCTGCCTGGCGAAACGGTCGGACACGGCGGCCGCGCTGTGGGACCGGCTGCGGATCACCCGGCGGCTGAGGCGGCTGGTAGCGCCGTACTAGTTGCCGCCGTTCATCTGCCCCCTTCAGGGGCCGTTGCTTCGTGGCACGCCCCCACAGAGGCAGAGTCCTACTCAGCGCCCCCAGGGGGCGCAGAGTATTACGGGCCCCACCCGAGGCAGAGTAGGGCAGACACTTCCGTGCTGGCCCGATTAACTCAGGGTCACCCGCCGTCATTCTCAAGGCTGGGCGGGGGCTGCGGGTTGAACACGTCGTCAGCGTGCGCAACAAGCGGTGCGACATTGCGTTCACGCTCGCGTTTAAACAAGGAGAGTTCACAGTTGTTTAAATCGACATTACGAAGGCGATGCGACCGGACTAGAATCCAAGCCCAGCGCCGAGGGGCGCGAAACACTTTGAATTCCTAGATAATCTCACTTTACTCACCCGCTTCCCCGGCGCGCCTATCTAAACAGTCAGCGCGCAAAGGACACCGAATGAGCACCAAATTGGCTCACGCCGCGCCGCTGGTGATCGTCGCCACCATCGCGGCCGCGTTGAGCATCAGCATCGCCACAGCCAACCCGGCTGGCGCCGAACCGCACCAGATCCCCGTCTACACCAGCCACCAGAGGATTACCGACCCCAACAAGATCTTCCCCGGCCAGGTCATCAACATTCCAAAGCATGCCAAGACCTATGTGGTCCGGAAGGGGGACACCCTTTGGGGTATCGCCAAGAAGTTCGGGATCAGCCTCGCGGCGCTGGAGGCAGCGAACCACGTCGGGCCACGTGCCGGTACGCGCTAGCGGCCTGACAATCTGGGTCACTCACAGTCACCTCGTCGGGGTGCTCAGCGGCGGTCGGCGGGCAGAGGTGCCGGGGCCGCCTGATTGTGCTCGGCGAGTGGGGGTGGGTCTTCTACCCGTCGTTGGTACAAAGGTAATTGTTTGGCGCGACTCGCATCTTGGACCAGCTGGCGACCCCGAGCACGGAATCACTATGGGTCAGGCCGAGCAGGCGGTTGTCGACGCACTTACCGACTTGTCTGGGACTTCACGAGGGCCGGGCAGCGCGTGGGCCGGACTGGTTTAGCGCCACAAGCGGGCTGACGAAGACCGGAACCCCTGGTCTCGTGACCGCTCCCGAAGACCCAGTCTGCGGGGTAATTGCACAGACTTGAATTGTGCCCCCCAATGGGGGCCTGGCATTGCTACAGAAACGCACAAATACGGCCCCCGGCGGGGGTAACCGAACCTATAGCCAAGCCTCCCGCCCGCTGGCCCCTCAAGAGGGGCCAGCGCTATCGGTGTGAGCTGGGAATGGTAGCGCCCGTGCTAGTTGCCGCCGTTCATTTCCCCCTCGGGGGCGGTTGCTTCGTGACAAACCCCCCAACAGGGGCAAAGTCCTACCAGCGCCCTCAGCGGGCGCAGAGTATTACAGACCTCCACCGGGGGCAGAGTGGGGAAGATACTTCAGTGCCGACCAACGACGCCGCACGCATGGCCAAAGCCATGCTGGACAAGGTGGTGGTCTAAGGGCACTCGCGCTAGCGAGGAGACATCCAGGAACCGCAGAACGTTAGTCGTCTAACTCGTCCAAGTCGTCGTCGAACGCATCATCGGCTGGGTCGAAGATGTCGGCTTCGTCTTCCTCCAGCGGCTTGACGGCGTCGACGGCTCCGTCCAGCTTTCGCACGATCTCTGGCCACAGCTCCTCTGGCACCGTGGATTTGATCGCCCGGATAATCCGATCCATCTTGACCCACATGTCCACCATCCTGGTGCCGCTGGCCCGGGATTCAACCAGTGCTTGCAGCCGACCAGCGGCGATCATGCCGGTGTTCACATCGACCTTGGTGTCTGGATCAACCAGGGTTTCATAGCCTTTCGCCATGACGGTCTCGAAGAAGGCCATTGGGGTAATCGCAGTTGCGACACCTTTGACAAAGTCGATGCCGTTCTCCTTGGCGCGTCGCTCAAGGATCTCGCGGTAGGTGGCCCTGGCGACGTTTTGCACCGGGAAGTGCCGGGCGGTGTGGTTGCGGATCGAGTCGATGGTGACGCGGTCGCGATTGTCGAGCCCGGTCTAGGTCATCCAGATTTACTTTGCATTTTCGGTGGGGTGCTCATGGTCGGATGGCGGTGACGACCTTGAGGGCACGTCGGCGGGGCGTGTATGTCTCGATGCGCACATCGTTGAACCCGGCCGCGCGGCACTGAGCCGCAAAGGACTCGGCCTGTTGGTCGGTCCACCCGTGACTGGCGAGCCCGGTGGCATCGGGACGCACCCTTCGCTCGATGACGAGGAATCGCCCCCCAGGGGACAGCACGCGCTGGACTTCGGCGAGTCCCGCGGTGACATCCTTCCAGTGGTGCACAGTCGCCAGCGACCACACAACTGTCGCTGAACCGTCCGGCAGCCGCAGGTCTTCCGCGGCGCCTTGGGCCCACGTGATGCCGGGTCGGTCGCGCGTCAGCGCCCGGGCGAGCCGCAGCATCACCGGTGCCGGATCCACGCCGGTCACCCGCGCTCCATGACGGGCAGCTGCTCTGACCGCGTTGCCCGGGCCGCAACCGATGTCGACGACCCGGTCTGCCTCCGACACCGACGCTAGGTCGGCCGCCAGGCCTGCGGCAGCGCGCCCAGAGACAAGCATGGCGAGCCCGGCGACCAGTCCGATCGGCCCGGCGAAGCCGGGCTGACCGGCGTGATGGTTGACCGGCCGAGCTGAGGAAAAGTTCACTGGGGGTCCCTCCTTTTGTGTGAGCGGGGCGTCGCTCGGTGTGGTCGCCTCCCACCTTGCAGGTTCAAGTCGGCTTGAAGTCAAATGACGGCATGGATCTGATTCCGATCGGCCAGGCCGCGGCTCGGCTCGGGCTGAGTGCCTCAGCGTTGCGGTATTACGACGAACGTGGGTTGGTGTGCCCGCCGGACAGGCGAGCCGGACGGCGAATGTATGGATCCGAGCAGCTACGCCGGCTGGCGTTGATCAAGATCGCCCACCAGTTGGGGCTGCCGCTGGACACCGCGGCCGCCGTCCTGGACGCTCCCGGCCCCCAGTGGCGGCAGACCGTTCGCCAACAAATTGCGGACCTGGATGAGGTGATCGCGCAGGCGCGGGGAGCACAAATGTTCCTGCCGGTGGACACTCCAACGGCATGCCCCGTGCCGGGTGGCGGGCATCGTTGACGAAGCGAATCACGGATATTCGGTCAGCTGCTCCGGTTCGACCGGGCGCAGTGACCTGGATGTCAGCCGCAGTCGCGGTGACCGCGACCACCAGGGCGGCCATGCCCCACATCGGCGAAATTCTGCGATGAGTGCGGATCGCCGATGGCGGTGGCGGGCACATCCACAAGAAGAAGTGTCATCTCCGGTTCCATTAGGCGGGAGTTTCCCCGACCTCCTAGGCGCGCGTAGTGCCCCGCTGAAGCTGGTTGTTAATGGTGCTCAACAGGCGCGAGATCAGCGGGTGCTCATCAGTGTTCGTCGGCAGCCCAGTCGCCTGCTGTGTCGTGTTGGTGCCCGTGATGCCGGAGAGGTCTGGTTCCCCCGGTTCTGTCATGATGGTCCCTCCGTGTCTACTGGTTTTGCTTACTTGGTCCCCGGTGTCGTTGTCATCACCAGGATCCCGGTGAACGCAATGGCGATGAGCAACGACGCCGTGGCCGCCCACAGCGCCCACTTTCGGGTTTTGAGCTTGCCTGCGTTCCGTTGTTGGAATTCGGTCAGCTTCGCGACATACGCGAGGTAGAACGCTTCGGCACTCCTGAACACCACCGTTGGATCGCGCTTTTTCATGTCGTCCCGCACCGACGCTGCATTGAGGTTGAAAATCCATTTGTCGCGTGGCGTCATGACGTAGATAGCCGCGATCGCTGTGAAGACCGGAAATATCAGGAACATCACGATCACCCAAACGGGGTGTGCCTTCACGCTGTTCAGGACTGCGCCGGCGTTTGCGTGACCGAAGGCTCCGAGGAACGTGGCCGCCAGAGTTAGTAACCCGATCAGGTCCTTTGCCTTCGACTGCATCTGCTGCAGGTCGGTACGCTGTGCGGCCAGAATCGCGAACGCCTGGTCATACGCCATCTTGGCTTCGAGTTCACGAGTGTCCGTCATTGATCCCGCAGGCCGTGCGACGACATCCGTCATTTTAGAAAGGGTACTCACCGTCGCGCCGGCGGCGATCCCGACCCCCTTCACCGGGGCGGTCTCGACCGGCTCGGCCTTACCAAGATCGGCATCGGGCGGCTGAACGACCGTGGGTTCGCCTGCGTGGTCGGGCTTTTCGGCGGTCGGGGCGGCCTTCTTCGCGCCGGGCCGTTTAGCACCCGCCGCAATGCCCAGCCCCTTGACCGGTTGTGCCTTGGCCGGCTCCGCTGGAGCGGGCGCTTCCGTTGCGGCAGCGGGCTTTTCGGCGGCAGGCGCTGGCACGGCCTTCTTCGCACCCGGCCGTTTAGCACCACCGGCGATACCCAGGCCGGTGACCGGCTCGGCCTTCTTGTGGGCGGCCCCGTCGCCGGTGGGCGCGGCCGGTGCCTTTGCCGGCGTGGCCGTCGGCGCCGTTGCGGTCGCGGCCTTGGCGGCAGGTTCCGGCTTCCTCTTCGGCGGCAGCTGCACGGTGTTCGTGTCGATCGCGCCGAGCAGCAGCTGCGCCACGTCCAGCACCTCGACGCCCTCGCCGTTGCCCGCCTCCTGGCGGTCGGTGAGCCCGTCGGTGAGCATCACGCGGCAGAACGGGCAGCCGGTGGCGATCGTGGCGGCGTCCAGTGGCCAGCGCCTCGTCGACGCGTTCGTGGTTGATGCGCTTGCCGATGTGCTCTTCCATCCACATGCGGGCGCCGCCGGCGCCGCAGCAGAAGCCGCGTTCGGCGTGGCGCGGCATTTCGGTCAGCGTCGCTCCGGAGGCGCCGATCAGCTCGCGCGGCGCCTCGTAGACCTTGTTGTGCCGGCCCAGATAGCACGGGTCGTGGTAGGTGAGCGTGCCGCTGGCGTCGACCGGCGGTCTGCACCGGGATCAGCTTCTTGTCGCGCACCAGCCGGTTGAGCAGCTGGGTGTGGTGCAGCACGGTGTAGTTGCCGCCGACCTGCGGGTACTCGCGGCCCAGGGTGTTGAAGCAGTGCGGGCAGGTGACGACGACCTTGCGGTCCACCTTCTCCACGCCCTCGAAGAGATCGTTGAGGGTCTCGACGTTCTGCTACGCCAACTGCTGGAACAGGAACTCGTTGCCGGAGCGACGCGCCGAGTCGCCGGTGCAGGTCTCCCCGTCACCCAGGACCAGAAACTTCACCCCGGCCGCCGCCAGCAGTTCGGCGACGGCCTTGGTGGTCTTCTTGGCGCGGTCGTCGAACGCGCCGGCGCAGCCGACCCAGAACAGGTACTCGAAGCCGGCGAAGGAGTCGACGTCCTTGCCGTAGACCGGCACGTCGAAATCGACCTCGTCGATCCAGTTGACGCCGCTCCTTGGCGTTCTGGCCCCACGGGTTGCCCTTGGTCTCCAGGTTCTTGAACAGGCCGCGAGCTCGCTCGGGGAACTCCGACTCCATCATCACCTGGTAGCGGCGCATGTCGACGATGTGGTCGATGTGCTCGATGTCCACCGGGCACTGCTCGACGCAGGCGCCGCAGGTGGTGCACGACCACAACACGTCCGGGTCGATCACGCCGCCTGCTGCGGCGTCTCCGACCAGCGGCCGGGCGGCCTGCAGCGGCGAGTCCGAGCCGGGAACGCGCCCGAAGCCGGACTCCGGCACGTGGTGCGGTTCTTCCGTGGCCGAGTTCGAGGCCGCGCCTCGGTGTCCAGCGGATCGATGCTTCTCGCCGAGGATGTATGGCGCCTTGGCCAACAGTGATCGCGCAGGTCCATGATGACGAGCTTGGGCGACAACGGCTTTCCGGTGTTCCACGCCGGGCACTGCGACTGGCAGCGGCCGCACTCGGTGCAAGTGGTGAAGTCGAGCGTGCCCTTCCAGGTGAAGTCCTCGATCTTGCCGCGGCCGAAGACCGCGTCCTCGGCGGATCCTCGAAGTCGATGTGCTTGCCCTCGCACTCCACCGGCAGCAGCGGGCCCAGCGCGTTGGGCAGCCGCTTGAACGTGACGTTGAACGGTGCCAGGACGATGTGCAGGTGCTTGGAGTGCAGCACGATCAGCAGGAACACCAGCATCACGCCGATGTGCAGCAGCAGCGCGACGGTCTCGATGATCTCGTTGGCGTGCAGCCCGAGCGGGTGCAGCAGCGCATGCCCATCGCGTGGGAGAAGAACGCGGCACTTGCCGTACGGGAAGTTGCCGGTGTTGACGGCCGCACCGCGGAAGAACGCGTAGGTCCAGATGACGTTGAAGATCATGAACAGGATCAGCCAGGCGCCGCCGGTGTGGGAGCCGTAGAACCGCGACGCGCGGCCGTACTCCTTGGGCTCCGGAGCGCAGCCGGATGATCGCGAAGGTGATGATGCCGAGCAGCACGGCCACCGCGAAGAAGTCCTGCAGGAAGCCCAGCACGCCCAGCGGCCGATCCATCGGGATGTGGAAGTTGGGGTGGAACAGCATGCCGTAGGCCTCGATGTAGACCGTGATCAGGATGAAGAAGCCCCACATCGTGAAGAAGTGGGCCAGGCCGGGGATCGACCACTTCAGCAGCCGTACCTGGCCGAACACCTCGATGATCTGCGTCTTGATGCGGTCACCGAGGTCATCGGTGCGACTTTCAGCCGGCTGCCCGGACCGGATCAAGCTTAGCCAGCCACAGGACCCGCCGGGCCGCCAGAACCACCACGATCGCGGTCATCAGCAGGCCCACTATCAGCCTGATCAGGGTCTGCGTAGTCACGCGTCGCCTCCCAAGTTCCTAAGTTACCCAATAGCAACTTCACACAAGTTACTGGCCAGTAACTTGTCACGTCTGCCTGCTCATAGTGACACCTAGTGTCGCGTGTTAGAAGTGACTTTACGGTGTGATTTCGAGACAATTGGTGTGTGTCTGTTGCTGCGCCTCTTGTGCTGCGTGTCGCTGATGAGTTGAAACTTGGGGCCCTGGTGAGGTCCTCGACGGTGGAGGCGGGGTTGGCGCAGCGCGCGCGGATCGTGCTGCTGGCCGCCGACGGGTTGCCCAACGCTGAGATCGCGCGCCGGGTCGGGATGACCCGGCCGACGGTGATCCAGTGGCGCAACCGGTACACGTCCGGTGGGATCGCCGCGTTGGGTGATCTGGACCGCTCAGGCCGGCCGCCGGTGATCGATGACGCCGCGGTGGTGATCGCGACGCTGCAGTCACCACCGGACTCGTTGGGCGTGACGCACTGGTCGGCCCGGTTGCTCGCAAGCATCTGGGCATCTCGTTCGCATCGGTGGCGCGGATCTGGCGGGACTGGAACCTGCAGCCGTGGCGACAAGAGACGTTCAAGTTCTCCACCGATCCGGAATTAGACGCCAAAGTCCGCGATGTCGTCGGACTCTATTTGAACCCACCCGATAAGGCCGTCGTCGTCTGTATCGACGAGAAGACCCAGGTCCAGGCGGTGGACCGGACCGCGCCCATCCTGCCGATGCGCCCACGTCTGCCCGAGAAAGCCACTCACGACTACATCCGCCACGGCACCACCAGCCTGTTCGCGGCCCTCGAGGTCGCCACCGGCAAGCTGACCGACGCCTGCTATCACCGCCACACCCACGCGCAGTTCCTCGACTTCCTCAAACTCGTCGCCAAGTGCTACCCGCGGGTCAAGCTGCACATCGTCGCCGACAACTACGCCACCCACAAGCATCCGGCGGTCAAAGCCTGGCTGGCCCGCAACCCCCGGATCAGCATGCACTTCACCCCGACCTCCGGTTCGTGGCTGAACCTGGTCGAAGTCTTCTTCGGAATCATCACCCGCCAGGCCATCCGCCGCGGCACCTTCACCAGCGTCAAGGATCTCATCGCCGCTATCGAGACGTTCATCGACGGCTGGAACCAACGCTGCGAACCCTTCATCTGGACCAAGACCGCAGACGAAATCCTCACCAAATCACACCGTAAGAAGACTTCTAACACGCGACACTAGCCTCAACGATTGCCGCTCCCGGCGTGTATCCCGGCCGGTGTGCTAATGGTGAAATTCCCGTTAACCCAATGGCGGCGCCCATTCCTGCACAAAGCCGGTGCACGCCGCGACGAGCGGGGAAAGGTTGATCGCCCCGGTGGCGATACAAATTGTTGTGGTCTCTGTGTGCATCTCGCCAGCATGGGTTTGGGTGGTGAAAATCGGGGCCTCGACGGAGTCGTCCACTGCTAAATTCGGCGAGCAGCAGTTCCGCAATATCATCCGGCGCAGCCGATCTCGACCGGGTTTCTAGTTCAGTCAACAAAACTGGTACAGCCCCGCAGGCGTATCACTCAGTCTTCGGTGCGGAAGTTCTCGAGCTCTCGAGCTGTTCCCGCAGTTGCGCGGCTTCAGATTCCAGCTTCTTTAACCGCCGCTCCAGCCTATCGGTTGAGCAACGAGTCGACGTTGGTGTGAAAGAGACCGGGCATTTCCTGCTGCTCGCAGCCCATCCGCCGATAGTCGTCCAGCGGCGTCGCGGTTCCCTCGGAGTGGGGATAGTCGCTGCAGAACATGAACACGTCGCCGGTCATAGTCACCTACCACGCATCGCCGGTGCGGTCTTTAACCATGAAAGTGTGCCTTAGTTGCCTGTGGATTTCGAGAAACCTCGACGAGGAACACCCCTCGCCGGATGCGGGGAAATAGAAGGGGGCATTCGCACTATCCACGTCCGCCTCACATGTACCCGGCAGGCTCCGCGGCCGTTCTAATCAACCGGGTGACCACGCCGAGTCAACTGCACACCAAACCGGTGTCAACTGGAGGTACGACCGGACCGAGGAAATCTTCGTACTTAGTGCTACTTGTTGTGGCGATTCAATAGATCCTCAAACGTTATCCCCAGGACATTCCTCAGCTCTTTGTCCATCCGGGCTTTCCAGTAGGCCGTTATCCCGGCAAGGTCGTAATGCCTCTTGGCGTGGACCCAGAGGCTGTCATAGGTTATCCGGTTCCTCTTGTCACGGCGCTCGTTCAAGGGCTCCAGGTCACGCAGGATATCTGCGTAGGTGACCACGTGAGTCTTGCCACCGCCCAGGATGATTGGGGCACCGTGCCAGTCCAGCAACTCGTTGACCAGAACGCGCACAGTCTCATGACGACAAATCCGACAGCGTGGTTCCCTAGGCTCCACGTCCGCCCGCTCAACCCTAGTCTTCGTACTCATCAAATGGCCTCAGTCCCTTGATTGTTGGGATTAGGAAACTTCTACAGGGAACGGTGCGCTGCATTTCGCTTGCGCAGGACCCATCCAACCGGTGGCCTCGCTTCCGAGAGGAACAGCTGGCTGTCGGCGACTTCCAGTCCATCACAAGATCCGATGGCCGGGCAGCCGCCACCTCCGCGCCTAAAACGCGCCTCCAACTCGTCAGTGTCTTTTACGGCCAGTGCGCAACGATCCGCTCCTGCGCCGATTTTCTGGCAGCACCCCTGCGTGCGGGTCGACCTAGAAGGGGCCTGCCAGAAGAGTTTTTGGGGGACGGGAAGCCAGGTCTTAGTCGCTTGACTGATGCCTAGATTTTGGTTGCGCGGCCCAACAATCGGGGCGACGATGGGCCGACGCGGGACACCCTGCCAGGCGTGGCGGAAAGGGCGCAAGATCGTGGAATTCATTTTCAAAGACGAGGCGTTCAAGTTTGAGACGTTGCGCGCTGCCGGATTCGCCGGTGACGCCGGTGCAGACATCGGTGAAGTCATCGCAACGACTTCCCAGATCGCCGAAGGAGACGAGCAGGGATGGACGAACGCGTGGCGCGCAACCGCTGAGCGCACCGCAGAGCGTGGCGAGACGTCACTTTCGGTTGGAGACACCGTCAGCGCGCGGGAGGCGTTCCTGCGGGCTTCCGCGTATTACCGGTCCGCGGAATTTTACTGTCGCAAAGATCCGCTTCACGATCCCCGGGTCCTCGAACTGTCGCGGTTGTCCAAACGCTACCTGGTGAAGGGCAGCAAGTTATTGGACGGGCCCTTCTCGGAGGTCCTTATTCCATTCGCGGACACAGACCTGCCCGGCTATCTGTACCTGGTTGACAACAGTGGGCAACCACGACCGACAGTGATCTACACCAACGGCTTCGATTCCACTGCGGAGGAAGGGTATTTCGTCATCGGCGCCGCGTCCTTGCGGCGCGGCTACAACTTCCTGGCTTATGACGGTCCGGGGCAAGGTTGGATGATCCGGGAACGCAGTGTGCCCTACCGTCCAGACTGGGAACATGTTCTTGGCCCCGTGGTCGACTTCGCGCTGACCACCCCGGAGATCGATGACAGCAAGATCGTCCACTTCGGCTACAGCCTCGGTGGCTATCTCGTAGCGCGCCACGCTGCGCACGATCATCGGTCGGCGGCCATTGTCTGCAACGACGGCATGACCACCTTCTATGCCTCCTACCCGCCGATTCCCAAGGCAACGCTGGATTTGCTTGAGCAGAATCGGGATGACGAAGCGCTCCCGCTGCTGGACGAGATGGCCAGACATAACACGAATGCCCGCTGGGGTCTCCAAAACGGCGTCTGGGTTTATGGTGTCAACTCCGCGGCCGACTACATTCGCAAAACCGCCGACTACACCCTCAGCGCCGAGCAGATTCGCAGCATCCGAACACCTGTCCTCATCCTGGAAGGCGAGGAGGACAAGGTGTTCCAGGGGCAGGCAGCCGCTTTAGCGCAGCAACTGCAGGCACCACACCAACACGTCGTGCTGCGGAGCGCCGACGGCGCAGGCGCGCATTGCCACGAAGGTGCGATGTATCAGCTTCATCAGACCGTCTTCAACTTCCTCGCATCCACCTTGGCGTGATGGGCGAGCGCAAAATCCTGGCGTGCCACGAGCGGCGCCAAAAGCCCATCCATTAAAGACAAGGCCGACAATGAATTCCCCCACCACCGACACCTCAGCACAAAGCCAGCAGCCCGGCGCTGTCGCGCATGCTCAGCGCGACATCATCAACCCGGCCACCGGCGAGGCGGATTGGCCTTACACAGTCCCATCGACGCATACGGGCACACCCAACGCCTGATGGCACGAAGAGGTGAGGCTAGTCCGGCGCGGCCGATCGCCTGGCACGCGGCATACACCGACCGATACTCACGGAGGTGATCAAGCACCATCTTCACCGCACGCTCACGCTGCTCGACCGGGTAATGCTTGGACATAATCGCCATCCTTCTCACAGAAGGGAGCGGCATCAAACCCGGAACGGTTCAGCGTCTCGCAAAGAGATAACCGAGTGGAGCCCGGCACCTCTTATGCGCACGGCACTGTCGGTGGGTCCCAATAGGATCGGAGACGTGCGGCTCATAACCGTCGCCGCGCGGAAAGCGCTCACAGTGGTCGCTATGGCAGCCGTCGCGCTGGCCGTGACGTGCTGCGGCTGTCCTGTCTTGACTACTTCCGCAGTGCCGCGCGCACAGGCGGCTGATGCGAACTATCAATTGATTCAGGAGCCCGACGCAGGTTATTCCCCCATCATCGGTCTTGTCAGCGGCGCGATCCGGCTCCTAGATTTACGGGGTATTCCTCGAGTTATGCCTCGGGCACTGTTGGCACTGCCGTCTGCAGGCCGCCCATCGCTCTCGAAAACCCTGTCGAAAGACCCAGGGAACAGTGGGCTATGCAGTAAGAGACAGCTATGCAGTTATGGAAGTCACGAAGAGCCCGCATTGCGATTGTAGCGGCGTCGGCTGTCTTCATGGCTTTCATTGCGGCGGCTCCGCCCATTGCTTACGAGGGTGAGCCCGAGTTCGTCGCGAATCCGGTCGAGCACGTCGACACGCTGATCGGCACCGGGACGGGAGGTGAGATAGTGGGCGAAAATCAACAACTTCCCCGGCGCCACCGTGCCGTTCGGGATGGTGCAGTACTCGCCGGACACCACCTACAACTACGCCGGCTACCGCTACGAGAACCCGCGCTCCACCGGGTTCAGCATGACCCACGCCTCGGCGGGCTGTGCCGCGTTCGGCGACATCTCGATGCTGCCGACCACCACCGGAATCGGCTTGGAGCCCTGGAACGCCTGGGAAGGCATCGCCCACGACGACACCGAGGTGGGTGTGCCCGGCTATTACACAGTGCGGTTTCCCGAGACCGGGGTGACAGCGGAACTGACCGCGACCACCCGCACCGGCGTCGGCCGGTTCAGCTACCCGCACAACGGTCGGCCCGCCCTGTTCCACGTGCGCTCCGGCGCGTCGCTGGCGGGCAACTCCCGCGCGTCCATCCAGATCAGCGAGGACAACACCACGATCACCGGATGGGCGAGCAGCGGCCGATTCTGCGGTAAGAAAAACACCTACACGGTGTATTTCGCCATGAGGTTCAGCCAGCCGTTCACCTCCTACGGCACCTGGGACGGCGACGCGGTCTACGCGGGCGCCCGCGGCGCGGCTTCGCCGTACAGCGGGGGGTACGTGGAGTTCCCGGCCGGCTCGGTGATCGAGGTGCGGACCGCGCTCTCCTACGTGGGTGTCGACGCAGCGCGGGCGAATCTGGCGGCCGAGGGCGCGGCGAGCTTCGAATGACGTTCGCGCCGCCGCATCGTCGGAATGGAACGCCACGCTGTCGCACATCGCGGTGGCCGGCAGGAATGGCGACAATCTGGAGACCTTCTACACCTCCCTGTACCGGTCACTGTTGCACCCCAACACCTTCAACGATGTGGACGGACGCTATATCGGATTCGATGGCCTCATCCACAGCGTGGCCAAGGGGCACACCCAGTACGCCAACTTCTCCGACTGGGACATCTACCGGTGCCTGGCAGCCCTGCAGGCGCTGCTTTTCCCGGAGCGAGCCAGCGACATGGCGCAATCGCTGGTGAACGACGCCGAGCAGAGCGGAGCGTTTCCGCGCTGGGCGCTCGCGAATGTCGCGACCGGCGAGATGACCGGAGACAGCGTGGTGCCGCTCATCGTGAACTTCTATACCTACGGAGCCAAGGACTTCGACGTCCAAACGGCACTGCGCTACATGGTGAATTCGGCGACCAAAGGCGGTGTGGGGCTGGGCGGCTACGTGGAGCGTCCGGGCATCGCCACCTACCTGCAGTTGGGCTACGCACCGCACACGTTGGAGTTTCGCACCGACGGCTGGATCGCCGATGCCTCGATCACGCTGGAGTGGTCGATTGATGACTTCGCTATCTCACGATTCGCCGACTCGCTCGGCGACACCGCGACCGCCGCCGAATTCCAGAACCGGGCCCAGTACTGGCAGAACCTGTTCAATCCCACTACCCGTTACACCTCGCCCCGCAGCTCCGACCGGATTCTTCCGTGACGGCCCGGGTTTCGTGCGGTCACCCACGGGCTTCGGCCAGGACGGATACGACGAGGGCAACGCCGAGCAATACGTCTGGTGGGTGCCGCACAATGTCGCCGGCCTGGTGACCGCTCTCGGCGGCCGCAAGGTGGTGGCCGGCCGGCTCGACCGCTTCACCACGAAGCTCAACGTGGGCCCCAATGAGCCCTATCTCTGGGCCGGTAACGAGCCGACCTTCGAGGTGCCGTGGCTGTACAACTACATCGGCCAACCATGGAAGACTCAGCACACGGTCGACCGGGTGCGCGGGCTGTTCGGTCCCACGTCCGACGGCGAGCCGGGCAACGACGACCTCGGCGCGATGGCCGGCTGGTACGTCTGGGCCGCCCTCGGCCTGTACCCGAGCACCCCGGGAACGCCCATCCTCACCGTGAGCACACCGCTTTTCGATCGGGCCGTGATCGCGCTCCCGGGAGGCAAATCCATCAAGATCTCCGCTCCCGGCGCATCCGGACCGTACCAGCTGAAGTACATCAGCGGCCTGGCCGTCGACGGCCGGGCCACCGATCACACGTGTCTGCCGGAGTCGATCATCCGCACCGGCGGCGACCTCACGTTCTCGCTCGCCGCCTACCCCAACAAGGTCTGGGGCACTGCCGAGCCGTCCGCGCCACCGTCGTTCGGTGCGGGCAGTTCGGCGGTGACCGTTAACATCTCCCGACCCGTCGTCACGATCGCACCGGGAAGCACAGGCACCGTGACCGTCGACATTCAACGGATGAAAGATGGCGCCGGTGGCTACACCATCACCGGCACGTCTTCCGACAGTGGGATTACCGTGGCACCTGCGTCGGGACAGTTCGAGCCCGACGGATCGGCCGCCTTTAACGTCGCGATCACGGTTGCGCGGTCGGTGCCCGAGGAGTACTACCTGGTTTATCTCACCACCACGGTCGGCGAGAGCACCCGGAGGTCGATCATCTTCGTCGTCGCCCAGGCCGAGGCTGAGGAATCCTGACCGGCCCCGTCAGATCATCTCGTTCTCCGTCAGCCACCGCATCACCGGCCAGCCTGTCACCATTGCCCGTTGACGAAAGAGCCCCTACGGCAGGCACTATGGTGTGAGTCCATTGCTCCACGTCGCCGCCCGGGTATCGCCGTCTTCGACCGGTGAGCCACAGCCGTGACAAAACCGGGCGTTCTCTAGAGGCTCAGTGCCACACGTGCGGCACGCGGTCGCTGCGGTCATCCGACCCTCCGCCGATCCCGGGCCCCAGCGTTTCCAGGGTCCTCTAAGGATAGGCGGTTGCACGCTTACACGAGGGGCCGTAGGCGTTCACGGTGATTCCGGCACAAAGTTTTGAGTTTCGTGGTCCCTTCGGGACGCCCGCGCATGCGGGAAAATCGGGTGCGGTCGCTCGCCGAGGTCGGTGTTTCTTGGCGCAGTGAGCCCGTTTTTGAGTTTGATCCGGGGAGCCGATGGTGGGGCTGCGCATTGTCGCTACGAGCACGAGGGTCCGACTCTTTCCATCCCTGTTCGGTTCCTGCGGGCGACCGCCTTGTTGTAGTCAGCTGCGTTGGAGGAGTTTTCGATGGATGAAGTCGACGACGCCGATCTGGTGGTGGAGCGGGTGGCGGCGCTGGATCTGGGCAAGGCTGGTCTGGAGGCGTGTGTGCGGGTGCCGCACCCGCAGCGGCCCGGCAGGCGGATGCAGGAGCTGCGCGGCTACGCCACGACCACCGCACAACTGTTGGCGATGGCGGGCTGGTTGCGGCACTGGCAGGTGCAGCGGGTGGTGATGGAATCCACCAGCACCTACTGGAAGGGGGTGTACTACCTGTTGGAGGCCGAGCGGTTTGACTGCTGGCTCGTCAACGCCCGCGAGGTCAAGAATGTGCCGGGCCGGGCGAAGACGGATCGGGCCGATGCGGTCTGGCTGGCCAAAGTGGCCGAGCGTGGCATGTGCCGGCCCTCGCTGGTGCAGCCGCCCGAAATCCGCCGACTGCGCGATCTCACCCGCTACCGCCGCGCCCTGGTACAAGACCGCACCCGCGAGCAGCAGCGGATGGAAAAGCTGCTCGAGGACGCCCAGATCAAGATCTCGGCGGTGCTGTCGAACCTGCACGGCGTCACCGGTCGGGCGATCATGGACGCCCTGATCGCCGGGGAGCGTGATCCGCGCACGCTGGCCGGGCTGGCCAAGGGCCTCGCGAGGAAGAAGACCGACCGACTCGAAGAGGCGCTGCGTGGGTTCTTCACCGATCACCACGCGACGATCCTGCAGATGATGCTCGACAACAGCGACCGCATCAGCGCCCAGATCGCCGCACTCGACGCCCGTATCGAGGAGGCGATCGGCCCTTTCTCCCGACCGGCGGCCCGGCTCGTTGACATCCCCGGCGTCAGCACCGTTGCCGCTGCCGAGCTGCTCGCCGAGTCGATCGGGGTCGACATGACCCGGTTTCCCTCGGCCGCGCATCTGGTGTCGTGGGCCAAGTTCTGCCCGCAGATCCACCAGTCGGCCGGTAAGTCCATCAGCAAGGGCCGCGCCAAGGGCAACCCTTGGCTGGCCGGCACCCTGGGCCGCATCGCGTTCGTCAACTCGCGTACCGACACCTTCCTGGGCGCCCGCTACCGGCGCCTCGCCCGACGCTGCGGCAAGCAGAAGGCGCATCGTCGCCACCGGCAATTCGGTACTGACCGTCATCTACCACCTGCTGTCAGACCCCGACGCCAGATTTTGCGACCTCGGGCCCGGCTACTACGAATCCCAGATCAACAAGCACCGCCGCGCCCGCGACCTGGCCACCCAACTCCAAGCGCTCACCGGCCAACACATCGCCATCCGCGACGGCAAAGCGGTCATCACCGACACCGCCGCCTGACCCCAAACCCACAGCCGCGCAACATGACCCGGCTCCGCCGGGTTGCCTTCGGCCTGCCCACTCACCATCCGATTTTCGGGTCAGAGCCTCGTATCTCCTCTGTTTCGAGACAATGCGCTAGTCGCACGACGACGAACCGTCACCCGTCAGAACGGCGTACATGATCAAGCGAATGAAAGAGCCGCTACCCGGCCGCCCATCTGCCGGCGCCAGCCCACCATACGGCCTCACGTGGCTTACGCGATCACGGAGCTGGCCGCGGCTCAAGAAGCCTCGTCAGCTTGGGGCCGTCCTGGTCACCTACCAAAGCGAGCGAATTCTCAGCGCGGGCAGCAAGTTCCAGCGGCTGCAGACCTTCCGTAAGCTGTGCATGGAACAACCGATCCATGCCCGCGCCGAAAAGCGGCGCCACGATCCGGAGCGCAGGCTCCAGACCGATCGACCCCGTACTGCCACCGTGCACAACGATGTTTCGTTGACGATAAAGCCGCCGGAAAGCAGCCTCGAACGTGAGCGCTGCATCATTTAGTTGGGACTGACTATTAGCCAAGACATCTCGCATGCGGTTCTCTGCAGCGATGTCGGTATCGTCCTCAAGCGCCAAACCGCCTGCGCTACTGATCGCTTCAGCGACAACGTCGCAACGCTCCAGATTGGTGGCTGAATTTCCTAGCGCCATCGACGTATCATCGGCCTGGGCCGGCCGATGCCTGCGTGATAGAGGCGTCAGCTCTGCGCGCGGCCACGAGCACGCCACAACTGTCGCCATGCGGGAGGCCGCTACCGCGCGCCCATCCGCTTTGTCTCCCTCGTCGCCCGGTTCGAATAACAGGGACTCGATCGCCGCCCACGCACCCGCAACTGCCGAGGCAGCCGGGCCTGAATTCAATGCACCGGCTAACTCCAACGCTTCATCGAGGCGCTCGCGGCTACCACCTCCTGCGGCGTACACAATCCGCTCACGCTCCAGCGCCAGCACTGCCACTCCCCGCTCAGGTGGCCGCAACGGCAACGGCGTCGGGTGAGCATCGACCCAGACGCTCCCTACGGGACGCAGCGATCTCTGCTTTCCCCGCGAAAACGACCGTCGAGTTTCCAGCCGACGAATGCTCGCACCAACCAACCGGGCGGCGGCCACAGCATCCTTCGCGGTCACTGTGTACAAGAACGCGCCACTGTTTCGGACCGGCTCAAACCCGTTGTCGGTCAACCATTGCGATACCCGCGCTGCTGGCACCCACTCTGGCAAATGCTCTGCAAGATGAGCATCCGGGACCGCAATGAACGGCACCAGTACAGCGAACTCTTTATCACCTTGTTGCGCCACCGCGTTTGCCGACGAAAGCAAGTCACCCAACGTGGCGTCAGGCCAGCCCAGCCACGCACGCGCCCACCTGTGAAGCGATCCTGAGCTGTGCCCGCAATCCAGCAGATGTGTCGCGATTGCGCGTGCCAACCGCTCAGCCGAAACCGCTTTGCCGGAGGCGATCGCCCCAGCCCACCGCTTTAGGTAATCCTGGCGGCCGAGCGGGATTAGCTCAATCAGACGCCGGCGCTCACGGCTCTTGGGTGCAAGCGCCGAACCGAGTAGTGCATTTACTTCCCGACGTAAGCCCGAATCTCCCAGCCCGAGATCGGGTCCAAGCTGGCGTTGAATCGACCGCAAATACCAAGACATCGCTTCCGTGGAGAGCGCACGATTGCTAAGCCAAGTGCCGGCTTCGGCCGCCTCCTCGAGCGCTAGCACGCTACTGACCTGCCAGAGACGGCGCGGCCACGGTGCCGTATCAGCAAAGAAGTCAGCCAACCGGGCCAGCACGTGACGACAGTAGCGGTCCTGCACGAGGATCGCTGACAGCGGTGCCGTCGCCATCAGTGATAAACTGTCATCAGCGTCACGACGCGAAGTCTAAAGCTGGGGAGCCGCCCGTAAGGGCCGCTCCCCACTTTCTTCTACCGGGTCGAAGGGTTGATCACAGGGGATGGAGCAGACGATCTCATGCTCCTCGATGAGTGCGGATATCGCCTGCTCGCGCCGATCCCTGCCCAGACCTTGGTTGTCCTGGTCGCATTTGTGTAGTCCGCGAGCGCGGATTTGAGATCTCTGCTGCTATCGGTATTCACCTGCGGGCTCTGCGGCGCACCACCACCAGGGTTGACGCCTATGGTCGTGTGTCGGAAATTAAAGCGCCGATCGGCCCGTCGAAAGTGATTCTGTGGATGGTGGCCGCGCTGTGGGTGGCGTGGATGCTGTTTGTGTTGTATGCCTGCACGCCGGCGTTCACTGGCACGTTCATGACCCCGACCCCGACAACGACAACCAGCAACCAAACATCGAGGAACGCATCGGGTCATTCGAGTCATTCGGGAAGCCCGTGTGGTGGCAGACTGTCACAGCCCAGCATTCGGCACCGTTGACAGGAATGGATGACCGGGCTTGCCGAGGGGGTACGGGCGGTTTCCTGTCATGCAGGAGCTTCAGCTTGGGTTCGTCGCCATCCAGGAGCTTCAGCTGGGTGGGTTCCCAGCGCAGTGTTGCAGTGCCGGCTAGCCGACAGTGTTTCAGAAGCTATCGTATTCATCCACCTTGGCCGAAGGAGTGAATGTCTTCATCGGCCGATGGGCGCTCTCGACCCCGCCAAGTCTGCTTCGATGACAAATCGTCCGTCATGGCATCGATGGCTTAGCCGTTGGCTCAGTTGCGGGCCGCTGACTCGGGGCGGCTGAAGCGGAGCAAGATCTTCTGGTTGTAGTAGTAGTCGAGCCAGTCGAGTAACCGACCTTCGTTGAGGTGCCGAGCGGCGATGGGAACAAAGCGTACGCGGAGTCGACTGGCGGCAACCTCGAACCCGGCGTCGTAGAACCAAGCGGCCACTTGATCGAGGTCGTAAAGCGCTGGCAAGCACATCTCCTCGAGGTTCTCCGCATGCCAGATCGCCATCAGGGGACTGGCGGCATGCACGCCCATGACGGCGTAGTACACCCCGCCGGGCTTGAGGGTCCGGAAGATGGCTGTCGCGTGCGCCGGCAGATCATCAAACAGATAAAGCACCTCGTGGCTAAACGCCACATCGAAGCCACTCCACGCCGCGGGTGGCGCTGCGGCGGCCTCGAACCGCAGCGGGCGCGTCCCCGCCAAGCGACGTGCGTCCTCGATCGCACCCGCCGCTGGATCGTAGCCGAAGCCCTCTTTGATACGGCAGTCGTCAGCGAGCAGCCGCAGAAAGCCTCCCCGGTTGCAGCCGACGTCGAGCACCCGCGTCCCGGCGAGGTCGACATCGATAGTGTCCAGCATCGCCTTCCAGACGAAGCGGTGCTCGTCCTGCATCGCCTCGTCCTCGGCCGCGCCACGCCAATAGGTCGTACTCATGATGATTGCCGATGGTAGACCCCTCATTGCCCGCGCGACGAAATCCGAGGTGGACTCTCCCGGGGCCTGTCGCGCAGCCGGATGGCACGGCGTTCGTTTGTCCAACGCTGCCAAGTTGAATAGGTAACCGGAGGGCCCAGGCGCGTCTGGCCCCTTTCATGTGGAAGACGATCCTGGACACCAGGGTCCTCATCGCCGAAGACCTGGGCGCAGCGCCGACACCCCTGGTGCACGCGCAGGTGGAGTGCTAAACCAGAAGGAGCGCAGCCAGCCGACACCCGTCGCGATGGCGCGGTGCGGCAACCGACATGTAGGAGGTGGTTGCTGTGCTTCATCCCGATCCATTCCGTGACATCGACAGACTCGCCGCGCAGCTGCTCGGTACACTGCCCGGATCCGCCCGAGTCCCACTGGCCATGCCGATGGACCTCTACCGCTCCGGCGATCACTACGTGCTTCACGCCGACCTCCCGGGGGTGGACCCCGATTCGCTGGACGTCAGCGTTGACGGCGGCATCCTCACCGTGACGGCACAACGCAGCGAACGCACCGAACACGACGTGCAATGGCTGAGCTCCGAGCGCTTCACCGGCGGTTACATGCGTCGCGTGTCCCTCGGTCAGGACATCGACGCCGACCACATCGCCGCCACCTATCAGAACGGGGTGCTGACTGTAACCCTCCCCGTGGCGACAAGGGCCAAGCCGCGCCGCATCGAGATCACCCCAGGGGTACGTGAGGAAACAAAGCTCATCGAGCCCAGCGACTCATCCGACCAGCACACCACGACCTAACCTCTCTTCACCGGACGGGGTCCAGGCGGGTCATGCCGCCGGGCCTTGGCAATTGGTGATGCCCATTTCGCATCGAGTGCGCCAACATAGCGCGTCACTGGCGCGAGAGAAGGCAATCATGAGTCCGGGCAAGCTCGCCGTTCAGACGCTGCTGGTCACGATCGCCGCGGTCGTCGTGTATGCCGCATTGCTCTTCGTCCCGGCCGGAACGATCGACTACTGGCAGGCGTGGGTGTTCCTCGTAATCTTCGTCGTATCCACCAGCGCGACTGTGATCTACCTGGCCGTCAAGGATCCGGCGCTTCTAGAGCGACGCCTAAAGGGTGGGCCGACCCAGGAACCACGACCACTGCAACGCATCCTCATCTCGTTGTGCATGCTGAGCTTTCTCGTGGTCATGGTGGTCTCCGGTCTGGATCACCGATTTATGTGGTCACAGATGTCGCCGATCGTGTCGGTCGTTGGTGATCTGCTTGTCGCGCTCGGGTGCTTCATCAATTTCGTGGTCCTTCAACTGAATCCGTACGGCGCCTCGACTGTTCAGGTTGTTGAAGGCCAGGCGGTCGTTTCGATCGGCCCGTACCGGATTGTGCGGCATCCGATGTACGTGGGGGACCTGGTCTTGGTGGTCGGTACGCCGCTGGCGCTTGGCTCGTGGTGGGGTCTCCTGGCGGTTGTCGTCACCATCCCGGCCGTGATCTGGCGAATCCTGGATGAGGAGTCGCTGCTTCGCAGTGATCTGCCGGGCTACAGCGAGTACGCGCAACACGTGCGCTACCGGTTGGTGTCGTTTGTTTGGTAAGAGATCCGCTCTAGTTGGTCCCGGCAACGTCGGTGCGGTCGGTCATTGCGCCCCGTGTTTGACCAGCGGTTCGGCCTGCTGCGACGTTGGGGCGTTCTGTTTCTTTTCGTGCAGCCACAAGAAATCCTGGTGTCCGTGACCCCGTATAGCCATCCGCCTCCATGCTGGCCATACCCGCTCCACCTCGGCTGCGGAAACGATTTCGGGGCGTTCCAGCTCGTAGGTCTTGCCCTTGTAGGCAAGCCTGCACGTCTCGGCGGTCAGCACGTTTTGGCACCAGTCGACTTGGCGGCCAAAGGCCAACGCCAGGACAAAACCGTCCCCTTGCGGGACCGCCCCCAGAGGCGTCTGGTAGGTCCGTCCACTGCGACGCCCTACATGGGTCAAAAGCGCCAACGGGGAATGCCGACCTCCCGCGCTCTTGCAGGCCAGATCGTTGCACCACCTCCAAAGGCGAAGGCGCATCAGCTGCTTGACCCGGTCCTGGTTCCCCCTTACCATCCTCAACATCACAAAGAACGTCCCCACAACGGCGCCGACGATGCCGCCAAGAACCAGCAGCACGACACCAAAGACGCGGAACAGCCCCGGGTTACGAATTTTCTGCCTATCAGCGTGCATCGTTGCCTCCCTCGCTTCCAGCCCACACCCGCACCTGTCGAGCACGTCACGGGCGAAGGTCCGCTACACCCACGGGCGAAAGTCATCACCGCGGCGCGGATCACCCGCGACCAGTTAGTGAGCACCGGTGTTTCGTTGGTGACTCTGGCCTCTACACCAGGACCCTCGGCGAGGACACGATAACGAGACCAGAGCAGACCCCCAGATCGATTCGGGAGGACATCGTGATCGAGGCGCTGAAAGACTTTCCCGATAACGTCTCGGCGTTTGCATGCCATGGGCATCTAACGAAGGCCGATTACGAACCGTGATCATACCGTACATCGAAGACAAACTGACTCGGCACAAAAAGCTGCGGGCCTACACCGAGATCGCGCCTGATTTCGCCGGGGTCGATCCCGGCGCCAGGTGGGACCATACGAAGCTCCCGCCTCCCACCATGGCGACTTCAAGTTCCGGGCCACGTGGCGGACCGAACTCGTAGGCGGCACCTAGGGCATCACCGGCTGCGGTGCCCAGCAGCACTCCGCAGGCCCGGTCGAGCTGAGCGGTTGTCAATGTCATAGACCGAATCTCCTTTCACCACTTACGTTTGGGGGTGCCCCCATCGGGGGCGAAGCAGCGTTTCTGTGCCCCGCCAGGGGGCCAACTAGCCTGCCGGTGCCCCCGTCGGGGGCTAAGCGGCTTCGTCGGCTAGGTACCGATAAAGGGTGGCGCGACTGACTCCGAGATACTTGGCTATGTCCTTCGCGACATGCCCGTCGTCCTTCATCCGCCTTGCAGTGGCGATGTGACTCGGGTCCGCGACTTTCGTCCGCCGCCCAAATTTGGTGCCGTTCGCCAGTGACATCGCTCGCTTGAGCGCGGTCCGCTCCTTCACCAGCTCACGCTCGTATTCGGCCAGAGATCCCAACACCCCAATCATCATGCGGCCAGCAGCGGTAGACGAGTCGATGCCATCGGTGGTGGAGATCAATGTGACGCCGCGGTCGGTCAAAGCCTTTACGGTTTCAAGGATGTGCAGGGTGTCGCGGCCTAGGCGGTCGAGCTTCCACACCACGACGGTGTCGCCATCGCGAACGTAATCGAGGAGGGCAGCCAGACCTGGACGATCATCCCTTGCGCCAGACATGGTGTCGGAGAAGGTCTTCGTTACGCCAGCAGCTTCTAGCGCAGCATTCTGCTGATCTAACGTCTGCGCAACCGTACTGACCCGCACATAACCTACACGCGCACCACCGCCAGGTGGGCCGGATGAATGCGGATCAGTTTGTGTCACAAAACATTAAACAATCCAGGCGCGAGTTTTATTCCCGAGACAGCTTTTTGAGACACCGTGGGTGAGACGGACATTTGAGACATGGCGACCTGGAAGGATGCGATGTCTGGCCGTCCCCTGATCGGCGTCTCATATGTGCTCTTTTTCGAGACGTTAGGGCTTAAGGAGGGGAACCCAAGCCGAGTGTCGGACGCCTCACGTGGAGGAGCCATTCCGCCTTGGTACGCTCTGCAAACCCAAACCTCAGGCACGCGGCCAGCACAACCAGATTGAATGCCCGACATGCCGTATGGTCCACGCAGGCGAATGCCTCTAAGGAAGATGTTTACGGTGTTCTCTCCGCCGATGCCTAGGCCTGCCCCGTAGCATCGGCTTGTGCCGAAGCACACCGCTCCGCTGCCGAAGCAACCCGCTCCGCTGCGGATCATTGTCTACAGCGACAACGCCAAAACGCGCGAACAAGTGATGCGGGCCCTGGGCAAGCAGCTGCACCCGGATCTACCTGAGTTGAGCTACGTCGAGGTGGCGACCGGCCCGATGGTCATATGGAAGATGGATCAGGGCAGCATCGACTTGGCCATCCTCGACGGCGAGGCCACGCCAACCGGCGGCATGGGAATCGCCAAACAACTCAAAGACGAACTTGAGACGTGCCCACCGATACTCGTGCTCACCGGGCGCCCGGACGATGCCTGGCTGGCGAACTGGTCGCGCGCCGAAGCCGCGGTGCCGCATCCCATCGACCCCATTGTGTTAGGGCGCACGGTGCTCAGGCTGCTGCGCCCCCATTTTGCCGACCCCGAGTGGCTCCCATTCGGCAGCGGTCTTGATGGTGATCCCAATCCTTGGCGTCCTGGTCGTGGCGAGACGCTCTTAAACGTCGTGCCTCAACCCAAAGCGCATACTGCAAGTGGCAACTTAAGGTCTGTCGAACCGCTGGTGGAGGGGCACTCGATGTTGAACGATGCTGGCTTGAAGAGGCTGTTTCCCACCTTATTTCCTGGTGAAACGCTGCCTCCAGACATAGACGGCGATCAGTCACCAATTCAGCCAGCTTCGCTCGACTTGTCGATAGGAGAGATCTACGTTCCCGGCGTTGCTGTCGGTGAGCTTGGCGCAGTTGATTCCCCGCTAACTGATCCATATCCGTTAGGTCCGGGAGAGACCGTCGTCGTCACGACGCTAGAAACACTATCCGTACCACCCACACATGGTGCAATCGGGTTCCCGCCGACAACGATATCCAACAACGGTATCCTTATGACCAACCCAGGGCATGTTGATCCAGGCTATGTGGGCAAGCTGACGTTCACCGTCATCAACATGGGTCGGAAGTCCTTCGAGTTGCGGCGCAAGGATCGCATCGTAACGATCATCTTCTTTGCCCTCGAGGGCGGGGCGCCGGACAAGAACTATAAAGATCGTCATCCAAATTCAGGGCCACTGCGGCAGCCCGTGACCCAGGCACGGATGAATAAGCTGGCCCCCGACATGTTGAATGTTAAGCAGCGCGTCACGGAAATCACAGAGAGCGCGGAGGCGAAGACTCGCCGACTTTCAATAATTGTTCCGCTGATAATCGCAATCCTGGTGGGAGCCGGCACTATCTTCGCACCTGTACTAAGCAACCTTTTAAACCAGAACCGTGACTTGCGGACGCGTGTCGCTGTTCTCGAAGAACGAACAAGTCACGATCAGACCCAGAACCGGACTTGCCCCCCCGCCACGCCAACCACAGGGGTGCCCGGTGGAACCAGATAGCAACGCACGCTTCTTGAACGGTCTGATCGCACCGACCATCTTCGTGATCGATCGGCCGACCATCGACTGGGGTGCAGTTGAGGCCTTCGAAGAGCAAGAAGCACCATGGCTGCGCGTACCGGACGCCACCGACGCCGACAACCTCGTCGAACTCGCTGGCCGCATGTGTTATCTATCTTTCGGAACGCGGCAGTCGTCGAGGACGAATGCTCAGTACATCGCACACCTTGTCAATAGTGGACACGAAAGCGTCCTCGAACATGCTTCGTGGACTCTCATCCTGACCGGCGTGAGTCGTGCCTTCACACACCAACTAGTCCGACACCGCGTGGGTTTCTCTTATAGCCAGCTAAGTCAGCAGTATCACACTGAAGAGGACGCTCGATTTATCGAGCCATCATTTATTGCCTGCGATCCCAACCGGCAACGCGAATGGCGCAACGCAGTCATGCACGCACATGAAGCATATGTTGCGTTCATCTCGCGTGATAAGGCCAGCAGTTCAGCATTCGGGAACCTGACCAAGAAGCGGAAGTTCCAAGAGTACCAGCGTGCGAGTCGATCAGCGGCCAGGAGTCTCCTCCCGGCTGCTACGGAGACCAAGATCGTCATCTCTGCGAATGCGCGGGCAATCCGCCACTTCCTATCGGTGCGTGGGGCCATAGAGGGCGACGAAGAGATGCGGGTGGTGTCCGCGCGGCTGCTAGAGCATCTCCGAGAAGATGCACCAGCGCTTTTCGCGGATTTTTGGATCGATCGAATGGTCGATGGCTCGCCAATAGTACGCAAAGACTCTGTCGAAGAAACGCAGGCGGTCGAAGAAACGCAGGCGCAAAAGTAGGAGTGCGTGGACCAACCGGCCGGGGTCAGGGGCAGGTGGGATCCGAATTGGCACGAGGAACTCCGGACACCATGGCCGCAATGGTGACGGACCCAAACAGAATAGCCAGTGCGCGGACGAGGGTGCCTCCTTCGATTTCAATCAAATCAGGGACGAGCGACACCCTCTCCAAGGGCTAAAGCCTCTGCCCTGTGAGGTGATGACGGCGGAGCATGACCCTTCAATCGAGCGTTGGCCCACCCCAAGAGTAAGGAACCAACGTGGTCGCCAAGCAGATGATCGCTGCCGCCGCTATGCGCATGGCCGCTCCGAGGTTCGGCAACGAATCAGTCTTACGGAGTAGAAAATGACGGCAACAAATCGGGGCCGGTTGACAATCCCGTTGGCTGAGGGTGCAGTCTTTGCGGGCTATACGATCGTGCGCCTGCTCGGCTCAGGGGGAATGGGCGAGGTCTACCTCGCGCAGCATCCCAGACTGCCCCGCCTCGACGCCCTCAAAGTGCTGCGGGCCGACGTGTCCGCCAACTCAGAGTTTCTTGAAAGGTTCAATCGCGAAGCCGACCTGGCGGCCAAGTTGTGGCACCCGCACATCGTCGAAATCCACGACCGAGGCGAGTGTGAGGGCCGGTTGTGGATCTCCATGGACTACGTCGACGGCACCGATGCCGCTCACATGCTGCGCGACCACTACCCAGCCGGGATGCCAGCAACCGATGCGATCCGGATTGTCAGCGCTGTTGCCGAGGCGCTGGACTATGCGCATGCCAGGGGCCTCTTACATCGGGATGTGAAACCGGCCAACATCCTGCTGGCGGAACTTGAAGATGGTGAACGACGAATCCTGTTGAGTGACTTCGGTGTTGCTCGCGATGTCGAGGACATCAGCGGCCTTACCGCAACCAACATGACCGTCGGAACGGTGGCCTACGCCGCTCCTGAACAGCTGATGGCTTTACCGATGGACGGCCGGGCAGACCAATACTCGCTGGCCGCGACCGGCTATCACCTGTTGACCGGGTCGACGCTGTTTCCAAGTTCCAATCCGGCTGTCGTCATCGGCCGACATCTCAATGCACCACCCCCGACCCTTGCCGAGCGTCGCCCATATCTTGCGCCCCTCGATGCGGTGTTCGCCAAGGCATTGGCGAAAGAACCCAACGAACGGTTCCTACGCTGCATGGACTTCGCCCACGCGCTCGCGGAGTCAAACATGGAACCGGCCAGTTCAGATCTGAGTGAAATGAGCACCAAGACACCGGTCATACCACCGGTGTCGATCCCCAAGGGACCCGTTGATAGAAATGCTCCGACGAATGAAGCGCCGAAGTCGCAACTTCCGCATCGCAACGAGGTAAGAATCCGACGCTCACGATTACTGGTTGCAGCGGCGGTAGTACTTGTTGCGATATGTGTTGGCGCATACTTCGCAGTCAAGGCCATCACCAAACCAACTCCACCTGCACCGTTCTCCCTGACCGGCACACTGCAGCTGACCAGCGACAGCATCAAGACAACTGGCCTGCCCGGCGGATACAGCTGCGCCGGTGACCGCAGCGACAATGACATCGGACCGGGTGCCACGGTCACCGTGGCCGATGAGACGGGAAAGCTGATCGCGAAGGGTGCCATCGAAAGCAGCTACGGACAGCAAGGCTCGTGTCTGTTTCTGTTCAGAGTCAACGAGGTTCCCGGCGGGCAGAAGTTCTACCGAGTGCAGGTCGCCCAACGCGGCGAAACCAGATACACCGAGGCCGAAGCCAAAGCCGGAATCAACCTGTCCCTCGGCAGCACTGCCCCCAGCCCGACGGGCACTCCCCCACCCCGCATTCCAACACCGGCGACAGAGACACCGGAAGACCCCGAGTCGGCCAGCTTGGCCCAGCTGCGGCGGATCGCCAACCACGACCACCCGTTCGTGACCGGCTGGCTCGCCGACCGCTGGGTACCCCAAATCAGTTCCAAGCGGCTAGGAATCGTCGCCGAAGGCACCATCTGGAACAACGCAAAAATACTGAGCGAACACCTGCAGCTCCGGGCGCAATTCCCAGAAGCCAGACTGCTCTGGTCGGGGGACTGGTCAACGTTCGACGCACCCGACTTCTGGGTCACCATAGCTGGCGACACATTCGCGGATGCAGCCGGTGCGCTGGCTTGGTGCACTAGTAAAAATCTTGATCGAGACCACTGTTACGCCAAGATCGTCAGCACAACGCACCCGGTCCACGGCAGCACCGCCTTCAACACGTAACCACGATGAGCTGGCACCGAACCGGTCAACCCCAACACCAGCAGGGAAAGAAATACCCGACCATGGGTGAACGCAGTGTCGACGGGAAGGGGGGTCAATCAGGAGCATGTTTTCGCCCGTCCGGCTGTTCACGATTGCTGCCATGGCACTGCTCGCCGTCATAGCGGGGGGCGGTCCCTCTGGTAGCGCTGAACCGGCAGGAACGGAGATCATCACCGCGGTTCATTTGCCCCCTCGGGGCTCTTTGCTTCATGGCAAACCCCCCACGGGGGCAGAGTCCTACCCAGCGCCCCCACCGGGGGCAGAGGTTCGAGCAACGAGGCTCGCGACAGCCGCAAACCCGGAATGGGCAGCGTCTACCGATTTGAACTAAGGTGCGGCGCTCGGACCGCTTACAGATCGACGCTGCGATCCCAGATGACCTTGCCCCTGTACTTGGCCGGATATAGGCCCACGACCGCCTTCTTCCGCAGGTGCCACGGGGTTCCGCTCTTGCCGGTTGCCAGCCAGGACCCAACGGCGTCCACCGGATTGGCTTCCCGGTCCACCGGAAGCGCTCGTCCCATCAGATCGACGTGCCGCCCGACGAGCCGCTTGCCCTTGTACGGCGCATCTGCGGGGCGGTACCCGAACTCCGACTCGGCGAAGTCCGCAACGCCGTGCCGCCGGTAAGGCCAGGGAACATTCGGGTCCTCGGCGTAGAAGCTGTAAACGTCGAGGTCCTTGACGCCGTTCTTCTTCTTCGCGCCCCTCTGGCAGTCGACGTAATGCAGCGCCCCGCCCTGGCAGAGTGCGACGAGCAGTGAGCGGTCACGGTAAACGGCCAGGTGCGGGTTGCGGTCAAAGAGGCCCTCCTGGTCCTCGTGCGCGATT
Organism: uncultured Actinomycetota bacterium; assembly: GCA_963766535.1. Taxonomy (GTDB): domain Bacteria; phylum Actinomycetota; class Actinomycetes; order Mycobacteriales; family Mycobacteriaceae; genus Mycobacterium. The sequence goes on along the minus strand of CAVYAU010000002.1, from coordinate 215,768 downwards.
TTCGCCAACCGTTTCAGGTGCTCCTGGGTGAAAAGTGCGTAGCTCCGGTCAGACCCTCGTCCACGTCCTGCCACCTTGACGACTGTAAACAGTCATGGCGATTCCTGCGGGGACATCAGGCACCACCACTACCACGTCGAACCCCAGGTCCCGGCGGGTCAGCTCCTCGGCGAGAAACCGTAGTTCAGCTGACGCCGATGGTTGTAACGGCGGCCCCGAGTCGCCCCACTACTCCCGTAGACGTGATGCCCGCGATCCGCAACATCGTCAAACGGTGACAGACGGCGATGGCTGGAAGCTAGATCCTCCGAGCCAACTGTTGCAACGCCGACTGGAAGACGGGGCTCGTATGAGGGCTCCGTTGTAACTCCGCTATAGGTTTGGTGAGCCTTGATCCGGGCTCACGTAGTGAAACACTCTGCCTAGCTGCCACTTTGAGGCCTTGGCCTCCCGGTTCTTCTGCTGTGGCTTGAAGGGGGTGATGCCCTGGGGATCGATTCCTTCGTACTTTGCTACTTAGTGCTATTTGTCTGCGGTTTTTCTATAGGTCCTAAACCCCGTTGTCCCCCCAGGGCTTTCCTCAGCTTCTTGTGCATCCGGGCTGTCCAGTAGGCCGCCATCCCGTCAAGGTCGTAATGCCTCTTGGCGTGGACCCAGAGGCTGTCATAGCTGATCCGGTCCCTCTTGTCACGGCCCTCGTTGAGGGGCTCCAGGTCACGCAGGATATCTGCGTAGGTGACCGTCTTGCCACGGCCCGGGATGGGGACTCCGTGCCAGTCCAGGAGGTCGTTGACCAGACGGCGCACACTAGGATCTCGACAGACCCGGCAGCGTGGCTCCTTAGGCTCGAAGTCGGCCCTCAGGGGTTCACCGCCCTGGTCATCGTGCTCACCATAAAGTGGCTGCAGTCCAGCGGCTTCACGCAGAATATTCAGCGCACGCAGGGGATCGTCAGCGGGCGACACAGCTCCTCGCTCGATTCGGCCCGAGGTGAGTCGAGCACAGGAAAGCTAGATCCAGTCATTAGTTAGTCCTTTGTCCGTTGCAGCTGTTGAGCTAGGCAGCTGGTGTCAGATGGCTCTCACCACTGGCTTCCGGCCCCCATCGCACGATCCGATGACGCCTAGCCATCCTCAGCGCCCAGAAAAGCCTGCCCAACACCAGGCAGTCGTTCTTCACGGCCAGCGCATAACGATCCGCTGCTGCGCCGTTTTTCTGGCAGCACCCGTGCGTGCGGGTTGACCTAGAAATCCGCCAACCTCATCACATGTGCACGCTCATCGCAGATTCCGCTGAGGGTGCGCCGGATGCCGATTCAGTTGTCTCTGCCATTGTCCCCACGCGCTGGGGGTGCTCGCCGTATCCGGTTCCGGGTTGCCCCCATTGGGGGCCAGCGTGGCGGGCTATCACCATCAGGAGTCACTTGATGTCCTCCCGGTCGAGGAGGCCCTCGGTGGGCTCGGTTGTGGTCATTGGATTCCTTTCTTCAGAGGTCGAGGTATGCCGCAGAAGCCGCAGAACCTGCAAAAGGTCAGGCTTTTGCGTGTTGTGCGGCTTTTGCGGCGATGACGCTGTACCGCGGTGAGCCCGGTCGGCCCCCTGTTGGCTTCGTGTCGATCACCGGGACCAGGTAGCCGTGGTCGATGAGCCGATCCAGCGCCGGGCCCATGCTGGCCACCGTCCGAAACCTGCCCCGGCTTGCCGCCGTGAACAGATCACGCTCGGACACCTCATCCTTGCCGAGGTGCTCAATGCGCCCCAGCAGATAGACGGCGTCGACTGTTGCATGGTCGGTGCCCATCTCCATGAACGCATTGATGGCCGCGACTTTGAAGTAGTCCCCGATCCGTGCGGCATCCAGGACGGTCTCCCCTGAGACGGGACGCCTGGGCCCCTCGTCGGGGCCGTACTCAGCCAGGTGGAGATTGCCCGCGAGGCGGGCGACCTCTCCCACGAACTTCCCGCCCCAGTCGGCCAGCTGGCCCAGTTCACCATCCTTGGCCAGGGTCGGTTCCACGGCCTCCTCGATCTCCAGCAGTGCCTTCCCGGCCTCCTCGGACAGCACCAGGATGGCGGGGTCACCGACCCAGCCGACCATCCCCAGGGCGAGGGACCTCACAGCAGTGCGGTAGGCCTCCTCGACGGCAAGAGGCACAGGTTGCGCACCAATCTTGCGGTATCCAACCTTCGACTCCGGGTAGGCGTAGAGGATGCGTGCAAGCAGTCCGCGGCCACGGAACTGACGATTGTTGGCGATCTCGGTCAGCAGCGCTGGCTGGATCATCAGCCCGAGGGTGAGTGCAGGGTGGGGGACATACTCGGGTGGACGGCCCTTGCGGTCCACCTTCAACATGTCGCCCGAGTGGCCCTTCAACCAGACATCCATGTTGGGCTGCTTCGAGTAACGCCCGGCCATGATGTCCAGCGGCCCGCCTTCGGCGGAGATGATCGCCAGTCGACCACCCTGATCGGCGAGCATCGAGGCCACGGCTTCAGGGGTGATGTCGTCGGCGACCAGTCGGGGGGCCGATGGCACTTCGATGGCCTCGGCGAGTATCGCTGCCGCGATCGCGTCATCCATTGCCGAGTCGGCGGCTCCCTCCCTGGCAGCGGCCTGACGGAGCCGATCGGAGCTTTTTGCGGCGACCTGCTTGCGTGTCTCGGCCTCAAGCCTGTCACCCACCGCCTGTTGGACAAGGTCGCGCTCGGCACCCAGCAACGGGGCAACCATCGTCGCCTGCACCGCCGACTTCCGTTCACCGGGGGCAGCGATCGTGACGAAGTACTGGTTGAGCGGCTCGCGCCAGCCACTGCGGATCTCGATCTCCGCGTGCCCGCCATTGCAGCCAGCCATTGCTGACAACGCTGACGTTGCGGGCATCGCCGGGTCGGTCTGGGTCGCCTCAGCCACGGCGTTCACCATCTCCTTGTAAGGCCCGGGCAAGGCATCGACGGGGAATGGCGGTAGTGCCAGCGCCTGAGTGAGGGGAATCGGATCAGTGTCGTACATCGGGAGCTCTCCTTGCCGCAGAAGCCGCAGAACCTGCAGAAGGTCGTCTCGTCCCGGTTCGAGGGCGTCGTGCTAACCGCTGGTCCGGCACCGATCGCGGTGACTCGATCCCTGCCCGCAGCCCCGAGTTGATGGTGGCGTGAACAGACCTGATCCCGTCATCGTCGGCAAGTCCACAGTCGATGGCGGCAAGCTCCAGCTTCTCGATCACCAGGGCGCGGTTCATGCCCGCGCCAGCGATGTAGTGCCCGCACTTGAGTGCTGCCACATTCAGCACGTCATTGCGCCCGCCCTTTGTGGCCTCGGAGACCTTCCTGGCCTCGCTGGTGAGCACCGTGTCCAGGTATTTCTGCTGGCGCTCATCCGGTGGTGTCCCATCCCATTGCGGGGCCGGGTCGAACTGGAACTCGCAGCGTCCTTTCCCCCGAGCAGAAGACCGAACATGGCTGGCCAACTGATCAGCCACCCAGTCGGCGAATCTCTCCGCACCCTCGGGGTCACCGTCGTTTATCAGGGCGTCGAGGTTATCGAATTCGATGGTGTAGCCGCGACCACCCTTTTTCCATCTGAGAGTGCCGGGCAGGAACACGTTGGTCCCGTACGACTGGATATCAATGCCGGGATAGCCCGGCAGCCTGTTGTTCTTGGTGGTCGAGTGGACGCTGGGCAGTTCCTCGTGTCCGGCGATGTAGAAGTGCCACCCGCCCGATGGGGTCCTGACCCCGGCGAAGACCCGCACCTTCAGTTCGTCAAGGAGGTTGTGGACCTTCTCGACATCGCAGCCATTGCGGGGATCGGCATCGACTACTGCGACCTTCCCGCCCATGTTGGCGCACAGTGCCGATGTTCTGGGGTAGGTGTCGGTGGGATAGCAGAACTGCGCGACAAGGCGCTCCAGGCTGCCTTCGGCTTCCATTTGTTGCCAGCCGAGGGGGCGGTGAAATTCGGGGCAGTCAGGCCCCTCCTCAGCCTCATAGCCGGGGGCGGCAGCCCATACCGGGACACCGAGGCAAGCCAGCTTGCGCAGGAAGGCAATTTCGGGGGTCTCGTCTGGGCTCGACCCTTGTCGGCCACCGCCGATAAACTGAGCCTTATCAGTTGCTTGGCGGCTGCTGATATTGGTGTCGGTCTCCCCGGGGGTGGTGCCCTGGGGGCCGACTTCCTCATCGGGGCTCATCAGCGTCACCCGCTTGCTTCAGTGCCGCCAGTTTGGCCTCGGTGTCACGGACGACCTGTTCGGCTACCTTCCGGCGCAGCGCTGCGGATTCCGCCAGAGCCTGCTCCAGCCGGGCCCGGAAGTCCTCCTCGTCCTTCCGGGAAGGCCTGCGGACCTTCACCTCAGCGCCTCCGTCTCACCGATACGGTTGGCGAGCAGGTACCGGATCAAATCGCTGCGCAAATAACGGACCCTGCGCCCGAGTTTTACGTAAGGAATGATCGGGTTTCCGCCGACGCGGTCCTGAGACAATGCATCCACGGTCATGCCCAGAAGCGGGGCCAGCTGCTGGGCGGTCATGATCGGAGGCAGCTCGGAAAAATCGACGCCGGTCCCCTGATAGAGCGCCAGCAGCTCGCTTTCCTTCTTAGTGATCGGGGTGCCAGCCACGTGCGGCCTTTCTTGTCTTGTGTTGGACAACCTGATACCAGAGTATGAGGGAGGCAAACACGCGGCAGGGAGTGAAAATGGCTCTGACCAAGGGTTTAGCAAACCAGGCCAAATCTATAGCAAAAGTGAAATAGGGTGCCTAGAGACCGTGGGCCAATAGCAGATGTCGGAGGGTTAGCTAAACTGATGAGTAGATTTGCGATTTGTTTTCTGTTATTCAATTGTGACCTACGCGGGAGGAAATGCGCCGAATGGCAAGCATTGAGCCCTACCGGACATCAACGGGGGCCATCCTCTACCGGGTACGGCACCGCACACCCGAAGGCCGTCAGACCTCCAGGCGCGGGTTCACAACCAAGAGAGCGGCCCAGCAGTACATCCACCAGGTGGAGGCCGACAAGGCCCGTGGACAATACGTGGCCCCCCTGCTCGGCAAGGTGATGGTGGGGCAACTGGGGGCCGCATGGCTGGATCGCCAGCAGGGCCACATCAAGCCGACCACCTACCGGTCGTATGAGAACGCCTGGCGCGTTCATGTCGCCCCCACCTGGGGCAGGGCACACATCAGCGACATCCGCTACTCCCATGTTCAGGCATGGATCGGCCAGCTGTCAGCCAGGACAGGCCCCGCCACCGTGGCAATGGCCCACTCGGTGCTGGCGCGCATCCTCGACGATGCCGTGAAAGACCGGATGATGGCGTCTAATCCCGCTCGTGGTGTAAAGCTGCCCAAGCGGCCTCCGCGGCGCAACGTCTACCTGACCGCAGACCAACTGGACAAGCTGGCCGATGAGTCCGGCCTGTATCGGTCCCTGATATTTTTGCTCGGCGTCGGCGGGCTGCGCTGGGGTGAGGCGGCTGCCCTGAGAGTCTGTGACGTGGATTTCCTGCGCCGCAGTGTCGAGCTGCACCGCAATGCCGTCTACGTGGGCCCTGGCATGGCGGTGGGCTCACTCAAGAGCAACAAGAGCCGGACTGTGGTGTTGCCCCCGTTCGTGATGGACGAACTGGCCCGCACCGCAGAGGGCAGGGGCCGGGAGGAGCTGCTGTGGCCTTCTCGAGCAGGAGGCTATCTGGGGGTGCCGTCGTCGGCGGATTCATGGCTGGCTGGTGCGGTGCGCCGCTGCCGAAAGGCCGATCCCACATTCCCCAGAATCACGGCTCATGCGCTGCGGCACACTGCAGCCTCGCTGGCGATCAGCTCCGGTGCGAATCCCAAGGTGGTGCAGCGGATGCTAGGCCACGCCAGTGCGGCCATGACGCTGGATGTGTACGCAGAGCTTTTCGACTCAGATCTGGCCTCTGTGGCCGAGAATGTGGCCAAAATGTGGCCACGGCAGGCTGACGGGGCGATCTCTTAGCGCCAGAAACCATATCTGGTCAGGCAATATCTGGCTAGGCACCGTGCACCAGCTGTTAATTCTGTGTTACGCAAGTGATTAACCCTATGCACGCCTGTTAATGCCAGCAGCACAAACGAACGCTGTCAGCGTAGTTATTCGACAGTAAGCAAACGCCCTCGCTGTCGCCAGCACCCTCGTGCCGAGGTTCAGGCGCGAGCCGGCCGCCGACCTAGACTTAGCCGGCCTTCTGCTCCGGTGATGAGACGGGGATGCTTCGGACCTTCCTCATCAAGTCCGCGAGGCTTTCCGAGCGGTTCCGCGACACGGCGCTATCCCGACTCCCCGCTCAGCACGATGAGATCACCGCACTGCGCTGCCAGTCGCGAGCCGGCTAGACGAATGTCCGCTCGCTGCGGCGATAGGACTGCTCAGGCCTGCATCAAAAGTTCAGGCCCGAGAACATGATCCGGCCCGGATCATACTTCTGCCTTACAGCGGTCAGCCGAGATAGGTTCGCGCCGAAGTACCGCGAAGCCGGTTGGCCCGCCTCGACATAGTTCACATAACCGCCGACCGAATACGGTTGCACCGCTTGGTGTGCGGTGTTGAGCCAGCTGGTGGCTGCCGACGGGGAACCGGATGTTTCGACGTACCACTGCACCAGCGCGGACTGCCGACGCCACGGGAAGGCTGTGGCCCCGGGTGCCACATCGGCGAGGGCGCCGTCGAGCGCGTGCATGATCACCAACGGCCGACCCGCCCCACGGGGAAAGGCGTCGAATGCCGAGGCGATCCCCTGGGCGGCGGCCGGGTTGATCGTCGGCAGAACATCAGATCCGCCGACATATCCGAGCGGCGACGGGTTGAGGTTACCGACGGCCAGATACCTCACCAGGTCCAGATAATTGAACGTGTGGTTGTCGGTCCCGGTTGGTTGCATTCCAACGGCTGAAATGATGGCGCCCGCCACCCTGCTACCCGACCCGGCCGGGCAGGTCGCAAGGATACGACAGTGCGTACCCAGCGCGTCGGCGGTGGCGTCCGCCAGTGCCCAGCTGCTTCGGTCAGCGGTACGCAGCCAACTCTGCCAACCGAGCAGAACCTGCGCGAACGACTGCGGCGGGAAATTGAGGTTCACCACGTCGACCTCGCCGGTGGGGAACGTGGCAAAGGTCAGCGAGGTTGTCACCCCGAAGTTGCCGCCACCGCCGCCGCGCAACACCCAGAACAGCTCGGGGTGGTTAGTGGCAGACGCGGTGACCGCCGCGCCGCCGGGCAGCACCACCGACGCCGACGTCAATGCGTCACACATCAGGCCCGCGTGCCGGGAATGAGCGCCCAGCCCGCCACCCAGTGCGTGCCCCGCGGTGCCGACCGACGGGCAGGTACCCGTCGGGATCCCCCGGCCGGCCGCGGCCAGCGCCTGGTGCAGCGCATACAGACCGGTCGCGGGCGTCACCGTGACGTACCCGGTGGCGGCATCGTAATTGATTCCGCCGGGCAGCTGACGCAGGTCGAGCACCATAGTGCCGTTCGCCGTGGACGCCCCCACATAGGAGTGCCCACCACTGCGCGGAGCGACCTTGAGGTTATGGGCAGCAGCGAATGCCATCGCCTTTTGCACGTCCGCCGCCGATGTCACGGTGACGACCGCCGCCGGCGTCGAGTCATTGTAGTTAGTGTTGAAAACCTGTTTGGCCGTTGCGAATTGCGGGCCGCCGTCCGGTCGTAACACTTGCCCGCCGATGGCGGTGGAAAGACCGGTCCAGCCCGAGGTGTTCGGGTCGGCGGTGGCGCGCACCGACCCGAAAACCGTCCCTGCAGCTAACGCTCCGGCGGCCGCCCGCAGAAACGCCTGCCGCGAGATCTCACGCGTCGGCTCCCGCGGTATTGTCATGCCCGCATTGTGGGCTACGTGGCGTCAAAAACCGCCCCGCCGCATGACGTGTCGCAGGACTATTAGCCTATGACCGATTCGCCTATAACGGACATATCAGCTAGACGGTGGCGTCCTCGCCGAGAAAGGATCGCCCACCTCAGTTCGGCTTCAATGCCAGCGCATACCGGGCCGGTATCTAGTCCAGGCTCATACGAAGTGTCTTCGGATGGCTTGTTCACAGTTCGTGCAGGCCCAGGTCGAGGCGGTCGAATTCTTCGGCGGCCAACTGCTCTGACGCGGTTTTGACGTAGCGGGCGATCATCGTGTTCGACGACCAGCCGGCGTGCGCGCGCAGACCGGTTTCGCTGCCACCGGAGCGCAGCCAGCGCACCGCGGCCGTGTGCCGCAGCCGCTGCACGTGGAAGCCGATGACGGCGGCGTCGGCGGCGCGCGCCTTCAGCGTGGCGACCAGGCCGGTGTAGGTGAGGCGCCGCGACTGCGCGGAAATCCACAGCGGCCCCTCGGCGGGCCGGTGCACGGCGGTGCGGCGTGCCCGCACGTAGCGGTCCACGACCGCGGCGGTCGTCTGCGAGAAGCGCACTCGCCGCGGCTTGCCGCCTTTGCCCTTGCGCACGCGCAGCACGCAGCCGTCGAGGTCGATGTCGCTGATGTCGAGGGCGAGCAGTTCGGCGGCGCGCAAACCGGTTTCGGTGAGCAACGCCAGGACGGCTTTGTCGCGTTTGTCGCGCAGCGCCGTGCCGTCGCAGGCCTTGAGCATGCGGCGCACCTCGTTCTCGGACAGGTCGGCTACGGCGGCCTGCTCAAGTTTCGGCGCCGCGACGGCCAGGATCGGATCGGCGTCGAAGCCTTCCTCAGCGGCCAGCCAGCGCGCGAACAGCTTGACCGCCGTCAGGCGCAGCCGCACCGTCGCTGTCTCGCAGTCGTCCTGGGCGGCCAGCCACGCCAGCACATTGGCTTTGGACAGCTCGCACGGCACGCCGGCCTGGTCGCAGAAGGTCAGGAACGCGGTCACGGCGGCGCGGTAGCTGCGCACCGTCTGTTCGCTCTTGCGGTGATGGCCGCGCAGCTGGCGGCACCACGAGGTGAGCAGGTCGTCCAGCAAACCGGTCGACATGCCATTACCCTACACTTGAATGCTGTGCAGGGTGTTATCCGGTCATTGTGGCGGTATCACCACAGGTCAAGCCGCAATCGGTGCGGACGATGGAGTATCGATAATGCTGTGTTACCGATGCCCGATCGGAACCGTTGCGAACTTTGCAGACATGCTGCTCAGGACTGGCGTCGGACTGGCTTACGACTGGCACCGTAACAACGCGGGTGGCAACGTCCCGGCGACGAAGTAGCGCGTCACCGCGGTATCCACACACTGATCACCGTTGAACACCGCGGTGTGCTGAGTTCCGTCGTACGTGATCAGCGGGCCGCCCAGTTGGCGGGCCAGGTTTACCCCGGCCTGATACGGGGTGGCCGGGTCGTGCGTTGTGGAGACCACGATGACCTTGCCGAGCGCGACCGGCGGCGCGGCGTGCGGCGTCGACGTGGCCGGCACCGGCCACAGCGCACACAGATCGCGGGGGGCATTCCCGGTGAACTGCCCGTAGCTGAGGAACGGAGCAGCCTGGCGGATCTGTTGATCGGCGGACACCCAGGTCGCCGAATCCGTCGGCGTCGGCGCGTCGACGCAGCGGATCGCGTTGAACGCGTCCTGGTCGTTGGTGTAGTGGCCGGCGCGGTCGCGGCCTTCGTAGTCGTCGGCGAGCAGCAGCAGGTCGCCGGCGTCGGTGCCGCGTTGCAGCCCAAGCAGGCCGCTGGTCAGGTACTTCCAGCGCTGCGGGGTGTAAAGGGCGTTGATGGTGCCGGTGGTCGCGTCGGCGTAGCTCAGGCCGCGTGGGTCCTTCGTCCGGCCCGGCTTGGCGACCAACGGGTCGATTAGGGCGTGGTACCGGTTGACAAATTGGGTCGGGTCGGTGCCCAACGGGCAGGCCGTCGAGCGGGCGCAGTCCGCGGCGTAGTCGTTGAAAGCGGTTTGGAATCCCGCCATTTGGGTGATGTTTTCCTGGACTGGGCCGACGGTCGGGTCGATGGCGCCATCGAGCACCATCGACCGCACGTGGTCACCGAATTTCTCGAGGTAGGCGGTGCCCAACTCGGTGCCGTAGCTGTAGCCGAGGTAGTCGATCTCGTCGTCGCCCAGCGCCCGGCGGACCATGTCCATGTCGCGCGCGGCGGACGCGGTGCCGACGTTGGTCAAGAATCCGGTGCCCATCCGGTTAACGCATTGCTGGGCCAACTGCCGGTTGAGCTGCTCGATGTGCGCCACACCGGCCGGGCTGTAATCGACCATCGGTTCGGTCCGGAAAGCGTCGAACTCGGCGTCGGTACGACACCGCAGCGCCGGGGTTGAGTGGCCCACTCCTCGGGGGTCGAAGCCCACCAAGTCGAAGCGGCGGGTGATGTCGGTCCCTTCCAGCTCTGATGCCATCCCGGCCACCATGTCAACCGCGGACGCCCCGGGTCCGCCCGGATTGATGAGCAGCGAACCGATCCGCTGACCGGTCGCGGGCACGCGGATCACTGCCAGCTTGGCTTGCGCCCCACCGGGATTGTTGTAATCGACCGGGACCGCCACGGTTGTACACCGCGCGCTGGTGGGGACGTCGCTGGTGTCGGTCACGAATTGGCTGCAACTGCCCCAGTTCTGCGGCGCCGCCGCGGCAGGCGGCGGAGCCGGGCTCGGAGTCTGGCCGGCACCGGGTTCCGGAGATGCGCCGGCCACCGGCAGTGCTAACGCTGATTGCCCCGCAAGCAACAGCCCGAACGAGAGCAGCGCCGAGTTCAATGGTCTCAGGCGCGACATGGCTGCCATCGTTGCACCTTCGAGTACCCGTGGCAGCGCGAAAGGGTCACGCCTTGATCTCGGCCGCCGCCTCCGCCGAGCGTGTCACCACGGCGAAAAATCGGCCGAAATATCGCCCTGAGTTCACGCTCGGCGAAGGTGTCAGAGCGTCACCGGCTCTAGCACTTTGCGCCGCTCGGCGGCGTGGCGCCGCCGATCAAATACGCCGTCACGTAGTCGTCAATGCAGCTGTCGCCCTGGAAGACCACCGTGTGCTGGGTTCCGTCGAAGGTGAGCAGCGAGCTGCGAAGCTGGTTCGCCAGATCGACCCCGGCCTTATAGGGAGTCGCCGGATCATGGGTGGTCGACACCACCACGGTAGGCGCCAGGCCGGGCGCCGAGATGCTATGCGGCTTACTCGTGGGTGGCACCGGCCAGAAAGCGCAGGTGCCCAACGGCGCGTCACCGGTGAACGTCCCGTAGCTCATGAATGGGGCGATTTCCCGCGAGCGGCGGTCTTCGTCAATTACCTTGGCCCGGTCCGTAATCGGCGGCTGATCAACACAGTTGATCGCCACCCGCGCGTCGGTGGCATTCGTGTAGTGGCCGTGCGGGTCGCGGCGCATATACATATCGGCCAGGGCAAGCAGGGTGTCTCCGCGGTGGTCGGCCAGTTCGGTCAGGCCGTCGGTCAGGTGGTGCCACAGAGTTGGTGAGTACAGCGCCATGATGGTCCCCACGATGGCGTCGCTGTAGCTCAACCCGCGCGGGTCATTCGTGTGTGCCGGCCTACCGATCATCGGGTTGTTTGGGTCCACCAGCGGGTCAACCAGGCTGTGGTAGACGTCGACGGCTTTGGCCGGGTCGGTGCCCAGCGGACAGGTCGGTTGCTTAGCGCAGTCGGCGGCATAGTCGTTGAACGCGTCCTGAAATCCCTTGGCCTGACGCAGGTCGGCCTCGATGGGATCGGCATTGGGGTCGACGGCGCCGTCGAGGATCATCGCCCGCACGTTCTGTGGGTAGGCCTCTGCGTAGGCGGAGCCGATCCGGGTGCCGTACGAGTAGCCGAGGTAGGTCAGCTTGTCGTCGCCCAGGGCCGCGCGGATGGCATCCAGGTCCCTGGCGACGTTGACCGTCCCGACGTTCGCCAGAAAGTTCTTGCCCATTTTGTCAACACAGCGGCCGACGAACTGCTTGGTCTCGTCCTCGATGTGGGCCACACCCGCCCGGCTGTAGTCGACATTCGGCTCGGTTCGCAGCCGATCGTTGTCGGCATCCGAGTTGCACCAGACGGCCGGCCGCGACGACCCCACCCCACGGGGGTCGAAGCCGACCAGGTCGAACCGCTCGCGGACCCGCTTCGGCAACGTCTGAACAACACCCAAAGCGGCCTCGATACCGGACTCGCCCGGGCCGCCGGGGTTGATCACCAGCGAGCCGATTTTGTCCCCCGTCGCGGGAAAGCGAATCATTGCCAGCGCCGCCACGTCGCCGCCGAGATGGTCGTAGTCGACCGGCACGGCCAGCTTGCCGCATAGCGCGCCGGCGGGGAGCTTGGCCTGCGGGTTCGCCGACCGACAAGGTGTCCACTCGATTGGCTGGCCCAGCTTGGGCCCCGCCATGACAGCGCGTCCGCCGACTACGCGGAGGCAGCCCGCGAAAAGAAGCGCCACGGCAGCGATCGCCGTCCAGATCAGCAGCGTGCGCGCGATCTTGTCGCGGCAAGACAGACACATGCCAACCTATGCTGCCAGAGGACAGTCAAGTTCCTGGTTAGCGGTCGCCACCGGCTGGCTACCCGGTGGCTGCGAGTAGTTCTTCCATCCCCACCGCGAACTCGTCGGCCATCTCCCACAAATCTGGCAGTAATTCCGGGCACGAGATGAGTCCGACGTCCAAGTTGCCGTGCAACGACATCACGGTGATGTTGAGACCCGAGCCGTGAAAGATCGGCCCCAACGGATACATCGCTTTGACCTCGCAGCCCAGCAAGTACAGCGGGACCTGTGGACCCGGTACGTTGGAGACGACCAGGTTGTGCACCGGCATGCTCTCGGTCAACTTGCTTCTGGCATAGAGCCGCATCGCGATCCCGAAAACCGCCGGCGCCGCGAACTGCGACCAATCCTGCAACAGGGTCGCACCGACGGCCGAACTATGTTGCTTGGCAACCGAATTCGCATCGGCGATGGCCTTCAGGCGTTTTACCGGGTCGCTGAGTTGGGTTTGCAGGCTGGAAAACATGCCCGAAATCTGGTTACGTCCGGGGCGATCGGACTTGCCGTGCACCGAAACCGGCACCATCGCCACGAGTGACGAGTCAGGTAAACCATTGCGCTCCGCCAGGTATTGGCGAAGCGCCCCCGATACCAAAGCCATCACCACATCGTTGACTTTGACGGCGAAGTGGTTCTTCACCTTCTTGATGTCCTCGAGATCCAGTTCGGCATAAGCGATGTTGCGGCGACCGCTGATACTGGCGTTGAAAGCGGTCCGCGGCGCGGCGAACGGACGCACCATCGTCTGGCCGTCCCGCGCCTTCCGCAGCGTCGCGACAACAGAGGACATGGTGTCGGGCACCACATTGGCCAGGTGCAGTGGCCGGGCGGCGAACCTGAGGAAGCCGCCCGCGGCGATCTGCCAGCCGCTGGCGCCGCCGACGCCTTGCACCGGGTCCGGCGCGGGAGCGTCGGCTTCGGTGGTGCACAGCTGCGACATCAGATTGGCGCCGGTCACCCCGTCCACGCCGGCGTGGTGCACCTTGGTCATCACCGCCAGCTGGCCGTCGCGGTGACAGTCGGTGCCCGCCACGCCTTCGATGACCCACATCTCCCATAGCGGCCGGCGGCGGTCCAGCGGCAGCGACGCTATATGGCCGCAGATTTCCGACAGTTCGGTCCGCCCTCCCGGTGGTGGCAACCCGATGCGGTGCAGATGGCGATCGACGTCGAAGTTGTCGTCATCGACCCAGACCGGATGGTCGAGGTTCAGCGGACTGTTGGCCAGCTTTTCGCGAAACTGCGGCATCGCCTTGATACGCAGCGACAACGCGTCGCGCAGCCGGTCGAAGGTGTAGCCGCCCGGCATCGTCGACGTGTCCAATTCCATGATCGAGCACACATGCAGGGGCTGCGAGGGGGTTTCCAGGTAAAGGAAGCTGGCGTCGAGTCCACTGAGCCGCTGCATGCGCGAATGGTATGTCTCACAGTGGCCCGGCGGTGCAACTGCGCAGAAGAAATGGCAAGATGACTTCAGTCAGACGAACCCGGGGACCGTCAAGGCCACGAGGATCGACCCGACCACCACTAGGGACAATGATGTCTGAGCAGAATGTTTACGGTGCAAACTCGCCTGCTGGCACGTCGGTGCCTGCAAAGCCTAGGCCCAAGATTCGCACCCACCACCTGCAGAAAATGAAGGCCGAAGGCCACAAGTGGGCCATGCTCACGGCCTACGACTATTCGACCGCCCGTATTTTCGATGAGGCGGGCATCCCGGTATTGCTGGTTGGCGACTCGGCGGCCAACGTCGTGTACGGCTACGACACCACGGTGCCCGTCTCGATCGACGAGCTGATCCCGCTGGTGCGAGGCGTCGTCCGGGGGACGCAACACGCACTGGTCGTCGCTGACCTGCCGTTCGGTAGTTATGAGGCGGGACCGGCCGCCGCGCTGGCCGCCGCCACCCGGTTCATGAAGGAAGGTGGCGCGCACGCCGTCAAGCTCGAGGGCGGTGAGCGGGTAGCCGAGCAGATCGCGTGCCTGACCGCGGCGGGCATCCCGGTGATGGCGCATATCGGCTTCACGCCGCAAAGCGTCAACAGCCTCGGCGGCTTCCGGGTGCAGGGCCGCGGTGACGCCGCGGAACAGACCATCGCGGACGCGATCGCCGTCGCCGAAGCCGGAGCATTTTCCGTCGTGATGGAGATGGTGCCGGCCGACTTGGCCACCCAGATCACCGGCAAGCTGACCATTCCGACGATCGGGATCGGAGCCGGTCCGAACTGCGACGGCCAGGTCCTGGTCTGGCAAGACATGGCCGGGATGAGCAGCGGTAAGGCCGCCCGATTCGTCAAGCGGTTCGCCGACGTCGGCGGTGAATTACGCCGGGCCGCAATGCAATACGCAGAAGAAGTGGCTGGCGGGGTTTTCCCGGCCGATGAGCACTGCTTCTGATCCGCTGGCTCGTCACACTACGAATTCAATCTCTCCGCGCGCTTTCCGTCCTCGAAGGCAGTGGCACGCCCAGGCTCCCGCTGCTGGCACGGCTGGCGCTGCGCAGCTTCATCGGGCCTCGGATTATCGGAACGATCATCGGGCGCGGCATTCGACCGGAGCGGCCACGTATGAAAGGCCTACCGCGTCCCGCCGGTTTGAGGCCCGCCCCCGGGCAAGCCGTGCCCGCGTAATTAGTCGCCGCTTTCGCCTATTTGGCACCGATTGCGAAAATCGGTCAACGGTTGGCGAATGCCCAAGAGGTCAGTGTGAACCTGCGGGTTGGCATCCATGTACTGCTGCAGCTGGGCACGCATATCGCTGCGGGGCTGACCCTTCAAACTGGTGAAGTAGTCGTTGACGTCCGGATGGGCGAACAGGTACGCCGAGGTCGTCGCCGCAACGCCGGCAGCCACCCCGGCCAGGTCTGCGGCCGTGCAGTTCGGTGGTGCCGGCGCGGGCGCGGCATCCGTCGGATCCGCCATCGCGAGGCCGGCGGCGCTGAAAAGCATTGCTCCGCTTATCGCGCCCGCAGCTATTCCACCAGCAACCACCCGAGATGTGGCGAGGGCGAAAAACACCATGGATAGCTCCTTCATCAGGTATCCGAAAGACGAGTGGTTACCCGCACCGCAAACCATAAGCAGTTTTAGTGCAGCGTATGGTCCAAACGAGCCGTAAACCCGCGTCAAGGAATTAATCGCCGTGCCCAACAAAGCCGAACTCGGTTGGTGCTGCGGTCGATGGGTCCACCAACGTCGGAGATACCATTGCCCGCTGTGCTCCACCGCCGTCGGATTATGCGCCGTTGCCGGGAGAATCCACGTCGCCTCCTCCGCCAGCGTCATAGTCAACGCTGGACCGCGGTTGTTCTTCCCAGGTCAGCGGCGGCGCACCCCGGGCAGCGGCTATCGCCGGTAACCGCTGAACCGCGGTATGGCACTCTATGGGTGCCCATCCACGACCGTCCAGACGTTTAAGACCGCGGTGACGCGCCTTCAACGGAGCCGAAAATGCCTGTAAAAGCGCCGAAAACCTCACGCCACCAGGAGGTGGAGCGCAAGTTCGACGTCGTCGAGTCGACCGTGTCACCATCCTTCGAAGGCATCGCCGCGGTGGCTCACGTCGAGAAGTCGCCGACCCAATCGCTGGATGCGACGTACTTCGACACGCCGACGCAGGACTTGGCGCGCAACAAGATCACCCTGCGGCGCCGCACCGGCGGCCACGACGCAGGTTGGCACCTGAAGTTGCCGGCCGGACCCGATGCCCGCACGGAGATCCATGCACCGCTGGCCGCATCCGGCTCCGGGGACCAAGGCGCCGTGCCAAGCGAGTTGGTGGATGTCGTGCTGGCGATTGTTCGCGACCGCCCGTTGGAACCGGTCGCGCGCATCACCACCGAACGCGAAAGTCAGGTGTTGTACAGCGTCGAGGGCAAAGCGCTGGCGGAGTTCAGCAATGACCACGTCACCGCGTGGTCGACTGGTGCTTCCGAGGGCTCCGACTCACGCCCCGCCGAACAAGAGTGGCGCGAGTGGGAACTGGAGCTTGCCGAACCGAATGGGACCGCTGACACCGACCTGTTGAACCGGTTGAGCAATCGGCTGCTCGACGCTGGTGCCGCACCCGCCGGTCACGCCTCCAAGCTGGCACGGGTACTCGGCGCAACCGCGCAGCCCAACGGCACGCAGCCGCCCGCCGACCCGGTACACCGCGCGGTGGGAGAGCAGGTCGACCAGCTGCTGCTGTGGGATCGGGCCGTGCGGGCCGACGCCGACGACGCGGTGCACCAGATGCGGGTGACCATCCGCAAGATCCGCAGCCTGCTAGCTGACTCCCAGGATTCGTTTGGGTCATCCGACGAGGCGTGGATCCTCGACGAGCTGCGGGAGCTCGGCAATGTGCTGGGGGCGGCCCGGGACGCCGAGGTGCTCGCCCAGCGTTACCAGCTGGCACTGGACAGGCTGCCATCGGAGCTGGTGCGCGGACCCGTCCGAGCACGTCTCGTCGAGGGTGCCCGGCGCCGCTACCAGACCGGGCTGCGGCGGTCCTTGATCGCGATGCGGTCGCAGCGATACTTCCGTCTACTCGACGCCCTCGACGCGGTGGTTTCTGAAATCCCTGCCACCCCTTCGGGCGAGGAACAGGCGCCGGTAACCATTGATGCCGCCTACAAGAAGGTCCGGAAGGCCGCAAAGGCCGCCGCCCAAGTCGACCAAGGTGCTGAGCACGAACGCGACCTGGCACTGCACCGAATCCGTAAGCGCGCCAAGCGGCTTCGCTACACGGCGGCAGCTACCGGCGCGGACCAGGTGTCCGAGCAGGCGAAGGTCATCCAGACGCTGCTCGGCGATCACCAAGACAGCGTGGTCAGCCGGGAACACCTGAGCCGTCAGGCCGAGGCTGCGCACGCCGCGGGCGACGACACCTTCACCTACGGTCTGCTTTACCAGCAGGAGGCCGACTTGGCCGAGAGGTGCCGTCAGCAGCTCGACGACGCGCTGCGCAAACTCGCCAAATCAGTGCGCTAAGCACGGCACTAGCCCGGCGACGATGCAGGCCGCGCGGGGTACCCCAGCTTGCCAGGGGACGGCGTGAGGTGGGGGCACGCCCCCACAAGTGGGTGGGGTCCCCGCCCCGCTGGGGAGTACTCCCTCCCACTTGCGAGGGGAGAGCTGGGCAATCAGGCCGTAGCCCATTCGAGGGGCGGGCGAGTTGGCCTGTAAGCCGGATTCTGTTCCCCGTCGCCGCGGCTTAACCAACGGCGGCGCGGCGGCGACCATCCATCTGGACACACCGTTGCCGGGTGCCTCGAGCGGCCTACCCGCAGGCTCGGGCGAGCAACCCTCGAACGCCTGCGCGGCCGCACTTTCGTACGGCTTCTTGGCCTTGCTTCGGGTGGGGTTTGCCTAGCCACCCCGGTCACCCGGGATGCTGGTGCGCTCTTACCGCACCGTTTCACCCTTACCACCGCGAAGGTGGCGGTTTGTTTTCTGTGGCACTTTCCCGCGAGTCACCTCGGATTGCCGTTAGCAATCACCCCGCTCTGTGAAGTCCGGACTTTCCTCGACTCGACGCCGGGCCTTTCGGACCGGCACGAGCCGCGGCCGCCCAGCCAACTCGTCCGCACAAACAAGGTACTCGCTGCGGAATCTGCTGACCAGCGGCATTTCACCATTGCCCAACTAGGGCGTTGGTGTCAGGCTGACCGCATGACAGAAACCGAACGGTTCGTCGATCAGACGGTGATGGGTCTCGCGGAGCCGCAGCCGATGTACAAGGCGTTACGCGAATCGAGCCCGGTGTTCCGGTCGCCGTCGGCGGTCGTTCTCAGCCGCCTGGCTGACATCGAGATGGCACTCAAACACACCGAGCTGTTCTCGTCGAACATGGATGCGGTCGATCTGGGTAATGTCCGGCCGCTGATCCCACTGCAAATCGACCCGCCTGAGCATGCGAAGTACCGCCGCGTCCTCGATCCGCTGTTCACTCCGCGGGAGATGGCCCGACGGGAACCACGCGTCACCGAGCTGGTGAACGAGATGATCGACCGCTTCGCCGTTCGGGGCGAATGCGACCTCCACGCCGAGTTCGCCGTCCCCCTTCCGTGCACCGTCTTCCTGCAGTTGCTCGGCCTGCCGCTGGACGACCTCGACAAATTTCTGGTCTGGAAGGACGGGGTGATCCGCCCGGAGGGCGTCAGCGGCTACGACCGCCGCCACGAGACCTCCGCAGGCGTAGCGCAACAGATTTACGAGTACTTCGAGCGCGCCATCGACGACCATATCGCCAGCCCCCGCGACGACGTGCTGTCCGCCATGATCGCGGCGGACGTGGGCGGACAACCGCTATCGCGCGAGGAGCTGCTCGACATCTGCTTCCTGTTCCTCATCGCGGGCCTGGACACGGTGACGGACTCCCTGGACTGCTTCTTCGTGTACCTGGCACGCCATCCCGACCACCGTCATCAGCTTGTCGAGCAGCCCGACATCCTGCCGAATGCGATCGAGGAGTTGTTGCGCTGGGAGACGCCGGTGCCCGGCGTGGCCCGCGTCGCCATGCACGACGTCGAGGTGGGCGGATGTCCCATCAGCAAGGGCGAGCGGGTCAGCCCGTTGCTCGGCGCGGCCAATACGGACCCTGCCGAGTTCCCCGATCCGGAGCTCGTGGACTTCCACCGCAACCCGAACCGGCACCGCGCGTTCGGCGGAGGTCCGCACCGCTGTCTCGGATCTCACCTGGCCCGCATGGAGCTGCGGGTGGCGCTGCGCGAATTCCACCGGCGCATCCCGGATTACGAGATCAAGCCCGGCACCCAGCTGACCTACACCGCCGCGCTGCGGTCGGTGGAGTCGCTGCCGCTGACCTTCCCGGTGCCCACGCCATGACCCGGGTCTGGGCCGACGCTGACCGCTGCACCGGCCACGGGCGCTGCTACACCTTGGCGCCCGACGTCTTCGATGCCGACGAAGTCGGCCACTCCATCGTGCTCGTCGAGCAAGTCTCGGGTGAACGCGAGGCGCAGGCCGTCACCGCTGAGCAAAATTGCCCGGAGCAGGCAATCACGCTGTCTCGCTGAATGATTAAGCGAAGCAGACCAGGCTGCGCGCTCCCCGCCCGGCGGTCATGTCGGTGAACGCTGCCTCGACGTCGTCGATACCGATCCGTCGCGTCACCAGCGCCTCGAGGTCGAGTTGGCCGCGTTGGGCAAGCTCAGCGAGCACCGGGATGTCGCGCGCCGGATCGCTGGCACCGTAGACGCTGCCCTGGATCTTCCTGCCGTCGGCCATCAACGACAGCGCGGGCAACGTCACCGTCTCCTCGATACCGGCGGCACCGACCAGCGTGACCGCGCCGCCGCGGCGGGTGGCATCGAACGCCGCCCGGATGGTGGCCGGCTTGCCCACGACTTCGATCCCGTGATCGACCCCAGCGCCACCGGTGAGGTCCTTGATGGCGCTGACGAGGTCGACTTGACTCGCGTCGACCGTGTCGGTCGCGCCGTTGGCCACCGCAGCCGGAAGTTGTGCGGCCACCCTGTCTGCGGCGATGATCCGCGCCGCACCGGCCAGCCGGGCCCCTTGGATCGCAGCCAGACCCACACCGCCGCAGCCGATGACCAGCACGCTCTCGCCGGGGCGGACGGCTGCGGTGCGTATCACCGCACCGACCCCGGTAGTGACCCCGCAGCCCAGCAGCGCAGCGTGATCGAGTGGCAGCGACGGGTTGACCGGGACGACCGCTGCGGCCGGTAGCAGCGTCTGTTCTGCCAGCGTCCCGGCACCCATTTCCGGCCATACCGGTCCGGTCGAGCTCTCGGCGTACGGCTTTCCGAAGGCGTGCTTGAGGCCGTTTGGGCACAGCTCGGACTCGCCGCGCAGGCAGTGCGGGCAGCGCCGGCACGGCACGTTCCACGTCAACACGACGTGATCACCCGGGCTGACCGTGGTGACGCCGTCGCCCACCTCAGCGACGATTCCGGCGCCCTCGTGACCGAGCGTGCACGGCAGCAATGTCGGAATGCCGCCGTTGCGAATCGTCAGGTCGCTGTGGCACACGCCGCTGGCGCCCAGCTGCACCCGGACTTCGTTGTTGCCGACCGGCCGTAGCGCGAGCTCCTCCACCGCTGTGGGCTGCCCGACCTCGCGCAGCACGACCGCCTTCATTGTCCCGAACCTGTGATCGGCGTCATAGCGATTTACGATGGCGGGACAACCGCACCGGGTCAAGGTTGCCTCGTAAGAAGACGGTTAAGGAGACGGCTATGACGGGATCAACGACGATGACGCGGGGAACCCAAGCCGCTGGCGATCAGGCCGTGCTGACGATCGGCGGTGAGCTGCAGCCAGGCGCCGCCGGGAGCTACCCCATACACAATCCGGCCCGGCCAGCCGAGATCGTCGGCCACGCGCCTGCCGCCGACCGCGCCCAACTCGACGCAGCGGTGTTGGCGGCACGGCGGGCAGCGCCCGGCTGGCGAGCGCTCAGCGTCGCCGAGCGGGTTGCCGCTTTTGCGGCCGCAGCGGCCACGGCCGCCGAACAGCTAGCGGGGCGGGATGGCGCGCGGCTGTACACCCGAGAGCACGGCAAGGTGCTCACCGAGGCGAATTTCGAGATCAGCACCGGACCGGGCCTCGCTGCACTGATCGGGTCGATGGCCGAGGCTGCGCTCGCGCCCGAGCAGGTCGACCCGCAGTCGAAATACCCACGGCTGCACCGGGAGCCGTTCGGTGTGGCCGCGCTCGTGCTCCCGTTCAACTGGCCGCTCGCGCTAACGATGACCAAGCTGGTGTCGGCGCTGACCGCAGGCAACACCACCGTCGTCAAGGTGCCCCCGACCTGTCCACTCGCGGCGCTACAGCTCGCCGGGGCGCTCGCCGCGGCGCTGCCGCCTGGTGTGGTGAACGTGCTCGCGGGCCCGGGCAGCGAACTCGCCCAGGCGCTGGTCACCCACCCGGGCATCGACCTCATCTCGCTGACCGGCGGCGTCGCCACCGGGCGCGCCGTCATGGCGGCAGCCGCGCCGCGGCTCACCCCGGTGTTGCTTGAGCTCGGCGGCAACGACGCCGCAATCGTCGCGTCCGACATCACGGTCAGCGACGAGCTGGTGGAGCGGCTGGTAACCGCGACCTACACCACCGGCGGTCAGGTCTGCATGGCGATCAAGCGGCTGTATGCGCCCACGGAGCGGGTCGGCGAGCTGGCCGAGGCGGTGCTCGCGCGCTGCGAGCGGGAGGTGGTCGGCGACGGCCTCGCCGATGAGGTGACGCTGGGGCCGCTGCACACCGCCGCCGGGCGCGACCGGGTGGCCGCGCTGATCGGCGACGCCGAGGCACACGGCGCGTCGGTGCGGACCGCGGGGCGGATCCGCGAGGCGGACGCCGACACGGGTGGATACTTCGCGCTGCCGACCGTCGTCACCGACCTGGCCCCGGACTCGGCGCTGGCCACCGAGGAGCAGTTCGGCCCGGTGCTGCCGATCTTCGGTTACGACAGCATCGAGGACGCCGTAACCGCAGCGAATGCAACCGAATTCGGCCTTACCGCGTCGGTCTGGACCGGTGACGACGCACTCGCCGACCGGATCGCGGGGCTGCTCGTGGCGGGCACGGTCAGCGTCAACTGCCACGGCCTGGCCGCGCAGGACCCGCGCCTGCCGTTCGGCGGCTGCGGCCAGTCCGGCATTGGGCGGGAGCTCGGCGTCGAGGGGATCCGGGCATTCACCCAGGCACGGACGTTCGTGCGGCACCCCGTTCCGAGCTAGCTACCTGCACAGTCCCCCGACCGGCCTTATCGCACCCGATCCTTATATAAATTGCATAGATAGCATTGACACCGCCTGAAAACTGACGATAGTCGTCAGGTATGGCGCTGCTGCCAGACCCTGAACCCCGGCAGCGACAGCACGTGGTGATCTCGGTCGACGACCACGTCATCGAGCCACCCGATATGTTCGCCGGCCGGCTTCCCACCGCCTTAGCCGACCGCGCGCCGAGGGTCGTCGAGACCGACGACGGGCGCCAGGTGTGGCGCTACGAGGACCGGGAGTACCCGAATATCGGGCTCAACGCGGTGATCGGGCGGCCGCACGAGGAATGGAGTATGGAAGCCGCCCGGTTCGACGAGATGCGGCGTGGCTGTTGGGATATCGACGCCCGGATCGCCGACATGGACCTGGCCGGCATCTGGGCGTCGTTGAACTTCCCGTCGCTGATCGCCGGGTTCGCCGGGACGGTGTTCTGGAAGAGCGACGACCTGGAGCTGGGGCTGGCCGCGCTGCGAGCATGGAACGATTGGCACCTCGAGGTGTGGGCCGGCAGCTACCCGGACCGGATCATCCCGCTGCAGCTGCCGTGGCTCGCCGACCCGCAGCTCGCGCCCGAGGAGATACGCCGTAACGCCGCGCGCGGCTTCAAGGCGGTGAGCTTTCCCGAGTTGCCCGCCCAATGCGGAATCGGCAGCCTGCACAGCGGCGTGTGGGATCCGTTCTTCGCCGCCTGCGAGGAGACGGACACCGTCCTGTGCCTACACACCGGTTCCGCGCAGTGGGCGCCGATTCCCGCCCCGGACACTCCATTTGAAACCATCACCACGCTGTTCCCGGTCAACAGCCTGGTCGCCTGCGCGGACATGTTGTGGTCGGGCATCCCGGTCCGCTTCCCGCGGCTGAACATCACGCTGGCCGAGGGCGGACTGGGCTGGGCGGCCATGCTCGGCGACCGCGCCGATTATGTTCTGGCGCACTCCGCTTCGGGCCACGAGGGCGGGTCGTGGAAGGGCGACCTGCTGCCCAGCCAGGTGCTGCGGCGCAACTTCTGGTTCTGCTCGATCGACGACCCGCACGCGTTTGGCGCGCTGGACGCGATCGGGGCCGACCGCATCCTCGTCGAGAGCGACTATCCGCACGCCGACTCGACCTGGCCCGACACCCAACAGGTCGTGGCGCGCAACTTCGCCGGCCTGTCGGCGGAGGACGCGGCCCGGATCACCCACCGCAACGCGGCACAGCTGTTCCGCCACCCACTTCCGGACGACGGGTGGCTGGCCAGCTCTGCGGCCACTGGGTAGGAAGCTCAGAAAGGAAGGCCAGTGCTCGACTTGTTGATTCGCGATGCCGAGATCGTCGACGGCACCGGCGCACCCGCCCGCCATGGCGACGTCGGCGTCAGTAACGGACGGATCGTCGCGGTCGGTGACGTGGATGAACTTGCCACCAAAACCGTTGATGCCCAAGGGCAGACGCTGGCGCCGGGGTTCGTCGACCTGCACACCCACTACGACGCGCAGCTGTTCTGGGACCCGACCGCGAGCCCGTCGGTGCAGCATGGGGTCACCACGGTCTTCGGCGGCAACTGCGGCTTCACGCTGGCACCCGCAGCATCCGATCAACACGACTACCTCACCCGCATGCTCGCGCGGGTCGAAGGGATGCCGCTCGACGCGCTGCGAGCCGGCCTCGACTGGGGATGGACATCATTCGGCGACTGGCTGGACCGCCTCGACGGCCGCATCGCCATCAATGCCGGCTTCCTGGTTGGCCATTCGGCACTTCGGCTGGCGGCGATGGGGAGCGACGCCGTCGGCGGCGAAGCATCCGCGGAGCAAATCGAGCGGATGGTCGCGGTGCTGCACGACGCACTGGACGCCGGCGCGCTCGGACTATCGACCTCGCAGTCGCCGACCCACAACGACGGTGCCGGCCAGCCGGTGCCGTCCCGTAGTGCGTCGCGCGAGGAACTGGTGGCGCTCGCGGGTGGCGTGCGCGCTCATCCGGGCACCACGCTCGAGGCGATCATCCCCGGCTGCTTATTGGGCTTCACCGACGACGACATCGCGCTGCTCACCGACATGTCCGTCGCCGCCGACCGGCCGCTGAACTGGAACCTGCTGGGCGTCTCGGCGGCGAATCCCGATGGCCACCAGCGGCAGTTACGCGCCTTCGAGGTTGCCGCCGAACGCGGTGGCCGGGTGGTGGCACTCACCTTGCCGCAAGCCATGAAGATCCGGCTCTCGTTCCTCTCCGGCTTCGTGCTCGACGGGCTGCCCGGCTGGCGCGACACCATGCATCTGCCGGTGCCGCAGCGGCTTGCCGCACTCGCCGACCCGCGGCTGCGTCGCCGCCTCGCCGAGGGTGCCTCCTCGAAGGAGGCGGGCATGCTGCGCGGCCTCGCGCAATGGGATCGGCTGATCATCGTCGAGACCTTCGCCGTCGAGAACGCCGACGCGACCGGCCGCAGCGTCGGCGAGGTCGCGGCCGCCCGTGGCGGTGAGCCGTTCGACACGCTGTTGGACATCGTCATCGCCGACGAGCTGCGCACCGGGCTCACCCCACCGCTGACCGGCGACGACGCAGCCGACTGGCGGATGCGCGCACAGGTGTGGCGCCACCCGGGTGCCGTGATCGGCGGCTCGGACGCCGGCGCCCACCTGGACATGATGTGCGGCGCGATCTACACGACGGCCCTGCTCGGCCACGGTGTCCGCGAGCACCAGGTGGTCACGCTCGAGGAAGCTGTTCGATTGATCACCGACGTGCCGGCCCGGTTCTACGGGCTGACCGAACGCGGCCGGATCGCGCCCGGCTGGCACGCGGACCTGGTGCTGTTCGACCCGGCGACCATCGACCACGGGCCCGAGCACACCCGCTACGACCTTCCCGCGGGCGCGCCCCGGTTGGTCGCCGACGCTCGCGGGATCAGCTCGGTGCTGGTCGGTGGTGTCGGGGTATGTCGCGACGGCGCCGCCACCGGCGCCCTGCCCGGCATCGTGCTGCGGTCCGGGCGTGATACCGAGACGGTGTCGGCCGGCGCGCGCTAGGAGTCCGACATGACGAACCAGTTGGACGAATTCGACCCGGCCGAATTGCAGGGCGGGCTGCTCATGCAAGTGGAAAACGTGCACGAGCGGCTGCGCGAGGCGCAAGCCCAACACCGGGTGATGCGTGGAAATCCGTTCGCCGAGACCAGCTCCGGGCAGGTTGGCGACCTCGGGGTGACGGTGCTCGGGTACAACGAGTGCCAGACGGTGCTCACTCATCCGGATACCTTCTCGTCGTCGATTTACGACCAGATCATGGGCCCGGTCATGGGCCGCACCCTGCTCGAACTCGAGGGAGCCGAGCATCGGGCCAGCCGGGCTCTGGTGTCACCGTCGTTCCGCACGGCGCTGCTGGAGCGGTGGCGCAGCGAGCTGGTCGAGGTGGTGGTCCACGAGCTCATCGACCGGTTCGCGCCGCGCGGGCGAGCCGAGCTGGCCCGCGAGTTCACCTTCGCATTTCCGGTCCAGGTCATCGCGCGGATCATGGGCCTGCCGCGGGAGGACTACCTGCGCTTCCAGCGGCTGTCGATCGAGTTGCTCAATGTGGTCTACGACTGGAATTGCGGGATCGCCGCATCCGCCTCGCTGAAGGCCTACTTCACGCAGGTCCTCGCCGAGCGGCGGCGAAACCCGCAAGACGACCTGATCAGCACGCTGGCGGAGTCGGAGATAGACGGCGCACGGCTCACCGACGACGAGATCTTCGCGTTCTTGCTGCTGATCCTGCCCGCCGGAGTCGAGACGACCTACCGCGCCTCGGGAAACCTGCTGGTCGCCCTGCTCACCGAGCCGGCGCTGCTGGACGCGCTGCGGGCCGATCGCAGCATGCTGCGCGGTGCCTTCGAGGAAGCGTTGCGCTGGGAGCCGCCGATCACCACGGTGGTGCGACGGGCGGTCCGCGACTGCGAGCTCGGCGGGGTCGCGATCCCGGCGGGAACGCACGTCAGCGTCAGTGTCGCGGCCGCCAACCGGGATCCGACGCGGTACCCGGACCCGGACCGCTTCGATCCCACCCGCAAGAACATCGCGCACCTGACATTCGGCGGCGGTCCGCACCTGTGCCTCGGCATGCACCTGGCGCGCATGGAGGCGACGGTGGCAATCAACGCGCTGCTGGACCGGCTACCGGATCTGCGGCTGGACCCGAGCGCTCCGGCACCGCATGTCGTGGGAGTGGCGTTTCGCTCGCCGGCGGCGCTGCCGGTCGTATTCACTCCGGCTCCGACCTGATTGCCCGCCTCTCGCCGGCGTCGCCTCCGAGCGAGCGTCTATTTGCGGGCGAGCGCATGCCAAGCCGTGTCGGCAATGGCCACGCAGTAGTCGTCGTCGACGGCGGCATCAGAATAAAGAGCACGAAGGTAGAGCGGCGCCAAAACGACCAGCACAGCAGCCAATGTATTCACGCCATCACGTAATTCGCCACGCTCCCTGGCCCGATCCACCACTGCGCGCACGACAACGAAACGCTCCCGCCAGAACATCATTCGGGTGTCTTCGTCGTGACGCCCACGACGGTTCATGACCGCCGCCCGCAGGAGAGTGCGGCCGACCTCGGTATTGATCCAATCAGCCACAGCCCGAGTCAAAGCCAGTAGGTCTCCGCGCAACGAGCCGGTGTCCGTTGCCGAACCCAAGGTCTCGACATCAGCGCGACTCGCATCGACGATTAGTTGTTGACGATCGCCCCAGTAGCGGTAAACCATCGCCACATCGAGGTGGTGGCGCTCCGCCAAGGCCTCGACGCTGAACCGCTCGACACCCCAGCGCGCCAACTCGTCGAGCACCGCCGCCATCACCCGCGCCCGGACATCCGCAGGAATAGCGTCCAGGGATTCATTGGGTTGTTGAGGCGTCGCCATCTATGTCTCCCCCTTGCTACCTAAAGATAGCCGGTTTGGTTCACCAGACGCACCGAAGATGCCCCGTCGGGATAGAACTCGGCGATGCTCAACGACGCCAGGTCAAGGTGCAGCCGGTACAGGATGCCCGGCCCGCCGTCCAGCGCCAGACGCAGCAGCATCTTGATCGGCGTCACATGTGACACCACCAGCACCGTCGAGCCTAAGTGTCCGGCGATGATCCGCTCCCGCACCCCAAGCACCCGGTCAAGCACATCATCGAAGCTCTCCCCGCCCGGCGGCGTGGCGCTGGTATCGCGCAGCCAGCGCCTGTGCAGCTCCGGATCGCGTTCGGCGGCCTCGGCGAACGTCAACCCTTCCCAGGCTCCGAAATCGGTCTCGATCAAGTCGTCGTCGACGGTCACATCCAGGCCCAGCGCCTTGGCGGCCGTCGCCGCGGTGTCGTAGGCGCGTTGCAGTGGGGAGGACACCACCGCAGCGATCCCGCCGCGCTGCGCCAGATACCGCGCCGCAGCACCAGCCTGCCCCCGACCCATTTCGTTGAGTGCCGGGTTGCCGCGCCCCGAATAGCGGCGCTGCACCGACAACTCGGTCTGTCCGTGTCGCAGCAACAGCAGCCTGGTCGGCGTACCACGCGCGCCGGTCCATCCGGGCGCTGTCAGAGATTGCTTCGCAACGGTTTTCGCCGGCTCGGCAACCGGCGGGATGGATTCCTCTGCCGGGCCATCGACACCAGCCGCGGCGTCCATCGCCTCATTGGCCAACCGATCGGCGTGCGAGTTGCGATCCCGCGGGACCCACGCGTAGCTGATTCGGTCGAACCTCGACGCCAGCTTGCGGGCTTGGGCGTGCAGCTCGACGAGGTCGGGGTGCCTGACTTTCCACCGCCCGGACATCTGCTCCACCACCAGCTTGGAATCCATGAAGACATCGGCCTCAGTGGCACCCAGGTTCACGGCGTCGTCCAAACCTGCTATCAGGGCCCGGTATTCGGCGACGTTGTTGGTCGCCCAGCTGATAGCCTGCTTGGACTCGGCTAGCACGGTCGAGCGGTCTGCGGTGCGCACCACCGCGCCGAATCCGGCCGGTCCGGGATTGCCGCGCGACCCGCCGTCGGCTTCGATGACAACTCTCACTGATCGAATCCCTTGACCCGCAACAGGATCGCGCCACATTCCGGGCATCGCATCACGTCGTCTTCGGCGGCGGCCGAGATACGGGACAGCTCGCCGCGGTCGATCTCGATCCGGCAGGCGCCGCACCGATGTCCCAGCAATGGCCCGGCGCCCGGCCCTCCCCCGGCGCGCTGTCGTTCGTAAATGGCGGACAGGGCGGGGTCCAGCGTCGCGGTCAGCGTGTCGCGTCGCGATGAATGAAGCTGGCGGGCCTGGTCGATTTCAGCGAGTGCGGCATCGAGGGCCTGCTGGGCGCCGGCCAGCTCGGCCTGCAGCGCGTCGATTGTCCCCTGCTCGGCGTCCAGCTGGGCCTGCAGCTCCTCGCGGCGCTCCATCACATCCAGCAGCGAATCTTCCAGGCTGGTCTGGCGACGAAAAAGAGTCTCCAGCTCGTGCTGTAGATCCGACTGCTGCTTAGCGTCCGTCGCACCCAACTTGAGCAACGACCGGTCGCGGTCTTCACGCTGTCGCACCGCATCGATCTCTGATTCGAATCGCGACGCCTGAGCATCCAAGTCTTCGAGCGCGATTCGAAACGCGGCCAGCCGGTCACTGGCGACGCTGTGTTCGGCCTGCATCCGCTCATAGGCCTCTTGCTGTGGCAGGTGGGTGGCCCGGTGCGCGATCCGGGACAGCTCAGCATCCAGCTGTGACAATTCGAGTAGCGAACGTTGCTGTGCTACTTCGGCTTTCATGACTGATCTCTCCCAGTATCGTTGGCAAGATTCCACGGGTCGGTGCGGAGGGTGCACACATGCACGGGTAGCGCCGCACCGAAACGGGACCGCAGTATCTCGGCGGCCTGGTCGCACCAGGGGAATTCGCTTGCCCAATGCGCCACGTCGATCAGGGCCACATTCGAGGCCCGGCGATGCTCGTCGGCCGGATGGTGCCGCAGATCAGCCGTGACATAGGCCTGCACGTCCGCGCCTGCCGCGGTGGCCAGCAGCGAGTCTCCGGCGCCGCCGCAGACGGCAACCCGCGACACCGGCATGTCGGGGTCCCCCGCGGCGCGCACGCCCCAGGATGTCTGCGGCAACGCGGCGCCGACGCGGGAAACGAAGGTGTGCAACGGTTCTGGTCGCGGCAGCGTACCGATGCGACCCAACCCGGCATTGCTGGGCGGGGGCACCAGCGCGAAGATGTCGAACGCGGGCTCTTCGTAGGGATGGGCGGCGCGCATGGCCGCTAGCACCGCGGCCCGGGCCCGCGCGGGTGCGACGACCTCGAACCGGTCCTCGGCCGCCCGCTCGACGGTGCCGACGCTGCCCACTGCCGGCGACGCCCCGTCATGCGGCAAGAACTGCCCGATACCGCTGACGCTCCAGCTGCAGTGCGAATAGTCGCCGATGTGGCCCGCGCCGGCCTCAAACACCGCCGCCTGCACCGCTTCTGCGTTCTCGCGCGGCACGTAGATGACCCACTTGTCGAGATCGGCGGCACCCGTTAGGGGCTCGAGCACGGCTTCGACGGTGAGGCCGAGAGCGTGAGCCAGCGCGTCGGACACACCCGGTGATGCCGAGTCGGCGTTGGTGTGTGCGGTGAACAGTGAACGCCCCGTTCGGATCAAGCGGTGCACCAGTGCACCCTTCGGCGTGCTGGCCGCCACGGTATCGACCCCGCGCAACAGCAACGGATGATGGGCCAGCAGCAGGCCGGCCGGCCGAACTTCGTCGACGACCGCAGGCGTCGCATCGACCGCAACGGTTACCGAGTCCAGCACATCGTCGGGGTCGCCGCACACCAGGCCAACCGAATCCCACGATTGGGCAAGCCGCGGCGGGTAGGCCTCATCCAGCACCTCGATGACGTCGGCCAACCGGACACTCACCGGTGCCTCCCGTTATTCGTGCACGCGATCGCCTGCGAGATGGCTTGCACCAGCAGCGGCCACTCCCGGCGCACCGCTGCCCGCAGATACTGCTCGTCCAGGCCGACGAATGTATCACACCGGCGAATAGCAATCCCCTTGTTCTGCAAGCTGTTTCGTATCTGAACGGCCTCCGGCCGGCGGAACAATACGAACGGGGCCGCGCCGGCGACGACGTCGGCACCCACCGATTCCAGACCGGCCGCCATTTCGGCGCGCAACGCCGCCAACCGCACCGCACCGGCCGCAGCGTCGGCGACGGCCTGCGGGCCACAACAGGCCGCGATGGCCGTCAGTTGCAGTGTTCCCACCGGCCAGTGCGCGCGCTGCGCGGTCAACCGCGCCAACACCTCCGGCGAGCCCAGGGCGTAGCCCACCCGCAATCCGGCCAGCGCCCACGTCTTGGTCAGACTGCGCAGCACCAGCACATCGGGCAGCGAGTCACCGGCCAGCGACTCCGGCTCGCCAGGTACGGAATCGGCGAACGCCTCGTCAACCACCAAAATCCGCCCGGGCCGGCGCAACGCGAGGACCTGCTCGCGGGTGTGCAACACCGAGGTGGGGTTGGTCGGATTGCCCACCACGACAAGGTCGGCGTCATCAGGCACATCCGCACCATCCAGGCCGAACGGCGGCTCGAGCACGACATGGTGAACCGGCACTCCGGCCGCGGTCAGCGCCACAGCCGGCTCGGTGAACGAGGGCGCAAGGATCACCGCCCGCGCCGGACGCAGGTTGGGTAACAAGGCGAACCCTTCTGCCGCCCCGGCCAGCAGCACCACCTCATCGCGGGCTCGGCCGTGTCGCTCGGCAACCGCGTCTTGCGCCCGGTGCACGTCCTGCACGCTGGGATACCGCGCCAGATCCGGCAGCCGCGCGGCCAGCCGCTGCATCAGCCACTCCGGCGGCTGCGCATGACGGACGTTGACGGCGAAATCCAGCATCCCGGGCGCGACGGCCTGATCACCGTGATAGCGCGCCGCCGCCGGCGGGCTCGGGTGCAGACTCGCCATCCGTGAAACACTAGTGGGCCGCCGTGGGAGCGTTGCAGGAACACCGTCACACCAGGGTTTGCCCATCAAGGACAATGGTGAGGTGACAGGCACAGTCTCGGCGGCGCAGCTGGTGATCTTCGATCTCGACGGCACGCTTACCGACTCGGCGGAGGGGATCGTGGCCAGCTTCCTGCACGCGCTCGGCCACATCGGTGCCCCAGTGCCCGACGGCGACCTGGCCGCGCAGATCGTTGGCCCGCCAATGGACGACACCTTCCGCGCGATGGAGCTCGGCGAGGACGCCGACAAGGCGATCGCGGCCTTCCGAGCCGAGTACGGCACCCGGGGCTGGGCGATGAACACCCTGTTCGACGGGATCGAGCCGCTGCTGGCCGATCTGCGCGCGGCCGGTGTCCGGCTGGCTGTGGCCACCTCCAAGTTGGAACCGACGGCCCGGCGCATCCTCGCCCATTTCGGGCTTGACCAGCATTTCGAGGTCGTCGCCGGTGCAAGTCCCGACGGCTCCCGCAAGAGGAAGGAGGAGGTGCTGGCCCACGCGCTGGCGCAGCTGCAGCCGCTGCCCGAGCGCGTGCTCATGGTCGGCGACCGCAGCCACGACGTGGAGGGCGCGGCCGCACACGGCATCGACGCCGTGGTGGTCGGCTGGGGCTACGGGCAGGCCGACTTCGCTGACGGGAGCACGCCCGTCGGCGCCACTGTCGTGACGCATGCCGCCACGATCGCCGAGCTGCGGAGGGCACTGGGTGTCTGATCCAAGAGCGCTGCACATCACGTTCGTCTGCACCGGCAACATCTGCCGTTCGCCGATGGCCGAGAAGATGTTCGCCGACCAGCTGCGGCGGCGCGGTCTGGGTGACGCGGTGCGGGTGACCAGTGCCGGCACCGGCAACTGGCATATCGGCAACTGCGCCGACCAGCGGGCGGCTCGCGTCCTGCGCGCCCATGGCTACCCCACCGAGCACTGCGCCGCACAACTCGATGCCGACCACCTGGCCGCTGATCTGGTGGTGGCCTTGGGCCGCAACCATGTTCGGATTTTGCGACAGCTGGGTGTCGAGGACGACCGGTTACGGATGCTGCGATCGTTCGACCCGCGCTCGGGTGCCTATGTCCTCGACGTCGACGACCCCTACTACGGCGACCACGAAGACTTCGAGGAGGTTTTCGCCGTCATCGAGGCCGCCCTGCCCGGCCTGCATGACTGGGTCGACGAACAACTCGCGCAGAACGGACACGGCTGATGCGTCGCCTGTCCCCCGCAAGCGGGAGGTGCCCCCAGTTCCTGCTGCGGCCGGGCTGGATAGCGCTGGCGCTGGTCGTCATCGCCTTCACCTACCTGTGCTTTATGGTGCTCGCGCCATGGCAGCTGGGAAAGAACACCAGGACATCGCGGGAGAACCACCAAATCGAGTACTCCCTCAACACCCCACCGGTGCCGCTGAAAACCTTGCTACCACAGCAGGATTCGTCGGCCCCGAGCGCGCAGTGGCGCAGGGTGACGGCAACCGGGCATTACCTGCCCGACGTTCAGGTGCTGGCCCGGTTGCGGGTGGTCGAGGGAGATCCGGCGTTCGAGGTGCTGGCACCGTTTGTCGTCGACGACGGGCCGACCGTCTTGGTCGACCGTGGCTATGTGCGGCCCGAGCAGGGATCTCATGTCCCTCCGATCCCCCGCCCACCGGCCGAGACGGTGACCATTATGGCGCGGCTGCGGGACTCCGAACCCACCGCCCCGGGCAAGGACCCATTCACCAGAGACGGTGTGCAGCAGGTGTATTCGATCAACACCGAACAGGTCGCGATGTTGACCAAGGTCCCGCTGGCCGGGTCCTATCTGCAATTGGTCGACAACCAACCCGGCGGGCTCGGCGTGATCGGCGTGCCACACCTGGACGCCGGGCCGTTTCTGTCCTACGGCATCCAGTGGATTTTGTTCGGCATCCTCGCGCCGATCGGATTGAGCTACTTTGTTTACTCCGAGATCCGTGCCCGCCGCCTGGAAAAGCAGCAGGCACCACCCGCTAGCGCTAAAGCGCCCCCAGCGGCTCCGAGGACCGTCGAGGAGAAACTCGCCGACCGCTACGGCCGCCGGCGGTAAGCCAACAGCCCGGCGACCAACACGGCCCCAGCTTGGACCACCCACGACAGCGCCACTGCACGGCGCAGGTCGGCCAGCGTGGGCTCGCGGCCGTCGCCGAGGCTGGGTCGGATCTGCAGCTCATGGTGGTACTGGGTGGGCCCGCCCAGCCGCACCCCCAGTGCCCCGGCGAAGGCCGCCTCCACGACGCCGGCGTTGGGGCTGGGATGACGGACGGCATCACGACGCCAGGCCCGCAGCGCACCCGAGGGTGATCCGCCGACGAACGGTGCGCAGATCACCACCAGCGCCGCGGTCACCCGCGCGGCGACGTAGTTGGCCGCGTCATCCAATCTCGCTGCAGCCCAGCCGAATCGGATATAACGCGGCGAGCGGTAGCCGATCATCGAGTCCAAGGTGTTGAGGGCGCGGTATGCCAGCACCGCGGGCACGCCGCCTGCCGCCGACCACAGCAGCGGCGCCAGCTGGGCGTCGGAGGTGTTCTCCGCGACCGATTCCACCGCCGCACGCGTCAGGCCCGCGCCGTCCAGCCAGGCCGGATCGCGCCCGCACAGCGACGGCAGCAGGCCTCGCGCAGCGTCGACGTCGCCGCGGTCCAGCAGCTGCGACATTTCCAGGCCGGTGCGCGCCAATGATGTTCCGCCCAGTGCTACCCAGGTGGCCGTCGCGGTGGCCGCGATCGACCACAGCCGACCCCGACGCTCGGCGCCCTGCTGCACCACCACGCCCAGCAAGCCCACCGCACCGACCAACAGCCCAACATGCACCGCGCCGGCAAGCCTGGTGTCGCGGTAGGTGACTTGCTCCAACTTGGCAGCCACGTGGCCGAATACCGCGACCGGATGACCTCGTTTCGGGTCGCTCAGCGCGAGGTCAGCCAGGTAGCCGGCCAGCACGCCGACGATCCGGGTTCGCCGTGTCGTCGCAAACACCTCGGCAGCGTCTCATACATGGTCTACTCGATTCCATGAGGCGACATCCGCGATGAAGCGGCCCGCAACCCGGGTCGCCGACCTGCTGAACCCCGCGGCCATGTTGTTGCCCGCCGCGAACGTGATCATGCAGCTGTCATTGCCGGGCGTCGGTTATGGCGTGCTGGAAAGTCCGGTGGACAGCGGCAATGTCTACAAGCATCCGTTCAAACGGGCCCGCACCACCGGCACCTACCTGGCCGTCGCGACCACCGGGACCGAGTCCGACCGCGCTCTGATCCGCGCCGCCGTGGACGTCGCACATCGGCAGGTTCGGTCGAGATCGTCAAGCCCGGTGTCCTACAACGCTTTTGACCCCAAGTTGCAGCTATGGGTGGCCTCCTGTCTGTACCGCTACTTCGTTGATCAGCGCGAATTCCTGCACGGCCCGCTGGATGACGCCACCGCCGACTCCGTCTATCGCGACGCCAAACGGTTGGGTACCACGCTGCAGGTGCCGGAGCGCATGTGGCCGCCGGACCGGGTGGCGTTCGACGAGTACTGGAAGCGCTCTCTCGACGAGCTGCAGCATCGACCCGCCGGTGCGAGAGCATCTGCGCGGGGTGGCTTCGCTGGCTTTTCTGCCGTGGCCGTTGCGATCGCTGGCCGGGCCGCTCAACCTGTTCGCGACGACGGGATTCTTGGCCCCTGAGTTCCGGGCGTTGATGCAGCTGGACTGGTCACGCAGCCAGCAGCGCCGGTTCGAGTGGCTATTGTCCGCGCTGCGGCTGGCCGACCGGCTGATTCCGCACCGGGCGTGGATCTTCGGCTATCGGCTTTACTTGTGGGACATGCGATCCCGCGCGCGACGGGGCCTGCGGATCGTCTAGCGCTAGAGTCAGCGTTGCGTGGCGAAGAACGCGCGGACGTCCTCGACGAACAGCTCCGGTTGTTCAAATGCGGCAAAGTGTCCGCCGCGCGGCATTGTTGTCCAGTGCGTGATGTTGTAGACCGGCTCGCACCACGACCGCGGTGCGCCCAGGACCTCCCCGGGGAAAGCGGCGACACCAGTAGGCAATTCGACCCGGTCCATTTGCCCCCAGACCTTGAAGCTCTCCCAGTACAAGCGGGCCGACGAAGCGGCGGTGCCGGTCACCCAATACATCATCACGTTGTCGAGCAGCTCATCTCGGCTGAGCACGTTCTCAGGGTTGCCAGCGCAATCCATCCACGCCCAGAACTTCTCGACGATCCACGCCAGTTGTCCCACGGGCGAATCGACCAACCCGTAGCCCAATGTTTGCGGCCGGGTGGACTGCTGCTTGGAATAGCCGGTGCCCCACTTCCGGTGCTCGGCCAACGCGGCTAAGGCCTGTTGCTCTTCCGCGGTTGGATTGGCCAGCGCCTCAGCTGTGGGCCTGCCGATCGGCATGTTCAGATGGATGGCCACGCAGTGGCCGCGGTTTCGTCCTATCTGCGTGGTGACGGCTGCGCCCCAGTCGCCACCCTGGGCGCCGTAGCGGTCGTAGCCAAGGCGCCGCATCAGCGTCTCCCAGGCCTCGGCGATCTTTTCGACGCCCCATCCCGTGTGAGTGGGCTTTCCGGAGAACCCGTACCCCGGCAGCGACGGGCAGACGACGTGGAACGCGTCTTCGGCGCGTCCACTGTGGGCCGTCGGATTGGTCAACGGCTCGATCACCTTGTGAAACTCCACGATCGAGCCCGGCCAGCCGTGAGTGATCAGCAGTGGGAAGGCGTCCTCGTGCGGCGACCGCTGGTGAATGAAATGAATGTCCAGCCCATCGATCTCGGTGATGAATTGGTCGAACCGGTTGAGCGCGGCCTCACGCGACCGCCAGTCGTATTCGTTGGCCCAATAGTCGGCCAGCTCGCGGGTGTAACCCAACGGAATGCCCTGGCTCCAGTCGTCCACACATTCGGCTTCTGGCCAACGGGTGCGCGCGAGACGCGATCGCAGATCTTCAAGAACGTCGTCGGGAACGTCGATGCGAAACGGGTTCACCAGTTCATACTGCCGCCGAGTGTCAACGCCGCGGCACACACCCCGGCGTTTCACGTCGGCAGATGCGCACTCGCCGCTTCACCACTCCGCCTCTGGCACGCTCGAGGTCGCTTACCCGGCGATCCGCTTCCTGAATCAACGTGCGGACCTGCTCTAGCAGTTCACGCATATCGGCGCGCAGCGCATCCACTGCGGCATACAGATCGGCTTTGATCGCCGGCTGCTGCTCCTGCGACAGTGGCCGCACGGGCGGCGCTGTCCGTCCCGCGCTGGCACTGTCGAAAATCAGGATGCTCGTTCACGCCCCCGAGATTGCCACACCAACACCGATGTGCCCGGTTACGCCAAACAGCGGCCAAATGGGGCCACACGACGGCCACAACGACCTCGAGCAAACTCCGATACCGCTATCTAACTGCGCAAATCGCTATTCAAGCGTGGGTGGGCGCGGACGGTATCGAACCGCCGACCGCTGGTGTGTAAATCCGAACCGGACTGTCCACCGCGTTTCACACGGCGCCATAGCGTCTTGGAATGCCCAGTTCAGCGGCTGGTTCGTGCCCACTCTGTCCACGGATTGTCGGGCTGTGTCGGCGCGTCTTGGCACACTCTTGGCACAACGGGGGTTTGGTCGTCAGGCTTTCGGTCGCGTTTGCGTGGCGGACTTGTTTTTTCGATGCCAGGACCACACGATCCACCTAACTGTGGAGGACTCCAATCGCTGACCCACACTCGCGGGCCGGTCGGGGCGGGAATCGACGGAATGCCGTTCTTGGTTTTGTCGCGCTACCCGCGACGGTCATCGCCGCCGTCACCGCCGGCAGCGCCGGCACCACCAGCGGCAGCACCACCAGCAGCAGCACCACCGCAGCGTCGCGGGCGAATCTCATCATCGTATTCACAGTCCGACAGCGGGTCAAGCAAATGTGTACGCTAGAGGGAAATAAAGTGTACAGTACGAAATGCTTACGTTTCCGCAGCTCACTGGCAGAGATTTTGTACTGTACGTTTTAAATCGACGCAGCGTACGAATTCAGAGCAACAAAGGAGAGGTCAGGGGAGCGCTGTGGCCACAAGGGGCCGACCGGCACGATCCGAGGTCTACAACCGACTCGACACCCAGATACCCGAACTATGGAACCGGCTTGGCGGCCTGCCGAGCCCGCTCGAAGCCGCAGGCATCTGGAAAGACATCTGGACAGCCGAAGCGCATCACTCGACAGCCATCGAAGGCAACACTCTGGTCATCAGCGAAGTCGAGAAGCTACTCGACGAGGGCCGCGCCGTCGGCGCGAAGCAACTCCGCGAATACATGGAGGTTAAGGGCTACGCCAACGCCGCTGACTGGGTCTACCGCGAAGGCATCCAGCCGACCAGCTACGACCCCGAGCGCCATATCACCATGCAGGACGTCCGCCACGTCCATCAGCAAGTCATGGCACTAGTGTGGGACGTCGACCCACATCCCGACGCGACGCCGGCCGAAGGCCCAGGCTCATTCCGCCAACACGAAATTGAAGAATTTCCCAGCGGAATGAAGCCCGTGACCTGGCCACTCATCGACGCGGAAATGGCCTCATGGCTCGACCAAGCCAACGACGTCGAGGCCCGCTCCCCGAACTTCCCGGAACAGATCGCCAAGGTTCACCGCGACTTCGAGGCGATCCACCCGTTCCTCGACGGCAACGGACGGACCGGACGACTGGTACTCAACCTCATCCTCGTGCGCCTGGGATACCCGCCGGCCATCATCTACAAAAACGACCGCCGCAAGTATTTGCGAGCGCTGCAGCGCGCCGACGCCGGCGACTACGGCGCACTAGGCGAGTTCATCGCCCGCGCTATTATGGACAACCTCTACAAATTCATCGTGCCGGCAATTGCCGGGCCGGCGCGCTTAGTCCCACTGGCCGCGCTCGCGACCGACGAGTTCAACGCCACGGCGCTGCGCGTGGCCGCTAACCGCGGTGCGCTGCAGGCCACAAAAGGCTCTGACGGGCAGTGGCGCTCAAGCCGTCAATGGGTGGAGGAGTACGCCCAGAGCCGCTACAAACGCCGAGGCTGACATGACGGCACCCAAGCGCGAATCTTCCAGCGCCCTACCACAATTCGGATGGTTCACCCAGCTCCGACTCCACAGACCCTAAAGTTTGCTGGTTAGCGGCTGTCGGAAGCTCATTGAGGTATTTCATTGGGGTACGGCGACCGATCTGACGGCCGAAGGGTCCAGAAAACACCGTCTGACCTGCGTCGGGCTGACAGGTTTTGAACCTGCGACCACTTGACCCCCAATAAATAGCGGTAACGCATTCTCCCTGGTCGGCGGCGTCAGGCGGCAGGTTTTGGCGCGGCACGACGTGCATGGACGCGCAGATCGTTCAGCATCGTGCCTCACGTTTGGGTCCCCAATTGGTCCCCACGGTCGCATGCGGGCCCACCGGCAACTGCGGCGCTCGGGGCGCACACATTGAAGCGCGCGGTCACTATCCGGGGCAACAACCGACATCGTTCAGACGGTCGAGCTGTTCGAGCGCTTGGTGCGCTTCTACGTAGGCGTCCGCCGCAGAAGTCGTCTGGCATGGCATTTTGCGCAACGTCGTAGCCGCGATGCCGAGCCTGACCAGCACGTCGCCGACGGCGGTACGGGGGATGTCGACTTTGACACCGCGATAGTTACTGAGGATCGATTGGATCGCCTTGGGGAGACGCTTAATATCTGGGTCGCCATTTCCCAACAGATAAGGCAGTTTCCAACTGTGAACGTCGGCCGCGGAACCAACATAAGCGAAGCAGCGTGAAGGAAGCCGGTACTTCGGATGAAGTAGTGCCTCGCCTCCGTCGTCGGTTGTCGTTGTGATTTCCATGCCGGTTGGCAGGTCCAGGCCGGTGACGGTGCCGGGGCAGGGTCGGTAGATGCCGTGCACGGAGACCCACCAGAGATCCTCCGGCGCATTGACCCCATCCAGCGCGACGAGCGCTCGATCGTGTATACCGCCGCGCGCGACGTCCGCCGCATACAGCATGTGGCCATCGCTAATCGAGACGGCGCCAACTCGCTGACTTGCCGCGTAACGGCGCGCTTGATCTAACGCCGCTTCGACGGCTCTCCGGTGCCATACCAGGGTGCCAGGTCGTTTGACCTCGACCACGAGCCGTTTGATTCCCAGTGCCGACAACACCACGTCGGCGCGCCCGACCTGAAGGTTCACGTCGCTGAGCGACCAATCGAGAACTGTTGTGAACAAGTCCTCTACGATGTTCTCGGCGATCTTTTCGACCGGCGCGTCAAACAGGCCCTGCCGGAGTCGTTCGCGTCGCCGACTAGCGAACTCAGGCCATGCTGCCTGCATCCGCGCCAGGCAATGTCGGTATGACGCAAGCTGCTTAAACGACGGCTCATGGGCCGCAGTATCACCGATGGAGGGCCGACCGTTCACTACGCCTCCCAGCGTTCGTCAACTCGGACCTTACGACACTGCTCCGCCGGATACATGCTCAACGCGGGAAGCAGACATGATGGCAGATGGCGGCGAATCTCAGTGTCCCAACCCGTCGCGATCTCCTTGTTGACATGGAGCTACGTCCTCGCCACGGTTGGTCTGTGAAGGCGATCCGGATCTCCGCGAGCCGGCTCGGGGAAGTCGTCATGGATGATCTCTGCGAGCGCTGCTTTTGGGTGAAGCTGCATCTCAATCACCACCTGCCGTTTCAGATGTTTCCGAGCATCTTCAGTTCGATCGACTCCTACACCAAGGACATCGTTCACTCGTGGTTCGAGGCCCACGGTGTGCCGCCTGGGTGGCTCTCACCGCTGGGGACAATCGTCGCCTACCAGGAGCCTCGACACTGGTCGCAGTTTCAGACCGTCGATCCTGAGTACGGCATCCACCTAACAGGCGCAGCCGACGCGATCTTCGAGTACGCCGACGGTTCCTACTTAATCGCTGACTATAAGACGGCGCGCTTCACCGACGCTCAGAACAAGAAGCTGATGCCGCGCTACAAAGTGCAGCTCAACGCGTATGCCCGCATCGCAGCTGACTGCGGCCCGGCGCCGATATCCCATTTGGCGCTCATCTACATGGAGCCCGCTACGAAGGGCGACGCAGTCAACTACTGCGGGAACTGTCGCGAAGACGGCTTCGTCATGGGCTTCCGAGCCCGTGTCGTCGAGATCCCGCTTGGCGATGGGCTGCTGAAAGATGCAATGGCCAGGACAAGGGAGATCTTCGACCTATCCGACGCACCCGACGGCGCTCCCGGATGCGAAGACTGCATTCTCGTCCTCGACCTGGCCGAGCAGCTTTGGCCTGGAATCAACGACGTCGACCTGACGGAAAAGCTGCAACGCATGCTCGCGGACCCACAGCCAAAAAAGCGTGGGCACAGGACCAGGGTTTCGGCGAATACGGCCCGGAATTCCTGATCGGCACACGCCCACCTTCCTTCCGAATTCTGAATGCGTGCCGCCCTGAAACGCCTCGTTGAGAAGGGCGTGCTGGCCACACGGCGAGGTTGGTTGTCTGTCACCTCTGTCGGGCTGCAGGAGTTGAACCTGCTGTCGACCACTTGACCGGCGGACAAGTGCGGTCCAGGTATTCGCAGGGGCCTGAGTGGTCCCGAAAACGGTCAACACGTGGTCCCAACAGGCCCAAACAGTTGCGTGAATGGACCTATGCAAACCGATTATCGCAGGTCAGGCATGGTTTTTCTGGGTCGGGCTGACAGGATTTGTAACTGTGACCACTTGACCCCCAGTGTCATATTTGGCGTACGCGGGTGTTCTCGGACATCCCATCTGAGCAGTTCAGAAGTCGTTTCGTATGTCGGCGGATACTCCCGGACAGGCACAAATTGAGTGCCGTTGCTATCCGCGTTGCTATCCACGAGGGCTCGTCAGCGCCCACCCCGTCCGCTCTGGTGGGCGGGGTGATAAACACGCTCTCGTGATCAAAATGACGCTGATCTTGGTCCCGGAATCGACAACCTCGCTGGACGGGGTGTGGAACGAGGCCCTACCGGCAGTCATCGATGAGTTGGAGGCCGGCGGCTATACCGTCGACCGAGACGAGCTGCTCGAAGCCGCCGCGGAACACGGATGGCTGCAGAAATTTCGGGTAGAACCCGGTCCGGCCACACTGACTGCCGCTGCCAACATCAGCGGTGGCGGCAGCATCGTGTTCGACCTTAAAGGGGAGAAGTTTGGCCAGAAAGGGCTTCGCTACGGCAATTACGACGAGGTGCTATGGGACAGGCTTGAAGCACTGGGGAACCAGCTCAGTGCCGCTCACACCGTTGTCGCGACCATCGGAGACCCTGATTTTGTGGCGGGTGGACCTGGCGCTCCCGGAACATTCTTGCCCGGTCGTGCCGCGGACGAAGAAGACCAAGCGGAAGAAGACGGCCAAGAAGAAGACGGCCAATGAGCACTGCGCGACGTTCGACAACTTCGGCGGCGTAAGCAGGGTCCGCGGGTGGAAAGTCGAAGAATGAGTGCGATGGACTGGATGCCGCTGGGCGACTACGAACCGTTCCGACACTGGTCGGGGTGGCCGCGATCGTGGTACCGCCGGCCAACGTGGCGTTAGTCCTCGTCGCTTTCGGCCAGGTACCGATAGAGGGTGGCGCGGCTAAGCCCGAGGTATTTGACGATGTCCTTAATGCTGTGGCCGTTATCATTCATGCCGCGGGCCGCGGTGATGCTCGCTCATTCGGACCAAACCTCGGCGGGTAATTCGGCAGTCAGTGCCCGTCGAGTTGTATGCGCCGCCGAGCCCTGGGCCTCCCAGCGGCATGCCGGGCGGCGATCCGCAGGGGCGAAACATTCGTCGGGGACGGCGCGCTGGGAACCAGGTGGTCGGGGTTGGTAGAGCGGAGAACTCGGCACTCTCTCCTTTCCTCAAGTGTCGCCAAGTTGAATACGCTTCCCGCACCCCCCATGAACGCTTCCGCGGGGACCGCGAGGATTTGCCAGCGGGGCTTCCAGTCCGCCATCCCGCCGAAGCGTTGCAGCGCAGCGTGTAACAGCGCCGGTCGGTGATTCCACCGGACCAGAGATAGGTCATCGCCCTCGATGTGCACCAGCCCGTCGTCATCTACCACTGCGGTGACAGGGATGACCACCGACGGCTCCCTCATGGAGTGGTTGAAATGGATCCAGTGAATCTGATGGCCCGGCCCGTATGAGGCGCACTGCTTAGTCGGTACCGGAAAGATCCCAGACATACCCGGACATGGAGACTCCATAGTTCCGAGCCTCCGTAAAGGAGGCGCTCTTGCCCGACACCGGTTGGTGCCAGCCGCTTCGTCATCTGAGCCACCCACGAGCGTGGGGTTGGCGTGCATCTAGTCGGAGCTGGCGCATCTCGTGAAGCAAGGTCACTCTGCTGGAAGTAACCGACACGGCGCTGGACAGAACATAACCCGGGAAGAAACGCACCAACCAGTGCATTGACAACTTCAATCCCAGTATCGCGCACCGGTTCCACAGCAGTTCAGGGGCACTTTCTGAAGCGATGAGCGGGCCGCGTGAACTGTATGTGAACTGGCGACTCTCGGATAGGCTGGCATCACCTCATGGCCAGCAACTTGGGAGCGGTAGCGCCTCAGAGCCGGCCGAGCAGTTCGGCCTTCTTCGCGGCGAACTCCTCGTCGGAGAGGATGCCGCGCTCATGCAGCCCGGCCAGCGACTCGATGGCCGCGACGATGGCCGCGGGATCCCCGGACGCGCCGGAAGCAGGCTCGGGTGCCTGCGTCTGAGGTGCGAATTGCGGTGCCGGTTGGGACTGGTACTGCGACTGGTGGTGCGGGGCGAGTGCCGCGGCAGGAGTTTCGGTCACCCGGTGCGTACCGACCTCAGGCAGGCTCGATACGTCGAAGGTGCCGAACTGGCTGGTAAAGGTCACCGAGCCCGCCGCGCCGCCGCCAGGCCGACCCTCGTATGCGCCGCCCTGCTGCTGTTGTTGCACGCCACCGCCGCCCTGCTGCTGTTGTTGCACGCCACCGATATGGTGGTCGCCTGTGTCAAAAACCTTTGTGACACCGTTGATCTGGATCGCGAGCCGCCGGGTACTCGGGAAGATTGCGTAGCGCACAGTGTTCTGCCCGCCGACCGAGCTGGGAACGCCGAGGTTGGCCGGCCACCAGTTGGCCGAGGGGGGAAACACTGCGGTGGTGGCAAGCAGTTGGGCCAACTCGCTGCACAGCGCATCGACGCGCGCCTTGAGCGCGTTGTCGAACATGTTGCCGCCGACCATCGTCATCCCGCCCTGCATCCATTGCCCGGACCCGCCGAGCTCGGGGATCGAGAACTGGGCCATGGTGCCGCCACCGACGTGGAGAGCAAACAGCATGGACAGCACCGCCTCGCGGGAGAGCCCGTGGCGCCGGGCGATGTCGGCGATGGCGTTTTCGACTTCGGGGGTAACCGTTGCCTTCATAATTGTGGATCTTTCGTCAGTGCCGATTCGAGACTACGCACGTGGGGACCTGCATCGGAAGACTCGTTTGTGACAACGTCGTGACACCGAGCCCCTGTCAAGATCGCCGCAGGTAACCCTGCCCAAAAGTTCTATTCAGGATCTGCTGCATACCCACTGCGTACCCAT
The DNA here is from genome assembly GCA_963766535.1 of uncultured Actinomycetota bacterium. Lineage (GTDB taxonomy): Bacteria > Actinomycetota > Actinomycetes > Mycobacteriales > Mycobacteriaceae > Mycobacterium. The sequence goes on along the minus strand of CAVYAU010000002.1, from coordinate 171,977 downwards.
CCCGGCATCGAGTGGCAGTTCAGTTCAGACCGGTTCCGCCGTCGGTACTCTATCCCGCTGCTTCCTGCTCCTCCGGTGTCACCACAATGGCGTCAGGGCCGGGAACCACCGTCGCTACATGGCCGGTGGCGAGCCACCGCACCACGTAGGGAGGCGAGCCGTCCGCGGAGCACACCTCCGTAATAAGCCCCCGCTGGTCCGAGCGCTCGGTTGTCGTGCCCTTGATCACCAACCAGTCGCCTACGTTGGCTTTCATCGCCGACTCCTTCCTCCACTCCTGCGCGCCTCCCAAGGTCGGCGGTACCCCCGCCCGAGAGCATCTTGCCTCATAACCCCGAGAGCTCCGCCCACCCAGGTGCGATGTAACGGTGAAGCCCTGCCCGGCGCGCTGCAGCCCGGCGACCTCGCGGATCAGGGACGGCCATGTCGCGAGGCAGCGGGCGGCTAACGCTTCATGCTCGCTTTGGTTACAAACATTGGCCAGCAATGCTGGTCCGGCGAAGACGGTGGTTGGATCGGGCAAGCGGCCTACGCAGACGACGGCCCGGAGGTTGCGATATGGGGTCGCTCGGACCGACACATCTGATTTCTCTGCTCCTCGCGGTAGCCATCATTGCGGCGACATGTGGATTCATCGCATCAGCTGTTGTGCGGAGGAACAAGCGACGCGCACGCGGGTTCTTCCTTCTGGGCTTCTTCTGTGGATTGATGGCGGGCGCGATCCTGCCCGGAAGGCGTTGCGGCCTGAACGCGCTCGGAGCCGTCGTCCGGTGCGCTGACGTCCGCCCACTGAGGGCCGAGATACGTCTTGGCACTGGTCGTTTCGCTGCTCGCGCGCTCACTTTTGCGGCATCACATGTTCGACTTGGATTGTCGCCGCCGCAATGGCACCGCCAACTTCGGATGTAGCGCAGCGACGCCCGCGCCTGGAACCGCCGCCGACAGGTGCGGGACCTCGACACGAGCCTGATCTGCGGCCCGTGCCCCTCGAAGCCAAGCTCCATGGCCAGAGACTTTTCCCGCGCGCGCCGGGCACAACGTTGAATGGGTTTGCCCCCGGTATCCAAGTTGTGGCCAAGATGCGGCCACGTTCGAGACCGGTCCGCGCGTGTCCAGGGACCGATGCGCCCGACGGTCCCCCCACAATCGACGCCATGCCGCTTCAGATTCACACTCAGCCAGACCCGGACTATTTCTGCGAAACGTGCGGAGGTCCATCAGAACTTATCTCGCAGACCATCACCCCATGGGACGGCAACGAGACGATGGCCCGTGAAGTGTCGCCGTGGACACCACGGTGTGCAGACCCGTGGTGCCGGAGCCGCAGACCACGGCATCGAAGATGAGCGACACGCGCGTCTGCGGGCACTGAGCCGGTCGGTCGGTACCGCTGACGGGGTGCCCGGTCACGGGTCGGTGTCGGTTGCTTGTCAATTGTGCTGTCAGTCGCGGCGCGAGCTGGCCAGGTCAGCGCACCAGCCGCACACTGCCGGGTGTCTGCAACTTCACAGCCAGACCACCGGGAGCGACCACCATGCAGACAGACGCACACAACATGGGCCGCGAAGAGCGCCGCGCGCTGCTTGAGCAGCGGCGCGCAGCCGTCGCACGCCAATTGCGGCGTCTGGCAATCGAATTAACGGACCTCGACAGACAGCTTGACGAGATCGAGCAGTCGGAGCGTTGACTAAAGTGCGATCTGGGGTTCTGCACGCTGGCTGGCACCCTATTGTCCGATAGCGCCGCCGCAACTGGAAAAGATGGTCGCCCGACGGTGGGTAAACCGCGACAGCTAAAACTACTCGGCGACCAACTGGTCGCTGTCGACGAAAACCAAACCGCCCGCGTCGAGCGCCACCGCCCATCTCCGCGCGGGGCCAGCTATATGGTTCTCACCGATATCCACTGCGTGCCCCGCCAGATCGCCGAAATCCTCGACCACAGTCCCCCCGACCTCGCCGTCCGTCCCCGGATATACACGCACCCGCACATTCACCGCCACGCGGCTATCGCCGGTATCGCCAGCCGTCCCGCTAGCGTCTTTCATCCGTCTTTTCATCCGTCGTCACCCTAGGTTGTGCGCGTGAAAATAGTGACGCAATTAGAGCACGACCAGCTAACGCCGTCCGGGCTTATCGTCCATGACCACCACCCCGCCCGCACCGGCTCCCCCCTACCAGGCTCATGGCATCGACTAGGCCCCCGGCGGGCTTCTGCCCGGTGTCGCCACGGTGTGGGACGACACGTCGCGATGTCGTCGGCAACGGGGAGGATGATCCAAGCCGGGCATCAGTAGGGGTACAGAGAGTGCCGCTCACCGCTGCCGGAATTGAAAGCCACCATCGGTTCAGGGATTCAGGTTCGGTCGTGGGGACCCCGGCCACCCCGACCCAGGGGCGGGCGCGGGGGCGCTGAACACGGTGCCATCCCAGGCCGTGTGGTCCATAAAGTGTTCCGCTCCGGGCCAGTGAGCGGCGACGACGAACAGGGTGGACCCGTCGTCCCCGCCGAGCATGCAGGCGAACGCGCCACAGTCGAGCTGCACCCGATCCAAGATCTGACCCCCCTCCGCGACACGCACGCAGCACCGATCACCGACGTCGGCGAACCAGGCCGCGCCGTCGCGGTCGAGGCAGATGCCGTCGGGTGAGTGATCGCCCACCTGCGCCCACACGCGGCGGTTCGCCAGCGAACCGTCGGAGCCGCGATAGCGCGGCACTGGGTCGCCTGCCTAGGCGAGGTGAGAATAGGGTGCATAACGCCGTGACCAGGTTGTTCGCACCTTGCGGCAGCCAAAAAGCTACGCCCAGTAGCTCAGCGCCACACCAATGGTTGCGATGTAGATGCCGAAAATGGCCCATCGAAGATCGAGCACCTGTGTTCGGTCCAGCTCACGGCGCAGCTGCTCCAGCTCGGCCTTGGCTTTGTCGTAAGCCTCGGCGGACTTTTCTGCCGCTGCGTTGTGCGCACGATCAACATCGGACTTCAGTCGATCTAGCCGCTCGAATATCTGCTTGAAGTTGCCCATCACGTGGTCGCGGATATAGGCGGCCAGGTTGTCGATCTGCTCCTGTGTCGGTAGCTCTGGCCGATCCTGCAGGACCACCTCGGCGTAGGCATATGCGCGCAGTGTGGCGGTCGCCGAGGCGTCTACGGAATGTCGATCGATCCGGCGTCTACCGATCAGCCGCAACCCGAACTCGCGCAGCTGCTCCCTCGCGGTGTCGCCGCGATGTCTTGCGCGCAGGTAAGCGAACAGAAGCCCGAGAAATGCCAACAGCGAACCGACGAACTGTGTGGCGATGGACGTGTATTTCCAGGACACTAGCACCGCGCACACGATGCTGACCGCCAGCACCACCGCCCCGGCAATGATCCACGACCACAGCCGCAGAGCGTCGGCGGTATTGGCCTGCATGGCACGGACTGTAACGGCGGCGCGGTGTGCTGCTCGTCTCCCGGCACGGCGTGTCCAGGGTCAGTACCGAGGACCGTCGCCGCGGCGGCCTAGCGTCCCGTCCACGAGAACACCCAAACCGAGGGGGCGGTATGGCGGACGCTGCGCCGGGTGGCTCTGCATCCGCTCGCCCGTGATGATCAAAGCGACTTCCTGAACAAGTTGGCGACGGTGCAGACCACGGCGACGGTGAGGAGCGAGGGTAACGCGACGATGAGGTCGCCGCTGCCCGACGAGGTGCAGTTCGAGTCTCTCGCCGGTGATCTGGGGAGCAAGGTGCAGAAGGCACCTTCCGGTCGGCCGACAGCACGGCAGACGCCAGGGCTAGGTCAAAGAGTCGAGTCAGACTGTTCTACCGCCGTAGCCATTGGACGAGCGCCTATCGCACTATCGCGGTGCCTGGCAACCGGCCGTCACCGGCGGCCCGGACAACACACCACCGCACTCCCGGCACGTCCATTGCGGCACCGACAGTCTGTCAAGTCGCTCGGGAACACCCGAATTAACAAACGGCTTTCAGCAGTTTCAGCGCGCCGGGAACCAGTTGACGAATAGGCTCGCGTCTGCATTCAACCCCAAAGGAGCGCGATCATGGCAAAGCGCACTGCCAAGGAGACGGTGGCGGAACGAGCGGAGGCTCTGTCCGAAGAGGTGCTCGAATCGGTCAGAGACAGACAGCAGTCCATGATCGAGGCCATGCGCAAGTTCGTTGACCGCCTCGACGATGCGATACCCAGCCTCGTCGACCCGTCGGTGCGCAAGAAGGTCGTCGATGCCATCGGGGACTACTACGAGCAACTCGCCACGACGACGAACGAGTTCGTGGCCAGGATGGTGCGCAGCGCCAGCGGGACGCTGAAGCAGCGCGCCGCGAAGCCAGCTGCTAAGGGCATCACAAAGAAGGCAGCTGCTAAGGACACCGCAAAAAAGGCAGCGGGCACCACAAAGCTAGCTGCTAAGGGCACCGCGATAAAGGCAGCTGCTCGTGGCACCACGAAAAAGGCAGCTGCTCGTGGCACCACCTCAAGAAAGGCAGCTCCTAAAGGCACCACGAAAAAGGCAGCTGCTAAAGGCACCACAAGAAAGGCAGCTGCTCGACCGCACCGCCGCCAACCGTCCTCTTAAGGGGTCTGGCCGGGGCCGGCGGGCGTCAGCGCCTGCACCGCCGCCAACCGGCCCCGCCGCGGCACCGACAACTTTATGCAGCTCGCCCGGAAATCAGCCGGCCCCGCAACATCAGGCGGAGCCGGGACCATCGGCCCTACAGAACGCCGAGGTTCGGAGTGCAGTCTGATGCCGAGCCATTCAAGACTCGTTTCTGCATTCAACCCTTGAGGAGCGCGATCATGGCAGAGAGCACTGACAAGAAGACGGTGGCAGAACGAGCGGAGGCTCTGTCCGAAAAGGTGCTCGAATCAGTCAGAGACAGACAGCAGACCGTGATCGAGGCCATGCGCAAGTTCGTTGACCGCCTCGACGAGGCGCTGCCCGACCTCGGCGACCCAGAGCGGCGCAAGAAGGTCCTCGACGCCATCGGGGACTACTACGAGCAACTCGCCACGACGACGAACGAGTTCGTGGCCAGGATGGTGCGCAGCGCGAGCGGGACGCTGAAGCAGCGCGCCGCGAAGCCAGCTGCCGAGGCCCCCGCGAAGCCAGCTGCCGAGGCCGCCCCAAAGCCAGCTGCTGATTAGTTGGCTGCCGGTGTCATCGTCCGCACCGCCGCCACCCGGCCCCGACCCGGGGGCTGCGCGGCGATCTCGTCTGGGGTGGCGTCGCTGGCGCGCCGCCGGGGAAGTTGACGGATCACCGGACCATCGACCGGACCCGTCGCCACAGCAGTCCAGCGGAGCCGCGAAGCGGCTGCCGGACACCGACCACAACCCCGCGGTGATCGCCTTCCTTCGTCTTGCCCGGCGAGCATTACCCGGTGATCCGCATTTCGGCGACCGATTGTCCGCGACGGGATCCGGCGGTCCGGAGACCGCGGCACGCGCGGCCGAGCAGCTGCTCGGCGACGACGACGCCGCGTCGCGGGAGTTGAGTATGGCCACGCTGCAGGTGTGGCAGGCGATAAGGGAGCGCAGCAGCGGGCGGCCCGCCCATGAGGAAATCACGCTGGTGTTCACCGACCTGGTCGGCTTCTCAGAATGGGCGCTGCAGGCGGGCGACGATGCCATGCTGAGGTTGCTGCGCCGGGTCGCCCAGGTCGTCGAACCGCCGCTGCTTGAAGCCGGCGGACAGGTCGTCAAGCGCATGGGTGATGGCATCATGGCGGTCCTTCCCGATCCAGTCACCGCCATTACCGCGGTCCAGACCGCTCAACGAGCACTAAAAAACGTTGAGATAGAGGGATATACCCCGACGATGCGGGTCGGCATCCACACCGGTCAGCCGCACCGCATCGGATCGGACTGGCTCGGCATCGACGTCAACATCGCGGCCAGGGTGATGGAATGCACCGACAAGGGCGAAGTGCTGATTTCCGGCGCGACCCTGCAGCGGCTGACCCCCGAACAGCTCGACGAACTCGGCGTACACGCCAAGCGGGTGCGCCGTGCGATGTTCGCGCACCAACCCACCGGAGTCCCGGACGATTTCACCATCTACCGCCTGGAAACCCGCACGCACTAGCCAGCCGTCAATACGGTTCAGGACGAGCCGCCTGACTAACTGAACATCCCGACGAAGAACCTGGGGATCCCCTCAAGCATTCTGATGATCAGTTCTTGAAGGGCCTCCTCGGACTGCGGCTCCTCGTCGCCGGTTACCAAAGCGCCTCGATCCGAACACCACTCACGGTTGCCGACGATAGCGCGGCTATCACAGCGCGCTACGACACCAGCGCTGCGATATCGCTGGCCGTCGCCCCTCCGGAGCGTTGTGTGTCAGCGATGTCGACGTCGGCGTAACGCACGCCGAAGTCCAGGAGGCAGTTCTGTAGCGAGGCAACGGAGGCGTCTACGTGCCGCCAGTTCAGAACTGCTTCATCTTTCCTAGTGTTGACCAGATTCCGCCGCTGCTGCTGGGGCAGCCGCCCTACCATATTGACCAGTAACGGCCACAACGCCAATCACCGCCCCGGCACCCTCGAGAGTTGGCCGGGGCGGTGTCGTCTTGCCTCCCGGTTGGTGCACAGCGTCGACGCCACCCAGTGCGTCTCCACGGCTATCGACCGGCTGTGCGAATCCGTTGGCACACTCTTGGCACAACGGGGACTAATCTGACAAGACCGGTCCACCGCCGATACGGCTGTGAGCTGCAATAACATTGGTGGGCGCGGACGGTATCGAACCGCCGACCGCTGGTGTGTAAAGGGACAGGACAGAGTGAACTACTGTTCTAATGCGTCCAATACGTGCACGTCAGCGGCCCTCTATAGTCCACCCTGTGTCGCCTTGTGCGCCCTTGTGCGTGCCTGTCTTGGGACACTGGCGGGACACTGGCGAACGGGTGTTCGGTCTACACCGGGTCATCCGGTCAGTGTCGTCAGCGCCACCGCCGCGCCTTGCAGCCGTGCGCGCTGGATCTCGGTGGCGTCGACCGCTCCGCTCTCGATCCGCTGACTTGGCCAAGTCGTCGCATCACTCAGTGCATCAAACCAGCTCAAGAGTCATGGCTTAGTTACTTTGACAACCACGGTGTCGGCAGCGCTGACCGTCGTACCCGGGGCCGGCTCGATGCTTACAACTGTCCAATTCTCCGGCATAAGCACCATGGTGTACTTCGGATTCGCCGAAGAAAGCGTGACGTTGGTAAGCCCGAGGGCTGTCAGCTTGTCTTCCGCGATCCTTGCGTTCTGCCCTGTCAGGTCTGGAATGGTGATCGAGCCCGCCGCGGCGGTCGCCGTGGTTGGCGGCGCGGTAGCGTTCCACGACGGGACGACCCTGGACGCTGACTCCGTGACCGTCACCGTGGACGGCGGACTCGCTGTATTGCTTCCACACGCGGCGACTGTCAGGGCAACAGCCGATACGACGGCGGCAAACCCGACTATGTTCCCACTCACGGTCGCCGAGCGTATTACAACGGACCCCCCACGATGAGCTCGATTGCGAAAAAACGTGTGCTTCATCATGGGCCGGGCTGCCAAGTGCGCTGCCCCGAGCTCGGCGACGTCACGCACACCAGGCCGCGCCCGCTCGGCGACACGGCCGCGCCATCGCCGCCGGTGCACGGCGAACCCACCGCGTGCACACCGGACCAAGGCGGGCGTGTTTCCATGGCGGTGTCGACACTGGCTTCTTCAGCGACGAGATGCTGATAACACCACCGGCCTTCAACGAAGCCGCAAGAAGTCCTTGCAGTGCTTCTGTGGTGTGTTCGAGGTCGGCGTTCATCGCGGCCACATGTGCCGCGCGGCTCTCTACGTAGAGGCGCTTGCGCTCCTTCTCTTCAGCCGCCAGAGCGCGTACGGCACACCCGGCGAACGGCGGCCAACAGTTGCAACTCGCTGTCGATGGTCTCTCGGTCGCGCATGCGGCCGAAGCGTAGCGGTCCATCCGCAGCGCACAAGTCATCCTCAGATGTGCCGAAGACGCCAAGCCGGTGTTGTAAGACAGCGGGTACGGGAGAATGTTGCATTGTGATTGACAAAAGTGACCTGTTCCCACTTCCCACTGGTGATTTTCGTCATATCCGAAGCTATCTAGCACCCCACGTCTACGCGACGTGGACCGAAGGTGAGCCAGATAGATGGCCTCCACCGAATGACCTTATCCCCGAGGACGATTGGTACGAATTCATTCACCTTCCCACCGACGTACTCCTGAAGACGACCAGTTATAACGGGTCTTGGGCAAGCCGAATAGAGGTTGTCCCGGTCTTCGTGGAACTTCGGTGGCGGCCCGGTGAGCATCAGGCTGCGCTCACCTGATCATCATGGCTCAATGTGCCGACAGATTCGGCGGACTCGCGCTCGAGCGCGGCGCGGAGTGTCGGCAGGTGCCTGGCGCTGTGCGGGCCGCTGGCTGACGATCAGGGCTGCGGTGGGTGACTTTGGTGCCCGGCGCGGTTAGATCAGCGCCGGAGGACGTCCTTCGGATCACCCGAACAGGCCGAGCCTCAATGCCCTAACAGGGCGTTCCGGCATCACGACTTACCTTAGGCTGTGATTGCCGTGACGCTTAGTGCGTTGGCTACGGCAACACGTCCAGAGTGAGGTTGGTCCAGGCTTGCTTGATCCCAGTCATGTAGCGGCATACATCGAGAAAGCCCGGAAGCTCTACGCCACCGAGCACGCCCGTGAACATGCGTACCGGCCCGCGTTGGAGCAACTCATGCAGCGGAGCGGCGATGTAGAAGCTATAAACGACCCAGCACAAAGCGAGTACGGTGCACCAGATTTCGTGTTCCTGAAGTCATCGAATAAAGATATAGTGCTCGGCTACGCCGAAACTAAGGACGTCGACACTGATCTCGACAAAGAAGAGAAGTCGAATCAGATGCACCGATATGCTGGTTACCAAAACCTATTCCTGACCGACTATCTGGAGTTTCGGTTTTATACCCACGGCGAGCGGTACGAAACTATTCGCATCGGAGAGGTCGCAGACCACAAGCTCCATGGGCTACCCGAGCATTATCAACAGTTCGCCGACATCGTTGAACAATTCCTGAGCCAACCGCCGCAGGCTATTTTGAGCGGCAAGCATCTGGCCCAGATCATGGGAGCCAAGGCACGCAGAATCCGTGATGACGTCATCGACTATTTTGGTAAAGAACCAAGCGCCAACGAGGATCTGGTCAAAATCTTCAACTTGATGCGAACCATGCTCGTGCATGATCTCAATAAGCATCAGTTCGCCGACATGTACGCACAAACACTGGTATATGGGTTATTCGTGGCCCGATACAACGATACGACTCCGGAGACATTCGGGCGTGCAAAGGCGCGTAATTTGATCCCGGCGACGAACCCCTTCCTATTGAGCTTTTTTGATCACATCGCCGGACCGACCTTCGATCAACGGCTTGCTCGCGCAGTCGATGAGCTTTGCGAGGTATTCCGCATAAGCGACGTGAAAACCCTAGTGCACCAGCACTTACACGGCCCGAAAGCTACGACTGAGAAAGATCCTGTCATCTACTTCTATGAAGACTTCTTACAGTCGTATGACCCGGAGCTCCGACGCGCCATGGGCGCATACTATACGCCATTGCCCATAGCAAAATTTATAGTGCGGCATGTCGACGCCCTACTAAAGTCAGAATTTGGAATACATCAGGGCCTCGCAGATTCGTCCAAGGTGAAGCAGATTATCGACGATGGTCAGCTACGTACATACCGAGACCGTACTACAGGACGCACAAGGAAAGTTGCTTCTCAAGAGCTCGAACTGCACCGCGTACAGATACTGGACCCAGCGACCGGGACGGGAACATTTCTAAGCGAAATTGTGCAATTCATCTGCCAGAAGTTCGCTGGCGGCCAACAAGGCATGTGGCCCAGCTACGTCAACGATGACCTAATCCCAAGGCTTAACGGCTTCGAGTTCATGATGGCGCCGTACACCATCGCTCACCTGAAACTTGGAATGACCCTGGAGGAGTCAGGGGTCAAGAGTCTTTCAGGCCGCTTACGCGTATACCTAACCAACACTCTTGAAGAGGGGATCCCACACCAGCCATATCTGTTCAGCTTCGGCCTGACCGAAGCTGTGACTGAGGAGGCGCGTCAAGCGGGCATCATTAAGAGTGATCGCCCGATCATGGTGGTGGTGGGTAATCCTCCCTACGCCGCCCTGTCCAGCAACGACACCGACTACGCCAACAGCTTAGTCGCGAAGTACAAATTTGAGCCCGGCGGTCAGGTGAAGCTTCAGGAGCGCAAGCACTGGCTTCATGATGATTACCTAAAGTTCATTGCTTTTGCCGAGGACATGATCAACCGCAATGGTGAAGGCATCGTGGGGATGATCACAAACCACGGGTATCTTCACAATAAGACCACACGCGGTGTGCGCTGGCATCTTGCGAAAACGTTCGATAAGGTTTATGCGCTCGACCTTCACGGGAACGTTAAACGCAAGGAATCAGCGCCTGACGGTTCGCATGACGAAAACGTGTTCGATATTCAGCAGGGCGTTGCAATCATTCTCGCAGTCAAGCATCGTGAGAGTAGCGGCGGGGACGCCGAGGTCTACAGTGCCGACCTCTACGGTACTCGGGCATCAAAATTCCAGAGCTTGGACAAAGATGATATCCACTGGCAGCAAGTCACTTTGAATAAGAAGAGCTACCGATTTACACAAACCGCCCAGGACGCAACGAGTCAATACAACGATTGGATTCGGGTAAACGAACTATTCATCCTCTCGAATTCCAGCATCGTCACCGCTCGTGACAAGGTTGTAATTGATATGAACCGTCAAAAATTAGCCCAACGGATGAAGAAATTCGTCAACACCAGCTACAAGGACGAAGAAGTAAGGGCCTCGCTCTTCCCGAAGCGTAGATCGAGAAAATACCCCGCCGGCGATAGCCGCGGCTGGAAGTTACCTGTTGCCCGAGACGCTGTACGAAGTGAAAACATAGAGAAGAACATCGCCCACATCCTCTACCGACCTTTCGACCTGAGGTTCATCTATTACTCCAAGTCTATGGTTGATTGGCCGCGAATGGATATCGGCGGCCACATGGTTAACAACAAAAACGTTGGTCTAGTGTTTCGGCGGCAAATGCCAGAGGAGAAGTCCCCGACGTACTTCTTCATTGCCGACCATATAATTTGCGACGGGTACATCAAATCGGATAACAAAGGCAGCGAGACTATTGCGCCACTGTACTTGTTCCATGACGGCGTTCGTGGTTCGAATATAGTGCGGGAGAAAGCGCGCTTGCTGACGGCAAATCTGACGGGCGACGTCGACGATGCTGATTTGTTTGACTATATCTACGGGATTTTTTACTCACCCTCGTATCGATCCCAGTTTCACGAGTTTCTCAAGGATGACTTCCCCAGAATTCCTTCGCCTATTGATGATAGTGAATTTGAGTGGTTCCGCGCAGCAGGTGAGCGCCTTCGGAAGCTGCACCTACTGACGGATCCGACTGTGGACGACTACTACACTGACTACCCAATTGATGGATCGAACACCGTCGAGAAATGCGAGTATGACGGAGAGCGACTCTGGATTAACGACAAGCAATACTTCGGCAAAGTGCCACAATCGGCCTGGGAGCTATTCATTGGGGCATATCGGCCCGCGGACAAGTGGCTTAGAGAGCGAATAGGACACACCCTAACAAGTGATGATTTGCGTCACTATCAACGCATTGTGAAGGTGCTTGCAGACACGCAGACGGCCATGGACGATATCGACAATGAGCCAGCGCACTGGATGGAATAGAGCACGGAACCACGCAGGAAGCTCGTTGTGAGCCGTCGCCACGATCGGATCAACCGCTTCCCCGTGAGCTCTCCCCAGTTTCGGCCCGGTCGGGGTCGTGCCGCCGGGACAAAGCTGGTCAAAGCCCGACATTGATCGCGATACCTGTGAATGATGCTGAATTGTGTCGCCGGGGACATTTTCTTTACACCGATTCTGACTAATGATATTTAGATGACAAATACCCATCAGACCGTTTTCGAAGGTCCACTGCGCCACCTGCCTCAAAATTTCACGGTCGCCCGAGTTCTCCCCTGACGGCTTATTGAGATCACGAGTTGATCTTGATTTCCGGCTTCTCCGTAGGCGGCGGCGCCGCGTGTCGTGCGGTGACGCCGGGTTCCACGGTCCCGGGGTGGCTGCTCCTTCCTTGGGGTCGAACGGACACGGGGGTCCGCGGGTCAGGGGATGGCGCGGACGCGGTTGACGGCGGCGGCGAATTCCTGTGCCCAGGGCCAGGTTTCGGGGACCCGCAGGATCAGGTAGCGGGATCGTTTGACCAGGCGGGCCGCAGCGTGCAGCAGCCGGTAGCGCAGGGTCGCCGGTTCGGCCTTGGCGAGCGGGCCGTCCAATAGCAGCAGCTGCATCCAGCACAGCAGGTCGATGGCGAGGGCGACCGCGGTGACCCAGGCGGTGTTGATCGCGAACGAGTGCGATGGCCAGCGGGCCAGGCCGGTGTCCTTGCCGCAGCGGATGAACCCCTCCACCCGGGCGTGCACCCGGTGGCGGGCCTCGAGCCGCTGGGGCTGTCCGCCCCGGGTGGCGGTCGCGATGACCTGGTAGCGGTAGCCGTTGATCTGCTCGAACAGTGACAATTGCGTCCCGTGCTCGATCTTCTCCCGCCGCACCAGGATGCGCATGTCGGCCGGCCAGCCGTCGAGCCGGTCGCCGTCGGCGCCCTCGCGCAGCAGCCCGGTCAGCTCGGCCACCTGCGCATCGTCGCGGGCCTTGCCGGCCGGGTCTAGCGCCGCCTCCCACCCGGCGGCGGGCATCTGCCCGATCGCGACCCGGGCCCGCTCGTCGAGGTCGAACCCGACCGAGTAGGCCACCGACCAGCCCGGGCGGGCGTTCAGTTTCCTCAGGTGCTCGACCACGGCGTGGCTTGAGCCCGCCCCATCGATGGTGATCAACAGGTTGCGCCGCCACGTCGCCGGGATCGCGGCGATCGCCGCGTCGATGATCGCGATGTGATCGGCCGCGGTGTTCGACCCGGCGTTGCCTGGGCGGCAAATCACCGCCAGCAGTTCGCCCGTGTTGTCGCACCACGCCAACAGCGGGTGAAACCCGTAGCCACCCTTGAAATTCCCCGCAGCGTGCTGCTTGTCGCTGTGCGATTCAACCAGCGAGGCGTCAATGCGGATCACGACCACCGGACCCAGGTCCCCATAACAGGTCCGCGAGGGCGGGATCGCGCCATGCCGAGCCTCGATCAACTCCCACACCCGCTCCCGGACCCTGTTGCGCACCAGCGCGATCCTGGCCATGCCCTGGTGGTCGATCTCGTTCAGCGACCGCCACATCGTCGGGACCGACGCCACCTGCCCGAACAGTCGTTCCTGATCCCGCAGCACCGCGGTACCGGCCAGGTTCTCCGCACCGCCCGCGATCGACACCGCCACGTCCCGTAACACCGCGCCCCGGTCGTGCAGCACCTCCGGCCGTGACAACGCCGCGGACAAGCCGCTGGTCAGGCCCAGGTTGTCGGCCAGCATGCGGGGGATCACGTTGCCCGCGTGCCCGACCACGTCGTCGCCGCGGACCTCGACTCGAACACTTTGGGACCAATCCGAAGTAGCCTGCATCTGATAGGTGCACTCCTCGATCGATTCCCGAACGCCAGCAAACATCGATTATCGTTGAGGCAGTGCACCTTTCACGTTCACGACACACCTCAGCACCGAATTGCGTGAACTATTGAGGCCTGACTTGGGCCACCTTTCTGCGGTCGTCGTGGTCGTAGGGCGTTGAGCTGTGGTTTTCGGTGTTGGCGTGTCGAAATCTATGCACTAAATGTTGGCTCGTAGGGTGCGGTGGTGGCGTATGTGCGCACCGTGAAGACGGCCTCGGGGGCGACGGCGGTTCAGATCGTGTGGTCCTCGCGGAAGGGATCACGCCAGATCGAGCACCTCGGCTCAGCACACGACGACGCGCAGTTGGAGGCGTTCAAAGCAGCAGCGGCGCAGCGATTGGCCGCGGGTCAGCAGACGTTGGACCTGGGGCTAGGCCAGACCGGGACCAGTGACGGGCCGCTGGAGATCGTCGCGTCGCGTTCCCAGCACCTGTGGGAGGCGTTGTGCCAGGCCTACCGTGTGCTGGGGTTCGACCGTGCCCCGACGGTGATGAGGTGTTCCGCGACCTGGTGTTGGCACGCATCATCGAGCCGACCAGCAAGGTCGATTCGCTGCGGGTGCTCGCCGAGACCGGAGTCGAGCCGCCGGCGTATCGGACCCTCAAGCGCCGGCTACCTGTGTTGCCAAACCGTACTGTGCGCCAATCACTACCGAAGGCCTGCGCTGCGCACGCCCGGCCTGGGGCCAGCCTCCCTGGTGCTCTACGACGTCTCCACTCTGCACTTCGAAACCGATGCTGGCGATGGGTTCCGCGAGCCTGGGTTCTCCAAGGAACGCCGCCTGGACCCCCAGATCACCCTCGGTCTGCTCACCGACGCGTCGGGTTCCCGTTGACGGTGGCGGCGTTCGAGGGCAACAAAGCCGAGACCGCCACCATGCTGCCCGTCATCGACGCCTTCAAGGCCGCCCACCATCTCGACCGACGTCACCGTCGTCGCCGATGCCGGCATGATCTCCGAAGCCAACCAGGTCGCGCTGCAGGCTGCGGGGTTGTCGTTCATCCTCGGCGCCCGCATCCCGTACCTGCCCGATGTGGTGCGCGAATGGCGCGACAAGCACCCCGACGAGGCGGTTCCTGACGGGCTGGTGCTGACCCAGCCGTGGCCGGCCACCAGCAGCGAGAAGGCCCGCGGGATCCCCGATCGGGTCATCCACTACCAGTACCGGCATGACCGGGCCCGCAAGCACCTTGCGCGGCATCGACGAACAGGTCGCCAAAGCCCAACGCGCCGTCGACGGGCATGCCCCGGTCAAACGCAACCGCTACATCCAACTCACTGGCGCCACCAAGAGCGTGAACCGGACACTGGAGGCCAAAACCCGGGCGCTGGCCGGCTGGAAAGGCTGCACCACCAACCTGGTCGGCCAGCCGCCAGAGTTCGTCATCGACGCCTATCACCAGCTGTGGCACATCGAGAAGGCCTTCCGCATGTCCAAGCACGACCTGCAGGCCCGCCCGATCTACCACCACACCCGGGATTCAATCGAGGCCCACCTGACGATCGTCTTCGCGGCCCTGGCCGTATCCCACTGGATCGAGCACCAAACCGGATGGAGCATCAAGAAATTCGTGCGCACCGCACGCCGCTACCGAACCGTGCAGATCCGGGCCGGACGACAGATACTAACCGCCGCCGACCCACTACCCGACGACCTGTGCAACGCGCTCGCCAACATCAACAGCCGCGGTGTGCACTAACCTGGCCCAAGTCAGGGATCAACCGCTTCCCCGTGAGCTCTCCCCAGTTTCGGCCCGGTCGGGGTCGTGCCGCCGGGACAAAGCTGGTCAAAGCCCGACATTGATCGCGATACCTGTGAATGATGCTGAATTGTGTCGCCGGGGACATTTTCTTTACACCGATTCTGACTAATGATATTTAGATGACAAATACCCATCAGACCGTTTTCGAAGGTCCACTGCGCCAGCTTGCTCGCAGCGCGTGGCAGTTGCTTCTGCTCATCGGTGTCACGGCGGTGGCGCTCGGTGTCATTGTGCTGGTCTGGCCAGGCAAGACACTGTTGGTGGCGGGTGTCCTGTTCGGCATCTACTTGGTGGTTTCCGGAATCGGGTATGTGTTTGCTGCCTTCGGCGCACATGCTGGCGCCGCAATGAGAGTGCTGATGTTCCTCACCGGCGTCGTGTCGCTGGTGCTGGGTTTCTTTTGCTTCCGCGACAGACTCGAGTCGATCCTGCTTTTGGCCCTGTGGATCGGCATTAGCTGGGTGTTCCGCGGGGTGACCCTGCTCGCCGCGGCGTTGTCCTTCGACCACCTGCCCGGACGCGGTTGGCAGGCGCTCGCCGGTGCGATCATCATTATCGGCGGCGGCGTGCTGATCATCTCCCCGCTGGATTCGATCGAGATCTTGACCCTGGTCGCGGGCTGGTGGCTGATCGTCATCGGCATCATCGATGTCATCGACGCGTTTCAGGTTCGCCACCGGGCGAAACACGTGGCTGAAAAGCTCGGGGCCGCTTAAGGCAGTCGCCGCTCGACCTCGAAAGCCAGGGCTCGCCGAGGGCTAGTCCCAGCGCAGGGGTGCATAACCACAACTGTCTTTTTACCTTGGATCAACGCAAACTGTTGGCCGCTGTTCGCCGAAATCCGTGCGCTGTACCTACGCGTTTCGGCGGGGGGCTAGCAAGCATGCGTTGCAGCTTCTCCACGAGGTCGATGTCGTTAATTCCAGGCCAGAGCTGCTCCGCTAGTTCCAAGACGAGTATGCAATCCGGACATCCCGGAGCGCCGTCGGGCGCGTCGGACAACTCAAAGATCTCCCTCGTCCTGGCCATTGCTTCTGTCAACAGTCCATCGGCGAGCGGGATCTCGACAACCCGGGCTCGAAAACCCATGACAAAGCCATCTTCGCGACAGTTCCCGCAGTAGTTGACTGCATCGCCCCTTGTAGCGGGTTCCATGTACACCAGCGCAAGGTGGGATACCGGCGCGAAGCCGCAGTCGGCTGCGATCCGCGCGTACACGTTGAGTTGCACTTGGTAGCGCGGCATGAGCTTCTTGTTCTCAGTGGAGGCGAGGCGCGCCGTCTTGTAGTCGGCTATCAGGTATGAACCGTCGGCTTTTTGGAAAATCGTGTCCGCCTCGCCTGTCATGTGGATGCCGTACTTCTCATCGACGGTGTGAAACTTGGACCAGCGTGGCGGCTCGTGGTAGGCGACGATCGGCCCAAGGGGCGAGAGCCAGCCGGGTGGCACGCCGTGGGCGTCAAACCAACTATGCACGATGTCCTTGGTGTACGAATCGATCGAGCTGAAGATGCTCGGGAAGATCTGGAATGGTAGATGGTGATTTAGATGCAGCTTCAGCCAAAAACAGCGTTCGCAGAAGTCAGCGACCGCCGCTTCCCCGAGGTGGCTGGCGGAGATACGGATTGCCTTCATCGTCGTACTCCTATTGGTGACTACGCTGGGATGGACCATCCAGTAAGCGGAACCACAGCCTCCAGAGTTGCGTCTAAGACTCATCTGCCGACAGGGCACTTGGACCTTTGCGCCTAGGCCGTGGTGCCAGAATCAGCGGATGAGGTAGCGGTCCAGTGCGGATGGCCTCGATGACGGATGACGGCGTCGTAATGACTGGTGAGCCAGGAGCAGCATGACTATCGATCCGGGTGATGCTGCTCCGCGTTGCGCCAGGCAGCCACCGCGTCCCCAAGATGGTCAACGTAGCCTTTGACGAGCACACCTGCGTACTCGTCGTCGGCGAGCGCGCGCCACAGTCTTACCTCTGAGTACGCGATCTGCGATCCGAAATACCAAAGGCCCTGGTTGGCTGCCTCGGGCACCGCGGAGTTCGCGCAGATCCACCGGGCAAACAGGACGTCGCTGCTCTGCACAGCGCCCTCGGTCAAGCGCGTCACGGACCGCCGTACCCAGACATCGATCGGCTGGAGCAGTTCCCGATCCTCCCGAGCCGGTTCGATCTTGAACCAGACAGCGACATCCCGAAGGAAGAACGACGCGATCTTGGGTCCGACTCCGCGGACCCTGTCCAGGCGATCGAAGGCGTCACGCACGCGACCGGCAGCAAGCTCACGGCCTGTGGCATCGATGACGTCCTCGACTCCGCCGTCGCCCGCGAAGATACAGCAGACGCAGTTGCACCGCGCCCCGGTGTGATACAGCGGGTTGAGTTTCGCGTTCGGTCTGAGACCATCCAGTTCGCCCCGAAAGGCGCGCCAGATCTCCGCCGCATCAAGAGCGAGGGTCTTCTTGATCGCGAAATCTGCGGCGTGCGGGTAGGAGCTTGCACGGCCCTGCCGTTCGTAGGCGTACTGCCCCGCGAAGAGCCTAAGGGCGCGTCGCGGTCCTGGCTCCTCGCTGTACCACCGCCACCAGGGGTCCATCATCTGGGCCCGGTACATGCAGCTGAGTCGCTCAAAGAATTCCAGCGGAAGCATCACGGCCCGCGTTATGTCCTCTCGCTAAGGCGGAATATGCCACGCTACCGGCCCGATCGTTCCTGCATTGGGGAACCGGACAAAGGAGCGGCTATAGATTGCCCTGCATCCGGATATGCATCGACGACGTCATCGCCCGGGTCTTACGACGACTGAGCCGGCCGCTGTCGCCTGAAAAGTGGCCGAGTCACCGGTCCGCGACCGCCTGGCCACCAAAATGCTCGATCCTTCACGCACGGTTCTCGACTGCTTCGGCGACCCTGGGCGACTGGACAACGGCAATCCTCTTTGTGCGTGAGAGTATGAGCCTCATGTTAAACATGTTCGGAGACAGCGAGTTTCAGACAAATACGTTCATCGTGCGGGCCGAAATGAGATGCGTCGCAGAGTTCGTTAGGCCGCAAGCCCTTTGCCTGGTCTCCCTCCACAGCGGGTCGTGATGCACGTCAAACCCTACCGCGGCCTGGCCACATTCGACGACGTGTGGGATTACGTGAGCGTCACAGAATGCGCCCGCCGGATGAGCATCACGCCCGAACAGGTTGTGGCACTGGTGAAAAGCGGTGCGCTGCGCCATCTTGGCGGTGCTGGCAGCTTGTGGGTCGAACCGGCGGTGCTGGTCTGATGAGCACCATGAGCGTGTTGCCGTCCGGCGTGTTGTTCTTCGACATGACTGAGCCGGTGATCGGCCTCGGCTTCGATCAGCTAATCGACAACGGCCGAATCCCACCCGATTACGACGAGCTGAAGGCATCAAGGTTGCCTGAAGCCCTGATGATGAGGAGGAACACGTGAGCATCAATCCCACCGCCTGGGCCGGCGAACCCGACCCCGAACCAACGTCAAGCGTGTCGGGTCTAATCGCGGATCTCGGTGTCAGCGACGCCGAGTTGCCGGCGATTTCGATGGACGACTTCCTGAAAAAATTCGGGTTGACCGGCAACGACTTGGGCGACGGTGAACCGGGGCCGCCTGCAATCGTGCCGGTCGTCTGAAGCCCTCTGCCACGCGGTTGGATCTCTCCTTTCGGGGCCGCGTGGCAGAGCGGTGCGGCGGCCCGGTTTTTCTCCTGGTTTCTACCGGGCCGTCGCACCTTCCACGAGCGGGCACGCGCCGCGGTCCTCTTGCTTTCCGAGCCCCCGCCGCGGCGCGTGCCCTTAACGGGACGCGGCCGCCGTCGCCGTCCACACAAACGGCGGCCACGTTCTCGTGGCAAGGTGTCACGCCGATCCATGCCAGAATCGTCTACGGAACGTCGCCCGGAACCGGACCTAAAGGCGAAGCGAGCACGCCACCACCCAAACCGGGCGACGTTTCGCACGCTGATCGCACGCCCAGAATCACACGGCGCTAACACGTCGACGCGTTTGCCGCTGAGTCGCACGGAGACGCACGAACGCGGCACCCCGTGGCTGATCGTATTACCGTTGACTGGTGACAGAAGCCGGTCCCGAACAAATCATTGCGCCAACCGGCATTCCCTCCGCTGAGGAGTTCGGTACGTCGTCGGTTGACATCCGGCACTCCATTGCCTTGCAACACCTGTGGAACGCGCGCCACGCAGCACGGCTGGCTACTGAGGGCGAAGCCACGAAGGATCGCACCAACTTCCGTGCGGTACGCGGCCATTCGATGAGCGCGGTCATTTCGGCTGCCGGGTTCATCGAGGCCATCGTTAACGAAGTCTTTGCCAACGTGGCCGACTGGCAGCCCGGCCGCTCAGGCAGAGAGGGGCTTGCTGACGAGACAGTCGATACCATGCGTCGACTGTGGAATGGACCCGAGAGTATGGAGTTCGTGCTTAAGAAGTACCAGATCGCGCTAACTGCCGCCGGAAAAGCGAAGATGAAGACCGGGCGCAAACCGTACAAGGATGCTCACCTTCTCGTGATCTTGCGAAACCTGCTCATGCACTACAAGCCGCCGCAGTGGCAAGGTGACAAACCAGTCCTCATCGAGAACGAACTGAAGAACAAGTTTCCTGGCAACCAGCTCGCGCCTGGTGGGTTGTGGTATCCGGACGAGTGTCTTGGCGCGGGCTGTGCTCAGTGGGCATGCACTACGTGCGCCGACATCGTTGATACGTGGTGGCAAACGATGGGCATAGGGAGGCCATCAAATACCTCGCTCACCGACTGGCCTGACCCCTAAGCAACTATTCCAGGTTCGTTTTCCTAGATGCCGAGCCCGGCCGGGCCACCGTTGAATCCCGGCGTCACTGCTAAATCGGTGGTGACGACGCCGCCGCGCACCCCTTCAAGGAACAAACCTCTAGTGGCAGAGGGGTGAGGGGTTGCGCGGCGGCAACCCGACACCGACACCGACACACGCGACACATCTTGTCCCGCAACGGATTTCGTAGCAAACAAACCGGCGAGGCAATCACCGCGACCGTAACCGCGCGGTTACGGCCAGCAAACAACCCCCAGCAACCGCCCGCAAACCCCACCCTCCACGCCGCACGCCGCTGACCAGCACAAACAGGGCACCCGGTGCCCCCCTCAAAAGTTCAGCTTGGCGCGACGGCACAACACCGCGTAGCTGTGGTTTAGTACCCCCTGAACGATTTTTGGCCGAAAAAACCGGATTGCAGCAAACCCTGACCGAAAAGTGCTGTCTCCGTTGGTTTTTCGCGGTAGGGGTGTTCAGTGAGCACCGACTGAACACTTTCGGCGTGTTTGCTGACCCGAATCTGGCACTTACGGGGATGATGGTCACCATGGCGAATTACAGCCGCCAGCCACGGGACGAGCTGGTCAGGCAGTTACGCGAGCAGGGCTGGTCATTCCGGCGCATCGCGGCTCACCCGAAGGTGATGCTGTCGGTCGGTGCCGTGCACGCGATCGTGCACCGTGACGACGTAGAAGACGACGACCTAGACGACGAGCCCGAGCCCGAGCCCTCCGAGCCGCCGCCCGGCTCACACGCCGCCCAGCTGGCCAAGATGATGGGCGAGTTATACCTGGAAGATGGCACGCCGAACAAGTTGACGCTGTACCGGTTGGAAGCGTGCGGTGGGAGCCGGTTTTACAGCTTGATGAGCGATGAGCAGCGCGCCGCCGTCGACGGCGCGTGGAAAGCGACGAAGCCGACCCGCTGAGAGCCCGTAGACGCACGAATCGGGGCCGCCCGGTGTGACCGGATGGCCCCGATTCGGGGCTTCCCTGACTTGCCTGCCCCGCCCAGCCGCGCCTCGCCAGGCCCGGCCTAGCCAAGCCGTGCCAGGCCTATTGTGTGCCGGTTTTCCACTCGTACTGGGGATGGCCTTTGGTCGACGCCTTCGACGCCCGCTCGGCCTGCCACTCCTGATAGACGTCGATGACGGCGTTCATCACCTGATCCAGCTCGGCCATGTGGTCGTTGACGTTGCATCGCGCGGGCTCAAACACGGGCTCCCGGAGGTCGTCCTCGTCGAACACGGCCACCTCAAAGTTGCCCTGATCGTCGCAGTCGGTCGCGCAGATGGTGAGTATCGTGTGATCTCCCCACCCCTTCCGCGCGAGCGCGCGAAACACATCCGCGATGTTGGGGGTGTTGTCAGTCATCGCTTTAGGCCCGACAGGGGGCTAGTCGCCACGAACTCGGCTAGCTCCTCAACCTTCGCCATGTAGGCGTCCGCCGCTTCGATGAACTTGTACATCTCGTCAACGTCGGGCAGGCGGGACGACGCGATGAACTCGCGTAGCTCCTGGCACTTAAATGTCAGGGCAGCTCGGTCAGACTCCCACTATCCGCGCTCACTGCGCTGTCAGTAGTACAGCCGGGCGAAGCGGCTCAGCAGATTCCAGTACGTCGTCGGCCTCATTACCCGCAGGCCCGTCTGTCGCTCGATGAACGCCGCCGCGGTAGGCAGGCGACGCTCCATGGTCATGAAGGCCTGACAGCGCCAGTCGATCGCCTCCTGGAGCAGCCGACGGTCCTTCACGCTGATCATGCCGAAACGCCGGTCCTCAAAAGTCCTGCCCGGCGTCGGCGTCTCCTCGCCCTCGGACTGGACCAACCAGGTGTCGAGCACGTCGTACACCCACTGGGTGTAGCCGGGGCAGGTCCGGCTGACGACCTCGCGCAAGCTTGCCTCGGTCACGACGAACTCGAACATGGCCCGCTCGTTCACCATGAAGATCATCCGCAGGGCGTCGATCTCATCGGCCAGGCCCTGGACCCGGGCCGCCCGGCCGACTGGCTCGAACGGTTCGCCCTCGAAGATCTCACCGCCGAAGTCGTAGAGTTTCTGCAGTGTGGAGGTGTCGAGGTAGGTCCGGCGGGGGAGCGACAGCCACGCCGCCACCACATCGTCTCGCTCGGCAGTGTCACTCAAGGGCACTATCCAACATCGGCAACATGCACTTCTCTAGGTAGGCGTCGGCTGTCGAGTTGAACTCGGTCATCTCGTCAGCGTCGGGCAGATTGTTTTCATGCATGGTTCTTCCCTTCTAGGAATTTTGGATACACTGAAATAGGCCCTGAGCCCCGGTCTGGAAGCGCCACCGGGTGATGCTCTGGGCTGTGTACGGAACCATGCCGCGAACCGGCGGGACGAACCCGCGTCGGCTTCCATTTCTAAGTCTACCCGAAACGAACGCCGCAAACCTCCGCGTAGCGCCGCATAGCTCCACCACCAAATCAGGCCGTTGGCCTATTGTGCATATTGAGTGCACGCGGCGCTGATCTTGATCCGAAAACATGCTTTGAGCTGCGGCGATGGTTGTGCGCGATACTGGGATTGAACCAGTCGTACTCCCGAACGGATGGCAAGGTCACGCCTACGCCGTACTCAATCATGGCGGCGACATGCGTGCGGCTGCGATCGCATTAAGAGAAGCGGCTGAGCCGACACGCTGCGCGAGGAACCCTGCCGTCGCCGCCATCCGTGCAGCACGGGCGACCTCGAGCTCAAGGTCGGGGTCAGTGCCCGCCGCCTGCGCACGCTTGCGGGCAGCTGCCTCGGAGACCAACGCATCAACTATCGGGCGGCGAGATCCCAACCAGGAACCGAACCCACCGCCCGGCCCGACGTCGACCCGGGCGGCGATACTCCACTGCTGCCCCGCGGCGTCGGCCAGCACCTCGAAGGCGATCACCGCTGCCGCAACACGGTCAGGTTGGTGCATCCCCGGCTGCCACCCAACCATCGCCGCTTCAAGGTCAGGCAGGTGACCCGCAATCGCACACCTACCGTTCTCCAACGCGGCCAGCAGTCCCGCCGAGCGTGCCAGGGCATCACCAACGCGGGCACGGCCCCGCGGTGGCCAAGACGACACCGTGACATGGTGCGGTGGCTGCTGGGCACGCAGGGCCTCGGCGATCAGTCGGGTGTAGGTCGTCGCCGCTGAGAATCCCTCCACGACTATCGAACTCGCGCCCAAGGTGATAGCCAGCTCAACAGCACGATTGCTCCATGCGTCGCTAGTTAATTGCTCACTGACATCGGCAATCAGGCAGACCGTTCCGTCCGGTGCCAGCGACCCGGCGATGATGCCCGTCTCATCACCCTCGCCGCTGTCGGCAGGGTCGACGGCAACCACGATCCGGCGTGGCCTGGCAGGTGCAGCCGGCAATCGGTGCGCGTCCAGCCAATCGGCGAGGATCAGGCTGCCCTCATCGGTCGATGGCGCGCCGAGGTAGAGGGCGGCCCATGCGCGCGAGCCGACTGCCCGCCTGATCTCGGCGAACCCTTCGAGGTCACGGCCCAACGCCGAGACCACAGCCGTGCCCGGTACGCGGTCGAAGACATCAGGCACGCCCGCCGTCGCGACAGCCGGGATGTTGATATGCGTCCACCCGTTCTCGCTGCTCAAGCTGCCGATCAGGTCATCAGCGGCCCACCTGGTGCTGATAACCACTACTGACGCGCCAGGATGCAGCCTCGATAGGAGATCAGCCCTAAACGCCGACAATAAGCGCCTTCGATAAGCCGGACTGTCTGCGTCGGACGCGCCTCGGATTGGGTCATCGACCGCCAGGATTCCGCCGCTCGTCACACCGAAACCCGTGGTCGCTGATAGGAAACCGCCACTGAGGACGCCACCACGGGCACCCGCGACCAGCCAACGATCGGTCGCTGACTTGCTCTGGTCGACCTGAAAGCCCAGCAGGTCGGCATGTTCGGTGACCAGTCGACGGGCCTGCCCGCTGTGCTCCAAACTCAGCTGATCGCCGTAAGACTTGCAGATCGTCTGGGAGTCGTGGTCGAGCATCAGCGCGAACAGCGGGCCGATGACACTGACGAGCAAGGACTTGCCAGTCCTCGGCGGTGTAGACAGCACATAACGCCGATCAGGGTTACGGATCGCGTCGAGCAGTATGTCGCTGATCAACGCGATTGTCGGAACGATCGTGAAGCCGCGTATCAGGCGCTTGGCCAACGCCGCCGGACTGGCCGGTCGCTGTCGTCGTCGGGCGGCCGACAGCGCCGCAGCGTCGATCAGGGCTTGGGCCGGGCTGGCAGCCAATGTCGCGGTCACCGGTTCATCATCGCCCACAGGGGTGTCCGTTTTATGCCACCGTGAATCAACGGCTCGAGCAGCAGCCCGATGAGTCCGACCGCGCTCAGGTATGGATGTTTCACCGGTAAGGCCGGGACCACCTGTTGACGAGACAACTAGCCGCGCCAAGCCTGCTGCTAAGCCAGGGCGTAAACCAAGGCGTAACTTGTGTCAACGGCAGCCGAAAACTGATCAGCTGTCGGCAATCGAAAATTGACCAGCTTGGCTTCATTGATCGTCGGCCGTGACGGTTGGGACGCGGCCGAGGTCTCGGTCTTTGATGCGGTAGCTGTCTCCTTTGAGTGCGATGACCTCGGCGTGGTGCACCAGGCGGTCGATCATGGCTGCGGCGACGACGTCGTCGCCGAACACTTCGCCCCATCGGCCGAAGGGCTTATTCGAGGTGACGATGAGGCTGGCCCGTTCGTAGCGGGAGGAGACCAGCTGGAAGAACAGGTTTGCGGCTTCGGGCTCGAACGGGATGTAGCCCACTTCGTCGATGACGAGCAGTGGGTAGCGGGCCAGGCGGACGAGTTCGTCTTGTAGGGTGCCGCTGTGGTGGGCGGCGGCCAGGCGATCGACCCATTGCGACGCGGTGGCGAACAGGACCCGGTGGCCGGCTTGGCAGGCGCGGATCGCGATCCCGATCGCCAGGTGCGTTTTCCCGGTGCCGGGTGGACCGAGGAACACCACGTTGTCCTTTGCGGTCGACGAAGTCCAGGGTGCCCAGATGGGCGATGATGTCACGCTTGAGACCGCGGGCGTGGTCGAAGTCGAACTCCTCCAACGACTTGCGAGACGGGAAGCGGGCGGATCGGATGCGGCCTTCGCCGCCGTGGGATTCGCGGGCAGACACCTCACGCTGCAGACACGCCGCTAGGAACTCCTCGTGGGTCCAGGTTTCGGTGCGGGCCCGCTCGGCCAGCCGGTCGATGGCCTCACGCAGGGTCGGTGCCTTGAGCGCCCGGGTCAGATACGCCAGCTCGGCGGTCACATCCCGGCTGCTGTTGGTGGTCTTGGTTGGCCATCACGCCACCGGCCCGTTAAGACCCAGCAGGGTGTCGTAGTCGGCCAGACAGCGTTGTTCGACCTCGACATGGGTGGGCGGTCTGATGATGTCGAACCGCGTGCGGCGCAGCAGTTTGGCCGCCTCGACATGCTCGGGATCACTGATCGTCTGGTGTTTGGCCCAGATCCGGGTGTGATCGGCGACTTGGTTGCCCTGACACCAGATCTGGACCCGCCCCAAGTCGGCGGTGATCTGGATGCGCCGACCGACCGCGACCGGGTGCACCGAGTAGTCGTTGCCATCGACCCGCACGTAGTAATCACGTGGCAGCCGTGTCGAGTTCCGCCACCCGATGCTTGGCCCGACGGGCGGCAGCGCCAGCATCGCCGCCCTATCGGCGCCCGATCCGGTCAGCCGGTCGACATCCCAACACCCGGTGTCGGCGATGATTGGCCCGCACCAACCACTCCTGCAGCTGGGTATTGAAATCCGCCGGTGAGCCAAACACCCGACCCGGCAGGAACGCCCGCTCCAGGTAGTCGTGAAAGCGCTCGACGAGTCCTTTGGCTTCAGGATCACCGGGTTTGCAGATCAGCACCTTGGCCGCCAGCATGCCGCGGAACGCCTGGCAGGCCGCGGTCAGCTCAGGTTGCCGTGCCCGCCACCGCCCGACCGCGCCTTCACCGTCCCACACCAACACCCGAGGCGCGGCACCCAACGTCGAAGATGCTGCCACCAACCCGCATACAGGTCTTCGGCAGTACGGGTCGGTATCAACACCGCCGAGGCCCACCGCGAATAGCCGCAGACCATGGTCAATACCGGCAGTGCCGTGGCGGTGCGGACCTGGCCGAACCCGACCGGCACCGCCACGTCGGGAAACCAGAAATCGCACTGCGCGATCTCACCGGCCACATACGTCGTGCGCGACGCCGGGTCCGGCGGCAGATACACCGGCCGCAACTCGCGCACCCGCTCACTGAGCGTCCGGATCGAATACGACCACCCGATCCGCTCGGCGATCACCGTCGCCGGCATCCGCGGATAAGCCTGCCAATCTCCCGGATCCGCGGCTCGGCCTCATCAGCCAGCGACCCAGCCGCAGCACGTTGATACTTCGGCGGATCATCAGACGCCAACGCCGCCTTCACCGTGTTCCGAGAAATCCCCATCACCCGCGCGATCTCCGAAATCGCCAACCGCTCCGACCGACGCAACCGCCGGATCTCCGCCCAGTCCTCCACGCTCAACACCGGCTTCCTCCTTGGCCCATAGCCAAGGTTCTCCAGGAAGCTGGTCAATTTTCAGTTGCCGCGCACTGGTCAGTATTCAGTTGCCGTCGACAACTTGCTGGGTTGGTTCAGGAAAAGACGGCATGCGAAAAGACATCGGTCGCGAGCAACGACTTAAATCCGATAGCCGGTGAGCAATTGGGACCAACGGCCCTTTATGGCGCCGCCGCTGGAGGCATAGCGTCGGCACCCTGGCACCGAGGTCGTGGAGTCAGTCCGCGGCGAACCCTGCTGAGGATGCCACGAGCGGTGGCCCGCCCGCGTCGGGCACGGGGGCGGGCCACCCACCCCAATCAGTTTCGAGGGGCATGAAAGGACTCAGACTGTGCTAGTCCAGCCAGAACAACTCAAGGCCGCGCAAACCATCCATGAGCTGTGTCCGGTGTGGTGCCGCAGCGAGGCGGCTCTCGACGCCCTCGCGTGGGTGATGAAAAGCAATACAGACACTTCTGAGGTGCTGATCAAGACATGCGCCATCGACGCGCTGTACGGCACGCGGGTCCGCTGGATCGACCGGCAGAGGGTCGTGGATCATGTGCACTGCATGCTCGCCAACTGCGATCACCACCAGGTGACAACGGCTGATCCGAAACTGGTGGAAGACTTAGCCGCTGTGGAGCTGGCGGATAAAACAATTCGTCACTACAAAAGCTTCGCCAGCAAGTACGCCCATTTTTTCGTCAATCCGAGTTTCCCGATCCTCGACAGGTTCGCTGTGTTCGGGTTGCGCGAGTGTCTAGGCCGCAAAGCCGTGCGCATGGAACCCACCTACACGGCTTTCGCGCAAGCCTTCTCAACGCTCGCGCAGGGGTTGGATTCAGACACCCGTCGACTTGATCACTACTTGTGGCTCATCGGTCAGTACCACAGACGCGCCGTAGGGCGCATCAACCCTGAGATCAGGGAGGCGTTCGACGCCCACCCTCGCGTGGTGGCTCAACTCATTGGGTGAGCGCGGAAGCTGCCCCAGCAGCGACGAGGCAGAACACCGAATACCTAAGGTTCAGCCCGGGCGACGTTGTACTGCTCGGGAGTTGAGCACCTTGCCATGAGCGACGTGCGACCGCAGCACCTCGTAGGCGCCTCAATGGTGTCCGGCCATGAAGACCGGAATCAGAAGACCTTCCTGGGCAAGCCCTGCTTCGTCAACCGCCATGGCAACACCGCCGCAAGCGTCTTGCCCGAACCGGTCGGCGCGCGCAGCACCTCTGGCAATCCCGACTCCGCCAATGCCGTTTGATGTCGGCTGCCAGGTGAAAGGGACCACTTCAGGGCTGGTTTTGCCATGAGCATAGGACCACCTGTTTGCCATTGATGGGACCACCTAGCTGGCGGGTTTGCCAGTTATGGGACCACCCCGGCGTGGTGTCGGGGCTTCCGGTTGTTGGGCCGCTGTATTGGCGCAATGAGCTACCGGGAGGTATCGGTGATCGAGATCGTGGAGATGCTGCGGCTGTGGCTGCAGGGGTTGGGTTTGCGGAAGGTGGCCCGTCCATCATCGCGGCTGGTCGTGCAGCGATCCTTCCATCCGCTCGACGAGTTCTGTAGTCATCTGGCACAGGGTCACTGAGCTGGTCGGATCACATGTCCAGCAAACACGCTAACCCACTGCCAGTGGATAGCCCATCAAGCGGTCACAGGGTCCAGACACGCTTGTGACCTGCGGCAACACGCCACCACAGCGGCAGGCGGGCGTGGCAGTGGGCCGCCAATGGCCCAAGCGTTAACGAAACATGGTGTTTGAGCGGGTGTGATCACGCATCCGGCAAACCCTCACGCCGCCGCGCGACAGCCGTCCATTCAGCCAGTTCATCGCCGGATAGCCCGCCGGCTTCGAGTACCTGGCGGCACATATCAAGATGCAGCTCCCAAAGCGCATCACCGGGACCGTTCACCTGACCGAACTGCCGGCGCATCTCAGCGACCACCCGTGCCTCGACCTCGTCCGCTCTCAAGACGCCGTTCTCAATGTCCCTCAACACATCCGATGCGCTGTTGACGACGTCGGCGAGGGTGACATGACCGTCGGTCACGATGCCTCTACCACCTCGGCATCGACCACCGGCAGCGCCGGCGTGTCCCGCTCGAGCTTCGCCAACAACCGCGCCCGGTTCTCCTCAGTCGTGGTCACCGTCACGTTGACCTCGGTGCGCTGCGGCGCATTCAACCCATCCAGCCGAGCCGCCGCCTCCAAATTCGCCCGGATCTCCCGAGCAATCTTCGTCGCCAACTCAGCATCATGGTCAGCATCAGCCACCTCGAGGTGGTCGAACAGCCGCCGGCGCATCACCCGCAGTTGTTCGGCCGACTCGTGTCGCTGCTGCGCGATCGTCGGCCGCCGCGTCCGCTCCAACAACCGAGACACCGCTGTAAACGCAGCAGAACGCGACCGCCAGCCAAGCTTGTCCGCCACCTCCTGCCAGCTATAGGCAAGAGCCCGCAACTCCAACGCCTCCTCAGCACGACGACGCGACAGGTAATGCGAGCGCGTAGGACCAGGACGAGTCACGGTTCCCATTCTGTATGCAGCCTGTGCAAAACACCGCTCAAGCGCGTGAAAGTGCGGTCGGCGATTGAATTGCTTATGCGGTGCAGTTTTCGCGGTGGCCTTGGGTGGTGATGTGGAAGCCGCATTCTGGGCAGCGGCCGGGGCCGGTGACGAGGGGCTGCTGACCGTTACCAGAAATGTGAGTAGATAGGTCAGGGCACTCTGTCTCTTCCCAGCTTATCTGTTCTTTTTCTTCCTTCTGCTCTATGGGGTTAGGGGTATGTAGTAACAAATCTGGTAACGCGTCGGGATTGATGGCGTCCGGTGAGATGTTGTCGTTGAGCGAGTACCACCAGCCGGTTCCTCGGTCTGTTTCGACTTCTGTGAGGTCCAGCAGGCCGAGGATGTGCAGTGCTTGGAGTTGGCGGTCGACGGTTGCGCGGGGTTTGTTCAGCCGCCGGCGCACATCGGTGGCTGTCGAGTTCGGATGAACTGCGACGTCGTCGATAATCGCCAGCCGCAGCGGCGGCATAGAGTCGCGTGCGCAGCGGATGGCAAGCGCTAACGCTTCGGCGCGGTCTACGCCGATAGCGACAGCGCCGCGGACAACTTGGGTGAGCTGTTTAGCGAACCGGGTGGGCATCTCGGGGGCGTGGGCATCAATGACATCGCCGCGGTAGTCGTATTCGACGCCGGTCCGGGCCAGGGTCACCAGGTCGGCTGCGGCGAGCAGGGCATCGGTTTCGGCGTCGGTGACGGTGATCGGCTTGTGGTTCATGCCGGCGATCACCCCGGCCACGGCTGCGGCCAGTTTGTTGCGCATCGTTTTCTCCGAGCCGGTGTTGCGGATTGCTTTGCGTCCGGCGGCGTGGCGGCCAGGGCCGGCTGAGTCGATGCGAACTAGGGCGAACCGGTCTCCCATGGTGGCGATGACTGCGTGAGCGGCGTCCCATGCGGTGGTGACAGCGCCGACCACGGTGATACGGCCGGTCCAGCCGATCGTGTGTCCACCGTCGGTGCCGACTTCGCGTATCCAGCGGCCGTCGTAGATTTCGCGCAGCGCGGATAGGACTTTGCCACGCATGTTGCGGTCCATCGACAGAATGGATGTCACGTCTTTGATGACGAGTAGGCCGCGGTCGCCGAGCTTGCGCAGTAGGCCGCCGGTGGCGTCTTTGGTGCGCTCGCGGGCCGGTGTCGCTGATAGCAGGGCGGCTTCTGATGCGATAGAGCTGGTGATGCTAGCGCCGATGCCGTCGAGTGCTTGCACGGTTTCGGTCTTGGCGGCACCGGGACCGGATATCAGCAGCAGCCATATTGGGTCGCTGCCGTCGTTGAATTTCTCGGCCGCAGCGACGGCGAGCATGATGTCCAGCGCGTCGGTGTCGTAATCGTCGCCGAGCCAATGCTTGAACGTGGCGTGTACTTCGGCGAGCGTGATTGGCTGGGCTGGTTGAGGTTTCGGCTCGGCTGGTTGTCGGTCGCCGGGGGTATTGTTGCGGGTCTGGGTTACCGGCGGCAGGGTCGGTTTTACGAGCCGCCATAGCTCGTCGACGGTGTGTTCAGCCAGGTAGTCGTCCAGGCCGGTTTTCTGATCGGTGTCGGGCAACCACAGATATTCGATGCGGGCACCTTTGGTCGCGAGATAGCTAGCGAGTCCGCGGGCGGCCTTTTGCACCGGCTCTTTGCGGGCAATGTCACCGTCGAACGCGATGATGACACGCCGGGTGTCGTTCAGCGCGCAGTCATGCCATTCAGGGAACGCTATCTTGCCGCCAGCGCTGCTGGTTCCCAGCCAGTTCCACACCCCGGACAGGCCGACGATGCATAACCCGTGCAGCGCACCGCAGTCGGCTTTCTTGACACCTTCGGTGACGAACAACGGCACGTCGGGATTGCCAAGCCGGTCGGCGACACCGGGCGGGAAGTCGAGGCTGTTGCGTTGGCCGGTCGGTGTCTCGTATTTGACTGTCTTCCCGTCGCGTAGCCGCGGGACATCGGGCCGATATTGGTATCCCCAGGTTGAGCCGTCGACGCGCAGCATCGGCACCAGCAGGCCGGGGACGTTGCGTCCCGCCGGGGTGATTTCCAGGTCGGCCAGGCGACGCTTCTCGGTGATGGTTTCATAGCCGCGTAACTGCGCGTGCTCTTCTGTGATGCCCGACGCGGCGAGCATCTTGAGGTGGTCATCGCTAATCATCGGCGGCAGGGATTTTTTTAGAAGCCGGGCGGCTCGTCGTCGTCGACCGCCGGTGGTGCCCACTCGTAGCCGGCCGGCGGCTTGTAGTCGATTTGGTAGAGCTTGGCCGCCGATAGACCCGGGACCGGCTGATCGCCGACGTAGCCCACCTTCAACCACCCGCCGATTTCGGGGACCTCGGCCCCGGCGTCGGCGAGGGCCTCGGTGAGGGCTTGGCGCATCTGGCCTTGGATGTAGAGGGCGCGCTTGTCGTCGTCGCCGGCTTCGCGGGACTTGGCGTCGAGCGTCAGCTCAAGGATCAGCTGCATCTTGGGCTTGCCGTCGGGCCACGTCATCGGCTGCTTGCTCACGTAATCACGCTGCTGGCGTATCTCCGGTGCAGCGATGATGGTACCGGCGTACTCGGTGCCCACTGTGGGGAACTTCAGTGCCTTGTGATGGCGGCCGCCGGACAGGAAGTCGCGGATTTCGTTGTTGCTCATCGGTTTTCCTTTTTCGTTGTTGATTGTTATTTAGGGTTGTGCCGGTTTAACGCCGCGGCACCCGGCGGGCTCAGCCATCGCTGCCGGCCAGCTCGCAGCGGTCGGCGAGTTCGGAAAGGGTGTGCCAGGTTTCGGGTGGCAGTTCACGCGCTACTACGCGTAGGGCGTCGAGTGCGCCCCGGCGAAAACCGTCACACCAACCCGATCGGTAGCGGCCGACCGGCGCGGATCGTCGCCGACACCGAGTCGTGTAGGGGTCGTGTCCGCTATTCGGTTCGGTATTCTGCTGTCGTCGTGGGGTCATCGGAACCATGACCTTTCCGATAGGGGCACCGCTCGGCTTCCCGCGCCGGGCGGCGCACCGTTCTCTAGTTGTTCTTTCGTCGTGCGGTTAGCGGTCGTGCTACGGCGACTCGTCGTCGCCGCCGGCACGGGTGGGCGGTGTGCGCGGGCGGCCGCGGTAACGATGCGGCCGCGTCGCCGGCTCCACCCGCCTTAGCAACGCGTCGACGTCGTCGCCTTCGAGCAGCCGCAGAAGCGCGGCTGTTGGAACGCGGACGCGGCGGGTGCCGAGCTTGATCGTCGGTAGCTGACCCTCTCGGGCCATCTGATAGGCGAAAGCTCTTGAAACGCCCAAGTATTGGCCTGAGCGTTCAACGCTTACCGTCGTGCCCTCACGCCGAAGATCGTCCAGAGTGAGCGGCGCCGTGCTGTCTTGTGCCGTCGTCATGCACAGAAGTGTTGCAGGTTTTTCCACCCTAACATAGGGTGAGAAACATGCCGCCAAAGAACCCACCCCCAAGCGGAATGCGCTGGACTTCATACCGCCCGGCACGAAGCGCGGCGATGTCGTGAGCTTTGAACCGCTGCCACCGGACTATGTGACCGAATTACGCGACAGCCCAGATGATTTCAGCAATCCACTCAAGGTCGGGCGCATGCTCCCCGGAAGGCGGGTGGCGCTGACGCTGTCAGGCTGGCCCTTCAAGTTCATCGTGCGTGTTGTGCCGGATGAGGATGGCAAATCGCAGGTAGTCGACCTGCGGATCCATTCACCCAGCGCACTCGGCGATGTGCCGATTACTAATGCCGACCTCAAGGCGGTCCCTGTTGCTGGGCTTGCTGCCACCGCAATGGATCCAAAGATTCCAGGAGTCGAGATAACACGTGAGGTCGTTCAGCCGGCGATACGCAGACCGGGCCGACCCACAAAGCTGACAGACGATTTCCTCCGCGAAGTGACGCGTCTGGCGCGCGAAGCGTATGGCAAGGACGAACTTCCCACCGTCGATAACTACAAGAGCCCGATGAACGGCTACATCGTTGCGGGCATGAAGCGAGCAGGCTTGGTCGACTTTGACGCCGACGAGGAAACGGTGCGTGGTTGGCGCAAGGCCGCAACCGCGCGACGCCAACAATCCCCCGACGACGACAGTTTTCTCCGCAGTGGCGAACTCCGCGGCAAACCACGAAAGGACGCAAGTAAATGACCACCATCGACCCCATGGACCTTGACCGGCTTGCCGATCACGCCGAGGGCCAGCGGCAGACCAAGCGGCGCACCCGCCGCGCCGAGCCGATCACGAAACGCACGGCCAAGAGCGGCGCCATCAGTTACGAATTCCGCGCCGATGTAGGCATTAAGCCGGACGGAACCAGGGATCGGCGCCGGTTCACGTTCGGCACGTTCGCCGAGGCCCGCGCCGAATTCCGAAGAATCACAAGTGAAGTCGCGAAAGGTACTTACGTCCGCCCGCTAGACGTCACGGTCGACGAGGCGTGCGACGAGTGGCTCGCCGGCCGACGCGGCATCCGGCGAGTAACCATGTACAGCTACGAGATGGACCTCAAGCCGGTGCGCCGCTACCTCGGCGGAAAACAGTTGCAGCAGTTGACCAAGGCCGACGGCGACGCCCTGGTGCGGTGGATGCTGACCGAGGCGCGCACGTCGCCGAAGCACTACCGGGCCGACTCGCTGGCGGGCCGGGTGGTCGCGCTGGTGGCCGAGCACCCCGAAGAGGGGATCGCCGCCGCCGAGCTGGCCGCAGCGCTGCCCGGCGCCGACGTGCACTCGGCCCTGTCCGCGCTGCTGGCCACCGGGCGGGTCACCCGCCTGCGGCGGGGTGTGTACGCACCCGCCGAGACCGAGACCGCCGCCACCGAGAAACGCGGTCTCAGCCCGCAGACGATCAGGTCAGCCCTGACGACGTTCGGCGCGCTCGTCCAGAGCTACGTAAATCAGGGGCTTCTGGTGCGCAATCCGATTGCGTTGGTGGAGCGACCGAAGGACGCCGACCCCGACGACGGGGCCCCGCTCGCCAAGGACTCCCCCGGCACCGAGCCCACGGTCAAGTCGTGGACCCTGGCCGAGGTTCTGCGGTTTCGCGATGCTGTGCGCGACCACCGCCTTTACGCCTGCTGGCTGCTGAGCTGCTACGGGTTGCGCCGCTCCGAAGTGCTCGGCCTGCGTTGGAGCGCAGTCGATCTCGACACCGGCACCCTATCGGTCCGGCGTGGCCGGGTCGCCGTGGGCGGTGAGGCGGTAGAGGGTGCGCCCAAGTCGCGGCGAAGCCGCCGCGATCTACCCCTACCGGGGGATGTGACCGAGGCACTTTGGGCACTGCGCCATTGCCAGCAGACCGAGGCAATGGAACTCGGTCGCGGGTGGTCAGATGACCGCCTAGTGGCGGTGCATGAGGACGGCACGCCGCTGCGCCCCGAGTCATACACCGACGAGTTCCAGCGGTTGCGCACTCGGGCCGGGCTAAGCCGCATCAAGCTGCACGGCCTACGGAACACCAGCGTCACACTCATGCTCGACCAGGGCCATCCGCCGCACATCGTCGCGGGCTGGCACGGCCACGACCCAGCCGTGGCGCTGTCGATCTATTCCGATGTCAAGGCCGACGAGCTGCGCGCAGCGGGCACGTCGCTGTTCGGGTGACCAAGACGTCTATATAGAGGTGTCGAGGTGACGATCCACACGCTGGCGTCCATGTTCTTCGGCATCGCGATGATTCTGGGATTCAAGCAGATGGGTGGCGGTTCTAGAACAGGCCGATGACCCAAGCCGCGACGTGCTGGAAGGTTGCGCCAAGCCATTGAACGATTGCGTGGAATTTGTTGTGATGTGGCGCTTCTGAGAGAAGGAACGTCGTCGCAGCAACAGCAAGTGAGGCGAGCGCGACCCACAGCGCCAATCTGCCCCACCGTAGCGATTGCATCGACGAAGTAAGTGATGCTGCCGACGTGAGAATGCCGCGGTAGTCGCGGTCAACCTCGGCGAGCGTTTCGAGCATGTCAGCCTGATGGCGATGAATCCGCTTGTTCAAGTTGACCGGCTCCGTCACCGGTATGCCATGCGCCAGATATTGTGCTGCGCTATACGGTGCATTTTGCACAACAAATTGCGCGTCGTCCATTGCCCACCCGTATCTATTGAACTTCCGCACGTCTCGGTCGATGCTGCTGAGGTCGAGACTCAGGGTTACGAGGTTTGATCGCAACGCTTTGAGGAACTTCATTCTGAAGCGGCTGTGAGTCCGGCGAGCAGTGTCGCGCACAGTTGAATATCGCGACTGGTAGACAGAAAGCAATTCAGATATCGATAACCGCAGAAAATATTCCTCCACGACCTTCAGCACATAATGGACGATCGAAGGATCGTCGGCCCTCAGACCGAGTGACTTGCGGTACGACTCCAACACGCTGGTGACAGCGGCACGCTGCCCCCACATTGACCAAGTGCGACGGGTCTCCATTTCAGAATCGAAAAAGACCTCCGCGGCTGCCAGGACCATCCCCGGCAGTTGGTCTGATCGCTCGATGTCGTGAGTTTGGGGCAGCCCGAGCGCGCGCATCGCGTCGTGAACCATCTCATCTGGACGCGTTTCGAGCGTTCCCTCGAGTTCATCGAAGATGAGCACGTCAAGCAGGGGCTGCGGCTGACCGTTCGCAGCGAAGGCGCCCGGGCAGTGCTTCCGCATCCATTGTCTTGCCGCATCGTGGATAGCGCCCCGCGTCTCTTGGGTTTGGCGGAAGGCAACCCATTTCTGGCCGATGGCCTGAGGCCATTTTCCGCCGAACTTCCCCCAATCGATCGCGGGATTAAAATGGCGGTGCCACACGGTGTCCAGGCACGATGCTCCCGCATCTGTTAGGTAGAAGTGGGCCATCACTGCGGTGACGCCTTCACCGATCTGGAATGCCTTGAACTCGACAGCGTCGAAATCGCTCGGCAGCTTGCGGATGACCGGATCGGTGTTGATCGGTGCGCGGAAGCCGCGCCGAGCGACGGCACCCGGCTTCCACCACGACCAACTGTCGCTAGAGCCGGACCGTGCTTCGTCGAGCTTCGTTGCAAGGTCTGGATACAGACGAAATTGCGCCGCGCTCCAACCGTATTTCTTCTGCGCTCGCTTGAAGTTGCCGATTTCGCTGGGCGGGAACATCTCAACGACGAATAGGGAGGGCATCTGCACGTGCTCCGAAGGGGCAACGAAGAAGTCGTCGAGGTCGCTGTCCTCACCGGCCAGCATTCGCTTGTAAGTGTCATGGATGATGATGACGTGCTCTAAATATGCGAGCAAGGTCTTGATGCGGTCGGGCATCCGCTTTCCGATGCGTGACCATCGGATGAAGTTCAAAATCCGATAGATCGGGTGAAATACGCCGAAGTGGTCTTTTTTGGGTCGGTTCGGGTCGCTTCTGCTCGCTTGCAATTTCTCTAGCGCGGCCTTGGCCCTGGGTGGCAGTTCGGGCAGCTCGTTCGCGGGGTCGCTGGATTCTGGCGACTCGTCAGCTTCCGTTCCCGTCATGTCTTCGATGCTAGGAACGCGGGCCGGCGGATGCCCCGATGACGCCCCGATGACGCGCTCGGATCTATTCGTTCGCGCGGCCGGTGCAGCTCGTCGAGCCGGGACAGCGGCTGTGGCCGCTGAATCGACTGTGATCTTCGCCTGTCGGGCAGCTTCGTGTCGTTCACCTCTGGCTCGTAACCATGCGACGACAGAGACGATGCCACCAGCCGCCGCCACGGCGCCCACGACCGGTACCCAATG
Source organism: uncultured Actinomycetota bacterium (assembly GCA_963766535.1). Classification (GTDB taxonomy): domain Bacteria; phylum Actinomycetota; class Actinomycetes; order Mycobacteriales; family Mycobacteriaceae; genus Mycobacterium. The sequence goes on along the minus strand of CAVYAU010000002.1, from coordinate 134,848 downwards.
CCGTTGCCGCAACGCGACGGCAGCCGTGGCATCCACTTGTCGCCCGTCGTCGTTTGCATCCAGGTCGCCCAACACGATCTGGAGCCTAGGCTGCAAGCTTGCCGGGGGTAACTTGGCTGCCGGCGGGTATCTGCCGTAGGTGTCGCGGGCATGCATGTACGGGCAATACCTCACCGCAGGCGCTTGGCAGGCGGCTCGAACACACTCTGAGCAACCTCTCGGGCGCGCCGTTCAGTCAACCGCTCGTGTGGTGATCGCCAACCTGTTCACCCCACGGCCGCCCGCGTCGGCGCCGAAGCCCCCGACGACCGAGGAGATGCTACAGCGCGAGTACTGCCTGGGCTGTGGCCGATTGGTCAAGCACGGCGGGATGGCCTGGGACGGGAGCCGCTACGTCTGCGACGACTGTGCTGATCGGAAGGCCGTCTGATGCCTAGGTGTGCACGTCGAGTCTTGGGACACTCTTGGCCCGCTGGCCATCCGATCAGGGAGGTTTGCGCTCTCGCGTCCGGCGTGAAAACGCCTCTGGCCTGCAATAACGTCGGTGGGCGCGGACGGTATCGAACCGCCGACCGCTGGTGTGTAAAACCAGAGCTCTACCACTGAGCTACGCGCCCGTGCCCGAGGCAGGCTACACGCCTGGAGGCCAAGCACCCAAAACATTCAAGACTTCAGCGCCGCCAGCGCGTCAGTCCACAGCCGCTGGTCGCGGGCTTCACCGGGCTGTTTCATCTCGGCGAACCGAATGATCCCCGACCGGTCAACGACGAAGGTACCGCGATTGGAGTAGCCGGCCTGGTCGTTGAACACGCCATAGGCCTGGCTGACCTCGCCGTGCGGCCAGAAATCCGACAGCACCGGAAACGTGAACCCGCTCTCGATAGCCCAAATCTTGTGCGTGGGCGGTGGGCCCACCGAGATAGCCAGCACCGCTCTGTCGTCGTTTTCGAAATCGGGCAGGTGATCACGTAACTGGTCCAGCTCTCCCTGGCAGATCCCGGTGAATGCCAGCGGGAAGAACACCAACAGGACGTTTTTGGCACCGCGGTAGCTGCTCAGGGTGACACGCTGCTGATTTTGGTCGCGCAAGGTGAAGTCCGGGGCGGTGGTCCCGACGGACAGCATCAACGCTTCCCGGCCCGGGACTTCGGCTGTACCAACCGGCTGGCGCTCCAATCGCCGAGGTTGACCGACGAGGTCGGCATCAGGCCGGCGGTCGGGGCCGCCTCAGCGATCTCGGCGGGCAGTACGTGACCAGGCCTGCCGGTCTTGGGTGTCAGTACCCAGATCACGCCGTCTTCGGCCAGCGGGCTGATCGCGTCCATCAGGGTGTCCACCAGATCGCCGTCTCCATCTCGCCACCACAGCAGGACGATGTCGACCACTTCGTCGGTGTCTTCATCGAGCAACTCGCCGCCGCACGCTTCCTCGACCGCAGCGCGGATGTCGTCGTCGGTGTCTTCGTCCCAGCCCCACTCCTGGACCACTTGGTCTCGTTGGATGCCCAGTTTGCGAGCGTGATCCGCCGCGACCACCGTGGAACCTCCTCAAACTAACCGCGCGCCCTGCGCTGGGGATTATCGTCGCACAGCCAGGACCGGGTCCATACGTCCGCCTCAGAACACCGCCATGCAGAGTTTCAGCGCCTTTGTTTTGGTGTCGTTGAGCTGATCGACGCGGCTGTTGAACTCCGACGTGGATGCATGTGTGCCGATGGCGTTGGCCACCGCGCGAGCCGCGTCGACATACGCGTTGAGTGCATCCCGCACCTCCGACGACAGCGCGTCGCTGAAACTGTTTTCAACCGTTGAGGCGCTGTTGTTGAGTGCGTCGATGGCCGGGCCTTCGGTCGGGCCGGTGTTGCGGCCGGCGTTGTACGCCCCGACAAACTCGTTCACCTTGTCGATCGCAGTCTTGCTGGTGGTGGCAAGCGAGTCGCACGAGCTGCGAATCGCCTTGGTCGTCAGCGATTGTTGCCGCTGGGACTCCCGGATGCTGGACGTCACCGACGACGCAGACACCGACGCGGACACCGATTGCCGGTAGGCCGGGGCGAGATTCGTATCGGGCGTGGCCGTGCCGTTGGTGACGGTGGTACACCCCACGATCCCCATCAGCGCCGCCGCGACACAGCCGAGCGCCAGAGCGCCCCGCCGGGGGAAGGCCCCCGCAAGTGGGTGGGGGTCCCCCCACTTGTGGAGGAATACCTCCACCTCACGTGCGTGCGAGGGACGGGACGCCATCCGATGAGCACGGCTTCTGACGTTACCGGGTGCCGATTCCGGCCGCCCTCGACGCACCGAGTTCGTGCCGGCAGGTGAACGTTTGCCAGCGAACGGACGGCGGCTACCCGCCCGCGACACCAGTGCGGCACGATTAGGAGATGAACACGCAAGCCGATAACCCGCCAACTACAGGAGTAGTGCGTTGACCACCGAGTTCGCGCGCCACGATCTGGCGAAAACCCCAAGCAGCGCAAGCGAACCCGACCGCGTTCGGGTGATCCGCGAAGGTGTGGCCTCCTATCTGCCCGACATCGACCCCGAGGAGACGTCGGAGTGGCTGGAGTCCTTCGACGAGCTGCTGGAGCGCTCGGGCCCGGCGCGGGCGCGCTACCTGATGTTGCGGCTGCTGGAACGGGCCAGCGAGCAGCGGGTCGCCGTTCCGGCGCTGACGTCAACCGACTACGTCAACACCATCCCCACCGAGCTGGAACCGTGGTTCCCCGGCGACGAGGACGTGGAACGGCGCTTCCGGGCGTGGATCAGGTGGAACGCGGCCATCATGGTGCATCGCGCCCAGCGCCCGGGAATCGGCGTGGGCGGCCACATTTCGACCTACGCCTCGTCGGCGGCGCTCTATGAAGTCGGCTTCAATCACTTCTTCCGCGGCAAATCGCATCCCGGCGGCGGGGACCAGGTGTTCATCCAGGGGCATGCTTCCCCGGGGATTTACGCGCGCGCCTTTCTGGAAGGCCGGCTGACCGGTGATCAGCTGGACGGCTTCCGCCAGGAGCACAGCCATCCCGGCGGCGGGCTGCCGTCCTATCCGCACCCGCGGCTGATGCCCGACTTCTGGGAATTCCCCACCGTGTCGATGGGCCTGGGCCCGATGAACGCCATCTACCAAGCCCGGTTCAACCACTATCTGCACGACCGGGGCATCAAGGACACCTCCGACCAGCACGTGTGGTGCTTCCTGGGCGACGGTGAAATGGACGAACCCGAAAGCCGGGGGCTGCTGCATGTCGGTGCGCTGGAGGCACTGGACAACCTGACCTTCGTGATCAACTGCAACCTGCAGCGCCTCGACGGCCCGGTGCGCGGCAACGGCAAGATCATCCAGGAGCTTGAGTCGTTCTTCCGGGGCGCCGGCTGGAACGTCATCAAAGTGGTGTGGGGACGTGAATGGGACGCGCTGCTGTACGCCGACCGCGACGGCGCGCTGGTGAACCTGATGAACGTCACCCCCGACGGTGACTACCAGACCTACAAGTCCAGGGATGGCGGTTACGTGCGGGAGCACTTCTTCGGGCGTGACCCGCGCACCAAAGCGCTGGTGGAGCACATGACCGACGAGGAGATCTGGAACCTCAAGCGCGGCGGTCACGACTACCGCAAGGTCTACGCCGCCTACCGCGCCGCCGCCGACCACAAAGGACAGCCGACCGTGATCCTGGCCAAGACCATCAAGGGCTACGCGCTGGGTAAGCACTTCGAGGGCCGCATGGCCACCCACCAGATGAAAAAGCTGACGCTGGAAAACCTCAAGGAGTTCCGCGACACCCAGCGGATTCCGGTTTCGGACGCTCAGCTGGAGGAAAACCCCTACCTGCCGCCGTACTACCACCCCGGTCCGGACGCCCCGGAGATCCGATACCTGCTCGACCTGCGCCGCACCCTCGGGGGCTTCCTCCCGGAACGCCGGACGAAGTCCAAGGCGCTGACGCTGCCCGGCCGCGACACCTACAAGTCGCTGAAGAAGGGCTCGGGAAACCAGGAGGTCGCCACCACCATGGCGACCGTGCGTACGTTCAAAGAAGTATTGCGGGACAAGGAAATCGGCCCGCGCATCGTGCCGATCATTCCCGACGAGGCGCGCACGTTCGGGATGGACTCGTGGTTCCCGTCGCTGAAGATCTACAACCGCAACGGCCAGCTGTACACCTCCGTCGACGCCGACCTGATGCTGGCGTACAAGGAAAGCGAAGTCGGGCAGATTCTGCACGAGGGCATCAACGAAGCCGGGGCGGTGGCCAGCTTCACGGCCGTCGGCACGTCATATTCGACGCACAACGAGCCGATGATCCCGATCTACATCTTCTACTCGATGTTCGGGTTCCAGCGCACCGGCGACGGATTGTGGGCCGCGGGCGACCAGATGGCGCGCGGATTCCTGCTCGGCGCCACCGCGGGCGCACCACGCTGACCGGCGGAGGGCTTGCAACACGCCGACGGCCACTCGCTGTTGCTGGCGGCCACCAATCCGGCGGTGGTGTCCTACGACCCGGCGTTCGCCTACGAAATCGCCTACATCGTGGAAAGCGGGCTGGCCCGGATGTTCGGGGAGAACCCGGAGAACGTGTTCTTCTACATCACCATCTACAACGAGCCGTACGTGCAGCCACCCGAGCCGGACAACTTCGATCCCGAGGGCTTGCTGCGGGGCATATACCGTTACCACACGGCCACCGAGCGACGCGCCAGCAAGGCACAGCTCCTGGCCTCCGGGGTGGCCATGCCCGCAGCGCTGAAGGCGGCGGAGATGCTGGCCGCCGAATGGGATGTCGCCACCGACGTGTGGTCGGTGACCAGTTGGGGCGAATTGAACCGCGATGGCGTATCCGTCGAGAAGGCGAAGCTGCGTCACCCGGACCGGCCGGCCGGTGTCCCTTACGTGACCCAGGCCCTCGCGGATTGCACCGGCCCGGTGATCGCCGTGTCGGACTGGATGCGCGCGGTCCCCGAGCAGATCCGGCCGTGGGTGCCGGGCACCTTCGTCACGCTGGGCACCGACGGGTTCGGCTTTTCCGACACTCGGCCCGCGGCGCGGCGCTTCTTCAACACTGACGCCGAGTCGCAGGTGGTCGCGGTGCTGGAGGCGCTGGCGCGCGACGGCGAAATCGACCCGTCGGTGCCGGTCGCGGCCGCCCACCAGTACCAAATCGACGACGTGCAGGCCGCCCCGGAGCAGACTTCTGATCCGGGACCGGGGGCCTAACCCGCCCGCCCGGCGAGCGCCAGGTTTGTGAGACACCAGTAAGAACCAAGCATCGCTTTGGGGGAAAGTTCCAGAAATCTGACGTAGATTTTAGGAGTGAACGACAACCAATTAGCGCCATCTGCGCGTCCCAGGTCGCCACTCGAACTGCTGGACACAGTGCCCGAATCCCTGCTGCGCCGGCTGAAGCAATACTCCGGCCGGCTGGCCACCGAAGCGGTCTCGGCCATGCACGAGCAGTTGCCGTTCTTCGCCGACCTGGAAGCGTCCCAGCGGGCCAGCGTGGCGCTGGTGGTGCAGACGGCCGTGGTGAACTTCGTCGAGTGGATGCACGACCCGCATAGCGACGTGAGCTACACCGCGCAGGCATTCGAGCTGGTGCCCCAGGACCTGACCCGTCGGATCGCGTTGCGCCACAGCGTGGACATGGTGCGGGTCACCATGGAGTTCTTCGAGGAAGTCGTGCCGCTGCTGGCCCGCTCTGAAGAGCAGTTGACCGCGCTGACGGTGGGGATTTTGAAATACAGCCGCGACCTGGCATTCACCGCCGCCAGCGCGTATGCGGACGCGGCCGAAGCACGCGGTACCTGGGACAGCCGGATGGAGGCCAGCGTCGTTGACGCCGTGGTACGCGGCGACACCGGCCCTGAGCTGCTGTCCCGTGCGGCCACACTGAATTGGGACACCACCGCGCCGGCGACGGTTGTGGTCGGGACGCCGGCACCCGGCCGCGATGGCTCAAACGGGCAGGGCGATAGCGAGCGGGCCAGCCAGGACGTCCGCGACATCGCCGCTCGTCATGGCCGCGCGGCGCTCACCGACGTGCACGGCACCTGGTTGGTGGCGATCGTGTCCGGCAAGTTGTCGCCGACCGAGAAGTTCCTGGGTGACCTGCTGACTGCGTTCTCCGACGGCCCGGTGGTCATCGGACCCACCGCGCCGATGCTGACCGCGGCCTACCACAGCGCAAGCGAGGCGATATCCGGGATGAACGCCGTCGCCGGCTGGAGCGGAGCGCCACGGCCCGTGCTGGCACGAGAACTGCTGCCCGAACGCGCCCTGATGGGAGATGCGTCGGCGATCGTGGCGTTACACACCGACGTGATGGGGCCACTGGCCGATGCCGGACCCACGCTGATCGAGACTCTCGAAGCGTACTTAGATTGTGGCGGCGCGATTGAAGCCTGCGCCCGTAAGTTGTTCGTTCATCCAAACACCGTGCGATACCGGCTCAAGCGCATCACCGACTTCACCGGCCGCGATCCCACTCAGCCGCGCGACGCGTATGTCCTGCGAGTAGCGGCGACGGTAGGCCAGCTCAACTACCCCACGCATCCCTCTAGCCCCACGCATCCCTCTAGTGTTGGCAACAACCCGATGACCCAGGTTCCGCTCCCGGTCAGAGGGGGTGCCGTGGCCCCATCCGGGAGATAGTGACCCAGGCAACAGATTGCGGCACGGTATCAAACACGTAGCTTACCGAGCCGTTTTGTAGGGTGTATACAAAAACCTAAGACGAGGTTCATAATCTGTTACACCCGCCAAAACCGTTTCCACAGTGTTCTCTTAGACACGTGATTGCGTTTCTTGCACCCGGACAGGGTTCGCAGACCGAGGGAATGCTGTCGCCGTGGCTGGACCTGCCGGGCGCCGCGGACCAGATGACGCTCTGGTCGAAGGCCTGTGGCCTCGATCTTGTGCGACTGGGCACCACCGCGTCGACCGAAGAGATCACCGACACCGCGGTCACTCAGCCATTGGTCGTCGCAGCCACGCTGCTCGCTCATCAGGAGCTGACAAAGCGCGGCCTGCTCAGCGGCCCCGAGCTCATTGTGGCCGGTCACTCCGTCGGCGAAATCGCGGCCTACGCAATCGCCGGTGTGATGGCTGCAGATGACGCCGTCGCGCTGGCCGCCACCCGAGGCGCCGAGATGGCCAAGGCGTGCGCCGCAGAGCCGACCGGCATGTCCGCGGTGCTCGGCGGTGACGAGGCCGAAGTACTGTCTCGCCTCGAGCAGCTCGACCTGTTCCCCGCGAACCGCAACGGTGCCGGGCAGATCGTCGCCGCCGGTCCGCTGACCGCGTTGGACAAACTCGCCGAAGATCCACCGGCCAAGGCTCGGGTGCGCGCTCTTGGCGTGGCCGGAGCGTTCCACACCAAGTACATGGCGTCGGCTCTGGACGGCTACGCCGCCGCGGCGGCCGCCATCGCGACCGCCGAGCCCACTGCCATTCTGCTGTCGAACCGCGATGGAAAGCCGGTTGGCTCAGCGGCCGCGGCGATGGACACACTGGTCGCTCAGCTGACCCAGCCGGTGCGCTGGGATCTGTGCACCGCGACCCTGCGTGAGCACAATGTCAAGGCGATCGTGGAGTTCCCCCCTGCGGGCACTCTCGCCGGTATCGCCAAACGCGAACTTCGGGGGGTTCCGACGCATGCCGTCAAGTCACCCGCAGATCTGGACGAGTTGGCGAACCTGTAAGTGCCGGCTTTTGCCAGAACAACCACATATCGGGCTAAGAAGCACTTCGAATCCGATTTGCACACAACACATTACGAAGGGAAATAGGCCGTGGCCGTCACTCAGGAAGAAATCATCGCCGGTATCGCCGAGATCATCGAAGAGGTAACCGGTATCGAGCCATCCGAGGTCACCCCGGAGAAGTCGTTCGTCGACGACCTGGACATCGACTCGCTGTCGATGGTCGAGATCGCCGTGCAGACCGAGGACAAGTACGGCGTCAAGATCCCCGACGAGGATCTCGCCGGCCTGCGTACCGTCGGTGACGTCGTCGCCTACATCCAGAAGCTCGAGGAAGAGAACCCCGAGGCCGCCGAAGCGCTGCGCGCCAAGCTCGAGTCGGAGAACCCCGACGCTGTTGCCAACGTTAAGGCAAGGATGGAAGCGGAAAGCAAGTGACCAAGCCTTCCACTGCTAATGGCGGTTACCCCAGCGTTGTGGTAACCGCCGTCACGGCGACGACGTCGATCGCGCCGGACATCGAGAGCACGTGGAAGGGTTTGTTAGCCGGCGAAAGCGGCATCCACGTCCTCGAAGACGAGTTCATCACCAAGTGGGACCTGCCCGTCAAGATCGGTGGACACCTCAAGGAGCCGGTCGACAACCACATGGGCAGGCTGGACATGCGACGCATGTCCTACGTCCAGCGGATGGGCAAATTGCTGAGCGGTCAGCTGTGGGAGACCGCAGGCAGCCCTGAGGTCGATCCGGACCGCTTCACCGTCGTTGTCGGCACCGGTCTGGGCGGCGCCGAGCGGGTCATCGAGAGCTACGACCTGATGAACGAGGGCGGCCCCCGCAAGGTGTCGCCGCTCGCCGTTCAAATGATCATGCCCAACGGCGCCGCAGCGGTGGTGGGTCTGCAGCTCGGGGCCCGCGCCGGGGTGATGACTCCGGTGTCGGCCTGCTCGTCAGGCTCGGAGGCCATTGCGCACGCCTGGCGTCACATCGTCATGGGTGACGCCGACGTCGCCGTCTGCGGCGGTGTCGAAGGTCCCATCGAGGCGCTGCCCATCGCGGCGTTCTCCATGATGCGGGCCATGTCGACCCGTAACGACGAGCCCGAGCGCGCCTCACGGCCGTTCGACAAGAACCGCGACGGCTTTGTGTTCGGCGAGGCCGGGGCGCTGATGCTCATCGAGACCGAAGAGCACGCCAAGGCCCGCGGCGCCAAGCCGCTGGCCCGATTGCTCGGTGCCGGTATCACCTCGGACGCCTTCCACATGGTGGCGCCCGCGGCGGACGGCGTGCGTGCCGGTAAGGCGATGACGCGGTCGCTGGAGTTGGCGGGCTTGTCCCCCAAGGACGTCGATCACGTCAACGCGCACGGCACGGCAACGCCGATCGGCGACACCGCGGAGGCCAACGCCATCCGGGTCGCCGGTTGCGAGCACGCCGCGGTGTATGCGCCGAAGTCGGCGCTGGGCCACTCCATCGGCGCAGTCGGGGCACTCGAGTCAGTGCTCACGGTGCTGACCCTGCGGGATGGCGTCATCCCGCCCACACTCAACTATGAGACCCCGGATCCCGAGATCGACCTCGACATCGTCGCGGGCGAACCCCGCTACGGCGAATACCGTTATGCGATCAACAACTCGTTCGGGTTCGGCGGCCACAATGTCGCGCTCGCCTTCGGGCGTTACTAAAAGCACGGAAGGAACGTTCGCCACACCCATGACAGAGCTGGTTACCGGGAAAGCCTTCCCACACGTGGTCGTCACCGGCATTGCCATGACGACCGCACTGGCAACCGACGCGGAAACCACCTGGAAGTTGCTCCTCGACAGCCAAAGTGGGATCCGTACCCTCGACGACCCGTTCGTCGAGGAGTTCGATCTGCCGGTCCGTATCGGCGGACATCTCGTGGAGGAGTTCGACAGCCAGTTGACCCGCGTTGAGCTGCGCCGGACGGGCTACCTGCAAAGGATGTCCACCATCGTGGGCCGCCGGGTGTGGGAGAACACCGGTTCGCCCGAAGTCGACACCAACCGATTGGCGGTATCCATCGGCACCGGCCTGGGCTCGTCGGAGGAAATGGTCTTCAGTTACGACGACATGCGCGCCCGCGGCACTAAGGCCGTCTCTCCGTTAGGCGTGCAGAAGTACATGCCCAACGGTGCGGCCGCGGCGGTCGGCCTGGAACGGCATGCCAAGGCCGGCGTGATGACACCGGTCTCGGCGTGCGCGTCCGGTTGCGAGGCCATCGCCCGGGCCTGGCAGCAGATCGTGCTGGGTGAGGCCGACATCGCGATTTGCGGCGGCGTCGAGACCAGAATCGAGGCGGTGCCGATCGCGGCGTTCGCCGCGATGCGCATCGTGATGTCGACCAACAACGACGACCCCGCCGGTGCCTGTCGCCCCTTCGACAAGGACCGCGACGGCTTCGTGTTCGGCGAAGCCGGCGCGCTCATGGTGATCGAGACCGAGGAGCACGCGAAAGCTCGTGGCGCCAACATCCTGGCCCGGATCATGGGGGCCAGCGTTACCTCGGACGGCTACCACATGGTGGCACCGGACCCCAACGGCGAACGCGCCGGGCACGCGATGACCCGGGCGATCCAGATCGCGGGCCTCACTCCCAATGACATCGACCACGTCAACGCCCACGCCACCGGCACCCAGGTCGGCGACTTGGCCGAATCTAAGGCCATCAACAACGCCCTCGGCAGCAACAAGCCGGCGGTGTATGCGCCCAAGTCCGCCCTCGGCCACTCGGTCGGTGCGGTCGGCGCGGTGGAGTCGATCTTGACTGTGCTCGCGTTGCGGGATCAGCTCATCCCGCCGACACTGAATCTTGTAAACCTGGATCCAGAGATCGATTTGGACGTGGTGGCGGGTAAGCCGCGGCCTGGTGATTACCGGTATGCGGTCAACAACTCGTTCGGATTCGGCGGTCACAACGTGGCGATCGCCTTTGGGCGGTACTAAACCCGGCGGTAGTAACCCCGAGCATCACCCGACACAGGAGATCTGCGATGACACTCATGGCCCCCGAGGCGGTTGGCGAGTCGCTCGACCCCCGCGACCCGCTGTTGCGTCTGAGCAATTTCTTCGACGACGGCAGCGTGGAGCTGTTGCACGAGCGTGACCGCTCGGGTGCGCTTTCGGCCGCGGGCACCGTGAACGGCATGCGCACCATCGCCTTCTGCACGGACGGGACCGTGATGGGCGGTGCCATGGGCACCGAAGGCTGCGCGCACATCGTCAACGCCTACGACACCGCCATCCAGGAGCAGAGCCCGATCGTGGGCATCTGGCACTCGGGTGGGGCCCGGCTGGCCGAAGGTGTGCGGGCGCTGCACGCGGTCGGGACGGTGTTCGAGGCCATGATCCGCGCGTCTGGCTACATTCCGCAGATCTCGGTGGTTGTCGGTTTTGCTGCCGGCGGCGCCGCCTACGGTCCGGCGCTGACCGACGTCGTCGTCATGGCGCCGGAAAGCCGGGTGTTCGTCACCGGGCCCGACGTGGTGCGCAGCGTCACCGGCGAGGACGTGGACATGGCCTCGCTCGGTGGCCCGGAGACCCACCACAAGAAGTCCGGGGTGTGCCACATCGTCGCCGACGACGAACTCGACGCCTACGAGCGCGGCCGCCGGTTGGTCGGATTGTTCTGCCAGCAAGGGCATTTCGATCGCAGTAAGGCCGAGGCCGGGGACACTGACATCCACGCGCTGCTGCCCGAATCTGCTCGGCGGGCCTACGACGTGCGTCCGATCGTGACCGCGATCCTCGACGAGGACTCGCCTTTCGACGAGTTCCAGGGTAATTGGGCGCCGTCGATGGTGGTCGGGCTCGGCCGGCTGTCCGGCCGCAGTGTCGGCGTACTGGCCAACAACCCGCTGCGTCTTGGCGGCTGCTTGAACTCCGAAAGCGCCGAGAAGGCAGCGCGTTTCGTGCGGCTCTGCGACGCGTTCGGGATCCCGCTGGTCGTGGTTGTCGATGTTCCCGGCTACCTGCCAGGTGTCGACCAGGAGTGGGGCGGCGTAGTGCGCCGCGGCGCAAAGCTACTGCACGCATTCGGCGAGTGCACCGTTCCGCGCGTCACGCTGGTCACCCGAAAGACATACGGCGGGGCCTACATTGCGATGAACTCCCGCTCGTTGAACGCGACCAAGGTGTTCGCCTGGCCGGACGCCGAGGTTGCGGTGATGGGCGCCAAAGCAGCCGTCGGCATCCTGCACAAGAAGAAGCTGGCCGCCGCGCCGGACCACGAGCGCGAAGCCCTGCACGACGAACTGGCTGCCGAGCACGAGCGGATCGCCGGTGGTGTGGACAGCGCCATCGAGATCGGCGTGGTGGACGAGAAGATCGACCCGGCGCACACTCGCAGCAAGCTCACCGAGGCGCTGGCCCACGCGCCGGCACGCCGCGGCCGCCACAAGAACATTCCGCTATAATTTTCTAGCGCGTTCCCAGCGCGAGCTCGGCACCGCCCACATGCGAGCTGGGGGCACTGCCCGCTTGCGGGGGAAACGCCACTGCGAAATATTCCGTCCGAAATCGCAATAGCGTTACGCTCGCGGACCGCTAGCGGCCGAGAATCGCCGAAAGTGCTTGGCGCAATTCACTTTCGGGGTCGGCGGGGAGTTCATCGACCCGCCAGCCGACGAAATCGTCCGGACGGACGAGCAGCGCCCCTCCAGGCGCGAGTCCGGTGGCAGCCGCCCATGCGTCGTCGCCAATGCAATGCATGGTGATCGGGATGTCGAGGGCAGCAGACCCCGAAGTTACTGCGGCGCGCCATCGCTCGTCCCCGGTAAGCACCGTGAACCCGGGACCGACCAGGTCGAGCGTCGAGACACGCTCGCCGCCGTGCCCCACCCACGCGTGTGGGACCCGGGTGCCGGGTTGAGCGCGCAACTCCTCCACCAGCTGTACCGCGTCGGGGTCCACCGGAGGCTCATCGGTCACGACCGCAGCCGAGCGATACCGGTAGCCGATAAGCAGGTTGAACATCGAGGACTCTTCTTCAGCCGCCAAATGTGGCCGATCATCGCCCAACTGCAGTAATTCAACCGTCGGGCCGGTGAGGGACTGGCGGGCGGCAAATCGCCCTACCGGATGACGCTCGGCGTGGTAGGTGGCAAGCAGTTCCGGCTCGGCCGCCCCCTTCAGGACGGCAGCCAGCTTCCAGGCCAGGTTATGCGCACTCTGAATGGCGGTGTTGGCTCCCCCAGCCTTGAACGGCGGCATGGTGTGCGCTGCATCGCCGACGAGAAAAACTCGCCCACAACGGAATTGGTCGGCTACCTGTTCATATGGTTGCCAAGCCGCAACCTCGATGATGTCGATGTCGATCGGCTCGCCAATTGCCTTGGTGAGCACCTCCCGGCAACGTTGCGGTGTGAACTGGTCCGCTGTCTCGCCTTTGCCCGGGAAATACGTGGTGATGAACATGCCGAGATCGCCCTCGGCCACGATGAAAATGCCATCCACGTCAGCGTTTTTGACTTGAACGCCGTCGCCGTCGCCCAGGTGCGCGACGAACTTTCGCCACGGCGCCCGGAAGTAGATGAAGACGACATAGATCGGCAGCGCGCCGTAGCCAGACGTGGTGAGGTCCAGCCAGTTGCGGATCTGGCTATGAACACCGTCGGCGCCGACGAGGTAGTCGGCGCGGACAGTCTCGGACTCACCGGAGTCCCGGTCGTGCAGCACCGCGGTAACACCGGCCTCATCTAGGTCGAGCGAGGAAAGTTCCGTCCCGTAGCGCACTTCACTGCCGCGCCGACGTGTTTCGGCGAGCAGGATCGGCTCGAGCCGGCTCTGGGGACAGTACTGCACGGCAGGCTCGGGGCTGAGTGTGTCCAGACCCGCGAAGACCGCGTCGATGTCGATAGCCAGCTCTTCTGCTGCGCTATTCAGCGCTGGCTTGACCACCATGGTCGAAACATGCTCGGCGACCTTGTGGACCTCGTCGCTCAGGCCAAGACCGCGCAAGATTTCCAAGCTGCGAAAGCTGAGATTGCGGGCTTTCGGGTAGATGAAGACCTCGCGCCGCTTTTCAACCAGCAGAGAACGAACCCCGTGCTTGGCAAGCAACGCGGAGGTGGCCAGCCCGCCGGCGCCGGCGCCGACGATCAAGACCGGGATGCGACTGTCGAAAACTGCCATTTCGTCACCTCCTCACGCGGGTTACACAGCGCCATCGTAGCGAATATGACAGTTACTGTAAAATGAAATTTAATGTCAAAAACCTAACTTGGGCTGACCCCGCTTTACCAACATGTCCGCCGATGACCGTTGACCAATATGGTATTTTGGTCACGTCATTGCACTGGTAAGGGGCGGGTGATCGTGGAACGTTCGAGTGTCGATCGGCAGCAGAGGGCCGACCGGATTCTTGATAGCGCCCGTGACCTGCTGCTGCGCTGGGGCTATCGGCGCGTGACGATTGATGACCTGGCCAGTTGCGCCGGTGTCGGTAAGGGCACCATCTACCTGCATTGGCGGTCTCGTGAGGAGGTCTTCCACGCGGTCAGCGCCCGCGAGGCGGCGGCGATGACAGACGCGATTGTGGGCGCGCTCCGAAATGATCCGGCCGAGGTCGCGCTGCACCGCTACCTGCGGCGGCTATTCGTCGAGGCGATGGAGCGTCCTGTGCTGCGAGCGCTCTACACGCGGGACGCCGACACCCTCGACAAGTTCCTCGTCGCGGCGAATCACCAGCGGCTGGAGGAAACCAAGCTCGGTGTCAACCGAGATTACCTAGGTGTGCTCGCCGCGGAGGGAATGCTGCGGCCAGACCTGCGCCCGAATGACCTCGACTACACGTTGCCCGTCATCGTCTTCGGCTTCTTCGCGGCGGAGCCCTTTCTGCCGCCGGCCATCCAGTTGAGCCTTACACAAAAGGCCGACCAGCTCGCCGATACGGTGCGCCGCGCGTTCGAGCCGACCAATACGCGCGGCAAGGACGCAGTGAAACGCGCTGCGGCGAAAGCCATCCCGATTTTCGAACGGCTTGCCCGCGACTACCAGGCCGCGACATACGGAGGCGATCACGATGACCGAGCTGGCTGATGATCCCGCCCGCCCGCTGGGCCGCTATGGGGTGGACGGCGACTACCGGCTGATTCCCGCACCGGTCGTCTTCCTCGGCTACCTGCTATTGTGCCTTGCCGCAGCCGTTTTGGCCGGCGTCTGGCTGGGGACCGGGCGCATGGCGCTGGGACTCGGGGCGGCCCTGGTGGCCGTCGTGCTGGTCGGCTCCGGTATCAGCGTTCGGCGGTTCAGCCGGCGCGGCAAGTTTGAAGTTTGGGCGCGCCTCCTGACGGAGCTGGGCTTGCGCGGCGACGAACGCGTGCTCGACCTGGGCTGTGGACGTGGCGCGGTGTTGTTGGCCGCGGCCAAGTTGGTGCCGCGGGGAACTGCGGTGGGGGTGGACATCTGGCGGCCGGACCAGACCGGCAACTCTATCCAGGCCACACTGACCAACGCCGACGCCGAAGGTGTCGCCGACCGGATCGAACTGCATACCCGCGACATGACCGACTTGCAGTTTCCCGATGCGTCTTTCGATCTTGTCGTCAGCAGCCTCGCGATCCACAATCTGCCAGGCAACACGGCACGCCTGGCCGCGCTCGACGACGCCGTCCGTGTGCTGCGGCCCGGCGGCCGCCTCATCATCGCCGACTTGGGCTTCACTCGGCTGTATGCCACCCGGCTCCGGCAACACGGGATGACGAACGTCAAGCGCCAGGATCTTGGCTGGCGCGCGTGGTGGGGACTGCCGTGCTTCCGCACCCACGCCGTCACCGCGACGAAGCCCGGGCAAACGCGCTAGCTGGAATGTCGAGGAGGTGGCGAAAATGGTGTCCACGAAGTCGGTTTCGCGAGTGGTGGCGTTAGAAGAGGCGTTTCTTCATCCACGGGTCTGGGGCATATTTCCCGAGTCGTTGCAGCAGAGATATCAGCCCGTCAAGGCCCGGCTGAGCGACGTCGGAGCCGAGCGTATTCGTCTGATGGACGCGGCGGGAATCGACGTGCAGGTGCTCTCACACGTTCAGCCCGGCATCCAGATTCTCGCCGACGCCCAGACCGAATTGGCGGTCGCCATATGCCGCGAAGTCAACGACTGGCTGGCCGAGGCGATCGCCGCCCACCCGGCACGGTTCGCAGGCTTCGCGATGTTGCCGACTCAGTCTCCGCCACACGCCGCCGACGAGCTGGAGCGCACCGTTCGCGATCTCGGCTTCGTCGGCGCGCTGATTAACGGGCATACCAATGGACGTTACCTTGACGATCAGTCGTTCGACGTGCTGCTCGGCAGAGCCGAATCCTTAGGCGTTCCCATCTATGTTCATCCGACTGATCCGCCCCAGCCGGTGTCGGATGTGTACTACGCGCCCTTCGAGTCGTCGCTGGTACCCACCTGGGGATGGCCGGTGGAAACCGGAACACACTTGCTCAGGCTCATCTGCGCCGGTGTCTTCGACCGTCATCCGAATTTGACGATCATCGTCGGACACATGGGAGAACTGCTGCCCTACTGTTTCACCCGGCTCAACGTAGGGCTGACGATGGCCGGCTGGCTGCTCGCACCCGAGTCGAACAATCAGGATGTGCGGCGAACCGGAATGCGCAACAACGTCAGCTACTACCTCCGAAAGAATGTGTTCATCACCAGCAGCGGGGTGTTCGACGTGCCGGTGTTCGACTGTGCGAGGGCAATGCTGGGTCTCGACAACCTGATGTTCTCCGTCGACTACCCGTTTCAAGACAGCTTCGCCGCAATGGAATTCCTCCAGCGGTGCGACCTCTCCCCTGACGACAAGGAGCGCTTCGCCCATCGCACCGCGGAAGGCCTTCTCAAGCTTGGTGATCGGCCACGCGCCACCCGCACCCCGGGTGCCAGTCTTGGCGACACCTGGTACAGGTTGCGGGCACGCACCCAATCGAAGATAGGCAGGGCGCTGATTTCAGCCCTCGCCAGGTAGTCGTGAACTGCCATGGAATCATCGCCGATGGCTGCACTCACACAACCCGCGGGTCACTAGTGCGGAGAAGAGCGCTAGCCGAGCAACGCCAGGAACTCCTCGGCCACGGCCACAACTCGCTCGCGATCGTGCGGGACCAGACCGATCCGGGTCCGCCGATCGAGGATGTCGTCGACATCGAGCGCGCACTCATGAGTCACCGCGTATTCGAACTCCGCACGGGTCACGTCAATACCCTCGGCGACCGGCTCGCTCGGGCGCTCGCAGGTAGCGTTGGCGATGACGTTGGGGGCCTCGGCGCCGTAACGCTGCACCAGCGACGTCGGCAACCCGCCGCCCGACCCTGCGGCCGGACCGGGATTCGCCGGCGCCCCGATCAGCGGCAGATTGCGGGTCCGGCACCTTGCGGCGTGCAGGTGCCGCAGGCTGATAGCGCGATCCAGGACATCCTCTGCCATGTAACGGTATTCGGTCAGCTTGCCGCCGATCACGCTGAGGACGCCGGACGGCGACTCGACAACGGCGTGCTCACGCGACACATCGGCGGTCCGGCCTTCGCCGCTGTCGATCAGCGGCCGCAGCCCGGCGTAGGCACCGATGACATCGGTAGTCCGAAGTGCGGTCCCCAACGCGGTGTTCACTGTGTCCAGCAGGAACGTGATCTCCCGCGCAGACGGTTCGGGCACATCGGGAATCGGGCCGGGAGCGGCTTCATCGGTCAACCCGAGGTAGACCCGCCCCAGTTGCTCGGGCATGGCGAACACGAAACGGCTCAGCTCACCGGGAATCGGAATCGTCAGCGCCGCAGTCGGATTGCCGAAGGTACTGGCATCGAAGACAAGGTGGGTCCCGCGGCTGGGCCGCAACCGTAACGAACCGTCAATCTCGCCCGCCCACACCCCGGCCGCGTTGATGACCGCACCGGCCGACACATCGAACGACTGTCCGGTGCGCTGGTCGGTCAACCGCACTGAGCTTCCGGTGGCCTCCGATGCCGCCACGTAGGTGAGGATCCGGGCGCCGTGTTGCGCCGCGGTGCGTGCGACGGCGGTGACCAGTCGGGCGTCATCGATCAATTGCCCGTCGTAGGCAAGCAATCCACCGTCCAGGCCGTCACGCCGCACAGTTGGAGCCATGTCCACGACGCGCTGCGCTGGAACTCTGCGCGATCGGGGCAGCGTCGAGGCCGGCGTACCGGCAAGCACTCGCAGCGCGTCACCGGCGAGAAATCCGGCGCGCACCAGTGCACGCTTGGCGTGACTCATCGACGGCAGCAACGGAACCAACTGCGGCATCGCATGAACGAGATGAGGGGCGTTGCGCGTCATCAGGATTCCGCGCTCGATGGCGCTGCGCCGGGCAATGCCCACGTTGCCGCTCGCAAGATAGCGCAGGCCGCCATGCACCAGTTTGGAACTCCAGCGGCTGGTGCCGAAAGCCAGATCGTGTTTTTCCACCAACGCCACCCGCAGGCCCCGCGTCGCGGCATCCAACGCGATGCCGACGCCGGTGATCCCGCCGCCGATCACGATCACGTCGAGCGGCGCGCCGTCGGCGAGTGTCGTCAGGTCGGCGGCGCGGCGTGCGGCGTTGAGAGCGGCGGTCATCGGGATAGGTATCCGTTCAGTGCGTGGGCGAGTTCGGTGGCCAGCGCTTCGGCATCAAGAATCGGCCGAACGATCTGCGCGGACTGAATGGTCGACTGAGCAATCAGCAGCACCATGGTGGCCATCTGGAGGGGATCGCCGTCGCGGACGCTGCCGTGGCGCTGGGCCACTCGCAGCCGTTCGGCAAGGGCGTCGATCAACATGTGCTGGCTGGCCCCGAGGCGTTCGGTGATGTAGATCGGCGCGAGCTCCGAGTGCAGCAGCGACATCACCAGTTCGTCACCACGCAGCAGGTTGGCCACCGTAACGATTTGCCGCACAAGCGATTCCCGGTCGTCCCCAAGCAATGGCGCATCGCGCATCACGCCGGTGATACGCCGGGTCAGAAGTGCCGCGACGATCGACCGCGTATCCGGCCAGCGCCGGTACACGGTCGGCCGGCTCACCCCGGCGCGTCGTGCTATCTCGGCGAGTGTCACCCGGTCTACGCCGAAATCGACCACACAGCTGGCTGCTGCCGCAAGGATCCGGTCTCCGGTATCCAAAGCGGCGTTACTGATTGACAGCATGTGTAATACTGTAACGCATGACGCACCTCGAGGAGCTCCTCCCTCCCATGAAATGGAACGCGTGGGGCGATCCTGCCGCGGCCAAGCCACTTTCCGATGGCATCCGGTCGTTGCTCAAGCAGGCCGTGGGCCTAAAGGAATCCGACGAGGCCGAACTCGCCCCCGATCAGGTGCAGCTGCGCCCGTCGGCGTTGTCGCAGGCGGATCAGGACGCGCTGGCCGGGATCGTCGGCGCCGCGTACTGCCGCACCGCCGACCGCGATCGATTGCTGCATGCCGGCGGCAAGTCCACCATCGATCTGTTGCAGCGCAAGGACTCCGGGGTCCAGGATGCCCCCGATGCCGTCCTGCTGCCCGGCGACGACGACGTTGTCGCCGCGACCCTCCGCTACTGCTCCGAGCACCGCATCGCCGTAGTCCCGTTCGGAGGCGGCACCAACGTCGTGGGTGGGCTCAATCCCACCCGCGGCGAGTTCGGCGCCGTGGTGTCGCTTGATCTGCGCCGCTTCGACCAGCTCATATCCCTCGACGAGGTGTCCGGCCAGGCCGTTTTCGGGGCCGGCGTCACCGGACCAGACGCCGAACGTCTGCTCGGCGAACACGGCTTCTCGCTCGGCCATTTCCCGCAGAGCTTCCAGTACGCCACGATCGGCGGCTTCGCGGCGACCCGCTCGTCTGGCCAGGACTCGGCCGGCTACGGCCGGTTCAACGACATGGTTCGCGGGCTACGCATGGTCACTCCGGTGGGCACCATGGATCTGGGCCGCGCACCGGAATCAGCCGCAGGCCCCGACCTGCGCCAGCTGCTGATCGGATCGGAGGGCACCTTCGGCGTCATCACCCAAGTGCGACTGGGGGTCCACCGGATGCCGGAAGCCGTCCGCTACGAAGCGTGGTCGTTTCCCGATTTCGCGACCGGGGCCGCGGCCGTGCGCGCTGTCAGCCAAAATGCCGCCGGCCCCACCGTCATTCGGCTCTCCGACGAAGCTGAAACCGGGGTCAATCTCGCTACCGCCGAGGCGATCGGCGAAAGCCAGATCACCGGCGGCTGCCTGGGCATCACCGTGTTCGAGGGCACCAAGGAGCACGTCGAGAGCCGGCATGCCGAGACCAGCGCACTGCTGGCAGCCCACGGTGGCACGTCGCTGGGTGAAGGGCCGGCACAGGCGTGGGAGCGAGGCCGGTTCGGCGCGCCGTATTTGCGCGACTCGCTGCTGTCCGCGGGCGCGCTGTGCGAAACTCTCGAGACCGCCACCGACTGGTCCAACATTCCCGCGCTCAAAGCCGCTGTCACCCAAGCGCTTACCACCGCACTGGTCGAGACGGGCACACCGGCGCTGGTGATGTGCCACATTTCCCACGTCTACCCCACTGGCGCGTCGTTGTACTTCACCGTCGTGGCCGGCCAGCGCGGCGATCCGATCGAGCAGTGGCAGGCCGCGAAAAAGGCTGCCTCGGATGCGATCATGGCCACCGGCGGAACCATCACCCACCACCATGCGGTCGGTGCCGACCACCGGCCCTGGATGCGCGACGAAGTGGGCGAGCTGGGTGTGCAAGTGTTGCGCGCGGTCAAGGCGACGCTGGATCCGGCTGGAATTCTCAATCCCGGCAAGCTGATTCCGTGACCGCGGATCACCCCATCGCCGGACAACTGCGCCGACGCGAAATCAGCAGGGTCATCGCGCTGACCAATCCCGTTTCCGGGCACGGCGCCGCTATCCCCGCAGCGGAAGTCGCGATCGCCCGGCTGCACCATCGCGGTGTGGCGGTCATTGAAATCATCGGCGATAGCGCTGAAGATGCGCGTTATCTCGCCGCCGCCGCGCTGGAAAGGGGCACCGACGCACTAGTGGCCACCGGTGGTGACGGCGTCATTTCCAATGCGCTGCAGGTGTTGGCGGGCACCGACATTCCGCTGGGAATCATTCCGGCCGGCACCGGCAACGATCACGCTCGCGAATTCGGCATTCCCACAAAGGATCCCGAGGCCGCCGCGGACATCGTCGTCGACGGCTGGACGGAAATCATTGACCTGGGCCGGATTCGCGACAGCACCGGGGTCGACAAGTGGTTCGGCACCGTGGCGGCCACCGGATTCGATTCCCTGGTGACCGATCGCGCCAACCGGATGAGCTGGCCCCATGGGCGGTTGCGCTATTACATCGCGATGTTCGCCGAATTGTCGCAGCTGCGGTTGTTGCCGTACCGGATGGTGCTCGACGGAACCCAAGAGATCGACGCCGACATCACGCTTGCGGCCTTCGGCAATACCCGCAGCTACGGCGGTGGAATGCTGATCTGTCCCAATGCCGATCACGCGGATGGTCTGCTCGACATCACCATGGTGCACGAGGCATCCCGGACTAGGCTGGTCCGCCTGTTCCCCACTGTCATCAAGGGCACGCATGTCAACCTTGACGAGGTGAGCACGGCACGCGCCACATCAATTCACGTCGAGTGCCCCGGTATCAACGTCTACGCCGACGGCGACTTCGCCTGCCCGCTACCCGCCGAGATCTGCGCGGTTCCCCGCGCGCTGCAGATTCTGCGCCCCAATCACACATAGATTCGGCGGCATTTTTATCGCAATCGTGTAACAGCTGATGCCGCCCCGGTGCACCCGCCGGTTGTTTGATGGTGGTGACCCGCTGCGCCCGGCTCCGCCGCGCTTGCGATCACCCGGTCTGATGGTGGTGACCCGCTGCGCCCGGCTCCGCCGCGCTTGCGATCACCCGGTCTGATGGTGGTGACCCGCTGCGCCCGGCCCCGCCGCGCTTGCGATCACCCGGTCTGATGGTGGTGACCCGCTGCGCCCGGCCCCGCCGCGCTTGCGATCACCACGGGGGGTTAGCCGACTCCCCTGCTGAGCCAGGTCAGTTCACCGGCGTCACCGCCGTCGCGATACACCTCGAGCGCCTCGTCCCACGCCGTCCCCAGCACCGAATCCAATTCCGCGGCCAGTGTGTCGGCGCCCTGCGACATCAGCGCCCGCAGCCGCATCTCCCCGACCATGATGTCGCCGTTGGCGCTCATCGACCCACTCCACAAGCCCAGCTGCGGGGTGTGGCTGAACCGCTGGCCGTCGACTCCGGGGCTGGGGTCCTCGGTGACCTCGAACCGCAGCACCGACCAGGAGCGCAACGCGTTGGCCAACCGGGCGCCGGTGCCCACCGGCCCGATCCAGTTGGTGACCGCGCGCAGCTGTCCGGGCATCGCCGGCTGCGGTGTCCACACCATGTTCGCCTTGGATTGCAGGGTCGACGACAACGCCCACTCGACATGGGGGCATACCGCCGCGGGCGAGGCGTGGACATACACCACGCCACTCGTCACGTCGGCGAATTGATTCGACGCACGCATCTCCTGCTCCTTCGGTTCCACGAGGGACGTCTTCCCCAACGACCTGGTGGACCCGGCAAGCGGGATGCTTTTTTGATGTTTTTGTGTCGTGCGTGTCTATTGTGCCTCGTGATACCCGTGTTGCGCTAGTGTGCGGAGTACTCGATTATCACCACGTCGGAAATCGCCGGCCACCGCTCTAGCGCCCACTCGCCGAAATCGCGGTCGGTGAGGACCACCAGCGCCAGCTCAACCTCGGGATCTGCCCAGATAAAGCCACCTGCTTGGCCGAAATGGCCGTATGTTCGCGCCGAGTTACGCGCACCCGTCCAGTGCGGCGATTTCGAATCCCTGATCTCGAAGCCCAGCCCCCAATCGTTGGGTCGCTGCACGCCGTATCCGGGCAGCACGCCGTCCAAGCCGGGAAACTGCACCGTCGTCGCCTCGGCGTGCAGCTGCGCCGAGACCGTCGACGGGCGCAGCAAGTCACCGGCGAATAGCGCCACATCCGCCACCGTCGAGGTCGCACCGAACCCGGCGGCCGACGTGCCGCCCTCCAGCCGGGTAGTCGCCATGGCCAACGGTTCGCACACCGCCTCGGTGAGGTAGCGGCCGAACTCGATCCCGGATTCTCGCTGCACGGTCTCGGCCAGCACGGTGAAGCCGTAGTTGGAATACATCCGCCGGACGCCGGGCTTGGCCAGCACGTGATCGGAGTGCATCGCCAGACCCGATGCATGTGCCAGCAAGTGGCGGATCGTGGAGCCGGGCGGGCCGGCTGGGGTGTCGAGATCGACGACCCCTTCTTCGATGGCGATCTGCACGGCCCGGGCCACCAGCGGCTTGGTCACCGACGCCAGCTCGAACACCCGCTCGGTGTTGCCGTGGCTGGCCAGCACTCCGCTAGGTCCAATCACCGCAGCGGCGGCAGCCCGGACCGGCCAGGCGTCCACAGCGTCGAGAGCGGCCATCAGGTCAGGCGCGTCACTTCCTGGCGATGTAGTAGTTGTTGATCGGGTCCGACTCGACCTCGGCCACCCGCACATCGGCAAACCCGGCGTCGACGAGCATCGAGGTGGCCAGCTGCGTTCCCCAGGCGGCGCCCAGTCCGGCGCCGTCCAGCGCCAGCGAGACGGTCATGCAGTGCATCAGCGAGGTCGTGTAGAGGTAGGTGCTCATCGGGACGCCAACGTTGTCCTCCAGCCGGCTCGACGCCTTGATGTCGGCCATCAGGAAGACGCCGCCGGGCCGCAGCGCCCGATAGATGTTCTCCAGCACGCGTGCCGGCTGGGCCTGATCGTGGATGGCGTCGAACACGGTGATGACGTCGTAGGCCTCTTTTTTCGAGACCGTGTCCAGCTGCGCCAGATTGTGGCTTTCGAAGCTCACGTTCGCCAGACCGAGGCCGGCCGCCTCCTGGATAGCGGCCGCAATGGCCTCATCGGAAAAGTCGACACCGGTGAACCGGCTGGCCGGAAACGCCTGCGCCATCACGTTGATGGCATGGCCGCTGCCGCAACCGAAATCGGCCACGTCCGCTCCGGACCGCAGGCGTTCCGGCAGGCCGTCGACCAACGGCAGCACGACATCGACGAGCGCGCTGTCGAACACCACACCGCTCATCTCGGCCATCAACGTGTGGAAGCGGGGAAATTCGCTATACGGCAGCCCGCCGCCTTCTCGGAAGCAGCCGATGATTTTCTGTTCGACTTCGCTGAGCAGCGGAAGGAACAGGGCTACCACTGCCAGGTTGTCCGGCCCGGCCGCACGGGTCAGCACGCCCGCGCGGTGGGCGGGCAACGAGTACGTCGCGGTGTCGGCGTCGTAATCGACAACGTGCCCGGTGGTCATGCCACCCAGCCACTCCCGGACATAGCGCTCGTTGAGGCCGGCGGCCTCAGCAATCTGCGCGCTGGTCGCGGGCGGAAGCCCGGCCATCGTGTCCAGCAGACCGGTCTGGTGTCCAATGCTCAGCAGCAGCGCCAGACTGGCGCCGTCGATGACCGCGACCATTCGCCCGGTGAACTCTTCGGCAGTTTCAGCGGCTTCCTTACGGCCTTGCTCCGGGGCTTCATCCGGGGGTTTGTCGAGTGCCGTCACGCTCAGCGACGCTACACCCGCGTCCTGAACCGGTGCGCCCATGTTGCCGCGGGATTGCGCCGAGTCTGCGCCCAGCGTTGGCAATTCGCCGCGGTTGACGCGCTCAGCGCAGAATCGGTGCCACCGTCGCAGGCTCGACGGCCCGGTACGCGACGCAGGCTCATGGGTGGACGGGCGGCTGCGGAGTGTATGGCGCCCATCAGTAGGGTCGGGGCCATGAGTCAGACAGTGCGCGGCGTGATTTCGCGGAAGAAGGGCCAACCCGTCGAATTGGTGGACATCGTCGTCCCGGACCCCGGGCCCGGGGAGGCCGTGGTCGACGTCATCGCCTGCGGGGTGTGCCACACCGACCTGACCTACCGCGAGGGCGGCATCAACGACGAGTACCCGTTCCTGCTCGGCCACGAGGCCGCCGGCACGGTCGAAGCGGTCGGGCCGGGTGTGACAGCGGTTGAGCCGGGCGACTTCGTGATTCTGAACTGGCGCGCGGTGTGCGGCCAGTGCCGGGCCTGCAGACGCGGCAGACCCAGCTACTGCTTCAACACCTTCAATGCCGAGCAGAAAATGGCGCTCACCGACGGCACCGAGCTCACCCCGGCGCTGGGCATCGGGGCGTTCGCCGACAAGACGCTGGTGCACTTCGGTCAATGCACCAAAGTCGATCCCGCTGCCGATCCGGCCGTCGCCGGCCTGCTGGGCTGCGGGGTGATGGCCGGGCTGGGTGCCGCGATCAACACCGGCGCGGTCAGCCGTAACGACACCGTCGCGGTGATCGGCTGCGGCGGCGTGGGCGATGCCGCCATCGCGGGGGCCGCGCTGGTCGGGGCCAAGCGAATCATCGCGGTCGACACCGACAACACGAAACTGGACTGGGCCCGCAAGTTCGGAGCCACCCACACCGTCAACGCCCGCGAATTCGACATCGTCAAAACCATCCAGGACCTCACCGACGGCTTCGGCGTCGACGTGGTGATCGATGCGGTGGGCCGGCCCGAAACCTGGAAGCAGGCCTTCTACGCACGCGACCTCGCCGGAACCGTTGTGCTGGTAGGTGTTCCCACGCCCGACATGCGCCTGGACATGCCGCTGGTGGACTTCTTCTCGCACGGGGGGTCGCTGAAGTCGTCGTGGTACGGCGATTGCCTGCCCGAACGCGACTTCCCCACCCTGATCGACCTCTACCTGCAGGGCCGGCTTCCACTGGAGAAGTTTGTCTCCGAACGCATCGGGCTCGATGACGTCGAGGAGGCGTTCCACAAAATGCATGACGGCAAGGTGCTGCGTTCAGTGGTGATGTTGTAATGGCCCCCATCGAACGCGTCGTCACCCACGGAACCTTCGAACTCGACGGTGGCAGTTGGGAAGTCGACAACAACATCTGGATTGTCGGCGACGACTCCGACGTCGTGGTTTTCGACGCCGCCCATGACGCGGCGCCGATCCTGGACGCCGTCGGAGGCCGCAATGTGGTTGCGGTGGTGTGCACGCACGGCCACAACGACCATGTCACGGTGGCTCCCGAGCTCGGTGCGGCCCTCGACGCACCCGTGCTGCTTCACCCCGGCGACGACGTTCTGTGGCGAATGACTCATCCGAACAAGGACTTTCGCACAATTTCCGATGGAGACACGTTGAGCGTCGCCGGCACCGAGTTGCGGGCGCTGCACACCCCGGGCCACTCCCCCGGATCAGTGTGCTGGTACGCCCCCGAGTTGGGGGTCGTGTTCAGCGGCGACACTCTGTTCTCCGGCGGCCCGGGCGCGACCGGACGCTCCTTCTCTGACTTCCCGACCATTCTGCAGTCGATCTCGGGGCGGCTCGGTGCGTTGCCCGGCGACACCGTCGTACATACCGGCCATGGTGACAGCACCACCATCGGCGACGAGATCGTCCATTACCGGGAGTGGGTAGCCCGCGGCCACTGAAGCCATTGATGCCAAACGACTCAGTATCCGTCGAGGATCCGCCGCTTCTCGGTCTGGAACTCCTGCTCGGTCAACGCCCCGGAATCCCGCAGCGCCGCTAGCGTTTTGAGTCGCTCGAGGCGGATACCCTCGTCGCTGGGTTCGTGGGCCGCGGCGGACGGCGCCTGGGGTGTGACCACCGACACGGTAGGAGACACGGTAGGTGACTCGAGGGGCCCTGATGCCTGGAAGTAGGGGGCCACCGCCGCCACCGCCTTGCGCCGGGTGCGAGCCAACCACCACCCCGACATCACCGAGCCGATCAGACCCACAACGAACATGGCAACGAACAACCACACCAAATACCCGTAGGAACTTTTGTGGCCGAGGGCAAGTCGCGGGTCGATGAATCCGTTGACTTGGCCGTCTGTCGTGATGTTGTAGGTGCCATTGGCGGCGATCTGAGCCACCCACACCCGCACATGCGCGTCATTGTTGACCGTCGTTGTGCTGCCGATGCTTTCCATCACCACCGGTTGCGCCACACCGTCGGGCGGCGCGATCGTTACCCCGAGCGGCGGCACTGGCAGGCCGCCACCGTTGGGACTGCCGATCACCATGGTGTGCAGGCTGATGGTGACTTCGCCGGCGGGCAAGTACAGGCTGCCCGACCCCGGGATCGGCACTTCGCCGTAGGCGTTGTACTTGTCCAAAAAGAATGTGTTGAGCACCAAGGCGACGATGAAGCCGCCCACCGACACCACCACCATGACGATGGCGGCGGCCAGCGAAATCTTCGCGAGCCGTCTGCTGCTCACCCACGCGGTGTGTCACTGCGGGCCAGGCGATGCCAGCGCAAGAACGCAAAGCCGACGGCACCGCTCAGGATGACAAACGACGTCGCCGGCACCCAGTCGCCCAGCCGTTGGTACAGCGTGACAGTCGATCCCAACGGCACGCTGACCACGATCACACCCCGAAAGCCCGAGGGACACCATGCCAGCCGGCGGCCGCGGGCGTCGAAGGCCGAGCTGTCGCCGGACAACCCCACATGCACCGCCGGGCGGCCGACCTCGACAGCGCGCACCGCGGGCTGACTGGCCAGCTGCGGCTGCGCCCAACTTCCTTGGAATGACGAGGTGGAACTCTGATACACCAGCAGCCCGGCACCGAGTTGTGCCTCGCGACGGGCAAGATCGGAGAAGATGATCTCGTAGCTGACCAACGGTCCAATGGAGAGGGTGCCCGCGTGCAGCACCACTGGCCCCGTCCCCCGCTGCCGGTCCTCGGCAGCGGCCCTGCTGTGGCGGGTGATCCAGCCCAAAAGCGGCCGCAGCGGCACGTATTCGCCGAACGGCACCAGCCGGGTTTTCTGGTAGCTGCCAAACGATCCGTGCTCTCCGACGAGCACCGCCGACTTGTAGATTCCCCCACCTGCTGCGGGCGCGTCGACGTTGACCAGCAGGTCCGCGCCCACCCGCCGCGACAGCTCCGTGAGCCGGGCCAACACCTCCGGTCGGCTGGTGAGGTCCTCTCCGACGCTGCTTTCTCCCCAGACCACCAAGTCCGGCCGCTGGTCCGCGACCGTCGCGGTGAGCGCCTCGCTGGCCGCCTGACGGGCCCCGGAGTCGGCGATATTGCCGGGTTGCACCAGCGCTACGCGCACCGTCGGACCGCCGGCCGGTGCCGGGCCCAGCAGATACCAGGACGGGCCGAGCGCCGCACACGCCACCAGGCATGCCAGCGCGCCGAGTCGGCCGGACACGTCTCGGTGCACGATTACGCCGACGATAGCGGTATTGGCCGCACCCAGAAGGAAACTCGTCAGCCACACTCCGCCCAACGAGGCGGACGCCAGCGTGACGGGCTGGTTGGATTGCGATGCGCCCAGCGACGCCCACGGGCCGCCCAGTGGGGGCCAGGACCGCACGGCTTCGGCCGCCACCCACGCGCTGGGCAACACGACCATGGCGGCAACCGTGCGCCCGATGCTGACGGGCGGCGACAACAGGCGATGCACCAACCACCCCCACGGCAGCCATAGCGCACCGAACCCGATGGCCAACACCAGCAGCATCGGACCAATGCTGGTCACCAGCCAGTACTGGGTGGTCAGCACAAACCCGCCAATGCCGCACGCGGCCCGCACGGACGCCTCCCAACGGGTCGGCGCGGCCCGCACCACCAAGAGCAGCGGGACCACGCCGAACCAGGCCAGCCACCACCACGACGGCGCGGGAAAAGCGAGCGCGGGTAGCGCGCCGACGACCAGCGCGGCTGCCCGACCAGTGACGGGTGGCGGCATGCTGACGGCCATGGGGATCAGAATGCCGCTCGGGTTCGCTGACGGCGAGGAAAGGAGGACACTGAGACGCGGCAGTCTCTGCACCACCGGAAAAGGAGTGATGAGCAATGGCCCACGATCTCGTCGCCACCGTGCCCGATCTGTCGGGGAAGCTGGTGGTCATCACCGGAGCCAATAGCGGTCTGGGGTTCGGGCTCACCCGGCGGCTGTCGGCGGCCGGCGCCGATCTCGTCATGGCGATCCGCAATCGCGCTAAGGGTGAGGCGGCGATCGAAGAAATCCGCACCACGGTTCCCGACGCCAAGCTGACCATCAAATCCCTCGACCTGTCGTCGCTGGCCTCCGTCGCCGCCTTGGGCGAACAACTCAACGCCGAGGGCCGCCCGATCGACATCCTGATCAACAACGCCGGTGTCATGACGCCACCGGAACGTGACACCACTGCCGACGGCTTCGAATTGCAGTTCGGCAGCAACCATCTCGGACACTTTGCACTGACCGCACACGTGCTGCCGTTGTTGCGCGCCGCCAAGGGCGCGCGGGTGGTCTCGCTGAGCAGCCTGGCGGCCCGCCAAAGCGGCCGCATCCACTTCGACGACCCGCAATTCGAGAAGTCGTATGCGCCAATGGCGGCCTACGGACAATCGAAGCTGGCGGTGCTGATGTTCGCCCGCGAACTGGACCGCCGCAGCCGCGAGGCCGGCTGGGGCATCATGTCCAATGCCGCGCACCCCGGGTTGACCATGACCAACCTGCAGATCAGCGGACCTTCGCACGGTCGCCAAAAGCCCGCGCTGATGGAGCGTTTGTACAAGGCGTCATGGCGTTGGACGCCGTTCCTATGGCAGGAGATCGACGAAGGGATACTGCCCGCGCTGTACGCGGCCGCCACGCCGCAGGCCGAGGGCGGCGCGTTCTACGGACCCCACGGCTTCTACGAGGCCGCCGGCGGTGGTGTGAAGCTGGCCAAGGTCCCCGAGCGCGCCCGCAACGACACTGACTGCCGGCGTCTGTGGGAACTCTCCGAACAGCTCACCGGCGTCAGCTACCCGAAGCCGAACTGACAACTACCGCAGCGATTATCGTTGGTCCATGCGGCCGCAACCTCGGATGCCTGAGTCGAGTGTCGTGGTCCGGCCAGAGCCGACGGACAGCGCCACGTACACCGAGTCGTCGCGGCTGCAGGCCGCCGGCTTGGCTTCGGCCATCGCGTTGTTCGAGCGGGCCGCACAACAAGTGCCGCTGCCCACACCTCCGCAGCCGATCGTCATCGCCGACTATGGCGCCGGCAACGGGCACAATTCGCTGAAGCCGATGTCGGCGGGCATTGCGGTGCTGCGCCGGCGCACTCGTCACGACCACGCAATCCTGGTGGCGCATACCGACGCACCGGACAACGATTTCACGGCGCTGTTCCGGACCTTGGCCGACGACCCGGACAGCTACCTGCACACGGACACAGCGACTTTCGCCTCGGCGATCGGCAGGTCATTCTACGGCCAGATTCTGCCGTCCAAGACGGTCAACCTCGGCTGGACGTCGTGGGCGACGCAGTGGCTGAGCCGGATCCCCTGCGCGCTCCACGATCACGTGCACGTTGCCTACAGTAATGACGACGCGGCCCGCGCCGCCTATGCCCACCAAGCCGCCGTGGACTGGCACGACTTTGTGGCGTTCCGCGGGCGCGAGTTGGCTCCCGGGGGGCGGCTGGTGGTGCTGACGATGGCTGTCGACAAGGACGGCGAATTCGGCTTCCAATCATTACTGGACTCGATTGTTGCGGCGCTGAATGATCAGGCACGCGACGGTCTGCTGCGCCAAGATGAGTTGCAGCGCATGGCGATTCCCATGGTTGCCCGCACCGAGAAGGACCTTCGCGCTCCCTTCGCTCCGAGCGGACGGTTAGAAGGCCTGACGATCGATCATCTCGAGGTGTTCAACGCCGAGGACCGATTCTGGGCTCGGTTCCAAACAGATGGCGACGCAGAGGCTTTCGGCGCGAAATGGGCAGCATTCGCGCGCGCCGCACTGTTCCCCACGCTGGCGGGCGGGCTGGATGGCGGGGTCAACGACCCACGAAGGGCCGAATTCGTCGAGCAATTGGAGAGCGCGGTCGCGGAAAGTCTGTCAAGCGCACCCGGGCCGATGCGCATTCCCCTCGCCTCGGTCGTGCTGGTCAAGCGGGAACGATCCCACTAACGAGAGTTTCGACACACCGCCGCAGCGGGTAACCCCCGGAGATGGTCGGAACTGCGACTTAAAGGGGGTAGATGCGTGAGCATGCAGGACGACAAAGTAGCTGGTCAAGACGGCGATGAGCAGCCAACTGAAAAACCAGAACCGGACGAGGACGACAAGCAAAAAGCCGCCGAAATGATGACGGCCTACGAAGACCGGCCCACCTTGGTGCTGCCGGGTTCCGGCGGGACTGTTTCGGGCACGGCGGTCAACGATTGGCTGGACGAGGACGGCAACCCTAAATACAACGACGAAGGCTCGGACGACCAAGTCGAGAAGGACCAAGTGGAGAAGGACAAAGCCTGGAACGTCCAACTCAGACAAGCTGCAGCCGCGGAGAACAAAGGCGAAAAGCGCTGAGTGGCGCCAGCGCCGTCGCCGTTACCGGTGCGGCGGGGTCGACACGGTGGCACTGGTATCGCCTGGACCGCGCCCCGCCCGCATGGCACCCCCGATGGCTGCCGTCAGTTGCGGACGCGGCGTCGTGACGACCTTGACCCGAAAGTGTACCGACAGCCTGGTGGTGACCGCCGGGATGTTCGCCCCACCGCCCACCGAAACCACCGCAACCAGATCGCGGATTCCGTTGCGCGCCAGAGTTTTATCCAAGGCCGCCACGAAGTTGTTGAGCGATTCGCTGATCGCGTCGTCAAATTCGTTCCTGGTGAGCCAGATGTCGCCGCGCCGCTCGTCGGTGAGCGTGGTCACCGTGCTCGATGACAGCTGTTCCTTGGCCATTCGGCATCCGGTCCGCAGCCGGCTCAGCGAGCCGATCGCCCGAGTGCCGGACGAGTCAAATGAACCGGTGCTCGCCATGTTGGCCATGACGGCGGTCAACAGCACCTGATCGATCATGTCGCCGGAGAAGTCGTGGTGCCGCACGGTCGCGGCCAGGGGATGATAGTCGCCGGCGGCGTTCATCAACGTGATGTTGGTGCCGCGGCCGCCGAAATCGCACACCGCGACGGTTCCGCGGGCCGGTATGCCCGGGTTGGCCCGCACGGCGAACAGTGTCGCCGCGGCGTCCGGGATCAGCATCACCGGGTGTGCGCGGTTCGACCATTCAGACACCCGGCTCAGCGCGGCGCCCAACGCATCCACTGCCGTGGATCCCCAGTGGGCGGGATAGGTCACCGCGACGTTTTCGGGCAGGGCCCGCCCGCCGGTGGCGGCGTAGGCCAGCGCACGCAACCCATCGGCGACCAATGCCTCGCTGCGGTGTACCGAGCCGTTGGCCGCCACGACTCCGACCGGGTGCCCCACCCGGTCCACGAAGTCGGTGATTACCAGGCCCGGCTCGTCCAGCCTGCGGTTTTCCGACGGTACGCCGACCTCGGGCGGACGTTGGCGAAACAGCGTCAGGACGGGCTTGCGGGTGATGGCGTGGTCGGCGGTTGCGGCCGCCAGGTTGGTGGCACCAATCGACAGACCCAGTGCGGGCCCAGCTCCTTCGGCCATTTGTCCAACCCCCCGTCTTCAGCGCACACGCCCGCATCCCGCCCGACCCTAGATTTTGCCGCTAAAACCTATAGCCAATCTCGGCGTCTGTTATGCGTGCGCTGTAAAACGACATGGCCACAGCTGTGCCACCTGGTCAGCGAATGTTGCCGGTACCGGCGATCAGCGGAAGGTCGAGCGGGGTGACCCAGCCCGGCCGCAGCTCGTTGACCGCCGGGACCGCATTGAGGGCCCGCATCCCGGTCGCCAGGCACCCGGCCGTGGCGGGGTCGCGGCCGGAGCCGTCGGTGAACCGGAATGCGGTTTCCTGGAAGATGCTCGGGGTCCCTTCGATATCCACCCGGTAGACGTCATCGTCGTGACCGGACGGCCAGTCGGGGGCGGCGTCGTGCCCGATCCGGTTGACGTGTTCGAGTTGGATGCGCGTCTCGCCCTTATAGAACCCGTTGATGGTGAACCGGACGGCGGCGACGTGCCCGGGCTTGATGACGCCCTTCACGGTGTTGCGCTCGGTGGGTGTCACCCACTTGTCCCAGGTGGTGGTGATCTCGTCGAGCATGATGCCCGCGGCGTGGGCGATCATCGGGACGGTGGCGCCCCAGGCGAAGATCAACACGTCGCGGTTTTCCAGGATCGGGCTGTACTCGGGCTCACGGCCGATGCCCATCTCGTTTTCGTAGTCGCCTTCGTAGTTGGTGTAGTCCAGCAGCTCGGAAGCACGGACCCGGCGCACCTCCGAGCACAGGCCCATCAGCGTCATGGGAAACAGATCGTTGGCGAATCCGGGGTCGATGCCGGTAGTGAAGCAGGACGACTCGCCCAGCTCGCAGGCTTGGGTGATCGGCTCGATCCAGTTCGGCGGGTTGAGGTACATCGCCGGCCAGACCCACGGGGTCATCGCCGTCGAGCACACGTCGATCCCGGCCCGCAGAAACCGGGTGATCAGCGAGATATTGTCCTTGGCATGCATCGCCGTCGGGCCGTAGTGCACCAACGCGTCGGGTTTGAGCGCGATCAAGGCGTCGACGTCGTCGGTGGCGATGATGCCCACCGGCTCGGGCAGCCCGCAGATGTCGCCGGCGTCGCGCCCGACCTTGTCTGGGTTGCTGACGCCCACGCCGACCAACTCGAACAGGGGATGCTTGACGATCTCGGCGATCACCATCCTGCCGACGAAGCCAGTGCCCCACACCACCACACGCTTTGCGCCGTGTTCTGACATATTCGCCTTCCCGTCACCGGCCTGACCCCTGTTTCACCCTAAGCGCGCGACAGCTGTGGCACCTAGGATCTGACAGGTGCGAACGGTGATGCCGCGGTGAGCCGCACCGACCCGGCTGGTCGTAACGGGCCGGCCTGGCTCACCAGAAACGTGCGGGTGCTGTCGCTGGTGTCGCTGCTCCAAGATGCTGCGAGTGAGTTGCTGTACCCGCTGCTGCCGATTTATTTGACGACCGTTTTGGGCGCGCCGCCGTCGGTCGTCGGGGCGGTGGAAGGCGCCGCGGAGGGCGCCGCATCGATCACCAAGGTGGTGTCGGGCCCGTTGGGCGACCGGTTTGCGCACCGCCCGCTGATCGCGACCGGCTACGGGATGGCGGCGTTGGGCAAGCTCATTGTTGCTGCCGCCGGCGCATGGCCCGGGGTGCTGGTCGGGCGGGTTGTCGACCGATTAGGGAAAGGCCTGCGCGGTGCGCCACGCGACGCGTCGCTGGTCGACGGCATAAAGCGGGCCGAGCGTGGTCGGGTGTTCGGGTTTCACCGCATGATGGACACGCTCGGCGCAGTCATTGGGCCGCTGCTCGGACTGGCCGGATACGAGCTGTTCCATCACCAGATCCGTCCGGTGCTGTATCTGGCGGTGATCCCCGCTGTGCTCAGCGTGCTGCTGATCGCCTGGGTCCGTGAACGACCGCAGGACGTGCCGCGTGCGGCCCGGTTGTCGATGTTCGCCGGGACCCGGCGGCTGCCCCGCCGATACTGGGGGGTGGTTTCATTCCTGGTCGTGTTCAGCCTCGTCAATTTTCCTGACGCGCTGCTTTTATTGCGGCTCAAGCAGATCGGCTTTTCGGTCGTCGGCGTCATCTTGGCCTACGTCGGCTACAACGCGGTCTACGCACTGACGAGCTTCCCGGCCGGGGTGCTTGCAGACCGTTTCGGTCGGCCTGTGGCGTACGGTGTCGGGCTGATGTTCTTCGCAGTCGGCTATCTCGGTCTGGGCATCACCACGAACGCGGCGACCGCATCGGGGCTGATCGTCGTGTACGGGCTGTTCACCGCCTGCTATGACGGGGTCGGGAAGGCCTGGATCTCAACGCTTGTTGGGGAAGAGCTACAGTCCAGCGGCCAGGGCGTCTTCCAGGGTCTGAGCGGGTTCGCGGTGCTGGCCGCGGGGCTGTGGGCCGGCTTCCTGTGGGGCGCCGACGGGCGGCTGCCATTGCTGGTCTCGGGTGTGGTCGGCGCGGTGTTCGCTGTTGTTCTGCTCGGCACCGCAGCCGGTAGCCGACGACGCGCTATTCCGGTTGATCTGGACCCAACACGCTCGGCCGACTGAATACTCCTGCCGGGCAGGTTCTTCCAGTCGAACCCACGCCCTTCTCTGAGCAGAGAGCCACAATATTCCCGAACGGAGGCCAGGGACCAATCCCGCCATCCCGCCTCGCGGGTTCCCACCGTGGGTTGCGTTGTGCTTCACGGGGCGGTTGCCAACGGCGTGGCCCAGCTCCTGGCTGCGGCTAAGGTGTGGTCGATCCAGCGGTGCCGCTTGGGCGACGTCATGGTGGTGGTCGTGATTCAGCTGATTGCCCTGGCCAGTATGTTCGCGATCCGGCTGCCAGGCGGGGCTCCTCGTTAAGGGCTCGAAACCGCTTCCGTACCGTCTTCGCTGGTGACACGATGGGAAACCATGACGAACCATCTTCGCGGACCCTCGATCCTGTTCGCTATCGGTATCGGCTTCGCGAACATGTGCGGTGTGGCTAACGCATCGACCGACAACCCTCAGATCCGCTACGAGGTGAGCGGCCCCGGCGTCGCTCAGTACATCTCGTACCAAACCGACACCGGTCAGCAGCATGCGGTCAATGCGGCACTGCCATGGTCGACGCAGTTCACCGGCTTCGGAGGCGAAGTGTTCGTCATCAGCGCGCAGGGACCGGGCCCCATCTCCTGCAAGATTCTGATCGACGGCAACGTGGTGAGTAATGCGACGGCAACGACGGGGGTACCCGCCAGAACAGTCTGTTCGCACTGATCCCCTCGGCCGAGCGGCGTTAACGGTTTAGGCTCGCCAATGTCACCTCTTCAAGGGCGAAGGAGGGTCTAGGTGAGCCTCACGACAGGTATTGCGACTCGGGTAAACGGGGCGCCACCGCCCGAGGTTCCGCTTGCCGACATCCATCTCGAGTCGCTCGAGTTTTGGGGGCTCGACGACGACTACCGCGACGCCGCGTTCGCCACCTTGCGCCGCGAGGCCCCAATCTCGTTCTGGCCCGCGATCGAGTATGAGGGGTTTGTGGCGGGCAGTGGGTATTGGGCGCTGACCAAGCACGACGACGTTCACTACGCCAGCCGGCATCCGGACGTATTCAGCTCCAGCCCCAACATCACGATCGGCGACAATTTGCCGGAGATAGCCGAGTACTTCGGCTCGATGATCGTGCTCGACGATCCGCGACACCAGCGGCTGCGATCGATCGTCAGCCGGGCGTTCACCCCGAAGGTGGTCGCCCGCATCGAGGCGTCGGTTCGCCAGCGGGCCCACCGGCTGGTGGCATCGCTGATCGCCAGTCACCCCGACGGCGAGGCCGATCTGGTCAGCGAGCTCGCCGGGCCGCTGCCGTTGCAGATCATCTGCGACATGATGGGGATTCCCGAGGAAGACCACCAGCGGGTATTCCACTGGACCAACGTGATTCTCGGGTTCGGAGACCCCGATCTGACGACCGATTTCGATGAGTTCCTTCGGGTTTCGATGGACATCGGCGCCTACGCTAGCGCGCTTGCAGAAGACCGCCGGGCCAATCATCACGACGATCTGACCACCAGCCTGGTGGAAGCCGAGGTCGACGGCGACCGGCTGTCGTCGTCGGAGATCGCCTCGTTCTTCATCCTGCTGGTGGTGGCCGGCAACGAGACGACGCGCAACGCGATCAGCCACGGCGTGCTGGCCCTGTCCCGCTACCCCGCGGAGCGGGACAAGTGGTGGTCTGACTTCGACGGTTTGACCCCCACCGCGGTCGAGGAGATCGTGCGGTGGGCATCGCCGGTGGTCTACATGCGGCGCACCCTGACCCAAGACATCGAGCTGAGCGGCGTCAAGATGGCGGCCGGCGACAAGGCCACGTTGTGGTACAACTCGGCCAACCGCGACGCGTCAAAGTTCGCCAATCCGTGGACTTTCGACGTGGCGCGCAACCCCAATCCGCATCTCGGCTTCGGCGGCGGAGGCGCCCATTTCTGCCTGGGCGCGAACCTGGCTCGTCGTGAGATCAGGGTCGTATTCGATGAATTACGCCGCGAAATACCTGACATCGTCGCGACGGAGGAACCCGCGCGACTGCTGTCGCAATTCATTCACGGCATCAAGAGCCTGCCGGTCGCTTGGACTCCCCCACAGGGTTAGCCGAGCGGACCGGCCTTACAGGAACGAACTCTCGGCGCTGAGACCAAGGTCGGCAACCGCGCCGAAGGCGAAGGTCTCGGCGTTGCCCACCCCCACTCCACCGCCGACCGGATCTTCGACGCGCACCAACAAGTCCCGCAGCTGGTGTAGTTGGCGTGCGGTATCGGGGTAGTCGCAATTCCTCACGTGATTGCCTTCGACTTTGAGCTCTCCCACCCATTGGCCAAGCACCCAGTCGTTCCACCCGTAGTAGCCCGCGGTGCCGAGGTGAAAGCCGGTCGGTCCGGCGGCGGTGATCGTCAAAGGCCGCTTCGTACCGTCGGTTTCGGTGAGCGTGATGGTCCCGCCGGTAAGGCGGCGGTTGCCGTCATCGAAATGCAAGTCTTGTTCGACGGCTGCGAAACGGTGTGCGGTGCCGTCGTCGCTCTGCTGTTCTGCCTGGTAGCGAGTCGATTCGAATCCGTCGCCCTTTTCTTGTTGGAAGAAGACGAACAGCGAGTAGGCCGACCCGTCTGGTCGGGTCAGCGTCATCGGGCACCATGTCATGAACATCTGGTCGATGCGGCGACCGCCGCGAGGTAAGCCGGGGATGGGTTTGCCGACGCCGGGCCGCAATCCCCAGGAGTGATCGCGAATCGAAATCCACTCGTTGGGATCTACTTCGGTGCGCACCCCCTCGACTTCCACCCAGCCCGACGCCATGCCGATCTGGTGGTAACGCAACACATTATGGGTCACCCGGTATCCGTCGGGACTGCGGTCGGGCCACGGGTCTTCCAGCGCCGCAGGGAAACTGCCCTGCATCACGACGTCGAATGCGATCGGGGCGTGCTCGGTCTCGTCCAGCCTGATGCGGATGGATTGCAGCGGCTCGACCACGCTGTAGTGGATGGGTCCGACGTCGGTGCTTGCCGGGTTCGAGGACAGCCGCCGGCCGCCGCGTACGGTCCACTGCTCGGTGGACCGGCAGACGCCTGCCGCACCGTCGAAAACGCCCCTGTTGGTGTACTTGCCGATACCGAGAACGACCTGCAGGGAATTGTCGCGCGCGTGCGCGGTGGTCCAGATCTTTTCCGTCCAGGACGGATCCGATTGGCTCACCGTCGCGAAGGTGTCCACGATCTGATGCGTCAGGAGCTCATCTTCGGGTACCAGACCGCCGTAATTGGTCGACAGCAATCGAATTCACCCTTTCCCGAAGAACGTCGTCATGTCGGTGCCACGGTCATACTCACGCATCCACGTGTCGACCCAATCGGGCAGCGGCTGGTCAGCCGGATCGTGATGGGGTGTTTGCGACAGCGCCAGCCCCCACAACATCCTCAGCAGCTGTGCGGTGGGGACCGCGTGGAACACCGGCCGCGGACCAGACCGCCTATGTATTCGATAGGTCAACTCGCTGCGCAGCGCCGACGACATCACCTGTTCGGCCGATGCGCCGCGGTCGTCGAACGGAATGTGTTCGTCGAAGGCCTTGGCGACGGTCGTCGCGATGGTTCCGACGTGGCGGAACGTCTGGCGCACCCGCTTGACGCGGTACCACGGATCGGGCATCAGGTGCCGGTACAGCATCAGCCCCGAACTGCGGTGCTCGATCTCCTCGACGAAATGCCACATCATCAACGACGCCACCCGACTCTCCCCGTCGGCGAACAGCGAATCCCGATGATCCAGAATGACTTTGAACATCGGCGTGAAGGTGGCTTCCAGGTTGGCGATGTAGGCGGCGTGGAACTCCACCGGATGTGAGTCGATCAGGTCGTTGAACGACGCGACCGTTTTTTCGTAGCACTGCTCGAGGCCCGGATACTGCTCGATGAGCGCGATCATGTGCTTGCGGTGCGCCGCCGCGTGCTGGGCCTCTTGCCGTAGGAATGCCTCGGCCTCCTCGGCGACGTCGGCGTCACTGTTGAGCCGGCCCTGCGCTTTGCGCAGTGCGGCGATGATGTACTTCTCGAACGGCACCGCGATGAACGTGAACGCGTTGCAAAACATCGCGAAGTGCGGATTGGCCGGTTGCCACATGAATGGCACCGTCGCATCGAACTGGAATGCCATCTTGCGGACGACCAGGTCCGTCATCGCTCGCTGCCTCGTCTTGACGTTCAGAGTCTGGTTGTAACAGTTCGCAGTGTGACATTTACATGCGAGGATGTAAAGTACTCCATGTGGCTACCCGCGTGCCCCCCAGCGCCGAAGTATCGACTCGACGGCGAATCTTGGCTGCCACCTTCGTCGTGCTCGCCCGCAGCGGGCGCAAGAGGTTGATGCTGTCGGAGGTGGCCGCCGAAGCCAAGGTGTCCCGGCCGACGCTGTACCGGTATTTCCCGTCGAAAGAGGCCCTGCTCGACGCGTTCGGCCTGTATGAGCAAGACAACTTCGATGCCGGGATCTCCTCGGCGATGGCGGGTCTGCGTGGTCAGGACAGACTAGACGCCGCTTTGCAATTCGTCGTCGACTTTCAGCGCACCTACTCGCTGGGCTTCCTGGTCGACACCGAACCCGAGCATGTTCTGGCCCAGATGAAGCGAGTGATGCCGATCCTGCTCGGGAGGATCGCGCGCCTCATTTCTGGCGAGAACGCCGATCTGGCCGCGGCAACGGTGGTGCGTGTTGCGGTGTGCCACTATCTGGTTGGCGGCGACGATCGCGAGCAATTCCTCGCCGAACTGCGCTATGCCGCGGGCATCAATACCTCGCGCGTGCCGCGGTCGGCGACCGCGAGCTAGCCGGCCAACCAGGTGCAGATGCGCTCTGCGATCAAGTCGGGCTGCTCGAGATGCAGGAAGTGCCCGACACCGTCGATCATCTCGAAGGACGATCCCGCTGCCGGCAGATGGTCAGCCACGCCGCCGACCAATTCCGCCCCGAGCGCCCCGTCGTTGGTGCCGTGCAGGTACAGGGTGGGTATCGGCGGCACGGATACCGTAGCCGCCGCTTCCGCCTGCGCATGGGGATCTGCGAACTCTGGGTTGAACAACGCGCGATACGGGCCGATAACGCCGGCGATGGTCTCGGCGGTGACGTGTTCGCGCAACCACGAAATATCCTGGTGAGCATCGTATCCCGGTGACCAGTCGCCCCACAGCGACTCCCAGAAGCCGGGCTCCAGCAGGGTCGCTTCAGCCAGTCCGACCTGCTGGATGAACCAGATGTAAAACGACCGCTTGAGCTGGTCGTAGCTGAACATCGAGGTACCCAGCGCCGGAGTCGGCGGCACGGCCAAAGTAACCAAACGGCCGAACGCATCCGGGTCGCTGGCCACCGTTCCGTATCCGGTGAGGGCGCCCCAATCGTGGCCGATGAGCACCGCACGGGCGTCCGCTTTGAGAGCGCGGCGCACCGCGCGGACCTGACGCACATACGTGCCGACGCTGATAGGACCCGTTGCCGGCGCCTCGTAGCCGGGCAGCCACGGAGCCGCCACCCGGTATCCGTGGTCGGCGAGGACCGGTCCCAGGTGACGCCAGGTGTGCGGGGTGTCCGGGAAGCCGTGGAGGGCAATCGCCAGCGGCCGCGTGGTATCGGCGATATCCCCGAACGTCA
The DNA here is from genome assembly GCA_963766535.1 of uncultured Actinomycetota bacterium. Lineage (GTDB taxonomy): Bacteria > Actinomycetota > Actinomycetes > Mycobacteriales > Mycobacteriaceae > Mycobacterium. The sequence goes on along the minus strand of CAVYAU010000002.1, from coordinate 94,480 downwards.
ACGGCAGATGGATGGCCATCGGAGTCTCCTTTGACTTGACATATAACATGGTCAGTGTAAGACACATCTGTTTACATTTGATACTTCATATGTAAAGGTTTGTCTATGGCTGGATTGTCCCTTTGCCAACGCGACCTGGCCGCCACCCGTGCACAACTCGGCCAGTGGTTTCAGCACAAGTTCGGCGAGGCGGTCGACGTCGGCGAGCTGCACCCGGCCAACCGGGCGGCGGGATGGTCGAGCGAGAGCTTGCTGTTCAGCACCACTACCGCCCAAGGGGCCAAAGAGTTCGTCGTGCGAATCCCACCGACCGGCGGTGGCATCTACGCAGACTATGACTTGGCCGGCCAAACCCGGACTCAGCAGCTCTTGCACGACTACGGAATCGCCACTCCGTCGCCCATCTACTACGAGCCTGACACCTCGTGGCTCGGGTCGAGCTTTCTGGTGATGCCGCGCATCGTCGGGCACACTCCGTCGGACACCTCGTACGCGGTGCGCGGCTGGCTGCACGGGGCCGGCGTCGACGTGCAGCGCCGAGTGCATGATTCCTTCCTTGACACACTCATTGCCTTGCAACGGGTTCCGATCGACCATGCTCCGTGGTTGCGGCGCCCGAACGGTGTCGGCAACGACGGCGAGCTCGCCTGGTGGCGCGATTACATCGAATGGGCCACCGACAAGCAAGTCCCGGCGCTGGTCACCGAAGCGTTCGACTGGCTCTATCGGCACCAACCAACGCGGCCGCCCGAACTCACGGTGTGTTGGGGTGACGCGCGGCTGTCCAACGCCATCTTCGACGACACCGGCCAGATCGTCGGGGTCTTGGACTGGGAACAGGCGTGTCTGTGCCCGGCGGAGACCGACTTCGCCTGGTGGTTGGCCACGCGCCGGCAAACCATGGAGGTCAACGGGCTCGACGCCGACCCCGAACTGCCCGGCTTCGACAGTCAAGAACAGGTCATCCGTCGCTACGAGGAGATGATCGGTCGGCCACTACAGGAATTGAGGTGGTACGAGATCTTCGCCATGGTGCGGATGGGCTGCTGCATTCTGCGCGTCCAATGGCTGCTGCGCAGCATGGGCCAGGCCGACCACGGGCTCACCCGGGCGCCCGTCATGCCCGCCTGGACCATCGAGGCGATCCGGGACTAGCCGCTGCCCGAAGGGATGTCCGCTCCGTCGCGAACCACCCCTTCGACGGAGTTCTCCGGTCCGGCGATCAGCAGCGTCAGCCCGAAGTCGAACTCGTTTCCGTGATCGATCACGACCAGGTAGGTGAGGCCGCGGCCACGTAGCGCATGCCGGCAGGTTCCAGCTCGGCCTGGCGATGCGCGGGTTTACTGTAACCAATGTGACCATTCCCGCGTTTCCCGCTCCCGAGGTGCTGGCCGCCCGCCAGAAACTCGTGCTCGAGCATTTACACGATGAGGTCCGCCAGGCCTGGGACGACGTGCTGTCGACCTTCCCGCACCCGCGCTATGAGCTGATCCCGCGGATGGTCGTCCACGACGGCGACGAGGCGGTGCGCGGCTACTACACCTACACCCGCACCGCATTCCCCGATCAGGACCACGAGATCATCGCGCTGCGGCACAGCGCCGACGCGGTGATCGTCGAGTTCTGGCTGATGGGTACTCATCGCGGCTACCTGGGCAAGATTCCGCCCACCGGCAGCCGGTTCCGGGTCCGCATGACCGCTTACTTCGTGTTCGACGAAGCGGAAACGCTTGTCTGCGAACGCATTTACTTCGACACGCTGACCATGCTCAAACAATTGCTGGGTGGGCTGGACTTGAAGAAGCCGGTGAACTGGCTGCTGGCCGCGCGCTGCGTGCTTGGCTTGTTGTCGATGTCGTCAGAAAAGCCGGACCCGGCACTGACCAACACCGTGCCGCCGGCGTTCGCCCAGGCGCGCTAAAAGTGCCGCGACTTCTGCGAATACGCTCCTGACGGGCGTTCGGATGCCTAGACTGCAGCGCTAACCGATGGATCAAGGAGGCTGCGATGCGGGTCCGAAGCCTTCATGCGTTGTGCGCCCTGACCGCGGTCGCATTGCTGGGCACCTGTGTCACGAACGCCACCGCCGCTCCCTTACCGCAAGGCTCGCGGACCGAGAAGTGGATTGACCTACAGGTCGGCGATTGCGTGGCCGACCTTCCCCCGGCCGACCTGAGCCGGGTGACCGTCACCGTGGTCGATTGTGCGACAGCGCATTTGGCCGAGGTCTTTCTGCGGGCTGCGATGGCCGTCGACACCGCCGTCTCCAACGTCGCCAATCGAGATTGCGCTGCCGGATTCGCTCCTTATACCGGCCAATCCGTTGACGGCAGCCCGTTTTCGATCACCTATCTCATAGATTCGAATCAAGACCGGACCGGGGCCAATCCCACCCCGAGCACCGTCATTTGCTTGCTGCAAGCCGCCAACGGTCAACCGCTGACCGGGTCCGCGCATCGCTGACGCGGTCCAGTGGTCGAGCTCATTGACGGCGGTTATCGGTTGACGGCTCAGGAGCTGATGCCGCTGAGCCCGGCTGCTCCGCTGGGCTGGCTGTGCCAGCCGGAGCTAATGGAGCAGTGGATGGACAACGGCGAATACCGGCGCACCGTCATTTATGACTTGGTGCCCGACGACGCTGGGCAATCTCTCGCCGCAGGCGCTTTAGAAAGCGGGCGCGATCAGCTGGTCCGCAAGGTCGAGGAAGTCAGACGCGTTGATGTCGAACTCGTCTGAGTAGGCGACATCCGCTTCGCCGTCGACCCCGAATTCCAGCGGGCGTGCAACGAAGGCGGTCGCAAAACCGAGACCGCCAGCGGCGCGGATGTCGTACTTGTGGCTTGCCACCATCATGATCTCGGCGGGGTCCAGACCCAGGTAGGTCGCGGCCATGCGGTAGACCGCCGGACCGGGCTTGAACACCCCGGCCATCTCCGCGGCAAAGATGGCATCCCAGGGCAACCCCGCTCGCTTGGAGATGTTGACCACCGTGCACACGTCGGCGTTCGACAAGGTGGCCAACGTGAACGCAGTTTTCAGCCGAGTCAGTCCGGGCACCACATCCGGCCACGGCTGCAGGCGCTGCCAGGCCAGCGTGAGCTCCTCGCGTTCGGCCGCCGAAAATCCGGTGATGTTGCACTCCTCCAGGACGGTATCCAGTGCGTCGCGGTATACCGAGCGCACCGAAACCCACCCACTGTGGCGACTCTGCGTCGCTTCCAACGCGGCGAAGTAGGCCGCGCGCCAACGCCGTACCACTTCGGGCCAATCGACACCCGGGTGGCGGCCGGCGCTGATCCGCTGCGCCTCGCCGCAGACGGTCGAATGAAAATCCGTAGCCGTCCCTTGCACGTCGAACAACAACGCCTTAACCACAGGCCTCATCATGCAGCGAGACGGCGTGGTGGGCGATGCCGTTAGTTAAAATCAGGCGACGTCGAAACGCTTGCCCTCATACGCCCAGCGAGGTAGCCCGTGGCCGAAAACACCGCTACGCCCGCCGGCGAGCGTGACGCCGACAGTGCGGAAGAGTCCGAGCCCGACTACCGGTTCACCATGGCCAACGAGCGGACTTTCCTGGCCTGGCAGCGCACCGCGCTGGGACTGCTCGCCGCGGCAGTCGCCGTCGTGCAGCTCGTTCCGGAGCTGGCGGTCCCCGGTGCGCGCCGTGTGCTCGGGGTGGGGCTCGCGGTGCTGGCAATCCTCACCAGCGGAATGGGGTTGCTGCGCTGGCAGCAGGCGGATCGCGCCATGCGCCGTGGCGAGTCTTTGCCCCGTCACCCCTCACCGACCTACCTCGCGATCGGTCTCACCCTGGTCGGGATCATCGCGCTCGGGTTGGTAATCGCCAAGGCGGTGATGGGTTGAGTGGGTCGACGCCAGCGGGCGGGCCGACGGAACGGACGACGCTGGCCTGGACCCGGACGTCCTTTGCTTTCCTGGTCAACGGCGCCCTGCTGATGATCCGGAACCTGCACGGCTCCGTAGGGCCGGCGGGGGTGATCCCGGCCGTTTTGGCCGGTGCCGTGGCGTTGGCTACCTTTGTGATCGCTTTTCAACGCCAGCAAATACTGCAACAGCGCCCACTCCCGACGCGGATCACTCCGCGGCGCCCGGTGTACATCATCGGGATAGCCGTAATGGTGCTCATCGTGGTGACCACAGTCGCCCAGCTGCTCTAGTGCTCAGCGAGCTCGCTTGCGAAAGTGTCGCGGCGACAATAGAAGCCGTTATGTACGGGCCGTGCTCTTTGGCAGGACGTGGCTGAGCCGCAAACTATTGGATGACTTTCGTCCCTGGTGTAGCACTACGTGCCGGGTGTGAGCTTGGTGCTGGAGGAGGTGCTCATGGCTGTTGGTAGACGAATTGGCGTAGGCGTCGTGCTCTGCGTTGGCGGCGTGGTCCTGACCTGGCTGGTGCTGTTGCCGAGGATCGTCAGACGTAACCGGGACGTGCTGTTCAACCGTGGCTGGTTCAAGAAGTTCCTGACGACGTACAACGGCATGACCCGCAACATCTCAGGAACCCAGCGGTCGTCATGGGGGCTTCTGACCCACGTGGGACGCCGCAGCGGGCGCATCTACCAAACCTCGCTCGGCACTAATCCCTACGGTGACGGTTTCTTGTTGCCATTGGGTTATGGCCCGCACACCGACTGGTACCTAAACCTGATGGCTGCCGGGGTATGCACGCTTGCCTGGAAAGGAAACACCTATTGGCTCGAACGGCCCGAGCTCATTTCCGGGCCCGAGGCGATGCAAGTGTGGCCGCTAGGGTCTCGGGTCCTGCTGCACCTGGCCGGAATCCACGATTTCGTGTGGCTGCACCACAGCCAGGAAAAAGCCGCAGAGCACCCGCAGCTCACGTCGCCGGCCCAACAGGCAGCACAGTGATGGCAACAACCCTGCAGGTTCCCACCGGGGTTGACACCCGTGACATCGATGTTCAAGGCATCCGCACGCGGGTGTTCGAGGTTGACCCGGGTAACAACCTCACCCCGCTGATGCTGCTGCACGGTGGAGGTGTTGACTCAGCGCTGGTGTCCTTTGGTTCGGCGCTGGTTTCTTTGGGACAGCACCGACGGGTCATAGCCCCAGACCTTCCCGGGTACGGCGAAACCGAATTCCCGGATTCACCCTTTTCCATCCCCTGGTACTGCGACTGGGTCGCCGATCTGATTCGTGAGTATGGCTTGGTTCGGGTCGATCTCGGGGGGCTGTCGCTGGGGGGATGGATCACGCTCGAAGTGGCGATCACCCACCCCGATGTGGTGCGCCGGATTATCGCGATCAACCCTGGCGGCGTCACCGAGGAGTTCGCGTTCATGCACACGGCCAACTGGCTCGCCAACCACCCTGGACTGCAGCATCGAATAGATAGTTTTTATGTGAGCATGGGTCGCACGCTGACTCGCATGCTGCTGCGCGCCAGCGTCGGTATGAAGAATGCGTCAGCGCTGACAGACGACCTGATCGACGCGGTCATCATCAGTGGCAAGCGCCCACATGCGGGCGAAGCGTTCGCGGCCACACAACGATGGGCATTCGACGCTGGATCCGAGGGCTTGTCGCTGGTGTCCAAGCTGCCGCAAATCAAAGCCAAGACGCTGATAATCGCCGGGCGCAATGACAAGCTCGTGCCGGTGGCGGATTCGATTCGAGCGTCACAGCTGGTCCAGGACGGACAAGTGCAAGTCCTCGAATCTTGTGGGCACTGGCTTGTGCGGGACTGCCCCACCGAGTTTGTCTGCGCGGTGAATCAATTCCTGGACGCCGCCTGAGGATCCGACTACCAGAGATACACCACCGCCCTACTAGCCCGTCGGGGCTTTGGCGTTGAGATACGCGACGATCCCCTTGGTGACAGCGGCGGCATACTTTGCCCGACCGTCCGCGCTTTCCATCTGGGCGGCCTCGCCCGCGTTTTTCATGTTGCCGAGTTCGACGAGGACTGCCGGGTACTGGGCCAGGTTTAGGCCGGCGAGGTCGTCCCGGCCATAAAGGCCGTCCGTCCCGATATAGGTGGCCGGGTGAAGACCCGCTTGGACCAGGGAATCGCGCATCGTGTGCGCCAGCTGGACAGCGGGGCCGGCTTGGACGTCGTTCAATGGCGGGCTGGAGTAGTTCACGTGAAATCCGGAGCCGGACGCGGGACCACCGTCGGCGTGGACGCTCACTATTGCGTCCGGGTGCATCGCGTTAGCCAATGCCGCGCGTTGATCGACGCAGGGACCAACAGAGTTGTCGTTATCGCGCGACAACTGCGTACGAAGGCCCATTTGGTTGAGCGAATCACGGATGAGCCCGACGACGTCCCATGTAAACGCATGCTCAGGATAGCCGTCGTCGGTGGTGGTGCCCGACGTGTTGCACTGTTTTGTGCCGCCCCGACCGTTGGGGACTTGTCGGGTTATTGACGAGTCGCTTACCCCGTTGTGGCCCGGGTCGAGGAAAACGGCCATGCCAGCGATACCGGAGGCTGCCGCGCGCGGGGCGGGCAGAAGTGCGCCGGCGCTGAGCAGGGCCGGCGCGACACCGGCATATTTCAAGACACCGCGCCTTGTAAAAGATCGCAGCCGACCAGGCGGATCGCTCACCGCGCGATGGTAGCAATCTGTCCGCTAACGCTCCCGGGTAAGCCGCTTGACCTGGTCCCTCGCAGCCGAGCGTTTGCCGTACCAGCGCACGACGACCCACCCGAGAAAGAAAAGGCCGACGAGTGCCACTGCCCCAAGAATCCACCAGATGAACTTGATGATGAACCCGATGAGCAGCAGCAACCCCAACAACGCACCAAACCCGCCACCCGAGCTCGACCTGGAACCACTCATGCCGCAAACCTACGCAGGCCCTCTGACCAAAACCGGCGGCCGAGCTGGGGGCACCTCCCGCTTGCGGGGGAACGCAGAATCGCACTTCGCGGGCCGCCCGCGTGCGATTCTGCCTCTGCTCGCCGGTGTCAGGCGTCAAATGGTCGCCAGTGCAGATCCGATCCGAAGTCACCGTGCACCCAGTGCGAGCGTATGGCAGCAGACGACCGGCTCTGCGACCAGTATTGAGCTGGCCACCAACATGTTTGACTGTCGGCCGCAGAAGAGATACGGTCCTGGGCTGTCAATTCCGGTAACCAGCAAACGAGACCTCACGCCGCCCAAAAACGTGGCCGGGCACCACCAGTTCCATCCACCGCTTGCGGATCTGCCTGTAGTATGTCGCAATGGTTAGGAAAGGGCATGGAAACTCACAGGTTTGGGATGCGCTTGTATGGGCACTTATTGCAACATGATCGGACGTCACATCATTCGTCTTCTTGGCTCTGCGGTAGTGGCAGCGTCGGGCCTTAGCACTTCGGTCCTTTCTGCCTCTGCTGTCCCCTCCGCGTCCGCCCAGCCGTGTCCCGATGTGGACGTGGTGTTCGCCCGCGGAACCGGTGAGCCTCCAGGTGTTGGCCCGACCGGGGAGGCATTCATCGACTCCCTGCGCCCGCGCATTGGCGGAAGGTCACTCGGCGTATATCCGGTCAACTACCCCGCCAGCAATGAATGGGACACAGGCCTCGACGGAATTAGAGACGCAGGCGCTCACGTCGTTTCCATGGCGAAGGACTGCCCCAACACCAAGATGGTGCTCGGCGGTTACTCCCAAGGCGCAGCCGTGATGGGCTTCGTCACATCGGCTGCAGTACCGGATGGGGTTGATCCCGCAACCGTACCCAAACCGATGGCCCCCGAGGTGGCCAACCACGTCTCCTCGGTCGTGCTCTTCGGGATGCCAAATGTCCGGGCCATGAACTTCCTCGGCGAGCCACCGGTCGCCATCGGCCCGCTGTACCAGGCGAAGACCATCAAGGTGTGCGCTCCCGAGGACCCGGTCTGCTCTGACGGGATGAATTTCGCCGCGCATGATACGTACGCGGACGACGGGACGACGGTTGACAAGGGGGCGGCATTTGCGGCCAGTCACCTCGACACAGGTCCCCAGGGGCCAGCGACCGTGGTGAGGTCTCCCAGCGGGGGCTTTGGAAGCTGAGCCGCCGGCTGCTACCAGCTGAGCTCCCCGCCGTTCGAAGGTCACGCCAGTTGTGTTGCGGTCGCACATGCCCCGATGCTGGCTAACGCCGCAGCATGCCGCGGGTCTCAGACGGATTGTTGGTGCGCGTGCGAGGTGCGGTCAGGCTTGACGGTGTCGTCGAGCTCGATGTGGCGTAGGTAGCGACGGTCGCCGTCCCGCTGGTCTAAATTCGGCGGCGGCGGCTATTTCCCTGTTTCGCGGGACTCCTGCGACCTTCGGCTGAGACCTGCTCTGCACCAAAGGAATAAAGCGGTGCAGCTAGCACGCCGACACTTATATACTAAATAGTATGTTACGGTGACGGCATGTCCGTGGTCGATAGCCGCCCCGTGTACGGGATCACCGACGAATTCGTTGCGCGCCTGGCGGAGCGCGCCGAGGAGGCCGAGCGGCTGCGCCGGCTGCCCGCGGTAACGGTCAGCGAGTTCAAGCAGACGGACCTGTTTCGACTGTTGCTCCCCGCCCGGTTCGGCGGTATTCAAGCGTCGTTTCCCGAACTGCTGGAGCCGGTTCGGCGGATGGCGCATGGCTGTGCATCGAGTGCCTGGACTCTGGGCTTCTATGCACTGCACAACTGGATGCTGTCGTTGTTCGACCCCCGGGTTCAAGAAGAGGTGTTCGCGTCGGGGCCGGTGCTGGCTCCGGCTCCACTGGCCCCAACCGGCCGTGGCAGCCCGGCCGATGGTGGAGTGCGTCTAACCGGCAGGTGGTCGTGGGCGACCGGTGTGATGGATGCCGATTGGGTGATCGTCGGGGCGCTCATCGAACGGCAGGACAGGATTGACCCGGCACTCGTGGTGGTGCCTGCCGACGAGGTCGAGGTCGACGACGTTTGGCACACCGCGGGCATGCGGGGCACCGGCTCCCACGACGTCATCATCACCGACGCCCTCGTCCCCGAGCACCGCATTGTCGCGGTGGCCGATGTCTATGCCGGAACTGCGCCTGGAGCGCGTGCCCATGGGGTGCCCACCTACCGCTGGCCGATGGTCCCCGCTCTCGCGCTGACGGCGGCGATGCCGGTACTCGGGACCGCTGAATGGGTGACCGAACTCTTCGCCGACAGGCTCGGCGGCCGCGTCCTGGCTTATAGCGGGGTGGCGCAAAAAGATCAGCCTGCCGCCCAGATCAGGCTAGGCGATGCGAGGGTGCGCTTGCGCGCATTGCGGGCGCTGATCACCGAGACTGCCGACGGTATCGAGCGAATCGTTGCCGGCGGCGAACGTGTGACCCGATCGGTGCGGGCCGACGCGCGGCTCGCGGCCGCCCACACGGTGCACGAGTGCCGGGCGATCATCGCCGATCTGATGGACGCGTCGGGTGCCAGCGCTCACTTCTTGTCGAATCCTTTGCAGCGCGCCAAGCGCGATGTGGACATCGCGTCGGGCCATGTCGTGTTCGACTACGACATGAGTCGAGAATTGGCGGGGGCGTTAGCGATCGGTGCGAAAATCTCTCCGATCGCGATGGTCTGAATGCCCTATTTCGGATCGGCCAACATCAGGTCCAGGAATCGTTCACGTTGAGCCATCGATTGCGCCTGCTCAGCTGAGCCGGCGAGGTGCAGCAGCCCGATTCCAGCCGCGAAGGTCAACTCCGCGCGCAGCTGGGCATCGGCGGCACTGAAACCGTAGTCGCTGTAAGCGCGGGTGACGGAGTGAAGCAGGCGTCGGTCGGCGGCGCGGATATTGGCGGCGGCGACCGGGTCCGAGCGTGCCCATTCGCGCATCGCGCGTTCGAGCATCCAGTGTTGGGGGCTGACCAACGCGGCCATCATGGCGGACAACCGTTCTCGGGGCGGCACCGCGTCGAGTTCGGCCAGCGAGCGGTGGTCCCGTTCCAGGAACGTGTTCCACGATTCGACAAGCGCGGCCCGATAGCTGTCCATGTCTTCGAAGTGCCAGTAGAAGCTACCGCGGGTGACACCTGCTTGCTGGCAGAGGCGTTCAACTTTGAGTGCGCGTACCCCCTGCTCGGCCAGCAGGGTGTAGCCCGCCCGGAGCCAGTCCTCGACTGACAGCCGGGTAGACGGGGGTTTCCGCGCAGCCACACCTGAAGGTTACGTCGCGGCTGTGTCACGGCCCTGGTCATGGGAGTGCGCGATGAGGCGACCCGGCCGGCATCAGCTAGCCATCCGCCGCGCAGAACCGGGCGATCAGCACATCGACTCGCTCGCGGTCGTACTCCGGACGTAGCCGGCCACCGCGGCCAAGGGTGGTCAGTCCGTGTAGTGCTGCCCAGAACACCTCGGTGAGGGTGTCGGCGTCGGCCTCGTTCGCGATCGCGGACATCGCCTGGCGTAGCTCACTGAAGGCGGCTACCAACTCAGGCCGGGTGTCTGGTTCGGCGAAGCGAAGCGTGGTGCGGCCGGTGAACATCGCGTCGTAGACGGCGGGGTTGTGGTGGCCGAAGTCGAGATAGGCGCGCGCCATCCGGGTCAGCGCATCGTCGGGCGTTTCGGCATCGGCGCGGGCCGTGCGAAGCAGGCCGGCCAGCTCGGCGAAGCCGTCGATGGCGACGGCCTGGGCAACCTCATCCATGCCCGAGAAGTGCTTGTAGAGAACCGGTTGGCTGTACTCGATCTCGGTGGACAGCCGCCGTGTGGTGACAGCATCCCAGCCCTCGGCCTCGGCTACCTGACGGGCGGTGTCGACGATCAGCTGACGACGCGCGGCTCGCTCCCGGGCACGACGATCTTCAGTGGTCATGCCCGAGATAGTAGCATCGCTAGAAAATCTAGCGGCGCTATTGATAATGCGATTCCGTGGGGTTAGCGTTGCTAACATAGCTACGTCTGATTAGGGAGTAATGACATGAACGACACCGCGCAGCGCCTCGCCGAGACATTCGTACGGATGCTCAACGAACATGACCCGGACCTGGTGGACAGCTTCGTGGCCAGCGACTACCGCAATCACAACGCGTTCGTCGACGACGGCCGGGAGGCCAACCGGCAGTTTTGGGCCGGGTTCTTTGCAGCACTGCCGGATCTGGCCGCGACCATGGAGGACCTCCTCGTCTCGGGTGATCGAGTGGTCGGCCGGTTCGTGTACCGCGGGACGCATCGCGGCGAATTCATGGGAATCCCGGCTACCGGGCGATGCGTCGAGATGCGCTCCATCGACATCTGGCGGGTCGCCGACGGCATGTTCGTCGAGCACTGGGATGAGCTCAACACGTTGCAGGTGCTTCAGCAGCTGGGCGCACTGCCCTGGCACACTCCGGCGGCATCAGGGGGTGCGGCATGACCGAGCTCGCCCGGGTGGCCGCGCTGATCGGGGTGCTGGGCACCGCGGTGGTCTTCGGCACCGACGTGTTCTGCGCGATGGTGCAAAGACCGGCTTTGGCCCTCATCGACGACCGGGCGCTGGTCGCCGTGATGGGCAATGTACATCGCTATGGTGACCGGCGAATGCCGCTTCCCGGCGCGGTCGGGATGATCGCCGCGGCGGCGAGCGCCGCGGTCGCGGCTGCGGCCGGCCGATGGACCACGGCCATTATGGCGGCCACAGCGCTAGCGCTACTACTGGTCTGGATCGTGCTGTACCTACGAGTCAGCGCACCGATCAATCGACAACTCACCGCCGCCGCTCAAGCCTGTGACGTCCCAGCCAATGCTCGGGTGCTGCAAGCAAACTGGGACCGCATCATCAATGCGCGCGCGACACTGCAGGGCTTGGCCGTCTGTGCTCTGTGCATCGCTCTGATGACCTGACGGGCACGTCGCTGACCCACGTAATTCTTTCTCGCCCAAAGGTATACGGCATCATGTTTCAGCTGAGGATCTACACTCTGCGGTCTGCGCAGGCTCTCGAGCGCTACGGCACAGTTCACTGGGCTCGCCATGTTCCCAGCCTGGCAGCGTTCGGTGTGACGACCCATGGAGTCTGGACACAGCGCGGCGACGACGACCATCGACTCATCGCGCTGATCTCCTACCCCGACAGCGCCGACCCCGCATCGCTTACTCGCGACTTCATGGCCAGCCCTGAATTCGCTGCCGACATGGAAGGTTTTGATCCGGAAGACATTGTCGCCGTTGACTCCATGCTGCTCGATCCGACGCTCTCGTCGCCCATTCGCTGACGGGGTATGACGACCATCGCGTACTAAGGGCCTCGGCAGCGTGTTGATGAGATCTGGCCTTCGGCCAGAAGATCCGCGTACTTCTTCTCGAAGTCCCAGACCTTCGGGAAACCGATCATGTCCACGAAGTCACCGAAGGCATACAGCGGATCCGAGACCGGCTCCCCTTGCGCCAGTGCCTGATACACGCTGGTCAGGGCGTGACTTGCGGCGAACAACCCGACGGTCGGATAGATCGCTGCGGCAAATCTCATCTCTTGCAGTTCACTCGGGGGGCAGGATCGGCGTGACGCCACCATGCAGTTGGTTGGATAAGACGGGGACGTCGAAGGCGGCGCCGATCTTGCGCATCTGATCTGTGCATTCCGGGGCCTCGATGAACAGGATGTCCGCGCCGGCCTTGGCATACGCTTCCCCGCGTCGCAAGGCCTCGTCGAGGCCCAGCGATGTCAGGGCGTCGGTGCGCGCCAGGATCAGGAAATCCTCGGAAGAGCGGGCGTCGCAGGCAACTTTGATCTTGTTGACCATTTCCCGGGCGGGGAGCACGTGGCGGTTGGCGGTGTGGCCGCATTTCTTGGGAAAGTGTTGGTCTTCGATCTGAATCACGGCGACGCCGGCTTTCTCGTAGCCCCGCACGGTATGGGCGACGTTGAGCAGCCCGCCATAGCCGGTGTCGCCGTCGGCGATCAGCGGCTTGTGGATGGCGTCGACGATCGCTTCGGCGCGGTTGAGCATGTCGGTGTAGGTGGCCAGGCCAGCGTCGGGTTGGCCCAGGTAGGAGGCAACGACTCCGTAGCCGGTCACACCGCTGTGCCGGTCATGCTTGCGCGCATCCTCGATCTGCCCAAAGCCGTGCGAGCGCGAAACCCGATGCCGTCGCTGCGGGCGGTGATATCGATCGGGGACCGGCTGGATCCCAGCCTGGCGCAGCGGTTCATGGACACCTACGGCGACATCCTCTACAACGGCTACGGCGCCTCGGAGGTCGGCGTTGCCTCCTTCGTAACACCAGCCGACCTGCGCGAAGCGCCCGAGACCGTCGGCAGTCTGCTTGCCGGCTACCGGGTCGGCATCCTCGATGCAAACGGCAGACCCGTTGGGCCACACGTCATCGGGCGCATCTTCGTCGGCGGCGAGCTGACCTTCGACGCCTACACTGGCGGCGGCACCAAAGACGTCATCGACAACATGACCAACTCCGGGGACATGGGCTACTTCGACGAAGCGCGAAGGCTGTTCATCGTCGGCCGCGAAGACGACATGATTATCACCGGGGGCGAGAACGTCTATCCACGCGCGGTCGAAAACGCGCTTGCCGAACACCGCGATGTCGCCGACAACACCGTCGTCGGTGTCCCCGATGAGCAGTTCGGGCAACGACTCGCCGCGTTCATCGTCCCGCGGCCCAACAGCGACATCGATGAGGCAGCGGTCCGGCAGTACTTGAAAGACAAAGCCTCTCGCGCCGAACAGCCCAGAGACATCCACATCGTCACCGCCATTCCACGCAGCCCCGTCGGCAAGGTGCTACGCAAGGAGTTGCCGACATGACTCGCGACGCTGCTGGGGCCAGCCATCTACGCCGCCGCAGCGGCGGCGATGCCAATCGTCGGCTCGGTAGCAACAGCACGGTTGAAGCAGCCTGCGGACAGGGATAGCAGTGAGCGAGAGCGACATCGACGATAGCGAAATCGCCGAGTGGGACCCCGTCCTGACTAAGCGCGCGATGAGGCTGGCCCGGCCGATCTACGCCCTCACCCACGACATCATGTTGGTCGGCCCGACCGCAAAGTTGTTGCGGCAACATCCGCGCTACCTGTACTAACGCCGCCGCGGCGCTGCGGGCCGGTGCCGTGGTCATCGACTTCCCGGGCGGTGACTACGATGCCTACCGGCCGACCTGGTCCAGGAACACCATCGACTTCACGGCCGCACCGGATACGCCCGCACGGCCATCGACGCCGGGGTTCCGATCGTGCCGATGGTGTCCATCGGCGCGCAAGAGGACCAGTTGTTCTGTCTCAGCTGCGGATCGTGTTGGTGTTGCGCGGCACCGAGGATGACGCCGACGGCGTCATCGAGTTTGGTGACGATCCAGGTTGTGAGTGGGATGCTAGTCGTGACGCGCCAGCGACTGCGTGCAGTAAGGAGACACCCGATGCCCTCTGTTTTTGATCGAGTGGCCAGAGCCGAAGCCGATGGCGTGCCTGATGCCGTTCGCGCGACTGCGCCAGGCAACCGGCTGCGCGCGCGAGAACTGCGGGCCATTCCCGAATACCTGGTGGCGCAGCTTTCCCGTGACGTGATTGCCCGTTGGCCCCACGGCGACGGACACCCTGTGCTGGTGATTCCTGGGTTTCTGGCCGGTGCGCGATCAACGCAGTTCCTGCGCAGCGTCCTGCGCCAGCTGGGATATCACGCTCACGACTGGCGACTCGGTGTCAACCTCGGGTACCGGCCCAGCATGAACGAGCAGCTGCCGGCGCGTCTTCGCCAGCTACAGTCGCGCCACGGACGGCGGGTCAGCATCATCGGCTGGAGCGCGGGCGGCATCTATGCCCGCGAGTTGGCGCGCGCATTCCCCGATGATGTGCGGTCGGTGATCACTTTGGGTTCCCCGTTCCGCGGCGACCACCGGGCCACCCACGCCTGGCGCGTGTGGCGGCTGCTCAACCGGGGCCCGAGCGCCACCACGGTCGTCACGGAAGCCGCCCGCATCAGGCGCGAGCAGCCGTTGACGGTGCCGACCACCTGCATCTACAGCAAATCCGACGGGATCGTGGCCTGGCAGTGCTGCACCAGCCTGCCCGCGTCGCGCACCGAAAACATTGAAGTCCATAGCAGCCATTGTGGATACGGACACAGCCTCGACACCCTCTACGTGATCGCCGACCGCCTCGCGCAACCTGAGGGCCGCTGGCAACCGATGCAGCTATCCGCCGATGAGGAGCCGCCGTAAGCGCGGCTGCCCATGCGCTTTGTCTTGTTTCTAGACAATCGAGACGGATCGGTCTTGTCTCAGCCGGGTCCCGGCTGATGTACCCGAGGGTCGCGTGCGGTTGGTCGACGCGTCACTGCACGATTTGGCCGGTAAGTGAAACGAACTCCCACCCCGACGCGCGCAGTGCGGTGATCGCATCACTGACTCCGGCGGCGGTCCCCGACTCGGGATGGTTCATGTGTGCAAGCACGACCGATCCTGGCGCCGCGCCCGTGATCGCGGACCGGACGCGTGCTGCGGACGCCTTCGCGCCGTTGTCGGCATCCACCCTGAAGCCGAGGGGCCTTTCGCCGAGCTCGTTAACGATCGCAACCGCGACGTCGTCGTAGTAGGCGGTGCCGGGGCGGAACCAGGTAGGCGGTTTACCCGTCAGCGCGGCGAGTCTCGTGTGGTTGGTCCAAATCTCGGTCACGACCTCGTCGGCTGACCGGGTTCCCCTGATTCCGTATGCGGAGCGCCCGGTGACCGAGAGCGGAAGATGTCGAGTGCCGTGATTGCCGATGTCGAACAATGGATTTGCCGCCAGTTGTTCGGCGCGACCGGGGTGCGCGTCGATCCACCTCGAGTTGAGGAACAACAGGGCGGGAACGGCGTTGCGTTCGAGGGTGGCAAGCAGCGCATCGTCGCAGGCGCCGGGGCACGCATCGAAGGTCAACGCGATTTGTCGGCCGGACGCAGCGAACGTCGTGGCAATTCCGGGCAGCGACGTTCCCCACTGAGTCGGCGTCACACCGCGATAGCGAGCCGCCACGGCGGCCAGGTCCGGGGTTGTGGTAGCGGTCGCACTCGCCGCGTCGATGAAGCCGCCCATTCCGCAGCTAGCAGCCGCTACCGATCCGGCCAACGTGGCCAGAAACGTCCGACGGGTGATCTGGGGTTCCCCCGGAAAAGTGGACACAGTTAACTTGCTTCCATGGCGGCTTTCAGCGTGTGCTCGCAGTCGATGGGTGAGCGCATTCCGAGCGCTGAATGCCTGCGCTCATCATTGTAGAAATGCATCCGATTGTCAACTGCCGCAACCAATCCCGCCTTCGTACGAAACACGTTTCTGGGACAGCGAAACCTCAAGTCGCGCGTCTGCAAACGACCGTCCCAAAAAGCTTCGATTGCGCCATTGGGAGCAGATCGTCCGGGCCTGCCTCGGTACGGTATGGCTATGGGACGGTCCTCGAAATCAGGCTTCACGAGAGTCACTGACTTCTTCTACGAGCGGATGCGGCACAAGGACGCCTGGTCGGCCGCGCAAGTCGAACCGACCGCCGGCTTCGGTGCGCTCGCCGGTCGCAAGTATGCGTTGCTGATCACCTATCGAAAGACCGGCGAAGGTGTTCCCTCGCCGATCTGGTTCGGCCGCGACGACCAGGATCGGGTGTACTTTGACACCGAGGAAGCGTCGGGCAAGGTCAAGCGGATCCGCAACAACCCGCAGGTCCGGCTCGCCCCCTGCGATTCGCGTGGTAAACCGCTCGGCCCGCCCGCCGTCGGAACCGCACACATCCTCGATCCTGCTGAAACGACCCACGCCGAGCACACAATCGCCGCCAACTACGGCTTGGGGCGCAGGCTGTACGAGGGCACGCTGCGGATGTTGCCTGTTTCCGGCGTCTACGTCGAGGTCCGGCCGCAGCGTTAGCGGAGCGTACCGCTGCGCGCCCATGGCGATGCCATCGAACTGAACCCTGGGGTTTTGAAAGTCGCGCTGCCGCTCAGCCGCGTGCTGCGCAAACGGCTGCCGCCTTGAACGTTTCGTCGCGCCCTGGGCGGCGCATCATGGAAGCGTGCGGATCGGAGTCGGAGTTTCCACCGCGCCCGACGCGCGGCAGGCCGCGGTGGAGGCTGCAGCGCACGCGCGCGACGAGCTCGCGGGTGAGGCGCCGTCGCTCGCCGTGCTACTCGGATCGCGATCACACACCGACAAGGCTGTGGACGTCCTCGACGCAGTGCAGGAAATGGTCGAGCCGCCCGCGCTGATCGGTTGCGTCGCCCAGGCGATCGTCGCCGGCCGCCACGAAATTGAGGACGAGCCCGCGGTGGCGGTGTGGCTGGCGTCCGGGCTGGCCGCCGAGACGTTCCAGCTGGACTTCGTCCGCACCGGCTCGGGTGGCCTGCTCACTGGTTACCGGTTCGACCGGACCGCGCATGATCTGCACCTGCTGCTGCCGGACCCGTACACATTCCCGTCGAACCTGCTCATCGAGCACCTCAACACCGACCTGCCGGGAACGACCGTCGTGGGCGGGGTGGTGAGCGGTGGGCTGGGGCCGGGCGACACCCGGCTGTTCCGCGACCGCGACGTGCTCACCTCCGGCCTCGTCGGCGTGCGCCTGCCCGGCATGCACGGTATCCCGATCGTGTCGCAGGGCTGCCGGCCGATCGGCCACCCATACATCGTCACCGGCGGGGACGGCGCACTGATCACCGAGCTGGGCGGCCGACCGCCGCTGCAGCGCCTGCGTGAGATCGTCGAGGGGCTGCCGCCCGACGAGCAGGAACTGGTCAGCCAGGGCCTGCAGATCGGGATCGTCGTCGACGAGCACCTGGCGGCTCCGGGTCAGGGCGACTTCATGATTCGCGGGCTGCTCGGCGCCGACTCCTCGACCGGGGCGATCGAGATCGGCGAGGTCGTCGAGGTCGGCGCGACCGTGCAGTTCCAGGTCCGTGACGCGGTGGGGGCCGACAAGGACCTGCGCCTGGCCGTAGAGCGTGCGGGAGCGGAGCTGCCCGGGCGTCCGGTTGGCGCGCTGTTGTTCACCTGCAATGGGCGTGGGCGGCGGATGTTCGGGGTCGCCGACCACGACGCGTCGACGATCGAAGAACTACTTGGCGGCATTCCGCTCGCCGGTTTCTTCGCCGCCGGGGAGATCGGGCCGATCGCGGGCCGCAACGCGTTGCACGGATTCACCGCGTCGATGGCGCTGTTCATCGAAGACACACAATGAGCCTCTACCTCGACGCTGGGCCCGCTGGCGTGGGCGTCACGTCTGTCACCCCAGTCACCGCAGGCGATCCACTATGCGAAATGCCCGCCTCCACCGCTGCGAGGAGTGCGTCAGCGGCGGGATTGGGCCGGAACCGCGCCATGGTCTCGACCAAGCAGCCACGAAGGTTCTCGGCGGTATACCGCATCAAGAAACTTCCGTGCGGATCATCAAACCTATTGCGCCCGGGACCCTCGTGCCGCAGCTGCGGAAGCGCCTCGGGCGCAGGGTGCACCCGAACCGCGCCAGAACCAGGCAACGGCACGGGAGCAGGCAGGTCACCCTTCGAGGAATGCCCGTGCCGCCACGAGCACCGCCTGTTCGGCTTTGCCGACGGGTTGGGTGGCGAGCACGACGAATGGCGCTTCGTCGTCGAGTTGAGGATTGGACGACCTGAGAAAGGCAGCCGCTACTGTCGGGCTGTAGATCGATTCGATAGCCCTAACTGCCCGAAACAACACGGCGAGTCGGCTCACGACGTCATGCTCGCGGGGCTCGGCTTGCCGCTCGACCCAGTTGCGAACGGTGCGGGCATCTTTCAACCCAAGAGCGGCGGTGGTGTAGCGCACCCCCACAGACGCAATCAGGTGACGCGCCTGTTCCCACGACGGCGTTACCACGGACTCCTTGTATGCCGCCTCCCAGGCGTCCGCGACAGCAGACGAGGGATGCACCACAGCGCTGTCCATCATGTACCTCCTCACCGCAATGCTAACATTACCACTCGCGCAAACGTTGCCTGTAGCGCAGCCGAATCCGGTCGTCCGGCGTTTCCATTGGCACGATGCGCAGCCGAGACCTATGTAAGGACCTTGGCCCCTTTCGACAGCGTGGTGAACGGCACACGCTAGAGGCATCGGAGTGGAAAGCCCGCGGGATTAAGCAATCGGCATTGGCTCTTCCATCGTCGCCTCGGCAAAGTGGGAGGGTCTCATGACCACAGAGGTATCGCTCGACACAACAGCGCTCGACAAGACGCTGGATGACCTGCACGCTGGTGCGCCCAGCTGGGTCGCCCTGCCCCTCAAAAACAAGGTGACGCTGCTGGAGGCGTTGCCGCAGAAGATCCTCGATTTCGGCCCGCAGATGGTGGCTGCGGCCGACAGGGCGAAGGGCATCGCCTCGACCTCCAGTTGGGTCGCCGAAGACTGGGTGACCGGTGTGTGGGCCTTCATCCAGGGCGTCAACTCGCACGCCCTCGTGCTGAAGCGCGTACTTGCCGGGCAAGAGCCGATCAAGGCCGACGCGGTGCACACCAGGCCCGACGGCCAGGTCATCGTCGACGTCTTCCCGGTCACCGGATACGACCGGTTGTTGCTTAACGGCTACAAGGCGCAGGTCTGGATCGAGCCGGGCGTCAGTGCTGCGCAAACTCGCCAGGACGCCGCCAGGATGTACCGCGGTGCCGGCTACAGTCACCCGGGGGTCTCACTGGTCCTCGGCGCAGGCAACGTGGGAACCATCACGACGCTCGACATCCTCGACCAGTTGTTCGCGCAGGGGAACGTCTGCGTCGTGAAGATGAACCCGGTCAACGACTACCTCGGCCCGTTCTACGAGAAGATCTTCAACGAGTTCGTCTCGTGTGGCTGGCTGCGCTTTGTGTACGGCGGCGCCGACGTCGGCGGCTACCTGGCGCACCATCCGAAGGTTGACTCCATCCACATGACCGGTTCGGCCGCGACCTACGACGCGATCGTGTGGGGTAACGATGCCGAGGCCGCGACTCGTAAGGCCAACAACACGCCAATACTGGACAAGCCGATCTCGGCCGAGCTGGGCGGCATCAGCCCGTTGATCGTCGTGCCAGGCGACTGGAGCGATGCCGACATCAGGTTCCAGGCCGAGCACATCGCATCGAGCAAGCTCAACAACGCCGGCCACAACTGCATTGCGACCCAGATTCTGGTCGTGTCCGAGGATTGGCCCCTCGCCGACAAGCTCATCGCCGAAATTCGCGCGGTCATGCGCGAGGCTGAGCCCCGCCGCACGTACTACCCGCGCTCGGACGAGAAGACCGGCAAGGCTTGCGACGGGATGAGCGGCGCGGAGTTCCTCAGCAGCGACAAGAGCCGCGCGCTCATTCCTGACGTTGACCCGCAAAGCGCTGCCAGCATCTTGCGCGACGAGGTCTTCGCCGGCGCCCTGGGAATCGTGCGCCTTCCCGGCAAGACGGCACGCGAGTTCATGCCCAATGCCGTTGAGTTCGCCAACGACGTTCTGCCCGGCACTCTGGGGGCGACCATCATCATCGATCCCCAGACGCGCAGGGCGAATGCGGCGGCCTTCGACGAAACGATTTCCCAGCTGCGCTATGGCGACATCGGCGTCAACGTGTGGTCGGCGATGAACTTCTTGCTGGGCTACACGCCCTGGGGTGCGTTCCCCGGGCACACTCCGCAGAACATCGGCAGCGGCACCGGAGTGGTGCACAACGCTTTCTTGTTGCAGCACGTGCAGAAGACCATCGCCGAGATTCCGTTCCGTCCGTCACCGCGCGCCATCATCAAGGGCGAGTTGACGATGTCGCCGAAGCCGGTCTTCTTCGTCACGAACAAGACTGCCGAGACGACGATTCGTCGACTCGTCAAGTTCCTCGTGGACGGCAAACCCACCGCGCTGCCGGGAATCTTTGCGTCCGCTCTGCGTGGCTGACAACGAGGACACGTTCATGGCCATCCGTGTCGCCCACATCGGCACCGGGCGGCTCGAGTCATTCTCCGCGGCTTGACAATTCAGCCGAGGTCGTGCGGCTCATCTTGAAGTTAAACGATTTTGGGGTTGATAGCGCAGACGAAAGAGGGTAGATCCGAATGCCGGCACGAACAGCTGATGAAGTTCGCCGGGCTACCAGCTTCTGCGAATTGTTCCAACACACCGCCGCTTCCCACCCCGATCGCGTTGCTCTCCGCACCCCCGGTGGGGATGTGTCGATCACCTGGGCCCAGTACGCTGCCCGGGTTCGGGATATGGCGGCGGGGCTTGCGGCGCTCGGTGTGCGGCGAGGCGACACGGTGGCACTGATGCTCACCAATCGTCCCGAGTTCAACCTGGCCGATGCGGCCGTGTATCACCTGGGCGCGGTTCCGTTCTCCATTTACAACACCAGTCCTGCCGAGCAGATCAACTATCTGTTTACCAACGCCGAGAACCGCGTCGTGATATGCGAGCAGCAGTATCTCGATGTGCTGGATCGAGCCCGGATGGGCACCACGGTCCAGCATGTCGTGTGCGTGGACGCCGAACCGACGGGCGCCATGTCCCTGGCGGAATTGGAGCGGGCCGGCGAGGCCGGTTTCGACTTCGATGCGGTGTGGCGGACAGTACAACCCGACGACGTGCTCGTCTTGATCTACACCTCAGGTACCACCGGGCCCCCCAAGGGCGTTGAGCTGACCCACGCCAACCTGCTCTCCAACATCGCTGCCCTGATGGAAATCGCGATGCTCGACGAGCAGGACCGGCTGGTGTCGTACCTGCCGGACGCCCACCTCATCAACAGGTATGTCACGCACTACGTGCCAGCAGTCAGCGGCGGCTCGGTCACGACGGTCGCCGACCGTAACACGTTGATCACCACGCTTCTTGAGGTGCGGCCGACGCTTTTCGTCGCCGTACCGCTGTTCTGGTACAAGATTCAACGAGCCCTTGAAGCAGCCCTGGCGGAGCGCGGCGGGATCGCGGGTCGGCTGGCACGGTGGGCCGTCGATGTCGGCGCGCGCAAGGGGCGCGCGCAGTCCGAAAGCGGTCGGGTTCCCGCGCGGACCCGCGTTCAGGCGGCCATCGCCGATCACCTGGCGCTAGGCCGAATGCGTCGCGGAATCGGCCTCGACGAGGTGCGTCTTGCCCTCACGGGGGCAGCGCCGATCGCCGCGGAAACGCTTGCGTTCCTGCTCGGACTCGGACTGCCGGTGTGCGAGGTCTGGGGGATGTCGGAGCTGTCAGCCGCGGCCACCATGAATCGCCCCGACGATATCCATGTCGGCACCGTCGGCAAGCCGATGGCCGAAACCGAGCTTCGACTCGCCGATGACGGTGAGCTGCTGGCGCGCGGACCCGGCCTGATGAAGGGCTACCACAACGACCCGCAGAAGACCGCGCAGGCCGTCGATGATGACGGCTGGATGCACACCGGTGACGTCGGCACGATCGACCAGGGCGGCTACGTGCGGATCGTGGACCGGAAAAAGGAGTTGATCATCAACTCCGCCGGCAAAAACATGTCACCTTCCAATATCGAAAACCACCTCATTGCAGTGTGTCCGCTGATCGGCTCGGTCGTCGCCATCGGCGACGCCCGCCCCTTCGTGGTCGCTTTGGTCACGCTCGATCCGGACGCAGCAGCGGCATACGCGAAACGGCTCGGAATCGACCCATCGCCAGCCGCATTGGCCGCCCACCCCGACGTTCGGGCCGCGGTGCAGGCGGGCGTCGATGCCGCCAACGCCAAGCTCTCCCGCGTCGAGCAGATCAAATATTTCCGCATCCTGCCGACCTTCTGGGAACCAAGCGGCGACGAGATCACCCCGACGGGGAAACTCAAGCGCAAACCGATCACCGAAAAATACGCGGCAGAAATCGAGCAGCTCTACGCCGCTGCACGAAAGACCTGAGGGGCGCTGCTGCGGCTGCGGGCGAGTTCGCATGTGTCGCACCCGGTACGAATCTGGTGTGCCGCATAGAACCACCGAGCACGAACCGGCCGGCGATCGGCAGCACTACGGCCGCAGGACGATTTTGCCCCTGGTGTGGCGCCGTTCCAGGGTGCGGTAGGCGCGCTGAACCTCGTCGAGCGGAATAACTTCGGCGATCGGCACTTCCAATTGGCCGGCGGCGATTAGTGCGGCGAGCTCGGCCAGCACCGCGGCGTCGGCGGCGTCCTGATTGCCGACGAACATGACCCCAAATCGCTCCAGCGCCGGAAAGTCGATGACCGTGTCGATGCGCTGCGGTGCGATGCCCAGCTCGGTCACGGCTAATTCGACGTAGCCGCCGCCAAAGAAGTCCAACAACGCGTCGACCCGGCCGTCAGGTGCCGCCGCCCGCAGCCTGTCCGCGAGGCCATCGCCGTAATTGACGGGGATCACGCCGTGCGCAGCCAGCCACTCGTCGTTGGACGGGCCGGCGATGCCGAGCACGGTCGCGCCGGTGCGTTTGGCCAGCTGCACGGCTATCGTGCCCACCCCGCCGGCGGCGCCGGCGATGGCGACGGTGTCACCCGGCGTCAATTCGACCGAGCGGACCGCGGCGTATGCCGTGGTGCCGGCGACGAACAGGCCCCCTGCGGCTTCCCATGACACTGCCGGCGGCTTGGGCGTGAGCTGATCGGCGGGCACCACCACGAATTCGGCCTGGCTGGCTCGGTCGTCCGTGAAACCCAGCACCTCGTCGCCCACTGAGAAGGCATCGACGCCGGTGCCGACCTCGGCGACGACACCGGCGAGATCACTGCCCTGCCCGGACGGAAATGTCGCTGGGAAGATCTCGTCGAAGACACCCTGGCGAATCATCGCTTCGCCTGGGTTGACGCCAGCTGCCTTCACCTCGACCAGCACTTCACCGGTGCCAGGTTGCGGGCGGGGAACCTCGCGTACATCGAGGACGTCGATGCCGCCGTAGCGATCGAATCGCACTGCTTTCATGAGCTGTCCGGCCTCAAACTGCTCACCGCCGGCCCTGGTGTGCTCAAACTAACACCACCTTGGTGGCGTCGGCGGCACGGGCGGCGCGCCGATACACCACGGCGCGCCCGCCGCGGCCCGGCGCGTTGGCCACCCCGCGGGAATGATTCGACTCCCCGACGGCATGGGTGGTGGCGAACTCGAAGTGGCGCAACAAAGTCCGCAGCGTCACAAGCATCTCCATGTTGGCGAACGCCGCGCCCACGCACCGGTGCACACCCCCGCCGAAAGGCACCCAAAGCGAGGTATCGGGTGGATTGCCGACGAACCGATCAGGATCGAAGACATTGGCGTTGGGGAAATTCCTCTCGGCGCTGTGTGCCAGCACGATGCTGACGACGACCACGTGGCGTTCGGGAATTACCCACTCCCCCAACCTGATCCGAGTCCGGGTGAGCCGCCCCACCCCCTCGATTACCGGGTGGGTCCGCTGTACCTCCCACACCGTGGCCTGCAGCAACTGCGATCCCTCACCGTCGGCCTCGGCCGTCAGCCGGCTCAGCAGCCGCGGGTGACGGCGCAGCCGCTCCACCGCCCAGGCCAAAGTGGTGGCGGTGGTCTCGTGTCCGGCGGCCAGCAGGGTGAGCAGCTCGTCGGCGACATGGGAATCACTGATCGGCCGGCCGTCGTCATAGCGGGCCGCCAACAGCAACGACAGCACATCGCTGCGCTCGCCAAAGTTCGGGTCGCGACGCGCCGTGGCGATCAACTGCGCGATGACGTCGTCGTAGCGGCGGCGGTGACGGGCGAAACGCCCCCCAGGGCTCAACCGCCCGAAATCACGGCGCGCCGACAGCGGCAGCACCGCCATCCGTGAGGCCAAGGCCACCATCGAGGGCACCAACCGGCGCAGCTCGTCAAATTCGGCGCCCTCAGCGCCGAAGACCGTGCGCAGGATCGCATTGAGCGTGATGCGCATCATCGACGGCAACGTGGCGAACTCACGCCCCTCGGGCCAGCTCGCCGTCTCGCGCAGCACCTCTTCCTCGACGATGGCCTCATAGCCGCTCATCCGTTTGCCGTGAAATGGTGGCACCAGCAGCTTGCGGCGCTGACGGTGCTCGGCACCATGGAGGCTGAACGTCGAGCCCGGACCGAACACCGAGCCAAGGTTGGAAGGCCGCGTCACCAGGTCGCCCCGGGTACTGAACAAGTCTTTGATCAACGCCGGGTCGCTGATCACCACCGCCCGCCCGACGATCGGCAAACGCACGGTGAAAGCGCTGCCGTAGCGGCGCCCCAGCGCCTTGACGGCGGCCTTACGGGCAGCCAGAACCGCCACCCCTGCCAGCGGTTTGGGAATCGGCACGGTGGGCGGCAGCCGCACCGGATCGGTCGTTGCTTCAGCCACTACTCAACGCCCCTCCCAGTGGTACATCAAGGTACCAGGCAAACGGTACGCCAATGTACCACCTCGAACAACCCCGTTTTACCTGTGGCTTTGCCGACCGGCGCAGGCAGCACAACGGCTTTGGGTAGGTATATCTACAGCCGTGAGAGAGGGGTTGGCAGCACCTAATTGCCCTGTCACGCAGAGTTTTCCGCTAGGCGGTGTCGCGGGCGCGCGCATACAGGCTGGGATCGTGTGCGCAGACAATGAGTAGATCTGGGTCCTGGCGGTGATAAAGCTCGGCGATTCGTGCGTGGTTGTCGTGGACTTGCTTGCGGTTGTAGGCGACCAGCGCTTCTTGGGCGCGTAATACGAAGGGCACGTGGGACTGTCGGTCGAGGGTGCCGGGATGGTAGAAGGCGTCCCCGCAGTGCAGGATCCAGCGGTGGCCGGCGTCGACGGCGACCGCTGCGTGGCCGCGGGTGTGGCCGGGCATCGGCACCAGAACGATGCCGTCGTCGATGACGTCGAGCGGCTTGGCCGAGGCGAATCCGCGCCAGGGCTCCCCGTTGGGGCTGTGCTCCACCAGATTAGGGCCGTGGGTCCACTGCGAGCAGCGAAACCGGAAGCGCTCGCGGATCGAGGGGGCATGGATGGCGCCGCGAGCCTCGGCGGCGGTGACGTGGATGTGGGCGTCCGGGAAGTCGGCAATCCCGCCGATGTGGTCGAGATCGAAGTGCGTCAGCACGATGTGGCGAACGTCGGACGTGCGGAAGCCGAGCTGTTCGATCTGATGTGCTGCGGTTTCGTTCTGTAGTAACGCCGGCCGGATGAAATGACGGAATGGACCTATGCGGGCGGCTGGGTCGAGGCAGTCGTGTGAACCAAAGCCGGTGTCGACCAACACCAGTCCGTTGTTCGTCTCGACGAGCAGGACGTGGCACACCAGGGCGGCACCTGGCAGGTTCATGGTGCCGCAGTTGAGGTGATGGACTTTCACAGTCCGGTGCCTTCACCGTCTGGGGTGACGCCGAAGGTGTTGAGGAAGTTGCAAACCAATTGGTAGAAGCCGACGGTGATCGTGAGGTCGGCGAGCTGGTTGACGCTGAGTGTGTCCAGCGCTTCGGCACGCTCAGCGTCGCTGAGAGTGTGGTCGGTCAGCAACAAATCGGTGAGGCGCAGCACGGTGGCTTGTTGCCCGCCGAGGCTCTGCGTCCAACCCGACTCGGCCGCGGCGATGTCGTCGTCACTCAGGCCGATGGCCCGTCCGATGTTGAGGTGGTGGTGGACCTCGTAGTCCGAGCGATAGCGGAATCCGACGCGCAGGATCGCCAGTTCACGCCACGCCGGTGGTAGTGAATTATGTTGCAGCACATCGCTGGCCAAGGTCAGGAAGTTGGGTGCCAGACCGGGGCTGTGCATGATCATCCGGAAGATGTTCAGCGATCCTCGGCTGGTGACGGCCTCACGCAGCTGCGGCGGCAGGGCGTCGAGGTCGGGGTAAGGGAAGGGTGTCGAGCTCATCCGAGCACCCGGATCGGTTCGGCGCCATCCCAATTGGCAGCCACGTCGCGGACGTAGGCGAACATTTGTCCCTTGGGGCCGCTGATGTCGCTGATCTCGATGACGGTGCCTTGGTCGTGTTCGGTGTCGAGGTAGGCGAAGCGTCCCTGCTCGCCGCCGATGCTGCCTTCTTGAGCGACGGTGTATCCGGCTGCCAGAGCGCGATCGTAGAGATCTTGGTAGTTGGTGGTCCAGTAGGCGATGTGTTGAGCTCCTTCGCGGCCGGCGTCGAGGAAGTCTTTGTACACCGAGGGCGCGTCATTGCGTTGTTGGATCAGTTCGATCTGGATGTCGCCGGAGTTGGCGATGGCGACACTCATCTTCATGTCGGAGTCCTCACCGCGGTAGCGGAAGTAGTCGGTGGTGACATTGTCGATGTAGAACCATGGCCCCACGCCGTGCCGAACCCAGTGCTCCATGGAGGCGTGGATGTCGCGCACGACGTAACCAATTTGGTTGATACTGCCGAACATTCGGCTCATGATGCGTTCTCTTTCTGTAGGCGGGCGGTTACAAGTTGTTCGATTTCTTCACGCGCAGCTGCGAGATCGACGTGGTCGTCGATCAGCGATTGCAGCGCCACCCCGCGCAGCATCGCGATGATCACCGTCGCCAGGCCGTGGGCGTTGACGGAGGCCGCGATCTGCCCGCCGCTCACAGCCAGGCGGAGGCGTTTTTCGATCTCCTCGCGGAACTCGCGATCGGCGGAGACCATCGCGGGTCTGATGTCCTCAGACGGGGTGGTGACCGCCTCGGCCCACAGCACCAGGCGGGCCCGGTTGACCGGTTGCAGGTCTGACACGACGTCGAAGTAGATGCCGATCAGCGTGCGCAGTTCGTCCAACGCATCCGGGGAACGCTGTTGGTCGATCAGGGCCTCTCGGAACTGGTGGGTGACGGTTTCCACCAGGCGTTGCATCAACGCCCCTTTGGAACCGAAGTGGTGAGTGGCCAAACCGCGGCTATAGCCGGCGCGTTCACCGACATTGGCCAGGGTGACCCGCGACGGGCCGATCTCCCCGACGAGTTCGGCCGCGGCCGTGATCAGCTTTCGCTCGGCTTCGCTGCGCCGCTCTTCCTGCGTCCGGCGCATACCGGCGGGGTCACTCACTTCTCCTCCATTTGCAAGACGACCTTGCCGACGGCCCGGTTGCTGCGTAGGTAGTCGGCGGCCTTGTGCGCGTCATCGAAGCTGAAGACGCGGTCCACCACGGGCCGGATGCGTCCGGCGGCGACGGCGGGCAGGACTTGCGGCTGCAGCGCGGCGCACACCGCGGCGAGTTCGTCCGGTGTGCGCACGCTGAAGGTGGTGCCCAACACTCGCAGGCGCCGAAATGACAGCGTGTTGAGGTCGATCGTGGAAAGCGGGCCGCCCAGTCGGCCGATGTTGATCACGGTGCCGCCCAGCCGGGTGGCGGCGAAGGTGTCGGCGAACAGTTGGCCGCCGACGTGGTCGAGCACGATATCGACGCCCGTGCCGTTGGTCGCTGCGGTGACCTTCTCGGCCAGGTTGTCGGTTGTGGTGTTGATGACGATGTCTGCGCTCACCTTTGTTAGAGCCGAAGTCTTGTCGGCCGAAGTGGTGGTTGCCGCGACCAACGCCGCGCCGAATGCCTTGGCCAGTTGAACGGCGATCAGCCCGATCGCTGTGGTGGCGCCGACGACCAAAACGCTTTGCCCGGAACGGAATCCGCCCTGGGTGACCAGCGCGTCGTGTTCGGTGGCGAGCCCGACCGGCAACGCCGCCGCGTCGGTCCACGCCAGCGATTCCGGCACGGCGATCAGGTGCCGGGCGTCTAGCAGTGCGTAGTCGGCGAATGCGCCCAACCCGGCTCCCGAGACCCGCTCACCGACGGTGACGCCGGTAACGCCCTCACCCACTGCCGCGACTTCACCGGCCAGCTCCAGGCCGGCGGTGTAGACAGCGCTGGTTTTCGAGTTCGGGTTGTAGGAGCCCTCCAGCATGTAGAGGTCGGCACGGTTCAGCCCCGCGGCCCGCACGCTGATCAGCACCTGACCCGGCTCTGGCGCGGGCACCTCAAGCTCACGGACCTGCCAGTCCGGGCCCGCTCCACCAACGAGCGCT
This sequence comes from uncultured Actinomycetota bacterium, assembly GCA_963766535.1. Taxonomy (GTDB): domain Bacteria; phylum Actinomycetota; class Actinomycetes; order Mycobacteriales; family Mycobacteriaceae; genus Mycobacterium. Next base: position 65,686 of record CAVYAU010000002.1, on the reverse strand, counting down.
CGCATAACCGACATCACATGACTCCTTACTTACTTACTTGTTGACTAACAAGTTATGTCATTAGCGGGCCAGAGTCAAGGTGAGCTGGGGGCGTGAAGCCTCGCTCAGGATCCAGCTTCGTGCAACCTGTGCCAGATCGCCGTTCCCGCTGAGCAGTGGACCGACGCCTTCCACGAGGAGGATTGCCGCCGATGGGTGCGTGCCACAGTGGGTGTTCCCGATCTGGTCGTGGTGGTACGCAGTATCGGCCGGTGGCAGATGAACGCGACGGTCGCTGACCGGTTCGCGCAGGAACGCGTGGTGCTGTGCGGGGATGCCGCGCACCAGTTTCCGCCCACCGGCGGGCTGGACGTGAACACCAGGCTTCAAGGCATGCACAACGCCATGTGGAAACTCGCGCTGTGCGTGAAAGGTCTGGCAGCCTGGTCGTTACTGGAGACCTACGACACCGAGCGTCGCGGTCCCTCGGAACGCACGACGGCCCAGTCGCTGCACAACCATCAGCAGGTTCAGAAGTTGGCCGCGGCCCAGTACAGCGGTGCCGATTCGGGCCTCGATGTGGACGCAATCCTGCAGGCGACACGCCGCTACGGCAATCACCTCGGCGTCGAATTCGACACTGTCTACACATCATCGGCGACCATTACCGACGACACCGCGGGCAACGTGATTCTCGGGCGTATCTCTGAAGTAACCGCCTACAACCCGTCGTTTCCTCAAATGAACGAGTCGATGTGGATCACTCAGGGCTACTCGGGCACAGCGGGTACCAGCCGCGTCGAGGTGCCGGATCTCCAGTCGTTGTTTTCACACCCGTCCAAAGAGCACGGATTCCTGGTTACCAAGACGTTTTTCGAGCCTGAGTCGGTATTCCGTATCGCACGTGTTGAAGTGCTCAAGCACTACGTAGGCCTCCGCCTGCTTTCCCCGACTGTGCCGGTGGCCCCGGGATCCGACGTCTCGCACGCATCTCCTGAACTGCTGCGCCAGCTACTGGGCGATGGGGACGTTGAGCTCGGCACCATGCTGCACCACCCTGAGGTACCCGTCGCCCTGCGTTCAGCCGAGTTCTCCAAGCACCTGGCGGTCCTGGGAATGACGGGTTCCGGCAAGTCCAACGCCATCAAGGTCCTTCTGCATCGCCTCAGCAATGGTCCGCTGCGCGAGGCGCTCAGGGTGGTTGTCATCGACACGCACGGCGAATATGCGCCTGTGGCGCAGATGATCTCGCCATCTGCTCGGATCGTCGACATCCGACTTCGCCGCAGCGTCCTCGATGAAGACGTGGTCCGAAATCTGCTGAGATTGTCGCGGCGCGACGAGGCACTCATCGACAAGCTGGCAGCGGTCGCCCACGGACTGTCGCCAAAGCAGGACCTCGAAGAGTTCCTCGCTGCCGTCGAGCTAGAAGCTCCCAATGCCGGCAACCTAGCCGACAAGCTCACCCGGCTGGTGGCCGCCGCGCGAGAGGCGGACGACCTGTCCCTCTGGCCCCACGACAGCGCCGTGATCACCCGCGCCGACAACGGTCAGCCTCAACGGCTTGACGAAGCCGGCCTCTACATCCTCGACCTCCGCAACATAGCCAGCCTGGAGGAACGATCGGCGAAGGCCGCGGCTGTCATGACGGACGTCTTTGAGCGCAGCAAGCACACCGGCGGCCAATTTCCGTCCCTGGTCGTGCTCGACGAGGCACAGTACTACGCGCCCGAGCAACAAACAGGGTGGCTCGCGCGCGCTCGGCCGTCTTTCGACGCTGCGTTTGCGATCGTGTCTGAAGGCCGCAAATTCGATGTGGGACTGGTGGTGTCGAGCCAGCGCCCGGCGCGGGTGAACAAGGACGTCCTCAGTCAATGCAACACCCATGTGGTCTTTCGCGTGGCCAACGTCGAGGACCTCTCGACCCTCGCCGGCAGCTTCGAGGCAGCGAGTCAACCGCTGCTCGATGAGCTGCCTGGATTTGACACCGGAGTCTGCGTTGTTGGCGGCACCGCGATCGGCATGCTCACGCGCGTGGAGGTGCCGTTGTTCGAAAGTGTTGCCGTGGAGAATGGATGAGCGCTGATTCTCCCCCGCGGGTCGGCGCAGTGGAAGCTGCGCTGGCGCCTCCTGGTGGTGCCGACCGGGGATCTCGTCGGCGGGGCGAGCAACGTATTCAGCCTCGGGGCCCCAGATGAGAGGCGCGACTGCTCCGTTACCCGCACCACGAACCCCGACCACCTTGCTCCCAGAGGGCCGGCTCCGACGAATGTGCCGCCCCTGCGAGTTGCCGCGCGGTATGCGGCGGGGATGCCCAAGGCTCGGCGAGCTAACAAGGGTGCCCAATAGTGGGGCCTAGCGTGGTCACTGCTCAGATCCCTATAAGGCCGACGGCTAAGCCAAGAAGGCGGCCGCCATCGGAACCAGGAAGATGAGGACGATCAGGACGAGGGCTACACGACATGGGTGCTCAAGCGAATCGACTGGGCGAGTCACCGCTTTGGTGAGCGCGGGTCCAAGCACCACCACGTAGGCCAGGGCCGCAAACCCGGAGCCCGCCAACGCTCGCAGTATCTGAACGCCGATCTCCCGATCGTCAGGCGTCGGGCCGCGGAGGCGCGATCGCGTTCCCTGGTAAACGAACCCAGGGATAACGGCCAACAACAACGTCAGGGCTTGCTGCCATCCGCTGACCGCCGCAGTTGCCCCTTCGTCGCCGATCTGCTCGCGCAGCGTAGCGACTAGGACCGACAGTTCGATGTGCGTCGGCGCCCCCTTGTGCTGGCGCGCGCCGCCGGTCCGCTGTCCCCGACTGGAGCTGCGGCTGGCGGGCAGATGCGATGCCGACACCGCCGAGAGCCGCGTATTCGACTCCCCCATCGACAGGGATAACGGCCAATAACAAAGTCAGCGCTTGCTACCATCCGCTGACCGACACAAGCTTGCTCCTCCGCCGGCGACACAGGCAGAGTTCGATCACCAGCAGCAGATGCTGACATGGGCCACGGGCCGCGGAATACCCCAGCGGCCGGGGGAACCGGACCGCCCACCTACACCTCGGAGACCGACCGCCCCGGGCACATTGATCGGGTGGCGATCGACTTTCCCGAATTGCGGATTGTCGCCGGACATATCGGTTGGCCCTACCGAGGAGATGATCGCCGTCGCCCGCCAAGCATCCCAACGTGTGGACCGACACCAGCGCCTACATGCCGAGGTACTACTCGCAATCGTTTGTCCACTTCCTACGAACCTTCGGTAAGCACAAGTGCATCTGGGCGGCGACTTTCCCATCCTGACGTTCGCCGCCGCACTTGACGGACTGGGCGAGCTGGGGCTCTCCGACGACATCCGGCGGCTGTTCCTGCACGACAATGTCGTCACCGCGTTGGCCCTGGGTAAGCCATGATGGATGCACGACAATTCATCCGGCGCGGTGACGCGCCCTTTTGAGTGCCGAGGCTGTGATGGCGTGCTGCATCGTCTTCGCCAGATTGCTGTTGTGGCTGTACCGCGTCCTCGGCGTGCATCGGCGCGCCGATGCGCACCCGAAACGCCGGGCCATCGCGGCCAACCTTCCCGCGCGGGTGCTGACCGGTCTGTCCGCCGGTGAGGTGCTCGTGGTGTCGGCGCTGGTATGGGCGATATCTCGACTGGTTCCCACCAGCGCGACGACGGTGCGCCATGGCGATATGGACATGGCCGGCCACGCGCGGCGCTCCTGCGGCGCCGACTGCGGGCAGCCGGGGTGGTACTGGGCGGCGGCCGGGCTGGTGGCCCTGACCGCGATCGGCGCATCGATCGGCTTGATGGAGAGCACGGCACACCGCCGCGCAATGCTCGTCCTGATCGGGGGAGCGGTTGCCGCGGCGGCCGTGAGTCCGCCCACGATGCGGGGTGTGCAGCTGTCCCATTTCATCTTCATGGCGCAACTGGAGGCACTCGCCGTGATCGCGCCGGTGCTGATCATTCTGGGAATCCGTCCAGGCTGGCTCGACACCGCGGTCAGCGACGCCTTCAGCAGGATCGCTCCATCCGCGGCGGCGGCGTGTGCGGCGGCGGTGGTGGTGCTACACCTCCCGGCGGTGCACAAGGCGATGGTGCAGTCGGCTGTCGCGCAGGCCATCGCCGTGCTCGCGATGGCCGGCACCGGGGGGCTGCTGTGGCTGAGTGTGTTGGGCGACGTGTCTGCCCATACGGTCCGGCGACGCGTCGTCTCCGTTTTCGTGTCACAGGAGGCGATGGCCGTCGTCGGACTGGTTCTGTTGCTCAGTCCCGTGGCGCTTTACCCGGTTCACACCTCGGCGGGTTCCATGCTCACTGCGCTCATCGACCAGCGAGCCGCCGGCGCCGTGGCCATCGCGGTGGACCTGCTGGTCACGGTTCCCGTTCTTTTCCAGTTATGGGCGCAGGCCCGCGTCCCGCGTCCGCTACCTGCCCGCTGATCCCGTGAGGCTCGGATGACTAGTGATATCTCACCCCGCAGAACCACCGATTTTCCGCCGGCAGAAAGGGGGCCGCTCACCCGAGGGCGGCTGCGGCGAACGGCGGCCGTCTACGCCGCAGTCATCGCGATCGGAGCGGTACTGCTGGCGGTGGGCTCGCCGCCGTGGCGGGTGTTCGGGGTGGGCCTGTGGTATCCGGGTGCCGGATTCCTCGTATTAGGTGGATGGCATTGGGTGCTGACCATCGTGACACTCGTCGTCTTCGGCTTCTCGCTGGTCGCGTGGTTCGCTGCTGGTGCGTGCACCTTCCCACCGTTGGTGTGGTTCGCCGCCGCCGCCATCGCGTCGATGATGACCGGCAGCCACATTTCGCAATACGGGGTAGTGGTCGCCATCGCGCTTGTCCTCGCCGCTATCGCTATCTATTTGGTGCGCAAGACGATTGCCCGAGCGCGGGCTGCGCGCACCCGCGCCGAACGGATCGCCTACCTTCCCACCGAGCAAATTGCGGTACGGGAACGTGCGGTGCCCGCACCCGCTGAGACGAACCGCGAACTTGACGCCGAAACGCTGGCCGGACTGCGGTACATCTTCGATCGTGCGCTACAGGACGTGCACGACTTCTCCAACTTCGACAAGATCGACCAGTTCCAAACGGCGGCAATCCGCTACCAGATCAACCAGCTCGGGTATGCGCTGGCCCAGGTGTCGTTTCACTACACACCGGCCTTCGGTGGGTACTCCCACGACGCGCAGAACCGGCTGGTCGAGAAATACCTCGAGCGCCTCGTGTGGTCCTATTGGCGGTGGGAAAACACCTGGGGCCGAATGTCTTTGGATGCCGACCCGGCCAAAATCGACAACATCATGCTTACCGGCTATCTCGGGTTGCAGGTGTTCAACCTTACGGCCGCCACCGGTGATCACCGCTGGAACCGCCAGGGAGCGTTGTCATTCCGGGTGAACGACCGCAAAGTCTACCGCCACGACGGGCATAGCCTGCTCGAGCAGCTGATGCGCAACTTCCGCACGCAGCATTTCACGTTGTGGCCATGCGAACCGAACTGGATCTATCCGTTCTGTAATTGCCGCGGCGCCATGGCGGTGCGCTCCTACGACCGGCTCTTCGGCACCCGCAACTGGGACGAGATCGCACAGGCCTTCAAACTGCGGCTGGAAACCGAATTCACCAATCCCGACGGCAGTGTGGTGGCACTGCGCAGCCGCGGGACCGGGTTTGCGGTGCCGATCCCGATGCCCGACGCCGTCGTTCCGCAACTGATCAACCCGCTGTATCCGGCCATGGCGGAGCGCTACTGGGCCATCGCGCGCCACGACAACTTCGATGCAGGCGGGAACGGCTTACGCGTCAAGCCACCCGCGATGACCATCGACTACGGCAACTACCGTCCCAGCGTCGTATCCAACGTGGCGCCATTGGTCAACGGAGCCAAGGAAATGGGTGACGAGGAAGCCACCAAGGCGGCCGTTGACGAACTCAATCAGGCTCTCACACCGGTCTACGAGAACGGTGCCCTGTTCTTCAGAGGCGTGTCGAATCTGTGGAACACCTGGATCGCGCAGGATCGGACGGCGTTCAAGGATTGCTGGCGATCTCTTATCACCGAACAACCGCCGACGTGCATCACAGAAGGCCCGCAGCTGGCACATGCCAACTACCCCGACGTTCTCGTCGCCACCGCCCGCAATGACGGCCACACACTGCGACTGGTGCTGCGGCCCGGCGGGTCCTCACCTCGACAGGACCTCACACTGGCGCGACTCCGTCCGGGCATGCGGTATCGGGTGATTGATGGGCAACCCGAGCGGCAGATCGTGGCCGCCGCCGACGGAACGGCGGTGCTCAGCGTCGATCTACGAGACCGGCTCGAGGTCCTCGTTACCCCTGCGGACTGACCAGCCGGCACCGCTGTTATCTGGATTAAGCGCCAGACACCGGGAGTCGAGATATTTCACGTGCACCCGACGGGACGGCGAGAGCCGATATTCCACTCCAGCCCGTCGACCAGCGCGGCGTGCGACAGATTGCTCGACCGCACATAGGCGGTGTGAAGGCCGGTGTTGCGCGCCTTGGCATGCAACCGGGTGCGGTCGGTCTCGTAGTTGACCCGCACCTGCGCACCGAACTCGTCGACCAGGGCATCGAGGGCGCGGGCATCGGTGGCCCCTGGGTAGGCCGTGATGACCCGCAGCGGCACTTGGCGCAGCCGCAGCTCGTTGAGCTCGTCTTCCAACAGCCGCAGGCCGTGCCATTTGACGAAGGCGCACAACAAATCCACGTGATCGGCGCTGACAAGTTCGGCACGCAGCTCGGCAGCCAGCGTTGGCTCGTTGTGCGCATTGGTCATCAGCGCGGTGTCCGCCAACGGGGTGGCCGGCCGCGGCCACCGGACGACGTTCAGGGTGTGCGCCCACGCGACGGCGTCGACCCGCTCGATCCGGCCGGGCTCGTCTTGGTGCAGCGCCTCGACCATCAGCCGGGATCCGGCAGCGCAGACAAGATCCGGCGCACCAGGTCGGCACGGTCCTGCGGCGTTGCTGCTGCCCGCAGCGACCGCTCCATGAGCGGCGTGAGGTGGCGCGCGACGGTCAGCGGCTGTTCGGCTCGTCAACCCGTTCTTTGTCGGCGCGCAGATCAAATCGCGCCGCCAGCGCCTGGCTCAACCGTTCGGTCAGAGGCGATTCGTAGAGGCCCTCGTCCACGGCGGGGAGGGTAGCGGATCGACCCGACAGGCGAGCTGACACGAACTGGCCGAGAACTGGTTTGGAGTCAACTTCGACCTAAGGGCCCTCGGCCGTCCTTCGACGCTGCGTTTGCGATCGCGTCTGAAGGACGCAAATTCGGTGTGGGGCTAGTGGTGTCGAGCCAGCGCCCGGCGCGCGTGAACAAGGACGTCCTCAGTCAATGCAACACCCATCTGGTCGTTCGCGTGGCCAACGTCGAGGATCTCTCGGCCCTCGCCGGGAGCTTCGAGGCAGCGAGTCAACCCCTGCTGGATGAGCTGCCCGGATTCGACACTGGAGTCTGCGTTGTCGGCGGCACCGCGATCGGCATGCTGGACCCGCGTCGAGGTGCCGTTGTTCGAAAGTGTTGCCGCGGAGAACGGGTGAGCGCTGATTCTCCCCCGCCGCTGCCGTGCGGAGGCCCCTTTGCCGCGCAGGAGAGCTGGCTCATCTCGACGCTGAAGGCGTTCATCCCTGTCGGTCAGCCGATGTAACCTGAATCTGCTTCACGAGATGCCGTCGCAAAGCTCCGACTGGACGGCACGCCAACCCCACGCTCGTGGGTGGCTCGGATGACGAAGCGGCCTGGCACCAACCGGTGCCCGGCAAGAGCGCCTCCCCTGCGGAGGCTCGGAATCTGGGAGTCTCCATGTCCGAAATTTGGTGGAACCTATCCGGCACCGACAAGCAGTGCGACTCGTACGGCCCGGGCCATTGGGTGCACTGGATCCAACACAAACTATCGGTTCGCGAACCGGCGCCGGTAATCCCAGTCACCGCATCTGTGGACGACGACGGGGTAGTGATCCTGGAGGGCTATGACCTCTTGCTGGAGCGCTGGAACCACCGTCCGGCGCTGATACAAGCCGCGCTGCGGCGCTCGGGCGGAATCGCGCAGTGGAAGCCGCGCTGGCACGTCCTCGTCGTGCCGACCGGAGATCTCGTCGACGGGGCGAGCAACGTATTCAGCCTCGCCGCCGCAGATGAGCGGAGAGAATGCCACGTTGACCGCTCTACCAACCCCGACCACCTGGTTCCCAGCGCGCCCTCTCCGACGCATGTGCCGCCCTGCGCATAGCCGCCCGGTATGCGGCGGGGAGACCTCGCCCACGGTGAGCCCGCGCTTGACCTGTCCCCTCCCGCCTCCTGCGGTCTGAATAGGTGAGGCGAGTGTCGACACGCTCCGACAGTTGCGCCACCGACGCGTCAGGTCAGGTCGCGCGGCCAGCGCCCCGCTCAACCGTTCGGTCACCGGCGATTCGTAGAGGCCCTCGTCCACGGCGGGGAGGGTAGCGGATCGGCCCGACAGGCGAGCTGATACGAACTGGCCCAGAACTGGTTTGGAGTCAACTTCGACCTCAAGGGGACTGTTATACAGCCCGGTGTATCGGGACTCGTTATTTCCGCCGTCCGCGCCATCCTGACGGGAGTCCCTTACGGCCCGACGTCAGGACTGCCTCGGGCCGCGGTCACGGCGCGGATGGACCATCAGGAACTTTGCTCGCAGCTCGACAAAGTCAGCCTCGCCGAGCGCGCTCGTGGCGGCACCGAGATGGACCTCGAACAGCTTCAGTAGGGCGTCGTTGCTGATGTTTCCGGTAGCCACGATGAACAGCTTCCTCGGCGAACCCGTGAGGAGATGCCCATCGCGGAAGTCGCGATGCTTGGTGACACCACCCGATCTTGCGCGTCCGCTATCTCGACAACCTGGGCGTCGGTGGACGCGTTGCCGTTCGGGAGGTTGCTGGTGTGGATGGCCTCGTGGCCAGCACGGTTTAGCAAAAGGGCGAGCCGCACGGGCAGCTGGGCGTCGACGAGGAATTTCACTCGGTGCCGAGCGGAACGACTCGATGCCCACCTGCGGTCAACGCGCCGAACTCCAATGCGGCGAGAAGGTCCTCACGCTCAAGATCGGGGTAGTCGGCGAGCACGTCCTCGATCGTCATGCCAGAAGCGAGAAGTTCGAGCAGCGACTGGACCGGGTAACGCATACCACGCACGACCGGTTGACCGTGACACACCGCCGGGTCCACGGTGATCCGCTCCAACCGCGACATGTGCTCAGGATACCGACTGCCACTCGGCCTTACGTTGCCCACCGCCCTATCGCCGTCCGACCGACAACGTGTAACGGCTGGATGAGAACCTGGGCGTGCACAAGCGTCCGTGATGGGTGGGACCAACGCGGGCGGAGAAACTTTCGTCACGGCAGACTCCCAAACCTCATCTCCACCAGTTTCGCGTGTCGCGCGGCGTGGTTGGGCCTCCTTGTCGGACCGGGTCGTTACGGTGCGGGCGTGCAGTCACTGATGTATCCGTCGATCGACCTTGCGAGCGCGCTCGGGCTGCTGGGCGCCGACACCTATCGCCGTGGCGTGGCCTATGCGCGGGAGGGACGCGTGCTGCGTTGCCTGTGGAACCCGGACGCTTACAACCTTGTTGGCAATGTTCACGGTAGCCAGGGCCGCACCTACACCACAACCGTGCAGCTTTTCACCGAAGACACCGATACCTGCAGTGTCGAAAGCGGGCTCTGCAGCTGCCCGATGCAGGTGAATTGCAAGCATGTCGCGGCAATCGTCATCGCCGCCGCGGGGGCCACAAAGATGCGCGCCCAACGTACGCCGCCTCCGCCAGCTCCAGCGGCGTGGCGCCAGTCATTGGATGCGCTGCTTCCCCCGGCCTCGACGAACGATCGCATCGGGACACCACTGGCGATCGAGCTGAGCCTGTCGGTGAGCGGGCCGTCGCCGACTCTCGACGCGCGGCTCGTGCGGCCCGGAAAGCGCGGCGGCTGGGTGGCCGGCGATCTGAGCTGGGGCAAGGTGCACATGCTGCGCCACTACGGTTATCCCGACGCTCAGCTTCGGCTGCTGCAAGAGCTCTATGCGACCTACCGAGCGTCGAGCTCGAATTCGACTGGCTACTACCGCTATTCGTACGGGGGTTATACCTACGGCGACGTGAAGACGATCTCGCTGCTGCGATTTGACTCCCCGCAGCTGTGGCCGCTGCTGGACGAAGCGCGCCGAGTCGGGGTGCAGCTGGTGCAGGCGCGGCCACAGCAGGATGTGCCGACGTACGCCACGGCGCAGTTGTGCCTGGACGTCACGGTCGCCGAGACGGGCGATCTCACTGTCGAGCCCGTGCTTCGGGTCGACGGCGCCGCGGCACGGCCCGTGGCGTTCATTGGATCGTCAGGTCATGGCGTGGTGTATGCCGACGGCGGGTTGCGGCTCGCCCGACTGGACAAGCCGGCGCCTGAGGCGTTGCAGCGCATGACACTCAGTGATAAGCCGCTGGTCATACCCGCGCACGAGGCGCCGCGGTTCGCCGCGGAGTACTACCCGAGGTTGCGCCACATCGCGGCCGTCACGTCGTCGGACGAGTCGTTCACGCCACCCGCGATCGTCGGGCCGACACTGGTCCTGCGGGCCGACTACCAGGCCGAGCATGAGCTCGAGTTGACGTGGGAATGGGCATACCGGTTAGGCGACAACGACTTTCGCGCACCGGTCGGCAGATCGGAGTATGTCGCTTGCCGCGACCTGGAAGCGGAGAAGACACTCGCCTCGAGCATCGAAGCGCCGTTGGAGAAGTTGGGGCTCCGCGCCGCCGACGGCACGCTCATCACCGGGGCGCGACTGTGTGGCCTGGAGACGATGCGATTCGCCACCGAAGTGCAACCGCTGCTCGCCGAGCTTCCCGATGTCGCGCTGGAGGTGATCGGCGACCCGGTGGACTACCGGGAGGCGGGCGGCTCCCTCGTCATCGCGGTGACGACGGACGCGGTGGCCGGCGAGACAGACTGGTTCGACCTGGGTGTCACGATCAGCATTGAAGGCAACCATGTTCCGTTTGTCAGCGTGTTCACCGCGCTCGCGTCCGGGCAATCGCACCTGCTGCTTCCCGACGGCGCCTACTTCGCGTTGGACAAGCCGGAGCTGGTGAAGCTGCGCCAGCTCATCGAAGAGGCCCGCGCGCTCACCGATGCCGAAGAGGGGCCACCCCGGATCAGCCGATTCCAGGTCGGGTTGTTCGATGAGCTCGCCGAGGTCGGAGTCGTGACGCGGCAGGCCGACGAGTGGCGGCGCCAGGTCGACGGGTTGCGCGCGCTGCAGGGTCTGGAACCGGCGGCGGTGCCGACCGGCCTGCGTGCTCAGCTGAGGCCGTATCAGGCCGATGGGTTCGCGTGGCTTGCGAGCCTGCACACCCACGGGCTCGGTGGGATCCTCGCCGACGACATGGGCCTGGGCAAGACCGTCCAGTCGCTGGCGTTGATCTGCCATGTCCGTCAACAGGATCCGGGCATGGCGCCATTCCTGGTGGTTGCGCCGACCAGTGTGGTGGCGAACTGGGCCAGCGAGGCCGCACGGTTCGCGCCTGAGCTGTCGGTCGTGCCGATCTCCGACACGCTGCGCCGCGCCGGCGCCGACCTCGACGAACTGGCAGCGGGCGCCCACATCGTGGTCACCTCATACACGCTGTTTCGGCTGGACTTCGACGCCCACGCCGCCCGAACGTGGTCCGGGCTGATCCTGGACGAAGCCCAGTACGTGAAGAACCATCACGCCAAGACCTACCAGTGCGCACGCAGGTTGGCCGCACCGTTCAAGCTGGCGATCACTGGCACACCGATGGAGAACAATCTCATGGAGCTGTGGTCGCTGCTGTCGATCACCGCCCCCGGGTTGTTCCCCAACCCGACGAAGTTCGCCGACTTCTTCGCCAAGCCCATCGAGAAGACCGGCGACCCCGAGCTTTTGGCCCTGTTCCGCCGCCGCATCAAGCCGTTGGTCAAGCGCCGCACCAAGGAGCGCGTGGCTGCCGAGCTGCCGGCCAAGCAAGAGCAGGTCCTCGATATCGAGCTGCCGCCGCGGCACCGCGCCCTCTACAACAAGCGACTGCAACGAGAGCGCCAGAAGGTGCTCGGCCTGCTCGATGACATGCAGCGCAACCGGTTCACGATCCTCAAGTCTCTGACCGTGCTGCGACAGATGGCGCTGCATCCCGGGCTCGTCGACCCCGCACACGACACGCTGGCCAGCGCGAAGATCGACGCGCTCGCTGAGCATCTCCGCGACGTCGTCGACGGCGCCCACCGCGCGCTCGTGTTCAGTCAGTTCACTCGTTTCCTCGGCCGGGTCCGCGATCGCCTCGACACCGAGGGAATCGACTACTGCTATCTCGATGGGCGAACCCGTAACCGTGCAACAGTGGTACAGCGGTTCAAGGAAGGAGACGCACCGGTTTTCCTGATCAGCCTCAAGGCCGGTGGGTTCGGGCTGAATCTCACCGAGGCCGACTACTGCTTCCTGCTCGACCCGTGGTGGAATCCGGCCACCGAGGTCCAGGCCGATCGACCGCACACACCGCATCGGCCAGACCCGCAACGTAATGGTGTACCGGCTCATTGCCCGCGACACCATCGAGGACAAGGTAATGGCCCTCAACGCCCGCAAAGCCAAGCTGTTTGCCAGTGTTATCGACGACGGTAACGCGTTCGGCTCCACCCTCACCGCCGACGACATCCGCGGACTGATCGCCTGAGCGGACAACCGGGCGGCATCGCTATTGCTCGCCCAGCGCATCCAAGTCGAGGCGCAATGGAACGGGAGCGCTGGTCGTGAACGTGCCGGTGACCGCGGGTGATTCCTGGTAACCGAACTCGCCCGCGGGGCGCAGTGCGGTGAGCGTCACGGGCGCGCGTCACAGTGGCGTGTCCAAGCAATTCCTGTACGCCAGCCCTATCGCCTCGGCGTCGGCCAACGGGCTCGCAGGCGCCGACGGCCCGACGCTGATCGTGTTGCATGGCTGTCCGTTCTCGAAGTTTCTGTGGCGCAGCATAATCCCGAGATTAAGCGACCAGTTCCGCTGCATTGCAACGGAACTACTGCTCCTCAGTGACATCGAAACCCATGCACGCCGGCATAAGCCACGAGGTCACGCAACGCTTCAGCAGTGCGAGCTGGGAGCTGGTCACCACAGAACGCAGCGTTATTAGACCGACGGTGATACGGCGCGCCGATGATCTTTTCGAACTTTGGCGCTAACATTCCGGCGCACCTCAAAGTGACGGTGTTGTGGGCGAGTGAGGAGGACGACCCGTGGCGCTTACGCTGAACCAGGCCCGTTCGGTCTACGACCGGATCGGACGCGTCCAGGACTGGCAGGCCTTCTATGAGGACGCGACCATAAACCGGCTCGTGGCCAATGCTGCCCTCGCTGGGGATCAGACTATTTTCGAGTTCGGGTGCGGCACAGGCCGGTTGGCTGCGAACCTGCTGGCGGCGCTGCCTCCCAGTGTCAACTACCTCGGCGTCGACATCAGCCCGGTGATGATCAACTTAGCCACCAGTCGGCTCGCCGCCTGGGCCGAGCGGGCCAAGGTGGTGCTTGTCGACGGCTCACTGCCGCTACCCGCCGATGACGGGTTCGCCGACCGTGTGCTGTCCACGTTTGTGTTCGATCTGCTCGATGAAGCTTATGCACGGGCCGTGCTGGACGATCTGCGGCGGATCCTCACTCCCGACGGCCGCCTGTGCCTGGCCAGCCTCACTGACGGAGAGCGGCTGCTCGAACGAGCCGTCTCCCGAGCCTGGACCGGCCTCTGGCGCGTTGCGCCGCAAGCTGTGGGCGGGTGTCGTCCTATCAGCGTGAGCGCCCTGCTGGACCACGGCTGGAAGCTCGAGCACCACTCACGCGTGCATCGTTTGGGACTTGTCATGGACGTCGTCATCGCAACTCCGGACACACGCCAACGATGACCGGAACTTTCTTGCGCGCAAGGCTCGGGCTTGAGCCCGGGGTTAGCGCATCCCGTCTGTCGCCGGGCGGAGCCCGGCGCTTAGAGGGGTGTGCTTGGCCGTCGAGGTATTGCTTGATGATCGACGGCGGTGCGCCCGCGCAGGAGACGGCGAAGTAGGACGGCGACCAGAGGTGTCCGCGCATGCGTGCCCGGACGCAGCGGCCGGTGAATTCGCGGCGCGTGGCATAGGCGGTGCGGCCCTTGAGCCGCTGCACCAGCGCCGAGATCGCCAGGGTGGGCGGGTAGGTCACGAGCAGGTGCACATGGTCGGCCTCGCCATTGAACTCGACCAGCTCGGCGTCGAGTTCGGCGCACGCGGCGCGCATGGTGTGCTCGCAGAACGTGAGCATCGCGTCGGTGAACACCGGCCGGCGGTATTTGGTCACGGACACCAGGTGCGCGTGCAGCGCCGACACGCTGTGCCGGGCGCGGCGATAGGTCGGGGTTGTCAGTGGTCGGCCTTACGGTTGTGGTGTGCAGATGCGTTACCGGTACCGCATCGAACCGACATGTGCCCAGCAGCAGATGCTGGCGCGGGTGTTCGGATGCTGCCGGGTGGTGTTCAACGACGCGCTCCGGGTCCGCGTTGAGGCATACCGGGCCGGGGTGAAACTGTCCGACAGCGAGATTCAGCGCCAGGTGATCACCCAAGCCAAGAAGACCGCCGAGCGTGGCTGGCTTACCGAGGTGCCCAGCGTGGCGTTGGTGCAGTCGGTCAACGACTCGCGCCGGGCGTGGCGAAGCTTCTTCGACTCCCACACGGGGAGACGCAAGGGCCGCCAACTCGGTCGGCCGCGTATGAAATCGCGCAAGGATCACCGGCAGTCGTTTCGGCTCACCCGCAACGGATTCAGCATCCGTGGCAATGGGTGGTTGTTTGTGGCGAAGGTGGGCCAGGTTCGGGTGCGGTGGTCGCGCGAGCTGCCGGGCGAGCCATCGTCGGTCACGGTCATCCGCGAACCCGACGGGCACTTTTACGCCAGTTTCGTCGTCGACGTGGCGCCGGCCCCGCTGCCGGTGGTGGATCGGGAGGCCGGGGTTGATGTGGGCATCACTCGGTTAGCGACCGTTGCCACCACGGATGGGGCGCGCACGCAGATTCAAAATCCGAAGCACTTGGGCCGCAAGCTGCGCAAGCTGCGGCGATCAGAGCGGGAGAAATCCCGCCGGCAGAAGGGATCGGCCAACAGGGACAAGACGCGGCGCACGGTCGCCATCGCGCACGGCAAGGTCGCGAGGGCGCGGCGGGACTATCACCACAAGCAGGCTTTGGCGTTGGTTCGCGAGAACCAAGTGATCCACGTCGAAGACCTCAACATCGTGGGCATGGTCGCGAACCGTTGCCTCGCACAAGCGATCTCCGATGCGGGGTGGGGACAGTTCGTTCGGATCATCGCCGAGAAAGCCAACCGCTACGAGCGCACCGTGCATACGGTGTCGCGGTGGCTGGCATCCAGCAAGACCTGCTCCACACCTGGGTGCGGGCAGGTCCTCGGCGAGTTGCCACTACACGTCAGGTCGTGGACGTGTCCGGCTTGCCGGGCAGTCCACGACCGCGACCACAACGCCGCGAAGATCATTCTCGCCGCCGGGCGGGCGGAGAGACTAAACGCCTGCGGAGCCTCGGTAAGTCCTCCCCGTCGTCGGGAGGTTCAGGGCGATGAAACAGGAAGCACCCCCACCGCGGCGTAGCCGCACGGGAATCCCCGGCATTCATCCCGGGGAGCACGTCAACGCATGGTTGCCCTCCCCGGTTCCACAAAGTACTGGGAAGTCACACGTCGGCGGCCTTTTCCCGTTACCAGGACAGCGCCCGGACTCAATGCCGTCGCGGCAATCATCAGATCCATCGCCCACCCCCGCGGGCTGCGGCCTTGCTGCTTAAGCCGTCCGCACAAAAGCCCATAGTGGTGGGCCGTCACATCGGTAAACGCGATCCCGTGGCCATAGATCGCCTGAATCAGCGTCAGGCGGTGCTGGCGCGCCAGCCGCGCCTCGTCGCCGCGTGCGGAGTGCACGCCCAAGTGCAACTCTGCGTAACTGACCGCGCTGATTTGGCACGCCAACCCCGAAAGGTCATTGTCGGCGGCTACCAAAACGCTGGCATCGAGAATTGCCTTCCTACGACCAGGGGTCGTCAACGGTGTCTTCTTCTCGGGCGCTTCGTAGGTCGGGTTCCCATTGCTCGTCCACGCCTGCGGCGTAAATCCGTGCGGCGCGCTCGCCATCGACCCATGCCGGCGTTTCCAATGGCACGATGCGCGCAACCGGGCGCCCGTTCACCGAGATGGTCACTTCGTTGCCGGCCTCCACCGCCCTCAGAACCGGAGCAGGATTCTGCCGCAGCTCGCGCATACCGACCTTTTCCACCAATTCGGCATACAGCATACGTAGATGATGATCTACATGAGGTCGCCACCACTTCGAGCGTGGAGATCGCCGGGACTTCGACGGGAGCTAGTAGCGTCGTTCTTCGTGGGATGGAAGATCCGTCGGAGTTCAGGCTTCCGCTCCCCCAGTGAGTTTTCCCGGTTTCGGTGTCCGACGAGTAACCGCCCCGCCGGTGCGAGCAGAGCGCCGAGGTGCCGGGGCGAAACCGAGGAGGGCCAGTTGTGGATTGCGATGGAATACGTCGAGGGCTGCGACGCCGACGCGGTCGTGCAGAAGGGCGAAATGACCCGGGCCAGGGCTCTCCACATCGTCGCTGAGGTCGCCAAGGCGTTGGATTATGCCCATCAGCACAACGTGATTCACCGCGACGTTAAACCAGGAAACTTTCTGCTGTCCGGCCCGGCCGGAGCCGAGGAACAAGTCTTGCTGGCAGACTTCGGGATCGCGCGGGCATTGGCGGGCGCCGCCCCTCTCGGCTACCGGTTCGGTCGTGGCGACCATCCTCTACGCGGCGCCCGAGACATCGCTTCGCACCTACAGGGCTTGGACGCTGCCTACGCCGCCGCAGTCCGGTAGTAAACCCCCCGTATCCGTACGAGCCCGAAGATGAACGGATGATGGCCCGGCCGCGGCGCAGCACCGCAGAAGCGCCGTCTCTTAACTGAAGACGTCGTTGAGGGTCACGGTCTGCAAGTTGCGGCTGTGGATGAGGTCGAGCAGCTGCGGATAGCAGTGGGTGATGGTGGGCAGGTTGGCATGGGTGAGCACGATCTGTTGGGGCTGAAAGAACTTCCCGGCGTTGCCGACCAGGCTGGTTTCGTTCTCGTGCGTCCAGTCGAGGAGGTCGCCGCTCCACATGGTGATCGTGGTGTAGCCCTGATCTGCGGCCACCCGGTCGGTGTCGGCGTTGTGCACGCCGTAGGGCGGGCGGAAAAACGGGGTGCCGTCGACCCCGTAGGTGTTTTTCAAGAAATCGGCGTTGCGGCGGATCTGATCGGCCACCGCGCCCAAGCTGATGCGGTTGAGGTAGGGGTGTGACCAGGTGTGGTTGGCCATCTGAACCTGCCCGGAATCGACCATCGGCCGCAGCGCCGGCGCGTTGACCGACCAGGAACTGTTGGCACCGTTGATGAAGAAGGTCAGCCGGGTGCCGGTGTCGTGGGCAAACTGGGCGAACGCTTCTACCACCGGGACGCTGACGCCGTCATCGACGGTCCACGCCATCTGATTACCATCCCCTGGCAGCCGGGTGAGCACACCGGCCGGCGCGGGCACTTTGGTCAAGGGGATTTTCCACCGAACCGGGGCGGCACTGGCCGCAGCCCAGCTCGTCGCCGCCAAGAAGACGGCTGCAATAGCGCACAGCATCGTGCGCCGATCCATGTCCTGCATGGCTCAATTGTGACTCACCGCCGGCGTGAATTAAAGATTCTCTTTCCTTCTGCCACTTGAAGTTTCGGCTGCCTGCGGTGCGGCCGCGCGAGATCACCCGGCCGGGGGCTGTCGTCAACTCCACGGTGTGAGCGCGCGCCGAATTGGTACTGACTTCTCTGCCAACACCGCTGCTGGTGACGTCCGATGGTCGCCGCATGCAGCGGCAGGTCATCGTGTCTTTTGACCGGATCTAGCTGATCCGACTGCGGGTGGCCCGAAGGAACGTCAACTCCGAGGCCCGGAGGCCACGCGGTCGCTGGGATCTGGTGCTGGTGTTGCGGGCTGTTGCGCTGGCCAGTGCGCCTCGCTCGGCTTGCCTGTTACCCGGCGAGGGCGCTGATCTTGACCAGGTTGTGGCCGAGGACTCCGTGTCCGGTCCAGATCTGACGCCTTCGGTGCCGTCGCTGCGGGTGCGGTCCCAGCCGTAGCCGCGTTTGAGGTGGCTAACTAGCGCTGGGCTAGCCGAGTAATGTGCAAGTTCGGACCGAGGATCGATTCGATCGTCGGGGCGACGGCCACCAGTGATGGCGATCAACCATCGCACCTGCTGGCCAACACCATCGGCGTCCGCTAGATCGGGGTGACTTCGACCGCCTGAGGACCTTTGGGTCCCTGTTCGATCTCGAATCGGACTCGCTGATTTTCCTGCAGTGAACGAAATCCGGTCCCCTTAATCGCGGAGTGGTGGACGAACACATCGGCTCCACCACCGTCGGGCGTGATAAAGCCAAAGCCCTTGTCGCTGTTGAACCATTTGACGATTCCCTCTGCCATATTTCTCGCTTTCTGATTGTGCCGACCTTGCGGGAGCCCTCGGCTGGGAAGCGGTCTCTCCAAGTGCCGAACTTGTGTGCCACGAAATTGTCCGTCGGCTTCAGATCGCTCAGCGCGCCGGCAACCGAAAGGGGTTACAGCTGCGGCCGTTTACTCCTTGGTGGCGCCCGGCTTGCTGCTCACCGTCGCGCTCGCGCTGCGCACGACGCTGCGCAGAAACTCCATCCGCGTCGTGACCAGCGAGTCGGCCAAATCCAGGGCGGCGTCGACGATCGTCTTGCGCCGCGACGCGTCGACCAGCGCGGGAGTCACCTCATCAACAGTGTCAACGAACTTGCGCACCGCCTCGATCGCGGCCCGCCGTCCGGCTTCAACCGATTCGAGCACCTCGTCGGACAGACCCGCCGCTCGTTCTACCACGGTCTTTTTCTCAGTGCTTGTCATGATCGCGCTCCTAGGAGTAACTGCACACACGAGTTGTGAATGCCCGCGGCTGAGCATGCGCTCCGAACCTGGCGTTTCATAGGGCCGATGGTCACCGCTCCCCGCGTGGGTACTGCTTGGCGGCGGCGGCCACACCGGGGTCTTTTGGTGCGACGCCGGGACCGCCGAGCCCGCCGATTTATGCACGCCCATGGGCGCAGGGGTTCTGCCCACCGCCGCATAAACCACTGACACATGGCTCCGATGGGGGTCTTCGGACTCTTACCGGTGGCTTGCCGAGCGCTCTAGCTTGGATGTTGTGGCAAAGGCACAGATGGTCGGGATCTCTAGGCGAAGAAGGGGGTGGCCCGCCAACATCTGACCGGTCGATCCGATGCGCCTGCCAGGAGGGATGACTCACGGAGCGCCGGAAGCCGCCGCAGATCCGGCGAAATCACGATCATCGAAGCGATGCTTTATGTGGGAACGCTTTTGGTGGGAGTGAGGTTTCCCCCCGAAAAAGTGGACGCGGTTAACTTGCTTCCGGGGCGGCTTTCAGCGTGTGCTCGTAGTCGATGGGTGAGCGCATCCCGATTACTGAATGCCTACGCTCATGATTGTAGAATTTCATCCATTGTCAACTGCTGCAACTAATTCTGCTTTCGTGCGGAATGCGTGCCGGTAGTAGCGTTCATGCTTGAAACTCGACCACAGCGATTCCGCGCCGGCGGGTCCGTGGAACTGGGTTGGTTGTCACCGGCCCGCAACTCCACGGTGCGTCGCGGTCCCGTGGGACGGGAGACATAAGCTCAGCGATGATCTGATCGAAACCGGCGTCGGCAAGATCGTTTCAGCTGCTCTGTCCTAAGCCCTGATCTCTGGTGGGAGCTGGACTGTACCGGTGATGGGTTACCCATTCGCGCAGTTTCGTATAGATCGTCGGGTGGTTGAGTAGGTCGAAGTGGTGTAGCCCCGTCAGCGTCAGTCCGTGTTCGGGTTGGAACGGGATTCGTCGCGTGTTGCCCCTGCCGCACGCGCTGTGTGAGCGCACGAGGTGGTCGCCGACGAGGCGGCCGACCGCCGGAGGTGCGGCGGTGGTGGCGACGAAGTGGTAGCCGGCCCAGGGAAGGAACGGCACCTCCTGGCAGCGATCCCGCAAGAATTCGTCGGGATCGCAGTCTCGCCAGTCGTCCTCGATGCAGGCGCCGAAGCGCAGGTCCTTGATTCCCGCGCTGCGCGCGTTGAGGAAGCCGGCCACGGCCCGCGTTTCCGGCAGCCGGGCCAGCGCCCAGGACGCGATGTGCACCCCTTTTTCCAGGTGTGTTCCCAGGTGTGGGGAGCCCAGGCAGACCACGTGGCGCACCGCTTCGGTCCAGCGGTGCTGCTGCTGCTCGCCGTAGTAGCAGGCACTGCGCGTCACCAGCCCGCCCATCGAGTGGCCCACCAGCACGATCTCGTGGATGGGAACCGGCCAGAGCGCCTCGAGCCGGTGCAGCATGTCGGCCAGCGTTTGTCCGTTGTGAGAGATGTGCAGCCCGGTGTTGTAGCGCAGGTAGACGGGGGTGAACCCGTGCTCGTGATGCAGCCGCTGCCCGTAGCTCCGCAGATCCTCGCCGGTGCGCGGCGTGCGCCACCACGAGCGTTCGCTGAGAAACAACCCGTGAACGAATACGGCAAGGCGACCGGTGGGCGTCGGGAACGCCGCCGCCACCCCGTCGGCGGTGAGCGGGACGGCCGTGCCGTGGTGCCGGATCTGCATGCTCAGCGCGAATCCGTTGCGGTGTGCCGTCAGCTGATCCCCGTACAGCCCGTTGATCGCGGCGATGGCTGCGGCGACGGTGGGTTGGGATTCGAGCGACTCGTCCCCGTCGCGGCCCCACGCCTTCGATGCCAGCGCGCCGGCTACCCGGGTGGCCCCCCGAATCCCGCCGTCCACACCGCCATAGATAGTGCGGGCCACTGCGTCGTGGATGATTTGGGTGGGCTTCGCCGCCGGTCCTATCGCGCCGAAGACGCGGCTGGCGATACCCGCGTGCATGTCTCGTACCAGCGTCGTCAGTACGCCCGCGGCCTCGCCGCCAAGGTCGGCGACCGACCTGATCTCTCGTGTCTGCACCACGCCCCCTTACGAACTCAGAGCGCCTAGACCTGCAAAGCAGCTACGATTTTCGCACGGACCAGGGGCCACAGCAACAACTTTCGGCCCTTCGAGTGGGCCTAGCCCGACGCGCGGCGACGTCCCGCCGGTGACCGCCTAGTCTGCGAGCGCCAGCACCTCGTCGAACCCGTCGACGAGGCAGTCGTGGAACACGTCGAAGTCCGGAATCGCGCCCGCATCGACGCAAATTCCCAGCGCACACGTGTCGACGTAGGTGAGCAACGTGACATTCACCGCCGAACCGATCGTCGGGCCGAAACCGTACGCCATCCGCAGCGCGGCTCCACCGAGACGCACAGGGATCGGGATGCCGGGCACGTCGCTGGCCACGAAATCGACGCAGCGCAACGCCGCTCCGATGTACCAGCGTGGGAGCAGGTTCAACGCACCGGCGATCAGTTGCATGTAGGGCAGCGAGCGCTCGTCGCGTTGGCTCGTGGCCCGGTGATGGATCTCTTCGATTCGTCGCGCCGGGTCGGCGAGGCCGACCGGCACGTCGAACCGCATCATCGTGACCCGGTTTCCGGCAATCGCGTCGCCTTCGGTGCGGAGACTGATCGGCATCCCCACATGAAAGTCCCCCACCGCGACGCTGTGCTTTTCGTGGTAGCGGCGCAGCGCCCCGGTCACGCCCGCGAGGAACGCATCGTTCAGCGAACCCCCGCCCGCGTGTCCGGCGTCGCGCAGCCGCGGCCTCGACACCTCATGGATCCCGAGGCGACGGACCGTCGTGCGGTCTTTCATGAGCGACGAGCCGGACTTGGTGATCGGCCGCATGATGCGGTAGACCGACGACGCGACCGCCGCCGCGGAGGTGGCTGTCTGCACCGGCCGCCGTATGGCGCTTCGCACCACGCCGGGAGCGCCCGTAACCGAAGCCGTTGCCGCATTGGCGAGCAGCCTGGCGTCGTAGCGGAGTGCGTCGCGCAGTCCGTCCAGCGGCGAAGGCGTCCGTGGTGGGGGCAGGACGGGTAGTGCGCCGCGCCGCCGGGCGGTGACATCGAATAGCGTCATCGCGATCTGGACGCCGCCGATGCCGTCGGCCAGGGAGTGATGCATCTTGGTCATCAGTGCGGTGCCGCCGTCTGCAAGTCCGTCGATCAGGGTGATCACCCACAGCGGTCTGGCCCGGTCGAAGTCCGACATCGCGGCCAGCCGGCCCATCTCCAGTACCTCGTCGAGAGTCCCCGGCTGCGGCGCGGACACCCGACGCATGTGGAAGCCGAGATCGAATTCCGGGAAGTCCTCCCAGCGGGGCGGGGCCGGCCGAGGCGAGGACACTATCCGCTGGCGGAAGGTCGGCAGTCGTCGGCTGAGCCTGTCGAACCGCGCAACCAATTCGCCCCAATCCGGGGTGCTGTCCAGCAAGGAGATCGTGACGATGGTGGACCGTAAAACGGGATCGCTTTCCATCGACCACAGGAAAGCGTCGGTATTCTGCATGAACTCGCTCATCGTCTTCATACTGCGCCGAGATCGAGTCTTTGGCATCGGTTCCGACGACAAGTTGTGGGCGGGCAGAACAGCTTCGGTCCGATCTTCACACGAACAGCGCCGCCCTCACGCGAACAGGACAGCAATTAGGCGGCTGGGAGTGTTGGCTCTGGCCGGAATGCCTCGTCGGTTTCCGTTCGCTGGTTCATTCTGCGGGTGCGGGCTGACTTGGCGTGTGTCCAGGGCGCTCAAGAGCCTCGATTTGGCGGGCGACCTCGACTGCGTGATCGCCGAGTCGCTCCAGCAGCCGGGCGATCAGCCCCATCTCCAGCAGCACCGGAGAGCGCAGGTCGGCGGCAGCGAGCTCGGCGCTAAGACTGGCGTGCAGCTCGTCGAGCCCGTCGTCGTCGTCCTCGATGGCGTCGGCGATCTCGCTGGAACCCACGAGATAGACCTGTGTCACCTCATGCCACATCTTTGCCGCGGCGTCCAAGTGCTGTCCGATCAGGCCAACGACCCGCGGCGGGAGCTCCTCGGCAAGCCCGGTTGCGCCACGCCGGCTGACGTCCGCGGCGAGGGCATGGGTGCGGGTCAGCTCGGGCAGGATGCGGAACACCGTCAGCAGAAACCTCAGCTCCCCGGCGACCGGGGCTTGACGCACCAGCTGGGTGTGCACCAGATCCTCGATCTTGGCGTACAGATCCTCGATCATTTCGTCATGCTCCTCGACCGTGGCGGCGGCCATGTCATCGCGATGCAAAAACGCCGCTGCCGTAGCCCCGATATCCTCCTCCACCACCGTGAACATGCGCATGACCGCCGCATCGATCTCACCCAGCTGACGGTGATACTCGGTCCGCAACTCCACCACGGGACGACTGTAACCGCCCATCAGACGGTCAAACAGGTCATCCCCTGAAAGGCGCATCCGGTTCATCGACTTGTACCCCCACGTTCACCGGTCGGCGGGCGCCCACACCGCCGACATCAAGCGCTACCCGTTCAGCCGGAATACCGACCCGCGATGCGTGGTGTGTCGACTTCCAGACCGCTGGCGTCGTCGGGGATCTGTGGCGGGTCCAGCTTCGACGTCTCGCTCTTCGAAGCCGCGGCCGAGGCGGCAGGCATAGCGGCTTCGTCGTCCCGGCTCCCGGATGCTTGCGGTGTTGCTCGTTCCAAAAACCGGAGCAGTTCGACGGGGAAGGGAAGCACCAGGGTGGAGTTCTTCTCCGCGGCGACCTCGACCACGGTTTGCAAGAGCCGCAACTGAAGCGCAGCCGGGTGCACGGTCATCGTCTCGGCCGCTTGGGCCAGTTTTTCAGACGCCTGCAGTTCACCGTCGGCGGTGATAACCCGAGCCCGCCGCTCACGCTCCGCCTCGGCTTGGCGCGCGATCGACCGCTTCATCGAATCCGGCAGTACTACATCCTTAATTTCCACGCGGTCGATGTGAACACCCCAGCCCACCGCGGGGCTGTCGATCATCAACTCCAGGCCCTGATTGAGACCCTCGCGGTTGCAGAGTAGGTCGTCCAGGTCGCTTTTGCCGATGATCGAACGCAGCGATGTCTGCGCGACCTGGCCAATAGCGGACACATAGTCCTGTACGTCGACAACCACACGCACCGGATCCGCAACATTGAAATAGATGACAGCATCCACACGCACGGTCACGTTGTCGCGGGTGATGCCATCCTGGGCGGGCACCGGCATTGTGATGATCTGCATATTCACTTTCTCGAGGCGATCGGCGAATGGAACGAGCAGCGTGAGCCCCGGTCCACGGACACCGGTTAGTACACGTCCGAAACGAAAGACGACGCCTCGTTCGAATTGCTTGACGACCCGAACGTTCGTGCCCAGCAAGAGCACACCAAGGCCGAACGCTGCGGCCAGTGCGTAAAGGATGATCATTATGTTCTCCACTTCCGCCCGGGCAAGACCTGCCGTTACTTCCCGGCGAGTGCGGGCGACTTACAGCCGATGAATCGTCGACACCCCTCCAGTATGGATCGATCACTCGAGACGTGCTCGGACTTCGTACACGTACAACTTCTTCTCCGGCTTGGGCTCGGCTGGCTTCTTCGCCGGTGCTTTGGCCGGTGCCATGGTCGAGGCCACCGCGCCAGTCAAGAACCCGTCCTATATATGTGGCGGCGTTCGTGTTGCAGCTGTCCGGTGACGGCCTGGCAGTGCCCAAAGACGAGCACACCACCGCCCTGCGGGCGCTGCTCACCGCACGCCGCAGCGCGGTTCAGGCCCACACCGCCGCGACAAACCAAGCCCTACCTCGGTGAGCAGACCCTGATCTTCCCGTCGACTGCCGGGACGCTGCGCGACCCGAACAACTTTGGCAAGCAATGGCGCACTGTTCGCGAGCGGCTCGGCGTGCCGGGTGTCACTGCACACAGCTTCCGCAAGACCGTAGCCACGTTGATCGACGACGAGGGCCTCTCAGCACGCATCGGCGCCGACCATCTAGGCCACTCCAAGGTGTCGATGACACAGGACCGGTACATGTCCCGCAGCCGGGTGCATACCGAGGTTGCCGAGCTACTCGACCGCACCATAAACGACGAATAAACGTCGACTCAGCGCGGCTGATCTTGAACGCGCAAGCTGTTACCCGACCTGGATGCCCGGGGCCGCGCCCTCGAGGACGACATCACCTCGCCGTTGTCCCCCGAGGAACGGACCACCCTGCGGCAGCTTCTGCAACGGGTGGCCGCCACCGCGGAACTCATCCCCGGGGTTCATCCCCACCTGGCGCGATCCATCAGCAGCAGCTTTCAGCAGGGCGACGGCGGAGATCGCGATACCGGCTAAATCATTGTGCCCTAAGGCAATTCGCCCACCAGATCGAGGCTGAATAATCCCGGCGCCTTGATTGGTGCCGGATCGCGATGTCACGGTCTCTGGTACGCGGACGTTCGGCTGGACCCTAAACGCGCTCGGCCGTCATGTGCATCTCAAGTGTGCCCTGGCACGCGCCGCTCAAGATCTCGGTGTGCATGGTGCCGGAAAGTGACCCGTCGGGTTGGGGCGTGTAGCGCACATCGGCTCGGGCCGGATTCCATTGGATCGTGCCGTCGTCCATCATGCAGTCCCATTGGAAATCGCTGACTTGTGTCCAGGACGACCCATCCCAGGTGAATTGAACCGGTTGCGGAACCGTCGGGTTCCTCGGCGGAGGGCCGCTAATGATCGTGGCGGTGCACTTTCCGCTCGTACAGCTCGAGCGGAATGTGTAGGTATCGGTGTACTGCACCTCGGGCTGACCGGCCGCCACGCTAGTCCCGGACTTTGGACCAACGATGAACGTGATCGCGTACTCGCCGTTCCAGGACGGAGGGTCGGCGGAGGCAGTTGGGGAAAGCGACAGGGCGATCGCGAGCGACGCGGCGCACAAACCGACGAGACTGCTCAGACGGTCTGGGGTCATCGGTTTCTCCTCTGGGTATATCTACCACTGGCTGAGTGTCGCAGAAGCAGCGCTTCTGGGTAGGTGAATGCGGACTGCATCGGCGACGAGCAATGCTTGAAATCTGTGGATCGGCTCGGGAAGGAGCGTACCTTCCCGGGTGACCGAATGAGGTTCCAAGCTAGACCGGCGCGGTAACGCTGGTCGGGAAGGTACGACCCATGCCCACTGTAGTTTCTGATTGCGCCGAGCGCGATGGTTCCGCGGCTGGTGCACCCTCGGGGTCGTCGTTGATCGACGAACTCGTCCGGGAGGGTGCGCGGCGGATGCTGGCCGGAGGCGCTGCGGGCCGAAGTGGACGCCTACTGCGCCCGATTCGCCGACGAACGCGACGAGAACGGGCGGCGGCTGGTGGTGCGCAACGGCTACCACGAGCCGCGCGAGGTGACCACCTGTGCGGGCGCGGTGGCGGTGCACGCGCCGCGCGTCAACGACAACCGGATTGACCAGAAAACCGGTGAGCGGCACCGGTTCTCGTCGGCGATCCTGCCGCCGTGGGCGCGCAAGACCCCGCGGATCGAGGCGGTGTTGCCGCTGCTGTATATGCACGGGCTGTCGTCGGGGGATTTCGTGCCGGCGCTGGGGCAGTTCCTCGGCTCGACCAAGGGCCTGTCCGCGGCGACGATCACCAAGATGACCCAGGCCTGGCAGGCCGAGCAGAAGGCCTTCGCGGCACAGGACCTGTCCGGCGTCGATTTCGTGTACATGTGGGCCGACGGCATCCACGTCAACGTGCGCCTGGACCAGACCAAGCTGTGCCTGCTGGTGCTGATCGGGGTGCGTGCGGACGGCCGCAAGGAACTCATCGCCCTCGACGACGGCTACCGGGAGGCCACCGAGTCGTGGGCGGACCTGCTGCGCGATGCCAAGCGCCGCGGCATGCGCGCGCCGGTGCTGGCGATCGGCGACGGCGCGCTGGGGTTTTGGGGCGCGCTGCGCGAGGTGTTCCCGGACACCCGCGAGCAAAGGTGCTGGTTTCACAAGATCGCGATTAACCGGCCCTCGCGGCCGGGGTCAAGAACCATGCTGGCGGCCGCGTAGTCGGTTGAGGTGCTGTTCGAGGCTGGCTTGGACGCGGCGGTGGCGGGCGGCTTCGTCGTCCCAGCCGCGGGCTTGGGCGTCGTCATGCAGTGCGCGCACGTCCTCGAGCTGGGCGGTGATCGCGGCGGCGGCTTGCGGGTCCGGGACGAAGAAGTCGCACTGCTCGCAGATGTTGGCGTAGGGGCACGGCCCGGCGGCTTTAGGGCGGGCGCAGAAGCCGTGCGCGAGTCTGGTCTTGAGCATCTCGGCGTGCAGCCACTGCACCCGGTCGGGCACTGGCGGGGCGGCGCCGACGGCGGTGAGCGGGAGTAGCTGCCCGGCGCGGACCTTGCCCATCGCGGCTTGGTAGGCGCTGCGGATCGTGGGTGAGGCAAGTTTGGCGTAGCGCAACGTCATCTCCGGCGTCACGTGCCCCATGAGCGCCATCAGGGCGGGTAGCCCGATACCGCCGTTGATCAGTGCGGTGCCGAAGGTGTGCCGCAGCTGGTGTGGGGTGATGTGCAGTAGCTGGCCGTCGCGTCCGCGTAGGTTGGCGGCGGCGACCGCGTCGACGAGGCCTTGCCGCAGCCGGAACGAGGTGGGGCGGCGGCCGTGTTCGAGGAACAGGAACTCCGTCGGGCGGCCGTCACGGGGGTGCGGCAGGGCCCGCTGCCGGCCGCGCTGCGCGGTCCAGGCGTCGATGACCGCGACCGTGTCCGGTTCGAGCGGGACGACCCGCTCGGAGTTGAGCTTGCCTAGCGGGACCCGCAGCCAGGTGCCGTGCCGGTCGAAGTCGAGCAGGCAGTCCAGTTCCAGGTCGAGCAGCTCGCCGACCCGCATCCCGGTCGCGCGCAGCAGCCGCAGCCCGGTGGCTGCGAACACGTCGTCGAGGCCGGCGACGGCGGACAGGAGCGCCCGGTCGACGTCCGGGGTCAGTGCCCTGGGTAGCGCGTCGGGCATGCGCGGGATGTCGCCGTAGAACAGCAGCCGCCGCGGCGGCGCTGAGGCCCAGCCCCAGCCGGCGATGTCCTCGAAGAAGCAGCGCAGGTCGACCACGTCCTGGTGAAAGACGGTCAACCCGATGGTCTTGGCCTCGCGGTTCTTGCCCCGCCACGGCCTGCCGCGGGCCCAGGCCAGGTAGGGCTCGATGTGGCGGGTCCGTTCGATCTGATCCAGCCGGCGCACCTCCGGGTGGTGCTCGGCCAGGTAATCGAAGAACACCCGCAACGCCTTGGTCCGCGCGATCACGGTGTTGGGCCGCAGCGTCGTGGTGATCGTGCTGACGTAGCGCACCACCTCGGCGCGGATGTCTGGCTGCGCGACGCCGGCGGCGTGCCGGACCGGCGCGGCCGCGACCGGGCCGCCCTGGCGCGGCGGGGCGGACAGTCCGCCGAGCTGGTAGCAGGCCTGCTGCAGCCCAAACAAGCGGGTGCGGGCGTGATGCCGCGCCGACGGCGAGATCGCGGCCAGATCGTCCAGGCAGCCGAGCACGGCGGCGAAGTCGGGCTCGTCGAGTTCCCGGACCCGCTTGCCGGTGTGCAGGCAGATCGTGGAGGCGGCCAGCAGCCGAACCTGCCGCAGCCAGTTCGCGCTCCATCCCAACACGGCGGCAGCCTCGGCGATCGCTGCGGCGCTGTCCGGGTCGTTCGCGGCCCACTCCACGGGCAGCCCGCACCCGCACGGCTTGGCCAGCAGTAGCTCCAGGTCCGGCACCAGGTGCCGCTGCACGAAGCACCACGACACGAACGGCCAGGCCCTGAGCCGCTGCAGGTCGGCCAGCCGGGCCGGTGTCGAGCGGCTCATCCACGCCTGCGGGTCGGGGTGCTGCTGCAGGAACCGGCGGGCGGCACGGCGCCGCTCGAACTGGACGCCCTTGGCGACCGTCAGCGCGTCGAGGTGGGCGTCGTAGGCCGCGAGCAGCTGCGCGCTGGTCCGCAGCGGTGTCGCGGCCAAGTTGGCGGCCGCGACGCTCACCATGGCGAGGCTTTCCGGGCAGCGGCGTACTCGGCGGCGAGGGTTTCCGCGGACAGATGCACGTACTTGCCGGTGGTCTCCGGGCTGGCGTGTCCCATCAGGTCCCGCAGCACCAGTAAGTCGATGCCCGCCGCCGCGAGTTCGGTGCCGTAGGTGTGGCGCAGCCGGTGCGGGCGGACCCGCCCGGCGCCGGAGCGGGCCCGGTGGGTGCGGAAGATGCGCCGCATCCCGGCCTCGGTCAACGGCTTGCCCGCGGTGGGCCCGCGCAGCACCACGAAACACTCCCCGGTCGCGCAGTCGGTGGGCCGTTCGGCGCGCAGGTAGGCGGCGAGCTCGGCGAAGAACGGCCGGTCCACCGGCACCAGGCGCTCCCGGCCGCCTTTGCCGCGCACCCGCACCTGACGGCGGCCCATGTCCACCTCGGCCAGCAGCAGCCCCCGCACCTCGGCGGCACGCAGCCCGCCCAGCAGCATCAGCAGAACCATCGCCCGATCTCGGTGCGTGCCCAGATCGCCGAGGAAGGCCTCCACCTCGACCAGGTCCAGGCTCTCCGGCAACCGACGATCTTCTCGGACCAGTCGACCGCCCGGGCGCGGATGCCGCACCGGGACATGCCCGAGCAGACCCCGCCGGGCCCGCAGCCCGCTGGTGCGCCGCGGTGAGGGCACCGGGCTCGTCGCGACCACACCGGTGATCACCGCGAACTCGAACAGGCCCCTCACCGCGCAGATCCGCCGGTTCATCGTGGCCGGCGCCGCCCCGCGCCGTTCGGCCAGCCGCACCACCACCGTCGAACCGGCCGTCGACTTAGGTTGGCCCTGCCAGTCCAGGTAGTCGAACAGATCCGTCGGCCGCACCGCCGCCAACGTCGCACCGCGCCCATCGAGGAACCGCAGGAAGTTCAGCAAGTCATAGCCGTAGGCCCGCCGCGTCGCGGTCGAAAAGTTCCGAGTCCCCAGATGCGCGAGGAACCGGTTTACCAGCTCAACGTCAGCGCCTCTGCCGACACAGTCAGCCATGAGTACGAACGTGCCGTCGACGTGATCAACCCGCAGCACCGGTACCTCCTGCAAGGAGTGCCCGACCACAAGTGTCAACCACAACCCACGCTCAACGAGGGACCTCACATGTCCGAGCGAGTCCTGCCGCCGAGGGCCGTTCGAGGGCCGGTTAAGGGATAATGTTCTTGCCGCGTTGCCAAAATCGGCGCATCCGGGGGCCAAGAAAGCGCTTGCGGAGATCTGGAACGCCGAGGACAAGCGGCATGCCCTGGACGCGGTGAAGACGTTCGAGACAGCCTACGGCGCGAAATACCCGAAGGCGACCGCCAAGATCACCGACGACCTCGAGCAGCTGCTCGCGTTCTATGATTTCCCGGCCGAACATTGGGTGCATTTGCGCACCACGAATCCGATCGAATCTACTTTCGCGACGGTGCGCAACCGCAGCAAGATCACCAAGGGCCCCGGCTCGCGGGCAGCGGGTATCGCCATGGCCTACAAGCTGATCGAGGCCGCCCAGTCACGCTGGCGCGCGATCAACGCACCCCACCTGGTGGCACTGGTCCGCGCCGGTGCCCGATTCGAGAATGGCCAACTCGTCGAACGTCCCGACGCCGACACGACCACGAAGGAGGCCGCGTAAAAGATCTTGATCCACAGGTATTGATTTGCTCCGCCACCTGGATGACGACCGACTGCTCGATCACTACCCGGTAGAGAGAGCGAAACCGGCACCGACTCCTACCGGCTACGCACTTCCAAGACCTCCGGGCGACGCCCGCGCGGGCAGAGGGGCGAACGTCGGAGCAGACCTCGCGATCGTGGTCACATTCCGGCGAGGTGGCGTGTCGAAGAACTAGGAGCACTTGTCACAACACCTGAGCGGGGCATCTACATGACTGCAGTCACGAACTCTCAAACCGTGTCTACGCGCGCCACGCGCTACAGACTGGTCACCTACTGGATCGCTACCAGCCTCGTCGCCGCTGAGCTGGTACTCGGAGGCCTCTGGGATATTTTGCGAATTCCGTTGGTCCGCGACGTCGTAACTCAGCTGGGATATCCGACGTACTTCCTGGTTCTCCTTGGGGTGTGGAAGCTGCTGGGCGCGGCTGCGCTGCTTGCGCCGCGGTTTCCGCTCGCCAAGGAGTGGGCCTACGCCGGCGTATTCTTTGTCTTTTCCGGAGCCATCGTGTCGCATTTGGTGGCGGGTAAGGATGTGCGCGAGGTCGGGTATCTATCCGTCGTGATCGTCCTGACCGCGGGATCATGGGCGCTGCGTCCAGCGACACGCAGGCTGGGCGGCAGAACCGCCGGTGCGACAAAGTAGCGGGAGGCCAGCCCGACAGGAGCGGCGCTATTGGCCATGACTGGCGTGACGGCTGGACGGAGCCCTTTGGGCAGTGATTTTGGATCTCGAATTTCGCAGCGCACACCTGGAAGCCGAAAACCACTACCTACCCGACCTATCCGAGCATCTCTACCTGGCGTCGATCAATCACACCTCAACGTCAGCCCCGCACTAGTTCACCCCGACCCCCCGTAACGTCGCCGGTTTCACCGGGCTGTATCCGGCGCGGATGATCCGCTCGGCAAAGGAGGCAATAATGGCTAACAGCAAGCACATTGGCCGTCAACGACTGTTCCGCAACTGCGCTGTGGTCGGGGTCGGTCTTGTCGGCTTGCTTGCAGTGATTCTTGCGCCCGGTGTGGTGATGCCCAGAATCCTGCAACGCAACCCGGATTGGCTGCGGCTGGGCGCTATCAGGCACTACAGCCAGATCAGGGCCAGGAGCGCCGGGCGTGGGCGTTCGGTCCTCGCGCTTCTCACCCACGTGGGCCGTCGTAGCGGGCGGACCTACCAGACACCGTTGGGTGCCTGGCCCTACGGTGATGGCTTCATCCTGTCGCTGCCCTACGGCAGCCAGACCGATTGGTGCCGCAACGTGATGGCCGCCGGAACGTGCACGCTTGCCTGGAAGGGGCGGACCTACGAGCTCGAGCGGCCCGAGATCATCTCCGGACCACAGGGCCTTCAGGGGTTGTCGGCAGGGCGGCGCATCCTGCTGCGGGCGGGCGGAATTCACGAATTCTTATGGCTGCCAAAAAAGGGCTCTTCGACTGTGTCCGGGCTGACGCCTCTGGCTTCGGAAGTCTGAATTTACTTGCGGGCCTCGCTGTTGCGGGGTGGCGTGAACGATATCCGATGGGTCAGCGGCGATCTTGATGTTCGGTGCGCCAGGCCTGCCCGCGCCATACCCCGTTTTCACAGGGGAAGCGCGACTGAAGTAGCGACTGCCACGGCGATATTAGGCGGGGCGCCCGTGGGGTGTGGGGCTGTTTCGAGCAACGCGGAGGATTCCGCCGGCCTTGTCGAGCACTGGGCCTCCGACTACGATGGGTGGGCAGTCACCCATAAAAGGAGTCGGGCATGGCTCGGATCTCGGAGCATGCTCGCGAATTGACCCGCGAGCGCCTGCTGGAGGCGGCCGCTGTGGCTTTCGCCAGAGAGGGGTTGGCGGGGGCGAACGTCAATGTGATCTCGCAGGCGGCGGGGTACGCGAAGGGCACGGTCTATAACTACTTCCCGTCGAAGGAGGCGCTGTTCGCTGCGGTCGTCGAGGAGGCGTGCCGCCGAACCGTGACCGAGGTGGAGGATCCGGGACGGGCAGCGCCGATGCGGGAGCGGCTGCGTGCGCTGGTTAGTGCGGACGTGGCGTGGGCGGCCGCGCATGAGCCGTTCGCACGTGTGCTGGTGCGTGAGGTGTTCAGCGGTGAGCCAGAACGCTACGCACGGGTGGTCGAGGCTGCCGGCCCGTACGTCGACCGGGTCGTGCAGGTGTTGCGGGACGGGGTTGAGCGGGGTGAGGTCCGCACGGACCGTCCAGTCGAGCAGCTTGCGCTGCTGTTCACCGGGTTGGGGTTGCTGGCGCTGGCCCAGCACTGGGGCTCGGGGCGGGCCTGGCCGACGCTGGAGCAGATTCCCGATCTGGTGGTGAACCTGTTCGTTGACGGGGTGTCGCTCGGGAGCGGGGCCGACGATGACGGGTGAGCCGGTGGTCGTGTTGGAGGGAGTGCGGAAGGCGTACGGGAACGGCCGGCGTGCGCAGGCGGTGCTCGACGACGTTTCGCTGTCGGTGGACCGGGGCGAGATGGTGGCGGTCACCGGCCCATCGGGGTGTGGCAAGACGACACTGCTGAACATCCTTGGGGCGCTGGATCGTGTCGATAGTGGGACGGTGCGCTCCTGCGGGCTGGATCTGACCTCGGCCGATCGGGGCCAACTCACCCGCTACCGGGCGCATTCGATCGGTTTTGTGTTCCAGTTCTACAACCTGTTGCCCACCTTGACCGCGCTGGAGAACGTGAAGGCCGGCTTGACCGTCGCCGGGTTCAGGAGAGTCGACGCCGACCGGCGTGCGCGGCACATGCTGGCCAGCGTCGGCCTCGCCGACGCCGCGGATAAGTTCCCGACACAGCTTTCTGGCGGCGAGCAGCAGCGGGTCGCGATCGCCCGCGGCCTGGCCAAGAATCCGCAGCTCGTGCTGGCCGACGAGCCCACCGGCAACCTCGACGAGGACTCCGGGGCGCAGGTGACCGGGCTGTTGCGCGAGCTCAACGCCGACACCGGGGTCAGCGTCGTGCTGGTCACCCACAACCCCGCGGTGAGCGCCGTGGCCGACCGAATTGTCCGCCTCGACCACGGGCGCCTCCTTGGGGGGTCGGAGGCGTGATGCTGCTGCGCAAGGCGCTGCGGGACGTCGCCGCGATGGGAGCCCGGGCGCTGCTGCTGGTCCTGGTGATCGGCGCCGGGGTCGGGACGGCCGGCGGCATCGCCCTCGCGCTGCGCGACGTTCAGGCCAGCCGCGACGCGTTCTACCAGGACCAGGCGCTCGCCGATCTCGACGTCCGGCTGAGCCGAACCGTCCCCGCCGCGGTGCTGACCGAAAGGGCGCGCACGGCGTCGACCACCGTGGCCGAGACCCGGCTGATCGTCGACGGGCTTATCTTGCGGGGCGCGGAGCGGACGGCGGCCGAGGTGGTCGGCATGGCCCCGACCGCACGCCTGAACCGTCTCGCCGTCACCAGCGGGCGTGGGTTGAGCGCTGCCGACCCGCGCGGCGCCGTCGTCGAGGCGGAGTACGCCCACCGGGTCGGCCTTCAGGTCGGCGACACTCTCGACCTGGCCATCGCCGGCCATCGAATCGCGGTACGCGCGCGCGGCATCGCGCGCTCCCCGGAGTACCTGCTCGCCACGGCCAATCCCGAGTACCTGATCCCGCAGCCGGGCTCGTTGGCGGTCGTCTTTGTCCCCACAGGCGGGCTGGCGAGCGCCGTGGGCGCCGGCGGGGGCGTCAATGACGTCGTCCTCGACCTTCCGCAGGGCGCCTCGTCCGGTGCGGCCCAGACCCTGGCGGCGGGGCTTCCCGTCGCCAAGCTCACGCCGCGCGCCGAGCAGTACAGCCTGCGGTTCACCCAAGCCGACCTGCAAAGCTTCGGGCTGTTCGTCCCGGTCCTTGGCGGCGTGTTCGCCGCGGTCGGCTTCCTGCTTATCGGCCTGAGCCTGCGCCGCATCGTGCACGCGCAGCGCCGCGAACTGGGCACCCTGCTGGCCATCGGGTACAGGCGACCGGCCGTGCTGGCCACCGCCCTGCTGCCGGCCGCGGTGCTCTCCGTGCCCGGGGCCGCGGTCGCGGTCGGTGCCGCGATCGGCGTGGCCCGCCTCGTCGCCCGCACGTACGCCTCGGCCGTCGGGTTCCCCGTCACCGTGACCACATACAGCCTCGCCCTGCTCAGCGAGGTGGCCGCGGTCGCGATCGGTGCGACCCTCGCCTCTGCCGCGCTGCCCGCGTGGACATTGATGCGGCTTGCTCCGGCCGAGGCGATGCGCGGCGATCCAGCCGTCCGGTTCGCGTCACCGGGTTGGCTGCGCCGGGTGACCGGCGCGGCGGGTCCGGCGATCAGCTATGCGAGCCGATCGCTCACCCGCCGTCCGCTACTGAGCGCGGCCACCGTCGTCAGCCTCGCGCTGGCCATCGGGCTCGGCGCCTCGTTGAATCTACTGATCAGCTCCACCAACCGGACCGTGGACCAAACCTTCGCCGACCAGGCCTGGACCGCGACCGCCGACCTCACCCACCCCATGACCACCACCGCCGCCATGACCATCGCCCGCGACGCGGGCGTCACCGCCGCCGAGCCCGTCGTGCAAGGGCCAGCGCTACTCCAATCGGATGCCCGCCGCACGGACGCCATCCTGGTGGGGCTGCCACCCTCACCCAGCCTGCAGCGGCTACACCTGACGTCGGGCCGGTCACCTACAGCAGGCCAGCTCGTGATCAGCGAACAGAACGCCTCATCGCTGCACCTGCGACCAGGCCAACCCGTCACGGTCACCACCTCGGCGGGATCACGGCTCATGAGCATCTCCGGCGTCGTGCGCACGGTCGCTGCCGGGCAGGCCTACGCGACCTACGCCGATGCCGCGGCCCTGCTGGGCCTGCCCGGCCAGGCCAACTCGCTCTACCTCACAGCGCCACCAGCGACGACACGAGCGCTCGCCGCACGCCCCGACATCGCCCGGGTCACCACCCTC
Organism: uncultured Actinomycetota bacterium; assembly: GCA_963766535.1. Taxonomy (GTDB): domain Bacteria; phylum Actinomycetota; class Actinomycetes; order Mycobacteriales; family Mycobacteriaceae; genus Mycobacterium. The sequence goes on along the minus strand of CAVYAU010000002.1, from coordinate 30,023 downwards.
GCCGCCGCGCGATCCGGCATGCACGACCTGGTGCGTGAACTCACCCGGCTCATCGACGTGCTGCTCGCGATCAGCCTCGGCGTCGGCACGCTGTTCCTTGTCTCCAGCCTCGCCCTGTCCCTGCTCGACCGACAAGGCGAGTTCGCCACGCTGCGCGCGCTGGGCTACGGCCGCGTCCGCATCGCAGTCATCCTCCTCGCCGAAGCCCTCGGCCAAACGATGACCGCTGGGGCGCTGGCCATCCCCGCCGGCCTACTGCTCGCCTTGCCGCTGGCCCACCGCATCGGCCAGGCCTGGTTCCGCATCGGCGTGCACCCCGAACCGTCGAACTTCGGCCCCATCATCGCCCTCGCCCTCGTCCTCGCTGTTGCTGCAGCGCTGCACGCCACCCGACAGGTGATGCGACTCAACATCGCCACCACCGTCCGGGCCAGACTCACCGCATAGCCCCGACTGCCACCTCACTTGATGGGGGACCGTCCGAGAAACGTTGGATCTGGTCTTGGTCTGACACGCCGAGCGAGAGCCCGTGGCTTCGACCGTGGATCAATAAGCAGGTTGCGAACAATTTGCTGGCCCAGGCCAAAGAGCAGAGTGTGTCTGAAGGACCAGGGGCCCCAAACGAATCGACATACGTGCGCTACATCACACGCGCCCCTCAAGACCGAAGAGCCACAAAGACTTAAGGCTCTGCGATGGGCCCGGCTCGCGGGCAGCAGGTATCGCCATGGCCTACAAGCTGATCGAGGCCGCCCAGTCACGTTGACGCGCGATCAACGCACCCCACCTGGTGGCACTGGTCCGAGCCGGCACTCGATTCGAGAACGGCCAACTCGTCGAACGCCCCGACGCCGACACGACCACGAAGGAGGCCGCGTAAAAGATCTTGATCCACAGGTATTGACAATTGCTCATCGGCGACCGGCGGCGGGGAACTCCGCGCGGATGCTGGGTGGTGACAAAAGCCATGGCCGCTAGTGCCCAGGGCGCAAGTTGCTGGCGACAGCACGGCAACGGGGTAAGTCAACCGATTGACGATTGACGACAAACCACCGACACAGCGCTGTTTTCGGGCCGACCGGCGGCGCGCCAGCAACCCGACAAATAGCCTTCTACCTGCATATTTACGTGGTGGGGCGGGCGGGGCTCGAACCCGCGACCAACGGATTACGAGTCCTTAGCCGGCGGCCGACGGGCCAGGCGAACCGGTAGCTGCCCACCGCACTGAATGCGCCCGCTCTAAGGCCGAGGCGGCAATGCTGCCAGCCACTCATCCGAAAGCAGTTCCAGCAGCTGCCCGTCCGGATCGCGGATCATCGCCGATTGATCCGACACCGTCTCATTGACCACCGCTCCCCCGAAACTCTCAACACTCTCCAACACGCCACCGAGATCAGACACCGAAAACGAAATATGTGTCAGCCCCACCTGATCCATGACGCGTTCCGGCCCGGCGTGAACTTCACGCTCGGAGTAGTCGATAAATTCGAGCACAAAGCCGTCCCGCACCAAGTAGGTCGCATGCACTCCGAGCGGCTCGGGAAGCTGCACAAGCTGGGCGGTGCGGTCGTCGGGCGGTTCGATTTCCCACCAGAACTCAAACCCGAGCAGACCCTCGTAGAAGCGGCGTGACCGCTCGCGGTCCGCGACGCACAGTCCAACGTGGTTGAAAACCGTTCGGTGACTAGTCATTACAACCTCCCGTAACGAGCTTGCGGCGACAAGGCTCTTGTGAGCACAACCGCCGCCGCGTGCAACAGCGCGCCACGGTCGCCGTCTTGGGTCGACATTGGCGGCACATGTCGCATAAACAGGGAGCTGGAACCGAGCAGCGCCAGCCCGTCAATCTCGCGCACCGCGAGCTGATCCTGCAAAAGCCCAAACCGCTCCCTTTGCACCCGGGCAAGATCGCGCAGCTCCGGGATTACCGCTCCGCCGATGGTGGCTCCTGCCGACCAACCCTCGATGACGCTACCTCCGCATATTGGAATGCGTAATAATGCAAAGATAGCTCAATAAGCGGCCACCGCCGCTGGATACACCAGATCTCCTTGTGTGGGAGGGCTTTTCGATGGTTTCGCGTCCCGACGTCAGCGACGACGTGGTGGTTGACTTCGACCATCATTCCGACGAATTCAACCTCAATGAACTGGCCATCAACGCCGACCTGAGACAACGATGCCCGGTGGCGTGGAACGAGAACTACGGCGGATTCTGGTTCTTCAGCAGCTACGACGCGGTGAGCCAAACCGCCCGAGACGACGACACCTTCTCCCACAAGTACGAGCCAAACGCCCCCGACGGGGTGGACTACCAGGGCGAGATGGGCGTCCCTCGTCCGGAAGGCCAACCGGCCCTGGGCATCGGCGAGGTCGACGGTCCGTATCACCAGGCCTTACGGCATGCCCTTGCCCCGTTCTTCTCGCCGGGCGCCGTACAGAAGATGCGGCCATTCATGGAACAATCGGCGCACTGGTTCCTCGATCAACGCATCGGCGAGGGACAGATGGACCTCGTGCTCGACTACGCCAGCCCGGTTCCGGCCATCCTCACCATGAAGTTGATGGGCCTGCCCTACGACAACTGGCAGCTCTACGCCAACCTCTTCCACTCCGTGATGGCCGTCCCGCAAGACAGCGACGAGTACACCAGCGCGATCGCCGAAGTCCCCGCCATGATGCAGGACGTCCTCGAGTTCGCGGCGAGCAGACGAGCCGAGGCTCACGAAGACTTGACCAGCTTCCTCATTCAGTTCGAATTCGACGGCAAGCGCCTAACAGACGAACAGCTGCTCAACATTCTCTGGAATCTCATCGCCGGCGGCGTCGACACCACGACGTCACTGACCGCGCTGACCCTGCTGCACCTGGGCACCCACCCGGAGCTGCGCCAACAACTCATCGACCACCCAGGGCTCTACCGCACCGCCACCGACGAATTTCTGCGCTACTTCTCGGTCAACCAGCAACTGAGCCGCACCGTGACCCGCGACGTCGTCGTCGGCGGCCAACAGCTGAGGCGCAACGACCGGGTCGTCATCAGCTGGCTTTCTGCCAACCACGACGAGCAGGAGTTCGACCGACCCGACGAAATCGTTCTGGATCGCGCACCCAACCGCCACCTTGCCTTCGGGCTCGGGCCGCATCGCTGCATCGGATCTCATCTGGCGCGTCTTATGTCCGAGGTGATGGTCAAGGCGGTGCTCGACCGCATTCCCGACTACCGGGTGGACCTCAGTGGCGTCTACCAATACCTGGGCAACCCGAGCATGACCGGGCTGGGCAAGCTGCCGGTCACCTTCACCCCCGGAGTGAGTCGGGAGACGTCACGTCCGTGGTGATCGCCACCCCGCTGCGCACCAGTGCCCACAGGGCTTGAATTGGGCGAAAGTGCACCTGCTGCAACAACATGCGCAGACGACGCCTTATACCCGTGCCGGGCGGTTGGCTAGCTGACGTCTGCATTGCCTCGCGGGGAGACGGTTGGCAGCCCCTGCGATTCGGCTGCCTCGAGCAGCCGGCGATCGTAAGCACAGAAGGCGGTGAGAGTCTTTCGATGGATATGTGCCGTGGCGAGGTGTATCGCGTCGAGGGTGCGCAGCTCGGGAGGCGGGATCGTGGCCACCGCTGAGGCGATAGCGTCCGTCAAGACAAAGGTGTCGATCGTTGACGCGACATTTCGTGCGAGCGCTACAGCTTTGGGCCCTGTTCGTGCGGCCGCTCGTATCAGCTCAATGTGACCGATGGCGTTAGTGACGAGGTTTTCGTCAGGGTGTGCGTTGAGCCAATCAATCAGAGCCGCTGACTCTTCTTCAGCCGCCACAAGTTTCACTGTGGCCGATGTATCGAGGTAGATCATCGGTCGGAGCGTTGTTCATCCAGTATGAAGGTGAGCGACGGACCTTCGATCAGATCGGCCATGCTTAGTGGGACTCGTGGTGCGGTGGCAGGGATTAACTGGCCTTCGGCGATGAGTTGGTCACGCGCTTGTTCGGCAGGTGTGATCGGCACTAACCGCGCTACTGGCCGACCGCGGTCGGTGATTTGGATGGTTACTCCAGCCTTTGCTTTTGCTATCCACACGCTTGCGTTCTGGCGTAGTTCACGAATCCCGATTCTTTCCACGTCAGCTACTGTAGCACAGAATGTGCTACAGTAGCCTCAGCAGGACTACCGCACGTTTGGAATACGTGCACCACCCACCAGCACATGGCGATGGAGTTTCGCGTGGCCGCTGGCAGTATTGCTAGTCATGGCGCGAACGTGGTTGTCGATTCGGGTGGATCTGGTCAGCGGTCGCGGTGAGAATTACTGGCCGCGGCCGGGACGCGTCTTTGCCGCGGCCCGGTCTCATAGGTTCAGTCAGCTCGCTGAGGCGATCGACACGGCGTTCGCTCGCTGGGACCACTCGCATCTGTACAAGTTCGAGCAGGCCGACGGCCGGGTGATCGGTCAGCCTGAGTTCGACGACTTTGACGTGGGATTCCTCGATGGCGATGTGACGACTTTGTCGACGTTGTCGTTGGGTGAGCAGGACTGGGCGCGGCGGGTCGTTGCCGCGGCCGACGACAGCGGCGGTGCCGCGGTGCGTGTCGACGGGGAGATGATCGATCGGCCGCGACGCGAACTCGCGCACCGCATCCTCGCCAGCGCTGCGGTTGATCAACACTACTAGGCAATTTCGAGAGTGAGTCCGATGATGACGACGACATCCGCCACCGCTGCGGCACAGCCCGGTGCCGCCGAAGACGTGCTGAAGTTCATCACCGATGACTGCGACATCGTCGTGCCGATCGGCTTCGGCGAGCCGCCAACGCTGTTGGATACCATCGAAGCCCATGCCACCGAGCTGAATCGGGTTCGCATCCATCGGATGCTCACCTACGTCAGCCGCCGCTACATCCGCGGCGAATTGGGCACCCATCTTCACCACATCGACTACTACCTGGGACCAGGCTCACGGGAGGCTTACTGGAATGGTCAGTGCGACCTGGTGCCCAACCACTTCTCGGAGATGCCGTTGCTGCTTCGCCGGGTGAATCCGGCTTTAATCATCGCCCGGGCGGCCGGCCCCGACGAGCATGGCTACTTCAGCCTGGGCACCAGCGCGGACTACAGCGCGACGTTCATCGGACAGGTCCCGTTCTTTCTGGAAGTGACGCCCGACACGCCATTCACCTACGGCGAGAACCAAATCCATATCAGCCAGCTGGCCGGATGGATCCGCAGCGACGCAGGCTTTCCTGCGATCATACGGCGGCCTCCCTCACCCAAGGATCACGCGATCGCCGGCTACATTGCCGACATGATCCCTGACGGCGCTTGTCTGCAAGTCGGCTTCGGATCGATCCCCGATGCGCTGCTGAGCTCGCTTACCGGCCACCACGACTTAGGGATTCACACCGAGGCGTTCTCCGATGGCCTGATGAACCTGGTCGAAGCCGGGGTGGCCACCGGAGCACGCAAAAAACAGCACCGCAACAAGGCCGTCACCACATTCGCGGATGGCAGCCCCACGCTGCTGAGCTGGCTAGACCGCAACGCCGATGTCATCTTCCTTCCGGTCAACTGGACCAACGATCCGCGGGTGATAGGCAATGAACCCAACTTCGTGTCGATAAACGCCACCGCCGAAGTCGACCTGATGGGTCAGGCCGCCAGCGAAACCATGGCCGGCCGCTACTGGTCATCATCGGGCGGTCAAGGCGACTTCGCCCGCGGCACGATGTATTCACCTGGCGGCAAGGCGTTTCTGGTGCTGCACTCCACCACCAGCGACGGGCGGGGCCGTATCATGTCCATCCTCACGCCGGGCAGCGTCGTCACGACGCACAAGAACGACGTCGACCACGTCGTCACCGAGTATGGGGTTGCCGAGCTACGCGGAGCCAACCTCAGCGAACGGGCAAGCCGCTTGATCGCGATAGCCCATCCCGACCACCGCGACGAGCTGCGCTTCAACGCCCGTAAAGCAGGCCTATTGCACTAAGGAACGGCGGCGGTGCCCCGCAACGGCGTCTACCGATGCTTAAACGCCCCAGTGCTAATGTGCGCCGACTCGAGCGCGCCATGGGGCCAATTCGCACCGTCACGCCGGGGCCACTTCGAGTTGACATTGCGACGCAGACCGAGGCGTTCGCCGGGGCACCAATGTGTGCTTGCAAACCCCGCAGCGATCGGCAGCTTATAAAGTGAACCGCTGTCCGGCACGTGAGAAGGTGAGGCCTTCGATGAGCGACATAACGGTGCGGTTTGCGGAAATCGTCGGGAACCACAACTTGCTGACGGGCGACGCAATCCCCGAGGACTATTTCCACGACGAGGTGTTGACGACGGCGCCGCAGAAGCCGGCGTATGTCGCCAAGCCGGCCAGCGCGGAAGAGGTTGCGCAGCTGCTGAAGGCCGCTTCGGAACATGGCGTTCCGGTGACGGCCCGCGGGTCCGGGACCGGCTTGTCGGGTGCCGCGACGCCGCGGGAGGGCGGGCTGGTGATCTCCTTCGAGCGGATGAACGCGGTCCTGGAGGTCGATACGACCAACCAGGTCGCCGTCGTTCAACCCGGGGTGACGCTGACCGAGCTGGACGCCGCGACCGTCGACGCCGGGCTGAGCTACATGGTCCACCCGGGCGAGCTGTCCTCCAGCGTCGGTGGGAACGTCGGAACCAACGCTGGCGGGATGCGCGCGGTCAAGTACGGGATAGCCCGCCAAAACGTGCTCGGGTTGCAGGCGGTGCTGCCGACCGGCGAGGTCATCCGAACCGGCGGCAAGATCGCGAAGGTGTCCACCGGCTATGACCTGACCCAGCTCATCGTCGGCTCCGAGGGCACCCTGGCGTTGGCCACCGAGGTGATCGTCAAACTTCATCCGCGGCTCGACCACGCCGCCACCGTGCTCGCCCCGTTCGCCGACTTCGACCAAGTGATGGCGGCGGTGCCCAAGATCCTCGCCAGCGGGCTGGTGCCCTACATCCTGGAATACATCGACAACTTGACGATGGCCGCACTCGTCCATACCCAGAACCTGGAGCTGGGCATTCCCGACAAGGTCCGCGACAGCTGCCAGGCGTATCTCGTTGTGGCGCTTGAGAACCGCACCGCGGACCGGCTGGACGAGGATGTCGAGCGGGCCGGTGAGCTGCTCGGCGAGCTGGGAGCCGTCGACGTCTATGTGCTGGAAGGAGGCTCAGCACGCAAGCTGATCGAGGCGCGCGAGAAGGCGTTCTGGACGGCAAAGGCGATCGGCGCCGACGACATCATCGACACCGTCGTGCCGCGCGCCGCGATGCCGAAATTCCTTGCCGCCGCACGCGATCTGGCGGCCGCTGCAGGCGGCGCCGCGGCCGGCTGCGGGCACGCCGGCGATGGCAACGTGCACCTGGCCATCATTTGCAAGGATCCGGAGAAAAAGAAGAAGCTGATGACCGATATCTTCGCGCTCGCAATGGAATTGGGTGGCGCGATCTCCGGTGAACATGGCCTTGGCCGCGCCAAAACCCCGTACTTCCTCAAACTGGAAGACCCGGTCAAAGTTGACCTCATGCGCCGAATCAAGCAGAGCTTCGACCCGGCGGGCATCCTCAACCCCGATGTTCTCTTCGCAGCAGAAGAAGCATGAGGCGGCTTCCTCTCGTGTGGATACCGCGTCGACTCGCGGACTTAGGGCATACTTTTCAGCCGTGCACGTCGATGTGATGGTGGTTCCGCGACCGCTGGGGCAGGTCGGTGACCTGGCCCGGCGTGCTCAGGCGGCGGGCTTCTCTGGTCTGCTGTTCACTGAGACCGGCCGCACGGCCTATCTCAACGCCGCCGTGGCCTCGCAGGCTGCTCCCGGACTCGAGTTGTCCACCGGTGTCGCGGTGGCTTTTCCGCGTAGTCCCTTCGTTACGGCGGCCACGGCGTGGGAGCTTCAGGAAGCGACCGGCGGGAAATTCCGGCTGGGCCTGGGCACGCAGGTTCGCACGCACGTCGTGCGCCGCTACGGTGCGGCCTTCGAGCGTCCCGGCCCGCGGCTGCGCGACTATGTGCTGGCGGTGAAGGCGTGCTTCTCGGCGTTCCGAACGGGGACGCTTGATCACCACGGCGACTTCTACAGCCTCGACTTCATCACTCCGCAGTGGAGCCCGGGACCCATCGAAGCACCTGATCCCAAAGTGGATATCGCGGCGGTGAACCCGTGGATGCTGCGCATGGCAGGCGAGGTGGCCGACGGGGTGCACGTCCATCCGCTCGGCGAGCCCGGCTATCTGAAACGTCACGTCCTGCCCAACGTCGCCGAAGGCGTGGCGAAAGCGGGGCGCTCACTGTCGGACATCGCCGTCATCGTGCCGGCGATGACGATCGTCGGTGACAGCGACAAAGAGCGTGCCACCCAACGAGAGTCGGTGCGCGCCAGCATGGCCTTTTACGGAAGCACCCCCAACTACGCGTTCATCTGGGACGAGGCCGGGTTCGAGGGCACGACCGCGCGGATCCGCGAGAAGCAGAAGGCCGGCGACTTCAAAGGCATGGCGGCCCAGATCACCGACAAGCACATCGCCACCTTCGCCACCGAATCGACCTGGGACGGCCTGGCCGACGCGCTGGCCAAGAAGTACGCCGGAATTGCCACGCGGATCGTCCTGTACAACGCTCTGGGTAATGAGGAGCACTTCCAGCGGTATGGCGAGGTCGCCCGCCGGATGCAGCGGTAATGCCCACGTCGACGACTGACACGGGTCTTCGACCGCTGGAGTTCACCTCAAGACCCTCTTGTGCGACCTCATGCGCCGAATCAATCAGAGCTTGGCGGTACTCGACCGCATTCCCGACTCTCAGACCTCGACGCGGCCCGCGCGCTCCAACGTGTCAACCACCGCTAACCCCATCGATGGCCTCGATGTCGCAATGGACGCCCGAAGCACGTGAAAGAGGTGCATCAGCGGTGACCAGCACGACATCCAGAGCCTCGGCCAGCGCAATATACGCGGCGTCGTAGGGCGTGACGACATGCCGCAGTTCCCATATGCGGTGGAGGAATGACTGATGTGAGGAACGACGCAGAGGCAAATCCGCCAGGTCCGTTACCGCACTTGCGGCTCTTCGAGCAGGCATCAGTTTTGCAGCAACGTGGCGGCGCCACACCGAGACCACCTCGAGGTCGACGAGTTCAGGAGCGACCAACGTCTCGCCGGCTAAACGTTCCCGGGCGTGCTGGCCGTCTGTCCCATCATCGCCCAGCGCTACAGCCAATACGCTCGCATCAACGACGATCACGTTCTGCCCGAACGTAATCGACAGCAGCCTTAAAAGATATGCGGCCACCACGGCGTGCGGCGATGCGGTCGAGAACCTCATCCAGAGTGGGTTGATTCGCGTCCGCGATCAGACGGGTTCGAAGGTATTCCTGTAGGGACTGATGCGCGCGCGCCGCTCGCTCCCGCAGGACTCGGTGGGTGTCTTCAGGGACGTCCTTGATCTGCACACTTGGCATGGCGCCATTATGGCGCCAATAGCGCCAAAATACAAGTGCGAGGAATTTGGGGTGGCGCCTGCCCATGGTGAGTAGATCACGGTGCTCAGTTTTTGGGCAGCCCCTCGTCACAGGCCGATGTGAATCATCCCGGTTTTGTGCACACCTTGTTATGTGTGGTCGGTGTGCTGCCTGACCTGCATGCGAGCGTAGTACTTGGCCTCAACCTCGGCGGGTGGACGGCGGCGGGCATTGCACGAGCCCTGCCGGTGTTGTACCAGTGCACCCAGGCGGGAGGTGATGTCCTCCAGGTCGGCGAGGGTGCGGATCGGACTGGTGCGGAGCGATGACCCGTCGCGGACGCACAAGGTCTTGTACAGCCCGACTTGTTGTTTCGGCCAAGTCGTTGCGTCTTAACGGTTGAGAGCTAAGCCGGGGACTGGGGCCAGTGCGTCGCTGTCGCAAGGCGGCCGTGTCCCGCTCTTCGTTGCGGCCCACTGCATTTCCGGTTCACACATCGGGCGGCACGACGTCGAATAACCCGACGATGGCATGGGCTGCTCAACTACGTGCCGCCCAGACGAGCACGAGGCCACGGCTATTTTGCTCAATCCAGGCGTCAAACCCGATGAGAGTGAGCGGGACGGTTCATTTTCGGCATTGCCGTCTTAGTCGGCCGCGTGATTGGCTTCGCGCTCGTACAGCTGTGGCAGGAAGTTCTCGAAGTTGGCCATCTCCTCGATGCCGTGCTTGAGCCAAGCTTCGCCCATGGCGCGCGGCCATACCCGCGGCGCCAGCAGCTTGGCCAGGGTGGTGGATTCGCCTGGCACGTACATGATGTGTCCGAGGCGCGTGCCGCCGGGAACTGCCTCGAGTTCGTGGTCGAGGTGGCCGATCGCGATGCCGTTCTCGAACCAGGTGGTGGTGATTGCCTCGTCATTGATTTGGTCGATGCGCACCGCTGGGTTGGTGTAGTACTGGGGATTTCGCCCGAAATACTCCTCGAGCTCGGCGATCGCTCCTTCTTTGGCTTCGGTGGGGCGATTCAGTAGCAAACGTGCTCCTACGTGATCATGGGGATGCCAGACCCGGTACCGCGGAACGCGACGGCCGTCGATGTCCATGTCACCGAGGATGCCGCCGCTGAACCACCAGACGAACATCTCGGGCGTTATGCCCGTTAGGATCTCGTCGACCCAGTACTTCGTGCGCCCGTCGGTGAGTTGGTCCACGCCGGACTTCGCGGTGAGGTTCTCTTTGAGATCCCAAGGGAGCCTCAGCGGCTCGGGAATCGGCGGTCTCATGGCCCCGCTCTCCTGTTTGGCGTTACCCGATCGAATCGCTTGTCGCCCAATTCCCACACCACGGTACGAAGTGGGGCACAAACGTCAGGCCACTAATTCAGTTATCGGATCGGGCACGCGAATCCGCACTTCACCCAGGGCTGACACCCCCTGCGAAGCGCTCGTTGCGAGCCAGGCCCGAACGCCTCAACGCCGATGAAGATTCGTGACAGCGTACTCGAAACCGACGCTCGTTCGTTCTAGCCCACTCAATCTCGAGCCCGCTACCGTGAAGCCGCGCGATCATGACTACGAGGTGGCTATCGAAAAGTTCCCGATCGGGCGCGGCGCGACCCTGCGTGAGCTGCAGGAGGACCCGCACCCGCTGCTAGCACGGCTGCGGACGGCCGAGCCGGTGTCGTGGCTCGCCGTCCGGGGCGGGTGGTTGGTCACTCGGTACGACCTCGCGGTGAGGGTGATGCGGGATCCCACTACCTTCACCGTCGACGATCCCCGGTTCTCCACTTCCCGGGTGGTCGGCGCGAGCATGCTCTCGCTCGACGGCGCGGACCACACCCGGCACCGGGAGCCGTTTGCGCATCCGTTCCGCCCGGCGGGCGTACAGGACCGGTTCGCCGGATTCGTCGAGGCGGAGGCCGATCGGTTGATCTCGGCGATTCGCCCTGCCGGCAGCGCCGAGCTACGGCGCGAGTTCGCCGGTCCGCTCGCGGTGGCGGTGGTTACCGAGGCGCTCGGGCTGCGCGATGTCAACGTCGACACGGTGTTGTCCTGGTACGCCGCGATCGTGGCGGCGGTGTCCGAGGTGACCGCCGGCAGGCCGGTCACCGCGGCGGGCGCAGATGCGTTCGCCCGGCTGCGGGCCGCCGTGGCACGGACTCTCGGCTGTACCGACGAACCCTCGCTGCTGAGGGAGGCCGCGCGGCCGCCGGAAGGGCTGAGCCAGGACGAGATCGCCTCAAACGCGGCGGTGTTGATGTTCGGCGGTATCGACACGACGGAAGGCATGATTCTCAACGCTGTCCGGCATCTGCTCAGCGACCCCGGGACGCTCCCGCTTGTGCGTGACCACGCCGATCTTTTGCCGAACGCGATCGAGGAATCGATCCGGTTGGAGCCGGCCGCCGCAGTCGTCGACCGCTACGCCACCCGCGACGTCGAGCTGGGGGGCGGTCGAATCCAGCGCGGTGACCTGGTCAGCGTATCGATCGCCGGCGCCAACCGAGATCCGGTCGTGTTCAGCGACCCCGACCGGTTCGATATCCGGCGCGCCAACGCCAAGCTCAACCTTGCCTTCGCGCAGGGTCCACATTTTTGCCTGGGCGCACAGCTCGCCAGGACTGAAACCACGATCGCGGTCGGTCGACTCCTGGACCGAGTGCCTGGGCTGCGGCTCGACCCCGACTACCCCAACGCGCCGCGAGGTCTGGTGTTCCGCAAACCGCCGACGCTGCAGGTGCGCTGGACTGTTTAGCTCGCGCGACTCGAGAAAATCGCTGTTTTCTTCGACCTCCATCGAAGAGCAGCGGACAGGCCAGGCGTTGCTGTGAAGAGATTGTCATGTGCTATTGATGCTGAATGGGAACCGGGTTCGGCAAGCACGGTGATCATGGTGTAGCCGAACCTCAAGCCGGGGCTAATTGCCTCATCAAGCCGGGTTAAGACTTGCCGCCCCTCATGAAAGGACGGGTGCGGTGATCCTCGCCGTCGACCTCGGCAAGACGTCCTGCCGGGGCGCAGCAGGCGGCCGGAGGGCCGAGGGGGCGGGCGCGCCGGGGCTCGCGGCGCCTGGCGGCGTGCGGGCCGCGGAGGCGGCGATCCTGGCCGTCGCGCGCGAGCTCGGCCCGGTCGACGAGGTGATCGTGGGCGCCGCCGGGGCGCTGGCGGCGCCGGACGCGGCGCACGCGCTGGGCGATGCGCTGCTGGCCTCGCTGCGGGCGGAGCGCGTCGCGGTGACCAGCGACGCCGTGATCGCGCACGCGGGCGCGTTGGACGGGGAGCCGGGCGTCGTGCTGATCGCGGGCACCGGCGTCGTGGCGCTCGCGATCGGCGCGGACGGCACGCTGCGGACCGCCGACGGCTGGGGCCCGTGGCTGGGCGACGAGGGCGGCGGCGCGTGGATCGGCGCCGCCGGGCTGCGCGCGGCGCTGCGCGCCCATGACGACCGCGGCCCGTCCACCACGCTGCTCGACGCCGCCCGCGCCCGCTTCGGCGCGCCGGAGACCTGGCCCGCGCAGCTCACCGGTGCCGCCGCGCTGGCGTCCTTTGCGCCCGACGTCCTCGCTGCGGAGGGCGACGCCGCGGCGCTGGCGATCGTCAGCGTCGCCGCCGAGGCGCTCGCCGCGACCGCCCGCGCGGCCGGGGACGGCCCGGTGGCGATGGTCGGCGGCCTGGCGGGAGTCGAGGCGCTGTGCGAGCGGCTCGACCTCGTCCCGGCCGCCGGCGACGCGCTCGACGGCGCGCTGCGGCTCGGGGCGATCCACGAGCCGCACGTGATCCGCGTGCAGGCGGCCGCCGCCCCGCACGGGCTCGATGCGCTCGCCACCGAGGCCGTGCGGCCAGACCTGGACGACCTCGACGCGCGGCCTATCGGCGAGGTCGTCGCGCTGCTCGTCGCCGCCGAGGGCGAGGCGCACGGCGCGGTGGTGGCGGCGGTCCCGCGGATCGCGGCGGCGGCCGAGGCGATCGCCGCGCGGCTCGAGCGCGGCGGCCGCCTGATCTATGCCGGCGCCGGGACGTCCGGGCGGCTCGGCGTGCTCGACGCGGCCGAGTGCGGGCCGACGTTCGGCACCGACCTCGTGCGCGGCGTGATCGCGGGCGGGCCGGCGGCGCTGACCGAGGCGATCGAGGGCGCGGAGGACGCGTTCGACCCCGCCGATCTCGCCGACCTGACCGCCGCCGACGCGCTCGTCGGGATCACGGCGTCAGGCCGCACGCCGTACGTGCTCGGGGCGCTCGAGCACGCGCGCGCGGCGGGCGCGCTGACCGTCGCGATCGTCAACAACCCGGGCAGCGAGGCGTCTGCCGACGTGGTGGTCGAGCTGCTGACCGGGCCCGAGGTGCTCGCCGGCTCCACGCGGCTGACCGCGGGGACGGCCCAGAAGGTCGTGCTCAACGCGCTCTCGACGAGCGTGATGATCGCGCTCGGCAAGGCCTACGGACCACGGATGGTCGACGTGCGCGCGACCAGCGCGAAGCTGCGCCGCCGCGCGGTGCGGATCGTCCGCGACGCGGCCGGCGTCGACGAGGAGGCCGCGACCGCCGCGCTCGCCGCCGCGGGCGGTCACGCCAAGACCGCGATCGTCGCGCTGCTCGCGGGCGTCGACGCGGCCGAGGCCGCCGTCCGGCTCGACCGGGCGCGGGGACGCGTGCGGGACGCGCTCGGTGGGACATGAGGGTGGTCGGGTTGATGTCGGGGACGTCAATGGACGGCCTCGACGCGGCGGTGGCGGAGCTCGAGTGGGACGGCGGTGCGGTCGCGATGTCGCCGCTGCGTCATATCGAGCGGCTGTGGCCGGACGAGGTGCGCGTGCGGCTGCACGCCTCACTGGGCCCGACAACGGCGGGCGAGCTGTGCGAGCTCGACCAGCTGATCGGGCAGGCGTCGGCGGAGCTCGCCGCCGAGCTGCTGCCCGCCGACCTCGTTGTCAGCCACGGGCAGACGGTCCACCACTGGGTACAGGACGGCGAGGCGAAGGGGACGCTGCAGCTCGGGCAGCCCGCGTGGATCGTCGAGGCGACCGGGCTGCCGGTCATCTCCGACGTCCGCGCGCGCGACATCGCCGCCGGCGGCCACGGCGCCCCGCTCGCCGGGATCCTCGACGACCTGTGGCTGCGGGGCGAGCACACGCGCGCGGCGCTCAACCTCGGCGGGATCGCGAACGTGACAATCGTCCGCCGCGGCCGTCCGCCGCTCGCATTCGATACCGGCCCGGCCAACTGCCTGCTTGACGAGGCGGCGCGCCGCACGACCGGCCGGCCGAGCGACGAGGACGGCCGGCTCGCCGCCCGCGGCACGCCGGACGCGGCGCTCCTCCAAGGCCTGCTCGACGACCCCTACTACGCGCTCGCGCCGCCGAAGTCGACCGGCCGCGAGCACTTCCGCCTCGGCGACCTGCCGGATCTCGCGCCCGAGGACCTGCTGGCGACGCTGACGGAGCTGACCGCGATCACCGTCGCCGACGCGCTCGCGCCGTACGCGCCCGCCGAGGTCGTCGCGTCCGGAGGCGGCGTCCGCAACCCGGCGCTGCTCGCCGCGCTCGAGCGCCGCCTCCCGCTCACCGTCAGCGACGAGCGCGGCCTGCCCGCGCAGGCCAAGGAGGCCTACCTGATGGCGCTGATCGGCTTCCTCGCCTGGCACCAGGTGCCGCTGCTCACCGGACCGCACGTGCTCGGACGCATCTCTCTCGGCGACGCGCCGCTCGCGCTCCCGCCGCCGGCCGCCCCGCCCACCGGCCTGTTCATCCGAACGGCGTGAAGCCGCCCGACTACCCCAACGCGCCGCGAGGTCTGGTGTTCCGCAAACCGCCGACGCTCCAGGTGCGCTGGACTGTGTAGCTCGCGCGATGGACTCACATGCCGAAGTGCGTTTGACCCACCGCCGCAACGGCCTCCGGTGGTCCGCTCACTTCTACCTGCGCTGCAGGTTGGCGCCCAAAAATGTAGAGGAGGAGTTCGCCTGGCATACCGCTGAGCCGAGCCGTTGGTTCGCCTGGTCGAGCCGTCACCCGCTCGTTGGTTCCAGCCCACTCAATTTCGAGCCCGCAAGCGTGAAGTCGCCGACTCAGATAGCGGCCGCCGCGGCGAACGTTGCGCCACAAGGCGGCATCCATTTCAGGCGTGAGGCTACGGGGCCCTCGATTATTGGCTCTGCGAACGTCCTCGTGATGGACAAAAAACTCGTTGAGATTCGCCAAGGCGCGGACCCATCCGATGCGGAAGAACCCGATGGGCGGGCCGGACCGGATCCGCGCGACGAGCCACGGGAAGTCCTTGCGCTGGGCCAATCTGGCCCTACGCCGCTCGGCGAATTGTTGAAAGGGACCGGGTAGGACGAGGCAAGGGCCAGCGACAAGATCGCGTTCTCGCAACACGAGGTGGGCGGCGAGATCGTGAGCAGTCCAGCCCTCGGTCAGTGTAGGAACACAAGGGCCGAGCTCGTCGAAAAGATCACAGAGCTCAAGGCGCTCTTGCGTGTCCAGCGGAACATCGGCCATGACGGCGGAGTCTACGGAGGTTCTGATCACTGTTCATGAAAAAGTTGACCATCGGACGGCAGCATGCCAATATTTTGGGCTGTGCATCCCAATTTGAAGAGCCCACCGACTGTCGTTCTGGTCCATGGAGCATGGGCCGACGGGTCGAGCTGGGGCCGAGTCATCAACGATCTGCACCAAACCGGGATCGCCGTGACCGCCGCACCCATCCCGCTTACCTCGCTCGACGACGACGTGAACGCGGTCATCCGAACCATCGACCGAACTGTAGGGCCTGTCGTTCTTGCCGGCCACGCCTACGCGGGCGGCGTCATCGGCGCGACCAGTCACCCGCGCATCAAGGCCCTGGTCTACGTCGCCGCCTTGGCTCCCGACGAGGGCGAAACCGTCGCCGACGTTTTCTACCGCAATCCGCCGCACCCGCAGGCGCCAGAACTCAAGCCCGACAACGATGGCTGGATCTGGCTGCCCATCAACGCTTTTGCCGCGGCCTTCGCGCAACACGCGACCGCCCAAGAACATGCGCTGCTCGCCGCGATTCAGCGACCGATCGCCGTGCAATGCATCCAGAAACCGGTACCGAAACCCGGATGGAAAGCCCTACCCACCTGGTATCTCATCGCCGAAGAAGACCGGATGATCAACCCCGCCACCCAAAAGTTCATGGCCGACCGCATGCATGCCCACACCCATGCCCACAAAGTCGACCACGCACCACTGATCACCCGGCCAGAAGTCGTTACCGAGATCCTCTCCGAGGCGCTTCAGAGCGTGGCGACGAGCTAAAGCTTCAGCGACGCAACGGTTCTCGACCCAGAGCAGTCGTTGCGCTCTCAACGGCCGCGCTGGACTCGACGTGCTCGGCTAGCCAGCGCTCGGCGTCGATGGCCGCAGCACAGCCACTGCCCGCGGCGGTGACGGCTTGGCGGTAGGTGCGATCCACCAGGTCACCGGCGGCGAACACACCGTCTATCGACGTACTGGTGGTGGGTCCCTTCACCAGCACATAGCCGTCGGGGTCGACGTCGAGCCCATCGCGCACCAGCGCCGACCGCGGCTCGTGGCCAATCGCCACGAACATCCCGGTCACCGGCAGCGTCGTCTCGGCACCGGTGACCGTGTCGTGCAATCGCAACCCGGTCACCGTCTCCTCCCCCTGCACCGCGACCACGGTGTGGTTGGTGACGAAGGTGATCTTGTCGTTGTTGCGGGCCCGCTCCAGCATGATCTTCGAGGCCCGAAACTCGTCGCGACGGTGCACCAGGGTCACGCTGCGGGCAAACCGGGTCAAAAAGGTGGCCTCCTCCATCGCCGAGTCCCCGCCACCGATGACGGCGATGTCTTGATCCCGGAAGAAAAACCCATCGCAGGTGGCACAGGAACTGACCCCGCGGCCCAGCAACTCCTGCTCGCCGGGAACCTGCAGATACCGCGCCGCAGCCCCCATCGCCAAAATGACCGCCCGCGCCCGGTACGTCTCCCCATCGGCGGTCACCACCGACTTGACCGGCCCGCCCAGCGACACCGACTCGACGTCTTCCATCCGCAAATCCGCACCAAACCGCAGCGCCTACTCACGCATCTGGTCCATCAACTCCGGGCCGGTGATGCCGTCGCGAAAACCCGGATAGTTCTCCACCTCGGTCGTGGTCATCAACGCCCCACCAAATGAGGTGCCCTCAAAGACCAGCGGCGCCATCTGCGCGCGGGCGGCATACAGCGCCGCGGTGTACCCGGCAGGACCCGAACCAATGACAATCACGTCGTGGACAGTGGAGGCGGACATACGAACCTTTCAGCCAGGGCCTGCGCCGGCGTCGATGGCCGCCAGACTACTGGAATCGGTCACCGCGACCCACAATCGAGAGACCAGATCGCGGTCAGGGCGTCCGCGATCGATTGCGACGCAACGTATCCCAAAGGCACTGGCAGTACGAATCAAGGTAGCCAACGAGCAAACGTGAAGCCGCACACACAACGAACGTTTGTGGCCTCACAACGCGCCGACCTCTACTGACGTGCTCGCAGGTGGTGCAGCATGAAAACAAGGCCCGTGGGTCCAACGAAGTACCTACGGGTACCTACCACTGACCAACATCATCGTTGATGTCGCAGGCCAGCCAGCCCTTGGCCGCGCGCCGACGGGTTTGCCGCCGCGAGGGATTCACCGGTGATGGAGGGATTCACCGGTGATGCGCGCGGTGCAGGCCGGGAATCCAGGCCAGCAATGTTCGCGAAGGAGAACGCCACATGACCGCAGCACCTCCCGCCAAGACTCGCAGTGAGGGCCAGTGGGCGCTGGGAGATCGCGAGCCGCTCAACGACACCGAGCAGATCAAGCACGACGATGCCCCGCTGAATGTGCGGGACCGCATCCTAAACGTCTATACCAAAAAGGGTTTCGACAGCATCGACAAGTCGGATCTGCGGGGCCGCTTCCGCTGGATGGGTCTTTACACCCAACGTGAACAGGGCTACGACGGCACCTGGACCGGCGACGAGCACATCGACACCATCGAGGCCAAGTACTTCATGATGCGAGTGCGCTCCGACGGCAAGGCGATGTCGGCCGCCACGCTGCGCACGCTGGGTCAGGTCTCGACCGAATTCGCCCGCGACACCGCCGACATCGGCGACCGGGAGAACGTGCAATTCCATTGGATTCGAATCGAGGACGTCCCCGAGATCTGGAACCGGCTCGGCTCCGTGGGCCTGCAGACCACCGAGGCCTGTGGTGACTGCCCACGCGGCATCCACGGTTCGCCGCTGGCCGGCGACTCGGTCGACGAGGTGCTCGACCCCTCCCCGGCGATCGACGAGATCCTGCGGCGCTTTATGAACAATCCCGAATACGCGAACTTGCCCCGCAAGTACAAGACCGCGATATCGGGTCTGCAGGACGTCTCCCACGAGACCCACGACGTCGCGTTCGTCGGCGTCAATCATCCCGAGCACGGCCCAGGGATGGATCTGTGGGTCGGCGGCGGTTTGTCCACCAACCCGATGCTGGCCCAGCGGGTCGGCGTGTGGATTCCGCTGGACGAGGTGCCGGATGTCTGGGAGGCGGTCACCCAGGTGTTCCGCGACTACGGCTACCGGCGACTGCGCGCCAAGGCCCGGCTGAAGTTTCTGATCAAGGACTGGGGCGTGGAGAAGTTCCGCGAAGTCCTCGAAACCGAATACCTCAAACGTCCGCTGATCGACGGCCCGGCCCCCGAGCCGCTCAAGCACCCGATCGACCACGTCGGAGTGCAGCGGCTGAAGAACGGCCTCAACGCCGTCGGGGTCGCTCCCATCGCCGGACGGGTCTCCGGCACCATCCTGTCAGCGGTGGCCGACCTGATGGAGCGGGCCGGCTCGGACCGAGCACGGTTCACCCCGTACCAAAAGCTGGTCATCCTCGATGTGCCCGACGACAAGCTCGACGAACTGATCGCCGGCCTGGATGCGCTGGGACTGCCGTCGCGGCCGTCATCGTGGCGCAAGAACTTGATGGCCTGCACCGGTATCGAGTTCTGCAAGCTCTCGTTCGCCGAAACCCGGGTCAGGGCACAGACTTTGGTGCCCGAACTGGAAAAACGCCTGGCCGACATCAACTCCGAGCTGGACGTGCCTATCACCGTCAACGTCAACGGATGCCCCAACTCGTGCGCCCGCATCCAGGTCGCCGACATCGGATTCAAGGGCCAAATGGTCGACGACGGTCATGGCAACTCGGTCGAGGGCTTCCAAGTCCACCTCGGCGGCGGCCTGGGCGAGGACAGCGGGTTCGGCCGAAAACTGCGCCAGCACAAGGTCACTAGCGACGAGCTGGGCGACTACATCGACCGAGTGGTGCGCAACTTCATCAAGCAGCGCCAGAACGGCGAACGGTTCGCGACCTGGGCGCTGCGCGCCGAGGAGGCTGACTTGCGATAAGTGGGCCCGACACCGATGAGCGCTGACGGGACGAGCCAAGGACGACGAGATGGGGGATCTGGTGAACGGCTTTACCGAGGCGCAGCTGCGTAAGCTGGCGGAGCGCGGCGCCGCCGAGATGGACGGCGCCAGTGCCACCGACCTATTGCGCTGGACCGACGAGCACTTCGGCGGCGTCAACGGACCCCGCGCGTGGGCCACCTGCAACTACGTGGTCGCTTCCAATATGCAAGACGCGGTGTTGGTGGACCTGGCGTCCAAGGCGCGCCCGGGCGTGCCGGTGCTTTTCCTGGACACCGGCTACCACTTCGCCGAAACCATCGGCACTCGCGACGCAGTCGAATCGGTCTACGACGTGCGGGTGCTCAACATCACCCCCGAATACACGGTGGCCGAGCAAGACGAGCTGATGGGCAAGGATCTCTTCGCCCGCGAACCCAACGAATGCTGCCGACTCCGCAAGGTAGTACCCCTGAGCAAAGCGCTGAGCGGATACGCCGCGTGGGTCACCGGCATACGCCGGGTGGAGGCACCCACCCGCGCCAACGCACCGCTGATCGGCTTCGACGAGGCGTTCAAACTGGTGAAAGTCAACCCGCTGGCCGCGTGGACCGACCAGGACGTGCAGGACTACATCGAAAAAAACGATGTGCTCGTCAACCCCCTCGTTGACGAGGGCTATCCGTCCATTGGCTGCGCCCCGTGCACCGCCAAGCCGGCTGAGGGCGCCGACCCGCGCAGCGGGCGTTGGCAGGGGCGAAACAAGATCGAATGCGGGCTACACGTCTCATGAGCACACTCGTACTGACCGCGCACGGCAGCAAAGATCCACGATCGGCCGCCAATGCACGAGCCGTAGCGGCCCGGCTGCGGCGCATGCGGCCGGACCTCGACGTGCGGCTGGCGTTCTTGGAGCTGAGTGCGCCGAACTTCATCGACGTGCTCACCGGATTACCGAACAGCCGCCACGCGGTGGTCACCCCGCTGCTGCTGGCCAGCGCCTACCACGCCCGCCTCGACATCCCCAAACAGATCGCGCGCGCCGGCGTGCTCGGCGTCCACCAGGCCGACGTACTCGGTGAAGACGAAAGGCTGGTGTCGGTGCTGCGCGAACGCCTTGCGGAACTCCAGGTTTCCCCGCTCGACGACGATCTCGGGGTGCTGGTGGTCGCGATCGGCTCATCGGACAGCGCAGTGAACGCACGCACCGCGCAGGTGGCGTCCAGGCTGGCCGCGGGCACCCGGTGGGCCGGGGCCACAATGGCTTTCGCCACCGGGCCCCACCCGTCGGTGGCTGAAGCCGCCAGCCAGTTGCGGCGGCGCGGCGCCCGCCGGCTCGTTATTGCGCCGTGGTTCCTGGCGCCGGGACTCATCACCGACCGCGTCTGGACCTATGCCCAAGACAACGGCATTCCGATGGCACCGCCGCTGGGCGCGCACTGGCTGGTGGCGGCGACCGTGCTCGACCGCTACGACCAGGCGCTGGCCGAAGACGCCGCGGCCTAAAGCCATTCGGCGTTCCTAGTTGGATGTTGTTGTACGGCTGGTGATGTGGCTCAGCAGGTCTCGTATCGCACCGGCGGGCGGGGTGCGCCCGCCGACCCAGATGGCTCGAAACTTGCGCCGTAAGTCCAACTCGGGGATGGTGATCGCGCGTAAACGGCCGACCGCCAGGTCGTCGGCCACCGCCAGTCGGCTCATGGCCGCCGGTCCCGCGCCGGCGAGGACGGCGGCGCGCATCGCCGCAGCCGACGTCAATTCGAGAACAGGTGGCGCTTGCTGCATGTCATCGCCCAGAACCTGACGTAGCGCCACTGTCAGTGAATCCCGTATGCCGGAACGGGGTTCGCGGGTAACCAAGGGTGTTTGCGCCAGCTCGCGAGCAGTCACCACCCGTGACCGTCGAGCCCACTTGTGGCCCGGCGGCACCACGACCACAAGTTCGTCGTGTCCCACCACAAGGCTGCCTAAACCCGCAGGCGGACCGGGGTTTTCGACGAATCCAAGATCGGCGGTGTCGTCGCGAACCGCGGCGATTGCGTGATCGCTGTTGGTAGCGGTCAGAATTACTTGCGGGACGGTGTCGCTGCGCCGCGTCGCCGCGTCCTGCAGGGAAAGCAGCCAGTGGGGCATAAGCTGTTCGGCTATCGTCTGGCTGGCCACCACCTTGATTCGTTCGCGGCCTTCCTTGCGCAACGAGCCCATACCCGCATCGATCTTGTGGGCGACTTCAAGCAAGCGGGCTGCCCACTCGGCGACAATGAGGCCGGCAGGCGTGAGTTGTGAGCCACGTGTCGTCCGGTGGGCCAACGTCACCCCGATCTGGGCCTCCATCGATGCGAGCCGCCTTGACACAGCTTGTTGGGTCAACCCGAGTTCGCGGGCAGCGCGGCCGAGGCTACCTGTCTTAGCGATCGCCAGAAACACTTCAAACGAGGCGAGTTCGGGCATGCGAGGGCTGAGCGGCATGATTGATCAAATCACAGTTGGCCTTGTGAGCACCGCAGGAGGCTTGTGCGCCACACGAGGATGACCTGCCCGAGCGTCGGGGCCTCGGTGTGGCGGTGGCGCTGCCGTAGCAGCGTGTAGCCGCTAAAAGTGTTGTGCCGCCAGTTGGTATGACGTAAATCAGCGTCGAGCAATGATCAGAACCCGTGGATGCTCTCGGTGAGGTGTGGCCAGCCTGCTCTCGAAGTCAACGGCCTGTTTCGGTTGGGTTGGTCTGGGCTGCGCTTGCCAGAAGCGCAAGTGTCTGAGTGATGGCATGTTCGTTTCTTCGGGGCCAGCCCGCGGCAACCAGGAGAAGGCGACCAGCCGGAGGCCAATAGCTGTAGTCGAAGGTTTCAGTGACTCGGGTGCCGGATTCGGTGGGCTGCAGTTTGAAGCGCCAGTGCTGTGGTTCGAAGTGACGCCAAGCGATCAGGCGGTTTTCCTCGAACTCGACGACCCGGTTGCGCACCCGGTACGGAACACCCCACAGACGCATCGACATGACGAATTCCGAACCGAGGTCCAAGCGGTCCGGCCCGTCAACGCAGCGCCGGATCATGTCCGAACCGTCGATTTCGACATGCCGTCGCGGGTCGGCGAGGATGTCGAAGATCTTGGAAGCAGGTGCGGCTATCGCGATTGCCGCGGACACCACCGGTTGGCTGACCACCGCGACCCCTCACTCCTGACGTTCTGCCACCAGGACACCAGCGGGAAAACCCCGTGCGGTCACGGTGGTGTCGGTGTGGACCGCCCAACACTCGGCATCCAGCAGTCCCGCGAGCACTACGGGGCGACACCCGCCCACCAGGGCTGGGGCATGTTGGGCGAGGATGCTCCAAGCCGAGGAGAAGGCGTGACTGGCCCTCGTGGTGCCCTCCACAAGGCTCGCCAGGCACAACAAACCCCCAGGCGCGAGGACCCCGGTGCGTGTCGGCCAGCAGCTGCCGCGCGTAATCGGGGGGAAGCAAATCCACAACGAAGGCGGCCAAGACGCGGTCAGCGCAGGCCGCCGGCAGGGGCAGCGGCACGGTACCGTCGACGCACATCACGCGGGCCCGTGCAGACCATCTCGACAGCCTGGCCGTTGCGATCCGGCACATCCGCGGACTCACGTCGAGCCCGACATAGCGGCACTGTGGACAGCACACGTTCGTGAGCAGGCCGCTTGCGAACCGTCCTGTCCCGCAACCGACTTCGACCACACACCGAGCTTCGGAGAGTCGACCGTCGGCGGTGAGTCGCGCCAACGCTGGCGCTTCGAAGACCCGCTGAGTGTCTTGAAGCCGGCCGATGCGGTCATAGACGCGGGCCGCCTTAGGCGGTGACAAGCCCTCGGTTCGGGGACGGGCCCACCGCGGCGCGCTCCCCCCACTCACCGGGTCCCTCCCCGGCCTTGAGAAGACGGTATAAAAGCGAAATGGGCCGCAGCCCTCGCGAAGTCCGCCGTGACGGCACCTGGCGACTCGTTCATCTGCCCGCTCGACCTCTCTGGCCCGGACACACCCAACGTATACGCGCGAAGTTGACCAGCGACAAGCGCAGTTGCCCTCTGAAGCGCGACTTGACGGCCTTGTCACGGTCGGGATGGTGCACAAACTCCGGGAGTCAGCTGCTCGGCGGGGGCGCCGTGGACGCACCACTCCTCGTCACCCTCACCAGTGCATGGGCTCGGTTCGAAGATATCCAAGCTCATCGAGCAACCCGACGAATCGGGATCAGCAGATCACGTGGCACGGGGATCCACAGTCTTCACTATTGCCAAGCAGCGTGGTCGCCGAGTAACGCAGGCACAACGATAGCTTGTGACTCCACAACGTCGAAACCTCTACTCACGCCTCCCCGGGACGAGAACCATAGGAAGCATGACCCATCCAACCAACGAGGCACAGGCACCCGTGCTGGGCCGGGTGCGTCCATACCACGTTGCGATCGTGGGTTCTGGTCCGTCGGGGTTCTTTGCAGCGGCATCACTGCTGAAAGCCGCCGACACTTCCGACCACATCGAGGTCGCGATCGACATGCTGGAGATGCTGCCGACCCCGTGGGGCTTGGTGCGTTCCGGCGTCGCGCCCGATCACCCCAAGATCAAATCGGTCAGCCAGCAGTTCGAAAAGACCGCCGAAGACCCACGTTTCCGCTTCTTCGGCAATATCAGGGTCGGCGAGCACTTCGAGGCCACCGAACTCGCCGAGCGCTACGACGCGGTGATCTACGCCGTCGGGGCCCAATCCGACCTCGCCCTCAACATTCCCGGCGAGCAGTCGCCGGGCAGCGTGGCCGCGGTCGATTTCGTCGGCTGGTACAACGCGCACCCGCACTTCGAGCGGATGTCGCCTGATTTGTCGGGTGCGCGCGCCGTCGTCGTGGGTAACGGCAACGTGGCAGCAGACGTCGCCCGCATGCTGGTGACCGATCCCGACGTGCTGGCACTCACCGATATCGCCGATCACGCGTTGGAGTCGTTGCGCCCCTGCAGCGTTCAGGAAGTGCTGCTCGTCGGTCGGCGCGGCCCGCTGCAGAGCGCCTTCACGACGCTGGAATTGCGCGAGCTGGGAGAGCTCGAGGGCGTCGACGTTGTGGTCGATCCGGCCGAGCTGGAGGGCATCAGCGACGACGACGCGGCAGCGGCGGGCAAGATCGCCAAAGCGAACATCAAGGTGCTGCGTGACTATGCCGGCCGTGGCCCCCGGCCCGGGCACCGGCGAATCGTGTTGCGGTTCTTCACGTCTCCGATCGAAATCAAAGGAGACGGCAAGGTGGACAGCATCGTGCTCGGCCGCAACGAGCTGATCAGCGAAGCTAGCGGGCGGATGGTGGCCAAAGACACCGGCGCTCGGGAGGAACTGCCCGTTCAGTTGGTGGTGCGCTCGGTCGGCTACCGCGGCGTGCCCACACCGGGGCTGCCGTTCGACGAAAAGGGCGGGACGATCCCCAACACGGCGGGCCGGGTGGCCGGCAGCCGCAACGAGTACGTGGTCGGCTGGATCAAATGCGGCCCCACCGGGGTGATCGGCACCAACAAAAAAGACTCCCAGGAAACGGTCGACACCTTGCTCAACGACCTGGCCGGCGCGCAGGACTCAGGGCTGACAGACCGCGACAGCGACCATGCCGACAAACTCGCCGAGTGGCTGACCTCGCGCCAGCCCAAGCTGGTCACCGCCGCTCACTGGCAGGCCATCGACCGCTTCGAGCGGGAGGCCGGTGAGCGGCACGGGCGCCCCCGTGCCAAACTGGCCAACCTGACCGGGCTGCTGCGGGTCGGGCACGGCTGATCCCCGCCCGGTTCGGTCTTCTCGATAGCTACAAGGGAGGAAACGCCTATGACGTACGTGATCGCGGAACCCTGCGTCGATATCAAAGACAAGGCATGCATCGAGGAATGCCCGGTCGACTGCATCTACGAGGGCACTCGGATGCTCTACATCCACCCCGACGAGTGCGTCGACTGCGGCGCCTGCGAGCCGGTGTGCCCGGTTGAGTCCATCTACTACGAAGACGATCTGCCCAGCGAGTACAGCGAGTACACCCAGATCAACGCTGACTTTTTCGCAGACCTCGGTTCACCTGGTGGCGCGGCGAAAGTCGGAATGACCGAAAACGACCCCGCCGCGGTCAAGAACATGGAGAGCCGAGCAGAGGCAACGTAGACAGCGTCACGCCTCGGCGGGCGCCAATTCGGACAATTCGGACGTGCGGATCCGCTCCGATTCGCGGTATTCGTAGGCTGTGGAAGACCTTTCACCGCATCCGACAGGAGTATTGATGGTGAGAGCTGGAAATGTGACTGTGCCGCATAGTGATTTGGATGCCGGATTCCGACTTACCTTGATTGCTCTGCAATCCCGCGCCTGGGCGTAACGCTGCTGGATGCGCGCGGCGTTGTACGGCACGCACCTACTCGACTTCGCCGCTGGGTCCCTCATCGGTATGGAGCTGGATACGGACCAGGTCCGGGCCGGTGACGGTCACCGCCCAGCCCAGGTGCGCCTCGTGCACACCGCTGTGTTCGACATCGAACGTGGTGAGGTGTTCTACCCAGCGCAGCAACTCATCGTGGTTGGCGACACTCAAACCGAAGAACGGGTATCCGCGCAATGCGGCCAGCGGCTCGGCGGCGCGCCGCAACAGCAGACGGGCACCGCACGGATGTTGCAGTAGCACGGCCGTTACCTCGTCTTCGCGTTCCTCGACCAAGAGGGAGGCGAAATCGAAGACCTGTACATACCAGTCGCTGGCCGCGAGCGGATCGCTGCTCGGCACGGTGACGTGGTGTACGCCAACCAACTGTGGCACTCGATTATTCTCGCCGCCGCGAGACAACTCGTTAAGTCGGGCCCCACGATCACGTCACTGGGCCCGGCCGCATCGTCGGTCGTTGCGGCTGGTGACCTTCTGCCCTTCGTGCGCCCCCTTTGCCAACTGTAGGTTCGATCCGACGTGTGGCAGTGAAGGGTGATCGCCATGACCGGCGGAATGTCGGGGGGTACGGCATCGTCTGCGAGCCGAGGTCGGCTGCGCGTCTATCTCGCTGTTGCCCCGGGAGCCGGAAAGACCTACGCGATGTTGGCTGAGGCCAAGCGTCTGGCTGAGCGGGGGGTGGATGTGGTCGTGGGGTTGGTCGAGACCCACGGCCGCGCCGACACCGAGGCCATGCTGGCCACGCTGGAGCAAATCCCGCTCGCCCAGATCAGCCACCGAGGGGCCATGTTCGACGAGCTCGACGTGGACAAGGTGCTGGCTCGACGTCCGGCGGTGGTGCTGGTCGATGAACTGGCCCACACCTGCGTGCCGGGCAGCCGCCACGAGAAACGCTGGGAAGACGTGCAGGAGCTGCGGACCGCCGGTATCGATGTGATCACCGCGCTCAACGTGCAACACATCGACAGCCTCAACGACGCCGTCGAAGCAGTCACCGGCATCGCCCAACACGAAACGGTGCCCGACACGGTCGTGGCCGCCGCCGACGAAATCGAGTTCCTCGACATCACCCCGCAGCAGTTGCGCGCCCGCATCGCCGACACCGACGTGCTGCGGCCAGGCGCCGCCCCGCACGCACTGAGCGGGTTCTATACCGCCGAGCGGTTGGCCGCGCTGCGCGAACTCGCGACGGGCTGGCTGCAGCAGCGCGGTCACCCCGGCGCCGTTCCTGCGGTCACGGTGAGCCGGGCACCGGCGGCGGTTGCTTCGCAGCGGGTCGTCGTCGCGTTGACCGGCGACCCGGAGGGCGAGCACGTCCTGCGGCGGGCCGCACAGATCGCCACGACGGTCGGCGGCGAGCTGATCGGGGTGCACGTGCGGGAACCCACAGGCCTTATGGAGGCCGAGCCCGCATGGCTGTCCGGCCAACGCCGGCTGCTTGGCGAATTGGGTGGCCACTACACCGAATTGGCCGGCATCGATGTCGCCGCCGCGGTACTGGATTTCGCCCGCAACGAGAATGCTCACCAGTTGGTGTTGGGCGCAACCCGACGCTCCCGCCGTCAGGAGTTGCTGCACGGCTCGGTGATCAACAAGGCGATCCGAACCGCCGGCCCGGTCGAGGTTCATGTCATCCCCGCCCACCGACCACCCCGTCAAAGACCGGCGATCAGGCTGACCATCCCGTCGCTGCGGCCGGTCCCGCTGCCAGGGCTGCGCCGGCTTGCGGCCTGGATCCTCGCGGTCATCGCGCCCGTGGCGGTCACGGTCGGTCTGACCCCGTTTCGCACCCCGCTCGGGCTTACCGGCGCACTGCTGTGCAATCTGCTCGCCGTGCTCTGCGTGGCCCTGCTCGGCGGGATTTTGCCTGCCCTGCTGGCCACCGCTGTTGCCGTCCTGCTGTCCGACTACCTCTTCACCCAGCCGCTGCACACCCTGCGTGTCAGTAATGCGGTCGATGTGGTCGCCCTGATCACCTTCGGGATCGTCGCGCTCGCGGTCGGGGGCTTGGTCGACATGCTCACCCGTCAAGGGGTTCGGACCGCGCACGCCGACACCGAAGCCCGCAACCTCGCCAGGCTCGCCGCGCGTGCCATGGCCGCGCCTCGCGACCTCAGCGAAGCCGTCGATTCGATCCGGCGAACCTTCGACCTCGACGCCGTCGCGGTGCTGTGTGACAC
The DNA here is from genome assembly GCA_963766535.1 of uncultured Actinomycetota bacterium. Classification (GTDB taxonomy): domain Bacteria; phylum Actinomycetota; class Actinomycetes; order Mycobacteriales; family Mycobacteriaceae; genus Mycobacterium. The sequence continues at coordinate 1,546 of CAVYAU010000002.1, read as the reverse complement.
CGGCAGCGGCTGGAACGTGGAGACTGCCGTCGGCGCGAACCAACTACAGCACCCCGACCAGGCCGACTACCAGGTCCAGATTGGGACCGGACGCGTTCTGGCCATCATCGTCGCACGACGTACCGCCCGCGACACCGCGCCGCTAGAAGCGTTTCTCACCGAACTACGACTCGCCAGGGGACGCGCCCTGCTGCAAGCTCTCCCGGATAGCACACCGTAACCGGCAACTGATCGCCTCGTAAGGTGACCGCATGCGAGAACCGCAAACCATCCAAATCATCCGGCAAATAGGGTCGTTGGTGGCGACGGCGGTAACCGCCGCATCCACCCTCAAGGCATATCGACCACTGGCGCACAGCGGATACGCCTCGCTGTTCTCGTGGATGTTTGGTAGCCGGCGCGGCCGTCAGCCAAGTACCGGGAAGTGGCGCTGGCCGGAGAGATTGTCGAGCCCCTTTTGCATCGCCTGGCGCACGCGCGCGTCGAGGTCTTTGACGCTGGCGGCAGCACCGAATTCGGCGGCGACGTTGATTGGCCGCAACACCTCGGTGACGATCTTGGTGGGTAGCGGCATGTTGACCGGCAAGACAACGCTCAGCCCGAACGGAAACCCGAATGTTACTGGCAGGATGTTCGTTCGGAACAGCTTGCGCTCCAGTTTGGTGAGCCGTAGCAACCGCGATAGCCACGTGCCGCGGGTCAAGAACAGTTGTTCCTCCTGCCCGCCGATCGAGACTGCGGGAACGATCGGCACCTTTGCCTCCATAGCCGTGGTTACGTAGCCGGTACGGCCGTCGAAGTTGATGACGTTCTCCTGCGCGGTTGGCCGGTAGACGTCGAAGTCGCCGCCCGGGAAGACCAAGACGACGGCACCGGCAGCCAACGCCTTCGCGGCGTTGGCATGCGTCGCACGGATCACTCCGGTGCGCCGGAAAAATTCGGCGGCCGGTCCGGCAAACAGCGTGTCGAAGCCAAGGGCGTAGAGCGGTCGATCGTAGCCGTACTTGTCGTAATAGCCGACGGCGAACACCGACAGGTCAAATGTGACAAGGCCGCCAGAATGGTTCGACACCACCAGGGATGCGCCAGGTGGGATGTTGTCTAGGCCCCGCACCTCAGAACGGAAGTACCGCTTGACAATCGGCCGGGTCAGCGCGATGACGTACTCGGTCAGGGCGCGATCCCATTTGTCGACGTCGGTCGAGTCGGTGTGGGTCTCGCTCATATCTTCTTACCTCAGGGGTCGTTGAGGTGGAGCTGATGGTACGCCGATCCCCCGGCGACGTGCGGTTTCGCGAAAAGAAGTGACCTTAGTCCTTCGGCGCGAATAGGTGTGCGGCAAACCTTGGTCGCCTCGTAAGGTGTCCGCATGCGGGAAACGCGAACCATCCACATCATCCGGCAAATAGGGTCGCTGGTGGTGACGGCAGTAACCGCCACGTCCACGGTTAACGCTTATCGACCGCTGGCGCGCAGCGGATACGCCTCGCTGTTCTCGTGGATGTTCGGTCTGGTTGTCACCGAGTTGTCGCTGCAGACATTGACG
>CAVYAU010000001.1:0-525015 GCA_963766535.1 uncultured Actinomycetota bacterium | reverse complement strand
GCCCGTTGAGGGAACTCGGCCGTGCCTCACCGTATCTGATCCGCGCACTCAAGCTGATCCTCGTCCGGCCGTTCGACATCGACGCCGTGCCGAAGTCGTTCCGCGGCGACTACTTCAACCTGTCGCTGACGCTTGACCTGACCCTCAGCGCTGTCGACAACGCGGTCCTCACCGGGACCGGATTCTCCGGAGCGCTGCGCGCGCTCGAGCAATCGTGGGGCCGCGACCCCGAAACGATGATCCCCGACGTTCGGTACACACCGAACCCGAACGACGTCCCGGGCGGGCCGCTGGTCGAAAGGGCGGATAGGCAATGCTGACCCGCTTCATCTGGCGCCAGCTGATCCTGTTCACCATTCTGAGTGTGATCACAGCGATTGCGCTGGGCTGGTACTACTTGCGGATTCCCACTGCGGTAGGGATCGGCCAGTACACGCTGAAGGCGGACCTGCCCGCGTCGGGCGGTCTGTACAAGACAGCCAACGTGACTTATCGCGGTGAAACCATCGGCACGGTCACCGCCGTCGAGCCGACCGAGACGGGCGCGCAGGCGACTATGAGTATCGCCAACCGCTACAAGATCCCGATTGACGCGTCGGCGAACGTGCATTCGGTGTCGGCGGTCGGTGAGCAGTATCTGGACCTGGTGTCGGTAGGCAACCCGGGCAAATACTTCTCGCCCGGGACAGACCATCACCAAGGGCACCGTGCCCACTGAGATCGGGCCGGCGCTGGATGCCGCCAACCGCGGGCTGGCCGTGCTACCCAAGGACAAGATCGCCTCGCTGCTCGACGAAACAGCCCAAGCGGTCGGCGGATTGGGCCCCGCGCTGCAACGACTGGTCGATGCGACGCAGGCGATCGCCGGCGACTTCAAGACCAACATCCAAGATATCAACGACATCATCCAAAACTCCGGGCCGATCATCGACAGCCAGGTCAACTCGGGTGACGCGATCGAACGCTGGGCGCACAACCTGAACATCCTGGCTGCGCAGAGCGCAGAAAACGACCAGCACGTGCAACGCATCCTGACCCAAGCGGCGCCGACCGCCGATCAGGTCAACGCGGTGTTCAGCGACGTCCGCGAGTCGCTGCCGCAGACATTGGCGAATCTCGAGATCGTGCTGGACATGCTCAAGCGCTACCACAAGGGCGTCGAGCAATTGCTGGTGGCCTATCCGCAGGGCGGCGCGGAAGGCCAGACGGTAACGGCGCCTTTCCCGGGCTACGCTGCGCTCGGCACCTCGCTGACGATCAACCAGCCCCCGCCGTGTCTGACCGGGTTTCTCCCGCATCTCTGGCGGTCTCCGGCGATACCAGCCTGGCGCCGATGCCGTCCGGAACCTATCTCCCCACATCTCAGTGGCGGTCTCCGGCGGATACCAGCCTGGCACCGATGCCGTCCGGAACATATTGCAAGATCCCGCAGGACACTCCGGCCAACGCCGTGCGCGGGGCACGCAACATTCCGTGTGTCGATGTCCCCGGTAAACGCGCTGCGACGCCGCGGGAGTGCCGCGACCCCAAGCCATACGTTCCGGCGGGGACCAACCCCTGGTATGGCGACCCCAACCAGATCCTGACCTGCCCGGCGCCTGCGGCGCGCTGCGATCAGCCGGTGAAACCAGGCATGGTGATCCCGGCGCCGTCGGTCGACAACGGCCTGAACCCGGCACCCTCGGATCGAGTCTCTGGGACGCCACCGCCGGTCAGTGACCCATTGTCGCGGCCCGGAACCGGTACCGTGCAGTGCAACGGCCAACAGCCCAACCCGTGTGTTTACACTCCGAGCGGGCCTCCCTCGGCCGTCTACACTCCCCAGAGCGGTGAACTGGTAGGGCCCGACGGTGTCAAGTACGCGGTCGAAAATTCGAGTAAAACAGGAGACGACGGATGGAAGGACATGCTGGCGCCGCCCGGCTGAACCCCACCGACGTTTGCTGACGGCTCGTCCGAAAGAGTCGGAGGCAGTCACTTTAAAGCTGGCTGATGATCCGGGGTGGCGCAGCATCGGTTACCCACCGGCCGCTCGGTGCGCTTGGGTCGTGGTTGGATGATCCGCATTATGGCAGTGCTTGTGGTTTTGGCCGGTGATGTGGTGTCGACGGTTATTCTGCGGTGCGCTTCCACTAAGAAGACCACGCCAGCATGCGCGACAACGCGCCGGCGATGCAGGCCGCTCTGGCTCGTGTGTCGCGGCAACAGACTGACTACCAAGGTGATAAACCATCAACCCGCTGGAGCTGAAACCTCGACTATACGGAAACCGGGGATGCATACCGCGGGTCGGCTGGGAGCGCTGAATATGCTACGCCGTTGGGCCCGTGAGACTTCGATGGCTTTGAGATGTTGCGGATACGTGACTCAGGTCGGCTCCATTGTCCGTTGTGCGTTCAATCATGCTGATTTACAGCGCTTTTCGCCTCAGTCTTGACCTGTCGGCGGTGAGAACCTCGCCCGTCCCGCCTAACGCCCCTCATTCGCACGAAGCTCGGCGTGCAGCTTCCCCGACTCGTCGTTTAGCCCTGGCAGGACTGTTGACACTGACCGCACGTACAGTCATATACTTAGCATGATGGGTGAAAAGATCGAAACGCTCTGAGTGCCCTGAATCGGAGCGCACTGCGGTGCTGCGCACACAGCTGGTTCAACACCCCGCGGCCAGCCGGTGAACACAGAGATCGGAGCGAAATGCGGGAAGTGATTGGCCTAGGCCAACTCCGGAGTGACGCGTGTACGTATCTCGAGCGGGTTGCCGCCGGGGAGACGATTGATGTCGTCCGTCGCGGCAAGTTGGTGGCACGGATCGTGTCGGTCGGTGACTGGAGGGTGGCTCCGATCCCGGCGCGTTCTGTCAAAGTCGTGGCACCGGACGCTGGTGGGTGGGTCGGGCTTGACGAACTGCGAACGCGTGCCGGGCGGTGCTTCGATCGGGTTGCGGCCGGGGAGACGATTTATGTCGTCCGTGGCGGTAGGTTACTGGCGCGGATCGTGTCAGCCGGTGAGTCGAGGATGACCCCGATCCCGGCGGACGCTGGTCGGCGGATCGAGCTTGACGAACTGCGAAAGCGTGCGGGGCGTTATTTCGATAGGGTTGCGGCAGGGCAGACGATTGAGGTCATCCGTAGCGGCAAGCTGGTTGCTCGCATCGTGTCAGCCGCTAGGAACGACGCCCCCGGAGCCTAATCGCTGGCGCTACGTCCCGCACCATGAAAATCGGCTTGCCGCAACCACACGAATCGTACGAAAGCCATCATGCTGCTGCCGATTCCGCAGCAGCCGTTAATGTAGCGGCTTCATTGCCGATCGACTAGCACGACGTCGATGTCCGGTCCCTGGGCAGCGCCGTTGCGATTTCGTTGAAGATAATGCTTGGACCGCGAGGCGCACTAACGCTGACATTGCCAGTCAGCTGTCGCCGACGATGCGGATGCCAGTGACGATGTGGGGTTCGATCGCGATCACGGTGTCCATGAGCAGGTTCACGACGCACCATCTTCCTTCCGGTCGCCGACCGGAGTGATCAACCCGAGATTGCCGTCATAGCGCGGATACAGCAGCTGGCCGCGACCCGTCGCCGGGTCGGTGAAAATAGGAATCGGAGGCCATGCTCACACAACCGGCCCACCGCGGCAGCCTCGCTAAGAGTCGGTGTCGGACGGGAATTCACGATCATGGGCACCGGCGGGACGGAAGCGGCTGGCGACGACGACCATCCGGGCGGATACATGCGGCGCTACGCGCCAGCCGCAGCCCCGACGGCCCGGCCCGATACACCACGGCGTCCTCGCCGGTCGCGGCGTCGGTGAACAAGTGCACGTCGTAGTCCATCGCATTCAACCCGGTCTGGGTGCGTAAGCGGACAAGGCGCGGGCAGGCTGCCTGATGTTTGCCGCCGAAATAAAGGCTGTTGTCGACGGCGATTTCGGCGGACTGGCTGCCTTTCGCGGAATTTGCCCGCACGCATTGGCGCGTTACTGTCTCCGATAGGAATTGCAGACGAGGCCGGGGAGGTCAAATGAAGGCCTATCAAACCGTGGTCGTCGGCACTGACGGCTCGGAGTCGTCGCTGCGTGCGGTCGACCGTGCTGGCGCGATTGCCGCCGAGTCGAACGCGAAGCTGATCATTGCGACGGGGTACTTTCCCGACAAGGACGATTTGCGCGCGGCCGACGTCCTCGGGGACGAGGCGTATAAGGTGCACGGCAACGCGCCAATCTACGCGATCTTGCGCGAGGCCCGTGATCGGGCCAAGGCGGCCGGGGCGAAGGACATCGAGGATCGGCCGATTCAGGATGCTCCGGTAAATGCGCTGGTGGACCTCGCCGAGAAGGTTGACGCCGATCTGCTAGTGGTCGGCAATGTGGGACTGCACGCGCGATCCGCGCTCATCGGGCGGGTTTTCTCGGTCCCCGGAGGTATCGCCACCAAGGCCAAGATCGACGTACTGATCGTCCACACCACTGGCTGACCCGGCGGCTCGCCGGCGCACGGCGACACACTTGGCCCACATACAACACCTCTGAGGAGGTCGTCGCGGTCCTGCGCATCGCCGCCGAGCACAGAATTCACGTGGTCACGCGGGGCGGCGGCTCGAATTGGGCCGCCGCGATGATGCCTAACCCGGACCGAGTGGTGATCAACGATGGACCGGGTTCTCGACATCGACCCCAGCTCATGCCCACGACCAGGGAAAACGCCCTACCGCTATTTACCGGGGGTCAAGTGGTCGCAGATTCAAATCCTGTCAGCCCGACCCGGGTCAGAGGCGGCCGAGCTGACGCACACCGCGAAGCTATCGCTGACGACGATTTTGACGACAACCTCGACGACAGTTGCACGCCCAACAACGCACACGACAGCCCGAAAACGGCCCTACCGTGCCTGGTCACGCATCCCGCCTGGTCCTGGCAGTGTGGGGGTCAGGGGTTCGAGTCCCCTTAGCTCCACCAAAAACCGCAGGTCAAAGGCGTAAAATGAAGTTGCGTCCCGAACCAGCGAGCCCATCGCCGCAATTCGCTGAATCTGATAACGCTCTTATCGCTGCCGTAGCGGACGGGAACGCACCAGGGTTGGCCACCAGAACCAAGGCCCGAGGAGTCTGAGGATGCACGGCACGACGAACGAACGCACGATCAGTGTGTCGAGCAGCAGGCCGATGCATACGGTCGAGCCCACCTGACCGATAGTTCTGAGATCGCTTGTGAGCATCGCCAGCATGGTGAACGCGAACACCAAACCCGCTGATGTCACCACGCCACCCGTACTTCCGAGCGCGCGGATGAGACCGGTGTGAATTCCGGCGTGAAGCTCCTCTTTGACACGGAGGATCAACAGGAGGTTGTAGTCGGAACCCACCGCCACCAGGATGATGAACGTGAGCGGCAATATCAACCAGTACAGGGGCAGGCCGATGAGGTGCTGCCAGACGAGTATGGAGAGCCCGAACGCTCCGGCGTACGAGAAAGCCACGGTGCCGGGGATGACCAACGCGGCCATCAGACTTCTCGTCAGGAACAACATGATCAAGAAGATCAGCACGAAGGCAGCGATCGCCACGATAAGCAGATCGGACGCGGCGTATTCCTTGATGTCCTTGTTGGTTGATCCCGAACCGCCGATATAAACTCTCGCGCCAGCCAGCGAGGTCTCTTTGAGCGCCACGGTTATCGCTGTGGGGAACTGTTCAACATGCTGCACGCCTTCCGGGCCATTGGCGTCCCCCTCGTGGGTGACGATGAACCGGGCAGCCTGGCCGTCCGGCGACATCAAGAGCTGCATACCCGTCTTGACGTCTTCGTTGTCGAAACCTTCTCGGGGGATGTAGAAGAAGTCATCGCTGCGGGACTGGTCGAAGTCGAGCCCCACATTGACCTGGTCGAAGAATGTCTGGTCGGTCTGTGTGGACTGCAGAGACGACTGGCCATAGCTGCTGACTAAAAGAGCCGCTAAAGCCTCCGAATCGTCGGCCGTGAGTTTCAGCTGCGTGATGATTTGCGGCAAGATCCTGTCTATGGCCTCGAGAGACGTTTTGGCGGCGTTGATATCCTCGGCCAACTTGTCGATGTGGTCGAGCGTGTCGAATACCGATCTGAAGGTCCAGCAAATGGGGACGTCGAAACAGTGGCGCTCCCAATAGAAATAGCTCTTGATCGGCCGGAAGAAATCGTCGAGATTTGAGATTTCCGAATTCATCTCCTCGGTGACCTTTTGCAGATCCTCGACCGTGAGAACCGTCTGGTGCAGCTCATCCGACATGTTTTGGAAAAAGCCGATCTCTTTCCGTAAGACCGCGACAGTGTGCGTCGTGATCTGTGCCTGCTGGTCGGTATTAGCGTTTTGCTGCTTGTTGAACGGGAGCTGTTGACCGCTACCGCTGCCCTGCGTGGTGAACAAGTAGGGGAGGGTGGCATGTTCCAAAGCTCGGCCCATGGGCCTGGTGATGCTTTGCACCATCGCGACGCCGGGAAGGCGCTCAAGGGCCTTGGCCGCCCGGTCCAATGAGATGAAATCAGCCGAGTTTCGCATATCATGATCCGACTCGATCATCAGCATCTCGGAGAACAGCTTGCTCTTTGGGAAGTGCCGATCCGCCGCCGCGAAACCCTGATTGGCGGAGCCATTCTGCGGTTGGTACTGACGGTCGTCGTAGTTCTGCCGGTACGTCGGCACGAAGATCGCGCCGAGCATGACGGCAGCGGCACTGGCCGCGAGGATAGGCACCGGCCACCGGACCACGCTCGTCCCGATCCGCCGATACAGATACGCCTTGGCCTTGCTTTTCGGGTCGAAAAGCCCGAAAAGGCTGCCCACGGTCAAGAAGGCCGGGCCGAGTGTCAGCGCTGCCGTGATCGTAAACAGCATGGCGATAGCGACGGCCGGCCCCATGGTGTGGAAGTAGTTGAGTCGCGCGAAAGTCAAGCAGTAACACGCCCCTGCGATCGTCAGCCCCGAGCCAAGGATGACCGGCGTGACACTCTTATATGCGGTGTAAAACGCTTCCTCCCTGCCTTCGCCGTCGTGTCGCGCCTCGTGATAGCGGCCCATTAAGAAGATGCCGTAGTCCGTCCCCGCTCCCAGGGTCAGTGCGACGACGATGTTCACGGCGAATGACGAGAGCTCGATGTACCCCAAATGCCCGAGGGTTGCGATAACCCCCTTCGCGACCAGCAGCTCGAACAGAACTCCGGCCAAGGGCACAAACAGGGTGACGATGGAGCGGTACACCAGCAACAACATCCCGGTGATGAGTAAGATCGTCACGATCGTGATGTTGTTCAAGCTTGAATTCGCAATAGCCACCGTGTCCTTGGCGAGCGGGGCCGCACCGCTGACGTAGACCTTGAGCCCTGGCGGCGGCGTGTCCTTCGCGACGGTATCCCGAACGGCACTAACGGACTCATTCGCTTGCATTTGGCCGATATCGCCCGCGAGACGTAGCAGCACGTACGCGCACTTACCGTCCAGGCTCTGCGCCCCCGCCGCGGTGATCGGCTTCCCCCACAGATCCATGACGTACTGCACATGCTTGGGGTCTTGCTTCAGCCGGCGCACCAAATCGTCGTAGTACTGATGGTCCACGTCGCCCAGCGGGCGGTTGGCTTCCAGCACGACCATGGCCAAGCTGGTCGAATTGGACTCGTGGAACTTCGCACCGATGGCCAGCAACGCCCGCTGCGACGGCGCGTAGTGCGGGACCACCGGCCCCGCGAGCTCTTCTGCGACCCTCTCTACCTGCGGCATGAAGGTGTTCGTCGACACGGCAAGAAGGGCCCAAAAGGCGATGATCGGTATCGCGAAGACGCGGACCATTCTGGGGACGAAGGGTCGTTTCACCCGATGCTCGGCCCGATGCTCGCTCATGCGGATTTTACCAGGCAAAAGACGTGTGCATCCTGATGGGTATCGGACTGTTCAGCGCGGACAACGCCATTCACCCGCAATCGGCAGCCGACTTGACCACCATGAACCTGCGCCGAGATGCTGCCGGACACCACGGTGAGTGTGGTCGCCTCCGTGTGCGACCACGGCAAGGTCGTGAGATCAACCTGATGCGGATGCCCGTCGATGTCCACCCAGACGAGCATCCCCCCTTGCCCGACGGAGCCGAACAACTCATACGTGAGCCGTTTGATACTGAACTCCGGAGGTGCTGCCGGCTCATTGACGGTGATGACAGGCGGGGGATTGGAGAACTCGTGCACCTTCCACATGCCTACCGCACCCACAGCGAGCGCAACGACGGCAACCAACGGCATCCAGACTCGCGCCAAGACAGTCCTGCCGACTGAACGAGGGCTCATTCGATCACCTCCCGGAATCCGGTCTGGACATCGTATTCTCGCCCCCGCTCCCGCCCGCACGCCAATGCAGATAGTAGACGGTCATGTACCCAATGGACATATGATCGTGCAAGACTATCGGCATGCGGCCGGAACGCGACCGCGAAGACCGTCGGGCGTACCCACCTGCCGTCGACCACACCGGATGCCTTGTGTGTTGCCTCAAGACATCTTCCGCAGACGCCTTTTCAACCTTGCGCTGCGGAGAATCTGAGTCGTGAAGTTTGTGGCGGCCAACATGGGGAACACCCCGAGAAATGTCCGCTCGGAGGGCGTCGCTCCATGCAAGTGGTAAAGACTGCCGAACACATAAAAGCATCCCACCATGAACAAAGCGCCGGGGATGCAGAACGTCATCAAGGAGCTACGAGCGCCGATGATTTGCTTCGCAAACTCCAACTCATCTGTCGACATTGCTTCGCGTTTGCGGACTTTACGCACAACTGCTTTGGCGCTGCCTATTTCGTCGCCTATCGCAGTAGGCGCTCGGTCCTCCAGCCTCTTCACGTATACAGCAGCAAAGGCGGCAAACACCAACGCCAGTACCAGGGCGAGTACGGTCAGATAACCCCATAAAACCAAACTCATTTTCCAGGCCCCTGCTCCGCTGTCGAAGACTCCTCAAGACGCTACCGTCACCATCGCCTCCCGCGCGAGTTGAGCACTCAGCCGATACGATCTTCAATCGAGGTCTACCCAACACGGGAGTACGGGCATGACAACATCTGATGCGCTTCGTTATTCAAGGATTCAACTGACCCACGGATCTGGTGCGATGCCCGCGGTCGGATTTGGCACGCTGATTCCGGATCTCGTCACGACCAAGCAAGCCACCAAGACCGCACTGGAAGTGGGTTTTCGACATCTCGATTGCGCAGAACGCTACGGCAACGAAGCGGCGGTAGGTGATGCGCTGCGGGAAGCACTCGAGGCGGGGACCCTCGCGCGGGAAGACTTGTTCGTCACCACGAAGCTGTGGAACACCAATCATCGCCCGGAGCGGGTCAAGCCCGCATTCGATGCGAGTCGCCGTCGACTGCGAGTCGACTACGTCGATTGCTATTTGATCCACACTCCCTACGCCTTTCAGCCCGGCGACGACCAAGACCCGCGAGACGACCGCGGCCAGGTGATCTATGACACGGGGGTCACGTTAGAGGACACGTGGCAGGCGCTGGAGAGCCTCATCGACGACGGTTCCTGCCGGGCGATCGGGCTCTCGGACATCACTTTGGAGAGGTTGCGCGAGATTGTTGCGGTGGCGCGGATCAAGCCCGCCGTTGTGCAGGTCGAATCCCACCCATACTTGCCCGAATGGGACCTGCTCGACTTTTGCCGAGAGCATGGGATTGTGCTGCTGGCATTCGCCCCGCTGGGGCATGCCATGGAACCGAAACTCGTCGACGACCCGGTGATTACCGCGATCGCAGAGCGCGTGCACATGTCGCCGGCTCAAGTGCTGCTGTCCTGGGCGGCACAGCGTGGCACTGCTTTCCTGACCACGTCGACCAAACCGCAGCGCATCCACGAGAACTTCGAGGTTTCGACGCTGCCAGAAGACGCTATGCAGGACATCCGGTACCGCATCACCTCGAACGTCAGGTTCAACACAGTGGTGAAGAGCGGCGTGCCTGGGTTCATTCCCCGGCCCTCTTGACGCCGTCAAGACCCGAGAACAAAACCGTAGGTAACGAGCGGGGACGAATCGGAACGAGACGTAGCGAAACCGCAGGTGAGCCCGTATTTTGCCTGGTCAAGGGAGGGGTTCGAGTCTCCTTAGCTCCACCAAAAACCGCAGGTCAGGCGGAGCTGCTGTTTCAAGTTCTCACCGAACGGGAGGAACGCTCGGCCATCGCCATCGTCTCCAACGAGCCCTTCTCCTCCTGGACAACGACATTCACCGACCCGCGACTGTGCGCGGTTATCTTGACCTGTCGCATGCTAAATCAGCCTGCGAGCTGGTGCTGTATGTCGTGGACGGGTGTCCATGACAGTGGTGGATAACCGCATTTTCATGTTGTCTTTTAGGCCAACGGGCTCTCGTCCGGAGCTACCGGATCCGGGTATCGGAAATCAAACGATCCGCGGCGACGTATCCGAGGGCGCTGGCAAGAACTGCGAACTTGATGAGAGCCGCGATCTGCGCGCGCCGCGAATAAACGGTGACGCGTGTGCGGTTGAGTACCTTTATCAGCGAGACTCCCTCCGTCGCGTCGGCGGCGACGGCAACGATCACCATGGCAGTCAGGGCAGCTGGGTGGCCGCGACGTCGACGTGCGCGGTCGACAAGCAGCGCGGTGAGCGTGCCGTAGGTTGCCATGTAGCCGAAATCGAGCCACAGGGATAACCGCGCGGCCCTCTGACCGTCGCTGCCCCAGCGGGTCATCATGTCCTCAGCTCGAGAAGCGCTGCCTGCCAACTCAAATGGAATAATCCCCGGACCGCCGGTCTGGCGCATGCGCCGTTCTAGCAGGAGCATCACCGTCGTGTAGACGACGAAGGCGACCGTCGCTGCCGCGAGTCGATTGCCACGTATGCGATCGCTAACCATACTCAACTCCTTACTGGGGCGCTTCAAGCTCGCGCAGCTGCGGCCCGGAGCTCACCGTGGGCTCGCGCGAGATCATTGCAGAGCCTGCGGTTCTCGGCGCGTAGCTGCAGCTGCGGTCGTCCGGGCCTTGCCGCAACTCTGCGACCTTGCGGGTCAGCTTGACGACGAACTCTTCGTACACGGGCTCCTCGACGTAGACGCGCTCCACCGACGCACAGGCCTGCCCCGAATTGCACAGGCATCCTCACGCGATGCCGTTGGTGGCGCGCTCCAGATCGGCGTCGGCGAGCACGATCGCCGGGGTGTGAGCCGGCAGCCGAGCGCACCATATTCACAACGTGTTGCGCGTGCCGGTTGCTCATCTCCCGCGACAACCTTCGTGGCAGATCGCCGTCAGCGAGGTACGCGGCAATATTTTGGCGCGCTGCGGGCGTTGGTTGGTCGCCCAAGGGGGCGTTTATCACATTCGTTCGACCCATTGAGCGCGAGATGGTCCCGGCTCGAACGCCTCGCTGAAGTATTGGGTCTCACGCACCACCTCAGCACCCTCGAATTCCATGATGCTAACCACGTAGAAGGGTTGCCCGTCATAGGTCAGTACGAGTTCGGTGATCCAAAGATCACCTCCGCCAAGCATGCGTCGCACCGTGAAGCGTTTCGTGCTGGGCTGCGCGGTACGCGACGCCTGAATGTTGTGCCGGCCGCGGATGCGCTCGCCCGATTGCGGATACTCGAGAACTGCATCAGCTCGGTAGATTTGGTGCTCCGTCGCAAAGTCGTTGGCGTCGGAGGCCGCCCAGTGGCGCCGCAGGGCGACCCGCACGTCATCATCCATGGCTATCTTTCCTCCCAGTGGATGCATCGACATTCCGCCATCGGGCGGGACCCCGACGCGCATCTCGATCCCGCAGCATAACCCTCTCAGAATCGGCTTGTGTTGCTAGCGTGGTGGGAGAACATCGCGGGTCACGCTGTTGTCGGTAACCGGGTGCGCCGGTACACCATCGCGACGCCGCAGCTTTCCCGTTATCGGCTTGTCGATCGCGGTTGAAGTTAGTCACCTGGACCTACATTGTCCCCAGACGATCTTGGTTTGCAGGTAGGTGTCTAGGCCTGCTTTGTTGGATTCGTAGCTAGCCGGATTGCTTATGTCCGCCGAAGGGCATGGAGTGATCGGACTGCATCTGTCCCCGGCATCCGCAGTCGGTTCGCATTGCGGTCAGGGGAAAGCGGTGCCTTGAAAGCGCGCACAACCGACCAACGGCTCAAGGCATCGCTGCAACGTGCGGAGTCATGGGCCGGAGTGCGTCGTGGACAAGGATGAACGTGACGAGAAGCCGGGCGATTTGGATTCGCACCGGAGCAGGTCGAGCGCGATCACGTCGTCTCGTACGTGTTGGCCTTTCTGAGTGCCAACTTCGGCGAGCGGATTCAGTTCATCGGCGGAACCGACCTAGCGCGAACGCGCCCTCCCGAGGGTCGGCCCAGCGAGGACATCGACCTCATCGCCCTCGACGACCGTAGGGACGTGGCTGCCGACCTGGACGACGCATGGCCGCGCGCCCTCGCCCGTACAGCGCATGCACGCAAGCGGTGAACTGGCCAGCACCATCGCCGCTGCGTTGAATGTCAGTCGTGTAAACATCGATCGTCACGTGCGCTGGCACCCTTTACCGAGGTGTGTCGCAGGTGTACCGTTCTGGCTTGCCAGCCCACGTCGTCTTGACAGCTTGTCAGGAATTTTCGGTGTTCGATGAATTCGAGATCGTCCCTCCGTCTGGCCGTCAGGGAGTTGTCCCAGTTCGGCAAGCTACCTGGCCAGTAAATAGAGACCGAGGTAACGCTGATGGGTCGTGTCGCGTTAATCACCGGAGCCAGTAGGGGAATCGGTGCGGCAACCGCATCAGTCCTCGCGGAGCGCGGATTTCGGGTGGTAGTTAACTACCGGTCGAGTGCCGAGCAAGCGGACGAGGTGGTGGCGGCCATCAGCGCGGCTGGTGGCGAGGCCGTGGCGATTCGGGCCGATGTCACCGCACCCGGTGATGTCGCCGCCATGGTCGACGAAACCAACGAAAAGTGGGGCCGGGTCGACGTACTCGTGCACAACGCATTGATCCCTTACGATGTCACCTCGTTCGCCGATCTGAGCTGGGAGCAGCTCGGCGGCAAGCTGGACCGAGAGCTGCATGCCGCCTTCATGCTCACCAAAGCCGTTGTGCCGGGCATGATTTCCCGTAGCTACGGCCGGCTGGTGTATCTCACCACGGTGTTGTCCCGTCGGCCCCGCGACGGGATGATCACGGTGGGCACCGCCAAGGCGGCGATGGACCAGTTTGTCCGGTACGTCGCACTCGAACTGGCGCCGCACGGAGTCACCGCAAACCTCGTTTCGCCCGCCACGGTGGCCGACACAACAGCGAACGCGCTGTTGGCGGCCGGAGAGGTGCGTCAACTCGGCGCAACCAATCCCATGGGGCGCCTCGTCCGCCCCGATGAGGTGGCCAAGACGGTGGCTTTCTTGGCGAGTGAGGATTCCGGTTTCACCACCGGCCATTGCCTGGAGGTCAACGGCGGCCTTGCCATGGATTGAAACCAGTTCCGCCGCTGCGGAAGTCACCTGGTTGGGGAAGGGGTTTTGGCCGTGCAGACCATCGATCTGGCCTATGTCGGGCGTGGTATCCACGAGGAGCTGGTCGCCCATGTCGCCGACCAGGAGGGCTACTACGAGGACGAAGGTGTCCACGTCGCCGTGCGCGACGGGGTTGGCTGGGACATCGAGCGTGTGCGCCGCGGCGCGACGATCGGTCTGGGCCGGGGCCTGTTGTCGCGGCTGACCGACGGCATCGGTTGGACAGTGCTGAGCGTGAACACCCACTATCCGCTGTTCTGGTTTCTCGGCAGCGCCAATGTGACGTCCATGGCGGATCTTCGTGGGCGGCGCCTGGCGGTCCACGCCGCCCACAGCCCCCCTGGTTGTTTCGCCCGGATCGTCCTGCGTAAGCACGGCCTGGATCCCGACCGCGACCTGGAGTGTGTGGTGCGCCATCCGGGTGACTACCAGATGGACCTGCGACGCCTTCGGGACGGCTCGATCGACGCCGCCTACGTCGGCAGCACGCTCTCACCTGAACAGGTCGCCGAGGAAGAAGGGTTTCACGTGCTGGCCTGGGTCGGCGATTACTTCCAAATTCCCACCGTGGGCGTCGCGGTGGACCCCATTCAAATCCCGCTAGACAGCCCCGCGCTGCAGGCCCTGGTGCGGGCCAACCAGCGGGCGCTGCGGACCCTTGCCGAACAACCCGGCCTGGCCGTCGACTACATCGGCTGGTTCCTCGACCGGCTGACGCGTGATGAAGTGCAGTGGTACTACGAACGCTACATCGGCCCGTACTTCACCCCCGACGGCGGGGTGGACCTCAACATCGCGCAGCAAGGGATCGACGCGGTTGCGGCCGAACTCGGCGTCGCCTCAGTAGCCGCCGACGCCGTCTATGTGCCGTCCGCATGAACGTCAGCACTGTCCGAACTCGCTACCGGTCTGAGTCTGGCCAGCTTGACGGCCGATTGGGTGGAGGGTGGCTGATGACCGCGCCCCTTGCTCGCGCGGACGTCACGGAACGCATTGTCCCCGAACGTATTCAGCGGCAGGGGCATGGCTAACCCAAATGAAATTGATGAACAAGGAGGCCGAGAGCCATGGCATCGAATGAGAATCTAAGTCAGCACAGATTTATCTTGAACAACGGCAGCGGCGAGATTCCGGCGCTCGGGTTCGGGACTTCGCTTTCCGATAACACCAAGACGCGAAATGCCGTCAAGACCGCGGTCGAGGTGGGGTTCCGCCACCTCGACGCTGCTGAGCGGTACCGCAACGAAGCGGAGGTCGGCGCGGCGCTCAAAGAGTTGTTCGCGCACGGAACGGTCCGCCGTGAGGAGCTGTTTGTGACCACAAAGCTGTGGAACAACAACCATCGACCCGAGCGGGTCAAGCCCGCGCTGCAGGCCAGTCTGAACAGACTCGGGCTAGACGCTGTCGATCTGTATCTGGTGCACACGCCGTTCGCGTTCAGGCCCGGCGATGACCAGGATCCGCGCGACCCGCACGGCGCTGTCGTCTACGACGACGGAGTCACGTTAGAGGAAACGTGGGCCGCGATGGAGAGCCTTGTCGATGAGGGGCTTGTTCGAGCGATAGGCCTGTCCGATATCGACGCCGGACGCACCCGAGAGATCGTCGATACCGCGCGCATCAAGCCGGCGGTCGTGGAGGTCGAGTCGCACCCGTATCACCCGCAATGGGACCTCCATGAATTGTGCAAGACAGAAGGCATCATCCTGTTGGCATTCGCTTCGCTGGGGCACGCGCTGGAACCGCGACTGCTCGACGACCCTCTCGTTGTCTCGATCGCCCATAGTCTTGGAAAGACTCCCGCGCAGGTGCTTCTGGCCTGGGGTATCCAGCGCGGCAGCGCAGTTCTCACGGCATCCGTCACGCCCGCGCGCATACGCGAGAACTTCGATGTCACTGCGCTTCCCGAGAGCGCGATCCAAGAGATCAGCGAGCGTCTCGAAACCCGCTACCGGTTCAATGCTGTTGTAGACGCGGGAGAACCGGGATTTGCTGAGGTGCCTAAGGGGTAGTTCACAAGCGACACTGCAGAACCTAACCCATTCGCTGACATCGGAGCGGTTCCCATGAACGTCATCAGCCAACAAGTCCGGCAGCCCGTACTGGTCATTTCGGCGATCCGAGTTCGCCACGCCGACAACCATTTCGGTTCGCTCTTCAGATGAAGAGAGAACCGGTCCACCGGTCCTGCGGGGTACATTGGGTCGCCCAGTGTTCCGCTCGCGTCACCAGCGGGCGCCGGCGATGACTGATGCGTTCATTCTTGGCGGGACACGCACACCGTTCGCGCGTTACGGGGGATCGCTGTCGCATCTGCGGCTCGATGATCTGCTGGGGATGACGATGCGAGGTGCCTGTGAGCGCGTCGGGCTACCCCTTGAGCAGGTCGAAGACATCATCGCCGGCTGCGTGAACCCAGCCCACGAGGGAATGGGCGATGTCGCCCGATGGGCTGCACTGGCCGTCGGCTTCCCTGACAGTGTCGCCGCCGCCACGATCAACCGGTTCTGCGGTTCGTCAGTGAGCGCGACGGTCAACATCAGCCACGCGATCATGGCCGGCGATCTGAATGTCGGTATCGCCTGCAGGGTCGAATCGATGTCCCGATCAGGCTGGGCCTTGATGAAAGGGGACGCACCGTTCTCCCCCCGCGGCCCCGTTTTCCTGCTCGACACGATGTGGGCCGGGGCCGGCGGCCCACCGAACCCGGCCTTATTGGCCCGCAACGCATACATCTCGATGATCGAGACAGCGCAGAACGTGGCAGACCGTTACGGACTGACACGCACGGAGATAGATGCGTTCGCCTTGCGGTCCCAACACCGGGCCGCAGCGGCTCGCGACTCTGGCCGGCTGGCCAAAGAGATTATGCCCGTGGCGATCCCGGCAACCAAGACCACCCCAGCGCGAGTATTCGAGCACGACGAGTTCATTCGCGATGACACCACCGTCGAACGGCTGGCCGCTCTGCCGGTCCAGGCCGGCACCAGTCAGATGACCGCTGGCAACTCATCCCCGCTCACCGATGGGGCCAGCGCGATCGTGATCGCATCAGGAGAGAAGGCAGCCGAGCTCGGTATCGCTCCCTTGGCCAGGGTGGTGTCGTCGGCGGTCTACGCACTCGATCCACTGATCATGGGACTTGCGCCGGCGTGGGCTATTCCATTGGCGCTCAAGCGCGCCGGACTCACCCCCGACCGGGTCGACGTTTGGGAAGTGCACGAAGCATTCAGCGCCCAAGCGCTGGGAGTGTTGCGTGAACTATCCAACCAACTGGGCGGGTTCACGATTCCCGATGACAACCTCAGCCCCAACGGGGGAGCGGTCGCCACCGGCACCCGTTCGGCGCCTCAGGCACCCGGTACGTGCTGACCGTGGCCACCGAACTGCGTGAACACAACGCGCGATACGGGGTAACCGGCGTCTGTATCGGCTCAGGGCAGGGTATCGCGCTAGTCCTTGAGAACCCGCAGGCACGATGACGAAAGCCCAACGGCAACGAGCAAATACGGTTGATAGGCCCGTGGGGTGAAGGCGATGGCCGGTGTCGATATGCCACCGCAGCTGGCGACCGTTGTATCCACCGCCGACGGCGTCACCCGCTGCCGTTGGGCTACCGAGACGGGCCGCGATTTGACCGCCTATCACGATCACGAATGGGGAACGCCGACACACGACGAGGCCATGCTGTTCGAAGCGCTTGCGCTGACGTACTTCGAGAACGGCCTGTCATGGGCGACTGTCTTCGACAAGCGAGACAACCTGCGCACAGCGTTTCACGGATTCAACCCGGCGGCTGTGGCCGCGATGACCCCCGACGAGGTCGAACGATTGATGGCCGATACCTCTATCATTCGCAATCGGCGAAAGATCGAAGCCACGCTGCACAACGCTCGTCTCCTGTCGAAATACTCGTTGTCGCAACTGGCGTGGCAACATCAACCTCGTAAACACCATCGACTACGGAGCTGGGCCGATGGCCGGATGGTAAGCCCGGAGTCCCGCCAGCTTTCCGTAGCGTTGCGGGAAGCGGGGTTTCGGCTAGTCGGCCCGGTCGTCGCCCACTCGTTCATGCAGACCGTCGGGATCGAGAACGGTCATTTCGAAGGCTGTTTCCGCGCACAGGCGCAAGGACTCGCTTCACCCGACAGCCTGCCCACGAACGATCCTACATCAAACACGTTGTCCCGCAGCTGAGTTGATCGTGACGGCGACGACGACCAGGCTGGACACCGGTGTCGTCGAGTGTCGCGAGCCACGGCTCCTGTAATCAGCCCTATAAGCAGCGCCGTTGCTTTCATAGGTGGTGAACGTAATCGTCGGGTGCCGAGCTTGTAGCTGATTCCGTCGATCTTGCCGCTGGCTCTGCCGCACCATTACCTCTCGGATTCTGTTCAAGCTAACGTCACCTCCGTGCACAGCCCTGAGTGGATCAGTCTGGCCGGCGTGGTTATCGCCGGAAAGCTCGGCAGTCTGGTCGGTCGTGTCAGCGCGACGTGCCACCAATGCAACAGCCAAGGCCGAGAAGTATCAGGTCAGCCGAACAACAAGCCGAACGCGCCACTAAGGCGGCACCCTTTTGTTGGCGCGCGCTAATTCAGCGCCGTCGGGGGTGGTGAGCGGAACGCGCAATGCGTTGGATGTCGACGTCGTCAGTCGGGCGACGACGACAGGCGCGTCTCCAAGTATCGGCATGCCGAAATCGTAGGCCGGGCGGCAGCGCTGGTAGCAGCATTTTCGCGCACTTGCTCTTGACGCGCTTAGCTGGTGACTGTCATTTCGTCGTCGCTGCTGGCCCACGATCTGATGAAGACGTCGATCGGTACCTGCTCGTCTCGGCCGTCCTCGCTGCCGCTGTCGTTGAGGTGCACGATGCTGGCTCCGGCGTCGACACCGGTCACCACCACGGCGTGGTTGGATTCGGGTTTACCGTCTGGGTTTTGTCCTCGACGGGCTCGCGCCAGATGATTTCGGCGTTGACCGCGACGATCACCTTGCAGCCGTGGGCCACATCCTGCTCGAATGCCTTCATGCCCGTGGGGACACCGGTCTTTGCAGCGCTTTCCTTGTCAGTGTCCACAGCGTGGATGCCGTGGTGCGCGAGCAGCGCCGGTTCATCCTCAAACGAGGTACCGTTGCCCGGCTTGCGTTTCTTCGGCTTGGTGTAGATCGGCCCAGGGTGGACGGCGCTCGGAGTCGATTGGGCCACCTTGATGATGGCCTGCTCAGAGGGCTCGTCAGCGGTCAGTTCACCGACCACGTCGGCGACCGCCATCGGCACGCAGTCATCGTCGTATTGCTGGTAACGCCAGTAGGGGGCGGCCGTCGCGGGGTCTCCGTAGAGGGTGCCCGTGCTGCTCGGCGGGTCGGGCGTGCCGGGAGCGGCTTGGGCTGTGCCCATCGCCAATCCCAGCGCAGCGGCATCTGCCAGCACCGCAACGCAAGCGGTCCGGGCCGCGGTAGCAATGCTGATGCCGATCATGCTGTGTCCTTTTCAAAAGCCAGCGGTACGAAGTGGCTATCTGCGAAAAGGTTCTCTTCGTTACCTCTGCGAATTCTTGGAAGATTCTTTACGAATCGTTGGAACGTCCGCACCGGAATGCGAAGGAATTGCACGCTATGACCTTTTCCGCCCAACCGATGCGCCTTGACGTCAGCGACGTGATCGGGGAGCAAGCGTCGCTGGCAGCGACTTATTACCCGGCGCGCACAAGCGCGGCCGCTGGCGCTGTACTTGTCTGCCTGCCGGGCGGCACCTATAGCCGCGAATACTGGGACCTCGACATTCCCGGCCGTCGCGGGTACAGCTTCGCTGAGTTCGCCACCGAGAACGGCTATGCTGTCGTAACGATCGATCCGCTGGGCACCGGCGAAAGTTCCAAACCCGTGCGCGATTTCGATTTCACCGACATCGCTGCCGCGCTAGCGTGTGCCGTCTCCGCGCTGCCAGATTCAACCGGCAACGACGCACCGCCCGTGGCCATAGCGCATTCGCTGGGTGGATACCTGGCGATCGCTCAACAATCGTTGTTTTCCAGCTACGCCGGGCTGGCGATCCTCGGGTGTACCAATCAACACGTCGCACCGCTGAACCTGGATCCTGCATTCATCGCCCGTTCCGCGACTCCGCAAGGCCGCGCCGCACTTGCGCAGGAGATCCTTTCCGCTCTTCCCGAACCCTATTTCGAGGGCCCCCGCGAGCACTTACAGAGCTGGTTTCACCTTGCCGACGTCCCCGCCGATGTCGTCGAGGCCGACTCCGTCGCCGCAAAGTCGGTGGTACCGCGCGTGTTCGGTACGGCCATGATCCCTGGTGTGGTCGCCGAGCACGCGGCTCAGATCGACGTTCCGGTGCTTATTGGCTATGGCGTCGTCGACGTCTCACCAGATCCACGCGCCGAGGCCGGCCTGTTTCGCAGTAGCCCCGACATCACCACCGTCGTGTTGGCCGACAGCGCACACTGCCACAACATGGCGTCCAGCCGGCACCGGCTGTGGCGCCGACTGCTCGCCTGGGCGGCGACCGTTGCCGGCGAGCAGCTGGGGGGCAGCGGGGCCGTCTAGGCCATCGTCGACGCTGCGCGGGCGGCGCCATGCCTAATACTTCCGGTCGACTGACGATAATGGCATTCTCTACATTGGAGAAGCCGTTTCCGCCGGGCGGGCGGTGCCTAGGAGGTCGACGATGAGCGCTGACCAATGGTGTGACGGGATGGTGGCTCTGGTCACCGGAAGCAGCCGAGGGCTGGGCAAGGCGATCGCCGCACGGCTTGCGGCGCAAGGTGCCACGGTGGCGTTGACCGCGCGCACGATGGACCCCGATCCCAAGTACCAGGGGTCGCTGAGCCAGACCCGTGACGAGATCTTGGCTGCTGGCGGTCGGGCCGTTGCGGTTCAGGCGGATCTGTCCCAATCCGAGGAACGTGAAAGGCTCTTCGCTGAGGTGGTGAACGCCGTCGGCGCCCCCGACATCCTGGTCAACAACGCTGCCGTGACATTTCTGCGGCCCCTGGACGGATTCCCCGAGCGGCGGGTGCGGCTGATGATGGAGATGCACGTCCTGGGGCCGCTGCACCTTTGTCAATTAGCGATTCCCTCGATGCGCGAACGGCGACAGGGCTGGATTCTGAACCTGACCTCGGTGGGTGGCGACCTGCCACCCGGGCCGCCGTTCTCCGAATTCGACCGGACCGCTGGCTTCGGCATTTACGGGACGGCCAAGGCCGCACTCAATCGGCTGACCAAAAGTCTTGCCGCCGAACTCTACGACGACGGCATCGCGGTCAATGCTGCCGCTCCGTCCAATCCCGTGGCGACCCCCGGAGCAGGCACGCTCGACCTGGCCAAGACCGACACCGAAGACATCGAATTGATCACCGAGACCGCCTTCCGATTGTGCACGGGCGATCCGAAGACCATGACCGGGCGCATCGCACACACCCAGCCCTTCCTCGCCGAAGTCGGCTGGTCGAAACCGGCCGGGTAGATGGTCGAGGTCGACCTCGACGACTTGCGACGGCGCCTCGCGGGCGCCAACGTCACCGACGTCACTGCGCTCGCCGGCGGTGCGTCCAGCTTCACCTTTCGGGGTGCGCGGGCCGGCCGCGCAGTGGTGATCAAAGTTGCGCCACCGGGAGTCGAGCCGGTCGCGCACCGCGACGTTCTGCGTCAGGCCCGCATCATCAAAGCGCTTGCTGCGACGCAGGTTCCGGTGCCCGAAGTGCTGTGGGAGGATCTGGGAAACCCGCCGCACACCCCGCCGTTGTTCGTGACGTCCCATGTCGAAGGCGACTGCGTGGAGCCGCTGTTCGACGGTTACCCATCGACTCCTGACCTGGTCGAGCGCTACCGCAACGCGTGCCGGGCCATGGCCGCGCTGCACAGTCTGTCGCCGATCGACCTTGGCCTGAGCGGTGAACCGGTCATCGATCCGGTCGCGGAAGTCCAGCGCTGGTGTGAGACGTTGCAGACCGTCGATGCGGCGCTGGTGCCCGACTGGCAGGGTGTGCGCGACGCTTTGTTGAGTAGCGCGCCAACGGCTATGGGGCCCAGCGTGGTTCACGGTGACTTTAGATTGGGCAACCTGTTGGCTGTCGGACCCCACATCAATGCGGTGATCGATTGGGAGATCTGGTCGATCGGTGATCCGCGTATTGATGCGGGCTGGTTCCTGGTCAACTGCGATCCGGATACCTACCAACGTGTTCCGGCCTCGGCCGGTCTGGCACCGCCGACCGCCGAACTCGCCCAGATCTACCAACACGAGTTGGGTGGCGAGGTCACCGACATGACCTGGTTCACCGCGTTGGCGTGTTTCAAGTCAGCGGCGACGTGGTCGCTGATCGTCAAGCATAACCGCCGAAGACGCTCTCCGCGAGCCGAATTGGAAGCCCTGGCAGCGACTCTCCCGCGGTTGCTGGCGCGTGCCCGGTCGATGCTGGACTAGCCAGCCTGGCCGCGGGGGATGCCCGCTAGCTTGTCCGCGAACTTGGCCTCCGCGGCCGCACGCAACCGCAGCAGGTGTTCGGAGGGAAACAGATCGGGTGCAGCGGCGCGGTCCTTGAGCAACAGGCGGGCCAACGTCACCTTGTGCACTTCGGTGGGACCGTCGGCCAGACCGAGCACGAAGGACTCCACCAGGTACTGGACGAACGGCATCTCATGAGTGGTGCCCAACGACCCGTGCAGCTGAAGCGCCCGCGACGACACATCGTGCAGCACCTTCTGCATCATCGCCTTCACCGCCGAAATGTCGGCCCGCACCGCCTTGTAGTCGTTGAATTGATCGATCTTCCAAGCGGTTTGAAGGGTCAGCAGGCGGAAGGCCTCGATCTCCATCCACGAGTCGGCGACCATCTCCTGGACGAGTTGTTTGTTGGCCAGCACCTCGCCCTGGGTGTAGCGCGACACCGCCCGCTCGCAGATCATGTCGAAGATCCGCCGGACCAACCCCACTGTGCGCATGGCGTGATGAATACGCCCACCGCCTAAACGGGTTTGGGCGACGACGAAGGCCCCACCCCGCGGGCCCAGCATGTGATCGGCGGGCACCCGCACGTTCTCGTAGCGGACGTAACCTTCACGCCCTGCGCCACCCAGCGGCTGATACCCCAGCCCGACGTCGCGCAACACGTTGATGCCCGGGGTGTCGCCGGGCACGACGAACATCGAGTAGCGCTCATAGGGTGGCGCATCGGGGTCGGTCATCGCCATCACGATGATGAACGACGCCATCGATGCGAACGATGAAAACCACTTCTCTCCGTTGATGATCCAGTGATCACCGTCGGCGACTGCGGTCGTGCGGAACACTTTCGGGTCGGCGCCGCCCTGCGGCTCGGTCATCGAGAAGCAGGACACGATGCGGTTGTCCAACAGCGGCTCGAGGTAGCGTGCTTTGAGCTCGGGGGTGCCGTAGTGCGCGAGGATCTCACTGTTGCCGGAATCGGGTGCCTGGGAGCCGAAGACGATCGGCGCGCACTCCGAACGGCCCAGAATCTCGTTGAGCAGCGCCAGTTTCACCTGACCGTAGCCCGGACCGCCCAGATGCGGCCCGAGGTGGGTAGCCCACAGTCCCCGTTGCTTGACGATCTCCTGCAGCGGCGGGATGAGCGCCTGACGTACGGGATCGTTGAGATCGTGGGACTCCTTGACGATCAAGTCGATCGGCTCGCACTCGGTGCGCACGAAGTCCACGACCCATTCGAGTTGTTGCGCCCACTGTGGGTCGGTGGAGAAGTCCCACGACATCTGTCGTCCTCTCTGGGTTCGGTTACCGCGAGCTGCTCTGGGCCACTACGCCGGCGTCCTCGAGCGTGGTAATGGTGTCGGCGTCGAATCCCATCTCGCGCAGCAGCAGGCGCGTGTGATCGCCCGGCAGCGATGGCGATGAGGGCGCTGCGGGCCGGGTACGGGAGAAGCGCGGCGCCGGCGCGGGCTGAGTAATGCTGTCGACGTCGATGAATGTTTTCCGCGCAACAAGGTGCGGATGTCGCGGCGCCTCGGCCAACGAAAGCACCGGCGTTACACAGCATCCCGGCGAATCGAGGATCTGCTCCCATTCGTCGCGAGACTTCTCGCCGAAGCGTGCAGCCAGCGTGGTGCGGTGTGCGGCCCACGTCGCCGGCGCGTCGTCGTCACGGGGGACGCCGACGCCGAGACGATCGCAGAGTTCGGCGTAGAACTTCGGCTCCATCGCGCCGACGGCGACATGGCGCCCGTCGGCCGTGGCGTAGACCCCGTAGAAATGGGCAGCGCCGTCGAGCAGATTGTCCTCGCGACGGTCGCGCCAGGTGCCGGCGGGCACCATGCCGAAGTAAGGCGCCAGCAGGGTCGCGACGCCGTCGACCATCGCGACATCGAGCACCTGACCTTCACCCGACTCGCGTGCCTCGAGAATCGCGCTCAGCAAGCCGACCGCCAGCAGCATTCCGCCGCCGCCGTAGTCCCCAACCAGATTCAGCGGCGGTATCGGTGATTCGGCCGTGCCGATGCCGTGCAGGGCACCGGTCAGGGCGATGTAGTTGATGTCGTGGCCGGCGTGGCCGGCCAGGGGTCCGTCCTGCCCGTAGCCCGTCATGCGGGCATACACCAGACGAGGATTGCGCGCCCGCAGCTGCGTCTGGGCCAATGCCCAGCCGTTCGGCCACGCCGGGCCGGTACACGTCGACGAAGGCGTCGGCGTCGGCGGCCAAACGGTGGACGAGGTCCCTGCCCCGAGGCTCCTTCACGTCGGCGGCAAGCGACCGTTGGCTGCGGCGGACCGTGTAGTCGATGGGCAGCGGACCGTCCACGCCTCCGACGGGATCGACGCGTATGACGTCTGCGCCTAAATCTCCCAACAGCATTCCGCAAAACGGGGCAGGCCCCAGGCCACCCATCATGACGATGCGTACGCCGTTCAGTGGACCGGTCACTGGGACCACTTCTTCCGGCGTGCCGCCGCCTCGTCGGTCGCGTGCGAGATCACCTGGTTGCGGTTCTCGAGTTCCAGCGCCGACGAGAGGCTTGCCGCGTCGGTGTTGACTTGCAGTGCGCGCTTTGTCAATTGCACACCCAGTGGAGCAAGGCCGGCGATCTGCGACGCCAACTCCACGGCGCGGTCGGACAACCGATCGGGTTCGACGATCTCGCTGACCAGACCGCGCCGATCGGCTTCGGTGGCAGATACCGTGCGGCCGGTGAGCATCCAGTCGGCGGCGACACTGGTGCCGACGATGCGGGGCAAGTGGTAGCTCATGCCCATCTCGGCGCCCGACAGCCCGAGCAGGATAGCGGCGTTGCCGAACGATGCTGCCGTCGAACAGATCCGGATGTCACAGGCAAGACACAACGCGAATCCCGCCCCGACGCACGGGCCGTTGACCGCGGCGATGACGGGCTGAGGTAACTCGCGCACAGCTACGGCGAGCGCGGCCATTTTCTCCTGGAAGCGCATGCGGTCCAGCGCTGGCGCGGTGGCCTGCGGCACATTGGGCCCGAAGTCGCGCATATCGATCCCGGCGCAGAATCCGCGACCGGCACCAGTGAGCACGACGGCATGCACTGAGCGGTCGGCGGCCAAATCGGCCAGGGTCTCGGCCAATTCGCTTTGCATGACCTCGTTGATGGCGTTGAGCCGATCTGTCCGGTTCAGACGGACAACGACGACGCCGTCGCGCGGCCAGTCGAGTTCCAGCGTGCTCAGCACGGTCACACGGTGACCAGCCTGCCGAGATTACCGCCCATGATTTGGCCTCCTCCGATCACCACCGATCGTAATGCGTCTCTCGATTTGGGAGAATAGCCTTCTCCTAGAGGGCGAAGCTATTCTCCGGCTTCTCCGGTGGGAGGGCTGGCGGAGGGGACCGCAAAACACGGTGGCGCGCAATCGCTTTGATCACACACCGCCGGGCCAACGCCGTGCCCGTGCATGATTTGCCCCTCGCCTTCCATGCATAGGCACTGCTGGTCTCCGGAATACTCTGGATACGCCGATACCAGCGACGATTTGCCGCGCCTACCGGTGCCCGGGTCTGGCGGCTTGCGTGTGCAAGTGACGGCAATCTGCGCAGATAAGCGCGTTTTCAAGTCGCTTGGCTCGGGGCGCTCTACGCTGTCGCCATGAAGCGGTTGTCGAGCCTGGACGCGGCCTTCTGGTTCGCCGAGACCCATACCTGCCCAATGCACATAGGCGGTCTTACGATCTGTGACCCCTCCGGGGCGCCCAATTTCTCGTTCGAGACGGTCAAGGAGCTCATCTCGGCTCGCCTTCCCGAGCTGCCTGTGCTGAGGTACCGGGTGGCCGGCGCGCCGCTTGGTCTGGACAGACCGTGGTTCGTCGAGGACACCCGCCTCGACATCAACTATCACATCCGACGCATCGCGGTGCCCTCACCGGGCGGACGCCGCGAGCTGGAGGAGCTGGTCGGCCGCCTCATGTCCTATCCGCTGGAACGCAGCAGACCATTGTGGGAGCTGTGGTTCATTGAGGGTCTCGAGCGCGGTCGTGTCGCGTACCTGACCAAAATGCACCACGCCGTCATCGACGGTGTGTCGGGTGCCGGGCTGACTGAGATCATGCTGGACGCCACGCCGGAACCGCGGCGACCAGCCGTTGGCGTCAGCGAGTCGTCGTCGGCGCGCGGCATGCCGCGTTTTGAGCGGCGCGCGCTCGAGGCCATATTCAACGTCGCGGTCATGACCCCATACCGTGTGGCGCGGATCTTGCAGCAAACGTTTGTTCAGCAGCTGGCGGTGCGTGGGCTGGCCAATAAACCGCCCCATTTCTTTGATGCGCCCACCACCCGGTTCAACGCCGAGCTCACGCCCGAGCGGCGGATCACGAGCACCCGAGTGCCGTTGGAGCGTGTGAAGGCCGTCAAACGTGCCTTCGGTGTCAAGCTGAACGACGTTGTCATGGCAATGGTTTCGGGGGCGATACGCGGCTACCTCCAGGACCGGGGGGAACTTCCCGATCGCCCACTCATCGCCCAGATTCCGGTGTCGACCCACAGCGACTCTTCGGAGACCGGCAACCAGATCACCTCGATGACGGTGAGCCTGGCCACCAATGTGGCCGATGTCGGGGAGCGGGTGAAAACAATCTATCGCAATTCCCAAGGCGCTAAGGAGATGGCCAAGGCGCTCACCGCGCATCAGATCATGGGCCTGACCGATACGACGCCGCCGGGCGTGCTGGCCCTGGCTGTTCGGGCATACACCGCCAGCCATCTCGGCGGCCACGTCGCACCGATAAACCTGGTGATTTCCAACGTCCCTGGGCCCGACTTTCCCATTTACGCAGCTGGCGCAATCGTCGACCGACTGGTGCCTATCGGACCCCTGACGATGGAGGTGGGATTGAACATCACTTGCTTCAGCTACCACGGATCCATCGATTTCGGCTTCGTCACCACACCGGAGATCGCCGACGATATCGACGAACTCGCCGACGCTATTGAGCCCGCCCTGGGGCAATTGGAAGAAGCTGCCGGCCTCGTGGCGTGAAGGTCTGATCATTCGGAGTTCCGCGCGTCCACCGCAGTGCTGATCGCCGCAGGATCGACGTCGTTGGTGCTGCTACCGATGCCGGCGCCATCTCGTGCGCGCAAATCGCGCCAGCTGTGGCGGTGGGCGAACCGGCTAGGCCGCTGTGGCTGATCGTTGTGATGCGGATCGGGCCGGCGTGCGCCGCTGCCCGTTGCACAAGCCCTGACGAACTCATTGTCCAGCTGGCTGCGTCGGGCGGGCCGTCAGCTTCGGTCCGCGCCTGGCAATCGCGTTTCGGCGATTGCGGACGAATGCCTTCACAGTCCTCTATGGTTCGTCTCACGCAGTTGATTGAGCATCGGTGAAAGGAACACGCAGTGAGGACGCTAGAAGGCGTTGTGGCCGGGTATCCGTTCTTCAGCGGGATGGACCCGCGCTATGTGGAGTTGGCGGTCGGGTGCGCGTCAAACGTGCGCTTCAACGCCGGTGAGTTGGTCTTCCGGCAAGGTCGCGAGGCCGAGCACTTCTACCTCATTCGCGCCGGCAAGATCGCGCTCGAAATCCCCGTTCCCGGCCGCGGCAGCGTGACGGTTCAGACGCTCGGAGCGGGGGATATCCTCGGATGGTCTTGGTTGGTACCGCCGTACAACTGGCGGTTCGATGGGCGCGCGGCTGAGATGACGCGAGCGATCGTCTTCGACGGCAATTGCCTGCGTAAGAAGTGCGAAGAGGATCACGAACTCGGATACGAGTTGCAAAAGCGTGTCATCGCGATACTCGGGGAGCACCTCGATGCGACAAGGTTTCGGCTCTTAGACATCTATAGCGATGCCATCGAATAGGGGGCGGCCGGGTCGCCCCAGCCTAGCCACGCGATTCCGCGAAGCGGATGAGAGCGGCCGCGCCTCGCGCGGGGTCCTGCATCATCCACCGCTGTCCCAGCCCGTCGAGCACCTCTGTACGGGTTCCCGCTCGGTCCGCAGCCCGGCGCCGGAGTTCGTCTTAGCCAACGTATGGGTCCTCGGTCGCCGGTAGCGAAAGTCCCGGCCGAGCCGAGGCGTTCTCCAAAGTGCAACCGGCCTCAGCCACCGTCGGTTCGTGCGCCGCGCGATACCACAGCAGGATCGCCCGGCCCATCTCTGGATTGCCGTGCACCAGAACCACAGTCATTGTGGGTCGTGGTCTTCTCGGCCGGGTGACTGCCCGAGGCCGGCGTCGCCGTAGTAGCCCAGCCGAAGCAATGTGGTGATCTCGCTGACCAAGGGCATCCGCGGATTGGTGCGGTTGCTGAGATCCTCGAACGCCGTCATCGCCAAAGCCGGCAGCGCCGCGAGGAATGCGTCCTCTGCGACGCCAAACTCCTTGAGCGAACGTGGCATGTTCAGTCGGTCCAGCAGATCGTCAACCCCTTGGAACAACCGACGGCGGCCTTCGTCGGGCAAATGGCCACCGAAGACCAGCTGGCCGAGCTGCGCGTATTTGGCCGGCGCGACGTAGGCCGAATATCCGGGCGCAGGCATGAACTTGCTTGGCAGACTCGCGTTGTAGCGCAGCACATGCGGCAGGAAAATCCCGTTCGCCCGGCCATGCGGGATTCCGAATTTCGCACCGACGGCATGGGCGAGCGCATGATTCGTTCCTACGAATGCATTCGAGAATGCAAGCCCGGCAAGGGTTGCCGCATTGGACATGCCCGTTCGCGCGGATAGATCGTCGGGATCTTCGTACGCCCTGGGCAGAGAGTCGAAGATCAGCCGTACCGCCTGGGCGCACAACGCATCTGTGTAAGGCGAGGCGAAGATCGAAACGATCGCCTCCAGTGCGTGGGTCAGCGCGTCGATGCCGGTGTCTGCGGTCAGTCTCTGCGGCATCGAGGAGGTCAGGACCGGGTCGACGATCGCGAGGTCAGGCACCAGGCTGTAGTCTACGAGCGTCTCCTTCTTCCCGCGCACCGTCAACACCGCTGCTGGCGACACTTCCGATCCGGTGCCCGATGTCGTTGGGACAGCGACCAATTGGACGCGATGACGGTCGGTCGGATAGTCGGCCACGCGCTTGCGGGGGTCGAGGAACGGCATCGTCAACTCGTCGAGGCTTTTCTCCGGGTGTTCGTAGAACAGCCGTATCGCCTTGCCGGCGTCGAGCACCGAGCCGCCGCCAATGGCGATCAACAGATCGGGTTGCGCCCGTTGCAGCAGCGCGACACCGCGGCGGATTGTCGTCTCGTCGGGCTCTGGTGTCACTTCGCTGAACACCTGCACATGCTTGGTGCGCAACTTGCCGCGCACCTGGTCGACCACGCCGCGCTCTTCGGTCAGTGCATCGGTGACCACCACGACGGTCTCGCAGTCGAGCTCGCGCAAGTTTTCGAGTGCACCTTCGTTGAAGTAGGTGTTGGACGGCACGCGGAACCATTGCGGCGGGGTGCGGCGTCGCGAGACGGTCTTGATATTCAGCAGCTGCCGGTAGTTGACGTTCTCTGTCGTGCTCGACCCGCCCCAAGTGCCGCAACCCAACGAGAACGTGGGGGTCAGGTTGTTGTAGACCCCGCCGAGAGCTCCGACCGAGGTGGGCGCGTTCACCAGGATGCGGCCGGTGCGAACCGCTAAACCGTATGCCTCGATGACGTCCTCGTCGTTGGCGTAGATCGCCGAGGTGTGGCCTAATCCCCCGTGCTCGGTGACCAAGACGGCGACGTCGATGGCGTGCTGGACGTTGGGTGCGCGCACCACCCCGAGCACGGGCATCAGCTTCTCCTGCACCAACGGGTGCGAGGCGAGTTCGTCCAAGTCGGCCGGCAGCTGCGCCAGCAGCACCTTCACCGTCGGTGACACGCTGAAGCCGGCTCGGGCGGCCAGTTCCGACGCCTTCTGTCCGACCGCCTCCAGCGAGATCTTGTCGCCGCAGCCGAAAGCGAACTCCGCCACCGCCTTGGCCTGGTCGGGCGTGAGCAGCTGGGCACCCATCCGCTCGAACTCGGCGATCACCTCGTCGTATACCTCGTCGTCGATGATGCAGGTTTGCTCGGCCGGGCAGATGACTGACGAGTCAAAGGTTTTCGAGATCAGAATGTCGACGACCGCGCCCTTGAGGTCCGCCGTCTTGTGAATATAGATCGGCGCGTTGCCCGGACCGACACTGAGCCCCGGCTTTCCGGCCGAATTCGCCAGCGCGACGATCTTCGGTCCACCGGTCACCCAGATGAAGTCAACTTTGGGGTGTTTGAACAGATAGTGCGTCACCTCGTGGGCGGCATCAGGGATGACCTGTAGCGCCCCCGGTGGCATCCCGGCCGCCTCGGCTGCCGTGCGAAGGGTCTCGAGGCTGCGTTCGCAGGAGCGCACGGCATATGGTGACGGTCGGAAAAGAATGGCGTTGCGGGTTTTGGCGGCCACGATCGCCTTGAACAGCACCGTCGAGGTCGGGTTGGTCACCGGGGTGATGGCCAGCACCACCCCGATCGGTTCGGCCACCCAGACAATGTTGTGCTCGACGTCCTCGTCGATGACGCCCACAGATTTCCTGCCGCGCAGATAGTCGTGGAGGAACTCGGTGGCCACATAGTTCTTGACGACCTTGTCCTCGAAAACGCCGAAGCCGGTCTCCTCGATCGCCACAGTCGCCAGTTCTGCCGCCGCGCGGACCCCGGCGCGCACCATCGCCTCGACGATCGCGTCGACCTGCTGTTGGTCAAGCTTGCGGAATTCTCGGGCCGCCCCGGCCGCCATGTCGACGATGGCGTCGACTTCGTGTTTGCGGCGGTCGTCGACCGCCGGCGCCTCAACAGAGGAAGGGGACTCGGTTCGCGTAGTGGTCATGATCGCGTCCTCGACTCAGGACGGGACATTGTGGGTCATCCCGGATGAGCCGATGCTACGCCGTCGGCGCTGGCACGCTGCCGGAGTTCGCCCCCGGGCAGCTGAAACTCGACGAGCTCATCACCCGCGAAAAATTCAACGAGGCCTACGCCGACAGGCACGCCCGGGTGAATCTCCGCGGGCTGACCCGCTTTTGATCGCCGCGAGGCCTTAGGAG
This sequence comes from uncultured Actinomycetota bacterium, assembly GCA_963766535.1. Classification (GTDB taxonomy): domain Bacteria; phylum Actinomycetota; class Actinomycetes; order Mycobacteriales; family Mycobacteriaceae; genus Mycobacterium. The sequence continues at coordinate 493,985 of CAVYAU010000001.1, read as the reverse complement.
AAGTTAGTGCTGGTGGTGAGCTGTTCCCATTTGCCGATCTCGCTCGCGCGCGCGTCTGCGATGTAGCGATACGCGGCCAGGGCGTCGGGGCCCAGCAGCAGGAACGCGGGTGGCTCGGCTGATTCGACCGCCGCGATGATGGCGGCGCCGGCCTTGGCGGGGTCGCCGGCCTGGTTGCCGTCCATGGTGTCGTTTTCTTTACGGCGCTGCCCGGCGGTGGCCGCGTAGTCGTCGATGACCGTGGCCGACTGGACGAGCGAGCGTCCGGCGAAGTCGGTACGGAATGCGCCGGGCTCAACGACTGTCACCGAGATGCCCAGCGGCGCGAGCTCGCCGCGAAGGGCTCCGCTCATGCCTTCGATAGCGGCTTTGGCTGCCGAGTAGTAGCCGGATCCCACCGGGGTCAGCTGAACGCCGATCGAGGAGATGTTCACGATCGCGCCGCTGCGGCGTGCCCGCATGCTCGGCAGTACGGCCTTGATCATCGCGACGGTGCCGAAGAAGTGCGTCTCGAACAGGGTCCGGACATCGGCGTCGTCCGCTTCTTCGACGGCGGCGCGATAACCGTAGCCGGCGTTGTTGACCAGGACATCGACGCTGCCGAACCGCTTATGGGACTGGCGCACAGCGGAGTCGACCTGCTCGGGCTTGGTGACGTCGAGGGCGACAGCGAGCACACGCTCGGGCGCAGTGTCGGCCAGATCGGCGACCTTCGCGACGTCGCGCGCGGTGACGACGACATTGTGGCCGGCTCCGATGACAGCCTCGGCGAGCGCGCGACCGAGTCCGGTTGAGCAGCCGGTGATCAGCCAAGTGGACATGAGGAAAGTCTCCTTTCGGTCGAGGTGCTACCGGTACCGGCGCCATCTCATGCGTGCAAATCGCGCGAGCTGTGGCGGGTATGCGTACCGGCTTGGCCGCTGTGGCTGGTCGTTGTGGTGTGTGCGGGTCGGGTCGGCGTGCGCCGCTGCCCACTGCGCAAGCCTGACGAACTCGTTGCCCAGCTGGCTACGCCGGGCAGGATCGTCATCTTCGGTGAATGCTGCCATGAACGCTGTACGGAGCTGCTCGAAGGCTTCGCGCGCCGAGTAGCACCCGCCCATCGCCTCGGACAATGCCCACGGCAGCACGCTCGCCATCGTGTCGTGCCGCGAACACCCGTCGGCTATCTGGTTTTTGAACCTGGTGACCGGACCCTTCGGCGAGTTGCGGCAGCCTTCGTGCCCGCAGCCGCCGCCTGCGTAGGTGTCCAGGAACTCGTCTAGCTCCGCTTGGGTGAGCGGGTCGGTTTCGCCGACGGCTGCCAACAGAGATGCTTGCAGCGCTTCAGGGAGTGGACGCAGCGCGCCCACGCGCTTCCATTGGTAGTGCCCGCCTTTGGCCTTGGCATCGGGATGCGGCGTCGGGGCTGCGATTATGGCGCCGTTGCGTCCCCGCACCTGCCCCCAGCGACGGAACGCACCCGGGCCGTTACCAAACGATTCGCCTGGAGCCGTCGCATAAAGGTAATGACCACGGTCGCCCTGACATCGGGTGGCCTGCACAGCCGCGGCCGACCGCAGCGCCTCAGCGATGTCCGGTCGACCGGCGCGTGCGATCACGTCGAGGTCATCAATGTCGAGGTCGAACGCGACCGCCCCCGACCTGCCGACGTGAAGGGCTATGCCGTAGCCGGGATTCTCGCGCCACCATGCGTGGATCTGCCCGGGATCGCGGCTCGACTTGTCCTGCCAGTGACCATGCACAACGCTACCGGGGTTCTTGATATCGGCGGGGTCGGTCGGCAAGACATACCAGCCTGCCCCCGCATACGCCAGCGCAGCTTCAACCGGTGACGGGCCCGCCACGTCGGGTACCCGAAGTGGGTTCGGATCATCGTGCAACTCGATCGCGTCGATCACATCACCTTCGGTATATTGCTGGGGATCACGACGGCATCGTACGAGCATGGCCCGACAGCCGGACGAGAAACTGCGCGCCAGTACCTAGCTCGCTACGTCCGGAGGACGCACCGCGATGTACACCTCCATGGCACGCTCGCTCACAAGCTTGCGGGGGCACGTCGTTCCAGCCGGAAGGTGCGCTTGAAGCCGGCCGGCTGCGTCGTGAGGGTTACCTCCACCGCACCACTGGGGGCGACGACGTAGCGCTCCTCGACATCCGGTCCGTTGTTCCACCGGCCGACCGGCTGGCGCCCTAGGTCCTCCCGGTCGCAGAGGGTCGGGTCAAAGGGGAAGAACACCGGGTCGTAGGGCATCACGTCCCCATCGGGACGGCCGTTCACCACGCGGCTGCACTCCACGAAGCGGAAATGTCCGATGTTGTGCGCCGCTCGGTACGTTCGTCTGACGACCAGCGGTGAGTGCCCATCGGCCGGAAGCGCGGCGTCCTTTGGCACAATCGGGTCGAAGACGACATCGGCGCCGGCTTCTGCCTCGCGGAAAACCCCGAAATGCCGCGAGAAGCGTTCGGACAACGCGAAACCCGCCTCGGTGTCGAGGAAGACCGCAAGGCCGATGGCCGTCGCCGCGAAAGGGTGCGGCGAGCGTTTCACGCGCTTCTCGCCAAAGGTTGCGCGCAGCATCCGGGAAACCAGCGGGAAGCTCCCGGCCCCGCCCACCACGTAGATACCCGCCACCTCGGACGTCGTCACCTCCCCGCCGCCCCGGGTCGGGTCGTGCAGGACGCGACGGAGAATCTCGATTGTCTTGTCGACAAGCGGCGCACATGCGACGTAGACATCGTCGATATTGCAGGAAAACGGTGGCCGGTCGACCCCGTCGACCGCCGTCAGATCCACGAGGAAGCGGCGTGTCTGCGGCCCGACGGCCTCCTTGCGGACGGCGCACTCCTCTCTCAGGAGGTCATACCTGGTGGCATCTATCTCCGGAAGGTTGGATCTGTTGAGGACGAGATTCACAATCGCCTCGTCGAAGTCGTCGCCGCCCAGACGTTGGATGCCCTCGCTGATGACGACTTCGTTCACGTGCCCGGTCATCTTGAGAAGCGAGGCGTCGAACGTGCCGCCGCCCAGGTCGTAGATGAGGACGTACTCACGTTTGGCTGTGATGGTGGAGCGGTACCGATGGGCATACTCGAGGCCCGCGGCAGACGGCTCGTTCAGCAGCGCGACGACGTGGAAACCCGCCGCTACGAAGGCATCCAGTGTCAGAAAGCGCTGGGCACTCGAGGCGTTGGCCGGCACGCTGATTGCGGCCTCGACAGTCTCATCCGGCGCAAGGCCGGCGTTCGAGCGATGGTGAAGGTCGCTTTTCAGCTGAGCCAGAAAGCCGGTGAGAAGTTCGACCAGCCGGTAGTTGCGGCCGGCCAGATTCACCTCGGTGCGCGGTCCGGCCTCGTTCAGGAGACGCTTGAACGATCGCAGCACCGACCACCCCGGCTGGTGGCGGACGGCGGCGGCGTCCAAACCGAATAGCAACTCTCCGGCAGTGTTGGCGGCGACGACCGAGGGCCACGCATCCACGCCGTCGAAGGACACCACCGGGTAGTTGCCCCGGTCGACGACCGCAGCGACGGTGTGGGTGGTGCCAAAGTCGATACCGACTCTCATTCCGCAGGATTTTAGGCCGGTGCGGGCACTTCGGCACAACCTCTTCACCCAGCGCGTCGCACGTGGTGCGCTTGCATGCGTTTGTTGGTGACTTTGGTCTCTACGCCACGACGCTTATCAAGGAAACGATCACCGCACCGAACAGATTCCAAGTCAGGAGGCGTCGTGATCGAGCTGTTGAAGGACTTTCCCGACAACGTCGTGGCGTTCGCGTTCCATGGGCGTGTGACCAAGGCCGATTACGACGAGGTGCTGATAACAGACTTTGAAGACAGACTGGCCCGGAGTACCGCGCATTCCCGGAGGCTGAGGCCGCCAAAGCACGCGAATGGATTGCTGAACCCCGGTAGCGCAGGAAGTAACCGGAGCGTTTGATCACCCGGCAGCGCTGACCGCCTTCTCGCTGCGCTCCTTCGCTCCGAGCATCATTTTGGCTCCATGAGCAACTGCATGGGTCCCGACTAGGTAGTCGACGACCTGTCTGATTCGTAATGAGGTACGAGCAGTGCGCGTCGACTTTATTGGTTTGTGCAACAGCACGGTCGGCTCAGCGGACCGGGATTCGTTCGCAGCGCAGGGCTCGGGCCGTCAATCCTCGAAATGGCGCTCATAATCACAGCGCTCAAGCCACGACTGTAGGTTGTAGGTCCCCGTCGTGAGCATCACCAGCAGTACAGCGGAGGCGACGACGATGACTGCGTTCATAATCTTTCCATTTCGCTGGCCATGAGGGAGTTCGCGAGCAATTCGTAACGCTTCGGGTAGTACTGTCGCCGCGGGCGTGATGCATCCATTGAGGTGGCCAACATTCGTCGCATGATGGTGACGAGCCTGGCGACCGCGGTGCTGAAAACCACCTCCTGTTCGGTGATTAGAACCTCGGTGGATGACACCTCAACCGAGGGTGCAACCGAGGGTGGATGGGGTATGGGCTCGTCGACGGCATCGACTGCGGCGGCGGGTGCCGCTAGTGAATCCGACACTTCATTCATCTCCTTTGCGGTATGGAGACCGGGCGAGTCGGCCGTTGATGCAAGCACCGTACGGTCGGCGATCACGCACACGCACGAGTAGTCCACTACCTGTTTCTGCGTCTCACCACCGCGGTGAACTAGGTACGAATCGAACCTCGCGCAGCACTCAACGACTTAGGCCGACGTTGCGCGCGTCCAGCCCATCAGCAGGTGATGGTCCAGTGATCACGTCCGGGTTCGATCCGGTCTAAATCCCGTACGAAATTTCGACCAGCGCGAACCCGCTGCCAAAGTTGCCTTTTTAACGCACGTCAGGCGCGATCAAAGCTCCTGAGCGCCAACCGATCTAGGAGCCGACGCCGGCGGCGCGTCCCATTGTCTTTGCAACTGCCGCTCCGCGGTGGTGGGAATCAGGCCCGAAGGCGCGAACAACTTCGACGGCACCGGCTCGTCCTCGGTCAACGGCCGACCGTCACCGCGAATTGACTTGTACGCCACGATTAGTCCGGCGATCAACACGATGACGACAACCATCGCGAAGAGAACCGACAGGGTGCCTTGGATGAAGGTGTTCCTGATGACGTCATTGAGCTGATGGGCGTTCTTGGCTGAACCGAACGCGGTCTTGCCTGCTTGTTTGGCCGCCAAGTAGTGATAGTGCTGTGTCCAGTAGCCGACAGCTGGGTCTGCGGAGAAGATCTTCTGCCACGACGCGGTCAGTGTGACCGCCAGGTCCCACAGCAGCGGAACACTTGGTATCCATGCCCATTTCAGTAGGCCCTTCTTGATGACGATCACCGTGATGACGGTCAGCGCGATCGCGGCGAGCAGCTGGTTGGCGATACCGAACAGCGGGAACAGCGTGTTGATGCCGCCCAGCGGATCGGTCACGCCCATCAGCAGGATGCTGCCCCACGCCGCGGCCACGGCCAGACTGCAGACCCATACGCCCGGGCGCCAGCTCGGGTTTCGCAGCTTAGCCAGCGGACCGCCCAAGTTGCCTAGGCCGTCGGAGAGCATGAAACGTGCGACCCGGGTGCCTGCATCGACGGTGGTCAGGATGAATAGCGCCTCGAACATGATCGCGAAGTGGTACCAGAATGCCTTGAGGCCCCCACCGCCGAACACCCGCTGCAGCACCTCGGACATACCGATCGCCAGCGTCGGCGCTCCGCCGGTGCGCGACACGATCGACTTCTCATGCACGCTCGCGGCGGCCTGGCTGATCTGCTCAGCGGTCGCCGGCGCGCCGCCCAAGCCGAGCCCGTTGACGTAATGCGCGGCGGTGGTCGCGGTGCCGCCGGTCTGCGCGGCCGGGGCGTTGAGGGTGAAGTACAGGTGCTGGTTGAGGATCGACGCGGTGATCAGCGCCATGACCGCGACGAACGACTCGGTGAGCATGCCGCCGTAGCCGATCAACCGCATCTGGCTTTCCTTCTCCAGCAGCTTCGGCGTCGTCCCGGAGGAGATCAGCGCATGGAATCCGGACAGCGCGCCGCACGCGATGGTGATGAAGAGGAAGGGGAACAGCGAGCCGGCGAACACTGGCCCGTCGCCGCGGGTGGCGAACCGCGAGATGGCGGGTGCCTGGATGATTGGGTGCGCAATACAGATACCGATCGCGAGCAGGACGATGGCACCGACTTTCATGAACGTCGACAGGTAGTCGCGCGGCGCCAGCAGCAACCACACCGGCAGCACCGACGCCGCGAAACCGTAGATGATGATGAACCACGACAGCGTGACCGGTGACAGGTTCAACCAGGTTGCGCCCCAGGAGGTTTCAGCGACCCAATTGCCGGAGGCGACGGCGAGCAGCAGCAGCCCGGCCCCGATCAGTGACACTTCGGATACCCGCCCGGGACGAAGGAACCGCAGGTAGAAGCCCATGAAGACGGCGATGGGGATGGTCATGGCGATCGAGAACACACCCCACGGGCTCTGCGCCAGTGCCCGCACCACCACCAGTGCCAGCACCGCGATGATGATCACCATGATGACGAAGGAACCGACCAGTGCAGCGGCCCCGCCGATGGCGCCGAGCTCGTCGCGGGCCATCTGGCCCAGGGAGCGGCCCCGTCGTCGGGTGGAAATCCACAACACCAGGTAGTCCTGCACGGCGCCGGCGAGCACCGCGCCGACGACGATCCAGATAGTGCACGGCAAATAGCCCATCTGGGTGGCCAGCACTGGACCGACGAGTGGTCCGGCTCCGGCGATGGCGGCGAAATGATGGCCGAAAAGCACGCGCCGGTCGGTCGGCACGTAGTCGGTGCCGTTTTCGAAAACTTCGGCAGGCGTGGCATGGTCGTCGCGCGGGCGAACGATCTTCATTTCGATCAACCGGGCATAGAACCGGAACCCGATGATGTACGTGCAGATCGCCGCGACCACTAACCAGACCGCGTTCACCGTCTCGCCGCGAGCGAACGCGATGATCGCCCAGGCGATGGCACCGATCACGGCGATCGCACCGAAGATGATCTTGTGTCGGATGGTGATGGGTGAGTGGTCGATAATCGCGACGGGTGGCAGGTCTTCGTCGGTGCGGATGTAGCTGACCCGCCCGTTACCGCCTTCCTGTTCCGCGATGTGCTTCGTCACGCCCAAACCCTACGACGACGGTGAATCTGCCGCCGCGCACTGGCAGCAGATCAGTACAGCGCGCGCACCGCGTCGATAGTGTCGGCTTCGGCCGGGGTTTTGTCATCGCGGTAGCGCACTACGCGGGCGAATCGAAGCGCTAGCCCGCCCGGGTAGCGCGACGACCCTTGCACCCCGTCGAATGCCACCTCGACCACCTGTTCGGGACGCAGTTGGACGACGTGACCATCTGTCCCGCCGACGGCCAGTTCGCGAAACCGGGCGGTCTGCCAGTCCAGCATGGCGTCGGTCATGCCCTTGAAAGTCTTGCCCAGCATCACGAATCCACCGGTGGCCGGATCACGCGCGCCCAGGTGAATGTTGGAGAGTTTTCCGCGACGTCGCCCCGATCCCCACTCCACGGCGAGTACCACCAGATCGAGTGTGTGCACCGGCTTGACCTTCAGCCAGCCCGCTCCGCGACGGCCGGCAAGGTAGGGCGCGGTCGGCGACTTGGCCATCACCCCTTCGTGGCCGGCGGCCAGAGTCGTGTCCAGGAAACCGGCCGCCTCGACGGGGTCGGACGTGACCAGCCGGTCGACCCGGTGCCGGGGCGGCACCAGCGCGTCCAGGGCGGCCAGCCGGTCGGTGGTCGGCGCGTCGAGCAGGTCGACGCCGTCGCGGTGCAAAATGTCGAAGAAGAACACCGAAAGTGGTTGTGTTGCAAGGGCTGCGGCCACATCGACCGACCGGCCGAACCGCGACGCGGTGACCTGGAAGCGGTGCGGCCGGTTGTCGGGCCGCAGCGCGATCGCCTCACCGTCGGCGACCAGGTCGCTTACCGGCAGCGCCAGCGTCGCCTCCACCACCTCGGGCAGCCGGGCGGTGACGTCGTCAAGGCTTCGGGTGTAGACCGTGACCTCGTCACCGGCGCGGTGGATCTGCACTCGTGCGCCGTCCAGCTTGGCCTCGAAAATTGTTGTGCCGCCATGACGTTCGAGCGCATCGGTCACACTGGTCGCGGTCTGTGCCAGCATCGGGCCGACCGGCCGGCCCACCCACAGGGTGAATGCCTCCAGCGCTGCCGCTCCGCCGGCAAGACCGGCCGCCGCCACCGCAGGCAGATCCCCGCCCAACATCGCGGCGCGCTGTACCGCAGTGGCAGGGATCCCGGCGGCCTTGGCCACGGCGTCGGCCATGATCCCGGCCAGCGCACCCTGGCGCAGCTCGCCGCCCAGCAGCCGCAGCAGAAAGGTCTGCTCGGTTTCGGTTGCGGCGGCGAACAACGCTGCGAGGAGTTCGGCGCGGCGCGCCTGCGGCCCCTTTGCCCGATACGGCACCGATCTCGGAGAAGGTGGCGTCGACGCCGATGACGGTCAGCACCGGATGCGCCGCCGCCGGTGGTCGCGATCGCAACGACGCCCAGCCGACGCCGATCTGGCGTTGCGTCAGCTCACCGGCGAGCCACGACACGATGATCGCGACCAGCCCGGGGTCGGGTGCCGCGCGGCGTAGCAGGTCGGCGATGTGCGCGACTTTGGTCAGCCGCGACGAGGTGCCACCCACCTCAAGTGACGTGGTAGCAACGTCGAGAAGGAGCACGGTTGTCAGCTTGGCATGGCTCGGTGACAACCCTTCAGAGCGGACACGCTAGCGTGCCTACCTAACGTTACAGATTGCAAGGATTCTGGCAAGGAGGTCCGGATGGAGATCAACGGGAAGAAGGTCGTCGTCGTCGGCGGCGCGTCGGGGATGGGTCGCGCCACCGCTGAACTGCTGGCCCAGCGTGGCGCGCAGGTGGCGATACTCGACCGTGAGGGTTCCGACGGCAAGAGCGTTGCCGACGCCATCGGCGGCGCGTTCTATCCGGTCGACGTCACCGACTTCACTGGCACCGAGGAGACCTTGCAGACCGCGGTCGACAACCTCGGCGGCCTGCACGTTATTGTGACGACCGCCGGCGGCGGCATCGCCAAGCGCACGCTGACCAAGTCCGGTCCTCATGACCTCGAATCCTTCCAATCAGTGATTGATCTCAATCTCATCGCCACCTTCAACATCAGCCGGCTGGCGGCCGCGCACATGGCCAAGAACGAGCCCGAAGACGAGGAGCGGGGCGTCATCATCAACACCGCGTCGATCGCGGCCTTCGAGGGCCAGATCGGTCAGGTCGCCTACACCGCCGCCAAGGCGGCGATCGCCGGCATGTGCCTGACCATGGCACGCGACCTGGGGGCGATGGGGATCCGGGTGCTGGCAATCGCCCCGAGCTTGTTTTTGACGGGATTGACCGCGATGGTTCCCGACGAGATGGCGGCCCAGCTGGTCAAAGACGCGGCCTTCCCCAAGCGGATGGGCCGGCCCGAGGAGTACGCCAAGCTGGTGGCGGCCATCGTGGACAACCCGATGCTCAACGGCCAATGCCTGCGACTGGACGCTGGGCAGCGGTTCGCGCCCAAGTAGACGCCCCCGGCGGCGCCCTCTCTCACAATAAGTACACTCTTTAGGCAGCCGCCCCGCTTCCCCTCGGAGCGTGGCAGCCAACCAAACCCAGCGACGATGCGGGCCAGGTATGTGCCGCGAGGAGGGCCCTGATGGGTATCGCACTGACCGACGACCATCGTGAACTCGCGGAGGTAGCGCGCGCGTTCCTGACCTCGCAGAAGGCGCGCTGGGCGGCGCGATCGCTACTCGATGCCGCAGACGAGGGCCGCCCTGGATTCTGGCAGAACCTGGTCGAGCTCGGCTGGCTCGGCCTGCACGTCGGCGAAGAACACGGCGGCTCAGGCTATGGGTTGCCCGAACTCGTGGTAGTGATCGAAGAGCTCGGTCGCGCGGTGGCGCCGGGACCGTTTGTACCGACCGTGATCGCGTCGGCGGTGATCGCCAAAGACGGCACCGCTGACCAAAAGTCGCGGCTGCTGCCGGGGCTGATCGACGGAACCGTCACTGCGGGCATCGGTCTGGACAGCCGGGTGCAGGTCAACGACGGGATCGCCGACGGTGAGGCCGGAATCGTGTTGGGTGCCGGGCTCGCCGAGCTGCTGCTGATCGCCGCCGGTGACGACGTTCTGCTGTTGGAACGCGGTCGCGCCGGTGTGTCGGTTGAGGTGCCCGACAACTTCGATCCGACCCGGCGCTCCGGACGCGTCCGCCTGCAAAATGTGAGCGTCACTGCCGACGACATCTTGCCGGGGGCACGGGAATCGGCCCTGGCTCGGGCGCGGACGTTGTTGGCCGCTGAGGCGGTGGGTGGGGCGTCGGACTGCGTCGATGCCGCCGTCGACTATGCCAAGGTGCGACAGCAATTCGGCCGTACTATCGCCACTTTCCAAGCGGTGAAGCATCACTGCGCGAACATGCTGGTGGCCGCCGAGTCGGCGGTCGCTGCGGTATGGGACGCCTCGCGTGCGGCATCCGAGGACGAGGAGCAATTCCGGCTGGCCGCCGCGGTGGCGGCGGCACTGGCGTTTCCGGCCTATACGCGCAATGCCGAACTCAACATTCAGGTTCACGGCGGCATCGGCTTCACCTGGGAGCACGACGCGCATCTGCATTTACGCCGGGCGCTGGTGATCGCGGCATTGTTCGGCGGTGACGTGCCGGTCCGGGATGTCTTCGAGCGCACCGCGGCCGGCGCTAGCCGGGAAAACAGCCTGGACCTGCCGGCCGAAGCCGAAGAACTGCGCACCCGGATCCGTGCCGACGCCGCCGAGATCGCCGCCCTGGACCAGAGGGCCCAGCGCGACAAGCTGATCGCGACCGGCTACGTAATGCCGCACTGGCCCAAACCGTGGGGCCGCGCCGCCGATGCGGTGGAGCAGCTGGTGATCGAGGAAGAGTTCCGCTCGGCAGGCATCAAGCGCCCCGACTATTCGATCACCGGATGGGTGATCCTGACCCTGATCCAGCACGGAACTCCTTGGCAAATCGAAAGGTTCGTCGAGAAGGCGCTGCGTCAAGAAGAGATCTGGTGTCAGCTGTTCTCCGAGCCCGACGCCGGGTCGGACGCGGCATCCGTCAAGACCCGCGCCACCCGGGTGGAGGGCGGCTGGAAGATCAATGGGCAGAAGGTGTGGACCAGTGGGGCGCAGTACTGCCGGCGCGGCCTGGCCACCGTGCGGACCGACCCGGATGCCCCCAAGCACGCCGGCATCACGACGGTGATCATCGACATGAAGGCACCCGAAGTCGAGGTGCGGCCGTTGCGGCAGATCACTGGCAGCTCGGAATTCAACGAGGTGTTCTTCAATGACGTGTTCGTCCCCGACGAGGACGTCGTCGGGGCGCCCAACTCCGGGTGGACGGTCGCGCGGGCGACGCTGGGCAACGAGCGGGTCAGCATCGGCGGCAGCGGGTCGTTCTACGAGGGTTTGGCAGCCAAACTGGTGCAGCTGGCCCAACAGCGGTCAGATCGGTTGGCGGGTGCGGAAATCCGGGTCGGGTACTACCTCGCCGAAGATCACGCGCTGCGGCTGCTGAACCTGCGCCGCGCAGCGCGCAGCGTCGAAGGGGCGGGCCCCGGTCCGGAAGGCAACGTCACCAAACTGAAGCTGGCGGAGCACATGATTGAGGGTGGGGCGATCTCGGCGGCGCTGCTGGGGCCCGAGATTGCGCTGCTCGACGGGCCCGGTGGGGTGGTCGGCCGGTTGATCATGGGCGCCCGCGGCATGGCGATCGCCGGCGGCACCTCCGAGGTCACCCGTAACCAGATCGCCGAGCGAATTCTCGGCATGCCGCGCGACCCGCTGATCAATTAGCGGCCGGTGCGAACAACGGAGCGCCGCCGCTGCCCCTCTCCGGTCGGATATCGACGGGCGTCCCGCACCTCACTGAATCCGGTTCGCAGTCAACGATATTGGCGGCCACCCGCAGCCCACTCTGTTCGGCGAGCTCGACGATGGCGATCACGTACGGGACCGGTATCTCCGGGTTGTACGGGTGGTAGTTGACCGTGTAGGTGAATACCGTGCCGCGTCCGGAAACCGGCCGCGCGACCAGCTGGCCGCCGCACTCGCGGCATTCGCCGGTCGCGGGATGCACCCAGCGCGCGCAACCGTCGCAATGTTCGATGAGCAGCGGGGATGCCGGCTCGGCTGACACGACCAATACAGTACACTCTATTAGTCCAGTGGGGTGTGGCGGGTTGTCTTACGGGCGGTGCGCATGACGTATTTCGAGAAAGACGCGATCTTGTCCGGCATCGGCATCTCGCGGATCGGCCGTCGCACCGGCATTCCGGGGCTGGAGCTGACCATGGAGGCGGTCCGGGCCGCCATCGAGGACGCCGGCCTGGGCGCGGGCGACATCGACGGGATCGCGACCCTGGGCGACACTCCGGCCGAAGAGGTCAACGCAACGCTGCAGATCGACACGGCCGACTGCGGATCCGGATTCGGCACCGGCGGATTGCTGAGCCCGGTGATGTCGGCGTGCCGTGCGGTCTCCGAGCGTCGCGCCCGCCATGTTGTGGTCTACCGGACGATACAAATGCTGGGTGGCACCGTCCCGGTAAAGCCGCAAGAGAATGCGCCCGCCCCGCCGCTTGCGCGCATGTTCTCCACACCCGAGGGCGCCCCGCGTCCCGCTGTCGGTGCGATGGACGATGTCAACGATCTGGTTGCGGCCCACGCTTACTCCGCGGCGAACTGGCTGGCGCTGAACTGCCGTCGCCACATGGAGCTGTACGGCACCACCAAAGAACAGTTGGGCTGGTTGGCCCTCAACGGCAGGCGTAACGCGGCATTGAATCCCCTTGCGGTCTACCGCGATCCGATGACGATGGCCGACTACCTGGGTGCGCGGCTGGTGTCGACGCCGTTCGGGCTACTGGACTGCGATGTCCCCATCGACGGCTCGATCGCGGTGGTGGTATCGAACGCGGAGCATGCCCGCGACTGCCCGCACCGGGCGGTGTCGGTTGAGGCGATCGGCGGGTCCGACGGCGCCGGTGGCTGGTTCCACCGCGAGGACTATCCCAAGATGGCTATGTCAGATGCTTCGGCGCAGATGTGGTCGCGGACACAGTTGACGCCGGCCGACCTCGACCTCGCTGAGTTGTACGACGGTTTCACGTTTCTCACCATTGCGTGGCTGGAAGCCCTTGGCATATGCGGCGACGGTGAGGCCGGCCCGTTCGTCGAGGGCGGCGTGCGGATCGCCCGCGACGGCGCTCTGCCGTTGAACACCTACGGCGGTCAACTCTCGGCAGGGCGCATGCACGGCTACTGGGCGCTGCACGAAGGGTGTCTGCAGTTACGTGGCGAGGCGGGGGAGCGGCAGGTGTCGCAGCGCCCCGAGGTCGCCGTGGTCTCCGTGGGCGGCGGTCCCGTCGCGGGATGCATGTTACTCACATGCTGAGACAGCGTGTGGGAGCGCGTAATTGAGCCTCAAATGAGCCCTGCGCCAGAAACCGGCCGAGCGAATAAATTAGCTTCGACGATTGCCCGCCACATCGAGGCGGACATCGTTCGCCGCGGCTGGACCGTAGGCGAATCGCTGGGTTCCGAACACGCTCTGCAACAACGCTTTCGCGTGAGTCGATCGGTGCTGCGGGAGGCGGTTCGCCTCGTCGAGCACCATCAGGTCGCCCGGATGCGCCGCGGGCCAAATGGCGGGCTGCTGATCTGCGAGCCCGATGCGGGCCCCGCGACCCGCGCCGTCGTCATCTATCTCGAGTACCTGGGCACCACGCTGGGCGACTTGCTCAACGCGCGCCTGGTGCTCGAGCCCCTGGCGGCCTCTCTTGCCGCGGAACGCATCGACGAAGCCGGCATCGGTCGGCTACGAGCGATTCTGCGCACCGAAGAGCACTGGAAGCCAGGTCTACCGGCGCCGCGGGACGAATTCCACATCGCCCTCGCAGAGCAATCGAAAAACCCTGTCCTGCAACTATTTATCGATGTTTTGATGAGGCTCACCGCGCGATACGCCCGCAAGGCGCGGACGGACTCGGCAAGTGAGGCCATCGGGGCGATCGACCATATGCATAACGACCACTCCGAAATCGTTGCCGCTGTCACCGCGGGTGATTCAGCGCGCGCCAAGACGCTGTCCGAGCGACACGTGGAAGCGGTGACCGCCTGGCTGCAGGAGCATCGCCCCGGCGACGATTCGGGCCAGAACGGCCTAACAAGCCACGGCGCTCCAGCCGGCAGGGCACGCGAACCCCGGCTGGGCCCCGAAGCACCCCGCGGCAAGTTAGCTGAGGTGCTGGCGGCCACCATCGGCGACGATATCGCCGCCAGCGGCTGGCAGGTCGGTTCAATCTTCGGAACCGAGACAGCCCTGCTGGAACGCTACCGGGTGAGCCGCGCGGTATTGCGCGAAGCGGTGCGGCTGCTCGAACATCACTCGGTCGCGCAAATGCGCCGCGGACCCGGTGGCGGTCTGGTCGTCACAAAACCTCACGCGCAGGCCAGCATTGACACCATCGCGCTCTACCTGCAGTACCGCAGGCCGAGTCGCGAAGACTTACGCTGCGTTCGCGATGCCATCGAGATCGACAACGTCGCCAAAGTCGTCAAGCGACGCACCGAATCCGAGGTGGCGGCCTTTCTCGACTCCCACCGATCCGCGTTCGGCGAAAACCCTCAAGAAACTGCCGGCGACGTGCGCAAGGCCGCCGTCGAGGAATTCCGGTTCCATGTCGGATTGGCGGAACTGGCCGGCAATGCGCTGCTGGACCTGTTCCTGCGGATCATCGTCGAGTTGTTCCGCCGGCACTGGTCCAGCACCGGGCAGGCGCTGCCGACCTGGGGCGATGTCGTCGCCGTTGAGCACGCTCACTTGCGGATTCTCGAGGCGATCGCGGCCGGCGACGACAGCCTGGCCCGATACCGCATCCGGCGGCATCTGGACGCTGCCTCCTCCTGGTGGCTCTAGCAGCAGCCGCTGCGTTCGGTCTAGCGGATTGTGATCTGGTGCGCGTATAGCGAAGGACCTTCGGGGGTATGGGGATGGGGGAAGTAGTTCGGGGTATGGGGATGGAAAGTAGACCGCCGGTCCAGCAGGGGGTTGGCATTGTGATCGAAAGCGGGAGCGCTGAAATGACCACGGGCACGGAAAACGAGCGACAAGGCTTCGTTCATTCCGCGCTCCTTTACCACTCCCAGCGGGAGTACCTGGACTTTGTGTTGCGCTTCGTACTCGACGGTGTGGCGACGGACGAGCCGGTGCTGGTTGCGGTGCCTGGTGACAAGCTGGCCTCGCTGCACGACGCGTTGTACGGTGCAGGCGGCGGGTTACCGGCCGAATTGCAAATGGCCGACATCACTGAGGTGGCCCGCAATCCAAGCCGGTTTATGGCAATGGAGGGCTCCTTCGCCGAGCAGCATCCCGATCGACGGGTGCGGATCGTTAGTCAAGTCGCCTGGCCAGGCCGCACCAAGGACGAGTTTGTCGCCTGCATACAGCACGAGGCACTGGTCAACGGAGCGCTCGAAGGTTACCAGGCGACCGGGTTGTGCCTCTACGACGCAGGCCGGCTGGATGAGGATGTCCTGGCGGACGCCCGCGCGACCCACCCCATGCTGTGGAGGTGTGGTTCGCTGCATCCCAGCGCCGAGTACGCGCCGGATGACGTCCTGGAGCGCTGCAACCAGCCGCTACCCGCGAATCCGGGGGCCGTGACGTACATGGTCAGGAAGTCCGCGGACCTCCGTCCCGCGCGGTCTTTTGCCGTCGACTACGCCGACTGGGTTGGACTATCCCAAGACGGCATCGAGGATCTGCAATTGATCGCCACCGAGCTGGCCACCAACAGCTTGATGTACACCGGCGGAGCGTGCCGACTCGCCTTCTGGCGGCACGACGAGCATCTGGTCTGCGAGGCGCGCGACACCGGACGGCTCGATGACCCGCTGGTGGGATGCTTGGACCCGGGTCCCACCAGCCGGGCCAGCCGCGGACTGTTTCTGGTCAACGCCGTATCGGATTTGGTGCGTACACACACCACGACAACCGGTACGACGATCCAGGCATATCTACGGCTTGATCCGTCGCCGCGGCCGACCGGATGAAGCGCAAGCAAGAACCCCCAGGGAACCGACCTGGCAGCGCAGCGGTCCCCAGCGGGTCGCCTGTCGTAATCGGTTATTCGACGCCGTGCAGCGGCGCCACGACCGTATCAGCCGATCCCGGATCCGGCTGGCCGAAGGGTTGCGCGTGTGACGAACAGCTGCACGAGCGCGGGATCACGGTCGAGACATTGAAGTTCCATCAGATGCGATCGGGCGAGAGCACGGCCACGTTTATCCGCGGCACCAACGGGACCCGCGCCGAGTGGGCAATGGGCTGATCGGAGGATCCGACGCAATCTGCCGTGCGCGCAGTGGTCGCATGCGCTAACCGGCTGCTGTCGGTGGCCTGACTCGCCGAGATCGACGGCAGCGCGGGAAAGTTCGAGTACCGATGTCGCTAGCGTCGATTTCGCCGAATGCGGGTAGTCGCGCAGACCCTCAGAGCGGGCGCAGCACAATCGGCATGCCGTCCTTCGGCACCGGCATGCCGCCGTAGTCCCACACGGCCTTGTATCCCGGGCGGGGCAGTTCGAGCTGATACCTGCGCAGCAGGCGGTGAAGGATCGTCTTGATCTCCAACTGCCCGAACACCATCCCGATGCACTTGTGCGCGCCGCCGCCGAACGGTGTGAAAGCGTAGCGGTGTCGCTTGTGCTCGTTGCGCGGTTCGGTGAACCGGTCCGGGTCGAATTTCAGCGGGTCCGTCCAGAGTTCCGGCAGCCGGTGATTCATACCCGGATACGCGGTGACGTTGGTGCCCTTGGGGATGTAGTAGCCCAGCAGCTCGGTGTCGCGCACCGTCTGACGCATGGCCCATTGCACCGGCGTCACCAGCCGGATCGACTCGTTCATCACCAGGTCCAGCGACTCCAGCTTCTCCAACGAGTCGATGTCGAGCGGACCATCGCCGAGGCGGTCCGATTCGTCGCGGCAACGCTCTTGCCACGCCGGGTTGGCGGCCAGGTGGTAGACCATCGTCGTCGCGGTCGACGTCGACGTGTCATGCGCGGCCATCATCAGGAAAATCATGTGGTTGACGATGTCCTCGTCGGAGAACTTGTTGCCGTCCTCGTCCTCGGTTTCGCACAACACCGACAGCAGGTCGGTGCCTTCCTTCCCGCGTTGTTCCTTGACTCGATCGCGGAAGTAGTTCTCCAGCAGTTCGCGCGCCTTGAGGCCTCGCCACCAGGTAAATGGCGGAACACTGGTGCGGATGATCGCGTTGCCTGCGCGCGTGGTGATAGTGAACGCCTTGTTCACCTTGGTCACCAACTCGCGGTCGGTGCCCGGCTCGTGGCCCATGAACACCATCGAGGCGATGTCGAGGGTCAGTTCCTTCATCGCCGGATAAAGAAGGAAGCGCGCATCGTTCACTACCCAGTCGTTGGCGATCACCTGCGACACGACCTTGTCCATCTGCTCGACGTAGCCGACCAGTCGGGAACGGACGAATGCCTCCTGCATGATCCGCCGGTGGAACATGTGCTCGTCGAAGTCGAGCAGCATCAGCCCGCGGTGAAAGAACGGCCCGATCACTGGGACCCAGCCCTGCTGCGAGTAATCCTTGTTGCGGTTGGAGTAGATGATCTGCGCGGCGTCAGGGCCCAGCGCCGCGACGCCGGGCAGGATTGGCGAGTCCCCGAATACCACCGGACCCTTGGTCTTGTAGAGGAACATCAGATAATCCGGACCGCCGCGCAACATCTCGATGATGTGCCCGATGACCGGCAGCCCTGCGTCACCGAGGACCGGCTTGAGCCCGCTGCCCGGCGGCGGGTCGGCGAGCTTGTGCTCCGGGAATTGAGTGTTCAGCAGCTTACGTTCGACAAGACCCATCCCGGGAAAGTTATTGAACGACGGCGTGAACCGGCGCCGCGCCTGGTCGAGCAAATAGTGCGGGGTGCTGATGGTGGCGGCCATGGACGCTCCTTTGCGGACCCGGGAGAGGTGGCAGCGGTCACTGATCAATATCCTTCGGGACAAACTTGACGGCTGTCAAGTTTGCTTTTCGCCCGGCGTGGTGCAAGGTCGGGGGGTGAGCACTCACGCGGCCAATCCGGAGCCGGGCGAGCCGGCCACGCGACGGCGTGGTGACAAGCACCGGCAAGCGATCATGCAGGCGGTGCGTGAACTGCTGCAGGAAAGACCGTTCGCGGAGTTGTCGGTCAGCACCATCAGCCTGCGAGCCGGGGTGGCCCGATCCGGTTTCTACTTCTATTTCGACTCCAAATACTCGGTGCTCGCACAGATCGTGGCCGAAGCCACTGAAGAACTCGAAGAACTCACGCAGTATTTCGCCCCCCGTCAGCCGGGCGAATCGCCAGAGCAGTTCGCCAAGCGGATGGTCGGCAGCGCCGCGGCTGTCTACGCGCACAACGATCCGGTCATGACGGCCTGTAATGCCGCCCGCCACACCGATATTGAGATCCGTGACATTCTCGAGCGGCAGTTCGACGTGGTGCTGCGCCAGATAGTGGCCATCGTCGAGGCCGAGATGAAGGCCGGGACCGCGAATCCGATCAGCGACGACATCCTGACACTGGTCCGCACCCTGGCGGGCACCACCGCGCTGATGCTGAGCGGCGACCCTATCCTTGTCGGCCGCGACGACGACGTGGAGCGCCGCGTACGAGTTCTCGAGCAGTTGTGGCTCCACTCGCTGTGGGGTGGCGGCCACGGGTAACGGGTTTCGGGCCCAGTCGTTACCGCCGGTATCGTCACGGCCATGGCGAGGGCATCGGGGCGGTATTTCGCGGGAAAGCGGTGTTTGGTCACCGGTGCAGCCAGCGGCATTGGCCGCGCCACCGGGTTGCGGCTGGCCGCCCAGGGTGCCGAGCTCTATCTGACTGACCGCAACCCGGACGGTCTGGAACTAACCGTGGCCGACGCCCGCGCGCTGGGCGCGCGAGTGCCCGAGCATCGGGCTCTGGATATCGCCGACTATCACGACGTGGCGGCATTCGCCGCCGATATTCATGGCAAGCATCCGAGCATGGACGTCGTGCTGAACATCGCCGGAGTGTCGGCCTGGGGCACCGTCGACCGGCTGACCCACGAGCAGTGGAGCAAGATGATCGCGATCAACCTGATGGGTCCGATCCACGTCATCGAGACATTCGTCCCGCCGATGGTGGCGGCCGGCCGTGGTGGGCATTTGGTCAACGTGTCGTCGGCGGCCGGGCTGGTCGCGCTGCCCTGGCATGCCGCGTACAGCGCCAGCAAGTACGGATTGCGCGGCCTTTCCGAGGTGCTGCGCTTCGACTTGGCCCGGCACCGCATCGGGGTGTCGGTTGTGGTGCCGGGCGCGGTGAAGACCCCGCTGATCAACACGGTCGAGATCGCCGGCGTCGACCGCGAGGACCCCAGGGTCGCCCGCTGGGTGGACCGCTTCAGTGGTCATGCCGTGTCGCCGGAAAAGGCCGCCGAGAAGATCTTGGCCGGGGTCGCAAAGAACCGCTACCTCATCTATACGTCGCCGGATATCCGGGCGCTGTATGCGTTCAAACGGCTGGCGTGGTGGCCCTAC
This sequence comes from uncultured Actinomycetota bacterium, assembly GCA_963766535.1. GTDB lineage: Bacteria > Actinomycetota > Actinomycetes > Mycobacteriales > Mycobacteriaceae > Mycobacterium. The sequence continues at coordinate 474,311 of CAVYAU010000001.1, read as the reverse complement.
AGCGTGGCGATGCGTCAGGTCAATGTGGCCTTCACGCGCGCACTTCGGCCCAGCCCGGCGCCGCGCTGAAGCTACGTGGGCATCTCGAGTTCTAGCCGTACCCCCAGTAACCGGACCGGGCGGTCCAGTTCGAATAGGTCCAGGACACGCAGGGCGGCAGCGGTGATGGTGTCGGGATCGGTGGTGGGCGCAGCCAGCTTGCGGATCTTGGTGCGGGTGTAAAACGTCGCGGTGCGCACGGTGACCGCGACGCGGGTGACGATCCGACCCGAGGCCACGACGTCGTTGAGTGCTCGCCGAGCCAATTCCGTTACCGCCGAGTCCATTTCGGCTCGGTCGGTGAGGTCGCGCGGAAAGGTGACGACGTGGCTGCGGGAGCGCGGCACCCATGGCTCGGCGGTGACGTCGGTGTCGCCGCCACCCTTGGCGAGCAGCAGCAGCCACAGCCCGGTGCGCGGGCCGAATGTGGACGTCAGCAGCTCGGCGTCGCTGTGGGCAAGCTCCCATACTGTGGTTATCCCCAGGGCTGCAAGCTTTTTCGCTGTCTTGGGGCCCACACCCCACAGTGCGTCGACCGGACGGTCTGCCATCACGGCCATCCAGTTCGCGTCGGTGAGGACAAAGACACCTGCTGGTTTAGCGAAGCCGGTGGCGACCTTGGCGCGCTGTTTGTTGTCGCTGATGCCGACCGAACAGGACAGCCCGGTTTCCGACGAGATGACGGTGCGGATCTGTTCGGCGAGTTCCACCGGGTCTTCGACGGCGGCGCCCAAATACGCCTCGTCCCAGCCCCACACCTCGACCGGGTATCCCAGGTCGCGCAGCAACCCCATCACCTGGTCGGACGCCTCGTCGTAGGCGGCTGGATCCGACGGTAAAAATGTGGCGCCGGGGCAGCGCCGGGCGGCGGCGCGCAACGGCATGCCCGCGTGTACACCGAACTTGCGGGCCTCATACGAGGCGCAGGTGACCACCTTGCGCGGTTCGGTCGGATCACCGCTGCCGCCGACGATGACCGGCAGCCCGGCCAGTTCGGGATGGCGGCGCAATTCGACCGACGCCAAAAACTGGTCGAGGTCGACATGCAGGACCCAGCGCGGTGTTGGCGTGGGCATGGTCATCGGCAGGGCTTGATCACCGCCCGCACAATTTGCGCGCCAGACTCTCCCAGGCGTCGCCCAATGTCTGCAGGGTGTGGCCGCCTTCGTTGAGTCGATGCTGCACGTAATCCACGTCGAGCAGTGCCAGCAGCGCGTCGGTCTGGGCATCGAGATCACCGGTGGTGTGAGCCGCCTGTAGCAGCACCCGCACGTGCGTGCGTTGCACCATGGCCGGCGGGTTGTAACGGCTCTGCGGATCGCGGTTGGCCGCCGACAGCAGCGCGTGGTGGGTGTGGACGAAGCAGATCCGCTCCCGGCCGAACGCCACCAACCGATCCAGCGGCGGCGCATCGGGGCCCAACGGCGGCGGGCCGAACAGAAACGCCTGCTGGCTGGCCCGTTCATCCTCGTCGAGCAGCACCATCATCAGGCCGGCCCGGCTGCCGAACCGGCGGAACAACGTGCCTTTGCCGACGCCGGCGGCCGCGGCGACGTCGTCCATGGTCACGGCATCCGCGCCGCGCTGGGCCACTAAGCTGCGGGCTGCCTCCAGTAAGAGCGCCCGATTGCGCGCCGCGTCAGTGCGCTCTTGAGGCTCTTGCGGAGCGGACACGGGTAGCTCGCCCAACCGCTCGACACCGCTCATACCTGCACTGTAACGCGGTTGGAATAAATCGGACCATAGTCCGGTTTGGTCGTGCAAGGATGTAGACCAACAACCGAAGGGAACCGAACAGTGGCAGAGATCAAGTCGGACATCAAAGTCTTGGCTTTAGTCGGCAGTCTGCGTGCGGCGTCCATCAACCGCAAGATCGCCGAGCTCGCTGCAGCGGTCGCTCCGGACGGCGTCACCGTCACGGTGTTTGAGGGGCTGGGGGAGTTGCCGTTCTACAACGAGGAAATCGACGATGCGGTCAACAGTGACGTCGAGCATGTGCCTGCCCCGGTCGCCGCGCTACGCGCCGCAGCGGCCGACGCGGATGCCGCCCTGGTAGTCACCCCGGAGTACAACGGCAGCATTCCCGCGGTCATCAAGAACGCGATCGACTGGCTATCTCGCCCGTTCGGCAATGGCGCGTTGAAGGACAAGCCGTTGGCGGTCATCGGAGGGTCCTTGGGTCAATACGGCGGGGTGTGGGCGCACGACGAGACCCGCAAGTCATTCGGAATTGCCGGTGCTCGGGTGGTCGAGTCAATCAAGCTCTCGGTGCCGTTCCAAACCCTGGAGGGCAAGGCGCCCGCGGAGCACGCCGAGCTCACGCAGAATGTGCGTGACGTTGTCGGCAAGCTCGCCGCCGAGGTCAGCTGAGTTTGGCGGTATCCAACAAGCCGCTCGCCGGGACCAGCAACGTTATGAGAAGTGAATAGCCAAAGCCGGAAGCCGCAGCTGGCGGCTTTGCTAGCGGCGGGCGGGCGCGAAGATGGCGCCAGCGGTGTCGGTGGCCGGTGATATACCGGTGGGCGTGGGCGCCTCCGGTGGGATTTGTGATCTGCGACACGCCGGGTGCGTGGGCCCGACAAGGCTTGCGACCAGGGAATTTCAAAATTGTTATTCAGAACATCTTGTATCTCGAGATCTTGTCAGACACTAGGTGTAGTGTTTCGAGCACCGGCAGATCCCAGGATCACCAAGTCAGCACGGCCTGGTGAGCCTCCCGGAACCGGCCTCGCCAGGTCATTCGACCTGACTAGCCGCACGACGGGAATCCGGGGGCTTGACGGACCGCTGAACATAGCGCAGACGTAATACCCAAGTAGTTGCCAGACCGTAACAAGTTCCCCACCTTCTGACGCAAAGGAGCGGCACCTGAGATGAGCATCACCGTGTACACCAAGCCCGCATGCGTGCAGTGCAGCGCCACCTACAAGGCCCTCGACAAACAGGGCATCGCCTACGAGAAGGTCGACATCACGCTGGACTCCGAGGCGCGGGACTACGTGATGGCGCTCGGCTACCTACAGGCCCCCGTGGTGGTGGCAGGAAACGACCACTGGTCGGGCTTCCGGCCCGATCGCATCAAGGCGCTCGCCGGTGCCGCGCTGAGCGCCTAGCGCCGCAGACGATAAGTAAGGAGGTTGCGGTGCAGTCGCGCAACCTGGTCTATTTCTCCAGCGTGTCGGAGAACACCCACCGCTTCGTACAGAAGCTGGGTGTTCCCGCCACGCGGATACCGCTGCATGGCCGTATCGAGGTCGACGAGCCGTACGTGCTGGTGTTACCCACGTACGGCGGCGGCCGGGCCACTCCGGACCTCAACGCCGGTGGCTATGTCCCCAAACAGGTCATCGCGTTTTTGAACAACGAACACAACCGGTCGTTGATCCGCGGTGTCATCGCCGCGGGCAACAACAACTTCGGTGCCGAATTCGCTTACGCTGGCAATGTCATCTCCCGCAAGTGCGGCGTTCCATACCTCTACCGCTTCGAACTGATGGGTACCGAGGACGACGTCGCCGCCGTCCGCGCGGGCTTAGCTAATTTTTGGGCTGACTTCTGGAAGGAACAGACGTGCCACCAACCGTCACTGCAGAGCCGGTAACCTCCGGCACGCACGTGTTGCCCGGCGAAACGGACTACCACGCGCTGAACGCCATGCTGAATCTGTATGACGCGGACGGCAAGATTCAGTTCGACAAAGACGTGCTCGCGGCGCGCCAGTACTTCCTGCAGCACGTCAACCAGAACACGGTCTTCTTCCACAATCAGGACGAGAAGCTCGACTACCTGATCCGCGAGAACTACTACGAGCGTGAGGTTCTCGACCAGTACTCACGCAACTTCGTCAAGGCGCTGCTGGACCGTGCCTACGCCAAGAAGTTCCGGTTCCCGACGTTTCTTGGCGCGTTCAAGTACTACACCTCCTACACGCTGAAGACGTTCGACGGGAAGCGCTACCTGGAGCGCTTCGAGGACCGGGTCTGTATGGTCGCGCTCACTTTGGCTGCCGGCGACACCGCACTGGCTGAGAAACTGGTCGACGAGATCATCGACGGCCGGTTCCAGCCGGCCACCCCGACGTTTTTGAACTCCGGCAAAAAGCAACGCGGCGAACCGGTGAGCTGCTTTTTGCTGCGCATCGAGGACAACATGGAGTCGATCGGGCGAGCGATCAACTCCGCACTGCAGCTGTCCAAGCGCGGTGGGGGAGTTGCCTTGCTGCTGAGCAACATTCGCGAGCACGGTGCACCGATCAAGAACATCGAGAACCAATCTTCGGGCGTCATCCCCATCATGAAGCTGCTCGAAGACTCCTTCTCCTATGCCAATCAGCTGGGCGCGCGCCAAGGTGCCGGCGCTGTGTACCTGCACGCTCATCACCCCGACATCTACCGCTTCCTGGACACCAAGCGGGAGAACGCCGACGAGAAGATCCGGATCAAGACGCTGAGCCTGGGTGTGGTGATCCCCGACATCACCTTCGAGCTGGCCAAGAAGAACGAGGACATGTACCTGTTCTCGCCCTACGACGTGGAACGGGTCTACGGCGTGCCGTTCGCCGACATCTCGGTGACCGAGAAGTACTACGAGATGCTCGACGATGCGCGCATCCGCAAGACCAAGATCAAGGCGCGCGAGTTCTTCCAGACGCTGGCCGAGCTGCAGTTCGAGTCCGGCTATCCGTACATCATGTTCGAGGACACGGTGAACCGGGCCAATCCCATCGAGGGCAAGATCACGCACTCGAACCTGTGCTCGGAGATCCTGCAGGTGTCCACACCGTCGCTGTTCAATGAAGACTTGTCGTATGCCAAAGTGGGCAAAGACATTTCGTGCAACCTGGGGTCATTGAACATTGCCAAGACGATGGACTCGCCGGACTTCGCCCAGACGATCGAAGTGGCGATCCGCGCGCTGACCGCGGTGAGCGACCAGACGCACATCTGGTCGGTGCCCTCGATCGAGCAGGGCAACAACGACTCTCACGCAATCGGGCTTGGGCAGATGAACCTGCACGGCTACCTGGCCCGCGAGGGCATCTTCTACGGTTCCGAAGAAGGCATCGACTTCACCAACATCTACTTCTATACGGTGCTGTACCACGCACTGCGGGCCTCGAACCGCATCGCGATCGAACGCGGTACCCACTTCAAGGGTTTCGAGCGGTCCAAGTACGCGTCGGGGGAGTTCTTCGACAAATACACCGAGCAGGTGTGGGAGCCGAAGACCGAGAAGGTGCGTCAGCTTTTCGCCGATGCGGAGGTTTGCATCCCGACCCAGGACGATTGGCGACGGCTGAAGGAGTCGGTGCAAGCGCACGGCATCTACAACCAGAACCTGCAGGCGGTACCGCCGACCGGGTCGATCTCCTACATCAACTATTCGACGTCGTCGATCCACCCCATCGTGTCGAAGGTCGAGATCCGCAAGGAAGGCAAGATCGGACGGGTCTACTACCCGGCGCCTTACATGACCAACGACAACCTGGAGTACTACCAGGACGCCTACGAGATCGGTTACGAGAAGATCATCGACACCTACGCCGCGGCCACCCAGCACGTGGACCAAGGGCTTTCGCTGACGTTGTTCTTCAAGGACACCGCCACCACCCGCGACGTGAACAAGGCGCAAATCTACGCCTGGCGCAAGGGAATCAAGACGCTGTACTACATCCGGCTGCGGCAAATGGCATTGGAAGGCACCGAGGTCGAGGGCTGCGTGTCCTGCATGCTGTAGGACCAGCGACGGCGAATTGTTGGACTCGGAAAGAATTGGATTCCACACGAACGACCGCTGAAATGACTTAGTCGTTATTGCGAAAGCTGGAAGTCTCTGCGGCAGCGGAGCGCGAACCGTATGCATGCCAGTACTGCAGGCATCGTTGACGCGGTCACGATCCACTTCCACTGGCGGCCCGAGACTGAAGTTCGCCGTCGCTCGTCCATCGCCTGACTTAGTGGGTCCATAATCCCATTAGCGCTGTCCGATGGGGGGCCACCGGTTTTCGTGCCCTACTGGGTAGCCCCACATCAAGTTAGGACGTGTGGGTATCGAACCAGTCGATGAGCTGTTCAGGATGGTTCGGGAAGTAGTTGTACCCGTCCCACCTTCTGGTCGAATCCTCAATCCAGAGCAGCTTCTTATCGCTGGTGGGGATGTTGTCGAAGATCGTCTGAACGTCGCTTTCCCGGGTCAGTACGTCGTTGCGGACCTGGATCAGGAAGGTCGGGATGTCCATGCTTTTGGCATAGGGTATCGGCGACATGTCATCGAACTTGAAGCTGGTGATCAGCTGAATTTCACGCTCGATGTCGTCCAAGCGGTCTGTGATGCCGAGGATTTCAGTGATGCGTTCGTAGAACGGGCGCACCGACACCGGCTGCGGAGACACGACGGCTGGGATGCCCTCGAACACCTCAGGCCTGCGGTCGTAAGCGATGAACGTGGCGTTCATTCCGCAGCAGCGACTGAACAGCACAATGGTCATGTCCTTGGCGTCGGGCCGGGAACGCACGTACTGGATCGACCCGATCACGTCCCGGGACTCGAAGATCCCGTTACTGCCCAAACCGCCGTTGCCGGTACCGCTGTGCCCGAAGTTACGCATGTCGTAGGTGAGCACGTTGTACCCGGCGTCATGCAGGTTCTTGTAATCGGCCATGTAGTTGACTTCGAAGTCATTACCGCCGGCGGCACCGATTTGCTTCCATGGCCCAAGGTGAGCGGGTAAACCGTAGCGGTTGTGCCAGAGCGGATGATTGGCAATCGCAATCTTCTTCGAGCCCTTACACGGGATGAACCAGGCATCCAGCGGCACGCCATCCTCGGAGGGGAAGAACACCGACTCGTACTCAAGACCGTATTCGTCCGGCCAGTGCAGGATCGGGGACCGGATGGGACGCGCGAACGTCTCGGCGAGCTGTTTGACAAGCTGATCCACTTCATCAGGCATGAATGCCTCCTTTCATTTTTCGACTCAAACGTCAGTAACGTCCTGACATCTCCACGCTTGGTGGCGGTGGCCAGTCCCATAAGAGCGCACGATTACTGACTGGAGCCATAACTGTTTTAATAGAGTAGCTCTCTAGTGAGAGAGTAATGCTAGGCTCGCTAGAGCGCAACTCTGGATAACACAGGAAGCAGGTGGCGTTTGAGTGACAGTGCCGGGGCAGCGAGCCAGAACTTCAGCCGCCGCGCGGAGTATGCCGAGGTCACCAGGCGGGCCGCAGTGGATGCGGCCCGCCGCCTGTTCAGCGAAAAAGGCTACTTCGCCACGACGGTCAACGAGATTGCCGCAGCAGCGCGGGTCTCGCCGGCCACGGTGTACGCGGTCAACGGCGGCAAGCAGGGACTGCTGCGCACGCTGATCGACGATTGGTCCGTCGCACCGATGGTCGCCGAAGCCCACGAGAAGATCGAGAATCTCGACGACGCCACGGAGATCCTGCGTTATCTAGCCAGGAAGACACGCGAAATGCGCGAAGATTATGGCGACATAATACGCAGTGTCATTGCCGCCGCGCCCCACGACAAAACCGCCGCCGAAGGCCTGGCCGTGGCGACCTCGCGTTACCGTGGGTTCGACGCATTCGTCGCGCAGCGCCTCGCCGATCTTGGTGCCCTGCGCGAGGGTATGGACGTCGAGGAGGCCACCGACATCCTCTGGTTCTACCTCGGCTACGCCGGATTCTTCACTCTCGTCGACGACAACGGCTGGTCCTACGCTAAGGCCGAGAAATGGCTGCTTGCCGCGGTCAGCCAGGCCCTACTGCCGCCGTCGCGGCGGTGACGTCGTACTTCCTAACTTCGGTCGATATGAAAACGGCGCATTTTCAAGGTGTGGCGTCACTTCCGGCGCGGATCGACTGCAGTGACTCGCGACGAAGTGCGCCAACAACCCGCAGATGGGCGCGTCAAGTTCAGTGAGACCGCGAGCACTTCATTTTGACCGTGACAATCGGCTGACCCAGCATAGTCAGTCGCGATGGTCAAAGTCGTTGCAGCAGAGGACAGGCCGGAATACGAGGACTGATCTGCGGTTCGTGAGGACCGTTTATCGGTGGTGCCAGCGTAACTCTCGTGGAATGAGGCGCGACGCGGGGAATGCTCAGTCTGCGCAGGTCAGCGGCGGCAACGGGGTAAGGTGCTTGACGTGGTGAGAATTCCCCGACCCCACCCCAGCGCGAAGCCCGGGGCGAAGGTCGACGCGCGCAGCGAGCGTTGGCGCGAACACCGCAAGAAGGTGCGCGGCGAAATAGTCGAGGCGGCGTTTCGCGCCATCGACCGCCTCGGGCCCGAGCTGAGCGTGCGGGAAATCGCCGAAGAGGCGGGCACCGCCAAGCCGAAGATCTACCGGCATTTCCACGACAAGTCCGATCTCTTCCAAGCGATCGGGGAGCGGCTGCGCGACATGCTGTGGGCGGCGATCTTCCCGTCGATCAACTTAGCCACCGACTCGGCCCGCGAGGTTATCCGGCGCAGTGTCGAGGAGTACGTGACGCTCGTCGATCAGCATCCCAACGTGCTGCGCGTCTTCATTCAGGCTCGCTCCGGAGCTACCTCCGAGTCGACGGTTCGGATTCTCAACGAAGGCCGCGAGATCACCTTGGCCATGGCCGACCTGTTCGACAACGAGCTGCGGGAGATGGAGCTGGACCACGCGGCGGTCGAACTGGCCGCACACGCGGCCTTCGGATCGGCCGCGTCGGCCACCGAGTGGTGGTTGGGCCCCGATCCTGACAGTCCGCGCCGCATGCCGCGTGAGCAATTCATCGCTCATCTGACGACCATCATGATGGCAGTCATCGTCGGCACGGCCGAGACGCTCGGGATCGCGATGGATCCTGACCAGCCAATTCACGACGCGGTGCCAAGCAACCGTGCTGTGAGCTGAGCTATGACGGCGTTGACATCGCCGCGGCCATCGATAACACTCGTCCTGACCGATACCCTGGGTACTGGGTATTTGCGACAGCTGGGTGCCGATGGCCAAAGCTGCGCCAGCTAACGCCCGAGCTGATCTTCAAGAGAAAGACCACCATGACCAATGCGATGAACCCGGCCCTAAGCCAATCCGAATCCCCGGCGGAGACGCGGGCCCACCAGCCGGTGCATACCCGCGCCATCATCATCGGGACCGGATTCTCCGGTCTGGGTATGGCCATCAGGCTGCAGCAACAGGGTGTGGACTTCGTCATCCTGGAGAAGGCCGACGACATCGGCGGCACATGGCGGGACAACAGCTACCCCGGGTGCGCCTGCGACATCCCGTCGCACCTCTACTCCTTCTCGTTCGAGCCCAAGCCGGACTGGAAGCACCTGTTCTCCTATCAGGACGAGATCTGGGACTACCTCGAGGGGGTCACCGAGAAATACGGGCTGCGCCGCTACATCGTCTTCAACTCGCTGGTCGATCGTGGCCACTGGGACGATGACGAGTACCGGTGGCATGTGTTCACCACTGACGGGCGGGAGTACGTCGCCCAGTTCCTGATCTCGGGGGCCGGCGCGCTGCATATCCCGTCCTTCCCCGACATCGAAGGTCGCGACGAATTCCGCGGTCCCGCTTTCCATTCCGCGCAGTGGGACCACAGCGTCGACCTGACCGGCAAGCGGGTGGCGGTGATCGGCACCGGCGCCAGCGCGATTCAGATCGTGCCGGAAATCGTCGGGCAAGTCGCCGAACTTCAGCTCTACCAACGCACCCCGGCCTGGGTGGTCCCGCGCACCAACGAGGAGCTCCCGTTGGCGCTGCGGCAGGCTCTGACCAATGTCCCGGGGCTGCGGGCCTTGCTGCGCACCGGTATCTACTGGGCGCAGGAGGCGCTGGCTTTCGGCATGACCAAGCGGCCGAACACGCTGCGGTTCATTGAGGCCTACGCCAAATGGAATATTCGCCGCTCGGTGAAGGATCGCGAGCTGCGTCGCAAGCTGACTCCGCACTACCGCATTGGTTGCAAGCGAATCCTGAACTCCTCCACCTATTACTCCGCGGTGGCGGACCCGAAGACCGAACTGGTCACCGACCACATCACCCGAATCACGCCCGACGGGATCGTCACCGCCGACGGCACCGAGCGGCAGGCCGACGTGATCGTCTACGGCACCGGCTTCCACGTCACCGACTCCTACACCTACGTCCAGATCAAGGGACGGCACGGAGAGGACTTGGTCGACCGCTGGAACCGCGAAGGCATCGGCGCTCATCGCGGGATCACCGTCGCCGACGTGCCCAATCTGTTCTTCCTGCTGGGACCCAATACCGGGCTCGGGCACAACTCCGTGGTGTTCATGATCGAATCCCAGATCCACTACGTCGCCGATGCGATCGCGACCTGCGACAAGTTCGGGGCGCAGGCACTGGCCCCGACCCGCGCCGCGCAGGACAGGTTCAACGATGAGCTGCAACACAAGCTGGCCCACTCGGTGTGGAACAGCGGCGGCTGCAGCAGCTGGTATCTCGACGAGCATGGCAAGAACACGGTGCTGTGGGGCGGCTACACCTGGCAGTACTGGATGGCGACCCGCTCGGTTAAACCCGAGGAGTACCAGTTCTCCGGGGTGGGCACCGCGGCCCGGCGTAGCGCGGCCAGCGCGCCAATTGCCTGACACCGCAAGGAACTCGGTCAGCGGCGCAGCAGGCTTACGAAAGCGTTCGCGGCCGCATCCACGCCAGCGTCGTCGTCGGTGGCCACGAGATCCAGCAGTAGGCCACGGACGACGGCCAGCCCAAGCCTCACCATGGCACGGTCGATCGGACCGCCGGCGATGGCCTCGACCTCGTTGAGCCAGCCGTTAACAGCGCCGGGAACCATGCGGTCAAACGGCTTCTCGCCCTGCGCCGCGCGGGCGTAGCACTCGAAGAAGAGGCGTTCCAATTGGCGCAGTTCGGGCCTATGCACGTCGGACCACATGGCCGCAAAGTTTTCGGCCGGATTCGTGGGCAAATCGGGGAGGAGGGCCATCTGGCGGCGCTCGACCTCCTCGACGATCGCCACGAGTAGATCCTCGCGAGACCCGAAGTGGTGCAGCAGCATTCGGTGGCTCGTGCCGACTGCAGCGGCCACCTCGCGCAGCGATCGGTCGCCGATGCCGCCCGCGGCGAATTCCTCGATCAGTGCATCGAGCAGCTGCCGGCGCCGGTCCAGGTCAGGCGTGCGGACCATTGGCGCGGCTGAGCTGCTCAGACCGGGCCTTGAGGCCCTGGGCCTCGAGTTCGAGGAAGCGCTTGGTCTTCTTGACCATCAGCCGCGCGACAAGGGCACCGAGTACACCACGCTGGTCGAGTTGCTGGCGCACCAGGGTGCGGCCGCCGGGTTGGGCGATGACATTGTGGCGGGCGCTCACCAGCACGCCGGGGGAGCGCTGCACCCATGTCCAGGACAAACCTGGTTCGATCTCGGTGACCTTCCAGACCAGCTTCGACATGCCGGGCTGCTTGATTGCGAACCGTTTTCCGACAGCCAGGCCGGCTCCGTCCAGCCCGACCAGGGAAGTCACCGAAGCGGTCCACTCGGGCCAGCGCTCGACGTCGCTGAAGACATCCCATACGAGCTGCGGCGGCGCGTCTATCTCGATACTGTCTTCGTTAAATATGTACCAAATGGTACATCGCGCGGTGGGTTTTGCCTACGCCCTTATGCGTCGCGCGCGTTGAGGTGCTTGAGGGCCGCCTCGGCGCCGTTCCACCCGGGGATGCCGGTCACTCCCGGACCGGGGTGGGTGCACTGGCCGCAGAGGTATCGGATCGCAGGATGGCGACCCGCTCGGTCAAACCCGAGGAGTACCAGTTCACCGGAGTGGGCACTGGGGCGCGCGCCCGCCGCTCGGCGGTGACAGCTTAAGACTGATCGCGGCCAACCGCGCCGAGTGAACTCGACGGGACGGAGCGCCGCGCGCTCGGTTGAGAATTCTCGACGTAGTGCGGCCGAAGACCTAGGCGCAGCATGCGGTCGAGGAACCGGTCGGATACCACGCGGGCCAACCGCACCAGGATCGCAGCGTCACGTCCGATGGTGTACCGAGTGCGGGGACGAGACGCCGTCGCCGCCGTTGCGATCACCTTCGCGGCGCGTTCGGCCGGAACGCCAATCTTGGTGAACGACCGAGCTTGTGCCGAAATGGCCTCAGTGAGATCGCCATAACGTTGGAGTTGGGCCGTCGTCATGTTGGCGTTCAGTCGATCGGCGGTGGCCACTGCGCGCTCTGCCATCTCGGTTTTGACCGCGCCGGGTTCGACGACAACGACCTTGACCCCGAGCGCGGTGACCTCGCGGCGCAGCGCATCACTGACGGCCTCGAGGGCGAACTTCGAACCCGCGTATGCACCATAGGTCGACATCGCCACCTTGCCGCCGACGGAACTGATGTTCACGACGGTGCCCGTGCTGCGCAACAGAGCCGGCAAGAGCGCTTGGGTCATCGCGATGTGACCGAACAGATTGACCTCGAACAGGCGGCGCCACTCGGCCATCGGCAGGGTTTCGACCGGCGCATTGATCGCGATGCCGGCGTTGTTGATCAGCGCGAGGACGGGCCGGCGCAGCGGGTCGCGAGCGACGCGGTCGGCGATGGCGACCACATCCGATTCAACGGTGATGTCGAGGATGTGCGGCTCGATCCCGTCGGTCCGCAAAGACTCGGCGTCGACGTCACGGCGGACACCGGCCAACACGTGAAAGCCCCTTAGGGCGAGTTCCCGTGCAGTGGCTGCGCCTATGCCAGTCGAGGCGCCGGTCACGACGACCAACTCTTGCCGGTGGGGATTCGAGGCGCCCATGACCATCTCCAAATTTAAGTTGACAACGTCATCTGAAAACTATCAGTTGAGTTGACGATGTCAACTTATTGCGGGTGTGGCTTATGCTCCTGCGGATGGCGAGGCGATCGGAGACTGCCGCGGCGACCCGGCGGTCGCTGCTCGATGCCGCCGGGGCGTTGCTCGACATCGGCGGAGTCGACGCGGTGACGCTGCGCGAAGTGGGTGCCCGCGCTGGTGTGTCGCGCTCGGCGGCGTATCGCCACTTCGCGGATAAGGAAGCCCTGCTCACCGTCCTGGCTACCAATGTGTTGAGCGAACTGGGTGACGCGCTCGAAATTCTGGCCGCCAGCGACGACCCCCCCGAGCAGTCCCTGCGTTCCGCGCTGGTTTCGCTGGTCACCATCGGCCGCACCCGGCCTCACCTGTATCGCCTCATGTTCACCACCCCAGCGGGTGACCCGACTGCGGCGGTCCGGGCGGCCGGGCGCACTTGGGACCTGTTCCTCGACATCGTGGGCCGCATTGTTGGTCCGCAACGGGCGCGACATTACGGCGCACTACTGCTGACCAGCGTCCACGGCATCACGAGCTTGGAGTCGAGTGGCCACCTCGTCTGGGACAAGTGGCAAACCACCGCCGAGCAACTCATCGACACCGTCATCAGCCTGCTGCCGGCCGAGACCGAGTGAGGGTTGGGACCAAAATTCGTCCGGCGGCTACGACACGCGCGCGTCGAGATGCTTGAGGGCGGCCTCCGCGCCGTTCCACCCGGGGATGCCGGTGACCCCAGGGCCGGGGTGGGTGCACTGGCCGCACAGGTAGAGCCCGTCGACCGGCGTGGCGAATTTGTCGGCGCCCTCGACGACGCGGCCGGTCCACAGTTGGTTGGGCTGTAGCAGGCCGTGTGAGTAATCTCCGGCGTGCGCGCTGAAGGTGCTGCCGAAGTAGCGGTTGGAAAACACCACGCGGTTGGTGACCGACTCGGCGAACCCAGGCGCGAATGTGTCGAAGATTCGCACGCAGGTGTCGGCGTATTGCTCTTTCCAGCTACGGTTTTCATCGGCGTCGAGCCCGGTCGGGAAGTAGGGGGTGAAGATGGTCGCGCTGTGCTTACCTTCGGGCGCCAATGACGAGTCGACCATGCTGGGGATGTACAGGTAGGTGGGCGGGGCGTCGGGAAGTTGCCCCTTTCGGTACTGCTCCCACGCGTCGCTGATGTATTCCGGCGAAGGCGCATAGGCGACGGTGGGACACCATTGCCCATTGTCGTGCATGAAGGGCAGCAGCCGCTCGATCCATTGGGGGGCTTGGTCAATGGTCAGATGGGCCTGGATGTATCCCAGGTTGAAGTTGATTTCCTTGATCTTCCGGATGTAGTCGGGCGGAAAGTTCTGCGCGCCAGCAAGATTCACGAACGTAGTGTACGGGTCGAGCGACGAGAGCACGGCGTCGGCCGAAATCGTTGTGCCGTCGCGTAGTTCGACTCCGGTGGCGCGTCCGTCGGTGACCAGGATCTGCTTGACGTGCGCCTTCATCTGCACCTCGGCGCCCAACGATTCGGCACGGCGGCACAGCGCTGTGCTCAGCGAGCCAATGCCGCCGCGCGGCATGATGTATTCGACGTTGCCGCCGCCGATCAGGTAGTGATATAGCGTCGAAGCATTCGAGCCCGGGGTCCAGGGGCCGCCGTCGAAGGCATCGATGGACATCGCCGCCAGCGAGCCCTGGATGCAGCGGCCTTGGTCGGGCGCCAAGAAACGGCGGACCGTGTCCATCGTGCTGCCGTACCACATCTGGGCGAAATCGTGACGGTCCTCCGGCGTGGGCTGAGTGGCGATCACCTCGATGATGTCCAGTGGGGGACCGAACGCCGAGTCGACGAAATACGGCGCGAACCGGCCGATGTGTGCGAACAAGCCGCCTAGGGCCGCCGCGACGTCGGGTCCGTGATCCTCGAGGAGGTGACGCCCCATGCGTTCGAGGTTGTTGTACATCACGAACGGGGTGTCCTCGGGAGCCCCGAACGTGCAGGTGGACGTCCACTGATCCATAAGTTCGAAGCCCCACTTGGTCAGCTCCAAGCGGTCCGTCATCTCCTGGCGCCAGATCAGCACCGCCCACGCGCCGACGCTGTGCTTGTATCCATCGAAGAGCTCCCGGGTCGCGGCCATCCCCCCGAGGAAGTGCGCCCGTTCCAGGACAAGGACTTTCGCGCCGTTCTTGGCCAGCACATTGGCGGCAACCAGACCGTTGTGGCCCGCCCCGATGATGATCGCGTCGTAGTCGGCCATGCTGACCATCCTCTTCGAATCCGGTGGTGATCCGTGCGCTTGACCGCACAATGTCATAGCTGACATATTTACGTCAATAGTGACATTTGGAGTGTGCTGCCGCCGTGGAATCTCCGATCACCGACTACCGTGAGCGCATGCTCGCCGTGAGCCGTAGTGCACGCACGCGTCAGGCGTTACAACAGGCGGCGATGCGACGCTTTGTCGCCGACGGTGTGCACCAAACCAGCGTCGCCGACATCGCTGCCGACGTCGGGGTGACCGAGCGAACCTTTTACCGGCACTTCCCGTCTAAACACGCGGTGATCTTCGCTGACTACGACATCGGCTTTGAGTGGTTCGCTCGCGCGTTGGCGCTGCGCCCGCACGGGGAACCCATCACCCAGTCAGTGCGTAAAGCCGTGGACGCGTTCCCATTTGATTTCCGGATGGTCCGTGAAGCCGCCACCATCCGGTCGCGCGACCTCGACCAGGACATCATCACCAGCCACATCCGGCGGCTTCGAGATCAGCTCGCCGATGAGATCCAGCGCTTCATCCGTCAACGATCCGCAACCACTGCCGATGGAGCCATGATCGCCGACATCGCGGCACACAGCTTGGCTACCGCGGTGTTCGCTGCGCTGGAAGCCTGGATGAGCAAAGGCGATTACGACGTCGACGAACTGAGTCGCCTCACCGACATCGCGCTGAGTACCCTCGAAGACGGCCTCACGCATACCCTGCGGCAGGTGGGACTGGACTGACGCGAGCTCCGGCGTGCCGGCCCGGCTTCGCGACACGCGAACACAACTTATTGTGTTGCGCCGGCTTGTCGTACCCCAGGGGTAGTGTTTGAAGTCTGAGTACCGCAGGCAAACCGTCTGGTGAAGTGGGGTTCTGGGAGGCGAAAAAATGAAGCTGATTGACCGCGTCTCGGCGATCAACTGGAACCGGCTGCAAGACGACAAAGACGCCGAGGTCTGGGACCGGCTGACGGGAAATTTCTGGCTGCCCGAAAAGGTGCCGGTGTCCAACGACCTCCCGTCGTGGGGAACGCTGACCGCCAGCGAGAAGCAGCTGACCATGCGGGTGTTCACCGGGCTGACGCTGCTGGACACCATCCAGGGCACGGTCGGGGCTGTCAGCCTGATTCCTGATGCGCTGACCCCGCACGAGGAAGCCGTCTACACCAACATCGCGTTCATGGAGTCGGTGCACGCCAAGAGCTACAGCTCGATCTTCTCCACGTTGTGCTCGACCGCTGAGATCGACGACGCCTTCCGCTGGTCGGAGGAGAACGTCAACCTGCAGCGCAAAGCCGAGATTGTGATGGAGTACTACCGGGGCGACGAGCCGCTGAAGCGCAAG
The DNA here is from genome assembly GCA_963766535.1 of uncultured Actinomycetota bacterium. Lineage (GTDB taxonomy): Bacteria > Actinomycetota > Actinomycetes > Mycobacteriales > Mycobacteriaceae > Mycobacterium. The sequence goes on along the minus strand of CAVYAU010000001.1, from coordinate 457,871 downwards.
GTGGCCTCCACACTGCTGGAAAGCTTCCTCTTTTACTCCGGGTTCTATCTGCCGATGTACTGGTCGAGCCGGGCCAAGCTGACCAACACCGCTGACATGATCCGGCTGATCATCCGCGACGAAGCCGTGCACGGTTACTACATCGGCTACAAGTTCCAGCGTGGCCTGGCGCTGGTCGACGACGCCAAGCGTGCCGAACTGAAGGACTACACCTACGAACTGCTCTTCGAGCTCTACGACAACGAAGTGGAATACACCCAGGATCTCTACGACGAAGTCGGGCTGACCGAAGACGTCAAGAAGTTCTTGCGCTACAACGCCAACAAGGCGTTGATGAACCTCGGCTACGAGGCACTATTCCCCCGCGACGAGACCGACGTGAACCCGGCCATCCTTTCCGCGTTGTCGCCCAACGCCGACGAGAACCACGACTTCTTCTCCGGCTCGGGGTCGTCGTACGTGATCGGCAAGGCCGTCGTCACCGAGGACGAGGACTGGGACTTCTGAGCGGTTAATGAACGGCGTATGAATTGTCGGGATCAGATGACGCCGCGGTGGCGCGGGTGACGCTACTCCCGTGACACTGGTGGGGTGACGAAAACCTCTTCTCACACCGACCATCACCACCATTTTTGCCGTTCAGTGTTGCGCTGGCTGCGGGCCGGCTATCCCGAGGGTGTCCCCGGGCCGGACCGAGTGCCGTTGCTGGCTCTGCTGCGCAGCACACCGCTGACCGAGGAGCAGATCAAGGAAGTGGTGCACAGCATCACCGCGGAGGGAGGCGCCCCGGCGACTGTTGACCACGCGATCGACCGCGACGAGATCGCCGAATTCATCTCCGACATGACCCACTACGACGCAGGGCCGGAGAACATCGCACGGGTGGCCAGCACGTTGGCCGCTGCCGGATGGCCGCTGGCCGCTATCGACGTCAGCGAGGTTGTTCCCGGTGATGAAGACGCGGAGGTAGCCGAACAGATGGCGGCACGAGGGTCCGAACCAGAAGAAGCCTCAGAGGTCGCCTCATAACTTCGAGATGTCGATGACGAAGCGGTAGCGCACGTCGTTGGCCAGCACGCGCTCAAAGGCTTCGTTGATGTAATCCGGCTCGATGACCTCGATTTCGGGCGTCACGCCATGTTCGGCGCAGAAATTCAGCATCTCCTGAGTTTCGGTGATCCCGCCGATATTCGACCCGGAAAGGCTCCGTCGCATCAGGGCCAGCGCGAACGCCGGCACCTCCATGGGGTGCTCGGGGATGCCGAGTTCGACAAGGGTGCCGTCGACGTCGAGCAGGTTCAAATATTCGCCGAGATGCAGGTTCGCCGAAACGGTATTCAGGATCAGGTCGAAGCTGCCGCGCAACTTGCGGAAGGTGTCGGGGTCGGCGGTTGCGTAGTAGTTGCTGGCGCCCAGGCGCAGGCCGTCCTCCATCTTCTTCAGCGACTGCGACAGCACCGTCACGTCGGCGCCTAGCGCCGTGCCCAGCTTGACGCCCATGTGACCCAGTCCGCCCAGGCCGATCACCGCGACCCGCGTGTTGGGCCCGGCGTTCCAGTGCCGCAGCGGCGAGTACAGCGTGATTCCCGCGCACAGCAGCGGCGCCGCGGCGTCCAGTGGCAGCGCGTCGGGTATGTGCAGGACGTAGTTCTCGTCGACGACAATCGCTTGGCTGTAGCCGCCCTGCGTTGGCTGGCCGTCTTTGCCGATCGAGTTGTAGGTGAAGTTGGCGCCGGGTTTGCAGTACTGCTCGATCCCGGCCAGACAGCTGCTGCATTCGCGGCAGGAGTCGACGAAACAGCCCACGCCGACGTGGTCGCCCACCTTGTGCTTGGTGACCTCAGAGTCCACCGCGGTCACTACACCGGCGATCTCATGGCCAGGGACTACCGGGTAATTCGGTTGGCCCCACTCAGCTTTGACGGTGTGGATGTCTGAGTGGCAGATCCCGGCGAACTTGATCTCGATCGCGACGTCGTGCGGACCGGGGTCGCGACGGGTGATGGTGGTCTTGGTCAGCGGTTCAGTTGCCGACGTGGCGGCATACGCCGAGACAGTGCTCATGGAAGTCCCTCTTCGTTCTTCGGTTCACTGCGCGCGATTTCGTAGCTACGGATGCCCGAAAAGCCTATCTCTGCACCGATTCGGGGGAGTCAGGCGTGTGGCCGCCTCATCTAGTTGATCGGGGCGTTGACCCAGCGCAGGTCGTCGACGATGCCGCGGGCCGCGACCAATCCCTGGCCGGTCTGCCATACCTCGTCGTTGACGACGAAAACCCGGTTGTCGTGATTGGCGGACAGCTTGCGCCACGGGTCGCTGTCGAAGATGGTGGCGGCGCGCTCCGCAGCGGCGGGTGAGGCGCACGACACGTAGATGATGTCGGCGTCAGCTGCGGAGAAATCCGGCCTCTTGGCAAGGTCGGCATCGGTGGTGCCGATCTCGATGTAAGCCTTGTCGGTGAACCGCTGCGCGGCCGGGCGGTCCACCCCGACCGCGGTCAGCACACTGGCCGGAAAGTTGTTGGCCCCGTAGACGCGAAGGGTGTTGGTGGTCAGCTGAACGATCGACGCCTGGAAGTGAGTTGCGTCATGCGCGGCCCCGATCTGGGTGGCGCGTTGCGTAAAGCCGTTGATCAGCCCGTCGACCGCAGCGCCGCGTGCCGTGGCGGCGCCGACACCACGCAGATTGTCTTCCCAGGCCGCGCCGGGCGCCGCCGTAAACACCGTCGCGGCGATCGCGGCCAGCTGCGGATACAACTTCGGGGTCAACCCTTGCGAGCCCAGGATCAGATCCGGATGAGCCGCCGCGATGCCGCCCAGGTCCGGGTTGGTGCGGCTACCGACACCGGGCAGGCCGTGCACCGCGATGCCCAGGTAGGAGGGCTGGCTCGAAGAGCCGTCCGGCAATGCGGCGGCGACCACCCGCGATTGCAGGCCAAGCGCGCACAGGGCGTCGAGTTGGTCACCGGAGAGCACCACAATGCGCTGCGCTTCCGTGGGCACCTGGACCACGTCCGGGTTGACTCCCGCCGCGTTGTGGGCTTGTCGTGTAGAAGGCCCCGGATCGGCCGCGGCGGCATCCCGCGCGCACGACTCGTCGGGTCGGCGGTCGTTTCCCAGCACCCCGGCCCCCCCGATCTGGGTGGTGGGGGTAATCAGCGATCGGGTCGACGCTTTGGTGCCCTGTCCGGACCCGCACCCGCCGCACGTCATGACCACCGCTGCGGCCAGAGCGGCGGCGGCCACGAACAGCCGTGTGGGACCGATCACGCCGAATAGCACGCGTTCGACGCTAACATCCGGCCAGCTCGGAGCGGCCTGCCGAAGCGACACGCCGCTGCCAATGCGGCATTTACGACAGTTTGTAGGACCAGCCCTGACGTCGACATGATCGGCGGCTAAGATCCCTGTCAAAGACTTTGTCCGGGATGGATGTTTGGAGGAGCTGTTGACAGCCGAAGCGCCCCCGTTGGGAGAACTCGAGGCCATCCGCCCGTATCCGGCCCGAACCGGTCCCAAAGGGAACCTCGTCTACAAACTGATCACCACGACCGATCACAAGTTGATCGGCATCATGTACTGCGTCGCCTGCTTCATCTTCTTCTTCATCGGCGGCCTGATGGCGCTGCTCATGCGGACTGAGCTGGCTGCGCCGGGGCTGCAGTTCCTGTCCAACGAGCAATACAACCAGCTGTTCACCATGCACGGCACGATCATGCTGCTGTTCTACGCCACCCCGATCGTGTTCGGCTTCGCCAACCTGGTGCTGCCGCTGCAGATCGGCGCCCCCGACGTGGCGTTCCCCCGGCTGAACGCCTTCTCATTCTGGTTGTTCGTGTTCGGCGCCACGATCTCGACCGCCGGCTTCGTCACCCCGGGCGGGGCCGCCGACTTCGGCTGGACCGCCTATACCCCGTTGACCGACGCCATCCACTCACCCGGTGTCGGCGGGGACCTGTGGATCATGGGTATAGCGGTTGCCGGCCTGGGCACCATCCTGGGCGCGGTCAACATGATCACCACCGTGGTTTGCATGCGCGCACCCGGGATGACGATGTTCCGGATGCCGATCTTCACCTGGAACATCCTGGTGACGTCCATCCTGATCCTGATCGCGTTCCCGCTGCTGACCGCTGCGCTGTTCGGGCTGGCCGCCGACCGCCACCTGGGGGCCCACGTCTACGACCCGGCCAACGGCGGAGTTCTGTTGTGGCAGCACCTGTTCTGGTTCTTCGGCCACCCCGAGGTGTACATCATCGCGCTGCCGTTCTTCGGGATCGTCTCCGAGATCTTCCCGGTGTTCTCCCGTAAGCCGATCTTCGGTTACACCACGCTGGTCTATGCGACGCTGTCGATCGCCGCGTTGTCGGTCGCGGTGTGGGCGCACCACATGTTCGCCACCGGAGCCGTTCTGCTGCCGTTCTTTTCGTTCATGACGTATCTGATCGCGGTACCGACCGGGATCAAGTTCTTCAACTGGATCGGCACGATGTGGAAGGGCCAGTTGACCTTTGAGACGCCGATGCTGTTTTCGGTCGGCTTTGCGGTCACCTTCCTGTTAGGTGGTCTGACCGGGGTGCTGCTGGCCAGCCCGCCGCTGGACTTCCATGTCACTGACACCTATTTCGTGGTGGCGCACTTCCACTACGTGCTGTTCGGCACCATCGTGTTCTCCACATTCGCCGGCATCTACTTCTGGTTCCCGAAGATGACCGGCCGGCTGCTCGACGAGCGGCTGGGCAAGCTGCACTTCTGGTTGACGTTCATCGGCTTTCACACCACGTTCTTGGTGCAGCACTGGCTGGGCGACATGGGTATGCCGCGCCGCTACGCCGACTACCTGCCCACCGACGGCTTCCAGGGCCTGAACGTCGTCTCGACGATCGGGGCATTCATCCTGGGTGCGTCGATGTTCCCGTTCGTCTGGAACGTCTTCAAGAGCTGGCGCTACGGCGAGGTGGTGACCGTCGACGACCCGTGGGGCTACGGCAATTCGCTGGAGTGGGCGACCAGTTGCCCGCCGCCGCGGCACAACTTCACCGAGCTGCCCCGGATCCGTTCGGAGCGCCCGGCCTTCGAGTTGCACTACCCGCACATGGTGGAACGGCTGCGCGCCGAGGCGCACGTCGGGCGCAGCCACGGTCCCGCCGACAGCGACGTCACCAGAGCCGACGACGTGGGCGTTCGCACCTAATGGGCGGTAGCGGCCGCAGCCGCGGGTGAGCACACCAGCTAAGGTGTCGGTGCTGATCACCGTCACCGGCGTGGATCAACCAGGTGTGACGTCGGCGCTCTTCGAGGCGCTGTCGCAGCACGGACTCGAGCTGCTCAACGTCGAACAGGTGGTGATCCGGGGCCGCCTGACGCTGGGTGTGCTGGTGTGCTGCGCTCCGGAAATCGCTGACGGTACCGCGTTGCGCGACGACGTCGAATCCGCCATCCACGGGGTGGGCCTCGACGTCACGATCGAGCGCAGCGACGACGTGCCGATCATCCGGGACCCGTCGACTCACACCATTTTCGTGCTGGGCCGGCCGATTACCGCCGGGGCGTTCGGCGCGGTGGCCCGGGAGGTGGCAGCGCTCGGCGTCAATATCGACCTCATTCGCGGTGTCTCCGACTATCCGGTGACCGGCTTGGAGTTGCGGGTCTCGGTACCGCCGGGAGCCGGTGGCCAGCTGCAGGCCACGCTGACCCGAGTGGCCGTCGAAGAGCACGTTGACGTGGCAGTCGAGGACTACAGCCTGGAACGGCGCGCCAAACGGCTCATCGTCTTCGATGTCGATTCGACGCTGGTCCAGGGCGAGGTCATCGAGATGCTGGCAGCCCGGGCGGGCGCTCAGGGAACGGTCGCCGCGATCACCGAGGCCGCGATGCGTGGTGAGCTCGATTTCGCGCAGTCGCTTCAGCAGCGGGTGGCGACCTTGGCGGGCCTGCCCGCCACGGTGATCGACGAGGTCGCCGATCAGCTGGAACTGATGCCCGGCGCCCGGACCACGCTGCGCACACTGCGGCGGCTGGGTTTTCACTGCGGCGTAGTCTCCGGAGGCTTCCGGCGGATCATCGACCCGCTGGCACACGAGCTGATGCTGGACTTCGTCGCCGCCAATGAGCTGGAGATCGTTGACGGCATGCTCACCGGCCGGGTCGTCGGCCCGATCATCGATCGGGCCGGCAAGGCCAAGGCGTTGCGGGACTTCGCAGAGCAGGCCGGGGTGCCGATGGAGCAGACCGTCGCGGTCGGCGACGGCGCCAACGACATCGACATGCTGGCCGCGGCCGGACTGGGTATTGCGTTCAACGCCAAGCCGGCGTTGCGCGAGGTCGCCGACGCGTCGTTGAGCCATCCCTACCTGGACACGGTGCTGTTTCTCCTGGGCGTGACCCGCGGCGAGATCGAGGCCGCCGACGCGGTCGACGGCGTGGTGCGGCGCGTCGAGATCCCTCCCGAGTAGTCGCGGGAGGCGGCGACCCGACAGGTGCCGCAGCGTCGCGGTACGGCACGATGGTCGGGTGCCCGAAACCGGCCCCGACACAGCCGACCCCGATCTGCTGATCGACTTCAGAGATGTGTCGCTGCGCCGCGACGGGCACGTCCTGGTCGGGCCAGTGGACTGGGCGGTCGAACTCGACGAACGTTGGGTGATCATCGGCCCCAACGGGGCCGGCAAGACGTCGCTGCTGCGTATCGCCGCAGCGGCTGAGCACCCGTCGTCGGGTGTCGCCTTTGTGCTCGGTGAGCGACTGGGCCGGGTCGACGTTTCGGAGTTGCGTTCCCGGGTCGGGCTGAGTTCCTCGGCTCTGGCGCAGCGGGTACCCGACGATGAACTGGTGCGCGACCTCGTCGTCTCGGCCGGCTACGCGGTGCTGGGCCGATGGCGGGAGCGCTACGAGGACGTCGACTACCGCCGGGCGGTCGACATGCTGGAGAGCCTCGGCGCCGAGCACCTCGCGGACCGTACCTACGGGACGCTGTCGGAAGGTGAGCGCAAGCGGGTGCTGATCGCTCGCGCACTGATGACCGACCCGGAACTGCTGCTGCTCGACGAACCCGCCGCCGGCCTGGACCTGGGCGGCCGCGAGGAGTTGGTGGCCCGGCTGACCGACCTGGCCGCCGATCCTGACGCGCCCGCGCTGGTGCTGGTCACCCACCACGTGGAGGAGATTCCGCCCGGTTTCAGCCACTGCATGCTGCTGTCGGAGGGCCAGGTGGTCGCCGCGGGTTTGCTGCCCGACGTGCTGACTGCGGAGAACCTGTCCACCGCGTTCGGCCAGTCGATCGCCCTGGACGTCGTCGACGGGCGCTATTTCGCTCGGCGAATTCGCGCCCGCGCAGCCCACCGGAGGCCCCTATGACTTCACCACGCGAGCAGCCCCCCCTGACATCGAGGCCGGCCGCCACCGTGATGCTGGTCCGCGACACCCCGGACGGCATTGCCGTCTTCTTGATGCGCCGCCACGCACGGATGCAATTCGCCGCGGGGGTGATGGTGTTTCCCGGCGGCGGCGTCGACGACCGCGACCGCAACGCCGATATCGCGTGGGCCGGGCCGCCGCCGGAGTGGTGGGCGCAGCGGTTCGGCATCGAAGCCGACCTGGCCGAAGCGCTGGTCTGTGCCGCCGCCCGCGAGACCTTCGAGGAATCGGGGGTGCTGTTCGCCGGGCCGGCCGACGACCCGGAAGGCATCGTCGGCGACGCCTCGGTTTACCGCGACTCCCGCCGCGCGCTGGCCGAGCGGACGCTGTCGTTCGCGGACTTCCTGCGTCGCGAAAACCTGGTGCTGCGATCCGACCTGCTGCGGCCGTGGGCCAACTGGGTCACCCCGGAGGCCGAGCGCACCCGCCGTTACGACACCTATTTCTTTGTGGGAGCCCTGCCGGAGGGTCAGCGCGCCGACGGCGAGAACACCGAATCCGACCGGGCCGGCTGGACGACGCCGCAGGCCGCCATCGACGACTTCGCGGCCGGTCGTAACTTCCTGCTGCCGCCGACCTGGACACAGCTGGACTCGCTGGCCGGCCGCACCGTCGCCGATGTGTTGGCCGTCGAGCGCCAGATCGTCCCCGTGCAGCCGCACCTGGAAATCAACGGCGACAACTGGGTGTTCGAGTTCTTCGACTCCGACCGCTACCACCAGGCACGCAAGTCGGGCGGATCGATGGGGTGGCCGCTTTGAGCGAGTTCGTCAGCGTCGTGGTCAGCGACGGCTCGCAGGATGCCGGCCTGGCCATGTTGCTTCTGTCGCGACCGCCGACCAACGCGATGACCCGCCAGGTCTACCGTGAGATCGTGGCCGCGGCCGCCGAGCTGGGGCAGCGCGACGACGTGGCCGCGGTGATCCTGTTCGGCGGCCACGAGATCTTCTCCGCCGGCGACGACATGCCCGAGCTGCGGACGCTGACCGCTCCGGAAGCCGAGATCGCGGCCCGGGTGCGGCAGCGAAGCCGTCGATGCCGTGGCGGAGATCCCCAAGCCGACCGTGGCCGCGATCACCGGATACGCGCTGGGCGCCGGCCTCACGCTGGCCCTGGCCGCCGACTGGCGGGTCAGCGGCGACAACGTGAAGTTCGGCGCGACCGAGATCCTGGCCGGCCTGATCCCCGGCGGCGGCGGAATGGCCCGCCTGGCCCGCGCTGCCGGGGCGAGCAGGGCCAAGGACCTGGTGTTCAGCGGGCGTTTCTTCGACGCCGAGGAGGCGCTGGCGCTGGGCCTGATCGACGAGATGGTGGCCCCTGACGGCGTGTACGACGCCGCCGCGGCGTGGGCGCGGCGCTTTCTCGACGGCCCGACACATGCGCTGGCCGCCGCCAAGGCCGGCATCAACGACGTCTTCGAACTGGAACCGGCCGAGCGACTCGCCGCCGAACGACGCCGTTACGTCGAAGTGTTCGGCGCTGGTCACAGCGGTGGCGACAACGCAGATCCCAACGGCGGTTAGGCTGCCCTGCATGACGACGAGTTCGACCGACGCCGTTCCGAAGAAGGATGTCGCCGCTGACGCGGCCCCGACGCCCCATGCCACCGCCGAGCAGGTCGAAGCCGCCCGGCATGACAGCAAGCTCGCCCAGGTGCTCTACCACGACTGGGAAGCCGAGACCTACGACGAGAAATGGTCGATCTCCTACGACCAGCGCTGCGTCGACTACGCCCGGGACTGCTTCGACGCCGTCGTGCCCGACGAGGTCCTTCGCGAGCTGCCCTACGACCGCGCCCTGGAATTGGGCTGCGGGACCGGGTTCTTCCTGCTGAACCTGATCCAGTCCGGGGTCGCCCGGCGCGGGTCGGTCACCGACCTCTCACCCGGCATGGTCAAGGTCGCCACCCGCAACGGGCAGTCGCTGGGCCTGGACATCGACGGCCGGGTCGCCGACGCCGAGGGCATCCCCTACGAAGACGACACCTTCGATTTGGTCGTCGGGCACGCTGTGCTGCATCACATTCCCGACGTCGAGCTGTCGCTGCGGGAGGCGATCCGGGTGCTGCGGCCGGGCGGCCGGTTCGTGTTCGCCGGCGAGCCGACCACCGTCGGCGACGGCTACGCCCGCACGCTGTCCACGCTGACCTGGCGGATCATCACCAACGCCACCAAGTTGCCCGGTCTGACCGGCTGGCGGCGTCCGCAGGCCGAGCTCGATGAGTCCTCGCGCGCCGCGGCGCTGGAGGCTCTCGTCGACCTGCACACCTTCACGCCGGGTGACCTGGAGCGGATGGCCACCAACGCCGGCGCAGTCGAGGTCCAGACCACTACCGTGGAGTTCACCGCCGCGATGCTGGGCTGGCCGCTTCGCACGTTTGAATGTGCGGTGCCGCCGGGGCGGCTGGGCTGGGGCTGGGCGAAGTTCGCGTTCACCAGCTGGAAGACGCTGAGCTGGGTGGACGCCAACGTATGGCGTCACCTGGTGCCGAAGGGCTGGTTCTACAACGTGATGATCACCGGGGTCAAACCCTCCTGAGCGTCGGCCTGCGCTTCAGCACCGAGGACGTCAGTTACCTGCGGTCGGAATCGGGTGCCGCAGCACTGGCAGCGGTCGCCGAATTCGAGTTGACCGACCGCACCCGGATCGCCGATATCGGCGCTGTGCGTGCCCGCTTCGATGACCGGGCGCCGGTACTGGTCGAGACGACGCTGCTGCGCCGTAGGGCCGCCGAAAAACTCGGGAAGCTGGGCCAGTTGTGCCCGAATTTTCAGGTGTCGAACTGGCTATTCACCGACGAGGCGCTGCAGCAAGCTACCGCTGTGCCGGTGGCGCTGCACCGGGCCAGGAGGCTGGCCGGGGCCGGGGTTGTAGCGCACGATGCGACCTGTTCGATCGGCACCGAATTGGCCGCGCTGCGCGGCTCGGGCGTCCGCGCGATGGGCAGCGACATCGACCCGGTAAGGCTGGCGATGGCACGCCACAACCTGGGGGCGGCCGCCGATCTCTGCCGTGCCGACGCGCTGCATCCGGTGACCCGCGGCGCGGTAGTCGTCATCGACCCGGCGCGACGTGTCGGCGGGCGGCGGCGCTTGCGCCCAGAGGACTACCAGCCCGGCCTGGGCCAGTTAATCGACACCTACCGTGGCCGGGACCTCGTCGTAAAGTGCGCTCCCGGAATAGATTTCGATCAAGTAAGACGCCTCGGTTTCGACGGCGAAATCGAGGTGACGTCGTATCGCGGTTCGGTCCGGGAAGCATGCCTGTGGTCGGCGGGCTTGGCGCAGCCGGGTGTGCGCCGCCGGGCGAGCGTCCTTGATCGCGGCGAACAGATCACCGACACCGAACCGGACGACTGCCCGGTGCGGCCGGCCGGGCGATGGATCGTCGACCCCGACGGCGCCGTGGTCCGGGCCGGCCTGGTGCGCCACTACGGCGCGCGGCATGGGCTGTGGCAGCTCGACCCCGACATCGCCTACTTGTCCGGGGACCGGCTGCCGTCCGGGGTCCGGGGTTTCGAGGTACTCGAGCAGTTGGTGTTCGATGAGCGCCGGCTCCGGCGGGCACTGTCAGCGCTGGACTGCGGGGCGCTGGAGATTCTGGTTCGCGGTGTGCAGGTTGACCCCGACGCGCTGCGGCGCCGGCTGCGGCTGCGCGGCAGCCGACCCCTGTCGGTGGTCATCACCCGCATCGGCTCCAGGTCTGCCGGTCACGCGACGGTGTTCGTTTGCCGTCCCTCCCGATAGCGCCGGGTACGCTGGCTGCCGTCACTCTTCCAGGCGCCCCGCCTTTGTTGGCTGCGAGGACAATTCGACGATGCGTTTTCTGATAGCGGCCGCGGTGCTAGTACCCGCGGTCCTGCTGGGCTGGCCGGCAGCTGCCGCACCACCGTCTTGTGCCGGGTTGGGTGGCACCATCGAGGCCGGGCAGATGTGTCATGTGCATGCCACCGGCCCCAATTACACGCTCGACATGACGTTTCCGATCGACTATCCCGACCAACAGGCGCTGACCGACTACATCACGAAAAACCGCGACGGGTTCGTCAATGTCGCACAGACTTCCGGGCCGCGTGACCAGCCTTACCAGATGGAAGCCACCACCGAGCAACACAGCTCCGGTCAGCCGCCGCACAACACCCGCAGCGTTGTGCTCAAGTTCTTCCAGGACCTCGGCGGAGCACATCCGTCCACCTGGTACAAAGCGTTCAACTACGACCTCGGGGCAAAGCAGCCCATCACGTTCGACAATCTGTTTGCGCCCGGCACTACGCCGCTGGACAGCATCTTCCCGATCGTCCAGCGCGACCTGGAACGTCAAAACGCCTTGGGCGCAGCGATCTTGCCCTCGACCGGGCTTGACCCGTCGCACTACCAGAACTTCGCCATCACCGATGACCAGCTGATCTTCTACTTCGCCCCGGGTGAGATGCTGCCGGCGTTTGCCGGCCCAGTCCAAGCCCAGGTGCCCCGCAACGCCATCCCGCCGCTGGCTATCTAACACCTAAACCGGGCCGGCCAGCCACTCCATCGCCGCGGCGCCGATCCCCAGCGCAAGCTGCGCCACACAACCGATGATCGGGACGAAAAAGGCCACTCTGCGCCGTGCGAGCAGATATACGGCGACCACGAAGTCGGCAATCAAGATGGCGGCGCCGCCCCAAATCCCCAACCTCATGGCACGGTCAATCCAGGCGGGATCGCCGCACTTCACGGAACCGCACGGGTCGGTGACCATGACGAGCAGGCCCAGCAGCACAACGGTTGTCCCCAACAAAAGTCCATGGACCATCAGCAGGACGAGGGTCGCAGCGATATCCGACGCCTGGCTGCGTTTGCCGCGACGGTTGTCCGTGCTCACCGCGTCCCGCATCGCGGGTCGTCGAACGGCACGAAACAATTGTGAGCCAACTTCAGGCCGGTCCGAAGCCGTAAACCTGACCGTCGCTGGTGGCGGTCACCACTCGGCGATCAATGCCGACCGAGACCCCGACGGGATATCCGGTGGCCGCGGGAAGCGGATAGCTATTGACGGTATGGCCGTTGCTCGGGTCGAAGGCCAGCAACGACATACCGGGTGTGCCCGCTGCGGGCGGACCGCTGATCACTGCGTAGCCGACCCCGGCGCCGGCGAGGCTCGATGTCGACAGTGGGGTCACGTCGTCACGGCGCCAGACCTGGTCGGCGTGATCACCGGCATCCTTGAACGCCGCCAGCCGGGTGTCGGGGCCGCCGCCGGACACGATCAGGCCCTGCGGTGTAACCGCGGGCGGCGTCTGCGCCAGGAACCCCAGCGGCACCGACCATTTCACTTTCCCGTCGGCAGCGTGCAATGCCCACAGACGTTGGTCACGGCTATTGACGTACACGGTCGATCCGTCGGCGGACAAGACGGGGCTGGCGATGACCCCGGAGCTGACAGCATCGCTGTTCCACTCACGGGCAAGCAGCGGCGTCTGCCCCGGGTGGTACTTCAGGCCGACCAAACCCGCGGCCGGGGCGCCGGGCTGCCAAACCCCGAGCACCACGGTCTGGCTGGCCGCCGAGAAAGCGGGCGCGGCCGCGACCGGGCAGCCTTGCCGGGCCGGCGCGCAATCGGCCAGCCCGCGCATCGCATCGGTGGGGTCGATGCCCTCCACCATGTCCAGGGGGCTGCCGGCCACCATGCCGCGGTGGGCATCGAACACCAGCACCTGGCCGAGATGAGTGGCGACCAGCAGTTGGCCGTTTCCGAGAAACCGCGGGGTGGTGGGCATCCCGATCACCGGCCGGCGCCAGCGCGTCCACTGTGTCACGGGAAAAGAAAGGAAAGCCCCCGGCTCGCCGAGGTAGAGATTGTCGAAGCCGTCGAACAACGGGCCGGCGAAGCCGCCGCCCTGGACCAGCCGGACACACCAACGTTGCCGGCCCTTGTCGGTGTTTTCCCACTCCATCAGCGAACATCCGGCCGGAGTCTGTGCGTTGAGGGCGAGATAACCGCGTGCGCTCAACGCCGGCCCGGCCGCCAGGCTTCCTTTGACCGAGCGCGTCCATTGCAGCGACAGCTTGGCAGCGCCGCTCGTCGTGGTATAGCTGCTGTTGGACGCGTCGCCGTACGGTGCGGGCCAGCCTTGCGAGGCGGACGCCTGCACCCATGAGTCGGTGTTGCCGCAGCCGGCGAGTCCGACCGCGAGCGCAGCCGCCAGCGCCGCAGACGGCCAACGCCGAAGCCCACGCGGGAGATGTCGGGCAAGCACCTCGGGTTTCCAACTCCTTCCGCTACGCGGGTCGCTTTGGGGCGGGGCGCGGCCGTTCGGCATGAGCAGCGATCGAGTACAGGTGAGGGTAACCCGTGGCGGCTCGCGTAGGCTCTCCGGCCATGACGAGCATGTGGGGTGCTCCGCTCCATCGCCGCTGGCGAGGATCGATGCTGCGGGATCCACGCCAGGCCAGGTTCCTCACGCTGGCCTCGTTGAAGTGGGTGCTGGCCAACCACGCCTACACCCCGTGGTACCTGGTGCGCTACTGGCGGCTGCTGAAGTTCAAGTTGGCCAATCCGCACATCATCACCCGCGGCATGGTGTTTCTCGGCAAGGGTGTGGAGATCCACGCGACGCCCGAATTGGCGCAGCTGGAGATCGGCCGCTGGGTACACATCGGGGACAAGAACACCATTCGTGCGCACGAGGGCTCGCTGCGGTTCGGCGACAAGGTGGTGCTGGGCCGCGACAACGTCATCAACTGCTATCTCGACATCGAGCTCGGCGATTCGGTGTTGATGGCCGACTGGTGCTATGTCTGCGATTTCGACCACAGGATGGACGACATCAACCTTCCGATCAAGGATCAGGGCATCATCAAGTCCCCGGTCCGGATCGGGCCGGACACCTGGGTCGGCGTGAAGGCGACCGTGCTGCGAGGCACGTTGATCGGACGCGGCTGCGTGTTGGGGTCGCACGCCGTGGTCCGCGGCGTTATCCCCGACTACTCGATCGCGGTCGGCGCACCGGCCAAGGTGGTCAAGAACCGGCAGCTGTCCTGGGAGAGCTCGGCCGCCCAACGCGCTGAACTGGCCGCTGCTTTGGCTGATATCGAACGCAAAAAGGCGGCCCGCTAACTGATCTATTCGGGGTGGTCGTCGACCTTGAAATCGAAGTTGACATCTCCGGCGTCCACGTTGGTGACGGTCACCGAAATGCCGTACTTGTGGTTACCGTCGGTGAGCTGACACCGTAGCGTCGCGCCCTCGACGCCCTTCAAGTTATCGGGGCAGGTTACCGAATCGGGCCTGCTGCCCACCTGCTGAGTCAGCTTGTCGCTGATTACGTTGGCGACTTGGTTCTTGTCGACCGTCTCCACCATGTCGAACTTGATGTCGCTACCGTTGACGCTGGTCACGGTCACGTTGACGTTGAAGGTCTGGTTTTTGACCTTCATCTCGCAATTCAGTTGGGCCCCGACCTTCGCGGGCAGGTCGTTTGGGCACGTCACCGAATCGGGCTTGTTGCCGGCGACATCGGTCAACTTGGAGGTGATCTGGCTGGCGACGTCACTCTTGCTCACCGAGTGCGACGACGATCCGATCGAACACGAACAGGCGCCAGCGCTGGCCATCAGCCCTGCAGCAGCGCCTGAAACCAGCAACGTCCGAACGATCAAGTGAGTCATGTCGCCTCCCTGGCGGATTGACACCTGTGAATCGGCTGATAATTACATGCCAAACAGCTTCGAGTGGGCGATTCTGGCAAACATTCGCCAAACGACAATCAGTTGCTGGTCAAAGCTTTCGTCTGGCTCTGCGGTCAGATGCTCTGATAGCGGCGCAGCGCTTCGGTGCGCTCGGCGCTGTGGTTGACGATCGGCGCCGGGTATCCCGACGGCCGTCCACCTTTTCGCAGATGGACGTCGTCGACGTGACCCAGCTCGGGGACCCAGCGCCGAATGTAATCGCCGGAGGGATCGAACTTCTCGCCCTGCGTGACCGGGTTGAAAACCCGGAAGTACGGCGCGGCGTCGGTGCCGCAGCCCGCGCACCATTGCCACCCGTGCTGGTTGTTGGCCATGTCGCCGTCCACGAGTTGATCCAGGAACCATTCGGCACCCCACTGCCACGGCAGATGAAGGTCCTTGACTAAAAACGATGCGACGATCATCCGCACCCGGTTGTGCATGAAGCCGGTCTCGCGGAGCTGCCGCATCCCGGCATCGACCAACGGAAACCCGGTTTCGCCGGCTTTCCAAGACTCGAAGCGGCGTTTCGCTTCGGCTCCGGTGTCGGTCTGGATGGTGTCGAAGTCGCTGTTCCAGTTGCGCCAAGCACTGGCCGGCCAGTGATACAACACCGCGGCGTAAAAGTCGCGGAATGCCAACTCCCGTAAGTACTTTTGTGCCCCGCCTCGACGTAAATCCAGGTCGGCGACCATGGTCCGGGGATGGATGGTGCCGAACTTCAGGTGCGCCGACATCCGGCTGGTGCCCTCGAGGTCGGGCCTATCGCGGTCCTCGCCGTAGCGGTCCAGTCTGTCGTCGAGGAACGACTTCCACTGCTTTAGCGCCCCCGCCTCACCGGCATCGATGCCAAGCGCTGGGCCAGGATCGGGGATTTCGCTGTGTCTGATCCGCAGCTGCGCCGGATCAAGCCAGCGGGCCGAATCGGCACCTGATCGGGCCGGTGACCGCCACCCCACTTCGCACCACTTGCGCAAGAACGGGGTGAACACCTGGTAGGGGCTGCCGTCGTCTTTGGTGACGCGGCCGGGTGAAACGAGATACGGCGACCCCGTCGCCACCAGCGGCACCGAACCCAGCGCCGCACGGACCCGTTCGTCGCGGCGCCGCCCGAACGGCGCGAAATCTTCCGAGATGTGCACCGACGACGCGCTGATTTCCTTGGCAATGCGGGGAATCTGCTTTTCGGGCTGTCCGCGGGTCACCAGGAGCCGGCCATCGAGGTCGTCACGCAGCTGCCGCAGTGAACCACCCAAAAACTGCACGCGGCGCCGGCCCGACGAACCCGAGAGCCGTGGATCGAGCACAAAACAGGCGAGCAGCTCCTCGCTGTCGGCCGCAGCGGCCAGCGCAGGGTGATCGTGCAACCGCAGGTCGCGCCGAAACCACAGCAACGCGGGCATGATTCGATTGCTTTTCGCTCAGCGGTTGAGCCGCCAGACATGGGTGGCCAGCACGGTAGCGAAGGCGCACCACACCGGGTAGGGCGACAGCGCCAGGCCGGCCCGCCGGTCGGCCTGCCCAGCCCGACGGGCAAGGTCGGCGCTGCTGGCCGCCAGTACCGCGGCGCCGAGCGCGGACGCACCGAGTTTGTGATACCGGAAGAAGAGCCAACTCCACCCGGCGTTGAGGAGCAGGTTCACGCTCAGCGCCGCGGCATAGCGGCGTGCCAAGGCGCGCTGTCCTGTTGTGCGGAACCGGTCGATTGCCACCGCGGAGGTGGCTGCGATGTCGCCGTAGAGCGTGGTCCACACCACGGGGAACGCAGCGCCGGGCGGCTGATAGGGCGGCTTGCGAAGCCGCGAATACCAGCCGGGTACACGTTTCGGGCTGGCGATGCTTCCGGTGCCGGCGGCCGCGACGACGGCGGCCGTTGTGGCGGCCAGTATTGACCTGTTCACGCGGTACTCCGTTCTTGTTGGGCCAAATCCGCCTGGTGCTCAACAGGTTTGGCGTGGGCAGGATCGGTGGGCCACCAGATGCGGTCACCGATCAGGGCGAACAGCGCGGGGATGACCAGGGTGCGCACGATGAAGGTGTCGAGCAGGATTCCCAGGCCGACGATGATGCCCAGTTGGGTCAGCACGATCAACGGCAACACCCCCAGCACGCAGAAGACGGCGGCCAAAACAATTCCTGCACTGGTGATTACGCCGCCGGTGGCCGACACCGCGCGGACCATGCCATCACGTGCACCGTGGTGCGCTGCCTCCTCGCGAGCGCGGGTGACCAGGAAGATGGTGTAGTCCACGCCGAGAGCGGCCAAAAACAGGAAGGCGAACAACGGAGTGCTGTTGTCTAGCGCCGGGAATCCGAAGACGTGCATGCTGGACCAGCCGCCGATGCCGAGGGCGGCCAGCGCGCCGAGAATCGTTGCGGCCAGCAGGGTTGGCGGCGCAAGCGCCGATCGCAGCAGCACATACAGGACCACCAGGATCACGGCCAGGATCGCCGGGATCAGCACCAGCCGATCATGGGTGGCGGCATTGCGGACGTCAAGCGCCTGTGCGTCGGCCCCGCCCACCAGCGCGCCGGAATCGACGGACTTGGTCGAATTCCGCAGCGCTGCAATCACTTTGAACTCCTGATCGGATGACGGCGGGGCGTCGATCACCACTGACCACTTCGTCAACCCCGATGTCGACTGGCCCGACTCGGTCACCGAGACAACGCCAGGGGTAGAGCCGATGGCCTGCTGCACGTGCGACGCCCGGGCGGTGGAGGCGACGACCAGCGTCGGGTTGGCCAAGCCGGCCGGAAAATGCGTGGCCACAACGTCGTAACCAGACACCGAATCCGCCCGGACCCGGAACTGCTCGGTCTGCGACAAACCGATTCGAGTCCCCAACAGACCAGTGGCAAGGGCCGCCAGAACCGCGATCGCGACGGCTGCGACCGCGGCGGGACGGCGAGCCACCGATTCGGCGATCCGGTGCCAGGGCCCGGAGTCTAGAGCGTCGCCGGCACGATATGAGTCGGGGCGTGGGATGAAGGGCCAAAACAATCGCCGTCCGCATAGCGCCAGCAGCGGCGGCAGCACCACCAGAACCGAGACCGCGGCAACGACCAGCCCACACGCCGCCAGGGCGCCCAGACTGCGGGTGCTGGGGGTCGAGGCGAACAGCAGGGTGAGTAACGCCAGCACCACGGTGGCGTTGCTGGCCACGATGGTGGGCCCGGCCATGCGCACTGCGCGGTGCAGGGCGTCGCGGTGGTCGGGGTGACGCCAAAGTTCTTGCCGATAGCGGGAAATCAGCAGCAGCGCGTAATTGGTGCCCGCCCCGAAAACCAGCACGCTAGTGATCCCGGAGGTGGCGCCGTCGAAGCTCAGCCCGGTCAGCGACGCCACCGCGGTGCCCACCGCCGTCGCGACCCGATCGGCGAATCCGATCACCAGCAGCGGTGCCAGCCACAGCACTGGCGAGCGGTAGGTGGCGATCAGCAGCAGCGCCACCACCGACGCCGTGACCGCCAGCAAGGTGACGTTGGCGTCGGTGAACGCATTGGCAATATCGGCGCCGAAGGCTGGCCCCCCGGTGACGTGGGGCTGCAGGCCAGCAGGCAAGCCGGTGTTGGCGGCGTTGCGCAGCGCGGCCACCGCGTCGTTGAGGCCTAAGCCGGACAGGTCGGCGCTGATGGGCACCACTGCAACGGCCGCCTTGCCGTCGGCGGACACCATCGCGGGCGCCGTGGCGGCGGTCCCCAAGGGCTGGGTGACTCCGGCCATCCGGTCGCGGGCTGCTTGGGCGGCGCTGACATCGGCAGCGCCCAGCGCCTGGCCATCGGTGCGGTTGACGACCAGAATCAGCGGCACGCGGTCGCCGCCGGGGAACTGGCGGCCCAGCGTGTCGACCTTGGCGGAATCGGAGTCGACGGGCACCGACAGCGGGGCCTGGCCCGCCGCGGCGTTCGCACCGATCAGCACCATGAAGCCAATACCCAGCACAACAACGCATAACCCGATCAGCCATGAGCGTCGGCCCGTCACGGCAGCGGCCATGCCATCCCACACCACGAGGCAAGCATTTCAGTAATTTAAACATTAATCAAATGAAATTACTGACGGATGCAGATATGCTGCACACCGCTATGGACGCTGATGAGCAGCCCTCCGGCCGGGACGCATTGGAGTCGCTGATCGCGGCCGATCTGCGGGAGATGTCGACCGAATCCGACCAGATCGGCCGATTGTTCGCGGTGTCGCATGACGTGCGGCCCACCGATTTCCGCGCCCTGCTGCACATCATGGTCGCCGAAACCGCCGGGCGGCCGATGACGTCGGGTGACCTCAGCCAGCGGATGGGCCTCTCCGGTGCCGCGATCACTTACCTGGTGGACCGGCTGATCGAGTCCGGCCACATTCGGCGTGACTCGCATCCCGCCGACCGGCGCAAGGTCATCCTGCGCTATTCCGAACCCGGGCTCGACACCGCCCGGTCGTTCTTCAACCCGCTGGGCATGCACACCCGCGCCGCACTGAATGACCTGCCCGACACCGACCTAGCGGCCGCGCATCGGGTCTTTACCGCGCTCATCGCCGCGATGCGGCGCTTCCAGGCCGACTTGGGTGCTCCCCAGCCCTGATGAGCGCGCGGGAGTTTGACCAGTTCTTCGAGCTGTACGAGGAGTGGCAGGCCGTCGGACGTCCGTACTACACCGAACCGGCATGACTGTCGGTCACGGCAGTGTGGTGATCGTGCCGGCCGTCAGCAGTTCGGTGTAATAGCTCCCGCCGGGGTAGAAGTCGGGTGTGATCGTTCCCGCGATCATGTCGGTGATCCAGCCCTGCGTCAGACCCCATACCGCCGCGACGTTCACCGGTTGCGGAAAAGTGCACACCAGGTCCTCATAGAATGGCGACGATGGGCCGAACGCATCGCCGTGGGCGCCGGTTGTGATATTCACGCCATGAAATGGTCGGTTCGACAGGTGCTGTTCGATTGCCTTTGTGCCGCTTTGGAAGTCGTTGCAAAGAACCCGCGGCGACGCCGTTGCGTAGATCGGCAGGGTGGTGCCGGCCAGACCCGTCAGCGCGTCGTCGGTGTTGGAACCGATAAACGACTTCACGCCGTCTTCGCTGACGATACCGCGCATTTGTGCGAACGTAGCCGGGTAGGTGCTACGCAGGCGCTCGGCGACGTATTCGACAGCTTCCACCCCGGCCGAATGCCCCACGAACACCAGCTTGTTGGGCAACGGCGTCGCCGGCCGGCCTACCTTGGCCGCCGCCCTGCTGAAGGACGCCGCCATGGCGCCATTCGGATCATCCTTGTGGGCAAAAACATTGGCGATGTTATCGAGGAAGCCGGTGTTGTTACCAAGGTTCTCCACAGTGCAGCCGAAGAGGTCAAAGGTGGGCAGCGTGGTCGCCATGACGAGGTAACCACGGCTCGCAATTTGGGGAGCAAAAGCAGACCACACATGTTTGTCTTCGACGAAGCCGTGCTGCAGCCACACCAATCCGAGGGGCGCTGCGCTTGGGAAATACCATGCCGTCGGCACCGGATGGGTGAAGTGCGCGCATGCGACGGCGGTCGTGGTGTCAGCTACCGTGGACTCGGCTCGGGCTTGGCGCGGGCTGAACACGGTCCCGGCCGCCATGACGATGCCCATTATCGGCGCGATTACGCGACGAGCACCGCGGACGGTGACATATACGGCCACAGAAAAATTGAACCACGCCGCATGCGAATTCGCGTTTATCACATCCAAATGCAAAGTGTGTCGCTTCGGTGGTGTGTTCGTTGGGCATTAACGGGGGGCCCGCTTATTCGGTTGAGGATCAGCTTTTTTCGCTCATCCGCTGCGACCGAGCAGGTGCCGCAAAGCCTGGTCGAGGTCGGGCTGGCGAAACCTGTGTCCGGCTTGACTGAGCTTGTCCGGAATCACTCGTTGGCTGGCGCACGCGAGTTCGCGGGCGCCCTGCGCACCGAGCAATAACCGGGGCCCCAGCGGCGGCACCGGCAACACCGCGGGTCGATGCAAGACGTGGGCCAGGGTGTGGGTGTACTCGGTGTTGCGGACCGGTTGCGGGGCAACGGCATTCACCGGCCCGGAGAGTGCGGTATCCCACAGCGCGCGGTGATAGATGTCGACCAGGTCATCGATCCCGATCCAGGACAGCCATTGTCGGCCGTCGCCGAGCCGGCCACCCAACCCGGCGCCGAACAGCGGGCGCATCAGCCGAAGAGTGCCGCCGCGAGGGGATTGCACGATGCCGGTACGCACCCGCACCACCCGCACCCCGGCCTGCTCCGCCGGTGCCGTCGCATCCTCCCAGTCGGCGACGACGTCGGCCAGAAACCCGTCGCCGCGATCGCTGTCCTCGGTGAGGATCTCGTCGCCACGGTTGTACCCGTAGTAGCCGATCGCCGAAGCCGAGATCAGCACGGCAGGCCGGTCGGCGGCGCTCGCCAGCAGTTCGGCCAGCCGACGGGTGGGGCCAATTCTGCTGTCGCGGATGGCGTTTCGGTGGGCATCGGTGAACCGGCCGGCGATCGAGGCGCCGGCCAGATGAATCACCGCGTCGACTCCGGCGAGCAGTTCTGAGTCGGGAGCGTCCGGGTCCCAGCGCCGCTCACCGTCGGTTTTCGCGGTTCCGCGTACCAGCTGGATGACGCGATGGCCGCCGGTGCGCAGAAATGCGGTCAACGCCGAACCGACCAGTCCCGACGACCCCGTGACGGCGACCGTCACCGGTGCCAGACTGTGCCCGGCCGCCAGCCGGTGCGCTGCTAAATCGTCGGCCAGCTGACGGTGCCGGTAGGCGAACATCTCGCGCAGCGCCGACCCGGGTACGGGTGTCTCCACCCGGTCGATGACCCGAGTCTGGTCGCCGCCGATGTCCTCGAATTCGTGGGTGTGCCGCCACCGCACGGCGATCCGTGCCGGCAGCGAGGCCAGCCCGTCGCTGCCGATGGTGTCGACGAAACGCCGCGGAGGGTCGTAGCAGTCCGCTTGGTGGACGGCGACCCAGCGCAGGCCGCCGGGCAGCGCGAGCGTGGCGCGCCCGTCCTCGAGTGAGGCAGCCTCGGTGATTATCCGCAGGGGCGACCACGGCGGTGATAGTCGGTTGATTGCACCCGGTCTTCCGTACCAGGCAAATACGTCGGCGCGCGGCGCGTCGACCACGCTCGAATATTCGATCCCCATCGCTCGACATTACCGGCGGACGCGGGCATGCCTCGAGCCGTCCCGGGGTAGAAGTGTCTACATGAGTATTCACAGCGGAATACAGTCCCTCCTCGACACAGCGCTCGATCGGACAATCGTCGGAGGCTATACCCGCATCGGCTATCGGCTGCGCCAATCGGGGTGGGCGGACGATCCACAGCCGGGCGCGCTGAACGGCCGGACCGCGCTCGTGACCGGCGCCAATCGCGGCATCGGCAAGGCGATTGCCGCGGGCCTGGCCCGGCTGGGCGCGACAGTCTTGCTGACCGTCCGCGACCGGGAGAGCGGTGAGCTGGCCCGCAAGGAAATCATCGAAAACGAGCCGCAAGCCGACGTGCGGGTGGAGGTATGCGACGTGTCCGACCTCTCCGCGGTCCGCGCCTTTGCCGCTAACTTATCCAGCCGAGTGCCCGAACTGGACGTGCTCATCCACAATGCCGGGGTGTTGCCCCCCACCCGCACCGAGACCGCCGACAAACACGAGCTCACGCTGGCCACCCACGTTCTGGGTCCGGTGTTGTTGACCGAGCGCCTGCTCGGAATCCTGGGCGTCTCCAGCGATCCGCGGGTGATCTTGATGTCGTCAGGCGGGATGTATACCCAATCGCTGCCGACCGACGACCCCGAATACCACGACGGGCCATACCGGGGTACCACCGCCTACGCGCGATCGAAACGAATTCAGGTGGCGCTCACCCCGATCCTCTCCCGCCGCTGGGCGCCTGAGCACATCTGCGTCTACTGCATGCACCCCGGATGGGCCGACACGCCCGGGGTGGCTGCGGCGCTTCCGGGTTTCCGGATGCTCACCGGCCCGATATTGCGCACGCCCGAAGAGGGAGCCGACACCGCCCTATGGCTTGCCGCAACCGAGCCCGCGCCGCCAACCGGCCGCTTCTGGCACGATCGGCGGCCCCGCCCGGAGCACTATCTGCCGTTGACCTGGTACGGCGAACGCGACCGGGAACGCCTCTGGCGATACTGCGCAGATGCGGTGGGTATCGATAATGCGTGATTGCTAACGGTCAGGTAATGCGTGCTCGACGATGGGCAGCCGTGGCTGCGGCTGCCGCTCGCGGCGTTTGGCCGCCAGATACACCTGTGCGGTCTGTTTGGCCACCATCTGCCAATCGAAGTCTGAGGTGAGCCGTTCGCGGGCGGCGCGGGCGCGCTGCTGCGCGGCGTCCGGATCGTCGAGCACGGTGCGGACCGCCGAGGCCAGCCCCGCCACGTCGCGGGGCGGACACGACACTCCGGTCTGCCCGTTGATCACTGCCTCGCCCAGACCGCCGATGTTCGACGTCACCAGCGGAGTACCGGCCGCGGCGGCCTCCAAAGCGACGAGCCCGAACGGCTCGTAGTGGCTGGGTAGCACCGCGGCATCGGCCCGATGCAGTAACACCAGCAGTTCGTCGTGGTCGCAGTGCCCGACGAACCGAGTTGCCTTGAGTACTCGGTGTTTACGGGCCTGGTCGATGAGCCAGTCCTGCTGGGTACCCTCCCCGGCGATGGTCAGTGTGGTACCCGGATGCGTGCGCCGGATCCGCGGCAGCGCGGCGATGGCGTCGTGCACACCCTTCTCGTACTCCAGCCGTCCGAGGTAGAGCAATTCGGCTGGCCCGGTGTGCGGCCGGCGGGCCGCGAACGGCCAGCGCGACGCATCAATTCCGTTGCGGATCACGGTGATCTCGGCCAGACCGGGACCGAACAATTCGGTGATCTCGTCACTCATCGACGCCGAACACGTGATCAGCGAATCGGATTCACGCACCAGCCAGGACTCGATCGCGTGCACCTGACGGCTGAGTGCTCCGGAAACCCAGCCGGAATGCCGACCGGCTTCAGTTGCATGAATTGTGGAAACCATTGGCACGTCGTAGAATTGGGCGAGTGCAATGGCCGGATGGGCCACCAGCCAGTCGTGCGCGTGCACGACGTCGGGACGCCAGGAGCGGTCGGTGCCGTATTTCTTGAGGGGCAGCCCGGCGCGGATCATCGCGTGACCCATCGCCAGGGTCCAGGCCATCATGTCGGTGCCGAAACTGAATTCATGCGGATCGTGTGCGGCCGCGATCACTCGGACACCCTCGCTGACCTCGTCGGACGACGGGTGCGTGCTGGGATCGGTGTCTGAGGGACGACGGGACAGGACGACCACGTCATGACCGGCCGCGGCCAGCGCGGTCGATAGATGATGCACGTGCCGGCCCAGCCCGCCGATCACCACCGGCGGGTACTCCCACGACACCATAAGGATTTTCACGCGATGGCCCACCTTCGACCCGCGGCCTTCACCGGGGGAGCCTTCGAGCATCCAGAGCGCCGAACAGACCGTCGGCGCGGTTCCATCCGTCGGCTAGCCGTTGCGCGCTGTCGCGCCGACCCGACGCCAGCGCTCCGGCGATCTCGCGGGTCGCGTGTGCATGCAGGTGAGCACGGTAACGGGCGTAGTCGGTGGCCGAGTCCTTACTCACCATGAACGGCCAGTCGCTGGAGACGGTGAGCAGGGTTTCGCGCAGGATCTGATCGGCGACGTGATCGCGGGGGAGCGGCCCGTCCAGCGACGCCGTCTGCGACAGCGCCTTGTCGACGGTGGTCAGCGCTGTGTCAACCACTTCGGTGTTGAGCTGGACCAGATCGGCCACCTTGTCGCCGGCCCACACCTGCCAGTCCTTACCCGAACCCCACGAGCTGGGCGGCAAGGCGACGGGTTCGCCGACGAATCCGCCGGCGATTGCGTCGCGCAGCGTGCCCACCCGCACGCCGGCCGCCGGCAAGGCGCGTAGCACCCGCTGCAGCCACGTCGGGCCCTCGTACCACCAGTGGCCGAACAGCTCGGTGTCGAAGGCGGCGACGACGTGAGCGGGCCGCCCGATGCGCTCGGACTCAGACAGGAGCCGGCTGCGGACCACGTCGACGAAGTCGGCGACATGGACGTCGACCGCGCGGTCGGCGCGCTCGAGATCGTAGGGCGCCTTGGCCTCCGATGACACATTGCGCCCGGTCACCCTGGCCGGCTTGAGCCCGGTCAGGTGGTCATAGGTGTGGAAATCGCGGTAGGCGGCGTGCCCGGGGTAGCCGGATTTCGGCGACCACACCCGGTAGCTGACCTGCAAGTCGCGCCCGAATGCGACCACGTCGGTGTCGTCGACGGGCCGGCCCAGCGCGGTGTCGCCGTGCAGCGACGGGCCGTCGACCATGAAGTGAGTGACCCCCGCGGCGGCGTAATCGTGTTCCATGCCCGGGGTGTAGGCGCATTCGGGTGCCCAGATCCCGGCCGGGCGCTGCGCCACCCGCTGCTGCGCGTCGGCCAGGCCTTCGCGCAGCGCGAACTCGCGCAGCCGCGGCGCGAGCAGCGGCTGGAACGGGTGGGCCAGCGGGCCGCCGAGCAACTCCACGGTGCCGGCGTCGATCAGGCTGCGCATCAGCGGGCTGCCGCCGTGCTGCCATAGGGTGGCGAACTCGTCGAGCGCCCGGTCGGCTTCAGCGCACTCGCGAAGCCCTAAGGCTCGCAACGCGTCCGGGGTGCATGACTGGTAGCTGGCCGACTTCGATGTGGGAGCAGACCGCACGCTGGCGGCCTCGGCGGCCCGCAGCCGCCAGTTGGCCAGCCAGTGATGCATACCGTCGAGGCAGTACGGGTCGTCGAGCTGCGCGTTGACCACCGGAGTGACCCCGAGCGTGATCAGCCGGTGCCGATCCTCGTCGGCCAAGGTGTGCAGCACCCGCATCAGCGGCAGGTAGGCCGCCGCCCACGACTGGTAGAGCCATTCCTCGCCGACCGGCCAGCGGCCGTGGTGGGCCAGCCAGGGCAGATGGGTGTGCAGCACCAGGGTGAACAGACCGGGCACGCGGCTTGTGGACGTGTTCACAGGCGCACCGCGATCGCGATGAGATCCAGGCTGTCATCTATGTCACGGCCGTCACTGGCATCTTCGATCTCGACGATGTCGAAGTCGTCGGTGGTGACCGCGGCGACATCTGCCGCCAGCTCGGGCGGCCACGGTGCATCGGCCACGGCGCGCGCGATCTGCGCGTCGATGATGGACCCGCCATGGCGCGCATCCATCTCCAGCAGGCGCGGGCCATGGAACAGGCCGCTGATCGACACCTGACAGAAACCCGCATCGACCAGCAGCTCGGTCAGCTCGTTGGCGTTCAGTTCACGGGTGTGAAACGGGTTGATCGGGGTGTCACGGCCCGGTGAGAAGGTGATTCGGTTGGGAGTGGACACCATCAGCAATCCCGAGGGACGCAGCACCCGGGCGCACTCGGTCACGAACTGTGCCTGATCCCACAGGTGCTCGATGACCTGGAAGTTCACCACAACATCCACCGACGCATCAGGCAGCGGCAGCTCGGCCAGGTTCGCCTGCATGACTTCCACCCGGGGGTATCGGCTACGGACATGGGCCACCGCGGCCTCGTCGTAGTCCACCGCAACGACCCGGCTGGCGACGCCGGCGATCAGGTCCGCGCCGTAACCTTCGCCACAACCGGCCTCGAGGACCTCGCGGTCCGCGCAGCGCGGCGCCAGTCGCTGGTAAACCACCTCATGGCGGCGGAACCAGTAGTTTTCGATGTCCAGATCGGGGATGGTGCGCTCGCCCGTCAGCGTCAACACCGCGTCAGCCGCCGGCAAGGTGTCGCCGGGGATGTGCTGGGGACCGTCGGGCAGGAGTGCGCTCATTGCATAGGCAGGCTAACGCGAAGTGTCTGATTCGCGAACCGGGAGGTGGGCGCCCCGCTTGCGGGGATGGGGGCACTCCCCCGCGAGCGGGTGGTACCCCCACCCACTTGTGGGGGCAGACAGGGCGAAAGAACCTGCACTACGACCCGCTATGGTGTGAAGGCAGGCCGCACAAAGTTACCGAGTAGTAACACAGCCGTGCGTTGCGAAACGCGTACTGAGGTCTCGCAGTCCACCGCTGCGGGACTCCTTCGAGGAGGACGAACCAGACTCATGACGAACATCGTGGTCCTGATCAAGCAGGTCCCAGACACCTGGTCGGAGCGAAAGCTCACCGACGGCGATTACACGCTGGACCGCGAGGCCGCCGACGCGGTGCTGGACGAGATCAACGAGCGCGCTGTCGAAGAAGCGCTGCAGATTCGGGAGAAAGAGGCCGCCGACGGCGTCGAGGGGTCGGTGACCGTGCTGACCGCGGGCCCCGAGCGCGCCACCGAGGCGATCCGCAAGGCCCTCTCCATGGGCGCCGACAAGGCCGTCCACCTCAAAGACGACGGCATGCACGGTTCGGATGTGATCCAGACCGGGTGGGCGCTGGCGCGTGCGCTGGGCACCATCGAGGGCACCGAGCTGGTCATCGCCGGCAACGAAGCCACCGATGGCGTCGGCGGCGCGGTGCCGGCCATTATCGCCGAGTACCTGGGCCTGCCGCAGCTTACTCACCTGCGGAAACTGTCGGTCGAGGGCGGCAAGGTCACTGGCCAGCGGGAGACCGACGAGGGCGTATTCACTCTCGAGGCCACTTTGCCCGCGGTGGTGAGTGTGACCGAGAAGATCAACGAGCCGCGCTTCCCGTCCTTCAAGGGCATCATGGCCGCCAAGAAGAAAGAGGTCACGGTGCTGACCCTGGCCGAGATCGGGGTCGAGGCCGACGAGGTCGGGCTGGAAAATGCCGGGTCGACCGTGCTGTCGTCGACGCCGAAGCCGCCCAAGACCGCGGGTGAGAAGGTCACCGACGAGGGTGAGGGCGGCAACCAGATCGCGCAGTACCTGGTCGCCCAGAAGATCGTCTAAAACGAGCGCAAATCCCAGACACGAGAAGAGCGATATAACCCATGGCTGAAGTACTGGTGCTCGTCGAGCACGCTGAAGGCGCGCTGAAGAAGGTCAGCACCGAATTGATCACCGCCGCCCGTGTGCTGGGCGAGCCGGCCGCCGTCGTGGTCGGCGCGCCGGGGACCGCCGCACCGCTGGTGGACGGGCTGAAGGAGGCCGGCGCTGCCAAGATCTACGTCGCCGAGTCCGAAGACGTCGACAAGTACCTGATCACCCCGGTGGTCGACGTGCTGGCCGGGCTGGCCGAATCGAACGCTCCGGCGGCCGTGCTGCTGGCCGCCAACGCCGACGGCAAGGAGATCGCGGGCCGGCTCGCCGCCCGGATCGGATCCGGTCTGCTGGTCGACGTGGTCGAGGTGAAAGAGGGGAACAAGGGCGTGCACTCCATCTTCGGTGGCGCGTTCACCGTCGAGGCGCAGGCCAACGGCGACACCCCGGTGATCACGGTGCGAGCTGGTGCCATCGACGCCGAGCCGGCCGCCGGCGCTGGTGAGCAGGTCAGCGTGGAAGTGCCGGCTCCCGCCGAGAACGCCACCAAGATCACCGCCCGCGAGCCTGCGGTTGCCGGTGATCGCCCGGAGCTGACCGAGGCCACCATTGTGGTGTCCGGTGGCCGCGGCGTCGGCAGCGCGGAGAACTTCAGCGTGGTCGAGGCCCTGGCCGACTCGCTGGGCGCGGCCGTCGGGGCGTCACGCGCCGCGGTCGACTCCGGCTACTACCCGGGCCAGTTCCAGGTCGGCCAGACCGGCAAGACGGTCTCGCCCCAGCTCTACATCGCGCTGGGCATCTCCGGAGCGATCCAGCACCGCGCGGGCATGCAGACCAGCAAGACCATCGTCGCGGTCAACAAGGACGAAGAGGCGCCCATCTTTGAGATCGCCGACTACGGCGTGGTGGGCGACCTGTTCAAGGTCGCTCCGCAGCTGACCGACGCGATCAAAGCCCGCAAGGGCTGAGGCCGCACCTGGTCAGACGCCAGTCCTGACTGATCGAATCCCGCCTGTCGCATAACCGCGACACGGCCGCGCCGTTGTTCTCCATCAGGGGATGAGCGCGCGCGGCGCGCGGTGCGGACAGGCCTTGACTGGAGTCGGCCCAGTCCCCATCGTGCATTCAATCAACTGATCGATTAGTTGTTTGGGGTTGGCTTGCTTGCGTCGGCTCACTACGGAGGTCGGCAAGGGCGACGGCCTCGTTAGGGACAGACCAAATGAGCGCTGCCGTCCTGCAATTCGTCACGGCGCAAATTCATCGGAGTGACAACGGGGACATCGCCGCCTGCGACTACGGCCCGGGTGATCGGAGTGAGCGCCTGGAACAGCGTTTCCACCTCGTCGTCGCTGAGCGCGTCGAGCGCCGACAGGGCAAGCGTGTCGGTTCTCGATTCGATGCGGTCCTTCAGTTCCCGGCCGGTCGCGGTCAGCGACCCGTCGTCGTTGAGCAGCCCCCGCTCGGCCAGCCGTTGTTCGTGGTGACGCCACCCTGCTTCGTCGTAATCACGGGTGCGGGCGATGTAGTCGCGTCGAACCCGCCCCGCCGCGGCGTGCAGCACGTTGGATTCCCGACCTGAGACGCCGGCGGCGGTCAATACGGCCACGTGCGCGTCGCCGCGCTGCTCGCGCAACAGCGTCGCAGCATGCCACAGCGCGGCCAGCGGATTGTCCGGCCACGGCAGCGCCAGATTCGCCGCGAACAACGGTCGTCCGTCTAGCGGCGCCTGGCGTGCTGCCCTTCCCAACAATTCCGCTGCGACGCTGACGTTTTCATCTGCGCCAAGGCCGTAGCGGCGCAGCGCCGCGACCGCGGAGTCCTGCCGGGCGTGCAACGCGGCTTCGGGACCGGCGATCTGCCAGGCCGCCGGCAGGGCCTTGGCGACCCGCTCGGGGGCGAAGTTATAGAAGATCGCGGTCACCACCTCTGGCGGCGTAATGCCCAGCGGCGCCGACCGGGCGGCGAAGTAACCCATCCAGAAACCTCGGTAACCCAGACCGTCCAACGCTGCCCGCGCCTCCGCCGCGAAGTAAGTCACCGCATGCACCGGCTCGAATCGATCGAAGAAGCGTCGCGCCAGCCCCGGTTCTCTGCGCACGGTCGCAGTTAACCACCCGCTGCTGCCGATAACCAAGCCCGCTGTGCGTTCGGCTCGGCCTTTCCTTCGACGACGTGGTCAGTCGCCTACGCGGCTGAATGCGGGGCCTGCTACAGAGCCCGCAGGCGGCGGACGCGATCGGCGATGACCCGGCGAGATACCGCGGCGTTGGGGGCCAGTCCCTCGAATG
Organism: uncultured Actinomycetota bacterium; assembly: GCA_963766535.1. Classification (GTDB taxonomy): domain Bacteria; phylum Actinomycetota; class Actinomycetes; order Mycobacteriales; family Mycobacteriaceae; genus Mycobacterium. Next base: position 427,492 of record CAVYAU010000001.1, on the reverse strand, counting down.
CATGCGGACAACGGGATGCACATGCAGTTCCGTGGCGACGCCGGCGGCGGCCAGTCGGCGCGCGTAGGTGATGTCCTCGTCGCGAAAGATGTCGAGGTCGCCCACGTCGATGTAGGTCGGGGGCAGCAGCGAAAGGTCGGTCGCCCTCGCCGGGGCGGCATAGGCTGTAACGCCGTCTCTCCCAACGCTGTCGCCCAGCAAGGCTTGCCAGCCGGTGATGTTGTCGTCGTAGGTCCAGGTCACAAACGGCACCAGCTGCGGGTCTGGCAGCGCTGTCCGGTCATCAAGCATCGGATAGATCAACACCTGTAGGGCGACCGCGGGACAGCCGCGATCCCGGGCCATCAGGCACACTGCGGCGGCAAGGCCGCCACCTGCGCTGTCTCCCATCACGGCCACCCGCGCCGGATCAACGCCCAATTCGTTGGCGTGCTCGGCCAGCCAAACAAGTGCAGCAAAGCAGTCCTGCACCGGAACCGGGTGCGGGAACTCCGGGGCGGTCCGATAATCGACGAGCAGCACGGGCACATTGGATTCGGCAACGTAGCGGTGAGCGAGCCAGTCGTACAGGGCACCGAGTTCGCTCATGCCGAAAATCATCCCGCCGCCGTGTAAGTAGAGCACCGCACTGCCGGATCGATCGTGAACTTGTGCACCTCCACCCCATTGATGGCGGATCGGCTGGTCACCAGCTGCTCGAACATTTGGCGGCTGTTCGCTCGTCGTGTTGCGACGTCGCCGATGGGCGGCGGCTCGCGTTCGGCAGCGGCGGCCAGCAGCGGTGCAAGCTCCGCGAGCACCTCGGGGTCGATCTGCAAGTTCACGGGCGGTCAGGCGGGAACGTGCCGTCAATCATGATGCAACCTCCCGATCATCTTCTGCTGGCAGCGCTGAAGTCCTGATGTCGAGACCGTCGAGTGTTCCTGCAGCCCGCCAGGTGTGGAGGGTGTCGGCGTATTCGGTTGGGCTGCCGAAGAAAAAGCTGTCCTGACTCAACCTGGCATTCGCCTGGCCCTCGCGGTTGTAGTAACCGGGGGTGCAGGACTCGCGCCGTCCGGCTATCACCGACGAGCGCTGCAGGACGGCGTCGACCCAGGCGGCTTCGGCCTCGGGCGTCGTCTCCACTTTGGCCGCGCCGTGCTGTAACGCCCAGGCGATCACCCAGGCGACGTGGCGGGATTGGGTGTCGATCAGGTAGGGGAAGTTCACGGTAAAGCCGGACTGAGCAATGCTTTCGATGAAGCAGTTCGGAAAGCCGTTGACGTGCAACCCGTGAAAAGTGCGCACGCCGTCGGCCCACTTGTCGGTAAGCGTCAAGCCGTCGCGACCAATGACCTCGAAGCCGGTGCGTTGGCGATAATCGGTGCCGACCTCGAACCCGGTGGCGAAAATCAAGCAATCGAGCGGGTATTCGACGCCGTCGACGACAACTCCGTCCTCGGTGATCTGCTGAACCCCACGGCCGCGCGTGTCGACCAAAGTGACGTTGTCGCAGTTGAACGCCTGCAAGTACTCATCGTGGAAGCAGGGCCGCTTGCAGAAGTACCCATACCAGGGCTTGAGCGCCTCCGCCGTGGCGGCATCAGCCACGATCGCGTCGACGCGCGCCCGGATCTCTTCCATCTTTGCGAAGTCCGCCACCTCCGTGCGGGATTTCAGCTCGTCGGCGCTGCGCCCGTCACCTGCGTCGGGCTTCACAATGGGCAGCTTTTTGGTGAGGCTGGTCCAGGCGTCGTCGACCAGGTCCTCGTCGGATTCGCCACCCGCGGTCAGGATTTGGAAGTTTTCGATGCGGCGCCGTTGCCAGCCTGGCTCCAAGGACGCTGCCCACTGCGGGTCGGTGGGCCGGTTGGCCCGCACGTCGACCGTTGACGGCGTCCGCTGAAAGACGAACAGCTGCTGCGCTGATTCGGCGAGGCGGGGAACGCACTGGATAGCTGTGGCACCGGTTCCGATGATGCCCACGCGCTTGTCGGACAGCCTTTCAAGGTTCTCACCGGTGTACTCGTAATCCCAGCGGCTGGTATGAAATGCGTGGCCGCCAAACGTCGTAATGCCTTCAATCCCTGGCAGTTTAGGTTTCTGCAGGTATCCGTTGGCCATGGCCACGAACCGGGCCCGGATCATATCCCCATGGTTGGTGGAGATCAGCCACCGCGAGTCGCTTGGATCCCAACGGATTTCGTGGACTTCTGTTTGCAGGCATGCGTTGCTGTACAAGTCGTAGTGCACGGCGATACGGCGGCAATGGGCAAAGATCTCCGCTCCCTTTGCGTACTTCTCGGTCGGGACATAGCCGAGCTCTTCGAGCAAAGGCATGTAGACGTACGATTCGACATCGCAGGCGATTCCCGGATAGCGATTCCAATACCAGGTACCGCCCACGTCAGCGGCCTTGTCGATCAGCCGGACATCGTCGACGCCGAGTTCTTTCAGCCGCGCCCCGATGAGGAGTCCACCGAAACCAGCGCCGACGATCGCGACGTCAACCGCATCGGTCATGGGATCGCGGGAGAAATCGGGATCGGCCCACGGATCGTCGCCGAAGCGGGCGAACGCGCCGGCGACCTCCACATATTGGGCGATCCCGTCCGGCCGCAGGCGCCGGCTGCGTTCTTGGGCGTATTTGGCGCGCAGCGCATCGGGATCGAATCTCACCCCGGCGAGCTCAGCCACGATCACCGTCCCCGCGCTCGTGCGTTGCTCCAAGGCCGTGGCGTACTAATCCCAGATAGGCGTCCACGACCTCTTCCTCGCGTCCCACCTCGCCGACGAGATCCTCGAGGAACCGACGGGCGCCGACCAAAAAGTGCGCCTGCGCAGCGATCTCGGCGTCATTCATCGATCGCACGGAGCCATTCGCAATACCGTCACGCAGTCGCGCGGAGATTAACTCAACCCACGCGTTGATGCCCTGGCGGTACAGCTCGGGCTCGAGAAACCTGATCTCGTCGACCAACCGGATGTGAGCCGGGTTGCTCCGCACGTAATCGACGTAGGCCAGCAGCTCGGCGCGGAGGCGTTCGAAGAAATCAGCGGCGTACTCGGGGCGTTGATCTTCCAAGGCCGCCAGCCTGGCGGAGAAATCAGCCATCAGTTTGCGCATCATCGCCCGCAACAGTTCGGCCCGCGACCCGAAATGATAATTCAGGCTCCCCACCGCGGTATTCGCCCGCGCGGCGATGCCGGTCACCGACGCCCGGTGCAGACCACGCTCGCTGGCCTCGGCCAATGCGGCGTCGAGAATCAACGCACGCGTCCGGTGGCGCTTCGCGTATCCACCCTGCGAAAGCTCAGTGCCGGCCTCACTTACGTGCACCATGGCAGAATATTGGATCAATTTTCAAAACTGGGCAAATATTTGCGTGTGAGCGCGACAGTTTTGGCGTACACAACGGCGGCTGACCTCATCCGATTCGTCATCTGACGTGCACCGACACGTCACAGCGCCGATGCCGATTAGCTGACCGGCTGCGACACGTTTGTGGCATGAGCATTGCTTCTGTCCTGATACCCAGCGACAAGCCGGACGGCGCGGCGACCAGCTCGTCTGCCGGACCGCGCTATTCCCTGTTGCTGTCCACCGACCCCAGCCAGATCGAGGCGGCACAGCGGCTCCGGTACGACGTGTTCAGCAGCACCCCAGGCTTCGCACTGCCGGCAGTCGATGAGGGACAACGGGACGTCGACAGGTTCGACGAGTACTGCGACCACCTGCTGGTCCGCGATGACGACACCGGTGAGCTGGTGGGTTGTTACCGGATGCTGGCGCCGGCGGGTGCCATCGCGGCCGGCGGGCTCTATACCGCGACAGAATTCGACGTTCGTGCGTTCGACCCGCTGAGGCCGTCGTTGGTGGAGATGGGGCGCGCCGTGGTGCGCGAAGGTCATCGCAACGGTGCTGTCGTGCTGTTGATGTGGGCCGGCATCCTGGCCTACCTGGACCGCTACGGCTACGACTACGTGACCGGGTGCGTGTCCGTACCGATCAGCGGCGAATCAGACGACGAAGCGCCAGGCAGCCAGCTGCGCGGCGTCCGCGACTTCATTCTGAGCCGTCATGCCGCACCGCCGCAGTACCGGGTTCACCCATACCGGCCGGTGCGCGTGGACGGGCGGGCCATCGACGACATCCCGCCGCCGCCACGGCCTGCGGTTCCGGCGCTGATGCGCGGCTACCTGAGGCTGGGCGCACAGGTCTGCGGTGAGCCCGCCCACGACCCGGATTTCGGTGTGGGCGATTTCTGCGTGCTGCTGGACAAGCGGCGCGCTGATACCCGATATCTGAGGCGACTGCGGTCGGTGTCGGCGGCCACCGAGATGGCGAGCGACGCCCGATGAACGCTCCCGCAGTCAGCGGGCACTCCTGGCTACCCCGCACATCGTGCGATGCCAGCTGTGTGGGCGTGGGCGACGCAGCTGCGTCGCGGCCGCCAGTGGTGGCGCTGCGGGTAATGCTTCGCGTCGTGCTGGCGCTGCTGCTGGCACCGGGGGTGCCGCTAGTGGCGGTGCCACTTCCGGGCCGGACGCGGGTGCAGCGCATCTACTGCCGGCTGGTGCTGCGCTGTTTCGGTGTCCGGATCGCGGCGTCGGGCAGTCCGATTCGCAACCTGCGCGGAGTTCTGGTCGTCAGCGGCCACGTGTCCTGGTTGGACGTCTTCGCCATCGGTTCGCTGTTGCCCGGGTCATTCGTCGCCCGTGCCGATATGTTCACCGGGCGCGCGACCGGGATCGTGGCACGCGTCCTGCAGATCATCCCGATCGAGCGGTCCAGCCTGCGGCGGCTGCCCGGCGTGGTGGACGCCGTCGCGCGCCGGCTGCGCGCCGGCCAGACAGTGGTCTGCTTCCCGGAGGGCACCACCTGGTGCGGTTTGGCCTCCGGCCCGTTCTACCCGGCAATGTTCCAGGCCGCGATCGACGCCGGCCGTCCGGTGCAGCCACTTCGACTGACCTATCACCACGTCGACGGCAGCGTATCCACCGCGCCGGCCTACGTCGGCGACGACACATTGCTGCGGTCAATCTGCCGGCTGCTAACCGTGCGCCGCACGCTGGCGCGGGTGCACGTCGAATCCCTGCAACTGCCGGGGACCGATCGGCGAGCCCTGGCCACCCGCTGCCAGTCCGCGGTGGGCGTGGGAGCCCCGCAGCACCCAGGTCACAGGCGCGTGCTGGTGGCGTAGGCGGGCTGGCCTGCCGGTATCCTGGGGCGCGTCATGGTCTACCTCGATCACGCCGCTACCACCCCGATGCACCCCGCCGCCGTCGAGGCGATGACGGGCGTGCTCGGCACCATCGGCAACGCCTCCTCGCTGCACACCAGCGGCCGGACGGCGCGGCGGCGAATCGAGGAATCCCGCGAGCTGATCGCGGACAAACTGGGCGCGCGCCCGTCAGAGGCGATCTTCACCGCGGGCGGCACCGAGAGCGACAACCTGGCCGTCAAGGGCATCTATTGGGCCCGCCGCGACGCCGAGCCGCGCCATCGGAGCATCGTCACCAGTGAGGTGGAACACCACGCCGTGCTGGACTCGGTCAACTGGCTCGTCGAACACGAAGGCGCCCAGGTGACCTGGCTGCCCACCGCTTCAGACGGCTCGGTGTCGGCGGCCGCGCTGCGCGAGGCGCTGCAGAGCCACGACGATGTGGCGCTGGTATCGGTGATGTGGGCCAACAATGAGGTCGGCACCGTCATGCCGACCGCCGAACTCGCCGCCGTAGCGGCCGAATTCGGAGTCCCGATGCATAGTGACGCGGTTCAGGCGGTGGGGCAGTTGCCCGTCGACTTCGCCGCCAGCGGGCTGTCGGCGATGAGCGTGGCCGCGCACAAGTTCGGCGGTCCTCCGGGTGTGGGCGCGCTGCTGCTGCGCCGCGACGTCACCTGCGTACCGTTGTCGCACGGCGGCGGGCAGGAGCGCGACATTCGTTCCGGCACTCCTGATGTCGCGGGTGCTGTCGGCATGGCAGCGGCGGCCCGAATCGCGGTGGACGGACTCGAGTCCAACAGCGCGCGGCTGCGGGTGTTGCGCAATCGCCTGGTCGAAGGGGTACTGGCCGATATTGACGACGTCAGCCTCAACGGTGCCCGCGACCCGCTGCGACTTCCCGGCAACGCGCACTTCACGTTCCGCGGCTGCGAAGGCGACGCACTGTTGATGCTATTGGACGCCAACGGAATCGAGTGTTCGACCGGATCGGCCTGCACCGCCGGTGTCGCGCAGCCGTCGCATGTGCTGATCGCGATGGGCGCCGACCCGGCCAGCGCCCGCGGATCGCTGCGACTATCGTTGGGGCACACCAGTGTTGACGCCGACGTCGATGCGGTGTTGCAGGTGCTGCCCGGGGCAGTGGACCGTGCCCGTCGGGCTGCCCTGGCTGCCGCGGGGGCTTCCTAAGTGAAAGTCCTCGCCGCGATGAGTGGTGGCGTCGACTCATCAGTGGCCGCCGCTCGCATGGCCGATTCCGGGCACGACGTGGTCGGTGTACACCTGGCGCTGTCGACCGCACCCGGCACGCTACGCACCGGCTCGCGGGGCTGCTGCTCGAAAGAAGACGCCTCAGACGCGCGCCGCGTCGCCGATGTCCTCGGAATCCCGTTCTACGTCTGGGATTTCGCGGAGAAGTTTAAAGCAGACGTGATCGACGATTTTGTGTCGTCATATGCCCGCGGGGAAACCCCCAACCCCTGCGTGCGGTGTAATCAGCGAATTAAGTTCTCGGCGCTGTCCGCCAGAGCCTTAGCGCTTGGCTTCGACACTGTGGCCACCGGACACTATGCCCGGCTGTCCGGTGGGCGACTGCGCCGTGCCGTCGATCGGGACAAGGATCAGTCCTATGTGCTGGCCGTGCTGACCGCCGAGCAGTTGCGCCACGCCGCGTTTCCGATCGGGGACACCCCCAAGCCGCAGATTCGTGCCGAGGCTGCCCGTCGCGGACTGGCGGTCGCCGATAAGCCGGACAGTCACGACATCTGCTTCATCCCGTCCGGAAACACCCGAGCCTTTCTCGGTGAGCGCATCGGGGTTCGCCGGGGCAGCGTGGTCGATGCGGACGGCGCGGTGCTGGCCACCCATGACGGGGTGCACGGTTTCACCATCGGCCAACGCAAAGGCCTGGGCATCGCCGGGCCGGGACTCGACGGCCGCCCGCGCTATGTGACGGCAATCGATGCCGACACCGCGACCGTTCAGGTGGGCGAGGCGGCCGACCTCGACGTGCACGCGTTGGTTGGACGGGAGCCGGTCTTCACCGCAGGAGCTGCACCGTCGGGTCGGATCGAGTGCGCGGTTCAGGTGCGTGCACACGGTGAAATCGCCAGTGCGGTGGCCGAATTGATCGGCGACGAGCTTGTCGTGCGATTGCGTACCCCACTGCGTGGTGTGGCGCGCGGCCAGACGATGGTGCTCTACCGCCCGGACCCCGATGGTGACGAGGTACTCGGCAGCGCCACCATCGCCGATACCCGGCGCTAACTGGGTATGTTGGCGGCGATGTTTGTCATCACGATGTCAGACACCGATTGCGCGAAGCCGCAGAAGGTGACTTCCAGCAAGGCCACCGACAACACCCGATAGTCGCGGCCGCAGCCGCCGGGCCGCAGGTGCAGCGAGTTGGTGCCGGCCTCCCAATCGCCGACGAGCAGCTGGCCCGCCGAACCGTCCGCACAGTCCCCGACGGTGGCCACCAAGGCCCCGAAGGCCCCCCGGGCGGTGTCGACATCTCGATAGGCCGCAGCGCCCTCGGAGATCAGAGCGCCGTCGGGTGGGTCCTGGAAGGTTGTCTTGTGGAACTGTTCGACATCGGGCCCAAACGTCGTGGTCTCGGCGTAGATGAACCGGCATGCCCGCGGCACGGTGTCGGCGAGGGCGTCGATGTCCACGGGGTAGTTGCCATCCATCGAGGGAATGATTGTCAGGTGCTCGCCGGCGCCGGTGATCGCGCGCATCCGTGACTGGTCCAGCAGGATCGCGTCGACATTGACACCGTGCACAGCCCTGCGGGCGGCGCCGGACGCCGGCACGGCTGTGCCGCCCACCACCTGGGTGCACGCCGCCGTCAGCAGCACCGCGCCACACAAGAGCAGCGGTCGCGTCAGTCTCGCCGTCTGCCACACCGTTTTGCACCCTTCTTGGGTCGAACCTACTCGCGCAGGCCCGCGGCAAACACCCCTGGCGACAAGCGTTCGACGTGACGTCGAATACGGTTGCCCGGTGAGTGTTTTCGCGACGGCCAGTGGCGTCGGATCGTGGCCCGGCACCGCGCCCCGGCAGGCCGCCGAGGTTGTTGTCGGTGAGTTGTCGGGTGCGCTGGCCCACATCGTCGAGTTGCCCGCCAGGGGAGTGGGCGCCGACATGCTCGGCCGGGCCGGCGCGCTGCTGATCGACGTGGCCATCGACACCGTGCCGCGCGGCTACCGCATTGCCGCCCGGCCCGGCGCGATGACACGCCGGGCCGTCAGCCTCCTCGACGAGGACATGGACGCACTGGAAGAGGCCTGGGAGACGGGCGGCCTGCGCGGTAGCGGGCGCGTGGTCAAGGTGCAGGCTCCGGGGCCGATCACGCTGGCCGCCGAGCTCGAACTGGCCAACGGCCACCGGGCGATCACCGACCCCGGTGCCGTGCGCGACCTCGCGGCGTCGCTGGCCGAAGGTGTTGCCGCGCACCGCGCGGCGCTGGCCCGGCGGCTCGAGACACCGGTGGTGGTGCAGTTCGACGAGCCGTCGCTGCCGGCAGCATTGGGCGGACAGCTCACCGGGGTGACCGCGCTGAGCCCGGTCGCCGCGCTCGACGACGCGGTGGCCGGCGCACTGCTCGACACGTGCGTCGCGACGGTGGGCACTGACGTGCTGCTGCACAGCTGCATGCCGGAGCTGCCGTGGAACCTATTGCAGCGCAGCACTATTAGTGCGGTATCCGTGGATGCGGGCACGCTGCGCGCGGCGGATCTGGACAGTATCGCCGCATTCGTCGAATCAGGTCGCACCCTCGTGCTCGGCGTGGTCGCCGCCAGCGCCCCGGAGCGGCGGCCTTCAGCGGAAGAGGTGGCCGCCGCGGTTGTCGCGGTGACCGATCGGCTCGGATTCGGGCGCTCGGCGCTGCGCGATCGCATCGGTGTCACCCCGGCTCGTGGTCTGGCCGGCGCGACGGCGCAGTGGGCCCGCACCGCGATCGAGCTCGCCCGCAAGGCTGCCGAGGCGTTCGCCGAAGACCCGGAGGCTATCTGACAAGCAACCAAATGGTTGCGCTTTGGGTTGAAGTGTGGTGGGCTGATACGCAACCAGGAGGTTGCATATGAGCGCGAATCAGATTGAGAAACGCGTGGTGCTGCACGTGCCGCTGCACCGGGTATGGCGGGCCATCAGCGACGCCGAGGAGTTCGGCCGGTGGTTCGGCGTCCGCTTCGATGGACCGTTTGTGGAAGGCGCCTCGGTTACCGCGGCGATCGCCCCGACCACCGTCGACGACGAGGTTGCCAAACGCCAGGAGCCGTGCGCCGGAGTCAAGAGCACCTGGCAGATCGTTGCCATCGAACCGCAGCGGCGGTTCGCCTATCGCTGGCATCCGTTCGCCGTCGACCCGGACGTCGACTACGACCGGGAGCCCACCACGCTGGTCGAGTTCACCCTGTCAGAGACACCCGACGGCGTGCTGCTCACCATCACCGAATCCGGTTTCGAGGCCATCCCGGAGGTACGCCGCTGCGCCTCGTTCGAGGCCAACGCCGAAGGCTGGGCCATACAGACCGATCTGGTGCGCAGGTACTTAGAAGAAACCCGGGTATGAGCGGACGTGTTGCAGTGGGCGCGCCGCTCTTCGACGCGCTGGGAGATCCGAATCGGCTGCGCATCATCGTCCGACTCTGCGATCTGGGTCCGAGCTCGACGTCGCAAGTCACCAGCGTCATTCCGGTCACCCGGCAGGCGGCCACCAAGCACCTGCAGCTGCTGGAGTCTGCCGGACTGGTTAGCAGTAGCCGGCGGGGTCGCGAGCGCGTCTGGACGGTACAGACCGAACCGCTGGCCCGGGCCAGTGACTACCTCACCCACCTGTCGCGCCGATGGGACGCCGCGGTGGACCGGCTGCGGGCCTATGTGGAAGAAGATGTAGACGACTGAGTGCGGCGGGGCCTACGTCGGTGTCCTCCGATAGCCTGCGAAGGTGAGCTCAGCAGAAGCTGATCCGGTGCCACCCGAGGTTCGGCGGCAGTGGCAGGAACTGGCCGATGAAGTCCGCGAACACCAGTTCCGCTACTACATCAAGGATGCTCCGATCATCTCCGACGCCGAATTCGATAGGATGTTCAACCAGCTTGTCGCGCTGGAGGATCGTTACCCGGAGCTGCGGGTCCCCGATTCCCCGACGCAGCTGGTCGGTGGGGCGGGGTTTGCCACCGACTTCACCGAGGCCGAGCACCTCGAGCGGATGCTGAGCCTCGACGACGTGTTCGACCGCGAAGAGCTGGTCGCCTGGACTAATCGCGTGGAGAACGAGATCGGCCGCGATCCCTATTACTTGTGTGAACTCAAGATCGACGGAGTGGCGTTGTCGCTGGTGTACCGCGACGGCCGGCTGGAACGCGCCGCCACGCGCGGCGACGGCCGAGTCGGCGAGGACGTGACGCTCAATGCGCGCACCATCGACGATGTACCCGAACGGCTTAGTGTCGGTGACCCCTTCCCGATTCCTGCCGTGCTCGAGGTGCGTGGCGAGGTATTTTTTCTGCTCGCCGATTTCGAGGCGCTAAACGCCAGCCTGGTTGAGGAGGGCAAGGCGCCGTTCGCCAATCCACGTAACAGCGCGGCCGGGTCGCTGCGCCAGAAAAACCCGGCCGTCACCGCTCGGCGCAAGCTGCGGATGATCTGCCACGGCATCGGCCACACCGAAGGGTTCGCCCCCGCGACTTTGCACGAGGCCTACACCGCGCTGAATGCCTGGGGGTTGCCAGTGGCAGAACAGACGGCACGAGTGCGTGGCCTCGCTGCCGTGGAGGATCGGATCAGGTACTGGGGCGAGCACCGCTATGACGTCGACCACGAGATTGACGGCGTGGTGGTCAAAGTCGACGACTTCGCGTTGCAACGCCGGCTGGGGGCGACTTCTCGGGCGCCGCGGTGGGCCGTTGCGTACAAGTACCCGCCCCAGGAAGCGCAGACCAAGCTCCTCGACATCCGGGTCAACGTCGGCAGGACCGGACGCGTCACGCCGTTCGCGTTCATGACACCGGTGAAGGTGGCCGGGTCGACAGTAGGGCTCGCCACTCTGCACAACGCCGGTGAGGTCAAGCGCAAGGGGGTGCTGATCGGCGACACCGTGATGATCCGCAAAGCCGGCGACGTGATCCCGGAGGTGCTGGGTCCTGTCGTTGACCTGAGGGACGGGTCCGAACGCGAATTCGTCATGCCCACAATGTGTCCCGAGTGCGGTACCCCGCTCGCTCCTGCGAAGGAGGGCGACGCCGACATCCGCTGTCCCAATGCCCGGTCTTGTCCGGCGCAGCTGCGAGAGCGCGTGTTTCACGTCGCCGGTCGCGGTGCACTCGACATCGAGGGGCTCGGTTACGAGGCGGCCATCGCGCTGCTGAAGGCCGGGGTGATCGCCGACGAAGGCGATCTGTTCGCCCTCACCGAGGACGACCTGTTGCGCACTGAGCTCTTCCGAACGAAGGCCGGCGCGTTATCCGCCAACGGCAAACGGCTGCTCGACAATCTGGATAAGGCCAAGAAGGTGCCGCTATGGCGAGTGCTGGTGGCGTTGTCGATTCGGCACGTCGGGCCGACGGCTGCCCGCGCCCTGGCGACCGAGTTCGGCAGCCTGGACGCGATCACGTCGGCGTCGACCGAGCAGCTGGCCGCGGTCGAGGGTGTGGGCCCGACGATTGCCGCCGCGGTGACCGAGTGGTTCACCGTGGATTGGCATCGGGCGATCGTCGACAAGTGGCGCTCCGCTGGAGTACGCATGGCCGACGAACGCGACACCAGCGTGCCGCGCACCCTGGAAGGGCTGACCATCGTGGTCACCGGTTCGCTGACGGGTTTTTCCCGCGACGACGCCAAGGAGGCGATTGTGGCGCGCGGCGGCAAGGCCGCGGGTTCGGTGTCGAAGAAGACCGCCTACGTCGTCGCCGGAGATTCGCCGGGCTCCAAATACGACACGGCGGTGGAGCTGGGGGTGCCGATCCTCGACGAAGACGGGTTTCGCCGGTTGCTTGCGGAGGGCCCCCCGCGGGAGGCAGCCCCCGAGTAGCAGATTGATCCCTGTTGGCGACCCGAGCGCGCTTGCGCACGGCCGAGGCCGGGTACTCACGACCACGGGTCGGGGCAGCGGATTGGGGAATTGCCGATGACCGAAGTACAGGTACACCAAGACGGATACCCGGCGTACCGCCGGAAAGTCCGATTCGACTGGTCGAATACCCCGTTGCACTGGGTTCCTGATGACCCGTTCTCCACGCACATGATGAATGTGTTGCATTTGCTGCTGCCGGCGGGCGAGCGGTGGTTTATCCAGGTCGTCAACGAGGCCGAGCCGATGGTCGACAACCCTGAACTGCGGGCGGCCATAAAGCCGTTCATTCAGCAGGAGTCCTGGCACGCCTGGGCGCACCAGATGGTGCTCGATCACTTGGCGGAGCAGGGGATCGACACCACGCCCTACACCGACAAGCTGCAGAAATGGCTGTCCACGCTCGGTAATCAACACCCGAGATGGCCGCGGCTATTGCAACGCTGGTGGCTCTACCGGCGGCTGGCCGATGTCGCGGCGCTCGAGCACTTCACGGCGGTCTTGGGTCAATGGGTGATCCAGAATCGCGGCCTCGATTACGCGGGCACCGACCCGACAATGCTCGACTTGCTGCGCTGGCACGGGGCCGAGGAGATCGAGCACCGCTCGCTGGTCTTCGACGTCTATCAAAACGTGTGCGGAAACTACCCAGTGCGAGCGTTGTCGATGCTGCTCACCATGCCTCAGTTCGTATTCTGGTGGCTCGCGGGAGTGCGGTTCTTGATGGTGCACGACCCGACCATCACCGCCATGCCGCGGTGGTGGGACTGGTTGCGGGCCGCTCGCCAGTATCGAGTGCCGGGACCATGGAAGCTCATCGTGACCGTGCCGATCCGTTATCTGCGGCCCAGCCACCACCCCAGCACCGAGGCATCCACGCAGATGGCGATGGACTACCTGGCGCACTCGCCGGCGGCACTGGCCGCGGGCAAGCCAGATGGGGGACGCGAAAAGTCCGCGGGGGCCGGGCGATAGGCACTGCCTCGACGGGCGGTTGCAGGCTTTCAACGCAGCATGGTGGCCACGATTCCGGCGAGGTATCCCAGCCGAGCCACCTCCGAAGGCCGGAATTCCGGGCCGGGGCGGCCCAGGACCACCGCCGTGTGCGGGTCGCCCAACGGCGCCGCGACCATCTTGGTGTCCATATCGCGCCACGCCTGCGGCACCCATTCGGCGGTATTGTCCAGCGTTGCGGCATGCTCCATCGGCAGCCAGGGGGCTGAAGCCGCCTTGGTTTCCGGACAGCCGGGGCTGCCGGCGAGGCGTTGCAGCTCTCCCTGCGAATTGCGCAGAACCGTGCACCAGCTCACGCGCAGCACCCTGGGCGCCTCGTCGACCAGAACTTGCAGCTTGGACGCGTTGTCGCTGGCCGCGGCGACATGGTCGAGGAGTTCCAGCTCACGGTGTGCTTCCAGCAGGCCGGTGTGTGGACGGACGCTATCCACCCGGACACCGTTGAGTGACTCGGCGGCGGTGATCAGCGTGTCGGGCATCGCCCCCGGAGGCAGTTCGATGACCAGGTCGTCGATCGCATAACCCGCGCTGCGCTCCACCACGTCGAGCGACAAGATGTCGCCGCCCACCGAACCGAGCGCCACAGCCAGCGAGCCCAGGCTGCCTGGGCGGTCAACTAGCTCGATGCGCAACAGATACGACGCCACGGCCAACACTGTTACACAGCGGTGCGCGCACGGCATTTCGGCTGGCCCGGTCCGGCCACGCTCGCGGGCGAGCGTGAAGCCAGCTTCCCAAGCGGTGGGCGTGCCGCGCCGCATCGTCGCCGGGGCTAGGCTTTTCGCTCGTGTCCCAGATCTCCCGCGACGACGTAGCGCACCTGGCCCGGTTGGCCCGGCTGGCGTTGACCGATACCGAGCTGGACAGCTTCGCCGGCCAACTCGACGCCATCCTGACCCACGTCAGCCAGGTCCAGGCGGTCGATGTCACCGGCGTCGAACCGACCGACAACCCGCTCAAGGACGTCAACGTCACGCGCCCAGACGAGACGGCACCATGCCTGACACAGCAGGAGGCCCTGGCCGAGGCACCCGAAGCCGTCGACGGCCGCTTCGCTGTCCCCCAGATCCTGGGGGACGCTGAGTGAACGAGATCATCCGATCTGACGCCGCGACGCTGGCCACCAGGATCGCCGGCAAGGAGCTGTCGTCGGTCGAGGTCACCCAGGCCTGCCTGGACCAGATCGCCGCGAGCGACGACCGGTATCACGCGTTCCTGCACGTGGCGGCAGAGGGGGCATTGGCGGCGGCGGCCGCCGTCGACAAGGTGCTGGCCGCCGGCGAGCGGCCGCCCTCGGCGCTGGCCGGGGTTCCGCTGGCGCTCAAGGATGTCTTCACTACCGTCGACATGCCCACCACCTGCGGGTCCAAGATCCTCGAGGGCTGGCGTTCCCCCTATGACGCCACCCTCACCGCGCGGTTGCGCGCGGCCGGCATCCCGATCCTGGGCAAGACCAACATGGACGAGTTCGCGATGGGCTCGTCGACGGAGAACTCGGCCTACGGCCCCACGCGCAACCCGTGGAAGGTCGACAGGGTGCCCGGTGGCTCCGGCGGCGGCAGCGCGGCGGCGCTGGCCGCGTTCCAGGCGCCGCTGGCCATCGGATCCGACACCGGTGGCTCCATCCGACAGCCGGCCGCGCTGACCGCGACCGTCGGTGTCAAACCCACCTACGGCACGGTGTCCCGCTACGGGCTGGTGGCCTGTGCGTCGTCGCTGGATCAGGGTGGCCCGTGTGCGCGCACCGTGTTGGATACCGCGCTGCTGCATCAGGTGATCGCCGGGTACGACACCCGCGACTCCACATCCGTGGACGCCGAGGTGCCCGATGTGGTCGGGGCCGCCAAAGCCGGTGCAGCCGGTGACCTGCGCGGCTTGCGCGTCGGAGTGGTCCGGCAGCTGCGCGGCGAGGGCTACCAGCCGGGAGTGCTGGCGTCGTTCCAGGCCGCTGTCGAGCAGTTGACCGCGCTGGGCGCCGACGTGAGCGAAGTCGACTGCCCGCACTTCGAATACGCGCTGGCTGCCTACTACCTGATCCTGCCGTCGGAGGTGTCGAGCAATTTGGCACGCTTCGACGCGATGCGTTACGGGCTGCGAGTCGGTGATGACGGCACCCACAGCGCCGAGGAAGTGATGGCGCTGACCCGGGCCGCCGGTTTCGGCCCGGAGGTCAAGCGGCGCATCATGATTGGGACCTACGCACTGTCAGCCGGTTACTATGACGCCTACTACAACCAGGCGCAGAAGGTGCGCACGTTGATCGCACGCGACCTGGACGAGGCCTATAAATCCGTCGACGTGCTGGTGTCGCCGGCGACTCCGACCACCGCGTTCCCGCTGGGCGAGAAGGTCGACGATCCGCTGGCGATGTACCTTTTCGACCTCTGCACGCTGCCGCTGAACCTGGCCGGCCACTGCGGCATGTCGGTGCCGTCGGGGTTGTCGCCGGACGACGGCCTTCCGGTCGGGCTGCAGATCATGGCACCCGCATTGGCCGACGACCGCCTGTACCGGGTGGGCGCCGCCTACGAGGCTGCCCGCGGCCCGCTGCCGTCGGCGATATAGCGCCGAGCAGACGCAGAATCGCCCTAGAACGTTCCATTTTGGGCGATTTTGTGTCTGCTCGCGCCATCGACCGCTGCCCCAGGCAAGATGAAGGCATGCGGATCGGGATTCTCACCGGAGGTGGCGACTGCCCAGGGCTGAATGCTGTCATCCGGGCGGTGGTGCGCACCAGCGATGCCCGCTACGGCTCTTCGGTGGTCGGATTCCAGGACGGGTGGCGCGGGTTGCTGGAGAACCGGCGCATGCAGCTACGCAATGACGACCGCAATGACCGGCTGCTGGCCAAGGGTGGAACGATGCTGGGCACCGCCCGCGTGCACCCCGACAAATTGCGGGCCGGACTGAACCAGATCAAACAGACCCTGGACGACAACGGCATTGACGTGCTGATCCCCATCGGCGGTGAAGGCACCCTGACGGCCGCACACTGGCTGTCGGAGGAGAACGTTCCCGTGGTCGGTGTGCCGAAGACCATCGACAACGACATCGATTGCACCGACGTGACTTTCGGCCACGATACCGCGTTGACCGTCGCCACTGAGGCCATCGACCGGTTGCACAGCACCGCCGAATCCCACCAGCGGGTGATGCTGGTCGAGGTGATGGGCAGGCACGCGGGCTGGATCGCGCTGAACGCCGGGCTGGCTTCCGGCGCGCACATGACGCTGATCCCCGAACAGCCCTTCGACGTCGAGGAGGTGTGCCGGCTCGTCAAAAGGCGCTTCCAGCGCGGGGACTCGCACTTTATTTGCGTGGTGGCCGAAGGTGCCAAGCCGATCGCTGGCTCGATGCCGTTGCGCGAAGGCGGGATTGACGAGTTTGGCCATGAGCGGTTCACCGGTGTGGCCGCCCAGCTGGCCGTTGAGGTGGAAAAGCGGATCAACAAAGACGTCCGGGTGACCGTGCTGGGCCACGTCCAGCGGGGCGGTACCCCGACGGCCTTCGACCGGGTGCTGGCCACCCGGTTCGGCATCAACGCCGCCGACGCCGCGCACGCGGGCCAATACGGCCAGATGGTGTCGCTGCGCGGTCAGGACATCGGCCGGGTGCCGCTGGCGGATGCGGTGCGCCAACTCAAGCTGGTGCCCGAAAGCCGCTATGACGACGCCGCGGCTTTCTTCGGTTAAGCCGACGGGTTCGGCAAACAACCGGTAGCACCGACTTGACGGCTGCCTGAATTCGCCGGCGAATTCACCAGCTCCTACCAGGTCGGCGCATATTTGTGGTTTCCCAACCGGTTCAAAGCGGTTATACCGGGGATATGAGCAACCGCGGTTCAATTCGCGGAGTCGTTCAGCAGCCCGCTGCATCGGCGGGGCCATCGGGCCCGCCGGACCATCAGCCGCATTTGCCCAGTCGGCGTGTTGATGCCGACCCGGCAGCCGCCACGGTGCCGCAGCCCTACCGAGCGGATGCGCCCGCGCATCAGCCGTCCAGATCGGCTCAGCCGCCGGAGCCAACTGCGCCGGCCACGACACCGCGTGTCCTGTCACGGTTTCGCCGTGAGCGGCTGCCGGGTGGGACGGCACTTGACGGCCTCGACGAGCGGGGCGCTGAGGACTCCTCGAGATTTGGTTGGCGAGATCTGATTCATCTCGTTACCGGAATTGATCTCGGTCCGGGCAAAGACTCGGCGTACGAACGCGGCCTACGGGATTGCATCCGGACGGTGGTGGGCGGCGCGTTTCCCATTGCCGTCCTCAACCTCAAAGGGGGTGTCGGCAAGACCACGGTGGTCGAGGCGCTCGGCTCGACCTTCGCCGACGTGCGCGATGACCGGATAATCGCCGTCGACATCGACGCCGGGGACTTGGCGGAGCGGCACGGTCGCCGAAACCCCCTGAGCATGGCCGACCTCCTCACCGACAATGCGGTTACGCAATATACGGATGTACGGGCGCATACGTACATGAACAGCTTCGGGCTGGAAGTGCTCGGTCTGCCGGACTATGCGCGCAGCGACTGGCGGCTGGAGCGTCACGACGTCGTCAAAGCGTTTTCGATTCTGCGCAACCACTATTCGGTGGTGTTGGTTGGACTGCGTCAAGGCACTCAATTCGGCTGTGATGGAGGCTGTTCTGCCGGAGTCACGCGCCCTCGTGGTGGTCAGCAGCACCTCGATCGATGCGATACGAAAGACCAGGACAACACTAGAGTGGTTGTGCAACAACGGATATCGGCGATTGATGAAGTCGACGATACTTGCGATAAATCACGTCGAGCCGGCCAAGGTGGACAGTGTGGCCGCCAAGGAACTCGAGCAATTGTCCGCTCGCGTCGCCACCACGGTGGTGCTGCCGTTCGATCGGCATATACATGAGGGCAAAGCGATCGCGCTGGATCGATTGAGCAAGGAAAGCAGGCGCAGCTACCTGGAGATGGCAGCCGCGCTGGCCACCATGTTCCCGGGCAGGGCTATGGAGCACGGCCTGCGCATAGGGGCCGCGCAGCCGCCACGCTGCTCCTGATCGCCGACCCGCAGCGCCCGGCTCTGCTGGCCGCGCGGTCGCCATTAGGATCGAGCACATGAGTGTTGCTGTCGGGTCTGATCTGTTGGATTACGACGACGTCACCGCGCGCTTTGATCCGGTGCTCGGCCTTGAGGTGCACGTTGAGCTGTCCACCGTGACCAAAATGTTCTGCGGCTGCGCCACCACATTCGGCGCTGAACCCAACACCCAGGTGTGCCCGGTGTGTCTGGGACTGCCCGGTTCACTGCCGGTGCTCAACCGAGCCGCGGTGGAGTCGGCGATTCGGATCGGGCTGGCGCTGAACTGCGAGATCGTGCCTTGGTGCCGTTTTGCCCGAAAGAACTACTTCTACCCGGACATGCCCAAGAATTACCAGATTTCGCAATACGACGAGCCGATCGCGATCAACGGCTATCTCGATGTGCCAACCGAAGACGGCACCACCTGGCGGGTGGAGATCGAGCGGGCGCACATGGAAGAAGACACCGGCAAGCTGACCCACCTGGGCAGCGAGACCGGCCGCATCCAAGGCGCGACGACGTCGCTGCTCGACTACAACCGTGCCGGCGTGCCACTGATCGAAATCGTCACCAAGCCCATCGTGGGAGCCGGAGCCCAGGCGCCGCAGATCGCCCGGGCCTATGTGACGGCATTACGAGACCTGTTGCGTGCGTTGGACGTATCCGATGTCCGGATGGACCAGGGCTCGATGCGTTGTGACGCCAACGTGTCGCTGAAGCCGATCGGGGCGGCCGAGTTCGGTACCCGGACCGAGACCAAAAACGTCAACTCGCTGAAAAGTGTTGAGGTCGCCGTGCGTTACGAAATGCAGCGCCAGGGCGCCATCCTCGTGTCCGGCGGCCGGATCACTCAGGAGACCAGGCACTTTCACGAGGCCGGGTACACCAGCCCGGGCCGCACCAAGGAGACCGCCCAGGATTATCGCTATTTCCCCGAGCCCGACCTGGAACCCATTGCACCCAGCCGCGAGCTGGTCGAGCAATTGCGGCAGACCATTCCCGAGCTACCGTGGTTGAGCCGCAAGCGGACTCAGCAGGAGTGGGGTGTTTCCGACGAGGTGATGCGGGATCTCGTCAACGCTGGCGCCGTCGAATTGGTCGTCGCGACCGTCAAGCACGGCGCATCCAGCGAGCAGGCACGCGCCTGGTGGGGAAACTTCTTGGTGCAAAAGGCTAACGAGGCGAATATCGGATTGGACGAGCTGGGCATCACTCCGGTCCAGGTTGCCGCGGTGGTGGCACTGGTCGACGAGGGCAAGCTGTCCAACAAGCTGGCCCGCCAGGTCGTGGAGGGTGTGCTGGCCGGAGAAGGCGAACCCGAGCAGGTGATGACCGCCCGGGGTTTGGCGCTGGTGCGGGACGACTCGGTGACACAAGCCGCTGTCGACGAAGCCCTGGCCGCCAATCCCGACGTGGCGGAAAAGATTCGCGGCGGCAAGGTGGCTGCGGCAGGCGCGATCGTGGGTGCGGTGATGAAGGCCACCCGCGGACAAGCCGATGCGGCCCGGGTGCGCGAACTCGTCCTGGCCGCCTGCGGACAGGGCTAGCGTTCTGCCGCTGGCGAACGGTGGCATACCCGAGGCGGCCACGACGCTGAGGTGGTTATGCCCGACGACCGTCCAGAGGCGTTAGACGCGTACTCCACCGTAGTCACCGCGGTGGCGAACGCGGTGTTGCCCAGTGTGGCCAGCCTCGCGGTGCACACCCGACGTGGTGACGGCGGTGGCAGCGCCAGCGTCATCACTCCCGACGGTTACCTGCTGACCAGTGCGCACATCGTCGCTGGGGCCGGATCCGCCCAGGCAACGTTCATCGATGGCACCACCGTGGCCGCGGATGTCGCCGGTCGTGACGAGCTGTCCGACTTGGCCGTGCTGAAGGCGCGCGGCAGCGTTCCTCCGCCTGTGGCCATGGGACGCGCAGAGGACCTGCGCGTCGGGCAACTGGTGGTAGCAGTGGGGAACCCGTTGGGGCTGGCCGGCAGCGTCACCGCCGGGATCGTCTCCGGTCTCGGACGATCGCTGCCCACCCGCAATGGCCGCGTCGTCGACGAGGTGATCCAGACTGATGCCGCGCTCAATCCCGGTAACAGCGGCGGCGTATTGGCCGACGGCCGTGGCCGGATGGTCGGCGTGAGCACGGCGGTCGCTGGTGTCGGTCTCGGGCTGGCCGTGCCCATCAACGCATCGACCCACAAGATCATCGCGGCGCTGATGCACACCGGCCGCGTGCGCCGCGCATGGCTGGGTATCGCCGGCTCGCATGTTTCGGTGCCGCCCGCGGTCGCCGACAAGCTCGGTACCACGCAGGGCCTGCAGGTCGCCAGCGTGGTCGCCGACAGCCCGGCCGCCAAAGCGGGCCTGCGCCGCGGCGACATCGTAGTGAGCGTCGACGGCCAGCGCGTCGTCACCGCTACCGCGATTCAGCAGCTGATGGTCGAGGATGCGATCGCGCGCCGGATCGAGATGACGGTGTGGCGCAATGGCGCACTGGTCGACGTGTTCGTGGTGCCCCGCGAGCTGTCCGACCACTGAGCGGTCCTGCAGCGGCCCGCATCGTCGCCCTGCTATGTCTTGTCGTCGTTGTTACGCGGGAAGCCGCCGCCCTGCGGGAACAATGGGAACACGACATCGTCGAGCTTTTCGGCGTCGCCGGCAGTCTTGTTGACGGTCGCGCCCCACACGTTGCCGTCTGGCGACATCCGCAGCGCCCACGCGTGGGCGTGGGTGTCCTTGCGGACGACGTCGGGTTCACCGGTGACCGCACCCGTCGACGGCGCGAGCCGGACCGCCACCGTCAGCTTGGTGTTGATCAGGTTGACCAGCACGGTTCCGTCCATTGCCGCGCACCCGGCCACGCCGGGCTTGTCCGGCCAGGTCCACACGGTGGAGACCTCCGAGGTCTTGGTGATGCGCTGCAACCGGTCCGCCGTGGGGGTGCGGTCGGCAACATACAGGGAGCCGTCGACGGGGTCGATGCACAGGCCGCCGCTCGAGCCGACGCCGGACAGCGCCGTCGTCGGGGGCGCCTGGCCGATGGTGGTGGGCTGCTCGATGCGCAGGACCTTGCCGGCCAACGATTTGGGGTCGGCGGCCAGCGCCGGGTTGGCTGCATCGCCGGTCATCACAACCAGCGTGGTGGGGCTGGTGAAGATCAACGCTCCGGTGTTCCCGGTGGCACCCTTCGGGATCCCGGTCAGGATGTCCTTCGGGATGTCGCCGTCGGCCACCCGGATGACCCGATTGTCAGTGGGCGTGCTGATGTAGGCGTACATCAGACGGTCTTGCGAATACGTGGGCGACAGCACGATATCCATCAAGCCACCATCACCGGATGGGTCGACCGGGATGACCATCTTCACCTTTGGCTCGGCGCTGACGGAGATCTCCTTGACGGCACCAGTGGTGCGTTCTGCGACCAACGCGGTTTTGCTGTCGGTGCCCATGATCAGGCCGCTGGTGCTCTCCAGGCAGCCCTGCATCACCCCTGGGGCCGGGCAGGCCTTAGGGAAAGGTGTGGGCGGCAGCGGCGGCGGCGGGGGAGGCGTCGAGCTGGGCTGGGGCCGAAGTTCCGGGTTGGTGGTGAAGGGTTGAGATTGGGCGTCGTTGAACCGTGCGCACCCGCTCGAATACCAGTACCACCGCACAGAGTGCAGCGAGCCCGCGCCGAACTGAGCGCCGTAGTCGCATGACCGACAGGCTACGGACAGTGCGGGCACCGCCGCCACACGCGTGCCCGTGTCCGCCCGTGTCCGCCTCCGGCGAAGCTTGGCCGGTCCGGGCGCGCGTTCACCGTTTTGGGGCCTTTCGGACCGGCGGGCGAGGTGATTTTTGGCCAGTCTGGGCCGGTTTGGCGGTCTAACTGGCGATTGCCTTGCGAAAGCGCCGCTCAAATCCCCAATTCAGGCCCAAATGCCCTTACCCTGACACCCGTGACCAGTCAACCGAATGACGCACATTGGCAGCGGCCGGGCGAAGTCCCAGAGCCAACCCCGGCACGCCCCGCCGCCGCACGCCTGGTCGACCCCGAAGATGACCTGACGCCAGTCGGGTACCCGGGCGACTTTGGAACCACCACCGTCATCCCGTACAGCGACCCCGCTGCCGTGGGTGGCCCTGGCGGCTCGACATACAACATGCTCGATGCACAGGAGCCGTTGCCCTACGTCCAGCCGCAGCCGGCGGCCGGGCACGCAGCAGCCGAGCCCGCCGAGATCGATACGAACGAGGACAACGAGCGGGTACGCGCCGTCGGCCGGCGCGGCACCCAGCATCTCGGTTTGCTGGTTTTGCGGGTCGGGCTGGGAGTGGTGCTGGGCGCCCATGGGCTGCAAAAGCTGTTCGGCTGGTGGGGCGGCCAGGGGGTGACCGGGTTCAAGAACTCACTGTCCGACGTCGGTTACCAGCACGCCGACATCCTCGCCTACGTGAGCGCCGGCGGCGAGATCGTCGCGGGTGTGCTGCTGGTGCTGGGATTGTTCACCCCGGTGGCCGCAGCGGGTGCGCTGGCGTTCCTGATCAACGGCCTGCTGGCCACCATCTCGGCGCGGCCGCATTCGCATACCTTCTCGTTCTTCCTGCCGCAGGGGCACGAATACCAGATCACGCTGATCGTCCTGGCCGCGGCGGTGATCCTGTGCGGACCTGGCCGCTACGGCCTCGACGCCGGCCGGGGTTGGGCCCATCGACCCTTCATCGGGTCGTTCGTAGCCCTGCTGGCTGGCATAGCTGCCGGTATCGCGGTGTGGGTGCTGCTCAACGGCGTTAATCCGATCGCCTGAGCCGGCCCTAGCCCCTCATCGGTAGGGATTGGGGACTCGCCCCGAGCTGGCTTCGGTCAGCAGCGGCAGGGTCGCGAAAGTGACCGCAGGCAACCGCAGCTCTGCGCCGCTTTTGAGGCGGGCGCGGGCCCAGGACCCTCTGTGGAAGCGCAGCCCGTCGATGTCATCCCAGCGCACCGTCTGGCTCCCCAGCAGGGTCCGAACGGTCACGCCCTGGCCGTCGGCGACGGTGCGTAGCCGGATGATCAACGCCGACAAAACCACCGGGATGACAAGCAGCGGCGCGGACGGCGGCCAGGCCAGCACCGGTATCAGCAACCCGAGGGTCAAGAATCCAACCGCGAGGTGTGCCATCGGCGACACCTTGATCACCACGGGCGAGCCGGCGGGTGTTTGGGCAGACGAACCAGTAGCCACCTGAGCATCATTTCACTCGTCACCCGGGCCCCAATCCCCGAGCGCTTCCGCGCCGAGGGTGCGCGCACACGCGGTAACGGCGTTGCGGCCGACGGCACCGGATTTGACGGCTGAGCTGTGCGAAGACTACCGTCGGACGCTATGTATACCGCCGGAACGCCCGGAATGCTCGTAGTAATTAGTCGGCGCGTTGGTGCCTGACTAGCTACTCAGCATGTGAAGCGATCCAGCCCCAACGCGCAGCCCTCGTACAGCAAATGAGCTGACGGGGGTTTTTTCTTGCCCAGCATCTGCCATCGTGAGTTTGACCAGGACCACAAAAAGACTCCCAACGAGATTCCAAAGCGAATGAGGACTAAGAGGACACAGTGAGCGCACCCACTAGGCCACACACCGGGCCACAAACATCGGCTCCCAAGCCGGGGTCGCAGGATGCGGCCAACGGCCTACCGGACATCGTGAAACCCGCCGCGAAAGCTCCAGCCGCCCAAACGAAACGCGTGGCACCGGAGCAACTTACCGGTGCCCAGTCGGTGATCCGGTCGTTGGAGGAACTCGACGCCGAGGTCATCTTCGGGATTCCCGGTGGCGCTGTGCTGCCGGTCTATGACCCGCTGTTCGATTCGAAAAAGCTACGCCACGTGCTGGTACGCCACGAGCAGGGTGCCGGTCACGCCGCCAGCGGTTACGCGCACGCCACCGGCAAGGTCGGGGTCTGCATGGCGACTTCGGGTCCTGGCGCCACCAATCTGGTGACCCCGCTGGCCGATGCGCAGATGGACTCGATACCGGTGGTCGCCATCACCGGGCAGGTCGGGAGTGGGCTGATCGGGACCGATGCCTTCCAGGAGGCCGACATCTCGGGCATCACCATGCCGATCACCAAGCACAACTTCCTGGTCCGCTCTGGCGACGACATTCCCCGGGTGCTGGCCGAGGCCTTCTACATCGCGGCCTCGGGACGCCCGGGCGCGGTGCTCGTCGATATCCCAAAGGACGTGCTGCAAGGCCAGTGCACGTTCAGCTGGCCGCCGCGAATGGATCTGCCCGGTTACAAGCCCAACACCAAACCCCACAACCGACAGGTCCGTGAGGCCGCCAAGCTGATCGCGGCCGCACGCAAACCGGTGCTTTATGTGGGCGGTGGTGTCATCCGCGGCGAGGCGACCGAGCAACTGCGGGATTTGGCCGAACTGACCGGTATCCCGGTGGTCACCACGCTGATGGCGCGCGGCGCCTTTCCGGACAGCCATCGCCAGCACCTGGGCATGCCCGGCATGCACGGCACCGTCGCTGCGGTGGCAGCACTGCAGCGCAGCGACTTGCTGATCGCGCTGGGCACCCGCTTCGACGACCGGGTGACCGGAAAGCTCGACTCCTTCGCGCCTGAGGCCAGGGTCATCCATGCCGATATCGACCCGGCCGAGATCGGTAAGAACCGGCACGCCGACGTGCCGATCGTCGGCGACGTCAAAGCCGTCATCACCGACCTCATCGCGATGCTGCGACAGTACGAGATACCCGGCAACATCGACATGACCGACTGGTGGGCTTATCTGGACGGCGTCCGGTCCACCTACCCGCTGAGCTACGGTCCGCAAAGCGACGGCAGCCTGAGCCCGGAATACGTGATCTCCGCGCTGGGCAACATCGCCGGTCCGGACGCCGTGTACGTTGCCGGTGTCGGCCAGCATCAGATGTGGGCGGCGCAGTTCATCTCCTACGAGAAACCGCGCACCTGGCTCAACTCCGGCGGGCTGGGCACCATGGGGTTCGCCATTCCGGCGGCCATGGGCGCCAAGATCGCTCGCCCGGACGCGGAGGTCTGGGCGATCGACGGCGACGGCTGCTTCCAGATGACCAACCAGGAGCTGGCCACCTGCGCGATCGAAGGCGCGCCAATCAAGGTGGCGCTGATCAACAATGGCAACCTTGGCATGGTGCGGCAGTGGCAGAGCCTGTTCTATCAAGAGCGCTACTCGCAGACCGACCTGGCCACGCACTCACACCGCATCCCGGACTTCGTGAAGCTGGCCGAGGCGTTGGGATGCGTCGGATTGCGTTGCGAGCGTGAAGAAGACGTCGTCGACGTGATCAACCAGGCGCGCGCGATCAATGACCGCCCAGTGGTGATCGACTTCATCGTCGGCGCCGACGCGCAAGTGTGGCCGATGGTGGCCGCCGGGACCAGCAATGACGAGATCCAGGCCGCTCGCGGTATTCGCCCGCTGTTCGATGACGAAAGCGAAGGGCACGCCTGATGATCGGATCACCGAAAACGCACACGTTGTCGGTGTTGGTGGAAGACAAGCCCGGCGCGCTCGCGCGGGTGGCGGCGTTGTTCTCGCGGCGTGGTTTCAACATCGAGTCGCTGGCCGTCGGTGCCACCGAGCAGAAGGACATGTCGCGGATGACCATCGTGGTCTCCGCTGAGGAGACTCCGCTCGAGCAGATCACTAAGCAGCTCAACAAACTCATCAACGTCATCAAGATCATCGAGCAGGACGAGGACAACTCGGTATCCCGCGAATTGGCGCTGATCAAGGTGCAGGCCGACGCCGGTACCCGCAGCCAGGTGATCGAAGCGGTAAATCTGTTCCGCGCCAACGTGGTTGACGTGTCACCGGAATCGCTGACCGTCGAGGCCACCGGTGACCGCGGCAAGATCGAGGCGCTGCTACGTGTACTGGAGCCTTTTGGTATCCGCGAGATCGCCCAATCAGGAATGGTGTCGTTGTCCCGCAGCCCGCGCGGTATCGGCACCGCCAAGTAATTTCGCGCGCTCGAGAAGTCCAAACAAAGAAGGAGATATTCAGTTGCCAACAGAGGCATTAGAGATGTTCTACGACGACGATGCAGACCTGTCGATCATCCAGGGCCGCAAAGTCGGTGTGATCGGATACGGCAGCCAGGGGCATGCGCACTCGCTGAGCCTTCGGGACTCTGGCGTGCAGGTGCGCGTCGGGCTGAAGGAGGGTTCGAAGTCCCGGGCCAAGGTTGAGGAGCAGGGCCTCGACGTCGACACCCCCGCTGAGGTCGCCAAGTGGGCTGATCTCATCATGCTGCTGGCGCCCGACACCGCCCAGGCGGACATCTTCAAAAACGACATCGAGCCCAACTTGAGGCCCGGCGATGCTTTGTTTTTCGGTCACGGACTCAACATCCACTTCGACTTGATCAAGCCGCCTGCCGATGTCACCGTCGCGATGGTCGCCCCCAAGGGTCCCGGCCATCTGGTCCGTCGCCAGTTCGTCGACGGCAAGGGCGTGCCCTGCCTGATCGCCGTCGACCAGGACCCGACCGGGCGGGGTGAGGCGCTTGCGCTTTCCTACGCCAAGGCCATCGGCGGTACCCGTGCCGGTGTCATCAAAACCACCTTCAAAGACGAAACCGAAACCGACCTGTTTGGCGAGCAGGCCGTATTGTGCGGTGGCACAGAGGAATTGGTGAAGACCGGGTTCGACGTGATGGTCGAGGCGGGCTATCCGCCGGAGATGGCGTACTTCGAGGTGCTGCACGAGCTCAAGCTGATCGTCGACCTGATGTATGAGGGCGGCATTGCCCGGATGAACTACTCGGTGTCCGATACAGCGGAGTTCGGCGGGTATCTGTCGGGTCCGCGGATCATCGATGCCGGCACCAAGGAGCGGATGCGCGAGATCCTGCACGAGATCCAGGACGGCAGCTTCGTCAAGAAGCTGGTGGCCAATGTCGAGGGCGGCAACAAGCAGCTCGAGGAGCTGCGTAAGCAAAACGCCGAGCACCCCATCGAGGTCGTCGGCAAGAAGCTGCGCGACCTGATGAGCTGGGTCGACCGCCCGATCACCGAGACCGCGTAACAAGGGCTCGTCGAGATCGACGTTACCGCGGCAGTTTTCGGCGCGTCGCCGCGATAACGTTGATGTCGCGGCGGCTACGACGTCAGCCGGTCGGCGGTCGACACGACCCGGCGTGCCAGGTGGTCAAGGGCGTTCTGGATGGCTTCGTCGAATTCGTGGATGTTGTCGTGGGTGGAGACCAGGCTCACCCCGTACGGATTGCCGTCGACGAACTTGCACGGATCGGTGTATCCCGGTGGCACGATGATGCCGCCGAAATGCATCAGCGTGATGTAGAGCGCGAGCAGGGTGGTCTCCTGACCGCCGTGCAGGGTGTTGGAGGACGTGAAGGCCGCATACACCTTGTCGGCCAGCTTGCCTTCGGCCCACAGTCCGCCCAGCGAGTCCAGGAATGCGCGCAACTGCGCTGCGGGCGAGCCGAACCGAGTCGGCGATCCGAAGATCACCGCGTCCGCCCAGACGATGTCGTCACTGGTGGCCGCGGGAAGGTCCTTGGTCGCTTCGTAGTTCGCCGTCCAGGCCGGGTTGTGGGCGAACGATTCCGGGTCGTGGGTTTCGGCGACGTGTCGCAGCCGGACTTCGGCGCCCGCGGCCTCAGCCGCCGCAGCGACGCGCTTTGCCATCGTGGTGCCATGACCGGTGGCCGAATAGTAGATGATCGCGAGTTTCGTCACGGAGCTAGCTTAGGCCCCAGAGCAGGCATATCGGTGATCCCGAATTCGTGGCGCAACAGCGTACGCGCGGCGTAGTAACCGGCCATGCCGTGCACGCCGCCGCCGGGCGGGGTGGCCGCCGAGCACAGATAGACTTTGGGAATCGGTGTGCGCCAAGGGTCCAGGCGCGGTGTGGGGCCGGCGATGGCACGCCAGGCGGAATTTCCGCCCATCCCGATGTCGCCGCCCACGTAGTTGGCGTTGTGGTCGGCCATGCGAGCGGCGGGCACGGCGCGGGCGGCCACCACGATGTCGCGGAAGCCGGGTGCGAACCGCTCCACGATCCCGGTCACCGCATCGGTCGCATCGACGGTGGAACCCGACGGCACGTGGGCGTAGGTCCAGAATGGGCGGCGGCCCACGACATCTATGCGGCCGGAATCGGCGATGTGCGGCGAGGCGGCCAGCACCATCGGCCACTGCGCGTGGCGCCCGGCCGCGATGTCTGCCTCGGCTCGCGCCATCTGCTCGCGGGTGCCGCCGAGATGAAGGGTCGGCGCCTGCCGCAGCCGCGGGTCCGACCACGGAATCTCCTCGCTGAGTACGAAGTCTACCTTGGCGACGCCGGCTCCAAATCGGTAGCGGTGCAATGCTTTAGCGTATCGAGCCGGAAGAGCGTCACGGTATATCCGCAGCAGCGCGGTCGGCGCCGTGTCAAACGCGACGACACCGCCCGGCGGCTCGGTGATTTCGATGCCGGCCGTCAGCTCGCCATCGTGCGCGCGTAGGTCAGCGATCAGCGCATCGGTGATCACCCGGCTGCCACCCACCGGAATCGGCCAGCCGACCGAGTGTGCGAGTGTGGCCAGCATCAAACCGGCGCCGGCCGCCGCCAACGACGGCATCCGCGAAATCACATGCGCGGCAACGCCGGTGAACAAGGCGCGGGCATCCTCGCCAACCAGTGACCCCCATGCCGGGGTGCCTTGGGCCAGCATCCGCAGCCCGAGGCGCAATGCGGCGGGCAGACCGGAGCCGATCGGGGTGGGCGCCGAACGCTTGTCGCCGAGCAGCAATCCCACTACGGCAGCTGAGTCGTGTACCAACGGGCCGAGCAGACGCCGCCAGGACGCACCGTGCTCCAGTTCGGCACAGGTGCGCTCGAGATCGCGGTAGGAAATTGCCGCGAGCCGGCCCGGGAGCGGGTTGGCATAGGCAATCTCCGGTACCGCCAGCCGCACGCCGCGCGCGGGCAGGTCGAAGTCCGTGAAAAACGGCGACGCCAGCGCCAGCGGGTGAACCGCCGAGCAAATGTCGTGCACGACTGAAGGGAAATCTGGGTCGGCCGCGGTGCGGGCACCGCCGCCAAAGGTCGGCTGGGCCTCGACGACCTGCACTTTGAGTCCCGCGCGGGCGCAAATCACGGCCGTAGAGAGCCCGTTGGGTCCGCTGCCGACGACGGTGACGTCCACCGGTCAATTACAGCCGATACGCTGGCGGCGTGAACTTGCCTGTTGTGTTAATCGCCGACAAACTCGCTCAATCAACTGTTGTCGCCCTGGGAGACCAGGTCGAGGTGCGCTGGGTAGACGGTCCCGACCGAGAGAAGCTGCTGGCTGCGGTGCCCGAGGCCGACGCGCTGCTGGTGCGCTCGGCCACCACCGTCGACGCCGAGGTGCTGGCAGCCGCCCCCAAGCTGAAGATCGTCGCCCGTGCCGGGGTTGGACTGGACAACGTCGACGTGGACGCCGCCACCGAACGCGGTGTGCTGGTGGTCAACGCCCCGACGTCGAACATCCACAGCGCCGCCGAGCACGCATTGGCGCTGCTGTTGGCAGCGTCCCGGCAGATTGCGGCGGCCGACGCCTCACTGCGCGAACACACCTGGAAGCGGTCGTCGTTTTCGGGCACCGAGATTTTCGGTAAGACCGTCGGCGTGGTCGGGCTGGGCCGGATCGGCCAGTTGGTCGCTCAGCGGATCGCGGCCTTCGGCACCCACGTCATCGCCTACGACCCGTATGTGGCGCTGGCCAGGGCTGGGCAGCTCGGCATCGAACTGGTATCGCTGGACGAGCTGATCGCCCGCGCCGACTTCATCTCGGTGCATCTGCCGAAGACACCCGAGACAGCAGGCCTGATCGACAAGGAGGCGCTGGCCAAGACCAAGCCGGGCGTCATCATCGTCAACGCCGCCCGCGGCGGCCTGGTGGACGAGGCGGCACTGGCCGAAGCGGTGCGCAGCGGCCATGTTCGCGCCGCGGGTCTCGACGTGTTCTCCACCGAGCCGTGCACCGACAGCCCGCTTTTCGAGCTGCCGCAGGTAGTGGTCACACCGCATCTGGGGGCATCCACCGCCGAAGCTCAGGACCGGGCCGGCACCGACGTGGCAGAGAGCGTGCGGCTGGCTCTGGCGGGGGAATTCGTGCCCGATGCCGTCAATGTCGGCGGTGGAGTGGTCAACGAAGAGGTGGCGCCCTGGCTGGATCTGGTGCGCAAGCTCGGGCTGCTGGTCGCTACGCTGTCCGACGGCCTGCCGGCGTCGTTGTCGGTGCAGGTGCGCGGTGAGCTGGCCTCCGAAGACGTTGAGGTGCTGCGGCTTTCCGCGCTGCGCGGCCTATTCTCGGCGGTCATCGAGGATCCGGTGACCTTCGTCAACGCGCCGGCGCTGGCCGCCGAACGAGGCGTTTCCGCCGACATCAGCAAGGCATCGGAAAGCCCCAATTATCGCAGCGTCGTCGACGTGCGGGCGCTCGCCCACGACGGCTCGACGGTCAACGTCGCCGGCACCCTCGCCGGGCCGCAGCAGGTGCAGAAGATCGTGCAGATCAACGGCCGCCACTTTGACCTGCGCGCCGAAGGCACCAACCTGATCATCCATTACGTCGACCGGCCGGGAGCGTTGGGCAAGATCGGCACCTTGCTGGGCGCTGCCGGGGTGAACATCCACGCCGCGCAGCTGTCCGAGGACGCCGAGGGTCCCGGTGCGACGATTCTGCTGCGCCTGGATCAAGATGTGCCCGACGACGTCCGGTCGGCGATTGGTGCGGCCGTCGACGCTTACAAGCTCGAGGTGGTAGATCTGTCGTGACCCGCGCCGGCGACGATGCAGTGGGGGCACCGCCCGCTTGCGGGGGACGAAGCGATGTGGCGGTACCACCCGCTTGCGGAGGTGGGGGCACTCCCCTGCGAAGCGGGGACCCCACCCACTTGTGGGGGAAGCGGCGCTCGTGAAGTTGGCGATAGTCGGCGGCGACGGGATCGGCCCGGAGGTGGTGGCCGAGGCAGTCAAAGTCCTTGACGCAGTCCGGCCGGGCGTGCAGAAGACCAGCTACGACCTGGGCGCCCGGCGTTTTCATGCCACCGGTGAGCTACTGCCGGAGTCGGTGCTCGCCGAACTGCGGGAGCATGACGCCATCCTGCTCGGGGCGGTCGGTGATCCGTCAGTGCCCAGTGGGGTGCTGGAGCGAGGTCTGTTGCTGCGCCTGCGTTTCGAGCTGGATCACCACATCAACCTGCGACCTGCCCGGCTGTATCCGGGGGTGACCAGTCCACTCGCCGGAAACCCCGACATCGACTTCGTGGTGGTGCGCGAGGGGACCGAAGGTCCTTACACCGGTACCGGTGGCGCGATCCGCGTCGGAACGCCCAACGAAGTAGCCACCGAGGTAAGCCTGAACACCGCGTTCGGTGTGCGCCGAGTGGTGGCCGATGCGTTTCAGCGCGCCCGGCGGCGTCGCAAGCACCTCACGCTGGTGCACAAGACCAACGTGCTGACATTCGCCGGCAAGCTGTGGTCGCGGATCGTGGCCGAGGTCGGCGAAGAATATCCCGACGTCGAGGTGGCGTATCAACACGTCGACGCTGCCACCATCTTCATGGTCACCGACCCCGGGCGCTTTGACGTGATCGTCACCGACAACCTGTTCGGCGACATCATCACCGACTTGGCCGCGGCCGTATGCGGCGGAATTGGCTTGGCCGCCAGTGGAAATATCGACGCCACCCGGACCAATCCTTCGATGTTCGAGCCCGTGCACGGCAGCGCACCCGATATCGCCGGTCAGGGCATTGCAGATCCGACCGCGGCGATCATGTCGGTGGCGCTGCTGCTTGCCCATCTCGGCGAGGACGATGCCGCTATCAGAGTGGACCGGGCCGTCGAGACTTACTTGGCAACTCGCGGGAACGAACGGCTCGCCACCAGCGAAGTCGGCGAACGGATTGCCGCTGCGCTCTAATTTCCAAGCCGGGCGGAAGCAGCCGGGCCGGCACCAATGGTATTGCCAGCAAGGGGAATAACCCGCACAGCGCCCAAGCCGGCGGATATTTGGCCGCCGTGATCAATGCACCGAATAACGGGGGACCGGCGGCCGCCATCAGCCGTTGTGTGGTGTTCTGCGCGCCCAGCGCGCGTCCGCTCCAGAATGGCCCGGCGAACTCGGTGATCGCGGTTGCCTCCAACCCGTTGTCGAGCACCGCGATCACCGAGATGGCGACCATGAGCAACACGTCATATCGGGAATCCACATGATCGGCCAGCGCCAGCAGGAACAGGGTCAAGGCGGCGGCGACGGCGATGATGCGGACCGGTCGCATTCGTGAGCCGACCCGGTCCGACCAGCGGCCGACCGCGATACGGCCCAGCGCGCCGAGCAGCTGCGAGAGAGTCACCAAACCGCCGGCGGCCGCGACCGACCAGCCATGGTGGCGCATCAGCCAAACCAGCATGAACGTCACGGTCACCGTCTGCGGCATCATCAGCAGACCCGCTACCGCGTGGATTCGCCACAGCACCGACGAGCCGCGGTACGGGCTGGCCAGTTCCTGTTCAGTGGCCGCCTTCCGGGACTTCCGCGGCGGGTTGACTATTCCGATTGCGCTGGCGACTGCGGCCACCGTGCACACCAACGCCGGCAGCATTAGCCCCGCACGCGGGCCGCGTTCGGCCAGCTCGGGCATTAGCAGCGCGCCCAGGGCGATTCCCAGCGGTTGCGCGGTCTGGCGGATGCCCATTGCCAGGCCGCGTTGGTGTGGCGGGAACCAGCCGGACACCAGCCGGCCGCCGGCGGTGTTGCAACTCGCGGCGGCCATGCCCCCGAGGAACAGATAGACACCGACCAACACCATCGAATGGACCGATGCGGCGGCGTAGGCCGCCACCGCGGTGAGTGCCGAGCCCATGGTCAGCACGAGCCGCTCGCCGACGCGGTCCAGCACGTAGCCCCAGAGGAGCAGCGTGGCGACCATGCCCCAGCTGGGCATCGACGACAGCAGACTGGCTTCGGGCAGCTGAATTCCCCGAACGATCTCCAGCGCGGGGATCAAGAAAGCAACGCCGTTGATGAAGAGGAAAGAACTTGCCGTCACCCCCAGCGAGATGATCATGATCGACCAGCGCGCGCCGGTGCTGAGTTGGCCCGTAGTGCTCGGGTCTGTCGGCATCCGCACATGCTCGCACACGCGTCTGAGACTCGTCCGTTGCTTGTTGGGTGGACGGCCCCGTTCTGCCCGCTGCGCTGGGCGCCGTACCGCCTGGCTAGGCTCAAGCGAATGCGCCTTGGTCGAATCGCCAGCCCGGATGGCGTCGCCTTCGTCAGCATCGAGGGCGAACTGGACGATCCCGCCGGACTGATTGCCCGTGAGATCGCCGAGCACCCGTTCGGCACGCCGAGCTTCACCGGCCGATCATGGCCACTGGCCGATGTCCGGCTGCTGGCTCCAATGCTGGCTGGCAAGGTGGTCTGCGTCGGTAAGAACTATGCCGATCACATCGCAGAGATGGGGGGCCCAGCACCGGCGGACCCGGTGATATTCCTCAAGCCCAACACCGCGATCATCGGACCGAATGTACCGATTCGATTGCCCGCCAACGCAGCACCGGTGCACTTCGAGGGCGAGTTGGCGGTAGTGATCGGCCGGCCGGGCAAGGACGTCCCGGCCGCCCGGGCCGCCGAAAACATCCTCGGCTACACCATCGGAAACGATGTGTCGGCACGCGATCAACAAAAGGCCGATGGCCAATGGACGCGGGCCAAAGGGCACGACACCTTCTGCCCGGTTGGGCCATGGATCGGCACCGACGTCGACCCGGCGGATCTCGAACTGCGCACCGAGGTCAATGGCGAAGTAAAACAACACAGCCGTACCTCGCTGATGATCCACGACGTCGGCGCCATCGTGGAGTGGATCTCGGCCGTGATGACCTTGCTGCCCGGCGATCTCATCCTCACCGGAACACCCGCGGGTGTCGGTCCTATCGAGGACGGTGACACCGTCTCCATCACTATCGAGGGAATCGGCACCCTCACCAATCCCGTAGTTCGTAAAGGAGAGTCGTGACCGCAGCAGCCCCTGAAGCAGCGAAAGTCCGAGTCCGATTCTGCCCATCGCCCACCGGCACTCCCCACGTCGGGATGATCCGCACCGCGCTTTTCAACTGGGCCTACGCCCGACACACCGGCGGCACCTTCGTCTTTCGCATCGAGGACACCGACGCCGAACGCGACAGTGAGGAAAGCTATCTGGCGCTGCTCGACGCGCTGCGCTGGCTCGGCTTGAACTGGGACGAGGGGCCCGAGGTCGGCGGACCCTACGGCCCCTACCGGCAGTCGCAGCGCACCGACATCTACCGCGAGGTGGTGGCCAAGCTGCTCGCGGCCGGAGAGGCCTACCACGCCTTTTCAACGCCAGAAGAGGTCGAGGCGCGTCATGTCGCCGCCGGCCGCAACCCCAAGCTGGGCTACGACAACTTCGACCGAAATCTGACCGATGCCCAGCGCGCGGCATTTCTGGCGGAAGGCCGTAAGCCGGTGGTACGGCTGCGGATGCCCGACGAAGATCTCAGCTGGGACGACCTGGTGCGTGGGACCACCACCTTCGCGGCGGGCACCGTGCCCGATTTCGCGTTGACTCGCGCAAGCGGAGATCCGTTGTACACCTTGGTCAACCCGTGTGACGACGCGCTGATGAAGATCACCCACGTGCTGCGTGGCGAGGACCTGCTGCCCTCGACTCCGCGCCAGCTTGCGCTGTACCAGGCGCTGATCCGGATCGGTGTTGCCGAGCGTGTTCCGGAATTCGCCCACCTCCCAACGGTATTGGGGGAGGGAACCAAGAAACTCTCGAAACGCGACCCGCAGTCGAATCTGTTCGCCCATCGCGACCGGGGCTTCATCCCTGAAGGGTTGCTGAATTATCTTGCGTTGCTCGGCTGGGCGATCGCCGACGATCACGACCTGTTCAGTCTCGATGAAATGGTGGCCGCGTTCGACGTTGTCGACGTCAACTCCAATCCGGCCCGGTTCGACCAGAAGAAGGCCGACGCGCTCAACGCCGAGCACATCCGGATGCTCGACGCGGACGACTTCACCGCCAGGCTGCGCGACTACTTGGACGCACACGGCCATCACATCGAGTTGGGGGACGCCGGATTCGCCGCTGCGGCCCGGCTGGTGCAGACCCGCATCGTTGTCCTTGGTGACGCATGGGACTTGCTGAAGTTCCTCAACGATGACGAATACGCGATTGACCCCAAGGCCGCCGCCAAGGAGCTCGGTCCAGACGGGGGCGCGGTGCTGGACGCGGCGCTGGCCGCGCTGGACGGCGTCGCGGACTGGACCGCGGCGCATATCGAGGACGCCCTCAAAGTGGCTTTAATCGAGAATCTGGGGCTCAAACCACGTAAGGCGTTCGGCCCGATCCGGGTTGCCGCCACGGGGACGACGGTCAGCCCGCCGTTGTTCGAATCGCTAGAGCTACTCGGGCGCGAGCGCAGTCTGCAGCGGCTGCGGGCTGCGCGCGACGATGCGGCCTAAGTCTTTGGTAGTCTGCACGTCGGCCGACAACGGCTGGGCAGAGGCAGTCCTAGGACGTATTCAGTCGCTAGCAGACGCTGGTTATAGTCCGCAGAACATGCTCTGAACAGCGGTTTTAGGCAGCCAATGGGGTATGGTGTAATTGGCAACACAGCTGATTCTGGTTCAGCCATTCTAGGTTCGAGTCCTGGTACCCCAGCAAAGTCCCACCACAGCAAGCGATTAGGTGGGCCCTCTGGGGTGAGCTATGCTGGCAGCTCGGATCGGTTCTGGCCCCGTCGTCTAGCGGCCTAGGACGCCGCCCTCTCACGGCGGTAGCGTGGGTTCGAATCCCATCGGGGCTACAAAGACCTTCTACAGTGCGGTTACTGGCCGGTCCCCAGCGCGGCTGGTGCGGTGTACCCGGCGACTGGCATGTGTGGCAACCCGAGTTTGCGGTGATCCCACGAGCGGGCGCGGCGGGCGACAATGCGTACGCCGATCCGCTTGTTCATCATCTGGTCGACCATGGGCTTCAGATCGTCGGTGTAGGGACCGGTGTAGCGCTCCCATACGCTGATCCCGACCCGGAAGAGCACGTCGGGATCGTCGATGATCTCCGCGACACCTTCGAAGGACACACCGCGCAGCGTGTCATAGGTGTCGCCGTCCTCGATCAGGAAGCTCACCCGCGGATCCCGTTTGACGTTGACCGCCTTCTGGGACTTGGCCTTGGTCTCCAGCCAGATTTCGCCGTCGACCACGCCGTACCACATCGCGGTCAAGTGCGGCTGGCCGTCGGGACCAACGGTGGCCAGCGTGCCGGTACGGCTCTTGACGACGAAATCGGCGATCTCGTCCTCGGACATGACGATGCTCGCGCGCTGATTGATTCCCATGGCGTCAGTCTGTCAGGCCGTCTGCTGTGAGGTGTGCACCGGTGGCTTTGAACCTGCGCTGAGGGTGCGAGAATCGCCGACTCTTGCGCCCGGAGCGCAGACCCGACACAAATCTAGAGCCGAACAGTTAGTGCTTCGGCCGCCGACATCAGGTCGGCGGCCCAGCGCGCCCCCGGGCGCCGGCCGATCCGGTCGATGGGTCCGGACACCGATATGGCGGCGATGACGACACCGCGGCTGTCGCGCACCGGCGCTGATACGCTCGCTACCCCCGGCTCGCGCTCGGCCACGCTTTGTGCCCAACCGCGCCGGCGCACTTCGGCCAGCACTCGGTCGGTGAATTTCGCCATCGGTAACACGGCTTTTTGGGTGGCGGCGTCGCTGTGGGCCAGTAGCACTTTGGCCCCCGAACCCGCCGTCATCGGCAACCGTGCCCCGACCGGAACCGTATCGCGAAGGCCCGCAGACGGTTCCAAGGCGGCCACGCAGACCCGTGAAGTGCCCTCGCGGCGGTACAGCTGCACGCTTTCACCGGTGGTCTCGCGCAACTGGGGCAGCACCTCCGCGCTCGCGGCCAGCAGCGGATCGTTGACCTGGGTCGCGAGTTCGCTGACCGCGGGACCAAGACGCCAACGTCCTTCGTCGTCGCGCGCTAGCAGGCGATGAACTTCGAGGGCGGCCGCCAACCGGTACGCGGTGGCCCTGGGCAGGCCGGTTCGCTCACACAGTTCGGCTAACCCGCATGGAGATTCCGCGATCGTGTGCAACACCCCCATGGCTTTGTCGAGGACGCCGATGCCGCTATGCTGTCTCACAACAAGATACTAGCGTCTCGCATTCTGAGATCACAGTCCGAATCGATCGGCGAGCCGCGAATGAGGTGAATCGAGGCGAGTTCGAGATGGGATTCGAGACCAAGACGGCCGGCGCTGGCAAGCCGCGCACACTGGCCGAAAAGGTTTGGGACGACCACGTTGTGGTTTCCGGTTCGTCTAGCCAGGGGGTCAGTGCGCCCGACTTGATCTACATCGACCTGCATTTGGTGCACGAGGTCACCAGCCCGCAGGCTTTCGACGGCCTACGCCTGGCCGGGCGCCGGGTGCGCCGGCCCGACCTGACGCTGGCCACCGAGGATCACAACGTGCCCACCATCGATATCGACAAGCCGATCGCCGACCCGGTTTCGCGCACCCAAGTCGAGACGTTGCAGCGAAACTGCGAAGAATTCGGTGTCCGGCTATATCCGATGGGTGACATCGAGCAGGGCATCGTGCATGTTATCGGACCTCAGTTGGGCCTGACCCAACCGGGAATGACGATCGTCTGTGGCGACAGTCACACCTCGACCCATGGTGCATTCGGCGCACTGGCGATGGGGATCGGCACCTCAGAGGTCGAGCATGTGCTGGCCACCCAGACGTTGCCGCTGCGGCCGTTCAAGACGATGGCGGTCAATGTCGACGGGCAGCTACCCGCCGGCGTGACCGCCAAGGACATCATCCTGGCTTTGATCGCCAAGATCGGCACCGGCGGTGGGCAGGGTCATGTCATCGAATACCGGGGCAGTGCCATCGAATCGCTGTCCATGGAAGGCCGGATGACGGTCTGCAACATGAGCATCGAAGCCGGTGCCCGGGCGGGCATGGTGGCGGCGGATGAGACCACTTACGAGTTCCTGCGCGGCCGCCCGCACGCGCCGACCGGCGCGCAGTGGGACGCGGCAATCGACTACTGGCAGCAGCTGCGCACCGACCCGGGCGCCGTCTTCGACACCGAGGTCTATCTCGACGCAGCCTCGTTGAGCCCATTCGTCACCTGGGGAACGAACCCCGGCCAGGGGGTGCCATTGGCCGCGGCCGTGCCGGATCCGGACCTGATGACCGACGACGGCGAGCGGCAGGCCGCCGAGAAAGCCTTGGCGTACATGGACCTTCGACCCGGAACGCCGATGCGCGATATCGCCGTCGACGCCGTGTTCGTCGGGTCTTGTACCAACGGTCGTATCGAAGACCTGCGGGTGGTGGCCGACGTGTTGCGTGGTCGCAAGATCGCCCAGGGGGTGCGCATGCTCGTCGTCCCGGGCTCCATGCGGGTGCGCGCGCAGGCCGAAGCCGAAGGGCTGGGTGAGATTTTCACCGCCGCGGGCGCCGAATGGCGGCAGGCGGGCTGCTCGATGTGCCTGGGTATGAACCCCGATCAGCTGGCGCCCGGGGAGCGGTGCGCCGCGACGTCCAACCGCAACTTCGAAGGGCGGCAGGGCAAAGGCGGCCGCACACATCTGGTATCGCCGGCAGTCGCCGCCGCAACGGCGGTGCGCGGCACGCTGTCAGCGCCGGCGGACTTGAACTAAAGATATCCGACTTGAACTTCAGATAGCGGAATTGAGGACGAGCATGAAAGCCTTTCACACCCACACCGGTATCGGGGTGCCGTTGCGGCGGTCCAATGTTGATACCGACCAGATCATTCCAGCGGTGTTTTTGAAGCGCGTCACCCGAACCGGTTTCGAGGACGGCTTGTTCGCGACCTGGCGGGCGGATCCCTCATTCGTGCTAAACCTCAGCCCCTTTGACCGAGGCTCGGTCCTGGTGGCCGGACCCGATTTCGGCACCGGATCGTCGCGTGAGCATGCCGTGTGGGCCCTCATGGACTACGGGTTCCGGGTGGTTATCTCGTCTCGATTTGGTGACATTTTCCGGGGCAACGCCGGGAAGGCGGGCCTCTTGGCGGCCGAAGTCTCCCAAGACGGCGTGGAACTTCTGTGGAAGCTCATCGAGCAGAGTCCGGGGTTGGAAATCACTGTCAATCTTCAAGATCGAAATATCACCGCGGGAACGGCGGTGCTGCCGTTCAAGATTGACGACCATACGGCTTGGCGACTCCTCGAAGGACTTGACGATATAGCCCTTACGCTGCGGAAACTCGCCGAAATCGAGGCTTTCGAGGCGGCTTATCCGGAGTGGAAGCCGCGCATTCTAACCACCTCCTGAAGGGTCGATCCGGACGGAATTTCCTCTCGCTCACCTAAGTAAACCGGGCCCATTTCGAGGCCGCGTCACCGGTCAAGGGCGGCAACTGGATTGCGAAAATTCCGACCAATTGGTCCTGAAATTGCGCGTGGCGCTTGGCAATTTGCCCGGTGAGGGTTTACCGTGTTCGCTAGTTGGTTCAAAAACGAGGACCACTGGCTTCGGAGGGTTTGAATGAACAAAGCAGAGCTCATTGACGTGCTCACACAGAAATTGGGCTCGGACCGTCGGCAGGCGACCGCTGCCGTCGAGAATGTTGTCGACACCATTGTGCGCGCGGTGCACAAAGGTGACAGCGTAACCATTACCGGGTTCGGTGTGTTCGAACAGCGGCGCCGCGCAGCGCGGGTGGCCCGCAATCCGCGTACCGGCGAGACGGTGAAGGTGAGGCCGACGTCCGTCCCGGCGTTCCGTCCGGGCGCCCAATTCAAAGCGGTTGTCTCTGGCGCACAGCGCCTCCCGTCGGAAGGACCAGCAGTGAAGCGTGGTGTAGTGGCAGGCGCAGTCGGGAGGACGGCGGTCAAGAAAGCGGTGGCCAAGAAGGCCGTGAAGCGGGCCGCGGTGAAGACGGCTGCCAAGCGGGCGGTGGCCAAGAAGGCCGTGAAGCAGGCCGCGGTGAAGAAGGCTGTCAAGAAGGCGGTGGCCAAGAAGGCCGTGAAGCAGGCCGCGGTGAAGACGGCTGCCAAGAGGGCTGTGGCCCAGAAGGCCGTTAAGAAGGCTGTCGTCAAGAAGGCTGTCGTCAAGAAGGCAGCGAGCAAGGCGCCGGCCAGGAAGGCAGCGGCAAAGAGGCCGGCCAGCAAGGCTCCTGCCAAGAAGGCGCCCGCGAAGCGCGGCCGCAGGTAAGGCAGTAACGCCAGTTCAATACGCCGATACCCTTTGGGGGCAGCGGTGTCCCCAAAGGGTATTCGTGCGTTAGGCCCGCACGTTGGCGGCCACCGCGCCGCCGATGTGGTCGGCCGCCACCAGCCGGCCGGCCGATAGCGACAGCACCCATGTACTGCCCTTGTGGTTGCGCGACTTGTCGGGGCGTATTCCGTCGCGTGCGCACCACCAGGCGATCAAGTCCGGAATCACCTTGCCCTGCGTGCAGATCACCGGTGTGCCGTCCTGCTCGGCGATACGCAGCATCCGGTTACGGCCACGTTTGGGGTTCTTGGCGTAGGACTCCTCGGTCAGGGTGGGCTCGTTGTGGATACGCACATCCAGTTCCGCAGCGAGCGGTTCTACCGTCTGGTGGCAGCGGAGCCGGTCGGCGGCATACACGTCGGAGACGCCGAAGGCCAACAGCTGTGGGACCAGTGCCTCCGCCTGTGCACGTCCCCTCTTGTCCAACGGCCGCTTGGCGTCATCGCCGGAGAAACGTGATTTCCTGCCGGCGGTACCGTGCCGGACCACCAGTACGGTATGCGTGTCTGCCGGGTGTTCCGCAAAGTGGCGCAACATTTTTCGATCTTGTGCGTAGTTGAGTCTCTTCATCGCGTCCGCGACCGGCAGCCAATCCAGCTCGTCGACCTCGCGGCCCGGTGTGAATTCCCCGCCGGTGCTGCGCGCCGCCCAGTAGTACACCTTCTTGACGCCCTTGTCGATCGGGTAACTTACCGTGTCGAGCCGCCGGCCCAGGGTGGCGTGGTGACCCGTCTCCTCGAATACTTCCCGCACCGCGGCCATGGCCGCCGTCTCGCCGGGGTCCACTTTGCCCTTGGGCAGCGACCAGTCGTCGTAGCGGGGGCGGTGAATCACTGCGATCTCGAGTTCCGGATCGGCCGAATTAACACTGCCTGCTCGCCACAACACCGCGCCTGCAGCGTACACGATCCGGGTCCCCGAGCGCCGACCGGCGGACGAGTTCGGGATCGACACCTTCACTCCTGCAGGTCAATTCGGCCAGGGTCGCTCGGGTCCTCGGTGCGACCTGGAAAGTTGCCACATAGCGTCAGAGGCTGGTGTGCCGCTCCATCAGTGATTCCTGATGGTCGCGCACGGTGTGGCCTTCCTGGGGCAACGCGGTCCACTGCCCGTCGACCCGCAGCTCCCAGCACCGGGTGGACGGGTCAAGCGCGGACTCGAACAAGTCGTCCAGATAAGCGGTAAGCCTCGGGTCTTTGACCTGAGCCAGCACCTCGACTCGCCGGTCGAGATTACGGTGC
Source organism: uncultured Actinomycetota bacterium (assembly GCA_963766535.1). GTDB lineage: Bacteria > Actinomycetota > Actinomycetes > Mycobacteriales > Mycobacteriaceae > Mycobacterium. The sequence goes on along the minus strand of CAVYAU010000001.1, from coordinate 385,583 downwards.
ATCATGTCGGCGCTGCCGATCCAGAACTCGTTGATGGCGCGGAAATGGATGATCCGCGAGTGTTCCAGGAATCGGCCGAGAATCGAGCGGACCAAGATGTTTTCGGAGTAGCCTTCCGCGCCCGGGCGCAGTGCGCAGATGCCGCGCACCACAATCTCGACCCGCACACCCGCCTGCGATGCGTGATACAGCGCATCGATGACCTGTTCGTCGACAAGTGCGTTCATTTTCATCCGGATTCGCCCGTTACCGGTGTGGCGGTGGGCGGCAATTTCGCGCTCGACGCGTTCGATGATGCCGGTGCGAATGCCGTGCGGGGCCACCAATAGGTTGCGGTAGGACAACTTACGTGAGTAGCCGGTGAGCGAGTTGAACAAGTCGGTCAGGTCAGCACCGATGTCAGGTGCGGCCGTGAGCAGACCGATGTCCTCATACAGCCGCGCTGTCTTGCTGTTGTAGTTGCCGGTCCCGACATGGCAGTAGCGTCGGATCGCCGGTCCTTCCCGGCGCACCACCAGGCAGGTCTTGCAGTGCGTCTTGAGCCCGACGAATCCGTACACCACATGGACGCCTGCCTGCTCGAGTGTGCGCGCCCAACGGATGTTGGCCTGTTCGTCGAAGCGCGCCTTGATCTCTACCAGTGCCACCACTTGCTTTCCGGCCTCGGCGGCGTCGATCAGCGCGCGAACTATGGGCGAGTCACCGGATGTGCGGTATAGCGTTTGCTTGATCGCCAGCACATTGGGATCGGCCGCGGCTTGTTCGATGAATCGTTGCACGCTGGTGGAGAATGAGTCATACGGATGGTGCACCAACACATCGCCTTCGCGCAGCGTCGCGAAGATGCTCTTGGGTGTTTCCCGGTCGGCGAAGGCGGGATGGGTGGCCGGAACGAATGCCCGGTCCTTGAGCGCAGGCCGATCCAGGCCGTAGATCTGCCACAACGACGACAGGTCGAGCAGCCCTGGCACTTCGATGACGTCACCCGGGTGCACGTCGAGTTCGCGCAATAACAACTCCAACATGCTCTCGGTCATGTCGTCGGCAATCTCGAGTCGCACCGGCGAACCGAATCGCCTGCGCGCCAATTCCCGCTCCATCGCCTGCAGCAGACCTTCGTCGCGGTCCTCTTCAACCTCGAAGTCGGCGTTGCGGGTAATGCGGAACGCATGATGCTCGACGATTTCCATACCCGGGAAAAGCACCGGAAGAAAGGCCGCGATCAGCTCTTCCAACGGCAGGTATCGGATTACGGCCTGTCCCTCGGTCCCGTCGCCGCCAACAGTGCCCTCGAGTTCGACGAAGCGATCGACGTTGTCCGGCACCTTGACCCGTGCGAAGTGCTGGCCGCCGTCCTCGGGTTGCTTCACGGTGACGGCCAGATTCAGGCTCAACCCGCTGACGAACGGGAACGGGTGAGCGGGATCGACGGCCAGCGGTGTCAGGACGGGGAACACCTGCTCGGTGAAATAGGTCGAGAGTTGGTCGCGCTCAGCCTGATGCAGATCAGCCCACGTGACAATATAGATGCCTTCCTCAGCGAGCGCTGGTCGCACCGAGTCGAGGAACACCCGCGCGTGCCGGGTGGCGATCTGCTGGGTCTCCTCGCCGATCCGGCTCAGTTGCGCACCCGGTGTCAGACCGTCGGCCGAGCGGACCGATAGCCCCATTTCGTCGCGGCGTTTGAGGCCGGCCACCCGCACCATGTAGAACTCGTCGAGGTTGGAAGCAAAGATTGCCAGAAATTTGGCTCGCTCCAGCAATGGCAGCGATTTATCGGCAGCCAATGCGAGGACGCGTGCGTTGAAATCCAGCCAGCTCAGTTCGCGGTTGAGGTAGCGGTCCTGTGGCAACTGGTCAGCGATCGCGGCGGGAGTCGCCGCAGGTGGTGCTGCCACGGCCGACTCGCCCAGATGCCAAAAGTTCTCGTCGGGCCTCGCCTCAGCTTCAATTTCGGTCACCATGAGATCATTGCTCATTACCCGCTGGTGCTGCTAGCGCTCGACGGACATCCATCCGCAGTTGATATGCCGTTCACCCGCCGGACAGGTCTGTTGCGTTGCCGCTTACTAACGCGGATTTCCGCGTAGGTGATTCGGCGCAACCTCTGGTTGTGGGTGCAGGTGGCTGAGCTGGTGGTTCTCGCGATTCGAGCGTGCTTGCCTTTGATTCTGTTGTGCTGATCTGGCTGTCAAATGTACAGTTCACCGGATCGTTAGCGTGTCGTGATCTTTTCGCCGTGGCCGACCGAATCCCCCTGTCGATCACGAGATATGTTGTGTTCCAACGTGTACCGCGATTCCAGCGACCACAGCAATGACCTGCAGTGAAACTGGTAGAACTGTCTTGTGCCAGCGAGATCAGCACAACAGGAGGCGGGGGCGTTCACCGCGCCGGAACAGGTCAACCACCGCCGCTACGAGGCGCTGCGCGCGTACTTCGTCGACGGGCTGACCCACGAGCAGGCCGGCGCCCGGTTTGGCTACACCCGGTGGGCGATGATCAACCTGGTGCGCGACTGGCGCAGCGGCAAGCTGACCCTATTCGCCCCGCCCCGCAAACCGGGCCCGGCGCCGGGGACCGCGCCGGCCAAGGAGCGCGTCCGGGGCCGGGTGATTGAGCTGCGCCGCGAGGGGTTGTCCACCTACGAGATCTCCGCGCGGCTGGCCACCGAGGCCACCCCGCTCAATCGCACCAGTGTCGGCGAGATCCTCGCCGAGGAAGGCTTCGGGCGGCTGCTACGCCACCCCGAGCCGGTGGCCAGCACCAGCCCGGCCACCGTCGGGCGCGACACCCGGCTGCCCCGCGCCGCGCGGCTGGATTTCGCATCCTGGCCCGCCGCCGTGGAGACCGGCAAGGCCGGACTGCTGTTGCTGGTGCCGGATCTGGTCGAGCTTGGCCTGTCGGAGCTGGTGAAACGGGCCGGCTATCCGGGCACCCGGGTGGTGCCCGCGGTGTCGTGGTTGTTGTCGCTGGTGGCGCTGAAACTGACCCGCACCCGCCGGGTCTCCCACGTCGACGACCTACTGCTGGCCGATCCGGCCGCATCCCTGTTCGCCGGGCTAGCCACCCTGCCGAAGAAGTCCGCGCTCACCGACTACTCCTACCGCACCGGCCACGACCATCAGCGCCGTTTCCTGACCGCGCTCGACAAGCAGATGATCCACGCCGGGCTCGCCACCGCCGAGGACGCGATCTTCGACCTGGACTTCCACGCCGTCATGCACTGGGGCCACGACCCCGCCCTGGAGAAGCACTACGTGCCCACCCGATCCCAACGAGCCCGCTCCGTGCTCACCTTCTTCGCCCAGGACACCGGCACCCACAACCTGGTCTACGCCAACGCCGACGTTTCCAAGGCCGGCCAGGCGCGCGAGGTGATCGCGTTCTGCAACCACTGGAAAGCCGTGTCCGGCAACGATCCGGCCATGCTGATCATGGATCAAAAGGTCACCACCCACGCCGTGCTCGGTGAACTCGACGCCCGCGGCGTCACCTTCCTCACCCTGCGCATGCGCTCGGCCGCGCTGATGAGCCAGATCGACGCCCTCACCGGCACCGATTTCAAGACCATCGCCCTCGACCGGCCCGGCCGGCACAACCGGCCGAAAGTGCACGAGGCCACCGGAATTCGGCTCACCGGCTACCCCGGCACCGTGCGCCAACTCGTCGTCACCGGGCTCGGCCGCGACGCACCGACCGTCCTCATCACCAACGACCACGACCTCACCGCCAAGGCGCTCATCGAGCACTACGCGCGGCGCATGACCATCGAGCAGCGCCTCGCCGAGATCATCCAAGCCTTCCACGCCGACGCGCTGTCCTCGGCCGTCAACCTCAACGTCGACCTCGACATCATGCTCTGCGTGCTCGCCCAAGCCCTCATCGCCGCGCTGCGCACCCGCCTGCCCGGCTACGCCACCGTCACCCCCGACGTGTTGCAACGCCGCTTCCTCGAAACCCCCGGCCAGATCACCACCAGCGGCGACACCGTCACCGTCCGCCTCGACCGGCGCGCCTACACCCCCGTGCTGCGCCAAGCCGACCTCCCCGACAACACGCCCGTCCCTTGGTGGGGAAATCGAAGCCTACGCTTCGAATTCAGCTGAACTGTTGCGCCGAACCTCCTGCGTGGAAATCCGCGCTAATGCTGCGCGATGGCCCGGGCGGTCGCCGCCCCGACCCCGAGCCGACGGGCGGCCGCCAGGTCGGCGGGAGTGTCGACATCGCATCGCAGGCCGGGCCACGCACCCGTCAGCTCGATCGCGCCCGAACGGCGGTGCCGCGCGGACGAATCCGAGCCGAACTGCGGATCGAGCGCGGTTCCGAACGCGAAGAGCGCAGCGGTTCCCGTTGCCGGCCGGTCAGCGACGAAGCTGCGCCGATGGTGGCGTGCGGCGGCGATCGCCTCGGCCAGCTCCTGGGTCTGCAAGGCCGGCAAATCGCCTTGCAGCACAACGATATTGGAGAATGAGCCGGCCAACGCTCGTTCGGCGGCGGCGATTGCGTTGTTCAGTGGGTCGCTATGGCCCTCGGGTGTTGGGTCGGCCAGCACAGTAGCTCCGAGCTCGGCTGCCGCGACCGCCGCGCCTTCGTCGGGCGTGATGACTGTGATCGAGCCCAGTGATCCAACCCGTGCCGCGGCGGTCAGGGTGTCTACCAACATGGCCAGCACCACGTTCTCGCGGGTGCGTGCCGAGAACACCGGGGCCAGCCTGGTCTTGGCGGCGGCCAACCGCTTGACGGCGACGATCAAGGCGATGTCACCCGCACCGTCGGCCCGTGTGCCGGTCATGAGGTCATCCTGCCAGCGTTGATCTGCGCAGTGCTCGCGAGCGTCACGCTAGCGCTAACGTGACTCTCGTCCCGTCGCTGGTCTAGGGTGTAGCGGCTGCAGGTGCCGCATCGACGATCGATAGGGGTGGTAGATGGCCAGCACAGCAGGCGCCGTTGCGGTGATGGGCGCCGGTGCATGGGGCACGGCGCTGGCCAAGGTACTAGTCGACGCCGGCGGAGAGGTCATGCTGTGGGCGCGGCGATCTGACATCGCCGAACAGATCAATGCCACCCGATACAACCCCGCCTATCTGCCCGGTACGTTGCTGCCGGCGGGCATCCGCGCCACCGCCGACGCGAATGAGGCGCTTAGCGGCGCGACGACGGTGCTGCTGGGAGTCCCTGCGCAGACGATGCGGACCAATCTTGAGCAGTGGGCGCCTTTGTTGGCCGATGGCGCGACTCTGGTCAGTCTGGCCAAGGGCATCGAGCTGGGCACCCTGATGCGGATGAGTCAGGTCATCGTTTCAGTGACCGGCGTAGACACGGCGCAGGTCGCGGTGATTTCGGGGCCGAACTTGGCCAGTGAGATCGCCGAATGTCAGCCCGCTGCCACAGTCATCGCGTGCAGCGACTCCGGCCGCGCGGTCGCCCTGCAGCGCATGCTGAACAGCGGGTACTTCCGCCCCTACACCAATAGCGATGTGGTCGGCACCGAGATCGGCGGGGCCTGCAAGAACGTCATCGCGCTCGCGTGCGGGATGGCGGCCGGCGTCGGGCTTGGCGAAAACACCGCGGCGGCGATCATCACCCGGGGCCTGGCGGAGATCATCCGGCTGGGGATAGCACTCGGCGCCAAGGGCGCGACGCTGGCGGGTCTGGCAGGTGTGGGTGACCTGGTGGCCACCTGCACCTCGCCGCATTCGCGCAACCGCTCGTTGGGCGAACGGCTGGGCCGGGGCGCGACCATACAGTCGGCGTTGCAAGCCGGGGGCGGGGACGGGCACGTTGTCGAGGGGGTGACGTCGTGCGAGTCGGTGCTTGCGCTGGCGTCCAGTTACGACGTCGAGGTGCCGCTCACCGACGCCGTGCACCGCGTCTGTCATAAGGGACTCTCGGTGGACGAGGCGATGGCTCTGTTGCTGGGCCGCAGCACCAAGCCCGAATGAGCCCGGCCCGGTTCGGCGGTCGGAAAAACCCCAGTTCAGCGCATGGCGCGCTGCCTCAGAGCTTTCCAACCGGTAGCCTCTTGAGGTTGTGAATGCCAGCGACCGGTCCCTGACGCCACCGCCGTCACGCGCTCGCCGCGTGCGCGTCGCCGTTGTCTTCGGCGGGCGCAGCAACGAGCACGCCATCTCGTGCGTGTCCGCGGGCAGCATCCTGCGCAATCTCGACCCGCAGCGATTCGACGTGATGGCGATCGGCATCACCCGGGAAGGTTCGTGGGTGCTCACCGATCCCAACCCTGATGCGCTGGCGATCACCAACCGGCAGCTGCCGGAGGTGACCATCAATTCAGGCACCGAGCTGGCCCTGCCGGCGGATCCGCGGCGGAGCGGCCAATTGGTGTCACTTCCGCCTGGTGCCGGTGAGGTCTTGGCGTCGGTCGACGTGGTGTTTCCGGTATTGCACGGCCCATACGGCGAAGACGGCACGATCCAGGGGCTGCTCGAGCTCGCCGGTGTGCCCTACGTCGGCGCCGGTGTGCTGGCCAGTGCCGTCGGCATGGACAAGGAATTCGCCAAGAAGCTGCTTGCCGCCGAGGGACTTCCGATCGGCGCATACGCGGTGCTGCGCCCGTCGCAGCCGACGCTGCATCGGCAGGAGTGCGAGCGGCTGGGTTTGCCGGTGTTCGTCAAACCCGCACGGGGCGGCTCTTCGATCGGCGTCAGCCGGGTCTCGAGTTGGGACCAGCTGCCCGCCGCTGTCGCCAATGCTCGCCGACACGATCCGAAGGTGATCGTCGAGGCGGCGATCAACGGTCGCGAGCTGGAGTGCGGCGTGCTCGAAATGCCGGACGGCACAGTGAAAGCCAGCACATTGGGGGAGATCCGGGTGGCCGGAGTGCGGGGCCGCGAGGACTCGTTCTACGACTTCGCGACCAAATACCTCGACGAAGCAGCCGAATTGGACGTTCCCGCAAAGGTCGACGACGACATCGCCGACGCCGTGCGCCAATTGGCGATCCGGGCTTTCAAGGCCATTGACTGCCAGGGCCTGGCCCGAGTTGATTTTTTCCTCACCGACGACGGGCCGCTGGTCAACGAAATCAACACGATGCCGGGGTTCACCACCATCTCGATGTACCCGAGGATGTGGGCCGCCAGCGGCGTGGACTATCCGACCCTGCTGGCGACCATGGTCGACACGGCATTGGCCCGGGGCGCGGGTCTGCGCTAACGGCCTGCTAACGGGCCGATGCGGGGTCGATGGGCACCGCCGCGATAGTGCGGTCGATTACCTCGGAGAGCTCCTGGATTGGCGTGGGCCCCGATCCCGACGGCAGCGTCAGCGCCACATACACCGGCCGGTCCACCGTGTACCAGGTGGCTCTACCCGCGTCACCGGCGGATTGCTGTTCGGCCGCGACCTCAAACCACTGCACCCGATCGACGATCTGGATGGGAGATCCCACGACAAAGTCGGCGGGGCGGTCGAGTCCGCAGCGCAGCACCACCGGCTCGCTGTCGGGCCCGGCCCGCCAGGCGGCCGCGCCTGGGGGCGCCGGTTGCGCGACGGGCGCGCGCTGATAGTCCCCGAACCGCTGCGGCAGCGCCTGCGCCAGTGCCCGGCATGCGGCATTGGCGGCCTGCGGCGCCGGGACGGCGGGAACGGCAACCGGCTGCGGCGGTGCCTGGCGGGTTGCCGCGACGGCCAGGATTACGCCGATCGCCACGACGGCCAGTGCGACCGCGGCGACCATCACCGCACGGGGCGGTCCTGTGTCGGCATCCGAACCGGCCATCACCGCCCGGCCGGCGACATCAGTGCATCGACCACCCGGGCACCTCCTATCTCATACACTGGCGCGGTCCGCTCGCGCGGGCAGGGACCCAACTTACCGCAGGTCGGCGAGGAGTTTGGCGGCGCTGGCATGGCCGGGACGCGCCGGAGGAGGTGGCGTGCGCGACGACGAATTGGGCGAGTCCCCGACACTGCAGCAACTCGGTGAGTTCGCCGTAATCGATCGGTTGGTACGGGGCCGCCGACAGCCCGCTGCGGTCGTGCTCGGGCCCGGCGATGATGCGGCGGTGGTGTCTGCGCCGGACGGTCGCGCCGTGGTATCGACTGATGTCCTGGTGCAGGATCGGCACTTCCGGCTGGACTGGTCGACACCCCACGACGTCGGTCGCAAGGCGATCGCCCAGAATGCCGCCGACATCGAGGCGATGGGAGCACGGGCCACGGCTTTCGTGGTCGGCTTCGGAGCACCTGGTGAAACGGCGACGGCGCAGGTGGATGCGCTGGTCGACGGAATGTGGGACGAGGCGGGGCGGATCGGCGCCGGCATCGCCGGCGGCGATCTGGTCAGCTGCCCGCAGTGGGTTGTGTCGGTGACGGTGCTGGGCGACCTGGACGGCCGCGCGCCGGTGTTACGGTCTGGGGCGAAGGCTGGCTCGGTGATTGCCGTCGCCGGTGAACTGGGCCGCTCCGCCGCCGGATATTCTCTGTGGCATAAGGGAATTGACGGGTATGACGAACTGCGGCGTCGTCACCTGGTGCCACAGCCGCCCTATGGCAGCGGAGCGGCGGCCGCGGCCGCGGGCGCGCAGGCGATGATCGACGTCTCCGACGGTCTGATCGCCGACCTGCGCCACGTCGCCGAGGCATCCGGGGTGGGTGTTGACCTGTCCACCACATCGCTGGCCGCAGACCACGACGCGCTGACCGCGGCCGCCGCCGCCGTGGGTGCCGACCCATGGCCGTGGGTGCTGAGCGGTGGTGAAGACCACGCGCTGGTGGCTTGTTTCGCCGGTCCGGTACCGACCGGGTGGCGCGTCATCGGGCGGGTGCTCGACGGGCCGGCCCGCGTGCTCGTCGACGGCCAGGAGTGGCGGGGATACGCGGGCTGGCAGTCCTTCGAGCGTTAGGGTGGCGCGGTGACCGTCTACGCGATCGCCCAGCTGAGATTCACCGACCGGGCAGCCTACGACCGCTACCAGGCCAGGTTCATGGAGGTCTTCCGTCGTCATCCGGGAACGCTGTTGGCCGCCGACGAGTCGCCCCAGGTGGTGGAGGGCGATTGGGACCGGGAGAAGGTGGTGCTGATGTCGTTTCCCGACGAGGCGGCATTCCGGGGTTGGGCGCAATCGCCCGAGTACCAAAACATCTCGAAGGACCGCCTTGCCGGTGCCGACACGGTGGTGCTGCTGGCGAAGGGGCTGCAGTGAGCGCGCGGCCATTAAGTGAACTCGTCGAGCAGGGGTGGGCGGGCGCGCTGGAGCCGGTGACCGACCAGGTGGCCCAGATGGGGCAATTCCTGCGGGCCGAGATCGCGGCCGGTCGCGGCTACCTACCCGCCGGGCCGAATGTGTTGCGCGCCTTCACTTTCCCGTTCGACGACGTCCGGGTCCTGATTGTCGGCCAAGACCCTTACCCGACGCCCGGACATGCTGTGGGCCTAAGCTTCTCGGTGGCGCCTCAGGTGCGGCCGCTACCGCGCAGCCTGGAGAACATTTTCGCCGAATATGCCCGCGACCTTGGCTATCCGCTGCCGGCGTGCGGCGATCTCTCACCGTGGGCGCAGCGTGGGGTGATGCTGCTCAACAGGGTGCTGACAGTGCAGCCGGGCAGTCCGGCGTCGCATCGCGGTAAGGGCTGGGAGCCGGTTACCGAGTGTGCCATCCGTGCCCTGGTGGCTCGCGAGCAGCCGATGGTGGCCATTCTGTGGGGGCGCGACGCGTCGACGCTTAAGCCGATGCTGGCAGCCGGCGACTGTGTCGCGATCGAGTCGCCGCATCCCTCGCCACTATCGGCGTCTCGCGGGTTCTTCGGCTCGCGTCCGTTCAGCCGGTGCAACGAGCTGCTCGCCGGAATGGGCGCCGACCCAATCGATTGGCGGCTGCCCTGACCGAGATGACGGCTTTGCGCGCGCATTGCCGCGGCGGCCCAGAGGTATTGGTCGTCGAGCGCGCGCCGGTGCCGGTCCCCGCGGCCGGCGAAGTTTTGGTGGCGGTACACGCCGCGGCTATCACGTTCGACGAGTTGACGTGGGAAGAGACATGGTTTCGCGACGGTGTCAGCCGGACCCCGGTGATCCCATCGCATGAGGTATCCGGCGTGGTGTATGAGATCGGTTCGGAAGTAACAGATTTCAAACCTGGCGACGAGGTTTACGGATTGATCCGATTCGACCGTGACGGCGCGGCGGCCGATTTCGTCGCGGTGCCCGCGGCTGATCTGGCCGCCAAGCCGTCGACGGTACCGCATGACTGCGCCGCGGCATTGCCGCTGGCCGGGCTGACCGCCCTGCAGGCCCTGGTGAACCACGCCGCCGTGCAACCCGGAGAGGAGGTGCTGGTACACGGCGGGGCCGGCGGAGTCGGGGCCTTGACGGTCCAACTGGCTGCGATCCTCGGCGCGCGTGTCACGGCGACCGTTCGCAGCGACGAGGGCGAGTTAGTACGGGGATTCGGGGCTGGGCGGGTGATCGACGTTCGCGCCGAAGGATTCGACGAAAGCGGCGCCGCCTACGACGTAGTCATCGACACTGTCGGCGGTCAGACGTTGGATCGATCCTTTAGCGTGCTGGGCCGCGGCGGACGGTTGGTCACCCTGCCGGCAGCCCCCGCCAGCGGGCAGAGCCGACGAATACGGTGTCACGGCAATGTTTTTCATCGTTACACCCAATCGAGACCAGCTTGCCGAGCTCGCCGCGCTCGTCGACAGTCCATCCTCGAAAGGCCGGCTTCGTGTGATAATCGCACAGAGGTTCCCGCTCGACAGGGGCCGGGAAGCATTCGAAAGTGGGCTGCGCCCAGGCCGGCGTGCGGGCAAGACCGTCCTCATCGTGCGGAACTGAGTGTCGGGTGCCGTCGTCGAATCCGTGTCAGGATCTTCGGGTTTGAAAGCCGTCGGAAAGATCGTGGTGGTCGGCGCCACCGGTCTAGTCGGCGCTAAGGTGGTCGACATCCTCACCGCCAATGGTCATCAGGTGCTACCGGCTTCGCGTCGTTCCGGCGTGGATGTGCTCACCGGTGACGGCCTAACCGACGCCCTGCACGGCGCGCGAGTGGTGGTCGACGTCACCGATTCGCCCTCCTACGAATACGCCGCGCTGATGAATTTCTTCACCACATTCACCGCCAACCTCATTGCAGCCGAGCGGGCGGCCGAGGTGGCACATCACGTCGCGCTATCGGTTGTGGGCGCCGACCGCATGCCCGACAGCGGATATATGCGAGCCAAGGTCGCACAGGAGAGCCGAATCGTCGGCTCTGGCATCGGATACACGGTGCTGCGTGCGACGCAATTCTTCGAATTCGCCGGTGGCATAGCCGATTCGTGCACCGACAAAGACACAGTCCGGGTGCCGGACGCGCTGATACAGCCGATCGCCGCCACCGAAGTCGCCGCGAGATTGGCGGCGATCGGGGTTGAAGCTCCGGCCAATGCCGTCGTCGAACTTGGTGGGCCGGAATACCTTCCGTTCGAGGGATTCATCCGCACCGCCCTAACGCGCTACGGCGATGCCCGGGTCGTGGTAACCGATTCGCAGGCCCGCTACTTCGGCGCCCGGCTCGAATCGCGCACCCTGGTTGCCGACGACACCGCGGCGCGCGGAGTAATCCGTTTCGCTGACTGGCTGGCAGGAAGATGAGCAACTCGCTACGAGTCGGAGAGCGCTGGAGAGTGCGAGGCCGCGTTAACTAGCCGCGGACGACCTTGCCGGCCTTGATGCAGGACGTGCAGACGTTGAGTCGCTGCTTGTTGCCGCCCGGACGCGTCACGACGTGCACAGTCTGGACATTGGGGTCCCACCGGCGGCTGGTGCGGCGGTGGGAGTGCGACACCGACTTGCCGAAGCCGGGGCCTTTCCCGCAGATATCGCACACAGCGGCCATTGTCGAAGCTCCTCAAATCTCGGGGTCCGGCACCTGGCCGGGATAGCCCAGGTCGACCCGGGCTAGCCCAGGATACCGACTGTCGTGGGCAACCACCAAAACGATCAACAGCTGACCGACAGCTACGAGCGGTGCTGTCGCCCCCTCTGGCTAGGCTCAATAGGCCGGTCGCCCCTGCCGGCGGGTGGTGGCTCACGCGCAGCCGCCGCGCGTGTCGTCGCCGAGCTACGCTGGCGCCCACCGGAGGCTGGCGCGGAGGAGGTGGGTCACACTGGGCACGTCGGATCGTCTGCTGGACGCGTTGACCCTGCGGGATTGGGCGCACACCGCCGTCAGCGACCTGATTACTCACATCGACGAGATCAACCGGCTCAACGTGTTCCCGGTCGCCGATGCCGATACCGGCGCCAACATGCTGTTCACCATGCGTTCCGCGTTGGCTGAGGCCCATGCGGGAGCCAGCGCGGACGGCAGTTCCGGGTGCGTCGCCCGCGTCGCGGCCGCCCTGTCGGCCGGTGCGCTGAACGGCGCCCGCGGCAATTCCGGCGTGATCCTGTCGCAGATCCTGCGCGGTATCGCCGACGTCACCGCGACTGCGGCGGCCGACTCCGGTGGTGAACTGCCCGAGATGGACGCCGTCATCCTCGGGGCGGCATTGCAGCGCGGCGTCGACCTGGTCATCACCTCGATGGGCGGCCAGGAGGTCCCCGGGACCATCGTCTCGGTATTGCGGGCCGCCGCCAACGCCGTCGAAGAGTGCGCCGGCGACGGGCTGGCCCCGGCGATCACCGCCGCCGGCGACGCGGCGGTGATCGCGCTGGAAAAGACCCTCGAGCAGCTTGACGTGCTCGCTGATGCCGGTGCCGTGGACGCCGGCGGACGGGGCCTGCTGGTCCTGCTGGACGCGCTGCGTTCGACGGTCACCGGGCAGACACCTGCCCGCGCGGTGTACGAGCTGTCGCCGCGGGCGCAGCCGGCAGATTCCGCCACCGAACGACCGGCACCGCAATTCGAGGTGATGTACCGGCTGGATGGTTGCGATGCCGCAGCCGCGGACGCACTGCGGGATCGGCTCGAGGAGCTGGGCGAATCGGTGGCCATCGCAGCCTCGTCTGCAGCTCAGGCGGCTGCGCAGGAGTCCGACACGCTCGACAGCTACTCCGTGCACGTGCACACCGACGACGCCGGCGCCGCGGTCGAAGCAGGACTGGCGGCCGGGCGGCCGAGCCGGATCGTGGTCTCGCCCCTCAGCTCCGGCGCCACCGGACTGCCGGCGGGCAGCTGGACGCGGGAACGGGCAGTGCTGGCCGTCGTCGATGGCGACGGTGCCGCCGAGCTGTTCGCCGGTGAAGGCGCCTGCGTGCTGCAACCTGGCCCGGACACAGGCTATCCAGCCACCGATATCAGCGCCCACCAGCTGGTGCGGGCGGTGGTGGACACCGGCGCCGCACAGGTGATGGTGTTACCCAACGGCTATGTGGCCGCCGAAGAGCTGGTGGCCGGCTGCACCGCGGCCATCGGCTGGGGTATCGACGTGGTGCCGATACCAACGGGGTCGATGGTGCAGGGGCTGGCCGCGCTGGCCGTGCACGAAACGGGCAGGCAAGTGGTCGACGACGGCTACACCATGGCCCGCGCCGCCGGCGCTGCCCGGCACGGATCGGTGCGCATCGCGACCGAGAGCGCGTTGACCTGGGCGGGTCGCTGTCAGCCGGGTGACGGCCTGGGCATCGCGGGCGACGAGGTACTGATCGTGGCCGCGGATGCGGCCGGGGCGGCGATCGGCCTGCTCGATGTGTTGCTGGCCTCGGGCGGTGACCTGGTGACGGTGCTGGTCGGCGCTGGTATCGAGGAGGAAGCCGACGTCGTCGCCGTCGGCGACATCCTGGAAGAACACGTGCACGACAACCACCCGGGGACCGAGCTGGTGACCTACCGCACCGGTCATCGCGGTGACGTGCTGCTGATCGGGGTCGAGTAGTCGTGGTGTCGCTCGGCGATCGGCTGGACTACATCGTGGGCGCCAAAGCCGCCGATTCCCTGGATGACGTGTTCGGCATCCGGACCGTCGACGACTTGCTGCGCCACTATCCGCGCAGCTACGCCGAGGGCGCGACCGTGCGAGGCGCCGACGACGAGCGGCCGGAAGCGGGTCAGCACATCACCGTCGTCGACACCATCACCCATGTGGTGGAGCGGCCGATAAGAAAGCGCCCCAAAGACAAGTTATTGCTCGTCACCGTCGGCTCTGGACGCAACAAGATCACCGCCACGTTCTTCAACCCGAGCTACATCAAGAAGGGGCTCACCAAGAACACCCGGGTGATGCTGTCCGGCGAGGTCGGGTTCTTTCGGGGCACCATGCAGCTGACGCACCCGGCGTTCCTTATCCTCGACTCGCCGGACGGCAAGAACCGCGGCAGCACCTCGCTGCGCAGCATCGCCGATGCCTCGCAGGCCGTCAGTGGCGAGGTGTTGCTGTCGGCATTCGAACGACGCTGCTATCCGATCTATCCGGCCAGCACCAAGCTGCAGAGCTGGGACATCTTCGCCTGCGTGCGTCAAGTGCTCGAGGTCCTGGACCCGGTGGAGGATCCGTTGCCCGCGTCGCTGCGCACCGAGCGTGGCCTGATCTCCGAAGACGAAGCGCTGCGGGCCATTCATCTCGCCGAGAGCGAATCCGAACGCCGGCGCGCGCGTGAGCGATTGACCTTCGACGAAGCCGTCGGCCTGCAGTGGGCGCTGGCGGCCCGTCGGCACGGTGAGCTGTCGGAATCGGGGCCTCCGGCACCGCCGCGGGCTGACGGTCTGGCGGCGGAACTGTTGCGGCGGTTGCCGTTCCAGCTGACGGCGGGACAGCGCGATGCGCTCAACGTGTTCTCGGAGGAACTCTCGGCTACCCGGCCGATGAATCGCCTGTTGCAAGGTGAAGTCGGGTCGGGCAAGACTATCGTCGCTGTGCTGGCGATGCTGCAGTTAGTCGATGCGGGTTACCAGTGCGCGCTGCTGGCGCCAACGGAAGTCCTTGCTGCACAACATGTTCGATCGATCCGCGATGTTCTTGGCCCGTTGAGCATGGGGGGTCAGCTGGACGGGGCAGAGAACGCCACCCGAGTGGCGCTGCTAACCGGCTCGATGACGGCCGCGCAGAAGAAGCAAGTCCGTGCCGAGGTCGCAAGTGGTCAGGTCGGGATAGTCGTCGGTACCCACGCGCTGCTGCAGGACGTGGTGGAATTCCACAACCTGGGCATGGTGGTGGTCGACGAGCAACACCGGTTCGGTGTCGAACAGCGAGACCAGTTGCGCGCCAAGGCTCCTGCCGGCATCACACCACACCTGCTGGTGATGACGGCGACGCCGATACCGCGCACCGTCGCGCTGACTGTCTACGGCGACCTGGAAACCTCGACGCTGCGCGAACTTCCGCTCGGCCGCCAGCCGATAAGCACCAACGTCATCTTCGCCAAGGACAAGCCCACATGGCTCGAGCGCGCCTGGCAGCGCATCATCGAAGAAGTCGCCGATGGCCGACAGGCCTATGTGGTGGCGCCCCGGATCGACGAGACGGATGATCCCGAGAGGGGCTCAGAAAAGGGCGAACAGGCGGCCCGGCCTTCGGCCACCGCCGAGGGTCTGTTTGCCCGTCTGCGCTCCGGCGAGCTGGCGAAGCTGCGGCTGGGCATCATGCACGGACGGTTGCCCGCCGACGAAAAGGACGCCGTGATGGCCGCTTTTCGTTCGGGCGAGGTCGATGTGCTGGTGTGCACCACCGTCATCGAGGTAGGCGTCGATGTCCCCAATGCCACGGTCATGCTGGTGATGGACGCCGACCGGTTCGGAATCAGCCAGTTACATCAGCTGCGTGGCCGCATCGGCCGCGGCGAGCATCCCAGCCTGTGCCTGCTGGCCAGCTGGGTCTCGCCGGGATCGCCGGCCGGTCGGCGGCTGCGTGCCGTCGCCGAGACCATGGACGGGTTCGTCCTTGCCGACCTGGACCTCAAGGAGCGCCGGGAAGGAGATGTGCTGGGCCGCAACCAGTCCGGCAAGGCGATCAACCTGCGGCTACTCTCGCTGGCCGACCATCGTGAGGTCATCGAGGCCGCCCGCGACTACTGCACCCGGACCTACGCCAAGGACCCCGCGCACCCCGGATTGGTGTTGCTGGCAACACGATTCACCAACACCGACCGCATCGAATACCTGGACAAGTCATGAACCGCAAAGTGCTGCTGTGGTTGTCGGCGGCCGCGGTGCTCGCGCTGCTGGTCGCCTATCAGACGCTGGGATCATCGGCGGCCAGACATGCTGAGGAATTCGCCGCGCGTGCCGACATCCCGACGGTGCAACCCGGTACCGATGTGCTCGCCGATATTGCGGTGCTGCCGCTGCGCCTGCACCGCTATGACTACCGCAGGGCGGCGTTCGGCGACCCCTGGGACGACAACAACGATGCCCCGCTCGGGCACAACGGCTGTGACACCCGCGACGACATCCTCAACCGCGATCTCGTCGACAAGACATACGTGTCGATCAAGCGGTGTCCTGATGCCGTGGCCACCGGCACCCTGCACGACCCGTACACCAACAAAACCATCGCTTTCCAGCGCGGCGCCAAGGTCGGCGAATCGGTACAGATCGACCACATCGTCCCGCTTGCGTACGCCTGGGACATGGGGGCCTACGGCTGGCCGGATCCCGAGCGGCTGCGTTTCGCCAACGATCCGGCCAACTTGCTGGCCGTCGACGGGCAGGCCAATCAGGACAAGGGCGACTCGCCGCCGGCGCAGTGGATGCCGCCGAACGCCGCATTCGCGTGTCAGTACGCCATGCAGTTCATTGCCGTGCTGCGTGGTTACCAGTTGCCGGTTGACCTGGCTTCGACGAGCGTACTGCGTCAGGCCGCAGCCACCTGCCCGACGGGATAACCGATACCGCCCCGCTACGAGCCGTCGTAGGTGTTCGGATCTGGGCGCAGCCGCGTGCCGTCGTTGAGACCGTTGATCGCGTCCATGTGTTCAGCAGCCAATTCGAAATCGAAGACGTCGAGGTTGCTGGCAATGTGCTCAGCTTTGGACGATCGGGAGATGACCGCATTACCCAGTTGCAGGTTCCACCGCAGCAGCACCTGTGCGGGGGTCTTGCCGTATTCGCCGGCGACCGCAGTCACCGTCGGGTTGTCCGTCAACTTGCCGAGAACCAGCGGCGTGTAGGACTGGGTGACGACGTTGTGCTGCGCATTTGCTTTACGGATCTCGGCTTGGTTGAGCAGTGGGTGCAGCTCGATCTGGTTGACCGCCGGCGTGACGAAGGTCAGGTCGATAACCGTCGACAGGTGATCCTCGGTGAAGTTGGAGACACCGATCGAACGGGCCTGGCCTTCGCCGCGGGATTGGATCATGCCTCCGAAGGAGTCCACATATTTGCCCACCGACGGGGCCGGCCAGTGAATCAGGTAGAGGTCGACGTAATCTAGGCCGAGTCGCTCCAAGCTGGCGCTGCAGGCCTCCTGGGCCTTCATGAAGCCCTGGTCGGGGGTGGCCAGCTTGGTCGTGACGAACAGCTCAGCGCGGGGAATCCCCGAGGCCGCAATCGCGCGACCGACGCCGGCTTCGTTGCCGTAGACCGCGGCGGTGTCGACGAGCCGGCAGCCGATTTCCAGCGCCGCCGACACCGCGCGTTCGGCCTCGGCGTCCGACAAGTCCGCGACGCCCAGGCCAAGCACCGGCATCGTGTTCTCGTCATTAAGAGCTATTGAGGGTGCGGCGGCGCCCAACTCGGCGGTCAACGTCATCACCTACCTGTGGAATTGAAGGTTCGCGGATTGGGACCAAGCCGGGTTCCGTCATCGAGCGAGGAGATCGACGCCATTTCACCGGCGCTGAGTTCGAAATCGAACACGTCGAAGTTGCTCGCAATCCGTGAGGGGTTCACCGACTTGGGAATCACGATATTACCGAGCTGAATACGCCACCTAATCAACACCTGGGCGGGTGTCCGGCCGCGTGCTTCGGCGACAGCGGTGACCGTCGGGTGGGTCAGCAGCGATCCCTTGGCCAGCGGTGCCCACGCCTCGGTGGCGATGCCGCGTTGGGCGTGCACCTCCCGCAGTTCTGTCTGGGGCAGCCGCGGATGCAGCTCGATCTGGTTGACCGCGGGAACGATGCCGGTGGCATCGATGAGGACAGTGAGGTGCTCGGGCTCGAAATTGCTGACTCCGATGGACCGGATCCGGCCCTGATCCCGCAGGTGGGCGAACGCCTTGAAGGTGTCGACGAACTTGTTTAGCGCAGGCTGCGGCCAATGGATCAGGTACAGGTCGAGATAGTCGAGCCCAAGCCGGTCCATGCTGGCCTGAAGCACAGGGGCATGCCGCCAGCGTGCTGTCGTAGCCCTGGTCCGGATTCGCCAACTTGGTCACCACGTACAGTTGGTCGCGGGGCACGTCGGAATCGGCGATCGCGCGCCCGGTCTCGCGTTCGTTTTGGTAGGCCGCCGCGGTGTCGATATGCCGGTAATCGGCGCGCAGCGCGGCATCTACCGCCTGCTCGGTGTCCGCCGGCGCGATCCGGAAAACTCCGAGCCCGACGGCGGGGATCGAATTCCCGTCGTTCAGCGTGACCAAGGGAGCAGTCATGACCAAGAGTCTGCCAGGCGCGCCGGATCTCCATCTTGGAGCGAAACGCGCACCAATGCGGTGGACAAGTCGTATCCGGGGAACGGTCACCACCCTTGGTGTCAAGGTCATTCCGTGGATCCCGACCGCCGCCAGGCGGGTGCTGACCGGCGGTCGCGCGGTCATCATCGACGGCAATACGCTTGATCCCACGCTCCAGCTGATGTTGTCGGGTCTGCGCGCGGTCGGCATCGACGGACTGGTCGTCGACGACGATCCGGCGGCATCCCGCGCCCAGATGCATGAGATGTTGCTGGGATTTCCCGGTCCGCAGATTCACGTCACGGTGGACGACATATCGCTACCCGGACCGGCTGGTGAGATCCCGGCGCGGCACTACCGTCCGGCCAGTGGTGTGGCCGCGCCGTTGCTGGTCTTCTACCACGGCGGTGGCTGGACGATCGGGGACCTGGACACCCATGACGCGCTGTGCCGGTTGACGTGCCGCGATGCCGGCATCCATGTGTTGTCGATCGACTATCGGCTGGCTCCCGAGCATCCGGCTCCGGCCGCGGTCGACGATGCCTATGCGGCCTTCCAGTGGGCGTACGAGCATGCCGGTGAACTGGGCGCGATCCCCGGGCGGGTCGCGGTCGGCGGCGACAGTGCGGGCGGCAACCTGGCGGCCGTGGTGTGCCAACTGGCGCGCGACGAAGCTGGCCCTACCCCCGTGCTGCAGTGGCTGATCTACCCGCGGACCGACTTCACCGCGCAGACTCGGTCGGTGAGCCTGTTCGCCCGCGGCTTTTTGCTCACCAAACGAGACATCGACTGGTTTCACGCTCAATACCTGAGGGGTACCGGCATGGACCCGGCAGATCCGCGGATATCGCCGCTGCTGGCCGAGTCGCTGTCCGGGCTGGCGCCGGCGTTGATCGTGGTCGCGGGTTTCGACCCATTGCGCGACGAAGGCGAGAGCTACGCGGCGGCGCTGCGGGCCGCCGGGACCGCGGTGGACCTGCGGTCTATGGGTTCGCTGACGCACGGCTTCGCCAGTCTGTTTCAGCTGGGGGGTGGCAGCGCTACCGCGACCAGCGAGCTGATTTCGGCCCTGCGTGCCCACCTGAGCCGGGCCTGATCTCGCGAGTCACTACCGCCGGTAATCTAGAGGCGCCGTCGCCCGACTGCGGTCGAAATCGAGCACGTAAGGATCAGCGAACCTGTGGCCGACAAACCCAAGCGTCCCCCGCGATTCGATCTGAAGTCCGCCACCGGGAAATCGGGCCGGCTGGTCCAGATCGGCGGCACCTTGTTCATCGTGGTCTTTGCGGTTGCCCTGGTCTTCTACATCGTGACGTCGCATCACGACAAGAAAGTTGCCACCACGGGCCCGGGCGACGCGGTGCGGGTGACGTCGAGCAAGCTGGTCACCCAGCCCGGCTCCAGCAATCCCAAGGCTGTGGTCTCGTTCTACGAGGATTTTCTGTGCCCGGCCTGCGGTAATTTCGAGCGCACGTTCGGGCCGACGGTATCCAAGCTCATCGACATCGGCGCCATTGCGGCCGATTACTCCATGGTGTCGATTCTGGACAACCCGAGGAACCAGAACTATTCGTCGCGGGCGGGCGCGGCGGCCTTGTGCGTCGCCGATGAGTCCCTTGATGCGTTCCGCCGTTTCCATACCGCGCTGTACAGCACCGGTATCCAACCCGATGAACGCGGCACCTCTTTCCCCGACAACGCGAAGTTGATCGAAATCGCACGCGAAGCCGGCGTCGTGGGCAAGGTCCCGGACTGTATTAACAGTGGGAAGTACCTTTCCAAGGTCACCGGGGAGGCGGCCTTCGCGCACATCAACGCAACCCCGACGATCAAGATCAACGGCGACGATTACGAGCCGTCGACACCGGACGCGCTGGTCGCCAAGATCAAACAGATCGTGGGCGACGTGCCCGGGATAGACACCGCCGTCGCTCCCGCGGCCTCGTGACGACCCCGGTGTCAGCACAACCTGCCGAACGCGCCGGAGACCTGACACCGGATTCGCGTCCCCGAGCGCGCGTAGCTGCGCCCAGTGCGTGGTGGGTGCTGATCGCCGGTGTGATCGGTTTGTTAGCCTCGATGACGCTGACGGTGGAAAAGATCAGAATTCTGCTCAACCCGTCATATGTGCCGTCGTGCAACATCAACCCGGTCGTCGCGTGCGGCTCGGTGATGGTCACACCGCAAGCGTCGATACTTGGTTTTCCCAACCCGATCCTCGGCATCGTGGGCTTCACCGTGGTGGTCGTTACCGGTGTGCTGGCGGTGACGAAAGTGTCTTTGCCCCAATGGTATTGGGTTGGACTGGCGGTCGGGGTCCTGATTGGTGCGGCGTTCGTGCACTGGCTGATCTTCCAGAGCCTGTATCGCATAGGGGCGTTGTGCCCGTACTGCATGGTGGTCTGGGTGGTCACCATCTCGCTACTGGTGGTGGTCGCGTCAATCGCGCTTCGTCCGGTGCTGCACGGCGCGAGCTGCGCCGGCACCGTAGTGCAGGTGCTCTTTCAATGGCGATGGTCGATCGCCGCGCTATGGTTCACGGCGGTGTTCCTGCTGATCATGGTGCGGTTCTGGAACTATTGGTCGACACTTTTCTAGGTGTCTGGAAGTGACGCGGATCATCGGGGGCGTCGCCGGCGGGCGCCGCATCGCTGTCCCGCCGCGGGGAACCAGGCCGACCACTGATCGGGTGCGCGAGTCGCTTTTCAACATCGTGACCGCGCGCCGCGATCTGACCGGCCTGGCGGTGTTGGACCTCTACGCCGGTTCGGGCGCACTGGGGCTGGAGGCGCTGTCGCGCGGAGCCGTTTCCACGCTATTCGTGGAGTCCGACCAGCGCACCGCGGCCGTCCTCGCGCGCAACATCGAGGCCCTGGGTCTGCCCGGTGCGACGCTGCGCCGGGGCGCGGTGGCAGCCGTCTTGGCGACCGGGACCGCGTCTCCGGTGGACCTTGTGCTGGCAGACCCGCCGTATGATGTCGAGGCCAACGAGGTCGAGGCCGTCCTGGCCGCTCTGACCACCCACGGCTGGGTGCGCGAGGGAACCGTTGCGGTGGTGGAGCGTGCGGCCAGCGGTGCGCCGCTGACCTGGCCGGCCGGCTGGTCCGTGTGGTCCCAGCGTGTTTATGGCGACACCCGTTTGGAGCTGGCCGAACGGCTCTGAGCCACCGTGTACCGTCATCGGTCATGAGCGGCGCGGTGTGCCCGGGGTCGTTTGATCCAGTGACGTTGGGCCACATCGACGTCTTCGAACGCGCCTCGGCCCAGTTCGACGAAGTGGTGGTGGCGATCCTGATCAACCCCGCCAAACAGGGCATGTTCGACCTCGACGAGCGGATCGCAATGATCGAGGAGTCGACGACACATCTGCATAACTTGCGGGTGGAGGCCGGACAAGGTCTGGTGGTCGACTTCGTCAGGTCGCGCGGGATGACGGCCATCGTGAAGGGTCTACGCACCGGCACCGACTTCGAATACGAGCTGCAGATGGCGCAGATGAACAAACACATCGCCGGCGTCGACACCTTCTTCGTGGCGACTGCACCGCGGTATTCGTTCGTGTCGTCGTCGCTGGCCAAAGAGGTCGTGACGCTGGGCGGTGACGTGTCGGAGCTGCTGCCCGAACCGGTGAACCGCCGAATCCGCGAAAGGTTGTCTAGCGACCGATGAGCACTGAGGACGCCGAATCACCAGTTCTCAGAAGGGAGGGTCGTCGGGTACGGGCGTGGCGGCGGTATCGTCGGGGATCCAGTCCGGCGGTAGTTCTTCCGGCTCCCGGGGGTCGTTTACCCGGGTGCAGTAGGGCTGGTACTTGGCGCACCTTTGAACAGAAACAACATGTCGCGCATGTGGTTTCGGAATTTGCGCGCGGCGATCTCCTGCTTTCGGGCCTGTTCAAGCCGCTGTCGGGCCTCGTTGATGGGTCGTTGCTCCCGGTTGCCTTTGCGCGCCTGCGCAATTCGGGCGCTTCGTTGCCTTGACCGGCTTCGTCTGTTGGGAGTCGCCGTCGCGCCTGCCGGCCCGCGCGGTAGCGGGAAAAGGTCACCACCAGCCGGGGAAGTCCGATAGGTCCGGCCGGTCGGCGAAGTCCAGATGACTGTGCCGCCGAACTTATGCCCGTAGGTACGTCGCCAGTATCAACAGTCCGGTCGGGTGCCATAGGTGAGTCGGGTGCCATGGGTCAGTAGCCCGTACCACTTATCGGGTAGTCAGGCCGATGACCCACGCGCTCAGCGTGCAGGACTCGGCTCAGAAGCAGACTGCTTGAGGCCGGACGACAGCACGAGCACGGACAGGACGACGGCCACCAAAAGCAGTACCGGGACATCTCCCAATAGGTGTCCCATATGGTGTCCGCTGCCGAAGGACTGCACCGCCATGATCGCGGCGTGTACGACGCTGGACCACACGGTGAACCAGATCAGGCTGAGATTGGCCTGTGGGTTTCGTGCCGCGTTGAGGAGGAAGACGCCCAGCGTCGCGTACACGCCGACAATCATCATGAAGTACTCGGACTGGTATGGCGCGCCGGAATGCCATGCCCACCCCGACGGCCAGACCAGGGCCAGGGGATAGACAAGAAGAAAAGCCGCGCCAAAGACCGCGAGAGCGACCTGAAGAAGTTTGTAAGCGGATGACATTGTGTCCTCCAAAGTGAGTCCCCCGCGTTACGACATTTTAGACCTGCGACGGCACGCGCAACAGGACATCACCGCAGGTCGTCGCTAGTACCCCCACCCCGGCGATCACCCTAACGCGCCGACGCCGACAGCGCCGTCCGCACCGACCCACGCGATGGCCGCGTGGGGGTAGTGTCGCCGCATCGCCCTAGGCCAGGCAGCATATGAAGGGGTGTACCCCACAAGAATTCCCGTGCCGTCAGCCAGCTGAATGTCTCGCCAGCCGCCGTGGAATGTCTTGAGCCGGTGATGTCACCTACTGGCCGAATTACATACTTGGCCAGATAGGAGAGCACCCAAAACGACCGACACATCATCCGCCGCCGTCCAGCCCATCGACACCGACGAGGCATTGCAGTACCTGCAGACCTGCGTTCAGCTGACACTGCTGGCGCGCGAGCATGGGGCGCTAAAAGCAGCCGAAGGACTGACAGGTCACCGGATCCCGCTTACATCACCTCAGTGCCGGTGATCTTGGTCGCCGGGGTTCCCGCCTTGCCAGTGGTCGCCGGGGTCCCCGCCTTGCCAGTGGTCGCCGGGGTTCCCGTCTTGCCAGTGTTGGTCGCCTTGCCAGTGTTCGTCGTAGGGGCCATTGTGCCAGTGGTCGCGGTCGCGGCTTTCACCGTCGTACCAGTGGTCGTCGTGGCAGCGGCCCCCGTCCCAGTTGTCGCCCCACCCTGGATCCCACCACTGGCCGGGGCACCAGTGATAATCCGGGAACGGCGCGGGTTGGGCCTGGGCGACGGCAGCCGTCCCCAAACCCGCGAGCCCTAAACCGGCGGTCATTACGACCGTTGATGCTGCGGCACGTGCGATGTTTTTCATCCCGGAGGCATTCCCCGCTTCAGTGCGAACGAATCCTGCTCAGCGGCGAGTTTTCTACAAGTCCTGGGACTTGCACTGCTGGCGCTGCTGGCAGCACCCGTCGCACATGCCGACAAGACGCAGGACAACGTCTACTTCCACGGCCTTGAGGCCTCGCGCTGTGGAAGTGCCTAAACCGCAGTTGACACCGGATTGCTGAAGAACATTTCAGCCGGAATGACGCCTGCCAGCGGCTTTGGGACTTCGAAGTTACGAGACAGCGGCGGTCATGAATGTCAGGCTGGTCGATGTTAAACACGATTTCTCGTTTCGAACGCCTTGACTTGATTCTGTCACCGGACTCGCGGGGAACATTTTGGGTCAAGTTCAATCGCAGCACCGCGCAGCGGTATTTATGCAGCTAGATAGCGGTAGTTAGATGTGCAAATGGCATGGGAGTGCCACATAGGTGCCAAACGGGTTGCAAGACCGTGGGCCTATTCGCCGACCCGTTCGCGGACCTCGACGGATACCTGAAGAACGCCGAACGCTACGCCGAACTGGGCATCGGAATGCTTAATGTCGGTCCACTACCGGGCGACCCGGACCCGGTCGGCTTCTTCCGCCGACTCGGCGACGAAGTGGTGCCGAAACTCACCGAGATCGCTTGAGTCACAAAAGTTTATCCGCTATTCTCGGCGAACCGCCGGCCGCAAAGCTCCTCGCCGCCCGCGCCGTCATTCCGCCGCCTGGCGCGTCGGCGCATGCATGGCCTCCAGCCCGTCTACGGCCGTCGCGGAAATCGTGCTCCGCGCCATGTAGCGCGGCTCCCGCGCCGGCCACGGCCGGCCGCGATGCATGGTCGCGCGGTTGTCCCACATCACCACGTCGCCCTTGCGCCACGAGTGCAGATAGCTCGCACCGGGGACGGTTGCCGCGTCCGTCAGCTCGGCGAGCAACTCCCGCGCCGCTTTCAGCTCCATGCCCTCGATCGCGCAGGTGTGCGAGGCCATGTACAGCGCCTTGCGGCCATTGATCGGGTTCTTCCAAACAAGACGCCAGCATTGCGGCGGCAGCGCCGCCCGCTCCGCCGGGCCGGCAAGGTCGGGCGTGATCTTGCCGCGCGAATAGGCGTATTCGTGCCAGGCGAAGGAATTTTCCAGCCGCCGTTGCAACGCCGGATCGAGGCGCTCGAGGGCGAGCCGGGTGGAGACATACTCGGTCTCGCCCCCCCGCCCCGGAATGATGCGCGACGACAGCACCGAAGCGAGCGCCGGCACCCGCTTGAACGAACTGTCGGTATGCCAGAGCTGGTTCGCCTTGTTTTCCAAGGCCAGCCGGTGATCTTCCGGCACTACGTTGCCCTTCTCGTCGAGGGTCTTGAGGATCACGAGGTTGGTGCCGTAGCCCTCCGAGCCCACCTTGGTGACCTCAAGCGGGCCGAAGCGGCGCGAGAAGGCAAGCTGCGCTTCATCGGTGACGTCCTGGTCGCGAAGGACCAGAACCGAGTGCTCCTCGAACGCCGCGCGCACCGCCGCGTATGCGGCCTCGGTTGCCGCGACGTCGTGGATGGTCACTCCGCGCAGTTCCGCGGCAAAGCCCGGACCCAACGGCACGATTTCCATCGGCGCCCTCCATCGCATTCCAGGTTTGAGCACGACTGTCCACCAAAAACGAGCCCCCGGCAAGCAAGCCGGCTGACACGGGCTCGAAGCCTCGTCAAGCTTCGAGATTGGTGCCCTTGGTCTCCGGCGTGCGCGGTCATGCCCCATGATGTCCAAGCTGCCGTCGGGCTCGAGCTGGGCGGTCATGTGTAGCGAGCTACCGTCCCCGCGCCGTTCGTCCAGGAGTACCACCACCGCTGTTCAGTCGCGCAGACCCGAATATAGGAGTGATGCAATAACTCAGCCAGGCAATGCTTCGCCTTGGCGTGTTCGCCGGTGCTGCTGTACGTCAGCGCTCAGGCCACCTTTCGGGCGGTGTCTCAATAGATGCCGGTGCCGTCGAGCAGTTGGCGATCCGCCGACCCGGTCGGGCCGGCATGGAAAGCCTTCAACAAATGGTGGCACCGATTACGCGAAAGACGTTTTAGCTTCCGAGACCGAGGCCAGTCTGACACCCGGCTTTTACGTTGCAAACGGTCGCTATTCCGCACGGTGTGAGGGCGTAAACCGCGTTGCGGCTCAACGCATCTCTGTTCATCTGCGGCCGGTGGCCTGGGAGCGGCGGGCCATCCCGCGGAGGATCCATGGTGTCCGCCTGGCGATTACCGCTACGGCGCGGTCCGACCGGCGCATCGCGGTCAGAGGGCCGGGGGTGGGCGTTGACACCAGTTCGGCCTCGGCAGATCCGGCCGGCGGGCCGTGGCGATCGACCGCCAGGAGTTGCCAGGTGCCGGGCACGCCGCGCAGCTCGACGCTGCCGCGGTCCTCGAAGCCGGTGCCCGAGCCGACAACCAAATCACGCACAGTGCGGGAGACGAGAATGTCGTCGGCGCCGGCCTGGCCGAGGATCCGCGCCGCGATATGTACAGCGATCCCCGCAATGTCGTTGTCGAGCAGTTCG
Source organism: uncultured Actinomycetota bacterium (assembly GCA_963766535.1). GTDB lineage: Bacteria > Actinomycetota > Actinomycetes > Mycobacteriales > Mycobacteriaceae > Mycobacterium. The sequence continues at coordinate 359,040 of CAVYAU010000001.1, read as the reverse complement.
CACTCCCCAGTGTGGATGCCTACTCGGATCTCGATGCCCAGCGTCTCGGCGTCAGTCTGCAAAGCCTCGGCGCAGCGGATGGCCTGTGTCGGGCCGTCGAACGTGGCGAGGTGGCCGTCACCGGTGCTCTTCACGACCGCGCCGCCGAATCGTTGCGTGAGTTCGGCGGTGATCTCACCAAAGCGCTGCAGCACCGCCCGCCAACGCTCATCGCCCGCTGCCGAGGCGTGTTGCGTCGACGCGACCATGTCGGTGAACAACACGGTGCGCAGGGCGCGATGCGACTGCGACGGCGCCGCACGGCTGCCGGTGAGGAACTCCTCGATCCCGGTCAGGATCTTGTCGGGCTCGGTGAACCAGGGCATGTGGTCTACACCGTCGACCTCCAGGTACCGTGCACCGGGGATGTGGGCGGCGAGATACCGGCCGCCCTGCACCGGAACCGCTTGGTCCTCACGGGCATGAATGACCAAGGTTGGCACGGCGATCGTCGGCAGGATCGGCCGCACGTCCATCCGGGACAGCGCTTCGATTGTCACCCGCGCCATCCCCGGGCTGGCGCTCATGCGCTCCATCATGGCGAGTTGGCGTATCGACCGGACCGACGGCATAAACACCTTGAGTGTCGCACCGCTGCCCCACTCCGAACGGACGGCAGGGCCGATTTCCTGTGCGCGGGCGAACTGCTCGGTCGACGGCGTGAAGTCCTCACCCAGCTCGCGAAGGACGCGCGCTCGCAGCTCGGCCGGGTCGCGGTCGAGGTCGTCCCACTCGTCGAAGAAAAAGTACGCGAACGAGCCGTAGAGGATCAACGCCCGCGTTCGCTGCGGGCGTGTTGCCGCGAAGACGATGGAGGCCGGGCCGCCCTCACTCATACCGAAGACGACGGCCTTTCCGAAGCCGACGGCGTCCATGACGGCCTCGATCTCGGCGGCTCGATCATCCAGCGTGCGAACTTGCGGGACTGGGTCCGACAGGCCGACCCCGGCCTTATCGAACAGGACAACGCGACAGAAGGTGGCGAGCTGCTCGAAGAAGGCTTTGAATTCGGGCTGGGCCCACAACAGCTCGACGTGGCTGACGTATGACCCGGCGACGACGAGCTCGACGGGCCCGTCGCCGAACACCTGATACGCCAGGCTGAGATCGCCACACTCGGCGTATGACGTTTCCGCCACTGCACCAGTGAGCGTACTGCGGCCGGGCGCTAGCCGTACCCCCATCCGCCAGGTTGGTCGCGCGCCGATGACTGCCGGCCGCTGATCGGCCCGGCCGCTGTGCGGTAATGGGGCCAGGCGTGTGTGCAACTGGATGGCTCAATTGAATCGACAGTCAGCTGCTGATCGCGCCACCCCCAAAACATTTTGACCAAATGATGGGATTGGCAGACAACCTTTGAGCGTCGGGGCCGGGCATTGTCGCGGTGGGCGGCTCAGAGCCGAGCGCCTGTGACCTGGATGAGTCCGCGCCACTGGGCGAGCTTGCGCTGCCAGGAGCGCGCCGAGGCGTACGCGTAGACGGTCACGCTGGCGCACATGGCAATTCGCCCGTAGTCGTAGCCGGGCCGCCCCAGGCCCAGCCAAGGGACGAGCCAGCCCAGCAGCGCGCCAACACCGAGGCCCATGCAGACAAGCCACGTCAAGGCGACTCGCCGGGCGCGTGGGTCGCTGCGAAGGTGGGCCAGGGCGACCCAGACGTTAAGGCCGCCGTAGTAGCCCAGCAGCGCCCACAGGAGCGTAAAGAAGGCCCCGAGCCACCAATGGTGCGGGAGTCGATAAAGGTCGTGGCCTGGGTTGTGCGTGACGCTGCTGTGCCAGAACAAGAGCATGAGGACCGCTGTCCCGACCACGAGCGGATGCCACAGCAGCGGGACGATGCGCTGTCGCATGGATGGCATTCGCATCATCCCGGCCAGGGTGCTCGACACCAGCGCGCCGAGTTCGAGCATGTGGCCGAGCATGTTGTCTAGGTGCCAGCGGCCCGTCACCTCCCAGAGCGCCCAGCCGGTGACCGGCTCGGTAGCCGGGGCGATGAGCACGAGGGCCACGGCGAGCTGGATTATCGCGTAGGTGGTGCTCCGCTCCCACGGGATGCGGTAGGTAGCTCGGCGTACCCGCACGGCCCAGGCCGCAGCGGTCAAAGCAATTGCGTAGCAGGCTATTTCGAGCATCAAAGGGACGGTCCTTTGAGGTCGACGTTGTTGTTACGTTGCTTGGTCTTCGCCTTCGGGCGCGTCAACAGGGCTAAAGGGGGCACCACCTCGCCCCCCGTGGTGTCGTTGTCGCCTTCGAGAAGGCCGAAGGTCGAGAGCAGGCTGACGAAGTTCATGCCGAAGTAGCGGGCAATCAGCCGCAGCTCCTCAGCGTTCGGGTAATCATCCTGCACCTTGCGGCGGTAGTAGGTGGCGGCAGAGACGCCCAGCGCCTGCTGGATGTCGGACGCGCCGACGCCGTCGAGCACGTAATTCAGCAGACTTTCGAGGCTCCTCCCGTTCGTATCTGTGCGTGACATACCCGACACGATACAAACATCTCAGGAGTGAGACAAGCCACTCACCTACGACGATAAGTATCATCTGTTAAATCTGTCTCAGTAATGAGGGAGTAGTTGCGTGGACGAGCAATGTATATCTAGGATGTGAGACGTGAATCAGCCGCCAAACGATTGGCACTGGATACCAGATTCAGTCGCAAACATCGCCGTGCGCAACGGCACCTTCCCTGGCCGGGCGTGTCGTGATTGCGAGGGCTTCCCTCCCTTTCGGGGGAGGGCGGCCCGAGGGAGTTCCTGCGCGGAACATCCACCCATCACAACCAGATTGGACAATGCAGTGCAGTACGTTCTGAATGTCTCGCTGACATTCGGCTGCCGCGGCGACGCCGAGCAGGCCGAGACGCACCTTGCCACAAGCGTTTTCAACGGTCTGGTGAGCCGCTGGTCCGAGGTCGAGGAGGTGAGGTGGTGAAACTCTCATGGTCAGGAGGACAGGTCAAATGATGCGCACCGGATGGCAGCGAATTGTTGCCGGTGCCGTGACGGCAGTCGCGCCGCTCGCGGTGACTTTGGCGCTCGGCACCGCCACCGCGCACGCGGACACCTACGCAGAGCGTGGCGGTGGCAGCGGTGGCAGCGGCGGTAGCGGCAGCAGCGTCCGGCACCGGCCCGGTTGGGACAACGGTGCGGACATGGGCCCTCGGCGTTTCAACAGCTAGTCAAGTGTTCTTTAGCCAATAGGTGATGTTTACGGCAAAGCCATTTGAGATTCGTCGCCACGGGAAGGCCGCCGGCTGCTGGATTGGTGTGGCTGAAGGGGATGGTGTGATCGATGTCGCAGAGGACGGCCGGGCGACTGCAGCCGGGAAAGCGGCAGGTGAGATCCCGGCAACGGATGGCGCGCTCGAGTGCCGCCGAAGGCTGGTAACGCAGCGGCTCCACCGGGCTGGTAAGCGGATCGGCAATGAGTAGTGATGCATTGGCGGCCAATTCACGAACCTGCTCGGCGTCGATGACCCCATAACCGCCCAGGTAGCCGGGCTGAGCGCTGTTGGCATGCACGCTGCTCGCTGTGATCGTGGTGGCCCTCCTGGTCGTGCCCGGCGTCAGGGGAGCCGCCCATCATGCGCACCATCGGCATTCCCCCCGAGGTGACGAACCGGGCGATCAGCACTGCCGCGATAACAAGAAAGGCGATATTGAGCCAGGTGGTGTAGTTCCACGAGATTCCCGCTTGCATGACCGTAGCGTTGCGCTGTGTTGGAATGAGATGCGCTGTGCCGAAAAGTAATTCGATGAGATAACCGGCGGCGACCATCGCGGCGTAAAAAGTGCCGAGCAGCGTCAACATCATCCTGGTGCCGTAGTACTTGCGGTAGATATTAAGGATCGGCAGGATCAGCAGGTCGGCGTAGATGAATGCGATGACACCGCCGAAGCTGATGCCTCCGTTCCACAGCACCGCGGCCAGCGGCACATTGCCGATTGAGCAGACGAAGGAGATCATCGCCACGACCGGCCCCACGATCGGTCCCCACAGCGCTGACCAGCCCGGGTGGTCGGCTAAAAAGAAGCTCTGCCAAAACGATTCGGGCACCCATGCCGCGATGGCACCTGCGATCAACAGACCCAGAACGAGGTCGCGCAGGATTGCCAACCACTCCATGACGAATACATGTGAGACCGCGGTAAAGCCCTGCGCGGAAAACAGCCGCCGCCAAAACGAGCCTTCCCGTTTGATGGACATGTCCATCGCGGCATGGCCTTCCATCGAGCCGGCCAATCCGCGCTCGGCCTGTTCGCGGGCGGCATCGATGAGCCGGGAGCGCACGAACAGCCGGAACAAGATAGCCAGCGCCACGATCATCAGCGGACCGCCGACGAACTCCGCGGCGGTGAACTGCCAGCCCATCAGCAGAGCCAGGATGATGCCCAACTCCACGACGAGATTGGTGGAGCCGATCTCGAATGCCATGGCGGCGGTGAAGTTGGCGCCCTTGCGGAACAACGAGCGGGCCAAGGCCACCGCGGCATATGAGCATGACGACGATGCCGCTCCCAGCCCGGCCGCCACCGCCAGGGTGCGTGGCCGGTCGTCGCCCAGCAGGGCCACGATCGTCGAGCGACGCACCACGGCCTGCACCACTGCCGACAGGGCGAAGCCCAGGATCAACGCCCACAGGATTTCCCAGGTCATTGACCCGGCCAGCGCCAACGCGTGCCCGATCGCGGCTAGCACAGTCACTGAGTCCTCCGCTTCGGTTGCTAATTCGGCGATTATCACTCATGGCCAGGGCCGCCGCGCCCGCCCCGAAAGCTATACCCCGCAGGGGTATAAGTCAAGCTCTCGGTCCGCTCCCGGTCAATTAGCAAAACGGGAGGTCAACGCCGCAGCCTCGGCGACGAGGGGGGAGATTCGGCCATTCACACACCGCGCTGACGTCGGGCGTCTGAGCTTGGCGGTTCGTCTGGTGGGTTCTGCGTCGATGCCCGGGTTTGCTCGGGGACGATGCCATTAACGACCCGTCCGCCACCGCCGCGGTGCCAGCACCTGCTGGTCGGCGTGATGATAGGCACGCCGACCTGCGCGGGCGGCAGCTCAGACGTCCTGGAAGAATCTACCTTTGTGATCCGATTGCCACGGCGTGTCGCTGACGCAGCTCCTCACATCGGCTTTCCTTCGGGGTTCAAAAATATGGGCTTAACAATGTCGGCCGGCTGCAATTCTTGCAGCCGGCGGGACAGGTGTCGGGGTGCCCGGGTTTTTCATGTTCCGGGCAAGCTGCACGCCAATGCCCGACACACCGGCCTCGCCACCATTGCCACAGAGGTAACACCAGGCACACTGGTAACAACAACGACGCCAGGAGGGTATGGCCGTGTACCGAGTCTTTGAAGCGCTGGACGAATTGGGCGCCATCGTCGAAGAAGCCCGTGGCGTGCCGATGACGGCCGGCTGCGTGGTGCCTCGCGGTGACGTGCTGGAGCTCATCGACGACATCAAAGATGCGATCCCTGGCGAGCTGGATGACGCCCAGGATGTGCTCGACGCGCGTGACTCGATACTGCACGACGCCAAGGCACACGCCGAGTCCATGGTGTCCTCGGCGACCACCGAGTCGGAGTCGATACTCAACCACGCCCGCGCGGAGGCTGACCGGCTCCTTTCTGACGCGAAAGCGCAGGCCGATCGGATGGTGAGCGAAGCGCGCCAGCACAGCGAGCGGATGGTCGGAGAGGCTCGTGAGGAGTCGATTCGCATCGCCACCGCGGCGAAACGCGAGTACGAAGCCAGCGTCAGCCGCGCCCAGGCCGAATGCGACCGGCTGATCGAAAACGGCAACATCTCCTACGAGAAGGCGGTGCAAGAGGGCATCAAGGAACAGCAGCGCCTGGTGTCGCAGAACGAGGTGGTGCAGGCGGCCAACGCCGAATCGACTCGTCTCATCGACACGGCGCACGCCGAGGCCGACCGGCTGCGGGGTGAGTGCGATATCTACGTCGACAACAAGCTGGCCGAGTTCGAGGAATTCCTCAACGGCACGCTTCGGTCCGTAGGCCGAGGCCGCCACCAACTCCGAACGGCAGCCGGTACTCACGACTACGCGACGCGGTAGCGCTTCAGAGCCAATCCTGTTCGTCCCACTCGCCGGGCAGCACGATGACCAGGGCGGACGGCGGCTGTTCCTGGCAGTATGCGGCTAGCGCCGTAGGATTTCTTCTATGACGCGGCAGCACAGCACCACGGCGCAGCGCCATCCGACCTCGCCGATGACGGTCGACATCACACGGCTTGGGCGACGCCCGGGAGCGATGGTCACCCTCCGTAAGACCGTGCCCAGCCCGTCACGCATCGGACTGGACATGATCGCGATCGAGCAGGGTGCTCCGTTGGAACTGGATCTGCGGGTCGAGTCGGTGTCCGAAGGCGTATTGGTGACCGGAATGGTAGCTGCGCCGACCGTCGGCGAATGTGCCCGTTGCCTGAGCGCGGTCAATGGGCGGGTGCAAGTTGGGTTGACCGAACTGTTTGCGTACCCCGACAGCACGACCGCGGCGACCACCGAGGAAGACGAGGTCGGTCACATAGTCGACGACACCATTGACCTGGAGCAGTCCATCATCGACGCCGTCGGATTGGACCTCCCGTTCGCGCCGGTGTGCAGGCCGGATTGCCCGGGGTTGTGCCCTGAATGTGGTGTTCCGCTCGCGGCTGAGCCCGGCCATCACCATGACCGCATCGACCCGAGGTGGGCCAAGCTGGCGGAAATGCTTACCCCCGAGACCCCGGAGCCGGGCACGTCGCGGGGTGAGCGGTGACCTCACGGCAAGTTCTGTTCGATGCGCTCGGGGTCGACCTGCCCGACGAGCTGCTCTCGCTGGCGTTGACACACCGCAGCTATGCCTACGAGCACGGCGGGCTGCCGACCAACGAGCGTCTGGAGTTTCTCGGCGACGCCGTCCTGGGCCTGACCATCACCGACGAGCTCTACCATCGTCATCCCGACCGTTCGGAAGGGGACCTGGCCAAACTGCGGGCCAGCGTGGTCAACACTCAGGCGTTGGCCGACGTTGCGCGAAACCTGTCTGAAGAGGGGCTCGGCGTTTACTTGTTGCTGGGTCGCGGCGAGGCGAACACCGGTGGAGCCGATAAGTCGAGCATCCTGGCCGACGGCATGGAATCGTTGTTGGGCGCGATTTACCTGGAGCACGGAATCGAGACGGCTCGTGACGTAATCCTGCGGTTGTTCGGCGCGCTGCTGGACGCCGCGCCCACGCTGGGAGCCGGGCTGGACTGGAAGACCAGTTTGCAGGAGCTGACCGCGGCGCGCGGCATGGGCGCGCCGTCCTACGTGGTTACCTCGACCGGGCCGGACCACGATAAGGAATTCACCGCGGTGGTCGTAGTGATGGATACCGAATACGGGTCGGGTGTGGGCCGCTCCAAGAAGGAGGCCGAGCAAAAGGCCGCGGCCGCGGCCTGGAAAGCACTGGAAGTGCTGGACACCGCGGGGAAAACGTCCGTCTAGATGCCCGAGCTGCCCGAAGTCGAGGTGGTGCGCCGCGGCTTGCAGGCCCATGTGGTGGGCAAGACGATCACGGCGGTTCGGGTGCACCATCCCCGCGCGGTGCGCCGCCACGAGGCCGGGCCCGCCGACCTTACCGCCCGGCTGCTCGGCGCGCGGATCACCGGTACCGATCGGCGCGGAAAGTACCTGTGGCTGCTGCTTGATACTGAGCCCCTGGGGTCAGGATCAGACACGGCGCTGGTTGTTCACCTCGGCATGAGCGGGCAGATGCTGCTGGGTGGGGGCACCCCCAGCCGCGGTGGGGGCACCGCCCGCTTGCGGGGGACGGCGAGGGGGACAGTCCCGCGCGCCGATCATGTCCGGATCTCTGCGCTGCTCGACGACGGGACTGTGCTGAGCTTCGCTGACCAGCGGACCTTCGGCGGGTGGATGCTTGCCGACCTGGTGACCGTGGACGGCAGCGTGGTGCCGGTGCCGGTCGCTCACCTGGCGCGTGACCCGCTGGACCCCCGGTTCGATGCCGACGCCGTGGTGAAAGTGTTGCGGCGCAAGCATTCCGAGCTCAAGCGCCAGCTGCTCGATCAGCAGGTGGTGTCGGGGATCGGCAACATCTACGCCGATGAGGCGCTGTGGCGGGCTAAGGTGCACGGTGCACGCATTTGCGCCACGCTGAGCCGCCGCCAGCTGACCGCCGTTCTGGACGCTGCCGCCGACGTGATGCGCGACGCGCTGGCGAAAGGCGGGACCTCGTTTGATTCGCTGTATGTCAACGTCAACGGCGAGTCGGGTTACTTCGACCGATCGCTGGACGCCTATGGCCGCGACGGCGAAAGCTGCCGACGCTGCGGCGCGGTGATGGGTCGGGAAAAATTCATGAACCGCTCGTCGTTCTACTGTCCGCAATGCCAGCCGCGGCCCCGGCGGTAACTCCCGTCAACGTCGAGATCGACGTTAGCGTGATGCTCTCTCTCTCGAACTTTTCCGCGCTGCCGTCGATCTCGGCGCAAGGACCGCCCGGTAAAAATAAGCCATGACCGAAATGTGGGTCGAACGCACCGGATCGCGCCGCTACACGGGACATAGCTCGCGAGGCGCGCAGGTACTCGTCGGCTCCGAGGACGTCGGCGGCGTGTTCACCCCCGGTGAGCTGCTCAAGATCGCGCTCGCCGCATGCAGTGGGATGTCCAGCGACGAGCCGCTGGCCCGACGGCTCGGCGACGACTACAAGGCGGTGGTCAGGGTGTCCGGTGACGCCGACCGCGACCAGGAGCGCTACCCGCTGCTGCAGGAGACCCTCGAGCTTGACCTGTCGGGATTGTCCGAGGACGAGAAGGCGCGTCTGTTGGTGGTGGTCGACCGGGCCGTTGACCTGGTCTGCACCGTCGGGCGCACCCTCAAGTCGGGCACCACCGTCACCTTCGAGGTCGCCGATGTCGGCTCCTGACGTCCGGCTCACCGCCTGGGTGCGCGGGCGGGTGCAGGGAGTTGGTTTCCGCTGGTGGACCCGCTCCCGGGCGCTGGAATTGGGTCTGGCCGGTTACGTCGCCAACCGCCTCGATGGACGCGTGCTGGTCGTTGCGCAAGGGCCGCGTGATGCCTGCGAGAAGCTGCTACGCGTGCTGCAGGGCGGCGCTACGCCCGGTCGCGTCGACAAGGTCGTCGCCGACTGGTCACAGGCACCGGAGGACATCGAAGGGTTCAGCGCGCGGTAGTCCGGCGGCGTCGTCCGCACGCGGGTGGTACCGCCAGCGCGTCCTGGATCGTCGCCGGGCGCCTGCCGGTAGTCTGGCAGGTCGTGTACCTCAAGAGTCTGACGCTGAAGGGCTTCAAGTCCTTCGCCTCGCCGACGACTCTGCGTTTTGAGCCGGGCATTACCGCCGTCGTCGGGCCCAACGGCTCCGGCAAATCCAACGTGGTCGACGCTCTGGCGTGGGTGATGGGGGAGCAGGGGGCAAAGACGCTGCGCGGCGGAAAGATGGAGGACGTCATCTTCGCCGGCACGTCGTCGCGAGCCCCGCTGGGCCGCGCCGAAGTCACCGTCACCATCGACAACTCCGACAACGCGCTGCCGATCGAGTACTCCGAGGTATCGATCACCCGCAGGATGTTCCGCGACGGCGCCAGTGAGTACGAAATCAATGGCAGTAGTTGCCGTTTGATGGATGTCCAGGAGCTGTTGAGCGACTCCGGAATCGGCCGGGAGATGCACGTCATCGTGGGGCAGGGCAAGCTCGAAGAGATCCTGCAGTCGCGACCCGAAGATCGCCGGGCGTTCATCGAAGAAGCCGCGGGCGTGCTCAAGCATCGCAAGCGCAAGGAAAAAGCTCTCCGCAAACTCGAGGCGATGTCGGCGAACCTGGCCCGGCTCACCGATCTGACCACCGAACTGCGCCGCCAGCTCAAACCGTTGGGTCGCCAGGCGGAGGTGGCCCGTCGCGCCCAGACCATCCAGGCCGACCTGCGCGACGCCCGGTTGCGGCTGGCCGCCGACAATCTGGTCAGCCGGCAGGTGGAGCGCGACGTGATTCTCGAGGCCGAGGCCGCCATGCGCCGCGAGCACGATGAGGCCGCCTCCCGCCTGGCGGTGGCGTCCGAGGAGCTGACCGCGCACGAGACCGCGCTGGCCGAGCTCTCGGTTCGGGCCGAGGCGGTCCAACAGACCTGGTTCGGGCTGTCCGCGCTGGCCGAACGTGTGGGCGCCACGGTGCGCATCGCCAGCGAACGGGCTCACCATCTCGATGTCGAGCCAGTGACGACCAGCGACACCGACCCCGAGGCAATGGAAGCCGAGGCCCAGCGGGTGGCGGTCGCCGAGCAGCAGCTGTTGGCTGAGCTGGCCGAAGCGCGCACCCGGTTGGATGCCGCCCGCGCGGAATTGGCCGACCGCGAGCGCCAAGCCGCCGAGGCCGATCGGGCCCATCTGGCGGCGGTCCGAGCCGAGGCCGACCGGCGCGAGGGTCTGGCGCGGCTGGCCGGCCAGGTGGAGACCATGCGGGCCCGCGTCGAATCGATCGACGACAGCGTCGCGCGCCTGTCCGAGCGCGTCGAACAGGCCGCTACCCGCGCGCAGCAGACCCGGGCGGAATTTGAAACCGTGCAGGGACGCATCGGTGAACTGGATCAGGGCGAGGTGGGCCTTGACGAGCACCACGAGCGGACCGTGGCAGCGTTGCGGTTAGCCGACGAACGCGTAGCCGAACTGCAATCTGCCGAGCGGGGCGCCGAACGCGAGGTGGCTTCGCTGCGAGCCCGCATCGATGCGCTCTCGGTGGGGCTCGAGCGCAAGGACGGCGCGGCCTGGCTTGCGCAAAATCGCAGTGGCACAGGGATTTTCGGGCCGATCGCCAAATTGGTCAAAGTCCGGTCCGGCTACGAGACGGCGGTGGCCGCGGTGCTCGGGTCGGCGGCCGACGCGCTGGGCGCCGAAAGCTTCGGCGCGGCCCGTTCCGCGGTCGCCGCGCTGAAGGAAGCCGACGGAGGCCGCGCGGCCCTCGTTTTGGGCGACTGGCCGGCCCCCGAACCCGTGCCGGCTGCCGGGCTTCCCGGTGGGGCTTTATGGGCGCTCGACCTGGTCGAGGCGCCGCCGCGCCTGCGTGGCGCGATGGTCGCCATGCTGTCGGGCGTCGCGGTGGTCAACGACCTGGCCGAAGCGCTGGACTTGGTGGCGGCCCGCCCGCAGCTGCGCGCGGTCACGCTCGACGGTGACCTGGTGGGCGCCGGCTGGGTGAGCGGCGGTTCTGACCGCAAGCTGTCCACGCTGGAGGTCACCTCGGAAATCGACAAGGCCGGCAGCGAGCTGGCCGCCGCGGAGGCCCAGGTGGCGCAACTGAGCGCGGCGCTGTCCGGTGCACTGACCGAGCAGGCGGCCCGCCAGGACTCCGCCGAGCAGGCGTTGGCCGCGCTCAACGAATCCGACACCGCGATCTCGGCGATGTACGAGCAGCTGGGCCGGCTCGGGCAGGAGGCTCGTACGGCCGAAGAAGAATGGAGCAGATTGCTGCGGCAGCGCGAGGAGTTAGAAGCGGGGCGCGCGCAGACCGTCGAAGAGGTCACCGAACTCGAAACCCGGCTGCGCAACGCCCAAGAAACCCAGCATGTGCACGCCGCAGAACCCGTCGACCGCCAGCGGATCGCCGCTGCCGCCGAAAGCGCCCGCGGCGTCGAAGTGGAGGCCCGGCTGGCGGTGCGCACCGCTGAGGAGCGTGCCAACGCGGTGCGCGGGCGGGCGGATTCACTGCGTCGGGCGGCCGCCGCCGAACGCGAAGCGCGGTTGCGGGCCCAGCAAGCGCGCGCGGCGCGGCTGCGCGCGGCCGCCGTGGCCGCGGCGGTGGCCGACGCCGGGCGGCTGCTGGCGTCGCGGTTGAACCGGGTGATCGACGCGGCGTCGCAAATCCGCGACGCACTGGTCGCCGAACGACTGGAGCGTTCGGCGGCGATGGCCGCGGTGCGCGACGAGGTGAACGCGCTGGGCGCGCGGGTGGCCACCCTCACCGATTCGCTGCACCGCGACGAGGTTGCCAACGCCCAGGCGGCGCTGCGTATCGAGCAGCTCGAGCAGATGGTGCTGGAGCAGTTCGGAATGGCGCCGACCGATTTGATCGCCGAGTACGGTCCGCAGGTTGCGCTACCGCCGACCGAGCTCGAGCTGGCTGAATTCGAGCAGGCCCGGGAGCGTGGCGAGCAGGTGATCGCGCCCGCCCCGATGCCGTATGACCGGGCTACCCAGGAGCGCCGGGCCAAACGGGCCGAGCGTGAGCTGGCCGAATTGGGCAGGGTCAATCCGCTGGCGTTGGAGGAGTTCGCTGCGTTGGAGGAGCGCTATAACTTCCTGTCCACCCAGCTCGAGGATGTCAAGGCCGCCCGCAAGGATCTGCTTGGCGTCATCGCCGACGTCGACGCCCGCATCCTGCAGGTGTTCAGCGACGCATTTGCCGACGTGGAGCGCGAATTCCGGGATGTGTTCACGTCGCTGTTTCCCGGTGGGGAGGGCCGGCTGCGGCTGACCGACCCGGATGACATGCTCGCCACCGGCATCGAGGTGGAGGCGCGTCCGCCCGGCAAGAAGATCACCCGGCTGTCGTTGCTGTCGGGTGGCGAGAAGGCGCTGACCGCGGTGGCGATGCTGGTGGCGATCTTCCGGGCCCGTCCGTCGCCGTTCTACATCATGGACGAGGTGGAAGCTGCGCTCGACGACGTGAACCTGAGCCGCCTGATTGGCCTGTTCGGACAACTGCGTGCGCAGTCGCAGATCATCATCATCACGCACCAGAAGCCGACGATGGAGGTTGCTGACGCGCTCTACGGCGTGACCATGCAGGACGACGGCATCACCGCGGTGATCTCGCAGCGGATGCGCGGTCAGCAGGTGGAGCAGCTGGTTTCTAATTCCTCCTAGGGTTCCTCCCTGAGCTCGGGGCCCGGCGTTGCTGTTTAGGGGGCAGCTCCGATTCGCGTCGCGCCCCTGGAAGGATGTCAGTGTGACGCAAGGTCTTTGGATCGCCATAGCGGTCGTCGCCGCCCTGGTTGTCATCGCCGCGCTGGTCATGGGCCTGCTGCGTTACCGTCGGCGACGGATCAGCTTGTCGGCCCGGCCCGAGCCCGGTGCACTCGACCGTTCGGGCGGCTACACCGCGTCATCCGGCATCTCATTCAGCCAGACCGCACCGACCGAGGATCGCATCGACACCAGCGGGCTGCCCGCGGTAGGCGACGACGCGACCATTCCGCGGGACGCGCCGCGGCGCACGATCTCCGATGTTCAACTCCCGGAACCCGAGACCGTCACGCCGCCGCCCGCTGCCCCGCCGCCCGCTGCCCCGCCGCCCCCGAAAGCCCCGCCGGCCCCGGAGGCCCCTCAAGTTCCCGAGGCGCCGGCGGGCCCGGAGGCTGCCGAGATCGAGGCGATCGCGCCGCCCGAAGGCCGTTTGGAGCGACTTCGCGGCCGGCTGGCCAGGTCGCAGAACGCGCTCGGGCGCAGCGTGCTGGGATTGATCGGCGGCGGCGACCTGGACGAAGACTCCTGGCAGGACGTCGAGGACACGCTGCTGGTCTCCGATCTGGGCCCGGTGGTCACCGAGTCGGTGATCTCGCAGCTGCGGAGCCGGCTGGCCAGCAGCAATGTACGCACCGAGGCCGACGCGAAGGCCGTGCTGCGAGATGTCTTGATCAAAGAGCTGAAACCCGACATGGACCGCTCGATCCGCGCCCTGCCGCACGCCGACCATCCCTCGGTGCTGCTGATCGTCGGTGTGAACGGCACCGGAAAAACCACCACCGTCGGCAAGTTGGCGAGGGTGTTGGTGGCCGACGGCCGGCGCGTCGTGCTGGGCGCGGCCGACACCTTCCGGGCCGCGGCGGTCGATCAACTGCAGACCTGGGCGGCCCGGGTGGGCGCAGAGGTGGTGCGCGGGGCCGAAGGCGCCGACCCGGCATCGGTGGCGTTCGACGCCGTCGACACAGGCATCGCGTCGGGTGCCGATGTCGTGGTCATCGACACCGCCGGTCGGCTGCACACCAAAGTCGGGCTGATGGACGAACTCGGCAAGGTCAAGCGCGTGGTAGAGCGACGCGCCGCGGTCGACGAGGTGTTACTGGTGCTCGACGCCACCATCGGGCAGAACGGGCTGGCTCAGGCCCGGGTGTTCGCCGACGTGGTCGACATCACCGGCGCCGTGCTGACCAAGCTGGACGGAACGGCCAAGGGCGGCATTGTTTTCCGGGTCCAACAAGAACTTGGCGTGCCGGTGAAGCTGGTCGGGCTCGGTGAAGGCCCCGACGATCTGGCACCGTTCGAACCCGCCGCATTCGTCGACGCCTTGCTTGGCTGACAGTCCTTACACACCGAGCGCGACGTTAATCCTGACGAAACATGGTTGCTCCATTGCAGAAACAACCATTGCGCAAGGTTCTGGTTCAGGTCATCAGGCACACGGTCTGACGGCTATTCAGGGCCGACCGGAGGTGATAGCGAGTGACATACCCGATACTGGGCCAGCCCAATACCGGCGATACCGCTTGGATGCTGGCGAGTTCCGCACTGGTGCTGTTGATGACGCCGGGTCTGGCGTTCTTCTACGGCGGCATGGTGCGCGCCAGAAGCGTGCTCAACATGCTCATGATGAGCATCAGCGCGATGGGCGTGGTGACGGTGTTGTGGGTGCTCTACGGCTATTCGATCGCATTCGGCAACGACGTCGGTAATGTCATGGGCAGCCCGACCGAATACTGGGGCCTGAAGGGTCTCATCGGTGTCAACGCCGTGGCCGCCGATCCCAGCAAGGGCACCGCGGCGATCGATATCCCCTTGGCGGGTACCTTGCCTGCCATCGTATTCGTGGCCTTCCAGCTGATGTTCGCGATCATCACGGTCGCGCTGATCTCGGGCGCCGTGTCCGACCGGCTGAAGTTCGGCGCCTGGCTGGTATTCGCCGCACTGTGGGCGACCTTCGTCTACTTCCCGGTGGCGCACTGGGTCTTCTCGTTCGACGGTTTCGCGGCCGAGCACGGCGGCTGGATCGCCAATAAGCTGCACGCGATCGACTTCGCAGGCGGGACCGCGGTCCACATCAACTCCGGTGTGGCCGGCCTGATGCTGGCGATCGTCCTGGGCAAGCGCCGCGGCTGGCCTACGACGCTGTTCCGGCCGCACAATCTGCCGTTTGTGATGCTCGGTGCGGGATTGCTGTGGTTCGGCTGGTACGGATTCAACGCCGGTTCGGCCACCAGCGCCAACGGTGTCGCCGGGTCGACATTCATGACCACTACGGTCGCAACGGCCACCGGCATGCTCGCCTGGCTGCTCACAGAGCGCATCCGCGATGGCAAGGCAACGACCCTGGGAGGGGCGTCGGGCATCGTGGCCGGACTGGTCGCCATCACACCGTCCTGCTCGTCGGTCAACGTCCTGGGCGCATTGGTGGTCGGCTTGGTGGCCGGTGTGGTATGCGCGCTGGCGGTCGGGCTGAAGTTCAAGCTCGGCTTCGACGACTCGCTCGATGTGGTCGGGGTCCACCTGGTCGGGGGTCTATCGGGCACGCTGCTGGTGGGTCTGCTTGCCGCCCCGGAGAGCCCGGCCATCAGCGGCGTCGCGGGTGTGTCCAAGGGATTGTTCTACGGCGGTGGTTGGGCCCAGCTGGAACGGCAAGCGGTCGGGGCGTTCAGTGTCCTTATTTATTCTGGCGTCGTCACCCTTATCCTGGCCTTGATCCTGAAATACACCATCGGGCT
Source organism: uncultured Actinomycetota bacterium (assembly GCA_963766535.1). Classification (GTDB taxonomy): domain Bacteria; phylum Actinomycetota; class Actinomycetes; order Mycobacteriales; family Mycobacteriaceae; genus Mycobacterium. The sequence continues at coordinate 343,291 of CAVYAU010000001.1, read as the reverse complement.
GCGTCTCAGTCCTGAGGCAGAAGCCTCGGGTATCGATGAGGCTGAGCACGCCGAGAGCGGTTACGATTTCGCAGTGGTCACCGGCTCGGTTCTTCCACCCAAGGTCAGCGTGGAGGACACCCGTAACGGCCTGGAGGAGCGCGCCGACGAAAAAGTGGAGGCGGAGCAGAAATGAAGCTGATCACCGCGATCGTGAAGCCGTTCACCCTCGATGATGTCAAGACCAGCCTCGAAGAGGCGGGCGTCCTGGGGATGACGGTCAGCGAAGTTCAGGGCTATGGACGGCAGAAGGGTCACACCGAGGTTTACCGGGGTGCCGAGTACTCGGTCGATTTCGTGCCGAAGGTGCGGATCGAGACCGTCGTCGACGATTCCATTGTCGACAAAGTCGTGGACGGCATTGTCCGGTCGGCGCGCACCGGCAAGATCGGTGACGGCAAAGTCTGGGTCAGCCCCGTGGAAACCATTGTGCGAGTACGCACCGGTGAACGCGGAACCGATGCTTTATGAGGCTAGCCGCAAATTGCTGATCCAACCCGGGCGGGCCGGGAGGGCATGAAACCGAACCGGCCCGACCCGTCCGGGGCAGCAGAGCTCACGGGAACAGAAAGCGCCTGCGGGGCAAGCGATTTGGCTGCCGCGCGGCGCCAACTGCTGTCAGATGGTCGTGAACTGGATGCGGCCGGGCTACGGCAAGCCTGGCTGGATCTACACGAGTCCTGGCTGACCGCCAAGGCGGCCGAGATCGGGATCACCGATTCCAATGGCTTCGCGATTGTCGGAATCGGCGGCTTGGGCCGGCGCGAGCTGGTGCCGTATTCCGATCTGGACCTAATGCTGTTGCACGACAACAAGTCTGCCGACGTGCTGGAGCGAGTCGCCGATCGGCTGTGGTATCCACTGTGGGACGCCAACGTTCGGCTTGACCACAGCGTGCGGACCGTGTCAGGGGCACTGAGCGTCGCCAACAGCGACATGATCGCGGCCCTGGGCATGTTGGACGCTCGCCACATCGCCGGGGACGCGCAGCTGTCGGCGGAACTGATCGACGGGGCGCGACGGCAGTGGCGCAGTGCAATTCGTTCCCGAATGGATGAGCTTGTCGAAATGACGGATGCGCGCTGGCTGCGTTGTGGCCGGATCGCGCAACGTGCCGAGCCGGATCTGAAATCGGGTCGCGGCGGCCTTCGCGACGTCCAATTGCTGGACGCGCTGGGGGTCGCCCAGCTCATCGACCGCCACGGTATGGACAACCCGGACATGCCCGGGGGTTCGCTGGATGCTGCGTATCTGATACTGCTCAACGTGCGCACCGAACTGCACCGGGTGTCTGGTCGCGGACGTGATCTGCTGCTGGCCCAGCACGCGGACGACATCAGCGCGGCCTTGCATTTCGGCGACAGATTCGACCTGGCGCGGATGCTGTCCGGCGCAGCCCGCACCATTGCTTACCACGCTGAAACCGGGCTGCGGACCGCCGAAAACGCATTGCCGCGCCGCGGCATCTCGGCCTTGGTGCGGCGGCCGAAGCGGCGACCACTGGACGAGGGCGTGGTCGAGTATGCCGGGGAAATCGTGCTCGCCCGGGATGCCCAACCCGAAAGCGACCCCGGGCTGGTGCTACGCCTGGCGGCCGCATCGGCCGACACCGGATTGCCCATCGGTGCCGCCACGCTGAGTCGCCTGGCGGCGAGCGCCCCGGAGGTGCCAATTCCCTGGCCGCGCGAGGCATTGGACGACTTTCTGGTTGTGCTCAGCGCCGGCCCCACGGCAGTGGCGACGATCGAAGCGCTCGACCGCACCGGGCTGTGGGGCCGGTTGTTGCCGGAATGGGGCCCAATCCGCGACCTTCCGCCCCGCGACGTCGCGCACAAGTGGACTGTGGACCGTCATGTGGTCGAGACCGCTGTGAATGCGGCGCCGCTGTCCACTCGCGTGGCGCGACCCGATCTGCTTGCGCTTGGCGCGCTGCTGCACGACATCGGCAAAGGCCGGGGTGTTGATCACAGTGTGCTCGGGGCCGAGATGGCCCTTGAGATCGGCCCCAGGCTGGGGGTCTCGCCCACAGACGTCGAGTTCGTGTCGAAGCTGGTCCGCCACCATCTGCTGCTGCCCATCGTGGCCACCAGAAGCGACCTGAACGACCCCAAAACCATTAAGGACGTATCGGAAGCTCTGGGCGGGGATCCGCTACTACTCGAGGTGCTGCACGCGCTGACCGAGGCCGACTCGAAGTCCACCGGCCCAGGGGTATGGAGCGAATGGAAGGCATCTCTGGTCGAGGACCTGGTGCGCCGCTGCCGGATGGTGATGGCAGGTGAGCCCCTGCCACAGGCCGATCCGACTGCGCCCCACTATCTTTCACTAGCCGCCGACCACGGGGTGCATGTGGAGATCAGGCCGGGTGACAGCACGCGCATCCACGTGGTGATGGTAGCGCCAGATGACCGGGGATTGGTATCGAAAGCCGCCGCCGTGCTGGCGCTGAACTCGCTGCGTGTCCATTCGGCGTCGGTCAACACTGACGACGGTGTGGCGATCACCGAGTTCGTGGTGTCGCCACTCTTTGGTTCCCCGCCCGCGGCAGACCTGCTGCGCCAGCAGTTCGTCGGCGCCCTCAATGGCGACGTCGACGTCCTAGGCGCGCTGGAGAAGCGTGACAGCGATGCTGCCAATTCGGCGTCCGTGCGGGCCGGGGAGATTCAGGTAGGGGTGCCGGTCACGCGTTCGACCGCCCCGCCGCGCATCCTGTGGCTCGAGGCTGCCGCTGAAGGCCAGATGATTCTCGAAATTCGCGCCATGGATCGGACGGGCTTGCTCGCGCTATTGACCCGGGCGCTGGAGTGCGGGGGAGCAGACATCGTCTGGGCGAAGGTCAACACGTTTGGATCGACCGCGGCCGATGTGTTCTGTGTAACGGTGCCGACCGAGCCCGGCACAGCCGAGCCGTCCGCGAAGAGCGATGAAGACGCGCGAGCCGCAGTTGAGCAACATCTGTTGGCTGTGTTGGGCGCCTCCGCCGACGTACTGCTCGACGAGCCCGTCGGCGATTAGGCCGCACTGCTGCACAGGGGTCACGATTGCTCCGAGTTGAGCTGCCGCAGGGCATCGATGCGTGCCCTGAGCTGGTCGCGGGTCGCAGCGGCTATGGGCGGCCCTGCGCAGCGGCGGCGGAGTTCGCTGTGGATCCAGCCGTGCGGTTTGCCGGTGCGGTGATGGGCTATCGACACGAGCGTGTTGAGTTCGCGACGTAGATCCCGGAGCTGGCCATGCATCGACGCCCCTCTGTAGATGTTCTGCACGCATGGCGGTTCACCGGCGTGTGCAGGTGAGAGCCAAGCGAAAGTTTTGTGCCCCGACACGGCCAGCGCGGCCCGTTGGCGGGTGTGAAATGTAGCATGGCAACGCTTTTCGGCGCAGTAGCGACTTGCGTCCGGCTATCGTGCTTGGTTCACCAGGTCGCGGGTTTCAAGCCAGGCGTGAATTCGTTCGGCGATGTCAACCCATCCGGGTTCGAGCATCATGTTGTGCCCCATGCTGGAAAAGAATTCTGGTTCGGTCTGGTAGGCGCGTGCCGTGGCGTGCACGTCGGCGATGCTGACAAAGCCGTCGTGCTCGGCACCGAGAACCAGCATTGGCGTGGTTACTCGCCCGGTTTTGACGCGGCGGAACGTCGGATCGATCGCTGAGGCACGAATGCTCTCGGGTTGGGCGCGCGTCATACAGGATTCAACGATGGTCTCGGGCGTGTGTGCGCAGAAGAGGTAATCGCGGGTAAGAGCCGGGGTGTTGATGAATTCGAGCAGTGTGCCGCCGGCGAACGCCCGGATGGAGATCCAGGGGTGGCGGCGCCAGACGCACAATGCCAGTCCGAGCACGCCCTGCGGCGGCACCGACCCCACCAGTACCGCGGCCGGCGCACTGTGGTTTTCGAGGTACCGCTGCACCACAAAGCCGCCCAGGGAATGACCGATGAGCACAGGCTGGCCACCCAGTTTGTCAGCTGTGGCACCGACATCGTCGACATAGTCGGCGATGGAACATGAGCGCAACGGCTTCGTCGTGGGGCTGGTGCCGTGTCCACGCAGGCTCAGTGCGACCGCGCGATATCCCGCATCTGCGAAGAAGTCCAGGAAGTGGTCGTCCCAACACCACGCGCCATGCCAGCCGCCGTGCACGAAAAGCAGCGGCACCGGATGCGCTTCACTGCAGGACCCCTTGTCGATCACCTCGAGCATGAGCCTGACCCTTTGTTTGGCGCCAGCCGCGGCGTCGACCCATGCGGGTTAGCTGCGACGATCCCTGAGAATAACTTCTGGCCACGCCGCCGCGCCCGGCTTCGCCGCGCTCGCGGTCACCACGGGGTTAATTGGGTGGTGACCCGCCGCGCCCGGCTTCGCCGCGCTCGCGGTCACCACGGGGTTAATTGGGTGGGTGACCCGCCGCGCCCGGCTTCGCCGCGCTCGCGGTCACCACGGGGTTAATTGGGTGGTGACCCGCCGCGCCCGGCTTCGCCGCGCTCGCGGTCACCACTAGGCTGGCGGGGTGTTTGAATCGCTGTCTGACCGGTTGACCGGTGCCCTACAGGGACTGCGCGGCAAGGGTCGACTGACCGACGCCGATATCGAGGCCACCACCCGCGAAATCCGGCTGGCGCTGCTGGAAGCCGACGTCTCGCTGCCCGTCGTGCGGGCTTTCGTCGGCCGGATCAAAGAACGCGGCAGGGGCGCCGAGGTGTCCGGTGCCCTGAACCCGGCGCAACAGGTCGTCAAGATCGTCAACGAAGAGCTCATCGGCATCCTGGGCGGTGAGACCCGTCAGCTGGCGTTCGCGAAAACGCCGCCGACCGTCGTGATGCTCGCCGGCCTGCAAGGCTCCGGTAAAACCACCCTGGCCGGCAAGCTGGCGCTGTGGCTTCGCGGGCAGGGACACACACCGCTTTTGGTGGCCTGCGACCTGCAGCGTCCGGCCGCAGTGAACCAGCTGCAAGTCGTCGGTCAGCGTGCCGGGGTGCCGGTGTTCGCGCCGCATCCCGGGGCGTCGCCCGAGTCCGGCCCCGGTGACCCGGTCGCCGTCGCGTCGGCGGGGCTTGCCGAGGCCCAAGCGAAACACTTCGACGTCGTCATCGTCGACACCGCCGGCCGACTCGGCATTGACGACGAGCTGATGGCCCAGGCCGCGGCCATCCGGGACGCCATTAACCCCGACGACGTGGTGTTTGTCCTGGACGCGATGATCGGTCAGGATGCCGTCACCACCGCCGAGGCGTTCGGCGCGGGTGTCGGCTTCAGCGGTGTGGTGTTGACCAAGCTCGACGGTGACGCCCGCGGTGGGGCCGCGTTGTCGGTCCGCGAGGTGACCGGTGTCCCAATCCTTTTCGCGTCCACCGGCGAGAAGCTGGAGGACTTCGACGTCTTCCATCCGGACCGGATGGCCAGCCGCATTCTGGGCATGGGCGACGTGCTGAGCCTGATCGAGCAGGCCGAGCAGGTCTTCGACGCTGAGCAGGCCGAGGCCGCCGCCGCCAAAATCGGCGCCGGCGAGCTGACGCTGGAGGATTTCCTCGAACAGATGCTCGCCATCCGCAAGATGGGTCCGATCGGCAACCTGTTGGGCATGCTTCCCGGCGCGGGTCAGATGAAGGAGGCGCTGGCCGAGATCGACGACAGACAACTCGATCGGTTGCAGGCCATCATCCGCGCTATGACGCCGCAAGAGCGGGCCGACCCGAAGATCATCAACGCGTCGCGGCGGCTGCGTATCGCCAACGGCTCGGGTGTGACGGTGTCCGAGGTCAATCAGTTGGTCGACCGCTTCTTCGAAGCACGCAAGATGATGTCGTCCATGCTCGGTGGCATGGGCATACCAGGTATGGGCCGCAAGTCCGCTACGCGAAAGGCCAAGGGAAAGGCCGGAAAGAAAGGCAAGAAGGGGGCACGCGGCCCGACGCCGCCGAAGGTCAAGAGCCCGTTCGGTCCGGGAATGACGGGTATGCCGACAGGATTCCCCGATCTGTCGCAGATGCCCGAAGGCCTCAATGAGCTGCCGCCCGGGCTGGCCGACTTCGACCTGTCCAAGCTGAAGTTCCCGGGCACGAAGTAGCCGCACGTTGCGCATGCACGTGCGAGGTCTAGGGCTGCCCGACGAGACCGAGATCGAAGTGTGGATCGTCGACGGCCGCATCAGCATGGAGCCGATTGCCGGAGCCGACACCATTTTTGACCGCGGCTGGATCCTGCCCGGACTGGTGGATGCGCACTGTCACGTCGGGCTTGGTCAGCACGGCGAGGTCGAACTGGACGAGGCGATCACCCAAGCCGAGACGGAACGCGACGTCGGCGCGCTGCTATTGCGTGACTGCGGCGCACCGACCGACACCCGCAGCCTCGACGACCGCGCCGATCTGCCCCGCATCATCCGGGCCGGAAAACATCTGGCTAGACCCAAGCGCTATCCAGCCGGCCTTGCGGTCGAGCTCGAAGACGAATCGCAGCTGCCGGCAGCCGTCGCCGAGCAGGCGAGGCGCGGCGACGGCTGGATCAAGCTGGTCGGCGACTGGATCGACCGCGAAATCGGCGATCTCGCCCCGCTGTGGTCCGACGACGTGCTCAAGGCCGCGATCGATACCGCACACGCCCACGGCGCACGCGTCACCGCGCACGTCTTCAGCGAGGACGCGCTGCCCGGCCTGATCAACGCCGGCATCGACTGCATCGAACACGGCACCGGGCTCACCGATGACACCATCGCCCTGATGCTCGGGCACGGAACCGTGTTGGTCCCCACGCTGATCAACATCGAGAACTTCCCGGGCATTGCCAACGCTGCTGGGCGCTATCCGACCTATGCGGCCCACATGCGCGACCTTTATGCCCGCAGCTATGGGCGGGCGGCCGCGGCGCGCGCTGCCGGCGTGCCGGTGTACGCCGGCAGCGATGCCGGCAGCATGGTCGCGCACGGACGGATCGCCGACGAGGTCGAGGCCCTCAAGGGCATCGGGATGAGCCCTACCGAGGCGTTGGGTGCGGCGTGCTGGGATGCCCGCCGCTGGCTGGGCCGGCCCGGTCTTGATCAGGCTGCATCGGCTGACCTGTTGTGCTACTCGCAGGATCCGCGGCTGGGTCCCGCTGTGCTCAACCGGCCCGATCTGGTGATACTGCGCGGCAAGACGTTTCGGCCAAAGGGCTAGTCGCGCACGGCGTCGCGAGAGCGGTTAGGATCGCGGAATGGCGTTGGCCAGCGGCGCGACCTTTGCCGGGTACATCGTCGCGCGGAGGCTGGGTTCTGGAGCGACCGGTACGGTCTACCTCGTCCAGGATCCCCGATCGGCACGCTGGGTGGCTTTGAAAGTTCTTTCGCTGGCGCTGTCGACGGATAACGACTTCCGCCGGCGATTTCGGGCGGAGACCCCGATCGCGGCAAATCTGTATCACCCGAACATCGTCGGGGTGCATGTGCGCGGCGAGTTCGAAGGCCAGCTGTACATCGCGATGGAATACGTCGAAGGCACCAACGCCGCGCGGCTCATGGCCGATCGATTCCCGGCGGTTTCACCGGCCGGCGAGGTACTTGCCATCGTGACCGCCATCGCCGGAGCTCTTGACTACGCCCACCAGCGTGGACTGCTGCATCGCGATGTCAAACCCACCAACATCTTGTTGACGGGCCGGGGGGAAGGCGAACAACGGATTTTGTTGGGCGACTTCGGGATAGCTCGGCAACTCGGCGAGCCCACAGGCGCCGCTGGGGGAAATGCCCCCGTCGGCACGGTTGCCTACGCCGCACCGGAAACATTGATGGGCGCCGACATCGATGGGCGCGCCGACCAGTACGCACTGGCGGCCACCGCATATCACCTGCTGACCGGTGTGCCGCCGGTGGAACACACCGATCCGGCCGCGGCGCTGCGCCAGCTTGTCAACGCTGCGCCGGTAAGACTCAGTGACCAGCGCCCGGAGCTGGCACGCCTGGACGGCGTCTTCTCCAGAGCGCTTTCCAGACGACCTGCGGATCGGTTCGACAGCTGCCGCGAGTTCGCCGACGCGGCCAACGAAGCGGCCGGCGTCTCGATCGGTGATCGCAGCCCCGAAGCTGTTCTCGTCGTCGACTACCCCGCCTACGCCTGGCCCGAGAGTGACGACACGTACAACACCGAATCGGCACCCGGGTCCGTACCCGGCGCTGCGAAGCCCGAACCAGGCCGCACGAGGCTGCAGTCGGCGGCGGGGGCGTTGGCGCGGCGCCTGGGCGACTTCTCTACCGGGAGGAAGGCGCCGGCGGCACCGGCCGGACAGAACCCGGCAACTGCGCGGCGCAGACGCAGGCCGCGCGAGATCGTGCTGTCGACCGCGGCGGTGATGCTCGTCGTTGGGCTGATAGCGCTCGGCTTCGTGATCGGGCGCAAGACCGAGACGATCGCCACTCAAGCCGCCCGCCCGACGACGAGCACATCGGCCGCGGCCAGCGCCCCGACGGCCAGCACCCCGGTCGCCCCGCCCGCCCCACTCGACGGCACTTACCGCGTCGAGGTCCAACGCACAAAGCAGACGTTCAACTACACGCCCGACCCCCAACCACCTGACGTGAACACCTGGTGGGCCTTCCGCTCGTCGTGCACGCCGAGCTCGTGCACAGCTGCCGGCACCCTGCTAGACGACAATGACCACACACAAGCGAAATCGCCTGGTGGCGAACCCGTCATCTTGGACTTCCGCGACGGTCGTTGGCTGTCCCGGCCGGAAACGGCAACATTCCCCTGTATTGGGCCAAACGGAGTGCGAGGGATGCACGTCATGACGCAGGTGCTGTCGTTGCGACCGCAGTCGCAAAGCGAGTTAGTAGGCGAAATGACGGTCACTGTGCAAAGCAATGAGTGCGCCCAGCAGGGAGCCGTACTCCGGGCACCGGCGATGGTCACCCGCAGCGGCGACGTGCCACCGGCGGTCACTGTGCCAGACCCCGCGACGGTCCCTGACACCCCCACAGCGGCGATCACAACGCCGCATCGGTAATCGGGCTTTACCCCTCCTGAACAGCACTTTTACATGTGCGTACTTGTCGATCAGAAAAAGATTGCGAGTACTTACTATCTATGCTAGCGTCGTTGCAACGCAACGACCTGGAGGGAACACAGTGGCTTACGACGTGATCATTCGCGACGGATTGTGGTTCGACGGCACCGGCAACGCGCCGCAAACCCGTACGCTCGGTATTCGCGACGGCGTGGTCGCCACGGTGTCCGCCCGGCGGCTGGACGAGACTGGTTGCCCCGAGGTGATCGACGCTGCGGGCAAGTGGATCGTGCCTGGCTTCATCGACGTGCACACCCACTACGACGCCGAAGTGCTGCTGGACCCCGGCCTGCGGGAGTCGGTGCGCCACGGTGTCACCACGGTGCTGCTGGGCAACTGCTCGCTGTCGACCGTGTACGCCAACTCCGAGGACGCCGCCGACCTGTTCAGCCGGGTCGAGGCGGTGCCGCGCGAATACGTCTATGGCGCGCTGAACGCCAACAGAACGTGGTCGACGGCGGCGGAATACATCGAGGCAATCGACGCGCTCCCGCTCGGCCCGAATGTCGGCTCCCTGCTTGGTCATTCGGACCTGCGGACCGCGGTGCTGGGACTTGATCGCGCCACCGACGCCACCGTCAAGCCCACCGATGCCGAACTGGAGAAAATGGCAACATTGCTCGACGAAGCTCTCGAGGCGGGGATGCTCGGCATGTCCGGCATGGACGCGGCAATCGACAAGCTCGACGGCGACCGGTTCCGGTCGCGTGCGCTGCCGTCCACATTCGCGACGTGGCGGGAGCGGCGCAAGCTGATCAAAGTCTTGCGCAAGCGCGGCCGGATGCTGCAGAGCGCCCCTGACGTCGAGAACCCGGCGTCGGCACTGATGTTCTTCCTGACGAGCAGCCGGATCTTCGGCCGCGGCAAGGGGGTCCGGATGAGCATGCTGGTGTCTGCCGACGCCAAGTCGATGCCGCTTGCCGTGCACATCTTCGGGTTCGGCACCCGCGTGCTCAACGCCGTCCTTCGCTCGAGCGTGCGGTTCCAGCATTTGCCGGTGCCGTTCGAGTTGTACTCCGACGGAGTCGATCTGCCGGTCTTCGAAGAGTTCGGCGCCGGAACGGCGGCCCTGCATCTGCGCGACCTACTGGCAGCGCAACGAGTTGCTGGCCGACAAGGAATACCGCCGCTGGTTCCGGCGTGAGTTCGACCGCCGCAAGCTGGGACCGTCGTTGTGGCACCGCGACTTCCACGACGCGGTGATCGTCGAGTGCCCCGACAAGTCGTTGATCGGCAAGAGCTTCGGCGCGATCGCCGACGAGCGCGGACTGCACCCGCTCGACGCGTTCCTCGATGTGCTCGTCGAAAACGGCGAGCGCAACGTCCGGTGGACAACCATCGTGGCCAACCACCGGCCCAAGCAGCTCAACAAACTCGCCGCTGAGCCCAGCATCCACATGGGCTTCTCCGATGCCGGCGCACACCTGCGCAACATGGCCTTCTACAACTTCGGGTTGCGGATGCTCAAGCGCACCCGGGATGCCTACCGGGCCGGCACGCCGTTTTTGTCCACTGAACGGGCGGTGCATCGCCTGACCGGCGAACTGGCGGAGTGGTTCGGCATCGACGCCGGCACGCTGCGCGAAGGCGACCGTGCGGACTTCGTGGTGATCGACCCTGCCGGTCTGAACGACTCGGTCGACGGCTACTACGAGGAAGAGGTCCCCTTCTACGGTGGCTTGCGGCGCATGGTCAACCGCAACGACGAGGCTGTGGTCGCGACCGGCGTGGGCGGTGCCGTCGTCTTCCGCAACGGCCAATTCCGCGATGGCTACGGCCAGACCGTGAAGTCGGGCCGGTACCTGCGGGCAGGTTCGCGTCATCAGGCAGCAGCCGTGAGCGCCAGCATCTGACATGGCCAGAACCCAGCAGCAGCGCCGTGAGGAGACCGTCGGGCGGCTCCTCGAGGCTTGCATCGCCAGCATCGTCGAGGTCGGATACGCCCGGGCATCCGCTGCCGTGATCACCAAGCGCGCAGGGGTGTCCGTGGGCGCCCTGTTCCGTCACTTCGAGACGATGGGCGATTTCATGGCGGCGACAGCATCCGAAGTGCTGCGCCGCCAGCTGAAGTCATTCACCAAGCAGGTCGCGCAGATACCGCCCGACCGGCCGGCGCTGGAAGCGGCGCTGACGATTCTGCGGGACATCACCAGCAGTTCCACGAACGCGGTGCTGTACGAACTGATGATCGCTGCCCGCACCGACGAGAAGCTCAACGCCCATCTGCGCGAGGTGCTCGGGCGATACTCCGACGAAGATTAACGACGCCGCGCGCGCACTGCCCGGAGCGGAGAGCTTCCCGGAGGAGACATTTCCGGTCCTGGTGGCTTTGCTGACCAACGTCTTCGACGGTGCCGCCCTGGTGCGAGCGGTGCTGCCAGATCCGGATATCGAGGAGCGACGGATTGCGCTGCTGACGACCCTGATAACCGGGGTATTGCCGAATGAGGGGCTGTGACTAGCGGTTTCGCACCAGTTACAGCGAGCCGATGCTGGACTGCGGGTTGAGTGCAAAACCCCAGTCGAACAGGCTGCCGGCCTGGTCCCAGTACGTCGGACCGCCCTGCTTTCACCAGCCCGTACATCATGGCGATCACCAGCCGGCGGCCGCCGCGGGCAGCGGCGCCGACGAACGTCTTGCGGGCGGCGTTGGTGAACCCGGTCTTGCCGCCGATGGCGCCGGGATAGCGCTGTAATAGTTCGTCCTGGTTGGTGATCGGGTGATCGCCGTTATCGCCGGGGAACATCGCCGACGGCTCGGCGGTGATCTGCGCGAACACCGGATTGGCCATCGCGGCCCGGAAGATGACGGCCAGGTCGTGCGCCGTCGACCAGCCGGAGCCGCCGGGCCCGTCCAGACCGGACGGGGTCGCCGCATGGGTGCTCGTCGCCCCCAGGGACGCGGCTTTGGCGTTCATCTTGGCCACCGTGGCGTCGGGGCCGCCCAGCATTTGTGCCAGCGTGTTGGCGGCGTCGTTACCCGAAACCAGCAGCAGGGCGTCGAGCAGTTGGCGCGCGGTGTAGGTGCGGCCCGGTTTGATGCCGACGCAGTTGCACTCCACCTGGGTGTCGGCGACGTCGGCGACGACGGTGGAGTCCAGGCTCAGCTGGTCCAGGGCCACCAGCGCCAACAGCACCTTGATGGTGCTCGCGGGCGGGTGGGCCACATTCTGGTCGCGGCCGGCCAGCACCTGACCACTGTCGAGATCGGCCACGATCCAGGTCTGGGCCGGGCCGTCTGGGATCGGCACCGAGCCGACCGGCTGCATACTGTCGGCCGACGCAGTGGCCACGCTGACGGTGACACCACAGGCACCGACGGCGAGCAGAGCAGCGACTGCGGCCATGAGCTTCCGCATGGGCGCAAAGTCTAACTTCCAGGCCTGCGTGACGCCTATTTTCAGTACTGTCCGATGCATGTTGAGCCTGGCCGAAATTTCCGACCGCTTGGAGATCCAGCAGCTTCTGGTGGACTACTCCACCGCCATTGACCAGCGCCGATTCGACGACCTGGACAAGGTGTTCACGCCCGACGCCTACATCGACTATCGAGCATTAGGGGGCATCGACGGCCGATATCCCGAGGTGAAGGAGTGGCTGTCGCAGGTGCTGCCGAACTTCCCGGTATATGCGCACATGCTCGGCAACTTCTCCGTCCGCATCGACGGGGATACCGCGTCGTCGCGAGTGATCTGCTTCAACCCCATGGTGCTCCCCGGCGACAAGGACCAGGTGCTGTTCTGCGGGCTGTGGTACGACGATGAGTTCGTGCGCACCCCCGAGGGCTGGCGGATGACCCGCCGGGTCGAAACGAAGGTCTTCCAGAAAGTGATGTGAGCCAGTGAGGCGAATTTCTGCCGACGGCCCCCGTTCTGGCACAATAGGCGGCTGTCTGCCGCGCGACCACGTGCTGTTCGGCGGTCACACACGCGAGGCAAAACCGGATCCGGGCATCCTGCCCTGGAAGCTGAATTGCAGCGTGACACACACAGGAGAAATCGCGTAACCATGGCTGTGAAGATCAAGCTCACTCGGCTTGGCAAAATCCGCAATCCCCAATACCGCATCGCCGTCGCCGACGCGCGGACGCGGCGCGACGGCCGCTCGATCGAGGTCATCGGCCGTTATCACCCGAAGGAAGAGCCGAGCCTCATCGAGATCAACTCCGAGCGTGCCCAGTACTGGCTTTCCGTGGGGGCTCAGCCCACCGAACCCGTCCTCAAGCTGCTGAAGATCACCGGTGACTGGCAGAAGTTCAAAGGACTGCCCGGCGACCGAGGGCCGCCTGAAAGTCGCCTCGGCCAAGCCCAGCAAGCTGGAGCTGTTCAACGCTGCGTTGGCTGCCGCCGACGGCGCGCCCACCACTGAGGCCGCGAAACCGAAGAAGAAAGCCCCGGCCAAGAAAGCAGCCAAGGCGCCTGAGGCCGCTACCGAATCTGCTGACCAGGCCGCCCCCGAGGCCGAGCAGGCGGAGACCCCGGCCGAAGGCGGCGAGTCATCCGAGCCGACAACCGAAAGCTGATTGGCGCAATGAGTACGGTTGTCGTCGACGCTGTTGAGCATCTGGTCCGCGGGATTGTCGACAACCCCGACGATGTCCGGGTGGACCTTGTGACCAGTCGGCGTGGGCGGACTGTCGAAGTACATGTCCATCCCGACGACCTGGGCAAGGTGATAGGTCGCGGGGGGCGTACCGCGACCGCGTTGCGCACGCTGGTCGCCGGTATCGGTGGCCGCGGTATCCGCGTCGACGTGGTGGACACCGACCAGTAGCGGAGCGCATGCTCATGGAACTCCCTTGGAGTTGACAGTCGGGCGCGTAGTGAAAGCGCACGGCATGAGCGGCGAGGTGGTCGTCGAAATCCGCACCGACGATCCCGCTGCCCGGTTCGCTGCCGGTAATACGTTGCGCGCCAAGAAATCCCGCGGTGATGGCCAGGAGCGCAGCTATGTCGTCGCTCACGCGCGCGAGCACGGTGGGCGGCTGCTGGTGCGATTGGTCGGGGTGGACGACCGTGACGCAGCCGACGCGTTGCGGGGCAGTTTGTTTGTCGTGGACTCCGATGACCTGCCGCCGATCGATGAGCCGGACACCTACTACGACCATCAGCTCGAAGGCCTTCACGTTCGGACGACGACAGGAACCGATGTCGGTGTCGTTGCCGAGGTGCTGCACACCGCGGCCGGTGAGTTGTTGGCGGTGCGGCGTGCGGATCATGGCAGCGAAACAGAGGAAGTATTGGTGCCATTCGTCAGCGCGATCGTCACGTCGGTGTCGCTGGACGACCGCATTGTCGAGATCGATCCGCCCGAGGGCCTGCTGGATCTGGCGTAGCAAGGCGCATCGACATGCAAATTGACATTGTGACGATCTTCCCGGCCTACCTGGACCCGCTGCGACAATCGTTGCCGGGCAAGGCGATCGAGTCGGGTCTGGTCGACCTGAAGGTGCACGATCTGCGGCGGTGGACCCATGACGTGCATCGTTCGGTTGACGACGCGCCTTACGGCGGTGGTCCGGGGATGGTGATGAAGGCACCGGTGTGGGGCGAAGCGTTGGATGAAATCTGTTCCAGCGAAACACTATTGGTTATTCCCACTCCTGCCGGTTCGCTGTTCACGCAGGCCACCGCTCAGCGCTGGAGCACTGAGGCGCACCTGGTGTTCGCGTGCGGCCGCTACGAGGGCATCGACCAGCGGGTCATCGAGGATGCCGCTCGACGGATGCGGGTCGAAGAGGTCTCGATCGGCGACTATGTGTTACCGGGCGGAGAGTCGGCCGCCGTGGTGATGATCGAGGCCGTGCTGCGGCTGCTGGCCGGAGTTCTCGGCAATCCTGCGTCGCATCGCAACGATTCGCACTCGCCGGCCCTGGACCGGCTTCTGGAGGGGCCGAGCTATACCCGGCCGCTGAGCTGGCGTGGGCTAGATGTCCCCGACGTTCTGTTATCCGGTGATCATGCGCGAATTGCCGCCTGGCGTCGGGAGGTCTCGCTTCAGCGCACTCGTGAACGCCGCCCCGACCTCGCTTCGCCCGGCGACGATGCGGCCCGCTGAGCGGGCCGAGGTGGGGGTACCACCAGCCGCGAAGCGGCGAGGGGGCGAGCCGGGTAATTCAGCTGGCGACTAGGCGGGTGTGGGCCAGATCCGGCCGTTGGGAAATATCGTCTTGACGGCCTGGGTGATCGTCTCCCGCGCGGTGGCGTCATCGGAGGGCTGCAGCGTCTGGACCACCATGATGTAGCGGCGGTCCGCGCCTATCACCCCCGTCGACAGATGCATCCAGTCGTTGCCGATACAGCACATCCAGCCCTGCTTGACCGCAACCGGTTCGGCGTACAGACCCTCCGGGATGCCGAACCGCTGCGGGTAGCCGTCGATTCCGTTCGGGGTGGACTGGGCCAGATCGTTGACGATGATCTTGGCCCGCTCCGCTGGCAGCCCGCCTGACCCGTCGAGCAGCATCTCGTAGTAGCGGATCAGGTCAGTCACCGAGCTGGTGGTGTTCCACCAGCGCCCGTCGCTGGGCGGCGTGGTTGACGTCAGTCCGTATCGGCTCGCGACCTGGGCGATGATGGCGTCTCCGCCGCCTTGATCCCAGAACTTCTCAGCGGCGCCATCGTCAGATGACTGCAGCATGAAGTCCAACGCCTGGCGGTCGTCCGCGGTCAGTGCGGTTTTCCCCTCGGATTCCTGCAGCAGCAGATCGTCGGCAATGAAGAGCTTGGCCACCGACGCGGTGCCGACGATCTGGCTGTTGCCATTGGAGACCAGCTGGTGGGTAGCGCGATCGAGGATGGCCACCGAGAGGGTGGCGCCGCTGGCGGCGGCCTGGTCAGTTGCCCGCTGGACGCGTGCTTGCACTGCGCCGAACCCGGCGCCCGGCACTGCCTGAGCCGGCTGGGGCGGCATGGTGGCCTCTAGCAGCAGTTCAGCCAGCTGCGGTGGTGACTGGGGAAAAACCAAACCGGGTGCGGGGTACACGGGGGCGCTGTATGCCTTTGCCTGTACCTTTGCCTCGCACCCGGCAACGACCACCAACGCCACCGCCGCCGTGGCGGTGAGCAGCGTCAGCGGCCGTGCTCGCATGCCTCTCCTCAGACGTCATGAAAATGTGCATGTGGGCGGGCCGCACCGCCATCTGCCCGGCATCACGCTGAGGTTCGGGTTTGACTAGCGCGTTTTAACCCCAGTCATATGTACCATTCACCAGCGCTTTCGGCTCGTCGCGAACCGCGGCGATTCCCTGTGATTTTCACTGCATGCACACTGTCTGGCACAATTGACCAGTTGTCTCCAGCGGTTGTCGGCCGGCTGGGCCGCTTCCGGCTGCTGCGAGATACGCCTGGAAGCCCGAAACCATCGGCTGGGTGACCGCCTCACTCCTGCGTGTGGGCAGCTGCCGTAAGCCGCGACCCCGAGGAAGTGTCTTCTCACATGAACAGGCTGGACTTCGTCGACCAAGCGTCGCTGCGCGACGACATCCCGGCCTTTAGCCCGGGCGACACCATCAACGTGCACGTCAAGGTGATCGAGGGCGCCAAGGAGCGCATCCAGGTGTTCAAGGGGGTGGTGATCCGTCGGCAGGGCGGAGGCATCCGCGAGACGTTCACCGTGCGCAAGGAGAGCTACGGCGTCGGCGTCGAGCGGACTTTTCCGGTGCATTCGCCGAACATCGACCATATCGAGGTGGTGACCCGTGGTGATGTCCGCCGCGCCAAGCTGTACTACCTGCGTGAACTTCGCGGCAAGAAAGCCAAGATCAAGGAGAAGCGCTGATCGCGCACGCGTTGGGGGCCTTTTCGGCTCGCCTCGGCGGTTTACAAGAGCACAAACTGCGCTGGCTACGCTGATCTCGTGACCGATACCACGGACTCACCTGAGCCCCAGTCCGACGCTGGTCAATCGGAGCCGAAGGTCTCTACTCGCGACCCCGACCCGCCTGCTGAGGCACCTGCGGCCGCCGAGGCGCCCGAGGAGCCCGAAGCGGGCAAGGCCGAGCCCAAGAAGAAGTCCGCGCTGCGGGAACTCGCGATTCTGGCGGTAATCGCGGTGGTGCTCTACTACGTCATGTTGACGTTCGTGGCGCGTCCCTACCTGATTCCGTCGGAATCCATGGAGCCCACGCTGCACGGATGCACGGGCTGCGTCGGCGACCGGATCATGGTGGACAAGCTCAGCTACCGCTTCGGCTCACCGCATCCCGGTGAAGTCATTGTCTTCAAGGGACCGCCGTCCTGGAACGCCGGGTACAAGTCGATCCGTTCGAACAACACCGCGCTGCGCTGGGTGCAGAACGCGCTGTCTTTCATTGGTTTCGTGCCGCCCGACGAGAACGACCTGGTCAAGCGGGTCATCGCGGTCGGAGGACAGACGGTGCAGTGCCGGGCCGATACCGGGTTGACGGTCAACGGCAAACCGCTCAAGGAGCCCTATCTGAATCCCGCCACCATGATGGCCGACCCGTCGGTGTACCCGTGCCTGGGCAGCGAGTTCGGGCCGGTAACCGTCCCGCCGGGACGGCTGTGGGTGATGGGCGACAACCGGACGCATTCGGCAGACTCGCGCGCCCACTGCACCAGCGTCCCGGCCGACGCACTCAAGGGCGTGCTGTGCACCGGCGATCCGATGTCGGGGACCGTGCCGGTGTCCAATGTCATCGGTAAGGCCAGGTTCATCGTGTGGCCGCCGTCGCGATGGGGTGGCGTGGGTTCGGTGAACCCCCAGCAGAATCAGTAGCTATGGCCACAACCTGGCCGCCGCGGACGGTGATCCGCAAGTCTTCAGGATTGCGCACCCTGGAGTCCGCCCTGCACCGCAGCGGTCTGGGACCCGTGGCCGGGGTGGACGAAGTGGGTCGCGGGGCCTGCGCGGGCCCGCTGGTAGTGGCGGCCTGCGTGCTCGGTCCGGGACGCTTGGAAAGCCTTGCCGCCCTTGATGATTCGAAAAAACTCACCGAGGCCGCGCGGGAGAAGCTGTTCCCCTTGATCTGCCGCTACGCGCTGGCCTACCACGTGGTGTTCATACCGTCGGCCGAGGTGGACCGGCGCGGCGTGCATGTAGCCAATATCGAAGGCATGCGCCGTGCCGTGGCCGGTCTGTCCGTACGGCCCGGTTATGTGCTGAGCGACGGCTTTCGCGTGCCTGGACTCCCGGTGCCGTCGCTGCCGGTAATCGGTGGCGACGCGGCGGCAGCCTGCATCGCGGCGGCCAGTGTGCTGGCGAAGGTCAGCCGGGACCGGTTGATGGTCGCCATGGACGCCCATCACCCCGGTTACGGCTTCGCCGAACACAAGGGCTACAGCACACCAGCGCACAGCGTGGCGCTGACCGAGCTGGGCCCCTGCCCTGAGCACCGCTATTCGTTCATCAACGTCCGGCGCGTGGCGACCGGGTCGAACGCCCGGGTGGTGGCCGAATGCAAACTGGACCCTCCGGTCGAGCGTGACGGATAACGGTGAGGAAAGATGGGACCAGGCTTCCCACCCGGCGACGGTGCGGGCCGCTAGTGGCACTCAGGAACCCGAAGGGCCCTGAGCGAGAAGCCGGGGAAATTGTCAGGGAGAAGGACGTCTGAGCAGATGAGTGCCGAAGATCTCGAAAAGTACGAAACCGAGATGGAGCTCTCGCTGTACCGCGAATACAAGGACATCGTCGGCCAGTTCAGCTACGTCGTGGAAACCGAGCGGCGCTTCTATCTGGCCAACAGCGTGGAGATGATGCCGCGGAACGCCGACGGCGAGGTGTACTTTGAGCTGCGCTTATCCGACGCCTGGGTGTGGGACATGTACCGGCCGGCGCGGTTCGTCAAGCAGGTGCGGGTGATCACCTTCAAGGATGTCAACATCGAAGAGGTCGAGAAGCCCGAGCTGCGGCTGCCGGAATAGCCCGAACAGCTCGAGTTATGTGCTCGGCGGAAGGTGATTGTCGCCGTTGGATGGCAGTTGACCGCGCTTTTCGATGACGGCCCGCGCCACGTCGGCCAGCTTGATGTTCAAAGCCTGGGAGTGCCGGCGCAGCAGGTCGAACGCCTGCTCTTCGGTCTTTCCGTGCAGCAGCATCAACATGCCGACCGCCTTGCCGATTTCGCGGTTACTGAGCAGTCCTCGCCGGAGGCTAGCGGCATCTTCGCCCTTAGCGACCGCGTTGATGGCCACGCTGGCGAACGCTGCCAGCACCGCCGCTCGTCCGGCGGACTCGGCGTCGAACAGATTGGCGGTGTCGCTGAATAGGTTGAGCGCAGCCCCTTTGCGTTTATCGACCAGGAGCCGAAATCCCATGGCTCCGCGCACCGGCGTCTCTGCGACGAGGACGGCCGCCAGCTTGGGCCAAAGGGATGGCGTGGTCAGGTCCGTGTCGATCTGGGGAGTTTCTTCCTCGATCGCATCGATGCACGGGCCATCGCCGGCACGCCGTTCCATCTCGTCGATTTCCTGCGCGAGCCGGTCGCTCGCGCCGACAGTGACGTAACGGTCGTTGTCGCGCAACAACAGGCTGGCGTGGTCACAGCCGCGGACGGTCAGGGTCGCGGCGATGCAGATAGCCGCGTACATCTCTTTGGCGTCCAAGCCTTGATAAATGATCTCGGCGAGGGCCGCGAAGACCGTCGCCGGGTCGCCTTTTTCCCCGCTAGGTATTGAACCGTCCGCGCCGGCATTCGCTTCGTGTGCCATGTTGCCTCATTCCCGGCGTTGTCCGCGGGCAATTTGCCCCCGCTTGATTGGCCGTAGATTATCGGTCGCAAACACGAGCCTCACACGCAATGTGTCGTGTTGCTGCCGATCTCTCAGCGACATCTCCGACCGCGGGCAAGCGCTTGGAGATGTGGCGCAGCCAACGGCCGCAAGTCGAGAATATCGACAATAAAGCGGCCGCGACGAAGCCAAACGAGGGCACTCCTCGGCGGAGACCTTGGCAGCGCTTGCTTCGGCGGTGTGACGCTGACCGGCGCACGCTGTGCCAGCCGAGGGGCCGGTCGGGCCAATCGTGGTCGGATGGCAGGGCGGCAATTCGGCTTCCCGGCGCCCGGGCGCCAACCAAGGTAGTTTGACTCCGGGAGGTTCCAGCGCTCAGCCGCGGCTCGCGGCATCCTGGCCGACGACGGTGAAACTATCCAGTGGGCCACGTAACGGCGCGTCGACGCGCACATCATCTCACCGCGGATCGGGCCGTCACCCGGCCGGAAACCCTGGTCGTCGAGGAGCCGTTGGGGATCCGCGTCAACGGTGCGCCGGTTACGGTGACTATGCGCACGCCTGGCTCGGATATTGAACTCGCGCAAGGGTTTCTGCTCACCGAAGGGGTAATCGCGGGCCGCGACGATGTGCTGACCATTAGCTACTGCGCCGGGCGCGGCGACAATGGCGCATTGGGCGCAAATACGTACAACGTTCTCGACGTGACATTGGCTCCCGGCGTCAAGATGCCCGATCTTGATGTCACCCGTAACTTCTACACCACCTCATCGTGCGGGGTCTGCGGTAAGGCGTCGCTGGACGCGGTCCGGCTGATCAGCCGCTTCTCACCCGGCGCAGATCCTGCCACCGTCGCCGCAGCCACCGCTCAAGGCGATGCCCGGTCAACTTCGCGCGGCGCAAAAGGTTTTCGACAGCACCGGGGGGCTGCACGCCGCGGCGTTGTTCGGAGTAGACGGCACGATGCTTGTGGTGCGCGAGGACATCGGCAGGCACAATGCGGTCGACAAGGTCATCGGCTGGGCGCTGGAACATGAGCGGCTACCGCTGGATGCCTCGGTGCTGCTGGTCAGCGGGCGGGCATCTTTCGAGCTGACGCAGAAAGCCGTGCTGGCGGGGATTCCCGTGCTGGCCGCCGTGTCCGCGCCGTCGTCGCTGGCGGTTTCCCTTGCCGACGAGTCCGGGGTAACGCTGGTGGCCTTCCTGCGGGAGGACTCGATGAACATCTACGCCAGAGCGGACCGGATTACGTAACCGTCCGGCCCAGCCGGCTGTGGATAGGCACTCGACTGGGGATAACCGGTCTTTGCGGAGGCCACAATCGTCGGTGGCGGCCTGCCTTGTCGGGGCCACCGTGCAGGTTGGCCGCATGACGACCCAAAAGACTATGACTCGGGTCCAGCTGGGAGCGATGGGCGAGGCGCTGGCCGTGGATCACTTGACGAGGATGGGGTTGCGGATCCTGGACCGCAACTGGCGCTGCCGCTATGGCGAACTCGATGTGATTGCTTCCGACGAGACCACCCGCACCGTGGTATTTATCGAGGTCAAGACCCGTACCGGCGACGGGTATGGCGGCCTCGCCCACGCGGTGACCCCACGGAAGGTCCGACGGCTGCGCCGGCTGGCCGGGCTGTGGCTGGCCGGCCAAGACGAGCGCTGGGCGGCGGTCCGCATCGACGTGATCGGTGTGCGGATCGGGCGGCGCCGCACCCCCGAAATCACCCACCTGCAAGGGATCGGCTGATGGCGCTGGGGCGCGCATTCTCCATCGCGGTGCGTGGATTGGACGGAGAAATCGTGGAAATCGAGGCCGACATCACCTCGGGGCTGCCGGGTGTGCATCTGGTGGGTCTGCCCGACGCCGCCCTGCAGGAATCCCGCGACCGGGTCCGGGCGGCGGTCACCAATTGCGGGAACAGCTGGCCCATGGCCCGGCTCACGCTCGCGCTCTCACCGGCGACGCTGCCGAAAATGGGATCGGTTTATGACGTCGCTTTGGCCGCGGCCGTGCTGTCGGCGCAACGAAAAAACCCGTGGGAACGTCTGGAAAAGACGGTTCTGTTGGGTGAGCTGTCGCTGGACGGCCGGGTCCGGCCGGTGCGCGGAGTGCTGCCCGCGGTGCTGGCCGCCAAACGTGACGGCTGGCCGGCCGTCGTTGTTCCGGTAGACAACCTGGCTGAGGCCAGCCTGGTCGACGGCGTCGACGTCTGGGGCGTGCGCACCCTCGGGCAATTGCAGAGCTGGCTTTGCGGGTCGGCCGGCTTGGACGACAGGATCAGCGCGGGCGCCCCGACTCCGGAGCCGTCGGCGGATCTGGCCGACGTGGTGGGGCAGGCACAGGCGCGTTTCGCGGTCGAAGTGGCGGCCGCCGGGGCGCATCACCTCATGTTGACCGGACCGCCGGGAGTGGGCAAAACAATGCTGGCGCAACGGCTTCCGGGATTGCTGCCGCCGCTGTCGGACAGTGAGTCACTGGAGGTCACTGCGATTCACTCGGTGGCCGGCCTACTGTCGGGAGACACGCCGTTGATCACCAGGCCGCCGTTTGTGGCGCCACACCACAGTTCCAGCGTCGCGGCACTGGTGGGCGGGGGTTCGGGGATGGCCCGCCCGGGCGCTGTAAGCCGGGCGCATCGCGGAGTGCTATTCCTCGACGAATGCGCCGAGATCAGCGTCAGTGCGCTGGAAGCGTTACGAACACCGTTGGAGGACGGGGAAATTCGCCTTGCCCGCCGCGACGGGGTGGCCTGTTACCCAGCCCGATTCCAGCTGGTGCTGGCCGCCAACCCGTGCCCGTGCGCGCCGGCTGATCCACAGGACTGCATCTGTGCGGCGGCGGCCAAACGACGCTACCTGGGCAAGCTGTCCGGGCCGTTGCTGGATCGGGTGGACCTACGGGTGCAGATGCATCCGGTGCGGGCTGGGGCATTCTCGGTCACGGATGCTGAGGCGACCGCACAGGTTCGCCAGCGGGTAGCAGTGGCTCGCGACGCGGCCGCAGCACGTTGGCAGCCGCACGGATTTCGCACCAACGCCGAAGTCAGCGGGTCGCTGTTGCGGCGAAAGTTCCGTCCCGGCAACGCCGCGATGGCCCCGCTGCGCATCGCGCTGGACCGCGGGCTGCTCAGCATCCGTGGCCTGGACCGCACGTTGCGGGTCGCGTGGAGCTTGGCTGACTTGGCC
This sequence comes from uncultured Actinomycetota bacterium, assembly GCA_963766535.1. Classification (GTDB taxonomy): domain Bacteria; phylum Actinomycetota; class Actinomycetes; order Mycobacteriales; family Mycobacteriaceae; genus Mycobacterium. The sequence continues at coordinate 320,340 of CAVYAU010000001.1, read as the reverse complement.
GGCCGGGTATCGCCCGGGCTCGACGAGGTTGCCGCCGCGCTCAGCTTCCGGCAACCGGGAGCACAGCGATGACGATAGCGGTCCACGATTCCGCACTGCGGGCATGGGCTTACCTGTCCCGGGTGGCAGAACCGCCCTGCGCGGAACTTGCCGCCCTGGTGCAATGTGTTGGCCCGGTGGAGGCGGCCGACCGGGTCCGGCGCGGGCTGGTGAACGCGGACCTGGCACAGCACACCGAGGCCAGGCGCGGAATAGACCGGGCCGCAGAGGATCTCGAGCTGCTGGCCCGCCGCGGCGGGCGATTGATCACGCCAGACGGCGACGAGTGGCCGCTGCTCGCATTTGCCGCATTCGGCGGTGCCGGCGGTCCTGGAGCTACGGCGCGGCCTCGCGGCAGGCCGCCAATGGTGTTGTGGGCGCTGGGTCCCGCACGTCTCGACGAGGCGGCGCAACGTGCGGCCGCTGTGGTCGGGACTCGGGCGGCGACTGCATATGGCGAGCACGTGGCGGCCGATTTGGCGGCCGGGCTGGTTGAGCGCGACGTCGCGGTCATCTCCGGTGGCGCCTACGGCATCGATGGCGCGGCTCACCGTGCGGCGCTGGCGGCCGACGGAATCACCGTGGCCGTCCTCGCCGGCGGAATCGACATCCCTTATCCGGCCGGTCATTCAGCACTGCTGCATCGCATCGGCCAGCACGGGCTGCTGTTCACCGAGTACCCGCCTGGTGTCCGCCCGGCGCGGCACCGGTTCCTGACCCGAAACCGTCTGGTGGCCGCGGTCGCGGGGGCCGCGGTGGTGGTGGAAGCGGGCCTGCGCAGCGGCGCCGCGAATACTGCCGCCTGGGCGCGGGCTTTGGGGCGGGTGGTGGCGGCGGTGCCTGGACCCGTGACATCGTCGGCGTCGGCAGGTTGTCATGCGCTGCTGCGCAACGGCGCGGAGCTGGTCACTCGAGCCGATGACATTGTCGAGCTTGTCGGTTGCATGGGTGAGCTGGCACCGGAAGAACCGCGCCCAACAACAGCGATCGACGGGCTGACCGAGGCCGAGCGTCAGGTGTACGAGGCGTTGCCGGGCCGTGGCGCCGCCACGGTCGACGAGATCGCGGTCGCATCGGGGCTGGTGCCCGAGCAGGTGCTGGGGCCCTTGGCGATCCTCGAGGTGGCCGGGTTGGTGCAGCGCCACGACGGGCAGTGGCGAATCGTCCGCACCAATGCGGGCCAAGCTGCGGCGACGGCGCGGCTCGTATAGTCGACGGGGGTTGGGTCTGGACAGGAGGATAAGTGGCAGGTCGACCTCTGCAAAGCTTCGAAGTTGTCCGTGCCCAACAACTCGCGCCACACATGGTCCGGGTAGTGCTTGGGAGCAGTCATTTCGACACCTTCGTGCCCAGCAAGTTCACCGACTCTTACGTCAAGCTGGTTTTCGTCGCAGACGATGTCGACGTGGCCGGGTTGCCCGAGCCGTTGACCCTGGACAGCTTTTCCGGTCTGCCCCCCGAGAAAAGGCCTTCGGTACGAACCATGACGGTCCGTCATGTCGACGTTGCGGCCCGTGAGATCGCGGTGGATATCGTGGTGCACGGTGAGCACGGGATAGCGGGCCCATGGGCGGCTGCCGCTCAACCCGGCCAGCCGATCTATCTGATGGGCCCCGGCGGCGCCTACACCCCCGACCCGGCCGCCGATTGGCATCTACTGGCCGGTGACGAATCGGCGCTCCCGGCCATCGCCGCCGCGCTGGAAGCGTTGCCGGCCACGGCGATCGGCAAGGCCTTCATCGAGGTAGCCGGCCAAGAAGACGAGATCCCTTTGACCGCACCGGAGTCCGTGGAGGTGCGCTGGGTTTATCGCGGTGGCCGGGGCGATCTGGTTTCCGAGGACCGTGCCGGCGATCACGCGCCGCTGATTGAGGCGGTCACGACCGCCGAGTGGCTGCCGGGGCAAGTGCACGTCTTCATCCACGGCGAGGCGCAAACCGTCATGCACAACTTGCGGCCCTACATCCGAAAAGAGCGCGGCGTGGACGCGAAATGGGCATCGTCGATCTCCGGTTACTGGCGGTGCGGACGCACCGAAGAGATGTTCCGGCAATGGAAGAAAGAATTGGCTGAGGCAGAGGCTGGGGCTCGGTAGGGTCAGCTGGCATTCTCATGCCATGGCATTCTCACCTCATTTCGGGGACTACCAAAACGAGATATACCTACAAGGCCTGGCCGGAGTGGTGCCGTCGCTGCCGATGGCCTTCGCGGAACTCGAAGCCAAAGCCGCTACGGCACTGCCGCCGTCGGTGTGGTCGTACGTCGCAGGCGGGGCGGGCGACGAGCTCACGCAGCGGGCCAACTGCGAGGCTTTCGAGCGTTGGGGTCTGATCCCGCGCATGTTCGTCGGCGCTGCACAACGCGATCTATCCGTTGAATTGTTCGGCCTGACCTTGCCGGCCCCGCTATTCATGGCGCCGATCGGCGTCATCGGGCTGTGCGCTCAGGACGGCCACGGCGACCTGGCCACCGCACGCGCGGCCGCCCGCACCGGGGTTCCGATGGTCGCCTCGACGCTGACGGTCGACCCTATGGAAGACGTCGTCGCCGCGTTGGGCGATACACCCGGGTTCTTCCAGCTGTACACACCGACCGACCGCGAGCTGGCCGCCAGCCTGGTGCATCGCGCCGAGGCGGCCGGCTTCAAGGGCATCGTGGTCACGCTCGACACCTGGGTCACGGGCTGGCGTCCGCGCGACTTGAGCACGTCGAACTTCCCGCAGCTGCGCGGACACTGCCTGAGCAACTACACCAGCGATCCGGTCTTCCGTGCCATCCTGCAACGTCCTCCGGAGGAAGACCCGCGAGGCGCCGTGCTGCGCTGGGTGCAAGTCTTCGGAGCGCCGCTGACCTGGGACGACCTGGGCTGGCTGCGCTCACTGACCCAGCTGCCGCTGATCGTGAAGGGCATCTGCCATCCCGACGACGCCCGGCGCGCCAAGGACGGCGGCGTCGACGGCATCTATTGCTCCAACCACGGCGGCCGGCAAGCCAACGGCGGCCTGCCTGCGCTGGATTGTCTGCCGGCGGTGGTCGAGGCGGCCGACGGTCTACCGGTTTTGTTCGACTCGGGCATCCGCAGCGGCGCCGATGTCATCAAGGCTCTCGCGCTGGGCGCGACCGCGGTGGGTGTCGGCCGCCCGTATGCGTACGGTTTAGCACTCGGCGGCGTCGACGGCGTTGTGCACGTGCTGCGCACGATGCTGGCCGAAGCAGACCTGATCATGGCCGTTGACGGATATCCCGCTTTGAAAGATCTCACCCCGGAAACACTCCGGCGCGTCGACTGAGACTCAGCGGGCCGCGCCTGCGACCGTGGGGGAGTGCAGGCGATCCTCGAGGAGTTCGACGAGTACCTGGCGCTGCAATGCGGTCGCTCAGCGCACACTCGTCGCGCCTATTTGGGCGACCTGCGCTCGCTGCTGGCTTTTCTTGACGGACGCGGAATCGGCTTGGACGGATTGAGCCTGCCCCTCCTGCGGTCATGGTTGTCCACTGCGGCTGCGGCTGGCGCCGCCCGCACGACGCTGGCCCGTCGCACCTCGGCGGTCAAGGCGTTCACCACATGGGCGGTGCGGCGCGGCCGGCTGACCGGGGACCCCGCCGCTCGGCTGCAAGTGCCGAAGGCGCACCGTACCCTGCCGGCGGTGCTGCGCCAGGATCAGGCACTGGACGCCATGGCTGCCGCGAAATCTGGTGCCGAGCAAGGTGATCCGTTGGCGCTGCGGGACCGGCTGATCGTCGAGATATTGTATGCCACCGGTATCCGGGTGAGTGAGTTGTGCGGCCTGGACATCGACGATGTGGACACTCGGCACCGGCTGGTGCGTGTCCTCGGTAAGGGCAACAAGCAGCGCACCGTGCCATTCGGGGTGCCGGCCGCCGAAGCGCTGCGCGCCTGGCTGACCGCCGGGCGTCCCGCCCTGGTCACCGCGGAGTCCGGGCCGGCGCTGCTGCTGGGCACGCGGGGCCGGCGGCTCGACGTGCGACAGGCGCGCACCGTCGTGCACCAGACCGTCGCCGCGGTGGACGGCGCGCCCGACATCGGGCCGCACGGGCTGCGGCACAGCGCGGCCACGCACTTGCTCGAAGGCGGAGCTGACCTGCGAGTCGTCCAGGAGTTGCTCGGCCATTCCAGTCTGGCGACCACCCAGCTGTACACCCATGTCGCGGTATCCCGGTTGCGGGCGGTGCACGACCAAGCCCACCCGCGGGCCTGATGGCGGGGCGTCGGTGGGGGCGAGTCCGCATGCCGCGCGTGTCACATGTGTCACAGCAGTTTCCGAGCGTGGGATCCCCGGTGTGCCCGCCTCGCAGCCACAAACCACTATTCCAAGGAGCCGCGGCCGGCCGCCACACCGGGCCGATCGACCGCAGTTAGCTTGTCGCTCGTAGGCGGGCAAAAGGTGTGCCCCCCTGTTGCCTCATGTCAATATGCCCGCGACGGTATTCGTTGCCTCATGTGCCGGATGCCCGCGACAGCTGGTTCGTTGCCTCGTTTGTTGGTGCCCGCGTGGGCGGGGCTGTGCGCTTGGGTCCAGCCTTGGTGATGGCCAAGGTGATTAGTTCGGTCATCAGGGCCTGAATTTGGCGTTGCAGGGCGGCGGGGTTGATGTCGAGGTAGGTGCGGGTCAGGTCCGCTTTGGCGGTGGTGGGCAGGTTTGGGTGTGTTTGTGCGCGGCGGTGCGGGGTGGCGGCGGTGTCGTACTTCTTGGTGATTTTCGCGCCGTCGCGGGCTTTAAAGATGAGTTTCTGTTGGGGGTAGAAGTAGTTGGTCAGCAAGGACTGCAGCGTCCAGATCTTGTTGAGTAGCACAAGTTCTGCGGGTGTGTCGTAGCGGTGGTAGCCGACTAGGGCGCGCACGGTGGTCCAGTTCTTCTGCTCGACGTGGCAGCCGTCGTTCTTGTTGCCTGCACGCGAGCGGGTGAAGGTGATCTGGTGCTTGCAGCACCAGTCGAGCAGGTGAAAGTTGATGAACTCCGAGCCGTTGTCGGAATCGATGCCGCGGATCGGGAAGGGCATTACCGCGGTGATGTCGTCGAGGGCGGCCATGACCCCTTTGAGGGCCTTGCTGGGCACGCTGCGGTTCTCGGTCCAGCCCGTGGCGATGTCGGTGACCGTCAGTGTCCAGGCATGCTCGCCCGCGGGGTTGCCGCCGTCATGGCTGACCAGGTCGATCTCGACGAATCCCGGTACGGCGTCGTCCCAGTCGGCCCACGTGCGCACCGGGATCTGGCTTTTGAGCAGGGTGCCGGGCTTGGTGCGTGAGCGTCCCCTAACTGCGTATTTCTTGCGCTCCGGGGCCAACCGACGGTCGACGGTGGCCGCGGACATGCCTACCAGCAGCGCCGCGGTGTCCTCGTCGATGTCCAACTCGCCGAACCGGCGCAGCACCGCCACCAACTCACCCAGCATCGGTGCCAGCCTCTTACCTGCCGGCATCCCCAACACAGACCAGCACAACACCAGCGCGGCAACCGCTTTCGGCCCATACTTCGGTGGACGCGGCCGCCGCGCACCCACTACGCGTGGCCGCAGCGCGCCCCGCAATGCCTTACGGGCATGATCACGATGCCACCCCGTGGTGGCACACAACTCGTCAAGAATTTTTACCTTCTCGCCCTTACCCGCCCGCTTGTAGCGGACCGCGATCGCCCTCGTCACGGCAGTGCGCTGCGCCAACGTCAACTCCATCATCCGGCGGTAGCCCAGCCCCCACCCCACAGGCCTCAACGACACGCCGTACGCGGGCATTCTCACATGAGGCAACGAAAGGACCAGGCGGGCATTTTTGATGAGTCAACGCGGCCCCTTCGCGGCGGAGACTCCTGTGGCGGCTGTTACTGGTGTTGCGTTACTTCGCTGGCGGCGAATCAGCTGGCGAGCGGTTTGAGCCGGACCGGAGTGGAGGCCAGCAGGCCTAGCGGATCGACGTAGTCGGCGCCCGACGCCGGACCCCACATCGCGCCCCAGTGCAAACATGCCGCGGCCCGGCAGCCGATGTGCCCGGCCGCCAACTCGCCGATCACGGTCTTAGCCGTCACCGGCTGACCGACCCGGACGGCCGCACGGACCGGCTCGTAGCTGGTGCGCAATCCGCCGGGATGGGCCAGCGACACTACTGGCCGTCCCGCCAGCAGCCCGGCGAACACCACGGTCGCGCTGCCGGCGGCGTACACCGGCTGACCAGGGATGCCGGGCAGGTCCACACCCCGGTGCCCGGGATTCCAGTTTGGCGACGGGGCGTCGAATCCCCGGGCGACGGCCGGGGGTGGCCGCAATGGCCAATCCAACCGAACGTCGTCCGCCACCGCCGGCGTTGCGCTAACCAGGCTCACGCTCAGGATTAGCGCTACCCACCGCACTCATCCAGTTCAGCGCGGCGCCGGCGACGGGGCCAACCGCCTAGGCCGGTTTTGTGGACGAATGCTCTTGTGTGGGTACCTGCCGGGAGAAACCACCAGCTGATCGGTGTAAACTGCTCGTCGCAGCTCGTTAGCGGGCTGACTTCGCGCGCCTGCACCGCGGCTCTGAGTTCCTTTAGGAGTTCGCACCGCATGCCGGGCGGTCCCGTGGCGGTCTCCCTTCGGGGATTCTCAGAACGGGTCCGGCATCGCAGCAGACGCCAGGGCCCGGCTTCACCCGATGCCGGGCGACAACCGACAACACAAGGAATGGCCGACAATGGCTGTTGTAACCATGAAGCAGCTGCTGGACAGCGGCACCCACTTCGGGCATCAGACCCGTCGCTGGAACCCCAAGATGAAGCGGTTCATCTTCACCGACCGCAACGGCATCTACATCATCGACCTGCAGCAGACACTGACCTTCATCGACAAGGCGTACGAGTTCGTCAAAGAAACCGTCGCCCACGGAGGCACGGTGCTGTTCGTGGGCACCAAGAAGCAGGCGCAGGAGTCCGTCGCGGCAGAAGCGACCCGGGTCGGCATGCCATACGTGAACCAGCGCTGGCTGGGCGGCATGCTGACCAACTTCTCCACCGTGCACAAGCGGCTGCAGCGCCTCAAGGAGCTCGAGGCGATGGAGCAGACCGGGGGCTTCGAGGGCCGCACCAAGAAAGAAATCTTGGGCCTGACCCGCGAGAAGAACAAGCTGGAGCGCAGCCTCGGCGGTATCCGCGATATGGCCAAGGTGCCATCGGCGATCTGGGTCGTCGACACGAACAAAGAGCACATCGCCGTCGGCGAGGCCCGCAAACTCGGTATCCCGGTCATCGCGATCCTGGACACCAACTGCGACCCCGACGAGGTCGACTACCCGATCCCCGGCAACGACGACGCGATCCGCTCCGCCGCGCTGCTGACCAAGGTGATCGCCTCGGCGGTTGCCGAGGGCCTGCAGGCCCGCGCCGGCCTGGGCCGCGGCGACGGCAAGCCCGAGGCGGAAACGGCCGAGCCGCTGGCCGAATGGGAGCAAGAACTGCTGGCCTCCGCTACCGCGAGCGCCCCGACCGACACCGCTGCAGACGTAACCGAATCAACCCCCACGGAAGGCTGATATGGCGAACTTCACCGCCGCCGACGTCAAGCGGCTTCGGGAGCTCACCGGAGCCGGCATGCTCGACTGCAAGAACGCGCTGGCCGAAACCGACGGTGACTTCGACAAGGCCGTCGAGGCACTTCGGATCAAGGGCGCCAAGGACGTCGGCAAGCGCGCCGAGCGGGCCACGGCCGAAGGTCTGGTCGCGGCCAAGGATAGCGCGCTCATCGAGCTGAACTGCGAGACCGACTTCGTCGCCAAGAACGCGGAGTTTCAAGCGTTAGCCGATCGGATCGTGGCAGCGGCCGTGTCATCGAAGGCCGCCGACGTCGACGCGCTCAAAGCTGCCAGCGCGGGCGATGAGACGGTCGAGCAGGCGGTCGGCGAGCTGTCAGCCAAGATCGGCGAGAAGCTCGAACTGCGCCGCGTCGCGAACTTCGACGGCACCGTCGAGACCTACCTGCACCGGCGTTCGGCTGACCTGCCCCCCGCGGTGGGTGTGCTGGTCGAGTACACGGGCAAGGACGCAGGACCAGCCGCCGAGGCGGCACACGCGGTGGCGCTGCAGATCGCCGCGCTCAAGGCGCGCTATCTGTCCCGCGACGACGTGCCCGAAGACGTCGTGGCCAGTGAACGCCGCATCGCCGAGAAGACCGCAAAGGCGGAGGGCAAACCGGAGCAGGCGCTGCCCAAGATCGTCGAGGGCCGGCTGAACGGCTTCTTCAAGGACGCTGTGCTGCTCGAGCAGCCGTCGGTGTCCGACAACAAGAAGACCGTCAAGGCCCTGCTTGACGAGGCCGGTGTGACGGTGACGCGGTTCGTTCGCTTCGAAGTCGGCCAGGCCTAGGCAGCGAGCGCGAGCGGCTAGCGTCGGTGCTATGCGACGCGTGCACGCTTTCGGTGACGATGCCCTCGGCGATTTCGACGCGGTCGGCCTCGCCGACGCCATACGAGCCGGTTGGGTCAGCAGAGCCGAAGTAATCGAGGCCGCCATCGCCCGCACCGAGGCAGTCAACCCGGCCCTGAACGGCTTGGCGTATACGGCGTTCGCGCCGGCCCGGGAAACCACGTCGGCCAACGCCGCGACTGGCTTTTTCAGCGGCGTCCCGACGTTCATCAAGGACAACGTCGACGTCGCGGGTCAGCCGACGATGCGGGGCACCGACGCGTGGGCGCCCACCGACGCCATCGCCGACAGCGAGTTCACCCAGCTGTACCTGGCCACCGGGCCGACATCGCTGGGCAAGACGCAGATGTCGGAATTCGGATTCAGTGCATCCGCCGAACACCCCCGGCTGGGGCCGGTCCGCAACCCGTGGAACACCGACTACACCGCGGGCGCGTCGTCTTCGGGATCGGGTGCGTTCGTCGCCGCCGGTGTGGTGCCGATCGCGCACGCCAACGACGGCGGTGGCTCGATCCGCATTCCGGCCTCCTGCAACGGGCTTGTCGGGCTCAAGCCGTCACGCGGACGGTTGCCGGTGAACCCGGAACTGCGCCGGCTGCCGGTGGGCATCGTCGCCAACGGCGTGCTGACCCGCTCCGTGCGTGACACCGCAGCGTTCTATCGGGAGGCCGAGCGGATCTGGCGTAACCCGAAGCTGGCGCCGGTCGGGGACGTCACCCGGCCCGGTAGGCAGCGGCTGCGGATCGCCGTGGTGACCCGCTCGGTACAGCGGGAGTGCAGTCCCCAAGTGCGGGAACTGACGCTGAAGTCCGCCGGTTTGCTCGAGGAACTGGGCCACCGGGTGGAACACGTCGACGAGCCACCGGTACCGGCCAGTTTTCCAGATGACTTCGTGCTGTATTGGGGGTTTTTGGCGCTGGCGCAGGTACGCACCGGGCGACGCGTGTTCGGCAATACGTTCGACCGCACCCGGTTGGACAGCCTGACGCTCGGCCTGGACCGACACACCAGCCGCAACATCCACCGTCTCCCGCTGGCGATCATGCGCCTGCGCAGGCTGCGGCGGCGCACCGCGCAATTCTTCGGCACCTACGACGCGGTGCTGATGCCGACCGTCGCCGACCAGACGCCCCGGATCGGGTATCTGGCTCCCACCGAGTATCAGCAGGTCATGGACCGGCTGGTCGACTGGGTCGCGTTCACCCCGCTGCACAACGTCACCGGCGAGCCGGCGATTTCGCTGCCGTTGGCACAATCCGCTGAGGGCATGCCTGTGGGCATGATGCTTTCGGCCGATCTCGGGCAGGAAGCGCTGCTGCTGGAGCTGGCCTATGAACTCGAAGAGGCCCGGCCGTGGGCCCGGATCCAAGCCCCCGGGTGGTCCGCGTAATTGTCAGTCGGATCCGAGCTTGTCGAGCATCCGTTTGAACTCGCGCTGCTGAGTTTCAGTCAGCTTGGCCAGGATGCTGGCGTCGGCGATCCGGACCGCACCTTCTGCACGCTTCAGCAGAGCACGTCCCTGACCGGTCAGGGTGGCCGGTAGCGCGCGCCCGCTGGACACCGACGTTGGCCGTGCCACTGCACCCATGTCTTCCAGCTTGCGCAGCACCGTGTTCATCGCCTGCGGTGTGACGTTGGTGTGCCGCGACAATTCGGCGCTGGACAGTCCTGGGTACATCGAAAGAATCCGCAGGCAAACGAATTCGGGGAGTGTTAGGCCGAGCGGACCCAACATGGCGGAAACCTCTGGTCGCAGAACGGCTCCCACCCGGTAGAGCAGGTAGCCAAGCGGAGCATCTTCGGTCTGAACCATGTCAATGATATTGACATATATCAGGCGTCTGAACGTGCAACTTGGACGGTGCGGCCCGCACATCGACTTAGCGCAGGCCCGACGGACGGTAAGAGCTATCCGCGCATGGGCGATACGACCGAAGTTACCCGCGGGGTGGCCGAGCGTGCACGGCGGGAAGCCGACGCATTTGCGACCGGCGTCTTCGACATAATGGGCGACATCGTGCGCGTCATCGTCCTCGTTGAGGTAGGAGATCAGCACTTCAGCACCTTCCCGGGCAAACGCGATCGCGACGACACGGCCAATTCCGCTATCGCCACCAGTAATGATCGCCTTCTTGCCGCTGAGCTTTCCCGAGCCCTGGTAACTGTTTTCGCCGCAGTCAGGAACGGGGTCCATCCGAGCCTGCACGCCCGGAACGGTTTGTTGCTGCGCCGTAAAGCTCATTGTGACTTCCCCTTTCGCGATCCAACTTGGCCAAGGCATAGCTGCGCAAACGTTTAACCGCCGCGACCCAGCTTTATGATTCGCGGGTTGTCGGACCGGCCGTCGGGACATCCGGATCGTCGTCGGCAGGTGGCTCCGGGTCGCGTCATTCCTCGATGCGACTGGACCGGTTGCCGCGCACTGTACCGCCCAATTCATGCTTCAGTTCGTCATCTTCGCGCGGACTGTGCTCGGCGCTTCCACGTTCCACCGAAGGCTCCGCTTTAGTCGTCCTTTTGAAAGCTCGTCCTATCCGCTGCGGCTACCCTCAGAACGCGAATTAATCACCGCTGCTGAGCCGTTCGTGATTGTCGTGGTGTGGGTTGCGTAGTGGTGGCAATGATGCCGATGTTAAGGAAGTGGCATGAAAGGTGCTGTGGCACAAACCAACATCGAGCTGTTTACGCAGGTAGCCGGGGCTGACCTTGGCAATTAAAAGAGTATCGGTGTTTGAATTCGCCATTGATTGGTTATGCGAACAGCGTGCGGTTGTCGCCCTATCGAGGGCGCGACTGTTCGACACGAAAGGAATTACCATGAAGGTCACCACAACCGCTGTGAAGAGTGCTATTGCTGCCGGGGGTATAGCGGCTGCAAGCGTTTTGGCAGCAGCAACCGCTTCCGCTGCGCCCAACATCCAGGGATTCGGCACCAGCGAACAACTCGTGGACGGGCCCCTGATCACCAACTACACCGTGAGCAACCTGCAGCCGAGCGCCATCGCGATTCCCGGCTACACCCCTAAAGGAACGCTCTACCAGGCAGACATCACCGCCAGGTCGGACGGCGGGCTCGTTACCCCCATGGTTAACGACTTCAGCGCCCGCGGGCCGAACGGTCAGACCTACCGGGTGATCGACAAGACGGTTCAGGTCCCGAATGGCCTTAACCCGGCGCCGATCCCGCAGGGCAGCGAATCGACCGGAACGCTGTACTTCGACGTGACCGGCGCACCGCCGAATGGCGTCGTCTACAACGACGGACTGCAAGACATTCTGATCTGGACGTCGAACGTGCCGGGGGCCTCGGCGCCTGGCGCACCGAACTCAAGTCCGGCACCGGGTGCACCGCCTAGCCCGTCGGCAAACAGCTAATCCGGTTGCAAATATCTCCCCGCGTCACGCCTAGTGGCGTGGGGGGTTTGCGTTTGCGGGAATTCTGCGCGGCTGAATGGGGTACCCAGCGGATATGACCGATACCGATCACAGGCCAGCGGAAATACGTGCGCAAGCAAAGCAGCACGCCCATCAGGCGCGGGCGGCGATGGAGGAGCGGCGCAGTGAGCAGGACGGCGGGCTTAGCGGCTGGGTCGCACAGCGCGCCGGCAAGTGGGATCTCAGCGGCCAGGATGAGACCACTCTGCAGCGTCAGAAGTTTGTGTGGAATCTGCTGGTCGATTACTGGTTCCGGATGGAGATCGACGGCTGGGAGAACATCCCCGAGCCACCGGTGCTCTTGGTGGGCATTCACTCCGGCGCCCCCTTCGTCTGGGACGCGTGGACCGTCGGTCTGCAATGGTGGCGACGCTTCGGCTAGGACCGCCCGTTGCACGGCACAGCCCACGACGCGTTGATGGCGATCCCGATTTTCGGGCGCTACTTCCGGTCGATGGGCGTGCTTCCGGCCGCCCCGGACGCCATTGCCACGGCATTGGCCGAGGGGCGCGACGTGGCGCTGTGGCCCGGCGGGGAAGTGGACTCGCTGCGTCCGTGGACTGAGCGTGATCGTGCCAACCTCGCGGGGCGAAAGGGCTTCGTGAAGATGGCGATTCGTGCGGGCGTGCCGATAGTGCCGATCGCGACCGTCGGCGGCGCCGACGCGATGCCGGTGCTGATCCGCGGCGACCGCCTGTCGAAGGTCTTGAAACTGGACCGCCTGCTGCGGCTCAAAGTGTTCCCGCTGGCGATCTCCTTACCCTGGGGAATCGCACCGGCGGCCCTACCGCAGCTGCCGTTGCCGGCCAAGATCAGGACCCGGTTCATGCCCGCCGTCGAGCTCGACCACGATCCCGCACGCGCGGCGGACGACGAATATGTCGACCGCAAATATCGCGAAGTTCAAGACGCCATTCAGGAAGGTATGGATGCGTTGGCGCGCAAGCGCGCATTGCCGCTTTTCGCGTGACTTGATCCCCGAAAATCTTTGCAAAATAAGGTCTGTTGAACTTAATTGCGACTCGATCGACGGGTGCCCGAGTCGGTGGCGGACGTTGATCTCCAGACCGGAGTCGGCGTCGGCTCACTGACAATCCATTGCGGTTGCGGTGGCGTCACCACCATGTAGCCCACACCGCGGACGGTGTCGATCATCGATTCGTTTTCGGGTCCAAGCTTGGCACGCAGTCGTCGCACGTGAACGTCGACAGTGCGGACACGACCGTTGCAGTCATAACCCCACACCTCATGCATCAGCCGGGTGCGGCTGAACGCCCGACCAGCATGCTGCACAAGGAAATTCAACAATTTGAACTCGGTAAGCGTCAGGCCCAGCTCCTTGCCGTCCAGCGACCCGGTGAAACTGGCAGGGTTAAGTACGAGGTCACCGAATTTCAATGTGCCGTCCAGTGCGCTGCGCCGTCGTGTGACGGCCAGCCGTAGCCGTGCCTGTAGCTCGTCCTCTCCGGCGGCAGGCAGCATCACATCGTCGAGATGCCAGTCGACGTCAACTGCCACGAAGTCCGCCGGCGTTACCACGGCCACCACCGCGATGGCCGGTGCGTTAGCTGTCAGTCGGCGGCAGACCCTGCGAGCTGCCGCCAGGTCGGTGCGCGCGTCGATGATCGCGACGTCGGCCGTGTCGTGATGCCCGTCGGAGTGGTCGGTAAGGGGTGCGCGTCGCACACTGTTCGCGAACGACTTCAGCCTCGGTAGAGCCGATTCGAAGTCGTCCCCATCGGTAAGCAGTAGTACGTCCAAAGACATCTCCAAACCTCATGAGGCTGTGTTATCGTCCCCGACCCGTAGGCACCTCGCGGGGAGATGTCTGCCAGCGCAGCGCTGAGTACCCGATTCAGCACAGAACTATGCCATTTTTGTATCCCGGGTTTGGGATCAATGGAAAACTGAGCTATCGGGCGCGTCGCGACGTTTGCGCTGACCCCGAGAAAGTCGATGGGCCCGGCCCGTTTTCACGGACCGGACCCATCCTTCCAACAAGCTACTGGTTGGACTTCTGGCGCTCCTCTGCTACCTCGGCGCTCGCCGCGGGCCGCCTCTGCTTCGGCTTCCTTCTTTGCCGCGTTGCGCTGTGCTTCCGCCTTGTCCTGCTGGGCCTGGCCCTCGCGAGTGAGGTCGTCCTGACCAGTCACGGCCCCGACGGCTTCCTTGACCCTGCCCTTGACGTCCTCGACGACGCCCTTCACGGCTTCCGCAGGTCCCGAGTTGCTGGTGTCCGCCATGGATCAACTCCTCTTCAGTGGCGTACGTGGTGTGAGCGATTCACGCTCAATGCCGATCGACCAAGCGATCGTTAACACGGCGGGTACCGATCCTCGTTCTCAAGACCGTGATTTCCCTGCCGCGATGGTGCGGATTCCCATGCCACCGGATGCTCAAACATCTGATGTCGCAAAGGAAAGCCGTGACGGCACTGGTGCGACGTTGACCTGGGCCGACCTAGCCGAGATAAGGCTCCAGTCACTAACTGTGCAGATAATGCACCCCGCTGGCGCCACAGTGTGCTGCGATGAGGCAGGATGTGAAATGCCGTTCCGGGTGAGGGTGAGGTCGCCCGGGATGGCACTCTCATGCGAGGAGTCTGATGACGGAGTCCAATGTCGCCGGCGCGGCGGCTGGCAAGCCGGAGCCCAGGAGCGCTAACGGCGAACCGACATCTTCACAGGACAACGGACATGCTTCCGGCCAGTCTGCGAGTCGACCGAAGTATTCGAGAGTGTTGCTCAAGCTTGGTGGTGAAATGTTCGGCGGCGGCCAGGTCGGTCTGGATCCTGATGTCGTGGCGCAGGTGGCCCGCCAGATCGCCGAGGTGGTCCGCGACGGTGTGCAGGTCGCTGTCGTGATCGGCGGCGGCAACTTCTTCCGTGGCGCACAGCTTCAGCAGCGCGGTATGGAGCGCACGCGTTCGGACTACATGGGCATGCTCGGCACCGTGATGAACAGCCTCGCGCTGCAGGACTTTCTGGAGAAGGAAGGCATCGTCACCCGAGTCCAGACCGCGATCACGATGGGCCAGGTGGCCGAGCCCTACATCCCGTTGCGGGCCGTCCGCCACCTCGAGAAAGGCCGGGTGGTGATCTTCGGGGCCGGCATGGGGCTGCCGTACTTCTCCACGGACACCACGGCAGCGCAGCGGGCACTAGAGATCGGCGCGGAAGTGGTCTTGATGGCCAAGGCGGTCGACGGGGTGTTCTCCGAGGATCCGCGGCAGAATCCGGAGGCCGAGCTGATCACCGCGATCAGTCATCGTGAGGTCATCGACCGTGGGCTGCGCGTAGCCGACGCGACCGCATTCAGCCTGTGTATGGACAATGGCATGCCGATCCTGGTGTTCAACCTGCTGACCAATGGCAATATCGCCCGTGCGGTCGCTGGTGAGAAGATCGGAACGCTGGTCACCACCTGAGGGGAAGACGCGATGATCGATGAGGCTCTCTTCGATGCGGAAGAGAAAATGGAGAAGGCCGTATCAGTGGCCCGTGACGACTTGTCAACCATCCGAACCGGCCGCGCCAACCCGGGCATGTTCTCCCGGATCGTGATCGACTACTACGGCACCAACACCCCGATCACCCAGCTGGCCAGCATCAACGTCCCCGAGGCACGGCTTGTCGTCATCAAGCCCTACGAAGCCAATCAGCTGCACGCCATCGAGACGGCGATTCGCAACTCCGACCTCGGGGTGAACCCCACCAACGACGGCACCCTTATCCGGGTGGCGGTACCGCAGCTCACCGAGGAACGCCGTCGGGAGCTGGTCAAACAGGCCAAGGGCAAGGGGGAGGACGCCAAGGTCTCGGTGCGCAATATCCGTCGCAAAGCGATGGAGGAGCTGCACCGCATCCGCAAGGACGGCGAGGCTGGCGAAGACGAGGTCGGCCGCGCGGAAAAGGATCTGGACAAGACCACCCATCAGTACGTCACTCAGATCGATGAGCTGGTCAAGCACAAAGAAGGCGAGCTGCTGGAGGTCTAGCGGCCGCTCAGCAACCAAGTCCGTGGCAGCTACCGATGCCGGCGCAGGCAACACGCCCGACGAACCGGCGGGTGGTGCCAAGAAAACGATGCAGCAGCCAGCGAAAAAAACATCCCGGGCGGGACGCGACCTGCCCGCCGCGATCATGGTGGGCCTGGCTACTGGTGGACTCCTCATCGCGACGCTGGTGTTCGCCCCGCGCTACTGGGTGGTCCTCTGCTCCTGGGCCATATTTGTTGCCAGCTATGAGGTGGTGCGGCGGCTGCGAGACGCCGGATATGTCATTCCGGTCATCCCGTTGCTGATCGGTGGGCAGGTCACAGTGTGGCTGACCTGGCCGTTCCATGCCGCGGGCGCGATGGCCGGCTTCGGCGCCACGGTGGTGGTCTGCATGATCTGGCGGCTGTTCCAGCAGGACAACAGCAAGCGGCCCGAACCTTTTGCCGGCTCAACGTCGGCAAACTACCTGCGGGATGTATCCGCCACCGTTTTCCTGGCCGCGTGGGTTCCGCTGTTCGCCTCTTTCGCCGCATTGCTCGTCTACCCGAAAGACGGCGCGGGGCGGGTCTTCTGCCTGATGGTCACGGTCGTTGCCTCCGACGTGGGTGGCTACGCCGTGGGGGTGCTGTTCGGCAAGCATCCGATGGTTCCAGCGATCAGCCCGAAGAAGTCCTGGGAGGGGTTCGCCGGTTCGCTGGTCTTCGGGATCACCGCAGCGATCTTGACCGCGACCTTCCTGGCCGGCAAACCATGGTGGATCGGTGCGCTGCTGGGTGTTGTGCTGGTGTTCACCTGCACGCTCGGCGATCTGGTGGAGTCCCAGGTCAAGCGCGACCTCGGTATCAAAGACATGGGCCGGCTGCTCCCCGGCCATGGTGGCCTGATGGACCGCCTCGACGGCGTGCTCCCGTCGGCGGTGGCGGCTTGGACTGTGCTCACACTGGTGCCCTGACAAGGCCGATACTGGACTGGTCATGGTCCAAGAGTTGATCTTCTCCGAGCCACACCCCTGCAGGCCGCCGCGACACCTGGCCGACCTGGATGCGGCCGGTGCAGCGTCGGCCGTCGCGGAGCTGGGCTTGCCGGCGTTTCGGGCCAAGCAGCTCGCGCACCAGTACTACGGCCGGCTGATCGCCGATCCGCGGCAGATGACCGACCTTCCGGCGGCGGTGCGCGACCTGATCGCCGAGACGATGTTCCCGAACCTGCTCACCGCGGCCGCCGAAGTCACCTGTGATGCCGGCCAGACTCGAAAGACGTTGTGGCGGGCCATCGATGGCACCACCATCGAGTCAGTGCTGATGCGCTACCCGCAGCGCAATACGGTGTGCATTTCGTCGCAGGCCGGCTGCGGCATGGCCTGTCCGTTCTGTGCGACCGGTCAGGGCGGACTGAGCCGCAACCTGTCGACCGCCGAGATCCTCGAACAGGTACGCGCCGGTGCCGCGGCGCTGCGCGACGACTTCGGCGACCGGCTGTCGAACGTCGTTTTCATGGGTATGGGGGAGCCGCTGGCCAACTACGCCAGGGTGCTGGCCGCGGTGCGGCGCATCACCGCCCCGCCGCCGCACGGTTTCGGTATTTCGGCCCGCTCGGTGACGGTATCGACGGTGGGTCTGGTCCCGGCGATCCGCAAGCTTGCCGACGAACGGCTCGGGGTGACTCTGGCGTTGTCGCTGCATGCGCCCGACGACGAGCTGCGCGACACGCTGGTCCCGGTCAACAACCGGTGGAAGGTCGGTGAGGCCCTTGACGCCGCCCGGTACTACGCCGATGTGACCGGCCGGCGGGTATCTATCGAGTACGCACTGATCCGCGACGTTAACGACCAGCCCTGGCGGGCCGACCTGCTGGGTAACCGGCTGCATCGTGCGCTCGGGCCGCTGGTGCATGTGAACCTGATCCCGCTCAACCCGACCCCGGGCAGTGACTGGGATGCCAGCCCCAAGGCGGTGGAGCGGGAGTTCGTCCGGCGGGTCCGATCGAAAGGAGTTTCATGCACGGTGCGAGACACCCGGGGCCGGGAGATCAGCGCCGCCTGCGGACAGCTGGCCGCGCAAGGCGGGCAGCGGTAGCGCAGGCGAATCAGCACGAGCCTGCGGACGGCTGGCCGCTGGGGGTGAGCCGGCCTGATGAACCGCAACGGCGGCTATCACGTCTTGTAAGGCATAACACCAGCAAATGAGGTATGCCATGACTATTCGCTTATCATCCCCTCTCAAATTGTTTGCCGCGGCGTTTGGTCGCGGTCGCCCTGATATTCGGGCTGGGCAATGCACCACGCGCGCTGGCTGCCGACGATCGTCTGAATTTCACCGGAACCACCCTCAGCGGTGCGCCGTTCAATGGCGCCAGCCTGCACGGGAAGCCGGCGGTGCTGTGGTTCTGGACCCCGTGGTGCCCGTTCTGCAATGCCGAAGCTCCCGGCGTCAGCCAGGTGGCGGCCGCCAATCCGGGCGTCGCCTTCGTCGGCGTCGCGGCGCACTCGGATGTTGGTGCGATGCAGAACTTTGTCTCGAAGTACAACCTGAACTTCACCAACCTCAACGACGCAGACGGCTCGATCTGGGCCCGCTACAACGTGCCCTGGCAGCCGGCGTGGGTGTTCTATCGGGCGGACGGCAGCTCGACGTTCGTCAACAACCCCACCTCGGCGATGTCCCAGCAGCAGCTGGCTGGCCGGGTCGCCGCGCTGACGTCCTGACCTCGTGGATCAGGGTCTCGTCGGTCTGGCTTTCGCCGCCGGATTGGTGGCGGCCCTGAACCCTTGTGGGTTTGCCATGTTGCCCGCATATCTACTTCTGGTGGTGCGTGGACAGCAGCCTGGCGAACGGCCGCCGGGAATTTCGGCAATGGGTCCACGGAGCCTCATCGGGGCGGTCGGTCGGGCGCTGGCAGCCACCGTCGGGATGGCGCTCGGCTTTTTGACGGTGTTCGGATTGTTCGGGGCCCTGACCATATCGGCGGCCACGACCGTGCAGCGATACCTGCCGTACGGGACCGTGGTGATCGGCATTGTGCTTGTCGCGCTCGGGGTTTGGCTGCTGTCGGGTCGGGAGCTGACGGCGCTGACGCCCCGGCCGCTCGGCCCGCGATGGGCCCCAAATGTGCGGCAGGGGTCTTGGATAGTAGGTATGTACGGGTACGGCGTCAGCTATGCGATCGCCTCGCTGTCGTGCACCATCGGGCCGTTTCTGGCGGTCACCGCCGCTGGTTTTCGGGGTGGGTCGATTGTCCCGGGCGTGTCGATCTACCTCGCCTACGTCGCGGGTCTGACCTTGGTCGTCGGTGTCCTGGCCATCGCCGCGGCCACGGCCAGCTCGGCCCTGGCCGACCGCTTGCGGCGAATCGTGCCGTTTGTCAACCGGATCAGTGGCGCGCTGCTGGTGCTGGTCGGGCTGTACGTGGCCTACTACGGCCGCTACGAGCTGCGCCTGTTCAATACCCGAGGTAATCCCCGGGATGTGGTGATTACCGGGGCAGGCCGCCTGCAAGGCGTGCTGGCCGGCTGGGTGCACCAGCATGGGGTATGGCCGTGGGTTGTGGCGTTGTTCGTGCTGGTGGTTGGCCCACTCGCTGGCGCCTGGTACCGGCGGGCACGACGCTAGAATCGCTTCTTGGCACCAATGGGCACCATTGCCGGCTTGTGCTGACATCAATATAGTGTCATTATGACACTATGGATCTGCAACCGTATGTCGACGCCGTCCGCCATGAGTTGAACATGGCCGCGGCGACAGCCGGCGCCGAAGCGCAGGAGCTGGCCGACCGGCTGAGCGCTCCACTGGAGTCGGCGATGCGGCTGGCACTGTTGGAGGCTCTGTCGGCAGCTGCCGAAGAGATCACTCGCGAGCTGGCGCCTCGATCCGTGGAGGTCCGGTTACGGGGCCGCGACCCAGAGTTCATCGTCAGCGCTCCGCTCGATGAAGCACCTGATGACCGAGCATTTGTCGCCCAGTATGACGACGACGGCGGCACCTGGCGGGTCACTCTGCGGCTCCCCGAGGGACTGCGGTCAGCGGTCGAGGCAGCCGCTCGCCGTGACGGGGCGTCGCTGAACTCCTGGCTGGTGCGGGCAGCGGCTGTCGCCAGTCAGGGGGGCTGTCAACGGGCGACCAAGTCCGAGTTCGACCGCTCCACCCGAAGCTCCGGCCACCGCGTAACCGGCTGGGTGCGCTGACACCACGCTGACACCATCGATGAAGGAGACCAAAGGATGCCGACATTTCAGACCCCCGAGCCGATCGCCGTGCGGATCGAAGCCGGCGGCGGTTCGATCCGGGTGGTCGCGACCGACCGCGCCGACACCGTCGTGCAGGTGCGGCCTCGCGACGAGTCACGCAGTTCCGACGTCTGGGTGGCAGAGCACACCCGGGTGGACTTCCGCGACGGCAAGCTGATCGTCTCGGGCGCCAAACATGGCTTGTCGCTGTTTCGGGGCGGCGCCATCGACCTGGACGTCGCGCTGCCGTCACGGTCGCGGCTGCATGCGTCGCTGGCATCGGCCGATATGCGTGCCGAAGGTGAATTCGCCGACTTGCGGCTTGCGTCGGCCAGTGGCGAAGTCGAAGTGGACTCAGTCACGGGAAAGATCAAGGTCGCCAACGCATCTGGGTCGTTCACCGTGCATGCCGTCCAGGGGAGCGTTTCAATTGCGACCGCTTCGGGCGACGTGACAATCGGCGACCTCGACGGCGATGTGAAGTTCAAGGCTGCCAGCGGCTCTCTTAGCGTCGACCGGCTGCGCGGCAATGTGAAGTCGCGGACTGCGTCGGGATCGGTGGATGTCGTCGCGGCCGTCCGTGGCGGCGTGTCGGCCCACACCAGCAGCGGTGAGGTCGCGGTCGGAATTGCCGAGGGCACCGCAGTCCGGCTGGACATCATCACCGGATCCGGTGTCGTCACTAACGGGTTGCAGCCGTCGGACGGTCCCCAGCGAGGCGACGAAACCTTCGTCCTACAGGTGCGCAGCGGCTCCGGAGATGTCAACATCCATCGAGCGAACTCGGCGCACGAAACCGTGAGCGGGTAGCGGCTACCTGATCCAGCCGCGCCGGCGGCCCCACAAGTCGCGGACCAGAACGAAGAGCACGACTGCGGCAAACGCGATCAGGAACCAGTCCTCGATATGGCCGACGTGGTTGCCGCGCAGCATCGCCAGCAGGAAGCCGAAGACGATCAGGCCGGTTATGTGCCAAGCGCGGTGATTGATTCTGCTCCACCCCCACGCTGCTGACGGCACCTCAGCGGTGTCGACGCCGGTGAAGTGTTCCACCTCGGTACTGGCCACGGCGAATCCCTTTCGGATCGGATTGGCTTCTCGAGTGAAGATTCTGGCACACACTCTGCGAGGCCCCGGTTCGACGGCCTTGGCCCACCTCGAGCGTCACGCTGGCGTGGCGCTGGGTCGTGGTGGTCACACCGTCGTGACGCTGGGGCGGTAGTAGCCGAGCGGGGCACAATGAGTGGGTGAGTACGCATGCCGACGGCCGCCTGCGCGTGCTGGTGCTGGGCAGTACAGGCTCGATCGGCACCCAGGCGCTGGAGGTCATCGCCGCCAATCCAGACCGTTTCGAGGTGGTCGGGCTGGCCGCCGGGGGCGCGAATCTGGACACGCTGTTGCGGCAACGCGCCGAGACCGGAGTCACCAATATCGCCATCGCCGACGATCGTGCGGCTCAGACGGTCGGCGACGTCCCCTTCCACGGACCCGAAGCGGTCACCCGACTGGTCCAGGAGACCGAGGCCGACGTCGTCCTCAATGCGCTGGTCGGAGCGCTGGGTCTGCGACCGACGCTGGCAGCGCTTGCCTCCGGCGCCCGGCTGGCACTGGCCAATAAGGAATCGCTGGTCGCCGGCGGTCCGCTGGTGTTGCGGGCGGCGCGGCCGGGCCAGATCGTGCCTGTCGACTCCGAGCACTCCGCGCTGGCCCAGTGCCTGCGCGGCGGTGCCCCCGATGAAGTCGCCAGGCTGGTGCTGACCGCCTCCGGCGGGCCGTTTCGCGGCTGGACCGCCGCCGACCTCGAGGGCGTCACCCCCGAGCAGGCGGGCGCCCACCCGACCTGGTCAATGGGGCCGATGAACACGCTGAACTCGGCCTCGCTGGTTAACAAGGGTCTAGAGCTCATCGAAACCCACTTGCTATTCGGCATCCCCTACGACCGCATCGAGGTCGTCGTACACCCTCAGTCAATTGTTCATTCAATGGTCACCTTCATCGACGGCTCGACGATCGCCCAGGCCAGCCCCCCGGATATGAAGCTGCCCATTTCTTTGGCGTTGGGCTGGCCGCACCGGGTACCCGGGGCGGCCCCGTCGTGTGACTTCAGCACTTCCTCTACCTGGGAATTCGAGCCACTGGACAACGACGTTTTCCCCGCGGTCGAGCTGGCCCGGCATGCCGGCCAGACCGGCGGTTGCATGACCGCCGTGTACAACGCCGCCAACGAGGAAGCAGCGGCGGCCTTCCTCGAAGGCCGGATCGGCTTCCCCGGCATCGTCAAAACCATCGCCGATGTGCTGCACGCCGCCGACCGATGGGCCGTTTCACCCGCTAACGTGGATGACGTACTAGACGCGCAGCGCTGGGCACGTGAGCGGGCGCAGCGCGCTGTCGCAACCGCAAGCCCCGCCAAGGTCTCCGGAATGGTTTTAGAAAGGTCGTAGCAGCCTGATGATGTTCGCTATCGGCATTGTGCTGTTCGCGCTCGCCATCCTGATCTCGGTGGCCCTGCACGAGTGTGGCCACATGTGGGTCGCCCGCGCTACCGGCATGAAGGTGCGTCGCTATTTCGTCGGCTTTGGCCCCACGCTGTGGTCGACCCGGCGCGGTGAAACCGAGTACGGCGTCAAAGCCGTTCCGCTGGGGGGCTTCTGCGATATCGCCGGTATGACCCCGGTCGAGGAGCTGGCACCCGGCGAAGGTGACCGCGCGATGTACAAGCAGGCGACCTGGAAGCGTGTTGCGGTCCTGTTCGCGGGGCCCGGCATGAACTTCGTTATCTGCCTGGTGCTGATCTATGGCATCGCACTGGTTTGGGGGCTGCCGAACCTGCACCCGCCCACCAGGGCCGTGGTCGGTGAAACTGCTTGTGTCGCACCGGAGGTAGCCCCGGGCAAGGTCGGGGACTGCACTGGGCCGGGTCCGGCGGCGCTCGCCGGAATTCGTGCCGGCGACGTCGTCGTCAAAGTCGGGGACACCCCGGTGTCCACCTTCGAAGACATGGCCGCGGCGGTCCGCAAGTTGCACGGCACCGTTCCGGTCGTCGTCGAGCGTGACGGCACAACGATCACCACCTATGTCGACGTCACGCCCACCCAGCGCTTCATCGCCAATGGGCAGGGTGGTCAACCCGTGGCCTCGACGGTCGGTGCCATCGGCGTCGGCGCCGTCAAAGTCGCGCCCGCGCACTACGGCGTGGTCTCCGCGGTACCGGCCACCCTCGCCTTCACCGGAGACCTGACCGTCGAGGTGGGCAAGGCGCTGGTCACGATCCCGACAAAGGTCGGTGCGCTGGTGCACGCCATCGGCGGCGGGCAGCGTGACCCGCAGACGCCGATCAGCGTGGTCGGAGCCAGCATCATCGGCGGCGACACCGTCGACCATGGGCTATGGGTGGCGTTCTGGTTCTTCTTGGCCCAGTTGAACCTCATTCTGGGCGCGATCAACCTGGTGCCGCTGCTGCCCTTCGATGGCGGCCACATCGCCATCGCGGTGTTCGAGAAGATCCGCAACCTCATCCGGTCTGCCCGGGGCATGGTCGCGGCCGCGCCGGTGAACTATCTCAAACTCATGCCCGCAACGTACGTGGTGTTGGTGTTCGTGGTCGGGTACATGCTGCTGACCGTGACCGCTGATCTGGTCAATCCGATCAGGCTCTTCCAATAAACGAACCAGAGAGAAGGCGAACAGTGACCGTTGGCCTGGGCATGCCGGACGCTCCGGCGCCCACGCTTGCCCCCCGGCGCACCACGCGCCAACTGATGGTCCGCGACGTCGGGGTCGGCAGCGACTATCCAATCTCGGTGCAGTCGATGTGCACCACCAAGACCCACGACGTCAACTCGACGTTGCAGCAGATCGCCGAACTGACCGCGGCAGGCTGTGACATCGTCCGGGTGGCCTGCCCCCGTCAGGAGGATGCCGACGCGCTGGCCGAGATCGCCCGGCACAGCCAGATTCCGGTGATCGCCGATATCCACTTCCAGCCCAAGTACATCTTCGCCGCCATCGATGCCGGGTGTGCCGCAGTGCGGGTAAACCCGGGCAACATCAAGGAATTCGACGGCCGGGTCGGCGAGGTCGCCAAGGCCGCCGGCGAGGCCGGAATCCCGATCCGGATCGGCGTCAACGCCGGCTCGCTGGACAAGCGGTTCCTGGAGAAGTACGGCAAGGCCACGCCGGAAGCGCTGGTGGAGTCGGCGCTGTGGGAGGCCTCGCTGTTCGAAGAGCACGGCTTCGGCAACATCAAGATCAGCGTCAAGCACAACGACCCGGTGGTAATGGTCACGGCCTATGAGCAGCTGGCCGCGCAGTGCGATTACCCGCTGCACCTGGGCGTCACCGAAGCCGGCCCCGCCTTCCAGGGCACCATCAAATCCGCGGTCGCCTTCGGCGCACTACTGTCGCGGGGCATAGGCGACACCATCCGGGTGTCGCTGTCGGCGCCACCGGTCGAAGAAGTCAAGGTCGGCAATCAGATTCTCGAGTCGCTGAACCTGCGGCCGCGCTCACTCGAGATCGTGTCCTGCCCGTCGTGCGGTCGCGCGCAGGTTGACGTCTACACCCTGGCCAACGAGGTCACCGCCGGCCTGGACGGTCTCGACGTGCCGCTACGGGTTGCCGTGATGGGGTGTGTCGTCAACGGTCCGGGCGAGGCCCGCGAGGCCGACCTGGGCGTTGCGTCGGGAAATGGCAAGGGGCAGATCTTTGTTCGGGGCGAAGTGATCAAGACCGTGCCCGAAGCTCAGATCGTCGAGACGCTGATCGAGGAGGCCATGCGGCTGGCTTCCGAAATGAGCACCGCGGAGGGCGCCGGTCACGGTCCGGGAACAACAACGAGCGGTTCGCCTATTGTGACCGTAAGCTGATAAGGGCTAGTGCCCTTGCACTGGTTCTCAGTTCGCACCACAGAGAGTTCGCCAGATGTCGGCTCCGCCCGTCTTTCGCCTTGTCGGCGAGCGACGGGTATCCGTGGTACGTGACGCCGCTGCCGTTTGGCGAATATTCGATGACGATCCGGTCGGGTCGTGCATGGTCGCGGCCCGCGTCGCAGACCACGGCATCGACCCCAATTCGATTGGCGGGGAGCTGTGGACCCGCCGCGGCGCCGAGGAATCGCTGTGCTTCGCCGGCGCCAACCTCATCCCGCTGCGCGGCGCACTGGTTGACCTGAATGCTTTCGCCGACGAGGCGATGAGCGCGACAAGGCGCTGCTCGTCGCTGGTCGGCCGGGCCGACCTGGTGCTGCCGATGTGGGAGCGGCTCGAGTCGGCCTGGGGTCCGGCCCGTGACGTGCGCGACCATCAGCCGCTGATGGCGCTGGCCACCCACCCGAGCTGCGAAATCGACCCCGGGGTGCGTCAGGTCCGGCCGGACGAGCTGGACGCCTACCTGGTGGCCGCCGTCGACATGTTCATCGGCGAAGTGGGCGTAGACCCGCGGCTCGGCGACGGCGGTCGCGGCTACCGCCGCCGGGTAGCCAGCCTGATCGCGGCCGGGCGGGCCTGGGCCCGCTTCGAGCACGGTCAGGTCGTCTTCAAAGCCGAAGTGGGGTCGCAGTCTCCAGGGGCCGGTCAGATCCAAGGGGTCTGGGTGCACCCGGAGTGGCGCGGCCTGGGCCTGGGCACTGCGGGCACCGCAACGGTGGCCGCCGTGATCGTCGGCAGTGGCCGGATCGCCAGCCTGTACGTGAACAGCTTCAACACGGTGGCACGTGCCGCGTACGCCCGCGTGGGCTTCACCGAAGTCGGCACCTTCGCGACGGTGCTGCTGGACTAGCCCGGCGGCGGCTCCGCGAGCTGGGGGTACTCCCCCGCAAGCGGGAGGTGCCCCCACCCTCTGGGGGCGTGCCCCCAGTTCGCGACCAACGACTCCACATAACAGTTGGGTCTCGGTGTGTCTGCGCCGGTGTCGAAGCCACCGTTCTTAACATCAGTAACGATGGCAACAAAAAGCACATTGGCACCAGCAGTAACGGGAATGTCACTGGTTTCCGGTCTGCTGCTCGTCGCGGTGATCGCCCTGTCCGGATGCACTCCGCGCCCCGACGGCCCGGGCCCGGCTGCCGAGAAGTTCTTCGGCGCCTTGGCCGTCGGAGACACCGCGACCGCCGCGCAACTCAGCGACAACCCCAATGAAGCCCGCGAAGCGCTCAACGCGGCCTGGGCCGGACTGCAGGCCACCCACTTGGATGCGCAGATTCTCAGCTCGAAGTACGCCGAGGACACCGGCACGGTCGACTATCGCTTCACCTGGCATCTGCCCAAGAACCGGACCTGGAGCTATGACGGCCAGCTCAAGATGGCCCGCGACGAAGGGCGCTGGGAGGTTCGGTGGGCTGCCACCGGGCTGCACCCCAAGCTGGGCGAGCATCAGACGTTCGCGCTGCGGGCCGATCCACCGCGGCGAGCCTCGGTGAACGAACTCGGAGGCAGCGATGTGCTGGCGCCGGGCTACCGGTACCACTACACGCTGGATGCCACTCAAGCTGGGCCCGCTCTGATCGGGACGGCTCACGCGGTGGTCGATGTGCTACGGCCCTTTAACGACACGCTGAACGACCCGCAGCTACTCGCCGAACAAGCCAGCTCGGCGACCCAGCCGCTGGACCTGGTCGTACTGCACCCCGACGACAACGACAAGGTCTTCCCAGCAATTGGCAAACTGCCCGGCGTCGTGGTCACACCTCAGGCCGACATTTTGCCGACCGATCCCCATTTCGCACCGGCCGTCATCAGTCAAGTGAAGAAGGCCGTGATGGACCAACTCGACGGCCAGGCGGGCTGGCGGGTGGTCAGCGTCAACCAGAACGGTGTCGACGTTGCCGTGCTGCACGAGGTCGAAGGATCGCCGGCGCCGTCGGTCTCGATCACTCTGGACCGGGCGGTGCAAAACGCCGCTCAGCATGCGGTGGACACGCGGGGCGGCAAAGCAATGATTGTCGTGATCAAGCCGTCGACCGGGGAGATTCTCGCGATTGCGCAGAACGGCGGGGCCGACGCTGAGGGCCTGATCGCCACCAACGGTCTGTTCCCACCCGGGTCGACCTTCAAGATGGTCACGGCCGGCGCGGCCATCGACCGCGATATGGCCACGCCCAACACGATGCTGGGCTGCCCGGGTCATATCGACATCGGGCACCGCACCATCCCCAATTACGGTGGCTTCGATCTCGGCGTGGTACCGATGTCACGTGCGTTCGCCAGTTCCTGCAACACCACGTTCGCCGAGTTGAGCAGCAAGTTGCCCCCCCGTGGCCTGACCCAGGCGGCCACCCGCTACGGGATCGGGCTCGACTATGTGGTGGACGGCATCACCACGGTGACCGGGTCGGTGCCGCCGACGGTGGACCTGGCCGAGCGCACTGAAGACGGCTTTGGCCAGGGCAAGGTGTTGGCCAGCCCGTTCGGCATGGCCCTGGTGGCGGCCACTGTCGCTGCCGGCAAAACCCCGGTGCCGCAGCTGATCGCCGGCCGGCCGACCACGGTCCAGGGCGACACCACACCGATCACCCCGAAGACGCTTGACGCACTGCGGCCCATGATGCGGCTGGTGGTGACCAACGGTACCGCCAAGGAGATTGCCGGCTGCTGCGGCGAGGTGTTCGGGAAGACCGGTGAAGCCGAGTTCCCGGGCGGATCGCATTCCTGGTTCGCCGGGTACCGCGGCGATCTGGCGTTCGCAGCGCTGATCGTGGGGGGTGGCAGCTCGGAATACGCGGTCCGGATGACCAAAGTGATGTTCGAATCGCTGCCGCGGGATTACCTGGCCTAGGGCTGGCTTCCCAGCGCGGCTTCCCGGCTCAATACAGCGGTAAGTTGCGAGGGTAGGCGAAGCCCACCCGGCTTAGGGCCGGTTGGCAGAGCGTCAGGAAAGGCCATGACTGAGACCAGTGGGGACATGGTGGCGTTGCGGGTCTCGGACGCGGACCGGAACGGCACGATGCGGCGACTGCACAACGCCGTCGCGCTCGGGCTGATCGATATCGGCGAGTTCGAGCAGCGCTCGTCGCTGGTGTCCTACGCGCGTACCCGACGTGAGTTGGACGAGCTTGTCGGTGACCTGCCCGGGCCAGGCGCCATCGTCACATCCGCGGCCGACCGGGTGGAACTGCGGGGCTGGGCCGGCTCACTGAAGCGCCACGGCGAGTGGACGGTGCCCACCCGCCTGGCGCTGGTACGCCGGCTGGGCTCGATCGAACTCGACCTGACCAGGGCCCGGTTCGCGGGGCCGGTGGTGGTCATCGAACTCGACATGAGGTTCAGCTCAGTGGAGATCCGGTTACCCGACGGCGCCAGCGCCTCGATCGACGACGTCGAGGTCTATGTGGGCAGCGCCAGCGACCGCCGCAAAGACGCACCGGGCGAAGGAACGCCGCACGTCGTGTTGACCGGCCGGGTGGTGTGCGGCTCGGTGATCATCCGGGGGCCGCGGCGCTCGTTTCTGCGTCGCCCGCGACGGCGTGATTAAGCTAGCGGCATGCCTGCTCGCACCGCGCTTTCCCCCGGCGTGTTGTCCCCGACTCTGCCGGTGCCCAGCCGCATCCCGCGCCCGGAATACGTCGGCAAGCCCACCGCCCGGGAGGGCACCGAGCCGTGGGTGCAGACACCCGAGGTGATCGAGAAGATGCGCGTCGCCGGCCGGATCGCGGCCGGCGCGCTGGCTGAGGCGGGCAAAGCGGTCGCCCCCGGGTTGACGACCGACGAACTGGACCGGATCGCGCACGAGTACATGATCGACAACGGCGCCTATCCATCAACTCTGGGCTACAAGGGATTCCCGAAGTCCTGCTGCACATCTCTCAACGAGGTCATCTGCCACGGAATCCCTGACTCGACGGTGATCGCCGACGGTGACATCGTCAACATCGACGTCACCGCCTACATCGATGGAGTGCACGGGGACACCAATGCAACGTTCCTGGCCGGCGACGTCTCAGAGGAACACCGGCTGCTCGTCGAGCGAACCCGAGAGGCGACGATGCGAGCGATCAACGCCGTCAAACCGGGGCGTGCGCTGTCGGTCATCGGCCGCGTCATCGAGGCGTACGCAAATCGGTTCGGGTACAACGTCGTTCGTGACTTCACCGGTCATGGTATCGGTACCACGTTTCACAACGGCCTGGTCGTGCTGCACTACGACCAGCCTGCCGTGGCGACAATCATGCAGCCGGGAATGACGTTCACCATCGAACCGATGATCAACCTCGGCGCACTGGACTACGAGATCTGGGACGACGGCTGGACGGTGGTCACCAAGGACCGCAAGTGGACCGCGCAGTTCGAGCACACCCTGCTGGTCACCGACACCGGTGCCGAGATCCTCACGTTGCCATGAGGTTCCCGACGCTCGCCAGAAAAGGGTGAGCGGGGCTCTGCTGGTTGCGGGCACCAGCTCCGACGCCGGGAAATCCGTTGTGGTAGCGGGTCTGTGCCGGTTGTTGGCGCGCAACGGAGTTCGGGTCGCGCCGTTCAAGGCGCAGAACATGTCCAACAACTCGGTGGTCACCGTCGAAGGCGGCGAGATCGGCCGGGCCCAGGCGATCCAGGCACGGGCGGCGGGGCTGGAGCCCAGCGTGCGATTCAACCCGATCCTACTCAAACCAGGCGGTGACCGGACATCACAGCTCGTGATCCGGGGGCAGGTCGCCGACTCGGTCACTGCGGCTGCTTATCTGGAGCATCGCGACTGGCTCGCCGGTATCGTCTTCGACGAATTGTCTTGCTTGCGTGATGAATTCGATGCGGTGATCTGTGAGGGAGCCGGTTCGCCGGCCGAAATAAACTTGCGCGCCACAGACTTGGCCAACATGGGATTGGCCAGGGCCGCGAACTTGCCGGTGGTCTTGGTCGGCGACATCGACCGCGGCGGCCTGCTCGCTCATCTGTTCGGGACGGTAGCGGTGCTCGAGCCCGAAGACCAAGCGCTCATCGCCGGCTTCGTCGTCAACAAATTCCGCGGCGACCCCGCACTGCTGGAACCCGGGCTGCGGCAGCTGCGTGCCATGACCGGCCGTCCAACCTATGGGGTGCTGCCCTACGCCGACGAACTGTGGCTGGACGCTGAGGACTCGCTGTCGGTGGTTGCCCACCGCGTTGTCGGCACGCCTGCGCCACCGCGGGGCGACGAGTGGCTGCGGGTGGCCGCGGTCCGGCTGCCGCGGATCTCCAACTCCACTGACGTCGAGGCGCTGGCCTGCGAGCCGGGGGTGCTGGTGCGCTGGATTACCGACCCCGCCGGCTTGGCCGACGCCGACCTGATCGTGCTTCCGGGCAGCAAGGCCACCGTTGCCGACCTGTCGTGGCTGCAAGATCGCGACCTGGCCGGCGCGATCGCCGATCACGCCCGGGCCGGCAAGCCGGTGCTGGGTATCTGCGGGGGGTTGCAGATGCTATGCCGACGCATCGAGGACACGGTGGAATCGGGGATCGGGGAAGTCGCTGGGCTGGGGCTGCTGGACGCCGACATCGTGTTTAGCGAGGCCAAGATCCTGCGCCGCTGGCAGCAGCCGCTCACCGGGTATGAAATCCATCATGGGCGGCTATCCCGGTGCGCCGAGGAGGTCTGGTTCGACGTCAACGCTGAGCCAGACTCCGAACCGCAGGGCATCATGCGCGGTGCGGTCTTCGGCACTCATTGGCACGGCCTGCTCGACAACGACGACTTCCGTCGCGTGTGGCTCACCCGTGTTGCCGATGCGGCTGGCCGGAGCGGATTCGTTGTCGCCGACACCAACGTCGCCGCGCGACGCGATGCCCAACTGGATCTGATCGCTGAGCTGCTGACGTCCCATCTCGACGTCGACGCCGTCCTCGGCCTGCTCGATGGTCCACCTCCGCAGCGACCGCAGGTCGCAAGTGAGCTGCGATTCGTCGAGAAATGATGACATGTTGGCCGCCTCGGTGGGCGCAGAGATGCGGACGAGATCTCGCGCACGCAGGCCGATCGGCTGTAGCGTGCGTAAGTGCCCTCGATGATGACCACCTTCGACGGGTTTCCTGTCCCCGTGGCCCTAGCCGGTCCGGAGAGGGGTGTCGTCGTCGTCATTCTGGGCGACGAGCAGCGTGCGCCCGCCGCGTATGACGCGGTGTGTGAGCGCCTGCATACCGCATCGCTTCGGACCGTCGTTATCGGCCTTGATGCTCGGCTGACTCCCAAATCGGTGGTCGGCATCCTCGATGCGCTGGGGATCGGGTGGGCCGTGGTGTTCGGCGACCGCGCAGGTGGCGAGCTCGCCTGGGAACTGGCGGCAACCAGGTTGGGCCGGTTTGTTGGTCTGGTTGTGATCGACCGTGGGCATCCGCGGGTGGCCGACCCCAGCGGCGTGGTCCGCGATGAACACTGCCCGCCGGTGGAGATCGCTACCACCGCGTTGGTCAGCTCGGCGGCCGCTCGGGCAGTGGCCCGTGACAGCCAGCGGCTCGTTTACGCCGAATACCGCGTGGTGGACCTCGAACGGCGCACTGTGCAGGAGTCGACCGCGCAGTTGGCCGCCGAGATCGTGCTGCGTACCAGCACCTGGTAGCGCCCTGGTTGACTAGCGGTCATGGCTCGGGAGGAAAGTGCTGTGACCGGTCCGGGTTCTCCGATGTTGTCGTTGGCCGCGCTGGAACAACTGGTGGGGATCGGCGAGGTGGACACCGTCATCGTGGCGTTGACCGATATGCAGGGCCGGCTCGCCGGCAAGCGGGTGGCGGCGCGGCTCTTTATCGAGGAAGTGGCCGCGGACGGCGCCGAGTGCTGCAGCTATCTGCTCGCCGTCGACGCCGACATGAACACCGTGAGCGGCTATGCGATGTCGAGCTGGGACACCGGGTACGGCGACATGGTGATGATGCCGGATCTGTCCACCCTTCGGCTCACTCCGTGGCTGCCCAACACGGCCCTGGTGATAGCCGACCTGGGTTGGGCTGACGGCAGCGCGGTGGCCGTCTCACCCCGAACGATTCTGCGCCGCCAGCTCGACCGGCTGGGCGAGCGCGGACTAATCGCCGATGTTGCCACCGAGTTGGAATTCATCGTGTTCGACCAGTCGTATCGTCAGGCCTGGGCCAGCGGGTACTGCGGGCTGACCTCGGCCAGCGACTACAACATCGACTACGCGATATTGGCGTCGTCGCGGATGGAACCGCTGCTGCGCGACATCCGGCAGGGTATGCAGGGTGCCGGCCTGCACTTCGAGGCCGTCAAAGGCGAATGCAACAAAGGGCAGCAGGAGATCGGGTTCCGTTACGACGAGGCGCTGGTCACCTGTGACAACCACGCCATCTACAAGAACGGCGCCAAGGAGATCGCCGATCAGCACGGCAAGAGCCTGACGTTCATGGCGAAATACGATGAGCGCGAAGGCAACAGCTGCCACATTCACATCTCGCTGCGCGCCACGGACGGCTCCGCGGTGTTCGCCGACAGCAGCCGCCCGCACGGCATGTCGCCGACGTTTTGCAGTTTCGTCGCGGGCCTGTTGGCCACGCTGCGCGAACTCACCTTGTTCTATGCGCCGAACATCAACTCCTACAAGCGATTTGCCGACGGTAGCTTCGCGCCCACGGCAGTGGTTTGGGGACTGGACAACCGCACCTGCGCACTGCGGGTCGTCGGCCACGGGCGTAACCTCCGGGTCGAATGCCGGGTTCCCGGCGGCGATGTCAACCCCTACCTCGCGGTGGCGGCGCTGATCGCGGGAGGACTGTACGGTATCGAAGGGGCGCTACAGCTACCCGAGCCGTGCGCGGGCAATGCCTATGAGGCCCCCGGCGTCGAGCGGCTGCCCGCCACGCTGGCCGAGGCGGCCGCGGTGTTCGGGGGGTCGGTGCTGGCGAGGGAGGCGTTCGGCGACGATGTTGTCGCGCATTACCTGAACAACGCTCGCGTGGAGTTGGCGGCGTTCAACGCGGCGGTGACCGATTGGGAGAGGATGCGTGGTTTTGAACGCCTCTAGATCGGGACCGATAGTAGGCCTGACCACCTACCTGGATCAGGCGCAGACGGGCGTCTGGGACGTCTCGGCCAGTTTTCTGCCCGCCAACTATTTCCAGGGCGTCACCATGGCCGGCGGTATCGCGGTGCTGCTGCCGCCTCAGCCGGTGGACCCCGACGCCGCCAACCGGGTGCTCGACAGCCTGGACGGGCTGGTGATCACCGGGGGTAAGGACATTGATCCCGCGGCCTACGGTCAGCAGGCGCATCCGGACACCGACGAGCCGGCGCCTGTTCGTGACGCCTGGGAGTTGGCGCTGCTGCGCGGTGCGCTACAGCGGGGGCTGCCGGTGTTGGGCATCTGCCGTGGCGCACAGGTGCTCAATGTCGCGTTCGGCGGAACGCTGCATCAGCATTTGCCCGACGTCATCGGTCACAACGGACATCGGGCAGGCAACGCGGTGTTCACCTCGTTGCCGGTGCGCACGGTGGCCGGTACGCGGCTGGCCGCATTGCTGGGGGAATCCGCCGAGGTGCGGTGTTACCACCATCAGGCGGTCGACAAAGTCGGCGATGGCCTGGTGGTCAGCGCGTGGGACGCCGACGGGGTGATCGAGGCCCTGGAGGTGCCGGGGGAGAACTTCGTGCTCGCGGTGCAGTGGCACCCGGAGGAGTCCCTGGACGACCTGCGGCTGTTCGCGGCGATCGTGGAGGCCGCGCGGTCGTACGCGGGCACCCGATGAGCACGGTGCAACTGATCAACCCCGCCACCGAGGAAGTGCTGGCCTCGGTCGACCACGTCGATGCCGCCGCGGTCGACGACGCGGTGCAGCGGGCGCGCGCGGCCCAGCGGCGCTGGGCACGATTGTCGCCGGCGCAGCGGGCGGCCGGGCTGGCTGCATTCGCCGCCGCCGTCGACGCCCACATCGACGAGCTGGCCGCGCTCGAGGTAGCCAATTCGGGACACCCCATCGCGTCGGCCGAATGGGAGGCCGGCCACGTCCGCGACGTGCTGACGTTTTATGCCGCTGGCCCGGAACGCATGTCCGGCAAGCAGATTCCCGTCGCCGGGGGACTCGACGTCACCTTCAACGAACCGCTGGGCGTGGTCGGGGTGATCACGCCGTGGAACTTCCCGATGGTGATCGCATCCTGGGGCATCGCGCCGGCTTTGGCTGCGGGCAACGCCGTGCTGGTCAAACCCGCCGAGTGGACGCCGCTGACCACGATCCGGCTCGGTGAGCTGGCGGTCGAAGCCGGACTCGACGAAGACCTGCTGCAGGTACTGCCGGGCAAGGGCACGGTGGTCGGGGAGCGGTTCGTCACGCATGCGGGAATTCGCAAGATCGTGTTCACCGGGTCCACCGAAGTCGGCAAGAAGGTAATGGCCGGCGCGGCCGCTCAGGTCAAGCGGGTGACGCTGGAACTCGGCGGCAAGAGCGCCAACATTATCTTCTCCGACTGCGACCTGGAGCGCGCCGCGGCCACCGCGCCGGCCGGGGTGTTCGACAACGCCGGGCAGGACTGCTGTGCGCGTAGCCGGATCCTGGTGCAGCGCAGCGTTTATGACCGGTTCATGGAGTTGTTGGAGCCGGCGGTGCGCAGCGTCGTCGTCGGGGACCCCGGGTCCCGCGACACCGAGATGGGCCCGCTGGTATCGGCCGCGCACCGCGACAAGGTGGCCTCCTATGTGCCCGACGACGCACCCGTCGCGTTTCGCGGCAGTGCGCCGTCTGGGCGTGGATTCTGGTTTCCGCCAACAGTTTTGACTCCGAAACGCACGGATCGCACTGTCACCGACGAGATTTTCGGCCCGGTGGTCACCGTGCTGATGTTCGACGACGAGCACGACGCCATCACGCTGGCCAACGACACTGCCTATGGATTGTCGGGATCGATCTGGACCAACGACTTGTCCCGCGCGCTGCGAGTGTCGCGGGCGGTCGAGTCCGGCAATCTGTCGGTGAATTCGCACTCGTCGGTGCGCTACAACACACCGTTCGGTGGATTCAAGCAGTCGGGGTTGGGCCGTGAGCTCGGCCCGGACGCGCCACTGCATTTCACCGAGACCAAGAACGTCTTCATCGCGATCGGGGAGGACTAGGTGGTGCCGATCGATCTCACCCGACGGCTGGCGGGCCGGGTGGCAGTCATCACCGGCGGCGGCAGCGGCATCGGCCTGGCCGCAGGACGGCGGATGCATGCCGAAGGCGCGAGGATCGTCGTCAGCGACATCGACAGCGACGCCGGTGCCGCGGCGGCCAATGAGCTGTCCGGTTTGTTTGTGCCAACCGATGTTTCCGACGAGGACGCGGTCAACACGCTTTTCGGCACCGCGGCAAAGACTTATGGCTCTGTCGACATCGCGTTCAACAATGCCGGCATCTCACCGCCCGACGACGAGTTGATCGAAAACACCGAGCTGCCGGTGTGGCAACGAGTCCAAGATGTCAACCTCAAATCGGTGTACCTGTGCTGCCGGGCGGCGTTGCGGCACATGGTGCCCGCCGGGAAAGGGTCGATCATCAACACGGCGTCGTTCGTCGCGGTGCTGGGGTCGGCGACGTCGCAGATCTCCTATACCGCCTCCAAGGGCGGGGTGCTTGCCATGTCTCGGGAGCTGGGGGTGCAATTCGCCAGGCAGGGCATCCGAGTCAACGCGCTGTGTCCGGGGCCGGTCAACACCCCGTTGCTGCAAGAACTTTTCGCCAAAGATCCCGAACGCGCCGCTCGCCGGTTGCTGCACGTGCCGGTGGGCCGCTTCGCCGAACCCGACGAAATCGCTTCCGCAGTAGCCTTTCTGGCCAGCGACGACGCGTCTTTCATCACCGCCTCGACGTTCTTGGTCGACGGCGGTATCAGCTCGGCCTACGTCACCCCTCTCTAGCTACCCAGCCCAGCCGCTAACGGGATAAAGGCCTTGGCGGCTCATTGGCTTGGACTAGACGGATCGGCTCGCAGACCCAGCCGCGCTGCAGCTCCGCGGTAACGTGGCTGGGCGTGGCTTTTCCCCAGGCCCGAGGTACCGACAACGTCCCGATCGACGTCCCGCGACCGAAACCCGCAGTAAACGCCGCGCCGCTGGTACCACCCGGGTTCGGTAAGAGCCACCGCAACGCCGCTGCCTTGTTGAGGGAATTGAGGTGGTTAATCGCGGAGTCCACCGGCGCGGACAGTGAACTCAGTTTTGACAGCGACGATGTCACCGACGAAAGCGGCGCATCGAATAATGTCAGCGGTGACAAGGACAGCGCCCCGAGTGCTTCGGGGATGGCTGACATCACTTGGTAGCCGGCCGATATGACCTCCGGCGCCGCTGTCAGAGCCCAGGTGCCGGACGCTCGGGTGACGGCCGCACCTTGGCTAGCCGGTCCCGCGGTAGTAGGCGGCGAGGTGAACGGTGTCACCATCGAGGCATCGGCCGAGGCGCGGGCATAGGCGTACATGGCGTCGGCGTCCTGGGCCCACATCTGTTCGTATTCGGCTTCGGTGTCCGCGATCGCCGGACCGGTTTGGGCCAGGCAGTTCGTCGAAACCAGGGACATCCACTGAGTGCGGTTGGCCTCGATCACCGGCGGGGGCACCATCGCCGCTAGCGCCGACTCATAGGCGCTCGCGGCCGCCCTGGCCTGGGTCGCCTGCGGCACAGTGTGAAACTGCGGCTGCCGCGTCACGACGACTGGTCAGCCACCGCAGCAAGATTTGAAAATGATTAGCGGAATTGCCACTTCAGCCGCGGTGGCCGCACCGTGAAAGCCTATGAGGCTAGCCGTTTCC
The DNA here is from genome assembly GCA_963766535.1 of uncultured Actinomycetota bacterium. GTDB lineage: Bacteria > Actinomycetota > Actinomycetes > Mycobacteriales > Mycobacteriaceae > Mycobacterium. The sequence goes on along the minus strand of CAVYAU010000001.1, from coordinate 283,545 downwards.
GGGGGCTCGTGTCCGGTTGCCAGCACCGCCGCGTCGCCGGTGCAGACGACGACGACATCGCCGATCCGCGCCAGGTGGCGTGGGTTGACCGGCCCGAACATGCCCGTGGCCACGGCCTGCTCGCGGCTATAGACCTCGGCCCGGCCGTCCAGCACCTCGGCCCAGGTGGCCTCTACATCCGCCGCGGCGCCCGGCTCGGTGTGCAGGTAGCGCACCCGCGGCTCGCCGGCAACCACCCGTACTCCCTCGCCCAGCCACGGGTCGGTGTCGAGGTCGACGCGAGCGTCCGGCGGGACGTTGAGGCCGCCGTGGTCGGCGGTCACCAGCAATGCCGCATTAGGGGGCAGTGTCCCGACAAGCCGGGTCAGCAGCGCATCGACATGGGCCGCCGCCGTGTGCCACTGGGGCGAACCGATACCGAAAACATGGGTCGCGGTGTCCAGATCCGCGGTATAGCCGTAGACCAGGCCCGGCGCCGCCTGCAGCTCGTCGGCGACCACCTGGGCGTAGTCGTCGGTCGTGTGTGTCGGGCGAAATTGGGCGCCGCGATATGCCGCATCGGTCAGTCCGCTGCCCATAAACGGCGCAGGCAGCACGGCGCGCGCACCGATGCCGGATTGCTCCAGCCGCTCGAACCAGGTCGACACGGGCTGCCATTGGCTGGGTGGTGGGTCGTCGCGCCACCGGATGTGGTTGAGCACCCGATGGGTGCCCGGGACGTTGAGCGTGAAGCCCAGGATGCCGTGCTCTCCGGGGTGTGCGCCGGTGCTCAGGGACACCAGGCTGGTCGGCGTGGTCGACGGGAAGGTGCAGGTGAGTTGGGTTAGCCGTCCTGTGCCGCCCCCCAGCACAGAGGCGAGCAGCGGCGCACTGCTGGCCAACTCCGGTAACAGGTGCCAGCCCATCGCGTCGACGAGCACGACCGCGACGCGATCGACCTGATCAACATCAACCCAATCCGCTAACCCCAGCGTGTCGACCGCACCCGGGACCCCGAGCAGCGCGGCCGCCGCGGGCAGCACGTCGCAGATCGAACCGGGCACGACGGTCAGTGTGGCACGCGACTAGACGTGCGCCAGCCGTCGGCTGGTCACCCGCAGTTGACGGTCCGTGCTGCCGGCGAGCGCGTGAACCTGCTCCGGTTGCAGCCGGCCGCACAGTCGGCCCCAGTGCACCGCGACCTCGTCACCGACGGCCACATCGGGCACCGCGCTGTACCCGTCAGCCCAGACGTCGAGTAGGCGCGCTGAGGGTGCCGACAGCGCCAGCGCCTGACCATCCCAGACCAGCTTGCGGCACAACACCTCGACGTCATCGCTGGCGCGGGAAATGACTGTCCCCCAAGTGATCCGGCAATTGTCTAGCACGCTCAGCGGGTGTTCATCGCGGCCTCGGCCCAGAAACCGGCTCCACGGGTACACGCCGAATACGTGGAAGCAGTGGTTGGCGGCCGCCTCGCATGCCAGGTCTGGCGTGAGATGCGACCAGTAACGGCCTGCCTGCGGGCCGATGATGGCCAGTAGCGCGTCGAAGAAGTCTTTTGGGTCCAGGTCGGCGCCGACGCCGCCGCCGAGCCAATACGACTCCACAAGCCGATAATCCAGGGGGTCGGGGATCCCGGTCAGCGTGGACAGCACGCGCAAATACGGCCAGGCCCCGGAGAACTTCGTCGCCGCCGTGCGCACGTCGTCGACCGAGCCGTCGCGCAAGGTGGCTCCCAGTGGGGGACCGCAATAGCCCAGCGCGTTGGGCGCGTAGGCATAGCGGGCGAACATCTCGGCGCCGCGGGTGTCCGGGTTGGCCAATGTTTACCCCCGCCCGGACTGCCCCACGAGCTTGACCGCATCGCGGTGTAAGCGGCCGAAGTTGTAGTAGGCCGCACAGGCCCCCTCCGGGGACACCATGCACGTCCCGATCGGGGTCTCAGGGGTGCACGCGGTGCCGAAAACCTTGCATTCCCAAGGTTTGAGCACACCCTTGAGCACCTCACCGCACTGGCACGCCTTCGGGTCGGCGACCCGAACGCCGGGCATCGCGAACCGCAACTCGGCGTCGAACTCCGCGAAGTCGTCGTGCAGCCGCAGCGCACTTTGCGAGATGAACCCCAGCCCACGCCATTCGAAGTGCGGGCGCAGCGCAAACACCTTGCCCATCAGCGCTAGCGCCGCCGGGTTGCCGTGCTCGGGCACCACCCGCTTGTACTGGTTTTCCACTTCGCAGCGGCCTTCGCGGATCTGACGCAGCAGCATCGCGACCGATGCGAGGATGTCCAGCGGCTCAAACCCGGCAACCACCAACGGCTTTCGGTACACCTCCGGCACGAACCGGTATGGCCGGTTGCCCACCACGGTCGACACGTGCCCGGGGCCGATGAAGCCCGACAGCCGCAGGTCCGGTGACTTCCAGGATGGCCTTGATCGGCGGCACGATCGTGACGTGGTTGCAGAACACGCTGAAATTGGGCAGATCCAGATCGCGGGCGCGCACCAGCGTGACCGCGGTCGAGGGTGCGGTGGTCTCGAAACCGATTGCGAAGAAGACCACTTGCTTGTCGGGGTTGTCGATCGCGATCTTCAGCGCATCCAGCGGGGAGTAGACGAACCGCACGTCGGCACCGCGCGCCTTGGCGTCCAGCAAGCTGCCGTTAGACCCGGGCACCCGCATCATGTCGCCGAAGCAGGTGAAGATCACGTCGGGTTGGCCGGCCAGCCACATCGCGTCGTCGATGCGGCCCATCGGGATCACACAGACCGGACAGCCAGGGCCGTGTACGAGCTCAACATTGTCGGGCAGCAGGTGTTCGATGCCGTGCCGGTAGATGGTGTGAGTGTGCCCGCCGCACACCTCCATGAACTTGAAGTGTTCCGGGTCAGTCCCGGCCAGGTGCTCGATGGCAACCAGCAGCTTGCGGGCCGCGGCCGGATCACGGAATTCGTCAACGAATTTCATTTACGGTTCCTCCCTGGCCCTCAAACTATGGCCGACGAGTCGAAGGCTTCCATTTCGGTGGCGTAGGCGTCGCCGAGTTTCTTGATGGCGGCCAGCGTGAGCAACGCTTCGGTCTCGTCGATCTTGGCCATCGCGAACCCGACGTGGATTAGCACCCAATCGTCGGGTTCGGGCATGTCGTCTTCCAGCAGCCGCACGCTGATCGTACGCCGCACACCACTGACGTCGACCTTCGCCAAATAGTTTGCGGGATCGGCGATCTCAACGATCCGACCTGGAATTCCAAGGCACATGTCAGCTCCTTTCAGCAGATCCGCGGCAGTGGATCCCCGACGAGCATGTCGACGATCCGCGTGCCGCCGAATCCGGTACGCAGCACCACGCTTTCGGCGGGCTCGGTGACGATTTCCCCGACCTCGGCCGCATCGGCGCCCAGCGGATGCGACCGCAACGCGGCCAGCCCGTCCTGCGCCTCCTCCGGCGCGACGACGGCGACGAACTTGCCCTCGTTGGCAACGTAGAGGGGATCGATGCCGAGCAACTCGCAAGCGCCATTCACCATCGGCTGCACGGGCAGTCGCTCCTCTTCGAGCAGCACCCCAAGACCGCAGGCCTGGGCCAGTTCGTTGCACACGGTGCCCACCCCGCCCCGGGTGGCATCACGCAGCCACCGGGTGGACGGGGCAGCCGCCATGAGCAGTTCCACCAGCGGGCTGAGAGAGGCGGTGTCGGAACCGATATCGGCCTCGATGGCCAGGTCACCCCGGGCGAGCATGACGGCCATGCCGTGATCGCCCATCGACCCCGACAGCAGCACCTTGTCGCCGGTGCGCACCGATGCGGGCGACAGTGTGCGGCCCGCGGGAATGACACCGGCTCCCGTGGTGGTGACGAACAGGCCGTCGGCGGCACCCTTGGGCACCACCTTGGTGTCGCCGGTGACGATCTGCACACCCGCTTTCGCGGCCGCGGCCGCCATGTCGGCAACGATCTCTTTCAATTCGGCGATCGGGAAGCCCTCTTCGAGCACGAACGCAGCCGAGATCCACGACGGCACAGCGCCGACCATCGCGAGATCGTTGCAGGTGCCGTGGACAGCGAGTTCGCCGATGGAGCCACCGGGAAAACGCCTGGGCTGCACCACAAATGAGTCGGTGGACATCGCGATCCGCTCGCCGCTGGGCAACGTGAGGACCGCGCCGTCGCCCAGCGACTCCAGCGTCGGGTTGCGGAACGCCTCCATGAACACCGCATCCACCAGTGCCGCCGAGGCCTTCCCGCCCGCTCCGTGCGCCAGGGTCACATGGTCATCGAGCAACCGGGGACGTCGCCTGCGGAACGACTCGATCCGCTCGATAACCTCGCCCTCGGCGAACCGCGGTCCCGACGAGAGGTATTCGCCCGCTGACTTGCTCATGCGGCCCCCAAACCTTGGTTGCCGGAACGCTCGTGGGTTGCCAACCACAGCTGATAGCCCAGCAGCGCTTGAGATTCCTGAATCCGGTGCACACTTTGCGAGCGAACGACGAAGCAGGCGTCCACATTTGGGTTGTTGGCGAATGCGCCGCCGTCGTAGCCGGCGAAACCGATGGTGTACAGGCCACGCTGTCGCGCCTCGGCCAGCGCGGTCAGCAGATTGGGCGAATTGCCGCTGGTCGACATGGCGATCGCGATGTCGCCGGCCTTCGCCCGGGCGATCAGCTGTCGGGCGAACACCAGCTCGAACCCGACGTCGTTGCCCAGTGCGGTCAGGATCGCTTGATCGGCGGTCAACGACCAGGCCGGCAACGGCTTGCCGATCGGCGGCCGGGCGAACAAGCCCGCCAAGGTGGTGGAATCGGTGCAGCTGCCACCGTTTCCGAAGGTGAACATCCGTCCCCCCGCCGCGAAACGGCGCGCCATCTCGGTGGCGGCCGCCTCCAGCAGATCGGCGTTTGCTTCCAGCGTGGAGCGCCGCAGCGCCAGACTCTCGGCCGCTTTGGCCTGCGCCGACGCGGCCAGGTCGGCGAGCAGCGATTTGGGGTCGTCTTCCTCGGCGTCGATGAACGGATACAGGAAGTTGGTCGGCTCGTGTTCGCTCATGAAGAACCGTCCTCCTCGTCCACTTTGCTGATCGCCGTGCCGGCGTGCACCAGCACCAGCTCGCCGGGGGCGACCGGATCAACCAGTGTCGTCACCACGTTCTCGACACCCCGCGCGGTGCGTACCGCGGCCTGCCCGTCGGCCGAGGCCGCCACCACCTCGCCCAGCCGGCCCTCGTCGCTGCAGGTGACGCAGACGGCTTCGGTGCACTCGGGGTCCGGCTTGAGTAAGCCGGAGTGCTCGAAACACACGTGGGTCAGCTCCCACAACAGGTGATAGAACAACACGAAGCCACCCGTTGCGGGCACTCGCGGATCGGGGTCGTCGAGCCACAGCACGTGGTCGGCCATACCGGCCTTGGGTCGTTCGCCGCTGCCGATCCAAATCGTGGTGGCACCCCACGCCGGGCTTCGGCGCATCACCGAGCGCACTTGTGCGTTGTCGGCACCGGAGACCGCGACCACGATGTCGCCGCGCTGCACCGACACCCGCACCAGATCAACCAAGTCTGGTCCGGTCAGCGCCACCGCCGGCAATGCCCGTTTCCCCACGATCACCGGATGTACGAACTCGACCGCGATATGCAGCGCATGCGGTTCCCACGACGGAGCGATGGACCACATGGTGGCACCCGCGGCGAATCGCTTGGCCAGTGTGAATGCGGTGGCGGCCAGGTCTTCGGCCAGCTCGGCGCCGAGTCCGCGATCGATCGCGGTGATAGCAGTGGTACCAGTGGTATCCGTCACGACTCAGCCCACCTCCAACGCGGTCAGCATCGAGATCGTGGCCTGACCCAGTGCCAGCCCGCCGTCGTTCGGCGGAACGGTGTGGTGAGTCAGCACCTCAAATCCAGCCAGCTGCAACCGCTTACGGCACGCGCGCAGCAGCAGCACGTTCTGGAACACCCCGCCGGTAAGACCCACCAGCCGAATCACGCCGGCCACCTGACCGACCACCCTGGCCACTGCGTCCGCCACCGCCCGATGGAACTCGGCCGCCAGCAGCGCCGGTTGCGTGCCGGCGTAGAGGGCCGACACCATCGTTTGCACCATGGTGGTGGGATCGATGACCCCATCGGCCCGCACCATGAGCGGCAGCGACGGCCCCGCCTTGTCGCCGGCCGACTCGGCCAGCGCCTCGAGCTCGATGGCGGCCTGGCCTTCGTAGTCGATCCGGTGCCGCACCCCGAGCAGTGAGGCGACCGCGTCGAACAGCCGGCCCACGCTCGAACACGGCACGCACCCCGTCCCGCTCTCTAATTGCGAACGGGTGAGCCGTAATTCGTCCGGAGTCGCCGCGGCGACCGGCGCCAGATCGGCGGTCCAGTCGATGTCAGCCATCCACAACTGGGAGAGCGCCATTCGCCACGGATTGCGCACTGCGGCGTCGCCGCCCGGCAGCGGCACCGGCAACAGATGACCGGCCCGCACGAAACGATGGCTGTCGCGTCCGAGCGTGAGAATCTCGCCGCCCCAGATCGTCTGGTCGCAACCATAACCGGTGCCGTCGAAGGAGACTCCGATGATGGGTTCGCCGATGCGTCCGTGCTCGCCAAGCAGCGACACCACGTGCGCGTGATGGTGCTGGACGAGATCTAGCGGTCGATCGCCCACGTGGCGCTCCGCCCAGCTTCGGGTGTGGTATCCGGGATGCAAGTCGGCTGCCAATCGCACTGGGTTGCCGCGTATTTCGCTGAGCTGGCCCACCGCACGCTCGAACGCGCGCAGCGTCTCCCAGGTGGCCATGTCGCCGATATGCCCGGACATGTAGGCGCGCGAGCCGTCGGTAAGACAGAACGTGTTCTTCAGTTCCCCGCCCACGGCCAGCACGGCCGGGCCGGCCCGCCCGAGATCGACCGGTAGCGGTGCATAGCCGCGGGACCGGCGGATCGGCAGTTCTCGGCCATCGATGACGCGCACCACCGAGTCGTCACACGGTACATGGATCGGCCGGTCGTGATCGAGCAGTGCGTCACACAGGACTGGAAGTCGTTGCGTAACATCGTTGTCGGTGAAGCAGATGGGCTCATCGGAACGGTTGGCGCTAGTCAGCACCAGCGCGTCGGGCACCTGCTCGGCGGCACCGGGCACGGGCGCCAGCAGCAGGTGATGGATGGGGGAGTACGGCAGCATCAGACCGAGCAGTGGGCTGCCGGGCGCGACGGCGTCGGCGACCGGCGCGCCGTGGCGCCGCCGCAGCAACACGATCGGGCGGGCGGGACTTGACAGCACCGCGGCCTCGGTGTCGTCGACGTGCGCGTAGCGGCGCGCGACGCCGAGGTCGCGGACCAGCATGGCGAAGGGCTTGGCGCCCCGCGCCTTTCTTACCCGCAGCGCGCTGACGGCCGTGTTGTCGTCGACGGCACAGGCCAGGTGGTAACCGCCGATTCCCTTGATCGCGACCACCGCTCCCGCTGCGAGCGCGTGCTGGGTGGCCGCCAGTGCGGCATCTGATCCGTTCACCCGCCCGGGCTGCGACCAGAACCACAGCGACGGCCCGCACTCGGGGCAGGCGATCGGCTGCGCGTGGAACCGGCGATCCGCCGGATCGTGATATTCGGCGGCGCATCGCTCACACATGGCGAATGCCGACATGGTGGTGGCCGGACGGTCGTAGGGCAACTCGCGGATGATGGTGAACCGCGGCCCGCAGTTGGTACAGGTCACGAACGGGTGCCGATAACGCCGGTCGTGCTGGTCGAACAGCTCGGCGACACAGTCGTCGCACACCGCGATATCGGGCGGAATCGGTGTTGTGGCACCGGTGATCGTCTGACTCGCCACGATCCGGAACTCGCGTCCGGCGTCGACGGTGGTGGCCGCCCTGTCCAGGGGGAGGTCGGCAACGGAGACGGCGGTGATCCGCGCCAGCGGCGGGGCCTCGGCACGTAGCCGACGACCGAATTCGGCCACGCGTGCGCGTTCGCCCTGCACCTCCAGGAAGACCGCACCTGAATCGTTGCCGACGAACCCGGTCAAGCCCAGCTCGCTGGCGATGCGGTGAACGAACGGACGAAAGCCAACCCCCTGAACAACACCGGTCACGGTGAAGTGTCGCCGGACGTCGTCGGACCGCAGCATCAGGGGGGCGTCGGTCATCTCAACCGCCCTCCGGGCTGACCGCCGGGTGGGTGCGGCCCCGGCCCATCAGCTCGAGACCGGCCATCGCCTGCTCGGCCCCGGCGCGGTCTGTCTTTTCCACGGCGAAGCCCATATGGATGATTATCCAGTCGCCGGGCGCGAACGTCTCTTCCGGCAACATTCCGACGTTGATCTTGCGCTGCTCGCCGGTCACGTCGACGAGTGCCAGCTGCCCTTCGTAACCGTCCAGCATCCGGATCACCTGACCGGGTATGCCCAGGCACATGGCTCAGCACTCCTCTCGCAACGGTGTTGCAGCCGTGCGAGTTTGCAACGCCGCGACGATCTCTTCGACGGCCCTCGCGGCCCTGGGGACGGCCTTGGCCACGGGCTCGGTGAGTCCGATGCCTTCCTCAACACTTCCGGCCTCACACCCGACGACGACCGTGTACGGCGGATTGCCCCCCAGCGCCCGCAGGCTGGCGAACACCGCGGCCGGATCCATGCTGTGGCCGTCCAGGCCGGGTGTGCTGGAACCGGATTCATGGTCGGCTGCAGGGTTTTGTTCGTAGTCGGCCTGAAAGACATGCAACGTGCCTGGATTGCCGCGGCTGGGTACCGCGTCGACGAGGACCAGCGTGTCCCATTCCTCGAGCAGGTCGTAGGCCAGGTGCATGCCTCTGATGCCGTAGTCGATGACGCGGACACTCGGATCGTCCTGTGGGATCTCTGCGCTGCGGATTACTTCCGAGCCGAATGCGTCGTCGCCCAGAAAGATATTGCCGATCCCGGCTACCAGGATGCGCGCTGTCATCTCCGCTGCCCGAGTGGGCTACATCCGCCTCAGTTTGAGGTAGCGGCGGGCATCCGGCAGGGATACCACTCCCAGCCCAAGTGCGACCGCGAGCACCAAAGCGATGATGGCAAGGAATATCCAACCTAGGATTTCCATGTCGAGCTCCTTTCAGAGGTGGTGTCTTGTTCCATGATGGCGTGTTGAGCCTCCAGGGGCTCGACTTCGTCGGGGGAGAAGTACAGATAACGGCCGTACCAGTCGTGCAGGTCGGCGGCCGGGTCGTCGTCGACCACGACCGCGACATGCTTGTTGCCCTCGACGTCCTCATGCACCGACGTGACGCGGGCGGTCTTGCCGGCGATGAAGATATCCTGCGCGTCGGCGCTGCGCCTCGGTCGTAATCGGACCTGGCTGCCCCGCGCGAGCCGGATCCCGTTCACCAGTACCGCGTCGATTTCGGGATGAACGACGTTGTCGGCCAGCGGATCCCACCAGTCGACTCCCTCAGGAATCTCCGGGACCAGCCCCGCGATCGCGTGCGGATCCCGCAGTACACCGTGCAGACGCGCCATTGCGTCGGGCGACATGGCGTCACACTGGTCGATGATCTGTGCGGCCCGCGGATCGGTGGCCCGGGCTTGCGCCTTCTCTTCGTCGGTCATTGTCATCACGCGCAGGGTGAGGATCTCGTCGATCTCCGTGCAGTCATACAGGGCGGTGTTGCTCTGTTTGGCAACCTCGGGGTGGTCGTAGAGAATGATCGGTGAGATCAGCAGCAGGTCGTGGGTGCCGGGCGGGCCGGCCAGCACGGGGAAGCAGCGGTGCTGGCTACACCGGGACACCGCGTCGGTCGCGGCAGGCGGCGGTTCCAGCAGCGAAATGAACTGACCGCCAACAACTTCAGCGATGACATGGGTTCCGATCATGGATCGTACGATCGCGTCGTTCTTGTCGGTTGCCCCTTCGCCGACGTTGCTGACCCGTATCGAGACCCGGCGCAGGTCGCCGTCCGGCTCGCTGGCGACGGTCAGTGCGCCACGCACCTCCTGACGTTCGCGGACCAGGCGACCGCCGTCGAGGAGTTCAACGTCGGTTGCCGCATCTGCCGCCAACGGCAGCGTCCACGGCTGATCATCGAATGCAAGCGGGCCGAACGACATTTCACATTCGACCGCCTCGTCCCATGTCAGCCACGAACCGGCGGGGGTGGTCAATTCGTCGACGGGTTCGGATCCGCCGTTGGCGAGCTCGCGTTGCGCCCGGCGGTGCTGCAACTGCAGGAACCGCACCACCAGGGTGATCGCCTGGGCCCCGTCGACCAGAAACTCCGCCGCGAGGGTGTCGTCTTCACCCACGCCGGCGTCGGCAGCACCGGGTGGGCCCAAAACGCCGAACTGCCAACGTGATTGATTCTTGCTCGACGTTCCGCGGTACGGGTAGAGCAGGTAGCCCTCGTACAGCACCGCATCGGCGACGGCGCGGGCCCGGTCCCAGCTGGAGGTCATTGCGCCGCCTCACGGTCGGCATCGAGCAGCGAGGTAACCGCGTGGTCGAGGTCGAGCAGTCCCTGAGCCGACTTGTAGCCGGCCAGCGCGGCGATGGTTTCGTGACTCAACCGCACCCAGCCGGTGTTCGGATAGTGCTGTCCGATCAGATCCCGCCAAACCGCTACCGGCATGTCGTAGCGATACTCGCAGTCCCATGGCACCTGCTGGACCGAGAACCCGCGTTCGGACTTGACGAAAATGGTTCCGCTAAACAGGAACTGGAGAGGCATTGCGCCGTCGCGCAGCGCGTGCAGGTACTTGGCGGCAGCGACCTCGAAGTCGTAAGTGCAGTCCAGCGGAAGCGCCACCGTCGTATTGCCCGCGAATCCCGGCACCATTGCGGTGCAGTGCTGCCAGAGAAAGGTGCGTTGGGTGGTCGCCCAGCGTTCGCGTGGTCCGAACAAGTCGATCAGCCCGGCTGCTTCTTCGTCGGAGTAGGAACGTCGCAGCGGCTCGATCCGGACCTGGCAGCGCAGCGCGATCGCGTGCACCGGGTCCTCCCCACTGGCGGCGACGGCGACGCGAGCGGTCAGCACCGGGCTGACGGTGTACGGTTCCGGCGCCACGTCGAGAACCGCAAAGTTCACGTCCATCTGCTGACCAGTCATGGCGACGTCTCCAGCGTACGGGCCGCGATCTGAGAGAAGAAGCTGTCGATGAACGCCCGGGCCTCCTGACCACCGTCGAACCCTCGCCAGAGCATGCGCAAGCGTCCGACGAATTCGTAGCAGGCGTCGATCGGAACCAGATAGCTTTGCGGCTGGGAGAATTCGCCATCTTCGGAACTGTCGGTCTCGGGGACCCGGACCAGCAGCGCCTCCACGTCATCGGCCAGCAGGCCCACCCGCGAGTCGGCGCCGCTGATGGCGTTCCAAGCGTCCAGATCCAGCTCGGATTCGCATGCCCCGGCCGGGCCCGGATAAAAGGCGACGGTGCGCCCGAGTGTGGAGTTGGCGAAGAAGAAGGCCACGCCGACTGGGATCTGAAGTGCCTCCCACGCGCGGCGATCCAGCGCGAAATCCGGAAACGCCAGATAGCGGTCCGGCACCGCCCGATAGCGCAGGTCGGCGTTGCTATCGGTGAACAGCAGATAGCAGGCCCGGCAGACGCACATCAGTTGACGGGCGGCCACATTCACCACGTGCTGGTGCTCGTCGGCGATCAACTCGTTGCACATCTCGCATCGCTCGCCCGCCGGCTCGGGGGCCCGCCGGCTGCTTCTGATGCGCGCCAGGACCTCGTAGGCGCTCGTCTGGCTAGTCATGCCGAAGCCCCCATCGGTTCACCCCGCAGTGCCACCGACGGCACGCCATCACGGGTCAGCACCGGGACCGGGTCGAGGTGAGTCCCGTCCAAGCCGGCACCCGCGTGTACGACGTCGAAATCCGCCTGACAGCGCGGACATCTGAGCACGGCAGCCGCCGGGGTATCCCGGCGCAATTCCGCACCGGCCAGGGAGTCGTCGCATACCGGGCAATGGTCGAGATAGGCCAGTGTTTGGTCGTCGACCCGGCACGCCAGCAGCGTGGTTCCGGCGATCTGAAAACCCGCGACCTCGCCGGGCTGCAGTTCGGCCAGCTCGGGCATCGGGTGCCAGGTGGTGTGACCACGGCCATTCGAATGCACATGCGCCAGCAGCGATTCAGCGGGAATCACGCCGTCGCTTGTGGTGGCTTCGGCTGTGACCACCTCGATCGACGAGATCTCCGGCGCGGCCGCCCGAACCGCGTCCTCGACCGCCAGCTCCAGCGTCACCGCCGACGACGGGCAGCTCTTGCAGCTCCCGGTGAATGCAAGCCGCACGGTCTGGCCGTCAAGTCCGTCGGTGACCTCGAGCAGATCGACGTCGCCACCGTGCGAGCCCAGGTAAGGCCGCACTCGGTCCAATGCGTCGGACACCCGGCGGTGCACGTCGTGCGGGTGCAGGCTATGGACTAGGAGCAGGCTGGCCACCAGGTCGTCGGTGGCCAGCCGCTCGGCTAAGCCGGGGTCGTCAGATAACTCTGACAACTGCATGATCCGTCCCAGCCCGGCTCCGTAAAGCCCGACTACCTCGCGGACCAGCTGCTGGGCGCGTTCATACGCGGCCGCCCCACTCGCCGCGCAGGCATCCAGAAGTGTCTGGATCCGATCGCCCGCTGCACGCCACTGCGCGTCGTTCTCAGGGGTTTCCGGGCGATTCTCCATGTGTCACTCCCCGACAGGTGACTGCGTCGGCGTGTGCAGTCTCTCCAGGGTCTTGCCCTTCCCCAGGTACATGTGCACACCGCAGGGCAGGCACGGATCGAAGCTGCGTACCGTGCGCATGACATCGATGCCCTTGAAGTTCTCCCGCGTGTTCTCCTCGAAGATCGGCTGACCCTGCACCGCATCCTCGTAGGGGCCCGGCGTGCCGTAGCTGTCGCGCGGGTTGGCGTTCCACGGGGTGGGTGGGTATGGGTGGTAGTTGGCGATCTTGCCGTCTCGGATCACCATGTGGTGACTGAGCACACCGCGGACCGCCTCGGTGAAGCCGCAGCCGATGGCCTCGTCGGGCACGTCGAACTTCTCCCATGTCTTAGTACGCCCAGCGCGGATTTCCGCCAACGCCTTCTCGGCGAAGTGCAGCGCGCACGCCGCCGCGTAGGCCTGGAAGTAGGTGCGGGCACGGTCGCGTTCGATCGTGTTGCTGCCGTGCTTGGGGACCTTCCACTCCAGTTCCACTGGCCCCTTCAGGGCGGTCTTGGGCAAGTTGATCTTGACGCTGTTACCGGTTGCCTTGACGTAGCCGATGTCGACCAGGCCGGCCAGTGCGGTCGCCCACAACCGGGCCAGCGGGCCGCCGCCGGTGTCCAGCGCCAGGTGATCCTTGCCGTCGAACCAGCGTGGCGACATCACCCAGCTGTACTTGCCGCCGTCCATGTCCCGCTTCTGCGGATGCGGGTTGGTGTGCTGGTTCCACGGGTGGCGCCGGTCCACCGTGTTGCCCAGCGGATCGGTCTTGACGAACATCTCCTGGTCGGTCCAGTCGTCGTAGTACGAACTGCCCAACAGGATCCGGATGCCCAGGTTGATGTCGACCAGCGAGTGGGTGACCAGCTTGCCGTCGACCACCACGCCCGGGGTGACGAACATCGCGTTACCCCAACGCTCCATGTCCTTGTATTGGAAGTTGCATACCTCGGGATCCTGGAACGAGCCCCAGCAGCCGAGCAGGGTTCGGCGCAGGCCGACCTTCTCGTAACCGGGTAGCGCTTCGTAGAAGAAGTCGAACAGGTCGTCGTGCATGGGGACAACCTTCTTCATGAACTCGACATAGCGCATCAGCCGCGTCATGTAGTCGGTCATCAACTGGACCGTTGCGGTGGTCCCGATGCCACCCGGGTAGAGCGTGGACGGGTGAACGTGGCGACCCTCCATGAGGCAGAACATCTCCCGTGTCCAGCGGCTGACTTGAAGGGCTTCCCGATAGAACTCGCCGCTGAACGGGTTGAGCGACCGCATGATGTCGGCGATGGTCTTGTACCCGTGCGCGTCGGCGTGTGGCGCCGCGGTGTTCTCCGCCTGGGCGAGCACGCTCGGGTTGGTCTCGGCGACCATCTTCTCGCAGAAGTCAACGCCGACCAGGTTCTCCTGGAAGATGTTGTGGTCGAACATGTACTCGGCAGCCTCGCCGAGGTTGATCAGCCACTCACCCAGGTGCGGCGGTTTGACGCCATAGGCCATGTTCTGCGTGTAGCACGAGCAGGTGCAGTGGTTGTCGCCGCAGATTCCGCAGATGCGGCTGGTGATGAAGTGGGCGTCGCGAGGGTCCTTGCCCTTCATGAAGATTGAGTAACCACGGAAGATCGACGACGTGCTGTGGCACTCGACGACTTCTTTGTTCTCGAAATCGATCTTGGTGTAGATGCCGAGGCTGCCCACGATCCTGGTGATCGGGTCCCAGGCCATTTCAACGAGCTGGCCGGGTTCCCGCTTGGCTTGTGTTGGCTCGGGAATGATGGTTGTCATCGCACTTCTGCTCTCCGCCCGGGGGCTTTTGCGTCTGAGGTGAGAATGGAGCGCGCCGCTAGCTACCAGGTGCGGCGGGCTCCGGTGGTGAGTTCGGTCCCTTTGTGGCGCCAGCGCGGCTCCTTGTCAACGGTGCGCGCCGTGATACCCCTCAGACCGCGGATCACGGTCCCGTACAACCCGGACGTGGCGCTGGAAAACTTGCCGCCCGGTGGCTCGTCCATGAATGGCATGAACTTGTCCGGGAAGCCCGGCATCGTGCATCCGATGCAGATGCCGCCGACGTTCGGGCAACCGCCGATACCGTTGATCCACCCACGCTTGGGTACGTTGCACTTCACAACCGGGCCCCAACAGCCAAGTTTGACAATGCATTTCGGTGACCCGTACTCGGTGGCGAAATCGCCTTGCTCGTAGTAGCCGGCCCGGTCGCAACCCTCGTGCACGGTACTGCCGAACAACCACTTGGGGCGCAGCGCGTCGTCGAGCGGGATCATCGGTGCCTGACCGGTCGCCATGTAGAGCAGGTAGGTCAGCGTCTCCGACAGATTGTCCGGATGGATCGGGCAGCCGGGAACGCAGACGATCGGGATGCCGGCCTTGCTCTTCCATTCCCAGCCGAGGTAGTCGGGCACACCCATCGCCCCGGTCGGATTGCCGGCCATCGCGTGGATGCCGCCGTAGGTGGCGCAGGTCCCGACTGCGACGACCGCGGTGGCCTTGGGCGCCAGCCGGTCGAGCCACTCGCTGGTGGTCATCGGCTGGCCGGTGGCCGGGTTGTTGCCGAACCCGCACCAATAGCCCTCGTCCTTGATCTTCTCGTTGGGAATGGATCCTTCGACGACGAGCACGAAGGGTTCCAATTCGCCGCGATCGGCTTTGAAGAACCACTCGAGGAAATCGTCTGCCCCTCCAGTGGGTCCGCATTCGAAGTCGATCAGGGGCCAGTGCACGGCGACCTTCGGAAGGCCGGGAAGCGCGCCGAGTGCGATTTCCTCGACGCTGGGCTGGGTGGCGGCAGTCAACGCCACCGAATCGCCGTCACAACTAAGACCCGCATTAATCCATAGAACATGGATCAATGTTTCTTCTGCTTTGACTGCCGCTTCTGTTGGCATGCTGCAGCTTTCCGGGGCGGGCTGAGACCCCTACGCTGCCGGAGTCGACCGTCGGCCCACTTGCGCAGCGCTGTTTTTGGGTCTACCCCCGACGTCAAGCGTTGTCAACGGTTCCGCATTACCGGGCAACTGAACAAATGTTGCACAGCCTTCGCTTTTGGCCCACTGCCGTTGGTCGACATGGGATCTCGGCGGTCTGCGGCGATGTCATCCAACCAGTGAGTCTGCCTATACAAATCGGCAAATTTTCATTGTCATGCGAGTTATTTGCAAGAGCAAGTCATGCAAATCAATTGCATTTTTCGGCTGCTTCAGGCTTCAGAGTTTCCGGCGAATCGTCGTAGCCAGCCGAACCAGGCCCCCATGCCGGCCCCGGTGCGCGCGCTGACAGGCAGGATCGTTGCCGCCGCGTTGACCTCGCGAACATGCGCGATGTATGTGTCGACATCGACGTCCAGGTGGGGCACCAAGTCAATCTTGTTGAGTAGCACCACATCCACCGATCGAAACATCACCGGGTACTTCAGCGGCTTGTCCTCGCCCTCGGTCACGGAGTAGACCATGGCCTTGGCGTGCTCGCCGACGTCGAACTCCGCCGGGCAGACCAGGTTGCCGACGTTCTCGATGATCACCAAATCCAGACCGGGAAGGTCGAGGCCCGGCAGCGCACGGTTGACCATGGGCGCGTCGAGATGGCATTCGCCGCCAAACCCATTGCTGGTGTTGAGCAGTGACACCTGTGCGCCGCGACCGCTGAGCTTGGCCGCATCCAGATCGGTGGCGATGTCGCCTTCGATCACGCCGATCGCGAACTCACCGGCGAGTTCGTCAAGCGTTGCCTGCAGGATGGTCGTCTTGCCCGATCCAGGGGAGCTCATCAGGTTGAGGGCGCGGATCCCGTTGCTCTCGAATGCCGCCCGGTTGGCGTCGGCGAGAATGTCGTTCTCCGCGAAGATCGCCGCCAACACGTCGATACGCTGCTTGGCTGTCTCGTAGTGACTGTGATCGCCGTGTTCATGCTCATGGTCAAGGTGATCGTGCTCGTGGGTGTGCACCGTTCCGTCGTCGTGCCGATGAAATCTACCCATGGTCAAATCGATTCATACTCAACACCTTTCATGGGGTGCCTAACGACGCCACTGGACCCCTTTTTCACGAGACATCCAACGACGTCACCAAGAATTCGTTGCCGCGCAGCACCTCGACGTCGGGACTGTCGCACTGCGGACACCAGATCGACCAGGCCGACGTGATCTCCGATTGCCGGCCGCACGCACGGCAGCGCACCTCGGCGGTGACACATTCGAGTTCCAGCTCGGCGTCCGGCATGTTCTCAAAGTCCCGGACGAGTGTCCAGCAAAACGACAGCGATTCCGGCACCACCTGGCGAAGAGCGCCGATCCGCACGCGCACCACATCGACGTGGCGGCCGTCGGCATGCGTCTTGACTACACCGGCGATCGCTTCGCACAGCGACAGCTCATGCACTGCTGATCACCGGCGTCCGCTCGCAGCCTGACGGCTGGGCCGAAGCGCTGGGGAGCCCATGAGCACTTTTCTACACCCGAATCGTGGTTATCCTGAACCTCACGGGGCGCGCTGTGAATGTTGACGAGTTATTGGCCTCGTTCGAGGCATTAATCGAGGCGGACCGCCCCGGTCGTGATGATCTGGTCTATCTCGAGCGCCGCGGCGATGAGTACGACTGGTGGATCGTCCCGCCGGAGGGCGCAGTTGCCGACCCGCGCACCCCGGACCAGCCCGCACCCGATGCGTGGATGTCGTTCTCGGCGATGTGGCCGACCGATCCGGACCGACTGCGCGCGTTCTTCGATGACCTGCAGGCCGAGTTGGACTCGATGGCCGCTCGCGCTGATCGATGTCGATGGCCGGTTGACGAGCCCTGGCCGCACTTTCATTGATCGCGACCGGGGGCTCGCACGGTGAACTACCGAATTACCGAGGATGACCGCGCGCGATTCAAGCGTTGCCGGCGGCAATGGGATTTCGCGTCGCGCCGCGGTCTCGAGCCCGTCACACCCGCGCAGCCCGTGTTGCCGGCCGTGCTCGAGGACGCGCTCGCCCTGTACTACTACTACTACTACTACTACTACTACTACTACTACTACTACTACTACTACTACTACTACTACTACTACTACTACTACTACTACTACTACTACTACTACTACTACTACTACTACCGGGGACCTGGGACTGGCAACCTGAGGTCAGGCAATCGCTGGTGCACAAGGCGGCCACCCGCGCGGTCAAGGAAACCGGGGCAGCCGGCGCGACCGACGCCCTACCGACCGCCACGGCGCTGCTCGACGCCTACGACGCATGGGCGACCACGATCGACGACTTCGCCCCGGTGAAGATCGGCCATGACGTCCAGGGGCTGGTGCCTGATCCGCGCGAGCCTGAACGCGGGTTGACGACCCCGGACGGATCCGCGGTGATCTACAGCTGCCGGATCGACCTGCTGGCTGTCGACGCTGCCGACGAGTTTTGGGTGGTCCGGCACCTGATCGTCGACGAATGGCAGGAGTTGGATGCGCTGATCGGCGACGAAGCCGCGGTCGCGGCCTGCTGGGCCTGGGAGCAGGAATACCTGGGCATGGAGATCTCGGGCACCATCCATAACCAGGTGCGCATCACCGGTCCGCTCGATCGTCCCGTCGGCTCGGGCATTGAAGGCACTGCGAAACGTACGCCGAGCCGGGTCCGTCAAAGCGAGGCCAGCGGTGGCGGCCGCGCGATCCCGCAGCACCGGCGGCTGTCGGCGCGCACATCACGAAGCCACGAGTCGGACCACGTCGAGCAGTACACCGCCGGTCTGGTGCGGCGAACCCGTATCCGGAGAAGCCGCGCCGAGATCAATGCCGTCGGCGCACTGATCGGTGCCGAGGCAATCCAGATGAGCCGCGAGCCGGCGATCTACCCGACCTTCGCCGCTCACTGTCAGACGTGCGAATTCAGCAGTCCGTGCCTGGCCCTCGTCGTGGCATCAGATCCAGAACCAATGCTGGCGGCGAATTTTCGCCGGCGCCTCCCGGAGGATCAGCGAAAGCCGCGACTGGGTCAGTCGACGTGGGGCTTCGGCCGCGGCGCGGCACCACCGCAGTGGTAAGCGCATTAGTCGCGAGGCCGCTAAGTCGCGCTTTCGGTGCAGGTCCACTTTTCTTCGATGCGGCCGTAGCGCCAGACGAGCACAGCGATGGCCCAGGTGAGGACGAACATGCCGACGACGAAGTAGCCGACGGCGTTAAGGTCCAGCCCGCTGAGCCAGTTCCAGAACGCGCCCCGCCAGCCGAACTGGTCGGCGAACAGGCCCAGCAGTTCGACGCTGCCGATCACCAGGGCGACGGCCACCGACAACCCGGTGATGGTGATGTTGTAGTAGATCTTGCGCACCGGGTTGGAAAAGGCCCAGCCGTACGCGAAGTTCATGAACGAGCCGTCGATGGTGTCCAGCAGACACATGCCCGCGGTGAACAACACGGGCATACACAGGATGGCGTACCACGGCAGCCCGGCCGCCGCGCTGGTGCCCGCCAGGACCAACAGGGCGATCTCGGTGGCGGTGTCGAAACCGAGCCCGAACAACAACCCGACCGGGTACATGTGCCAGGACTTGGTGATCGATTTGGTGAAGCGTCCGAGCAATCGGTTGATCAGCCCGCGGTTGTCCAACTGCTGTTCCAGTTCGGCCTCGTCGTACACGCCGCGGCGCAACCGCGCGAAAACCCGCAGGATGCCGATCAAGATGACCATGTTGAGGACGGCGATCAGATACAGGAACACGCCCGAAATGCTGGTGCCGATCAGGGCGGTGTAGTGGTGCAGCGTCGAGGAATCGGCCCGGACCGGTCCGGCGATGCTTTTGATCCCGGTTGCCAGCAGCAGCGCCAGCCCGAAGACCACCGTGGAGTGGCCCAGCGAGAAGAAGAACCCGACGCCAAGGGGACGCTGCCCATCGTTCATCAGCTTGCGAGTGGTGTTGTCGATCGCGGCAATGTGGTCGGCGTCGAAGGCATGCCGCAGGCCCAGGGTGTAAGCCGTCAGCCCGACGCCAATGCCAAATGCCTTGCCGCCCAAGCTAAATTGCGCAGGCTGCAGGAGACACACCAGGGTGATCCAGCCGAGGAGATGCAGCGCGACGATCAGCGCCAACATCGATGCGAGTCGCCACCACTCCGCTGGCGCCAACAAGCTGTGTACCCCGGACGACGATGTCAACCGCGACGGCCCTGATTGACGCCAATCGAGCTCCTCGCTGGCCATGTCGGTCCTTCCAGCATCCGGCAGAACGCAACAGGCACGACTGTAAGTTGCCTGACAAGCTAAATGCAAGTGGATTGCAGGAATCACCGACCTGTTGCGCGTGAACACTGGCAATCGCGGGTATCCGGCGCAACACTGAACGGGTGACGCCAAAGCCGTCGGCCCTGGACCCCGCCGTCACCGAGCGGATCGGTGAATTCCTCCGCGCCCGCGGGCTACGCCGAATGGCGTCGCGGATCCAGGTGCTGGCGGTGCTCGAGCCGGTCAATGGGCACCTGCCGGTGGCGGAGATCCACCAGCGGGTGCGTGCGTGTCTGCCGCCCGGCGCCCAGCCGCCCGACGTGGCGACCATCTATCGCACGGTGACCACCCTGGTCGATCAGGGGGTGTTGCACGCGTTGACCCTCGACGGCGGTGTCACCACCTACGGGCTGGCCACCGCTCCTCACCACCACGCGGTATGCACGCAATGCGGCTCGATCATCGAGGTGCCCGCCCGGCAGCTGAGCTCGGCACTCGAGCACGCGATGGCTGGCAGTTCGTTCGCGCTGTCGGAGCGAGCCGGGCTGACGCTGCGCGGCCTATGCCCGCAGTGCCAAGACGACGAGCGCGACCCGGGGCTGCGTCGACGCTGACGTCAGTACAGACCCAGTAGCGCGTTTTCGACCACCTCGGGCAGCGCCGGATGAATCCAGTACTGGCCGCGGGCCATTTCTGGGGCGGTCAGTCCGAAGCTCATCGCCTGGATCAGCGGCTGGATGATCGACGATGCCTGGTAGCCCATGATGTGGGCGCCCAGCAAGCATCCGCTGTTGCGCTCGGCGATGAGTTTGACAAACCCGGTGGTGTCTTCCATCGCCCAGCCGTAGGCGACGTCGCTGTAGTTCTGTATCGCGACCGAAATGTCGAATCCTCGTGCAATAGCTTGATTTTCGGTCAATCCGACAGCTGCCAGCTGGGGATCGGTGAACACCGCCGACGGGACGTAGCGGTGATCGGTCATGGCCATCGACTCGGTGTCGTCCCAGTCGCACAGCAGGTTGTGTTGCACGACGCGGGCCTCATGGTTGGCGACATGCTTGAGCTGATACGGCGACGAGACATCACCGAGAGCGAAAACCCCACGCGCGGAGGTGCGTTGGTATTCATCGACGACCACCCGACCGTTCTCGACATCGACACCTGCCTGCCCGGCGTCCAGTAGATCGGCGTTAGACAACCTGCCGGTCGCCACCAGCAGCAGGTCGGCGTTCAGCGTGCAACCGTCGTCGAGCTGCAGCGCGACGCCGGAGTTGCGGTTCGCGGCACGCACGACGTTGCGGTGGGTGCGCAGTTCCCATTTGGTTGACGCGATGCGGGTGAACCGTTCGCAGATGGTGTCGTCGCAATGCCGCAGCAATGTGGCGCCCCGGATCACCATGGTGACCCGCACGCCGAGCGCGGAGAAGATGTGTGCGAATTCGGCTGCCACAAAGCCACTTCCGACGATCACCAGGTGCTCGGGCAACTCGGCGATCCGCATGATGGTATCGCTGGTCTGATAGTCGACGCCGGACGCAAGAATCGCCGGCGGAATCACCGGCCGCGAGCCCGCCGCGATCACCACCTGATCGGCGGTGAATTCTTCACCAGCGTCGGTGCGCAACAGGTAGCGCCCGTCAGGTTGAACGGGCCCGAGCCGGGTGTGCTGGCGGTACACGTCGATATTGGGTGCCGAGCGCCGATAGTCTTCGCCGCTGAGCGCGATTGGGTCGATCCGTCCGAAGATCCGTGAGACGATGTCGTCCCAGCGCACCCGGTCGATGTGCGCGTCGACGCCGTACCGCGCCGCACCCCGGATCGTCTTGGCGACCTCGGCGGCGTAGACGAACATCTTCGTCGGAATGCACCCTACGTTGAGGCAGGTACCGCCGAAGGTGCCCTGCTCGCAGATCGCCGCCCGCTTGCCGGCATAGCGATCGTCGAGAATGCTGTTGCCCGAACCCGTTCCGATGATCGCGATGTCGTAGGTTTCCATTTTTTGGGCCGTCACCCCTTCCCCGAAGGTGCCGAGGCGTCGGTGTCGTCCCTCGTGTTGAGGTAGTCATTGAGCCAGAGGTCCAGGTGGCGGTAAGCCCTCTGGCGCGGCTGCGGCAGGGACAAAAACACATCGTGTTTGGCGTCGGCGACCGGAACGATGGTGGTGCGGTTCCCGATACAGCCGGCCCGCCTGGCGATCTGGGTGACGTCGAGCACCGCGTCGCCACATTGCATGGACATCGGGTCGGTGGTTCTTCGCACGCTGTGATCCGAGCGCAGGATCAGGTTGGGCACACCGACGTCGAGCCCGCGATGCAGCCGGTGCTGGGCGCGCCGCACGGCGTGCAGCCAGCCGAAGGTGATCGGGAAGCCGCCCACCGGTTTCCACTGCAGGTTGTAGTCGAACTCCCCGTCGTAGTCACGGTGCAGGGTGGTGCCGTACCCACCCTCATCCGGCGCCCGGACCACGCCCTTGGACCGCAGCCGAGATAGGCCGGCGATCATCGCCGAGGTCGCGGAATGGCGCACAACGGCCGGTCCGTGCAGATCCAGAAACGGGCTGTTGAGCACCAGGCCGCCGACGCGGACGTGCGCTCTCGCATCGCGTCGACGCAGCCGGTCGAGCCATAGCGACACGATGAGCCCGCCGGCCGAATGGCCGTACACCAGGACCTTTGCCAGACGCGTCTGCTCGCCGATGACCCCCAGGGCGTGTTCCAGTTCGGCGTCATAGTGGGCAAGGTCGGTCGTGAAGTGCGGGGTCTGGCCAGCCTGGCGCGACCGGCCGCACTTGCGCAAGTCCAGCGCATAGAAGGCGAAGCCGAGGTCAGCGAAGTGATCGGCCAGCTCGGTGTGGAAGAAGTAGTCGGTGTAACCGTGCACTGCCAGGACCGCGTGATCGGTAGCCGCGGCGTTCCCGCGGCGTATCAGGGTCGCGACGAGGTCTCCCTCGCCGTCGGGATCGGGCCCGAGCGGGATCGTGCGCTGCCAATAGCCGGGCAGGACATCGGGCACCCAGCCAGTCACGAGGCCAGCTTAAAGCGTGGTCAGAGCTTTTGCTGGCAGGGGAGGCGCACGTCGTTGTGCCCACACCCGTGGGGATAACCTGGGAACCGGCACAGCCGAAGGAAGGACGAACGATCCGGTGTCAGAGCTAGCCAGAACCGCGCGCACCGATGTCGTGCTGGTGGGCGCGGGCATCATGAGCGCCACGCTGGGTGCGTTGCTGCGGCGGCTGGAGCCGGACTGGTCGATCACCCTGATCGAGCGGCTGGACGCCGTCGCCGCCGAAAGCAGCAGTCCCTGGAACAATGCCGGCACCGGGCACTCCGCGCTGTGCGAGTTGAACTACACCCCGCAGAACCCCGATGGCTCGATCGACATCAGCAAAGCGGTGCGCATCAACGAGCAATTCCAGGTCACCCGCCAATTCTGGGCGTACGCCGTCGAGAACGGCATCTTGACCGACGTACGCAGCTTCCTCAATCCGATCCCGCACGTGAGTTTTGTCCACGGGGCCGAGTGTGTCGACTACCTGCGGCGGCGCCAGCTTGCGCTGGCTGGAAACCCGCTGTTCTCAGGCACTGAGCTGATCGAGCACCCGGACGAGTTCGCCCGCCGGCTGCCGTTCATGGCCGCCAAACGTGACTTCTCCGAGCCCATTGCTCTCAACTGGGCTCAGGACGGCACCGACGTCGACTTCGGTGCACTGTCCAGACAGCTCATCGGCTTCTGCGTGCGCAACGGCACCACCGCATTGTTCGGAAACGAGGTCCGCAAACTGACCCGCCAGGCCGACGGCAGCTGGACGCTGCTGATCAGCAATCGCCGCACCGGCGAAAAGCACAAGCTGAACACAAAGTTCGTCTTTGTCGGGGCCGGTGGTGACGCACTGCCGCTGTTGCAGAAGTCCGGCATCAAAGAGGTCAAAGGCTTCGCCGGCTTCCCGATTGGCGGGCGGTTCCTGCGCGCCGATAACCCGGCGCTCACCGCCGCGCACCGGGCCAAGGTGTACGGCGTTCCCGCGCCAGGAGCCCCACCGCTCGGGGCGCTGCATCTGGACCTGCGCTTCGTCGACGGCAAGTCGTGGCTGGTGTTCGGGCCGTATGCCGGCTGGTCGCCAAAGTTCTTGAAACACGGCCACTTCACCGATCTGGCCCGCTCGGTCAAGCCGAACAATCTGCTGTCAATGCTCGGTGTCGGCGTCACCCAGATGACGCTGGTCAACTATTTGATCAGCCAACTGCGGCTCTCCGAACCCGACCGGGTCCGCGCGTTACGCGAATTCGCCTCCAGTGCAGTGGATTCAGACTGGGAGCTGACGGTGGCCGGTCAACGTGTGCAGGTGATCCGGCGGGACGAGCGCAAGGGTGGGGCGCTCGACTTCAGCACCACCGTGCTGGGTTCTGCTGACGGCAGCATCGCCGGCCTACTAGGCGGTTCGCCGGGCGCATCGACCGCCGTGCCGGCCATGCTCGATGTGCTGCAGCGGTGCTTTGCCAGCAGGTATCAGTCGTGGTTGCCCACGCTTAAGGAGATGGTGCCGTCGCTGGGGGCCAAGCTTTCCGAAGAGCCCGCGCTGTACGACGAGGTGTGGTCGTGGGGCACCAAGGTACTGCAGTTGGGCGCCTCATGACCGAAGCACTGCGTCGCGCCTGGGCCAAAGACCTTGACGCCCAGACCCTTTACGAGCTGCTCAAGCTGAGGGTGGAGGTCTTCGTCGTCGAACAGGCCTGCCCGTATCCGGAGCTGGACGGGCGGGATCTGCTCGCCGAAACCCGGCACTTCTGGCTGGAAACTCCCGACGGCGAAGTGATCTGTACGCTGCGGCTGATGGAGGAACATGCCGGAGGCGAGAAGGCATTCCGGGTCGGCCGGCTGTGCACCAAACGCAGCGCTCGCGGCCAGGGCCACACCACTCGGCTGCTGCGCGCCGCGCTGGCCGAGGTAGGCGACTACCCGTGCCGGATCAATGCGCAGACTTATCTGGCCGACATGTATGCCCAGCACGGGTTTGTCCGTGACGGTGACGATTTTGTCGACGACGGTGTTCCGCATGTGCCAATGCTGCGGCCCGGCTCAGGTCTGGCTGAGCAGCCGTGAAGCCGTATCCGTTCAGCGCGATCGTCGGGCACGACCAACTGCGGCTCGCGCTGCTGTTGTGTGCCGTGCGCCCAGAGATCGGCGGTGCGCTCATCCGCGGCGAGAAGGGCACCGCCAAGTCGACGGCCGTGCGCGGGCTGGCGGCGCTGCTGTCCGCTGCGACCGGGAGTGCTGGTACCGGTCAGGGCGCCGGCCTGGTCGAAATGCCGCTCGGCGCAACCGAAGACCGGGTGATCGGTTCACTGGACCTGCAGCGGGTTTTGCGTGACGGCGAGCACGCGTTTTCGCCGGGACTGCTGGCCCGCGCCCACGGTGGCGTGCTCTACGTCGACGAGGTCAACCTGCTGCACGATCATCTGGTCGACGTGCTGCTCGACGCCGCAGCGATGGGACGGGTGCACATCGAACGCGATGGCATCTCCCATTCGCATGAGGCCCGGTTCGTGCTGATCGGCACGATGAATCCGGAGGAGGGCGAGCTGCGTCCGCAACTGCTGGACCGGTTCGGTCTCACCGTCGATGTGCACGCGTCGCGTGATGTCGACGTGCGGGTGCAGGTCATCCGGCAGCGGATGGCCTACGAGGCCGACCCGGACGCGTTCGCCGAGCGTTACGCCGACGCCGAGGCCGAACTGGCCCGACGGATCGCCGCGGCGCGTGCGCTCGTCGACGACGTGGTTTTGCCGGACAATGAGTTACGCCGCATCGCGGCGCTGTGCGCGGCGTTCGACGTCGATGGCATGCGGGCCGATCTGGTGGTGGCTCGCACCGCCGTCGCGCACGCCGCCTGGCGCGGGGCGAACACCGTCGAGGAGCGGGACATC
The DNA here is from genome assembly GCA_963766535.1 of uncultured Actinomycetota bacterium. GTDB lineage: Bacteria > Actinomycetota > Actinomycetes > Mycobacteriales > Mycobacteriaceae > Mycobacterium. The sequence goes on along the minus strand of CAVYAU010000001.1, from coordinate 257,751 downwards.
CGGGTGGCGGCCGAATTGGCGTTGCCGCACCGGCGCCGCCGCGACCCATTCGACGATCCCGGCATCGATCGCGACCAGCTGGACCAAGCCTTGGCGCTGGGGGCACGCCCCCAGGGGGTGGGGGCACCTCCCGCTTGCGGGGGAGGACCCCCACCCGCTTGCGGGGGAGCCGGTACCGATCCCGATCCTGACCCCGACCCATCCGGAGGCGGACAGTCCGCCAATGACGCTGCATCGCAACCTAACTCGCACTCAACTCCGAAGCCGAAGCCGTCGATGCCCAGCGCGCCGCCGTCGAAGGTTTTCCGTACCCGTGCGCTGACGGTTCCGGGGATAGGCGGGGGCGCGCCGGGACGAAGGTCGCGAGCCCGCAACACATCCGGCAGCGTGGTGGCGGCTGCCGACACTGGCGACGACAGCTCCGGCGCGCATGGACTGCACCTGTTCGCCACCCTGCTGTCGGCCGCCGAGCACGCCGGCGCCGGGCCGCTGCGGCCACAGCCGGACGACGTCCGTCGGGCCATCCGCGAGGGACGCGAAGGCAACCTGGTGATCTTCGTCGTCGACGCTTCGGGGTCGATGGCCGCACGGGATCGCATGGCAGCGGTGAGCGGCGCCACCCTGTCGCTGTTGCGCGACGCCTACGAGCGTCGCGACAAGGTCGCGGTGATCACGTTCCGCCAGCACGGGGCACGGCTGTTGCTCCCACCGACATCATCGGCGTACATCGCCGGCCGGCGACTGGCCCGGTTCGACACCGGCGGCAAGACTCCGCTGGCCGAAGGCCTGCTGGCCGCGCGTGAGCTGATCATCCGGGAAAAAGCGCGCGACCGGGCCCGACGCTCGCTGGTGGTGGTGCTTACCGACGGCCGGGCCACCGCCGGACCGGACCCGTTGGGCCGCAGCCGAACCGCAGCGGCCCGGCTGGTCGCCGAAGGTGCGGCCGCGGTGGTCGTGGACTGCGAAACGTCGCATGTGCGGCTGGGGTTGGCCGGGCAGTTGGCCCGCCAGCTCGGTGCGCCGGTTGTGCGGCTGGAGCAGTTGCGCGCCGACTATCTGACGCGGGCCGTGCGCAGCGTGGCCTGAGTCGGCGGATGAAAACGGGGACCAAAACAGGGAAGGAAGCGCTTATGCCACAAGGCCGTCCGCTCCAAGTCCCCGATGATGGCCTGACCACCCGGGCTCGGCGCAACACGCCAGTGCTGGCGGTACACACCGGTGCGGGCAAGGGAAAGTCGACCGCGGCATTCGGAATGGCGTTGCGGGCGTGGAATGTCGGCCTCGACGTCGCAGTGTTCCAGTTCGTCAAGAGCGCCAAGTGGAAAGTGGGCGAGGAGGCGGTCTTCGGTCAACTCGGCGAGTTGCACGACCGGCACGGGATCGGTGGAGCCGTCGAATGGCACAAAATGGGTGCGGGCTGGTCATGGTCGCGTAAGGCGGCCCGCGAACTCGATCACGCTGCGGCCGCGGCCGACGGCTGGGCAGAGATCTCGCGCCGGCTGGGCGCGCAGCGTCACGACTTCTACGTACTGGACGAGTTCACCTATCCGCTGAAGTGGGGCTGGGTCGACGTCGACGACGTGGTGGATGTCCTGCTGGCCCGGCCCGGTCGCCAGCATGTGGTGATCACCGGACGCGATGCCCCGCAGCGGTTGATCGAGGCCGCAGATCTCGTTACCGAGATGACCAAGGTCAAGCACCCGATGGATGTCGGACGCAAGGGGCAGAAGGGCATCGAGTGGTGAGTGTCCCCGCGGTGGTCGTCGCCGCGCCCGCGTCGGGTAGCGGAAAGACGACGGTCGCAACGGGTTTGATCGGGGCTCTGCGTCGGGCAGGCCACACTGTCGCGCCGTTCAAGGTCGGCCCGGACTTCATCGATCCTGGCTATCACGGCCTGGCGGCGGGACGGCCCGGCCGCAACCTCGATCCGGTATTGGTGGGCGAACAGCTCATTGGCCCGCTATATGCCCACGGCGCCGCCGGTGCGGACATCGCCGTGGTGGAAGGTGTGATGGGGCTGTTCGACGGGCGCATCGGGCTTGGCGCGACCACTGCCGCAGCGGGCTCCACCGCGCACGTCGCCGGCCTGCTGGGTGCCCCGGTACTCCTGGTGGTTGATGCGCGCGGCCAGAGTCACAGCATTGCCGCACTGTTGCACGGTTTTTCGACGTTCGATACCGCGACTCGGGTCGCCGGTGTGATCCTCAACCGGGTCGGGTCGTCCAGACATGAGCAGGCGCTGCGGCAGGCATGCGAGCAGGTCGGTGTTGCGGTGCTGGGCGCGATTCCACGCACCGCTGAATTGGAGCTCCCGACAAGGTATCTGGGTCTTGTCACTGCCGTTGAGTACGGCCGTCGGGCGCGGGACGCGGTCGAGGCGATGACTGCCCTGATCGCTCACCACGTCGACCTGGCCGCTGTGATGGCGGCCGCCGAAACCCGGGCTGCCGATCCGCCGTGGAATCCCGCGGCGGCAGTGGGAGAGGCTGCCGAGAAGCGCCCCGGCCACGCCACTGTCGCAATGGCAGCCGGGAAGGCATTCAGCTTCGGCTATGCCGAGCACGCCGAGCTGCTGCGGGCCGCCGGTGCGCAAGTGGTCGAGTTCGACCCGCTCATCGACCGGTTGCCTGATGGTACGGACGCGGTGCTGTTGCCTGGCGGCTTTCCTGAGCAGTTCGCCGCCGAGCTCTCGGCTAACGACGCCGTCCGCCGACAGATCAGTGAGCTGGCCGCCACCGGCGCGCCGGTGCATGCCGAATGCGCCGGGCTGATCTACCTGGCCTCCGAACTCGACGGGTACCCGATGTGCGGAGTGCTGGCCGGGTCGGCACGGTTCACCCCGCACCTCACATTGGCATATCGCGACGCCGTCGCCGTGGCAGATTCGCCGCTGTATTCCGTCGGTCAGCGGGTGGTTGGGCACGAATTCCACCGAACCGCAGTCACATTCACCCACAGCTACCAGCCCGCGTGGGTGTACCGGGGTGATGGCGCGGACACCGTGCGAGACGGCGTCGTGCACGCCGGCGTACACGCGTCTTACCTGCACACCCATCCGGCTGCAGCGCCGGACGCGGTGGTGCGCTTCGTCGCACACGCCGCCGCCCGGCGCCGCCGGGCTGGCGGTCGACACTGAGTTGAATGGGTGTCGACCCGCTGCGCCCGGCGCCGCCGGGCTGGCAGTCGACACTAAGCTTGGCGGGTGACCGAGAACGCCTACCTAGTCGGATTGCGGCTGGCCGGTAAGAAGGTCGTCGTGGTCGGCGGGGGCACTGTCGCCCAGCGCCGGTTACCCCTGCTCATCGCCAGCGGCGCAGACGTGCACGTCATCTCCCGCACCGCCACCCGCGCCGTCGAGGCGATGAACGGAATCACCTTGTCACTGCGTGAGTACCGTGACGGCGACCTGGACGGAGCCTGGTACGCGATCGCGGCCACCGACGACGCGCAGGTGAACGCAGCAGTGATCGAAGAGGCCGAACGCCGCCAAATCTTTTGCGTCCGCGCCGACATCGCCGTCGAGGGGAGCGCGGTGACCCCGGCGTCCTTCAGCTACGCGGGGTTGTCGGTAGGGGTGCTGGCCGGTGGCGAGCACCGCCGGTCGGCGGCGATCCGGTCGGCCATCCGTGAGGCATTGCAGCAGGGCGTCATCACCGCGGAGAGCTCTGATGTCGTGCGCGGTGGGGTGGCGCTGGTCGGTGGCGGCCCTGGGGACCCCGAACTGATCACCGTGCGCGGCCGTCGTCTGCTCGCCCAGGCCGACGTAGTGGTGGCCGACCGGCTCGCGCCACCCGAACTGCTCGCCGAGCTGCCGCCGCACGTGGAAGTCATCGACGCTGCCAAGATCCCGTACGGGCGGGCTATGGCCCAGGATGCGATCAACGACGTCATGATCGAACGGGCCCGATCCGGGAGCTTTGTGGTCCGCCTCAAAGGCGGGGACCCCTTCGTGTTCGCACGCGGCTATGAGGAAGTTCTGGCGTGCGCCGACGCCGGAATTCCGGTGACGGTGGTGCCAGGTGTGACGAGCGCCATAGGTGTGCCCGAATTGGCGGGCGTTCCGGTCACCCATCGGGCGGTAAATCACGAGTTTGTGGTGGTCAGCGGCCATCTCCCGCCCGGTCATCCAGAATCGTTAGTGAATTGGGATGCATTGGCTGCAATGACGGGCACCATTGTTTTGCTGATGGCGGTCGAACGCATCGAACTCTTCGTCGATGTCCTGATAAAAGGCGGCCGACCTGCGGATACGCCGGTCCTGGTGGTTCAACATGGAACGACGTCAGCTCAACAAACGTTACGGGCTACTCTTGCCGACACGCCCGAGAAGATCCGCGCGGAAGGGATCCGACCTCCCGCGATCATTGTCATCGGTGCTGTTGCGGCGTTCGGGGTTTAAACAATTCTTAAGAATACTGTAAGGTAACCCGCTATGACGGCTCTCAACGACTCAGAGCGGGCAGTCCACAACTGGACGGCTGCACGCCCCGATCGTCCGGCCCCGGTGCGCCCGACGCGCCCGGCAGAGACCGCGTCACAACGTATGAGCAGGTATTCCCCCACCTGGCTGCCGTCTCGTCGCTTCATCGCAGCGGTAATCGCGATCGGTGGTATGCAGCTGCTGGCGACAATGGACAGCACCGTCGCTATCGTCGCGCTTCCTAAGATCCAAAACGAGCTGAGCCTGTCCGACGCCGGCCGTAGCTGGGTGATCACCGCATATGTGCTCACCTTCGGCGGGCTGATGCTGCTCGGCGGCCGTCTCGGCGACACCATCGGGCGCAAGCGCACCTTCATCGTCGGCGTCGCGCTGTTCACCATCTCCTCGGTGCTCTGCGCTGTGGCCTGGGACGAGGCGACGCTGGTCATCGCTCGGCTTTCGCAGGGCGTCGGATCGGCCATCGCATCGCCAACCGGTCTGGCGCTGGTAGCGACCACGTTCCCGAAGGGTCCGGCGCGCAACGTCGCGACGGCGGTGTTCGCCGCGATGACCGCGGTCGGTTCGGTGATGGGCCTGGTGGTCGGCGGGGCGCTGACCGAGGTGTCGTGGCGGCTGGCGTTCCTGGTGAACGTGCCGATCGGGCTGGTGATGATCTACCTGGCCCGCACCGCACTGCGCGAGACCAATAGGGAGCGGATGAAGCTCGACGCTGCCGGGGCCATGCTAGCCACGTTGGCGTGCACCGCCGCCGTTTTTGCGTTCTCGATGGGTCCGGAAAAGGGCTGGATTTCAATCACCACCATCGGTTCGGGTTTGGTGGCCTTGGTGGCCGCTGTGGCGTTCGCCGTGGTGGAACGCACAGCCGAAAACCCCGTCGTGCCGTTCGACTTGTTCCGCGACCGCAACCGGCTGGTCACATTCACCGCGATCTTCCTGGCCGGCGGACTCATGTTCAGCCTGACCGTGTTAATCGGACTGTACGTGCAGGAAATCTTGGGGTATAGCGCGCTGCGGGCGGGCGTCGGCTTCATCCCGTTCGTCATCGCGCTGGGTATCGGCCTCGGCGTGTCTTCGCAGCTGGTATCACGATTTTCGCCACGGGTGTTGACGATCGGCGGCGGAATTCTGCTTTTCTGGGCGATGATCTACGGCTGGGCGTTCATGCACCGCGGCGTTCCCTACTTCCCCAACCTGGTACTGCCCATCATCGTTGGCGGAATCGGCATCGGCATCTGCGTCGTCCCACTGACACTGTCGGCGATCGCCGGTGTCGGCTTTGACCGGATCGGCCCGGTATCGGCGCTCACGCTGATGCTGCAGAGCCTGGGCGGTCCGCTGGTGCTGGCCGTCATCCAGGCCGTGATCACCTCGCGCACGCTGTATCTGGGCGGTACCACCGGCCCGGTGAAGTTCATGAGTGACGCTCAGTTGCACGCGCTCGACCACGGCTACACCTACGGCCTGCTGTGGGTGGCCGGAGTGGCCGTCATCGTCGGCGGGGCGGCGCTGTTCATCGGCTACACACCTGACGAGGTGGCTCGCGCGCAAGAGGTCAAGGAAGCGATCGACGCCGGGGAGCTGTAGCTCCGGGCGATCAGGCGGCCGGAGTCTGTGCCGCAGACGCGCGCACGGGCCAAACGAGTTGGCGCAAATAGCCCACCGGTTCGCTATCGTCGATGCCGTATTGCGCGGGCCATCGGTGGGCAGGTAAGTAGAGGGTGCCGAACAGCGCGTCGACGGCGGGGAACTCCCCGGCGTAGTTGGAGTTGTAGGCCTGGGGTTCACGGGCGTGATGCCAGTGGTGGAACTGAGGCGTGGCCATCACCCATCTCAGCGGTCCGAATTTCAGTCGCACATTGGCATGGATGAAAATCGCCTGCAGCGTGGTCAATACGACGAAGGCACCCAGGCTGACTCGACCAAAGCCCAATGCATACAGCGGAAGCACCGCAGTGGACCGGATGAAGATCTGGTCGAGCGGGTGCACGTGGTTGGCGGCGAGCCAGTCCATCTCACGGACGCTGTGGTGGACGCGGTGGAACCGCCACAACAGCGGAACCTCGTGCGCGGCACGGTGTCCCGCGTAGCCGCCCACTGTGGCGATCGCCAATGCCGCAACGATTTGCATCCCACCCGGACTTGCGGCGATCGCGGCGCGAAAAGGTACGGGAACGAAAGCCCGCAAAACGGTTCCGACCACCGCTACCGCGATGACGATTCCGACCTTAAGCGCGGCCCCGTTGATCAGATAGTGGACCACTTCGGTGCGCCATCCCGCCCGCAGTATCTGCCGCGGGCGCAGCGCGAATAGCCGCTCAAGCGGAATGAAGATGATTGCCAGGATGACCAGCCCGACCACGATTCCGCCCCGCACGCTCAGCGCGGCCACCACCAGCGCCGATGTGAGCAGCACCAAGACGATGCCACCGAAGCCCGGCTTGCCCGGCTGACTGGCCACACCGCGCTCGTCGCACCCGATGGCGGCCCCGGACGATACGGCCGCCGGAAGTGTCGCTGATCGGGCCGGCTTCCCCAGCCGGCCCCACCCCGCCAGCACGCCGGCGGCCATGACGACTCCTGCCACTCCGGCAGTCGGTCGCTGCGTGGCCAGGGCAATCGCGGCTATCAGAATCGCTGACTGGACGGCCAGTCCCGTCACGCTCAACTTCCGGTGACCTAGCAGCAGGCGTATCGCGTGCCAACCAACCAGCGCCGCCGCCGTGAGCAAGGACAACGCCAGCAACCCGGCGCCGCGACCGAGATGTGCTCGCCCCAGACTCGCAACAGACATCGCGGCGCCCAGGAGCGTAACCACTTCGATCCAACACAGAAGAATCAGAGCCGCCACGACGGCGCCGTCCCGATGCCCGGAGCCAGTCCTACTCACCGTCGTGCCCGATTCCGGGCTTGGCGACTGGTGTGCGCATGGGCGTCAACCTAGCGCCGGTAGCTGAGGAACACCTGAATTCTTCAGCGGGAAAAGAGGTCTTGAGCTGACCAATTGCCGACACGATGTGCGCCGCCATTAGGCTGGCCCGCTGTGATCACCCGGATGTCCGAGCTGTTCCTGCGCACCCTGCGTGATGACCCCGCCGACGCCGAAGTGCCCAGCCACAAACTACTGATCCGGGCCGGATACATCCGGCCCGTCGCACCCGGGCTGTACAGCTGGCTGCCCCTGGGGCTGCGGGTGCTGCGCAACATCGAACGTGTTGTCCGCGAGGAGATGAACGCGATCGGCGGCCAGGAGATTCTGTTCCCTGCCCTGCTGCCACGCGGACCGTACGAGACGACGAACCGGTGGACCGAATACGGCGACGGGGTGTTTCGGCTTCAGGACCGCCGCGGTAACGACTACCTGCTGGGCCCGACACACGAAGAGCTTTTCACCCTAACCGTCAAAGGCGAGTACAGCTCCTACAAAGACTTTCCGCTGCTGCTGTACCAAATCCAGAACAAGTACCGTGACGAGGCGCGGCCGCGGGCCGGAATCCTACGTGTCCGGGAGTTCCTGATGAAGGACTCCTACTCCTTCGATGTCGACGACACCGGGCTCAAGGCCGCCTATCACGCGCATCGGGAGGCCTATCAGCGCATCTTCGAGCGGCTCAAGGTGCGCTACCTCATCGTGTCCGCGGTGTCGGGAGCGATGGGCGGCAGCGCCTCCGAGGAGTTTTTGGCCGAGAGTCCCGTCGGTGAGGACACCTTCGTGCGGTGCCTGGAGTCGGGTTACGCAGCCAACGTCGAGGCGGTTGTCACCGCCCGCCCGGAGGCGCGACCCTTTGACGGGCTGCCCGAGGCGGTGGTCTGCGACACCGGCGACACCCCGACGATCGCCACCCTGGTGGACTGGGCCAACAAGGCCGATTTGGGCCGCATCGTCACCGCGGCCGACACTTTGAAGAACGTCTTGCTCAAGGTTCGCCAGCCAGGTGGCGACTGGGAGCTGCTGGCTATCGGGCTGCCGGGCGACCGCGAGGTCGACGACAAGAGGCTGGGCGCGGCGCTGGCACCCGCCGACTACGCATTGCTCGACGACGATGACTTCGCCAGGTATCCGTTTCTGGTCAAGGGTTATATCGGGCCGAAAGCATTGCGGGACAACGATGTTCGCTATCTGGTCGATCCGCGAGTGGTCGACGGCACCAGCTGGATCACCGGGGCCGACCAGCCGGGCTGGCACGTTGTCGGACTGGTGGCCGGCCGGGATTTCACCGCCGACGGCACCATCGAAGCCGCCGAGGTGCGCGACGGCGATCCATCTCCTGACGGTGCCGGTCCGTTGGTATCGGCGCGCGGTATCGAGATCGGGCACATCTTCCAGCTCGGCCGCAAATACACCGATGCCTTCGCCGTCGACGTGCTCGGCGAGGACGGCAAGCCGGTGCGACTGACCATGGGCTCCTACGGCCTCGGGGTGTCGCGGATGGTGGCCGTTATCGCCGAGCAGCACCATGACGAGCTGGGCTTGCGCTGGCCGTCGGCGGTCGCGCCGTTCGGCGTCCATCTGGTGATCGCCAACAAAGACGCTGACGCTCGCGCCGGAGCGACCGCACTGGCCGCCGACCTGGACCGGTTGGGTGTCGAGGTGCTCCTCGACGACCGCCAGGCGTCGCCCGGCGTGAAGTTTAAGGACGCCGAGTTGCTGGGGGTGCCCTGGATCGTCGTGGTGGGGCGCGGCTGGGCGGACGGCGTGGTCGAGCTGCGCGACCGCTTTAGCGGACAGACTCGCGAGCTGGCTGCCGGCGCCTCGCTGGCCACCGACATCGCGGCGGCCCTGAACGGTTAGCAGCCGGCTAGCTGGGGGCAGAGCTAGCTGGGGCTACTCGTTGCCGCCCGGGAAACTCGTGGTGATGGGCCAGGCACCCAGCACCCGGTTCCATCTGGCGGCCATCACCGCGCTTTGAGTCAGGGCCGTCGAGGCGAAGGCGCGGTCGTCCGCGGTCTCGGCGTGCTCGATGACGGCGCGCCAAGCCGTCGCGCCGTCGTTCTCCATCCGCACGGCCAGGCGCGCCGCATCCGCCGCGCTACCCACCAGCATGGGCAACTGGTAGCCGGGGGCGGCGACCGGAGCGGTGACCTTGCGCGCGGTCAGCATCGCGATGACGTCGTCGCGGCGTTGGCGGTGCTGGTTCAGGGCGTCCACCACCAAGTCGTTGACACTGAGGGGCGACAGCGCGGACACGATGCCGTAGCCGTAAATCGTCGAGTGTTCGATGGCCAGCGCGTCGCACAGCGCGGCGTCGTCGGCGTCTTTGCCAGAGGTCATATCGACGGACCCCCGGGCACCAGCGCAACCGTGTAGGACGCGGTGCAGGACGCGGCGATGGAGCCGAGCAGGCCCGCCCGGTAACCCGACGACGTGGCCACCAGGCGACTGGCACTCTCGGCCGATGTGCGCAGCGAATCGACCACGTCGGACAGCGGTGGCGGTGGCGGAGGCGGCGCCGCCGGTTCGGCCGGGCTGGGACTCGTCGTTTGGCTCGATGAGGAGGTGAACTTGGCGGCGGACCGGGAGATTTCCGTGGACAGGGCACGGGCATGCGCGGCGCGTTGGGTGGCGACTACCGTCAGCGCCGCAGCGATCTGCGGCGGGTTACCGACGGCAGCCGCGGCGGCACCGGCGAGCGCAGCGTCGTGCCTGGCCTGGTCTAACGGCCCCAGCAGTTCTTCGACCGCGGGGGGCTTGGGCGGGGGCTCGCCACAGGCGGATACGACCACCCCGAGCGCAGCAAGAGCCGCGCCACCGGCGAGCACACCCCGCCTGTTGGTGACAGGTACTGCGCTGGGCACAGCAACATCCTGCCATTGGTACGAAGGTAGGCACGATGCGAGGACCTTGACCACGCGATCACGCCGGCATACGCGATTCCTGGCGTATGTTGGTAGCTGGTTCTCGCAGAACCGCAGCTGTCGCGTTCCGCCGGGACACCGGAAGCCGCCCTGGCGGCGACATCCGCCAGATGACCGGACAACTCAAGATGAGGAGCTCGCCGTGACCACCGGGCTACCTTCGCAGACGCAGGTGATCGAGCTACTCGGTGAAGAGTTTGCGCGCGCCGGCTATGAGATCGAAGACGTGGTCATCGACACCCGGACGCGCCCGCCGCGGATTACGGTGATCGCCAACGGTGACAACGCCCTCGACCTTGACACGATAGCCACTCTGTCGCGGTCGGCATCGGCTTTGCTGGACGGCCTGGACAGCATCGGAGACCGCTATGTGCTCGAGGTCAGCTCGCCGGGTGTGGACCGCCCGCTGACCAGCAAGAAGCACTTCCGCCGCGCCCGTGGCCGCAAGGTCGAAATTGCGCTGTCGGACGGATCGCAGCTGACCGGCCGCGTCGGCGAGACGCGCGATGACACGATCGCGCTGGTGGTCCGCGAAGGCCGGGACTGGACGGTACGCGAGATCCCGCTCGCCGAAATCGCGAAAGCCGTTGTCCAGGTTGAGTTTTCGCCGCCAGCCCAGATTGAGTTGGAACTGGCGACTACGGGTCAGGCCGACAGGACGGAGGCCGGAGCATGAACATTGACATGGCCGCGCTGCATGCGATCGAGGTGGATCGGGGCATCTCGGTCAATGAACTGCTCGAGACGATCAAGTCCGCGCTGCTTACCGCCTACCGGCACACCCAAGGTCACCAGACCGACGCACGTATCGACATCGACCGTAAGACCGGTGTCGTTCGGGTGATCGCCCGCGAGACCGATGAGGACGGCAATGTCATCAGTGAATGGGATGACACTCCCGAGGGTTTTGGCCGCATCGCCGCTACCACCGCACGTCAGGTGATGCTGCAGCGATTTCGCGACGCTGAAAATGAGCGCACCTACGGCGAGTTCTCCACCCGCGAGGGCGAGATCGTCGCGGGCGTGATTCAGCGGGACAACCGGGCCAACGCCCGTGGTCTGGTCGTCGTCCGGATGGGCAGTGAGACCAAGGCCTCCGAGGGCGTGATTCCGGCGGCCGAACAGGTTCCCGGCGAGAGCTACGAGCACGGCAACCGGCTGCGGTGCTATGTGGTCGGCGTGACCCGCGGGACCCGGGAGCCGCTGATCACGTTGTCCCGGACCCACCCCAACCTGGTGCGCAAGCTGTTCTCGCTGGAAGTCCCCGAGATCGCCGACGGGTCGGTGGAGATCGTGGCGGTGGCCCGGGAGGCCGGCCACCGCTCCAAGATCGCGGTGAGGTCGAACGTTCCCGGCCTGAACGCGAAAGGTGCCTGCATCGGTCCGATGGGGCAGCGGGTCCGCAACGTGATGAGCGAGCTTTCCGGGGAGAAGATCGACATCATCGACTACGACGAAGATCCGGGCCGCTTCGTCGCCAACGCGTTGTCGCCCGCGAAAGTGGTCTCGGTGTCGGTAATCGACCAGAACGCCCGGGCCGCCCGCGTGGTGGTGCCCGACTTCCAGTTGTCGCTGGCCATCGGCAAGGAGGGCCAGAACGCACGGTTGGCCGCTCGACTCACCGGGTGGCGTATCGATATCCGCGGGGATTCGCCGGCGCATCCTGAGAACCAGTCCGAACACGGTGCCAGCCACGGGATGGCACACGACCGTTAGGGCGGTGGTCGCGGCATGATCGACCTCCGATCCCTGGCCCGGCTGAGCGGTGCACAATCGCGGTCGATCAGCCCGGAGAACTTCGACGGCGCCAAGGGCGGGGGCGCGCGCGCCGCCGAGGGCACCGGCGCAGCCTGCGCGGCGCACCTCGGCCCGGGCTGGAAGATTTCGCCCAGCGTCCACATCGACGGGCACATCACGTTCGAGCTGGCCGCCATCGACGGACCGGCGTTCATCACTCACATCTGGCTGACCACGCACCCCAGTAGCTGGCGCAGCCTCATCTTGCGCGCCTACTGGGACGGCGCGGACAAGCCCGCAATCGAGGTTCCGGTCGGCGACTTCTTCGGCCAGGGCTGGTGTGAGTTCGCCCAGCTCTCCTCCGTGCCGGTCGCGGCCAACCCGCACGGCGGCCTCAACAGCTACTGGCCGATGCCGGTGCCACGGCACGCCCGGCTCACGCTGGAGAACCGCTCGCCACAGACCGCCACCGTGTACTACCAGATCAGCTACGAGATCGACGTCGACGTCGCCGGCGATGGCTACCTGCACAGCCAATTCCACCGCAGCAACCCCCTCGGCGCCGGAACTGTGCACCCAATCCTCGACCCCGTGCACGGCACCGGGAAGTACGTCGGCACCTACCTCGCCTGGGGCGTCAACCGCCCCGGCTGGTGGGGTGAGGGCGAGGTCAAGTTCTACCTCGACGGCGACGAGGAGTTCCCCACGATCTGCGGCACCGGCACCGAGGACTATTTCGGCGGCGCCTGGAACTTCGACGTGCCCGGGCAGGGGTACACCGTCTACTCGACACCGTTCCTCGGGCTGCACCAGGTCATCCGCCCGGACGGGCTGTACCGCAGCCAGCAGCGGTTCGGCATGTACCGCTGGCACCTCCTCGACCCCATCCACTTCCACGCCGACCTGCGCGTGGACATCCAGGCCCTCGGATGGAAGTCGCAGCACCGCTACCAGCCTTTGCACGACGACATCGCCTCCACCGCGTTCTTCTACCTGGACCGCCCATCGGTGCCGGGCCCGCCACTGCCCAGCGCCGACGACCTGGAGGTGGGCGGCGAGCCCACCGAGCCGCTGACGTGACCTGGCCCGACGACCTGCGCGCGGCCGAGTGCGACGGCGCCGAGTTCGCCCACCTGGCCATGCCGCTCGGCGGCATCGGCACCGGGAACCTGGCCATCTGCGCCGACGGCGGCCTGCGGCAGTGGCAGCTGCACAACATCGGCAACCATGCCGGCGCGCTACCCGGGTCGTTCTTCGCGCTGCGGGTCAGCCGGTGGGAGCCACCGCTGGACGAGGTGCGCATCCTGCAGGCGCCACCGCGGGACTCGACGGGCACCCCGCTGGTCACCGACGACGTCGTGCCGGAGTGGCAACGTGACCTGCTGAGCCGGTATCCCGGGGTGGCTCGCACCACCTTCTGCGACACCTACCCGATCGCCCGGGTGCGCTACCTGGACCCGGCCCTTCCGCTGGGCGTCACGCTGGAGGCGTTCAACCCGCTGGTGCCACTGGATGTCGACGCCAGCTCCATTCCGGCGGCGATGTTTACGTTCCGGCTGGTCAACGACGGCGACTACCCGCTGCACGGAACGTTGGGCGCCACCGTGCAGAACGCCGTCGGGTGGGATGGCATCGCGCCGATCAACGGCGTCCATGCGCCTGGGTACGGCGGCAACACTAATCGGCTGCTGCGTCGCGACGGCTGGACGAGCGTGGTGCTGGAGAACGCCGCGCTCCCCGACGACGCCCCGGGCGCCGGGCAGATGGTGCTGGCCGCCGACGACCCGCGGGCCGCCGCCTTGACCCGGTGGCGGCACGCAGGTGAGTTCGTCACCTTTCTGCGCTCGCGGGCCCTGGCCAGCGGCGCGCCGCGGTTGGCCCTGGCGGCGGGTATCGCTGACCCGCAGCGGCACGCCCCGCAGTCGGCGCGCGGTGCCAGCCCAGAGGGCAGCACCTGGAACACCGGCCTCGGCGTTCCGTTCCTGCTGCAGCCCGGCCAGCAGCGGCTGATCCGGGTCGCACTGACCTGGTATTTCCCCAACCGCTACGTCAACTTCGAACAGTTCGGGCCCGACCGCCCGGAGTGGGGGCGGTCTCGGTTCTGGCTGGGCAACCACTACGCCACCCGCTACGCCGACGCGCAGGACGTGTTCGAGCGGGTGTGCCGAGATTGGCCCGCGCTGCGCGAGGCCACCGGCGCGTGGACTTCCACGCTAGCCGGCTCCGGCCTGGACGACGCGGCCGTCACTCACCTCGCCGCGCAGCTCGCGACCGTGCGCAGCCCCACCTGCTTCCGCGCCGCGAACGGGCGGTTCTTCGCCTTCGAGGGGGTGCTGGGCGCCTCCACGGTGATGTGGTCAGGGCAGTACGGCGGTTCCTGTCCGCTCAACTGCACGCATGTCTGGAACTACGCGCAAGCGCTCGCGGCGGCGTTCCCCGAGCTGGAACGGAGCATGCGCGAGACCGAGCTCGAGATCATGCAGGCGCCGGCGGGGTACATACCGCACCGGGTGATCGCGCCGATCTACCTGGCGCAGCTGTGGGGGGAGCCGATCGGCGGCCCCGACCAACCGGCGCTGGACGGCATGCTCGGCACCGTCCTTAAGACTTACCGCGAGTACCGGGCCGGCGCGGGCATCGACTGGCTGCGGCGGTACTGGCCCAACCTCACCCGCTTGCTGCGCCACGTCGACCGCACCTGGAACGTCGACGGCACCGGGATGCTCAGCGGCGTCCAGCCCAGCACCCACGACATCGATCTCACCGGGCGCAACCCGTTCATGGGCACCCTGTGGCTGGCCGCGCTGCGTGCCGCCGAGCAGATGGCCCTGCTCCTCGACGACAGCGGGGCGGCGGCGTACCGGGCCACCTTCTCCCAGGCCAGCGAGTCCTATGACGCCGCGCTGTTCACCGGCGAGTATTACGTGCAGCGGCTGCTGCCCGGCGACAAGCCCGACTACCAGTGGGGCGGCGGGTGCCTGGCCGACCAGCTGATCGGGCAGTGGTGGGCGCACCAGCTCGACCTCGGCTACCTGCTGCCCGCCGAGCACGTGCGCACCGCGCTGGCTGCGGTGGTGCGGCACAACCTGCGTCGCGGGTTCTGCGACTTCACCCACCCGTACCGGGTGTTCGCCGACGGTGACGACGCGGGGCTGCTGGTGTGTACCTGGCCGCACGGCGGCCGGCCCGCAGTGCCGATCCGCTACGCCGACGAGGTGTGGACCGGCTCGGAGTACCAGGTGGCCGCGCACTGCTTGCGCGAGGGCTTACACCACGAGGGGCGCGCAGTGCTGGACGCCGTGTGGGCGCGCTACGACGGGCGGCGGCGCAACCCGTTCAACGAGATCGAGTGCGGCGACCACTACGCGCGGTCGCTGGCCGGCTGGTCGGCGCTGCAGGCGCTGGCCGGGTTCAGCCACGACGGCCCGGCCGGCGCGTACAGCTTCCGCCGCCCGGACACCGCCCTGCCGTTCCTCGCCGGCTCCGGGTGGGGCCTGTGGTCGCAGGAGGGTGACGAACTCGTCATGGCCTGCACCGGCGGGCGGCTCGACCTGCGCCGGCTCACGGTCGTCGGCGGCGCAGCCGTGTACGACGCGTCCGTCGACAGGATGGCCGTGCCCACCCGGTGTACCAGCGCAGGGATCGAATTCCCCGATGGAATAAGGCTGCTCACCGGGCAGGTACTCACATTGGCCGCCCGCTGAAGGCGGAGATCGTCTGCCCTTTTCACGCTGGCAGCACGGCAGCTCACGGCGTATCCGCGGGTGGTTCTGACCATCGGTTAAGTGACGCTAGACTGAGCCGTGATCCAGCGCGAGCCTTCGGCCTTGGCGCACAGACACACTGGTGGACCGGTGCGGACGTGTGTCGGGTGCCGAAAGCGAGAGTTGGCCGTCGAACTGCTTCGAGTGGTGGCTGTGTCGACCGGGAACGGCGAATACGCCGTGATCGTTGACACAGGGAGTAGCCTGCCGGGGCGGGGTGCATGGCTGCATCCCGTACGGCAGTGCGTCCACCAGGCGATTCGGCGGCGTGCTTTCGCAAAAGCGCTGCGCATCGCCGGTTCACCGGACACATCCGCGGTGGTCGAGCACATCGGTGCGCTCGACTCGCCCGGCAACAGGACAGGTAGCAGAGAACATGAGCACACCGTGAAGTCCCGATGACAATGCGTCATAGCTAAACCCGAGGCGCGGCCCACGACTGTCGCCTCATAGACAGGAGATGTAGTGGCAGGTAAGGCCCGCGTACACGAGTTGGCAAAGGAACTCGGTGTCACCAGCAAGGAAGTGCTCGCCCGGCTGAACGAACAGGGCGAATTCGTCAAATCAGCATCGTCGACGGTAGAGGCACCGGTCGCTCGCCGGCTGCGCGAGTCCTTCGGAGGCGGCAAGCCGGCCCCCGATAAGGGTCCCGCTAAGGGCCCCGACAAATCGCTCGACAAGGCCCTCGACAAGGCGATCAGCAAGGCCGCCGGCAACGGCGAAGCGACTGGCGCGCCGGCCAAGCCCGCCGACGCCGGCGGAGTGGCAACCGCTGCCGCCCAGGCTTCCCCGGCTGCGGCCGCAGAAGCGCCCGCGCCGCCTGCGCCGGCACCCGGACGGCCGTCGGCGCCGTCCCCCGGGCAGCCGGAAGCGCCGACCCCCGGACAGCCACCCGGCCAGCCGGCGCCCCACCCGGCTATGACGCCAGGCCCGCGTCCCGGTCCGATGCCGAAGCCGGGAGTGCGTACCCCGCGCGTCGGCAACAACCCGTTCTCGTCGGCGCAACCCGTCGACCGGCCCATCCCGCGTCCGCCGGCGCCCCGCCCCGGAGCGGTCAGGCCCGGGGCACCGCGCCCGGGTGCTTCGCCAGGCAGCGTGCCACCGCGTCCCGGCGGAGCTGGTGGGCAGCCCCGCCCGGCACGTTCGGGCGCACCCCGGCCCGGGGGTGGCCGGCCCGGTGGGCCCGGTGGGCCCGGTGGCGGCCGCTCCGATGCCGGTGGCGGTAACTACCGCGGCGGTGGAGGCGCAGTAGGTGCCGCGCCCGGAGGCGGCTTCCGCGGCCGTCCCGGTGGCGGCGGCGGCCCCGGCGGTGGTGGTGGCCGTCCCGGGCAGCGCGGCGGTGCTGCCGGCGCGTTCGGCCGTCCTGGCGGTGCACCCCGGCGCGGCCGCAAGTCCAAGCGGCAGAAGCGCCAGGAATACGACTCGATGCAGGCGCCCGTCGTCGGCGGCGTGCGGTTACCGCACGGCAACGGCGAGACGATCCGATTGGCACGTGGAGCCTCCCTGTCGGACTTCGCTGAAAAGATCGACGCCAACCCGGCCGCGCTGGTGCAGGCGCTGTTCAATCTCGGTGAGATGGTGACGGCCACCCAGTCGGTCGGCGATGAGACGCTCGAGCTGCTGGGCAGCGAGATGAACTACAACGTCCAGGTTGTCAGCCCGGAGGACGAAGACCGCGAGCTGCTGGAGTCGTTCGACCTGACCTACGGCGAAGACGAAGGCACCGAGGAAGACCTGCAGACGCGTCCGCCGGTGGTGACCGTGATGGGTCACGTCGACCACGGTAAAACCCGACTGCTGGACACCATCCGTAAGGCCAACGTCCGCGAGGCCGAGGCCGGCGGCATCACCCAGCACATCGGCGCGTACCAGGTGTCGGTTGACCTCGATGGCACCGAGCGGCTGATCACCTTCATCGACACCCCGGGCCACGAGGCGTTCACCGCCATGCGTGCCCGCGGCGCCAAGGCCACCGACATCGCCATCCTGGTGGTCGCCGCCGACGACGGCGTGATGCCGCAGACGGTGGAGGCCATCAACCACGCGCAGGCGGCCGATGTGCCGATCGTGGTGGCGGTGAACAAGATCGATAAGGAAGGTGCCGACCCGGCCAAGATTCGTGCCCAGCTCACCGAATATGGGCTCGTGGCCGAAGATTTCGGCGGCGACACGATGTTCGTGGACATCTCGGCGAAGGTGGGCACCAACATCGAGGCGCTGGAAGAGGCGGTGCTGCTGACCGCTGACGCGGCCCTGGACCTGCGGGCCAACCCCGACATGGAAGCCCAGGGCACGGCGATCGAGGCACACCTGGACCGCGGCCGCGGACCGGTCGCCACCGTGCTGGTGCAGCGCGGCACGCTGCACGTCGGCGACTCGGTGGTGGCCGGCGACGCCTACGGTCGGGTCCGCCGCATGGTCGACGAGCACGGCGAGGACGTCGAGGAGGCGCTGCCGTCGCGTCCGGTTCAGGTCATCGGCTTCACGTCAGTGCCCGGCGCCGGTGACAACTTCCTGGTCGTCGACGAGGACCGGATCGCCCGCCAAATCGCGGACCGGCGCAGCGCCCGCAAGCGCAACGCGCTGGCGGCGCGTTCTCGCAAGCGGATCAGCCTGGAGGACCTGGACTCGGCGCTGAAGGAAACCAGCCAGCTGAACCTGATCCTCAAGGGCGACAACGCCGGTACCGTCGAGGCGCTGGAAGAGGCCCTGATGGGGATCCAGGTCGACGACGAGGTGGAGTTGCGCGTCATCGACCGCGGCGTCGGTGGCATCACCGAAACCAACGTCAACCTGGCCTCGGCCTCGGACGCGGTGATCATCGGCTTCAACGTGCGCGCTGAAGGCAAAGCGACCGAGCTGGCCAACCGCGAAGGCGTCGACATCCGCTACTACTCGGTCATCTACCAGGCGATCGACGAGATCGAGAAGGCCCTGCGCGGCATGCTCAAGCCGATCTACGAGGAGGTGCAGCTGGGTCGTGCCGAGATCCGGGCATTGTTCCGTTCCTCGAAGGTCGGCACCATCGCCGGCTGCCTGATCACCTCGGGTGTGGTGCGCCGCAACGCGAAGGCCCGGCTGCTGCGAGACAACATCGTGGTCGCCGACAACCTCACGGTGACCTCGCTGCGACGGGAAAAGGACGATGTGACCGAGGTCCGCGAGGGCTACGAGTGCGGTATGACGCTGGGTTACTCCGACATCAAGGAGGGCGACATCATCGAGTCCTACGAGCTGGTCCAGAAGGAGCGCGCGTGATGAGCATCGCGCATGGCTGACCCCGCCCGGGCGCGCCGGCTGGTCAAACGGATTTTCACGATCGTCGCTTCGGCGATCGAGTTCGAGATCAAGGATCCGGGGCTGGACGGGGTGACCATCGTCGACGCGAAGGTGACTGCCGACCTGCACGATGCGACGGTGTTCTACACGGTGATGGGACGCACCCTGGACGACGAGCCGGATTACGCCGCCGCCGCGGCTGCGCTGGAACGGGCCAAGGGTGCGCTGCGCACCAAGGTCGGGGCTGGCACCGGTGTGCGCTTCACTCCCACTCTGACGTTTACCCGGGATACGACGTCCGACAGCGTGCATCGGATGGACGAGCTGTTGGAGCGGGCTCGCGCCGCGGACGCCGATGTGGCGCGGGTTCGGGTGGGCGCCAAGCCGGCCGGAGAGGCCGATCCATACCGTGACAGCGGGTCGGCAGCGGAGCCGGCGTCGGGGGCACTGGACGGGCTCGACGCTAAGGACGCCGGTGACGACGATCAACCCGAAGACTGAGCTGGCCAGTGCCCCGCGTGCGGGGGCACGCGTCGACGCCCTCGGCGCGGTCGAGCTGCTGTCGGACACGGAGACCGTCGGGGTGGTCGCACATGTCCATCCTGACGCCGACACCATTGGCGCCGGGCTGGCACTGGCCTTGGTGTTGGACAAGTGCGGCAAGCGGGTCGAGGTCAGTTTCGCCGCACCGGCCACACTGCCGGAGTCGCTGGCGTCGTTGCCCGGCTGTCACCTGCTGGTCAGCCCCGATGCGATGCGCCGCGATGTCGATTTGGTTGTCACTGTTGACGTTCCGAGTGTGAAACGGCTGGGCGGGTTGGGTGATCTAGCCGCTCCGGGTCAGCAGCTGCTGGTCATCGACCACCACGCCTCCAACGACATGTTCGGCACTGCGAACTTCATCGACCTGTCCGCGGATTCCACCACGATGATGATTGCCGAACTTCTCGACGCATGGGGGAAGCCGATCGACGTCGAGGTCGCGCACTGCATCTACGCCGGGCTGACGACTGACACTGGGTCGTTCCGCTGGGCCAGCGCCCGCGCTCTTCGGTTGGCGGCTCGGCTGGTCGAGATCGGCGTGGACAACGCCGCGATCAGCCGAACACTGATGGATAGCCATCCGTTCGTGTGGCTGCCGCTGCTGTCGCGCGTGCTGGGCTCCGCGCAGTTGCTGCCCGACGCCGTCGGCGGTCGCGGGCTGGTCTACGTAGTCGTCGACAATCAGGACTGGATCAGTTCGCGCGCAGAGGAAGTCGAGAGCATCGTCGATATCGTGCGCACCACGCAGCAGGCTGAGGTGGCGGCGGTCTTCAAGGAGGTCGAACCCCAGCAGTGGTCGGTGTCGATGAGGGCCAAGACCGTGGATTTGGTGGCGGTCGCGTCCGGGTTCGGCGGTGGCGGTCACCGGCTGGCCGCCGGCTACTCGACCACCGGCTCGATTGATGATGCGGTGGCGTCGCTGCGCGCAGCCCTTGGCTGATCGCTGCGCTTCGCTAGACCGAAGTTCCGTGCGCCCAGTGCATTAGGAGGTGATTGTCCAGCGGTCATGACTTGATGGGAAGCTCGTCGTCGCCTGCCGGTGTGAGTCCGGTCCGGGTAGTGGCCAGGAAGCCCGGTAGCAGGCTGGCGGCTCGGTCTGGAAACGGGTCGGGTCGAAGCCCAGCGTCGAAAGCCACGGTGGTGGGAGCAACTGAGCGGTCCGCAGCGTGAAGCGAAGCCTGCCGCGTCGTTAGGGGATAAGACAGTGCCGAGCCGCGGGAATCACGGCGAAGGCCATGGAAGCGGTGAAGATCCTGGAGATGCAGCCGTGAGGAACTGTCCGGCGTAGAGGGCGCGGAACGTTCAGAAGGTGGCGGCGGGAACTGGGGAGGCCCTCCCCGACCGAAACCGGTCGCGGTGTCGGTGGAAGAGCGCCGTCCTATAACCGGTGAGGAGCCGGGAAGTGGATGGGTGTCGGGAGGGAGTCGGAGGCGGTCGTAGTACCGGTCGAGCCGCGGGACAACACAACCCGCGGGGAGGGAAGGGCCGCTGCTTCGTTCACGCGCATGTTGGGAGCTACTGACTGGTGAGTGCCGGAACCACGGCTAGGTCCACCCTGGCGGCTGTCGGAGGCGACAGAGTCAAAGCGTTACAGCACGCGCTGTACCGGGCGGCCAAGGCCGACCCGAATCGACGGTTTCACGCGCTGCAGGACAAGGTCTACCGCGAAGACGTCCTGTGGCGAGCGTGGGTGGCGGTGCGCGCCAACAACGGCGCACCGGGCATCGACAAGACCACCTTGGCCGAGGTTGAGCAGTACGGGGTGGCCCGGCTGCTGGGCGAGTTGGCCGACGAATTGCGGCAGAAGAGCTGGCGACCGCTGCCGGCGCGGCGGGTGTTGATCCCCAAGCCGGGCAGCAGCGAATACAGGCCGTTGGCGATCGCTGCGGTTCGTGACCGTATCGTGCAGGCCGCACTGAAGATCGTGCTCGAGCCGGTCTTCGAGGCGGACTTCGCCGAGTGCAGTTTCGGGTTTCGCCCGAAGCGCTCGACACACGATGCCCTGCAGGTGCTCGTGGATGAGGCCTGGCGGGGACGACGGTGGGTGGTGGAAACCGATATCGCCAACTGCTTTTCGGCGATACCGCATGACAAGTTGATGCAAGCGGTTGAGGAACGCATCAGCGACCGAACCGTCTTGGCGCTCGTGCGGGCGATGTTGCGCGCCGGGGTGCTAGAAGACGGTCGGGTGCGGCGCGAGGTCACCGGAACCCCGCAAGGGGGCCCGCTTTCGCCGCTGCTGTGCAACGTGTACCTGCACCGGCTGGACCGGGTGTGGGATCCACGCGAGCACGGGGTGCTGGTGCGCTACTGCGATGACCTGGTGGTCATGTGCAGCACCCGGCGGCAGGCCGAGGATGCGTTGGCGCGGCTCACAACCGTGCTGGCGCGACTCGGCCTGGAACTGAAGGTGGCCAAGACCCGGATCGTGCACCTCACCGAGGGCAAGGACGCCGAGGGCTTTGATTTCCTCGGCTTTCACCACCGGTGGGTGCGGGCCCGGGGCACGGTCAGCCCCCGCCGGGTGTGCTTCCTGGCCCGCTGGCCCTCGCGCAAGGCGACCCAGCATGCCCGCGACCGGATCCGCCAGCTGACGCAGCGGAAGCGGTTGGGCCTGTCTGATGAATGGGTCGTGCAGGATCTCAACCAGTTCCTGCGCGGCTGGGGCGGCTATTTCCGGTACGGGAATTCCGCCCGGGTATTCGACGCGATCAGTCAATACGCCCTGGAACGGTTCGCGGCGTTTGTCGGCAAACGCCACAAACGCAGCCGCCGCTGGGGCATGAGGAAGGTGACCTGCGCGTCACCGGATAACCTCGGGCTGATCACCTTGTGTGGAACCGTCATTGCCCCCAGGCCTTTTCGGCCCTGGAAGGCAACGGCCGAACGCCGACGGTGAAGAACGTCGGAGAGCCGTGTGCGGGAGAACCGCATGCACGGTTCGACGGGGAGGGGCTGGAAACGGAGCTTCCGGCCACCGCGCCAGCCCCTCACCCTACCCTTTGTAGGGCGGGTCTGATCCGTCGTTTGCGGTGGTTGAGCAGGTGTGTTGTGCTCAGACGGGCATGGATGTGTAATCATGTATTTGATAGATTTGTGCCGCGTGTCGTGATAGCATTTCTCCATATTGCGCTAGTAAGTGTGCTATTAAGTAGGCATGTACGTGACGCGGGTGCCGAACCGTGGGTCACCACCGGCGGTGCTGTTGCGGGAGAGCTACCGCGAGGGCGGCAAGGTGAAGACCCGCACCCTGGCCAACCTGTCGCGCTGGCCCGAGCACAAGGTGGAGCGGCTGGAGCGGGCGCTGAAGGGTCAGCCGGCCAAGCTGGAGCTTTCCGAGGCGTTTGAGATCACCCGCAGCCTGCCGCACGGGCATGTGGCCGCGGTGCTGGGCACGTTACGGGCGCTGCGGCTCGAGGAGCTCATCGACCCCGCCCCGTCGCGGCGGCGGGATCTGGTGACCGCGATGCTGATCGCGCAGGTGATCGCCCCAGGCTCCAAGCTGGCGACCGCGCGGGGGCTGCGCACCCAGACCGCCACCAGCTCGCTCGGGCAGCTGCTTTCGGTGTCCGGCTGTGATGAGGATGACCTGTATGCGGCCATGGACTGGGTGCTGGCCCGCAAGGACAGCATCGAAAGTAGCCTTGCTGCACGGCATTTGAGCAATGGAACCCTGGTGCTCTATGACGTGTCCTCGGCGGCGTTCGAGGGCCGCACCTGCCCGCTGGGCAAAATCGGGCACCCCCGCGACGGGGTTAAGGGCCGGCTGCAGATCGTCTACGGGCTGCTGTGCTCGCCCGCCGGGGTGCCGATCGCGATCGAGGTGTTCGAGGGCAACACCGCCGACCCGAAAACCCTGAGCGCCCAGGTGACGAAACTCAAGCAGCGGTTCGGGCTGTCGCGGGTGTGTTTGGTCGGGGATCGGGGCATGCTCACCTCCGCGCGGATCACCGACGAGCTGCGCCCCGCTCGGCTGGATTGGATCAGCGCGCTGCGCGCCCCCCAGATCAAAGCGTTAGTCGAAGCCGGCGCGATCCAGCTGTCGCTGTTTGATCAGCAGAACCTCGTCGAGATCAGCTCCCCGGATTTTCCCGGCGAGCGGCTGGTGTGCTGCCACAACCCCGCCCTGGCCGACGAACGTGCCCGCAAACGCAACGAGCTGTTGGCGGGCACCGAAAAAGAGCTCGCCACGATCGCCGCCGCGACCCGGCGAGACAAGCGGCCGTTGCGCGGCCAGGACAGGATCGCGCTGCGGGTGGGCAAGGTGATCAACCACTACAAGATGGCCAAACACTTCACCATCACCATCACCGAGGACTCGTTTAGCTTCTGCCGCAACGAGGAGACCATCGCGGCCGAGGCCGCCCTCGACGGGATCTACGTGCTGCGCACCAGCCTGCCCACCGACACCCTCGACCAGGCCGATGTGGTGGCCCGCTACAAGGCGCTGGCCGACGTGGAGCGGTTCTTCCGCTGCCTCAACGGCGAACTGGACGTGCGTCCATCCGGCACCGGCTGGCCGATCGGGTGCGCGCCCACGTGTTCTTGCGCATGCTGTCCTACTACATCAGCTGGCACATGAAACAGGCCCTGGCCCCCATCCTGTTTCACGACAACGACAAACCCGCCGCCGCGGCCAAACGGGCCAACCCCGTCGGGCCGGCCCAACGCTCCGATCAAGCCCTGGCCAAAGCCGCCCGCAAACGCACTCCCGACGGCGCCCCGGTGCACAGCTTCGCCAGCCTGCTCGCCGACCTGGCCACCATCTGCGCCAACCACATCCAACCCACCGACGACATGCCAGCCTTCACCAAGATCACCACCCCCACCCCACTGCAACGCCGCGCCCTCGAACTACTCGGCGTCAATCACCGCCTGGGCTACACGTAGGCAGTACGCCACACCACCCACACCCAAAATCCCAGGTCAACACCCCACCCGTCAACCAACCAGAGGGAACTTCCGGCTAGAACGCCCAACTTCCCGAGCGCTGCAGAACGAACCCGTGGTCTCCGCTGGTGGTATCCAGACAGGCGACGAGATTGTCAGCTCCCACGGCGCATGTCACGTTCAGGTACGACAATTTCTGGCCTACACCCAATAATTTGGCGCCAGAGGGCGAGGTGGCAGGGCTACCATCACAGCCGCCGTAAGACATTCGGCTCAATTCGTAGCCCGGTCCCTTGAAATTCACTACACCCACAACGCAATCGCCCGGTCTTGGGTGGCCCCCGCCAGGAAAGGGAACGTCATCCATTCCGGGCATGTCTCCGTTGCACTTAATATCCTGTGACGGTTGCGGCGGAGGCGCTGTCCCGCCATAGAAGTCACACACCAGGTTGTACGGGGCGGAGAAATTTATCCGAGTGGATGTGCCCGGGCGAAAAGTCGTGACGTAGCCATCCACCGGGACAGAAGTGAAACTGTCGAGATTGGGAAATCCGGGTGGCGGCTGCGCGGCTGCCTGCGGTGCGGACGCCGCGATCGCGGATGCCGCCGCCAGGGTCAGGGCGCCGAGGGCCCGCATGGTGAGGTCGACGACGGCCCGCATCGATTCCTCCTGCGCTGGGTGACAGTGACTGCTGTTGGGATCGTATTGCCTGATGCGGTTGACCGCCGCGGCTAACGCACCTGAGCCCGCCCGCGTCGCAGCACAGCCTCTCGGTTAGCGGCAATCTCGTCGCCGCTGGTTCGGTATTGCCTGGCCGCCATCGCTTCCAGCCATAACCCCGCGCTGGTCTGCGACTCGTCGATCCGGTGATAGGACGCTAGCAATGCCCGCACCGCGTTCTGATTGTTGCCGACGATCGTCGCCGCCACCTGCCGGGCAGTGGTCAACAGCCGATCGTGCGGCACCACCTCCGTCACCAGCCCGGCACGCAGCGCATCGGCGGCGGACAGGTAGTCCCCGGTGAGGCTCATTCGCCGGGCCAGGCCGACGCCCACCTTCTGCGGTAACCGCACACTCAGCCCCCAGGTGGGCAGCAGGCCCACTCGGGGGCAGCACACTGCGGCGGCATATGCGCTGGTAGAGACGTTATTTGGCCCGAACAATTCGCTACCGAGCACCCCGTGAGCACGGATTGAGCACGTTTTCCAGCCGCTCGGCCACGGTGTCCAGGTCGGAGTCGAACAGGTCGGCATACACGTCCAGCGTCATGGCCGCGCTGGCGTGCCCCAGCATCCGCTGCACGACCTTCGGGTTGGCACCGGCACTGATGGCCAACGACGCGGCGGTGTGCCGCAGCGCGTGCGCGGTGATGCGTGGCATGGTCGGGTCGGCCCGCTGGCAACGTTCCACCGCACCGGACAACCACGATCTCTTGGAGTCCGGTGGCCCGAGAGGACCGCCCGTATGCGAGGGCCACAGCAGCGCGTCCCGGCCCTTACCTTCGGCGGTGACCGCCAGCGCGTCGATGACGAACTGGGGCACCACCACCACCCGGTTCTGGCCGGACTTCAGGGTGCCGACGAATATCTGGCGGCCCACCAGCACGGCGTTGCGATGCAGGTTCACCCGGCGACGCAGAAAGTCGACGTCTTCCACCCGCAATGCCGCCGCTTCACCCCAGCGCAAACCGCCGACCCCGAGCAGCAGGATTAGACCGCGATACCGGCCGGACTCGTCGGCCAGCCGGTGCAACTGCTCGCCGCTCAGGTACACATTGCGGCGGGGTGGGCGCGGGGGCAGCTTCACCCCGCGAGCCGGATTGGACGCCAGCTGCCGGTCCTTAACCGCGTCGTCCAAAATCCTGGCCAGCACCGAGTAGACGGTGCCGATCGTGGAGGCGCTCAGCCGTCCCGAGAGCGCCGCGACCCACGCCGCCACGTCAGAGAAGCGGATATCGGCAATCGCGGTGGCCGACCACCGTGGCGCCACGTGCACGTCCCAGGCCGACTGTAGGGGCCGAAACGAGGAGGGCTTCAGGTGCCCGCGCTGGCGGTCCAGCCACGCCGGTCCCAGCGTGCCGATCGTGATCTTGCCCACCGAGGGCGCGATGTACCCGCCGGTCAGTTTGGCGGTTTCGACGGTGGCCGCGAACGCTTTCGCGTCCCTCCTGGTGGTAAACCCGCGTTTCCATGTCTGCTTGTGGTTGGGCTGGCGGTAGCGCACCGCATATAGCGTTGTGCCGCTTCTGGTGCTGTATCTCTCAACGGTGGCCATCGTCTAGTGCCTTTCGTAGTTCTTCGCGTAATTGCCGGGTGACGATCCCGCGGCGCTGCGCGCTGGCGTCCGGCCCCGCCAGCTCGTCGCGCCTTTCAGTCAGGGTGCGGCCCCACAGGTCGGCCATCGCCTCCACCAATTGGCCCATGTCGATATGCAGCGCGTAGGCAGCCCGGCGCTCGGGCTCCCCGCAGGCGTTCCAGATCGTCCACAGCAGCTCCCGCCGCCGCGCCGGGATGACCGGCCAGTCGGCGGGGCGGTTTTTGAGGTAGTCGGCCAGCAGCAGCTCCCCGGCTGTCTTCTCGGGGATGGCCAGGGTGACCGGCGCACCGGTGAGCGCCGCGCGCACTTCGGCCAGCGGCACATGCAGCGTGTCGGCCAGCGCCACTCGGGTGTTCCCGGCGAACAGGTCGGCCAGCGCCACCGGGTGCCCGGTCAGCTCCGACAGCGCCCGGCACACCACCATCAGCATCGGCAGGGTCGGCGACACCCGCGCAGCTTCCAGCTCGGCCACCCGCGCGCTGCCCCACCGCAGACCCGCCGCGGTCACCGCCTTGGCGAGTGCGGCGCCGCTGTGGCTACCGCGCAGCCGCCGCGTGTTTTCGCCGACCACCGCGGCCATGGGCAGCACCGGCAACTCATCGGCGGTCATTGGCCAGCTCGGACGATGCGCGACCAATGCAACGACGTCGTAGCGGCGTCATCGGAGTAATTCTCGATAGCTGGCGCTTCCCGCGTGGTCAGCAATCGAGTCTGCGTCGGATCTGTCCATGTTGCCACCGTGCCGCCGCTGGCGAGGTAGGCCTGCCATTGTTGGACCGCCGCGTAGCAATCTGCGTAGCTGCGAAAACTACCCGCATGGATGCATTGGCCGCCGCTGATCACCGCCAGTTCAACCGTGACCCGTCCACGGGACAGCGCTCGCTCAATGACCAAGGTTGTTCCGTCCGGTTGCTCACCGCTCCATATCAGCTCGCGGTCGTTCGCCAGCCTGCGGCGGGCATAACCACTGGCGGCGCCTGCCGCGGCTCCGGTAAGCAAGCCGTCAATCAGCCTGTCGATCATTTGTGTCTATCTCCTGCACCCGGTGGTAAATCACGCTCCATCACGCAAGTGTATCTCCCGTGCGCTCGCCACGACAGGGGCTTGACCGGTACCGGTACTTGACGGTTGGTGTGCTTTGTGCTGATCTTTAATCACAAGCCTGGAATTTCCAGCACGTGATTCAGGAAAGGAGCAAGCGCATGAGGCAACAGGCACCGGGACGCTCCAACAAATACAGCAGCGCCGACCGAACCCGGCCCGGCGACCTCGCCACCAGCGCGGAGGTGTGTGAAGTGCTCGGCCTCACGCCGGGCGCGCTGGCGCAGCTGCGCTACAGCGGCTCAGGGCCGCGGTTCATCAAGATCACCGGTCGGGCTGTCCGCTACCGCTGGGCCGACGTCGAAGCGTGGTTAGAAGAGCGCTCCCGGACCCAGACCGGGTGGTGACGCATGAGCACTGAAAACCCGTTCGCCGACTTCATAACCGACCGGGACGGCGACGTCCACTGCCTAGGCGACCTGCTGGCCGAAGTCGGCCGGATTGCCCTTGAGCGCGGCAAAAGATTGGACATCAGCGAAACCGCCACGGGTGAGTGGCTGTACCGATTGGTCGACGCATGACCGGCCGGTGCCCGTGCGGGGCCGAGCTGGTGTCGGTGGCCGACCAGGCACATGGAATTTGTGATTACTGCCGTGGTGACGCCAAGAAGCGGCCGGTACGGCGCCGCCGCAAGCCCGATTTTGTCGACGTGCCGCTTCCCGGTCTAGAGAGCTGGGGGCTCTGACCCCACGAGCCCTCCGGGCGCCACGGCGTTAAACCTTGGCGCACAACACAAAGTAACTACAACTACAAGAAGGAAAGTTATGAGTAGCAGTATCACGATGAGTACCACCAAGCACGAGCTATGGGCGATCCATAACGCGCTCTGGCGGGTGATCCACGACCTGCAAGATGGCCGGGACGCTGCCGCTGAGGAGACCAAGTGCATCCCACCCGGCTACTACACGTTCCCAAGCCTGATCGACCGGCTAGAGAAGACAGCCGACAGGTTGCTCTCGGTCGTCGGGGATGTCATTGACGACGAGCTGTACGGCGATGACGGCTGGAATCCGCAGACCACCGATATCACGCAGGTAGGTGGCGGTGGCATCACTGTCGATGCTTACGACGGTTGCGTCAAGATCCTGGTGGACACCACGAACTACCTGTCCAACCTGCCGAGCACGCCGGGGATGACCTACACCACCATCGTGTCACTTGACCCCATCAGGCGTATGTGCTGGCGAATCAACTGACCGCGAAGGCGTACGGCGAGGAGATTGAACGATGAGCGCAATACAGGAGTTTCTGAGCGCCGGTTCGGCACCGCCCGCCATCAAATTTCCGGTGGTCGGGACCGAAGTGTCAGGCACTATCAACGGTGCGCCGAAGCTTGTCCAGCAGCGGGATTACAAAACCAAAGCGTTGCTGGAATGGCCGGATGGCCAGCCGAAGATGCAGTTGGTGATCCCGCTGTTGCTGGATGACGGCACCAAAGGCAGCTTGTACGTCAAGTCTGGACTGCGAGACGCGCTGCATGACGCCCTTGATGATGCCGGTGTGCAGGAGCCCGCGATGGGCGGACACCTGACCGTCTCCTATGTCGGCGATGAGCCGGTAGAAGGCGTGGCGTCGATGGCCAAGATCTATCAGATGGAATACCGGCCACCGGCAACACCGGCCAAGGCACACCGGCCGGTGGTCAACGCGTGGACTGACGATATCCCGCTGCCCGACGAACCGCCGCCGTTCTGAAACCTGGTAGCCGGTGACCCATTAAGGGGGTGTGGGTCACCGGCACCAACCCACTAGATGACGAGAAGGGTCATCAATGCATATTGTGGCACAGCATCTCGACATGCTCGCCGCGTCTGGCATCACACGCGAATACGCGCTGGCCCGCGGGTACGAAACAATCCTTGACCCGCGCCGCCTGGCCGACTTGAAGATCACCCCGAAGGGCCGCAACGTGCCCGGCCTGTTGGTGCCGATGTTGCGTGTCGACGGCTCAACCTGGGGCTACCAGTACCGGCCCGACGTGCCGCGCCTGCGTGATGGCAGGCCAATCAAGTACGAGACTCCTTACCAGCAACCCAACGGCCTGGACATACCGCCCGGTGTGGCCGACAAACTCGGTGACCCCAATGTGCCGTTGTGGGTCACCGAAGGGTGCAAGAAAGCCGATTGCGGCGCCATCCATGGGCTGTGCATCGTGGGCTTGTCGGGCGTGTGGAACTGGCTAACCACCAGCAGCGCGGGTGGCAAGATGGCGTTACCCGAGTGGCGGGACTGCGCGCTCAACGGGCGCCGGGTGGTCGTCGCGTTCGACGGCGACGTGGCACGCAAGGAACCGGTGCAGAAGGCCGCTCGCGGGCTCGCGGGCTACTTAGCGACCAAGGGTGCCCGGATCGAATACCTGCACCTGCCCGACACCGACGACAAAACCGGTCTGGACGACTACCTACAAGAGCACACCGTCGAGGAGCTGTACCGGCTGGTGAAGCCCACCCTGCCGCCGGTGACCCAACCCCGCGACGATGCCCACGCTGACCGACAGGCCGCTGACCCGAAGCCCGGACCGGTCAAACCAATTTCGCTCGATGAGTGTCATGCCGTGTTTCGGTGCTGGCTCGGCGACGACTACGATACCGACGCCCTGGACGCGATGCTGGCCGCGGTCGCGGTCGAACGTCTCGACGGCGACCCGCTCTGGTTGCTCATCGTCTCCGGGTCGGGCGCCGCGAAAACGGAGACCGTGCAGGCGTGTCACGGTATCGGCGCCATCGTCATCAGCGATATCGCGTCGGAGGCCGCGCTGCTGAGCGGGACCCCGGCAAAGGAACGCGCCACGGACGCCACCGGCGGCCTGCTACGCCAAGTCGGTGAGCGCGGTGTGCTGATCATCAAAGACGTGACCTCCATCCTGTCGATGGATCGCAACATCCGCGGTCGGGTCATCGCCGCGCTGCGGGAAATCCACGACGGCGCATGGGGCCGCGACGTCGGCACCGATGGCGGCCGAAGCATCCGCTGGAAGGGGCGGATCGCGATCATCGGCGCCGTCACCACGGCATGGGACACCCACCAAACCGTCGTCTCGGCGATGGGTGACCGGTTCGTCCTAATCCGTATCGACTCCACCGCCAACCGGTTAGCCGCCGGGCGGATGGCCATCGACAATACCGGCGGTGAGGCCCATATGCGTCACATGCTCGCCAACGCGGTGTCTGGGGTTATCGCGCAGATGAGCCCGGACCCGATCACGGTAACCGACGACGAAACCGACGCATTGCTCGCCGCCGCCGACCTGGTAACCCTGGCCCGCACCGCGGTCGAATACGACTATCGCGGCAACGTCGCCGACGCCCACGCCCCGGAGATGCCCACCCGGTTTGCCAAACAACTCACTCAGATTGTGCGCGGTGCGGTCGCGATCGGTATGGGCCGGGCCGATGCGTTACGGCTGGCGATCCGCTGCGCACGGGACTCAATGCCACCACTGCGGCTCGCGATCATCGACGACCTGGCCGGTAGCCCACACTCCACACCCACCGACGTGCGCCGCCGGATAAACAAGCCGTGGACAACCGTCGACCGGCAACTCCAAGCGCTGCACATGCTCGGCGTTACCGACGTCGAAGAGTGTGATATCCCTGGCCCATTCGGCAAGATCCAGACCCGCTGGTACTACTCACTGGCCGCCGGTATCTCGCCGACTGCGTTGGTCGTACCAACACCAGAAAAGTTACTACCTAGCTCTAGACCTCTAAAGAAGAGAGAGAAGAGAGAAGAGAGAGTGTCTCTATACGCGCCTACCAACTTATCTGGTGACAGTACGGGCAGCGCGAACGGCACCGTCGACGAGCCCGTTACCACGGTGGGGCACTGGCGCCCGCCGCCAATCCCCGCGGCTCTCGTCGAGCACCGCGACCAGCACCCCGTATCAGCGCCGTAACGACCGCAACGGGACGTTCTTCGCTGTCGACACGGGCGAGCAGATCCTCGCCGCCGCCGCCGCGTTCGCCGAAGCCCAGACCCGAAACGCCGACTACATCGTCGAACACATCGACGCCCTACACACCGAACTGGCCGTGCTCGCGGACCGCAGGCGGCTACGAATTGCAGCGCCGCCTCCCACCCCCGTGCACGCAGGCGACGAGCGCCAAGCCCTACACGCCATGAGCGTCCTCCACACCGCCGCCACAGCATAAAACCGAAAAGTACTGTGCACCAACGCAGCCGAACTTTCCGATCGCGCACGACGTGCCGAGGTCGCCGACACCATCACCCACATCAACGACGCCCACCGGCACCTTCGTGACGGCACCTGGCAGCCACCCACCGCAAGCATCCTCGTCATCGACCATGCCGCCGGTGCCAACCCGGCCACCATCGCCGAGCTCGCCGAGCAATTCCAGGCCGAGGTGCTTGAGCAACTCGAATCGGGCCGCCCAAAGCAGGTGTAAGAAACCACCTGGTTACGCCGATTGGCCTATTATTACCATGCGTGGTGGAAGATAGAGTGGAAGTGAGATTGGCGGTGTCCCCAACTAGTGAAGCGATCGAGGCCACTGAAGAAGAGGACGAGTTCTCGGAACCTCTTCATGTCCCGCCAAGTGAGCGCAAGCTTGTAACGCAACCGTATGATCTGTCCCTTTCTTCGCTGCAAGCTGACATCGCTGCAGGTCGCCTATTGCTGAATATCGAATATCAGCGAAGGTACGTATGGGACCGGTCGAAGGCGAGCCGCCTGATTGAGAGCTTCCTCTTAAATATACCAGTGCCCGTATGTTACTTCGCGGAGAACGAAGATGGTAGCTACGAGGTGATTGATGGGCGTCAGCGTATACAGACCATTAATGACTATCTCAATAACGTATTCGAGCTCACCGGCATATCAGTATTAGTTGAGCTGAACGGTGCGAGATATGTCGACCTTGATCCGCGGGACGCGCGTCGGTTAAAGAACCGAACGCTCAGATGCATTGTTATCACCGAAGACTCCCATCCAGATATCAAATTCGACGTATTTGAACGACTCAACACCGGATCCGCAATACTCGCAGCGCAAGAGCTGCGAAATTGCATCTATCGTGGCGATCTTAACCAAGACCTTAAACGCATAGCAGCCCGACCCTGGTTCACAGGAATCCTTGGCGGCTTGCAGAACCAACGAATGGCATATGAAGAGCTGGCACTGCGATTCTTTGCATTGCGGGCCGACATAGTAGGCTATTCACCTCCGATCCGCCAGACCCTGAATGAGTATATGCGGAAAAACCGTCTGAAGAGTGTCGACGTTGCCGATGCTGCAATGTTAGAACGGACCTGCATCTCTGTGTCCGAAATATTCGGCGATACTGCTTTCAGGGCAGGTTCAAGCCGAGCTCTAAATAAGGCATTATTCGACTCTATCATGATTCCGATTTCGTACTCAGATACCGATTCGTTGGTCGAGAAGGCGGCCGAGGTGCGCGATATGCGGGAGACCCTTCTGGAAGACAGCACGTTCGTCTCCTATATCGGCAGGGCCACCGCAGATAGGAACAGGATGCATGGCCGGATAGGTATGTTCGCCGACCGGCTCCGCATGCTGGGAGTGAACTGTGACGTCCCAACAAAGCTCGCTTAGCAGGGATGTCCCTCTCGCAGAGTTTCGTGATTCGCTTGGAGAAATCCGTCTACTCATGGAACTGCAAGACAGACAAAACATCGTCGAACGAAGCCTCAGTTCAAACGAATATGGGCGAAATGTCAGTAATGCGCTATGCCGTGCCTCAATAGTGATGCTAGTTTCACACTTTGAGGGATTCTTGAAAGCTCTACTCACTTATTTCGTCGACGCCATAATACAATTGAGGCCGCCGGTCAGGAATCTCTCGGACAATCTGCTGGAATTGATGTGCGGTCCTCTAGTAAAGAAGATCGCTACTGCGTCTGAAGGTGAGTTAGCTCTCGTTCTGCGGAGGTCATTACCTCACTATTCACGTATGTGGCAGCCGGATATTACGGCGAGTGATCGATTCATTAAGGTTGATCTATTAACCCGCTGCCTTACGAGTGCCCAACCGGAGTCGATCGATCTTGCATTCGCAAAGATTGGTCTGCATGACATAATCTCGAAAGCAACTTCAATACTCTCTAATTCTCCGGATTTAACTGATAACGGTACGGTGAGGCTGGATCTTACTAAAGAGCTTACGCGTTTGGTCGAGCAACGTAACGCGATTGCGCACGGAGACAAAACGTTAAAGCCTACACCAGTGGAGGTTGAAGCGGCAATTCGCCTTCTTGACCAAGCCGCTGGGGTCATGAATTCTAGTTTGGTCGCACACACTCAGGATACATGCTCCCTACACTAGCGCGGATGTACCACGGTCGCGTAAAGATAGGGTAAAAGTAGGCTTTCTGGCAGATTGACTCTGTCCGGCGTTAACGAGTTTCCCGATGAATAGTGGCAGTGAATGATACGTAGCCGTGAATGGCTGCTCTAAAAATCGTCCACCGTCTCTTGGCAGGGGTCATAGGCCCGCAGATCCGCATCGGTGGCCACCGGCAGGTGTAAGGGCGTCAGCAATGATTTCGGCGGTCTGCGTGGCACGCAGCAGGTCGGACGACACGATCAGATCTGGCCGCGGCCCGCCCATTGTCGAAGTGCTGCCTCAACGCGTGGGCCGCCGCGGCTGAATCCTGCCGCCCCTTGTCGCTGAGCGCGCTTTGAGCCGAGCCCTCGGGGGCTTGGGCTCTCCGTGGTGGCACCATGTCGGACAACGTATGCCCGCGTTGTCGCTTCGGTGAATTGCCGGTCCTCATCATCGAAATCGTCATCTGGAAAGTCCACTTCGTCGTCGAAATCTGGACGGTCATCATCGTCGGGCTCGGGGGTGAACCGTTCCACCGTCAGCCGCGACCGGGCCGCCATCGAGGCAGAGCAGGTGGCGCAAAATGCGCCACCTGCCGACACTGTGGCGCGCACGACGGTCATCACCGACCCGGCGCCCGTCATCGGCCTGGACGGCAAGCGCTACCACCCGCCCCGCCCAAGCCCAAGCCTGCGTCGGGTGACGTCGACTGGGGCAAAAAGTTAGACGACTTCGGGCGCGCGGCGATGTCCATGGTGCGCCGCGCCAATGAATGGGCCGCATTGGAGGACATCCGCTCCGAAGAGGCGAGCCAGCTCACCAGGGACATCGATCTACTGGTACCGGGTGCTAGACCGGCTGCGCGAGAAGCTGGAAGCGGTGCCCCGGCTGGTGGTCGTGGACGGGCAGGAGTAGCGCCCGGGTCACCAGTCGCTAAGGTCGTCGGCTGCGTCGGACAGCGCCGC
The DNA here is from genome assembly GCA_963766535.1 of uncultured Actinomycetota bacterium. Classification (GTDB taxonomy): domain Bacteria; phylum Actinomycetota; class Actinomycetes; order Mycobacteriales; family Mycobacteriaceae; genus Mycobacterium. Next base: position 222,559 of record CAVYAU010000001.1, on the reverse strand, counting down.
ATCGACACCCTGACGCCAGCTCCCGTCGCTGTCGACCGGGTAGCCGACCGGCGCGGGAACCGGTCGCCGGTAGCCTGCCTCGACAGCCTGCCCCCACAGCTCCCGCACCGGGTGGCCCACCGGCAGGTAGCGCAAGCGGTGATATTGCAAGTCATCGAGTGCCGCGATCTGCTCGGGGCTGGTGACATCTTCGGCGATCAGCTCGGGATCGGCGTATTTGGCCAGCGCGGCGTCCAACTCCGCGTTCAGCTCCCGGTCAAGCGACTGTTGCTGCCGTTGCTTCTCCTTGCGGACAACGAGCTGCACCGACCCGAGCGAGCAATTCATCATCTTGGCGATATCCCGCTGCGACACGCCCGCGTGGTACAGCCGCAGAATCTCGGCATCGCGCTCGGCCTGCGCTTGCGGCTCCCAGCGGCGGCGGGCTGTCGGGTCTGTTTCGTCGAATCCCATTGCGCTACAATCACTTTCGTGTTGCGAAAACTGTTGTTCGTCAACAGTTTTCAGTCCAGCAAACTCTCTGCACCCTGTATTATACGTGTATTAGCCGCGTATTAACCGCAAAACCGCTGGTCAGAGCGTTTTGTTTGCCGGGCCGGGGGTGAGGGGCGCGATTTTGAGTGAATTAAGAGAGACGAAAAGCCCGCTCCGCAGGCGCGGAAACAATCGCCAGCAGCTTTGAAGGCCATACCCCCTGGTCAGGGCCGTTTCCGGATACCCTACCCGGGTACCGCTCCGGCGCGGGCTTGAGCGACCCTGACCCTTTGGACGTGGGATGTCTTGGCGCACAGCAGGTTTCGCGTGCTGGGATGTCTTGGCGCACAGCATGTTTCGCGTTGCGGTGGTAGCGCCAGGTAGTCAGTCAACGCCGGCACCCGGTCTCTTGCCGCGCTTGGCCACCCATTCGTCGATCGTTTCGCGTGTCCAGCCTTGGTTGCGGCCAACCATCACGTCGGGGGCCGGGAAGTCCACGTACTGCTTTACAGCGCTGAGTGACACACCGAGGTACTCGGCTATCTCACTGCGGGACATGAACCTGACGATCACGTCATTAAGGTTACCAGGCTTGCCGTAAGGACAGGGGATTCGTCAAAAAATCCTGCTCCAATACTTGCATCACTGCCCTTAAGGGCAGTACGATTGGGGTATGAAAACCACCGAAATCACCGCCGGCGTACCCGCGCGCGTATGCGCGGCCGTGGCGGATCACCGAGGTCACCGACCGCATCGTTCGTGTGGAGCGTTACGCCCCCAGCGGTCGGTTGGAGTACCGCGTCTACGACATCCATGACGCGGCGCGCGCACACGGCAACGCGTGCACTTGTGGCCAGCTCGTCGCTGGCGTTCCTTGCATCACAGCTTTCAGCGACCATTCCACCCTTCGCTTCTGAGGGGCCGAAACCATGAACATGAGCGCGTCTCAGATGTCGCCGCTATGCGCACGCTTCGCGCGTCGCTGGCATGCCGAGCTAATCACCGATGGCGTGTGGAGCGTCGCGGATGACTCCGGGCATCACCTACGCCGGCACTTTTTTACCGCCGAGACAGCCGACGCCTACGCGCGCGCGACTGACCTAATCAAAACGAATTGGAGCACAACACCATGAACACCACAACCACAGCGGTCGCGAACTTCCAACAGGTCGAACGATCCGACCTATTCCAGCGCGACCACGCCAGCTTCTACGCGATATCGCCCGTCAAGGGTGCGCGCGTAGAGGGAACCGTGAGCGTCGGGGTGACCTCTCACGAGGTCGACGTGCCGGGCGCGCGCTCGTGGGAACCGAAGCGGACCGTGCCGGCGATGTGGATCGACTACACACCGGACCGCAAAGAGCCATGGTTTGACGGCACCACGCGCAACCTGATCACGGTCAACGGCAGGCAATACGGCGAGGGGTTCGGCGCATCGGTCAACGGACGAGTCGAGTTCATGCCCGCCGACAGTTATGGCCACCTGGTCAACTATTACCCCGCCGCGACTGTCGACGGTGTGAAGTATTTTCTCCGCGCCACGATCAGCATGTTCGACAGCGTGACCGATAAAGCGCGGGACGTGTTGAACGCTGTCGCAGCTGCGATCGCAGCCGAATTCGTCACCGATGAACGCTGGCACGCATTCAAGGTCTCGCAAGCCGAATACCGGGTCGCGCGCGCGACAGAGAAGCGCGACGAGGCGCAGCAAGCGCTAGACGCTGCCCTGGCTGAATTGAAAGCCCTTAACGCCTGATCGCGACTAGACACGGCACCCCGTTGTGTCGTGTCAGTGGCGTCGATCAGACACCAACACATCACAGATTGGGAGACACCAATGGGTAACACCATGAAAGCTGCGGACCTGCACCGAGTCATCGCAGAGGCGAAGAATTTCGCCGGCCGGGACGCCACATTGCCGATGCTGCAAAACGTGCGTATTGAGGCCACCGAAACACAGCTGGTCGCAGTCGCTACCGACCGCTTCCTGCTCGGCGTGTCACGCGCGGACTACGCGGGTGAAGCGTTCACGGTCAACATTGAAGGCCAGCAAGTAGATGCGCTGCTGAAAATGGCCAAGACCGCTAGCCGCGATGCGCAGTGGCGCGAAGTCACAATCGAACGCCGCGACGATGGCAACGTGGAATTCCGCTTCAATTCCGGCGAAGCGATCACCGTGACACCGTCCGCGCATGAGTTCCCGAAATACCAGCAACTCATCCCCACCACAACGCTGCTCGAAACCGAAACTCTGCACGAGTCACCGGTTATCGGTTTCAATGCCGCCTATCTGGCGCGCTTCGCCAAGATCGACGGTGCCCACGCTATGCGCGTCTACACACGCGGCGACAAGCCAACCGTCGTGCTGATCGGTGATGACTTCGTTGGCCTGATTATGCCCGTGCGCATCCCAGAGGACCGCCGCGCATACCAGCGTCCCGCATGGATAACCGTCTGAGCACGACTCGACACGGCATCCCGTTGTGCCGTGTCCGTGATGTCGCTCAGACACCGACCACCTACTGAGATTGGAGTAAAGGCAATGGCTTACAACCGAAACCGAAACTATCGGCGGACCAGCGGTGCCGGTTCCCGGTGGATGAATCTCCGCTACGCGGGCAACTGTAAAGTCTGCGGGTCGCGGATCGCTGCGGGCGATTTTGCCTATTGGGACGCTGGCGCGCGAACCGTGCTGCGGATGCTGCGACTGACAACACGAGAAATGGAGAAAGCGCCAATGAGCAACATCACAAAGCTGATCGCGACGGTGATCACGGGCCTGCTGATCACCACGCTTGCGGTCGTCGCAGCGATGGTCATCGTCAGTGCTGGCCACGCCCACGCCAGCACGCAGGCGGCATCGTTTGCGGTCGCGTCCCACGTCGAGCGCGGCGGAAACCACGGCCACGGTAAGCACTGAGATTGGAGATTGAAAATGAGATCAATGGCGAATACGAGCCTGAGTTTCGGGCTCGTCAATGTCCCCGTGAAGGTCTATAAAGCCACTGAGGATCACAGCGTCGGTTTCCACCAACATCACGGCGGTGGTTGCAACGGCGCGGTCGGCCAGCAGCGGGTCTGCAAGACATGCGGCGAGGTCGTCGAGTACCCCGACATTGTGAAGGGCGCCGAGCGTGATGGGGGCGTGGTCATCGTCACCCCGGATGAATTGGCGGCGGTTGAACGCGACACATCGCCCGACATCGAGATGCTCCAGGTTGTTCCGGCGGAACAAATCGACCCGATCATCGCCGAAGCGGTTTACTACCTCGTGCCGGATGCGAAAAGCCTGCAAGCGTATACGCTGCTGCGCGAAGCGTTACAGGAATCTGATCGCGTCGGTGTGGTGCGGTATGTGATGCGCGATGTCGCACACATGGCGGTGCTGCGGGTGCGCGGCAAGCTGCTGATCCTACAGAACATCGTGTGGGCCGCAGATATTCGCGAACCCGACTTCGCGATCCTCGACAAGCCGGTTGAACTGACGCCCAAGATGGTGAAAGCGGCGAACCAGTTGGTCGAGTCCATGCTGGGCGAGTTCAATCAGGCCGAGCATGTCGACACCTATGTCCAGCGTGTCCGTGAGTTGGTGGACGCGAAAGCAGCGGGCACGATTCCCGCCGTGATCCAGGCCGAGGAGAAGGCCGAGGACGTCAGCGACTTGTTGGCAGCCCTTGAGGCCAGCGTCGCCCGCCACCCTGCGGGTCGCAAACGCGCAAAGAAAGGCGCAGCATGATGTCAGTGTTCCGGCACGGCACCACTTCTCGGTTCGAGCGCATCGTCCTGGTGGCGATCTTGGCCAATGCGCTCGTGGCGCTGTGGGGTTTCATCGACCACGGCCATGATGAGCTGCTCGAAAACGCGGATCTGGCTATTCTGTGGTTCTTCGCGGCCGAGTTGGCGGCCCGGCTCTACAAGGCCCGGCTGGGGTTCTTCAAGAGCCCATGGAGCTGCTTCGACGCGGCCATCATTGTAGTTGCCCTGTTGCCCATCGCTGGCGGCGGGATCGCGGTGGCGCGGCTGGCGCGGCTGGCGCGTTCGGCCCATCTGCTGCGCCACGTCAGCCACTTGCGGCTGTGGCGGCTGTTCCGGATCGGGGCCGTCGTCAGGCACGCCCGCGAGTTGATCGTCGGGCTAGCGGCAACCGGGGCCGTCTTGCTCACGTCGGCGGCCCCGGCTCACGCGGACACGCCAGATACTCCCGGCTACAAGGAAATATGCCGGTGCTGGACGCAGGGACAAGCCCTGACGGTGTGGTTGACATACTGCTGCACACCTACGGCGGAACCCTGGACGGTGACAGGCTCGCAGTCGGAACCGCGATCTACGCGTGCGCCGAATCTCCCAGGCGTATACCATCACAAACGCGGTTGGGTGCCCGCAATGGAGCCCAGGCGAGTTCGCCTGGGAGACTGAACGTTTCGACCAGCGCGCGCTGCGTCTCGATGTCCCCGCAATGGAGCCCAGGCGAGTTCGCCTGGGAGACAGGAAGGCCCCGAGTTCAACCCCCGCTTCAAGGTGGACCCGCAATGGAGCCCAGGCGAGTTCGCCTGGGAGACCGACAGCGGCGGCGCCGCCCTCGGGCTGGTAGGGAACCCCGCAATGGAGCCCAGGCGAGTTCGCCTGGGAGACCCGATGTACACGCTGTTCCAGAACAACGGCCGCTTCACCCCGCAATGGAGCCCAGGCGAGTTCACCTGGGAGACCGATCGCGCCGCGCCTCGGGTTCATTGAGTCGATCCTCCCGCAATGGAGCCCAGGCGAGTCCACCCGGGAGACGCACGTGAGCGGCACGCGTGAGGCACCAATTCCGCTCCCGCAATGGCTCCCAGGCGAGTTCGCCTGGGAGACACGTCAGTCTGCTGACCCCTACTGGTGCCACTAACTAGCCGCAATGGAGCCCAGGCGAGTTCGCCTGGGAGACTACCGACACCTACCTCGACATTTGGGCGCGGATGGCCCCGCAATGGAGCCCAGGCGAGTTCGCCTGGGAGACGGGTGCCCGACACTATTCTCGGGAAACCGGTGTACGCCCCGCAATGGAGCCCAGGCGAGTTCGCCTGGGAGACCGCCTACGACGTGACGCTGAAGTGCTTCCCCGACGACCCGCAATGGAGCCAAGGCGAGTTCGCCTGGGAGACTTCGTGATCAATGACAACCAGCTGTGTGTGTACAACCCGCAATGGAGCCCAGGCGAGTTCGCCTGGGAGACCGTCGACGGCGCCGGCACAGCCATTGTGCAAGACAAGCCGCAATGGAGCCCAGGCGAGTTCGCCTGGGAGACTTAGTGGCCTGCTCAATATGATCAGGCTGGACATACCCGCAATGGAGCCCAGGCGAGTTCACCTGGGAGACCACCGGGGTCGATGTCCGTGCGTTCACCCGCCTTGTTCCCGCAATGGAGCCCAGGCGAGTTCACCTGGGAGACTTCCTCGATGTTGGTGGCCATTCGGGCGAACGTGTCCCCGCAATGGAGCCCAGGCGAGTTCACCTGGGAGACATCGGCAGGGCGGAAGGCATCAATTGCTCCTCACGACCCGCAATGGAGCCCAGGCGAGTTCACCTGGGAGACCCGTTATGACACCAGCGGGGCGGCCCAGATTCTTGAACCCGCAATGGAGCCCAGGCGAGTTCACCTGGGAGACGGCTCTCAAGTTTTGCCTGTTCTGGCCTGCGGGTATGTGGTTGGTCGCGAGCGCTGAGGCGACAGGTCGAGGGTGAGTCCGCTGTGGAGTTGTCAAGGAACACCGATACCGCATCTGACGTGGGCGCGAGCGCTGACTTGCGGATGGCTCGCCAATCCAGCGCTCGCAGCATCTTGGCGGTCCTCGGCTGGTGAGGTTCGCGTGGTGACCGGTGACAGCGACCGCGGTGTCGATCAGCATGGCAACTGCCCTGGCTGTGGTGCGGTGGGGTTCGACCATATAAGCATGGCTGGCCTGAAGCTGCCGTAGCCGCCCTGATCCGACCGTGTGATGCGGCTGCGCATTAGTCGGTGTACGCCCCAGGCGCTGGTTGCGGTCAAGAACGTCGTTGGGATCACCTCGTCGCGAGGCACCGACTGCATCAGAGTGCAAACAACCTGGCTTGACAGTGGCACCCGCCATAGTGGCCAGGTGAGCCATCCTGACTTCCAGTCTCCGCCAGTGCCAGGCGTGAGGACACGTCCGGGACTCTGCAGGATAGGAAACATGGTGAGCGCGCGGAATGCGAGCCACTCCACGCCCGGAGCGGTCAGTTTCGTCTCCCTTTGCGGGTCCGACGCCGTGAGCGCGTAGTCGCGGTCATCAGCTGAATCCCACTTGAACGATGGAAGAGTCGAGCTGTACTCCCATGGCCCGCGAAGCGCAATCTCAACGTGATCGCGCGATACTTCGCGCTGCAGCTGACGTGCCATCCCGAGGAACTGCTGCCGGCCCGCCGTGAAGTGCAGGTCGGTTGGTTTGGACTGGTTCGCCTTGTCGACGACGCCTTCGCATACCAGCGCCGCGCTCAGTGATGCGCTGGGTTCCGATGTGCGGCAGAACGCAAGGTAGTCGCGAACGTCGCCTTGCTGCCCAAATTTGACATCGGTGACGGGGTTGCCGGGCGGAAAGCCGAACAGCGGCGCGTCAGCCATCGCGTCCTTGTCGGCCATGATCTCGTCGAGCAGCGCGTCGAGCGACAGGATTGCTTCAAGCCTTCCTCCTGGAACGACACCCTCGCTCCACCACAGCCTCGCCAGGTGACCGCGGTGATCGAGCACCGCCAGCACTCCCAGTCCGGCCAGGAAGCCCACCGGGTTTGTGCCGTTGAACCCGTCCAGGTGCAGGTTCGGGACGCGCTGGCTCATCGTGCCTCCTGCCCGAGCAGTTCGAGTGCGCTTCGGCGATGGTCGGCGAGCCGCAGGAGTGCCTCCAGCCATGCCAGGCCATGTGCTCCGTACTGTCTGTTGAGCCGCCAGAACCGGTCCGTGACCCCGCTGTCGAGCTGTGACAGACCGTTGTCCGACGATGCCCGGAGGTGATGTCCGTTCCAGGCCACCGTGACGTCAACCGGCGCCGGGTCCGGCTGGGGTGGTGGTAGCGCACGGCAGTGGCCGTGATGGCTTGCCACCAGGTGAAGGATTAGATCCGGGTCGTGGGCGCCCGCGAGGACTTCCGGTTTGGATAGCGCGAGTGCGACGCTCAGCAGCGAATGCCCCATTCCGGCGGGGTAGCCGGCGCGCCTGCGCGCCTGGTCGCGTCGTCGTTTGTCACGATGGTCTGCAACGGATTTCGCGAGCAGGACACTGCATCGGCTTGCCGCGATTTCGTCGCCGTCACACAGCCAGACCTGGAATCTCGGATCTGCCTTGCCTAGGTCGTGAAGCCGTCCAGCCAACGTCAGATCGTCTATCAGGTGCTGCGGCAGCCCGCATGATGCCGCAAACTGTCCAGCCAGCGCACCGACACCGTCGCAGTGGCTTGTCAGTTCGACGGCTCGGCCGATGAACGAGTTGGTCAGATCACCGCCGTCGAACTCGAGGCCGACATTGCGCCACGACACGTCGGCCACTGGGCGCCGGCCGCGGAGCACATACATCCGCGATGAACCGCTGTTGCTTCCTGTGGCCACATGAACGACCTGCCGTGTGGCGGACTGGATGAGCGACGAGCAGATGTGGTCCAGCCACGGGCGTGGGCCGGCCAGCCGGACAACCTCCAGCCAGGCGGCGACTTCGGTTCGCGGGTCAGCATATTCGTCAAGGTCCGGGTCGACTGGCAATGGCGGCACCGGGAGCGACTCGGGTCGGTCGACGTGCGGCCCAACGACATTGGTGTGCAGACGCAGCACGGGCTCAAGACGGGCGGCATCCTGTGCCCGATCACCGAGGTCGGTAACCGTTGCAGTGGATGTCGGGTCCCAATTGAATCTGCGCAGGCCCCCACGCGTAGCGGGGACGACGAGTGTGTCGCCCGGCCGGATGTCGCTGGCCGTGACGATATCGGTATTGGCGCCGGCCCAACGGACCGCACGCCGGCTCGCTCGGGTGGGCGGCTGGGACGGCGGCTGTTGCTGATCGACATCGGCGAGGAGGGGTGTAGTGGCGGCTGAGTTCAGCCAGTTCACGACGGACCAGATCGGTAGTGCGACCGCTTCGGTTGCCTTCGGCGGGCACGCGAGCAGCAGCTCGACGAGCCTTCCCAGCTCATCGCTGTCCTTGCCCGCCCCGCTCGCTACCGCCAGCAGCTGGTCGTCGATGTCTGCGCGCCACACGAGGTTCACATCTGGGGGGGCATCCTGGGGACCGTGTAGCCAGCGGGCGATGTCAAGGTCGGCCTCCGGGGAGGGATTGGTCTGAACCAGCACATCGAGGTGGCTGTCGAGCAGCAGCGGAGCGTCCAGTGACGGCGCCTGGTATTCCGGCCCGCCGGGCAGGCACGCCGAAAGAGGGCCGACATCGAACACCTCTGTGCCGTGGCAGCGTTCCAGCTCTCGCCAGGTCGCTGTCAGGGCGGTGCCGTAGATGGGATCGTCGTGGGACTGCTTCGTCTGTTGTTGTGCCCCAACAAGAAAGACCTGGGCGGGCGTTCCCGCGCTGGACAGCTGACCCAGCCGGTCGACACGGCCGAACCGCTGGCGCAGTGAGTCGACAGGCGCGACCTCGGTGATCATGGCGTCGAAGTCAAGGTCTGCCCCCACCTCGATTGTTTGGGTGGCCACCACGAACAGCCGCGGTCCGTTGGAGCGGGTCCGGCCGGTCCCAACGTCGGCTTCGATCCTGGCCCACAGATCGTCTCTGTCGAATGGGCGCATTCGCCCGGTCAAGAGAACCACCCGGTCGGGCTGGTGCACCCGGCCCTCCAGCGCTTCGGCTATCGCGGCCGCCGTGGCCACCCGGTTGACGATTATCCCCACGATTTGTGCGGGCAGGTCTGTCGCCAGCCGGGGAACATCATGCAGGAGCGCCTGATGTGGCTCTTGACCTTTCTGTCCCACCAGTTTGAGTCGCGCGTCCTTGGCCGCGTATAGGCGCGGCGCGAGAGGCGAATGCTCGCCGAGGTCACGATCATCCAACCGGAACACGTCACCGCTGGTACGGCCGGGTGTTGCAGTCATTTCAACGACTTGCCACCGGTCGGGGAGGACGGTGGCTGGGCGGTGATGTAGGTGGAACTCGTGCAAGGTCTGCGCGAATGGGCGCGACAGGTGAACCTCGTCGAGCAGGAACAGCGCGTCACACCCGAGCAGGCCCGCATGGACAGGACGCATCCGCTGGGAGACGCCGTAGCCGCGAAACAGCAACCTCGACCCGACCTGGTCCACGGTTGACACCAGCACGGTCGGGACATCGGGGCGGCTCGTCCACATATCGTCCAAGGCGATTCCGCCGCGCAGTTCCGCGAAGACGAACGGGACGACGTCACTTCGCTCAGCATGAAACACGGCCCGCAGCCGCCGACCCACCTCAGCGACGACGCCGCCGGCGCGAGATGCTCGCTGTAGCGCGTCGCCGACTTGGCGGACCTTCGCGGCCACCTGGGCGACGATCACCCGGCGGTCGACAACGAACACAATCCGGCGCGGCGATATGGCCGGGTTGGCAGCCAGCGCGAACAACGCGATATCGACGACGGCAGTGGTCTTGCCCGCTCCGGTCGGTATGTCCAACAGGGTCGGCCAGCGACCGGTGGTCAGAACCTGTTCAGCAAGCCGCAGCTGCCACGGGAACGGTTCGTGTTCATGGACTTCGCGCACGAAGCCGGCGAAGTCGTCGACTGTCAGCGCCGGCATGATCACCGGTCCGGGGCCATCAGGCCAAGGCCGAGATAGCGTCCAGCACCCAACAGCAGCGGGCCCCGAACGTCGCCGTCGAACATGATGCGCGCGTGGACCAGCAGCCGTTGCGGCGAGTCGTGGCCCGCGCCGCGGAAGGGCGGGAATGACCGGGCCGGCCTACTCCCTGTCACCAGCGAGCTGCGAGTAACCGCTATGTAGGTCGGAGGCGCCACGCCGATGTGCTCACAAGCCGTTCGGACCGACTCCTCGGCTTCGCGGGCGGCTCGCGCCGCGGTGGGCGGATTATCGCTGCCGAGATTTCCGGGGTGGCGATCAAGCGCGATCGGGGTGACCGAGACCCAGGTCCGCGCGGGTCCCTCCCAGCGGCTGCGGCGCAGACTCCAGGTGTCAAGTGGGTCCTGAACTCGTTCGAACCACAGGTCATCGCCTCCACGAAGCCGGGCCCGAACCCGGAAACGGCCACTCGAATCCGATCCCTCCCAGCGACCGATCGCGCGCAGGACCTCGTCTCTGGCGGAGAGCAGCGGCGAGGAAGCGGGAAGCAGGATCGCGAAGCCCAGAAGATGGCCATCAGCGTGCTCACGCCCGACAAATGGCAAGGCAATAACCGACAGGTGCGGGTTGTCGGAGTGTGTCCCGTCTACGCGGTGGCCAGAAATCAACTCGGCAACGGGATCGTCGGCATATCGCATCAACGCACCGCGGACCGCCCCGGTCAGGTTCGCGGCCGCGTGGATCGGCAACGTCCGGCCGGACGCCTCCTGCGCGAAGACGAACCATTCCCCGGCGTTCGCGGGCACCTGCAGCTGGCCGACGGCTCGCCCCGGATTGAGAAGTCGATATCGTTGGACGTCGTTGGCCATGGTGCGCGGGCCGCAGCCTCGATGGCTCGAGAAGCTGGCCTCCAGCTCGGGCAGCAGGCCAGCGGCAGTGGTGCGAACCAACCTCTCGCCCGTGGGATCCGGCGACCAGCGGGGCATCTGACTGGTGTCGAGATCGAATTCCCGGTCGATTCGACACGTCACCAGTGAACTGGAATGCCCCAGCCGGGTCACTCCGGACAGAATCCGGTCCAGCGCATCGCCGATCTCGCCGGAGGGTTCGCTGCCCGGCCAGACATAGTGCACCCGCGGCACGACCGGGGTAGACGACGGGTAATAGCGTGCCCGTCGTTGGCGCCCTGATGGCAACAGCTGGAGTGCCGCTGCCGGGTTAGTGTCGCCGACGCGATCGACCATGGTACCCACGTTGCGGGCGTTCTCTACCTGCCGTCGCGCTCGCTCCCGTTGGGCCCCTACGGCTTTGGCCATGGCCTGTTTAGCCTCAGCGATCTTGTCGAACCTGCTCGCTGGAACCGTTCCCACGACCGAGATGTCGTTGACCGGCACGAAATGCGTGCGCACCGTCCGCAGCACCGTGTCCGATGCCACGATCGATGGTGCTGGCTGACGTTCCAGCCATTCGAGAGCGGCACGTTCACGCTCACCGATTTCCTCGAGGTCAGCCCATGTGGCGACGAGGGCAGAGAAGAACCGGGCGGGGTGAGGTGGCCACTCGTGCCGCCGGCGGTCTTCGGGAGAGGTGGCCACGAACCGTCCCGTGAGGAACTCCACGGTGATGGCGAGCATCACTCGGCCTCCAATTCGGCAGCCAATTCGCGGCTCTGCTCGATCAGCTTGACAAGCTTGGGGGCAGGGGTGAGCCGCATCTCGTCTCGATGCCAACCGATTCCGGCGCCGGCCGCCCGCTCGGCGGCGTCGCTGACCAAGCCGCCCACGGCTGACGGGTCAAGGGAGTAGGTGCCGACGACCGATCCGTCGCGACCGAGCATTTCGAGCGCTGGTTTGCCTTGGGGAAGCAGCAGGCAGCGTGAGCGAAGGTCGTAGTCGTTCTCGATTTGAAGGGCGGCCGCGGCGACACCGAGTGCAGCGACGGCTGTGCGAGCGGCGATTTCGGCGTCGCGTCGGCGCGGCCCATCAAGGGGAGACCCGTCAGAGTCCTCTGTGAAACGGAGTTTCCGCAGAGCCGCCAGGGACAGCACGAGTGTCTGTGTCGCATGGTCGATCAGTACGCCGCCTGCTTGGCGGTCAATCGTCGGGGTGACATTCCCGTGGTTGATCTGCGACGGGCGTCCCTTCTCTTTGGCTTCACCGGTCCCGACGAGCAGCGGCTTGCCCTTCTCGGTCTTCGCGTACTCAGGGTCAAGCGTCCATCCTTCGTCAGCGTCTGCGGCCTGATAAATCAGCGCGGCATCGCGCTCGATCGCAGCCGGGTCGATACGGCTGCCGACCGCCACCGCCAATTTCACGTCGTGGCCCACAATCTCGGAGACGATCGCCCGCTGGAATTTCGATCCCGCCCCACCTTTGGGCCCCGTCGAATCCCACACGCCAAACAGGAGACATGTCGGCGCGAACCGGAACATCGCCGTCGCATTGTCGGGGCGCGCCTCGGTGATGGCCTGGCCGATGTCGCTGAGCCGAAAAAGTGTGCCGTCAAGCAGGCTGTCGCGAAAGAGCGCGTCCGCGATCCGGTGTGGCGCCTGCAGGACCGTGATGCGGCCCAGGTCGCGGACACTGTCGTAGTCCCGAAAGTCCACGAAAGCAACCGGGAACTCGAATTCTCCCGCATCCCACGCGTTCTCCAATGCGCACTCGAGCCGATTGGCCTGCGACGCCACCGAATCGAGTAACACCCGCGCATACGCATCATCCGAATCACGGCTCGGGCCCTCAACGGCGTACTTTGTCCGTCCACCGTCGGCGTAGGTGGCCGGATAAACGCGATCACCGCGACCACCCGCTGGCTGCATCAGTGTGACTGATCGGAGCGCGACCGCCCCGCCAGCAACGGCTGTGCGAAGTTCCTCATAGCTGATCGGTTTCAACCGAGCTAGCATTCTCCAATCTCCTTTCGCGAACACATTGCGACGCGTATGGGGAAGCTAATCGCCCGTGCCGGGTGCGTAGCTACGGGCGAAAGTCCCTTCTCGGGGCGACGCGGTGCAGCCGCCAGTTCGCACGATCTCGCAGAAACCCGGAACAAGCAGGCCAGGCGTGTATCGGCGTCATGGCCGTACAGCAGGTCGGGGTAGCGCCCGCAGACCCGCTCGGCCCAGTCTTCGACCTCAACCTGGTGGTGCCGGCCATCGCGATGCACCGTCACGGTCCAACCGGCCAGCGGCGAGGGCTGGCTATCCCGCGTCGACACGGTCGTTAAACCCCGGACACAGGTCGTGAGCCGCGAGGGTGACGAATTGGTGCGCCTTCCCCGGCGAGACCGTGCCGAACTGTCGGACAATGGAATCCGCCGCCTGGTCGGCAGATTGGCCCATACCGAACCGCAGGCAGACGGCCCGGCCTGCGTCGGTCAGATAATTGAGCCCATCTATGGCTCCGAGCACATAACGACCGCGTATTGTCCATCCGACGTGTGCTCGTTGACCACTTTGCCATCGATCAGAATCCGGCAACTGATCGAGCCCGATCCGGCATTCTGAGCGTTTACCACCAATGGCTGGAAACCTTCACCGACCGTGAACTCCTTCGACCAGGGCAACGTCACCTTGGTGTCCTGCTGTTCACCGTTATTAATCATGTACGTGACGTTGTTGGCAGCGCCGGAGTCGCTACTGACTTCGTAACGAACAGTCTTGCCCGCGTTCTGATTTAGTACCGGGTTCGGCGCGCACCCACCGACTACGGTGGACGCGGCCAGCGTCGCAACCAACAAGCGGGCCAACATCAGTCGCGCCGCGACAGCGGTTGCAATCAGTGTCTCCAATCTCATTCAGCCCGGTGAAATCCGTGCAGCGCGTGTGGATGCGGTCGGTCCAGTAGCTTCTCGATGTCCGCCAGTTTGGCGTGCAGCACGCGGCCCGATTCGCGGCGGATGGTCACATCGTCGCCGTCGATGGCCGTGATGATGCCGTGCTGCCAGTCGGCGGGGCCGTACTGCACGTGGTCGTGTTCGCGGCACTCTTCCATGTCAATCTCCTTTCAAGACAGACACTTTCAACCGGATCATTAGCCTGCTTCCTCAGCTTCGTTAGTGCAGATCACCCTGTCGGGCGGGTTGTCGCCTGCTATTGCTGGACCGTCCTGGGCCAACTTGGCTTTAGCGGCCGCCTCAGCAGCCGTTGCCTTCGGGCCTACACCCGACTCTCAAAAGTGTGGGAAGATTCCGAATGCCACCGCGAGACAGCCTGTGGCTGTTTTACGCGCTCTCTTAGAGTAATTCGGCTCAGCTAGCGGCGCGCTGTTGATCATCGACTATGGCCCTGCGATCACTTCGATCATCACCAAAAACAGCCACAACACGACGAAGACGCCGCCGATTATGATGCCGGCAAATGCCAACCCGCGGCCACCCTGACCGCTCTGCTTGATCTGGTTCAGCGCGACGATGCCCAACACAATTCCCAGGATGGATCCGATCCCACACACGATGCCGAGCAAGGAGCAGCACAACGACGCGATGGCTATGCCGTTCGTGCTGGCCGACGCTGGCGGTGGCGGTGGATAGCCCTGTGGCGACGGGTATGGATACCCGCCCTGTGGCGATGGATACCCGCCCTGTGGCGATGGATACCCGCCCTGTGGCGATGGATACCCGCCCTGTGGCGATGGATACCCGCCCTGTGGCGATGGATACCCGCCCTGTGGCGATGGGTAGTACCAGCCTCCGGGTGGTGGCGGATAGTTGGGCGGCTGTTGTGTCATAACTCGTCGTCCCACTTGCATGTGAAGCCCATCTGATTGACGAAATCGTCCCTGAGAGTATCCTCACTACCGTTATTCAGCGCGTGCCGAACTATACGGGCATTTGTGATTAGGTCAGCGGGAGCGCCGTTCACCCCGATGTTATGCACCTTCTGCACGAAATCGTCGTCGTTGCTATCGGCGCGGGCAACAGGCATCCCGACCACGGTGGACGCGGCCAGCGCCAGCGCCGCGATAAAAACTCGGGCTAGCATTCTCCAATCTCCTTTCCGATGAAGGAAGCTAATCGCCCGAGCTGGACACGTAGCTACGGGCTAAAGTCACTTCTCGCGGCGGCGGCGCGCACGTTCGCACGATCTCGGAGGCGCGGAATATGCAGGCAACCGGGTTGTGGTGTCGTGGTGGAAAACATCAACCCTCTCCATCGAAGTGGCTCTCAGCCGGGCGGTTGCCTCAACCGGCGTGAGGCTGGGGCGTTTAGGCGCGGTAGCACGGCCCTAAACCCTCAAGATCAAATATCTTCGAGATAGCGATCCTGCCGAAAGGCAACGGATTAACTACGCCGGCGGCGTTAGGCTTCTGAACGTCGACGAGGAGCATCATGGCATCATCGGACCACACCCACTCGACCATGGAGTCGTCATAGGTCGATCCCCACGGCGGACTCTGGTGCTTAGTGTCGTAGCACGGCGGCAAGCCGTTCCACCACGTCGCCCCGTGGGTGTCGTACCGCCGCCCGGTGGCGAACCGCTTCCGTAGAAATGCCACGACATCGTCGTAGGATGCGCTGTAACGCCAATACTCTTCGTGAGGGTTGTTCGGCAGATCAGTGCAGGCAGCAGTGGTGCAAGGGACGGTTCCCTCCGGCAAGTCGACGTCGGCTATCGCAGAGTGCGGCCCTGGCTGTAGCTCGACTGTGGCCGTCGTTGTCGGTGCCGCCGATGCTGACGTGGCAGTTGGCGATGCCTGTGCAGCGGTCTGGGTGTTCGTGGTCGGCGCGACCGTTGTCGGTGGTCCCGATACGTACCGCGTGCATGCGGCGGTAGCGAGCACCGCGACAGCGGTTGCGGTCCGCACTTTAGTGGCAGTACATGTCGGCAGCGGTGCTGCGCCGGATAACGATTATGGAGTAGTTGGTGACAAGCGGATACACCGACACGATCACCGCGTCTCTTGGCCTGCCCCATATCCAGGCCGTGTTGTCAGTGCTACCAGGCGGGATCGCCGTTTTCTGACACCACGGGTAACTGTCGAGAGGTTTGCCCACGGGCAACAAGGCTTCCTCTTGCGCGACGGCGTCAGGGTAACTGGTGCCGTCTAGATCCCATCTCTCCCCACCAGGGGCCGTGTCCTCGGCGGGCTCTAGGCGAGCGTTGGGCGGCACAAACACATTCGCGATTGACGAGTGCTGCGCTCCGGGTGGAGGCGTCATCGGCGACGTGGAGGTTCATGATGACCGTCGATACACGATGCGAGCACCGCCCACAGCACGATCCCCAAAACCATCAAAAGCAGTATGCCCTTGAGCATTTGGCTGATTGCGACGAGAAACTGGTTCGCTCGTCCGAGATTGCTCATGACAGGTTGACTACCATTCCGTACGGGTTGTTGAGTGGCGGGTCGTTACCGGGCCGCACATCCTTGAGCACGATTTGGGGAGTGGCCTTGGCGTGATCGACCAGCTTGTCCAGGTTGGCGGATTCAGCGTTGGGCTGTGGCACGTAGAAGTAGTGCGGTCCGGTAATCCAGTACGCAAACAGCTTCTGTTTCTCTGTCATTCGGGACTCCTTGGGTTTACCTGCCAATAAAGCTGGCCGTAGCGGCTGTCGTTGCGGAGGTCATAGACGTTGAACGTCGACCCGTCGTTGAACGCTCGGAATGTGCCGTCAGCGCGCAGTTGCACTGTGGTCCCGTCCGAGAAGTCGTGACGCTCAACAACTTCCACTCGCGCTCTTGCCATGTTGATTCCTCTCTTCTGCTGCCGCAACCGGATTGGTGCGGCAAATCCTATGGGGGTTCATGGTGCTGCTGCCGGCGGCGGGTCGCATGGCTTAAACCGCAAACGCGGCAGTGGCGAATTGATGCCCGGCTCGACGCTCGCGCCGCAGGGCCACTGGTCGTACGGCTGACCACCCGATACGGGCGTCGGCGGTGGTGGTGGCGGGTCTGCGGGAAGCGTCAGGGCAACCGCCAATGCGGCCACGACGCTCACGATGCGAATCATCATTCGGCCCGATGAAATCCGCCTACGTGTGGATGCGGTCGGTCGAGCAGCTTCTCGATGTCCGCCAGTTTGGCGTGGAGCACGCGGCCAGTGTCGCGGCGGATAGTCACGTCGTCGCCGTCGATGGCCTTGATGACGCCGCGCTGCCAGTCAGCGGGACCGTACTGCACCTCGTCGTGCACTCGGTAATCTCCCATTTCAGTCTCCTAACTGGGGCCAGGGGAGCCGGTCTTGAACGGCAAGTTGCTGTACTTCGGGCAGTAGCCGTCCGGGTAGGGGACACCGTCGCAGTAAGCGAGGTAAATCTGCGTCCCTGCGCCGCCGCCCGGACAGTACCCAGCGCCCATGTTGGGGATGTGCGGGATCAGCGTGGGCGACGGGCACACCGAACACAGTGGACGCGGCCAGCGCAGCGAGGATGAATAGTCGAGTTGGCATCATTGTTCACCTGCCGGTTCCTCACAATCTGCCGCCAGCTTCACACGATCTGGCAGACGCGGAATAGGGTCACAGGTCACACCGGACGATCTCGCAGACGCGAAACAAGCAGGCCAGGCGGGTGTCGGCGTCGTGGCCGTACAACCTGCCTGGGAAGCGCCCGGTGACCCGTACGGCCCAGTCCTCGACCTCGACCCGCCGGCACTGGCCGTCGAGATACACCGTCACCGTCCACCCGGCCAGCGGCGAGGGCTGGCTGTGGCTCACTTAGCCTCCTTGGCCTTGGTACGACAACAGGGTGGTTACCGGAATCGCCAACCCTGAGCAATAGGCGGAACGCGCGGCGTTGACGACGCCGACGGCCTGCTGCGGGGTCAGTGCGTATAGCTGGCGCAGCTCGGCCGCAGCCCAACCGACCGTGGCTCCGGGTTGGGAGAGAAGAGTGTCGCATTCCCAGTGCCCTAACGCGACCGCGGTGGCCGACCAAGAAGACTCGGGGAGAACAGGATTCGTGGCCCGCGTGTACAGCACCAGGAATCGCTGATCCGCGCTGGTGCTTTGCCACCTCCAGCAGGAACTGGCGCGTCTCATCGGGTGGCATGCGAGAACGGGTTCGCTGAGACTTTGGGATATGCCAACTATCTTCGAAAAGACATCCGTGCCGTCAAGCTCGAACAGTTCGACGGTATCGCGTGCCTTGTCGACGGCCCGCGGCTGAGGGGTTGGGGAGGGCAGAACTTGGGCGGATTCAATGCGCGCCGTCAGCGGCTGGCGCGGTCGGAGCCATGAACAACGTTGGATCGGCCAGGATGACGCTGGGCGGAACATCACCGGTCCGGGTCACAACCAGGGGCGTCTTGAACACGATGCCTTGATTGCCGCACTCGTCGGTGATTGGGGTTCCCGTCGAAACGCCGCGCAGCGTGCCATCCGTCTGCGGCTGCAACGAATAGCTGATGGTGCTCGTCTCCGTGGCGTTGCTTGTAGAACACGGTATGGACGGCTGCAGATAAGGCGTGGGTCTGCCAGCCTCCGTCGCTGAACTGGAAGACGACCCCGGTGCCTGAGGGTTCCTGCGGGTTGTTGTCGGCGAGGCTTGCCCCGGTCGCGACGCATCCCGCGGAGGTGCACAAGGAACGAAACGCAAACCAATGCGTGTCGTGGCGGCCGCCGCCACCGGTGGTGGGGGCGCCGTTGGCCGTCTGGTGCGCCACGTCGTAGTCGAAGCTGTAGGCGCCGTCGAGGACCGGGGTAACACCTGCAACCGGCGGGATTGGGCTGCTGGCCGGCGGGGCGGCGGGAACAGTCGCGGGGTCGGCCATTGCGACACCGGCCGGCGCATCACCGGTCCGGGTCGCCACAACGGGGGTCTGCCACACCATTCCTTCATTGCCGCATTCGTTGGTTAAACCGGTGTTGGTCAGAACGCCTCGCAGGGTCCCGTCGGGTTGTGGATCCAATGACCACGCAACCGTTCTGGTGTCCGCGCCCGCGGCGACTTTCCCGTCTGCTCCCAGGCACCGCGGATACTGCACTTGGACCTGAACGGGCGTTCGCGCCCAGTGTCCGTCGACAAAATGGAAATCGGCTATGTGCGCAGGTGTGGACGCCACTTGGTGGTTGTTGGCGTCTAGCATGGTGCCGGTAGCAACGCATCCCGTGGATGTGCACGATGAACGAAAGGCCCACCAAGCGGTGTTGTCGGTGTTGGGTTCGGGGCTGGGCACGCCGTTCGCCGTCTCCTTTGCCTTGTCCCACTCCACGCGATAGGTGCCGTCGAGTACGGCAGCGGGTGGGGCCGGTTTAGCAGCGGGTGGGGCCGGTTTAGAGGCGGTGTTGTTCTTCTCGATCATGTAGCCGATGACGCCGGTGGCCGTGAATGTCACCACCGCTATAGCCGCAGCGACGAGGATCCGACGCCGCCTGCGTCGCCTCTGCTTGTCGGCGTCAGTCCGGGCCGAGGGCACTGCTGCGCTCTCGGAGGGCCTGCCCGGCGAGGGTGCTGACAGGGTCGGGGCCGCGGCGGTCGCGTGGCCGCCAGAGTGCGCTGCCTCTGCGAACGCGCGTGCGAAATCCGTGCACCGGGCGAATCGATCGGCAGGGTCCTTCGCGAGGGCGACGGCAAGCACCGGGTCGAAGGCCGTGAGCTGGGGGCGGGTGTCCGCTAGTGCCGGCGGTGCCGCGGTGAGGTGGCGGCTGATTACGACCGCTGGGTTGGATTGAGGGAACAGTGGTGATCCCGTCAGCAGATGGTAGGCGGTGGCCGCTAGTGCGTACTGATCGGCGCGTCCGTCGATCGGTTCGTCCATTAGCTGTTCCGGTGCGGCGTAGGGAAGAGTGCCTATGGTCATGTTTGTGGCGGTCAAGCCACTGATGCCGCCGATGTTCCGGGCTATTCCGAAGTCGCCCAAAAGGATTCTCTGGTCGCCATCCTCGGGATTGGCGAGCAAGATATTCGCGGGCTTGACGTCGCGGTGCAGTAGATCGTGCTGATGCGCGTAGTCGAGCGCGCTGGCGATCGCTGCGATTATCGTGGCTACCTCATCTGCTGGCATGCCGACCGGATAGCGGTCCCGCAGCAGGCTCGCTGCGTCGGTTCCGTCGACGAAGTCCATCGAGATCCACAGCTGTCCGTTGAACTCGCCTCGGTCGTTGACGCGCACGATGTTCGGATGCCATAGCGCGGCCGCTAGGTCCGCCTCTCTGACGAATCGCTTGCGATAGTCGTCGTCGTCAGCAGATACCTCATTGCCCAAAATCTTGAGCGCGTCGCGGCGGGGCAACCGCGGGTGCTGTGCGAGGTAGACCTCGCCCATCCCTCCGGAGCCGAGGAGTCGCAGGATGGTGTATCCAGCAAAGGTTGTGCCGGTCGCCAACGGCATGCGCGGATATTACCGCCGCCATCGCTGGTGCAGATTGGTTTTCTAGCGGAGCTGCATGAGCATCGCTGGTTTCCTACCAGACAGCGATTAGGCCCTCGGCGATCGGCGGGGAGGAGTACCAGCCGTACCTCGTCGCGGAGTTAACCGAATAAGAGAACCGGTCCTCGGTTTGGATTGGCGACCGCATACTTGATGCCCAGGTGGTTCACTGTCGTGTGGCTGAGTGGGTGATGTGTGGTGGACGAGCCGACGGACGGCGACACCCCGCCGGGTTTGCGTCCGGGGTCGCGGTTCGGGCACTACCGGCTGAGGCGGCTGCTGGGCAGGGGCGGGTTCGGCGAGGTATACGAGGCCCAGGACACCGTGATGGACCGCGTGGTGGCGTTGAAGCTGTTGGCGCCCCCGTACTCGCAGAGCCAGGTTTTTAGGCAGCGGCTGTATCGGGAGGCGCGTGCCGCCGGTCGCCTGCATGAGCCGCACGTTGTGCCCATCCACCAGTGCGGGGAGATCGACGGGCAGCTTTTCATCGACATGCGGCTCATCGAGGGCACCGACCTGCAGACCGTGCTGGCCGAGCATGGGCCGCTGAGTCCGGCGCGGGCGGTGGCGATTGTGCGCCAGATCGCCGCCGCACTCGATGCCGCCCACAGCGAACAGATGGTCCACCGCGACGTCAAACCGGCCAACATTCTGCTCACCGGCGACGACTTCGCTTGCCTGGTGGATTTCGGGCTAGCTAACGCGGCCACCGACGCCAAGCTGACCAGTTCCGGCACCACTATCGGGACGTTTGCGTACATGTCCCCCGAGCGGCTCAGCAATGCTGAGGTGAGCCATCGCGCCGATATCTACGCGCTGGCCTGTGTGCTGTATGAATGTCTGACCGGATCCCCGCCGTACGGGACGGGTGATCTGCCCGCGCTGATCACCGCCCACCTGAAGGCACCCATCCCGCGCCCCAGCCAGCGCCAGCTACAGATTCCTGTCGGCTTCGACGACGTCATCGCGCGAGGTATGGCCAAAAAACCCGAGGACCGCTATGCCAGCGCCGGTGAACTGGCCGCCGCCGCACGCCGCGCATTGCGTCCGCCCGTCCGGCCTCAGGCCGAGGCCGTCAGGTCGCGCACCCCGACTGCCGCCGGCAGCCAAGGCAAAGCCGCCGCCGCAGCCAAGCCACCGGCCAGCTCACCAACCAAGACTCAGCGCCCAGCGGCCAAGCCGCCGGCCATCTCGCCACCCAAGACTCAGCGCCCAGCGGCCAAGCCGCCGGCCATCTCGCCACCCAAGACCCACCGGCCAGCGGCCAAGCCGGTGCTCTTACAGCGGCTGGGCCGCCGTAAGGCGATCCCACTCGCTGCGCTCGCCGCGCTCGTCCTCATCGCCATCGTGATCACCGCCATAATCGTTGGATATCACTCGTCACAGCCGCCCACGCCGTCCTCCCGACGGCAAGTCGAGCTGCCGTTCACCGGACCGATCGATCCCGTGGGTGTGGCGGTGGACACCGCCGACAACGTCTACGTCACCGACGAAACGGCGAACGGCCGAGTACTGAAACTGGCCGCAGGCGCCACTACCCCGACCGACTTGTCCTTTCCCGGCACCGATACCCGTCCCTCGGGTGTGGCGGTGGACTCCACCGGCAACGTTTACGTTGCCGACTTGAAACTCGAGAAGGTGCTGAAACTGCCGGGCGGGTCGAACACCTGGGCCGATCTGCCGTTCACCGGCCTGAATGGCAGCAACGCCAACAATGGTCTGGCAGTCGCGGCGGACTCCGCCGGCAACGTCTACGTCACCGACGCCGGCAACAAAAAGGTGCTCAAACTGGCCGCCGGATCGAACGCCGCCACCGAGCTGCCGTTCACCGGCTTGAGCAACCCCTCAGGTGTAGCGGTGGACGGCGCCGGCAACGTCTACGTCACCGACGCCGGCAACCAGGACGTGTTCGAACTGGCGCCTAACGCGGGCAGCCCCGTGAAGCTGCCGTTCACCGGCCTGAACGGTCCCGAGGGGGTGGCAGTGGACCCCCATGGCAACATCTACGTCGCCGATGACGGTACCGGGGTGGTTGAACTCTCGAACGAATCGCGCACCCAGACGGTTCTGCCGTTCCCTGGTCTGAATACTCTCAACAGTGTGGCGGTGGACACCGCTGGCAACGTCTACGTGACTGACGCCGCCAAGGCCCGGGTGCTCAAACTTCCGGTGGGGTGAGACGCATAGGCGAGCCTGGGGCCGTGTAAGGCCGTGGGCGTCGTGCGCCGACTGCAGGTGCGGATGCACCAGCGAGGCGCCCGAGGGCGGCAGGTAGTTGGCGTTGACCGAGCTCCACGCGGCCGTCGGGTCGAAGCGCCGCACCGCGTGAGCGTGCCGGACCATGGCGGCCAGGGCGTCCCCGACCAGGGCGGGCGTGAGCTCGTCGAGGTCGAGGAAGTGCGACCCGGGGTCGTAGATGCCGACCGCGCTGTGGGTCGCGTAGGCGATGATGTTCGGCACGACCACCGCCCGGCCGCAGCGGATCCGGCCCTCGGCGGTGAGCTCGGGCGGGAACGAGAACGTGGCCGTCTCGAGGCGGTCGCTGTCGAAGGGGCAGAACGCGGGCGGGGCCGTGAGCTCGGTCAGGTCCGGCCGGTCCGGGGGCTGCAGCTTCACCCCGGTGAGGATCCGGGCGTCAGCGGGTCCTGCCGCCAGCGCAGCCGCACCCGGGTCCAGGCGCCCCCCGCGGCGAGGTCGGGCACTCGTGCTTCCAGGTCCCGTTCGTCGAACTCGATCACAGCCACGGTGATGACCGTAACGGCCCCCGGGAGCGGGCGGCACGGCGACCAGGAACCGGCCGCACTTCGCCCCTCGCATCCAGCGACGTCGCCGAAGTCGTCACTGCGGTGCTCAGCGCACCCCAAGACCACGTCGGCGCGGTCTTTGAATTGACCGGCCCGGCAACGCTGGACGTCGACGTGCTCGCCGAACAATACGCACAAGCCCTGGGCCGACCCATCACCGGCGTTAGGCCGCCCTATGAGGAGTGGCTGGAGGTACTCAGCGAGGTGGGACTGCCGCCGCACGTAGAGCAACACATCGCCACCATGGCCAGGCTGCACCGCGAGGATCGCTACAACCGCTCAACCCACGATGTCGAAGACATCACCGGCCACCCCGCACAAACCGTGCGGCAATACGTCGAACAACACCGCGACATGTTCAGCTGACAACCGTTGTGCGCAAGGGGGGACTCGTGTGCGGGCGGAGGGACTCGAACCCTATTCAGGATCCACGCTAAAGAGCCACTACCCCCTTTGACCTGGCTTTTTAGGTCTCATACAATCCCACTCTTTCGTGTTGTTTTGCGACGAAGTGTGGGCAAAATGTGGGCACGGTGGCGGTCACAGATAACCGGTAACCGCTCTCGGCGGGACCGCCTACAGCCCCCACCTGGTGCGCTATCAGCAAAGCGTCTCGGGCCTCACCATCTCACCAACGGCTCGTGCCGACGCAAGCACTACCCGCCGTTAACGGATGGCCGACTTGCTAGACCGGACATGAAAAAAGCGGTTGGCTAGGCACGTGGCGATGACATCGGAGCAAGTCCGGGATGAACTGCGAGCCGGTTTAGCCGCTAACCCGGACGGTGGGGTTTCCTGGCGGCCAGCTGATTGGGAGCAATGGGTGCCCGTCGAAACGGTGCCCGCTGACCTCGTGCGGTCAGAGCGGATCACCAAACAGCGGCTCTACGAGATCGCCGACGACGTCGCCGATGGAGCGCCCGATGACGTGGTGGCTGGTTTCTTAATTGCGGTGCAGGCGTGGGGTTCCGGTATCAAAGCACTGGGAGGCGATGGTCGCGGTCCGTGGCGCGCGGCTTGCGGCCTCGGTCTCCCCAGCCGGTCGCCCGGTTCACCCTTGCCAGAGCAGCGGATTCAAGCGATACGCAGGGCTGTTGCGCTCTCAAGAAGCGACGTCACGAAAGCTTGGGGCAACCTCTACTACGGCGCGGGGCACATCCCCAAATGGGGTGAATCTTCCTTCACGAAACTGATGCACGCTGCGGGTTATAAGCATTCGGCTAGGCCGTGGCCGCTTATTCTCGACAAGCGAGTACGCGAGCGCCTCGATGACGTAAAGCACCCAGTAGGTGGCGGCCTTTCCGGCTACCTCGCCTACTTGGAAAAGGCACACGGATGGGCGGATGACTGGGGCGTCACCCCGGCTCGTGTCGAATACGCCCTGTTTCACAGACCAGAGCACCGTCGGGTTTCTTAGTGACGGCGGTCCAAGAACAGCCTGTCGGAATCAGAATTCGCTTACATCGATTAGATCGGCGATATTTGCGCGGTGTCCAGCGCGAGTCGACCACCTGCAGGCTGGGATGGGCTTACCTGGGTAGCTTCCATTGCATCGGTACGGTCATTGCGCCTCCTCCAGCCACTTCTCGACGTCGGCACGGCGGTACAGCACCCGTCGGCCAAGCTTGAACGATGCGGGTCCGCCTGCTCCTGCTGACCGCCACCACCGCAACGTACCCACCGACAGCCGAGTCATGGCAGCGACTTCGGCGACAGTCAGCAGCTCACCATCATGTGGTGCAGCGGCTGCCGCCGGCGTCTGCCCGACATCGTCGGCGAGTAGTGCAGAAAGGTGTTCGCGCCTAGTCACCTTTCCCGTCAGCGCCCGCATTCTCGTCCCCACGGACCGCTGGCCACTGCTTCCGGGCATACCGGGCGGCGACCGAGAAGGTGGGGTTGTCGACCATCGTGAATGTCAGCTTCTCCTTCGGGATGCCTAGCTGGTGTAGCAGGTTCACCAACACCACCGCCGTGGTGACCGTTGTGATCGCGCTCAGAAGCTGCACGTCGGCGCTCATATTCCCACCGTGAGCGACCGGATTGCGCTCGTTCTTCGTCGCTTTGGCCCAGGCATCGACGTTGGGCACCAGCGAGCGCATCACCTCCTGGTCGGGTATCGCCGCGAGGTCAGTCAGCTGCCGGGCCAAAGTGTGCTTGTTCGATCCCAGTTTCTCCCGGAGCCATTGTTGTCGGTCATCGGAAACGACTTCGAGCAAGGCTTTCTTGAGGGCCTTGAACTCGGAGTTCGGCATCGGCGGGTCGAAGTCCATGGCGGCATGCATTGCCTCGGCGGCAGCGACAGCGGTGATCAACTGAGTCTGGAGGTAGCCACCCTTCACGTACCGAAGGCCGAGGATCATGTCGCAGGTGGTCCTGAATCGGTTGTTCACGGACATCCACCGAGGAATCAGCGTGTGGAAGTCAACCCCCTCGGTTGCCAACGTGAAGAACGCTTCTCTGGCCTCCACGGAAGGTGCCCTGGGATCGCCGACGTTGATGTGCCGGGCATACAACCGTATTTCTTCCCTAGCCTCTGCCTGCTCGTCGTTGCGCAGAGCCTCCGCTGGCGTCAGCGCCTCACTGAGCACGGCGCACGGACTGTCCATGGCAAAGGTGAGCAAGTCCTGGAACTGCTTGGCCGTTTCACCCCACTGCGAAATCGACTTCGGTTGCGACGACTTGATTGTCAGGTAGGAAGCCACGAACGCGGATGCGTCGAGGCCGTCCCGCCTCATGTCGCCCGAGGGCATCACGTACCGTCGTCCAAGGTCGATCGTCAGGCCATCCACTGTGACTGTTAGCGGGTCCACCGGGTCTACGGCGACCTTCCACTTGACTCCCTGCGGAAGGCTGGGGTCACGCTCGATGTGGGACATGATGTCTTCCCGGCGATCCCAGCGAGTGAGGTTCTCCAGCTCGATCGTCAGCTCCGAGAACGCCTCGGCGTCCGGGTCGCTGAGGTACACGCCCATTAGTGTGCGTCCAACGCGGATCTCCTGTTCATCCGGCTCGAAACCCAATCCTGACGATCTTGAAGCCCTGATTCGACAATCCAGAAGCGACACCGGCGTGGAGCCGACCCTGCCGTGGATGACGGGAAACCGCCCTGAACCTTCTCGCATCGCAGACACGCCCGGCGCGAGTTGCGCCCACCGACCGTGGTCGAAACCGCCTACAAGAGAAAGGATTATGCCGTTGTTTGGATCATACGTCAGAACACCCCGCTGCTCACGGTCCGGTTGACCTGGCAACCAAAACGGACCCCGCCAAGTCTGCTTCGATGACAAATCGTCCGTCATGGCATCGATGGCTTAGCCGTTGGCTCAGTTGCGGGCCGCTGACTCGGGGCGGCTGAAGCGGAGCAAGATCTTCTGGTTGTAGTAGTAGTCGAGCCAGTCGAGTAACCGACGTTCGTTGAGGTGCCGAGCGGCGATGGGAACAAAGCGTACGCGGAGTCGACTGGCGGCAACCTCGAACCCGGCGTCGTAGAACCAAGCGGCCACTTGATCGAGGTCGTAAAGCGCTGGCAAGCACATCTCCTCGAGGCTCTCCGCATGCCAGGTCGCCATCAGGGGGCTGGCGGCATGCACGCCCATGACGGCGTAGTACACCCCGCCGGGCTTGAGGGTCCGGAAGATGGCTGTCGCGTGCGCCGGCAGATCATCAAGCAGATAAAGCACCTCGTGGCTAAACGCCACATCGAAGCCACTCCACGCCGCGGGTGGCGCTGCGGCGGCCTCGAACCGCAGCGGGCGTGTCCCCGCCAAGCGACGTGCGTCCTCGATCGCGCCCGCCGCTGGATCGTAGCCGAAGCCCTCTTTGATACGGC
Organism: uncultured Actinomycetota bacterium; assembly: GCA_963766535.1. GTDB lineage: Bacteria > Actinomycetota > Actinomycetes > Mycobacteriales > Mycobacteriaceae > Mycobacterium. The sequence continues at coordinate 195,386 of CAVYAU010000001.1, read as the reverse complement.
AGTCGTCGGCCAGCAGCCGCAGAAAGCCTCCCCGGTTGCAGCCGACGTCGAGCACCCGCGTCCCGGCGAGGTCGACATCGATAGTGTCCAGCATCGCCGTCCAGACGAAGCGGTGCTCGTCCTGCATCGCCTCGTCCTCGGCCGCGCCACGCCAATAGGTCGTACTCATGATGATTGCCGATGGTAGACCCCCTCACTGCCCGCACGACGAAATCCGAGGTGGACTCTCCCGGGGCCTGTCACGCACCCGGATGGCACGGCGTTCGTTCGTCAAGCTCCGCCAAGCTGAATACGCTGCCCGCACTCCCCATGAAAGCCTCGGTGGGGACCGCCAGGAGGTACCAGCGTGGCTTCCAATCCGCCATCCCGCCAAAGCGTTGCAGCGCAGCGTGTAACAGCGCCGGGCGGTGATTCCACCGGACCAGAGATAGGTCATCGCCCTCGATGCGCACCAGCCCGTCGTCATCTACCACTGCGGTAACGGGGATGACTACCGACGGCTCCCGCATGGAGTGGTTGAAATGGATCCAGTGAATCTGATGACCCGGCCTGTATGAGGCGCACTGCTTATCGGTACCCGAAAGATCCCAGACATACCCGGACATGGAGACTCCATGAATTCCGAGCCTCCGCTCGGGAGGCGCTCTTGCCCGGCACCGGTTGGTGTCGGCCGCTTCCTCATCCGAGCCACCCGTGAGCGTGGGGTTGGCGTGCCGTCCAGTCGGAGCTTGGCGACGGCAACTTATGAAACTAATTAGCTATCGAGGCGGAACCCATACGTTCCCGCAGTAAACGCGGTAGGCGATCTGTGGGCCCAAATACCGACTGGTTCGATCCCAGCCGGGACCACCACCATCGGTCCAGGTCAAAGCCGGTTTCGGTGGATTTTCTAGCCGCGTGCCAACTACGTGCCAGATCCTCGTAGCAAACGACCCGCTGCGCCTGGTTCTATTGCCCTGGCTCGATCACCGACACCGAGGCGCCCAAGAGGTTGGACACATACAAGGCTCGGGTAGAGGGATCCCAGAGGATGTTGGCTGGGTCCTGTCCGACGGCAATGTTGGCGGTGACGGTGCGAGTGGCGAGGTCGATCACCGAGACCGTGTTGTCCATGTAGTTAGCGGTAAAAAGGACGTTGTCGACGTGATCGACAGCCACATCCGCTGTGCTATTACCCACTGGAAGAGCGGTGACCGCTCCTGTGGCTGGGTCGATCACCGACACCTTCTTCTCGCTCTTGCCGCCTCCGTGGGCGATGTAGACGTGGTGGCTCGCGGGATCGACCGTCATCCCCATGAGGGCATCGTCGTTCGTTGCGCCAGACGGAACACCCACTTGGATCGTCGACGTGACGGTATTCGTGGCGAGGTCGACCACCGACACCGTGTTTTGGCCATAGTTGATGACGAAGAGGGTGTGCTTGTCGGGGTCGAGGGCCATTTGGTCGGGGTACTTGCCGACGGGAATTGTTGCGGTGACGGTGCGGCTAACCGGGTCGATAACCGACACCGTCCGATCGTCGGCGTTGGTCGCGTAAACAGTCCGAGTGCGGGGGTCGACGACGATGCTTCTCGTATTGCGCCCAGCGGGAATGTTGGCCGCGACTGTGTTCGTGTTCGTGTCAATTACCGAGACAGAGTCCGTGAGGCAGTTCGCGGTGTAGACGGTGTGCGTGACGGGATCGACAGCCAGGCCCATCAGACCGACCTTACCGACGGGAATGGTGGCTGCGGTGTTTCCGGTTCCAAGTTTGATTATCGACATAGTGTCGTTTCCGCTTGCGATATAAAGCGTTTTGGTCGCCGAGTCGACTGCCAGCTTTGTAGGCGTCCGGCCAGCCAAGGTGATAGTGGCGGTCACCTTGGGAGGGCTCGCCGGTGCGGTTTTAGTGGTGACGGTGACGGTCGTGACGGAGGAGGTAGCGGATAACCAGGCCGCTCGGGAGCCGCGTGTGGACCGTGAAAGACGATCCGGGCGGCATCCTCGCCGCCGCCGTCGACGAATTTTCCGATTGTCTGCACGAATGCCTGTCGGAGATATGCACTCTGGTGGCTAGCTTGCAAGCCGAGAACGCCTGTGCCCACGTGCCAATTGACGAACGTGGCCGCGCCAAACGACTCGTCATGGACCTCACGCAGCGTCCCGCCCGCCCTGTGGTTGTCGAGGATCGGGTGATCCGCCGCAATTGGGTCGGACTGCTGTTGCAGATGACTAAGCCCTACACCGAACCGCTGGCGGTGTTGCTGGCCGCCGACACCACCGGCGCGATCAGTGAAAGGCTGGAATCCTCCCTCAAGCGCATCGACGCCGCCGATCTGCGCCTAGGACGACGCATCGACGCCCTGCAACGCCGCAACCGCCAGCAGTCCGGGCAGCCGGGCGTGCCGACACGCGAAGACAAGGACCGCGCCGAGCTCGAACGGTTGGGAGTCCGATTATGAGCAGTACTCGCGTCGCATCTGCCCTGCTCGACTTGGCTGCCGAGGCCACGAGGTATGCCGCACGCCGACCGCGCCAGCGCCCGACCGGTGTCACGGCCGCAGAAACAGACCGTGCGCGCCGAGCAGTACATGAAGCCGGACATTCCATCGTCGCCACCATCTGCGGTAGCCCTATCCATCTGGCCACACTCGCGGGTGGCGGCCGCACCGAATACGTCGCCGAGGCGACCGAGGAGTTTAAGCCAGCCGTGATTTTCGGCGGTCCTTACGCGGAGGCCGTCTGGCGCGCTCGCACCCGCGGCACCCGCCCCGACCCCGGACTGGTCTCGATGGCCTTGGGAGCCAACGTGCACGACCGCGAATCGTTGCATGCGATCGGCCCGAACGCCAGAACCACGGCGGATCTGATCGTGGCGCCATTGATCAAAGCTTCCTGGCAGCCGCTCATGGACTTGGCCGCGACGCTATTCGAATCAGGACAGGTCGGGCCCGACGAGGTGGATGCAGTGCTCGGCAGCCAGATCGCCCGGTTGCGGCGGGCGATCCCCGACCGGTACCGGGTCGCGTTGCCGGCGTTGGCCGCGAGCGCGACACCGTGCCGATGCCAGGAACACATTCCGACGAGCGAGAAGAGATCCCAGTGAGTACGCCAGGTAATGTCACCGTGCCGGTCAGCTCTACGCCGCAACAGTTTTGGCCGCCGCTGGCCGCCCCGAACGCCAACGACTTGTTCAGCGTGATCGACTGGGTGCAGACCGAGGCCGATGACGAGGTCGCCCGCTTTCTGCTAGAAGGGGTCCAGGTTCGCCCGCTGTCCTACGGTGAGGGCGATTCCAGCGGAATTTGGGACGGCGCCTGGAACGTCGACGGTTCCGCCAAAACGAACGTGCGTCCTACCCCGGCCGACCCGTACCTGCCGGTCACGGTGTATGCGATGGACAGTTGCTCTCTTTCAGAATTCGACGTCTACGAAGTCGAGCGCAACAGCCGCCGCTGGCTAGAAATCACGAAGGAAACCAACGTCGGCAAGCATGTCGCGGCCCGCCTGCTCAGCGATGCTGGCGTCCTCCCCGCGGCCGTCGACTACCTGCAAGCCCTGGGCAGTATTGAGGCGGCATTGCGGCTCACCGGCCTGCCCGGCTCATCCACTCGTCGTCAGTGTGGTTCCCGGCGTATGCCCTGGCTAGGATGGTCGTGCCTGGCCCTGACGGGGGGCTTTTCACACCCTTGGGAAACAGTTGGTGCGTCGCGTCCGGCTACGACGACACCACGTCGGGCCTGGGCGCCGTCCTGGTCGCAACCTCGCCCCTTTTCGGCTGGCGCAACTCACCGCAGATGCTCACCACAGTCGGAGACGAGGGCCCCGACCGCAACACCTTCTACGCGATCAGCGAACAGTCGTTCGTCATCGGCTGGGAGCAGACCGTGTCGGCTCAACAGATCGAACTGGGTTAAATCATCACTGACGGCGGCCAGCTGGTCGGCACGCCTCCGCCCGGAGAAATCCACGGCTTGCCTAGCGTTGGCGTTTATGGTCCGGTGACGATTGTTGAGCAAAACGTCCTTCCCCTAGGTTTTTTCGTTGTTTTAAGTACAGTCGGCCCAAATTCAGCGTCTAACGCGGTCGGTGTGCGAGAGTTGCCCGGTTACGAAGGTTTGCGACAGATCCCCGGCAATCAGCAGCGATACCCTTTGCAAGAGTCTTTTTACACGAGGGGTTTCGGCACCGGCGTTCGTTTCAGGTCGGCAGCAGTCGTTTTCCAGATAACCGACGAAGACGAGTACGAAGCGCCCGACGTTCCTTTCATCCCGAAGTAACGTCAGATGACGAAACGCAAGCGTACCGGCGTTGACCCTCTCGCTAACGCGATAGCCAACGGCGTCGAAATCGGCATCGCTTACGAGCGGATGCGAAGCGAGTGAATTTGGGCTGCCTCCTGGTTTAACGCTTCCCGGTTACGAGGACGCCGATCCACCGTTGGGAAGGTATCACGGTCAACGGGGGTTAGAGATGTTGCGTGCTGAAATGCAAAACGATCAATCTAATCTCCCGAGCGGGGTGAGTTGGCGTCCGTGTCGGACGTAGCATCGGTGGCCTTGGCGTCATTGGCCTGCGACCGATCGGTGTCAGTCGGTGGGGATTCGGTGTCACGTCGCTCCGGAAGCGCTGCTAGTGAATCCAGCAGTTTCAATCGGGCTTCCTGCCGATCTACCATCTCTTTAACTCGGTTCCGGTCTTTCTGCCAAACCCGTAGACTCAGAAGGTAGATTATTGCCAGCGCGGTACCTGCACCGTTCACTATATCACTCTCAATTCTGCTCAATTTGAACAAATGTCCGTTGAACCAATAGAGGACCAGAACGGGATAGAGCACAACAGATGCTAGGATGATCCGACGGCGACGCAAGACATACCATGGCGTTGTTGATTTCTCGATGGCATTGAGTTCTCGGATCATCACGCGTTCTATCATGTAATCCTGGTTTAAAACTCGAAGAATCCCTTTCTGGATCTCGACGAGGTTTTTTAACCGTTCGGTGCGACTGTTGACTGTATTTATAAGCGCGAAGGCCCCGGCTATTACCGCGACTAGTAGTGGAATCGATGCGACGACGGCTCTGAACCATAGCGGGCCGCTCTCGTCCATGGCGGCATTGTCGCACACGCTCGCGGGATTGCCTGGCCTAGAAACGCCGGGTCAGAGCCTCGCGCTCCGGCCCGATTTTGCTGGCTCAGACGTTAACGGCTGTCGCTCTGGAAACTCCACCGCAGAGCACGCGCCAGACTGGACACGTACCGGCGTATGTAACCCTCGCGTTCTCCTATCCCATCGTCCGCAGTGCTCTGTCCAGTTTGCGTTCGGCTTTCCGTATCCCGATCACCTGAAGTACCGAAGTCGGAAAACGGCTCGGCACGAGCCCCGCACTGGCCGATCACATAGCGACGCACTGCAGTAGATACGACTCGATCAAACCAGACGACAGGAGGAACGTCGTTGGGACCAAGGCCATTCCAAGGCAAGTCGTTCGGGTTGACAAAGGGACTTGTGCCCACGCCTATCCAACGGGGAAAGGGCTTTCCGCCATGGAGATTACCGGAACGTTCAGAATAGATGTTGCTCAAGGCCTTTTCGAAGTGTTCACGACTCGGACGCAAACACGCCCACGGAAAGACGGCGTCCTCACTGTCAAATTCCTCAGCCGAGACGTTATCGGTGATGAATTTCTTAAATTTCTGGAAGGACCAGGGGTTGCCTTTGGCTGCTATGAGGGCCAGCGTTTTCGCTTGAGCCTCGTCTAGTTCGAAAGCTAGCGCCTGCTCGCTGATTTCTGCCTGACGCTTCATTCTCAATATGTCGGCTTCATCGGGTTGGTGACGGCTCAGAACCGCACCAGCCATCGTCTCGGTCGCGGAGATCAGAAGTTGGTATGCGATGTCGGGACGATCCTCAATCAGTTCTAAGGCGGTCTTGTAGAGTCGGCAGGCGCGGACGATCGGCTCCGCCGCGGGAAGATCAGCCAACTTCAATAGAACCTCTTTTAGAGCCTCGTCATCTACTCCAGTCGACGGCACATTATGGAATTTTACCTGTTGGCCCTCTAGGCTTGTGATTATCGAGGCCCCACGTCTACGCCAGACAGCGAAACCTGCGATGTTGTTTAATACTGGTACGGGAAGATCCCAGCCGTACGAGCCGAGAGTGGTGTCGCGTTCGGCAGGGCATTCCCTAACCCTGCCGACTACCGAGATTAGTCTGCGTGCAAGCAGGCTGAGAATCGAACAGAGATCTTCCATGATCTCATCGTCCCGAAGAGATATGAAATGGACGCCCCGAGTCTCGGGGTCAGTTTTATAGGGAAGCTTCAAACGGACGCAGAGTTCTTGTGGATAGTCGTTGAACGGTTGACTGGCCACAAAAAGCTCGAAGGGCGCTCTTAGCAACACTCGCGTGATGTCGCTCTTCCGCCAGTCAGCGGTTACGACTTTACGGTTGTATAGTTCACCGCTGCAGGCTAGTCGGTATTCCACTTCGACTGACTCGCTGTCGGGAGGTTGCGAGCCCCTAAGAAATTCAACCAAATGCATGTTGCAGTTCCGTCTCCTCGTTGGGATTATCGCAGATTGATGAGCCTGGCAGTCGCGCATGGCCCGGACGAAGTCGACGCCGCCTATGCCGCGGTGTTGACGTGGCAGGCTCGGCTGGACGCGGTCGCCGCCGGCATCGGCGCGACACGGAAAAAGCGTGTGATCGCTCAGGTTAGAGGAGGAGTACTCGGTTGAGCCTTCCTGCGCATTCAGCGATCTGGTGAGAACTCGCGGTTGCTTTAGCCGCCCTTGGTTGGTTGCGTGCGGCGTTTCAGCTTTGCGCCGCATTCTTCGCAAACGAACGTCAGTTGGCTTGTTGGTGCCGCTTGCACGTGTTGGCACTGGTAACACTTCACGTTCGTGGCCTTCGCGGGAGCTGGTTTCTGCTGTGTATCTGATCCGCTGTCCCGGGCTTGTTGAATTTGGTTCTTGATCTCCCGGTAGGCCTGCACGCGGGCCATCACCGCGTCCACCGCGGAATCGGTGGGTGTGGTGTCTGGTGTGGCCTCAATCCCGTAGAGCATGGCGCTCAACTTCGCGTGCAACTCGGCGCGCTGCTCGGCGACCCGGGCGTCCTCGCGCTCAGTCTGAAGTGATTTGTCGATCAGTTGTGCTTCGGTGGCGCATTTGTCGATCAATTCAACCCGCTCGATCGCGGCGCACTCTAAATTAGCGGCGGTGGTCTTGGCCTCGGAGAGGATTCTGTGGTCCTCGGCACTGGGTTTATCCAGTGCGGACAGCGTTCTGGTCAACTCGCGTAAGGCGTGCGCCTTCTCGAAGATGTCGGTGATCTGTTGGATATCGGCGCTGAAGTCGACATCGCCCAGCCAACCTTCGCGCGCCGCTTCGGATGCGGCCACCATTTTCACGGCGCTCAGCGCGGATTCCACGAGTGCGGCATTGTCCTTGCCGAGTGTGGCGATTCGCCGTTGCTTTTCCTTGGCCTGCTGCCGAGGTGGGGCGGTTGCCGCCGCGTCAGGTCTAACGTCGCTAAATTTCTGGCGATAGTCCTCAGGCAGTGCGGCGACGGCTTTGGCATACGCAATCTCGGCCTTAGTGACTTTCGGGTCTTTCTCGGCGGCGGATAGCTCTTCCTTGGCTTTGGCTATCAGCCCTGGGAGCCGGGGAGCATTGGCAGCAGCGGCGCGGGCAGCATTATTAACGTCTGCCGCAAACGCGAACGCGCGCGGACCGGGGGTGCTGTTGTAGGAAGAAGCATTGATAACGCCGACGCCGGAAACCTCGGGTCCTTCAATCAGAATGTAAGCGCTGCCGTGAGCCTTTTGCGTCTTCTTCGGGGCAGCAAGCGAGAAGACCCCCAAAGTAACCATGCGCGTGGCAGTAAGTCTTTGGGACACAGTGACCGAGGATTCGTCCGCAGCAGTCGCCTTAACGCCGACCAGAGAGCCAGAGCCCTGCGGTGTGGAGATCCAGCGTTCGTAAAGCGTTATTCCACCTGCGGCACCTAGCCTACGGCCCTTCGTATCCTCCAGATCCTGCAGGCGCATGCGCGCCTGCTCGACATCTCTAGCGTGTTGCTTGCGGGCACGTCGGCACTCGGACCGCGACTGCTTGGCCTCCCTGATAGCAGCCCTGGTCTCCTCAGGTATCTCCCCACGCGCACGTACTAGCCAGACGGCGTAGACGATTCCGGCAGTCAGTGCTACCACCGCCACCAATCCGAGGGTCCACCAGCCCATATGACCGCCTCTGTCGTGATACCCGCCGAACCCCAGCTGATTGTTTGCTGCGGGGCAGGTGCAAGTGTACGACCGTCGAAAGATGATGAGAACGACGAGACAGTCGCCGCCAACCCTGAAACCGTCGAAGTCACCGCCGCCACGGAGCTACTCGGCGGCCATCGCGTTCGAGGCCGTCACCGCCGCCTCGGCCAGCAGCCACGCGAACTTAACGACCAGCGCTGCTCCGCCCACCCCTCTTTACGTGCCCGGGTTGCCAGGTGGCCGCCCCGGTGGCGATCGAGGTAACGCATACCAGGCCGCGTCCCCTCGGGAATACGGCAACTGCGAGATCGTGGACACCAGTCAGCCGTGGCCATGTGAGAAGGCTTTTCAGGAATGCCAGCGGGAAACCGTTGGCAAAACGCACCAGCGCCTTTACCTTCTAGCCAGCAAGCAACCCCTTCGCCGGTTTGGGGAAAGAAAAATGGCAGCCACCGACACACGTTCGCCTAGTCAAGTTATGTCACTATGGGCAGCTGGCCTAGTCCTGATGGTCGCCATGCTTGGTCACGCTCTGCTATCGGCACCGACATCTCATGCGAGTGTTTATCAGGATCAAGAGTTCTATCGGCTGTTAACCGACCCAGACCAGGATGACCCGCTGGTGATTTGGAATTTTCCAGGGGTTAGGTCGCAGGGCATTGCTGTATGTCAGCGAGAGGACGCTGGAGAGGCGCCATATGACGCACTTTTGGATCTGACCAAAAGGCGTGGCGGGCCGTACACCTTTGATGATGCCAACAACATTAGCTCTTCAGCTAAAGTCGTTTACTGCCCCTGGCACGGAAGTTGGCCAGACGCGCCTGGAGGTCCCCAAGGGGTTACTGAATCACGTCCGATAAGCCCACGTCCTGTATATCCGCCACTTATGTGGTCGCCGCCGGTGTGGTCGCCGCCACCGGCACCCCCACGACCCGGCTTATAAATAGTCTAAAAGAACGGAGAGACAAAGCCCCAGAGGTTCATGTCTAAGGACTGGGCAGCAGGTTCTGCAAGTTCTGCATCTCTTCTTCTTGCTGCTGCTTGGCCTGCTTTAGGTTGGTCAGATCATTTGGCGATATGAATACATGAACCGGTGGAGGACACTGCGGATCGGTGCAAGCCCCGCCGCCCTGCCCGATCGGATCGGGATCGGCACCGGCTGCCGGTGCTCCTACGACGGCGGCGGCTACAACAAAAACGCCGGTAGCGACGATTTTCTTGATTACCATGCAGTCATTGTACGCAAAAAGTCTTCGGCCGCTTGGCGCGCGATTGGCCCCGGACAAACTGAGATCAGCTGGCCGGAGGGACTTAGGTCTGCGCAACTCTGGGCCTTATGCAACTCACGTCGCCAGGTTGAGCAAACCTATAGTCGGGTATGAGCAGGCTAATCAAGATCCTTGCCGCCACGGTGCTGCCGCTACTGGTGCTGGCACCGCTGGCTAGCTCGGCGAACGCCACCATCGCCGTCATCGGCAGCCCAGACGACCATAATCCCTACTACTACCGGGACGAGCTGCGGTACACGGGCCTCTACCACGAGGACTTGGCAAACGCCGAGAGCCTGGCGTCGAGGGTCTGCGGGAAGCGGGCGATGGGCTACAGCGAGGACCAGCTCATCAGAGGCCTTGAGTACTCCGCCGATCAGTACACCCCCGAGCAGGCGGTGGAGATCGTCATGGGCGCGGAATACCACTTCTGCCACGTCTACGAGGACGACGGCTCGGTCGGCCAGGGTTACGGCCCACCCGAGCCGCTGTGAGGGGAACACAACGAAGAAATTAATCGTGGCGGTCCTGATGGCCGCTGGGATGCTGGCCGGTACGGGTTTGTGTGAGAAGGCTTTTCAGGAATGCCAGCGGGGCAAAGCTGATAATTCAACTTTCAGAGGCCCACGAACGCCTCCCGTGTACCTGACCGCGTCCATACTGGTCGCATCCATCGAGTCGGTGGTCTGCTTGCGTGCGGGTTGTAGTTCGACGCGGTCCTCGGAGAAGTTCTTATAGACCCCAACCTGGGACTTTCGCCACTAACTGCGACTGTCGGAGGCGACTAGCGTCACCCTCGGCAAAGATTCCGATAACGCTTGCGGCAACAGTTGGGGCCAGCCATGATTCGTGCGCTACTCGTCGCAGCAGCCATCGCAGCAGCCAGCATCGGCGGGGCTTCAGCAGTGGAGATGATCGCGTCGCCAGTAGTTACCTCCGTTGCTGGCTGTGCAGTGGGCGAAAGTGAAGGTCCCGGTGGAACCTGTACACCATCGCCACCACCACCTTGCGCCAGCGCTCGGTGTTGCGATTGCACCTGGTCATGTAGCCAACATCGCCAGGGCACGTGCTCACACCATGAGGGCGTATGTGAGTGGGTCAGCTAAAGCAAGTGCATTTTGGGGGCGGTCTGCCGCGACGAGAACGATCTTCGTCACAACAACCGTCGCAATGACCGGCTGGTTACTGCTCCACGGCGCGGCCGGTACTGCGGTCGCTGATGTGCCGGTCGGGCCGGGTCCTACCAACTACACCGTGCAACCGCAGCCGCCGCCGGGAACCTGCCATTACCGCACCGCCGCCAATGGGCAGACCCTTCCCGACCCGAATTGCACCCCAGGTGCGATCAGCCCAAAGGTCACCCAAGACACGCTCGCCACGACGATTTGCAGGACCGGCTACACCAAGTCAATCCGCCCGCCTGCTTCCATTACCGAGATCGAAAAGCGCGAGAACGCGGCGGCATACGGGTACACCGGCTCGCTGAAAGACGTTGAGTACGACCATCTCGTGCCACTTGAACTTGGCGGGGACCCCAACGATCCCCGCAACTTGTGGATCGAACCCGGTGCATCCCCAAACCCGAAAGACGGCGTCGAATCTAGGCTGCATGAGCTTGTCTGCGAGGGCACAGTGCCACTCGCTGCGGCGCAGGAGGCCATCGCCACCGATTGGACTACGGCACTTGATACCGTCCGTTGAAGTAGCGCCATCGCCGCCAGCCCAGGGGTATGAGACCAAGCCGAGTGCCCAGAAGGGCATTGAGTCGGTCAAGACGAACCCCGGCCAGCGCAGCGCCAATTAGGGGGTGCTCCGGCGGCCAGCTCGGCGGGGTCCGGCGTGGGCGGCGCGGTGGGATTAGTAGCCACTTAATGAGAACAAAATCCATGATCAGCGCCGCAGTCGCCTGCGCAGCAACGGTGGTCTTACCCATGATGAAGCACACGTTTTTTCGCAATCGAGCTCATCGTGCGGGGTCCGTTGTAATACGCTCGGCGACCGTGAGTGGGAACATAGTCGGGTTTGCCGCCGTCGTATCGGCTGTTGCCCTGACAGTCGCCGCGTGTGGAAGCAATACAGCGAGTCCGCCGTCCACGGTGACGGTCACGGAGTCAGCCTCCAGGGTCGTCCCGTCGTGGAACGCTACCGCGCCGCCAACCACGGCGACCGCCGCGGTAGGCCCGATCACCATCCCGAACATCCCTCGAGGAACGAACGCCAAGATCGCACAAGACAAGCTGACAGCCCTCGGGCTTACCAACGTCACGCTTTCTTCGGCGAATCCGAAGTACACCATGGTGCTTATGCCGGAGAATTGGACAGTTGTAAGCATCGAGCCGGCCCCGGGTACGACGGTCAGCGCTGCCGACACCGTGGTTGTCAAAGTAACTAAGCCATGACTCTTGAGCTGGTTTGATGCAGTGAGTGATGCGACGACTTGGCCAAGTCAGCGGATCGAGAGCGGAGCGGTCGACGCCACCGAGATCCAGCGTGTCGTCTGCCACGGTAAGCGGACCACCGGTTTGCCAGTTGGTGGACCACTTCGAACAGATTGAGGTTAGAACGGGTTCTTGTAGGTGTCGGCAGCAACAGCCGTACGACGTGCGTCAGTGCGTACCTGAGTCCGCAAGGTCGATAGCGACCGGGACTCCGGTATCAAACCAGTGTTCGTGTAGGCGCTGAATCTTGTCGGGCGTGGGCCGTTCGGCGGTATGGAACCGGTACTCCCAAGAATCGAAAGCATTCACCGTGCGGGTGTATGCCCGCCGCGCGGCCGCTAGTTCGGCAGGCTCGCTGAGTTCCCGCGCGGTGCCGGTGAGAGTACCACCGGAGATACGCAGTTGCACAACGGGATTAGCACGGATGTTGCGCAGCCAGTGCGAGACGGCCTGGTCCTTGGGCACCCCCAACATGACCGGACCGAGCATCACCAGATAGGCGACGGAGTCATCCACGATGACCCGCACGCATTTTCGTCGTGGTTTCCCGGTCCGGCGCCCGGTCGTCGTGAGTACTCCGAATCCGGCTGGCGCGTGCAGCATAAAGAACGGCAGCTGCAACGCCGACAGAACCTTTCCACCCCGCTGCGGCGAGTAAGTGAACGGGTTGTGCCGCCATTCCTGCGGAACACCACCGTCGGGTGCCGCTCCGGTCTCGGTGCCGCCCATGTCGAGACTTCCTCCATATTGACCGATGGAACGGAGTTCCAAGTCCATCACTGCCAGCCACTCGAGGGCAAGAGAACCAAGAGTGGAACACGTTCGGCGCTCGTACAGGGTGTGCGAAGGCGGTCCCACTACTGGCAAGACGGTGGTCCACTGACGATGGCAAACGACACCAGCGCGCACGGCTGCAAGGCGCGGCGGTGGCGCTGACGACACTGACCGGATGACCCGGTGTAGGCCGAACACCCGTTCGCCCGCCGGTCACTGAGCGAAGGTGCCTCAAGCAACGGAGCCATGCAACGGAGCCATGCAACGGAGCCATGCAACGGAGCCATGCAACAACGGCGTTGCATAGCCACCTGCACAGACACGAGCTGGCGCTGATTGCCGGCGGGCCGCGCACCGGGCAGCTTCACCGTGATCCGCGCGGCGGTGTAAGCACGCCGAAAACCCGCGTGCTTGGCGGGATTCAGGTCGTGTCGCGGCCAGCCATCTTCTTTCGCACCTCGGCCCGCACCTCGTCCTCGGGCAATTCGACGCCCGTCTGCGCCTCGTACCGCGCAATCGCCGACGCGACGGCTTCGTCCTCGGTGAGGCCCTCCGGTATCACGATCGTTCCCTCGAACTGTTCCTTGGCGAGGCGACTGATCTCGTCTTTGAAATCGTCTTCAAATCCCATGTGTCCCTCTCCTTTTCGAGCGGTCGGCAGCACCCCGCAATTCAGGCCCGTTTCGGTCCCGGTGTTGTGCAGATGTTGTGCACCGACCCCGGAAAACGCTCTGACCTTGTGGTCCCGGCTGGGATCGAACCAGCGACCTTCCGCGTGTGAAATGGGTTTCTGACTTACACCCGTGTGTTTCTGCTGGTTAAAACCAACATTACTGGCGTCAGTTGGGCTCGTTGGAGCACCTGGTCTGACGGTTTGGCCCCATTTTGGCCCCATGGACCGCCCACATCGTTGTCGCGAAAGTGTGCGTGCGGCCCTTCGAGTTCGAGCTTCAACTGAACCGTTAGCCGGTCCGACGGCTGTACCCCGCTCGCGCGGCCCGGGTCCCACGCCACAAATCCCGACTGCGGCGCTCAACCCTCCGCGTCCGTCAGGAGCGCCTCCAGTTTCGTCAACTCAGCGTCCAGGACCTCGTATAGATCTTCGGGTTCATCGAAATCGTGTCCGGGACCGACCAACTCGCCAAGCCGCCGCCGGCCCCCGAATGACGCCAGTACTGCCTCAACCGGGCTGAAGGTCACAGGAAAGCCACGCAACCTGATGCTACGCAAGGCCTCCTCAACCGCGGCGATGATGTTCGTCCCGGAATAGCCGACGTCGTACACTTCGGGCCGTAGACCACACTCAATTCTCCGTGTTTTATCAATACGCCAATAGCGCTCTCTACATTCGTCCGCACGATTCTCAAGCTTATTTAACTTGGCTATCGCGAGTTCGTACCTCAGACGTTCCTTTAGTTCACCGACGGAAGTGAGAGTGATGTTCGCAAGAAGGGCAGCTTCAAGTGCCCCTGACTGATAACCGGACTCAGCCATCAGAAAGCCGCGGTCGGCCCCAGTGTCTGCAACTATGGTACGGAGCGCTAAAACCTTTTCCTTCGGAATTCTCGCTGCCCAGGCCTTGCATTCAACCACCCACATGATATCGAAGCCGGAATAACGCCCACGCACGACGACATCAACATCGTGGCTCGTTCTCGCGCCCTTCACCGTTACATCAGTGAACGATTCCATTCCCAAGTCGCGAAAGAACCCTGCGACTTCTTCTTGGTAGGCCACCCAATCCTTCATCCAGCAATTATGGCTGAGGATGTCGGGCAGCTGGCAGCATCGAGCGTGCAACGTATGCTCGCGCACTGATCCGCAGTTCGAAGCTATATCCGTGAACGCCTCGGACATCCGCCCACCCGTTGCCGTAACTGTTGCGATCGTGCGGTGTCGATGTACGCCAGAAACAGCAACGACGCCCTAGTGCAGCCTTACGCAGTCTGTCATGCTCATGGGGTATCGTTCGATTCAATCGAACACCATGATCGTCGCCTTTGAAACAGAGAAGCTGCGTGCGATTTGCGAGGATCCCACCGTTGCAGCCAAAGAGTTTGGGGTCGCGGCCGCGACGCACCTGCGTGGCCGTCTGGCGGATATGCGCGCTGGAACGAGCACCGATGACCTCCTCGTTGGCAACCCACGATTTGATGGTCCGCTCAATGAGCTCCTCATCATCGATCTTGGCGACGAAGCGCAAATGACCTGGACCCCGAACCACGTGACTGCGAAGACGACAACAGACGGCAAGGTCGACTGGACACGCGTCACGCGGGTTCGGCTTCTAAGGGTTGAGGTGAAACAGTGACCGGCAGCAGTGGTTTGCGCCCTCGTTGGGCCGCGGGTGCTGCGTATCCGCCGCGCTGACCTGGACGCCGCGCTACAACCCTACGGCGGTCCACATGTCTCCGCCTGACCGCTTTGTCTGGACCGGCCGCCCGCCCTGATGCGCTGCTGTCTCCCGCTTAAGAAAACGATCGGGCCCTTGCTGGGACCGGATCGCTCTCATCTTCACTTTTCCGAAATGGATGGACTTTCCTAATGACTAAATCTACATCGTATGTAGCGCCAATTCCAGCCGTACCAGCTCTAGGGCTTCCGACACAGCGGGATCGTCAGGGTCCAGCCCTTCAGCGCGGATCGCTTCGCGTTCGAAGCTGTCGTAGGATCTCCGTGCTACATCCACGCAGCTGGACAGCCTTCAGGTCATACTTGGATTGGGCGATACCAGATATGGTTTCAAGATCTGACAAGGGATGCGTCGAGGCAGTGACGACTCCACACGTCGCAGCCATTAATTCGGTGCGTAGTAACCACCCGTCGCGCAGTGTTCGTGCTCGTGCAGCCGAGCTTTTGGATAACCTTTAGAATATAGGACGCGACAAATACAGTTAGCACACATGTCGTGGGTCCAGCACCGACTTGTCCTGGGTACCCAGCCGCCGCCCCTGCAAAGCTTCTGTTCCAGGATGGGCAATTAGGGCATCGGATACGGCAAAAACTGCCCTGCATTTATGCGGCGATATCTTTCCGAATGTACGTGCCGTCGGTAACTCGCCGGCCGCACCGGCATGCGCGGCGGCGACCTTGGCATCGAATCACCGCGCGTCGCCGCTGCGCCGGGTTATGTGATCCCGGTCCGCTCAGCGGACCAGCATATTGCGCAAACCACCACATATGGGCCACCCTCACACCGACTAGTCGCGGAATACCGAACCGGCCCATCAAACGAGGGGTGACCTATGAAGACCGACCCGGCGGGCAACCAACCAGCACGTTTCGAACGCACACTGC
Organism: uncultured Actinomycetota bacterium; assembly: GCA_963766535.1. Classification (GTDB taxonomy): domain Bacteria; phylum Actinomycetota; class Actinomycetes; order Mycobacteriales; family Mycobacteriaceae; genus Mycobacterium. The sequence goes on along the minus strand of CAVYAU010000001.1, from coordinate 179,357 downwards.
TACCCGAAGTGGAAACACTCGTCACGATCAAGACAATTCCGAACGCCGTGTGCCACCTGCGCCATGAATCCGACGAGGAGCACAAGCTCCAACTCGACGCTGACGAGCGCGGGATCGTGCGATTCCACGCTCGGCCGCGCAGCGATGCGCAGCCAATAGAGTTGACGCTTGACTGCACCGACACCCACGGCAGCCACCTACGCCATACGGTGGCGCTGCGCCCCGGCACGCCCGCCAGTGCCAGCGATCGCGCCGAAGTCGCTGCAGCGCCCCCCGGCGAGTTACGCGAACCCCTGACCGGCGACCCTATGGCCCTGTCCAACCGCGAACTGATGGCGCGCCGTTACCCACCGCGCCCCGACCCCGCGCGGTACCCAACCCGATTTGCCCGCTGGCTAAGACAGGTCTCACAACCGTTCACCCACGTGCCGCCAACGACGGTGCCGCACCCCGGCGTGCGCCACGCTAACCGATCAACCACGAAGGGGTCAACGAAGCGGCCAACTGCAGTGAAAGAATCACCCACCCTGCCGCTGCCCCCGCCAAAGGTCGTCGATGCGCTCAAGCTCGCGGCGCCCACCCTGCCGCTGCCGCCGCCGATCGTGCGCCCAATGTTCAACGCCAATTCGGACAACTGGAGTGGCGCCTACCTGAGCAACCCAACGGGGCAGTTCTTCTGGATCGAAGCCGACTGGACGGCTCCGGGCGTGTTCAACGTCGGCAATCAGCCGTTCTTGGAGTGCAGCGTATGGGTCGGCCTCGATAACAGCCCTACCGACCTCTACCAGGCCGGCACGCAAGCGGTATTGTTTAATCTCGCCTCCTTTGGGCCGATCACGAATTACTACATGTGGGTCGAGATGCTGCCCTTCGATGAATGGAACATTCCGAACTTCCCCCTCAACCCGGGTGATTCCGTGAGTGTCGACATCTTCGTCGCGGACGAAAACGGCGATACCCACTTTCAGGACGGATCAGCGGGAGGGCTGACACCGGCCGACAACAGCGTCTGGTTCATGATCTACAACTATTCGCAAAACGCGTCATTCTGGGGCACCTATCCAGCCGGACCTTACTCCCAAGGCGGCCTTGCCAGCACGGGATTTACCGGCAGCACCGCAGAATTCATCCTCGAACGACCAAGCATCAACAACACACCGGTCCCACTCGCGCCGTTCGGCTTCGCCACCATGCACAACTGCTGGTACGCCGACGCGCAGTACGGCGACAGCCCATTCCCCCTCGGCGCGGACGGATCCTCACCATTCGACGGCAACCTCACGTACTTCAACATGCAAAACAACGCGACCCACGACCTGCTCGCGATTCCGTTCTCCATGCCCGACCCCACCAACTTGTCTGGTTACGAAATCCTTTGGCTCTGGCTGAATTCGCTTTGAGCGCCAACGGCCGCGAACCATGCGAGGCCATGGAGGCCTCGAGCGCATCGCCAAGCGCGCGCCCTCGTCGGCGTGGGGGCCATCCGGTTGCACCGCGCTAAACCTCTGTGACAACCGCTGCCATGCCATGCTGCATGGCTTACCCGGGGGTATCCTGCATCAGTTACCGTGCCGTCGGGCATTTGGATCCCGGCGCGCCGGCGCTACCGTGGGATCGCGACAATCCGCAGTGTGTACCCCGTCCGGGTATAGGGTATACGTCGGCGACGTAATCGCCCCGTTATACGACGACTGAGCCGGCCGCCGTCGCCTCGATTCCCTGCTGGCCAGATCGAGAACATCAGGTACGAGCCGCCTGGCTCAACCGCTTAAGTAGCGGCATGCCAGCGTCTAGTTCGCCGCGCTTGACCTGGGGATGGTCCTGCACACCATAGGTGCCGCGATCCGCAGCGCCTACGACACGCGCCGATGGGGCGGAACCGAACTGGCGCCAACAGATCTTGGGGTTCTTCACACACAGGCGATGCCAATCGGGCATGATAGCCGCCCAGATTGTTATGAGGAGCAAGAAGGCGGTTGGGGGGGCGGTGGTCAAGCGCAACATTCTGGGCCGGCGGATTTTTTTGGCCGCGCTGGTGGGGCTCGGTGGATTGGCGGCGTGCACCGGGTGCGGCGGGGCGAGGGGGGCCGTGGCCGCGATGCGGGACTGGGCGCGCACCAGGGCCTGCGCGAAGAGGTAGTCCTGGGCCAGCCACCGGTCGAAGGAGTGCTCGGGCAGCGATCCGTCCCGCACGCCCGCGAGGAAGGGGTGAACAGTGGCCGCCTGCCACGCGGAGGTATGGCGGCTCATCAACGCAGCGGCAGTCATGGTCTCTCGCATCGGGCGGCAGCGTCGAAGAACCGCAATTCGAGTTCCATCGCCTGGTGATACAGGACGGCCAGGCGGTCGTGATCACCTCCGTAGCGGTCGAGCAGGCCCTCTACACGTCGGGCCAGGGCCTCGAACTGCGCGCTGGAGCATGTCATCACCCACTCGCGATAGGGACTGTCGGGTGTTGTCTGGGCGGCCAGCTGCTGGCCGAGGTAGGCGTACAGCCGCATGCACGGCGTCATCGCCGCCGCGATGTGGCCAACCGGCTCCAGCGCAGCGACCGCCAACAAGAAGTTGGTATACGCCGCGGTGGCGGGGTCTGCCGCTTGGTGAAGGTCGACGTTCCAGCGGTCCGCGTAGCCGCGGTGAAGGCGAAGCTCCTCGGCGGCGGCGTCGAGTAGCTCCCTAAACGCGATCAGCCCGTCTTGGTCGGGGCTTTTCGCCAGAGCCAAGGCATAGGCGCGGCAGAATGCGTCCAGGAACGCGGCGTCTTGTCCCACGTAGTAGGCGAACGTAGCTGGGGCCAACTCTCCCGACGTGATGCCCTGAACGAACGGATGCTCCAACGCGGCCTCCGCCAAGACCCGGTCCCGGTGCCATAACGAGTCGGCAAGCGAGGCCACCAACCAAGCCTAAGCCTCCGCACGGCCTGGCCACCGCGAGCGTCGACTAGGTCACTACTGGGAAACGAGACGCATGACGGCGGCCGCCGCCAGGCTCGCCAGCGCCTCTTCCGGTTTCTTCTGGGCCCGCGCCAGGCCGATGATGGCACGGGTGAGTTCGTCTCTGCTCACTGGATTCGCGATTCGGCGCTCGCCCTTGACCCAAAAAGTGATTTCGTCTAGAAAGCGTTCCGGGCGGTCGAGTTCCCCCGTGTGCAAATCGACGAACCGGCGGACACGCCGCTCGTCGTTGGCGGTCACGGCCATGTTTTTCTCCTTTCTTCGACTAAATTTTTTCACCGCCCCGGGGCCCGGGCTGTGACCACAGTTCGGCGTGTCGCCGTCGCGTTTTAATTCACGTTTTTAATTCGCGGCCGATTAGAATCAATACGACGCAGAGAGGAATTTCCAATGCTTGAACACGTTTACAACCCTCAAACCGGCGCGATCATTTCCCAGCGCGGCTCGCTGCTGCCCGGTGACATGCTGCAACCAGACGCGAATCGGCCCGGTGCCTCGTTCACCGACGCGTGGTTCGGCGAAGCCCAGCGACTCACTGACCCGCATGACCAAGCCTACGAAACCGGCATGGGATCACCCGCAACCGGGGCGATTCCTGACAACATCGTGACCGGCGACGGGCCATTCTCCAAGTCCCGGCATTGACCTGATCCTGTCACACCGCGGCGGCGAGCGTCGTGGTGATGCCTGCAATAGCCACCGGCATGGTGCGCTCCGGGGCATCCCACGACCAGACATCCCTGGCGGCGGTACATCCTGGGTGGCCGGTCAGGTGCCTGCCCGGTATATGCGCGCGCCGGCCCGTCTGGGGCGGTGCCTGTTCTGACGATCTGTCGCCAGCAGCGTTGACACCTGCCTTTTGTGTGATGTTGGCCGAGGCATCCCGGCGTCGCGCAGCCCCGACCACGTTGGTGTGTGAGCCGGGTGGTGGCCACTAATTGACCTTGGCCGATAAGGAACTGGCCCATCGTTAGTGAGTTTGTCCATACGGCGGCTGTGGCGGTGGCTGTGATCGCGCCGTGGCCGGGGAGTGTGTGCTGGCGCAACCATTTTGAAGTTACCGAGCCCCAAATTCTGGGGTGCCCGTTTGTCCGGTGGCCGTTTGTGGCCGTTGCGTTTTTTGGTCGGTGCGTCGACGAACGGGAGGTCCACCCGCTCCTCCTGTTGTGCCATTCGTCGGCGCGCCTCCAAAATCGCCTCGTCGGTGATGCCATCGAAGGGGCGGCTCCGCAGATTCGGTGCGTCGATGTTGACGATGCTGAACGGCAAATTTCGGGGCGCGGCTGTTTTTGCGGCATAACGCTCAGCGGACGCCTTGTCAGGGAAGTAGCGAAACGTCGTCGGAAAAGTGCCTTTTTGGGTTGTGGCCCGGTCGACGTGCCACACGACCACCGCGATGGGATCGGCCAGCGGCGGGCGCTGGCGCAGGCTTTCGTAGCAGGATGGTCGGCCCACTATTTCCACGGCCCGAGTCTTTCAACGACCCGTCGCTGCCGCGCGGTTAACACCACGCGGGAACCGAGCTCGTCGTCATAGGGTTTGTGGTGCTGGTTGCGGGCCGCGAGCGCCGCCTCCGTCGCAGCCTTCTCGCGCCGCCGCATCTCTTTGACCATCCGATCCAGCTCGGCTGAATCGCACCGCCGCCCGCCCAGCCTGGTGGTCGTGTCGATGAGAACGGCAGCCCGGCCTCGTGGAGCGGGGCGGACGCTTGGACGCAGGCGGCGCGGTCGGCGAAATGCTGCCAGGTTGCGACGGGGCTCCCGTGCGTATCCACCTGCGACCATTGAATAAGGGCCCACCTCCCGACCTCGACTGCGGCCGTCAGCACCCCGGTGCCCACCATCGCCATCAGGGTTCCGGTGCCGGTGCCGGTCAGCAACGTCAGCGGTCGCGGGGGGCGATGCGCGCGGGCCAGCCAGCGCTGAACATTTCTGCGGCGATGACGGGCACCGTGGCGGCGAGACACACGCTAAGTGTCGAACGCTGCGCACTCAATTTCAACAACCCTGGCGGTCGCGGTCGCAGTAGCCACCCTCTACGCAGACGGGATCCGGGCGCGCGGCGACTCGGGCGGCGGCGGCTGCCACAGCAGCTGCGCATCGGCCCGGGACACCATCAGCCACGATCGGGCGGAGAAGATCGCGACCGGCCCGGACTCGTCGCTAAAAGTCAGTGCGCCGTAATCGAATTCGAGGCTGGTGGCGGTGATTTCGCAGACGCTGCCCGTGTCGAGTTTTACGCGCCAGGTGGGCATCAGTCGTCCTCAGTCGTCCTCCTCTAGCGCTTCCCTGGTACCCATGGCCCATCCCAACAACCGCCAGGCCAGGTCGGCGTCCGCGCTCGGGACGCGAATCTCCAACCAATCAGCGGGATTTCGCGGATCCTCCGAGTGCAGAACATACTGCCCGCCACAGTTTTCTGCCCTTACGAACCGGCCGCCGCGGCGCTCCTCAGCCATTACCAGCCTCCTAACGGGCAATGCTGCGGCATTAGGTGCCGCCTTGCTGGTTGTCGATGCCGCCGTTCACTGCCCATCGCAGATTTTTTATCGCGACCTCTAACCGCTCCCGACTGTCCTCCAGGTTGGACAGGCCGGACATCAGGATGTCCAACACCATCAGCAGTTCACAGGAAGCCCAGACCATGTTGTCGTAGCGGGTGATCCGCGCCTGCGCCTCAGTCATCGGTGTCCTCATGCCGGTGCTCGGTCTCGTCATCGATCATCTCGGTCGCGTAGTCCAGTAAGAACCGAGCGAGCCGGACAGCCGATGACGGGGAGAGGTCGACCAGCTCGCAGCAATCATCCCTGCTGAAGACCTGGTGATCATCCTGGTCGAGTACCCCGATGGTCAGCACTGCGGGACGACCGCAATCGGAGCATTTGAACGAGGGCATGATGTACACGGAGCGGTCGTCCTCGTCGAGGCACACAAAGGTGGCGCGTAGCGACGACTGGTCAGCGTCGAGTTCGGTGCTGTCGAAATTTCCGGAGTCGACGTGGCCGAAGCTGCCATCGATGATGTTCTCGAACTCATCAGTCATGTGGCTTCTTTCGTTGTCAGGGTTCATTCTTCAGGGAATTCGGGGTAGGCGGGGTAGGTGTCCCAACCGAGTTCGCGGCGCAGCAGCTGTCCGAAGCGCACCCAATCTAAGGCCCACAGCCTCGCGCTGGGCGGCAACATGCCCGAGCTGACGATATCGCCCAGCAGGCCGCCTGGCGGGCTATCCGCTTCGGCCGCGGGCATCTTGGACTGATGCATCAGCAAGGGGGTGTCGATGCCGCGCTTGTCGGCCTCAAGGAACATGGGTTCCAGCCAGTCGGCGGTCTCCTCCCTCATCTTCCATTCCCCTTGCTCCGGGCTTGCTGGCGTCGCGCGGCCCGATTCGGTGGTGGCGGCAGGATGCCGAGCCGGTCCAGCAGCCGATCTGACCGGTGATAATCGGGAAGACTGTTGAGGTGGACCACGTAGTCGTTGATCATGACAGCTCCGGGTCTTCAAACTTCGGCCGCTGCATCGCGATTTCGACCCTGCGCCACAAATCAGCCTGATCGGCGGATATGCCATACGGCAGCGGCACCCGCTCGCGCTGAATCACCATGCGGCCGTTCTTCGCCAGGCTGTCGACGATCTGTTCGGCGGTGCTGCTCGCCATCCCCGGCGAGATGGCGAGCAGTTGGTCCACCAGTTCGGCGCGGTTGCCGTAGAAAACAAACCGCTCGCGTGTCATGACAGCACCGCGATCGCCAGCAACGATTCGACGCCGTGATGCTCGGCCACCATCTTGGCGAACGTGTCGGACAATTCCAGGCGCGGATCGGTCACGTCAGCTCGCCGCCTGCCGCGGCTCCGCGACGAGTTGAAGAGCTTGGGTCCAGCTCAACTTCTCATTGCCAGGCAGTCTCCTGGTTTCCTCCACCGACCGTTCCAAGGACGTGATGTAACCCACGCAAACGACCTCACCGGTCGGCTTCTCGTCGCCGTCGACCAAATCCCGCCAGTCGTCGTTGACGAACTCGGGATCATCCTTGCCGGGTGCTGGCTTGTGGCACCGGGCGCAGCGCCTCATCCTGTTGGCGAGATCCAGGTACAGACGCCCCAACTCCTCAAGTTCGTGAGGCTCCAAATGGGAGCGGCACTCCGCCGGCTTCTTCGAATCGAGCTGCCCTGTCTCCGGGTCGCGGTGGCGGGGGCGGTCACGATGGTTGTCGAATTCAAATGAGATGGAGGCATATGTCCGGTTGCCATGGATCTCCATCGTCATGCCGCGGGTCTTGAACGTGTGCCAGGATTCGGTCCAGGTGGTTGTTTTGATCATGAGGGTGTTCCCTTCAGTTAGTTAGGGGTTCGGGACGGCGCGGTTATCGGTCGCGGGGCCACTCGTCTTCCAGGTCGTAGCCGTCCTCATCAAAATCGGGATCGGCGTCGTGAACCGGCGGATGCTGCTCATCGATCGACGCCAGCCTGGCCCGAAGGGTGCGGAAATGCTCAGCCCGTTCCTGATGGTCGACACCGTCTTGGATACCTTCTCCGGCGACGTCGTCTTGGATACCTTCTCCGGCGACGTCGACTTCGGTCTTCTGCTCCTCCACGGCCGGTACGGCGTCATCCTGGTAGTCGCGCCAGCGCCGCTCGCTGGCCTGTGCCCGGCGGCGGCGCCGATCCGCCCGAGACCGGGCGCCGCGACTTCGACGGCGCCTCATCGATCGGCCTGCTCGCGCTTGACCAAAATGCCCTTCAACGCGGTGCTCAGCTGCCGACGCTGGTATATCTCCCGACTCAAGCGGTTCCGCAGCGCGGCGATCATTTTGTCGTCCAGGTCGATGTCCTCACGGATCTCGGCGGCAAGGGCGGCCATGTCGGCGCCGTTGCCGTTGTCGATCGCGTTGCGGACCAGTTTCCCTAGTTCGGGTTTCGGTGGATCGAGAGGCCAAGGGCCCAGCTGGAGTTTCTCTCGCCCCGTCCTTCGTCGGCTCATGGCTGGGGCCACCGTTCAGGTGTCCGAATGCTAAAAAGCCACCCAGCATGGTCGCCGTCATGGCCAGCCAGGCGGGCACACCGAAGTGTCGGCATCGCGATCACTTGCGTGACCGGCTTGGTCATCGGCCGGCCGTCGGCGCCGAGAATGGGTTTCCCCGCGTCGTCGAGCACGGCCACCTCGACGATCTCGGTGTGCTCGTCGATGTAAGTGGCGCCCGGATGGGGTACACGACATTCGCTCATCTCAACTCCCTTTCATTGGCGGCGGCATGAAGTAGGTGGGCCGTTCGACGGCCTCCGGAATGCCTGTCGGTACGGTGATGGTCACCAGGGTTTGTCGGCCGGCGACGCTTTCGGCACCAAGGGCGACATACGGTGATGGTCACCAGGGTTTGTCGGCCGGCGACGCTTTCGGCACCAAGGGCGACGCGGGCGCCGAAAGCGTCCTTGATCGGTGTGATGGGGGCGCGGCGCAACAGGGTGCCTTTCAGGTTGGCGGTGGCCTTACAGTAAGGGCAACAGTATCGGCAATCACCGTCATGCACCAGCCCGGTGGCCTAGTGGGTGGATTTGAGTAGCCAGTCGTCCAAGACGTCGCCGAACAACATGTTGACCACCTTGATGCTCTTGGCCGTGCAACCAAGCCGACCGAGCGCGCTGCCGCCCGCCGTGAGCACGCCGTGAGCACAGAACTTCGTAAATCTTCGTAATGTCGCGTTAGTTGCGGAGATGCGTTTTCGCAGCTCAGAGCTGGATTCAGTCCCCTGACCGGCACTGCTGTGTGGGCAGCAGGCCCACTCGGGCGTGAGTATCGGCGAAACGCGCCTGCTCCGAAGCGACCACGATGTCGCAGTACAGGACCAGCTCCAGCCCGCCAGTCACCGCGGCGCCGTTGATCGCGCCGATCACCGGCTTGGTCATCGGTGGCCACCGCGGCGAGATGTCCGGAAGCGCCGACTGACCACCCAGCTCTTTGAGATCCAGTCCCGCGCAAAACACCGGATCCGTGCCGGTGACGATGACGACGTCGACGTCGTCATCGGTCTCGGCGTCGGTCAGGGCTGAAAAAAACCGATCCCGCAACGCCGAGGACAGCGCATTGCGAGATTGGGGCCGGTTGAGGGTCAGGGTGTGCACCCGCTCGTCAGTGTCGATCAGCAGGATGTCGTCGGTCATGAGATCACCGTAGCCAGTCGCAGACGCAACCAACGCGGTCGGCCGCCTTGCAGTGGTCACATTTGCCACACGGGTATCCGCGCTGGCAGGGCACACAGTTTGCCCGCCTCCAAGCGGCAACCCCCGTCGACGACGCCAGGGTGCCCGGCACCCCACATTGCAACTAGGAGGCGGGCACGACGAGCGCTTTCCTCGGTGGAGGCCCATGTGGCGGATGCGACAAGACGCTGTGGCCAGCACGCCGCGCCTATCGTGAAGGGCATGTGCCGGAACATCAGCGAACTGCGCGGCTTGCAGCCAGCGGCCACAGCCGAGGAGATCGCGGCGGCGGCGCGCCAGTATGTGCGCAAGGTCAGCGGCATCACGCACCCGTCACCGGCCAACGCCGAAGCGTTCGAGGCAGCGGTTGTCGAGGTCACGGAGACGACGACGCGATTACTGCGGGCTCTGCCGCCGCGGCGCCAGCCGCCGAAAACCGTCCCACCGTTGCGCCGGCCCGAGGTGGTGGCCCGCCTCACCAGGGAGACGACCCGGACATGACGCTCACCGCAACGATGCCCGCGCTGAAGGAGTGGAGCGCAGTGGTTCACGCGCTGCTGGACGGTCGCCAGCGGGTGCTGCTGCGTAAGGGCGGCATCGGTGAAAAGCGCTTCGAGTTGGCGGCCCAGGAGTTCTTGTTGTTCCCGACGGTCGCGCACAGCCACGTGCAGCGCGTCCGACCCGAGCATCGGGACTTGCTGGAACCCGCGGCCGCCGACAGCACCGATGAGTACCTGCTGGTACGGGCTGCAGCGAAAGTTGTTGCCGCACAGGAGGTTAACCGGCCAGATGGTCTTTCAGCGATCGAGGATCTGCATATCTGGACCGCCGAGTCGGTGCGCGCCGATCGGCTCGACTTCCGGCCTAAGCACAAACTGGCTGTGCTGGTGGTGTCGGTGATTCCCTTGGCCGAGCCAATACGAATCACTCGCACTCCCGAGTACGCGGGCTGCACCAGCTGGGTGCAAATCCCGCTGACGCCGGCCGATGTCAGGTTGGCCCCGCCGGTATATGACGACGCCGCGCTAGACCGGGTCGCGGTCCGGGTCCGCGACGCGGTCGGCTGATGGATCGCTGGGGCCGACAGGAAGCAGCAGCCGGGAGCGTCCGTAGTGCACGGCATGGGTGGCCGGCTTGGACTGCCGGCCCGTCAACACTGGTTCTTCTGTGCCGAGGTTGCGCGCGTAACGGGGGAACCAGCTGCCGGCGATCAGGACGCGGATGCGTGAGCCGGCGCGGAAGCGGTGGGCAATCCCGTCGAGCTCGACGCTGACGGTCTCCGTCGCCGCGCCCAACCGGCGGTAGCCGTCGCTGACATTTCGGGACCGGCCTTTGGGGTCGACCTCGCTCACCCGGACGAACAGGTCGACATGGGGATTGTCCGAGGTGTGCGTCAGCTCGACGACTGGATTTCCGTACACGCACAGATCGTGGGTGAGGGTGGCGCTGGTGAAGGCGAGCACATCGTCGCGCAATGCGAGCCGGCTGTCGTCGCGGTAACCGCCGTTCGGGGACAGCAGCGGACCGCCGGTGGTGGGTGTCGGGTCAGCAGGGTGGTAGCGAAATGTCGCCGGTGCCAATCCCATTAGGTCCAGTGGCGCAGTCTCGCCCAGATAGCCGCCGGGCCGCAGATACAACGCGCGCTCGGTCGTGGCCGGCGGCCAGTCGTGCATGTTGCGCCAGCCGTGGCCGGTCACGAAGACGCGGACCCTGCCGGGCCGGCGCGGGGCAGTCGCGCCGCCCAGGTGGGCGTCCAGCCAGTCCAATGTTTCCCGGGCACTGGTGGCCAGCGCCTTCGTGAGCATCTGGGTGTGTGTCCAGGGCCCGACCGTCAGCGCCACGTCGACGTCCCGGCTGCGCAAATGCGTGTACTGGTGCAGCGTCTGCCGCAGAAAGATGTCTTGCCAACCGCCCACGAGCAGCACAGGCACCTGCACGCGGTCCAGCGCATCGCTGAATCGCAGCGAATTCCAGAACGGATCGTCCCCGTCGGAGTGTTCGACCCAGGATTCGAACCACGGCGCGCCCGTGCCGAGCAGTGCCCGGGCGGCGTCGCCCATCGGCACCCCACCGGCGGCCTGTGCCACCTTGCGTCGGGCCTGCAGTTGGCGGATTCCGGTCCGGATGCGCACCGAGTCCTCCTGGCGAGAAACCAGATCGCTCCAACCGAGAAAGTCGTTGACCGCGAACGAGCCGGTACCCCACACAGAGGCCCTGAAATCGTGTGGACCCACGGTGATGACGGCCGCGGCCAGTTCCGGTGGCGGATTCTGCAACACCGCCCACTGGGTGAATCCCAGGTACGACAGCCCGACGGTGGCGAATCGACCGGTGAACCACGGCTGCTCACGTAGCCATGCGACGGTGTCGGCGCCATCGACGGCCTCGTTGACCATTGGCTCGAACACCCCGCCCGACCCGAACGTCCCGCGCACGCTCTGCAGCACGACGTGGTAGCCGCGGGTCGCATACAACCTGGCAAATACCAGCGAGAACGGAAACCCACGCCCATAGGGCCCGCGGACCAGCAAGGTGCCGACAGGGCTGGAAGTGGCCGGTGCGTAGTGGTCGGCCACCAGGCGGACCCCGTCGCGCATCGGGACTTGGACACGATTCACCGTGTAATCGGTGGTCGCCCGCGGCAGACCCAACAGTCGGCCAAGAGCGTTGCCGCCGACTTGTCTCAGCGTGCGCAACCTGGGCTCTGCGGGTCGGGTAGATGTCGTATGCACGACCCCCAGGTTAAGACCTGGCCAGGCGGCTGCGGCGTCATTCAGGTGTCAATGTAGGCCCCGATCGATGCGCGCCGACCGCTAGAAATCCAGAAAACCTAGAACTTGTAGTAAGGCGCGAGGTCGTTGGCCCGCTGCAGGTTGGTGGACATGCAGTCGACGTCGGGGTTGGAGTAGATCGTCGAGAAGTACAGCGACTGCTGAATCACCCCGTAGCTGGCTTTGAACGTCACCATGCAGGAGTAGTACCAGAAGCTGTTGTGATATGTCGGCTTCATCACCCAGTACTGCGCGGCGCGGTGGCCCTGGATCGTCGTCTCGACGGCGTCAGGGGGCAGGGTCTGGGCGTAAGTGCGCCAGATGATGGCCTCGACGGCCACCTGATAGTTACCCGCGTCGTAGTGGCAGCGCAGCCCGTCTTCGTGCTCGGGAGGTGTGAACGCCAATCCGAGCCGCTGCACGACGTCGAACGGGATGTCCTCGCACGGATCGAACGGGCGGGGGTCGGTGGTCGCCACGATTGGGCTCTTCATCGTGGTTTCCATCGGCTCGGCGGTCGACCGCAGCTCGACGGGCCCGCCTCCGGTTCGCGCGGGCGGGGCGCTCTGGGCGCCCACCACGACCGCTGTGACCAGCGCGCCCAGCGCCCCAATCAGACGCACCTTGGCCAACACGACACCCCCTGATGCCTCAGCGGTCCCTTGCCGGGGAGTGTACAAGTCACGTGCGCGCCGTCACAGGTAAACCTGAACTTGTTCTAACTCGGCCGTCAACTCAGGCGCTGCCGGGCGCCGAAAGAGGCCGTGAAAAGGCTTGTTCGAATCCGGGTCGTTAGGGTGGTTAGTCGTGGCGCAGCAGGAATCGACTAACGGAGGACAGCCGACGCTGTGGGCGATTTCCGACCTGCACACCGGTCACCTCGGTAATAAGCCGGTCACCGAATCGCTGTACCCGTCGTCGCCGGAGGATTGGTTGATCGTCGCCGGCGACGTCGCCGAACGCACCGACGAGATTCGTTGGACGCTTGACCTGCTGCGGCGGCGGTTCGCCAAGGTGATCTGGGTGCCGGGCAACCACGAGCTGTGGACCACCAACCGAGACCCGATGCAGATCTTCGGCCGGGCGCGCTACGAGTACCTGGTCAACATGTGCGACGAGATGGGCGTGGTCACGCCTGAGCATTCGTTCCCGGTGTGGACCGAACGCGGTGGCCCGGCCACGATCGTGCCGATGTTCTTGCTCTATGACTACACTTTCTTGCCCGAGGGGGCGGCGAGCAAAGCCGAGGGCTTGGCCATCGCCCGGGAGCGCAACGTGGTGGCCACTGACGAATTCCTGCTCTCATCGGAGCCGTACCCCACTCGCGAGGCCTGGTGTCGCGAGCGGCTCGCGGCCACCCGCGCCCGGCTCGAACAGCTCGACTGGATGACACCGACCGTCCTGGTGAACCATTTTCCGCTGGTGCGAGAGCCCTGCGACGCGTTGTTCTACCCGGAATTCTCGCTGTGGTGTGGAACCACCAAGACCGCCGACTGGCACACTCGCTACAACGCTGTCTGTTCGGTCTACGGCCACTTACACATTCCGCGAACCACCTGGTATGACGATGTGCGCTTCGAGGAAGTTTCGGTGGGTTACCCGCGGGAGTGGCGGCGCCGCAAGCCGTACAGCTGGCTGCGGCAGGTGTTGCCGGATCCCCAGTACGCGCCGGGCTACCTCAACGACTTCGGCGGTCACTTCGTGATCACTCCCGAGATGCGGGAACGGGCCGCGCAGTTCCGGGAACGATTGCGGCAGCGACAGTCACGATGACGGCGCACATGCTGGTGTCGTCGGTGCTGCCCGCGATTGCGTCCGAAGATCTGGCGTATTCGGAGTTGTACTGCGACCCGCCCGGCCTCGCCCCGTTGCCCGAAGAGGAGCCGTTGATCGCGAAGTCGGTTGCCAAGCGGCGCAACGAGTTCATCACTGTCCGTCACTGCGCCCGGATCGCGCTGGGCCAGCTCGGCTTGCCGCCGGTGCCGATCCTCAAGGGCGACAAGGGCGAACCGTGTTGGCCCGACGGCGTGGTGGGCAGTCTCACGCACTGCACGGGCTACCGCGGTGCGGTGGTGGGACGCACTGGGACGGTGCGCTCGGTGGGCGTCGACGCCGAACCGCACGATGTGTTGCCGCATGGCGTGCTGGACGCGATCAGCCTGCCGGAGGAGCGCAGCGAAATACCGCCAAAACTGCCGGCCGGTCTGTATTGGGACCGAATCCTGTTCTGCGCCAAGGAGGCAACGTACAAGGCCTGGTTTCCGCTGACCAAGAGATGGCTGGGTTTTGAGGACGCCCACATCACGTTCGGGACCGACAGCCCCGGGGCGGCAGTCGGCGATTTCGTCTCCCGGATCCTAATCGATCCGAAGGCACTGTCGGGTCCGCCGCTGACCGCGCTGAGGGGCCGTTGGTCGGTCGACCGCGGACTGGTGCTGACCGCGATCGTGCTATGAGCGAAAGCCCTAGCGGGCTGGGGCCTGGTCCGGGAATTGTCGTCATCGACAAGCCGGCCGGAATGACCAGTCACGACGTCGTGGCGCGCTGTCGCCGCATCTTTTCCACCCGCAGGGTGGGACATGCGGGGACGCTGGACCCGATGGCCACCGGTGTGCTGGTGATCGGGGTCGACCGTGCCACCAAGATCCTCGGCCTGCTGACGGCGGCCTCGAAGTCGTATGCCGCCACCATCCGCCTGGGCCAGACCACTTTCACCGAGGATGCCGAAGGTGAACTGCTGCACAGCGTCTCGGCTGAGCACCTGACGGACGAGGCGATCGCCGCCGCGGTCGCCGGGTTGCGCGGTGACATCCAGCAGGTGCCGTCGGCGGTCAGCGCGCTCAAGGTGGGCGGCCGTCGTGCCTATCGTTTGGTCCGCGAGGGCCACGACGTCGCGCTCGAGGCCCGGCCGGTACGCATCGACCGGTTCGAGGTGCGCGACGTTCGATCCCATGATCAGCTCGTCGACGTCGACGTCGAAATCGACTGCTCGTCGGGAACCTACATCCGTGCGCTGGCCCGCGATCTCGGCGCTGCGCTGGGAGTGGGCGGGCATCTGGCGTCGTTGCGGCGCACCCGCGTCGGCTGTTTCGAGCTGGACCAGGCACGCTCACTTGACGACCTGGCGGAACACCCCCGGCTGAACTGGACCCTGGACGAGGCGTGCCTGCTGGTGTTTCCGCGCCGTGACCTCACCGCCGAGGAGGCCGAGGCAACCAGCAACGGCCGGCCACTTTCGGCGGCC
This sequence comes from uncultured Actinomycetota bacterium, assembly GCA_963766535.1. GTDB lineage: Bacteria > Actinomycetota > Actinomycetes > Mycobacteriales > Mycobacteriaceae > Mycobacterium. The sequence goes on along the minus strand of CAVYAU010000001.1, from coordinate 164,194 downwards.
GGTATCGACGGTGTCTATGCCGCCAGCGATGCCGACGGCCGGGTGATAGCGCTGCTGCGCGACGAGGGTCCGCGGACCAAGTCGGTGGTGGTGTTGCGCCCGGCGACGCTCTAGGGGGCCCCGGCCGACAGCCCGGCGCAACTAAGTTGCACACTGGGGCTGGGTCTATTTACGGCCTGCGGCATACGCCGACGGGCCGCTTCTGAAAGGGCGCGCTATGTCCAACAAGGTTTACGTCGTCGGCGTTGGCATGACGAAATTCGAGAAGCCGGGTCGCCGCGAGGGCTGGGACTACCCCGACATGGCGAGGGAGTCGGGGACCAACACGCTGCAGGACGCCAGCATCGACTACCGCGAGGTGCAGCAGGGCTACGTCGGCTATGTCGCCGGCGATTCGACGTCCGGGCAGCGGGCGCTCTACGAGCTGGGCATGACCGGGATTCCGATCATCAACGTCAACAACAACTGCTCAACCGGCTCGACGGCGCTTTTCTTGGCGGCACAGGCCATCCGCGGCGGGATCGCCGACTGCACTATCGCGCTCGGCTTTGAGAAGATGCAACCCGGCTCGTTGAGCGGTGGCGCCCAGGACCGCGAATCGCCGATGGCCAAACACGTCAAGGCGATGGCCGAGATCGACGAGTTCGCGATGCCCGTCGCACCGTGGATGTTCGGGGCCGCCGGGCGCGAACACATGAAGCAATACGGCACCACCGCAGAGCACTTCGCCAAGATCGGCTACAAGAACCACAAGCATTCGGTGAACAACCCGTATGCGCAGTTCCAGGAGTCCTATACCCTCGACGACATCCTGGCGTCGCGGATGATCTCCGACCCGCTGACCAAGCTGCAGTGCTCGCCCACATCGGACGGGTCGGGCGCGGCAATCCTGGCCTCGGAAGGGTTCGTCGACAGCCATGGGCTGGCCGGCCAAGCGGTGGAGATCGTCGGTCAGGCCATGACGACCGACTTCACCTCGACCTTCGACGGAAGTGCCAAAAATCTCATTGGCTACGACATGAATGTAAAAGCGGCACAACGCGTTTACGACCAGTCCGGGCTTGGTCCCGAGGACTTCCAGGTGATCGAGCTGCACGACTGCTTCTCGGCCAACGAGCTGCTGCTCTACGAGGCTCTAGGCCTGTGCGGTCCGGGCGAGGCGCCCAAGCTGATCGACAACGGCGAGACCACCTACGGCGGACGCTGGGTGGTCAACCCGTCCGGTGGCTTGATCTCCAAGGGACACCCGCTGGGCGCGACCGGGCTGGCGCAGTGCGCCGAACTGACCTGGCAACTGCGGGGCACCGCCGACAAGCGCCAGGTCGACAACGTGTCCGCCGCATTGCAGCACAACATCGGGCTGGGTGGTGCCGCCGTCGTCACCGCTTACCAGCGCGCCGAACGCTGAACCGTACGCGGCCCGGGGGAACACCGTGATCGAGTGGTCCGACACCGATCTGATGGTTCGGGATGCCGTTCGTCGGTTCATCGATAAGGAGATCCGTCCGCATCTCGACGAATTGGAAACCGGCGCAATGTCGCCTTATCCGATCGCGCGCAAGCTGTTCAGCCAGTTCGGTCTTGATGCGATGGCCGCCGAATCGGTCAAGAAGATGCTGGACCGGGAGCGTGCCAAGCAGGAAGGGACGCTCCCAGATGCAGACGACGAACAGCAAGACGACGCAGGCGGTTTCGGAGTGGGCGGTGCTGCCCAGGCGTCGATGGTCGCGGTGCTGGTGTCCGAAATCGCCCGGGTCAGCATCGGATTGCTGAGCACCGCGTCCGTCAGCCTCGGTCTGGGCGCGGCGACCATCATGAGCCGCGGCACGCTGGCCCAGAAGGAACGCTGGTTGCCTGACCTGATGACGCTGAAAAAGATCGCGGCTTGGGCCATCACCGAGCCGGACTCCGGCTCGGACGCGTTCGGCGGCATGAAGACTTATGTCAAGCGCGACGGTGAGGACTACATCCTCAACGGGCAGAAGACATTCATCACCAACGGGCCTTACGCCGACGTCCTGGTGGTCTACGCCAAACTCGACGACGGCGACCCATCCGTCGACAAGCGGAACCGGCCGGTGCTGATCTTCGTGCTCGATGCGGGCATGCCCGGTCTGACGCAGGGCAAGCCATTCAAGAAGATGGGCATGATGTCCTCGCCGACCGGCGAATTGTTCTTCGACAACGTGCGGCTGAGCCCGGACCGCCTGCTCGGCGAGAACGGACAGCACGCCGACGGGGACGGCCGCGACAGCGCCCGCGCCAATTTCGCCGCCGAACGGATCGGGATCGCGATGATGGCGCTGGGCATCATCAACGAATGCCACCGGCTATGCGTGGATTACGCAAAGACCCGCACCCTGTGGGGCAAGAACATCGGGCAGTTCCAACTGATCCAGCTCAAGCTGGCCAAAATGGAAATCGCTCGGATGAACGTGCAGAACATGGTCTTTCAGACCATCGAGCGGGCCAAAGCCGGGAAACCGCTGACGCTGGCCGAGGCATCGGCGATCAAGCTGTACTCGTCGGAGGCAGCCACCGACGTTGCGATGGAGGCGGTACAGCTGTTCGGCGGTAACGGCTATATGGCCGAGTACCGGGTCGAGCAGTTGGCCCGGGATGCGAAGTCACTGATGATCTACGCCGGCAGCAACGAGGTTCAGGTGACCCAGATCGCCAAGGGGCTGCTGGCCGATTAGGCCACCACCCAGATCGCCTGGGCGGCCGGGCTGCCCAGCTCGACGGTGGTCTCGGCGCCGTCGGCAGATTCGATCGCTACCGAGATCATGCCGGCGAATTCGCGGCGGGTCAGGACCCGCAGCCGAGAGTCGAGATTGATCCCGACGCCGGTGAAATAGCGCAGCATCTCCGGGTCGGCATCAGAGATGCGGGCCACCGTCCCGGTGTCTCCGTCGCCGCACGCCCACAGCTGACGCGCCGGCGGTGTCGGAACTTGCCCGTCGGAGGCCGGTATCGGGTCACCGTGCGGGTCGCGCTGGGGGAACCCCAGCTTGGCGTCGATGCGAGCCACCAGACGATCCGACACCGCGTGTTCGAGCACCTCTGCCTCGTCGTGAACCTCGTCCCAGCCGTAGCCGAGCTCATTGACCAGGAAAGTCTCCAGCAGCCGGTGCCGACGCACCACCTCCAGCGCCGCTCGCCGCCCCGCCTCGGTCAAGGTCACCGCGCCATACTTCTCGTGGTCGACCAGGCCCTGCTCGGCGAGTTTGCGGATCGACTCTGAGGCCGTGCTGGCGGACACCCCGATCCGGTCGGCCAGCATCTTGGTGCTGACCTTTTCCATCGACCACTCCTGGGCATTCCAGATGACCTTCAGATAGTCCTGGCCAACCGCGGTGAGACCGCCAGGCTCTTCGTCAGCCTTCACAACCAGAAAGTTTAGGCAAACCTACACCTGATCGGCGTGCTGTCCGGCGCCCCATCGGCGTGCGCGCGCGGAAACGCGCTGCAGCGGCCCGTCGGCGGTACCGGCAATCGGAGATCTGGCACCGCGACGCGCCACTTGGCGCCGTAGGCTTGCGGTCGTGGAGCGGTGGCGGGGCCAAGACGAGATCCCCACGGACTGGGGCAGATGCGTACTGACCATCGGGGTGTTCGATGGTGTGCATCGTGGTCACGCCGAAATCATCGCGCACGCGGTGAAAGCCGGCCGCACCCGCAACGTGCCGACCGTGCTGATGACGTTCGACCCGCACCCGATGGAAGTGGTCTATCCCGGCAGTCACCCGGCGCAGCTGACGACGCTGACCCGCCGTGCCGAACTCGTCGAAGAGTTGGGTATCGACGTCTTCCTGGTGATGCCGTTCACCACCGATTTCATGAAGCTCACGCCGGACCGCTATATCCACGAGCTGCTGGTGGAAAACCTGCATGTGGTGGAGGTCGTGGTGGGTGAGAACTTCACCTTCGGAAAGAAGGCGGCCGGCGACGTCGATACCCTGCGTCGTGCCGGCGAGCGATTCGGGTTCGCGGTGGAGTCGATGTCAATGCTGTCCGACCACCACAGCAACGAAAACGTGACGTTCTCATCCACCTACATCCGATCCTGCGTGGACGCCGGCGACATGGTAGCGGCCACCGAGGCGCTGGGCCGCCCGCACCGCGTCGAGGGTGTCGTGGTCCGAGGTTACGGGCGGGGCGCCGAGCTGGGCTTTCCCACCGCGAACGTGGCGCCGCCGATGTATTCGGCCATCCCGGCCGACGGCGTGTATGCCGCCTGGTTCACCGTGCTCGGGCACGGACCGGTGACGGGCACCGTCATGCCGGGTGAGCGCTACCAGGCCGCAGTGTCCGTCGGCACCAACCCGACCTTCTCCGGACGCACCCGTACCGTCGAGGCGTTCGTCCTCGACACCACCGCCGACCTGTACGGACAGCATGTGGCACTGGACTTCGTCGCGCGCATCCGCGGGCAGCGCAAGTTCGACTCGGTGCGAGATCTCGTCGCCGCGATGGACAAGGACACCGACCGGGCTCGTACCCTGCTCACAGACTGACGGCTCATCTGACGATTCGGGGCGGGCACCGCCCGGCTGCTAAACTGCCGGTCGACATCGGCGCGTGCTGCGGTTCGCGGTGGCCACGCTGTGAAATCCATGATCGCGGACCAATTGATGGAGATGTTTCGTGGCGCTTACAGCCGAGCAGAAAAAAGAGATTCTGAGCCAATACGGCCTGCACGACACCGACACCGGGTCCCCGGAGGCGCAGATCGCGCTGCTGACCAAGCGGATCGCCGACCTGACCGAGCACCTCAAGGTGCACAAGCATGACCACCACTCGCGGCGGGGATTGCTGCTGCTGGTGGGGCGCCGGCGGCGGCTGATCAAGTATGTGTCCCAGATCGATGTCGAGCGTTATCGCTCGCTGATCGAGCGGCTGGGTCTGCGTCGCTGACCCGCGGCCTGCGGGCCAGGCGGGCCCCGGAGCGCCCGGCAAATCGAGTCATTTCAGCAGGCTGAGTTCGCCCGTGTAGAGTGGGAGCGTTCTGGACCGGTTCGGTCCGAGCAAACGGTGCGGTCCGCGCAGATCCGCGCGTACCGTTCCAGCGTGTCACGACGGGAGCAGCCCAGTCTGCATCGGGCGGTCTTCGGTAGTGGCTGCCGGGCTCTCCGGATCTGGGGTAGGTCGGCCGCTTCGATCGACGGCCGTAGCCGTATTCAGACTTTTGCTCTTAGGGAAGCTCTCAGGCTGACTCGCGGGCCCGTCCGGGCCGGTGAGTTGTCCCGGGTTGCGCGTGACGACGCGAAAAAGCTGAATAACCCAGAGAGGCCGTACGGACAACGTCATGTCTGTAGCTGAAATTGAAGAGGGCGTGTTCGAGGCGACCGCCATTATCGACAACGGGAGCTTCGGCGCCCGCACCATCCGTTTCGAGACCGGCCGGTTGGCCCTGCAGGCCGCAGGCGCTGTGGTCGCATACCTCGACGACGAGAACATGCTGCTGTCGGCGACCACCGCGAGCAAGAGCCCCAAGGAGCATTTCGACTTCTTCCCGCTGACGGTCGATGTCGAGGAGCGGATGTATGCCGCCGGCCGCATCCCCGGTTCGTTCTTCCGGCGTGAGGGCCGGCCGTCCACCGACGCGATCCTGACCTGCCGGCTCATCGACCGCCCACTGCGCCCGTCGTTCGTCGACGGTCTGCGCAACGAGATCCAGATCGTGGTGACGATTCTGAGCCTGGATCCCAACGACCTCTACGACGTGCTGGCGATCAACGCCGCGTCGGCCTCCACCCAGTTGGGCGGCCTGCCGTTCTCCGGCCCCATCGGCGGAGTCCGGGTGGCGCTCATCGACGGCACCTGGGTTGCCTTCCCAACGGTGGAGCAACTCGAGCGCGCCGTGTTCGACATGGTGGTGGCCGGCCGCATCGTCGGCGGTGACGAGGGTAAGCCAGACGTCGCGATCATGATGGTCGAAGCCGAGGCCACCGAAAACGTCATCGAGCTCGTCGAGGGCGGTGCCCAGGCGCCGACGGAAAGCGTTGTGGCCCAGGGTCTGGAGGCCGCCAAGCCGTTCATCGCCGCGCTGTGCACCGCGCAGCAGGAGCTTGCCGACGCCGCCGCTAAGCCGACCGGCGAATACCCGGTATTCCCCGACTACGGCGAAGACGTGTACTACTCGGTGTCCTCGGTGGCCACCGACGAACTGGCCGCCGCCCTGACCATCAGCGGCAAGTCCGAGCGCGACCAGCGCACCGACGAGATCAAAGCCCAGGTTCTCGAGCGGCTCGCCGAAACTTACGCGGGCCGGGAAAAAGAGGTCGGCGCCGCGTTCCGCTCGCTGACCAAGAAGCTGGTCCGTCAGCGCATCCTCACCGACCATTTCCGCATCGACGGCCGGGGCATCACCGACATCCGCGCGTTGTCGGCTGAGGTCGCCGTGGTTCCGCGCGCGCACGGCAGTGCGTTGTTCGAGCGCGGCGAAACCCAGATCCTCGGTGTGACCACGCTCGACATGGTCAAGATGGCCCAGCAGATCGACTCGCTGGGACCAGAGACGTCCAAGCGGTATATGCACCACTACAACTTCCCGCCGTTCTCCACCGGGGAGACCGGCCGGGTCGGCTCGCCCAAGCGGCGCGAGATCGGCCACGGCGCGCTGGCCGAGCGGGCTCTGGTGCCGGTGCTGCCCAGCGTCGAGGATTTCCCGTACGCCATCCGCCAGGTGTCCGAAGCCCTGGGTTCCAACGGCTCGACGTCGATGGGCTCTGTCTGCGCCTCCACGCTGGCGCTGCTCAACGCCGGAGTGCCGCTGAAGGCGCCGGTGGCCGGCATCGCGATGGGCCTGGTCTCCGACGACGTCGAGGTTTCCGGCGGCGCCGAGCGCCGCTTCGTCACCCTGACCGACATTCTGGGTGCCGAAGACGCGTTCGGCGACATGGACTTCAAGGTCGCCGGCACGAGAGACTTCGTCACCGCTCTGCAACTGGACACCAAGCTTGACGGGATCCCGTCGCAGGTGCTCGCGGGTGCGCTCGAGCAGGCCAGAGATGCCCGGCTGACCATCTTGGAAGTCATGGCCGAGGCCATCGACAAACCCGACGAGATGAGCCCGTACGCGCCACGGGTGACCACCATCAAGGTCCCGGTGGACAAGATCGGTGAGGTCATCGGCCCCAAAGGCAAGGTCATCAATGCCATCACCGAGGAGACCGGCGCGCAGATCTCCATCGAGGACGACGGCACCGTGTTCGTCGGCGCCACCGACGGGCCCTCGGCACAGGCCGCAATCGACCGGATCAACGCCATCGCCAACCCGCAGCTGCCGACGGTGGGTGAGCGATTCCTCGGAACTGTGGTCAAGACAACGGATTTCGGTGCGTTCGTGTCGCTGCTCCCCGGTCGTGACGGTCTGGTGCACATCTCCAAACTCGGTAAGGGCAAACGCATCGCGAAGGTCGAGGACGTCGTAAACGTCGGCGACAAGCTGCGAGTCGAGATCGCCGATATCGACAAACGGGGCAAGATCTCACTGATCCTGGTGGAGGACGACAACTCGGCCCCCGCAGCTCCTGTCGATTCCCCGGCGGCAGCACCAGCCGATGCCGCGACGGCCAGTAGCTGACCCAGCGCCGACTGGGGCGCGTCCCGGTCGTGCGGGTGCCCTGCGGCGGGGCGCACAAAGCGCCGAGGCTAAACCTGAACACCAGGCCGCACCGCGCCGCACCACACTGCCGGGCGGCCTGCGGGTGGTCACCGAGTACCTGCCCTCGGTGCGCTCCGCGTCGGTCGGGGTCTGGGTCGGCGTCGGATCCCGGGACGAGGGTGCCACCGTGGCCGGGGCCGCGCACTTCCTGGAGCATCTGCTGTTCAAGTCGACCCCGACCCGCACGGCCGTGGATATCGCGCAAGCGATGGACGCCGTCGGCGGGGAGCTGAACGCGTTCACCGCCAAGGAACACACTTGCTACTACGCCCATGTGCTGGACGGTGATCTGGAGCTGGCCATCGACCTGGTCGCCGATGTGGTGCTCAACGGTCGCTGCGCCGCCGACGACGTCGAGCTGGAACGCGACGTCGTCCTCGAGGAGATCGCCATGCGCGACGACGACCCCGAGGACGCGCTGGGCGACATGTTCCTGGCGGCACTGTTCGGTGACCACCCGGTGGGCCGTCCGGTGATCGGCACCGCGCAATCCGTGTCGGCGATGACGCGGGCCCAGCTGCACTCGTTTCATGTGCGGCGCTACACGCCAGAACGGATGGTCGTAGCGGTGGCCGGCAATGTCGACCACGACGAGGTGGTCGCGTTGGTACGCGAACACTTCGGGGCGCATTTGGTCCGCGGCCGGCAGCCCATTGCGCCGCGCAACGGTGCCGGACGGGTGAACGGCAGCCCCGGGTTGACGCTGAGCCACCGGGATGCCGAGCAGACCCACGTCTCGTTGGGAGTACGCACTCCGGGGCGCAGCTGGGAGCATCGCTGGGCGCTGTCGGTGCTGCACACCGCGCTGGGCGGCGGCCTGAGCTCCCGGCTGTTCCAGGAGGTTCGCGAGTTACGCGGGCTGGCCTACTCGGTCTACTCGTCGCTGGACATCTTCGCCGACAGCGGTGCGCTGTCGGTGTATGCCGTGTGCCTACCCGAACGTTTCGCCGACGTCATGCGAGTGACCAGCGAGGTGCTCGGAACAGTCGCACGCGACGGCATCACCGAGGCGGAATGCCGCATTGCCAAGGGCTCGTTGCGCGGCGGGCTCGTCCTCGGCCTGGAGGATTCCAGTTCCCGGATGAGCCGCATCGGTCGCAGCGAATTGAACTACGGCAAACACCGCAGCATCGAGCACACCTTGCAGCAAATCGACGAAGTGACCGTCGAGGAGGTCAACGCGGTGGCCCGCCGGGTGCTGAGCAAGCGCTACGGCGCTGCGGTGCTAGGTCCGTATGCCTCGAAACGATCGCTGCCCCAACAACTTCGGGCGATGGTAAATTAGCCGAATGGTACTCGGCTTCTGGGATATCGCGGTGCCCATCGTTTGTGCGCCGATGGCTGGCGGCCCCGGTACCCCCGCCTTGGCGGCGGCGGTGTCCAACTCGGGCGGGCTCGGGTTCATCCCGGCCGGGTACTTGAGTGCGGAGCGGTTCGCCGAGGACATCGCCGCCGCACGCGCCATGACCACCGGCCCGCTGGGTGTCAACCTGTTTGTGCCCCAGCCCAGTGTCGCCGACTGGGTAGCGCTGGACTATTACGCAGACGAACTCGTAGAAATCGCCGAGCACTACCAGGTGGAGGTAGGTCGGCCCGAGTTCGGAGATGACGACGACTGGGAGCGCAAGCTCGAGGTGGTGGCCGATGTACGCCCGGAGCTGGTGTCGTTCACTTTCGGCGTGCCGTCGCCGGATGTGATTCGGCGGTTGGGCGCGCTGGGGCTGTTGGTGATGGTCACGGTGACGTCGGCCTACGAGGCCGGGGTCGCCGTTGCCGCCGGTGCCGACAGCCTGGTGGTCCAGGGCCCGGGCGCCGGTGGGCACCGCGGCACCTTTGCGCCGGACATGGAACCCGGTATTGAGTCGTTGCACCAGCTGATCGACCGGATCCACAGCGCGCACCGCGACGTCCCGATCATCGCGGCGGGTGGGCTGGGCACCGCTGAGGACGTCGCCGGCGTACTGCGCAGGGGAGCGGTGGCCGCGCAGGTCGGCACCGCGCTGTTGCTCAGCGACGAAGCCGGTACCAACCCCGCGCATCGCACTGCCATGAAGAATCAACTCTTCGGCAATACCATCGTCACGCGTGCGTTCTCGGGTCGGTACGCTCGCGGTCTGGAGAACGAATTCATTCGTCAACTCGATAACGTGGCGCCACTGGGCTATCCCGAGGTCAACCAGATGACGTTGCCGATACGGGAGGCGGCGGCCGCCCTCGAAGACCCGAATGGGATGACCCTCTGGGCGGGAACGTCGTTCGAGCAGGCGCGCCCCGGGCCGGTGGCCGACATTATCGCCAGTCTCAACGCAACCGATTAGCGCTGTGTCGGCACTCTCACGTCGGCGGATGCTGTTGGCCGCCGTGACGCTATCGGCGCTCACTGCCTGCGGACGCGCGCGCATTGCCCAGTGCGGACCCTTCAGTGGTGTACGACCGGCTCGATGAACTGGAGCGTCAGTACAACGCTTACGTCGGGCTTTTCGCGACCGACATCGGAACCGGGCGCACCTTGGCCCATCGCGACGGTGACCCGTTCGCGATGTGTTCGACCTTCAAGGCCTACGCCGCGGCGCGGGTGTTACAGAAGGCTCAGCGCGGCGAATTGGATCTGCAGCAAGCCGTTTTCATCGATCCCGCGGTGCTGCTTCCAAATTCCCGGTGACGCTCGGCGATTCGCAGCGGCGTCAGCTGGAGGACTGGATGCGCGGCAACGTGACCTCGAGCATGCGGGCGGATCTGCCGCCCGGATGGACCACCGCGGACAAGACCGGTACCGGCGACTACGGCAGCACCAACGACATCGGGATCGCCTATGGACCCAACGGGCAGCGCATGCTGCTGTCGCTGATGACGCGCTCGCAGTCGCCGAACCGAGACGCCGACCCGCCGCAGCCGCTGATCGCGGAGGTGACCAGCTCAGTGCTGCCGTGGCTGACCGGACAGGGCTGAGCATCAGGCCAATACGCTCGCCGGATCGGTGTACGGCAAACCGAGATCGGTGGCAACCTGTTCGGACAGCAGCATCCCGTCGTGTGTCGAAAGCCCTTTGGCCAGAGCGAGATCCGACCGGCACGCCCCTTGCCAGCCGTGGTCAGCGAGCTTGAGCACATACGGCATCGTCGCGTTGGTCAGCGCGAAGGTCGACGTCTTCGGCACAGCGCTGGGCATATTCGCCACGCAGTAGAACAGCGCGTCGTGCACGGCGAACGTCGGGTGATCGTGGGTAGTCTCCCGGGAATCCTCGAAACAGCCGCCCTGGTCGATGGAGATATCGACCAGCACCGCACCTGGCTTCATCTGTGCAACAAGCGAATTCGAGATCAGCTTGGGAGCTTTGGCGCCAGGCACCAGGACGGCTCCGATCACCAGGTCGGCGCGTTTGACGGCACCTTCGAGCTCGTATTTCGACGAGTAGCGAGTGCTGATCTGGCCAGCGAACTCCGCGTCGAGTAGCCGAAGCTTGTTGATGTTGACGTCCAGAACCCTGACAGTCGCCCCCATGCCGCCGGCGACCCGGGCGGCGTTGTAGCCGGCCGTGCCGGCGCCGAGCACCACGACATCGGCGGGCTTGACGCCCGGCACCCCGCCCATCAGCACACCGCGCCCGCCGTGGGTCCGCATCAGGTGATAGGCCCCGACCTGGGCGGAGAGCCGACCGGCGACCTCGCTCATCGGGGCCAGCAACGGAAGTACGCCGTCAGCGGTCTGGACGGTCTCGTAGGCGATTGACGTTGTGCCGGAAGCCAATAGCGCATCGGTGCAAGCGCGGGAAGCGGCCAAATGCAGATAGGTGAACAAGACCTGGCGGTGTCGCAACAGGCCGTACTCGGCCGGTATCGGTTCCTTGACCTTGAGCAGCAGGTCGGCGTCGGCCCACACCTGTTCGGCGGTGCTGGTCAGTTGCGCACCCGCCGCCTTGAACTTCGCGTCGGAGATTGCCGACCCTTCTCCGGCACCGGCCTGAATGAGCACCTCGTGGCCGCGGTGGGTCAATTCGGCGACGCCGGCCGGAGTGATGGCCACTCTGAACTCGTTGTTCTTGATCTCGGTCGGAATACCGACTCGCATGATTACCCCTTGCCTTTGAGGTTATAGCTCAAGTGTGAAGAAAGTTCGGGAGAGCTGCAAACATGCTGATGATAATTCTGTAAGATCGTGTCGTGTCTGATAAGCCAACGGAGCAGAAGCGTCGGCTGGATGACCCGTCGAAGGATGTTCGCCCCGCTGATCTTGATGATGTGGACCGCAGAATCCTGAGCTTGCTGCACGCCGATGCGCGCATCACCAACAACGCGCTCGCGGAGACGGTCGGCATCGCGCCGTCAACGTGTCATGGCCGCGTCCGGCGGTTGGTAGACCTCGGCGTCATCCGGGGGTTCTACGCCGACATTGACCCGGTTGCGGTGGGATTGCCCCTGCAGGCGATGATCTCGGTCAACCTGCAGTCCGACGCGCGCGGGAAGATCCGCAGCTTCATCCAGCGGATCAGCAGCAAGCGACAGGTGAGGGACGTCTATTTCCTCGCCGGCGCAGACGATTTCATCCTGCACGTCGCTGCCCGCGACACCGAGGACCTGCGCTCGTTCGTGGTCGAGAACCTCAATGCCGACGGCGACGTCGCAGGGACCCAGACGTCACTGATCTTCGAGCACCTACGCGGGGCTGCACCGATATAGACCGGTTGGTGCAGTCGCTGGCTATGATCGTCGGATGACTGACCCGTGCGTGACGGCCACCGTGCAGATCGACGCCCGTCCCGACGTGGTCTATGGGCTCATCACCGACCTGCCGACACTGGCTTCGCTGGCCGAGGAGGCGGTGGCCATGGAGTGGCGCAAAGGTAATGCGGTCCGTCGGGGCGCCGTGTTCACCGGTCACAACGAAAACAACGGCCGGCGCTGGAGCACCAAGTGCACGGTCACCGACGCCGAACCGGGCTGCGTCTTCGCGTTCGATGTGCGGCACTCCGTCATGCCGATTGCGCGCTGGCAATACGACATCGTCGCGGTCGATGGCGGCTGCCGGGTCACCGAGAGCACCTGGGACCGCAGGCCCGGCTGGTTCCGCAAGCTCGCCGGCAAGGCCACCGGCGTCACCGATCGGGTGGCCGCCAACACCGAACACATCCAGCTCACCCTGCAGCGCCTGAAGCAGCGCGCTGAGGCCGGGTAGCCAAAGACCGGCGGACCTCTTCGATGACGAGACGCGATCCCGCCGTAGCCATCGTCGGAGCGGGCATGTCCGGGTTGTGCGTCGCAATTGCGTTGCTGCGCAGCGGCATTACCGATGTCACCATTTATGAGAAGGCCGACGAGGTGGGCGGCACCTGGCGTGACAACACCTACCCCGGTCTGACCTGCGACGTACCCTCACGCGTCTACCAGTACACGTTCGCCAGGAACCCGAACTGGACGCACGTATTCTCGCCCGGTGGCGAAATCCAGGCCTACTTTCAGGGCATAGCCGACCAATTCGCGCTGCGGGACCGGATTCGGTTCGGCACCGGAATCGTCAGCGCCCGATTCGAGGGTGGCCGCTGGGTGCTGCGCACGGACGCCGGATCCGAGTCGACGGTGGACTTCCTGATCTCGGCTACGGGAGTGCTGCATCATCCCCGGATGCCGTCGATCGCCGGCTTGGACGACTTCGGTGGCCATGTTTTTCACTCGGCGCGCTGGGATCATTCCGTTGAGCTACCGGGGCGGCGTATCGCGGTGATCGGCAACGGATCCACAGGCGTGCAGCTCGTCTGCGGTCTGGCCGGCGTGGCGAGCAAACTCTTGCTGTTCCAGCGCACCGCGCAGTGGGTAGTCCGGATGCCCAACCCGCGGTACTCCAGGTTCGCCAGCATTACCCACCAGGGGATTCCGTGGCTTGATCGGTTCGCCTACCGGGCATACAGCCTTGCCTTCGACACCTTCGCGGTTGCGTTGACCAAGCCGGGCCTGCGACGAAAGCTGATGGCGGCGCTGTGCCGCGCCAGCCTGCGCAAAGTGCGTGACCCGGAGTTGCGTGCAGCGCTGACTCCCGATTACCAGCCGATGTGTAAGCGGTTGGTGGTGTCGGGCGGCTTCTACCGTGCGATCCAGAGCGACGGCGTCGAGCTGGTCACCGCTGGTATCGACCACGTGGAACGGCGGGGCATCGTGACCGACGACGGCGTCTTGCACGAGGTGGACATCATCGTGCTGGCCACCGGGTTCGACACCCACGCATTCTTTCGGCCGATGCGGCTGACCGGCCGGGACGGAATCACTGCCGACGATGTGTGGCGCGACGGACCGCGGGCATACCAAACCGTCGCGATGCCGGGCTTTCCCAACTTCTTCATGATGCTGGGGCCGCACAGCCCGGTGGGAAATCTCGCGCTCACTGCGGTGGCCGAGTCACAAGCCGATCACATACTGCGGTGGATACAGCGTTGGCGCCGCGGCGAATTCGACACGGTCGAGCCGACATCGTCGGCGACCGAGAGTTTCAATGCGAAGCTGCGGGCCGCGATGCCGGACACCGTTTGGACCACCGGCTGTGACAGCTGGTACCTGAACAAAGACGGTGTGCCCGAGGTTTGGCCCTTCACGCCGGGCAAACACCGCGCCATGCTGGCAAACACAGATCCCGCAGAGTACGACTTGCGTCGGCACGTCGCCGCCGGTTGACGACCAGGTTCTTCCCGCGCCCAGGCCGCACAACTATACTTGCCAGCGCGTGATGTCCACCGAGGCGACATTTGATCGATCGGTGTAAACGCCGAGGTAGGGGGCCACGATGTTCACGGTGGACGACAAGGCAGCGGGTCCGCACGACGCATCACTCGACCACGAGCGTCTCGTCCTCGAGGCGCGCGACGTCGAGTTCGACTGGGCAAAGCTGCCGTTCCACTATGTGCCCAACGAGCCGTTCGCCACCCACGTTCTCAACGTCCTGCACCTGCTGCTGCCCGCGGGCGAAGAGTTTTTCGTCGAGGTGTTCAAGAAGACGTTGCCGCTGACCAAAGACGACCAGCTGCGGCTGGATGTGCAGGGATTCATCGGCCAGGAGGCCGTGCATTCTCAAGCGCACGCGAAAGTGCTCGCCCACTTCGCCGCTCAGGGCGTCGACGCGACCCCGTACACCGACCAGATCAGGTGGCTGTTCGAGAAGCTGCTGGGGCCCAGGCCGCAATGGAGCCTGCGACGACAGCACAGCTGGCTGCTGGAGCAGGTTTCGTTCGTGTCGGCGATCGAGCACTACACGGCGATTTTGGGTGAGTGGGTTCTGAACTCGCCTGCGCACGATGCCATCGGTACCGATCCGGTGATGCTGGACATGCTCCGGTGGCACGGCGCCGAAGAAGTCGAGCACAAGGCGGTGGCATTCGACACCATGAAGCATCTGCGGGCCGGGTATTGGCGGCGGGTGCGCGCCCAGCTGGTCGTCACGCCGGCGATGCTGCTGTTGTGGATTCGTGGAGTGCGATTCATGTACTCGGTGGATCCGCACCTGCCGCCGGGAACCAAGCCGCGCTGGCGGGACTACTTCAAGGCGGCACGCCGAGGTTTGGTGCCCGGGCCTCTGCGATTCGTGCGGGTCGTCGGTGACTACTACCGGCCCGGATTCCACCCGTCACAACTGGGCGGACTAGGGCTGGCGGTCGACTATCTGGCCGTATCACCTGCCGCGCGTGCGTCGCACTGATTTATGACCACCACTTCGAGCATCAACGCGTCTGACGGGGTCACCCTGGCTGTACACCGCTACATCGAGATCGACTCGGCGCGCCCGACCATCCTTGCCATTCACGGCTGGCCCGACAACCACCACATCTGGGACGGTGTGGCCGAGCAGTTCTGCAAGCACTACAACGGCCGATACAACCTTGTGGCCTACGACGTGCGCGGGGCCGGCGAATCATCGGTTCCGGCAAAACGATCCGGATATACATTTCCGCAGCTGGTATCCGATATCGGTGCGGTGGTCGACAGCCTGGGTGTCGAGCAGGTCCACTTGCTGGCCCACGACTGGGGCTCGATTCAAGCCTGGGCTGCGGTGACCGACGATTCGGCGATGGGCAAAGTCGCCTCGTTCACGTCGATCTCGGGCCCGCACTTGCAGTATGCGGGGACCTTCCTGCGATCGCCGCGCACTCCCCGGGCCGTCGCTCAGGTCGCTAGGCAGTTGGTGGCTTCGGGGTATATCGGTTTCTTTCTGTGCCCGGGCGTGCCCGAGCTGGCGTTTCGCTCCGGGGTCGGAGTGAAAGTTGTTGAAGCCCTTGAACGCATCGGTCAGTCCAGTACTCGTAGTCAACGCCACGCAACGCCGCGGTCAATCGCCGACTATGTCAACGGGCTCAACCTGTATCGGGAGAACATGCCCGCGCCGATGGTGTCGCCCGGGCCGCGGCTGCCGAAGACTTCCGTCGCGGTCCAGGTTCTGGTGCCGCGCAGGGATGTCTTCGTGACGCCCGCCCTGCAACGATTCACCGGCGTAATTCCCGCTGGCGGCCGGGTGATCCCGATCGAAGGCGGGCACTGGGTGGTGACATCGCGTCCCGACGTCGTCGCCCGGCTGACCGCCGAGTGGGTCGATCGAAATGCGGGCGGCGCGGCCAGCGCGAGCGCGTCGGTGGTGCGCGGTGGACCGCGCGAGGTGCGCGGCAAACTTGCGCTGGTCACCGGTGCCGGCGCAGGCATCGGCCGGGCCACCGCGGTGGAACTTGCCCGTCACGGCGCGCGGAAGGTGGTGATTGTCGATCGCGACCTCGCCGCGGCCAACGAAAGTGCGGATGCCGTTCGCGCGGCGTGCGCCGAGGCCGCGGTGTACCAGGTTGATGTCAGCGACGAATCTGCGATGAATAACCTTGCCGCACAAGTCCTTAACGAGCACGGCGTGGTCGACATCCTGGTGAACAACGCCGGCATCGGGATGGCGGGCCGATTCCTGGAGACGAGCTCGGCGAACTGGGAAGACATCATGGGGGTCAATGTCCGCGGCGTCATCTCTGGCAGCAGGGCGTTCGGAGCCCAGATGGTCGAGCGCGGCGAGGGCGGAACGATCATCAACGTGGCGTCAGCGGCGGCGTACATACCGTCGAAATCCATGGTCGCCTACAGCACCACGAAGGCGGCGGTGCTGGGGTTCAGCGAATCGCTCCGGGCTGATCTCGCCGACGAGGGCATTGCCGTCACGGCTGTGTGCCCGGGGTTCGTCAACACCAACATCGCCAAAAGCACCATCTACGCCGGGATGACCGCCCAACAGCAGGAGCGGGCTCGGGAGAAGGCTGATGCGGCGTACCGGCGTCGCAACTACACACCGGAAGCCACGGCCAAGGCGATCGTCAAGGCCGTCAAGACCGGCCCGGCCGTGTTACCGATCGCCGCCGAGTCCAGGATCGGCTACGCGATGCAGCGGATCAGCCCGTCGATGCTTCGGCTGTTCGCGCGCTTCGACATTCGGCAGACGTAAGGATTTGACTGTGCCGGAGAGCATCTGGAGCAGCAGGCCTGCCGACCTGTACGGTCGGCGCGACCGTGATCGCCTCGGCACGGTGTTGTGGGGTATCCGCGTGGTGTTCGGGGGATTCGCCTCGGCGTCGCGGTGGGAGCCGTCGCGGGTGAAGCCGCTGCGGCGGACGCAAATCGCGGTGGTCACCAAACGCGAACTCGTCGCCCCCGACGTGGTCGCATTGACGTTGGCCGATCCGGGTGGCGGATTGCTCTCATCCTGGACGCCCGGTGGGCATATCGACGTTCAGTTGCCTTCGGGCCGACGCCGGCAGTACTCGCTGTGCGGTCCACCCGGGCGGCGCACGGACTACCGCATCGCCATTCGCCGGATCGCCGACGGTGGCGGCGGTTCGATCGAGATGCATGAGGCTTTCGACGTGGGCGACACGTGCGAGTTCGAAGGCCCACGCAACGCGTTCTATCTCGGCACGGCCGAGCGCGACGTGCTGTTCGTGATCGGCGGCATCGGCGTGACACCGATCCTGCCGATGATCCAGGTGGCCCAGCAGCGTGGAATCAACTGGCGCGCAATCTATGCCGGTAGCAGCCGCGAGTACATGCCGTTGCTGGCCGAGGTGGTGTCGGTGGCGCCAGACCGGGTAACCGTGTGGGCCGACGACGAGCACGGCCGGTTGGCCACCGTGGATGACCTGCTGGCCGGCGCCGGTCCGACGACGGCTGTTTACGTGTGCGGGCCGACCGCCATGCTGGAAGCGGTGCGCGTCGCCCGTGACGAACACGCCAACGCGCCACTGCATTACGAGCGGTTCAGCCCGCCGCCGGTCGTCGACGGAGTTCCTTTCGAGTTGGAACTCGCACGTTCGCAGCGACTGCTCAACGTGCCGGCCAATCGGTCGGCGCTGGACGTGATGCTCGACGATGATCCGACGACCCCGTACTCGTGCCAGCAAGGCTTCTGCGGGACTTGCAAGGTCAAAGTGCTTGCCGGACAGGTCGATCACCGAGGGCGCACGGCCGTAGCCGACGACGAGATGCTGGTCTGCGTGTCGCGGGCCAAGGGCGACCGGGTGGTCATCGAGGCTTGACGCATCGAGGAACGGCGCTCAGCCTTGGGGCGCTGATCGATAAAGCCGGTAGCCTACGTGGGGCACAGTCACCCCAGGCAGTGGCTTCCAAATGAAGGTGCGGCCATCAAGTTGGAAGTTTTTCTTTTCGTAGAATTGGCGTGCCTTGCGATTCTTTTCTGCGCACCACAAGATCACGTCACCTGACGGATTCGAGCGCACAGCTTTATCGAGCAGGCGGCCACCGATCCCGAGCTGGTGGCTTTCCTCTGCTGTGTACAGGGCGTCGATTTGCAGGTGATCAGGATTCGCAGCGTCCGGTCCGAACATGGTCATGCCGAGTGTCTTGCTGCCGGACTCGGCAATCCACATACTCCACCCAGGCCGATTCAGGTCTTGTGGGTAGGTCACGGTGGCCCAGCGTTTCGGCGTTCCGAGCAAGTCGAGCATGCAATCCGCCAGTATTCCGCTCCAGGACTGTCGCCAAACCGGATAGTGCATCTCCGCGACCTTGGCGAAATCTTTCGGCTTAGCTTCACGGATGCTGATACCGGGGATTTCACATGAGCACCTGTGCTGGTAACGCCTCTACATCGAATCATTCCACCCGAGAATGTTCCAGGTAGGCGACCAAAGCGTTGGTCAGACCCCGCCTCGCCATGTCGAGGTCGGCGTAAGAGCCCAGCTGGCGCTCTGACACCAGGCCGCGCATCGCGCCGGGGATGAGGGCGGCCACCTCGCGCACCCGGTCTGGGTCGACGTCGAGATCAGCGAAGGCATTCTGGCAGGTCTCCAGCCAGCTTTTGCCCCAGGAGAACAGCTCGGCGGCAGTGCGTGGGTAGAGGCGTTCGAGCTCCTTGGGGTCTCGGGGCAGCGCTGCCCTCAGGTTTTCGATCGCGCGTGAATCTGGCGATGCCAGGCCCCGGTAAAGGGTGTCGATGATGGCGGCGACCCGCTCATGCAGGGACGCGTCCGGTGGGACGGGCATCGACAGTGTCGAGAATGTCGTGGCGCGCCGCTCGGCGGTGCGGTGCAGGACGGCGGCCCAGAAACCGTCGGTGTCGCCGAACTGGTACTGCACCGCGCCCCAGGTGGCGCCGATCTCCTTGGCGATGCGGTTGGCCGACACCGAGCCGGGATCGCCGGAGGCCAGCGACTTCAGCGCGGCCTCGAGCATGCTCTCGCGGGTCGCGTTGCCACGCCGGTTGGGGCGTCGGCCCACGATTCCGGCCCCGCTAACCTGCCGAGTCATCTGCCGATCCTATCGACCGGTTGCACACGGTAGGCAAGTTTTTCATAGAGGGGACTGTGATTTTTTGGCGGCGCCGCTTATCATTCGTACGCGAGGGAGGACAGCTCAATTGGCTAAGCCGCCGTTGTCGATGAAACCGACCGGATGGTTCCAGGTTGCCTGGTCGGATGAGATCGGCGCGGGCGACGTCCACAAGATGAAGTATTTCGACCAGGAGATGGTCGCCTGGCGGGCCGAGTCCGGCCAGCTCACCGTGATGAACGCCTACTGTGAACACCTCGGCGCCCACCTGGGTTACGGCGGCAAGGTCATCGGAGAGGTATTGCAGTGCCCGTTCCACGGGTGGCAGTGGAGCCAGCACGGCCGCAACGTCTGCATCCCCTACCAGGATCGCCCCAACCGCGGCCGGCGCATCCGCACCTATCCGGTTGTGGAGCGCAACGAGTCCGTCTACATCTGGCACGACGTCGAGCGTCGCGAGCCCTACTTCGACGCCCCGGACGTATTCGCCGCGTTCGAAGACGGCAGCAGCGCGGACGACTACTACCCTCAGCAGCGGTTGTACCGGCCGGGCTTGGAACTGCACCCGCAGTACGTGCTCGAAAACGGGGTGGACTTCGCGCACTTCAAGTACGTGCACAACACCCCGATCGTGCCGGTCTTCACCCGCCACGACTTCGGCGACGCGGTGTCCTTCGTCGACTTCACCATCACGTTCGAAGGTGAAGACGGCCAGAAGATCGAGGATGTCAACAGCGGCGTGGAGGCCATCAACGGCGGCCTGGGAATCGCGGTGACCAAGAGCTGGGGCATGGTCGACAACCGCACCATCTCCGCGATCACCCCGGTCGACGAGTCCACCTCCGATGTTCGGTTCATGGTCTACATCGGCCGCAGGCCCGGCAAGGATCCGGCGCGAGCCGAGGCAAAGGCGCAGGAATTCGGCCAGGAAGTGATCCGGCAGTTCGAGCAGGACGTCGAAATCTGGCAGCACCAGCGCTACTCGGATCCACCCGCGCTGGCCACCGACGAATACGAGGGCTTCACCGCAATTCGCAAGTGGGCCAAGCAGTTCTATCCCGACGGCATCGGCGGCAGCGCCGCCGAAGTGTACGCGGCATCCCAGAAAGGCTGAACCGAATGAATGCACCCGCTCGACCGATCCGCGTCTTCCAGGTAGCCACCGGAAACGTCGGATCGGAGATGATCAAGCGGATCGCCACGCAGCCCGACCTGGAGCTCATTGGCGTGCACTGCTATTCGCCGGAAAAGATCGGCAAGGACGCGGGCGAACTCGCCGGTCTGTCTCACAGCGGGGTGAAGGCCACCGGCACCATCGAGGAGATCATCGCCGCCAGGCCGGACGTGCTGACCTTCCACGGCGTGTTCCCCGACGAGGACCTGTACGTCAAAGTCCTTGAGGCGGGTATCAATATCGTCACCACCGCCGACTGGGTCACCGGGTGGCATCGCGACAAGAACCACCCGCACCCGTCGGGCAAGCCGGTGACCCAACTCCTGGCCGAGGCCTGTGAAAAGGGTGGGGCGACTTTCTACGGCACCGGCATGAACCCGGGCCTGAACCAGATCCTCGGCGTGGTGTGCTCGGCCGACGTCGCCGAGATCGAGAACATCACCACCATCGAGTCCGTCGACGTGTCATGCCACCACTCCAAGGACACCTGGATCGAGGTCGGCTACGGCCAGCCGGTCGACGATCCGGACATCCCGTCGAAGCTGGAGAAGTACACCCGCGTTTTCGCCGACAGCGTGCTCATGATGGCCGACTGCTTCGATCTTCCTCTCGACGAGGTCAAGTTCAGCTACGAGCTGGGGGCCTGCACCAAGGACGTCGACCTGGGCTGGTACACGCTGCCCAAGGGTTCGCTGGGCGGCAACTACATCAAGTATCAGGGCATGGTCGACGGGGTTCCGCGGGTCGAGACGCATCTGGAATGGCAGATGACGCCGCACACCGACCCGAGCTGGAACATCAAGGGCTGCTACATCACCCAGATCAAAGGCGACCCGTGCGTCTACAACAAGCACATGATTTTCCCCAAGCCCGGCGTGGACCTGTCCAATCCGGACAACTTCGCCTCCATCGGCATGACGGTGACCGGCATGCCTGCCCTCAACTCGATCAAGTCGGTGGTTGCGGCGCGGCCCGGAATCATCACCAGCTCCGACCTGCCGCTGCGTGGGTTCGCCGGGCGGTTCAAGAAGTAAGCGCGGGTCAAGGGGCTTCGTCGTCATCGAAGAGGCGTTCCGGATGGTGATAGTCGTTGGTGCGCGTGCCGCGGTCTAACTGCGGCGGCGGGATCCACTCGGTGCGGCCGTTGGGGAGTTTCTTTGTTCGCCAGCCTTTTTCGACTAGCTTGTGGTTGGGCTTGCAGGTGAAGGTGAGCTTGTCGACGTCGGTCAAGCCGCCGGCGGCCCACTCGTCCACATGGTGGACTTCACACCAATAGCCGGGCACATCGCAACCCGGGTGCGTGCAGCCGCGATCCTTTGCATAAAGGACTATGCGCTGATCTGGTGAAGCCACTCGCCGCGAACGCCCGAGATACAGTGGGCGACTTGAGTGCTCGTCGAATACGACGAGATAGTGGTAGGCGTGGCTGGTCATCCGGATCACGTCGCGCATCGTCAGCAGCGTTCCACCGCCCGTCACCGCTCGGCCCCTGCCGGAAGTCAGCTCCTGCAGCGTGGCCGAAACGATGACGGTGACCGGCAATCCCTTGTGCACACCGAGTTTCGGATCGCCCAACTGGCCGCGCACCAAGGCATTGAGCGCGTCGTGGCCACGTGGACTTCCAGCCCTCGGCGGTCACCCTGAACCGGCAGCGGCTAGTGCTCGGCGGGCTCATTCAGCCCGTCGGCGTGGCCTGGGCAATCCAGAACAGCACACCGCCGCCGCGGCGACGTAACCTCCGCCTGATGCTTAATACCGTCCCAATGCGTCAGAGTCTGAGAAACGAGCTCCGTTTCGCCCCCGCAGATCGGGCAGCGATGGTCGGGGTCGCGTACGATACGGGGCTCTATAGGCATGTCCCGCACGCTAAACGGTTGTGGGTGTTAAAACGAGTGGCCAAAAGTCCTCCGGCGGGGGTATATCTTCCCTACTCGCTTCTGTCGCGCCGGAGTTAAATGGTCACAGTCCGGGATGTCCGATCCAACATCAACTCGGGGAGGTCATCATGCCAGGAGGCACCGTCGCTCGCGTTACCGAGATCAGTGCGAGGTCCGACACCAGTTTCGAAGATGCCGTGAAGACTGGCCTTGCTCGGGTCGAGGAGACTTTGCGTGGTGTCAAGTCGGCTTGGATCAAGGAGCAGTCGGTGGATGTGGCGAACGGGGGGATTGTTGCCTACCGCGTCAACATGCTGGTCACGTTCGTCCTCGAGTAGCGGGGTGCCGTCGCCGGGCCTGTACTGAAGTGCTAGTCACTGGTGCCATATTTCGCACCATCGCCTTGGCCTGCTTTTCGGCGTCGGTGATGTCGTGTGGCGGGCGGCGCGGTGTCATAGCGAGTCCGGGGTGGGAGGTATGTCCTCGTTCAGCTTTTGCACTCGATGGGCAATTGCGACCGCGTGGTCGCTGAACCGTTCGTAGTATATGTCTAGTCGCAATACGTCGAGGGCGACAGCCATACCATGCATCCATTCCCCCGGATCCGTCATGGCCGCAAACAAGCGACGGTGCTGACGGTCCATCTCATCCTCTTCGCGGCTGATTCGATGCATCTCCGTAGTGCCCTCAAGGAATTCTCCTAGAAGCCTCCCTAATTCTTCTGCTCGCTCGCCCATTTCACTGAAGTAGTCGTTTACGTCTTCGGGCAGTGCGTGCTTGGGGAGTGCACGGAGGGCGACTCTCGCGACGCGCCGTGCGAGAAGGTCCATCTCATTCACGTCGCCGATGGTTTGGAGTGACACGGAGAGGCCGGGCAGGTCACACTCGTGCAGCACCAATAGCTGCAATATGCTTGCATGCGCCTCAACAGTCCGGGCGGTCAACTCGTCGTGGACTCTGATGACATCTCGCGCTTCACCCTCGTCCGCGAGAACCAAGGCCTTCGTGGCACGCAACATCTGGACTCCGGCGTTGAGGCATGCGTCCGGGAGCTGCTCGACGGTCCGCATTCATCGAGGCTAACGTGCAGGTTGTCAATCGGCACCACAACGTCGGCTATGTCAGAATCGCCAGTCTCCCCGGTAACCTTCCCTTGAGGACTAGCTGCGCTCTATTTCACATCCGGCACTGAGCGCGTCGTGTTGGCGCTGGGCATGGCTTCGCAGATCTCTGCTTGCGGATTCCTCGCTGGGTTCGCCCTCGACGCAAGGAGTTTGATCGTCCGGGTTGCACATGCCGGGGGCCGCGAACCGCGCCAGCCAGGCGTCAAGATTGGCGCGCAGCTCCGGGGATGCGACCAGCTTCCCAATGCTCATGCCGTCGGGTCGCTGGCCACACCGGGTGAAGCCCCGCTGACGCGCGCGGTCGGAGTCGGAGAATTTCCCATCGGGGTTGATCCGCAGCGCACACTGATGCGCTACCTTTTCCAGCTGGTCGGGACGCAACTTCACCGCTTGCCGGGCCAGAAATCGTTCGGCGTATTCGACGGTGTTGACCGGCGTTGCCTCGGGGAGGTTGCGGACGAACGTCTGAATCACCCTGAGGTGCTGACCATCGAGCATGCCGTCTCGCCACGCCTGGGCGGTGGCCGGCAACTCCGGTGGCAACTCCTGGCCGGTGAGAGTCAAGCGCGGAGAAAGCTGTTTGGCGTCTCGGAGCCGACGGCAGGCCTCGGCGCAGCTGATCCGCAGCCAGTCGGCGACCACTTTATGGACCGGGCCGCCGACGTCGGCGGGATCCTCTTTCGCCAGGCCGGCGATCACGTCGTGGCCCACCGCGATCTGCCGTCGGCGGAAGGTTTCCAACCGCGCCAGCACGCGCAGCCGGACGGCAGGGCTCAGGATGTCGAAGTTCACCTCGCCGATGGCTGCTTCGGCCGCGTCGAGCGCGTCAAAAGCGGCAGGCACCTCCGCCGAAGGCTCCATCGAACGCATGTGCGGCTCCTCAGGTTGTTGTGGGTAGCTTGACCTGCAGTCCGCCGAGGCAGAGGTAGATCATCGAGGTCAGTGTTTGGGCTGAGTGGTGTCCGTAGCCGCGGGCGTTGATGAGTCGGATTTTGGCGTTGATGCCTTCGATGAGGGCGTTGGAGATGCCCAGTTCGATAGCGGTGGTGACTTCTTCGAAGTAGACCTCGAGGCGCTTGGCCAGGTGAACGAAGGCGTTGATGCGGCTACGTTTGGCCGTGGTGATCCAGCGGCGCAGATACTGGCGGGTACCGCCGGGTGGGTGATCGAGGCGGTAGACGTCGCGCAGTTGCTCTTTGAGTGTCCAGGCGCGGCCGATGCGGCGGTTGGTGCGCGCGATCTGGTTGACCAGGGTGCGTTTGTCGTCGGTGAGGTTGTTCTCTCCGGTGCGTAGCGCCCAACGGGTGGCCTTCCAGTCTGGGGTGCTCATCGAGGCTCGGCCGGGCCCGGTGGCGGCCTCGGCATACACCCGGTCCAAGGCCCGGTTGACCCATTGCATGATGTGGAACGGGTCATAACAGATAACCGCTTGGGGAGCATGGGTGCGGGTGGCGCTGCTATCGGCCTTGGAGACATCCATGCTGACCACCTCGATACCTGACAAGATCGAATCCGGTTGGGATTGATAGAAATTCGCCAATGATTCCTCGCTGCGTCCGGGCTGGATGTCGATGACGGTGCCGGTGTCGTGATCACCGACGACGGTCAGGTAGCGGTGCGGGTGGCGGTAGCAGACCTCATCGACACCGATCCGATACAGCGCCTCGAGCCGACGTGCGTCGAGCAGCTCGGCCACCCCGCGGTTGATGATCGCGGTGACGGTTTCCCAGCCGCAACGCATCAGGGTGGCCACCGAGGTGCGGTCGGTGCGCTGGGCCAGCCACAGCACCATGTCCTCGAAATCGCGGGTATGCCGTGCCCCCGGGCGCGCCCAGGGCAACTCCTCGGTGCGCACCCCGCAGTCCGGGCAATCCACCCGGCGGATCTCATAGACCAGCCACAACCGATGCCGGCCCAGGTCCAGGTGCCGCCAGCGGCGTCGCCGCCGGTCGTAGGCCGACCTGCTGAGCATCCCGCATGGGCAGGTCAGCAGCCGGGCGCGCGGGCGCAGGGTGACTTCGACGTCGCGCTCACCGATGACGACATCGGTCACCCACGCCCCGGGGATCTGCAGCAGACGGTTAAATGCAGTACTGACGCGCACGCGGGTCGTCCTCCAGGTTGAGGTTGGTGTGGTAACCCCGAAACCTAGAGCCACACCCCGTGCGCGTCCCTCATTTCATCCGCGAAAAGCCGACAGCCTTAAGCCACAACAAAAACCACCGCTGATCAGCACAAAGGCGCCCACGAAAACCCGTGGAGCGCCACGCATGTTCGAATGGTATTGCGTGCCACCGACACCAGCCACGGAAAAGGCGACCTCTGTGGATGAATGCCGAACTGTGGACAAAGCCGACCCGACGCCCCGGTCTAGGGTGAAGATCATGCGGGTAGGTGTCTTGGGAGCCAAGGGCAAAGTCGGGTCGACGATGGTGGCGGCCGTACAGGCCGCCGAGGATCTGACCCTGTCCGCGGAGGTGGACGCCGGTGATTCGCTGAGCCTGCTGACCGACGGCAACACCGAGGTGGTCATCGATTTCACCCACCCCGACGTGGTGATGGGCAATCTGGAGTTCCTGATCGACAACGGAATTCACGCCGTGGTCGGTACCACCGGCTTCACCGCCGAGCGCCTTGAGCAGGTGCGGTCGTGGCTGGGCGACAAGACAACAGGTGTCCTGATCGCGCCGAACTTCGCGATCGGGGCGGTGCTGTCGATGCATTTCGCAAAGCAGGCCGCACCCTTCTTCGACTCGGCGGAGGTGATCGAGCTGCATCACCCCCACAAAGCCGATGCCCCGTCGGGCACTGCGGCTCGCACCGCGAAGCTGATCGCTGAGGCCCGAAAAGGCATGCCGCCCAACCCCGATGCCACCAGCACCAGCCTGCCCGGCGCCCGCGGCGCCGACATCGAAGGAATCCCGGTGCACTCGGTGCGGCTGGCCGGACTGGTTGCCCACCAGGAGGTGCTGTTCGGAACCCAGGGGGAGACGCTGACCATCCGCCATGACAGCCTCGACCGCACATCATTTGTGCCGGGCGTGTTGTTGGCGGTGCGGCACATCAAGGAACGCCCTGGCCTCACGGTGGGCCTTGAGCCCCTGCTCGACCTGCAATGAACGACGCCGCACGCGCTTTGCGCATCCAATTGCTCATCGCATTCATGTGCGTGGCGATGCTGGCGTACTTCGTGCTGCTGGGCCGCTTGGCTATTGCGATGATCGCCTCAGGCCGGGCCGCTGCGGTTGGCCTGGGGCTGGCGCTGTTGATCATGCCCGTCATCGGGCTGTGGGCGATAATCGCTACTCTGCGGGCCGGATTCGCGCACCAGAAGCTGGCCCATCTGATCGCAGCAGACGGAATGGAACTCGACAGCAGCGCGCTGCCGCGGCGGCCGTCGGGCCGCATCGAGCGAGACGCGGCCGACGCGCTGTTCGCTGCCGTGCGCACCGAGGTGGAAGCCGACCCCGACGACTGGCGACGCTGGTACCGGCTGGCCCGGGCCTACGACTACGCGGGGGATCGCCGGCGAGCGCGGGAAGCCATGAAGACAGCCGTCGAGATGCAGGGCCGCCAATGAGCAAGACACTGCTGATCGTGCACCACACGCCGTCACCGCACACGCAGGAGATGTTCGAGGCCGTTCTGTCCGGGGCCACCGATCCCGAGATCGAGGGCGTGGAGGTCGTACGTCGACCCGCCCTCACTGTCTCACCGACCGACATGCTCGAGGCTGACGGCTATCTACTCGGAACCCCGGCCAACCTGGGTTACATGAGCGGCGCTCTCAAGCACGCTTTCGATGTCTGCTACTACCCGTGTCTCGATGCGACACGTGGGCGCCCGTTCGGCCTGTACCTGCACGGCAATGAGGGCACCGAGGGAGCCGAGCGGGGCGTCGCGGCCATCACGACCGGGCTGGGTTGGACGAAAGTCGCGGAGACCGTGGTGGTTTTGGGCAAGCCAAGTAAGGGTGACCTGGAGTCGTGCTGGGAACTCGGCGCGACGGTTGCTGCTCAGTTGATGGGATGAGCGGCGATTGGATGCGCTGTCCTATTTGTCTAGACATAGGGCGGCTTGAACGCCGCGGCGGGTTGGGCCAGGGCCAGCGCCGAGCTGGTGCCGATCGGCCCGTGCCGGTCGAACAGGGTCGCGCTGCCGGTGGCTACACCGGCCGTGCTGTAGTGGCTCTGGGCTGCCAGCCCGAGGTATTCGCCATCTGGCAGTCGGCTCGCGGTGACGGTGTAGTCGGCGTTGATGTAGCGCAATCCGCCAGTGCCCCAATGGGTGACCGAACTCGTGACATCACCGACGAACGCCAGGCGACTAAACGGTGTCAGTGGGTGGCCTTGCACCATCGGGCGAAACACCCGTGTCCACGCGAACTTCTGGGAGTGGGACTGCTCCCACTCAGTCATGCCGCGACTTCCCCTCTCGAGGTTGGTGCCGTACCCCCAGATGAAAAACGGCAGGTCTGCCGGGAAGTCGTCGGAGTCGGTCGGAAGCGGCGGCATCTCCACCGGGGCCGACCACACCTCCCCGACAGGATGCTCGCCTCGTCGCAGGAACAGCGCGCTGGCCCTCGCGACGGTCTTTCCGTTCTGCACCAGCGTTCCGTCGACGAGCTTGATGCGCCGACCTTCCCGCTGCACCGTGGTTTGGATCTGTACCGGCTCGAGCAGAACTGGACGCAGCAGGTCGACCGTGAGGCGGGCGGGCTGAAAGTCAGGATCGATCCCCGATCGCTCTATCCCCCAACCCAACAGACCTCCGACGACCTGACCGCCCATTCCGGCACCCCACGGTCCTTGCGTCATCACGCCCGGCAGATAGGAGTCGCCGTCGACAGTGAAGAACGCCTCGGGCATGATGGCGGAATCCTCGATCGTCACCGCTATCACGATAGGACACCGGATAGTAAGGACCGGCCATGCCTCCAGTGATCGAAATTCCGAGCGGTCCCAACCCGTTCCCGACGACGGGTGTGTCCCGCGATGCCAACGGCATTCCGCACTACGACCGCTTGCCCGCCACGCTGCTGGACATGCTCGCCGAGCAGGTCGACAACCACCCGAACAGCGAGGCCGTAATCGAACTCGGCGCTGACCGATTGACGTACCGGCAGCTGTGGGACCGCGCGTCGCGGGTGGCCGGTGGGCTGCATGCGGCTGGTCTGCGACCTGGCGACTGCGTCGCGGTGCGTTACCCCGCGGGCATCAATTGGGTGCTGGCGTTCTGGGGCACCGTGATGGCCGGTGGGGTTGCGGTGCCGGTCAATACGCGATCAGCGCAGCCTGAGGTCGCATTTGTGCTCTCCGATGCGGGTGCGCGGGTTGATCTGGCGCCCGACACCGCGTTGCCCGACGGCCAGCCGTATGTGACCCACCAGCTCGGCCACACCGACACCGCCGCACTGTTCTACACCTCGGGCACCACCGGTCACCCCAAGGGGGTGCCAACCACTCATGAGGCTTTCCTGACCAACACCGAGAACATGCTGCGGTGTCTCGGACAGCCAGCCGATCTCGGTGAGGAGCTGCGCACCCTGATCTCGGTGCCGCTGTTTCATGTGACCGGTTGCAACTCGCAACTGTTGATCGCCGCTCGGGTGGGGGGAGCGGCGGTGATCATGCCCGCGCTGAATCTTGACGAGCTGATCGCTGCGCTACCCGCCGAACGGATCTCTTTTATGGTGACCGTTCCAGCGGTGTACTCGTTATTGTTGCGGGACAGCAACTTTGCCGCTGCAGATGTTTCCGGCGTTCGCTGGTTGGGCTACGGCGGCGCACCGATTGCCCCGTCGTTGGTGCGGTCGGTGAAGAACTCGTTTCCGCAAGCCACGGTGTTCAACGGCTACGGCATGACCGAGACGGCGTCGCTGATGACCGTGCTGCCCGACCAGGATGCCGTGGAACACGCCGACTCGGTCGGGTATGCGGTCCCCTCGGTGGATCTTGGGGTGGTTGCCTACGGCGACGAGGCGGCTGTGGGCGAGTTGGTGGTGCGCGGAGCGAATGTCACTGCCGCATACTGGAACCGGCCAGAGGCCACCTCGGCCACGATCATGGACGGCTGGTTGCACACCGGCGACGTCGTTCGGGTTGACGATGCGGGCCGGGTGCACATCATCGATCGACTCAAGGACATCATCAACCGGGGCGGGGAGAACGTCTCCAGCGTCGAGGTAGAGGCGGTGCTGCTGGCGGCGCCCAACGTCGCGGATGCCTGCGTGCTGGCGGTGCCCGACGAGGTCATGGGAGAGAAGGTCGGAGCCGTGTTGTGCGGTGGCGCGGACGACATTGATGTGGCAGCCGTTCTCGACCACTGCCGCGGGCAGCTTGCCGACTTCAAAATCCCGCAATACGTCACCGTGGTAGACAGTGCGCTGCCACGCAACGCCGGCGGCAAACTGCTCAAGGGCAAGCTCCGCGAGCAGGTGCAGTGGGGCGATCCTCTCCGATGAGCGCGACGCTGTTGATCGCCAACCGTGGTGAGATCGCGCTTCGAGTCATCCGCACGGCAACCGAACTGGGCATGCAAACGGTCGCGGTCTACGCCGAAGACGACGCCGACAGCCCCCACGTGCACGCGGCTGACGAAGCGATCGGCTTGCCCGGCACCGGCGGCAAGGCCTACCTGGATCAGGCTGAGATGCTGGCGGCGGCCAAGAAGTCCGGTGCCGAGCTGATTCATCCGGGCTATGGGTTCCTCAGCGAGAACGCCGAATTCGCTCGCGCCTGTGCGGCCGTCGGGTGCACGTTCGTGGGGCCGGACGCCGACGTGCTCGAGATGGTCGGCGACAAGTCTTCGGCCCGTGCTTCCGCGATTGCCGCCGGAGTGCCGGTGCTGCCCGCAACCGAAGGGCCGAGCAGTGCTGCGGACATAAAGGCGTTTTTCGCAGCCCAGGACGGCGCCATCATGATCAAGGCGCTCGCCGGCGGGGGCGGCCGGGGGATGCGGAAGGTGGACAACGCGGATCAGATCGACAGCGCCTACCAACAGTGCGCCGCGGAGGCGCAACTGGGCTTCGGCGATCCGGCGCTGTTCGCCGAGGCGCTTCTCGACGCAGCACGGCACATCGAGGTGCAGGTCGTCGCCGCGCCGGCCGGGCACCAAACGCATGCGCTGGCCCTCGGCGACCGTGACTGCAGCATCCAGCGGCGCTACCAGAAGCTGGTCGAAATCGCTCCCGCCCAAGAACTTTCGGACAAATTGCGTCGGGACTTACACCAGGCTGCGGCCCGGCTGTGCGCCAGGGTCGGTCTGCGCGGGCTGGCCACTGTCGAATTCCTGGTCGCCGGCGAGAAGTTCGCCTTCCTCGAGGTTAACCCGCGAATCCAAGTGGAGCACACAGTCACCGAGGAGACCACCGGGGTGGACCTGGTGGCTGTCCAGCTGGCCATCGCCGGTGGCGCGTCCTACTACCAGCTGGGGCTTCCGGCCGGAATAGCTTCTGACGGCAGCGAAGTCATCGGCGAGCCGGCCGCGCGACGAGGTATTGCGATTCAGGCCAGGGTCAACATGGAGACTTTCGCCCCCGACGGGTCCATTGTGCCCGCTGCAGGCACCCTGACGGTGTTCTCGCCGCCGAGCGGTCCGGGGGTACGCGTCGACACCTACGGCCGGCCAGGGCTGGTCGCGAGCCCGCAGTACGACTCAATGCTGGCCAAGGTCATCGCCCATGTGCATGGATCATCGCTGCAGGCGGCGGTGCGCAAGGCCCGGACCGCCCTGGGCGAGTTCAGCATCGAGGGCATTGCCACCAACGTCGGATTCTTGCGAGAACTGCTGTCCGACAGTCAGATCCAGTCCGGCTGGGTGACGACCGGTTTTCTCGACGAGAAGCTTCCCGAGTTGGCGGCTGCAGCACTGTCTCGCCAGCACGACATCCGTGTCGCCACGGTCGAGCTCTATCCGGGTGAGGAAGTGCTGCGCGCGCAATTGGCCGGCACCGTGGTCGAGGTGGCACCCGAAGGCGCCGATTTCGGTGCCGGCGCCCAACTGGTCGTCCTCGAGGCGATGAAGATGCAGCATGTGCTCGCCGCACCCGACGCGCTGCGGACAGTCCGGAGTTTGGTGAACCCCGGGCAGGTCGTGGGAACTGGAGACCCGTTGCTGGTCTTCACCCGAACGGGGGCAGGAGCCGACGGCGAGTCGTCGGCGGGTGCAGTAGATCTCGACCGGCCACGTGCCGACCTCGATGAGGTCCGGCGGCGGCATTTACTCACCCTTGACGAGGGCCGCGAGACCGCTGTAGCCAAGCGGCACAAGCAAGGTCGCCGCACCGCCCGGGAGAACATCGCCGATCTGGTCGATGCCGGCAGCTTCGTCGAATACGGCGCGTTGGCCATTGCCGCGCAGCGCAGCCGGCGTTCAGAAGAGGACCTGATCGCCAACACTCCGGCCGACGGCCTGGTCGCCGGCCTGGCCACTATCGGCGCGGACCGTTTCGGGCGAGCGGCGGCCGAGGCGGTCGTGGTGTCCTACGACTACACCGTGCTGGCCGGAACGCAGGGCATGCGCAACCATGCCAAAACCGATCGCGTTTTCGACCTGGCCGCCAGGAAACAGCTGCCAGTGGTGCTGTTCGCCGAGGGCGGTGGTGGCCGGCCCGGGGACACCGACGTCGGCGGCGCCGCCGGACTGGACGTGCCGACTTTCCGGGTGCTGGCCGGCCTGAGCGGCCGGGTGCCGCTGGTATCGATCGTCTCGGGCCGTTGCTTCGCCGGCAATGCCGCGCTGGCCGGAGTGTGCGATGTGATCATCGCGACCCCGGACGCCAACATCGGGATGGGTGGACCGGCGATGATCGAGGGCGGCGGGCTGGGGGTATACCCGCCGGAGGCGATCGGGCCGATCGAGGTGCAGCGGCACAACGGCGTGGTAAGCCTGGTCGCCCGCGACGAGGCGCATGCGGTGTCGCTGGCCAAACAGTATCTGTCGTACTTCCAGGGCAGCCTGAATGAGTGGGAGGCACCAGATCCACGGCTGGCCCGACATGTGGTGCCGCAGAACCGGTTACGCGCCTATGACGTGCACCGGGCGATCGAGTCGATCGTCGACGTCGGCTCCGTCCTGGAGCTGCGACCCGACTACGGCGTTGGGATCGTCACCGCACTGGTTCGCGTCGAAGGGGTGGCGTACGGGCTGATTGCCAACAGCAGTCACCATCTCGGCGGCGCGATCGACGCCGAGGCGGCCGACAAGGTCTCGGACTTCCTGACCCTGTGCGAGTCGTTCCGGTTGCCGATGATCTCGCTGTGCGACACCCCCGGATTCATGGTGGGGCCGGACGCGGAAAAAGAGGCCGCGGTCCGCCGGTTCGGCCGGATGTTCGTCCTCGGCGCACGGCTGACGGTGCCGCTCGGAATGATCATCTTGCGCAAGGGTTACGGACTGGGCGCGATGGCGATGGCCGGTGGTTCCTTCCATGCCCCCGCGTTCACCGTGGCCTGGCCGACCGGGGAGATCGGCGGTATGGGCCTGGAAGGCGCGGTGCGCCTTGGGTTCAGCAAGGAGCTGGCCGCAGTAACCGATCCGGTCGAACACCAGAAGCTCTTTGACAAGCTTGTCGAGGCTGCCTACCAGCACGGGAAGGCGCTGCGGTCAGCCACCACGTTCGAGCTTGACGACGTCATCGACCCCGCAGACTCCCGGGCCTGGATTACCAGGCTTCCGGGAGGCTGAGGGTCAACCTGCTGTTACGCGTGACCGGAGCCGCAACCGACGCCCGGCAGACATCCTGTGCCACCCGGCACGCCGCCAGGGCCGGCGAACTGACCTCCGGAGCCGCAGCCGACGCCCGGCACGCAGCCTTGGCCGCCCGGACCGCCGCCGGGGCCTCCGTTCTGGCCTCCGGAGCCGCAGTTGCCGTTGGCGTCGCAGCCGCCGCCGCCCGGGTCGTCCTTGAAGACAACGTGCGTGGTCGTGGGGCCCGTCGTCGCAGGTCCAGTCGCAAAAGTATCCGCTGCGGCCGTTGGTGCGGCGACGATCGCCGTAGCGATAGCCCCGGCCACCACCAGTGGTTTCATGAGGTTTAATTTCGCTAACATTCCTTCCGCATACCACCTACACACACGTACAAAACATCGAATTAGAGATCGGGTGCAACCGGTGCCTTCCGCTGGCGCAGTCCGGCCACCAACGCAACAGAAGGCATACCAAATGACCTCACTGAATCTGACCGGCCGGACCGCGATTATCACGGGTGCTTCGCGCGGAATCGGGCTGGCGATCTCGCAACAGCTGGCAGCCGCCGGCGCCAATGTGGTGCTTACCGCCCGCAAGCAGGAGGCAGCGGAGGCGGCCGCGGCGCAAGTCGGTGAGACAGCCCTGGGCGTCGGCGCTCACGCGGTCGACGAGGACGCCGCGCGGCGCTGCGTGGACCTCACGCTGGAGCGCTTCGGCGGCATCGACATCCTGGTCAACAACGCGGGAACCAATCCGGCATACGGTCCGCTGATCGACCAGGATCACGCCCGCTTCGCCAAGATCTTCGACGTCAACCTGTGGGCCCCGCTGATGTGGACCTCGCTCGTCGTCAAGTCGTGGATGGGCGAGCACGGCGGTGCGGTGGTCAACACCGCCTCCATCGGCGGTATGCACCAGTCGCCGGCCATGGGTATGTACAACGCCACCAAGGCAGCGCTGATCCACGTCACCAAGCAACTGGCGCTGGAGCTCTCACCGGGTATCAGGGTCAATGCGATCTGCCCCGGCGTCGTTCGCACCAGGCTGGCTGAGGCGCTGTGGAAGGACCATGAGGATCCGCTGGCGTCGTCAATAGCGCTCGGGCGCATCGGTGAGCCGGTCGATGTGGCGGGGGCGGTCACCTTCCTGGTTTCCGACGCGGCGAGCTGGATCACCGGCGAGACGATGGTCATCGACGGCGGTCTTCTGCTCGGCCCTGCGCAGGGCTTCCGGTCTCAACCAGCAGGCAAACAATGAACGCCGCAGATGCAGCCGACCTGGACGCGCGGGTGCAGGCGCTGTTGGACGAGCACGATCCGGCGACCACCGAGCCGCGGGATTTCCTGGGTGCGCGGTTCGACGCTGGGCTGGCCTGGGTGCACCTGCCGCGGGGTTTCGGTGGGCTGGATCTGCCGCGGACTGCGCAGGAACGGGTTGACGCCCAGCTGGCCGCCGCGGGCGCGCCGGTAGGCGGCACCGTGAAGAACTTCATCGGGATGGGCATGGCGGCACCGACGATCGCGGCGTTCGGGACCGACGAGCAGAAGCGAAAGTTCCTTCGCCCGTTGTTCACCGGCGAGCATGTCTACTGCCAGTTGTTCAGCGAGCCGGGCGCGGGATCCGACCTGGCCGGGGTGGCCACCCGCGCGGTCCGCGACGGCGACGACTGGATTGTCAACGGGCAGAAGGTGTGGACATCGATGGCCCAGCACGCGCAGATGGCCATCCTGGTCGCCCGCACCGACCCGACGGTGCCCAAACACGCTGGCCTGACCTACTTCCTGTGTGACATGACGCAACCCGGTGTCGAAGTCCGGCCGTTGCGCCAGATCACCGGCGAGGCGGAGTTCAACGAGGTGTTCCTCACCGACGTCCGGGTGCCCGATGCGAATCGGCTCGGCTCGGAGGGCGGCGGCTGGCGAGTTGCGACCACCACGCTCAACAACGAGCGGGTCGCGATCGGTTCTCGCCCGGGTGCTCCGCGCGAAGGCGGGCTCATCGGAAAGGTCACCGGAGCCTGGCGGGACGAGCCGGGGCTGCGCAACCCTGTCATGCACGACGAGCTCATGCGGCTGTGGGTCGAAGCAGAGGTGCTTCGGCTGGCCGGTGAACGACTGCGACAGCAGGCCGTCGCCGGTCAGCCCGGACCCGAAGGTGCCGGGATGAAGGTGGCCTTCGCCCGTCTGGCGCAAGCCATCTCGGGTTTCGACCTCGAGCTGCATGCCGAGTCCGGGCTGCACTACGACGACTGGACCATGCGCAGAACAGAAGTGGTCGACCTGATCGGACGCGAGCCCGGGTACCGCTACCTGCGGGCGCGCGGCAATTCGATCGAGGGCGGCACCTCGGAGATTCTCCGCAACACCATCTCCGAGCGGATTCTTGGCCTGCCGGGCGAACATCGCGTCGACAAAGACGTCGCCTGGAAAGACCTGGACCGATGAGTACCGGCGACTTGTTGTACTCCGACACCGAGGAGGCATTGCGGGACAGCGTTCGCCATCTGTTCGCCGACCGCTGCCCACCGGAATCGGTTGCACGCGCCTATGACCCAGCGCCGCAAGGTTTTTCAGGTGTCTGGCAGACGCTGGCCGCCGAGCTGGGGGTGGCCGGACTGCTGGTGCCCGAGTCGCTCGGAGGTGCCGGCGCAGGTGCGCGCGAGGCCGCGGTCGTCATGGAGGAGATCGGCCGGGCCGTCGCGCCGGTGCCGTACTTGTCCAGCGCGGTGCTGGCCACGGTCGCGCTCTTGCGCGCCGGCGAGACCGAGACCGTGTCTGCGCTGGCGCAGGGTGAGCTCACCGCGGCGCTGGTGGTGCCACTGTCCACCGCGCCAGGCGATCCGGTCGTGGGGGTGAGCATCGGCGCCGATGGCCTGACCGGATCAGTCAGCAGCGTCGCAGGTGCCGGCGAAGCCGACGTACTGGTGGTGCCGGTTGCCGGCCCGGACGGACTCGAGCTGCATACCGTCTCGGCGACCGCGGCCGGTGTCGAGGTGTCGCCGCTGCTGGCGCTGGATATGACGAGACCCCTTGCGAAAGTGCAGTTCTCGGCCGCGGCGTCGTCCCGGGTCGGCGCCGGGGATGCCCCCTTGGCGGCGGCGCTTCAGACCGGGGCGGCGCTGCTAGCCTCCGAGCAACTCGGGGTGGCCCAGTGGTGTTTTGACACTACGCTGGCTTATGCCAAGCAGCGCAAGCAGTTTGGCCGCGCGATCGGCTCCTATCAGGTGATCAAGCACCGGCTGGCGGATCTGTGGTTTGAGGTCGGTGCGGCGACGGCGGCGGCCCGCTACGCCGCGGACACGTCCGCTCGGGCCGATGAAGACGCGGCCATCGCGGCGGCTATTGCGCAGGCTTACTGCAGCGGCATCGCTGTGCACGCCGCCGAGGAGTGCGTGCAGTTGCATGGCGGCATCGGGATGACGTGGGAGTATCCGGCGCACTTGTACCTCAAGCGAGCCAAGAGCGATCAGTTGGCCCTCGGCACCGCCTACCGTCACCGGGCGAGACTGGCCGAGTTGACGGACCTGCCGGTGTCGTGATCTAGGGCGGCGCTGTTAAGCCATAGCTCTTCGGTGCGGTCGTGAAAGGTGGCCAGCACGACGGTGTCGTCACGGCGCCGCATGGCCGACTTGCTCATGCTGGCCCACACAGGGTGGCCGTATTTGTGTCGCAGTTCGACAAGCCGCGGGGCGTCCGTTCCAACCAGCGCGACCCGGCGGTCATTGGCGGGCAGGCGGTGGAAAATTTCTTCGAACGTCATCGATAGGAGCTCGTCGGACGAGTAGCCCACCATGTCGCAGAACGCGCCGTTGGCGAACAGAATGGTTCCAGCGCGGTCGATCGCCAGGGCCGGCGCCGGCAGCCGCTCCAAGACGACCAGCGCAGGCATCTGCTGCAGTGCTTCTATGGGCAATTGGTCAGGCGGCGTCGGACGTCTGCGCTCGATGCGTCGACCGTCAGCGGTTGTGGGAATGTTCGTAACCACGGCTTCCTCCGTCATCGCGCTGGTTCTGTGCCCGATGCAGTGAAGCTCACTCCCACCTCACCCGCTGACAGCAAATGCTACGGTATGTACAACGGCAAGTCCACAGTTAGTTAGCCGTATTAGTAGCATGTCGAATTATTTCCAGTGGCAATCAACATTATTAACGCAATATTATGCTCGCGTTTATTTGCTGAAAATCAATGTGCTCGATATTGCATGGACGGCTGCTCCAGCACAGCAAAGACTGGCTTGAATCTCCACGCCCGCCGCTTCAGGCATTAGCCAGCCGTGGGCAACACCATTGCAGACCTCTGAGCGTGTCGAGGCCAGAGCCCCTCTTGAGCTCGCGCGGCGTGCGACGGTGCTGAAGAATCGTTTGGCGAAACCAGAACCTCCGGCCATGGGAGTCGCGAATGCGTGTGTTGTTGTCGACATACGATTCGCGCGGGGGCGTCGAACCGCTGGCGGGACTCGCGGTGCAGTTGCGGGCACTCGGCGCAGAGGTGCGGGTGTGTGCGCCGCCGGATGAGGAGTTCGCAGAGCGGCTGGCCGGTCTTGGCGTGCCGCTGGTGCCATTCGGCGGGTCGGTGCGCGCGATGACGACCGCCGCGACGCCGCCGTCGGAGGCAGAGCTGCGCCGGCACGTGGACGAGTTGATCGCCGCGCAGTTCGACACGGTCGCCGCCGCGGCCGAGGGATGTGATGCGCTGGTAGCGACCGGCCTGCCGTGGACCGCGGCGGGCGCGCGGTCGGTAACCGAGAAACTGGGCGTCCACTACGTATACGCGAGCTACCACCCGACCCACCTGCCGTCGCCGCACCACCCGCCGCCGTCGTATTGGGGCTTGCCGTTCGCACTGTTCGTGGCCGACAACCGGATGCTGTGGGACCTGGACGCGCAGAACGCGAACGCGCTGTTAGGCGCGACGCTCAACGGCCACCGGGCGTCGATCGGCCTGCCACCGGTGGACAACGTCCGTGACTACGCCTTCACCGACCACCCGTGGCTGGCGGCGGATCCGACCCTGGGCCCGTGGCAGGAGCCGACAGACCTCGACGTCGTCCAAACCGGCGCGTGGCTCCTGCAGGACGAACGCCCACTCCCGGCCGAGTTGGTGGCGTTCCTCGACGCTGGCACACCACCGGTGTACGTGGGCTTCGGCAGCATGCCCCTGCGCGCCTCGACGGACATCGCCCGGATGGCCATCGAGGCGATCCGCGCGCACGGCTGCCGCGCGCTCATCTCCCACGGCTGGGCCAACCTGGCCCCGATCGACGACCGTGACGACTGCTTTGCCGTCGGCGAGGTCAACCATCAGGCGCTGTTCGGCCGGGTGACTGCCGTCGTGCACCACGGCGGCGCGGGCACGACGACGACAGTCGCCCTGGCCGGCGCGCCTCAGGTAGTGGTACCCCAGGGGGCGGACCAGCTGTACTGGGCCGCTCGGGTGGCCGACCTGGGCATCGGCACCGCATACGACGGTCGGACTGCGACGATCCAGTCCCTGTCAGCCGCGCTCAAAACGACCCTGAGCCCCGAGACCCGCGCACGAGCGAGCGCCGTGGCCGGCAAGATCCGCACCGACGGGGCGACGGTGGCCGCGACGCTGCTGCTCGACGCGGTCAGCCGGACGCGCTCAGCCCAGAAAGGCAGCGCGTGAACCACGCTGGGACGGACCAGCCCGAAGGCTGTCGCTGGCGAGCGGGCAATTGACCTGACCGGCGGCGGTACCTCAACGCGGCAGCGCTGAACCGAATACCTCCGTCATCGCTTGCCAATGCCGATCGTCGGCGGCCGCGTCGTAGGGCGGGTTGTCCGGGACCGCGAACCCGTGGGCCGCCGAATACCACTCGATGGTGTGCGCCACACCGGCCGCCGTCAGCGCCTTGTCGAGCTGTTCAGCGTGATCGGCCGTGAACGACGCGTCGTTCTCGGCGCCACCCACATACACCGTGGCACTCATCCGATCGGCCAGCAGGTGCGGGCTGTCCGCGGTGTCGGTCACCAGGCCGCCGCCGTGGAACGACGCCGCGGCGGCGACGCGGTCCGGAAGACGGCCGGCCACCACGATCGAGGTCCGCCCGCCCATGCAGTAGCCGCACACGCCGAATCGCTCCCCGGACACCTCCGGGCGAGCCGCCAGGTAGTCGAAGAAGGCACCGGCATCGCTGGCCATCTTGTCCGGAGTGATGCTGCCGATCATGGAAAACAACCGCTTGCGCTCCTGTTTGTCGCCGAACACGGTGGCCATGTCGAACGGGGCCCAGTCGGTGTTGCGGTAGTACATATCCGGAAGCAGCACCGCGTAGCCGAATCCGGCCAGTTTGGCGGCCATTTGCTCGAAGGTGTCACGCACCCCGCCGGCATCGGGGTACATGACCACACCCGGCCAGGGGCCCTCCCCGTCGGGGGTGAACAGGCGGACGGTGCAGGAGCCATCAGGAGTGGTGACGCTATTGGTGATTTTCGGCATGGCCTACGTTCTACTCCTAGTCCCTCGACGTAAGCTGGCCGCGTGCCGATCGCGACGCCATACGAGGACCTGCTGCGTCTGGTGCTCGAACGGGGTGCGGCCAAATCCGACCGCACCGGCACCGGGACCCGCAGCCTGTTCGGCCACCAGTTGCGCTACGACCTGTCGGCCGGCTTCCCGCTGCTCACCACCAAGAAGGTGTATTTCAAATCGGTTGTCTACGAGTTGCTGTGGTTCTTGCGTGGCGACTCCAACGTCGGCTGGCTGCAACAGCACGGAGTCACCATCTGGGACGAGTGGGCTAGCAGCACAGGCGATCTCGGGCCGATCTACGGCGCGCAATGGCGATCCTGGCCGACTCCTTCGGGCGAGCACATCGACCAGATCAGTGCCGCGCTGGATTTGCTGCGCACCGACCCGAACTCGCGGCGCATCATCGTGTCGGCCTGGAACGTCGGCGAAATCCCGCAGATGGCACTGCCGCCGTGTCACGCGTTCTTCCAGTTCTACGTGGCCGACGGGCGGCTGAGCTGCCAGCTCTACCAGCGCAGCGCCGACCTGTTTCTCGGTGTGCCGTTCAACATCGCCAGCTACGCGCTGCTCACCCATATGATGGCCGCCCAGGCCGGTCTATCGGTCGGCGAGTTCGTCTGGACGGGCGGCGACTGCCACATCTACGACAATCACGTCGAACAGGTGCGGCTCCAGCTCAGCCGCGAGCCGCGGCCGTACCCGGAACTCTTTCTGGGCAAAAGGGATTCGATCTTCGACTACACCTACGACGACGTCGTCGTGAAGAACTACAATCCGCACGCGGCGATCAAAGCTCCCGTCGCTGTATGACGCTCGTGGGCCTCGTCTGGGCTCAGTCGACGTCCGGTGTCATCGGCCGCGGCGGCGACATCCCCTGGCGGGTGCCCGAAGACCTGGCCCGCTTCAAACAAGTGACCATGGGGCACACGGTGGTCATGGGCCGGCGGACCTGGGAATCGTTGCCGGCTAGGGTTCGGCCGCTGCCGGGCCGCAGAAATGTCGTACTCTCCCGCCGGACTGACTACATGGCCGACGGAGCCGAGGTGGTCGATTCACTCGAACAGGCCCTGACCGAGCCCGAGACATGGGTCATCGGCGGCGAGCAGATCTATCTGCTCGCGCTGCCGCTCGCCACCCGATGCGAGGTCACCGAGGTTGCAATCGATCTGCGGCGGGATGACGACGACGTGCTGGCCCCGGTGCTCGACGAGACGTGGCTGGGTGCGACGGGGGAGTGGCGCCTCAGCCGCTCGGGGCTGCGGTACCGGTTTCACAGTTATCGCCGTTCATGAGTACCTTGACCGCCGCGCAGGCCCGCCGGGTGGCGGTCGCTGCACAGGGCTTCGCCGAGCCCAAACCGGCCGGTCCGATTACCCGTGCGCATCTGAGGCGGCTCATATCGAGGATTCAAGTACTGCAACTGGATTCGGTGTCGGTGGCGGTGCGCGCCCACTACGCGCCCGTGTTCAGCCGGCTGGGCCCCTACGACCGCGGCGTGTTGGACCGCGCCGCCTGGGGCCCGCGTTCGTCGCGGCTGCTGGCCGAGTACTGGGCGCACGAAGCCGCGCTGATGGCCGTCGACGACTGGCCGTTGCTGCGCTGGCGGATGCGCCGGTACCGGCACATGCACTTTCTTCTAGGACGCACATTGCGCCAACCTCGAAACTGGCGCTGACTCAGTCAAACGCGACCACAGAGCTAGTCCGCCGGTAACGTCTGAGTATTAGAGTCAGGTGAACTGAAGCTCATGCCATACCGCCAGAACTGGCCGACAAGGAACAGCACATGAGCCAAAAGGACAACGACCAGACGTCTGACGACGTCACCACGGAAACTACCCCCGCTTACCGCGAGGATTTGCTAGGCGAGCTCGACGTTTCGCCCGCTGCCGCCGCTGAGGCGGAGGTGTGGGGAGTCGAAGGGTTGTCGAGCGGCTCGGCGCTGCTTGTCGTGAAGCGCGGCCCCAATGCCGGGTCGCGGTTCCTGCTGGATCAGCCCGTCACATCCGCTGGCCGCGGCCCCGGTTGCGACATCTTCCTCGACGACGTCACCGTTAGCCGTCGGCACGCCGAGTTCCGACGGGAAAACGGCGAATTCCGGGTCGTCGACATCGGCAGCCTCAACGGGACCTATCTCAATCGTGAACCGGTGCAGTCGGCGGTGCTGGCCAGCGGCGACGAGATCCATATCGGCAAGTTCCGTCTGGTGTTCCTAACCGGGCCCACGACAGGTTGACACCGAGGGCCTGACGCTAGGTGATGCATCACGTGAGGCATGGGCACTGCAGGTAAGGACACACGTCAGACTGGCCCTGACCTGGGTTGCTACGCATCCGTTCCTCTACGTTTAGGCAACAGCGGGTACTAGGCTTCCAGCATGAAAAACATCGCACGTGTCGCAGCATCAACGGTCGTAATGACCGCCGGTTTAGGACTCGCGGGTTTGGGGGCGGCTGCCGTCGCCCAGGCTCAACCTGCGCCGTTCCCGGATTATCACTGGTGCCCCGGCGATTGGTGGGATTGGGGGTGGGGCGACAACTGGGACTGGGGCCGCTGCCACGACGACCACTGGTACGACGGTGAATCCCGCGACCACGACCACTGGCACAATGGCCCCTACGACGAACACTGGGGGGGACCTGGTGGACCTGGGGAACAGCACCCCGGAC
Source organism: uncultured Actinomycetota bacterium (assembly GCA_963766535.1). Lineage (GTDB taxonomy): Bacteria > Actinomycetota > Actinomycetes > Mycobacteriales > Mycobacteriaceae > Mycobacterium. The sequence goes on along the minus strand of CAVYAU010000001.1, from coordinate 121,715 downwards.
CCGGGGGACCTGGTGGTGGACCTGGGGAACCGCACCCCGGACCCGGGGGACCTGGTGGACGTGGGGAACCGCACCCAGGGGAACCTGGCGGGCCTCAGTAAGCCTCGCAGTGGTGACTTGACCGGGCCTGCGGAGTGCTGCTGGGCACCGCAGCCGGTGACGCTCTCGGTGCCGCATTCCTAATACCTGCAGTTCAGTGGCCGATTTGTCGCCAAATTCGCCGCCGCGGTCCCGCTCGAGTCCCGTTGCTGTCGCCGCCGCAGCGGGAAATACCTTGCAGGACAACAGGATTAGCAGGCACGTGAAGCGTTCAACTGTCGGGGTTCCCGACATCTCGCACGGGGCATCGCTCCTACCCCGCCAGTGCGCGCATGGCCGCTGGGGCAGCCATATCGTCAAAGCCAACCCGCAACTCGCCGACAACATCGTCGCCGCCATCGCCGAAATCGGGCCGAGCACCGCCGGGCAGATCGAGGCGCATCTGGCCGCCGAGCCGCGCGCCGCCAGGGGAGCCTGGTGGAGCCGCAGGGACACCAAATGGGTCGCCGAGGCGCTGTTCGCCTCCGGGGTGCTCACCACAGCCACCCGCGTGGGCTTCGCTCGCCACTACGACCTGGTGCAGAGGGTGCTGCCGCCGAGCGTGCTGTCCCGCGAGGTTGACGACGACGAGGCAGTCCGCGAGCTTGCGCTGCGGGCCGCCACCGCGCTGGGTGTAGGCACCGAGGCTGACATCCGCGACTACTTTCGGCTGTCGGCCCAGCAGGTCAAGCCGGCTATCGCTGACCTGGTGGCAGCCGGTGAGATTGAGCGGGTCGACGTCGAAGGGTGGTCCGCGCCGGCGTATCTGCGGGCCGGCCGGACAGTGCCGCGGCTGGACCGCGGAACCGCGCTGCTGTGTCCATTCGACCCGTTGGTCTTCTTCCGGCCCCGGGTAGAGCGGCTGTTTGGCTTTCATTACCGCATCGAGATCTACACCAAGCCCAGCAAACGCCGGTACGGCTATTACGTGTGGCCCCTGCTGCTGGACGGACGTCTGGTCGCGCGAGTCGACCTCAAGGCCGACCGAGCTTCCAACACGCTGCGCGTCGTGGGCGCGTTCGGTGAGCCCGACGCGCCGCGGGCCCGGGTGGTCGCGGCGCTGGCCGGCGAGCTGGAGTCGATGGCGTCATGGTTGGGACTGGGTGGGTTCAGCGTGTCCAGCCGCGGCGATTTGGCCGGGGAGCTACGCGCGACTGCCAAGCGGGTGAGCTGATGGGCGGAAGCATGTCAGAGGAGCCGTCAACGATGAAAGAGCTCAAAGACACGCTCTGGAAGGCGGCCGACAAGCTGCGCGGGTCCCTTTCGGCCAGCCAGTACAAGGACGTGGTCCTTGGGCTGGTGTTCCTCAAATACGTCTCTGACGCCCACGGTGAGAGGCCCGACGGCGAGTTCGCGGTTCCGCCGACTGCGCGCTGGAAGTTGTTGGTGGACAACGCAAAACCCGACATTGGTCAGCTCGTCGACGAGGCGATGGAGGCCGTGATGGCGGCCAACCCCATGCTGGCCGGCACCCTGCCGCAGCTGTACCACAGCGTTGATCAGCGCCGGCTCGGCGAGCTGGTCGACCTGCTCAGCACCGTGCGATTCAGTAGGCAGGGCAGCCATCGCGCGCGGGACCTGATGGGGGAAGTGTACGAGTACTTCCTCGGCAATTTCGCCCGCGCTGAAGGAAGGCGGGGCGGTGAATTCTTCACCCCGCCCAGCGTCGTGCGGGTGATCGTCGAGGTCCTCGAACCGTCGCGTGGGTGGGTGTACGACCCGTGTTGCGGCTCGGGCGGGATGTTCGTGCAGACCGAGAACTTCATCACCGAGCACGATGGCGACCCCACGGATGTCGCGATCTTTGGTCAAGAGAGCGTCGAGCAGACCTGGCGGATGGCGAAGATGAACCTCGCCGTCCACGGCATCGACAACACCGGCCTGGGCGCGTGCTGCGGCGATACGTTTATCAACGATCTGCACGCCGGCGTGCAGATGGACTACGTGATGGCCAATCCGCCATTCAACATCAAGGATTGGGCCCGCGACGAACACGACCCGCGGTGGCGCTTCGGTGTCCCGCCCGCTAGCAACGCGAACTACGGCTGGATCCAACACATCCTGTCCAAGCTGGCGCCAGGCGGTAAGGCGGGCGTGGTAATGGCGAACGGCTCGATGTCGTCGAATGCAGGCGGGGAAGGTGACATTCGGGCGCGGATCATCGAGGCGGACCTGGTGTCCTGCATGGTCGCACTACCCGCACAGCTGTTTCGCAGCACCGGAATTCCGGTGTGTCTGTGGTTCTTTGCCATGGACAAGGTCGATCGGTCCGGTCAGGTGCTGTTTATCGACGCCCGCGGGCTCGGCTACCTGGTGGATCGCGCTGAGCGCGCACTGACCAACGAGGAGGTCGTCCGTATCGGCGACACCTATCACGCATGGTGCGGGTCGGATTCGGCGGATGCGAAAGGGATTACCTACCAGGATGTTCCGGGATTCTGCAAATCCGCGTCGCTGGACGACATCAGAGCCTCCGGCTACACGCTCACGCCGGGACGGTATGTGGGTGCGCCTGCCGCCGAGGACGACGGGGAGCCGGTCGACGAGAAGATCGCGCGGTTGAGCAACGACCTGCTCGCGGCGCTCGACGAATCCGCCCGACTGGAAAAGCTTGTGCGAGAGCAACTGGAGCGTCTGCGGTGAAGGCCAGGCTGGGTGACCATCTCGACTTCAGGAACGGATGTAGCTTGCCGGGGCGAGTTTCAAGCGGGCGCTTTCCCGTCTACGGCGCCAATGGGGCGATCGGTTACGCGGCGGAGCACAACGCGAGCGGCCCGCTGATCGTCCTGGGGCGCGTCGGATCGTATTGCGGCAGCCTGCGTTATTGCGATTCCGATGTCTGGGTCACCGACAACGCCCTGGTGTGCCGAGCCAAGGACCCACAAGAGACGCGATATTGGTATTACGCGATGCACACCTGTCGGCTCAACGAACACCGGGCCGGATCAGGACAGCCTCTGCTCAACCAGAGAATTCTCCGCGACGTTTCGGTCTGGACCGTCGCAGCCCGTGAACGTCAGCGGATTGCCGAGCTCCTCGGCGCCCTCGACGACAAAATAACCGCCAACCAACGCGTGATCGAGACCGCTGAGAGTCTGATGGTTGCCACCGCCGAATTGGTCTCTGATTACGCGCCGCTGTCGCACCTGGCGAGCCGGTCGACGGCATTTCTCAACCCCGAAGAATTCGACGACCTGGTCGCTCATTTCAGCCTTCCGGCCTTCGATGACGGCGCGAAACCCCAGCTCGTCAGCGCTGAATCCGTGAAGAGCGGCAAGTTCTTCTTGTCGGAGCCGTGCGTCTTGTTCGCAAAGCTGAATCCCAGAATTCCGCGAATCTGGAATGTCGTGAGTCTGCCTTCCGAGATGGCATTGGCCAGTACGGAGTTCGTCGTAGTGAGGCCGAGTGGTGTTGATACGTCGGCACTGTGGTCGGCGCTGGGCCAATGTGATGTCTCAGAAAGGCTGCAGCGGCAGGTCGCCGGGACCTCAGGGAGTCATCAGCGGATCCAACCGCGTGACCTATTAGATGTTCGGGTCCGAGATGTCCGCCGTTTGGCCCCGGCAGCCTCGCGGACGATCACCGGCCTGGGTGCGCTGTGTCACGCGCGTCGCGCCGAATGCCTGGCAATGTCCGCCTTCCGCGACGCCCTGCTACCGCTGCTGATGTCAGGCAAGGTGCGGGTCAGGGACGCCGAGGCGATCGGCACGCTTTAAGGTGGGCGCCGTGGCCGAGACCGCGCCGCTACGCGTGCAACTGATCGCCAAGACCGACTTCCTGGCGCCGCCGGACGTGCCGTGGACCACCGACGCCGGCGGTGGCTCCGCGCTGGTCGAGTTCGCCGGCCGGGCCTGCTATCAGAGCTGGTCGAAGGCCAATCCGAGGACCGCGACCAACGCCAGCTATATCAAGCACATCATCGACGTCGGTCACTTTTCGGTGCTCGAGCACGCCAGTGTGTCGTTCTACATCACCGGCATCTCGCGATCGTGCACTCATGAACTGATCCGGCACCGGCATTTCTCCTACTCGCAGCTGTCGCAGCGCTACGTGCCGGAGGGGGACTCGCAGGTCGTTGTGCCACCGGGCATGGACGACGATCCCGAACTGCAGCAGATCCTGGCCGCGGCCGCCGATGCCAGCCGTGCCACCTACACCGAACTGCTGGCCAGGCTGGAAGCCAAATTCGCCGACCAGCCCAATGCCGTTTTGCGGCGCAAGCAGGCCCGTCAAGCCGCTCGCGCTGTGCTGCCCAACGCCACCGAAACCCGCATCGTGGTGACCGGGAACTACCGGGCTTGGCGGCACTTCATTGCCATGCGCGCCAGCGAGCACGCCGACGTGGAAATCCGGCGTCTGGCCATCGAGTGCCTGCGCCAGCTCGTCGACGTGGCACCCGCGGTGTTCGCCGACTTCGAGATTTCCACCCTGGCCGACGGCACCGAGGTCGCCACCAGCCCGTTAGCCACCGAGGCTTGAGAGCGCGGCAACTAAATACCCTTGGCACCGCCAGGTAACCTGGGACCGTGAGCACCGTCGGATTCGACGTCCCCGCACGGTTGGGAACCCTGCTGACCGCGATGGTGACACCTTTTGGCGCCGATGGCTCTCTTGACACAGCCGTCGCGGCGCAACTGGCAAACCACCTGGTGGACGCGGGGTGCGACGGCCTGGTGGTCTCGGGAACCACCGGCGAGTCGCCGACCACCACTGACGACGAGAAACTCGAGCTGTTACGTGTCGTGCTGGAAGCGGTGGGTGACCGGGCCCGCGTCATCGCCGGCGCGGGCACCTATGACACCGCTCACAGCGTCCGGCTGGCCAAAGCCTGCGCGGCCGAAGGCGCGCACGGACTCCTGGTGGTCACGCCGTACTACTCGAAGCCGCCACAAACTGGCTTGATCGCGCATTTCACTGCCGTCGCTGACGCGACCGAGCTCCCGGTGCTGCTCTACGACATCCCCGGGCGTTCGGTAGTGCCGATCGAACCCGACACCATCCGCACGTTGGCGTCACACCCGAACATCGTTGGCGTCAAAGACGCCAAAGCCGATCTGCACAGCGGTGGCCAGATCATGGCCGAGACCGGACTGGCCTACTACTCCGGCGACGATGCGCTGAACCTGCCCTGGCTGGCGATGGGTGCCACCGGCTTCATCAGCGTGATTTCTCATGTGGCGGCAGGTCAGCTGCGAGAGTTGTTGTCCGCCTTTGGTTCGGGGGATATCGCCACCGCCCGCAAGATCAACGTCACGGTCGCCCCGCTGTGCAACGCGATGAGCCGTCTGGGCGGGGTGACGCTGTCCAAGGCGGGTCTGCGCCTGCAGGGCATCAACGTCGGTGATCCCCGGCTGCCGCAGATGGCGGCAACGCCGGATCAGATCGATATGTTGGCTGCCGATATGCGTGCGGCCTCGGTGCTTCGGTGAGCCACAGGTGAACGAAGACCTCGCGCCACCAGGTCCTCTGACCTCAGGCGGGTTGCGGGTCACCGCGCTGGGCGGCATCAGCGAAATCGGCCGCAATATGACGGTTTTCGAGCACCTGGGCCGGCTGCTGATCATCGATTGCGGTGTGCTGTTCCCCGGCCACGACGAGCCCGGTGTCGACCTGATCCTGCCGGATCTGCGGCATATCGAGGACCGGCTCGACGACATCGAGGCGCTGGTGCTGACCCACGCGCACGAGGACCACATCGGCGCGATTCCGTTCTTGCTCAAGCTGCGGCCCGATATCCCGGTCGTCGGGTCGAAGTTCACCTTGGCGCTGGTCGCCGCGAAATGCCGTGAGCACCGTATCAAACCGGTGTTCGTCGAAGTCGCAGAGGGGCAGAGCACCAGGCACGGTGTGTTCGAGTGCGAGTACTTCGCCGTCAACCATTCCATCCCGGACGCGCTGGCCATCGCGGTCTACACGGGCGCGGGAACCGTCTTGCACACCGGCGACATCAAGCTCGACCAGCTTCCGCTGGACGGCCGCTCCACCGACCTGCCCGGCATGTCCCGGCTCGGTGACGCCGGTGTGGACCTGTTCCTGTGCGACTCGACCAACTCCGAGATTCCCGGCGTCGGGCCATCGGAAAGCGAGGTGGGCCCGACGCTGCACCGGCTGATCAGGGGCGCCGACGGTCGTGTCATCGTGGCGTGCTTTGCCTCCAATGTGGACCGGGTGCAGCAGATCATCTATGCCGCAGTGGCATTGGGCCGGCGGGTGTCGTTCGTCGGACGATCCATGGTGCGCAACATGGGCATCGCCCGGGAGCTGGGCTTCCTGCGAGTGGCCGACTCCGACCTGATCGACATCTCGGCGGCCGAGATGATGGCACCCGAGCAGGTGGTGCTGATCACCACCGGCACCCAGGGCGAGCCCATGTCGGCCTTGTCGCGGATGTCACGCGGCGAGCATCGCAGCATCACGCTGACCGCGGGTGACCTCGTGGTGTTGTCGTCATCGCTGATCCCGGGCAACGAGGAGGCGGTCTACGGCGTTATCGATGCGCTCTCCAAGATCGGAGCCCGAGTCGTCACCAATGCCCAAGCCCGGGTGCATGTTTCAGGCCACGCGTACGCCGGTGAGCTGCTGTTCTTGTACAACGGGGTGCGGCCCCGCCATGTGATGCCGGTGCACGGCACCTGGCGGATGCTGCGCGCCAACGCCAAGCTGGCGGCCCGCACCGGGGTGCCGGAGGAGTCGATTCTGTTGGCCGAGAACGGTGTCAGCGTCGATCTGGTTGCCGGAAAGGCTTCCATCGCCGGTGCGGTGCCTATCGGCAAGATGTTCGTCGACGGTTTGATCACCGGCGATGTCGGCGATATCACCTTGGGCGAACGGCTCATTTTGTCGTCGGGTTTTGTCACGGTGACCGTGGTGGTAACGCGCGGCACCGGCCGTCCGGTGGCTGCGCCACAACTACATTCGCGCGGATTCTCCGAAGATCCCAAGGCCCTTGAGCCCGCCCTGCGCAAGGTCGAGGCGGAGCTGGAATCGCTGGTCGCCGCCAACGTGACCGACCCGATCCGGATCGCCCAGGGCGTGCGACGCACCGTCGGCAAGTGGGTGGGCGAAACCTACCGCCGGCAGCCGATGATCGTGCCGACGGTCATCGAGATCTGAATCAGCCCCGCGCCACCAGCCTGCCCCCGCGAAACTTAAACCACGGCTGCGCTTTTCGACGTGTCATCGCCGCCGTTGCAGTGTCGCGACGCGCCGCCTAGGTCTTCTCCGCGTAGGCCGACCATTCCAGCTGCGAGGCCTTGAGTTTGCGGCCGGTGGGCTCGACATAGCGGTGAACAAGTTCATCGGGACCGGCCTGCTCCACCAGCCGCCAACCGTAATCAGCGATGAACCCCGCGACCTCGTCGGGCTGTAAGCCGAAATGCCACAGTTGCTGACGTTGGCGGACGGAGCGATACAAGGTCCGGGTGCCGTACCGATTTGTCCCGTCGATGAAGTCCCGGCGCACGTAGGTGAACACCAATCGGCTACCCGGGGCGGCCGCCCGTAGTCCCTCCAAGGTCCGCCGGACACCGTCTTCGGTGAGGTATTGGGTCACGGCTTCGCAGATGAAGAAAGCACGGTAATTGGTGCGATAGCCGTGCTCGGCCAACGAGGTGAGTAGGTCGTCATTCTCGAAGTCCAGCGCCACCAATCTAACCGACAGCGGCGGCTCGCCCAGGACCCGTCGGACCGCCTTGGCCTTCCTGGCGATGTTGACTGGCAGGTCTACTTCGAAGACGGGGATGCGGACCCGACGTGTCAGCAGGTAGGCCCGCGTGTCCAATCCGGCGCCGAGGATGACAACCGCGTCGATGTCATCGAGCGCTTCTTTGAGCTTGTCGGCGATGAAACGTTTACGGCACGCCAGATTGGCCCACAGCCCGGGGCGTGTGAACTCCGATCCGCGGATCATCAGACCGCGGAGCGGCGCCGACCGGGTGGCCGCGACGAGCCATCGCAGTGGCGCCGGCAAAAACAGATCCGCGAGGTCGTCGTCCACCAGCCGGCGGCCGGGCGGCTCGTTTTGTTCGACGGCCGCCAACACCATCGGGCCAAAGGCGGTCTGCGCCGCGGGATTTCGCGCCATCAGCTACCGCTTATTCAGGAAGCCCGCATCGATCGGCAAGGTCACGCCGGTGATGTAGCGAGCCTGGTCGGATACCAGCCATGCCACTGCATTGGCGATGTCGTCGGGCTGCAGAATCTGGACCGGCAACGCGTTGCCCATATCCGGCGGCGAATCGGACTGAGCGACCAAGTCGGCAAGCCACTGCCGGATGAACTCGTTGTTGATCATCGGTGTGTCGACACCGGCCGGATGTATCGAATTAACCCGAATACTGTGCTGTGCAAGCAGATTGGCGTACACACGCATCAACCCGACCAGCCCGTGCTTGGCTGCGGCGTAGCCGATGGAGCCGGCATCGGCGCTGCCGATGCCGGCCAGTCCCGCGGCCGAACTGATCAGCACGATCGATCCGCCGGTGCCCTGGTCGATCATGGTCGGTATCGCGGCCTCCACGGTGTGGTGGACGCCGGTGAGGTTGACGTCGATGACGTCGCGCCAGCCGTCGGCTCCCGCCTGCATGGGAGCGATACCGGCGTTGGCCACCACGATGTCGAGCCGGCCGAACTCATCGAGGCCCGCCTGCAATGCGGCGGACAGCGATGCGCGATCGCGGACGTCGCCCTGTTTGGCCACGATGCGGGCGCCGGTGTCCTCGACGAGCTTGACGGTGGCCGCCAGGTCGTCCGGGGTCGCCAGCGGATAGGGAACGCTGGCGATCTGCTCGCACAGGTCGAGCGCGATCACGCTCGCGCCGTCGGCGGCCAGTCGAACCGCGTGTGCGCGGCCCTGGCCACGCGCGGCTCCGGTGATGAGCGCGACTTTGCCTTTTAGTGGCCCGTCGGGCGACAGGTCGGTCACCGGCGCAGCTGTCCTTTGTCCGGATCGCCCGCGGGAATCGGCTGCAGCATCTTGATGTCCGGCGCTCCCACCAGGTGCTCGCCGGCCGCCGCGAACAACTTCGTGATAGCGGGCGCGGTGCCGTGCACCTTGAGTGCTTCGGGATCTTCCCATTGCTCGATGAAGACGAAGGTCTCACCCGTTTGCTGCAGCGAGTACAACTGGCAGCCGGGTTCGCCGTGCACTTCTTCGACCGCGGTGGTGAGGATGTCGCGGACGGTGTCGACCGATTCGGGCTTGACGGTCATGGTGGCGACGACGACGACGGGCATGCTAGGGCCTCCTGGGAGCTCCTGGGGTGGGTGGCGGCATGACTTTTATCACCGGTTGTCACCCTACCCACGCATCCTGACGATCGGTCCGACTAGGGGACCATTACCAGTGTGGCGGGTGGTGCAGATGATGTATTTGCGACTACCCTTGGCGGCATGGCTAGTAAGACCGTCGCCCGCTCAGGAACCCGAACGAGCAGGTCAAAGGCCACTTCGCGAGGTAGGTCCCGAAGTGCGCGACCGGCAGCACCTCGCAGAAGGGTGAACAGGCCCGCCAAACGGCGTAACCGGTCGCTGCTGGTCGCCGCCGGGCTGACCTGCGGCCGGGCCGTGCGCGCCACCTGGCTGATGGCGGCAAGGGGTACGGGCGGTGCAGCGCGGTCGCTCGGGCGGGCCCGCGACATCGAGCCCGGACATCGCCGCGACGGAATCGCGCTGGTTCTGCTCGGGCTTGCCGTTGTGGTCGCCGCGAGCTCGTGGTTCGACGCCGCCCGGCCGGTGGGTGCTTGGGTCGATGCCGTGCTCCGGACATTTATCGGCTCGGCTGTCCTGGTGCTCCCATTGGTCACCGCGGCGGTGGCGGTGACGCTGATGCGTACCCAGCCCAACCCCGATGCGCGGCCCAGGCTGATCCTGGGCGCGAGCTTGATCGCTCTTTCGCTTCTCGGCCTGCGCCACCTATGGTCCGGTTCGCCGGAAGATCCCGAACTACGGCGTCGCGCGGCAGGATTCATTGGCTTTGCCATCGGAGGGCCGCTGTCGGACGGGTTGACGGCTTGGATCGCCGCGCCGCTGTTGTTCATCGGCGCGCTGTTCGGGCTGCTGTTGCTGACCGGGACCACGATCCGCGAGGTGCCCGATGTGGTGCGTTCCATGTTCGGCACCCGGCTGTTCCAACGCGATTACGCCGACGAGGCTGAATACGGCAACTATGGAGACGACTTCGCCGACGATGCGGACTTCGGAGCGCGCGAAGACTTTTCCGACGGTTACTACGATGACGCGTCTTTCCACCCTGAAAACGAGCCACAGGCGTGGCCGTCAGCCGATTCTCCCCGGCTCCCTCTCGAGGATGACATTCCCACCATTCCCGAACCTGTCGCCCGGAGCCGCCGTCGCGGCCGATCCGCAGGAGAACACGACACCCAAGAGCTGGACCGGGTCATCGAGTGTCCCTACACGCTGCCGTCGCTGAGCCTGCTGGTGGCGGGGGACCCACCGAAGAAACGCAGTGCCGCCAACAACCACATGGCTATCGCTATCAGCGAGGTGCTCAACCAGTTCAAGGTCGACGCGGCCGTCACCGGCTGCACCCGCGGGCCCACCGTCACCCGCTACGAGGTCGAGCTGGGGCCCGGCGTCAAGGTGGAGAAGATCACCGCGCTGCAGCGCAACATCGCCTACGCGGTGGCCACCGAGAGTGTCCGCATGCTGGCCCCGATCCCCGGCAAGTCCGCCGTCGGCATCGAGGTACCCAACACCGATCGGGAAATGGTGCGGCTGGCCGACGTGCTCACCGCGCCGTCGACCCGCCGCGACCGCCATCCGCTGGTGATCGGGCTGGGCAAGGACATCGAAGGGGACTTCATCTCGGCCAACCTGGCCAAGATGCCGCACCTGTTGGTCGCCGGCTCCACCGGATCCGGCAAGTCCAGCTTCGTCAACTCCATGCTGGTGTCTCTGCTGACCCGGGCCACCCCGGAAGAGGTCAGGATGATCCTGATCGACCCCAAGATGGTGGAACTGACGCCGTATGAAGGCATTCCGCATCTGATCACTCCGATCATTACCCAGCCGAAAAAGGCGGCGGCTGCGCTGGCCTGGCTGGTCGACGAGATGGAGCAGCGCTACCAAGACATGCAGGCGTCTAGGGTGCGCCACATCGACGACTTCAACGACAAGGTGCGATCGGGTGCGATCACAGCGCCGCTGGGCAGTCAGCGTGAGTACCGGCCCTACCCCTACGTCGTTGCGATCGTCGACGAGCTGGCCGACCTGATGATGACGTCGCCGCGAGACGTCGAGGACGCCATCGTGCGGATCACCCAGAAGGCCCGCGCCGCCGGCATCCATCTGGTGCTGGCCACCCAGCGCCCATCGGTGGACGTGGTCACCGGGCTCATCAAGACCAACGTGCCGTCCCGGCTGGCCTTTGCCACGTCGTCGCTCATCGACAGCCGGGTGATCCTGGACCAGGCTGGCGCCGAAAAGCTGATCGGGATGGGCGATGGCCTGTTCCTGCCGATGGGCGCGAGCAAACCCGTCCGGTTGCAGGGCGCCTTCATCACCGACGAGGAGATCCACGCCGTCGTCAACGCCTGCAAAGACCAGGCCGAACCCGAATACACCGAAGGTGTGACCTCCGCCAAGACCACCAGTGAACGTACCGACGTCGACCCCGATATCGGCGACGACATGGATGTGTTCCTGCAGGCCGTCGAGCTGGTGGTGTCCAGCCAGTTCGGCTCCACCTCAATGCTGCAGCGCAAGCTGCGCGTCGGCTTCGCCAAAGCCGGACGGTTGATGGATCTGATGGAGACCCGCGGCATCGTCGGGCCCAGCGAGGGATCCAAGGCGCGCGAGGTGCAGGTCAAGCCCGACGAGCTGGCCGCCACGTTGGCCGCGATCCGGGGCCTGGGTGGATCCGACAGCGAGGCCGACGAGTAGCGGTTCGGGTCAGAGCACCAGCAGCATCCGGGAGTTGCCCAGGATGTTCGGCTTGACGTAGCTCAGATCCAGGAATTCGGCGACACCGATGTCGTAGGAGCGGCACATTTCTTCGAACACCTCGGCGGTGACCGGCGTGCCCTCGATCTCGGTGAACCCGTGCTTGCCGAAGAACTCGGTCTCGAAGGTCAACACGAACAGCCGCTCCAACTGCAGCTCGCGAGCGACTTCCAACAGCCGATTGACGATCGCGTGGCCGATACCATGGCCGGTCGTCGCCGGGTCGACCGCGACGGTACGGATCTCGCCGAGATCAGACCACAACACGTGTAGCGCCCCGCAACCGACCACTTTGCCTTCGTATTCGGCCACCCAGAATTCCTGGACGGCCTCATAGAGTGTCACGAGGTTCTTTTCCAGCAGGATCTTTCCCGCATACGTGTCAACGAGTTGTTTGATCGCGGGGACATCAGATGTTCGCGCGCGCCGGACCACCGGCCGGTAATCCCGTGGACTTTCGGTCACGGGTAACAGTATCGACATCAGGGACGGGTGCGCTGGTCAACCGTTATTCTGTTGCCGTGTCGGGGCAGCCTCAAACGGGTCCGATGGCAGGTCGCGCCCAAATCGCCAACCTCGCCAATACCCTGACTTTGTTGCGGCTGGTGCTGGTCCCGATTTTCCTGCTCGCCTTGTTCGCCGGGGATGGTCACGAAATCGTCTTCCGCATAGTGGCTTTCGTGATTTTTGCGCTTGCTGGCATCACCGATCGGTTAGACGGCCTGCTGGCCCGCAACTACGGCATGGCAACCGAATTCGGCGCGTTCGTCGATCCGATCGCGGACAAGACGCTGGTCGGGTCGGCGCTGATCGGACTGTCGATGCTCGGTGACTTGCCGTGGTGGGTCACGGTAGTGATCATGACCCGCGAGCTCGGGGTGACCCTGCTGCGGTTGGCTGTGATTCGCCGCGGCGTCATTCCGGCCAGTTGGGGCGGCAAACTCAAGACCGTGGTCCAGGCTTTGGCGATCGGGTTGTTCGTTCTACCACTGTCGGGACCGTTCCGGGTGGCGGCAGCGGTGGTGATGGGCGCTGCCATCGTGCTCACGGTGGTCACTGGTATCGACTATGTGGTGTCGACCGTTAGGGAAGTTCGCCGAACGACCGGCTGATCGCGGGCTGACCAGGACGGGTCAGGCGCGTCCGGGCCGTGATTTTGTCGACATCGAACGGGAACCAACACCACCGCTGCTGGCGTTCACGTAATGAGCGCCTGCTGAATTGCGGCTGATTACGTGCTGAGCAGGCCCGACTGGACGAAGGAGAGCAGGATGCCGCCATTGGTGCGCGAGGTCATCGGCGACGTGTTGCGCGGGGCGCGGATGTCACAGGGCCGGACGCTGCGCGAGGTGTCCGATTCAGCGCGGGTGAGCCTCGGGTACCTCTCGGAGGTGGAGCGCGGTCGCAAGGAGCCTTCCAGCGAGCTGCTCAACGCGATCTGCGATGCGTTGGAAGTCCCGCTGTCGGCGGTCCTCACCAACGCCGGCGAGCGGATGGCGAGCGAGGAACGCGCGGATCACAACGCGCCAACCAGCGGGGCAAACGGTGCCACCATTGACGCCAGCACCAAGGTCGTCATTCCGCCGGTGGCGTCTCTGGCGGTGGCCTGAACGCCGGGGTGTACCCGGCGATCGGATCCAGCGTCAGGGGTGGGGGGATCGGCGCCGACCCGATAAATTGAGCCACAGGGTGAGCACGAGCCCATCCAGGGCCCATCCGGCACACAAGAAGCGAAGGTGGAGCTAACTCATGGCCAATCCGTTCGTCAAAGCGTGGAAGTACCTCATGGCGCTGTTCAGCTCCAAGATCGACGAGCACGCCGACCCCAAAGTGCAGATTCAGCAGGCCATCGAGGAAGCCCAGCGCACCCATCAGGCGCTGACCCAACAGGCGGCGCAAGTGATCGGCAACCAGCGGCAGCTGGAGATGCGGCTCAACCGGCAGCTGGCAGACATCGAAAAGCTTCAGGTCAACGTGCGCCAAGCCCTGACGTTGGCCGACCAGGCCACCGCCGCCGGTGACGCCGCCAAGGCCACCGAGTACAACAACGCCGCCGAGGCGTTCGCGGCCCAGCTGGTGACCGCCGAGCAGAGCGTCGAAGACCTCAAGACGCTGCACGACCAGGCGCTGTCCGCCGCGGCTCAGGCCAAAAAGGCCGTCGAACAGAACTCGATGGTGCTGCAGCAGAAGATCGCGGAGCGCACCAAGCTGCTCAGCCAGCTCGAGCAGGCGAAGATGCAGGAACAGGTCAGCGCATCGCTGCGATCGATGAGCGAGATCGCCGCTCCGGGCAACGTTCCGAGCCTCGACGAGGTACGCGAGAAGATCGAACGCCGGTACGCCAACGCGATGGGTGCGGCCGAACTTGCGCAGGGTTCCGTGCAGGGCCGCATGCTCGAGGTCGAGCAGGCCGGCGTGCAGATGGCCGGTCATTCCCGACTGGAGCAGATCCGCGCGTCGATGCGTGGCGAAGCCCTGCCGGCGGGTGGGACGCTTGCTGCCCCCGGAGCCACCGCAGCCACTCCTGCGCCCGCCGAGACCACCGGTAAGCCAGTTGCCGAGAAGCCCCTTGGTCAGTAATACGGCGGACGTCTTCAGATGGCGGTGAGAGCGACTCAGCGCGGGCCGTGGCGCGCGTTGCTGCAGCGTGGGTTGGATACCGCTACCGAGCTTTCCGACTTGGTGGCCCAGAAGATCAGCGCCGCCGCGGATCCGCGTGCGCGGCTGCTGCGCCGCCGCCGCCGCGCGCTGCGGTGGGGCCTGATATTCAGCGCCGGGTGTCTGTTCTGGGCAGTGGTAACGGCGCTGCTGGCGGCTTGGGGCTGGTTCGCGTTGCTGCTGGAGATCACCGGTTTCATCGCGGTCGTACAGGCGATTCCGGCGACGTTGTTGCTGCTTCGCTACCGTTGGCTGCGCTCGGAGCCGCTGCCGGCACCCCGGCCTACCAACGTCCGTCGGCTGCCGCCGCCCGGTTCGGCAGCGCGACCCGCGATGTACGCACTGGGCGCCTCCGAACGCGGGTTCTTCTCGCTGCTGGGCGTGATGGAGCGCGGCGCCATGTTGCCTGCAGCCGAAATCCGTGACTTGACCGCGGCGGCCAACAAGACCTCGGCCGCGATGGCGGCCACCGCCGCAGAGGTGGTGTCCATGGAGCGGGCGGCGCATTATTCCGAATCATCGCGGTCGTATTTGGTGCCGACCATCAATGCGTTCACCGCGCAGTTGAGCGCCGGCGTCCGTCAGTACAACGAAATGGTCACTGCCGCAGCGCAATTGGTGTCCTCGGCAAACGGCGATGCTGGGGCTGCGGCTTCGCAGCAGCGTTACCGCGCCGAGTTGGTCGGGGCCACTGATCGCCTGGTCGGTTGGGCGCAGGCGTTCGACGAACTCGGCGGAATGCCCCGAAGCTAGCCCCCAGTGTCCGGACCCGGCGGCGGGCTTTGCGCCTGCGTCGATTCAGGTCGCGGGCCGTAGCGTTCGATGTATCTCTGGTGGATGTGGGCGTCGCGCTTACGGGCGAGCTCGTCGACGAGGTCTGGGTCCAGGTTGTGCACGGCCAGCATGTGACGGCGCCACACTTTGTTGAGCGCATGCGAGAAATACACGAACGGAATGAGTATCGGCAGCGTCATGCTCAGGTGGACGTCCAGCGTCGTCGGGAACAACCAGAACGGAGCCAGCACCAGTACCGCCGGCACCGCGACGCGGATCATCATCCTGGCGGTAGCGCCCTTGCCGGCCAAGTCGTTGCGCACCCAGTCCCGCATCGAGTCGGGCAGCCGCGCCCCGTAGCAATAGCGGATGTACTGAAGGGCATTCGGCCGCGTGCCGCCCGCGCCCTGGTTCATCGACGTCTCCCCGCCGGGCTAAAACGACGCTTTGAGCGAGGGCAGCACCAGCGCCGCCAGACCACGCACGGTCGCCTTGAACATGTCGAAGAAGTCGAAGTAGTCCCGCCACAGCGTGATCCGCCCGTTGTGGACCTCGAACACGCCGCAGACCCAGAACTGAAGCCGCAGTGGGCCGAAGATCAGCGCGTCGCTGCGTTCGGTGAGCACCGCGGCGCCGTCGGCGGCAATGCGGTGGATCTTCACCTCGAACGCGGCGCGGCCATCCATCTGGCGAAACAGCTTCATGGCTCTGGCGCGGCCATGGATCGTCGGCAGACCGACGTTCTCGTAAACCAGGTTGTCGTCCAATGCGGCATCGGCGGTTTCGTAATCCGCGTCCTGCAGGGCGTTCAGGAAACCCTCGACCGTGCGAGTGTTCGCAACGGCTGTCCCAGTCAGCTCGGTCATGGTTGCCAGCGTAGGCGAGCGTGGCGGTCAGCCGCTGTGGCAGGGTAGGGCGGATGCGTGTCGCCGTGGTCGCCGGGCCGGATCCCGGGCACTCGTTTCCCGCGATTGCGCTGTGCCAACGCTTCGCCGAAGCGGGCGATGAGCCCATGCTGTTCACCGGGGTCGAATGGATCGACGCCGCCCGCGCCGCCGGCGTTGACGCCGTCGAGCTGGACGGGCTCGCTGCCACCGACGACGACCTCGACGCCGGGGCCAGAATCCACCGGCGTGCCGCGCAGATGGCCGTGCTCAACGTGCCGGCGTTGCGCGACTTGGCGCCCGATCTGGTGGTGTCCGACGTCATCACGGCGTGCGGCGGCATGGCTGCCGAGCTGTTGGGAATCCCATGGATTGAACTCAACCCACATCCGCTGTACCTGCCGTCCAAGGGGCTGCCGCCGATAGGCAGCGGACTGGCGCCGGGCACCGGTATCCGCGGCCGACTGCGGGATGCCACGATGCGGGCGCTTACTGCGCGGTCCTGGCATGCCGGCCTGCGGCAGCGCGCAGCCGTGCGGGTGCAGATCGGATTGCCGGCCAGCGACCCCGGACCGTTGCGGCGGCTGATCGCCACGCTGCCCGCGTGCGAGGTTCCTCGTCCGGACTGGCCGGCGGGGGCCGTCGTGGTGGGCCCGTTGCACTTCGAGCCGACCGATCGGGTACTGGAGATCCCCGCAGGCTCTGGGCCGGTCGTGGTGGTCGCGCCCTCGACCGCATTGACCGGAACCGAGGGCTTGGTCGAAGTCGCGCTGGGATGCCTGACGCCGGGCGACACACTCCCGGCAGGATCACGCCTGGTGGTCTCACGTCTGGGCGGAGCAGATCTGACGGTGCCGCCGTGGGCGGTGGCCGGGCTGGGACACCAGGCCGAGTTGTTGAGGCACGCTGACCTGGTGATCTGCGGCGGCGGTCATGGGATGGTGGCCAAGACGCTGCTGGCTGGGGTGCCGCTGGTTGTGGTTCCCGGCGGAGGGGATCAGTGGGAGATGGCCAATCGGGTGGTACGTCAGGGCAGTGCGCGGCTGATTCGGCCGCTGACCGCCGACGCGCTGGTGGCCGCGGCTAACGAGGTGCTGTCCTCGCTCAGCTACCGCCGGGCCGCGCAGGCGGCCGCCGCCAGCATCGCCAGCGTCGCCGATCCGGTGCGGGTGTGCCACGAAGCGCTAGCGCTGGCTGGGTAACTCGCTGGGTAACCGGCTTGAAATTGGCTCGGTATGTTGGCGGCGTGCGGCTGACGGAGTTCAACGAACGGATTGTCTTGCGATTCGGCGCTGCGTACGGCACATCGGTGCTGGTAGACCACGTGCTGACTGGCTTCGACGGCCGGACCGCCGCCCAGGCGATCGAGGACGGTATCGAACCCCGCGACGTCTGGCGGGCGTTGTGCGTCGACTTCGACGTGCCCCGCGACCAGTGGTGACCGTCAGCTCAGGTTGGTGCCCGGTTGCTACGGCGTGTCCCACTTGAATCGAACAGGTGTTCGGCTAGTGTGGTGAGCGTTCGGAGATGTCAACTTGTCGGTGGCCTTCTCTAGTGTCACGGCCAACCGACCGATACCGGTCACCGAACACACCGACTACAGGAGAGCCACCATGACGCAAGCCCCCGACCGCGAGAAGGCCCTCGAACTGGCGATGGCCCAGATCGAAAAGAGTTACGGCAAAGGTTCGGTGATGCGTCTCGGCGACGAGATGCGTCAGCCGATCTCGATCATCCCGACCGGATCCATTGCATTGGACGTGGCCTTGGGCATCGGCGGCCTGCCACGTGGCCGGGTCGTGGAGATCTACGGTCCGGAGTCCTCGGGTAAGACCACCGTCGCACTGCACGCGGTGGCTAACGCCCAGGCCGCCGGCGGCGTCGCGGCGTTCATCGACGCCGAGCATGCCCTGGACCCGGATTACGCCAAGAAGCTCGGCGTGGACACCGATTCCCTTCTGGTCAGTCAACCTGACACCGGTGAACAGGCCCTGGAGATCGCCGACATGCTGATCCGCTCCGGCGCGCTCGACATAGTGGTCATCGACTCGGTGGCGGCCCTGGTGCCGCGCGCGGAACTCGAAGGCGAGATGGGGGACAGCCATGTCGGACTGCAGGCCCGGCTGATGAGCCAGGCACTGCGGAAAATGACCGGCGCACTCAACAATTCGGGAACCACAGCGATCTTCATCAACCAGCTCCGCGAAAAGATCGGGGTGATGTTCGGCAGTCCTGAAACCACGACGGGTGGAAAGGCTTTGAAGTTCTACGCGTCGGTGCGCATGGACGTACGCCGGATCGAGACACTCAAGGACGGCATCAATGCGATCGGCAACCGGACCCGGGTCAAGGTCGTCAAAAACAAGGTGTCGCCGCCTTTCAAGCAGGCTGAATTCGACATCCTCTACGGCAAAGGCATCAGCAGGGAGGGTTCGCTGATCGATATGGGTGTGGATCAGGGCTTCATCCGCAAGTCCGGTTCTTGGTTCACCTACGAGGGCGAGCAGCTTGGCCAGGGTAAGGAGAATGTCCGCAACTTCTTGCTGGAGAACGCCGATGTGGCCAACGAGATCGAGAAAAAGATCAAGGAAAAGCTTGGCATTGGCGCGGTCGTGACCGATGACGACATCCTGCCCGCCCCCGTCGATTTCTGAGCCATCCCGCGAAGAGCAGGCGCGGGCATTGTGCCTGCGCCTACTCACCGCGAAATCGCGCACCCGGGCCGAGTTGTACGGCCAGCTGGCGAAACGCGGATACCCCGACGACATCAGCGCTCGGGTGCTTGACCGGCTGGCCGCCGCCGGCCTGGTGGATGACACCGACTTCGCCGAACAGTGGGTGTGGTCTCGGCGGGCAAACGCCGGAAAAAGCAAGCGCGTCTTGGCCGCGGAGTTGCACACCAAGGGTATCGACAACGACGTGATCACCACGGTGTTGGGCGGAATCGACGCCGGTGCCGAGCGAGACCGGGCTGAGCAGCTGGTGCGGGCTAAGCTGCGGCGGGAGACCCTGAGCCAGGACGACGCGCGAGTGAGTCGCAGGCTGGTGGAGATGCTGGTGCGCCGTGGGTACAGTCAGACCCTGGCGTGCGAGGTTGTCCTGGCCGAGCTGGCCGCCGAACGGGAGCGCCGGCGAGTCTAGCGGCTTGCGGGGAAGGTCGAGCCCCAGGTCGGGTGCGGCTTAACGGCGACGGTATGAAACCGGCAAGCTGCGTGCCGACCGGTCGCCGTACCATGGCCCCGTGACTTCGATGATGACGCGAGACGCCGCGGGCGAGGCTGAGCCCGCGACTGCGTCGGTATCGGGGCGTACCTACCAAGTCCGCACCTACGGCTGTCAGATGAACGTCCACGATTCCGAGCGGTTGGCGGGCCTGCTGGAAGCGGCCGGCTACCAGCGGGCGGCTGAAGGCACCGACGCCGATGTGGTGGTCTTCAACACCTGCGCCGTCCGTGAGAACGCCGACAACAAGCTGTACGGCAACCTCAGCCACCTGGCTCCACGCAAGCGCGGCAATCCCGATATGCAAATCGCAGTCGGTGGCTGCCTGGCCCAAAAAGACCGAGACGCATTGCTGCGTAAGGCGCCGTGGGTCGATGTCGTCTTCGGCACACACAACATCGGATCGCTGCCCACGCTGCTCGATCGGGCCCGGCACAACAAAGTCGCGCAGGTCGAAATCGCCGAGGCGCTGCAGCAGTTTCCGTCGTCGCTGCCGAGCGCCCGCGAATCCGCCTATGCCGCCTGGGTTTCCATCTCCGTCGGGTGCAACAACAGCTGCACCTTCTGTATCGTCCCGTCGCTGCGGGGCAAGGAGGTCGACCGCAGCCCCGCCGACGTCGTGGCCGAAGTGCAGTCGCTGGTGGACGACGGCGTGCTCGAAGTCACCCTGCTGGGTCAGAACGTCAACGCCTACGGGGTCTCCTTCGCCGACCCGGCGCTACCCCGCGATCGTGGCGCCTTCGCCGGGCTGCTGCGAGCCTGCGGACGTATCGACGGGCTGGAACGGGTGCGGTTCACCTCGCCGCATCCGGCCGAGTTCACCGACGATGTCATCGAGGCAATGGCGCAGACGCCGAATGTCTGCCCCGCCTTGCACATGCCGCTGCAGTCGGGATCCGACCGGGTTCTGCGAGCGATGCGGCGCTCTTACCGCGCCGAGCGCTATCTCGGCATCATCGACCGGGTTCGGGCGGCCATGCCGCACGCGGCCATCACTACCGACCTGATCGTCGGATTTCCCGGTGAGACCGAAGAGGACTTCGCGGCCACTCTTGACGTGATCCGGCAGGCCCGGTTCGCAGCCGCGTTTACCTTCCAGTACTCCAAGCGGCCCGGCACCCCAGCCGCTGAACTCGACGGGCAGCTGCCGAAAGCCGTTGTGCAGGAACGCTATGAGCGGCTGGTCGAGCTGCAGGAGCAGATCTCGTTGGAGTGCAATCGCGCGCTGATCGGGCAGACTGTTGAAGTGTTGGTCGCCACCGGCGAAGGACGCAAGGATACCCGCACGGCGCGCATGACCGGGCGGGCACGCGACGGCCGGTTGGTGCACTTCGCCGCGGACAAACAGGTGCGCCCGGGCGACATCATCACCGCAGTGATCACCGAGGCCGCACCGCACCACCTGATAGCAGACGCGGGCATCCTCACCCACCGACGTACGCGGGCGGGTGACGCGGACGCCGCCGGGCAGCGCCCGCGCAGCGTCCGTCTTGGGATGCCCGCTATCGCGCCGTCCGTCGGTCCGGTCGAACCCCTTGGATGTGCCCGATGAAGAAAGAACACACAGTGTTCGACGCTTTCCGGACCGAAATCGAGGCCGCAGAGCGCCGGGTGGCACGTGAGATCGATCCTGGCCCAAGGGCTTTCGTGGTCTCGATCCTGGTGTTCGTGCTGCTGGGTTCGTTCATCCTGCCGCACACCGGCGATGTGCGGGGATGGGATGTGCTGTTCAGCAGCCACGGCGCCGGCGCGGCCGCGGTGGCGCTGCCTTCGCGCGTGTTCGCCTGGTTAGCGCTGGTGTTCGGCGTTGGTTTCTCGATGCTGGCGTTGATGACACGGCGCTGGGCGCTGGCCTGGGTTGCGCTGGCGGGTTCGGCGCTTGCCGCTGCGACCGGGCTGTTGGCTGTCTGGTCGCGCCAGACCGTTGCCGCCGGGCATCCCGGCCCCGGCGTGGGGCTGATCGTGGCGTGGATCACCGTGATCTTGTTGACGTTTCACTGGGCCCGCGTGGTGTGGTCGCGCACCATCGTGCAACTTGCGGCCGAGGAGCAGCGGCGCCGGGTTGCTGCACAACAGCAGTCGATGACACTGCTGGACAGCCTGGGCAACGCGGCCAGTCCCGATAACCCGGACGGCCCCGGCGACCCCGATGCCCGGACGCCTCCAGATTCCGGAGACGACCGCTAGGGTCTGCGGGTCAGCGCCTCAGCGGCTGCTTCAGCCCACTGCCGCCACTGTTCGGCGTTGGCCTTCGCTTCTTCGGCTTCTTTGGTCCGGCCGGCCGCCGCTGCCTTCTGGGCCTGCTGTTCGTATTGCTCGGCACGAGTTCGGAACTGCTCGGCTCGCGCCTGCGCCTGGGGATCGGACCAATCCGCGTCGCCGGCATCGCGCACCTTCTTCTCGACTGCGCGCAGCCTCCGCTCCAACTCGGCCGACCGTTCCCGCGGCACCCTGCCGATCGCGTCCCACTTTTCGGAGATCGACCGCAGCGCCGTCCTGGCGGCGTCGTGGTTAGTTGTGTCAAGCTTTTCCGCTTCAGCCAGCAGCGCCTCTTTGGCGGTGGCATTGGCCCGCAACCCCGCGTCCTTCTCCGCTGTCGCCGCGTTACGAGCCGTGAAGAAGGAATCCTGGGCCGCCTTGAAGCGGAGCCACAGGGCATCGTCGACATCTCTGGCCGCTCGTCCCGCCGCTTTCCATTCGGTGAGCAGCTTCCGGAATTCGGCGCTGGTAGCGGTCCAGTCCGTCGAATCGGACAACTCTTCGGCCCGCTCACAGAGCCGTTCCTTCGTCCGCCGGACCCCGGATCGCTCCCGGTCCAGCTCGGCGAAATGGGATCCTCGCCGCTGGTTGAAGGTTTCGCGGGCCGTGGAATAGCGCTTCCACAGCGCGTCGTCGACTTTTCGGTCCAAACCGCTGATCGTCTTCCACTCGTCGAGGATTGCGCGCAGCCGGTCGCCGGCGACTTTCCATTGAGTCGAGTTGGCGGCCAGGTCCTCGGCCTCGGCGGCCAGCGCCTCCTTGCGGGCAGTCTGGGTGGCCCGATGCTCCTCGCGCCGGGAGCGATCCGCGGCGACCGTGGTGTCGGCATGCTCGAGAAGGCTGGTCAACCGGGCCGCGAGCGTGTCGATATCGCCCAGCACGCATGCCGTCGGCAACGTTTCGGCCAGTGCGGATGCATTGGCTTTGATCTTGCGGGCGTCACCGGTCCCCGACGCCAGCCGCTCCTCCATAAGCGTGATCTCGGTGCTCAGGTCGTCGAATCGCCGGCCGAAGTGGGCAAATGCGGCTTCGGGATCGCCGGCCTGCCAGGAGCCGATGATGCGCTCGCCGGCCGCGCTGATCAGCCACACCGTGCCGTCGCCGTCGACGCGTCCGAACTGGTGCGGATCGCTGGGCGGGGGTGCTGCCACCGGGTGGGCGGCGGGTCGCGGTGTCGGCCGGGGACCGGGACGCGGTCCCGGACGTGGCACCGGCTTGGGCGAATCATTGCTGCTGGGCTCGTCAGCCATCATGCGCTCGTCACCTACCCTTCGCGCGGCAATATCCCGCGCACCTGCCGCGCGTAGCGGCACCCATACGGACGGGAGGACTGGCGCGGCACTGCCGCTGTCACCAGGCTGCTCCCCATCCGGTTCCAACAGTATTCAAGCAGCTTGGCGGGCTATGCGCGCGCACCTTCGTCGGTGTTGGTCACTGCGCGCCTCGGCTAGCTTCGCGCAGTGCCGTGGCCGGCCATCAGCAATGTTTTTGCATTAGCCGTAGAGCGTAGAGATCTTCGGGCTGGCCACTGCGGTGGCCGTGGTGGTTGTCGCGACTGTCGTCATCTGGCCCGCGACGTGGCCGCCGGTGACGACGGCGCAACCCGGCGAATTGGCAGCCGCCGGCCAGCTCACTGTCCCCTCGGAGCCTGGCTGGCCGGGTGGGTAACAAATCGATTCCACCGTCGCTCGGGCCATATGGCGACGTCGCGCAGCCCGGTAACGTGACTGTGACTATTGGTGTTATTGAGGCTGGAGGGGGCGGATCGCAATAGCCAAGGTGGATATCGCGGCGCTGCTCGCGCTGGTCGCCGCGCTGATATCGGGTGTCGGAGACGTGGTCCGGCAGCGGTCCGCACAGGAAATCACCGATGAAGAGATCGGTCACGTCGAGCTGCTGCGCATGTCGTTGCGCGACATCCGCTGGTGGCTGGGCGGAGTGGCGGCTGTGGGCAGTGCCGCGCTGCAAGCGGTGGCGCTGGGGCTGGGATCGGTGGTGTTGGTGCAGGCACTACAGGTGACGGCGCTGTTGTTCGCGTTGCCGGTTTACGCGTGGCTGACCAAAGAGGGGTTGACCCGTCGGCAGTGGGGGTGGGCGACGCTACTGGCCGTCGCGGTGGCGGTCTTCGTCTTGGTCGGTGAACCCGCCGCCGGCCACCAAAGGGCATCGCTGCAAACCTGGGTCGTCGTGGCCGTGGTGATCGGCCCGGCAATGGTGTTCTGTGTGCTGGGCGCGCGGATCTGGTCCGGCCCAGTGGCCGCGGTGCTGCTGGCGGTGGTGTCGGCGTCTTCGTGGGCGTTGTTCGCGGTGTTCACCAAGGCCATCGTCGACGTGGTCGACAGCGGCTTGGGGGTGCTGCTGCGCACCCCGGAGTTGTATGGCTGGCTGTTGGTCGCGGTACTCGGGACGGTGTTTCAGCAGTCGTCGTTTCGGGCCAGCTCGCTGACCGCGTCGTTGCCGACGATGACGGTGACCGAGCCGGTGGTGGCTTCGTTGCTGGGTGTCACCGTGCTGGGTGAAACCCTCGGCGCCGACGGCTCGGAGCTCATTGCGCTGGCGGCTGCGGTAGTGGTGGTGATTGTCGCGACCGCGGCGCTGGCCCGTGGCGAAGCCGCCTCCATGGCGGCCGGCGAGGAGAGGCAACTTACAGACAGCCGCTCACGTGTGGCGGAATTGGATCCTGCCTCTCCAGTCGTGGTGGGCGCGACCAGCCAGGCATAGCGGTAGTAAGGCCTTTACAAAGGTTTCACACAGCTCCGCATAGGTTTTTGGAGTAAGTATTGATGGTCCATCGCGGCTCGCTTGGGTCGAGACCTTGGCGCTGTCGCACTACAGTGGTCGTTGAACTCTGATCAAACAGCACGTGTACATACAACTTTCGGGAGGAACGCTGGTGAGGGGGTTCCCATGTCGAAAGTGGATGTCGCGGCACTGATTGCTTTGTGCGCGGCGCTGGCCTCCGCGATCGGCGATGTGATCCGGCAGCGCTCCGCGCAGGAGATCACCGACAAAAAAGTGGGCCACCTCGAGCTGTTCCGCATGTCATTACGCGATAAGCGGTGGTGGTTGGGCGGCATGGCGGCGGTCATCAATTACAGCCTGCAAGCCGGGGCCCTGGCCTGGGGGTCGGTGGTGATGGTGACGGCGCTGCAGGTGACCGCGCTGCTGTTCGCCTTGCCGATCTACGCGCGGCTGACCAAGCACCGGGTGACCCGCTGGGAGTGGATTTGGGCGGTAGTACTGGCCGGCGCGTTGGCGGCGGTCATCATCGTCGGCGACCCGGAGTCCGGCCAGCAGCGGGCACCGCTGTCAACGTGGATCATCGTGGCTCTGGTGATGGGCCCAGCGTTGGTGTTGTGTGTGCTGGCGGCGCGGATCTGGTCCGGTCGTCCGGTCGCGGCGGTGCTGCTGGCAGTGGTCGCAGGTTCGTCGTTGGCGCTTTTCGCGGTGCTGACCAAAGGAGTCGTCGAGGTGCTCGAAGAGGGCTTCGGTCCCGTGCTGCGCGCGCCCGAGTTCTATCCCTGGTTACTGGTGGCATTGTGCGGAATGATTTTCCAGCAGTCCGCCTTCCGCGCCGGCGCGCTGACCGCGTCACTGCCGACGATGACCGTGGCCAAACCGGTGGTGGCTGGTGTGCTTGGGGTTACCGTCCTCGGCGAGACGCTCGAAGCCAGAGGCCCCGCGGCGTTTGTGCTGGTCGCGGCGGTGGCCCTGGTAATCATCGCGACGGTTGCGCTGGCCCGCGGCGAGGCCGCCTCGATGGCCGCCGGGACCGGGCGAGACCTGAAAACCACCGTCTCCCACGATGCGCCTCCCGAACCCTTGCCTGGCGACGATTCCGGGCCAGAAGATGCTTTGGTTGTGGAGGAGGTCCCGGGCCAGGGATCCCTCCCCCGGGAGGGGGCGGGGCCCCCGCTCTGCAGGGGAGCGCCCCCGGGTGCGTCGGAGGGAAGCCGGACAATCACTTAGTCGTGGTCCGGTCGAGCTAACGCTCTCTTTTAATGCTCGAGCTGCCAAGACGTTAGTTTGGTGGGCGTGCTGAGCGCCATCGCGATCGTTCCGTCCGCGCCGGTGCTTGTTCCCGAGCTCGCCGGAGCGGCCGCCGCCGAGGTGGCCGACTTGGCCGCAGCGGTGCTGGCAGCGGCCGCCTTGTTGCCACCGCGCTGGATCGTCGTCGGAACGGGCCGAGCTGACGAGATGCTGGGCCCCAACGGCCCAAACTCCATCGGCACCTTTGCGGGTTTCGGGGCCGACGTACGAGTCCGGCTCGCGCCGCAGGCCGACGACGGCGCTGAGCTACCGGTCGAATTGCCCGTGTGCGCACTGCTGGCCGCTTGGGTGCGGGGCCGGGCCCGGCCCGAAGCCAGCGCGCAAGTTCGCATCTACTGCAGCGACCACGACGCCGATGCTGCGCTGGCCCGCGGCAGGCAATTGCGCGCCGAGATCGACCAGGCGCCTGACCCGATCGGTGTGCTGGTCGTGGCGGACGGCGCGAACACCCTGACACCGGCCGCCCCCGGTGGCTATGACCCGGGCAACGCCAACGCGCAACTGGCCCTGGACGACGCGCTGGCAAACGGCGATGTCGCCGCCTTGACCCGGCTGCCGCAGCAGATCCTGGGGCGGGTCGCATTTCAGATACTGGCCGGCCTGACCGAGCCAGGGCCGCGATCGGCCAAAGAGCTCTACCGGGGAGCGCCCTACGGCGTGGGTTACTTCGCCGGCGCCTGGCAGCCATGAGACCACTCGCGATTATCGGCCCCACCGGTACCGGCAAGTCCCAGCTGGCGCTCGACGTCGTCGAGCGGCTCAGCGGCGAGGTCAGCGCGGAAATTGTGAATGCCGACGCGATGCAGCTCTATCGCGGTATGGATATCGGCACCGCCAAGTTGCCCATCGAACAGCGCCGCGGCATTCCGCACCATCAGCTCGACGTCCTGAACGTCACCGAGACCGCGACCGTCGCCCGGTATCAGCGGGCGGCCGCCGCGGATATCGAAGCGATCGCGGCCCGGGGGGCGGTGCCGGTGGTGGTGGGCGGTTCGATGCTCTACATCCAATCGCTGCTCGATGACTGGTCGTTCCCAGCGACCGATCCCGCAGTGCGCGCGCGCTGGGAGCAGCGGCTCGCCGAGGTCGGGGTGGGCCAGCTGCACGCCGAGCTGGCCCGCCGCGACCCGGCCGCGGCCGCAGCGATCCTGCCCACCGACGGCCGGCGCACGGTGCGGGCACTTGAAGTGGTTGAGCTGACCGGGCAGCCGTTCGCCGCGTCCGCGCCGCGCAGCGGCGCTCCGCGCTGGGGCACCGTCATCGTCGGGTTGGACTGTGACACAACAATTCTCGATGAGAGGTTGGCGCGGCGCACCGACACGATGTTCGAACAGGGCCTGGTCGACGAGGTGCGCACATTGCTGGGCGACGGGCTGCGCGAAGGGGTCACCGCCTCGCGCGCCCTGGGCTACGCCCAAGTGCTCGCGGCACTCGACGGCGGCGGTGGGGCCGACCTACTGCGTGACGCGCAAGAGCAGACTTACGTGGGCACCCGACGCTACGTGCGACGGCAGCGGTCGTGGTTTCGTCGGGACCACCGGGTGCACTGGCTTGACGTGGGCCCGGCGAACGCGGCCGACCGCGCCCGCATCGTCGAAAACGCGCTGCACGCGTGGCGGCAAGTACCCTGATCTGGTGATCTTCGCCAAGGGCCACGGCACCGAAAACGACTTCGTGCTGCTGCCCGACATCGACGCCGAGCTGACGCTCACCGCCGCCCGGGTGGCCGCGTTGTGCGACCGGCGCCGGGGGTTAGGTGCCGACGGGGTGCTGCGGATTACCACCGCGGGCGCCGCTGTGGCGGCCGGTGTGCTCGATCGCCTGCCCGACGGTGTCGGCGCGAACGACTGGTATATGGACTACCGCAACGCCGACGGGTCGACCGCGCAGATGTGTGGCAACGGCGTGCGGGTGTTCGCGCATTACCTGCGTGCCAGCGGCTTGGAGTCCCGCAACGAGTTCGTCGTCGGGTCCCTGGCCGGCGCGCGACAGGTCACCCTGCATCACGTCGATGCGACCAACGCCGATGTCACCGTCGACATGGGCAAGGCCAACCGGCTCGGCGCTGGTGAGGCCGTGGTCGGCGGTATGCGGTTTACCGGCCTGGCGGTAGACGTGGGCAACTCGCACCTGGCGTGCGTGGATCCGCAGCTGAGTATCGAAGAGCTTGCAGCTTTGGATGTGGGTGCGCCGGTGCAGTTCGACCATGCCCAGTTCCCGGACGGCGTCAACGTCGAAGTGCTCACCGCCCCGGTCGGCGGATTGGTCCAGATGCGGGTCCATGAGCGCGGGGTTGGTGAAACCCGCTCGTGCGGCACCGGAACAGTTGCGGCCGCAGTCGCCGCGCTGGTCGATGCCGGTGCCGACACCGGGACACTCACCGTGCGGGTACCGGGCGGTGACGTCGTGGTTACCATCACCGACGCCACCAGCTACCTGCGTGGACCGTCGGTGCTGGTGGCCCGGGGCGAAGTCAGCGGGGAATGGTGGCGGGCACAACAGCGTTAATTGGGATGCACGCCACAGATTAAGCGTGCACTATTGCTAATTGCCTATGACATATCCAGAAATTCCCAACCGCGATCAGCCGGTTTCGGAACCCAGCGCCGGCGATCTTGCCCTCGAAGACCGATCGGCGCTGCGCCGGGTCGCCGGGCTGTCCACCGAACTGGCCGACGTCTCCGAGGTCGAGTACCGCCAACTACGGCTGGAACGCGTGGTGTTGGTGGGAGTGTGGACCGAGGGCAGCGCCGCTGACAACCAGGCGAGCATGGCCGAGCTGGCCGCCCTGGCCGAAACCGCCGGCTCGCAGGTGCTCGAAGGACTCATCCAGCGCCGCGACCGGCCCGACCCGTCGACCTATATCGGCTCGGGCAAGGCGGCCGAGCTGCGTGAAGTGGTTCTGGCGACCGGCGCCGACACCGTCATCTGCGACGGTGAGCTTTCCCCGGCGCAGCTGACCGCGCTGGAAAAGGCCGTGAAGGTCAAAGTCATCGACCGCACCGCGCTGATCCTGGACATTTTCGCCCAGCACGCCACCAGCCGGGAGGGTAAAGCGCAGGTGTCGCTGGCGCAGATGGAGTACATGCTGCCGCGGCTGCGTGGCTGGGGCGAGTCGATGTCTCGGCAGGCTGGTGGGCGCGCCGGTGGCAGTGGCGGAGGAGTGGGCCTGCGTGGTCCCGGTGAGACCAAGATCGAGACCGACCGGCGCCGCATCCGCGAACGGATGGCCAAGCTGCGCCGCGACATCAAGGACATGAAACAGGCCCGCGACACTCAGCGCAGCCGTCGGCTGCACAGCGACATGCCGTCGGTCGCCATTGTCGGCTATACCAACGCGGGCAAATCTAGCCTGCTCAACGCACTGACCGGCGCGGGGGTACTGGTTCAGGACGCGTTGTTCGCCACTCTGGAACCCACCACCCGGCGCGCGGAGTTCGATGACCGTCGGCCATTCGTGCTCACCGACACCGTCGGGTTTGTCCGGCACTTGCCCACCCAGCTGGTCGAGGCGTTTCGCTCCACGCTGGAGGAAGTCGTCGACGCCGATTTGTTGGTGCACGTCGTCGATGGCTCTGACGTCAACCCGCTGGCCCAGATCGATGCGGTCCGCCAGGTGATCTCCGAAGTAATCGCCGACCACAACGGTGATCCGCCGCCTGAGCTGCTGGTGGTGAACAAGATCGACGCCGCAAGCGATCTGATGCTGGCCAAGCTTCGTCATGCGCTGCCCGGCGCGGTGGCCGTCTCCGCACGCACCGGCGACGGTATCGACGTCTTGCGGCGGCGGATGGCCGAGCTTGCCGTTCCGGCTGACACCGCCGTGGATGTGGTGATCCCGTACCACCGCGGTGACCTGGTGGCCCGCCTGCACGCCGGTGGACGCGTCCAGCAGGAGGAGCACAACCCTGAGGGCACCCGGATCAAAGCCCGGGTTCCGGTGGCCCTGGCCGCCAGCCTGCGGGAGTTCTGCACCCGCTAACAAGCGGTGCCGCCCCGAACTCACAGACGCCGTCGGCGCGTCCGTCAGTCGACCCCGCCAGCTGCCGACCAACCGTCTGGTTGGTATATGTTGGGCGGCAGAATTCCCATTCGCCGGAGGTCATCCATGAGCAGTGCCATCAAGTATCAGCGCACTCTTTTCGAGCCCGAGCATGAATTGTTCCGTGGGTCCTACCGGGGCTTCCTCGATCGCCACGTCGCGCCCTATCACGACGAATGGGAGAAGGCGAAGATCGTCGACCGGGGTGTGTGGCTCGAGGCCGGCAAGCAGGGTTTCCTTGGCATGGCGGTGCCCGAGGAGTACGGCGGCGGCGGTAATCCGGACTTCCGGTACAACACGATCATCACCGAGGAAACCACCGCCGGGCGCTACAGCGGGATCGGTTTTGGCGTGCACAACGACGTCGTGGCGCCATACCTGCTGGCGCTGGCCACCGAAGAGCAGAAGCAGCGCTGGTTACCCAAGTTCTGCACCGGGGAGCTGATCACCGCGATCGCGATGACCGAGCCGGGAACCGGCAGCGACTTGCAAGGCATCAAGACACGCGCGGTCAAGCAGGGCGATCACTATGTGCTCAACGGATCAAAGACTTTCATCACCAACGGAATTAACTCAGACCTGGTGATCGTGGTGGCGCAGACCGATCCAGACAAGGGTGCACAGGGCTTTTCGCTGCTCGTTGTCGAGCGCGGCATGGAGGGCTTTGAACGTGGCCGCCATCTGGACAAGATCGGACTGGACGCGCAGGACACGGCCGAGTTGTCGTTCACCGATGTCAAGGTTCCGGCCGAAAACCTCCTCGGCGAGGAGGGTAGGGGATTCATCTACCTCATGCAGAACCTGCCGCAGGAACGGATCTCGATCGCCATCATGGCGGCCGCGGCGATGGAGCAGGTACTCGAACAGACACTGCAATACACCAAGGAGCGCAAAGCCTTTGGCAAGCCGATCGGCAGTTTCCAGAACAGCCGTTTCGTATTGGCCGAGCTGGCGACCGAGGCCACCGTGGTGCGCATCATGGTCGACGAGTTCGTCCGGTTGCACTTGGACAAGAAGCTGACGGCTGAACAAGCCGCAATGGCCAAGTGGTACGCCACCGAGAAGCAGGTGCACTTGATCGACCGCTGTTTGCAGCTGCACGGTGGCTACGGCTACATGCGCGAATACCCAGTTGCCCGTGCCTATCTCGATGCCCGGGTGCAGACGATCTACGGCGGCACGACCGAGATCATGAAGGAGATCATCGGCCGTGGCCTCGGCGTATAGCCTGCACGTCGTGGGTGTTTGGTAACAGCTCTATCATTTTAGAGTTGTTATGGGCGGAATCCTTTGTCGTGCAACGCCTGCAGTATCAGTTTGAAACCAAGAATCGCCGTCCACGGGATGACTGTCTGGCCGCCGTTTGGGTTTCTTCGCTGGTGCCGCGAAGCCGCAACTGACCAGAAAACCGAACCGGTCGTCGACCAACTGGGCGCAGGTTAGCCGACTAAGTATTCGATCCCGGTGAACCCCAGGATTGGTCGGTTGGATCGGGTGGACCGCTAACCAGATGATGGCCTCGGTACCGTCGGCACATGGGTTTCGTCGCCGCCGACGACCGCGACAGGTCCGGAAACACCTATGTCAGCCGTGTTCCCTCGCGCGGCATCAGCCGGGCTAATCTCTGCGGCGCGGTAACCCAAACGCCGCGCGGGACGCGGAACTCATCGTCGCGACACGGGTGTGACCGAGCATCATTTCGATATCGGCGGGGTATCCGTTTTCGTAATATTCGCGATTCCACTTCGCAATTGTCGATTGTCAGAGCAAAGTTGTGCGAGCGCGACAATAATGCGGAATGTAACAGAGTTACTTCCCGGCGGTTGGGGTACCACCCGCTCGCAGGGTCTGCGGGTACGGGCATGGCCACAGATAGGGGCATATCCGTCGGCTGGGAGGCTTGGTGAACGGGCAGAGGGGTCAAATGCGCAAGTTGGTCGGGCGTGCGCTGGTCAGCTTGTCGACCACGGTGCTGGTCGCCGTATGGCTGACGCCTGTTGCGGCGGCTTCTCCCATAGGCGACGCCGAGGACGCCATCATGGCCGCGTGGGAGAAGGCCGGCGGCGACACTTCGGTTCTGGGCGCCAGGAAGGGTGACGTCTACCCCGTCGGTGACGGGTTCGCCCTGGACTTCGTCAACGGCAAGTTTTTCTACACCCCCGATACCGGTGCGAGGTTGATTTACGGCCCGGTACTGGACAAATACCAGCAGCTGGGCGGTCCGGTCGGCAGCGGTCTGGGTTTCCCGACCATCAATGAGATTCCCGGCCTTGCCGGACCTGACAGCCGGGTGAGTACCTTCTCGGCCAGCGACAAACCGGTGATTTTCTGGACGCCCGAACATGGCGCGTTCGTGGTGCGCGGAGCTATGAACGCCGCGTGGGACAAACTCGGCAGCTCGGGCGGCGTTCTCGGTGTCCCGGTCGGGGACGAAACCTACGACGGCGATGTGTCCTCCCAGAAGTTCAGCGGAGGTTCGGTCTCCTGGAACAGGAAAACCAAGGAGTTCACCGCCGACCCGGCGGCGCTGGCTGACCAGTTGAAGGGCTTGCAGGTACCCATCGATCCCACTGCGGCCATCAACATGGCCTGGCGCGCGGCTGGTGGCGCCACCGGTCCGCTGGGGGCCAAACAGGGCGGGCAGTATCCCATCGGCGGAGACGGGATTGCCCAGGACTTCGCAGGCGGCAAGGTGTATTTTAGCCCGGCCACCGGTGCGAATGCGGTCGAGAGCGACATCCTGGCGAAGTACGAGTCGCTGGGCGGGCCGGTCGGCAGCGATCTGGGTTTCCCCACCGCCAACGAGTCCGACGGCGGTATCGGGCCCTCCAGTCGGACCTGCACGTTCTCCGCAGCTGACAATCCGGTGATCTTCTGGACATCTGACCACGGCGCGTTTGTGGTGCGCGGAGCTATGAAGGCCGCGTGGGACAAACTCCGCGGTCCCGGCGGCAAACTCGGCGCGCCTGTCGGCGATCAGGCTGTAAACGGCGACGTGGTCTCGCAGAAGTTCACCGGCGGCAAGATCTCGTGGAACCGCGCGAAAAACACCTTCAGCACCGACCCGCCGAACCTGGCGCCCCTGTTGTCCGGTCTGCAGGTTTCAGGGCAGAACCAGCCGAGTACTTCGGCGATGCCCCCGCACGCCAAAAAGTTCACCTGGCATTGGTGGTGGCCGGTGGCCGCCGGCTTGGCGCTGCTCCTGGTCGTGATGGTGGTGTGGGAGGCGTCGGGATTGCGTCGGCGTCGCCGCGCCCAGGCCACTGCTTTCCACCAGCCTGACCGCGACATGGACGTTGGCTACGACGCCGCGGTCGACGGGCGCTGGGGGCACGATGACGCCGATCTCGCCACCGAGCACTTCCCGCACGGCGACTTGCATTCCCCGGAACAGCAGCCGTCGCCGGATGCCGGGTCCGCGCCGCGAGTCAGCTGGCAGCGTGGAGCCGCGGCCGCTGCCGGCCTGGCCGAGGATGTCCCGCCCGCAGGTGAATACGGCGGGGAAACGCCGTTCGGATCCGAGGAGGGCGCGGGTCATTTCGAGGGTCATTTAGGGACCGAAGAGGAAAATCCCGACGCGGTGGACACAGATTCCATACCCGTCGTTTCGGAGGCCGTTCTGTCGGAGGCGGGCTATCCCGAGGCCGCGGCGGAGGCGGGTTATCCCGAGGGCGCTGCGGAGGCGGGTTATCCCGAGGGCGCTGCGGAGGCGGGTTATCCCGAGGGCGCTGCGGAGGCGGGTTATCCCGAGGGCGCTGCGGAGGCCGGCTATACGGAGGCCGGCTACCCAGACGCCGAGTATCTGGACGTGGCGGTCCCGCATACCCCTCCGGACGCCGCCCATCCAGATGCCGCCTACCTTGCTGCCGACGCCCTAGATGCTGCCGTCCCGGATGTCGCGTATCCGGATGTCGCAGTCCCGCATACCGCTCCAGATGTTGCGTTTCCAGAGGCCGCCGCTCCGGATGCCGACGTTTCAGACACCGCCGTTGCGGATGCCGACTTGGCCGGCACGGAGGCGAGTACTGGGCGGCACGCAGCCATGGATACCGAAGACGCCGCGGAATTGGCCCCGCATGCAGCCAGCACGGGGCAAGGCCCGGCTGGGCGCCCGACAATCCACCTGCCGCTGGACGACCCATACCAGGTGCCCGACGGATATCCGATCAAGGCCAGTGCACGCTTCGGCCTGTACTACACGCCCGGCAGCGCCCTCTACCACGACACGCTCGCCGAGATCTGGTTGTGCAGCGAAGAAGTCGCGCAAGCCAACGGCTTCATCAAGGCCGACTGACCCGGGCTCCTCGGTGGCGCTGCCGGGCGCTATATCTTGCGAATCACCGTCACGACCTTGCCAAGCACGGTTGCGTCATTGCCGGGTATGGGATCGAACGCCGGGTTATGCGGCATCAGCCACACTTGACCGCCCGCGCGCTTGAACGTCTTGACGGTGGCCTCACCGTCAAGCATGGCCGCGACAATGTCGCCGTTGTCGGCGACATGCTGCTGTCGCACGACCACCCAGTCGCCGTCGCAGATCGCGGCTTCGACCATCGAGTCACCGACCACCTTGAGCAGGAAGAGTTTGCCCTCGCCGACCAGCTCACGAGGCAGCGGGAAGACGTCTTCGACAGCTTCTTCGGCAAGGATCGGTCCACCGGCCGCGATGCGTCCGAGCACAGGGACGAAGGTGGGTTCCGGCAAGGCGTCTGAGCCGGCCACTTCGGTGACGGGCGCTGCCGCCGCGGCCTCGTCGGGACCGCGGACATCAACAGCCCGGGGGCGGTTCGGGTCGCGGCGCAGATACCCCTTGCGCTCCAAGGTGCGCAGCTGGTGAGCCACCGAGGATGTCGACGTCAGGCCGACGGCGTCGCCGATTTCTCGGATACTCGGTGGGTAACCGCGGCTGGTGACCGACGCACGGATGACGTTCAGAATGGTGCGCTGCCGCTCGGTAAGCGATGAATCCACGGATTGCAATCGGCCGTCCGCGCCGGCGGATGAGGTGTCGTTGCTGTCGCTCATGGCACTGAATGTAGCCGCACCGCGGCTAAGAATCAAACATGTGTTCGACTGGCGTGTCGCGGCCCCGGCGCCGGCCGTCCAAACCCGGCGCGGGAACTCGACGAATAACAAGCGTGTAACTCTCAGAAAGACGGGGTACTTGTGCTGCATGTCAGTGGTAGCGACCGAAGAATCTTGTCGGTGGTGTGGTCTAGCGTTTTGCTCGTTCGACACGCTTCGCTCAAATGTTCGGCTATCGAACACACGAGCGACTATAGTCGAACACATGAGCGAGAATTAGTTGACCGGAGGAACGCAGATGACAATCATCCACACAGTCTCGCCGCGTACCAGCAGCGTTCGGCGCCCGATCAGCGGGCCCGCCCAGGGGCTTCGCTATGGCCGGTCTCGCCGGCCCGGCCCGTCCAGGCCGGCGGGCGCGCCACCGCGCTACCATGGCACCGGCGTCGCGATGTCCGTCGCGCCTCATCGCAGGCGTCCCGTGACGTTGGCGACGACTGTGGGGCTGGCCCTGGTCGCCGGGATGATCACCCTGTGGCTGGGTCTCGTCGCGAATGTCGGGCAAATGGTCAACGGCGACTCCACGGGTTCGGCTGCTGGCGTACCCGACCGGCTCGCCGTCGTGCGGGTTGAAGCCGGGGAGTCCCTTCAGGATGTCGCTCACCGGGTGGCGCCGGACGCTCCCGCTCGCCAGGTCGCCGAGCGCATCCGCGAACTCAACGACCTGAACTCGCCGACGCTGGTCGCGGGCCAGACCCTGATCGCGCCGGTCGGCTGACGGCATCACTGTGTATTGCGAAAACCGCTCTACGCCAAGGCTCCTCGGTTCTCGCAGCGGTGAGCACGCACGTGTCGCGGCTGCATTAGCCCTGCAGGGGAGCGCACAGGTACGCTCGGAGTGTTCTGCGATACCTGGTTGTCAGCACGGTGAAGGAGCGGTCATGCACTGTCCGTTCTGCCGTCATCCCGATTCCCGGGTGATTGACTCACGGGAAACTGACGAAGGCCAGGCTATTCGGCGCCGCCGGTCGTGCCCCGAGTGCGGACGACGTTTCACGACTGTGGAAACCGCAGTCCTGGCCGTGGTCAAACGCAGCGGCGTCACCGAGCCCTTCAGCAGGGAGAAGGTCATCAGCGGAGTCCGTCGGGCATGCCAGGGCCGCCAGGTTGATGACGATGCGCTGAATCTGCTGGCCCAGCAAGTGGAAGACACCGTGCGTGCCGCGGGGTCGCCAGAGGTCCCGAGTCACGAGGTCGGCCTGGCCATCCTGGGGCCGTTGCGCGACCTTGACGAGGTGGCTTACCTGCGGTTCGCGT
This sequence comes from uncultured Actinomycetota bacterium, assembly GCA_963766535.1. Taxonomy (GTDB): domain Bacteria; phylum Actinomycetota; class Actinomycetes; order Mycobacteriales; family Mycobacteriaceae; genus Mycobacterium. The sequence continues at coordinate 85,445 of CAVYAU010000001.1, read as the reverse complement.
CGGTATACCGGTCGTTTTCGTCCGCGGATGATTTCGAGCGCGAGATCCAGGCGCTGCGCGCGCACCGCAAAGTATCGACTCCGAGCTGACGGGTCGCGGCGCCGGATCCAAGCCCCACATGGCCGCCGGGCTAGGCTGTTTTCATGCCCCCTGAGTTGCATCCTGATCTCGAGGCGCTGGCACCACTGCTCGGGACCTGGGCTGGTCAGGGTGAAGGCAAGTACCCGACGATCGAGCCCTTTGATTATCTCGAGGAAGTCGTGTTCTCCCATGTGGGGAAACCGTTTCTGGCCTACGCACAGAAGACCAAGGCGCTAGCCGACGGCAAACCTTTGCACGCCGAGACGGGTTACCTTCGGGTGCCGCAACCAGGTCACGTTGAGCTGGTTCTGGCTCACCCGAGCGGCATCACCGAAATCGAAGTGGGCACGTATTCGGTGACCGGCGACCTCATCGAAATCGAGTTGTCCACAACAGCGATTGGGTTGGCCCCAACCGCCAAAGAGGTGACCGCGCTTGGCCGTTCCTTCCGCATCGACGGTGACGAGCTTTCGTACTCGGTGCAGATGGGCGCGGTCGGGCAACCCCTGCAGGATCACCTCGCCGCGGTGCTGCACCGAAAGGGCTGAGCACTCACCGGTGCCGTCGGGATCCGGCCCTCACCAGTCCAGGTGTGTCACACCGTCGTTGACGACGCGGCCGGCCACCCCTACCCAGCCCTCAGCGTTCCACGTGGTTTCGATCATCGATCCCTTGCCCTGGGTGATGCGCAGGTCGCGGCTGAGGTAGTCGGTGATGCGCATCGCTGCGGAGCCGGTCGCTTCGTCTTCCGGCACACCCAGATTGGCGGCAAACATTCGGGCGCGCAGCGATCCGGCGGACCGATCGATCCAGGTCCACAGGTAGTGCGCGGTGTCGTCGGGAAAATCGGCCGGGTCGGCGGCGAGAAGGTCGTCGACTGAATCGAATTCGTGAATGGCCAATTCAGGAGCCCATTCCGAGCGTGCGCTGATACCCGTGAGGTCGCCCTCGTAGCTCACCTGCACGATGCCGGCCGGCACCTGCAGCGTGTTGATCGGCGAACCGCTCTCGCGCAGCCACCACGACACGCCGACGGTCGGGTGCCCGGCGAACGGAAGTTCGGTCCGTGGGGTGTAAATGGTGGCGTACGCGGTGGTTGAGCCGGCGGTGGGAAGATCGACGAATATCGTTTCGCTGTAGCCCAATTGGCTTGCCAGCTGCTGCCGGTCGCGGGGTTCGACCCGGCAGGCATCGACCACGCCGAGCGGATTCCCGAAGTTGCCGTCCGGATCGGTGAACACGCGCAACACCGTCACGTCGATACCCATGGCCCCGACTGTACGGCCATGGATGAAGCCGCACCGATGAAGGTAGATCAGGTAGCGCTGCGTTCGTCGGAACCTATGGCGTTCAGCACCGCGACGCGGGTATCGGCGGGGCCGGAGACCGTTTTTTCGCCGCCGCCGGTGCGGAGCAACTGGCGAAGGGCGGTTTGATCGTATTCGGCGGGCTCGGTGGTGTCGATGAAGCGCTGGACGACGTCGATGAACCGGGCCGGGTCGTCGTGAAACGGGAAGTGCCCGGAGCCCTCGAAGATCTCGAGGCGGGAGCCTGGCATCGCGGCATGCGCCATCCACGCGTGGCGGACGGGAACGACCGCATCCTTCGTGCCCCAGACGATCTGCACCGGGATGGCTTCGGTCAAATAACATCGATCCAGCATGGTGACGATCTGCCCGCGCCAGTCCACCACCGCCCGCAAAGTACGGCTGAATGCCGCCGAGGCGGTCGGCTCCGGCAGATCATCCAGGATCCGCAGCACGTTTGGCAGATCGCGGCCCAGGCCGGTCGATCCGATCGCCAGGCCCGCTACCCGCCCGGCCAGCTGAACTGCCGGTAGCACCAGGGGCAATCGCAGCAATGCCAGAGCCTCGCTGCCCATCGGCAACGAGGCCAACCGGAGGACGACGTTGACATCCTTGGTGACGCCACCGGCGGCGACCAAGATCAGCCGGTCGACCAGATGCGGGAACTGGTAGGCGAATTGCATGGCCACCCCGCCGCCGAGCGAATGACCGATGATGGTCACCCGCTCGATGTCGAGCACGCTGAGCAGGTCACGCATCCCGTTGGCGTATGCGGCGACTGAGTAGTCGGCGCGCGGTTTGTCGGATTGCCCGTGGCCCAGTAGATCCGGGGCGATGACGGTGAACCGCTGGGCGAGCTTGGCCTGCACGGTATTCCAGGTGGTGGAGTTGTCACCGATGCCGTGGATCAGCAGAATCGCCGGCCCAGAACCGGCGATCCGGTACGCCCGCTTGTAACCATGGATGGTGCGGAACTCCAGCGTGGGTGCCGTCACTTCCCGCACCGGGCGAAGATTGCTCTTGCGCTTCCGCTCGGTCATCTCGCCAACCTTGTTGTCGGGCAGCTGGGGCGTTTTGAGAGGGTTAAGCCTGCTCGTCCTCGTCGGACTTCTTCTCTGCCTGCTGGGCTAGGAATCGCTCGAACTCTGCGCCAAGCTCGTCGCCGCTAGGCAGATCCTCGTCGCGAGTTAGTAACGACCTGTTCTCCTGAGCGTCGATGAACGCATCGTACTGGCGCTCGAGCGCAGCCACCACTTGAGCCACTTCCGCACTTGCCTCGACCTGCTCATCGATCTTGGCCCGGATCTCTGCCGCCGCTTCGGACAGCGCCGACAGCGGTAGCTCCAGCGACCCGGTCTTGGCCACGTGCTCGAGCAACGCCTGGGCGGCGGCGGGGTAGTCGGTCTGTGTCAGGTAGTGCGGGACATGCACGGTGAACCCGACAACCTCATGACCATGCTGGGCCATGCGGTATTCCAGCAGGTTGGATGCGCTGCCAGGAACCTGGATCTCCGAGATCCACGGCTGGAAATCGGTGATCAATTCCCTGTTGTTGGAATGCGCGGTCAGCGTGATCGGCCGCGTGTGCGGAACCGCCATCGGGACGGTGCCCAGGCCAATGGTCTGCCGCACGCCCAGCCGCTCGGCCAGCAAGCGCACCGCGGTGATGAAACGCTCCCACTTCAGATCCGGTTCCATGCCGGCCAGCAACAGGAACGGGGTGCCGACGCTGTCGCGCAGCGCGTACAAGCTCAGCTCAGGATCGTCGTAATGGGTGAAGTGATCGGTCTTGAAGGTCATCAGCGGCCGCCGCGAGCGGTAATCCAGCAATTCGTCGATCGCGAAAGACGCGACCAGCTCGGTGTTTAGCGCCGCCTTGAGGTGGGTGGCGGCAAGCCGTATCGCATGACCGGCGTCGGAGAAGCCTTCCAACGCGTGCACCAACACCGGGCCGCGGCCGTCGGACGTCAACAACTGGGGTGCTGGGAACTCAAGCTCGTACATCTCGGGCTGGTAGTACTCGTCGTCCGGGTTTTGATCGTGGGCCATCGGGGTTGCCTCCTTTCGGGAGTCTCTCCAGGGTGCCCTGACTAGTCTCCCCCAAATCAACGGGCACCAATAATTGAACAGCGAATTCTGTCCGTCTCTGTGTTCGAAACGCGACAACGCCCGAACCTAATCCGCGTGGCACATTTTGGGCGGTGGCGAGTTTGCCAGCAAACCAATTGGCATCCTGTGACGCGTTGAACTCGGCTTGCCGCCCCGCGGTCGGGCATGATGGGGATCAATGCGCATGCCGACGGTATTGCTCTGCCCGGTGGTGGGCCTGGCGACGTTGCTGACGTCGTGCAGCCGGCCCGCCGGTCACGTGTCGATCCCCACCGTGTCCTCTCCGCGGGCGAGCGGGCCGGTGCAGCAGCTCAGCCAGCCCCGGCATGGAGCGGTCGCGGGTCCGGTGGACCCGGACAGGCGCGTGGGCGCGATCTTCCTTGACGGTGGCACCCTGCACGTTTGCACGGGCGCTGTGGTGCATTCGGCGGGTGGGAACCTGGTGATGACCGCGGCACACTGCCTGGCAGGAGCCTCCCAGATAACCTTCGTTCCCGGTTTGGCCGGTGATGCCGCGCCCACCGATGTGTGGACGGCTGACGCCGTCTACCTCGATCCACGCTGGACTGCCAGCAAGGATCCGCACGCCGATTACGCGATTGCGCGGGTCAGGAGCGAGGCCGGTGGATCGGTTGAGTCGCACGTCGGCTTGGCGCTGACATTGGGCGCGGCACCCCCTCCCGGCAGCCGCGTCACGGTGATGGGGTATCCGTCCGGCGTGGGTGGCTCGCCGATTGGCTGTCAGGCCACCACCGCGGTCACCGAGACGGGTTATCCTTCATTGGCATGCGGAGGGCTGGTCGGTGGCACCAGCGGCGCGCCGTGGGTCAGCGGTACTACGGTCACCGGGCTGATCGGTGGTTTCGAAGGTGGGGGGTGCGCCGAGAACGTGTCGTACTCGGCACCGTTCGACGAACACATCGCGCAGTTACTGGCCCGCGCCGAAGCCGGCCTTCCCGGGGATACTGTGCCGAACGACGTCGACGACTCCTGCTAGCAGGACGGCCCGATCAGCGGCGGAACTGGCTGAGCGCCCGCATCTTGTTCGTCACGTCCAGCGCGGCGACCTTGTAGGCCTCGGAGAACGTTGGGTAGTTGAACACCGCGTCGACCAGGTAGTCGACGGTGCCGCCGCAGCCCATCACGGCCTGCCCGATGTGCACCATCTCGGTGGCGCTGGTGCCGAAGATGTGCACCCCGAGCAGCTTGCGGTCCTCGGTGGACACCAGCAGCTTGAGCATGCCGTAGGAGTCGCCGGCGATCTGACCGCGGGCCAGCTCCTTGTACCGTGCCACCCCCACCTCGTAGGGGATCGAGTTCTTGGTCAGCTCCACCTCGGTGGCCCCGACGTAGGAGATCTCGGGAATCGAATAGATGCCGATCGGCTGCAGAGGAGTGATGCCTTCCGTCGGTTCCCCGAACGCGTGGTAGGCGGCCAGTCGACCCTGTTCCATCGAGGTCGCGGCCAAGGCCGGGAAGCCGATGACGTCGCCGACGGCGTAGATGTGCTCCACCTTGGTCTGGAACTTCCCGTCGACCCAGATCCGCCCACGGCTCTCAACCTCGAGGCCGGCGTTTTCCAGATCGAGGTGGTCGGTCTGACCCTGGCGTCCCGCGGAGTACATGACCGTTTCGGCGGGAATCTGCTTGCCGCTGGCCAGGGTGGTGACGGTGCCCGCAGAGCCGACGTCGACCGCGGTCACTTCCTCGCCGAACCGGAATGTCACCGCCAGGTCGCGCAGGTGGAATTTCAGCGCTTCGACCACCTCGGGGTCGCAGAAGTCCAGCATGTCGTCCCGCTTCTCCACGACGGTCACCTTGGTGCCCAACGCGGCGAACATCGAGGCGTACTCGATGCCGATCACACCGGCACCGACCACGACCATCGAGGACGGGAGCGTCTTGAGATCGAGGATCCCGTCGGAATCGAGCACTCGTTCTTCGTCGAACTCGACCCCGGACGGCCGTGCCGGCCTGGTGCCGGTGGCGATGACGATGTACTCGCCGCTGACGGTGGTCATCTCCTTGCGGCCCGGGTCTTCGACGACGATGGTGTGCGGGTCGAAGAACCGGCCGTGCCCGATCAGCAGGTCGATTCGGTTGCGCATCAACTGGTTGCGCACCACGTCGACTTCCTTGCCGATCACGTGCTGGGTCCGCGCCAGCAGGTCGGCCGGAGTGATCCGGTCTTTCACACGGTAGCTCGCCCCGTAGAGCTCGCGCTGACTCATCCCGGTGAGGTAAAGCACCGCCTCGCGCAACGTCTTTGACGGGATCGTGCCCGTGTTGACGCAGACGCCGCCGAGCATTTGGCCGCGTTCGATGATCGCGACGGATTTGCCCAGCTTGGCCGAGGCGATGGCGGCCTTCTGGCCGCCCGGTCCCGAACCGATGACGACGATGTCGTACTCCTGCATCGAACCCATGAGATAGACGATAAGGCTCACAGTCCAGACTTTCTCCACAGACGGGTGGCTCGATCTCGTCGCGCGAGCACAGCGTGACGGTGGTGGCCGTCAGCGTTAAGGCCCATGACGACGTATCGACCTGATTTTGAACTGAATCGCCCCGGAGCACTGATCGCCGCGCTACCGGCCGTTCTCGGCTTCGTTCCGGAAAATTCACTGGTGCTGGTCTCGTTGGGTGGTGGCGAACTGGGGTCGGTGATGCGGGTCGACCTCTCCGAGAAGCTCGTCGACCGGCTTGGGCACCTCGTTGAGGTTGCCGCCGCGGCTGAGCCCGAGGCCGCGATCGCAGTGATCGTCGACGAGGAGGGCGCGCACTGTCCGCGGTGCAACGAGGAATACCGGCACCTGTGCGCGGTGCTCACAGAGGCGTTGTCACAGCACGACATTGAGCTGTGGGCCGCGCATGTGGTCGATCGGGTGGCCCGTGGCGGCCGCTGGCATTGTGTGGACGGCTGCGGTTCGGGCGGCGTTGTCGACGATCCTTCGGCGTCGCCGCTGGCCGCCGCGGCGGTGCTGGACGGCCGGCGGCTCTACCCGCGGCGCGCCGACCTGCAGGCTGTTATCGCGGTCGAAGACCCGGCGCGCAGCGCGGAGTTGGCCGATGCGGTCAGGCGACAGGCGGCCACGCGCGAGGTGGCGCATCGCGCGGATCCCGCGGGCTGCAGCCGCCGCGACGTGGAAAGCGCGATGGCCGCCGCCTCCCGTGTCGCCGGCGGCCAATCGCTGTCCGACACCGAGCTGGCGGAGCTGGGCTGCGCGCTGAGCGACGTGCAGGTGCGCGACACGCTGTATGCCCTTGCGGTCGGCGAGAACGCGGGGGAAGCCGAGTCATTGTGGGCACTGCTGGCGCGCACCTTGCCCCAGCCCTGGCGGGTCGAAGCGCTGGTGTTGCTCGCATTCAGCGCTTACGCCCGCGGCGACGGGCCGCTTGCCGGCGTGTCGCTGGAGGCCGCGCTGCGGTGCCAGCCCGACCATCGGATGGCGGGCATGCTGGACACGGCATTGCAGTCCGGTCTACGGCCTGAGCACATCAGGGAACTCGCGGTCACCGGCTACCGAATAGCTAAGCGACTTGGTGTACGGCTACCGCCGCGACGGGCGTTTGGCCGCCGCGCGGGGTAGGCGGGGTTTCGGAGCTCTGGGTCAGACTTTGTCGACCTTGACCGCGTGCGCCATCTCGTGCGGCAGGGTGACGTTCTCGTGGCCCGGTATCAGGATGGTCACCCCGGCGGGGCTGGTCTCGACGGTCACTCGTGCGTTGGGCACGACGCCGGCGTCCTTCAGTCGGGTGATCAGATCGATGTCGCCTTGAACATGCTCGGTGAGCTGCCGGACGACCACCGCCACCGGCGATCCGGCAGGCAACTCGGTCAACCGGACGAGGTTGGCCTCGTCGGCGCCGGACTCCGGGCCGACGCCCAGGTCCAAAAGCCCCGGAATCGGGTTGCCGAACGGGGAGGTGGTCGGGTTGTTGAGCACCTTCACCAGTCGGCGTTCGACGTCCTCACTCATCACGTGCTCCCACCGGCATGCCTCGGCATGCACTTCTTCCCAAGGCAACCCGATGACGTCGACGAGCAGCCGTTCGGCGAGGCGATGCTTGCGCATCACCGCGATGGCCAGCGCCCGGCCCTTGTCGGTGAGCTCTAGGTGGCGGTCGCCGGCCACGTGGAGTAGGCCGTCCCGCTCCATGCGGGATACGGTCTGGCTGACAGTCGGCCCGCTCTGGTCGAGGCGTTCGGCGATCCGGGCACGCAGCGGCGTCACGCCCTCTTCCTCGAGGTCGTAGATGGTCCGCAGGTACATCTCGGTGGTATCAACCAGCTCGTTCATTCAGCACCCTCCATTGACGCTGAGTCTACTTGGCCAGCTGCGTGAATGGGTCTAACGCGTCCTAGGCAAGCAGTATGCCCGCCGCTGACGCGGCGGGCATACTGTCTGCTACCTGGCTTTAGTCGGCGGCCTTAGCTCGCATACGACCGCAGCCGATCGGCGCGCTCGCCGTTGCGAAGCTTGGACATTACGTCTCGCTCGATCTGACGGACCCGCTCGCGGGACAGACCGAACAGCTTGCCGATCTGATCCAGGGTGCGTGGCTGGCCGTCGTCCAGACCGAAACGCAACCGGATTACCTGATGCTCACGCTCGTCGAGAGTGGCCAGGACGCTGCGGATGTCGGTATGCAACAGCTCGGCGATCACTGCGTTCTCCGCGGACATCGCTTCGGCGTCCTCGATGAAATCGCCCAACGGGGCTTCTTCCTCGGAGCCGACCGGCATGTCCAGGCTCACCGGGTCGCGACTGTGCTCGAGCAGGTCGTTGATCTTGTCGACCGGAATGCCGGATTCGGCGGCGAGTTCCTCGTCGGTGGCTTCGCGTCCCAGGTTCTGGTGCATCTCCCGCTTGATCCGCGCCAGTTTGTTGACCTGCTCAACCAGGTGAACTGGCAGCCGGATGGTGCGGCTCTGGTCGGCCATGCCGCGGGTGATGGCCTGACGGATCCACCAGGTGGCATACGTCGAGAACTTGAATCCCTTTGTGTAGTCGAACTTCTCCATCGCGCGGATCAGGCCGAGATTGCCCTCCTGGATCAGGTCCAGCAACGGCATTCCCCGACCCGTGTAGCGCTTGGCCAGCGACACCACCAGTCGCAGGTTCGCTTCCAACAGGTGACGGCGCGCTGCCTCGCCATCGCGCACGACGGCCGCTAAATCGCGTTTGCGGTTCTCGCCGAGGCGCTTACGAGTTTCGAGCAGATGCTCGGCATAGAGCCCAGCTTCGATGCGCTTGGCCAGTTCAACTTCGCCTGCTGCGTTGAGCAACGCCGTCTTACCGATGCCGTTCAGATATACGCGCACGAGGTCCGCTGCGGGACTTTGAGCATCCAGATCGCTGTCAATCCTGCTCGTGGTGGCGTTCGCCATAGCGACCTCCCGATTGGCTTGTACTGTCATGTGGTTTAACGACGGATTCGCACTGAGAGTTCCCACCGGGTCGTCTTCTCACACGCCTTGACGTGCAGAAATGTGCCGACGACCTGAGAATGTCCTGAGAAGTGCGTTGCAGCGGCCGGTTAGCCGGAACCGTTGTGCTCCCGGCCCGGTGAGCCCGGTTGCGGCTTCGGGTGCCGCGGAGGCTCGAGCGCCGGACGCGCGGCCGTCGGGAACAGCGGAGTGCGCCGCCGGGCATCGTCGAACCGCCGAGGCTCGTCGGAGCGCCGCGGTGGTCGGTCGTTGGCGATCAGGACGGCCATCCATGGCAACGGCACCGACGCCGCCACGATCAGCAGTGAGATCAGACCGTTGTGCCAGACGCCGTATGCGACGGCGGCCAGGATCAGCGCCGGAATCCGGAACGCCATCAGGGTCAGGTACTTACGCACCCGCGCGCGATGCTGCTCCTCATAAGAGGGTTCGGCGGCGGTGATGAGCACCGGCCGGCCATCGTCGTCGAACCCCAGATCGGAGCCGCGCTTCATGTCTCCACTGTCCCACACCCGATCGATTCCGGCTGGAGCGAGTTGGAAGGCACAATGGGAGGATGCAGACCCAGACGATCGAACGCACCGAGACCGACGAACGCGTCGACGACGGGACCGGCAGCGATACCCCCAAATACTTCCATTACGTGAAGAAGGACAAGATCGCCGAGAGCGCGGTCATGGGTAGCCACGTGGTCGCGTTGTGCGGTGAGGTATTTCCTGTCACGCGGGCGGCTAAGCCGGGCTCACCGGTCTGTCCTGACTGCAAGCGGATCTACGACAAGCTCAAGAACGACTGATCACGTCGGCGGCTCTGCGGTGACAACGTCGCGTTCTTGCGGTGCGGTGTCCGATGGCGAATCCACCGTCCGTTTCCGGGCAGGTAGGCGCGACATCACCCAGTTGCGCAGCCGGTGGGCATGGGTCACCGGTGCGGGGAATTCCTCCTGGACGGCGGCATTGAGTTCGGCGCCCAGCATGATCGCAAAACCGCCGAAGAACGCGAACAGCAGGAATGCGATCGGCGTGGATAGCGCGCCGTAGGTGTAGCCGGTGCTGGTGATCCAGCTCAAGTAGATCCGCAGGCCCAGCGTGGCGATCACAAACACCGCTGTCGCCAGCATGGCGCCGAGGATCAGCCGATGCGACGGCAGTGGTACCGGCAGTGCCACTCGATACAAAATCATGACCCCGACCATCAGGCCGAGAATCAGCGCCGGGTAGTAGCCGTAGCGCAGCACGTTGGCCAAGCTGACCGGGATGTGTTCTCCCACCTTGCGCGGGCCCAACACCACCAACGGCGCGGTCGCCACCACGACCACCAGCATCACCACGTACAGGAACAGCGCGAAGAATCGCTGCCGCACGGGATGGCGTAGCGGCGTCTGATCATGTGCTTCGACCACAGCGTCGACAAATGCCGAGATCGCCGAAGACCCCGCCCACAGCGAGATCAAGAACCCCAGTGACACCACCTCACCGCGGGCGCCGTTGGCGATGTCACGGATGGTGGGTTCGATGATCTCGTTGACCACACTGGGGGAGAACACGCTGTGAGCCGTCGAAATCGCCTGACGTTCGATGCTGGGCAACATGTCCGGGCCGAATAGCGGCGCCACGTAGGCCAGGCTGCCCAGCATTCCCAGCAACAGCGGCGGCAGGGACAGTGCCGACCAAAAGCCGGCCTGCGCTGACTCAGAGAAAATGGAGTCGTCCCAGCTCTTTGAAAGCGTCCTTAGAGTGATACGCCAGACGTGGTGGCGGGATGGCTTTACGACCTGATCGCTCATACCAGTCCAGCATTACCGATGACCGCTCGCGCAGCCGACATTGCCGACGGGCGAGTTCGCCTGCCCTAGCTTCCGCTGACCTCCAGCACGGCGGCTAGCTCGGTCAGTTTGGCCTCATGCTGGTTGGCGTGATGCTGGCAGAACAGAAGCTCGGCTCCGGAAGGCAGCTTGGCACGTACGCGAGCTGCGGCACCGCAGCGGTCGCAGCGGTCAGCCCTAGTCAGCTCGGGACTCGTCAGAGTTGCATTCATGGCTTCTCCGTTCTCGTACATTCACTTTCTCAGACGTATCGGGTTTTCGCGTTGTTCCCCGATCGTTATCGGTGTGTCGTTTCTCACGGCTGTCTCACGCGCTTCCAGGAAGGCTCGTTAAGGTGGCCCACCGTGACCTTCGTTCCTGACCTGCTGGTGCACCTGTGTGGGGCCGACGAGTGGTCGCGTGCCCGCAGTCGCGGCGGGATTCGCCCCGAAGCGTCCGGCTCGGACGTTAAGGCCCAGTTCATCCATTTATCGCGGCCTGAGCAGGTACATCTGCCGGCTAACCGGCTCTACCGCGGTCGTGATGACCTGGTTCTGTTGCACATCGACCCGGCTCTGCTGAATGCACCTGTGCGTTGGGAGCCGGGAGTGGCAACGGATCCAGAGTCGATGCTGTTCCCGCATCTGTACGGTCCACTGCCGGTGCGCGCTGTGATCAGAGTCACCGCTTACCTGCCGGCGCCTGATGGCACGTTCTTACCGGTCTCCGAAAATTGGGACGCAGCTCAGGACGTCACGTAGGCGTCAGCTTCGATCTCCACCAGCAGGTCAGGTGCGATCAGAGCCGAAACTTCGATCATGGTCGCCACGGGACGTATCTCCCCGAAAACCTGTGCGTGCACTGCTCCGACTTCTCGCCAGCGTGAGATGTCGGTCACGTAGATGCGGGTCCGGACCACGTCAGTGAGCGCCGCGCCCGCCTGTTGGAGCGCAATCTCGATGCGGCGCAAAGCGTCTCGCGTCTGGGCGGCGATATCACCGGCGGGTCCGGCGCCGGTTGTCCCGGCCACTGCCACGTGCGGGCCGACACGCACCGCGCGCGAGTAACCCACCGCCGGTTCGAAGTCGGATCCGGAAAAGACAACTTTGCGGTTGGCTGACATGCGGTCACAGTACGGCGGTGGCACGGTCGGCGCAGCCGAATTTCCGGTCCTGCACGAAAGTCGGCCCCTGAGCAATAGCCGCGTGGGGCTGAGCATGACTTGGCTTGCGCAGCAACAAGTCTGGCGCGAGTGGCCGGACGGGTGCGGCCGGTTCGTTAGTCGAGGTAGTCGCGCAAGACCTGGGAACGGCTGGGATGGCGCAACTTTGACATCGTCTTGGACTCGATCTGGCGGATGCGCTCGCGGGTCACGCCGTAGACCTGCCCGATCTCGTCAAGGGTACGAGGCTGGCCGTCGGTGAGGCCGAAGCGCAACCGTACTACGCCGGCTTCGCGCTCCGACAGCGTCTCCAGCACCGACTGCAGCTGGTCTTGCAGCAAAGTGAACGACACCGCGTCGACGGCCACCACCGCTTCGCTGTCTTCGATGAAGTCGCCAAGCTGGCTGTCACCCTCATCGCCGATGGTCTGGTCCAACGAGATCGGCTCGCGGGCGTATTGCTGGATCTCCAGCACCTTCTCAGGTGTGATGTCCATCTCTCGGGCCAGCTCTTCAGGCGTGGGCTCGCGGCCCAGATCCTGCAGCAGCTCGCGCTGAATGCGGCCCAGCTTGTTGATCACCTCGACCATGTGCACCGGGATGCGGATGGTGCGGGCCTGATCGGCCATGGCGCGGGTGATGGCTTGGCGGATCCACCACGTCGCGTACGTGGAGAACTTGTAGCCCTTGGTGTAGTCGAATTTCTCGACCGCACGGATCAGGCCCAGGTTCCCTTCCTGGATCAGGTCGAGGAACGCCATTCCGCGGCCCGTGTAACGCTTGGCCAGCGAAACCACCAGCCGCAGGTTGGCTTCCAACAAATGGTTCTTTGCGCGGTCGCCGTCGCGGCAGATCCACATCATGTCGCGGCGCTGGGCGGCGGGCAGCTTGTCGCCGCGTTCGGCGAGCTCGGTCATCAGCTGTGTGGCGTAGAGGCCGGCTTCGATTCGCTTCGCCAGCTCGACCTCTTCTTCAGCGTTGAGTAGCGCCACCTTGCCGATCTGCTTGAGGTAAGCACGCACCGAGTCCGCGGACGCGGTGAGTTCGGCGTCCTTGCGGGCCTGACGCAAGGCCTCGGATTCGTCTTCGTCCCAGACGAAATCGCCGGAGGCCTTGTCCTTTTCGGTGGGTTCAGCGATCTCCTCGTCCTCATCGGCGGAAGTCTCGCCTGTCGCAGCGGTCGAGGCAGCTCCGTCATCCTCGCCGTCCCTGGGGCCACCTGGGTCGAGGTCGACGTCCTCGGCAACGGGTGCAATCTCCTCTACCAGGTCGTCGAGATTGAGGTCGGCATCGATGTCGATATCCTCGCCAGGCTCACCCTCGAGGTCGGGTTCGCCGTCGAGATCCTCGACGACGGCGCCGGAGTCGAGGGCGAGGTCGGCCTCGGGATCCTCCGGAGCACCTTTGGATGCCGCTTTTGTTCCGCGGGTGGAAGGTGCCTTCGCATCAGCTCTCTTGGCCGAGGAGCGGGTCTTCTTTGTGGTCGCGCTTGCCTTTGTGGTGGCTCTTGCCTTTGTGGCGGCGCTTGCCTTTGTGGTGGCCTCGGGTCCCGTCGTGGACTTAGTGGCCCGCGATGCTGTCTTGGTGGCCCGTTTTGCGGGGGCGGAGCCATTGGCGGCCTTTGCCGCCGATCGCTTAGCGGGGGACGCGGGAGACTTCGTGGCGGTGCGTTTCACCGGCTGATCGGTTGCCGGGCTTGTCTTGGTCGCTGCCACTTACACCCCTTCGGTCGGACGCACTTTCGGTGGGTCTGGGCATGGTTAACCGCAATTGTCTGCTATGTCGAATGTCGGCGTTGATATCAGCGTGAGTACTCGCACGCTATCAGTCGGGCGGTCGCCGAGGACCATTGTAACGACAGTGTGCGCTCGTACTGCCCTACCGGGCAAAAATTCAGTGCGTCACATCGGCGGTAGCAGCCATGGCCGCGCCTACTATGCCGGCGGTGTTCTGCAAAGCGGCGGCCACCACCGGGGTGCGGTTTTCGAGCAGCGGCAGCCATTTATCGGCCTTGCGGCTGATGCCGCCGCCCGCGATGAACAAGTCGGGCCACATCGCGTTCTCGATGGCGACCAGCACCTGGGTCACCTGCGTGGCCCACTTTTCGTAGCTCCAGTTGTTCTTGTCTTTGACCGACGACGCCGCTCGTTGCTCGGCCTCCTTACCACCGACCTCGAGATGCCCGAACTCGGTGTTGGGTATCAGCTTGCCGTTGTGGATCACCGCAGACCCGATTCCGGTTCCGAACGTGAGTACCACCACCAATCCCGAGTGGCCCTTGCCCGCCCCGTAGCGGGCCTCAGCAAGCCCGGCCGCGTCGGCATCGTTGAGAACCGTGACCTCCTGGCCGTTTAGCTCGGCACCGATGACGTCGCGCGCGTTGGTCCTGATCCAGGACTTGTCCACGTTGGCCGCCGTCTGCACGACGCCGTAGGTGACGACGCCGGGATAGGTCACCCCGAGTGAACCGGTCCATCCGAACTCGTTGACGACCTCGGCGATGGTCTTGGCAACTGCAGACGGCGTAGCCGGTTGCGGGGTCAACAGCTTGAACCGGTCGCCGATCAATTGTCCGGTGTCCAGGTCGACGATTCCGCCCTTGATTCCGCTGCCGCCGACGTCGACGCCGAATCCACGACGCTGCGGGGTGCCTGAGGCTATGTCGGTGCTGGTCATCGAATCTCCTCGGCAAGGGTTAGGCTGTCCGCTCACCTTATCTCGGAGACGGCGCCCATCGGCGTGTCTGCGAAAGCCCCGGTGACTGTGATGCGATAGACCGGTGACACGACCTGACGACGAGCCCGCGCGGCTGCGCTCAGTAGCCGAAACGTTGGCCGTCGAGGCCGCTGAGTTCGTGCGGCGTCGCCGCGCCGAGGTGTTCGGTGCCTACGCGGGCACTGCCGGCAGTGGCGCGGTTCGGTCGAAGAGCACCCCGACCGATCCGGTAACCGTGGTCGACACCGAGACAGAACAGCTGTTGCGAAATCGGTTGGCTCAACTACGGCCCGGTGACCCAATTCTCGGCGAAGAGGGCGGCGGGCCCGCGGATCCGGCGGCCACGCCCGCCGACGCGGTCACCTGGGTGCTTGATCCCATCGACGGCACGGTGAACTTCGTCTACGACATCCCGGCCTATGCGGTGTCGGTCGGGGTGCAGGTTAACGGCGTGTCGGTGGCCGGCGCGGTAGCTGACGTCGTCGCCGGCCGGTTGTACTCGGCGGCGACGGGCCTCGGCGCGCATGTCACCGACGAGCGGGGGACACACCAGCTGCGGTGCGCTGACGTCGACGATTTGTCGATGTCGTTGCTGGGCACCGGCTTTGGGTACTCAATGCGGCGCCGCACGACCCAGGCGGCGCTGTTGGCGCGAATACTGCCGGTGGTCCGCGATGTGCGTCGCATCGGTTCTGCGGCGCTGGACTTGTGCATGGTCGCGGCGGGCCGGCTGGATGCCTTCTACGAGCACGGGCTGAAGGTGTGGGATTGCGCGGCGGGTGCGCTGATCGCGGCCGAGGCGGGAGCCCGCGTGTTGTTGCCGCCCCAGAACCTAAACGGCGCCGGGTTGGTGATGGCTGCCGCGCCTGGAATCGCCGACGAGCTGTTGGCGGCCCTGGAGCGGTTCAACGGCCTAGACCCGATCCTGGACTGAGCCGATCCGACCCGGCAATCAGCAGCTGCTGGCGTGGATCTTTGTCAGCAGTGCGGGATCTGACGGTTCGGTGGCGCCGGAGCGCAGGCTGGCCAGCACGGCGTCGATGTCGTCGTTGTGCGCCAGCGCGGTGAAGGTTGTGCCGAGCGCAAGGTCGACGGAGTCGTCGGCGCGGTTGTCGTTGAACAGTTCGGTGCACGGCGCCACCAGCCACACCGCGGCAGCGGTGGCTTGCCCGGCCGTACCGAAGCGGATCTGGCCTTGGCAGTTCAGCCGGGCTCCGGCGTAAATCGGGTCGTTGGCGGCGGTCGGCTGAGCGAAGCCCAGATCTTTCATTGCGCCGGCGACGTCGGCGGCTTGCCCGCCCCGACCGCTGGCGTTGAGGACGCGGACCTTGGTGTCGCTGAGTTTGGCGGGTGTGACGTCCATCATCGCAGCCCGCGACACCTGCTCACCGAGCTGAGCCGGTGTCGACCCGGCCGGTGGCGGGGGTGGTGGGTTGCACACTTCGGCCTCGCGAACCTTCACCGGTCGTGTCAGCGCAATCGTCCACACCACGCCCGTGATCGCCACCAAGAAAACCAGTACGAAAATGGCGGGCCGGGGGTTGCGTCTCCGAAAAGGCCGACCGTGCTTGTCAAAAGCGGTACCCTCGGTGATTTGTGCGACCACAGGTGCACTCTAGTCGCACGCTAAACGCACTGTTCAAAGCACAGAATATGGGTCGAACCAGCGGTGTGATGTAAATCACACCTTAATGGGCGGAGATATGGGCACGAATCGTTTGGTGGATGCGTTCGACGCTGGTACAAAGCGTTGCTTGAGGTAATGAGGGCATGTGAGGGGATAGGGCAATGCCTACCGACTACGACGCTCCACGGCGCACCGAGACCGACGACGTCTCGGAGGACTCGCTGGAGGAGCTCAAAGCACGACGGAACGAAGCGGCCTCGGCCGTGGTCGACGTGGACGAATCCGAATCCGCTGAGTCTTTCGAGCTGCCTGGCGCCGACCTGTCTGGCGAAGAGCTGTCGGTTCGCGTCATTCCGAAGCAGGCTGACGAGTTCACCTGCTCGAGCTGCTTTTTGGTGCAACACCGCAGCCGGCTTGCCAGCGAGAAGAACGGCGTCATGATCTGTACCGACTGCGCAGCCTGATCGGCTAGCTGCGCAATGCCGACAGCACCCGCTCGGGGTGACGGCAGCTCACCAGCCAGTACGGCGTCGGGTCGTCTGGGTCATCGAGGACCACCAAAATCATCGGCCCGACCCACGCCCGATGCAGCACGAAGGCTGCCGGGTCAAGCTGGCGGCCTAGTGCTGCGGACTTCGCCGAGCGCGCTACTTCAGCGGACCGGGCGATCACCGTGACCGGCAGGTGCGCTTCCCCGGCCCACAGTTCCACTCCGCCGTCACCGGCCGTGACTTGGATCTCAACCCGGCCCAGCCACAACAGCGCCGCGGCCGCCACCGTGAACAGCGTCGCGAACGGCAGCCAGGCGGGTGAGGCGCGAACACCCAGGTTCACTTCGAAAGCGATCAGCGCCGCCAGCGCGAAGGCCAGTGGCCACCACCACCAGGGCACCCATAGTCGCTCGCGATATCGCACGCTGTGCGGCGCGACGCGCGTACCTGACACGCGGTCAAGGGTAGTCTGTGGCCCCGTGTCGACCAGTCTGGCAATTGTCCGCCTCGACCCCGAGCTCCCGCTGCCCAGCCGCGCCCACGACGGTGACGCCGGGGTTGATCTCTACAGCGCAGAAGACGTCACGCTGGACCCCGGGCAACGTGCCCTGGTGCGAACGGGCGTCGCGGTCGCCATCCCGTTCGGAATGGTCGGCTTGGTGCACCCGCGCTCGGGATTGGCCGCGCGGGTAGGGCTTTCGATCGTCAACAGTCCCGGCACCATCGACGCGGGCTATCGCGGCGAGATCAAGGTTGCGCTGATCAATCTGGACCCAATCGAGACCATCGTGGTGCATCGCGGCGACCGCATCGCCCAGTTGCTGGTGCAGCGGGTCGAGTTAGTCGAGCTGGTTGAGGTCTCGTCGTTCGACGAGGCCGGGCTGGCCGAAACATCCCGTGGCGACGGTGGTCACGGTTCCTCCGGCGGACATGCGAGTTTGTGATGGCATTCGGAAGACGCTCAGGCAAAGACGACAGCGAACACACGTCCGTCGGGTCAGCCGGCGAGGACGCGGAATCAGCGGACGACATCGAGGCTCAGGCTGCCTCCGGGGAAGCCGACGAAGAGCTGGAGGGCCCGTTTGACATCGACGACTTCGACGACCCCGCGGTCGCGGAGCTGGCCCGACTCGACCTGGGCTCGGTACTCATTCCCATGCCGGAGGCCGGCCAGCTGCAGGTCGAACTGACCGAGAGCGGTGTCCCGAGCGCGGTGTGGGTCGTCACATCCAACGGTCGTTTCACCATCGCGGCTTACGCGGCACCCAAGACGGGCGGTCTGTGGCGTGAGGTGGCCGGCGAGCTCGCCGACTCGCTGCGCAAGGACTCGGCCAAAGTCAGCATCAAGGACGGCCCGTGGGGTCGAGAAGTGGTCGGCACCGGCTCTGGCGTGGTGCGCTTCATCGGGGTCGACGGCTACCGCTGGATGATCCGCTGCGTCATCAACGGCCCGCACGAGACCATCGAAGCGTTGGACCAGGAGGCGCGTGCAGCGTTGGCGGACACCGTGGTTCGCCGCGGTGATACACCTCTGCCGGTACGGACGCCGTTGGCCGTGCAGCTGCCGGAGCCGATTGCGGAGCAGCTGCGGCAAGCCGCGGCCGCGCAGCAAGCCGAGGCGCAACAGCCGCCCAACGAGCCGGCCGCACGCCGCAGTGCCCAGGGATCGGCCATGCAGCAGTTGCGTACTAC
This sequence comes from uncultured Actinomycetota bacterium, assembly GCA_963766535.1. Lineage (GTDB taxonomy): Bacteria > Actinomycetota > Actinomycetes > Mycobacteriales > Mycobacteriaceae > Mycobacterium. The sequence goes on along the minus strand of CAVYAU010000001.1, from coordinate 67,005 downwards.
AACCGGCGGCTAGCCCGACGACAATGCGCGCCGCTGCGCGGCGCGAGAAGGAGTCGGGCGATTGGGGCGGGGCCCGACGACAATGCGCGCCGTCCCCGGCAAGCGGGCGGTGCCCCCAGCGGGGCGTGTGGGGGTCCCTCCCGCTTGCGGGGTAGTCGGGGTACCGCCCGCTTGCGGGGGCAAGGCGGGCGATCGGGGCGGGCCTGCCTAAGCAGCGGCGAGAGCGGTCAGGCAGGCCGCACCCAGCGCGGCGGGGTCCGTGCCGATCTGATCCAGCGTCACCGTCCGCAGGGCTGCGCGCGGTGCGGCGGTGACCCAGTCGACACCGATCTGTAGCGGGTGAATTGGATCATCGACTGCGGCGGCCACCCCCAGTGGCGCGGTCAGCCGGGTCAGGTCGTTGCAGCTCGGCGCGACGTAGGCGGCCGCTTCTTCCATGGCGTCGGGCAATTGTGGCCACTGGGCCCGCCACGACCGGGCCAGCTCCTCGGCCAACCAGGGCGGGCTGGATGCCCGCATCTGCGTGGTCGTTGCTGCCAAACCGTCGGTACGCAGCTGGGATGCCGAATACCGCGCCGCGAGAGCCGCGGGTGCCGATCCAGGTTCCCCGGCCCAGGCTGGCAGCGCGGCCAGGACGGCCACCACGCTATCGGGATGCGCCAGTGCCCACGCAGCCGCCACCGCGGCACCGATCGAGACACCGCCGACACAGATCGGACCTGCCCGTGCGGCGTCATCCAAAGCGGACAGATAACCGTCGATCAACCGGTCCGGCTGGGGCTGCGGTGTCACCAGGAACGCGCCGACCTCACGCAAAGGCCCGGAAAACGCCCGATAGACGTAGTCGTCGTCGGATCCGGTTCCGGGCAACAACACGGTCGTGACACCGCGCAGATCGACAGCCACCCCTTGATACTGCCCGGGCTTCACGTGCGCTCCAACATCACCTTTGGTCCGGTTGGCGCCGGGGAACCAAGAGGTCTACGGTGTCCGTTGGCACAGATGGAAGCGCCAATAGCTTTATCAGCATTGTCAGGAGTGGCCATGGGTGCCCAAGGTTATCTGCGCCGGCTCACCCGTCGGCTGACGGAGGACCCGGAGCGACGCGACTCCGAGGAGTTATCCGACGAAGTCGCTAATACGGGCGCTCAGCGTGCGGTCGATTGCGAGCGTGGCCAAGAGGTCACGATGGTCGGCACGTTGCGCAGCGTGGAAACGAACGGCAAGGGTTGCTCGGGTGGAGTCCGCGCCGAGTTGTTCGACGGTAGCGACACCGTCACGCTGCTGTGGTTGGGTCAACGCCGCATCCCCGGCATCGACTCGGGCCGTACGCTGCGGGTGCGGGGTCGGCTGGGCAAGCTGGAGAACGGGACCAAGGCGATCTACAACCCGCACTACGAAATTCAGCGGTGACCTTCTCCAGCGATTTGGGGGCCAGCCCGCGACCCACCCGGCAGTCGAACGCACCGGAGTGCTGTGATCACTAATCGCACCAGCCCAGAACGCTTGCTGGCACAGTTAGGCGGGGTGAGTGGTGTCATCTACTCGTCGCTGCCAGTGGTGACTTTCGTGTTGGCTTCCAGCCTCTTCGGTTTGCTGCCCGCGATCGGGTCTGCGCTGGGCGTGGCAGCCCTGGTCTTGCTGTGGCGGCTGATTCGGCGGGAATCCACGCAGCCGGCATTCTTCGGGTTTATCGGGGTCGCCGTCTGCGCGCTGATCGCCTACATAGTGGGGGACTCCAAGGGCTACTTCCTGCTGGGCATCTGGATGTCATTGCTGTGGGCGGTGGTTTTCGCGGTGTCGGTCCTGATCCGCCGGCCGTTGGTCGGCTACGTCTGGAGCTGGGCCAGCGGGCGTGATCGCCACTGGCGCGACGCGCCCCGGGCCGTCTATGCGTTCGACATCGCCTCGCTAGGCTGGATGCTGGTATTCGGCGCCCGGTTCGTGGTCCAGCGGCTCCTTTATGACGCCGATCAGACCGGTTGGCTGGCGGTGGCGCGGATCGGGATGGGCTGGCCGTTGACCGCGATGGCTGGCCTGGCCACGTACACGGCGATCAAGGCCGCTCAGCGCGCCATATCTGCTGCGCAAGAGGCAGCCGACGCCGACACCAGCCGCGACTAGTCGCCGGGCTCGGGCCCTGGCAAGAGCAGCTTGCTCAGCAGTTCTTCCACCTCGGTGACCGCGACGAAGAGCAACTCGTCGCCACCTTCCAGCGGCTCGTCGGCCTCCGGCACGATGACTCGCGGCCCGCGCAGGATCGTGACCAGCGCGGCATCCCGTGGCAGCTGCAGTCTGCGCACCGGCTTGCCGCCCCACGGCGTGTCGTCGGGCAAGGTGATTTCGACCAGGTTGGCCTGGCCGTGTCGGAACTCCATGAGTCGCACCAGATCGCCGACGGCGACGGCCTCCTCGATCAGCGAAGCCAGCATGCGCGGAGTGGACACCGCCACATCCACACCCCAGGCGTCGGTGAACAGCCATTCGTTGCGGGGATCGTTGACTCGGGCCACCACCCGGGGTACCGCGAACTCGGTCTTGGCCAGCAGGCTGAGCACCACGTTGGCCTTGTCATCACCGGTCGCGGCGACCACCACGTCGAAATCTTCGAGGTGCACCGACTCCAGCAGGCTCAGTTCGCAGGCATCGCCCAGACGCCAGTGCGCGGCAGGGATGGCGTCGACGTCGACGTGGTCGGGGTTGCGCTCGATCAGGGTCACGTTGTGGCCGTTCCCGAGGAGTTCGCGAGTGACCGAGCGGCCGACTGCACCGGCCCCGGCGACAGCTACCTTCATTTGCGCCGCTCCTTAATTCGTCGCTCGGCTTCATCGGCCTGATCCCGACTCGAGGTCCTCACTGGGCGGCAACGCGGCGATGGCTACCGCCTCGGCGGCGCGGCCGGATATCGCGGCGATGTAGACCTGATCGCCGGCCTGGATGACCGTCTTGGGTTCCGGCAACACGCCGGTTCCGAACCGGATCAAAAACGCCACTCGGGCGCCGGTGGCCCGCTCCAGATCGGTGGCCCGGTGCCCCACCCAGTCCTCGTGCAAGTCGACCTCGGCCACGGCGACGGTGCCGGTCGGGTCGCGCCACTTGGCGGTCTCGCCCTCCCGGGTCAGCGCGTTGAGTAGGCGATCGGTGGTCCAGGGCACGGTGGCGATCGTGGGGATGCCGAGGCGTTCGTAGACCTCAGCGCGCTTGGCGTCGTAAATCCGGGCCACGACGCGGTTAACACCGAAGGTCTCCCGGGCCAACCGGGCCGAGATGATGTTGGAGTTGTCTCCGGATGACACCGCTGCGAACGCGTCGGCCTCCTCGATGCCGGCCTTCAACAGTACGTCCCGGTCGAATCCCTGGCCCAGTACCCGCTCGCCGGCGAACTCCGGGCTGAGCCGGTTGAAGGCGGCGCTGTCGCGGTCGATAACCGCAACATCGTGGCCGATTCGGGACAGCCCGTCGGCCAACGAAGAGCCCACCCGGCCGCACCCCATCACAACCACCCGCACTTGAGGGTCCTCTCGGCTGCTCCTGCTTGTGTTACTCAATCGGCAACCTGGGTTGGCCAGCCGATTTCGCTCGGGAACATTCTCGCCCAGTGAACGCTACCGGCAAGCCCGGGTGGGCTTACCCTTGGCTCTCGTGTCCAAACTTTCAACCGCCGCGCGCCGGTTGCTCATCGGGCGGCCGTTTCGCAGCGACCGGCTGAGTCACACTCTGCTGCCCAAGCGGATCGCCTTGCCGGTGTTCGCCTCCGATGCACTGTCCTCGGTGGCCTATGCACCCGAGGAGGTCTTCCTGATGCTCTCGGTGGCGGGGGTGGCCGCGTACTCGCTGACGCCGTGGATCGGTCTTGCGGTGGCCGCGGTCATGTTGGTCGTGGTGGCCAGCTACCGGCAGAACGTGCATGCCTACCCGTCGGGCGGTGGCGACTACGAGGTGGTCACCACCAATCTCGGCGACAACGCCGGCCTCACGGTGGCCAGTGCCCTGATGGTGGATTACGTTCTCACCGTTGCTGTTTCGACGGCATCGGCGATGTCGAACATCGGCTCCGCGATCCCGATCGTGGCCGAACACAAGGTGTTCTTCTGCGTGGCCGCCATCCTGCTGGTGACGGCGTTGAACCTGCGTGGAGTCCGCGAGTCCGGGGTGGCATTCGCAATACCGACCTATGCGTTCATCTTTGGAGTCGGCATCATGATCGGCTGGGGGTTGTTCCGGATCTTCGTGCTGGGAAATCCTTTGCGGGCCGAATCCGCCGGATTCGAGATGCATGCCGCGCACGGCCCGGTCGTCGGTTTCGCCCTTGCGTTCCTGGTGGCTCGCTCGTTCTCCTCGGGGTGTGCGGCGCTGACCGGTGTCGAGGCCATCAGCAACGGGGTGCCGGCATTCCAAAAACCCAAGTCGCGCAACGCGGCAACGACCCTGCTGATGCTGGGCGCAATCGCAGTAAGCCTGCTGATGGGCATCATCGTGCTGGCCAAGAAGATCGGGGTTCAGCTCGTCGAGGATCCCGCAACGCAACTGTTCGGTGCCCCGCCGAACTATTACCAGAAGACCCTGGTCACGCAGTTGGCCGAAACGGTGTTCGGCAGCTTCCACATCGGATTTTTGCTGATCGCCACGGTAACCGCACTCATCTTGGTGCTGGCGGCCAATACCGCTTTCAACGGGTTCCCGGTACTCGGTTCGGTGCTCGCCCAGCACAGCTATCTTCCGCGCCAACTGCACACTCGCGGAGATCGATTGGCGTTCTCCAACGGAATCGGGTTTCTGTCGGTGGCGGCCCTCTTGGCGATCATTGCGTTCCGTGCCGAGCTCACCGCGCTGATCCAGCTCTACATCGTCGGTGTCTTCATATCGTTCACGCTGAGCCAAATCGGCATGGTCCGGCATTGGACACGATTGCTGCGCACCGAGACCGATCCGTCGGCGCGGGGCAAGATGATGCGTTCCCGGGTGGTCAACACGATCGGTTTGCTTTCCACCGCTGCGGTGTTGGTAGTTGTGCTGGTCACCAAGTTTCTCGCTGGAGCGTGGATTGCCGTCGTCGCGATGGGTTTGCTGTTCCTGTTGATGAAGATGATCCGCCGGCACTACGACACCGTCAACCGGGAATTGCAGGAGCAAGAGGCTGCCCAACATGACGTGGTACTGCCCAGCCGCAATCACGCCCTGGTGCTGGTCTCGAAATTGCATCTGCCAACACTGCGTGCGCTGGCCTACGCGCGAGCCACGCGTCCTGATGCGCTCGAGGCCATCACGGTCAGCGTCGACGACGCGGAGACCCGCGATCTGGTGCACAGATGGCGGGACAGCGATATCAGCGTGCCGCTCAAGGTCATTGCCTCGCCGTACCGTGAAATCACGCGTCCTGTACTCGATTACGTCAAGCGGCTCAGCAAAGAGTCTCCGCGCACCGTGGTAACGGTGTTCATCCCGGAGTACGTGGTGGGCCATTGGTGGGAGCAGTTGCTGCACAACCAGAGTGCGCTGCGGCTCAAGGGCCGATTGCTGTTCATGCCCGGCGTGATGGTGACTTCGGTTCCCTGGCAATTGAATTCGTCGGAGCGAGTCAAGACGTTCCAACCGCACGTGGCTCCCGGCGACACCCGTCGCGGAATCTTCGATTGAGCACCGAAGTGACGCCCGAACGCAGCGAAGTGAGGACAGAGGTGCCAGTATCACCCGCTATCGCGGAGCTGACGGTGGTCACCGGTGCGCCCGCCAACGGCGGCAGCTGCGTGGCACACCACGAAGGCCGGGTTGTGTTCGTTCGCTACGCGCTGCCGGGGGAACGGGTGCGGGTCCGCGTCACCGCGGACCGCGGCTCTTATTGGCACGCAGAGGTTATCGAGGTGATCGAGCCATCGGACGATCGGACAGCGTCACTGTGCCCAATCGCCGGGGTCGACGGTGCCGGGTGTTGTGACCTGGCGTTTGCTGCCCCCGAGGCGGCCCGCGCGCTCAAGGCGCAAGTCGTGGCCAACCAGCTGCAACGGCTGGGCGGACACCGCTGGAGCGGCGACGCCGAACCGCTGTCGGATTGCGGCCCCACTGGTTGGCGCACCCGGGTCCGGCTGGACGTGGGCGCGGACCGTCGCCCCGGCTTTCACCGGTACCACAGCGATGTGCTGGTGACCGACCTGCGCTGCGCGCAGCTGCCGGCCGGAATGCTGGACGGACTGGCCGTGGCCGAGTGGCCGCCGACGGCCCAGCTGCATGTGGCCGTCGACGACGACGGCGAACGTCATGTGGTGCGCACCCTGCGACAGGGCAGGCGGACTGCGACCAAGGTGGTGGAGGGTAGCTATGAGGCGGTGCAGCGGGTGGGCGATCGCATCTGGCGGGTGCCGGTGACAGCCTTCTGGCAGGCGCACCGGGACGCAGTGGGGGTCTACAGCAGTCTGGTCGCCGACTGGGCGCAGCCCAGTGCCGGCATGACCGTCTGGGATCTCTACGGTGGTACGGGCGTTTTCGCCGCCGCGCTGGGCGACGCGGTGGGGGAGTCCGGACGGGTGTTGACCGTCGACACTTCGCGTGCGGCGACGCGGGCCGCTCGGGCTGCACTGGTTGATCTGCCACAGGTGGACGTCATCACCGATTCGGTGCGGCGGGCACTGACGATGCAACGAGCCAGCGCCGATGTGGCGGTGCTGGATCCGCCGCGGTCGGGTGCCGGGCGCGATGTTATCGACCTACTGGCCGCCGCGGGGGTCCCGCGCGTGGTGCACATCGGCTGCGAGGCAGCGTCTTTCGCACGTGATATCGGCCTGTACCTCGGCCACGGCTACGTCGTCGAGGAGATCAAGGTGTTCGATGCATTCCCGCTGACCCATCACACCGAATGCGTGGCGGTGCTGACCCGTTAGGCCTATCGATCTTCCGGGCCCTCAGCTCCAGACGAAGTACCGCAGCCACAAGTAGATTGCCGATAGCCCGATGGAGATCGCTGTCACGACGACGCCTTTGCGGGTGAATTCCCAAAAGGAGATCGGATTGTCGGCGCGCCGGGCGATTCCCAGGATCACCACGTTGGCGCTGGCCCCGACGGCGGTGAGGTTGCCGCCGAGGTCGGTGCCGAGGACTAGACCACCACAGTACCGGCGGGTGGACATGGCCCACCATGAATGGGATCAGTTGCGCGACGATCGGTGCCATCGTCGCGGCGTACGGAACGTTGTTGATAATTCCGCTCACCACGAACGACACCGTGAGGATCACCATCGTCGTCAGCAAAGCGTTGCCGCCGATCGTTGCGGTGGCCACCCGCGCCAACTCATTGACCATGCCGGTCTTCACCAGAGCGCCGACCATCACGAACAGGCCGGCGAAGAACAACAGGGTGTCCCATTCGACGCTAGACAGGTAATCGGAGCGCTCCAGTCCAGAGATCACGATGAGAATGCCCGCGCCCACCAGCGCCACCAGGGAAGGTTCCATGTGGATCGCCGAGTGGGCGACGAAGCCGGCGAGTGTCGCCGCCAGGACGACGCCGCATTTGACCAGCAGTCGGGGATCACGGATGGCCTCACGCTCTTCCAACGACATGACGTCGGCGACTCGCGCGGGATCGACGGCGAACGCGCCGGGAAAAAGGCGCGGTAACAACGCGGTGAACACGCCGATCATGATGATGACTTCGGTGCCAGGTGGATCAGAAAGTCGTTGAAGCTCAGGCCCGCCCGGCTGGCGATGATGATGCTGGGCCGGGTCGCCGATCAGCGTCGCCGTGCCACCGATGTTCGATGCAAACGCTTCGGCCATCAAAAACGGCGCCGGACCGATCGCCAGCCGGTCGCAAACCAGCAGCGTGTCCGGGGCGATCAGCAACGCCGTGGTGACGTTGTCCAACAAGGCCGAAGCGAACGCGGTGACCAGCACTAGCAGGATCAGGATGCGCAGCGGGGAGCCGCGGGCGCGCTTGGCGGCCCAGATGGCGGTGTATTCGAAGACACCGGTCTGCCGCAACACGCTGACGATGATCATCATGCCCAGCAGCAAAAAGATGACGTCCCAATCGATTCCGGTGTCGCGGGAGTAGAACACGTCATCGGAATTGATTACCGGCAACGCGACGATGATCGCCGCGCCCGCCAGCGCCACCAGCGTCTTGTGGATGCGGTCGGTGGCGATCAGCGCATAGGCGACAGCGAACACAGCGACCGCGACGACGCTCATCGATTTTCCTGTGTTATCAAGGCTTTTGGAGTATCAGTGTTTCAGTGCCGCAGCCAGTAGATGCGATGCCGTAATCACCCCGCACAGGGCGCCGTCCTTGACCACCGCGATCAGCGGGCTTCGCAGCCGCGCCATCACCGCGGCCACCTCGATGGTCGTGTCGTCCGTGTGTGCCCACGGCACATTGGTCAGGTGGTCGGGCAGCATGTCACCGACGGTTTTGCCGCCCAACTTATGTGCAGCGCGGTCGGCCATGGATTCGTTGAGCACACCGGCCAGCGAGGGATCGTCTTGCACGTACCGGGGCACGATGAATCGGACGACCTGGGAGGCCGGCAGCACCGCGAACGGTTTTCCGGACCTGTCGGTGACGACGATTCCGGGCAGGCGATGCTCGGCGAGCAGGCGCGCAGCATCGAGGGCGTCGGTGTCGACAGTCACGACCGGGAAGTCCTCGGCGAGGTCCTCGGCGCGCATAGTGGAGACAATACGTTCCGACGCCGCCCAGTCCGTCCCGGGTGGGTGGTCACATTAATCAGTAGTGATCTGGCGGTCGCTGCGTAGACTAGCGGGATGCTGGAACAGATCCGCGGGCCCGCTGATCTGCAGCACCTTTCCCAACAGCAACTACGCGATCTGGCCGCCGAGATTCGCGAGTTCCTGATCCACAAGGTTGCTGCCACGGGGGGACACCTGGGACCGAACCTCGGCGTCGTCGAACTGACGCTGGCGCTGCACCGGGTGTTCGACTCACCCCACGATCCGATCATCTTCGATACCGGGCACCAGGCTTACGTCCACAAGATGCTCACGGGACGCTGCCACGACTTCGAGAGCTTGCGAAAAAAAGGCGGGCTGTCGGGGTACCCGTCTCGCGCCGAGAGCGAACACGACTGGCTGGAGTCCAGCCACGCCAGCGCGGCGTTGTCCTACGCCGACGGCCTGGCCAAGGCGTTCGAGCTGACCGGGCACCGTAACCGGCATGTGGTCGCGGTGGTTGGGGACGGCGCGCTCACCGGCGGTATGTGCTGGGAGGCGCTGAACAACATCGCCGCTTCCTGCCGTCCGGTGGTCATCGTGGTCAACGACAACGGCCGCAGCTATGCACCCACCATCGGCGGTGTCGCCGACCATCTCGCCACGCTGCGGCTGCAGCCGGCCTACGAGCAAGTGCTGGAGAAGGGCCGCGACGTGGTGCGCTCGGTGCCGCTTGTCGGCGAGGTCTGCTACCACTTCATTCACAGCGTCAAAGCCGGCATCAAGGACTCGCTGGCACCGCAGCTGTTGTTCACCGATCTTGGGCTGAAATACGTCGGTCCGGTCGATGGTCACGACGAACGGGCGGTGGAGGTCGCGCTGCGCCGTGCTCGCGGCTTCGGCCGCCCGGTGATTGTGCACGTCGTTACCCGCAAGGGAATGGGCTACGCTCCGGCTGAGGCCGACGAGGCCGAGCAGATGCACTCCACCGCCCCGATCGACCCGGCCACCGGCCAAGCCACCAAGGTCGCCGGCCTGGGCTGGACGGCAACTTTTTCCGACGCGCTCATCAGCTACGGCAAAAAGCGCCGCGACATTGTGGCCATCACCGCGGCGATGCCCGGCCCCACCGGGCTGACGGCGTTCGGGCAACGGTTTCCGGATCGCTTGTTCGACGTCGGCATTGCCGAGCAACACGCGATGACGTCGGCGGCCGGGCTGGCGATGGGCGGGATGCATCCCGTGGTGGCCATTTATTCGACGTTCCTCAACCGGGCGTTCGACCAGATCATGATGGATGTGGCGCTGCACAAGCTGCCCGTCACCATGGTGCTCGACCGGGCCGGGATTACCGGGTCGGACGGCCCCAGCCACAACGGCATGTGGGATTTGTCGATGCTGGGCATCGTGCCCGGCATTCGGGTGGCCGCGCCCAGGGATGCCACCCGGTTGCGCGAGGAACTCGGCGAGGCGCTTGACGTCGACGACGGTCCGACGGCGATACGGTTCCCCAAAGGTGATGTGGGCGAAGATATTCGGGCTTTGGAGCGGCGGTCGGGCGTCGATGTGCTCGCGGTGCCGGCCAGTGGGTGCAACCACGACGTGCTGCTGGTGGGGGTCGGCGCGTTCGCGCCGATGGCGTTGGCGGTGGCCAAGCGGCTACACAACCAGGGGATCGGCGTGACGGTGATCGACCCGCGTTGGGTGCTGCCGGTGTCTGACGGTGTTCTCCAACTGGCAGTGCAGCACAAACTGGTTGTCACGCTGGAGGATAACGGGGTCAACGGCGGCGTGGGTTCAGCGGTGTCAGCTGCGCTGCGGCGCGCGGAGATCGACGTGCCCTGCCGCGACGTCGGGCTGCCGCAGCAGTTCTACGATCACGCCTCACGGGGAGAGGTGCTGGCCGATCTGGGGCTGACCGACCAGGACGTGGCCCGCCGGATCACCGGCTGGGTTGCCGCACTGGGCAGCTGTGCTCCTGAAGCGGAGATCCGCGAGCATCTCGACTAGCTTCATCGTCGAGATCGACGTTGGCGTGCCGTTCACTCGGGCGGATTCAAGGTTTGGTTGCAACAGTGGTTTGTGACGGCTTTGACAGTAGTTGGTTAAGGACTTTGGCAGGACTGTCCCAGTCGTAGCGTTTTCTGGGCCGGTTGTTGAGCTCGGCGGCAACCTCGTCGAGGTAGGCGGCTGAATGCACCGATAGGTCAGTGCCTTTGGGAAAGTACTGGCGCAGCAGGCCATTGGTGTTTTCGTTGCTGCCGCGTTGCCAGGGTGAGTGGGGATCGCAGAAGTAGATGTCGATGCCGGCGTCGATGCTGATGCGCGCATGGGCGGCCAACTCGTGGCCCTGATCCCAGGTCAGGGTTTTGCGCAGGGCTTCGGGCAAGACCTTGATCTTGGCGATCATGGCTTCAGCGACCACGTCGGCGCTGCGGCTGTGCGGCAGGTGCAGCAGTTGCACGAACCCGGTGCTGCGTTCGACGAGAGTGCCGATCTGGGAGGCCTGGTTTTTGCCAATGATCAAGTCGCCCTCCCAGTGCCCGGGCACGGCCCGATCAGCGGCCTCGGCCGGGCGCTCAGAGATGTTGACCATGCCCGGGATCCGGCCCCGAAGCTCGCTGTGACCGCTGCGTCCCCGTGGTTTGCGCAGCGCCCGCCCAGTGCGTAAACAACGGTGCAGCTCGCGGCGCAGCTCGCCGCGTCCTTGCACGTAAATCGCCTTATAGATGGTTTCGTGGGACACCTGCATCTCCGGGCGGTCGGGATAGGTCTTGGCCAACTCACCGGCGATCTGCTCGGGGCTGTGCTTGAGCTGTAACCGTACTTGGGCGGATTCAAGGTTTGTTGCACATGGTTTGTGACGGCTTTGACAGTAGTTGGTTAAGGACTTTGGCAGGACTGTCCCAGTCGTAGCGTTTTCTGGGCCGGTTGTTGAGCTCGGCGGCAACCTCGTCGAGGTAGGCGGCTGAATGCACCGATAGGTCAGTGCCTTTGGGAAAGTACTGGCGCAGCAGGCCATTGGTGTTTTCGTTGCTGCCGCGTTGCCAGGGTGAGTGGGGATCGCAGAAGTAGATGTCGATGCCGGCGTCGATGCTGATGCGCGCATGGGCGGCCAACTCGTGGCCCTGATCCCAGGTCAGGGTTTTGCGCAGGGCTTCGGGCAAGACCTTGATCTTGGCGATCATGGCTTCAGCGACCACGTCGGCGCTGCGGCTGTGCGGCAGGTGCAGCAGTTGCACGAACCCGGTGCTGCGTTCGACGAGAGTGCCGATCTGGGAGGCCTGGTTTTTGCCAATGATCAAGTCGCCCTCCCAGTGCCCGGGCACGGCCCGATCAGCGGCCTCGGCCGGGCGCTCAGAGATGTTGACCATGCCCGGGATCCGGCCCCGAAGCTCGCTGTGACCGCTGCGTCCCCGTGGTTTGCGCAGCGCCCGCCCAGTGCGTAAACAACGGTGCAGCTCGCGGCGCAGCTCGCCGCGTCCTTGCACGTAAATCGCCTTATAGATGGTTTCGTGGGACACCTGCATCTCCGGGCGGTCGGGATAGGTCTTGGCCAACTCACCGGCGATCTGCTCGGGGCTGTGCTTGAGCTGTAACCGTACTTGTACAAAATCATGCAACTCAGCACAGCGGGCCAGCTTGCCGGTCTTGGGACGACGCGCCCGCTGTTCGCTGCGCTGCTGGGCCAGATACGCCCGATACCCCGACTTGGCGTCCCAGCCACCCCGATTCGCGCCGAACCGATATAGCGCACGGTAACGGCCCGGCGCGTCCCGGCACCGCCCATTCAGATAGATCTCCCGCATGATCGTTGACGGCGCCCGCCCCAACCGGCGTGCCATCGACCGGATCGATTCACCCTGGGCGGTGCCGATCATGATCTCCTCACGCTCAGTGATCGACAACCGCGGCCGAACCCGCCCGTGTGGCTGCTTGAACTGTGGCTTCACCCCGCCACGTTGACGAAACCATTGCCCGCCGCAGGTCTCCGACACGCCGACCATAGGCCCCGCAACCCACGGCATCACACCCTGACTGACAAGGTCCCAATACCGACGCTGCACCGACACCAAAGTCCAATGCTTAGCCATCAACACTTCCTAACCGAGAAGTGTTGCAATCACCCCTTGAACTCGAGTCGGACTTTTCCGTGCTGGCGTCGATTTCGGCGCCGTTGGCAGCCGGCGGCTGCACCACCCGAGCCAGAACCGGGACCACGAGTTCTCGTTGCCACGCCCGCGCCTGGCCGGCGCGCAAAAACTCTTCAACAGCTTCGACGGGGTTTGCTGCGGGCTCCCAGTCCCAGCACAGCCGTCGCACCAAGTCAGGTGAGATCAGGTTCTCCGTGGGAACCCCCACCCGCTGCGACACCTCCGCCAGTGCCGCCCGGGCCGCCTCCAGCCGTGCGGCAGCATCCGGTTTCCGCTTGCTCCACCGCGCCGGCGGTGGCGGCCCGTTCGGCGGCTCGGCCTCCTCCGGCGGGTTGCGGTTTTCCCGGGCCGCTTGCAGCGCCGCTAACCACATCGCAGCGCTGCGACGCTGGTTGCGCCCACCGAACACCGGCAACTCAACGAGGTCATCGAGCGTCTTCGGATCGGCGATGGCGGCGTCGATGATGGCCGAATCCGGCAGGATGCGGCGCGGCGCGATGTCGCGGCGCTGGGCGATACGGTCGCGCGCCGTCCACAATTCGCGAACCGCGGCCAGGCGTCGCCGGTCACGCACCCGATGGATCCCGGACGTTCGTCGCCAACGGTCCCGTCGCGCAACCGGCGCAACCTCTCGTAAGCCCGCGGTCCGTAGATATTCGAATTCCTGTGCAGCCCATTCTGTTTTGTCTTGCTCGGCCAGAACATCCGAGATCGCCGCGCGCAGGTCGATGAGCAGTTCCACGTCCAGGGCCGCGTAGTTGAGCCACTCCGCGGGCAGCGGGCGCTTGGACCAGTCGCCCGCGCCGTGGCCCTTGGCCAACCCGAGCCCCAGTAGCCGCTCGACCATGGTCGCCAGATTCACCCGGTCGAAACCGGCCAGCCGTCCGGCAAGTTCGGTGTCGTATAGCGCCGGGGGCCGCATGCCGATCTCGGCCAGACAGGGCAGGTCCTGATCGGCTGAGTGCAGGATCCATTCGTCTTTGCTCAGCACCTCGGCGACGGGCCGCAGCGCGGTCAGCGGGCCAGCGCCGTGGCTGACTGGGTCGATGAGTACGGTGCCGGCGTCGGCCCGCCGGATCTGGATCAGATAGGCCCGGTTGGAGTAGCGGAAACCCGACGCTCGCTCGGCGTCCACCGCAAACGGTCCCTGCCCACGGTCCAGGAGTTGTGCGGCCGCCTCGATTTCGCGGACGGTCACGGAGAGATCAGGTACCCCATCGGCCGGGTGGAGCAGCGGGGTGGGGTGGGGTTTGGTGCTGCCGGGCTCATCGGCCGACGGTTCGCACATGTCAGGCGCGTGAGCGCGAGCCCAGGTCGGTGACCCCGGCCGGCGGTAAGCCCGCGGCGTGCTCCAGCACCTCGCAGAACGCCTCGACATGGACGCCGACTTCCGGGGTGGTCGCGGTCCACGACGCCCGCAGCTCTAGCTGGTGAGCGCGTGGCGGTCCGGAGATGTCGCCGTAGCGCACCGATGTGGTGGCGGTGACGGTGCCACCCAGGGCGGTGACGTGCTCGAGGCGAGACTCCAGCGCCTCGACCAACCAGCTCCACGCCACTTCCGGCAGCAGGGGGTCGACGGCCTCACTGGGGTCCAGGTCGGCCTGGATGTAGGCGACCAGGCGTATGGTGCCGTCCCAAGCGTCGGCGCCGTCCGGGTCGTACAACAGGATCAGCCGACCGAACGCGTCGCCCTCGGATCGCTCCGGGACGATCTCGAGGTCGGGATGTTTGACCTCGGCTCCCAGCGCATAGCTGTAGGGCGCCAGGCGCTGCGGCGGTCGGATGGGGCCCAGCTCGATCTCCGGCCGCACGGTGACGGCGTTCATCGCCGCTACCGCCTCGCGGAATGGGGCCGGTTCAGCTGAGGTCACAGCGTTCGACGGTAGACCTATCGGCCGACGCGCGGGGACAGGCGCGCCGAGCCGCGCACCCGGCGCGGCGCAGGCTTAGCCGAGCCGTGATGAGGGCTTCTTGGGGCCGCATTGAGAGTTATTGGCCCTGCTCAGGTGGCAATTCCGCCGGTGAATCGCGCCGGGCGCTTCTCACGATGCGCGGCGAGGCCTTCCTGGACGTCGGGGCCGTTGAAACTGATGAATTCCAGGCCGAGCGACGTTTCGAAGGTAGGCCCGAACATGCGGTACCAGTAGTTCAGGCTGTGTTTGGTCCAGCGGATCGCGTTTTGCGCGCCCTGCGCCAGGTTCTCCGCGAGGCGAGTCGCGGTGGAAAGTACGTCGTCGTCGTCGACGCAGGTCGAGACCAGGCCGATGCGCTCGGCTTCCTCGCCTAGCAACGTCTCGCAGGTCAGCAGGTAGTACTTGGCCTTGGCCATGCCGACCAGCAACGGCCAGCAGATCGCGGCGTGGTCACCTGCCGCCACGCCGAGTTTGGTGTGCCCGTCGATGAGTTTCGCGGTGCGGCCCGCCACCGAGATGTCGGCGAGTAACGCCACCACCAGACCAGCGCCGACGGCTGGCCCCCGGATGGCCGAGACCACGGGCTTGTCGAAATTGACCATGTTGAGCACCAGATCGCGGGCCTCGCGCATGATGCGGATGCGGCCTTCGTAGTCGCCGATGGTTTCCGCGATCAGGTCGAAGCTGCCTCCGGAGGAAAACGCTTTGCCTTGACCGCGGACCAGGACGACACGCACGGCGGGATCACGATCGATCACCGGCCAGATGTCGGCGAGGTCGCGGTGCATTTGTGGCCCGACCGAATTCAGCCCGGGCGCGTCGAGAACCAGCGTCAGCACGCCGTTTTCGCTGGGTTCGCAGCGAAGGCTGGGGAACTCGTCGTAACTGGTGGGCATCGGCGCTCCTGACATGACGTTGCGGTCGTTGATATTACGCAGTGGGGTTGGGCGCTCCCGGGGTGCCCGAGAAGGTGAGCGAGGCGTGCCAGCCGGTCGTCATGGCAGCATTGAGGCCAATGAGTACTCGTCGCGAGCTTCCCGAGTCGCCATATCTGGCCGCTGTCGCTGGCCGCAAACCCAGCCGGGTTCCGGTGTGGTTCATGCGGCAGGCCGGTCGTTCGCTGCCCGAATACCGGGCGCTGCGGGCCCAGTACAACATGCTGGCGGCCTGCTTCGACGCCGAGCTGGTCTGCGAGATCACCCTGCAGCCGGTGCGCCGCCACGGCGTCGACGCAGCGATATTGTTCTCCGACATCGTGGTGCCGCTGCTCGGCGCCGGCGTCGACCTGGACATCGTCCCCGACGTCGGGCCGGTCATCGCGTCACCGCTGCGCACCGCGGCCGATATCGATGCACTGAAACACCTTGAGCCACAACGGGTGCAGCCGGTATCCGACGCCGTCACGTTGCTGGTGGCCGCACTCGGCGACGTCCCGCTGATCGGGTTCGCGGGTGCGCCGTTCACCCTGGCGTCTTACCTGATCGAAGGCGGTCCGAGCCGCCACCACGCCCGTACCAAGGCGATGATGCTGGCCGAACCGGACAGCTGGCATGCGCTGATGCAAAAGCTGACCGACGTCACCGTCGGCTTCCTGCGGGTGCAACTCGATGCCGGGGTGGACGCTATTCAGGTGTTCGACTCGTGGGCGGGGGCCCTGTCGCTGTCCGATTACCGCGCCTACGTGCAACCGCACAGCGCCCGGGTTTTCGGCGCGCTAGCCGAGTATGGCGTGCCGATGACCCACTTTGGCGTCGGCACCGCCGAACTGCTGGGCGCGATGTCGGCCGTTGGTGCCACGGTGGTGGGCGTGGATTGGCGCACCGCGCTCGCCGATGCCGCCACCCGCGTCGAAGCCGGCACGGCGCTGCAGGGCAACCTCGATCCGGTGGTGCTGCTGGCGGGCTGGCCGGTAGTGGAACGTGCCGCACGGGCTGTCGTCGACGACGGACGACGCGCCGTCGACGCCGGCGCGGCCGGCCACGTCTTCAATCTCGGCCACGGAGTGCTGCCGGAGACCGATCCCGGCGTGCTGACCGACCTGGTGTCGCTGGTCCACTCGCTATGAACTCCCGCTCGTATTGTGTTGTGGGCGGCGGAATCTCGGGATTGACGGCCGCATACCGGCTACGCGCGGCCGCCGGTGACGACGCGACCGTCACGCTGTTCGATCCGGGCGAGAAGCTCGGCGGGATATTGCGCACCGAGCTGGTCGGCGGACGGCCGATGGACCTGGGTGCCGAGGCGTTCGTGCTGCGCCGGCCCGAGATGCCGGCGCTGCTGGCCGAGCTGGGCCTGTCGGGCCGCCAACTGGCCACCACCGGCGCCCGGCCGTTGATCTACAGCCGGCAAGAGTTGCACCCGCTGCCAACGGGCACGGTCGTCGGGATCCCATCGTCGGCGACTTCGATGGCGGGATTGGTCGACGAGGCGACGGTCGCGCGCATCGACGCCGAACACAGGCGCCCGCTGAGCTGGCAGCCCGGCAGCGATCCCGCGGTGGCCGAATTGGTGGGCGACCGGTTCGGCGAGCAGACAGTGGCCCGGTCGGTGGATCCGCTGCTGAGCGGGGTGTACGCGGGCTCCGCAGCGACGATCGGTCTGCGCGCGGCCGCCCCCAGCGTGGCGGCGGCCCTCGACCGCGGTGCCACCAGCCTGACCGATGCGGTCCGGCAGGGGTTGCCGCCGCCCACCGGCGCGCCGGTTTTCGGAGCGCTCGACGGCGGCTACCAGGTGCTGATCGACGAGCTTGTCGAGCGCAGCCGGCTGCGCTGGGTCCGTGCCGCGGTGCAACGGCTCGACCGTGCCGAGCCCGGCTGGGAGCTGTTCGATGACGCTGGTGCTCGCTGGCACGCCGATGCGGTGATCCTGGCCGTTCCGGCCCCACGGCTGGCCCGTCTGATCGAGGGCCTGGCCCCGCGCAGCTTCGCCGCAGCGAGCCGGATCGTGAGTGCGTCGTCGGCGGTGGTGGCGCTCGCGGTGCCGGCCGATACCCCATTTCCGCAGAGTTCCGGAGTGCTGGTGGCCAGCGGCGAGCAGTTGCGGGCCAAGGCGATCACCCTGTCCTCGCGCAAGTGGGGTACTCGGGGGGACACGCAGCTGCTGCGGCTGTCGTTCGGGCGGTTCGGCGATGACGTGGCGGCTAACACCTGCGACGACGAGCTGCTGGCCTGGTCGGTGGGCGACCTGGCCACCGTGTTCGGGCTGGCCGTCGACCCGGTCGATGTCCGCGTGCGGCGCTGGATCGACGCGATGCCGCAGTACGGCCCCGGCCACGCCGATCTGGTCGCCGAGGTGCGCGCCGGCCTGCCGCCGACGCTCGCCGTGGCCGGCAGCTACCTCGACGGCATCGGCGTGCCGGCGTGTATCGGGGCGGCCGGCCGAGCGGTTGACCGCGTAATCGGGGCCGTCGAGGCCTTAGACGCAGAAGTGGCACGATAGGTTTCATGGCCAAACTCGACTATGACGCCCTGAACGCGACGCTTCGCTACCTGATGTTCTCGGTGTTCTCAGTGCGGCCCGGCGTGCTCGGCGAGCAGCGGGACGCCGTCATCGACGAAGCCTCCACTTTCTTCAAGCAGCAGGAAGAACGCGGTGTGGTGGTGCGCGGCCTGTACGACGTCGCGGGTCTGCGGGCCGACGCCGACTTCATGATCTGGACCCACGCCGAACGCGTCGAAGCACTGCAAGCGACCTACGCCGATTTCCGGCGCACCACCGCGCTGGGACGGGCGTGCTCGCCAGTGTGGAGCAGTGTGGGGCTGCATCGGCCAGCCGAGTTCAACAAGAGCCATATTCCGGCGTTTCTGGCCGGTGAAGAGCCCGGCGCCTACATCTGCGTGTATCCGTTTGTGCGGTCCTACGAGTGGTACCTGCTGCCCGACGAGGAACGCCGTCGCATGCTCGCCGAGCACGGCATGGCCGCCCGCGAGTACAAGGACGTCCGGGCCAACACGGTGCCGGCGTTCGCGCTCGGGGACTACGAATGGATCCTGGCCTTCGAGGCCCCCGAACTGGACCGCATCGTCGACTTGATGCGCGACTTGCGTGCCACCGATGCCCGCCGGCACACCCGTAAAGAGACGCCGTTCTTCACTGGGCCGCGGGTGCCGGTCGAGCAGTTGGTGAACTCGCTGCCCTGAAGTCGCTGCCCTGATCGAGCAGAAACGAGGTGCACATGACCCAACCCGACCCGACCGATCCCACCCGCTTCGAGGAGATGTATCGCGACGACCGGATGTCGCATGGACTGCCGGCCGCCACGCCGTGGGACATCGGGGGTCCGCAGCCGGTGGTCCAGCAGCTGGTCGCATTGGGCGCGATCAAAGGTGAGGTGCTCGACCCAGGCACCGGCCCAGGCCACCACGCGATCTACTACGCCTCCAAGGGCTATGCGGCTACCGGTATCGACGGGTCAGCTGGCGCCCTGGAGCGGGCCCGGGAGAACGGGCAGAAGGCCGGGGTGTCGGTGAACTTCGAGCTGGCCGACGCCACCAGGCTGGAGGGACTGGACAACCGGTTCGACACGGTCGTCGACTGCGCCTTCTACCACACCTTCAGCACCGAACCCGAGCTACAGAAGTCCTATGTGCAGGCGCTGCGCCGGGCTACCAAGCCGGGAGCGCGGCTCTACATGTTCGAGTTCGGCGAGCACGATGTCAACGGTTTCAAAATGATGCGGTCGTTGTCCCAGGACGATTTTCGTAAGGTGCTGCCGGTCGGCGGCTGGGAAATCACCTACCTGGGCACGACTACCTACCAGGTCAACATGAGCGCCCAGACGATCGAGATGATGGCCGCGCGAAATCCCGACATGGCCGAACAGGCGCAGACCCTGATGGAACGGTTCCGTGCGATGGAACCATGGCTGGTCAACGGCCGGGTGCATGCCCCGTTCTGGGAGGTCCACGCCACCCGGGTGGACTGACTTCGGGTGCGCCAGACTGTAATTCTGCAGACATAGCGCGCGAGTAGAGACCTGCAAAATTACAGGCTCGGCGTTGAACCCCGCTCAGTGCGGGACCAGGCGCAGCGAGATCGAGTTGATGCAATAGCGCTGATCTGTCGGCGTCGGATACCCCTCACCGGTGAACACATGGCCCAGGTGGCTGTGGCAGTTCGCGCAGAGCACCTCGGTGCGCGTGGTCCCCAGCGAATGGTCGGGGCGCAGGATCACCGCGTCGGAGCTCGACGGGTCGAAGAACGACGGCCAGCCGCAGTGCGACTCGAATTTCTCTGTGCTGCGGAATAATTCAGCGCCGCAGGCCCGGCACTGGTAGACGCCTTCGGTTTTGGTGTCGGTGTACTCGCCGGTGAATGGCCGCTCGGTGCCGGCGCGACGGAGCACGTCGAACTCCTGCCGGGTGAGTTTTTGACGCCACTCGTCATCGGTCAGTTGCACCTTCGGACGTCCCGAGCTCGTATCAGAGGAGGTCATGCGTCCACGCTAGCGCGCTCCCGCTCGGCCGTCAGCCACGCCGGATCGATGCCGCCATCCAGCCGGTTCTCGGCCTTGGCGTCCAGGTAGCGGAAGTAGAGCACGGTGAATGCCACGATCAGCAGCAGTGACCAGCCGTAGGTGATCTTGAGGTATTGCAGCGCGCGGCCATACCTCATCCAGTTGAACAGCAGCCAGTCGTCCAGCGTCATGAAGCCGTAGACCCCCAGCCACGCCGGCCAGTTGCGGATCAGCGAGTTGGGCAGCACGACGGTCATCAGGAACGGGAACAGCATCATCGAGTAGTAGCCCTGGGCGAGCGACAGCACCAGCCACGACCACAGCAGCAGCACGCCCGCCGAGTTGGTGAACCAGAACAGCGGGTCCCGGGTGCGGTAGTAGCGATACAGCAGCCACAGAGCGCCGATCGCGAGCAGCGTAAAGAGGATCCGCAGGAACACGATCAGCCAGGTGGGCAGGCCGAAGTACACGCCGTTGCCCTCGATCGAGCTGTTGAAGTAGTCGCGGGTGCCCAGGATGTAGGGCACCGTGCGGGTGAAGAAGTCCATCGGATGGCGGATCAGCGGCAGCGCGGCCAGGTTGATGACCACGGGAACCACGATGGCGGTCACCAGCGCCCGCCACTGGCGGTTCAGCAGGGGTAGCAACAGCAGCGGTCCGAGCAGGGGTTTGAGCGAAAGCGTCAGCCCGATCGCGACACCTGCCCACCACTGATGGCTGACCTTGCCGTCCAGCAGCCACCGCAAGAACAGCATCTCCGCCAGCAGGACGCAACCGTTGATGTTGGTGAACACCAGCGTGCTGGTCACCGTCTCGGTGCAGAACATGGCCAGCAGCAGGGCGGGCGCGGCCACTGAGGACAGCGTGTAGTTGAACAACCGCAGCAACAAGTACCAGGCGATCAGGATGGCCACGGTGTTGATCAAGATGAACAAATACCGCGACGGCGCGAACGGCAGGTATCCGAACGGCGCCATCAGCAGCGTGCCGCCGGGCGGGTACAGGTAGTGCGGGTCGACGTAGTCGAAGTGCTCGTTGTAGATGTCCCAGCCGCGCCGGAAGTTGAGCACCGCGCGGTAGACCGGTTTGAAGTCGTCGGTGATGTTGCCGTTAGCGGTGAGCACGATGCTGCGGTGGAGCACCGACATAATGGCTGCCGGCCACAACGCCGACCGCAATATCGTCGCCGCACTCGGTGCGCTGGTGCGGGGCCGAAATGCGGCCAGCATCCAATCGCGCAAGCCGGTTCGGGTCGAGTCAGCTGCCGTCACCAGCGCACCGTACACCGGCGTGCTTTCACCCTCGAAAGCCCCCTAAAAGCGGAGTCTCAGGCAGGACAGTAGGTGTCGGTTCCGGGCAGTTTGCCGCTGTTGAGGTAGCCGACCAGCGGCGGGACCGCGCAGGGCGAATAGATGCTGGCGCCGTGGCCGATGCCCTGCCACATCACCCGCTTGCTGGCCGCGTTGGCGTTGATAATGGTGGCCGCTGTCGCGGCGACCCCTTCGACGCCCACGATCGGATCGTTCTGCACACCCGACAACAAGACGTCGACCTTCAGATCCTTCGGCGCCGGTGGCGGCGAGCCAGTGGGCCAGTGCACGCATTTGACCAAGTTGAGCGCGGCGACTGTGCCGAATTGCGGATAGAGCTTCCCCCACGCCACCACGAGTTCGCGCACCCGGTCCGGGGTCGGGCGGTTGATCGCGTCGCTGCAGGAGTTGACGAACTGGCCGTCTGAATCCAGGGCGACGCCGGCGCGGTTGATCAAGCTGTTCAGCTGGTTGGTGTCACCGGAGTGGGCGGTCGCCAACGCGTTGGCCAGACTCGTGGTGCTGTCGACGCGGCCGCTGGAGGGGAAGCCCAAAGCGACGGTGATGGCGTTGGCCACTTGGGCCACCGATGCGCCGCCGGGTCCCTTACCGGCGCGGGCGTCGGCCAGCAGCGCGCTGACGGCGCCCTTCGGATCGGGACCCAGCGCGCAGTTCACCGCGACGCACTGGGCGGCGAACGCGTCGAGTGCGGCCTGCTGGCCTTTGACCTGTTGCTCGGCGGCCGCTTCGGCGTTGACCCCCAACGCAACCGGGGAGTCCAGGATCAGTCGGGCGACCTTGTCAGGACGCGATGCGGCATAGGTCAGCGCCACCTGGGCGCCGTTGCCGATTCCGACCAAGGCCAGTGCGGGCACATCCCACAGGTTGCGCAGCCGCTCGATATCCGAGGCGGCGTGCGCATTGTCGTAGGCGGAGTCCCCTGCTGGTGCGATGGCGTCGGTGCAGTTCGTGGTGGCGGTGTTCGAGATGTCGGAGAGGTTGGCGACCGGATCGTCGCCGGTTTGGAATTGCGCCTGGTCGCGCATCTCTTGGCGGTCAAAGTGATCGCGGCAGTCGATCGGGCTCGACATGCCTATTCCGCGGCGATCGACGGCGACGATGGGGTGGGTTTGGAGCACGTCGGCGCCCGCCCGTGAAAGCCACGCCGGCAACTGCGTCGAGGACGGCAGGTCGGAGCCGGTGGTGAAGACAAGGGGACCTGCATCGCGCGGGGTCTGATTCGAGCGGGCGCGGACCACGCCGATGCTCACGGTCCCGGATCCGCCGTTTGGGTCGAGGTCAGCGTCGTAGTTCGCGCAATCCAGCTGGACGCCGGGAGCGGGTGGGACCGCCGCGTCGGTGAAAACCCGCGACGTGCAGTCGTGCCAGGACAAGTCGTTCTTGGGTGCAGCGATCGGTGGCGGACCGCTGGGAGGCGGCTTGGTCGTGGCCGCTCCTTGCGGTCGGGCGCCGGAATTGGTCGCGAAGCGCGGGTCTGCGGCCAGGCCCGGGACGCAGCCGGCCAGCACCGCGGTCACCGCGACCAGGATCGTGGCGGACGTGATCTGCCGACTCATGCCGACCACAGTAGCCACCTCGCCGGGTAAGCCGTGTCACCGCCGGGCTCGGCTTGATTGCCCGGCTCGCCCCCTAGCCGTCCCCCGCAAGCGGGTGGGGTCCCCGCACCGCAGGGGAGTGCCCCCAGCGCGGGCCGCATCGTCGCCGGTCTAGGCCCTCACGTAGCGGGTGTAGAGGTAGCCGGCATCGTCGGTCAGGATGTGCGCACAGCGCATCCGGGTCAGCAGCTGGCCCGGGCCCGTCGCGATGCGTCGGGCCAAGCCGCCGACGACGTAGGGCGCGATCGTCAGACACAGCTCGTCGAGCATGCCGCGCTGGATGAACGAGCCGAGCAGCATAGGCCCGCCTTCGGTCAGGATGCGGCGCATTCCGCGAGCCCCGAGGATCGCCAGTAAGGCGGCCTCGTCGACCTTGGTGGGATCGCTGCCAGAGCAGTCGATCACCTCGCAAAGGTCAGTGAGCAGGCGGCGGGTCTCATCGGCTGCCGCCGTGCAAGTGAGCACCAGTGGTGGCACTTCGGTCCGGGTGAACACCGCCATATCCCGGTCGAGGCGACCCGACTTGGTGACGATCGCCAGTTGCGGGACTTCCCTCTGCCCGCGGGCCTGCCGCCGCTGGCGCTGGGCGACGCCCAGGTGCGCGCCGGAATAACCCTCGATCCGCACGGTGCCCGCACCGACCACGATGACGTCGGCGAGTTCACGCAGCACGTTGAAAATAAGTCGATCGCCGGGCGCCGCCATTGCGCCGGTCTTGCCGTCGGCGGTCGCGCCGCCGTCCACGCTGGTGATGAAATTCGCCCGCACCCACGTCCCGTCTTGTTCGGGATAGCCGTAGAGCTGCGGCAGTTCGCCGTCGTCGAGTTCGCGTACCGATCGGAGCAGCGTCAGCGGTGTCTCGGCGGCTCCGCCGGCGTCAGAGTCGGGCATGCGTTTGATTGCAGCACGCCGCTACAGTTCCTGCATGCACGGGTCCACCTCTGTCGACGCTTCCGGCCGGGTGGCTCACCTGGTGGATCGGCATCCGACTGTGTCGCCGGAGCGGCTGATCGCCCAATTGAGGCCGCCCCCAACGTTCGCCGAGGTGAGCTTCACGACGTATCGCCCTGATCCGGCGGAACCGACCCAGGCTGCCGCGGTCGTGGCTTGTCAGGACTTCTGCCGGCAGGCCGTGGAGCGCCGGGCGGGCCGGCCGAAAACTGTTGGGTAAACGGGTGGTTCTGCCCGGCGTTGGGCTCTACCTGGACGGCGGCTTCGGCGTGGGCAAGACCCACCTGCTCGCCTCGGCCTACTACCAGTTGCCCGGTGACGGACCGAAGGCCCCGACGCCCAAGGCGTTCGCGACATTTGGGGAGCTGACCCAGCTCGCCGGGGTGTTCGGCTTCGTCGAATGCATCGATATGCTGGCCAATCACACGGCGGTGTGCATCGACGAGTTCGAACTCGACGATCCGGGCAACACCACGCTGATCTCGCGGATGCTCTCGTCATTGGTCGAGCGGGGAGTGTCGGTGGCCGCCACTTCCAACACGCTGCCCGAGCAGCTCGGCGAGGGCCGCTTCGCTGCGCAGGACTTTCTACGCGAGATCAACACGCTGGCAACAACTTTCACCACTGTGCGGATCGAGGGACCGATTACCGGCACCGGCTGCCGCCGGCGCCCAGCCGCCGACGGAGTGGCCGCGCCGCGGTTGCGGGGCGACGCTTGACGATTTCGACGCGCTGTGCGCGCATCTGGCCACCATGCACCCGTCGCGGTACCTGACGCTGATCGAGGGTGTGACCGCGGTGTTTTTGACCGGCGTGCACGGTATCGACGACCAGAATGTCGCGCTGAGGCTGGTGTCGCTGACCGATCGGCTGTATGACGCCGGCATCCCGGCGGTGGCTTCCGGGGCGAAGCTGGACACCATCTTCAGCGAGGAGATGCTGGCCGGTGGCTACCGAAAGAAGTACCTGCGGGCCACCTCTCGGCTATTGGCGCTGACCGCCGAGGTCAGCGAACCTCACGAACCATGACGTAGTCGTTCTCGCGGCGGGCGCCCACTTGAAACGTCCTGGTGCCGTTGACCTTAAAGCCGCTCTTGGTGTAAAAGCGTTGTGCGCGTTGGTTTCCCTGGTTGACGCCCAGCCACACGCAGCGGATGCCCCATTCTTCGGCGGTGGCCAGCGTGAGTTCCATCAGCGCCATCGAGACCCCGGCGCCGTGGTAGTCGGGCAGCAGATACATCTTTGACAGCTCAGCGGCCGGGCGAATCTCGACAGCTCGCTGCACGTCGGTATCGTCGGCGACGCCGCGAATGAGCATGGCGTAACCGATGATCCGGCCGTCCTGCTGTGCGGTGAGAATGGCACGTTGCGGATCGGCCAGATACTCAGCGAAGCGGGTGGCGGACAGGTTGGTGTCGATGAACGACGTGATGTCTTCAGCAGCTATCGAGGGCGGGCAAGCCAACGGAAACGTGCGCGCGGCAATAGCGGCCAACTCTTGGGTATCGACGGAATCCGTCGTGGCGAGGTGGACGGCCAGCACAGTCCGAAGCGGGTTAGGTCAGAGGTTCCACTGCGCGAGGTGCTCGCCCGTTTTCTTGTCCAGCAGGACGACGTTGGAGACCGGATCGCGGTAGGCGTCCCAATACACTCCGCCGCGGACGATCGCTCCGTTCGGCGCATTCACGAGCACGTTGTCCAGCGCGTCGGGTGCATCGGATGGCCGCGGCTTGTAGGCGTCGGCGAATGGGGTCACCCCGTCGAAGCTGAAGTTGGTCGCCATGATGAACGGATTGGGCACCCTGATCGCGCGGACCGTCACGTCGGCACGGTCAACGGTGCTGCCCGGAAAGCTTTTGACCGGAACGCCACTGCGCGTGTAGCCGAATCCCGGCGGCGGATCGCAAAGGGCCACGCTGCTGACGGTGACATCTGCAACATAGGTGCCGGTATCCACCCGCAGTGTGTCACCGATGTGGCCGATCGGGGCGTCGCCGGCCCGCGCGCGTGGAGCGGCAACGCCCACGGCGGTGACACTAGCAGCGGCGACGAGGACGGTGGACAGGACAATCAGCCAGCGGTGCATCTTCGCCTCCTCGGCACCCTTGAAGGGGACTTTCGCATGATCGCACACGCGCTAATGCGAAGGGGAGGGGTTGGACCGCACCCGATCAGGTGCCTTGAGCAGGGTCTCCGCCGACGTTCTTGCCAGTGGTGAGTGCTTCGAGCGCGGCGATCAGATCGACCTCGATGCGGTCTTTGTCGACGCCGGACTGATGCAGCGGTCCATCGCCGTCTTCGAGTTCGAGCAACGCCAGCAGCAGGTGTTCGGTGCCGATGTAGTTGTGGCCGAGCCGAAGTGCTTCGCGGAAGGTCAGTTCGAGCGCCTTGCGCGCCGGGCCGCTGAACGGGATCAGCTCCGGTGGCTTGGCATCCGCGGGGGGCAGCGTGACGGCAGCACGCAGGTTCTCGGCGTCGACGTGCTGTCGGTGCAGCAACACGGTGGCCAGGGCAGCCGGATCACTGAGCACGCCGAGCAGCAGATGGTTGGGAGTGATCTCGCTGTTGGCGGCTTCGTGCGCGGCGTTCTGGGCCGCGACGACGGCATTGCGGGCCCGCGGTGTGAAGCGCCCGAAACCCTGATCGAGGTCCAGTGTGGTGGCCTCGGCCCGCGGGACGAACCGCTTTTGGGCGGCCTGTTTGGTGACACCCATGCTTTTGCCAATCTCGGTCCAGGAGGCCCCGGAGCGGCGGGCCTGGTCCACGAAGTGCCCGATCAAGTGATCGGCGATCTCACCCAGGTGCTCTGCGGCCAAGACAGCGCCGGCGAGTTGGTCCAGCATGTCACTGTGCACCTGCTTGATGGCCTTGATCATCTCGTCGAGGCGGACGGGATAGGCGATGGGTGTCGGATCGGACACGGTGTCAACACTAGGTTGAGGCCTGGCCTGTGTCAACCGTAGGTTGACGCACTGCTGCGCCGTCCGGCGACGTGGACTCGGCGGCCGGCGAACCGGCAGCGCAGCTGTTCTTTCTGGGTGGCCGGCACCTAGCGATCACGTGCTGACAGTCGTGACGCTGATGGCCATCGTCGACCTGGTCGCGATCTGCTTGTTGGGCAAGTGGGCGTTTGCGGCGCTTCGCGATTTTCATCGTCAGTCCGCTCAGGGCATAGACCCGGTCTTCGTAGCCAGCGAGGCCGACCTGCCCGGTGTGCTCGACGGCGACATCTGGGACGCTCCGCAACGCCGGCAGGCCGGTGCGCTACCCGAGTCGTTGCGGATCGACCGGCCGGCAGTGCGCTCTTCGAGGACCTTCCGGGCGCCGGCGGCATGGCGGGCGGTCGGGGCGGACAGAAGTGGCGGGCTGGCCGCTCTCAAAGTTCACGTCCCGTTTGCCGGACGGGTGCATGCTCACTGCCAGTTTTGGGACAATCACTGGGTTATGAGACTCCTACTGGCGCTGACAAGCATCGCGGCCGTGATCGGCCTCGCCGCGCCGGCGCGCGCCGACATCGACAACGATCAAGATTTTCTCACCGACCTCAAACAGGCCGGCCTCAGCTATCAGGATCCGGCCCAGGCGATTACGGCCGCGAAATCGGTATGTGACTTACTTGACGACGGGAAGTCGGGCGCGGAGATCGTCACGGAACTCCGCAACCGCAACCCGGCATTCCAGGGGGCCGGCGCCGCCCAGTTCACATTCCTCGCGGCCGCCCATTACTGCCCCAACTACATCACCGGCGAGGGTCGAGCTCCGAAACCGGAAGGTGCTAGCGGCAACTAAGTGCTGACTTGGTCGCCGTGCGGATCGGCGGCTTCCCAGTCGCAATACGCTAGTGGCTATGCACGTGGATCCGGGACCGCTGACATGGGGCGCTCTGGTTCAGACCTGGCATCCGGACCTGGTCTCCGCGACGGTAATCGTGTTGCTGGCCAGCGCATATGCGTGGTGCTACCGGCGCACCCGAAACGCCGAGCAGCCGGTCGAACGCGCGCAGGCCGCGTGCTTTGGAGTTGGCATTGTGCTGTGGGCGCTGGCCACCACAAGTGCGATCGGCGCCTACGCCTACACCCTGTTCTGGATGCGTGCGCTGCAGGTATTGCTGCTGCTTTACGTCGTGCCGTTCTTCATCGCGCTGGGCAAACCGATCACGGTTGTGCGCACTGCACTGGGCCCAGCTGGGCGTGACCGCATTGATCGATTGTTGGCGACCCGGTTCGCCCGGGTGCTCGCACACCCGTTGACCACGTCGCTGGCGATGCTCGGCACGCCGTGGCTGCTCTACCTGACGCCCTGGTACACCGCGGCCCTCGAGAACGAATGGATTGGCGCGCCCACTCGAATCTTTTTGGTAGCGGTCGGGTTTGGGTATTTCTACGCCCGACTGCAAGCAGACCCCGTTCCCCGCAAGTACCCCCAGCTGATCTCACTACTGATCACCGTCGCCGAAGCCCTCGGCGACGGTGTGCTGGGGTTGGTCATCTGGCAGGGCTCATTGATCGGCGCGACGTATTACTCGGGGTTGCACCGACTCTGGGGTCCTGATCAGCGGCTCGATCAGACGATCGGCGCCGGCGTCTTATGGATCCTCGGAGACCTGGTCGGGTGGCCGTTCGTGCTGCTGCTGATGCGCGCGCTGTCCCGCGACGAGAAGGCGCACGCGGTCCAGGTCGATGCCGAGTTGGACATGGCGGAAGCCACCGAGAGTGAAAGTGCCGCGCCATCAGGATTGTGGTGGGAGAACGACCCACAACTGCGCGAGCGATTCCGTCGACGCTGACATCCAGCGATCTCACACCTTTAAGGGGTCTTTCCCTACGCTGCGCGGCCTTCAATGATGCTGAAGCGCGATGCGGTGTCTACCACGCCGATCATCTGGAAACCGGCTTTCTCGAGTAGGCGGCGGTACTCGCTGGCGGTGCGTTCCCGGCCGTTGTTGATGAGCAGCATTTCCATGTCCGTCCACTTGCTAATCGATGCACTGTCGTCTTCGGGGATGACCGTCTCGATGAGCAGTAGCGCGGCGCCGGCGGCCGCGGCCGACCGCACATTCCGCAGAATCTGCACGGACGCGTCGTCGTCCCAGTCATGGATTATGTGCTTGAGGACGTAGGCGTCGCCACCGGCTGGGACGCCGTCGAAGAATGAGCCCTCGGCAAGCCGAACCCGTTCTGCGACATGGCTTTCCCGTAGCAACGGCGTCGCTCCCGCAATCACTTCGGGTAGGTCGTACAGCATGCCTTGTGCATTGGGTGCCGATGCCAGGATCGCAGCGAGCAGGCGGCCGTGACCGCCGGCGACGTCGACGATTGTGCTGTATGGCGTGAAGTCGTACGCGTCGACGACAGGTCCGATCGACAGCCCCGACAAGCTCGTCATTGCGTTGTTGAAGATCTGTCCGAATTCGGGCTCGTCGCCCATGTAGTCGAAAAAGCTCTTGCCGCGCAGCGCTGGAACGACCGAGGTGCCCGTTTTGATGGCTTCCGTGAGCAGGCTCCAATGTTCACGGTGTTGCCGCGAGCCGATAGATCGCGCCATCGCTGCCATCGAGACCGGGGCATCGGAGCGCAACAGGTCGGCCATCGGAGTCAGCTCGTAGCGGCCGTCATTGCGTTGAGCAAATATGCCCCTGCTGAATCAAGGCCCGCAGCAGCCTATGCAGCGCGTCAGGATCGGCCCCGACCTTGCCGGCCAATTCATCGATCGATAGCGGCCCGCCCGCGAGCGCGTCGGCGACGCCCAAGTCGGCGACCGCGGTGATCCCCTGCGACATCCATGCAGCGAGAATCAGCTCCTGCATCACCTCCGCCGGGGAAGCGGTGTGTAGGGCGAGTGGAGGCATTTCAGAATTCGTCACGGTGCGCCCTCGAGGTCGGTGGCAACTGAAACTCAACGGAGTTTCGCATGGATCGCCGAGGAATTGCTAAACGCCTGCTAGCGGCGCCAAACGTCGCAATCCGCACTCGGGGGACCTGCTGGATCGGTAAGGTGTCGGCGGCCGACGGTGTCACATCGGCGCGTGTGACTCTTATGGCGCGCCGAGTATCGGGAGGATGCGCGGTGAGAACAGGACTGGCCGCAGGCGCGGCGGTGGCCGGTGCGACTGGTTTGTTGGGCTGGGGCGCTGCGAGGGCGATGGTCGCGCGCATCCGGCAGAACCCGGACCCCTTTCCGCGTGAACGGCTCATCGCCGAACCAAACGGTGAGCAGGTCCTGATCACCCGCCCTGATGGGACGGTGCTGCACGCGTTGGTAGCAGGGCAAGGACCGTCGGTGATTCTCGTCCACGGCTACACCGCCAGGATCCTCGAGTGGAATTTCGTGTGGGACGAACTGCAGGCCCGAGGCTTCCGCGTCATCGCCTTCGACCAGCGCGGCCACGGGCGTTCCACGCTCGGCTCGGACGGGATCGGATCCGAGCCCATGGCCGCTGACCTCGCCGCGGTGCTGCAGCACTTCGACGTTCACGACGGCGTGCTCGTCGGACACTCGATGGGCGGATTCGTCAGCATCCGCGCGGTACTCGACCACGCCGACCTGGCACAGCGGCTGCGCGGGCTGGTGTTGTTCGCCACCTGGGCGGGCCGCGTCCTGGATGGGGCGCCGCAGAACCGGCTGCAGATCCCACTGCTAGAACGCGGCATCCTGCAACGGCTGCTAGGCAACAAGACCATTGCGGTGCTGTTCGGTGCCGCGCAATGCGGGGCGCGCCCGTCACCGGCGATGATCTCGGTGTTCGTCGAGTTGTTCAACCAACACCTGGATGAACACGGGCCGCTGCTACCGATTGTGCGGGCCTTCTCGCATGAAGATCGATACCCGCGGCTAGCCGAGATCGCGGTACCGACCGTGGTGCTGGTCGGCACCGCGGATCGCACAACGCCGCCAAGCCATTCGCGCCGGCTCGCCGACGGCATACCCGGTGCACGGCTCGTAAAGGTACCCTACGCGGGACACCTGCTGAATTGGGAAGCGGCCGACGAGCTGGTCAAGGTCATCGAATCGTTTCCAGCACAGCGGATTTGAGTCTACACCAGCGACGTGCGTTCGCCATACATGAGTCGGACGGCGCTCCTGACGAACAGGAGCGCCGTCCGAAGCACGAACCACCTGGTTACCAATCGTGCATTGTGGCGCAGTGAAATGTGGCCTCGGCGTCAGGAGACATTTCCCTGCCTGACGCAAGCCCACCGCGCTGTGCCCAGTTGATGGGCATTGCTTTGCGTGGGTGCCTGGTGCTAGTGCTAGGCGCCACAGCCGAGAGGAGGAATCTTCTCTTCCGGTCCGACCTTGGTCTGCCGTGGATCCGTAGCTTATGTCTACCCCGTCTATCCAGGTAAAGCAACAGTAAAATCATTGGGCCGAGCGTTCAACGGGCATCTCGCCGACCACGGTTCACCAGCCGCACCGGTCCTGGCTTCATCGCCAGGCCTCGGCCTCGTTCGACTTGCCTTGCTTCGCGCAGCCCGTTGGCTGGCGCACCCGTTACTACCGTCACCGCGTAGGTCTACACTGAAGACAAAATAAGGCCAAGGATTTTGGCGCTCGATTGACGCAGCCGACTTGACCATCAGGTTCCGGGGGAGGCCAGCCAGACGCCAGACTCCGACGAGAAAGATGAGGAGAGCAGCCCGATCGCCCGCGGTGCAGGTCCTGGCTAATGCACTCGAGACAATCGATCGTAATTGCGTTGAGGGGCTGTCGATGTGCCGCCTCGGCGAGGCGGTTGACCGGGGCCGGCTTCAGCGGGGTCGACGCGGTCTTCGTGTACCGGGGATTGTTCGGGTTCCTGTACGGCCAAGTGCTCACTGAATTGTAGTAGGCCATCGAACGTCCCGAGGAGATCGACGATGTGTTGCGTCTAGGCTTGCACCGACTGGGGATCAGCGAATTCCTCCGGTTGCGTGAATTCACGCCGACTTGGGCCGTTTACGATGGGCTCACCGAACTCGACCGCGGACTTGAGGTTCTGCTCGGTGGGCTGGCCGCCCAACTCGGCTTATCCGGTGGTGCGTCGGCGCAGGCGCGCACAGCCGGGTCAACCTAACGATGCCACCAAGAACGGACGTGATCATGATGCTGCCGCCCACGAATCTGGCCGGCGTGCCCGTCGGCCCGCGGGTCGGGCGGGACGCCACCTCGTCCGATTCCCTGAGGCGTCGATGGCAATAACGGACATAGCCGAGTACGCCCACCTGAGCGACGCGGACCTGGAGGCTCTCGGAGTCGAGTTGGATGCGATCCGCCGCGACATCGAGGATTCGCGCGGCGAAAAGGACAGGGCATACATCCGGCGCAGCATCGCGTTTCAGCGATTCCTCGACGTTGCCGCGCGGCTGGTTATCGCCGGCACCCGCAGCAAGGTGGGCTGGGCGCTCGGTACCACCGCGCTCGCCGTGGCCAAGAGCATCGAGAACATGGAACTCGGCCATAACATCGGCCACGGCCAATGGGATTGGATGAACGACCCGGAAATCCATTCCAGCACGTGGGAGTGGGACATGGTGGGTGTCTCGTCGCAGTGGCGGTATTCCCACAACTATCGCCACCACATGTTCACCAATGTCATCGGCGTGGACGACGACCTTGGGTTCGGCGTCCTGCGGGTCACCCGCGACCAGGAGTGGCGACGGTGCAATCTGTTCCAACCATTGCGAAGTGTGTTGTTGGCCATCATGTTCGAATGGGGTATCGCAATGCACGGCTTGCATTCGGAGCATGAGCGCGCGGCGACCGACGCTGAGAAGTCCGCCCATACCCGAGCGCTGATCCG
Source organism: uncultured Actinomycetota bacterium (assembly GCA_963766535.1). Taxonomy (GTDB): domain Bacteria; phylum Actinomycetota; class Actinomycetes; order Mycobacteriales; family Mycobacteriaceae; genus Mycobacterium. The sequence continues at coordinate 34,166 of CAVYAU010000001.1, read as the reverse complement.
CAAGATTGCCCGGCAGGCCGGCAAGGACTATGTATTCTTTCCCGCTCTCGGTCTTCGACGATGGCGCCGCACCCTCATGGCGAACGTGGCCGCCAACCTGCTACGCAATCTGTGGGCCTACGTCGTGATCGCGTGTGGACACTTTGCGGACGGCGCGGAGAAATTCACCCCTGCCGCAATGGAGGGTGAGACGAAGCCTGAATGGTATTTGCGACAAATACTGGGCACCGCGAACTTTCGCGCTGGGCCGGTGATGGCGTTCCTCAGTGGAAACCTTTCCTACCAGATCGAACACCACCTTTTCCCTGATCTGCCGAGTAACCGCTACGCCGAGATCGCCCAACGGGTTCGGGCGGTGTGCGCCACCTACGACCTGCCGTATACGACCGGTCCGCTTGCTCGCCAGTACCTGCTCACCTTTCGCACCATTGCCAAGTTGACGCTTCCGGATCGGTTCCTGATCGCCACTTCTGACGACGCACCCGAGACGGCGTCGGAAGACAAGTTCCGCAATGTCGAGGTGCCCCACGTGTCGGACGGGAGCGATGACGATACGCGCCGACGCGGACTGGTCACTGCGATATGGAACCGACAGAATCGGCGTCAGCGCGTTTATCAGGCATGGCTAGGCCGACTCATAATGCCGCAGTGCCCGGCCTGGTGAGCCCTGAGTGTGGGTAATGAACCCCGGATGGCATATATGGGCGGCGCAAGATGACCGCCTATTTGCGCCGCCAGGGCTACATGGCGGCGCCGTGGAGGCTGCCGGCAGCGTTCGGCGGCGGCAAGTTCCCTTCAGGTGATTGACCAGCCAAACGACTCGGGAGGGTCCTCATGCCACATAGTCGCGGTTTGGCAGATGCGTTCGGCGACAGCGTCAATGGACGCTCGGGCGCTGTCGTCGGCATTGGCGCCGCCTTGCGGAATCGGGAAGATGAATCGGCCGCTCTTTCCCCATTGCCAGACTGCAGAGAAGTCTTCGCGACCGAGGGGCCGAAAGATGACTTCGGTTCGTGCATCTTTGAGGACGACTTCGAGCCACGTGGCGTAGGTGACCCTTTGACCGCTCACCAGGTGCGGCTCATTGTTGACGTGGACCTCCCCTGCCCCACCAAGCTTCGTGCGGAGGGCCTGTGCGAGCGGCTGCATCAGTTGCTGTTCAAGTTGGTCTGCTTCGTCCTTTTTCATTCTCGCTCCTTCGTCAGCCGGTTACACAGCATCTAAATGGTGTCACGTCGACCCAGTCCCTGGGTCATAGGACGAAGGCGGCGCCCGTAAGACGCGCCGAGCGTGCATACCAGAAGCTGGGTGTGCACAATCGCGCCGATGCGGTCGCCCGTGCTCGCGAACTCGGATTGATCTGAGCCCGCGGACGCTGGCGTCGCGTTCCATGACACTGCCGTCGCGACTCGATGGCTTAAGTAGGCAAGAGTGGGCCGCTTGCTTAATCGCCGATCATATTGTGGTTGCTTTGTTCATGCGCCGCCTCGCGTGCGGCATACCCGGTGCACGGCTCGTCAAGGTACCCGACGCGGGACACCTGCTGAATTGGGAAGCGGCCGACGAGCTGGTCAAGGTCGTCGAATCGTTTCCAGCACAACGGGATTCGGATCACGGTAAATAGGATCTTCCCGTGATGGCGCGTCGCGTCGTCAGCCTAGATGTTGCTGCATCGGGGCCGACGGTTCAGGCGGCTCGCGCCGTCCACGTGAAGCTGTGCATCTCGGGAATTTGTGGTGCCAGCGCTGAAGCTACGCTGCGACCGATTTGATCGGCCGCTGCCAGTGGAGTGTCGGGGTTGAGGAAGCCTTCCACCTCGACGCGCAGGGTCCGCCCGGTCCAGCGGGCCCGCGCATGCGCATGCATGACACCGGGGACCCTGGTGGCGGCGGTTTCGGCCGTCGTGATGATTTCGGGGTCGACGCCATCGAGCAGGCGGTGAGCCATATCGGCGGTTACCTGCCAGCCGACGTGGCAGATGAATCCGGTGACGACGATGCCGGCGACCGCGTCGGCCCAACCCCAGCCGAGCGCCACGCCGATCAACCCCAGCATCGCCCCGGCCGAGGACAACGCGTCCAGCCAGGAATGCTTGGCTTCGGCCACCATGGTCGCGGAACGGATCCGCCGGCCCACTACCAGTTTGTAGCGGGCCACCAGCTGATTGCCTGCGATGCCCACCGCCGCCGCGGCGATGCCCCAGCCCACGTAACCGGTGCCGCCATGACGGAGCAACTTCGTGACGCTTTCAAAACCGGCGACGACAGCACTGCCCCAAATCACCAAAGCCACACCAATTCCGGCGAGGTCTTCGGCGCGCTCGTAGCCATAGGGATAACGCTCGGTGGGGACTTTGCGGGACACGCGAAACCCAACGAACACCAGGGCGCTGGTCGAGACATCCGACAAGTTGTGCAGCGCATCGCCGAGCAGTGCTACGGAGCCAGACACCAGCGCGATGGCCAATTCGATGAGCCCAGTCAGCGCCAGTCCGACGGCACTGATGGCAACAGCACGGTTGGCCTGCCGACGTTCGCTCGCATCGTCTATTGCGGTGTTGAGAGGAAAACTTGCCGCCGGGTCCCGGACTCCACTGATCAGATGCATACCGGCAAGCATGCCTCGCGCGAGCTGTGGCGCTCAACCCGGCAGGCGGCCGCTGGGCTGTTTAGCACCTCAACGTTAAGCCCATCTGTGGCGGTGCCGGATAGCGCGGCTCATCAACGGTTTCGGCTCATTTCGACGGCTGAAACTCGTCGGCGGGCATTCCGTGCTACCTGTGGGCAAGGCAGCCTGTGCGACTGTGTACGACGGCGACAGGGTCTCGAGGGTTCAGGGTTGAACGTGAGCCGAGTTCCCCCGAGACTCTCCAGCGGGTCTTGACCGAGGGCGTCCCGTTGGGGCGGTGGAAAGAGGGGTTGCTGTTCGAGGGCATCAACCCAACCCCGGGGCTGGCGAGCGCAGCGAACTGGTTTCCGCGCACTGAGGAGGTGGGCCCCGACGAGATGCGGATCACCTTCATGGGCACGGCGCCCATGATTCGTCCGGGACAGATGAACACCTCGATCTTCGTCGAGCTGGGCAATGGCGACAACTTTGTGTTCGACCTCGGCGAGGGGTCAATCGCCAACTACAACGCCGCCGGCCTGGCGATGAACCAGCTGGACAAGATCTTCATCACCCACCTGCACGTCGACCACTTCGGTGCTCTGCCCTACCTCTACATGTTCGGAGGCTGGGCCGGCCGCTGGCACAAGCCGCTGCGCGTGTTCGGCCCGTCGGGTCGCACGCCCGAGTTCGGCACCGCGCACATGGTCGAGGGAATGAAGCAGATGCTGGCCTGGCATCTGGACGCGTTCGCGGTCTTCCCGGTCGGCCAAGGCCACGACGTCGAGGTGACGGAGTTCGACTTCCGCGACAACGGCGGCATCGTCTACGACGAAAACGGGGTCCGGGTCATTCACTGGCAGCGCTCGCACGCCAAGGACGGCGCGTCGGCCTACCGGCTCGACTGGAACGGGCTCAGCATGGTCTGGACCGGTGACGGTCGCCCGTCACTCCTCGACGCCGACTACGCCTCCGGGACCGACGTCTACATCACCGAGACACAGGCCGAGCTGTGCGCAATCAGCTCCGGCGTACAGGGCGTGCCGCCGTTTTTGGGCCGCTACACCGTCGACACCCACCACACCCCGGCCTACGCGGCCGGCTATCTGGCCAAGCGGGCCAATCCGCGGTTATTCATGACCACCCACACGCCCTTCGATCCGTACCTGAACGAGGAGACCACGGTAGAGATCCGCCACCACTGGAAGGGTCCGTTCCACTTCGGTGCGCCCGACGGGGTCGTCGTCAACGTGACCAAGAACGACATCTGGGTCCGGGAGGGCGTCCTACCCGAGTACCCGAACATCCGGGCGCCCCAGTTCGACTTCGATGCCGGCCAGCTCGTGGTGCCCATGCCCACGAACAAGCGCGCCGACATCCAGGAGCCGTTCATCCGGGAGCAAGAAGTCCCACCCGCGGACTACTACCCCGAGGGCTACCACCCCCAACTGCTGTCCGACTGGCCCGCCGACGAGGATCTCGTCATCCCCACCGAGGCCATGCCCCCGCAGATGCTCGCCGGGATGGGCGCCGCCTGGCGACACCGACAGGCCCACAAGAAGCACATCGACGAGCTCACCGCCGACACATCACCAACTCCCTGAACCCGCGCGGTAGCAGAAAGTTCTCGTCGATTCGACGCTTACCTCGATGTCGCCAACGCCGCTGCCCGCAATCCTCATTGCGTGGCTGCGCACCTCCGAGTGACGTAACGGCCAGTTCGCCTGCGGCGCAGTCCTGTGAGTTCGACCCAGTTATGTGGCGAGCCACGCGCCACGCGCGGGCCAGCAGCCGAAGTTCGCCGTCGATAGTCTCGATGTCGCGCATGCGCGGAGCGTAGATCCGAACAACGGCGCCGGCACGGGTGGCGTCCCAGGAGCGGTGTAAAAGTGGCCTGACGTTAGGTTCCGCTCGCTTGCGTTCATGATTTTATGCGATAGCCGAAGACAGGAAAGATATTGCGGCGGATCAATCAGTGGTTCAACGACCTGGTTCTGTAGAGATTGCCGATCTTGCCCGAGCTGCTGCGCCAATCACCCGGCCACGAATTCACTCAACCGGTTTGGGCAGTTTGGCCATCGGTCAGCATGCGGAGTGCGAAAAGCGCGTAAGTCGCCGCGACGTCATCGATGCGGTAGCCGAGGTCGTCGTTCCACCACTCGGCAACCCGCATGCCGATCGCACCGATGGCGGCGGCTGCCAGCCAAGGGTCGGGGATCGTGAACACCCCGAGTTCGCTGCCACGCCTGATGACGTCGAGCATCATGTGAGCCGCATGGTCACGCACCGCCTCAACTTGCGTTCGGTTGTCAGGTTCTAGCGCGGCGAGTTCACGGTTGCACACGCGGCTGAGCAGTGGATAGGTGCCGTGTACGCGTACATGCGCCGCCACGAGATGCTCGGCTTGGTCACGCGGATCGGAGCCCGATTCCAGCAGCGCTCGCTGGAGGTGGTCGCGATGCTCCAGATGCCCTAGCAGCGACAGTTCGAACAGAAGCTGTTGTTTGGATTGCAGGTGCGCGTAGACGGAGCTGGCCTTAATACCGACGCCCGCGGCGATATCGCGCACCGACACGCCGTGGTACCCGAGTTCGGCGAACTGCATTAGCGCCACTTCCAGCAAACGGCGGCGGGTGCCGTCGGCGGTGACACGGTCCGGCAATAGCGGCGACACCGTTTTCGCCGACGTGATTTGGGGCACCACACTCACCTTTCGTCGCCACCCCTTGACTCCGTACGCGAATTGACTCCGTACGCGAACTGAGCAACGAGGGTCAACCGCCATCATAACGAGCGTCCGTTCGTCACATCCATTCGGGCGGTCAAGCCGGAACCTTCCCGCGGCCCACGGTCGCGACCAGTCTGCCTCAGCGAAATAGCCTAGAGATCTCGGGTGTGCAGGCAGCGGTGAGCTGAATGATAACGGCTCTCTTGACCAGCCTGAGCACTGTTGTTAGCGTCACACAACGACCTAACGATCGTTAGGTATCCGTGCTGGTGCTGAGACTATCGGTAAGAGGCGACGCGATGAGGCGCACCGTTGGACGCACCGCTGCGGCCACGTTGGCACCAGTGGCGGCGAATGCGATTTCCCCTGTTGCAGTGGCCGGCGCGGTGCGCCGTTTCGGGGGAATGGTCACCGTCGTGTTGTTGATCGGTTCATCCCTGCTCGGTATGGGCACCGCACATGCTGACGGCGGGGATGAACCGCAGTACGCGGAGTTCTACACTCTGCCGGATCCGCTGCCGCCGGGTCAGCCGGGTGATCTGATCCGCACGGCGCCGTCGCGGCTGGTGCTGGAGCCGTCGGGCCAGTTGGGCGCGATCGTCGCGACCGGCACCCGGATCATGTACCGCAGCACCGATGCGCGCGGCAACCCGATCGCCGTCACCGGCACCTACTTCGAACCCGACAACCCGTGGCCGGGCAGCGGGCCGCGGCCACTGCTCAGCTACGCGGTGGGCGTCTATGGGCAGGGCAATCAGTGCGCCCCGTCGCGGATGTTCAACCAGGGCATCCACTATTCGGGCGGGTGGGACCTATGGTTCAACTACGAGGAGTTGTTCGTCGCGACGTTGGTCGCGCGTGGGTTCGCCATCGTGATGACCGACTACGAGGGTCTGGGCACCCCTCCGATGCACACCTATGTGAACCGCCTCGCCGAGGGCCAAGCCGTTCTCGACGCCGCCCGCGCGGCCATGCGCCTCCCGGGAACATCCTTGGATCCACACGGACCGGTGGCGTTCTGGGGATACTCCCAAGGTGGCGGCGCGACGGCCTCAGCGGCCGAATTGGCGCCGTCCTACGCACCCGAGCTGCACGTGGTCGGCACCTACGCCGGCGCGCCGCCGGCCAACCTCAAGGAAATCATGCCCTACCTCGACGGCAGCGTCCTGGTCGGTGTGATCGGTTACCTGCTCAACGGCCTCATCGGCGCCTATCCCGAGGCCGCCGACGCGATCCGCTCCAAGCTCACCCCCCGCGGCCAAACCATGCTCGAGTCGACCTCGCGCCAGTGCGTCGCACAAACCCAACTCGATTTCGCCTTCCGCCATCTGCAGCCCTACTTCAACGAAGACCTCAACCAACTGGCCAACGAGGAACCGTTCAGCAGCCTGCTCGATCTGCAGCGCATCGGACGCTACAAACCCAACGCGCCGGTGCTAATCGACAGCAACCGCTACGACCCGGTGGTGCCATGGACGGCGGCCAATCAGCTCGGCCGCGACTGGTGCGCCCAGGGGGTCGACGTCGAATTCCGCACCAACGAAGAGCCGCCATTCCTCAACAAAACCGGCACCAACCACATATTAACGGCGCTCGTCGACGGTGAGCCGGCCATGCAATGGATCGCCGCCCGTTTCAACGGCCTGCCCACCACACCCAACTGCGGCGAATTCTGAGTGTCAGAGGCCAGGATCTCCACGCCACACGGTGGCGTCCCAGAGCGGTGTAAAGGTGCAAATCCGAGGAGATGTGGCCACCATGATCGTAGTTGAAGGGGCGGAACCGCCGAAAGGTGCGTACCACTGAGGACAGCGGGGTTCGAGTCCTCCCATGGCGGTACACCGGAGAGTAGGTGAAAAGCACTGCATGCCAACGCATACTGGTCGGCACGACCATCCAGCTCAGCTGGCAACGTCTACGTCACCGACTACGGCAACAACCGGGTGCTCAAACTACCGGCGGGGTAAAGCATCTCACCGCGGTCGCACCCAACTGTCCCCATTTAGAACAAAATTCCGCCCACGACGCCCAATAAGCATTCAATCCCAGTATCGCGCACCAGCTTCCACCGCCCTGGTGATGGCCGGACTGAGACCGGGCCTCGCACATGCCGACCTGAATCAGACGTGCACGCCTCCGCAGTGGGTGACCGACTGGGGCGTGCCGATCGGCTCGCGCGTCACTTGCTTCAACCCGGACGGCAGCTACCAGGTGTGCACGTCCCTCGGGACGGCGGGCAATGGACCCGGAACGTGCATCAACTACCCGGCACCCCCGGCGCCTAACCCCGGGGGACTCGTCCCTATCAACCCGCCAGTACCCGGAGGGCCGCCGCCTCCCCAGTAACTCTGAGTCGGCCGAGGCGTACACGGGTCTGGGCGGGTCAGCAACCTAGCTCGGGCGGTAGCCGGGCCCGGCCACGAGTCGGGGAAATGAAGGTCGCGCTGCCGTCTGCGGATCATGCTCGATGTGTGCCCATTGGTGGGGTGCGAAGTACCATGTCCACCTGCCCCTGGCAGGGCCGATCTTGAGCACGGCGCCCTCCGTGTCGAAATGGAGGTCATCGCCGTACGTGTTCTCGGTGCCATCGGCCCATACGACTGTGAATGCCATGCAGTCACGCTACCGTCGGAAAAGTCTCAGGCCCGTACAGAAGTTGTGCCTAACTACAGGGGTACGCACTGAGCGCGGAGTCCTTGGTAGTGTCCGGATCACTGCAAAACGACCGCGGTGCACTGGCCATGACGGCCCGGCTGGAGCGCGCTGGAACGGCTGGGGCGTGACGGCGAGCCATTATTGCCAATGGAGTGACCAGATCGGCCTAATCCGCATCTGACTAGGCGAGATGCTGTTACGGTGCGCGTGGTCCTCGGATCACTGTCGTGACCCGCTGGTATCTGCGAATCGCGATGGGAATGTGCTGGTGAATTTTTTCGTGTTGCCGCCCGAGGTGAACTCGTCGCGGATGTTCTCTGGTCCGGGTTCGGAGCCGATGCTGGCGGCAGCGACGGCTTGGGATGGGCTGGCCTCGGAGTTGGGATCGGCGGCGTCGTCGTTTTCGTCGGTGACGTCGGGGTTGGCTGGTCAGGCGTGGCAGGGACCGGCGTCGGCGGCGATGGCCGCGGCGGCGGCTCCGTATACGGAATGGTTGAACGCGACGGCGGCGGGGGCTGCGGGGGCGGCTGCACAGGCTCGGGCGGCGGCCAGTGCATTTGAGTCCGCACTGGCGGCGACGATTCATCCGGACGCGGTGGCGGCCAACCGGAATCAGTTGGTGCAGTTGGTGTTGTCGAACTTGTTCGGGCAGAACGCGCCGGCTATTGCGGCTACTGAGAGCCAGTACGAGGAGATGTGGGCCCAGGATGTGACCGCGATGGTGGGGTATCACGGCGGGGTTTCGGCGGCGACTGCGCAATTAGTGCCGTGGCAGCCTGCGCTGCAGGTTTTGTCGGGTCAGGAGTCGGTCTCATCCAGCGAGACACGTATCACCGTCCCCATGAATTCTCCGTTGTATAGCCCGAAGATTATTCAGGAGCTTGAAGGGCTGACGGCCCCTCAGTATGCGGCCCTGAACGCCGCGATTGGTGAGAACTGGTTTCCCGGCACCATGCCCGAGGTGGTGAACTACCCAGCTGCCGCCGGCTTGATCAACGGCCTCACCGCGCCCACCGCCAACAAGTCCATCGCGATCGGTCAGCAGATGTTGAACACCGACATCCTCAACGCCACTGCTGGCAACCATTCGGTGGTGGTGGCAGGTATGTCGGAGGGCGCGATTGTCATCGACCGCGAGGAAGCCTATTTGGCCACTGCCCCCAACGCGCCATCACCAAGCCAGGTGACATTCGTCGAGTTCGCCAACCCTGAGCGCGGCCTGGCCGACACGTACTTCCACGCCGGCGTTACTATCCCCGGCGTCGGATATACCGTGCATGATCCGCCGGTGAGTCAATACAACACAGCCGTGGTGTACACGCAGTACGATGGTTGGGCTGATCCCCCCGACCGTCCCTGGCATCTGCTGGCCGACGTGAACGCGGTGGCGGGCGCGGCCTACTTACACATACCGACCGAATTTGCCTCGCCGTCTCAGGCGGTGGAGGTGTCCTCTGTCACGAACTCGCTGGGCGGAACCACCACAACGTACATGATCCCCACATCCACCCTTCCGATTCTGATGCCACTTCAGCAAATCGGCGTTCCAGCCCCGATTGTCAGCGGACTGAATAACCTGCTGACGCCTATCGTCAATGAGGGCTACTCACAGTTCGACCCGACGGGTGGTCCTTATTTCAGCCAAGGCAACCTGGTGCGGTAGTCCACCGCAAGCACGCCGCACCACATCAGCTATGTGGTGCATATGTGATGCAAGCCCGGAATCGACGCTTGGAAACCGCTCACGTGCCCGCTGTCGATTAACATGGTCCAGCTCGTCAGGATACAGGTGCCCGTAGTTGTCGAGCGTCATAGTGGCTCTTGAAATTTAAACGGGCAGTTGTGATTTCGCTCTCATGGGCGTGTCGTTGAAGTAGGAGGCCCTTGGCCTTCTGAAGTCTGAGTGTTGCGAAGCATTCAGGCGAAGGAAGGAACCAAGGGCTGTGTCCGACGGTACGACATTGTTGTTTGGGCTGCCAGGAGTACGGGTCGAGCGTGTCGAGCGCTGTGCCGATGGAACGCGGGTGGTGCATGTGGTGACGGCCGAGGAGACGGCGGCGGCGTGCCCGTCGTGCGGGGTGCTGTCTACGTCGGTGAAGGCCCGGGTGATCACCTCGCCCAAGGACATCCCCTACGGGCTGGGCCGGATCCTGGTGCGCTGGCATAAGACCCGGTGGCGATGCCGGGAGGACTACTGCGACCGCGGTTCGTTTGCCGAGGCGATCGCGCAGGTCCCGGCCCGGTCGCGCACGACAGTGCGGTTGCGGACGGCTATTGGAGCCGCGATCGGGGATGCGGCCCGCTCGGTCAGTGAGGTCGCTGACAGCCACGGGGTGTCGTGGCCGACCGCGCACCGCGCCTTCGTCGCCCACGCCGAGGCGCTGTTGGCCGAGCCGCAACCCACCCCGCTGCTCGGCATCGATGAGACCCGCCGTGGAAAACCCCGGTGGCAGCGCTGCACCGAAACCGGGCGGTGGGTGCGGGTCGACCCATGGGACACCGGGTTCGTCGACCTGGCCGGCGAGCAGGGGCTACTCGGGCAACGCGCGGGCCGCACCAGTGCCGCGGTGATCGACTGGCTGTCTAAGCGCAGCGACGAGTTCCGGGCCGGGGTGCAGTTCGTGGCGATCGACCCCGCCGCGGTCTACGCCTCGGCGATCCGCACCCCGGGGCTATTGCCCAACGCGACGATCGTGGTCGACCACTTCCACCTGGTGAAGTTAGCCAACGACGCGCTCACCAAGGTGCGCCGCCGCGTCACCTGGGACCTGCGGGATCGTCGCGGCCGGCGGATCGACCCGGAATGGGCCAACCGGCGCCGACTGCTGCGCGCGCGGGAACGCTTGTCGCAGAACACTTTCGTCAAGATGTGGAACCGAATCCAGGACGAGGACCCCAGCGCCCAGATCCTGTCGGCTTGGATCGCGAAAGAGGAACTGCGCACACTGCTATCCACCGTGCGGGTCGGCGGCGACGCGCACCTGACCCGCCATCGCCTGCACCAGTTCCTCACCTGGTGCATCGACTCACAGATCCCCGAACTGCTCACCCTCGCCGCTACCGTCGACCACTGGTGGCCCGAGATCAACGCCTTCGTGACCACCGGAATCACCAACGCCCGCACCGAGGGCTACAACCGGCTGCTCAAACAGGTCAAGCGGGTCGGATGCGGATTCCGGAATCGAGACAACTCGGCACGCCGGATACGATTCCACTGCACCCGCAAACAGCGGGCCGCAACCCAGACTTCAAGCTGATTGCCGGTCAAAATCGAAGAGCCGTCAAAATCGAAGAGCCGATTTAGCGCGATCACCCTCGCGGGTTCGATTGCAATCGCCCAAGCATCGTCATTCCCGACACCGAAATCTGCGCAAACGGGAGTTGCGCACCTACGGGCAAGCAACACCACGCTTCATCGCGATCAATCAAAAACTACCGGACTTCGACCTGCGGGCCATGGCGCGCGGTTCGGCTGAATTAAGGCGCGGCTGAGTGTAATTCGGAAGTCGGTGCGTCGTCCTCGTCTTCCCACAGCAGCAGCTGGCGAACCGCGGGACGCGATCCATAGGGCTGAAGCATCTGGCTGGCCGGGCGCGGGCGCACCCGTTGCGGCCACCAGAACCAGCGCCCGAGCAGCGCAGCGATGGACGGCGTCATGAACGAGCGAATGATCAGCGTGTCAAACAACAGGCCCAGGCCGATAGTGGTACCCACCTGCCCGAGGATCGTCAAAGAGCTGAACACGAAGGAGGCCATGGTGGCGGCGAACACCAAACCGGCAGAAGTCACCACCGAGCCAGAGCCGGCCATCGCCCGGATAATGCCGGTCTTTAATCCGGCGTGGATTTCCTCTTTGAACCGGGATATCAGCAGCAGGTTGTAGTCGGATCCCACGGCCAAGAGGATGATGACCGACAGCGCAAGCACCACCCAGTACAACTTGATACCCAAAATATCTTGCCAGAGGAGTACCGACAGCCCAAAAGAGGTGCCCAGCGAAAGCGCCACGGTGCCCACAATAACGACCGCGGCCACCAGACTCCGCGTGATGAACAGCATGATGAGCAAAATCAGGCTCAGCGCGGCCAACCCGGCGATCATGAGATCGTACTTGGCCATGTCGTGGACGTCCTTGTAGGTCGCCGCGACGCCGGCAAGGTAGATCTTGGAGTTGTCCAGGGGGGTTCCCTTCACGGCCTCGCGCGCCGCCTTCTTGATCGGGTCGACATGCGAGATGCCCTCAAGGGTCGCGGGATCGCCTTCATGGGAGATGATCATGCGAGCGGCCTTGCCGTCCGGCGAGAGGAACAGTTTCAGGCCCCTCTTGAACTCGGGGTTGTCGAAAGCCTCCGGAGGCATGTAGAAGGAGTCGTCGTTCTTGGCGGCGTCATAAGCTTGCCCCAGGGCGGTCGCGGTGTCGGTGTTAGCCCGCGTCTGGGCGTTGATCCCGGAGTTGGTGGCATAGTTTGACAGCGCCAGTTCCAGATTGGTCTCCTGACTGGCGATCTGCGCCGGTATCAGCGCCACCAGTTGCGGCTGCAGCGCATCCAATTTATCCAAACTTGCCGTCAGGTTTTGAAACTGTTCGCTGAGCTGGTCGATACCGTCGATGGCGTCAAAGAGGGACCTGAACGCAAAGCAGGCCGGGATATCATAGCAGTGCTTTTCCCAGTAGAAATAACTGCGAATCGGCCTAAAGAAGTCGTCGAAATTCGCGATCTTATCGCGCAAGTCATTGATCGTGGCGATCGTGTTGTGAAAGCTTTGGGTCTCGTCGTGCGTAGCGGCGGCGAGCTGCTGCTGGAGGGCGTACTGCTGCTTCAAAATGTTGATCGTTTTCGTAAGCTCGCCGGCCTGCTTCAGCAAGTCGTCCGCGCGGTCTTTCTGGTAATGCAGGTTCTCGATCTGCCCGATGTTTCCCGCGCTGATCTGGAAAGCTAACGAGGTGTGGTCGATCGGGGTGCCTAAGGGCCTGGTCATGGCCTGCACCCGCGCGATACCGGGAGTGTGGAAGACAGCTTTGGCCACCCTTTCCAGGTTGATCATGTCGGCCGGGTCACGCATATCGTGGTCGGCCTCGATCATCAGCAGTTCGGGATTCAGCCGGGACCGAGAAAGATGCCGCTCCGCGGCCGCGTAGCCGATATTGGCCGGGGTTGTTTTGGGCACGTAGGTGCGACCGTCATAACTGGTTTGATATCCCGGCAGGGCGAGCAGACCGATAAGGGCCACCGCGCACGTCACCGCCAGAATCGGCGCCGGCCAGCGGACGATGGCCGTGCCGATCCGCCGCCAGACCCGGATCCTCATCTTGCGCTTGGGCTCTAAGAGACCGAAGGAACTGGCCACGGTAAGCACCGCCGGGGCCAGGGTGAGCGCGGCCGCAACCGCGGTCAGCATGCCCACTGCGCCGGGAAGGCCCATGCTGTGAAAATAGGGCGACCGGGCAAAGGTCAGACAGTACACCGCGCCGGCAATGGTCAGCCCCGACCCTAAGATAACGCGGGGTGTCCCGTGAGACATGGTGTAGAAGGCAGTTTCGGAATCCTCGCCGGCCTGCCGCGCCTCGTGATAACGGCCGACGACAAATATCGCGTAATCTGTCCCGGCGGCGATGGCCAGTAACGTGAGGATATTAACCGAAAAAGTCGTAAGTCCCATGACCCCGTAGTTCGCAAGGATGGCGACGATTCCCCGGGCGCACGCCACCTCGATTAAAACCATGGCCAGCACGAGGATAACGGTAACGATAGAACGGTAGATGGAAAACAACATGACCAAGATCACCAGCAAAGTTATCAGGGTGACCTTCAAGATACCTTTCTGGCCCGCTGCGAACTGATCGGCGATCTGCGCCCCCCCGCCGGTGACATACGCCTTGACCCCGGGCGGTGGTGGCGTACGGTCGATGACGTTCCGCACGGCTTGGACCGACTCGGTCGCCAAGCTCTCGCCTTGGTTACCGGCCAGATATACCTGAACATAGGCGGCCTTGCCGTCGTTGCTTTGCGAGCCTGCCGCCGTCAGCGGATCCCCCCAGAAGTCCTGAATGTGCTGGACATGCTTGGTGTCGGCTTCGAGCTTATGGACCAAAGTGTCGTAAAACCGGTGGGCGTCATCGCCGAGTGGCTTATCGCCTTCCAGGACGACCATGGCCGAATTGTTGGAATCGAACTCGTGAAACAGTTTGCCCATGCGTTTCATCGCCTGCAGCGACGGCGAATCATTGGTGCTCAGCCCTACCTGATGGGCTTCTGCGACCTTCTCCAATCGCGGCACGGCAGTATTCGTGATGGCAGCCAGCGCCAGCCAGAGCAGCAGGATAGGCACCGCAAGCCGGCGGATCGTGTGGTATATCACAGGCCTCGGGGCGTGCTGGTTGCTCATGCGGACTTCACCAGGCAGAAGGTGTAGGCGTTCACTGTGTTGACAATCCTTTCGTCCTTGAGTTCGCCGTCCACGATGATGCGGCAGCCCAGGGAATCGCTGTCGCCCTGCGCCACAAGGTTGCTGAAGGCTCCCGGCTGTGTCGTTATCATGGTCAACGACCACGGCAGGGTCGCGTTCAGGACTTGCTGGGGCTGAACATTGATGTCCAAGTAGTTGATGGTTGCCACCGCCCCGGGTGCGCCAAAGACCTCAAGGGTGATGCGCTTGGGGTTGAACGGGGTGAGTTCTTCCGCGACGCCGTAGCCAGCGGGCGGGGTCTGGTGTGAGACGAAGGCGCCGTGCAGCCGATAGACGCCGAACCCCGCGACAGCGACCACCACCACGGCGACCAACACCATCCAGCCGCGCCTGACGAGGCTGGTCACTGAAATCCGTTTCACCCGTTAGCCTTTCGATAACCGGCGACGCGATCGCTTGGGCGAGGTGACCTTTCCTGCGTTTCGAGCGGGATTGACAGCTATGACAGTACGATACGGGACCGGACACTACAAGGGCGGGCGGAAGCCACATCTGTGCGCGTCACCGGGCAGCTCTGCTCAGGTGCCTGGTCGGGAAATCGGCCGCCGATAGCCCCTCATCCGGTGGGTCGCGTCAGGCTGGGGATGATGACGTTGTCCACGAGGACGTGCACGGTCCGACGCGTGGGGGGACGGCCGGGGATGATGGACCGGAATATGAGGTAGCCGGGCAGCAGGTCCCAGAGTTCGTTGCTGATCGCGGCGGCGTCGATCTCCCCGCGATCGACGGCCTCACGCAGGATGTATTGGATCAGGGCTTTCCGCTGGTCGAGCAACTGGTGCTGCATCACGTCGTTCAGCGCGGGATTGCGCGACACCTCGACAAGCACGGCGCGGATAGTGCTGGCGTGCTGGCGGGCCTGCTGGCATACCAGCTCCCCCACTTGCAGCAAATCGCCCCGTAGTGAGCCGGTATCGGGCGGGACCGCGACGTGGCGGATGCCCTCGATGAACGCGGCCAGCACCAATTCGGCTTTCGACGGCCAGCGCCGGTACACCGTGGCCTTGCTCGCACGGGCGGTGGCGGCAACCGCGTCCACCGTCAAGCGGTCATACCCGTGTTGCTGCAGCAGTTGCAACGTCACCGCAAGCAACTCGGTCTCTCGCGGCGACCATGGTGAGGGCTCCGCGGCGCGATCGGCGATCTGGGTCATAGCGCCCACGATAGAACCATTGCGTTAGTACAGCCCAGTACCGTACCGTTTGGGCTCAGCAAAACCCGCAGCGACAGATCGGGTTGACTCAGGCCCGAGGGCCGGTTAATCGGATGCGGATTCCGGAATCGAGACAACTCGGCACGCCGGATACGATTCCACTGCACCCGCAAACAGCGGGCCGCAACCCAGACTTCAAGCTGATTGCCCGGTCAAAATCGAAGAGCCGTCATAGTAGCTGTTGCGTGACCCAGGAGCCGCTGCACCAGATCCGCCCCAGAGCTAGCACTGGGGCTTCGCACCGATGCAGCTTCTGCGGCTACCCAATGCGCTTGGGGAAGGCTCCAACGGGTAATGCTTCGCTGAGCGGGACCAGTCTAATTATTCAGAGGTAAACAATGTTCAACGTTTCATAGTCGGTGTGGCTGTTGGGTTCTCCCCCCGAGGGGTAAAACTGACCATTAACCGTACCGCTCCCCCCGCCCTGAAACTGCGTAACATTAGAACCATCGATACGCAGAAACACTTGTGGAAATGCAGTTGACTTAAGAGATTGTATATCTTCTATAGCGGGGGTGCTCTCGAGGAGATTTAAAAGCTCAAAAACCTCAAAATCGGACTGGCTATTCGGGTACGTTCCGGAGGAATAATACTGACAATTAACCGTACCGACTCCCGCGCCTTGCGAAGCAGTAACACCTGAACCGTCTAACCGTAAGAATGCGTTTGGGAAATTCACCGAGCGAATGGCGGACCCAACATTGGGTATCGAAATAAGTTCAAAAGCCTCAAGGTTTCCGATTTCTGGGACGGGAACGGTGCCCGGCGCATAAAACTGGCAGTTAACCGTACCGCTCCCCCCGCCCTGAAACTGCGTAACATTAGAACCATCGATACGCAGAAAAACACTTCTTTCAGTGTTACTAAAATTCACCGACTGAATCGCGATGAAGCGAATGGGATTAATGGGAGCCGACATTATACTTACCTCCACATACCGGTGACTGTCAGCATGGCCGGTGGGTTTACCGGCGCGACCTAGCGATTTCCATTAGGCATCGAGCCGTGTGGTGAGGGCAAGAGAGCGGTCCGCTCAGCGGACCAGGCACCAAGTACTCGATCAAATCAAACCACCGGTTATACGGTTCGCGTTCCACTATCTCTAGTAGCGCACCGGCTAGCGACTGCAGCTTGTAGTACTGCCGATATCTTGCGAGGAAATCCGTCCAGATGCCCTCGCGACCGACGCGATCCTTCGCCGCATTCAGATAGTGGTTATAGATGTAGTTCCACAGGTCGGTTCGGGTCCGCTCGTCCAGGTCATCGAGTTGGAGCGGCGGCGGGTATGGCTCGTGTCCGTACCGCTGAGAAAAGTTCGGCGGCCTCACGTTGCTGAGGTCATCTGACACCCGGCCCCCTTGTTTCCACATCGCTCGGGCTTGCAGTGAAGAGCGGCCAAGCACCGTCAAACGGGGAGTTCACGAGGAGTTCACGACCAACGATCATCGCCTCAAAAAATGCCTTATGAGCTGCAAAAACTCTGGTGCGCGATACTGGGATTGAAGTAGGTTGTCCGGGTTTTCGCGATCTGGTGTCTGACCAGCGCGGAAAGCCTCTGAACTGGCGACATTTGACACAGTATCGCCGGAGTCATGCTGAAGCAAGCGGAACGTCAGTTATGCTCATTTGGCACGTATCTGGCACGAACACGGCGCCGAGGAGCAGCGGATGGCGGACAAGCGGTCCTTCGGCAACATCCGGCAACTCCCATCCGGTCGCTACCAGGTCCGCTACACCGCCCCAGACGGCAGTTACGTCACAGCGCCCAAGACGTTCGCCGCCCGCATCGACGCCGAAGCGTGGCTGACCGACCGGCGCCGTGAGATCGACGCCAAACTGTGGAACGCGAACACGGTCACCAAGCCCGAGCGCATCACCTTCGGCGCCTACGCTGCGGGCTGGTTGGCGAACCGGCAGGTGGCGGGCAGACCCATCAGGGCGAGGACCAGGGAGCATTACAGCGCGATTCTGGACGATCACCTGCTGGACACGTTCGGCACTCGGCAGCTCAGCGCGATCACGCCGAAAGACATCCGTGCATGGTACGCAGCCACACTGACAGACCGGCCCACCATGCGCTCCCACGCCTACAGCCTGCTGCGCACGATCATGGCGTCGGCGGTCAACGATGAGCTGATCGACAACAATCCGTGCCGCATCGTCGGCGCCGGCAGAACCAAGCGGGTCCACAAGATCAGGCCCGCATCCGTCGAGGACTTAGGCACCCTGACTAACTCGATGCCTGAGCGGCTGCAGCTCATGGTCACCCTCGCCAGCTGGTGTGCGTTGCGGTTCGGCGAAACCGTCGAACTGCGCCGCAGCGACATAGACCTGTCTGCTGAAGTGATCCGCATACGCCGCGCGGCTGTCAGGACTAAAGGCGCCTACACGATCACCACACCGAAGTCGGACGCTGGTGTGCGCGACGTCGACATCCCCCCGCACATCATTCCCGCCATCGAGGCACATCTGGCGAAATACGTTGACAAGGGCCGTGACTCGCTGCTGTTCCCGGCCCAAGGCGGTGGGCATTTGCAGCCGTCGACACTGATGCGGCACTGGTACAAAGCCCGCGCCAAGGCCGGCCGAAATGACCTGCGCTGGCACGACCTACGCCATTCCGGTGCTGTGCTGGCCGCCGCGACCGGCGCCACGCTCGCCGAACTGATGGCACGCCTCGGCCACTCAACCCCGGCCGCCGCGATGCGTTACCAGCACGCCGCGCAGGGGCGTGGCCGCGAAATAGCCGCACTACTAAGCAAACTCGCAAACAACAGGGAACTGTGATGGGCGAGACAATCAAGTACGTCATCGCGTGCGGATGTCGCGGCTGCCTCGATGAGCCCATCGCGTACATCGACGATAGCCGTCCTGTTGGCGGAGAGGTGACGATCACTGCACCGACGTCGGGGGAGAAATAGATCATCTCGGCGACCGGATACCACCCAGAAATCGAGGACTGGCGTTGCCTGCTCGACCGCTACGGAGGTGATCACGACCGCCTGGCCGTCCTGTATCACCAGGCGATGGAACTCGAACTGCGGTTCTTCGACGCTGCCGCCCGATGCGAGAGACCATGACTGCCGCTGCGTTGATGAGCCGCCACACCTCCGCGTGGCAGGCGGCCACTGCTCACCCCTTCCTCGCGGGCGTGCGGGACGGATCGCTGCCCGAGCACTCCTTCGACCGGTGGCTGGCCCAGGACTACCTCTTCGCGCAGGCCCTGGTGCGCGCCCAGTCCCGCATCGCGGCCACGGCCCCCCTCGCCGACGTCGCCCTCCTCGCGGGCGGCGTGGTCGCCACCGTTGGGGAGCTCGGCTGGTTTGAGGAGATGGCGGGGCGGCGCGGCCTGGCCCTCGACGCCCCCAAGCATCCGACGACTCGGGCCTACTGCGACTTCCTGCTGGCCGTGACCTACTCCGGCTACCCGGCCCAGATCACCACCATCTGGGCGCTCGAACGCAGCTACCTGGATAGCTGGGACAGCGCCCGCCCAGGTGCTCACCCCTACCGGGAGTTCGTGAACAGGTGGACCACCGACGGCTTCCGGTCCTACGTCGGCGACCTCCAGAGTTCCGTCGATCGCCAGCTCGAGGCCTCCATCGGCGAACAGGCCCGAGAAGCTGAAGACGCCTTCTTCTGGGTGACCCACTACGAGCGAGGCTTCTGGGACATGGCGATGTCAGGTTAGACCGACCGGCATCCAACTCAGTCCCGTCCGCCCGCATGCGCGAGAGCCCATCACGTGATGGCCTAACCAGGCCGCCAGCAAGCCTGCGGGGATAACGGCGAGCCGCAGCACCTAGTCGTTGGTGCCGCGGTGTGCGGCCCGTTCCTGTACCCGCTCGTCCGCTGCTTCCTGCTCCTCTGGTGTCACCACAATGGCGTCAGGGCCGGGAACCACCGTCGCCACATGGCCGGTGGCCAGCCACCGCACCACGTAGGGAGGCGAGCCGTCCGCGGAGTGCACCTCCGTAATAAGCCCCCGCTGGTCCGAGCGCTCGGTTGTCGTCCCCTTGATCACCAACCAGTCGCCTACGTTGGCTTTCATCGCCGACTCCTTCCTGCACTCCTGTTCCGATTCTGCGCGCCTCCCAGGGTCGGCGGTACCCCCGCCCGAGAGCATCTCGCCTCATAACCCCGTGGGCTCCGCCTACCCAGGTGCGATGTAACGGTGAAGCCCTGCCCGGCGGGCTACAGCCCGGCGACCTCGCGGTCTGGGACGGCCATGTTGCGATGATCGACGGCAACGGAATGATGGTCGAAGCGAAAAATCAATAGGGGTGCAGACCGGTCGCCGGGTTTGTCGCGGGGCGCTGTTCGTGGTGGTGTTCCTGATTGACGGGGCGCCGCCCGGACTACAGCCCGTTGCGCCAGCCGGTTAGTTCGCTGTCGATCGGCAGTACGGGGTGGACGCAGATGGCGAATTTCCTGGTCACGGGCCTCCTGGTGCTCGGATTCGCACTCGGGCTGAAGCAGCGCGGCAGCGGCTGTGGGTGCCGATCCTCGTCGGGCTGATCGGCGTCGGGCTGATCGGCGTCGGGCTGATCGGCGCAAGCGTGTTCATGTGCGACCCGATCAACGGCTACCCGCCGGGAACGCCGCCGGGAACGCCGCTGTCGCCGGTCGCCACGATCCTGGGGGACGCTGCATAATTCGTTCTCCTGGCTGGTCTTTTTCGGGTTGCCGATCGCCTGTCTCGTGGCGGCGCGCGAGGGCAGCGGTGGGTTCGCCGGGTACTGCGTCGCCACGGCCGTCGCGTTCGTCGCGCTGTTCGTACTGGCCGCGCTGGGGCTTCGCCCAGAATCCGGCGTTCCTGCCGAGTCCGACACCGAGACGTTCCTCATCGCCACCCGCCAGGAGGGTGTCAGCGATGGCAAGCTCGAGGTGTACTCGCCGAACTCACCGCTGGGCAGCGCGCTGCTCGACGCCAAGGTCGGCGAGACCCGCACCTACACCGTGCCCAACGGCAACACCGTCAAGGTGACGCTGGTCAGCGCCGAGCCCTACCACTCGTAGCCAGACGCCGGCGTCAGGCGCCGGACCACAGTCCGATCGGCGCAGATCGCAGAAGAACAGCACCTGGTACGTAACTGATCGCCCTGAAGCCCAGGGCACAGCAGCCAGCGCCCAGCATGGTCGCCTACCGCGAATTACGCGCCCTGGAGCTGGAATAACCTGGTACCGCTACTGGCGGCGGGCACCATCGTGGGAATGGTTTACGCACCCACCGCTGCCGCCCTTCCCCGATGCACAAACACAACACCGACGACCACTCAATGTGAAAATCCGGGAAACGTACAGATCAGCACCTCCCCCGGCGTCACAGCCACCAACTGGCCATTCCTTGGATGGCCCTGGGTCTCCAGCGGCGGCATCACGATCAGCATCGGCGGCTGAGGCCATCCGTGATGGTCGGTCGAGCGCACCAGCTCGCCGACGGCGGGCATTCGATCTCACTCCCGAGTGAAGGGCGGCCGGCACCATCACGCACGCACCGCGATACCCGGTCTCCATGCCTTACGCGCTTGGATCGCGCGCGAGCGCATCGGCCGCGCAGGCCATCGCGACCGAGTCGCGGCCATTCTGCTCGTTGACCTTTCGCTGGTGCCCGCGGTCGCGAATCCACGCCACCTGATCTGTCATCATGCGACGCAGCAGTTCGCAGTACAGCGGCATCTTCTGCAGACCTTCCCAGTGAAGCTCGAACTGTTGATAGACGTCGTGCTGGTGTCCGTGCGAATAGAACGCGCGATCGCGTGGGCCATAAGTCATCAGCGTGTCGATCCGCGCGCGGGGAAATAGTTCGCTCAGTTCGCGCGTCTGCGACTCATTGGCCACCGCATGAATGCGGACGCTCGTTGGCACCCAACCTTGCAGCAGCATGTCGCCGCGTTCGAAGACGAGTCGAAGCTCCTGGCGATCCGAACGCGCCGGCTGATGAAAGCCGTGGTAAAAATTGAAATGCGCGCCTCCTGTGTAGCGCACTGTGCATTGCACCTGATCTTCACAGCCATCGGACCTGCGACTGGCCTGCGCGGAAACGACTTCACCGGCGCCCAGCCAACCCGTCAGCATGTCGAAGAAATGCACGCCATGCTCGACAAAGATTCCACCACTCTTCTCGGGATCCCAGAACCAATGCTCCGGCGGAAGATTCTCGTCGGAGGCGTAGTTCTCAAAGTAGCCGTGCAGGAATTCGCCAAGCGGCTGGCGATCGATGACCTGGCCGACGATGTCGAACAACGGGTTGTATCGCTGCATCAGGTCCGCGACGAGCAACCGGTCCCGTCGCCGCGCGAGCCCCACCAGTTCGTCCGCTTGTTCGACCGTCAGCGCGAGCGGTTTCTCGCAAAAGACGTGTTTGCCCGCTGCGAGTGCTAGCTTGGATTGCTCGTAATGCAGAAACGGCGGCGTGGAAATGTAGACCAAATTGACCGCCGGTAATTCGAGTAGGCGATCGACATCGATGACGTCCTCGAGCCCATAATGCTGCGCCGCCGCCCGGGCGGCGGGCCGCGCGGCGATGTCGGCCATTCCAGCCAGCCGCACTCCAGGAACCTGCACGAACTGCTGCAGCGCGAACAGCCCGAAGCCACCACAACCGATAACGCCGATACCGAGTTGGTCGCTCATCACTTCGAATCCTTCCGTCCATCGATTCATCGGATGACGCGTGCCGGGTCTTCGTGATGAAGCGTGGTCGTGGCTGGTTGACACGAGCAACCACTCTCGCTTGAACGGCACCTGACGCCGATTATCGAACGAGCGCTCAAGGCGACACCGGGCCGGCCGCGCCGTCGGAGTTAGTGCGCAGGGTCCTGGAGGCGATGGCGGCATCAGTCACGACTCGCACCCCGAAATAGTGGAGTGTGCCGGCAGGCTCGTTGGTGGATGCGCGCGGGCGGCGGCTACTCTGACGGGGGAGTCAATTCTTGGGACTTTCGTCCCTGGTTCCACGTTCACGTCGACCGCCAGGATGCAGGACAGGCCGACGGAATGGAGCGTGACGTGGTATCGACCCGATTCCCCGCGCCGTTGAGAAGCGGCGGTAGCGACCGGGAAGAGGCGCTTCGCATCGCCTTCGTGGGGACCTTTCCACCGACACAGTGCGGCCTGGCGACGTTCACCGAGTCGATGGTGCGTTCGATCAGCCACGCGGGCCGCGCGGTCCAACCCGTGGTCATCCGCCTCATCCAGCCGAAGGAACCGACCGGTGTTGCGGCGCGAGCCACGGTCGACTGGATCGGCGGCGACGCCGCGTCGTTCCAGCAGGTGCGTGACACCGTCGAGGATGTCGACCTCGTCGTCGTCCAGCACGAGTACGGGATCTACGGGGGACCCGACGGCGACGAGGTCCTCGACCTCCTGCGGACAACGACGACCCCCAGCATCGCAGTGCTCCACACCGTCCTTGCCCACCCCACCCCGCACCAGCGTGCGGTGCTCGAGGAGGTCATCGAGCTGGCCGATGTGACGGTCACGCAGACCGAGGCGGCGCGTTTGCGGCTCCGCAACTACGCGATCAACGATCCGGAGCGGATCATCGTGATCCCCCACGGCGCCTGGACCGAGCCCGGCACCGGCGCGCAGCGCCACCATGACACGCCGCTGGTGCTGAGCTGGGGGTTGGTTGGACCTGGCAAGGGCCTTGAGCACGGCATCGCGGCGATGGCCAGACTCGGCGACCTGACCCCGATGCCGACATATCTCATCGCCGGTGAGACCCATCCCAAGGTCCGAGCGGCTCAGGGGGAGCGTTACCGGGAGATGCTGCAGCGATCCGCCGTCGAGCTGGGCATCGCTGAGCGCGTCGTCTTCGACGGCACGTACCGCGCTGTCTCGTCGTTGGCCGCGCTGATCGGCCGTGCCGACATCGTGCTCCTGCCCTACGACTCCCCCGACCAGGTCACCTCCGGGGTGCTGGTCGAGGCCCTCGCTGCGGGGAAGCCCGTGGTCGCCACGAGGTTTCCCCACGCTGTCGAAGCGCTGGCGTCGGGGGCAGGCCTGCTGGTGCGCCACGGCGACGAGCAGGCGATGGCCGATGCGCTCTGCTGCATCCTCACGCAGCCCGACCTTGCCCACGCGATGCGCCGCGAGGCCGCCCGCGTGGGCGCGGGCTTGCGCTGGCCTGTGGTCGCCGACCGGTACCTCGAGGTGATCAACGACCTGCTCGCCGGTTGGATGGCAGCATGAACCTGCCGATGCCCGACCTGCGACACCTGGTCCGGATGACCGATGACACCGGGCTCTTCGAGCACGCCCGCGCAGCCGCACCCCGACGAGCCAACGGCTATTGCAGCGACGATGCTGGGCGCGCGCTGGCCTTGACCTGCCGCTGGGACGGCCCCACCGCTGACCGGCTCAGCGAGATCTACCTGGCATTCCTCCAGCGCCTGCACCTCGGCGGCGGACGATTCGCGCTGCGCATGGGTCACGACCGCCGGTTGAGCGACCGCGACGTCTCCGACGACGCCTGTGGCCGGGCGATCTTCGGCCTGGGTGTCGCCGCCGCATCGACTGCGCCCCGCCACGTCACCGAAGGTGCTCGGGAACTGTTGGCGCAGACGACCTCGTTTCGCTCACGGTGGCCTCATGCCATGGCGTACGCCGCACTCGGCGCTGGCGCCGCGCTCGCCGACGACCCCGACCAACCCCACGCGGCCGAGCTGCTCCGCGACGCCGCGACAATGATCCAGCAGGCGACCGGCCAGCGGCACTGGCCGGAGGCGCGCTTGCGCTACGCCAACGCGCTGCTGCCCGAATGCCTGCTGGCGGCGGGAGCAATGTTCAACGACACCGGATTCGAGCGGACGGGGTTGCGGCTCCTGGAGTGGCTCGTCGCCGAGGAGACGGCGCCCGAGGGTCATTTCAGCTTCACGCCCACCCATGGCTGGACCGGCGGCGACCCGCGACCGGCGTTCGACCAGCAACCGATCGAGGCGGGCGCCATGGCCGATGCCGCGGCGCGGGCGTTCACCGTGACCGGCGAGGCCGACTGGGCCGAAGTGACGATCCGGTCAGCCCAGTGGTTCACCGGTCGAAACGACCTCGGCGTCGCCATGTTCGACCGTCGAACCGGCGGATCCTTCGACGGGCTGCAGGTCGACGGGCCCAACGTCAACCAGGGCGCCGAGTCGACCATCGCGTTCCTCACGGCACTCCGACGAGCGCATGAGGTGGCTTCCCCCCGGGCCCAGGTCTTCGTCGCATGACCCCCGCCGACCGGCTCGCGCCGTCGCGGGGTGACCCGCCCGAGATGTTCTTGCGCCATCCCGACAATCCGATCATCACCGCCGGTGACGTGCCACGGATGGTCAACGCCGTGTTCAACCCCGGTGCGACGGTCTTCGAAGGCGAGACCCTCCTGCTGTTGCGGGTGGAGGACCGCACCGGCCTGTCCCATCTGGTGGTCGCCCGAAGCCCCGATGGCTACGGCAACTGGACCGTGGAGCGCGATCGGGGAATGGTCGCGGCGACCTCGACCTTAGAGGAGCACTGGGGCGTCGAGGACCCCCGGATCACCCGGGTCGGCGACGAGTACCTCATCGTGTACACCGGTTTCTCCACCACTGGACCGCTGGTCCTGCTCGCATCCACACGCGACTTCGTGCACTTCGACCGTCGCGGCGTCCTTCAGTCCCCGGAGGACAAGGACGCCGCGTTGTTCCCGACCACCTTCGACGGCCGGTGGGCGCTGATCCACCGGCCGATGGCACAGATGCCGGGAGTCGGAGCGCACATCTGGTTGTCGTGGAGTCCCGATCTTCGCCACTTCGGCGACGCCAAGGTCCTGCTACCGGCCCGTCGCGGCGGGTGGTGGGACGCCAACAGGGTGGGTCTGGGCCCCCCGCCGATGCTGACCCACGCCGGGTGGCTCGTCTGTTACCACGGCGTCCGCACGACCGTGGCGGGAGCCATCTACCGTCTCGGGCTCGCGCTCCTCGACCGCGACGACCCGACCCGGGTGATCGCTCGTGGCAACGAGTGGGTGTTCGGTCCGTCGGCGAGCTACGAGCGCTCCGGCGACGTGGCCGATGTCGTGTTCCCGTGCGGCTGGATCCTCGACGACGACGGCGACACGATCCGGATGTACTACGGCGCGGCCGACAGTGTCGTGTGCCTCGCCACGGCCAGCCTCGAGGCGCTGCTCGACCACGTCATGACCCACCCCTGTGCCGACGGCGAGTCGTCCCACCCTTTCGGCCTCGCCCCCGGCGCCGGTGATTGACGGGTGGCCAGTTGACGGTGGGGTGCGTACCCCCTCACCCGTATCTTGGCAGCGGGCGCGTTGAGAGGGATCTGCCTGTAGATCGTCATCGGCGGGACACAAACGCCAGCGGTTCGGCGGGGAAGTCACCGACCTCACCGGTGAAGATGCCCGCCGGCTGGCCGCTGCGCTCATCGACGCCGCTGACGAACTCGAGCGTCTTTGGCTAGCCCGAAGTTCCGTGCGCCCAGTGCATTAGGAGGTGATTGTCCAGCGGTCATGACTTGATGGGAAGCTCGTCGTCGCCTGCCGGTGTGAGTCCGGTCCGGGTAGTGGCCAGGAAGCCCGGTAGCAGGCTGGCGGCTCGGTCTGGAAACGGGTCGGGTCGAAGCCCAGCGTCGAAAGCCACGGTGGTGGGAGCAACTGAGCGGTCCGCAGCGTGAAGCGAAGCCTGCCGCGTCGTTAGGGGATAAGACAGTGCCGAGCCGCGGGAATCACGGCGAAGGCCATGGAAGCGGTGAAGATCCTGGAGATGCAGCCGTGAGGAACTGTCCGGCGTAGAGGGCGCGGAACGTTCAGAAGGTGGCGGCGGGAACTGGGGAGGCCCTCCCCGACCGAAACCGGTCGCGGTGTCGGTGGAAGAGCGCCGTCCTATAACCGGTGAGGAGCCGGGAAGTGGATGGGTGTCGGGAGGGAGTCGGAGGCGGTCGTAGTACCGGTCGAGCCGCGGGACAACACAACCCGCGGGGAGGGAAGGGCCGCTGCTTCGTTCACGCGCATGTTGGGAGCTACTGACTGGTGAGTGCCGGAACCACGGCTAGGTCCACCCTGGCGGCTGTCGGAGGCGACAGAGTCAAAGCGTTACAGCACGCGCTGTACCGGGCGGCCAAGGCCGACCCGAATCGACGGTTTCACGCGCTGCAGGACAAGGTCTACCGCGAAGACGTCCTGTGGCGAGCGTGGGTGGCGGTGCGCGCCAACAACGGCGCACCGGGCATCGACAAGACCACCTTGGCCGAGGTTGAGCAGTACGGGGTGGCCCGGCTGCTGGGCGAGTTGGCCGACGAATTGCGGCAGAAGAGCTGGCGACCGCTGCCGGCGCGGCGGGTGTTGATCCCCAAGCCGGGCAGCAGCGAATACAGGCCGTTGGCGATCGCTGCGGTTCGTGACCGTATCGTGCAGGCCGCACTGAAGATCGTGCTCGAGCCGGTCTTCGAGGCGGACTTCGCCGAGTGCAGTTTCGGGTTTCGCCCGAAGCGCTCGACACACGATGCCCTGCAGGTGCTCGTGGATGAGGCCTGGCGGGGACGACGGTGGGTGGTGGAAACCGATATCGCCAACTGCTTTTCGGCGATACCGCATGACAAGTTGATGCAAGCGGTTGAGGAACGCATCAGCGACCGAACCGTCTTGGCGCTCGTGCGGGCGATGTTGCGCGCCGGGGTGCTAGAAGACGGTCGGGTGCGGCGCGAGGTCACCGGAACCCCGCAAGGGGGCCCGCTTTCGCCGCTGCTGTGCAACGTGTACCTGCACCGGCTGGACCGGGTGTGGGATCCACGCGAGCACGGGGTGCTGGTGCGCTACTGCGATGACCTGGTGGTCATGTGCAGCACCCGGCGGCAGGCCGAGGATGCGTTGGCGCGGCTCACAACCGTGCTGGCGCGACTCGGCCTGGAACTGAAGGTGGCCAAGACCCGGATCGTGCACCTCACCGAGGGCAAGGACGCCGAGGGCTTTGATTTCCTCGGCTTTCACCACCGGTGGGTGCGGGCCCGGGGCACGGTCAGCCCCCGCCGGGTGTGCTTCCTGGCCCGCTGGCCCTCGCGCAAGGCGACCCAGCATGCCCGCGACCGGATCCGCCAGCTGACGCAGCGGAAGCGGTTGGGCCTGTCTGATGAATGGGTCGTGCAGGATCTCAACCAGTTCCTGCGCGGCTGGGGCGGCTATTTCCGGTACGGGAATTCCGCCCGGGTATTCGACGCGATCAGTCAATACGCCCTGGAACGGTTCGCGGCGTTTGTCGGCAAACGCCACAAACGCAGCCGCCGCTGGGGCATGAGGAAGGTGACCTGCGCGTCACCGGATAACCTCGGGCTGATCACCTTGTGTGGAACCGTCATTGCCCCCAGGCCTTTTCGGCCCTGGAAGGCAACGGCCGAACGCCGACGGTGAAGAACGTCGGAGAGCCGTGTGCGGGAGAACCGCATGCACGGTTCGACGGGGAGGGGCTGGAAACGGAGCTTCCGGCCACCGCGCCAGCCCCTCACCCTACCCCTTCTGAAGGGGTTCTGAATCCCGATCTGCCGTGTGAGCAGGTGTTTCGTGTTCATGTTTGGCCCGGAACGTACTCATGTATTTTCTGGAATCAGTTCGGCGTGTCATTGCTCTATTTCAGTATTGTCGTGCTGTGACCGTGATAGAAAGTAATCATGTATGTGACGCGGGTGCCGAACCGTGGGTCACCGCCGGCGGTGCTGTTGCGCGAAAGCTACCGCGACGGCGGCAAGGTCAAGACCCGCACGCTGGCCAACCTGTCGCGCTGGCCCGAGCACAAGGTGGAGAAACTGCAGCGGGCGCTCAAGGGCTTGCCGGCGACGCTTGATCTTTCCGAGGCGTTTGAGATCACCCGCAGCCTGCCGCACGGGCATGTGAGCGCGGTGCTGGGCACGGCGCGCCGGCTCGGCGTTGAGGAGCTGATCGACCCGGCGCCCTCGCGGTGGCGGGATCTGGTCACCGCAATGCTGGTGGCGCAGGTGATCGCCCCGGGCTCGAAGCTGGCCACCGCGCGTGGGCTGCGCACCGAGACCGCCACCAGCACTTTGGGCCAGCTGCTCGGGGTGGCCGGCTGTGATGAGGATGACCTGTATGCCGCGATGGACTGGGTGCTCGAGCGCCAGGAGGCCATCGAAAACGCCCTGGCCGCACGACATTTGAGCAACGGAACGCTGGTGCTCTATGACGTGTCCTCGGCGGCGTTCGAGGGCCACACCTGCCCGCTAGGGAAAATCGGGCACCCCAGAGACGGAGTGAAAGGCCGGCTGCAGATCGTCTACGGGCTGCTGTGCTCGCCCGCCGGGGCGCCGATCGCGATCGAGGTGTTCGAGGGCAACACCGCCGACCCGAAAACCCTGTCCGCCCAGATCAACAAGCTCAAGACCCGGTTCGGGCTGTCGCGGGTGTGTCTGGTCGGGGATCGGGGCATGCTCACCACCGCGCGTATCAGCGCCGAGCTGCGCCCAGGCGGGCTGGATTGGATCAGCGCGCTGCGCGCCCCGCAGATCAGAGCCCTCCTCGAGACCGGCGTGCTGCAGCTGTCGCTGTTCGATGAGCAGGACCTCGTCGAGATCATCTCCCCGGAGTTCCCCGGGGAGCGGCTGGTGTGCTGCCACAACCCGGTCCTGGCCGAGGAGCGGGCCCGCAAACGCGGCGAGCTGCTGGCGGCCACCGAAAAAGAGCTGCAGAACATCGCCGCGGCCACCCGGCGCGAAAAACGGCCGTTGCGCGGCCAGGACAAAATCGCGCTGCGGGTCGGCAAGGTGATCAACCACTACAAAATGGCCAAACACTTCACCCTCGAGATCACCGAGGACTCCTTCAGCTTCACCCGCAACCAGGACGGCATCGCCGCCGAGGCCGCCCTCGACGGGATCTATGTGCTGCGCACCAGCCTGCCCAAAGACACCCTCACCGAATCCGACGTGGTGGCCCGCTACAAGAACCTCGCCGATGTCGAGCGGTTCTTCCGCACCCTCAACAGCGAACTCGATGTGCGGCCCATCCGGCATCGGCTGGCCGACCGGGTCCGTGCCCACCTGTTCTTGCGGATGTTGTCCTACTACCTCAGCTGGCACATGAAACAGGCCCTGGCACCAATCCTGTTCCAGGACAACGATAAACCCGCCGCGGCGGCCAAACGGGCCAACCCCGTCGCCGACGCCCAGCGCTCTGACCAAGCACTCAGGAAAGCCGCGCGTAAACGCACCGACGACGACACCACCGTGCACAGCTTCGCCAGCCTGCTGGCCGACCTGGCCACAATCTGTGCCAACCAGATCCAGCCCAACGACGACATGCCGGCATTCACCATGACCACCAGCCCCACCCCGCTGCAGCGGCGGGCCTTCGAACTCCTCGGCATCTCCCACCGCCACGGCGTGGCGTAGTCAGTACAACCACACCCGCCACACCACAAAACCCCAACTCAACACCGCAACCCGTCAACAAACCGGGGGGAACTTCGGGCTAGCCCGCGATGTCTTCAGGACTTGAGGACGCGGGCAACGGTGCCCACGGAGCACTTCACCTCGGCCGCTATCGCACGCAAGGACTTCCCTGCGGCGCGCAATGCGTGAATCTGCCCGTCACGGTCCCCGGTGTCGACCCGTCTGCTGGGCCTCACCTTGCCGTCGAGGCCGGTGACCATGCGGTCTCGTCCGGCGGCTTCGCCTCGTGGGGTGCCTTTAAGATGGACCGAATGCCGCTGGGCGACTACGAAGAGTTTAAGCCCGGCACGCCGCCGGACGGAGGGCAACCGATGAACGACAACACCAGGGACATAGCCGCCTGCACAGCGATGTGTTTCTCCTGCGGCGCCGACTGCGCGGCGAAGTCGGCAGTTGTCATGTTGTCGCGGTGCCTGCGGGCCGACTGCGCGCCACATGGGTGTCAGCGTCATTTGTCCCGGCGTGGTCAACACTTCCATCCTGGAGCACACCCGGCCGGCCTGCAGCGCCTCAACCACCCAGCCGTTATTGGTAAAGCCTGAAGGCTGAGACGCTTCCGCGACATTCAGCCGCGAGACCCACAGATCTCGCCGTTCTATCGCGATGTGCTGCAGGCCGATTCGAGCGTCCAATAGCCCGGTGAGGATGGCGTGGCGGATGGCGAGGCACCACAGCACGCAGGCATCACCGGCCTCGGGGTCGTAGTGAGTCAACTCGCTGACTGCACGAGCTGCCTCCACCAGGGCTGCTTCGTCTTGGAGGTGGGACAGTGCCAGTGGCGCAGTTCGCATCAGGGAGCCGTTGCCCGCGGTGCGACCAGTACGCGCATGCAACGCCGCCGAGGCCGCACCGGCAGTCTTCGCGGAGATGCCCTGCCGGGCCGCAGCGCGCAGGACGTTGCCGGTCTGGATGCCGACGTCTTTCGCTTCGTGCATCCACTCGTGCCACCTCCGGGCCAGGCCGTCGAGCGCCTTTTCGTCACGTAGGTCCGCTCCCGTGGCGGCAACCCCAGCGATCGCGATCGCCATCGAGGTGTCGTCTGTCCACTCACCGGGCTCCCAGCCGAAAGCCCCACCCCCCACCATGGCGACCTCTAGTTCCGGGCCGCGTGGCTGGCCGAACTCGTATGCGGCACCGAGAGCGTCACCGGCTGCGGTGCCCAGCAGCACTCCGCAGGCCCGGCCAAGTTGTGCGGTAGTCAAGGTCATGGGCAGAGTTTCGTTTCACCCACCGACATGTGGGCTCGTGGTTATGCGGCTACGGGGATTCGATGAGTACTTGCCCCAACCCTCGCACTGAAGCGGGTACTAGGCTTCCGGCATGAAAAACATCGCACGTGTCGCAGCATCAACGGTCGTAATGACCGCCGGTTTAGGACTCGCGGGTTTGGGGGCGGCTGCCGTCGCCCAGGCCCAACCCGCGCCGTTCCCGGATTATCACTGGTGCCCCGGCGAGTGGTGGGATCCGGGCTGGGGCGACAACTGGGAATGGGGCCGCTGCCACGACGACCACTGGTACGACGGTGAACCCCGCGACCACGACCACTGGCACAATGGCCCCTACGACGAACACTGGGGGGGACCTGGTGGACCTGGGGAACCGCACCCCGGACCCGGGGGACCTGGTGGACCTGGGGAACCGCACCCAGGGGAACCTGGCGGGCCTCGGTAAGCCTCGCAGTGGTTTCAGCGGCAATCGCTGAAACCACTGTGGCCCTAAGGAGTCTGGCAACGTTCGCCTAACAAGATCGATCTGCATAACCGCACCCTGCCGACGCGGGTTCGGCGGGGTGCGGTTATGTGGGGTCGAACCAGCCCGGCTGTCCAGATAGCACTGTGAACAGTTGGCCGAATGCTCGGTTGCGGTACCCAGCAGGACGCCGCAAGCGCGGTCAAGTTGTGACGTTGTCAATGTCATGAGCAGAGTCTCCTTTCACCCACCGACAGGTGGGGTCGTGCTGATGCGGCTGATGGGATGCGATACGTATGCGCGTCGCCCTCGGGTCGCTGACCGTTCGGGGTACCACTGCCCCCGCCGGGGTAAGCAGCCCCATCGCTGCCCCCGTTGGGGGCTAAGCAGCTTCGTTGTTGCCCCCGCCGGGGGCTAAGCAGCTTCGTCAGTCAGGTACCTGTAGAGGGTGGCGCGAGAGACCCCGAGGTATTTGGCTATGTCGCGCGCAGTGTGCCCGTCGTCCTTCATCCGCCTAGCCGTGGCAACGTAATTCGGGTCCGCGACTTTCTTCCGCCGCCCAAATTTGGTGCCGTTCGCCAAAGACATCGCTCGCTTGAGCGCGGTACGCTCCTTCACCAGCTCGCGCTCGTATTCGGCGAGAGACCCCAACACCCCAATCATCATGCGGCCAGCAGCGGTAGACGAGTCGATCCATCGGTGGTGGAGATCAACGTGACGCCACGGTCGGTCAAAGCCTTTACGGTTTCCAGGATGTGCAGGGTGTTGCGGCTTGGGCGGTCTAGCTTCCACACCACCACAGTGTCGCCCTCTCGGACGTATAGCCAGGAACAAATTCATCAGTAGGTCGTTGTTCTAACAGGTCGAAGTTTTAAGTGTTCGTGTTCCATGCACGCTCGCCCAGAACCTTGGTGCGGGCGTCTTTTTTCTCCTTGCAGGGCAAGCCGAGAAGCAGTCGTCTGATCAACCGGCCACCGGACCGCATAGTGCGGCCCGGAATCCTGACAAGGAGAAACAAATGACACAGGGAACTGTGAAGTGGTTCAACGCCGAAAAGGGCTTCGGCTTCATCGCGCGCACGGACGGCCCGGACCTCTTCGTGCACTACTCCGAGATCGACGGCCACGGCTTCCGTAGCCTCGAGGAGAACCAGCAGGTGGAGTTCGAGGTCACCCAGGGCGCCAAGGGCCCGCAGGCCAGCCGCGTTCGGGCACTCTGACCGTCGGCACGGCATGAAAGGAGCCGTACCCGCGTGCGTACTACGCGGGTACGGCTCTCCTGCTTATTCGCTTTTTCAAGCCGTTTCTGGGGGCTTGCTGCGGTCGGCACCGGCGGCGGTGGATAGAACTCCGCGGCGGGACTGGGGGTTCTTCTTTGCACTGCGCCCGCTGCCATCACTCAGCGGTCGAGGCGACGCCGCCGAGGCTATCCCACAGGAGACAATTCGCGGTGGCCCCTAAAGCACGTCTGTTCAGTCCTCGCCGCCCTCCGCCAAATACCGGTAGAGAGTCGTTCGACCTATTCCGAGCGTCGCGCAGATTGTGGCGGCGGTCTCCCCATTGGCCTTCATCCGCCGGGCGAGCGCGGCCTGGTCGGTATTGAGCTTGCTGGCCGACCTGCTGATACATCAGCCTAAGCAACTTCGTTGGCTAGGTACCGGTAAAGGGTGGCCCGGCTCACCCCGAGGTACCTGGCGATGTCCCGCATGGTGTGACCGTCGGCCTTCATCCGCCTGGCCGTGGCGGACGCACTGGGTTGGGCGCCACATGCCGAACCGCGGCCCGACGAACGTGTCCCCGGGCAGGTCCTGCGACACGGAAAACAGGCTCTAATGACGAGCAGCTCTGGTCTCCGCCGAGAGCTGCCCTTGCTGAGTCAGTGAGGATGCGGAACCGGAGTGCTCGAGGCCACCCTCAAATCAATCGTGAAGTAGCTGATGTGCGGTTGCTCGCTCACCACAATCTCGCGCAGCTTGGCGAACGCTTTGTCCAGCGCCTCCATCGGGTCCACGTCGCGGGGCACGACCGAGATGCCGACGTCGAACCAGTGGCCCCCGTAGCGGGTTAGCCCGTGCGCGAAGCCCGGCAAGTCGGTGTGCTCCTTGGGATCCCACGAGACCACTTCTAACGCATGCTCACTCAAGACACTGTTTCCCTTCGATCGCATTCGGTTGGTGGAACTACTCGCTAGGCGGTTACTTCGTTGCCAAGCCGCCGCCACTATAAGTACTCCGCGAAATCGCCGCGTCGCGGCATCGGTGAGATGGCGCGTCACCGCGGCACAATCGGGCGCATGCGAAGGTTCTGGTCGATCTGTTGGGGATCGCTGGTGAAACCGGCGCGCTCAATCGACGCGATCCGGACGTCGGCGACC